>NZ_CM177770.1:6032500-6039704 GCF_058269055.1 Paenibacillus sp. JNUCC 34 | reverse complement strand
ATCGCTAAGAATCTCGTTTAACTCCAAATATATGCTGGATGTTTTAAAAATTATCGAAAGCGAGCAGCTGATGATTGCTTTCACCGGTGTGATGAGTCCAATTATTTTGAAGCCACTTGACGACAGTCAGAGTATGTACGTCATTTTGCCTTACCGGACGACCAACTAAAGTTATCCCCAGGCTACGGGATGAAAGGAACAAATCATGAAACAAATCGTTATCCACAGTGAATATATTAAGCTCGATTCGTTTTTGAAGCTGGCAGATTGCGTATCCACAGGCGGCATGGCAAAGGCTTTGCTGCAAGAAGGCGCGGTCCGGGTCAATAACGAGTTGGAAGAGCGGCGCGGACGTAAATTGTATCCCGGCGACATTATCCAGGTGGAGGACTGCGGTACCTTCCAGGTAGCCGCGGAGTAAATCAGCCTCCCGCAGCCGCTTGGCGTAAGAGCGGAAGACGAGGGAGAGGATAAGTTTGTTTGTTAATAACATCAGCCTGCTTCACTACCGAAACTACGAATCATTGCGGCTGGACTCCTTCGGGGACGTAAATCTCATCATTGGACAAAATGCACAGGGCAAAACCAATTTGGTTGAAGCCCTGTTCGTTCTTGCGCTGACTAAAAGCCATCGCACGTCCAAAGACCGGGAACTCATCTCTTTTGAAGCAGCCAGCGCACATATATCGGCTGAAGTGGAGAAGAAATACGGCGCTCTGAAGTTGGAACTGTCCTTGTCACCACAAGGGAAGAAGGCTAAGATTAACGGACTAGAGCAACGGAAGCTGAGTGATTTTATCGGATCGCTGAATGTGGTTATGTTCGCGCCGGAAGATTTGGAGATCGTCAAAGGAACGCCGGGGGTCCGCCGCCGGTTTCTTGACATGGAAATCGGACAGGTAACCCCAAGCTATTTATTCCACCTGCAGCAGTATCAGAAAGTGCTGCTCCAGCGTAACAATTTGCTGAAGACACTGTGGGGGAAAGATGCTTCACAACAGGCGATGCTGGACGTATGGAATATTCAGCTAGTGGAGCATGGTGTTAAAATCGTCAAGAAGAGGAAACAATTTATAAAAAAGCTGCAAAAGTGGGCAGAGACGATCCATCAGGGCATTACAAATGGGATCGAAGAGCTGCGATTGCAGTATCTTCCGTCGTTTGCGGACGGGGAGGAAGAAGATGAAGCTGTCTTATTTGAGTCATTTATGATAAAATTATCACAAATCAAAGAACAGGAAATACGGCGCGGTATGACTCTAGCAGGTCCTCATCGAGACGATCTGGCTTTTTATATAAACGGCAAGGAAGTGCAAACGTACGGATCACAGGGCCAGCAGCGAACGACCGCGCTGTCTCTTAAACTGGCGGAAATAGAGCTTATACAGGAGGAAATCGGAGAATATCCTGTGCTGCTCTTGGACGATGTGCTCTCGGAACTCGATCCCTATCGTCAAACTCAGCTGATTGAAACATTCCAGACGAAGGTGCAGACATTCATCACGGCGACGGGAATTGAAAGTTTGAATACCGACAAATTGAAGGGTGCCAGCATTTTTCATGTCCATAGCGGACAGGTAGACTCTTAAGGAGTGGATTCGTATATATATTCATTTGGGTGGAGAAAAGATTATCCGTTCATCGGAGCTGGTTGGGATTTTTGATGTTTCCATTGAGAAATCCTCGAAAATTTCCAAGCAGTTTGTCACGTATGCGCAACAGCATAAGGTAGTTGAGTATATCGGCGAAGAGGACCCCAAGTCCATCGTAGTGACGAAGAGCATCGTGTATTATTCCCCGATTTCTTCTGCAACCCTGAAGAAACGAGCAAACATATTTGTTGCTTATGCATGACAGAATCTGTAGAAGTAGGTGAAAGCATGTCTATGAATCAACCAGCTTATGATGAGAATCAGATTCAGGTACTGGAAGGATTGGAAGCGGTAAGGAAGCGTCCGGGTATGTACATCGGATCCACTAGTGCGAAGGGTCTGCATCATTTGGTGTGGGAAGTGGTGGACAATAGTATCGATGAAGCAATGGCGGGAATATGTGACCATATTGAAATCGTTGTTCATCAGGATAACAGTGTAACGGTTGTCGATAACGGGCGGGGGATTCCGGTCGGTGAAAACGCGAAACTGAAAAAATCAACGCTTGAAGTTGTTATGACCGTACTCCATGCTGGCGGTAAGTTTGGTGGAGGAGGATACAAGGTTTCTGGTGGTCTCCACGGTGTCGGCGTTTCCGTCGTTAATGCACTGTCTAGCAAAGTCGTCGTTCAGGTTAGACGTGACGGACAGATCTACCAACAGGAATACCAACGTGGAGTTCCACAATACGATATTAAAGTTGTCGGAGAAACTGATGATCACGGTACGACCGTAACCTTCCTGCCGGATCCGGAAATTTTCACGGAAACGACAGAGTATGAGTACAATACGCTGCTTACCCGGGTCCGGGAGCTTGCCTTCCTGAACAAGGGCATCGCACTTACCCTAACCGATGAACGTACAGGTGCTTCTAACTATTTCAAATACGAAGGCGGGATCATTGAATACGTCAAGTACTTGAACGAGAAGAAGGAAGCCCTTCATGAGGAGCCGATCTACGTTGAAGGCTCCCGTGACAGCATCCAGGTAGAAGTGTCCCTCCAGTATAACGACAGCTATACGGAGAACATCTATTCCTTTGCGAACAATATTAATACCCATGAGGGCGGTACGCATGAATCGGGTTTCAAGAGTGCGCTGACCCGTATCATAAATGACTATGCCCGCAAAACAGGCATGATCAAAGACAACAGCTCCAATCTGACGGGCGACGACGTCCGTGAAGGCTTGACTGCGATTATCTCGGTCAAAATTCCAGAGCCTCAGTTTGAAGGCCAAACGAAGACAAAGCTTGGCAACAGTGAAGTCCGCGGAATTGTGGAATCCTTGTTCGCAGAGAAGCTGCAGGAGTTCCTGCAAGAGAATCCTTCTGTTTCCCGCCGTATTTTGGAAAAAGGGCTATCCGCCTCTCGTGCCCGTGAAGCGGCACGTAAGGCGCGCGAGATGACACGCCGTAAGAGCGCGCTTGAAGTCAGTGCCCTTCCGGGCAAGCTGGCGGACTGCTCCTCCAAGGATGCATCCATTAGTGAGCTGTATATCGTCGAAGGTGATTCCGCCGGCGGTTCTGCAAAACAGGGCCGTGATCGGCATTTCCAGGCGATTCTGCCATTGCGAGGTAAGATTCTGAATGTAGAGAAGGCGCGGCTTGACCGCATCTTGTCCAACGCAGAGATCCGGGCAATTATTACGGCGCTGGGCACCAGTATTGGTGATGACTTTGATTTAAGCAAGGCCCGGTATCACAAGGTCATTATTATGACCGATGCCGACGTTGACGGCGCACATATTCGTACGCTGCTGCTGACATTCTTCTATCGGTATATGCGGAAGATCGTGGAAGCGGGATATGTATATATCGCTCAGCCGCCACTCTTTAAAGTGGAGCGTAACAAAGTGATCCGTTATGCAGGGTCAGAAAAGGAACGCGATGAGATCATCAAGGAATTCGGCGAGAATGCGAAGTTTAACGTTCAGCGTTATAAAGGTCTTGGTGAGATGAATGCAGCACAGCTGTGGGAGACAACAATGGACCCAGAAAGCCGGACCATGCTGCAAGTAACGGTCGAGGACGCTATTTTGGCAGACAGCATTTTTGATACGCTGATGGGCGACAATGTAGAACCACGTCGTGATTTTATCCAGGAGCATGCAAAGCTCGTTCGTAATCTTGATGTGTAATCATGTCTTTAACCAGAATGAGTGCATTTTAACCGGAAACTCTGTTTCCAAAATGAAATAGAAAAAGGACCACGATGCTATAAGACATCGCCGCCCTTTCAAAGCGTGCAGAGTTTCTGCACGTTTTTTTTATTCACTGTAGGAGAAGCAAGTGAACTCGGCTATTTTGCTTTCTTTTTCCTGGTGGTGCTTCTTCCATAAGCATTGGCGTATTTTCTCACTTTTTGGTATATGCTTTTATCTTTGAAAAATTTCTTGAACGGGAATAATGCCGGTTTGGTGTTTACCTCCAGTATCCAAATGTTCCACCTGGTATCTATAGCTACATCGAGACCAATTTCCTTCAAATTGGGGTACGATTTCTGAAGTTGTGAACCGATGTTGACGCCGAGGTTATTCAACTCATTACGGATATTGTCAGCTTCAGACAAGGTCATATGTTCACTCATTAATTTTTTGAAGTGTTCGATGGTCCCTCCGCCATGATGATTTGTCACAATTTTATTTTTGGCGGCAACACGGCCGATGATGCCCGTGCTTTCCCATCTGCCAAAAGGATTTTTCTGAACGAGTACTCTCAGGTCGAAGGCGCGGCCGTTGTGGTGAAGCATCCGGATGCCCTGTTGAATCAGATACTCCTTGCCTTGACAGAGGCGAGTAATTGTTTTGTGAAGCTGTTCCAGCGTTGTGAAATGTTCGGTTTTGGTTTCATAGCGGAGCTCATACGATTGTGTTGTGGAACTGTTTGGTTCCTCAATATGGATTAGCTCAACACACATAACGCCATTGCCGTAGGTTCCCCGGTCCGGCTTAATATAGACGAGAGTATGCGTCTCGAGCATTTGTTCAAGTGCATCGAACGAGTATAGGCGGGTAGCCGGCACATAAGAGGCGAGTCCTTTGTTCTTGAGGATGTTTTTCGTTTTTGTCCATTTGCTTGAAACGCGTTGTACAGTCAACCATTTTCATCCTTTCCGGTTCCATTTTTAATAAGGTTGATAGGAAATATTATTTATGTTAGAAATCATGGGGGATACGCTGCCCTGTCCTGAAAACATAGGACAAGGAAAGCAAACAATGGTATAATATAAAGATGTGAAGATTTGTATTTGTTTATCATGATTTCCGAGATCCTTTGCCCTGCATTGTATGTGAAAATTAGCGAGGAGGACAGGGCGTTTCCCTAGTTCCTTGCAAAATATACAGTTTTATGGCGCGTGATCAAGCGACGTTTAATTGTGCTCCTTTTGTGAAAGTAATATAATTAAGATTAATGGATTTGCATCGTTGTTCACTATTCTGCTTTTTTCACATAGATCTAGGCACGGTTGATAGGAAAATGAAGGAGGTCCAGCATGGCGGAAGAAAATTTCTCCCAAATCAAAGATCGGGACATTGGTACGGAGATGCGCGAATCCTTTATGGATTATGCGATGAGTATCATTGTAAGCCGGGCTCTGCCGGATGTGCGGGACGGATTGAAGCCAGTTCACCGTCGTATTTTATATGCGATGTCCGAACTTGGAATGGCCCCGGATAAACCACACAAGAAATCTGCAAGAATCGTCGGCGAAGTTATCGGTAAATATCATCCGCATGGTGATTCGGCCGTTTATGAGTCGATGGTACGGATGGCACAGGACTTCTCCATGCGTTATATGCTTGTCGACGGACACGGTAACTTCGGTTCCATTGACGGTGATATGGCGGCAGCCATGCGGTATACGGAAGCTCGTTTATCCAAAGTTGCCATGGAAATGCTGCGTGACATCAATAAAGATACGATTGATTTTATTCCTAACTATGACGGTGAGGAGCAGGAGCCTGTTGTTCTGCCAGCACGTTACCCGAATCTGCTCGTAAACGGTGTATCCGGTATTGCGGTCGGTATGGCTACCAATATTCCGCCTCATAATCTTGGTGAAGTTATAGACGGCGTTCAGGCGCTCATCCAGAATCCGGATATTACATCTATGGAGCTCATGGATTACATCCAGGGCCCGGACTTCCCGACTGCAGGTTATATCATCGGTCGGGCGGGTATCCGCCAAGCGTATCAGACTGGCCGTGGTTCTGTAACGATGCGTGCTAAAGCGACGATCGAAGAGAACAACAACAAAGCCAGAATCGTAGTGCACGAGATTCCATATCAGGTCAACAAAGCACGCCTGGTTGAGAAGATTGCCGAGCTCGTTCGTGACAAACGGATTGACGGCATCACCGACCTGCGAGATGAATCTGACCGCAACGGTATGCGTGTCGTTATAGAGCTACGACGCGATGTTAATCCGAACGTCGTGCTGAATAACTTGTATAAGCACACTTCAATGCAGTCTAATTTTGGTATTAACATGCTCGCGATCGTGAACAACGAGCCTAAAATACTGAATCTGCGTGATATGCTCTATTACTACCTAGAGCACCAAGTTACGGTTATCCGCCGCCGGACAGAGTTTGAACTCAAAAAAGCGGAGGCCCGTGCTCACATTCTCGAAGGTTTGCGAATCGCTTTGGATCATTTGGATGAAGTCATTGCCCTCATTCGCGCTTCACAGACGACAGAAGCAGCTCGTGAAGGCTTGATTGAGCGATTTGGTCTCAGCAATGAGCAGGCTCAAGCGATTCTGGACATGCGTCTCCAGCGCCTGACAGGTCTGGAACGCGAGAAGATCGAGAACGAATACCAGGAGCTTATGAAGAAAATTGCGGAGCTACGTGAAATTCTTGCTAATGAGCAACTGATTCTGCAAATTATTAGCGAAGAGCTCCAAGAGATCAAAGAGCGTTTTAACGATGAACGCCGGACGGAGATTACTGTGGGTGAAGATAGTATTCTGGACGAGGATCTTATTCCTCGTGAGGAAGTCATCATCACGATTACCCATACCGGCTATATCAAGCGTCTGCCGGCCAATACGTACCGCAGTCAGAAGCGGGGCGGACGGGGTGTTGTGGGGATGGATACGAAGAGTGAGGACTTTGTTGAACATCTCTTCGTAACGAACTCACACCATTACTTGATGTTCTTTACGGACAAAGGTAAGGCGTACCGGTTGAAGGCTTACGAGATACCAGAACTCAGCCGGACGGCTCGCGGTACTCCGATTATCAACCTGATTCAGATCGAACAGGGAGAAACGGTCAATGCGGTTATTCCGGTAGAGAGCTTTGAGAGTGATAATTACCTGTTCTTTGCGACCTGCCAGGGTGTCGTTAAGAAAACACCGCTGGAGGATTACGTCAACATCCGCAAAGGCGGTTTGATCGCCATTAATCTGCGTGAGGACGATTCTTTGATCGAAGTGAAGCTGACTGATGGACAGCAAGAGATTATCATAGGTACAGCTCAAGGTATGTCCATCCGATTCAAAGAAAGTGACGTACGATCCATGGGACGGAGCGCTACAGGGGTT
>NZ_CM177770.1:5962500-6027500 GCF_058269055.1 Paenibacillus sp. JNUCC 34 | reverse complement strand
TCCGAATGCCATAGACTTATATCCGGGAGTCAGACAGTGAGTGCTAAGATCCATTGTCAAGAGGGAAACAGCCCAGACCATCAGCTAAGGTCCCCAAGTGTGTGTTAAGTGGGAAAGGATGTGGAGTTGCACAGACAACCAGGATGTTGGCTTAGAAGCAGCCACCATTTAAAGAGTGCGTAATAGCTCACTGGTCGAGTGACTCTGCGCCGAAAATGTAACGGGGCTAAACACACCACCGAAGCTATGGCTTGAATCGACTTCACTGCTTCTTTGAGGTAGTGATACCTGAGTAAACATTTTTGTCAGACTTGAAATGAAATCAAGGATGACCAAATGCACTCAGGGGATAGACACACTTCGAAGGCGGAGTGAAGTCGATTCAGGGGTAGGGGAGCGTTGTATGTAGGTTGAAGGTGTACCGTAAGGAGCGCTGGACAGCATACAAGTGAGAATGCCGGTATGAGTAACGAAAAGATCAGTGAGAATCTGATCCGCCGAAAGCCCAAGGTTTCCTGAGGAAGGTTCGTCCGCTCAGGGTAAGTCGGGACCTAAGGTGAGGCCGAAAGGCGTAATCGAAGGACAACAGGTTGAAATTCCTGTACCACCGTAAACCGTTATGAACGATGGGGTGACGCAGGAGGGTAGTGACGCGGACTGATGGATGTCCGTCCAAGCAGTGAGGCTGATGTGTAGGCAAATCCGCACATCATTAAGGCTGGGCTGTGATGGGGAGCGAAAATTATAGTAGCGAAGGTCATGATCTCACACTGCCAAGAAAAGCCTCTAGTCAGGTGAAGGTGCCCGTACCGCAAACCGACACAGGTAGGCGAGAAGAGAATTCTAAGGCGCGCGGAAGAACTCTCGTTAAGGAACTCGGCAAAATGACCCCGTAACTTCGGGAGAAGGGGTGCCCCGGTAGTGTGAATAGCACGAGGGGGCCGCAGTGAAAAGGCCCAAGCGACTGTTTAACAAAAACACAGGTCTGTGCGAAGCCGTAAGGCGAAGTATACGGGCTGACGCCTGCCCGGTGCTGGAAGGTTAAGGGGAGTGGTTAGGAGCAATCCGAAGCTATGAACCGAAGCCCCAGTAAACGGCGGCCGTAACTATAACGGTCCTAAGGTAGCGAAATTCCTTGTCAGGTAAATTCTGACCCGCACGAATGGCGTAACGATTTGGGCGCTGTCTCAACGAGAGATCCGGTGAAATTTTAATACCTGTGAAGATGCAGGTTACCCGCGACAAGACGGAAAGACCCCATGGAGCTTTACTGCAGCTTGATATTGGATTTGGGTACGATCTGTACAGGATAGGTGGGAGCCTAAGAAACAGGAGCGCAAGCTTCTGTGGAGGCGCCGTTGGGATACCACCCTGATCGTATCTAGGTTCTAACCTAGTACCGTAAACCGGTGCGGGGACAGTGTCTGGTGGGCAGTTTGACTGGGGCGGTCGCCTCCTAAAGAGTAACGGAGGCGCCCCAAGGTTCCCTCAGAATGGTTGGAAATCATTCGAAGAGTGCAAAGGCATAAGGGAGCTTGACTGCGAGACCTACAAGTCGAGCAGGGACGAAAGTCGGGCTTAGTGATCCGGTGGTACCGCATGGAAGGGCCATCGCTCAACGGATAAAAGCTACCCTGGGGATAACAGGCTTATCTCCCCCAAGAGTCCACATCGACGGGGAGGTTTGGCACCTCGATGTCGGCTCATCGCATCCTGGGGCTGAAGTAGGTCCCAAGGGTTGGGCTGTTCGCCCATTAAAGCGGTACGCGAGCTGGGTTCAGAACGTCGTGAGACAGTTCGGTCCCTATCTGTCGTGGGCGTAGGAAATTTGAGAGGAGCTGTCCTTAGTACGAGAGGACCGGGATGGACGTACCGCTGGTGCACCAGTTGTTCCGCCAGGAGCATGGCTGGGTAGCTACGTACGGAAGGGATAAGCGCTGAAAGCATCTAAGCGTGAAGCCCCCCTCAAGATGAGATTTCCCAATTAGTAAGACCCCTTGAAGACGACGAGGTAGATAGGTTGGAGGTGGAAGTGCAGCAATGCATGGAGCTGACCAATACTAATCGGTCGAGGGCTTATCCTAAATTTAAATTCGCAAACGTTTCGTATCTAGTTTTCAAGGTTCAACCTTGAAACGATTTTTAAGCTATAAGCCTTGAAAAAGGTTTGATATTTTGCTGGTGAGTAATTACTGAGGCAAAACAGCGCAAAAATCATGTTTGGTGGCGATAGCGGAAGGGTTCCACGCGTACCCATCCCGAACACGACCGTTAAGCCTTCCAGCGCCGATGGTACTTGGACCGAAGGGTCCCGGGAGAGTAGGACGTCGCCAAGCGAAAAACCACTGTCGATGTAATCGATGGTGGTTTTTATTTATTTAATGGTGGTTTTTATTTATTTACATGATTATTATCTATGAATAGTGGAAAAAGTGACGCTAACTGATGAAGATTTTGTTACCGATACAAGGAGAAAAATCAGTATAATAGAAGTAGTCATGAACCAAGGAACTATTACCTATATATTTCCGGTTTGTGCAGGCTATTAGGAATTTAGGCCTGAATGGAAGTTTCTCCTTGAACCAGTCAGTGAAGCAGTTTCTGATGCTTGGTTAATGTGGGGGAAGGAGGTCAATTACATGTTGCATAATAGTCGACTGCGGATTGTCGGAATCATATGTGCATGCACTATATTGATTATGGGATCAGCATGCGGGGCACCATCCCAGCCATCTTGGGAATCTTTTGACGGGGCGGCTAATGTGAAAACCTTTCCGATACCGAAGGAAGCGAATAAAACCGAGCAAACGAAGGGGAACCGTGATCTGGATTATGTTCGCTATTCGCTGCCGGGGTTGAAGGAATCCGATAGCCTTCCAGAACCTTATATGGAGGTAATCGAGTCATGGGGCTGGAAAGAAAAGAAGGAAGAACAGAAGGGCTCATCTTTAGTGTTTGAGAAGGGGAAAAGTATCGTTCATCTGACGGTGCATGATGACTTTTTAATCATAACGGTACCTGCACCTCTTAAGAAAGAGGCGATTCAAGGATTAGAAAGTAAGAAATAGAAGACCTCATTCCAAAGACGGAAGAGGTCTTTTATTTTTGTGCATGTATGATTATTGTATGTAGTATGACACATCCAGGTCGCTAAATTTGAGCATACCATCCTTGCGCTGGTCCGAGAATCGAAGCAGAGCATAGTAACGTGGGATCAGCAGCCAAATATGCCAAAACAGAAGCGATATCATGAACGACAACGGTGACCAGAAAGCCATGACACCGAACAAACAGAAGCTGATCCAAGCGGTATGGGTCTGTACTTTGTTAAAAACTCGGGAACTTATATGCTGGTCGGGCATATAACCGAGCCACGGCGTTTTAAGGGAGAATCGCCATTTTTTTTGATAGGTAGAGCCAAAGAGAAACAATACAGAACGGCCGATAACAAAATGGATCCATAAAACAAGCGCAAATGCTAATAAGAAATAAAGAAAGCTATCCCAGGACAGTATCAACATTTCTGCAGCGACTGCAGCACACGGAAGGATAAGGTATAGGCCCAAAAGATGTTTGGAAAGTGGTATTTTTTTGAGCAGCCGGTATTGATAAAAGGTAGCTTGGCCATGAGGTTGTTCTGACATCGAGCTTGCTGGCCTCCTTTAATGGACATTGAGATAAAATAAAAGTCTTTTATGTTTTTATCGGTCTGAATCTTATTTTTGTGAAGCGCTTAAAGTACAGACACCATGGAGAAATAAAGACATATACATATATAGCAGAAGGAGACACTATGAAAAGGTTTAAAATAATAGAAACTGTGTCATACTAATAGTAAAAGAAACAAGGTGGGATGGCTCATGGAAGAGATGAATGAACACGTCTGTATTATATGCAGCCAGAATAAAAAAGAAGGAATCACCATTGTATCACAATTTGTCTGCGAGGACTGTGAGTCTGAGATTGTGCATACGAATGCGGAAGACGCTAAATATCATTTTTTTATTCATCAATTGAAACAAATCGTGGTACCCAATAAAGTTTAGTAGGACATAATGTTCGAGGCCTGATATTAGTGAGGCCTTTTTTTGTTGCAGGTTGGACAAAAGGGGAGAGGGCATAGGCGTAAGTTTTATTTTACGATAAAATAGGGTAGAGGATCTTACCGGAAGGAAATTAGTAAATGTATATGGACAGAGAGAGAACGCCGCTGGTAGAAGCACTGCTAGCATATAAAAATAATACTGCGAAATCGTTTCATGTGCCAGGCCACAAAAACGGGAAGGCGTATGATGGAATAAGTGGAGCTGAGCAGCTCAGTGAGGTAATGAAAATAGATGTGACGGAGATTAGTGGAACAGATGACCTTCACCATCCGGAAGGTGTGATCCGTGAGGCGCAGGAACTGGCAGCTGATTGTTTCGGGGCGGAGGAAAGTTTTTTCCTGGTTGGAGGAAGTACCGCGGGCAATTTAGCGATGATTCTAACCGTATGTATACAGCCTGGTGATCTGCTCCTGCTTCAGCGTAATGTCCATAAATCGGTTTTGAACGGCCTGATGCTTGCTGGTGCAAGAGCAGTGTTTTTGGAACCGCAAATGGACGAATACAGCGGTCTTGCAGTTATTCCATCATCAGAGACTTTGAAATCTGCGTTAGCTGCTAATCCGGAAGCTAAGGGCGTCTTTGTGACCTCACCCAATTACTACGGGATGGGAAGTAACCTGAGGGAGTTGGCTGATTTATGTCACGCACACGAGGTACCTCTTCTTGTAGATGAGGCGCATGGCGCGCATTACGGTATGCATCCGGATCTGCCGGAAAGTGCGCTGTTTTATGGGGCTGATGGTGTGGTGCAATCGACACACAAAATGCTGGCAGCCATGACGATGGGTTCCATGCTTCACGTACAGGGGAGTCTCTTGGACCGAAGCCTGCTTCGTCAGCGGCTCGCCATGGTCCAGAGCTCGAGCCCATCATACCCTGTGATGGCCTCGCTCGATCTTGCCCGGCGCATGCTGCACGCGCAGGGCCCTAGCGCCTTCACGGCGGGGCTCGCCGCCGTGGGCGCGCTAAGGCGCGGCCTCGCGGAGCTGCCGCGCTTCGGGCTGCTGCAGCCGCCGCAGCCCGCAAACCCTGCCGCCAGCAGCGTGGCTGGCGGACAAGCCCTGCCGCTGCAGACGCAGGCGGCGGCATACACGCGCCAGGACCCGTTCAAAGCGGTCATATATGACCGCACCGGGTCCCTGAGCGGCTATGGACTTCAGCACGCGCTTGAAGCGCGCGGTTGTGTCCCGGAGATGAGCGACGAACGGTACGTCGTCTTGCTCTTGACGCTCGGGTCTACTCTGGAGGACGTTAATCACCTCTTATGGGCACTCCAGCATATTGTAGAGGAAGAGAAGGCTTTCGAGCCAATCGAGGTCCTCAATCAACTGCCTGCCGAGCAGTCCAATGTTTCCACGTGGAACATTTCCGAAACCGCTCTGTTATTTTCCGAGCCAATTACGTTCAGCTTGACGCCTGAAGACCCAGGGCAAATGGAGTCAGTACCCGTTGAGTATAGTGCGGAAAGAATATCAGCTGAGATGATCATTCCTTATCCACCGGGTATTCCTATTTTGTATCCAGGTGAGCTTATCACGAAGAATACGGCTGAACGACTTGTTGCTTTAAGAAACGCTGGAGCAAAATGCCAAGGTGCGGGAGATCAATCACTCAAGACCATTCTCGTACACAAGAACTCTAGAAAGCAGGGGACGATATGAACCGCAAACCATTATTCATTACGATCGAGGGAGGAGATGGTTCTGGCAAAACAACGATGATCGGCAGATTGTCATCTTATATGCAGAACCGTTCCATCCCTTACCTCATCACCCGTGAACCTGGCGGTATCGAGATTGCGGAGAAGATTCGCTCTGTTATTCTGGATCCGAAACACACGAGCATGGATGCAAGAACGGAAGCCCTGTTATATGCGGCTGCCCGCAGACAGCATCTGGCGGAAAAGGTGGAACCGGCATTAGCTAAAGGATTGACCGTCATATGTGATCGATTTGTCGATAGCAGTCTCGTATACCAAGGGATGGCACGGGGGATCGGGGTTGAAGAAGTGTGGGCGATTAATCAGTTTGCTATTGAGTCCCGTATGCCTGATCTTACTTTGCTGTTCGATATTGATCCCGAAGTAGGTCTTTCCCGTATTATGGCGAACGAGGATCGGGAATATAACCGGTTGGACATGGAAAATCTGGCGTTTCATCAAGTCGTGAGAGACGGATACCAACTCCTAGCAGATCGATACCCAGAGCGAATCAAAGTTATTGATGCTTCCAAATCACCATCACAGGTGGAGCGTGAGATGATCCGGGTGCTGGAGGGCGCAGTTTTAAAGGATTTTTGAGGATGTTTGTCAAATAATAAAGACAGGGCATTTAAAAGCCAAACTATGAAAACGGAGGGATTGCACATGAAATTAATCGTTGCGATTGTACAGGATAAGGACAGCAACCGTCTTTCGGCCGGTCTCGTTAAGGCAAATTTCCGGGCAACCAAACTGGCAAGTACCGGAGGGTTTTTGAAGGCCGGAAACACCACGTTTATGATCGGGGTAGACGATAGTCAGGTAGAAAGCGTCATGAATGTTATCCGCACAAGTTGTAAAGTACGCGAACAACTCGTTACTCCGGTTACGCCGATGAGTGGTACAACCGACTCCTATTTGCCGCTTCCGGTAGAAGTACAGGTGGGTGGAGCGACTGTATTTGTTCTTCCAGTTGAACGGTTTGAACATTTTTAACATAGAAAGAACAAGCAATTGGCTGTCTGAGTAGAGTAAGCTATAGATATGCTAAGAATGCGGATGTTTTTCTTGCGGTATTGAAGCTTGTTACCAAAAGAAGTTCAGGTTCTGATATCATAATAAAGACATCTACCAAATATACAAGGGTAAGCATAAACAGCTTGCTTATCCTATCCTCTAGCTAACAGTAGAAGTCGTTTCTCATCATATTTCGGGTATCATAGGCAACCCGTGTCATAGATAGGCTTTCTATCGGGAGACAGGATGCGATAAACCCGTGTCCTATGCGGAGCAGGCTGTCCCCGATATTTTATTTAGAGATAAGAAAGTATAAACATCGGAGTAAAGAGCATCTTTATCTCGCAAGAAGAACTACCGCTAAGTGCGGTCTGCTTCTTTGAAGTACGTCGATGGACGTTTTTATTTAGATTTATACAAAGGCGGTAGATTTCGGTGAAGATTAATCCGGGCTTCAGGCCCATGAAAAGTGAATTGTCGGTCCCGGATAGCAGTGCTAAACCGATTCAGCAAAAAACGTTCTCCGATGCGATGTTCCTGCAGGGAGAGAAGGCTTCCAAGGACGAACTAAACCGACAAATGCGTGAAATCGCACTGCAGGGTGATCGGCTGGCACGGGCGATGACGATCAGGGAGCTGAAGGCGTATCGTTTACTGGTCAAGAGGTTCCTTGAAGAGACGGTGCGTCGCGGCGTATCGATGAAAGAAACACGAGGATGGGACCGTAGAGGACGCGGCAAGCGGTACAATGTCATAGATGAGATTGATTCTATGCTTCTGTCCATGGCCGACGAATTGCTGGAAAGTGAGCAAGGAAAAATCGAACTGCTTGGTAAAATTGGTGAGATTCGCGGAATGCTGATTAATCTTGTTTTTTAATAAATATAAGTATGTATGTGTTTATTTAGCATACTACCTTATATTTCTCGCAGAAACGGGATACTTCTTAAGAGACAACTCCTTCGCCTAAATAGGCAAATTAAGACCGCCCTTATAAGCGAAAAGCCGTTTCTACTTGATACAGAAAGAGAGAGGACTTATGTCTTTTAACAATATATTAGGCCAGGAGGCTGCCAAACAGCTGCTTCAAAATGCCATGCGTCGAGAAGCGGTCAGTCATGCTTACCTGTTCAGCGGGCCTGCTGGTGCCGGACAGCTGGAGACGGCCATGACTTTTGCCAAGGCACTGTTCTGTACAGAAAGTCGGGATGACGCATGTGGTCAATGTCTGGAATGCCGAAAGGTTGAACATGGCAACCATCCGGACTTGACCATGATTTCTCCTGATGGCGCCAGTATTAAAATCGATCAGATCCGTGAATTGCAGCGGATTTTTTCATATCGGTCCGAAAAGAATAACCCTAAGGTCTATATTATAGATCATGCCGACAAGATGACGGTTCAGGCTGCGAACAGTCTGCTGAAGTTTCTGGAGGAGCCGCAAGTTCCGGCTGTAGCTATTTTGATTGCGGAGAATGGACAAGCATTACTTCCAACGATCCAGTCTCGGTCACAGACTGTGCCTTTTCGGGCATTGAATCCGGAAATGATGGAACAGGCGCTCGTTAATGAAGGTTATCCGTCAGCCCTTGTGCGTTGTGCGGTTCAATTGGCCTCAGGACTTGACGGTTGCAGGAAAATTTTGAATGAGAATTGGTTTGCAGAAATTAGAAACGTAATGTTACAATTAGGGAAGGAGTCTATGAACCGTACTGGCACAGCAATGATTACCGCTAGTCAGAAAGTGTTCAAATCCGGACTCTCCGAACATCTGGACACACTGTTCAGTTTGTTCCACTTATGGTTCAAGGATATGATACATGTCCAATACGGAAGGCAAGATCGTCTCGTTTTCATAGATCAGGCGGAGTTTATCTCCGGTCACGCGTCAGCCCGCAGCACGGCACAGTGGGTCTCCTGCATGGATTTGGCCGCAGAGTGTCAGAAGAAGTTACGTTATAATGTCAACGGACAGCTCTGTCTCGAGCAGTTATTAATGGGTTTGGGCGGAACTCAGGCGTGAGACAACCCCCAATATCCGAGCATGGCCAATATGTACAGGCTAACAAGGGGGTTAATTTTTGTACAGTGTAGTGGGGGTCCGCTTTAAAAAAGCGGGCAAAATATATTACTTCGATCCGCTGGATCTTCCTGTGGAGAAGGAGCAATCCGTTATCGTGGAAACGGCTCGCGGTATCGAATATGGCCAAGTTGTTATTGGCAAGAAAGAAGTACAGGAATCGGATGTGGTTCTTCCGCTGAAGAAAGTGATCCGCATTGCCGGCGACTCTGACGCCCTTGTGGTCGAGGAGAACAAGCTGGCGGCAAAGGATGCATTTACAACCTGTTTAAATAAAATCCGGGATCATGAATTAAAAATGAAGCTGGTTGATGTTGAATTTACTTTTGACCGCAACAAAATCATTTTTTACTTCACAGCGGAAGGCCGGGTAGATTTCCGAGAACTGGTTAAGGATCTTGCCGGAATATTCCGGACAAGAATCGAATTGCGCCAGATTGGCGTACGTGATGAAGCCAAGATGCTTGGCGGCTTAGGACCTTGTGGACGCGTACTGTGCTGCTCTTCATGGCTTGGTGATTTTGAACCGGTATCGATCAAAATGGCAAAGGATCAGAGCTTATCGTTGAATCCTACCAAAATATCCGGTCTTTGCGGAAGACTAATGTGCTGTTTGAAATTTGAGCATGACAATTATGAAAGCGTTAAGGAAGAGCTGCCGTCCGTCGGAAAATTGGTCGTCACTTCGCTCGGAGACGGTAAAGTGGTTGGCCTGAATGCGGACAAACGGACTGTACATGTACAGCTGTTTGAAATCGGTAAAGTCAAAGAACTTCCTTTAGATGACGTTGTCATTAAGTAGACCAATATCACGGTTACTTTCGGGGTGTAGTCTTGGAAAAGAAAAACATTTTTGTGCGCATTCAAGAGATGGAATCACAGATGGGACAAATGCACAGTGAACTGGGTGAACTAAAGCTGGTCATCAAGGAATTGCTGGAGGACAACCATCGTCTCAGCCTTGAAAATGAACAGCTCCGGAAAGTTTTTAAGAGAGAAGTCCAGTCGGCAGAATCGGAAACGGCATCACCACGCAAGCAGCCTCAACTTGTCAAGAATGAGGAAAGTGGAGAAGATGTCGTCGGGGAAGGATATGATAACCTGGCCCGACTGTATCACGAAGGCTTCCATATTTGTAATGTCTATTACGGGCATTTGCGAACCGAAGGGGATTGCCTCTTCTGCCTGTCTTTTTTGAACAAATAAGAAACCGTAGGAGAAAACCGCCTACGGTTTTTTTCTGAAGAGATAAGAATGAACAGACATCGAAGTACCAACCTCCTTATCTCGCAACAGAAACTGTTACATGATTATATGAATCAAATAATCCAGGAGCGGTTGTAGTCGTGATGAACAGGACGCAGCCGTTTCTGTAGTTTATATATTAAACCGATAAAGGATTGGGATTATGAATCAAGATATAGTTCTGCACAGCTCGGAGCGGATCGATGATCTGCTGACACATGAGCTTGGTATCATTCAGAGTGATGAGGTATTCAGCTTTTCCATGGACGCAGTACTGCTTGCAAGGTTTGCGAATATTCCGCGTCGGGGCCGAATTTTGGATATGTGTACCGGAAATGGTGTGATCCCATTGCTGCTCACTACGCGAAGTGATGCCGTCATTGAAGGGATCGAAATACAGCCTAGACTGGCCGATATGGCGAGACGAAGTGTGGCGCTGAATCATCTGCAGGAACGGGTGAAGATCCGGGAAGGTGATTTGAGAGAGCTGTATTTGGACACAGGGCATGGGGTATATGATGCCATTACCGTGAACCCGCCTTATATGCCGATGAATGGCAGTGATATTAAGCTGAATCGTCATCAGGCGATTGCAAGACATGAGATTCACTGTACGCTGGAGGAGGTTATTCAGTCGGGAGCCCGGTTGGTACGTCCCGGAGGTAAGTTGTGTATGGTGCACAAGCCGCAGCGTTTGGCGGAGATTATCAGTCTGATGCAGAAGTATCGCCTGGAGCCGAAAATTATCCGTTTTGTCCATCCCCGTCTGCATATGGAAGCCAATATGGTGCTGATTGAATGTATTAAGGATGGCAAGCCGGAGGTACGTTTGCAGCCACCAATCATTGTCTATGATGATCAAGGACAGTACTGCCGCGAAATGATGGAAATATATTATGGATCAAGTGAGGGGAAATCATGAACCTGACCTGTCAAAATAGCTTTGAGATACGTGTTGAGGGAAGAACCGGATCATTGTATTTGGTGGCAACGCCGATCGGGAATCTCGAGGATATGACCTACCGTGCTGTGCGCACACTTCGTGAGTGTGATATTATCGCCGCGGAGGATACTCGGCAGACCCGTAAATTGCTCACGCACTTTGAAATTCAGCCCAAGCAGCTGTTTAGCTATCATGAGCATAATAAGGGGGCAAGCGGTCCTGAAATTATACGCTATATAATAGAAGGAAAAAATGTGGCGATCGTCAGTGATGCCGGTCTGCCTGCTATTTCCGACCCCGGATCCGACCTGGTGAGACTGGCTGTTGCCGAAGGTATTTCGGTCATTCCTGTACCGGGGGCGAATGCCGCACTTTCCGGTTTAATTGCTTCGGGCCTGCCGACCGAACGTTTTACATTTATCGGATTTTTACCTCGTGAGCGGAAAGATATAATAGCTCAGTTGTCCTCCTTTCAGGCATCTCAGGGCACATTGCTATTCTACGAATCGCCGCACCGGGTAAAGAAGACGCTGGAAATTATGTTAGAGGCGCTCGGGGACCGAAATGTGGCTCTTGCGCGTGAGCTGACAAAACGTTATGAAGAATTTGTACGCGGTCCAATATCGGAATGTCTGAGCTGGCTGGAGGACCATCCACCGCTTGGTGAGTACTGTATCGTCGTAGAAGGTGCCAGCGCTGAGGAAGAGCAGCGGGAGAGAGACGCTTGGTGGCAAGAACTAACACTTGAAGCACATGTAGAGCATTACGAAAGCGAAGGAATGAGCCGTAAGGATGCCATGAAAAAAACCGCCTCCGACCGTGGTGTCTCTAAACGTGATATTTATAACTCACTACTGGACAACTAGAGGATGAGGTGAAATTGTCGTAAGAAAGTATCAGTCAGACTGGTGTGTTATCTTTAAAGGAAATAGGGCCGCGGGAGTTAAAAAAGCAAAAAAATACCTCCCTGCGGCTGGGTTCATAGCCGAGGAAGGCGTCAAGGAGATATGAAAAAGGTTAGAATTAACAATTTCGATTAAAACTATTATATACTATGTTTCTTAATTTGTCACAGGTGTTGGAATTTCTGAGATACATTCATTGCAAACAATTTTGCCTTTGAAGTAAGTTACGTTCTCAGCATTACCACAGAAGATGCAAGCAGGCTCGTATTTCTTGAGCATAATACGCTCACCGTCCACGTAGATTTCGAGTGCATCCTTCTCACCGATTCCTAATGTACGACGGAGTTCAATTGGAATAACGACCCGTCCTAGTTCATCTACTTTTCTTACAATACCTGTTGATTTCATCATAACTGATTGATGCCCCTCTCGCCAATAATTTAAAAAAGTCATAATTCGACATTGTTCTCTTTTTTATGTTATTTATAGTACCAACGATTCCCAAAACAGTCAACCTATAAATTTGAAAATAAGAAACTAATTTACGAAAATATAGTGAACAAAAGCCTTATTCTACTAGAGAAATGTCAAAAGTCTTAGGTAAATAAGCTTGTTTTTGTTCATGTCGATTTGGAAAGCGGGATTTTACGTTATTCGACATCGTTCGACAGTAGGTGTCAAAAAAAAGTGGGGAAGCAATAATTTCGATGTTCAGGATAAGGAGATGAGAAGCATGCATTTACCGATTACTGAGGAAAAAGTATTTAAAGATCCGGTTCACAACTATATTCATGTACAGGATGACATGATCTGGCGGTTAATTAATACACCGGAATTTCAGCGGCTTCGCAGGGTAAGGCAGCTTGGGACTTCCTTCCTAACTTTTCATGGAGCCGAGCATAGTCGTTTCTCACATTCATTAGGCGTATATGAAATTACGAGAAGAATCATTTCTCAATTCGAACGTAGCGGTTATCCCGATTGGCCAAAAGAAGAGCGTCTGCTCACTTTATGTGCGGCACTGCTGCATGATCTCGGACACGGGCCATTTTCTCATTCTATAGAAGAGGCTTTTCAAATGAATCACGAGAACTGGACTTGTAAAATTCTGCTTGGAGATACATGTGTAAATAGCGTCCTCCAAGAGGTGGATTTAGATTTTCCGCAGCGGGTAGCCTCAGTCATCAACAAAACATATGAAAAGCCGATCGTCATCAATCTTGTGACCAGTCCGCTGGATGCAGACCGGATGGATTACCTGTTGCGCGATGCATACTACACAGGTGTTAATTATGGCACGATTGATATTGACCGGATATTGCGGATGCTACGCCCGTATCGGGACCGTGTGGTGGTGAAGGAATCAGGCATGCATGCGGTGGAAGATTATTTGATGTCCAGGTATCAGATGTACTGGCAGGTTTATTTTCATCCGGTGACCCGAAGTTCGGAGATTATACTGAGGCAAATCTTCAGGAGAGCGAAGGAACTATACCGCGAAGGTTATGAATTCAGTTTTATGGTGGATCCGCTGCCAGCTTTATTTGAGGGAAATCTCACGGTGAGTCAGTATTTGCGTCTGGATGAAGCGTTGATTCAGACGACTTTTTTGCAGTGGACGGCCGAGAAGGATGAGCTTCTGTGTGATTTATGTGGTCGGTTTATGCATCGCAGGCTCTATAAATATGTAGAAATCGACACCATAGATAGAGAGACCGTCGACGGAATCCGCCAGGCATTTCGTGATGCTGGACTTCACCCGGATTATGATTTCGAGATTGATTATCCGACCGATCTTCCTTATGATGAATTTCATTCCGGCTCGCCTGAGAGCGATAAACAGATTTTGTTGCTGGACAGACATGAACATGTTCGTGAAATATCCGAAGTATCTGATATTGTGCGCTCTATTAGCGGGATTCACCGCGGGCGATACCGTTTATACTTTCCTGAGGAAAAGGTGAGGAACGTTTTGAATACCTTGCCGGAGGATCTCAAAACCGTGTTTGGACAAGGTTGATAAACGGATATTAGCAAAGTATTGAACAGCTAGAACCGGCGGTTATTATTGTGCTGGTCTGCGACAAGAAAGGAGATTGTTTATTTATGTTATTCGACACACATACACATCTGGATGCTCCCGAGTTCGACGAAGATCGTGAGGAGGTTATCAACCGTGCTCTGGAAGCCGGTGTAACCCGAATGATCAATATTGGCTTTAACCAGGAAACGATTCCTACCACCATGAAATTGGCGGAAACATATCATTTTATTTATGCGGCCGTCGGTTGGCATCCTGTGGATGCAATAACGATGAAAGATGGAGATTTGGAATGGATCGCTTCACTTTGCAGCCATAAGAAAGTTGTGGCTATCGGTGAAATCGGCCTGGATTATCATTGGGACACCTCTCCCAAGGAAGTTCAGCATAAAGTGCTGCGTAGGCAGATTGGTTTAGCACGGGAATTGAACATGCCGATTGTTATTCATAACCGGGATGCACATGAGGATATCGTGAAGATTTTGAAAGAAGAGAAGGCGTCAGAGGTTGGTGGAGTAATGCACTCCTTTTCTGGTAGCTGGGAAACAGCCAAGCAGTGCCTACATATGGGCTTCCATATTTCTTTTGGCGGGCCGATAACATTCAAAAATGCGAGACAGCCAAAAGAGGTTTTAGCACAGGTCCCGATGGACCGACTGCTCATCGAAACCGACTCCCCTTACTTAACGCCTCATCCGTTTCGGGGGAAGCGTAATGAGTCTTCTCATGTGAGATTAGTGGCCGAGGCAGCAGCTGAGATTAGGGGCTTGTCTCTGGAAGAATTAGGTTCAATTACGACTAAAAATGGACTGGAACGATTTGGTATTAAATGAAATCGAGAGTAAATGTAATGAAAAACAGAGCATTCACGACCAATTAAAGTTTTTTAACCAAAAAAGGCGGCGATATTACAATATTTTAACCTTTTATCTGAAAAAATGTGGTTGATTGTTGCTTTACAACCTGCATGGAAACAGGATATCATCTTTTCAGTGATAAGAAGCTGATCGGAAACGAACAGCCGATTATTTTATGAACCGTCTCGCTTAATCTCCGATGTTCGGAGAACGGGGGAACCGATACAGGAATAGCTGGCAATCATGCTGAGCTTCACTGTATTTGATTTCTATTTCGGGTCTTTGGGGTGAATTTGAGGGCATCCGCCATGAGCGGGTGACTTGAGATAGGGCGTCTCTCTTACGTCCGAACCCGACAGCTAACTCCGTAAGCGTAAGTAAGAGAGGCAAACTCGTGCATGCATTTTCCAGATTCCAGACATCAGGAAGCCACGAAAGAGTCTCTATAACTCTTTCTTTGGCTTTCTTTTATTTTAGAATATTGGAGACAGTATCGTCATACTTTTGGTAAACAGGAGGTGACGATCGTATGAACGGGAAGACGGGGATTAACGCAGGGTGTAGATAGATAGCAGGGCACCCTGTGAGACAATTTGCTATAGTCACGTCAAATGCATCATGCGTTACCTAGACGGCGGGACTATGAAGGAGGATGACATAGTGGGCGTTATTCAACCAGAAGAGACCCATGAATCACAATCATCCAGCATGTCTTACGCATTACGATGGAAGCATGAGAATTTGCGTCACCTAATGCTGGCCGCCATTGGCGCCATCGCAATTACAGTGCTCGTACTGCTGATTGTTCACAATCAGGCGAGCAAAGAAATTCACCTTGTGGTTGACGGCCGTGTCACCACAGTGGAAACCCGAGAGGCTATGCTTCATGAAGTGCTGGATGAGCATGCCATCTCCCTGAAGCCGCAGGATGAGGTTTCCATGCCGTTAAACGGTGTACTTCAGGATGGAGATCGAGTATTTATTAAACTCGCAGTACCTGTAAAAGTGACTGCAGACGGCAAAGTAAACACAATATTTACTACCCAAGATACGGTTGGAAATGTACTTAAGGAAACAGGCATTTCAATCAAGGGCGAAGATATAATAAATCCTTCCCTGGACACGGAAATTACCGACAAAGCAGACATTCGCGTCGTTCGCGTCACGAAACAAACGGTTAAGCAAACTGAAAACCGCTCTTTCCGTGTCATCAAAACGGCAGATCCTTCGCTTGTGAAGGGCGATAACCGGGTGATTCAAAGTGGTAAGCCGGGCATTGTGGTTAATCATGTTGAGAAAGTCTATGAGGATGGTAAGCTTGTTTCAAAAAATGTAATAGGCAAAGAGGTACAGCGTAAGACGAAGGATAAGATTATTGCAGTCGGCACGAAAAAAGTAGTAGTGCCTGAAGCACCTGTTATTGAAACTGCATCTGCTGACAAAACCACGACTGGGAATGCTACCGTGAGAACGGCAGCAGCCAAGGAATCGAGTCCAGAGAAGCCAGCAGTTAAGGCGGTATCCGAAAAGGTTAAAGTTAACAATGTGGTTTCCAGAGCCGGAGTTGACTTCGAATATAAAAAAGTACTAAACAATGTTTCTATGACAGCTTATTCCGCCGAACAGGAAGGCATCGGGACCAATACAGCTTCCGGTACACGCGTAACGGAAGGACGTACGATTGCGGTGGACCCGAGTGTGATACCAATCGGTTGGTGGGTATATATTGAAGGCGTGGGCTTCCGCCGTGCAGAAGATACCGGCGGTGCCATTAAAGGCAACAAAATTGATGTCTATTTTAATTCTTTAAAATCGGCATACAAATTTGGGCGTAAAAGCGGGCATACCGTTTATGTGATTGGCCCTGTGAAACCAGAGCTCAATTAACGCATGAATTCCGTTTTACATTGCCATGCTAATGCTATACTATTTAATTAATATTAATGTGATGCTAAGAAGAGGATAATTATCCTCTTCTTTTGTTTTGGGAAGGAAGAAACAGGGAATGATCAAAGAAGTCATTGTCGTGGAGGGCCGGGACGATACAGTAGCAGTGAAGCGGGCTGTTGAAGCAGACACGATTGAAACCGGAGGATCGGCCATTAACAGCCGAATACTGAAACGAATTGCATTAGCGCAAGAACGGCGCGGAATCATTATTTTAACCGATCCGGACCATGCCGGAGAGCGGATCCGCAAGATTATCGACGCTAAGGTCCCTGGCTGTAAGCATGCCTTCATTCCGGAAGCCGATGCAACGCGAAAAGGAGATATCGGGGTGGAGAATGCATCGCCGGAGGCGATTCGCCATGCGCTGGAACGATTGCATACGTCATTTGAAGGATCGGAAAGCCTCATTGGGCTGGATGATCTGATTGAAGCGGGGCTGATTGTGCACCCGCAGGCTGCAGCGAGACGGATGACGATGGGCAACCTGCTCGGCATTGGATACTGTAACGGCAAACAGTTTCATAAACGGCTGGCCATGTTTCAAATATCACATGAAGAATTCGCAGCAGCGCTCGCTCAGCTGGAAGAGGGAGGTACAGAGCTATGACACGGATTGAGGATATTTCAACCCCGAGGAGAACGAAGGAGATTATACATCGTCATGGCTTCTCGTTTAAGAAGAGTCTTGGACAAAACTTTCTCATCGATCAAAATATACTGTACAAGATTGTAGAGGCAGCCGACCTGGATAAGGAAAAAGGCGCACTGGAGATCGGCCCCGGCATCGGAGCTTTAACAGAGAAGCTGGCACAGACCGCAAACAAAGTTACAGCGGTGGAGATCGATCAGCGACTTATTCCAATATTACAAGAGGTACTTGAGCCGTATCCCAATGTAAGAGTGCATCACGGGGACGTGCTTAAGGTGGACTTGCACGAGCTGTTTCGCGATCATTTCAGCGGAGTGTCCAAGGTCAGCGTTGTAGCCAATCTGCCTTACTATGTAACGACACCGATATTGATGAAGCTGCTGGAAGAGAAGCTGCCGCTCGAGAACATTGTGGTCATGATTCAAAAAGAGGTTGCGGTACGCATGGCAGCCTCCCCAGGCAGCAAGGATTACGGCAGCTTGAGTATCGCAGTCCAATATTATAGTGAGCCGAAGCTGGTGTGTACGGTTCCCCATACCGTCTTTATCCCCCAACCGAATGTAGAGTCAGCCGTCATTCGTCTGAAGGTGCGGGACAAGCCTCCCGTTGAGGTCGATGACGAGAAACACTTCTTCGAGGTTGTGCATGCTTCATTCGCTCAACGTCGTAAGACGATAGCGAACAATTTGAAGAGTCGCTTTTTCCCGGGAGAGGGACGTGAGCGGCTAGAGCAGCTGCTCCAGGAGGCTGAAATTGAGCCTTCACGACGCGGTGAGACCCTTAGCATCGAAGAATACGCCCGGCTGAGCAGCGTGCTTCTGAGGGCTGGAGTACGATAGATACGAATGCGTTCTACGGACGAGGCAATGGAATCGTGCAGCTTCAAAGAGAATCACCTAAACAGAGATCTAAAAAGCAGCCCTAAAAGGCTGCTTTATTAATTCCTTCTCAATCATGAACCAATCCCCGCATTCGCCCATAGGATAGAGGCAGGGGGGATGTTGTGATGAATTATGGAGACTTGGTCGTTCGTAAATCGTACGGCGGCGATGTAACGTTCCGGGTGGATGGTGTGCGGCAGAACACAGCCATTATTAAGGGAACGGACTTTCGGCTGCTGGCGGACTCGCCCCTTGGGGATCTGATACGTGTACCGCATCCCACGATAAGCGAACGGACGAAGCAGGCGCAGATCAAAGCAAACGAGTCGCTATCCCGCCTGCAAAAGGATCGGCAGGAGCAGAGTGAGCGGCATTTGGCCGATCTGCGAACCGAATGGGGAACCAGTGAAAAGGGATATTTCGACGTGCCCGGCAAGGTGCTGCATTTAGATGGAGATCCCCATTATTTAGAAAAGAGCTTAACCTTGTACAATCAGCTTCGTGTTCCAGCCGAAGGTTATCATGTTAACGAATCATCTATGGCTGAGGCCTTATATCGAATGCTGCCGCGTGTCCGGCCAGATATTGTTGTTATTACCGGGCATGATGGTGTGCTGAAAAGACGTCGATCTCATGATTTGTATAGCTTGGACAATTATAAAAATTCGCAAAATTTTGTGAAGGCGATTCAGATCGCAAGGCAGTATGAACGTAATCTGGACACCCTTGTTGTTGTGGCCGGTGCGTGCCAATCGCATTTTGAAGCACTCTTGCAGGCAGGAGCGAATTTTGCGAGCTCTCCGGGACGGATACTTATTCATGCCTTAGATCCGGTCTATGTGGCTGCTAAAACGGCATATACGTCCATGCGTGAGACGGTGAACATGAACGACGTGTTTCACAACACCATCAGTGGCAGCCAGGGGGTAGGGGGCATTGAGACCCGAGGAAGCTATCGGATTGGACTTCCTCGTCTCAATGACTTATCTACGCTTAAAGTGACTCCATCGGTCAGCTAGAGCCTTCCAAGGTAGCCTTGCCGGGTAAATTGAACAGGTTCTCCTTAAAAATAGCCGCAGGAACAGATCTTCTGTTCTTGCGGCTATTGTAGTTGTACACTACATACCAAATACGTCCTAACCTAAATATGTAACGTCTATTCCATGTTCAGAGCAATGAATTCGATACGTTGCTTCTTCCTTTTCAATGACGATTGTGTGAAATCCTGTATCTTCAGGCCGATCTGTATGCTGCAGTGACAACCATCCGCGATCAAGCAACAATTTCTGATTGCTGTGACCACTTTCTGATGCAATTGGAGCACTCAATTGATAGGCAGCCTTATAGGCTGATATATCTCGTTCTATATCCGTTGTATTGAGCTCTACTCCAGCCAAATGGTATGGGGTAGGCCAAGTGCGCGAATGCTCGTATTCGATCAGCCAAGGCATGTGGAATCCTAGAAAAGCTGTCTTGAATTTTATAAATGAACCATCCTCAAGTGGTGCTTGTTGTACCGTTGGTCCCAAATAGGTAACGCCCTGATTGTTTGCTTCGTTTACAAAGGCCTGTAACCCGCCCGTTACTTCCCAAGCTACTCCGAAAATCCCTTCCCGTTGTTCCGCATACGAGGCAAATGCAGTGCCCAGAGGAGTTGTCCGGGCTGCATAGGCATCTTTCAGTGAAATGAGTTCAATAAATCCAGTTCCCAAGTAAGCAATCTGTCCAATCGTTCCAGGGAAAGGGACGACGGGATCCGAAAATACAATTCCCGTTGCTTCTTGAATATTGTTTACCGTAGTATGCAAATTCTGTACAGCAACTGTTACATGATCAAGATGAATCATTTGTCAGCCTCTTTTCTAAGGTTGGATGATGTATGTGTTCCGTTGCCGCTGCTTCCAGTGCTCTACCATCTTTTCTAGCTCGACTTCTGCTTCCCTCAAAAGGGCAAGTTGTTGCCTAACATCAGCTAGACGCTGCTCATAAAATGCGATGGCACACCCCGCTTGCTTGTCACTACTGTGTTCAGGAAAGCCCTCACATTGTTGGAATAGTTGTGCTAGTTCATCCGTGCTCACACCTAGCTTAAGATAGAGCTGGATTTTGCGAACCCGTTCCACGTCCATTTCACTATAATTGCGGTATCCATTATCTGTTCGGGATGGTGACAGCAGATGCTTCTGTTCATAGTAGCGCAATGAGCGAAGGCTCACACCGGTTGCCATAGACAACTCACTAATATGCATGTTGGTACCAACTCCTTCATTACGGCCGTAAGTTTATCTTAAAGGATAACATGATGTGAAGGTCAATACAGAATCGGAAAAAGACGCTGGCAACATAACACGCAAATGAATAAAATGTGCATATTTCGTGTCGGTTTTACGCATAATAACGGTTCTACGCTCGATATATAAAGGTCCAAAAAAAATTCGTTGACAAGATAATTTTAATGCTGATATAATTAATGTTTTTGGTTTGACAAATGATTGGCAATTAGTTATAATGGACAAGGAAAGAGGTGGTCGTCGACAATGGCTAAAAATGCGCTGTTGGAAATCAAACGCAGTTTGGATGCTCATCTTGGGCAAAAAATTACGTTGCGGGCAAACGGTGGTCGCCGTAAGACCGTAGAGCGTACTGGTGTTTTGGAAGAAACGTACCCTTCTGTTTTCATTGTAAAGCTGGATCAAGACCAGCAAACCTTTAAACGAGTGTCTTATAGTTATGCGGATGTGTTAACCGAAACGGTGGAAATCATGGTTTTGGACGATGACTGCCAACTGCGTATAACCTATATCAAGTCATAACTTTATGTAATGCAGAACAGCTTCCGTATTAACGGGGGCTGTTTTTTGTTGCCATGTGAATGATGGGAATGAGGCCTGCTCCAAAGCGCATAATAAGGAGGGTCAAAGCCATCATCACCACATTCACAAGGAGGTCGAATACGAATGAGCCGGAGAAGACGGAGTATTATGTCGGAAGAACTGAAGAACGAGCTTGCTAAAGAGCTGGGATTCTACGATACGGTGCAAAAAGAAGGCTGGGGCGGTATTAAAGCCAGTGATGCCGGGAATATGGTTAAAAAGGCAATTGAACTTGCGGAACGAGCTGCCCGCCAGTCTGACCGTTAATAATCTGGAGAGTTTACAGGGGGCTTCCCAATGCGGAGGCCCTTTTATCTTACGTCCATTTATTCGCATTTATTTACGCATGGAAAATGACTTCAACGCATCGGTTTGTTAATATAAAGTCAATTAGAAGTTTTTCCTGTAATGTGTTAAGTTGTGCTTATGGGAAAAGCTAAGGATAGGTGAACGTTCTTGAAAATATACGAAAAAGCGCCTGCTAAGATCAATTTGATGCTGGACGTACTTCATAAAAGACCCGACGGTTTCCACGAAGTGGAGATGGTCATGACGATGATCGATCTGGCAGACCGGCTGGAGATGTCTGAGCAGCTTCGAGATACGATCATCATCACTAGCCAGGCGGGCTATATACCGCTTGATGAGAAGAACTTGGCCTTTCAGGCAGCTAAACTCATCAAGGAGCGTTATGACGTCCGTAAAGGCGTACATATTCATCTGGACAAAAAAATACCTGTTGCTGCCGGTCTGGCAGGCGGAAGCAGTGATGCTGCGGCCACGCTACGTGGCCTGAACCGTCTTTGGGATCTGAACATACCGCAGGAAGAGCTGTTATCTCTGGGAGCAGAGCTGGGCTCTGACGTGCCCTTCTGTGTTACGGGCGGATCTGCACTGGCGACAGGTAGAGGGGAAGTTCTGACCCCTGTTCCAAACCCTCCCCAATGCTGGGTTGTCGTGGCGAAACCGCCGATTAATGTGTCTACAGCGGAAGTGTACGGTCGTCTGCGTAGTGACAATATACAACAACACCCGTCCGCTAAGGATATGGTGTCAGCTCTGGAATCGGGCAACTTTCAGGAAATGTGCCGGTCACTCGGTAACGTGCTGGAAGAGGTGACACTGAAGATGCATCCGGAAGTGCAGCAGCTAAAAGAAGCTATGTTAAAGCTTGGCGCTGATGGAGTGCTCATGT
This sequence comes from Paenibacillus sp. JNUCC 34, assembly GCF_058269055.1. Classification (NCBI taxonomy): domain Bacteria; kingdom Bacillati; phylum Bacillota; class Bacilli; order Caryophanales; family Paenibacillaceae; genus Paenibacillus; species Paenibacillus sp. JNUCC 34. The sequence continues at coordinate 6,005,059 of NZ_CM177770.1, read as the reverse complement.
CTGGAAGCGGGCCAACTGTGTTTGGCCTTGTGTCTAAAGAGTCCAAGGTCGCTCGAATTTATAATGGTTTGAGGGGCTTTTGCAAAGAAGTTTATGCGGTTAGACTTCTTACGTAACAATATCAAGAGCTGATTACCGGGTTAGGAACTTCTGACCTTGTGGAAAGACGTACAAAAGTGATATATTTACAATATAATATTCGGATTTAGCGAGGAACTCATGTGAAAAAATTAAAACGAAGCGAACGATTAGTCGACATGACTCAATATTTATTGTCTGAACCCCATACTTTGATTCCACTGACTACGTTCGCTGAACGTTACGGAGCAGCCAAATCCTCCATCAGTGAGGACTTGGGGATTATCAAGGAAGTGTTTGAAGACGAAGGAATGGGCGAGCTGCAGACGCTTGCCGGAGCAGCTGGGGGTGTGAAGTACATTCCAAAGCTGCGGAAGGACCACGCACTCTCTTTTGCACAAGAATTGTGCCGTAAGCTGCAGCAGTCCGACCGGATACTACCTGGCGGCTATCTATATATGTCTGATCTTCTGGGAGAGCCCTCCCTGATGAACGAAGCTGGCAAAATATTCGCAACCGTCTTTGCGGATCGTGACATTGATGTCGTTATGACGGTCGAGACGAAAGGAATCCCACTTGCCTATGCGACAGCTGCTCAACTGAATCTGCCGGTTGTTCTTGTACGTCGTGACCATCAGGTGACCGAAGGTTCGGCTGTGAGCATCAACTACGTCTCCGGATCTCATAAGAGCATCCATACGATGTCCCTCTCTCGTAGAGCGCTCAAAGAACGTTCACGCGTTCTTATAGTGGATGATTTTATGAAAGCTGGCGGTACAATCCAAGGAATGGTGGATCTGCTTGCTGAATTCAATGCGGAAGTGGCAGGAGTCGGAGTGCTTTTGGAATCAGGTGTGGTTGAGTCGGAGGAACGACTACTGCAGGATTACATTTCTCTGGCCCGTCTCTCGGATGTGGATTCCAAGAGTAAGATGATTACCGTAAATCCCGGAAATTATTTCGAAAAATAGGACTGACGGTATTTGTCGATATAATAGCGTTTTCAAGCGAATGGGCACGAAGTCTGTCGAAAATATCACATTCTAAAAAAAATTCCTGAATTTAGGACATTTTATACAATAAAAAAGAAGGAATTCGGTTTGCTATGTGGAATTATACACCAAGTCTCTGATGGAAAAAGGTGGTGAACACATATGCAAATTACGGATGTCAGACTCCGCCGTGTTAACTCTGAGGGGAGAATGAAAGCAATCGCATCCATTACCATCGATAATGAATTTGTCGTTCACGACATTCGCGTCATCGACGGAAACAATGGAATGTTTGTTGCAATGCCGAGCAAGCGCACTCCAGACGGAGAGTTCCGCGACATTGCCCATCCGATTTCTTCCGGTACCCGCGAGAAGATTCAGTCCGCTGTATTGGCTGAGTACGAACGTGCTGCTACTGAAGAAGAAGTCATTGAAGAAGGCGCTTAAGATTCACAATTGGGGTTCAAGGAAAAGAGAGCCATACTCATGGCTCTCTTTTCTTTTTTTCTAGAATGAGATATATTCAGTAGTGAGTTCAAGAGGAGGAGGCAGGGCCCTTGAAAAGATTGGCTATTGTGCTCGCCGCTGGGCAGGGCAAACGAATGAAATCGAAACTATATAAAGTTCTTCACCCCGTCTGCGGGAAACCGATGGTGGGTCACGTATTGCGAACGGTTGATCAGGTACGCTGCGAACGCAGTGTTGTGGTTGTTGGCCATGGAGCGGAAACAGTTCGTTCTTATCTGGGAGATGCGGCGGAATATGTGCTGCAAGAAGAACAGCTTGGAACCGGCCATGCCGTGAAACAGGCAAAAGATCTTCTGGGCAGTGAACAAGGTTCGACGATTGTCATTTGCGGAGACACACCGCTAGTCACACCCGAGACACTGGAAGGCTTGCTGGAGCTGCACGAGAACAGCAAAGCTGCCGCAACCGTGCTGACGGCTCATATGGACAACCCTAAAGGCTACGGACGGGTTATCCGGGGCGAAGAAGGCAACGTGCTGCGTATAGTGGAGCAGAAGGACTGTAGTCCTGAGCAAGACGCTGTGTGTGAGATTAATACAGGCACGTATTGTTTTGACAATGCTAAGCTGTTTGACTCGCTAGAAAAAGTAACGAACCAAAACGCGCAGCAAGAATATTATTTAACCGATGTCATCGGTATCATGAAACAAGCCGGCGAAACGGTACTGGCTTATCAAACTGACGATCAAGCCGAATCCATCGGAGTTAACGACCGCATGGCCTTGTCGCAAGCTGAGGGCTATATGAGGGAACGTATAACACGTCGTCATATGCTGAACGGGGTAACGATAATTGATCCTGCTTCCACATATATTGGAGCCGATGTGACGATAGGCGCAGACACGGTTCTATATCCGGGTACAATATTAAAAGGGAATACCGTTATCGGCGGGGAGTGTGAGATCGGACCTAACAGTGAAATCGAAGATTCGGTTATTGCGGATGGAGTGTCTGTAAAGTACTCAGTCCTCTGCCAAGCCGAAGTTGGCGAGAGCTCAACCGTAGGGCCGTTCGCTTATTTGCGTCCTGGTTCCAAACTGGGTGAGCACGTGAAGGTCGGCGACTTCGTTGAAGTGAAAAACTCAACGATTGATAACGGATCAAAAGTGTCCCACTTGAGTTATATTGGAGATGCAAAAGTCGGCAAGAACGTTAATGTCGGTTGTGGTGCGATAACGGTGAACTATGATGGTTATAATAAATCCGTTACCGAAATTGAGGATGATGCTTTTGTTGGCAGCAACGTTAATTTGATTGCGCCGGTTAAGGTTGGTAAAGGCGCGTTTATCGTAGCTGGCTCCACCATCACTCAATCCGTACCGGAGAATAATTTGGCAATAGCAAGACAACGTCAGGAAAATAAGCCCGGTTACGCCGAAAAAATCCGGGCACAAGCAAAAGCAAAGAAGAACAGTCAGTCACAATCTTAATTGCTGTCCTCCCTTAAGCGAAGAAGCGGTGATCGGGCAGCCTAATTTCAATGAACCAGCACGGAGGGTTTCTATTCTATGACTTATCTTGATTCTAAATTGAAAATTTTCACTTGTAATTCCAACCCAAAGCTAGCCCATCAAATTGCCGATTATATCGGAATTCCGATGGGGGAGTCCCATACAACAAGCTTTAGCGATGGTGAGATCCAAGTAAAGCTCTCCGAAAGCGTCCGCGGCTGTCATGTATATATCGTGCAGTCTACCTGTGGACCGGTCAATGATAACCTGATGGAGCTTCTGGTTATGGTTGACGCACTGAAGCGTGCATCCGCGAAGAGTATCAATGTGGTCATTCCTTACTATGGATACGCTCGTCAGGACCGTAAAGCGCGTTCCCGGGATCCAATTACCGCGAAGCTGGTTGCCAATCTTATTGAAAAGGCCGGCGCCCATCGTGTCATCACCATGGATTTGCACGCGATGCAGATTCAAGGCTTCTTCGATATTCCGGTAGACCATCTTCTCGGTGTTCCGATCATTGCTCAATATTTCCGTTCGAAGCAAATTGAGAACCCGGTGGTCGTATCACCAGACCATGGTGGTGTAGTTCGTGCCAGAAAGCTAGCTGACTTTCTGAATGCTCCGCTTGCGATCATTGATAAACGACGTCCAGAACCGAACGTTAGTGAAGTCATGAATATTATCGGAAATATCGAGGGCAAAACGGCGATCCTGATCGATGATATCATCGACACGGCTGGAACGATTTGTCTCGGCGCTAACGCATTGATGGAAGGCGGCGTAAAAGAAGTATACGCATGCTGTACGCACCCGGTACTTTCCGGTCCAGCGATGGAGAGATTGGAAAATTCCCCGCTTAAGGAAGTTATTGTGACGGACACAATTCCGATTACACATGATAATCCGAGCAGCAAGCTGACGGTATTGTCAGTTGCTCCACTCATGGGTGAAGCGATTATTCGTGTCCATGAAGAATTGTCCATCAGCAAGCTGTTCGAGATTGAATAATATTTGCTATAACGTACAGGGTTACGTTTCCTTCTTCAGGAAATGTAACCCTTGTCCGCTATAGCGGCATTTTGATAGAGATGGTAGATAATAGATAGAGAAACCGTTTACAATTATACTTGCGGGCAATCAGTACCCAGGACGTGAGATGAAGGTAAAAGAGCTTTGGTTATACAAAGTTCCTTCGACTTCTACAAAATGAGCGTCAACAGCCGTGATAAGGCCAACTTCCATATGACATCCCTGCTCGTACACCTGCACCGGGATTGCGTGCTTCATGTGGTATTGAAAGTGGCTTTGATGCGTCAATCTCTGTTCATAATTTTTCAATGCTGGTCCACCTTCTTATGTGAGGGTATAGATTAAGGGGTCTGATTAGCGCAAGCTGCGTTGCCCCGAATGATTGTGTTGTTCATATTGTACTCAGAAAGCTGCAAAGAAGAAAGTAAAATTACGGAAAGGAATTACAATGAAATGAAATGGATTGTCGGATTGGGCAACCCTGGTCCAGCTTATGAGAAGACGCGCCACAATGTCGGGTTTATGGCACTTGATGCTTTAGCGGAGCGTCATGGGATGAAATTTAATCATAGCAAATCCAAATCGGTGATCGCAGAAGGCTTCATCGGAGGCAAGAAGACCGTTTTGATTAAACCAATGACATTTATGAATCTGTCAGGGGAAGCTGTACGTGCGTTTATGGATTACTATAAAGTCGATTTGGAAGATATGATTGTTGTATATGACGACCTGGATACTGCTGTTGGAAAAATTCGTCTGAGATACCAAGGCAGCGCAGGCGGACATAACGGCATCAAATCGATTATTCAGCATACAGGAACCCAAACGTTTAATCGGGTAAGAATGGGGATATCACGCCCTGAACCGGGATTTGCTGTAGTCGATTACGTGCTGGGGAATTTCCTTAAAAATGAACGTGACCTGTTAAAAAGTATGATAGAAGTAACCTGTGATTCTCTCGAATATAGTCTTGACCATACTTTTGAACAGACGATGCAAAAATTTAACGGTTAAGCTGCCGTTTCCGCCACCTCATTGATCTAACCAGCTAAATGGCAAGAAAACGTCCGCAGGACAGACCGTCTGAAAGGACCTTAAGCCGGGCATACTGAAGGTATAAAAGACCTTCAGGAGGCATATGATGGCGATAAATTATATCTGCAGACACTGTCGGACATTTCAGGGCCAGATTGAATCGAGCGAGATTTCAGAGTCTCAGCTTGGATTCGATTCCTTGACCCCCGAGGAACGCAAGGATATAATAGCGTATGATTTTAACGGAGATATTACCGTACGAGTGACCTGCGAACATTGCAGGGAAGCACTGGAAACTCATCCGGAGCTCAGTCTGTTGGCCAATCCTCTTCAGTAGGATGATCACCTTGAAAATCAGTCACATGATGTAACGTAAGACGGACGTAACGCGGTTAACAGAGGCCGCGATTTAGCCTTGGCAGTTTGCTGAGGCTTCTTTTCGATTACACATTTTCCATAAATTTATTCGTTTGCATAAGAGAGGTGCCCCTTTTGTTACAAGCACTTATAGACGTCTTTTCGGAAGATTCGGACTTTAAGTCCATTGCGGCCGGTACATCGGCCGGCATGAGAGAACAGCTGATCTCAGGTCTATCTGGTTCGTCTCGGCAAATCTTGATGGCTGCATTGTATCAGAACCAGCAGCGTCCGCTACTGGTGATTACGCACAATATGTTCTCAGCGCAAAAGATTGCGGATGACCTTCAGGAGGCACTGTCTGCAGACCAGGTGCTGCTGTATCCGGCCAATGAATTGGTGGCAGCGGAATCAGCAGTTTCAAGCCCAGAGACCCTCGCTCAGCGGATTGATGTATTGCACCGCTGTGCTCGTGGCTTCCGGGGTGTTGTTGTTGCGCCGTTGTCCGGTGTGCGCCGTCTGCTTCCGGCCACGGAAGTAATGGCCGATGCCCGGATTATATTAAACGATGGCGGAACGCTTGAGCTAGAATCTTTTTTAAGCCGGATGATCGAGCTTGGGTACGAGCGTGTGGAGCGAGTGGAAAGTCGCGGCGAAATGAGCGTGCGTGGTGGGATTATCGATTTTTATCCAATGACTTCGGCATTTGCTTATAGAGTAGAGCTGTTTGACGAGGACATTGATTCCATCCGTACTTTTGATCCTTCCGACCAGCGCTCGATTGATAAGGTCAAAGAAGTGATTATTACGCCTTGCAAAGAAATAATTGCAGATACGGAGCGTTTGAGCCGTGCGGCAGATATCATCTCAAAAATGCTAGAGACCCAGCTGGAAAGAATGACTGACAGGCAGGCAAAGCTTAGATTGCGTGAGGAAATTAACCGTGAGATGGAAATGCTACGGGAGCGTGTCTATTTCCCAGAAATTTATAAATACATTTCACTGCTTTATCCGGAAAAAACGCATTTATATGATTACATGCCTGAAGACACACTGCTTATTATGGATGAACCAGCACGTCTTCTTGAAACGGCCAGGCAGTTGGAACGAGATGAGGCCGAATGGAATTTGCATTTGATGCAAAACGGCAAGTCCTTGCCAGATCTGCCGCTGTCACTCGACAGTGACGAGGTGATGTATCAGCATCGGTTCCAGACATTGCTCATTTCGATATTTTTGCGTCAAGTTCCAAGAATCCAGCCCCAGAACATCGTCAACTTTATTACCCGGGGCATGCAGGACTTCCACGGGCAGATGAACGTGCTTAAGGCCGAGATGGAACGCTGGCACAAAACCGGTGTGAAAGTCATGATGATGGCTGGCGGACCGGATCGTATGGATCGGATGAAACGTGTTCTTAACGATTATGGTATTGACGAGCCTGTAATGCTTGAGGGAAGCCTACAGAACGGCTTTGAGATGCCTTCGGTTCATGCTGCGATTATTACCGAAGCAGAAATGTTCTCTCAGAAGCAGCGGAAAGTACGCAAAACGAACAAAAACATGGATAACGCCGAACGGATCAAAAGTTACACGGAGCTTAAAGTCGGCGACTACGTCGTGCATCAAAATCACGGTATCGGTAAGTATATGGGGATCGGAACGCTTGAAATTAACGGCATTCACAAGGATTATATGCATATCCTCTATGCCGGAAGCGACAAGCTGTCCGTACCGATCGAGCAGATTGACCTCATTCAGAAATATGTGGGCTCTGAGGATAAGGAGCCGAAGATTTATAAGCTCGGCGGCAATGAATGGACCCGTGTTAAGAACAAGGTCCGCTCGTCCGTTCAGGACATTGCGGATGATCTGATTAAGCTGTATGCTGACCGTCAATCCGCACCTGGATACGGCTTTGAGAAGGATACAACGGAGCAGCAGGAGTTCGAGGATTTGTTTCCTTATGATGAAACCCATGATCAGCTCAGGGCCATTGGGGAGATCAAGAAGGATATGGAACAGAACCGTCCGATGGACAGACTTCTCTGTGGCGATGTCGGTTACGGTAAAACCGAAGTTGCGGTCCGTGCTGCTTTTAAAGCGGCTATTGAAGGCAAGCAGGTGGCTGTACTTGTACCGACGACGATTTTGGCTCAGCAGCACTATGAGACGTTCCGGGAGCGGTTTGCCAATTATCCGATCAACATTCAGGTGTTGAGCCGGTTCCGCAGCCGTAAGGAACAGAATGAGACCATCAAGAAGGTGAAGCAGGGAACGGTCGATATATTGATCGGTACACATCGCCTTTTGTCACAGGATCTCGTATTTAAAGATCTGGGTCTGCTGATTGTCGATGAGGAGCAGCGGTTTGGCGTAACCCACAAGGAGAAGCTAAAGCGTCTTAAGACGAATGTAGACGTGCTGACGCTGACGGCGACCCCGATTCCGCGTACGCTCCATATGTCGATGCTCGGTGTGCGCGATTTGTCTGTCATTGAGACTCCGCCGGAAAACCGTTTCCCGGTGCAGACGTATGTTGTTGAGCACAGTCAGACTCTTGTGAGAGAGGCAATTGAGCGGGAGCTGGCGCGCGGAGGACAAGTATATTATCTTTACAACCGGGTACAGGGTATACAGGAAATGGCCGCCCAAATCTCCATGCTTGTTCCAGAGGCTAGGGTGGGGGTAGGCCACGGCCAAATGTCTGAAACTGAACTGGAGAAGACCATTCTGGACTTCTTGGACGGTGAATATGACGTACTTGTAAGCACGAGCATTATTGAGACGGGTGTAGACATTCCGAATGTGAACACCCTGATTGTTCATGATGCGGACAAAATGGGACTATCCCAGTTGTATCAGCTGCGCGGCCGGGTTGGTCGTTCCAATCGGATTGCTTATGCTTACTTCACATACCAACGCGACAAGGTGCTGACTGAAGTAGCTGAAAAGCGGCTCCAGTCTATCAAGGAATTCACGGAGCTCGGCTCCGGCTTCAAAATCGCGATGCGCGACTTATCCATTCGTGGAGCGGGAAATCTACTCGGTGCCGAACAGCACGGATTTATCGCCTCCGTCGGCTTTGATCTGTATTCGCAGATGTTGGCCGAAGAAATTCAGAAACGTAAAGTAAGCATGTTGGGTGAGCAGGTAGTTCCCTCCCAAGACTGGAATACCTCCATTGATCTTGGAATTGATGCTTATTTGCCATCGGATTATATCTATGACAGCATTCAGAAGATTGAGATATACAAGAAAGTGGCAGTCGTGGCCTCATTCGATGAAGCGGCTGAGCTTGAAGATGAGCTGCTTGATCGATTCGGCGAGCTGCCACAGGCGGTTCAAAATCTGCTTGCGGTTTCGCGTCTGAAAGTGTTCGGGCGGATGTACGGAATAGATTCTATCTCTCAGCGCGGAGACGATGTGCTTTTGCAGTTCTATGAAGGACAGGATAAGGTAATTAATACAACTCAGCTTGCGCAAGTTGGAAATCTGTTCGAAAGACGTGTACAATTTGAACAGGGCCAAAACATGCTGATTCGTCTTAAGGGCAAAGGCCTTTCGGATCAACAGTTGCTGGAACTGCTGGAGCAGTTTCTTGAGGCTGCCAAGGAGCCATTCAACAGGAAGGGAGATTTACAAAATGCCGTCAAGAAATAAAAAGGCATGGAAAACATTTATCGTATCGCTTACTGCGGTAATATCCATGTCGGTTCTCGCTGCATGCGGGAACGACACTAATAATAAAGAACCACAGAAGGACGACAGCAAAATCGTAGTTAAATACAAGGGTGGGGAAATTACCGAGAAGGAATTCGAGCTGGAACAGCGAGTGATGCAGTTCATGTCTCCGGAATACGCCCAATTCCTGCAGATGGACCAATTCAAAGAGTATTTGGCCAAGCAGGGAGTTACTTACGAATATCTTTACTCCAAAGCTGGTGATGAGGCGAAGAAAGCGGCCGAAAAACAGGCGGATGATATGGTGAAGCAGTACAAAACCGCGATGGGTGATGAGGAGTTCAAAAAAGCCCTCGATGATCAAAAGCTGACGGAGCAGGATTTTAAGAATTACATGCTTCGTGTCATGACAGTGATGGAGGATCAGAAGAACAAGGTGACGGAAGAGGATATCAAGAAGGAGTTCGAGAGCAATAAATTGGACTACTCCATAATTAGTGTCCGCCATATTCTGATCGGCTTTACAGATCCCGAAGGCGAGGAGCGCAAGGAAGAAGATGCTTTAAAACTTGCTAAAGAGGTTAAATCTAAACTGGACAAGGGTGAGGATTTTGCCAAGGTTGCAAAGGAGTATTCCGAGGATCCGGGCTCCAAGGATGAAGGTGGCCTGTATGAGAACAAGGAAGCCCGTACCTGGGTTACCCAGTTCAAAGAACAGGCACTGACGCTTCCGCTGAACAAAATCAGTGACCCTGTTGAGACAGATTACGGTTACCATATCATGAAGGTTGAAAGCCGTAAGGAAGTCACGTATGACAAGCTGAGTGATACCCAGAAGGAAAGCATCCATAACGAACTGGCTTCGGCCAAAGTCGACACGTTCATGAAAAATGAGCTGAACGATCTGATTGAAGAAATGGATCTTCCAAAGAGTGAGACTCCTGCTACTGAAGGTGAGGACAAGGAAACTCCTGCAACAGACGAAGGAACAAAAGACGGCAATCAAACAGAAGACAGCAAGAAAACGGAAGATACCGGGAAATAAGGAAGCGGACAAGCTAGCTTAGGATAGCAGGCTCAGCCCCGTGTTTTTTCACAGTCAATCCACTATGTCTATAGTCAGTCATCCGATGAAAAAACAAAATCGCGCAGATGAGGATCGGTTTCCAGCTGACCCTTCATTCATGCAGTTTAACCTGTATCTTGGGCTAGCTACGTTTTTGAGGTGTTAAAGGAAGTCGAAAGATCCATAGCGCGGGTATTGCGTTATGGATCTTTTTGCCCGATATCCGTGCTGGCTCAATAAGGAAACGATTATTTCGCAACCAATATAGGACTGAGCATGTATAAGGATATGGGAAAGGATGAATACTATGGTCAGACATTACACTTATATACCTGGGGACATCCTCTTCCCGTACCGATCAGTAGTTGAAAAATCTTCTTAAGAAAGTGGGGCAACATGTTAAATGAAAGCTACTGGAATCGTCCGCCGTATAGATGACCTCGGACGTGTGGTCATCCCAAAAGAAATTAGACGCACACTGCGTATCCGTGAAGGAGATCCGCTTGAGATTTTTGTTGACCGGGATGGAGAAGTAATTCTAAAGAAATACTCTCCGATCGGGGAACTGGGAGACTTCGCGAAGGAGTATGCCGAATCTTTGTATGAAAGTACAGGTCACATCACGATCATCTCCGACCGCGATACATTCATCGCTGTAGCCGGGGGATCCAAGAAAGAATATTTGGACAAGCAGATCGGTAACCTGCTCGAAAACTGTATGGAAAACCGCAAGACTGTGTTGGAAACGAACAAAGGCACATATGAGATCAGTAAAGATACACCTGAGGAATTTTCCTGCTTTGTAGTGGCTCCGATTGTTACAGGTGGAGATCCGATCGGTAGCGTGCTGCTGCTGAATAAAGACGAATCGGTTACGATGGGCCAGATGGAAGTGAAGATGGCTGAAACAGCCGCTGCATTTCTTGGCAAGCAGATGGAGCAATAAGATTAAGACGCTTCTTTCCGCATAGAAGTAACTACTCCCGCTGATCTTCGGACCATATCGGTCCGAGGCAGGTGGGAGTTTTTTTGATGAGATAAGAAAGTATATGTTCGGACCGCCTATGGATCAGTGGTGACAGGGTTAGTTACCTTAGGGATACGTGCGGAAATGAATGTCAACTAGTCTAATTTTGAGTCTGTGTTCCGGTTCCGGTTATAATGGGATATCAAAGGACCTGTTAAACAGGAGAGGCAAGGAATGGTTACAGACGATGAAACCTACTGAATCAGGATCAAGGCTTCTTCAAGGGGCATTTATTCTCAGCGCAGCAGCGATTGGCTCCAAGCTGATCGGTACACTGCAAAAAATACCGCTGCAAAACATGGGCGGCGATGCTGTTTTCGGCATTTATAATACGGTTTACCCTTTATACATGATGATCATTACGATAGCTGCGGCCGGATTCCCGGCGGCTCTATCGAAATATGTGGCTGAATATGAGGCAGCGGGACGGCGGGAAGACAGCCGGAGGATGCTTCGTGTATCGACTGCCGTCCTTGTCTTGTTCGGTCTTATATTGGGAGCGGCTATGTATTTCGGCGCTCCACAGCTCGGAGCATGGATCGGAGATGATCATGTCGTACCTGCACTTCGCAGCGGGGCACTAGCCTTGGCCTTTGTGCCGTGGATGGCGCTTCTGCGGGGATATTTTCAGGGGCTACACAACATGGTACCGACAGCGGTGTCGCAGATTGTGGAGCAGAGCGTACGTGTGGCTGTCATGATCGTTCTTCTGCTGTATATGATAGGTGCAGGGGCAGGTGTTGATGAGATTGCAGCCGGTGCGCTGTTCGGATCAGCTGCAGGTGGTGCGGCAGGATTGCTTGTGATGGCATTCTACTGGCGTAAACATGCCTCTTCGCGGAGAACAATGATTGTGGGGGAAGAGCCGGAAGGCAGCGGCCCCCGTGCAGCAGAACAGCATCACCATACAGTTCAGCTGCCTGCAGCGCGGGAAGGGTATGGCCAAATGCTTCGGCGTCTGGCTGTCTACGCGATACCCATATGCTTAAGCGCACTTGCTGTGCCGCTAATCGGCCTCGTAGACACGTTTACAGTACCCAGATTGCTGAAAGACACCAGTCTGCCGGCTGAGGCTGTGATGGCCGAATTTGGTGTATATAACCGGGGTCTACCTCTTGTGCAGCTTGTGACTATGATGGCTACCTCACTGTCAGTATTGTTTATTCCTGCCTTGGCGGAAGCTAAATTTAAAGGAGAGAGTGGGCGAGTGGTCAACCAGTGCCGCCTAGCGCTGCGTTGGTTCTGGCTGTTTGGACTTGCAGCATCCGTTGGTCTGGCTGTACTGGCCGAACCGATCAACATTATGCTGTATCAGGATACGGAAGGTAGCAGCGTTATGCGCTGGATTTCCTTCACGGCAGCTGGCGGCACGGTTAGCATTATCTCAGCGGCGTTATTACAGGGCGTTGGCATCGTCAGGGCTCCGGCTATCCATCTGCTGGCGGCAGCTCTGATTAAGCTAGGGCTTAACCTACTGCTTGTGCCTGAGTGGGGCATTACCGGCGCAGCCATTGCCGGCGTGGCCGCGCATTTCGTCGCCGCTGCGCTGAACGTGGCCATGCTGGTTCGCTCTATCGGCGTCCGGCTTCGTGCCGTAAACCTGCTTGCTAAGCCCGCGTTTATGCTCGCGGGGCTGGCGCTGGCCGCCTGGGGCGCTGCTAGCGCGGCCAGCGGCATACTTGCAGCGTCTGGCTTTGCCCCGGGCCGCATAAGCGCCGCGGCCGCAAGCCTGGCCGGTGTCGTGGCCGGAGGCGTCGCCTTTCTGGTAGGCGCCGCGCTCACGAAGCTCCTCACAGAGGAGGAGCTTCTCATGCTGCCGAAGGTCGGCAGACCGCTGGCAGCGATGCTCAAGGCGATGCGTGTGATGCGCTGATGAGTGGCCCGGCGTGAGATGTTTTTTCGTCTGTGGTATAGTAGTGTACGACAAACACCGCCCTTGCTAAGGCGGACGAAGAGCGGAGGAAGTTTTATGAGTGCAGCCATCACGGTTGTCGGTCTCGGTTCGGGCAATCCGGACAGGCTGACCTTAGGCATTATGAAAACATTACAGCGCGCAGCCAAGGTGTATGTGCGCACCTTATCGCACCCGGTTATTTCGGCACTGGAAGAGTTGGGTGTAAAGATGGAATCATTCGACCAGGCCTATGAGAGCCATGACACGTTTCCAGAGGTTTACGATTACATCGCTTCTACGTTAATCCAAACATCTCAGGCGGAAGGCGACGGCAGTGAGATTGTCTACGCAGTGCCTGGTCACCCTATGGTGGCGGAGGCGACTGTAAAGCTGCTTCGGGAGCGATGCCCGAAGCAGAACATACCTCTGACGGTGCTGGGTGGAGAAAGCTTCCTCGACGAGGCCTTCGTCCGCCTTGGATTTGATCCAATTGAAGGCTTTCAGCTGCTGGATGCCGCCGAACTTCGCAGCAGTCTCATTCAGCCGCAACTTCATACGCTGATCGGCCAAGTGTATGATATGTTTACTGCATCAGAGGTTAAGCTCGCACTGATGGAAATATATCCGGATGAGTATGAGGTTATTGTAGGACATGCGCTTGGTGTGGAAGGGGAAGAGTCCATTGTCCGCATTCCGTTGTACGAACTGGACCGCATCGAGGGGTACGGAAACCTGTCGCTGGTCTACGTGCCCCGCAGCGATGACGATCAGCTTCGTCACCGGACCTTTGCCCGGCTTCACGAAATCGTCGGCATTCTTCGAAGTCCCGAGGGTTGCCCTTGGGACCGGGATCAGACCCATGAGTCCATCCGTAAGAACCTGATTGAAGAGACATACGAGGTTCTGGAAACGATTGATGAGGATGACCCTGAGCATATGCAAGAGGAGCTTGGCGATTTGCTCCTTCAAGTTTTGCTGCACGCTCAGATGGAGGAGGAACTCGGTACGTTTACGGTCTATGACGTGATTCAAGGCCTGAACGACAAGCTGATTTTCCGCCATCCTCATGTGTTCGGCGAGAACTCCGCCAAGGACGCGGAGGCTGCTCTACAGAACTGGGAGCAGATGAAGGCAGAAGAGAAGCGGCGCAAGGGACTTGATCCGGAAAAGGCATCTGCATTGGACGGTATTCCCCGTGATCTACCTGCGCTGATGAAAGCCTACAAGCTGCAGAAGAAAGCATCTAAAGTCGGTTTTGACTGGGATGATATCAACGGTGTGTTTCAAAAAATCGAGGAAGAACTTGCCGAACTCCGCGAAGCGGTAGCCGAAGGGCAGTCGTCGGATGAACAGGCGCTTGAGCTTGGCGATTTACTATTTGCCGTAAGCAATGCGGCCCGGTTTATCCAAGCGGATCCGGAGGAAGCTTTGTCGAGAACAAACCGGAAGTTTGTTACAAGATTCCGATATATCGAAGAACAGCTGGAAGCACAGGGTAAGACGGTACATGACAGCACGCTCGATGAGATGGAAGTTTTGTGGCAATCGGCCAAACAAATTTCGTCACCTGATGGCGGCAACCAGCCGTGAAAAAACATATTTTTTCTCGCAAAAAATAAAAAAATAGGGTGTTGCGGCAGGAATTCAGTAAGGAATCCAGAATATCCAAATAAGGTGAATCGCGGCTTATGCTGCTGATCTACTGCCAGCAATACGGAATCTTTTACTTTTCTGATAATTGGGAGGATTTAATTCATGAACAAAACAGATCTAATCAACAACATTTCCAGCAAAAGCGGATTGACTAAAAGAGACGTAGAGAACGTCCTGAACGGTTTCCTTGGCGAAATCACAGACGCCCTTGCTAGTGGCGACAAAGTACAATTGATCGGCTTCGGTACATTCGAAACCCGCAAACGTGCAGGTCGCACGGGCCGTAACCCGCAAACAGGCAACACTATCGAAATTCCTGAGTCTAACGTTCCTGCATTCAAAGCGGGTAACAAACTTAAAGAAGCTGTAAAGTAATGCGTGTCGATAAATTCCTTAAAGTATCGAGGTTAATCAAACGGCGTACCGTAGCGAAGGATGTATCGGATCAAGGACGGGTGCTGATCAATGGCCGTGAGGCCAAACCAAGCAGTACAGTCAAGGTGGGCGACGAGATCACGGTCCAATTTGGCCAGAAGCTGGTCACAGTCCGCGTCGAGCGTCTTGCCGAGACGACCCGTAAAGATGAGGCTGCAAGCCTTTATGCCTTGGTTAAGGAAGAACCGATCGCCAAAGATAACGGGTTGGACTGGTAAGATCAATCTGCTTACAAAGCACTCTCTCACGAATGTGAGGGGGTGCTTTTTTGTTCTCACAGAAACACTCATCGTCATTTGAGAAGGGAGAGGAAGCTGTTTATACTTGTTCGAAAAGGTATAGCCGCAGTTCTAAAGACAGGCTACATCCCATAAGCTATTTTTAAAAGGAGGGGTACATGCCATGATCGACCAAGGGAAGGGTAAACATCATGACCTGCGGATGCAAAACCGTAAGCAGCTCGACATAACCGGCGTCCAAAATGTGGAGAGCTTCGACAGTGAAGAGTTTTTGCTACAGACCGAACTCGGGCATCTGACCATCCGGGGGCAAAATTTACATATTAAGAATCTCAGCCTGGAAGAGGGGCTGCTGTCTATTGAAGGACTGGTGCATTCCCTCATCTACCTGAATCCCGGATCCCAGGCTAAAAATAAAAGCCTCCTCGGTAAGCTGTTTAAATGAATCCGCATATCCAATGGATAACGCTGCTCTGGATGCTCTTCTCCGGAGCAGCTATGGGACTGGCCTATGACAGCTACCGGGTGCTGGCAGGCCAGCTCCGTTTTCCCAGATGGTCGCAGCATGCGCTGGACCTTGTCTACTGGATCGCAGCCGCGTTGTTTGTATTCAGGATGCTGTATGTTACCAACTACGGCCAACTGCGCTTTTATGTGTTTGTAGGACTCTTTTTAGGGGTTTGGATCTATTTTTTATTATGGAGTGTTATAACTAAGCGTTTTGTGGTAATGTTAATTCAGGTGGCAAAACGCTTGCTGTCGGTTTTAATGACAATGTTTCGTATATTGGTCTGGAATCCGATCAAGGGTATCCTGAACCTGCTAAAAGGTCTGTTCAAACTTCTATGGAGATTGGTCATGTTCCTTTTACGCATGGTACTGCGATGCTTGTTGCCTTTTTGGAGTCTTCTGAAATGGATGCTGAGGCCGATCACATCACGTATAGTGATGCCGGTGTGGTGCAAGCATGTGGCGGACAAGGTTATAAAGGCGTGGAAGCGCTGGTTTTAGGAGGAATGAGTCATGGGAAGATTTGCTGAACAACCGAAGCAGGCTCCCCAAAAGACAATAAAGAACAGAGGCGCACTTCGGCGCAGAAGAATGTATATGGCCATGATGGCGCTGTTTTTGATCTGGGCAGGTTCAACGCTCTGGTCTCAAAATGTTCATATCCAGAATCGGAGTGAAACGCTGGCAGAGAAACGCACAGAGCAGAAGGCTGTACAAGAAGCGTGGAACGAGCTGAATCTTGAGGTCGAACGACTGCAGGATCCCGAATATATCGGGCAAATCGCCAGGAAGAAGTTCGGACTTTATCCACCGAACGAAATTCCGATTATTCAACCGCATAATTCGGATGAATAATGCCGGTAAAGCCATGACATACGTCTGTTGACCTCTTTTAGGTCATTGGGTATAATCAAATCACCGCAGCGAGATTTAAGAAATCGGACTGTATATTTTTAAGGGAGGATCATTTTATTCTATGGCAATTGAAGTGGGCACCAAGTTAGAGGGCAAGGTGACAGGCATAACGCATTTTGGAGCATTTGTGGATCTGTCAGGAGGTGTCACGGGTCTCGTTCACATCTCGGAGATCGCCGACAACTACGTTAAGGATGTCAACGATCACTTGAAGATCAACGATGTCGTTACCGTGAAGGTGATTAATGTCGACAAGGACGGCAAGATCGGTCTTTCGATCAAGCAAGCTGTCGACAAGCCGGCTTCCGAAAGTCGTCCACCCCGCGCACCAAGACCGGAACGCAGTGGAGGCGGAGAACGATTCGGAGGTGGCGGTGGAGGTGGAGGATATAACCGTGAACGTGGCGGACGTCCGTTTAAGCCTGCGGTCAATAAGCCTTCATTTGAGGATAAAATGTCACGCTTCCTGAAAGATAGTGAAGAACGTATTTCTTCGCTTAAGAAGAATACAGAGGGCAAACGCGGTGGACGCGGAGCCAAACGGGTGTAATTCGATAAAATATAAAGTTACCGCAGAGGGAAATAACCTTCTGCGGTTTTTTTGTCGCGTGATGCAAGGGTACGACAGGTTCCTACGTGATTTACGCTGCCAAAACACGAATTGGTAAATTTAAGGCGCCCCAATTCGGGAAACGAATTAACCAAAATGTGGATGAATAAATCAAAAAAATGGGAATAGACCAAGGGATTAGCCTGTCTCTCCCGAGCTTTCGCGGGGGCAGGCTTTTTTGTCGGAAATTTCTTTGGGGCTTGTCCGGTGTTCTGACAAACTTTCTCGGTACAAGGGTTTTATAATGGGACCAACAAATTCGTGAAGAATGGGGTGCCAGGGTGATGGAAAAAAGAAATGTAGTCATGTTTCCGGGGACAGAGACGGCAAAAGGAGGAGCGGGAGCTATTCGTGCCCGCTTGGCGGAACGTATCGGGCAATTATCCTTCGTGAAGCGACCCATCGAACTGCTGGCCGCGAAGAAATGGATGATATTGCTGACATTTATGGGATTCCTGCTGGGAAGAGCTATGATACTGGACGAGCTTTCACCGTTTGCAGTTGCTTATTTTGCAGTTATCGCTTTTATCCGGAGAGATTATTTGCTTCCGGTCGGAGCGGCTGTTGTGGCCGGAAGTATATTTGCATCAGGTTCATCTTTTCTCATGATTCCGGCTGAGCTTATCCTTTTCTACTTTATGCTCAGAGGGCTGGAGACGTATGAACGGGCGGAACTGTCCTATGCACCAATGATGGTGTTTGTGTCCACCTTTGTGGTGAATTTGTTCGCGCTGCTGGTCGGTCCATCCATGACCTGGTACTCCATGATGATGCTGACACTGGATGCGGTGCTTGGGTTTGTGCTCACACTGGTATTTATCCAAGCCATTCCGGTATTTACCTTACGCAAAAAAAATTATGTGCTTAAGAACGAGGAAATCCTTTGCCTGATCATCTTGCTCGCATCCGTTATGACAGGAGCTGTGGGCTGGGTAGTCCAAGGGCTATCCGTAGAACATGTATTGTCACGTTATTTGATTCTGTTGTTCGCTCTTGTGGGAGGAGCTCCGCTGGGTGCTTCCGTCGGGGTGGTGACCGGCTTGATTCTTAGCTTGGCGGATATTTCTGCATTTGCCCAGATGAGTCTGCTGGCTTTTGCGGGAATGCTGGCTGGCATGCTTCGGGAAGGCAAGAAAGGCGGTGTTTCGCTCGGGATGCTGCTGGGTGCAACGATATTGTCTATTTACTTCAACAAGCCAAACGAAGTGCTGCTCTCCACTTGGGAAACCTGTATAGCGATCGGGATGTTCTTGGTTACACCTAAAGGTGTGATGCAGGCGATTGGCAAGTATGTGCCTGGTACGCAGGACCATACGAAGTCACAGCATGAGTATGCGAAGCGGGTCCGAGATCTGACTGCAGATCGGGTAACCCAATTCTCTAAGGTATTCCGCCAGCTGTCGCAAAGCTTCGGGCAGACAACGGGAACGATGCAGCCTCCCGGCAAACAGACGGAGGAAATAAATCATTTCATGGATGCGGTGGCGGATGGAACATGCTCGTCCTGCTTTAAGCGGAACCACTGCTGGGATGCGAAATTTTATCAGACCTATAAATATATGACCGATATGATGACAACTATAGAAGAGAATCCAGATCTGGAGGCCAAGGATCTGCCACCGGTGTGGGATAAGATATGTGCCAAAAAAGAAGAAGTGCTAGGTGTTCTCAAGCAACAGTATCACCTATACCAACATGATATGCAGTGGAAGCGTCAAATATTCGACAGCCGTCATCTGGTTGCGGAACAGCTATCTGGCGTGTCGCAAGTGATGGAGGACTTGGCACGAGAGATCAAACGGGAAAGTCAGACGATGTATATCCAGGAAGAACAGATTCGTGAAGCGCTGCAGCATCTTGGCCTATCCATTCAAGGCATTGATATTATCAGTTTGGATTCTGGTCACGTGGAGATAGAAATCATTCATGCGTATACCCGGGGATATGATGAGTGCCGGAAGATTATCGCTCCGCTTCTCTCGGATATCATCGGTGAGCATATTGCCGTTGTGGAAGAAACGATGACTCATCCGCGTGATGGGCTCGCGACCGTGCGGTTTGGTTCGGCCAAAACGTTTGAGATTACGACAGGTGTGGCCGCTGCAGCCAAAGGTGGAGATTTGCTGTCGGGAGACAGTTTCAGTACGGTTGAGCTTGGCAATGGCACCTTTGCAGTGGCGCTGAGTGATGGAATGGGGAATGGAGAAAGAGCTAGAATGGAAAGCAGCTCGGCACTTAATATTTTGGAACAGCTGCTGCAGTCGGGAATGGATGAGAAACTTGCGATCAAATCGGTCAATTCGATTCTGATGCTGCGTTCGCCAGATGAAATTTATGCAACGGTGGATATGGCACTGATTGATCAATATTCGGCCCAGACTATTTTTATGAAGATAGGTTCAACACCGAGTTTTATTAAACGGGGCAATGAAGTCATTCCTGTTACCGCAAGCAACCTGCCGATCGGCATTATTCAGGATATTGAGGTGGATCTTGTGTCCTTGCAGCTCCAGGCGGAGGATGTGCTCATTATGATGACGGACGGCATTTATGATGCGCCGGGTTACGCGGTAAACAAGGAGCTTTGGATGAAGCGGATCATTCAGGAAGTGAACAGCTCAGACCCTCAAGAAATAGCAGATTGCTTGCTGGAAAAGGTGATACGGTATCAGCAAAATCAGATTCACGATGATATGACGGTTGTGGTTGGTCGTGTGGATCACTTCCACCCTGAGTGGGCCAACGTTCACGTGCCGGGTTTTGCACGGATGGAGCGGCCCCGCACGGTAAGCTGATAAAGTGAACTAAAGATCTATGAACCTTTCGTCTATTCTTTCAATTTATCGTTTGAACTCTATAAAAATGGGAATGATAGAGACGAGGACGATAGTTTAATGAAGTGACGGGGAGGTAGCAGGGAAATGAAACAAATATTGCTCATCACGGACGGTTGCTCCAATGTCGGCCCGAGCCCGATTATGGCAGCAGCGCATGCGCTGCAAGAAGGGATTACGGTCAATGTTGTCGGTGTGCTTGATTATGGAACGATAGGCGAGCTGGGCGGATTTGAAATTCAAGAGATTGCGAAAGCCGGGGGAGGCATTCACCGGATTGTTGGAACCCCGCAGCTTGCCAGAACGATGCAAATGATGACCCGTAAAACGGTAGTTCAAACGATACAGCAGGCGGTTAATAAAGAAATACAGCAAATTTTAGGAGGGGGTGCTCTTGAGGATCTTCCGCCTGATAAACGTTCCCAGGTGGTTGAAGTAGTGGACGAACTCGCCGAGACCTCGCCTCTTCAGGTTGCTCTTCTGATTGATACAAGTGCAAGTATGAAACCTAAGCTCGGTGCAGTTGAAGAAGCGATCCGAGATCTAATGCTCAGTTTAAAAGCACGTGCGGGTTCCAGCCAACTGGCGGTATTTCACTTTCCCGGACGCGGGAGCGGTGAAGATGTCGTCAAAGATGTCGATTGGACTACCGATCTGGACGGGGCAAGAGGATTGTTCCATCGGCTGCAGATGAAGGGCGCCACTCCGACGGGGCCGGCACTGCTAAAGGTGATTGATTATTACCGATATGGTACACTAGAAGGTAATCAATCATGGCAGGGTGATTCCGGCCAAGAGGAAGGGATGCTCGGTGACTACGTTGTCTAATCCTGGTTATCCGCCGGGAACCGTAATTACAGGGAAATGGCGGAAGAAAAGGTACATCGTGGAACGGATGTTAGGCAAAGGGGCAAACGGCCGAGTCTATCTGGTGCAGCGGCCCGGACGTACGGAGCGCTATGCCTTAAAAATAGGTTACGATACACTTGATCTTCAGTCGGAGATCAATGTGTTGAACACGTTGAAAGAGAAGATGTCTGATCATTATTTGGTAGAAGCTGATGATCATCAGGATAGCAGCGGAGACGTTCCTTTTTACGTAATGCGTTACATCGAGGGAAGCCAGCTCCAGCGTTTTATACGCTCCCGGGGAAGAGAATGGCTTGGTCTTGTTGGGCTCAAGCTGCTCGAGAAGCTCACTGTACTACATAGGTCTGGCTATATTTTTGGAGATCTCAAGCCTGAGAATGTCATGGTTTCGGATTACGGTCAGGTGGAATTGATTGATTATGGCGGTGTCAGTGCGATCGGCCGTAGTGTGAAGCAGTTTACGGAATGGTACGATCGCGGATACTGGAATGCCGGAAGCCGAACCGGCGATGAGGCCTATGACCTGTTCTCGTTTGCCGTGATGTGTATCCAGCTATTGGATGAAGAGGTCCTTAGGACGGCCTCCGCACAGCTACCCCAGATCCGCAGTGTTGCGGATCTTCAGGCAGCACTGCGAAAGAGCCCGCAGTTCAAGCCATATGCCGGCTGGCTGAGCAAAGCTCTCGCGGGCGGGTTCGCAGATTCACGAGAAGCGGTGAACCTTTGGAAAAGTACCGTATATTCTCCATCCCGGTGGGAAAGTGGACATGGGAAGACACCGCTGTGGCTCAAAAATTCTTTTGTCATGTCACTGATTATCTTAGCCTGCGCTGTTTATTTGTTCCTTCGAACTTAAATGGAAGTCTCATGGAACCTGTGATATGCAGCCTGTTTACCGGCATAAAAAGGGGACAATGAAATTGGAGCAGGATTATTTGAAATCATTAGTTGAACGTGTTGAGGACGTGGCAACCGAGAAGCAGCTGTGGGATCTAGGAGACACAATCATTGTGGCTGTTTCCGGCGGTCCGGATTCGGTGGCTCTATTGCACGTTCTCCATGAGATTTCAAGTCGGCGTACACCGCTTAAGCTAATCTGCGCCCATGTACATCACGGATTCCGTCAGGAATCTGACGACGAGGCAGTCATGGTTCAAAGGCTCGCCGAAAGTTTGGGCATCCCTGTGGAAACAGCTTATATTGATGTGCCGGCCTATATGAAATCAACCGGAAAAGGCGGCCAGGAAGCGGCGCGTGACAAACGGTACGAATTCCTGTTTAAAACGGCAAGGAAATATGGGGCGAGATCCATTGCACTGGCCCATCATGCAGACGATCAGGCAGAGACGGTACTCATGCGTCTGCTGCGGGGAACCGGACCATCGGGTCTGGCAGGCATGAAAATCAAAAGATCCCAAAAAAATGTGGAACTGATCCGTCCGTTTCTTCGTATTAATAAAACGGACCTAATTGAGTTATGTGATCAATGTGGTTACTCCTATGCAATTGATTATAGCAACATGCTGACCAAATACCGCCGCAATGCAGTTCGACTGGAAGTATTTCCTTTCTTGGAGCAGTACAACACGCAGATCTCATCTTCCCTTAACCAGTTAGCTGAAGTGACTGGCGAGGAAGATGACTACATGGAGCTTGCTGCTGAGGATGCTTACCGCTCCCTTGTTAGGGAGATCGATGGAAGGACGTCTTTTGACGCACCTTCCTTTTTGGGCTTACATGTCGCTTTACAACGGCGTTTGATTAAACTAATATTAAATTATCTGTCGGCAGACCAGGAAAATACGGATTTCGTTAAGATTGAAACGGTCCGCCAAGGAATTTTGCAGGATCGCCGGACCAATTGGCGACTGGATTTAGGGGGAGGATTGACCTGTATCCGTGAATACGGAGAGGTAAGCTTTTGCCCTAAGCCGCTTGCAGGACAGGGGAAGTACATATATCAATTGAATTCCCCCGATGGACCGGATCTGGTTCTGCCGGAAATCGGTAAAATTTTAAAGCTTGCACTTGTGGATGGAGAGAAAATGAGGGATGGCATAAAGTTGGCTTCAGGAGAAGCTTCCTTTGATGCGGATCAGCTACTTTTCCCTTTAACCGTACGCTGCAGGCAGCCCGGAGACAAGATGAAGGTCATGGGATTAAACGGCAGCAAAAAGGTGAAAGATATTCTCATTGATGAGAAAATCCCTCCTTCTGTACGTTCCACGATCCCCATGGTGTGCGATGGCTCAGGTAGCATCGTATGGATTCCGGGTGTAAGACGCTCTGTTCACGCTGCCGTTGGGCGGCATACAACATGTATTCTCCGCATGGAACTCGTGAATGCGGAGAAAGCGTAAAATGGGAATGGCCCGTTTTACACTTTCATAGTATAAACACGTAGGAGGTTCGCTCAGTTGCAGAATGACATTCAGGAAGTGCTCATCACCGAAGAAGAAATACAGGCTAAGATTAAGGAATTAGGGGAAAAACTCAGCGCAGAATATGAGGGACGCGATCCTTTGGTGATTTGTGTTCTCAAAGGTGCGTTTATTTTTATGGCAGATTTGGTTAAAAACATTACGGTACCGATGAAACTGGATTTCATGGCGGTGTCGAGTTACGGTGCTTCTACGAAATCATCTGGTGTAGTTAAAATTATTAAAGACCTGGATGAATCCGTTGAAGGCAGAGACGTACTGATTGTCGAAGATATTATCGACAGCGGTCTGACGCTCAGCTACCTGATCGACCTGCTCGAGAACCGTAAAGCCAAGTCGATTGCTGTGGTGACTCTGTTTGATAAACCGGCACGCCGGACTGTAGACTTGCAGGCAGACTATGCCGGGTTTGTTCTTCCGGATGCGTTTGTCGTAGGATATGGACTCGATTATGCCGAGCATTACCGGAACCTCCCCTACATCGGGATTTTGAAACCGGAAATCTACAGCAACTAAATACTACGCCGGATCACGGATCACTGCTCCATCCCGCATTGTTGAGATGGTCAGACAGGCTGTGGTAAAATATCTTATGTGTCTTTGAGAGGAGGTAGGGGATGAATCGGTTCATCCGGAATTCTGGTTTTTATTTGATTCTATTTTTAGTCGTGGTGGGCATTGTTCAATTCGTTACCAATGGTAACGAAGTAGCCGATACCCCTAGGTATGATCAACTGCGGCAGGAAATTAAGGCCAACAACATAAAAGAAATGACGGCTCAATTTGATGGTTATGCTTATCTTGTGACCGGTAAATATAATACGCCTGTGGGCGAGAAGAAATTAGAGAACTTCTCGACCTATATCCCGGCTACGGATGCTGCGATGGAAGAACTCGTTGCGGCGAGTGATCATAACAAAGACATCCAATTTACCGTTAAGAAAATGGAAGGTCAGAGCATTTGGCTGACATTGTTATCTTCTTTTATTCCGCTCGTGATTATGTTTGTTCTGTTCTTC
Organism: Paenibacillus sp. JNUCC 34; assembly: GCF_058269055.1. NCBI lineage: Bacteria > Bacillati > Bacillota > Bacilli > Caryophanales > Paenibacillaceae > Paenibacillus > Paenibacillus sp. JNUCC 34. The sequence goes on along the minus strand of NZ_CM177770.1, from coordinate 5,980,389 downwards.
TTCCTGTTTAACCAGGCACAGGGCGGCGGCGGCAAGGTAATGAACTTTGGTAAGAGCAAAGCCCGTCTATATAATGAAGAGAAGAAGAAGATTACGTTTGAGGATGTAGCGGGAGCGGATGAGGAGAAGCAGGAGCTTATTGAAGTTGTCGACTTCCTGAAAGATCCGCGGAAGTTTAACACAGTAGGTGCCCGTATTCCTAAAGGTGTACTTCTCGTGGGCCCTCCGGGTACCGGTAAGACCCTCCTTGCTCGTGCAGTCGCAGGCGAAGCAGGAGTGCCATTCTTCAGTATATCGGGTTCTGACTTCGTCGAAATGTTCGTCGGTGTCGGTGCATCCCGTGTTCGTGACTTGTTTGAGAATGCGAAGAAAAATGCGCCTTGTATCATCTTTATTGACGAGATTGATGCGGTTGGTCGTCAGCGTGGTGCCGGACTTGGTGGCGGACATGACGAGCGTGAGCAGACACTCAACCAATTGCTCGTTGAAATGGACGGATTCGGAGCTAACGAAGGAATCATTATCGTAGCTGCGACGAACCGCCCGGATATTCTCGACCCAGCGTTGCTTCGTCCAGGTCGTTTTGACCGTCAGATTACGGTTGATCGTCCGGATGTGAAGGGCCGTGAAGCGGTATTGAAAGTACACGCACGTAACAAGCCGATGACGAATGATGTTAAACTGGACATCATTGCGAAACGGACTACCGGATTTACCGGTGCTGATCTGGAGAACCTCTTGAACGAAGCGGCATTGCTTGCTGCACGCCGTAACCGGAAAGACATCTCCATGCGTGAGGTGGATGAAGCGATTGACCGCGTTATCGTAGGTACGGAGAAACGCAGCCGCGTTATCAGTGACCGTGAGAAACGTATTGTGGCATATCACGAAGCAGGTCATACCATTGTCGGTTACTTCCTTGAGCATGCCGACATGGTGCATAAAGTAACGATCATTCCGCGCGGACGCGCTGGTGGATATGTTATTATGATGCCGAAGGAAGACCGTATGCTTGTAACGAAACAAGAGCTTCTGGACCGCGTTACCGGTTTGCTTGGCGGCCGTGTAGCGGAAGAGCTGTTCATCGGAGAAATTGGAACCGGTGCTTACAGTGACTTCCAGCAGGCAACAGGCATTATCCGAAGCATGATTGTGGAATACGGTATGAGTGAGAAACTCGGACCGATGCAGTTCGGAACGTCGCAAGGTCAAGTGTTCCTGGGCCGTGACATCGGGCATGAGCAGAACTACAGTGACCAGATCGCTTACGAAATTGATCAGGAAATGCAGCGCTTCATTAATGATTGTTATGAGAAATGTAAGCAGGTGCTCACTGAGCATTCCAAGGAAGTTCACTTAATTGCCAATACACTCCTTGAAGAAGAGACTCTGGAGCTTGAGCAGATCAAGCAATTGATCGAAACAGGTGCACTGAGTGGAAAAGATTCAGGAGAAGGCGGTCAAGGACCATCCGAGAACGGAGAGCCTGTTATCGACAACGTTGGTGATATTCGCGTCCGGATCCAAGGCAAAGAAGAAGGCGAACGTCCGACTTCTGGCGAAGAGATCCAGAACAGTCCGATGGACCATCAGGATTCTGAACGTAAAGATCCAGATGGCAAAACACCTCCGGGTGATTCGGACAACGGTAGCGGTAGATTATCATAATAAAAGCGGTAAAAACACCGCATGACGAATAAAAACAAAGAACCGGAGAACGATCATTCGTTTTCCGGTTCTTTTTGTGCTTCTTGTCACATTGACAGTCTTTCGAACCTTGTGTACATTAGGTGATAAACAAAAGGTGCTTCCTTTCACAAGGGGATAAGAGCATCTTGAAGCACTGGTTCACCAGCGGTCATGTAGGCCGTAAATACACAAGGGGAGAGGGTCGCTCGTGGAAGCTTTGGCGCTGGAGCGTAAAGCGGAACAAAACCGTGAATTGCGCGAACGATTAATGCAGTTGAAGAAAGAACGCAATGCCATTATTTTGGCGCATTATTATCAGCGGGATGAGATACAGGAGGTTGCGGATTTCCGGGGAGACTCTTTCTTGCTTGCCCAAAAGGCAGCACAGACGGATGCGGATGTCATCGTATTTTGCGGTGTTCATTTCATGGGAGAAAGTGCGAAAATTCTTGCACCGAACAAAACGGTTATTATACCCGATGAGCGTGCGGGATGCCCCATGGCGGATATGGTCAACGTCGATGGACTGCGTAAGCTGAAGGCACAGCACCCAAACGCCAAGGTCGTTACATACATTAACTCATCCGCGGAAATCAAGGCCGAGACAGACATCTGCTGCACGTCTTCTAATGCCGTAAAGGTCATCCAATCCGTTGATTCTGATGAAATTATTTGGGTTCCTGACAAAAACCTAGGACACTATGTTCAGCAGCATACCGACAAGAAACTCATTATTTGGGAAGGCTACTGCAACACACACGACATGTTGACCGTTAAAGATGTTGTGGAGATGAAAGCCAAATACCCGAATGCTGAATTTGTCGTTCATCCGGAATGCCGTCCAGAAGTCGTTGCAATGGGCGATTTTGTGGGCAGCACCACCGCTATACTGGAATACTGCAGGCAATCCTCCTGTAAGGAGTTTATTATAGGCACCGAAGATGGAACCGGATATCAGCTCCGTCTGGATAGTCCGAACAAATCGTTCCATTTTGCGACCAAGTTTCTTGTGTGTCCTAACATGAAAGTAAATAATCTTAAAAAGTTGGTCAAATGTCTGGAGACGATGAAACCTCAAATCTATGTGCCGCCGGTTGTCGCGGAAAAAGCCAGAACTTCATTAGAGCGCATGTTACAAGTTAAGTAGCATGCGCTACTCTTCGCTAAAGACAGGTGAGTCACGTGATACCGCAATATTTGATCGATTTTGATCTGCAGGATTTGCCGGTAGTAGAGACGGACGTAATTGTGGTCGGTTCCGGTATTGCCGGATTATACACAGCGATTGAAGGAAGCACTGACCGCAAAGTTCTGCTGATCACCAAGAAAACACTGATGGAGAGCAACACTCGCTATGCCCAGGGTGGTATTGCTGCTGTGACCGCAGAGGATGATTCTCCGGCGTATCATCGGCAGGATACCTTGTTGGCTGGGGCCGGGCTTTGTTCTTCTACTGCTGTAGATGTACTGGTCAATGAAGGTCCGGCCGGTGTTCAGGAGCTGATCCGGTTAGGTACTACGTTTGATGTGGAGGACGGGGTAATTGCTCTAACCAAGGAGGGGGCACATAGTCACCGGCGCATTCTACATGCGAACGGGGATGCGACAGGTTATGAAATTGTTCGTGCACTTTCCAAGCAGGTCGAACATCTTCCTAATGTGACCGTGTGGGATGATCATTTTGTTATTGACCTCGTTACTCAGGAGAACGAGTGCCTGGGTGCTCTGGTGCAAATGCCGGATGGCAGCCGTGTATTTGTGCGGGGCCAGGCGACGGTGTTATGCTCCGGTGGTGCAGGGCAGCTGTATCGTTACACAACGAATCCGGAGGTAGCCACAGCAGATGGAGTTGCTATGGCTTATCGTGCCGGGGCCGAGATCAGGGATATGGAATTCATTCAATTTCATCCGACGGCGCTCAGCTATCCAGGCGCACCAAGATTTTTAATCTCGGAGGCAGTTCGGGGTGAGGGTGCGTATCTACGTAATATCAAAGGCGAACGTTTTATGGACCGATATCATGAACTGCTCGAACTTGCTCCACGAGACATCGTTGCCCGGGCCATTGTCAGTGAAATGGAAGAGACAAGGTCGACGTTTGTCTATCTCGATATAACGCATGAATCGCGGGAGATGGTGAAGCACCGCTTTCCGACCATATATGAAACGTGTATGCGTTATGGACTTGATTTGACCACAGATTGGATTCCCGTGTCCCCTGCAGCGCATTATATGATGGGGGGCGTCAAGACTGGCTTGCACGGTGAGAGCAGTATTTCCCGGTTATTTGCTTGTGGGGAAGTATCGTCCACCGGCGTACATGGTGCCAATCGGCTGGCGAGTAACTCTCTGTCTGAGGCACTAGTATATGGGCGGAGGATTGTGGATCAGATAAGACAGCTTCCGGAGACTCCTGCGGAGCTAGTACGGCTGTCTTTCAGCTGGCAGCGTAAGGAAGCGCCGTCCCAGGCGATTGTTGAACGCCGATTGAAACTGCAGAAAGTTATGGTTCGGTATGCCGGCCTACGTCGCAGTAAGGATACCCTGCTGCGGGCAATTGATGATCTCAATCGTCAGCTACCGCTGTTTCAGTCCGTACTGACGAAACGGGAGGAATATGAGTTCGCGAACATGCTCACAAGCTCAATGCTGGTCATTCAGAGTGCGCTGCATCGTGAGGAAAGCCGGGGAGCCCATTACCGTGAGGATTTCCCACAGCGGGATAATGAAGGATGGCGCAAGCATATTGTTCATGTTTGGGATCAAGGAATGACGGAGGAATTCAGTGATGATGTTTAATGGATATAATGAGAGCTTGGCGGACAATATCCGGGCTTGGCTTCAAGAAGATGTCGGATCAGGCGATATCACCACGATGACGACGATCCCAGAAGGGCATGAATCGAAAGCAATTATCCATGCTAAAGAGGCGGGGATCGTGGCAGGCATGCCAGCTGCGGAACTCGTTTTTGACATTGTGGATCAGAGCCTTTCCTTTAAGGCCCATGTCCGGGATGGTCAGTGGGTGGATAAGGGGGATGTGCTGGCTGAGATTGAGGGCAGTACACACCGGATTCTGACTGGGGAGCGGCTTGCGCTTAACCTGCTGCAGCGACTGTCCGGCATTGCTACGAAGACACGGGCATTTGTGGATGCTCTTGAGGGGCTGCCGACAAGGCTGGTGGATACCCGAAAAACAACCCCGGGCCATCGTATGCTGGAGAAATACGCAGTGCGTGTGGGCGGAGGAGCCAATCATCGGTTCGGTTTGTATGATGCGGTAATGATAAAGGATAATCATATTAAGGGAGCCGGGGGAATCACTCAAGCGGTCAGCCGTGCGCGCAGCAATATTCCGCACACCATGAAGATTGAGGTTGAAACGGAAAGTTTGGAGCAAGTGAAGGAAGCTTTAACAGCCGGAGTGGATATTATTATGCTTGATAATATGGATCCGGGTATGATGGCGGAAGCCGTACACCGGATTAAAACCGATGCACCTCATGTTACAACTGAAGCTTCCGGCAATGTAACGCTTGAGACCGTACGAACGATAGCGGCATCGGGTGTAGATGTCATTTCCGTAGGACGGTTGACGTATTCTTTTAACAGTTTGGACATCAGCTTAGATTTAAACGCCAAGAAAGGAGGCGGAACATCATGATTTTGGTTGTGGACGTTGGAAACACAAATATTGTATTAGGTATTTATCAAGGAAAGGAACTTCTTCATCATTTCCGGATTAGTACCTCGCGTCAATCAACAGTAGATGAGTACGGAGTACTGATTCATAATTTGTTTCAAATGTCTAAAATATTGATAAGCGAAATAGAAGGGGTTATCGTTTCTTCGGTGGTTCCACCGCTGGTGGGGGTGGTGGAAGAAATGTGCCTTAAATATATTAAGAAAGCTCCGCTTATTGTAGGCCCGGGAATCAAAACAGGTCTGAATCTCCGTTACGAAAATCCTAGAGAAGTCGGAGCCGACCGCATCGTTAATGCGGTGGCAGCTGTCGAGCAGTACGGGGGCCCATTGATCGTTGTGGACTTCGGAACGGCAACGACGTTTGATTGTATCGATAGTAAGGGGAACTATCTTGGGGGCGCTATTGTGCCGGGAATCGGCATAGCAACTGAAGCACTGGTTCAGCGTGCATCCAAGCTGCCACGTGTTGAGCTGGAGAAGCCGAAGAAGGTGATTGGCCGCAATACCGTTCACGCAATGCAGGCAGGCATTATTTTTGGTTACGCCGGCCAGGTGGAGGGGCTTGTGAAACGAATAAAAGCGGAGATGGAAGCGGACAATGTGAAGGTTATCGCAACCGGGGGGTTGGCTGAGCTAATCGCCAGTGAATCGAACTCCATCGATAAGATCGACGCAATGCTTACGCTGGAAGGACTGCGGATCATCTACGAACGCAACTAATTCGTAAGTCTCAAATTTTATAGAAGATCAAACAAATAGACAAATGCAAGAGTTATATATAACGAGGGTTTTGTGAAATTTAACAACAAGAGAACAAGGAGGCTGTAAGATGGACAACCACAAAGACCGTATACTCCGGGGAACGGCGATGGGAGGCAAAATAAGAGCCTTCGCCGTACGAACAACGAACCTTGTAGAGGAACTGCGGCGCAGACATGATACTTTTCCCGTCGTAACAGCCGCTTTGGGCCGGACTGTCTCAGCTGCTGCCATGATGGGCAACATGCTGAAAGGGGAAGAGCGTCTCAGTATTCAAGTTCGCGGAGATGGCCCGATCGGTTTGATTGCGGCTGAGGCGAATGCATACGGAGAAGTTCGAGGCTATGTGAACAACCCTCATGTAGAGCTGACGAACATCCGCCCAGGCAAAATGAATGTAGCAGCAGCCGTCGGAACAACAGGCTATATCCATGTCACTAAGGATTTTGGGTTGAAGGAACCCTATCGCGGCAGTGTACCGATCATATCCGGTGAGCTGGCAGAAGATTTCACGTATTATTTTGCCGTATCTGAGCAGACGAACTCCGCTGTCAGTCTTGGTGTCCTCGTTTCGCCTGATTATACCGTAGCTAACGCAGGCGGGTTTATTATTCAGCTGCTGCCTGGTGTGACAGATGATGAAATTACAGAGCTGGAGAGAGCGTTAAGCCAGATTCCGCCAGTTACAACACTTCTTGAAGAAGGACTTGAGCTCGAGGATATTTTACGCCGTATTTTGCCTGATGTAACCATTTTGGAAGAAACAGAAGTGCATTTTAACTGCGATTGCTCCCATGAACGTGTAGAGCGGGCTCTGATCAGTATGGGACGGGAAGAACTTGAACAGATGATCCGCGAAGATCGCAAGGCGGAAGTTACCTGCCACTTTTGCAATGAAGCATACACGTATGATGAAGACCAGCTAAAATCCGTTTTAGAGCGGGCCAAATCTTAAGGTATTGGGATGAGCAACCGTAATGACGAGACAAGAGAAGGGATTATGGGTAACCGTCATTGTCTTGACTGCAGGTGTGTTATTTATGGGGAGCTGGATATTTTTCTCCGAGGTTCAGGAAGTGAATAAAAAACCTGAACAAGATCCGCCTGCCGTCGCATCTGTACAAGACAGGGCGATTACAGAAGCAGAGTGGACGGAAGAGCTAAAGAAGAGGTACGGCAGCGAAGTGCTGATGACGATGATGAACCGTCAGGTGGTTGCTCTGGAGGCTGATGCCACCCATATTAAGGTCACTCCTGAGGAGGTTGATCGGGAGCTTGAGCGGATCGGTCAGGGCTACGGCTCGAAAGAACGGTTCCTGCAAGAAATGGAGCAGCAGCTTGGTCTGTCAGAAGAAATGCTGAAGGCCGAAACGGAATATCGGCTTACTTTGGAGAAAATAGCGACAGCTGACGTTAAAGTTGACGATGCGGAGATTGATCAATACCTAAGTCAGCATCCGGACCAATTCCATCCCAAAAACCAGTTCAACCTATCCATCATTAAGGTGGATACGGAATCAGAAGCGGATGAAGTACTGGACCAGCTGGAGAACGGTGAGGATTTTGCCTCTCTTGCTGCTGAGGTATCTATTGATGAATATACCCGGGATAATGGAGGCGAGCTGGGATTGGTTGAAGAAGGCGATCCCTTTCAGCCGGAGGCGTTGATGGAGACCGTGTTATCTTTAAACAAAGGGGATATTGCTGGTCCAATTAATCTGGAGGACAGCTATGCGATCGTTTATGTTGAGGATATCTTAGTTCCTGAAACGCCGGATGAGAGTTTAATCCGGGAGACGGTACACAAACAACTTGCGCTTACGCAGTCCGTTTCTCTTTCTGAGCTTGAGCGCCAGCTCCGGGATAAATATGCAGCCCGTATTGTGGCTGGTGTTCCTTTAGCACAGCACAACACAATAATTAATTAAAACAGGCCTTTGCAGCGGAGTGATTCCCTTGCTGCAAAGGCTTGTTTTATTTGGTAACAAATATTAAATGTTTTCTAAGACAGACTATGCTGTTTCTTCTTATTGACAAGGATAAATAAGGTTGATAATATGAATGTATAAAAACCTAGCGAATTACTCGGATATTAAGAAAGCGGAAGTCGGACATGATTTACGGACCAGCTTCTTCGTTTTCTCAATCATACAACCAGATAACCGGATATTTACGAATTCTAAAGCGAATCAAGGGAGGGCTTTATTATGGCTAGAGTAGTGAACAGTGTAACAGAGTTAATCGGTGGAACACCACTTGTCCGTTTGAATCGGATCGTTCCGGAGGACAGTGCGGAGATATACCTGAAGCTGGAATACCAGAATCCGGGCTCGAGTGTTAAGGACCGGATTGCCATCAGTATCGTGGAAGAAGCTGAGAAAGAAGGCCGCTTGAAGCCGGGCGATACGATTATCGAAGCGACCAGCGGCAACACAGGTATTGGTCTGGCTATGGTTGCTGCGGCTAAGGGGTATAAGGCTGTTATCGTTATGCCGGAGACCATGAGCTTGGAGCGTCGCAATCTGCTTCGTGCTTACGGAGCCGAGCTGGTTCTTACGCCGGGAGCTGAAGGTATGAACGGTGCGGTTAAGAAAGCGGAAGAAATTTTGAAGGAGAATTCAGGGTTTTTCATGGCAGAGCAGTTCAAGAATCAGGCTAATGTAAAAATCCACCGCGAGACTACAGGGCCTGAAATCGTAGAGGCTGTCAATTCCATTGGCGGTACATTGGATGCATTCGTAGCAGGTATCGGTACGGGAGGAACGATTACGGGTGCTGGTGAAGTGCTAAAGGAAGCTTTTTCAGACGTTAAGATTTACGCTGTAGAACCTGCAGCTTCCCCGATCTTGGCAGGCGGTAAACCGGGTCCTCATAAGATCCAGGGTATTGGCGCCAACTTTGTGCCCGAAATTCTGAATCAGGAAATTTATGATGAAATCATTCATGTTGAGAATGATGATGCCTTTGACACGGCTCGTCGAGTGGCGAAAGAGGAAGGTATTCTAGCTGGTATTTCTTCAGGGGCTGCAGTCCACGCTGCACTGAAGGTTGCTAAGGAGCTTGGCAAGGGTAAACGTGTGGTTGCCATCATTCCAAGCAACGGAGAGCGTTACTTGAGTACACCGCTGTACAATTTTGAGTCCTAATCCATTCTGATTTGAATGAATCATTATATCGGCCTTCAATGTATTTAAGCATTGGAGGCTTTTTCTTATGGCAATGTTTTTGCCCGTGAAAGCTATTCCATTAAAATATTCGAGAGGGTAGATGGTTTCGGGGTTTTCAAGTGGGGCAGGATACAGTATACTGACAGGCAACAGAATAGGCTTACGGTGATAAAGGGGGATAAGCGTGGATAGAAAAATAGAGCTGGCTCAATGGCTTGAGTGGGCGGATGAAGGTTGGTCCATGCTGCCTTATATGGTTCAGTTTCAGGGCCGGGAGGAAGGACTTCCTTCGACTTGGGAAAAAGCATGGAAGGAGGCTTCTCCTTATGCCTTCGTGTTCGAAAGTGGCAAAAGCGGCAGATATACTTATTTGGGATTAAACCCGGTGTCGGTGTTAACGGGTAAAGGGCTACACGGTGAGATGACAGACCTACGTACAGGCAAAACCCAGTATAGCGAGGGTAAACCGCTTCAGCTGTTAGAGAACTGGATGGGGAACCTCAAATCGCCCCGGGTACCAGGCTGGCCTGATTTTCGCGGCGGTTGTACGGGCTTTATCGGATATGATGTAATCCGTTCTCTTGAGGACTTACCTTCATTAGCGAAGGACAATGCAGGCTTTCCGGATTATATGTGGATGCGAATGGAAGAGGTCTGGATTTATGATCATCAACAGCAGTCCATATATTGTGCAGTGCATATGCCATGGCTGCCAGCAGAAAGCGGCGGCATTTGTACGGAAGAACTTACGAGAATGTATGTGGACGCTGAGGCAAAAGCCATGAGTATGATCGAGCAGTGGAACACTTTCCTTGGTGATACAGCCGGTGAGGAAGAAAGTTCGAAAGAGCATAGCCGAATGTTGGACAGAAGGAGTAAGGCTGCAGATCTTGCAGGTCCACATGTGGAAGGTTGGGACCGATTGGAAAGCGATTTTTCACAGGAGGCATTTCAACAGGCGGTATTGTCCATACAGGAATATATTCGTCAGGGTGATGTGTTTCAGGTTAATTTGTCGCTGCGGCGGCACTTGAAGCTTCACTCTGATCCTGCAGATGTTTATGAATGGCTGCGTCTGCTGAATCCGTCTCCGTACATGGGTTATATTACATCGCCGCGGTTTTCACTGGCTAGTGGTTCTCCGGAACTGCTCATCAAGCTGGATGGAGATCATGTATCGGCAAGACCGATAGCAGGTACGCGCCGCAGGGGAGCGGGGCCGGAGGAAGATGCAGCTATGGAAGCTGAACTGATCGGCAGTGATAAAGAGCGGGCCGAGCATATTATGCTCGTTGACCTGGAGCGTAATGATATCGGGCGTATTGCCACCTACGGCACAGTACATGTGCCTGAACTGATGACCGTTGAGCGTTATTCACATGTGATGCATCTTGTTTCCCAGGTGGAAGGGCAGCTCGCGGAAAATAAGGACACATACGATGTAATCGCAGCAGCTTTTCCAGGTGGAACGATCACAGGTGCGCCGAAGATACGGACGATGGAAATTATTGAAGAGTTAGAGCCGGTTACCCGGGGTCCTTATACGGGGTCCATGGGGTGGATTGATTATAATGGAGATATGGAATTGAATATTATTATACGGACTCTGGCCGTTCAGGACGGGATTGGGTATATCCAGGCCGGAGCAGGTATTGTTATTGATTCCGACCCTTACAGGGAATACCGGGAATGTCATAATAAAGCCAAAGCGCTGATTGCAGCGGTCATGTGCAGTGAAGAAGAAGCCGCAGCAACGGCAGTACAATAGGGGGAGTATATCATGATTCTCGTGATCGATAATTACGATTCGTTTACGTACAATCTCGTGCAGTATTTGGGAGAGCTCGGCGAAGAGGTAAAGGTGTTCCGAAATGATGAAATCGACATTGGGGGAATTGAGACATTAGCCCCGGATCATATTTTGATATCGCCAGGTCCTTGTACCCCGAACGAAGCCGGAATAAGCCTCGAGGTTATTGAGCGCTTTAAAGGGAGCATTCCGATCTTCGGTGTCTGTCTTGGTCACCAGGCAATCGGACAAGCTTTTGGTGGACAGGTCGTTCGTGCAGAGCGTCTGATGCACGGTAAGACATCACCGATTCATCATCAGAGCACCTCTGTATTTGAAGGACTCCCGATTCCATTTACAGCTACCCGTTACCATTCCTTGCTTGTAGAACAAGAAACTCTGCCGGATTGCCTTGAAATTACGGCATGGACTGAAGAAGGAGAGATTATGGGGCTTCGGCATAAGGAGTATCCGGTAGAAGGTGTACAGTTCCATCCGGAATCGATTATTACCGACCATGGGCACCAAATGCTGCGCAACTTTTTGAAACGTACGGCGGAAACCAAGGCATGAGATTTATGGGAATTGACGGTCGTGTAGTGGACACGGCCGAGGCCGTGGTATCCGTTATGGATCACGGCCTTTTATATGGCATGGGCTTATTTGAGACGTTCCGGACATATCAAGGAGAACCCTTTTTACTGGAACGCCACTTGACTCGTCTTGCAGACAGCTGCAGCATGCTGGGGATTGCCTATGACCCGGATCCGGAGCGCATGCGGGAATGGATTCTCCGGCTTATGTCAGCTAATCAACTTGAGGATGCGTATGTCCGTTATACGATTACGGCAGGTGTGAAGGCGCTTGGGCTTCCAGTAGATGATTACCGTAATCCAACGGAGCTGGTATATATTAAACCGTTGCCGGCGCTGCCGGATTCCCTATATAAGAAAGGGAGAGCTCTGCAGTTGCTCTTTACGCCGCGTAACACACCGGAGACGGCCGTACGGCTGAAGTCGCTGCATTATATGAACAATATTATGGCCAAACGCGAGCTTCAAAGTTATCCAGATGCGGTACGTCTTCAGGCGGAGGGGTTAATGCTGACCGGAAACGGCGATCTGGCTGAAGGTATTGTAAGTAACATATTTTTCATCAAGGATGGAAAATTATATACACCTGATGTTGAGACAGGCATTCTGCCGGGCATTACCCGGGCTTTTGTGCTTGATTTGGCCGGACATCTCGGCATTCCAGCCGAAGAGGGCCGTTATACATGGGATGCATTAACTTCCGCCGATGAAATATTTACAACGGGTTCCGTGCAGGAGCTTGTACCGGTGACAAGTTTATTGAGATCCGGTGAGGAGAATGTTGTGGTAGGCAGTGGATTTGTGGGTCCTATCACGGAGCATTTACTGAAAACTTACCGGCAGAAAGCAGGGCTATAGATGAAGACAACTATTTATGAACAAACATTTGACTGCGGAGAGTCACAGCTAAAGCTGGGGAATTCAACACTGATCATGGGCATTTTAAACGTAACACCTGACTCCTTTTCGGATGGAGGACGTTATAACGAAACGGAACATGCTGTGAAACATGCTCTGCAGTTATTTGCAGATGGGGCCGATATTATCGATATTGGTGGTGAATCCACCAGACCCGGCCACGAGAAAATAAGTGTTGATGAAGAGTTGAGCCGAGTGATTCCTGTAGTAGAAGCGATTCACCGTGAGGCGCCGCATATTCCTCTCTCGATCGATACGTACAAAGCAGAGGTGGCACGTCAGACCATCGAAGCAGGTGCGCATATCATTAACGATATTTGGGGGTTCAAAGAGGATCCAAATATGGCGGGCGTAGCTGCAGCTTTGGACTGCCCTGTTATTCTTATGCATAACCGCAAAAATCGGGATTACACTCATCTGATTGAAGATATGAAGTCAGATTTGATGGAAAGTGTGAATATTGCTCTGGAAGCCGGAGTAAAAAGCAATCGTATTATTTTGGACCCGGGAATCGGTTTTGCGAAGGATTATGATGAGAATATGAAAGTCATGATGGCATTAGATGAGCTGGTAGGCCTCGGTTATCCGGTTCTTCTGGCTACTTCACGCAAAAAATTCATCCGCACCGCATTAGATCTGCCGGTAGATGATGTTGTTGAAGGTACCGCGGCTACGGTTGCTTACGGAATTGCCCAAGGCTGCCAGATCGTTCGAGTTCATGATGTGAAGCAGATCAAACGTACGGCATGTATGTGTGATGCCATGCTCTATGCTTCACTGGGATTGCAGCGGGTATAAATTGAAATACAACTTATGGAAGGGCGGAACAAGGAATGGACAAGATGATTATGCGCGGGATGGAGTACTATGGATACCATGGTGTATTTGAGGAAGAGCGGAAGCTTGGGCAGCGATTTTATGTAGATCTTGAACTGGAGCTTGATTTGAGCAAAGCCGGGGCAACGGATGACCTGACCCAAACGGTAAATTATGCCGAGGTGCATGAGCTATTACAAGGAATTATGCGGGATGAGTCTTTTAAGTTAATTGAAGCTTTAGCGGAGCATATTGCATCCAAGGTACTTGACACTTATACTAGTATCGATGCTTTAACGGTTAAGCTAACAAAGCCGAATCCACCGTTTGACATTCATTTTGAAGGTGTTACCGTAGAGCTGCACCGGACCAGAAAGTGAGATATACCATGAATTCACATGCTACCTCTGAGACTTCAGAGGCTTATATTGCTTTAGGGGCCAATTTGGGAGACCGGGAAGCCACGCTGATGGAAGCTCTGGAACTGCTGGATTCACAACCTGGTATTACCGTGCTTCGCTGTTCCAACTTATATGAAACAGAGCCGGTCGGATATGTGGATCAGCCGATGTTCCTGAATATGACGGCTGCTGTGGCTACAACGCTTGAACCGCATTCGTTTTTGGCAGTAATGCAGCAGATTGAACAACGGCTCGGACGGGTTCGCCATATTCACAATGGACCACGTACTGTCGATCTTGACCTTCTGTGGATGGAAGGAAAAAGGCTCGATACGCCAGACCTGATCCTTCCGCATCCTCGTATGTATGAGAGGGCGTTTGTGTTAATGCCGCTTGCCGACATCACTCCCAAAGGTGAGCCTTCCGGTTTATATACTACGGTTAAGACAGCGATTGAGAACCTGGATGGAAAGGAAGGCATACAACTTTGGAGAACATGCAGCTGGCGCAGCGTATCCGCGCTTTCCGAAAATTAAAGGGCCTTACCCAACATGAGTTGGCAGCGCGAACCGATATCTCATTAGCTGTGCTCGGAGCGATTGAGCGTGGCAACCGCCGCGCAGAGGAACAAATTTTAGTTAAAATTGCGGAGGCCTTGAACATTACTCTACAAGAGTTGAAGGAACGCAGTTGAGTTGAAAATATATAAATGAAAAACAAAGGAGTGAAAAAAGAACATGTTGAAAATTGGAGACATCGAGATGAAAAATCAGGTCGTACTTGCCCCGATGGCGGGTGTGTGCAACCCGGCTTTTCGCTTGATCGCCAAAGAATTTGGCACAGGGTTGGTCTGTGCCGAGATGGTGAGTGGCAAAGCAATTGTTCATGGCAACAAGCGGACGCAGGAAATGCTGTTTGTTGATGAACGCGAGAAGCCGATGAGTCTGCAGATTTTTGGAGGAGACCGGGAATCGCTCGTGGAAGCGGCAAAAGTGGTAGACCAGCAGACCAATGCTGACATTATCGATATCAATATGGGCTGCCCGGCACCCAAGGTAACGAAGATTGATGCAGGAGCACGCTGGTTGCTGGATTCAAATAAAATTTACGAAATGGTATCGGCTGTTGTGGATGTCGTTAATAAACCGGTAACGGTTAAAATGCGCACAGGCTGGGACAGCGATCATATTTATGCGGTTGAGAACGCCAAAGCCGTGGAACGTGCAGGCGGTCAAGCTGTGAGTGTTCACGGACGTACCCGGGAGCAGCTGTATACTGGACACGCAGACTGGGATATTATAAGACAGGTAAAGGAAGCTGTATCCATTCCTGTTATCGGCAATGGCGATGTGGTGACACCGGAAGATGCCCGGCGCATGCTCACTGAAACGGGCTGTGACGGAGTGATGATCGGGCGTGGAGCGCTCGGAAACCCATGGATGCTCTACCGTACCGTGGAATACCTGAAGACAGGTGAACTTCTTCCCGATCCATCACCACAGGAGAAAATCCGGATTGCTATTTTGCATATGGACCGTCTGATTGCTCTTAGAGGAGAAGACGTTGCTGTCAGGGAAATGAGAAAGCACCTTTCCTGGTACTTGAAGGGGCTTAAAGGCTCCGCCCGGATTAAGGACGTTATTATGGAAGAAACGAAGCGGGACGAGATGGTTAGTCTGTTGACTAATTTTGTTGATCAGTTGGAGTCCTACGATGATGCAACGAAGAGTGCTTATCCGCAGGCAGCTACAGCGATGTAATAAGCAGAACACCCTTCCGCACCTAGGGCTAGCGATAGCGTTTTCATTCGTGCGAGGACATTCATTGACTTTTTGAAATGGTTACCATATAATTTTTCAGTATAAATTCGCCTTGATATACAGTAAGCATCAGGGGAAAGTTCTGATCCCCGAAGATTCGCATATAGTATGGTGGTATGGTGATTTAAATTATCTACATGACAGGAGAATCGGTTAAGATGAGCGATAAAGAAGTCATTCTTACACAGGATGGTCTGAAGAAACTGGAGGACGAACTCGAGAATCTGAAGTCCGTTAAAAGACGGGAAGTCGCGGAACGTATCAAGGTAGCTATTGGTTACGGTGATATCAGTGAAAACTCCGAATATGAAGACGCCAAGAACGAACAAGCCTTTATCGAAGGCCGTGTCATTACGCTTGAAAAGATGCTCCGCAACGCGCGTATCATCAATAACGACGATATCAATACCGACGTCGTTAATGTAGGCAATACGGTTATCGTTGAGGATTTGGAGTATGGCGATACAATGGAATATACAATCGTCGGTACGGCGGAATCGGATCCGCTCAACAATAAGATTTCTAACGAGAGTCCTGTTGGTAAAGCGATTATTGGCAAGCAAAAAGGGTCAGTGGTCGACGTTAACGTACCGGCCGGCGTTATTCAATATAAAATCGTAGAAATTAAGAAGTAAGTTGGAATGAGCGTGGAAGCTTCCTTTGAGGGGGCTTTTTTCGCTATTTGCATAGGGGACTGTCCAATAGGGCAGGACTTAAAATCTGAGTGTTTGTGTTGGTAGGTATGGCCGAGTATGATCGGCCGACGCGAGAATGAAGGAGATGAATCGACGATGACGGAAGAAATGAACAATCAGGAACAAGAACAGGAACTAAGTGAGCTGCTGCAGATTCGCCGCAATAAATTGGACGAGCTTCGCAAGCTGGGAATTGACCCATTCGGCGGTAAATATGAGAGAACAGATCATGCCGGTGATATTTTGAAGCAGTATGACGCTTTAACTAAAGAGGAATTGGAAGAGAAGCAGGTTGAGGTTAACCTTGCTGGCCGGATCATGGCAAAACGCGGTATGGGTAAAGCCTCCTTTGCTCACATTCAGGACTTGAGCGGACGGATTCAGATTTATGTGCGCCAAGATTCGATTGCTGAAGAGAAATACCAAGGTTTCAGCATTTTGGATTTAGGAGACATTATTGGTGTCAGCGGTACACTCTTTAAGACCAAAACAGGGGAAACCACGATTAAGGTTAAAAACTTGGAGGTTCTCTCGAAGTCGCTGTACCCTCTTCCTGAGAAGTTCCATGGTTTGAAGGATGTGGAGCTTCGTTACCGTCAGCGTTACGTCGATCTTATTATTAATCCTGAAGTCCAAAAGACGTTCATTACCCGTTCCAAAATCATTCAATCGATGCGCCGCTATTTGGATTCGCTCGGTTATTTGGAAGTGGAGACACCAACCCTTCACGCCATCGCAGGTGGTGCAGCTGCACGTCCATTCATTACGCATCATAATGCGCTGGATATGGAACTTTATATGCGTATTGCGATTGAGCTTCACCTGAAACGCCTGATTGTAGGCGGGTTGGAGAAGGTTTATGAAATTGGACGTGTATACCGGAATGAAGGTATTTCAACACGCCACAATCCGGAATTTACGATGATCGAGCTGTATGAAGCATATGCGGATTATAAAGATATTATGGCATTGACCGAAAATCTTATTGCTCACATTGCCCAAGAAGTTCTTGGAACTCAGGTTATCTCCTATCAGGGAAAGGAAATTGATTTGACGCCGCAATGGCGCCGTGTCTCCATGGTAGATGCAGTTAAAGAAGTAACAGGTGTAGACTTTGGTGTGCAAATGTCTGATGAAGAAGCTCACCATCTGGCTAAAGAACACAAAGTTCCAGTTGAGCCGCATATGACGTTTGGACATATTCTGAATGCATTCTTCGAGCAGTTTGTGGAAGAGACACTCATTCAGCCAACATTTGTTACCGGTCATCCGGTAGAAATCTCACCGTTGGCGAAAAAGAACGAAGAAGATCCAAGGTTTACGGATCGTTTCGAATTGTTCATCGTAGCACGTGAGCATGCGAATGCTTTCTCTGAGCTGAATGACCCGATCGATCAGCGTCAACGCTTTGAGGGACAACTGCAGGAGCGCGAGCAGGGCAACGATGAAGCACATGAAATGGATGAGGATTTCCTTCGTGCGCTGGAATATGGTATGCCGCCTACAGGTGGACTCGGTATCGGCGTGGACCGTCTGA
>NZ_CM177770.1:5902500-5957500 GCF_058269055.1 Paenibacillus sp. JNUCC 34 | reverse complement strand
CCGGTGCTGGAAGGTTAAGGGGAGTGGTTAGGAGCAATCCGAAGCTATGAACCGAAGCCCCAGTAAACGGCGGCCGTAACTATAACGGTCCTAAGGTAGCGAAATTCCTTGTCAGGTAAATTCTGACCCGCACGAATGGCGTAACGATTTGGGCGCTGTCTCAACGAGAGATCCGGTGAAATTTTAATACCTGTGAAGATGCAGGTTACCCGCGACAAGACGGAAAGACCCCATGGAGCTTTACTGCAGCTTGATATTGGATTTGGGTACGATCTGTACAGGATAGGTGGGAGCCTAAGAAACAGGAGCGCAAGCTTCTGTGGAGGCGCCGTTGGGATACCACCCTGATCGTATCTAGGTTCTAACCTAGTACCGTAAACCGGTGCGGGGACAGTGTCTGGTGGGCAGTTTGACTGGGGCGGTCGCCTCCTAAAGAGTAACGGAGGCGCCCCAAGGTTCCCTCAGAATGGTTGGAAATCATTCGAAGAGTGCAAAGGCATAAGGGAGCTTGACTGCGAGACCTACAAGTCGAGCAGGGACGAAAGTCGGGCTTAGTGATCCGGTGGTACCGCATGGAAGGGCCATCGCTCAACGGATAAAAGCTACCCTGGGGATAACAGGCTTATCTCCCCCAAGAGTCCACATCGACGGGGAGGTTTGGCACCTCGATGTCGGCTCATCGCATCCTGGGGCTGAAGTAGGTCCCAAGGGTTGGGCTGTTCGCCCATTAAAGCGGTACGCGAGCTGGGTTCAGAACGTCGTGAGACAGTTCGGTCCCTATCTGTCGTGGGCGTAGGAAATTTGAGAGGAGCTGTCCTTAGTACGAGAGGACCGGGATGGACGTACCGCTGGTGCACCAGTTGTTCCGCCAGGAGCATGGCTGGGTAGCTACGTACGGAAGGGATAAGCGCTGAAAGCATCTAAGCGTGAAGCCCCCCTCAAGATGAGATTTCCCAACTAGTAAGACCCCTTGAAGACGACGAGGTAGATAGGTTGGAGGTGGAAGTGCAGCAATGCATGGAGCTGACCAATACTAATCGGTCGAGGGCTTATCCTACAAGCTTTATGAAGTGAAGCTTGCATCGAAAGCATACGCTTTGAACTACGGTGTGAGTTACTTCGAAGCACTAATCGCAAATAACGTTTCGTATCTAGTTTTCAAGTGATCAAACACTTGATCCGTTTGGTGGCGATAGCGGAAGGGTTCCACGCGTACCCATCCCGAACACGACCGTTAAGCCTTCCAGCGCCGATGGTACTTGGACCGAAGGGTCCCGGGAGAGTAGGACGTCGCCAAGCGAACAACCGGAAAAATCACTATCGAGCAATCGATAGTGATTTTTTTTATAAGAAATTATAAACATCGGAGAAAACTACAACCTTATCTCGCAAGAAAAACAACCGCTAAGTGCGGTCTGTCTTCATTGAGGTACATCGATGGACGTTTTTCTTCTGTTTATTTCAGGAAGCGCTTCAGTAAGTTTTAATGGATGTTTTCACTTTATTTGGGGGAAAATATGTGATGTGTCCATTCTCAGGAGACAGATTCTCTTGGGTGAGATCGTTTTATGAGACCATATAAAGGACCTATTCTTTTCTTGACAGCCTATAGGGCCTTTGCTAAGATGGCAATAATATATTTTTGAAAATAATTATGAAAATGCCGTCCGGCCTAGTTCTGACAGGATTTTGAAGTCCGCCGGAAGACGACAAAAAGGAGGAATAACCCAGGTGTGGGAAGATAAGTTTAGCAAGGAAGGCTTTACTTTTGACGATGTATTGTTGGTTCCTAGAAAATCAGTGGTACTGCCCAAGGAAGTGGATGTATCGACGAGATTGAGTGAGCAGGTGAAGCTGAACATTCCATTAATGAGTGCGGGAATGGATACAGTTACAGAAGCTCCTTTGGCAATCGCTATTGCCAGAGAAGGTGGAATCGGCATTATTCATAAAAATATGAGCGTAGAACAACAAGCTGAGGAAGTAGATCGGGTTAAGCGCTCTGAAAGCGGCGTAATCACCAATCCGTTCTCCCTGAGAGCGGATCATTTAGTATCCGATGCGGAGAACGTAATGTCTAAATTCCGCATATCGGGTGTTCCAATTGTAGACGAGGGTAACAAACTGATCGGTATTTTGACTAATCGCGATCTTCGCTTTGTGCACGACTACAGCATTGCGATCAGCGAAGTAATGACCAGCGAGAACCTGGTAACAGCACCCGTGGGAACGACACTTGAGGATGCTGAGACCATTTTACAGAAGCATAAAATTGAAAAGCTTCCGCTTGTGGACGATAATAATGTTCTTAAAGGACTTATTACCATTAAAGATATTGAAAAAGCAATTAAATTCCCAAATGCAGCCAAAGACGCGCAAGGACGATTGCTTGTCGGGGCAGCCATCGGCATCTCAAAAGATACATTTGATCGTGCTGAAGCGTTGGTTAAAGCCGGTGTAGATCTGATTACGGTTGATTCCGCACACGGACACCATATCAATATTATCGAAGCTGTACGCAAACTGCGTGAGCTGTATCCGCAGCTGACCATTGTAGCTGGAAACGTAGCAACAGGCGAAGCTACCAGAGAGCTGATTGAAGCCGGTGCTTCTGTCGTTAAGGTGGGTATCGGGCCAGGATCTATTTGTACAACTCGTGTTATTGCTGGTATTGGTGTACCGCAAATTACAGCGATTTACGATTGTGCAGCAGTTGCAAGAAAATATAACATTCCTATTATCGCAGATGGCGGTATCAAATACTCTGGAGAAATCACCAAGGCTATTGCGGCAGGCGCTAGTGCCGTTATGCTCGGTAGTATGTTTGCAGGAACCGAGGAAAGCCCTGGTGAAGCCGAGATCTATCAAGGACGACGCTTTAAGGCTTACCGCGGCATGGGTTCCCTCGCTGCGATGAAACAAGGCAGTAAAGATCGCTACTTCCAGGATGATGACAAGAAGCTTGTTCCGGAAGGAATTGAGGGCCGTGTTGCTTACAAAGGACCTTTGGCTGACACGATCCATCAACTGATTGGAGGCTTGCGTTCCGGTATGGGCTACTGTGGAACAGGAAACCTGGAGCAGCTGACCAATGATACACAGTTCATCCGGATAACTGGCGCCGGTCTTCGTGAAAGCCATCCGCATGATATTCAAATCACGAAGGAAGCACCGAACTACTCTTTATAGAATAAAGATGCTTCACTTCTGTTCCCGAGATGACATAAATAATGAAACATTTCGGTTGTTATAGGAATGCATGAGTTCACATGCAAGTGCTTTTGAATAAACCAATAGGGACGCGATAGTTTAATCGCCGATCGTAAAGAAGGACAAGCCGGTTGAAATGTATCCGGCTTGTCCTTTTTTTGATAACCCCCCTGTGATAGAATAGAACAAGCAAACGATTTATTGAGTTAAGAGGGGAGTTATATCATTTGAAATCTAAGACTGTAAGAAAAAATAAGCGTCCTATCGTACAACGAACTATAGCATCGGTGATGCTTATGAATATACTATGTCTTTCTTCCATTCCTGCTCTGGCACTTGCCGAGCCGGTCACGGTGGCTACCGCCGAGAAGAAGGAAACTACATCAACAGAGGCGAAAGCGACTAAAACAGCAAAAGCAGATAAAGTTCCTTCTATTGATACACTTGGACTGCAAGTAAGATCGGCTGTGCTGATGGAGCCTACGACGGGACAGGTGCTTCTATCGTTAAATGCTGATAACGCACTCCCGCCTGCTAGTATGACAAAAATGATGACGGAATATATTGTCCAGCATGAAATTAAGCAAGGGAATTTAAGCTGGGATACGGTAGTGACCGTACATGAAAATGCGGCTAAGAGTGGTGGTTCTCGTATATTTCTGGCTGTGAATGACCAGCATACGGTGGAAGAACTCTACATTGCTATGGCCGTAGGCTCAGCGAATGATGCAACCGTTGCGCTGGCTGAACATATTGCGGGCTCTGAGCAGGAATTCGTTAAATTAATGAATGAGAACGCGAAACGCATGGGTATGAAAACAGCCTATTTTATCAATGCTACCGGTCTGAGCCGTGCCGACATGCCTGAGAAATATCGTCCGGAAGGTGAAGAGGAAACAGTGATGTCTGCTATGGACACGGCAAAGTTGGTCAAGTTCATCGTGGAAGAACATCCTGAATTTTCGAAATATACAACGATTCAATCGTTCAAGTTCCGTGAACGTGATAGGGATCCAATTATTAACTTAAACTGGATGCTGGAAGCGAATAAAAATGTGCCAAACTTCCGCTCTTTTGCCTATGAGGGACTGGACGGCATGAAAACAGGCTTCACCGAAGAAGCAAAGAACACTTTTGCAGGAACCGCTGAGCGTGACGGTATGCGTCTGATCAGTGTCGTGATGGGAGCCGAGACCAAAGCTTCACGCTTTACCGAAACACGCAAATTACTCGACTACGGCTTTAATAACTTTGAAGTCAAGCAGATTGTTGATGAAAATACAGTTGTTGAGGGATTTGAAACGGTTGACGTAAAAAAGGGTAAAGAAACAGAGGTCAAGCTCGTTACCAACAAACCACTCAGCTTCATGGTACCGAAGGGCTCTGACGGAAGCAGTGTTACGTTTGAAGGTAAAATCGACAATGAGAACCTGACAGCCCCTGTTAAAAAGGGTACCAAAGCAGGAACGGCCACTTACAGCTATAAAATTGAGGGCATGAAAAACGTCCAAAAGGGAACCGTGGATCTCGTAACGTATGAAGATACCGAAAAAGCAGGCTGGTTTAAGCTCTTTTTGCGAGCCATTCAGCAGTTCTTTGTAGACCTGTTCGAATCCATTAAAAATCTTTTCTAATGCATTTTAAAATATAAGAAAGTATAAGAATATATTTCATACTTGTTTTATATTTCTCGCAGGAATGCCGTCGCCCTTTGAAAAGGGTGATGACGTCATTTCTTCTTGAATTCCGAGTAAATGGGTTGCCTATTTGTTACCCGTGGGGTAAAATTACAAGTTAGATTATAGATTTAATGAAAAACAAGATAAGTGACTATTTCGGGAGGCTAGGGACATGGAAACGGGAACAGCTACTGTAAAAAGAGGTATGGCAGAAATGCAAAAAGGCGGCGTCATCATGGACGTCATGAATGCGGAACAGGCAAAAGTCGCTGAAGCAGCTGGGGCTACAGCAGTTATGGCACTGGAGCGCGTGCCTTCCGATATTCGTGCGGCTGGGGGAGTTGCCCGTATGGCCGATCCGACCATCGTTGAAGAAGTAATGAAGGTTGTATCTATTCCGGTTATGGCTAAGGCCCGTATCGGTCATTATGTAGAAGCAAAAGTTCTGGAATCGCTAGGTGTAGACTACCTTGATGAGAGTGAAGTTTTGACACCAGCTGATGAAGTATTCCATATCGACAAGTGGGATTTCACTGTACCTTTTGTCTGCGGTGCTAAAGATCTGGGTGAAGCGCTCCGCCGGATAGGGGAAGGCGCATCCATGATCCGTACAAAAGGCGAGCCAGGAACAGGTAATATCGTTGAAGCTGTACGCCATATGCGTTTCATCAACAGCCAAATCCGTAAGGTACAGAGTATGTCCAAGGACGAGCTGTATGCTGAAGCTAAAAACCTGGGTGTATCTTACGATCTGCTGAAAGTTGTTCAGGAGAATGGTAAACTTCCAGTCGTTAACTTCGCTGCAGGCGGAGTTGCAACTCCTTCGGATGCCGCACTTATGATGCATTTGGGTGCAGATGGAGTATTTGTGGGATCTGGTATTTTCAAATCGGATAACCCTGAGAAATTCGCTCGCGCGATCGTGGAAGCTACGACCCACTTTAATGATTATAAATTGATTGCCGAAGTATCTAAGAACCTGGGTACACCGATGAAAGGCATCGAAATTTCCAAACTGTCCCCATCCGAACGTATGTCGGACCGCGGCTGGTAAGAGAGAAGGATCAGCATGAGAATTGGAGTACTTGCACTTCAGGGAGCGGTTGCTGAACACATCCGCAGTATTACTAAGGCTGGCGCGGAGGGCGTTCCGATCAAACGAATCGAGCAGCTGGAGACGATTGACGGTCTGATTATACCTGGTGGCGAAAGCACGACGATCGGTAAACTGATGCGTAAGTATGGGTTTATCGATGCGATACGTCAATTCTCGGCGAAGGGTAAACCTTTATTCGGTACATGTGCCGGTCTAATTGTGCTGGCTAAAGAGATCGACAGCGGTGAAGAGGCGCATTTAGGGCTGATGGATATCAAAGTTGCCCGGAACGCCTTTGGACGCCAACGGGAGAGCTTTGAGACTGAGCTAGCGGTAAAAGGAATAGAGGAACCTGTTCGCGCCGTATTTATCCGTGCTCCACTCATTATGGAAGTTGGAGAAGGTGTGGATATCCTCTCTGCCTTTAACGATGAGATCGTGACCGCTCGGCAGGGGGCCGTACTTGTGGCTTCCTATCATCCGGAATTGACGGATGATTACCGTCTTCATCAGTATTTTGTAGACATGGTGAAGGATGCTGCCTTGTCAGCAAAATAGTAAATTCGGTTATTGAAAAAGCATCTTGACTCTTTTTTAAGGGTCAAGTTTGTTTTTTTCTTGATTTTTCAATAAAATATATAGAATGAAGTAACAATAATTCGTTACACCGATGGATGTTTTACTTAGGAGGGTTTCCTGTGTTAGACGTGAAAATATTGCGCAGTGATTACAGCCGTGTGGAAGAAGCGCTGAAAAACCGCGGCAAATCACTTGATTTGATTGCGGATTTCCCAAAGCTTGACGCACGCCGCCGTGAGCTGTTGCAGGAGAGCGAAAGTCTGAAGAACCGACGCAATACTGTGTCGGCCGAAGTGGCTAAGCTGAAAAAAAATCGTGAGAATGCAGATGATCTGATTTTGGAAATGCGTGAAGTTTCAGACCGGATTAAAGGCATGGATGAAGAAGTGCGTGAGCTGGAAAGCCAAATTTCCGAGCTCAGTTCGGCGATTCCTAATATTCCTCACGAAAGTGTGCCTGTAGGAGCATCGGAGGAAGAAAATGTAGAGCTTCGTCGCTGGTCCGAGCCTAGAAATTTTGATTTTGAGCCGAAAGCACACTGGGATCTCGCTCAATCTCTCGACATTCTTGATTTTGAAGCTGGTGCCAAGGTAACGGGATCACGCTTTACGTTCTATAAGGGCCTAGGAGCTCGCTTGGAACGTGCACTGATCAACTTCATGATGGATCTTCATAGTGAGCACGGTTATGAAGAGATGCTGCCTCCATATATCGTCAACCGGGACAGCCTGTACGGTACAGGTCAGCTTCCTAAATTTGAAGAGGACCTCTTTAAGCTGGATGACTCTGATTATTATCTCATTCCGACGGCAGAAGTACCTGTAACGAACTATCACCGTGAGGAGATTTTGAACACAGAGGATCTCCCCAAAAGATATGTAGCTTACAGCTCTTGCTTCCGTTCAGAGGCTGGAGCGGCAGGACGCGATACGCGCGGCCTTATTCGTCAGCACCAGTTCAACAAAGTGGAGATGGTGAAGATTGTGCATCCGGATTCATCCTTTGATGAGCTGGAGCGAATGACAGTTGATGCGGAACGCGTTCTTCAGCTGCTGAATCTCCCATACCGTGTGCTTGTATTGTGTACCGGGGATATGGGCTTTGGCTCCATGAAAACATACGATCTAGAGGTATGGCTTCCGGAGAGCGGTGTATATCGTGAAATTTCCTCATGTTCGAATATAGGTGATTTCCAGGCTCGTCGTGCCAACATTCGTTTCCGTCCGGAACCGAAATCGAAACCAGAGTTTGTACACACGTTGAACGGCTCTGGACTCGCTGTGGGTAGAACAGTAGCTGCTATTCTGGAAAATTATCAACAAGCCGACGGCAGTGTTGTCATTCCTGAAGTGCTGCGTCCATATATGAGAAATGTAAGTGTCATTGAACCAAAGAAATAGCTTGCAGTAATAATATTGTTTGTGGTAAAATAATTAATGCACGTGATTAATCATTTTATCACTTGGAGAGGTACCGAAGCGGTCATAACGGGGCGGTCTTGAAAACCGTTAGAGTGCAAGCTCACATGGGTTCGAATCCCATCCTCTCCGCCATACATACACAATAACCGTTTCCTAATTAGGAGACGGTTTTTTTGTTTTTTCAAATGGCTTCACGCACATTTACAGATACGGTACAGCTTTAGCCGTTTTTCTTATTTTTTGTAAAGTATAAAAAGAAACGCATCTCCGCAATTTAAAGACAAGGGGAGGTGTGATATATGAACTCAGAGCTAAATGTTGATCAGGCAGATTTGGTGAATGCGTGGCAGGAAAGATTGCCCACGGTACTGAAGCCTGGCGATCATGCCGAAGTGGCTGCCGATATGGCGAACCCTCATGCTGTTCGGATTCACATTGATGCGGCTGGAAGGCAGGATTATTCCTTCGATTTTGAATGCCGCTACGTGGATTCCAGAGAAGTTGAGGTTAAGCTGGTCGATGTAGAGCGGGCAGGCGTTGTTATTGATGAGCGTAATGAGAACATTCAGGGAATGGCTGGAGATTATACCCGTCATATACACGAGTGTGCGCAGGCACTTCAACAAATAACGAACCCTTAGGCAGTTTACGGCTACATTCTTCGACGAACTTCATAATAGGAGATGAGAAGAGCTGTAGAGCAATGGATTCCGCATGAAACGGAGGGTTAGAAGCTATGAGTAAACCAAAGTCCATACCGGTGCCGGAGGCTCAAAAGCCGCAAAGAAGACGTAAAGATAATGGAGAAGGTGGAGTACAGGAACCGATGACCGGGTCGCACCGAGCCAAAATTCACAAACAATCCGGGCATTATAACCCAGAGGGGTAGTGTTATTCATTTTTATCATGTATTCAGAGGCTTCCTGTCGTAAGGACAGGGGCCTTTTGCTGTTGTTTTTAATCTATTTCAAAAATTTTCATGAAAGGGATGAAACCTATTCCTTAATTTTCCGTATAAAGAACATGTAAGCTTCATCGGGGCCCCACCTTTTGATGAATGAGTGAATATTCGCAATTATTATTTTTTCTTCCATATTTGAAGAAAGGAAAATGAATGTAAAAAATATTTTGCAAATATTCCATAAAGTGTTTCTCATTTTGTCGAAATGGTTTATGATTAAGAGGTCTTGTTATTTTTTATGGTTATGAGGGGAGAGAAAGAGTAATGAATAAAAAGTTTGGAGTGGTGATGCTGTCACTGCTGTTAACTTTGACAGTTGTGCTGTCAGGCTGTGCGAAGAAGCTAGAACCTAAAGAGGCAATGAATACTGCTGCTGCTAACGCTATGCAGATGACGTCTTACGAGATGAAGAGCAGCATCGTTATCGAAGACCTGCAAATGAAGGTGGCAGCTACCGAGGGTAATCCTAACGTTGATCAAGCTCTTACTATGTTGAAGAACGCTGAGTTGACATTGACTGGTATCCACCAAGCAGAGCCTCAACAAACTGAAATGCAAATGGGGATCAATCTGAAGGGCGATATGGCCATGTCTTTCAACATTGATATGGTCATGACCAAAGAGAAGATCTATGTGAAAATTCCAAGCATTCCGATGCTTCCATTCCCTGAGGATGTTGTAGGTAAGTATCTCGTTATGGATTTGAAAGAACTTGCTGAACAAGCTGGGGAAACATTCAATCCGGAAAGTCTGGATGCTCAGAAGTCCCAGAAACTTGCAACCGAACTCCTGAACGCTTTGACCGCTGAATATGATCAAGCGAAATACTTCAAACAAATCGAAACCAAGGATGCTAAGCTTCCAGAGGGTGTAGATGCGAAACAAGTTGTACAATTCTATATTACCAATGAGAACGTTAACGATGCATTGGATATTTTGGTAAATAAAGCTGCTCCGAAGATTGTGGATATCATAGGCAAAGATGAGTACCGTGATATGCTGAGTCTGACTAAAGAAGACATCGAGCAAGCGAAGAAAGAAGTAAGCTCGGTAGATCAAGGTGAGTTCAAGAAAGGTCTGGAAGAACTCCAGAAATACCTGAAAATCAACACGTTTAACATTACCACAGCAATTGACAAGAAAGATTTCCCGGTTTACCAGGATCTTGTAATGAATGTTGACTTCAGTGATCCTGAAACGCAGGATACAGTGAAGCTTGCTATGAAAGGCAGCACGCAATACAGCAAAATCAACGAGAAGCAAACATTCAAAATCGGAATTCCTAATGATGCTGACGTGATTACCATGGAGCAGTTTGAGGAAGCCATGGGCGCTTATTAATTCCTAATTACGATTAAACAAAAACCCGGCCTAAGGGAACTGGCCGGGTTTTTTGCTGTTGTGTAACAGCTTATTTGAATTTTTAGGGAATATTGTGAAAGCCGAAAGTCATTTACCTCTCAGGCGCCGAAAGAACTGAGTTAGAAGGGCTGCACACTCCTCTTGCAGTACACCTTCGATTACTTCGGTACGATGGTTAAAACGCGATTCCTGGAGGAGATTCATGAGTGTACCAGCACAGCCTGCCTTGGGGTCTAACGTGCCGTAAATAAGCTGGGGTACTCTGGATTGGACAATGGCCCCTGCACACATAGGACAAGGCTCCAGGGTAACGTACAGGCGGCAATCAAGCAGCCTCCAGGCGCCAAGGTGACGGCTAGCATCGCGAATGGCAACCATTTCTGCGTGTGCAGTAGCATCAAAGGTAGTTTCGCGTAAGTTGTAACCACGGCCGATGATCTCATCATCATGAACAATTACGGCTCCGATAGGGACTTCACCAAGCTCCTCTGCTTTTCGGGCTTCAGCAATGGCCTCACTCATCCAGTATTCATGATTATAATTATCCACAGTGTGCGGATCAATTAATTTTAAACTCAATGCAATATCTCCTCTCAGTCTAGGACTAAAGTAATTGTTATACAACGAACGTCCATTCGTTTGTTAACATGATGTGGACACTTTTGTGGATAAATAAAAAGTTATGCACAAACTTATGCACATAATCCACAGAAAACATGTGTATTTGTTAGCAATCTGTGGACACTTCTGTGGAAAAAACAGATGTTTTGCTTCTTTATTGTAGAGAAAGAACTTCTCAAGATCAATAAATCCATACTCTTTAACTCACACCACCGATACGTATGCCAAAAATTCTTTTCAAACCACCTAACTCACGTTATCATAAATTATGACAGGCTATACCCAGTTCATTGTCAACGAAGTGCCGAAAGGTGTAGATTAATTTGTCCATCAAGACAAAATTATCATTGATCATGTCCATATCTGTGCTTTTTATTTTGTTGCTTAACATCGCGCTTAATTTTTATACAACACAAGAGAATTTAAGGCAGGACAGTGAGACCAAGATGGTTATGGCTGCTACCCAGATTGCAATCACGGTGGAGCAAACGGAGTACAGTTCCAGGTATGTAGACGGAGTATTTGGGGATCTGCTTCGGGTCGCATCCGTAAATGCTGCTAAAATGCTGGATCCCGACATTGCGAATATAACCAATGAAGATCTTGTTAAACTCAGTGAAGAGCTCGGAGTTACTCATATTTCTCTTTTAGTCGAGACGAGTGATGATATAGTAGTTGCCCGTTCCACCGAAGCTGAAGAAATCGGCTTGTCTACCCGATCATGGGGCTACTGGTACACAGCCTTTCAAGAGCTGGTTAAGTATAAGGAGGTACGTTCGGTCAAGGAAGGACAGACTAATAAGCACTTTTGGTCTGGGCCATTTGAATTTTCGATGGCTATGCCGGAGTTTATTGATAAATGGGGATATTATTATGACGGCAAGCGTAATTACATTATCGATCCCTATATCCGTAGCACGGACATCAAGGATTTTTTCAAAATAACAAGTCCGGACATCGTTATTCAGCAGACCATTAAATCCAACCCTCGCATATTGGAAGTTACGGGCATTAACCCGAATACTTTTGGTAATATTTTTATGGAGAAGGATGGAACCGATAAAATTCACTATAAACTGAGCAACCGCCCCATCAAATTTGGGAAATATGGCTACGGCACTTTAAAGGAAGATCAGGCCGCAGTTAAGCAATCGGTGACGAATAATGAAAATGTAGTTTTTGTCAGTACGGTGAATGGGAAGAAAGTGATGAAAAGTTTTATCCCGATCCAAATCGAAAATAAGGCTCCTTATGTCATCAGTGTGGTTATGGACTATGAAGCCATCTCTTCTGTGATGCGGGAGCAGATGATTAGTCTGGTCGCTATTTCGCTTGTTCTTCTGGAAATTGTTATATTCGGCAGCTATATTGTGGCTGGCTATTTTACAAAACCGATTCAAGCTATACTGGGTACTGTAAATGAGGTTGCCGATGGAAACTTTGAGCGGCGTTTGGAAGTAACGAGCCGGGATGAACTCGGACAGTTGTCCGGGCGAATTAATGCAATGACCCGCAACTTGGGGCATTATACAAGCCAATTGAAACAAATGGTAGATGAAAATCAGTCGGTCAAGGAATATTTGGAATCTGTTATCAATCAGACGGCGGATGCGATTCATACGATGGACATGTATGGAAAAATCACAAGTGTGAACAAGGCGTTTGAACAGTTATATGGTTGGAATAGTCATGAGGTGATTGGCCGGAAACTTGAAATGATACCTGCTGAGATGGAAGATGAGGAGAGAGAGCGGTGGAGACGGCTTAGAGCTGGAGAGCGGCTAGGATCGGTCGAAACCGTTCGGTTGCGTAAGGATGGTAGTGTGATTGAAGTTAGTATCAGCACATCTCCGATACAGGACGAGACGGGAAATATTACGTCGATAGTTAGTGTGTCACGGGATGTGACGGAACGTAACCGGATGGAGGAAATGCTGCGGCGATCTGAGAAACTGACGACAGTCGGACAGCTGGCCGCTGGTGTAGCTCATGAAATCCGCAATCCGCTAACTACGTTGCGCGGCTTTATGCAGCTCCAGCAACAAACCCATAAAGTTAATCCGGATCATATCAGTTTGATGCTGTCCGAGCTGGACCGGATTAACCTAATTGTAAGTGAGTTTCTCATATTGGCTAAGCCGCAGGCGGTCTGCTTTCAGGAAAAGGACCTACAGGTTATTATGAATGATGTAATCTCGCTGCTGGGTAGTCAGGCCCGTTTATACGGGATTGAGTTTAGTTTCAACTACATGAATGAGCCGGCGTTGGTACACTGTGAGGAGAACCAGTTGAAGCAGGTGTTCATCAATGTGCTTAAAAATGCGGTGGAAGCTATGCCGGATGGCGGTTATGTTACGATAGAGATGACAAAACCGTCTTCAGAGCAGGTGGCTGTCCGAATTATCGATAAGGGAGAGGGCATTTCTGAAGATATGATGCCCCATGTCGGTGAACCATTCATTACCAGCAAAGAAACGGGTACAGGTCTTGGACTTATGGTCAGTCAGCGAATTATACAAGGTCATCAAGGCACTCTGGAGATTGAAAGTAAAGAGGGCGTAGGCACAATGGTGACCATCCTGTTGCCGGCTGCTGCTAAAGGTGATCGGGCGTAGCACATAAATTTGAGTATAGATGGAGAGGATGACATCTTGAGGATTAATAAATTCATCAGTGAGACAGGCTTCTGTTCCCGCCGGGAAGCGGACAAGCTTGTGGAGAGTGGCCAGGTCACGATTAACGGAGTAAAGGCCGTGCTGGGCAGCCAGGCGGAGGAAGGCGATGACGTTCGAGTGAACGGTCGACAGCTAAGCGAGAAGAAGGCACAGCATGTTTATATCGCCCTGAACAAGCCTGTGGGCATTACGAGTACTACGGAGTCCCACATCAAGGGGAATATCGTTGATTTTGTAGGCCATACCGAGCGGATCTTTCCGGTTGGCAGGCTGGATAAGGATTCCGAAGGCTTGATTCTGCTTACAAGTGACGGGGATATCGTGAATAAAATACTGCGTTCTGAAGGTAGACATGAGAAGGAATATATCGTTACTGTAGACCGTCCGCTGACGGAGGCTTTTATTAGAGGCATGTCGAGCGGGGTGAAGATACTTGGGGAGATGACACTTCCCTGTACCATCACACGGATGTCGGAGCGGGTGTTTCGTATCATTTTAACCGAGGGTAAAAATCGTCAAATCCGGCGTATGTGCAGCGCTTTTGGTTACGAGGTGAGAAAGCTGCAGCGTATCCGGATTATGAATATCCGACTAGGCAGTCAGAAGACGGGGTCATGGCGTGACCTTTCAGATCTAGAAAAGCAGGAGCTCGGTAAGCTTCTTAACTATACACTGACCTAAATAGCAAACAACCGGCTCTCGGGAACGTCTGCCTGAGAGCCGGTTGTTTTTTTAATTAGATGGATCATCTTTTGATTTGGTCACGTTGGTATACGTATTGTGACTCGAATATTTACGAATAATAGATACTTCCACCCGTCGGTTTTTGGATTTGCCTTCTACGGTTTCGTTGGTCGCTATCGGGTGATACTCTCCGTAACCGACTGACATAAACCGTTTCGGATCAAGTGACGGATTCTCGAGAAGGATCTTCATGAATTGCATCGCCCGGTCAGAACTCAAATCCCAGTTGGATGGATACTTGCTGGTGTTCATCGGGACATCGTCAGTATGACCGGATACGATAATATCGAAGTCCGGGAATTGCTGGAGCATGTTCGACATCTCTTTTGCCAGCTTGCTTGCCTCTGGCTTCACAACCGCTTCGCCTGGAGCAAACAGCGCATTATCCCGGATGGTGATCATCAGCTGTGAATGATTCAGCTTGGTGTTTAATTCGGTACTTAAACCATTGTTTTTAATATAACTATCCAGCTGTTTCTTCAGCTTCTCCAAATCCTCCTGCTCCTGCTTCATAAGTTTTTCGCGTTTCTTATCATCAGATTTCGGGGTTGGGATGGAGTTCATTGCCTTGTTATTACCTTTATCAGCTGGATCATTGCTCGGTTCCGTCTTGCTGTAATCAAGAACCCCGGTTCCGCCAGTCAGGGCAATATTGAATGCATCGCTCATTTCTTGAAACTTTTTAGCGTCCGTCGCGCTCATCGAGTATAGAACCAAGAACAACGCAAACAATAGGGTAAGCAGATCTGCATACGGAAGCAGCCAGGACTCGTCAGCATGCTCTTCGTGGGGCTCGTGTCTAGTCTTTTTGCTCACTAGAACCAGCCTCCCTTTGATTCATTTTAAGGCGCTCAGAAGGGGTCAGGAAGACGGACAGCTTCTGGCTTATGGCAATCGTTGATACACCTGATTGGATAGAGAGAAGCCCTTCCACCATCATCAGG
The DNA here is from genome assembly GCF_058269055.1 of Paenibacillus sp. JNUCC 34. NCBI lineage: Bacteria > Bacillati > Bacillota > Bacilli > Caryophanales > Paenibacillaceae > Paenibacillus > Paenibacillus sp. JNUCC 34. The sequence continues at coordinate 5,942,208 of NZ_CM177770.1, read as the reverse complement.
CGAATCTCCACTTCGCGTTTGGACAAACGTTTTAGCTTGTTAGCAATTGGATGGCAGATAACATATCCGGTAAAAATACCGAGCATGGTGGCGATAAAAGCTGCACCGATCGCATGAGCAAGTACTGCCATATCAGTCATATCAGCCAGGGCGGCAATCAGACCGATAACCGCACCCAATACCCCTAGGGATGGTGCGTACATACCAGCTTGGGAAAAGATAAGGGCGCCTGAGCGGTGCCGTTCTTCTGTGGCGTTAATGTCTTCCATTAACACGTCGCTTACAAATTCCTGATCGTTGCCGTCAATAATCATGCGCATCCCGTTACGGAGAAAGGGATCGTTGATTTCCTCGACTTTTGATTCGAGCGCGAGCAATCCCTCGCGGCGGGTAATGGAGGCATACTCCATGAAGAGTGTAATCAAATCTGTTTTATTCATTAGCTTTTGCTTCACGAAGGTCATTTTGATAAGCTTAGGAAACTTTTTAAGCTCCACCAGCGGAAAGCCTATAAACAGTGTAGCAGCGGTTCCGCCCAATATAATGAGATAGGCAGCGGGATTAGCTAATGCAGTAATGGACGCACCCTTTAAAATCATTCCGACCAGTACTGACACAAGACCGAGCAGTAAACCTATGATTGTTGAAATTTCCATAATACACCTCATCCATGAGAAATAAATAACGAATCCATTCGTTCTGAGCCCTTCTGAAGAGACAGCATTGTGCAAATGAGCGCATTACACTATTTATCGTCAGGTTGGCGTTTTTTTTTTAGCTGTAATTTCCGGTATAATAGAAGCAAGGGAAACTTGCAGGTATGAAGTGACAGAAAGGAGTGAGAGAGATGGGTGTTAAGCATGGGCGTGATTACGGTGATATTTTGACAGATTTGACTGAGGCGGTCGGACGTATTCCAGACAGTTACGTTTTTTTTGAAATGGAATCGGAGGATTGGAGCAACCTTAACGATACGGAGAAAAACGAGGTTCATGAGGCACTAGCGGAGGATTTATTTTATGGGCTAGGCACAGAGCCTGTCATATCAGTAGGCAGTGGAGTTGTCATTCACGATCAGACAAACCATCGGATAAATATTTTAATTGGGGAGGAAGAATTGGCGTTTGTAGCTCTCGTCTAGCTGAAGTAATGAAGTAAAGATCAGAGGAATAGAATAGATGAATAATTAGTCCCGCTTTGGTGGGAGAGGTTTTTTTTGGGGAGGAAGATAAAATGCTGTATACACAGCAGGAAGTTGAAACACATCTGGAAAGACTTGAAGGCTGGGAATTGGAGCAGGGACGATGGATTATCCGTAAATATACTTTTCCTGCATTTATGAAAGGGATTGCTTTTGTGGATGAAGTCGCTGCGATCTCGGAGGCATTCGGTCACCATCCCTACATTACAATCGATTACAAAACCGTGACGCTACGTCTGACTTCTTGGGATGAAGGCGGTATTACGGCTGTAGATATCAAAGAGGCACAGCAGTTTAACGAGGCATACGAAAAAAGCCGCTCCAAGGACAATAAGGAGCAGGATTAGCAGCAGCGGATATTTATATAAAAAACACGCTTGGAACGGGAGCGGTCCTGTCCAAGCGTGTTTTTCTGCTTATTATTTTTTCTCAGACAGATAAAGTGCAAGGTTGGCAACTTCCTCAGGTTTAAGTTGATCTTTAAAGGCAGGCATACCTTTACGCCCCTTCGTGATCACGCTAAACAATGCATCAGTGTCCATATGTCCGCCTACTTGCTGGAGAGCTGGTCCTGCTCCGCCCTGGAGCTGATCACCATGACAAGTAATGCAGCTGGCTTTCAACGTAGCTTCAGCCGCCGCCGCGTCCAAAGTTACCTCAGGCATTGTTGGTTTTGCTTCTTCAGCTACTTCTTCTTTCCCTGGAAGCGTAAACATCAGCGCAAGGGCCAACGCACATGCGACGAAGAACAATCCGCCCATAATCCATTTTTGCATCGTCATATCGTCCCTTCTTATGTATACTGCAATTGATTCTATTATAAACGAACATACAAAGACATCATAGCAGTTGTGACAAAAAAAGCAACATAACAACGCTTTCTTTGACTAAAATTACACAAAATTGTGCTATTTTTCATAGTCATAATGGTTTCAGATGGAATTTCCGGAATCGTCTCTGGACATATAAACCATGCAATGAAAAAGAGCTTTGCCAGTCGGAGTCATCCGTTCGTACGTATCCGTAACATGGAAACCGACTTTGGAGTATGTACGGATTGCACGCTCATTCCAAGTTAAGACCTCAAGGTCAATCTCATCCTCAGGACGCCGCTGCCTGGCCACATCCACAATAGACTGCACAAATCGTTTACCCATTCCGAGTCCACACCAATCAGGTCGCATACCAAGACCAATCCGCGTAACGCCTTCCATTGGGAACAACTGTGCGAATCCCCACATCCGCTGTTCTTCATCGAGTATGGATACATACTGCTGCTCGCGGATGTCCGGATCGCCAAACTCGATACCAAGTCCTTTCATTTGCTCCCAGGGGAGCCAGCCGTAGATATTATAAGGAGATGGGTAGGTCCAGCTGCAAATCTCCGCTGCATGATACGAGTCCATTGGAACCGCATAAAACCGTTGTGCCATGGGAAGCAAAGGTCATTCTCCTTTCATGATTTACGAAATAAGAAGAAAACACCCGCTAAAAGAAGGGATGCTTCTCTTCGCGGGTATATTTGTATGATATAAATGATTTCAAATTATTCAGACACGTGGCTTTCGTATGCTGAATCATCCATAATTCGCTTGGCGCCGATATAACGCTCCGCATAATAACTGTCACCCAGTCGGTTGGTCACGACCCCTCTTGAAGTGGAGGAGTGGGCAAATTGATCATCCCCGATATAAATACCTACATGGGATACGCCCTGACCTGATGTATTGAAAAATACGAGGTCCCCCGGGCGAAGGTCTTCGCGGGATACGGCCACACCCATCTCAAATTGGGAGCCTGACTGATGGGGAAGCTTCATTCCCATTGCTGAGAATATGTACATTGTAAATCCAGAACAGTCAAAACCGCTTGTTGACGTACCACCATAGCTGTATCTTGTCCCTAGCACATTATCGATTTCTTGATCCAGCTTACTGTCGGCAAAAGCGCTGCCTAAGCCTGCCGTGAACAGCATCGTAAGGCCTAACACGGTCGCACTGAACTTCTTAAGCATAAATAACTCCTTCCGCTGCCTGCGAGGTTAGCTGTAGGGTTCGGTTGAAGGTCCCCTATGATCCCTTAGTAGCAAGATCAATTCACCCGTGGTTGGATCCCCCGCTTCCATTGCTCTGGAATTTGGCATATGCATTCTATGTATAAAAGCCCTTACAATAATGACAAAGTTATTACATTGAATATTCTATCAGAGGGCCTGTCCACTTGGCAATTGTTTATTGCTGTCTTTTGAATAGAATAGATAGATATCCGTGTCGAATTATTGTCATAAAAAATTTCTCGTAAAGGTGCAAACTTTTTCCCTATTTCACACGTTATAAAAGTATAAAGAAAAAGCCGCGAAGGAGATTGTGGTGAATCTCATTCGGGCTTAAGTAAACTTTTGTTTATGAAATTAATTGTAGTTCACAGCGGCGGATTTGTATTTGCTCGGGCTCATGACCCGCTTGGCGCCAATGTAACGCTTGCCAAAATAGCTGGAGTTGATTGCGGTGATGGTGACACCGCGGGAACTTGAGGAATGTGCAAATTTGCCACCACCTACATAGATCCCTACATGGGATACACCTTTGCCTGAGGTGTTGAAGAATACAAGATCGCCGGCTTTCAGTTGGCTCTTCGGTACTGCAGTCCCAACTTTATACTGGGATGCCGATGAATGCGGCAAAGTCATCCCGAGTTTCTTGAACACATAACTTGTAAATCCAGAGCAATCGAATCCTTTGGTTGTGGTTCCACCCGATTTATAAGAGACGCCAATGACGGGTTTGATTGCGCTGTTTAACTTGGAATCCGCGAAAGCGCTTCCGGTACCTAGCGTAAGGGCGAGAGCCAGACCGAGTGAAACGGCTGTTAGCTTCTTTTTCAAGTGATAAGCTCCTTCCAATGCCTGCGAGGTTAGCTTAAGGGTTCGGCTGAAGGTTAGCCTATGATCCCTCTGTTGCGAGATCAATTCACCCAAGACGGTTCCCCCGTTTCCCGTTGGAACGGGAATTCGGCTTCTTAAGATATGAAAAATTATAAGTACAATGATAGTTCATCCATATGAAATAGTTACAGGAAAGATGACAAAGTTGTTACTAACACATTCGTTATTTTAACAGAGTATTAACTTTTTGGCAATCGAGGAAAGTATATTTGAACAAAAAAATTCCGTTCTTCCTAGTGGAGAACGGAATTTTTTTGTTTTGTTGGCTAGCATTATGCATCTTTTGAGATTAACAGTAACATATAATGCATGAATTTAAGGTGAAAATTGGTTTTTTAATTGGGGATGAGAATTATGAATGGATGATTCAGGTTTCTTATGGATATGTGAACATCTTTTAAATTTGACGACTGTGAGTATGCCATACATGATATTGAGCGGTAACGCTCCACAACTGGAATAGACTACTCACAAAATAGGAGGTCTGCTGAATGATTAATCCGATCAGACCTGACCATAGGAAGGACATACCGCTGAGCAGAAGGAGAAGAGCTATCGCTGTTCCGCCGATCGTAATGGAGATGAGCATAGCCTTTCCGATGTGACGGAGACAGACCATCAGAGCGGATATCATGCCCATGCCAGCTGTTTTGCCGAACTGCATATAAAGAAAGAACAAATGAATGAGATACGCATACAACAGCCAACAGACGAAGTAAGGAGCGATCTTTAGCAACGTAGACGGGTCGCGAATGGCAGCTAATAGTGAAGGTAACATTTTCGGCACCAGCCAATATGCGGGGGTAAAGGTCAGAATCGTCTCAACCACATAAAATAAAGTTACCGGTTTCCATAGCTGACGGATGCCCTTGAAGAAGAACAGACCTCGCTCACCTTTCGTCTCTTGATGGAGATTGTAAAATATACCAGCATGAATAAGAGGAGTCAGAAGCATCCGGATGATCAGCATACAGATGAGTATCCAGGCATAGGTATGAACGTCGTTGCTTTGAGTCAGGGCCCTTTCGCCCTCATAAAAATACAACAGCTTACTAAGCTCATTCGGAGCAGGGTCCGGGAATCGCATCAGAAGCGGAACGACGGCTGATTTGACAAGGCGATACAGGCAATATCCCCACAGAAGGCGATACAGAAACAGAAGAATAATAACATAGAACTGATCTTTCACACTGGTCCAGCCTTTGCCTGCGTAGCTTTTCATGTTCTCCCCCCTTACCATGACAGGCTGCCGAACAGTGTCTCCACCAGCTTGGTGATGCTCAGGTTCCAGCGCGTGACAACTTTCGGATCCATTCCCGCCTTCATATAGTTATTGATGTGTTTGTTCTCGAGCACGATTGAGTATTTCGGATCAACCATTGCCCAGAGTAGTGGAGATTTATGCTTGATTTCATACTGGGTTTTTCCGTTCTTGCCGTCCCACACCTTTTCAACCGTCTTCCCGTCCTCAAATGCAAATCTGATCGGGATGTTGGAGACGGTGCCGCCCTTGCTCACGATGGTCACAATCGTCTTATAGGCGGGGTCTTCCCGGGTTCCGGTATTTTGGGTCTGAATGTTCTCCACAGCGACGTCAGCCATCAGGTTACCGTATACATATTGGTCAAAATAAGGCTGCCACGATTGTTTGGTGATTTGCTCCACAACCTGTAGAAAATCTTTAGTTGTCGGATGTTTGAAGCGGTATTTTTTCGCATAAGTCATCATGATTTTGTCCATCGTCTGTGTGCCGACCAGGCGTTCAATGTCCTGCAGCACCAGCTTGCCGCGTGTGTAGACGTTCAAAGCGTATTTTTCGTGAGATCCGTATTTCCAAGATTCCTGTTTAAGCGGCTCAGGCGAGGATATGGCCGCAGCTTGTGCTGCCGTGTTAGTGGTTAATCCGTATTCCTGCTCCATTACCCGATCCTCGGCATAGGAGGTGAATCCTTCGTCGAGCCAGGCCTCCTCGAACTCATTGTTCGCGATCATGCCGTAAAAATATTGGTGTCCGATTTCATGGATGATCGTGCGCTCTAGCTCGTACCCTGGCGAATCGTCCTTGGCTCCGAAAGCGGTCACCAGCGTCGGATATTCCATACCGCCCGCGCCGTTTCCAGCGTCTGGAGGCACTACAATGGACAACGTAGCGTACGGATAGGAGCCGTACCATTTACCGTAAGAGGATAAAGCTGCTTTGGCAGCATCAAAATAGCGGTCTTTCAGGTCTTTATGCACCGGATCAAGGTAAAGCTTAATGCGGACACCGGGTACACCAGGTGCGGAAAATGCCTCTTCCGCTACGACAAAATTGGGCGAGGTTGCCCAGGCAAAGTCATGAACATCGTCTGCGTAGAATTGGTAGACCTTCTCACCGTTTGATTTTGTGGCCGGTTTAGTCGGAAAACCAGTGGCTGCAACAATATAGTTCTCCGGCACCCGGATACGGACGCTGTAAATGCCGAAGTCAGCATAAAACTCAGAGTTTCCATGGTATTGATGGAGATTCCAACCTTCCTCCGTGCGATCGCGAACTCCCGCAGGCTCGTATACGCTGATTTTCGGAAACCATTGTCCAGCCATTACAAAATCATCAGCTGTACCCATACGTGCAAAGATTTTGGGCATATCGACTTCAAATTCCATATTCAGCGTAATGCTCTCCCCGCCTTTAACAGAACGCGGCAGACGCAGCTTCACCAGGCTTTTGTCCTTCGCGTTGCCATCATCAGGCTGCACAAATTGGAGACGGTTGAGCAGAGATAGCCCTTCAATTGTTTTGATCCCCGTAATCGTCATGGATCCGAATCCGTCCTCAGGCATACGGTCTGATCGAAGTCTGCCACCAGATTCCTTCATAAACGTGGTTTCTTTGGATGCAAAAGCATTAGGGTAAAGATGAAAGTAAAGCTCGTTTACGGCTTTTTCACCAGGATGAGTCCAGGTTATCGTCTGTTTTCCCTTCAATTTGTTTTCGCCCGGCTCAAACCTGACATCCATGTGATATTCAACCAGTCTGTTGCTCAGTGCAGGAGCAGGTACATCGTACTGAGCTTTAGGCGGGGAGAGTGGGGCTTTCTCCACTATCGCAGGCTTGCCCAATTCTGGAGCGAGAACAGGCGCTGAAACATGGATACCCTGCAGAAATAACAGCATTGACCCTCCGAGGAGACCGAGGGCGAGCAGGGATGAAAGAAAGACTTTGGCGCGTGGTGGGACCATATCGAACAACCTCCCGTTGACAAGCATCTATAGCATGTATATGTTTGCTTTTAGGCGATTATTAGTTAAAATAAAATTATTGGGACTAGTTATTTAGAAGAATGAGCAAGGCGGAGGTCTCTTCCGTCCTTATATAGGAGGTTTTGCTGTAATGGAGAATGAGGAACAAACAGGTAAGAAGCAGATTGCCCTTAACATCATAAGCAGTAAAAGCAAGCACAAAGGGTTCGGAGCAGGCTCCATTGATCTGAACAGTGTATCTCCGGTCATCATTGACGGCGGAGTAGCAAAAATTGAGATTGGTGCAATGCACGCGAAGAGCAAGGTGGAACGTGGCATTAAGTTCTCTACCAACCGGGAGGATGTGCCTAACGGCCGTCAGCTGTGGATTGTATGGGTAGCTGTAGATCGTACAGCTGAGGGACAGCACTATGGCGGTATGACCGCATGTGAGATGTGGATCGATCAGGAAGCGAAGCGGGGCTGGAAAATCCTCGCTGACCATGTGAATAAGCTGGATGCGGCATTGAAGCGCAAAATAATTCTTGATGGGTTGGGTAACGTGGAGAAACAAGCACTGAAGGATCTGCTGATCTCCAAAAACGAGGAATGGTGGAATGCCTCTTCTGACGAGTTTAAACAGGCGCTCGATACAGAATCGGAATAATAAATTGAGGAAGCCCGGTGCGGATAAGATCCGTCCGGGCTTTTATTTAAGGGATAAGAAAAGTATAAGCTTTGGAGTAAGCTACATCTTTAGCTCGCAAGAATAACTACCGCTAAGTGCGGTCTGTATTCTAAAAGGGGAGCTTGTACGTAAACGTTTTATTCTTATCAAGCAAAGGGTGACTCCAATTAAAGGTCAACTTCTGATTTTTAAATCCGGTGTATGTCAGACCGTCGCCGACATAGCCGACTTCATTTGGAGGATATTCTTCAATCAGCTTCTTTGCCTCATCATCCAGCTGCAGGTTTTGATAAATCAGAATGGATTGCTTGGCTGTAGGATGAACAATAAATAGCGTTGCTTCTTTATAAGGGCGGACTAGTAGAAACTCCGGCTCGATTGCTTCCACAACGAAATCATCCTTTACACCGGTAATGGCCTCAAGATTATACGTTTTGACTACCTTCCCAGTAGGGTGGACAAGCTGCAGGGTGCTGCCGTTCATGATCACTACATTTCCTTTATAGTCGTCTATATTCGGTTTCGTATTGCGGCCGCTAAAGTTAGCGTAATTGGTGCTGCCTGCGTTAACAATCTTTCCGTTATAAATGAGGACACGAGTGTGAGACTCATGAATATGCGGTTCGCCGTAAGAGTTGTTTATATCCACCACGTAGCTGGAGGGATTAATCTTACGGGGGTTGATACTGAGCAGATCAATATGCTCTATTGAAGCCTTGCCGGCTTTCTTCGGGACACTACCGGCTTGGCCAGTTAGTATTGTACCGTCATCACGGCTTAACCAGAAGATCATGCCGCCGACAGCTCCGGAAGCATATTGTTTGCTTCCTTGAAGCGAAACCTTGGATTTACCGTTCCACTTTACTGGGATTCCAAAGCTTTTGGCCAGGAGTGAAGTTGGAACATACGTGACGCCATGTCTCACTACCGGGGTAGCTTCAAGGGCAATGGCCGTTCCCTTGGCATTTACCGCTTTGGACTGACCGGGAGCAATACGGACAGACTCCAAGGGACTGTTAATATACACATATTTCTTGTTAGGTGTCAGTGTAATTTTAAGATCGAGATACTCTGACAGCTCCTTGAGTGGAACAAATACAACTCCGTTTTTCTTAAACGGGGCATTTTTCAGTTCCAAATCCCAGGATGTTTTTTGGCTTTCTTTCTGGGTCGCTGCTGCAGAAGCCGCTTGTGCTGAACCTGAAAGGACACCAGATAAAGGCGTGAGACCAAGCGTCAGAGCCAGCACTGCAGCCCAGGCTATTTTATATGACTGTGTTGATTTCATTATATACACCTCCACAAGTGATATATACTAGACGCCTCCTGAATGGGAAAAGTTTCATATTTGAAGTTTGAAGTAGTGCCCCTGAGATCGATTTCTGCTTTCTTAGGAATCTTCGGATGGCGCGATTTCACCATATACAACGCTGCCTTTATACATGACAGCTTTCCTTGGAGATCTCCTCGCCACAGCTTCTGCGGCGCAGCTTGCTGCCACAAGCACACAGCTTGCTTCATCACCAACCGCAGGCCATATGCGGGTTCCGTTACGATCTAGTGGCAGTACGCCATCTGTAATGAAGCTTAGTGCCTCAGCAAGCTTACGTTCGCTTCTCCAGCCGTAGCATTCTGCAAAGATGCTTGCACGCTCTAAATTATCTCCAGTACCAAACGGCGACCAGTGATCTGTAATGCTGTCTTGTCCAATAACAACCTTCGCTCCTCGCTCATAGAGTAGTGGCAGGGGCATTGTCATCGTTCCTATCGGAACTGTTGTAGCAAGTGTGATCTCTAGTTCAGCAAAAAGATCTGCTATATCACTAACAAGCGAAGCAGGTACTGCAGCTAGACCAAAGCCATGACTAATCGTCACTCTTCCTTGCCAACCAATTTCTCGAGTAAGGGCGGCTAAGCGTCGCATCGTAAATATCCCCAGATGACCGGCATCATGCAAGTGCATATCAATATCTGCATTTGCATCAACCGCTAGCTGTACCATCGCATCGAGCGAAGCTTCGATATTCCCATCCACGGTAGCAGGATCGAGTCCACCGACCAGATGTGCACCTGATCTCAATGCTTCGCGTACAAGTGGAACTGAATCTGAGCGCAAAAGCCCGTGTTGAGGAAATGCGACAATTTCACATGTACATTTATCTTGATAAGACTCTAATGCTTGCAAGGTAGCTTCTAAATTGCGCAGGCCGGTAGTCGGTTCAATATTACAATGGGTACGCACATGTGTGGAGCCATTTTTCAGGACTAGTTCTAGAAGTCGTTCCGCACGTTCCTTCGCCGTTGGAAGCAGGGTAGAGAGCAGTACTTTTTCCTCTTCAATCCGTGAAAAGACTCCATTCGGTGCTGGACGAACAGCTTGCCACGGACCGCCATAGTACGTTTTATCCAAGTGGATGTGCATTTCTCTAAAAGCAGGTAGCAGAAGCTGTGCATGAGCATCATAGCAAGGGAGTTCGGAGTGAAAAGGAGTCTTGGCTGTTACAATCTCAGCGAACTTGCCTGCGTTAATTCTCACATGGCATCTTTCGGTTAAAGTGGATACGATCTCTTCGCCTTCAAAAGCATAACCGTTCTCAAGGAGTAGGTTAGTAATCCAGTATTCCGTATGCATAAATATCCCGCCTTTGTTTATGTAATTCGTGAATCGGTCACATTTATATTCGAGTATTCTTTGAGTAGATTCAGTAGGTTGTCTACATTGCCCTTTCCTGCTTCCTTAATGAGCTGTTTATTCAATTAGTTGCTCTCCTTTTGTGATTCACAGACTTATGTTAGCATAGCACCATATATATGAAAATTAGGAAGAGCATATAATAAACTCGAAATTGCTTTCGTGTGACGGTTTGATAATACCATTCCACCAGCTGAAGGGAGATTCGTTCATGAATAAACAGTTTATTACATTAGTCGTTAGTTTGCTGGTCGTCTCCATGTTCTCGGTAGATGCACAGGTAGCGGAAAAAGGGTACGGCAAAGAGGTTGGTACGACCGTTATGTCTTACAACATTCATCATGGGGTCGGTATAGATGGAGAGCTAAGCCTGAACAGAATTGCAGATGTCATTCGTGATTCCGGTGCAGAAATTGTAGGCCTTCAGGAAGTGGACCGGTTTTACGGAACTCGGAGTGACTTTAAAGACCAAGCGAAGGAGTTAGCGAGCCTAGTCGGGTATCACTATGCCTTCGGTGCTAATCTTGATTTCGATCCGTGGGAAGGACAGACGAATAATAGGCAGTACGGCACGGCCATCCTTAGTAAATATCCTATCCTTCATTCAGAGAATATTCTGCTCAGCAGCTTCGGAAAAGAGCAGCGAGGCGTCCTGCATGCTGTTGTGAACATACGGGGTATTCATGTGGATGTGTACAACACTCATCTTGGGCTGGATGTCCCGAGTCGTATGGCTCAGGTACAGGAAATAATGGATCTAGCTTCTGCCTCAAACGGTCCGGCTTTATTGACGGGGGATTTTAATGCGGAGCCTGACAGTGAGGAGATTCAGCTGCTGTTAAATAACGGCTTATTCGTAAACAGCTTTCAGGGGATTGATGATGCATACACGTTCCCAGTACTTAATCCGTCTGAAATTATCGATTACATTCTGATGTCTCCTGCTGTTCAGCATGCTAACCAGCGTGTAATACATACGGAGGCTTCCGATCATCTGCCGATCGCAACCGATGTAATATTCAAACGGTAGAAATCACAGCGCTCTGTAGAAGTTTGGGATCAACCATATGAATCGATTCCGCAGTTATAGCAAAAGAAACCCCTTGTCTCTTGGAGCTGAGAGACAGGGGGTTTTTGTGTGCATGGAACTTGTCAGGATGAAGATGGCGTTTTGTCTTTGCCCATCAGGATCGTCAGTCCGAGAATCGTTACGAGAATCGTTGCACCCATATCGGAAATAATGGCGATCCATAAGGTAAGAAGGCCGGGAATCGTCAGCAGCAGGGCAATGGCCTTCAGCGATAACGAAATGCCAATATTCCAGCGGATAATGCGATTTACCCTTCTCGCCGTCCGGATTGCGTTCGGAAGCTTGCCAAGGTGATCCTGCATCAACACCACATCAGCGGTCTCGATGGCACTGTCTGTTCCTTTTCCCATAGCAATCCCTAAATCCGCTGCCGCAAGCGCAGGAGCATCGTTGATGCCGTCTCCGACCATACCGGTCTTTTGTTTGCGTGCCAGCTCTTTAATCTTGGCAACTTTCTCCTCAGGGAGCAAACTTGCAAAATAGCTTGTAACACCCGACTGATTGGCTATGGATCGAGCAGATTGCTCGTGGTCTCCTGTAAGCATGACGGTGTTTGTGATGCCGGCTTCATGCAGCTGGGAGATAACTTTGGGTGTTTCTGCACGGATTTCGTCGGCCAAACCGAACAGACCGAGTACAGAATGCTCGTCAGCCGCTACGATAATCGTATATCCCTGCTCTTTCAGCTTTCGGATATCTTCGCGTACAGCGGACATGGCGCTCTCTTGCTCACCGTGTACATAACGGAGCACATCCTCGCTGCCAACCCAATACAGATTTCCGCCAACCTCAGCACGCACGCCTTCTCCTGGCAGCACCGTGGTCTGCAGTGGCTCTGTAAATGTCTTTTTCGGCTGCTTGGCAGCCAAGTGTTTCATGACTGCTTTCGCCAGCGGATGTAAGGAGGACTGTTCTATAGAGCCAGTGATGGCATAAAATTTCTCCTCATCATATACCGTTTCAGCGTATACAGCAGGCTCGCCGCGTGTTAGCGTACCAGTCTTATCAAAAGCGATGGCTTCAAGCCGCCCGAGCTGCTCCATATGAACGCCGCCTTTGACCAAAATCCCGTTGCGGGCGGACCGGGTCATACCGCTGACCAGTGCAATCGGGGATGAGAGTACCAAAGAACAAGGACAGCCGACAATGAGGATGGAGAGACCCTGGTACACCCATGTCATCCAAGGCTGGCCAAATAGAGGTGGGATTAGGGCGACAGCCAAAGCAATGATCATGATTGCTGGCGTGTAATATTTGGCGAACTTGTCGATGAACAGCTCAGTCGGAGTTTTGCTATCCTGTGCTTCTTGGACCAGATGCATAATCTTAGCGAGGGAAGAGTCCTCGTAGGCTTTGGTGACCTCTATGTTCAGCAGGCCATCAGTACTGATGCTGCCGCCGAACACGGTATCGCCTTCCCGCTTCGTCACCGGCACAGACTCACCGGTAATGGCGGCCTCATTGACCGCTCCGGTGCCTTGTGAAATGACTCCGTCGGAAGGAATCTTTTCTCCTGGACGGACACGTACAATGTCGCCTGGAGAAAGACTCGTAATCGGCACACGCACGGTCTGACCGTCCTTGAGCAATTCCGCCTCTTTTGGGGCAGCGGCAAGCAGAGCTTCCATCGACTGGCGGGCACGATTCATGCCGTAGCCTTCGAGCATCTCGTTAAGACCGAACAAGATGGCTACAAGCGTCGCTTCTCGCCATTCCCCGATGATCACGGCACCGACCAGTGCCACCGTCATAAGCGTATCCATATTAAATTTGAACTTCGTCAAGTTTCGGAGTCCTCGCAGGAACGTGGTATAACCGCTCAGAATCATGGCCGCAGCATACAAGGTAATAATGACGGGAGCCGGTACATTGTTTTCCAAAACAAACGTAAGAAGATAAAAGATAGCCGAAATCGAAAGCACCCATTTCATGGTTCGGCCTGAGCTGTGGCTATGGTCGTGTCCATGGCCTTCACTGTGATCGTGACCGTGATCATGTTGATGAGCGTGGGCGCTGTGGTCGTGACTATGTCCATGTGGGTGGGCAGCGCCTGAAGCTGTGGCGGCACTATGATCTGCCATGTAAATAATACGGGCCCCGTCGCTTTTTAAAATGCCTTCCACACGGCGTAGGTCCACATTCGGTGAAAGAGTCAGCTTTCCGCTGTTATAGCTCAGTTTTGCATTCTGACCATGTTCAAGCTTCTGAATTTCTTCCTGCATTTCACGTGTGCAGTTTGGACAGGAAAGACCCTGGATGCGGTATTCTTTCTGGTCCTCATCTTTTTCTTTGCCGTTCTGTGCGGATTCGTTATAAGTGCTCATGCTTACACCTTCTCCTTCTGATGCTCCAGTGTCATATGAAGCAGGGTGCGGATATGATCGTCCTTTAAGGAATAAAACACATTTTTACCTTCTTTGCGTGATTTGGCGATATGCTTATTCTTCAATGTTCGAAGATGGTGGGAGGCCGTTGCGGTGGAGCTCCCAAGCACCTCCGCTACATCGCATACGCACAGCTCGCCACCCCGGTCCAGCATATATGTGACCTTAACCCGAGTAGGGTCAGCGAGAGCCTTGAAAATTTCGGTCATGCCGATGATGTCATCTTCGGATATAGCCTGCTTCAGCTGCGATACCGTCTCGGCAGTAGGGCAAAATGTTTCGCAAATATCTTGTGTCTCGTCAAAGGATATCAGATCCGTTTTGGCAGTCACCCTCATTACCTCCCATTGTAGTTCCATGAAACCTCGCTATTCGGATTCCCAGACCATTATATTCAAACGATAGTTTGATTGTTATCTTGAATATAACCCAAAATCATTCGTTATTCAAACGTTGGTTTGATTGTTGTTGCTAAGTGCGGTCTGTCTACTTTGAAGTACGTCGATAGTCGTTTTTCTTATCGACCACGGACACATACGGGTTCCCTTGGATATAAAAACGCCAAGGCTTAGCCGCATACTCTTCCGCATAAGGAATGTTAATACGTGGTCCCTGAACGATCGAAAAGTTAGAGGTTTCTTCGCCTAATTCAAGATATAGCGGTCCATCCATATGGTTCAGCTGGCAGCCGTTCAGACTTTTATCGATACGGAGAGCACGGCATAGCTTACCAGGCCCATTGCTCAGATTGGCAGCTTTGCCAGCAGGAAGCTTACCGCGGTATAGCTGCATTAGCTCCGCGTCGCGGGCTGTCAAAGGCTCTACGGCCCGAATCAGGACCGCATGCGGATCATCTTCGTCACCGGTGACCACATTGACGCAGTGATACATGCCGTAGATTAGATACACATAACATGCGCCACCTGCCTGGAACATCATCTCCGTTCGGGGTGTTCGTCTGGCGCCAAATGCGTGAGAGTCTTCTTTGCCTCCGTAACTTTCTGTTTCCACGATTTTGCACCGAATATCGCCGTCCTCGGTACAGCGGACCAGCGTCTGTCCAAGAAGTTTGGGCGCGGCTTCAAGGGCGGTGGCGGTATAAATAGAAGACGGCAGAGGCCAGCCATAGAGCTGTGAGTTATCTTTTTTATTTGAATTCATCAGGAAGTACCTTTCTTTGTTAAGTACGAATCTCATATAGAATCTTTATATATAGTATAAACAAATTCGAGCATACCTCTTCGAGTGGCACGTAAGCCGTAAACAAGAAAATGCTTCCATTCCTATACCGTCACACTTATACTAGTACCTGAAATAGTGCCAGAATCACATACTCTGGAAGTTATACGATGTATGCTTAGGGCGAGCATACCATGCTCACATATAATAAGTAATCCGTAGTCCCGGTACATAAGCAGTATACAGGATGAACCAGTCCTTCATCCCTGCTATCGAATCCAAAAGTATGTGCTATCAAACAAGGAGGTAAGATGATGGTTTGTAAGATCTGCGGACATGAGAATGTGGACGCCAAGTTTTGTGAGAAATGTGGGTCCAAGCTTGAATATGAAGTAGAGGGAAGGGTTGCAGTTCAGCCGGATGAACACCAAGAGATACATAGTTCAGAGAACACGACAACAACATTTCCTAAGGAAGTAGAGACGGTTAAATTTAAAGCCCCAGCGGGTAACCCGCATACTGCCTTCTCGGCTCCGCCGCCGAAAGAGCATTCTTCGTCTGGACAAGCGGAAAGTGAATCTTCACAGCTTAAACCGTATCTGGATAGTGCCAAGCAGAACTCAAAAATTTATTTCAATTATTTTGTTACCGGTTTGAAAAGCCCGCTCCGCGTCGCTCAAAAAACAGGCAGTGAGCAGTTGTTGAACGGAATCATATCTATGGTCATTTTCGCCATATTACTCCCATTAATGCTGTACTTGTCGCTCGGATCAGCTCGCGGGTATATGAGAAGTCCGTTCGTGGACATTGTGCTGAAACCCGTGTTTTGGCTGACCCTGTTTATATTTTTGATTGCCGTATACACATTCGGAGCCGTAAAGCTTTCAACGAATCGGAGGGTAGGCCTGAAGGAAGTTATTGCCCGTTTCGGTACGCTGCTTATTCCGTTTATCGTCATTGTTCTAGCTGCTTTTCTCTTTCTGTTAATGGGAATTGGGATCGGCAAACTGTTTATAGCTATCGCGTTGTTAGGCACGATCTTTACAATTCCTGCATTGATTACGCTGAGCTACAAGCGGGAGTCGCCCGGTGGAATTGACACACTGTATTCCATTCTGCTGATTTATGTCGCTGTATTCCTTACGATATTTATTTTGGGTGACTCGGTAGGATCCATGTTGGGGTCATCTAATTTCTTCGGGTTTTAAAATAATGAGAGGAATTTATACGACATGAGATTTTGTACAGAATGTGGTACAGCATTATCTGAGCAGGCTCAGTTCTGCAAAGAATGCGGTGCCTTGGTGAGACCAGCGGCCGGAGAAAAGAAGTCTCAAGAGGAAGAGATAGATCCCCAACCGCAAGGCGGCTCTTCTTTGACTTCGGCTCAGGGTGAGAGCGCGGTCGCGGTTTCCATCGGAACGACTGCTGGTTTATCCCGTGAAGCTGAAGTTGCATCCACATCTGTACGGATGAGCCGGAAGCAGAAAGTATTAATTTTGTCAGTCGTACTCTTGTTGGTAGCTCTTTTTGGAGGCTATAAAGTCGGAGAGTATTTCACATCCGAGGAACGGCTCATCGAACGGTTCGAGAAAGCACTGGAGTCCAAAGATCATAAAGCTGTTGCCCAGCTGCTAACCTCTAAGAACAAGGATCTGGTTATCGACGAGAAGTCGATCTCAGGTTTCATGAATTATCTGGACCAGCATCCGGGTGAACATGAAGAGATCATCAACACGCTGAAAGAGCAGACAGCTGCAGCAGAATCCGCTGAGGAAGCTCAATTAATAGATGTATTTGGCAATCTCGGCTTGAACAGTATCGTTAATCTAGAGAAGAGCGGTAAAGTGCTTTTTTATGATAACTATACACTCACCATCGATGGCGTATACATCAGCGTAGAGACGAATTATGCAGGTACGGTGTTGACTGTGAACGGGCAGCAGGCGGCCGTAGCCAATGCTCCAGATTATAAGACCAAGCTAGGCCCTTATGTACCTGGGTTATACCAACTGGAGGCCAGATTCAATAACGAGTTTATCGATCTGCAGGAGGCTAAAGAGGTACAGCTGCTTTATCCGAAAGAATCCTATAGTGCATATTTTGGCTTGGACGGTGAGGTTGTCAGATGGGATACCCGCTTTTCAGAACAGGCCGATTTGAATGGGCGCTTGTATATTAACGGCAAGAAGGTAGAGGTGAACCCTTTTGACAACCCAGAATTTGGGCCAGTCACTATGGATGGCTCAATGACCTTGGCCGTGGAGGCCGATTTTCCATGGGGGACGATGAAAAGCGCTGAAGTACCGATAAAGGATAATTATATCGATCTTGATTTTACAATGCAGGAGAGCTTCCAAAAGACGATCAAGGATACGATTATCAAGCATGCGAAGGAGAATCTGGACGCTTTTGCATCCGGGGATGCAGGCAAGCTCACGGTTTCAACAGATAAGTATAAAACTGTGTTTCAAAACGTCATTGATCAGTTTAAAGATAGCGGCTACGCTTACAAGGCCAATTATGTAGGTACGGTATTTGATATCGGTTCCTTTGATCTCGACCTTCAGGGCGGTAAATGGTATTTGACACTCATCACGAAGCCTTTGATTGAAGCAGCCACCTATATCGAAGGTGCATCACCAATCCTTGAAATGCAGGAGGCTTATAGCGAAACAGGCCTGCTGTATGATGAGAATCAGGGCATCTGGAAAGTGGATTTCATTGCCAACACTTGGGGATTCAAGACAGAGGATCTCCAGGAATATAAAGAAGACAAGTCAGTGACTTATGAATCGACTTGGAATAAGACTGCAGAAGAGGATCCACCTGCCGAAAGTATTATTAAGGTTACAGACGGCAAGCTCTAGGTTTACAAGCTGCTGAGCACGAATGAGCAGTAATGAAGTGAAGATAAGCCCTGCATGGATCCGAAATCCGAATGCAGGGCTTGTTTTTATTCGTACTATAAACTCAAGGCACAGCAGGGGAGTGAGGAAGCGTGTTACTCCACCCACCAACGCTTGAAGTCAGACCACCATGATCGTTCTTCCTGCTTCACGGTGTCCTCGGGCTTTACAGATTTTTGCTTACCACCATGTGCGTTACAGTATTCCACGGGTTCAGTTCCCTTGATAAATACTTCGAGCGATTTCTCCGGACATTCCGAATCGGCCAGTTTGCCAGTTTTGGGATCAATATAGGCGCTGACGACATTTTCCGGGATGGGAAAAATTTTTGGAGGTACACTTTCCAGTGCCTTTTCCGTAAACTGTGCAAAAATTGGTGCCGCCCGTCGTGAGTCAGTCGAATTAATCTGTCTTCCTTTGTCATATCCGACCCAGACAGCAGTCGACAATTCCGGAGTATAACCCACGAGCCAGGCATCGGTATCTGTTGTCCCGGTCTTACCAGCGACAGGACGCTTCATTAATGAGGAGACCCGTCTGCCGGTGCCTCCCGTCTCGAAGACGCCTTCCATCATACGGGTCAATACGTAAGCGGCCGCAGGTTCTACGACCTGTTCACTCTTTTCCTCCGGTGCGATATAGAGATTCCTACCGGCAGCATCCGTTATACGGAGCACGGCTACAGGTGGAATGCGCTGTCCGTTGCTTGCAAGAACCCCAAAAGCAGATGCCATCTCCAGCGGACTAATGGGTGATGTTCCGAGAGCGAGAGAAGGTACTGGCTCGAGGGAGCTTGTAATGCCCATTTTCCTGGCCATTTTCGTCACTTCTTCAGGGCCGATCTGCAAGATTGTATTTACTGCATATACATTGTCGGAAGCGGCGATTGCCTGGCGCATGTTAATTTCACCGAGATATTTGTCTCCGAAATTACTTGGCTGGTATGTTTTTCGGTTGTTATCGTAATGGAACAGGGTCGGTTGGCTGTTGAACATCGAAATTCCCGTCATTTGGCGGGAGGCGATAGCCGTCAAATACATGATCGGTTTGAATGTTGAACCTGGCTGGCGTGTTTTGGCAAGGGCGTGATTGTATTGATTTTCGCGATAGTTCTTCCCCCCAACCATGGCTTTGATATGACCGTTGCGAGGATCTATCGATACAAGGGCTGTCTCCAGTTCGCTTTTGCTGTCCATCTCTTTTTCTACGGCATCTTCTGCTGCCTTTTGGGCTTTAGGATCAAGGGTGGTGTAGATGTTCAATCCGCCTTGTTCAAGCTGCTCCTCCGTGATGCTAAGCTGCTTGGTGACAAGGCCGCGTATATAATCCCGGAAAAAAGAAGCGATCACCTTGTTCTGCTGACGGTCCTGCGGCTGCAGCGCTACTGTTTCGGAAGCGGCCTTATCAGCTTCGGCACGTGTAATAAACCCGGTTTCGACCATGGAGTTCAGCACGATTTTTTGCCGGTTAATCGCATTTTCCATATGGTTGTAAGGTGAGTAGTAGGTGGGACCCTTTGGAATTCCAGCAAGCATGGCACTTTCAGCGAGACTTAGATCTTTTGCCGGTTTGTCAAAATACATCCGCGCCGCCGATTCTATGCCGTATGCCCCGTGTCCGTAATAAATTTCGTTCAAGTACATTTCCAGAATTTCATCTTTATCGTATTTCATCTCAAGCTGGGCCGTGAACTTGGCTTCTTTGAGCTTCCGGACCAGTGTCTTCTCATGGGATAAATATAGATTTCTGGCAAGCTGTTGAGTTAGCGTGCTTGCACCTTGTTTGCTGTTCATATGTTCGAGATTAACGAGCACGGCGCGAGCCATGCCTTTGAGGTCGAATCCCGGATGGTCGTAGAATTTGCGATCTTCCACAGCCAGTGTAGCTTTAATGAGCAGAGGTGAGATGTCTTCTAGTACGACTCGTTCAGGAGGGTGACCGGAAGAGGAGAACGTGGCGATCACATCGCCGCGGCTGTCCAGCAGCCGGGAATAGCGCTGAGTTTCGGCAACAGGCAGTGGCGTGATGTACAAATAGGCCAGCATAACACCGCCAGCGATAAGCGAAAGCCCAAGGAGTCCGAATAGAAAAACGGTGAGCCGGAATAGCGGTTTTTTACGTTTATTCGGTTTATGATTGTGTCCCGCCATACGAATACCCCTCTCATCCTTTTGCTATACATTATGGGGTCCTGTGAGTAAGGATATTCATAGATCGGGTATGGTTTTTTGCGGTCCGAACGGGATGCTGGATAATTTGGTTGCATTTTGGGCTTGTTTTAATATAATCTTATTTGTTTGGTAAAATAGAAAAAGTGTGAAACTGATACTAGAGGCATCTCGCCCGAATAAAGTTTTACGGCTTGGATCTGGACGGCTGAACATTTATTCTAGCGGAAAGAAGGTAGAGACGATGGAATTATGGTATACGGAGAAACAAACGCCGACTTTTGGCATTACGGCGAAAATTCGGGAAACGTTTGTACATGAGAAGACGGAGTTTCAACAGCTGGATATGATCGATACCGAAGAATTTGGACGCATGCTTGTCCTGGATGGAATGGTCATGACTACGATTAAGGACGAATTCGTCTATCATGAGATGGTCGCTCACCCCGCACTGAACACGCATCCGAATCCGAAAAAAGTGCTCGTTGTGGGCGGCGGAGACGGCGGCGTTATTCGCGAAGTGATTAAGCATCCAGGAGTAGAAAAAGCCGTACTCGTCGAAATCGACGGGAAAGTTATTGAATACTCGAAGCAGTACCTGCCAGAGATTGCCGGTAAGCTTGACGATCCGAAGGTAGAAGTACTGGTTAACGATGGATATATGCATATTTTGGAACATAAGAACGAATATGATGTCATTATGGTCGATTCTACAGAACCTGTAGGTCCCGCTGCACCTTTGTTTGAGCGCGGTTTCTACCAAGGCATCTATGAGGCGCTTAAGGAAGACGGTATTTTTGTTGCGCAGACCGACAACCCTTGGTTCAAAGCGGACCTGATTCAGCAGGTAAACAAAGACGTGAAGGAAATTTTCCCGATCGTACGTGTGTATGGTGCCAACATTCCAACCTACCCAAGTGGTCTGTGGACTTTCACCATGGGCAGCAAAAAGTATGATCCGCTTGAAGTCGATGAGTCGGCTATTGATGAGATGGATACGAAGTATTACTCACCTCGCCTGCACAAAGCAGCTTTCGTGCTGCCTAAATTTGTAGAAGACTTGGTGAAGTAAGGGGGCGTACTCAAATGAAACTAGATCAAGCCTATTCCGGTAATGTGTTTATTTTGAGCTCCGAAGATTATGAGGGATCGAAAGCCGTTATTTACGGCATGCCGATGGACTTTACGGTCAGCTACCGTCCCGGCTCTCGTTTCGGCCCTGCCCGTATCCGCCAGGCATCTGTTGGTCTGGAAGAATACAGCCCTTATCTGGATAAGAGCATCGAAGATATGACGTATTTCGATGCAGGCGACCTGATGCTGCCTTTCGGCAACGCAGGACGCAGTCTTGATGTGATCGCCGATTATGTAGGCAAGCTGCTGGACGACGATAAATTTCCGATCGGTCTCGGCGGCGAGCATCTGGTCACTTGGCCGATCATCCAGAAGATGCATGCCAAGTATCCGGATCTCATTCTGATCCATATCGATGCGCATGCTGACTTGCGTGAACATTATGAGGGAGAGCCCTTATCCCATTCCACGCCGGTCCGCAAAGCTGCTGAGATCATGGGCGGGAAGAATATTTACCAGTTCGGTATCCGTTCTGGTTCCCGTGAGGAGTTCCAGTTCGGACATAAGAACATCAATTTCCACCCGTTTGAGGTAGCTGCTCCACTGAAAGAAGCTCTGCCACAAATGGGGAATCGTCCCGTATACGTGACGATTGACATTGATGTTCTGGACCCTTCTGCAGCACCTGGTACGGGTACCGCTGAAGCAGGCGGCATTACATCGAAGGAACTGCTGGAAGCTGTACATCTGATCGCGAACTCCGATGTGAACGTTGTCGGCTGCGATCTGGTCGAAGTGGCGCCGATCTATGATCCGACCGAACAGACCCAGATTGTCGCAGCGAAGCTGATTCGTGAGATGTTGTTGGGGTTTGTAAAGTAATTTCGACCCTCCCAAACCCTCCCTGCCAGGGAGGGCCCCGAGGACTCCGCCCTCTGGACACCCGGAATTTTGGCGGAAGGAGTGGGGCGGCGGATATGAGCTAGGGTAGTGCGTGTGCTCGGCCCTTCCTCGGCTTCCCTTCGGGATCGCCATCGGGGGCCTTTCATGCGGGGTTGCGGTTGCCTTGGATCGCTTTCGCTGCCTCGGCTGAATATAGAATCTTTTGCGATCCGATCCCTTATTATTGCGGGATCGGATCGTGAATTGAAAAAACAAGCATCCCTATTCCTGAGCCTAGCGGCTATCGGGGGATGCTTGTTTTTTCGTATTTTCAGACCTTTAGAACAGTGAATGAGTTTCGTTTTTTTAAAAGTACCTGGTTAGCCTCTCAAATCAGCCCGGCAGGTCATGCTTTTTATCCTCGGCATGAACCGGAGGGAAGAAAGCTTTGTCCTCCTCGTTATCGCGTACGACTTTTTGCAGAACGATGGAGGCGGAGATAGCCCATAACGTACAGCCGGCGTAGTACCCTTTTTCCACCAAAGGCCAATCGGCGTTCCAGAGCGCTACCAGAATGAAGCCGAGTGCAAGCAGGAACGAAGCCCAGGCCAAGGCGGTAAAAGCGAAGGTGTTCCGTTTACGCGGTCCTGCTTCTCCATATAAATCCTTGTCTTCCTCATTATCGCGTACGACCTTTTGCAGGACGATGGCTGCGGAAATAACCCATAGCGTACAGGCTGCGTAATATCCCTTCTCCACGAGCTCCCAACTCGCATTAAACAGAGCGACCAATACAAAGCTCAAAGCGAGGACAAAAGATAACCAAGCCAATGCGGTAAAAGCAAAGGTGTTTCTTTTTCGCCTGTGCAAAAAAATCCCCCTCCACAGATCATTTGAATTAGAATACACGAACTAATAAATACGTTTAACAACGGACTAGTGATATTAAGTCCGCCGTTTAGGCTGGCTGTTTTAAACTTGGATATAGTATAAGGAGTTGGAATGATATTGTAAATATATGTTTTTTGCCCTAATTAATGGAGGTCAAGCTGGAGTGGAGAGAAACAATGGGCACAGAAATACAGTAATTGAAAGCAGTTTGCAAATTTACATCACGACCCTAATGCAATATATAGATTTACAGTATACTTTATATCAATATATGGTTAGTCAAAGGTCATTCTATGAAAATTTGCAAAAATCCTCAATTGAATTGCCGTGCCATACTGGATATAGTAATACAATAGGTAAGGAAAAGAGGAGCATATCATGTCACACCGAAAACAAGCGACAATCCGTCTTCAGAGCCTTCATGAAGGAGAGAATACGGTGCAGCAGCTTCCGGCAGAGGTATTTGCCAAGGGGAGCGCTTTATATGTTCGCTACGAAGAACCAAAGATGGGGCCGTACCAAGGAGAGACCCGCACGACTGTGAAGCTGACCGAGGACGAACTGAAGATTATACGTCACGGTGAAGTGCAATCGGAGCAGGCTTTCGGGCTTGGGCAGAAACTGCCAGGCTATTACCGTTCCCCTTTCACCTCATTTAATTTGTCTACGCACACCCAGCGTCTGAGCATCGATCTCAGCGGCATGTCCGGCAGCGCTTCGTGGGCGTATGATTTATATGTGTTCGATGAGTTTTCGGGACACTTTTCTATCAGTTTGACTATTCAGGAGGCTCATGAATCATGACATTGAATCCACTCGATCACATTAATCAGCTTGTTGCCGAGGCGGTGGCTGATGCAGCGGTAGCGGCAGGGCTGGTGTCCCGCGAAGAACTGCCTGCCATTACACTGGAAGTACCGAAGGACAAGTCGCACGGCGATTTGGCCACGAACGCAGCGATGCAGCTGACTCGGATTGCGAAGAAGAACCCACGCCAGATCGCGGAAGCTATTCTGGAGCATCTGGATACTGGCAAAGCATCGATTGAAAAAGCGGAAATTGCGGGTCCGGGTTTTATTAACTTTACGTTGAACAAAAGCTATCTTTATCCCGTAATTGGACTTATTCAACAAGAGGGAGAGAACTACGGACGCGTAAAGACAGGCCAAGGTCAAAAAATCCAGATGGAGTTTGTCAGTGCCAACCCGACGGGAAGCCTTCATTTGGGACATGCCCGTGGAGCCGCAGTCGGTGATGCGCTTTGCAATGTGCTCGATTTTGCAGGCTATGATATTACCCGTGAATACTACATTAATGATGCCGGTAACCAGGTGGTTAACTTGTGCAAGTCGATCGAAGCGCGCTATCTGCAGGAGCTGGGGCAAGAAGTTGAAATGCCGGAGGACGGCTATCATGGAGAAGACATCAAAGGATTTGCCAAGGAACTGGTTGCTGAAAAAGGCGATTCCCTGCTATCCCTATCACCGGAGGAGCGGACGGCCTTTTTCCGTCAATACGGATTGGAGAAAGAACTTGGCAAGATCAAACGCGATCTGAGTCGTTTCCGCGTTCATTTTGACGAATGGTTCAGTGAAACGTCTCTCTATGAGAACGGGTTGGTTGTGCAGGTTCTTGAAGAGCTGAGAAGCAAGGGCGAGGCGTACGATCAGGACGGAGCAACTTGGCTGCGTACGACGGAATACGGTGACGACAAGGATCGCGTACTTGTGAAAAATGATGGCACATACACCTATTTGACCCCGGATATCGCTTATCACCGCAATAAATATGAGCGCGGCTATGACCGTGTGATGAATATCTGGGGTGCGGACCATCATGGATATATTCCACGTATGAAGGCCGCCATGGAGGCTTTGGGCAACGACCCGGCTAAGCTGGTTGTATTGATCGCCCAGATGGTAAGTCTGTTCCAGGACGGCGAAAAGGTGAAAATGTCCAAGCGTACCGGCAAGGCCGTAACGATGGAAGATTTGATGGATGAAGTAGGTGTCGATGCGATCCGCTACTTCTTCACGATGCGCAGCATGGATTCGCACCTTGATTTTGACATGGATTTGGCTGTTTCGACATCCAATGAAAATCCGGTGTTTTATGTGCAGTACGCCCATGCGCGGATTTGCAGCGTGTTCCGCCAAGCTGAAGAACAGGGAATTAACCTACTTCCTCTGAAGGATGTCAACCTCAGCTTCCTTACAGCGGAGCATGAATATGACATCTTGCGCAAAATCGGCGAACTTCCTCAAGAAGTATCGCTTGCCGCTGAGAACTATGCGCCGCACCGCCTCATCCGCTATGTGTATGAACTGGCTTCGCTGTTCCACAGTTATTACAGAGCTGAGCGCGTGATCACAGAGGATGCGGAGCAGACTCAAGCGAGGTTTGCGCTTCTCGGGGCCGTTCGCACCGTTCTGGCGAATGTGCTGCGTCTGGTGGGCGTATCTGCCCCAGAACGGATGTAACAGTTAATCGTCTCTACGCCAGTTAGGGTGCGTAGTAACGGAATGAGACAACCGTATTCTACCGATTCAATCTTAACAGCCGCTTACCCGTTATAGGCAAGCGGCTGTTTGCTATGGCATGAAACGGTACTTCCGATTCCATGAGATTAAAGCTTTAATCCTTCACGGAGGAATTTTAGTGTATGAACTTCGCCACTATCAGACATCGTTCGACCTTTTCGAAGACGTAGTGGAATCGAGGTTCGTCGCAGCAGTGACTTAATTGTGGCGGGTTTGGTGTCGGGTTTTTGCGCCAGTAGCAGGGCGATGGTGCCGCTGATATGGGAGGTTGCCATAGAAGTGCCGCTCATTTCATGATATTTACCATGCAGCCAGGCTGATACAATTCTGTCGCCTGGAGCATAAATATCAACATACTGCCCCCGGTTGCTGAAAGGCGGAATTCTACGGTTCCGGTCCGTTGCGCCTACCGAGATGGTCTGCGGATAACGGGCCGGGTAATCCACGGAACGACGCTTACCGTCGTTGCCTGAGGAAGCTACAATAATGACGCCGGACTGGTAGGCTTTAGAAACGATATCAAGTAGGGCTCGGCTGCGGGTTTGCATACCGAAGCTCATATTGATAATCTCAACACCGGTGTTCACACACCAGTCAATGCCCATGACAATATCCGACACAAAAGCGGATCCGTTGTGGTCGAACGCTTTTACAGGATACACTATCGATCTAGGGGCGACCCCGATCATTCCCTGGGTGCTATTAGCTGCTGCGATGGTACCGGAGATGTGTGTGCCGTGGCCGTTGTCATCATAGGGCAGCATACCTCGATTGACCAGATTGACCCCTCTAGTCACGGAATGTTGGAGGTCAGGATGGCTGAAGTCCACACCGGTATCGATAACCCCGATCTTGATACGATGCCCGGTTGAGATCGACCAGGCTTGGGGAGCCCTGATCTGTTTGACTCCCCAAGGTACTCCCGGACCGGAGCCAATGCTACCTTGTATGGCATGAATGCATACCCGGCTATCTTCCTCCACGGTTATATCATGCTTGAATTCTGATTCCATACGGGCTGTAAGGGAAGATGAGGCGATAATCGAGTGAGTGAGTGAAGAATAACTGACATTCTGCAAATGTGAGGCGGATCCGGACAGCTCATTCCATTCATGAACGCAGTCGAAGTAGACTTTAGGATCATGAAACGTCAGGATCCTCCGGTCCTCTTTCCAGCCGTGCTGCAGAGGGTCCGTCTCCAAAAGCAATGATTGCATGATCCGGGTATAGTTCATGCCTGGCAATCCCCCTTCGATGAACCGTTGCTGCAGTATTGTATGACTGGAGGAGGTTGCCCGAATGGGATACTGCCTTTTTTTCAGGGAAATAGGCCCTGTTCGGCGTGTCAAACGCTAATGGCGAACATAATATAAACGGAGAGAACATTGGGGTTCTTTCATCTATCCCGTGAGGAGTCGATCCTTGGGGCGGATACAGTCAGAAGGCGGAGAGTTGCTCTCCGTCTTTTTCCAAATACATGAAATTATAAATTTGAATTTTATACTTGGCTTATTTTTCTCGTAGAAACTCCGTCGCCCTTAGAATAGGATGACGAAATCGTTTCTACTTGCGTGGGCAGTGAAGTGATAAAAACTTGATTTTTGAGTCTAAATAGGTTTTACTTAGTTTTGATAATGGATATGTTGAGATAATGATGGTATGCAAGGTGAAGATTGCGTGAGAGGAAGTGTACGTTAGTGAGTAATCCGCTCAATTTAAAAATCGATCCAGAAAAGATTCAGGAAATCCCGATGGTGGACCTGGCTTTTATGGTACTCAAAGCGGCTAATACGCCGTATTACTACCGTGACCTGATGAGCGAGGTGGCCAAGCTTCGCGGTTTTACGGAACAAGAAATTAACGAAACGATTGCTCAGTTATATACCGAGATCAATATCGATGGGCGTTTTGCCTGCGTTGGCACCAACTTGTGGGGCTTGAAGCGTTGGTACCCTCTTGAGCGCTCCGACGATCCCGTGGCGAATGCGAAGCGTCCGCGCATCATTAATGATGAGGACGACGATGATGATGATTTCGCAGACGAAGAAGAAACATATAGCGTGGATGATGCGGAAGAAGATTACGACAACGTCGATGAAGAATCAGACGATGATATCTATTCCGATGATGACGATGCCGATGAAGAAGTAGACGAAGAAGTAGTCCTTGACGACGATGATATGGACGATGAGGATTCTGAGGACGAGGAAGAAGACGGCTCGGATGCCGCTGAGAACGACGACGATTTGGACCGATAAATAAATGGTTTCTCATGCTTTAGTTTTTTGCCTCCATATTGGAGCGATTTGGGGCTGGTTCTTCTCTTGACAAGGAGACAAGGCACAGAGTAAACTATTGCTTGGGCTTATGATTTAAGTGTTTAAATATGATTAATTTATAAAAGTGCCCCGTTACTTTTCGGGGTCACTTTTTTTGTTTGTATTAGGGAATTGTTGTAATAGTGTACGCAGCACCATTTGTGGATTTCAAGTAGCCCCGTGGGTTAACGGCACGTGATATAGGGTTATTTGCTGTTAGCTGACAGGCCGGCTTGATTCACCGGAAAGCTGTCATATGTTAATCGGTCGGCTCGCTTTTTTACTATAGAAGCGGGCACCGTTCATTTTTATTGCTGTTTGATGATGAATCAGAAGTAAAAAGGTTACCATAAACATCATATGTCGCCTGATTTTTTCGAATTTATTTAGGAGGGTTTTTACTGTGACAAAGTATATTTTCGTAACAGGCGGGGTTGTGTCTTCCTTGGGTAAAGGGATTACCGCGGCTTCGCTCGGCAGACTGCTGAAGAACAGAGGGCTAAAGGTAACGATCCAGAAATTTGATCCTTACATTAATATAGATCCGGGTACGATGAGCCCTTATCAGCACGGCGAAGTGTTCGTAACGGATGACGGCGCGGAGACGGACTTGGACCTTGGGCACTATGAGCGTTTTATTGATATCAATCTGTCGAAGAACAGCAACGTCACGACCGGTAAAATATATTCCTCCGTTATTAGCAAGGAGCGCCGTGGAGAGTATTTGGGCGGCACCGTTCAAGTTATCCCGCACATTACGAATGAAATCAAGGAGCGTGTGTTCCGCGCTGGACGCGAGGCAGGCTCTGACGTCGTAATTACGGAAATCGGAGGTACTGTAGGCGACATCGAAAGCCTTCCGTTCCTTGAGGCGATCCGCCAAATTAAGAGCGAAGTGGGCCGCGATAACGTGATGTACATTCACGTAACGCTCATCCCGTACATCAAAGCAGCCGGCGAAGTGAAGACGAAGCCAACCCAACACAGCGTAAAAGAACTTCGCAGCATCGGTATTCAGCCAAACGTTATCGTATGCCGGACCGAGCATGAGCTTTCTACTGAGATGAAAGCCAAAATCGCTCTGTTCTGCGACATTGACGCGAATGCGGTTGTAGAATGCCGAGATGCATCCACACTGTACGAAGTCCCTCTGAATTTGCGTGAGGAAGGTCTTGACGAGATCGTAGTAAATCACTTGAAGCTGAACACACCGGAGCCGGATATGACCGAGTGGGAAGCGCTCGTGAACCGCGTATCCAAGCTGGAGAAGAGCGTTGAAATTGCAATTGTAGGTAAATACGTTGCCCTTCACGATGCTTACCTTAGTGTGGTTGAGTCTTTGTCACATGCCGGATTCGATGCTAATGCTGAAGTGAAGGTCCGCTGGGTTAACGCGGAAGAAATTACCGAGAGCAATGTAGACCAGGTGCTCGGCGGAATCGGTGGTATCCTCGTACCAGGCGGCTTCGGCGACCGTGGTATTGAAGGAAAAATCACAGCAATCCGTTACGCTCGTGAGCGGAACATTCCTTTCTTCGGTATTTGTCTTGGCATGCAGGTATCCGTTATCGAGTATGCACGCTCTGTCGTTGGTCTGGAAGGTGCTAATAGCTCCGAGATCAACCCGGCAACAGAATATCCAGTCATCGACCTTCTGCCGGAGCAAAAGGACGTGGAGGATTTGGGCGGCACCATGCGTCTTGGCTTGTATCCTTGCAAGCTGGCACCGGATTCCCTGGCTATGTCTTGCTACGATGATGAACTGGTTTATGAAAGACACCGTCACCGGTATGAGTTCAACAACCAATACCGTGAAGATATTGAAAAAGCGGGCCTGCGCATTTCCGGTACGTCTCCTGACGGAAGATTGGTGGAAATTGTGGAGCTTCCAGGACATCCTTGGTTCCTTGCAGTTCAATTCCATCCGGAATTCACGTCCCGTCCGAACCGTCCACAGCCGCTGTTCCGTGAGTTTGTAAAAGCTTCGATTCAGTATCAGTCTTAATACGCAAATCCTCCCTCATGTAGGGAGGATTTTTTGTATTGCCAAAGAAATGAACTGTCCATAAAATGCAATTTCAAGTTCTTTGCGATAAGCATAAAGAAAAACATTGTTTTTTTAAGTACTTTTCAGATGTAAGGAAGGAATTCGCTATCATCAGGCGAATACAAATAATGGTTAGTTAAGGGAAAGTTAGGAACTTTTATTTCGTTTGATATATATAACGCTGATCATTGATGGGGAGGTAGTTGCATGGACAAAAATAAAGTATTGATTGTGGACGATCAGAACGGGATTCGTATTTTGCTGATGGAGGTTTTTAGTAGCGAAGGTTATGAGACTTACCAGGCCGCCAACGGCAAGATAGCGCTCGACATTGTGAGGAAGCATGAACCTGATTTAGTACTTCTCGATATGAAAATTCCTGGAATGGACGGACTTGAAATTTTGAAGCATATCAAACAGATGAATCCGGATATAAAAGTGATTATGATGACCGCGTACGGTGAGCTAGATATGATTAAGGAAGCGACAGACCTCGGGGCTCTGATGCATTTCACCAAACCTTTCGATATTGATGAAATGCGTCTGGCTGTCAACATGCAGCTCAAAAATAAAACGAACACATGCAGTTAAGCATTGAATTCTGCGTTATGGCAGAATTCTTTTTTTGCCTTTTGTGAGAGGGTGCACAGCTTTTTGCTATTTGCTTGTTTAGTATTTATTACGCGATGTGGTATAATACTAACGTATAAGAACGTCGGCTATATATACTAGACATATCGACTATAGGAGGATGGATCATGCCATTAGTATCAATGAAAGACATGCTTAACAAAGCTCTCGAAGGAAAGTATGCAGTTGGTCAATACAACATCAATAACCTCGAGTGGACACATGCGATTCTTGAAGCGGCAGAAGAAGAGAAGTCGCCGGTAATTCTTGGTGTATCTGAAGGTGCAGCGCGTTACATGGGCGGTTTTAATACGGTTGTAAAAATGGTACAAGGCCTCATCGAAGACTTGAAAATTACTGTACCTGTAGCTATCCATTTGGACCATGGTTCAAGTGTTGAGAAATGTAAGGAAGCTATCGACGCAGGATTTACTTCTGTTATGATCGATGACTCCCACAGCCCAATCGACACCAACATTGCAACAACGAAGCAAGTGGTTGAGTATGCACATGCTAAAGGTGTTTCCGTTGAAGCAGAAGTTGGAATGGTTGGCGGTCAGGAAGATGACGTTATCGGTGATGTTATGTATGCGAAGTTGGACGACTGCGTACGTATCGTGAACGAGACGGGTATCGACACTCTGGCACCTGCATTGGGTTCTGTACATGGACCATACAAAGGCGAGCCTAACCTTGGCTTTAAAGAAATGGAAGAAATCCGTAATGCACTCAGCCTGCCGCTCGTTCTTCATGGCGGAACAGGTATCCCGACTCATGATATCAAGAAAGCTATCTCCCTTGGTACTTCTAAGATCAACGTGAACACTGAGAACCAAATTGAATTCTCGAAAGCTGTTCGTGAAGTGCTTGCTGCGAAGCCAGAAGCTTACGATCCGCGTACATTCCTCAAACCAGGCCGTGAAGCAATCAAACAAACGGTTATTGGTAAAATCCGCGAGTTTGGATCCAACAACAAAGCATAATTGATTTTTGCGATGCGCCTTTTTGGCACTGCAAAAATAATATAAATGAGGACAGCCCTCTGTGGGCTGTCCACTTCCATAGTTTAGAATGGAAAGCACACCGCTAAGCCGGTGTTTTTCCATTTTAATTGTGGGTAGCCATAATTCTGCTGTTTTTTATTCTTCTCTCAAAAACGAAAGTCATCCTATGACGGTGAAACTGTGTGTGTCGCTTGTTATTAACCCAAAATACTGCCAATCATGACCACTATCGGCTGCGAAGTAATGTAGGGGGACCCTTAAGCTTATGGAAAAATTGATGATCAGCGGTGGACGTCCACTGCAAGGTACGGTGACAATCAGTGGTGCCAAAAACAGTGCGATTGCATTAATACCTGCAGCGATTCTGGCGGAAACAGAAGTTGTGTTGGACAACTTGCCACTTTTGAGTGATGTAGCTGTGTATTCTGAAATATTGGAAGAGTTGGGTGGACAAGTTTCATGGGAAGGTAATCAGATGAAAATCGATCCTTCTAGAATCAAATCCATTCCGATGCCAAACGGGCCTGTTAAGAAGCTTCGCGCTTCGTATTATATGATGGGCGCAATGCTTGGAAGATTTAAAGAAGCCGTTATCGGTCTGCCGGGCGGCTGTAACTTTGAACCTCGTCCTATCGACCAGCATATCAAAGGATTTGAAGCGCTTGGAGCGACCGTGACTAATGAGCATGGCGCTATTCATCTGCACGCGAAAGAGCTGCGGGGCGCAAAAATTTACCTGGACGTAAGTAGTGTCGGGGCGACGATTAACATTATGCTGGCGGCTGCGAAAGCCAAAGGCTCCACAATTATCGAAAATGCGGCGAAAGAGCCTGAAATCATAGATGTTGCTACTTTGTTAAATTCTATGGGAGCTGTCATTAAGGGCGCCGGTACGGAAACGATCCGGATCGAAGGCGTCACCCATATGCATGGCTGCCGTCATTCCATTATTCCCGACCGGATTCAAGCCGGAACTTATATGATTGCCGCAGCAGCTACTCGCGGTGATGTTGTGATTGATAATGTCATTCCTAAACATTTGGAGGCTCTCACAGCCAAGCTGTTGGAGATGGGCGTCGGTATTGAAGAGCTGGATGAAAGCATCCGGGTCATTGGCAAGGAACGCTATGAGCATGTTGATGTGAAGGCACTCGTATATCCCGGATTTGCAACGGATCTTCAGTCTCCGATGACCAGCTTGCTGACGCAGGCGGAGGGTGTCAGTGTGCTTAGCGATTTTGTATACAGTAATCGGTTCAAGCATGTACCGGAATTGGTGCGTATGGGAGCGAAAATTCGTGTTGAAGGACGCTCTGCTATTATCGATGGCGGGAAGCTGAATGCTGCCAAAGTAAAGGCAACCGATCTTCGTGCAGGCGCGGCACTTGTCATTGCGGGATTGACTGTTCCGGAAGGTGTTACAGAAGTCAGTGGCGTGGAGTTTATTGACCGAGGTTATGACCATCTGGTCACCAATCTTCGTCTGCTTGGCGCTGATGTATGGCGGGAGACAGAAGATTAATTAGGATAACATAACCCTCTTAGGGAGTAACAGAGGAAGCCCTTTTTAAGAATTCACAAAAAAGGTTACTTGGTCTGCATATCTCCCTCTGAATTGGGTAATCCTATCCTAGTGATGCAATCATAGACTTATAGACTTGAAGCGGCTGGAAAGCCTTACCCAGAATTAAAAATTGAATAGGTGGTTATTGAATGGATTTACAAATTTCTGATTTGGAAGGCATGAAGCTGACGGATCTGTATAAACTGGCCAAAAAATACCAGATACCGTATTATGGTCAGCTAAAGAAGAAAGAACTAATATTCGCTATTCTCCGGGCACAGGCGGAACAAAGCGGCCTGATGTTTATGGAAGGTGTCCTCGAAGTTTTACCAGAGGGATACGGTTTCTTGAGACCGATCAACTATCTTCCGAGCACGGAGGATATCTACATTTCTGCATCCCAGATACGCAAGTTTGATTTGAGAACAGGAGACTTGGTCTCCGGTAAGTGCAGAACTCCTAAAGAGAACGAACGGTACTTTGGTCTGTTGCAGGTAAATGCGGTTAATGGTGAGAATCCTGCAATTGCAGCGGAACGCTTGCATTTCCCGGCCCTGACTCCTCTTTATCCGCAAGATAAGCTAGTGTTAGAAACATCCCCTAATCAGTTGTCCACTCGAATTATGGACTTACTTGCTCCTGTAGGCTTAGGACAACGCGGTTTGATCGTAGCTCCGCCAAAAGCGGGAAAGACGCTCCTCTTAAAAGAAATTGCCAACAGTATTTCAACCAATCATCCCGAAATCGAACTGTTTGTACTGCTCATTGACGAACGTCCTGAAGAAGTAACCGACATGCAGCGCTCTGTAAAGGGTGAAGTGGTTGCATCGACATTCGACGAGCTACCAGAGAACCATATTAAGGTTGCGGAACTCGTTCTGGAGCGCGCATTGCGGCTGGTTGAACATAAGAAGGATGTTGTCATTTTGCTGGATAGCATTACACGGTTGGCACGGGCATATAACCTTGTCATTCCACCCTCTGGCAGAACACTCAGCGGCGGTATTGATCCGGCAGCATTTCATCGGCCGAAGCGGTTCTTTGGTTCGGCGCGTAACGTGGAGGAAGGCGGTAGTCTGACGATTTTGGCGACGGCTCTAGTTGACACAGGTTCAAGAATGGACGATATCATCTATGAAGAGTTCAAAGGAACCGGTAATATGGAGCTGCACCTGGACCGCAGATTTGCGGAACGTCGTATTTTCCCTGCGATCGACATTCGGCGCTCTGGCACACGACGTGAAGAAGTGCTTCTAAGTAAGGAAGAATTGGATACTATTTGGGCTATCCGTAAAAATATGAACGACTCCGCTGATTTTGTGGAAGGTTTCCTCAAGAAAATGCGGGATAGCAAGACCAACGCCGAGTTCCTCGCTTCATTCGATGTGAACGGGGGCAACGGTTCTGCAGCACCAAGTCAACCGGCAAGACGCACAACGCGTCCTTCGACGGCCTCAGTTACACAAGGCTAAAAGCAAGGCTTGAGAATCAACCTTAGAATAGGAGAACGACATGTATTTGGTTTATGCAGATGAGCAAGGAAATGTCTATGATCATTCCGAACTGTTCGGGCTTGCCCGCAGTGGGGATATGATTGTTGAGATACTGGAAGATGAATTGATTCCGCTGCCGGAAGGCGCAACCCTGGTAGGTCTGCCGAACACTCGTGCTATCGGAATGGATCCGGAAACGGGGGAAATGTCCGCGCTACCTGGGAACGAAACAGCCGTCGGTGCTCTTTTGCCTCAAGGTTATACACGTCTGTGTCTTCCTGGATACGTAAAGACGGATAAAGAATATAAGCTTCCGCTGTTCGGTTATTCTGCTGTCGTGTGGAAGGACGGAGCCTTCTATACAGCTGCCCGTTTAACAGATGATCCTGAGAAGTGGAATCCCGTTAACTGTGATTTGGGAGAGCTGGAGCTGGGCGTTAAGAAATTGACCGAAAAATACCCGGAGAACCGTCTCTATGAACATCTGTCTAATTGTGCGCTCGGTTATGAATGTTTGACGGCATCCAACACATTTCTGAACCGCTGGGAGGGTGCTGTACCGGTATCCTATTCCTGTAATGCAGGATGTTTCGGATGTATTTCAGAGCAGCCGGATGACAGTGGCTTTGTATCACCTCAGACCCGGATGAACTTCCGCCCCCGTACGGATGAACTGGTTCAAATTATGCTGGAGCACTTGAAGACACCGGAGTCCATTATCAGCTTCGGGCAGGGTTGTGAAGGTGAGCCTTCCACACAAGCGAAGATCATCATTGAAGCGATGCGCGAAGTACGGTCCATCACAGATATGGGTTACATCAACATCAATACTAACGCCGGGTTGACCGATTTTATCCGCGGCATCGTGGATGCTGGCCTTGATTTGATGCGTGTCAGCACGATCAGTGCACTGGATGATCACTACAATGCCTACTATAAGCCCCGTGGCTACAACCTGGCTAATGTGGAAAAATCACTGCGGTATGCGACTGATCAGGGGGTATATACGTCCATCAACTATCTTATCTTCCCAGGTGTCACAGACCGTGAGGAAGAGGTTGAGGCCATGATCGAGTTTGTCCGCCGCACAGGTCTTCGTCTGATTCAGCTTCGGAACTTGAATATAGATCCGGAGAGTTATCTTGGGCTAATTCCGCCTGCGCAAGGAGAAATCCTTGGGATGAAGCAAACGATTGAGATTATGCAGGAAGAGCTGCCTGATGTGGTTATTGGCTCGTACACGCATGTACCACCTCCTGGAATGAGGCGTCCGAAGAAGAAGCCGACCGTTATCTAGAAAATGGCGATAAGAATGACCAATCTATTTGAGAATCATCATATTACAATCCAGCTGATAAAGTGGGGGCTTACCATGCTTCTGGCGTCGTTTTATATGGGCTATTGCACAAATAATGTCCCCGTGATATACTTTTTTTATGTGTCCATTTAACTCTGAGTCCGCATGAGGCTCAGGGCGGAAAGAGGTGAAAGTCTAATGAAACAAGATATTCAACCGAAATATCATGTTACCACGGTAACTTGCGCGTGCGGTAACACGTTTGAAACAGGTTCCGTAAAGCCGGACCTTCGCGTGGAAATCTGCTCCAACTGCCATCCGTTCTTCACTGGTAAGCAGAAGTTCTTGGATGTTGGTGGCCGTGTCGATAGATTTAAAAAGAAATACGGTATCTAATAATCAGACCCTTCGCCTTGTGCGGAGGGTTTTCGATTTAATGGAACGCTCGCCAAGTTCTTCCCTCAGGTTGCAATTTGGACATGCATGCGATATACTTAATTTCGCCGTGCTAGACGGGGAGGTAGCGGTGCCCTGTAACTCGCAATCCGCTGTAGCGAGGTTGAATTCCTGTTAGAGGTATTGTCGATGTGAGGCTGGTCCCTGCGCTCGATGTTGACGGCTGGGTCCTCCGCAATGAGCACCTGTGAACCTGGTCAGGTCCGGAAGGAAGCAGCCATAAGCAGGTCCGCTTTTGTGCCGGAGGAGTGCCTAACCCGAGTTGTTGCTCAGGATTGCCGCTCGGATCGCAATTATCAATAACAGGTGCACGGTACATTCATACCGAGTACACAAGCATCTCTGTCATTTTGGACAGGGGTGCTTTTTTCATGAATAATGTCCTTGATTTTTTCCTTGGTAAACGTTTTGCTGGGCTAGGGAAATTAGTATAGAATGTAGTATAATAAGAAAAACTTTATCGACGTATATGGCCTGGCCAGATTGGGTTATGCGTAAGTTTATTCTTGTGATATAAGGGAGTTTATGCTTTCTTGTATTCTAAAAAAGCGGCATTAAGCCGCGGAAGTGGAAGTTGAAAGAGGGTAAAGCAGAGTGGAACATATTGCGTTATATCGTGCCTGGAGGCCCCAGTCGTTCCGCGACATGGTAG
Source organism: Paenibacillus sp. JNUCC 34 (assembly GCF_058269055.1). Lineage (NCBI taxonomy): Bacteria > Bacillati > Bacillota > Bacilli > Caryophanales > Paenibacillaceae > Paenibacillus > Paenibacillus sp. JNUCC 34. The sequence continues at coordinate 5,904,883 of NZ_CM177770.1, read as the reverse complement.
GCCAGCGGCATATTATCCAAACCCTGCAGAACGCTATCCGCGAGCAGCGGGTCTCCCATGCCTACCTGTTCAGCGGTCCGCGGGGTACAGGTAAGACCAGTGCTGCTAAAATTTTGGCTAAAGCCGTGAACTGTGAGAATGGACCGGCAGAGGAACCCTGCAACGAATGTGAAGTATGCAAGCGGATAACGTCTGGGGCTGTAATGGACGTTCAGGAAATTGACGCGGCATCAAACCGCGGCGTTGAGGAAATCCGCGATTTGCGGGAAAAAGTGAAGTACGCACCTACCGAGGTACGGCGCAAGGTTTACATTATTGATGAAGTACACATGCTTACCACGGAGGCGTTTAATGCATTGCTGAAGACGCTGGAAGAACCCCCGGCGCATGTGATGTTTATATTGGCTACTACCGAGCCGCATAAATTGCCGGCCACCATCATATCACGGTGTCAGCGCTTCGATTTCCGGAGGGTTTCTCTGGAAGAGCAGAGTGAGCGCTTGGAGCGCATATGCTTGGAAGAGGGCATTACTGCTGAGCCGGCTGCCCTGCAGTATATTTCAAGATTGTCAGACGGTGGAATGCGTGATGCACTTAGCATTTTAGACCAAATTGCATCCTTTACCGGAGGCAAGGTGTCCTATCAGCAGGTTATGGACATGACAGGAGGCATCCCCTCGGAGCAGTTTGGCCGTCTGGCCGCTGCCATAAAACAGGGAGATGCAGGACTTGTGCTGCAAATGGTAGAACAGTTTATGCAGGAAGGCAAAAGTGCCGACAAATGCATGGAAAACTTGCTGTATTACTTCCGTGATCTGCTCATGATCAAAATGGTCCCAGGAGCAGATAAGCTGACGGATCGTGTACTGAATCCGGCTGATTTCAAGGAGATGGCAGAGGCTTTCTCCAAGGAAGAGCTTTTCCGGATGATTGATACGCTCAACCGCTACCAAAGCGAGATGAAATACGCATCACAGCCACAGACGTTGTTTGAAGTGGCGCTGCTTAAGTTATGCGGAATACCGCAAGGCGGCGATGATGCGGTTGAACAAGGTGCTTCTGCGGGAAGATCGGCTGATGCCGATGAACTAAACCGATTGAAGCAGCAGGTAGTTTCTCTTGAGAAAAAGCTTGAGCGTATTTTGCAGAAAGGCGTTCCGGCAGCCGAAGGCCGTGATGCTTCCAAACCAACACGGACCCCTGCTCCGAAAATGGCATCGACAGCTAAGAAGCCGCAGCATATGGATCAGTATGTAGCGGCAAAAACCAGTGAGCCATTTTTGAATGTGCAGCGGCAGTGGGGTCAGATCCTACAGAGCGTGAAGGAGGAGAAGGTCACCGTTCATGCCTGGTTTGTGGATGGAGAGCCTGTATCCGTATGGGAAGATAACGTTCTGGTCGCCTTCAAGAATAACATCCACCGCGAAACAACCGAGAAGCCTGCTAACAAACAGGTGATTGAGGGAGTGCTGGAGTCTCAGTTCGGTAATCCGTATCGTCTGGTGACTATGATGTTGCGCGATTGGAGCGATGCCGTTGAAGGCGCTGGTAAGCCTCCAGCCGAGGAATTAAAGCTGGAGCATGAAGAAGCCGAAGCCGGCGGAGAGAAGCCATGGATTGATGAGGCGATCCAGCTATTTGGTGAAGACCTCGTTGTCATAAAAGATTAGCACGCTTTTTCGTGCATTCCACAAAGGAGAGATGAACCCATGAATAATATGAACCAAATGATGAAGCAGGTAAAAAAAATGCAGGAGCAAATGCTGAAGGCGCAGGAAGAACTCGCTACGAAATCGGTAGAAGGGTCTTCTGGCGGCGGTGTAGTTACCGTACAAGTCAGCGGTCACAAGCAAGTTACATCTATTAACATCAAGCCCGAAGCAGTAGATCCAGACGACGTTGAAATGCTACAGGATCTCGTTATGACAGCAGTAAATGACGCGCTCACTAAAGCTGAGGAACTTGCTAACACCGATATGGGTAAATTTACGGGCGGTATGAAAATTCCGGGCTTGTTCTAATCTATAGGCAGAAGGAGTAGTTTACATTTGTACTATCCCGAACCGATCGCGAAGCTGATCGATGCATTTACCAGGTTGCCGGGTGTGGGGCCGAAAACGGCTGCCCGCCTGGCTTTTCACGTCCTTAATATGAAAGAAGACGACGTCATTGATTTTGCCAAAGCTCTGGTCAGTGTGAAACGCAATCTTCATTACTGCTCGGTCTGCTGCAATATCACCGATACCGATCCCTGCCGTGTCTGTCAGGATAAGACCCGGGATCCATCCGTCATCTGTGTGGTACAGGATGCCAAGGATCTGGTGGCGATGGAGCGAACTAAGGAGTTTGACGGGTACTATCATGTGCTTCATGGAGCAATCTC
>NZ_CM177770.1:5152500-5897500 GCF_058269055.1 Paenibacillus sp. JNUCC 34 | reverse complement strand
AACAGGTTGAAATTCCTGTACCACCGTAAACCGTTATGAACGATGGGGTGACGCAGGAGGGTAGTGACGCGGACTGATGGATGTCCGTCCAAGCAGTGAGGCTGATGTGTAGGCAAATCCGCACATCATTAAGGCTGGGCTGTGATGGGGAGCGAAAATTATAGTAGCGAAGGTCATGATCTCACACTGCCAAGAAAAGCCTCTAGTCAGGTGAAGGTGCCCGTACCGCAAACCGACACAGGTAGGCGAGAAGAGAATTCTAAGGCGCGCGGAAGAACTCTCGTTAAGGAACTCGGCAAAATGACCCCGTAACTTCGGGAGAAGGGGTGCCCCGGTAGTGTGAATAGCACGAGGGGGCCGCAGTGAAAAGGCCCAAGCGACTGTTTAACAAAAACACAGGTCTGTGCGAAGCCGTAAGGCGAAGTATACGGGCTGACGCCTGCCCGGTGCTGGAAGGTTAAGGGGAGTGGTTAGGAGCAATCCGAAGCTATGAACCGAAGCCCCAGTAAACGGCGGCCGTAACTATAACGGTCCTAAGGTAGCGAAATTCCTTGTCAGGTAAATTCTGACCCGCACGAATGGCGTAACGATTTGGGCGCTGTCTCAACGAGAGATCCGGTGAAATTTTAATACCTGTGAAGATGCAGGTTACCCGCGACAAGACGGAAAGACCCCATGGAGCTTTACTGCAGCTTGATATTGGATTTGGGTACGATCTGTACAGGATAGGTGGGAGCCTAAGAAACAGGAGCGCAAGCTTCTGTGGAGGCGCCGTTGGGATACCACCCTGATCGTATCTAGGTTCTAACCTAGTACCGTAAACCGGTGCGGGGACAGTGTCTGGTGGGCAGTTTGACTGGGGCGGTCGCCTCCTAAAGAGTAACGGAGGCGCCCCAAGGTTCCCTCAGAATGGTTGGAAATCATTCGAAGAGTGCAAAGGCATAAGGGAGCTTGACTGCGAGACCTACAAGTCGAGCAGGGACGAAAGTCGGGCTTAGTGATCCGGTGGTACCGCATGGAAGGGCCATCGCTCAACGGATAAAAGCTACCCTGGGGATAACAGGCTTATCTCCCCCAAGAGTCCACATCGACGGGGAGGTTTGGCACCTCGATGTCGGCTCATCGCATCCTGGGGCTGAAGTAGGTCCCAAGGGTTGGGCTGTTCGCCCATTAAAGCGGTACGCGAGCTGGGTTCAGAACGTCGTGAGACAGTTCGGTCCCTATCTGTCGTGGGCGTAGGAAATTTGAGAGGAGCTGTCCTTAGTACGAGAGGACCGGGATGGACGTACCGCTGGTGCACCAGTTGTTCCGCCAGGAGCATGGCTGGGTAGCTACGTACGGAAGGGATAAGCGCTGAAAGCATCTAAGCGTGAAGCCCCCCTCAAGATGAGATTTCCCAATTAGTAAGACCCCTTGAAGACGACGAGGTAGATAGGTTGGAGGTGGAAGTGCAGCAATGCATGGAGCTGACCAATACTAATCGGTCGAGGGCTTATCCTACAAGTTTCACGAAGTGAAGCTTGCATCGGAAGCATATGCTTTGAACTACGGTGTGAGGTACTTCGGAAACACTATTCGCAAACGTTTCGTATCTAGTTTTCAGGGAGTCAATCTCTGTAACTTACAATAAGGTTATGATGGAGAGATACCCAAGTGGCTATAAGGGGACCCTCTGCTAAGGGGTTAGACTGCGAAAGTGGTGCGAGGGTTCGAATCCCTCTCTCTCCGCCATTTATATAACCTGAATGTACCATGTATTGATATGGCGGTGTAGCTCAGCTGGCTAGAGCGTACGGTTCATACCCGTGAGGTCGGGGGTTCGATCCCCTCCGCCGCTACCATACATACCTGGAGGCTTAGCTCAGCTGGGAGAGCATCTGCCTTACAAGCAGAGGGTCGGGGGTTCGAACCCCTCAGCCTCCACCATTGATTTTTAGAATTGAATACGCCGGTGTAGCTCAACTGGTAGAGCAACTGACTTGTAATCAGTAGGTTGGGGGTTCAAGTCCTCTCGCCGGCACCAGTTATTTTAAATGCGGAACTGTGGTGTAGAGGCCTAACATGCCTGCCTGTCACGCAGGAGACCGCGGGTTCGAATCCCGTCAGTTCCGCCATTTATTATACTCAATGGTTGGATTTATGTGCGAAGTCAAATCGCTTCTCACTATTTTTTTGTAAAAACTTAATATGGCTCGGTAGCTCAGTCGGTAGAGCAGAGGACTGAAAATCCTCGTGTCGGCGGTTCGATTCCGTCCCGAGCCACCTTTAACTCTGGAGGATTAGCGAAGTGGCCAAACGCATCAGACTGTAAATCTGCTCCCGTACGGGTTCGGTGGTTCGAATCCATCATCCTCCACCAGTTTTAAGAGCCATTAGCTCAGTTGGTAGAGCACCTGACTTTTAATCAGGGTGTCGAAGGTTCGAGTCCTTCATGGCTCATCACAGAAGTCGTCAACAATGTTGACGGCTTTTTTGTTGCATTTCAGTTGTCTGCGGTAGATATGCTAAAATAATAAGAAAATGACAAAGTGGTGGAGTCATCAATGGTGGAGATGGAGCAAATACTTCTGAACTTGAAGAACGCGTTAGGGATTCCTATGGCGCTCAAATCGTTGGATGAGCACGAGACCGCAATGGTGATGGAATCTTTGAAGCGGCCCAGCCTTCAAGAACAGGCATCAGACGGAAAGTCTTATACTGTATCGCGAATGAAGAATCGTAATAAAGAACTGATTGATGCAGGAGCTGTTTATTATACGGGTCAGGGTGAAGTATGGTTTGCGATCCCTGCTCATAATGAATTGCCTGTAGTGATTACAGCACCGGCTGCTATGGTGACGGAGTCCGAAGTGAAGCTGATTGGATTGCTGTTGTCCAGTATAGCGGATAGTACCTCCTCTGTTAAAGGTTCACGGAACGATGTCAAAGCGGAAGAAGAGCGGAATGCCCAACTGATGGGTGTATGGCTGAACGCACGTGTAGATGCGGAGGAATATCAAGTTGGATTGCCGGAGGAATTTTCCGAAAAAATGGCTATGTCCGAGGAAATGATTCCTTTTTTGCTTACTAATGAAAGTGAGCATCCGGCGAACACCACCTTTAAATCGCTGCAAAGGCTGCTTCGCAGCTATTTTGGCGGAGAGATTGTATTGGTTCCGTTGCAGGAGAAGGAGTGGCTTGTCCTTGCTGACCCTCAGCTGCTAGACGAACTGACGGATGAGAAGGATGATACTACAGGCGAAGGAGATCAGGACTTGCTTTCCCTCTTTTGCATGGGATTGTATGAACTGGTTTCGAACGAATGGGTGGGGGACTTCCACATTGCCGCTATTCCGGCTGTAAAAGTGCAGCAAGCTCTTCCTGATGGTCTAATGCAGCTGCGTAAAACGATGATCATCGGGCGAACCTTTCAGGTCAAGGAACATATTCATTTATCGACGGGTCTTCATTTGGAGCGCCTGTTGTTCAGTATTCCGGAACCGCAGCGAAGTCGGTTTTTAGAGGAGTATGCCAGCCATCATACGGATGTGTTTGAAGATACGGAAACTTTGTCTACACTGGAAAGCTTTTTTGAATTGGACTGCAATGTGAGTGAGACGGCTAAGAGGCTTTATATTCACCGAAATACGCTTTTGTACCGTCTGGATAAGATTAAGCAGGAGACGGGCCTGGATGTCCGGAGCTTCAGCGATGCGGTTTTGGTGAAAATTACGCTTCTATTGTATAAAGTAACGAAAAGGAAATGAGTTTTTTGTGCAGATTGTGTATAGCCAGTCAGGTGCCTATGGGGTAATATATAGACTATAAAATGTATTCGATTTCATAACACTTAATATGAGGGGGCAAAAAGCATGGCAGGCGTACGTTTAGAGCACATTTACAAGAAATATGCAGGATCCGATAAGGCAACAGTAATCGATGTTAACCTCGATATTAAAGATAAAGAGTTTCTGGTTTTGGTAGGACCTTCCGGTTGCGGTAAATCCACAACTTTGCGGATGATCGCTGGACTCGAAGAAATTTCCGAAGGTAAACTCTACATTGGTGACCGTGTAGTTAACGATGTAGCTCCTAAAGACCGTGACATCGCGATGGTATTCCAATCCTACGCCTTGTATCCGCACATGAATGTGTATCAGAACATGGCCTTTGGCTTGAAGCTTCGTAAAGTTAAGAAAGACGAGATCGACAAGCGTGTTCGTGAAGCAGCAAGAATTTTGGATATTGAGCATTTGCTGGAGCGTAAGCCAAAAGCTCTCTCCGGTGGTCAACGTCAGCGTGTTGCCTTGGGCCGTGCGATTGTCCGTGATCCGCAAGTCTTCTTGATGGATGAGCCGCTTTCCAACTTGGATGCTAAATTGCGTGGTCAGATGCGTGCTGAAATTACAAAGCTGGTTAAACGTCTTGAAACCACTTGTATCTATGTAACGCATGACCAAACGGAAGCTATGACGATGGGTGACCGTATCGTAGTTATGCAAGATGGAATTATTCAGCAGGCTGATTCTCCAGAGCAGCTGTACAACAGTCCAAGCAACTTGTTTGTTGCCGGCTTTATTGGTTCCCCAACAATGAACTTCATCAACGGTAAATTGTCCGAGCAAAACGGCGAAGTGTACTTCACAGCTGAAGGTTTGAACGTACAAGTACCAGGTGGTAAAGCACAGCTTCTGAAGAACAAATCCATGATCGGTAAAGAAGTGATTTTGGGACTTCGTCCAGAAGATATTCATGAAGAGCCAGTGTTCTTGGAAGCTTCTCCAAACACAATCTTCAGCGCAAAAGTTGACGTTACTGAGAACTTGGGTCACGAAATGCTCTTGTACCTGAGTGGCTTGGGTACTGAAACGGTTATCGGCCGTGTAGACGGACGTTCCACAACTCGTGAAAGTGATAACGTTAAATTGGCAATCGACATGAACAAAGTTCATATCTTTGATAAAGAGTCCGAACTGAACGTTTTGTTGGGAGACTAATTCTCCAACAGTCGGGCTTTCCATGAAAAACCGCCCTGTGGGGCGGTTTTTTTTAGATATAAGGTAAGATTTACGGATAATCGCAGAAGATTACCGGACACATATTTGGAGTTTTTTGAGATGGTGGGAGCACTGGGCAAGATTGCAATTAGTGCTAATTTCCTTTAAGATATCAGGAAGTAAGGCTTACATAACTGTTAGTCTAGTGGGCAGATGAATATTCAATCTGCGTGTTATTTGCAGGTTTTTCTTCATCTTGATTCATTAGGATTGAAGGAAAGGTAATCTGTATTCTTAATTACAAACGATAACATTTGTGAGCGGGCCAGATGTCTGGGCCGCGTTATGATTTTCAACATACGGACGAAAAGGGGTAAGACCATGGCCAAAAAAGTGAAAGTGTCTGAGCTGGTTCAGCAGTTCCAGCTGGAGGTCATCTCAGGCGAAGAAGGTTTGAAACGTCAAATTACAACGGACGATCTCAACCGCCCAGGCTTGGAAATGGCGGGTTATTTTGAATATCATCCACGGGATCGAGTTCAGCTGCTGGGTCGGACCGAATTAGCTTTTTTTGCAATGCTGAAGCCTGAGGAGCGCAGAGAGCGTATGCGGAGTCTTTGCACGGATGAGACACCTTGCATTGTCGTTACACGTTCATTGGAAGTTCCTGAAGAGTTGGTGGAAGTTAGCAATGAAAAAGGTCTGTCTGTGCTGCGAAGCAGTATGGCGACAACAATTTTGACAAGCCGGATCACCGGCTTTTTGGAGCGCAAGCTTGCTCCGACGACAACCATCCACGGGGTACTGTGTGATGTCTATGGTGTGGGTATGCTCATTACCGGAACAAGCGGTATCGGTAAGAGTGAGACTGCGCTGGAGCTTGTGAAACGGGGTCACCGTCTGATTGCAGATGATGCGGTAGAAATCCGTCAAACGTCGGACTTTCAGCTGCATGGTACAGCACCGGAATTAATCCGTCACTTGCTGGAGATCCGCGGGGTTGGCATCATTAACGTAATGACACTGTTCGGTGCGGGTGCGGTCCGGAATAACAAACGGATTACGCTCGTTGTACGTCTTGAAGCCTGGCAGCAGGACAAACAGTATGACCGTCTGGGATTGGATGAAGAGACAACGCGCATTATTGATACGGACGTGCCGCTGGTTACGATTCCGGTTCGTCCAGGACGAAACCTGGCCGTTATCATCGAGGTAGCCGGGATGAACTACCGGTTGAAACAGATGGGTCTGAATGCAGCGCTGCAGTTTACGAACAAACTAACGGCAACCATTGCCGATGATATGGATGATTTGGACTAGGGGGGAATTCAATGTCAACATTGCTGATCGATCCGATTGCTTTTTCCATTGGATCGCTGCGCGTCCACTGGTATGGAATCATTTTGGGTTTGAGCGCTTTGGCAGGGCTGCTACTTGTTATCCGTGAAGGGAAACGCTTTGGCATTCCTCAGGAGTTCTTCATGGATCTGTTGCTTCTAGGCGTGCCTTCAGCCATTATTGGAGCAAGAATTTATTATGTTGCTTTCAAATGGGAAGATTATAAAGATAACTTTATCGATGTATTCAAAATATGGAACGGTGGTATAGCCATTTACGGCGCCCTGATCGGCGCTATCATATGTGCAATTATTTATGTTCGTTATAAAGGATATAAATTTTGGCGGATTGCAGACATGTGTGCACCCGCGCTGCTCTTGGGTCAGATGATTGGACGTTGGGGTAACTTTGTCAATCAGGAAGCCTACGGCGGTCCAGTAGAAGCGTCTTTTCTTCGGGATAAACTTCATCTGCCGGATTTTATCGTGAATCAAATGAATGTGGAAGGTGTGTTTCATCATCCGACCTTCCTTTATGAATCAATGTGGAATTTCGTAGGGATTCTTCTGTTACTCGTGCTACGCAGACAGAAGTTCCTGCGTATGGGTGAGCTGTTTATTGGATATTTCATCTGGTACTCCATCGGACGATTCTTTATCGAGGCAGTTCGTACAGATAGTTTGGCATTTCAAGGATCTTCGGGCCTGGAATCCTTCATCAATGCTCTGTGGAGTCCGATGACCTGGATGGGCTTCGAGCAGGGTTACTTGGATCCAATGTACGGAAACATCCGTATTTCACAACTGCTGCCAATAATTATAGTTGTTGCCGGAATTATACTGATTATTGTTCGACGGGTAACCGGGAGAGCGAATGAACGTTATCTGGACCCGATCGTCTGCACCAAACCAGGAGTAGCTCCAACACCGGAAGCATCTCTGAACCGTAAACAACCGCAAGTCAGCAAACCGAAACCAGCGCAAACACCATCGCCTAATCCGTCGTCTGTTCATGACACGAGCGCACTGGATTCGGCCGATAAAGCAGGACCGGATGACTCCCCGCTGGATGAGAGCCAACGCTCCAAGAGTGAGGCGGAGGACAAAAAGGAGTAGGACAGCATGATAGAAACCGTATTGTTTGATCTGGATGGAACCATTATAGATACGAATGAATTAATTATATCCTCGTTTATGCATGTATTTGAAAAGGGGCCGAAAGGGCCTCTGACGAGGGAAGGCATTATCCCGCATATGGGTACGACATTGGAATATCAGCTTCAAACCTTTTCCGGACTTGACGATGTGAGCCAACTGGTCCCTCTTTACCGTACATACAATCAACAGCATCATGATGAGATGGTCCGTCCGTTCCCTTATGTGAATGAGGTGGTCGAATGGCTGCATGGTCAAGGAATATCCATGGGTATTGTTACAACAAAAATTCGTCCATCGACACTAATGACATTGGAAAAATTCAATTTGGAAAAGTATATGTCCGTTGTGGTCACGGTTAATGATGTTGAGAACCCGAAACCGCATCCAGAACCCGTACTGACGGCCGTGAAGAGTCTTGGCTGCAATCCGGAGACTACCTTGATGGTAGGCGACAGTTCTGTAGACATTCAGTCCGCGAAGGCTGCTGGAGTACAAGCTGCTGGTGTAGCCTGGTCCCTGAAAGGTGAGCAGCTGCTAAGGGATAAAGGTGCGGATTATATTTTAAAAGACATGCGGGACATATATACAATCGTAGGACAGAAACAGGAATAGGAGCCAAGGTGCAATGGCTAGAAAGGTAACCCGCCACCCTGTGGAGGGGCATAACGCGTTGTGGCATATATACCGCACAGTGAGTCCGTTCAAGGGAGTCAAAAACTTTATTTTCGTTCAATTGGCCCGCTACTGTCCTGTGCTCCCGATGAAAAATTGGATCTACCGGAACGTGCTCGGGATGAAGGTTGGCAAGCATACCGCTTTTGGATTAATGGTTATGGTGGATGTATTTTTCCCGGAAAAGATAACGGTTGGCGAAAACTCTGTCATTGGTTATAACACTACAATCCTCGCTCATGAATACCTCATTCGGGAATATCGGCTTGGTGAAGTTATTATTGGTGAAAATGTATTGATTGGTGCCAATACGACGATTTTGCCTGGGGTTACGATTGGTGACGGTGCTGTGGTTGCGGCTGGTGCGGTAGTTCATAAGGATGTGGCTCCGGGCGCTTTTGTGGGCGGTAATCCGCTGCGCGAACTTCATCGGACAACACCGGAAGAGGAGTTAATTTGAGCCAAAGTCCTGCCTTAGGTTCCAAAATAGCTGTTTTTGTTGTAAAATGAATAAGGTAAACAACACGAGAACAATAAATGAATGGTCCCCCTGGTAAACAGCCTTGTGGGGCTTTTTCCTTGACATAAAGTCTGAGTTTCATCTATCTCTAGTATTACTGGAAATAGCAAACAGCCGCCCCTACACGCTCTGTTGTCGTTAAGCCAAGCTGAGCGTTTTTTATTTTGCCGCTTTGGGTGTCTGTTTCTACTCTATTTTTAAAGGAGAATTAAAACATGGAAGCTACTCAAATCAAGAAAGAACGGCTGCCGCAGCTGGATATATATCGTGCGCTGGCCATTCTGGGCGTACTGCATGTGCATGCGACCTCATTTGCGACTGTGGATGCGATCGACTCTCGCTTCTACTATATTATTAACTTTCTGAATATATTTTTTAAGTACGGGACGCCATCGTTTATCTTTCTAAGCAGTTTTGTCCTGTTCTACAATTATTATGACCGTCCATTGACCAAGAGTCTGATCACCAATTTCTATAAAAGACGGCTGCTGTACATTCTGCTCCCTTATCTGCTTATTTCGATAGGTTATTTTTTCGTCAGACTGTATCAAAATGGTCTTCTGAACAGCTCGCTGGATCTCGGTGCACAGCTTCCGGTGTTTTTTGAACGACTGGCGAAGGGTCAGAACTACACGCACTTATACTTTGTGTTTATCAGTCTGCAGTTCTACATTCTGTTCCCGTTATTCCTGAAGCTGTTTAAATCGTCGAAATTTCTTGTACGCTGGGCGGTGCCGATCGGTTTCCTGCTTCAGTGGGGCTTTATCGTATGGAACAAGTATGAGCTGCATTACTCAACGAAAGGCAGTCTTGCGATTTCCTATTTGGCCTACTACATGCTGGGTGCTTATCTGGCGATCAATTACGACAAGTATAAAGTATGGCTAACTTCGGCATGGAAGAAACAGACCTCCGGTCAAAAGCGTGCTACGATTGCTCTTTGGGGCGGATGGCTGTTGATGGCGTTGACACATGTGCAGATTTGGTACAACACGCGTCTGCTTGGAGCAAAGTACGACTCGTTATGGTATGAATTTCTATGGAACATGCATACGGTCTTCTCAGCAATAGTTCTGATGCAGGCTGCCAACTGGCTATATCAAAGCGGTTGGAAGAAGATCATTGCTGTCTTGACGCGGATTGGTGAGCTTTCCTTTGCCATTTATCTGGTACATCCGTTGTGGCTTGCGTTCTATCGTATGTACGATTTCAATTTGAATCCGGTGACCGATGATTACCTGATGTGGATCTATGGTGGTATGGTGTCAGCACTTATTGTGAGTGCACTGGTCGTTCAGTTCATTTTGAGACGAATTCCAGGTTCATGGGTTCTGCTTGGTAGTGTGCCGCGTTCCCTGAAGCCGAAGGCGCCTTCGAAACCAGAGCGCCAGAAGCAGGAGTCTGTGGCAGGAGACAGCAAGAAATCGGTTGATTTGTAAGAAAATAATTTCAGGCTATTAGCCAGCTTGAAGCCGTCCGGTAATCGGACGGCTTTTTTTTGCATTGTTGAATCATTATATATTCCACTTGTTAGACGAAGGTAGGTTATAATGACAGAATGAACATAACGGATTGACGATGAGGCGAGATCTATGGTAATATAGCCAATATTCTTTACTTTGGTAGCACGGTAGTACTTTAATTTAATAAAGAATATTTAAGGGTTGAGGTGTAATGTCATGTCTAAACCAAAAGGCTTTGAAAAACCGGCTGGCGTTCGGGACTATCTCCCACATGCGGTAGCAAGATTGCGCCGGATCGAGCAGCAAGTGCTCGCGTGCATGGACCGCTGGGGATATCGGCAGATCATGACGCCAACGATGGAATATTACGATACGGTTGGTGTCGCAAGTTCGACGTCTGACCAGAAGCTGTTTAAGCTACTAAACAACCGGGGCACGACGATGGTGCTCCGTTCGGATATAACAGCACCGATTGCCAGAGTGGTGGCATCGCTGCTGAAGGAAGAGCCGCTGCCTATTCGTCTTTCGTACCACGCGAATGTGTTTCGCGCGATTGAAGAAGAGGCCGGACGGGAGGCCGAGTTCTTTCAGACTGGTGTGGAACTGGTTGGCGATGATTCACCAGAGGCGGACGCAGAAGTCGTAGCGCTGGCGATTGAATCGCTGCAGGCAGCAGGTGTGGAAAGATTCAGAATAGCACTGGGGCATGTAGGCTTTCTGAACGGCCTGTTGGAAGAGGTACTTCCTGAACGGTTAGAAGATCAGGAGAACCTGAAGCACGATTTACTGAACCGGGATTACGTCGGCTACCGGAATACCATTTCCGGCTTGAGGCTGTCCAGCAGTCAAGCTGATAAGCTAGAGGGGATTCTCCGTTTGCGTGGTGGCAGGGAAATCTGTGAACAGGCTCTGGAGCTGAGCGGTAATTCGTTGGCCCGTGCTTCAATTGAACATCTGTGCAAGGTGTGGGAAGTACTTGAGGCGTATGATGTTTCAGAGCATGTGCTAATCGATCTGACGATGATTGGAGACTTTTCATACTATACGGGGATGACATTTGAAGGATATGCTGCGGAGATCGGATCACCTGTAGCGAGCGGAGGGCGTTACGACAAGCTGCTAAAGCAGTTTGGACGTAATGTTCCTGCAACAGGCTTTGCACTGAAAACTAACCGCATTTTGGATGGTGTCCGAGTGAAGGAGACATCTAAGCAGCTTCCGGTTCTGGTACAATACACCGCTGATTACCGTAAAGAAGGCCTTGCGAAGGCTACTCTGCTACGTAATGAGGGGAAAATTGTTGTCACCACATTAATAACGAGTGCCGATGAGGTTCAAGCTCCTGAGCACGGACTGCTCCATCAAGGCTATGAGGAAATCATCACGTTTTCATAAAATAGATTTGAACGTAAGGAGGTGCGTTAGATGGCGGAAATATTGAAAGTGGCTATGCCTAAAGGGCGAATCTATAAAAAGGCATCCGCGTTGTTCCGTTCAGCCGGATTACCGATTCCCATGGATATCGATGATACGCGTAAGCTGGTCATCCCTTTGCCGGAAGCAGGAATGGAATTTATTCTGGCGAAGCCGGTTGATGTACCGACTTATGTGGAATATGGCGTTGCGGACATCGGTATTGTAGGCAAGGATGTGCTGATGGAAGAGAACAAGGACGTGTATGAGCTACTGGATCTCGGCATCGCAAAATGCCGGATGTCGGTTATTGGACTTCCGGATTGGACGCCGGATATTCAGCAGCGCGTAGCAACCAAATATCCGAATGTGGCGTCGCAATACTTCCGGGAGCAAGGGCAGCAGGTCGAGGTCGTGAAACTGAACGGCTCTATTGAGCTCGCGCCGCTCATTGGCTTGGCGGACCGGATTGTGGATATGGTGGAAACCGGACAGACGCTGAAGGAGAACGGTCTCGTGGAAATGACGAGCCTATTTGAAATTACGAGCCGATTAATCGCCAACCGGGTAAGCTACCGGATGAAGAATCGTGAGATTCAGGAGCTGTGTGACCGCCTGCAACAGGTGATACTGGCTGGGGAAGCGAATAGCTAGAAGAAGTAAATGGACGAAACGAAAAGCATGAAGAGGAGAGGTAAGGGGGAATCTACGGTGAAAGTAGTATCGGTACGGGATTTTAAACTGCAGCGGGAGAGCGATTACGGAACGCCGGAACAGAACGAAACGGTAAAAGCAGTGGTTCAGGCGGTACGTGCGGAAGGAGATGCTGCGCTGCTTCGTTATACGGAACAATTCGATAATGTGAAGCTGGTGAGTCATCAGTTGCGAGTGCCAGAGGCTGAGCTTAAGGCAGCTTATGACCATGTCGAGCCGTCTTTTGTGACCGCGATACGGGCCGCAGCGGATAATATCCGTGCATTTCATATGAAGCAGAAGCGCAGCTCCTGGATGGATCTTCAGCCGGACGGCAGCATTCTCGGACAGATCATTCGGCCGCTGAAGCGGGTCGGTGTGTATGTTCCGGGCGGAAAAGCCGCCTATCCCTCCTCTGTGCTAATGAATGTCATTCCGGCACAGGTAGCCGGAGTACCTGAGATCGTCATGGTTACACCGCCGGCAACTCGGGGAAAAGAGGGTATTGATCCTTATATCTTAGTTGCAGCAGCGGAAGCGGGTGTGACCGAGATTTACCGTGTTGGCGGGGCTCAGGCCATTGCCGCGCTCGCTTACGGAACAGACAGTATTTCCCCAGTAGACAAAATTTGCGGTCCCGGCAATATTTATGTAGCACTCGCTAAACGAGAAGTGTACGGAGTAGTCAACATCGATAGCATGGCAGGGCCGAGTGAAATCGTGGTGCTGGCTGATGATACAGCAGAGCCGTCGTTTATAGCGGCTGACCTTTTGTCACAGGCAGAGCATGACGAGATGGCATCGGCGGTGCTGGTAACACCATCACAGTCGCTTGCAGAAGCCGTATCGGCAGAAGTGGAGCGTCAGCTTGAACTGCTGCCAAGGCGTGACATTGCCCGGGCATCGGTGGACAGTTATGGCGCAATCATCGTGACCGACACCCTCAAGGAGGGCATCGAGGTAGTGAACCGCTTGGCGCCGGAGCATCTTGAGATCGTGACGGAAGAGCCGATGGCTCTTGTAGGCCAGATTGAGAACGCCGGGGCTATTTTCCTCGGGCCATACAGCTCGGAGCCGGTAGGTGATTATTTTGCCGGACCGAACCATATCATTCCGACGAACGGGACCGCGAGATTCGCCTCTCCGGTGGATCTGGATGACTTCATCAAGAAGTCGAGCATGATTTATTACAGCAAGGAGGCACTGCTCCGTGACGGTGAGACGATCATGGAGCTGGCCCGGCGGGAAGGACTGGAAGGTCACGCACGGGCGATCAGTGTTCGGCTGGAGCAAGAGCAGAAGGAGAAGAAGTAGGAGTCAGAGTCATATACAAGGGGGAAAACATCGTGAGCAGCTTTGAAGCGAAAGGGCGGACATCGAGTGTCAGCCGCAAGACGAACGAGACGGACATTTCACTTGAATTTAACATAGACGGGACCGGTGTATCTGAGCTGGAGACTGATGTTCCTTTTCTGAACCATATGCTGGATCTGTTCACAAAGCACGGACAATTCGATCTCAGCGTGAAAGCGAATGGGGACATCGAGATTGATGATCACCATACGGTGGAGGACATTGGGATCTGCCTTGGACAGGTGCTGCGTGAAGCTCTGGGGGATAAAAAGGGCATCAAACGTTATGCGAGTGTGTTTGTGCCGATGGATGAGGCGCTTGCGCAGGTCGTTATCGACATTAGTAACCGCCCACATTTTGAATATCGGGCAGAGTATCCTTCCCAGCAGGTTGGATCGTTTCATACGGAGCTGGTGCATGAGTTTTTATGGAAGCTGGCGCTGGAAGCACGGATGACGCTGCACGTCATCGTCCATTACGGACATAACACACACCATATGATTGAAGCCGTGTTCAAAGCGCTTGGCCGTGCTCTGGATGAGGCGACTAGCATTGATCCGCGTGTGACGGGAGTACCGTCCACGAAGGGAGTGCTGTAAGTCATGGCCATCGCGATTGTGGATTACGGCATGGGCAATTTGCACAGTGTAAGCAAGGCGGTAGAGCGGCTCGGATATGAGCCGCTTGTTACCGGGGAGCGGGAGGCCATTTTGGCGGCAGATGCTATTATCTTGCCTGGGGTCGGCGCATTTGGCGATGCGATGGAGCATCTGCGCGAGACGGGTCTCGACGCGGTGATGAAAGAGGCAGCATTCGGACCGAAGCCACTGCTCGGCATATGCCTCGGCATGCAGCTCCTGTTCAGTCAAAGCGAGGAGCATGGACGTCATGAAGGGCTGAATATTTTGCCTGGATCGGTAGTGCGGTTTACCGGTGGCGATTACAAGGTGCCTCATATGGGCTGGAACCGTCTGGAGTTCAACCATCCGGAACATCCGCTGTTCGCGGGGCTTGAGGAAGGGCATGTGTATTTTGTGCATTCGTATCATGTCCTTCCTGAGGCGGAGTCCCATCTGCTTGCAGTAACGGATTACGGTCAGCCGGTGACAGCGATTGTTGGGAACGGCTCTGTATACGGCATGCAGTTCCACCCCGAGAAAAGCGGGGAACTTGGTATGAGCCTGCTGCGTAATTTTTTGGTGCTGACGGATTCAAAAGCTTAATAACTTAGGAAGCGGGGATGAACATGTCATCTTTTATCATATATCCGGCGATTGATATTTTAGGAGGCAAGTGTGTCAGACTTGTACAGGGCGATTATAACCAAGAGACGGTGTATAACGACAGTCCGCTGAATGTGGCGCGTTCCTGGGAGGAGCAGGGCGGCAAGTACATTCATCTGGTTGACCTGGATGGGGCTAAAGCGGGCCATCCTGTGAATGATGCCATTATCGGTGAAATCGCAGCAAAAGCAAATGTTCCTGTACAGGTGGGTGGTGGACTACGAACGCTTGCTGATGTCGAACGTTTGCTGTCCATTGGCGTAAGCCGGGTGATCATCGGTACGGCAGCGATTGAAGACCGTGCATTTACCGAGGAAGTACTGGGCAAATACGGTGATAAGGTCGCCATCGGCATTGATGCGCGTAACGGATATGTAGCGACTCGCGGCTGGCTGGAGACGTCCGAGGTACAGGCTGAAATACTGGCAAAAGAGCTGGCTTCTAAAGGTGCAGAGACGTTTATATTCACTGATATATC
Source organism: Paenibacillus sp. JNUCC 34 (assembly GCF_058269055.1). NCBI lineage: Bacteria > Bacillati > Bacillota > Bacilli > Caryophanales > Paenibacillaceae > Paenibacillus > Paenibacillus sp. JNUCC 34. Next base: position 5,882,154 of record NZ_CM177770.1, on the reverse strand, counting down.
GCGTGATGGCATGATGCAAGGACCGAATGTGGAGGCCATTGTGTCGCTGGCCAAGGCGAGCGGACGAACGGTTATTGCTTCCGGAGGCGTGACCAGGCTGGATGATCTTAAAGCACTCAGCAAGCACCGTTTGGACGGTGTTGGAGGTGCTATTGTTGGTAAGGCGCTGTATACAGGAAGCATTGAGCTGAGTGAAGCGGTAAACGTCATCGGTTAGAGATTAGATAGACTTAGTTAGGCTGCTGAAGGGATTGGAGACGTTCATTTTTCTCGCGATTCGATTGGGGTCGGGGATCGTTTAGTGAGGTTGTGGTAAAGGTGAATGTGCTGGTTATTGCTAATGTAAAGATTAACGTGATTGAGGATAAAGGGAAGAGGGCGAGGATTATGCTGGCCAAGCGGATTATTCCATGTCTGGATGTGAAAGACGGACGGGTTGTAAAAGGAGTTAACTTTGTTAATCTCCGCGATGCGGGCGATCCCGTGGAGCTTGCTGCACTGTATGATCGGGAAGGAGCCGATGAACTGGTCTTTCTGGACATTTCAGCGTCCGTTGAGGGTCGGGCTACGATGGAAGAAGTCGTGCGAAGAACGGCAGGGGAAATTGCTATTCCATTCACCGTAGGCGGCGGCATATCGTCGGTAGACGATATGAAACGAATTTTGCGTGCAGGCGCGGACAAAATCGGTATCAACACGGCGGCTGTAAAGCAGCCTGAACTGATCTCGGCCGGTGCGCGCCGATTTGGCTCCCAATGCATTGTCGTAGCGGTAGATGCTAAATACAATGAGGCGTGGGGCGAATGGGAAGTATATACCCACGGTGGACGGACTGCTTCCGGCATCAAGGCGCTGGAATGGGTAAAGCAGGCGGAATCACTTGGAGCTGGGGAGATTTTACTGACAAGTATGGACGCTGATGGCACGAAAGACGGTTTTGACTTGGCACTTACGGCTGCTGTATCCGGCGCAGTGGGAATTCCGGTAATTGCCTCAGGCGGTGCGGGAAAAGAGGATCATTTTTACGATGTATTCACCTCGGGAAAAGCCGATGCGGGTCTTGCGGCGACGATATTCCACTATAAAGAAATTGCCATACCGGATCTCAAACAACATTTAAGACAAAAGGGAGTGGATATAAGATGAGTGCGGATATGAGACAGGATTTATCGCTAGAGCAGGTGAGTGAGCATATCCGCTGGGATGAAGCGGGACTTGTGCCTGCGATTGTTCAAGATACGACAACCAAACAGGTTCTTATGATGGCTTATATGAACCGGGAATCCCTACGGCGCACACTGGAGAGCGGAGAAACGTGGTTTTGGAGCCGTTCTCGCCAAGAGCTGTGGCATAAAGGAGCAACGTCAGGCAATATCCAATCCGTTGTGTCCGTCGCGTATGACTGTGACGGGGATACGCTGTTGGTACAGGTAGATCCGAAGGGACCAGCCTGTCACACCGGTGAAAATACATGTTTTTATAACGAAATTACTGTAGAGGGACAGCCTAGCGTATCGGGCCAAGAAGATACCCCTGCGTTAAGTGACCGTTTTGCGGTGCTGGCGGAGCTTGAGGAGATCATCGCTAAGCGCGAGGTAGAGCGTCCTGAGGGAGCATATACGACATATTTGTTCGATAAGGGCGTGGATAAAATCCTCAAAAAAGTTGGTGAGGAAGCCTCTGAGACAATCATTGCCGCGAAAAATCGCGATAATGATGAACTGCGCCTGGAGGTCAGCGATCTGATCTACCATCTGCTTGTTCTGCTGCAGGAGCGCAAGCTGCCGCTCGATGACATTTTGGATGAGCTGAGCCGCCGCCATGAACGGCCCCGCCGCGACTAGGGGAGGCTGAAAGGGATGTACATCGACTACCACACCCACCATGCCCGCTGCGGTCATGCTGTCGGAGAGCTGGAGGAATACGTAAAGCGGGGTATTGAGATGGGCTTGCACGAGATCGGTCTATCTGATCATATGCCTCTCATTCACGTAAAGCCCGAAGAGTATTATCCGGAGATGGCCATGCCGATGGAGGAGCTTCCCCGCTATGTAGAGGAATGCTTGTCTCTGAAAGAGCGCTATAAAGGTCAGATCGAAGTGCGCGTCGGGCTTGAAGGAGATTATATCGAAGGTTATGAGAAGCAGATCGAAAAGATCATACAGGATTATCCGTGGGATTATGTCATCGGCTCGGTTCATTTTCTCGGAGAATGGGATATAACGGATTTCCGCCAAACCCATGGCTGGGAAGGGAAGAATCCGCTGGAGGTGTACCGACAGTATTATGATGCGGTGCAAAAGGCGGCAGCAACTGGTCTGTATGATATTATGGGTCATCTTGATGTGATCAAGCGATTCGGCTTCAGTCCGGATGCAAAACATACCGATGAAGTGATTGCTATGGAGAAGGCAGCTTTAGCAGCGGTTAACCGTAGTGGAAAAGCGATGGAGCTGAACGCATCAGGTCTTTCGAAAGCATGCGAAGAGATGTTCCCAAGCCGCAGAATGCTGGAGGAAGCGATTAGACTCGGTGTTCCGCTGACACTCGGTTCAGATGCACATCAGCCGCAGAAGCTGGGTGATCATTTGGATAAAGCACGAGAGCTGCTGTTGGAGCTTGGGGTAGAAAAGGTTGCAACCTTCCAAAACCGGAAAAGGGAAATGGTTCTTTTGAAAGAATAGGATGAACCGATGTATAATAGAGACAAGTGCAAATATAGTTAGAGTGAATGGCTGTTTTCGTTACTGTGATATCCTCTACGAAGAGTTGACGCAGATGTGAAAGCGGCCTGCTTTGGCGATAGCGCTTTCTTTTACGGAAACACATTAATCAGGTAACAGCACAATGAACCGTATTAACCAATTTCGGTATCCGGGAGGACCAAATGTATCGTAAACTTCGGCTATTCGCCGGCTCATCCAACCCGCAGTTGGCCGCGAGCATTAGTGAGAAATTAGGCGTCGAGTTGGGAAAAATCAAAATTTCTCGTTTTCAGAGTGGTGAAATCTATGTTCATTACGAGGAAAGCATCCGCAATTGCGATGTATTTCTCGTTCAGTCATTCTCCCAACCCATCAATGAGATGTTCGTAGAGCTGCTGGTTATGATTGACGCGGCTAAACGGGCCTCTGCCCGGACGGTGAACATTATCGTTCCGTATTACGGATATGCACGGCAGGAGCGTAAGTCGGCACCAAGGGAGCCTATCTCGGCTAAAATGGTAGCGGATGTTCTGACAACAGCCGGTGCAAACCGTGTCATTACGATTGATTTGCACGCACCAGCTATCCAGGGTTTTTTCAATATTCCTGTTGATCATTTGACGGCGCTTGACCTCATTACGGATTATTTAAAGAGCAAAAACATTGAGAATCCGGTCATTGTTTCTCCGGATGCTGGCCGTGCCTCGACAGCAGAGAAACTGGCGAGCCGTTTGGGATCGCCGTTTGCTATTATGATCAAGCAGCGTCCGGCACATAACGAGTCGGTCATTACACACGTCATTGGGGACGTGAAGGATCGGACTCCGATCATTATTGAAGACTTGATTGATACAGGCTCCACGATCGTTCATGTGGTTGAAGGATTGAAGGAACGCGGCTCGAGGGATGCTATCGTGTGTGCTACGCACGGTGTATTTTCGGGACAGGCGCTTGATCGGTTGGACCATGCGCATATCGAGGAACTGGTCGTGACAGACTCTATTGCGATTCCTGATCATCATAAGGATTTTCTGAAGGTACTTTCCGTTGCTCCTATGCTGGCTCGAGCCACGCATATCATTACTGAGGGTGGATCGATAGCTACATTATTCAAAGATGCCGGGGTGTGAAAACCGGTGTCTTTTTTTCTGCAAATGACGAAGTAACGTGTTATACTGTTGGGGATAGAGGAGCAAGTTAAAGGAGGTGCCTTGCTTCCGTGAATGGAAATCAATCCGGGTCAAATGGCCTGCATAATATTATACCTATCGAAATGAACGCAAACTTTTTCTTTGATCGAGCTGTAAAGTCGCTTGATCGTTACCAATATGACAAGGCACTGAAATATTTTCGCAAAGCTGTTGAATATGAACCGGATAATCCGGTGAATCACTGCAACATGGCGGGTATATTATCAGAGACGGGTGATTACGAAGGCTCGAACGATGTGCTACAGCATATTTTGGATAAAGTCGATTCTTCCATGACGGAATGTTATTTCTATATGGCGAACAATTACGCTAATATGGAACTTTTCGAAGAGGCGGAAAAGGCGCTGGTTACGTATTTGGAGGAGGACTCCAACGGACAATTTATGGACGAGTCGGAAGATTTAATGGAACTTCTCCATTACGAACTGAATCGTCCAGCGAAGGTGAACCGTATCAAGAGCCGGGAAGGCATGGTTGAGCATGAGCGTGCCCGAGAGCTTCTTGAAGAAGGAAAGTTCGCTCAGGCCGTGAAATTGTTGGAGGAAATTGTAGGAGATTATCCTGACTTCCTTGCGGCACGCAACAATTTGGCACTTGCCTATTATTACATGGGCCGGTTCGCCAAGGCGAAGCAAACCATTGAAGAGGTGTTGGAGCAGGAGCCGGGCAACTTGCATGGATTATGTAACTTGGCTATTTTCTTTCAACATGAGGGGAATAACGATCAGCGTAACCGTCTTGTGGAAATGCTGGCTGTCACCGTTCCTTTTCACCAGGAGCATGTGTTCAAACTTGCTACGACGATGGGCATTCTGGGGAAACATGAAGCGGCCTACAATCATTTCCGCCGGTTGTTGAAGGATGAAGAGTTCAGCAGTGATCCGAGTCTTTATCATTATACGGCGGTTGCAGCGTGCAACAGCGGTCATTATGAATCGGCTGCGAATTATTGGCGTCATGCCAAGAAGCTGGATCCGGAGTCGGTTATTCCGGATTTTTATCTTGCTCAGCTGCAGCAGCGGAAAAAGACTGGAACGATAGTGATGAAGGTAAGCTATCATTATCACCTTCCCTTTGAGGAGCAGTTTAAACGCTGGGAGCATGACGGAGAAGTAATGACGGAGGAAGCGAAACATAATCCACTCATCCGCTCATCCTTCTTCTGGGCGCTTCGTCACGGCGAACCCCATATCAAGCTACAGGTAATCCGCACACTTGAGCTCATTGCAGATGATGAAGTGCAGCATGCGCTTCAATCTTTCTTGCAGGAGCCGGGCGAGGATGCCGATCTGAAAGATGCGGCGCGTCTCGTGCTGCAGCAGCTTGAGAGTAAGAGAAGCCGTACTCAGGATCGGGAAGCCGGTGTAAAAGGTAAGGAAGTATTGCCCGACTGGCATCCAACTTGGCAGGAGGTCGTGGACAAAGCTTCTCAGACGATGGACAAGCGTTCCGATCCCTTCTGGAAACGTGAGCTCGAAACGCTCTGGTCTGACTTTTTGAGCAAGTTGTATCCAGACATTCCGAATATCCGCAATACTTCGGGATGGGCGGCTGCCCTTGAATATATGACGGCAAAAATGCGTGGACGCGCATATACGTACGAAGAGGTAGCATTACGTTACGGAATATCATCATCTACCGTACGCCGATATGCCCGGCAGGTTGACCAGGTGTGTGGAAATAAAGATCAAAGTGATGACAATTTCCGTCCTTTCACAGAAAATATATAATAAAGTAGGGTAAGATAAGTATACTGACGATGTCAAAGGAGGCCTTCAATATGTACAAATCAATCGTAATCGGAACAGGACCTGCCGGCCTGACGGCAGCTATCTATCTGGCACGTGCCAATATGAAGCCACTCGTGATCGAGGGAATGCAGCCAGGCGGCCAACTGACCACAACGACTGAGGTGGAGAACTTCCCCGGTTTCCCGCAGGGCATTATGGGACCGGAGCTGATGGACAATATGCGTCAACAGGCGGAACGTTTCGGAGCTGAGTTCAAAAGCGCTTGGGTAGAATCCGTAGATTTTTCAGAGCGTCCTTTCAAGGTGAACGTAGAGGGAATGGGAGAATTGCTGGCTGAAACAGTCATCATTTCTACCGGAGCATCGGCTAAATACCTCGGCATTCCTGGCGAACAGGAGAACGTTGGTCGGGGTGTAAGCACATGTGCAACGTGTGACGGGTTCTTTTTCCGCGGCAAAAAGATTATTGTCATCGGTGGCGGCGACTCCGCTATGGAAGAAGCAAGTTTCCTAACCCGTTTTGCTTCCAGCGTAACGCTGGTTCACCGTCGTGATGAGCTCCGCGCATCTAAGATTATGCAGGACCGCGCGCGGGACAACGAGAAGGTGGAATGGGCTTTGAACCGTACGCCGCTTGAAGTGGTTACTAGCGAAACTGGCGTAAAAGGACTGAAGGTTCACAACAACGAAACAGGTGCAGAAGAGTTGATTGAGGCGGAGGGTGTCTTCGTGGCGATCGGCCATACGCCGAACACCGGTTTCCTAGGCGGTCAGATTACGACCGATCCGACAGGATACATTCTCGTTAATCCGGGTACAAGTGAGACGAACATACCAGGCGTATTTGCGTGTGGTGACGTACAGGATACACGATATCGCCAGGCAATTACTGCGGCTGGTTCGGGTTGTATGGCTGCTATGGACTGCGAAAAGTTCATCGAAGGCAATATGATTCATGACTGGAGCGAAACGCTTAACAAATAACGATCGTGTATATAGACAAAAGGAGCCGGGCAGCCGGCTTCTTTTTTTGTGACTTTGCTTATGGCTTGCCTGGATTAACTTTTTTATTTTATGAAGTTCTTTGTATTTGGTACAATCTAGGTAGACAGGTCGAAACGGATAAACGGATACGAAGGAGGTACTATTGAATGGAGAAGGTGATTAGGTTTAGAGCAGCGATTACGGCGCTGTTTGGGCTTATAGGTTTGGGCCTGGCTATCGTTACCGTATACGTGTTTAGAGTAGATGACAATCATGGCAGTATTAACGCACTTATGCTTTTGACGCTGCTGTCTCTTTTTTTTACGGTTGGACATATGACTGCTTTAACTATGTTGATTAAGAAAAAGCGCAGGGCAAATCTATGATTCTCTATACACACGATAAACTGACGGTTCGATATCTGGCTGAAACGGATGCTCCCCTAGTCCTTACATATTACGAAGGCCAGGATCGCGATTGTTGGATTATTGAATATGAGATGTGAGTGAGGAGAGATGTATTGAGGAATTACATGAAGAAAAATAAATACGTGCTGATTGTGCTGGCACCATTAATTTTAGGTTGGCTGTTCAACTTACTATTTTCTTATTTACCGTTCTCGGGGGTGCTTGTCTGGACGCTGAACATAGGCTTTGTACTGTTTTGGTTCCGGGGAGGCAGGCAGTTTGCGCAGCTCTCTATGAAAAGAGTGTACAGCTATTTGTTGGGGAACACGCTATGGCTGATATCCTTTTTGCTCTACGTATGGCAGTTCATCCTGATGGATGAAGCCTCACGGAGTATGGCCCTAGCGGTATTATCGCAGTATTACATGCTGTTTACGATTATCATTGGTACCCAAATTCATATGATGTATTCCGGAGACATCAACTCGACGGAGATCGTGATCATCTCGTATATGGTAATGCTGTTAGTATTCACTATGGGATTCATATATCAATCTGTAAAAGGGAAAGAGAAGTCCTCATAGAGAATTCTGTTAGCGGTGGTTATTTCTGCAGCGTCGATTGCGCTGGCGCTAAAAGTAACTGCATGAGAACACCAAAGAGCCTATGTTGCTAAGAAAAGCAGCATAGGCTCTTTGTTAGTTCATAAATCTTGGGATAGACGCACCATATCGTACAGCCGCATGCCATTCTCATAAATCTCCTCATCATAATGACGAATGAAAAAATCCCGGTCGATGCCGATCATCCGGAAGCCACATTTTTGATATAATGCCAGTTGGCCGACCCCGGTGCTTCCGGTTCCAACCTCAATGGTGGTGAAGCCGAGCTGCCGTGCAGAATGTACGGCGTGGTTGACCAGTTGTTTGCCGATGCCCTGCCCATGAAGAGTCTCTTCTACAGCAACATTAACAAGTTCCACGGTATCGGGCCGGGTTGGCAGCAGCACATACACACCAACAATTCCCCTCTCCCGTTCAGCTACAAAGCATTGTCCACGCTGTATGTATTCCTGAACAAGTTGCTCCGATGGATCCGCTAATAACAGTAGCTCCATAGGGGGCGATTCGCTTGTTTCCAGTCTGCGTATGGTGATCAAATCTTACAACTCCTGTCCATTCAAATCGAGAATTAAATAACAGAATTATTTTAACACAAGACGGAGTGAAACAGTTTTGAATCAAAAGGCCAGCCCATCGTTAGGTTGATTGTCAGTGGGCTGGTATCACATTAATAAGGCTGCAGCATATATTGTTTGCAAGCCTGCTCCGTTAAGGAGCATGGGGGCATCACCACCAATGCTCCTTGCAGAGACAGTTTTAGGGTATTTAATTAGCAACGGCAGGATTTACGTTTTCTGGAACAGTTGCGTTTTCTGGAGCGGTTTTTTGGGGATCTATTCTTCTTGGATTTATTGCCACCAGTCCAGTTGCCCAAAGATTTGTGACCGTGAGATTCGTGGCCGAGAGACTTGTGACCGAGAGACTTGTGACCGTGAGATTCGTGGCCGTGAGATTTGTGACCGAGGGACTTGTGGCCGAGAGATTCGTGGCCGAGAGATTCGTGGCCGAGAGATTCGTGACCGGGAGACTTGTGGCCGAGAGACTTGTGGCCGTGAGATTTGTGCCCGTGAGATTTGTGGCCGTGAGATTCGTGACCGTGAGATTTGTGGCCGTGAGATTTGTGGCCGGGAGAGCAGTTGCCATGAGATTGGTTGCCGAGTGAGTGATTTCCTTCCCATCCCTCAGGACCGTCATAATTGACCGTGTCATTGCTTCCTATCCAGCTAGGATACATGTTAAAAGCCATGCCTCATTCTCCTTCCCTGACATAATATTTTAGATAAATCATGACGACTGAAGGGGAGAGGGATTGCTGAACTCCAGCATCTGTCCATCATGTTTACCTGTTATATATTTATATGTGGCTCGTACTAGAAAGGGACTGGTTCAATATAAGAGAAATCATAAAACCAACGGAAGTCTATCAGTCATAAGGAGGTGGTTTTGTGGGATTGCCGGTCTACCAGGTTTTTATTAACAACAAAGAATTTGAGTTATTAAAAAGTGACATCTGGTCTGACAGCTTTGTTCAGGCACAAATGCTGCACGGGAGAAAACGAGTTCCGATCCGTATACGTTACCGGGGAGGACATACCCGTGAGTATCCCAAAAAATCCTACGAAATCCGTACTTCGTTTAGAACTTATCACTTTAATGCTGAATATGATGATCCTTCGATGATGCGGAATGCCCTTTCATTCCGTTTCTTCGATTCTATAAATGTACCGAGTCCGGGGACCCGGCACTGTGTACTTTATATAAATAATAAAAATGCGGGCGTTTATCTGCAGATCGAAGGGGTAAAAACACCCTTTTTCCATCGACGGGGTATTCCGGTGCGCAGCATCATCTATGCTGTCAATGATAATGCAGATTTTTCCGATAAGAGATTGTCTAAAAAAACATATTTTTCCGGTTATAGTCTAATTAAAGGTGGAGAGCTGGACCGCGCCAAGCTGTCCCAGTTCATTCGTGCTATACATGTCCATGAGGGAGAAGAATTACAACGATATTTAGAGCGTCATCTCGATATTAATAATTTTTTGCGCTGGCTTAGCGGGGCTGTACTTACAGGCAATTATGATGGGTTTGATCAGAACTACACGTTGTTTGAACATCGTACACGTAGGGTGTATCGTATGATACCGTGGGATTACGAAGGAACATGGGGTAGGAACTGCTATGGTAAACTGGTAGATTCCAATCTGGTAAAAATTCATGGCTACAACAAACTGACGGAGAAGGTGTTGTCTTATAGAGTCTATCGGCAGCAATACAAAAATCTGCTAATCAATTTGTTGGATACGGTATTTACGGTGCGGCGCCAGCTCCCGATTGTGTACCAGATGTATAACAACATCGCGGATGATGTCTACAAGGATCCTAACCAAAAGTGGAGCGCGAAAGTGTTTGATGGCGAACCGGATACGATTCGTCATTATATCGAAAATAGACGTCAGGATATTTCGGACCAGTTAAGGAGGCTGGATTCGTGAATAACGTTGTTATATTTGTATCTTGGCATAATGAAGAGGCACCGCGGCGTATCAGCTACAGTGCCTCTTTTTGAGAGTGTGGGGTGTTATTAGTTCACTTCAAAATAGGTGACAATTTCATCAAGCAGTAAGTTGGCTGCTTTATATCCGCCTGCAAGGTTCCATACAACCTCGCTCACCTTATGTACTTCGTTGTTCTTAGCCACATTCAGGCTTTTGAAGAGCGGCTCATTCATCCATTCCTGACTTGCCTTTTCAGCTTCGGTGGAACCTGGATCGTCCTGAGTGAAATAAAACATCACATCTCCGTCCATGGCTGGAATACGTTCTTTGGTCAATTTCTCAATAAATTCATCTTTATCTTGTTCTTCAGGACGTGCAATGCCTAGCTGATTGAGAAGAACACCACTGAAAGTCTGCTTCATGTAGGTCCGAACATCGCCGGCGGTAAAGCGAACAATGGATACTTTGGTCTTGGCTTTATCACCGAGCTTGGACTTCACTTCTTCCACGCGTTTATCAAAATCGGCGATGGCTTTTTCGCCTTCGGCTTTTTTGTTGACGGCGTCTGTATATAATGCAAAGTTGATCTTCCAATCACCGGCAAGGTCTTCAGAGAAAACAGTCGGAGCGATCTGTTTCAGTTGATCATAAATTTTCTCATGTCTAACTTTGTTCCCAATGATGAGATCAGGCTTTAGACCGGAAATGAGTTCTACGTTCGGCTGAGTTTCTTCACCAACCACTTCGACGCCTTCCATGTCGGCTTTTATATGGTCGTACCACGGATCTCCGACCCAGGATTGTACTGCACCAACCGGTTTCACACCCACCGTCAGCAGTGCTTCTGTTCCTTCATTGGTGAGAATGACAACACGCTCGGGGGTACCCTTTATCGTTTCTTCACCCATTGCGTGCTTGATTGTACGGCTTTTTTCGGTTGCTGCAGGCTTGCTTTCTTTCGTTTCATTGCTGGTTGAAGCTGGTGTATCCGCTGTCTTGGAGCCGCCGCAAGCGGACAGGATTAGCAGAAAAGCTGACAGAGTCAGCATAAGCAACCACGATTTTTTGCGAAATACAGATGACATAACAGTGATTCTCCCCTTTTTTTAAGTTAACTGGTGATAATGGGAATCATTATCAATGTAAATATAAGGTAGGGGTAAGATCTTGTCAACAATTAAATGAAAATGATTATCATAATCATTGACAGGATATGGGGGCACCTCTACAATATTAATTGTTATAAATCTACTTGCCCTATATCTTGACTTGAGGGGGATCTTATACGCATGGTCTTGTTTAATAGCAGGACATCGAGAATACTGGGATTAGCTGCAGGAGTGCTGCTTCTGCTGTTCAGCTTGATTGCCAGTGTTCTTTTCGGACTGCAGCATTTCCGGATCGAAATGGTTGTGGATTCATATATATCTTTTAACGGCTCAACAGAGCACATGATTATCCGGGACACGAGAGTGCCTCGGGCACTAGTCGGTGCGGTCGTAGGCGCAAGCCTGGCTGTGGCCGGAGCGGTTATGCAGGCCATTACACGCAATCCGCTGGCCTCGCCGTCGGTGTTCGGGATCAATTCGGGCGCCGTTCTGTTCGTGGTTATCGGTATATCTGCATTAGGCAGCAGGCTGACGCTAGACTCTATGATCTGGATCGCTTTTGTGGGCGCGGGAATAACGTCTTTGGTTGTGTTCGCCCTCGGTTCCCGAGGGGCAGGCGGCTTTGCACCGATTAAGCTGACGCTTGCGGGTGCTGCGATTGCAGCTTTTGCCTCTTCGGTTACGTCGGGGATTATTTTGGTGGACAAGAAGTCGTTAGATCAGGCTCTGTTCTGGATGATCGGCTCGGTGGTAGACCGGGATATAGGACAACTGCTAACTGTGTTACCATATGTAATCGTTGGTTTGGTACTGTCCATGGTGATTGCACCTTCGTTAAATGTGGCTGCGCTCGGTGATGATATTTCCAAAGGACTGGGAATGTCGCTGTTTATCGTTCGGGCAACTGCTTGTGCTGCGGTCGTTCTGCTTGCCGGTAGTTCGGTTGCGGTTGCGGGCCCGATTGCTTTTGTTGGGATGATTATCCCGCATCTGTGCCGCTCGATCGTTGGGCATGATCACCGTTGGCTGCTGCCGTACTGCGCTGTATCTGGTGCGTTGCTGCTGGTGACGGCTGATCTGGCATCCCGATTTATCATTATGCCGAAAGAAGTACCCGTTGGAGTCGCAACAGCGCTGCTTGGCGTTCCGTTCCTCATCTACATCGTACGGAGGAGGAAATATGCTTAATTCAACTTCACGTATGGGATTTATACGTAAAAAAAGAAACGCAGTAACGGTAATCATACTTGGACTTCTAATCCTTTTGCTATTGTTAATCAGCATTTCAGCCGGGAGTACGACCATACCGCTCAGTGAAGTGGTGAGCTCACTCTTCGGTCTTAATGAAGGAGGCAGTTCCCTGATCGTCCTACAGTTCCGTCTGCCGCGAACGCTGGCTGCACTGCTCGTTGGCGCTGCGCTGGCATTGGCGGGTGGGCTGCTTCAAGGCGTTATTCGGAACCCTCTTGCCGCCCCGGACATGCTTGGGGTTACAGGTGGTGCATCGGTGGCAGTGGTGGCTTTTATGACACTTTCTGCTGGTGCCTACAGCATTCACTGGGTCCCGCTAATTGCGGTTGTGGGTGCTTTTGGTGCAGGGCTGCTTAACTATGTGTTGGCCTGGAGAAAGGGCGTATCTCCGCTGCGTCTTGTCCTGATTGGGGTTGGATTATCAACAGCGCTTGGTGCGCTGACCACATTTTTGCTTATCAGCGGCCCATCCCATCTGGCTTCCCAGGTTCTGAACTGGATGACGGGCAGTGTGTATGGAACGGGATGGAAACATATCTTGGCACTTACGCCATGGCTTACGCTGTTCATTCCGCTGTCCTTTCTCTTCTCCCGTTCTCTGAACGCTCAGGCGATGGGCGATGAGATCGCAATCGGTCTCGGCATCCGCGTGCAGCGGGATCGATTGCTCATCATGTTATGCAGCATTGCCTTGGCGGGAGCGGCAGTCGGCATCGCGGGTACGTTGTCCTTCATCGGTCTAATAGCACCGCATATGGCAAGACGCCTTGTGGGCAGCGCCCATGGCGTGATGCTTCCTGTCTCGGCTATGGTCGGTGCAATTTTGCTGATGCTTGCCGATCTGGCGGGCCGGATGCTGTTCCAGCCGCTAGACATCCCGGCGGGTGTATTCACGGCAGCGATTGGCGCGCCGTTCTTCCTGTACTTGTTGTACAAGAGGCTGTAGCGGTAGGGAGAAGGTTAAATAGTAGGGCGTCATATTCTGATGGGAATGTGGCGTCTTTTTTGTGGGCAGAAGTAGTGGGTGCGTTTGAGATTCTTGGTTATTGTTCTGTACTAGTTCATGCAGGGATATATTGTAGTAGGAATGACGGCGGGTGCGATGATGGTTAAGTACGACATCTTACGAACCGCGCCGAGCAGTGTGAAAGTTGAGATCCATGTTCCGGAAGGAATACGGGGGAGTGTAACACTGGTGGGAGAATGCTAGTGGAATAGGTGGTCTTATATGAGTGGCACTCCCTTTGGGAAGTGTTATTTTTTGTATTGGGATAGTGTGGGTTTATCGATATAATGTAGTGGGATGTTGGAGGTTCGCCAATATCTTGAAAATGAGGGGGATTTGCGAAGTTCGTGAATATAGCAGAATCTGAAAGGATTCTTGAAGTTCGTAAATATGTAGTTAGATGCAATATGTGCATAAATGATTTAAGGAGGGGGATCTAATGGAGATATTTATCAGTTATAGTCATGAAGATAAAGAGATTGCCAGTATAATTTCATCCATTCTAAAAAACGAGGGACACACTGTCTGGTTTGATGACTGGAAGATAAAACTAGGTGACAATATTTTAAATAAAATCAATGAAAGTATAAAAAGAGCAAACGCTATTATAGTAATTATTAGTCAAAATTCACTGAAATCAAAATGGGTTGTGAAGGAATTTTCCTCCATGGCATTTGGTGAAATTTCAAAGGGTAGTAGTAGAATTATTCCAGTTCTTATTGATAAAAGTAGTGTTCCTAGTTATCTTTCAGACTACAAGTATTTAGATCTTTCATATAATTTTGATGACGGAATAAAGGAATTAATTGAAGCATTAGCAACTGATAATAAAGAGCAATTTATTTTATCTCAAAGAAAGAACAAGTTTAGGTTAAGACCATACGATAACGATATCAAATTATTGGGGAAATCTTTGCAAGACGGAAGATTAACACTAGTATGTGGAGCAGGTATCTCAATTAGTGCTGGTGTTCCTCCATGGGATAAATTATTAACTACTCTTCTAGAATCAATGATGAAAAAAATCTCGAATAATGGGAATATATCAATAGATTTTAGAAGTGCAGAACAATATAATCATAAATACTCAAATTTAATTATTGGAAAATTTCTAAAAAATAATTTAGGAAGGGATTTTCAAAAAGAAGTAAGGAATGCACTTTACTCTTCTCGGATTACAGAAACTGAGACTATTAACGCAATAGTAAATTTAGCTCGACCGCAAAGAGATAAAAAGCCGTTAGATTCAATAATTACCTTTAATTTTGATTCTTTAATAGAAGAACAATTAGAAAAACACAATATTAAGTTTAAGGTTATTTATTCAGAAGGTATTAAACATCATTCAGATGAAATACCTATCTATCACGTCCATGGATACCTACCGAAATCAGGTAAAATACCGTCGGAATCAAGTATAGTTTTTAGTGAAGATGCATATCATAGCCAATTCATTGAACCATTTAGTTGGTCTAATCTAATTCAACTTAATAAGTTAAGTCAAAACACTTGTTTATTTATTGGACTAAGTTTGACAGACCCCAATTTAAGAAGATTACTCGATGTCGCTAATAGAAAAAATCCTGATAAGAAATTAAATCATTATATTATTAAGAAGCTTCCTGACAATTCTCATGATAATACCGTGGATGACTTAGCATTTTTACTAGAAGAGCAAGATGCAAATGAGCTAGGTCTAAATGTAATTTGGATCAATTCTTTTGATGAAATACCAAACATCTTAAATCAACTATTTGCATTGTAATATCGGCAGAAAAGCAATGGTAGAATATCAAGAAGGCACTTACTGCATATAACATTGCATTTATGCTGCTGCGCTAACGCCCCTTGGTTGTCAGATGTATTATTATGAAAGGTGACTCAGACAACACATGACTTGCCTAAGATAAGAGCTACCTAAGACCGGGTCACGTCATGAATGCGTGAACGTTAGCCGGAATTCATGCAAAACTATGGAGGTAATTAAAAATGCCGAGTATTTTTTTAAGTCATACTAAGCATAGATAAACCATTTGTTGAGAAATTAGCAAGGGATTTAAAGAGACTTGGTGTAAATGTATGGTTTGATAAGTGGGAAATAAAAATAGGTGATTCAATAACTTGGAAAATTGAAGATGGAATAAGGGAGAATGAATTTCTTGGTTTAGTGCTATCGCCTGAAGCTTTAAATTCAGAGTGGGTAAAGAGTGAACTTGGAGCAGCGTGGGTTAAGCAAATGCAACAAAAAAAGGTTTTTGTGTTACCAATATATTATAGAGAATGTCAGATACCCTATTTCTTGGCGGACCGTAAATTTGCTGATTTCAGGAATGATTACGACAGTGGGTTTAGTGAGTTAGCTGCTATATTTGGTATAGATGAAACAGAAGCAATAACTCAAGATAATTGGAGGAAATTCACCAAAAACAGAAAAGTGAATTGGAGACAATATAAGATAAGAGAGTTTGAAAAATTAGTAACAACACTAGTTGATAGAGCAGTGCTTTATAATTGGAGTGTTTGGGTGGGGGGAACTTCAAATGAATACTCCATCACTCTTTATGCTTACAAGAAACCAGAGAGTAAGTCAATTTCAATTAAGCTTGTCGGAGGGAGTAATGCCTATATGGCGACATTTAAGGGTGAATCGAACCCAAATAATTTGAAAGTTAGTGATTTTGATATCTATGTTGGAAACTCTATAGACTCTTGCGACGAATTTGTTTGGAGAGTAATGGAGGATTTTAATAATAATTTCGGTATTCTAACGGGAAAGGCTCACTATTTTACTGAGCGATTTTCCAGAGGTGATGAAATCTATGAGGCAACAAAAGATATGTTGAAGAGATTTAATTGGTATAAGGGAAATAATATTCTTAAGTAATTCGAAGAAGGCATGAACATCGGCTAACACTGTATATACGCTGCGAGCTTCGCCCTTGGTTCGCGAGAAGTATAAGCATAGGCTTATTCAGCGAACAACCCTGCAAGGCTAAGTCCGTCGGACCCAGTCACTGTCGCTCTACCTTAAACATTTCGGGTTCGTAGATACCTAAACGCTTTAAGAAATTGGCGGAGGGCTCAAATGATTATTTTTGAACAAGACATTAAAGTAATCTCTGAAATACTAATTGATTTAGAGAGAGATTTCCAAGAAATTAAAGGATTAATACTGACAGAGGATGATTTGAAATGCCAATTATATAGTCGACTGTTGAGAAATCCAAATTTCTCAGTACCTAGAGTAACTGCAGAAAGCAACATACTAGCAAATTCAGTTCATACTGAGGTATCTTGGTTTGATGATAGAGGTAAGTTAACAATTAAGCCTGATATAACAATATTGGAGCCCTCTTCATTAAGTATTTTTCGAGCACTTGAAGGTTTACCTCTCCCTAGTAAGCAGTTTAACTTTGGTGGGAAAGCGATTGTTTTTGAATTGAAGTTTATTAGGGATCCAAATGGAATAACAGAAACCATATTTCAAAAAGAAATATTAAAAGATTATAAAAAAATACGAAGACTCTTTAGGAGACTAGATAATCAAGGACAGGGGCATGAGATATATTGTTTTTTTGTTGTTTTTAATAAAACGAATCGTTATTGTAAACAGTTTGAAGAGTACTTTCTAAATGAAAATAATAATCCGAGATATAAAATGTACTATGGGAGTGGAAAAATAGATTTAACTAATATTGCTCAAAATCAAATAAATGAGAGAACTAGGCATATAAAAAATAATAAGAGATTCCCATATCCACTACCTAGACCTAGAAAGAAATTTGATAGTTAATCTTTAGAAGTCGCCAATCCTTATAACAGAATTTTCACGCATCGGGCCTTACGTCCCTCGGTGCCAAGAAGGGTTTCGGAGGAGCAGAAGCAGCCAGATACATCCGACTTCATCGGACGTCGTGAATACAGGAACGTTATGTGAAATCGAGGCAAAATTAAAAAGGAGTGAGATTATGACGCTATATTATGGTTGTCCGGTATTCATAACAGCTGGAAAATTAAAGGGACGAATCGGGTATTTTGATGACAATGACTTAGATGGAAATGACCAACCGATCGGGTTTGTTAGTCTCGGCAACCCTCTTTATTCAAGCGAATATGAGGTGCCAATAATATACCTAAGAAAGATTACTACCGAAGATTTATATAAACGTCAGGGAGAAATTCAAAATGCATTGCTGAAAATAAATTACTCAAAACGGAAAGCCAATCATGAGAAAACAAAGGCGGATTTATTAACAGAATTTATTTACATAGAAACCCTATTTTCTGACAAATATTTTAAAGCGAGATTCTTGAATAATGGTAGTGGTAGAACTCTTTTTATTTCTCATTCTTCGAAGGATAAGCCATTTGCTAGATTATTAGCAACTGACTTGGCTGAAGCAGGTCATAGTCCATGGTTAGATGAGTGGCACATAAAAATTGGTGAATCAATTCCAGAAAGTATTTCTCGTGCTCTGCAAGAAAGTGATTATATACTTGTCTTACTCTCGAATAATTCAATCGAATCCCAATGGGTTCAACAAGAATGGTACACAAAATATTGGGATGAAATCGCCGAAAGGAAGGTTAAAATACTTCCGATATTAATTGAGGAATGCAACATACCTGAATTGCTGAAGACAAAAAAATATGCCGATTTCAGAGAAGAATATGATAGAGGGCTTAGAGAGTTATTCCTTGCTTTAGGCTAATTTTATGGAAATAAATTCCGTAAGCGACAGAATATCATTCCGAGAATAATTCGTGAGCCGATAGCCTTGGAAAAACACATAAAGTTTCAAGGATTGGCGTATAACTCACCCCCTAAAAAGAATCAAAAAATCCGCGTAAATTGCGTTTGTTTTGATTCTTTATTGTTGGGAGATGAATGGCGTTATCCTTTAAATTCCTGAACCCATGCATTGTTATAATAAGCAATGCCGATATGGGTATAACTATTATTCAGTATATTTGCTTTGTGGCCTGGGCTATTCATCCAATCCTTCATAACCTGGGTAGGGGTGGTTTGCCCTTTTGCGATGTTTTCTCCACCGGAATTGAATGTGATCCCGAATTCCTTCATCATATCGAAGGGGGATCCATGTGTTGGAGAAATATGATCAAAATAATTGTTGTTGTACATGTCCTGTGCCTTGACCATAGCCATATTAGACAATTCTTCACTCATACTCAAAGAACTTAATCCTGCTTTGGACCTCTCTTGATTTACTAGATCCAGAACCTGCTGCCCAAATTGGGATGAATCCCTATTGTCATTAGTAGCATTTCTACCTTCCTGTGCTTGTCCTGTTGAACCTGTAGGCTCCTTTTTTTCAGGATTTCCGGTAGGTGCCTGATTTGCTGGATTTCCAGCCGGTGTTTGAATCAGATCCAGCAAATCCGAAATAGTTCCATTTTGTGCTTCTTTTGTTGTAATAGACGATCTCTCTATCCCAGGCGTAGCTGTTGATGATGCCTGTGTTAGGACAGTGTTTTGCGCAGCAATATGAGCATGAGTTGAAATTCGTGTTTGCTTAGGAGTCACTTGCTTTTGCGTCACATTGTTATGGGCCGAACAGCCTGGCACCAATAATAATACTGCTAATATGAAAAACTTTACCATTAGCCAACCTCCTCGATCCGTTAATTAATGAAGTTACCGGATTAGGATTTCCTGCAAGCCTTTTACTTATTCCTCATTATGGTTTTCTCCTTATCCACATCAGAGACAGGATGTTTTGGCGCGCCCGCACATTTTGATAAGGAAGATGTAGATAAACTCAATTTAATTGATGGTTTTAGCAAATTCGCATCTATTCGATTAAAGGATCATTTGGAATAACGAAGATTAAGTAATTACATTTGACTTAAAATGGGGAGTGTTCACCAAATGAAAGAGAATGCTCAAGAGTGGGCGATATTTGCCGAGAAAATGGTCCGCTTAGCTGGAGAAAAAATCATTGAATTACGAAATGAATCTCGTATCGAGATAACTATGAAAAACGCAGAAGAGCTAGTAACCTCAGCAGACTTAGTCTCTGATCAAATAATTCGTGACGCTATTATTACTACTTACCCTGAACATAGTATTCTTTCGGAAGAAATGATGGATGGTTCCCTGGCTAAAGATAGGTTTAAAGGTCCACTTTGGATCATTGATCCTTTGGACGGTACCGTAAACTACTCTCGTAATCTCCCTCATTTTGCTATCTCTGCTGCGATTGCAGTAGATGGCGTTGTTTGGGCAGGAGCTGTACATGCGCCAGACCTGGGTTTAACCTATGTAGGGGTTCGAGGTGGTGGCGCTTTTTGCAACGGTGAGCAGCTTCAAGTTCAACCTGTGAATATACTATCAGAATCGGTTGTAGGCACTGGCTTCCCTCATGATAAAAGCAAAGTTCATCTAGCGCTTGAAAAAGTCAATCTCTTAGCTACTCATTGCAGAGATATTCGTCGATTGGCCGCACCGGCAATTGATATTTGTTATGTAGCTTCCGGCCGTCTAGACGCACATACAGAAAGCTTAGCTCCATGGGATGTTGCAGCAGCAGGTCTCATCGCTCGTGAAGCAGGGGCAATAACAGGTCATATCGGAGAAGTCTCTGCCGAAATTCCCGCTGAATTGTACGGAGAAGGAGTCGTGATTGCCAGCCCTGGGATTGTTGAAGAACTTCTCTCATTGTTACGTAACGATTTATAAGTAATTTGAAAGACGAAGTGCTGATCAGCTGGTTCCGAAGAACACCTGACCCTCTTTTTATAGAGTGTGACAGGTGTTCTTTTTGTTAAAATGAAATAATTCAATATAAATGGAGTATGATCCGCACTTCGTAGTGATGCAGCAGCATGAAAAAAATGTGAACCCTTTCAGAGGGTCACTTGTTTATATTGCATAACGCTAAGAAAGGAGTGCCTTTCATTGACGGAACGCGAGTTATTCGATTTTTACAACAAGGATGTGTACCGCACGTGCTATTACATGCTTCGGAACGCACAAGATGCCGAAGACCTCTGTCATGACGTATTCGTCACCGTATTTCGTCAGAACTGGAGAAGTGTTGAGCATATACGCGCTTGGATCATGCGCATCACGATGAATCATTGCTTAAACTTACTTAAAAAGAATCAGACCAAACGGGAAAAGCAGAACCAGGTTCAGTGGCTTCATGAGCAGACCACGGCGTCGGTCAAGTCTGTAGACACCATCGTATTAGAGAAGGAGGCAGCAGCCGAATGGGAGAAACTGCTGAATCAGCTCCCGGACAAGCTGATGGCTGTGATTACGCTCCGCTACGTCGGCGAGTTGCCGATGGCGGAAATCGCCAAAACACTGGAAATACCTGTGGGTACAGTGAAATCAAGGCTTCACAAAGCATTGAAGATCATGCGCAAAAAGCTCAAACAAAATCAAAGCTTTTGGTTGAAGGGAGAGAAGCAATTTGGAACGTATTGAAAAGAATCTGAAAGACCAGATGAAGGCTTCGAATACAGTGTCTTATCCTGATTTTGACCGGATGTGGAGCAGTGTCCAGCAGAATGAGCTGAAGGTCGTAGGCATTGAATCGATACCGCTTCGCCCTCGAAAACGAAAACAAACAGCGATTGTCGTTGGAATATCCGTTGCGCTAATGGCTACACCAGTCTATGCAGCATTAACTTATGATTGGTCCAGCCTCCTTTCGTATAGAGCTGGTATTCAGTCTGCCCTAGAACAGGGCCTTGGCCAAACGATTGAGCAATCCGTTACGAACAACGACATCACATTGACCCTGCATACGGCTTTTACCGATGAGAATCGGACCTTTCTGCTCTATAGCCTGGATCCCGGCTCGTCATGGGATGGAAAACAAGTGAGCTTTGATCATATTGGGCTTAAAGATCATCAGGGAAATCTAATTGATGGACATTATTCCCATCAGTGGAATGCGGAGCTTGGTGTATTCCAAGGCTATTTTGAGACGGAGTGGGTCGTGGATGGTAGCAAGGCCGACGTTGAGTTTACGATGGAGAATATTCGTTTCACCGGTGATGGGAAGCAGATCATCAACTTCGACCCTCATAACCCTAAAACGCAAGTCTTCCAGATTCAGAAGGATGGTATAGGCAGTGTGACACTGCAGTCTTTTGATCAGTCCGGGGACAAGATGCTGTTGAAATCGGCCGTTACGTTTACTGATCCTGAGCTCCAACACAGAAGCTGGGTACGGATTCAAGCCATGAATGACAAAAATGAGCCTATTATAGAAGCGGGAACTCCTATTTCTGGAACGCCGGGAGATTCCGGAGAATACTTGAGCCAACAAATATTTAAGTCTGATCAATTACGGGAAAAAGGCACTCAGTTCCAGCTTGGTTATGATCGTACGTTGGGAACAGCCAATGGGACATGGAGCGTAAATATGGCTCTTTCCAAGAAACAATTGGAGAGTGGATCATTTAAGGAAGAATTGAATATCCCTCTGGACCAGGTCCCTGGCGGAACGGAGATCCATGAAATGATTGTCACCCCGACCCAGGTCCGCTTGATTTTGACGCATGAAGAGAAATACACAACGGTTCCGTATATGAAGTATCAGCTGGATGTAGGCGGTACCTTGCTAAACGGAGGTATATGGTATGTACCGGACCAATCCGACAAGACGGAGCTGCGTTTTGAAATGACCGGGCTGGACGCAGCCTCCCTGACCAATAAACCCGTTTCCTTGATCGCGAAACACCGCATCGATGAGCATGCTGGGGACAAGAATCCGATTAGGCTAACCGGCATATCGGGTAAACATCAAAGCCTAACCACCAACATTGCGGGATATCCAATCACATGGACATACTACATGAAGGAGAATAACCTTTATGTGGAGTCCTTGAGCTCCGACCCGGGGTTTGGCGGAGTAAATCAAACCTATTATTTTGACGGCAAGGAGCCGAATTACGGGAAATCAGCTATGATAAGTTTGCTAGGGAATGGAGACAATAGGGAAATGGACGTGTATGAGAAGTTCGACAAGTCAGAGCTTGAGATCTATATTATGAATTATACAACCGAGAAACCGGAAGATGAGCTGCGCGTTCAGCTTAAGAATGGAAAGTAACATGGTGGTGTTAATGCCAAGAAAGTAACCTACTTGATGGCCATGAACTGTGACCGGAGAAAGACGCTTCTCTCAAGAAGTGTCCATCACTCGGGTCATCATTCTCAGACATAAATATAAAAGAAGCCCGGCATAACGCCGAGCTTCTTTTGATTTATACTATTTTTTTCAAATAGTTAACCCATTCCTCATGCAGCTTCGTTTCTGAACAATGGAAAATCTCCTGAAAACCAGCGAGATTTCGAATCAGTTTATTCAGACTATCTATCCCGTATTCTGAAATAATGAACTCGACTATAGTGTACGACAGCTGAAAACCTTTCATCGTTCCAAAATCCCAAGAATCGTTATTCAATTCATGGAACTGTGGCACTTCGCCCTGGCGAACCAGATCTGCGATACTATCTTTGATGAAGCTTGTTGACATCTGCTTAGCCTCAAACCCGCCAATACCTTGGCGTATCCATTTCGGAGCAGCAGGATTAATATCGCTGATGAGCCACATGGCATATAAGTGAACCGTTGATTTTAAAATCGATTCATACGTGTGCTCAGGTCCCGGGTTTAGTGGAGAGACGATTTTTAAGATGTTGTTCTCCATCGTTCCCATGAACCAGTTAGGCGCGTCCTGTTCACCTACTGCTTGATGGAATGTGGGAAGGTCGGGATAGATTTCAATCGTTATTTTGGTGGAGGGCACATGTTTATACTTTGTATTAATTCTCTCTACATTTCCTTGAAGCTCATTAAATAGGTCTTGATGCACCTTGTTCTTGCCTTCACTTTTCTTATCGTTTGATTCATTTTTATTTACAATAGATATCATATTCTGAATTGACATAATGGCAATGTCACCCCATTCTTTTAGTTCAACTTTTAATTTGTTTAATGTCCGATATAGCCGGTTCTTCACGGCGCTTTCACGCATACCCACAATTTCAGAAATTTCCACAATGGTACAGTCGACAAAAAAACGTAATAAAATGATCTGATTGTCCAAAGGACTTAGTTTTTTCAAAGCGGAACTGATGTCAAATTGAATTTCAACATGCTTCGTAAAATCAAGAGAAATCAGCCGTGATTCATAACCCGTAAGATCCGAGGTGCTTTCTAGGGTACGGGATATTCTGCGGTATTCATTTTTCAATGTGTTTTGAGCGATCTTAAAAATCCATGTAAATATATTGGATTCCTGATTAAAGGAATGAATATTTCGCATAACCTTGATAAAAACCTGTTGTGTTAGATCTTCAGCAGCAGCTGGATTCACTTTGAATGAGAAATATTTGTGGATTTTCTCGTAATACTGATGAAATATGATTTCAAAATTTTGTTGGCCGCCCTGCATTTCCGGAATAACAGGGTGTTGTTTGTCATGAGCTCCTGACATGGTTGAACCTCCTCTTGACCTTACACATCATTAGACACCGGGAAAGCAGAAAAAGCCACGAAAGGATCGATACTTTTTTGAAAATGGTTGATAATCTGCAAAATCGACAATGTTCATATGTCACAAGTTCGCTTATACTAGAAGCGGTTGATGAAAGTGTATCCAGACAGGATACATCAATAATATCGGAGGGAAGCCATACCTATGAAAGTTGTTGCAAACCTGACCAAAGAGGATTTTTGGAAGTTCAATAAATACGTTATGTTCAATTTACCAAAGTATAAAATATCCATGATCATCAGTTTGCTGAGCATCCCGATTTCTTGTATTGTGATTTCGAAGCTGCTTGGTTCCAGCTGGGTCTACGCTATTGTTGCCGGTGTGATCATTGGAGGATTAGCGGATGTGTTATTTCTGTACAGAATCAAGAGCAGAACGATGAAATTAGTGAAGGCCCACGATGGAATTTTAGGCGAACATCTGATTGAGATCAATGGTGCGGGACTGTTTGATTCAACGGCTCGGAGTCAGTCAACATGCTTTTGGGACGGAATTCATGAGTTGAGGCAAGACAAGGAGAATATTTATATTTTCGTAAACAATCTTCAGGCCACGATCGTCCCAAGAAGATCTTTCGCTGATCAGGCAGAGGAAGCGGAGTTTATACAGAATGTGCAGCAGTATGCCAAAAAGCAATTTATTTAATTTTTTAAAATAGAGATGAATGAAAGCTCGGCATGTTGCCGGGCTTTTATTTTTTTGCAAAAACATAATATACCCACCTTTTTGCAATATATATATTGCATTATGACGTGTGTTGAGTATAATGAGTGTATAAGGAAATATTACCCAGTTGTTTTAAGAGGAGGAGTATGACCATGAAATGGTTCGCTAGAAACAGGGTGGAAGACGAACGCATCGTCAATTTGAAGAACAAGATTTACAAAGAGATTTACATACTGATCATGAGCATCTGTACAATATCGATTGTCGTGAAAAGTTTTATGTTAAGCGATTGGAAATCTTCTCTGTTAGAATTGGTCATTGTTGTAGCGGGGGGACTGTATCTTGGCATCCGGAGCGTGTTTCTGGGCATTTATTCAGACGAGATTGAGGTACATGACAGCAGAAGTAAGGTCTCTTTTAACACTCGAAATATACTCTGGGGTATAGGAATCGGCGGCTTTCTGTCATTGTTTTTCGGTATTCGAAGTGCGGTCTTGTATGGAGATGGGACTTGGACAACGGGATTATGGTATTTCTTCCTTGTCACTCTTGTATCGCTGGTAATCAATATTCCGCTCTTTGTAGGGGGTACGTTCATTGTTCATCAACTTGCTAACAAAGCGAGCTTGAAGATATCTGATAAAGACAAATGGGATTCTTAGGGAACGGGTGATATGGCATGAAAAATATCAAATTGAAGATGGCCCGGGTGGAGAGAGACCTTTCCCAGGAAGACTTGGCACATCTTGTTGGCGTCTCAAGGCAAACGATCGGATTAATTGAATTAGGCAAGTACAATCCGTCACTGAGTTTATGTGTTGCTATATGTAAGGCGCTGTCAAGGACGTTAGATGATTTGTTTTGGGAAGAGGATTAATAGCTTGACCAGCATCAATTATTGAAGGGATGAATGACACAAATGTTTAAAAACAAGACAAAACATATGTTAACCGCATTTATACTAACGGCTTCGGTTATTGGAAGTACGGTGTTCACAGGCAACAGCGCATATGCTGTTGCAGAAGCCGTTCAAGGAAAGGTCACGGAAGTCCGTACATCCAATGAAGCTATTGCCGAATGGGAGTCTTGGACCAAGGATCATGCGTATAAGCTGGAGTCCATCCAGCCGGCTGACAGCAAGGGAGGAGCAGGGCAGTTCAAGGACTTGGACATGTTGAAGCCTTTGCTCCATGATAAGCGAATAGTTTTTCTCGGGGAAAGCTCCCATGGTGTGAGCGAATTCAATTTGGTGAAGACACGCCTGATCCAGTTCCTGCATCAGGAGATGGGATACAATGTGCTTGCTTTTGAAAGCGGTCTGGGCAATGCTTCACTAGCTTATGGTAAATCAGGCACCCAGAGCGCTGAACAGACGATGAAGGATTCCATCTTTGGTGTATGGTGGGCGCAAGAGACAATGCCGTTATTCGAATACATAAAAACAACTCAAAAATCTGAACAGCCGCTGGCGCTTACCGGCTTTGATATGCAATTGCAATTTCCCCTTCTGGACGGGGATTGGCTGAAAGACGATAAATTGGCCCAGCGCCTGCAAGAGGCAGAGGAGAAGCTATCCGAATATTCCGCTGGAACGGATCTTAAAGCTTACCAGAAAGAGAAGGCCCAGTTGATCCAAGTATACAAGGATGTTCTGAAAGCTACGGGATCGGAATCGAGCCAAGCCCTTCTGAAAGAGCTGTACCCTACCAATGATAAGCTGCCAGTTCTTCTGGAGAGAAGTCTGAATGATCGGATATCCGTTGCCAAGGAATACGTTGAAATATCCATTAAATCGAATGTTGGTATGTCAGAGGGCGAATACACTTGGTTCCTCAAGTCGATGGAATGGCGAGATAAGGCGATACTGGATAATCTGATGTGGCTTGCCACCGACGTCTATCCGACAGAGAAATTTATCGTATGGGCTCACAATGATCATATCCGTAAAGCGCACAGTGAAGTGATGGGGTCTCCATATCCTGTTAAGTTAATGGGCGAAATGCTTCCTGATGATATGAAAAAATACAGCTACGTGCTTGGATTGTACCCTGCAAGCGGCCAGACTGCTGATAACATGTTTGAACCGCATGACGTTCTCCCACTAGAACCCGGATCGGTCGAATCGATCCTGTCCGCTAGCGGTTCACCTTACACGTTCATTGATTTGCGTTACCGTACCAATGAACGGGGAAATTCGTGGATGTTCGAACCACGTTACACTTACAGCTGGGGCATGATCCCGGAAAGTCTGGTTGCCCGTGACCAATATGACGGTATTCTGCTTATTGATGACGTGAAACCTCCGTTGTATCTCAGATCGTCTTCAAAGTCTGTGGATTAGCTATTATTTTACTGTTATGAACGATATGACAAAGAACCCGCGCTAAGGCTAAGGTGCGGGTTCTTTGTTGTGATCATGTACGGCCCTGTCACCTGCTTACTTGGGCTATTTTTAAACTCTTTTTAAACTGAGACTTCTCTTCTTTTAACCTTCGGGGTCTACAATAAATGTATATCAAAAAGAGAGGGCGGGTGATCAACGTGCTGGATTATTATTTGTTTCCGATATCGTATGCGTTTTTGACCTTTCCCGTAGCTGCTATGCTGTGTACCATTCCAATTCTTGTACTGCAGTACCGGAAGCACGGTTATTTTAATAAATTTCGTGGATTGCTTTTGTATTTGTTTTTGCTCTATATGATGAACGCACTGTATCTTGTTATTCTGCCTTTACCAGCTTCTAGACATAATACGCCTTTAGATGTGGCCTCCTATGTGCAGTGGGTTCCAATGAACTTTATCCATGATATTTTGGCGGAGACACGGGTTGTATGGTCTGATCCATCCACGTATGTACGGTTAATCAAGGAAAGAGCTTTTTTGCAGGTGGTGTTTAATATTGCGCTGGTCGTGCCGTTTGGCATGTTTGTGCGTTATTATCTGCGGAAGAGCTGGTTGACATGTCTGATAGCTTCATTCGGGTTATCGTTGTTTTTTGAAGTGACACAGGTGACTGGGATATACGGCATATATGATTATCCTTACCGGTTGTTTGATGTAGATGATCTGTTTCTGAACACACTCGGCGGCATGATCGGCTTTCTCATAGCTCACTGGGCTTATAAGCATCTGCCGCGGCTGGACCAGGAAGTAGATCTCTCGCAAAAGCGCGTCAGCTATACTCGTCGGGTGATTGCATTCGGGGTGGACTGGATCGTAATGGTTCCTGTCTTGCTTCTGCTGAATGTATTAAATGTTCCTCTGGCATATTTCCTCACAACATCCGTATATTTCATTCTTGTTCCTTACCTGAATGGGGGCCGAACCCTTGGTAAAGCGTTTGTCCGTATTCGCATAACTGGAGCAGGGGAGCACTTGCGATTGCGTGAAATCGCGATCCGTAACGGGCTTTTGTATCTTGTATTCGGTGGCGTACATGTGCTGTTTATGAATTTGTATTTTCCAGGCATTTTAGGGCCTATGTATCTTGTTGGGCTGTTCCTTATGGATGCTTGTGTCTTTGTACATGTGTTCGTGTGCCTGTTTGGACGTAAGCAGCGGTTGCTTCATGAACAGAAAAGCGGAACAGATCATGCCATCACGTGATTAATAACCAATCCCACATATATCTTTCTTGGATATTTCAATATTGTGGACATCTAAATTGTTTTATTTGTTACAATATGGAAGAGTGTGGGTGAGGGGGGACGATAAACTGAAGATCAAGATTATGTATATCTCGGCTGTTGTACTGGGGCTTCTACTGCTGTCCTTTCATCATTTGGGTTATTCGTTTGGAGATGACCTGTTTAGATGGATTGGGATTTCTCCTTGGACAGATGGGAAAAGAACGGGCCTGCACCTACCGGTTATATTTGGTTTTCTACTGTTGATCCTTGGTGTTGGCGGTGTGTCGAGAATTTATCAACCTCGCTATCCCAAAATCATGAGCCGGCTCATTATTGGCTGTATCGCGTTTATTATGATTTTTCCATTCATAACAGAGAAGCTTCTCTTTTTAACCAAATACAATTCAACCGGCGTATCTTCTGTAGCTTTTTCTAAAAAAGACAGTCAGTGTAACTACAGAATGGAAGAAGACAGAACAGTCAAAATAGAGTGTCAGCTTAACCTGTACAATTACGGTAAAGGGCAAATGATCACTATTCGTCCACTGCTTGATGATGAGTTCATGCAGTTTGAAATTGAGCCCCAGGCGATTTCGCTAACCCAGCATACCCAGAGTAATCAGTCGTTTGTTTTTTTCGGAAAAATAATGAACAGAGATGTATCTAGCGCCGGAGGAGGGCGAAACGACATCGGTGTGGAAATCGAAAAAGATGGGGTCAAGAAAAGGTTTGAATAAGGAGAAATGGATAATGGATCTAAACGTTAACAAGTGGTTGATCTTACATCTCTGTTCAAACATCATTCTTTTAATTCTTTCGATTAACTTATTTGCTATGCATCACGCTCGTTACACACCTTCGGGATTCGGTTTTTTATATTTTATCGCCATATTATGTTGCTTAGGATTCGTTGTGATGATCCTTACGGATCTTGTAACATCTGCAACGAGACAAATTTATGGACAAATCGTCCATAAACAAGGAAGAACGATCCATGTAAGCAGAAATGGCGGGAAGCTGAAGAAGTACAGAGTTTTCGTGCCTGAAGTGCTTCAGAAGCTTGAACAAGGGCAATTTGTTAATATCTCGTTGACGAGACTGGCCCAAATCCCAAGTTCTATCACCATCGTAGACACTCCGGGCGAGAATGAAAGTTTCCTCCAGGCTCGGTAAGGGATCCCAAGTTGCCGTTAGTCTATTTCTAAGTTAAGGTGGAATTAGGGATGCCTCTTGGTAAAGAAAGACTGCAACCTGATTGTAGATGGAATGAAATTACCAGAGGAAATTGCAGAGCAAATCATCTCGAATATACATAATAGAGGAGTAAACTGTTATGAAACCAATTCGAAATTCGGCCAAGGCGGTCATCATACAGAACGAACGAATTCTTTTGACAAAAAACGTGGATCAGGACGGTATTTTCTATTTGTTTCCCGGTGGTGGGCAAGAGAAATATGAGGAGCTGAAGGACGCGGTTGTCAGAGAATGTATTGAAGAAATCGGATGCAGCGTAAAGGTGAAGGATATTCTGTTTATCCGGGAATACATAGGCAAGAACCATCAGTTTGCGGAATGGGATGCGGATATTCATCAGGTGGAGTTTTATTTTGAATGTGAAATGGAGTCCAAGGAAGAGGTGTTTAACGGCCATAACCCAGATGAGACCCAGATTGGTGTGGAATGGATTGAGCTTGCCCACCTGCACGAAATTCGGGTCTATCCGGATGCGCTGGTGAAGCCACTCATGGAAGGGATCTCAACACCACGATATATCGGAGATTCCAATTAGGTGATTGCCATTAAACGCTATAACGGAACAAGAAAGGACCTGACATATGCAGAATACACGATGGATAAAATGGGTTGTTTGGCTTATTGCTGGACTTCTTGCCGCTAACATCCTCACGCTGTACCTGCTCTACTCCCAGAATAATATGGTTTCTAGTGCAAGCGCGGGCCCGACGGAGATGTATGTGCTGGCGGGGGAGGATTCCGGTGATGCAGCATGGAAAATAGAAAACTATAAAATCATCAAGTCATCCAACGCGTCCATATGGAGAGGCTCCGGGCAGCTGACGTATCTCGGTAATGTAGAGGATGTTAAAGGTATTTCCTATTTTGCTTATACATTCTACGAACAGCAAGATGGACACAGTAACGGTGTGCTTGCAGGCGCTCATACTGCTGAAGATGGCTCGGCCATCCAGAAAGTTACGGACGTTGGCTCTATTTCCGGAGATGCATCCATACCTGAACAGCTGTCGACCCGTGAAGATATCGAGCTATCTTACCTGGAGATCGAGTGGAAGGACCATCTGGGAAAGATGAACAAAGAAAAGATCGAGCTGATGGTAAAAGAATACGTTGCATTTTAAGTACTAACAAGTTGAGCGGTTTTTAAATAAGGAGGACACGCATGATGGTCCAGTGGGAATATAGAACGGTGAAATATCAGACCGGCGGTTTTTTGGGCGGAAAAGTGAATGAGGAAGAACTAGACGAACTGTTGAACAAGCACGGGTATGAAGGCTGGGAGCTGGTGTCGTGTTTTGATACGAGTCAAAATCAGGGACAGTCGAGGGACGTTATTATGGTGTTTAAGCGACAAGCCTATGTTGGAGGCTGAAGCTAAAAGCTAAGGAGGGAATCCCATGATTATTCGGGAATCTGATGAGGCTTTTGTGATGACAACGCAGGATGACCATGCACATTTTTCGGAAGAAGTGGCTCGGGGATTCCGGGAGGAATGGTTTCTGGACGGAGAGTACAAGGATGATTGTCTGCTGGCCATTCGGGAACATGACCGGAGCTGGATCCGGTTGGATGCCATGCCAATATGGAATGACCGTAGTAACGTGCCGTTTTCATTCATAGATTACCCTGTGTTGCCTAAGCTGGTCTTGTACCAAATAGGAGTGGACGAAACCGAGGAGATGAGCCGTTACGCGGCAATGCTCTGCAGCATGCATTATGCGTCATTTTTTCAATCGGATCAGGATTCCAGACAGGAAGCAGAGCTTGCGTTCTATCAGCGTGAGCTAGCGCGGCAGGAACGACTGAAAGAGAAGTTGAACTATCCGGACGAGCAGACCATCGCAAGACATTTTCAGCTGTTGCAGCTATGTGATGATATTTCCCTATACGTCTGCATGAACCCGGAAGGAGTCTCTAAAGAGGAGGAGCATCCCTGGTTCAGAAATGGCTTTAACAGCTTGGTAGGCGGTCAAAAGTTTTCAGCCGCGTGGATCAGCGATCATGAAGTTCGCTTAACTCCTCAACTTTTCGCGCAAGAATGGACGGCTGTGTTACGGAACAAGCATGTTCCGAAAAGGCGGATTAGAGAAGTCGGAGTCCATGAAGCCTATCAGGAGAGCGGTTGGACAGAGCTTAAGGTTACTTTTGTATGAGTTAGTCATGTGGAAGCCACGCGGACAAGGAGGATGGGATGACGGCATACCGGGGATCGGACCATTATGATCAGGAAGCTTTTTTGGAAAGTTACTTGCAGCGAAGAAGCTGGAGCGAGAATGCTAATGATACGCTGGAGAAGCCGATTATTTATGAAATGATAGGCGATGTGCGGCGGAAGTCGATTCTGGACTTGGGTTGTGGTACCGCAACCTATGGTAGTGAGCTGCTGGAGATGGGTGCGTCACAATATACTGGGCTAGAAGGCTCCGGCAACATGGTGGAGCATGCTCGGAAAACACTCGGCCCTATACCGAACGGCTGCGTGATCCATATGGCTTTGGAGGATTGGAAGGCACCAGAAGCTGCATATGATCTGGTTGTATCGAGGCTCGTCATCCACTATATAGAAGACATCGATGCGCTGTTCAGCCATGTATATACTTCACTGAAGGCCGGCGGGAGCTTTGTGTTCTCCGTAGAGCATCCGGTTATGACATCGTCCTACGGACTAGCGAAACCGGCAGGACAGAAGCAGGATTGGACGGTCGACAATTATTTTGTTGCGGGTGGACGTGAACAGGAGTGGCTGGGTCGTACGGTGAAAAAGTTTCATCGAACGGTAGAGGACTATTTTTCCGCGCTGCAGAGAGCAGGGTTCGTGGTGGAACAGATCAGGGAATCACGACCCGATGAGCGTCATTTCAGCAATCGGGAAACGTATGAACGCAGACTAAGAATTCCGTTGTTCTTTTTGATGAAAGGCTTTAAAAAGGAGGGCTCATGATGAAACTTGCAGAAGCGTTGGTATTACGCGCTGATTGTCAGCGCAGGATCGCCCAGTTGAAGCAGCGGTTGGAGCGAGTGGTGAAGGTACAGGAGGGTGAGCAGCCAGTTGAGAATCCCACCGAGCTTTTTGTTGAACTCGACCGGACGATGGAAGAATTGGCGAGTTGGATTAAGAAGATCAATAAGACCAATTCACACACCATTTTTGCTGACGGGAAGAGCCTTGCGGATGTTCTCGTGGAGCGGGATAGCATGATGCAAAAGCGGAAAATTATGAACGAGTTGCTTGAATCCGCGTCCATCCGTCAAGACCGCTATATGCGTTCTGAGGTGAAGTTTATTACGATCATTGAGGTCCCAACCCTTCAGAAACAGGTGGATGAACTAGCTAAGAACTACCGTGAGCTTGATTTCCGCATTCAAGAGAAAAACTGGACGATTGATTTAATTGAGGATGACCCGCAATAACGACCAATGCAACGATATAACTAAATAACCATAAGCGTGTAGAGCAGGTAACCCTTGTTCCTTAAAGGTGAGCACAAACCCCTCCAACGGGTGAAGTTGGAAAGATCCAGATGCAGGGCCATATCTGAAATGTTATAAATTAGCCCATCATTGTTACAGATGCAGGTCATCATGTACAGTGTATCTTTTTTAATGTAACTACCACGTGCTGATTTAAGGTTCAGGGTGAGGGTGGGCAAGGGGAACTACACGCTTTGTAGGTTAGATTGCTTTGATTCGAAAAGATGTGAGCAAAACAATTATCCATATCTGTTTTTTCTAGATGCCATAGTTAAGACCCCATTCTATAGACATTTTATAAAAAAGCTAAGCTATAAGCTGCTTCCGGGACGCTATCGGAGGTAGCTTATTTAGTTTTCGTTGCCCCATATCGATCTTGATCCATACATGTCAGTAAAGGAACTCTAACTCAAGGCATAGAATTGTTTATTAATTAATGAGTTTAGAACCGAGAGGGGATGGGGTAATGAGGGCGAGCATGCCCATGCAGATAAAGATGCTATCGGAAGAAACATACGAAGTATCGGGATTAAGCATTCGGGACATACAGCGTCAAAAGTTCTGTGTGTTTGACCTAGAGGCCACTGGCATTCAGGTGGAGACTGAGCGGATTATTCAGATCGGGGCGGTTCGTATAGACAGCAGCGGAGTGAATTCAGAAGAGACGTTCAGCACGTACATCAAACCTGCCAAGCCGATCCCACAAGAGATCGAGATTTTAACCGGCATTTACAATGGTGATGTCGAGAATGCGCCGAGGCTGGGAGAGATATACGGACAATTTCTGGGTTTTGCTGAAGGCTGTATTCTCGTAACCCATGCGGGCTACGAGTTTGATCTGCCACTCCTTCAAAAGGAGTGCGCACGACAAAACCTGGCTGTGCCGACTAACCCGTGTATCGACACCAAGGCATTATTCACGTACCTTCATCCGGAAGTGGATGATATCATTTCTACGGATTTCTTGCTGTATTACTACGGTTTGGATAGCAAGGGGAAACAAAGACATGATGCATTGGGAGACAGTCTGCTGATCAGGCAAATTTTTCTGGAAATGTTAAGGGAGCTTGAGTCCAGAAACATAGAGCACCTTCAATTCATCGATCCCATCTCTGTTAAAAGGTTTAAGCTTACACCATTAGCCAAGAGAGCGGAATCTAGCTTGAATCAAAGACGTTTCCCTGCCCTCACCGGGCAGCAGCGCTCCTTGTTTCTGAGCATCATCGTCTTGCTTCTGCTTACGGCATCACTAACCGGGCTGGTTGATCTGCTTACATTTCGGTTGGGGTGGAATGGACATCTTTCAGGCAATGGAAATCCGGCCATGCTGGTGGTGTTTCTCCTTATTCCACTATACATAGCTCTCCTTTATCTGACGGGCATGACATCTAGAAACTTCTTCTGTGAAAAAATGAAAGATGGATGGTATTCCAAAGGAATCATCATCTTCCTGATTGTCATGGCTGGGGTCCTGGGGCTGTTCGCTTATGGATATTATCGTCATATTTTTAAGGGGCTGGGCGGAGGTCCTGAAAATCTGGATTCGGCGCTCTTCCGATGGGGGTATTGGAACCAGTACACAAACACTGCTTATATTAACATCCTCACCTATAGCCTAGGCCTGGTCTGTTCGATGATTGCAGGTTATGCGGCGGCATGGCTCACCCGAATAAAACAGGATTAGATGGCTATTTGTACCATCATCAAGTTGGGCCGCAGAATTGCACTAGCTCTTGTTGATACAGAGGTATAAACAAATCCTTTTAAACTCATATTATGAGTAAACTTTGTAAAAGGAGACTTTAACTTACCATGCAAATTATTGAAGTCATGACCAGACAAGTACAGACCTGCCAAACGAATGACCCGGTAGAGAAGGCAGCGAAAATCATGGAACAGGGTAATGTCGGTGCAGTACCGATTGTTGATCAGGCGGGCAGGCTGACTGGAATTATGACGGACCGTGATATCGTGCTTCGTGGTGTGGCTAAGAATAAGGATTTAAAAATGACAACATGCGAGGAACTGATGACAGGCGAGGTCAAATGCTGCGAGCCGCACACGGAAATTCATGAGGCAGCAAATATGCTGGCACAGCATCAGATTAGACGTCTGCCTGTAGTGGACAACCAAGGCCGTTTAGTCGGTATTTGTGCGATCGGTGATCTTGCTGTACGGGATATTTACATTAATGAATCGGGCGAAGCTCTGAGCCGGATCTCTAAAGGTGCGGGAACGGTTCAATAACATAGGGTAAGGGTAATGTGAAAACCCGCGTGGTCTCTTCCTTATTAAAGGTGAAGGCCATACGGGTTTTTTGTGATAAATATGTAGGATATCAGTTCGAAATGCAGGGGGTTTTACGGATATATTGGGTGTCCAACACCTGATCAATGAGAAAAGCCGCAATATCCCCATTTGTAATTTTTGTTCCGGGCATATCCGTTAATTTCACCTTGATGTCCCCTGTTTCAGGACCATCAACCACAAACGGTAATCGTATAAGTGTCCAGTCTCGATCACTATTTAGAAGAAGGTTCAGTTCCTTCTTTTTATCAATCATCATCTTGGAAAATAAGATTTCGAACATTTTCTCCCCGATTTTGTTGATCAACCTCTTGCTGTCACCCGGTACATGAAGTGACCCTCCCGTAACACTTATATATCTATTCATTCCATACTCACTCATGATGGTAAGGATGTCATTCGTCACGCTGCTGTATATCGGGTGATCTCTAGCCGGCTGTCCCAGCGTATTGATTACGGCATCACAATCTTTAAGCAGCAGCCGGATAGAATCAGTGCTCTGAGCATCCCCTTGTATGATTGTTAGTCCAGGATCATTAAATTTATATTTGTCTGGGTTTCTGGCAAGCATGATGACTCGATAACCACGTTGTAGTGCTTTTGTTGCTACATGGCGTCCTACCTTTCCTGTGCCTCCGATGATAGCAATTGTTTTGGTATTATCCA
Source organism: Paenibacillus sp. JNUCC 34 (assembly GCF_058269055.1). Taxonomy (NCBI): domain Bacteria; kingdom Bacillati; phylum Bacillota; class Bacilli; order Caryophanales; family Paenibacillaceae; genus Paenibacillus; species Paenibacillus sp. JNUCC 34. Next base: position 5,846,078 of record NZ_CM177770.1, on the reverse strand, counting down.
TTCCACTTCCCCCAATCTTGATGAGTACATATAGTTAGTTGTTACGTTACTTATTGACCCCCGTTCCAGATTTTTCAATATCGCCGTTTCAACGGTCGACTGCCATGCCGGCATAGCATCGCCGCACCGCACGTGCTACAAAAATCCCCCACGTCCTCATGATGGACACGGGGGATTTCAATTTTACGGGTAGCGCTTCACGCGCACTTATGTTTAAATCCAGCCTTTTTCCTCCGCTAAGGCAATAGCCTCAATCCGGTTTTTGGCTTCCAGCTTGTTCAGAACTTCAGACATATAGTTACGCACGGTTCCGTATGACAGGTGCAGGATGGAGGCGATTTCGCCGGAGCTGTTGCCCGCTGCTGCCAGCCGCAGGATTTCGCGTTCTCGTTCGGTCAGCGGATTAACTTCACGCACCGTACCGAAGACCAGCTCCGGCGACACCTCGCGGCGTCCTTCCATGACGCGGCGGATAGCTTCGGCGAGACGATCGCTTGGCTCGTCCTTTAGCAGGTAACCTTGGACACCGGCCTGAACAGCGCGCTCGAAGTAACCAGGGCGGGCAAAGGTGGTAAGAATAATGATCCTGCAAGGCAGTCGTAGCCGCTGTAGTTCCTCCGCAACTTCAAGCCCGCTCTTTATCGGCATCTCGATGTCGAGCAGGCAGACGTCCGGCTTTAGCTCGGCAATTAAAGCAAGTGCCTCCTTGCCATCCCCGGCTTGACCCACAACCTGAATATCCTCTTCAAAATCGAGCAGCAGCGCCAATGCGCCGCGCAGCATACGCTGGTCCTCTGCAATAAATACCCGGATGCTCAACCGGCTTCACACTCCTTCCGGTTCGTTATAACGATTGGGACGCGCACTATAAGGAGGGTACCCTCCTCTGCAATGATTTTCATCGTGCCGCCAATTAAGGCAAGACGTTCAGACATTCCCTTTAGTCCATTTTTCTCCCTTGTTTCTTGACCGTCGGTGCCGGATGGAACCCCAATTCCGTTATCCTTTACCGACAGCATCCATTCACTCTCAGATTGGTCGAAGCTAAGATGACATCGGGAAGCTCCGCTGTGTTTCACCACATTGGTGACCGCCTCCCGCAAGCACAGGCTCAGAATGTTGTGTGCTGTGTCCGGAATGCCTTCATATCTCGGATTGCCCTCGTGTGTAAGGTCAATATCTGCGCTTTGCAAAATAATCCGGGCTTCTCTCAGCTCTTCTGTAAGGGTTGCGGTCCGCATATCGGATACCAGCTCACGTACCTGGCGAAGTGCAGCACGAGAGGTGTTTTGAATTTCTCGTGCCTCAAGCCGGGCTTGCTCTACATTAACACCAACGAGTTTTTCAACAAGCTGACTCTTTAACGTGATCAGGGACAGGGTATGACCGAGTGTATCGTGTAAATCCCTTGCGATCCGCATCCGTTCCTCACCTTTAATGAGGTTATGGATTTGTTCATTGGCCTGTGCGAGTTCCTTCTCCAGCTTCTGCCTGCGGTTCATGGACCGGATCCCGAAAGGGGACAGCATCATAATGAGCATGAAGGGCAAGGTGTACAGAAGGCCCGGATTCCATATCTGATTCATATGGAAGATAAGCGGAACGGTCTCGATTAGAACGAATATTATATAAGCCATCATGAATTTCCGCTGGTCTGAATACCACCCGATAAAATGAGCCGTGAAAAACCCCATAAATAAGTAAGAGGTACTGTATCCCATACAAAAGATAAAAATAATGAGCATTTGAAGCAGCAGCCAAAGAAAGAAGGAGCGTTTCCCTTCTGCGAAATAAAGCTGCCGATATGTGACAACAAACAGGCCGACCATCATATACCCGATGTAAAGCTTCCAGCCTGTTTCAAAGGCAACCAGTTGATAGATTGGCATGCTTAAATAAACGAGCCATAAATAAGGGAAAAATCCTAATCGATGCGGGAACAGTTGGAACTTACCAGGTTTCATTCACCATCATCCTTACGCAGCTTGCTGTTTTTTTCGGATATAGGTGGATATTACCATAAAGAGAACTAAATATCCTGCTAAAAGTACAACAGATTTGAGTTCCGGCATGTTTCCGCGGATAATCTCCCATCCCCCACTTGCAAAATGATATGATGGCAGCCATTTTCCAACGGCTTGAAGGAAGTTAGGCAGAATCTCCATCGGCATCCACATGCCTCCCGTAATAGCCAGTGCTAAATAGATACCGTTGCTTACACCACTGGCAGTCTCTACACGCTTCATTGCTCCAACCAATGTGCCGATCGCAAGAAACGGGGTGGAGGCGAGCATGATCCACAGGCCGCTTGTAATCCACTGCCAAGCTGGCATATGAATACCGTTAATAAGATAACCAGCGATAAAGATGACAATAATCGAGAGCAAATGCATTACGGACTGGCCGAACATTTTGCCAAAAAAATATACGCTTCCCGGGAGAGGTGTCACTCTCATGTAGACAGACCAGCCAAGCGTATGCTCTTGTACGAGGCGGATACCCATCGCCATGATGGCTGATCCCATCACACTGAAGGTGGTCATTGAGATCAGGTAATGAGCCTGCCACAATTCTGCATCTGGGGCTCCGGTATTCACGACCCGGGTGAAAATGAAATAGAACAATATCGGCATGGCCAACGACCAGAAAATGAAATACGGGTTGCGCGCAATGCGCAGCAGTTCCATTTTGCATTGAAGTACAATAAGACGCCCTGTCATCGTTATACAGCCTCCTCTTGTTTTTGGGTTAACTGGTCAAACGCTTCATCCAGACTGCCCTCATCGATTCTAATATCACGGACAGCCATTTCTTCGCGTAAAATAACAGCCAATATCTGATCTGTATTCTCTACTACCACATGCATCCTGGCGTCTTGTTCATACACATCCGTTACGCCTGAAAGTTTATAGAGCCGTTCTTTAATGAGTTGCTGATCTGTTTCTACGACAAAAGATATCGAACGCCGCGTCAGCTTCGCTTTAATCTCCTCTGGTTTGCCATCAGCGGCGATCGTTCCGTTATTGAACAGAATGATCCGGTCAGCCATATCGTCTGCTTCCTGTAGATAGTGAGTAGTGAACAGGATGGTCTTGCCCTGAGCAGCGAGTCCACGAACGGTTCGCCAGAATAACCGCCGCGAAGTGGTGTCCAGCCCCACAGTAGGTTCATCAAAAAACAGCAGATCTGGATTTCCTGCCAGCGCCAGGGCGAAGCTTAGTTTCCGTTTCTGTCCGCCGGACATTTTGGTCGCGCGCTTGTTCAGCTCTTCATCTGTCAGACCGGACAGTTTCTTTAGCTCGGACATTTCCATCGGATGGGGGTAATAGCCCCGAATGAGCGCAATGATCTCGCGTGCTTTCAGGCTGTCCATAACACTGACCTCTTGAAGCATGGCACCGATTTTTTCTTTAACCTGCCGATCCTTCGGGCTTCTGCCGAACAATCGGATTTCTCCCTCGGTTGGGTCGATCAAACCGAGCATCATCGAGATAGTTGTCGACTTGCCAGCTCCGTTGGGACCCAAGATTGCTGTGATGGAGCCTTTCTCAATCGTGAATGAAATGTTGTTGACCGCTTTTTTGGCACCGTATGATTTTGTGATTTGCACAAGCTCCACAATGGGCTCGTGATGTTGTTGTTTAACCATGTTCCGCACCTCCGCTTTATTTCCTTGGTTCTATCTTATCGGGAGCGGGATTGGTCGGTTAGTAAAGGTTGTCATGACTTTGAGATGACAATTGTCATTTTTAGCATGAAGTGGCGCCATAATGCACAAAATAAGTCGCCTTTGTCCCCGGATTTCAACAATTCCAAAAAGATTTAGAAAAAATCCGAGGACAACAGTGATCGGAAGAGAGATCCGCATTCGTAGTGATAAGGGCTGAGTAATCAAGGAAGGAGTAGACAGGTGAAAAAAAAGTGGTGGAAAGAAAGCGTAGTGTACCAGATATACCCGATCAGCTTTAAAGATTCGGACGGCGACGGTGTCGGTGACCTCCGCGGTGTCATTTCCAAGCTGGACTATATGCAGTATCTTGGCGTCAATGTGATCTGGCTGTGTCCGATCTACAAGTCTCCAGGTCATGACAATGGTTATGATATCAGTGATTATTGTGCCATTGAAAGTCGTTACGGAACGATGGAGGATTTTGATGAGCTGCTGGAGGAAGCACACAAACGCGGACTGAAGATTATGATGGATCTCGTGCTGAATCATACATCGGACGAGCATCCGTGGTTTCTTGAATCACGTTCCTCTAAGGATAATCCGAAGCGAGATTATTATATTTGGCGCAAAGGCAAGGACGGACAGTATCCGAACAATTGGGAATCGTATTTCAGCGGCTCGGTGTGGGAATATGATCAGAAGACCGATGAGTTTTTTATGCACCTGTACGCCAAGCAGCAGCCTGACCTGAACTGGGAGAACGAAGCGATGGTGAACGATCTGTACAAAATGATCCGCTGGTGGCTTGCCAAAGGCGTTGACGGCTTCCGGTTCGATGCGATTGCTCATATTGTAAAGGAGACAGGGTTGCCTGATGCGGATAACCCGGACAATCTGCCCGTCGTACGGGCATATCATTATTTCTCCAACCTGGAGCAGGTACATACGATGCTCAAGAAGCTGAACGAGGAAGTGCTGTTTGAATTCGACATCATGACAATTGGCGAGACGTCGGGCCTTGGGCCTGAGGAGGCGCTCGATTATGTCGGCGAGGACCGCAATGAGCTCAATATGGTGTTTCAGTTCGAGCATATGTTTCTAGACGCCGCTTCCGAAGGTACGGGGAAGTGGGAAATCCGTTCATGGACGCTGATCGAACTCAAAAAGATCATGAGCAGCTGGCAGACCGTCTTGCATCGAAGAGGGTGGAACGCGAACTATTTAAGCAACCACGATCAGCCAAGGCCGGTGTCCCGGTTCGGCAATGACGGAGAATACCGGGAACAGTCAGCCAAAATGCTGGCCACGTTTATTCAGATGTTGCAGGGTACTCCATACATTTTTCAAGGTGAAGAGATCGGCATGACCAACGTGGTATTCGATTCTATCGAGGATTACCGGGATGTAGAGACGCTGAACTATTACGAGCAATCCAGGCTCCGGGGCCAGCCAGAGGAAGTTACGATGAAGGCCATACACAAGAAGAGTCGGGACAACGCGCGTACGCCGATGCAGTGGGATGATACTCTACATGCCGGCTTTACAGAGGGAGAGCCTTGGATCAAGTTGAACAAGAACTATCAGGATATTAACGTGAAGCGGGCGCTGGCTGATCCAAACTCTATTTTTCACTATTACCGTAAGCTGATTGCGATCCGGAAGCAGTGCCAAGCGATCGTATATGGTGATTACAAGCTGCTGCTGCCTCTGGATACGGAGATTTATGCATTTGTGCGGTCCGTTGAGAATGAGAAGCTGCTTGTGATACTGAACTTTTTTGATAAGACACCTGTATTTAATTGGCCGGAAGATCTCAGGACAGACGATAAGAAACTAATGATCTCCAACTATGAACCACGCCAAGGGGAAGATGTGTATCATTTGACTTTAAGGCCTTACGAGGCGAGGGTATATTTGATCGAGGGCGATTGCGTGAAACCTTGAGCGGAAGGCAGTAAAGCATAATTGTCATAAAATCCACATAGGTGTACATGCGTATTAACAGGATCTGAAGACTAGGGACATTAGCATTCAAGGGTATGAACCACGGTGGATAAGCCAGGGGAGCAACCGGCGAATCCTAACGGAATTGGGTTTACGGAATCGGACCGAACAAGCTCCCTGCGAAGCTCGATTTAGATTGTAGTGATTTTTGGTGCTGTCACATTTTGGGTCGAGCTGTTCGTTGTATAGAGTGAAAGGGGGGAGACGGCTTGAGTGATGCGGAGTTAAGTCAGATCATTGCAGATGTGTTGGATGGTTTGATGACCCGCGCATTCCCGACGCCGACTTGACAGGAAAAGTAATAAGAATACTAAATGCTAAGCCAAAAGAAAAGGAGAGGTTTTTTGTGAAATATAAAGTTGCTTTGACTGCGTTTGTAGGGATGATGTTAATGGCTTCCACGGGTTACGCGGCCGTGCAGTATAATTCTTTGTCGAATAAGGATGGCGAAGTAGTATATGAGACTAAATCGACGAAAGATTACGGAAAAACAGAATCGAAAGATGAGATAGAGCGTTACAAGGCATTTTATGAACTTAAGGATAAGGTGCTAAAGAACGGGGAAGCTGGGCTGTTCTATATGGTTGCCAATAACCCGAATCATGAAACAATTCTTGGAACGAAGGTGACTAACTTCCAAGATCTTTCTCAATTGCGCGATAAGATTACGGATAAATCCATTAAGATCGCAGACAAAGTCAATGGAAATTATACATTCCAAAAGGCGGACGTAATCTTTAAAAATGCTCAGGAAGTGAATCCTCCTTCTTCGGAAGAAAATAAGAAAATGGCAGAAAAGCTGAGAAAGCAGGCGGAAGAATCCAATCAGGGATATGCCATGATGCCGGTTGAAATGACAGATCAGTTTTTCCTCCTCTTTGCTACGTATCAAAATGGCGAAGATGAAATCGGGGTTGATATCACTAATCTGAGTGGAAAGAGCGATCCTACAATGTATATTGACGAGAACGTTGAATTTAAGCAGGAGAAGGTTCAAGTGAAGGGAGTAGAAATGCTGCATACAGAATTTGGCCCTTCGCAGTCGCACGAGCTGAAATGGGTATACGAGAGCCCAGACAAAAAGGTAAAATACGCCTATACTTTACGTGGAGACATAAATAAAGTAAGCAAAGAAACTTTGATGAAAATTGCCGAAGGCTATTTGGAATAATAAATATTAAAATAACGGGAATCTTCTCCAAGCCAATTGGGGTTGATTCCCGTTTTTCCTTTTGGCAGGGAACGGCTACATGCTTTATGGTTGACCGGTTCAGGCGGGGGGGCCCGCCATATTATTTCGGATCAATTCGCAAGAATCGTTAAACAGCTTCGTTTCCCTAAGGGGAACGAGGCTTTTTCCTTTCATAAAATAGTACGTGTTTCATTTTTTGTTACATGAATGGATAAGGTGGAATTCACCATTAACGGATGGCAAAGATGTTGTCGTTTGCGGTTATTTAGCGCAGTGGAACAGCGGTAAGCAGAAGCGCACTGTTACTGTATTTATAAGGCTTTTTAGCCATTGTCCTGGGGCGTTTTATCCCCTTGCCTTCTCTTGACCGAAAGGGTGCCTTCAATTATAGTGGGTACAGTAGGAGCAATCTATTATAGAAGGAAAAAGGTGGCTTGTAACATGTCTGAGAACATCTACGTAGGTGTCGATTTAGGCGGAACATCGATTAAAGTCGGAATATGCAATGAAGAGGGTCAACTGCTGCAGACGTATGAGGGACCAACGGAAACGTCTAAGGGCGTTGACACCGTGATCGGCAATATTGAGAAGTATGTACGTCATATTGTGGAGCAATCCCCATACAGCTGGGACCAGCTTGTAGGCGTTGGAGCGGGCGTTGCGGGCTTTACGAACATCCGTGAAGGAATCATTATTCTGGCACCTAACGTAGGATTTAAAGATGTGCCAATTCGTGCGCTGCTTGAGGAGCGCCTTGGCAAGCCGGTCAAAATAGATAACGACGCAAACGTAGCAGCTCTGGGTGAAGCTTGGAGCGGTGCGGGACGCGGGGTCGATAACTGTGTCTGCTATACACTCGGTACAGGCGTTGGCGGTGGCATTATCGTGAACGGGAAAATCTATCAAGGGTTCGGCGGCATGGCTGGTGAACTGGGTCATATTACCGTTGTACCTGATCTGGAAGCTATTCAGTGCGGCTGCAGCAAAATGGGATGCCTTGAGACGGTTTCCTCGGCAACAGGCATTATCCGCATGGCGAAAGACGCTGTAGAGCGCGGGGACCGCACTTCTCTGGCACTTGTTAACAACATTGCGGCCAAGGAAGTGTTCGATGCGGCGAAAGCTGGAGATGAAGTGGCTCTGCGTATCGTAAACCGTGCCGCTTATTACCTCGGTAAATCCATGGCATCGGTCTCAGCTGTACTTAATCCAGAAGTGTTCATTATTGGCGGTGGCGTCTCTAAGGCAGGCGAAATTCTGTTTAGTGAAGTTCGTGCCGTGTTTAACAAGTTGACACCGGAACCATTGCAGCGCGGCGTTCGCATTGTTGCGGCAGAGCTCGGGAATGATGCTGGAGTTGTCGGTGCAGCCGGTCTTCACTTGCGTTCATAACAAGCGTAAACGGCTTCGCCATCTTTGACAGGCAAAGCTATGGCTGAGACTTAAACTTATAAGGGAGGGGAAGCTGATGCTGGAAGCAGCGGATCGCAGCACTACAACATCAATGGCCACCCTGATCATCATTACTGGTATGTCGGGAGCCGGAAAGACATTGGCGGTGCAAAGCCTGGAGGACCTCGGGTTCTTCTGTGTCGACAACCTGCCGCCTGTGCTCATTCCTAAATTTGCTGAGCTGATTGAACAATCGAAGGGTAAGATCGGAAAGGTAGCGCTGGTCATCGACCTGCGCGGCCGTGAATTTTTCACCGCATTGTCGGAATCACTGAACTTCATTAAAGATCATTTCACAATTCATTGCGAAATTCTGTTCCTGGATGCAACGGATTCAGTACTCGTCCAGCGCTACAAGGAGAGTCGGCGGCGTCATCCGCTGGCTCCTGAAGGCATGCCGCTCGACGGAATCCGTCTGGAACGCAAAATGCTGGATGAGCTGAAAAATTCGGCAACGCAGGTCATTGATACGAGCAATATGAAGCCGGCTAAATTGAAAGAAAAAATTATCTCCCGTTTTACCCATTTGGAAACCAATACTCTGTCGGTCAATATTACATCTTTCGGATTTAAATACGGAATACCGATTGATGCCGACCTGGTATTCGACGTCCGTTTTTTGCCCAACCCCCATTATGTAGAAAATCTGCGTCCCAACACAGGCCAAAACAGCGATGTGTATGAGTATGTGATGAAATGGCCAGAAACGCAGGCTTTTCTAACGAAACTGCTGGATATGCTTCATTTTCTTATTCCGCAATACCGGAAAGAAGGAAAGAGCCAGGTTATTATCGGTATCGGCTGTACAGGCGGCAAGCATCGCTCTGTTGCGATTGCAGAATATCTCGGCAAGATGCTTGGCGCCAGTGAAACAGAATCGGTATCGGTCAGCCACCGTGATTCTGATCGGGATCGGCACTAATAGAGGGAAGTGATAAACGTGGCTGAACAAGCTGGAAAGCGCCCTCGCATTGTCGTGATGGGTGGAGGAACAGGGCTATCCGTCATGCTGCGTGGCCTGAAGGAGAAGCCCCTGGACATTACGGCGATCGTAACTGTCGCAGATGACGGTGGTAGTTCCGGGATTTTGCGAAGTGAATTGCAAATGCCTCCTCCAGGAGATATTCGAAATGTAGTGACGGCGCTCGCAGATGTCGAGCCGCTGTTATCCGATATATTGAAGTACCGCTTCAGCACCGGCTCGGGACTGGCGGGGCACAGCCTCGGCAATTTAATCCTGGCTGCCATGACGGATATACACGGTGATTTTGTCACGGCGGTCAAGGAGATGAGCCGGGTTTTTGTTGTTCGCGGACAGGTGCTGCCTGCCGCGGGTGAGGCGGTTATTTTGCATGCTGAAATGGAGGATGGAACCATCGTCACGGGCGAATCCAAAATTCCGGAAGCCGGGGGCCGTATCAAGCGGATATCCCTCGAACCGGAAAATGTGGAGCCGCTGCCTGAAGCGTTGGAGGCCATTCAGCAGGCCGATGCCATATTGATCGGGCCAGGCAGTTTGTACACTAGTATATTGCCTAATCTTCTCGTACCTAAGCTGTCGGATGCTATTGTTGCTTCTGACGCGATCAAGATTTTTGTATGTAATGTAATGACACAACCTGGTGAAACTGATAATTATACGGTCGGCGATCATTTGCAGGCCGTATATGACCATATTGGTCTTCACTTGTTTGATTATGTTATTGTGAACGATGGTGAAATCCCGCCGCAAGTACAGGACAAATACGCCGAGAAGGGCGCGAAGCCTGTTCAGCTTGACCGGGATGAAGTAACCAGCCGCGGTTATAAGCTGATCGCAGATAAGCTGGTGCTGTTTCGTACGTACTTACGGCATGATGCCGACAAGCTGAGCAATCATATTTTCCAATTGGTGCAAGATTGGATGTTACGAAAGAGGTGAGACCCTTGTCCTTTGCGGCACAAACGAAGAAAGAGCTAACCATGGTCGAAAGTCAGAACTGTTGTGAAAAAGCCGAACTGTCCGCGCTAATCCGTATGAACGGATCAGTTCAGGTTTCGAGCAAAAAAATTGTGCTGGATATTTCGACGGAAAATGCCGCGATCGCAAGGCGCATTTATTCCTTAATTAAAAAGCATTTCCAAGCGCATACGGAACTTTTAGTGCGTAAAAAAATGCGTTTGAAGAAGAATAATGTTTATATCGTCCGCATTCCCGCCCGGGTGCAGGAAATTTTGAAGGAACTTCGGATTGTCTCCGAAGGCTTTCTATTCCTGCCCCGGATTGATGAGGAAATCGTACGTAAAAACTGCTGCAAACGGGCTTATCTGCGCGGTGCCTTTATGGCTGGGGGATCCGTTAACAATCCAGAGGGCTCGTCGTATCATTTGGAAATCGCTTCCATGTATGAGGAGCACTGCAAGGCACTGGTGGATCTTGCGAATGAATTTCATCTAAATGCCCGCTGTATTGAGCGTAAGAAAGGATTTATTTTCTACATTAAGGAAGGCGAGAAGATTATCGAGTTCCTCAACCTGATCGGCGCTCATCAGGCTTTGTTCAAGTTCGAGGATGTCCGCATTATGCGCGACATGCGAAACTCCGTCAATCGGATTGTGAATTGCGAAACTGCCAACCTTAACAAAACGATTGGAGCCGCAGTGCGGCAGATCGAGAACATCAAGCTGTTGCAGAGGGAAATGGGTCTAGACCAGCTGCCGGACAAGCTCCGTGAAGTGGCTGAAGTCCGTCTTGCCCATCCCGATATGAACTTGAAGGAAGTCGGCGAGATGCTGAAGGGGACTGTCAGCAAGTCAGGGGTTAATCACCGTCTTCGTAAAATCGATGAACTGGCTGAAAAACTCCGGAATAGTTAAGATTTTTTATTCTAGTGTCCTATGTGGTAAAATGGTATAATATTATGAAATAGCATCGATTTCCAATGTTTTGAGATTTGATAATAGGGGGTAAATTTTCCATGACAAAGCACCCGGTAGTCGTTCGGTTAAAAACGGGTCTTCATGCCAGACCGGCCGCGCTGTTCGTTCAAGAAGCGAATAAATACTCATCTGAAATTTTCGTGGAAAAGGATGATAAAAAAGTGAACGCAAAAAGTATCATGGGAATTATGAGCCTTGCCATAAGTTCTGGTACTGAAGTTCACATTAGCGCTGAAGGCGCAGACGCTGAGCAAGCAGTTACCTCTTTAGTGAATTTGGTCAGCAAAGAGGAATTGGAGAACCAATAAAATTCTATACGGACGTATAAAGGGAGCCTTGGAAACAAGGCTTTTTTTATGCGTTTTTTTAATTTTCGAAAAGTGCAACAATTACCAATTATAGACCGTTAGAAAGTTAAGGCAAGCTAATAGCACTGCCAAATTAAAGGAGGTCGAAGGAAATGAAGGTATGGGCCAAACGTTTGGGGTCGGTCATGATCGCGGGTGCATTGCTTACAGGAGGTTCTGTATGGACCGGAGCTTTGGGAGTAGGGGAAGTACATGCGGCGGAAGCGGTACAGCAGAACCGGATTACAGTGCTCGGTAAGGGTGAAATTTCAGTGAAGCCAGATATCGTATATCTGTCTATCGGCGTGGAGTCTTTCGCAGAAACAGCAAAGTCGGCACAGAAAAATAACGCTCAGAAAATGGCTAAGATTACCGAATTACTGAAAAACACCTGGAAAATCGATGACAAGGATATCAAAACTGAACAATTCTATGTTCAGCCAAATTACTCTTATAGCGAAAAAGAGGGACGTAAAGTGCAAAATTACAGTGCCAACCATTCGCTTGAGGTTACTCTTCGTGATCTGAGCAAGGTTGGTGAACTTCTTGATGCAGCAGCGGAGGCCGGAGCGAATAACATTGGCAACGCGCGTTTTACGGTTGAGAACCGTGATGCATTTGAGACGCAAGTGATTGAGAAAGCGATGGCGAATGCGGACCTCAAGGCACAAGCCATTGCCAAGGCTTCCAAGCGGCAGCTTGGTGTTGTTGTGAGTGTTGTTCAGGATGAGGCTGCGAACCGTGATGTATTCAGCTATGGCAACATGGAAATGAAAATGGATAGTGCTTCCATGGCTGATGCAGGTACATCTGTGAAGCCGGGCGAAATTAAACTCATTACGCAGCTGTATGTTCAGTATGAAATGAAGTAATTTATGCCTGTGAGAAATGTATGAAAGTCCAAAAATCGTCCAAACCGCAGTTTTTGCGGAATTGGGCGATTTTATTTTTTACACTTTTAACCCTGCATGGTCACAAATGACAAAATCTAGATGGGACAAGGCCTCTCCCTGTCGAATTACTCAAGAAAAGTGTTGTGTATGGGGTCAAAACAAGGTATAGTGAATATGCAAAAAACTGAACATAACCTGTCGATAAGCCATACCAATGGATATGGCTTTTTTTTCTTAATTTATAGGAAAGACTATTACCATTAACCGTAAGGGGATGATGATGCATATGATTGAACTTGTCCAGGTAGAAAAACAATTTCAAGGACAAGCGGTCGTGCATCCGCTGTCGCTCTCCATTAAGGAAGGGGAATTCCTGACTTTGCTGGGCCCCAGCGGCTGCGGCAAGACGACAATCCTCCGTATGATTGCAGGATTCGAACAGCCGACGGAAGGGGAAGTGTGGCTCGCCGGGCAGAACGTGACCGATACGCCGGCGAACAAGCGAGATTTGAATCTCGTGTTTCAACATTATGCCTTATTCCCGCACATGACCGTAGAAGACAATATAGCTTTTGGTTTGAAAATGAAAAAAATGCCGCGTGCACAGATTAAGGAACGCGTAGCGGAAGCCGTGACAATGACGCAGCTTACCCCGCTAGTGGACCGTTATCCGCACCAGCTTTCCGGTGGACAGCAGCAACGTGTTGCCATTGCCAGAGCAATTGCAAACAAGCCGAAGGTGCTGTTGCTGGATGAGCCGCTTGGTGCGCTAGATTTGCAGCTTCGTAAAAACTTGCAGTCTGAACTGAAACATCTGCAGCGTTCACTCGGGATTACGTTTGTTTATGTAACGCATGATCAAGAAGAAGCGATGATGCTATCTGACCGGATCGTGATTATGAACAACGGGAAGGTCGAGCAGATCGGAACGCCGCGTGAAATCTACGCCAGACCGCAGACTCTATTCGCTGCAACCTTTGTTGGAGAGAACAACATCTTCTCTTCGCCCGAAGGGCTTTTTGCCGTGCGTCCTGAAAAAATCATTCCGCAGCGCGAACCGGGCGCCAAGAAGACGGGTATCATCGAGGATGTACAGTACCTCGGCAATGTGCATAAGCTGATGGTACAGCTCGATAACGAGCCGATGAGGGTTACGATTGCCCTCGATTTCACGGATGATGAGCCTTGGGAAGTCGGTGAAGCCATCGGACTGAACTGGGATGAGAGGGATGAGGTGGGCATCGGGTCATGAGAAAATCTAAATTCCTCGTGACTCCCGTCCTGCTCTGGCTCTCTTTGTTTCTTATTATTCCGATGCTTATCGTAGTAGGGATCTCGTTTCTGCAGCGTGACGCGCTAGGGAACCTCGTCTTTTCATTCAGCCTGGAAGGCTATAAGACGTTTTTTGATCCGTTATACCTCGGAATTTACTGGGACACGATTGTTTTGTCGGTACTGACCACACTGATTTGTCTGATCGTCAGCTATCCGCTGGCCTATTATATAGCCAACGCATCCCCGCGTATCCAGACGTGGGGCCTAATCCTTATAACGGTGCCTTTCTGGATCAATTTCCTGATCCGTACGTACGCCTGGGTGCTGCTGCTTCGGACACAGGGCGTTGTTAATACGTTCCTTATGGATCTGGGATGGATTGATGAACCTATACAGATGCTGTATACCAAAGGTGCTGTATTGCTCGGGATGGTTTATAACTTCATTCCGTTCATGGTGCTGCCGATTTATGTGGCGCTGGAGCAGATGGATAAACGTCTTCTTGATGCGGCGAGTGACTTGGGTGCCTCCCGCTGGAAAGCGTTCCGCCATATTACATTGCCTCAGAGCAAATCCGGTATTATGACGGGTTCGATTCTAGTTTATGTATCGACGACGGGTATGTTTGTCGTTACGGATATTTTGGGCGGCGCAAAGTCAGCCATGATCAGCAACATTATACAGGCACAATTTCTCGGGGCCCGAAACTGGCCTTTTGGGGCTGCGTTATCGGTTATTTTCGTGATTACCTCGCTGGTGCTGATTATGCTATTTAACCGGGCGATGCAAGCTCGCCACCAACGTGTGAAGGAGGGGAGAGCATGAAGAAACGAAATCATCCTCTGCTTGGATTTCACTCGTTCCTAATGATGGCGTTCATCTATTTGCCAATCATTATGATCATCATCTTTTCCTTTAACGATACGCGGCTCAGTGGTAACTGGGAAGGCTTTACGTTTGATTGGTATGTTTCTCTGTTCAACAACAGGCATGTCATGGAAGCTCTGATGAACAGCTTGACAGTTGCCGTCATATCAACGATCGTATCTACCGTTCTTGGTACGCTCGCGGCTCTGTCGCTCCGCAATCTGGGGAAAAAAGGACGCAGCAGCATGAACGGACTGCTGTACTTGCCGGTAATCATACCGGATATCATTATGGGTCTCTCGCTGCTCGTGCTGTTCAGTCAGTTGGGCATTGATTCAGGTAAGACCACCATCATTATTGCGCATATCACATTCAGTCTGTCTTATGTATATGTCGTAGTGACGGCTCGTCTGGCCAATATGGGCAAGCAGCTGGAGGAAGCGGCACTAGATCTGGGAGCCACCCGTTGGCAGACGTTTCGTCATGTTACCCTGCCGCAGATTTCTCCGGGGATTATCGCCGGGGCCTTGATTGCGTTCACGTTATCGCTCGATGATTTTATGGTTAGCTTCTTTGTGGCTGGACCGAGCTCGACTACGCTACCGATATATATTTACGCTCAGGTGAAGCGGGGTATTTCCCCGGAAATCAACGCGCTCTGTACACTGCTGATTCTGGTGAGTGTGACCTTGATCCTGCTTGCGCAATATGTCCTTAACCGCGGCAAGGGTCAGAAGAAACACAAGACACTACCGATCTAAGCGGAAGTACCGCTTTTCGGATAAATTCAATATAATGTATGGCGGAAAGAGAGGAGATAGTGAATTGAAAAAATCGAGATGGACCCGTCTGCTGCTGGCAGGCATGCTCGCTGTGGTGTCGATAACATCCTTGGCGGCTTGTGGCTCTGAAAAGGAAACCTTGCACATTTACAGCTGGGCTGACAACTTTGACCCAGAGGTGCTGAAGGATTTTGAGAAGGAATTTGACGTCAAGGTGACGTACGACAATTACGCGAACAATGAGGACCTGCTGGCGAAGATCAAAGCAGGCGGTGGCGGATATGACTTGATCCAGCCTTCGGATTATATGGTAAAGACCATGATCAACATGGATCTGCTGGAGCCGCTTGATAAGAATAATATCCCGAACATGGAGAACATTGCGGATACATTTAAGGATCCGGAGTTTGACCCGGACAATAAATATTCCATCGTATATATGACCGGTGTGACGGGAATCGCATATAACAAAAAGTATGTCAAAGAGGAAATTAAGAGCTGGAATGATCTGTGGAACCCGGCTTATAAAGGAAAGGTGCTGCTGCTTGATGACAACCGTGAAATGATCGGTATGGCTCTCAAGAAGCAGGGCAAATCCAACAGCACTACGGATGAATCTGAGATTAGTGCAGCCGTAGATGATCTGAAGACATTGCTGCCGAACGTGCTCGCTTTTGACACGGACAACATTAAGCAAAAAATGATTCAAGAGGAAGGCTGGATTGCAACCGTATGGTCCGGCGATGCATCCTTTATCGCGAAAGAGAACCCTGATGTGGGCTATGTTGTACCTGAAGAGGGTGGAACGATCTTCTCCGATAACTACGCTATTCCAAAAGGCGCTAAAAACAAGGAACTGGCTGAGAAGTTTATGAACTATATGCTGGATCCGAAAGTTAGTGCGAAAAACTACGAATTCATCGGTTACAGTAATCCGAACGCTAAAGCGATGGAATTCCACAGTGAAGAATACCGCAGTGACAAAATGATCAATCTGACAGAAGATGAGCTTAAACGAACCGAATGGCTCAGTGATGTTGGAGAGTCTCTGCAAATTTATGACCGTTTCTGGACGGAACTGAAGAGCGGAAGATAAGTTAATATTCTCTGCAAGATCCTTTGTAGAATTAGAAAATCCTTGCCCACACTAGCACACTAGGGCAAGGATTTTTTTCGTGAAAGTAAATTGCAAATCTCAGAACGACAATAAATAACAAAATCCTTACATTTCTTTTCATTTTCATCGAAGATGCTTCGTTCCTATTTTTATTAGGAGAAACATAAACATTGGATGTTTAATATTTGGTGCAAATGAGGCATAGGTATATTATTTCATTACAAATTGTTTGGATTTTACTAATTGTTGGCATCAAAATTGTCACCGTGATTGTTACCTCTCTCGCTGTCGTGTTTCCTATAATGAAAACGGGTAATACAGTAAATACTTAAATTTGGAAGGTGGAGAATAATAAATGGGAAACAAAATGAAGTACGGTGCAGCAGTCATTGCGGCGGGGGTGTTGCTCACTGGCCTGGGTTGGAATGGACAAGTGGTGGATGCTAGCTCTTCTAAAGCTAAAGTGACCGTAGCAGCTCAAAAATCTACCAAATCGGAAGTTGCACTGAAATGGAACGGCAAGGCATTAACCCAGAAGGGGATGCTGGATCATGGCACCGTTTATGTACCGGCAACAGCAATACGGGATGCACTCGGTATTCCGTTAAAATATGATGCGAAAAACAGAACTTATACCATTGGCAATGGCTACAACAAACTGAGTGCAGCTGTCTACGCTAATAATGAAATCTACCTTACCGTGAACGGATACGTATATGATGTAGGAGAGCCGGGAGGCCAGATTGTGAATGGCCGCCTGTATATCCCGTATAAAGTACTGAATGAGTACATGGGTGTTCAGGGACAATGGAATTCATCTCTTAAATCACTCAGCATGACCCCAAAGAAGCAAAATTCGATTACGATCAAGTCGGCGACGTTGAAGAAGAAGGTTCTAAATGTGGAGGCTGTTGTGCATTATCCAGTAGTGAGTGGGCTTGAAAATGAACAGGCTCAAGCGGAAATCAACAAGGTGCTGAAAAAGAACGCGGAGGATGTGATTGCTGGAGCTGAAGAAACCATCGGCCTGGAACCTCCATCCGGAACGAAGTTTCCGTATTCGTATGAGTTTCAAGGAGGTTTTGTAGTTCACTACAACGCACAAGGGTTGCTGAGCATTACAACTGATGAATACTCATACACCGGCGGTGCGCACGGCATGACTTTCCGCAACAGCTTTACGTTCTCATTAAAGGATGGTAAGCAGCTGAAGCTCGGTGATGTCATCAACATGCAGGGCAAAAACAAGCAGAAGCTGAACAATCTTGTGCTGAACAAGATGAAGAAGGACGGAGGCTACCTCGGTGGATTTAAAAGCGTGCCTGCTGATGCTGATTTCTACCTGAAGGATAACGCAGCAGTTCTGTACTTCCAATTGTACGACTACACGGCATATGCTTATGGCTTCCCTCAATTTGAGCTTAACTTGAAGGAATGGAAGTAAGGTTTCCGCTGTGTCTAAAAGGTTTCCATAGAAAAAGGGCTGACATCCACATTTGCGGATATCAGCCCTTTTATTTAATGAATTATTAAATGCCTTGTGAAGGTGTCTTTTCAAGCACTTGGTCAACGAGACCGTATTCTTTAGCCTCACTAGCCGTCATGAAATAGTCACGATCGGTATCCTTCTCAATACGCTCCAGCGGTTGGCCGGTACGCTCTGCAAGGATGTGGTTCAGTTTATCGCGCATTTTCAGAATGCGGCGAGCACGGATTTCAATATCCGTCGCTTGTCCCTGTGCTCCGCCCAGAGGCTGATGAATCATAATTTCGCTGTTTGGCAGCGCGAATCGCTTGCCTTTAGCGCCAGCATTCAGTAGGAAAGCCCCCATGGAAGCAGCCATACCGACGCAGATGGTGGACACGTCAGGTTTGATAAACTGCATTGTATCAAAAATAGCCATACCAGCAGTAATGGATCCGCCAGGGCTATTGATGTAAAGATGAATGTCCTTCTCAGGATCCTCTGCTGCCAAAAACAGCATTTGTGCAATGATGGCATTGGCAACCACGTCGTTTACGTCGGAGCCGAGGAAGATAATGCGGTCTTTCAGCAATCTGGAATAGATGTCGTACGCCCGCTCACCGCGGTTGCTTTGTTCAACGACCATAGGTATGAAACTCATATAGAAAACCTCCCCTTAAATGCATTCCTCATTAAAATACTGTTACCGTATTACCCAAATAATAAACAATTTCAACCATAAAGTCAAAGATAGTCAAACTATTGGTTAAAAAAAAGAGCCGTCATAGGCACTTATGGGTAAACAGTATATAGAGTTCTGAAAATAAATGGCGCGCCCGCGAGGAATCGAACCTCGATCTCAGGCTCCGGAGGCCTACGTCATATCCATTGGACCACGGGCGCAAAATAGCAACGAAGATGATTATACCGCATCTTTTTCTAAAAGACAAGAAGCAGGCAAAAACTTTCCGAATGAGCCTTATATGGAGAGTATACTTTCATTATTCCGGATATGAAGCCGTTCACATTTTCCCGGCAAAAAGGATTGAATAATGGCAGATTTTCATCACATGAATGGACGGGTATACCACCAATGCATAAGAATGCTTGGGGCTGAGAAATATACATTCGGAACACTTGCAACCATCATAAATATTGAGTAGAATAAAGGTGGGACTCAAAACGTTTGACTGGGACATTTTGCGACCATAGAGAAGGAGATCCAAGACGAAGTTGCAGGAGTGGAAAGCATGCGTAATTTATTAGAAATACAAGAGCAGCTTCTGCCCGATCTCATGGACACTCTCAAACGAAGGTATACGATCCTTCATCAGATCAAGTTATCCGGAATTGTTGGGCGCAGGACACTTGCAGCATCGCTGGCAATGACCGAACGTGTGCTGAGGGCCGAAACGGACCTCTTGAAAGCACAGGGGTTGATCGAGATTGAGACGCTTGGGATGAGGGTCAGCAGTGCCGGAACGAACTTGCTGGAGCAGCTCGAGCCGGTGATGAAGGACCTGTTCGGATTAGCCGACCTAGAAGAAAAAATCCGCGAGGCTTATGGGCTACGCAAAGTGGTTATTGTCCCGGGTGACAGTGAGTCTTCAACCGATGTGAAACGTGAACTTGGCAGAGCTGGAGCAAGAGCGCTTCTTTGCTTTGTTGACAACGGAGACATTATCGCGGTAACGGGTGGATCAACGCTCGCCGAAGTGGCAGAGCAGATGACGCCGTCGTCGGCCGGCCCTTTGAAAGATTCGTGGTTCGTACCTGCAAGAGGTGGTTTGGGTGAGAGCATGGAGATTCAAGCGAATACCATCGCATCCAAGATGGCCAAGAAGGTGGGAGCTGAATATCGGCTACTGCATGTGCCTGATCTGCTGAGTGACGATGCTTATCAGTCTTTGGTTCAGGATCATCATATCCAGGACATTGTGGATGTTATACGCAGATCATGCGTGATTGTTCACGGTATCGGAGATGCTATGGAGATGGCTCACCGCCGGAAGCTTGATGAGAAGTCAATTCAGGACTTGAAAGCGGAAGGGGCAATTGCTGAATCCTTCGGTTACTATTTCAGTGAAGAAGGTACGGTCGTTCACAAAATGCTAACCCTTGGGCTGCGGCTTGAGGATATTATGCGGACGGAGACGATCATCGGTATTGCAGGTGGACGCAGTAAGGCCAGAGCTATTCACGCCGTATTGAAATTCGGGCATGAAGATATTCTTGTTATCGATGAGGCTGCAGCGCACGAAATCGAGAAGCGGCTGAATCAAACGGCGGAGCTGTAGTAAAAACTCTAAAGTAAAGCATCTATACTAACTTTGTTGTCTTGATGGACCTCACGGTCTGTCTTGAATAAATAAAAAACTTTCACTATATGGAGGGAAATACTCATGGTTAAAGTAGGTATTAACGGTTTTGGACGTATTGGACGTAACGTGTTCCGCGCAGCGCTGGACAACAAGGATGTTGAAATTGTTGCAATTAACGATTTGACAGATGTAAGCACGCTGGCACACCTTTTGAAATATGACACTACTCACGGCAGATTGAATGCAACAGTAGAAGCTAAAGAAGGCGCACTGGTAGTTAACGGTCGCGAAGTAAAAGTATTTGCAGAGCGTAACCCAGAAAACTTGCCTTGGGGTCAACACGGCGTTGAAATCGTTGTTGAATCCACAGGTATCTTCACAGCTAAAGACAAAGCTTCCGCTCACTTGAAAGGCGGCGCTAAGAAAGTTATCATCTCCGCTCCTGCTACTGACGAAGATATCACAATCGTTATGGGCGTTAACGAAGACAAATACGATCCAGCTAATCATACAGTAATCTCCAACGCTTCTTGCACAACGAACTGCTTGGCTCCATTTGCAAAAGTTCTGGACGAAAACTTTGGTATCGTAAAAGGTATGATGACAACTGTTCACTCTTACACGAATGACCAGCAAGTACTTGACCTGCCGCACAAAGACCTTCGTCGTGCTCGTGCAGCAGCTGAGAACATCATTCCATCCACAACTGGTGCAGCTAAAGCCGTTAGCTTGGTTCTGCCACAGCTGAAAGGCAAGTTGAATGGTATGGCTATGCGTGTACCTACGAAGAACGTTTCCGTAACTGACCTTGTTATCGAAACTTCTAAGAACGTAACTAGAGAATCCGTAAACGAAGCTTTGAAAGCTGCTGCTAACGGTCCTCTGAAAGGTATCATGAACTACTCCGAAGAGCCGCTTGTATCCAGCGACTACAATACAGATCCAGCTTCTTCCACTATCGACTCCCTGTCCACTATGGTAGTAGGCGATAACATGGTGAAAGTCGTTTCTTGGTATGACAATGAGTGGGGCTATTCCAACCGTGTTGTTGACCTCGCAATCTACGTTGCAAGCAAAGGTCTGTAATATCTGATCTAAACCATCAATCGAAGAGGGGTTCCCTATGGCGCTCCTCTTTGGTTTTGTGATTTATATATTTTCATGTTTTCATGCCAGAGTACTGGGAAGAATAGATAAAACCGGACTCTAAACATAGAGAGAGAACGAGAGCAATCTGCTGTCGGCGAGGAGAATAGTTTCTTAGGAGGAACGTGGAGATGAACAAGAAAAGTGTACGTGATGTGGAAGTAAGCGGCAAACGGGTGTTTGTCCGCGTCGATTTCAATGTACCCCTCGAGGATGGAAAGATTACCGATGATACTCGGATTCGTGAAACCCTGCCGACCATTAAATATTTGATGGAAAAAGGCGCTAAAGTTATTTTGGCTAGCCATATGGGACGTCCGAAAGGTCAAGTCGTAGATTCCATGCGTTTGACATCTGCTAGCGAACGTTTGTCCGAGCTTCTTGGCAAACCGGTAGCGAAAGCAGATGAAGCGGTTGGGGATGCAGTAAAAGCACAAATTGCTAACATGAAGGACGGCGACGTTCTTGTGCTTGAAAACGTTCGTTTCTATCCTGGTGAAGAGAAGAATGATCCGGAGCTTGCGAAGCAGTTCGCTGAGCTTGCAGATCTGTTCGTGAACGACGCTTTCGGTGCAGCACACCGTGCACATGCATCGACTGAAGGAATCGCGCATATTCTTCCGGCTGTATCCGGCTTGCTGATGGAAAAAGAACTGTCCGTATTGGGCAAAGCCCTTTCCAATCCAGATCGTCCGTTTACCGCTATTATTGGCGGCTCGAAGGTTAAAGACAAAATCGATGTGATCAACAACCTGCTTACGCTGGCTGACAACGTCATTATCGGCGGTGGACTTGCTTACACGTTCTTCAAAGCTCAAGGTCATGAAATCGGTCAATCATTGTGTGATGATTCCAAGCTGGAAACTGCACTAGGTTTTATCGAGAAAGCAAAAGAATTGGGCAAGAACTTCTACCTCCCGGAAGACATTGTTGTTTCGGATGACTTCAGTGCCGATGCCAACACGAACATTGTTGATATCGACGGCATTCCTGCAGATTGGGAAGGCGTAGACATTGGACCGAAGACGCGTGCGAAGTATGCAGAAGTAATCAAGAACTCTAAGCTGGTCGTATGGAACGGGCCTATGGGCGTATTCGAAATTGAACCGTTCTCTAACGGTACTCGTGAAGTAGCTCAAGCTTGTGCAGACACAGAAGCTTACACGATTATCGGCGGTGGTGATTCCGCAGCAGCTGCAGAGAAGTTCCACTTGGCTGACAAGATGAACCACATCTCTACAGGCGGCGGCGCATCTCTTGAGTTTATGGAAGGTAAAGAGCTTCCTGGTGTTGTGGCACTGAACGATAAGTAGTATCTTTTAAAAAGCTTATATTTCTCGTAGAAACGCCGTCGCCCTTTGAAAAGGACGCGGATTAGTTTCTACTTTATAAAAGCAAGTCGCAAAGAAGCGGGTCCCCTAGAATCTGGGGGAGTAAGAGTAAAGGAGTGAATCGTGTGAGAACACCTATCATAGCCGGCAACTGGAAAATGTTCAAAACTGTTCCGGAAGCTAAAGCATTCTTTGAAGAGGTAAAAGGCAAAGCGGAAGTCGAGGGCGTGGAAAGTGTGATCTGCGCGCCGTTTACGAACCTCCCTGCGCTTGTTGAAGCCGCTAAAGGCACGAACATCAAGATTGGCGCACAAAATCTTCATTTTGAGGAAAATGGCGCATTTACCGGCGAAATTAGCGGTGTCATGCTGCAGGATCTGGGCGTAGACTATGTCATTATCGGACATTCGGAGCGCCGTCAATATTTTGGCGAAACGGATGAGATTGTGAACAAAAAAGTCCATGCGGCTTTCCGTCACCGTCTTCTTCCGATCGTATGTGTCGGTGAGAAGCTCGAAGAGCGTGAAGCTGGCCAGACGAAAGACGTATGCAAAGTACAGACGGAAGCAGCTTTTGCAGGAATTCCTGCGGATCAAGCTGTGCATGTTGTCATTGCTTACGAACCGATCTGGGCGATTGGAACAGGTAAATCCTCCACAGCACAGGATGCTAACGAAGTAATCTCTTACATCCGTGACCTTGTGAAAGGAATGTATGGTGAAGATGTATCCAATCAGGTACGTATTCAATACGGCGGAAGTGTGAAGCCTGAGAATGTAACTGAGTATATGGGTCAAAGCGACATTGACGGCGCGCTCGTTGGAGGAGCCAGCTTGCAGCCGGCCTCTTTCATCCAGCTCGTTGAGGGGGCGAAGTAAGATGTCAGCACCAAAACCTGTAGCTCTGATCATCATGGACGGATTCGGGCTGCGTAACACCACTGAAGGCAATGCGGTCTCCCAAGCTAACAAACCGAACTATGATCGTTATTTGAAGCAATACCCGAATACGACGCTGACGGCATGTGGTGAGGCGGTAGGACTTCCAGCAGGACAAATGGGTAACTCCGAAGTGGGTCACCTGAACATCGGAGCTGGACGGATTGTTTATCAAGACTTGACCCGGATTACGAAGTCGATTCGCGAAGGTGAATTTTTCGAGAATGAAACCCTCGTAGAAGCAATTCGTTCCGCTAAGAAAAACAACAAGAAACTGCATCTGTACGGCCTCGTATCCGATGGCGGCGTTCATAGCCATATTGAGCATATGTTCGCTATGCTGGACCTTGCTAAGAAGGAAGATATGCACGAAGTGTACATCCATGGTTTCATGGATGGTCGTGACGTGGCTCCGGACAGCGGTAAACAATTTATTAAAGACTTGATCGCTAAGATCGAGGAAGTCGGCGTTGGTAAAATCGCCACCGTATCGGGACGCTATTATGCGATGGACCGTGACAAACGTTGGGACCGCGTAGAGAAAGCCTACCGTGCGATGGTGTACGGCGAAGGCCCGAAATACACTGATCCACTGAAAGCAATCAATGAATCTTATGAGAAATCGGTCTATGATGAATTCGTAGAGCCAACTGTCATCGTAGATGATCAGGGCAATCCGGTGAGCCTGGTGGAAAGCGGAGATTCTGTAATCTTCTTGAACTACCGCCCAGACCGTGCGATCCAGCTGTCCCAGGTATTTACGAACAAGGATTTCCGTGGATTTGACCGTGGACCTAAGTTTCCGCAAGATTTGCATTTTGTCTGCTTGACCTTGTTTAGCGAAACGGTAGAGGGCTTTGTTGCGTACAAGCCGAAGAACCTCGACAATACGCTGGGTGAAGTGCTGGTGCAGAACAACAAGAAGCAGCTACGTATTGCAGAGACGGAGAAATACCCACACGTCACGTTTTTCTTCAGCGGCGGCCGTGATGTTGAGCTTCCGGGCGAGACACGCGTGCTGATTAATTCGCCGAAGGTGGCCACGTATGACCTACAGCCGGAGATGAGCGCTTATGAAGTGGCGGATGCTTGTGTGAAGGAGATCGAAGCGGATAAACACGATGCGATTATCCTGAACTTTGCCAATCCCGACATGGTAGGCCATTCCGGCATGTTGGAACCAACAATCAAAGCAGTTGAAGTTACAGACGAATGTGTCGGCAAAGTGGTGGATGCTGTCCTTGCTAAAGGCGGCGTTGTCCTCATTACAGCTGACCATGGCAACGCAGATATGGTATTCGATGAGAACGGACGGCCATTTACAGCTCATACAACGAACCCGGTTCCGTTTATCGTCACAGACGAGAACGTAACCCTGCGAGAAGGCGGTATTCTTGCTGATATCGCACCGACTATTTTGGATCTGATGCAGCTTGAGAAGCCGGAAGAAATGACCGGAACATCTATGATTGCAGCCCGCAAATAGATTAATCGAATCACGCTGAAATAAATCACATTTAAAGGAGACTATATCTATGACTATTATTTCCGACGTATACGCACGCGAAGTCCTTGACTCCCGTGGTAACCCGACTGTAGAAGTTGAAGTATATCTGGAATCCGGTGCAATCGGACGCGCTATCGTTCCATCCGGTGCTTCCACTGGTATTCACGAAGCGGTTGAGCTTCGCGACGACGACAAATCCCGTTACCTGGGCAAAGGCGTTCTGAAAGCTGTTGAGAACGTAAATGAAATTATCGCTCCAGAAGTAATTGGTATGGACGCTTTGGATCAACTCGGCATCGACAAGCTGATGATCACTTTGGACGGAACTCCGAACAAAGGCAAGCTGGGCGCTAACGCGATTCTGGCTGTATCCATGGCTGTTGCTCGTGCAGCTGCAGAAGCTCTGGACCTCCCGCTGTATGTTTACCTCGGTGGATTCAATGCGAAACAGCTTCCAGTACCTATGATGAACATCGTTAACGGTGGCGCACACGCTGACAACAACGTTGACGTTCAAGAGTTCATGGTACTGCCTGTTGGCGCACCAAGCTTCAAAGAAGCGCTTCGTATGGGTGCTGAAATCTTCCACAACCTGAAATCCGTACTTAAAGGCAAAGGCCTGAACACTGCAGTTGGTGACGAAGGCGGTTTTGCTCCTAACTTCACATCCAACGAAGATGCATTGTCTTCCATCATCGAAGCTATCGAGAAAGCCGGCTACAAGCCAGGCGAAGACGTATTCCTCGGTATGGACGTTGCTTCCACTGAGTTCTTCAAAGATGGTAAGTATGTTCTGGAAGGCGAAGGCAAGTCCTACACGCCTGCTGAATTCGTTGACTTGCTCGCTTCTTGGGTTGATAAATACCCAATCATCACCATCGAAGACGGATGTTCCGAGGACGATTGGGAAGGTTGGAAATTGCTCACTGAAAAATTGGGCAACAAAATTCAACTCGTTGGTGACGACTTGTTCGTTACGAACACAGAGCGTCTGGAAAGAGGTATCAACGAAAATATTGGTAACTCCATCCTGATCAAAGTTAACCAAATCGGTACGCTGACTGAAACATTTGATGCGATCGAAATGGCAAAACGCGCTGGTTACACAGCAGTTATCTCCCACCGTTCCGGTGAGTCCGAAGATAGCACTATTGCTGACATCGCGGTTGCTACAAACGCGGGTCAGATCAAAACAGGTGCTCCTTCCCGTACTGACCGTGTTGCAAAATACAACCAATTGCTTCGCATCGAAGATCAATTGGGTGAATTGGCTCAATACAACGGCTTGAAGTCGTTCTACAACTTGAAGAAGTAATAATATGTGAAAAGACCAGCTCCTGTTTTATGGAGCTGGTCTTTTTTGCGTTATCATGAGGGAACTTGGATTGGCTGCACACTTGGCTTATGGAGCTGGGGGGCGGTACATGTATAGTCTCCGGTCGCTGTTAAAATTATATTTACATATATAGGATAATTTAATAATATTATGATAATTCATGACCGGTAAATACATTAAAATCCATGAGTATATTAGTGCCCATTGCAGAGGAACTGTGTTGTGATCTACGCAATAGGTTTTAAAAACAGACTGGAGGGAGAAGTGGGACAATTGAAAAAAATTCGCGTGATTGGCACAAGTTTGATTTTATTAGCTTTTATTATCTCAATCATCTATGTAGTGGTGAGCTATACTTCGTCCAAAGGACTTCCGCCGCCAGAGCGGATCACATTGGAGAACGTGATGGATTCACAGCAAGTTACGATTGACTTCACTGAGAGACCTACCGTTTTTATATTTTTCACTTCATGGTGCCCCTCTTGTATTGAAGATGCCCCCAAAATCATGAGTATGCACGAAAAATACAAGGATCAGGTTAACATTTACGGAATCAATGTAACGAACCGGGATGAGAAAAGAGAGGTAAAGAAATATGTATATAAGTATGCAATTAAATATCCAGTTTTGTTGGATAAAGAGGGAGATTTATACGCGCAATACGGCGGAAAAGGATTGCCGTCGTTATATTTTTTAGATGGGCAAGGGAAGATCATTAAGGAAATTATTGGATCATCAGATATAGATATTATTGAACAATCATTCGTTAATCTTATTGAAGTATATGACTAAAAAGAGAGGACTAGAAAACCAAAGTGATCACGATAAATATGCTGAGCCACCACAGACCGTAGCTGTTACGCACGAATAAAAGGATCATTAGCATTGCAATCTCTCAGATTACCAGCGTCCCTTCTCCTTGCTTCCGCCATGGGAGCGCAAAGAAAGCCCAGCTCGATGCGGTAGCATGAGCTGGGCTTTGTGTGGGCGGGGTAGTATGTAGGACCTTCACTTGCAATTTTCGGCTCACTGTTAACCAACCAGAAAAATTGATGTTAATATATGGTACAATGGACTGGCACAACACACCTTGAGTGGAACGGCTCCCTCCGGAAAGGAGGTGAGTCCTATGAACTTCTCCTTTTCCGATGTTATCATGTTCGCCGCGTTTATCGTTGCGCTACTGACATACATGGATAGAAAAAAGAAGTAACCCACCAAGGTTGGCGCCAGAAATGGGTTACTTCTCCGTATTAACTCATGATCTGGAGGGGATTCCCACTCAAGATGTTTGTGCTAAGGAGCAGTTCGCCGCTGCTCCTTACTTATTATTATCATACCACATGTTGGAACATACCTCAAAGTTCAATCTATCCCTACAATAAGCGGCACAACTTGTCCGGCATGGACATCAATCAGGCCCAGGTCGGTCAGCTTCAGCGCCGGGCTAACCGGCAAGGAATGCGTGCACAACGACATAATCGGATTATAGTGCTCGTAGCCGAGAGATTCCATCGCCTCGCGAAGCTGCTGTACAGCTTGACCGAACTCCTCGAATGGTTCCTCTGACAAGATGCCTCCAACAGGCAGCGGGATGTGAGCGAGTACTTTGCCATCTTTTACGACACAGAAGCCGCCCTGATCCGCAATTACCGTATTGGATGCAAGCGCCATATCCTCTGGCGAGTGTCCAACGACTAGCAGATTATGATTGTCATGAGAATAGGTCGTTGCAATCGCTCCGTGCTTGATCGTGTTCCCTGTAATAAGCCCGTAAGCACGATTGCCGTTTTTGCCATATCGTTCAAAGGTAGCAATTAAGCCATACGGACTGTCCTGCCAGTTTAGAACGCCGTTCTCTACACGTACCTGCTCATGTAGTTCATTCGTGTTTGTCGTTCCGTCTATGACTTCCATGACACGGCAGGTATGTTCGCCATCTTCTGCCTCTACGGCAACGCGGAAGTCATCCGTGGTAAGCGTAGCAAGCTGCACACTCTTGTAGAAATGCAGCGGAAATTGACGCTCACCGCGCTCCTGTTCATAAGCCGCCCCGGCTTCATAGGCTAGGCGACCATGCTTAAATACCGCTTCAATCTGAAATTGTTCGATATCGCTTAGCAGAACGAAGTCCGCGACCTTATTCGGTGCAATCGCACCACGGTCATAGAGACGCATCCGTCTCGCTGGTGTATAGGTTGCCGCATAGATCGCACGCTCCGGTGCCATGCCCATCGAAATCGCCTTTTTAACAAGATGATTCAAATGCCCGTTCTGCACAAATGTGTCCGCCATTACGTCGTCTGTTATGAAGCAGAATAACTCCGCAACGTCTTCATGAATGAGCACATTCATAATATCCGGTGTCATCGACTTCTCTTGAATTTCGAGGAACATGCCGTTTGCCAGTCGATCGCACATACTGTCCACGGCCTGCTCCGTATGGTCTGAATCGACACCTGCAAACATGAAGCGCGCCAGTTCCAGATCGACCAGCTTCTTCGGTGTGTGTCCTTCAATAACGAGCTGTGGATAATTTGTTCGAATATGATTCAAAATGCGATTCGTTTTGCATTCCGGATCACGCAGCACATCAACCGAGTTCATAATTTCGCCCAAGCAGATAACCCGTTCGTCCTGCAGCAGCTCATCAATATGGACAAGATCGATTTCACCGCCTGTCGTCTCAAGCGGCGTTGCCGGAACAGAGCTCGGAATGGCATATAAGATGTCTGCAGTGCAGCCTTCGCTGGCGTGAATCATTTCCTTGACGCCTTCCACGCCGAATACATTGGCCATCTCATGAGGCTCGGATACAATGGTCGTTACCCCATTCTTGATCAATCCGTGTGAGAACGTTTTTGGCGTTACCATCGTGCTTTCGATATGAAGATGAATATCGACAAGCCCCGGAATCATATATTTACCAGCTCCATCGATGACTTCAGCCGCCTCGAAAGTTTCCGTTCCACGGGCGCCGATGTAGAGGAATCGCCCGTCTTTAATCGCTGCATTGCCTGTGATGAATCGTTTTAAATATACGTTATATACGTTGACGTTTGTTACCAACAAATCTATCTTCATGGCACTTCACTCCTCGTTGTCCTTCGTTGGTCTCCTAAAAGGTTGTTCAAAAATCCGCGCTGGAACGTATTCCTACTTCGAGCTTCTCACCAGGACAACCTTTTCTTTCGGCAATACCAGCTTCACGGCAGTGCCGCGCTCAAATGGCATCTCCATTTCCCGGTTCACCGTGAATTCGCCAAGTGCCGTGTCCACAACATATTGATAGCTCCGACCGAGGAACGTGCTGATTTTGACTTGTCCGGCAATGAGGTTCCGACCTGCTGCGACATCCTCTGCAGTTAAGCCGCCGATTCCTGCCGTACACTCGCTGTCTGTTGCTACCATAAGGTCGTCTGGACGAATCGCACCTTTCATAGAATCCGTCAGCGGATATCCAGAGCGGTGGATAACTTGCAATTGCGTACCTTGCGCGCCTTGGAGCGTAATAACGCCGCCGTCATCATGCATTTCGCCGATATCAATAAAGTTGTTGAAGCCAATAAACCGGGCAACAAACTCGGTTGCAGGGAACTTGTAGATGTTCGCTGGGGCGTCTAGTTGCTCGATTACGCCTTTATTCATAATGGCGACCTTGTCTGAAATCGAGAAACACTCCTCCTGGTCGTGGGATACATATACACTCGTAATACCAAGCTGCTTCTGAATGCGGCGAATTTCAACCCGCATATTAACTCGCAAGTTCGCATCCAAGTTACTGAGCGGTTCGTCGAACAGCAGCAGATCCGGCTGAATGACTAGCGAGCGGGCAATCGCGACACGCTGACGCTGACCGCCTGACAATTCACCAGGGAATCGCTTCTCGAATCCTTTCAGGTCAACAACTTCCAGCATCTCATGCACACGCTTGGCAATGGTTGATTTGTCCACCTTGCGCAGCTTCAATCCATAAGCGACATTATCGAACACATTCATGTGCGGGAAGAGCGCATAGCTCTGGAATACAAACCCGAAGTTGCGCTTGTTGACCGGAACCCGCGTGTAGTCCTTCCCTTGGAAAAGGAACTTGCCGTCCTTCGCTTCCAGAAATCCTGCGATCAGACGAAGTGTTGTTGTCTTGCCGCAGCCAGAAGGCCCGAGCAAAGAGATTAGTTCTCCTTCGTTCAAGCTCAAGTTAAAGTCTTTAAGAATCAGGTTCTTCTCATAAGCAACCGATATATTTTGAAGGGATAGCAATTCCATTATCGTTGGCCTCCGATGTATGCTAGTTATTTTTCGTAAAGTAGGAGAGTCCCATTAAGCGTTCAATCGAGAACATAAGCAATGCCGTTATCATCATAAGCAGAACGGAAATCGCTGCGATCGTCGGGTCGAAGTAGTTCTCAACATAAGTAAGCATTTGAATCGGCAGCGTACTTACTCCTGGACCGGTCATAAACACGGATATATCCACATTGTTGAACGATTCCAGGAACGCGAGCAGCACACCAGCAATGAGACCCGAGCGAATATTCGGTAGCACGACCGTGAAGAATGTCTTCAATCGACTAGCACCTAAGCTCATAGATGCCTCTTCCACCGAATAATCGAAGTTCGACAAACTCGATCCAATAACCCGAATAATGAACGGCAGCATGAGCACGATATGTCCGATGAGCAAGCTGGTATATACGGGTAATTGGAATCGAACGACTAAATATTTGAGCATCGTAAATCCAAGCACGACACCGGGAATTAGGATCGGTGAAATAAAGATCGAGTTGAGCAGTCCCTTGCCCTTGAATTGATAGCGACTTAACGCATAAGCAGCAGGGACGCCGAGCAGCAGCGCAATCAGATTACCGACAAGCGCTACGATAATCGTAACTTTGAACGTGGTTAAAAACATATCAACTTCGAAAATATTCTTGTACCACTTCAGCGATAAGCTTTCCGGAGGGAACTTCAGAACTGAGCCTTCCCCGAAAGATGTCGCCATAATGATAATAAGCGGCCCTAGCAAAAAGATATACGCCAATATCGTAAATACGGCAAGTCCGCGATGTTGTTGTTTCATAAGAAGTTAACCCCCGTTATCCCTTCGGATTCAATTTGCGAGCGAGTTGATTCATGAGCCCGATAATGATAAAGGTGACGACAATCATAACGGTCGCAATAATCGATGCCATATCCCAATCATTGAGCGTCATTGCATTCTGATATAGGAACGTTGCGACTACACGCTGCTTGCCACCCAGCAATTGTGGTGTTGTGTATGCCGTCAGGCTGCCTACGAATACGAGGATACTGCCGACGATGAGTCCCGGTACGCATAGCGGTACAATGATCGTCATAAATCCTTTCATCCGGGATGCACCGAGGCTGGATGAAGCGTTCAACAAGTCGCGATCAATGTTCTCCATAACGCCTACGAGCGAAATGATCATAAGCGGTAAGAACAGGTGAATCAGACCGATCATCATTGAAGTCGGGGTGTACAATATTTTCATTGGCTCATCAATAAGTCCTATACCGGTAAGCAGCTGATTTACGAGTCCATTCTTACCGAGAATGACCATCCAGCTAAAGGAACGCACGATGGCGCTCGTCATGAGCGGGAAAATAGCCAAGGCCAGTAAGATTCCTTTCGTGCGTGCCTTCTGCTTCGAAATATAATAGGCGACCGGAAATCCGATTAGAATACAGGCAATCGTGGTGATGGTACTGACCTGCAATGTTGTTCCTAATATTTTCAGCATGAACGGATCGCTGAGCAACTTGGTATAACCTTCGATTGTAAACTGGCCTTCACGGAAGAAGGTGGATCCAATCGTCATAAAGATGGGAATGACCATGAACACAGTCAAAAACAATAGTCCTGGCAGCAGTAGCCATACGAATGGTTTTTTCATCGGTTACGTCTCCTGTTTCTCATGGTGTCTAAGCTTGCAGTATGGAGATAAAGCGTTCCATGAACGTGTCTCCATCTACTTCTACACAAACATTTACATTCGGCTCTTGGCCGAGGCGATGTTGCACGTCACAGACGGTCTGCCCGTCGCACAGATCGCTTCTTGTCTCAACATCAACATAATACCGGCATGTCTTCATGATGCTATCGTCTATAGCCACGTAGGCCGCAAGCGGATCATGCATGGCGCACGCCTCAACTCCGTTGCGCATGCGGTAGCGCTCCATATACTGTGTGGTGCAGGTACGAACGAAGCTGCCAAGCGGCGTGTTATCGAGCTTCTGTAAATGCTCCGGCCGCAGCAGCGCCTGACGTGTCACATCCAGTCCGACTAGCGTTAGATCGAAGCCAGCGTGAAGTACAATCTTGGCTGCTTCCGGATCAACGTATATGTTATATTCCGCCACCGGTGTTACATTGCCATAAGTCTGCAAGGCGCCTCCCATTACGATGACACGCTTGACGAGCTGTGGCAGCTCGGGGCAAGCACGAAGCGCGATTGCCAGATTCGTAAGCGGTGCGGTCATAATGAGCGTCAGTTCACCAGGACGTTTCTTCGCTTGTTCGATGATGAATTGAGCTGCATGCTTCTGATCGGGTTCAAGCTCAGGCGGCAACATATCGGATAGCGCGCCGCCCAACCCGTCGTTGCCATGCACCGCATGCTCAAAGAACGTCGGGCGCATCAAGGGCTCGTTCGCACCCGGGACGATGGGAACCGTCCAGGTGGATCGACCTGTGTAAGAACTCGTGTCCGTGTCCTCAATTCCTCCAGCATCTGGTCCACAGCCTTTTCCTCCGTCCAATTGCTGCAGCATGTGCATCACTTTCCGGGTATTTAACGTCGCCTGCGCGAGCGAAACGTTGCCATTAACCGTCGTCACGCCGACAAGCTCCAGTTGTTTGCATTTCCATACGAGTGCGAGTGCCAATGCATCATCCACACCCGTATCTACATCCATAATAACGGGCTTTCGCTG
This sequence comes from Paenibacillus sp. JNUCC 34, assembly GCF_058269055.1. NCBI lineage: Bacteria > Bacillati > Bacillota > Bacilli > Caryophanales > Paenibacillaceae > Paenibacillus > Paenibacillus sp. JNUCC 34. The sequence goes on along the minus strand of NZ_CM177770.1, from coordinate 5,812,562 downwards.
TTCAGGAGCGGTATCTGTAAGCATCATGTTAAGCCTCCTGCCTGTTGGTGAGAATAAAAAGGGAGGGTGCGATAAACGACAGCCCTCCTCCTTTAGATAAAGTTCAAAAAAATCCTGTTCGAACTTTCATTATTTCTGGACTTTACTCGATTTCACGGTTCCAGCGGTCAATCCAACCGCTCATTTGTTTGTTTACCTGGTTTAAATCAAGGATCTTCAAGTTCTCAACGACATCTGCACCATAAGTAAGACCTTCAGCTTCTTCCGCGTTCAATTTCACTTCTTTGTTTGTTGGGGAGTCGATACGATCTTTAGCGTTCGCCTCTTGCACTTCTTGGCTCAAATGCCAGTTGATGAATTTTTCCGCCAATTCTTTGTTTTTCGAACCTTTGACGATGTTGACTGTATTCATAAGCGCATAAGCGCCTTCTTTAGGTGTAATATATTGTGCGGATGGCAGTGCTTCCTTCAAGCTGCCGAAGAACGTATCCTGGATCGGAGCAACTACGATTTCGCCTTGCGCAAACATGTTCACGAGATCCGCGGATTTGGAATAGTATTTGACAACACCCGGATTGATTTCTTTGATCGCTTTAAAAGCCGCTTCGGTATCTAAGTCCTGTCCGCCTCCGACTTTCGCTGCAAAATCCATCATCATCGGGCCTGTCGTAATTGTAATGTTCGGAAGCGCGGTTTTATTCTTGAATTCAGCCTTCCATAAGTCACTCCATGATTCTACCGGTGTTTTAACCTCATCACTGTTCACGGCCAGACCGAACTGGGCGACGGTATGAGCTGGTCCATAGTCCTCTCCGGTCGGAGCCTTCGCAATATCATACAGCTCCTCGATGTTCGGAATGTTCTTCCGATCGATCTTCTCGAGCAAGCCTTCCTCAGCCGCTTGCAGCGCATAGTAATCGGACAAGTAGAGGATGTCTACCTTCGAGCTGCCTTGGCGAATTTTGTTCAAGCGATCGGTGTTATTTCCGATCTCAGTGACGATTTTAACGTTATATTGTTTCTCGAACGGCTCGTACAAATTTTTCTTTAGTTGATCTTCCGCAAAGCCCCATGTCGAGATGACCAGTTCTGTCGGTGCTTCTTTGCCGCCTTCAGCTGCTTTGTCTCCGCCGGAGCACGCGGTTAGCAATGTTCCCATCGAGAGCGCGAGTGCAAGTGTTAACTTTAATTTTTTCATAAAAATAGTTCCCCCTGTTGTAAGTCTAAGTTGAAGCATTTTACAATCGAATCGTTCTTCTTAATTCTGAAGAAGCTCTACGCTTGTAATAACCTCCCTAAATTTACTTTGTCATGATAAAAAGAACTCAGGAAGATTTCCCGAGTTCTGGCATGGAAAAAGTAGGTATTCCCTTCTTGCGCTGTCCGTGTACGGGTGTAACAAGTTCTCATCCTGCATTGCATTCGGATGATGGACAGGCAAAGCGTGCAAAACAAATCCCTAATGGATTCATGAGGAAATTCTTCTTTTTCGTAGCCAGATCATTTACGGTGATCTGTAGAAACTCTCGGGCCAATTCCCGGGATTATACGAAAAATACGGTGTATTAGGTTATCTACACACACATTGTATAAGCATTACGCGTGATTGTCAACGTAAAATCCGAACATTAGGTTGTTTCTGTTTATTTATGTTCGTGTTTTATGGAAGAAAACTGCCCCTTATTTAAGGAGCGGTTGTTACCAGAATCAAAATAATGAATATTGATTATGTGAATAAGGACAGCGATAGAGTTTGTCTCTGAAGATAGGAATTAAGGACTGTTTTTCGAGTCGTGATTGTTTTTTTATGATACCTATTTCCTATATTTGACTGTATAATCGATAAGGATGTATTCAACGTAAAACATATAAAAAATAGTCGAAGTAAGGTGGTTCTAATCCATGAAATTATCATTCTACAGATTGCGAAAATTACTTCTTTTGCCCGCAGCCATGATTCTCCTTTCGATGTTGCTCATCACTAAAGCCGATGCAGCCGATGTTCAGCTGCTTACGGAACAAAGAACGAAACAGGACATACTGGATAAGTGGCAGCAATATAAACCAATGGACACGGGGTCGTCCTATATGGCGCCTGAACGAATATATTTGGAGCAGCCGAGTGTGAAAGCCCCCTACACAGAGGGGAAAGTTAAGCCAGAGTATATTGAAGACGGCATTAAAGCCGTAAATTTTGTAAGATATTTATCAGGTTTGCCCGATGACATCACAGCGGATGAATCGCTTGCAGGGCAGCAGCAGGCCGCCGCGCTCATCAATGGTCTGAATCAGAGGTTGAGTCACTCCCCATCCATGCCCTCAGGTATGGAATCCTCCTTGTTTACGCTAGGAAGTGGGGGAGCTAAGACTAGTAATTTATATTACGGAAGCAGAACCTTTTATGCCAATGTTCTTGGCTATATGTCGGACAGTGACAAGACGAATATCGACCGTGTGGGACACCGTAGATGGATTATGAATCCGCAGATGAAGAAGACCATGTTCGGTATGGTACACGCGGAAAACAACGTCCCTTATGCATCGATGTACGCTATGAATAAAGACCGTCCAGCTTCAGAAGTCCAGTATGATTATATTTCTTGGCCTTCTGCGGGTTATTTTCCGCAGGAAGTATTTGATGAAGCCGACGCTTGGTCGGTGTCCCTTAATCCCGAAAAGTATGATAGGAACAGAATAGAAAATATCAAAGTGAAGATGACTAGGGTCAGGGATAAGAAAGAATGGTCGTTTGATGGAAATGACAGAGATCCTTCGGGCAAATACTTTAACGTACAGACAAGCTATTACGGCATTCCGTTTGCGATTATTTTTAGACCCGATCAGATTGCTCAGTTCACTCAAGATGATGTTTTCAACATTCAGATTACAGGTTTGTATGGAGTTGGAGGCAATGAGGCTCAGGTCGAATTTAAAACGGTGTTTTTTAAAATGTTGCCTAGCTTATTGCCTCGTTACGATATCGAGATTCAAAAGGGTGAGACGCTTCAAATGGGGCTTTCTGAGGGGCTTCAGACGAATGGCAACACGTTCAAAAGCGGAGACAGCAATATCGTTACGATCGATATGAACGGACAAGTCAAAGCAGTCGCCAAGGGAACGACATGGATTTCTGTGAACGATTATTGGGATTTGAACAGCAAAGTACACATTACCGTGACGGGTGGGCAAGCGTTGGAAAAGGTAAGTAATTGGGCTCTTGCAGATTACAAAAAGGCTAAAGGCAACGGCATTATTAGCTGGTCGTTCGATCACTCTTATCAACAACCGATAACACGGGTTCAGTTTACTGAAATGTCAGTACATATGATTGAAACCATGCTTGGCCGCAATTTATATTTTGACGTTACTGAAGTAAAGTCTCCTTTTAAGGATGTGGACGAATGGACAGTGACATGGGCAAGCCAAAACGGTATTATTAATGGCACATCTGCACAATCCTTCTCGCCAAATTCGACGATTACAAGAGAACAGGCCGCTGCGCTTATACTCAATTTATATTTGAAAACGCATGAATTGAAAGGTGAACAAGCGTCAGTAGGCTCAGTAGGAAACTCATTATTTATGGATGACAGCAAAATCTCGTCATGGGCGAAGAGTCAGGTGTACCAAGCGATAGACTTGTCATTGATGAAAGGTACGGGGAAGAATCAATTTAATCCCAAAGGGGAACTTACATACGAGCAGACATATGTGTTATTGCAAAATTGCTTTGAGAAATTGATGAAATAATGAGAATTCATAAGAATGATAAACAAGTAGCCTTTTTTACACAACAAACCCACCGGAAAACTAAAACTACCGGTGGGTTTGTTGTTGCCTTATTGAGAGCGTGGCTTGGCCGCTGGACGCTTGCGCCAGAACAGTTGCAGGGCAAGCTTGGCGCACCATAAACTAAACACCAGAAACAACAATGCCCATATCAACGCGGGCACAATAGTTGCGTTCGCTAAGTTCGCAGCATCGCCAGCCCGGCTCGGCTGACGGATGGCATACAACAGGAGCGAAAACGGGCCCATGACGGATTCCTCTAACGAGAGGAAGGCGAGCAGGAGAAAGTATGCGTTGCGGATACGTGTGCCAAGGAAATAGAATACCAAAGTGATCACGACAAATATGCTGAGCCACCACACACCGTAGCCGTTGCGTACGAATAGAAGGGTCATGAGCACGGCAATCCCTGAGATCACCAACAGCCCTTCTCCTTGCTTCCGCTTGGTATAGCCATAGAACATTAGAACGGAAAACAGAGAAGCGGAAATGTAGCCGGAAAGGGATACCGCAATCGTTCTCCATCCGGAAGCAAGGACGGAATAGGTCGTACCGCTATGATCTGGATTTAACTCAATACTGAGCACACGTCCTGACAGCAATAGTGTAGCGACCGCGTGTCCCAGCTCATGAATCATGGTGTCCATAATGCGGAACCAGGAGGAGAATGGTATAAACCGGGTCAGCACGGCTGCGCCGACAAGATACAGAATTGTTTTTAGCCATTTGTTCATGGTTAAAATTCCTTTCGTGCCATGGCTCCATATGGTGAGTAACAGAAGCCTTGATTTTTAATGCGTACGCCTGTGAACAGGTAAAAGCTGTTTGGTAGTGAGCAGCAGACAGCACACCTTTTCCTGTGATAGAATGGAACATATGTTCCTTAATTGATTGTGCACTGTTTTGTTTCTACTATGTAGTATAGATGCCGGATTACAACTTGTAAAAGAGCGGCTTTATGGATGGACGGGAATGGTATAATTGGTGGAGTGATGGAGGTACAAATCAATGGAACATTTCAGGAAAAAAGATGAAATTAACATAGATAACGTCCGGCATACCATCGTGCGTAACAACGACATCCGGTTTGCTGAATTTGAGCTGGATGGGGAAGAGAGGGATACTCCGATTCCGGCGAGAAAACCGAGTACGGTTGAAGGTCGGCAGAACGGAAATCTCGGTGGTTTGCAGGAAGTTCGTGCAGGAGCCGAGCTTTCGTTGGCTGATCTAAACTTTTGGGATGAACAAGATTTAGATGGACGGTCCTCCATTTCACCGGGTGCCTCGAATGAACGGAACATAGTCTTACGGGAGAAGGGACTCCACTCTGCCCCTTCTTCGCAGGAGTCATCAAATCAGGAGGAGTCATCTCCTTCAGGTGAGAATGATCGTTTGCATATGGCAGATATTCCGTTCCAATCAATCACCGTCTCTGCAGTCACACAGGCATCCCCGCCCTCGGCAGAAATCCTTTCAAATGAGGGTGTTCACTATTACTCACGAGAACAGCAATTTGTAATACGAGCCCGCGAGCTGGCATGGCATGTAGAGCTGGAGCATCCTTTTGTACCCTTTAAAAGTTATTGGCCTACGTACGATAATATGTCATCTGCTCAGTATAAGTGGTACTTCTATTGGCGGGAAGAGGTGCGGTCGGGCCGTTATCCGGATACTGACTTATCCTATTTGTTTTTATATATGTATGAGCTGATTAACGGGATCGGCTGGAGCAATCCTGCTCAGGGCTGGCAGCTGCTTGATAGTGTTTGGAATGCCTATCGGCAGCGATTTCCTAAGCTAGATGCTTATGCGAAGGAATGGTTATTTGATTTTTCGTTAATTCATGGGCTGGATATGCCGGTAACCGAAACTTACAATCGTATTCCGCGCAGCTTGTCCAGTGAACTAAAGGAGCTGGAGTGGTTGCGGAGATTTACCGCCCAGCCACTTACGCTGAACTGGGATTTGCTCAATGATCTGATGGACTATGAATCGAACAAAAGCCGGTTTTACCAGGAAGGCGGACGTAAGGATATGAAGAAGTACGGCCCTAAGGTGGTCGCACTTGTGGATGTCTATCTTGGAAAAACAAAAGGCCAGCGCCTTATTGATATATTTAAGCCCCGCGAGCGGATGCAAGAAAGATATATATTCCGCAGCGCTGTATACGATTATGATATTTATGGCCGTACGGCTTCGGTTATGACACTGCCAATCAGTGGACATGCTCCGCTTCGTCATTACATTACGAACCTGATCCGGATGATGGAGAATAAGCTGCGGGAGCTGCGCGGATTTAAGGGAAGACTGCGTGGAATCGAGGTGGATCCTGAAATTGAGAAGCTGGTGGCACGCTTTTTGAAGAAGGAGATCCATCCAGCAGGGAATGATTCGATAGGGAAAATGGCACAGCCGGAGGTGCAGATTGACCGCGCGAAGCTGCGGCGAATTCAGCAGGAATCGAACGATGTCCGCGATATGCTGCTGGTGGATGGGCCGGAGAATTCAGAATCTAATCTAGGAACTACGTCGAGAAAAGGGTCATACACCCGGAATGTTCCGATACAGATGGATATTTTTGAAATGGACAGGGTCGAAGATGATTCGATCTTTGAGACACCAATGATGATGTCGGTGAATGAGAGGAAGGGGTTGTTCACGGAGGAAGCATTATTTGTGGATGCTGAGTCTGTAGACCATCCCGTATGCATTGGAAATGAAGAGGCGAAGGAACAGGCACCTACCCCGGCAGTTAGCGATCATTTAGCTTCGCAACAGGGTACGGCTAGCGGACCATCGACAACGATAGCAACCACACAGAGTACGGCTAGCGAAACGCCGATAGGGATAGAAACCGCACAGGGTATAGCTAATGAACCGTCAGCAATGATAGCGACTCCACCAGGTGTATCCATAAACTGGGATACGGCGAATCTGGATAGTGAATGGCACGAGCTGGCTGAACAGTTGACACCGGCACATCTGGAAGCACTGTATGCCCTGAAGGTCGGCCCTGATCTGGCTATGCTTCAAGAGGCAGCTGAACGGGCCGGTTCGATGCCTGCACTGCTCATAGATGAAATTAATGATGCCGCGATGGAAACGATCGGCGATTTGCTAATCGATGGGGAAACCCTCGTGGATGAATATATAGCGATGCTTGATCAATTAACGAGGTGATCAACGATGAATGAATTGAAAATACCCAAAAGGCTGACCACGGCGCTGGTCAACTCGCTAACAGCAGGGGTTGTACCGAGAGTTGGGCTTGAGCATATCGCGGTCGGCCGCAAGCCGGAAGTGGAAGCCATACTGCGTGACATGGACAATATTGCGGAAGGTGGAGCAGCTTTCAAGCTCATTACCGGACGGTACGGCAGCGGCAAAAGTTTTCTCCTGCAAATTATTCGCAATTACGCGATGGATCGGGATTTTGTTGTGGCCGATGCGGATTTATCACCAGAGCGGCGGCTTGTTGGTACGAAGGGTCAGGGACTTGCCACTTACCGCGAGCTGATGACCCATCTCTCCACACGAACACGCCCGGACGGCGGGGCGCTGGAGATGATCCTGCAGAAATGGATCGCAGCGATCCAGCAGGAGATCATGCAGGAGTCCGGGCTACGCCCCGGCGACGCCGCATTGACCGAGCAGGTGGAGCTGCGGATTTATGCGGTAACCAGCAGTATGCAGAATCTGGTGCACGGGTTCGACTTTGCCAAGGTGCTCGCTGCTTACTGGAACAGTTACAAGCTCGGTGACGATGACCGTAAGCAGGCTGCTCTCCGCTGGCTGCGCGGGGAATACCCTACAAAGACGGAGGCACGCAAAGACCTTGGTGTTGGCGTCATCATTGACGATGACAGCTGGTATGACTATATCAAGCTGTGGTCGGAGTTTACAGCAGCTATAGGCTATAAAGGGCTGCTGCTCTTCATCGACGAGGGCGTTAATCTTTACAAAATCACCAATTCGATCTCCCGTCAGAGTAATTACGAAAAGCTCCTGACGATGTTTAACGATACGATGCAGGGCAAGGCGGAGCACCTCGGTATCTTTATGGGTGGTACACCCCAGTTCGTGGAAGATGAGCGGCGCGGGTTGTTCAGCTATGACGCCCTCCGGTCCCGTCTGATCGACGGCCGTTATGGCAGTAGCGGACTCAAGACATATACCTCACCGATATTGAAGCTGGACATGCTGTCGTACGAGGAAATCCTTATTCTTTTGCAGAAGCTGCGGGATATCCATGCCCTTCATTTTCAATATGCAGCCGTCTTGACCGATGATCAGCTGATTGCGTTCATGCAAAATGCCGTGGGTCGATTAGGTGCCGAGGAACTGCTGACAACCCGTGAGGTGGTACGGGACTTTATGGACCTCCTGCATACGCTGCATCAGCATCCGGGTACGACGTTTGAAGATTTGCTGGGTGAAATGACGGCACAGCCCGCGGCTAAGTCTGGGGACAAAGATCCAGATGATATGGAAGACTTCCTCGCGGAGTTTGAGTTATGAGCCCGAACCCGTTCTCTAGGCTTGCGCCCTTCATTCAGGAATATATATATCGGAAACAATGGGATACGCTCCGCGAAGCGCAGGTTGATGCCTGCCGAGTTTTGTTTGATACTCCTAACCATCTGCTCATCGCTTCAGGTACTGCATCGGGCAAGACGGAAGCGGCATTTTTCCCAGCCCTTACAGAGTTATATGAGCGCCCTTCCTCATCTGTCGGTATTTTGTATATCGGCCCGTTAAAGGCGCTGATTAACGACCAGTTTGAGCGAATCCAAGAGCTGCTGCGGGAGGGGGAGGTTCCCGTCTGGCACTGGCACGGGGATGTGTCCCAAGCCGAGAAGACGAAGCTGATGAAAAAGCCTTCCGGCGTTCTCCAGATTACGCCCGAGTCGCTTGAAGGGCTGCTCATGAACCGACCGAATGCGATACCGGCGCTGTTTCAGGATCTGCGATATGTGATCATCGACGAGGTTCACGCCTTTATGGGTGCGGACCGGGGTATTCAGGTGCTGAGCCAGCTGACGCGGATCGAACGGATGGCGTCTTGCTCGCCAAGGCGAATTGGATTGTCTGCGACGCTCAGTGACTATGAGACAGCAGCGGGCTGGCTTGTAGCCGGGACCCGGTATCCCGTCGAGGTGGTGTCTCCCCAAGGCGGCCGGAGGCTGCGGCTGAGTGTGGAGCACTTCTCCTTCCCGGATGCCCGGGATGAGAAGCAGGCCGAGCAGCTGGAGCATGCTCGTAAGGCTTATTATGATTTCGTATATGACCATACCCATCTGAAAAAAGCACTCGTCTTCACCAACTCCCGTTCCGACGCGGAGCTGACAACACTGGAACTGCGCCGTATTGCTGCAAAGCGCCAGCAGCAGGACGTGTTTCACGTCCATCATGGCAGCATCTCGGCCATGCTGCGCGAAGAGACGGAAGCCGCGCTGCGCAGTGGTCCCGGTCCTGCGGTCGCCGCCGCTACACTTACGCTGGAGCTCGGCATTGACCTTGGGGAATTAGAGCGCGTCATGCAGCTCGGAGCGCCTTACAGCTGCTCCAGCTTTGTGCAGCGTCTCGGCCGGTCCGGACGGCGGGGGCAGGCATCGGAGATGCTGTTCCTATGCCCTGAAGAAGAGGACGAAGAAGCCCAGCTGCCGGCAAGGATGCCGTGGACTTTGCTGCGGGCTATCGCGGTCATCGAGTTGTATGTGCGGGATAAATGGGTAGAGCCGCTCACACTGAGAGAAAAACCGATTGGCCTTCTGTATCACCAGACGATGAGCATTTTGAAGAGTATGGGAGAGGCAGAGCCTGCCGATTTGGCACGTGCGGTGCTGACACTGCCTGCATTTCGCGGGATTGAACCAGATGAATACCGGACTTTTCTGAACTATCTGTTGCAAACCGACCATATCCAGCGTACGGACGAAGGGCCGCTTATTATCGGGCTGACGGGTGAGCGCATCGTGAACAACTTCCGTTTCTATGCCGTCTTTAAGGACGATGAAGAGCATGTTGTCTATAACGGCTCTGAGGAGATCGGCTCTATCACCACCGTTCCGCCGCCAGGCTATTGCTTCTCACTGGCCGGTAAGCTGTGGAAGGTGGAGGAAGTGGACACGAAGCATAAAGCTCTGTATGTGAAGTCTGCTAAGGGTAAGGTGGATACCCTTTGGCTCGGTGCAGGCGGCGACGTACATACCCGTGTTGTCCACAAAATGCGTGAGGTGCTGGCAGACAGCACGCTCTATCCTTACTTAGCTCCGGGAGCTGTGAACCGTCTCGAACGGGCGCGGCGTCTGGCCCGGGAAAGCGGGCTGTTGAAGAGCGTCGTCATTCCGGCAGGAGGCGACTCCATGTTTATTTTGCCATGGGCGGGCAGCAAGCAGTTTCGTACATTGGAACGTCTGCTAAAGCACAATTTGGCGGACAAGCTGGCGCTTCGTTCCATCGTGCCGATGGAGCCATATTACATGGTTGTGGCAGGAAAGACCGATGCTGGTCATCTGATGGATGAGATTCTGTCTGAACTGGGCGAATGCGAAGCCGCAGGCCCCGCGACTCTGCTTGATCCGGATGAAGCTCCATATCTCGGTAAGTATGATGAGTTTGTGGCTCCGGAGCTGGTCCGGACCGCATTTGCGGTGGACGGGCTTGATGTGTCGGGATTAGCGGAGGTTTTGAAAAAGCGTTAGTATGCCGCATATGCCATAACACGAATGGCATGGGCGTTTTTACGCTTTCCTATTTACGGTGGTAAAGAGATGAGAAAACTCAGCAAGAACTACGATTACACAGTTGCATTACTGAGCAAAGCTGCCTAATTTCTAGGCAGCTTTTTTGAGTCGGCTCTACAGCATGATAATATATTTTCATAAATTCCATCATATGGTAACATGAGCTTGGGGAAGCGCAAAACATTTGTGCTTTCGTGACAAATTAATAGTTGAGGTGAGCTTGAGATGAGTAGAGTTGAGAAGAGTAGAGTGGCTAGTAATGAGGAAGAGCAGTATTTTGCAGCAAAAATGAATGAAAGTGAGCATGAAGCGGTACAAGAACCTGTGAAGACAACCAAGCTGGAGCTGGAGCGGGTGGTGTTCATCGGCCGTACGTTTGAAGAGTACATGCGGATGTTTGATCTTGAACTGGATGAGCTGAAAGGCCGAAACATTCTTGATTGTCCGGCAGGGGCCTGTTCTTTTACAGCTGTGGGCAGTCAGCAGGGACTGCATATTACCGCGTGTGATATTGCGTATGATCACCAAATCGATGATCTGGAGCGTAAGGGACTGCAGGATATCGGGCATGCGATGGAAACGATGGAAAGAGCAAAGGATCTATACTTATGGGACTTTTATAAAAATGTCCAAGGTTTAAGCCAGTATCGCCATCAGGCACTTCAGGACTGTGTGGCAGATATGAAGGAGCAGCCCGAGCGGTATTTCGCTGCTGTACTACCGGAGCTTCCGTTTAAAGATAAACAGTTTGATCTGGTGCTGTCGGCGCATTTTCTGTTTATGTATGGCGACCGGCTGGACTATGATTTTCATAAGAAGACGATTCATGAATTGCTGCGTGTCACCTCGGGTGAGGTTCGGATATTTCCACTAGTAGATCTGACGGGGTCTCGATATGAGCACCTGGATCAACTGGTGGCTGACCTCCAGGCAGAGGGATTACTGATTGAGGAACGTATTGTACCGTATGAGTTTCTAAGAAATGCGAATTCTATGCTGTGTATCCGTAAAAACCAGTAGAAACATGAGGGTTAGAGAGGGAAGATGGGATCAAAGCGGAAGCAAGTTAACTTAACAAGAGCAAAGTTATATAACATCGAAAAGACAGAAGAGGTGTAAAATATGTTTGACACTTCTTCTGTCTTATTTTATGATTTAGGTGTAAAAAGTTTTTTACACCTAAATGGGGGTGATATTTTGAATGGAAAATCGGATTAAAGAATATAGAGAAAAAAACAGTTTTTCTCAAGGGAAATTAGCAGAGTTATGTAATGTAAGTAGGCAGACGATTAACGCAATTGAGAACAATAAGTATGACCCCAGTTTACAACTTGCCTTTGATATAGCGAAACATTTAGGAATTACTATGGAGGAATTATTTATATCATCATCAGAGCGTGGAGGGAAATAAATGGATAAATCAAAAAAAATTCTTGTTGTCTTGAGCTTAGTTATTTTTTGTGCTCTTGTGGGAATAGCTCTATACAAGTGGATACGATTCGGAACAATAGACGGTGGCTCTATATTTTTCAGTTTTCTTGCTTTATCATACTTTTTTAATTCACTTAATTGGGGAGACCATGAAGGGATTAATGAAAAAGATGAATTGGACAGACATATTAAAACTCAGAGTGCAAAGATAGGTTACTTTGTGTTAATGATACTGTCGGGCTTAGTGTTATTCATTTCTGAAGGTGTATCTAATCTGAACGAAATTGAGAATTATCCGTTACTTATTGTAGTTGGTCTTACATTTATTATACTTCCGATAACAGAGTTCATCTATTCAAGGAAATATAGATGAAAATGCAGCTTGATAAGGAAGCCCTTAACAGAAAAAACGCATGCTTGAGCATGCGTCTCTTATATCTGTAGCAATTCGCACAGCGTTTGCTTCCGTACAGCTGTTTATGCAGCACCGAACGGTAGGGCTGCGCTTATATTGAAGCTCCTTCCTCTACACCAACACCTTACGGAATTCCTCTGTCAATAGCGGTACGATGTCGAACAGATCACCAACGATGCCATAGTCGGCGACCTTGAAGATTGGCGCCTCCGGATCTTTGTTAATCGCGATAATGACGCGTGATTGGCTCATGCCGGCAAGATGCTGGATCGCACCGCTGATACCGCAGGCGATGTAGATCTCGGGCGTAACGACTTTGCCAGTCTGCCCGATCTGCAGCGCGTAATCGCAGTAGCCTGCGTCACATGCGCCGCGGGAGGCACCGACTGCGCCGCCGAGCAGATCAGCGAGCTCTTCGAGCGGCTTGAAACCATCGGCGCTTTTGACGCCACGACCGCCGGATATGACGATTTTAGCTTCGGCGAGATCGATTTTGCCTGTCGTTTTGCGGACTACATCTTTCACTATGGTGCGTAGGGACGGAGCTGGATAGGCGATGTCGACGATGTTCGAGCTTCCGCCGTCCGGAGACGGTTCTGCTGCCGGAATATTATTCGGGCGGATGGTCACGACCCATGGGCCGGATTGAAAAACACGTTTTTCGAACGCTTTGCCGGCATAGAGAGGACGGGTAAAAGAAGCTTCCCCATCTTCCACTTCAATCGCAGTAACGTCAGAAATCTGTCCAGCATTCATCGATGCTGCAGTCAGCGGAGCCAGATCACGGCCGATGGCTGTGTGACCGAACAGCATTATATCCGGCTGTGCTTCTTCAATGGCTGCTTGAATCGCTGCCATATAAGCATCAGGAGTATAGTTTTCCATATCATCTTGTTCGATGGTATATATCGTATCGGCACCATACGGGGTTAAGGCGGTGGTAGCTTCAGTAATATTCGATCCTGCTATCAGGATGCGGATGCTGTCACCGTCTCCGGAAAGAATACGGGCGGCACCCAGCGTTTCCAGTGCAACTTGGCGCAGCTTTCCGTCACGGCTTTCGGCGTAAACCAAAATGGTTTTGCTCATAACATTACCTCCCAGATCAATATAGGAATGAGTTCATCATGAATTAAATATCCTGCTTTGTAAGGTCAATGATTCGTCATGTGCTATCCTCCTAAGAGGATGGTATGACGGACGGCCCCTCAGCCATACACTCAGAGTAAGTACGTCGATAGACGTTTTTCTAATAGGACATGTAACCGGATACAAAGAATGATGTGTACAATGTCCCGATTAAATGACCTTGGACTGTGTACGAAGCAGGGATACCAGTTCATGCGCCACCTCAGCCAGCTCACCTTTCAAAATACGGCCTGCGCTCCGCTCAGGCGGAAGGGACAGATCCGATTGCTTTGTTGCCGGTAGTACATCGTCTATCGAAATGCCGATGTCATCCAAAGTTAGTGTTTTAAAAGGCTTCTTCTTCGCCTTCATAATGCCCGGAAGCGAAGGGTAGCGCGGTTCATTCAAGCCTTGCTGAGCTGTGAACAGCGCCGGAAGCGGGAGTTCAAGCACTTCAAGGTCGCCCTCGGCGTCCCGGTGGACTTCAGCCTTGCCACCGCTGATGGTCAGTTTCGTGATCGACCCCGTATGCGGAATGCCGAGCATTCCGGCTAAGCGAACAGCCACCTGACTGGAGCCGCGATCGACCGAGAAGTTGCCGCCAAGAATCAGATCGGCACTTTCGTTGGACAAATAGGCGTGCAGTACTTTGGATACGGCGTATTCATCATCCGGTATCCGTTCATCGGAGATGAGTACCGCATCGTCCGCACCCATCGCGAGTGCCGTCCGGAGGGCTTCCGCTGTCCGATCCGGGCCGACGGAGAGGAGGGTAACACTTCCGCCGTGCTCATCGCGCAGCTTTACGGCTTCCTCAACAGCATACTCGTCGTAAGGGTTTATGACGAATTTCGCGCCATCCTCGGCAATCGCGCCGTTATCAATCGTGATTTTTTCCTCGGTATCAAATGTCTGCTTCAACAACACTACAATCTTCATCGGTCCAGCTCTCCCTTCAATATGAAAATCATGGTCGTACGATTCTGTCCACTTCGCTAATTTTGTATTTACTTACTCTTTACTGGAAATCCCATGCAGAAAAAAGCTTAGCGTATCTTCGACCTGACCGCTTAACGAGTATTTGCGTCCCGAGATCAGCCATGAGGTTACCGCTTCATCCATCGATCCGAAGATGAGGTTTCGCACAAGCTTAATGTTTAGGTCCGAACAGAACCGGTTCTCTTCTACACCTTGCTTCAGAATATTCTCGATCAGCACAATATATGGCTTCAGTGCGCTGCCAATTTCCTTGCGTAACTCCAGATCGCTCTGCCGCAGTTCAATCTGTGTGACATAAGCCAGCTCCGGATTGCTCTCCAGCTCGGTAAAGTGGATGTGGCACACCGTGCGAAGCGCTTCGATCGGGTCGGTGATTCCTTCTACGCTGTCATGAAATTTACCGACGAGCTCGCCGAGTTTTTCCTGGAACAGGCGGATCAGAATATCCTCCTTTCTTTTAAAATACAAATAGATCGTTCCGTCGGCTACGCCGGCTGCTTTAGCGATCTTTGACACTTGGGAGCGGTGGTAGCCATTCTCGGCAAACACTTTCAGGGCACCCTGGAGTATAAGTTGGTACTTCTCATTTTTTTTACTTGTCATCTGCTCACCCCGATGTTAGAATACAGTTAAATTTTATGAATGAATACTCATTCATTTCTTGTTCCCATCATAAAATACGTCAGAAACATTGTCAATGCTGTGTTTACAGGATCGATGAAAATGTTCACAGCCTGACCGTAGCACCCTAAATAGAAGAGAGGAGGGACCCTGATTCGGTCGGCCGAATGACCGTTATTTTTCGTCCTATATATGAAAGCGCTTCATATCTTGTCCCGCTTTTGTCACAAGTTCTGTTGACATTTCAAGTTGCATTCCACGAGGCAGTGATGAGGCTTTATGAAGCAGAGGACAGCAATTAGAGGATTTTAAACACAAGGGGCTGATGAGGATGATCTGGCAAATAATCAACGCGCTGCTCTTTGTCGGTATAACAGGTTGGGCGGTTTATATGTTCGCCTCTGTCGTATATCGCCGGTATTTGTACATCCGTCTGGGACAGCCAGCCAATCTCAAAAAAGATATGAAGGAGCGCCTGGGTCAATTTTTCATTCAGGTGTTTGGTCAGAGCAAGCTGTTTAAAGATCGCAAGAGCGGGATTATGCATTTTATCGTTTTTTACGGGTTCATAGTTTTACAGTTCGGTGCAATCGACATCATCTGGAAAGGGCTGACGGGGTACAACCTGCCGATTCCTGGACATGACGCGTTCATTCTGATGCAGGAGATTACGGTAGCACTCATTCTTTTCGCGATTGGTTATGCTGCCTACCGGCGGTACGGCGAAAAGCTGAAGCGGCTGAAACGGGGCTGGAAGCCGAGCATTGTCGTTTTTTTCATTACTTCGCTGATGGCTTCTGTACTATTGACGATGGCTTTCGAAAGAGTGAAGGAAGAGCTGCCGGCGTCTGGTTTCGCACCGATCTCGTCGGCAATCTCCTCACTGTTCACCTGGGTGCCGCATATCGGTGCAACGGTTGCCTACTTCGCGTTCTGGTGGATACATCTCATTATTTTGCTCTCGTTCCTGCTCTATGTGCCGCAGTCGAAGCACTTCCATCTCATTACGGCGCCGATCAACATATTAGTGCGCAGAACAGAACCGGTAGGACGTTTAAGCAAGTTGGATCTGGAAGATGAGGAAGCCGAGGAATTCGGCGTCGGCAAAATCGAGGATTTCACCCAGAAGCAAATGCTTGATTTCTACGCTTGTGTGGAGTGCGGCCGCTGCACGAATGTATGTCCTGCCTCCAATACCGGCAAGCTGCTCTCACCAATGCATATGATTGTGAAGCTGAGGGATCACCTGACGGAAAAGGGAGCCGCCCTCACCTCCAAGTCACCATGGATACCGGCGGCGGTGTTCGGTTCACCGGGCATTCATCGGATGGAAGTTGGGGAAGAGATTCTTGCAGAGTGGAGAGGTGAAGGGATTACGGACATCGGGCCGACGATGGCGGCCCAGAAGCGGGCGTGGCATCAGGTGGAGGGTGTTAACGCTCAGGATGTAGAACTGCTCGGCGGGGTTATGACGGAAGAGGAAATCTGGGCCTGCACGACATGTCGCAATTGTGAGGATCAGTGTCCGGTTGCGAACGAGCATGTGGACAAAATCATCGACCTGCGCCGTCATCTGGTGCTTATGCAGGGCAGCGTGCCGCAGGAAGGCCAGCGGGCGATGATGAACATCGAGCGCCAAGGAAATCCGTGGGGTATCAGCCGCAGCGACCGCAATAAATGGGTGACGGAAGTCGATCCGGACGGCAGCCTTGGCCTAAAAATTCCGACGGCGAAGGAGAACCCAGGGTTCGAATATTTGTTCTTTGTCGGTTCCATGGGCTCCTATGACAACCGCAGCCGCAAAATCACCCGCGCCTTCGTGCGCCTGATGAATGAAGCCGGCGTGAATTTCGCTATTCTCGGTAACGAGGAGAAGAACTCGGGTGATACCCCGCGACGCATGGGCAATGAGTTTCTGTTCCAGCAGCTGTGCAATGAGAATATCGAGACGTTCCAGAAATACAACGTCAACAAAATCGTCACGGCATGTCCGCACACCTTCAACACATTGAAAAATGAATATCCGGAGTTCGGGCTGGAGGCCGAAGTGCTGCACCATACCGAGCTGCTGGATAGGCTCGTGAAAGAAGGCCGGCTTTCGCCGACGTACGAGGTGCCGGAAACGATTACGTATCACGACTCCTGTTATCTCGGACGTTATAACGACGTCTATGAGCAGCCGCGTGACGTGCTGCGGGCCATACCGGGTGTCAAGCTGACGGAGATGGAGCGTACTCGTGAGAACGGGATGTGCTGCGGCGCCGGAGGCGGCCGAATGTGGATGGAGGAGGACGAAGGTAAGCGGGTTAACCTGGCTCGTACCGAACAGGCGCTGGCCGTGTCTCCAACGATGATCAGTTCAGCCTGTCCGTACTGTCTCACCATGTTGGAAGACGGAACGAAGGAAAAAGAAGTGGAAGAAAGCGTGAAAACACGCGATATCGCGGAAATATTGGAGTTATCCGTATTCGGTCCATCTAAAATCCATGAACGGGAGGTCGTTATGCAATGAGTAATATCATCACCAAAGAAGTCATAGGTGGTTCCGGTGCCACGAGCAGAACTATATCAAAAGCAGCCGTTATCGGTTCTGGTGTCATGGGGTCAGGCATCGCTGCCCATCTTGTGAATGCAGGAATTCCGTGTCTGTTGCTCGATATGGTCCCGAAATCTTTAACCCCTGAAGAGGAAAAAGCCGGGCTGACGCTGGAACATCCGAAGGTTCGAAACCGATTGGCGGCTAAAGCGGTGGCGGGACTGCCGAAGGCGAGTACAGCGCCGCTGTACTCGCCGGATTTTGCCAAGCGGATTACACCAGGCAATACGGAGGATCATTTGAACCTGCTGAAAGGGGTCGACTGGATCATTGAGGTGGTGACCGAACGGCTGGAGATCAAGAAGAGTATTTTATCTCTTATTGAAGGTGTACGTAAGGAAGGCGCGATTGTCAGCACCAACACCTCCGGCATTTCCGTGAACGAAATGGCTGAGGATTGCAGTGAGGAATTCCGTCGTCATTTTCTCGGTACGCATTTTTTCAACCCGCCTCGTCATATGAAACTGCTGGAGATTATCCCGGGTTTTGATACGGATCCCGAGATTACGGCGTTTATGGCTGAGTTCTGTGAGAAGCGTCTTGGCAAGGGTGTGGTACTGGCGAAAGATACACCGAACTTTATCTCCAACCGGATCGGCACTTACGGCTTGCTGGTTACTTTGAAGGAGATGATCGAGAACGGATATACGGTAGAGGAAGTAGATGCAGCGACCGGTCCGGTGCTTGGACGTCCGAAGAGTGCAACCTTCCGCACACTAGATCTGGTAGGCATCGACACCTTCGTGCATGTGGCGCGGAATGTGTATGACAGCGTGCCGGACAGCGCGGAGAAGGATGTATTCACTGTGCCTGAGGTCATGAATGAGCTTGTGACCCGCGGTTGGACAGGTGAGAAGGGCGGTCAGGGCTTTTACAAAAAAGTGAAGGGTGAGCAGGGCAGCAAGATCCTTTCACTAAACCTTTCCACGATGGAGTACAACCCGGGCGCGAAGATTAGCTCCGCATCTCTAGAAGCAGCCAAGGCTACCAAGGGTTCCAGAAAGAAAATCAAGGCATTTCTCGGTACGCCGGACCGCTATTCGGAGCTGGCCTGGAATGTAATGAAGCAAGTGCTGGTGTATTCAGCTGAGAAGCTTGGTGAGATCGCAGATTCGATCGAGGATATCGACAATGCGATGAAATGGGGATTTAACTGGGAGCTTGGGCCGTTTGAGACTTGGGATTTGATCGGCTTGTCCAAGTCGGTACAGCGTATGGAAGCGGAAGGGCTTACGGTGCCTTCCTGGGTGAAGGACTGGATTGCTGCTGGTAATGAATCGTTCTATCAACAAAAGGACGGAGGGTTGTTCCACTACTTCAAAGGGGAGTACAAGGGAATCGAGGAGAAGCCGGAGATGACCTCACTGCAGGCGCTGAAGTCGCAGAACCGGATTATCCGCTCCAATACCGGTGCGAATCTGATCGATATCGGTGACGGCGTAGCCTGCCTCGAGTTCACCTCGCCTAACAACGCCATCGGGGCTGATATTCTCGTCATGATCCAGCAGAGTGTGGATGAGGTTCGAGCCAATTACCGTGGACTGGTTATCGCTAATGAAGGACGGCATTTCTGCGTCGGGGCGAATCTGATGCTCATGCTGATGGAAGCCCAGAGCGGTGATTGGGATGAGGTTGATGACATCATCCGTCTGTTCCAGGGCAGCATGATGAAGTTGAAAGGTCTGGAAAAGCCCGTAGCAGCTGCTCCGCACCGGATGACACTGGGTGGCGGAGTGGAAGCGTGCCTGCCAGCGGACCGCGTTGTGTTCTCGTCCGAAACGTATTTTGGACTCGTTGAGACCGGCGTCGGATTGATTCCAGCCGGCGGCGGCTGTAAGGAGATGGCGCTGCGCATAAGTGACAGTCATCCGGATCCCGAGTCTGACCTCCAGCCCGCGATAAACAAAATTTTCGAGACGATTGCGATGGCGAAGACGTCTACGAGTGGACATGATGCGATCCGCATGGGTTATGGAAGGCCGACCGATACGGTGGTCATGAACCCAGATCACCGCATTTATGAAGCGAAGCATGCCGTTCTCGCCATGGATCGGGCCGGTTATGTGCCGCCGCAGCCGGGTCGTGCCCGTGTCGTTGGCCGCGATGGCCATGCAGTCTTGCAGATGGGTGCGCTCGGACTGAAGCAGAGCGGATATATTAGCGAGCATGATCATCTGATCGCGAAGAAGCTGGCGCATATTTTGAGCGGCGGCGATGTGCCGGCCGGAACAGTAGTAACCGAGCAGCATCTCCTCGATCTGGAGCGGGAAGCATTCTTGAGTCTGCTCGGAGAAGTGAAGACACAGCAGCGCATGCAGCACATGCTCGCTAAAGGTAAGCCGCTTCGCAACTAATAAACCATTATAAGGTGAATGAGGTGAATGGTATGAGAGAAGCAGTCATCGTATCCCTTGCGCGTACAGCAGTCGGCAGGGCGAAGAAAGGAAGCCTTGCCCAGACTCGGGTTGAGGATTTGGGAAAGGCCGTACTGGAAGCTGTTATTGAACGTGCACCGGGACTGAAAAAAGAGGACGTGGAGGATGTCATTCTAGGCTGTGCCATGCCGGAGGGAGAGCAGGGGCTGAACGTCGCCCGGATTATTTCGCTGTATGCGGGCTATCCGGTGACCGTTCCGGCACTGACGGTCAACCGTTTCTGCTCCTCCGGACTTCAGGCAATTGCTTTTGCTGCTGAACGCATTATGCTCGGCCATGCCGAGGTGATTGTGGCGGGCGGTGTGGAAAGCATGAGCCATGTGCCGATGACTGGTTTTAAACCGGCTCCGCATCCGGGGCTCGTAGAAGATATGCCAGAGGTTTATATGGGCATGGGTCACACCGCAGAGGCGGTAGCGCGCCGATTCGGCATCAACCGTGAGGATCAGGATGCTTTTGCCGTCAGCAGTCACCGTAAGGCGGAAGCAGCCATCCGGGAGGGGAAGTTCCGGGATGAGATCGTACCTGTGAGCGTGAAGCTGACGACGGCGGACGAAGAGGGCAAAATCCGGAGTAAAGAGTTTATGTTCGATACGGATGAGGGGGTTCGACCGGACACTTCTCCGGATGGTCTTGCCCGGTTGAAGCCAGCCTTCGCGCTTGGGGGAACCGTTACAGCGGGCAACGCATCCCAGACGAGTGACGGGGCTGCAGCGGTAGCGGTGATGAGCCGCGAAAAAGCGGAGGAGCTTGGCTTAAAGCCGCTGGCAACATTTCGTTCTTTTGCCCTGGCTGGAGTAGAACCCGAAATTATGGGGGTCGGTCCGGTTGAGGCCATTCCGAAGGCGCTCAAAATGGCAGGCATTAATCTCGATCAGGTGGACCTGTTCGAGATCAATGAAGCTTTCTCTTCCCAGTGCTTGCACATCATTCGCGCACTTGGAATCGATGAGAGCAAGGTCAACGTCAATGGAGGGGCTATCGCTCTTGGCCATCCGCTCGGTTGCACCGGCGCCAAACTGACGACAAGCCTTGTATCTGAGCTGACTCGCCGCGGCGGCGGATACGGTGTCGTGAGCATGTGCATCGGCGGAGGAATGGGAGCAGCTGGTGTGTTCGAAGTTCACAGCGCGTAAACAGTCTTAATCCAAAATGGTGAAAGGGGAAATAAAGCATGAGCGAGAACCAAACAAAACAACCGAAAATCGTAGGCGGCGGATTTGTCATTGATAACCCGGATCTGGACCGGATCCTTACACCGGAGGATTTTACTGAAGAGCATCGCATGATTGGTGAAACCGTTCGTGGTTTTATCGAAGGTGAAGTGGTGCCGCAGGACGAACATATTGAGAAGCTAGACTACGAGCTAACGGTTGAGCTGCTTCGCAAAGCCGGAGAGCTTGGACTGCTCGGCGCGGACGTTCCCGAAGAGTTTGGCGGCGTTGGACTCGACAAGGTGAGTTCTACGATCATTAACGAGTCTCTAGCCAAAGGCTCCTCATTCGCTCTGTCCTTCGGCGCCCATGTCGGCATCGGCAC
Organism: Paenibacillus sp. JNUCC 34; assembly: GCF_058269055.1. Lineage (NCBI taxonomy): Bacteria > Bacillati > Bacillota > Bacilli > Caryophanales > Paenibacillaceae > Paenibacillus > Paenibacillus sp. JNUCC 34. Next base: position 5,790,863 of record NZ_CM177770.1, on the reverse strand, counting down.
GCTGCCGATCGTGCTCTTCGGCACGACAGAGCAGAAGCAGAAGTATTTGCCGGACCTTGCAACCGGCGTCAAAATCGCAGCTTACTGCCTGACAGAACCGACCTCCGGTTCGGATGCTATGAGCGCGAAGACGACGGCGCGTCTGACTGACGACGGTGAGTATTATATTTTGAACGGATCGAAATTGTATATCACGAACGCCGGGTTTGCGGATATCTTTATTGTATATGCCAAAATCGACGGAGAGCATTTTACCGCGTTCATTGTAGAAAAGGAAATGGAAGGCTTCACGCTCGGACCGGAAGAGAAGAAGATGGGTATCAAGGGTTCCTCGACCCGTCCGCTCTTCTTCGAGGATGTGAAAGTGCCAAAGGAGAACCTGCTGGGTGAGATCGGCAAAGGTCATCGGATCGCGTTCAATATATTGAATATCGGACGTTACAAGCTGGCGGCCGGAACGTTGGGAGCGGCGAAAGAGTCCATTGAATTGAGTGCCAAGTACGCAAATACGCGCAAGCAATTCGAGACGCCGATTTCCAATTTCCCGCTCATGCGCAAAAAGCTCGCCGAAATGAACATTACCTCTTTTGTGATGGAGAGTATGGTATACCGCACAGCAGGACTGTTGGATGAAGCGATGCAGGACATCGATTACAGCAGCAATGATGCGGGTGCCCAGGCGGCAGCGGCTGTATCCGAGTATGCGATTGAGTGTTCGATCAACAAGGTATATGCCTCCGAAGGACTCGATTTTATCGCCGACGAAGGGGTTCAAATCCATGGCGGTTATGGGTATATACAAGAGTATAAGATTGAGCGGATTTACCGCGACTCCCGTATTAACCGTATTTTTGAAGGAACGAATGAAATCAATCGTCTGCTCATCCCTGGTACGCTTGTTAAGAAAGCAATGAAGGGTCAAATCGCTCTTCTGCAAAAAGCCCAAAGCCTTCAGGGAGAACTGCTGCAGCTTGTACCGGGACAGACGTTTGAAGGAACGCTGGAACAGGAAGCGCACTACCTTGATATGAGCAAAAAGATTTTCCTTCTCGCCGGCGGTCTTGCCGTCCAGAAGTTTGGAACGAAGCTGGAAAAGGAACAAGAGGCGCTTGCGAATCTGGCCGACATGATGATTGACATCTATGCTCTTGAAAGTGCACTACTGCGTACGCGTAAACAGATTGCCCGCACTTCGGAAGAGAAAACAGCCAATATGATTGAAATGACACAAGTGTTTGCGTACGAGGCGTTCCAGCGCATAGAAGCACTTGCCAAGGAAACACTCGCTTCAGTCGAGTCTGGTGATATGCTGCGTATGCAGATGTCGGTGTTGAAGAAGCTAACGCGTACGAACCCAGTGGATACGGTGTCTCTCAAACGGAGCATCGCGGCACGTGTGGTAAAGAACGAACGGTACACGGTGTAAATTGGCCGAAAGAAAAAATTGCAATTATAGCTGGCTTATAATTCTCGCTAAAACGCGATCGTCCCTTGGATAAGGACGACGGAGTCGTTTCTACTTGGAGTAGGAGTGAAGGAAGCTTTACAGCATTCCTCAGGAAAGGGATGGTTTTGTATGCATGCAAAGCCTTGGCTGCCTTTTTACCCGGCTGAAGTAGCCCCCACGTTTGATTATCCGAAACAGAACTTGGCGTTATTTCTCGTAACGTCTGCACAGAAATTTCCGGATCGGCCGGCGTTGTATTTTATGGGTAAAAGTATCAGTTATAAAACATTACTGGAGTCTTCATATCGCATGGCACACGCACTTCGGGGCAAGGGAGTGGCAAAGGGGGACCGGGTGGCGATTATGCTGCCCAATTGTCCCCAGGTCGTTATCTCCTATTACGGGGCGCTACTCGCCGGCGCGATTGTGGTGATGACGAACCCTCTCTATATGGAGCGGGAGATCGCGCATCAAATGAAGGATTCAGGCGCAAAAGTGATGATTACGATGGATATGTTTGTGTCCAGGGTGGAGAAGGTCATTGCAGAGACGGAATTGAAACATATGATTGTGACTTCTATACCGGACTATCTTCCTTTTCCGAAAAATATGCTGTATCCGATCAAGGCCAAAAAAGCCGGTCCTTTACCGGTTGTTACGTACGGTGAGACGGTGCATCCTTTTAAAAAGCTTATCGCTGAGTCGCCGGACTTTCCGTTATGCGAAAAGATTGACGCAGAGAAGGATCTGGCGCTGCTTCAGTACACGGGAGGGACGACAGGTGTACCCAAAGGGGTTATGCTCACGCATTACAATCTCATTGCTAACACATTGCAAAGCGCGAATTGGTGCTACAGAGTGGAAGAGGGCAAAGAACGCTATCTGGCGGCACTGCCCTGCTTCCATGTGTTCGGTCTGACCGTGCTGCTGAACCAGGCGATTTACCGGGGGAGTGAGCTGCTGCTGGTGCCAAAATTTGAGGTGACGATGATTTTGGATTTGATCCGGAAAAGGAAACCGACGCTTTTCCCAGGTGCCCCTACCATGTACATTGCACTCATTAATCATCCGCGCATTCTTGAGTACGACCTGTCTTCTCTAAATGCATGTGTTAGCGGTTCGGCTGGGTTACCGGCAGAAGTGCAGGATAAATTTGAAGAAATGACAAAGGGCCGTTTAATTGAAGGTTACGGACTTACCGAGTCATCACCTGTTACGCATGTGAATCCGATCTGGGAAAGACGCAAGCTTGGTAGCATCGGGTTGCCGATGCCGGATACGGAGGCCATGGTCGTGAACCCGGATACCGGCGAAGAGGTACCGCTTGGAGAGCCTGGCGAGTTGATCGTGAAAGGGCCACAGGTGATGAAGGGGTATTGGAACCGGCCGGAGGAAACGTTTGATACACTTCGGAACGGCTGGTTGTTTACAGGCGATATGGCAACAATGGATGAGGAAGGGTATTTCAAAATTATTGACCGGAAGAAGGATATGATTATCGCAAGCGGTTACAATATATATCCGCGTGAAATTGAAGAAGTGCTGTATGAGCATCCGTCTGTCAAAGAGGCCGTCGTAGTTGGAACACGGGACGAATACCGCGGTGAGACCGTTAAAGCTTATATTGTATTGAAAGACGGAGCAAAGCCGGATCCGGCGGATCTGGAGAAATTTTGCCGCAGTCAGCTTGCCGCTTATAAGGTGCCTAGGCAATACGTGTTCCGTGATTCGCTGCCCAAGACAATGATTGGTAAAGTACTGCGCCGCAAGCTGCTGGAAGAGGAAGACGAAGGCAGACCGACAGGGTAATCTTAGAGGAATAGGCGTGTTACTACTACAACGTGCCGAGGATGTGCATTATCCGGGCTTATCCTGCGGGGTGGCTTGTGCTGTGGGACCAAGCCGCTCGCTTGGCAAGATGCTGTGACTCGTGCTTGATAAGGGAGGTGGATGATCATTGATCCAGTGTCCCAGTGGAACGCAAGAGCGCAGATGATGAAGAGAGGAGGTGCTTTCTTTTATGAAACATGCCAATACCGAACCGAACATGAAACCTCAACCGAGCGAAGAGGAACGTGAGGCATATATTCAGGCTATGACTAAGGCTGCCGAACCAACATTTTGGGGATACCTCGGTTGTAAAATGGAGTCTGCTAGTAGGGAAGGGGTAGTCGTTACACTGGATGCACAGCCGCATCATATGAATATGATGGGGATCGTCCACGGTGGCGTTCTCTCTTCCCTAATGGATAATGCGATGGGGATTACGGTTATGCTGGATCGCCCCGGTGAATCTACCGTGACCAGCAATTTGAATGTTCATTTTTTGAAACCTGCGAGGGAAGGGCGGATGACGGTGAAGGCGAACATCGTCCACAGCACGCGGCGGTCTGTTACAACGGAATCCCGGATCACGGACTGTAATGGGGAACTAGTGGCAATCAGCACCGGATCGTTTCGTGTGAAGTGATACAGGGAATATCAGTGGTCTGCCATTCTTCATCTTGAAGAGAGGCAGGCCTTTGATGCTTTGTTTGGAAGACAAAAAATATATGTCGGTTACTTCTTAGGATCGCCATGTCTACCTTGTCAATCTCTGTGCACCTATGCTACAATAAGAATGCTGTTTTTCTATGTGAATCTTTGAGTATATTAATTGTAATAAATTCGGATGTTTACACGTTTAGGAGGTGGAAGTATTGGTAATGTTTTTTGAGGTGCTGCTTGTTATTTTCTCGATCGCGTTGATTGCAATTGTTCTTCTGCAGAAAGGGAAAAGCGCAGGTCTTTCCGGTGCCATCTCCGGCGGTGCGGAACATCTTTTCGGTAAGACTAAAGCCCGCGGTATGGAACTCGTACTGCAGCGCGTGACCGTAGGCGTCGCAGCGGCATTCTTTATTCTAGCAATCGTTGTCGCTATTTTGAAATAGTACACAGCATAACCTTCGCTTTTTCAGTTATGGAAGAGCGGAGGTTTTTTATATTTGTCTACATACATTTTTTGGCTTCGACTTATCGTTGCCTCTGTGCTGCGACATGGTGATAAGGATACCCGGGATTAAATTCGTGTATACTAGGGTATGAGTATTATGAAGGTAAACAATGGATACATTTGCGGTACAAGACGAACAGGAGCGCACGTTCCCTCGAGGTGATAATGATGATAACAGAAGAAATAATATTGGAATTTTTGCGGGAAACCGACTATAAACCGATGACGTATCAGGAATTGGAGAAGCATTTTGGAATAAGTGACGCACATGAATTCCGCGAGTTTCTGAAGCTGTTGAATGAGCTGGAGCAGTCCGGGAAAATCCTTCTAACCAGTAATCAGCGCTACGCTGTGCCGGAGCGGTTGGATTTGCAGCGGGGACGCCTTCAGGTTCATTCCAAGGGTTTTGCATTTCTTATTCCGGATGATCGTGAGCATCCCGATGTGTACATTCATGCGAATGACCTGAAAAGCGCAATGAACGGCGATATTGTGCTTGTACGCGTCAGTTCGAAGAGCCCGGCCGGCGGTAAGCTGGAAGGGGAAGTGGTGCGCATTGTAACACGCGCAGTTACCCAGGTGGTAGGCGTGTTCCAGAACCATGAGGCATATGGATTTGTGCTGCCGGATGATAAACGGATTAATCGGGATATTTTTATACCTAAGCACGCGATAAACGGCGCGGTGGATGGCGTGAAGGTTGTTGTGAAGCTGGTAAGTTATCCGGAAGGTCGGGCAGCTGCCGAGGGTGAAGTTGTGGAGATACTCGGCCATAAGGACGACCCGGGCATAGATATCCTGTCAATTATCCGGAAGCATCAGCTGCCGGAAGGTTTTCCGGAGGAAGTGCTGGCGGAGGCTGATGACGCGCCCGACTCGATTACGGATGAAGAGATTGTACAGCAGGGACGCCGGGATCTGCGCGGACTGAACATCGTGACTATTGACGGTGAGGATGCCAAGGATCTTGATGATGCGGTCAATGTGGAACGACTGCCTAACGGAAACTATAAGCTGGGCGTACATATCGCTGATGTGGGTTACTATGTGCGCGAGGGTTCGCCTTTGGATATTGAAGCGTATAATCGGGGCTGCAGTGTGTATCTTGTAGACCGGGTTATTCCGATGCTGCCGCACCGCTTGTCCAACGGTATTTGCAGTTTAAATCCGCAGGTGGACCGTCTGACGCTGTCCTGCGAGATGGAGTTCAACGAGCAGATGAAGGTTGTGAACCACGACGTCTTCACAAGTGTGATCAAGACGAAAGAGCGGATGACGTATAACAATGTCCGCAAAATTCTGATCGATGAGGACCCGGAGCTGATCGAACGCTACAGCGATCTGGTGGACGACTTCAGGTTGATGCGCGAGCTTGCGTTAAAGCTGAGAAATCGCCGGATGCAACGCGGCGCGGTAGACTTTGATTTTGTGGAATCCAAAGTCATCGTGGACGAGAACGGTAAAGCGGTAGATATCGTCAAAAGAGAGCGTTCCATCGCCGAGCAGATTATCGAGGAATTCATGCTGGCGGCCAACGAAACCGTAGCAGAGCATTTCCACTGGTTGAAGGTTCCGTTCATTTACCGGATTCACGAGGATCCGGATCAGGAGAAGCTGCAGAACTTTATGGCGTTTGCTGCGAATTTTGGGCATCATGTGAAGGGGCGGGGCAACTCGATTCATCCACGGGCGCTGCAAAATCTGCTTGAGGCGATCCAAGGCACGAAAGAGCAGACGGTGCTCAGCACGATGATGCTTCGTTCGATGAAGCAGGCGAAGTATGATGCGGAGAGTACCGGGCATTTTGGGCTTGCGGCAGAGTATTATTCCCACTTTACGTCGCCGATTCGTCGTTATCCGGACCTTGTCATTCACCGGGTTATCCGAGAAGTGGTCGAGAACGGGAACATGCTGTCCGAGAAGCGTCAAGAGTATTTGGCGGAACGGATGCCGGACGTTGCGCAGCAATCGTCTGAACGAGAGCGTGTAGCAGTTGATGCAGAACGGGATACGGAAGCACTGAAGAAAGCCGAGTACATGCTGGATAAGGTCGGCGAAGAATTCGAAGGCATGATCAGCAGTATAACGAGCTTCGGTATGTTTATTGAACTGGAGAACACGGTAGAAGGTTTGATCCGACTCGGTGGATTGACGGACGACTATTACCATTTCGATGACCAGCATATGGTGCTCATCGGCGAACGGACTTCGAAGATATTCCGTATCGGGGATGAAGTGAAGGTTCGCGTGGCGAACGTGAACATGGATGAGCACACCATCGATTTTGAGATGGTGGATATGAAGCCGCGCAAAGAAGGCGGACGCGGTGGACAGGCCGGCCGAGGATTTGGCGGCCGTGATGGTGGCACGCGTGGCGGAGCTAAACCGGGCCGTGGCGGTAAGCGCGGTGGTGATGCGGCTGCTGGTGGTAGCGAGAATGGTGGCAAAGGTGGTAGACGTGCCAAACGTGGTGCTGATACAGCGGCTGCAGGCGGCGATAGTGGTGGCTATAGCGGTAGACGCGGCAAGCGTGGCGGTGATGCGGTCGCTCCGGGTACTGAGAGTGGTGGCAATGGAGGCAAACGCGGTAAGCGCAGCCGTGACGGCGGGCAGAAGGGCGGCGCCGGTATTAGTATTGGTGAGCCAAGCGGAGTTACAGGTGAGCAGCAGCAGAGCTTCGGCTTTGGCAGCGGCAAAGGCGGCTATAGCTCGCAGGGCGCCAGCTCTACCGGTTTTGACCGTAACGCTAGAGGTGGGTATGGTAGTAAGGGCGCTAACGGTGATAATGGCGGTAAGAGCCGGCGCAAAAAAACGTCCGGCAGCGGTATTTTTATCGGGGAAGGGCCAACGCCTGGACCAGGTGCTGGTGACGCCAATGGAGGCGGCGGTCGACGCAAACGGAAGAGCAAAGGAAACGGTACAGCTGCTTTTGTACGGAAGAAGAAAAAGTAAGAAGCAGTTGAGGATTGCGGCGGTGTAGAACTCGCTTTAATACGAGATCTGGCTGTGAACATCATATCGGTCGTACTGCAAGAGTTTGTAGAAGGTCGACCGCTGTCATGCAATACAACACCGCATGTTGGGAGACGTTCAGGGTCGTTTTGAACCGTGAAATCCTATGCGTGTAATCGTCAGGAACCCCTGTCTTTTCTTGCTTTTGACGGGTTCTGTTGGTACAATGGACTTCTGGTACGATTGCTTTTTTAGGCGGTCTGCCGGAAGTCCTTTTGTTTATTTTGTAAGTGATATGATGATGATAAGGAGTGATACCATGGGTAAGAAAAGTGACGGGAAGGTTCTGGCCCAGAACAAAAAAGCTTCCCATGATTACTTCATCGAGGATACGTATGAAGCTGGCATGGTGCTGACCGGCACGGAAATTAAATCTATACGTAATGGTCGCGCGAACATCGGGGATGCTTTTGCTACGATCCGGAATGGCGAGATCCATATCCATAACATGCACATCAGCCCGTTTGAACAGGGCAACCGGAGTAATCCAACGGATCCAACCCGGACGCGGAAGCTTCTTATGCATAAGGAGCAGATCCGCAAGCTGCTGGGCCAGTCCAAGCAGGACGGATATTCCATTGTGCCACTGAAGGTGTACGTCCGCAATGGATATGCGAAACTGCTGCTCGGCTTGGGTAAAGGTAAGAAGCAGTACGACAAGCGGGATACAGCCGCGAAGCGGGACGCTCAACGTGATATCCAGCGTGCTCTGCGTGAGAAGCAGAAGATCGCGAGATAAGCTAGGATGGCATAGTTAGTAGAGCAATGCGGACTTCTCGGATATATGCCGAAGATGGCTCATCACTAAGCAAAGTGCATGTTTAGCAGCAATTAGTAAGAACAATATGAATGTGGCATCATGATTAAGTCATGAACATATGGTGTAATAATACACACAGCGGATGGCAGCTTTTAGCTGTTCTCCCTGTGAAATGTATATCACTTTGCAGCAAAATGTGATATACTAAGTGATGTAAGAGATCGTTAAGATCATTGAAAACAAGCGTAAAGCTTCGTCATTCTTTCTTGGAGGGAAAGGATGCGGAATAGATCGATCTGCTATGGCTGATCGTCTTTGATCTAATCCGGAAGCCCTTTTGAGTAGACAGTTCACTTCCACAAAGGAAGGTTGCTGTTTCTCACATTAAGGGGGCGTTTTTGGATTCGACGGGGATAGTTCGGGCATGAGTAGCGGGTAGTGGGGACGCGTCCACTTCATCAACGCTAAAGCCTATTAAACGGCAAACAACAAAACAACTACGCTTTCGCAGCTTAATAACCTGTGAGCGTGCTCTTACTCTGCATCGCCCATGTGCCGAGATAAGGGCCCAACTTTAGTGGGATACGCTGTCACATCTCCGCCTGGGGTGTGCTGAAGAAGATAATCAGGCTGACCTGAAGGGAATCCGGTGACAGGGAGTTCGAGTATCGCTTACGATGCTAGTCATTGCTTGCAATGACTTTCAGGTGACATCAAATCTGTCACTACACCCGTAGAAGCTTGTGTTGTCGTTATCTTCGGACAGGGGTTCGACTCCCCTCGCCTCCATACATACAGAAAAAAGCGACCGATTAAGGTCGCTTTTTTTACTTTATTTAACTATAGAACTTAATCAAGAAGGAGCACTCTAAATAGGCATTAGGAATATCAGAAGAAACTAAGAATATACTATAGAGAGTTGAAAGAGTGGAGGATGAACATATGTGGTTATCCCCGAAAGTATTTCAATGGCGGTCCGAAGTTGATGGCTCCTATTGTAATGAACCAACTTTGTATAAGAGACCTTATGAGATTTGGAATCATGCGGAACGAATACTAAGCAGACAAGCCAACTATTTTCAAAGAGCGGACGCTATATTTGCTTTAAAGAGAGCAATTAATAGTAGGCTAAGTACACTACAGAATGCGTACAAGTTCAACTTAATTCCATTATCGGATGTACCGAAAAAGCCATTACAGCAATTAGAGTATTTCGGGCTAATACGTCCATTTTTACTGAATAAATTAATAGACATTAGAAATCAGATAGAGCATGAAGATACACATCCTCCGCCATTAGTTCAGTGTAGGGAATTTTTGGATGTTGTTTGGTACTTCTTGAAGGCGACTGACAACTATGTACACTATGTTACCGACGGATATTGTTTGATTTCGGAAAGTGATGATGAAAGAGAGGAAGTATCTTTGCGGGTGCAAACCAATCCCGAGAAGAATTGGGATTTAGAGCTTTCCATTTGGTTGCCGGATGAAACTCCTTACATCTCTATAGAATCAACTGATGGATGGTTATCACTTATTACAAAGGCTAGTAGGTGTGGACTGTACACCTTTGCATCTGGAGGTTTTATCAAAAGTATTTATGAAGCTTATTTTGCCGCGATTTAGTGGAGTTCCTAGGGCACATCAAAGCTGTCAGTACAGCCGTAGTAGAAGCTTATGTGTCGTTGTCTTTGGACAGGGATTCGACCCCCCGCCTTACGTAACACCAAACCATGGTCAGCCTTCCAAGAGGTTTAGTTCTTTGTACAAATCTCAGTGTACCGGCGATTAAGGTAGGTCTGATACCTCCTACATTTTTAGAATTTGTTCAAAGTGTAAAAGCCATCGGGTAGCAGGGAGTCGTCCACTTCATCAACGTTAAAGTTAAACGGCAAACAACAAAACAAACTGCGCTTTCGCAGCTTAATAACCTGTACCGGGATGAGGATTCAACTTTAATGGGATACGCTGTACAGTCTCCGCTTGGGGCTAGCTGAAGAAGGCTGACCTGAAGGGAAATCGGTGACAGGGAGTTCCTAGGGTAAAGTCAAATCTGTCAATACATCCGTAGAAGCTTGTATTGTCGTTATCTTCGGACAGGGGTTCTAGACATAATTTGGCTCTAACATTACATCGGTACCGTCAGTCGCGACATTGTGACGCTTTGACGGTACCTTTTTTGATATCGTAATCCCTCAATAGGAAAATGAAGGAAATATAACAAAATTGTCGAAATAAACATTGTCTGTCAATTGCTCTTAGGATCAAATAATTCCAACAGGGGATGATATTTTGAGAACATTTTTAGAGTTGAGAGAGTATTCAAAACAAAAGTTACAGAAAGGGGATTTATTTTTCAGTCATGGTAACGCAAGATTTCAAGTATATAATAAGAGTGAAGTCCAACTAAATATTTCTATTAACAATAGTCTACCAGTTATTAAATTTGAAGAACGAGGGCAAGACTTTTTTACTGTGGCGGTAGCTACTGATGAGGAAGGCATAATTAAATATGCAAAAAGTAAAAAATATTCAATGAATGATAACATTGTTGAATTAATCAAGGACTTTCCTGATGGATTTTTAATTGATGACGTTGTGTCTGCTTTATTAAGTATCAAAATTTAACAAGGTAATATTGCATAGTAAATCGTTCGAAGTTTTATTGTGATTATATATTGTGGTATACGCCATTATCTAATCACAATAAAAGTGAGGATGGGCGAAGCTTCACTGGAAGGTTTTGAAGTTGAGATTGGGGAAATAAATTATGACATGGAGATTGACGGTATACTTGGATTTGACTTCATTCATGCTGCTGGTTTGGTGATTGATTTCAAAAGATTGACTCACCGAACATTCTTAACATCATATTGCGGCGAATTGTGGTTTTGCACAGCCACGGTTCGGAAAATCGAACCCTTGTCTATATAAAACCACAATTTTTAATGCTGGACAGGGGTTCACCTTGGCTCCGATCGGAACAGTTTAAATATTTTCACAAAGTAGAAGTACCGTCAGTTGCGTTTTGGTAACGCTTTTGACGGTACTTTTGGTTTTTACGTTACTTTGTAAATATCGAACGGGTCTGCGCAACATGGTGCTGCACTACGACTGAGAGGGCTGGGAATTAGATCGTGACGTTGGGGACAAATTCCTATTTGATGAAGAGAATATGTGATTGAGTTGTTTTCCAATGCCTTCTATTCAAAATCCCTACTATTTTAAGCAGCTAAATAAGTTGTGCTGCTCAAATGGTTGCTTAACGGTGCGAAGTAGTGGTAGTTGATCTGTGCAGCTACTGAAATCTATCAGTTCGGCGGTTTTCCAGCTACTGTGAGTGTTGAGTTCTTTTGCTTAATAGCTATATGCAATCTCTAAGTGGCTACTCTTAAATCCAGAAATATAAGGAAATGTTATCTTGATTAAATTGTATTGTTTCGATACAATAATCGTATCGAAACAATACAATTTAGGAGGATAATATTGTGATGGAACATTTAGCCTTATTCAAGGAGACGCATTGTTTCAATAAAGCACAAGTTCAATTAGCTTTTAAAAATTATATGGAGCTAAATGTACTCGATCCTGAAGAAGCTTATCCAGAGCCCCACAGAAACACATTGATTGACTTGTGTGAAAGATTCCAATTTGCACTTGATAATTGTAGTTTGCCACAATTAACTGATGATTGGTGGTTTTATGATTATGAGAGGACAAATGATGGAATAGACCTTAAACTTTATTTCTGTGAAGAGTTTGATATAGATGAGAACGGCATGGAATCTATGACTTTCATAGAGGGATTTACTCTTCTAAGTGTAAAATGTGATTATGTTAATGTCGAACAGTTTGCTTCAATTAATAATGTGACGGAAATAACGGTTCGCCAGTGGATTCGCCGTGGAAAATTACGGACAGCCAAAAAAGTGGGTAGAGATTGGCTTATTCCATCAATTGCAGTAAAACCGGCAAGGGGATTTAGTCCTGCATCGTATTATTGGGATCGGCTTTCAATAGCATTATCGGATTCTTTTCCATTTCTTATTGGATATAATTGTATATATATATTTCAGAATGAACAAGCAAAACAACAATTTGATTGTATCCTAGGCTATCCAGGTCAAAATGATCGTAAGAAAATTACCCTATCAACCAAGGAACGTGAAAAGTTAGAGTTAGCCCTTATTAGTAGTAGTGCTGTTCGAGTGGAAGAGTATTAATGTGATCGAAAACTTATAAGGGAGTATATCAGACTTAGAATAATTGTAGGAGGAATATTATAGATGGATAAATCAGTGTTTGACCGATTCAAATACTATATGGAGCGTGAAACGCCTGTTTTCAGATCCTATGTAATGAGGAAGGCAAACGGTGAAGTATTGGACATCGAGACTCTTCCTCCAGATGATTTGCAAGAAATGTTTATAGACGAAGTAATAACTGATGGTGTGATTGCTGATCTCTTTGATGTAGAGCAGAAAGTTGTAACAAGGAAGAGGTATAAGCATGGGATTAAACTCGGACAAACTTTATCTCGCAAGTCAATTGAACTAATTGAAAACATGTCAAAATTATTTGAGGCTAGAGATTTACCTGAAGGTATCGAACATGTACTGATGCCAATCAAGATAATTATTCATCCGGACGATGACCTTATTTTCGCACCTTATCGTGTTTTTGAAAATGATGGAAGGCAGTATCCATTTTACGATTATGAAGGTTTGAAAGAAGTTGATACTGAAGCCTTTTGTGTAAGGATTAGTCGGATAAAGCGAGAGATCGAAAGCCTATTGGATGAGATTATTGAATTTTTATGGGAATATGAATGGGAAACCGAAGTGTATTTTGAACGAGAGAATGATAACAAGGTAAGCGTTTCAGCAATCCTTTTCGCGGATGAAGATCCCACTGCTGCTAAAATTAGTTTGGCATTATCACTTCAGATCTCTGGTTTTCATAATTCTGGAGATCTTATTTTTGATACGGAGTACGATTTGCGTACAGGCAGTCTTAGCTTTCAGACGGAAGGGTGCGATTTTAATTTAGATGTTGATGATATTGAGGATTTATTCTTGGAATGCTGGAGCCGTGTTGACCATTACGTTCAAATTCAAAATGAAATTGAATCTGAATTAGAAGATGAGAATTAGATTAAGCTACAACTCCAAGCAGTCTCAGCATCACACTTCGGCGATTTGTGGTTTTGCACAGCCACGGTTCAGTTATCTTCACCCTTATCTGTGAAAACCATAACAGGCAATATCGCCAAGAGTTCGATACGCTCTTACTTTAACGACTCGATTTGGATGTTTATTCGGTCGAGTTTTGTTATGTTATAATTGAGTTAACTAAGCATGGTCTTAGGAGCTATTAGGATGCTATTGGAAGAAGTTCAAGGGTTCCGATTCATTAATTCAGTGACCGCTATTGATCGTTATGAAGGTTTACTTGACGAGCTATGAAACGATACAATTGAAAAAATTAGGCGCAATCTGGGTTTTAGGCCGAAATATGAGAGAGACTTTTTCACAACGCTTCTAGAAGTTCTCGACTATGAAATAATATAATAGAGACACTTTACCCTAGTTCGAATGTACATGTAGGAGTGAAAAAGCATTGGAGGAATTACTTCATTATGCATTGGTTTACTTTGAGTATGTGGCGGATATCTCGAATTTCTGGTTGATAAAAATATTATTACTATATTGGTCAATACGATTAATTCTATTTAGTGTTAAGCTATGTTGGGAAATTGCTATCATTGCTTTAAATAATTTGATATTCCATCAGATTGTTGGAAGGTTTTTAGTATCATCGAAAACTTTGAAATGGATAACTCATTTTGCTCATTGGAGTTATTTCTTTGATAAACTATTTCATTCATTGCGTTTGAACATCGTTAGGGTTGGCTTAGGTGTCGGTCACTATCATAAAAAATTCGAGGATTACAATGAGGAAGGTCCTTTAAGCTGGATAGCTTATTTGAAATCTTTGACTACCCGGATGTTCTCCTTTGATTTCGAAAATATCTGCACTTGGCTTATATTATTACTTTATTTTAATAAAGACAATATTGATTTCAGCGCTGTCCGTTCTCTGTCATTTGACTTGAAAGAACTCCATTCACAGTTTTTTAAGCTTGAAATAAAAAAGTTTTTTGAAGAACTAACCACTGTCCAAACCATTGTTGCAACACTGGTTACACTAATAACACCAACGGGGTTTATTATAAGTACTGTACGTAAAAAACAAAGAGAAAATAAAACAACCGACAATATTCAAAAGACGATGGTTTTACATTCCAACATCTTGAAAGAATTAGACGAAATTCGAATTGCTCAAAGGAAGAATATTGACCTGCTTTATAGGCATATTCAAACACGCGATTTGACGAATAAGTATCTAGAAAAAATGACGGGAACGAAGATGTTTCGTTTAGATTATGACGGGAATATAGCGAAAATACGGTGGGACCATATCGGTTTTGATTATTTTGATAAGAAAGATATTCTGCTTGATTACAAATCGATGCAGTACCAAATAGAGGAAATCCGCAAAAATGTTATGGAAATACATGACCAAGGCCTTTATTTCATGTATAGACGCTTAAACAAAGGAGTTCATTTAGAATATGTTCGGTTATGGTTGTTTCACTCAACTAAATTCCTAAAACAGGATATGGACTTATTAAGCAAGGAAATGATGTTACGCATTTTAGAAGATTGGACAAATAACGGAAATCATTATGTGAAAAACAAAATCAAAAGCATGTTTAAAGTCTGGAACAGAGAAATGAGTGAAGAGTCATATTACGACAAATATGATATTCGATTTGAGCTTGATATTGCTATGTTGGAGAAAGAGATCCAAACGGAAGCGAGAAACTTTCAAAGCATTTTGCTATATCAGTTACGTTCATCAATTGAACACTATATCTATTTAGAACAGTATTTGATGAACGTGAAAAGATAAGAGTCCAAGTCCCTAGGATGGTTGTAATAGGAGTCGACTCGGTAATTTCTAAAGCCATCTTAGCAACACGCTGCGACGAATTGTGGATTTGAACAGCCACGGTTCGCCTCCATATGCAGCATAAGAAAAAGCGACCGTAACTGGTCGCTTTTTTGTATTCTCATTAGTTAAAAGTTACGGAATGCTGCTTAATGAATTTAACTACTTCTTCAAGTGAATTTGTGGTTTACCATGTATTTAAATTGATGGGATTATTTTAAGTACATTTAGGGAGGGGGATCAGTATGGAGATAAATCCTCACTTTGGAGAATTTGAATAAGTTCTAGAAGAACACTCATAGCGTATTTATTTTGAGGGAAAGAAGCTTGTGAGATATACAAAAGAAAATGAATACTTCAATAAGATGATACTGAAGGAAGAACCGCATGGCATACTCCCCTATACGATAGCGTCAAAGTAACTCTTTTTAAGTAGCAAAATTACGTTAATGTAGTGAGTAACAAAATTCGGGACTAGAGAAAGGCAGAATATTGAATAAAATGAAACTTAGGAACTAAAAACTCGTAATATGTGGTAATATGTAGAAAAGTATGTGGTAATATGTAGAAAATTATATGGTAATATGTAGAAAAGGGGAGAGGGTTTTGAGAAAGACTAGTTTAGGAATTTTACTTTTGGCAATGTTATTAATAGTTACTGCATGTGGAGGTGGAGGTGCTGCGTCTACATCAACAGGAACGCAGAATGCTAATACTTCTGTAAAGGATCAAGGCTCTGCAGAGAACGTAAATAATGAGAAAACAGGTGACGCTGTTGCAGCAGAAACGACGAAGGAGCCTGAAGAGCCGAAAGAGGTTGTTTACAAAGTAGGGGACAAGTTCAATTTGGGCAATTGGGAAGTTGTGCTGGACTCCTTTGAATTCAATCAAAAAGTCAGTGATGAATACTTTTCTTCTAGTGCTGACGAGGGCAATAAATTTCTAATTTTAAATTATACGGTTACCAATGAAGGAACGGAAGCAGACAACTTTACGTCAATGATTGGCGGAGTCGAGATGAAGGCGATATTTAAGGACAAATATGAGTATAAATACACGATCACGATGATAGATCAAGACCTTAGTAAAGAAAGTATTAAGCCACTATCTTCAAAAACTGGATTTGTTGTAATGGAAGTTCCTGACACAGTAGCTAAATCGGATGACAGTTTGATTCTAAAACTGGCAAAAGATAAGGACAAGGCCACAATTAATATAAGATAGCTAAAGATGTCATTAATATGAAAGAAACCGCAAGCATAAGGGATCTGTCCCCAATGCTTCTGTTTTTTTTGAGAGTTCCATCGCTTCAAAGAACCCTGCATCCCTATTTCGTTCGCTAGTGAACCTACCTATGATAAGGAAGGGGAACGAGATCAGTAATAGGACCTACCCTGTATGGAGGATTGATTATACAATAGGCTGAGGATACGGATTATCGAATGATACATTGATGATCGGGAACCGCTTTGCAAGCTGTATGATCTGAATCAGTATAAATGCCTTTCATAGTATCTTTTATAGAGATCGGGCGTCCCTCGAAATGCTAGACCCGTGAGTAGCGTGCAAAATGCGGCAAGCCTTTGAGGGTGACATCAAAACAGTGACTACACCCGTAGAAGCTTGTGTTGTCGTTATCTTCGGACAGGGGTTCGACTCCCCTCGCCTCCATTTAAAGAACCCGCTCAGTGAGCGGGTTCTTTGCTTGCTCAGGCAGCTATGAAAGTAGGAGCAAAATATATTGATGCTTCCAATGCTTTATTATTGAGTCAGGAGCAAAAGCTAGAGCTTAAAGCTAACGGTGTAAATTATATAGGAGCTGGTTTTTGTCCTGGAATTACAGGTCTGCTATTAAAACGAGTGACAAATCATTTACTAGATGAAACCGAATATGTAAATTGTTATATTGGTGGTGCGGAATATTATACAAAAACTTCTATCTCAGATATATTAATGAGTGGGTATAGTGTAATTGGAAAAACAGACTCTTATTGGAGTGATAATTGTGTTAAAACAGAAAATATAAATATGATGCAGAAAGAATTTGTACCTGAAGTCGATGTCCCTGTCTATAAGAAACCGTATTTAAGTCAAGAGATAATTGATATTCTAGAAGTTAGTTCGGTACAAGAACTTCACTGGTACAATATAGCAGCAAATGATTATATTTTTCGTTTGGCAATGCAATTTTATCAAATGCAGTTTGAATCTTCGGTTGAAGAAGCAATGAAAAAACTAGACATTTCTTTGGAGGAGAAACCTAAAGAGGAATGGATAGCTTTTGTAATTGATGCTACAGGAGTGAAAAATGGAAAGAATGTTAGGTGCAGATTGAATTTACAAATGGAAACGAGTTCAGAGTTAACGGGTACAGTGGCTGCTGAAATTGCCCGACAAGCCATTTCAAGTAATAGACCTAATGGTAACTACTGGGCTTATGAAGTACTTCCTATAGATTTTATGAATCAATATGTTTTTTCTAATAAACATGATTTTTATGAGGAAAAGTATGTTGAAATAAAGAAATGATATTACTATGTTACATTGCGTACATCCTATAATGATTGGATAGGAGGAGTACATTATGAAAAAGCTTTTACTTAAGAGATTGCCGTTGATCTCACTTGGAGTTATGGCTTATATACTGACAAAATACGCGCAGAACCATCAGGATTGGGCGGAAAAATACAGTAGGTCTGTATATCCGATGTTGTCAAAAATAGTAGGATTTGTACCTTCTTGGGTCAAATTTTCTGTTAGTGAATGGCTCGTAGTGTTGGTTGTGTTGCTTTTGCTATTTTATATAGTTTATTATGTGCGCAAGGTCATCATGAGTAAAGGTGCACGTAGGATGGTAGTTTATCGTGGTACTCTAGGAATAGTTGCG
Source organism: Paenibacillus sp. JNUCC 34 (assembly GCF_058269055.1). Lineage (NCBI taxonomy): Bacteria > Bacillati > Bacillota > Bacilli > Caryophanales > Paenibacillaceae > Paenibacillus > Paenibacillus sp. JNUCC 34. Next base: position 5,772,751 of record NZ_CM177770.1, on the reverse strand, counting down.
ATCTGTAGCGTGATATATTTTTGTTATACTGTTTTGGGTGGAATAAACTATCACAGATATTCTTTTTTGTCTTATACCGAATATCAAAAGGAGAACTACAGCAAGGAGGAATTGGTGAAATTATGTAAGTCACTTGCCGTTGAAATGGAATTGGCAAGGGAAAAGTTAGCGGATACTGATCTTTTGGCTCAAGTAACAGATGATTTTGATTATTATGCACAACACGCAGTGTTGTCGATGCAAATGTTATCAAAGAAATATCCTATTTTGGAGCATTCTTTATATTCAACACCAAAACCAGTGGTGATGTCAAAACTAATGTCGCGTGCAGGGATACATGGTATTTTTGTCCCTTTTACTTTTGAATCCAATATCAATGTTAATGTGCCAGTTTTCTTGGCGCCTGCTACTATGGCACATGAATTGGCACATCAGAGTGGTTTTATGCATGAGGATGAGGCAAATTTTATAGCTTATCTGGCATGTAAGCAGCAGGATGATCCAATGATACTTTACAGTGGTTTTTTTCTAGCGTTTGATTATTCTATATCTGCGCTAAAGAAAGTTGATTCAGATCAGGCTTCTGATATAATGTCCAGTCTGTCCAAGGCGGTGCAGCATGACATAGTACAAAATGAGCAGTACCGGGATAAGTATGAGGGTGTTATTTCAAGTATTTCAAGAATTGTAAATGACTTATATTTAAAGGCGAATAATCAGACAGACGGTTTGAATAGCTATAGTGATATGGTAAATTTGTTGCTGGCAGAGCAGCGAGGGATAGAGAAGTATAATTAAATAAAGTATAGAAATTACTAGGAGCGAATTATTTTTTGGGCTGAACAGAATTAATTTGGAACAAGACTTGTGAAAACACCAGAGAATTTAGCCGAAGCATAAAAATACTTGGCTACTAATTATACATTTTAAATATCCTTTAAATCTCAAGCAGATGGGCTGCTATCTATTAATAGTAGGCGCATGATACTGCCTAGTGTTTGCATGAGGATGTCTCGTTGTGCTTCAAGTGATAACCCTCCTCTGCAGCTATCTTTGAAGTGTGATATATGGGGAGCTCAGTATCGGATCTCGTTATCGCAACGATTTAGCTTATCAAAATTATTTTATTGTATTTGCTATTTCAATTAATGTTTGGTAATCGTATAACGGTTCAAGATTGTTATTTTTCCCTGAAATAAGAGAGTAAGTTAAACCCTCGTTTCTCCAATAGACAGCGCTTACATGTCCGTCTCCTTGGTCCCATGTTTGCGAACCGTTAGCTAATTTTAGACCTAACTTCCCATTCGGAGGCGTATCAGCCTTTGAGTCTGTAATCATAATGATCAGGTTCAATCCTTCATCGGTATTTGCATACGTAATTTCTACTGCATCAAATTTACCATTGGTATCTAAAATCCTTGCTGATTTTTGAGTAAATTGGAGAGGAACTGACGGTTGTTTGATTTCAAACGGGATCTTAGCTTCCGCCTCTTCAATTGAAATTTCAACTGGAGGATTTAGATCCAAATTATTAGTAGGTTGATTACCTGCCACATTTTGTGAGCAGGCAGACAATAAAAGAGGTAGCATACATAGGAACAGCAACTTATTTACAGCTTTCATTTAATCACCTTGATATCAGAATAGTTGCTTCTATTACGTTTCTATTAGCTGGGAAGTTGCATTATCCCTGTTAAATTAGGAAGAAAAAGCCGTTCGTCGAAGGTTATGGTTTGTCTCATTTGCAGTAAATAGGCACGAGGCGACCAACCTATTTTTTCTTATTCGACGTTGTGCTCTCATATTACGCCTTTTTGGTAGCTTCATCATTTAGTATTCTCATAGGTATTAGAAATAGAAAGTATATTACAACTTTTACGAAAAAAAATTGAAAGGATAAAGTTATGAGCCATTTAATAATGAGGCATTGGTCTGCTGAACAACGTGAGTTGCCTGGAATGAATTGCATTGCTTTTCCAAATGGCAAAATAATCATTTTAGATGTCGCGACATATTACAATCCTAACAACAATGAGCGCAAAATTTACTGTTCTCCCCAGTGTGATACAACTATTGAAAGTATTGAAAAATATGATGCCGAATGCTGGACAATGGTTGATGCATGGACGAATATTGACTATCAAGGCGGTAAAATCTATGGCGGGGATGGGCAAATGGGAAATGAAGGCTTCATTGCTTGCACAGATGCAAATGACAATTTGGTTTGGGGTATCTTTTTTGATGAAACAAATCCTATAAAAAAATTAAGTATCAAAGATAAAACATTAATTGCTATTAATGAACATGAAGATATGAGGATTCAAATCAATTTGGACACCCTTGTAGATATTAAGATGACATATCTTAGGTAACTCACTTAGATGGAGACAGGGGTTCGACTCCCCTCGCCTCCACCCTGCAAATCCATAACCGCACGAGGTTGTGGGTTTTTTCTATATTTAGGGTATCACTGTAATGAGATGTGATGTCAGGAGTATTCTATCGGGATTATGAGGTGCATACTCGTATGCTATAATTATATATAGCGCAGTTTCATTCGGAAAAATCACATTTCCTATATATAAATCTATTGGACAAGGGGTGCATTGACCAACCATGCACGATTATCAGACTTTCTTGCACCACAAGTTGATTATTATCGGTGCAGGCGCATCAGGACTCATGGCCGCCGTTACAGCGCGGGATTTGGGTATCGATACCGCCATTCTAGAGGGTAACGACCGAATTGGGAAAAAAATCGCAATGACAGGTGACGGTCGTTGCAATATTACGAACGATTCCACTATGACGGATACCGACGACGAAGTGGTGGCTTTATCGGGCAAGTATCACAGCAGTCAGGCTGAATTTCCGTTGCCTGTACTGCAGCAATTCGGCATCCGTCAAACCATTGATTTTTTTAATATGCTTGGATTGCCACTTACAAGATTGAAAGAGGGCTTAATGTATCCGATGTCGCTGCAGGCTGCATCCGTGTTGGATATTTTCGAGCTTGCTCTGGAGGAACGGAACGTTCCGGTATACCTTAACAACAAGGTACTAGATATTACCGTATCGACGGATCATCCGCGATTCAAGATTACATGCCGAAAAAACGAGACAGACGAGCAGGTTGTCTATACCAGTGAATACCTGTTTATATGTACGGGCGGCCTTACTGGCCAGAATGCGGGGACGGATGGGTCTGGGTATGTGCTTGCTCAAAACATGGGGCACGCCATGGTCGAGCCTGTGCCGGCAATTGTGCAATTAAAGGTGCAATACCCATATATGAAGGCTCTATCCGGCATCAAACTTCAGGGACGAGCCCACATCCTCGTGAACGGCGAGGTCGTTCGCAGCGAGACCGGTGAAATTCATTTCGCCGATTACGGCTTTTCCGGACCACCGATTCTTCAACTCAGCCGGATAGCCGCCATTCATCTCTCGAGAGGGGATTCCGTGACTTTATCCATCGATTTGATGCCGAGCCGCACGAAGGAAGAGGTTATCGAATTCTTGGAGATGAACTGGGGAACATTCGCCCACCGGCCGGTCGCGGAATCCTTCATCGGGTTTTTACACAAGAAGCTGATCCCTGTCTTGCTGAAAGAGGCGAGAATCGATCAAGAGCCAAACCTACTTTGTCAGGATCTCTCGTGGAAAACTAAAGGGATCTTTTATAAAATATTGAAGCGTTGGGACTTCAAAGTAACAGATACCCATAGCTTCGAGAAGGCACAAGCGACAGCCGGAGGTATCGTTACAAAAGATCTCTTCGCCGACACGTTGGAATCCAAGCTCGTGCCTGGGCTCTATTTCGCTGGCGAGGTGATGGATGTCGACGGCGAATTTGGCGGCTACAACCTGCAATGGGCCTGGAGTTCCGGCTATGCGGCCGCTATGGCGTTAGGGAAACACATTTTCAAATGAAGCCATTAGAAAAAGGAATGAATTCAACACATATGTATATGTCGAAATCTACAATGCACCACGAGCTGTTCATTATCGGTGCAGGCGCTTCAGGTCTTATGGCCGCTGTTACCGCGCGAGACCGAGGGATCGATGTCGCAATCATTGAAGGCAATGACCGGGTAGGAAAGAAGGTACTCACGACCGGCAATGGTCGCTGTAACATTACGAACCAATCCACGGCGAAGGGTACGGACGAAGCGGTCGCACTATCGCGTAAATATCACAGCAATCAAATGGAATTCCCGCTGCCTGTGCTGCAGCAATTCGGCGTCCGGCAAACCGTTGATTTCTTCAACACACTCGGCCTTCCGTTGATCGCCGTGGAGAATGGCCGGATGTATCCGATGTCGCTGCAGGCTGCATCTGTATTGGAGGTTTTCCGGATTGCGCTAGAGGATCGGTATGTTCCGATACATTTCAAAACCAAAGTATTGGATGTTACCGTATCGAAGGGACATCCGCGATTCACGATTTTGTGCCAAACGGAGACAGAGGGAGAGGTCGTGTATACCAGCGATTATCTCTTTATCTGTACAGGTGGCCTTACCGCTCCAAAGACAGGAACGGATGGATCTGGTTATATGCTTGCCCAGAGACTGGGACACACAATGATCGATCCTGTACCTGGGATCGTACAATTGAAGCTGCAATATCCGAATCTAAAGGAGTTGTCCGGAGTCAAATTTGAGGGATTGGGCCATATCATCGTCAACGGCGAAGTTATCCGCAGCGAATATGGGGAAATCCTGTTTACAGGCTACGGCGTCTCCGGCCCACCGATTCTCCAGCTAAGCCGGAAGGCTGCGTATCAGCTCAAAAGAGGAGAAACAGTAACCTTATCGCTTGATTTGATGCCAGACCGCACGGAGGAAGAAGTCGTCGATTTTCTGGATACGCATTGGGGGACATTCGGATACCGGACTGTTGCAGCTTCCTTGATCGGCATCTTTAACAAGAAGCTGGTCCCTATTCTGTTAAAAGAGGCGGGGATCGACCAAGAGCCGAACCTCCTATGTCAGGATTTATCGTGGAAAACTAAGAAAATCTTGTGCCAACTCATAAAGCGTTGGGAATTTATCGTAACCGATACCAATGGTTTCACGAATGCACAAACGACGGCCGGTGGCATCGATACAACAGAGTTAAAAGAAGGAACGCTAGAATCGAAGCTAGTACCTGGGCTCTATTTTGCGGGCGAGGTGATGGATGTGGATGGAGATTGCGGTGGCTATAACCTGCAATGGGCCTGGAGCTCCGGTTATTCCGCCGCGACGGCACTTGCTGATCAACTTACAGGTATCATGGAAAAAGATTGATAGTTGTTTGCTCCTTGCACGCAGGGAACACACGCCGGGGAATTGTGGATTTGCACAGCCACGGTTCGCTTCCATTATGTAAATCCACAACCGTATGGTGATGGATTTTTCTTTATTCCGGCATTTAGTTTTTGTATTGGCTTCACATGCTCTTATAGGCGATTCGTATACAATAGATAACGTATTAAAGATGGTGGGGGTACTGGATGAATACTAGATATCGAATTACGAGAAATGCTGACGGTAATCACCTTGATAAAGTCATGTCTCTTGATGAATGTAAAAGCTATTTTGCAACTCAAACGGATTTTGTATATGCAGAGGAGTATTCCTTTCGGTCAGCTGATACGACAATGACGATTCCGGGAGATTTTTTTCTTTGGCAGCTAGGAGAGGTGACAATTCCATTCCGATATTATGAGGGAGAATTGTATGTAGCAGTATCGCATGAGATTATTTTTCAGAAAATGCTAGAAGTGGCTGAGCATTTAAATGCGCAATATATAGAAGGTTAAGTAGAGAGCACCTGATATGGTGCTCTTTTTAATGCAGTATATCGTATCACTTTTGTCCGCATTGCAAAAGATGTATTTAAACAAGTAGGGGTGCAGTTCCAAGAAACTAATTTCCAAGATAATAAACCGTTTCCGACGCATGTTAACAATGGCAATCACTCTATAAAAAATAGCTGATGGACCTGCTTAGAATGACATTTCAGGTTATAATGGTGTTTTTGTGATGATTTCTACGAATTTGATTTATGCAGCAGATCTTTTATTTCTTGAAGTTGTTTTTCAGTCATTTGTTGAGATTGATGAATCGCATTTAGCTTATCCTCTACTTTTTCTAATCGAAGCTGAGTTTCTTTTTGAATTTTTTCGGTATCCTTTTGCGTTTTGGAGTTATCCATTACGACTAAAATGGTAAGGCCTGCACTAAAAATCGTTAACCCTCTAGCTATTTGATTTAAATCTAGTTGATTAATGGCGAATAGGCAATCAGCAAGTCCTGCTCCTATTAATATGCCACCGATAGTTACAATTCCATTCCATTTCCATTTATCTGGGATAATATTTAATGTGTGCTTCATCAAGAGATCTCCTTCAGCTAGGTAATATAGTAGTAGTGAATAAAACATAAATCGAAATTGGAGGGATATAGCATTCAGCGGTAACACGTAAAAACTCCGACCGTACCTGTCAAGGTTTATACTATCTACTAGTATTCTACTATATAACTTACTTATGATGAGTTAATGATTGCTTAACATGGTCGAAATGCCATCAAGCATATAGTTTTAGGATGGCTATCAAATCTTTGAACCGGAAGAGGTGAAGAGTTGTTGGGACTACTCAAAAGAGTTAATAAAACAATGGAAAAAGGATCAGCCAACTCTGGTTGGTGGCTCTCTATTCTATGATATAATAAGCTTGCTTACGCAAAAAATGGAGGAATTACTATGTTTACGAGTAGAGAACAGCTTCAAGAAATTCTGAAAGAAGCTAACCAACATGCCCGTAAGCAAGCCCGAGAATCGGGAGCATCTGTAGATCATATACCCGATTGGTCTGCAAATGTCATTTTAGAGCATAAATGATGTGCATATATCGAGAGGTTTTGTATTATTATTTTAACCGAAACGCATATCACGTCATTTAATAACCTGTTAGCGTTCTCATGCTCTGGATTGCCCATGTGACGGGATGGGGCTAAATTTAAGTGATATACGCTTTCACAACAATTGTTGTAGTTAAACGAAGGCAGGCCTATGGATTTATCCTATTCCAACCTTGAAAGGATTGTTGGGAGTGTCGCTTGAACTTGAGGAGTTCTCTATCAAACAAAAATTTATAGATAGCTTAATAAATGAATCTCTTATGGGATTGCAAGCCATACCAAAGAGCGATTTGCACAACCACGCTGGTCGCGGAGGAACGATTCAATATATTGGTGAATGGGCTAATGTTAGCATTCAACCGCCGACAGATCCGTTTCAATCGTTGCATGGAATGCAGAGCTGGTTTGATGAAAATGTGAAACGACATTGCCCCGGTATTGAAGGCTATTTAAAACGTATCGAAGCTTCCTTTATACAGGCGGCCGAGGATCACATTGAAAGATTGGCGTTAAGCTTTGGGTTAGATGAGATTGATGCTTTGGGGGGGATGGAGCCATTTTCGCGGATAATGAATGACTTTCATCGCAGTTATGCTCCCCGAACGAAGTTTTTGCCGGAACTGGCCTTAGATCGAGCCTGTAATGTAGATGAAGTATACGCACGTCTGGATGCTATATTGGCTTGCCAATGGTTCCGGTCGATCGATATCTGCAATGATGAATTTGCTCAGCCTATTGCATGCTTCAAATCTATCTACAGAGCCGCAAAAGCTGCGGGACTGACTCTAAAAGCTCATGTAGGGGAATTTGGTACCGCTAATGATGTCATGGAGGCCGTCGAGGAGTTGGAGCTTCAGGAGGTCCATCATGGGATTGCGGCAGCCCGCTCACCTCAGATCATGGGATGGTTATCCGAGAATCATATTCAATTGAATGTTTGTCCGACAAGCAATGTTATGCTTGGTGTGGCGGAGAGCTATAGTACCCATCCCATTCGTAGTCTATATGAATATGGAGTCCCGGTGACTATAAATACCGATGATTTGTTGATTTTTAACCAAAGTATTTCTCAGGAATATATGAATCTTTACAAATCCGGTTTGATGACACCTGAAGAGCTTAACGAGATTCGTCTGACAGGTTTAAAAGAGTAAGAGTCGGTTCAGAGAGTTTGACTACACTCGTAGACACCTATGTGGAGTTGCCTGCGGACAGGGGTTCGGCTCTCCTCGCCTCCATATTTTACAATAAACCCCCGATCTGTAACGATCGGGGGTTTTTATGTACAAATATATGAGAAAAAGCTTGAGAGCCTCACGTATGATATAATCAAAAATATAGGTATCTTGATATTTTTTCTACGGAAGAACCGTTTCTAACTTTTTATTAAGCATGTTTTTTTGTTGGAGGGGTTAGAATATTGAAACATTCGGTGGAAAGTATCTCGGAAAAAATAAGGAACAGGGTTGATGCAAAGTTTCCAGTATTATTGGCTAACTTAGCGGAGGAATTGGCATATGACTTCATGTTCGCACCTAAATATAAAATCACTAAATACGATACTCCATGGGATTGTTCGGGCATGCTGATTCGTACAAATGAATCAATTTCAATTGATGATTATTATAGTGTTGAAGACTTTTTTGATGAGTATACAGGTCAACCTACAGCTAGCTATACAAGTGGTATCGGTTTTTTACATAATAGTTTTGAGGAAAAGTACGAAGATATGATCAGAGAATTTGTCTTTGAATGTTACATTGAGGTTCTGTCTGAAATAGATGACAACCTGCTTTTTCAGCAGTTGTTGGAAAATGGATGTGATGTAGAAGGGATAGAAAAAAATGACATCATACAAACGGTCACGGATTATGAACTTTTTGAAGAGCCATTCTGGTATCATCACGAAATTATTGAGCGTGTGAAGCCGATTAGTCTCAAAATGATGATTGCTCGTGGTAAAAATAAGGCCATAAAAAAATATCACCATCAATTGGTAAGGTGGATGAAAGAAGAGGAAAAAATAAGTTTTGAAAAAAAAGGTGCACAAAAGCTTTGGAATAAACTCCAGAAACTATTTAAATTGCAAAAGGGATATCCACTCCCAAAAATTGAAATGAAGGATTATAAAATGTTTCGGGAATTTTTGGATCGTAACCGAATATCGATCGAAGAAAGGACCATCTTAGCTAAATATATGGGAGATAAGTTTTCCAACAAAGTATGCATGTGTTTAAGGGATGAGCAAGGGGCTCAATTATAGTGGGTGGGCTACACTGTAAGGTCTCCATAGTCAATAAGCATTTGTTTTTTCCTTACGAACCAATGCTTATTCACTAAGTGTGCGGAAGAAGAAAATCAGACTAGTCAAACGAGTAGCAGGTAGATTGGCAGTTCATTAGGCGAACACCTTCTCAAGTCACTACACCCGTAGAAGCCTATGTTGCGTTATCTTCGGACAGGGGTTCGACTCCCCACGCTTCCACCATGTAAATCCACAACCGCACGAGGTTGTGGATATTTGCTTTACTTCGACATTTAGCTTTAGTATGGGCTCTACATGCTCTTATAGGCGATTATTTTCTATGTAATTTTCAATTGCAATAAACTGCCAATTCATATGACAACCGCATATTTTTGTGGACAGAAATTCAACTTCTATCTATTGTATATAATAATGACAATATTTGAGATAGTGATATTTATAATGATGATTAGCACTTAGTTAGGAAAGTGCGGAAGGACAGGTATAGGACCATGCTAAGGAGGGTTTTTAGAATACTTGGATTTGTAATATTGACAGTATTGCTCATAATAGGTATTGCTTTGGTTTATAGAGAGTATGCCAAACATGAGATCATGAAGAAGAGTAAGCTTCTCGTCCAAAATGGTGGAATTAGTGAGTTGGCAGAAATTGAGGTGAACGGCGAGAAACAATACATCCTCATCGAAGGAGCCGATAGAACGAAACCGTTCTGCATGTTTATGCATGGAGGGCCAGGCTCTCCTTTTCCTTACGGTGTAAGCGCCCGTACCTTGTATCCAGAAATTACAGAAAACTGTGTAGCGGTATATTACGATCAACGAGGAGCAGGAAAGAGCTATCATCGTTCATCGGATATCGGCAAGATGAGTTTGGAACAATTTGTGGCGGATGCTAATGTGGTTGTCGATTACGTTAGAAAACAATATAACTAGGAGAAAGTCTACATCGTGGGCCAATCCTTCGGTACGATTATTGCCACTCGGATTGTTGCCGAACATCCAGAGAAATTCCATGCTTATATCGGATTTGCGCAGATAACAAGTATTATTGAAGGGCAAAGGCTTGCTTACGAATGGTTAATAAAAGAAGCGTCCAGTCAAAACAATACGAAAACTTTACAAAAGCTGGACAAGATCGGGGAAGCCCCTTATTTCGGAGAACGAGAGGATCAATTTAGCACTCTTGTTAATGAGTATAAAGGTTTTAATTATTCGGACGAAGACGTTTCCAAGGCTAATCTATTCAGTCTAGTAAAGGGAGTTTTGACGTCTCCGGACTATTCCTTGGCAGATATTTATAAAACGTTTATATCTGGAGCTGACTTCAGCATAAATCAAGCAAAGTCTCTGAAAGAAGAAATTATTAGAACAAATTTCTTTGAGACTGTCCCAACAATTCAAGTGCCTGTATATATCATACAAGGCAGACATGACAAGCAAGCGAGCTATGATTTAGCAAGAGATTACTACGAAGCGCTGGATGCGCCTCAAGGAAAATCTTTCTTCACACTTGAAAATTCAGCGCATATCCCTAACAAAACAGATGAGAAGATATTTGTCGAACACTTACAGAGAATCATCGGAAATAAGGAAATTCAACTTGAATAGAAAGGGCTACGGAATTGATTCGTATTTTGCTGGAAATCAATCTTGGCGGTGATGACTGGCAGGATATCGAACATCATTTCGATTAGACTTTCTGGAAGTGATCCTCAAGTCACCTGCCAAACGATCTAACCACCACACATCGGCGGATTGTGGATTTGCATAACCACGGTTCGCCTCCACTTAAAAAAGAACATCTTTTACTTTTCCAGAGAAGTTGTTTTAACAACCTGGTCTAGTAATAAAAAAGCGATAAGAATTTTTTCTTTATCGCTTTTTTGTATTTTGTTAAATAAATTCTACAGATGAATTTGTATTCTTTATAACATGAAAGAGTATAGTCCTTCGGACCACTGCCTTCTCGTCTTAAATAACTACAAACCCCTTTACTTATAGCTTTAAATCTGTAGAAAAAATTGATAAAATGTACATACGTTATAATTGTTATTATGTTATAAGGTATAACTTGTTGTGTTAAGATCATACTATAGGAGGAAAAGATCAAATGAATGGTGTGATCAATTTGACGAGTGATAAACCGAATGTGATTCGTTATTCCCGTAAAGTTGGACGAATGGGCAATAGCCTGGGAGTAAGCTTGCCTAAAAGCCTGGCTGCAAAGCTGAATCTTTCGCAAGGGGATGAAATCGAATTCATTGAAAACGATCGTGGTGAAGTGGTATTGAAAAAAGCTCGGCAAGGCCAACTTCCCGATAACGTGAGATCAGAAGTTCTTGAGGCGTTCTTTGATGTATTTGAAGAAGATACAGGCATTCTTGAGGACTTAAGGGATCGATGATATGATTAACTTTCTTACCAAGGAAGAGGTTATTTCAGCGCACTATTTCATGATGAAAAGAATGAACGACGCAGAGCAAGCGGGTGTTAAGGATCACGGCCTGCTGGAATCTGCGGTACATAGGCCACAGCAAAGTGTTTTTGGAGAGGATGCTTACCCAACTTTATTTGACAAGGCCGCAGCTTTACTGGAATCTCTGGTAAAAAACCATTGCTTTCACAATGGCAATAAGCGTACAGCCTATCTGGTTACAAAATCATTTTTAATGTTGAATGGATACCATCTACGAATGGAACGTGAATATGCAGTGGAGTTTATAGTAGATATTGCGAAAGGTTTGCATTCATTGGAGAAGATCGCTCATATTTTGAAAAAATATTCTGAAGAAAGATGATATATTGGTCTCTAAGGTGACATCAAAACCGTAAACATCACCCGTAGACACCTATGTGGCGCTAACCTTCGGACAGGGGGTCGACTCCCCTTGCCTCCACCATGTAAATCCACAACTGCAAGAGGTTGTGGATTTTTGCTGTTTGTAGAGAAACGGAGAGTAAGCTGACCCCGAGGAATGTTGAGATACAGGCCGTGTCTGGATTGAACAACGAAGCATTTATTCAAGGAATTGGTGAACAATTTCCCGGTATGAATATCACACTCGAATAAATTCCATGTGATGAAGCTGTTGATGAAGTTCAAGTCCATTTCCATCAGAAGCCTATCCACATTGCATGAGTTTCAATCTATTTTTATTCCAATATTCCCAGATTGCTCCCCCTGTTGCATTCGCTGAAAGGCTTGAAGGGTTTCTTGTAAAGGATACACACTATCAATGATAGGCCGTATTGAGTGGAGTTCCATAAATTGAAGCATAGCAATAAACTCTTCACTGCTTCCCATTGAGGTGCCGATGATACTGATTTGGGGGTAAAATATGGATCGTACTGCTATTTCCATTCGATCTCCTGAGCTTGCTCCAAACGTCACGATACGGCCATTTGGCTTAATGATATCAAAGTACTGTTGGAACGTCGCTGGCCCGATACTATCCAGGATGAGATCCACTGTTTCTCCTTTCATACTTTCCTTCCAATCACTATGACTGTCAAAGGCATGATCTGCCCCATGTGCAAGAGCAGCTTGCCTTTTTGTTTCACTGCGTGATGTGACACTGACTCGTGCACCCGCCGCTGAAGCCATAAGCATGGCATAAGTCGCCACACCGCCACCAATACCTGGAATAAGGATATGTTCGCCTTGCTGTAAGCGACCTCTCGTGAACAAAGCCCGATAGGCCGTCAAGGCAGACAAGGGCAACACTCCAGCTTCTTCCCAAGACAAGTAAGTTGGTTTGGTGACGGCATTGTGCGCAGGGATGATGATAGACTCGGCGAATGTACCATCCGAAGGACCACCCACTATGGCTGGAACGGTCGGGACATTTTGGATGAGTTCCCATCCGATACACGGATTAATGATTACATCGGTACCTACTATAAGGTTTTTTACGCCTTCACCTACCGCTTCAATTCTGCCCGCGCCGTCAGAACCCATAATCAGGGGAGCATCCTCATTTGTTCGATCCGCCATGAGGAATAAGTCTCGATGATTCAACCCTGCAGTTTTCAGCCTTACTTTTACTTCGCCGAAGCCCGGCTGTTTGTCAATAACGTCTTCATATGTCAAGCCCTTCAAGCCGTTCATCCCAGCATGTACGATTGCTTTCATTCTAATTCCTCCAGTAATTCGTATTTCGATGAATCTATTTTGAATTGTACAGAGTGGGAATCATACAGTAAAATGAACAAAACCGAATGTGAGTATCATAAATGATCATACCAAGCAGGTGACATAGAAATGGAAAGCGGAGATTTAAGAATATTTCGAGCTGTAGCTCAAGAGGGGAGCATAACCAAGGCTGCGCAAATGTTGAACTATGTACAGTCTAATGTGACGAACCGAATTCAATATCTTGAGGCTCAGTTGAAAATCCCCCTTTTTCGGCGATCTAATCGAGGGATGACGCTAACTCCGGCTGGCGAGAATTTACTAGGATATGCGGATAAAATACTGACTCTGATGGACGAGGCTGTGAAATCCACACAATACTCGGATCATCCTGCAGGGTCTCTTCGGATAGGTTCCATTGAAACGACTGCGGTCATTCATCTGACGCCTCTATTGGCCGAATATCAATCACGATATCCAGATGTTAATGTATCGCTCATTACGGGTGTGACACATGCTCTCTTACAAAAGGTGCTGGATTACGATCTTGATGGGGCTTTTGTATATGGACCAATTGACCATCCCGACATAGAACATGTCGCGGCTTTTGAAGAGGAGTTGGTGCTGATATCGGAGCCGGGAAAAAGCAACATGCACGAGCTGCTTTCGAAGCCGATGTTGTTTTTTGATGTTGGATGTACGCATCGGGAAAAAGCGGAGAGTTTTCTGAGAGGAACTGGTCTGACGACATATCAAATTATGGAATTTGGCACATTAGCAGTTATTCTAGAAGGGGTTTCCACTGGGGTCGGTGTGTCTATGCTACCACGATCAACGATTGCCAAGGCGGAAGAGAAGGGCATAATCGCTTCTCACCGTTTGCCTGAAGAGTACCGAGATTTGCAGGTATGGTTTGTGCATAGACATGACTCGATTTACTCAAGTGCGTTGACAAGGCTAACACAATTAGTTGAAGCTAAGCAAAGCAATAATAGTTAACCCGCAACGATCGATAGCGTCGAGTATGAAAAGCCCGACCGTGTGAGGTCGGGCTTTTGTCTATGCGATTGTATAACTCTATTTTGCATGCTCGTCTGGCTGATGAATACCAAAAATATTCCCTTCAGTGTCAATGTAATACCCTTGCCACGCCATTCCAGGAAGTGCATATTTTGGCAATGCGAGCTTGCCTCCAAGATTAAGAATTTTTGTTTCAGTAGAATCGTAGTCTTCTACTCCCATAGTACATGCATAACCATTCATAGCTTGACCGGGTTGGGGGGAAGCGCCTTGACGTTGCATCAAAGCCCCGTTGATTCCGGGTTCATTTGCATCGCCTGTCATAGCTCCCAAATAAGGCATTCCAGCATAATCACTCCAATCCTCAAACGTCCATCCAAATACCCCGCCATAAAACTTCTTAGCACGTTCCATGTCATCTACATGAATTTCGAAATGAACTAGTCGGCCCATGATTTCCTCCTATGGTTTGACTTCCTACATTTTTTATTATTATACTAACCTTTTTTACTAAAAATATAAAATTTAATTGAAAATTTTTTGTGGTTTGTGCGAGGCTAAGGTGAGATCAAAACCGTGACTATACCCGTAGAAGCTTATGTTGCGTTATCTTCGGACAGGGGTTCGACTCTCCTTGCCTCCATATAGAGCACATACAAAAAGACACTCGAGAGGGTGTTTTTTGTGTTAGAAAAGGAACTCTATACTTTTTGTTAAGTAATAAAGATATTGGAATTATAGAATGGACGACATACTCTGGACGGTGTAATTTTTTTATAGCCGTTCCCATCTTGAATACGTATATGCGAATACCAAATTCCTGACGATGTAGGCGCAGCAATTGTTTCATTGCCTGTAGACGTTGTCCATCCCTCGTTGCTGTCAAACTCTACTTCATTGTTGGACCACTTGTAATCTATCTTATCTGTTGCACCAAGAGGATTTGTATTGAAAAGTGATACATTACTGACCAGTCCTAGTCTAAAGTCTAGGTTCAGATACCCCCTAAGACGGTTATGTCATGCGAATAAGGCGGATATAATGGATTTATAACTCAGAGCGTGACTTATGAAGCCAAGGGAGTGTTTGATTATGAAGGCAACAGAAGCGACTGCAACGGCGCGGGCAGGTAAGGTGAATTGGGTGCTTTTTAATCCAAAAACCTATGCAACGATCCTCTATTTACTGCTATCTCTCCCGTTAGGGATTATTTATTTTACAGTAGCGATAACGGGACTTGCACTATCAATCGGTTTAACTCCAATATTTATCGGAATACCGCTGTTTTTTGGAGTAGCTAAGCTATTGAATGGGATTGTGAATTTTGAACAAAGCATGATTAGACAAATTCTAGGTTTACCTACTCCTCCTGTTTCGTATACCTACAATCGACAGTCTGAAGCTGGGCAGAACTGGTTGATGCGAATGATAAGAGGTTTTGACGGGGGGCTATTCATTCGAAACCTGCTGCTCGTATTACTAAGATTTGTAACAGGCATTGTATTCTTTATTATTATGGTAACGATGATTTCACTAGGACTAGGCTTTATTGCTCTTCCAGTCGTGCATATCATTTTGATGAATGAAATGCAGCTTGATATTTTAGAGAATAGCTTGTTTAGTTATTTTCATATAGATTGGACCTATAATCAGCAATATCTGCTGTACGTAGGAGTTGGCCTTGTGCTTTTTTGGGTCGCGCTTCGCGTCGTGAATGGACTCATGAAAATTCAGCGCAGAATCATGTATGTGGATGAGCCATATCAGCAGCCGTCAGTGCCAATGGAAACACAAATACATGCGACGGTTCAGCCGGAATATTATGACTATCAAGAGGATCAGCCTACTCAAGGGATGATGCAGCCAGCTTATAGAGAGCTTTAGAAGCTCTCTTTTTTAAAATCCACTACTTGATGCGTGATTTATTTGGACAAGGATACGGACTCCCTTCGCTCTACGATGTAAACCTACAACCGCACTGAACTGTACTCCAATGGTTAGACACCATCTAACCATTGGAGGTGCAGTTTTTTATGACCAAATTCCGTGCAGATGAAAGATTACAAGCAGTTATACATTATCAAAATGGATCGGAAAGCGTGAAAACTATTGCAAAGCCATCAGAGATATTTCCTATGTATCGTTGGTATCTTTATCTTCGAACAATATCCCCCTCATCCACCAACTCAATAATCTCCCGAATATCGCTAATATTTAAAGCCTCAGCAATTCTTTCAATATGACTAAAGCTGATACTTTCCCGTTTTCCGTTGGCAAGTTCACTTAGGGCTGCGTGCCGTACATCGGATAGTCGAGACAACTCTCGCAAAGAAATATTATGTGCTTTGGTTAATTCCGAGACTTTAACGATAACTTTTTTGCCCATAATAACCACCTCTTAAAAGATCGATTTCAGCTTGACTATACGCATAAGCGTACCGTATAAGGAGAATCCTATGCAAAGCTTCCTGGAATCCCTATACTATTGGCGCGCGATTTCAAAACATGTGAAGAGTTAGGATGAACAGGAGAACAAGGAAGCTTTTTTGGCCAAGCAATTTGCGAAACTAAATTATGTAGATCCGGATAGTGCCTTGAGCCATTACCTTCTGAAAAGTCTCATAAAGAGCGATATTCCCGTTACATCCGAGCCGATTTTCCCATTCAGATACAATATGAGTCAAAGGACCGCGCTTGAACAGGCTTTGAAAAGTACCATTAGCATTATTGAAGGTCCCCCGGGCACTGGTAACCCATCCCTTGTTTTAATGGTGACTTTAATGTGCTTTATGCGGGCATACGGCGAGCAGTTGTCAAATTTCTGAAGATGGGGATATAAAAGAAAAGGTTAATATGAAGAAGGACCCGGCGAAGGCCGGGCCTTATAATGCTATCATTGCATCGTTATAGCTCAGGTTAGATCTGATCCTTCGGAGCCAGTTCAATGGCAGAACGAATCGCGGCGAGCATGCTCTTGTCATCAGCGATATTTTTCCCTGCAATATCGAAGGCTGTGCCATGGTCCACGGAGGTGCGGATGATACCGCCCTTCAGTCCGACCGTGATGTTCACGCCCTCTTCGATGCCCATGACCTTGATGGGTGCATGTCCCTGGTCATGGTAGCAAGCAACAACGATATCGAAATCGCCTCTGCCTGCTCTGAAGAATAACGTATCCGCAGGCAGGGGGCCTACAACGTTAATGCCTTCCTGCTGAGCGCGCTCGATGCCCGGTTGCAGTTTTTCCTCTTCTTCGCCGTTGCCGAAGAGCCCGTTCTCGCCCGCATGAGGGTTAATTCCGCAGACAGCGACTCTCGGATTGTCGAATCCGGCTTTCTTCAAGGTATCGTGAGCCAATTTGACGACGGTATACGTTCTTTCCGGGTTGATACTCTGAATGGCTTCGATCAATCCCATATGCGTTGTCAGGTGAATGACCCGCAAGTTCGGCGTTGTCAGCATCATCGAGAAATCTTTCGTATCCGTGAGATCCGCTAAAATCTCGGTGTGTCCAGGATACAGATGCCCGCCTCGATGCAAAGCTTCCTTGTTCAGAGGTGCTGTACAGATGGAGTGGATCTTGTGCTGCTTCGCCAGATCGATCGCTCTAGCCAGGAATTGAAAAGCCGCATCTCCCGCAACCGCGGAAACTTCGCCGAATTTGAGGTCAGCCGGAACGAGATCCAGATCAATGACATCCACGGCGCCAAATTCGTATTTTGCCTCGGATGGATCTTGAATGGCGCGCACCTTTAGGTCTGAACTGATAATTGGCAGAACCCGATCTAAGATTTTCGCATCTCCAATCACGAGTGGATTGCAGTTATCGTACATTTCCTGATGGGAAAGTGCCTTCATAATAATCTCGGGCCCGATGCCTGCGGCATCGCCCATCGTAATTCCAATCGTGGGTTTCATGCTCTATGACCTCCTTTTAACTTTTGGATCGCATGGATAAATACGTCCGGTTTGCCGAATCCGCCTGCCTTGGTGATCACATACAGGTCGTCGACGCTTAAGAATTTCGAAATCGGCACACCGATTTCAAGCTCGTCCAACAATTCAAATCCGCTAATGGTCCATTTCATACAGATCTGCTTGGCGGTATCTCCGCCAGTCATGGATACTCCTTTGAAATACCCGTTCTCAAGCAGCTTGGCGCAGATTTCACCAATAGCTCGCACAATTTCATTGCTGACCTCGGTGTGATTAAGTCCTCTAACCTCACCTGCTGCGCGTGCTTGTTCGACATCACGCTGCTCTGCGGTTGAGTAGATGGCAATATCTTTGCCTTTTAGTGCTTCTGTCTTTACTTCTTCATACACGCGGTTGATTTCCTCATTGCGCTCTGCTTGCTCCGATACAGCTTTGTAGGAGTTAAATTGTACCGGGTAAACATCGGTTTGTTCAAGCAGAAGTTTAAGCTGCGCGCGGGAATTCTTGTTCACGCTGCCCACGACGGTAAGGATCGGCCCCTGATTTTGCGTGATGGTGAGCTCGACAGGATGGCTCGAAATATCGTAATGAAAAGGCAGGTAGTTGGCAATGCCTGCAGATCCAGCCCATGCGAAACGAAAGTCAAGTTGTCTGGTTATTTGCAGGATTTGCTCTAAATGCACTTCTTCCGTGGAGTCAACCAGCACATATGGAATATTATTTTCTTGAAATTCTTTTAATATAGTCTCAATATGGTCCCTTCCAGCATCCAGATCGCGGACTGAAATCTCGCCGACGGCATACTTGGTTTGCAATTGAAGCAAGTCAGGGAGATAGGAATGGGTGACCGGCGTCTTGGGGTCGTTGGCAATTTCAGTTTCTGCCAGAGGTACTCCATTCAAATAATGGGTACCATTTAGAATGGTGCGATTATTTTTGGGATAGCCCGGAGCGATCATCATGAAGTCAGGCTTCACTATGTCGTACAGGGCATCGATTTCGACCCCGATATTGCCGCGCATGGTAGAGTCCATTTTTTTAAAAATCGTGTCAAACCCGGCATCCGTTAGAAATTGGGCCGCTCGGCTTACTCGCCGATAAGCTTCCTCTGATGTTATGGAACGGCTATCTGTATCGAAGACGACAGCATCGTAGTGATGAATGTTGTCGTCGTCCATATTGAACAACACGCTTGTTTTCAGGCCATGACGAGCGAGTTGGACCCCGCTGTCATTGGCACCAGTCAAATCATCTGCGATAATGGCTAATTTCATGTTGCTACCTCCTCTTAAAAGCTGATGGATAGAGGGGTTCTTAAAAAAACCTCTATGATGTCGGATTATTGTATTTGGCTACGCCGCCTGATTTCTCCAATCGCTTGGACAGGAAACCAATAAAGATCGGCAGCAGGATGGCCGTCGTCACGACGCTCGCAGCAATTTGTACAGTTGCAAGTTCAGCGATGGGAGCGAATGATGCGTTGGCAGCAACAATCGCAGCCGGCGTACCAACCGCATTACCGGCTGTGGAGCCTTCCGAAGCCCCGACAATCGGGTTCCAACCGATGGCTTTAAAGAGAAGAAATCCAATGCCGCCCGTAAGTAATACGGTCAGCACCCCAAGCAAGATACCGCTGAGTCCGCCCTGAATGATGGACGAGAAATTGATCCCCATACCCAACGAGAAGGCGAAGAAAGGAACCAACTTGTCACTGCCTTTATGCAGCCAATCGGCCATATCGCGGTCCAGGTTCCCGATCACGACGCCGACAAGCAGGGGAAGCAGTACCGCAACAAAAGATATCGGCGAGAACATGCCGTTGGCAAAACCCATAGCGCCAAAGATCGAGAGTGCCACCATCGTCAAGAATGGTCCGTCGCTTAAAGCAAGGAAAGGATAGGCAGCTTTGTCATCCTCTTTCCCATATTGTCCAGCTAATGCTATATACAGTCCGCCGTTGGAATTCGTCATCGCGGCGATAATGGCAAGAGGGGCAAGACCCAGGAATAATCCATTGGAATCTGCAAACATAATGGCGATCAATCCCAATAGAGCACCGATTACCCATTTGAACACCAGCAGCGTGACGCCCTTCCCAACAGATGATCCCGCCGTTTTAAACGTGATTTGCGTTCCGGCAATCAACAAGAATAGGGCAATGAGCGTACTCGAGCTATTCACGAACAAGGCCTCCGTGAAGCCGCCGATTCGCAAAGCGTTTGGTGCGAATGTATTGATGCACGCTCCGATGAGGAGGGGAACAACCATCATACCGCCAGGGATACGATCTAATGTCGCTTTGATTTTCATAATATTAGCTCCTTGTGTAATCGTTTTATTGAAGCGCTTCCATAAATCATACTAGAGCATATTGTTTATTTTAGCAACATATAATTTTTGTAAAAAAGATAATTCCATTAAACTGTTTAAAATTGCAACACATATGATGAAGAAAAGGCGTAAACTTAAATTTATTCTTTAAGTTTACGCCAAAGCGTGGCTCGATTAATCCCTAATCGTTCTGCCGCTCTAGATTGATTATTATTTTCCTCATGGAGTACGTGTTGAATTATTCCTTTCTCGATCTCTTTTAAGGTACCTTCAAGTTGGATAGGATTTGAGGCAGAATGCCCATCCAGCAGGCGAGATAATGTTTCGGCTGAAATCACGTAATCCGTTTCGTTCAAGGCTGCCTGTTTGATGAGCTGTTTTAATTGGCCAATCGTCATATGCGAAGCGGACTGCCGTATCAGCTGTAATGCGTCATCCTTTATTTTCACCGCGGTGGTTCCGTATTTTTGATGGTATCGGCTTAGAAAATGCTGAATGAGCGAAGATAGATCATCCAATCGGTCAGACAGGGACGGCATGATGATCGTATTTAGCTTTATATGTCCGGTTTCAGCTTGGTTAAGCGGCTGTTCACTGAGCATGAATACGCCAATCTGCCTATTAAGGCAGGCCTCAACAAATGCAGCGAAACGAGAATCAAGGCTGCCTTGTTCTATATGGATTAATTCCACATTGTGAACTTTGGACAGAGGAATTTTTTCTAACTGATCCGGGGAAATTTGGGCTGCATCGATCTGAAGAAGCAAGTCGCCGTCCGAGTATAATTGATGAAAGTATTGAACCATGAAGGACTTCCCCGTATCCTTCTCCCCGAGCAGATGAATGGGCTCATGGTGTTTATAGAGAGCTTTGATATTTTCCAATGTGGTGCGCATAGCGGAGGATTCCGCGACAATAGGCTCGGCTAATGTTTCTGTATATGCTTTTATGCCTGTCTGCGCAAATTCATAAGGCTGTTCTTTTTCCAGAAAGTATACTTTATAACTTCTATGATTCAATGTTGTTTCATAGGCCGTGACCACTAACTGGAAATCATCGACCATGAAGACATTCTGAATCTTGGATTTGTGGAATTCCAAGTTGGTATTGGTCAGAAAAATATGGTTGTCGGTCAAAGGGTTGCGGTCAAAATCGGTCAGTTGCTCAAATATGACCTCATTCCGATCGTTCAAAATGACGAGATTGGGATGCTCCAGTGTAACCAGATCGTTCAAAATCATCGAAATGACATTGTTTTTGCTGAGATAACGATAGATAAGCTGCGCATCCTTGAGAGATCTTACGATCGATTCTTTGCCTGAATGTATTAACAAGCCCTTCAAGCCGTAAGCTTTGGCTGTGTTCACGGTGATGACATCGCCGAGAATCTGGCGGTAACCGTCGGCCTTCAGCTCCAGCAGTAAAATGGCAACGTCTTCGGAACTATGTATGGTGTACACCTTTATAGGCAAATCCATCAGATCAATAATCGATTGTGCGCCGGAAGTAATATTGGAAAAGCCCACGATGGCTGTTTTTCCGTTAAACTGACTCGCCAGCGTGAGCGAACGGATCATGTCGTATCCCGAAAGGTGAATGTCAATGACGGGAATCGTGACTGCATCCTTGATCCGCTGAGCCGTTCCACCGCGGCTGATAATGACCTCGGCTCCGTTTTTCTCAGCATGGGCTGCTAATTCCGCCCCTTTCATCAAGTCGCCGACCACATACTGAATGTCTAGTTCGGGGAAATGGGGAATGCACTCTTGTATTACGGGAATCATTGCTTCATATGGAGCAATCATATGGACATGTATGCGCATATTTATCCTGCCTTTTTTTATTAATCAATCGGTCATGTACCTCGTTCTCACGAGATGCAGGCGCGTATCTTTATTATAGCCAACTTATATAGGAATCGCACCCCCGCGAGCATGACGATGGATATTGAACCCGTTTGGTTATGGCTCCAAACTAGGTTTCGAATGGCATTTTTTGTTCTTTTGCGTAGTACTAGAATCTAACCTATAACAATAGGCTAATTTTATAGCCAAAAAAATCGTGCTGAAGACGATCATTCATATCGTCAACAACAATCGGTACACATGGGACAATATCATCGTGGAAAAAAAGTGTTTTACAAGCTGTCGTATCAGACCGATTAAGGGATACATTCAGGTTGCGAAGATTATTCTATTCCTCATCGGCGGCATTGTTGTGATCTCGAGTCTCATCGGTCAGAATCCGTTGATCATTCTCAGTGGGCCCGGTGCCTTATCGGCTGTTCTGATGCTATGCATTAAGGATTCCATATTAGGTCTGGTGGCAGGTGTTCAATTATCATCGAATGATATGGTGCGTGTAAGATGACTAGATTGAAATGCCTAAATATAATGCGGACGGCGACGTGATCGACATTACACGGTCGCTTTTTTTGTGCAGATTTGGGGGTGACATCAAAAGAAAAATGACTACAGAAAAATTCTGTAGTCATGAAAATCTGAATACTAAGGAATGACTTTCCACACGTCGGCTCCACCCGGAGTTTCACCTAGAGTCCACCATTTAGCTTCATAGTTTACACCGTTATAGGTTACTTTGCTGCCACCAACATAAACAGTGGATGCATCCCAGGCTGGGTAGGTGACAGGTGCGCTAGGTGTAGTTACATTGACAATATTGCTAGCAGCGGATACATTACCAGCTGCATCTACAGCCTTTACAGTAAAGGAGTAAGCCGTATTTGGCGACAGACCCGTAACCGTGTATTCAAGCGTTGAACCAGAAACCGTAGAGACTAATGTCGAGCCTTGGAACACTTGATAGCCGGTTACACCCACATTGTCCGTTGAAGCATTCCACATTAAAGGAACTGTAGTAGATGTAATTGTACCCATCACATGTAAGCTTGTAGGAGCCGAAGGAGCCTGAGTATCAGGACCTTCTACGGCTTGTGTGGTGAAGGATACAGAATTGCTAGCCGGTGATACGTTCCCGGCAGCATCTACTGCTTTAACGGTAATGTTATAGGTTGTATTAGGTGTTAAGCCTGTTAGATTGTAATTCAGTGCATTTGTGGAAGCGATTTGGGTTGAACCGTTAAAAATACGATAATTCGTAACGCCTACATTATCTGTGGCAGCATTCCAAGAAATTGTTGCACTAGTGGTTGCAACATTGGAAGCTGTTACTCCTGTAGGAGCAGTTGGTGCTGTGGTATCTGGATTTCCATCACCGGAGAAGTTAACATCGATAACGTTATAGAATGCATTTCCTGTGTCCGAAATTTCCCAAACAGCGAGAATGACTTGATATCCCGTTCTGTTCGGTACGTTACAAGTGTCGGAATAGGTATTTGACGGCGTACCTTTATACGGTACATTACAGAAAGGAGTTAAGTCGAAGGATGCACGAGTTAATGGTGCATTCGGGTCCCAATCCTGCTTGGTAATGTAGTATTTCCAGCTAGCTGTTGCATGAGGTACTTTTAACTTCCAGTCAAAAGTCGTTTGTCCGGGTGAAATGTTTACTTTTGTCCAACGAGTTTCGGATTGCTGATCAAGTGGAGCGAACAAGCCGTTAGCACTTGCGATTTTACCATCAGCTGGACCTGCTGCCGGGAATCCTTTGTCTGCTTCTAAGCTATACGGTTCATAAATAATAAGTCCACAATTCGTATTGATTCCTCTTGCACATAAATCCGCACGGCTGGAAGGATTACTTACATATCCGTGAGCGGATGCTTTGGACTCGAATAAGAATAGAGCCATAAAAGCGAGCGTCATCAATAAACCGCCGGCTAAGACCTTCTTAACAAGTCCAGAATTAGGGAAACTTAGGGTTGACATCAAAAAAACTCCTCCTCTTTAGATAAACTATGCACGAAGAACCAAACGATCATTCGTACCTTGATTGCATAACGACGTGCTTCCTTACCTCCTTCCAAGGTCAATATGTATGCTCAATAAGTGAACATAAATAACTAATTTTTTGGGTAATAAATGATTGTGTTGATGAATAAGAGGTTATTGCTGACATAGGCAATAAAATAAACGTTGATGTTGCCAAGAGACTGCTATAAGTCTAGATGGTGTAACATGAGAGAAGTTTTAAGGCTCTGAGAGATAAATCGAAGTGTTGTATATGATTGTAGTAGATATATTGTGAGACTGTAAAAGAATAATTAGGATGAGCAAACTTGAAGAATGTTTTCCTTCTGATTAGTTCCAGAAATTCCGAGTGCAATTTTACCGCCAATTTTTTTGCGAAGACCTGGAACCAATCTAGTTGTAAACATCCCAAACATTTTACCCGCATGTGCAAGCTTATTGGGTGTATATACGACAGAAGACATGAAGTTAGATCTTTCGATAATATCTTCATTAATTGGCTTTCTTACTTTTTCATATAAATCCAATGCTTCTTTCAAATCCATTTGATTGCTTAAAGTTTTGGCAAGGAGCCTGCTTAATACATCAGCATCTTGAATAGCCATGTTCATCCCTTGCCCTGAGGAGGCATGTGTAAGATGGGCAGCATCCCCAATGAGTGATACACCTTTATTAGAATAGTGGTTGGCATGCATTCGAACCATTTTGTAAATATGCTCGCCTTCACGATGCACATGTAAGTTTTTCAAGCTGGGGACACGTTTTGTTAGGTTTCTCAATAGTTCTGCATCGGTGAGTTTTCTCCACTCCGCAGACTTTCCAGAAGGAACAACGATTGTAATTCGCATTTGCTGATCAGGCAAAGGAATAAGAACAACTGCTCCATCTCGATGCAAATGAACCTGTGTTCTCAAATCACCTGTAAACCATGTAGGACGTGGTAAATGTAAGACGATAAGCTCATGATTATACACCATGCGCTCGGCATCAATGGCCAATTCCTTTCTAATCGATGACAATCCTCCATCAGCAGCGACTACAGTTTTGGCGCGACATTCAATTCGATTGTTACCTGACTTCATCAATACACCATTAACGTTTCCATGATCATCATAAGTCAAATTCTCAACGGAACTGCCACGAATAATTCGAATGTTCTCATGCTTGTTGGCCCAATCAAGTAATCCCTGTTCGATCTCACGATGAGGGATATTCATGATGTAATTGAACTTGCTTGATGTTAAAGGCTTTAAATCAATCTTCATTAGCATTTTATATAAGGAATGATGCAGCTCAATCCCATAAGATTTGATGTGATCTAGCTTCTGGAAGTCTTGCAGTACACCCCATTGTTCTAATATCTCTAGTGTTCGAGGCTGTAGGCCATCTCCGCGGTTCATACTGCCTGGGTCTTTTCTTCTATCGATTACGAGCACTTTCAAATTATATTTTGCAAGTGCACAGGCAAGAGCACCTCCCGCAACAGCACCACCGACAATAATTATATCTGTATGAATGGTTTCAGCGTTTAGTTGAGTCATTACAATACCTCCTTTTAAGTTGGAAGATCATATTGTGAAGTCGATTCAGTCTAACTATGAGGTGATTTTTCGAATGATGTTGTTTGCAACATTAGGTAAGTATTTAATCATATAACCTAGCATGTTGCTCTGACGTCCTACTATAACTTCATTCTTTTTCTTCTGAATTGCCTCTATCATTCTATTAGCAACTTCATCAATATCCAGTGAGCCGGATTTGCCGTACCAGTGCGGGATCCGACCCTGCAAGTGAGAGCTTAAATTAGTGTTCATATGTCCTGGAGAAAAGAGAATGACATTAATGCCTTGATCGCTCACTTCTCTGCGTAATCCTCTGGCGAAGCATGAAATGGCCGCTTTTGTTGCTCCATAGGGGACCATATGTGGAAAAGCAGCTTCCCCCATAATGGAGGAAATAAGGACGATCTGCCCCGATTTCTTTTGAAGCATATGAGGAATAATAAATCGGGTACAACGAATGATTCCAATTACATTAGTTTGGAACATTGCCTCGACTTCACTCGTATTAAGCTGATTCACGGTATCAATATATTGAATAGCTGACCCCAGGATAGCGATATCGATACGACCGAATTGTTGAATGGTTTCAGCCACTAGCTTCTGAACAGATTCTTCAGAGCAAATATCGCATGGCCGTACATGGCACTCCCCACCAGTTGTTTCAATGGTTTTCTTCAATACTTCAAGAGCATCCAAGGATCTAGCAGATACAATAACCTTTGCTCCTTGACTAGCAAGCTTTAAAGAAACTGAACGACCAATACCGCTGGATGCCCCGATAACTAACACAATTTTACCTTTCATACAGGCTATGCTCCTTTCGTTTTTCAATTAGCTGATTTCTTTAAAACACCCTCAAGTAAAATTTTTGTTGCGAGTTGTAACGACTCGGAATAGGAGAGGTTATGCTCCTCAATAAAGCCCTCGCTCGTAAATGCTTCAATAGCAATTAAAAAAAAGTGAAGGACTATTTTGGAGTCGATATCGATGAAATATCCATTTTGTTGAGCATATTGGAACAAGCTGTCATAACGTGCAATTCTAATTTTTCGTTGCTCGAGTATTTTAGACCATAAGTCGGGGAAAGTTCGTTGAATCTCAACTACTTGTTGTTTGGTGAAAAAAGAAAGATGACCAGCCACACGTTCTGACAGAATCTTGATTTTGTCCAAAATATCTATGGAAGGGTTATTCATAACAGGAAGTATTTCGGCGTCAATATTATTGAATACAGAATCAATGCAGGAAGAAATAATCTGTTCTTTACTGGAAAAAAATTTATAAATGGTTTTTTTGCTAATGGACAATTCGCTTGCTACTTGATCCAGCAATACTCTACTAAATCCTTGCTCCATACCAAGCTCAAAATATTTATCCATAATTTTTTCTTTGAGTTCTCTAGCATCTGGGGGTAGTACAGTCATCACTTATGTTCTCTCCTTAGATAAGGGTGTCGAGCATGAAACCATGGAAACTGAAAATCTATTTTGGGTTTCCAAGATCAATATTACCTCCTGTTACTTTAATTGTCAATTAATAAAAAGTCAGGAAAATGTTCAGTTAAAAATCGTGAACATCTAGACCTGAAAGAGGTTTTACACTTGTGACATATGTCATCGAAAACATAATTTTAAATTTTGAATAATATGGATAGGATCGATTATAGAGGGAATCATTTACAAAGGGGGCATGAGAACGTTGGCAGTTAGCCGTGAGGTTGTAGAGCAAGATTATGTTATTGAACAAGTGAGGCAGTTATTTCAATGCACGGTGTTATGGTGTGAAGGGCGTGCATGCTTAGAGTATGAAAGCAAGGAAGAATTAGACAAAATATCCGACTATGTAAAAGCCAATTTTGATAAAGACCTGCTGGATGTGTTTTTTACGGCAGTTGAAAGTCTTTCACAGGATGCTTAGAAGTTAATACCATTAACGCCCATATGAGAGATTGAAAAATCCAAATGTAGTAGAGAAGTAAGCGACTATGATAGGTCGCTTTCTTGCGTTTTTCGTATTCGGAAAGGATAGTGAAAACGCGTTGTTTATTGGGGTTCGGACGTTATCTATCATCGCGCCTGAAATGTTATATTTGCTCTGAAAGATACCCCGGAGCTACACGGTCTCCGGAGTGTTTTGTTCGATGAATAGCTAAGGGTAGCAGATTGTGAAGGACGCAAGCTTCTAATGATAGTTGTCAGATTCACTTTCAGTGTATTTGCCATTGCTGTCATGCAGCGCTTGTTTCCGGCGATCATTGCGGGCCTGCTGCTGCTGTTGGGCCTCGTGACTGTTCACGGGTGCCGCATCCAGATCTTTCACCGTGTTGATTAGGTTTTTGTCCGGTTGGTTCGTGCTCAATTGAAAGGTCCTCCTTGGTTTACTGGAATAGGTTATGAAGTCTATTATGTGCTGGCTGCTGTGTGGCTATTCATGCATATTTCTACAGAAAACTTATAATAAACCCACTCAGTGAGCGGGTTTTTGTCGTTTAGGGGACGGATAAACTAATATATTGAAATAATGGGAGGGATCTCCCTGTATTTTGTCGAATTATAACATTGTAATTGCAACTATTAATTGGGTCAAATGTGCTGTGAATAGTCAATTAATCTTATTAAAACTAATAAAAAATTGGAGGCGAAAAGCTATGGCAGTAATAATTACAACTGGCGATTTGAAAAGGAATTATGAAGTTATTGATACGATATTTGCGATGGATTCAAACAAAGAAGGTTTTTTAAAATCTGCAGATCCCAATTTAGCCTTTGAGGGGGTCAAAAATCAGTTAAAGAAAAAATGTGAACAACTTCGTGGTGATGCGATAGTAAGTTGTCAGTTTGAATATCGTGCTGCTGTTTCAGATGGTATGATGAGTAAGAAGCAGGTTATGGAGATTTTTTCTTATGGAACAGTAGTACGATTTTTGGATTAATGGAGCCCTAAAAAAGGACACCCACGAGGTGTCCTTTTTGCGTTGATGGAGACGGTGAGTCATTCCTTTGCCCTTAGAGGTTACTCTTCACAAATGTGTTTATTGATTCTGCTAATCGAGCTGGGCATTGCTCCATAAGGACATGTCCATACCCCTCATAAACTTCTGTACAGACATTTGGTAACCTATTGCTATACGCATCAAAGACACGTTTGGGTATAAATTTATCTTTTGTTCCATAGACCAGTAAGGTTGGGGCTTTGATTTGGGTCACCCGATCAGATATAACACCTGAATCGTCATCGGCAAGCGTTTTTGCGATAATATCAGGTATATTCGGATGTTCATATGGTTTTGTCCAGTTCTCCACAAAATCAGGAGTAATATGATCAAGTGGGACCCCCAGTATTTTGGATAGCGTAGCGGGTTTCATTTGGCTGCGCATCGCTTTGCGGAAAAAACCGGACATCCATCCTTTTCGGGAGGCCCATTTGATAGGAGGAAAGACACCTTGTCTGAATCCATCGGGAGCGATTAATGTTAAACTTTTCACAAGATCAGGTGCTTCCAATGCGATGTGCGTTGCGATTTCTCCTCCAAGTGAATGACCAATAAGGTGTACTGGGCCACAATGGAGAGAATCTATCATAGAGATTATACGTAACGATTGCGCATGCTTAGAATACAGGGCATCCTTGGGTTTATCACTAAATCCGGCCCCTAATAGATCAGGACAATATATACGGTATGCAGGGGCTAAGTATGAAACCACATTCCGCCAGCAATAGTTATAGGCAGCGGTGCCATGTAAAAGAATGATAGGGATCTGGTTATGTGTACCGTGTGCGGAAACGCACAGGCTGCCATCAGATACAGGAATGTTTAATACGGTAGGGTTCACTGATTCTCACCTCTATCATGGATATGTTCGGGGTGTTCGATTAACCATTCTATGGTGCGGTTTATCATCAATTGAGAATTGAAATAGGGTTCAAGTGAAGGGTTTAAGGTTACTACCAAATCCCACCATTCTTGTACCCGATCTGAGGACATCGCATTAGTGTCATCAATAAATGATTGCAAAAGATCTACATCCAGCCGTGTGCCTGCCTCCCGGAATAGCGAGATATAATCTAGTACGGCATTGTGCATCTCTGGGCAGTTTTCCGTCATTCCGGATTCCGTTAATGAAATAACTGTATCGGTGATTTGCTTATATTTCGTTTGCCATGGTGAAGCTTCAATATTCTGTTGCTGGACAGCCTGCCAGAACGGGCTTAACTTCTGCTTGATCTCTTCGGAAAAGGAAGCATCGTTTAACAGGGTATTCATCCTGGACCATGCGGCAAGTTGCGTCTCAGTTAACTCTTGATGTCCAGGTACGAAACCGATATAAGTGCCAAGCATCTGCTCTCGCCAATCCTCTGAAATCTGCGGTTCAATGAAGGCATGTTGTATTTTTGCCGCAATAAAATCTTGCCGTCGCTGACTGTTTTTGCTAATGATCTCCGCAATATCATGCAAATAGGTTAGTTGTGACTCCGGGTGATCTTGTTTGTCGGCCTGGATAAGGATATGTTGAATTCGCTCAAGATGGTTCAATTGATGTTGAATGGCCTCAATCTGCCATTTGATAGAGGAGGATACAGGCAGTTCATGATGCAACATCTGCTTGATTTCATTGATTTTGAAGCCGAGATATCGTAAAAACAAGATAAGCTCAAGCTGCCATATGTCTTCCTGATTGTAATATCGATAACCTGAATCGCTAATATGAGACGCTGTAAGTAGGTTAATGTCGTCATAATATCGTATGGTTTTGATAGTCGCTCCAGTTAGTTTCGAAACTTCCCCGATCGAATAGAAATTTTCCATCGTGCTGCCACCTCCCTCTTTCTGCTTTTAGTATAAAGTCTCCTGTTACTGGAGAGTCAAGATGTAGAGACTAGAGGGATAGAGCGATGGCTCTGGTGACATCAGCTCTATCACTACACCCGAAAATCCACAACCGAATCCGGATGTGGATTTTGCGTTTCAGGGATGTCGAATGTTGTCTTTTTAAATTCGAGCATATTTTGCGTCAGGTGTGTATGTACTACATAGTGTACATTCCGTACATAATGATTCACATGGAGGTGAGGAGGGGGGGCATATTGATGAGTACATTCATTTCTACCACGATGAGCGGTTGCAGAAAAAACTAAACAGCCTTAGCCCGATGGAAATACGAGCTAAGGCTGCTTAATCATTTTATTCTAATGCTACTGACGGGGGTCATCTCAGATCAGGAGACCCTTTTGCCATTTATTTACTTAGCTGTTTTAAATGAACTACGCATGTCTTCGTACGAATCCCCAGCGTTCCCGGATGGAACTAAACCCATGTAAACTTTATTATCGTTAATCAGCACGATCATTTCTTTATCGTTTGCCGATTGAATGAGTACTAATGATCCTTTTGAGTCTTCGTCTTCATATGGCAAAGATTCTGCAACCTTCGGATCCTTCAGCTTCTGGTCTTCCAAAGCCCCTGACTTAGCCCAAACGCGTAATTTGCCTTGCACATCGGGATGCACATTCTCATCAACAAACTTCAATCTGTCCTCTTTTTTTGTTCCATTGTAGTAGTCCGTGACATAGGATAATGCCAGCTTCTCATCCGCAGCTCGGCTCTCCGAATCCGCAGCATTATTACTTGAGCATCCAGATAATATAATCACTGCGGCGAATAAAATAGATAGAAATTTTGTAAAGTTCTTCATGTTTTCCCCCTTGGAATAATATAAAAGTACATTCGTTAGTCTATCAGCTATAGGAAGGATTTGGTAGTAAAATTCAGGATGTTTTAATTCATTAAGTATTATTTTGAAAAAAATGATAGATATGAAAGATTTGTGTATAAGTTAAGTTTAAGGCTTCCTCGCTACAATAAATGTCTGACGTACGGGAATGTTCAGAGTCTGGAATAATGTATCAAACCGCTCATTGAGCGGTTTTTTTTCATGAAGTAAAATTTGATGAGATAATTGGCAGTGCTTATATGAAACTATTGGATGGGGTGGAGAATAAAGGTGGATAAACGGGACGAAATAAGGAAGATTAAATTTAGTTAGGTGTTTTGAAACTTCGTTATTTTGTAGTAAGTTGAATAAAGCCTATATTTAAAAAGGAGTTCCTTGCCATTGAGTTATCTGTATGAATTTATCGACTTTCAAGAGCACCTGCCGATCAGGCTGTTCGTCAACAGCGTTGCGTATGTACCTTTTCATTGGCATAAGGAAGTCGAGATTATCTATGTTCTGCAGGGTGCGGTTACCATACATCTGGACCAGCAAAATTACACCCTAAGCCAAGACGATATCATCGTTGTGAACAGCATGTCGGTTCACCAGATTGAACGCACGAATCAAGACAATGTCCTGCTTACGCTTCAATTTAGCCCGGAGCTGATGGATGAGCATATGCATGTGGCTTGCAATTCATTGTACCAGACACCCGAAAAACGGGATCATTATGACCGAATCCGGTGCTATCTGGCACAAATGGCTCGGGAAGCGAGCAAGAAGACGAAGGGAAGCCGGAATTATTCAATGGGCCTTTTGCACATGCTGGCGGGACATCTTATGCGCTACTTTTCCAGGCGTATGACGGAAGAGAAGCACAAAAATGTCAAGGATTATGACTATCAGCGTCTGAATCGAGTGCTGCAATTTATCGACCGCAATTATAGCCAGAAAATCACGCTGCAATCCATTGCAGAACAGGAGCATTTAAGTCTGCATTATTTCTCTCGTTTCTTCAGCGACAAAATCGGCATTCCATTCCAGAAATATCTGACTTCGGTCCGGCTGGAGAAAGCTGTTGATGCTTTGATAAACACCAATTACAATATGACTCAGATCGCGCTCGATTGCGGCTTTGCGAACGTCAAGCTGTTTAATAAATATTTCAAAGAAAAATACGATAGCACTCCCGGTGCTTTCCGTGAGGCGGTTATGACAGCCAAGCCAGCAGATCCTACCCGCAAGCCGCTGACCTATGAGGAATCGCCAAGCGCCGATTATTATGAAGTTGATACGATCCAAGCAATGGAATCGCTCTATCAATATTTGGAGCCATCTAAAGAAACATCTATCGCATCCCCAGCGGGAAATGTCATTTACAAGCAAGTGGAAATCAACGTCGGCAGAAAGGCGGCGGGTATTCCTTATACGAAACATTGGAATTGGCTTACCACGGCGGGAAGAGCCGTTGAAGGATTACGTGCTGATTGGCAGGCGCAATTTCTGGAGCTTCAGCGCAGACTCGGGTTTTCGCATATCCGCTTCCATGGGATCTTTAATGACGAGATGATGGTGTATTCGGAGACGGAAGAAGGGGAGCCCATTTACAACTGGGCTTATGTCGATAAGCTGTACGATTTTCTGCTTCAGGCAGGCATTCGCCCGTTTGTTGCTCTAAGTTTCATGCCTTCGGCGCTTGCTCGTTCGAATGAGACGATCTTCTGGTGGAGAGGGCATATTGCACCACCGAAAGACCAGAATAAGTGGAATGCGCTTGTTCGCGAATTCGTACGTCACTGCTTGAACCGTTATGGCATGGAGGAAGTTTCAACGTGGTACTTCGAAGTGTGGAATGAACCTGATTTATCTGGTGTATGTTGGGCGGGAACAAAGCAGGAATATTTTGAATTCTATGCCGAGACGGCAGCCACGATTAAATCGATTTCTTCCAAGCTCCGCGTAGGCGGACCAGCCATGGGCTACGGCTCCCTTTGGAATGATAACTGGGCTGAAGAATTCATTGACTTTTGCAGCGGCAAGCAGATTCCGATCGACTTTTTTTCATTCCATGTCTATTCGGAATACCCGAACCAGAAGGATGAAAAAGTCAAACTAACGACGCTCATGCCTTCTTCTTTCTATCTGGACAGCGTGAAGCGTCTTAAATCCAAGCTTGCAGGGACGGCTATGGCGGAACTTGAGCTTCACATGACGGAATGGAATTTCTCTCTATATGACCGCAATCTGATCCACGATACGATGTTTATGGGTACCTTTGTCATTCATCATGCGCTGCAAACGCTGGGTACATTAAAATCCATTGCCTTCTGGTCATTTACGGATATCTTTGAAGAGAGCCTAGTGCCTTCTTCCATCTTCTACGGCGGTTTTGGTCTCATCAACCGTAACGGCTTGAAGAAGCCCAGTTATCATGCCTTCGAGCTGTTGGCTAAACTGGGAGATTGTATTTTGGCCCAAGGTGACGGATATATCGTAACGAGTGCCAGAGATGGATGCTTGCAGATTCTAATGTATAATTACACCCATGTGGATCAACTTTTCGCGAGCGGGGATTGGTCAGGATTGACCGAGACAAGCCGATATACCATTTTTGAAGAAAAAGGGAGCCGGTCATATCAACTAAAGCTGGATGGACTGGAACATAAATATAAAATAACAAGCTACCGGTTGGACCGCGAGCATGGATCTGTCTTCGATGAATGGATTCGCTTAGGAGCACCGACTTATCCAACAGAGGAGGAGCTGCAATTTTTGCGGTATAGAAGCGTTCCCGAAATCCATGTCGAATGGCTGGAAGTTGCAGGACAACTAGAGCGTACTTATATCGTCCCCTCGCATGGCATCCTGCTGATAACCTTACAACCTCAATATTAATGCATATGAACTGAAGAAAACGCCTTTTCGAACTGAAGAGGTGTTTTTGCTGTTTAGAATGGAAGGTGCTTGTAGCAATCTAAGGAAGTGGACATCCAACATGACAAAAAACAAACCTACATAAGGCAAGGAACAACAAGAAAGCGTTATCAAGGTTTTTTATAATAGGCATGTAAGCGATTAACATCTAGCTTAATCAAATAGGAGGAATCATCATGCAGCATCTAATGAAGTGGATGGAAGAAAAATTTGCTCCACGCTTAGAAGCATTTACGAAAAATGTGTGGGTGGATTCCATTCAGGAAGCGATTATGGTTACTTTGCCGATGATCTTCATTGGTTCATTAATTACATTGGTATCCATTCTGAATGATTTCATCCCAAGCATGCCCGATTTGTCACCCATCACGACGTTCAGTTTCGGATTACTTGGAATTTTTATTGCTTTTCTAACTCCATATATCGTCATGCAGAAGAAGGGCCATGACAAGATTAAGCTCATTGCAGGTGCGACCGGCTTATCTCTGTTCATGATGTTGCTCAAGCCAACCTTCCATGACGACGGAACGGTGCAATTCGTTCTTGAACGATTCGGGCCTTCCGGAATGGTTACAGCTCTTTTGGTTGGTGTTTTTGTAGCTGTTATCATTAATGCTTTCAATCGCTTCTCTTTCTTTAAGAAAGACACGTCATTGCCTGAATTCATTAAAGACTGGTTCGATTTCCTTGTTCCGATTGCTATTATTCTAGTTATCGGCTGGATTCTGACCTATCAATTGCATTTTGACATGTTCACACTGATCGTAGACATCTTCAACCCACTGCAAAAAATCAGCCAGACCCTGATTGGCTTCGTCTTGTTCAACTTCATCGGAGTTCTGCTTTATTCCTTTGGTGTAAGCCCGTGGGTTATGACCCCGATCTTCTACTCGATCTGGATTCCGGCGATTGAACAGAATGCTTCCCTTGTCGCTCAAGGCTTGGAGCCTGTCAATATCAATACGTTCGAGACGTTCTTCTCCGGCTGGGTTGGTGTCGGCGGACTTGGGGCGACTTTGCCGCTGATTGTCTGGTTCTTGTTCGCTAAGTCGAAAAAGCTGAAATCAATCGGGAAAGCAACGATTGTACCGTCACTGTTCAATATTAATGAACCAGTAATTTACGGAGCTCCGGTCGCCTTCAACCCGATTTTGATGATTCCTATGTGGATCAACGGCATCATTACGCCGATAATTGTTTACATCGTACTTGATCTTGGGCTTGTAGATATTCCAAGTAAAGTATTCCAGCTCTGGTATACGCCGATTGGGATCTCAACGTTCATCTTAACCGGATTCAAAGGCGTCGTGCTCTTGGTAGTGGTATTGCTGCAGATGTTCCTCGTCTGGTTTCCGTTCGTCAAAGTATACGACAAACAAGAGCTTAAGAAAGAACAGCTTGCTTCTGAATAAATTAAGTGCGAGTTCAAAAAGGTCTGTTTTCAGCATTCACTTCGTAATCAAAAGCAGACTTTTTGAACTACCTCTAATAAGGATAGGAGAGAGTACACCATGAAACCAACAAAAGAATTGCTCGCAGCTATGACTTTGGAAGAAAAGGCGGCAATATGCGCCGGACTAAATATGTGGATGACCAAAGGCTTCGAACATCACGGGATTCCAGCCCTTCAAATGTATGATGGAACGAACGGAATCCGCAAGACGAACAGCAACGAAGAAATGGGCATTACAGGCGAGAATATCCCTGCAACCTGCTATCCTACAGGTTCGGCGATCGGCTCGTCCTGGAACACGGATTTGCTGCATGAACTCGGTGTTGCTCTGGGCATCGAAGGACGCGAAATGGAAGTTGATCTGCTCTTAGGGCCAGGGATCAATATGAAGCGTACCCCGCTCGGCGGCCGCAATTTTGAATATTATTCAGAGGATCCGTGCCTGTCGGGAGAACTTGGAGCGGCATTCGTCAATGGATTGCAAAGCCAAGGCGTCGGCGCATCTGTGAAGCACTTTGCTTGTAACAATCAAGAAATAGAGAAGCTTGTAACAAGCTCCGAGGTCGATGAACGGACATTGCGTGAAATTTATCTGAGTGCCTTCGAGCGCATTGTGAAAAAAGCGAACCCGTGGACCATCATGTGCTCCTACAACCTGCTCAACGGTTCCTATACGAGTGAGAACGAGCATTTGTTAAACGATATTTTGCGTGAAGAATGGGGTTATGACGGGGTAGTGATCTCCGACTGGACAGCGGTTAATGATCGGATTCGAGGATTGGCTGCGGGGCTTGATCTTGAAATGCCTGGTCCTGCTTACTACAACACGAAAGCGATTCTTAAGGCGATTCAGGAAGGCAAACTGGATGAAGCCATCGTTGATAAATCTGCTGGCCGCATTCTGGAGCTTATCCGTAAGACCACGGAACCGAATGTAGAGGCTGTAGAATCGACCATTGATTATCATGAACTGGCGCGCCGGGCTGCAGCGGAGAGTATCGTATTGCTCAAGAATGACAATCGCATTCTGCCACTTGATTCTGAGAAGATTTCCAAAATGGCTGTGATAGGGAAATTCGCGAAGCAGCCGAGAATCCAGGGAGCCGGCAGTGCGAAGGTTACGCCGACTCGTGTAGATATTCCATGGGATGAAATGAAGAATATCGTCGGCGATAAGGTGGACATGGTCTATGCCGATGGCTATCCGAAGGATGACCGTATCGATGAGCAAATGATTGAGGAGAGCGTAGCGCTTGCGGCATCCGCAGATGTGGCAGTGCTGTTCGTCGGTCAACCGGAGTACGTTGAATCGGAAATGCATGATTTGGAGACGATCGAGCTGCCTCTGCATCAGCAGAAGCTAATCAAAGCGGTGACAGAGGCTCAACCGCACTGCATCGTCGTAACCAGCAGCGGATCTGCCCTTGCTATGCATTCCTGGATTCAGTATGTACCAGGTGTACTTCATTCCTGGCTTACAGGGCAAGGCAGCGGCCGGGCGATTGCCGAAATTCTGTTCGGACGCGTCAATCCGTCCGGTAAATTGTCGGAGACCTTTCCTGTCAAGCTATCCGACAACCCGTCGCATAAGCGGATTCGCGGTGAGAACGGCAAGCTCTACTATCGTGAAGGACTCTTTATCGGTTACCGTTACTATGACCGTAAAGAGATGGCACCTCAATTCCCGTTCGGACATGGGTTGTCGTATACGACATTTGCTTATTCCGACTTGAAGGCTGTCCAGCAAGACGGAAATGTGAATGTAACCTTCACTGTAGAGAATACCGGGACGTTGTCCGGTAAAGAGGCTGTACAGCTCTATGTCCACGATGAAGAATGCAAATGGAACCGTCCGGAGAAGGAGCTCAAGGCATTTGCGAAGATTACCCTCGCACCAGGCGAGAAGCAGCAGGTCACTTTCGCGCTCGAGGAACGGGATTTTGCGTACTACAACACAAAATACAACAAATGGGTTGCTGAGACCGGATACTTCCAAATTGCGGTCGGCAGTTCTTCTCGAGACATCCGCCTGCGTGAGCGCGTCTATTGCGACTTCGGTGAGGAGCCTGTCTCCTTCCACAAGTTCAGCCTGATCAACGACTGGATTAGCACACCGAAGGCAAAGGCAATCTTCGAGAGCTACCTTGCGGAAATGAACAAGCATGTCAATGAGCAAGTAAACCTAGACGATGTGTTCGTCAGCTTTTGGGGCGATTTCCCGGCTATTAAAATCATCCAAATGTATGGACAAACCTGGCTGGTAGATCGTTCACCGGATGATGTGATCAAAGAAATGATTGCGGAATTCGAACGAAAATAAGCAAGAAGCTATTGCATGGACTTTGACGCTCTGAACCAGATCTCATAATATAAGTCTCATTTGGAACACCTCCAAGAGAATGCCTCCGTATCGTGTTAGATATGCGGACAGCTCCTGGAGGTGTTTTTGCGTTGATAACAGAATTAAGCTATCGGATTTAAAGACTTATTTGCGCAGTGAATTTACTTTGATGCAAGGTCTCAATAAAGGAGAAAGCTTAGTTGGGTGTTCATCACAACAATGCAAAAGGAGCTTTGCCACTGTAATGGTGGCAGGCTCCTTTTTGTATTTCACCGTATGACTCTGTTCAGTCGGAAAAGCTCTTTTTTAATTTCAGCTAACACGGAGAACAAATTTCCAACTTAAATTTTCGAAGAAAAATCGAATATAGGCATTTTGATCAGTAACAAGAGCGGAGCTCCATACATATGTTGTCATGGGTATTAGAATTGGCGTTATGTTGCAAGTAAAACGGTTTTTTAAAAATGGAGGTAAGAGTATGAATGATTTCCAAAATGATTTAACGAAATTGAATGTTTCCAAATTTAAGGCGAGTGAGATGACTCCTTGGAACGCTCAAAGCGACCAAACGGCCCGATTATGCTTCTTCAACTGTTTCAATTGCTTCAGGTGCTCTAGTTGTTTCAATTGCTTCAACTGTCACAACTGCCACAACTGCCACAACTGCCACAACTGCCACAACTGTCAAAACTGCCACAACTGTCACCGTGGAGGACGATAAGGTCATTTTTGCCGATAAGGCAATGTGTGTGCCCATTATTGCTAATTTTTCAACGGAAATAGTGGCTACTTAATGAGAAAAGAAAGCTCCCTAAATGCCCCCCTAAAATAGATTTTAGAAAAACCTCTAGGTTAATCTAATCTAATTTAGGGGGTGTTTTACGTTGGCAACAAAAGGACAGAAGTTCAAACGTTAAAGTCATGAGGGACAAATAGCTGTACATATGATTAATTGTGAAGTGTTGGGGCAGATTGAGAAGCTTACGGAGGAGGAATAGAATGACAAATTTGAACCCTTTGATGCGATTAAAGGTGAAAAGGGACACATTTTTTCTCCCTGATTTGAGCGGTGTGTATTTTCGAAACAATGTAAGCTCGTTCCGCATGGAAGGTGAGGCGATCGATCAGTGGATTGAAATGCTGATACCGATATTCAATGGGGAGCATCGTTTGGGGGATCTGACAGACGGATTACCAGACCAACACCGGAACCAGGTATATGAAATAGCAGAAGTTTTGTATCGTAACGGCTTTGCCCGGGATGTGAGCCAAGATACTCCACATCAATTGCCGGAAGAGGTTCTCAAAAAGTATGCTTCTCAAATTGAATTTTTGGATCATTTCGGTGATTCGGGTGCGTATCGGTTTCAGTCCTATCGTCAGGCCAAAGTATTGGTGGTCGGTTCAGGTCCATTTTTGATCTCGGCGATTTCTGCGTTGCTTGAATCCGGATTGCCCAAGTTTAATGTACTGGTTTCGGGCTCAGATTTGACGGATCGGCAACGGATGTCAGAATTGGCGGCACATGCCCGTAAAACGGACTCCGAGGTGGCGATAGAGGAGGTTGCCTTGCAGAAGGAGGGGGGAAGTTGTTGGCGGGAGGCTGTGAGGCCGTTTGATTCGATTTTGTTTGTGTCACGGGAGGACGATGCCCGGGAACTCCGAGCTCTTCATGCGGCTTGTAAGGAAGAGAAGAAGATGTTTTTTTCTGCCGTATGTTTGCAGCAGGTGGGTCTGGCGGGACCGCTAGTACATCCGGACGTCGAGGGATGCTGGGAGTCAGCATGGCGTCGCATACACCAATCCGCAATTTCTAAAGATCCGCAATTACACACCTTTTCTTCTACAGCGGGAGCGATGTTGGCCAATGTGATCGTGTTTGAATTATTTAAAAAGATGACGGGAGCGGACGATTCGGAACAGAATAATCGATTTTTTCTGTTAAATCTGGAGACTTTGGAAGGAAAGTGGCATTCGTTCCTGCCCCATCCGCTTGTTACCGGACTTAGTGCACCTGAATGGATCCATGATTTCGATCTTCAGCTTGAACGGGAATCCAATAAAAGTGAGAACGGATTACTTCCTTACTTCAGCCGGCTGACATCGGCGGAATCAGGGATTTTTCATGTTTGGGAGGAGGGAGATTTAAATCAGCTACCGCTCTCTCAGTGTCGCGTTCAGGCAATCGATCCGCTATCGGAAGGACCGGTTGGGCTGCTGCCGAACGTGATCTGTGCCAATCTGACTCATGAGGGAGCGCGGCGGGAAGCGGGGCTGGCCGGGATTGAAGCATATGTGTCGCGAATGTCTGGCCTGCTCGTTTCGGCGCTTTCCTCCGATCAGGGAGTAGAGGGCAGCAGGATAGAAACGCAGGAATTTATTGGCGTCGGAGCAGGAGAAACGGTTGCGGAAGGCATTGGCCGAGGGCTGCAAAGATGTTTGGAGGAAGTACTGAACAAGCAGCAGGCGTGCCGATTGCCTGTAGTCTCTCGGGTACAGTTAGGTGCGGTAGAAGATGAACACTGCCTTTTTTATTTGCAGGCATTAACGACGATGAAGGGAGCACCGATGATCGCCTTGGGAGAGGAAGTATCCGGATTTCCTGTGGTGTGGGTCGGTACAAGGGATGGTTGGTATGACAATGTAGGCTTAAATGTGACAATGGCTTTGCGGAAGGCATTACAACAGGCTCTGCTAGCAGCACAAAACCAATCGGATTGCCCCAAATCGCAAGCATTGGAGTTTTCGTCCGTGCGTCTGGAAGAACTGGGGTCACTAAGGCTCGAGATCCCTGCATGTGAAGTAACGCCACAACCGGAGGTTCTACAGTCCGCTATGCAAGTTTTGAATCAGAACAGTAAGAGGCTCTTGGTCCTCGATCTGGCAGTAGAACCGTTTTTGAAGGAGGAAATGGCAGGGGTGTTTGGCGTGGTGCTGCGAGAGGAGGGATCCCGGTGAGCGCAAGCATTGTGATTGTTGGAGAAGGGGTATTGGCGGATTGCGTGAGCGGAGAACTGTCAACCCAATTTGAGGTCGTTCGTCAGATCGATTTCGAGGCAGGAGTACCGGAAGTGGTGGATTTGGTTCTGGTGCTGCATGATGCTTGGCATCCTTACGTTCATCAAAAGGCAGAAGAGGTGCTGCAGCCAACCGACATCCCTTGGCTTCGCGGCTTCGTTTCATTTGGTGAGGGCGTGATCGGACCGCTGGTTCGCCCGGGTACACAAGGGTGCTCCCAGTGTGCAGACACGCGGCGACTCATGGCGGGACGTGAACGCAAGGAGATGCGGGAGCTGCAGCAAAGGCTGGTGACACACGGGGGAATGCCGAGTGATGCCTGGGGGTCACGTACAGGACTTTTGCAGGTAGCTCACTTGCTGGTAGTGGAGGCACGGAGGGTGTTACAAGGCAAAACGGTTCAATCGGTGGGGAAAGTGTTTTTGATCAACCTGAAAACGCTGGAGAGCACATTTCACCTCATTCTCCCTGACCCGCTGTGTCCGGTTTGTAGTCAATTGCCTGATGATTCATCGAAAGCAGCCCATATTTGGCTGCAACCAAGTCCGAAGATCAGCACAGACAGTTACCGCTGCCGCCCGATGGATGAGCTGAGTAAAGTTCTGACCAAAGACTATCTGGATTACCGGACCGGTTTTTTGAATGGGAAAATGGTTGACTTTAAGTCGCCATTTGCCGATGTGAGTGTGAATCTGCCGTTGTTCGCAGAGGACGTGGGAACGGCAGGTCGGACTCATTCTTATGCGGTGAGCGAGTTGACCGCCATATTGGAGGGATTGGAGCGGTACTGCGGTCTGGCTCCGCGAAGCAAACGGACAGTAGTCCATGGCAGCTTCCATGATCTGAAAGATCAAGCGCTCGATCCCGTCAAAGTAGGGGTGCACACGAAGGAGCAGTATGCTCAGCCGGGGGCTCCGTTCATAACGTTTAATCCTGATGACCCAATCCATTGGGTATGGGGTTATTCGTTTTTGCAAGAGCGTTCGATTCTAGTTCCCGAGCAGCTCGCTTATTACAGCATGGGCTGTGGGCACAGCTTTGTATTTGAAACTTCCAACGGATGCGCGTTAGGCGGAAGCTTGGAGGAGGCTATTTTTTATGGCATTTTGGAAGTGGTGGAACGAGATTCGTTTCTGATGACTTGGTATGCACAGCTGCCTCTCCCGCGCCTTGACCTTGATTCCGCTAATGACCAAGAATTGCGATTGATGATC
This sequence comes from Paenibacillus sp. JNUCC 34, assembly GCF_058269055.1. Classification (NCBI taxonomy): domain Bacteria; kingdom Bacillati; phylum Bacillota; class Bacilli; order Caryophanales; family Paenibacillaceae; genus Paenibacillus; species Paenibacillus sp. JNUCC 34. The sequence goes on along the minus strand of NZ_CM177770.1, from coordinate 5,730,033 downwards.
GATCGTTTGCATGCTGTTGCGGGGTTTGATGTACATTTCTTTAACTCGACGATGGAGAATGGAATTCCAAGCGTTTGGGGAGTGGCAAAAAACAGGAAACAAACAGGAGTGAATCTCATCTGTGCGGCCGGAGCTCATCCGGATCCGGTACGGGCCGTAAAAAGTGCAGTTCATGAGTTAGCCGCCATGGTGCAGTCGCTTGACGAGAAATTGGATGCAAACCGGGAGACGTATGTTCGAATGTTCCATGATTCATCCCTGGTGCAGCAGATGGAGGATCATTCACTGCTTTACGGATTGCCGGAAGCGGAGGAGCGTCTGCAATTTCTGCTGGATGACAATCGCCCGTTGCGAACGTTTGAAGAGGAATTCAAGCGGGGGAGAAGGCATGCCGATTTAACGGATGATCTGAAGGACATTCTTAATGCATTCCATCGACTAAATCTTGACGTAATCGTGGTGGATGTGACAGCGCCGGAAATCAAACGAAATGGACTGCATTGCGTGAAAGTGCTGATCCCGGGGATGCTGCCGATGACATTCGGACATCAATTTACCCGCCTGGCAGGGTTGGAGCGGGTGCTCCGGGTACCTGCGGAACTTGGGTACGTGAAGGAGCCACTTGAGCTAGAAGACCTTAATCCATATCCGCATCCATTTCCATAGGTATAAAAACGTGGCGTGGTTGACCACCCTCGTTCATATAAGGAGGGACAAGGATGAGTCTGGAAGCGTTTCTGCACAATCTGCATTATGACATTGATAAGACCAAACCGCCGGACTTGGTGGTGGATTGGGAAGACGGACCGCTTGCATATAAGCTCTATCGCGGTTTGCCTGTAGTTCCGTTATGTCCGGAAGTACCGCTGACGCTCGAAGGGGGTGAAACGCCCGTAAAGCCCGACCTTTGTCGAATGGGTCATTTTCTCTGGTACGTATTTGGGCTCACTCAATTGTCCCAGTCCGTCCTTGCCTCGAATTCCATGGTGCAGACAATGGGCCTGCTGCAAATGTACCGGCGTTTTGCTCCCTCCGGGGGAGCGTTATATCCGAATGAATTATATGTGTATTTGAAAATAGAGGATTTGCCTGCGGGGGTATATCATTATGATGTGGCGCATCATCGTTTGGTGTTGCTGCGCGAAGGCGACTTCGATTCATATTTAGCTCGGGCTCTTGGTAATCGCTATGACATGTCCGCTTGCTTTGGTGCTGTTTTTGTATCGAGCATGTTTTGGAAAAACTTTTTTAAATACAATAACTTTTCTTACCGTCTGCAAGGACTGGATGCGGGTGCGCTGATCGGGCAGCTCTTGGAAGTGGCTAAACGGTTTGGTTTTGAATCGGGGGTGTATTTCCAGTTTCTTGATCGAGCGGTAAATCATCTTCTTGGGGTATCCGAACAAGAGGAAAGCGTGTATGCGGTGATTCCGCTGTCGGTGGGGCCTAGGATACCTGGGTTTGCCAATAGGAATGAGGGAGAGGGGGGGATCTCTGCCACTAAATTATGCCGGGAGTTGCCAGAGGTTCAGCATGATCATTACATCCGGTCCCGGAAGGTCATGGAATTTCCGATGTTAATCAAAATGAACGAAGCATCCCTATTGGAATCGCTTCGATCGATACCGCGAATGGGGGAAGAGAAAATCGATCACTGCGAGGGTCAAGCGGTGGCTCTTCCCCACGTGAATCAGTTGTTATATGATTTGGCATTAGTAAGCCGAAGACGGTATTCGCCGGACAGTGATTTTATGATGAGTAAGGTAAGCCAAGAGCAGCTGGCCTTACTGCTGCGGGAGGCAACGGCTTCCTTCAGGTATTGGAACGATTTGGATGAAGACCATGAGAACCCCGTTTCTCGCATCTCCCTGTACGTTTGTTTGTATAACGTTGAAGGTATTCCGGCAGGTGCTTACCATTACGACAGCGCTGCTCATGCGTTACGATTGATATGTCATGGGGATCATCGGCTCCAGCTGCAGCAAGGAATGCCTTCTGATAATGTGAACCTGTTCCAAGTACCGCTATGCTTTCATATAGCAGGGAACAAGGATCATCTTGCAACAGCGATGGGGTATAGGGGATACCGCATCCAACAGATGGAAGCAGGGATGCTCGTACAGCGTTTGCTGTTAGCAGCTTCAGCTATCGGATTAGGGGGACATCCGCTCCTCGGATTTGATGCCCGATTATGTGATGAGATCTACAAGATGACTTCGCAAGGTTTAACTAGCTTAATCCAAATCCCGGTAGGACCCTATCGTCATAGCCCCCGCTTAACGGGAGGGTTGCATGGCTAGAAGAGCATGGGTAAAGCTTCTGTGAATATTTAGTTGTTCGTCTCCACCATGTACATCCACAACCGCATGAGGTTGTAGGACGCGTGTACTTAGTAGCAGGCAAACAAAGAAGCTTCCAAAACCATGGGCTACGTGGAGATGGAAGCTTCATTTTCTGTGATTTTAGCCGAATTCATTGCAACTCACCGGACAAGATGTATAACATGAATCAGCTGTATCCGAAGGATTGGGAATTTGCCGGATAACGGTTATGACGCATAACGTTTGGCTTGCGTATGGAACATTTCGGCATACGCGCCTTGCGCAGCGAGCAGTGTCTCATGATTGCCTTCTTCAATAATCTCCCCGTTATGCAGCACGAGGATTTTGTCTGCGTGTCTGCAACTACTCAAACGATGAGAAATCATGATCGTAGTTTTTCCTTCATATAAAGTAGCGAAATTATCATAGATTTCCGCTTCCGCTCGCGGATCAAGCGCTGCTGTCGGCTCATCAAGAATAACGACTTGTGCATCTCGCATGAAAGCGCGGCTTAACGCTATTTTCTGCCATTGTCCGCCGGACAGCTCATGTCCATTATGAAACATTGCGCCGAGTTCCGTATCCAAACCGTTAGGCAGTTTTCCGATTAATTCTCCCACGCCGGCTTTAGCGGCTGCGGCTTCGATATAAGCATCATCATCGATTTTGGGGTGTCCCATGGCGATGTTCTCGCGAGCAGTCAATTGATAACTCTCAAAATCCTGAAACACCGCAGAGACATTCTGACGCATGCCTTTGGGATCGATTGTCCGCATGTCCACCCCGTCGAAAAGAATCGTTCCCTCGTCGGGCAAATACAACCCCAGCAAGCATTTCACAAGCGTACTTTTGCCTGCTCCATTTTCACCCACAATTGCGATCTTTTCTCCTGGTGAGATGGTGAAGCTGATCCCTTTTAGCTGAGGAGAGGTGTGCGTCGCATAAGTGAAAGACAGATTTCTGACCTCAATTTGCGATGTTAATTTTTCAGGGAATTTGCGGTCTCGATCTTTGGAATTCTCCTCTTCCAAATCGAGAAAGTGCAAGACTTCATTAATAAACAGGCTTTCTTCGTAGATGGCGGCGATTGAATAGCCCAATCCGGAAATGATCGACTGAATTTGCTGGAGCGCCTGCGTTAACGAGACATAATGACCAATCGTTAATGCACCACTGGAGCCAAACATAATAAGGACAATAATCACGCTGATATCCAGTGCGACTTGGGAAGCATACACAAGCAGCATCTTGCTATCGGTACGCTTGCGCAGATCATATTGTTCGTCCGCGGTCTTCCAGAACAGACTTCTCCATTTATAGGTTAAATAAGGAACGTAATCATAGATTCGTGCTTCTTTGGCTGAGCTTCGGCTATGTAAGATGCCAAGCAAATAATGAAGTTTTCGTTGTTCCGGTGTCTGGGTCATTGCCTGATTATATTTTTGTTTGCCGAAATAAGTATTCACCAAAATATTGGGGATTATCATAATTAGAACGATGGCCGCCAGTATCCAATGGAAAGACAGCAAGATGGATACTAGTCCTACTAAAGTTATTATATTTGATCCAATGGTTAGCATTAAATTAACCAGGTTAAAACCTTTAATATCTACACCAAATGCCGCCCTCTCCAATTGATCATAATAATCGGGGCGGTCGAAGTAACTTAACGGTAATTGAGCGGCTTTATTGATTAATAATTGTTCAAAATAAAATTTCAGTTTTTGTTGCGCTCGAAATCCAACGATAGAATCTAGATAACTACAGAAGCGTTCAACGATCAGAACCAGGGCTTGCAGAGACAGGACGGAATAAACTTCGGAAGGGATCCCCTGCCGTTCTGTAAATAGTAAGGTTACCAAATCAACCAATTGTTTAACAATGTAAATTTGGGCAACAGGAAGTAAAGCAGTAATGATTCTAAGCAGGATGAGCAGGATGGTCGCACCAGGAATGACTTTAAGCATAATCGGCATGAAACGGCTGAATACACTTAAAACCACCTTATTTTTATCCGCGTTATTTATCTGCATGTAAGTTCACCTTTATTTTATAATAAAGAGGAGAGCGCTGATCGATCGCTCTCCTCTTTTGTGTGTTACTATCAGATAACATTTACCGCATCTTTAGTAGATGCTCAACAACCGCAAGAGGACTCTTGCTCATATCTGCAATTTGTTCCCGCGTACCAATAGGTTACTTTTACCATATAAGTACTCGGAGAACATTGCTGTTGATAACAATAGCTACCTGCTGAAGGACATGACATAAGTATAACCACCTTTAAATAAATTTTATTTTAAATTTTTTCCGAGAATACTTAGCAACCGCATCTCGATGTATAGACTGGTTTACCATCAACATCGCAGTATGTGATGTGTAATATTCCACGAGTGGGGGAATTTGAACAACCTACTGAGTAGTCGCAATAAGTTTCATAAGAGCATGCCATTATTTTCACCTCCTTTCCGTGTTTAAAATTTTATGAAAGTTAAATTTTCACTACATTATTTCCGTTTTTACGAGGCCTTTGGGACGACGGTTTGTGCAAGCAAGGCGTTTAGTTGCTCCCTGCGCTGCACGACGCTTTTAGCGATGACCTCTCCTTTGGGAGACAAATAATAGACAAAAGGGAATATGTGGGTATTGAACGATGTCGTAGAATCGATTGACGTAACGGGAACCGTCAGTTCATACTGATCAATGATCTCTGTAACTTCCGGTTGTTGACCAACCATCAGGATAAGCGATTGATAATGAGGACTCTGCTGGTGGAACCTCTCTAAAACCGGATACAGTGCTTTACAAGAACTGCAACTTGCGTCTGTGAAAGCTATCAAGAATCCATGTTTTTGTTTGTCGAGTTGTTTTAAGTCAATCAAGCCTTTATTAACGCTTTCAAATTGGAACTGAGGAAACAATGCTCTTTTGGGAATTCCGTGATCTTCTTCAATAAGACTGGGCCCAGAATCCGCTGTACTTTTTGCCGCTTGTAATTTTCGCCCAAGTTGAATAATGAAGTAGGATTGCAGTGCAATAATCGCCCATAGAAATGCATAGGATACGTTGAACAGATTCATTGGATTTATGAGCCTCCCTCTAATAGTAGTTTTCTATTTTTCAACATGAAGTACATATTCAATATGCCAACCGTAAGTCCAACGCAACTAATCATTTCTGTCAGATTCATTGAAGTCAGCGATAGCGAGCGATCAACCGAAAGTCCGAGCAATGTTAACAACAAGAGCGGTGTGACCTTCCAAATTGTTCCCCAGCCCAGCTTTTCTTCACTTGATTTCCCAAAGCAGTTACAACTTACATTCAATTTCTTGTAAATGGCCAAGCCCGCAACCACATAGAAAGACAGGAATAACAACATTGCGGCGAATTGACCAATCTGCTGAGTGAAATCCAAAACAAGCAGAACTGCGATAATCCCTTCCGCTGCTACAACTAACCAAGTGAAATACAATGGAAACTTCAGTTGTTGTATAGTCGTTTTGAAATCTTGGTAAGACACAATTTTGGCGATAGAGGAGTATAACAATAGGGTAGCTAAAGCAATTGAAACAACTAAGTTAACGTCCATGAAAATCCCCCCAACTTTTATCATTTAGTTTTCTTGCGAAAGTGGTACAGAGGACATGACTAATTAATGTAAACACTTACATTTACAAATAAAATCATATTATATAAATGTCTGTTGACTATAAGTAACAAACATACAATTTTCATAATTGTATAAACCTGTTGGGGATTAAGAGCGGTCTTATCTGAGCAGCGAAAAAAAGTGAAAGGAAGCGGCTGGCAAGAGTTACAGAGGTGTTTGATTTTTTGGTGTATTATTTGGTGTCTTACGAGAGGTTAGCTTAGACAGGGGCTTATAATGTCTTTGCCGTTACCCTGTACCGGAATATTAAGGGAGTCTATCTTATTATGTGTACGAAGAGTTGGTTGCGTTGCTGAGAATGCCCTAGATGGCGATTGTAGTGATTCCTTGAGGATGATAATTATGAAGAAATGAAGTGTAGACCGACGCACGCCTGGATTCAGGTGCGTGGATGTGATGGAACATTGGAATATAGGCAGTGATTCTGCACCAGAAATAATACTTTTAGGGAGTTCTACTATCAGAAGTATCCATGAATATGCGGTGTTATCAATAAACTACTTTTATAGTATATTATGGTAGATATCGTTGTCAAGAGACGATTTTAGGTTTTATAAGTGCATAATAAGTGAAGAAAATAATCTTGCAGGAGTTTCTATATTCTTCTATAGAATTTGTTACTATGATACTAGGTAGATGTCTCACACCTTTGTGCTTGAGCCTGAGATTAACGAAGTAAGAGGCGATTAGTGAAAGATTATTTGTTGGAATCAGACGTTTGCTACCTTTCTACATACCTATCAATATGTATGGAGATGACAACCAGGAGGGAATAAATTGAGCACACAGAAACTCGGAGTTCCATTAGAAGGTTTTGCTGAATTTAGCAGAAAAGTAGCCGCAGAAGGTGCCGTACTGTTAAAAAATGAAGGACAAGTTCTTCCCATTCAAAAAAACGAAGACGTTTCAGTATTTGGCAGAACTCAGGTTAATTATTATCGCAGCGGTACGGGCTCGGGGGGCAGTGTCCATGTATCCCATACAACCAATCTGCTGGGTGGTCTTCGGAATAAAAAGAACATCACCATCAACGAAGAATTAGCAGCTGTATATGAAAAGTGGATTGAGCAAAATCCATTTGATAATGGCGGAGGTGGCTGGGCGGCTGAGCCGTGGCATCAGAAGGAAATGCCTTTAACCGATGAGCTGGTGTCAGCGGCAAGAAATAAATCCGACAAGGCAATCGTTGTGATCGGACGTACAGCGGGAGAAGACCAAGATAATGCCAATGAGCCGGGGAGCTACCAATTAACGTCAGAAGAAAAAGCGATGCTAAAGCAGGTGACTGCATATTTCGAACAAACAGTTGTTGTACTGAATGTATCAAATATTATCGATATGAGCTGGATGTACGATGAAGGTCATGTACACCCGATTCCATGTGTTATTTACGCTTGGCAAGGTGGGATGGAAGGGGGCAATGCGATTGCTGACGTATTGGTTGGAGAGGTGACACCCAGCGGAAAGTTAACCGATACCATTGCATTTTCGATCGAGGATTATCCATCAACCCGCAATTATGGCAATGAACATATTAATGTTTATCAGGAAGACATCTATGTGGGTTACCGTTTTTTCGAAACGTTTCGACCAGATCAAGTTCAGTTTGAATTCGGTTACGGGTTGTCTTATACCCAGTTCGAAATCAAGCCCGAAGATGCCAAATTAACCGTCAAAGAGGGAGAGCAGTACGTTGAAGTCAGGTTAACGGTAAAAAATATCGGGACCACCTATGCGGGTAAAGAAGTTGTGCAGGTCTATTACGAAGCGCCGCAAGGAAAGCTGGGTCAGCCTGCTAAGGTTTTGGCGGCATTTGGGAAGACGCGGGAGCTTCAAGCAGATGAATCGCAGCATCTTACCATAAGCTTCCCTGTTCATGCCATGGCTTCCTATGATGACGCGGGTGTGACAGGGCAGCTCTCTGCTTATGTCTTGGAAGCTGGGACGTACCGCTTATTTGTGGGAACTAGTGTGAAGAATGTGGAGCCAATCAGCATGGATGGCCAAGACGGTTATGTTGTAGAAACGCTTCAAGTCGTTGAGCAACTGCAAGAAGCAATGGCGCCAACGGAAAGCTTTACGAGAATGAAGCCGGGCGCCCGCAAAGAAGACGGTTCGTATGAACCGACCTTCGCAGAGGTACCAAAGCGCAATATTTCCATGGCGGAACGGATTGAAAAAAATTTGCCGCAAACCCTGAAGCAAACCGGCAATCAAGGCTACAAATTAAGGGACGTGTATGATGGAAAAGTCAGCATGGAAGCCTTTATTGCCCAGCTCAGCGATCAGGATCTGGCGGTGATCGTCAGAGGAGAAGGCATGAGCAGTCCGCTTGTCACATCGGGTACGGCTTCGGCTTTCGGCGGGGTAAGCGACAGCTTGTTCGACTACGGAATTCCGATTGCTTGTACGGCGGACGGACCGTCCGGGATTCGGATGGACAGCGGGCAAAAAGCAACGCAGGTTGCCATCGGAACCTTGCTTGCGGCTACCTGGAACACGGAACTTGTCGAAGAACTTTATGTCATGGAAGGCCGGGAATTATTAAGCTACAACATTGACGCTTTACTTGGACCTGGCTTGAACATTCGGCGCAGTCCCCTTAATGGACGCAATTTTGAGTATTTCTCAGAAGATCCGCTGATCTCCGGGGTGTTTGCCGCTGCATGCACGCGCGGGATTATGAAAGGTGGCTCCAATGCTACCCTGAAGCATTTCGCCTGTAACAACCAAGAAAAGCATCGCAGCAAAGTCGATGCCGTCGTGTCCGAGCGCGCTCTTCGGGAAATTTATCTGAAAGGCTTTGAAATCGCGGTGAAGCAGGGCGGAGCGAATTCAATTATGACCTCCTACAATCCGATCAATGGACACTGGGCGGCTTCCAATTATGATTTGAACACCACCATTCTTCGCGGAGAGTGGGGATTTCAAGGCATCGTGATGACGGACTGGTGGGCCATTATGAACGACGTGGTTGATGGAGGTCCTGCAGATCGGAAATATACGAACTGGATGGTCCGCGCACAAAACGATCTTTATATGGTGGTCATGAATTACGGTGCAGAAATCAATGCGTGGGACGACAATACCATGGAATCCTTAGAAAATGGTACCCTGACTCGCGGAGAACTGCAGCGCAGCGCCATCAATATTTGCAAGTTCCTCATGCACGCGCCGGTATTCTCCAGAAAACAGGTGATCGAAGAGGCGGTCGATACTTTCAAAGCCGATCCGTCACTCTCACCGGAACAAGCGTTAGTCTTATCCGAAAACGCACAGGTGAAACCTGCCGCAGCCGGATCGACATTTGTGAAAGTGGATCAGGCCGGCGAGTACCGGATCATTGTGCGCATCATGTCTCCGGAATCCGAACTGGCGCAAAGCGCTTGCAACGTGACGCTGAACGATCAACCGATGATGACCATTCAAACGAATGGTACAGACGGCAGATGGATCAGACAAAAGCTTGTAAAAATCGAATTGGAAGAAGGTCTTTATGAGATGAAGTTGGATTTCGTCAAACCAGGCTTGCAGATCGATTGGATTGAGTTTAAACAAGTTTAACTGTTTGAAGCGTAGAGGTTATTAAGCTATCAGACTAAGCTATCAGACGGCCTCACCAAACGACTGAATCAATATGCGGCGGTGAATTGTGGATTTATCTCTCTACGGTTCGCCTCCATACATAAAACCCGCTCATAGAGCGGGTTTTTGTTTTTGTAAGGTTTTTATAAACTCGAATGAACTCCCTTACTTTGGAATGCAGCTACTACTCCTATACATCGACAGGATTCAACCAGTGTTGTAAAAAATACAACTGTATTCCTTAATACAGCAGCAAATTACGGATTGTTGCATTTAATACAACAATAGGAATAGGAGAGCGTTTATTTACCTCTTCAAGAAGGGATTGTTGTAGAATCTACAACAATATCAGTAAATTCAGGCATTCTGCTTGCCTAATGTTGTATAACATACAATATTACTTATCATTTCATGTTTGATTTCTGTAGCGGCTCCTTAAGGCCGACTTTTTAATTTTTTACTTTCCAATTGCATCTAGAACCATATTGGTTAGCTGATGCACTGTCGATTCATATAATGGGCGTTGAAGCTGGAAAATGTCGACACTGCCAGATATGCGGGCTGTCATGTCAAAATGCCATTTCGTCAACCCGCCGTCTGATAGGAGGGATTTGCGGTATGTATGGCGATACAAAAGCGGCAACCGTTCTAACTTTTCAACCGCTCGAATCTGGGCCTGGTTACAATCCGTCTTCATCAGCTCAAATATACCGGCTAGCGGAAGGGTGTCGGAAGAAAAATGGGATTCCACAGGAATGGCGTATTTGGTTTCTCGCTCGAATAATGGACGGAATTGATTCGAACTCATGCCAAAGGTATTCAAGCTTTCCTGCCAAAGTTTCTGCTGGGGGTAAGCCGGCGTTACATAAGGAATATTACAATGATCCAGGGTAATGGCGATGACATCATCAGTTAATAGCTGATACCCTTGCTGCAGAAAAGCGGAAGCAAGCGTAGATTTACCTTGTCCGGAATGGCCGACGAACGCGTAGGCTTTATCGTCAATGACGATCGCACTGCCGTGCAAAGGAAGTATTTTTCGCTGGAGTAAAATAGCGCCCATGCATGTTCCAAGAACATATAACCGTATTTTATTTTCATCTGCGTCAATTTCGGGAGAAATATAGATGGTAGTCCCGTCTTCCACGGCGAAGACAGCCAGATCAGGAATCCTGAACATGACTATACTCTCTGTACATACGAATGTCCTCGACGAGTCAGAACGCTCCAACCATCTTTCGGTTAAGTCGGCATAGCGGATGACAATATCCACGGCCTCATCAAGATGATCGATTTGCTGCAGCTCAGGCAGGGGGATGTCGGTTTGTATCGAATGCCCAAAGGCTTTATATATGGTTTTGTTAAGAGTTTGAAACAAGGTCCTCACTCCATTGCTCAAAATACGAATAAAAGAGTAAAGCCCTTATACCCAATAAGGCGTATAGGGGCTGCACTTTCAGGAATGATAGCTTTAGGTTTAGCTGTAGTGTATCATTTCATCGGGATCCGGTTGAACTGCATCTGGAATTGCATTACCAGGACCAGCCATAGTCATCTTAATATCAAGAACTTCCAAAGCAGGTGTGCTCCATTCCTTTTTCATTGATTTCACCTCCTTTCAAAAGTTTTTTTGGAGAAATCGGTATAAGATTAAGCTGCGCATTAACAGCTTGATGGACGGATTGTAGGCTTGATTTGGGTTAATGCCATGGCGAGCTTCTGTTAGTGCATCTTGGATGACAGGCATGTTGATGATCTGCTGCATTCGAGAATCGCGGTTCAAATGATCAAGCTCTTCGATGAAAACAGGCCAGTCGCTTAACATCCTATGGATGGAATCAGCAGCTTGTATCCCTCTCGTTCGTTGATTGAGCCGGATGGGATCAGGAAGCCAGCCTTTTGTGGACCGTCGAACTAATGCACGATCCATGCCATTCTGAACGAATTGTTCTATTGGAGTTGACATGCAGAAACGAATAACTCGCAGATCATTGGTAGGGTCATGGCTCCATAAAGAATAACGAAGAGAAAGCTTGCAGCCACTTGTTCCGGTTGTGCTCCACATGTTTACACGGTCGAAATGCTGCCTTCTTGCTTCTAGTGGATCTGTCGGTAGATCGTCTGTCGAGCCGATTCCGATAAATTTACGGTCTCTGAGTTTATCATAGATACCGGTCCGTTTTGCGAAGTCTGAATGAATTAATTGCGGAAATTCATATGATGAACTGAGAGGCCTTAGTCGTTCAAGAGGGGGAAACGCTTTGCGGCTGATAATGGAATAGATCCGCTTGCGTCCTACTCCGACATTTTTGCTGTACAGATTGATCTCTCGGGATAAGCGAAGCCATTTGAACTTTTTCATGAGTTTGGTGTAATACTCAATTGCGGGTCCCCAAGAGATACTGTAATTTCCTCTGGCTCCATTGAGCAGAATGCCAATTCCGCGCTGCTCTGCCTGCTCATAAATTCCTCTCAACCAGAATGAATTATCGAAGAACTTGTAGGGAGACTCCAAGATGTCAAGCCAATCATCGATTTCCGAAAAGGGGCTTCTTCCTTTGAAATTCAAGTAATTGTCGTTAATGTTCCCCACAAATTTCACCGTCTGCTTGATAAGTGGTCTTTCGTCTGCAAATCTGTGCTTTGGTGTCCAATCCACAAATCCATCCTCTGGCACGTAACTGAATGTATGAAGGGGACGGTTATCCTTCTGCAATGCTTTGGCAGCGAAACTGACGACAGAGCCTGAATCCAATCCTCCGCTAAGATGAGCGCCGACATTTCGGTGAGTGCGTCGGAGCCTTGCCGTAACGGCTTTATTGAACACCTCCCGGAATGCCTCCTCATACTCTTGCGATGATGCAAGCTCCAAAGGAATGACATCCGAAAGGCTATTGTATCTGGTAATCGACACCCGATCATGCTTGATGATTATCGTATGAGACGGCGGTAGCTGATGGATATGGTTATAAATCGTAGTTGAAACATCGGGTGGCTCGAAAACACCGCTGATCGCTAGAAATTCAGCTAACCATGGTTCATTAAGCTCTTTATGTATATATGGTAAAGACAATAAGGGGTTAATCATTGTACAGAAAGAAAGTTGCTGCTCATTGCGATGATAATAGAGCGTCCGTGCGCCTGAGAAATCCCTTGCTCCAAAAAGGAGCTGCTTTTTCTCGTCCCAGATGGCGAAGGCAAAATCTCCGACCAGTCGTTCCGGCATTCGTTCAGACCATTTTTCATACGCCAGCAGTAAAACTTCACTGTCTGTCATGCTTGGCCTAAGGTTATAGGAGACTTGCAATTGATCCATTAATTCATCCCGGTTGTCAATAATGGCATCTGCCGTTATGGCTAGCCCGCGATTCGGATCGTAGGAAGGTAATGATTCGTGAGTGGACTGTTCCGTAATCCATTGCGCATGGCAACCCAGCATGATGTGATCCTTATGCCACGCCCCGCTTTGATTAGCTGGATACTTTCTCAATGCTTCCATTACAAATTCGCCATGCTCCATTACTTGGACAGGTTCTCCATTAAAACGATAAATACCAGCAATTGCACTCATTCGATCTTCCTCCGTTATGACCCATCCTGCAGTAATATATATTGATACAATTCGTATCATGGTCATTATATACCAAGTATACAATTTGTATCAATGTTTTTTTTCTATCATGCCCATATCGAATAAAAAAGCCTTAATGTACATTGTTTATGTTTCTTGTACGCTTTAGGTTTTTGCGGAACAGAATCATACAAAATAGATAAGCAAGGAGAATACCGAAGGAATCATTAATCACATCATAGATCCGACCACCCCGGAAGAAGAATAGCTGGAGAATTTCAGTTAATGCAGCATAGATAACAGATAGGTAGAAGGCGTGCTTATATTTACCGAAGTCTGATGCAAGCAGGGCAAGAATGAAGAAACCAATAAGATGGCCTATTTTTCGCAGAATCCAATCGTTACTTGACCATTGTAAATCAAGTTTTAGCAGCTCCAACCAATCGGGAGTTGGATTGAACTGAAAATCAACGATGTGATATCTGATCAGGAGATGGAGGTTAACCGAGCAAGTGAAGACGAACAGGACGAATGCCCATAGAACAGTAAGAATAATGCGCATAGGATAGCTCCTTCTTTGAAAACGCTTCTATTGTAAATGGAGTTTTATAAATATCGGAATGTGATGAAAATGTGGATACAAATTGTATCTTGGCGAGTTAGTATATTATAGCAGTTTCAGTATTGTTTTCAAGATTGGAATTGACCTGATTTCATAATTAGGTGGGGGCTTGAATCGTAGATGGGCATCTTCATCAATCATTTGTTAAATACAATCACTACTATAGTAGCAAGGAGGCGATGAGCATGACCCAACAACAAACGAATTTCATGAAGATGAATAAATGGTCATCCACGGATACGATACTTCCAAAAGATTTAAGCTTTAATTTCGACGTGCTAGATGAGGAAATGAAGAGCCGTGGAATTAACGTCAAGTGGTTCGGAGCTGTTGGTGATGGTACGACGGATGATACTGCGGCTTTCCAAGCAGCGATGGCCATGTGCGAGAAGCGTTACAGAATGTTTGTGCCTCCTGGAAATTATCGGATCAGACAAACCATAGAGAACAATAGCCGCGGGATATTTGGGGTCGCCCCTAATGTGGACAGCGGGCAAATGGGTACCAGAATGATCTGGGATCCCCTCGACAGCTTAACGGATTTGCTCCCTTGTATAAGAATTCGAAATGCTGGAGTAAAAGCTGTATTTGAGGATTTCACAGTTAATGGAATTTCAAAATATAGCTCAAGAAATCTTACAACTTGGATTAATAAAGATTTATTTGAACAAAGCTTATATGACATGTTTGCAGCTGGAACAGCAGCAATCGAAGTAGCAGGATCAGCGACACCAATATTTAGAAATATCACAACTTCTGGAGTGAAAGTTGGGCAGCTACTTAACAGTACCAATGGACATGTATCCTCTTACGATTGTGGTTGGAACGGATTGATTGGTGTATATTGTCGCATTAATTCTGGAGATTACTTTTACCAAGGTGGGGGTATTTCAGGAGCGTTCTGCGGAGTCATGCTAGGTACGATTTTAACAGCAGGACATCGAGGGGGCTTTAATGCTCTCATGCATAGAGTGCATCTTGGATTTTCCCCATATGCCATTTATCAATGCGTTGACAGTGGACTTGATGATTATAACCGTGCATCTTCAGTTATAGGATTAAGCGGAATATACATGAATACTCTATTCGAACAATGCGGAGAAGCCGCAATAAAATTGTTGAACAAATCCTCAACTTCGAATTTGAGAGTGTTCGGTTTCGGATTTACCTGGTCAGTAACAAGTTATTCGGGGAATTCTTCAAGTTGGGAGTATTCCTTACCCGATGATCTGAAAAAACCTAGTGAAAAACAGCAGTATGCAGCTTGGTTTGGAACCATTACTGCTCCGGCTATATTTAATGATGATCTTGGAACGTTAAAAAAATCAACGACTCAGGGTGCGATGGGGACGGCTTATATTGATACTTTAACCGGTGACAAAGAATCCGAATTAACCGGATTGGGGATGGCTGATACGGTAATTCGTAGAAAAGTGACTCCGTTGTACAGAAATGCTGACTTACAGGAGCGGATGCAGGAAAGAGAGCATCGGACACTGATGCCGGTCTCGGCACCGAACCTGCTTAGAAATCCGGAAGTGTTATCCAATTGGTTGGTGTCAAACGGTACTATTAGTCTTGTCACGGCTGATCATGTGCCGATGCCTATCAGTAATGAGATGAAGCAGGTTATTGGAAATAATCCTGTGATATTGAAGATAACCCCGGATGGAGTCAGTTCACCAAGCATTAGGATAAAATTCAATGCGCAGAATTTACCGTATCAGGGAGATGCTAACCGGAACTTAGCTATGCAATATTTTATTTTAGAAACAGAATTTGAGAGTTCAGGTATTTATAAATCCATCGGGCGCATCTCAGCGCAAAATGCAGAATATATTTTCAATGATGCATTAACCTGGAAGACCAAAGGTTGGAAACATTTGCGAGGGAGGGAATTGGCAAGTAAAACAGGCCTATTGTACGAATTCAGTATTGGTGCTTTACCGAAGGTAGGTGAAATATATATTGCTGGGGTGATGGTAACATGGGACCATATTGGCTCGTATTCTCCGTACCCGCATAGTTATATGACAGATTCCTTAGAAATCGGTGGATCAGGAAATGGACTTATATTAACTGATTCCACTACAGGCAGTAGATATCAGTTATCTGTCTTAAATGGCAATTTGCAGATTAAACCAGTGACCTAAGAGGTCTTCACTTTGTAATAGTTTCTTAAAAGAATCGGTTATGTTGATCACTTGATCGACAGAGCTGATTTTTTTTGTTTTGGGACTTAGTAATGGTGATGTTACGAATAACTATTAATATAGGTAAAAGCAAACGCTATCATAAAGTTCAGTGATACAAGACGTCACAAAATCGGAGTTTTTACACAATATATCCTTGACATGATACAGATTGTATCGTAAATTATGACGTATAAAATATACATATCGTATCGGCGAAAGAATTTTGAGCATTCGAAAATAAAGTTCGGAATATACTTCTTACTTTCAGAAATTAAGCGGGGGGTTACAAGTGAATGGAACTTAAACAATATTTTAGAGTCTTGCTAAAGAAATGGTGGTTGATAGCGACTGTCATAATCATTGCGATTGCAGCGACAGGAGTCAAAAGTTTTTACTTTACTACTCCGATCTATGCGGCGAATGCCAAGCTTATCGTTAATCAGTCCTCGGGTGATGGATCGACAACCCTTAATGCGAGCACGATACAAACGAGCATTTTTCTTATTAATTCTTACAAGGAGATTATCAAGTCATCCGCCATTATGAATGAGGTTGTCGAAAAATTCCCTAACTTAGGCGAGAGTACCTGGCAATTATCTGCAAAGATATCCGTCACATCGGCGAACAATTCACAAGTAATGAACCTGGTCTATCAGGATACATCCTACGCTAAGGCCGCTGAGATCGTAAATGCGGTCTCCACAGTGTTCAAAGAGCAAATCCCTCACATCATGAATGTTGATAACATCACCATCTTAAGCGAGGCAGATACGGAAGCATCGCCTGCGCCAATCAATTTCAATCCGATCAGGAACATATTAATCAGCTTTGTTGTTTCGCTTATGTTGGCGATCGGACTTGTATTTTTGCTCGATTATCTGGACGATACGTTGAAGACAGAAGCTGACATCATTGAAATTTTGGACGTTCCCGTGCTTGCTGTTGTAGGAAAGATCTCCAGAGGCGATCTGAAGAAGTCCGGGAGAGCGAAAGCAATACAAAAAACAAAAGTGGGTGAGAGCCAGTATGCGACGATCAATCAATGATAGCAGCCTAATTGTATCCATGAATCCCAAATCGCCTATATCGGAAGTGTACCGGTTGCTTCGAACAAAAATCCACTTCTCTTCTAAAGATGAGGAATTAAAGACCGTTATGGTTACATCCTCTCAGGCAGGGGAAGGCAAAACCACAACGATTAGCAACTTGGCTGTTACCTATGCACAGGAAGGCAAGAAGGTGCTTCTTATTGATCTGGATATGCGTAAGCCTTCGCTACACCGTGTTTTCTCCCAGTCGAACCATCAAGGCTTAAGCACGCTGTTAGCAGGACATACGAGTGTGCAAGACGTGATCCAGGAAACGATCGTCAGCCATCTGTCGCTGCTCCCTTCCGGACCTTTACCAGCGAATCCGTCAGAGATTATTGATTCAACAGCAATGCGGGAACTGTTGGAACAATTCAAGCAGCAGTATGACCTTATTCTCATCGACACACCATCAGTGCTTGCTGTAACGGACAGTGTCATCGTTAGCGCGTTGTGTGATGGTGTTGTAATGGTAGTTGCTGCAGGCAAGGTGAGGAAAGAACATCTGAAGAAAGCCAAAGAGCAATTGGATCATGTGAATGCACGAATGCTGGGTATTGTGATTAATAAAGAAGCGAAATAATCCTTAACAGTACTAAACAGAACATTTTGGATTAATGGCTTAACAGCCACAGAAACAAAGGTAATGTCTACTGCACCTCTTTCACTGTAGACACTCGGTCACGCTGTGGGTCTTATTGACCTTAGACATTATTGTCGAGGGTGTGATGTGAGGACGGGTTAAATGCCCTTACTAGAAAATTTAGCTATGTTCTTTTCAGATTGAAGAGTGCATAGCTAGGCTTTTCTACTACAATGGCAATCATCTTGGCTTTGGTATCAAGAATAAATAGAGATGGGTAGTGAATGAGAGATGAAGAAAGTAAAAAAAGCAATTATTCCTGCAGCGGGTCTAGGGACGCGGTTCTTGCCTGCAACAAAAGCAATGCCAAAAGAAATGCTTCCGATCGTGGATAAACCCACTATTCAATACATTGTGGAAGAAGCGGTGGCGTCAGGGATTGAGGATATTATTATCGTGACGGGTAAAGGCAAACGTTCCATTGAAGACCATTTCGACCATGCGTTCGAGCTGGAAAATAATCTGTTCAGTAAGGGGAAATTTGATCTCCTTGATGAAGTGCGCCGCTCCTCAAATGTAGACATTCATTACATACGTCAGAAGGAAGCTAAGGGACTTGGCCATGCCGTTTGGTGTGCTCGTAACTTTATTGGAGATGAGCCGTTCGCTGTGCTCCTTGGGGATGATATTGTCCAATCTCATAAACCTTGTATTCGGCAGCTCGCGGAGCAGTTTGAGCAATTGCAGAAATCAGTGATTGGTGTTCAGACCGTTCCCTTTGAGCAAACGGAGCGTTATGGAATCGTAGCTCCCCTGGAAAGATTCGATCGTTTATATGAAGTAGATTATTTCGTAGAGAAGCCACAAGCGGGTCAGGCTCCATCCCGTTTGGCAATCATGGGAAGATATATATTGACGCCCGACATATTTGAATTTCTTGAACATCAGGAGGAGGGTGCTGGTGGGGAAATTCAGTTGACAGATGCCATCCAAAAGCTAAATGTGAGCCAAGGCGTGTATGCATATGATTTTGAGGGCATTCGTTATGATGTTGGCGAGAAGCTTGGATTTATTATGACTACACTTGATTTTGCATTGCAGAATAATGAACTACGGAAGCCGTTGCTACAGGGTATAGAAGCCATTCTCGAACGAGAATATCTTAGTAAAATAAATCGCTAATGAGGTGAAGGTAAGTGTCTCCCACTCCGCAACGAAACGAAATAGAAGTTGTTCTCGAGGGGAACTCGATTTACACAAATTATGCCCAGAAAAAGGGGAAGCCCAGAGTCCTGTTTCTTATGGCCAAACGGGTTATGGATTTCATCTGCGCCCTCATTGGGCTTGTTCTGTTAACTCCGCTCTTCTTAGTCGTAGTCATATTAATTAAACTGGAGGACCCAAAAGGTTCTGTTTTTTTTTATCAGACACGCATCGGTAAGGACGAGAGACCATTCCGAATGTATAAGTTTCGCTCTATGGTTTCGAATGCGGAGGAGTTACTAGAGAAACTGCTCGATCAAAATGAGATTAGTGGTGCAATGTTTAAGATGAAAGAAGATCCTCGCATTACAAGGGTTGGGAAGTTTATCCGTAAGACCAGCATAGATGAGTTGCCACAGTTATGGAATGTAATCCGCGGCGAGATGTCTCTTGTAGGGCCAAGACCAGCATTACCAAGAGAAGTTAATCAATACAGTAGTTATGACAAGCTACGATTGAAGGTTACTCCCGGATGTACTGGTTTGTGGCAGGTAAGTGGACGAAACAATTTAAGCTTCCATGAGATGCTGGAATTAGATTTGGAGTATATCGAGCGCAGAAGTCTATGGCTTGATGTAAAGGTCTTATTTAGAACGGTAAAGATTATTGTATTCCCGAATTCAGCCTATTAAAGATGGAGTGTTTAGAGAATGAATATGACCATAAGCGTAATCGTTCCGACTTATAACAGGGTTGAAGCTCTTTTAAATTGTATGAAAGGAATTGAAAGGCAAAATAGATATCCTGATGAAATCATAGTTGTTGTAAGAAACACAGATGAGTGTACATTAAAGCGTTTATCAACGATCTCCATAAAGAATTTAAAGATTGTTCAAATAGAACAGACTGGTGTTATAGCTGCTTTGAACTTTGGGATCGAGCAAAGCGTGGGTTCAATTGTGGTTCTAACTGATGATGATACAGTTCCTCATGTGGATTGGCTCGAAAAAATTGAAAATCACTATCGAATCGAACCCAATGTAGGAGGAGTTGGGGGGAGAGATATTGTACATTCCCGAGGAAAACCGATTCCAGCTATGAAACAAAATGTCGGTATTATTAAGCCGTACGGTCGAATCATCGGCAATCATCATATTGGTATGGGAAAAGCTCGAGAGGTGGATATCTTAAAAGGCGCAAATATGAGCTTTCGGAAAGATGCAATTAAAGGATTGAAATTTGATGAGAGGTTAAAAGGTACTGGTGCACAAGTATATAACGAAATGGAGATTAGCTTATCTGTTAAGAAAAAAGGCTGGAAGTTGATCTATGATCCACAATTGTGTGTAGATCATTTTCCAGCTGAAAGGTTTGACGAAGATAGAAGAAATAGCTTTAACGAAATAGCTTTTTTCAATATGGCGCATAATGAAACTTATTCTATTTTAAAACACTTTAAATTAGTAAATAGATATTTATATTTATTCTGGGCATTAACAGTTGGAAGTAAATCATCTCCTGGAGTCGTTCAATTCTTTAGAATACTGCCTAGGCAAAAAAACATAGCCTTTAAAAAAGTCATACTGGCATTTAAAGGTAGATGGGGTGGTTGGAAAACGTGGAGAGGTTCTTTGGAAAAAGCAATTTAAGGACCATCATAGGAGTATCGTTTAATGGATTGATGAAACTAATAGCAGTACTAGTGCTCGGGATAAGTGTTGGATTCGTAGGCTCAATAGGTTCACTTCATATGAAACTCCTAGAATTTACATTTCTTCTCCTGAGTATATTTATTTCATTGCACATCTATGCTTATAAATCGAGACTATTACTTCCATATACTCTATTAATATGGGTAGTGAGTCCAGAATTAAGGCGTTTAATGGATTGGTTATTTCAATCATACAGCGATACCTCGATCATCTCACTAGTACCTTATTGTGTAAGTTTTGTTTTATTGTTACCAGTGATACAAAATATCAAGCAAATTGATAGTAGGGTTAGCTTCATACTGAAAATTATGGGCGCCGCCTTAATCTATGGATTTAGTATCGGTTTTGTGAAATACGGATTGTCATCTGTTTTTGATCTGCTAAATTATGTTGTCCCGTTTCTTGTTTTTACTTATGTGAGTGTAAGCAAATTCGACAGTGATATCCGCGATAAGTGGCTGAGGAGTTTTACTTATCTTGCTGTAATCGTTGCTGCTTATGGGATATATCAATATTTAGTGCTCCCCCCTTGGGACGAATTTTGGATGATAAACTCCGAAATGAATTCGATTGGGCTTTCTCAGCCGCAAAAATTTCGGCTTTTTTCTTTCTTGAATTCTCCTGGACCAGCCGGTGTATTCCTTGGTTTAGCGTTGGCTGTTATGACAGTTCAGAAAAGATGGAGAGCGTTTGGAATCATTGGCATGATGATCGTAGCATTTGCATTGCTTCTCACTTTGGTCCGGGTTGGATGGATTGCCTATGTAGTAATGGTAATTGCGTACTTTATTAGATCTCCCTTAAAAAGCAGAATAAAATTGCTTGTTCTGGGTTTCATTATTTTTTTGGCGTATATATTTATCCTTCCAATATTACCAGGCGCTAATAATGTTACCTCTCGTATTGAAACATTTGGATCAATAGAAGAAGATCATTCGTTCAATGAAAGACTTAGCTTTTCAAGCAATATCTTATCACAATTATTATCTAACCCTGTAGGAAAGGGTCTGGGAAGTTCGGGTTTAGGAGCAAAACTGACCTCAAATACAGATACGCTGGTAGCATTTGATAATGGTTATTTAAACCTATTTTATACATTTGGACTTCCATTGGGATTAGCTGTAATAACAACATTGGGCTATTTCTTTTTTTATCTGTTTAAGTTGAGTAAGACAGAAAAAGAATATTCTCCAATTTCACTTGCAGCAATTAGTGCGGTTTTATTTCTTCTATTTGCAAGTAACGTTATGCGCGGATTAAGTGGCTTTATTCTGTTGTTTGTTGTTTCGCTAGCTTATTTACCAAAGTCCTCAAATCGAGGGGAGATATAGAATGTTGATCGTTTTTTTAGGTGGCTCGATTACAGAAGGGTTAGGCGTAACTAGATCTAGAACGAGTTATGCAAATTTACTGCAAGCGAAACTAAATTCTTCCTATTCTCAATCCGTTCAGATCATTAATTTTGGTGCTAGTGCAATGCAGATTAATGAGTCGAGAAGGAAATATGAGGAAAAAATTGTGGAATTACAACCAGACATCATCGTTTATGCGCATGGGAATACGGAAGCAGTCGTAAGAGAGCAAAGAAAATATTTAAAGTTTCTACCAAAAAGGTGGAGGAGACCTGGTTGGATGGATCCAAGAGCCTATTATTCAACTCGATTTACTAGAAGACTGTTAGAAAAAATAGAGTCAGGGCTGCGATGGAGAGTGAAAGTTACCCTCATTAAAGTATTTGGGGGCAAGCAGTGGATGAGTTTAGAAGAGTTTGAACAACAAACCTCGGACTTTATTTTGACCATCTTTCAGCATAATACAAAAACGAACATTATATTTCTAACCCCTGGTGATATCGAAGAGAAATACTTTCCTGGGTCTCCTGAATCTATGAGGAAATATAGAGAGGTAATGAAAGATATTTATGAGCATAATAAATCTAGTAACAGATTATTTATGTGTGACTCATCTCAAGCATTGCATAAATGGAATGATTATTTTTATGATCGTTTTCACCCAAATGAAAATGGCCACAACAAAATTGCCGAAGCACTCCTGGATACAATCATGCAACATTCGCTTTTGAGTAATAACAAAGTGATGAAAGAGGTAAGCCGATGAAAATCTGTTTCGTTACACACATGGTTAAAAAAGGAGACGGGCAAGGAAGGGTTAATTACGAGGTTATATTAGAAGCATTAAAGCAAGGACACAAAATTGTGGTTATATCTGCAGAGTTGTCGGAAGAACTTCAAAATCATGATCGGGTTGAGTGGATAAAAATTAATTTAAGAAAAATTCCAACCGCATTATTGCGATATCAATTGTTTGCCATGTTGTCTGCCGCTTGGATTTGGATGAATAAGAGGGAATTAGAGCTTATCGTCGTTAATGGCTTTATTACTTATGCAAAGTCAGATATAAACTGCATTCACTTTGTTCACAGTGCATGGGTGAAATCGAAATATCATCCATATCGTGAACAAAAAAATGTAAAGGCCATTTATCAATTGATATACAACAGCTTAAATGCGTTCTTAGAGCGCCATGCACTAAAACGTACTAAACAAGTAATTGCAGTTTCTGAACAAGTAAAACAAGAATTGGTACAGGATGCAAAAGTAGATTATCAACGAATTTCCGTTATTTCAAATGGTGTTGATTTGAATGAGTTTTATCCGCGATCGGTTAATCGGGATGATTTTAATTTAGATGTCAATAAAACGTATGCTTTGTTTGCTGGAGACTTGAAATCAACAAGGAAAAACTTGGACACAGTACTTCATGCTCTCGCTAAGGTAGAAACGGTAAACCTGTTAGTGCTTGGATATACTGAGAAGAGTAAGTATCCTAGTTTAGCAGAAAGTTTGGGAATAACTGATCGTGTTCATTTTCTAGGATACAGGAAAGATATCGCAGAGATCATGTCACTTGCAGATTTGTTTATTTTCCCTTCGAGATACGAGCCATTTTCACTTGTTATATTAGAAGCAATGGCCTCAGGATTACCGGTTATAACGAGCAGTAGATGTGGAGCAGTTGAACTCTTATCTGATAATTCTGCAGTTGTGATTGAAGATCCAGATGATACACCAACTCTAATGAACGTACTGAGAGAGCTAGTGTCTAATAAAGAAAGATTAGAGATGATGTCCCTAAGAGCAAGGGAGGATGCCCGAAAGAACTCGTGGGAGAATATGTCTAACAAATACATGGGAATTATCAACTACAATTTGAATTTAAGTTTAAATACCAGTGAAGCAAGTTTGAAGGGATAATACATATGGCAATACTAAATTTGATCAAACAAAGAAAGAAATTCGGTAGTTTAGGGAATGTAGTACAAATATTTGCATCTAATGTATTTATTCTTGGATTAAATGTATTAACAGGTATTATCATAGCAAGGTTTTTAGGGCCAGAGGGGCGAGGAGAACAAGCAGCGATGATTATGTGGCCCAGATTCCTGGCGTATTCCTTAACATTGGGAATCCCAGCCTCATTGGTTTACTATATGAAAAAAAAAGATGAGAACCAAGGTTCATTATATATCACATCTTTGTACATGAGTTTAATGCTCGGTTGTGTTGCGATTGCAATTGGTTTTGTATTTATTCCATTTTGGCTGAAGGGCTACTCCAATGAAGTTATTCAATTTGCAACTTGGGCCTTGATAATGTCTCCGATTGCCATGTTGGGAACGATTAATACAGCAGCTCTTCAATCCAGGGAAGAATATCACCTTTTTAACTTTATCAGATATATCCCTGTATTCAGCACTTTAGTCCTTCTCTGTGGTCTTGTCATCACAGGACACGTAACACCGTTTTACACGGCAGTGGCGTATTTGTTCCCAGCAATTCCAGTAGCTCTATGGATAACGGTGAGATTAGTCTCAGAGTATAAAATTAAGCAGCAAAGAAAGATTGAGTCTGGTAAAAAGCTGCTAAGCTATGGAATTAGATCCTACGGTACAGATGTTGCTGGAACATTCTCCGGATATATTGATCAAATTTTGGTTGTAGGGTTATTGTCTCCGAGTAGCTTGGGACTATATGTGGTTTCTCTGAATTTATCTAAAATGTTAAATACGATTCAAAATGCAATTACGTTAGTTCTGTTCCCTAAAGCATCTGGCTTACAACAAACGGAAGCACTTAAATTAACTTTTAAAGTATATAGAATTAGCACGGTTGTAACCATTATTGTTGGCACTGGAATTTTTATAGTTGCTCCTTATCTTTTAATACTTCTGTATGGTCAATCATTTATTGAAGCAGTGTCAGTGTTTAGAATATTGATCTTTCAAACGGCTATAACTAGTATTTCATGGATTTTGTCCCAAGGGTTTATGTCTATTGGTAAGCCAGGCACTGTAACGGTTATGCGAGTAATAACTCTTGGGTTAAACATTGTATTATTAAATGTATTGATTCCTCATTTAGGAATAGAGGGTGCGGCTATATCGTTGTTGATAACATCGATTGTTGAGTTGATGGTCGTTTTTCTTATCTATACAACTAGACATCATATTAAAATCAAGGATTGGATCGTTTCAAAGAATGATATTTTATGGTTACTACAACGAATTCGTAATCAAAAGCGAAGTGAAAAAGCTATCTAGGGTATACGATTATTGTTAGTTCAATGAGGTGATCGAATGAATATTCTTCATATAGCCAATCATGTCAAACAGTCTGGTAACGGAATCGTTAATGTCATGATCGACTTAGCTTGCGAGCAGGCCAAATTAGGCCATAATGTGGCGGTTGCATCTGAAGGCGGGAAGTATATAGAACTGCTACAAAAGAACAATATTCAACATTATAAACTTGATCAGACAAGAAGGCCGGCACAAATGATGCAGGCTTTTTTTAATTTTCGAAAAATGGTCAAACAATTTAAGCCGGATATTATCCATGCACATATGATGACCGGAGCATTGCTATCACGTGTTTCAAGAGGGTTTCGGAAATATAAAATTGTGACCCATATTCACAATGAATTTCAGAAAAGTGCGAATTTAATGAAGGTTGGCGATTCAGTAATCGCAGTAAGCCAGGCGGTGGCTACCGCGATGTTAAACCGAGGTGTTCAAGAGCAGAAACTGCACATCGTACTAAACGGAACTATCGGAAGTTCCCGAAAGGAAGCTGCTGGAGAGGTAATACTTAATGGGCCGTCTATTGTAACTGTAGCTGGTCTTTATGAACGGAAAGGAATTAATGATTTACTTGAAGCGTTCGAAATCGTTGCCACTGAATATCCTGAGGCTAATTTGTATCTTCTAGGAGATGGCCCGGACAGATCAAAGTTTGAATTGAAAGCTAACCAATCTATTGGAAAGAATAATATTCATTTCTTAGGATATCAATCTAATCCGCATAATTACATGAGGGCTGCCGATATTTTTGTATTACCTTCGCATAAAGAATCATTCGGTTTAGTATTGATCGAGGCCCGGGAAGCGGGTTGTGCCATTGTCGCAACGAATGTTGATGGAATTCCAGAGGCTCTTGATTTCGGTGAATCAGGTATGCTGGTGCCACCAAAATCACCAGACAAATTGGCAGAGGCCATCATGACAATGTTTCAAGATTCCGAAATGAGAGATCAATACCGTAAACGAGCTTTGACAGGACTGGAGTATTATTCAGTAGAAAGAGTGGCGAAAGATACGTTAAAGATTTATGAGGGATTACTAATTAGTTAAACCATACTGAAGAAAAGAGAGATAATCATGAATGTGCTATCGACTGGAATGGGTTGGATAGATATCCAGTACGGAGGGCTGAACCGTTATTTTGCCGATTACTCTAGTGCCATGAAAGAACATGGTCATTCTGAACTCGGCTTCATCGTTGCACCTCAGGGATCGCAAATAAGCACGGATCTCAATATTAGAAACGTTACACATGAAATGGAAATCAAACATTATTTACCTCGAATGAGATTAATACAAAAGCATACGAATCAAGCGGTGAGATCTTTTCAACCGGATGTGTTTAATCCTCATTTTGCTTTCTATACTACGATGGTCACGAGGAGAGTAATCCCCCCTCATGTACCAATCGTGACACATTTTCATGGTCCTTGGGCGTTGGAAACAGAGGTACAACAGACGAAAACGGCAACGAAGGCCATAAAAGAAACCAAGTTCTGGGTCAAAAAACAAGTGGAACAATTAACCTACCGCCGTTCCGACAGCTTCATCGTACTTAGTGAATATTTTCGTGATATATTGAGCGAAACCTACGGCGTAGATGAGCAGAAAATACATATAATACCAGGTGCAGTGGATCACAATCGCTTCCGACCGCATCCTAATCGGGAGCAATTGAGAGCACAATTAGGCATCTCCCATAATCAGCCCATACTCTTCTGCATTAGAAGATTGGTTCGCAGAATGGGGATTGACCGCCTGATTCATGCCATGGCGGATGTGGTTCGTGTATTCCCTGACGTCCGATTATTCATCGGTGGAGATGGGCCGATGCGAGCGGAATATGATGCTTTGATCCTTCAGCTCGGACTTTCTTCTCATGTAAAACTACTTGGCAGAATTTCGAATGAAGAACTTGTTGAATATTATCAGGCTGCAGATATCAGCTTAGTTCCGACACTCACACTAGAGGGATTTGGTCTTATCACCGTAGAGTCTCTTGCCTGTGGAACGCCAGTGCTGGGAACCCCTTATGGGGGAACAAAAGAGATTTTACATCAGATATCGGATGAATTGATGTTTAATGACGGGACATCTGACTCAATAAGCAAGAAAATTATTGACGTTCTGAATAAAGATTCATTTCTTCCTTCTCGGGAAGCGTGCAGAGAATATGTACTGAATCGGTATACATGGGGGAGAGTGGCAGAGGCTGTGACCGAAGTGTTTACGGAAGAGATTGATAAAAGAAAGGTATTCAGAAGATGAAAATCGCTTTTTATAACCATACGAGTACCATAAGTGGTGCGGAGATCAGCCTCTTGTTGACCGCGAAATATTTAACGAAGGCACATCCGATTTTATTTGCTCCGGAGGGGGAATTGCTGCAGAAGGCACGCAGCCAAGGACTTGAAGTCGTTGCTCTACCCAGTTTCCGGGCGAGAATGACCAAAAATCCATTTCTTCTTGTTGTCTATGTTTTTGGGATGCTGTGGGCAGGATGGAAGCTTGCTCTTCTTATGAAAAAAAGTCAGGTGGATCTCATACATGCCAATTCCATAAGGGCCGGCATTATGGCTGGCTTATTCAAATGGTACCATCGGCTGCCAGTTGTATGGCATATACGAGACATGCCTCCACAGGGTTACATTGGCAAGCTTGTTCAAAAGCTTGCAGGGAATACCGCTCAGGCGCTAATCGGTATTTCTGAATCTGTCATTCAAGGTATAGCTCATTCTTCCGTGGAAGGACGGTGTCATCTTGTACATAACGGTGTGGAACTTAGGAGCTTTAATACCGAAGGAAGACAAGTAATAAAAGAGGGAATCCGTTCAGAATTAAAAACACCTCAAGAAGCACGAGTGTTGGCCATTATCGGTCAAATTGCCCCGTGGAAGAGGCAAGAAGATGCAATAGAAGCATTCGCAAGTCTTATTAGTGAGGAACGGAATCTGGTTCTATGGATCGTCGGAGAAGCCAAGTTCAGGCAAGAGAATGAACGTTATCTCGACAGATTGCAAGAGAAGGTTAGATCCTTGTGTCTTGAAGATAAAGTTATATTTACAGGATTCAGAGAAGATGTATTGGAGATCTGCTGTGCAGCAGATCTCCTTTTATTATGTTCGGATCATGAACCCTTCGGTCGGGTCATTATTGAAGCCATGTCACAAGGTACGCCTGTCGTAGGGACAAGAGGAGGCGGTGTACCTGAGATCATCGAACATGGTGTGAGCGGATTCATGTATGAAATCGGGAATATCGAGGAACTTACACATTGCATCCGTCAGGTGCTTGATGATGGGATTGTTTGGACTAGACTTAGTCAAAACGGACAGGATCGGGCGAAGGCGATGTTCTCCATTACACAGACGTCTCAAAAAATTGAACTGATTTATCAGCAGCTATTGATGAGACCTGGCGTCGAATTAATGGAGCGACAGCGGGCAAAGGAGATCGTATAATGCGGAATTTGAAAGTAGCCATTGTGCATGATTACCTAAATCAAATGGGGGGAGCAGAACGGGTCGTGGCCGTATTCCACAAAATGTTCCCCGATGCGCCGATTTATACGACGATTGTCGATCACAACAAACTACTTCCCGAATTAAAGGATGCTGTTATCCATACGACTTGGATGCAACGAATACCGGGGATATTAAGCAAATTCAAACTGTTTTTCTGGCTGTATCCATTTGCTATGCGGTCAATGAAGGTAAAGGGATACGATCTTATTCTCAGCTCTAGCAGCGCATATGCGAAAGGTGTGCAGAAAGGCCGCCAAAGTATTCATGTCTGCTACTGCCATGCGCCAATGCGTTTTGCATGGGATTTTGACTCGTATATGGAAAGCGTCCAAGTACCGAATATCATGAAACGGTTAGCAAAATGCTTTACCTACCCTCTCCAGGCATGGGATAAAAACAACTCTAAGCGGGTAGATTACCTGATTGCCAATTCTACCATCGTGAAAGAGAGAATCGGGCAATGGTATGGCATGAATGTCCCGGTCATATTTCCTCCCGTAGAAATTAGTCGGTTTAACATCAGTGAGGGAGAGCCGGAGGACTATTTTTTGGTTGTCTCCAGGTTAGTATCTTACAAAAAAATCGATCTGGCCGTAGAGGCCTGCACCCGGTTAGGTCAGAGGTTGCTCGTAGTTGGAGATGGGCCGGATAGGCAGAGACTTGAGCAGCTAGCAGGCGATACAGTTACTTTTCTCGGGAGGAGAAGTGATGAAGAGGTCGTCCGTTACATGCAGCATTGCAAAGCGTTGATGTTTCCAGGTATTGAGGATTTTGGTATTACGCCGCTTGAAGTCAATGCATGCGGTAGACCGATCATCGCTTACTCTGGGGGTGGAGCCTTGGACACAGTCGTATCGGAACTGACAGGATTATTTTTCGAGGAACAGTCGGTAAACTCATTGATCGCAACAATCAAACGCTTTGATCAGTATGATTGGAATCCTGAACTTATTCGGCAACATGCTGAGAAATTCAGTGAGCAATTATATATAGAACGGTTGCAGTCCAGCATTGATAGTCTACTCGGCGTAAGAGAGATCAACGCTAAAATTGCGAAAGCAGAAGGGAGCTATTAACATGCACATCGTTCTATTGTCAGGAGGCAGTGGCAACCGATTATGGCCTTTATCGAATGAGACACGCTCCAAGCAGTTTCTGAAAATATTGGATGGCGTATCTGGACAGCGTGAATCTATGGTTCAGAGAGTATGGGGGCAGCTGGGACAAATGAACCTTCAGCAATCCGCCATTGTAGCAACCGGAAAATCGCAAATAGAAGTGCTTCAAAATCAACTTGGATTTGAAGTCGAAATTATCGTCGAGCCGGAGCGCAGAGATACTTTACCGGCAATTGCACTGTCAGCTGGTTACTTGTATTCCATTAAGGGTGTCAGCCTCAATGATGTTGTTATCGTACTTCCAGTTGATCCGTTTGTAGAGGATCATTTTTTCGAGAAAGTGAAGGAATTAGAAACGCTAATGCTGGAAACAGGCGCCGATCTAGGATTGATGGGGGTCTCACCGGATCATCCTTCCTCGAAATTTGGCTATATCGTCCCTCAATCCACAACCAATTTGGACAATGGGATGGAATTTTTCAAGGTTAGCCATTTTGTAGAGAAGCCCGAAGAACAATATGCTCTTCAGCTGATGGAACAATCTGCGCTTTGGAACTGCGGCGTGTTTGCTTTCCGTCTCGAATATGTCATTAATTATCTCCTGAAGCAATCGCTTCCCATTCAATATTATGAATTGCTTCAGCAGTACGGACGAATAGAAAAAACAAGTTTTGATTATGCCGTAGTGGAGCAAGCGAAGAATATTGTTGTTATGCCTTATAAAGGGTTGTGGAAGGATTTGGGTACTTGGGATGCGCTGACTGAGGAAATCCATACTCCCTTGATTGGAAAAGGGATATTGACTGAGGATTCTTCCAATACGCATGTGATTAATGAATTAGATATTCCAATAACGGTTATTGGAGCTCCTAATTTAATTGTTGCCGCTAGTCCTGACGGGATTCTTGTATCTGAGAAGAAAGCCAGTATGCGAATTAAAGAAGTGATCCAATTTGGCGATCAACGTCCGATGTATGAAGAGCGCCGTTGGGGACGCTATCGTGTGCTGGATTACATTAAATATCCGAACGGTAATGAAGTGTTGACTAAGCGTATATGCATTCTTCAAGGGAAAAACCTAAGTTATCAATATCATTTGCTGCGCAATGAAGTGTGGACCGTTGTGTCCGGCCAAGGTGAAATGATATTGGACGGTAACGTTCGAGTTATCGGAAAGGGAGATGTAATCGTCATATCGGCGGAAGCAAAGCACAGCTTACGGGCTATTACTGATATTGAAATCATTGAGGTACAGACAGGCAGTGAATTGATTGAGGATGATATCGTGAGACTCGCTATGAATTGGGAAGAAATAAAAATAGAAGTACCTTCTTAAGAGGAGTGAAACGAATGAAAATTACAGTAATCGGTACTGGATACGTCGGATTAGTATCAGGTGTATGCTTCTCTGAGCTGGGCAACGAAGTGATATGTATTGATAAAATTGAATCCAAGATAGAGCAGCTTAATTGTGGAGAGGTGCCGATCTATGAACCAGGTCTTCAATCATTGATCGCTGCTAACAAGGAGGCGGGCAACCTTAGCTTTACAACAGATCTTAGCGCATCAGTGAAGCGATCTGATATTGTAATCATTGCAGTAGGAACACCGTCATTGCCGAACGGACAAGCGAATTTGAGCTACATAGAACAGGCGGCCAAAGAAATTGGGCAAGCAATGAATGATTATAAAATTATTATAACGAAAAGCACCGTTCCAGTTGGGACGAACGAGAAAATCAGAGAAATTATTGCACAGTATACGAATGAAACTTTTGATATCGCATCTGTACCAGAGTTCTTGCGTGAGGGGACAGCGGTTCAAGACACGTTGAATCCTGATCGTATCATTATTGGTACGGACAGCAAGAGGGCAGAGGAACAACTAATCGAGCTGCATAAAAGCTTGACTTCAAACATTATCGTAACTGATATTCGCAGCGCCGAAATGATTAAATACGCTTCAAATGCATTTCTTGCAACGAAGATTTCCTTTATCAATGAAATTGCAAACATATGTGAAAAAGTTGGAGCTGATGTGACGAAAGTAGCCTATGGAATGGGTTATGACAAGCGCATTGGCTCTTCTTTTTTGAAGGCTGGTATCGGATATGGTGGTTCCTGCTTCCCTAAAGATACGCAAGCCCTTATACAAATCGCCGGACAAATGGACTATGATTTTAAGCTTCTGAAATCCGTTGTTGAAGTCAATCAAGATCAACGCTTTAACGTCATTCGAAAGCTGCAATCCTTGATAGGCGATTTGGCAGGTACAACAATTGGAATATGGGGGTTAGCGTTTAAGCCTGATACCGACGATGTTCGTGATTCTCCAGCATTCGAGATTATTGAAGCACTTGAGGAACGAGGGGCAAGGGTGAAAGCTTACGATCCCATTGCCACCGGAAATTTCAGAAGAAATTACAATTCTGATCGGATCATCTACTGTGAGAACGCTCAGGAAGCTGCTTGGCAAGCGGATGCTCTTTGTATATTAACGGAGTGGAAGGAATTTCAGCAGATTCCGTTGACTGATATTGAAAGCTGGTTGAAATCACCGTATTTGATCGATGGGAGAAATATATATGATGAAGAACAATTGGCAAGCACACAGATTGTTTATTATTCAGTCGGTCGGCCTGGAATGAATAAAGGCGTGAGAGAGCAAGTGCCTATACTTACACTATGACAAATTTGTCTGATAAATAAAATGAACTAAAATTTGTTCTTCCATCATCTCGATTGATACTGCGTATCTGAGATGGTTTTCCCTTTAGTTCAATTTATATAGATAGGAGCTGGATGCGCTGATATTAGAAGATGCAATTGAATTGGACCTGAGCGATGTATCAAAAGAACTATCTTTTTTACTATATATTTTACGTGATGATTCTCAGGATGAGATAATCATTCAGCAATACACCGCGGATTTGGACTGGACATTGTTTATGAGGCTTGTTCTACATCATCGTGTTTATCCTCTTGTATATTTGAAATTGAAAGGACTTAGCACTTCATTAATTCCTGCTAACGTTATAGAATCCCTTCATCTCCAATATCTTAACAATACAATGAAGATGCTGCATCTTAGCCGAGAAATGAGTCATATTTGCGAAGCATTCACGAACAGTGGGATAAGCACCCTTTTGTTGAAGGGTCCTATTCTTGCTACACAGCTTTATGGGGATTTGGCGCACAGGACATCCAAAGATCTGGATATACTAGTTGATGCTGACGACGTGGAGAAAGCTGAAAAAATACTGGTACAGCTCGGTTATAAGTTGGAGGATGAGCATATATTGGGCAATTGGAAGAAAAAAAGTCATCATCTATCCTTCGAACATATGGAACATTCCGCACAAGTTGAAATTCACTGGCGATTAAACCCTCATTTCAGCAAGTCCTTTTCTTTCGATCAACTGTGGGAACGTAAAAATGATGTGATACTGTCCAATCAAACTTTTCACTATTTGGGGAACGAAGATTTACTCTGCTATCTTGCTGACCATGGTGCTAGACATGGCTGGTTCCGATTACGTTGGTTAATTGATATTGGAAGGTTACTGCCTAGAATAAGCAGTGAAAATATGAAAATCCATTTTGATCAATACGGAGAACAGCAATACACAGGGCAAGCATTCATTTTATTGTCGAGTCTGTTTTCAACTAAGATCCCTCATGATTTAGCGTTATTAACCATTAGCTCCAAATCGCATCGACTAGCAGGGAAGGCACTCTATTATATTAAAAGAATTGTTAAATTAAATCCGGTACCGGAAAAAAGTGTGGCTTGGCATTATAATCGCTATCTTTTTTCATTGATGACAGGAAAACAAAAATTAGCTTATCTCTTAAACAAGCTTCATCCCAGTTCACGGGATGCTTTATTGTTGCCGTTGCCTAAATCGCTTCATTTTCTCTATTTCCCTCTCAGGCCTTTCTTATGGCTCTGGAGATATTTAAAAAGAGAGTCTGTACTAAAGAATGAGGTTTTTTAAGTAGTGATCATTTTTTCGATCCCCTTGCTTTTAACTCCAATTCTCCATTGCGAACTAGACCCCCTTATCTCATAACTTCCCATCATTCATGTATACAAAACGTCTCTGAATTGCTATAATTGATACAAATTGTATCGTTATTTGAGGAGGTTCCTATCCATGAGCGCTGAATTAATCACGGCTGATGATCTTATCGTACAATCCGAAGGTTTTCTGGTAAGTGATATGGATGGCGAAAAGGTGATGCTGAGCATCGAAAATGGCAAGTATTATAATCTGGGTCAGATCGGAGGGCGGATCTGGGAGCTTGTTTCTTCTCCTGTCACCATCGCT
Source organism: Paenibacillus sp. JNUCC 34 (assembly GCF_058269055.1). Taxonomy (NCBI): domain Bacteria; kingdom Bacillati; phylum Bacillota; class Bacilli; order Caryophanales; family Paenibacillaceae; genus Paenibacillus; species Paenibacillus sp. JNUCC 34. Next base: position 5,695,851 of record NZ_CM177770.1, on the reverse strand, counting down.
GGCATGGTTGAGCAATTAGTGTCCGAATACGAGATCGAACCTGAGGTGTGCGAGCAGCAAGTACAATTATTCCTGAAGCAGCTTACAGCTGAGGGTCTCGTGCAGGTGAGAAAGCAGTAATGCGTAATTATAATAAAATACGTAGATTTATGTCTTCTTCTATGGAGATGAAGCGGATGTTCGTCGAAGCTTATTTTTACTTGGCGTGGGGGAGAGTGTTCAAGCTGCTCCCTTTTCCCAAAGTAGCTCCTACCTTAGGGGAACACATGAAGGAGACACCTTATACAGGCTATACGGAGCAAGATCTCTTGCTGCTGCGTAAAATTTCAAAAGCCGTTCATACGATGAGCCGTGTAACGTGGTGGGAGAGCCAGTGCTTAGTCAAAGCCGTTGCAGCGATGAAGATGCTTGAGCGAAGAGGGATTCCGAGCACACTTTATCTGGGAAGCGGCCGGGATGACAAGGGGCAGATGGCTGCTCACGCTTGGCTCCGCAGTGGTTCGTATATTTTAACAGGTAAAGAAGGACACGAAAGGTATGCCGTCGTAGGAATTTTCGGGAGTGGTATACAGTCTGGAGCTTTAGCGCCTATGGAACGGTAATCCGCATAAGGAGTTTTTGAATTGAAGGATCTATTCTACTTTATTCGTAAAATGCATCGTGTCGCAGGGGCGAGGCTGTACCTGAATATGTTCATGACTTTGTTCATCAGTTTATTGGATGGAATTGGCATCTATTTGATCATTCCTCTCCTTAGCATTATAGGCGTATTTCAAACCAATATGGATGGAATACCGTTGATCTCTTCTCTGCTTGACCTCATCAAGTCATGGTCATTTGAATTGAATTTGCCGATGGTGCTGGCGTTATATGTTGTCATTGTGGGAGGACAGGCGCTTCTCCAGCGAAGTCAGATGTTATTGAATTCAAAAATACTGCAGAGCTTTATCTGTACGCTTCGGATTGAGACATATCAGGGGTTAATACAGGCTAAATGGGAGTTTTTCCTTCGCAAGCGCAGGTCGGATTTCCACCATGTGATGTCTAATGAGCTTGGACGTGTGAATCAGGGCATCTTTCTATTCTTACAAATGATCTCTTCCTTTTTATTTACGATGATCCAGATTGGCCTTGCACTATGGCTGTCTCCTATGTTAACTATGGTCGTCCTGCTTAGCGGCGGGCTGCTGGCTCTGTTCGGGCGTAAGTTTATCAAAAAGTCGAAGCGTATTGGTGAACAGACAACAGAACTGTCTAAATATTATTTTGCAGGAATCAGTGAACATTTCAACGGCATTAAGGATATCAAAAGTAACCGATTAGAGCAGTCCCATATGAACTGGTTCAGCAACTTATCTCGAAAAATGGAAGATAACTTTATTCAATTCGGGCGGGTTAATTCCCTGTCCCAGCTTATTTATCGCCTATCATCTGTTGTGCTGATTGCTAGCTTCGTCTATCTGGCGCTTGAAGTTCTCAAGACACCGGCTGAGCAACTGATTATGATTGTCCTTATTTTCTCGCGTTTATGGCCAAAATTTATTAGTATCCAATCGAATACGGAGCAGCTTGTATCCAATTTCCCTGCTTTTCAAGCTATGCGTACGCTTGAGATGGAATACGAGAACGACAAGGAGCTCGGAGAATTGACCACTATATCTGAACCCGCCCCGTTTCGTATGCATCAAGGAATGGAATGCCGGGATGCAAGCTACCGGTACGATTCCAGTTCTCCAGTATTCGCTTTAAGGGACATTAATGTACGTATTCCCGCGAACCGCATGACGGCAATCGTTGGCAAATCCGGTGCAGGCAAAAGCACACTCATCGACATGTTGATGGGACTGATTCAACCGGAGAATGGACAGGTCATAATAGACGGAGTGTCATTACGAGATGAGCAGCAGCTTTTGTCGCTGCGCAGCGCAATCGGATATGTGGCACAGGACCCTTTTCTCTTTAATGATAGTATTCGGGATAATCTGAAGCTGGTCGCTCCTTCCGCTAATGATGCTGAACTGTGGGAAGCTTTGAAGTTCTCAGCCTCCGATGAATTTGTGCGTAAGCTTCCGCAAGGTCTGGATACCGTAATCGGTGACCGTGGAATTCGCCTGTCCGGAGGAGAACGGCAGCGGATTGTGCTTGCAAGAGCTATTCTAAAGCGTCCTGCCATTCTTGTATTGGATGAGGCGACAAGCGCACTGGACAGCGAGAATGAACGACTCATTCAAAATGCGCTGGAGCTGCTGAAAGGAAGCATGACGATTATCGTCATCGCTCATCGGCTGTCTACGATCCGCAATGCGGATCAGGTAATCGTTATGGAACAGGGTGAGGTTATACAGCAAGGCGGCTATCAGCAGCTGTCGCAGGAGAACAAAGGCACCTTCAGACAGCTGCTCAATTATCAGACGGGTACTCAGATGTAAGCAGCCGTCAGGATATGCATCTGCAATAATAGAGGTTCAGAGTCAAAGGCAGCCGTTCCTTCATCATGAGGGCGGCTGCCTTTTTAACCGTAATACCAATAAGAACCTCATCTTGAATCCCAAGGCCGTGACCGCCTCCTGGTTTCTAGTGAAGAAACCACCCTCTGGTCCTTCGCAAGGATGACCACCTCGCATCTCCACAATACTTTGTAGATCCCTCAAACGATAGGCTCAAGAAACCACTTCACATATAATTCCCTTCCGTTAATTTTCATTGACAACCCTAAATAAGGAAGTTATTATATAACCGACAGGCAGTCGGTCTATAATAAGGGGATGCAAAAATGAGAGTTGTAAAAGAAGCGGAGGAACGCAGGAACGAAATACTTGACGCGGCGGACGAGCTTTTCGGTCAGAAGGGCTTTGACGGCACAAGTACAAACGATATTCTCGAAAAGGTCGGAATTGCGCGGGGAACGCTGTATTATCACTTCAAGGCGAAGGAAGATATTATGGACGCGCTGATTGAGCGGCATAATGTCCGTATTTTAGGTGCGGCACAGGAAATTGCCGCAGACAAGAGTATACCCGTAGTCGAGCGCATTATCCGCGTTGTAATGGCACTGAACATAAGTGGCGAAAGCAGCGAGGAAATTATGGAGCACATTCACAAGCCGCAGAACGCGCTTATGCATCAAAAAATTCAAAAGGTCATAATCAATGGCGTTCCGCCAATACTGACGGAAATCATCCGCGAGGGCATCCAGCAGGGAATGTTCAACACACCTTTTCCATATGAGTGCATGGAAATGGTTGTGATATATGCGAATACCGTTTTTGATGATGATATGGTTACAATGACGAACGAGGAGCGCGGTTCACGAATGCTGGCCTTTGTTTGCAACGTAGAAAGGCTGCTCGGTGCAGAAAGTGGAAGTCTTATGGACACTATGCAGATGTTTGGTGGAGGAGATGGAAGCAGCTATGAATGAGTCTGGAAAATCCTTCAGAAAATTTCTTCTATTGTGGTCGGGACAGCTTACTTCAGCAATAGGAAGCGGGCTTACGTCGTTCGGGCTTGGGATTTATGTTTTCCAGCAGACGGGAAAGGCGTCGGCGATGGCGCTTGTTACCTTGCTTGCGTTTATGCCTTCGCTCCTCTTAAGCTCCTTTGCGGGAGTGCTTGCAGATCGCTATGACCGTAGACTGTTAATGGTGCTAGGCGACAGTCTTTCCGCAATAGGACTTGTCTTTATCTTAATTTGCATGCTTCGCGGAGAAGCACAGCTTTGGCAGATTTGTGTGGGAGTTACAATTAGCTCCGTGTTTTCATCGCTGCTTGATCCCGCATATAAAGCGACGGTTACCGATTTGCTTAGCGAGGAGCAATATACTAAGGCAAGTGGTCTTGTCCAGTTGGCGAGCTCGGCAAAATTTCTGATTTCTCCTATTATTGCAGGGTTTTTGCTCACCGTTTCGGATATAAAGCTATTGCTTATAATCGACATTTGCACTTTTTTTGTCACCGTTACTACTGCTCTTGCTGTACGCAGTGGTCTTGCTTCCAAGACATGTGAGCAGGCCAAATCGTTTATCCGCGAATTCAAAGATGGTTGGAACGCCGTTTCTAAAAACAGAGGTGTGCTTGTTCTTGTGATCGTAACGTCAGTGCTGACATTTTTCCTCGGATTTATTGAAACACTTTCCATCCCCATGCTGCTTGCTTTTACGGACAGTTCTGTAATTGGGACAATTGAAACCATTGTCGCTTCTGGAATGCTTGTATCAAGTGTGATAATAGGGTTTCTTCCAATAAAAAAAGGTTATGTGAAAATTCTTTCGATTGCGCTGTTTTGTGAAGGAATGTTTATGGCGGTATTCGGAGTTCGCGAAAATATTATTTTGATCTGTGTTTCAGGATTCCTCTTTTTTGCGATGATGCCATTTGCAAATGTAAGTCTTGATTTCCTTGTTCGCACTAACATTGATAATTCTGTTCAGGGCAGAGCATGGTCACTGATTGGAGTCATTTCTCAGCTTGGATTTGTTGCCGCATATGCGCTTTCGGGTGTGCTTGCGGACTATGTGTTCGCTCCTTTATTAGTTGACGGCGGATTGCTTGCTGACAGTGTGGGGAAGATCATCGGCACGGGCAGCGGTAGAGGAACGGGATTTCTCATCATAATCGCTGGGATGCTGTTATGTGTGACTTCGGTAATTCTGTATAACTTAAAATCGGTTAAAAAGCTTGAACACAGAGGTGACTTATGTATTACAGAATAATCCGCAATGATATATCAAAAAGCAAACTGATCACGTTGACGACCACGATATTTGTTGCTGCTGCAGCTATGCTTGTTTCTCTAGCGGCAGTGCTTGTCGTAAATTTATCCGGAGCGATAGATACGTTAATGACGCAAGCAAAAACCCCGCATTTTATGCAGATGCATTCGGGTAACATTGATGATTCGCGGCTGATGACTTTCGCCGAGCAGAACAGCAATGTTGAGGAATATCAGGTGCTTGAATTTCTTAATGTTGACGGTGCGCGGATTGTAATTGGCGGAAACTCGCTTTCAGATAATGTTCAGGACAACGGCTTCAGCACCCAAAGTGATAAATTTGATTATCTGCTTGACCTTGAGGGACAAATCATAAACGTATCAGATGGTGAACTACACGTTCCGATAAGCTATATGAAGGATGGAACCGCAAAGGTCGGCGACAAAGCTGTTATATTCGGAAAAGAATTTACCGTTGCGGGATTCCTACGCGATTCACAGATGAATTCGCAGCTCGCCTCGTCAAAGAGGTTTCTAGTGAGCGGAAATGACTATGCAGAAATAAAGAATTTCGGAAGCACGGAATATCTGATTGAGTTCAGATTGAAGGACTTATCCGCGCTTGGTGCATTCGAAACGGACTATACCTCCGCAGGACTTGAAGCTAACGGACCGACGATTACATATCCGCTATTCAAAATGATTAACGCACTTTCCGACGGGTTGATGATTGCGGTCATACTTCTTGTAAGCGTGCTTGTTGTTGCTATCGCTTTTATGTGTATTCGATTTACACTCCTTGCGAAAATCGAAGACGACTATCGCGAAATTGGTGTTATGAAGGCAATAGGGCTGCGTGTTTCCGACATAAAGAAGATTTATATTGCGAAATACGCGGCGATTGCGGCGGCAGGCTGTATTCTCGGTTTTGCACTTTCTTTTGTGTTCAAAGGCATGCTTCTTGAAAATATTCGGCTTAATATGGGTGAAAGCGAAAATTCTTCTTTTGCCGTGGCTTTAGGAATTATCGGCATACTGCTTGTTTTCCTTGCAATTATTGCTTATGTGATCGGAGTGCTGAGACGTTTTCGGAAAATATCTGCCGCGGAAGCCATACGTTTTGGCACTTCACAGGAAAAAACGACAGGCGCAAAACATTTGTTCTTGAGCAGAAACAGGCTGTTTAACACGAATATTTTTCTCGGTATCAAAGATGTTCTCGCAAGGAAAAGACTTTACGCCACAATGCTTGCGGTGCTTGTGATTTCGACATTTATCATTATTGTTCCGCAGAACCTTTACAACACGATTTCTTCAAAAAGCTTCAGCACTTATTTGGGGATAGGGAACTCCGATATGCGCATTGACATTCAGCAGACTGACAATATTTCCGATAAAGCAGCGGATATTGCAAAAGCGATGGAGAGCGACAGATCCATATCCAAATATGCCGTACTTATGACCAAGGCATTCAAAGCAAAGGCAAAGGACGGCTTGGAGGAAAGTGTAAAAATTGAGCTTGGTGACCATTCGATATTTCCAGTAGCATATTCCAAGGGCGGAGCACCCGCTACAGAAGACGAGATTGCGCTTTCGGCTATAAATGCCGATGAGCTGGGCAAAAAGGTTGGCGATGTCATTACGCTGGTAATTGAGGGGGAGGAGAAAAATCTCACGGTATGCGGAATTTATTCCGACGTCACCAACGGCGGCAAAACCGCTAAGGCCGTGTTCACTGATAATTCTTCGGATATGATGTGGTCTGTTATCTATGCGGAGCTTTCGGATAAATCTCTTGTCGGCGAAAAGGTTTCGGAATATGCGGACAGGTTTGATTATGCAAAGATTTCGGGCATTGATGAATATATTAAACAGACATTCGGCTCGACAATAAGCTCTGTCGGGAAGGCCTCCTTTGCCGCAATTGCCGTTGCGCTGATTATAACGGTACTGGTTACATTGTTGTTTATGAGAATGCTAGTCGCAAAGAACGTATATTCCATTGCCGTAATGAAAGCGATCGGTTTTACAAACTCGGATATTAAGGCGCAGTATGTTTCGCGTTCGGTATTCGTTTTGATTGTCGGAATTGTTCTCGGTACTCTTCTGGCAAACACTCTCGGAGAGGTACTTGCAGGCGCGGTTATCTCCTCGTTTGGAGCGTCGTCGTTTAAGTTTGTGATCAATCCAGTTTCGGCGTATCTGCTGTGTCCCCTGATGATGGTATGTTCGGTACTTATTGCAACTAATATCGGCACATCTGGTGCGGGACTAATAAAAATATCCGAGAATATAAAGGAGTAGCTTATGAAGAAGATTATTATAGGTGAAAACATAGTGAAATCTTTCGGCGAGGGCGATGAAAAGCGCAATGTTCTCGACGGGGTGTCTGCCTACATAAACGAGGGCGAGTTCGTTGCGGTTATGGGACCTTCGGGCTCGGGAAAATCGACGCTGATGTTTGCGTTGAGCGGAATGGACGGCGTTGACGGTGGAAAGGTTGCTTTTGACGGTAAGGATTTATCGGCACTCAGGGAAAATGAGTTTGCTGACATACGCAGAACTAATATGGGATTTGTTTTTCAGCAGCCGACTTTGCTGAAAAATTTGAATATCCTCGATAACATCATTCTTCCATCTATGCGCGACAACAGAAAAAACGCCGCGAAGATTACCGAAAGAGCAAGAACGCTTATGAAAAAGGTAGGTATTGCAGAACTGGAAAAGCGTGATATTACACAGGTTTCGGGAGGACAGCTTCAGCGCGCGGGAATATGCCGCGCACTTATGAGCAATCCGAAAATTATTTTCGGTGACGAGCCGACTGGCGCGCTTAACTCAAAATCCGCGCAGGAGATTATGGACATCTTTTCCGAAATCAACGCGGAAGGTACGGCGGTTATGCTTGTCACTCACGACGCAAAGATTGCGGCGCGGACGGAGCGAATTATGTTTATGCACGATGGTCAAATCGTGAACGAAATTCGGCTTCAGAAATTCAGTGGCATAGATCTTGACGACAGGATGAAAAAAGTCACGGAGAAAATGCAGGAAATAGGAATATGATTTGTTATTCACGTGAGACAAACATCTCAATGTACGACAATGTAAACGCATCCCTATTCATGATATAATGGCATCTAATAGTCTATTATATCGAGAGTTCTGGATTCATTGTGAGAACTGGGTCAGGAGTGTTGCAGGGATGAGAAGATATAACGCATGGCGTCCGGTGATGCTGATTGCGGTCGCGTTGATTACGAACGGTTTGTTTACAAACCTTTGCGCCTTGTTTGGCATGTCCCCGGAGTCAGCAGGCAACGTTGGTTTTATTGCCATGATGATTGCCGCGCTTGTAATGTATAACCGAATGACGAAGCACCGCCGGAAATAACTAGTCATTCAAAATAATGAACTATTTATAATCATGTGAATGTAAGTACCGTCAGTTGCGCCTTCTGTGACGCTTTTGACGGTATTTTTTGTGTTCAAAGAATTATACAAAACTCGTGAAATGAAACCTTTTTCCTGTATCTAATGTATTATAAGAATGGGATATAATCTTTTCGAGGGGGAACTCATTTTGGGAATCTTGTCGAGATTTAGGGATATTATGAAAGTCAATGTTAACGCCTTATTGGATAAGACAGAAGATCCGGAAAAGACGATTGATGATTACATGCGGAACTTGAACAGCGACTTAGGCAAGGTTAAAGCGGAAACGGCTTCGGTGCTCTCGGATGAGAGAAGGGCGAAAAGAGCATTGGATGAATGCAAAGCCGAGATCAAAAAGCTGCAAAATTATGCTGAGAAGGCAGTGGAAGCCGGTAATGAAGAGGGTGCCCTGAAGTTTCTGGAAAGAAAGGCGACGCAGGCCGAGAAGTTGAATGAATTACAAACGGCTTACGACCTGGCTTCCTCAAACGCAGTGAGTATGAAGCAAATGCAGGATAAGCTTGTGTCGGATATGGGGCAGTTGGAAGCGCGGCGTATGGAACTGAAAGGGAAGATGGCCGCTGCCAAGGCGCAGCAACAAATGAATTCAAGCGGCTCCTCCTTGGGCGGTGCGAATGCTGCTTTTAACGCGATGGAAGAGAAAGCGAACCATGCCTTAGATGAAGCGATGGCCCTGGCTGAGCTTAGAGCAGGAGCGAAGGAAGACGATCTGGATGACCTTATCGCACAATTGGAGAAGAAGACGAGCACCGATACGAATACAACTACAAATGCCGAAGATGAGTTGGCTGCAATCAAAGCAAAAATGAAAAAGGAAGAATAACCATTTCTTTGTTATTGAGGTGAGCAGATGCCGGTTATCGAATACAAATGTCCAAACTGCGGCAGTGGCATGGTTTTTGACGTTGAAACAGGAATGTTATCCTGTTACAGCTGCGGAAGAAAAGACAATATAGAGAAAATTACTGATCCTCTGATGAAAAATGTTTTTTCAGAAGAGGATAAGGCCAAGGAGTATCATTGCAATAGTTGTGGAGCTGTCATTATGACCGATGCGGAGACGAGTGCAACGAGCTGCAGCTTTTGCGGTTCAGCCGTTGTTCTCGGCGATCGACTGACCGGGAAACTGGCTCCAGCGAAGATCATCCCTTTTTCAATTAGTAAGGAACAAGCGATGAAAGCCTTCCGGAAATGGTGCAGAAAAGGCATTTTGACACCAAGGGGGTTTATGTCAGCGGATCGAATCAAGGGAATAACGGGGTTGTATGTTCCTTTCTGGCTATATGATTTACATAATGATGTAGAGGTTCATGGCCGTGGTACGAAAGTGAGTAGCTACACGAGTGGCGACTACGAGTATACAGAAACGGATTATTATGAAATATATCGAAAAATCTGTCTGAATTATGTAAAGGTACCGATTGATGCTGCGGAAAAAATGAATGATGAGCTGATGGATAAATTAGAGCCTTTTCCTTACGATCGACTAGAAGACTTTAAAACTCCGTATCTTGCCGGTTACATTGCTGAGAAATACAGCTATGACGATGAGGAGCTTTTACCGCGAGCTAAAGAAAAAATATATAAATATATTGATTCTTATATTGATTCTACGGTAGACGAATATGACGGTGTGAGCTATTCAGATGTCCAGATTGATACGGAATTAGAGCGTGCTGACTATGTTCTGCTTCCCGTATGGGTGGTACTCTATAAATACAATAAATCGGAGTATACCTTTGCCATGAACGGTCAGACGGGCAAGGTGGTTGGCAAGCCTCCGATTAGCAAGGCGAAAGTGACCGCATGGTTTGCAGGTATTTCCGGCATCATTTTCCTTGCACTGCAGTTGGTGATCTTTATGATCCTTGGGGGTGAGTTCTGATGAGAAGGATGAGAGTGATCCCTATAGCCTTGTTTTTCTTCGCAGTTTTGCTGGCCATTCCTATGGAATCCACTGTGTCCGCAGCGGAACCGAAGCCCTTGATATATGATGAAGCGGGTCTGCTCAATCAGGAAGAGTATAATGAGCTGAACGTTATGGCTAATGAGTACGGAGCCGAGAGAGAAACGGACATCATGATTGTTACGATCAACAGCCCAGAAGCTTACGACGTTATGGCTATGACGCAAGATTTCTACGATTACAATGGACCTGGTTATGATAAGACCCATGGTAATACGGTCATTTTGATGATGGATATGACTCACAAAGAGTTTTATTTGGCTGGATTTTATAAAGCAGAGGAGTACTTGGATGACGAGAGACTTGATAAGATACGTAACAAGATCACCCCGGATTTAAAGAACGGTGATTATAAGCTTGCATTTCAAAAGTATATCGAAACTGCACACAGATATATGGGATTTGACCCAGAAGTGAACCCGGACAATATATTATTTAATATTTGGGTTCAATTGGGCATTTCAGTGGTCATCGGGGGGATTATCGTTACATTGATGGTTCGTCGTTCCGGCGGCCGTATTACAGTAAACTCGCGGACATACGAGGATAGCAGTAGTTCAGGACTTCTGGATTATGAGGACTCGTACCTTCATACAAGCACAACGAGACGGAAGATTGAGAAGAGCGATTCCAGCTCAGGCGGCGGCGGAGGGACCAGCTCAGGCGGTCATTCGCATAGCGGCAGCAGAGGATCATTTTAACGGAAGGGATGGATGAAAATATGGGGTTCTTCAGAAACCAATTTGCGAATGTTGTGGAATGGGAAGAATTTAGAGATGACATGATTTTTTGGAAGTGGAACAACCGGGAGATTAAAAAAGGAAGCAAGTTAGTTATCCGCGCCGGTCAAGATGCGATCTTCGTAAATAACGGCAAGATCGAAGGGATTTTCGAGGATGAAGGGGAATACAGCATTGATTCGGACATCATCCCATTCCTATCGACGTTAAAAGGATTTAAATTTGGATTTAACAGTGGGATGCGGGTGGAAGTTTTATTCGTCAACACGAAGGAATTTACCGTCAGATGGGGAACGCAGAATCCAGTTCTGATCCCGACGCCTCAGCTTCCGGGCGGCATGCCTATTCGTGCTAACGGTACGTTTAATTTTAAAGTGAATGATTATATGACGCTGATCGACAAAATAGCCGGGATGAAAGACAGTTATCTTGTTGAGGATATTAAAATCCGCATTACTTCTATTTTGGATCAGTTGTTAATGAAGTGGATCAGCAGAGAAGGGAAAGACATGTTTAATCTGCAGGCGAATGCTTCTGAAATTGCCAAAGGCATTCGTGAAGATCTGGATATGGAAGTGTTGGACAACGGAATGACAATTACCGGCTTTCAAGTGATGAGCTTCAATTATCCTAAAGAGATTCAAGATATGATTACGAAGACAGCTTCCCATGAAATGATCGGCAATCTGCAAAAGTATCAACAGGTTAGCATGACGGAAGGTATTGCATCCGGCAAGGTGCAAGGCGGCGGCGCTGCTTCGGATATGGCAGGCATGATGATGGGGATGAACATGGCGAATGAAATGATGAAAAACATGAACCCAAATCAACAGCCTCCGGCTAATACTCAGCAGCCTGCACCAGTTGCTGCCTCTACTCCTGAAGGCAATAAAAAGCCCAACTTCTGTCCTAACTGTGGTGCCAAAAACGAAGGGGCTAACTTCTGTCCGAATTGTGGTCAGAAACTGAACTAAACTTGTAACCCGGACAGCCGGCGTAACGAAGCAAAACTACGCTTCACCTCCACCAATATAAGCAAAGAAGCGACCTCGTGAGGTCGCTTTTTTAATGTTTGGGAATTTATCCATATTAGCAAAAACAATTCGATGTGTCTCGAGAATCACTCTCCCCAGCATCATCTTGGGTATTCGGATTCTCGTCAAATGATGCAATAAGATTATTTTCTTCCTTACGAAATCTTTTAAAGAACGGCTAATAACCTCTCTAGCTGTATAGCTAATTGTTGTTAAGGGTAATGGTTCTGTTTTAGTGACAATTAGGTCTTGGAAGCACTCACTAGTATTCTAACTTGCAAAAGGGTAACTAGTTACATATAATATTAGTAACTAGTTACCTTTTAGGATCGGAGGTATTTTATTTTGACTGAAATGGAGAAAAAAGCTTACATCTTTGGTGGTATTCTCACTTTGGCAAACCGATTACAGGTTCTTGGCGACAAATTAGATGAGAATGTGACGCTAAAGCAATGGTTGTTGATCGCCGTCATTTCAAAGTTTGAACGACCATCTCCGACCATAAGCGAGGTGGCCGAGATGATTGGAAACTCTAGACAAAATGTTAAAAAAATGGCCCTTATTCTTGAGAGGCAGGGCTTTGTTTCACTAATGAAAGATGATCATGACGCAAGAATCTTTAGAATTCACCTTACGCCTAAATGTATGACGTATTTCCAAAGTAGAGGAGAAAAAGAGGCTCAATTTATGGATGCATTGTTTGATGCATTTGATGAAAATTTGACGAATGGATTGTACGAAGGAGTCCGTAAGTTAGCTGATAACGTGATCAGAATGGAGAATGCTTATGATGAAGAGGAAAGGGGCTAAAAAAATAATGTGGATGATCGTTGCGATCATTGCAGTTATAGTCGTTGGAATCATTGTGTTTTTTAATGTTCCCTATTCCAAGACCAAAACAGCATTTAATCAAGTAGTAACAGAACATATCAGTAACTCTAAAGCTGTAAATGATGTTTTTACGTTAGATGACGTTAAAGAATTGCCGCATCCTGTCCGTAAATATTTTGAATATAGTGGATACATAGGAACTCCCAAAATGTCCTACATGAAAGCAGCATTTAAAAATGTGGATTTTATTATGTCTCCAGACAAACCAGCTTTAAAAATAGACTACACTCAGTATAACTTTGTTCGTGAGCCTATAAGAGTAGCCTATATTGACACTAATATGTATGGAATACCATTTGAGGGTTTTGATTCGTATACGGATGGTGATGGCAGCATGAAGGGAGTTTTGGCTAAAGTAGTTACACTGTTTAATCAAAAAGGTGAGGAAATGAATAAAGCTTGTCTAGTGACATTTCTTTCGGAATCTTTAATCATGCCCAATGCTGTCTTACAGCCTTATATTACTTGGGAGGCAGTGGATGATACCCATGCAAAGGCGACTATATCATATAACGACTTATCGGCAAGCGGAATCTTCACTTTCAATGAGAATGGGGAGCTACTTTCCTTTACAACAGAAGATAGATCCGTCATATCTTCCGATGGGGCAATTCAGCAAGTGAGATGGTCGGTTGAATTTAAAGACTACAAGTCGATTGGAGAAATCAAACAGCCAACTCACCTTCAAGCCGTTTGGAATTACGATCATGGAGATCTCATATATTTTGACAGCAATTGTTTTACGGTTGAGTATGATTCAAATTAAGAATCCGATTTCATTGCTTATCCATCTAGCACTCATTATAATGGGTGGGATGTCAGTCAATAAAGATTAGAAAGGGGCCTTTGTACGTGAATGGCTCGATGATCATTACCCTGGTTGTATTAGCTATAGCATCAATTTTGTTCATATCAGGGAAAGTACGTTCCGATTTGGTTGCCATAGGATCATTGATAGTATTAATGTTATTCAAAATTCTAACACCTGGTGAGGCATTATCGGGCTTCTCCAATTCTGTTGTTATTATGATGGTGGGGTTGTTTATCGTGGGTGGAGGGATTTTTCAGACTGGGTTGGCCAAGCTGATGAGCAACAAGATGCTGCAGCTGGCAGGTACGAATGAGACCCGGCTGCTCATGATGATTATGATTGTCACGGCGCTGATTGGTGCATTTGTAAGTAACACAGGAACAATCGCTGTGATGATGCCGATCGTTGTAAGTTTGGCGAAAAGCGCAAAGACCAATCCGGGAAGATTTCTGATGCCACTGGCCTTTGCAAGCAGTCTTGGTGGAATGCTGACCTTGATCGGAACACCGCCGAACCTGGTCATTCAGGATGTTTTGCTTGCAGCTGGATATGAGGGTGTATCCTTTTTTACGTTTACGCCGATTGGTCTTGTTTGCATAGCGGTAGGATTATTGTCGATGCTGTTTCTGCGCAGATTTCTGCCGAAGAATGATCGAGGCGCAGAGAATCGTCGCAATGGACGTTCGCTTCAGGAACTAGCGCGGGAATACCAGTTGACGCAGAACCTTTATCGAGTACAAGTAGGAGCCAACTCGCCGATCTCTTCCAAAACGCTGCAAGAACTCGAAATTCCTACCCGATACGAACTGAATGTTATTGAAATTCGACGGAGAATTTCAGCCAAGAACCAGTTTTTCAAAACAATTAACCAAGAAATCGCTACATCAGAGACGGTCATTCAGGAAGAGGATATTTTGTATGTCCACGGTCCTATCGAGCGTGTCGAGGAATTTGCCAACGATTATGACTTGCTGATGCTGGATCATCAAATTTCAGAGAATAAATCGACAGACATCGTGCAATATGCAACGAATGATGTCGGGATTGCCGAAGTGATGCTCACTCCTACCTCTCGGCTAATAAACAGGCTGATCAAGGAGTCAGGCTTCAGAGAAAAATATCGTGTAAATATTCTTGGCATTCAAAGGAAGGACCAATACATTCTGCATAACCTGAAAGATGAGAAGATGCGTTTCGGTGATGCGATGCTTGTTCAGGGAACCTGGAAGGACATTGCTTTGCTGGCGAATGAACCGGATATCGTCGTAGTTGGCCAGCCGATTGAAGAATCACGTAAGGTGACAATGGACAATAAAGCGCCGATTGCAGCCGGAATTATGCTGTTGATGGTGCTGCTATTGATCACAGACTTTATTCCCGCTGTAGCATCGGTAATGATCGCGGCGGTGTTGATGGTTGTATTCGGTTGTGTGCGCAATATGGAGGATGCCTATAAGACGGTCAACTGGGAGAGTATCGTGCTTATAGGGGGGATGATTCCGATGTCGATTGCGATTGAAAAAACGGGGGCTGCAAAGCTGCTTTCCGATGGAATGGTCCATTTTTTGGGCGACTACGGACCATTGGTGATGCTTGCAGGCATTTACTTTATCACATCGATCCTTACACTGTTTATTAGCAATACAGCGTGTGCGGTGTTGTTAGCACCGATCGCACTGGGGACCGCTCTTCAGTTTGGCGTTAATCCCTATCCGTTCTTGTTTGCTGTATCGATCGGTGCGAGCATGTGCTTTGCATCGCCATTCTCTACGCCGCCGAACGCACTTGTCATGTCGGCCGGCCGATACAAATTCACCCATTATCTCAAGGTGGGACTGCCGCTTCAAATCATGATAGGAATCGTGATGGTCGCTGTGCTTCCTCTGTTTTTCCCATTCTATAAATAGGGATCGACCCGATTTGTCTCCACCAACATGAAGAAGGGCACCTCAAAGGTGTCCTTTTTTGTGTTGCTGGAGACGTGAAGGGATCATAGCACGTCTTTCTGTTTTATGTTCTTTCTCCTTTCTGACATTTGTCATATTTACTTTCTGACAACCCACACTAACTGCAGTTACAGCTTCTTCGCTACAATGAAGACAACAAGAAACGAACACAAACATAACAAAGGATGATAAATGATGACAAAAGCCATTGAATGTATAAATCTAATAAAGCAATTCGGCGATTTTCGCGCCGTTGATCATATGAATCTCAGTTTCGAACAAGGTCGAATATCGGCGTTGCTTGGACCGAACGGTGCAGGCAAGACAACAGCTATATCCATGATGCTCGGGATGTTGAAACCGACGTCAGGAGAAGTTCAGGTGCTAGGAATGCCTGCGGGATCAAAAGAATTACGTCAACGCGTCGGAGCACTGATGCAAGATGTGAAAGCAGCAGATGGACTCACGGTCAAAGAAGTGCTGCAACTCTTCCGCAGTTATTACCGGAATCCGATGTCACTTGAGCGGTTGTTTGATATTTCAGGTCTTCATGCGGATGCGAAGCGAAGAGCTTCCTCTCTGTCAGGAGGACAGCGCCGAAGATTGGCTTTCGCGCAGAGCTTAGCAGGCAATCCGGAACTCATCTTGCTCGATGAACCAACGGTAGGGATGGATGTCGAAGCTCGTGGACGCTTCTGGGACACGATCCGAGCACTGGCAAGTGACGGTCGTACGGTACTTTTAACCACGCATTATTTGGAGGAAGCGGATGCGGTTGCTGACCACATTGCGGTAATTGCGAGCGGTCGAGTTGTCGCGGAAGGGACGCCTGAAATGTTAAAAGCACAGGCAGCGCTTCGGACGATTTCTTTCCGGGTAGCGAATGCATATGAAGAACATGAATGGCTGCAATTACCTGGTGTGGAAAAGGCAGAGTGTTCCGGGCAGCGAATTCGACTTCACGCACATCAGACTGATGAATTGTTATTTACACTGATGCAGTCCAATTGGGGAATTACAGACATTGATGTACAATCGGCCAGTTTAGAAGAAGCTTTTCGAAGCTTGACGGATATCAACCCATCTACCCTGAACAACAAAAGAACTTACTAGGAGGAATCTAATCATGTTAAATATGTTCATTGCTCAGACCAAAGCAGAAAGTCTACGAATCGTCCGCAGCCCATTCTTCTTACTGTTCTCCATTGCAATGCCGCTAGCATTCTACTTTTTATTTGCTAGTCTGAACGGAGCGGATAAATCCATTCAATCGACAACTTGGGGAGTATTCTCGCTCATGTCCATGACCGCATTCAGCTTGATCGGTACAGCGGTGAGTCAATTTGGTATTCGTTTATCGTTTGAGCATCAAGATGGATGGGTGGGACTGCTTCGTTTAACTCCACTTTCTCCGTCCGTCTGGATTGGCAGCAAACTTGTTGCACAAATGGCTATTCAACTGCTCGTTATCATATTTATCTTTTTGTCCGCTGGTTTGGTATATGATATACAACTTACGACAGGTCAATGGATCACTTGCGGGTTATGGTTATGGATTGGAAGCTTACCTTTCCTTGCCATAGGCGCTTTGTTAGGAACTCTGAAGAATGCGAATACAACGATGGCGATTGCGAATATGCTGCAGATGGCACTTGCGATCATGGGTGGATTGTGGATGCCGCTAAGCTCACTGCCGAAGTGGATGCAATCGATCGGAGAATGGCTTCCTTCGCACCGTTACGCGAATGGAGCGTGGAATATGGTTGCTGGAAATGCACCCGCAAGTATTGATTTCATAATTTTGATGGGCTGTGCTCTCGCATGTATGGTACTATCAGTGTATATTTTTAACAGACGGGAAGCGGTGTAATTGAATCGAGTAACTTGGCGGCTGTTTCCGGAATCGGAAGGGGCCGCCCCTTACATTTTACTAACCAATTTATTAATACCTATCTATTTTCTACTTCAAGAACCATCATCAATGCAGTGGTTAGGTTTTGTGCTGCTTGGATTGTTCGTTATACTCTTTCGACAATTCTACTATAGTTCCAAGTGGGCTCTGCACATCATCATAGCTCAGGTGGCCATTACCTTGATATTAGGTGCTGTATTTCACCCGATGTATACATTTGTTGGATTTCTAATCGCGAATTCGCTCAGCAAACAAAAATTGCCGATCCTGATCTCCATATCCATCTTATTCGCCTTAGGAATGGGAGCGATTGTTGTTCCATACGTTGGTCATGCAGGTCCAGAATTGTGGATCGGTTTGCTGCCTCCCTTATTTGGCGTTTCAGTTATGCCATTTATAATTCGAGCTTCCATGCAATATAAGCAGATGGCAGAGCGACTTGAAGCGGCAACCGTTCAAGTGGAACGCATGGCGCAACAGGAAGAACGACAGCGGATTGCGCGTGAATTACACGATACACTGGGGCATACGTTATCTTTAATCGCATTAAAAGGGGAAGTCGTAGAGAAGCTGGTTAAACGTCAACCTGAGAAGGCTGCACGAGAAGCGAGTGAAATACGAGAAACGGCGCGTGCCGCCTTGAAGCAAATGCGTGAATTGGTTACAGAGATGAAAGTAGCGTATTTCGTCGATGAATCTCATCACGCAATTTCACTTTGTTCAGCAGCGGGTATTCCTATGGAGTTCAACTATCGATCGGTATCGGACCCTAGCCCAACCGCATATGTAGAACGAGATGTTATAGAGAACATTTCTCTACCGTTAACACCGCTGCAGGAGACGATTTTAGCGATGTGTTTTCGCGAGCTCATAACGAACGTGGTTCGCCATAGCCTGGCAGCAAGCTGTAAAGTTCATTTAGATATTCAAGAAGGGGAAGTCCGTGTATCCGTTCGTGATGACGGCATTGGGATGGACCCGGAACAAGTCTCTACCAGTAGCAATGGTATGGCTGGATTACGGCAACGGCTTGTCCTTGTAGATGGTCGCATCTCGGTGTCTTCATCCTCAGGCAAAGGAACTGAAATAACGATACATATACCCCGAACTATACGTGATGAGAGAGTAGGTACAATATAAATGATTCGAATTATTCTAGGAGAAGATCAACGGTTATTACGGGGAGCATTAGTAACCCTACTTTCATTAGAAGATGATATTGAAGTCGTCGGAGAGGCCGAAAATGGAGAAGAGGCGATATCTTTAATACAGCAACATCAGCCAGATATCGCTGTATTGGATATAGAAATGCCGTTAAAAACAGGGTTGGATGTTGCGGAATGGATTCAAAATACTAAAGCTACGTGTCGTGTAATTATCCTAACCACGTTCGCGCGCCCCGGATATTTTCAGCGAGCTATGCAGTCAGGCGTATATGGATACATGCTTAAAGATACTGGCAGTGAGGAAATATCTGATGCAATCCGCCGGGTCTATCAGGGGAAACGAGTTATTAATGCGGAGTTATCTCTTGCGGTATGGGAGGATCAATGTCCACTATCAGCTCGTGAGCGTGAAGTTATGAAGTTGGCAGCTCAAGGATTAACACTTCAAGAAATTGGTGCGCAGTTGTTCTTATCCTACGGAACCGTGCGCAACTATATGTCGGAAGCGATGGGGAAGCTTAGTGCGAATACGCGAATTGAAGCGATTGATATCGCGCGTAACAAGGGATGGTTGGATTAATAAGGTTCATACATATAACCCAGTCCACATAAGGGCTGGGTTTTTCCTTGTATTAGCTATTTATCACCTCCAGCATACTTATCAGTATATTTTCAATCTTTTTGGCGTCGTCAGGATGAAACATATGCGATGACTTCTCGACCCAGAATAACTCTTTTGTTGTCGTGGTGTACAATTGATCAAAGTATTTCTGAACTAGGCTGCCGTATACATGAACATCTTTTCGTCCATGAATAAAGTAGATAGGTATATAGGTATTTATTACGGTGTTTAAAAAATTGACTGTAGAAAAATCCTCGATCATTTGCTGTGTGTAAGAAAACATGAAGCCTTTATAAAATGAATTGTAAATGTCCTTCAGAGTGTAATCAGGTGAATAAAGCATAATCTTCATAGCGTCTATGAGACGAGGATGGTGAATTTCTTTATCCGTATATATCATGGAATTGTATTTCATTAGCCATTTTCGTAATTGTCCCCATTGCTTTAAGCTTTTCGTGTAAGGTGGTTCTCCTAATAGGGTTAATTCAGCAACAGCTTTTTTGTTACCTCTCCTTTTTGCTTCGTTTATTGCCCATTCCCGACAAAGTCGGTCATTTTCAGGCCAATCTATAATCTGAGAAATTCCTGCGTAAGCATGCAATTTATCAGGGATTTTTGCTGCAAGAGATAGTCCGATCACGCTTCCCCAGGAGTGTGCAGCAATGAATATTTTATGTTGATTAAAACGGCTCCTGAGATAATCGACAAGCTCTTCTGCGTCAGAAATAAACTGAGAGAGATTCATTGATTCTTTAGGGATGATTGGATGATATGACTTTCCTGTTCCTCTCTGGTCCCAAAATACAAGTACATAATGTTTAATAAGTTCCTTAGTGGAAGTTGCCACCGTGTAATCCCGAGATCTACAGCTTACCCCTGGTAGCGGCATGCTTGGGCCTCCATGAATAAATAGAAGTACGGGTTTGTCGATATATTCTGCTTGTAATAAGATGGTCTGCTCAATCCCGCCAATATTCAACTTCTCAACCGTACTGATGCCAGTTTCTGATATTTCAAAGTCCCGCTTTTTTGAAAGAAACTTCAAATCGCACACCATCCTAGTTATAGGTATAATTGGAATTATTATATCATGCAAAAAACTTGCTTGGTGCCATCAAATCTGTCAGTTAGGGACGCTCGCAATTTGGTGCTTTTATTTTTTTGAGGTACCGATTATTTATCTAGAAGCAGGGGGATATCTGGTATGATAGAAATATATGGATGAGATACTAACTAAGGTTTTATGGAGGATCGAAATGAAAAAAGTACTGGGGAAGATTAGAATTATTTTTATAGTTGTCATATGTATCTTGCTCTTAATCATTGCAATTAGTTTTATCAATCATAGAATTCAATTGAAGAAAGAGTCGGCAATACTTTCTCCAATAGGAACGATGGTGAATGTGAATAACCACCAAATGCACGTATATTCAGAGGGAAGCGGACTTAAGACTCTAGTCTTTATGTCAGGTGGCGGTACTTCCTCTCCAGTGTTAGATTTCAAAGGGTTGTATTCTAAACTCTCTAACCAATATAGAATTGTAGTCGTAGAAAAAGCGGGTTATGGTTATAGTGAAACGGCAGCTGTCTCTCGTGATATAGATACTATATTAGAAGAGACGAGGACTGCTTTATCATTAGCAGGTGAACAAGCACCTTATATTCTATATCCACATTCAATGTCTGGTATCGAGGCTCTATATTGGGCACAAAAATATCCTGAAGAAGTAACTGCCGTCATTGGACTTGACCCTGCTATTCCAGCAGCATATGAAAAATATCCTCTGCCATCGGATTTTACGATGGGAATCACAAGTTTTGCTGCTCGTATCGGCATTACTCGTTTTTTTCCGTCCATTGTTAATTCTTCTGCTGCAATACAAGAAAATCATTTATCAGAACAAGAAAAGAGTATTTACCGAGCGATATTCTATGAAAAAACACAAACATCAAATATGAATGAAGAAGTTAAGATGATCCTAAACAATGCCCAAAAAGTATCAGAGGGCGGTATCCCCGATGTGCCGATGTACTTCTTTATATCGAATGGAAAAGAAGTGCCATTAGATGATTGGAAAAATCTTTTGATGGAGTACGTTGGAGCTGCACATGATGGAAAATATATGATTTTGGAAAGTGGTCATTATATTCATGACTACGAACCTGAAATCATTGTGGAAGAAAGCGTGAAATTTATAGAGAGTATCTGAACATTCAGTAGGTAATACAGGGGTTCGACTTCTGGCTATAAAAAAGACACCGTATGAGGTGTCTTTTTTCGTTCAATCCCCCTCCTTCAAAGCTCATCGGCAATCCCTAACAATGCAATCCCCAGAATTACAACGATAATAACGGTATATTGCACCTTGCTCAACCGCTCCTTGAGGAATATTCGGGATAAGATGACCGAAAAAATGCTGTAGGAAGCAATAAGGGGGGCTGCGATAATGGCGTTGCTGGACATGGCGAACACATAGAAGAACTGCCCGGTCGTTTCAAAAATGGCAGCATATCCTTTAACGCGTTCTTTGAAGAGGTTGAACGGCTCTTTTTTAATAAATTTCAGGTATGTAAATGCCAATACGGCACAAATGAAAAAGGTGAATTCATAAGCGAGCAGGGCTGCGTCTTCACTGATCAGTTTCAACTCGTCCAAGTAAACTGCATCGGCAAAGGTTCCGAGTCCATCGATTAAGTTGTATAAAATCGGGAAAAAGATGGCCATAAAGCCGATTTGATATTTTTTATCAATGGCTCCGGAAGAATTCTGCACGGGAGAGGCAATGGAAAGTTCAATATATCTCAAACCGATATAACCGATCGTCATCGACAAGATGTAAAGAGCAGATACAGGAAAATAGCGAATCATATCTATGGGATCAAAGTTTATTCCCTTGATGAGCATATAGGCCGTGGCACGAATAAATAGTTTAGAATACAATTGATCATTTGGTTATGGTATTTATCATTATGGTAGAGTACTGTCTGTAATTTGAAAAGCAAAAAAGTGACCCGCAGGTGGGTCACTTTTTCTACAGTGTCCATGCCTGCGGGTCTAATACATGAAAGAAGAAGTAAAACTTTATGTTGCTAATTGCTCTTGTTCATCATTATACTTTTCCATTTCTTTTACTCCTTTATGAAGGAGGACACAGAATACTACACACAGTACAGAAGCGGAAAGTAGCAAGTAGAATCCACCATTCCAACCAACATTATCAACTAGCACACCGAACAGAGTAGTACCGAGCGATGCTCCAAGAATATAGCTCAGGAATCCGCGCAAGCCTACTGCAGAACCAACAGCGAATGGAGGTACGACTTCTAACGTTTGTACAGAAGCCAAGAATTGTGGTACGTAAATTAAACATCCAATAACTGCAGCGAAAATAGTTGTTGTGAGCAAAGAACCACTTTGCCAGTAACCAATGATACAGAAGAAGATGAGTACCATTGCAATAATTGCAGGAGGCATACGATATCCTTTGAACAACTTATCAGATAAGTAGCCTACCAAGAGAGTGGAAGGAATAGCAGCCCACTCGAAGAATAAGAAAGCAACACCCATCTCTTCTTTGGAGAAACCTTTAACAGTCATCAAATAGATAGGCAGCCAGCTAATGATACCGAATCGAACCATATATACGAATACGTCCATCAGTGACACGTACCAAGCATTCTTATTGAACAGGACATAGTTCTTAAAGATTTGCCAAGCATTCATATTTTCTGGAGCTTGTACATTACCTTTAGACTTAATATTTACTTCTTTTTCATCCTCAACAATCTCACTCAACGGAGGCAAACCTTCGCTTACTGGGGAGCCTTTAGTAAAGGCCAATATAACTAGGGCAAATACGATGGCAATCGCAGCTGGTACCTGATAGCTTGCAGCTTGCCAATGATCTGGTCCCAACATAGCAAAACCGACACCAACGATTGGCGCTACGATCCCAGCGCCGATGTTATGGGATATATTCCATACTGCAACAATTCGACCTTTCATCTTATGAGGGAACCAATTCGAGAGGGTAATAAAAGAAGGTCCAACCCCCATACCTTGGAACACACCTAGCAACACAACGAGAATGGCAAACATCCAGAACCCTGTTGTGAACCCCAACATGATGTTAACAAGGGCACATAAGAGAAGGCCTAAGGCCATATACCTTTTGGGATCAGCTTTATCTGCAAGACTACTCATAAGACCTTTGCTTATGCCATATGCAATGAGCATGCAACTGGTTAACAAACCAACTTCTGTAGAAGATAGGTTAAGTGCCTCTTTTAGATAAGGTGTTGACAATGAAAAGTTACTACGTACGACATAGTATGCCATGTAACCAAAAAACACACCTATTAGCGACTGCATTCGATAGCGCATGTATGTTTTTTGGACGTCCTGAGGCGCTACCTTAGAGGTAGCCACTTTGGGTTTTAAAAAGGAAATCATACAATTTCTCCTTCATGATAGTGTTTTCATTAATAGTCGTTGCAAAGTATCGTTACGATCACAACCTCTCCCAGTGGAGTAGCGTATGCCACTGGTTTAATTATCAACTTGTTTGTTCTTGCAAACTATCAGCGAAGTTCTGATTTTATGTAAGATTATTTGGAAGTCGTGTCAGAAAAAACGACAATAACATATAAAAAATTCAGTAATATATCACATGACTGGTAAATAATTAACAAGTTCATAGAGCGTATTTAGAATTTGTACTATACTAGAGTCAGATTTGGACAAGTATATAGGCTTGCCAGAGGATGTATTCTACAAAGAACGGAGGAAAATATGAAAGGGCTTTCAAGCGTGCTGTTGATCTTGCTGATATCATTATTTGCATCAGGATGCTCAAGTAGCCATTCAGACATTAATATCGTATTTTCTGAGGTAGAGCCTGTACCTGCCAGTACGGAGAAAGAGGAGCTGCCACCAGTGCGAGTAGCCATTTCAAGCGTGCTGTCACCAAGCGAGACGATTAAGCATTATCGAAAGATCGCTGATTATATCGGTAAACAGCTTGATAGGCCAGCGATTCTCATTCAACGTAAGAGCTATAATGAGATCGGCATGCTCATGATGAATGACGGTGCTGACATCGCCTTGTTCTCATCAGGTGCATATGTAACCTATAATCAAGTTGAAGGAATTGAAGCGATTGCAATGCAGGAGCGAATGGGAGTTCCATACTACTATGGTTACCTTGTCGTAAATCAAGACAGCAATATTACGAATATTAGCCAGTTGAAAGGGAAAAGCGTAGCTATTGCCGATCCATCGAGTAATTCCAGCTACCTATTTTTAAGTGAGAAATTAGCTGAATTTGGTGAGACGCCGGAACATTTTTTCAGCGGATACACGTATACTTACAATCATGAAAAGTCACTTAATGCAGTTCGTAATCGAGTAGTTGATGCTTCAGCAGTCAGTAGCTCGATCTATGAACAAGCCAAGGCCAAAGATCCGGAGTCCGTTGCCTCTTTGCGTATTCTGGACAAGTCAAAGCCTCTTGGAACAGGCCCTGTTGTCATCAACAGCAGCATTCCTGAGGAAGAGAAAGAGATTATTATGAACAGCTTCTTTACTATGCATGAACAATCAGATATGAAGCAGGCTTTGGAAGGATTATTTATTGATCGCTATGTTCCTTTCGATACGAAATACTTTGAAACTGAAAACAGCAAGGGAACGAACGTTAGGGACGGCTTATGAAATTAATGAAGAAAATGAATATCAATCAAAAAATATTTGGAGTTATTATCGCTTCTTTGATTTTTCTTGCCTCTGCCTTAGGATGGATCATTTGGGATTCGCTTCATACGATCATGACAGATGAGCTTAAGAAGCGGGGCATTAGTGTAGCACATAGTATTGCATCGTTAAGCTCGGACTACATCCTTATGGATGAACAATACTCGATTCATCAGCTGATATCACAAGCACAACTTACGAATGATGATGTTCGATATATATTAATTATTAATAGTAGTCATGATGTGGTAGGGGATACCTTTGAAGGACACTTGCCTAAGGGAATCATACAAGCGCATACACCTGAGAGTGGTCATACATTACAGGTTGCAACACTGATGTCTGATGAAGGAACAATCTATGATGTACTTATGCCGATCGAGGAAGGCGATGTAGGGTTTGTTCGTGTTGGCATGACGGATACGAAGGCTCAGACCTACATCAACATAAAGATGAAGGCACTGCTCTATGTAACGCTGTTCATCTGTGTAGTCACAGCGATAATTACGTATTATATGACTCGCTTCATTACGAGACCCATAAACAATCTGGTTGCGGTTGCTACAGGTATATCAGCTGGTAATCTGACGATGCGTGCAAGTATAACGAATAGCGATGAAGTAGGTAGATTAGGTAATGCCTTTAATGAAATGGCTGATAAATTAATTAATTCTAACGCTGAAGTTGAATTACTGCTGAAAGAGCTTCAAGCGAAAGAACATCTCCGGGACAAGTTAATTCTGAAGTTACTGTCCGCCCAGGAAGATGAGAAGAAGAGAATATCGAGGGAACTTCATGATGAGACAAGCCAAGCGCTTGCATCCTTAATGGTCACGATGCGAATTTTGTCGAATGAAGCGAAAGACGCCGAGCAGCAGGAGCTGCTTAACGCCAGCAGAGATACTGCGGCGAGTATTTTGCGGGAAATTAGAGATTTGGCTGTAGAGTTAAGGCCGCCGATATTGGACGATATGGGATTAGTACCCGCGATTAAAAAATTTGTGAAGAAATATGAGGAGAAATATCATATTGAAGTGGAACTATTCACACCAGATGAAAAAGATATTGGTATTGAAGGCCATATTGCTGTAGCGATGTATCGTATTCTGCAAGAAGGCATGACGAATGTTGCTAAGCATTCGGCTGCAACTCGAATATCTATAAACATGGAGATTCTCAAGCAGTCGGTTACCTTGATAATAAGGGACAACGGCTGCGGAATTCAGCGAGACGACTTTGAGTTGGCCCGTCAGCACAATCGTATCGGTATATACGGTATGAAAGAGAGAGCGGAGCTGCTTGGAGGATCTTTCTTCATATATCCAATAAGTACCGGAGGAACTGAGATCGTCGTTTCGATACCGCTAATATTGAATAAAGGGTGTAATGATGGAACAAATCATAACTATATTGATTGCTGATGATCATGCGTTGCTTAGGTCCGGTTTAAAGCTGCTCCTGCAGAAGAAGCCAGCCAATAAAGTGGTAGGTGAAGCTTCAAATGGCATTGAAGCTCTTCGGTTATACGAAGAGCTTAGACCAAATATTTTAATTCTCGATATTAGTATGCCGCACATGGATGGAATAGAGGTGCTCAAGAGAATCAAGGCCTGTCACGCACACGCAAAAGTTATCGTACTTACGATGCATGAAGATGAGGATTATATAACAACTATTATGAAAGAAGGTGCAGTCGGATATATTCCAAAAGTGGCAGTTGATGAAGAGTTATATACAGCCATTGATACGGTTCAGAGCGGGTATGTGTATCTTCGACCACAAGATACACAAACATTGATTGCATCGGTGCTTCATAAAGCGCCGCAAGCCGTAGAGGATAACAGCCCTTTTGTTATTTTGAGCGACCGTGAACGAGAAGTACTAAGCTATCTTGTAAGAGGGTATACGTTAGTTGAAACTGCACAACAGCTATTAATTAGTATCAAGACGGTGGATACCCATAAGACGAGAATGATGAATAAATTGAATCTGACTAAAAAAAGTGAACTTGTAGAATATGCAATAAAATACAATCTGCTGAGTGAAGATTAATCTTTCTAGATTCGCCCCAGATTACGAACATGACAATGAATACAACAGCAAACCGCCCGCCAGAATGATGGATATCATCGTTCTGGCGGGCGGTTGTGCCTCATGCAAAAAAAGATCATTGTGCAGCTGCGGCAGGTTTTCCTTTGGAAAGCTTTTATCGCTTCACTTATATCACTTAAAAAGGATTCAGAACATGATAAAACACGTTTGGCGAGGCCATGCGGTAATAATGACTGCACCATCCGACACCTTTATGGTTGAAGCGGTTCGTTGTGCTGTACACTAAACGTTCCTGCTCCAGTTCTTCGATGCTCGTAATTCGTCCCTTTACATAGTCAAGAATTCTGACTGATGCGGTATCCAAACGGTTGATGACACCGCCATAGCGAATGTCGATTACTTCCCAACCGAAGGGTTTGAACATCCGAAGCCACTGCGTTCGGTGTGCGGCACGCAGTTCTTGAACCGCTTTCGAAATGGCGGGTAGTACGTTCGTTCCTATATGTCTCAGTGAATCGATATCCTTGGCGTCATAGGCTTGTTTTAATAAGATACCGATCTCGCTTTTGCGTTTCAACACGGCGCTTAGCTTCTCCGGCATTTCAAACAGATAATCAAGCTCTGCGTCGTTGTCGCGTTTTTCACGTATTCTTTGCTCTAACTCGGCATAGTGGTCCGCCAGATTCAGACCTTCAATTTGCTTGTCGAACAACCCAAGAAGCACATCTTGGTATAGCAAAAATTTCGAAGGGTTGCTTTGTTTGGCGTTGTTTGGCTCCTGCCCAGGGATTTCGTCCAGATCCTTCAGTTGCAGGAATGCATCCATCTCAATTCCCGTACAGAATTTAACTCGCTCTGCTAGCTGAGTTTGCGTTGGTTTTTGTTCCGAGTAAGCGTGTTCAGCATAGAGCTGCAAACCAAGCAGCGCCGCGAACGGATTTCCCTCATTGCCGTCGTCTCCCCACATGGTCGCGTACACCTCGCGAATGCCTTCCTGCTTGCATACTTGCAATGCGACATCAGAAGCGTTCAAGGATAGTCCGTAGTTCACGCCGAACGTGTTGAAAATCCACACCGCTCCCGCGAATACCAGGTTGCAGCCGAGCGGCCGGTGATTGGCAATCACCTTCTCGTAATCCTCTGGCTCCATATGGACGTAGTCCCAATACACCATATCAACGTCTTTGGGGATACGGCGAGCCATGTCCTCAGGAATGGAGGTTTCTTTATCGTAATATTCGTCGCCGTTTCCGGAAGCGAGCTTCAAGAACATATCGCTCCACATCATTGGTTTCAGACCACGCTTACGAACGGCTTCCAGTACCTTATCTAAATGCGCAACCATAATATTAAAACGGCTCTCGTATCCGTTAAGGTCCAAATATTTACCCCGCCCGAGCTCCTCCGCTTCGTCCATTCCGACATGAATCTTTTTGCTGCGGAACGGTGCACTTGCTGCCTCAATCATCCGCTCAATCAGAGAATCCGTCTGTTCGCTTCCGACCAGTAGGGCGCCTTTCGTATCACGGTAATGCTTGATCGGCTCCCATTTCAGGAATTCCTCCAGATGCGCGAGGGTTTGGATGCTTGGAAAAGCCTCAATGCCGAATTGGTCGGCATAATCGTCAATTTCTTTTAGCTCTTCTTGCGTGTAACGACCTCGCATGTATCCGAAATAAGGATCCCCTTCGATTTCATATGTATCTTCCATATATAACATAACGGTGTTCATTCCCATTAAAGCCATTTTATTCAACATGAATTTAAAGCTGTCCACCGTAAGTACCGCGTTGCGGGACAGATCGAACATGGGTCCAACCTGGTCAAATTGCTGCTTTTCTCTAATATGAAAGGTATGGCTCTTGCGGCTATGTTGAATGAGTAAGCCAAACCCTCGGAAAAATTGATGCTTCCTTCCGTAACGAATGTAAGCGTGGTCCTGCTCGCGACCGACTTCCAGATCACCTTCCGACGATCCTATGTGAACGGGTATTCCATCCTCTTGTAAGTCAACACCAAGCTCGTGCAACAGTAATTGTACACCGGGCATGATATCCGTGATATCGCCCTCAAAACGTAACTTCATATAAAATCCCTCCTGCATTCATGATTTTGTGAAGGAAACATAATAACATTATAATGTTTAATCTTATTCTAATACTATAGGGAAAACAATAATTAATTTCTGTTGGACTAGACTCCAATCGCTGACCTAAGGAATAAATAACTTAGATACAGAGCAACTGTGGAGGAATCTAATTTTTTTAATAAGAAAGAGCGCTGCTATCCGGCAGCGCTCAACGTCCATTATTCTATACTAATTCTTTCCCCTGTTTCTGCTGATACTTCTATGGCAGTTATCAATCGATGCAAATACGAAGCATGATGAAAATCTGGGGTTTCATTTGTATTCAGTAGTATATCTTTAGCGAAGGATTGGTGTGCTCTACATACATTTGTGAAAGGTACTTCTTTATTGTCTTCTAGTAGAACAGTAAAGTCATCATTTTGACTGGTGGTAATAATTTGTGTTGAATCATATTTAGCTAACGAAACACTCAACCCGCCATATTGCGGATGTCCGATGGATTGATTTTGGTAGAGTCTGATGATCCCTCGTTCTCCTTGTATTTCTAAAAGGAATTGAGGATAAGCCCCACCTTGCAGATGGACGACGACGGGGATATGGTTATTGATTTTTCCGCTAATCAAATATTGATCTTCTATGTTTTTGTTGATCGTACTATCGTTATCTATAATACGAGCCTCTGTATAATGTGTATGGTGATTTGCTTGAACTTCAGTAAAATGTCCGAAAATGAAAGTTACTACATCTAAAGCATGTCCACCATTAATGGTTAATAATGTGGCTCCGTTTCCTCGATCAAGGATATAACTACCGGCTTGATCCACCCAATTTCCTTTTGCATGTGTGGAAACTTTCATATTTATCGATAGAATGCTTCCGATTTCATTGTTATCTATCATATCTTTAACAAGTTTCACTTCATCTGCCTGGCGTGATTGTAAACCAATCGCATGTTTAATCGTGGATTGTTTCAGTTCTTTCATGATGGATTCTACTTCATCTGTACCTACGGCGAGGGGCCATTCACAATAAATATGTTTATTTGTTCGAATGGTGTCCAGCACAATTTCCTTGTGAAAAGGGGCCTTTACGCTGACAATGACCATATCTACATTATTAGATGCGAGCATTTTTTTATAATTATCATACGCTTCGATTTCTCCAATTTGATTAGCTGATTCTTTAGCTGACTCCATATTCGTTGTCGCAATGGCCGTAATTTGATGATGCCCACTTTTGATTAAAGCGGGGATATGTGTAGCACTGGCCCATCGATTTCGAATGGAGCCTCCGATAATGCCTACTTTGATTTTTTTGTTTTCCATAGAGAGTTCCTCCCGTATCTTTGTTAATAGTAGTATAATATTTTCTAGATATCAAAAATAATGTTTTTATTTGATGAACGTATCAAATAAATTGATATAAAGAGGATGAATCCATTTGGACATTGAAAATATGAGAGCGTTTATTACCGTTGCAGAACATAAGAGTATTTCACTTGCTGCGAAAGAGCTGCATCAGCTGCAATCCAATATGACAGCAAAAATCAAGAAAATTGAAAGTGAGTTCAACACAGAACTTTTTTATAGAAAGCCAAGAGGGATGGAGTTGAATGAAAACGGGAAAAAACTGTATGCTCAGTTCAAGAAAATCGTATTACTATGGGAAGAAACCAGAAGCATGATGAATGAAGAAAGCCTTTCGCTAAAGCTTGGGTTAATGGTGAGTAAAAATCCTCCAAACTTCGATGATTCAATGAAAGTATTATATGAAAAATATGAAAACCTGACGGTTACCATAAAAACAGGGAGCACACCAAAAATTGAAGAAGAGCTCCTAAACGGAATGATTGATATTGGATTTCTAGTGGGGAAGACGGACGTTAAATCGCTTCATTACAAAAAATATGGGACTGAAAAGCTAGTACTAATCGGTAAGAACTTGGATAAACCGCTTGAGGAGATTTTGAACAATGAAAATCTAATTATCTCTTCTGAAAACTGTTATTATAAAAAAATATTTGATGTATTACTTGAAGATCGTAAGGTAATTAGATTAGATTTTGTTCAAATTGCTGCATTAGAATCGATGATTAAAATGTGTCAGCTTGGAATGGGAGTCACTTTGATTCCAGAATCGGATACGGCTGCGTTAGGAGTAAGGAATTATAAAGTGATCGATCATAGCTGTTGTGAGATTGAAAAGTTCATCTGTTATAGAAAAAACCATACAATTACAGGGATCGAGCAGCAATTAATGAATATGATCGTAGATGTAAATGAAAGGAGAGATACGCTTGATACAATACAGGAATGAACACGTAACCGTATTCCAGAGCGCATTATATCAGACGACGTCAACGGTGATTCAAACGAAGGAAATGGTACTCATCGTAGACCCGAACTGGCTTCCGGACGAAATAGAGGCGATCAAGCAATATGTAAATACGATCAAAGGGGAGCGGGACACTTATCTTCTCTTTACGCACGGGGATTTCGATCATATTATTGGCTATCAAGCGTTTCCTGATGCGAGAGTGATTGGAAGTAGCGGGCTGCATCATCAATCGGAGAAAGAGCAGACGCTTCAAATGATCCGAGAGTTCGATAACAAACATTATATTACCCGGAACTATCCGATTGAATTTCCAAGGGTCGACATTGTGATTCATGAGGATGGCCAGCAGCTTCCCCTAGGTGACACTACAATGACTTTCTATCTAGCTCCGGGACATACGGAAGATGGCTTGATTACCGTTATTGAACCGCTCGGGATCATGATTGCTGGAGATTATTTATCGAATTTTGAACTGCCATTTATTTATCAGAGCGCGAAGGCGTACATGCACACGCTGGAGAAGGTGGACCGTATTTTCGCTGCTCATTCCATTCAATTGCTTGTACCAGGTCATGGGCAGACGACTGCTGATTCGTCAGAGATGAAGAGACGCTTGGATATGGCATCGGATTACTTAAACCGACTTTATGAAGCGGTCCTTACGAACAATGAGAGCGCTCTTGATGCGCTGTATAAAGAGCACGCCTTCTTATCCGCCTTTACCACAGCCTGTCACAAGGAAAATGTAAGTATTATTAGAAGTGAATTTATGAGTGGGTAATTAACGGTTTATGCTCACTTTGATGACTAGCGGTAAATTCAAAACAAAGGAACCTCGGCTTGCATCACAGACTGATGCTGTGCTCCGGGGTTCCTTTCATATCGTACAATGTTATTTTACAGCTCTTGACCCGTTACGATCTGATGAATAACCTCCAGCGGAAGCTTGGGCTCACGATCATAGGTCAGCAATCCATTGATCTCTTGCTCCACGTCGGTTAGCTGTGTATAACAGAAGCCTTGAACGACTGGAGAGAGATAAAGTGGACGAATCACAGCCTGCAGGCGCGCCTTGAAATCTTCATCATCTTCTGCGCCTGAGTATCCCCAGCCTTCCCATTCACTCTTTTTAAATTTGATTCCGCCAAACTCAGTCACTAATATCGGCTGCCCTTCATACTGTGCACCACCCACGAATAAAGGATTATTAGAAGGTGTGGTTTGGATTGTGCTCTCTACTGTAGCATATCGCTCAGACAGTACTTGTTCTCTCCACTCATAATCGTGAATGCCAACAATATCGGTCGTCATCATCTCCCAGCCATCGTTAAAAATGACCGGTCTTGTAGGATCGAGCGACTTCGTGGTGTGATACATGGCAAGACCGTGGTGCTGTTGACATGCATCTGTCTTTGCTAGTGGAATGCCCCAACTTTCATTTATCGGTACCCAGACCACGATACTAGGGTGATTGTAGTCCCGTTCGATGATCTCCTGCCATTCATGCATAAAACGGTTAACGTACGTAGGTGTAAACTGATACGCGTTAGCCGCTTCTCCCCAAACGAGAAGTCCCATTCGGTCTGCCCAGTACAGGAAGCGAGGATCCTCTGTCTTTTGATGCTTGCGCACGCCGTTAAAACCCATAGCTTTTGTCAGCTCGATATCCTTAATAAGGTCTGCATCAGTCGGAGCTGTCAATAGTCCTTCCGGAAAATACCCCTGGTCCAACACGAGCCGCATCGTATAAGGATGATTGTTCAGGTTCAGCTTGCCATACTGGATGGAGACCTTACGCATGCCTAAATAGCTGGCTACTTCATCTGTCACTTGGCCATCCACAAAAAGTTGAAGAGACACATCCAGAAGATTGGGATTCTCCGGTGTCCAATGATATTCTCCTCCACGATTGTTGTAATCATTGCTCAAGCCGATAGAGCCCCACTCTTCACTATGGTTTACACGGATCTTATGTTCTGCCATGATTTCGCCGTTAAAAGTTATCGTGAAGCAGGCCTCAATTTTAGACGCTGCTGCAAGTGAGGCTAATCCATTCACATACAGTCGATACTGAACCTCGTTGCGATCGATGTCAGGGGTGAATTTTACTTTGTCCATGTGGACGGTGTTTACAGCCTCCAACCACACGGTCTGCCATATGCCAGTCGTACTTGTATAGAAAATGGTTTCCGACTTTTCTTTCCAGTACTGCTTACCGCGCGGCAAAGCATTATCTTTGCTGTAATCCTCAGCTCTTACGGTAATAATATTGTTCCCATCCTGCAGCGTATGTGTGATATTTGCGAAAAATGGAGTATGCCCTCCTTCATGTGAAACGACATGCTGTCCATTCACCCATACATCTGCTTTATAATCAACTGCACCGAAGTGCAGCAGAACCTGCTTCGAAGTCCAGCCTGCCGGTAGAGTAAAGGATTTACGGTACCAGACCAGATCATGAATGCCTGTAGCAACAATTCCGCTCAACTTGCTCTGGTAACAATAGGGTACTTGAATCCGGTCGCTGAGCGACTGCTCCTGCGCATACAAGCGATTCAAATCACCTGTACGCTGATCGTCCATCTCAAACTCCCATTCGCCATTCAGGTTGAGCCATTGTTTACGCTCCCATTGCGGTTGTGGATGTTCGGGTCTTGGCTGTGGTTGTTGTGAAATTGCTGAATTCATTTGTGAAGCTCCTTTCATTAACTAAAAAGTTAATAATAAATAATTAAGTTTACTTTATTTTGCATTATAGCCCTTTTGTTTGTTTTGTCAATCATAAAGTTGTTTGATTAACTTAAAAGTTATATAATGGGTTGGAAAGGAGCTCTACTATGAAAATACCAGTAAGTATCGAGCAGTTGGCTTTCTATGAAAGCCTTGGCTCTGAGACACGACTTCGCATCATTGATTATTTACGGCAGGGGCCGCATAACATTAAGGATCTTGCAGAGAAGCTGCAGTTCTCTTCCGCTATTATAACGAAGCATATTCAGAAGCTGGAGGAAGCAGGCATAGTTCAAACAGAGAATGTACCGGGAATTCGGGGTGTGCAGAAGCGCTGCTCCCTGAAGCTTACGCAGGTAGAACTACAGTTTCAGAACTCCCCTAAAACAGATGAAGCATCGGCATCGGCAGCTGCAAAGTCGACCGGTGATACATGCTCGATTCCGATAGGCCAGTATGTCGATTATCAGGTCACGCCAACCTGCGGTTTGGCTTCAAGGGACAAGCTGATTGGGATCGTGGATGATCCGCGGTATTTTGCGGACCCTGAACATGTGAAAGCAGGTCATCTCTGGTTGGCAAGCGGATATGTTGAATACAGACTGCCGAACTACTCGGTGTCGACTGAGAAGCTATCCAGTCTACGCATTTCGTTAGAATTGTGTTCGGAGGCTCCGGGCTTTAATGAGGATTGGCCATCGGATATTACATTTTCGCTAAATGGGAAGGAACTGCTCACTTGGACCTGTCCAGGTGATTTTGGTGATAAGAAAGGGAGGTATTCCCCTCCATGGTGGACGGAGAAATCGACGCAGTATGGTCTGTTGAAGACGTTGCTTGTTACAGATGAAGGAACTTTTCTCGATGGCGTCCGCATGTCTGATCTCTCAATACGTGAGCTTGCGATTGGGAGCAACCAGGATATCCGACTGCGAATTGCTTCGCTCGCTTCGGCTAGGCATCCCGGAGGCGTCAGTCTGTTTGGTCGTGGCTTCGGCAATTATGATCAGGACATTGAAGTGACGTGGGAGTATCGATAGAAGAGGCGGTAGGCTATTTCGAAGAGCCGTTCACAATGACGAGGTGAACGTATAGTTTGTTTCATTGACAGAATCCGGCTACAGTGATATCCTCCAATCAAATGCTGGGGTAAAAGGGATCACTCTCGTGAGAGGTTCATCCTGTGATATAAATTCATGAACACCGTTACTAGAAGCTCTTCGAATGAAGAGTTTTTATATTCCTCGCAGAAACGGCCGCCGTCTTATAAGGACGGCAAGCCGTTTCTACTTGATTTAAACGAAAAGAATGTGATGACTTTGAATCAGCTTCGTAGACGAATGCAAATGCAAATGAATGGTATTTTGAATAAATATTTTTCTGGCGAGTCGATGGATTACCGGCAGATTTTTGCCTTGTTTCTTCCGATTCTGATCGACCAAGCCTTTATCATCGGGTTAAACCTAGTGAATACGGCCATGATCAGTTCGTCAGGGGTGGCGGCGGTCAGTGCGGTGAATATGGTCGATTCGCTGAACATTTTTCTAATCAATGTGTTTGTGGCCGTAGCGACCGGGGGAACGGTTGTGGTGGCTCAGTATAAAGGAAGCGGCAATGACCTGATGGTGTCCCGAGCTTCTGCTAGCACTGTAACCTCGGTTGCCCTGATCGCCTTGGGAGTTGGTCTGCTAATCATGGGGTTGCACAACCCGGTGCTTAATATTTTGTTTGGATCGGCTTCTCCAGATGTGTTGGACAGTGCCAGGACTTATCTGATCGGGAGCAGTATTTCCTTCGTGGGCATAGCGGTTGTTCAGGCGGTTTGCGGTGCACTCCGGGGGATCGGAAAGACCCGGGCATCGCTGGCCCTTTCGTTAATTATGAACGTACTGTACGTTTTGCTGAACATCGTTTTTATCAATTATCTGAATATGGGTGTAATGGGGATGACGCTCGCCGTGAACATCGCCCGTTATGCGGGGGCTGTCTGCGCCCTATATTATTTGTTCAAAGTGGATGCTACACTGCATCTACGCGTTCGCGATCTGTTTCACTTTCCGCTGTCCATGCTCCGTAAAATTATGTTCATCGGCCTTCCGTTTGCTGCGGAACAGATGTTTTTTAACGGGGGGAAATTATTAACTCAGGTATTTATCGTCAGTTTGGGTACGTATGCCATTGCAACCAATGCTATCGGATCTTCTCTCGCCGGTGTGTTTCAGATCCCCGCCAGTGCCTTATCTCTAACCGTTGTAACGGTTGTCGGCCAATGCATCGGACGAGGGAATATTGCGGATGCGCGAAAGTTCATCAAATCTTTTCTCGTGCTGGGATCCTGCTCCCTGGCGCTGACCGGTTTGATTCTAATGCCGTTCTTCCGGCCTCTGGTGGGTTTATTCGATCCTCCCGCAGAAATTGTAGATGATATCTTCTGGCTTCTCTTGATCAATGCCATTGTGCAGGTTCCGCTGTGGTCGATTAGTTTCATTTTGCCTTCCGCGCTCCGAGCGGCGGGCGACTCGCGATTTACTTCGATCACCTCGATGCTGACAATGTGGCTGTTCCGGGTCGTGCTCGGATATATTCTGGGCATCGTTCTGGGCATTGGCATTCTTGGCGTCTGGCTGGCGATGAACTGTGAATGGGGCGTGCGCGGCGCGATCTTCCTGTGGCGTTTCCGCGGGAAGAAGTGGTATGCGCATAAGCTCATTTAAGTGGTTTTATAAAAAGGAACAAATGTGGGTAGGCCCAACAATGGTATAGAAGCTAATCATGTGAAAGATAAACGTCAGAGCACCGATCAAGGTGCTCTTTTTCTTTATGTGTTTTAGGGAGGGTTAATGTTCACAGTTCCTATTTCCTGGGGAATAAACCTGTATTTTAGCGAAAAATGATAGATGTCACATGACAACAATGATGACAAGGCTCACTATTTGTCGAATGGGCATTACATTATGATTAGGATGTATTGTTAGATGATGTGATCATTATCTGCATGTTCCAATGTATAATAGTATTAATTTGTTAATTATGATCTTAAACGTTCTGTCTACCTATTTGAAGCTAGGGAGTGCGATTTATGTTTGAGATGCCAGGGTACCGAACATTGGGCGTAATAGGTAATAGTGGTGACTTAAAGCTGTACAGATTGATGCGTTACGAGGACGGACGAATGGTTATAGCCAAGACAACATGTGACGAATACCCGGGACCTATTATGGTTGACACCTTTCGATACGAGTATGACATGCTAAGAAAGTTGGGTGGCAGAGGAGCAGTTGAGGTTTACAGCCTGGAGATCATGGCGGATCGGCCTGTTCTGCTCTTACAAGATATGGAGGGAAGCACTCTCGATCGGGTATTGCGTTCACATGCAAATACATTAGATCTTTCTGCCCGGCTCCGTATCGCCGCATCAGCTGCCGATTGCCTTATGCAATTACATCGTGACAACATAACGCTAAATGAATTAACCCCCTCTCAACTGATGGTCAATCCCGCCACTTATGAAGTGAAGCTGATTGATATCCGCATGTGTTCAACAGATCAGAGCAAGAGTCCATTGTCGCTGTCCATGGATCGACCGGATGCTGTGCTTTCTTACATATCCCCAGAGCAGACAGGAAGAACAGGTGTGACGCCCGACTACCGATCAGATTTCTATTCGCTTGGGGTCATTTTATATGAATGTTTGTCAGGGAGGCTGCCTTTCGAGCTTCAGGACGTAATAGACATTGTCTACCGTCATCTTGCCGGTACGCCGGAGCCTTTGCATCAAAGATTTCCTTCAATACCTCAATCCGTCTCCGACATCGTCGGTAAATGTATGGAAAAAATGCCGGAAGCGAGGTATGCCAGTGCGTTTGGGATCAAGACGGACCTCGAGGAATGTGTGGCGAGGCTTCAAGCCTCGGGGCAAGTCGAGTCCTTTGTGTTGGCAAGCCATGATATTCCGGAGCGCTGGATCGTGCCGGTCCAGTTTTATGGAAGACAGTCCGAACAACGAAGCTTGCGACAAGTGCTGCAGCGAGCTTCGGCAGGAACTGTGGAGACGGTCTGGGTTAGCGGAAACGCTGGAATCGGGAAGACATCCTTCATTAAGGAAACTTTTCGAAAAGTGGTTCCATTTGAAGGTTTTTTTGCTATGGGTAAGTTCGACCCCCATCATACCGCACGTCCATATGATATATGGAATCAAGTGATTGATACATTGGTCAGCCAACTGCTGATGGAGACCAAACTGCAGGTTGAAGTCTGGAAGCTGCGTATTTTAAAAGCATTGGATGGTTATGGGGCTCTGCTGATCGACCTGGCTCCCAGGTTGGAATTGCTTATTGGCCAGCAGCCTTCTGTTCAGCCGCTGCCCCCGCTGGAAGCTAAGGAACGATTTCATCAGATTATGAACCGGTTTATTCAATTGTTTTTTCATCAAGACCGACCATTTGTGTTGTTTTTCGACAATGTTCAGTGGGCGGATGAAGCATCGCTGCAATGTCTTTCTTTTCTGCTCGAAGACAGGGCTACGAAGCATTTACTGGTTGTCTTGGCTTATCGTAATGATCGAGAGATTACGGATCAGCATCCGCTTAGCCGTTTGGAGAAAAAGCTTGTAGAGCGCAACATAGCGATAAATAGAATACCGCTGAGGGCTCTTGATCTCGCTGATCTGAAGCAATGGTTAAGTGATGCTATGCGATACGAAGCTGTTAATACGGATGAACTAGCTAAAGTGTTGTTTCATAAGACGGATGGAAATCCATTTTTCCTAAAACAATTCCTTCAGGATCTGATCGATAATAAGCAAATAACCTTTGACGAGTCAGGCAGATGCTGGAGGTGGAATATACAGCTGATAACGGAGATGAACGTACCGGATAATGCAGCTGCGTACCTGTCGGATAAATTGCGGCTTTTATCGTACCGGACGGTGTTTGTATTGGGAAGGGCTGCTTTTTTGGGCAGTCGATTTCAGCTAGATACACTGTCCAGCATTACTGATCTGCCTGTAGAAGAGATTACGGAAATATTGGATATTGCTGTGGAGGAGCGTCTGCTACAGCCAGTTAACAGCCGTGACACTAAGTCGTATAAATTTCAACATGTCCGCATTCATCAGGCCGCATATGCTCTTGTTTCGGAGGATGAGCGGCCCGATCTGCATCTGAAGATTGGTTTACTGCTAGTGGATCTCATGAAAAGTAGTGATGACGCAATCATATTCGAAGTTGTTAATCATTTGAATCAGGCTGTGCAGCGGATAGAATGTTCAGAACAATGTCAGGAATTGGCGGGACTCAATCTGCAGGCAGGCTTGAAGGCGAAGCAATCAACGGCTTACGAGACATCACTCGGATATTTGCGTCATGCGACGGCACTGCTAAAGGAAGATCATTGGAATCAGAACTATGAGCTCTTCTTCCAAGTATTCCGGGAGAGGGCGGAGTTGGAATATTTATGCGCGCATTTTGATATAGCTAATGAATTGTTTCAATTGCTGATCAGCAGAGCGTCGACAAATATGGATAAAGCACGCGTCTACGTGATGAAGATCCAATTGGAAGCGAGCAACGATAACTATGAAGAGGTTATTTCCTTAGGCCGTAATACATTGAAATTGTTGAATTTGAATCATAATTTTGATCCAAGCTCCTTACAATTGACCCTCCACTGGTTAAGATTGAGTCGAAAACTCCGGAAGCACCCAATCGATTCGCTGAGACATTTGCCTCCTATGACCGATGAAGTGCGCAAAGTGGCTATGTCCGTATTGGTCTATACGAGCAATGCCTGTTTTTTTGTGAATCGAAAGGGCTGGCTCGCCTCCAGTTTCACGATGGTCGAAATGACGGTGGATTATGGTGTAACTCCAGAGGCTTCCATCGGGTTTACAGGCTATGCGATGTTTCTGTATTATCACTTCCGTAACGATGAGGAGACATTCAAATGGGGTATGCTTGCCTGCAATTTATCAAAGCCGTACCCGACATTTCACGTGATGGCATTGACCTCATTCTCACTCTGTTACAACAGCTGGCGGCGTTTTGATTCGGGTATGCTGAACACGTTCACTGAGTACGCTGGCCAAATGGGTCTGGAATCTGGAGGTCTGTGGCAAGGGAATCAGAGTCTGTTGATCAATTGTGCCTTACTTCTGCAGTATGGTCATCCGCTCGGAGATATTTATGATCGGTTGATTTCCCATTCAGGTGATTTATTACGGCATAATAACAGTCTTCATTGTAAGCAGGCTGCCGTATTTGTCGCGCTTCTGGTTCGATTAACGGGTAATCGCTCGCCCGATGACCCATTTGAAATAGAGGATATTAGCAGAACGGAATTTGTCGAATCAGTGCATGGGGACTCGTTTAACATGATCGAAGAGCTGGTTTGCATTTATCAGTATTTGACCGGCTATTTATTCGGTCAATATCGAGAAGCGAATGAGGCATTGATCAAGACGGGTGCTATATTGGACTCGCGTCAAGACTATGTTGACTATGTTCTTCAATATTTTTACGAGTCGCTTGTTTGGGCTCAGTTATACGAGGAGTCCTCGCCCCGGGAACAACGTGAATATTGGATAAAAATGCGGATGCGCCTGAAGAAAATAAAGCAAATGGCCCTTCGTTGTCCGGGGAACTATGAACATAAATATTTGTTGATCAAGGCTGAGATGGCTCGGTTGTCACGTAAGAATCGGCAGGCTGAAGAGCTTTACGAGCAATCCATTGAGGTTGCCCGTACGTATGGTCATATTCACGATTTGGCGATGACGGCTGAGTGCTACGGCAGACACTGTCTTCACCAGGGGAAGTTACATCTTGCGAAGATTTACATGACTGAAGCGCATGAAGCCTATTTGCAATGGGGAGCGCTGGTAAAAGCGGCTGATCTGGAGCAAAAATATCCTCATCTGTTAAACGTCAAGCGTGAGTCGGGATTGGAGAGCGTTGATTCCTTATCTGTCGTCATGTCCACACAAGCTTTATCAGGCGAGATGGAGATGAGTCGATTACTCGTTACGCTGATGCGTATTATGCTTCACAATGCTGGAGCAGATTATGGAGCGGTCATTATCGACCATGAAGGCAGATGGAATATTGAAGCTTATGGCACGGTGGAGAGGATTCACATCGAGTCCGTTCCTCTTGGGGAAGAGTCGGATATT
The DNA here is from genome assembly GCF_058269055.1 of Paenibacillus sp. JNUCC 34. NCBI lineage: Bacteria > Bacillati > Bacillota > Bacilli > Caryophanales > Paenibacillaceae > Paenibacillus > Paenibacillus sp. JNUCC 34. The sequence continues at coordinate 5,654,468 of NZ_CM177770.1, read as the reverse complement.
GTTCCGGCAGCTATTATCGGATATGCGGCGAGAACGCAAGAGGAAATCGTGCTGCATCATGCGGCCAGCCAAGGGATGTTTGTACGTAATTCATATGTTAGGGAAAAAGGGCTAAGATCAGTTCTCTGCCTCCCCATTATGAATCAGAACAACTTAATTTGTTTGCTCTACTTGGAGAACAAGCTGTCACCCGGCATATTTACCCCGCAACGGCTGGATGTGCTTAAGCTGCTTGGCTCACAATGCGCTATCTCGATCGCAAATGCCAAGCTTTACTCGGGCATTCAATATCTTAAGAAAAATTTGGAGATACAGGTCGAAGAGAGAACTCGTAGTCTGGAGAGATCCATGCGCGAGGCGTCTGCAGCTCTGGCGGAGATCTCTATTTATGAGGAACGGAATCGAATTGCTCAGGAAATACATGATATTGTCGGACATACACTTACATCCACGATTTTACAAATTGAAGCTGGAAAACGGCTGCTCTATAAGGATATGGAGAGTGGTGTTCAACGGCTGAATGAGGCACAAGACCTTGTCCGGCGCAGCCTGAATGAAATCCGGGGCTCTGTTCATATGTTAAGAGAGGACAAGTATGCCGACCTATCCATCATGTTGAATCAACTGATTCGAGAGACGGAGCGAAATGCGGAAGTTGTCATCCATACAGCTGTTTATGAACTGCCTGAGTTGATGTCGACAGCTCATAAAAAGACGATCTATCATGCACTGCAGGAAGGTCTGACCAATGGGATCAGGCATGGCAGAAGTACAGAGTTTCGCTTTAGTCTGGAGACTGTCGGAGAATATTTGCAATTTAGGCTCGAAGATTGCGGAATAGGCACGAGTAACATTGTGATGGGATTTGGATTGAAAGCGATGAAAGAACGTGTTGAACAGCTGGGAGGCAGCTTATCTATCGATTCCCGACCTAACCAAGGCTGTCTGCTAAAGATTGATCTGCCGTACCAAATGCGCTGGATTGGGGATAGAGTATGAGAAAGATAAGGATGGTCATTGCCGATGATCAACTGCTGACAAGAGAGGGACTCCGAACCATTTTGGACTTGGAAGATGATATGGAAGTCATTGGCGCAGCAAAAAACGGCGAAGAAGCTTGCGAGATGGTAGAGGCGCTTCATCCTGATCTGGTACTGCTCGATATTCAAATGCCTGTCATGGACGGAATTAGTGCGTTGAAGCGAATAAAGCGGAGCAGCCCGGAGACGTTTATTCTGATCCTGACCACTTTTATAGAGACTGATTATATCGTTGAAGGTATGGCACACGGAGCAAGCGGCTATATGCTTAAAGATATGGATGCGGATAAAATGATTGCTTCGATTCGCGATACAGTATCAGGGCAATTCATTCTGCCTGCTTCCGTTGCAGCCAAGTTAGCGGCGAGAATGAACCGACTGGCGGAGGATTATGAATACCTACAGCGAAGCGGAGCGGGTCACATCAAGTTGACCGATCGCGAAGAAGAGCTGGCACGGCTCATTATTAAGGGATTGAACAATCGTGAAATTGCCGATACGCTGCATATCGCCGAGGGTACGGCTCGCAACTATATCAGCAATCTGTATAGTAAATTGGAGGTGGTTGACCGGGCGCAGGCGATCATTCGGCTTCAAGCTTTTATGTGAATTATCTAACCGAAAAATTGAACTAATTTACTCCAAAAGTATAAAACGGACACCAACTGGTGTCCGTTTTTAGTAATATAATAATCCAAACGGGCTATTCTACTCCTCCGCACCGAATCAGCCCCACATGCCAATAAGGATGATGCCGCAGGTGATGATGATGGAACAGACAATCCGTTTCAAGCCCTGCTGCTCTTTCAGGACCAGGATACCGAGGAACGTGGCAAATACCGTTCCTGTTTCCCGTAAGGGGCTAATATGAGCCATAGGCGCTTGCTGCATGGCAAAGAGGAACAGCAGATAGGAGCCCGGATTCAGAATAGCTCCAAGCAAAATCGTTGAACGGTTGACTTGCCATTCCTTCCGTAGTGCCTTGGATCTGAGAACCAGTGGAGTCAGGCCAGCCACAAAACCGATGTTTGTCACTTCCAGCAATGCCAAGGGTGAAATATGCTGAAGGTTCAATTTATCAACGAATACATAACTGGTGGTGACAAGCCCGACACTCAGCGCCATGAGAACAGGTTTTAAGCTTTGCTGAGGAGCCCCTGGGTGTTTGCGACGAGACCCTACTCCACTAAGGATAATGAAGCCGCTGAGCATACAGAGAATCCCGATCCAACCAAACAAAGATAGCGATTCTTGGAGAAAGACCACTCCGATGATCGGCACGAGCAGTGTGCTGGTCCCCCGCATAATCGGATAGATCTGTGATAAATCGCCAAGCTCATACGTCTGGGACAATAGCCATGAGTAGACGGCTTGCAGGATAACAGATAGCAGCAGCAGAGCGTACGCACCCCAGGATAGGGGGTTGTGCCACAACTCCGTAATTAAGGTCGGCAGGAGCAGCACAGTGCACAGCATCATGATGGACCATAGAAAAACGCTTTTGTTTAGGCTTCTTTTGGTGAATAGGCTCCAGACGGCGTGGGCCATACCGGAGGCAATAACGAGCAATATAGGTAATAGCATTAGGCCTTCTCCCTTAGTTGTTAATCTTCATTCGAGGAATGAGGATCATGAAGTGGTTGTTCGGTTACAACCGAGCCATCTTCGAGGCGAAGCCATGTGTTAAAATCGGACTCCCCTACGTTCAGACGAATTACCCTCGCACCCCGCATCATACCTTCTCTGCCATACGTATTATAGCCGGTTGCCCGTCCGTAGCAGAGGCGTATCCCATGTAAGGTACCATGGAAATCGTTAATATGGTCATGTCCACAAAATGTGCCGATAACGTCGCCCATCTCAAGCAACGCTGCGAACAGCCCCGAGTTAACGGGTGGACAGCAGATGTGTTCAAATTTGTGTCCGTAGCAGATCTGGGTGTCCCATACTTCCTGATATTCCGGAACAGGGATATGAAAGAATGCGAGTGCAGGAAGCTTGCTTTCTTGCTCCGGAGGATTCAATCGAGCCGATTCAGCCGTCAGCCATTGAATTTGATTCCGTTGTATCCAGTTGTAGCCTTCAACATGCTTAAGCTGAGAATAATCGCCTGAATCTAGAAAATATAGATTTGCTGCTGGCTTGCCCTCCGGATCGGCAAGCTCCAGTATGTAGTTACCTTTGCCAGCAAGCTCTTCGGGTCCTGCCTGAGTTACGGTATGATGATGTGATTGCACGACTTGCATGAGCTCTTTGCGAGTGATTCCGCTTCCACTTTCGGTATCGTGATTACCGAATACGCAGGCCCACGGAATACTGCGTTCCTCGACCACAGCAACCGCATCGCGGAAAGCTTGTGGCGGATTACTGCATTTGGACTCGCCGGGTGAGACAGGACCGGTATAAATGACATCCCCTGTAAATACAACGAGATCCGGCTGTTCCACTTCTAGGGTAAGCTCCATTAATTTACGGGTACGCTGATCCTCGTCCCCTCCGTCTTTGAAATGAAGATCGGTAAATTGCACAATGGTAAAGGTCCCGTCTTGGCGAAAAGATAATTGGTTACTCATTTCAAAATTTCCCCCTTGATCCACTGATGAGATATGGTATTGATGTTGATTTACGTTATTTTATGTGGTTTTGTGTTGATTTTAATATCTAAATCGGGATCTGTCAATTCATTTTTACACAGTAAAAAAATAATGTAACACTCATTCAATTTAACCCCAAGATGTGTGAATATCACGTATATAAAGATCGGACTACCTACCTATGGCCGTTTGACAACAACTACTATGGGACTTTACACTGAATAAAAACAACACCAAAACACATAAAACCAATGTAATATCCATAACAGGAGGAAAGAATATATGTCCTTAACCTATGAGGAACGCAGGCAAACGATTCTTGCCCAGTTAAGTATTGAAGGGAAAGTGCAGGTGCACGCTCTTGCTGGGTTATTCAATGTCTCCACGGAAACGATCCGGCGCGACCTGGACCGATTGGAGAAGGAAGGAAGGCTGCGCAAAGTATACGGGGGTGCTGTACAGGTACGTTCCGAGTGGATCGAGCCGACGTTTATAAAGAGGTCCCAGATGTTTCAGAGCGAGAAGCAGGCTATTGGGAAAATAGCGGCTTCCCTCGTTAAGGATGGGGAAACGGTTATGCTGGATAACGGTACAACCACGCTGGAAATCATGAGGCATCTTAAAGACCGTGCCGATGTGACAGTCATTACTAACTTTGTGCCAATTCTGACGTGCGCGTTGGAAGAGTTCCAGGGGAAAATTATTTTTGCGGGTGGCGAGGTAAATATGGGCATTCAAGCGGCAACAGGACCTATCGCTTATCAGCTGTTGGATCAGTTTAAGGTAAACAAGGCGTTTATTTCTGCAGGCGGCATTTCGCTCTCGGACGGCATTACCGAGTACAATGTGGATGAAGCGTTGCTGTCACGGAAAATGATGTCCAGAACGGAAGAGGCCATTGTTGTCGCGGACCATTCCAAGTTCGGCGTTACAACATTTGCCCATATTGCACCGATTGAGCAAGTATCCATGATTGTGACCGACTCAGGATGTTCCCAGGAATGGATTGATGCGCTGAATAGGCTAGATGTTGAAGTTCTGACAGGCGAGAGGGCATAACCGGAAATGGACATTAGGGGTGTCTTTAACTCATGGGACGCATTTTTGAAAAATAAGACCATCCCTGTTCCAGTCACGGCTGAGACAGGGATTGTTTAATGATTTCGGATTTTTCTGGAGAAGGGCTGCCTGTGAAGCCCCTTTTCTGCAATAATGTACTATTCTTCCATCGGCTAAAAGCTCTATAATGCAAGGGAATTTCCTTGTAAGGAGCTAACATCATGAATTTTTCTTCATTTTTTATTTATTGTTTTGTTGTAGCGTTCTCACCTGGACCGTCCAACATCGTCATTCTGGCGGCGGTTCAGAACGAGGGCATGAAAAAAGCACTACGATATATCGCCGGGGCGTCGCTCGCTTTTTTCATGTTAATCGCTGCCTCGGTTTTCCTGAACAGCAGACTAGGCTCCGGGATGCCAACCATATTGTCGTTCATGCGCATCGGAGGCAGCTTGTTCATGCTGTACCTGGCTTATCAAATCTACAGAATGGATGTATCCAACAACGCCTCTAAGCAGGCTACTTCATTTACGTCTGGTTTTCTGACGCAGTTTTTGAATCCTAAGGTTGTTGTGTTTACGCTAACCGTCATTCCAAGTTTTGTGATGCCGTATTATACATCGGGGCCTGTACTATCAGCATTTGTAGTTATTGTGACGTTGATTGGGGTGGCCGCTTATGTGACTTGGGCGGTGTGTGGTACTCTTGTTCAAGGAATTATGCAAAAATATCAGAAGGCGAGTCAGACGATACTCGCATTGTTGCTGGTCTATTCAGCGATTACCGTGTCCGGCATCACGGAGTTCATAAAGGGGTGAAAGGGATGGAGCGCTTTATATATAAAAAATCGGCAGGGATTACTGCGCTATCAGCAAGTCTTACCGATTTCAAATATAAAATGCACTGTCATGAAGAGTATGCCCTGGGTGTAACCCTGCGTGGAATTCAAAAGTACGAACTTGACGGCAGCCAGCAGGCTTCCCACGAAAACGGTGTGATGCTGTTTCATCCTGAGCAAAATCATGACGGCTGGTCACAAGAAAAAACAGGTATAGACTACGTGATGATTTATATTCATCCTGAGCTTTTTTTGGAATTGATTCAGAAAAAGGATATTGTCCGATTCTCCACTCCGATCGTGTATCATGCTGGATTAGGCAGAGCATTCTAAATTTGACCAAGGCCATATTCAAGGATATGCCAGATGCTTTATGTAGCGAGCTGCTGCTGGGGATTGCCGGGAATTTTTCAGACGATATGTTCCGTACAAAAGGCAAAATAGATAGTGTGTTCACGAAGAGGGCCAAAGAAATGATGCACGGTCATCTCGACCATGTTCTGCGTCTGGATGAGTTAAGCAGCCAGTTCGGCATGTCCAAGTATCAGTTCATCCGTTCCTTTAAAGCGAGTATGGGAATCTCGCCTTATCAATATTATTTGAACTGCAAGGTGGAACGTGCGAAGCAGTTAATTGAGGACAGCAGGGATGTATATATGGCCGTTACTCAGTACGGTTTCACAGACTTGGCCCACCTGAACCGTCATTTCAAAAATGTGTATGGAACGACAGCGTATGATTATATGTCGCACCTGGAGAGGTAAGGGGTCGGCCACTCAAGATGTGCTGCATGACTCCATATCTACCGCATAAGCGGTGACAAGGATGGAGGCGACAAAAAGTTGGCTATTGCTTCACCGGAAATGAATGAAATCTGGCTGAAGGAAGGTTCTGACACGGTTTATAACTTTGAACCTGCAGATCAATCTCCGCAAAGAAAGTTCCAAGGAACTTGATTTGTTCTAAAGCGATGCTCTGATAAGAGTAATCATATGGAAAAATATGATAAATAAATTGCGGTTACGCTCCTTCTATATCTTACCATCAGTGTAATGTCAAGGTACCGGAAGAAGCAAGGATTCTTCATAAATATGAAATTTTAAAATTACAACTTTATCCTTTTGTCAGGCTTGGTAGTATTTTGTAGAATAGTGTTCGGTCAGGCGTTACAGCCTTTACCAATTTATGAAATAGGATTACATATTTTTAGGAGGAACTTGTTTTGAAAAAATGGACAGCAGGACTACTTAGCGTAATTTTGGTAATGGGGATCACGGCTTGCAGTAAAGACAAAGACAAAGAGGGCGAGAGCGCAGCAACTCCGCCAGCTACGGAGTCGGCTGCGGGTAAGACGGATGAAACAAAAACGGAAGCACCGAAAGAAGCTGCCGCCCCTTCAGTGGATGAATTAATCCAGAAATCGGTTGAGGCAAGCCAGGAGATGAAAAGTTTCTCCATGGATTCCGATATTAAGCAGAACATCGTGGTCAGTGCCGGGGAAAGCAAACAGGAACAAAAAGTGAATATTTCCATGAAAATCGATACCACGTTGGATCCAATGGAAATGTATCAGGAAATGAAGATGGAGATGCCGGGCCAAGGAACGCAGGACATCAAACAATACATTACGCAAAAGGGCGTCTACTCCCAGGTTGACGGCCAATGGGTTCAGATTCCTAAGGAGCAAGAGCAGGAAATTCTTGACAGCATGAAGGCGACCACGCAAGGACCGGAAAAACAGCTGGAGCAGTTTAAAACCGTAGCCAAAGACGCCACGGTAAGCGAAGAAGGCGATCAGTATATCCTGACGGCCGACGTTTCCGGCGATAACCTTAAGGAGCTGGCGAAGACCTACATGGGCCAAGCCGGCGGCGAAAATGAGCAAACTGCGGCGATGCTGGAACAGATGAATATCAAAAGCATGAAGATTACGATTGGTATGAATAAGGATACGTATTTTACAACCAAGGCCGATATGAACATGGTCATGGAAATGGAACAGGAAGGACAGAAGGTCTCTCTTGAAATGGAGATGACTAGCGGACTTTCCAAGCATAACGAAATCGATAAGATCGAAGTGCCACAAGAAGCGCTCGACAGCGCGAATTAAGCCAAAATACGAACAAGCAAAAGACGCTGTTGTCCTTTCCGAAGGACGACGGCGTTTTTTTGGCAGTAAAATACCGCTGATGCTTACGGCATTGGCGGTATTTGCGTTTATCAAGAACTTTACGGGATTGGCCAATTAATGTTTGCTCGACTTTGGCTTGTAATTCGTTTCAACGTGTTGTAGAATAAAAAACATGATGTAGAACAAAAAACATAATGTAGAATCGAAGGGGGGCTTACCGATATGCAAATCACAAAAGCTGAAATGGAGATTATGCAAGTCCTATGGGAAAGTGGAAGAAGGATGACTACAAATGAAATCATGGAATATTTCCCTGACAAAAATAAGACGACTATTCTCACGCTTGCCGGTAGATTACTAGACAAAGGGGCGTTGCAATCCGTGAAACGCGGACGTTCGCATGCTCATGAATATTGGGCAGCTATTAGCGAAGAGGATTACAGAAAAATGCAAACAAAGAGCTTTCTACTCTCCATCCATAATGGCTCTGCCAAAAGCTTGATTAGCTCATTGTTCCAGGCTGAGAATTTGACAAAGAAGGATATCGAAGAGCTCCGGACATTTATAAATAGCGAGGCGGACAGCTATGATTAAATGGTTGTTAATGACCACTCTTACCGGTAGTGTTGCAAGCTCATTATTCATTCTACTAAGAACGAAATTGGCATCAAAATATGGTGGACGTAGGTATTATTACGCCAGTTTGATGGCATTATCGCTTTTTATTTTGCCGCTGCACTTTAACGTGTCAATTAATCAACCACTGTTTTCCCTTTATGAAAAACAGGTGCAACCAGATTCAACGAGCGCTGTTATAGAGATGAATGCAGCGATCGGATCGTCAATGCCTGACCAGACGGCAAGTGCCAGCACTACGTCTGAAAACCAAGGTTTTTCTATTTTATCTGTAGATCAGTGGATACTTGGAATCTGGATGGTTGGTTGTTTAGCAATGTTGTACCGTTATTTTTTCGCTTACTTTCGCTTTAAAAAGCAAGCGATTCAATCCTCCCCGATTGATCGTATAGGAGATCTGAAAGTGGTAGTCAGCGATTATGTGCACTCTCCTATGCTAATTGGATTTTTCAAGCCAACAATCGTAATGCCAAACGCGAACATAAATGCAGAGGATTACGAACTTGCGCTGCAGCATGAATGGATCCACTACAAGCAAAGAGACGCTTGGATTAAACTTATGGCGGTGTTGGTCAACTGCCTGCATTGGTTCAATCCGGTATCTTATCTTGCTTTAGCTAATATTAGCGAGGCCTGCGAATACGCCGTAGATGAACAAATAACGAAAGGCTTGAAAACTGCTGAGAAGAAACGATACAGCGAGATGATTTTACATTTTGCTTCAAGTTCGCCTGTTCTGAACAGCAATCTGGCTCAACCCAAAAAACAGTTGTACAGGAGGTTTTCTCTAATCATGAAACGAAATACGGGAAGCGGAAAAACGGTCTTAGGCATCTTCCTTGTTGTTCTAATTACAACTGTGTCAGTCTTCTCATCCTCCGTTGTTTTTGCTGAGAAATCCAAGCCTCTTACGGAAGTTAGCGGTGGCATTAAGACCTATTACCATACGTTCAAAACGCCTGAAGAAAATGTGGAAATCGCGTTTGGAACAAAGTCGATGCATACAAGCACAAATTTGTATATTGATGCTGATGGACGAAAGATCGATGATTTCAACCGTACTGAGCCTTACTATAAAATTCATCAATATTGGCAGGATAAAGAGTCAGCTGCGAACATGATCAACAAAACGATGTCTATTGAAGGCCATACGGTAACGGTTGCTTTCAGTGAACGCGCGAAGGATTACATAGACGATAAAGTGATTAAACAGATGATAGTCAATCAAATTACTTTTGACTTGGACTACCAGGACCCAAAATATAAGTATGATCATCAGGCATTTATCAAAGAGCTTATGAAGCGGGGAGTTTATGTAATAGAGGAGGTTATTATTCCGCAACAGTTTACTTATAGCCTATCCCAAAAGAAAAGTGGCGCCATCGCTGGTCATAAAATGTATACTTCGTATGACAAAAAAACAAAAATAGCAGACATTTTTAACGGAAAAGTTAAGCTGCCCAAAACTAATCTCAATGATATCGGTGAAATAAATCAGGCGGAAGAAACTTTAGCAAAACAAGGGGTACAGCTCGGTGCTGCCTTTGTCATAAAGAACGGCGAAACTTTAGCGATCAATATAAAGGAATTGTCGGACAAAATGCCCAAGATTCACTTGGCGATCATTGATGAGACGACTGGCAAAATCGTGGAATCAATTTTCAATGCTTCTTTCACTTGGAGTAGGCATATTTACACGCCTGGGAAAAATGAAGTGAATCATTCCTTTAAGGTTGTGGCAAGTGGAGATGAGCAAGATCATGCAAAGTTAGAAATTTATACGTATAAGACTGGTAAAGAGGAAGTGAACATAACTGGTAAAGAGGAAGTAAGTATAACAAATTAAAGAAGATTTGGTCAGTCGGCAAAATTTCTAGAAGGGGGGCGAGATGCCTCCTTTTTTTTATTGTTTTTCAACTCTCGCTCTTATGATTTATACTCTTCTGACGGGAGTCCAAATTAATGGAGCAAAATCATTTCTTTCCCTTGGGTTCATCAGCGTCAACATTATGGATATTTCAGTGCTGCTTCTGCTTATCGCTTTAGCTGGGCTGAGATCAACGAAAACAGACTTGACGATTAGCAAAAGCAAGAATAATATGGTATATGCAAGCGTTTCCACCACAATCGTTTTCTAGTTGCATTCGAGTCGTGGAAGATGGAGTGAAAATGGCATTTTCCATGTACACGGCGCTTTTTCAAAAGGGACACTGCACATTTTTGTGAAAACGTTTGCGCAGCGGATAAAAATAACCATTCATCTTAAGAGGAGGTTAAATGAAAATGGGATTAACAGTAAAAAGGAAGAAATTATGTTCCATCATCATGATTGTCGCTCTCGTATGCTCACTTTTCGGTATCTCTCCACTACAAGTACAAGCGGATGCTACAAAAGATCAGGGGATAACGAGCGTTGGCAAGGTTCCTGCCAATCATCTACGGGTTCACTACAGCCGAGCGGATGATAACTACGAAAATAAGGGACTGTGGATTTTTGATGATGTAGCGTCTCCCTCACAAAATTGGGCTACTGGTGCAACAGCCTTCCCTAAAGGACAAAAGGACAGCTATGGCGCTTATGTTGACATTGAGTTGAAATCCGGTGCCCAAAAAGTCGGGATCGTTGTTGTTGACCGCACAAGCGGTGACAAGGACGGAGGCGACAAAAAGTTGGCTATTGCTTTACCGGAAATGAATGAAATCTGGCTGAAAGAAGGCTCTGACACGGTCTATAATTTTGAACCCACAGATTTGCCTGCTAATACTGTGCGGATTCACTATGTAAGAGAAGATCAGAAATATAGTAATTACGGCTTGTGGTTATGGGGAGATGTGGTAGAGCCGTCTAAGGACTGGCCCGTGAGTGCAACGAAGTTTCCTTCAGGACAGACAGACCGGTACGGTGCTTATGTGGACGTCCAGATTAAGGACAAAGCTCAAAAAATTAATTTTCTAGTGTTGGATCCGGACAAAGGTGATACGGGTAAAGATGCTGGAGACAAAAGTTTCAGTCTTTTGGACAAGTACAATCATCTGTTCATAAAAGAAGGGGATAACAACGTTTACGTTTCACCTTACGGCGAAATGGCTACCGGTCTGGTGTCAGCTGAGATTTTGTCCCCTGGAAAAATGCAGCTTGGTTTTACGATGACAGAAGGATTGGAAGCGGATACTCTAAAAAAAGAAATTGAGGTCAAGGACAAAGACGGTAAACCGGTGAGAATCGGTACAGCCAAAATCAGCGGCGAAACTACCGTAGAGATTACCTCGCAGTTTAAGCTTGATGATGCGCCGTTCAGTGTGGCTTATTCCGGCAAGACAGTATCCGCATCTACGGGTTGGAGAATGCTCGATGAAATGTACTATTACGACGGCAATGATCTTGGAGCTACATACGAAGCTGGTGGCGTCATGTTCAAGCTGTGGGCTCCGCTTGCAAGTAACGTGAAAGTTAACTTTTATAGTAAAGAGGACTCCTCCAAGTTGATTGGAAATGCGCAGTTGACCAAAGGAGAAAAAGGCGTCTGGAGCGTTCAGGTAAAGCCGGACCAGTTAGGCGTTAAGGATTTAAATGGATATTTTTATCAGTACGAAGTAACAAACAACGGTGTGACGAAAAATGTATTGGATCCTTATGCCAAATCGATGGCCGAGTTCAGAGTTAACACAAAAGGTGAACCTGGGCCGGACGGCGATACAGTTGGCAAGGCTGCAATTGTGGACCTGAGCAAAACGGATCCAGCAGGCTTCAGCTATGCGAACATTTCCGGTTATGAGAAGAGAGAGGACGCAATCATCTGGGAAATTCATGTTAGAGACTTTACTTCAGACCCTTCCATTGAAGGAGATTTGCACAATGCAACGTGGGGAACATACGATGCCTTTAAACACAAGCTTGATTACATTAAATCACTCGGTGTTACGCATGTTCAATTACTTCCTGTGATGGCATGGTATTACGGGGATGAAGCCGCGATGAAGACCAGAGAACTGGAATACTCAGCACAAAACAATGAATATAACTGGGGCTATGATCCCCACAGTTATTTCTCACCGGATGGAGCCTATTCTCAAAATCCGAAAGATCCGGAATTGAGAGTCAAGGAACTGAAAGCGATGATTGATGCTATTCACGAGGCAGATATGGGCGTCGTCCTCGACGTGGTCTACACGCATATGGCGAAGGCGGATTTCCTAAATGATATCGTGCCTAACTACTATGCGTTCCAGGATGCAAACGGAAACTTTATCGGCGGTTTCGGGAATAATCTCGCTACGAACCATAAAATGGCTGAGAAGCTGATGGTTGACTCGGTTAAGTACTGGTTCGATGAATATAAAATTGACGGCATGCGCTGGGATATGATGGGTGATGCGACCTACGAATCTGTACAAAAAGCCTACGACGCAGCAGCTGCAATCAATCCGGACGCGTTATTTATTGGCGAAGGCTGGAGAACATTTGGCGGAGATTTGTCCGATCCTTCCCTGGCAGGAAAAGGGGCAGATCAGGACTGGATGGACAAAACAAACGATGTCGGTGTATTTTCCGATGAATTCCGCAACGAATTGAAGTCCGGCTTCGGTCATGAAGGTGAGCCTAGATTTATTACGGGCGGAGCTCGCGATATTAACACGATTTTCAATAACATTAAAGGCCAGCCAGGCAATACCCCTGCCGATGATCCGGGAGATATGGTTCAGTATATCGAGGCGCATGACAATTTGCCGCTGTACGATATTATTGCGCAGTCGATCAAGAAGGACCCTTCGATAGCGGCTAATGATCAGGAAATTCATAAGCGGATCCGGCTCGGTAACCTGCTCACACTGACTTCGCAAGGTACGGCGTTTCTTCATGCGGGACAGGAATACGGCAGAACGAAGCAGTGGAAAGGGGAAGGAGAGCCCGAGCAGAAATATCATGAATTAAAGGATGAATCGGGGAAATCCTTCGGTTATTTCGTTCATGACTCTTATGATTCTTCGGACGCTATCAATATGTTTGACTGGAGTAAAGCAACAAATGGCATGAAATATCCTGAGAACTATAAAACCAAACAATTTACGGCAGGGTTGATTGAGTTAAGAAAGTCGACAGATGCGTTCAGATTGGGCAGCCAATCTCTGGTTAACTCGAATGTTACACTGCTCCAGGCACCAGAAGTCAAAGATCAGGATCTGGTTATTGCGTACAAGAACAAAGCTACGGATGGAACGGGAGTTTATTATGTATTTGTGAACGCCGATCAAAAAGAGAGAGCACTAACATTACGTGAGGATCTAACTCCAGGAATTGTCCTTGTCGATCAGGATGAGGCGGGAACCACCGGTGTATCAACTAAATCAGGATTCACACTAACTTCGAAGTCCATTACATTGGAGCCATTAACTTCGGTTGTTATTAAGATGGAATCGGCTACGGGTGGTGATTCTAACGAAGGAAAGATATTTACAGATATCAGTGGTCACTGGGCAGAAGCTTCCATAAAAGAGCTTGCAGCCAAGCAGATCGTGAAGGGTACAAGCGATACAAAGTTCAGCCCTAATCAGCAGCTGACACGAGCACAGTTTGCGGCGATGCTCGTTCGATCCTTGAACCTTAGTGATCAAGGTCAAGAAAGCGTAGCATTCAAAGATGTGGATAGTAAAGCCTGGTATGCATCGGCTGTGGAGACAGCCTATCATCATGGGCTGGTGAGCGGAAAAGGCAAGGATGTTTTCGCACCGAATGCCGCTATCACCCGTGAAGAAACGGCCGTCATGCTTCTCCGTGCTTACCAGACGAAAGGGAATGTCTCCTCGTCAGCGGAAGCGCCAGTATTAAAGGACAAAGAGCAGATTTCAACTTGGGCAGTCAAAAAGGTGAACGAAGCCTTGTCCATAGGTCTGATGAAAGGACACGCCAACGGCAAATTTGCGTCTAAGGCGGCAACAACTCGTGCAGAAAGCGCACAGGGTATTTTGAACTTGCTGAATCAACTTCAGTAATGATGTAATTGGAATTTGGGAATGTGGCTGAAGGCAGCACTTTAGAAACATTGAATATATCCGGAGCATCGTATGCCCCCGAAATCTCAGGGGATGTCTCAAAAGAGATTATTAAATTAAGGAGATAGGGATATCTCTCAGAAAAATGAAGAAGCAGGTCGTTCGAGGATTCATCCTTGGGCGGCCTGCTTTGATTTGTTTTTTAAGTGGACAAGCACGAAGTTGCTGAGGGGACGAAACGATTCCGGAAAAGCGTAGCGTCTTACAACAGACAAAAGGGGTCAGCCAAGGAAATGAGGAGATAACGAGACACCTTGCCACAATATTAAGGGGACGAAAAAGGCCATGTAATGGGTATTCCTTTCTTGCCACACTGTTGTCAACAAGGGTGGTTTATGCTGTTTTCAGAAAGAGGTTATCGAAACTTACATGAAGGAAAGGACGGAATTTGAGTGAATAAATCACCAAACAAAATCGGAGTCGTTATTACGGGACTTCTAATGGTCATTCTGATGGCTTCAATGGACAACACGATTGTGGCAACCGCGATGGGAACCATCGTTGGCGAGATTGGAGGTCTCGACAAGTTTGTTTGGGCTACTTCGGCGTATATGGTTGCGGAAATGGCTGGCATGCCGATCTTCGGTAAGCTGTCGGATATGTACGGACGCAAAAGGTTTTTCATTTTCGGGATCATCGTGTTTATGATCGGTTCAGCTTTGTGTGGGACAGCGGAGTCCATCGTTCAGCTGAGTCTGTATAGAGCAGTTCAAGGCATTGGGGCAGGCGCGATGGTATCGATCGCCTTCACGATTATGTTCGATGTCGTCGCACCTGAGAATAGAGGCAAGATGACGGGGATGTTCGGAGCGTTGTTCGGCTTATCGAGCATTGCGGCTCCGCTGCTTGGTGGTTACATCACGGAACATATTCACTGGGTTTGGATTTTCTACATCAACTTGCCGCTCGGTCTGATTGCTTTCTTCCTGATCCTGCTTTTCTACAAGGAATCGGCGGAGCATTCTAGACAGAAGATCGATTTTCTCGGCGCAATCCTGTTAGTGGGGGCTGTCATCTGCCTGATGTTCGCAGTTGAACTGGGCGGTAAACAGTATGCATGGGATTCCCCGCAAATTATCGGTATGTTTGCAGGTTTTGTTGTCCTGAGTGGTCTGCTTGTGTTTGTGGAAAAAAGAGCGGCTGAGCCGATCATTTCATTCCGTATGTTCCGCAATCGGCTGTTCACGACAAGCAATCTGGTCGCCATGCTCAGCGGTGCGGCGTTTATGACGGCTTCCATGTTCATCCCGATTTACATTCAAGGCGTGCTGGGTGGTACAGCTTCGAATGCCGGGCTTGTACTGCTTCCGATGATGGTCGGTTCAGTCGTAACGGCAACTGTGGGTGGATATTTAGTGTCTAAGCTACCGTACCGTTCGATCCTCATTCCGACACTCCTGGTTCTGATCGCGGGCCTTGCACCTTTGACCGCACTGAACACAACATCACCGCGGTTTCTCATCACGGTGTATATGATTCTGGTTGGTCTCGGCATCGGGTCCTCCTTCTCGGTGCTCAGCAGCGCGGCTATCCATTCGTTTCCGGCTGCGCAGCGGGGCGCGGCAACTTCTACGCTGAATTTTAACCGTTCGCTTGGCATGACACTAGGCATTACGATATTCGGGATATTGCAAAGCCATTCGCTTACTGGCAAGCTCACGGAAGCCTTCGGCAGCAGCGGAGCGGAGAGTATGGCCTCAACTGGTGTCGATTTTAGTGATCCGTACGTATTGCTGAATCCCGCACTGCGTCAGTCTATGGATGTATCCGCGCTTAATACCATTACGGAAGGGTTGTCATCATCAATTGCAGGGACCTTTGCTTGGAGTCTTATCCCGGCCGTTCTGGCTTTGGCGGCAGCGTTTGGTATGACGAAGGAGAAGTTGGATCCGGAAGCACAGGATGAGGATTACGCGACGTCTCATTAATAGGATCATGCTGCATGGTATCTGCACACCATGCAGCATAACAATCGATCCCAACATGTAGCGAAATAAATGGTATATAATGGTATGTATTGATGTTTTGAGGGGAGCGAACGAAATGAAGCTCGAACGGCTCATGGCGATTACGATGATTTTATTAAACCGCAGGCGGGTGCAAGCACAGGAGTTGGCAGATAAGCTGGAAGTATCGCTGCGTACCATCTACCGGGATTTGGAGTCACTCAGTCTTGCTGGTATTCCTATCGTGTCGTATACGGGCATGGAGGGTGGTTATGAGATCATGGATAACTTTCGTCTGGACCGGCAGATGCTGTCTTTTGATGAGCTTGTTGCCCTGTCTACCGCGCTTCGTGGTCTTCAATCGACACAGGCACTCGATCCAACCAATATAGATCGTTTGCTCGACAAGGTGGGGGCTTTGGTTTCCCAGGCAGAACAGGGACGTCTCGGAGACAGCGATCTGGTGCAGATTGACTTTACCCCATGGAAAAAAAGTGAGGCGGAACGAAATAAATATGAAGCGGTGCATCAGGCGGTAAAAGACAATAAGCTGATCCTCTTTCATTATACGGATGCTAAAGGTGATGACACGGAGCGCAAAATCGAACCCATGGGACTTGCGCTTAAGGGGTACGCTTGGTATCTGCACGGTTATTGTTTGAGTCGTGAGGATTACCGGACTTTCAGGCTTTCTCGTATTCGGGATCTTCAGGTTCTTTCGGATTCTTTTAATCGACGGGATATGCCGCTTTCGCAGATGAACGCGCAATGGGTAAGGCCGAGACAACAGACCATCGATCTCGTGCTTCGTATCTCTGGTGATGCTAAGGTGTATGCTGCAGATCATTTTGATGAGAATGAGATCGAGAGATTGGCAGATGGTTCGCTTCTGGTAAAGGCCAAACTTCCTCATGAGAAGTGGCTTATTAGCTTTTTGCTGCAGATGAAGACGGATGTACTCATTTTGGAACCAGCTCATATCGCTGCAGAGGTAAGGAAGACGGCGCTGGAAGTAGCCGCCTTGTATCTCGATTCAGGTCAAACGATGTCAGGAAGATCAGGTTATGATCCAAGCTCTAACAATTCGGGTGATCTAAGGGGGCATTAATCATGAATCTCGCAGGTAAAGTGGCGATTGTGACAGGGGGCGCACGAGGAATAGGACGTTCAGCGTCCATTCTACTAGCGAAGCGAGGAGCTAAGGTGGTCGTTAACTATTTAACAAATACAGAAGCCGCTGAATCGTTGGTTGCTGATATTAAGTCTAATGGCGGCGAGGCGGTGGCTTTTCAAGGTGATGTGCGTGAGGAGGATCAAGTTCTGAAGCTTGTTTCGAGAGTGAAGGAGACGTATGGCCGCCTGGATATTTTGGTATGCAACGCGAATATGGGTTTTGTGGCAAAGCCTTTTGCCGAGATGTCTTGGGAGGAGTTCTCCCCGAAGCTGAATGATGAATTACGAGCGGCGTTCTTGACTACGAAAGCTGTAATTCCATCCATGATGGAGCAGAAGTCCGGGCGTCTGATCTACATCTCCAGCAGTCTGGGTAAGGACCCTTCTCCATATATGATTGCGCATGGGACAGCGAAGGGCGGGTTGAATACGTTCGCTGTATATATTGCGCAAGAGCTTGGTCCGTATGGTATTACCGCCAATGTTGTTGCTCCCGGTCTGGTACAGACGGATGCAACGGCCGGGATGACGGAACAAGAGCTGCAGATGATCGGCAGCTTTACGCCGCTTGGCCGTGTAGCCGAGCCTGATGACGTAGCAGGTGTAATCTCTTTCCTGGCAAGCGATGACGCCCGGTTTGTGACGGGTACGTACACGCCTGTGACGGGTGGACTCACTATGGAGTAAGAGTATTGCCGAGGAATCCAGATGTAAAGGCAGGCTCACCAAAGAGAAAAGCCCTTCGTCAAACGGATCAGGGATCTGCTTGATGTAGGGCTTGTTTAACGTAACAATGGTTCGTCACACCACGGCGATGTGGCGTTGCATGACGGCAGTAGATCACATGCGGTACTCCGTAGATGGCGGTACAAAGAGTTCATGAGGTAATCCACACATGCGGTACTAAAGTTTATACGGCATCATCATGTTCCAGATTAACGTGTATTCATCGGACCGTTATCAATTTCCTCCATGTGATGGCAAGCAGTAAGATGGTTTTTGACCCCGTTCTGCACTGGACGCAGCTCAGGAGCTTCAGTCTTGCAGCGGTTGCTTGCATATATGCAGCGGGAATGAAACCGGCAGCCCGATGGCGGATCGATAGGGGAGGGAACGTCACCCTTCAGCAAGATACGCTCGGTCTTTCGGTCCGGGTCAAGGGTTGGAATGGCAGACAGTAGGGCGCGTGTATACGGATGCCGCGGCTGATAGAACAACGATTTTTTGTCAGCAATCTCCACAATGGTCCCCAGGTACATGACAATGATTCGGTCGGAAATATGACGGACGACTCCGAGATCATGCGAGATGAACAGGTATGTCAGCTTGAATTCCCGCTGCAGAGACTTCATCAGGTTGAGCACCTGAGCCTGAATCGAGACGTCGAGGGCCGATACGGCCTCATCGCTGATGATCAGCTTCGGATTGACCGCCAGCGCACGGGCGATGCCGATCCGCTGTCGCTGACCACCGCTGAATTCATGCGGATACCGGTCCGCCTGATGAGGTGACAAGCCGACGGTCTCCAGCAGTTCGATGGCTCTCTGCCGCCGCTCGTTTTTGGGCGCGATATTTTGGATTTCCATCGCTTCTTCCAGTACCTGTACGGCCGTTTTTCTTGGGTTAAGAGAAGCGTAAGGGTCTTGGAAGATCATCTGCAGGTCTTTGCGTTTTTGGGTCATTTGTTTTCTGCTCAGCGAGAGTAGATTACTTCCGTCAAAAATCACCTCACCGGAGGTTGGTTCGTCCAGTCGTAAAATCGCACGCCCCGTCGTAGATTTGCCGCAGCCCGATTCGCCTACCAGACTGACCGTTTCGCCTTCATAGACGGTGAAGGAAATGTCGTCGACGGCTTTGACGTAATTGACGGTTCGACCAAAGACGCCGCCCTTGATCGGGAAATACTGCTTTAAGTGGTTCACGGTCAGAAGTTCTTTGCTCATGTCTTCACCTCCGGCGTTGTCCCCCATATATCGGTGTACATCCAACAGCGTACCTTGTGGTTGCCACCCAGATCGTTCAGCTCTGGTGTCGCTTCGCGGCACAGATCCTGTGCATGGGGGCAACGCGGTGCGAACCAGCAGCCGGTTAGCGCTGCATAAGGACTCGGAACGGAGCCCTTAATCGCCTCAAGCTCCTTCTGGTCGATGTCATGGCGGGGCAGTGAATTCATAAGCCCAACCGTATACGGATGCTTCGGCTCCTTGAATAAGGTCTGGACATCACTGAATTCCACAACTTTTCCGCAATACATGACAGCAACATCGTCACATGTTTCCGCGACAACGCCAAGATCATGTGTAATAAAGATGACTGACATATGCAGCCTCTGCTGAAGCTCCTGAATGAGCTCCAAAATTTGAGCTTGTATGGTTACATCCAGTGCCGTCGTTGGCTCATCTGCAATGAGTAGATCAGGATTGCAGGCCAGAGCCATGGCAATCATGACCCTCTGACGCATCCCCCCAGACAGCTGGAATGGATATTGTTTCACTCTCTTTTCGGGGGAGGGGATACCGACGAGACGCAGCATCTCCACTGCTTTATCCATCGCTTTCCGCTTGCCTATATTTTCATGAACCTGATAGACTTCCGCGATCTGCTCACCGACGGTGAAGACAGGATTCAACGAGGTCATTGGCTCCTGAAAGATCATCGATATTTGATTCCCTCGGATGTCACGCATCTGCCTGGCCGTTTTGTTCAGCAGATTGTTCCCGTTGTATAGTATCTCACCACCGATAATGCGGCCCGGTTCTGAAATCAGACGCAGAATAGATAATGATAAAATGCTTTTCCCCGATCCTGATTCGCCTACGATGCCAAGGGTTTTGCCTTTGCGGACGGTAAGGCTCACGCCATCCACCGCTTTCACCTCGCCGCGGTCCGTGAAAAATGAAGTCTGCAGGTTGTTAATCTCCAGCACCGGCTGCTTAGGGTCCATCCTTCCTCACTCCTTTCCCTTTCAGCTATTAGAGGTTGTTCAAAAAATCATCTTTTGATCACGAAGTGATCCAGGAAGCGAAATCGACGTCGAATCTTGAATTCAGCTAAAATGTTTCCGAAGGAAACATACTTCGTAAGCATGCTCACGTAGGTTCAGCCTACGCTCCGCTCCTCAGTCCCTATCTTCATCCAACTCAAGCGTTTTGAAAAACGCACATCGGAAGCATATTCTTCGGTGCTGAAAATCTGACTTTTTGAACACGCACTATTAGGGATCAATCGAAATCGATTCGTTTATTGAAATATTTATAGGAGATGTCCACGAGTAAGTTCACGAACACAAACGTCAAGGAAATGATCAGGATCGCAGCTTGGACGACCGGGAAATCCCTCGCCCGGATTGAATCGATCACATACCGTCCCATGCCGTTGACCGCGAAGACCGATTCAGTCAGCACGGCTCCGCCCAGGAGACCGCCGAATTCCAGTCCGATGACGGTAATGACGGGAATCATCGCATTTTTCAGAGCATGTCTGTATATGATGACGCGTTCCCGGACGCCTTTAGCCTGAGCGGTTCGGATATAATCCTGACCGATCACCTCCAGCATGCTGGAGCGGGTCATTCGGGCGATCATAGCGGCACCACCTGTACCAAGGGTAATGACCGGAAGAATGGTCTGTGACCAGGTTCCCCACCCGGAAGGACGGAACCATCCTAAATCGACGGCGAAATATTGGATCAACATGAGTCCGAGCCAGAAGTTCGGCATGGACAGTCCGAATAGGGCAATCAGCATGACGCCAACATCGGCGGGTGAGTTCCTTTTTACCGCGGAAATAATGCCTGCAGTTAGACCGAGGAAGACGGCAAGCATCGTGCTGTACAGTGCAAGCTCCACGGTAATCCAGAAACGGCTCTTGAAAATTTCATCTGCGATCGGCCGGTTGCTACGGACCGAGTCTCCCAGATCGCCTTGGGCCAGCTGGCTGACATAGTTCCAATACTGTAAGGGCAGGGGGTCATTCAAGCCGAGGCTTTCCCTGATTTGCTCCACTTTTTCTTTTGGAGCGCCTTCTCCAACAATAACCTGCGCCGCATCGCCCGGAATAAGATGCATGAGCAGGAAGACAATAATCGTCACTCCGATGACGACCGGAATGGTCTGAATAAGCCTTCGAACGGTATACATGAGCATGGTGTGCCGGCTCCTTTTCTTTAAATTTCAAGAAATGATAAGTATATGAGGTAGAGGAGGATTGTTAACGGCAGTTAGCGCTATTTTTTTGTCTTCGGATCGAGTACGTCTCGCAGACCGTCACCCAGCAGGTTAAAGGCAACCACGACCAGGACAATGGAAAGGCCGGGAAAGAGGGCGACATGAGGGTGATCCGTAATATAGTTGCGTCCGTCGTTCAGCATCGCACCCCATTCCGGTGTCGGAGGTTGTGCGCCAAGTCCAAGGAAGGAAAGGCCGCTGGCCGTCAGGATCGCAACGGCAATACGGAGAGTAGCCTGGACGATAATAGGGGACAAGACGTTTGGTAAAATATGCTTAAAAATAATCCGGCTATCGTCGGCCCCGAGTGATCGCATGGCGTCGATATATTCCAGCTTACGTACCGCCAGTGTTGAGCCCCGGACAATCCGGGCGAAGGTTGGGATGGAAAAAATACTGACTGCAATAATTACGTTGAACAGGCTTTTTCCGAGAACGCTTACAATCGCCAATGCCAGCAGAAGACCCGGAAATGCAAGCATGACATCCGTTATACGCATGATGATGGAATCCAGCTTTCCGCCATAATATCCGGAGATAATCCCCAGTATGATGCCGAATGCTGCTCCGATGATAACCGAGATGAAACCGACTGACAGTGTGAGCCGCATTCCATGAACAATGCGCGTAAATATATCCCGTCCGTTATGGTCCGTACCGAACCAGTGATCGGCCGAAGGTTTTAGCAGTTTAGCAGAATAATCGACGATTGTGGGGTCATGCCGTGTAAGGAAGGGACCTATGATCGAGGCAACGATTATAAAGATGAGAAAGTATCCTCCCAGCAGTGCCGCTTTATTTTTTTGCAAATTCATGTAAAAAGATTTCCATCTTCGCTGCCGAGCCCGGCTTTGTCCGGATTCTGCTGTAACTGGTGCTGCCGTCAGTTTACGCAAGTGGAATCACCCTTTCTCCAAATAATTGACCGAAGGATAAATAGAGATTTCCAGTATAAATATGAATTACTCAAATATATGTTTAATATTGGGAAAATATTTTTAATTTTTAATTGAGAAGGGAAGTGCTCAGTTTATGGCGGGTAGCAAAAGATTGAGGCGGGTTTTTCCATTCTTGGTCATCTTGATAATGTTGTTTGTGTCGGCATGTAGCGGCAACAGTGGGGGCAGCAGTACCGGAGAGAACAAACCACCGGAAGGAAACAGTGGTAATACGACTACGCCTCCGGAAACCGGAAACAAGGATAAAGGAGAAGGTAAAACCGCCGAGGGCGGAGCGAAGGATCTTGTTGTCGCCTGGTTATCCGATCCTCCTTCTATGGACCCTCATATGTCGACAGATCAGCAAACGAGTGTAATGACAACCCATATCTATGACACACTTCTCAAGCATGACAAGGACCTTGTCATTCAACCAGGTCTAGCCGAAAGCTGGAAAGCGGTAGATGACGTTACTTGGGAGTTCAAGCTGCGTCAGGGTGTAAAATTCATTGACGGCTCTGTTTTCAATGCGGAAGTCGTGAAGGCGAATATCGACCGGATGCTGGATCCGAAGGTGGCTTCCCCGCGTGCCGGATTGGTAGATATGGTCAAGGAGGTCAAGGTGATTGACGAGAATACGGTGCAGTTCGTTACAGCTTATCCGTTCTCACCGCTGCTTGCTCATCTGGCTCACCCTGGAGTAAGTATGGTTAGTGCCGAAGGCATTAAGAAGGATTATGAAAAGGTGAATGCCGGTGAGAAGGCAGGCGCATATCTGGCTCAAAATCCGACGGGCACAGGCACATTTAAGCTGGATAACTGGAATCCAGGGCAGGAAGTAAAGCTTGTCCGTAACGATGATCATTGGGGAGAGAAAGCAAAAGTGGACAGCGTAACCTTTAAAGTTGTCAGCGAAGACGGTACTCGGATTGCCGAACTGGAAACGGGTTATGCACATGTTATTGATCCGGTATCACCAAGCAGTATCAGCCGTGTAGAAGGTTTGGATGGTGCGTCTCTGAACCGCCAAGCCTCGCTCAGCCTGTCCTATATCGGATTTAATATGCAAAAAAAGCCGTTTGACGATGTCCGTGTGCGTCAGGCATTGTCCATGGCAATCAACAAAGATGAGATTATTTCAGGTATTTATGAGGGGACGGGAATACCTGCCGTCGGTCCGTTGGCTCCAAACGTCAACGGTTATGACGCCTCCGTCAAACCGATCGAGCATAACATGGAAAAAGCGAAAGAACTGATGAAAGAGGCCGGATTAGAAAAGGGCTTCTCCACGACGATCTGGACAAACGATAATCCGGAGCGGATCAAAATTGCGGAATATGTGCAGTCGAAGCTGAAAGAGCTGAATGTTGAAGTGAAGATCGAAGTGATGGAGTGGGGCGCTTATTTGGCTCAGACAGCCGAAGGCAAGCATGATATGTTTGTGCTCGGCTGGTCTACGGTAACAGCTGATGCCGACTATGGATTGTATCTGGTGTTCCATTCCGCAAACGTCGGGGAGCCGGGCAACCGGACCTTTACGAAGGATGCGGAACTGGATCGACTGCTGGACGAAGGACGTAAAGAGAATGATCCGGCTAAACGCCTAGCGTTGTATAAGCAGGCCCAGGAAAAACTTGTCGAGCTGGCTCCGATGCTGTACATTCATCATCAGGAATATTTGGACGGTGTCAGCGACAAGGTGAAGGGATATTGGAGACATCCGAATGGTATCATGCAATTTCATGGCGTATCGATTGAGCCTTAGAAACAGACATAATCGAAGAAGACCAGGCTGCCTGACGGTAGTCTGGTCTTTTTACGCATTGTATAAACCCTCCAATATAACACCACCCCGCACTTCATTTGATATAGTGTGAATCTATTGAACTGAAGTGAGGTGGAAATATGATTCTAGTCGTAAAAAATCTATGGGTACGATACGGAGAAAAAACCGCTGTACAAGATTTAAGCTTTTGTCTCGACAAAGGCCAAGTGTTCGGTTTACTCGGGGCCAATGGTGCCGGGAAATCTTCTAGTATTGCCGCGATTTTAGGGATTGAGAAGAGTGAGTTTAAGGAGCTCTCTTTACTTGGGAAATCCCCCATCACCGAACGAAAGAAAGTGTTCGAAAAAGTTGGTGTCCAATTTCAAGAAACGAATTTCCAGGATCGCTTGACTGTAGAAGAGGCATGTATTCAGTGGCATGCGCTATATAAAGAAACACAAGAAATAGAGCCATTGCTGATTGTATTTGGACTACAGGATAAGAAAAAACAACTTGTCAAATCACTCTCAGGCGGTGAGAAGCAGCGCCTTGCTGTGTTGTTGGCACTTTTGCCCAATCCAGAGCTTGTCTTTTTAGACGAGTTAACAACAGGGCTGGATACCAAGGCACGTAGAATGCTGTGGAAGCAGCTGCTGATCATGAAAGAGAACGGGCTATCCATTGTGCTTACTTCTCATTACATGGATGAGGTCGAGGCTCTTTGTGATCGATTGTTAATCTTAAGAGACGGTAAAACCGTCGCAACCGGTACGATTCAAGATATGTTGACCCTTAGTGGAAAAGCAACGTTAGAGGACGCCTATTTACATTTTGCAGGAGAGGAGGAATGGACATGACTTTGTTTTGGACATTGTTGAAAATAGAAGGCAAGCTCGTCTGGAAAGGGATCGATATTCTTATATTCGGAATCTTGTTTCCGATGATATTGGCGACTCTGTTTGGTTACATGATGAGTAGAGATGCATCTGTCAATGGCGCATCTATGTTTGAAATGTCCTACCCTGCTGTCATTACTATCGGGGTGCTCGCGACAGGTGTGATGGGTGTACCGCTTACCATTGCTGACTATCGTCACCGGGGTATTTTAAAAAGATTTCAAGTGACCCCTGTATCCCCTCTGCATATTTTATTTGCACAAGTGGTCATCCAGCTTTCTTCAGCGTTAGTGTCCTTTGTTGGTGTAACAGCTGTATATGACTTATTATTTGATTATGATATGAAAGGCTCATGGGGAATCTTTTTGCTTTCTTATGCATTCGTTGTATGCGCCATGTACAGTATTGGGATTTTCATCGGTAGTGTGGTGCCGGATCAAAAATCTGCGAATTTATGGAGCTCAGTTGCCTATTTTACGATGCTGCTGTTCTCGGGTGCGACCATTCCATATGAAGTGATGCCGCGGTTTTTCCAATGGTTCATGGACATACTTCCTCTTTCACACGGTATTCACCTTATAAAGCAAGTCTCGATTGGGGAGCCTATTCAACCTTTGCTCATCAGTGTTGTTGTACTTGTCCTCTGTGTTGTACTTGGTCTGGGAGGCGCAATCAAGTTTTTTAAATGGAAGTAACGAAGGGGAGAATCGGATGTACAGAACAACAGAAATCGCAAAACTGGCGAATGTGCATCCGAATACCGTCCGTATTTATGAAGATTGGGGTTATATTTCGCCGGTTTCACGAGAGGACAATGGATACCGTATATTTTCAGATATCCACTTGTTTCAGCTGATTGTGGCAAGGACCGCTTTTCGCTGCGAGATCGTTCAAGGCCATATCCGAGCCAAAGCACGAGCCATTGTTGAAGCTAGCGGGAAAGAAAATTTCAGTATGGCTTTTGAGCTTGCCGAGCAGTATTTGACTCATTTAGAACAAGAATATGGACGAGCGTTGGAAGCGATCGAACTTGTGGAGAAGTGGCTAAGTGGTGCAGAATCGTGGTCCGAAGATCAGACGTACACTCGAAGGGAGGCTGCTAAGATACTCGATATCTCATCTGAGGTTGTACGGAATTGGGAACGAAATCATTTAATTACGGTTCCCAGGCTTAATAATGGGCACCGTGTATATACAGAAAAAGAAATCAATCGAATGAAGATCATTCGGACATTAAGGGCTGCACACTATTCAATCAGTGCCATTCTCCGATTACTGAATCAAGTAGAGAAATCAAAGGAGTTAAACGTAAAGAGTGTGCTAAACACGCCGGGAGAATATGAAGACATCATTACAGTAACGGACCGTTTAACCCATTCGCTTGAAGAAGCGATACAGAATGCACAAGACGTTATACAACTTCTAATAACGCATAAAAAATGAACAGCGGAGGGCGGCCCAGTGGTTAGCGTACGCCAAAAAGCTGCTGGGCAGTTGTGCCCGGCAGCTCGCTCAAAAAAGTTTATGTGATTACGATTAAGACTTCAAATTAAGTTTTCTTAGTTGCTTCCCCAAGTCCGATCACCCGTCAGATATTTCTCGGTTAAGATGGACAGCAGCTGAATGCCGACCTCATTTTCTCCGCCTTCAGGGAGGATCACATCCGCATATTTCTTGGATGGTTCGATAAAAGCCTCATGCATCGGCTTCACCGTGCTTAAATATTGATCGTGAACCGAATGGATCGTTCTGCCGCGTTCCTCGATATCCCGAACGACCCGGCGAAGTATACGTACATCGGGATCTGTATCGACGAACACTTTAATATCGAGAAGTTTCCGGAGATTTTCGTCCGAGAGTACATGAAGCCCTTCAATGATAGCGATATGGTTCGGTTTCAGCTCCAGCTTTTCTTCTTTCGAGCGTGCATGAACCGTAAAGTCGTACACTGGAGCGTAAGCAGGCTGTCCTGATTTCAGGAGCTTCAGATCTTCGATGAGCAGCTCATTCTCAAAGGCAAACGGATGATCATAATTGATCTTCTCGCGTTCAGCCAGAGTGAGGTGAGGGTTGTCCTTATAATAATTATCCTGAGATATAAAAGTTACTTTGCCTGGTCCGAGTCGGTCAATGACAGACCGGGCCACCGTTGTTTTGCCGGAACCTGTGCCGCCGGCGATTCCAATAATGAGCATGGTGTTTCCCTAAACCTCCCTAAGGTTGCTTGCTTTGCAATTTAGTATTTTATCATAGTATGTGTTTATTTTCACCTTTGGGGAGGCTGGAACCTTTAGGAGATTATTGTGATTTAGAATGAATCCGTTTAAACGAGCCATCGTGTAAAATAGAAATAGAGAAAGTACCTATTCTGCCTCATTAAGGGGAGAGGAGTTTTACATGAAATGAACGCAGATCAAAGGTTATCCGAAGTGTTTAATGAAACGACTTACAAGGTTACAGGGCATGGAAGCAGGGACATTCAAGTATTGAAGCTCGCTTTGGAACAAATTGCTGGAAGTCTTGACAGTGACATGTATGGAAAAGGCAACGTGATCGAGGATTTTCAGAATAAAATGGCAGCGTACCTTGGTAAAGAGAGTGCGGTATTTTTCCCGAGCGGGACGATGGCACAGCAGATTGCCCTCAGAATATGGTGTGATCAACAAGGGATAAAGAGAGTCGCTTATCATCCCTTATGCCATTTGGAAATTCATGAAGAAGACGGACTGAAGGAGTTGCATCATATCGAGCCGGTGCTGCTTGCAGACAAAGACCAATTAATTCAGCTGGATGACGTGGTGAACATGCAGGAAGATATTGCGTGTTTACTGTTGGAACTTCCGCAGCGTGAAATTGGCGGTCAACTGCCAGACTATGCTGAGCTTGAAGCAATCTCCGCCTTCTGCCGGGACAAAGGAATCAAGCTGCATCTGGACGGGGCGAGGTTGTTTGAAATTGTACCTTATTATCAAAAGTCGGCTGCCGAAATATGCGAATTGTTTGACAGCGTGTATGTTTCGTTCTACAAAGGGATTGGCGGGATTGCCGGTGCTGTACTTGCGGGCGAAACTGCCTTTATTGACGAATCGAAGATATGGAAACGGCGGCATGGCGGCGATTTGATCAGCCTGTATCCTTATATCCTCAGCTCCGATTATTATTTCGAGCAAAGAGTCGATAGGATGGGGCAGTATTATGAAGAAGCCAAAGAGTTAGCTGCTTATTTTAACCGGTGTCACGGCATGTCCACGCTGCCATTGGAACCTGTCTCCAACATGTTTCATGTCCATTTTGAGCTTCCTAAGGAGAAGCTGGAGCCTCTACTTAAGAGCCTCTATACAGAGACGGGTGTAGGTTTGACGTCTTATATTCGAGATAACAGCAAAGGCGACAGTTACTGTGAGATCAGTGTCGGAGATCGGTATGCTGGTATACCGAAGAAGGATTTAGACAAGGCGTTTCAGACGCTAGGACGTTTTTTAAACCAAATTTAAACACTACGTTAGCTCGATTTAATCTTCAAGCCCTAATATAGATAAGAGTGCTTTAGGTAGTTATATGAACTTATCTAGAGGAGGAAGAGATGAGATTATTTGAGCTGATGTTGGTTATATTCTGTTTTGTTATGCTTTTTTATTTGTTGTTGGTTAAAAAAACAGCACGAAAAATTTTTGCATCCATCGCTATAGCGAGTGCTGTGGTGTTATTGGTGCAATTGTTTATGGAGGGGTACCGCTGGCAGATGCTATTCGTATATGTCATTACGGTACTGCTCATCATTTTCATGATCATCAGGAGTTTCGGTATTCATGTGAAGATCGGAAAGTCGTTAAAATACAGCTTGGGTTTCTTCTCGATTCTTCTTATGGCTGTGTCCGTCAGTTTGTCTGTATACCTGCCTGTATTTAATTTGCCGAAGCCTGATGGAGCATATTCGGTTGGTACGCAGACGTTTCACCTTATAGATGAGGACAGAGAAGAGGTCTTCACGGACAAACAAGGCGACCGTAGAGAGCTTATGGTACAAGTGTGGTATCCGGCAGAGCAAACCGATACGAAGACAAAAAAGCTTTTTCCGGATGATCCGGAGACGTTCAACCGACTTATGGGAACTTACTCCTCAAAGCTAGGTGTTCCCGCATTTGTACTGGATTATTTGAAATACATCGAGAGCAATTCTCATGATGGAGCCAAAGTTCTGCGCTCTACCAGCCCGTATCCTTTGGTCATCTTGAGTCATGGCATGGGAACGGGGATGCTTCTTCATAAGTCTCAAGCAGAGAATCTCGCTAGCCATGGCTTTATCGTGGCCGCGATAGACCATACTTACAGTACGATGACTACGGCTTTTCCGGATGGGGAGGTCACCGGTTATGAAACGGTGGTCGATGAGAATAACTTCTTTGAAGCCACGAATAAGATCGGGAAGGTATGGACTGAGGACGTGGATTTTGTCATCGAACAATTGGATCAGATGAATACGGGTGTGATCCAAAGCGACTTTAAAGAGACGATGGATTTGAATCATATCGGAATGATGGGCCACTCGTTTGGGGGTGCTACGGCGTTTAATGCATCCTATTTAAATGATAAAATCCAAGCCGGGATTAATATGGACGGTACGCTGTTTGAGATAAAGGACCGGGAATCCATGAACAAGCCCTTTCTGTTTATGAGAACGGGAGACTATATTACCGGGATTGAACAATATAAGAATAGACCGGATGCGGACGAACAGATAAAAAAATTTCTTTCCGATGAACTAGCTATTGTTGACGATGTCATGAAACATGAAGGAACCTTGCTTTTAATCGATGGAACCGCTCATTACAATTTTACCGATCTTCCGCTATTTTCGAAATTGATTAGTTTGATGAGAATGGCGGGCAGTATAGATGGAGAGAGAGGAGCGGATATCGTGAATGAATATGTCCTCGATTTCTTTAATAAGCATTTGAAGGGGATGAAAGGTACGTTGTTAGACGGACCGAGTGAAGCGTATCCGGAAGTAAAGTTTTATAGGAAATGAATTGATGAACAGTAATGTCCCCCGTAGAGTAGACACTTAATAAAGGTCTCCTACGGGGGACATTTTGTCTGATTAATACTTTGCGTTCCTTTATTGTGAAAAGTCTCGGACCAGCCAAGGTGATTGTAGTGATTCTCTAGCAAACACAAATCGATATGTCACATTTTTAGTTCTCTTTCCTTTATATTGAAGTGCTACGGGTAGAGTGATTTCTTGAAGTAAGTTGTCCGTGACTTCATTAGTCTCAGGAGCATACTTCTGTTGAACTCGGGTAGCCTTTATGTTGTCCATATCATCGATAATGGATTCTAACGTTTCCGTAGGCAATCCATCTGAGATTTGGCGAAGCAGTTCGGCATCCTGAAGATTTAAGGATTCTATAAATAAATGTGCCAGCATATATGGCGATGCGGTGCTAATATATTGTTTTTGCTCTCCAGCTGCTCTATGAACCATGAATTGATGGAGCAAATCCGTATGAACTGATTTGTGAGTGGAGCTGCCCAGAAAATGAATACAGAAATGCCCTTTAAAACCGTTTTCCGGGATCCCATCTCCTCCGTGAGGCATACCGTTCATCGAAGCAGCCAGCTTTTCGTTTCCTTTTTGAACGATTATCGCTTTTCTGTTCCAGCTCCATTGATTGTTGTATATTTGTTTCATGATTTTTGTATCCGCAGTCGTAAGCGGCTGCACATCTGCATGGTCGCTTCCTGCTCGGCGTTGTACGCGAAATGTAAGTCCGGTTTCCAGATCAGTGACCGCGAACATACTTTTCCGAGGCAGTATTGTTTTGATATCCTTCCAAGGTACGATGCGTCCATAATGCATGTCTCTTAACGCTTTAATGTATGTCTGCATTTGTAAAATAGCAGCATCGGAGAGAACAAGATACCTTTTTTCAGTAATGTTCCATAAATGATTTTTAAAGTCTAGCCGGTAATGTTCACTATGACCGTTTCGCTCCATTTTTACGTATACATCTGTAAAGGAGGTTGGAACAACGCCTTCCTGTTCCTTTACATTCTTCATCAATAGCTTGATTTGTGCAGTATTAAGATTGATTTTACTTTCCAATTTTGCGGTTGGAGTTGATCGTATACTGATGGTTATCGCGGGTTCTTCCAATTTTGCCGCAGTTGCAAAGTGATGTGCAAAAGGAGTGGGGGAGAGCGACAAAATGATCATTAACACCAAGGATCGATATAATAAGGTACTCATGGTTACCTCCGATATCATTTTTTTGTGCCAATCACAGTTATGTAGAAAGTAGTGATTCGGTCAATTTAACGAGGTGAACATGCTTTTTCTATGTGGACTAGTGTGCCACCAATTCCATTAAATTATTTCTAGCCTCTTGCACTCAACCATTTGCAAAAAATAAGAAGAGCACCGAACCTTTTTCCGATAGAGAGACAATATAGTGTGTAAGCTGCTTACTCAGGAGGGCCCTCTGAATGCAAAGTGAATATATGTACCAATTACTCACAAAAATGAAAGATGGTGATCAACAGGCGTTTCATACGATGTATGATGCCACCTATCAGGACGTCTACCGGACAGTCTCCTTTCTAGTGGATCATCAACAGGATCGCGAAGATGTCATGAATGAGATCTATATGCAAATGTGGACCTCACTTGCTAACTACGATACGAACCGGCCATTCCACTTCTGGCTGCACGGCTTGGTAATCCGTCAAGTGCAGAGATTTCGGGTCAAGAGCTGGCGGAGATTCCGAATTTTTGAACGTATCCGCGCCTTCTCTCGGGAAGAGTCTCATTGGGATCAACCTGCTGTATTGATGGATAAGACGAACCAAATGATATCGAAGGCAATCCAAAAACTGACCGATAAACAGCGAACGGTGATTATCCTCCGTTTTTTTCACGACTATGCTCTTGAGGAAATTGCGACATTGCTCGATATTCCGCTGGGTACAGTCAAGTCCAGATATCATGCTGGCCTCCAGGCGCTTCGAAAAAACTTACGGAATCTCCCCCCAGAAAGGATGGAAAAGATCAATGCCTATTGAACGCAAAATCCGTGAACATCTGCACAAAGAGGCAGAAACTATGGAGTGCCCCCCGGCCATTTCTAAACGAATAGAACAATCCTATTCTCAATATTTGCAACCAAAAAGGAGCGAAAAAACTATGAAAAAACGATTAATTGGTGGAATAGTTGCCACTGCGATTTTGATTCCAACCGCAGCATTTGCGGCCCCTCCCCTGATTGAAATGCTTACTAGAACACCAATGACTGCTGAACAAGTCAAGGTGGATGACGTTGGCAAAGTAACACTTGAGAAGCTGTATAGCGCATTTCCCGAAACAAAATCGTTTGAGATTATCGATGCAAGCTACCTTGGAGGAGACCCTACTAATTCAACCAAAATGAAAGCGATCCAAACAAGCATCGTACTGCAGGAAAAAGGAGGAACCGGCAAAAAGATTAGACTTGATACTAACGGTATTACGGGTGAGATTGAACACATGAATCAAGAGAATTGGGAGCCTAAGGAGAAGCCAGTCATTTCTTTAACCGATCAAGAAATCAAGGCGAAGGTAGATTATCTCATTGATAAAATGTATGGCAACATTGATGAGTACGAGTTTAGTATGGAGCAAATGGAGAATCCGAATCAAAAAACGTTTATGTTGAATTACACCGAGAAGGGATCAAAAACACCGTTCTACCAGGTATTTGTTCAGGGCAATACAATAAATGTTTCTCTAATCGGAGGTGGGCCTACACCTTCAGTAGAAGGTTTTTTCTCTACAAATGGTAAACCTGATTATACTGCTGATTCCTTTTTAAACGATGAAAAACTGTTTTCTTTACTAAAAATTAGCCCAGCAGAATTAAAACAAGAATTAGCAAAAGGTAAATCTGTTGTCGAGATTGCAGCATCTAAAAATGTCTCTAAACAACAAGTGATTGATGTGATTGCAAATACACAGGCTGAAGGACAAATTCAAGCTGAACAAAATGGACAAATTCCTAAAAACAATCATTCAAAGGAACAAATGAAAAAAGCTCTTGAACCAAAAGTATTACAAGTTATTGAACACAAGACTGAAACACCATGGTAGAAATAACAAGTCTAGGCGGATGTACGCATCTATATCGAGGTTAGTAAAAAGTAATAAGAGGCCGGTATCCTTAGCGTACAGGAGACCGGCCATTTTTAGATCAAACTAGTTCATCTTATAAACCTCTTCAAGCAGCTGCTTCAGGCTCTCAACACATTCCTGAGACGCGGCTAGCCCACCTTCTGAGAAAGCATAGCCCGTAGGGCGTTTTAGCTGTTCTTCGGAAAGTTCTGATTGCAGACGGTAATGTGTTTCTACAACTAAATAACCTTCATAATGATCCATGATGAGTCTGCGTAGTAAGCCTGGATAATCTACTTCACCTTTACCTATGGCAACACCCTTTACACCATCCGGTGTTCTCACCGCATCCTTTAAGTGAATGTGACAGATTTTGCCCTTCAGAAACTCATAACCATCGGGATAAGGAATTTCTCCATCCGGGTCCCATAGATCGTTGCCGGGATCATAAAGGGCCATCACATTTGGCGAGTGTACTGCATCCAAAATCATTCGTACTTTCTTGGCATTGCTGGCATATACGCTTGGATCAAACTCCAGAGCGAATATAATATTTTCCCGTTCCAGCTCAGGTATGATTTTATGAAACTGCTCCACAATAGCTGGCAGCGCATCATCAAAAGCTTCTTCAGCCCAAAAGCTAAACCCGCGTATGATCGATGTTCCAAGTCGCTTGGCAATTTCAATCGAGCGGTGAAGAATAGCAATATGCTCCTGAAGCTCTTCAGGCTGACTTAAATGACACTTAAAAATGGGTGTAGATAAAGCACACACAGACAGGCCGTTTTGTCTAATAAGTGCATCAATAGACTCTACTTGCTCGTCTGACCACGATTGTATATTTTGTCCTTCAATCGACCGCAGCTCCAGTACTTTCATGTCATGCTGAAGAGCGAAATGGATCGCTTCCTCAAGACTTTGAGATACTTCGTCTGTTATGATTCCAAGCTGAAACCGAGACATGCCGCATCCCCCTTGTGAAGATCAAAGTCTGACTTCCAGACCTGTTCTGGCCGATTCGTAAATGGCGAGAATTAATTTAACGGCCTTACTTGCATCCTCACCGGTTACCATCGGATCACGGTCTTCTTTAATGGCTTGGATCATATCATCGATCAAAATATAATGGCCGTCCGCTGAAATATTCGATGCATCATTGCTGGCGGAGGCGGTGCCTGCTACATCCGGAACGGATGGTTCACCGGCCATGAACTCCCATTGTTTAATGCCGCTGTCTGCAAAAATGATGCTTCCTTTTTCCCCGTGAATTTCAAAGCGAGTTTCCTGTCCCGGCCAGACGGATGTCGTTCCCTGAATAACGCCATAAGCTCCATTCACATATTTCACAACAGCTACAGCTGTATCTTCTACTTCAATATTTCTAACAAGTGCGGCAGATCGCGCAAATACAGATTCCACATCCCCGACAATCCATTGGATCAGATCAATGCCATGCACTCCCTGATTCATCAAAGCCCCGCCGCCATCAAGCTCCCATGTTCCTCTCCAGCCTGCACTGTCGTAATATTCCTGACTTCTGTAATACTTCAAATACGCATCTCCGAGAACAAGCTTGCCAAGCTTATTTTCTTGAACAGCCTTTCGGGCAGCAATGGCAGCAGGAAACGTCCTGCGTTGATAAATGACGCCCAGCTTGACTTGTGCCTTTCGAGCTTCGTGAATCATCAAGTCCATTTTAGCGATTGTTGTATCGAGTGGCTTCTCACATAAAATATGTTTGCCAGCTTGTGCCGCTGCTACAGCTACCTCTGTATGCATACCGCTGGGAACACAGATACAAACCACATCAATGTCTTGACGCTGCAGCATCTCGTGGTAATCGGTATGAATGGAAGGTATGCTATATTCCTCTGCTAGCTTTTGGGCTGTCTCCTCGCTAACATCTGAGATCGCAACCAATTCTGCTTCTGGATTTTCCGTTACCGCCCTCGCGTGGAACGAACTGATGACCCCAGCTCCGACAATGGCAAACCGTAATTTAGTTGACATCATATGCGCCTCACTTTTGACATTTTATTTTAGAGCGCTTTCGAGAATAGAAGTAATGGCTCTCAAACTGTTGGATGTTAAGCCTACTGTAAATCTGTGTTAGGAGGAGTGTAACCCAGGTGCCTAGCCATAGATACAATCTGTCCCTTATGATGAAATTCATGTGTCTCCGTATGGGTTAAGAGCCACAATGGAGTTGTACTCCATGGTTCCTCTTGCCATTTCACATTATTCGATATTTGTTCGAACCAACGAAAATTAAACTCTTCCAAGAACCGATGTACTGCTTCGTCTGCTAACTCAAATCTGTCACGAATCCAGTTGACATCCGAGCGTTCAATCTCAATATCAGTAGCAAATGAAAAATCAGCTCGTTTCTGTTTAAAAGCGTATGATCCAAGCCAGTACCTATAGCAATCAGCAACATGAATATGGGTTTTCATAATACTGCCACTCCCGAAGTTTGGGACTGTGTTGTGCAACTTATGCAACGGAATCCCTTCCAAAAATGCAAACAAAGTTTGCCTAGTGAGTCTAATGTAGTTATATTGTTGCTTCAAAACGTCTAACAATTGTCATCAACCCTCTCCGTGTGTAACTGACTCTCATATTCTTTTTTTTCGACGATGTGTCCTCATATTCCCTGCTGTCTAAATAGAGGAACCCCGCTAGCCCTTTTCAGAGTACAAGGGAGTTTACATTTAATGCTTGCTAGAATGCCGATGATTAGCGGGTATGTCTTACCGAGGGTGTTCTCGGCCTCTGCAAGTGCAGCTCATAAGCCGTACGATGGCTTCATTCGAAAAGTCGGTGAAGGATTCATTTTGAAAAGTTACTCTCATCGGTCACGATTCCTCCTTCATACACCATGATTAAGTAAGTGACTATTTAATGCTATTAAATTTCTATGCTATTAGCTCAGATGGTTTGTCTGTTATCTAGAATATGAGAGTATGCATTGAAACATGTTGTCCTTATGCTTGGGCCTGCCTTCAAACTATGAAAGTAGCATAATAAGCGGTAAAATCAGGTTATGAACTTATATAGATATCGAATCTGAATCTGCTCTCTATGATCTTGAATTATCAGAAATGACTACAATATTGGATGGTGCATGAAATGTTGGATACGAACAATAATGAGAAAAATCAAATCGTTTACCTCATCTCTGGTCCGCTCGGAGTGGGCAAATCAACAATAACTAAAGAACTTGCTGAAAAGGTTACCGGGTGTGTCCTTATTGAAGGTGATGTCATATTGCATATGTTTAAGGGAGAATCACAGCCTTCTTGGGATGAACGCCTTGAAATAACCTGGAAGAACATTGTTGATTTAACGAGAAATTATATACACCATGGTTTAAATGTGGTGATTGATTTTGTAGTGGAAGATGAATTGGATTGGTTTTGTAAACAGATTTCAGATCTAAACGTAAATTTTAAGTATGTTGTATTGCGAGCGGATAAAGAAACCATAATGGAACGATTAAATAAACGAGGGGATATCGACTCATTAGAGCGGTCAATGTTTTTACTTAATGAAATGGAAAACTCATCTGCAAATAAAGATTTTTTGTACGATACCACACATAAACAACCCGCTGAAATTGTTAGAGATATTATCAATGAAAATTAGAGATCTTCGGATCTCTTTTTTTTATTTTTCTGCTTATTTTTTGATCCTGATATATTCCGTGAAATACAGAATACAACGTATAACAGAGGATTAACATCAATCAAACGGAAAGGGGGAACGGGATGGACGGCACAGAGCTTTACCGAAAAATGATGCTGACCGTATCCGGCAGCAAGCTGGTGGAACGGATGACCCTTAAATACGGCAAGAAAATGGCTCGCAAATTCATTGCCGGCGATACACTCACGGAAGCGCTGGAGGAAACCAGGCGACTGAACCAGCTTGGTATTATGGTTACCCTTGATCATCTCGGCGAAGGAATCACATCCTTAGATGAGGCAAAGGGATATAAGGAGCAGTATTTAAGGCTGCTGGAGGGAATTGACGAGTTTAAAGTAAATGCGAACGTTTCTTTGAAGCCGACGCAGATGGGGTTGTCGCTCCAACAAGAGGCTTGTTATGGAAATGTGAGAGCGGTTGCATCCAGAGCGAAAGAGCTTGGTAATTTCGTGCGTCTGGATATGGAGGACTCGTCATTCACCCAAGCCACGATCGATATGACCCTAAGGCTTCATGCCGAAGGCCTGAACAACGTCGGCACGGTTCTTCAAGCTTATCTATTCCGGACAGCGGAGGATGTCAAAACAATGATGAAGGCAGGTGTCAATCTGCGGCTGGTCAAGGGCGCGTATAAAGAGCCGGCAGCCGTTGCTTCTCAGCGCATGAGCGAAATTATAGATAACTATAAAAAAATGATCAAGCGGCATCTTGATCGGGAAATATATACCGCCATTGCGAGTCACGATGACCGGATCATCAACTGGGCAAAAGAGTATTCAACCCGTCATGGTATTTCGAAAGACATCTTTGAGTTTCAGATGCTGTATGGGCTCCGCATGAACGACCAGGCTGAGTTGGCCCGGCAGGGTTACCGCATCCGCTGCTACATGCCTTACGGGACAATGTGGTATCCCTATTATACACGCCGTCTGGCCGAAAAGCCCTCCAATCTGATGATGGTTCTCAAAAATATGTTCAAATAATGAGAAAGCCCTCTATGACTCCCGCACAGGAAGGATAGAGGGCTTGGTTTTGCTTTTATCTTTGCGTTATGAAGTGATCATTAATGGATTATTTCAGGGTAACTTCAATTTCTCCGTTCGCACCTTTTGCGGTTTCCGCATGAAGAATATCTGTCAGGAAATTCAGTGGAACATATACGTGACCTTTTTTCATAACAGGGGAAGTGCCAAGCTTTTGAGGAGCCTTTTTGCCAAAGGAGTATGCATCCTTGCCAACCGTTACCGACGTCCAAATCGCTCCCTTGCTAATATCAGCGGTTTTCGTTTTTTTGTTCCATTTCACGTCGAATTGCAGACTGCGCACAACATCCGCGAGCGGGATCATAACTGTGCCATTTTTCGCCTTAAACGTGGATTTGGGATCAATTACTGTCTTTACAGGGTTTGTAGTATCTGTAAGCTCAAATGTGAATTCAGGCGTTCCGGTGACCCCTGGAGCGATGCTGTACTCCTGGAATACAACAACGGCTTTTCCGCCAGTTACGTAAAAGGATTGCTCAGAATCTATACCCTGGAATCCATCTTTACCAGCAAAATATTCCTCGGCATTGGCTGCAATATCCGATTTAATCTTGGAGTCGATCATCTGTTTGTAGTTGCTGCCGAACAAGTCTTCAAGAGTTACGCGAGTTGCTTCTTTTTTGTCCATGAAGTTGTACGTATCCACACGCTGAGCCGGTGAGTTGCCGGTTGTGACTTCGGTGATCACTTTCAGGGAGATCAGGTTTGGCAGTGTGCCCTTACCGTCTGCTGTAAGTTCATAACTGATGTTCAGCGTGTAAGGATGCATAGTAAAGTTCTCTTTTTTTGCTTTAATCGCCATTTCCTTGGATTCTTTCTCCATGTTGGTCAGATCCTTGGAAGCGTGGGATTCAATAATATCATTCAGCTGGTCTTGGTATTTGGTATCTTTTAATCCCTGAAACACAGGGATACGGATGTTTGCTTCAAGTGCAGGTTCGCTCGACTTTAACGTTTTGAAGGTTACGAGTGACTTTTGAACCTGAACAGCTGTGGCCTGAGGTTTAGCGGCCGAAAGGGCATGAACCTCTGTCATCATAGCGAAGGAACCGCTGAGCAGAATGACACCAGCCATGCTGGCATAAGCCAATTTTTTCTTGAGTGGTGAGGAAGATGTGTATATTTTCATGATAAAAACCTCCTAATGATTTTTGGATTGGATTATTTAATATATTCGTGGCTAACGAGAATACCGGAGAGCGCTTCTGTCGGAATGACGAACTCCACTACACCCATATACCCGGGAGCAACATCGTATTCATTGAAGGAAATGACCAGCTTGCCGTCAGCGTTAATATAGAAGTTCTGATCTTTTGAGATGCTTTCAAAAGGAGTCATAACATCATCATCTTCCGCCGATTCTATCCAATAGATCTTGTCTTGGTCCTCCTGCATTTGTTGTTTCATCTGTTGTTTGATTTGATCACTGATCACCTGGATGTATGAATCATCTTTAAATAGGCTTGGCAGGGTAATAACGATGCTTTCCTGCTTGTCGATCGTGTCGTAGGTTCTTGTCTCTGCGGCAGAAGCCGCGGTCGTCGTGACATAACGCGACAAGGTAAGTAGTCGATCGGTATCCGTTACAATCTCATAGCCACTGTCGAGGCTCATATTGGCTTTCCCTTTCTTTTCTAGTTCCTCGACTTCGTCTCTGAAAGATTCATAGAGCTTTTTGTTCCCTTCGGCATATTTGCTGTTCAGCGCCTCTTCAAGTTGCGGATTGTCCAGATTGGTAATAGCCGGTGTTTTGATGTTTGTCTCGGACGAATCATCTTTTTGGGTGTACTCACTGATCGTGATTACTTTAACAAGATTGCCGAGCACTGGTATATCCGAGATCGCTGCAGCAAACGTAGGGCTCGTATTCACTCCGGCAAATAATAGAATGGAGGCGGCTGCACCCCCAGCTAATGATTGAAGCTTGATACGCCGATTCTTCCTTTGCTTGATCGCCCTTTTGACGACCAAATCCAATTCTTCAGGGATGGGAACGGACTCGTATTTTTTTTTCATGTTGTTTAATCTGTCATTCAACGGGATGCACCTCCTTTAGTTGTTCTTCTTCCAGACTTATTCGCAGCCGTTTCAGCGCCTGATACAATCTCGTTTTCACAGTACTGGCGTTCTCCTGAATCACTTCTGCAATATCCTCTATTTTCATATCTTCAAAAAATCGGAGAATGATAACCGTCCGGTATTTCTCAGGCAGATCATTCACGGATTCGGCCAAATCCAGATTGGGATAAGTATCATTTTGACCGGGGATGAAAGACTCTAAAATTTCATCCTCCATGACATGCATATTTTTATGTTTTCTTAAAAAATCAAGGGAGGTTGTTACGACAATTCTGTAGAACCAGCTCTTGATTGAACCCTTATTTTGCAGTTTATCAATGGATAGAAATGCTTTATGAATTGCGTCCTGTACGATATCGAGTGCATCCTCTTTGTTTTTTACATAGCTGTAGGCCAGCCTGTAGATGCTTTCCTGATTTTCTGTAACACAATCCATAAGAAGCTTTTCCAGTTTCCGGCCTCTCATGGGTATATGACACTCCTTTGCTGCGCGCGCCAGCGATCAATTGCAATTGAACTTTCACAGGCAAGACGTGCGGGGGTTTGAAAAAGTTTGAATGATGTGAAAAATTTTTAAAAATATTAGATAACGAGAAAAGGCCCCCAAATGGGGCCCCAGAATTTGTTGTAGCCAAGCTTATACTTACAACGCAAACTTCTTGATAATTATAGCTGAATTATGTCCTCCGAAGCCAAAGGAATTGGAGATTCCAATATTTAGATCGGCTTTTCTAGCTTGATTCGGGACATAGTCCAGATCACATTCCGGATCGGGTGTATCCAGATTGATCGTAGGGGGAATGATACCCTCCTGCAAAGATTTAACAAGAGCAATCGCCTCTATGCCTCCAGAGGCACCCAGCATATGACCGGTCATTGATTTGTTAGCTGTTACGGAAATACGGTATGACTCCGGTCCAAATACATGTTTGATCGCTGCTGTTTCCGAACGGTCCCCGATTATAGTACTCGTCGCATGAGCACTTATCACATCGATTTCATCTGGAGAGATTTTGGCCTCTGCAAGTGCCGACTTCATTGCCCTGGCAGCCCCGTGACCGTCTGCTGGAGTTGCGACCATATGGTAGGCATCTGAGCCGGCCCCATAACCAATAACCTCACCGAGGATTTGGGCATTTCTTTGCAGTGCATGCGTCAGGGACTCCAAAATGACAATACCAGCACCCTCTGCCATTACAAACCCGTCCCGGCCAGCATCGAACGGACGGCTTGCGTATTCTGGCTGATCGTTTCGCGTGGATAGCGCCGTGGCATTGGAGAAGCTTGCGAGTGAAATGTCGGTCAGTGCAGCTTCTGTTCCTCCCGCAAATATGATGTCAGACCTTCCCGCCTGTATATTAAAGAGGGCTTCACCTATCGCTGTATTCCCGATAGAACAAGCCGTTACCGGTGATAATGAGGAACCCAGTGCGCCATATTTAATGCTGACCATTGCGGCTGCCATATTAGGAATCATCATCGGAACGAGTGTGGGGCTGATTCGTTCAGGTCCACGTGATGCGAGAGCCGCACTTTGATTCATTAAGGTCTGGATGCCTCCGATGCCGGAGCCGATATATACGCCCATGCGCTCCCGATTGATGTCCTCAAGCTGGAGACCGGAGCTGTTGAAGGCTTGTTCTGCCGCTGCTAAGGCGAACTGGCAGAAACGGTCCATGCGCCTTGCTTCTTTTACACCAAAGCGTTCAATCGGATCAAAATCCCGAACGATCCCCGCTATCTTTACCTTTTGTTTCGTTGTGTCAAATGATTCTATATGTGAAATACCGGACTGGCCGTGAATCAATCGGGACCAGAATGATTCTACATCGTTACCTAACGGTGAAATCACACCCATACCGGTAATGACGACTCTTTCCATAGGATGAACCTCCTTAGAATATATAACTTGTCATTCGTAAGGTTATGATGTCATGTATGTTATCCTATTACAAGATATCGTTTATCCTAGTATAATTACTGCCATCCTAAAACGGTATGAGAGGAAGGGTACGATGAATTCACAGGCCAGACTTCAAGCACTGTCCGCATTTTTAAAATCTCAACGCGCCAAGATCTCCCCGGAGTCTGTCGGCTTGCCAGCAGGAACTCGAAGAAGAACGCCAGGACTGCGAAGAGAGGAAGTAGCACAGTTGGCAGGCGTTAGCACAACGTGGTACACCTGGTTGGAACAAGGACGTGATATCCAGGTTTCATCATCTGTCCTTGATTGTGTAGCTAACGCGCTGCAACTAACTGCTGATGAACGGAAGTATTTGTTCTCACTAGCCTTCGAGACGGGTACAAGCACCTATCCGCTCAAACAGGAAGCGGCCCATATCAGCCCCTCCCTGCATAAAATTATTAGAGAACTCCACTGCTGTCCGGCGATTATTTCCGATCGTATGTGTAACATTGTTGGGTGGAATAATGCCGCGGCCCATGTATTTCTGGACTTTGAACGCATTCCTCTGGAAGAACGAAATATGATTCGCCTGCTGTTCACCCGTAGGGAATTTAAGCGTTTGGCGGTTAACTGGGATCAGTTTGCCAGCGGGTTTCTGGCGATGTTTCGTTCGTATTACGGACAATATGTGGAAGATAAGTGGTACGAATCATTTCTTGAAGAAATGAAGAGAGATCATCCCGGCTTCACCCGGATGTGGGAGCAAAGCCAGGTGAGTTACGCACCGGAAGTACATCTTGAATTCAGACATGCCAAAGCCGGAAAGATGTTGTTTGAGCTTACGTCTTTGCATGTATATGGTAATGATGATTTACGCTGCAGTATATATACACCAGCTCCGGACACGAATACGGAAGCCAAGATGCGGCAGTTGATGGAAGAGAAGTCTTAACCTACGCCCAATCCCGTCGCAAGGTGAACAGATCCTTCAGCTCATCGGTCGACAGCTCGGTTATCCAGCCTTCGCTGCTGGAGATGACGTTATCGCTGAGCTGCTGCTTGCTTTCCAGCATCTCATCAATCCGTTCCTCCAGCGTGCCCATGGAGATGAACTTGTGAACCTGTACATCCTTCGTCTGGCCCATGCGGTATGCCCGGTCGGTGGCCTGGTTTTCGACAGCCGGGTTCCACCAGCGATCGAAGTGGAAGACGTGATTGGCTGCGGTCAGATTCAGGCCGACGCCTCCTGCCTTAATTGAAAGGATGAATACGCTGGGCTGTTCCTTCGCCGGTAGCGTCCGCGACTGGAACTGGTCAGTCATACGGTCACGTGCCGTCTTTGAGGTGCTGCCATTAAGATAGAGCACCGGTTCGTCCAGCTCTTGTTGAAGCACCTGCTGCAGCATCTCGCCCATGCCAATGTACTGTGTAAAGATCAGGCAACGTTCGTCTTCTTCCCGAAGCTCTTTGACCATGGATAAAAGGCGTTCAAGCTTGGAAGAACGGTTAATGAGCGTCTCTGTATCCAATTTACGGCCTGAGGCCCCCGTTATTTCCGGCAGAGCTTCTTTGGTCAGCAGCTGCGGGTGATCGCACAGCTGTTTCAGCTGGGTGAGTGCCGATAGAATAGCACCTTTGCGCTCAATACCCTCCAGCTTCTGCATACGCTCCATGAGCTGGTTCACACTCTGATCGTAAAGCGCACCCTGCTCGGTGG
Source organism: Paenibacillus sp. JNUCC 34 (assembly GCF_058269055.1). NCBI lineage: Bacteria > Bacillati > Bacillota > Bacilli > Caryophanales > Paenibacillaceae > Paenibacillus > Paenibacillus sp. JNUCC 34. The sequence goes on along the minus strand of NZ_CM177770.1, from coordinate 5,610,582 downwards.
TGAGATGAATGTATGTTTTCATCTCGTTCTTATCCGGTAGATCCAACTGGATGGCCGGATCTTTTTTCTTGCGGCGGAGCATGAACGGTTTAACGAGCTTTTGCAGATCGGCAGTTTTCTGTTCGTCGTGATCCTTCTCAATCGCTTGAATGAAGCGGTTGGTAAAAGCCCGCAGATTGCCTAGATACCCCGGATTGATAAAATCATAGATCGACCAGAGCTCTGACAGGCGGTTTTCAATCGGCGTACCGGTCAGCGCAATGCGGTGTTTCGCAGGAAAGCTGCGGACCGCAGCCGACTGCTTTGTCTGGGCATTTTTTATATTTTGAGCTTCATCGAGACAGATGGTTTCCCATTTATAATCTTTAAGCAGCTCCTGATCCAGGGTAGCTGTTGCATAAGAGGTCAGGACAATGTCGGCCTGGCTCGCTTCCTCATGGAATTCCTCACTGCTATACCGTTTGCTTCCGTAATGAAGCATAACCCGGATGGACGGAGCGAACCGGCTCAATTCTTTCTGCCAGTTGCCCAGAACGGAAGTAGGGCAGATTAGTAGAGAAGTGAGCCTGTCCTTCTCCCCGGAGGTCGTTTCTTTGACGTGGAGCAAGTACGTGATGAATTGTACGGTTTTGCCGAGACCCATATCATCGGCGAGACAGGCGCCAAGCCCAAAACGCCGCAAAAAGGCAAGCCAAGCATACCCTTCACGCTGGTAAGTCCGAAGTTCAGCCTTTAGACCAACCGGGATAGGCAGTTCCGGCCACTCACTCTGCCGTTTTAGTTGGCTGATCAGTCCCAGTAGATGCTCATTCAGCTCAACCTCAAGCCGGATGCGTTCAGGACCTTTTTCTTCAGGTTCCTCGTCGTTGTTCTCCAGTGTATCCTCACTTCCCAGCAGGTGGAGGTGTAGGATATCTTGAAAAGATAAGCCCTGCGAGGAATCCATTCCTGCCATGGCTTGGCGGATTTTCGCCACCAGCGCGGGGTCGAGTGCGATCCATTGTCCGCGGAAACGGACTAATCTTTCGTTCCGTGCGACAAGGTCGGCGAACTCGGCTTCCGTGAGGCTGGTATCACCAATGGCGATGCGCCAATCGAAGTTCACAAGTGAATCCAGCCCGAATAGTGAACTTCCGGTGCTGCGCTCGCTACCTTCACCAGAGTGGACCTTCGCCCGCAGCTTCGGGCGCTTTCGGGTGGCTGCTTCCCACCATGCTGGAAGCAGCACTTGCCAGCCGGTCTGCAGCAGACGGTTGCTGTCTACCGTCAGGAACTGCCACGCTGCCTCATCGGACAGCTCGGTGCCGATCATATCCTGTCCGCCGTTCGCCAGCATCTTCGCTGGAAGCGCGGCACGGAGACGTTCCAGCCAAGCCGTGGAACGATCGTGTATATGCGGCGTCCAGTGCTCCGGCCATGAGCCGGAAGCTTCGCCGTCCTCCGCAAGCCGGACCGGGCAGAGCAGCGCGGGGTCTTGCTTGTCCTGAAGGACAAGCTTCAGCCGCCAAGCCGTTTCTTCTTCGTCCGGCTCCAGTAGCTGGAGAAGCGGGCGAAAAGGAGCCGTGTCTGCTTTCCAGCCAATGGCAATGAGCCAGGACTGTGCGTCCATCCCGGCTGCGGCGGAACGGTCTTTAGTGAAGAGAAGCGGGTATTCTCGGCGTAAATCGGCAGCCTCGGCTTCTGTCCCGTAACACCGTTGAAAGACGGAAGCCGAGAAGGCGGCGCCCAATCCTTCGCCAAGCAAAGGATCTTCCCCCAGCTGTGACAGGATTCCCCGGCCTTCCGGATCGATAGACTCCGGATCCCAGGTCCATTGCAGCTTTCCGTCTTGATAAGCTGCAAAGCTCGGGATAAATGCTCTTTTCTTAATACACTCATAAAGTATTGGGGCGAGCTGGACGAATGGCGCGCTTTCCTCGCCCCACACCCACTCAATATGATTCAGCAGTTTCATCTCTGCAAAGAAAGGGATGACCTGTTCCGCGGGCAGAAGAACCAGCTCAACATCTTGAATTTGCTGTACTTCTAGCTCTGTTCCGTAAAAAGATTCTTCATGCCAGGCAAACAAACGCTGCTTCAGATATTGTCCGGACAGGTAGCTCTGCATTAGGGTGGAACCGTATATGAGTGCATCTCCATAGGCGCTTAACGTAATCTGGACGGTGATGGTTTCGGTATGATGGCTCATGATATCAGTTTTCCTCTCCGAAGCTCCTCCTGGAGTGCGCGAAGCCGGCTATGCCGTCCGGCAAAGGCGGTGATGAATGCTTCCCAGCGGTCTTCCTGCTTCATTTTTTTGTATAGTTTAGACAAACGCTTGAGCAGCTTAACTGCTGCTTTATAGCTGGCTCTGTTCTTCTGAAGAATGTATCGTTCTACCGCCTGATGAAAAAAAGGCAGCAACAGCTCCGGTGCATGTTTCTCGATCGGCTGCAGCACGCTGACACGGAACTCCAGCGGCTCCTTGCCAGTGCTCAGCTGAAAATCCATCCATTGCTGCCATTTGCCATGGGCAAGTAGTGTTTCCTGGTAGATATCCTTGGAATATGGGAGCATGTCCACAAGTGTGTCCCACAGGGACTGCTCTGCTTGCGGCATCTGCTGTATCGCTTGATCCCAGTAGGCCATATAGCTGTTTAAATTGTGATTTCGGTAGCTGGCCAGCAGCGGGCCGATCTCGGTAAGCCACCCCGTTAAGCGCGGCCAGTCTTGATTTTGAGAGAGCACATCAAGGAAATGGATCAGCTGCTCAGGCTGAATGTAAAGTCCTTTGTCGGCGGACCGAAGCAGTTCCCAAGACATTTCATCCTCGGAGAGAAAGAAGTACATCAAGCTTTGCGCAAGCATTCCCGCAGACCGCGAATAGGCGTTCCCGAGCTCCGCCTCAGCTGTTTTCAGATGGTTCAGCTCTTCGGAGTATAGTTGTGTATCCCGTTCATTGGAATGAATACCGTACACCCAAAGCTGGTTGTAGATATGGGAGAAGAAGGAGTGGTTCCGGACTTCAGTCAGCATTTTTTCACGTAAATAAGCTAGCGTTTCGCTCACACGCTGTGAGTGCTCTGTTTCAACTGGAATGGAGAAGTGCCCGGCTGCGAAGTGCTGCTCGATGTCTTTCTGGGTATCATCCGCAGCAATCTGTACGTGATAGCCCATAAATAGACCGGAGCCCGTATTGTGGCTCTGCGGCTGTTTTACCAGCCTTTCGAGCACAAATAGTCGGGCATGAAGCTCGAACAACATATCCATGACTCCGCTCAAGTCAGGTTTGATGCGAAAAATAGCTTCCAGCGCATTTCTGGAGTACAGAGAGTTTAAGGTGTTAACCCCCAGTGCTGCGATGCATTGCCCAAACAGCTTATGCCAATCAGAGATAGGCATTTCGGACAGCCGGCTGGCCTGATCCTTGAAGCTTGCTAAGCTGGCTGCTTGTCTGTTCGCGGTGTGGGCAGAATACGGGGACGCCCCGTATTCTGTGGAAGGTATCTCCCCGTACCGGGTGAGATTGGTTGAATGGGCGTTCGCGAGTGCGTGAACGGATCGCCCCTGCTTGCCCGCAGCATTCAGCAGGACGGCTGCCATGTGCTTGCAGCTCTTTCTGACCGGACAAGAGCAGCGACTGTCATCGAAAGAATCCGGGACAAGGTCGACGTGATAAGTTTCTCTTCCTTCCACTACAGCTTCGATATGACCGGATTTGTGCAGCTGCAGCGAAGAGACCCGGCCCTGCTTGTAATATTGAAATCCGCGTTTCATAGTCAGGTCATTGAAGTAGGCGGCTGTATGTTGTATGAGTGTCTGCCATTGTATATCATCCAGCGGCTGGATAAGGTTCATGAGGAATCCATCTCCTGAAACTAATAGTTTTATGGACTCTAATCTACCATATCCAATGCCGGTAATAAATAAGTTGGAAGAGAAAGGCATGTTTTCACAATCAGAAGCCTTCGTTCTTCATTTGTCTAAGCATCTCCATATCTCCGCTCACGATCGCACCCATGAACCAGTTGATGAGTTCAATATCAGCATCCCACCACCGGATTTCAAGCAGTTCCTGAATGATATTCGGATCGTAACGCTTGCGTATCTCCTTAGCTGGATTGCCGCCGACAATCGTGTAAGACGGAACATCCTTCACTACCACAGCTTCAGCGCCAATGATGGCGCCGTCTCCAATACGTACGCCCGGCATAATGGTTGCTCGTCTGCCAATCCAGACATCATTGCCAACCACCGTATCCCCTTTGAGCGGGAGTTGCTCCAGGGTAGGCGTATGTGCTTCCCATCCGTGTCCGAACAGGTTGAACGGGTAGGTGGATCCATCCATCCGATGATTGCCCCCACCCATGATGAATCGCGCCTCAGGTGCAATAGAACAAAATTTGCCGATAATGAGTTTGGTGCCGAGCGCCTCATAGTGGTAGAGCACTTGTTCCTCGAAGGATTCTCCGTTTAAAGCATCGTAGTAGGAGTAATCTCCAACGATAATGCCCGGTTTCGTGATCGTATTATTGATAAACTGTACATTTTGGGTTCCAGGGATCGGATATGCTTCTCTTGGATTTGGTCCTGTCATGAATGTTCAATCCTCTCATGTTTGATTGGGTTAAAATGCTGCAAAAAAAGCCTCCCACTCCGAACATTCGGAATAGGAGGCTTTTACGAATAAAGAAGACACCTGCTTCTGCTAAGAAGCTCTGAGCATCAACCCATTATATATAAAAAAGCCCGCACGAATCCTATCCCGAAAAACTTCGTTACGAAGTGTTTTCAATTTCTTAGGACAGGATTAGTAGATCATTGGCTTTTTAGTCACCCTTTCATTTCTGATTGTCTAGACTTTATCACATGCTTTTCATGGAGTTCAACCTTGGATTTCCAAAAGACTTAAAAGCGCCGGTTCCTTTTCTCATCTATGTAGAGTTCCACTGCTGTTATAGCCCGGATTAAAAGTTTTATAAGGAGATACAGTGCATACAATCCAAGTAGCATGAAGAGTCCGTTTAGAATGAACATCAAAGTTGGCCATAATCCGAACATGGACATTCCCATATCCATAAACTCACCTCCTTTTAAGTCTATATTTTGTTTATCATAAGTATTTTCCTGTATGTAAAAGTTGAACTAACGAATCTTAGCCTGAGCACCACTACGAATGCGGATTATTCTTACGATCGCTGTTGCCTCAAAATATTTGCATGGTAGGTCTACATACTTATAAGATTAGACAAAGGACATAGGGTGTTTTTCGTTCCAAAATATAACAAACACAATCTAACTTTAACATAATTGCTAGGGCATTGTACTGAAATTCATCATATTAAGGTGGCATTTGGCATGTTGAACACGATGAAGAAAAGGAGGGAAATAGATTGAAGACATCCATCTACGAACTGGTGGAGACCGGGGACACATTACCTTTTGATGTATCACTGCACAGGGTCAATTTTGTGCCAAGCCATTGGCATAACAGTGTGGAGATCATTTTTGTATTGAACGGTAATCTGGAAGTTACGGTAGGGAGTCAGCGGCACACCTTGGCTGAAGGGGATGTATTTCTGATCAATCAATGTCATGTTCATGAAGTGATTGGTCTGGATAACAACATTATCGCTACATTTTTAATCCCCATGTCCTATTTGAAAGAGAATATTAGGGGCATTGAGAATATTCTGTTCAAATGTGAATCCCGTACAGCACGGTCCGAACAACGTGGAGCCCTTGATCAAATTCGCCATTTGCTCGCGGAAATGGTGCAGCTGAACAATAAGAAGGAGGAAGCTTATGAACTGGACATGGGGATTCGGATGTTGGCCATATTCTCCATTCTTTTGAAGCAATTCCGGACGACCGGATCGAGCGGCGCGATGAACGAGAAGTATATGGAACGAATGCTGCGTATTATTACTTATATTGATGAACACTACAAAGACCCAATTTCGCTACAGACTTTGGCAGAGCGTGAATTTCTTTCGATTCCGTATCTGTCCAAATTTTTTAGTGAAAATATCGGACTGAATTTCCAATCCTATCTGACCAGTATCCGTTTGAAAAATGCAGTAGAGGATCTGCTTAACTATGACGAGATTCCGATCGCCGATCTTGCCTTGAATCATGGGTTCCCGAATGCCAAGTCGTTTTACACCGCTTTTAAGAACCGCTACCATATGACGCCTCATGAATACCGCAAGCAGTACCGTCCGGATATGATCCAGAAGAAGAATGAGGATATCTCCTCTCATTATCTGAACTTTAATCATTCCAGCGCGCTTGGCATTATCCGTCAGTTTCTGGAGCGGAGCCAGTCCAGGGAGGTAGAGAAAGTTCAGACTTTGGAAACTAGGGCTTATAAGATTGATACTGCAATCCAAGGAACAACCGTTCAGCATACGTGGAAGAATCTGATTACCATCGGAAAAGCGAAGGAAGGCTTGCATGCAGATGTACAACAGCAGCTGAAGTATGTGCAGCAGAAGAGCCCGTTCCGTTATTTACGGTTCCACGGTATTTTTGATGACGGGATGATGGTTTACGATGAGGATGGAGCCGGGAAGCCCCGATATAATTTTCGGTTTGTGGACCAGCTGTTTGATTTTTTGCTGTCTATTGGGCTGAAGCCTTTTGTAGAGCTTGGATTTATGCCTTCCGCTTTAGCATCCGATACGGACAAATCGGTATTCTATAGAGCCAGTTACACCAGTCCGCCCAAGTCCATGGATAAGTGGTGTGCGCTGGTCGATCGATTTATCCGTCACTGCATGAATCGGTATGGGGCAGCGGAAGTGGAGAGCTGGAAGTTTGAATTCTGGAACGAGCCGGAGTTGCACATATTCTGGCCGGCATCACAGGTGGAGTATAGGGAGCTGTATTTAAGAACCTACCGGACGGTTAAAAATATATCGTCATCCCTGCAGATCGGCGCTCCAGGAAGGATCATTACGACGGAGGACTCCAAGGTAATGGTTAAGGAGTTTCTCGAATTTTGCAGAAAACAGGATTGTCAGCCGGATTTTATTCCGCTTCACTTCTACCCGCACGAACGTATTGAGGAGATGGTGAACAAAGAGCATATTCATCTGCTTGATGCGGCTGCGTATTATCAACTGCTTGAGCAATTTAACGGAATATCTCCAAACCCGGATTTTTTAAAGGAGAAGCTGGGTGATGAGCTTAAGCTGTTCGCAGAGGAAGGATTGCCAAACTGCGAAATATATCTTACGGAATGGAATTCGACGGCATATCATCGCGAGCTTACGAACGATACTTTGTTTAAGGCTTCTTATATTGTGAAAAATCTGCTCGACAATCTGGATGCCATTCATGGTTTCGGCTATTGGGTGCTCAGTGACAATATCGAGGAAACCTTTCCATCCCATCAATTGTTTCATGGGGGACTAGGATTGATTGCACAGCACGGGATTCCCAAAGCCGCGATGTACGCATACGAGTTGTTATCCAAGTTGGGCAATACCGTTCTCGATCAAGGAGAGGATTACATCGTTACCGCTGGGAACGGGGGGTATCAGATCATGACGTATAATTATTGTCATTTTGATGATCTGTATGCTATGGGAGATATCTCATTTATTGATGAGACTCATCGGTATAATGGATTCAAGAATGAGCGGACATTAAAAATTGACATGGACCTCCGCCATCTACCAAATGGTCATTACAAGATGGTTACCCATACGATCAGCCGCAGCCAAGGTAGCAGCTATGATGCCTGGGTAACGATGGGGGCTCCGGAATCTCTAACACAGGAGGATATCCAATATCTAAAGGCGAGCTCCTGTCCCCGCAGACATGTTCAACAAGTAAAGGTGGATGAGGCGACATTAACCGTTCATTCCAGTCTCGAACCGCATGGAGTGGAGTTCATTGAACTGATGCCAGTCTATGATAATTGTGTTGATTTTTAATCTCCCTACATCGAAATGAGGAAAGCGTTTACAGAAAGACATTAAAAATAAGCATAAAAGTCTGTAAGAAGCCGCCTGTCTTGAAGAAGGCGGTTTCTTTTATAATACAATTGTAACCGTTTTCATAATGATTAGGGGGGATATAAATGGCTGGGGCTAAGGTGAAAGGGCAGGTTCGAACATCTTTAGGCAGATTGACTTTCGGCATTATGCTAGGCTACGGCTGTATGATGCTGGCATTGATGACACCGGCATCCTTATTGCTGACATTCAAGATGATTGAGATTGACCCGAACGGATATACATCTTCTTATGGTCTGGTTGCTGGTATTGGCGCATTCTTTGCCTTGATTGGCAACCCTCTGGGCGGTGCGATTAGTGACCGGACGAACATATCGTTTGGCCGCCGGCGGACATGGATTCTGATTGGTCCTTTGATCGGCTGTGCTGCTCTTCTGTTAATTGGTATGACGTCCTCGTTAGGGCTCATTATTATAGGCTGGGCCATTGCACAATTGTTCTTCAATTTCGGGATGGCGGCTTATACCGCACTGATACCCGATCAGGTCAAACAGGAGAAACAAGGGACGGTATCCGGGCTGCTTGGTTTGGTTCTTCCGGTTGCCATTGCGATCGGTATGGTTATGATGACGATCATGACGGATGCTTCTTCAGTAACGAAATGGATTTTGCTCGCTGTGATTGGGGTTGTAGGTCCGGTTCTCAGCTTGTTCCTGATTCAGGATGGTAAAGTGGAAGTCGTTCATAAGGAAAAAGAAAAGATCCCATTTGGCGAGAAACTCAGTAAGGTCTACCCTAGTCCGCGCCGTTTTCCGGCTTTCACTTGGGCGGTTGTATCGAAGTTTCTGCTGATGATGGGTTACTGCAGCACTCTCTATTTCACCATGATGCTGGTTAACCGGATGGGCTATACGGAAGCCGAGGCAACGGCCAGCGTAGCAACCGTGAACATTATCTCTATGATTGCGATGGCCGTTACGAGTATATTTGGCGGAATGCTGTCTGATAAGTTCCGTAAGCAAAAACCGTTCCTGTATTTGTCGGCTTTGATTATGATTCTGGCAACACTGGTCTTTGCATTTGTTCCTAACTTCACTGCATTTGTAATCGCCTCAGCGGTTCTTGGTCTCGGTTTCGGTTGTTTCTCTGCCGTTGATATGGCACTCGTTGCGCGAATTCTGCCTCGGAAAGAAGATTCGGCTAAAGACTTCGGCATTATGAACGTGGCGAACGCGCTGCCGCAATCGATTGTACCTGCAATCGCGCCATTCCTGCTAGGCGCTGGCACGATGATTGGCATCGGAGACTGGACCTTCTTCTATATCGCACTCGCCGTGTTTATGGTGTTCGGTATGATATCCATTAAACCGTTGCCTGAAGTCGGGGAATCTGTTGCAACCGAAGGCGGATCGGGCACTTCCGCTGACCTCACAACACCAAGTATGCAAAATATGTAAGGGGGACGTTCAAATATGAATCGAAATATACAAGAAATCATTACGCAGATGACTCTGGAAGAGAAAGCAAGCCTTTGTTCTGGTCTGAACATGTGGCAGACCAAACCAGTAGAACGGCTGGGAATACCGTCGATCTCGATGACGGATGGGCCGCATGGCTTGCGAAAACAGGGAAACCTCGCAGACATGTCCAGCAAAACCGTTCCATCCACCTGCTTTCCGAGCGGCGCTGGGCTTGCCTCTTCATGGGACCGACAGTTGATCCAGGAAGTCGGCAAGGCGCTTGGCGAAGAGTGTCAAGCGGAGGATGTGCAGATTATTCTCGGGCCGGCTGTCAATATCAAGCGTTCACCGCTATGCGGACGAAACTTTGAATATTTCTCTGAGGACCCGTACCTGTCCTCGGAGATGGGAACGCATCACGTATATGGTGTACAGGGTGAAGGCGTTGGAACTTCGGTAAAACATTTTGCAGTCAACAACCAAGAGACGCTCCGTAACTCCATTAACGCCGTTGTGGATGAAAGAACGTTGAACGAAATTTACCTCCGCAGCTTTGAAGGACCGATCACAGCTGGGGATGCCTGGACCGTGATGTGCGCGTACAATCTGGTGAACGGAGAGTTCTGCTCGGAGAACGAAGATTTGCTGACCGATGTGCTGAAAGAAAGATGGGGACACCAAGGTCTGGTTATGACCGACTGGGGGGCCATTAACGAGCGGGTCAAAAGCTTAAAGGCCGGACTTGAGCTGGAGATGCCTTATGTTGGACCAGAGCATGATGGGATGATCGTCGAAGCCGTGAAATCTGGTGAATTGGATGAATCGGTGCTAGACCACACAGTAGAGCGGCTGCTGACGGTGATATTCAAAGCTTTTGATAACAAGAAGCCGGGCTTCACCTACGACCAAGAGGAGCACCACAAGCTGGCCCGCCGTACAGCAGCGGAATGTATGGTCTTGTTGAAGAATGAAGACAATCTGCTTCCTCTGGGGCCTCAGCAGTCGGTTGCTGTTATTGGTGCTTTTGCCAAAAATCCGCGCTATCAAGGTGGCGGCAGCTCACATATTGCCCCAACGCAGCTGGATGCTGCTTATGATGCGATTGTGGAGATGGCACAGGGCAAGGTGACTTACGCTGAAGGATACAACCTGAAGGGTGATGCCCTTCATGAAGACCTGATTGCAGAAGCTGTAGAGGCTGCAGTTGGGACAGAGGTTGCTGTTATTTTTGCAGGCTTGCCGGATTCATTCGAATCTGAAGGTGTCGATCGTACGCATCTTCATATCCCGGACTCGCAAATCGAGCTGATCAAGCGGGTTTCAGCGGTACAGCCGAATACGGTTGTTGTACTCTCCAATGGATCACCAGTCTCCATGCCTTGGCTGTCTGATGTGAAAGCCGTGCTCGAAGGATATTTGGCTGGTCAGGCAACAGGCTCCGCAGCAGCTGATGTACTGTTCGGTGTCGTGAATCCGAGCGGCAAGCTGGCCGAGACTTTCCCTGCTACATTGGAGCAAACTCCGGCCTATCTTAATTTTCCGGGTGGTAAAAGTGAAGTGTATTACGGAGAAGGGCTGTTTGTAGGATATCGATACTACGAAGCCAAGAAGGAGCAGCCGTTGTTCCCGTTCGGACATGGACTTAGCTACACTCAATTTGCTTACGAGAACATTTTAATGGATAAGAAACAAGTAAAGGATACAGAGTCCGTGACGATTACCGTGACGGTTCGTAATACAGGGGATCGTGCAGGCAAGGAAGTGGTACAGCTCTATGTGAAGCCACTTGATAGTACGGCTGTCCGGCCTGTGAAGGAATTGAAAGGCTTCGAGAAAGTTCATCTTGAGCCAGGTGAATCCAAGACGATGAGCTTTACGCTCGATAAGCGCGCCTTCGCTTACTACAATACAGAAATTCAGGACTGGTTCGCGGAAACCGGCGTATATGATGTTTTGGTCGGTGGCTCATCCGTGGATACACCACTGTCTGTGTCTATCAACGTGATTTCAACAGCGATTCCATTTAAAAAAGTTACTCGTAATACGAAGTTTTATGAGCTGCTGGCGATCCCGGAAACGGCGCCAATAGCTTCAGAGCTTATGGAGCTTAGTATGGAACGGATTAAGCAGATGGGAGCCATGTTTGCAGACAGCATGGACAGCGGCTTGACTGAGCTGTTTGATGCGGTTGTACAGTGGAAGAAATACGACGGTCTCCGTTCCATTGGAGGAATGATTGGCGGTATGTCGGAGGAGAAACTGACGGCAACGATTGATGAGTTGAACCAGAAGCTGGGACTTTAAAAATAGAGAAGTCGTATATACAAGCAATCAATGCTGTGTTGTTTCTGGCGTAGCGCATAGGAGAGACAAACTTGGAGTGGAGGGAACCAGAATGAACAATCAAACGATCCAAACCGTGAACGAAAGTGGAGACAACATACAATATGTTAATAACCCGGGAGGTCCTAAGCTGGGCTACTCTCCTGGCTCAGGCGTAACGATCATAGAGCAGGATGGACTGTTTTTCAAGGATTTGAGCCGTGACGGCCAGCTGGATCGATATGAGGATTGGCGATTATCGCCCAAGGAGCGGGCCAAGGACTTGGCGTCCAAAATGACCGTGGAGCAAATCGCAGGTCTGATGCTGTATAGCCGGCATCAATCCATTCCAGCTGCAAGCAACTCCTGGTTCTCAGGCACCTATGGCGGTAAATCCTATGAGGAGAGTGGAGTGAAACCATGGGCGCTGACGGATGAGCAGCTTGCTTTTCTCGTCAAGGATCACCTGAGACATGTACTGGTGACAACGGTGGAGAGTCCGGAAGTTGCAGCACACTGGAACAATAAAGTGCAAGCTTATGCGGAAGGTACGGGACTTGGAATTCCGGCAAATAACAGCTCAGACCCACGGCATAGCTCAGATGCCAGCTCGGAGTTTAATGCGGGCTCCGGCGGGCACATCTCCATGTGGCCGGAGACGCTGGGCTTGGCTGCAACCTTTGATCCGGGCATCACCAAGAAATTTGGTGAGGTTGCATCTAAGGAATACCGTGCGCTTGGCCTTGCAACAGCACTCTCCCCACAGATTGATATTGCTACAGAGCCGCGTTGGTTCCGGTTTAACGGTACTTTCGGTGAGGATTCACGGATGACTACCGATATGGCTCGCGCCTACGTTGATGGGTTCCAGACATCGGAGGGAGAGAGAGAAATTTCCGAGGGATGGGGCTATGACAGTGTTAACGCCATGGTGAAGCACTGGCCTGGAGGCGGATCAGGCGAAGCCGGAAGAGATGCCCATTTCAGCTGTGGGAAATATGCGGTTTATCCAGGAAACAACTTTGAAGAGCATTTGATTCCATTTGTGGATGGAGCTTTTAAGCTGGATGGAAAGACCGGTATGGCTTCAGCTGTTATGCCGTACTACACAATCTCAACGGATCAGGACACCGTAAACGGGGAGAATGTCGGCAATTCTTATAACTCCTATCTGATCAAGGATTTGCTGCGGGAGAAATACAGCTATGACGGTGTGGTCTGCACTGATTGGCTGATTACCGCTGACGAATCCGGCCCCCGAGATTCTTTCCTTACCGGTAAGCCATGGGGAGTGGAAGAACTGACGGTGGCGGAGCGGCATTACAAGCTGCTAATGGCAGGTGTTGACCAGTTTGGCGGCAACAACGAAATTGAACCGGTACTGACTGCCTATCAGATGGGCGTTGAAGAGCATGGAGAATCGTATATGCGGGATCACTTTGAACAGTCTGCGGTACGCCTGCTGAGCAATATGTTCCGTCTTGGACTGTTTGAGAATCCGTATGTTGAGCCGTTGGAAAGCGCGGAAATCGTGGGAAATCCAGAGTTTATGCGTGAGGGATATGAAGCACAGTTGAAATCGATCGTTATGCTGAAAAATAAAAATGGCGTACTACCTCTTCAGCGGAAGAGTAAGGTCTACATTCCGAAACGCTTTATGGCGGCCGGAAAGGACTGGTTTGGCAATCCAACGCCGGAAAGCCTTGATCACCCGGTGAATCTGAACATCGTGTCAAAATACTTCGTGGTCACCGATAATCCTGATGAAGCTGATTTTGGCCTAGTATTTATCAGCACACCGAAATCGGGAACCGGTTATAGCGAGGAGGATGAGGATCAGGGAGGCAACGGATATGTGCCGATGAGTCTGCAATACAAGACCTATACGGCAGAACATGCGCGCGAAGTGAGCCTGGCTGGCGATGCGCGTCAGAGCGATGTGCTGGATCGTTCCTATAAAGGAAAATCCGTCACACCTCAGAATACAACGGATCTGGATATGGTGCTGGAAACAAAGGAAATGATGAAAGGTAAACCGGTCATTGTGTCCATGCTCTTGTCGAATCCGACTGTAGTTGAAGAATTTGAAGCTGAAGTTGATGCCATCCTTGTGAACTTCGGCGTTCAGGATCAAGCCATCATGGAGGTGCTTACAGGTACGGTAGAGCCTTCAGGCCTACTGCCGATGCAGATGCCGGCTAATATGAGAACGGTGGAAGAGCAGTTCGAGGATGTGGCATATGATATGGAATGTCATGTGGATTCCGAGAACCATACCTATGATTTTGCCTTCGGCCTCAACTGGAATGGTGTTATTGAGGATGAGCGGACGAAGAAATACCGGAGAGCGCGCACATTAGAAAAACAGCAGTGAGCGAGTGCATTCGGCGCAGCTGATCAAGAAATTTTTGGAGTACAGCCTGATTGTGTAGTAGATCGAAATAGAGTGAAAAAAGCCCCGAATATCGGGGCTTTTATGCTATAATCTGGAATGTACAACACACCTTGAGTGGGCGCACCCTCCGAAAGGAGGTGATGCGATGAACATTTCGTTTGGTGAAGTGATAACCTTCGGGATATTCCTGATGGCGTTGCTTACTTACATTGATAAACGAAAGTAACCCACTCTTAGGTTGTCGCCAAAGTGGGTTACTTTCTGATCACTTTTGATCTTGGAGGGGATCCCACTCAAGATGTTTGTACTGAGGACGGTTGGCACACCGTCCTTATTTCTATTGTTATCATACCATACACATATTTAGACCTCAATAAAACAACATATACTCACTTGATATCGTCCCGAGCTGACTCAACCGATCTGGCGGGCATTGTTTCCGTCTCCCGAAATCTCGCTGGAGGCATGCCGTATTTGGTCCGGAATACACGATGAAAATACGAATAGCTGGCAAATCCACACGTCTCGGCTATCTCCTCCAGTGTTAGGGAGCTGTACTTGATACGTTCAACCGCAGCATTAAGCCGGATCTCCAGCGCATATTGGATCATGGTTTTGCCATAACAGACTTTGAACAGCTGAACAGCCCGAGACAAGCTAAGGTCGACATAAGCAGCAGCCTCTTCAAGCTTAAACGTAACGGTAGCATGCTCTTCAATGAATCTCTTCAAGCGTAATGCCATGAAGGCTGAGCGGTCCGTAGGTTTCGTCTCCGTGATCGCTCGATCCAGACACAGGCAGAGACCTTGCAGCAAATAACCGGTTAACTCAACATTCTCCCCCTCCGGCCCGCGGCGCTTCTCCAGCAGAAGCTGCCTCCACAAGCCGAGCAAATGGTCGTCAATGCTGATATGGTTGACTAGGTGGCGGTTCATGCGGCTCCACCAGGCATCGATCCAAGTACCATCGCAAAAAATAAAGTAATCGCCGCTCGACACACGTCCGTCACTCGTTTCCTCTCTTACCCGCATCTCATATTCATCCCCGGGTTTAAGTAGAAGGAGATCACCGGCTTGTAAATGATACCTCTTGCCGTTGCAGAAAGCCTCGCAAGAGCCTTCGGTTTGCAGACGGAACAGATAGGTTGTCAAGCCGTTCTTATGATTGTTGCTAAAAGGCGCAGTGTGATAGGAATAATCGCAGATCAGCAGTCTTGACTCCACCATGACTTAACCTCCACTCTAAAAAAAGTAAGCAAATAGTTCATGTTATGACAATATAGTTTATGTTCATTTTAGCCTACTTTCATGTATGATGGTACCATATAGAGCATTAACACAATCCATTGAATAGAGGTGTCCTTCCATGAGAAAAATGGGTATCGGACTGCAAATGTATACGCTTCGCGACGAAACTGCACAGGATTTCCGCGGTACGCTTCGCAAAGTGGCTGAACTGGGATATGAAGGTGTGGAGTTCGCAGGCTATGGCGACATTCCGGCAGAGGAGATGAAAGCGCTTCTTCAGGAGCTGGGTCTTAAGGCGATTGGCAGTCATGTGGGACTGCATCTTCTTCGCGAGGATCTGCAAAAGGAGATCGATTACCTGAAAACGATCGGTGCCAAGTATATGATGTGTCCATATGTAGCTCCAGAAGACCGTGAGAGTGCAGAAGATTGGAAGAACCTCTTTGCCTTCTTGGAAGAAGTAGGTGCTGAAGCACGCAAGCAGGGACTGATCTTTGGTTATCACAACCATGCATTCGAATTTGAAGCTGAAGTGGATGGCGAATTTGTATTTGATGCCATGTATTCAACGACTTCACCAGAAGCGGTTCAAGTTGAGATGGACGTATGCTGGGTACAGTTTGCCGGACAAGATCCGCTTGCTTACATTCCCAAATATGCAGGACGTTTGCCACTCCTTCACCTGAAGGATTTCAGCAAGGATGCCGAGGGCAACATGCAGACGCTTGAGCTGAGCCAAGGCTCGGTTGACTTGCCGGCTGTTATTCAAGCCGCTTCGGATGCAGGTACAGAATGGCTGATTGTGGAGCAGGATGTATGCCAGAATCCGCCGCTTCAAAGCGTATCGAACAGCTTGAACTGGCTGAAAGAGAACTATCTAAACCAATTCTAATCTTCAGTTCAACTTATATATTTACTCACAGAGGAGACAATCAACATGAACAAAATCAAAATTGCTGTATTTGGCTGCGGTGCTATTGCCCAGCGCAGACATATTCCTGAATATGCTGCCAATCCTAACGTAGAGCTGGTTGCCTTCGCTGATCCGTTAAAAGAACGTGTTGAAGAGGTTGCTAAGATTTATGGTGGAAAAGCTTACACAAGCTATGAAGAATTGCTGAAAAATGAAAAGCTGGATGCAGTTAGCGTGTGTACGCCGAACTACCTGCATGCGCCGATGACCATTGCGGCAGCGAATGCGGGCTTGCATGTATTGGTTGAGAAGCCGATGGCTACTACAGCAGAAGAAGGAGAGCAAATGATTGAGGCTGCACGTAAAAACGGCGTGTACCTGATGGTTGGCCACAATCAGCGCCTGATGCCTCCGCATGTGAAGGCGAAGGAAATCCTCGACTCCGGCAAGCTTGGAAAAGTACTTACGTTCCGTACTTCTTTCGGTCATGGTGGTCCGGAGAGTTGGAGCTTGGATGGACGTGATAGCTGGTTCTTCCGCAAAGAAGAAGCAATCATGGGTGCTATGGGTGATCTCGGTGTGCATAAATCCGACTTTATCCGTTATTTGCTGAATGATGAAATTGCAGAAGTGGCGGGCTTTATTGGCACTATTCATAAGGAAGGAACAGACGTGGATGACAATGCCACTTGTATCGTTCGCATGAAGAGCGGCGCTGTCGGAACGCTGATGGCTAGCTGGACACATTATAGATCCGGTGACAACAGTACTGTGCTGTGGTGCGAGAATGGCGTCATGAAGATTGGTGCTGTAGAGGGGGATGAGGTTGTCGTTGAGCTTACGAACGGCACGGTAGAAACCTACAAGGTCGGCGCAATGGCAACCAACGAAAAGCAGGTTCCTAGCGGTGTGATCGATGCGTTCGTTGAGTCCATTCTGACCAACACACCACCGACGATTTCCGGTGAAGAAGGCTTGCGTTCATTGAACGTTATCCTGGGTGCGTTCGAATCTCAGGCAACAGGAAGCATCGTAAAATTGTAATTGAATCATGATTTAATATAACCCTCTCATGGGCTGTGGCGGGATGTTATTCCTGCCATTGCCGGGGAGGTTTTTTTGCGTTCGGATATCTTTAGCGGTCATCACTGGATTCAAGCTACAGCAGGTCCATTGGATAATTTTATCCCCCTCTGTGACGAAGAAATCATTTACTCCGACAGGAGGATTACTCTAAGATAGACTTTAAAATCTATTGGGCTGAAAGCGCTTGCGCTTGGCAGTTGGCTCATGAGATAAGCATCTGTGTGGTTTAGGCACATAAGAACTGAGGTGAAGGAATGAAAAAATGGCTCGGAAAATCGCTTAAACACAAGCTTTCACTACTGATCATCATTGCGACGATGGTTCCACTCCTGTTTCTCGGTCTATTCTCTTACAATATGGCGGGCGGCATTACTGAGGAAAAGGCCAAAATATCAGGGATGAATACGTTGCGGCAGCTTGAGGCTTACCTGGTGACGATGGTGAAGGACGTAGAGAACATGTCTCTTTTTCTAATCGGGCACAGTGGGGTTCAGAGTTATCTGAAGTCGCCGGAGAGAGAAAGCAATTATACGCAGCAGACATCAATCATCAACTTCTTGACAAATCTAGCGTTCTCGAAGGAGTATATTGCGAACATTATTATTGAGCCGCTCGGAGCAAAACAGCCGATTTCGCATAAATCATTGATCCGTTCTGAGTTCACTGACATTACGGAGGATATCCCGGATTATTACAAGGGCCATCCCAAGTGGTGGTCTAATGTACACCGACAGTGGACGTCGGATGGAGTACGGCAGGTTGTGACGTTGGCTCGTCCGATTCGAAGCACGGATAAATACAAGCCGATTGGTAAGGTCCAGATCAATGTGGACCAAGCCGTGATTGCTTATCAGGTCACGCAGGCGGCTCTGGAGAAGAGCGGATTTGTGCTGCTGCTGGATGAGCATGACCGGATCATTGCCGGTCCTCCCGACATGGAGACGAACCGTGCGCTATCCGATTTTTATCCGGGTATGAAGTTGATGGAAGGACCAAGCGGGACTTTAAATTACGGGGAAGGGACGGCTAAGAAGACTGTACTCTACAAATCGGTATCGGATGTGAACTGGAAGCTGGTCGGCATCATTCCAGCTGCAGAATACCGCTCGCAGAACCAGTATGTGCTCGGTTTGATGGCCGTTGCGGTCACCGTTGCGATTCTTCTCGTGATCATTCTCGTTGTCTTTCTGATACAGAAAATTACGAAACCGTTATCCACCTTGACCAAATTCCTCAAAAACTCAAGTCCGGAGGAGCCGCTTCCCGCTATTCCCGTGACAACGATTGATGAGGTGGGACAGCTGGTCATCAGCTATAACCGTCTAAGCTCCCGGATTGTGAAGCTGACGGAGGAAGTGAAGCTAAGTGAATCTCTGAAAAAAGAAGCGGATATGCAGGCACTTCAGGTACAGATCAACCCGCATTTCCTGTACAATACCCTGTCTTCCATCCAGTGGCTTGCCTTGATGAACAAAGACAGCAAAATCGCTGATATGGTCGGATCGCTGAGTGACTTTCTCAGATTCAGCCTGAATAACGGTCAGGAATATTGTGCCGTCCACCAGGAGATGGAGCATGTCCGGAATTATGTGAATATTCAGTCCATCCGTTACCCGGATAAATTGATCTTTCATGTGTATATGGATGACCGGGTCCGTGATCTTACCATGCTTAAGCTGTTACTGCAGCCACTCGTTGAGAACGCGATGCTGCATGGTATTTTGAAACGGGAAGGACTAGGGACGATTACAATTCATGCAAGCTGTGATGAACACGGTATCCATTTGATGGTGGAGGACGATGGAATAGGCATGAGTGAGGAACGACTATTATGGCTGCGTACTCAATTGGAGGAGCATCCGGTTCACGTTCATGAAAAGGAGAGGTCTTCCCAAGGAGGCTACGGACTCCGCAATGTGAATAATCGGCTTCATCTTCATTACGGCAAGGAGGCCGTTCTTCGGATCGAGAGCACGGAAGGAAGAGGGACAGTAGTTAGGTTTACGATCCCGATTGGAGAGGACAGGTCGGGGATCGAATAGGGCTGAATCACACATGTGATGGGAAAGGGAGATGATCTTGGATGAAGGTGTTGATTGTGGATGACGAGGTGATCATTCGGACGGGGTTGAGCACGGTAATTAACTGGGAGGGCAGTGGTTTTTCCGTATTGGAGCCGGCCGCTTCAGCGGAAGAGGCACTGCAGCGGATTCCGTGTGAACAGCCTGACATTATTTTTACCGATATTCGGATGACGGGCATGAGTGGAATTGAACTGGCCCGTGAAGTAATGAACGAGTGGCCGGACACAGAAATGATCATTATATCCGGCTTTGATGAGTTTATATATGCCCAGCAGGCGATGCGGGAAGGCGTCAGTGAATATTTGTTAAAAACAAGCCGGCCCGACGAAATAATACAGGCGGCGATTCGGGCAAAGGCTCGGATTGAACAACGGCGGCAGGAAGATGACCTGGGCAGGACGCAGGAAAGAGCGGTTAACCGCAGCTTTCTGAGAAGACTGCTTGCCTCGGCTACTCTTCCGGATGAGAAGACGGTAACAGAGATGTGGAACAGATACCCCGATTTGAGGATTACTCAGGGGAAGCACCAACTGCAGGTCTGGATCATTGCCTCCCGTCATGACGAAACTGCCGGAGAAGAAGGGAGTGCACCAGAAGTCTCCTACCATGCCCTTGGGGAGAGATTGATCGAACTTCTTCCTTACGGATGTGAATGGTTGCAGTGGGACGACTCGATCTTACTGCTGATCAGAACTGAGGTGGAACGTGAGGGCATAAGCAAGCTGGAATATATGATCCGGAAAGCGGGGGAAGAACTGAACTGCGACACCTTTGCCGCCTGCGGGCAACCGATCGGTGATGTAAGGCAGCTGCGACGGGCTCTAGATACAGCCATGGAAGCTGGTTCTTATGAATGGCTGTTAAGCCATAAAGATTATGTACGCTACGAAGACATAAGTGAGCGTAAAGGTGTTCGGGTATTTTGCACGATGGAAGAGGAGAAGGAGCTGGCAGCATGGCTTCGGGCGGAGGACCCTGGCATCTTGAAGAGTGGAATCACGGAGCTGCTGGCACGTCTCCGGTGTGATCATCAAGCGACGCCAAGCTCGGTGCAAGGTTATCTTCAGACCTTGATCGTTGCCGGACACCGCTGGCTGGAGCGTTCGGCGTTGTCTATCGGCCGTTCTTATGAACCGCCGAATGGGGATAAGCTGGACATGGCTGAACTTGCGCAAAGACCGGAGAAGGTGCTGATGCACCATTTTGAAACGCTAATTAAGCAGCATGCCGAGCTGGTATCCGGTATGAATCCGGTTCAGCGCGCGGTCGCGTATATACACGAGCATCTGGGCCAAGGGTTATCGCTGCAGCAAGTTGCAAAACATGTACATATGAATTCAAATTATTTCAGCGAGTTGTTCAAACGGGAAACTGGACAGAACTATATCGAGTTCGTAACACAGGCCAAAATGCAGAAAGCGATGGCATTGCTGCTTGAAACTCCTGCCAAAATTAGTGAAGTGGCGAATGAAGTCGGCTATGAGGATTTGAAGTATTTTAACCGTCTGTTCAAAAAATTTACGGGAATGACCCCCTCTGAATATCGGGCAAATGCTGAAATTTATCCCTCTATCGACTGAATTATGTCCCCTACGGACCTACGCCCTCCTCTTCTATACTTGGGTTATTCATGCTATCAAGGAGGATTGACAATGAAACCAATACAAAAAATGGGTCTAGTCCTGCTCATGCTGACTCTGATCTTGGCAGGTTGCGGAGAATCAAGTAGTGAACCGAAAGGTGAAACCGCTAACAAAGGGGATAAGGTCAAGCTGACGGTCTGGCACAATTTTGCCGGTGATGATCTTCGGGCCAAAACCGTACGGAGCTTTATCGATCAATTTGCCCAGGATAATCCCGATGTTCAGCTTGATGCTCAGGCGATTCCAGTAGACGGTTATCGTCAGCGTCTCAGTACGGTAGCGGCTGCGAATGAGCTGCCAGACTTAATGTTCGTATATGCAGGTAGTCATTCTACAGAATTGTATAAAGCCGACCTGCTTCAGCCGATCACGGACGTGTTGGACCAGAATCCAGAATGGAGAGATAAGTTCCTGCCGGGCGCTTTTGATCCATTCACTTTTAAGGAAAAAGAGGTTTACACAGCTCCACTCGGCATGTCGGCCACCTCGATTTTGTATTACAACACAACTCTATTTGAGAAACACGGCGTCAAAGTTCCAACGACTTGGGAAGAAATGATGACAGCGATTAAGGTGTTTAACGATAACGGAGTGACACCGATTGCCCTCGGCAATAAAGCGCCATGGGTTGCGCAGTCAACCATTATTGGTTCATTGGCTGACCGCGTGACCGGAACAGAATGGTTCAAGAATGCTTCAGAACAAAAAGGTGCCAAATTTACAGACCCTGAATTCGTGGAGGCGCTTGGTTATTTTAAACAGCTTGTCGACAACAAGGCCTTCCAAGAGGGAGCGAACAGCATTGACAACACACAGGCGGAGCAATATTTCATTCAGGGCAATGCAGCGATGATGGTCAGTGGTGCCTGGACACTTACGAACCTTGCATCCTCTGCGAGTGAAGAGCAGATGAAGAACATTGATGTGACCGTTCTGCCGTCTATCCCGGGAGGCAAAGGCGATCCCGATACGATTACTGGCGGAGCAGGTGGTGGTCTCGCATTAAGTAAAAGGACGGAAGGTGCCGCTAGAGAAGCTGCACTGAAGCTCATTTACACGGTCAGCGGACCGGAAGCACAGAAGGCCATTGCCGAGAGCAATTCGATGGTTATGTACGATACGGACATCGATCAAGCCAAAGTAACGTCGCTGTATTATAAAGCATTTAATCTCGTGAAAAAGACAGGCATCACGCCGGTATATGACGCTTACCTAACGGCTGAAGCAGGCGAAGCGATCAATAATGGTCTTCAGGAAATTATGATGGGCGGAACTCCTGAAAGCGTGGCGAAGAAACTTCAGGACGCGCAGGCCAGATCCACAGAACAGTAATGAGACTTCTAAGGGTGTCATAAGAAGGGAGGCGTCTTAAGTGCCAACAGCCATTCGAAGTAAAGGATTTATAGCTCTAGCTCTGCTTCCGGCGCTTCTGCTGTTCCTGTTGTTTGTTATCGTCCCGGTCTTTTGGTCGGCGTATTACGGTTTTTTTAACTGGAAAGGGTTAGGCGAGGCCAAGTTTATCGGCTTTGGCAACTACAATGAAATACTGCACGATCCAATATTTTGGAGAGCACTACGGAACAACCTAATCATTGTAGTGTCATCCATTATAGGACAAATTCCGATTGCCTTAATTTTGGCGCTCCTGCTTCTCAAGAACACATTTTTCTCCAGAATTATTCGTTCTGCCGTCTTTATGCCGATGGTGCTCTCGACGGTCGTAGTCGGTCTTATATGGGGGTATATCTACAATCCGCAGTTCGGTCTTGCGAATAAAGTGCTCGAGATTATCGGACTAGAATCCTGGACACGCGCTTGGCTTTCCGATCCGAAGGTCAACATGTTCGCGATCTCGATCCCGATCAACTGGAGCAACATCGGTCCGTATATGGTTATCTTTATCGCGGCTTTGCAAAATATCTCTCCCGAAATCAACGATGCTGCAAAAATTGATGGTGCGACCGGATGGAAGAAGCTGATTCAGGTGACACTGCCTATGATTTGGGGGACCGTCGTTGTGACACTCGTTCTCTGTATTTCCGGAAGCCTGAAAGCGTTTGATCATGTCATTGTGATGACAGGCGGGGGACCGGCACAGTCCACAGAGCTGCTTGCTACCTATATGTATAACAACACATTTGATGTCTACCGATACGGGTATGGTTCAGCCGTGTCTACCATGATTATGATCATCAGCGCTTTACTGATCGCCATTAATTTTGTGCTGACCCGAAAGAAAGCAAGCTGATGGAAAGGAGCGGCATGTGAAACAACAACAGACACATTCAGCAGAGGCAGCCGGAAGTCTCGCATACCCGAACCGAAGGCTGACCAAGAAAGGCATATCCGGTTTGGTCAAGCTGCTGCTGCTGGTATACTCCCTAATAACACTGTATCCGCTGTATTGGCTATTTATTAGTGCGTTCAAGACGAACCAGGATTTTTTCAACCGTCCTTATGGCTTGCCTCTGGTATGGATGAAAGAGAATATCATCAGGGCGTGGGATCTGGGGAATATGGGAAGGGCGATGCTCAACTCTACCATCGTTACGGTTACATCCGTTGTGCTCACGATTGTGCTCAGCCTCTTAGCAGCTTATGTGCTTGCTCGGTTTCAGTTCCGGTTCAAAAAAGTAGTTATGGCGTTATTTCTGGCCGGGATGCTTATTCCGATTCACAGTACGCTCGTTCCGTTATTTCTCATGATGAAAGAAATCGGATTGCTTAATTCATACGGAGCACTCATTCTGCCGTATACGGCGTTTGAGCTGCCAATTGCGATCTTTTTGGCAATGGCTTACATGGTCTCCATTCCACGGGAGGTTGAGGAAGCGGCTATGATCGACGGCAACGGTTGGTGGGGCATATTCGGAAGGATCATCCTGCCGCTATGCACCCCGATTGTAGCGACGATATCGATATTGGCTTTCTTGCGATTCTGGAATGATTTTTCCTTTGCACTTGTGTTTATCAATTCACAGGCACTAAAGACGCTGCCGCTCAGCCTGTCCCTGTTCTCGGACGGCTTCGGAACAGACTACAGTCTGACGATGGGGGCCATGGCCATAGCGGTCATACCAACGATTGTAGTATATCTTATCCTTCAGGAACAGATCATGAAGGGTATGGTGGCCGGGTCAGTTAAGGGGTAGAAGCAGCATGGTGTGACGCTACATGACAGCAGTCGGAATATAAAAAAAGCAGGGGCACTCTAAGATCATAAAGATCAGGAGATGTCCCTGTTTTTTGTTGCTATAAAGATTGAACTAAAGCTAAGAATCTTTAATTCAACTTATTCTATGACTTGATACGGTGTACCGTAAATTGTCCTGTAGACGCATGAAGCGCCCCAACGGCTTGCTCTGGTGTCGTATGTTGCAGGTGATCAATGGCATAACGGAATTCGTAAAAACCACCAAGCGTCGCTTTAAAATTCGTTTCCCAATAATTCGTCAAGATCCACGCGTAGGTAGAAGGCGTATCCTTCCCGGATTGCTGGGTTTGCAGCTTGCGGTGGCTGTGATCCAAAGTTCCTAACTGCAGCAGGGGTGTATCAGGCATGGAAAGAATAAGCGCTTCATCATCCTCTGCCGAATGCCAGAACAATCCCTCTTGAATACAAGTGTAGTCAAGACAAGAACCTGGGAGTTGGTCCACCCATGGTCGCACAAGGCATCCTGCTTTTTCAACATAAAGCTCAGCTTCGGTACCCATAGAGAATGGCAGAGCCAGATAGACGTTTTCCGGGAGCCAGACACTTTCCTTGTGCAGGCGAACAGACACCTCGACACGTGGCTGGTTAGCAAACATTTTGAGGGTAAGGGCGTAGTAGCTAAGCCCTTTCACTTCAAATACGAGCTCGACCGTGGCGTACAGTGGTCCGTTGTCGAGCACCTGGACTCTGGTTAGACGGCCAGCGTCACGCTGAACATTTACTCCTTTTCGGTTGCGTCCCATTCGGGAACGGGCTGAGCATACCTGGGACGGATTGTGTTCATCCTGAACAGGCGTAACTTCATACACCGGTGTGAATGGAGCATGCATCCGGTTTGTGTCGAGCAGGTCCGTGGAGAGCCGCTTGTCGATCCAAGCGGTGATGCCCTCATTTATTTTCCACTCGATCCGCATCGTCTCCGATTCCATCGAACAGCTGTCCACCATGATCGGATTGGTAGACGATGAAGGCTCCCAAATGTCGTCGACCCCTTCACAACTCACGGGCTTGATATTGCACGCTGTGACCATGCTGTTCCGCGAGCTCTTGATTCCCTGTTGGTCAAGCACGTTAATATGAAGAATTCGAGCTTCATTAGGTAGAAGTGTAAGCTCCGTTACAATTGTATGCTTGTGAGATATTTGATACGGAAGGGCAGTTCCCGTTGTTTCATCGATCAGCTCGAAATCCTTTTTGAGGATACTTGTTTCCCAACCATCCAGTGGCAGCGTAATTTGAAGAGTTGCACTCCCCGGCTCCGTATTGATGACCTCGTAACGCAACGGGCGATTAGGCGATAAAAGAGCTCCGTGACGTGCGACAAGAGCTTGATCCAGCAGGCGATAAGCCCGTTTGCTGGCCTCGGCCGCGTAAGCCTGCTTCCGCACTTCAAGCATTTGCACCTGGGGGTGCCATGGCTCATACACGGAGGAATGATATCCCCAGGTATGCTCTGCATACATGGTTAATGCCTCAGAAGCTGCGTCAATATCGGCTGTGTTCGCCAACTCAGCCTCCTGAACAAGCCTTTTCGCTTTCCGAAGAGTTCGCTGAGCATCACGGTAGATTCCTGTATGAAGTGCTGTTGAGGCAACACCGTCGGACCACCAATCCGGCCAATCACCACGGTGCACAGGAAGCGAAGACAAGTCTTCCTGCTTCAGGATGGCGAAGAATTCAGATAATGTAGCCAGCTTGATCGTAATCTGATTGCCAAATTGTTCATTCCACTGCGTAATCCATTCCGCAATTTCGGCATTCGGAGATGCATTATCCGTACCAAGCCCCGATACCATGATAGGAACGAAGGAGTACGGATACTGCTCCTGTTCGAGATTCCATAAATACCGGTTGATTCGCAGGGTGGCGACTTCATTGTGCCGATCTTCCGGCTCTGACAAGATATGTTGAAGTTCGTCTTTAATGATGTATTTCCCCAACGCATTTGGGCAGAAGCCCAGTTCGTTACCGAACATGTAGTGCTCTCCGTTCCATACGAGCAGCTTATCGCCGTTAGGTGCCTCCCACCAAAATGGGGTCTGCTTGCGCCCAAGGGGGTACATTCCGTGATGTGTATGGATACAGGAAAATAGGTGCTGAATATCGTTCTCCAACAAGCTGGTAGCGTAACCCCAGCTGTATCCATTAATATCAGCAGTCATGGCGCTGTCTATGTGGTGGCCGAAGGATTTGGCGTACTGCTGAGCCTTGCTGTGATTCCGCAGAAGGAGATCCAAGTCGGGCAGCTCCGTCATGTTGAGATACGTTCCTGATAGCTCAATATCTCCCCGGATAATGGCCTGTTGAAAAGCTTCTTTTTCGAGTGGGGAAGCGACTTTTAAGAACTGATCCACGGCCCAGAACGTCTCACATGTCCATCGGAATGGTTTCCATTCCGGCTTGTCACCGCTGCGGGCTGCTTCAACGATGCTCAGAGCCTGACGGATGAAATCAATATGATATTGTTCGATTCGCTCTTGGCGCTCTGTATAACCGATATCCGTATGCGAATGATGAATCACATAGATCGTCCATGGGCGTGCGGGAATATGATCTCCTTTGGTTGGTATGCTCATATTACGATAACCTCCTATTTATGAATCGAGGCGGATGGTTGTTTATCCGTACCCTCAAATAGCTTATGAATGCCTCTAAATACATCTATCATCCCGTCCTGCAGCTGGAGAATCGGAACGGAAAACGTACCGAGAGTCTGCTGTATGTCCTTCTCCCAGAGGGGAAAGCTGCGCGAAATTTGTCCTCCAAGCACTATGCGGTTCGGCTTAAAAGCAGTAGCATAAGGCAGCAGCATTTCTCCCAGCCTGCGGCCGTATTCATGGAACAAATCTGCAGCTTCTGTGTTGCCGTTTTTGGCTTCCTCAGCCAGATCCGCCACATCATCATTCTTCTCTGTTAGGATTCCCCGCTCGGAGGCCATCTTCAGAATACCTCTTCTTCCAAAATAGTCGTCAACGATACGGTCCCGGTAGGGTTCGGCAAACAACATTCCGTTTAATGGTATCCCGCCTTTGCCGGAGACGAGATATCCTTTATCAACAAAAGCGGAGCCTAATCCGGTGCCGAGCGTCAGGCATATCAACCGCTCTGACGGAAACCGGAGGCTGACTCCAAGCCCAAACATGAAGGCGTCATTGCCGAACCGGATATTAGCTGAAGCGAGTGCATCAATCATCGTGTCCGTGCTTGCTGACTTAAGCCGTTGGAATTCTGCACGGAGCAGATCACGAACAGACAGCTTGTACAGTGCTTCATATTTGCCTACTCCCTGAAGCAGTGCTATCCCTCTCGCATAATCGAACGGCCCGGGAAAGGCAAATCCGATCCGGACCCTTTCGTTCTTATCCAAAGGTCCGTAGGCAGAAGTGTAAAAGTTCAGCAACTCGTGACATGCGTCGGCGAAGCTGGCGATCGTATCAGAAGCAGGACCCTGGGATGCCGAGGGTCGGGTTATGAACGTGCCGGGCACGAACTGCCCATTTACGAGCAGAGCTCCTTTTAAAACGGTGCCTCCGGCGTCCAGTGCAAGCGTGATCTCGGCTGGTTTTCCGGCAGGTGCTCCGGTGCCGAAATCGGGTCCGTCACCAGAACGCATCGAAGGCCTCCGTGCCTGAGGTCCGGTTAGGTGGAAGAAGCGGAAGGTTCCAGTCCGGACTTACTTTGGCGGCAATAAGGGTGCAAGCGGAACCGGAAAGGTTCTCCAGGCGGTATTCTCCTACACTAGCCGGGACGATATAGGCTTCGGCATATCCCCACTCAACCGCAGCCTCTTCGTTAGCCGTCGGCACGAGACGGACACGCGCGCCTTCTACGAGATTGTACATCACAAATTCTCCGCCAGTGTCCGCAGTCCAGGTATCCCGCAGAGTCAGTCTGCGGACCTGGAACAGAAGATCGTCACGCTGTCCCAGCAGCTCCTCCGAGTTATTACCTTGGTTGCGGATTACCTTAGGACGGGCTATAAGTCCGCTTTCTACGGCCGAGGTGTCTATGGAATCGTCGATATTGTGGCGCGCGTGTTCCGGGTTCATTGGACGTGGCTTACCATCGGCATCCTTGCGTAAATAGTCATATATTTTAAACGTAAACCACCAGGTAGTTGAAGAGATTTCAAGAACCAGATTGTTCTGGCCGGAGCAGTGCACCGTTCCCGGAGGGATGAGATAAAGAGTACCTTCCTCAGAAGGACATTCGTTAACATAGGAAGGCAGATCCAGCGGTATTGTGCTGTGATGAGCTTCCTCTGAAGCTTTGAGTAATTGGTCTCCCGTCACACCGTCCTTCAAGCCGAGATAGACTTTGGCACCGGTTTTATTTTTCATCACATAGTACGATTCCTGCTGTGTCATATGCTGATTAAATTGGGACTCTATATATTCCTGACTTGGGTGTACTTGCAGAGACAGATATCCTCCCTCCATCGTGTCCAGATAGTTGAAGCGGATCGGGAAATAGCTGCCAAACAGCTCTACATTGCGATCACCCATAATGTCATTGGGGGAAGCCTCCATCAGCAGCGTAAAAGGAACCTCTAGTGTAATCCCATCTATACGGAGTAGAAGAGTGTTCTCCGGAGCAATTGGCTCAAAGCTCCAAGCACAATTCGGCCATTCATCTGGGAGTCCGCACAGCTCTTTCAAATACTGTCCGCCCCAGATGCCGGGTGCAAAAAACGGCTTTACACGAAACGGCTGGCGAGCGGTCTTATGCAGTACATGTTTTAATGACGTTACCGGTAGCCAAATCGGCTCATCGGGATGATTCATATCCATGTAGTAAGCATTCTGATGTGGCTGATCTGCCAAAAATGTCAGCCAGTCATTGCGGTAAGTCTCCCAGACGGGCCATTCGAGAAAATAGCAATTTTTATAAATTTCAACGCGATCCGAGGAGCCTCCGAGTCCAAAGTTGCCAAAGTGCTGTGAATGACGCAACTGCTGATTTTCTCTGGAGTAATCTGCATA
Organism: Paenibacillus sp. JNUCC 34; assembly: GCF_058269055.1. Lineage (NCBI taxonomy): Bacteria > Bacillati > Bacillota > Bacilli > Caryophanales > Paenibacillaceae > Paenibacillus > Paenibacillus sp. JNUCC 34. Next base: position 5,581,293 of record NZ_CM177770.1, on the reverse strand, counting down.
GAAGTTCAGATCAGATTTCCCGCCGGAGATAAGGGATGCACCAGGTCCGCACAGGACAACGATGCCTCCTTTAGCAGATAGCTCTGCTGCCCGTTGTGACCAGGCAGTCTTTGTCCCATTTTGAAAATATTGAATGGGCTGAACATCAGTCGCTGTATAACCGAAGGCACGATTGTCTGTCAAATAATGCCCCATCTCCGAACGTAGCTCTGATTCGGATTTTAGAAATTCGGATGTGAAGTGTTGGGTAAAAGGAATGTTCTCCTGTTCGCAAGCAACGTGAAGCGAACGAAGTAATGTATGAAAATCGGTGCCATTCGTTCCATCCAGAGATATAAACACGGTATGCTTTGAATCCCGGTCGCCTTCGGCGGCCTGTTTATACGTTGATAAGATCAGTGAACACCAAGCATCCGCGCCGCGATGAATGGAAATCGATTCATCCTGAACGTTTACATGGTTGATCGGCAATGATTGAAAGGTTGTCATGGGGTAAAACTTCCTCCCTTCTGTAAGGTGATACGATTTCATTGTAAAAGTAGAAGGGAGGAGCGTCTTTATAAAAAGAGGAAGGATTTTTGTACAATCAGGACATGTATGTGCGAAAACCTTACAGTTTACAGGTTCGAATCGAAGCGTCCTTCCGTAAATTGTGAGCGCCGGAATCGTGCGGGGGTAACACCAAGTTTTGCTGTAAACACGCGTGTAAAGTAGTGAACAGATTCAAATCCGCATATGACGGCAATCTCTTTGATCTGCCGATCACTGTTCAGAAGCAGGCTTTTGGCCTTTTGCACACGCTGCTCCTGAACATAATGAACAAAGGATTGATGCCCGTATTTACTGAACAGCCGCGTCAAATGCCGTGAGGTGATATGCAAATGATTGGCGACCCGCTGCAGCGGAAGAGGTTCACTCAGATTATCTTTTATAAATAATTCAGCCTGGTAGACGATGAATGCCCCTTCTTCGTTTATTTCAGTATCAACGGAATCCATATGCAGTTTTGGCCCATGAGCCACGAGAATGGACAATATTAAGGATAGGGCCGTGCTTTGCAGGGCGAGTGGTGGATAGGCCATGTCATGATGGAACAAGGAAATGAGAGAATTCCATAACATTCCCGGAGGCTGCAGAAGGCTCTCTTGCTGTATCACGGGTGTGCCCTGTCTAGCGAGCATTCCGAACGCCTGTTGATACAGTTCGCTGCAGGCTGACACTTCTGGTTCGAAGGCAACATAGCTCAGTGACAGGCCCTCAGCACTCTTGATTGAGTGCAGGACACCCGGTCTGGAGAGAAACAAAGTACCTGGTGATAGGGCATAATGATTAGGACCTTCCCAATAGGAGCCGTGTCCCGTCAAAACATAACAGGCTTCGAAAAAGGAATGCTTGTGCTCCGTATTATCAAAATGCTGAGGCATAAATCCCCAATAGTGAATGTCGAGTGTAAGCTCTGGCTGTTCTATCCGGTTTAAGGAGCGGTTCATTACCGAATTGGCTCGTTTAAAGGAGAGAGCAAGGGATGTTTTATCTATGGTCATAGAGGGAAATTCCTCCTCTGGTGAGATGAAGTCTACTGTTTCTTGATAGTATCTGCCTTTGTTATCAAAGTGTAGTCTAAGTGTAATCTATATACTTCTAATGTACAGGGATTGCATTTGCGTATCCAGTTCATTTCTCTACTAGTGCAACATCAAGAGGAAGTTTTGCGTCAATAGATAAGAAGTAATTGACTTCCTAGATAATCCAGAAAGGATGATGAACATGAAGAACCATCTTAAGAAGCAGGCAGCAGCACTTCTGGTCTCAGCACTGGCTGTATCCGGTGGGGCAGTGTATGCCGCACCTAGCGCTGATGTAAGCCAAGGAGGAGATCTGCAGCAAGCCGAAGTGATTTCAGCCATTTTGAACTATTCGGTAACCATTAACGGCAAGGATGCTAAAGACACCGGGTTTATGAATCAGGAAAGCAAACAGATTATGCTGCCGTTACGTGAGATTTCAGAAGCTTTGGGCTATGAAATCAAGTGGAACACCAAAGAACGTTCTGCAGAGTTAACGAAATCGGGTACACCGGTATGGACCCTCGTGCAAACCGATAAGGACCAGTATAATGTGAACAAAATGAATGTGGAGCTTGGCTCGGCTCCGGTAAATAACCTCGGTAAGCTGTATGTACCTGCTAAGTTTTTCAGTGACGTGCTTCACCATAGCGTAGCGGTTGACGGCGCACGGGTGAGCATTACGTCAGAAGTAGAGGATGTGAAAACGATGACATCCAGCGGAGTCATTACCGCGGTTCACAACAATACGGACCGCAAATCGGTGCATATCAATGGCGCAGGAACGGAAGGTACGATCTTGAATGTGGATGAGAACACAGTCATTCTGAATGCAGCCGGTGATAAGATTGAGCTTAAAGACTTGTCTCTCGGTCTTGATATCGAAGTGGAGCACAGCCTTGCTATGACGATGAGTCTGCCAGGTCAAACATACGCTTATGAGATTAAGGTGAAGAAGGATTCCGAAGTGAAAGATTGGATCGGAACGTCAGGAACGGTTACGGAGGTTATTTCCGGTGATGCTGGCACGAAGATTACGGTGAAAGGTTTCGGAATGACGGAGACCTCGCCAGGGGAAGTGGTGCTGAACCTGTCTCCTGAGACAATCATTGTGGATCAGGACGGCAAGGAAGTGAAAGCAAGTGAACTGAAAAAGGAAGACAAGCTCCTTGCTTTCTACAGCCCTGTACTGACAAAAAGCTTGCCGCCAATTGGCAATGCATCTAAACTAGTTCTTGTGAAATAGCATGAGATAGAACGAGCTTGAAGCCTGACCGGATACGGTCAGGCTTTTTTGTCCCATACGAATATTCTCCCCTGCCTCTACCTAAAGGAATAATTTGGGACTCCCCCGAATACTGTACACCATTATTATTCCATGATCTTACCGTATAGGGGGAAAGCGCATGAAGCGCAGCTGGATGAACTCACCGTATGCATTTTCGTTAGGGATGTTTGCGATGATGGTTCCAAGTCAGGCATTTAGTTCATTTTACAGCTATTTTTATGTGGATAAGTTGGGGCTCGGCATTGGACTGGCAACGCTGGCAAGGACGATCTTTCTCATCTGGGATGCAGTCAACAACCCCTTATTCGGGTACTGGTCGGATCGTACCAAGACGCGATTTGGGCGCCGCAGGCCGTGGGTGTTCGGGGCTATCCCACTGTTTATGCTGACATTTGTACTCGTATTTTCACCGCCTGAAGGATTATCAGAGAATGGATTGTTTACGTGGTTTCTGGTGGCGCTTATTTTGTATGAGGCGGTGGCAACCGTGCTGTGGGTGAATTACGGCGCATTATTTCCCGAGTTGTTCCGCGGAGACCGGGCTCGCGCCAAGGCTTCCGCTATTCAGCAGGGGTATCAGGTGGTGGCGCTTCTTATTGGTACGGCCTTGACCCCGATTTTGTTCGGTGCGATGGGCTTCTCCAACATGTCTATATTGTATGCGCTTATCTTCGGTGCTTTTATGTTCATCTGTATGATGAGTGTGAAGGAGAAGCGCGAGCCAGTGGAGAGTGAGCCTCTTAAGCTGGTCGATGCGTTTCGTCAGACGCTGCGGAACAAAAAGTTTTGGGTGTTTAACATTTCCAACTCGTTCGCCCAAACGGTAAATGGACTCATTAGCTCGATCATTCCTTTTTACGCCAAGTATGTCCTTAAAATTCCGGAAGAACAGGTGTCGATCCTGTTGGCGTCGGTATTTGTATCGGTTATTCCACTTGTCTTTGTCTGGTACTGGATTATCCGCAGAATGGATGGAGTCAAGGCATGGCGGCTGTCCCTTGCGGTGTACGGGCTGTCCGTTATTCCCCTCTGGTTCGGACATGATCTGGTCAGTGGCGTGGCGGCAGGAATTGTGGTTGGCTTTGGACTTGCAGGCTTCCTGGTGACACCAGCCATGGTAAGCGGCAATATTATTGATGAGGATGCAGAGAGAACGGGACAACGCAGAGAGGGCATTTACACAGCGGTCAGCGGATTTATTACCCGTTCAAGCGGTCTGATCTCGGCCCTGGCGTTCTTCATCGTCGGATTGATATTCGGTTATGAAAGCGGTGATAACCCCGGATCTGATCCGGAATCGACATTCAGGTATCTGATCAGTGTCGTTCCGCTGTGTCTCCTCCTGGTATCATTCCTAATCTCTTTTGTTACAAAAATCGAATTCAAAGACCAGGCGGGAGGTGGCATCAACTATGGAAAAAAGACTGATTATAAACTGTGACGATTTCGGTCAGAGTGCGGCCATGAATAAGGCCATTATGCACATATTAGAGGAGGGCAAAGCATCGTCGGCAACAATTATGGCTCCTGCTCCCGGATTTGAAGAGGCGGCAGACTGGAGTACTCGCCGGAAGCAGCGAAATGTGGGACTTCATCTGACGATGACATGCGAATTTGAAATGCTTCGGTGGAGCAGTTTGACGGGGCACTCATCGCTTCATGACGAGAACGGATACCAGTACCGCACGGTAAAGGAGTTTGAGCAGGGGGCAGAGACGAAGGCCGTAATGAAGGAGATCGACGCTCAGTACAATCTCGTGAAAAAGGCCGGAATCAACATAAGCCATGTCGATAACCATATGGGCAGCCTGTACGGCATAGAGACCGGGCGTAGCCTGCTTCCGCAGACGCTGTGGAAGACGTCCCGCTGGGGGCTGCCATCACGGTTTTTCCGCTACATCTATAAGGAGGATCCGCTTCTAAGCTCGCTATCCAATGTTGAACGACCGGTTGCCCTCGCATCAGCACTAGCGGATACGTTCGGTGTGCCAATTCCGGATTATTTGCTCTCGCATCCCTTCGGTCTGCTGGAGGGGGAAACCTATGAAAGCTTTAAACAGAGCATTTTGGATAAGCTTTACAGGCTTCCGGACGGGGTCAGTGAAACGTACTTCCATCCCGGTGCTGATGACCCATGGATGTTGGAGAACATTCCGCATTGGCAGAAAAGGGTGTGGGAGTACCGGCTGCTCTTTGATGATGATTTCGCTTATACGATGCGCGATGCGAAGGTGATCTTGACCGATTACCGTTATGTAGAGGAGCATTTGAAACGTCCACGTATGTCGTCGGCCTTGAGATTGCTAAAAGTGCTGATAAAATTAGGCTGAAATGTACGAATTATCATTGCATATAACCTGGCACTCTGCATCGCAGTGGTAGCCTAAAAGTGGGATCCACCTGTAAAAAACAGCATTGTAAGCGCTATATTCATGCTTGACAGCCTTTTTTGATGCGTTTATGCTATACATGCGGATAATTGGGTGACCCAATTTCTGTACAGGATAGGGATAGAAGGATTGAAGGGGTAAGGGAAAGCCATATGACCATAAAGAGAATTAAATACCATAGGGTATACGAGGATGTTATTGAGCAGATTAAGAATCTCATTTTGGAAGGAAATCTGTCACCGGGAGACGTCCTGCCCACGGAGCGCGAGCTGGCCCAGTCGTTCGGCATAAGCCGGGGTACCTTGAGGGAAGCATTTCGCATCTTGGAGCGTGAAGGGCTGATTGAGGTCAAACCGGGAGGAGGGCGCTACCTCAGCAAGGCGCTTGATGTGGCAGAAGACAGAAGCCGCATTATGGACAATATCGAACGCGCGACCATTATCGAGCTGCTGGAGGCGCGGGAGCTGTTCGAAACGGGGATCGTGGAGCTGGCGGCAAAGCGTGCAACCGAAGAGGACATCGCAGAAATTGAGGCCGCTTTCGAAAAGTGGGGGCAGATTGATCTTGAAGGAGAAGACCGTTCAGAGCCGGATCAAGCCTTCCATTTGTCCATCGCGAAGGCGACACATAACGTTGTGCTTGTCAATATGATCGAGCTGCACATGGATCTTTTGCAGAGGACGCTCAATAAGACGTTGGAGATTCCAGGCCGAAAGAGTGAGGTATATGAGGAGCATCTGCTCATCGTGCAGGCGATCAAGCAGCGTGATCCAGTAATGGCGAAGCTTGCCTTGCTTAACCATCTCAACAAAGTTAAGGAAAACATACAGAAGAACTACATTCACACCTAAAGGGTAATTTCTACCCTTTACTGTTAAATTGGGTAATCCAATTACCCAATAGGTTTGAATGAATACTTTGGCAAAGAGGGATTGCATATGAATACAGACATTCGAATTTTATCGCCTTGCGGCATGCTGGGATACGGATTTCCAGAGCAGTCCTTTAGGAACGGAATGGGTTATGAGCTGCACGGAATCGTGGTGGATGCAGGCTCCACGGACGGGGGGCCGCACAAACTGGGCGCAGGTGTATCCATCGTCAGCAAGCGTGCGGTCAAGAAGGATTTGGACATTATTATCCCGAACGGATTGGCCCGCAAGATCCCGATTATTATCGGTTCCGCAGGGGGATCAGGAGCACGGACGCATGTGAACTGGACGCTTGATATCATTGATGAAATCTTGAAAGAGCATGAATTGAAAGCGGAAGTGTCCGTTATATGGGCGGATTTTACTCAAGAGGAAATCAAGCAGGCGAATGAGGAAGGACGTATTCAAGCCCTGAGTCCGAATATTCCTCCGCTTACAACCGAGCACATTGAAACGACCAACAGTATCGTTGCACAGATGGGACATGAGCCGATTGTGGAAGCGCTTAAAGAAGGAGGGGAGATTATCGTCTGTGGCCGTGCTTATGATCCTTCGCCATTTGCAGCGATCGGCATTTATCATGGCAAAGATCCCGGTCTCTCCTATCATCTGGGCAAAATATTGGAATGCGGCGCGCTTTGCGCGGAACCTGGAACAACCAAGGACAGCATTCTGGGGACGATTAGCGATGATTCTTTTACCGTTCAATCACTCAACCCTGACCGAACATGCAGCCCGACCAGCGTTGCAGCCCATACCTTCTATGAGAAGGAGCACCCTTATATTCTTCACGGACCAGGCTTCACACTTGATCTCGAGAACTGCCGCTTCGAGGAAATCGAGAAAGGTGTGGTTCGTGTAACGGGCAGCCGGTTTCTGCCGGCGGCGAAGTATTATATCAAGCTGGAAGGGGCGCGGCGCGTGGCTTACCGTACCTTCGTCGTTGCAGGCATCCGGGATCCGATCCTGATCGGGAAGCTGGATGAGGTCGAGGATTATGTCCGAAACCAGGCGAGGGAGTACTACCGCGAGATTCCGGAGTCGGATTACCAGATTCAATTTTATAACTACGGCATGAATGGTGTTCTAGGTAACAAGGAGCCTGAATCGTTCAATGGGTACGAAATAGGCGTTATGTTTGAAGTGGTTGCTAAGACACAGGAACTTGCGAACAGTATCTGTGCGACGGTCCGCTCCACCTTCCTGCATTACGGATACGAGGGCCGTAAATCAACGGCTGGCAATCTGGCGTTCCCATTCGCACCAAGCGATATCGAGTTCGGTCCTGTCTATGAATTCTCCGTGTATCACCTGATGGAAATGAAAAATAATGCTTTTCGGATAGAGCATCGATAAGGAGGATCAAATTGTGACTCAACTCGGCGACCTGGCGAAGGTGCTGCGAAGTAAAAACTCCGGCCCCTTCGAAATTACACTAGACGTGCTGTTTGATTCCAAAGAGCAGTATGACAAAGTGAAACAATCCGGCTGTATTACCAAACGAACGATATGTGAATTGTATCAGATCAAGGAGGAGCAGATTCATCACCTGGTATTCTTCGACCAGGCGCTCGGCTTCAAGATTACCATCTCGCGGGACATTTCGTCCGGCAGCGTCGGCGACCGCGATGTGTATGGAGCCCAGCAGCATGCTCCTCTCATGAAGTTGTCCATCGATCATTCGGGGGAGGGGTAGTCTATGAAGGTGCTAAGACGTTTGAGACAGGATTGGGTATTGTACGCGATGCTGTCATTACCTCTGCTCTACTTTTTTATCTTTCACCTTATTCCACTGTACGGCATGAAGCTCGCTTTTCAGGATTATCGTATTCTGGGTGACCATGTCTGGGTTGGCTGGAAACACTTTAAGACACTCTTCAGCTCACCCGCTTTTACAAGTGTACTTGAGAATACCATCATCATCAGTTTGATGAAAATTATATTTGTATTTCCGATTCCTATCATGCTATCGCTGCTGATTAATGAAGTACGTAGTTCCAGATACCGCAAATATGTGCAATCCGTTGTCTATTTGCCACATTTTCTATCTTGGGTCGTTATTGCAGGGATCTGGATCAGCCTCTTGAATCCTGCCGACGGCGGAGTCAATCTGATTGCGAATTTCTTTCAACTGCCATCGGTTGATTACATGACTAGCAAGGAGCATATCCGCTGGGTACTCGTTTTCTCAGAAATTTGGCGGAGTGCAGGCTGGGATTCCATCATTTATTTAGCAGCTATTATGAAGATCAGCCCAGGATTGTATGAAGCAGCCAAGATTGACGGTGCTACCCGGCTACAGCAGATGAGATACATTACGCTTCCTCATTTATACAGCACAGTTGTAACCGTCTTCATTCTGAATCTTGGCTTCTTCATGAATGCTGGTTTCGATCAGGTATTTAACTTTATGAACGATTCTATCATTAGTGTGGTGGATATTCTGGACACCTATGTTTACCGAATTGGTATCGGAAGCGGACAGTTTGCTTACGCCACCGCGGCTAGCTTGTTCAAGGGCGTTATCGGTATCGTTCTTATCCTGGGTACGCATTTTATATCGAAACGCATCTCGGGTAAGGGTGTCTGGTAAAGGAGGAATTTACGATGAGACGGCTGGAGTTTTCTAAAATTGTCATATATCTGATGCTGTTTGTGTTCACACTCATGGTACTGGTTCCTCTCCTGAATCTGCTGGCACTGTCTCTGACAGACCCAGGCAAGGTCCATCTGATGAGCGGACTGGATCTCATTCCTAAGGGATTCTCAACGATCAACTATCAACTTTTATTATCCAATCCACTGATCACGGGAAGTATTCTGAACTCGGTCTGGATTACCGTCGCAGGTACGTTTCTAAATCTGTTTCTGACCTCCATGGCAGCGTACGTGCTGGCCAGAACCGAATTCATCGGTAAAAAAGTAGTGTTGCTTTTTCTCATCGTCATTATGGTGTTCGAGCCAGGAATGATTCCCGAGTACTTGCTGGTCAAGGATCTCGGACTTATGAACACGCTTACTTCACTGATACTGTATAAAGCCATCAATGTATACTATCTCTTTATTCTGATGCGGTTCATTCAGGATATTCCGGAGGAAATCCTGGAGGCCTCCCGTATGGACGGTGCAGGGCATTTCCGTTTATACAGCAAGATCATCCTGCCGCTGTCCAAGCCAGGGCTGGCGACACTGGGATTATTCTATGGGGTGTATCACTGGAATGAATACTTCAGAGCAACCCTCTACATTTCAGACCCGAGCAAATGGCCGCTGCAGGTTGTTTTGAGACAGTTTGTTGTTCGTAAGGACAATACCTCATTGATTGGTACCCAGAATATGTTTGACAGCGCGATTAACTTTGATTTTGCTTCCCTGCAGGCAGGTACGATTATGATTGCGATTGTGCCGCTGCTATTCCTATATCCTTTCATTTTGAAATACTACGCTAAAGGTGAACTGGAAGGAGGGGTCAAGGATTAAACGGGGAAGGGCAGCTTAGTGGCAGCTATAATGTTCAAATTCAAAAAAAGGGGAGAAAAATGAACATGAAAAAGGTAAGCCTGTTATTAATCGTTGCCATGCTGGCTATGGTCATGTCCGCATGTACATCGAACTCGAACTCCAGTTCGCCAGGTGCGAGTCAGCCCGAGCCTGGGACTGGGACCACCCAGCCTGAGGTAAACAGTGATCCGGTTACATTGAAGATCGTGTACAAGGATGAAGGAACGGCGAACCCTGTCTCTGTTAAATTCTTTGAAAATCTGGAGAAATCACTCGCGGAAGACGAAGGATTAAACGTTAAGTTCGAGCTTGTAGATTTGGCACAAGGTAGTTATGCAGAGAACTTGAACCTCCTTCTGCTTGGGGGTACCATCCCAGATATTATTTACTTCCAGGGCGGTGACCAACAAATCTCCGATCAAGGGCTGCTGGAGGATTTGACTCCGTATATCGAGAAATCGGCTTATATCAAAGACATCATTGAGCCGCACAACAAAACGCGGATGGAAAGCTATCCGTACCTGCTGTGGATTAAGCCGCTTGCTCCGAAAACTCCGGTCGTCCGTGCCGATTGGTTTAATACGATGGAAAGCTCCAAAGCGCTAATGGATAACCCGACTGTAGACAACTATTACGCTTTCTTCAAGGAATTGGTGGAGAAGAAGCCAGGTAATGGCAAGCCGAGTTATGCCCTGACGGCAGCGGGAGATATTACGGAAATCAACTTTATTTTTAATACCGCCTTCGGTCTCGATACGACTTGGCTGAAGAAGGATGACGGAACTTATGAATATTCTAAAGTATCTCAAAAAGAGAAAGAAAAGCTGACCTTCTATAACAAACTGTATAAAGAAGGATTGCTTGACCCGCAGTTTATTACAAAGCAGTGGGATACGAAGGAAGATGCCTTCTATAAAGGTGATGCAGCTGTTATTACGGGTACAGCTGGTAAAATCATTGATCTGTACGATGGTAGAATGCAGGAACTAGGTGGGGATGATGCCAATCTGATCGTGCTGCCGCCAGCCAAAGGTGAAGCGCAAGGATTAGGTGCAACTGACGTTACGAAGGAATCAAGAGGTCTTGCTATTTCTTCACAGTCACCGCATAAAGATGTTGCTTTCAAGGTCTTTGATTATCTGGCAAGTCCGAAGGGGCAAATGCTGGATCGACTCGGTTTCGAGAATGAACATTATACCGTTGCCGACGGCAAGATTGAACTGAACGAGAAATATTACAGCGAATGGTATGCACGTTTCTGGGAGCCGACGGAGATGAAGGCGGAGACCCCGCTTAAAACGCCGCTGCTGGGAGAGCCGGGAACAGAATCGCTGAAGTTGGCGTCCGATTTCTACACGGAAGACAATAACTTCATCATTCCCGAGCAGTTCACAGCTAACTGGGATGCGATGAACAATCTGTATAAGGAATATTCAACGGACTTTATTACAGGCAAGAAAGATCTGTCCCAGTTCGATCAATTTGTAGAGGCATGGAATGCGGCTGGCGGAGCAGAAATTACGAAGTATGCTAACGAAAACATCAAGTAAGGAGCTTAATAAACTATGACTTCGTTTCGTGACCGGGTAAGGGGCGTGGTGATCTCTACCGCGCTCGGAGATGCAATGGGAGCACCGATTGAGAAGCTGACGTACGGGGAGATTAAATCAAAATATGGCCGCGTGGAGTCTCTGATGACAAGATGGCACAAGATGGATTTACATCCAGACGCGAGGCTCGGCCGGGTAAGAGGCGACGGCATTGTTACGGACGATACACTCATGACCATTGCACTTATGAATGTGTATCTCACTGAGGGTAGACATCTGGACGCTTATGATATGGGCAATGAATTCGTGAAAGAGATCGCCTTTCGCAAGACGTTCGTACCCGAACTGAATCAGGAGACGTTCATTATTGACCGTTTGTTCTACCCTGAAAAATATATCTTCATGCGCCATGTGCTTGCGAACTGCGACCCGAGAGAAGGCGGCGTCGGCAATATGGTAAACTGCGGGGCGGCGATGTACATCGCCCCGATTGGGATTGTTAATGCAGGCCATCCCAAGGCTGCTTATGACGAAGCGATTCTGTTCGCGATGGGTCATCAGAGCAGCTATGGGCTGGAGGCAGCGGGGGTTCTGGCAGCTTGCGTTGCCAAAGCTTTTGAACCTGGTGTGATGGTGGAGGATATTGTCGATATCGCGATTAGCCTTGCAAAAGACGGGACAAAAGCAGCCATTCAGGAGCTGACGGAGGCGGCTCGCAAACTACGGCAGGAACGGGATGATATGGATAAAGTAATCGATGTATTTCAGTCGATTATGATGAAATATTCTCCGATGGGTGATGATGTTAGCCGTCATATCGACAAGGTCGGCATTCCAAGCAATCATTACACACCAAGCCGCCTATGGTCGATTGAAGAGCTGCCGATGGCACTCGCCTTTATGGTCCTGAACGAAGGAGAGTATTACCGTACAATCCTGGACGGTGTAAACTCCGGACGCGACACAGACTCCATCGGGGTTATGGCCGGCGTGATTCTCGGGGCGATGTATGGCTCAGAGGCCATTCGCAAGGAGGATATCGAGCAGCTGAACAAGGTGAACCGTCTCGATTTGTACGCGGTTGCCGACCGGTTCAGCGAGGTTGCAGCTGAGATCATTAAAGACGATATTACCGCCCATGAAGCAAGGAAGAATATTTTCGACTAATATAGATCGAACAATAATAATCCGCATTCGTAGTGATGCAGGGGCTAATAATCTGTAAATCATCTAGTGAGGCTAGGAGGGAGAGCAAATGATACCTAAAAATTATGTAGAGACGGTATATGCAGGATTTATCGGGATGAACATTGGCATACGGCTCGGCGCACCTATCGAGCCTGTTGCCTGGACCTATGAACGTATTCGGGATGTGTATGGCGACATTCGCGATTATGTGAAATCATACAATATCTTTGCCGCCGATGATGATGCGAACGGGCCAGTATTTTTTATCCGTGCGCTATACGACGATGCGGTGGATCGTGAGCTTGAGCCGGAGGATGTAGGCAGATCATGGCTCAATTATGTGCGTGAAGGCATCGGCATGTTCTGGTGGGGCGGCGAGGATATAAGCACGGAACATCGGGCTTATGTCAATCTGCGAAAAGGAATTTCAGCTCCACGCTCCGGTTCCATTGAAGTGAACGGTACTGAGATGGCGGAACAGATCGGAGGTCAGATCTTCATTGATTCCTGGGGACTCTTGTTCCCGGGTCAAATAGAGAAGGCGGCTGACTACGCCGAGAAAGCAGCCAGTGTCTCGCATGACGGCAACGGCTTGTATGGCGCCCGCTTCATGGCAGCCTGCATTGCGAAGGCTTTCGATGCGTCCTCCATTGACGAGATTATGGCTGCGGGGCTTCGTATGATTCCTGAAGACTCTACTTATGCACGCGTCGTGCATGCCGTTATCAACTTCCACCGCGAGAATCCATCCGACTTCCGCGCTTGCCGTCAATACTTGGAGGACCATTGGGGCTACGATAAATATACAGGCGTCTGTCACATTATTCCGAATGCTGGCGTGTGTGTGCTGGCCTTGCTGTACGGTGAGGGAGAATTCGCGCGAACCGTGGAGATCGCATCGATGTGCGGCTGGGATACGGATTGCAATGCGGGCAACGTCGGAACTATCCTCGGTGTGTTCGGCGGTCTGGACGGTATTCCGGAGCATTACCGCAAGCCAATTAACGATTTTATCGTTGCGTCCAGCGTGTCCGGTTACTTGAATCTCGTTGACTTTCCAACCTTCGCTCGTGAGCTGGTACTGCTAGGCTACCGGTTAAATGGCGAGAAGGCACCGGCAGAGTTGATTCAGCGGGTGAAACCAGGGGAGATTTACTTTGACTTTGACCTGCCGGGCTCAACACATGGCTTTAGGACAAGTAATTCTTTTAAGACACCGGTTGTACGCCATTCGGTTAAACACGCGTTTGATGGAAGAGGCTCACTTGAAGTTGTTTTTGACAGACTGGTTGAGGGCGACAGCAGCAAAATATACTACAAGCCTTTTTATCGCCGTGAAGAATTCAATGATGAAAAATACAAGCCCACTTTTGCGCCGTTGGCATATAGCGGCCAGACGGTATCCGCCAAAATCTATGTAGATCAGTGGGAAGGCGAGCCGATTACGTTGACGCCGTATGTGCGGAATACGCATACTCGGGAGGAGGTACGGCTGGTGACCGTTACACCGGTGAGCGGTCAATGGAATGACGTCACCTTCGACCTTCCGGATACGGAAGGTGCTATGATCGACGAAATCGGCTGGATTTTGGAGAGCCGTTCGCCGCTCCTGGACCGCGCCTTAGGCAGCCTGTTCATCGGGCAATTCTGCATCACTGGTACGGCGGACTACACGATCGATTTTGCTAAGCAGGTGAAGGAGTTTGCTTCGATCACGCCGTTCTCCCATCACAGGGGCAAGTGGGAGCTTGCCGGAGGCACGCTGCATTGTACGGCGGATGGCGATTGCTCCTCTTACTCTGGCAATTATTATGCTGACGATATGGTTGTAGAAGCGACGATAAAGCCCATTTCCGGCGTAAGCCATTGCCTGATCACAAGAGCAAATGGTATCATGCGTCACTATTTGGCAGGCTTCGATGGTCCGGGCAAGGTTTCGTTCATCCGGCAGGATTTCGGACATGAGCGGTTGATCAGCGTCCGCTACGACTGGGAGCATGGCAAGCAGTACCGGTTCAAGCTGGTCGCGGAGAAAGATAGGTTCATGCTGTATATTAATGGCGACAATGTGCTGGAATGCACGGACGCTTCCTTCGCTCACGGTATGTTTGGCTTCGGCTGTCTTGAACAAGGGGAGAACGAGATTAGCGATGTTCGGGTTCATGCCGAAATGAAGCCGTGAAGGAGAAAGGAGCGGAGAACGTTGCAAAAGCTTTTGGTTATAGGAAGTATTAATATGGACGTTGTTAGCAGCGTAAGTCAATTTCCGCTGCCGGGCGAGACTATTCACAGCAGCGGTACGATGTTCTTTCCGGGAGGGAAGGGGGCCAACCAGGCGGTTGCTACGGCGCGGGCCGGGGCAGATTGTGCCATGGTAGGGGCGGTCGGCTTGGATCCTTTTGGGGATACCTTGGTTGCAAGCTTGGAGGACCGGCAAGTCGGAGTTAAATCCATTTTAAGCAAAGAAGGCACTTCGGGCTTCGCAATCATCACCGTTAATGAAGAAGGCGAGAACAACATTGTCTTGTCGGAGGGCGCGAATGGCAAGCTGACAGGGGACGATGTTGACGCGGAGGTTCAATGGGACGGAGTATACGCCGTGCTACTCCAGAACGAAATCCCGTGGCAGACGACACAGCATGTCATAAGCACGGCGGGTTCCGCTGGCGTTCGAGTCTGGTTAAATCCCGCACCTGCCAGAGATATACCTCAGGAGCTGTTTCCCCAGCTGGATACGCTCATTATGAACGAGACTGAGGCGAACGTCATCACGGGTGTAAAGGTCGATGATGTTATCTCCGCTGAGGCTGCAGCTGAGCATATTATTGGCCGAGGGACATCGAATGTCATTATTACGCTCGGCGAGCAGGGCTGTTTCTATATGAATGTACATGGAGACCGAGCAGTCGTTCCGGCATTCCGTGTGAAGCCTGTGGATACAACGGCAGCGGGCGATACGTTTATCGGTGCGTACGCCGCCGCTTGTGCGGACGGCTTGGGGACGACAGAAGCGCTGGCCTTCGCTACTGCGGCGGCAGCCCTGTCGGTTACGAGGCCGGGAGCGCAAACCTCTATCCCCACCAAAGAGGAAATACAGGCATTTATTGTCTCCCAATCTGTAAAAAGAAGCTGAGAGTAGATTATTCTTTGAAAAAATACGATGTAACAACAAGTAGAGCAAAAGGCCTGCCCCGGGATAGTAATGGGTGCAGGCTTATTTATTTTATTATCGATAACACTTTTTCCATCTGCGGATCTGTTGTGCCTAGTTGGTTATCTTGTATTAATGCGACAAAAGATACTGCTGAACTAGCTGTTTGATAAGAGGTCAATGCATATATCTTCCCCCTCTCGTTTACATAAATTTTACATACCGCTAATACCTGCTTGATCATGTCGCTTTATCATAAGGATATAATTTCATATTTTGCTAGGGGTGGAGACGATGAGATAACCCGGTAGCAGCTACTCTAGCCTTTTAGGAGGTAGTGGCTCTTAGGTTACGCTCATTTATGTCTCTATTTTTTGTGCGTTTTTAAAGGGGGAGGAAGATAGTTTTTGAGAAAGTATTCCTGCTATCACAAGATAGAATGCCACTAGGAAGATAGCTTAAGAAGTCATTTTATTGCGAATTATTGAGGACATGATCCGAAAGGGGACAGAGAAATTCTATGAAAAAGAAAACATGGTTGTTGACGTTACTGACTATATTTATGGTCATTTCCACTGCATGCGGAGGCGGCGGTGGAAGTGAGAGTGCCGGAGGGGAGGTTTCCATTGATGATGTGGAAGCTGCTTCGATGGATATGAAGAATGACACAACTCCAATCAAAATCCAATATTGGCATTCACATGCAGATGGCCAGCTTGAAGGCTTGGACTATATGATTGGGGAGTTCCAGAAGAAATACCCTCATATCACAGTTGAGCCGGTATTTCAGGGCGGTTATGGTGATCTTCACAAGAAGCTGTCGGCTGCAGTAGCTGCGAATGATGTACCAGCTGTAACCAATGTTGAGGTATCATCTCTCGCGAACTTTGCGGACAGCGGTGTATTTGCAGACCTGGGTCCATGGATCAAGCGTGATGAAGTGAAGACGGACGATTTCTCCCAAGGGATGCTGAACGCTTATGCATATAACGGTAAGCAGTATGGATTCCCTCTGATTGTAAGTACCAGCGTGTTTGTTTACAACAAAACGATACTGGACGAGTTGGGCGTAGAGCCGCCGCAGAAGTGGGATGAGATTGAGGACTTCAATGCAAAAGTAGCGAAGAAAGAAGGCGGCAAAACGACGCGTTATGCTTTCTCCGTTCCAGGCTGGGATTCTTGGTACTATGATCCTTGGAACATTAACGGTGGTGGGCAAATTTTGACTGAAGACCGGAGTGCCTCGGCTGTTGAGAATGAAGAGTCACTTCGTTACATTCAGAACTTCTACAAATGGCAAAATGACGGCAGCATGCATATGGGCTACGGTAAAGGTGCCTCTGACAACATGCGTCAAATGTTCCTGAATGGGGAGATTGCCATGGTGCAGCATACTTCCGCTATGCTTAAAATGTACCGTGAAAATGCAGATTTTGAAGTGGGTGTATCCTTCCTTCCTGGGGATAAAGTCCGTACCTCCAACATTGGCGGCGCAGGTATCGTTATGATGGATGGAGCCAAGGATCTGGAGAAAGAAGCAGCGTGGAAATTCATTGAGTTCATGACTTCGGCTGACCATAATATCAAGTGGGCTGAATCCGTTGGATACCTTCCGACAAGAAAATCGGCCATTGAGTCTGAGGAAGGCAACCAATATTTTGAAAGATGGCCACAGTACAGAGCGGTATACGAGCATTTCGATGAAGTGACACCGCGCTTGCAGCACCCGGCTTATCCTGAATTCAGTGAGGTTTATAAAGAAGTTGTAGGGGAAATGGTGCTGAACCAAAAAGACCCGACACCACTTATGAAGGATGCAGCCAAGAAGATCAACGATATTCTGGCTGACTATGAGTGATGCCTATGGAGACCAATAAACAAGTGACAAAGGCGGCGTCCAATCGGGCGACCGCTTCGGTCTCTACACGGATGTCTCACACGCTGATCGAGAAATGGAAGGACTTTTCATTTGCTGTCCCCGCACTGCTGTTCATGGGCGTGTTCTTGTATTATCCACTTGCCTATTCCATTTATATAAGCTTCACGAACTGGAACATGACGCGTCCGGAAAAAAAGTTTGTGGGTGTTGATAACTATACCCGCCTGTTGGCCAATGAGGACTTTTACCAGTCCTTACAAGTCACGTTATTGTACACCTTGATGGATGTTATATTCACGCTTGTCATAGGGTTGCTGCTAGCGCTGCTGCTCAATGTTTCATCCTCGCGTCTATTCGGCTTTATGCGGGGTGTGATCTTTATGCCGTATTATATCTCGATGGTTGTGGCGGCCATGGTATTTACATGGATTTACAACGGACAATATGGACTTCTAAACGGAATTGTATCTTGGTTCGGAATGGATCCAGTCGACTGGCTGACCAATCCTTCTACCGCACTGCCGGCGCTAGTCGCGGTTTCGGTCTGGAAAGGCGTAGGCTTCGCGATGATTCTCTTTATTGCAGGCATGCGCGGGATTCCGGCAGAGTACTACGAAGCAGCATCTATTGACGGAGCGAGCAAGTTCAGGCAGTTCCGCAATATCACGCTGCCGCTCTTATCCCCAATGACTCTGTTCCTTGTCATCACAAGTTTTATATCGTCAATGCAGGTGTTCCAGTCGATTGATGTGATGACTAACGGCGGTCCACTAAAGGCGACGAACGCAATCGTGTATTGGATTTATACGATGGCCTTCTCGGAGTTTAAAACAGGTAGAGCGTCTGCGCTTGTCATGATTCTATTCGTCATTATATTGCTGTTAACATTGGTTCAATGGTTGGTCAGCAGGAAGAAGGTGCACTATGAAGGATAATTATATGGCTGGATCGGCGAAGAACCGCAAGCTACTACTGCTGCTTCGGATTATTGCAGCGGTTCTTGTAACACTGGTTATGTTCTTTCCGGTGTATTGGCTTCTGATCAGCGCGCTCAAGACACAGTCTGAGATGCGGATGGCTGTTCCTACATTTTGGCCGGAGACCTTTGCCTGGGAGAACTTTGTGGAAGCTTTCCGGGTCATCCCTTACGCGCGATTCTTCAGTAATACGCTGATTATGGCAGTGGGGACTATTATTCTTCAGCTTAATGTGGCATTGATGGCGGCATATGCTTTTGCCAAGGGAAGGTTCTGGGGACGGGATGCTCTGTTTTTCCTGGTTCTAGCAGCGCTGATTGTACCAGAGCAGGTTATTTTCGTTCCAGTGTATGTCATGATGTCCAAGCTCGATTGGCTGAACACCTTTTGGGCACTCATTGTGCCACATGGTGCTTCCGCCTATGCGATTTTCCTGCTGAGGCAGGCCTTTAAAACGATCAACAACGACGTGTTAGAAGCGGCGCGTGTAGATGGAGCCGGACGGTTCTCTATTCTGTACAAGCTGTTGTTCCCGATGGCAAGGCCTACAATTGTAACGATGGGTGTTCTGATCTTCATCTCATCCTGGAACTCGTATTTCTGGCCCTTGATCATGACGAATGACAACAATATGCGTGTACTGACAGTAGGTATCGCCATGCTGCGGGATTCCATCGCGGGGAATGAAGCCATGTTCTTCAATGTCATTATGGCATCTAGTGTGATGGCGATTATACCGATTGTGTTTGTATTTACGGTCATGCAGAAGCACATCATAGCCGCTATGGCGAATTCGACATTTAAATAACTTCATCATATGGAGGGAATGACGCCTGACGATGAAGCCGTACTGGAATTTCTTGCGCAATATCCTGAACTGCTCATCGTTATATGCAACTC
Organism: Paenibacillus sp. JNUCC 34; assembly: GCF_058269055.1. Taxonomy (NCBI): domain Bacteria; kingdom Bacillati; phylum Bacillota; class Bacilli; order Caryophanales; family Paenibacillaceae; genus Paenibacillus; species Paenibacillus sp. JNUCC 34. The sequence continues at coordinate 5,561,972 of NZ_CM177770.1, read as the reverse complement.
TATTGACCGAATACCTATCAAGTTAGATTGAATCTGATATAAGAAGATATAGAATGCGAAGGATCTGACCAGACTATGAAGCTGGCGGATCTTTTTTTTAGATGCAATTTTTAAACGCATTGGCATTTGAAATTTAGGTAAATTTTGGGTTGACTACCGGACAATTGTCCGCTAAAATAAAAAACGCACTACCGGACAATTGTCCGCATACAGAAACAAGGGAGGATAAGGTCTTGGATATGGGAGTGGGGCCAAGTTCGGCCAAAATTGATCTAAGCAAGATAAAGAGAGGGCCGATTGTAGCTGCACTGATTATTGGCGCATTCGTTTCTATCTTAAACGAGACACTGCTGAATATTGCTTTCCCGAGCTTGATGGAGCAGTTCGGTATCGGGGAGTCGACGGTTCAATGGCTGTCAACATCCTACATGCTGGTTGTCGGGATTCTGGTACCGGTGACAGCATTGCTCCAGTTGTGGTTTTCAACAAGGCAGATGTTCATAGGCGCTATGACGCTATTTTTGATTGGTACAATTGTTTGTGGTTTTTCACCGGCATTTGAGGTGCTGCTGTGTGGCCGGATCCTGCAGGCTTTCGGAACAGGATTGTTGATGCCCGTTCTGATGAATACGATACTTAGTATTTATCCGCCTGAGAACCGAGGAGCGGCTATGGGGATGATCGGATTGGTTATTATGACAGCCCCTGCGATCGGACCTACATTGTCCGGATTGATTGTTGATGCGCTCAATTGGCGCTGGTTGTTTTTCCTGATCATTCCGCTTGCGGTTTTCTCAATTTTGTTCGGAAGCATTTATCTAAAGAACGTTACGGAGCTTACAAAACCGAAGGTCGATTTCATCTCCATCATTTTTTCGACGATTGGGTTTGGTGGAATCGTGTACGGATTCAGCAGTGCAGGAGAGGGCTCCTGGTCTGATCCGAAGGTTGTATGGTGCATTACAGCCGGGGCGATCGGCTTGCTACTCTTTGTAGTGCGTCAATTGAAATCGAAGGAACCTATGCTGGATATGCGTACGTTTAAATATCCGATGTTTTCACTGGTCACCGTGCTGATGCTTGTATTGATGATGAGTATGTTCTCGACCATGATCATGCTGCCATTGTTTCTTCAAAATGCGCTAGGCCTGACCGCGTTAGCCGCAGGGCTTGTCATGATGCCGGGGGGGATTATCAATGGTCTGATGGCTCCGATTACAGGCAAGCTGTTTGATAAGTTCGGACCGAGATTTCTGATTATACCTGGTCTGGCTCTTTTATGTATCGCCATCTTCTTATTCTCCCGCATTGATGCTTCATGGACGGGTGGTTATGTAACCTTCCTCCATGTTATGATGATGATAGGAATTTCCATGGTCATGATGCCGGCCCAGACGACGGCCTTGAATCAGCTGCCGCGATTGTTGTACCCGCATGGTACAGCGATTATGAGTACCTTGCAGCAGGTCGCAGGGGCCATTGGTATGGCACTCTTTATTAGTATCATGACAGCGGGATCCAAAAATTACGCTATAACGACCGGGGATCAGAATCCGGTGGAGATTATGGTTGCAGGTCTTCATAGTGCATTCATAACCGGGCTCGTTCTTGCAGTTGTTGCCTTGGTGCTGGGCTTCTTTGTTAAACGTACGTATTCACCGTCCGCAGAAGAAAAGTCAGCCGCATAAAGGTTCCCCGTGTATTCATTAGAGAGGAATGCATGCATTGGCGAGTAGAAAAGAGAATGACGAATTAGGTCAAAAGATTCTGGATACGGCTCAAGCTTTATTTAATAAATACGGAGTCGAGGACGTTTCCATGCATCAGGTGGCGAAAACAGCTGGTATAGGTCAAGGCACCTTGTATCGCCGTTATCCGAGCAAGAGCAAAATTTGCTTCTACCTGATGGAAGCGAAGATCGATCGATTTATGCAAGAATTGGATGACTACCTTCGGGGCAGTGGTGACGAACCGGTTGCCGTCCGGATTCGCACTATTATGACTAGATTGATTCTTCACTTCAATGAAGATCTGGAATGGCTTCGGATTATACTATCTACCGGCCGACTGGAGGACACCAAGAACGAGCTGTGTGAAAACCCGCCGTTCACCTATTTACGATTACAGGTAAAAAGCCTTCTGGAGTATGCGGGTGAGCAAGGAGAACTGAGGCCGATGGATCCGGAATTTACATCCATATTATTGTCCTCACTTCCACGGGCTGATATTATTTTGTATTTGCGCGATAAGGGATACAGTGCGGAGCAGGTTGCCGAGGAGTATTGCAGAAGTTTTGTGGATACGCTGTTTGTAGATACATCAGCGATATAGTCGGCATGCAAAAAACCGTTTCGTTTAGACCTAGGGTCTATCCGGAACGGTTTTTTGTCAGTTTTATGAAGAGATAAGAACAGGTGAGTACTTTGAAAATAATGACGTTAAATACTACACTTTCTTACTTACATGGCTGCGCGGACCTTTTCGAATAATACATTATTCTCCAGATGGATATGCTCAAAGGTGTCCTTCTCGAGTGCCGCCAGACGCGAATATACGAGACGATACGTACCACAGGCATCGGCAGGCGGTTCGAAGTCATTCGTGATTTCACGAAGCTCCTTGAGCAGATCGCCTGCGGCTTCATGCTCGTTCTCAAGCTCCAGAACATGAGGTTTGAGTGCCTCAGAGGCTATGGCCGTTGGTTCATTCATGAAATCGATGATCCGTGGAAATACAACCTGATCCTCATCCTCGGTATGTTCCAGAAGTTCTTGCTTCAGACTAGAGTAGATTTCCTGTACACGTAAGAGATGAGGGTTCTTCTCCCCATGCACACGGGCAAGCTTTGTAACGTATGGGGTTAGCTGGGGGAGCTCATCTCTAAGAAAAGCGTGGTGCTTTTGCTGAATGTGGGTGATCAGTTCTTTTTCACTCCGCTCGGCAGCCATGTATTGTTCCGCATACTCTTTTTGTTTCTTGTCTATATCTAATATTTCAGAAAGGACTTGCAGCGGGTCCAGGTTACGATTAAGAGCTGCTTGTTCTAGCGCGATTTTCCCGCCACAGCAAAAATCAATCCGTAGCTTCCGGAACAGATCGGCAGACCTCGGAATATCGGTAACAATATCGGCAACAAGTGTGTTTAGCGTAATTTGACTCATGAATTAAAACCTCCCGTTTCTAGCAGTTTTATAGAGTGCGATGTGGTGACCGCCAAAGGTTAAAAGCTATTCTATACGGTTAAGTATAGGGAGCAAAGGGGTTAAGCTGGGTGATTTGAATCACTTGAAAAGTGGGCAAATGATGAAATCGGAAATCAGAGAAATGATGGAGAAATTGAAGCTAAAGCGTCTATTTCCGTTCGAGGAAGGATATGTTTTAATTAGTTCAAAATGACTGTCTGAACAAACCAAAGATTACTCTACAAAATATTTGTAAAAATTAAAGGAATATTATCGACGAAACCGAATGTTTACAGTACCAGACATGACATGCTGGAATTCGAAAGGTAATGGTGATGAAGATCATGGACGTGAATTATCGGGTTGAAAAAGATTTCCTCGGTGAGAGACAGCTGCCCGCGCAGGCTTATTACGGAATTAACACGGTCAGAGCAGTGGAGAACTTTCCGATCAGTGGGGTTCCTATTCATGGAGAATTGATCTCTGCACTGGCTGAGGTGAAAAAAGCTGCGGCGCTTGCAAATATGCAACTGGGTCTGCTTCCGAAAGGTATCGGCAATGCCATTGTAGAAGCAGCTCACGAGGTTATCGAAGGACAGTTTCGTTCAGAGTTTATCGTCGATTCCATTCAGGGTGGAGCAGGTACCTCCATTAATATGAATATGAACGAGGTACTGGCCAACCGGGCGCTGGAGTTAATGGGTAAGGGAAAAGCGGACTATTTCTACTGTAATCCTAACAATCACGTAAATATGTCCCAATCGACCAATGATGCCATTCCAACCGCCATTCGCATCGCAGCCTACCGTTTGACACAGGATCTGTTGACTGTGTTCCGCGCGCTGGTGAACGGTATTAACGAGAAAGCGAAGGAGTTTGACCATGTCATCAAAATGGGCCGAACCCACCTTCAGGATGCTGTGCCGATTCGCTTGGGTCAGGAATTCAGTGCATATGGTAAAGTGCTGAGCAGAGACATCGGACGTATTGAGCGAGCTGCACAAGGTCTGTTAAAAATAAACATGGGCGCGACGGCTGTAGGGACGGGCCTCAACGCACCTGTAGAATATATGGAGAGTGTTGTTAGTTTGCTGCAGGAGCAGACCCAAATAGCTCTGGAGCAGGCTGAGGATCTGGTTGACGCCACGCAAAATACGGATGCTTATCTGGAGCTGTCGGCAGCTCTGAAGGTTTGTGCTGTCAATATATCCAAGATGTGCAATGACATTCGTATGATGGCATCCGGGCCGAAGGCTGGCTTTAATGAGCTATTGGTACCGGCTAGACAACCGGGATCGTCCATTATGCCGGGCAAAGTCAATCCGGTAATGGCGGAAGTGATGAATCAGATTTCCTTCCAGGTCATGGGCAATGATCATACGATCTGTCTGGCTTGTGAAGCGGGACAGTTCGAGCTTAACGTCATGATGCCGGTCGCGGCGAACAATTTGATGCAATCCATCAAGATTCTGAAGAACGGCATGGATGTGTTCAACAAAAACCTCATTGCGGATCTGCAGGCTAACATCGACAGATGCAAGCATTATGTAGACACAAGCTTCGGTATTATTACCGCTTTGAATCCGCATCTGGGGTATGATGTCGCTTCCCGTCTCGTGAAAGAAGCGCAGCAGACAGGACAGAATGTGAAAGAGATTATTTTAGAGAAAGGTCTTCTGACCGAAGAACAGATCCGTGTGATTTTGGATCCGTACCATATGACTTCGCCAGGTATTGCAGGCGAGGAATTTCTACTCAATCAATAAGAGTTACAACGTAAAAGGGGCTGCCGAGGCAAAGTCTGATAAGATTTTGTCCAGGCAGCCCCTTGCCGTCTAGCGTGAAGGTTGAGCAACAGCCATATTTATTCTTCGTTGACACTATGCGATATGATTGTTTGAACCCGGTGAATGGATTTTTTCAGAGGAGTTTCATTGCTGTTCCACACGATGGCATCCGCGAGGTTAAGATAAGGCTCGCTCAGAAGACTAGGATGGGGCTGTCCCAATCTTCTGCTGGTGTAGACATTGTGGATAGCCCTTTTCATAGATGATAAATCAGGGAAGCGCATTCATTAAATGCTGATCGAAATTTAGTGATGATGGCCACCCATTTGCCCCATCCAGATGTACAAGGCCATCAATCCGAACAGGAATATACAAAAGTTCACAGCTACAAATAGGCCGCGTAGTATAGAGGAACGGTGAAACTGAAATGGTGTTTTATAATCGCCGCTCCCTTCAATGAGAAACATGATAAGCAGTGTGTGGATAATGGTGTGTCCGATGATTTCCTTTATACCGAACACCATGGTGGTCATTAGAAATACACCCGTCAGCAGAATTGAGGTGAATCTGTTCATGAAGCCAACAATAAATGACCAGGCGAGTCCCATTTCGATGAAGGCGCTGATTAGAACGAAGTCATCGACGCTAAATCCCAATGTGGGAATACCATAATCATGCATGAGTGATTGCGCAAGCTTGGCGATGGTCATCTTCTCCATGGCAAGCCAGGCGAGAGACAAGCCTGTGGATACATACAGGACAGGGGCTGCTGTCGCTCTCCAACGTGTTGTGCACACATACAGGTAATACACGATTCCTGGATAAAACAGATAGTCGAGGGTATGAAAGATGCCGTATACCAAAGTAGCGTGAATATACAACAAGAGTATAGCGGTACTGCTAATAAATAAAGTTTTCCGGTGAATTAATCCCGCAATGGCTACGATTAGCACGATGTCCACCCAGGCGCCTTCTGGAGCGAATTCAGGTGATATGTATGTCCCCGTGCTGAGCTGTAGCAAAAGCCCTAAACTGAGGCCAATACGGAGGATGAGCTGTCCTTGTTTTTTTAATAGACTTAGCCACTCATGAATACGCCTAATGAACGGGATACGTTCAAGTGTATCGTGGAAGAACGCCAAGAGGAGCAGTACGATTACCGTGAACCCGAGCCAAAAGAGGAAAGATGTGTTAATAACCTGAGACATCGGCTGGGGGATCCACGTATGATCCTTCGTAAACCATTTAACATGCAAATACATTCCGCTCCACTTTGGAAGCCATAACCCCATTGTGATATGAATTCCCTCCTTAACGAATGTTGGTAGTTTTGTTATTACTGATGAGTGCCCTTTTCAACAATAATTGATTTTAAAGTAAAATATTACATTTTGTAGATACTTATCCCTAGGTGGAAGAATGTATCCCTTAGTAACTTATATGATTCGTAAAAATAGCGGGGTGAAGGATAAACGCAGGGATGGTAGAATATCAGAGAGAGATTTCTACGACAGCATGAAAAATGGGGTATGTCACATGAATAGATTATACGATGGACTAACGGATGAGGAGATTATACGGAAATCTAAACAACATTGTAGAAATAAGGGGATAGATCCAAGTGTTCCTCCAAAGTTTATCTGTCGTTTTTCTAAGAAACAGCTAGTAGATAGACAAAAAATCTACATGGAATGTATTGAAGTTATCCACTATTTTGTGGAGAAATTCCTTGCTTCTGTTTCTGACAACCCGATATTAATTACGATTACAGATTATGAGGGATACGTTCTTGAATTTGCAGGTAACCCTTCTATTTTAGAAACCGTAAACCAGCTCGGTATTGCAGAAGGTGTAAGATATAACGAAGACGCCGGAACGAACTCTATTGATCTATGTCTTCTGAGCCGGCGGCCCTTCCAGTTGATTGGCAAGGACCATTATCATGGTGCTCTGCACCGTATCGCTTGCTATTCGGCTCCCTTTTACTTCGAAGGAGGAGATTCGATTGCAGGAACGATCTCTTTGATGACGGATGTTGATTTTGCCCACCCCCATTTAATGTCACTGCTGAGTACGATTGCAGATTCTGTAGAGCGGGAGCTGACGCTGCGCAAGCAGAACAGCCAGCTTCATATTTTGAACCAACTGCTGTTGGAGACGAACTATTACGGGGTGTTAGTTACAGATCCGGCAGGTAATGTCGTTCAAATGAACGAAAACAGTATGAAAATATTAAACCTTAACGCTGCGAACAAAAGAACTTATCTAGGGGCGCCTGTATTCGGAATAAATGAGATAGGTTGTTATTTTAAACAGGTCATAGAGAACCAAGATCAATGCATCGGCCAGGAGTTATCCATCTCAATAAATGGAGTTGTCCACTATTACATTCTCGATGTACTGCCTGTGTATGATCTGAACTGCGTTATGACCGGGGTGGTAGGAAGTCTGCGTGATATTACCGAAATGAAGAATACCGAGGAAGTGCTGCGGAATACGGAAAAATTGGTGTTCGCCGGCCAACTTGCAGTAAGTATTGCGCACGAGGTGCGTAATCCTCTAACTACGGTGAAGGGAATACTGCAGCTATCCAGTCAAGACGCTAAACTGCGTCATTATAATCTGATCATGTCTGAGCTCGAGCGGATGAACCTGATTGTCAGTGAGTTTTTAATTCTGGGCAAGCCTCAAGCGGTCCAGTTCAAACAGGAGCAGTGCGAGACGATTTTAAAAGAAGTGTTGCACGTATTCGGAATCCAGGCGGCGCTGAACCATGTAGAGATCCGGACGGAATGTCTTCACAGCCAGGAGATCACTTGCGATCGGAACCAAATTAAGCAGGTATTTCTGAATATTTTGAAAAACTCTATGGAGGCACTTCCCTTTGGTGGGAACATTGACATCTTGTTGGATGTAAAAGACAGCTGTCAGGTTATCTCCTTCACCGACAATGGATCAGGTATGACGGGAGATGTGCTGGATCGGATTGGAGAGCCGTTCCATACAACGAAGCCAGAGGGAAATGGTCTTGGTATGATGATTGTCCAAAAGATATTGGATACACATAAAGGCCGAATGTCTATATCCAGTGTTGTAGGGCAGGGAACCGCGGTGACGATATATTTTCCATTGAAAATGAAAAATAACGACAACGTATCCATCTAACGGAATTAACAAACGCCGGCGTATGCACGCCGGCGTTTGTTGCATTCTAGCCATTGGATTCAGGATTCACACTTTGAATTCAGGGTGTAAAATATGAGATTGCTCAACCTGAATGGTGGTGTGCTGAATTTTGAATCGTTCTTCAATCTGTATGATAGCCTCCTGAAGGACCTGCTGGCTGTTAGCGTGGTCCGTAATGGTGAGGTGGCAGCTTAGGGAATCAAGTCCGGAAGTAATGGTCCAGATGTGCAGGTCGTGCACATCTATCACGCCGTCAATTTCCATAAGAGTCTGAATAACCTGTTCTTGATCAACCGAAGCAGGGGTGCCTTCCATAAGAACGTGAATGGTTGTTTTGATCACATTCCATGCCCCTCTCAAGATGAGCAGGGCGACAAAAACACTTACGATCGGATCTGCAATATACCAATCGAACAGCCACATCAGAAGGCCAGCCACAATGGCGCCAACAGAACCAAGGGCATCTCCGATAACATGAAGGTATGCGCTGCGGACGTTAATATTGTTCTTAATGTCACTCTTCCGCATTAAGGACCATGCACTCAGCAGATTGGCAAGCAGTCCAATAATAGCGATCAGCATCATGGAGCCGCTGGCGACAGTTGGGGGCTCCATGAAGCGCCCGTAGGCTTCCCAGCAAATAAATCCGGCGATGACAAAGAGAGAGATGCCATTGAAGAGGGCGGCTAAAATCTCAAACCGGAAAAAACCGTAAGTTTTACTAGGTGAAGCCGACCGGGTGGCAAACCACATTGCTATCAGGCTAAGCGCAAGAGCTGCGACATCACTGAGCATGTGTCCGGAATCAGAGAGAAGGGCTAGGCTGTTCGTAATCAGTCCGCCGAAGAATTCCAATACCATAATACTGCTTGTGATGATTAATGCGATTGTAAGTCCTTTAGCGTTATTTTTTCCTCCGTGTCCATGTGCATGCTGATGTCCGTGATTGTGTCCATGATGATCGTGACTATGTGAATGGCTCATACATTGTTCCTCCAAAACTTTATTTGTATATGATCAATTATTCATATATATTATTAACGATCGCTAAGAAAATTGTCAATAGGGTAAACTCTAAAATGTGGATAATGGGACTTTTGAATGTGATGAAAAATTTAGTTTAACCAAAAGCGGCAATTCTGTTTATGCTCCGATAACATTTTAATTCTAAGATAATCCCATATCTTAATTTTGGAGGGACAACTCAGAATGAAACCATTTAGAAGAGCTTTAGCCATCCTGTTGTCAGCCATGCTGATCATAGGGATTTTCGTAGACATCAGCCCGGCAACAGCCAAGTCTGGTGCTTCAGAGGAGAACGACAGCTTCAAGGTCGCTATTTTGCCTGATACGCAAAAATATGCTCGTTATAAAAATGAAATCTCTATGTCGCAGACACAATGGATCAAGAAAAATGCTGAACAGGAGAACATAGTATTCACCTCACATCTGGGGGATATCGTTGACAGAGTTAACGAAAGCTATGAGTGGCAAAACGCAGACGAAGTGATGCAGATACTGGATAAGGCCAAGCTTCCTTACGGATATCTGGCAGGCAATCATGATGTCTTGGATCCGAGCCAAAATGATAATGATCGTGATCTGAAGAATGAGCCGTTTTTGAGCTATTTTTCTGTCGATCGGATGAAGTCGATTCCGGGCTTTGGCGGTCACTCGAAAGATGGTTTCAACTCCTACTACATATTTGAAGGAGCAGGTAAGAAATATATTGCTCTGTTTCTGGATTGGAGAGCGTCCGAGGAATCCTTGAAGTGGGCTCAGGAGGTTATCGACAAGCATCCAAACTATCCGGTTATGTTGTTTACTCACCAATTGCTTAACATATCGGGTGACAAGAAGGAAGCGGTCATGACTGACCATGGTCAGTACTTGTGGGACACGCTGATCAAGAAGAATGATCAGATTTTCTTGACGGTTAACGGTCATCATCACGGCTATGCTCATAAGGTACTGAAGAATGACAAGGGCAACGATGTGGTCATGATGGTCGTGGATTACCAAAGTGCTTTTCACGGTGGCAACGGATTGATGAGAACGCTAGAATTTGATATGGCCAAAAACCGCATTCATGTCGAATCGTTCTCCCCTTGGGTGATGAAGATGCCGGAGAGCCAAAGAACGATTTTTGATGAGGAAAAACTGGTCGATGATTTTAATGATTTTACTATTTCAATGGATTTTGAAGAGCGGTTCTCCGGATTCCAGCCGGCCATACAAGTTGACAAGGAGGTTCCGAGTATAGAAGGTACGCAGGCTCACTGGCGTTTTGAAAATCGTACCGCCTCGGAGGGTCAGGCTGTTGCAGGTAACGGAACCCCCGTCGTCCGAGACTTGAGCAATCAAGGAAACGATTTGTACCGCAAGGATGCAGGCGATTCTGCACCGGAGGATTTGATATGGTATAAGGGGAATTCGCAAAATTCGCAAAGCCGCTCAGGCATCCGCTTCTTTGGTGATAAAACAAAGGAGAAAGGGTCTTATTTGGAGACCTCGGATAACGCACCGTTAAATAAACAAAACTTTGAGAATGGATATACCGTTGAAGCGATTGTGAAGCTCAGTCCTGATTTTCAAAGCGACAAGCACTCCTGGATGGGCATTTTGGGGCGTCTTGGAACCGGGAAGGATGCCGGCAAAATGGCAGGAGACGCGGATGCGCCATTGGCTACGATGTCCGTCTCTAGCCTGCGCGAAATCCAGTGGGCCGTGTATCCTGTGAATTACGACAGCGAGCAGACGAACTGGTCCTGGGAGATGGATGACAACTGGCATCATATCTCGATTGTGAATGATCGGACTACGACCACAATGTATATTGATGGTGTCGAGGTACTGCGAAACCCGGACACAAGAGCTTACGGACTCGCTTCAGTTGACCAGCCATGGATGGTCGGTGCGAGTCATTACGCTAATAAATTGGACGGCGTATTCAACGGATGGATCAGTGAGGTTCGTCTTGTGGATCGAGCCCTGGACAAGAAGGATTTCTTGAAATAATGGAGTCAGATTGAGCGGCTAAGTCCTGTGTTTCCTATGACTAATACGTGAAGTATATATAAACGCCCTCCCGCTTTCTTATGGAAGTCGGGAGGGCGTTTTTTTCTGTAATTATCTGTGCTTCTTTATTTTCTTTCCGTTTTTTCGGGCCTGTATGGTCAAAGCTGCAAATAAAGCCGGTACAGCATTCGGGCAGCTTCCCCGCGCGTGACAGCCTCGCGAGCTTTAATCCGTTTATCAGCGGGAACATCGATCAAGCGCTGCTTCACAGCCAAGGACATCGTTGGTTTGGCCCAATTGGAGATTGTCTCTTTGTCTACGAATTGACTCAGGTAATCCTCCGGATTCGCAGGGTAATAATAATGTTTCTTTTCATGCAGGGATCTTGCGCCGATGGCGGTCATTTCTTCCCGAGATATCGTATGATCCGGCTTAAACGTGCCATCTGGATAACCTTCTACGATATGCTTCTTTTCGGATGAAGCGATATATGGATGATGCCATTGCGACGGATGCACGTCTGAGAAACTCTCCGTCGCCGTTTCATCCAAAGCATAAAAAGCTCTTACAAGCATGGCCGTGAACTCTGCGCGGGTGAGCAGGGAATCGGGTTCAAAATTGCCATTGTCTTTCCCGGTCACGATCCCTTTGGAGGCTAGAAACTGAACCGCTTGCTGCAGCTCTGGATCTCGATCGTCAACATCAGGGAACGACTTGGAATTTTCGTCCACGAAATACGCCCCGGAACGGTTGATTTCCGCTTCCATGCCGTTTTGGGACGGATTGAACTTTCCGCCGATCGGCTGAGCCTTTTTTCCATTTGAATAGAACACGCTGGTATGTGTCGCATTCGTCTGCTTTGTAGGCAGAATGAGTAGGATGTTACTTGATACGTTCGACAGCTCCTGACCTTGTTCATCTGAGAATTGTACGTGAAATCCGCCGTTATTTTCTTTGACCAGACGAATCACAATCACCGGAAGCGAATCGAACAGGCGATCTGCGGTCGCAACATTCAGCACCAACTTCGCATCCCCCGCAAGAACGGTAATATAGTCGATATCCTTCCGACCAACTAAGCTATCCTTGTACAGCTTGAAAATATATTCATTTTGTCCGGGCGAGGGCAAAATTTCTGCATTCACGATTAACTCTCTCGCAAGCGCAATCCTGTTCTCCGACAGCGCCTGCTTTACCGCTGACTTCGCCTTTGACGCATTGCCGGCTAAGCGGTCAATCAGTTCGGGCGTTATGAGGAGCTGGCCGTTAACGGGAGTCGGCTTTTCGCTGCTTGCGGCCGTGATCACAAGCTCTCCCGCTTGAGTCAGACCCTCCACGATAACCGAATTCTTCTTGTCAGCGTCAGGGATAGACCGGACGGCAGTGAAATACGTATCGGAGAGCATGCTGCCTTCAACGATATACAACAAGAAGTAGGCGGTCTCGTCCGGAAAACCGGCCCTGGTTGCGGTTGCCCGTACAATAGTTTGTCCGGATTTATTCGCGGTGACGACTGCTATGCCATTTACATTCGATAAGGTACCTATGCTCGGGTCGTCAATGGTGTACGTTATTTTGGTCCCAGGAAGCACATTGCTTGCGGTAATAGTCTGTTGTTCACCAGGCTTAAGCATCGTGATAAACGGAAAAAGGCTAATTTCCGGCGAAGTCCGTATAACAGGTTGAGTTTTAGTCTCTGAGCGACCAGCAGTTGGTTGGTCTGTTGTTTCAGGACGACTACCCGTCGGTTGGGTTGTTTTTTCAGTTTGACCGCCGATGGGTGTGCCTGTTGTCCCCGAGCTATCACCAGTTGACGTGTCTGTTACTCCAGTTTGATAACCAGTAGCTGCCATTCCTTTCGTAAACACAACCAGCTTCGGCAAGGAATACAAATTATCTTCCCATGCCCACAAGGTCTGATCCTTTTTCAAGGCATAATACCATTTAGAATACCTGTCCTTGACCTTATTGTGTACGGAGGCGATATCCGTAAGCCCGAGGAACACTTTATCGTCGTTGTACACGGACCAAAGCTGATCATCCGCTCGCAAAGCATAAATGGAATCAATAAATTGATCTTGCAGCATCGTGCTGAATTCAACAATACTTCGCGCGCCGGTTGCCCCATGTAATTGTTCGGGAACACTCGCAGAGTTATATGCCGACCAGGACCAGACCGTACCATCTTTCTTGTAAGCATAGTTTGGATAAGCGCCCGTCTCAATCTTGACGATATCGCTAAGACCCTTGACCTGTTCTGGTCCTTTGTCTTTAGAGATATAATCCGGAAGGTAGTCACTTGTGCTCCATTTCCAAACCGAACCATCCTTTTCAACCGCATATGCGAAACCGTTCGCCGAGCTTATGGATACGACATCGTCAAGCAGCTTGGATTGAATCGGAATGGACGAGGCGCCGCCTATTTCGCTTCCCCAGCTCCAAACCGAACCGTCTGATTTTAATACGAACAAGGTCTTGAAGTTAGAATTGTCGTAATAAAAATCAGCGACGAGTGAAGTAACGTGATTCAACTCTTTGATGGGCGAAGGAGTACCCATAGGACTATGTATAATAGCAGCGTCGGTTTCGGTGATTTTGGAGTCCCAAAACCATACGGTTCCATCCTTTTTTAACGCAACGTAGTTAAGGATAGCTCTACTGTTCTCCTCTTGCGATTTGTATCTAAATTGCTTCACATCCTGCAAGCCCGGAATTTGGAACATTTCAGCTATATAGCAATCTAAAGTTTTTGAAAAATCTTTATTTATGACCCAAGTCCATACGGATCCATTGTTTTTCGCCAGTAGAACATTCTCGTCAAGAATGTCGTAATCCTCGCCGATACGTGTATATTGCTGTTCGCTAACGGCACTTGTGTCACTCTCCTTGGCTTGAATCGTACCTGAATGAGCCGTAAGGATTAACACTAAGCTTAACAGCGCTGCCATCAATCGTTTCATTGCCGACCTCCACCTAGAAATTTTCTTGTTCATCTCAGAATTCAGCTTCCCGGTTTCCCCAACGGGCAGCTGATAGCCTGTCCTCGTTTTTAAATTAGATCCTCTCTTTTTCTATTACTTCTCAAATTATTTATCGGCTAAAAGGAGTAGAAGGTTTTACTTTCACCAAATAATTCATAATATAGTAACTTTCCACGGTCAATAATTAATCTTCCAAAAAAATAACCCCCGGCGTTCTCGCACGCCAAGAGTGAAAAATACAATTTTAAACCGAGTCATCACCTTAATTCATTCAGCAACGATCGATGAGAATATGTGAACAGGACACCGATTTGTTGCAGTCCATTCCATTTGTTGACGCCGACAACTTTGGCTGATCTGCCTTATTTACGCCGCATATACTCTTCTGGCGTTTTACCGATAATGGATCTAAAGTCTTTTATGAAATGGGACTGATCATAATAGCCGAGCTCCACTGATAGCTTCAGTAAATCCTCGTGAGTCCCGTAATCCATTCTTTCAGCTGCACTCTGAAGCCGGTACAGCCTAATAACCCATTTGGGGTGCACACCGACATACTGGCTGAACATCCGCTGAAGCGTTCTTTTGTTCAGATTGGCGAACTCGCAGATCTGTTCGACGGTTGTCGTTTCCCGGTTCTGGTGAATATGTTCTATGATTTGATTGATGAGAATGATTGTATCATCCGGTTCCGGCAAGCATGTAAGGAGTATTTTCTCAGCGCGGGCTATCATCTGTTCGGGTTCCTTCGAGGACAAGATGTAGTTCTCCATATCGAGAGGATCGATGCCCAGTACATCAGCTGTTCCAACGGATTGGCCGGTAAGCCCGGAGAGGGGCTTTTTAATAAAAGGGTAAAATCCTCCTGCCTTGAACTTGACTCCGAATACGGACCCCTTACCCTCCAGATGGTGGGAGTGGACAGATTTGGACACGCCGTATATGGCCGTCCTGCCCGGTTGGACAACCAGATTGACACATGGATTAGGCACGACATCCTGGTCATGGGGAGGCAGTCCCGTTAAATCCCAGTGGATAATCCAGTAATGCTTAATAAAAGGACGCAGTTGTTAAAGGAGCGGACCTCATGGAGTTGAAGTATGATTTTTATATTGATGCTAATAAAGAGCAGGTATGGAATGCGCTGGTTTCACCCGAGGGCACACGCAGTGCATTTTTCGGTTCCGTTATCAAGTCATCTTTCGTAGTCGGAGAGCCGTATCAGTACGTTGGTCCTGGAGCAGATGGTGATGAAACCGTTCATGTATACGGCACCGTGCTGGCATATGAGCCGCAGCAGAAGCTGAGCCTCACCGAGCACCCTGGCCCAGCCTATTATTCGAATCATGCTGAGTTGGAATCCAGAATTACGTTTACACTGGACACGGTTGGGAAATGTACGAAGTTGACACTGGTCAACGACAATTACACGCCGGATCATCCTTCATTCAGCAAAGCAGGCGATTCCTGGTGGATGATTCTCAGCAGCATCAAAACATTTGTCGAAACCGGAAAAACGATGGATTTCGGCTGGTAGATTACACGATGATCCTCATAGGTGGGCATGTCATGATCACTCCGATCGATTAGATCGGGGTGTTTTTGTGCATCCTTATCTCGCAAGAAAAACTACCGCTAAGTGCGGTCTGTCTTCATGGAGGTGCGTCGATAGACGTTTTTGTTAAGAGGCGCAGCAGTTTGAGCATTAACCGTCTCCGTTTCTCGTATTACGGGGCGATAAGCCGGTGACCTTTTTGAACATTTTAGAGAAGAGGAACGGATCAATGTAGCCGACGGATCTTGAAATATCACTGATCGACAGATCCTTGTTCTGCAGCAGTTCAGACGCACGGTTCATTCGATATTCCAGCAAAAAAGTCTGAAGGGATATCCCGAACTGTGATTTAAACAGGCCTGACAAGTAGGTCCGGTCAAGCCCGATGGAGCGTGCGATGTCCATAACGCTGATCCTCTGGCTGTAATTATGCTCAATAAATTCAATGGCTTGTCGAACATAGGCTTCCTTTGAAACCGAGGGCTTAGGCTGTGCCAGCGCTTCTGGGGAACTCTGAATAAGCTCGGCCATTAACCGGTACAGGATACTCAGGCTGAGCACATCACGGCTTCTTTCCTCGCGGGCTGCCATCAGTTCATCATGATAAGCTTCGAATCCGGTAACAGATCGCCCCTCCGTGGCTTCGGTTTTGCTCATGCAGGCAACTTGAAAGATAGGATGATGAGATGACAAATGAGATCTTTGCAGAAGGGACTTCACATGAAGCCCGCGAAAGCCGAACCACGAGTATGTCCATGGATACTGCTCATCGGCACAGTAGTATACAAGCATGCCCGGAGGGATCAGAAACCCTTGTCCGGCCTGTAGGTGGTAGGTCTGATCATGTATGGTGAAGACGCCGCAGCCGCTGTGGATGTAATGAAGAATATAAGAATCACGCAGTCCAGGTCCCCATGAGTGACCAGCCACACATTCTTCCTTGCCAAAAAACAATAGACTCAGGTCCATTTGTCCCTGGGGTGATGAATGAACGAGATCCACGTGAATATACCGCATAGCGGATAAACACCTCCTGGTGATGATTGTAAGCTCGGCCTCACTCTACTTTATACATTAGATTCGAGGAAATGCAGTCATATCCTTTTTGCTCTAAAGGGGGTGCAGGTTGTTGAGGAATGATCAAACAAGGTTAAGAATGAGCGTGAATTGTCCGATAAATAAGAGGAGTACCCTAATGGGGAACTGTACTTTATAAAGTAATATTGAGTGCAGTTAACAGTAGAAATATATCATTATTGGAGAAGGGTAGGGAAAATTGAAATGACCCAGAAAGCTTTCAGTATCGAAATCAATGAAGCAACGAAGACCATGGAGATGATGGTAAGTGGTACGTTTACCGCACAGGATTATGAGAATTTTGTAAATGATTATGTGGCTAAGACTTCATCCATTGACGCATCACAGTATTTGCTTGAAGTGGACTGCAGAACGATGGATTTGCTGACACCCGGTGAAGTTGATAAATTGCAGGGGTCCTTTACACGATATAAAGAAACTGGTTTTGCCAAAGTGAACTTTATCGTATCCGAGTCACAATCGATTATAAAGATGCAGTTGGGACGTGTCGCTCGAATGGCGGGACTTTCTAATACCGAAGTAATCGTAAAATAAACAGATTGGAATGGAGCTGTTATATATGCAGCGTATTCGGTTGAAATCAATCGATATCTATCATCCGAATCATTCGGTAGATAATGAATTTTATATTTCTCATTATAAGGCGAAGGGCAAGGATATAACGAATTTCCTGGAGTTCATGGGACGGGAGAGTCGCTATATCATCGACAATGACACGGAAAATGGTCTGACGATGGGGATCGAAGCTGCGCGCAGAGTGCTTGCGAAGGCGGGTTTGACCGGAGAAGATATGGATATGATCATGTTCTCAACTCAGGTGCCAGAAACGACGTATCCGTCCAATGCGATGTTTGTGCATGCTGCCATTCAAGGGAAGACTGATGCCCTTGTGATGGATTCCAATGCGAACTGTGCGGGGATGACAGTTGCCGTTGACCAAGCCAGTCGTTACATGAGCGGGAATCCGGACTGTAAAAGAGCACTCGTTATCGGTTCTGATTACAATACATTGCTCTGTAACCCCGAAGATGAAATCACTTATGCCAACTATGGGGATGCGGCATGTGCTGTCATTCTTGAGCAGAGTGAAGAAGAAGAGGGCTTAATCGATTGCCAGTACTCCACACATTCCATCCTTCCGGAGAAAATTATGTATCCGGCACAGGGACTGGCAAAGATGGTGAAGGAGGAAGCGGGCGGCAAGTCGATTCAGTGGCTGCCTTTCGACGGGCATCTGGCAATGCCGCCGACCTTTACGCTGCTAGACAAGCTGCTGAGTCGAAATGGGTTAACCGCTCAGGACGTGAAGGCTTACTGTTTCTCACAGTTTTCCATGGGTAATATTCTGAAGATCCAGGAGCATCTTGAACTGGATGATTCCCAAATCGTTTACATTGGTGACCGCTTTGGATATACCGGAACTAGCAGTCCGTTCATTGCACTTTATGAAGGCATTGAAAGCGGGCGGATTCAGCGCGGTGATACCGTTTGTTTCTGGACCATTGGCTGTGGTTTTCAGCTGGTGGCCATGCTCTGGAAGTATTAATGATTTAAATAGAGGCAGTCCCTGGCTTGATGAAGCCGTAAGGGGCTGCCTTTAATGTGTAAATAACGATTAAGACTTATCATAACCGGTGAGCTCTGAGTCCCATAACCCGGCTTGCTTTACCCCAACATTAACACGACACTCGAAGCCGCGCAGAAATTAATGGAATTGAAACTGGCGACCACTAACAGGTAACTTATCATTGATTTCTGAAGCTTGATAAATCTGCATGAAGAGGTATGATTTAGGTAGATGGTGCTGCCTGTTAACGGCGGCGACCCAATAGGGAATATGCGGGAGTGAGCATTCAATGATAGATAGAAACAAGGAGTTAGTTGGGCAGATCCGCATTGGAATTATCGGCCCTCAAACGATAGTGGATAAGATCATGAGGGTCATTGAGACATTTCCTTCATTTGCGCCTGTGCCTTTGATATTTCAGCATGAAGATGAAGCCCCAGTTCTTGCGGAGCGGATCAGCGGAGAAGTGGAGGTGTTGATTCTTTCCGATCCGCTGTCTCACAGGAAGGTTAAAGAGCAGATGACGATTGCGATACCAGTGCATCATGTTCCAGTCACGGATGCCGGATTGTATAAAGCGCTCTTTTATGCCCGGCATGCAGGAAGACTCAGTAAAGGCATCTCTGTGGATACATTGACCGAAGCCATGGTGAGACGAACGCTGAAGGATATGGATATTACGGATGTGGAGAGTGTGATTTACGACGGACCGGCGTATACGTCCAAAAATAAACTCGCCGACTTTCATGAAGGAAACTACAATTCGGGAAATTGCTCGATTGCTTTTACCGGAATGGAGGCAGCGGCACATGAGCTGAGCCGCAGAGGTATACCGAACGTATGGCTGCTTCCTTCGGATCAAGACATCATTGTTTCTCTGGAGAGGGCTTTGCTGTCAACCGCATCACGCCGGAGTAAAGAAGGACAGATTGTGGTTGGCATGATTAATGTAGACGATTTCGGCACACAAGCTCTGAAACGGAACAATGAGCATGAGGTTCAGAAGCTGAAGCTGGATATTCACCGCATGGTGCTGGACTATGTAGAATCGCTGGATGGATATCTCACCCACATGGGCGGTGATGAGTATCTGTTCTTTACAACGCGGGGAATATTCGAGAGGGAAACCGGGGGGTATAAGACCATTCCTCTCGCCAAAGACATCAATAAGACACACGGTATTTCACTCAGTATAGGCATGGGATTTGGACGGACAGCTAGTGCTGCCGGCACGAATGCCCGCATCGCGATGAGAAAGGCGAAGGAGGCGGGGGGAAACGCCTGCTTTATCGTCCGTGAAGACGGCACGCTCATCGGTCCGCTGGAGATGGCAGATCCTGTACAGGATGTGTTGTCCTTTACCGATGCAGCCCTTATTAAACGGGCAGAGGATGCCGGCATGACGAGCGCCTATCTCAGTAAGCTGCTTCATCAGCGTGCCCGGTTTGGCAAATATGAATATAAGGTGCATGAGCTTGCGAATCTGCTGGACATTACGGTGAGAAGCGCTCACCGTCTGCTGCTGCTCTGGATCGACAATGGTCTGGTTGAAATATCCGGACTGGAGAAGGTTCCGAGGGGAAGGCCGAGACAAATATTCCTGTTTACCTTTTTGCAGAAGGATTTGTGATGTTGTGGCCCTTTGTCCCTAAATGTGAGAGTGGACGAAGGGTGTGTCATAACCGCCGGTGACGGAAAAGTATTCTTCTATTTAAAGACGATTTAAAGATTTGTCTTTATATACGTTCCCTCGTTATGATGAAGAGGAACCGTAATCAGAAGGAGATGATTGGATATGAAAACCGTTGCAGAATTAGAAGCAAAGCTTGCTGAGCCATCAGAACAGTTGATTGCCGATTTGAGTACGATAGAAGGAGATATCCTGATTCTTGGCGTCGGCGGCAAGATGGGGCCGAGTCTGGCAAGACTGGCTGCCAATGCTGTCAAAGAAGGCGGATTAAATAAACGGATTATCGGTGTATCCCGGTTCTCCAATGCCGACGCAAGACGTGAGCTGGAAGAGGCTGGAATTGAAACGATCTCATGCGATTTACTTAATGATGAAGAGCTGCAGAAGTTGCCGGATGCGGCTAATGTGATTTATATGGCAGGTAACAAGTTTGGTACAACGGGCCGTGAGTATTTTACATGGGCAATGAACTCTTATCTGCCGGGCCGTGTGGCTGAGAAATACAAAAATTCAAAAATCGTCGTATTCTCCTCAGGTAATGTGTATCCGTTTTCACCAGTGGGCAGCGGCGGCGTAAATGAAGCTGTGTCTCCTGAGCCGCTCGGTGAGTACGCACAGTCATGTCTTGGTAGAGAGCGTGTTTTCGAGTATTTCTCTCATCAAAATGGGACACCAATGACGATCTACCGTCTGAACTATGCGATTGACATGCGTTACGGGGTTCTTCTGGAGTTGGCTAAGTCCATCAACGAAGATCGTCCGATCAATCTTGCAATGGGACACGCGAACGTGATCTGGCAGGGGGATGCCAACGAAATGGCGCTGCGCTGCCTGAAGCACTGCAACAACCCGCCGGAGATCATTAACATTACCGGACCGGAAACGATGTCTATCCGCTGGGCTGCTGAAGAACTGGCTAAACGTATGGGAAAAGAAGTTAACTTTACGGGAACAGAATCCGAGACGGCTCTGCTTAACAATGCGACGAAATCGCATCAGCTATTCGGTTATCCAAAAGTATCGCTGCTGCAAATGATCGATTGGACGGCAGAGTGGATACAATCCGGCGGAGATACATGGAATAAGCCAACACATTTCCAAGAGAGAAAGGGGAAATTCTAAGTGATTGAAGCAAACAGATTGTCACTAGAAAAAGCAAAGGCACTTGCAGAAGGTCTTGTTATACCGGCGCACCCTCTTGCACTCGATAGTAACCGCAAACTGGATGAGCGCCGTCAGCGGGCTCTGTCACGGTATTATGCAGCGTCCGGTGCAGGCGGTATAGCAGTAGCGGTACACTCCACCCAATTTGAAATCCGCGACAAGGGCATTGATCTGTATGAACCGGTACTTCGTCTTGCGGCGGAAGAGATTGAACGGGCGAAGCTGGACAGACCGTTTATTATGGTAGCTGGTATTTGCGGACCGACGGAGCAGGCTGTGAATGAAGCACAGATTGCCCGCAATCTTGGATATGACGCCGCTCTGCTGAGTATGGGCGGACTGGCTGATATGAGTGAGCAAGACATTCTGAAGAGAACGGAAGTTATTGCGGACATTATGCCGGTGATTGGGTTCTACCTGCAGCCTTCCGTTGGCGGAAAAATCTTTAGCTTCGACTTCTGGCGTCAATTTGCAGAAATTCCGAACGTTGTGGCGATAAAGATGGCACCATTTAACCGATATCAGTCGATTGATGTGGCACGTGCTGTTTGTTATTCTAGCCGGAGGGATGAAATTTCCCTTTATACCGGAAATGATGATAATATCATCAATGACCTGCTCACGACTTATCGTTTCAATGTGGATGGCAAAGTCGTGGAAAAGCCGGTTATCGGAGGACTGCTCGGTCACTGGGCCGTCTGGACCCGTAAAGCGGTAGAGCAGCTGGAGGAGATCAAGCAGGTACGGAGCGGAGCCATCTCTCCGGAATGGCTGACGCGAAACATTGAGGTGACGGATTGCAATGCGGCTTTCTTTGATCCGGCCCACCAATTCCACGGCTGTATTCCGGGCATTCATGAGGTTCTTCGCCGCCAGGGACTGCTGGAAGGCATCTGGTGTCTGAACCCGAATGAAACATTGTCACCGGGACAGTCTGAAGAGATTGACCGGGTGTACAGAGATTATCCTCATTTGAACGATGATGATTTTGTTAAAGAGCATTTGGAAAAATGGCTGGCTGAATAAATAGTTTAGCTGTAATAATTTGATGAACGGGGGAAACGCTTGTGCGTTTTAAAGATGTGTTTTCAATTATTGGACCGAGTATGGTAGGTCCGTCCAGCTCCCATACAGCGGGCGCTGTGCGAATAGGCAGGGCAGCGCGGCGCATTTTTGGAGCGTTTCCCGAACAAGCGGAGATCGTGTTCTATGGTTCTTTTGCCGAGACCTATCGTGGACACGGGACCGATCTGGCGGTCGTTGGCGGTTTGATGGATTTTGCTACAGATGATATGCGCATTCGAAATTCAATCGATCTTGCAGAAGCAGCAGGAATGGCTATCACCTTCAAGACGGCTCAGAATGTTGCTTTTCACCCAAATACAGTAATGTTGAAGCTGAAAGACGGTGAAGGCCGGGAGGATGTTGTTGTCGGTGCTTCTATCGGAGGCGGAAATGTTGAGATTTTGGGTGTTAACGGTTTTGATGTGAAATTTACGATGAATTATCCGGCACTGATTGTGTTTCACAAAGACACGCGGGGAATGGTCGCACATATCACCCGAATATTAGACGGTGGAGGCGTAAACATCGGATACATGGATTTGGACCGCAAAGGACGAGGCGGGGAAGCTGTTACCGTCTTGGAGACGGATGAAGCGGTGCCTCAGGACCTCATGGAGCATATTCGCGGCTTGGGCAATGTCCATCGTGTCGTATTTGCGGATTTGACGTCAGAGGAGGTTACAGAATGAAGTTTTCTACATTACAGCAGCTGACGGAATGCTGCCGCGAGGACGGGGTCACGATCGGACAGCTGATGCTCCGTGAGCAAGCGAAGGAGACCGGGAAGAGCGAAGAGGAAACGTTCAAGATGATGGCTGACTATTACAACATCATGAAAGAAGCGGTTCATCGTGGAATCCATGAACCTGTTCCGTCTCGGAGCGGTTTAACCGGCGGTGACGCGGTGCGTGTTAGCGAGTATATGCTAGGAGGCGTTTCTTCCCTTGGAACAGAAGCCTGTACCGCGATGGCTTATGCTTTGTCCGTATCTGAAGTGAACGCCTCTATGGGTCGTATTGTAGCCACACCGACGGCTGGGTCATGCGGCATCATACCTGGCGTTTTTGTCAGTGCACAGGAAAGGTTCGCTTGGGAAGATGAGCATCTCGTCATGGGGTTGTTCAGTGCTGGTGCTATTGGCTATGTCATCGCGAACAATTCGTTCATATCCGGTGCCGAGGGCGGCTGTCAGGCTGAGGTTGGCTCAGCCATCGGCATGGCAGCCGGTGCGCTCACGGAGCTGAGAGGCGGAACACCGGAGCAGGCGGTGCACGCTGTCGGTCTGGCTCTCAAAAATTCCCTCGGGCTGATTTGTGATCCAGTAGGCGGGCTTGTAGAAATTCCGTGCATTGTTCGTAACGGCTTTGGTGCTGTAACGGCGCTTGCTGCCGCAGATATGGCGCTTGCTGGCGTCCGCAGCGTTATTCCGTCCGATGAAGTGGTCGATGTCATGCTTGAGGTCGGAACGGCGATGCCTGCTAAACATAGGGAAACTGCTAAGGGTGGACTTGCGCAAACTCCTACAGGGAAAAAGATTTTAAAGGATCTGTACGGCAAGGATGGCAAGAACGTGAAGGAGAAAGGCGCCAAGAGCACCAAGAAGAAGGAGGATGAGTCGAAATGAACTCACTCCGGATTGGCTTGATTGGTCTTGATACCTCACATGCCTTGGCATTTACACGGTTGCTGCATGATACAGAAGATGCTTACCATGTTCCGGGTGCCCGTGTCGTTGCGGCATATCCGGGCGGATCACCGGATTTCTCACTAAGTATCTCGCGGGTTAACGGTTTTACGGAAGATATCAAGCAGAAATATGGTGTTCGGATTATGGATACACCGGAGGAGGTCGCAGAGCACTGTGATGCCCTCATGCTGCTGTCAGCAGACGGCCGGGTGCATCTAGAGTTGTTTCGAAAGATAGCTCCTTACGGAAAGCCTGTATTTATAGATAAGCCTTTGGCATTGAAATCATCCGAAGCGGAAGAGATTGGGGCAATTGCCGCAAGGTACGGCATTTCAGTCATGAGCTCCTCTTCCCTTCGGTATGCGGTCAGTTTGACTGAGGAGCTTGACCGTGAAGGGAAGGGTAATGTTATTGGAGCGGATGTACATGGTCCGATGGAAGTAGAGAGTACTCAATCGCATTATTTTTGGTACGGAATTCATGCAGTGGAAATGCTCTTTGCCATCATGGGACCGGGCTGCCGGGAGGTAAATGTGTCTTCTACTGAAGTACATGAGCTGATTACCGGAACTTGGGATGACGGACGAATCGGCACGGTACGCGGAAACCGCGGCGGTAATTATATGTTCGGTGCTTTGATTCACCGTACGACCGGAAGTGACTACGTGGATGCTGCGGCGTCTGGCAAGCCGTTTTATGCGGATCTGCTGGAGCAGGTCATGCCAATGTTTGCATCCGGAAAGACGGTTCTTCCGTTCGAGCAATCCGTTGAAGTCATTCGATTCCTTGAGGTCGCAGAAGAGAGCAGAACAACAGGCTGCACTGTAAAACTATATATGTAGATGAATTAGCTGAGGAGGAACTAGGCGATGGGGAAATTAAAGATTGGCGTTATCGGTGCAGGATCGATATCCCAGTATCATTTAGGAGGTTACGCCGCTCATCAGGATACGGAAATTTATGCGGTTTGTGATCTGAATCAAGAACGTGCCGAGCAAAAGGCAGAAGAATTTGGCGCATCCAAGGTATTTACCGATTATCACGAGTTGCTGGCACTGCCTGAAATCGATGCAGTCAGCATCTGTACCTGGAACAACTCGCATGCCGAGATCAGCATTGCCGCTCTGGAAGCTGGTAAACACGTACTGGTGGAGAAACCGCTTTGCAAAACCGTGGAAGAGGCACTGCGTGTAGAAGAAGCAGTCCGTAAAAGCGGAAAAATTCTGCAGGTTGGATTCGTCAGACGTTATGCGGAAAATACACAAATTTTGAAAAAATTCATCGATGCATCGGATCTCGGTGAAATTTATTACGCGAAAGCGTCCTGCCTTCGCCGGCTCGGGAACCCGGGCGGCTGGTTTACCGATGTAGAGCGCTCAGGCGGCGGGCCGCTGATCGACCTTGGAGTCCATGTTATCGATATTTGCTGGTACCTGATGGGTAAACCGAAAGTGGTATCTGTTACAGGCAACACGTATAATCGTCTCGGCAACCGTTCCAACGTAGAGCACTTGTCTTTCTATCAAGCGGCAGATTATGATTCCTCCAAAAACTCTGTTGAGGATATGGCGAATGCTCTTATCCGTTTTGAGAACGGTGCTTCCCTGATGGTAGATGTGAGCTTTACGCTGCATGCGAAGCAGGACGAGCTTTCCGTGAAGCTGTACGGTGACAAAGGCGGGGCCGAGCTTGAGCCTGATCTGTCCATTGTGACGGAGAAGCATGATACGATTCTGAACTTTGAGCCGCAGATTGATAACAGTACGTTTAATTTCATCGGTGCTTTTAACAACGAGGTGGCGACCTTTGCGGAGAGCATCCTTGGCACGAAGACATCACTCAGCCCGGTGGAAGATGGCGTGGAAATGATGAAAATCCTGTGTGCAATCTATGAGTCTGCTGAAACAGGCAAGGAGATTACATTTAAATAGTGAATGTGAAATAACACCTGGGGAGGAATACGGAGTGGTGAAATTAACGAACAAAATCGGAGTGATCGTAGACAGCTTCGGCGTGGGTGTGTATGAAGGTTTGAAGAAGGCAAAGGAAGTTGGAGCCGAGGGCGTACAAATATACGCGGTTAAAGGTGAAATGGATCCAGCAGTTCTGACACCTGCGGCCAAAAAGGATCTGAAATCCGCGCTGGACGGACTTGGGCTTGAGATCTCTGCACTTTGCGGCGATCTTGGCGGACACGGTTTTCAGGATAAGACTGTAAACGCACAAAAAATCGAAAAATCTAAACGTATCCTGGATCTCGCTATGGAGTTGGGAACGAATGTTGTTACGACGCATATCGGAATTGTGCCTGACGATAAGGACAGCGAAGTGTACAGCGTGATGCAGGCGGCATGTGAGGAACTGTGTCAGTATGCAAGCTCCATGAATGCCTATTTTGCGATTGAGACAGGCCCCGAACCGGCTGCCCATTTGAAATCATTTTTGGACACACTCTCTGGCAAGGGCGTATCGGTTAATTTTGATCCGGCAAATATGGTTATGGTAACCGGCGATGATCCAGTTCAAGGTGTACATATCCTGAAGGACTACATTGTGCATACCCATGTAAAGGATGGCGTCCGTAACCGCGATTTTGTAGATCCGCGGATTGTATATGGGGCTCTTGGCTTTGATGGTATGGATCATGAAAAAGTTGCTCAACTCGTTACATCGGGTGAGTTATTTGCCGAAGTGCCTTTGGGCGAAGGCAAGGTTGATTTTGATGGCTACTTCCAGGCGCTGAATGATATCGGTTATAAAGGGTATCTGACGATTGAAAGAGAAGTTGGCAATCAGCCGGAAGAAGATATCCGAAAAGCAGTTCAGTTTATTCGCAAATACCGTTAAAATTTCCGTTCAGAATGAATGGCTCGACTTTTGAATTTTACATCTTGACCGGATTAGAAATTCCACCTTCTATCGGAGGGAGATTGGTGAAAGATTGAAAAACAAAAACGAGTTGTTTTGAGGAGGGATTTCACGCTGAAATCCCTTCTGTTTTTTTGTATTTCTACCTCTTTAGCATTTTCCACACGCTACAAATCCTTGATACATAGCCTTTTTTTGTGTTTTTGATTAAAAACAGAGCAGGAAACAACAGGTTGGTGAAATACAATTCTTTACCAAAACTGAAAGCGCTTTTATGATGTGGGTGGGTAGAAAAATTGAATCTCGCAATTAAATATGGGCGGTTATACATTTGATGTATTTCAACCAAAACAGTGCGGGATGGTTCGACAAGAAAGGGGGCAGCTCGATAGAATTTCAGATATTTTTTCTAAAGTTTTATGAGTTGTTGGAATGAAATGACGGGGGTTACTTAAGAAATATTCAGTACAAATTTCCATCATTTATTATTATGCATGACCAATTAGGGAGGAACAGAAATGTCAAAAAAGTGGTTTAGTATGGCACTGGTTTTAACGATGTTTGCATCGCTTCTTGCTGCTTGTGGCGGAGGAAAAGAGGCCACTCCTGAAAAAGGCACAGAAACCCCACCTAAAGAAACGACAACACCGGCAGATCCGGACCAATATGGAGATACAGGCGGTTTGACACTGCCACTGGTTGACAAACCAACCAAAATCACTTGGATGCTGCCGAGTGACAAAACCGATATCAACACGTCGCTCATCGCAAAAGAAATCGAGAAGCGTACGGGGATTACCGTTGACTTCCAGGCCTATTCCCATGCAACCTACAAAGACAAATTAAGAGTGGTTGTGGCTTCGGGTAAACTGCCGGATATTTTCCACGGTCTGAACCCAGATGAACTGAAGAAAATCGGTAAGCAAAATGCCGTTGTGGCCATTAATGAACATGCCGATATGCTTCCAAACTTCAAGAAATTATACATGGAAGAAAACCCATGGGTGCTTTCCTCTTACGGCGACGAGGATGGAAAATTGTATTCGTGGCCGATTCACAACCTGAACCGGGATGTAAACCATGGTTTTATGTACCGGAAGGATATTTTTGATGAAGTGGGCATTAAAGAATGGACCAATACGGATGAATTTTACCAGGCTTTGAAAGCACTGAAAGAAAAGTACCCTAATTCTTATCCTTACGCTTCCAAAACGAAAGAATACATATTCCGGGACTGGTCGTACGGCTGGGGAATCAGCGGTACAAACTATCCGATGTATTATGATGAATCCGCTAAGGTTTGGAAGTTTGCAAGCGTTCAACCTGAACATAAAGAGATGCTGGACTTCATGAAAAAACTTTACAATGAAGGATTGCTGGATCCTGAATTCATGACGGATACCCAGGAAAGCTGGACGTCCAAAATGACAACAAGTGATAAAGCGTTTGTAACATACGACTGGATCGGACGTCTTGACATGTTCTATAACCAAATCAAAGACAAGAACCCTAAATACGATTTGAGATACGGGAATCCGGTTGGGCCAACAGGTAATGGCATGAGCCTTCCCAAAATTGATGCCACCTTTGGTATTGCTGTAACGAATAATGATAGAAAGGAAGCCGCCCTGAAGTTGTTGGATTATCTGACTAGCCCATCCGGTGCTACGCTCGTCACTATGGGTGTGGAAGGCGAAACATTCAAGATGGAGGGTGACAAAGTCGTATATCCAGAGCTGACCGACGTTCCTTTGGTTGATATTAGTGTGCTGGAGGACAGATACGGTCTGTGGCTGGAAGGCATGTACTTAAACCCTGACAGACGCAGTGTTTATTACAACTTCACTGAGAAAGAACAGGAAGCTCAAGACAAACGTATGAATGCGAACAGCTTCGAGCCATTGGATCCGGTATTGAATTTTACGGATGCCGAATCTGCTACGATTGCCGAGCTTCAGGTCAATCTTGAGAAAAGTTCCAACGAGTTCAACTCGAAATATGTTCTGAACAAAAACTACGGGGACGCACAATGGGCTGAGTGGCAAAAAACAGCTGCTAAACAAGGTGCCGATAAGATGGTCGAGATTTTCAACGCCGCCCAACAGCGTTTTGACGCAGCCACAAAATAATAACAGCAGCCCTGCTGCAAATTGATTGGTAATAATAGGGTGACAGCAGCATTCGGTCTTGGCCGGGTGCTGCTCATCATCTAAAGGAGGCAACATCATGGCACGCGCCGGCATAGAAACAAGCAAGGCAAGACCACCCAAAAAGGCGGGTGCAGGTCGCAAGCTTACAGCATTTCAGCATATGAAACGCGACAGACAGCTGCTGATCCTGTTTATTCCGTGCTTTTTATTTTATCTAATTTTCCGTTATGGACCTTTGTACGGCATGCTTATTGCTTTTAAGGATTACAGCGTATTTACTGGCATTATGGAAAGCCCGTGGGTCGGTTTGAAACATTTTACCAACTTTTTCACTGGTCCGGATTTCTGGCTGTTGTTTAAGAACACCCTTACTTTAGGTGTGCTCACGCTCATTTTTTCATTCCCTTTTCCGATCATTCTAGCTATTCTGCTGAACGAGGCACGGCTCAAATGGTTTAAAAAATCGGTACAGACGATCAGCTACCTGCCTTCGTTCCTGTCCGTGGTTATCATCAGCAGTATGTTGATTGATTTCCTGTCACCAAACAACGGTATTATCAACCAGCTGCTTGCTTCAATAGGCTTTGAGAAAACATATTTTCTGATTGATCCGGCATGGTTCCGTCCCATTTATATCGCTTCTGACATTTGGACGAATACCGGATATGAAGCAATTATTTACATGGCGGCCATTGCAGGCATCAGTCCTTCGCTTTATGAAGCGGCCAAGGTGGACGGCGCCAAGCGACGCCATATGATTTTTAAAATCACAATTCCGGCCCTCATGCCAACAATCATCATCATGTTTATTTTGAAGACCGGCCAGATGCTGCGTATCGGTTATGAAAAGGTTCTCTTGCTCTATAACCCGATGACGTACGAAGTAGCGGACGTGTTCTCTACCTTCGTTTACCGGAAAGGTATTTTGGAGGCCAATTACAGCTACGCCGCGGCCGTCGGACTGTTCGAAGCCGTAGTAGCCATGGTACTGCTGTTCTCCTCGAACTTCCTGAGTAAAAAGATCGGAGGGAATGGTCTGTGGTAACCAAAAAATTGAAAAACATCTCGCTGTTCTCTGTCGTTAACGCGATCATCCTGCTGTGTCTCTCGATCGTTATCCTGTATCCTATTATTTATATTGCGGCGGTTTCCTTCAGCGACACGGCTTCCGTTCTCCAAGGCAAGGTAACACTGTTTCCGAAAGGCTTCAATCTGGATGCGTATGCGCAGGTGCTTGAGGATGAACGTATCCCGCGCGCATATTTAAACACCATTTTCTATACAACACTTGGAACAACGATCAATCTGTTGTTTACGGCTATTGCAGCTTATCCGCTAGCTCGTAAGGATTTCTTTGGACGGAAATTTTTCTTGCTGGCCATCATTCTTACGATGTTCCTGAACCCCGGCATCATTCCGAACTACCTCATCGTTCAGGAGTTGGGTCTGATTGACACCGTCTGGGCGCTTGTGCTGCCAAATGCCATTTGGACGTTTGAATTGATCATTTTAAAAAGTTTCTATGAGAATATGTCGGAAGCGCTTCGGGAAGCTGCCGTGGTGGACGGTGCATCGGAATACCGTATTCTGTTCCAGATCGTAATCCCGCTTTCAAAACCGGCGCTTGCTTCAATTGGACTGTTCTACTTTATGGGCCATTGGAATAGTTTTTTCATTCCGCTCATTTATTTAAACGACGCGAAGATGTATCCTCTTCAGGTAGTTCTGAGGGATATGCTAATCTTTGCGGACAGCAGCAACAACACGAATCTCGTCGACGCCGCCGCGTTGGCTCCGCAGGCTATGAAGAACGCGACGATCGTTCTGTCGATGATTCCGGTTCTTCTGCTTTATCCTTTCGCGCAAAAGTATTTTGCCAAAGGCGTTATGCTCGGTTCCGAAAAAGGGTGACGTAAAGCTCGCTTGGGTATAACATGGTGAATATGAACGGACATCAAGAGAGGTGATCCATATTGAATCGATTGATCGCTAATAGAGGGCTGCTTCAGATTTTTTTCGCTCTACAGCTGGTCGTCGGCATCATGTTTATATTCAACTATATGGTCTACAAGAATTCAATTACCGGAATTTACGAGAAAGTCACAGAAAACAACCGGATGGTCATCAAAAATATCATCCAGTCGTTTGACTCCAGCTTTGCATCGATTAACAACCTGATGTTTAACATTCATGCGCTACCTTACGAACAGATCAGCGACAGTGAAGGCAAGAACGATATGGAGAAGGTTATCTCCTTGCAGGACAGTCTGGTGAGGATGGTCTCCACTTTGGACTTTGTGGAAGATGCGATCATCACTTATGACTTCAACCTGGCAATAACAACCAAGGGAACAAGCAGTATGGAAGCACTTTTCGACCGGAAATATACGACCGGTAAATACAATTCCGGATTCTGGAATAGCTTTATCAGGTCAGATCACGACTTCACCGTATTTCCGGCCGAAATGTACTCTGATATTAACGGAGCAAATAAACGTAATCTGATCGTCGCTGTGGACAGCAGTAAAATCAGGATGTCTAACAAGAAATTATTGGTCCTGATCGACGTGAATAAAATGCTGAACAGTATTAATTTAAAGGCGATGATTCCGGGGGCCTCCTTGATCGTACTGGATGCAAACCGCAATGTCATACTCAGCACAGAGAAGGACCTTGACCTGGTTGACATATTAAATGATGTTTATTTCAATCCGTCCAGTGAGGCGTCTCTGACGCGTGAGAATTATGAGTACAATTTCTACAAATCCGAATCTAACGGATTTATTTATATCAACAAACTTCCTTACAAATTCCAAAACATCGATTCCGTGTCGAACGCCAACCTGTGGATCATGTACGGGGCGATTTTGTTGGCTGTTGTATTGTCCGTTCTTCTGAGTATCTATCTTTACAGACCGGTCAAAAACATTTTGCAGCAACTCGGAGGATCGAATATAAAAGGGAACGACTTTGTCAAAATTCATAGTGGAATTTTAAAGGTGCAGCGGGAGAACGAATCTCTTAAAAGCCAAATGAATCTGGTAGACGAGGAAATACGTCGAGGTGTGTTTCTGCAGACCCTGGACGGATATGCGCATTCGAGAGAATACGAAATGCAGATGCAGAACCAGTACGCCTATTTATTTCAGTGCAGACACTTTGTGATGGCAGCTATACACTTAACACCGCAGGAAGGTGCGGGAGAGCAGACTGATCTCTCGGTAGAAGAATTTACGGAAATAATCGAGGGCGGCGTGCAGGAGAGTATAGATCATGCAGTCGTGTTCCATGAGGACAATCTTCAATTTCTCGTGCTGATCGGGATTGAACATCCGTCGGATCGGAAAAAAGTACTGAAGAGTTTTGAGAGTTATATACAGCAAACCAAAGGGGATACCTTTTCCTCTTTCAGAGTTTGGGGCTGCGTCAGCAGGGCGTTTGAGTCCAAAATCAGCAACTGTAGGGAAGGCTACCAGGATATCCAGAACGGATTTCTATACCGAAACGTCAACACGAAAGAGTGGGTGACGGATACGGAGGCGATCCGATTTGTCCCGGACATTCATTTGCCTCTCCAACAGTTAGAGAAGCTGTCGAACTGCCTGATGACCGGCAAAACGGACGAAGCCATGGATATTGTCGATACTATCATTGAGGAGAATGCGTCCTTGCGCATTCATCATCACCAGATGGTACATATTGCACAAACGATGTTTTTCATTATACTCAGACAGGCCAATGCTTCGGAAGAGAACCGTGAAGAACTATTTCGAATCGAAACGGAATTTCTCGGGAAGCTGCACGATGCCTTTAATTATCAGGAAATCCGTACTCTCTTGATGGATGGGTTGCGGCGGATTGCGGCTATGAGGAACTACGATTCGAAGAGCAAGCTGAACCCGGCGTTCATATCCCAATACATTGAGCTTCATTACATGGAAAACCTGTATCTGGATCATATGGCAGAGGTGCTGGATACGAGCTCTAAATATTTTTCAAACTATTTCAAAAAGACCTTCGGTGTGAACTACGTGGAGTACCTGAATAAGGTACGGTTGTCTCATGCCAGAGAATATCTTAAAAATACCGATCTGAGCATTGCCGAAATTGGCGAAAAGACAGGATATACGAACTCTTCGACGTTTACAACAACGTTCAAAAAATATTGCGGCGTGTCACCAAGCGAATATCGCAAGAAAACCGCAAACTAGGGTAGATAGGAGGGAGCCATACATGAAAGCGATTGCTGCGCAGCACGGGAAGGTTTTGATAACAAATACAGAGAGGCCATCCCTTCCGGTGGGGCATGTAAGAATACGTACCGAATATTCCGCTATCAGTCCTGGAACCGAAATGTCGATCATTAAAACTGCGGCCGATCAGAAGGTCGTTATTGGTTACAGTGCTGTTGGCATCATTGCAGAAATTGGTGAACAGGTAACCGGTCTGCAGGTTGGTCAGCGAGTTGCTTGCTATGGAGCGCCATATGTGTGCCATGCCGAAGAACTTGCTGTACCATCCAACTTGACGGCTGTCGTGCCCGATCATGTAAGTCCCGAAGAGGCTGCTTTTGCAGGCCTGGGGGCGATTGCTATTCATGCTTTACGCGTAGCGGATCTCCGTTTCGGCGAATCGGCCGTAGTCGTAGGGCTTGGTATTTTGGGCCAAATCATTGCACAAATATCATCGGCCGCTGCGAATCAGGTGCTCGGTTATGACCTGAACAAGGAACGCGTTCTAAGTATGAAGCAGCAGATTGATCATGTGTACGACAGCCAGGAAGAGCTCGAGAATCAGATTGCTGCAATCACAAGTGGCTATGGAGCCGATAGTGTTATTCTGTGCGCAAGCGGTTCGGGAGAAGAGCTGATCAATTCCTCTCTGAAGTGGATCCGTAATAAAGGAAAGATCGTTATCGTTGGAGATCTGACGATGAACTTCTCCCGTGGACTCATGTTCGGTAAAGAGGCGCAGGTTCTTATATCTCGGGCCGGAGGGCCGGGACGGTATGACACAGGCTATGAATTGGAAAATAAAGACTACCCAATCGGATTCGTACGCTGGACGGAAGGACGAAATGTTGCTGAATACATTCGGCTCCTTGCAGAAAAGCGGATTTCCATCAAGCCGCTAATTTCCCGGATTGTTCCGCTCGAAAGCGCGCAGGAAGCTTACGATCAATACGGGCCGTCTTCGACGATTATGGGTACGGTCTTCAAATATGGTAAATAAGTTGAACTAAAATTCTGACCCTGGCATCACTACGAATGCGGATCTTTCTTCCGATTGCTGTTGTCCCCGAATTTTTCTGAATTTTGATAATAAAGTTCATTTAATGTGTTGCTTAATGAAATAAGGTATCATGTAATTAATCGAGAGTAGGACAATTGCAGGAGGTGATCCTCATGGAAGTAACAGCACAGGAAGTCGCTGAGTGGATGGTGAAGGAAATTAAATTCACAGGGACGCTGCGGCAGGAGGATGCTATAGCGTATGTAAAGGCACATTTCGGAGAACAGTTTGTGTTTGTGAACGAGAACGGAAATGCGTCCTTGTCCAAAGACGTGAAAAAGGCTTTTCGTAAGCTGCACGGTGGCCGGATTGCATGGGACCGAGACGGATTTTTATGGGCTTGGACGTAAAACTTCAACTTGAATCTGTATATGAACCGGTGGGCACTATGCCATCGGTTTATTTAGTTTACAAAATTAATACCACCTGAGTTCTACACCCCACTGGTTACTTCATATACTCGTCCGAGTAAATCTTTTATTTATGTGAAAAATATAGTTCCGCTCCAAGAATCACAACCGTCTTTAGAGGAGGTGATGTCCATATTCGCACAAGCTGCGCCGGATTATGGTATGAAGTTTAACTACTATCAACCTAAAGGAGCGGATCGTTGATGATTAAACGCCGGAAATCCATTTTTCGTAAAACCCTTATATTATTCTGTACAGCTGCCTTGATATTTCCAGCCGGCATGTCATTTGCTGGGTATAAGCCTTTCCCACAGCATACGACCTATGTAAGTGGATCGATTAAACCGAATCATGTGTCGCAAAGTACGATGGATGACGCGGTTAGGAGAAAATGGAACACATGGAAATCATCTTTTCTGAAGCCAGCGGGTACCGGGAAATACTATGTGAAATACAATTCCGCCGGGGAGACGGTATCGGAAGCGCATGGTTACGGTATGCTATTTTCGGTGCTGATGGCCGGTTATGATAATGGTGCCCAGGCTTATTTTGACGGTCTATATCAATATTATAAAGCTCATCCAAGTGACAACAATCCTTATCTGATGGCCTGGAAACAGAACAGCAGCTTCCAAAATATCGATGGAGCCAACTCCGCAACGGATGGTGATATGGATATTGCATATGCATTGCTTCTGGCAGACCGTCAATGGGGGAGTAACGAATCGATCAATTACTTGCAAGAGGCTAAGGATATCATTAATGCGATTATGAGCAACGATGTGAATTCGTCACAATGGACCTTACGTCTCGGCGACTGGGCGACAAGCGGTTCGCATGATACGGCCACGCGCCCTTCCGACTTTATGCTTAACCATTTGAAGGGATTCCAGAAAGCAACAGGCGATACCCGGTGGACTAATGTAGTGGACAAGACTTATACGATTATCAACTCGATACACAGCAGCTACAGTCCAAATACCGGGTTGCTTCCAGATTTCGTTGTAATGTCAGGCAGCAATTATGAACCGGCTGCGTCTGATTTTCTTGAAGGAGATAAAGATGGAAAGTACTATTATAACTCCTCGCGTACACCATGGCGGA
This sequence comes from Paenibacillus sp. JNUCC 34, assembly GCF_058269055.1. Lineage (NCBI taxonomy): Bacteria > Bacillati > Bacillota > Bacilli > Caryophanales > Paenibacillaceae > Paenibacillus > Paenibacillus sp. JNUCC 34. The sequence continues at coordinate 5,526,168 of NZ_CM177770.1, read as the reverse complement.
TCACAACAGATTACCTGTTGACCGGTGATAACCGTGCGTTAAGCCAAATAAACAAAATGAACAGCTTCATTAAAAACGCTACAAGCAGCAATCCGGCCAAGGTTCGTGCCGGGTATGACTTGAACGGATCAGCGATTGTTACATACAACAGTGGGGCATTTTACGCTCCGTTTGGGGTAAGTGCCATGACATCCTCCTCGAATCAGAGCTGGCTCAATTCTGTATGGAATTATACAGTGAATGCTACGCCGGAAGGTTATTTTGAAGAGAGCATCAAGCTGTTTTCAATGATCGTAATGTCAGGCAATTGGTGGGCCTACTAAATGAAATACGAAAGATCGATATAGACGTCAAGAGATTTGTTCGCTAAAATATGTCCAAAGTTTCTAATATCAGGAAGGCGGGGAGAATGGATGAGCGTTCTGCAGAGCAATTGGCGAGTACTGGAGGGGCCCTTGAGTACAGCACCCGAGGAGGTGCACATGGATTCCAGACAGCTCAATAAGCTAGATCAACATTTTCAAGGCCTGATGTCGCAAAAGAAGATTCAAGCAGCCAGTTATCTTGTAGCGCATGAGGGAAAGATCGCGGCGTGGAGATCCATGGGCACACTTCATGGAACGACGGGTCAGGGAGAGCTGCAGCCGGATTCTTTACGCAAGCTATCTTCCATCACAAAAGCGTTTACTAGTGTTTCCATCGTGAAGCTGATCGAGGACGGAAAGCTGTACATTGATCAGCCGGTGGCTACGATTTTGAATGAGTTCAACAATCCGATGCATCAGGGAATTGCGCTGTTTCATCTATTGACGCATACGTCCGGTATTATGCCGGTAACGGGCTACTACAATGAGCCATATCCCAGAGAGTGGTGGGGTGCCAGAGGTACGGAGGACTGGATCGTAAAAGTGCTTCAAGGCCCCGTCGTTTGCCAGCCCGGTGAAGCCTACAATTACTCCACAGTAGGCTTTGCTCTACTCGGTGAAATCATCTCCCGTGTATCAGGACAAAGGTATGAGGACTATGTGATAGAGCATATTTTGCAACCGCTTGGCATGAGCCGGACCTTTTTTGACGTGCCCTCACAGCTCCATCCGGAGGTATGTACGGTTGATGAGAGGGATGTATCGAAGCTCACTGAACAATATGACGACTCCATCCAGCCTCCACGCTCGGACAGTGGCCTATACTCATCCCTGTATGATCTGTGGAAGTTCGGGCAAATGCTGTTAGATGGGGGAACCTTCGAGGGTCAGCGTATTCTCGGAAGAAAGTCGGTTGAGCTGTTAACTCGGCGGCACTTGTTCAATGTCCCGGCTTATCACTGGGGCGGCAAGATCAAAGACAAAGGCCATGCCCTGGGCCTTGACCTTGCGATTGATCATCTTTCCTTCGAATCTCCAGGGACGTTTCAGCTGGAGGGAGCAGGAAGATCTGGACTGTTTGTGGATCCGGTCGAGAAGCTTGTTGTCGTCCTGTTCGTACCTTCCATGTATTCCTGGATTCCGGAGTCTATACTCGGTACGAAGCAGATTATTTGGTCCAGCTTGATATAACGTAAGGTCGTTGGGTAGATTGTTAACGGAGAATTGGAAATTGGGGTATTGCAGAAGCAGAGGTCCTAAAACGATCTCTGCTTTTTGGGTTCAATGAAGATGACAAATTTAGAACAGCCAGTGATATCGGGTGATGATACAATAACAGTTACCGATCGGGGGGAGGCGTGCTCGTGAGCTACATGGAGTGTTTTCAGAAGAGCATCGATTATATAGAGGAACACCTTCAAGATAAAATCACGGTGGATGATTTGGCGGATATCGCAGGTTTTTCACCATACCATTTCTACAGGCTGTTTGCCGCGTATGTTGGTCTACCCGTTATGGAATATGTCAGAAGAAGACGTCTTGCTCATGCAGCGGCTGAATTGGCCCGAAGAAAGCGTGTGATTGATATTGCCATGGAGTATGGATTTGAGACACATGCAGGGTTCAGCAAAGCGTTTCGGAAAGTATATGACTGCTCCCCTGAGCAGTATCGCAAACATTCCAGTGGACAAATTCCGGGTAAGGTTGATCTAACCCTATATAAAAAACTGCAATTGTCAGGAGGCATCATATTGGAGCCGAAAATCATTAGCAAGCCTGCGTTCAGTATTATCGGTTATGCGCTTGAAACAACATATGAGAGCAACCGCAAAGACCGTGAAATCCCGGCATTTTGGAACCATTTTGACATTACCGGGCTTGAAGCCAAGCTGTATGAGATGGTTCAGCCAAAGGAACACGGTGAGTACTTTGTGTGTTTTCCTGTTGATATGGATACCGGAAGATTTACCTATGTAGCCGCAGTGAAGGGAGATGAGCTGCCCCCTGAGGAAGAAGGGCTCTTCCAAGGAGTAGTGCCGGAGGCAACCTATGCGGTGTTTACGACACCGTCTGCGGATTACGCGGATGGGGAATTTGTGAAGACCGTTGCCGGAACGTGGAAGTATATTTTTGAGGATTGGTTTCCTCGTTCAGGCTATGAATACGCTGCTGGTAAAGTGGAGTTTGAGTTCTATGATGAGCGTTGTCATGAAGAGACCGGTGCGGTGATGGAGATTTATATCCCTGTTATCAAGCGGGCATAGCCAGAACTGTAAGTGAACTAGAGCGATTCATAATTATTAGCCAGCGTGCAGACAAAGTCTGTGCGCTTTTTTGTTAAGAGATAAGAAAGTATAAGCTTTGGAGTAACTACATCTTTATCTCGCAAGAAAAACTACCGCTAAGCGCGGTCTGTCCTCTTAGAGATACGTCGATAGATTTTTTTCATGCCCTGAACTATAAAGTAAGACATGCATTAAACCGATACAATAATTAATTCATATAACAAAGAGTTGTCGAACAGGAGTGATCTTTTTGAGGAGCAAGGCTGCAATATTGAAGATGGCAATGGTATTTGTGTTTCTATTGAGTTTTATGCTGGATGGAAGCAGCCTAGCGAAAGTCCATGCTGAAGAGGCCATCTATACGTTTGATGTTAAGCAGAATGACGATGATTCTCTAAATGTTCAAGGGCTGGCTCCGGATGTTATCGGTGAACAGGTTAAGATTATTATTTCAACAGGTGAATTCGTCAAAGAAGGAAACGGTTTGAAATATGTGAACACCACCCTTTCCGAAACATCTGCACTTGTGAATAAGAAGGGATACTTTTCTTTAGTTACCCCACCGGTAGACAGAAACAAGGTCATAAATAAAGAAATTGGGATTACATTAATGAACGCTCATGGAAAAGAGTCCGGATATACAACAACGTTTCCAATCCCTGTCCGTGACAGATCTGATCTGTATGATAAGCCGGATTGGTATGAGTCATATAAAGATGACTCTGACTTGGAAGAAGAGGCACCGGCTGTATCGAGAAATTCGGAGCCTCTATGGCAGCAAACGATAAAGAACAAGAATAAATTTGTTGCAGGAGACAGAACCTCCTATGCTGTCGATGGAAAGGGCTCATTGTGGGCGTGGGGGAATGTTCCACCGGAATTGACCGGTGAGAAATATACGAGCAAAGCAACCCAATGGCGCCTTCCTAAGAAAGTAGAATCGATAAAGAATGTGAAGCAAATTACGGCCAACGGTGCTGCTGCCGCAACGTTGACAGAACAAGGGATCGTGTGGGTATGGGGGATTTATGAGCAATCAGAAACTCCTATAAAAGTTACCGAAATGAAGGGTGCGACGCAGATCGCCGTGGATTCAGATGGAAATGGTCTGATTCTGAACAAGAATGGTACGGTCTATAAATGGGAAATAAGCAAAACCTCAGCCTCCACAGGTACAGGAAAGATAGTTGAGCCTAGTGTAAAACTGACGACAGTGAAGCAGCTGAGCAATATAGAACAAATACATATTGGCTACCACAACCTCTATGGAAACAACTACATGGCACTTGATAAATCCGGTGCTGTTTGGGCATGGGGAGACATGAGTATTATTTTAAGCTCCAAACAACAGGGGAATATCACCAAGAAAAACAAAGATGGATCAGAAAGTTATTTTCATGAAAGAGTGGACACCGTGACTCCGCAGAAGCTTAAGGATCTTCCAGCCATGAAAGAGATAAGCCTTCTGAACGGACGCCCGACTTTCATTAGTGAATCCTTTGAGTTCTGGTCATACATAGATACGGATAAAGTGTTTGTACAAATTCCAGGGAAGATAGCCGATGGTGTGGTTGGGATTTTTAAGGATAGCCCCGTTGTATTAAAAAACAATGGTCGTTTCTATTCATGGGATACAGGGTCGTCATCACTAAGCAGTAAGGCATACTCAGATCTAAATGATATGGCAGCCATCACTTCCGACTCAGATCACTATTTAGGCATTAGGAATGATGGTGCTCTGATGAGTTGGGGCGCTAACAATTCAGGCCAGCTAGGCGTAAGTTCAAGTATGGCGATTCCCTACGAGCCTAGTGTAATCAAGGTGCCTTCCCCTGTCAGCGTCGCGGCTAGTGAATCACATGTATTAGCTTTAAGCAAAAATGGAGCGGTGTATGGTTGGGGAGATAACCGGAAAAATCAGATCAAGGAAGGGTCTGCGGCAGAAATTTTATCGCCTGTTTCCTTGGGTGTCTTTAAAGATGTAAATAAGCTAGAGGCTGGACAAAACTTTTCCCTGCTTCTGAACAAGAAGGGGGAATTGTACGGATGGGGCGATCTTAACTGGCTCGGAATTAAAAAAGTAACCGGGACTCCTACGCTTATAGATCTCGTGCCTGAGCCTATCGCCGACATTCAGGTGTATGAGCGGTCTGTTGCAGTTTTAACTAAGAACGGAAATGTGTATCAGTTGGGTGGCGTTGCCTGGAATAATAGCGGGGCCGAGCAATATGTGCATAATCATTATCGTAAAATCGAAATTAGTGATGTGAAAGCGGTATCCATGGGAGGCTTTCGTGGGTATGCCGTGAAAAAGGACGGTACGCTGTGGTATTGGAAAAACAGCATTATTCGTGGAAAGACGCAGGCCAAGGTTATGCCTGGATTTAAAAATATTGTGGATGTGGCATCTGCACAAGCAAATGGAGATTATCTGGTCGCTAGAGACCGGAAAGATGAACTGTGGGCATGGGGGGATAATACTGCAAGACAGTTGAGTCATCGTGTGCTGTCGCAAATGTATAACCCGTTGAAAATTACAGATAAGCCCATCCAGATTACCGAAAGAGAATTAACCTCGGTAGGCAAAAATCTAAATGTGCAGTCGATGTCACTGAGCAAGAATGGGGGTCTGCTTATAACAAAGAACAATGAGATGCTCTTTTTCGGATATACGGCAGTTGTAACAAAGAGTGGAAAATTGTATCAGAATGTATCCTTTGTTGAAACGGCTGATCGTAATATGTACTGGATTCGTGGAGGGAAACTGTGGGTGCACGGGTATAACAACAAGTTTGGTCAGCTCGGTATTGGAGTGAAGGGGTATTATGAGTCTCCGCAGCGAGTGTTAACCCCAGCAGGGTTTACCGTGAAATAGATATATGGTTTACAGGGAAAATACATGGAGCTTTACTTACATCCGCTGAATTCAGCGGATGTTTTTTTAGCTCTGAAATAATAGGCATATTAGGGTTGACAGACGAATAATAATAAAGTATCTTAATATCAAGGTTATTAACTTTATAAAAGTAAGTCAATTGAAAGGGGTAAGTTTCAAGATGAATAAGTTGTAGCGCAGAATAGCTCGTTAATAGCTCATAATCGATCAGAAATCGAAGCTGTTTTTGGACATATATCTTAACATCGAGATTTTTTTGGTGAACAAACTAAACTCAAAATTTAATGGAGGAATTAATAATGAATATGGAATTAGGATTACTTATTCTTCGTCTGGTGCTCGGTTTGTCGTTCATCGCGCACGGTGCACAGAAATTGTTCGGTTGGTTCGGCGGTTATGGTCCAAAAGGAACCGGCGGCTGGATGGAGTCGATTGGCATTAAGCCTGGTGTCACAATGGCTCTGCTGGCTGGCCTGATGGAGTTTGTCGGCGGATTGCTGTTTGCATCCGGATTTCTGACCATCCTTGGTGCTGCGCTGATTATCCTTGCCATGCTTGGAGCTATCGCCAAAGTGCACGGCAAGAACGGGTACTGGGCAACAGCAAATGGATATGAGTTTAACCTTCTTATTATAGCTGTTGCTCTGGCTGTCGCCTTGATGGGTGCAGGAGCATACTCGCTGGATGCCGTTATTTTTAAATGAAACTAACTAAAATTTGATAAAAAGAGTAGTACAAAGTATGGATAATGCTTTGTACTACTCTTTTTTTATGCTCTGAATTCAACTCTGGGTTGAATCCCAGCCAAAATCAATTGTGAAGTTATTGTGCAGGCCTTATATCATTAATAAACTTGAGCTATAGGGGTGATAACGAATGAAAGAAAAACTGGCTAAAAACATTAATATTTATCGTAAAGAAAAAGGATTAACACAGGAGGGGCTTGCACAGATTCTCGGGATCACACCTGAATACTATTGGGGACTGGAGCCGTCACGAACATGCTACCAGGTGCTTGAACTCATGCCGCCAACAAGACATCTGAGACTGCTGGACATTGGCTGCGGTGAAGGGAAAGATGCCGTGTTTTTTGCTAGAAATGGATATGATGTAACTGCATTTGACGTATCTGATGCGGGTATTGAGAAGACGAAGCGGCTTGCTGACAAGATCGGAGTACCTATTCATGTTTTTAAAGCCGATATTTTAGATCACCGATTGGGTTCCAGCTTTGACATTATCTACTCTAGCGGTGTTTTGCACTACATCAAGCCGGATTACCGGGATGAGATTTTCAGCAACTACAAACAATTTACGAATCCGAACGGTATCCATGTATTTAATGTTTTTGTGAATAAACCGTTTATAGCCCCACCACCTGAAAACGAACCAAATGCGTATAAGTGGATTTCCGGAGAATTGCTTACGCATTATCATGACTGGTTGATCCAAGACAGCTCCGAAGTAATATTCGACTGCAATTCATCCGGTATTCCTCACCAGCATGCGATGACAAAAATAATTGCCCACAAAAAGCCTAGCTGAAAGCTAGGCTTTTGAGCGACCTCAAACACCATATTCGGATGTCTGTGCCTTGTACAACCACTAACGGAAACCTTATCGTCCGTATACCCCTTTTTGAACATCTGCATAAATTCATCATGCGGGTCATTTTTGCATGTAACAAAAGCGAAAATTTTTTTCTTCACAAACCATGTTGACATTACGGAACTACAATTGTAGTATTAACTAGTAACTACAGCTGTAGTTTTATCAAATTATAACTTATAGGAGAGGAGTATTACAGAATGAAAGCAGCAACAAAAGTAGCAATCGCAACACTAAGCAGCATTTTATTACTGGGTTCTTCCGTAAACCTCGCGGCGGAGGCGGCATCCTCCCAGACGGCGGCCCCAAAAACCGCTGTGAAAAAAGAAGCCAAATCAACCAAGGCTATACCAGCAAAGGACAAAAAGTTTATCGAAAATGAGATGAATAGGGTTAAAGAGCAGGCTGAAAAATCGGATGATGTGTTTGTCTTGTATCATAAATACAAGGAATTGAATAACGGATTCGATATAAGCTTTTGGGGAGGGATCAAACACTACAAAACATACGAGGACTACTTGAAAAAGGCCTCTACCTTGGAAGGCTTCATCTTGGTTCAGCCCCCCAACCTGCCAAAGGGATATAAGTTTTCCAAAGCGAGAATTGAAGGTCCAACAAAAGGAAAGTTCATTGATGAAGTGAGAGCCGAAGGTAAAAAAAGTGGAAAACCCATCTACGTAAAAAAGATAGATTGGAAAGAGGCGGCAACCATCCGTCTTGAGTATACGAACGGGAAAGACACGCTGACCATTTCTAAAAATACATTGGATTCAGAGGGAAGCAAGAAGAAAGGTTTCTTTGAAGATGACTTCCCGGCGAATGTCTATCCAAAATATGTTTTTTGGCACACCGACAAATTCGAATACAGTATTTCAACCACCACAGATATGCCTAAGGAACAAAAAATTGAAATTCTGAAAGCAGCGGTAAAAAAATAATATTTTGAGCTAAATAGGGTTCTTTTGTAGATCATCGTTCCAACAGGCGGTGTGAAACATTTTTGCATGTAACAAAACGAGATATTTTTCTCTACCAAAACATGTTGACATTACCAAACTACAAATGTAGCATATATTGTAACTACATATGTAGTCTAAGTGAATTGACTTTGGAGGTTTCATGCATGAATCAAATACCATCGATTACGGATGCAGAACTGGAAATCATGCGCGTCTTATGGACAAATCCGGATTGCCCATCTAGTGAGGTCGTAAAGCAAATGACGGATCAAATGGGTTGGAGCCCGAATACGACCCGGACGCTCCTCAGCCGATTGGTGCAGAAGGAAGCGGCGGGGGCGAAGCTGGAAACGAACTCGAAGCGTACCCAACTGTTTTATCCTCTCATCAGCGAGCAGGAATACCTGCGATCCGAAACCAAATCCTTTATGAAAAAGCTGTATGGCGGGGCATTAAAGCCGATGCTGGCCAATTTCTTAGAGGATAAAAAGCTGAATGCGCAGGAAATCGAAGATCTGAAGGCTCTATTTGACGAAAACGGCAGCTACGGTAAACCGGAAAAGAGAGATAAGTGATGAGTTCTTCATTGCATGCAAGTTTATTATCTTTTTTTGAATGGATAATCCGTGGATCAATCATGGCCGGTATCCTGATTGTCCTTGTCCTCATTCTGCAATTTTTAATGAAAAACAAGCTCGAAGCCAGATGGAAGTATTTGCTTTGGGTTCCTGTAGTAATCCGCTTGCTGCTTCCTTGGGCACCGGAATCTTCGCTTAGCCTGTATAATGTTTTTTCTCTTGAGGGCATAGTACCCGGTATTCATCAGCAAACTCAAGGTTCGTCGTTCTGGCATAATTTATGGAAAGGATCAGGGGCCGAGAGCGAAACAGCAGCTCATGTAGAGCACATAGTAGAGAGAAACAGCCTTATAAGGGAAACGGGGGAAGCGCCGCTTGCGCCTCGTGAATCAGGAAACACGCAGGAAACGCACTTCTGGTGGAGCGGGTTTAAGCAAATGGGCTTCACCAGTATACTGATGTCGGTTTGGCTTGCGGGTGTGCTGTTTCTTGCAGCGAAAACGATATACGACCACCTTCGATTGAAACAAGCCCTACGCGCAGGCCGCTCTATTGAAACGCCTCTTTTATCGGCATTGTTTCATGAGACGAAGCAGCTATTGGGCGTGAAGCGTAAAGTGCGTTTTGTGGCGTCGGAGAGCATTCCCGGACCTGCCGTGGTCGGTTTTTATAAACCTGCGGTTGTTATTTCCCCTAATTTGCTTGTCACGTTGAAAAAGGAACAAATTCAGTATATTTTGGCACATGAGTTCGCCCATATACGGCGCAGGGATGTGGCGGTGAACTGGATGATACACATCATCCTGATTCTCCACTGGTTTAATCCATTATTATGGCTTGCCGTACATAAAGCAAGGCAGGATCAAGAGATGGCCTGCGATGCATGCGTGCTGGATCGGATGAGCCCGCATCAAAACAATGTATACGGGCAAACGATCATCCATGTGCTGGAACATTTTTCAGGAAACCATCATCAGCCGGGGCTTGCCGGCCTGTCCGCCACGCATAAACAAATGAAAAGGAGACTTACAATGATCAAACACTTTAACAAAAAATCTTATCGCCTGTCCATTTTGGGGATGACGATGATTCTGGCGCTTGGCAGCGTGACGCTGGTTAACGCTAAGGAAAGCGATGAAAAGAGCGCTCCACAAGCGGCTTCCGTTCAATTGGAACAGGATTCAAAATCCGCTGTGAATAATCAGCTGAATTATAGCCTTCCTAAGGAAATCATGGCTTCTTCGGAGAATCTTGAGAGCTACAAGAAAGAACACGAAAAAGCTGTTAAAAAAGCAGCGGAAGCAGCCAAAGCTATGCCTGCAGAGGAAAAAAAGTTTATCGAAAGTGAGATCAATCGAGTTAAGGAGCTAACCCAAGAGTCGGGTGATATGTATGTCTTGTATCATAAATATAAAGACTTGAACAGCGGACTTGATTTAAGCTATTGGGGAGGGATAGATCATTACAACTCATACGAGGACTACTTGAAAAAAGCTTCTACTTTGGAGGGATCCATCTTGGAGCACCCTTCAAATCTCCCAGAGGGATATAAATTCTCCAAAGCGAGAATTGAAGGTCCAACAGAAGGAAAGTTCATTGATGAAGTAAGAGCCGAAGGTAAAAAGAGCGGAAAACCGATCTACGTGAAAAAGATAGATTGGAAAGAGGCGGCAACCATCCGTCTTGAGTATACGAACGGGAAAGACACGCTAGCCATTTCTAAATATACATTGGATTCAGAGGGAAGCAAGAAGAAAGGTTTCTTTGAAGATGACTTCCCGGCGCATATCTATCCAAAATATGTTTTTTGGCACACCGACAAATTCGAATACAGTATTTCAGCTACCACAGATATGCCTAAGGAACAAAAAATTGAAATTCTGAAAGCAGCGGTAAAGGAATAATATTTTAGAATAACCGAATCGATTAAACGCAAAACAGCCTGTCATATCCAAAGTGACAGGCTGCTTGTTTTATTTATTTTGGAACAGACGTGAACATACCCCAGGCATTATCAGCAACACTTTTACCAAAATGGAGAGCCAACCCATTTGATCTGTCATTTGCTTTACGATCTCACTAGATGGGATCCGGATTTGTCCATAAGACGCGCATGATTTCCAGTTCTGCATCCGTAATCGGTGGTATTTGATTCATGCACGAAACCTCCAGAGTAATTCACTTAGACTACATAATATCGATCATTAAAGTTATGAAGGGAAGTTATTTTTTGGAATTACAGCAAGAGTTCGAGGTTGAACGTGCCAAGGAAGGGAATCATAAAGCGTTCATTAATCTCATTAAACCACTTGAAGTACAAATGTACAACATCGCAAAGGCAATCGTTAGGCAAGACGAGGATTGTGCAGATGCTATGCAAGAAGCCGTATTAAAAGCTTACAAATCACTTGCCAGTTTAAGAAACCCATCCTTCTTCAAAACATGGCTGTTCCGCATCCTCATTAACGAATGCAATACGATTCTCCGCAAACGCAGTAATGTGGTATCCCTGTTCGGCCATGAGGAAATACAAAGCTCCACACCGAACACAGATTTGAACATAGACCTACGCGAAGCCGTGTATAGATTGGATGAAGTGTCACGAACAATCGTTATTTTGCACTATTTTCATGATTTGCCTTTACGCCAGATTGCAGAAATACTCGATTTGAATGAAAGCACTGTTAAGACACGTCTCCATAGAGCTCGGACAACGTTGTCACAGTGGCTGGCTAATCACAGGGAAAGGAAGATTAACGTATGAACAATGACAATGGACGGATGTTCCAGAAGGTTACAAACCCTGTCTGTATTATATAATTGAGATATGATTCTACAAAGGAGGATCGTTATGGGAAAGTTTAAGATTTGCTCCATGCAGGTTTGCAATATAAACAACGGCGGTTGTTTGTATGGGGCTGATTAGATATGACCGCTGAATTCACATCGGGTGATTTTGATTTATTTTGCAAACTTTGCTGCCTTGAAAATCAACTATTTTCATAAGGAGCAGAGTCTAGAATGAAGTATATCAATGCAGATGAAATATTTCCTGCAGAATTGCTGAAGGAAATTCAGAAATATGTTCACGGCGGCGGTATCGTATACGTCCCTAAGCCGAAAGGATTACGCAAGAAGTGGGGCGAAAATACAGGAAGCAGAACATATCTGAATCATAGAAACGATAAGATCCGCCAGCAGTTTTCTTGCGGAGTTACCATGAATCAATTGTCGGATCAATTTTGCCTGTCCATCGACAGCATTAAGAAAATCGTGTATTCCAAAAAATAGTGTTCAAAGGTCACGTTGGAATCTATTCTGACGTGGCATTTTTGTGTAAAACATTTTTTTAATCGTTTGCTATATATTTTTCGGAATACAATGACCTCACAATGGTAGCAGGTAAACTTCCTTAGGAGGAGAATAGATGAAACCATTTTTTCAATATGATACGGATGATCACCGAAGAGATTTGTTAATTCGGGCGGGGAAAGTCGCTTTGACGGCACTTCAGCAGTATGACGTGGCATGGGAAAAGATTCAATTTATTGGCCTATCGGACACGATTACGTATAAAATAGAGGCAAGTCCCACGGGGGCATATTTGCTGCGGATTCATTCGGATCGGATGAGCAAAGAGGAAATTCGTTCAGAGCTTGTATTTCTTCAAGCATTGAACAAGTTGGAGGATCTGAGTGTGCCTGTTGGAGTGGCTAGCCGTGATGGCTCTTATGTGTTGGAAGTGAACACTGATGAGGGATACCAGCGCCCATATGTCACAATGATGCACTGGGTTGAGGGAGAGCATCTGAAGGAGCAGACAACGGATGGTCACGCTTTTCAAATGGGGTTGTTGGCGGGAAAACTTCATCAAGCTGCTATACACTTCAACCCTCCGGCTGACTTTGTCCGGCCTGTATGGGATGTTGACAGTTTCAGAATAAAGATGGGAAGGCTGGATCGGTATTATTCCCGTTTTTTATCAAGTGAGGGATGGGATTTATATCAAGCGGCGGCTGAGAAAATACAATCGGATCTTTCTGCCATGAATTCAAACGATGATAACTACGGCCTCATTCACGGTGATTTGCACTCGGGGAATATCGTGTTCAGCGAAGAACTGCCTGCACTGATTGATTTTGGAATGTGTGGATACGGATATTTTTTGTACGATATAGCAGGTGCGTTATTAGAGCTTAATCCGAAGCTTCGCAGGAAGTATATCCAAGGCTATGAGAGTATAAGGAGACTTGAAAGCGGCTATGTCCGGCATCTGGAATGTTTCTTTGTCATGGTTATGATTGAGAACTACTGCCACCATTCCTCAGATCCGAGGGAGACGTCCAGTCTGATTCATGAACAACCTTACGCCCAAGCGTACATTAGACAATATTTGAATGATATTTCATTTTTGTTTGAAGGGATTGAACCCGTCACGCCGGGGATTCCATCTGTTACGGATAGGAATACGTAATGAAAATTGGGTATAGCTAAGGTGTTTGATGTGAATATATGTTTTTATGACGAGCTGAAATACTTTCAACGAAATGAAGAGAAGAGGTTAATATCATGTACGAATTAAAAACGAAGCAAACAGACAACAGTGTTCTTGAGTTTATTGAAAATGTCGATAACCCCAAAAAACGTGAGGACGCGTACAAATTGCTGGATATTTTTACGGAAGCAACAGGTCATGAGGCGAAGATGTGGGGGCCTACCATTATTGGATTTGGTGCCTATCATTATAAATATGAATCCGGTCACGAAGGCGATGCGCCGTTGGTCGGTTTTTCACCCCGTAAGGCTAAAATCAGCTTATACTTCGCAACCGGTAATACAGAGCGTGAGGCTTTGTTGAAGGATTTCGGAAAGCATACAGCTGGAAAAGCGTGCGTGTACATCAACAAGGTTGCGGATATTGATACGGAAGTTTTAAAAGCGTTGATTAACCAGTCCGTAGATTTCCTGAAGAAAACTTATCCGAATCAATAGATAGAACGTTTAGCTTTTCCATAGCATTGACAGTTCATTTTCAATTTCCATCATCATATTGAAGGCACCCGTAGAGATATTGGCGCATACCGCAAGTTGGATGTCTGAAGCAGGATAGTAAGCCGAATGAAAGCACACTCCAGGGTCATAGCCCATCACATGATACTTAAACACACTTTCGTCTTTCTTTCCAATCCATACGCCGTAACCGTAGAAGTCACCGTCTTCGCTTTCGGCATGAGGTGTAAGCATTTTTGTAGTAAGTGTTTCACCTAATAGCTTGCGGTTCATAAGCACGTCCCAGAATCGGAGCATATCTTCCGCTGTAACAAAAGCCCCGCCGTCGGAACCACCTTGTACCGGTAGCGAATACATATTTGTTTTCCATGTACCGTCTTCAAGATCAATGTAGCCCGTTGCCGTATTTCCTGGAAGGGCATCGAGCGCGAAATAACCGGAATCCGCCATTCCTGCCTTATCAAAAATATGTGATTGTACATAGTCCTTAAACTTCAAACCGCTGACGTTCTCGATGATTAATCCAAGCAGGATGAACCCTGCGTTGTTGTAGTGAAACCGTTCACCCGGCGCAAACTTCATATGCCCATCTTGAAACAGAGGCAGGAAGTCATGCAATCGGCGCATATGGTACATAGGCCTCTCAATCCATAATTCCTCAAAGTCATCCATTAACTCTTCATCAAAATAGTCAGGTACACCGGATGTGTGCGTCAGAAGGTGATGTATCGTGATGTTCTCGTTGAAGTGAGGAAACTCTACGTCAAGGCATTCACTCAGCTTGGTATCCAAAGAAAGTTTACCTTCTTCTACAAGCTGACAAATGGCAGTAGCTGTGAAAATTTTGCATCCGGATGCGATACCGAAACGTGTACCTGTATGATTGTTTAATTGTTCTGCCCGATTGGCATAACCATAGCCGGCGTGGGCAAGAACATCATTCTTATGTTTAACAAGGATCGCTCCGGAGAATGAATTGTTCTTTTGAATATCTTCGATACGTGACATTAAACGATTAGTCATGAGTTTACCTCCTCAGTATGCAATTAAAAACCCGCAAGGATGTCCTCCTACGACTTAAGGATCGACTTGCGGGTTATACAGCTGTATGTTGCAATTGTGTGATTGTCTGGTTTTTGCCGCTGCGTTTGGCTACATATAACATGGAATCGGCTTCCGAGAAAATAGCCGCCTTGCCTGAACCGTAGCGGTAAGACGCGAGACCGATGCTGACGGTGATGGTCTTGCCGTTCATCTCATGATGGCTTAGTTTCTCAATCTGTGTCCGGATGCGTTCGATCGTATCGAACGCTTGCTGTGGGGTCTTGTCCGCAAAAATCACGGCGAATTCCTCACCGCCAAATCTTGCTGTAATATCGTCTGGAGACAGAATCGCCTGCTTTATGACCCGGGACACGCGCCCAAGGATCACATCACCTACGGTATGTCCGAACGTATCGTTTACATGTTTGAAATTGTCGATGTCGATAATGGCCAATTGCAGCGGCATCTCATATTTATCGCTTTGGACAATCAGATTATCCAAATATTCATGAAACGTCTTATGATTATACATATCCGTCAGGGCGTCATACTTGGTCTGTCGGTCCATGATCACCGTCCGAATGAGCAAATCCTGTTCTGACTTCATGGATTTGCTTAAATGTCTGTTAATTTCTTTTCCACGATTCAGAAGCCCGTATAGAATAACAAAGGCCCCCAGCATAACAAATATATAAGAGATAAGCCCGTAAATATCATCTAATTTAAGAAGCACTGGACTAAATGCATAGAATGCAGTGATTACTAAAGCATTGGCAACCAGAGCAAAGACTAGTTTCCGCTGCTTATCGAAGAACAGAGATATGATCATGGGAAGCAAGAGTAAATATTTGATTCCGTCCACCGTTTCGTTACAGATAATCAGGACGGTTGAGAGGGCGGTGCCGGTCAAAATAATGAGGTAGGGGCTCTCCCTTTTCAACCATCGGATAATAAATTCACTGCTTCCCATAATCACAAGCTGAATCACGAAGGGGATCATCATATTAAGGACGAGGATATCGCTCAGATCGAACACCTGATAGCGCGTCGTAATGAACAAGGCCACAAAATCCGCAAGCAGTGAAATAAGGACGATAGCCCAATAAAAATTCATGATTTTGCGGTTCCACACGCTCCGACGGTCATCCTTCCACTGGACCTCGCTCATTGTTAGATCACCACCCTCACCGCTCGGTTAACGGAAATAAATTGTTAATTATTGTAAAAAATGACCACTGATATATTCATTGTAATATAGGGTCTGAGAATAATCTATATAATTTACTTACGCTCTATGGTTGTCTGGCCTCCAAGCGTCTTGCGGCAATGGACAGCAAGTAATTAACAGTGAAATACAACACGGAAGCCAGAAGAAGCGCCGGGATGACGTACCTAAAGTTTGATCCGCTCAGAATTTGCACATTATGCATCAATTCCGGTAAGGAGATGATGACTGCAAGGGACGAATCCTTCAGCAGAGAGATAAATTGGCTCACCAGTGGAGGAGACATACGACGCAAGGCAAGAGGCATCACGACGTGCCGCAGTGTCTGAAAATAACTTAGACCAGAAGACCTGGCAGCTTCAATCTGTCCCTTATCGACAGACACCAGACCACTGCGGACAATTTCTGCGACCATGGCCCCCTCAAAGACACTAAGACCGATCACTGCAGACCAGAACACGGGAATTTTTATACCCGTTTGTGGCAGAACAATTCCGATGAAGAAGATGATTAACAGGAGCGGAAGGTTACGAATGATGTCTACAACAAACGCGGTGAGGCGGGAAATGATAGGTGCACGGGTATATCTTACAGTGCCAAGCAAGGTTCCGATCACGAAGCTGAACACAATAGACAAGCCGGCAACCTGCAGCGTAATCAGAAACCCATGCAGAAGATAACGCAGGTTGGGCCAGGAATATGCACCGATAAAATCCATTTGCTTGTTGCCTCCTTTTTAAATGTAGGCCGATGATTTGATAGTAGGTTTCTTGGGTTGCAGACGGTATTAACGAAACCTAGGAGCTTCTGGCAAATCGGCGTTCCAAATAATGAACAGCAAAGCTGAGAGGCACGGTAAGTACGAGATAGAATAGGGCGACAATGATATAAACCGTGATTGGGAGGAAGGTGTCGGAATTGATAAGATCGGCATAGTACATAAGATCGAGACCTGCAACTACACTCAATATGGATGAGTTTTTCACCAAATTGATGAGTTGGTTGCCAATGGCTGGGAGGACGATTTTGATCGCTTGAGGAAGTACGATATGGTGCATGTTTTGGAGGTAACTCAGCCCGGATGAACGGGCGGCTTCCGATTGTCCAGCAGGAACAGCTTGAATACCTGCACGGATGGCTTCAGCTATAAAAGAGGATGTATAGACGGTCAATCCCAGCGTCCCGGAGATGAAGCCGTCCAGTGGAATACCAAGAGAAGGAAAACCGAGATAGAAAAAGAAAACCACGATGAGCAGCGGTATGTTGCGTATAAACTCCACATAGGCGGTTCCAACAATATTAAGCAACCGTATTGGTGAAATTCGCATGACGGCCATAATTGTACCAAGCACAAGGCTGCCGACAAGTGCCATTAAGCTGATCCAGATCGTATTTCCGAAGCCTTCAATGAACCGGTCCCAATGATTGA
Organism: Paenibacillus sp. JNUCC 34; assembly: GCF_058269055.1. Classification (NCBI taxonomy): domain Bacteria; kingdom Bacillati; phylum Bacillota; class Bacilli; order Caryophanales; family Paenibacillaceae; genus Paenibacillus; species Paenibacillus sp. JNUCC 34. The sequence goes on along the minus strand of NZ_CM177770.1, from coordinate 5,508,769 downwards.
ACAACACATTAATATCCCATAAACGACTCAAGGCTTAGGTGACCTCCTTTCCGTCTATTTCGAGTAGGAAGGATGACCACGGGAGCGCCTAGGCCCCCGCTTTCTAAAATGAAATTTTTGCTCAACGTGTGGGAAGCTCCCAGATCGCGGTGCCGCGTCGCATGACGTCGGTCGACCACATGGATTCGCCTGTGCTAAAAATTATTCAGGCTTTATACCCATCCATTGCTCGTATAACTTGTCATATTCACCGCTGTCCTTCATTTCCTTGAGCAGCTCATTGACGGTGTTTACGAACTCAGTATCTCCCTTCCGGATCGCAATGCCATACGGTTCATCGGTAAAGTTGCCTCCCACAAGCACATAATTGGAGTCCTGCTGCTGCATGCCAAGCAGGATGGAATTATCTGTGGTGAGCGCATCACCTTGGCCGGCCTTAAGCGCAGTAAAGGCATCCTGATAGTTCTCGAATTCCAGAACGGTAGCATCCGGGGCTTTCTCGCGGATGTTTTTCGCCGAGGTGGACCCTTTAACAGCGAGTACCTTGGAGTCCTTCGTCAAGCTCTCTAGTCCTTGAATCGGGCTTCCTTTCTTCACAAGCAGTGATTGCCCGGCTTCGAAATATACGTCACTGAAGTCAACCTGCTTTTTTCGTTCCTCATTTATGGTCATCGTGGCGATAATAAGATCAATGTCACCGTTTTGGAGTAAAGGGATTCGAGTTTTGGACGTCACTTCCTTGAGCTCGACCTTGGTTTCGTCCCCGAGTACTTTTTTGGCTAATGCTTTGGCAATATCAATATCAAAACCTTCTACTTTTCCGGTCGCGGGATCCTGTAAACCGAACAGCTTGGTGTCATATTTGACGCCTGCGATCACCTTGCCCCGTTTCTTAATCGCGTCCAGTGAATCGGGCGCCTTTTCTCCGCATCCCGAAACAGCCAGTGCCACGAGCAGTGACAGAATGGCGGCCGCCCACCGTATACCTCGCCTTTTGTATATACTCATTCTTCATGTCCCCTTTCAAAAATCATGTGTGTTAGTGGTGAATCAACCGGCTGAGAAATGCCCGTGCCCGTTCTTCTTCGGGGTTGTCGAAGAAGGAGCCGGATGCGGTGTCTTCCACAATTCTGCCTTCATCCATAAAGATGACGCGGTCCGCTACCTCGCGTGCAAAGCCCATTTCATGCGTGACGATAATCATCGTCATTCCTTGATGTGCCAGAGAACGCATAACGTCAAGCACCTCACCGATCATTTCAGGATCGAGGGCTGAGGTCGGCTCGTCAAACAGCATGATTTTAGGGTTCATCGCGAGTCCTCTAGCAATCGCTACTCGCTGCTGCTGGCCTCCAGACAACTGGGACGGATAGCTGTCCGCTTTGTCGGCAATGCCGACTCTTTTCAAATACGACATGGCCGTCTCCGTCGCTTTTTCCTTTGTCATTCCGAGAACCTTCACCGGTGCCAAAACAATGTTGTCAATCACCTTCATGTGCGGATACAGGTTGAAATGCTGAAAGACCATGCCGATTTCACGGCGAAAGCGGTTGATGTCGATCTTTTTGTCATGAAGAGATATTCCGTTCACGACCAAGCTACCCTCGGTAATCTGCTCTAGCCGATTAATACATCGAAGCAGGGTACTCTTGCCGGAACCCGAAGGACCAATAATAACAACAACTTCGCCATGCTGGATCGTCAGGTTAATGTCTTGCAGCACATGGAACCGGCCGAAGTATTTTTGAACACCGGTGAATTCAATCAATGGTAATCCCCCCTTAACGGCTAAGCTGAATATGGCTGTTCTAAAGGCGCAAGCATGATCAAATCGGGTGCCAGGCCCTTTTAACACTGGTATGGTTGACGTAGCTTGTTCCATAACCTTTTGCCGTGAAAAAATAAGTTGCATATGGTGTCTGTGACTATAATAATAGAGACTATTCTATTAAAGGTCGGGGATAAGAAGGCTTGCCAACGATGCTCGCTACGGCGGGCCCTGGAGTATTCGGTATTGAATTGGCGAACGCTTAACCATACGAAGAAAGGGAGATGCTGGATGGGTGAACAGAACGAGATATCTTCTTCATTGTACGAGCTCTTGAACGGGGGGAATCTGGAGGGCAAGCAGCATGTGGCCATGATGCTTCTGACGGTAACCGAAGATGAGTGGCCTCATACCGCAATGGTCAGTGTTGGGGAAGTTATTGCTTTGGATACAAAAAGTCTTCGGCTGGCGCTATGGCCGGGTACGATTACGGCTGGGAACATCGTCCGTAGCGGACAGGCCACGCTTGTTGCCATTCATGACGGTGTTGCCCATTACGTACGGCTCAGGCTGTCTCGTTTATCAGAGCTTCCCCATGCCCGTTATCCGCGTGAACGTTTTGCTGCGAAGGTCGTCGCGGTGCGGGAGGATACTGCCAAATATGCGGACATTAACTCTGGTGTGACCATTACATTGAAAGATCCCGCTGATGTGCTTAAACGCTGGCGAGAGACGATTCTCGAACTGCAGGAATAACAGACGGACACCATATGGTGTATGACAGACCTTCGGATAATTTTCGAAGGTTTGTTATATTTTTCTCGCTTTTTGCATAGTATAATAATAAAGATTTCTTCCAAAAAAAATTCTTAAAAAACATAATTTCAACATTTGCCAACGTACTCTAAATGTGATAATATAGGAATATCGAAATCGACCTGAATTCACATATTGTAGAGGGTTGTATTTTCAGGGTAACCCTGTACAATATGTGAATTTTTTTATTCGTCTACGAAGTAAAAAAAGGTCATGTAAATAATCTTCAAGGAGGTACACCTCATGCAAACAGGAACTGTTAAATGGTTTAATGCAGAAAAAGGCTTCGGTTTTATCGAAGTTGAAGGCGGAAACGATGTATTCGTTCACTTCAGCGCGATCCAAGGCGATGGCTTCAAAACATTGGACGAAGGACAACGCGTAGAATTCAACATCGTTGAAGGAAACCGTGGACCACAAGCTGAAAACGTTGTAAAACTGTAAGACCAAAAGGCTGGCTGCCCTTAATGTGTGACATTAAGGGCAGTTTTGTTTTATATTCTGCGACGAGGACAAGGAGGAGTGTTCATGTATTCGCGTAAAAACGCTATGGAAAGCATACCGGAGGAAATGACCGAAGTATGGTCATGTACGAAGGATGATTGTAAGGGTTGGATTCGGGATGATTTCGCATTTGAGACAGAGCCGGTTTGTCTGCTGTGTCAATCTCCTATGGTCAAGGAAACGAAAATGCTGCCCTTGCTCGTCAATACGAATAAGAAGCAAAAATCCCTTAGCAAGGGGATCCTGATCGATCGGAAGTAGCGGCTAAGAACCAGAGAAAGCGATTGGTACGGTCGGTATCTTTTCGAAAATGTACGAACTTCCGCAATGCCTAACCGTTATCCGTTAAAAATTTTGGTTAGTTATATATGTTCCCATCTTTGACTCAGGGCCATATAGAATTTGCGGGAAGCGCATAAATTCCAAAGGAGTGAACCGTATTGAATACGCAAAACGAGGTACTGAAACGCAACATTGACAACATGATTATTCAAGAGAATCAGGAAGGCTTGAATGTCCAGGAGAAGTTCATCATGCATAAGCTGATGAGGGAGAAATATCAACTGGAGCATGAGAGTAAGCTAGAGAACAGTGAAGGCGATAACGATAACAAGTAAGGATTTCTCTAAATCCGGTAACCAATGACTGTTTCATATAAAAGGCGTGAACAAGCGGATGCTCATCCGCGGTTCGCGCCTTTTTTTGTTATTCATTTTGGTTGGTGCAATCGATTTTTGTGTCAAATATAATATTGCTCTTCCCATCAGAGGGTAAAACATGTAATCTATGAAAATGCACCCATTATAAATCATATTATGATCTGCTGGCAAAGGAAGTGTATTCATGGAAGTTCAATCTCTGCTCCAGGTGGAGAAACTCGCTCTGAAGAAGATGAAAATATTCAAGCAAAGCAGGCTGCGTTACCTAGCACGATCGGCGCTGGCCAGTATGTTTATCGGATTTGGTGTCATCGTGGCCTTCAAGACAGGAAGTTTTTTTTATAATGATCATTCACCGATGACATACCCGATGGCCGCTCTCACCTTCGGTGCAGCCATTATTCTGATTTCCTACGGAGGCGGTGACCTGTTTACAGGTAACACCTTTTATTATTCGTATGCGGCTCTTCGGAAAAAACTGAAATGGCTGCAGGTGCTTAAGCTATGGGGGACAAGTTACATTGGTAACATTATCGGGGCCGCTGCATTCGCTCTGTTGATTTATCTGACAGGCCTGTTTGCGGAACCGTCCGTCAACGAATTCCTACTTGGTGTTGTGGATAAGAAGATGAATGCCCCGGTGACAGAGCTGTTCTTCCGGGCGATTTTGTGTAACTGGTTAGTCTGTCTAGCCTTCTTCATTCCGATGGGATTGAAAGGGGATGGGGCTAAGCTGTTTGCCATGATGTTGTTTGTATTCTGCTTCTTTATTTCTGGCTACGAGCACAGTATCGCTAACATGTGCACATTTGCGATTGCGTTGGTGGTGGAGCATCCCGATACGATATCGATGTCAGGTGTATGGTATAACCTTGTACCTGTAACCATCGGCAATATGATCGGAGGGTGCGTGTTTATGGCGTTTATGTACCACTATGTCAACAAACCGTTTATGGATGAGTATCAAGAATAAGGGATTAACCATATAACCGTCGAAAAGACACCCCGTTGTCTCCTAACCTAGTTATGGAGATGAACGAGGTGTCTTTTGGTTATACCGAGGTTTTTTTGGGATATATGAATTTTGTTCTAGAGGATATAAGTGCAGATAAAATGGCTGGAATATCTGGTATTTATTTAAGTGTTGTTGAAGTTTTTTGTTTTCTAAGATCGGATTATCAAAAACCATCATTGCTACTTTGGGCCATTGTATATCAATGTCGGCCAGCAAACTGCTCCTTGGTATGTTTAAGCTATCGTTTCCCGTTAGCTCAATGATCCGGATTTCGATAGGAATGTCCGGTTGGTCGATGAATGACCGCCGCGCCCCGTTCTTGATATTATTACACTGTTTTCTTTTTCGGACTAATTGCGCGTATATATTTAATTGTAAGCTTCCATAAAGTTTTCCCGAGCCAAAACATTAACACACCAATCACAATAGAAATGGGCAAGAACTGCATTGGGCTTGGTGTAAATGTTCCTATTTCGATTGTTATTCCGGCAATATCATATCCCATAAGATATCCGACAAATTTAATAATTCCGCCTATCGGCGTAATAATTCCACCAATCATTAAAGCAATGGAAAGAGTACTGATGAATGGCAAAAGTAACATACCACTGACGCCTGCAAAGCTGCTACAAAATGCAAATATTGCGCCGAATTTACTCCAACTAAATTTATTGTTCTTTGAAATGGCTTCACCTAAGTATGCTTTCGCTAATTCTTTTGGGTTTCCTAACCGTTCGGTGATTTGCTCAGAAGAAAAACCATTATTTTGAAATTCAAGCATTACGCTTTTGATTTCTTTTACAATGTCGATACGCTCGGAATCGGACATAGATTTCAAATACTTTTCAATTTTTACAAGATAGTCATTCATAATTCTATCCATAATTTAACTCTCCTTTAATTTCTGATATAGCTGTTAATAAATTATCCCATTCTAAGGACATCGCGTTTAAGTATTCGTTTCCTTTTTCTGTAAGGGTATAATATTTTCTCGGTGGCAAGCCCTCTGTACTTTCTTGCCAAGATGAAGAAATATATTCTTCTTTCAATAATCTTCTAAGCAGTGGATAAATTGTATTTTCTTTTGCAGCAACAATAGGATACTGCTCTAACTTACTTATGATTTCATACCCATAATGTGGTCGTTGCTTTATTAGCAATAGAATACAAAAATCGAGTGTTCCTCGCTTAATTTGTGATTTCCAATCTTCTACATTCATGTATTGTACCTCCTGCATATATATCGTACAACACAGTACTGTGTTAATCAACAGTAAATTCAGTACCAACAACCGCCGAACGCAAACAGAAACAGCAGTCAATGTTACGCAATAGAGGTACAAAAACCCCTTTTCTAAGCGCGTTTTGAGAGGGGCAAGGCTTAAAAAGTTGCTGTTGTAATTCCAAAAAGCCCCAAATTTATTTTTAAAAGTAAGTTGGGGCTTGTGAACCAGAAAAAGGTATATTTTCAACTATAAAAACTATGACAAAATTTATCCGTATTTTCCGTTTTTCCTTTTTACCTACTTACTAAATTCAGCAAGTAAAATATTTTTAAAAGGATTAGGACTGTTATCTCTACCCAAACTGTTCAAACTGACGACCAACGTATGTTTGCCTCCAAATGTACCTCCAGCAATCGTAGAAAACCCTAGAATACCACCTGTGTGTCCCCATATCGAGACACCGTTTGGAAGCTTAGTTTCAAAGATTCCAAGACCATATCCATCGATTCCTGCTCTTCCTGTAGGTACTGTAGTAAGCATTTTTTTTAGTTGCTCTTCCTTCAGTAATTTGCCACCGAGCAAGGAAGAGAAGAATTTATTTAAGTCGTCAGCAGTAGAAATCATATCTCCAGCCGAGCTACCCGCACTTGGGTTGTAATAAGTAACGTCTTTTATCTCACTTGCTTCGTCTGGTTGGGAATATCCCCGAGCATGCTTGGTGCCTGGAATAACGCTTGAATTGCCAGGTAGGAATGTATCCGACAATTCAAGCGGTTCAATAATCCGATTTTCAATCTCTTCCGCGTAGCTGTTTCCGGTCACTTTTTCAATAAGAATACCCAGTAATACGTATCCTGTGTTTGAATAAGACCAGCCCTTTCCTGGGGCAAAGTCAGGGGGCAGGGAAATTCCCATCTTCACTATTTCTTCAGCCGTAAACGATTTTTTTGTATCCATAAAATCAGCGTCTTTTGACCTTGAGTATTCAGCGATACCACTTGTATGGTTCAATATCTGCCGGATAGTAATTTGTTTACCATTATATCCGTTTCCCTGAATGACACCAGGCAACCATTTTTCGATGGAGTCGTCTAGATTCAAGCGGTTCTCTCCAGCTAATTGAAGTATAACCGTTGCGGTGAACGTCTTCGTCACGCTGCCAATGCGAAAGCGAAAATCTGTTTCCATTGGTTTCTGGGTGCTCAGATTCGCTACTCCAGTGGCATAACCCCACGTTTTTCCACCCTCAGAACTTTTAGCAAGTATCCCCGGGAATCCAAGTTGCAATGTATCCCGCATTGCTTGCTTGACGGAATTATGATCTCGTAGAGTGACTGGTTGTAACGAACTAGAGACATTTTGAGTGGGCTCTGCTTTTACAATTGAGGCTGGCGATGCGTATAGCAGGGAACTTCCAGTTATTAAAAGGGCCAGACTTGCAAATGTAATTTGACTACGTATTTTCATAAGGCATTCCTCTTCTCTATTAATATTGTAAGTTTGTAATCATCATCATAATTGTTGTTTTACCAACGCCATTCTTTCCTAACAAGCGGTAAATTCCTCTTTTTTTCGCATCCCACAATTTAATTCTTTTCTTTAAAATACTCTGTTAACTGGTTTGTTTTTCATATATTCGTCATATCTATTCCGCCTTTCACAGCTACCTCCTGCATATACATCGTACAACACAGTACCTATGCATCGTACAACACAGTACCTCAATTATCAATAGTACATCAGTGTTTTTTTATTCAACGAGAGATATTTTGAAAGAAATTCAGTATCAACAACCGCCGAGCGTAAGCAGAAACAGCGGGATATTACGCAATAGGGGTGCATATGCCCTTGTATAGTGCTGGTTTCCGGGCGCGTTTTGAGAGGAGCAGGGTTTATACCTTTTCCCTCAAAATCATCATTCTGCTGCGTGGCACACCTATAGTAAAAATGGGGTGTGATTGGTCTATGAATGACCGCCGCGCCCCGTTCTTTTTTTATGCTTATCGTTCAGTTTCCTTTTGCCGTTCGGCTTCTCTTGGCTGTCGCAAAATCCCCAAAAAAGCCGCATTTTATGCGGCTTTCAAAGTCTATATGTTCTTGTCATCTGACTGTAGACGTTTTTCTTAAGGAGATAGTTGAATGTCTGTTCTTTTACAATCAGGCTCTATTGAGCCGTTTCGAGCGAAGAGAGCGATGACTTCTGGATGGATTGCAAGATGAATTAAGAAAAACGCTGACGGTATTTTCGTGGAGAGATTCCTTCCTGCTTGGCGAAGCAAGAGGTGAAATAGGCTGCGTGGTTAAAGCCGACATCTTCTGCAATCCGGCTTACCGTCTGGTCGGTCTGAAGCAGCAGCAGCTTAGCCTGCTCAATCCGGTAGCGGAGCAAATACTCCACAGGAGAGCAACCGAACTCTTTTTGCATACAGCGAGCGATATACACGGGATGGAAGTTAATGCTATCCCCGAGCGTTTGAGCTTTAAATTCTTCTCGATAATGCTCCCGCAAAAATGCGGCTGCCTGTTCTGCGCATGATGAGGAGGGGGAGGAAACCGGCGTGTCGAGAGCCGCGGCAAGCTGCTCAAATAACTCCTGAAATAGCAGCTGTTGTCTCCATAGTGACTGAGTGCGGTGGCCGTGTTGGACAAGAGAAGCAAGAGAATCCAGCAGTTCAAAAGCTTTCTGTGGTTGTGGCAAAGTGCCAAACTGAGGGACCTTGACCGTAAAGTAGTTGGGGGAAAAGGGCTGGAGCTCCAGTGACTCATCCTTCTTGGGAACCGAGTCATGCTCATCCGAGATCCATCCGCCGGATGTTTGGAAATGCAGCCAATAGTGGATCGTATTCTCAGTACACCCTTGTGTCGGAAAATGGTGGGTATCTGGCCGTAAAATAAGAAATGATCCAGCGTCAATATCGAACGGGCGCCCATTCTCTGTGACGTATAAGCAACCTTTTCGCACGACAAGCAGATCAAATACACCGATGTTTCGCCTGTTGGGATGCCGGTCACCTTCCGTAGCTTCATACACCCCGCTGATAATGTATTCAGGCAGTGGAGGAACGGTAAAGTGAAGAATAGTCATCTGAGGACTTCCTCTCCAATTTTGAAGTTTGAATTTTATAAGTTTACGTTCATAAAGTGATATCCTTAAATCAGTATATCATCTATAATTAGAAGCTGTCATAAGTGATTGTGCTGAACATCTGTTCAGCTCGTCCATAAAGTTGGAGGTTTAAATGTTGGATAAAGAAAAAAGTAAATTTGCATTATGGGTTTTGGTATGGCCGATCTTTATTGAGGTGTTTCTTCAATTTCTTCTCGGTGCGGTAGACACGCTGATGGTCAGCCGGATTTCGGATGATGCTGTCGCCGTGGTCGGATTTTCTAATCAGCTGTTTCAAGCGATGACAACTCTGTTCATGACGGTAGCAAGCGGGGCCGGCATTTTGATCGCGCAGAAACTGGGGTCCCGTAATAGTCTCGACGCTAGAAAAATCGGAATTATGGCTCTCAGTGTCAGCACGCTGATCGGTGTGGTACTTAGTGTCATTTTATATATGCTGCCTACGCAGATCGCTTCGGCGCTTCAGCTTCCAGATCGGCTGCTGCCGCTTGCCGGCACCTATATTTCCATTGTTGGTGGAGGTATGGTGCTGATTGCCATGATGTCCACGATGAGTACGGTCATCCGGAACACAGGCAACACGAAGGGACCGATGTATATCGCTATCGGGATGAATATTATTCACGTGTTCCTCAACTATGGCTTTATATTTGGTGCTTTCGGTCTGCCGCAGTGGGGACTAACCGGCGTGGCGATTTCAACGGTAGTTAGCCGGCTGCTCGCTGTATTGTTGCTCATGTTTATGTTCCTCCGCTCGTTCGAATACCGGATCCGCCTGCGTGAATTCCGTTTATTCGATAAACCGTTATTTAAGGAAATATTGAATATTGGCTGGCCCCTTGGCATTAATATGTCCTGCTGGGTATTCTCACAGCTGATTATATATACGTTCATTGCTACGATCGGGGCAACGGAGCTGGCAGCACGCACATATATGAACACACTGGAGTCCATGTGTTTCTTGCTCGGCATGTCTATCGCGATGGGCGCTCAGATCCAGATTGCGCATCTGTATGGAGCGGGGAGAACGAGGGAAGCGTACAAAGCAGCATATCGCGCCCTTGGAATCGGGAGTATTTTTGTCGGGGTGAACGCTTTACTCATCTACGTATTTGGTGCCCAAATTCTCGGATTATTTACTAAAGATTCCGAAATCATTACGATCGGTGTCTCATTGCTTGGATTGAATCTGATTCTGCAGCCAGGCAAGCTGCTGAACATGACTCTTGGGAACTCACTAAATGCGCTGGGTGATACCCGATTTACGATGTACATTTCACTCGGTTCGATGTGGTTGATCGCCACAGGTATGTCTTATGTGCTCGGCATTCATTACGGCTGGGGATTAGTCGGAATCTACTTATGTATGATTGCAGATGAATATGTGCGGGGGGTACTGTCGGTCTTCCGCTGGCGTGGTCAGAAGATGCTTCGGAAGGCTGAAATGGCACAGCGCTCCGATTCGCATACGGATGTGGGCGAGGCTGCTGTTCCTGTGAGCGTATAAGGTGATCGAGAGATTCAGATATGAAAAGAAAACAGACGTTTCCGGGCTGAACTGGCTGGTGAAGCGTCTGTTTTTTTGACATCCAAGTCTGCCGCATGCACGTTTGGAATGTGAGTTATATACAGCTGATACGGCGCCTATTTGTTTTTGCTCAGCTCGGCTATAGCTTATTGGGTGCTTGCAGACCTCTTTTTTGCTACAATGGGTCATAGAAGATGGAAAGTTTTAAGATTTTAGGAGGGGAATTGTGATGAATGTAGTTGAAGCAATCCGCACGCGCCGTAGCGTGGGTAAAGTAAAGCAGGACCCGATACCGCAGGAAAACATTGAACAAATTCTAGAAGCCGGAACATGGGCGCCCAACCATAAACATACGGAACCGTGGCGTTTTTTCGTGATGAGAGATGGAGGCCGTGAATTGCTTGGTAATGCTCTCGCTGATATTGCCCAGAGTAAGGCAGGTGAGAAGACGGAAGAGGAAGTGGCTGCCGCGCGGGAATCGGCGCTGAGTAAAGCGATGCGTTCACCGGTTGTCATCGGTGTAGCTGTGGTTCCTTCCGACGACCCTAAAGTCATTGAGCTTGAGGAGTATGGTGCTGTGTTTGCGGCAATTCAAAATATGCTGCTTCAGGCTCATGCCCTTGGTCTTGGTGCTGTATGGAGAACTGGCGATCCATGTTTCCATCCGTTGATGAATGAAGCGTTCGGCCTTCGGGAGAAAGATAAAATGCTAGGATTTATCTATCTGGGCGTTCCTGATATGGATGCAAAACCGGGTAAACGAGAGGACGCTGCAAGCAAGACGGTATGGGTGAATGAGCCGGTTGAACGCTTGAATGCGTCAAACCAATCCTAGAAAAACGAATATTTTCCCGGAACATCTATCTCGTTTTTGAAGTTTTCAGTATAATAGACCTATGTTTGTCGATTTATGACAGCCCTGAACGACCAGGTTATACATAGGAGGACTAGATTGACTTGAACTTTCAAAAATGGGACATGGGCAGTAAGATGATTTTTATTGCCACATGCGCCGCAATCATTTCGTTTTTCTTCAAATGGGTGGATATTGGGTTCGCTTCAGAGAACGGGTTTGGCCAAGGAGCGGTATTTTTCATTCTTTTGTTTCTTTATCCATTCCTGATGGTCATTCGTGAGAAGCGGATAATTAAGATGCTTGGATATACTATGGCCATAGCAGGTATCATACTTTCATATATTTATGTGCTGTCCAAAAGTGTTGATATCCTCGGGTCCAATTTCAATGCTGCTTCCAGCGGCCCATATTTGTTTATGGCAGCCTGCGGTTTGCTGTTATTGGGTGTACACAAACGTAGAAAATAGACAGTAAGATAAAAAGCTTATTCCAACTTGCAATTTGAGGAGGGATAAGCTTTTTTGCATGGGAAACCCAGGGGAATTTGTATATTTCAAACTATTCATTAAATATAATTGAACCATATCAATTGGTAAATCGTACTATATGTTAGATTCAAAATAAGGAGGAAGATCAATGAAGAAAAGGTTATCATGGTTGCTATCTGTCACACTCGTGCTGATGCTGCTCATTCCGACAGCGGCAATGGCATCCACTGGCAGTAATGTTGCAGTCTCGAACCAAGGACTGGAGAAGCTTGCTTCAGAGAAAGCGGCGCTGCTTACCGAAAAATATGGTACGGTAAGTGTCCAGTATGCGCTGATCGACAACGGCAAGATAACAGTGTCGGGTCAGGCTGGCCATAACGATATGGAAGGGAAGAAGCCGCTGACCAAAGACACGATGTATGGCATCGGATCGACGAGTAAAGTGTTTACGACCGCTGCCGTTATGAAATTGGTAGACGAAGGGAAGATCAATCTGGATACTCCCGTAGTCCAGTACATAGCTGACTTCAAAATGAAAGATGAACGATATAAGCAAATTACCCCACGCATGTTGTTGAACCATTCCTCAGGGTTGCAAGGGTCCAGCCTTGGAAGTGCCTTTTTATTTGAGGATAATGACAAGTATGCGCATGATACGCTGCTGCAACAATTATCCACCCAGAGCTTGAAGGCAGACCCAGGAGCATTTTCCGTCTATTGCAACGATGGATTTACGCTGGCTGAGATTCTTGTAGAGAGAGTAAGTGGTAAGGATTTTACTGCATTCATTCATCAAAATTTCACCAAACCATTAGAAATGAACCATACGAAGACATCGCAGGATGTATTGGAAGCAGACAAGATGGCTGGTCTTTATTATCCTACTTATGAAGGACAGCTTCCGAACGAGACTGTCAACGTGATTGGAACGGGAGGAATCTATTCCACTGCTGAGGATCTGGTTCGATTCTCGCAAATATTTACGGGGCAAGTAGACGGTATCCTTTCCGACAAGTCGGTACGCGCGATGGAGCAGGAAGAATATAAAAAGGGCCTGTGGCCGAAAGAAGCGGATAATTCGTTTGATTACGGGCTTGGGTGGGACAGTGTGAGACTGTTTCCGTTCAATGATTACGGAATGAAGGGTCTCGTCAAAGGCGGGGACACTATTTTGTATCATGCTTCTCTTGTCGTGCTTCCGGAGCAGGATATGGCTGCTGCCGTGCTATCATCGGGCGGTTCCAGCTCAACGAATGAGTTGCTTGCGAACGAGCTGTTACTACAAGCGATGAAAGAAAAGGGTACAATCAAAGAGATCAAGGCGGAGAAGTCGTTCGGTAAGCCAGTCAAGGCTACTATGCCTGAAGACGTCATGAAACACGCTGGTTATTATGGTGCTTCAAATCAACAGCTCAAGGTTACGGTCAATAAGAATGGAGAACTGTCCTTATCTAATCCGCTCGTACCAAACACTCCGGAACAGAAGTTTGTATATACTTCAGACGGGAGCTTTGTCAACGAGGATGGTGGCTCAAAACTCAGCTTCGTGACGGAGAAGAATGGACGCACCTACTTATGGGCTAGAGAATATTTGACTGTTCCGGGTCTCGGACAAATGGCTTTGTCACACTATACGGCCGAGAAGCTGGAAGATTATACGTTATCTCAAGAGACTGCTGAAGCTTGGGCGAAGCGGGAAGGCAAAACGTATTATCCTGTGAACGAGAAATATACTTCTCTCATGTATCTCATTATGAAGCCTACATTGCAGATTGACCGCACGGACGCTCTCCCGGGTTATCTGCTCGACAAGAAAATTACAAGCCCTATTACAGCAGCGAGCGAGCTTCAAATTCCGGCGATGGGTGGACGGGATATGTTTGAAATCCGTTTCGACACAAAGGATGGAGTCGAGTACCTTAATGCTTCCGGAAGCTTGTATGTAAGCGAGGAGCAAGTAAAGCCCCTTTATAAGGGGAAACAGTCTGCGGTCAAACTGAATGGTGATGGGCATGCCAAATGGTACACCGTCCCTGAAGTAGCTGTCGGTAAGACGATGACCGTTGAGATGCCGGCAAAAGGTGCTTTTGCGGTATATGATGAGCAGGGAGTATGTGTGAATTACACGGTTGTCAGTGGCAAAAACGAAGTGAAGCTGCCTAAGAATGGAACGATCGTATTTGCCGGTGCGGCAGGATCAACATTTGGCATTACTTTGAAGTAAATTCGTTGAATAATATATCTTTTATACTATAGTGTCATAGGCTCATTCCAACTTGCCATTTTGAGGAGGGATGAGCCGTTTTTCATTTTTGCATGCAGTTATTATAGAGGATAAGCATTTTTATGTCGTATCGGTAATAGTTGTAAGTAGCAAAATGAAATACAGTGTGATACGCTCTTTAAAAGCGTGGGAGATCGGTTCCTGTGCTTTTTTGTGTCGTTCATCGAAATAGTCTTAGACTTCATATATAGAGATATAGATGGATGGAAGCAGGGGAGGATTAAAGCAATAATGAGTAAAGGGACCATTAGAGAGAATCTATCAGAAATTCAGCTGGTTAGAGCTATGGCGATCATCGGCGTTCTGTCAGTGCACGCTACATCATTCGCAACAATTGCGATGAAGGAATCAAATTTTTATTTAGCGTACAATTTTTTTAACATTTTCATGAAGATAGGTACACCAGTATTTTTGTTCTTGAGCAGCTTCGTGTTGTTCTATAGTTATTATTCTCGTCCGCTCGACAAAAAGTTAATCGGTAACTTTTATAAAAAGAGATTACAATTTATTTTAGTTCCGTATGTATTGTTTTCGGTGTTTTACTTCTTAATATCACATTTTACGTATTATCGAGATCGTTCTCTGGAAGAGACTATTGAGAAGTTTGTGGTTCAGCTGTTTACCGGCAAAGCCCATACGCATTTGTACTTTATATTCATTAGTGTTCAATTTTATTTGATGTTTCCGTTATTTTTATGGCTATTCAAACGTAAGCCTAATCTTGCAAAATGGGCCATACCTGTAGGGTTTGTGATGCAATATGCCTTTATCATTCTGAATAAATATTATTTACTTACTGGAAGACCTAGTAGCTGGGCATTACATTATATGTCTTATTTTATGCTTGGGGCAGTTCTAGGAATCTATTATCCTAAGCTGAAGGTATGGTTCCAGATCCAAAAGGAAAATGTGACGGCAGCCCGCCTCACGGGTTGGATTATGTTGTGGGTGATATGGCTGTCAGCATCCCTTGGACATGTGTATATTTATCATACCGCCCGCTTGCATGGTGCAAAGTATGATTCTCTGCTGTACCACTTTCTCTGGAATATACAGACGATTACGGCTGGACTTGTGGCCATCCAGTTATCTCATATATTGCTCAGGCATGCATGGCCATGGCTAACGAGATTTATGACAAGGCTTGGAGAGCTGTCGTTCGGTATTTATCTTATTCATCCGTATTTTTTGTTTATATACCGGAGATTCCCGCCGGAGACAGGCTTCTCACCTCTCATTCATCTGTGGTACTTGGGAGGATTCGTGCTTGCCCTTGCAGCGTCATGGATTGTCGTCTCTTTGACCGTACGCTGGCTGCCGATGTCTTGGGTCGTATTTGGCAAAGTTCCTCCTGCGAAGCGGAAATCACGCGTACCTGAAACAGTAGTCTCTACTTAGCTTCTCAGAAAAATGCAAAAGCAGGTCACCCGAAGGGATCATGAAGTGTTCCTTGGGTGGCCTGTTTGACTAGGTTTTATTCCTTCACTAATGGTTTCGTGCTGCGTACCGTATTAATCGGACGCACCATGCTCTCAATCTCCTCCCGCTGCGGTTCCAGGAATGGTGGCAGGGATAATTTCTCACCAAGTGTTTCGTACGGCTCATCTCCCATAAACCCTGGTCCATCGGTAGCGAACTCAAACAATATTTGTGGCGCAACTCTTGAATACAACGATTCGAAGAAGTAGCGGTCTACATATCCTGAGTTACGAAGCTGGAAGCTGTCCAGACGATTAATCCATTCTTCTAGTACAGAACGGTCTTCCACGCGGAAGGCCGCATGATGAACAGTACCAAAGCCCTGCCGTGCCCTAGGAAGAACAGCATTATATTCAACGATGACCTGTGCCCCGTTGCCCCCTTCACCTACCTCGAACAGATGGAGGGAGCCCGCTTGGTCGATCTCGTTAAACAACAGCACCTTCTCCATGATCACTTTGAAGTTCTCAAAATTGGACACCCGTACGAAGATTGGGCCTAATCCCGTAATCGCATACTCTAAAGGCACCGGTCCATTCTGCCATGGCGTACCGGACGCTACACCTTCATTATGTTCATCCGAGATGAGCTGGTAATGCTGGTCATCGAAATCAACGAAGGACAGCGTCTTTTTCCCAAATAACTCTTTAATCCCATGGTGCTTAACATTTAGCCGGTCAAATCGCTTCACCCAATAATCCAATGCGGCATCACTTGGCACACGGAACGAAGTCTTGGATATCTCATCGGTACCATGCATCCCTTTCGGAATGCCCGGGAAGTCAAAAAACGTCATATCTGTACCTGCACTACCCTTATCATCGGCGAAGAACAAGTGATATGTCTGAATATCATCCTGGTTTACGGTCTTCTTGACCAGTCTCATGCCGAGAACATAAGTGAAAAATTCATAGTTTTTCTCCGCACTGCTGGTGATTGCTGTTACATGGTGTATTCCTTTTAATCCATTCATTGGTTAATCCTCCATATCCATTATTGATAAAGTGTTTGCGTGGTATCTGGAATTTATTATTTCTATATTAAATATCTTTAAGTTAAGATAATAATAACACGCTGATACATTGCCGTCAATCTTCAAGGTCTGATCAACATTGAGCCTCTTCGAAGGAATTGCTATACTATAACTACGGCCTGAAAAACCGTAAGGAGTTTACATAAGTTCAGGAGGGATTCGTATGACAAATCCGGCAAATCAAGCTTTTACCGATGGGCCTACGCTGCATGACGGCATCAAAATGCCTTGGCTGGGCCTCGGCGTATACAAGACCCAAGAAGGCGAAGAAGTCATTCAATCCGTGAAATCGGCCATTGCAGCCGGCTACCGCAGCATCGATACAGCGGCCATATATGGCAATGAGGAAGGCGTGGGACAAGCTATCAGCGAGTGTGGCGTGCCCCGTGAAGAGTTGTTTATTACAACGAAAGTATGGAATGAAGACCAAGGCTACGAGTCAACGCTTAAGGCGTTTGAAACAAGCCGCAAGAAGCTTGGACTCGACATGTTAGACCTGTACCTCGTTCACTGGCCTGGTAAAGATAAATATAAAGAAACGTGGAAGGCACTGATTCATCTGCAAAAAGAAGGTCTCGTACGCTCCATCGGCGTCAGCAACTTCCATATTCACCATCTGCGCGATATCATTGAAGATTCCGGTGTGGTGCCAACCGTTAACCAGGTGGAATTGCATCCCCTGAACAACCAGAAGGAACTGCTTCAATACGCGCGTGAGAACAACATCGTTCTGGAAGCATGGAGCCCATTGATGCAAGGTCATCTGGACCAGCCGGTTATTGCCCAAATTGCTGAGAAATACGGTAAAACGCCAGCGCAAGTTGTCCTTCGCTGGGATCTTCAGAATGGCATCATCGTTATTCCGAAGTCCGTGAAGGAGCATCGTATCCGTGAAAATGCTGATATTTTCGATTTCGAGCTGTCGGCTGAGGATATGTCAGCGATTGATGGTCTGAACGAGAACAAGCGCTTTGGTCCGAACCCGGATGAGTTCCTATTCTAGATCGTTTTAACTCAATTTAAAAAGGCAAGATCCCAGCACTCTGCTGAAGGATCTTGCCTTTTGTTGTATAACATAATTTCTTACTGCCCTTTAGCTAGCTCCGGAGTCTTCGCTTTCACGATAACCCGTTCATTGCTCATCATGAGTACAAAGGCAAAGGCCAGTACTGCCGGCACGAGAGCCCACGTAAATGATTGGGAGATGGAGTCAGCCAGTGATGAAATGGCATGCTCACGTACAGCAGGAGGCATTTTGTCCAAGACATCAGATGAAAGAGCGGCGTCTGCATCGAACGATACACCTGCGGGTGCGTTTCCACCAGACATTCCGGCTGCCAGCTTATCGGTGAATACGTTGCGCTGAATGATTCCGAAGATCGTAATGCCGACGGTCATCCCAAGAGAGCGAAGGAAGGAATTCGTCGACGTTGCCGCGCCTCTTTGGCGGACATCGAAATTATGAATGGAAGCCATGCTGAGTACCGAGAAAGAGAAGCCGACCCCGACTCCCGTAAGAACCATGAATAGGGTAAGCATCGTTCTGGACGTCTCCGGAGACAGCGTGCTTAAGCTGAAAATACCGGCAATGAAGCAAATGGAAGAGACAATCATAATATTGCGGAAGGACGTTTTGGTTGTCAACATCCCGCCAATCTGGCTCCCAAACACACTGCCGATCATCATTGGCATGAGGATCAGGCCAGAGTTCGTCGCTGTACCACCATAGACCCCAGACACAAAGATCGGGATATACACGGTGGCGACAATGAAAGCTGCGCCATAACATAACGCTACGGCACTGCTGGAGGCGAAGAGTCGTTTCTGGAACATTTTAAATGAAATAATCGGCTCTGCCGCCTTTGTCTCGGTAATCAGGAAAATGAAGAGCAGAACCAGGAATCCAACGAAGAGAGTAATAATCTGTGGTGAATCCCAAGCATAAGTTTTCCCGCCGAGCTCCAGGCCGAACATAAGACAGATGACGGCACCGACAAGGGTGGCCGCACCGATCCAGTCGATTTTTTGCTTCACAGGAGACAGTGTCTCTTTATAAGCGATAAGGATGAATATAAAGGAAACAATGCCAATCGGCAGATTGACGTAGAAAACCCATTCCCAGCCGATATTGTCTGTAATAAACGCGCCGAGCAGCGGACCCATAATGCTGGAAGTGCCGAATACTGCCCCGAGAAGACCGGTCATTTTACCCCGTTTCTCCGGTGGAAATAAATCGAATACGATGGTAAATGCAATTGGCATAAGTGCGCCGCCACCGATACCCTGAATGGCCCGGAAAATAATGAGCTGCAGCATGCTGTCAGCCATACCGCATAGCACGGAACCTCCCAGAAAGACGACCAGACCAAAAATGTAAAACCGTTTGCGGCCATACATATCTGAAAGTTTGCCGAAGATCGGTGTGCCTGCCATGACAGCAACCATATATGCCGAGGTTACCCACACAATCTGATCAAAACCACCGAGGTCTTTTACGATGGTGTACATGGCCGTAGCCACAATGGTGTTATCCATTGCCGACATGAGAATGCCGAGGAGCAGTCCGGCTACCACGAGCTTGATGTTACTTTTCTGAGCATTCATGAAATGGGAGCTCCTTTTCTATGTATGTTTTTGTATAAACAGTGGTTATATTTTAGCCTCTACGGACCGGTAATAGCAAGAGAAAATGAGACCTCCTTCAAGGAATATAAAGACGTACATAACCTACCACTATTGTACATCTTTTTCCAATATACAGAACTTATATAATTACAAGATAGCTTCATCTTTGCAGTTCATACCAAAAAACCAGCCGTCTGCGTCGAACGACACAGGTACAGCTGGCTTGAAGGTGAGGCTCAGGGCTCAGACAAAGGATGCGAAATCTGGCCTATTTTTTGAGAGGTAAGTCTTCCGGCACACTTGCCGCTTCAATCGTGAAGTCGTCATAATTAACAAGGATAAAGACCTGTTCTTCTTCATTATCTTTGATATGGCCGTTAAGGCCAACGGTGTGCGCGAGGTCAGGCGGTGATAGTTTATGATTCGTAAACTCCACTTCAACCCCGTATTTCTCGTGAAAATACGCTTCAGCAGCTTCCTGCGTTAAACGCAGCGTCTCTTTTTCCTGATCTGTCATTCGATTACAACCTCCTAAAATGAGCAGGATCATCCCGATTAGCAGTAGATATGTAAATAAAGACCTTTTTCTCATTTTTTCTCCTTATCATATCCTAATGATTACCATTCATATTATAATTGATAATAATGATTCCTTACTATGGTAAAAAGGGTGGAATTATGGGCGATAAATATATCTCGGATAAAATATACAACAAAGCCTCCCAGATTGCTTACAATGAGGTACCTCCCGGAAAGCTTACCGAAGACGGTCTGGAAGGATGGAGTGTGGTAGAGCCTGACGGTGCGGATCTGCACCGCATTTCCGGCTTTGATGCCTTAGTGCTCCGTAACGATACGACAGATCAGGTGATTATTGCTTACCGTGGAACAGAAGCAGGCGGCATGAGTATAGGGAAAGTGAAGGATATTTATACGGATGCCGTGGATGTTGTGGGCGGTCGGCCGAAAGACTTGGAGAATAGTCTGAATCATCCATGGAAAACGCTGTGGAATGACGGGCCTGTTAAGTTGGTCAGCGATAAAATTCAATACGAGAACAACCAGTTTCATCAAGCAGAAGAGCTGTATGATGCGGTCAAGAAAGCTTATCCCAATTCGGATATCTCTTTAACCGGACATTCCTTGGGTGGTGGTCTGGCACAGTATGTTGCGGCGCGGCAGGATTTGCCGGCGGTAACCTACAGTGCGCCGAGCACGCTGAATTCGCTGTCGGATGAGCTTGTAGCCAAGGTGGAGCATGGAGACTTTGATAATCAAATCATTAACTATGTTCATCCCAGCGATTCTGTTGGTGCTGGCGGTCTGGAAGAATATGACCGACATATCGGATCGACCTATTATTTGGGAACTGACTTTGATACGGCCAATGCAAAATACAACCAGATTTTGAACGTTCCGATTCCACTGCATGGAACGGGTCTTCTGGAAGTGGTCATGCCTTATTACAATCTGAAGATTGATACCGGAAAATATTATATCGGCGATATTCGGCGTTTTTACGACTCCGTCTTAAATGACAAAACCAATTACCATTCCCCCTCCCAGTATAAGTTTGATGAGAATGGAAATCTGAGAGGACCGCTAGTGAACCGGCTGAGTGGAGAGACACTGGATGGATCTCCGCGTGGAGCGGCGTATGCTGCAACAATGGCTGCTTTGGTGAGTCTGGTAAACTTCGGGGGAAATAGTCTGAAAGCGATGTTGGCTGGGGGATTGCCTGGAAGCGGCGGGGCACACGGTTTGATTCAGCTGACACCAGCCGAATTGCTTGAGGCTGCGAAACAGATGCGTCAGAGTGCCGAAGGTTTTTCCAGTGACAGCCGCAGTGCGGTTCAATTTATAGAAAACAACATCCGTACTAGTGAGAGTCGTTCCCTGACGCCTATTGCTGAGAATACAAGCGTAAGCCTACACGGTATCCAGCAGTGGTACGAAGCGGCCATGCTGGAAATCGCGGACTATATCGACCGGAAGGCACAGGATTTCATACTGGCCGACGAGGCGTAAAAGAAGGCGTGATCATAAACAAGCAGGCGGGAGTTGAGCGCAAATGAGTCGAATTTCGGTACAGGTTGAAGATTTAAGAAGAGCTATCCAGCAGTGTGAACAGCTTCGGCAGAGATTGCTGCAGCAGGTCGCAACGGTAAAAGGTATCTCTGCCCGCCTGCAGGAATGGAAAGGAAAATCTGCAGAAGAGCTTCGCATGAAGATGGAACGTTTCGTACAAGGAGCCAACGCAAAAATCAGTGAGCTAGAGCAGCGTATTCGGGAGTTAGAGGCCTATATTAGCAGAATGCTGGAAGCTGACAGGAGTCTAGGCTGGGGATGATGGAAGAGAGGCAAGATTCCTGGCTGAAGAGTTACGGATTAGATTAAAACTGATATATAAGAAGAAGCGGTTCTCAGATTTGAGGACCGCTTCTTTATGGGAATTTAAGAAAATGAATATAATCGCCTGAGGCTCATCATAACAAGAGACGGATCAACTTACCGTCTTACGCCTTACCGCCTACCTGTAGGAACAGCGGCCTCTTTCATCCCCGTTTTCATAGGAGATCCGCATAACGGGCATTTCTTACCATTCTTCGTTCCGGATTTGCCGGACTCCAAGCGCTGCCAGCCCTTGCAGCCTGTGCCGGTGCAGAGCCATGCACGCACGGACTCGGTACGGCCGGCTGGTACCTGTGCTTCCTTATTGCCAGAAGGGCCAGATTCAACCGTTACACGAAGACGCTCACTCGCTGAGCGGGCTGAACGGTCGCCAAATCTGCGGGATGAACCAGACCCAGCGGCTGTTCCGGTGGAACTGCGCGAACCAGCACTGCGAGCAGAGCTTTCTCTGCTTGCTCCTCTCCAATCTCCTCGGAAGCCAGCGGTTCCATCTTTGTCTTTCTTCTCATTGAGGCCTTGGATTGAGGACTGGAACACGCTTTGAAGGAAGCGGGACACCTCCACCTTCCGGCCACGGTAGTAAGCCGGAGAGCTGATAATCAGCTCGTCTTTGGCACGAGTGACGGCGACATATGCTAATCTCCGTTCTTCTTCTAGCGCATCGGCCCCTTTTTCCTGCCTGGAGGTAAGCGGATGGTTGTCGTCCATATGCTCGGCCTCGAGGGAAGACGTATGCGGCAGAATGCCCTCGGAAGCCCCGATCAGGCAGACTGACGGGAATTCCAGCCCTTTCGCTTTATGGATCGTCATCAGTTTCACGGCATCGGCGGAGTCATCCTTTTTCCGTGCAGCCATTTCCCGGTGGACTTCAATCAGACGGTCTACAAAGCCAATAAAGGATGCCATATCTTTAAATCGTTTGGCGGAAGCCTCCAGTTCGTCTAACCCCTCCTGAATGAACTCCTTGTGCATCGTCAGATCCTGCGCGTTGTCGGCTTCTAAGTATTTGTCGTAGAAACGCAGCCGGATTTCGCGGACGGCATCTGCCGGTTCCAGAGCTTTCAGTGATTTAATCATTTTAGATCGTTCCCGGATTTGCACGATCTGAAAATCTTTAAGTCCCGGGTAGGAGAGCAGGTGGGAGAGGGGTCCTTTCTTGGGCCGTGGGGCATCTTTTTCACGGATAAAGGCCATGCCTTTGTCCCGGTTGATGTACAGCGTATTTAGCATGCCTTCCATCGCCTTGAAATCCCGGCGGTCGAGTGAAAGACGAAGGTGGTCCATGACCGGCTTGACCATCCACTGCTCGTAGAACAGATCTCCTTGCTCATAATGAATAAACGGTATTTCCTTCATGACAAGCTGCTCGAACACCGCCCGGCTGTTGTTGGACGTACGGTAAAGAATCGCATAATCGCTGTAGCTCTTCTTGCCCTCGCTTACTTCTCCGGAGATATGCTTCAGCAGCAGCTCGGCTTCCTCATCAGGATCACCGGGCCGCAGATACAGCGGAACATTTCCACTCTTGCGGGTGGACTGCAGCTTTTTGATACGCCGACGTTTGTTCTCGCGTATGATCTCGTTGCCCAGGCCGACGATACTGGAGAGGGAACGGTAATTGACGTCGAGTGTCACGACTTTGGCGCCAGGAAACGTCTGATCGAACTCCAAAATAAACTCATTTCGCGCTCCGTTAAAACTGTAGATCGTTTGGTCGTCATCTCCGACAACCATCAGATTGGCGTGAGGACGCACGATCATTTTCAGCAGCTCATAAGGAAGAAGTCCGGTATCCTGGAACTCGTCCACCATGACATAGCGGTAGCGCCGTTGTAGAGACGAGAGCAGTATGTCGTCCGAGGTCAGCAGGCGGTAGGATAGCACGAGAATATCGTCAAAATCCATCTGGCCGTTCTCTTCCTTCCACGCTTCATAACGGGCAAATATCTGTCGCTGTTCAATTTCTGCTGGCGTGCGAACCGGAAGCTCATCCAGACCGGTCATATTCATGCGGTAAGCGGACCATAGCGATAGCAGCGTCTCCGCTTCGTAGCCATCTTGAAGCCCCATCTCCCTTAGGATTCGCTTAATAATAAACTGCTGATGTCTCGAATTGCTTAGAATTTCCTGTCGGAATCCGCGTGTCCGAAGCAAGTATAGGAAAAAGGAGTGAAATGTCCTGGCAGTCACCTTCGTGGTTTCCTTAGGGTGGAGGCCTGGCAGACTCATGATTCGCTCTTTCATCTCCGCTGCTGCCTTCGAAGAAAAGGTAACAAGCAGGATGGAGGCGGGATCGACTTTGCTAACGGCCATCAAGTATCCTGCACGGCTAACGAGGACGGACGTTTTACCTGACCCTGCCCCCGCCAAGGTCAGAAGGGGACCGTCTGTGTGCCTAACGGCCTCGATTTGAGCCCGGTTCAGATATAACCCCTCCGACTCCAAACTGCGGAAAAAAGCCGCATCTGCGGCTTGGTCGCCCACTAGCTCCCGGCTGCTTCGGGAAGAAGCGAGCTCGGCGAACGGGAGATCCTTGCGGTCACTGCCGAAAGGGCGTTTATAAAAAGGTATGGATGTCATATAACTCACCAATCGCAATTGAAATAATAATGCCTACCCAGTTTACCGGATAACCGGCGCCGTGGCAAAGGAATACTCTCCCGCTGGGCTGTAACCCCCTTTGTAACCAATCCTCAATATGAGAATAAGAAATCCTTTTTATAGAAAATAAACCATACCTACCTAGGGTATGTAACGTCAAGATCTAACTATGTTAATTTTACACTTGCATAAAACGAAACTTTACAATATATTAGTATATGAACAGTTTCTCATATATCAATATAATATAATTTGGAGGTAATTATTATGAAAAAAGCTTTTAAATTAGATGGACTGGATTGCGCAAACTGCGCTGCTAAATTGGAAAGAGCAGTCTCAAAAATTGATGATGTTAGCAAAGCAAGCGTAAACTTCATGAGCAGTAAGCTGGTGCTTGAAGCAGCTGACGACAAATTTGAAAGTGTTGTGGAACAAGCTAAAGCTACGATCAGAAAAATCGAACCAAGTGTTGTAATAAAGGCTTAGCAATAAGCAGTAATATCAGTGGCTGTGGGTTTAACCACGGTCACTGATATTATGCAAGTAGATGGAGTGGAGGTTAAATCATGAGAGAGAAAAAACGGTTAATCCGTACCATTACAGCTTTAGTTTTATTTTTTGCTACAATGATATTCCCTATTAATGATTCGTGGAAACTTTGGGTGTACCTCGTCATTTACCTGATCGCAGGTGGTGATGTTGTACTGAAAGCTCTTAAGAATATTTTGCGCGGGAAAGTATTTGATGAAAATTTCTTAATGAGTATTGCAACGATTGGTGCATTTATTATTGGAGAATATCCTGAAGGCGTTGCAGTCATGTTGTTCTACCAAGTAGGTGAATTGTTCCAATCATACGCTGTTGATAAATCACGTAAATCGATCGCTGGGTTAATGGATATTCGTCCTGATTATGCGAATGTACAACGAAACGGGAAAATGGTAAAAGTCGACCCTGAAGAAGTAGCCATAGGCGATATTATTGTAGTAAAAGCCGGTGAGAAAGTTCCACTCGATGGTAAAATCATTGAAGGTGTATCGATGGTAGACACATCTGCTTTAACAGGCGAATCTGTACCGCGTGAGGTATCTACAGACAACGATATTTTAAGTGGTTTTATTAATTTAAATGGTGTATTAACGATAAAAGTGACTAAAGAATACGGAGAATCTACGGTTGCCAAAATTCTCGATTTAGTTGAAAATGCCAGCAATGAAAAAGCAACAACTGAAAACTTTATTACTAAATTCGCCAAATACTATACTCCGATTGTAGTTATAGTTGCAGCACTGCTCGCCGTTATTCCACCACTCGTTATTAGCGGAGCTACCTTTAGTGACTGGGTATACAGAGCATTAGTATTCTTAGTTATTTCCTGCCCATGTGCATTAGTTATTTCCGTTCCATTAAGCTTCTTTGGCGGTATTGGTGGTGCCTCAAAAGTTGGTGTGTTAGTTAAAGGCGGAAATTATCTGCAAGCATTAGCTGATACCGAAATTATTGTATTTGACAAAACAGGTACCTTAACTAAAGGAACATTCAACGTAACCGATATTCAACCTAAAGGAATGTCAAAAGACGAATTGTTGGAAATTACTGCTTATGCCGAAAGCTACTCCAATCACCCTATTTCAATGTCGCTTAAGCAAGCTTACGGACGACCGATTGATAACTCAAGATTAGCCGATGCTGAGGAAATTTCAGGACATGGTGTTAAGGCACTTTTTGATGGTCGACCTGTTATGGCGGGCAATGCTAAGCTGATGCAACGAGAAAACATACGGTACTATAAAGGTGAAATCATAGGTACTGTAGTTCATGTCGCTGTAAATGGAGCTTATGCAGGTTATATTACGATTTCCGATGAGATCAAAGAAGATTCACAGCAAGCCATCAGGGATTTGAAAGCAAATAAAATTCGCAAAACAGTAATGCTGACAGGAGATAGTAAAGCGGTAGGTCTTAAAGTAGCGAATCAGCTCGGATTGGATGCAGCATATACAGAACTACTTCCGGGTGACAAAGTTGATAAATTGGAACAATTGCTTAGTGAAAAATCAGCAAAAGGCACACTTGCCTTTGTCGGTGACGGTATTAACGATGCCCCTGTGCTAGCAAGAGCTGATATCGGTATTGCCATGGGGGGACTAGGTTCTGATGCTGCAATTGAAGCGGCAGATGTTGTCATCATGACGGATGAGCCTTCAAAAATCGCCACAGTCGTAAAAATATCACGTAAAACATTAAGAATCGTTAAACAAAATATCATTTTTGCTTTAGCCGTAAAATTTGCTGTTCTTATTCTAGGCGCATTTGGGATCGCAAGCATGTGGTCAGCCGTATTTGCAGACGTTGGTGTATCCGTTCTTGCTATACTTAATGCGATCAGAATGTTAAATATCAAAAACATATAATATTTCGCGATAAATCGGATCAATATTAACGCCATTATTAATAAATAAGGAGGTGCCCCAAAAGGTCCGTTGACCTGGGACACCTCCTTTTCCTGTTGTAAGGCGCTACGTGAATCGTTCCTCCAACCGCTCTTGCCCCCGAATTTCACGCGGTGAGGATTTAAGGCAGTGCTACTCCGCGGGAGCTGACATACAGCGAATACCATTCTTCACGGGTGAGCTCCACAAGTTCGGCACCGCCGCAAGCACGGATACGATCCGGATTTTTGGTGCCGATGACTGGCTGAATGCCTGCTGGATGTTTCATGAGCCAAGCAAGCAGTATGGCTTCAGGAGTAGTCTCCTTCTCATTGGCCAATCGCTTCACCAATGCTGCTGTCTCCTGAATCGCTTCTGGCAAGTCTTGAACCGGACGGCCCGTGTATACGCCTTGAGCAAGCGGGCTCCAAGCTTGGATTTGAATCCGGTTCATCTGGCAGTACTCGAGCGTTCCATCAGGGAACATATTCTCTTTGGCTTCATCACGGTTTACATGAACACCAGCATCGAGCCATCCAATATGTTGCAGGCTCATCTGCAACTGGTTCACGATAAACGGCTCATTGGTATAAGACTGGAGCAGAGCAATCTGTCCAGCTGTCATGTTGGACACTCCGAAATTCCGGACTTTTCCGGATACTTTCAGTGTTTCCAGCGCCTCAGCCACTTCTACGGGATCCATCAATGGATCCGGACGGTGCAGCAGCAGAATATCGAGGTATTCTATACCTAACCGCTGAAGCGATCCGTCTACGCTGGACAAAATATGTTCTTTGGAAAAGTCATATCGACCAGGTATTCCGTTAGGCTCCGCAAACCGGATCCCGCACTTGGATTGGATAATGATCTGCTCCCGAAGGTCTGGACGTTCTTTTAGAACCTGTCCGAAGACACTCTCAGCCTTGCCTCGGGTGTAGATATCCGCGTGATCAAACATATTGATTCCAACCGCCAGTGCGGCATCAACCGCATCGTGAGCCTGGCGGACATGTTCTTCGGTAATCGGACTATTATCCCAACCTCCGCCGAGTCCCATACATCCCAGTACAAGTCGGCTAGCCGGTATGTTCCGGCGGCTTAATGGCATAATTGACATTGGATGAAATCCCTCCCATATGTAATAAACGCAATATGATGTGATTTCATTGTAGCACGTTGTCTTTGTGAAATATATTTTTACCTAACATATTTCCGCTGGCGGGACGACCCTCTATGGAGACTGGATTTATGTGCGTATATGACGGCCTTATTTGTTAGAAATGCAGTGTATAGAAGAAGAAAAACCCCGTATGGAAAGCCCGTTCCATCCAGGCTCGGTACGAGCCAGTCAGCCGCTATGAAATACAGCAGAGTTAGGAGGGCGGGAAGCTGTCTCTTTAACCGGTATTTCCAGACGGACCAGACAAGGCCAATGACGCCAGCATACAGCAAAATCAGGCGCACAAAATCCAAAGCAGATTGAACGACCCTCCGGGCTTCCTCATTACCAAAACGTCCGGCGTATTTCGTAGAGAGTCCGCCGAATATACTACGGTACAAGTGGACCAACGGATTTCCTTCGATGAAGCGGGCATCCAGCCAGAGCGGTGCGATATTCCATGGGCCGGGAAGGTACCTCAACTTCTCAAAGATCGGTATGCTGAGCCACCAAGGCGACATGACCAGAAGGTATCCGATTGTGATCAGCAGGGTTCCACCGATGATGACTCGCCACGGGCTGTGATATTTCCACCAGAGGATGACAAAGAGAATCGGATATAGCAGAGCTTGCAGGTTGAAGTAGGCCACGAGGGCTGTGAGCACGCCTGCGGCGATATACCATCCCGCTTGTTTGAACTCAAGTGCTCCGATCACGGCGCACACGAGCATCAACATGAGCATCTGCATCGTCGTATCCGGTAGTATGAGGCGAACAACGCCATAGACCGGCCAATAAAGAGCATATATGAGACATGCTAATAGTGCTGTTGATGTATTAAACATATATCTGGATAGAACGAATACCAGATAGACGGAGAGGGCGTGAAAAAGCGATTGGATGAGGCGGTATGCCATGAAAGCATGTCCTTCATTCCCGAGCAGCTTTGTTAGCCCGGCAATCATAAGCGGTACACCCGGCATAACGACAGATGAACCGTTCACATCATCAGGATGGCCGATCGTTTCCGCGCTCGTTATATATTTTTGCTCCATTTCAATAATGGCGCCCTGTGGCCCGTTCTTTCCGCCGACAATGATTAATAGACACGACATGAGGAATACCCCGACGATTATCGCGAGCAGCAGTTTTCGATTCATACGACTCAAGGACCAGATGGAAAACAAATTGAACACTCCACTCTATGTGTTTTAATCTAATATCTCTCTTTCTCTATATTAAATAAAACCGAATCAAATAAAAAGACTCCGTTGTAACCGGAGCCCCACAGCGAATACTCTCTTTATGCCTGTTTTTGGTACGTATCAAACATGGGGGAGGAGATCAGTGGTAGAAGATTCATGTCTCGAATCCAGCGGCAGGCTGTTGCTGCTCCAGCATACGCTGCTGCATATAGCCAATAAACAGTTCAACCAGCTCAGGATCGAACTGGCTTCCGGCACATCTTCTCAACTCGGCAATGCCTTCTTCGTAGGTTTTGGTCTTTTGGTAAGGTCGTTCCGTTGTCATCGCATCAAAAGAATCAATGATGGTGAGCATGCGGCACAATCTTGGTATTTGGCTGCCCTTAAATCCATGTGGATATCCGCCCCCGTCATACCGTTCGTGGTGAAGCTCGATGTACGGCACCAGCTCTTTAAGTTTTTCATTTGTTTCGGCGATCCGTTTTCCCCAGCTGACGTGGCGTTTTACCGTTTCCCATTCGCCAGGAGTGAGTTTATCCTTCTTATTCAGTATTCCCCAAGGGATTTCCAGCTTACCAATGTCATGAATGAGTGCACCGAGTACAAAAGTACGTCTTTCTGTGCAATCCAGACCGAGTGCTTCGCTCATATCAATGGCGTATCGGAATACACGCTTGGAATGCTTGAAGGTGTCCACATCTTTGTAGAGAAACAACTTCAGCTGCTGCTCAATATCGCGGACGTCTTCTGCAAAATCAATTTCGTATTCCTGGGCTGAGCCGCTGCCGTAAACATGTACGTTGTTCTTGCCTTGCTTCTTGGCGTAATAAAGTGCCTGGTCCGCGAGGTCGACCATCTGTGCTTTATCATGGATGTCATCCCGGTAGTTGGCAATTCCCGCTGAGAAGGAGAGACAACCAGCAGGAAAAATTTCGACCCCTTCAAAATAAGTATCATTCAATTTTTTGCGGAGGCGGTTTATAAAACTGCGAGCTTTATTCTCATCATAACCCGGCATCAGGATTGTAAATTCCTCACCCCCAAAACGGGAGGCAATAACCTCCGCAGGTTCACATTCAGCTTTCAGAAAATTGCCCAGAAATGCGAGCAGCATGTCTCCTTTCAGGTGACCGAACTGATCGTTGTATTTCTTGAAATCGTCTATGTCAATCATCGCAAGGGACAGTGAGGTTTCCGCTGCCTTTGATTTATTAATTTCTGTATCCAATAAGTTCTCGAAATAACTGTGGTTGAATAACCCCGTACGCTGATCCTTGATCGCCTTTTCCTGAATTTCGGTATACATCGTAAACAGCTGCTTAAACGAATAGGAGAGCATGGTACTAAGCGCAATGAACAGTGCCAAGCCAAATACGCCATTGCTGGAGATGAGGATAGACAAGGCAAGAGAAAGGATAAGGGTACTAAGATATACAACGATAATATCCTTGAAAAATTCTTTTAATGCTTCACATAGTGTACTTTTCATCAGAATAACGTAATAGAAACCAATCAATAACACGTTTATTGAAAAATAAACAGACAGAGCTATTACATATGAAATGATGTTTTCATTTTGGATGGGACCGACTTCTCCTCCTGATGCAGAGAATACGATAGAAGAGCCGGTAATCATCAAGACGTATATAGAAAAGTTGACGAGATTTTTCCAAATTGGAGTTTTGTGGTTATAAAGTGATAGGATGATTACAGTCAACAGACAGACGGATAAAGCAAATTGGGCACCATAGATGAAGACACAAGCCAAATAGACCGATGAGTCCATAGATTGTCCATTTCCTTGTGGAGGAAGGCGAAAGGTAAAGTGATCTAAAATTAATGTGGCGCCGACGAGAGCATATAACCAAATCCAATCATTCAGGGAATAGTTTAGGAAGTCCGCCTGATTGATAGAGATAAAGACGGTGATTCCAATGATAGATATGATTAAGAAGTACCATTGGCGTGCATTTAACTTCATGGTGCGAGCCCGTTTCAACATGGACATATATTATTTTCTCCTTGGCTAACAATGATGGTATCTCCACATTTTAAGGTATAATACAGCACAAAACAACGAGGATATATAAAAGAACTGGCTATGAATAGCCAGTTCTTTTATATCACAATTAAACGAATTTGAAACCAGAGGTCAGTGCTACGAGAACGGACGCTACGATCACAGTGTTAAAAACAATACGGGAATATTTAACTTTTTCTGTTTTTTTCATGTATTTCCCCCCCTTTCAAGGCATTTGATGTATTTAAACTTTTTGTGGTTCTACATGGTCAGAAGTTTCTAATTGTTCATCATTAGATTTAGAGGCTTTCCTGTGGCCATTACCCATCAAATGTACGATATACATAAAAATGCCGATGTTCATCACGATATCGCCGATACTGATGGCTTGGGTTCTCGGATAAGGTGCAGACAGTGGGATAATATCACCAAGGAATGGCAGCACGGTTGAGTCATCAAGCAAAAAGTGCTTGGTTATGATAGCTCCTTCTTTAAGCATGTCCACATAATAAGGATCGAGCACCGAAGCTGCTTGAAGTGATACCGGCATTCTGCCGCCATTGACGGCCATAACAAGGAAGTTAAGAAATACACCTGCTAAGATACTGCCAAAACCCTTCTGATCGCGGTTCATCCATAGGAACAACATACCTACTATATAGATGATCATAAACACATAACTGCTTGCCGCTGCCAGTACATCGGAGTTTTCCTGGAATCTGAAAATGATCAGCTGGATGATCAGTAGCACCGGAAAGATCCAGCCGCCCTTCAGCCGAATTTTGCTGAACTGAAGCAAGCCGTGACGAAAGCCTCCCCGAATCAGTCCGACAATCAGACCAATGATAATGCCGTCAAAAACCATAAGCTGTTTCCTACTTTCCTGTTTCTCGAATTCCTTTAAAATACATATTCGACATAAAATTGGAAATTCCTTCTCTCGCTTCTCGAAAAAAGAAAAAAATTGTATAACAAGGAGTTTTATTGGTCTATCTCAACAATTATAGATTATTATACCAGTATAATTGGAGATATGTATTATAATTCGAGGAGCTGGATCTTTACATACTTATGGGGGGTATAGTATAATGCGATTATACTAACTGTCAATAAACTCATTAGATAACCGGCATATCACCGGCACAACAGCCAAGGAGGAATTACGAATGAAACAAGTTACTGTGAGCGTCGAAGGCATGTCTTGCAACCACTGTGTGAATTCAATTGAAGGTGCTTTGAAAAATGCGGGTTTGTCCGGTAAAGTGGATCTGGCTTCTAAGACGGTGACCGTGGAATATGACGAAACGAAGGCAACTGTGGAGCAAATTAAAGAAACAATCGAAGAACAGGGATATGATGTCGTTTAACCATTAAATATTTATCAAAAACCGTCAGGCTGCATATACAGTCTGACGGTTTTTTGTCGTATAATTTACCGGCTTGTTCAATACTTATTGACAATTACCGGAAACCGACCTATGATTTAAACAATTGTTTAGTTAAACAAGTGTTTAAAACAAATGATTAAATTGTAGGGGGAGATCGATCGTGTTCAAAGGTGTATTCATTTTATTGAAGAGGCCACAAATGATGTTGGGTATCGCTACAGCATTGGCATTTCAGATTATATTCAGTGTCATTTGGATGACGGGGTATCAGGGGGCAAATGAACGGATAGGGGATTTTCGCATTGCGATTGTTAATGAAGACAAGATTATGGGAATTCAGGTTCTTCAAAAATTGCAGAACAGTCTTCCTTTTCAAATCAGTAGTGCTAATCAAGATACAGCAAGACAGCAGCTCGTAAACCGTGAGGTGCAAATGGTGATGACCATTCCGGCCGATTTCACGGCAGATCTGCAAAATCCAGCAGCGCAAGCCAATCTGCTGTATGAGATCAATGAATCCAATCCTGCGCTTGTGAAGAGTGTAATGGATAGTGCGGCAGCAGCGATCACCAGAAACGTCGACCGTGAGGCTTCGGCTGCTGGTATCCAAAATGTGCTAGAGCGTTCATCGATTCCTTCAGAACAGGCTTCGGTTGCAGCAGTAGGCTTGGCGGAACGGGTAAAGTCTGAAATCAGCTACATCTACCCTGTGGACGGATTGAATAATCAGATGGTTCCGATGATGATGGTCCTTGCTTCTTTTGTCGGGGCCATGATTATGGGAATGAATATGCAGCAGGCATCTTTGACATTCGGCAACGACATCACCAAATGGCAGGCTTTTACGGCACGGACGATGATCAACATCGTCTCTGCTCTTGTGATCTCCTTGCTGGGCTCATCGCTGGTTATGGCATTGGGCGGACAGTCTGCTGAAGGATTTATGACCCTTTGGTTGTTCCAGAGTCTGATCGTATGGGTGTTTCTTGTGTTTTCACAAATGTTTCTTATTGTCTTTGGAATGGGGGGCATGTTGTTTAATATTACGCTTTTATCCTTGCAGCTAGTTACTTCGGGGGCAATGATTCCAAGACAGATTCTTAGTGCAGGCTTTCAGACTACGGGAGATTTGCTTCCTGCCACCTATGCTGTTGAAGGGTTGATGAACATTTTATTCGGTGGTGTCCATCTGGGGAAAGATTTACTTGGGCTTGCAGCTACAGCGGTTATCTCTCTCGTCATTTCAGCGGTAGTTACAGCTCTGAGAAAAGACCGACATTCTAATCGCAGCGGCAAAGCCGCACAGCATATCCCAACGCCGACCTCTGCTTGAACCTAACCTTTCACTTACTGCCGTTTTCCGCAACTTGCGCAGTCCGGGGTGAAGTTCCATAATAGATGGGAGAACGTTTAAAGGGGACAGTCGGATGGAACAGCCTGAGCTGGATGTAAAAACGCGAATATTAATGTCTGCCAAAAAGCTGTTTGCCAAGCAAGGGTTTGAAGGAACTACAGTTCGGCAAATATGTGATGACGCCTCTGTCAATATCGCGCTTGTATCCTATCATTTTGGCGGCAAGGACAAAGTGTTTACAGCGTTATTTGAACAGTTATTTCCTGGCTATGATATGGATCAATATAAGGAACGCATGGATGAGCCGGTGAGCGGTCTTGCCTTTGCTATCCATGAGATCGTAAAGTATACGCTAATTGATACAGAGCTAAGCGATATCGTTCAGCAGGAGCTGACGATGCGTACACCACGCAAAGAGGTCGTACTCTCTTTTTTGCGTCCCGTATGGAGATCGGTAAAGCAGTTGCTGGATAGTGGAAAGTCCCAGGGAAAGTTTCACTTTGAATCGTCAGGAGATGCATTGCTCATGGTGATGGGGGTTTGTTTATCTCATAAATTGATGATTATCAACGAGCCTTTGCTAGGGTTTAAAGATGCTGATCCGGAGCATATTTCACAGCAAGCGATACAATTTATTTTCAGAGGACTGGGAGTGACGACACCAAGTGAATGAAACATTATCTCTATTGATGAATCACCGATCCATCCGTAAATATACGGACAGGAAGGTTACCGAGGAACAGTTGAAGATGATCATCGCGGCGGGACAGATGGCTTCTAGCTCCAGCAGTGTGCAGGCATACAGTGTCATTGCTGTAACGGACCCGGAGCAGAAGCGGGCTTTGTCAGCTCTAGCCGGTAATCAGGCTTATATCGAAGAATGTCCGGTTTTTCTCGTATGGTGTGCAGATTTATATCGTTTGCAAAAAGTGAGTGAGGCGCATTTGAGTGATCAACCGGGTTATGTGGATTCGACTGAGAATTTCATCGTGGCGACGGTAGATGCCGCCCTGGCCGCGCAAAATGCTGCAGTTGCTGCGGAATCTATGGGCCTCGGGATCGTATATATCGGCGGGGTACGGAACCACATCGCTGAATTTGCGAAACAGCTGAAATTGCCGGAGCTTGTATACCCGGTGTTCGGCATGTGTGTCGGCTATCCGGATCAGGATCCCGGTATTCGCCCTCGTCTGCCCCTTGATGGCGTGCTTCACCATGGAACTTACGATGCGACTAGAACCGTGGAGGAAGTTAAAACCTACGATAACACGTATGCGGAATACATGCGTGCCCGAAGCGGCGGTAAACCTGCAGCAGCTTGGTCACAGTTTATGGCGAAGCGTCTGTCGGAGCCGGTGCGCCTTCATATGAAGGATTTTCTGCAGAGCAAGGGATTCATGAAGAGATAGAGGCTGAGGGACAAGCAGCAGCGGACATAGACAAAAAGGCAGAACATCAACAGGATGCGCTGCCTTCTTGCTAAGATACAAGAAGGTACACGCTTCTCAGCTATTCGTAAGGTCAAGTATTGATGCAGATTTTCCTTGGTTGTAAGCGACCGATAGCGTCTTACAACAAACATAGGGGTGTCCCAGGTCAATGGACCTTTTGGGACAGCCCCGTTTTGTTGTCACAGCGGTTCCGGTTATTTTTCCTCCCGGCAGTGTTCTTCGGCAGCGGAAGTGAATTCTTCTTCGTTTTGGGATGCGAGTTTGTCTCCATACTGATCCAATCTATCCGGGCTGCTTGATGGTCCGTCATTTTTCGGTTTGTTATTTCTTCCTGTCATGATCAAGGGCCTCCTTCGGTGGGCTGATTGCTTTATATTGAAGCTTACAGCGAAAATACCGCCAACCTTTATGTTGTTACTGTTCACGCCTGACTATTCATATAAAAATGTAATATATTCGATTGGAGGTTAAGATATTGAAGCTTGTATCATGGAATGTCAACGGCTTGCGGGCCTGTGTAACCAAAGGCTTCATCGATTATTTTAAACAGGCTGATGCCGATATATTTTGCGTGCAAGAAACGAAGCTGCAGGAAGGGCAGATTGAGCTTGATCTGGGCCCCGAATATAATCAATACTGGAACTATGCTGTAAAGAAAGGCTATTCCGGAACTGCTGTATTCACCAAAATACCACCTTTATCTGTTCGGTACGGCATTGAAGAGGATAACGAGCCGGAAGGAAGAATCATCACACTAGAATTTGAGAACTTTTATCTCGTGAATGTATATACACCGAACGCGAAGCGTGATCTTAGCCGATTGGATTACAGAATCGAATGGGAGGAGCGGTTTCGCCGCTATTTACTGCAGCTGGATGAACTCAAGCCAGTTATCGTATGCGGGGATTTGAATGTAGCGCACCAGGAGATCGATCTGAAAAATGCGAAGGCCAATCAGGGCAACTCCGGCTTTACGCTGGAAGAGCGGGGGAAGATGACGGAATTGCTGACGGCCGGATTTATCGACACCTTCCGCCTTTTGTACCCGGATCGGACCGACGTGTACAGCTGGTGGTCTTATATGCCGAAGGTGAGAGAGCGGAATATCGGCTGGCGTATCGATTATTTTCTCGTGTCCGCCCGTTTGGCGGAGAAGGTGAAGGAAGCGGAAATCGATTGCCATGTGATGGGAAGCGATCATTGTCCGGTTTTGCTGAGCCTAAGTTAATAAACCAAAATCCATGGCGATTATGCCATGGATTTTTTTGATTATTTTTTAATAGGAAATGTAAATCGTACGGTGGCCCCGGCATGAAGGTTGTTTTCTGCGATAATATGACCGCCGTGATGCTGAACCAACAATTTTGCGATATACAATCCAAGTCCGGAATGACCTTTTTGTCTTACGGATCGGACATGCCCCTGATAGAATTGCTCAAAAACTTGCTCCAGATCTTGTTTATGAAATCCTGTTCCACTATCGGTTATGGACATGGAGACCTGCTGTTCGGTCACCTCCACACTCCACAGGATCCTACCTGAATCCGGGGTATATCGGATGCTATTAGCAACGAGATTGTCCAGCACCTGGATGATCCGATAAGGATCGAAGGAGATGTGGGGTTTGGCACCGCGCCTATCTGTTAGTTCCGTTTGAAAGGTAATATTTTTTTCTCTGCATAAGGCCACATATTCAGCCTCTTTATCATCAATAAATTCATCTATATCCATAGGGATGGGATTTAGTTGAAAGGATACTTTTTCGATTTCCGTAATTGTATTCATATCCTGTAAAAGATTAGATGCACGTGTTGTGTTGCGTTTAATAACTTGAAGGTATTGAGGAAGTCGATCCTCACGCATGTCCCCGTTCATCTGTTCTAATCCCTCCACATGCCCCCTAATAATTGTCAGCGGTGTACGTAAATCGTGAGCTAGTGCGGCAAACATCGTACTTCTTTCTTGCTCGAGCTTCCATTCCCGTTCAATGGATTGTTCAAGCTCCTGGCGCATTTCTTCAAAGGCAATCGTAAGCTGATTAACTTCAGTTATGGAGCAATTCTCGGTTATGGAAAAATGTAAGTCCCGTTCCTTAATACGCTCTGCCCCATATAATAACTGCTGTAAAGGAGTGTTTATTTTTCGACTAAACTGCCTTCCAGAAATGAAGGTAAACAAGATGATATACAGAAAAGGCGACAGAAAAAAGGTTAGAAATCCGAAGGTGACCAAGGGATCGAGAGCTGCATTTGCCGTGGTTACCTTAAGAGAATACCCTAGCAAAAGAGCTCCTAATAGATCCCCCTGATCGGACTGAACAGGAATATATTTAATAACTTGATTTATTCCTGATAATGTTCGATTTAAGCGGTTAAGGATATCGTTTTTATTCAACGGCTCATGGAACTCCAGATCCCCATACAGGAATTCACCGGATGAAGAGACTACACGATAAGACATTCCTTCAGAAGGAATGAGCCGTTCCAATGCGGGTTGTCCCTGCTTGCTGATGACGGAATCTCCCTCCATTCGCACATACTTTGAAATGACGGGAATCTGTCCTTCATAATGATTGGCTGGAAGCATGATATCATGGTTAAAGAAGTACATGAATAACAGAAAGAGTAGTCCCCAAGTGACAAGTGTCGCCAGTAGGCTACTCACGATGACCCAGGAGAAGTGGCGGGCAAAAGTGCTTTTGATCGAACGTTGTTTGATCATTTCACGTCCCATTTGTAACCAATACCCCAAACCGTCTGAATATAGCTTTTATCTTGAGTATGGGCAGCCAGCTTGGCTCGGATTTTCTTAATATGTTCTGTTACAGTAGAGTCGTCTCCTTCTGCGTCAAAGCCCCAAATCTTCTCGTAAATTTGCTCCCGTGAAAAAACCTGACCTTGATGCAAGGACAACAGTTCTACTATCATATACTCCTTGTTCGTGAGGGCAACGTTCTGCCCGTTATAGCTTACAGAATGCCCTTTGCAATCGATCATCAGGGACTGAAATCTGAGCATTCCTTGCTCCCTCTGCGTGTGCACTCGCTTTTCCCGCCGCAGATGGGCATGAATTCTAGCTTTTAATTCGGCCAGACTGAAAGGCTTTAACAAATAGTCATCACCGCCAGCCGCCAGGCCCTGAATGCGATCCGTTTCACTTTGGCAGGCACTTAAAAATACAATGGGACAATCGGTGATTTCCCGCAGCCGCTCACAAACCTCAATGCCATTCATTTCAGGCATCATGACATCAAGAATAATAAGTGCAGGCAGCTTACTCTGTATAAGAGCCTCTTGTCCGCTTCCTGCGGTTAATACTTCATAGCCTTCAAGCTCAAGGGCATCTTTTATAAAACTAATAATTTCTTCTTCATCATCAACTAACAATATAGTTTCCTTCGACATATAAATCCTCCAGAACATAGCGATCATTAGAAAATAGCTCTATTAAAACATAGTGCTGGGCATTGTAGCAGTCTAATAATTTGGGACACATCAGTACTTGAATGAACTCCCTTACGCGTGGCGACTACTCATATTATCCAACAGGACTTGTGTACGGTGGCGGTAGACGACTGACTGTCAACATGTTTTAACCTCACCAGTGTTGTATAAAGTACAACAAAATCCCGCGATAGAGCAGCGAAGGACGGATTGTTGCACTCAGTACAACAATAGGGAGAGGGAATCGTTTATTTAGCTCTTTCCAGAGGGATTGTTGTAGAATCTACAACAATTTCAGTAGTTTCAGGCATTCTGCCCGTCCAATGATGTAAAAAATACAACAATACTCAACATTACTAACTTTGGCGATGAGCCTAAAAAATAGCATACACGTAATTTCTAAAGAAAGAATAAAGAAATCTGGGTAACCAGGAAGAATGATCTGCATTCACTCAATTGCAGCGTAGCGTTATGTAACGACGTCGAGATAGTATGCAAAGGCATCTATTGTTAATCAAGAGTACAGGCTGTTATATTAAAACTTTATACTTTCTTTATTATTGTACCTTAACCTGAAGGCATAATGATAAGGAGGTACGAGCATGGCAACCGTTCAGCATCAAAGAATTACACTCATTGATAGTTTAAGAGGCTTTGCTTTATTCGGTATATTTTTGGCGAACATTAGTTTTTTTACGACGTCGTTACAAACGATTTCTTTTGGGGTCGAGTTATGGTCGGGATGGTATAATGAAATCCTTTTACTGTTCCGCGGCATTGTTATTGATGGGAAATTCATATTGATTTTTTCCTTTTTATTTGGCTTTGGTATGGTGCTGTTACAGGAGAGCAGCCTGGCAAAAGGTAGGAAATTTACTCCTATCTATGTCCGGAGACTGAGTGCCTTACTTGTGTTTGGTATCATTCATGGAATCTTTATTTGGTATGGAGATGTTCTGACACACTACGCAATTCTAGGCTTTTTATTATTACTTTTTCAGCGTTGTAAACCAAAAACACTCTTGATCTGGTCACTGTCTCTGTTATTGATAGTTCCGGTTCTTCTTACTGGAGCTAGCCTGATTCCTTCTACAGGGGGGAATGCATTCGAACCTTTAAGTAAAGCGGATGCTCATCAGATGGGCGTTTATTTTCAAGAACGGGATGCCGCGATCTATGGAGAGGGCACTTTTCAGCAAATAATCGTTCAACGGCTAAATGATTACATATCGTCTCTCTTTAATATGCTGCTCTTTTACCCGCAAATATTAGGGATGTTTTTAATGGGGGCCTATTTCTGTAAACGTCGAATACTGCACGAGGTACGGGAGAACCGCAGGATCATTATGAGGCTGATCATTTTGGGAGGTAGTGTGGGTCTTGCTCTTCAACTTATCATGGTATTAATAGAGGGACTGCCGTCTTGGGGTGAAGCTGTGGCATTGTTTGTTGGTGCGCCTATGCTGACTTTAGCTTATATCAGTATGTTTGCTTTGGTTTATCAGAAGAGAGCTTGGCAGAACGTGCTGTACATTTTTTCTTATCCGGGAAAAATGGCCTTTACTAATTATCTCCTTCAATCGTTCGTTTGTGGCTTAATCTTTTACAGCTACGGTCTTGGATGGTATGGAACGATCGAGCCAATTTGGCAGATGCTGCTGGTCATCATCATATTTGCACTACAGATTGTATTCAGTAAAATGTGGCTAAAACGCCTTCCGTTAGGCCCCTTTGAATATATTTGGCGTGTGTTTACGTATTGGGGAAATCCGGTGAAGAAGGGATGAGTGGTCAATAACTAGCTAACAAAATAGCTTAGGTTTTATTCACTCCATGATAAAGGGGCTACCAAGTGTAACTTTTGGTTTAGCCCCTTTTATTCCTATATCTATGTTAGTGGAATTACGCTTTGACTATCGCGTTTGACCGTCAGGTGACCGGATCTTTAGAACTACCTCATGCGATAAAACCGCCGGGCATTGTCATACAAAATACGGCGTGCCTCCATCAGGCTGAGGCCTTGAATATCGGCCCAGGCTGATGCCACGTCGGCGGTCATGCGAGGGTGTGTCGCCTGACCTAGAAACGGTCCTTCAAACGGCCATGGTCCGTCCGTTTCGGACATAACCTGACCGGTTGGGTACAGGCGCGCCAGTTCACGGATTTCCTGCTCGTAGAGCAGATCCGGGGTGAACGAAATGCAGTA
Source organism: Paenibacillus sp. JNUCC 34 (assembly GCF_058269055.1). Classification (NCBI taxonomy): domain Bacteria; kingdom Bacillati; phylum Bacillota; class Bacilli; order Caryophanales; family Paenibacillaceae; genus Paenibacillus; species Paenibacillus sp. JNUCC 34. The sequence goes on along the minus strand of NZ_CM177770.1, from coordinate 5,467,690 downwards.
GCCCGCTTCAGCCATCCGCATGATCGTTTCCGGCGATCCTTTGAACCAGTGGAAGTGAGCTGAAGTTACATCATGTTTCTTCAGCAGGTCGCAGGCGATATTAGCGTCTTCGTAAACGGCATGAAGGATGACCGGCTTGTTATGCTTTTTGGCAATTATAATGAACCGCTCCAGCAAGTCCTCGTAAGGGCGGTTGTCCCAATCCTTACCGCTGGATTGCGCTTCGAGCCGGGAATAGTAAGGAAGCCCGACTTCTCCCACCGCGATCATCTCATCCAGATGACTTTCCATAAAGGCGAACAGGGAGTCAATCTCGGCTAGAGACGGTATTTGTTGTTCAGGGTGATAGCCAAAAGCGGGTTTCACGCGGTCAACGAATCGGCGTGCCAGCTCGAGATTGCGTTGGCAAGATTCCAGATGCATAGATACGGAGATAACGGATTCCACGCCGTATAAGGGCAGGCTTTCAACAATGGAAAGATGCTGATCAATTGGATATGTATCTAGATGGATGTGAGCATCGATCAGGGGAAAATTCAAGGAATCCGTATCCGGTTTTGTATGAACAGATGCCATTTTTTCATCTCCTTACCTGAAAGTTCAGCGCTTCCGCAGTTCTTCACGCATCATAGCAGAAATTTCGTGTTTCAAGTCCAGGAAAGCCGGATCTGACAGGATATTTTCCCGACGGGGACGAGAGAAAGGTACCTCGATTTTTTGCAGAATGGAGGCAGGACGGCTCGACATGACGTATACGGTATCGGACAGAAGCAGCGCTTCTTCAATATGGTGTGTAATCATCAGAACGGAGCGACGATGCTCCTCCCATATATCGAGCAGCCAGCGCTGCATGTCGCTGCGGGTCAGCGCGTCGAGTGCGCTGAACGGCTCATCCAGGCACATCACCTCCTGCGGGCTCATCATCGCTCGAAGAAAAGCGGTCCGTTGCTGCATGCCGCCGGATAGCGTGTGCGGATAAGCCTTCTCAAATCCGGTAAGTCCCGCCCGTTCAATCCAGAGGCGCGTTTCCTCCAGTGCTTGTACCTTGGGCATGCCAGCGAGTTCACGTGGAAGGAGCACGTTGTCTTCGACCGTGCGCCATGGGAAGAGGGCAGGTTGCTGTGGCATATAGGCGATCAAGCCCTTTTGCCCGGTTACATCTGCACCATCCATCCAGATGCTGCCGGCGTCCGGCGCAGTTAGCCCGCCTATAATGTGAAACAGCGTGCTCTTTCCGCTGCCGGATGGTCCGATGATGGAGACGAATTGTCCAGGTTGTACGGTCAGTGAAAGACCATCCAGTACCCGGACCTCCTGTTTGCGATCCCGGAATGACTTAGTGATACCACGTGCTTCCAGCACAGGCGGAGAGGAGAGCTTATTCGAGTTTTCAGGATGATCCATTTGGTGTTGTTGGCTCGCAGGATTTAATTTGACCTTCACCTGAAAACACCTCCCTTATTTGTAAATTGGTGCGAAGATTATTTCTCCTGCTTCGGATTCCAACGGATGAGCCGTCTCTCCAGCAGGGTAATAAGCGCAACCATGAGTAAACTTAACAAGACAATGATAAAAATAGCGACAAATACGCGGTCCGTACGGTAAGCGGATTTCTGCAGCATCATGAAATATCCGATTCCTTTGTCCGAGCCGATCCACTCCCCGATCACCGCGCCCATGACTGAATACGTAGCTGCAATCCGGACACCAGAGAAGATGGAGGGGAGGGCATAAGGTAGCTCCAGCTTACGGAACGTCTGCCATTTGCTTGCACCGGCCATCTCCATGTAATTCATCATTGTCCGATCCGTACGAGCGAGACCGTCCATAGCTGAGACAGCAACCGGAAAGAAGCATACAAGTGTAATGACAATAATTTTAGGTAAGATTCCAAACCCGAACCAGATCATGAGCAGTGGAGCCAGCGCAATTGTCGGCACATTTTGGCTCACAACGAGAAGCGGATACAGCGCGGTTTTCATCCAAGGGACCAGATGAAGCAGCAGCGCGATGATCAAACCGACAGCCGTTCCGATGGCGAAGCCAATCAGTGTCAGCTGCAGGGTGGCAAGCGTATGTCCGAGCAGGTCTTCGGCTCCGGCAGCGGCTTCTCGGGCGATGTCCGAAGGCGGAGGCAGGATCCAGGCTTCCACATCGAACCAGGAGACAGCCAGCTGCCACACTGTTAAAAAGAAGAGGACCGCCACAACGGGCGGCCATAGACGATTCCACCAAATCCTCATGGACGGTATTTCTCAGTCAGCCGATCCATGCTGATTCCTTCGGGATTCTGCGCTATTTTCACTTGGGATATGACGCTCGGACAGCCAGCCTTGAAAAGTGCCTCGTGCATATCATTCACAATCTTCAGCAGCTCTGGCAGTTCTCCTTCCAGTGTCGTTTCCAGCGCGTTCACCTGATATTTGACACCGGATTCCTGAATGACCTTGATCGCTACGTCTACATAAGGTATGCTGTCCCGGCCGTCGGGTGTCTTGGGAATCACTTGAATGCTGAGCAGTGTACTTGCCATGGTCCATTCCATCCTTTCGTTATATCGGATCTATTGTTCTGCGATTTACGGGCTATCTGGTAAAAAATCGTTCGTGAACGTGCTGCCTGCCTCGAGCGGCTTATCCAGCAATTTACGTTCAAACATCCATTCAGCATAACCCTTCCACACGCTTTCTTTCTGTTCTCCCCAGCGTTGAGCATCGTCTTGGTAAAGCGGGCTGAGCCACTTCTGGCTAGCCAGAACCAGATCCTTGTCCAGCTCAGGTACCGCCTTGGAGAGGAGTGCTGCAGCTTCTTCCGGCTGTTTAATGGCGTAGTCATAGCCTTTAGCCGTGGCGCGCATGAACGCTTTGACCAGTTCCGGATCTTCATTGATCATTTTCTCGCTCGTTACCAGTACAGGTGTATAATAATCCAGCGCTTCTGAATAGTCTTTCACATAAATCATATCCAGTTTCTCTCCGCGAAGCTCGGCTTCAATACCGGTCCAAGCGTAAAAGATCCAGGCAAAATCAATATCGCGCTTCACGGCAGTGAAAAAATCCGCATCTCCCATATTAATCATTTTTACCTTGCTTACGTCGGCGTTATCTTTCTCCATGATCGATTTCATCACAGCCTCTTCTACAGGGGAACCCCAACCGCCGTAAGCTTTACCTTCAAAATCGCCTGCTTTTTTAATACTTCGGTCAACCGGAGCGGCAAATCCGGACGTATTATGCTGGATCACAGCTGCAATCGAAACGAGCGGCACGCCTTGAGTCCGTGCCAGAGTGACACTTTCTTGGTAGCTGACACCGAAGTCAGCTTTGCCTGAGGCGACCAGAGCATCACTGCCGCCAGCACCGGGCTGTATGATCTTGACGTTGAGCCCTTCCTCCTCGTAATATCCAAGATCTTTTGCAGCGTAAAGCCCTGTATGGTTCGTGTTTGCCGACCAGTCCAGCATAACCTGAACGTCTCGCAGCTCAGCAGCAGGTTTGTTCGAATCACTAGCTCCTTCATTGTTCGGTTTTTCTTTGTTTCCGCATCCGGCAACAACAAGCAGCACCGTGCAGATTATGACCAAGGACATCCATCTTTTATTCCGTACCATGTTCTCTCTCCTTCTGAACACTTACTTCTACATACCTAATCACAAAAAAAGCGTCCCGATATTCGGGACGCATACGAGCGCAAAGGTTGATAGCGGTATAAAGAGACCGCTAGATACACATTCCTACGCTGGCATTACCCAGATCAGGTATAAGGGTCAGTATATTTAAGGTATACAATCTCAGCCGGCCAATTCCAGCACCCCGATTCTTATGAAGTTGTTCACATAATTTATGATTAACTACGTGTATTATAGTCCGGCCTTCAACATCTGTCCAGTGAAGGTCTGAAAGCTATGGATATCCTCAGCGCTGGAAAAATTCAATGTTCTCCCCTTCGGGGCCGTGAATAAAGAAGTAGCGATGCCCGTTTGGCAGAGTAACGATTTCTTCATCTAAATGCGGTACATTCAGAGCTTTTACCCGGGCGTATTCTTCTTCAATGTTGTCTGTGCTTACAGCAAAGTGATGGACCGTCCCTTCAGCCGGAAGGGAATCGCTGTACCCTTGAATAAGCTCGACTTCGGTCTCATCTGCACCGTGAAAGCCGAGGAATGCCAGCTCTATGACTCCGTTCGTATGTGTAAGCCGTCCTTTCAGCTCAAGTCCGACAACCTCCGTATAAAATGCAAGCGTCTTATCCAGGTCCCGTACCACAATACCTACATGATCCAGTCGTCTCTGTGTCATTCTCCAGGCACTCCTTTAATAATGAAAGTTTAAGAAATTAAAAGAATCATAGCATTTAATTCCCAGTTGTCAAGTGGGGATACTAAAAGGGAGAAGATCTTCCACAGGTGGGTTCAAATCTTACACTTTTGCGTTCTATTCTTTACTTCCCGATGGGTAAAAAGTATCATTGAATAGATGGATATTATAATTCTTTAGGCCTACTACATACATTATGTCTACACAAGCTAACCTTTTACAGGGGGAACGCTTATGAACTGGAATATAGCACGAATGACACCGCTGAGGCTGGCGGTCATATATTTGTTTGTTCAATTTATGATTGTGCTTTGGGCTCCGGAAGCCGTAGCTGTTCAGAGGGTGCTAACGGTTATCGCGCCGCTGGCGGCTTCAGGATACCTCGCTTTAGTTGCCTTGCGGCATATGGGATCGCTGCGGATTTTTTGGATGCTGGTCATGCTGGGACTGATCTGTGAAGGACTAGCCCAGTTCATATGGGCATATCCGATATGGACTAAGGGAGAATATCTGGCTGAACTGAGCGCCGCGGATTGGCTCTGGACCATGGAGATGGTGCTGTTTACCACAGGGCTAGTTTATTTGTTCGGACAAGAACAAGGACTGCTTAGAGGTCTGCGGTTTATGTTTGATATCGTTATTATATTTATCGTCTTTATTACGGTAAGTTGGGAATATCTCTTGAAGCCTCAACTGCAGGGTTACCTCCTAGAAGGAGAAGGGACCTCGCTCTGGGTAAACCTGATGTATCCAGTGTGCGGCATTATACTGATATTTTTCACACTTGTCTTGTATGCTAATGCCAAGCAAGTTCAGGCCATGGTTGCAGTGTATCTTTGTTTTGGTGGCTTAGCTTTTGTAATCGGTAACCTATTTTATTTAGTTACTGTCGATTTGGTGGGGGCTGTTCCGAACCCTTATTTGGATCTGCTCTGGACAACGGCTGTGTTCCTTATCGGAATGGCGGGCGTACGTTCGGTTTCTGGAATGCGGGAAAAGGACATCGTGGAGGACAAGCAGTCAGCAGTCGGGACATTTTTGGTAAAGTATCTGCTGCCGTACGGTGTTCTTGGGTGGCTTTTTTATCTAATCTCGGAGCGATTCGAGGGATGGAGCGGACTGTTTACAGGCTTGTCGCTTAGCGTACTGTTTATTCTGGTTCGTCAGGTGCTCATCCAATTGGAAAATGACCGGCTGATGGAGCGTCTGCATGACAGCTTGAAGCAAAGTGAGTATCTGGCTCATCATGATGATCTCACAGGCTTGTACAACCGTCGTTATTTCAATGCCCGTCTGATGGAGGGCATAGAGGATGCTGACCAAAATGGGAGTAGGCTGGGTCTGCTGTATATGGACCTGAACCAGTTTAAATCCGTGAATGACAGCTACGGTCACCGGACCGGTGATCTGCTTATCCAAATGGTAGCCCGAAGATTGTGTTCCTTGGACAGCGAACGAATGATTGTTTCCCGTCTGGGCGGGGACGAATTTACCGTTATGGTCTATCCTGCCGTGGACGATAAAGAATTGGAGGAACTAGCTGACCAGATTAGCGCGCTGTTGAGCAAGCCCTATGAGCTGGAGGGAGTCGAGATCCAGACGGGGGCTAGCATTGGACTTGCGGTATATCCGGATCATGCCGCGAATGATCAGGAGTTGATCGGACGAGCTGATTCTGCGATGTATGCAGCTAAGGAAAGTGGAGAAGACTGGCAATTATATGCCCAATCTCCACCTACAGTTTCATCATAAAAATGTTAAAAATTGCAAAGATTTTGTAAGCTATATGCCGATAAGAAGTATAGATAGTGAGTGAGCTTGCTGAGGAGGACAATCATGTTTTGCAATAACTGCAGCACCATTGAACCGATTGAGGACCGGGGAATCATTTATATACGTCCGATATTTGCCGAGCTGATGTTGATGTTCCGTGAGAACGGCTGTGCTGTAGAGGAGACACCGGAAAGTTGTGCCCTCCATTACAGTGATCATGAGGAAATACTCTTCATGTTGCAGCACATGCAAGTTCTTCCTTCATACATCCAGCAGCAATTGAACTTTAGCGTGACTAGAGGAGTTGTGCCGGATGTTCAGCATAAATGGACGCCACTACGTGAATTTGAGGAACGTATGAAGCATTATGATGTTGTTAAGATTATTTTGGAAAAGAAGTTTACGAGCTTTATGCAGCCGATTGTGGACGGTTCTGAACAGATTGTAGCTTATGAGTTTCTGTTGCGTTCGAGCGAGAACGGCGTGCCGTTTCAGCCCTATGAGCTGTTTGAAACTGCGCGCAAGACAGGACTGCATTCGTTCTTGGATCGTGCGGCCAGAATATCGGCAATTGAGACGAGCGCTCTTTGGCTACCGAAGGGTGTTAAGCGTTTTGTGAACTTTTTGCCCTCTTCCATATATAATCCGGAATTTTGTCTCACCCATACCTTTGATACGATTGAACGGCTGTCGCTTGATCCGACGGATTTTGTGTTTGAGGTGGTTGAGACAGAGCGTATGGATGATGTGAAACATCTTCAGTCTATTTTTGAGGTGTATCGACAAAATGGGATTTCTGTAGCGATGGATGATGTTGGAGCCGGCTACTCGACGCTCGAACAGATGATCAGGCTGAAGCCGGATTATGTGAAGATTGACCGGAGTCTAATTGACCATTGTGATGTGAACCCGGCGCAGCAAAAGCAGCTGTCGACCATTACGGACATTGCCCATGATTTTGGTGCGAAGGTGCTGGCTGAAGGCATTGAACGAAGGGAAGAATTTGAATTTTGTCGTGGAATCGGCATGGAGCTGGCCCAGGGTTATTTGTTCGGAAAGCCGGACAGCCGCCCGCCGTGTGACTATGAACGCAGTTTGATATGCTCATAATGGACGATGTGAGGTCCGGGCATTTGAATACATATTTGCTGTAACTCTCATACATAGCACCCATGGGTGCTTTTTCTTTTGCCTATGAACATGTTGGAAGATGCAATCCCCGGATATTCCACCAAAGTAAAAAACGGGTACCGTCCTTGAGGACAGTACCCGCTTTCTTATACCCGTCAGACTTCATTTTGTAAAGCTAATTATCTGGCCACTTTTACGTCACCCATACCGCTGATGGTGTGCTCTTTGCCGTTCAGACTGATAGCAGCTGGAATATCGGTCTCGTTCAAGACGATAATTTCCTTGTCTGTAACGTTCACCTTCAAGCGGGAGCCCCGGAACATAACCTTGAAGGAGAAGGAGGTCCAGTGACCCGGGATGAACGGATTCAGGTGAAGCACGCCGTCTTTAACGCGCAGACCGCCGAAGCCATGAATGACAGACATCCATGTACCGGCCATGCTGGTCGTATGGCAGCCGTCTTCCGTATCATTGTTGTAGTTGTCCAGATCGAGCCTTGAGGTCCGAAGATACATTTCGTACGCTTTCTCCTGATATCCCAACTCGCAGGCGAGAATGGAATGCACACAAGGGGAGAGAGAGGACTCATGCACGGTGAACGGCTCATAGAAATCAAAGTTGCGTTTCTTAGTGTCCAGATCATAACGGTCACCCAGGAAGAACAATCCTTGCAGAACGTCTGCTTGTTTAATGTAAACCGAACGTAGGATGCGGTCCCATGACCAGTTTTGGTTCAGCGGGAGATGTTTAGGATCCAAATCCTTAACCGGCACAAGCTCCTTGTCGAGGAAGCCGTCCTGCTGCAGGAAGACGCCGCGCTCTGTGTCAACCGGATAGTACATTTTATTAATAATGTCCTGCCATTTCGTCGTTTCTTCTTCCTGAAGATTCAACTTGCCAACTAGCTCCGTATAACGCTCTGGCTCGTTCTGCTCCAGATAGTTCAACACATCCAGTGTATATTCCATCGTCCAGCAAGCGATCCGGTTCGTGTACCAGTTGTTGTTGACGTTGTTCTCGTACTCGTTCGGGCCAGTCACACCAAGCATTACATACTGGTCCTTGGCAGGAACGTAGTTAACACGCTGTTCCCAGAAGCGAGAAATTTCCGCAAGCACTTCAAGACCGTATTGACCGAGGTAAGCGAAGTCACCGGTGTAATTAACATAGTTATAAATGGCATAGGCAATAGCTCCGTTACGGTGAATTTCTTCAAACGTGATTTCCCACTCGTTGTGGCATTCCTCGCCGTTCATCGTCACCATCGGATACAATGCGCCTTTGGTGAATCCGAGCTTCTTCGCGTTTTCCTTTGCCTTCTCCAGATGTTTGTAACGGTAAATGAGCAGGTTGCGGGAGATGCTGGAGTCCGCTGTGCTCAAGTAGAACGGAAGGCAATAGGCTTCTGTATCCCAGTAAGTGCTGCCGCCGTATTTCTCGCCTGTGAATCCTTTCGGCCCGATGTTCAGACGGTCATCCTCACCGCTGTACGTTTGGTTGAGCTGAAAAATATTAAAGCGGATCGCCTGTTGTGCGGCAACGTCACCTTCGATGACGATGTCACTTTCTTTCCATTTGTCGCCCCAAGCAGTCGCTTGTTCGCGAAGCAGTTCATTGAATCCTGCCTGTACGGCTGTATTTAACACCTCGCGGGCAGCCTCGACCAACTGGCCAAGACCATGGTTGCGGGAAGTGACGTTTGCGACATATTTATAGAGTGATACTACTTCGCCTTCATTAGCTTGAACGGATACCCGGTTTCCGGCGAATTTTTCCCGTTCAATGATCTCGGCATCCAGATTCAGCTTCTCACCGTTTTTCGAAATCTCGTAGAACATAGCTGAGGTGACATGGAAGTCGAGCTTCTTAGTTTTAATCGTTAATGCTGCGGTACCTTGACCAGCTTCCTTGAACACCTCCAGCCAAAACTTCTCGTCATAGTTAGAGTCTTTATTCTTCACATCTCCGTCGAGGTATGGTGTGAAGATAAGCTCACCTGAGAAATTCAGAGGTGTTACAGAGTAGCGGATGCTTCCGATCTCATGACGGACAATGCTGACGAAACGAATGGCTTCAATCTTCAGTTCCTTGCCGTCTTCCATGACCGCTGTAAAGCTACGGGACAGATAGCCTTCTTTCATATTAAGCACGCGTACAAAATCTTTCACGGTGCATTTCGCCAAATCCAGCGATATGCCATTAACGTCAACATCAATGCCGATCCAGTTGGTGCTGTTAAGCACCTTGGCAAAATATTCGGGATATCCGTTCTTCCACCAGCCTACACGTGTTTTATCTGGATAATAAACACCAGCCATGTAGCTGCCTTGCAGGGAAGTTCCGCTGTACTGTTCTTCAAAGTTAGCACGCTGGCCCATAAAGCCATTACCGATACTAAAAACACTCTCAGAAATTTCATGGTTATGCGGATCGAATCCTTCTTCAATAATTGACCATTCATCAAGTTTTAAATATTGCTTCATAATTACCGGCTCCTTTGTGTTTAGGTAATAATGCTGGAAAAATATATGAATTATGCCCTTTGAAACGGGAGGCTATGCGCGTAAATCGCCGCTACCCTACAGTTCCTTTAGGCTGTTAAACGAGAAATCTGCCAGAGAGGGTACGACCAGATTGGCGCGTCCCAGTGTCTGCGGTGAACCAATGCCTACACTTCGCATACCGGCACGGATGGCGGCTTCAACACCGGCTTCTGCATCCTCGAATACAACGCACTCGGCTGCTGTTACCCCGAGCTCCTGAGCGCCAAGGAGGAATACCTCTGGATCAGGCTTCGCGCTTTGCGTTTTGGTGCCGTCGATAATGGCATCAAAATACGGCGTGAGTCCTGTATTATTCAGAATGAGCATCGCATTTTTGCTGGCGGATCCAAGCGCAACCTTGATGCCCTGAGACTTCAGCTCCTTCACGAATTCAAGTGCGCCCGGCAAAATTTCAGAGGCGTCCATTTTAGAAATATAATCGACATACCAGGTATTTTTCTTCGAAGCTAGCTCAAGCTTGGTTTCCTCATCCAGCTTCACTCCGCCGATTTCAAGCAGAATATCCAGAGAAGCCATGCGGCTGACGCCTTTCAAACGTTCGTTATCCTCTTCCGTGAACGTAAAGCCCAGCTCTTCAGCGAGCTGCTTCCAAGCGATAAAGTGGTATTTGGCAGTGTCTACAAGAACACCGTCCAGATCAAACAAACAGGCATTAATCGTAGTCATAAGGGCTCCTCCTATTTAAGTGCAAACGTTTGTACTAAGTTGAAAAAATAAAGGAAGCACATGACATGCTTCTTTTATTTAATTACCGTGTTGTTCCTACTTGGGCCTGGAATACATAGAAGATTCACGTATCATTAACCGGTGCGGAATAATATAACGGTTCGGCAGCACGGTATCGCCATCATGGCGGATGCTTTGAATCAGCGCTTGTGAGGCGGTATATCCTAGATTGTAAATACCAATATCCACACTGCTTAGCGGCGGCGTTGATAATTCAGTAATTGAAATGTTGTTAAAGCTAATAATTGACACGTCTTCAGGCACTTTGTATCCCAATTCGTGTAAGCCGCGGAGCACTCCGAACGATACGATATCGTCCACAATAACAAGAGCAGTTGGGCGTTCCGGCAGATTCATAAAGAAGGACATGGCACGGTACCCGCTGTCCTGTAAAAACTCGCCTTCCACAATCCACTCCTTGCGCATTTCAAGTCCCGAATCACCCAGAGCCTGAGCATATCCCTTCATCCGGTCTTGCGATACGACCAGATTGGGCGGGCCACTGACAAAACCGACTCGTTCATGGCCGAGAGAAATGAGATGTTTGGTTGCATCGTATGCGGCCTGCACGTTGTCGGTATCCACGGACAGCAGATCAGGATATTTATCGCTTCTCCCCACGAGCACGAAAGGGTAATTGTGAGACTTCAGAAACTCTACTACAGGATCATCCTGCCGTGAATACAGCAAAATGGCTCCGTCTACGCGTCGCCCGTTAAGCAGGCGCGATACAGCTTCGACTTCTTCCTTCTCATTACCACCGGAGCTGATGAGCACGTCATAGCCCGATCGATTCGCTTGGGTAACAATCCCCCGGATCAATTCCATAAAAAACAGGTTAAGGAACAATTCTTCAGCCGGTTTAGGAAGAATGACACAGATGCTTTCGGTCGTTTTTGAGACGAGGCTCTTAGCCATTATATTGGGGTGGTAACCCATTTCCTCCATGATTTCCTTGACCTTACGTGAAGTCTCTCGACTGATTCTGGGATGATTGGAGAGAACCCTGGACACAGTGGAGGGGGATACGCCCGCTTTTTTTGCGACATCTTTTATTGTTACAGCCATAAAAAACCTCCAGTGGAACCGTTTGCTTTTTTTTGAAAAATTCAAGAAATGAAATGTTTTACTTGTCAGAAATGCCAATAAACTAGAGTCTTTTAAACGGTTTCACACTGTTATCTTATCTCTAAACAGGAGCCTTGTAAATACGTACCGAAGACAGTAGGAGTACAAATTCACAAACTTCTCAAAAAATGAAGGCAACGTTAGAAAAGCGGAGAAATGCTTTTGTTATCGCTGTTAAAAAGCTAAAAACCGCTAAATTTGGACTCGTGCAAACGATTTAACAAAGGAGCTGCATGAGTTATGATGGAATAAATAAGAAAACGGATACATAGATGATTGAACACCGTTTACTGGCGCTTATTACAATTATAACCGTTGTATTCCTTGTTTCGAAGTCAGAATTGATCAAACGTTTGCATTTATTCTGTGTAGTGTTGGGATTTGAGATTGATGACGATGGAAAGGGAGATGATTATGAAGAGTTCAAAAAAAGTACATATACGAAAAATGACAGCTTGGCTTGCAAGTGCTGCGCTCCTTGGTGGACTGTTGTCCGGTTGTGGCAGTGGAGAAAAGCTTGAAGCTAGGGAGACTCCAGATCCTATCACGGAACCGGCACCGGTACAGTCGAAGGAGAAGGAAGGGACAGTCATTGCGCAGGGGGAAGTTGACGAGCAGCCTTCGGATGTTTATTACGAAATTTTTGTCCGTTCGTTTTACGATTCTGACGGTGATGGGATCGGCGATTTGAATGGTGTGATAGAGAAGCTGGATTATCTGAATGACGGGAATCCTGAAACGACAGATGATCTTGGTGTGACGGGGATCTGGCTTATGCCTATTAATCCATCGCCTTCGTACCACGGGTATGACGTAACGGACTACCGCGAGATTCATCCGGATTACGGAACGATGGAGGATTTCAAAAACCTGTTGGCGGAGGCCGACAAACGTGGAATTAAAGTGATCATGGATTTGGTCGTGAATCATTCCAGCACGGAGCATCCGTGGTTTGTAGAGGCTGCTTCGGATAAGGAGTCTGCTAAGCGGGATTGGTACCTGTGGGCAGAGGATCAGGGAAAGGAGCCGTCCGGTTCCAGTGCCGCCGGGAGCGGAAATCCGTGGCATGAGAAGAACGGCGCTCACTATATGGGCACTTTCTGGGGCGGCATGCCCGACTTGAACTTTGACAACCCGGATGTTCGAGAGGAAATGAAGGATATCGGGAAATTTTGGCTAGAGCAGGGAGTCGACGGATTTCGACTGGATGCAGCAAAGCATATTTATGAGGATCTGGCTTCCGATAAATCCGAAGCAACAACAGCTAAAAATGTCGCTTGGTGGCAGGAATTCCGGAGCAGCATGAACGAGATCAATCCCGATGCATATATCGTTGGCGAGGTATGGGAGAATGCGGTCAGCTCTATCGCTCCGTATCTCGATAAAGCGTTTGACTCAGGCTTTAACTTCGGTCTGGGAGAGAAGATGATCAGTGCCGTTCAGAACGGAAAGGACAATAATCTAGCCTTTACTCTGGAACGTACGTACAACTTGTTCAGCAAAGTGTCCAATGGGGCGTTCACAGATGCTGTATTTTTAACGAACCACGATCAGAACCGAGTCATGACGCAGCTGAACAACAACGTGGATCAGGCCAAAATGACGGCAGGTATTCTTCTGACGATGCCGGGAAATCCGTTTATATATTACGGCGAGGAAATTGGAATGCAGGGAGGTAAACCCGATGAGCAGATTCGGGAGCCGATGATCTGGTCGAATACGGGCAGCGATCAGGGTCAAACGACCTGGGAAGCGTTGAAATATAACAAGGGTGACCGTACTCAGGGTGTGGAGCAGCAGCTGGAAGATCCGGATTCATTGTTGTCCCGCTACCGCACACTGATTCAGTGGCGCAATGAAATGCCAGCTCTGCGGAACGGAACGATTAATACGTTTACATCTGGCGACGAACAGGTGATGGCCTATGTAAGGCGCACGAAGGAAAAACAGGCGCTTGTCGTCCATAACCTGTCTGATGTTGAGAAAACGGTCGATTTGGCGGCGAAGAGCGGCCAGCCAGCCTTCTCCATGCTTTCGAAAACGACGGGGGATGCAGCCGCTTTGAACGGAAGTAAGCTTACTCTGCCGCCATATACGACGGTTGTTTTGGAATAGTATGAGCAATATCAGAGAAGCGAACAGGACTCATTGGATGTGTTCTATGACACGTTGAAAAAGCATGGTATTAGTTGTAGCGTTCGCCTTGAACATGGAACGGATATTGATGCTGCTTGCGGACAATAAGAAGTAAACAAATTAATAAAACGAGACGAAGCCCAGAAGCGGGATCGTGCGGCAGTAAGGTGAAAAATAACGTATAGCGTAAAAATTGCATGAAGGTACATCGTTGTTGCAGTGATATAGTTACCGGCAAGGTGAACAAAAAAGATGCCTAAGGTCATTTTGACCTTAAGGCATCTTTTTTTATGCGGCTATATTAGATTTGTTTCCATACTTGTGTGTTGCCAGGGATTTCATTTTGTGTCCACCATTTAGCTTCATAGGAAACGCCTTTATATTGTACTTTTTCTCCACCAATATAAGCTTTTTTTGCGTCCCACTCTGAATAAGTATTTCCTTCGTTTCCGTCTGTTGGTCCTGTAGGCCCTTGACCTGCATCACTGACTAACTTCCATACTTGTGTGTTGCCAGGGACTTCATTTTGTGTCCACCATTTAGCTTCATAGGAAGCGCCGTTATATTGTACTTTCGCTCCACCGATATAAGCTTTTTTTGCATCCCACTCTGGATTATTATTTCCTTCGTTTCCGCCTGTTCCACTATCAGTTGAGGTCTTCACAGTAAAAGCGGATGAAGCTTGCGATTTAATTCCAGCACCATCAATAGCTTTTACAGTAAATACATAAGATGTGTTGGCTGAAAGCCCAATTGCTTCATAGGTTGTTGTTTTCGACGTTCCAATCAGAATATTATTAGAATAGATTTCATACTGTGTAATTCCCGTTGATGCTGTAGAATCTGCCCACATGAGTGAAACGCTAGTGGATGTCGTTTTCATTGAATGAACGCCTGTTGGTGCTGTAGGTCCTGTATTGCCTTGACCTGCATCACTAATTAGCTTCCATACTTGTGCTTTACCAGGGATTTCATTTTGTGTCCACCATTTAGCTTCATAGGAAGCACCGTTATATGATACTTTTGCTCCACCAACATAAGCTTTTGTTGCGATCCATTCTGGCTCAGTACTACCATTTCCACCGCCATTTTCTGCGGATGTTGTAACAGTTACAGCTGGAGAGGCTTGTGATTTTTCGCCTGCTAGGTCAACGGATCTTAGCGTATACACGTAAGCTGTGTTCGCTTTTAATCCTTGATCTACATAGGAATTTGTTTTGGAAGTTCCAACAAGACTGCCGTTACGGTAAATTTCATATTGTGCAATGCCAGCTGGAGCTGTAGAAGCTGTCCACGTTAGTGTTACGCTTGTAGCTGTTTTGTTCGTCGAGCTAACATTTGCAGGCACTGTCGGTCCTTGTGCTGTACCATTGCTCACAATGTTTGCATCGATAACTTGATAGAAAGCCATCGGAGTATCTGCAATATCCCATACGCCTAGGATAAGATGATATCCTGTACGATCAGCAGGGATGTTACATTGATGCGATGTCGAAGGGTTTGGTTTTGCACCTTTGTCATCAAATGAGCAGAAAAGCTCGATATCATCGCGACCGATTGGTTTATTTGGATCCCAGTTTGCTTTTGTAATGTAATATTTCCAGTTATTTGTAGCATGAGGTGCAGTTAATTTCCATGTAAACGTGTTAAGACCTGTTTGAAGGGTTACTTTTTTCCAACGATCTGATTTTTGCTCATCAAGATCTTTGAAAATACCGCCGCTTGCAAGTTGTCCGTCAACAGGACCTGTTGTCGGGAAGTTACCAATCGCTTCAATACTTTGTGGTTCATATTGAACGGAACCACATTTCGTATTCTCGCCTTGCTTACACATGTAAGCACGGCTCTCTGGTGACTCAATATACCCGTGAGCCGAAGCAGTTTGAGCAAATGCTAGTGAAAATGCAAAGCCTAATAAAATAACTGAAAAACCTACCATGAGTGCTGTTGTCTTGGAAAACAGGTGAAGACCAAAACGTTGTGTTGTCATTCTTTTTCTCCTTAATTCATTTTTTATTGGTGAAACAATACATGATAGTCAAAGTCAAGGTGCCAACTCTTTCAGAACTTGTGTTTGCTTCCTTGATGGAGTGAACAGAGTATATAACCATGTTACCCAATTATTAGTAAATATTGTATAGGCTGAAAGTAGCTTTTAAAAATATCGTAGATTAAAGTCGTAATTTGGTGGTGAAGATAGAACTATTTTACATCGTAAGGCATGGTTCTACATATGTCTTTAGGCTTTCATTTCTGTTGTGAGAGCCATAATGAGGGCGAATTGCTAGATATAATCATGTGAAATAGAGCCTTTTGGAAGGCCTAAGGCTATTCATGTAGAACGGAGGAATTCCCATTTTGTTAGTTGTTTTAGACTAGAATAAAGGCTCAAAACAGAAATCAGTGCTTGACTGGATAATCTGGGTATAAAAATGGAAAAACATCTGCAATCCTGTATTGTTGAAAGTCCTACCCAACAACAAAAGAGGAATAGACAGATGCAAATCCGGTATATCAATCAAATGCTCAATTTACCAGAACTTACGATCAGCCAAATCCTGTTTATCGGGGGTGAAGAACTTCACATTGAGGCCGTACCTGTCGCTTCTAAGCAAAATTGCCCAGGCTGCAAGTCAGATCAAGCGGTCATTCGCAAAGGACGCAATGAAATGCGGACAGTCCGGCATCTTCACGTATTTGAGAAGAAAACCTACTTATGCGTACCCAGCATCCGAATGTACTGCGTGGATTGTAGAATCGGATTTGTATGGGCGTATGATTTCGTCGGCCCTAAGCAGCGTTACAGCCATCTTTTTCGTTCCCGCGCTGTGGAACATGCCCTTGGTGCAACTGCCGCCCATAGTGCCCGGATGCAACAAATGCCGATCAGCACGGCACAGGACATGCATAACAAGGCCGTGCCGATGCTTTGCCAGCAGCTTACCGGTCAAGCCTGGGACGAAGCACAAGAAGCAAACGATTTGGTATTGGGGATTGATGACTTCGCCATCAAGAAAGGCCATACCTACAATACCGGCATTCACAACCTTAAAGGAGAAAGCATGCTGGATCTGTTGCCAGGGCGGAAACTGGATGATCTGTGCACGTATACCAACGAGCATCGGCAGTTTCTAATGCTGAAGCCAAAAGCGGTGGTGATGGATCTGGCGCAAGCTTACCACACCTGGATTCGCGAGTGCTTTCCATCTGCCATCCGCATCGCCGATCGTTTTCATGTACATGGTTACGTGATCGACAGTGTACAAGAAGTGCGCAAAACCGTCCAGCAAACCCTCTCCCCACGAAGAGCTTGGGGCTTCGGTTGATAACTAGAGCGCCTAAGCCGTGGGAAATAGCACCCTCGACCAAGATGCGTTACGTTCCTGCCCGGCCTGATCCCACCGCCTATATCTAGTATTAGTATGAGATACGAACTCAAAGAAACTTGCCCCGATAACTAACCGTTCTATGATCTCTTGATCAATGGTTTTGTTCGCATAGAACAGAACCATTTTTTTCATTACCTAGAAGATTGTTTACCGTATCGACAGCGCTTTTAATGACATGAGAGCCTAAATAAATCGTTCTGTCTAAATCAAATATAGATTCCTTGTATACTTTTAAGAAACCACAGGTTTTAAGATGACGGAAATGGCATAATGATCAGAAGGACAGGCACCGTCGATCTGATCGCGATGTATATGGGTTTCAATCATTTCGATATCCGTCATGGTGAAAATATAGTCAATGGGCTCACCGTCTAGGCCTCCCTTGAAATCATGGAACGTACAGCTAGGGCCTGTGGGATTTTGGTTGTTAATCCGCCTCTGGAGCGGCGATTGCCTGAAATTGCTGTCTCCTTTTGTTCCGGTTCCATGTTGATGAACGCGAACAATCGTCGCATCATCATCACATTATCGAAGTCGGGTTTTACCACCTATGATGCTAGTTTCATAGTTTGAAGACAGGCCCTAATTTGACATTTAAGCTTACACAAACGGGACAAGCTATGCTACTATATAGGAAAATAAAATACATATCAGGTGCTTTCCACCGATAATGGCAAATCTAATGAAAATTAGAGACGCAAAGCTACAGGGCCTTCCTTATTTATTAAGATGGCAGCCAGTTACCGAAAGGGGAGTTTTTTATGTTTAAACGTCAATTGGCATTTATTTTGCTTATTGTTTGTTTATTGTCCGCTCCAACTATTGCTTTAGGCAGTACTTCGAATTCCTATATAAATATGGGAGAATTAAACGATGGAATCGTGAGTGTATCTTACCAGGCTCCGAATGATGCAAAAATCAAGGTTACGATCAGCAAAGGAAACCAGCAATATGTATATAGCTTGACTTCAAACAACCGTTTTCCCTTGCAACTTGGAGATGGGAAATATACGGTATCCATTTTGGAGAACGTTACAGGAAATAAGTATAAGATGTTAGAAAACAAAGATGTCATTCTAAAAGCTTCAAGTAAAGAACAAGTATATTTGCAGCCGATTCAGATGATTTATTGGAATGAGGATATGAAAGCGATAACCAAAGCTCGTGAATTGACGAAAAATCTAAAACAAGACAAAGACAAGGTTGCAGCAATTTACAACTATATTATAAACAACATTAGCTATGATTATAAGAAAGCGAGCAATCTTCCTAATGAATATATCCCTTCTATAGACAAGACTTTGGAAGAAAAGCAAGGAATATGTTATGATTTTTCAGCTTTGTTCGCGGCTATGCTTCGAAGTGAGGGCATTCCAACTAAGCTGCTCATGGGGAGCAAGAATGATGTCGAACAATATCATGCCTGGAACGAGGTTTATCTCCAAGAATCGAGTAAATGGGTAACCATCGATACAACATATGACTCCATTAAGTCAAAGGGTAGCGAAAAACCAGATATGATTAAAGATAAGCGCGATTATTCGATTAAAAAACAATATTGAATGTGACATATACTTTGAAACCGTCTGATCTCCAGTAAGGAGATGGGCGGTTTTTTTAGTTAAATATTCAGAAAATGTTCAGTTTGATCGCGTATATTTGATTTGATAAACATTGACTTGGCTCAATAGCATTAGAAATATACAATAAGTCAGTTTTTTTGACATGTATATGTGTTACTGGACAGTGAGCGAATAATTCATGTTATCGATAAATGGGGATGACAAGCAAACAAGTGAAAAATAGACCTGCGTAAATAAGTCATCACCGTCGCTTCGGAGACAAATCGAATATTTTGTTTATCTTTTTCCTCAGTGATGAGCTCTAGTGGAGGGGTCTCTTCCTTTTTCAGGTAGCGATTCAGCTTTGGCATAGACTTACTCCAAAAATGGTAGCTGAATCCGCCGATCACCTGCTTCATTTCGCGGAACGTGCATTCAATTTTGAAGCGTTCGGCGTACAAGCGGATGATGGTTTTTAGGAGGTGATGGTCTTCTTTTGAATAAATCGATAAACATTATAGATTTTGAACATCCATTTTAGGAGGTGATTGTTTCATCCGAGCCAGGAAATAGTCTAATAGTTTATTAATTATGTATTTGAAAAGGATTAGCTTTAGCGATTCGAAAATCAGTCATCACGCACAAATATTTATGAAAAATTTGAAGTGAGGTTTTTTAATCAAATGAAAAAGTGGTTCCAGAAACTAACCATCCTATTAATAGCTTTACTGATTGCTTCTAATGGATGGCCATCAACTATTATTGCTAGCGCAAACGATGATGAAACAGTAAGTCAGGCAATCTATACTTTACAATCTGCGGGTGACGAATTTTGCGAAGATGGTCCTTTATACGACAGTGTTCGTTGCGAATCAAACGGTTTTAAGTCAGATTATGTTAAAGTGCTTAATTCTACAATTACGATTAAGGGATCTACCATAAGTAAAGGTATAGAAATAAAAGATAACTCAGCGCTCTATTTTAGAGGTTCCTTAAACCCGCGAGAGTATTTGAAGTTAGACAACGATTCTTACATGATTGCAGAATTAGGGGTTCAAACAAACAATGAAGTTGAGATTTCTAACAATTCACGGATGTGTGTAAGGGGGAGTTTGACTGCACCCATAACAACTTTAAGTTCAGGATCAGCGATATACGCCACAGGTTCAATTAATGGACAAGTTGATCTTGATCCAAGTTCTTTTGTATACATTTGGGGATCGTTCGACAAGAATAACTCAAATTTACCTGACAATGTAATATCTATCGAGATATCTGATTTTAACGCAAAATGTCCTACATCACCTGGCATAAGCCAACCTGTAAACGTAACATACGTTGATGAAGACGGCATCGTCATTGCCACACCAGAAATTTTAACAGGTAAGATTGGTGAAGAGTACACGTCAGTGAAAAAAGACGTTCCAGGGTATACCTTAGTTTCAATCCCTGATAACGCTTCTGGTACATTCACTGACAAAGAACAAAACGTCATTTATGTTTACAAAAAGCTCGTAAGTCAACCTGTAAACGTAACATACGTTGATGAAGAAGGCACCGCCATTGCCACACCAGAAATTTTAACAGGTGAGATTGGTGAAGAGTACACGTCAGTGAAAAAAGACGTTCCAGAGTATACCTTAGTTTCAATCCCTGATAACGCTTCAGGTACTTTCACTGACAAAGAACAAAACGTCACTTATGTTTACAAAAAGGACCTCGTAAGCCAACCTGTAAACGTAACATACGTTGATGAAGACGGCACCGTCATTGCCACACCAGAAATTTTAACAGGTGAGATTGGTGAAGAGTACACGTCAGTGAAAAAAGACGTTCCAGAGTATACCTTAGTTTCAATCCCTGATAACGCTTCAGGTACTTTCACTGACAAAGAACAAAACGTCACTTATGTTTACAAAAAGGACCTCGTAAGCCAACCTGTAAACGTAACATACGTTGATGAAGACGGCACCGTCATTGCCACACCAGAAATTTTAACAGGTGAGATTGGTGAAGAGTACACGTCAGTGAAAAAAGACGTTCCAGGGTATACCTTAGTTTCAATCCCTGATAACGCTTCTGGTACTTTCACCGGCAAAGAACAAAACGTCACTTATGTTTACAAAAAGCTCGTAAGCCAACCTGTAAACGTAACATACGTTGATGAAGACGGCACTGCCATAGCCACACCAGAAATTTTAACAGGTGAGATTGGTGAAGAGTACACGTCAGTGAAAAAAGACGTTCCAGAGTATACCTTAGTTTCAATCCCTGATAACGCTTCAGGTACTTTCACTGACCAAGAACAAAACGTCACTTATGTTTACAAAAAGGACCTCGTAAGCCAACCTGTAAACGTAACTTACGTTGATGAAGACGGCACCGCCATTGCCACACCAGAAATTTTAACAGGTAAGATTGGTGAAGAATACACGTCAGTGAAAAAAGACGTTCCAGGGTATACCTTAGTTTCAATCCCTGATAACGCTACTGGTACTTTCACTGACGAAGAACAAAACGTCACTTATGTTTACAAGAAAGATCCAGTAGATCCGGTAGATCCGGTAGATCCAGTAGATCCAGTAGATCCCGTAGATCCTGTGGATCCGGTAGATCCGGTAGATCCAGTAGATCCAGTAGATCCAGTAGATCCAGTAGATCCAGTAGATCCAGTAGATCCTGTGGATCCGGTAGATCCGGTAGATCCAGTAGATCCAGTAGATCCAGTAGATCCAGTAGATCCTGTGGATCCAGTAGATCCAGTAGATCCAGTAGATCCTGTGGATCCAGTAGATCCTGTGGATCCAGTAGACCCTGTGGATCCAGTAGATCCTGTAGACCCAGTAGATCCAGTAGATCCAGTAGATCCAGTAGATCCTGTGGATCCTGTAGATCCAGTAGATCCTGTGGATCCAGTAGATCCGGTTGATCCTGTAGATCCAGTAGATCCGGTTGATCCTGTAGACCCAGTAGATCCTGTGGATCCTGTAGATCCTGTGGACCCTGTAGATCCTGTAGACCCTGTAGACCCTGTAGATCCAGTAGATCCTGTAGATCCAGTGTATCCAGTGTATCCTGTAGATCCAGTGTTTCCTGTGTATCCGATAGATCCAGTAGATCCCGTAGATAACACGGTTGTACTTGATCCAGAAGATGTACCACTGGGGGGGGTTGAGCCAGAGGACGAACCGCAAACTGAAAATGTCCCGGAAGAAATCCTCTACGAGATTGATCCAGAAGAAGTACCAGCGGGCGGAACTAAACCCGATACAGAAAAACCAGAAACACCAGAAAAACCAGGAAAACCAGAAACACCAGGAAAACCAGAAGCATCTGCTAAAGTACTACCAAAAACAGGAGAAGAAAGCCAACTGCTTCTTCAACTGGCTGGTATTTCCTTCATTATTATGGGGGCTGCGCTGTTGATTTTTAGAAAGAGACGTTTACATCATAGCTAAAGATAAATACTAGTCTTTTTGAGACTGTACCCAAAGTAGATTTTCTGCTTAGGGTACTTTTTTTTCTACAATAAGCTCTCCGTACTGTATAAGTTAATGTATTCATGTTAAATAAGAAAGGAATTGTTCAATCTATGAAGCATAATCGATTAGGTTCATCTGATCTAATGGTTAGTAAAATTGGATTAGGGTATATGTCTCTTGGTACAGAGGACAGTTCACCCATGAAAGCTTCGTGCTCGGACATCCAGCCTAGACATTTACGAGGACGATTATTAATGAAACGGATAGCTTCGGCCAATTCTTCATCAGTGACCTGAGCGAAGTCATGACCTTTAGGGAAAAACTCTCGTAGAAGTCCGTTTCCGTTCTCATTGGAGCCTCGTTGCCAGGATGAGCCTTCCGATTTCATCCTCCCGGTTACTTTGGATAACGGTATAGGCCAAGTGCTCTGAATCAACGACTTTCATTGATCCGCTAAGCTTTAAGATCGGATGGATGAAATAACGGTGGAAAAAGAATGCGAGCTGTTTTGCGGTAATCAGCTTCATTATTTGTCATAATGGACAACATTTCAATCTGTTTTGTTCAGGGCTGGGCACAGGCACTTTTTCTCCAACATGTTATAATGCAAAACATAGAATAGATGAAATGGAATAGAAAGGAAGAGCTGTTGTGAGCGCAACTCTGTTATATATTGAGGATGACCGGGAAATCGGTGAATGGGTAAACGGTTTTTTGAAGGATAAAGGTTACGGTGTCGTCTGGCTTACGGGTGGAGAAAAGGCAGTGGAGTCGGCTTCATCGTGCAGTCTGGCGATTTTGGATGTCATGCTGCCCGGACTTGACGGTTTCACAGTTGGCCAACGTCTCAAACGGGCGTACCCCGGTATGCCGATTTTGATGCTGTCGGCCCGTACGTCGATTGACGATAAGCTTGAAGGACTGCAGTTCGCAGATGATTACTTGACGAAGCCATTTCACCCCGATGAATTGGTGGCAAGAATAGAGGTTCTGCTTCGCCGTTCTGTTGTAAATTCTGCGGAGCCGGTGGTGCTTAAGCATCTAACCGTATATGAGGATGAGAACAGGATTGTGAATCAAGAGACAGACGAGGAGATTATGTTGACAGGCAAGCAGTTTCAGATCTTTATGTATTTGTTCCGGCATCAGGGCAGGGTGATGACGAAGGAGCAAATTTATGAAGCGGTGTGGGGAGAGTCCTATATCGAAGGGGACAAAACGCTGATGGTTCATATCCGTTATTTGCGCGAGAAGTTGGAGAAAGATCCCGCATCACCGGAAATTATTGAGACGGTTCGAGGGCTTGGTTACCGGGTGAGAGTATGAAATGGCGAAATAAAGGGAGGAAGAAGGGAAGGTTCCGCAACTCGTTAACCTCTCGGTATTTGCTCATTATTTTGATTGCGATGATTTTTATGCCGATCATGTTCCCGCTGGCCTCGGTATTTTTTTGGTTTGTAAATGATACCGTGTTGGATCATCAGTCGGCTCCTCCCGGAAAGTACGCCAATGGAGAGGTTTTGGAGAAAATGTGGCATCAGGAAGCGGCGAACCTCGGCGGTCAATCTCCCGAGCGGATCAACGAACGTCTTCGGGAAATTAGGCAGGAATATTCTGAAACTTCAATGTTCTGGGTAGACGCCAGCAACCGGACTCGGCTTAAGCTTCCCGGTGAACAAGAGATTCCGGAGCAGTGGAATGCGGAATATACTGTACAATTCATGAAAAAGTCTGTCGGCAATGATCCATTCACAACCGTCGCGTTTATCGGTGATAAAGAAGATGGAGGACAGGGCTTTATGGTGATGCAGCTACCCCGAAGCTATATTAGTCAACCGGATATGGTAGGTAGTAGAACGGCGACTTATATTTTATTTATGCTAACGATGTTCATTATGTTTATTCTCATATCATGGATGTTTTTTGTGCGTATCCGCAAACGGCTGTTGCATCTACGTGATGCCATGACTTCCCCGGGAGAGACGGGAATTCCAGACCAGATCCAGCTTAATAAGCCAGATGAAATCGGTCAGCTGGAAGAGGCTTATAACCATATGGTGGACCAGCTGGAGAAGGGGCGTCAGCGCGAGAAGGAAGAAGAGGAGCTGCGGAAATCGCTCATTGCCAATCTGTCGCATGATTTGCGGACGCCGTTGACCGTGATACGGAGTCATATCTTTTCCATGGGGAACGAACCGCTAAGTGATACGGGAAAAGAATCGCTGGCACTGATGGAATCGAAGATCGGTGATTTGGGTGGTCTGATCGATAACCTGCTGTCATACAACTTGCTTACAAGCGGACGTGCTCAATTGAATCCGGAGCCGTGTGATGTACTTCGTTTGGTGCGCGAGAGTGCGGCAGCCTGGTATCCGTTGTGGGAAAAAGAAGGAATCGAGGCAGATATCGATGTTCAGGATAAGCCGGTAATTTGGCCGATTGATGTGCTGTGGTTCAAGCGTATTTTGGACAATCTGTTTCAAAATGTGGTCCGGCATGCGAAGTCTGGGCAATATATCGGCATTTATACGAAGGAGCTGCCCGGTAAAGGCATGGCTCTCATCGTGTCCGACAAAGGTCCAGGTATGGGCGGAGGATCGTTTGATAAAGGAGCCGGGATTGGACTGGCTGTTGTAGATTTCTTAACCAAAGAGATGGGAATTGATGTTCATGTTCAATCCTCTGCTGAGGGGACGTCATTCACGCTATCGCGCAAAATTTAAACTTTTTTTAAACTGAAGGACGACCTGGATTTAACCTTCGGGGTTTAAAGTTAATTCCGAGGTGATGATCGTGAGTGAATTAGTCATTCAAACAAAAGGGTTATACAAAACGTACCGCAATCGCGCGGCCGTCGATAATTTGAATCTTGAAATTGTAAAAGGCGATATTTACGGATTTCTGGGACCGAATGGAGCAGGGAAGACAACAACGATTCGGATGCTGCTTGGGCTGATTAAGCCGACCCGGGGATCGATTCATCTGTTCGGCAAGGATTTAACGAAAGAAAAAATGAATATTTTGCGCCGCACAGGTTCTCTGGTGGAGTATCCATCGTATTATGGGCATTTGACGGCGGTTGATAATTTGGAGGCATTAAGGCGGATTATCGGATGCCCGAAATCCCGGATATCTGAAGTTCTTGATATTGTAGGTTTGACCAAGGAAGCGAAGCGTCCGGTGAAGGGATATTCCCTCGGTATGAAGCAGCGGCTTGGTATCGCAGCTGCCCTGCTTGGAAATCCGGAGCTGCTGATCTTGGATGAGCCGACAAACGGACTTGATCCTTCAGGCATTCAAGAAATCCGTGAGTTGATTAAGAATATGCCGAAGCAGCATGGGATTACTGTGCTGGTCTCAAGCCACCTGCTTAGTGAAGTGGAACAGATGGCAAGTAGGGTAGGGATTATTCGAGAGGGGCAGATGGTGTTTCAGGATACGATCGAGAATCTGGTGTCCCAATCTTCGAGTGGATTCCGCTTGTCCGTATCTGAGCCAGAGTTTGCTTTAGGCTTGGCGTTGGATATGGGATGTGATGGGAAGCTTCAGGGTCAAGTGCTTGAGCTGGAACCTATGCAGGATGACAAGGTCGCTATACTCGTGAAACGGTTGGTCGAGAATCAACATGCGGTTTACCGTGTTGAAGAGAAGCGAAAGTCGCTGGAGGATATCTTCATGGAAATCGTCGGAAAGGGGAGCGTACAATGATGGGGCGTGCGCTGTCCGCCGATTTCCTGAAAATTCGCGGTAAAGGCATCTGGCTTCTTGCCTTCATCGCCCCGATTGGACTTATTGCCATGCAGGCTCTGAATTTTGGACTTCGGTACGACTACTTGATGAAATCATACGCAGCTGATCCTTGGGGCGGATTGATTGAGAGCATTTTAATGTTTGTGCCCATCGCCATTATCCTTGGGATAGCGCTGGTGAGTTCACTTGTGGCGAATGTCGAGAATCAGCTCAGTTCATGGAAGCAGCTGCTTGCACTGCCAATCACACGAACCGCTGTGTTCAGTGCTAAATTTGTGATGGTGTTATTAGTCTTGTGCGTGTCTTGTTTTTTGCTGAGTATCGGGACAACTGTACTTGGATTTGCCTTAGGAATGGACATGAAAAACATACCATACGGGGATATTATACGACTCGGCTTTACTCCGTTAATGGGGGCAATTCCTCTGCTTGCTCTGCAGTTGTGGTTATCACTGACCACGAAAAATCAGGGGATAGCTGTTAGTTTTGGGGTTACAGCTTCGGTTATCTCTATGTTCGCCCTCAAGTTTCCTGACTGGATGCCTCTGAAGTGGCCTCTGATGGCATACATTGGTCCTGGACAGACCAAGGTGATCAGCGCTGGTCTTCTGCTCGGTGCCGTTATTACACTGGCCGGACTGATTCATTTCAATCGAAGGGATGTGAACTAATATGGCGTCCTACTTTCGAGCTTTATCTTCCGAATGGTTGAAATTGTCCAGCCCTGTCCTATGGCTACAGATCATTCTGAGCCCGGCGCTTGCCCTTCTGATCGGGATTCTTAATGGAGATCCCGGAGAGCAGATACCTTGGCATGTCATAGTTGGTACAATGACCAGTATGCATGCTCTGCTGTTTCTTCCGATACTGACCGGGGTGTTAGGAGCGATGGTCTGCCGATATGAGCATTCTGGCGGCGGCTGGAAGCAGCTGCTTGTCATGCCGATTTCACGCGGAGCCGTATATTTCGCTAAGTTTTCCATCGTTGGTCTTATGCTGGCTGCTACACAGTTGCTGTTTCTGGGGGCTGTTCTTGTCACAGGATTGTTCCACGGCATTAAGGAGCCCTTACCATGGGACATGATAGCGACAAGCTTGCTTGGCGGCTGGGCAGCCTGCCTGCCTTTGGCGGCACTTCAGCTGGCTGTATCCACAGCCTGGAGCAGCTTTGCAGCACCGCTAGCACTGAATGTTGTATTCACGATTCCGAATATGCTGGTGGTGAACTCAGAAACTTATGGTCCGTATTATCCGTGGACCCAGCCGCTGCTGGCGATGGTCCCGTCGGGTCAAACCGGCTTCGGAGCCTTCGCCGTACCTTTTGATAGGTTGATGCTCGTCGTGCTTGGCGGATTTCTGGTCTTCTTTATCGCAGGGTTTGTCTACTTCCAGCGTAAGGAAGTGTAGAGGGCGATGTCGTAAATTGGTATCGTTTAGAAAAAAAGGCCAACCAGTAATCTCTGGTTGACACGAAGGGGGTGTCCCAAAAGGTCTATTGACCTGGGACACCCCCTTTTTGAATCACCAAAACCGAGACTCAGGGAAGCCCATATTTAACGTGCTTAATATGTGCTCCCCTTAATTATTTATAGAATTTAGTGATTAGCTTGTTATTGAACTGCCTTGAGCAGTGCAAATCCGTAAGCCGGCAGCTTAACCGTAAGCTGTCCCTTCACGGCCTGAACGGAATCTCCGTTCCAGAGATTGCTCCATTCTTTATCTTGAACGGGTATTGTAATCGACTGAGCAACTTTATCATTGTTCATGAGTACAACGATACTTTCGTTACCGTCCTCGCGCAAGTAAGCCAGTTTTCCACCCTGATTCTCTGCAGTCAGGAACTTGAACGTCCCGGTGCGGAGAGCGGTATGCTCTTTGCGCAATTTGATGATCATCTGGTAGAAGGTGAACAGTTCTTTGTCCTGCTTGTCTTCATCCCATTCCATACACTTGCGGCAGCCCGGATCATGTCCGCCGTCCATTCCGATTTCATCACCATAGTAAATGCAAGGGGTTCCGGAGTAGGTGAATTGGAACAGTGATGCGAGTTTCATCAGACGCTTGTCGCCATTCGCAAGTGTCAGTAATCGAGCCGTATCGTGGCTGTCTAACAGGTTGAAGGCTACTTCACTGGCTTGGCGTGGATATCCTGCCAGCTGCTTGCCGAGCATAAATGAGAATTTCTCAGCATCCACCGTGCGGTTAATGAAGAAGTCAAGCACCGCGTTGGTAAACGGATAGTTCATAACCGCATCGAATTGGTCACCTTCCAGCCAGATGGAGGATTCATGCCACACTTCACCCAGAATATAAGCATCGGGGTTCGCTTTTTTAACAACCTGACGGAACTCACGCCAGAATTGGTGGCCAACCTCATTCGCCACATCGAGACGCCATCCGTCGATGCCCGTTTCTTTGATCCAATATTCCGCCATTTTCAATAAATATTGTTTCACTTCCGGATTTTCCGTATTCAGCTTCGGCATAAGAGGTTCGAACGCAAAAGTGTCGTATGTCGGAATTCCATCAATCACCTCAAGCGGAAGTGAGCGAACATAAAACCAGTCTTTATATTTGGATTTCTCGCCATTCTTTTGAACATCCACGAACGGAGCAAAAGTTCTGCCGGAGTGGTTAAATACAGCATCCAAAACAACACGAATTCCACGTTCATGACATAAATCCACAAGCTTTTTCAGTGTATCCTTGTCACCAAACTGCGGATCAATTTCCATGTAATCCTCAGTATCGTACTTGTGATTCGTAGTAGCAGTGAACAGCGGTGTGAAATAAATAGCGTTGATGCCAAGCTCGATTAGATGGTCCAGGTGGTCGATGACACCTTGAATATCTCCGCCGAAGAAGTTGCTTGGTGTCGGGTCTGTGCTGCCCCATGGCAGAGTGCCTTTAGGATCATTGCTCGGATCGCCGTTCGCAAAACGTTCAGGGAAAATCTGATAGAATACAGCGTCCTTTACCCAATCTGGCGTTGTAAACACATCCACCGGATTGATGAATGGATATTCAAACAGGCGGTCTGGATTGGCTGGTGGCTCCTCAAGGAAACCATATTCCGTCATCCAGCGCTTCTCCCGTCCACTCTGGAGCAGGAAACCGTATTTTAGGCGGCGGTATGGTGGCTGGGCTTCACCCTCCCAATAGTCAAACATCTCATCAGAAGAGAGCTTGACCATCGGTATGTATTCCATCGTTTGATCCCACAAATATTTATCTCCAGCTAGAGCGTAAACTTCGGTGATGTCGTCTTTTTTCGTGCGGATGCGAAGATGGACCGTGCGGCCATCATAAGCATAAGACCAGTTTTTGCGCGGACGATGATAAATAGCTTCCAAGAACATGTAAAAGTCCTCCTTTAAATTAAAAAAAGGTACACCCAGGACTAAGTATTAGCCGAGGTTGTACCTTTTAAAAGATAACATTGCCTTTAAATTATAAGTTTAATAAAAATATACCATGGGTTTTTGCGGGATACAAGTGACTGAATGATGACGTATGAACCCACACCGATAAAATTTTTACTGCCGGAACACGGAAGCATAGGTTTTCCAGCCGCCATCGAGATTTTTCACGCTGAATCCATTCTCGGCCAAAATGCGGGACGCCAGATATCCGCGAAGTCCGACTTGGCAGGATACGTACAACGTTTCATCTTTCGGAAGTTCCTCCAGACGACTGCGAAGATCGTTCAGCGGAATATTGATGGAGCCTTCAATATAGCCAGCTTTTTGTTCCCCGGGCTCGCGGACATCGATCAGGGTTACGCCGCCCTTTACCAGCTCATCGATTTCATGCCACTGAACTGTCTCAACACGGCCTTCCATCATATTTGATGCCACGTAACCCGCGTAGTTAACCGGATCTTTGGCAGAAGAATAAGGAGGGGCATAGGACAGTTCCAGTTCAGTCAGATCAAATACGTCCAGCTTACCTTTGATTGCAGTAGCGATCACATCAATCCGCTTGTCGACACCGTCTTTACCAACCGCTTGTGCTCCATAAATCTGGCCGTTGTCCGGGTTGAAGAGCAGCTTCAGGGAGATAGGATACGCCCCAGGGTAGTAGCTTGCATGAGAGCTTGGATGAATATGAACTGCTTGGTAAGGCACACCCAGCTGCTTGAGTCTTTTTTCGTTGCTGCCGGTAGCAGCTACTGTGAGATCGAACACTTTCGCGATAGAAGTGCCGAGCGTTCCTTTGTAGGATACGTTCTTTCCGTAAATATGATCCACCACCATGCGTCCTTGGCGGTTAGCAGGGCCAGCCAGTGGAATCATTGCTGGACTCTGGTGAATATAATCGGACACTTCCACTGCGTCACCGATGGCATAGATGCTCACGTCATTGGTCTGCATAGTTTCATTGACTTTAATACCGCCGCGCTCTCCTACATCCAACCCTGCATCCAGTGCCAGACCATTCTCAGGGCGAACACCGATGGACAATATGATCATATCGGTAGACACTTTCGTTCCGCTGGACAATTCAATCGTTTTACCGTGATCAGCTAGCGCTTTAACACCGTCTTCAAGAATAAGGGTAACCCCTTTTTCCTTCAAATGAGTATGGACGATAGAAGCCATTTCATAATCCAGAGGCGCCATGACCTGGTTAGCCATCTCGATGATTGTCACCTTGATGCCGCGATCAGCCAAATTTTCTGCCATTTCCAGACCGATAAATCCGCCCCCAACCACAACCGCTTGAGCCGGTTTCCGCACGTCCACAAACTGCTTGATCCGGTCCGTATCGGGAATATTGCGAAGGGTGAAGACGTCTACGGCCTCATCCAATCCCGGAATGTTCGGTACGATCGGCTTGGATCCGGGAGACAGAATCAGATGATCATAACTTTCCTTACTGACTTCACCAGTCGTCAGATTTTTGATCGATACCGTTTTATCTTCGCGCTGAATGGACACGACCTCGCTGAGATTGCGAATGTCGAGATTGAATCTTTTACTCATACCCTCTACGGTCTGTACCATTAGCTTGCCGCGTTCTTTAATACTTTCTCCGATATAGTAAGGAAGCCCACAGTTGGCAAAAGAAATATGTTCTCCGCGCTCAACCATGACAATCGTTGAATCCTCGTCCAATCTACGCAGACGGGCTGCGGCAGATGCTCCACCCGCAACACCACCGACAATAACGATTTTTTTACCCATTATGAATCCCTCCAGTTATGTTTATGAATTATTATACCCATGGGGGTATGATAACATAAATGGCTAAAAAAGAAAGTGACAAATATTTAAACGGAAACAAACTTTACTTTATACCCGCAGGGGTATATATTATAGACATGTGTTATATAATGAAATTTAGGACAAACAATATATAATCGAGTGGACAGGAGGGAAAGACGTTGGATTATAATGATCAAATGAAAAATCGGGTGAAGCGCATTGAAGGACAGCTTCGCGGCATTTTGAAAATGATGGAAGAGGACAAGGATTGTAAGGAAGTAATCACCCAGCTCTCTGCTGCACGGACAGCGATTGACCGGACCATCGGTGTCGTTGTCAGTTCGAACCTTGTGGAATGTGTACGTACTGCGGAAGAGAACGGACACAATACTGAGGAGCTTGTCCTCCAGGCAGTGAACTTGTTGGTAAAAAGCCGCTAATACCGGAAGGGTTGACACCCCTTTCTGTATATTTTATTATACCCCTATGGGTAATTGAAAAGATGATTTTTAACCTTAAAAGGAGGAATTTGTAATGAATGCACATAAAGTACTGGACGCTAAGGGATTAGCTTGTCCGATGCCAATCGTCAAGACCAAGAAAGCGATGAACGAACTAGAAGTGGGACAGGTGCTTGAGATTCACAGCACGGATCAAGGCGCGAAGAACGATTTGACTGCATGGGCTAAATCAAGCGGGAACGAACTGATGGATCATAAGGAAGAGGATGGCGTTCTGAAGTTCTGGATCAAGAAAGGCTAAATTTTTTTGGATTTTATATACCCCATGGGGTAATCAGGAACTTGAATAGGGGGAATCAATAACGTGACAGATCAGAAAAGAACAACCATTGTGCTGTTTAGCGGTGAGTATGATAAAGCAATGGCTGCGTACATTATCGCCAACGGTGCGGCGGCTTACGATCATGAGGTGACGATTTTCCATACCTTCTGGGGACTGAATGCACTTCGTAAAGACGAAGATGTGATGGTGCCGGTGAAAAAAGGATTCATGGAAAAAATGTTCGGGAAGATGATGCCGAGGGGAGCCGATAAGATGGGTCTTTCCAAGATGAATTTTGCCGGCATGGGTCCTAAGATGATTAAAGATGTTATCAAGAAACATAACGCTGTTCCACTTCCACAGCTGATTGAGCTGGCACAGGAGCAGGATGTGAAGTTGGTAGCCTGCACAATGACAATGGATCTGCTTGGACTGCAAAAGGAAGAACTGCTTGAGAATATTGAGTATGCGGGTGTTGCCGCTTATCTGTCAGATGCCCAAGATGGTAATGTGAACTTGTTTATCTAATTTCTCGGGGAGTAGTCTCCCGTCATATAGAGAGAGGGATTTCAAAGATGGAATATTTAAATATCGTTATCATCGCGCTTATTGTCCTATTTCTGATCCAGCGTATGCTGCCTGCAAAGGGAATCCGGCAGATTACAACAGCAGAATTAAAAAACGAATTAAAGGACAAGAACAAGCAGTTTATTGATGTCCGAACACCGGGGGAATTCAACGGTAATCATATTAAAGGGTTCAAGAACCTTCCTTTGCAGCAGCTTGCCCAGAAGAGCGGAGAGCTCTCGCAGGACCGTGAGGTTGTTGTCATCTGTCAAAGCGGAATGCGAAGTAATAAAGCGAGTAAACTTTTGAAGAAATCCGGTTTTGGAAAAGTAACCAATGTTAAGGGTGGCATGAGCGCCTGGTCATAAACATAATTTAATTATTGGAGGCCTTTTTAATGAAGGAGATAACACCTGCCGAGGTAGAGAAGTTGTTAAACGAAGGCAAAAGCCTGAACATTATCGATGTACGCGAAACCGAAGAAGTGGAAGAAGGTAAAATTCCGGGGGCGATTAATATTCCGCTTGGATTGGTAGAATTCCGCAAGCAAGATCTGGATAAATCTAAAGAATATATTATAGTATGCCTTTCCGGCGGCAGAAGCGGCCGTGCAACCGAGTATCTTCAAAGTCAAGGTTATAACGTAATCAACATGACCGGCGGGATGCTGGCATGGGAAGGAAAGACCGAATAGCGCTGGGGAACAGAATGAGATAAGATGCTAAAACTTTGTATGTGACGGGTATCGATTTATTAACGGTGCGTTAAAGCACCATTTTTTTCGAACGATAATATACCCCGGGTGGTATATGAGATTGCAGGAGGTATTCATACATGAAATCTATTGATTCCAACGTGATGTTAGATGCAAAAGGTTTGGCATGCCCTATGCCGATCGTACGAACAAAGAAAGCGATGAAAGATCTTGAAGGAGGTCAAGTGCTGGAGGTAGAGGCGACGGATAAAGGATCCAAGGCAGATATGGAAGCTTGGGCGGAAAGTACCGGTCATCAATACCTCGGCACCATTGAGGAAGGGGATGTGCTGAAACACTACTTGCGTAAGTCTTCCGGTGAGGAAACGGCTGAACGCTCATATCCTCATGTGGCGGATAATACACAGCTGAAGCAGAAACTTCAGGCAGGTGAGCCGGTCATTGTTCTGGACGTGAGAGAATCTGCGGAATATGCATTCAGACACATTCCAAATGCGATCTCCATTCCTTTGGGAGATTTGGATAACCGCCTTGGAGAGCTGAACAAACAGGATGAGATCTATGTCGTATGCCGTACCGGAACCCGTAGTGACATGGCTGCACAGAAGCTAGCAGCTAATGGATTTGATCGGGTGATCAATGTAGTGCCTGGCATGAGCGCATGGACTGGAATAACGACGAGCATCAACGATTAAATAACCAAACAACCAAGGATAGAGGAGGCAATACATGATGTCAGTCATCGAAATGCACGCAAAAGAAGTAGCTGAGAAGGCAATTCGCAAAGATAACTTTTTCATACTGGATGTTCGAAATAAAAGTGACTTTGAAGATTGGAAAATCGAAGGCGAGAATATCGAATATTTGAACATTCCTTATTTTGATCTGCTCGATGGTGTGGAGGATATTCTGGATCAGATTCCGACAGATAAGGAAGTAATCGTTGTATGTGCGAAGGAAGGCTCCTCTGTCATGGTTGCAGAGATGCTGGCAGAGCACGGCCGAACGGTCGGGTATTTAAAAGGTGGAATGAAGGCATGGAGTGAGCATCTTATGCCTGTGAAAGTCGGGAATCTGAAAGACGGCGGCGAGCTGTACCAGTTCGTCCGGATCGGTAAAGGGTGCTTGTCCTATATGGCGATCTCGAACGGCGAAGCCGCGTTATTCGATGCGACCCGCATGACGGACGTTTATATCGATTTTGCCAAGAGTGTAAATGCGGAGATCAAACATGTGTTTGATACTCACCTTCATGCAGACCATATTTCCGGAGGACGGATCATCGCTGAGAAGACCAACGCCACGTACTGGCTCCCTCCAAAAGATGCCGGAGAGGTTGTATTTCAATACCAGCCGCTGGAGGACGGTGATGAAATCGTGATCGGAAGCACCAAGATCAACATCGAGGCGCACTACTCCCCTGGACACACGATCGGATCCACATCGTTTGTGATCGACGGTCAGTATCTGCTTACAGGCGACATTTTGTTCATTGATTCCATCGGACGACCGGATCTTGCGGGACTTGCGGACGACTGGGTCGGCGATCTACGCGAAACGCTGTATGCCCGTTATAAAGAGCTATCAGATGAACTCATCGTACTGCCGGCTCACTTTATGATTATGGAAGAACTGAACGATGATGGAACCGTGGCGAAAAAGCTGGGTGAGTTGTATGCATCGAATCATGGCTTGAACATTGCGGATGAAGAAGAGTTCAGAACGATGGTGACGAAAAACCTTCCGCCGCAGCCGAACGCTTATCAGGAAATCCGTCAAACCAACATGGGTAAAATCAATCCGGATGAAGATAAGCAGCGTGAAATGGAAATTGGACCGAACCGTTGTGCGGTGCGTTAGAAAAAAAGGGAACCGATTCGGTTCCCTTTTTTAAAGACATCAATAGATGACGTGCTATTGAAGAAGGAGGATAAATGATATGGATATGAGTTTTGCATATATAATAACCATTTTCTTAATCGGATTTATTGGCTCTTACATTTCAGGCATGGTAGGCATCGGCGGTTCCATCATCAAATATCCGATGCTTCTGTATATTCCACCGTTGTTTGGATTGGCTGCATTTACCGCTCACGAGGTATCCGGAATCAGTGCTGTACAGGTGCTGTTCGCAACGATCGGCGGTGTGTGGGCTTACCGTAAAGGCGGATACTTGAACCGAACGCTCATTATATACATGGGTGCTGCGATTCTGATCGGCAGTTTTGTCGGCGGATTTGGTTCCAAGTCGATGAGTGAAAGTGGCATCAACATCATTTACGGAATTTTGGCGCTGATCGCCGCTGTGATGATGTTCATCCCGAAAAAAGGCGTTGACGATATTCCTCTGGATCAGGTGAAATTCAACAAATGGCTTGCCGCTGTACTGGCCTTGATCGTAGGTATCGGTGCCGGCATTGTGGGTGCGGCTGGTGCGTTCCTGTTGGTGCCAATCATGCTTGTTGTATTAAAAATTCCTACCCGAATGACTATCGCCTCCTCGCTGGCTATCACATTTATTTCTTCGATCGGTTCCACGATCGGGAAGGTTACGACCGGACAGGTTGAATATTTCCCCGCTCTTATTATGGTTATTGCCAGCTTGATCGCTTCCCCGCTTGGCGCTTCTACCGGTAAGAAGGTTAATACCAAAGTTCTGCAGATTATTTTGGCTGTTCTGATATTGGCAACGGCTATTAAGATTTGGATTGATATATTGTAATGAGGACCCGATCAAGGTCCGTGTTCGTAAAGCGTTCTGTTGACCAATACGGCCTTGATAAAGGGCTATATCCGAAAGATATGCCAGAGCTGGTACGGTGGATTGCTGAAGGACAGATTAACAATCATGTGGAATAAAAAAAGGCTGTCCGGATACAGACCCGGACAGTCTTGTTCTACTTGATATTTCAATGAATCGGTTGTGATTACACCATCGGTTCAGGACGGGTAATCTGATGATATTGGCGGTACATAGAAATACGCCAATGGGTAATCATGCCGTAGGCAAGCAGAAAGAACAGTGCAGCTGTCTGCGGAATGGAGATGTGCTCTTCAATATATCCGTGGAGAAGCAGGCGTACAGTGAGCAGTCCGAGCAGAATGTATACAAAGCTACGGGATCTTTGAATGAAGATTTGACCGTCCACTTTCTCGAATTTCGTTCCGCGGATGAGTGGGTATGAGAAGATAAACCATCCGACAAGAAACGCTAGAATCCCCCACAGAATCGGGATTCGAACTTGTGGCTCGACAAACATTACGAATCCTGTTGTCATGCCTAGCGGCGGAATAATAATCTTTTTAATCGTAACAGGACGATTGCTTGCTTTCATCCGAATAAAGATAACTGCGAGCGCCATGACCAGCATTCCGATCGTGGAGCCTATTTTAAGAATTGGGGAATTCAGATCAACCACAATTGAATACCTCTTTCCATCAAAAATGTCACACTTTCCATGCCCATTAATTATAGCACAGAACGATGAAGGAAAGAATTCAGTGTAATAGCATATTATTCTTCATGACGTCTACTTGCTAAACGCATGTTCCGCTTGTTGAATTGCCCGATTCATAAAGGCAAAAGGATCCGTCAGTAGAGAACCATGGCCGCAGCCGAGTAGGGTGGGCTGAAGTGCTGCGAGTTTTTTGGCACTTTTTAAAGCAGTCTCTTTATGCCAGGTAGCCATGGCCGGAAATGGAAATAACCAACGTTTATCTCCGGATACAGCGAGTCCCGCGCGGGTCTGCCACGCGTCTCCTGCAATGAGGAATCCGCTGCGCTTATCGATAAAAGACATATGCCCGGGAGTATGACCAGGAGTGGATATAGCTTGCAGAGAGCCAACCATATCACCATCTTCAAGCAGCCGGTCGGGTGTGGTTGTAATGCCTTTCGGTATTCCGCCTCGAATCGGCGTCTGCGGCTCGCCTGGTTCTAACTCTGTGTTGCCTGTCAGCAGTACGGCATCCCGACGGGAGATGAGCACTTCCGCTTGGGGGAGTGTCTGTTTTAAACCGTCCAGGGAACCGATATGGTCGCCATGGGCATGGGTAAGCAAGATCCGCTTGATGGGTTTGCCCGCTGAGGCGGCAGCCTCTAAAATCCCTTTTTGACAAAATGACATACCGGTATCAATCAAGGTGAATCCATCATTTTCCTCCACTAGGTATATATTTACAGGAAACAGCCGCGGCATAAAAGATAATTGTGTTACTTTACCTTTAATCGTTTTTTTCATTCGAATTCACTCTCCGTTTAACTAATGTTATTTATATAATAACTAATACTATTAGTTAAAGCAAGGGGGTTATTTCTATTTTTTTCTTTCTTAGTAGTATATAAATTGATCAAACATAAAAAATTAATATTTCTTCCAATTTTTGAGTGCATTTTTCAGCATTCTGCGTTACCATAATGTTATGAATACGGAAGAAATTGTAGATATTTGGCCGATGACACAGAAGAAAGTGAGGCTGTGCTAATGGATCTGTACAAGCGTATTATAATACTTTTAATCATGTATACGATCTCAGCATACTTATTGTACATAGCGGGGAAGCATACTCCCTACTTGCTCCCCATTATCTGGTTTGCAGCTCTCATTTTGTTAGTATGCGGTCTTGGCTATATTTTTTATCATCATGTATTCCGCAACAAAAGAAAACGAAGTCGTTGACTGTCATATCATTAGAGCTCACTGTCCTTAGGGACAGTTTTTTTGTGTTTGCTCAGAAATTGTATTATTTATTTGTGATGAAAAAATAAAACGTTTTACCTCAGAGGTCAGTCTAATTATAAAGAACTAACAATAAAGAGGGCTAGAATTCGGGGGAAGGAGCCTCGTCATGGAAGAAAGAGAGCTGGCTGCAGCGGCTTGCAGAGGGGATGAAACAGCATTTCATGCCCTGATTACGGGGCAGAGGAGACGGCTGTACGGTATTGCTTACAGCTACTTGCACAATGAGAACGATGCGCTTGAGGCGGTTCAGGAGACCGTCTGCCGGGCATGGAGCAAATGTAAGCGTCTCAGAAACCCTGAGGTGTTTGTGTCCTGGCTGATCCGGATATTAATTAACTGCTGTGTGGATGAGCAAAAACGAAGGAAGCGTGTTGTCCCATACGAAGAGATAAGTGTTACAAGCACGGGGGAAATGATCAACGATAGCAAGCTTGATCTGGAACGCGCACTGAATCGGATGAAGCCTAAATATCGTCATGTTTTGATTCTGAAATATTATCAGGACATGACGGTAACGGAAATCGCCAAGGTGCTGGATTGTCCTGAGGGGACTGTGAAGACAAGACTGCACCAGGGACTAAAGCTGCTGAGGCAAAAAATGAAGCCGGGAGGTGCGGCAATCCATGTATGAGAAAGAAGAGCGCATGCTTAAGAGTTATTTTCAAGACGCGGAAGCCAGTGCGGCGGATATATCGGATGACGCATTGGAAGCCGTTGTACAGGAAGGGATTCGTAAAGGAAGACACTCCAAGCGATCCCATGTACGGTACAGAAGGATGACCCTCCTGGCAGGAGCTTTGGCTTTAGTAATTCTGCTGATATGGGGCGGCTCGAAGCAGCAGGTCGAGCAGATGGCTTCCGGACCTTATGCTCCACTGAAGGGGCGCGAATTCGGGGAGGACATTACACTGAATACGGCTAATAAACACGGGCTGATTCAGCCAGTGGGCAAGTCTGTAACGAAGGGGGACTACACCATAACTGTAGACGGTGTATTGGTCGGTTCACAGCAGCTTAGGTTGCTGTTCACGCTGGAAAACCGCTCGGACCGCATGGCGATTATAAGAGAGATAAAACCCGTAGATCTTATGGGCAGCGAGCTTCCAGTAGGTGTCCATTACGGGGGGAATAATGAATTGGAGCCGGGTGTTCATGATTTGGAAAGCAATTTTATTTTTGAGGACACCCATTCTATACCAGACCAATTATCCGTCCAGTTCCGTGTTGCGAAGGATTCGGCCAATGCCCGTGTCCGTATCCCAACAGAGGATGAAGAGCTGTTGAGTATAGACCTAACTCTAGATTTGGATATTTACCGGAAGTATATTCGAACCATTCCGCTGAATGAGGTGATCGAGATTCAGGGACAGAAGATGACGATGAGGGAGGCTGTGTTTTCTCCAGCGGGCATTGCCCTGAAAGGAAACATTGAAGCAGGCAATACGATGAAGGTGTCCGGTCTGTGGGAAGACTACTTGGAATCGGTCAAAGACGGGAAAAGCACGCGACTTACGAACTCTCTAGGCTGGGGACCGGATGAGGATGGAGAAGTGACTTATTTCTTCGACAGCAATGTGTTAGATCAGCCCGACTCGATTACTTTGAAAGCGGGGGGTCTGTATGCGGTGGACCCTGCCAAGATGAGTATTGTGGTGGATATGGAGAAGAGGGCTGTATTGAGTTCACCAGACAATAAGATAAAATTTGGCCAATATACAAAAAAGAAGGAAGGTCATACTCTTACACTAGAGTATGAGGAAGAAGAGAAGATGAATTATGGCAGTGTTTCGTTTGATGAAGAGTTCATTGACGGGAAAGGGAACAAACATAAGTTGGATGATTCATCGAGAGGAGTCCGATCGACAAGCAGCTCAAATTCCGAGACAGGATGGACCAAAACAACGGAGTATTTGTATCTTATACCGAAGAAGTATCCGCAGCCGCTGACCTTTACATTAACCAGCTATCCGGGTGTTATCGAGAAAGCCATCGAGGTACCTATTCCATATAATCTTAACCTCTAATGTTATAGAGACTGCCAATACAAGAAGGAGCTGCCCCCGCCTAACCGGTGAGGGCAGCTCCTTTTTGAAAACCACAGTATAAGCTCTGTTCTACTATTCTGTTATCACATAGACACACCGACAGCCTCCGTTTGCGAGGCATTCCGTCCGCTCCACCTTCGCTTGAAGCAGAGATGAAAATAACTCCAGCTCACAGCTGCAGGCCTGATTATACCGGTTGGCAATTTGAGAGATCGGACAGTTATGCTCTTTAATAACATATTTGCCATCATCGGTTTGCTCACATTCAGCCATATACCCGTTGTCATTTTGAATGTCGGTCAGGGTGCGAACCCGATCAGCCAGCTCTTTGCCGGAAACTCCCGATTCGTAGCGCTGCCGCAGCTTGTTGCGCCGGCGTTCAAAGAGCCGTGTGACCATTTCCTCGCCGGCTTCCTCGGTCAGCTCATCGAGCAGATCCAGCGTAAGCGTGGAGTATTTGTTCGGAAAGAGCGACTCTGCATGCGGTGAGAGACGGTACAGGGCAAGCGGGCGACCCATGGCCTGGCGAACCAGCTCGGTCTCAATGACGCCATCCTTTTCAAGACTACCCAGATGCCGGCGGACAGCCATCTCGGTGACGAGTAGGGTAGAAGCTATCGACTTGGTGCTGAGAGGCCCCTGAGTCTTTAACATATGGAGAATGGTATCCCGGGTGGACAGTTCCTGTGTCTGTTCCATCTTGATCACCACCTGATAGAATAATGAGATATATATTTATGAGAATTATTATCGCTTATACGTGAGAACCTGTCTACCCAGGAGTTCGGCGGGTTAGGTTAAGCTGTTGTAGAGGTCAGGCTGTAGAGGAAGTGATGCAGCACGTTATCTGGCCGATCATCATGACCGGAAGCCCGATGTTGTGCAGCCAGAAATGAATTTTTATCTGCTACAATACTTTTCGATTTTTGCAAATATTGGATATATAATAGGCGTATAGCGAAAGTAATCTTTTCGTGAATTTGAGGAAGGAGGGATAAAGGTCAGCCGGCGTTGGGGAATACATTATAACGGAAGCGATCACAGCAGTTTCTTTCAGAAATTAAAGGAGTGTGGGACGACGTGATGATGGAGCAGGACGTTTATTTTTACATAGGAACCTATGGTTCTGACCAAGACAATGGTATTTATTTGGCTGCCCTTAACCGGGAGAGCGGAGAGATGCAGCTGCTGGACGGAACATCGGGGATTGAAAATGCAACCTATTTGGACTTTGACGAGCTTCACCGTGTGCTGTATGCAGTCAGTGAAAAAGAAGCTAGCGAGGTCGTGGCATACAGCGCTGATCCAGAAACGCACAAGCTGAGCGTACTCAGCCGCAAACCAACAGATTCCTCGGGAACCTGTCATGTATCCCGTTCGAGGGATGGGAAATATTTGTTTACGACCGGCTACAGTGACGGGCGGATTACGGTGTTCGCGCTGGAAGAAGATGGGGCCGTCGGGGATATCACCTCCGTTATCCGCCACAGCGGACGAGGACTGAGGGATGACCGACAGTCCGAGGCACATCCGCACTCCATATTCGAGGATCCTCATCATAAATATGTGGTGGTTAGTGATCTGGGGATGGATAACGTCAACTTGTACCGGCTCGATGATGGGAAGCTTGTGACCCACCGGGAGATCAGTCTGCCGCCTGGGTCCGGTCCTCGCCATATTGCTTTTCATCCGTCAGGACAATGGGTATATGGCGTAAATGAGCTGAATAGTACCGTTACCGTTTACGCTTATGATGCGACATTCGGAGATCTGAAGATGCTGCGGCATATTTCTACCCTGCCGGAGGATGTAGTTATGGATAATACGGGCGCTCATGTTCTGGTTTCGCCATGCGGCCGCTTTCTGTATGCCTCTAACCGGGGCCATGACAGTATAGTCCAGTATGAGATTGATACAGATACCGGTATGCTGCGTGCGGTGAATTGGATCTCCTCTGGAGGAAAGAGCCCGCGTCACTTTAACATTCTGCCAGGCGGCTTCCTCGTGTCCGCTAACCAAGACAACGGCTTAATCGCAAGTTATAAAATCGATAAGGATACAGGCAAGCTGGAATCGACCGAATATACATTGGAGGTCCCACACTCGGTGTGCATCTGTCCGGTGGAGAAGGTGTAAGAGTAGGAAATTATACGTAATCTTTTTGAATATTGAAAAGGGTGTCTCAGGGGTTGTTGAACTGGGGCATCCTTTTTCTGCTATAGGACGCTATGAGTACGTATCGTTTCTACAATCGCTCCTGCCCCCGAATTTCTGGAATATTCCTTCTCTTCAAGAGTAATAGCGATTCAAAACCGAATTTGCCGATGTGTCTATAGATAAAATGCCGACAAGTGCCCCGAAAAGGAAAATATATGCCATCTTCTTTTTCTTAATCGGGGTAGTACCAGCGAAGCTGACACCACTCGCAAAGTATATGTGATTAAATGAGAAAATTTATTGATAACCTCGCAAGTAGCAGTTCACCCAAGTGAGGGAAAAGTTTTTTTCTCTTTTTATGAACCAAAATACGAGAACTGGTGAATAAGAAGTGAAAGGAAAAACGAGGAGGTCTTTTAAGTGAAAGAAAATCATCATTTTCCAATACCCAAGGAAGGAGGTCCAGTTGATTTTGAAACACTTGTTCAACCTCACTTAACTAGTGCATTTCGAGTCGCTTTTTTGATCGTCCATGATTACCGTCTAGCTCAGGATGCCGTTCAAGAAGCACTATGGGAAGCGTATCAATCACTTTATCGATATGATAAACGAAAAGGGACATCGTTTCGAGCTTGGTTTATAAAAATTGTGACACATCGTGCACTTAATATGGTGCGTAGAAAGAAAAAAACGGAGGAATATATGGACTCTATTGACCCTGGGCAAAACCCATTGGAGAGTATTCTTCAAAAGGAGAAAGAGCAACAGATTTGGCGAGCGATTCAGATGATGACGCCGAAATATCGCTCTGCAGTTATTCTTTACTATTATGAGGAGTTTAGTATAGCTGAAATTGCAAAAATCCTTGGTGTATTTGAGGGAACGGTAAAATCAAGGCTACATAAGGCCAGAAAGTTAATTGCTGAAAAAATACAAGTTAAGAAAGAAACACAGGTATTTACCGAGATGGGAGTGAACATGCATGACTAATCTTGACAAACAGATTACACAAACTCTAAAAAAGGTAGCTGGAGAATTGGATCAGCCTAATTTTGTGATGCCTGACCAAGTGGTAGCCTATAAAAGAAAAAGGTCGCGTTTACTAGGCACTTTGGTACTTCCTGTCTTAATTAGCTGCGCTTTGCTTTTAACGATATCGGTGAGTCCTACCTTTGCGGCCTATGTTAAATCGCTATTTGATGGTTCTGATAAAGAACTGCAATATGCAGCACAGGAGGGTTTTTCACAGAAGGTAAATGCCTCTGTTACTGATCGGGGCTATACTCTTGAAATAGAGGAGATATTGGCTGATTCGATGAGAATTGTGGCCGTTTATTCGATCAAGGATCAGCAAAAGAACTTTATTCATCCGGATAAGCTTCACATAAGTAACGTAGAGGTAACAGATTTGAAAGGGAATGTAATTAAAGAAACTAAAACGTATGGGGTAGAAATCCAAGAAAATTACGGATATCTCACTCTAAAAAAAACCGGGGAAACAGAAGAACAGAAGCTTTTATTACAGTTCGAGGGGAATCAGATCGACTCTGTTAAAGGAAATTGGGCCTTAAAGATTCCTTTTGATTTAGAAAAAACAACTAAGGCTTCAAAGGTGCTACCAATCGATAAGACGTATACCACACCACAGGGACTGCAAATCAATCTAAACAGCATTATGCATTCACCGACTGCTGCTCGTGTGGATTATGAAACGAAATGGACGGAAGAGGCAAAGAAAAGATTAGTACAGGAAAGCAAACAAGTGAAAGGAAAAGTAGATTCAGTTGATCCTTATGTTCGCTATGATGATTATAAACTGAATTTTCATGTTGAAAATGAAAAAGGAGAGAAAGTAAAAGATTTAACTAGGGCGCTTGATACTCCACGCAAGGCCGTGGGAGAATACGGTCATTCTAATCGGAAGTATGGATTTGCTCCACTGTCTCCTGATCATCAATATATACTAGTATTGGATTCT
Organism: Paenibacillus sp. JNUCC 34; assembly: GCF_058269055.1. NCBI lineage: Bacteria > Bacillati > Bacillota > Bacilli > Caryophanales > Paenibacillaceae > Paenibacillus > Paenibacillus sp. JNUCC 34. The sequence continues at coordinate 5,423,539 of NZ_CM177770.1, read as the reverse complement.
TTAGAAAAAACAGAACCGTATGAGCTAGGCGTATCATTTGAGCCAAAACAGCTTGCCGAAAAACCTGTAAGAGTAGATAAGGATGGCAAAACGATTGAGATCATGTCAGTAACTTTTGACGAACCATTAAATGAAGCATCTCCAAAGAATGAGAAGCACGCTACTATTTTACTAGAGGCTTATTTAAAGGATATATCATATATTAATCTAGCAGATACGATTTTATTGGATGATGACACAGATAAAATTATTAATCGTTTTGGTTGGACTATAAAGGATGAAAAGGGCAAAATATACAATGTAACAGGTGGAGATTTTAAAATGATAGGAAAGGATGAACAAGGCAGAAACCATGTCCGAATAAAATTGCAAAGTTATGAAATGAAAGAACTCCCTCAAAAGCTCAGTCTTACTTCAGAATTGGCAAAAAAGAGCTATGACCTGAATTGGAAAGTACCATTGCCAATGCCAAAAGAAGACAAATAAGGAGAAAATAGAAGCGAGAAAAGCAATTAAGGATCGCAGTCGGTACATATAAAATTAAGAGTTGTATGGTACCATCTGAACATAATATGTATTTTGCTCTGAATGCGGCTATATTAAAGAGAGTTTTGTTAAAAATCCCGAAAAATTTAAAGACAACGGTGTTTGAACTAAAGGGAAGCTATACCGCAATAACCATTAGGAAAAGGCAGCCAATATTATCGGCTGCCTTTTCCACGCTAACGGGCAGGTTAGTTAACAAAGAGTTTCATCATTCATTATCTTTAACTAGTCTAGAAGATCATTTTAAGTAATACCATTTACATAGAAGGAAAGATCATCTAATTCCAAGAGATAGTCTTTTTGTTATTATTCTTTAAAATTATACTACTTCATATCATGCGTTTTTATCTTATCCAATTCTTTTTTTCTTTTCTGGTTAAGGGTTTTTCTTCCTGCACTCCATTCTGCAATAAGGAAAAGTAACCCTAATAGTAGATAAAGGATAAACCCTACAGTACTTTCGATACGATCCGTAACAAACATCCATGTTAAAAACACAATATAGGATGCTGGTATAATCGCTCCCCAAAAAACGTTGTTCCGAGTTGAGAAAAAGTATTGGACTGCTAATATCCCGACAATAATTAAAAGTCTATATATATCATCCATTATGGTTCTTTCCTTTCTTGTTTGTATTTTTCAATGATCAGTTTTGCGTCCTCTACGCTTATGCGATCATCAATCGAGAGATTTTTGATAAATTTGATGAATTCCTCGTTATCTATAGCGTCATTGATTTTTATTTTCTGGATTAATCTATCGAGCTTTAGCCTTACTGTTGGATATGACACTTCATATACTTTTGCAATTTCTTTCAATGAACCTGATTTGAGTACAAAATTTTTAATGAATTCCATGTCTTCATTGTCCAAGGATAATATCCAATTCGGCACATTTCTAATATCCATATTCCCCTTATTATTCTTATATTTGCAGGTGGAGAGAATAGAAACGCTTATAAAATGATTCTGTTTTTGGATAGTGTAAAGTTATGAATTAAGCATTCGCTTAAAGCTTTCCAACGGAAAGATGCATCGGAAGCAAATGCTCATGTCCCCGAATTTCATCCGTTAAGGAATAATTCAAGAAATTCGGGGGCGCGACTCAATCCATTTACTGGTCGCTGTTTTAGGATTAAAGTAATAGAGGAAGTTCTTTTATATACATAGGAGGCAAATGCTGTATGAACGGTACCATACTACTTGTTGAAGACGATCTTTCCATTGGAGAAATGGTCGTGAGTTACTTATCCGGTGAGGGATTTCTACTGTTTCATGCCCATGACGGGGAGGAGGCGTTGCAGATGTTCAGCCATCAGACGTTCGATTTAATCCTGCTGGATCTGATGCTGCCTAAGCTTAACGGGATGGACTTCCTCCGAATCGTAAGGGAGAAAAGCCATGTTCCAATCCTGATTTTATCTGCGAAGGGCGGGGAAGCGGACAAGGCAATCGGGCTGGGGTTCGGTGCGGATGACTATATCGCGAAGCCGTTCTCTATGATCGAGCTGTCTGCGAGAGTGAAAGCGGCGATTCGGCGAGCCACACATTATGTCGATAAGCTGCCGCAGCAGTCCCGTGTGATCAACGTACACGAGCTGTCCATGGATATGGATAATCTGACCGTGAGCAAGAACGGAGTAGAGGTCAAGCTGACTGCGAAGGAGCTGCAAATTTTACAGCTTTTTTTGAACAATCCGAAAAAGGTATTTACGAAACAGCAAATATTCAGCTCTGTCTGGAACGATGATTACTACGGAGATGAAAATGTTATTAACGTCCATATGAGCCGATTGCGTGAGAAAATCGAAGACGAACCCTCGGCACCTCAATATATAAAAACGCTATGGGGTATCGGATACAGGTTGGGGGAATTCTAGCATGGGATTGACCCTCTTTCTGCTGGGCGTCATCGTGCTTCTTACCATATTAAACATCGTTCAGTACATATCACGGAGAAATACTGCGCGAAATATACAGTATATTACCGATAAGCTGGAGGCCGTCATGGCGTCCTCCTCGCAAGAGCAAGTGCTACTCGTCACCCAGGATCCCGGTGTGCACACACTGTTGAATACAGTCAATCGGCTGCTTGAATTGAAACGGCAGTATGAAGTGGAGTTTACCCGGACAGAGCTTGCGATGCGCAAAATGCTGGCGAACATCTCACACGATTTAAAGACACCCCTTACCGTGGTGCTTGGTTATATTGAGATGATTGCACATCAGCCTGATATGGAGCCTGAGGAACAGAAGCGCCTTCTTTCCAAGGTTCATTCCAAAGCGGTGGAAATTGTAGAACTGATCAATCGATTCTTTGACTTGGCCAAGCTGGAGTCGGGGGATCGGGACATTCCGTTGACCCGGGTGGAAATGAACGAGATATGTCGCAGTAGCATCCTTATGTTCTACGATTTGCTGCAATCCCGCAAGCTCGAGGCAGTAATAGATATTCCTGATACACCGGTCTATGCCAAAGGGAACGAGGAAGCTCTCAGCCGGGTATTGGACAATCTTCTCTCGAATGCAATCCGCTACGGCGGGGATGGGGACAAGATCGGCGTAACCTTGCGCTGCGATGACGATCACGTCTACGTGGATGTGTGGGATCGGGGAAAAGGAATCGGCGAACGCGATCAGAGGCTTATTTTTGAACGGATGTATACGCTGGAGGATTCCAGAAACCAATCGTTCCAGGGCAGCGGACTCGGGCTTACGATTACGAAAAGGCTAGTGGAGGAAATGTATGGAGACATTACCGTAAGGAGCAAACCCTTCAAATCTACGGTGTTTACCGTCAAACTGGGTCGACTTTCGTGAACTTAAGAGTTTCGTAAGAATTGCGAAATAAATATGATAGGGCTTCGGTCTAGAATGGAATTAAGCAAGTGACGAGAGGAGTTTATCATTATGAGTTATATAATCAGTACCCGCAATTTAACTAAAGTATTCAACGGTAAAGAAGTGGTATCGGATGTCAGCATGAACATTTCCCAAGGACAAATTTACGGATTTCTTGGACCGAACGGTGCAGGTAAGACAACGGTCATGCGAATGATATTGAATCTTGTGAAGCCGACGAGTGGTGAAATTGAGCTGTTTGGAGAGATGCTGAAACCTTCCTCCGTTGAAATGTTCAAGCGCATAGGGAGCATTATCGAATACCCTATTTTTTACGATAAGCTGACGGCAAAAGAAAACCTGGAGATACACTGTGAGTACATGGGCTTGTATAACAAAAAGGCGATCAGTGATGCACTAGAGCTGGTGAAGCTTACCGGAGCGGACAAGAAGGCTGTCGCGGAATTCTCCCTCGGCATGAAGCAAAGACTCGGCATGGCCAGAGCCCTCGTAACGAAGCCTGAACTGCTCATTCTGGATGAGCCTATCAACGGCCTCGATCCGGCAGGCATCAAGGATTTTAGGGATCTGTTTCATATGCTTAGCAAGGAGTATAATATGACCCTGTTTATTTCAAGCCATCTGCTCAGCGAAATTGAGCAGGTTGCCGATACGATTGGCATTATCCAGAACGGTGTCCTTAAAGAGGAAGCCTCGATGAACGATTTGAAAACGCGCAATTTGGGCTTTATCGAAATCGTTACACCAGACTGCCGAAAAGCGGTATTTGTTCTGGAAAACAGCCTGAATATCCACAATTTCAAAGTCATCGGAGATGATACGATCCGTATTTACCAATCGGATGTTTCGCAGCCTGAAATATCGAAGACGCTCATTCTGAACGATGTGACCATTGAGTCTATTCATCATAAGCGTACTTCGCTCGAGGAATATTTCATCGATCAGACGGGTGGAGGAGAGAAATATGCTTAAGTTGATGAAGTTGGAACTGAAAAAGCACAAGATGGGATGGTACTGGAAGGGCGCTCTAATCGCAAGTTTCTTGATCATTGTGCTTATAGGACTTATATCTTATGTTGAAGAACAGGATCTTAAAGAAGCCTTTTCTACATTTGATGAAATGTTTACGGCGATGAGCGTTATGGTGAGAGTGGTGTTTGTTATTTTTGCAGCGGTCCTGATCGGTAAGCTCATTATTAATGAATACAACAACAAGACGATTTCGATTATGTTTACGTATCCGGTGCCGCGTAAGAAGTTGATTGCGGCTAAACTCTTGCTGATTATGGGGATTACATTCATTACGATCGTGATATCGAATGTAACTGTGATTGCCGTCTTTATCGCATTGAATTCTGTTCTTCACATCATTCCTGGGACTCCTTCTATGGAGTTGCTCATAAATGAAGGAATCCAAATGTTGATCCAGGGGTTGTCTGCAGCTGGGATTAGCATGATACCTCTGTATTTCGGAATGCGTAAGAAATCGGTAGCGGCAACGATTGTTTCTTCCTTTATTCTCATTACGCTCCTCAACAATAACGGTGGTTTTTACATCAGCTCTTTTATCGTTATTCCGATTACCCTTGGAATCATTGGTCTGTTAATCGCTTATATGTCCTTTAGAAATGTAGAAAACGTAGATGTCGTTTAACAGGAATTTTCCTTGCCATGTAGAAAATGTCATATAAGTGCGTGTTCAAAAAGTCAGATTTTCAGCACCGAAGCAAATGCTTCCGGTGTGCGTTTTTTCAAAACGCTTGAGTTGGATGAAGCTAGGGACTGAGGAGTGGAGCGTAGGCTGAACCTACGTGAGCATGCTTTCGAAGTATGTTTCCTTCGGAAACATTTTAGCTGAATTCAAGATTCGACGTCGATTTCGCTTCCTGATTCACTTCGTGATCAAAAGATGATTTTTTGAACAACCTCTATAAGATATGTGGCATAAAGGAGGAACGACATGTACAAGGTGCTCATTTTTGATTTCAACGGAACGCTCGTCCAGAGTAAATACTTGGTTGTGAAGCTGATGAACGATCTAGCGGATAAATACGGTTATGAGAAGATTAAAGATGAGGATATTGAACACCTGGCTTCCCTCTCGATACGAGAGCGGCTCAAGGTGATGAAGTGTCCGATCTACAAGCTGCCGATGCTTGTGGCCGACGTGAAGAAGAAATATAAGGACGATGTGATTGATCTGGACATTGTGCCGGGCATACGCGATGTTCTCTCCAGGGTGAAGTCACAAGGGATGACGATGGGGATTCTGTCGTCCAACAGTGAGGATAACATTCAGAAGTTTCTTGGCATCCATGACAGTCAGATGTTTGATTTCGTATACACGGCGAGCAATATATTCGGTAAGGAGAAGGCACTCCGGAAGCTATTGAAGGAGCGGGGGATCTCGAAGGATGAGGTACTCTACATCGGAGATGAGCTTCGGGATGCCGAGGCCTGCCGAAACACGGGTATCGCTTGCGCCATGGTTACGTGGGGATATGACGCCGAGGAGTTGCTCGTTCAGGGCAAGCCTACGTACCTAATCCATGAACCGGAAGAACTTTATCAGATTGTAGATTCTGTATGATGTTGTGAAAAAAGGTTTGACAGGTTGCAGTGGAGTCATTACAATTACCTATAACACACTAAACAGGTAGGAATTATATAAATTGTTCTCACCGTATGAACGGAGGAACACCCACAAGGATGGAGCAGATACGGCCACGGCCGATTTGACCACATTCTTATGGGGGTCCTCCGTTCTTTTTGTATTCCTGTTTAGTAAAGACGGATTGTCAAATAAAGTGTGACAGCTTGGCAATCCGTCTAAAGAAAAATAGGGGGAGTGATTCCATATGAAAAAGGTGTTAAAACGAGGGGTTCTGGTCGGTCTGGTAGTCATGATGGCAGCGGCATTGGCAGCTTGCGGAACGGATAAAACTGACTCGAACGTTTCGGCTAAAGGAAAGGAGGAGACGGGCGGAGCAGAAGCCAAAAGTGTGGAGCTCTTGAACGTATCCTATGATCCGACCCGTGAATTGTACGAGAGCTATAACAAAGCATTTGCAGCTTATTGGGAGAAGGAGAAGGGGCAAAAGGTCACATTTAAGCAATCGCATGGGGGCTCTGGCAAACAAAGCAGATCCGTTATTGACGGCTTGGAAGCGGACGTGGTCACGCTGGCACTCGGATATGATATTGATGCAATCCGTCAAGCTGGGTTGATCCAAGATGGCCGGGAAGGCAAGTTCGAGCATAACAGTGCGCCGTACACATCGACCATTGTGTTCCTTGTACGTAAAGGCAATCCGAAGGGCATTAAGGACTGGCCGGATCTGATCAAGGAAGGTGTGGAGGTTATCACACCGAATCCGAAAACATCGGGCGGTGCGCGGTGGAATTACCTGGCGGCATGGGGATATGCATTGAAGGCCAACAACAACGATGAAGCGAAGGCTCAGGAATATGTAAAAGAACTGTTCACCCATGTGCCGGGGCTCGACAGCGGAGCCCGTGGGGCGACAACAACGTTCGTTGAACGGCAAATCGGAGATGTGCTGCTGGCTTGGGAGAATGAAGCCTATTTATCGATCAACGAGCTTGGCCCGGATAAATTTGAAATTGTAAATCCGTCAGTGAGCATCCTAGCCGAGCCACCGGTCGCTGTGGTAGATAAGATTGCTGATAAACACGGGACGCGAGAGGTGGCAGAAGCCTATCTGAAATATTTGTACAGTGAGGAAGGGCAGCAAATTGCCGCGGAGAACTACTATCGTCCAACGCTGGACAGCGTAAGTGAGAAATTTAAAGATAAGTTCCCGGCGATCGAGCTGTTTACACTGAAGGATATATTCGGAACATGGGAAGAGACGCAAGTTAAGCATTTTAATGACGGGGGCATATTCGACAAGATTTATGTGCCTGGCAGCTGATCGGCCTACAGGCTGAAGGCGGGAAAGGATGAGGAATGATGGCTTTACTTCGGATAAAGAGCAGAGGCAGGCGCCGGGTGCTTCCCGGCTTTGGAATCGGGATGGGATTCACTGTGTTTTACATGAGTCTGGTTGTATTAGTGCCGCTATCTGCTCTGCTGCTGAACCATACGGGACTCACCTGGGGCAAGTTCTGGGATATTGCGGCCGATCCGCGTGTACTGGCATCTTATAGGATAAGTCTTGGAACGGCAGCGCTGGCTGCCTTGATCGATTCGATACTCGGATTGCTGCTGGCTTGGGTGCTTGTGCGGTATGAGTTCCCTGGTAAGCAGCTCTGGGATGCGCTAATTGACCTCCCGTTTGCCCTCCCAACTGCGGTGGCGGGAGTTGCGCTAACGGCCATATATTCCACAAACGGTTGGATCGGATCGCTTCTCGAGCCGCTCGGGATCAAGGTGGCCTTCACGCCGCTCGGCATTACGCTGGCGCTCATGTTCATTGGTATCCCATTCGTGGTAAGGACGGTCCAACCGGTGCTGCAGGATGCGGAGCGGGATGCCGAGGAAGCGGCGGCTACGCTCGGGGCGGGACGTTGGCGGACATTCCGTACAGTAATCTTTCCTGCGCTCATTCCACCGCTCTTGACGGGATTTGCATTGGCCTTCGCACGGGGCATTGGAGAGTACGGTTCGGTGGTGTTTATCTCTGGCAATATGCCGATGAAGACCGAGATCGCCCCGCTGCTCATTATGTCGAAGCTGGAGCAGTTTGACTATGCCGGAGCCACGGCTGTGGCGCTGCTTCTCTTGCTCATCTCTTTCCTGATGCTTCTGGGCATTAATCTATTGCAGCATTGGACGCGAAAAACCGCGCGCTAAACGGAGAACAAGGAGGAATTTATCATGGCAGGAACCGTACCGATGGCACGGGGAATACCGGGCAGCGTCCCTTCCTCTCCGGCATCAGCGGAGAAAGGGTGGGTGAAATGGACCTTGATCAGTGCGGCTGGCATGGTGCTGCTGTGGCTGATCGTGCTGCCGCTCTTGACTGTACTCACGGAGGCGCTGAAAAAAGGTTGGGACGTTTACACCGCGGCTCTGTCCGATCCCGATGCGCTGTCGGCGCTGCGGCTGACGCTGCTCGTGGCAGCCATCACCGTTCCGCTGAATACGATATTCGGTGTCATTGCGGCTTGGAGTATAACGAAATTCAGTTTCAAAGGAAAAGGACTGCTGATTACACTGATCGACCTACCCTTTGCCGTCTCTCCCGTGATCGGTGGATTAATCTTTGTTTTGGTTTTTGGACGGCAGGGATGGCTCGGACCATGGCTAGATGGGCATGACATCAAGATTATATTCGCCCTACCGGGCATCGTCCTCGCCACTCTGTTTGTTACCTTTCCGTTCGTTGCGAAGGAACTGATTCCGTTAATGGAGGATCAGGGGACGAAGGAGGAGGAGGCAGCGGTAACCCTTGGAGCAGGCGGTTGGCACATATTCTGGCGGGTCACGCTACCGAACATCAAGTGGGGACTTCTGTACGGTATCATCCTGTGTAACGCGAGAGCTATGGGAGAATTCGGTGCGGTATCTGTCGTATCCGGTCACATCCGGGGGGAGACGAATACATTGCCGCTTCATGTAGAAATATTGTATAACGAGTACCAATTCTCGGCATCCTTCGCGGTAGCGTCTCTGCTTCTGCTTCTGGCTCTCATTACATTGCTGCTCAAAAATTGGTTATCACGAAAAAGTGCCCATTGACATAGGTTTCCAGACCATGCTAAGTTTAATTCATACTATACAGGTTGGATAAGAATGTTTTGTGTTAAATCCGGATGCTTCCGGATTTCTTGATGGGAATTATTATTGTAAGCACAGCGATATCATAAAAGGGCTTATGACCCCGGAAAAGGAGGCGGTATCCATGGCGAAACCTTTAAAAGTGGATGAAACGTGGCTAGAACGTATTGCAGGTCTTCTGGAGGATATGGAGTTCGGCTCGCTGCATATCGTTGTGCATGAGGGACAGATCGTTCAGATGGAGCGCACGGAGCGCAAGCGTTTTGGAAATACGTCCTCTGGCACCGTCCCACCGCAAAAGTCCAGCCGGATTTCAGTCAGGCAGCAAACACCTCGTTCGGGTACGAAGTAGAGCCGGGCCGCATAAAAAGCACTTTCGGAGATATTTATCCTGAAGTGCTTTTTTCATATGGCGCTTGATCTATACTCTGGACATCATCCGCGCTGTACAGGATTCGGTGGAGTGGGTACAGCAGGTTCGCTATCCCGGCCGAGCCTGCGGCTCGCCGTTTCTTTTCTTCCAGTTGCCGGAATGTGATGGCCTGCTTTAGCTAGTCCGAATATCGGCATGTTGTTATATACAGACTCATGTTGACCCTGCTGCACCATATACGTTTCATGATAAATACCGACGGTGCCGTCTGTCCCAATGCTGCGGTTGAAATTTTTCCAAGCTTTAAGATGATTGTCTCCATGCCTGGCATAATGTTCTAGCTCCTCGAAGGATCTCCAATATTGGATGAGGCTTACGCCGCGCCAAGATAAATGTACGCTCCCGTCTAGAAAACCGATCTCCCGATTCGTATAAAGTTCTTGCATCATGGGCCCCATAGCCCGAAAGACCGGCAGCCATTTGTGGATTGCCCATAGGCGGTTGACCCGCATCCCGATAATAAACACAACAAACGAACCATCCATCTGGGCCGTATAGCGGCCTGGTACCACCTTAGCCATATTAACTCCTCCTCAAATCTGATTCTCAATCAATCGAAGCTGGGTTTCATAAAAGGATCCAATATCATCCGAAGCGTAGAGCTGTGAAGTAAGAAAAGCGCCATAAAACACCGTAAACAGAAACTGTATAGCTTCAGGTATGGTAACTCCGGGTTTTAGTGTGCCATCTTGAGCGGCCTCTGACATACAACGTTCAAATAGAGCAAACATATCGGGAGGTTCGGCGCCAAGCTCCTCATGACCGGGAAACAGAAGCTGAACTTCAGCTATACTGAGTTCCGGCATACACGGATGCATTTTCATTTCCGACAAAAAGGCAATCAGGCTTGGCATAATTCCGGCTTTTTCCCGTGACTGTTCTGCAATATGGCGATATAGATGCCGAACTGCTTCAAAACCACGAAGTTGCTGCTCTTGAATGTCGATGATCCTGCCCGTCAGCCAGATTCGCATGAAATACAGAAGCAGATCTTCTTTTTTGCGGAACAGGTTGAAGTAGGTTACCCGTGATACCTCTGCCATCCGGCAAATGTCGTCCAGCATGACTTCACGGAACACGCGGTCTCCGATCAGTGACATCGCGGCCTCGTACAAGGCTATTCTTGTTTTGGCTTTTTTGAGTTCCCGTAAGGGAATATGAGGTTGGTTCATGAATGTCTCCTTTCTCTGATAATGCGGAATGAGTGAAATTTCTTTTATTAAATATTTACTTGTGTAAATAAGTTAACACAAGTAAAGTTATTTGTCGAGATGAGAATGAAGGGGGTAATTGTTTTTCATGGAGGATTTACAGGATTATCCAACATTCAAAAGGCGTCCTGATGGTCGATATTGACCCTAGGACGCCTTTATGAGGTAGTTCAAAAAGTCCGCTTTTGATCACGAAGTGAATCAGGAAGTGGGCTCGGCATCGAATCTTGAATTCAGCTGGTCCTTCCGGTGCTCACGTACCCAAAACGTACGCTCCGCTCCTCAGTCCCTAGCTTCATCCAACCTTCTCGGTGCTGAAAACCGAACTTTTTGAACATGCAGTTTTTGTAGATATTTATTTAAGAGAACGATGCTTGCTGCCTGCGCTGCCGTCGCGGGGAGGCAGGGGGGAGGGAGATTCATTTGAGCGGATATCCTCCTCCGACGCAGCCCCGGGATGCTGTGTGTACATCTCCAGTAGCTCCGGATGGCCTGCATAAGGTCGTTCTTTCCTGGAGCGGGTAGACGTGAACCAGAATCCTGTCAGGTACAGCATTAGCTGTGCAGCCAACACATAAGGGGAAACTTCGGGCCAGATCAGGTTCGGCAGAGCGGCTGCAGCAATCAGAAAATGGAGTCCATAGAAGACCACGCCGAGTGATCGGCGTCTGGAGTCCATCAGCAGTCGATAAAAAGAAACAGTAGCAATCATCCAGGAGAGCCACAGACACCATACCTGAGGGTCTGTCCAAGCCTCTGGATACTGCAGCTCAGAGATGAGCTCAAAGGTCCAGAACACGGCAACAGCAAAAGCTACGCCAGGTACAGCTGGCTTCAACAGCATCCACAAGCCGCTTCCCCAGCCAGGAGTTTCTATGCGGCGAAGAAGTTCGCCGCGTTCCCGAACGAGCCCATTCATCTCACGTTCCAAGGTTCTGCTCAGCTGCGGCAGCCTTGAATCGTCACGGTCGCGCAGATAGTTGTCGATCTGCTCCAGCAGATCCATCGTCAACCGATCAGCCGCTTTGCATTCTTGCAGGAGCCTTACAAGCTGCTCATCAGGCAGGTCTGCCTCGTCAGGATGTTCGATAACGGCAGCCAGTGGTCCGGCCAGCTGTGTGTACAGTGTCAACGACTGCCTTATTCGTTCCAGCGTCTCCGTTCGGGAGGCCTGAAGTCGGGTAGCACTATATATGTATATGCCCAGGAATACGGCCGCTGCCAGTAGCACTGCCAGCAGACCTTCCATCGAGCCGAAAAAACCATCAATCCATTCAGCAAGGGACAAGCCGACCCCTCCTTCAATTTTCTTCTTTCACTATTGCACAAGAAGGATGGGATTTCAAGACAAGCTGTACTCTTTTATAGAACAGACAAGCTATGTTTTTTCATGGAATAGACACATCGAAGGCATTGCACCTAAAAAGAAAATTGCATATTTTTGCCTTTGGGAAACAAATTTAGTTGTGGTCAAAATTAATGCAGGGAATATACTGAAATATACAGGATCACATGCGTATGAAATTTCACTCGGAATCAAGGAGGGAATTCGTATGAGTACACATATACACATTGAAAAAGGTCCCATAAAGCGTGCGAAACTAACACTCGGCTATGTACTCCTGCTTCTATTGGCAGCATGACCGATTGGAGCGGGGATGTTCAATTGAAGCGTATGTGACGTAAGAGCTAACAAGAGAAAAGGCTGCCATTACCGGCGGCCTTTTCTGTGTGAAACGTTAGATGTTTCAAGGAATTGCGAGGTGGAATACATGCTTAATTCCCCCGGTCAATTAGATCCTTCCAAGCTCTGTATTCGTGAATAGCAAGACCGTTATAAGACGCGTGCTGAGCTGCCATGACATCCACCTGTTGCAGCTGTTCATTCATGAAGGAGGGGCCTTCTTCATAGAACGTGATGAAATTACCTTCACCGCTTGCTTTCGTTTCGACAGCAATGATCGCTTTTTTGCCAAGCTCAGACGCTTCGTTCATTTCCGGAAGGGCCAGATTATAGATGTTAGCAGCCTGGTTACGGTAAGCCATTATGACGACACCATCTACTTTGGATATGAGCCAGCGGCTCATGGACATGGAGTCATCCGGCAAATTGTACGTATACAGCCAAAATGGGATATCGGCCGTAATCGGAAGGTTCAGCGAATGTGCTCCTTCAGCCAAAAAGCGGATATTGCTCTGCCATTGCTTGATCAGGGATGAACGGTTCGTTCTCCATTCACCAAGCACATGCGGCTCGATATCAATATGCATACCGGTGAATCGTTCTTCAGGAGCAGCAGACGCCTGATAAGCAGCAGTCCAGTCTAGAAAGATTTCCAGACGGTAGCGTTCTGACTCGAGTGACCAGCTTGGTGAGCCTCCAAGGACGTGGACTTCAATGCCTTTTGCCGTGGCTTGTCGGATAAAGTTCTTGTAGTATTCTGGACGTACATCACGGTTCATTTGCAGATAAAATGTGTTCACGCCATTAGCGGAAGCGAAGGACAGAATATCCTCGGATGATTCCTTGATCATAGGTGTGTCCCAAAACCAGGTTGCTTTTTGTTTCGGCTGAGCTTGAGCGCTGTTGGATGGGAGGGCCAGACTGCCGAGGAACAATAGACAGCAGGTAAGTAACAGGTAGAATCGGTGATTGGATTGATTTCTCATAAATAATGTTCTCCTTACACATTGTTTTGATAAATAGAGACAGAGGGGCATGGCTGCATGTGGTTCGTCATTATTCGACAAAACATAAGGGGACGTAGAGGTCTAGGGATTGTTGTGCAAGTCTTTTTCGCGATTATGCATGTATGTATATACTATCGGTGAAAATAATGCAGATTCATATAGGTCTATAGTTTCTTTATTGCTAAAATTTGTGAGGAATTAAGGTTTGAATGATGGGCAATAGGGATAAGTTGAAAGGGGCATGATTATAAATGAAAATAGCGATTATTGGAGCAGCGGGAACCATTGGTAGACGGATTGCGCTAGAGGCGATTCGACGGGGCCATGAGGTCACGGCGGTTGTTCGAAATCCGGAGAAGCTAGTTGAATATAAGGACAAAATGAGCGTCGTACAAGCCAATGCTGTTGATCCTTCTACAATTGCTGAAGCCGTTAAGGGACATGATGCGGTCATCAGTGCCTACGGGCCAAGATTTGGCGAAGAAGAAGAGCTGTTAGAGGCGGCACGTGCATTAATTGAAGGAATACGTCGTGGGGGTTTGAAGCGGCTACTTATTGTAGGCGGCGCTGGCAGTTTGATTACGGATAGCGGCGAGGCACTAATGGATACACCGGAATTTCCGGGAGAGGTCCGTACTCTGGCGAAGGCCCATGCGGATGCTTATGGTATATATCAGGACTGCGATCTTGACTGGTCTTATTTAAGTCCAGCGGCGATCATCGAACCAGGCCGACGTACCGGGCAGTTCCGGATCGGTACGGACCGGCTGATTACGGACGAGAGCGGATCGAGCCGCATCTCAGCGGAAGATTACGCAGTTGCGATGCTGGATGAGCTGGAAGATCCGCAATTTATACGGACCCGATTCACTGTAGCTTATTGATTTATATGTTGTCTACAGCACAACGAAGATGTACAATCTATAGCATAGCGTAGATGCAAAAGATGTATAGAATAGCAGGCGCCGCACCTTCAGACGGGCACGATATCCGGCCTGGGTGCGGCGTTCTTCGTTTGTTCATTTCTTTTGTTAAGCGATAAGAGTGAATTCGCATGTTGCGGGCAGTGTGGGTTCGTCCTCTTTACGGGGTACATATATAATGGAAGGCAGTAAGATTTATTGGACCTGTCTTGCGGGTGAACGGGCCGTAGGTTTCCGCTGCCATCCGTCATCTGTTATAGCCGGTGATTTAGTCAAAGCATTATAACTTTCAGATCAGGAGTGAGGTTCTATTGACTACACAAATATACTTTTCTTCTAATAAGTTAGGTGAAGTCAACGGGGAACAGCTGCAGAGTGTGCTGGACCGGTTTGATCTGGGAAGGCTGCTCTCTTTCCATAAGACGGATCAAGGGGCCATGGGACAGACCCTGCTTGTGTCTTCATCAGTCGGCGAGTTTGTTCTTAAAGGAAATCCTCTGTTTCCCGGACAGTTTTTGGAGGAGCGATATTTCATCGAATATTTGGATCAGCATACCGACATCCCGTTGCCCTCACCGTATCTTGTGGATGAGGGCGATGATATCTTTGGGTGGAGCTATTCGCTTATGCCGCGACTGCCAGGAAGTCATCTGTTCTCCCCCGAACTGGAAGCAGAACTTAATCCACAGGATGAATCAGACATAGCCGTCCTACTTGCCGACACGCTGCTCCAGCTCCACCGCTGGAAGGTGGACCACTCCGGTGAATTCGACCCCGCTATAGGGAACGTGCGATCCTTCCATGATTCATACACGTCCTGGCTGTTTGATACGATTACGTACTGGCTGGATGACGCCAAACGTTATTCCGAGATAACCGCTGAAGACACGTCCTGGGTGAAAGGGCTGCTGATAGAATCGAAGGAAGCCTTTGACGAAATGAAGTCTCCTTGCTTTGTAATGGGTGATTTCAATCCCGGAAATCTGCTCTTGCGGCGGTCGGTCGGATCGTGGGAGGTGAGCGGACTGTTTGACTTTACGACCTCTTATTTTGGTGACGGAATAGCAGATCTCCCCAAAATGACAGCGTTGTACCTGGAGCACGGGAAGGAAGAACCGGTTCGCCAGTTCCTCCAAGCGTACAAAGCGGGATTGCCAACGTGTGATCAGGACGTTTTTGAGAAGCGGTTTAAGATCCACATGCTGCACCAGCGGATTCTGTTCTGGGGGTGTGCCAAAGCCACCAATACGGTGACATGGGGTACCCATTTATCGTTCTCCGCATGGGCAAGACCTTTCACGGAAGCTGCTTCCAAATTATGATTCCCTTACCGCAGATCGAAGACTTCATGCAACGCGCCACACCATCAACTAGGTGCTGCATGCGTATCACGCTTCTAGATTACAGCCCAACAGAGGAGCGGGACCACGAGCGCGAAGAACGGTGTGATGAGTGACTGGTTTGTGAAAGTCTGCTTTCCCCATGAATACATCAGGAGCATGATGGCTCCGGCTAACCCGCGTACCCAAAATGTATCGGTGTCTCCTCCGGTAAATAAAGCGAAGAACAGGAAGCCAGCTGCTCCGTAAAGGGCGGCTTGTTTCACTTTGTTCAATGACGGGAGTAGAGAAATAATGGCATCGGCAGCCAGGGATGCGATTAACGCATAGCCATACACCCAATGCTCCAGCGGGATGGAGACCCCGAGGATGGATGCAGGACTATCGGCACTGGCAGGCCACAGCCAGGAAATGATGGTCAGCAGTAACAGAATGGAACCAGCACAGGCCAATTTACTCAGCGCGTAAAATCCCATATCCATACGTCCGGTCAATCTCTTGTTACCGGAATTCATAAGTCTTAACCTCCTGTAAGGATTTTGTTTCGAAGCCAAGTTAAAGTACGTTATAGCTTAGAGGAATGTCCCCAAGCATTGCCCGGATCGGCAATTGTTTCAGTTCTGTGAAATGTCCTCATACGGAGGACTTTTCAGCTCGAAAACGATGAAATCACATTCTCAAAAATGGGGGGATATGTTAAAATGAAAGCGTAAACAAAATTCACTCAGATTACTAAATCACCTGCGGCTTAGATCTTGCCGGCCCCCTGAAATGAATGGGAGCTTACTCCTCGGCAGGACAAAGGCTGCCGGTCATTATCCAGGGAGGTCGAGCAAAATGTTCGAAGGTTTTTCGGAAATGCAAAATGTGGTCAGCCGTATTCATACCAATATGGATATAGACCACGAAGGCGAGTATTACCGTCTGGAATTCGGCTGCAAACGGTTTAAGCACATTTCCGATACATCCGAAGGCGAGCGGATCACCGTGAAAGAAGAGCCATCCTTGCTATGGAAATGGTGGAGACATTAAAAGGAATAACAATCAGGAAGTTGTTCAGCCCGGAGAAATCCGGGCTTTTTACTTTATCTAAAGAAAGCATAATTTTCGGAGTGAAATGCATCTTTATCTCACAAGAAAAATGATCGCTAGATGTGGGCTGTCCTCTTTGAGGTACGCCGATAGAGGTTCATTAATCGATGTCTCTGTGTGAAGGACATTATTCTGTTTTGAAGTGAAATATGATGTCAACAACTTACAACTGTCGATATTAACTAGTGACCATATCCCCGCCGTTCACATGAATGGCCTCACCTGTTACGAAGGAGGAGTCATTCGAAGCCAGATATACGTAAGCAGGCGCAAGCTCATACGGCTGGGCGGCCCGCTTCATCGGCGTGTCCGTACCGAATACCGATACTTCATCGGCGCCTGCCAAATCTCGATAGCGTCTTTTCCACTACAGCGAAGCAGTTGGCTTTGAAGCGGAGGTCGATTTTGATCGGCAGACATTGCCGTCCAAGCTGCTCTATGCGCTCCTTCGTCTCTTCTGCGTCGCTCGTTTCATATAAGTATGGAATGACCACATCGGCCCCTTCTTTGGCAAAAGCAATGGCAGCCGCTTTACCGATCCCGCTGTCACCGCCTGTAATGATGGCAATTTTGCCTTCTAGCTTCCCGCTTCCCCGGTAGTCAGGGTTCTCACTGATCGGACGGGGATTCATCAGGCTCTCTAATCCCGGCTGACAATCCTGGTGCTGCGGCGGGAATGAGATCGGCTGCTCTTCACAGACGGTTTTGAACCCGAAGTACGGGTAGACCTTGCTCATGGCAACTCCTCCTTGGTATTTCCCCCTGGCGGATTCACAGGGATGTTTTATCTCTATGCAGATGCCCAGATGAAAGTGCGGTAAAGTCATGATCTTTGACGAATTGGGATCTGCTCACAAAAAATGTTCTTTATCAAGATGAAAAGCATGGTAAAATATTTCCAAACATGTTCCTTTCCAGCAAAAGGAGATGAACGTTTTGAAACCGGTAAATCGGTCAAGGCTCCGCTTGTGGCGGGAATGCATTACTTTACATATCGAGCGGATACGCACGGCATAACATGATCGGCCGGAAAATGTACACCATGGAGGGTGACTTCATCAGCGATGAGATGATTACGGAAAACCACGCACTGATGAATTATTCCCCACTGTTGGCGGAGAATAATTCAGCTCCTAAATAGGTCATGTGATGAAGTATAAACGTACTTAATCAAAGGGGTGTAAAGATGACACAAAGACAGTTTGTTTTCTTATGGAGCTTTTTTATTTCCCTTTTGTCCATCTATGCTGTTGTGCGTCTTCAATGGAACTGGCTGGGCACCTTGGATATTTGGGGTCCCCATCATCAAGGAAGTTGGTTTCTGGGGCAGCTCCAGCTGCTCGTTCATCCGTATGTATTTTTAATTATCCAGCCCATGGTTCTATTCGCACTGCATGGCTGTCTCCATTGGCTAATATATAAGAAGTGCGTCGAGAGAGCTGTAGAGCGGAAGATGTCTCTTCTGATACTGCTGCCGAAGAAGGACTCGCTGCTTATGAATATCTTTAGAGTTCTGCTGTATGTGGTGATTGCTGTTCTCTTTGCTTTCACACAGAGCATTGACGGTCCGACTCCTTCGACGGTGATTGCCTTTCTGATCGTGATGCAGTATGGCTGGTGGGTGCTGGAATGGGGAAAAGACGCATGGCATAAGGCTTCACAGGATTGACAAATATAGCGACGGATTGATAACATGTTACTAAATCTGATGAATTCCCTATGAATTTGTCTTATATAGGTTACAACCGGACCACCGGAGGACTTTACAGTAATCTTGTGAAGTCTTTTTTTCTGGATTCCGGCCAGAAGGCCGATCCTGATAAAGGACAACAATATTACCGAACGCCTGCAATGGCGACACGATATTTATTTTTACAACAGGGGGGATAGGTAATGGCTAAAGCCGTCATTATTAACGGCAGTCCTACAGCGGGCTCCCGTTTAACTGCCATTATGGATTTTGCGGAGCGGAGTCTGGCTGCTGCTGATTTTGAAGTAAGACGAATTGATGTGGCGCAATTGCCGCCAGAGGATTTGATTCATACCAAGTTTGGGAGCGAGCATATCGTCAAGGCTAACGGGCTTGTAGCCGAAGCTGATGTGGTCATTATCGCGAGCCCTGTATACAAGGCTTCGTATACAGGCGTGCTTAAGACGTTCCTGGATTTAATTCCGGAAAAGGGTCTAGTAGGCAAAATTATTCTGCCACTGTTCATTGGCGGGAGTCTTGCGCATCTGCTGGCTATCGACTATTCATTAAAGCCGGTGTTATCCTCGATTGGTGCCCGTCATATTTTGGGGGGCGTGTATGCTGTCAATGCTCAAGTGGATCGAAAGGAAGATGGCGGGTTTGATATCGCTGAGGAGCTTCAGGAGCGTCTGGATTCCGCTGTTGAAGAATTGATAGAGGAAACGCGTCTGAGAATGCAGCGCAATTAATTTTGCAAGTTAACCCGTTTGGAAGACCAGATTTTCTCATAGGGGAGGGAGGTACGATATGCAAAAGCTAGTGTTTTTTGTTGGTGTGGCCGGAACAGGTAAAACAACCGTAGCCAAAAAGCTTGCGGTTCGTATTCCTGCGGCATTTCTGGACCGTGATACCGTAGGCGGACGTTTCGTTGAAAAGTTTCTGGAGGCTAACAATCTGGACCCGAATGACCGGGATTCCACATTTTACAAAGAAAACCTGCGTGATTTGGAGTATGACACGACGAAGGATATTTGTATCGAGAACTTGAATGCGGGGCAGAACGTATTTATGATCTCTCCGTTTACGGCAGAGCTGAAAAACCGGGAATGGATTGAAGAGGTTCTCTCGGCTGCAGGTCTGACCAAGAACGAGGTTGATGTGAAGGTAATTGTTGTTGCACTTCAGGACATGGAGCTGCAAAAGGAACGTATTATCGACAGACAAACCGAGCGTGATCAGTGGAAGTTGGAGCATTGGGATGATTTCAAGAAGCGTGTCGACTTCGTTCCAGATGTGAACTGGGATATTCCGAAAGAATCCATCAAGGTGTTTGATAATAGTGGAACTTTGACCAGTGAGAAGATCGAGGAATTATACCAATTCCTAATGAATGAATAGAGATACGAACAACAGCGGCGGATTTTCGGTTTACATACCGGAAATCCGCCGTTTTTGGGCTAAGGCCGTTATCCGGTATAATGGAATGAAGCATATTACTCATTTACTTACGTGGTTTAATAAGGCCGGGAAAGGGTGTGGGAAAGATCGAATTATCCACTCTGAACGCATATTTAAGGGCTGTAACCTTGCTTAGAGATCGAATCCCTTCTTTTGAGAAGTATCCGTTTAACCTGCCGGCGGTATCGATGCTCGATCAGTTGGACTTTCACCCCAAGGTAACCTATATTGTCGGGGAGAACGGTATGGGGAAATCCACGCTGCTGGAGGCCATTGCTGCTGCACTTGGTTTTAATCCGGAGGGAGGAACGATGAATTTCTCGTTCGCCACGGAAGAGACGCATTCGGAGCTGTACCAATATATCCGGGCGGTACGGGGTGTGAGAAAGCCCCGGGATGGATTCTTTTTCCGTGCGGAAAGCTACTACAATGTTGCCTCTGAGATTGATTCATTGGAACGGGAATGTCCAGGGCTGTATCAATCCTATGGCGGAAAGTCATTGCACCAGCAATCCCATGGAGAGTCTTTTTTTGCAACCTTTTTACATCGTTTCAGTGGAAATGGGTTGTATATTATGGATGAGCCTGAAGCGGCGCTGCTGACACGCATTCATGATCTCGTACAAGAAAACTCACAATTCATTATCTCTACCCATTCACCTATTCTTATGGCCTATCCAGACGCGCGGATATTGAAGTTGAACGAGGGTGGCATTGAAGAGTGCAGTCTGGAGGAGACGGACCACTTTATTATTATGAAAGAGTTTATTAATAACCGCGAAATTATGCTGCGGGAACTGCTTGCTGATGAGTAACACGAAAATACGTTTCATGTTCTCAAGTATGAGCTTTTAGTTTCAAGTGGATGTTGGACATAGGTAATCATATCCATCGGCAAGAGCCTTTTAAATTAGGCGGCTAACATTACAAATGGTTACTGGATTGTACTTTATTTAGCGGTCCGGCTTGTGATACGTTGGGACATATTAAATTTGCAAAACAGGAGGACGTATGACATTTATTCGCAAGCTGTGGGCGTTCGGCATTCAGCAGGCACTGTCTTGTATTTTTCCGGTCATTATTTTCGCTACACTTGGTGTGACCAAAATTGTAGAGGTTCCGGGTATTCACCGGTATGACCTGATTCTGATCATCTGCCTGCTCGCACAGGTCGGAATGGTTGCAGCCAAGCTGGAGACGTTGGATGAGCTGAAGGTCATTTGCGTATTCCATGTGATCGGGCTTATGTTGGAGCTGTACAAGGTGCATATGGGGTCATGGTCATATCCTGAAGAGGGCTGGAGCAAAATCGGCGGGGTCCCTCTCTATAGCGGTTTCATGTATGCGAGTGTTGCCAGCTATATTTGTCAGGCATGGCGCCGGACGAACTTACGGATAACGGGATGGCCGCTGCCGATCTTGACCGTATTGATAAGTGCTGCAATCTATGCTAATTTCTTCACTCACCATTTCGTATGGGATGCTCGTTGGTTGCTGACCCTACTACTTTTTTTGGTGTTTTTAAGAACTGTAGTACATTTTGATGTCCTGGGCAAAACCTACCGCATGCCGTTGACGCTTTCTTTTCTGCTGATCGGTTTTTTTATCTGGATCGCGGAAAATATTTCGACTTTCCTTGGCGCCTGGACGTATCCAGGTCAGGAAAAGGTCTGGAGCCTAGTGCATATCGGTAAGATCAGTTCGTGGTTCCTGCTCGTTGTGATCAGCGTTATTATTGTGGCACAGTTGAAGCATCTGAAGTTGGGTAAACGTCTGGCAAAGGACGCGCCTAAGGGAACGGTTATGTGATTTTTCTTTTTAAAGAAGGCATCGAGGAAGATTGTTGATTGAGTCAATCTTATACAAATAGAAACCCTCCGTATTTTTCTCATGAAGAAAATACGGAGGGTTTTATACTTAGCTTATATTTCTCGCAGAAACGCCGTCGCCCTTTGAACAGGACGACGGCGTTTCTACTTGTATGAACAGATGATTTTACAGATCGTCAAATCCGTTGTCGTCGCCAACTTTACCGTAGTTTCGGGATTTGGCTTCGAAGAAGTCTGTTTTCGTTGCATTCAATGCTTCGTCGGAGAAAGGCTTGATCCAAGGCATGCAGTTCACGTCTACACCTTCGTAAGCTTTTTCGAGACCCATCATTTTCAGGCGGCGGTTAGCGATGTATTTGATGTAGTCAGACAGCTCGTTCAGATCGATACCGCGAACTTCACTTAGTGTGTAATGAGCCCAGTTTGTTTCGAGCTCAACGGCGCGGTCAATCGTGCGGTACAGGTAGTCGATGTTCTCCTTGGAGTTCAGCTCAGGGAAATCTATCAGCAGCTGCTTGAACACTTCGGCGAAGAAGTAGCAGTGCTGGTTCTCGTCACGCTGAATGTAGGAGATCATCTGGCTTGTTGCCATCATCTTCTGGTCACGTGCGAGGTTGTAGAAGAAGGCGAACGTGCTGTAGAAGAAAATACCTTCCAAAATCAGGTCAGCTACCATCGATTTAAAGAACGTCTGTGGTGACGGGTTGTCACGGAAAGATTGGTAGATGTCTGCGATAAACCGGTTGCGGTCTAGTAGAACCGGGTCGTGCTTCCAGTATTCGAAAATCTCTTTCTGCTCCTGTTCGGAAACGATAGAGGATAGAACGTAGGAGTAGGATTGGTTGTGGACAACCTCCTGTTGACCGATAATCGCCGAGATCGCTTCAAGGGAGGAGTCGGTAAAGTACCGCTTTACATCCCCGACAAACATCGTCTGCATCGAATCCAGTACAGCAAGTAGGGAGATATTGATCTTGAATGTACGTTGCTCTTCCGGGTCCAGACGCGGGAATTGCTGCGCATCTTTGGACATTGGAATTTCATCTGCGATCCAGTGGTTCAGCAGGAGTACCTTGTACAGCTTGTACATATGCGGCATCCGGATGTCATTCCAGTTCAAAATGCCTGAGCATTCGCCTTCAATGATGCGTGTGGATTGGTTAGGCGCTTCAGTATTAAATATTTTTTGCATTTGCATGCTTATTCTCTCCTTGGAGGGACGGATATTCTTTCCCCAACCACTGTTGCTTTCCCTTTGCTTGGGAATGTATTTAATAGGTTGCAAAGGAGAACAAAAGGCGGACGTAAACTCTTCGATAGGATATCCTTACCCGTAATAGTTTTTTTATAGCATATTCAATCGCTGCCTCGCGGACCGCCCGCTTACAGCAGATGGACATAGTAACACACAAGTTATGCACAAACGTGGAGCAAATCCCGAAGGGAGAGCGCTCCAAGCAGGAAATCACTCAAAAGAACGCACAAAGTAGCTCACAAGTTATGCACAAACGTAGAGCAAATCCCAAAGGGAGAGCGCTCTAAGCAGGAAGTAACTCAAAAAACGCACAAAGTAACTCACAGGTTATGCACTAATGTAGAGCAAATCCCGAAGGGAGAGCACTCCAGGCAGGAAGTAATGCTAAAGAACATATAAGTAATTCACAGGTTATGCACTAACGTGGAACAAGTCCCGAAGGGAGAGCTCTCCAAGCAGGAAGTAACTCAAAAGAACGTATAAAGTAACTCACAAGTTATGCACTAACGTAGAGCGAATCCCGAAGGGAGAGCACTCCAAGCAGGAAGTAACTCAAAAGAACGTATAAAGTAACTCACAGGTTATGCACTAACGTGGAGCAAATCCCGAAGGGAGAGCGTTCCAAGCAGGAAGTAACTCAAAAGAACGCATATAGTAACTCACAAGTTATGCACTAACTGTAAAGCAAATCCCAAAGGGAGAGCGCTCCAAGCAGGAAGTAACCCAAAGGAACGCGCACAAGTAACTCATTATGTTCACTCTAAAGTGAAGCGATCCCGAAGGGAGAAAGCGATCCTAGCACCAATGTAACTTAGTAGCGCTTCAAAAATATGATTCGTACCCTTGCGGGTGTCCAGAGGGCAGAGCCCTTGGGGCCCTCCCTTGGAAGGGAGGGTTTGGGAGGGTTCGAAAACTTAGCTGGCACACGATTCACATTCTTCAATAGTTAACGCACGGCTACGCACATAGTAGGTCGACTTCAAGCCGGCTTTCCAAGCGTGAAGATGCAGATCCAGGAATTCCGAAGCCCGGATGTCCGGACGGACATACAGGTTGAAGCTTTGTGCCTGATCCACGTGACGCTGACGGGCAGCAGCCATTTTGATCGACCAGTTCTGATCGATCAGGAAGGCCGTTTTGTAGTACCAGATCGTCTTCTCGGACAGATCCGGAGCCGGGTTGGCGATTTTATACGTTGTTTTCTCTTCATAAGAGAGAAGCTCATACAACGGATCAATACTGGCAGTCGAGCCGGCAATAATCGAAGTGGAGCCGTTCGGCGCGATGGCAAAGAGCCATGCGTTGCGAACACCGTTTTGCTGTACTTCCTGCTGCAGCTCGCGCCACTGCTCGGTCGTTACATACTTGCCTTCATGCTCGCCGTCGGTATAACCGCGATGCGTAAAGTACTCGCCGCTCTCCCAGTCGGAGCCTTTGAACTTCGGATAATGCCCTTTTTCCTTGGCCAGCTCCATGCTGGATTTGACGAGCATGTAGTTAATCTTTTCATACAGGTTGTCATTATATGCAACCGCCTCATCGGATTCCCAGCGGATGCCTTCTAGGGCCAGCAGGTGATGCAGACCGAAGGTTCCGAGACCGACGGCACGGTATTGGCTGTTCGTATATTGTGCTTGCAGCACTTCAATGTTGTTGATGTCGATAACGTTATCCAGCATACGTACCTGGATCGGTACGAGACGCTCCAGCACACCGGCTGGTACAGCACGTGCCAGATGAATGGAATTCAAGTTGCAGACAACAAAGTCGCCAGGAACTTTGGAGATGACAATGCGGGTCTGTCCATCTTTGGTTACGAGCTCTTCCTGCTCAATGACTGTAGCCGATTGGTTTTGCATAATTTCAGTACATAGATTGGAAGAGTAGACCATACCGTGTGCAGAGTTCGGGTTGGCACGGTTTACGGTGTCACGGTAGAACATGTAAGGTGTGCCGGTTTCCAGCTGCGATTTCATGACACGTTTCATGATGTCGATCGCTTGAACTGTAATGCGGGAGAGCAGCGGGTGTGCTACCGCTTCTGCATATTTTTCACGGAACATTCCTTGACCGAGCTTCTCATCGTAGAAGTCTTCCAGACCGAGTGGGCGGCCGTTCTCGTCTTTCCAGCCCATCACTTTCTTCACTTCATGAGGACAGAAGAGGTTCCACTCATCGCGTGCTTCCACAGCCTCCATGAACAGGTCAGGCAAGCATACGCCGTGGAACACGTCATGTGCTCTCATACGCTCGTCACCGTTGTTTAGCTTCAGGTCCAGGAAGGCGAGAATGTCTTTATGGAAAACATCCAGGTAAACGGCGATGGCGCCTTTACGAGTTCCGAGCTGATCTACGCTGACCGCTGTGTTGTTTAGCTGGCGAATCCAAGGGATAACGCCGGAGCTGGTGTTCTTGTGTCCACGGATATCGGAGCCGCGGGCACGAACTTTGCCGAGGTAAACGCCGATACCGCCGCCCATTTTGCTGAGACGTGCTACGTCGGTGTTGGAGTCGAAAATCCCTTCGAGGGAGTCATCTACCGTGTCGATAAAACAGCTGGACAGCTGGCCGGCTACCTTTTTACCTGCATTGGACATCGTCGGCGTTGCAGCCGTCATGTAGATGTTGCTCATCGCCCAATAGGCTTCTTTTACAAGCTCCATACGTTTCTCAGCTGGTTCTTTGTGCATGAGGTACATCGCGATGACCATGTAACGTTCCTGTGGAAGCTCCATCACACGTCCGTCAAAGTCGGTAGCCAGATAACGTTCTGCCAGCGTCAATAGTCCGATGTAATCGAACAACAGGTCGCGGGTATAATCAATTGTTTCTCCGAGCTCTTCAATCTGTGCTTTGGTGTAGCATTCCAGAAGCTCTTCACGGTAAATTCCTTTTTGTACTAGCTCTGTAATGAGAGGGAAGAAGGCGCCGTAAGGCTCTTCCGGATAAGCTTTGTAACGGCGGTGATTGGCCGCTTTTTTATATAGGGAGGTTAAAAGCGAACGTGCTGCCGCGAACTTCCAGTTCGGTTCCTCTTTGGTAACAAGCTCAAGAGCCGACATTGTGAATGCGCTGCTAATCTCATCGCCGGTCACTTTATCGCCGCGAAGTTTGGAATGAACACCGCGAAGCAATTGTTCCTTGTTCAGCATATCCAGTTCGTTCAAAATTCGGTCGGCATAGACAGAGAGACGATTTTCATCAAAAGCAAGTTGACGGTTGTTCGGTTTAATTACGAGTTGGGGCATAGGTAATTCCTCGCTTTCTCGGGAAAAATGGGAAAAAGAACATTAAAAAAACATTTTCCAAACCTTGGGGAGGTTGAAAATGTTCGTGTGCGCTGTGAATAAATATGTGCATAGTAGCTTAAGCCGCTATTTTTAGGGCTTGCTGTTATGTACAGACGCAAAAGAGTGAACACTTTCCTAATTTCCCGTAGGATAAGGTGTCGTGCTGTATACAGGCAGGTCTCCTGACTTGGGGTATAGAGTTCGGCACCTTCCCAAAGGCATAACGAGCTAATCCTTCAGTGGCATAAAGCCGAATTCATATCAGAATCGCAAAAAAGCGCTCTGAAGCCCTATACAGTGGCGGGACCGTGATGGATTTGCACCATGCTTCCCTATTAAGTCTGACAGCTATATTGGGCGTCAGACACCTGTACACACTATATTTGGTTGATGTTATTAAATTTAACCCAATATATTGTGTTTGTAAACTGTTATCTTAAAATTTGACGCAAGTTGAATTATAGCAAATGACCGGAAAATCCGCCAATTCGCAAACCGCCAAAAGAGAGTGAGATTTCGCACATATTGACGAATTACGACCTTTTATACGGCGATACACGCTTTATGAGTTATTGCTTTTACGGCAGATATTTGAATGGGACTATAGGGGGGTAAAATTTTGAAATGCTGCTGTTGGCTGATACAATATTAATAATTCGAAGGTTTGAGGAGGGTGAAATAAGATGGCAATTGCGGAAGTTACCGTCATTCCGATCGGAACGGCCACAACCAGCCTGAGTATGTATGTTGCGGAGATGCAGCGGGTGCTGGAGAAGCAGGAGGGGATCTCATACGAACTGACCTCGATGAGCACGATTATTGAAGGAGAGCTTAGCTCTGTATGGGGTGCCATTGCTGCTCTGCATGAAGCGCCTTTCCTATCTGGAGCACAGCGGGTATCCACATCCGTCAAAATAGACGACCGCCGGGACCAAGTCTCTTCGAGCAAGCAAAAGCTGCAATCTGTGCAGGAAAAGCTGGGCAGGTAACGAGGATTAGCCTGCCCTTTTTTCATATAAAAAGGGTTGCATTTTCATGTCAAAGAGTTATAATATTTTTTGTCGTTTTATTTATATCGTCCCATTCGCTGGTGTAGCTCAGGGGTAGAGCAACGCACTCGTAATGCGTAGGCCGGGGGTTCAATTCCCTTCACCAGCATCTGAAAAAGCCTTATATGACGTGGGTTCTCTGATTTGAGAACACCGCGTCTTTTCGTTTCTTCTACCATTTTTCTACCCTTTATTCGAGTAAAGTGGGATTTTCGGTCTCAATTTGATCTCCTGTGATGGAATCCCCGATGTTTTTTAAGACTGCTTCTTGAAGGTTGGGGAGAACATGTGAATAAGTATCCAGGGTAACATTGATGGAGCTGTGTCCAAGGCGCTCTTGAACAATTTTGGGGTATATACCGGCTTTGAGTAGCAGGGTGGCG
Source organism: Paenibacillus sp. JNUCC 34 (assembly GCF_058269055.1). Taxonomy (NCBI): domain Bacteria; kingdom Bacillati; phylum Bacillota; class Bacilli; order Caryophanales; family Paenibacillaceae; genus Paenibacillus; species Paenibacillus sp. JNUCC 34. Next base: position 5,395,745 of record NZ_CM177770.1, on the reverse strand, counting down.
TGAGTTTGTCTAAGATCGTAGAAGACCCTACCAGCTTATATGCTGGCAGGGTCTCTCTTCAGCTTTGTGGATGCTAGGTCTTATTAGATGAAACCACAAGTGCATGAGATAATAACCAGCAAGATGAACAATACCAGAATAAATCCTATTCCGTGGCCAAATCCACCCACTACATCACCCATGAATGATTCCCCCTTTGTTTTAAACTACACCTTATCTTATGATAATTAAATTAGATGGTAAGGGCATTTAGGTAACAAATGAGCCTAATCCGCTAATAAACGATCAAGGCAGTCCTGACGGAAAACTTGTTTATCGATGTGGCTTCAGACGCAGCCAAGCTGAAACGAGTCGAAGTGATTGAAGTTGTTATAAACGGTCATGTGTAGGGGAAAGCAAAGAATACGAAGACCCTACCAGCTTATATGCTGGCAGGGTCTCTTTTCAGCTTTGTGGATGCTAGGTCTTATTAGATGAAACCACAAGTACATGAGATAATAACCAGCAAGATGAACAATACCAGAATAGTTCCTATTCCGTGGCCAAATCCGAATCCTCCCACTACATCACCCATGAATGATTCCTCCTTTGTTTTAAACTACACCTTATCTTATGATAATTAAATTAGATGGTAAGGGCATTTAGGTAACAAATGAGCCTAATCCGCTAATAAACGATCAAGGCAGTCCTGACGGAAAACTTGTTTATCGATGTGGCTGCAGACGCAGCCAAGTTGAAACGAGTCGAAGTGATTGAAGTTGTTATAAACGGTCATGTATAGGGGAAAGCAAAGAATACGAAGACCCTACCAGCTTATATGCTGGCAGGGTCTCTTTTCAGCTTTGTGGATGCTAGGTCTTATTAGATGAAACCACAAGTACATGAGATAATAACCAGCAAGATGAACAATACCAGAATAGTTCCTATTCCATGGCCAAATCCACCGAATCCTCCCACTACTCCACTCATGGATGATTCCTCCTTTGTTTTGAACTACACCTTATCTTATGATGATTAAATGGAACGGTCAGGGCGTTTAGGCAACAATTGTTTTTACTTCACTAATCTCCTGAGCCTAATTCGCCTATAAACGCTCTCCACCCAACAAGGAGAAACGGCTTTGCCGTCCTTTAAAGACGGCGGCCGTTTCTGTGAGAAATATAAGTGGACATATCAGGGCGATCTGTTTGTCTTCCGATGCGCCGCGGGTGTTCCTTTCAGAGAATATACTGGCAATGAAACCGATCGGAGGTGGCCGCAATGCTTCCTGATCTCGAACGTAAGTTTAATTAAAAGTGCTCCATAGGCAATTATCTGACTAAATAAATCAGTGTGGACCATACTATGAAAGTGAAATTTCAAATGAACAATTTAGTTGTTTGGAGTGAAGACTTTGAGCGAGCATCTGATAATCTTGCTACGTAGTTTTTCTGCTTTTGTTACACTACTTTTGATTACACGGATCTTAGGAAAACAAACAATTTCCAATATGAACTTCCATGAATTTGTTACAGCTATCATCATGGGGGCTATTGCTGCTAATCTGGCGTTTAATGACAAAATGAAGGTAGTCTACCTTATCATTTCGCTTGTTGTTTTTACAGGTACATCATTTATATTAACTAAGACTGTACTAAAAAGCAGAAAATTTCGCATGTGGGTAGAAGGTACACCAACAGTTCTTATTGAAGGTGGGAAAATTCTTGAGGATAATCTTAAAAAGAACAATCTAACCATGGATTCGTTAAACCAATTGCTCAGACAAAAGGATGTTTTTGACTTAAACGAGGTCGAGTATGTGATCCTTGAAATCAATGGTAAAATATCCGTTATGAAAAAAAGAGAATACAAAAGTACTATCCTGAAAGATTTGAAGAAAGGGATGAGTGGTGTTCAACAGTTCCCGATCGAGCTTATTATGGATGGACAGGTATTACATGGCAATTTTGATGCTAATCATATTTCTCAAGAATGGTTGACAACTCAGCTGAAATTACGTGGGAAAAGAGAACAGGATGTATTTTATGCAGTCAAAGGAAGTGATGGACAGCTATACATTGATTTTTATAAAGATAAGATCAAGCATCCTATAGATGTGGAGTAAAGAGGCGATAGCTTTATTGTGAAGCCCTTCCATCAAACACTGAATCATCTAACTCCCCTCTATGGGTATCCACTCCTTTACCATTTTATTTGATGGAGTACTTTTCCTCAATCTGGACACTCTATATCATAATCGTGCAGAAAACCAACACATGAATGATTTAACATGGAGTGTGACGATAAAATGACTTCCACCAACATAAACGGATACTCGATGCATTATATTGATCGCGGAAAAGGAACCGCTATCCTCTTTATTCATCCACCGGTACTAACAAGCTTAAATTTCATATACCAAATCGAAGGGCTGTCGCAACATTTTCGAACCATTGCTTTTGACATCAGAGGACACGGCAAGAGTCAGCCTTCCAAACAAGCGGTTACTTATCCTTTAATCGTTGAAGATATCAAACAGTTGATAGACCAGTTAGGCATCGAAAAAATATTTTTGTGCGGATATTCTACTGGGGGTTCGGTTGTGCTTGAGTTTCTCTTGACTCATCCCGACCGGGCATGGGGAGGTATTGTCATCGGCGGAATGTCGGAAGTAAAAGGAAAACGTCTAAGAAACAAAATATCTTTGGGTGCTGTTTTATCCAAAATCGGAGCAGTCGGCACGATTGCGTTTTCTATTGCCTGGAATCAAGCTAAAAATATTTCTTTGTTCCGTAAGTTATTCAATGATGCGAAACAAGGAGATGCGAAAAATGCGGAACAGTATTATCGATACAGCTTGAAGTATAACTGTTCATCGCAACTCCAGGAAATACATCTTCCCGTCCTGCTCGTTTACGGTGAAAAAGACAAGCACTTCCATCCTTACGCCAAAATGTTACATCAACGATTACCGAAGAGTGAGCTGGTTTTCATTAAAAAAGTCGATCATCGGATTCCGACAAAAGCCCCCGGACCATTAAACGAACGGATCAAGCAGTTCGTAAGTCATTTCAGCAACTGACAGATGCAACCGCAAGTAGCGTGAATACTCATTCGTTTTTTGTTAAAAAAGAAAAAGCCCAGAAAGGGCTTTTTCTTTTAGAGTTGTTTATAAAACGTGACTTATTGAACTTTTTTAAGAGTTGATACTGTTAAAAGAACAGCGATTGTTGTCCCACCGCCTACATTATCAAACGAGTATTGAATTGTTGGCACACCCCGCATCGTAACGTAGTCCTCATCCAGGATGTCACCCGTTGAGTTAAGATAAATACCAACTATGGAATTTTCGTATTCATCCATGATGTGAACCTCAGCGATGGTGGTGTTTTCATCGATTTGCTCTTCTATAACCTCAACAACGTATCCACTTACTTCCACCATTTTGTCCAAATAAGGATTGATATTTTTGAACAGGTGGCGTGAGGTTATGGCTTTATCTACTTCAGCACTTGCGGCCTTTTTCGATTTGGCGGTGACTGCAGGGAACAGTTCGTGGTTGTTAACAATGTAATTATATGTTTTTTCGTTAATAACTCCGTCTTCAATTAGATTAGGAACAAGCAAAGACATCATATCAGCTGCATTCGTATTCGCTGTAGCTTTTTCAGTATTTGAATCTGTACTCGTACTGGTTGCCACAGTTTCAGTTACTTGGAAGGAATCAATGATCTGTTGGACCATTTCTTCTCCACCGTTTTTATAAGATCCTTCTGAGAAGGTAATGGATGCTGTATAAAGTTTCGTTCCAGTCGACACAAAGTATTGCGTCAAAATAACTGTGGCTCCTGACTGTGGTTGATTATACTGGGCTTTTAGGACACCGGCAGTTTTGTTACCGGAAACAGAATGATCCTTGTAATCTATCTTTTTATAATCTTTAATACCTTCCCCACCAGCACCACTGGATAGTTGGGATACTGTCAGATCAGCTGCTTCTTTCGCTGGTACAGAAGCATCTTCAAGCGTTACATTAAGATTGTCTCCAAATCCATGCTTCGGGTTAGAATCAACAAATGCTGCCACTACTAATGGCATGTTGAGCTGAGCATCTTCCCACGTTGAGGGATACGAAAATGAAAAACCATCACCCTTATATGATGTTGTTTCTACTTTGACTTTTTCTTTTTCTTTCTCTGTTTCAGTTGAAGTACTTGCTGGTGCAGCACTTTCTTTGGTTGTTGACTCATTGTTAAACGATGCTGGCGCGTTCGTGGTTTCTTTTTTTCCAGAGCCACACGCAGTCAAAACAACAGTTAATGATAATAGTAGTACTGAAAACTTCCTTAAACCTTTCATGCCTGATTCTCTTTTCTGAATCCCCATCGGCTGGGGTATTTGCTAACGGGTTTATCCCCTTGTTGTGTTAGTTCTTGATAAACGCTCTTTTGCATCGAGTGGCCTAGTATCGACAGCACTTGCCAAAATTTGTAACACTATGTCAACTGTCTATTACTCTAGTCTCTCTCGAAAGAACTTGCCTAGGTGAATTATACCAGAGGGGGTGTAATTAAAGTAGTGCAGTTTTCGTGAATAAGCATCGTCTAAGCTCTACTATAACTACATTAAATTCATGAAGATGTTTGGGTTTTAATTTCTGCAAAGGTGCTTTTCCGAGGTTCGGGATAATATGCTAATAAACAAGCCCAATATTAAGATTTTCAAAATCTGAAGCGTCATCAGGAGTGCTTTTTTGCAGGACAACAGAGATATCCATCTCTTGACGCATTGTGATTTTTATTAGAGAGGACGTGTACAAAATGGAATGGAACCTGATTATTGAATTGATCGACCCGAGGTTGTTTCTTGTTGTCGCGGCTTGCTGGGTAATTGGCTACATTTTAAAGAAAACACCAAAGGTACCGGATTGGAGCATTGTGTACATTGTTGTTGTGTTTGCTGTCATTTTTGCTGTGGGCCTGATTGGATGGAGCATGGAAGCAATTATACAAGGCATACTGACTGGCGCATTTGCTGTATTCGGGCATCAGGTCGTTAAACAGACTATAAAAGGGGTTGGCGATAAATAAAAAAAGGATAGGGGAGATGGTGCTGATAAGCGAAGCAAGCAATTGTTGCCTAAACGCCCTGACCGTTCCATGAATTCATCATAAGATAAAGTGTAGTTTAAAACAAAGGAGGAGTCATTCATGGGTGATGTAGTGGGTGGATTTGGCCACGGAATAGGATTTATTCTGGTATTGTTCATCTTGCTGGTTATTGTTTCATGTCATTGTGGTTTCATCTAATAAGACCTAGCATCCGCAAAGCTGAAGAGACCCTGCAGGCATGTGCCTTCAGGGTCTCTTTTTTTGTGTTCATGCGAAGTTCCTCACAGATTTCTTGGGAACAAATGCTAAATTAAGGATTATGTAAGGTTAACAGCAAGATGATGAAAGGTTGGGGGTGTATAATGCAAGAATCAGCATAAAGGAGAGAAGCTCATATGAATCATTTGCAACGAAAACGCATTTCAACTCGAATCGTAGCCTGTTCGCTTGTTGTCTCAGTAATGGCTAGCCCGATCGTCGGTACAGGTATTGTTCAGGCGGCACCCGTAAATGCACCTGCATCGTCTGTCCATCAGGCAAAAGAACAAGCAACCACCAGCAGTCCGATTCGATATCAAATTGATGCCCGATTGGATGAGAAGACGATGACCTTGCACGGCAGTGAGACGGTCATTTACAAAAATACATCGAAGGACAGCTTGCACGAGTTGGTCTTCCATACATTCGCTGATGCGAATCGATCGGAGTCTACACAAGCTCAGATGTTTGCTTCGGCGAATGCCAAGATTCGCAAGGACAACCCGGATAAGCAGGCGGCTGATTTTCTGGGCGGCATCGATATTATGCAAGTAAAAGAGACAGGAAAGCAGCTTGTGTATGAGAACAAACAACAAGCGTTGACAGTGAAGCTTGATCGTGAGCTGAAACCCGGCGAAATGGTAACCGTTCAAGTGGATTTCAAGGTTGAAATTCCCTACGGTTCGCAGCGACTGTCGCATTACAAAAATATAATTAATGGGGCGCACTGGTTCCCTGTGATATCCGTCTATGACGACAGTAAGCATCAATGGGATCGAACACCGTACAGCACTTCATTCGAATCTGATTATTACATGATTTCCGATTACGAGGTTCAACTGAATGTACCCGCTTCATACCAGGTATCCATGCCGGGTATGATTACCGTACAAGATGCCGAAGCTGGCCGTAAGACGGTAGTAACGACAGCTAACCGTACGCGTGAGTTTGTCTTTTTCGCGAGTCCTGATTATAAGGTGGAGCGGGATACACGTAACGGACTGACAGTGGAGTATTACTACTTTGACAATGGGCCAGGAAAAGAAAAGGTTATCGAGGCTTACATTGATCAGGCCTTTAAGGCGATTCAATTTTTCAACGATAAGTATGGCGAATATCCATATCCCGAATTCCGAATTGTGGAGTCATATGTAGAAGGTGTAGCAGTTGAATTCTCGCGCCTAATTCAGATGGGGATGATCGAAGGAAATCCTGATGTAAAAGGTCATACTGCGTTCGTACATGAAATTGCGCATCAATGGTTCCATTCCTTGATCGGCAATAACTCGGAGACCGAGTCATTCCTGGATGAAGGTTTTGCGGACTTCTCTGCAGTATATTTTTCGGAGAAACAAGGGGACGTTTTGAATGGGTTTAAGTCCATTCAGCTTGACGATATTTCATTCGATAAGGCAATCAGCTCATCCAATACGGAGGTTGGCGATCTGTCGCACCCGGTCTACTACGACAAAGGGCGTCAAGCTATATACCAATTGTATCGTACCGTTGGTGAAGAGAAATTTGACCTGTTCATGAAGGCCTATTTCAACCGATTCATCTATCAAAATGCGACCATTGACGGTTTGCTTGAGACGATTGGCGAGACTTTAGGCAAAGAGGCGCAAAGCGAGATGGAACAGGCGTTGCGGCAGCCTAATTTCGAGCTGAAGCCCGAATATCAGATAACGGATGCTGAGAGGGCAGCGTACATGCATGAGGTGATGAAATCTACATATCACAGCATACTAGCTCAGAATCCGGATTTGCCATTTGAGACGATAAGCCGGATCATGGATAAAACGCTGCAAGGCGAGCCGTTGACGGTGGTGCTGAGTGAATCGACGAGCAAGAAAGCGAAGGCGCAGCAGCGAGCGATACTGAAATCATTACAGACGACGTTCGACATTTTCGGCATTCAACAGCCTACGGTTCTCTCAGAACGACAAGTGATCAAAAAGAAGCTGAAGACCGAACTCGCAAACAGCAATGTCATTGTAATTGGCTCTGCCGCAACGAATCCGCTCGTTCAAGCGTTAAAGCCCGGGATTATTAAGCGTGCGGATGATATCGGCTTTAAATGGAAGGCCACAATGAGTAAACCAAATACAGCTGGGGCGTATATTATCAAGCATCCGCACAATCAGAAACGTTTGATATTACATTTTTTCTGGACAGGAGATCAATTAAGCACTCCGAGCGTGGAGCATTATAATGCAATGATATCTAAGTCAATGAGTTTCAGCAGCGCATTCTATCAGTTTTACCTCATGGATCAGACCGGCAAGCTGGCGATAGAGAAGAAAAATGATAATGCGATCTCGGAATTGTTTGAATAGCCTACAGTAAGCATGGTCGTGAGCGCCATATCTTCACCAAGGCAAGCTTATGGTAAAATGATAAAATGATATTCAAAAGCTCACCAAAAGCTTCGGGGAGGATACATCATGGCGCTATTGAGAAAAGTGCTAATTGTCGACGATGAAGAGGATTTGTTGCGTTTGCTCAAGACGGTGCTTGGTAAGGAAGGCATTGAGCATGTCTATACCGCTGTGACAGTGGCAGATGGTTGGCGGCAATTTCAGGAGAAGCAGCCGGATCTGGTATTGCTCGACATTATGCTGCCGGACGGGGAAGGCTATGAGCTCTGTAAGCAGATTCGAAGTGTCTCGCAAGTTCCAGTCTTGTTTCTGTCCGCCAAGACGGAAGAAATCGATAAATTGCTCGGTCTCGCCATAGGTGGCGATGATTATATCACGAAGCCGTTCAGCCCGAAAGAAGTGGCTTATCGCATTAAAGCCCATTTTCGCCGGGCAGATTACCAACAGGTTCAAGTAAAGCCGGACCCCGTCATTCAGGCGGGGCCGTTTCTCTACGATGAACAGAAGATGGAGTTGCGCAAGAATGGAAACTCGATTGAGCTAAAACCAAAGGAACTGGGGTTGTTCACCCACATGCTCCGCCATCCCAACCAGATTATCAGCAAAGAAAAATTATGCTTGCATGTATGGGGTGAGGATTTCATCGGCTACGATAATACGGTGATGGTTCATATTCGCCGTTTGCGCGAAAAAATCGAGGATAATCCATCCAATCCAGTCTATCTGGTCACAGTGAAGGGATTGGGGTACAAGCTGGTCATAAAGGATGAATAGCTGATGAAATGGAGATTGACTGGCAGATTTTTAACATCAGTTGTGCTGATCGTTGTGATGGTGGTGTCCATGAATTTGCTGCTCATAGCGATGCTGCTTATCGGCCAGTCATCCTGGTTCGGGCCTATCTTCAATAAGCAGGAGACATCTGCAGAAGAGATCACCAGAGCATTCCACGAACATATCGTCTTCACTGATCAACAGGAGGTCAATGTGACCGCCGAAGGCAAGGAAATACTTGATCACGCGCAAGCCTGGATTCAGATTTTAGATGAGGATGGCAATCAGCGGTATGGTTATCATGTGCCGCAAGGCGTCAAAATGAAATACACTCCGTTTGACATCGTTCAGATGTACAAGTATCGAGAGATTGACGGCGATACAACGATGTTTATCGGTGAAAAGCAGGCGGGGCAGACCGCTTACAGCTATTTTATTGGCTTTGAAAATCGGTATTTACAACGGAGTGTGCTGCTTTTAGATTACCGGGAAGTAGGGCAGTTTCTTAAAATAGGGAGCCTGCTACTTATTGGGATTGATGCGCTCATTGCACTGTTCATTGCCTATTTATTCAGCAAGCGGCTTACGGAGCCGCTGCATGCGCTTATGGACGGGATCAAAAGTTTGGCCAACAAACAATACGATCTGCATAATCGGCCCAAAGGTATCTATAAAGAAATGTTTCAGCATGTCCACAACCTATCCAAGGAGTTGCGTGCGAATGAGCACAAGCAGCGGAAAATGGATAAAATGAAGGAAGAATGGATCGGCAACATTTCTCATGATATTAAGACGCCGCTCGCTTCCATTCAGGGGTATGCGGAATTGATGAAGGAAGTAGAATATCGCCTCTCTGTGGAGGAGATGCAAGAGTATGCTGCGATTATTGAACAGAAGGCGCTCTATCTGGAGGAAGTGATCGAGGATCTCAATCTGTCGACCCGACTCAAGAATAAACAGCTTACCGTCCGGCGGGAGCCTGTTAATCTCGTCTCGGTTGTGCGGGATGTCGTTATCGACCGTCTTAACGATCCAAGGCATGCGGGGCGGACGATTGAGTTTCAGTGCAGTGCCGAACGGTTGGTCAAAGACGTTGACAAAATCTTAATGCAGCGGGTGATCGGCAATCTGATCGACAATGCGATTGTTCATAACGATGAGAGTGTGGTTATTCAAGTAAGTATCGAGCAGGAGTACAAAGGACGCGTCCGTATTACTGTGGCCGATAATGGCAAGGGCATTCCGGAAGAGGAACTGGAACGGATCTTCGACCGTTACTATCGGGGTACAAATACTGGGGAACGGCATAAAGGCTCCGGTCTAGGCATGGCGATCGCACATGACATTATTATCGCGCATGACGGCATGATTACAGCGGATAGTCAGCCTGGTCATGGCACTACAATTGAGATTGTGTTGTAAAGTGGATTGGTTTAACCAACAGACGGATCGATCGTGGTGGTACAGAACTTGTTTAGGGTTAATTGGAGTTTACAGAAAAGGTGCTTCCAGAGTATAGCTTTGGGGGCACTTTTTTTCTGGATTAATCTGATGTTTAATAACATAAATACAAACACGCGGATACCGACTTCGGGCTCCGCGTGTTTGTAGTTTTGAAGAAGGACGAGAAATGTATGAAAAATTGTTATTTTGGAATATTTATATTCAACTGCGTTTGTCCAAAGGAGGAGAACATTGAGAAAAGGATGGATTGTTCTTTTTTTGATCCTAACACTGTTTATGGGGTGGGAGAGGTCTTGTTTTGCAGAAGTGAAGAGTCCTCAAGAATCCAGAGAGCTGCAATATCAAGATATGCTAATGCTTTTTCTGTTACCGCATATAAAGCAAAAACTTGATGAGGTTTATTCAAACATGCTGACCGTCTCACCGGAACAGTATCCTTATTTTATTGATATCAAACATGTAGAGCGATTAAACGGGTTTAGGGGTTTTCACTTCTTGATTATTCTTGAAGCTAATCCTACGGTAGGTCCGCATATACCTGTAGGAAAGGATCGTTTTATTTTCGAAATATCCCCTACAATACCTGACAATGTGAAACTCGTACATTTTAAACACTTAAAAGATCCAGATAAGAAAGATTTTCCGCCAAATTATCAAGGCTTGTTAAAAAATAAATAAAACTCCGATCTATGAAACGACAAGTTCCGCCAACTGCTCTTCGGATATCACGCGTATGCCGTGCCGGATCAGTAGCGCAGTGGTAACGCCGTTTCCAGTCATTTTTTCGTTCTTAAAACGGCCGTTATAAATCATGGCGCTGCCGCACGAGGGACTGTATTCTTTGAGGACAACGGTTGTTGCATGGATGTCTTGGGCTTTTTTTAGAGCGGCATATGCACCTTTAATGTACATATCCGTCACGTCCCGGCCTGATTTCTCGATCACTTTGGCTTTGCCGTCTAACACGTCATCCCCATCACCGCCAATAATCTCGGCAGGTTCTCTGGGTGTAAAAAACCCGCCGAGCAGTTCGGGACATACGCTGACCGCTTTGTTTTGCTCGATCAGCTCGCGGATCGTTTGATTTAAGCTATGCGTACCGTTATATCTTACTTCCATTCCTGCCAGACAGGAGCTTACTAATATCATAGATACCACCTCGAACTAATAGTAGTTCATGATTCCGCTCAAGTAAACCCGTCATTAAATAGAATTCATAAATTCAAAACAAAAAGCCAGCATATGCTGCTAAGCTTACAAATAGCTGTTAATTCCTTATGGCTTCAATTTGAGCGAGTCCTCTAGAATGTGCTTGTGTACCGGATTCCAGCCCTTATAATAATGCTGCGTCTCAGCAGGATCGATAAAAATCCGGCGGGCCGACTCGAATTCGGCCTCGAAAGGATGGAGTTGGGTGATGTCCATCCGGTAAAACACCTGATAGCCTATTTTGGGATAGCCGCTGTTCTCAGTCCAGTTAGGGCATTCACTGTGGTCGACGGAGATATTGCCTAGCAGCTTACAATTACCTTCAATATAACCCTCTTCTAGCGCTTCCCGCTTAAAACAGGACTCAGGCATTTCCTCCGGTTCAATGTGTCCCCCGGGAAAGTCCCAGCCGCGGTCGCGCAGGTCCACGAGAAGCAAGCGGCTGTCCAGATAGCAGAAACCATGCACACTTGTGATCAGATGAAGGGGAGGGAGGTCGTCGCTCCTATGCCACGTCAGCTTGACTCTCGACTGACCCCAAACGGTATAAAAATGAGTCATTTGAATACCTCCTATAATACTACCGTTAACGACATGCTCCACGAAGGCCATCAGATCCTTCAACTATAGAACCGTGACGTCATCGAGGGTAGCTGTTCCGATTAATTTGCATTTGCCATCCCATTCCCTACAACAAATGCTTGTAACATATTATAGGGAAATACTGGGATTAAAGCACTGAAAATGATGACAAGCGGTACTCTGGATAGAGTACCGCTTAAGAATGGATTATTGGGATGGACCGATAGCAATCCAGGATAGAAATCCGTAGCTTGAATTGCAGTTTGGTTGGCGTGTGACTTCCAGGACGGTGACGTCGCTTCTTTGAAGTTTAAGTGATACTTGAAAGCCAGGATGATTGCTCATGGCAACGATGACGTAATTAACAGATGCAAACGGCTCTTCAAAATTGACGATCACTTCGGTCGTGTGTTCTTCCGCCGGAAGTGCAAACGCGGTCAGACCGTACTGCTGGACTGCTGGTTGAGCATCGGTGCTCCGGATCGGTGTGAAGGACATATGCTGTGGAGATACGGAGGCCGGTGCAAGATGATCCTCTGTTATGGCTTCATCGGCAAGATGCTGGCTGGTAATCGTTCCGTCCGCGATTTTAGCCCCAGTAATGCTGCCATCTTGTACGGCAAGGAACTCTAACGCGCCTGGCGTGAGATGGCGGTAGTCGATGGAACTTTCGGCAATCTTGTTGCCCGTAATGCTGTCATCCTGTACGGCAAGGGACTCTAACGCGCCTGGCGTGAGATGACGGTAGTCGATGGAACTTTCGGCAATCTTGTTGCCCGTAATGCTGTCATCCTGTACGGCAAGGGACTCTAACGCGCCTGGCGTAAGGTGACGGTAGTCGATGGAGCTTTCGGCAATTTTGTTGCCCGTAATGCTGTCATCCTGTACGGCAAGGGACTCTAACGCGCCTGGCGTGAGGTGACGGTAGTCGATGGAACTTTCGGCAATCTTGTTGCCCGTAATGCTGTCATCCTGTACGGCAAGGGACTCTAACGCTCCTGGCGTGAGATGACGGTAGTCGATGGAACTTTCGGCAATCTTGTTCCCTGTAATGCTGTCATCCTGTACGGCAAGGGACTCTAACGCTCCTGGCGTGAGATGGCGGTAGTCGATGGAACTTTCGGCAATCTTGTTCCCCGTAATGCTATCATCCTGTACGGCAAGGGACTCTATCGCCCCTGGCGTGAGATGACGGTAGTCGATGGAACTTTCAGCAATCTTGCTCCCCGTAATGCTGTCATCCTGTACGGCAAGGGACTCTATCGCCCCTGGTGTGAGGTGACGGTAGTCGATGGAACTTTCAGCAATCTTGCTCCCCGTAATGCTGTCATCTTGTACGGCAAGGGAATTAAGCGCCTCCGGCGTGAGATGATGGCAGTCAATGGAACTTTCGGCAATCTTGTTGCCCGTAATGCTGCCATCTTGTACGGCAAGGGAGTCTAGCGCCTCAGGCGTGAGATGACGGCAGTCGATGGAACTTTCGGCAATCTTGTTACCCGTAATGCTGCCATCTTGTACGGCAAGGGAGTCTAGCGCCTCAGGCGTGAGATGACGGCAGTCGATGGAACTTTCGGCAATCTTGTTGCCTGTAATGCTGCCATCTTGTACGGCAAGGGAATCGAGTGCCTCCGGCGTGAGATGACGGCAGTCGATGGAACTTTCGGCAATCTTGTTGCCCGTAATGCTGTCATCCTGTACGGCAAGGGAATTGAGTGCCTCCGGTGTAAGATGACGATAGTCGATGGAACTTTCGGCAATCTTGTTGCCCGTAATGCTGCCATCTTGTACCGCAAGGGAGTATAGCGCCTCCGGCGTGAGATGACGGCAGTCGATGGAACTTTCGGCAATCTTGTTGCCCGTAATGCTGTCATCCTGTACGGCAAGGGCGTCAAGCGCCCCTGGTGTGAGGTGACGGTAGTCGATGGAACTTTCAGCAATCTTGCTCCCCGTAATGCTGCCATCCTGTACCGCAAGGGAATTTAATGCATCCGGTGTGAGATGACGATAGTCGATAGAGCCATCCACAAGATGCTTGCCGGAGATGGAACTTTCGGTGATTTTGCTTCCCGGTATGCTGTGAGCTACGAATTTGTCACCCGTCAGACTCCCTTTCTGTAAGAGGTCTGATGTAATAGAGCCCTTTTCAATATGATTGGAACCGATGCTCCGCTCCTGTAAATGATGGGGGAGAACCGTTCCTTCTGCTAAATGGCGGGACTGTACGACACCGAGCTGCAGATGATCGGAGCCTACACTCTCTTCCTGCAGGTGATTGTAGGACACGGATTGGCTTTGCAAATGTCCAGTCGTGATGGAAGAGGCCGCAATATGACGGTCTTTTATAGCTGAATCATCAATATGATGTGAGGCTATGCTACCTTCCGCGATGTGGGAGCGGTTGACAGCCTCCAATTGAATGTGGGTGGGGCCGACGGCTCCTTCCACGATGTGTCTGGAGGTAATAACCTCATCCTGCAGATGATTCTGGCCTACCGATTCCGGAGCGATATGGTTTTCTCCAATAACTCCGTTGTCAAGGTGGCGGGAGTGAATAACCTCATCGCTAAGATGATTTGGCTGAATGATGTCAAATTGTAAGTGATGCCCGGATATCGAGGCGTTCTGTATTTTATCGCCGCTGACCGCGTTATCTTGGATGGCGGCCTCAGATACAGCGGAAGGACTGAGATGAGTCTCCACAATAAGCCCGGGCTGAAGTTTGTGACCAGGTATGCTTTCGTCTGCAAAAATTTCAACGGAACGAACTTCGTCAGACAGATGGTCCAGTGTAATAATATTTTTTTTGAGATGATATCCGTAGATGGATTCTTGTGTCAAATGTTTGCCGTGAATGGATTCGAGTGCCAGATGCTGGGCGGAAACGGAATGAGGAGCGATTTTGTCAGTTGTAACAGAATTCTTTTGCAGGGCATCAGCCGATATTGATTCACCGGATAAATGAATGCCCTGAATTGCATTTTCTTTAATTTTGGAGGAGCTTACGCTTCCTTCTGCTAGCTTGGCGGAAGTGACAGCCAGATCGGTCAATTTATCAGTCGACACGCTTTCCGGGGAAAGCTTGAGCGAGGTTACCGCATGATCCGACAGATGCTGCGGGAATACAGCTCCGGGAGCGATGAAAGAGTCCGTGATAGCACCAAGTGCAAGTTTCTCTGCTGTTATCGAGCCGTTAGCAATGGCATCCGATATGACCGAGGATGGTGCGATATGCTTACTTGTAACGGAGCCGATGGCAAGATGATCCTGACCGACCGCACCGGTCTGCAAAGACACAGAGCTGACACTTCCTGCTGCAAGATGAGCCTGCCGTATTGCTCCTTTCGCAATGTTCGAGGAATTGACGCCTTCCTTCGCAATGATTTCTCCGTTGACAGAACCGGCTGCCAGCTTGCTGCTTGTTACACAGCCTAGTGAAAGTTTATCTTCCGTCACAGCTTCTGTCTGAAGATGAGAAGATGTAACCGATCCACCGGACAAGTGGCGCTCTGTAATCGCTTGGGGCGCTATAGCAGCCGAATGGATAACATTATCGTTAAAGTGATGGGGCTGCAGACTGCCTTCGGTAATATGCTCACTTTGAACAGCACTATTACCGATATGCTGGGAACGCACCGCTTTGGTAGCAAGCTGTTCTGAATCGACGGACGCTTTCCCCAAATGGCGGGTGTGGACAGCTTCATCGGAGATTTTGCTGGATAAAATACTTTGGTCGGCGATTTTTGAAGCAGTGACAGATTGTTCTACCAGTTTCGCGGTGCCTACTGACTGATTTGCCAGCTTTGTGTTTGTAATGCTGAAATCGCTCACGTGACGAGATTGAATTTCTTGGCTCCCGATCTGGTCCTTACCAACGGCGGCAGTTCGGATTTGATCTGACCCGATTGCGCCTAGCGCTAGGTGGTCAGTAGTAATAGCGCCTTTCTGAATATGCTTCCCACTGACCGTGCTCTCAGCCAATTGCTCAGATCCGATCGCCTCATGCTCCAGGTGATTTCGGGTAACAACTCCTTCAGCCAAGTGAAGACTGGTAATGGAATGATTCTGGATGTGAGTTCCATCAACCGCGCCAGACTCAATCTTACTGGCGCTGACTGCGCCTTCCCGGAGCTTGGATGTGGAGACAGATTGATCCGCCAGCTTGGAGGTGTGTACGGATTCGTTGGCCAGATGCCGTGTTTCTACAGCGCTTGAGGCAATCTTGTTACTGGTGACGGCAGCATCATCAAGGAGGCCGCCTGAAATGCTTAGACCATTGAGATGGCGGGAGAGCACCGCGCCGTTCGCAAGTTTATCCGAGGTGATGCTATGATCGGCCAGCTTGTGAGAGGTTAGACTGGCGTCCTTGATTTTATCTCCACTGATCGTACCAACTACAATCTTCCGGTCAGTGATGGAACCATCGGCCAGATGGTCACTGGTGACTACCGAACCTCCAAGTTTAGCGGAGGTGATACTGCCGTCGGCAATTTGAAGACCTGTTATAGCGTAATCCTGCAATGCATCACTTCCGACTGCTCCGGTGGCCAGCTTGGAGGCGGTGATGGCACGGGAAGCGATACGGCTCTCCGTGACTGCACCTTCACTGATATCTTCAGTATAGATAAAAGGCCCCTTCAGGCCGGGCATTTGTTTCTCAGTCAGCAGTTGCTCCCGGTGGTCGGTGGTATTGAATAATTCCAAGGTGTCTCGAGAGAGGGGGCTTTCTTCCTCTTCAAAATCTTCTTTCATTACCTCCTCTTCCGGTACATCGGTGCTTTCCTCAGGCAGCAGATCTTCGAATTCTAAGGCGTCGATGCTTTCTTCTTCCAGAGCAGCTGCCGCTGCAGATGAAAGAACCCGGGCCTCCCTATCTGCTGCTGCACGGTTTTTTGCTTCGTTACGTCCTGCCCAATCGATTTCTCTTGTATTAGGGTCCACCACATAGCGCTGGGTTGGATTTTTACCCGCTGTATGCTTCCCTCGTTTTTTCAAGACTGCACGCTCCTTCCGAAAAGTGGTTCGTCTTCGGCATCATATGCATGGGACTAGGCGTCTGTCACAATTTTACTGGTATTTTCAGAGTAGCAATTGGAGAAAATTTTCATTATACATATTTGAAGGAAAGTAAAGGGGATTTAAAGACAAAAAAGGGACTGTCAACTTGGTCGTGGGTAGACCGAAGAACAGCCCCTCTAAGTGTGCTGAAGGTTATTCTATGTGTTACATTCCTGTGATCAGGATATTGCTGTAACCTCTGCTGGGCATGATGTGACTTGTTCACTAATACAGGATGACATGTTTCTTGGAATTAATTGCAGTTAATATCTACAACGGTCACTTTTGTGATCTGCCCGGGAGTCACGATCGTAATTTGGCTGTCTTTGGCAGCCATAAGAAGCTGGGAGCCGAGCGGAGAGACGATGGATATACAGCTCTTATCCGGATCAGAATCCTCCGGCAGACACAGTGTATAGGATTCGCAGTGATTGCTGTCGTTATATTGCACGGTTACCGTACTCCCGAGAAATACAAAGTCGGGGCACGGGATGTCATCACTGTTGATGTTACTCTTCAGATACTGCTCCAGCTTGAACATATAGCGTTCGATAAACGCTTTGGTATTTTTTCGTTCCCGTACGATGCGAACGTCGTCAGTGGCAGGGAGGTACCGATCAAGAAATAGAGTGAGCTGTTCATCAAAAAAAGTTAATTGGGAAACAAGCGTTTCTCTTATATTGATCTTATGCAAATTCATGGTCATATCTCCTCTTCTCGTGCTATGGCTCATTATAGATTGAGCTGCAACCTAAATTTATTGTGAGGTACAATCCGGTCCATTTCATAAATGATCCTCCTTGGTATCGAATACGTTCATTTCAGTGTTCCAAACATGGTCCTCAGGATAATCTCAACGATAATGAATATGAGAATCGCGGTCGAGATGCAGGAGATCGCAAATATGAAGATACCTGCCCGATCTTTCGGCTTCTTCCCTTGCTTGGTTTTTGGAATATTCATATAAACATCCTCCGCTTCCGAATTCTTGTGTGAAAGAACGTCTACAGAGATGTATACCGATCGCCTCAACCTCCCTTAATGGAGCAGCCGATTGAAGAAGGTTACATTTAATGTAAAAATTATATTGATAAACAGGAAGGCATCTCGTTTGTAAACAAACGAAATGCCTTCCATTTGGCTGCCCAATCTATGCCTCCATTATGCCATAAAGGCAGGTAATCGACAACATAAATGGTATGATATGTATTTTAAAGGCTGATGTAACATTTAATTACTTTTCTAGATCTTGTGGATATAGACGTACCCTGCAGAATGGTCTGCAGGGTACTTTTGTGGGCGCTGAAGCGCCAATATAATTTAACCCCTGACGGCCTGATCGGCTGTACAGTCGGTTCCTTGTGTTTGAAGTTCAATTTCGGGATCATTACTTCCAAAACAACAAAAGCCCTGCCTCTCTTTCGTCCTTGCGGCTCCGATGACCGCTCCAGTGTGAATCAGAAAACCAACATCCTTAAACTCTTACTTTTGGGTTAGAAAATAGGAATTCTCAACTTCATCTGAGTTAGAAAATATAAATTTGTGAGGAACTTACGGGGTTAAACTTCGCCTAACAATTTATGATTATATCACACTTTATACACTTTAGCAAAGATAGGGCAGTACAAAATTGGAAAGAAACAAAATCTGTTCGTGAAATATATGAGGGCCCAGCAGGAAATGGCTTAAAGCGGCTGCAGACCAGCTGGTAGACTCGGTGCTGATTGAGTTAGTGGGGAACAAACAACAGCACATAGAAGAGCAGGGCAGCTTTTCCAGTAAGGAAGAGATGTCCTGCTCTTTCTTTTGCGCTATTCGTTCATTAACGTGTAGCTGTCGTTGGTCATATGCAGAACCTCAGCCATACCAGACGTAATGTATACTTTTTTATCCTTGGTTATAAACAAGGCCTCTGTCTGATCCAGTTGTTCTACGAATTCGAGGCCCTTTTCTAATCCCATGGAGAAGATCGAGGTGGACAGTGCGTCCGCATCGATGGATTTGTCTGTCAGAATCGTGGCGCTGCTCAGATTGTTGTCGATAGGATATCCGGTCTCAGGGTCCAGAATATGGTGGTACACTTTTCCGTCTTGTTCGAAAAAGCGCTCGTATACGCCAGATGTGACGATGGTCTGGTTCTCCACCTTCAGGTTGCCGATTGGATTCCCCCGGGAAAGGTCAGGATCCTGAATACCGATGGTCCATTTGAGGCCGCCTGGCTTTTGTCCCAGGGCAAGCACGTTACCACCCAGATCAATGATGGCGCTCTTGAAGCCGTTGTCGGTCAAATATTTGGCGATGACGTCCGCCGAATAACCCTTGGCGATAGCGCCAAGGTCCATTTCCATGCCTTTTTCTTTCAAGTATACTTCACGGGTGTCCGGGTTCAGTTCGACCTGGTTATATTGACTAAGCGGTATAAGTTCATCAATTTTAGACTGGTCAGGAACATGCGCGCCTTCATTTCCGATATTCCACAGCGTGACGAGAGGGCCAATTGCCAGATTGAAACGGCCTTCTGTCTGTTTAGAGTACTCATATGCTTTTTGAATAACATTGAAGGTTTGTTCGGATACTTGGACAGGCTTGATCCCGGCATTAGCGTTCACCTTGGCCAGCTCACTCTTGTCATTCGTACGGCTCATTTGAGTGTCGATCGTTTTAAGCAGTTCTTCGATTTCATTAAAATGGCGGTCGGTGATCCGACTGTCATACACTTTAACCTGCACAATGGTATCAAAAATATAGTAAGATTTCTTGACCGGATCGGTTATTTCCGTCTGCTGGCCGGAGTCCGGCGTCTTTTCATTGAGATCTGCCGGAGTCGTGCCGGAGTTGCAGCCTCCGATGATGAGCAGGGCGGACAGAAGCAGAAGCAGCGATGAGCGCTTAATTATGTTCATTAGAATTCCTCTTTTCCACCAGGTTTCGAGTGGATTATAGCAGAGCCCGTCAGAGGGAGGATGTGAGACTTCTCATAATTTACTTAAATTTTTGAATAAAATTTTGGATTTAGTGATGATTTTGTGAAATCTTTCTCAAACCGGCCGGATTGGGTGTTTCCTTCATTGAAGGATAGGTGGGGAGTGGGTATAATGAGGACGTCTAAGATTTATATAATCAAAAAATAAGGAAGATGCTTATGAAACGCGGAGACCTGGTACTGATCTCAGTTGTGCTGGCAGCAGCACTAATATTTCTTGTCCCAAGATGGCTGGACGAAAAAGATAGTGAAAAAAATCACAATAATCCGTTAACGGCAACCATTACGGTAGATGGTCAATTGTTTAAGACTGTGGAATTGACGGAAGAAGAACAGATTATTGAAATTAAGACGGATCATGGAGTGAATATTCTTAAGGTGTATGATTACGGGATCGAAATGATTGAGGCGGACTGCCCGGATGAAGTGTGCCTCAGCTTCGGGTTCGTTGACAGGAAAAATCAGAGCATCGTCTGCCTGCCTCACAAAGTATTGGTTGAGGTAGAGGGTGCTTCGGGAGGAGAGAGTCAGGATGAAGTCGACGCCGTTGTCAATTAACGAATCTGCCATGCTGCTTAAAAAGACGGTCATTATTGCCATTTTTGCAGCGGTTGCTGTTGTGCTAAGCATTGTGGAATCCCTTATTCCGGTGAACCTGTCAGTACCGGGCGCAAAGCTGGGGCTGGCTAACATTATGGTGCTAACCTGCTTGTATTTTTTGCGGGGAAGAGACGCGATGACGTTAATCGTTCTAAAGACGATTCTGACTGCGATGATCTTCGGAACCTTTTCAAGCTTTTTGTTCAGTCTGTTCGGCGCACTGTTCAGTTTTGTTGTCATGTATGGCCTGCTCAAAATTAGCGGAAAAAGACTCAGTCTGATCGGAATCAGCATCGCCGGTGGGGTAGCGCACAATATCGGTCAGCTGACGGCTGCTTCGATTATTTTCAAAACCTCTTCGATCTTTTATTATTTACCGGCGCTTCTGCTGACCGGTATTGTGACCGGTATCCTCATCGGTATTGCCGTAAGATATTTGGTGCCGTCGCTTTCCAAGCTGTCATTGTTTGCTGGTTTTACAGATTAAGAAGTTGCATGGGAGACCGTAAATAGATTTCAGTTGCTAGGACGGCAGAAGGGAGGAACCTGCTATGAACAGAGCGGGATTATATAACAGGCCTAAGCCGCATGAATCGGACAATTGCGTGTCTGGAGAACAGCATCAGGCCCCGGCGCTAACCCTTAAGGAGGTTAGTTTTTCGTATAACGGGCAGTCGAACAACATCCGCTCTGTCAGCTTTACGGTACACCAAGGACAGTGGGTGACTGTCGTAGGGAGCAATGGGAGTGGGAAATCTACGCTAGCCAGACTGTTTAACGGACTGTTGGCGCCTGATGAAGGTCTTATAGAGACAGCGGGCCTGGAGCTTGTGCCGGATAACCTGATCGCGATCCGCCGTAAGGTAGGGATGGTGTTTCAGAATCCGGACAATCAATTTGTTGGCAGTACGGTGGAGGAGGATATTGCCTTTGGACTTGAGGGCATGTGTATGCCGAGGCAGCAGATAAGAGAGCAGATCGACCGGTATGCTGAACGATTTGGCGTTAGCCATCTGCTTAAAAGACATCCCTCCGAGCTGTCCGGTGGACAGAAGCAGCGGGTTGCGTTAGCCTCGGTGCTTGCCATGGAGCCAGAAATATTGGTGCTGGACGAAGCCTCCTCCATGCTGGATGAACAGGCAAGGCACGACTTGACCCATATCCTCAGGGATATGCACCGGGAAGGGCGGTATACCATTGTGTCCATTACGCATGACGCGGATGAAATTATGGCCTCTGAAAGGGTGCTTGCCCTTCGGGACGGGGCTGTTATTGCAGATACGTCACCTGATGACTTGTTTGAGGATAGGGAGCTGATGTTACTGTGCAGCCTGGAAGCGCCTTTTGCACGGAAGCTTGCACAGGAATTGGAGTCTCGGGGAGTTGCAAAAGGACAATCCGGTGATGAACAGGAGCTGATGGATTTCTTATGGTCATTCAATTAGAGAATGTGTGCTTCGATTATGATGCCCGAACCCCTTGGGCCAGCGCTGCACTACGTCATATCGATCTCGGAATTGGTTCAGGAGAATTCATTGGCGTGGCCGGAACGACTGGATCGGGTAAATCCACGCTGCTTCAGCTGTTCAACGGTATCATCAAACCGACAGCCGGTACAGTATCTGTGTTCGATGTCATGATTACTGCAGGTGTAAAGGCCCCTAAAATGCGAGAACTGCGGCGACGGGTCGGATTGGTGTTTCAGTTCCCGGAGCAGCAGATGTTCGAGGAAACGGTGGAAAAGGATATTTGTTTCGGGCCGATGAATTTCGGCGCAAGTCAGGAGGAAGCTAAACAAAAGGCATTGCAGGCATTTCTTAAAATGGGTCTGGATCCAGCCCTGCTGGAGCGCAGCCCGTTTCAGCTCAGCGGCGGGCAAATGCGAAAGGTCGCCATCGCCTCGGTGCTTGCCATGGAGCCGGACATTCTCGTTCTGGACGAACCGACGGCTACACTGGACCCCGTCAGCAGGATGGAACTGATTGGGATGCTGCAGACCCTGTGTCGTGAGGAAGGCAGAACGATCATTATGGTTACACACCGTATGGATGAATTACTGGAAGCGGCTGACCGATGGGTGCTTCTTCATAAGGGGGAGTGTGCCTTTCAAGGTACTGCCCGCGAGCTGGCGGGCCGGGTGGAAGTCATGGAACAGTGTGGTATGGCAGTTCCGCTGCCGCTTCGCTGCTGGAGCATTCTGTCGGAACGCTTCAATCTGGGGCATGAAGAGCCCTGTTTCACGGCAGAATCACTGGCAGAGCGCATAGCAGCTCTGCGAAACACAAAGGCTGAGATGTTTACGGAAAACACCGGAGAGGAATGAGGGAGGATTATGCGCGACAAGCTGATAATCGGAAGGAGCATTGATACCGGCTCTTGGATACACGGTCTGGATCCACGGGCGAAGCTTGCGGCCATGCTGCTGTACGTTGCGGTCATCGTCATGGTGTCCTCATGGCCGGGCATGGCGCTAACGGCGCTCTTTTCCATTCTGATTATGTATAGCACACGAATATCGTTCCGTTATTACCTCAAGGCGATGAAGCCACTGCGATTCCTTATGGTGTTTATATTTGTCATTCAGGTGCTCACGGTTAAAAGTGGGGAGGCCTTGCTTAGTCTGGGATCGTTCACCCTCTTTAGCGGCGGAGTGGAAGTTGGCCTGCTCAGCGTAATGCGGATGGCTCTTCTGGTATCGTTCACGGCTATACTGACGTTTACAACAACACCTGGCAAGCTGAATCTGGGTCTGGAAGGTGTGCTCAAGCCGTTGAAAAAAGTCGGGATGCACCCGGAGCGGCTCAGTCTGATGATCAGCATAGCACTCCGGTTCATTCCGACAATATTGGATGAGACACATAAAATTTTGAAAGCTCAGGCATCCCGTGGAGCAGATCTGAAGGAGTTGCCGTGGAAGGATAAGGCCAAAATGCTCGTCGCCTTGCTCGTGCCCGTTACAGTCAGTGCCTTTCGCCGGGCGCAGGATCTCATTCATTCCATGGAGTCCAGGGGATTTGTGATAAACGAGCCGCGGACCAGCCTCCATAGCCTGTCATGGGAAGCAAGAGATACGGGCTTTTTGCTGCTGTTCGTCATGCTGGGTGCAGCCATACTGGTGGTTTGACCGTAGCCCACGACCGGGCTTAAGCGTCTCCTGACGCGGTCAGTGGGGGTTAGGGAGGATGCAAAGAGTTGATGCTGTGAATGATTTATAGGATAAAGCATTAAGAGGCTGTTCTATAATTAAAACAGGCCGGGGGTGTCCCAAAAGGTCCATTGACCTGGGACGCCCCCATTGTCTGTTGTAAGACGCTGCGTGTACGAATCGTTCGCTAATTCATTGTGCAGGTTTGTCGCATAGTTGCGAAGACCCGACATGACGATTCACATTATTTCACAGAGCTTTGACTAACAATTTGGTTCAAAGCCTCGTTTATTGGTGTAGCAGGGCGACCAAGTAATTTTTCTAAATCGTTACTTTCTATCTCTAATCCACCATCACGAATACCTTTTTGTGTGTTTACGAGCATAGGAAGGTAGGCTTCTGGTACCCCTGCACCTTTCATCATGTTCGCATAAGTAGTATCATCGACTTGCTGTACAGGTACTTCTTTCCCTAATACATCTCCAAGAAAAGATGTTAATTCCTCTTGAGTCATTAGCTTACCGGAAAGTTCGTAAACCGTGTTTTCGTGTCCTTCTCCGGTCAATACATTTGCTGTTGCCTCCGCTAAATCTTGTCGAAGTACCCAGCCTATTTTTCCTGTTCCTGCTGATGTTACCCAAGGTGCTCCTGCCATCGCGCCTTGTATGCTTCCAATTTCATTTTCCAAATACCAATTGTTTCTTAAAAACGAGTATGGAATACCTGTTTTCAAAATAGCTTCTTCTCTAGCTCGATGAAGTGGAGCGAGGAAAAATTTGCTTTCACTTGCATTTGTTACACTAGTATAAGCAATAAATTTTACTTGAGCACGCCCGGCAGCAGCTACAGCATTCGTATGCTGTCTCATTAATGTTTCATGATTCCCAAACGTAGATATAATTAAAAGTCGATCAATTCCTGAAAAAGCAGAATCTAATGTTTCTGGTTTATCAAAGTCTCCGTGTCGAACTTCTACTCCGCGAGCTCGCAATCCTTCTGCTTTCTCTGGATTTCGAACACTAACAGCTAACTCGTTCGCTGGTAAAATTTTTAATAATGCTTCTACAACCTTTGCCCCTAGTTGTCCTGTAGCACCTGTCACTAATATTTTCATTTTCTTTTCCTCCAATTAAATGTTTTTTGATAAGCCTTCCAGCATTTGAACCGTTCTGTTATAAAGCTTTTGAGCATTATCTTTATCAAAAGTTTTCATCGTAAGACTTACTTCTTTTCGCTGTTTATAAGCAGATAAAGAAGGTTTAGGCGGATTCTCTAACAATTCGATGATAGGAAGAATTGCTTCTTCTACCGGTTTACCTATTGTTTTATAAATTAGCTTCATGATACTCTTCGTAACAGGATTTTCATAAGCTTCAAAAGTTCCAGAGGTTTGGACAGCCCAAGGGTTAAAGAGAATATATTTTATCTTTCCAATAGTATCATTGTGGGCAAAGGCAACACCTAGTAAATCGTTTAGTCGGCTGCCATGATACCTAGCTTTTGCACCGTTATAATTATTTTTATTTTGGATATCATCTAAATTAACCGTACCATTCATTCCTGGAGCACAAACATTAAGAATAACAGGGTTATCAGAGTTTTCCAAAAGCTCTTTTGAACCATAACTAAGAGCGAATCTGCTCAAATAAGATAACCCAAAACTAAATTCAAATCCCTCTGGTGATTCCGAATATTCTTTTCTGGGCTTGTGATTGGTTGCACAAAAAACGACCCTATCTAAAGAATGGAACCGGCTTTTTACTTCTTCAATAATGCGCTTATTTTCTTTTACCAAACTCAAATTTGCTTGAAGAAAAATGGCCCTTCCCTCTGCTCCTAACTGTCTAGCTTCATTTAAGAAAAGATCGCCTTTAGCAGATGAACTGCCGACCACTATTACACGATCACCTTTTTTTAAAAAGTGAGTAGCAACCCCTTTTCCAATTCCATCTGTTCCGCCTGTTACAAGTATTGTTTTCATTTGCATTCTCCTCATTCGTGATCGATACTGGGATATTCTTTTCGAGTCGCATGAAATCCGGCAGCGATATTCATCTTTCATAAACTCCTTATGAGTGATATATTAAACAAACATGTGTTGCTTTAATAAAAATACAACCAATATCTAAACAGAACAACCAACAATAATGGAGGAAATGTTGCTATAGCAACAAAACTGAAAAATTGTCAGGTTAGGAGTGACATTGAGCTCCGCTCAAAAATTCTGATGTAAGGAGTGAATGAAGTGGGGACAAAAGTAAGGAATATACGAATGACTCAAACAAAGCAGTCTTTGATTAACGCTTTTGTTAATTTAGTGAATGAAAAGGATTTTGAAAAAATTACAATTGCTGATTTAACAAAAGGGGCTCAAGTGAATCGTGCTACTTTCTACGCGCATTTCAATGATAAGTACGAATTATTGGACTACATTGTTGATGAGTCTGCTTCGGCAGTCATTGAAAAACGCACATCAGGAGTCGTGAAATTCGATAAAGAAAGCATATATCAGCTCGTTCTAGCGGTATGCGACTATCATCAACAACCGAATATTAAATGTCGCCACAGTTATTTAGGTTTAATCCCGCTATTGAAAGAAAAAATTTTAATTGAGTTGAAAAAATATTTATCGAAAAGTTTAAATATCAAATATACAGACATGGAGAAGAGTTTTTATGTACCGATTTATGCAAACATCATACTTGAGGCTGGTTACTTATGGGCTTCTGGAAAAGTATCTTTTGACAAAGAGACAATAGCCAAGAAAGTCTCATTATTAGTATTAGAGGATAACAGTCTTCCGAGAAATTAGTTTACGCTAACGGAAAGCCGAAGGGAAGCGACTTTTTTCAGTCTTAAACATAACTATTGCCAGAAATAAACGTTGTTAAGAAAGAGGGTGACTTGGAAGGGGGCTCTATTATGCAGTGGTTTGTATATATTGGATTTACTTGCATATTTATATCTGGACTTTGCGTTGGAGCATGGACTACTGGTTATCAACAAAGAGGTAATTTTTATTCGGAATCTAAGGATGACCGTGAATTAAAGAAAAAAGTAGCTACATGGTTTGCTGTAGCTGGTATCGTTTCGTTTACAATAGCGGGTATATTTTATTTATTTAGCTAACTAGGAAAGAGAATTCAATATAGAGGACGAGCCGACACAGCGATTGGAGCAACGGTCCGTTCGCGCAGCGTCTCGTAACAGACAACACAAAAAGGGTGCCCCATTGGTCTTATGACCTTTGGGACACCTTTTGTTGTAAATCAAGCTGCCGAGAAGTAATCAAGAAGAACCTTCAGATCCTCATGAGCCGGGAAGCTGGACAGCTGCTCGATAATGGCATTAGCACGCTCCAGATACGAGCGGCTGAACTGCACTGTCTTCTCAAGCGCTCCGCTTTGCCGGATTGCCTCCAGAACCTGCTCGATATCGGGATCAGGAGAGTCCGGACCGATGGAGCGGATCATTCCAGAGAGAGCCGGGTCCTGCAGAGCGAATAGTACGGGGAGAGTGACTTGGCCATGACGGAGATCGCTTCCCGCGGGCTTGCCGAGTGTTGCGGCATCCTGCGTGAAATCCATCAAGTCGTCCTGAATCTGAAAATGCATGCCTAAACATTCTCCAAATTCATATAGCAGGTCCGCCGTTTGTGATTCGCAGCCTGAGGAGAGAGCTCCGGTTCTCAGGCAGGTAGCCATGAGCAGCGCTGTTTTGTTACGGGATTTCTCTAGATATTGCTCAAGTGTTTGATCGTAGTCGAAAGCATGGGCCATTTGCTGGTACTCCCCAATACACAGCTGGGTGCTTGCGATAGATGATAAATCATGCACATACCGTTCCTGATCCGATGCATATTGGGAGAGAAGTTCTACAATACGCAGCGACATATAGCTGCCGATATGAACGGCCTGGCTGACGCCGGTCTTCAAATGCATCGCTGGTTGTCCACGGCGCAGGTCTGAACGATCGATCACATCGTCATGAACGAGCGAAGCTGCGTGTATGAACTCGGCTGCAGCTGCAAGCTGCCACTGTTTGCGTCCTGCAGGCTTCGGTCCAAATCGGGAGCCAACCAGCACCATCAAAGGACGTAGCCGTTTGCCGCCGGATCGAACGAGCTCAAGCACACTTTTGGATACGACAGATGAACGAGAGAGATCAGGGTCATGCTTGACGATTTGTTCTATTTCCCGGTTCACCCGGTTGATGTCTACATTCAATGCTTCATGAAGCTTCATCCCTGATTCCTCCTCGTTACATCGCTTTTCCAGTCTGTTTGCGCTTATATTCACCGCATAGAAATTTCTCGAAATGCATCGTAAGATCTTCGTCTATCAATCGCCCTTCCGCCAAAGCAATTTTCTGCCGTTTCAGCACTGGGGCCAGATGGCTTACCAGATCCGTTTCCTTGAATTTGACGGCCATCTGTAAATAAAGGCTGTATAGATAATCGCCGTCCAATATGTTTCGAGTCAGATCGGGATCACTGAACGAGCAGTCCCGGTGACGTTCTCGCGCCATGTGGAGCAGGCTGTAGAGTGCTAGCAAAACCGTCTGGCGTTTAGGCTCCAACTGATGATGATCCAGTACCTGAACTAGCCGGTTCATATCGTGACAAGGAACATCCAGGACGATTCCGGCAATCGGGGACCATTCTTCATGCAGTAAACGTACGGTATCGTTCATCAGTCGAGTATTCATTAAGCCCACCCCTTCGAGAAGTTTTGCGGAAGATCATCCTCAAAACGAGATCATATTAACAGGAGTCATACACGTTAATATCGCATATGACCTCCTTGTTTAAGAAATAATAATTCAATTTGTTAATCGGTATACAGATACCAACGTTTCACGAGAGGAACCTTTTTCCAATGCTTTTTCAGCCAAGGCAGTACATAGTAGTCGAGGCCAAGTGTGCTTCCGGCACCGCCGATTGTAGCTATAGCAGCCGTTACAAACCACAACATTTCATAAGGGGCCATACCGGACGTCCAGATCATAACACCCATCGCAATGGTACCGATGGAGGCAACAGCTGTGAACAGACCGGCAATGAGCATGAGGCCAAACACAATCTCAGCCGCTACCATACCCCCTTGGAATACGGAAGCAAGGGCGGTATAACCTCCGTCTGCAGTATAGAAGAACATATCCATAAAGCCGCTGACCATACTGCTGATGAAGCCAGGCACCGGAAGAGCTTCAATAGCATCCTTCGCGGTTGTTACTGCAGAAGCAGCTGTCTGTGCGTCAACAGTCTGGGTGACTGCTTCAACCGCTTGGGTTGCCGCAGTTGTTGCATCTGCTGAAGGAGCAGGGGGGATCAGGAAGATCCGGTTCGGATCATCTATGATTTTAAGCAGCTTCTCCCATCCTTCGGTTAACCACATAATACCCAAATATATACGCAGCGGGACGAGCCAGAAATTCGGGGAGCGCTTCGAGAAATGTCCCCCGAGGAAACTTCTGCGGTTATTTACATGGAAAAATTCATGCATCATATAAGACCAAACTTTGTTGAAGCCGGCAACTGTAGAAAGGTAGAACATGTTCATGAAATGCTTGGATAGCATTGCGAAAAACCCGGTTAGCATGAACATTTTATTCGGCAATCCCACATTGGCTACACCATAACGGCTGCCGATGCAGACCATGGTGCCATGGAACGCCGGTTTATACGATTTCTTCGTTCCGTTAGTAATGTCCGCAATCAGGTTGTGTGCGGCCAGCGCTGCAGCCTGCTCAGCGTTCTCTACCATCTGTGGTACGGGACGGGTCTCACCTTCCGGAACATAGAAAATGTTATCACCTATGACATATACATTTTCATGATCAACACTTTGCAGTTTGTCATTCGTTACGATCCGTTTACGTCCTTGCTGCTGAACGTCCAGGTTTCCGACCAGTTCGGAGCCTTCGACACCGGCTGTCCATACGATTGTGTTAGCGATGATTTCCTTGCCTTCTCCGAGAATGACGCGGTCTTCGCCGACACCGGTAATTTTGGCGCTGGTGATAATTTCAACTCCGACTTTGCGGAGGTATTTCTCAGATTTGGCGATCAGTTTATCCGGCAGGATAGGCAAGATTTTTGGTGCCATATCCGCTACAACGAGCCGGACCTCGGATTTATCAATATAAAACTCTTTGCACAATTCATCACGGAATTCAGCCATTTCACCGATGAGCTCAACACCGGTAAAGCCGGCGCCTACTACGACGAAGGAGAGCTTTGACTTACGCACAGCTGGGTCGAGCTCTTTAGCTGCTTCGAGGAAGCTGTGACGGATTTGCTCCTTCAGACGTACCGCATCTTCAAACGACCAGAGGGTGAATGCATTTTCTTCCGCACCCGGAATGCCGAAGAAGGTTGGTTTACAGCCGGTACCTATGACCAGATAGTCGTAATCATAGACAGCCGTTTCTGAACTCAGCTTTTTGCCATCAAAGTCGATATTGTTGATTTCGTCGAGCACGACGTCAACGTTTAGCCCGGCAAATATTTTTTTTAGATCAATCTTGACTGAATCCTCCGGTGTCCGGTTAGCTGCTACTTCATGCAGCTCAGTCAGGAGGGTATGGTAGGGATTGCGGTCAATCAGAGTAATCTGTACATCATTGCTCTTCTTGAACTTTTTAGCCAGCTTTTTGGCTGCATGAACGCCGCCGTATCCACCGCCCAGTAAAACAATCTTTTTCACGAAGCTCACCTCATTGGTCTATTGTGCTGCCAAAAGCAGAAGCGGGAGCATGCTCCCGGTCTTCTGCTTGCAGTAGTATTTTCATTTTTTGTCGCTTACTTAGCTCCTTCGAGCGCTTTTTCAGCAAGCTGGAAATACTCTTGAACGCTTACGGATACACCGGAAAGCGCATCTGTTTTACCTTCTTCATTAAAAGACAAGCTGCCGACGCCTTGGTTCTCTAGGTAGAACTGCTGAGCTTTCTCAACTTGCTCATGCCATTCAGCCTGTGCTCCGCCTTTTTCCTTCATGCCGTAGTTTCCGTCTTTGGAGAAGTCTTGTTTGTCTTCGCCTTTATCGTTCACGCCGCTGAAGTAAACTGCGATAACTTTACCGTTGGCAACTGTCAGATCAACAGTTGATTTCCATCCGCTGTTGGCATTCATTTCTCCTTCAGCATGGTAACCTCCATCTTTGTAAGTTCCAGCTTCAGTAGGTCCAGCTTGAATTGCCTTCTGAGCGATTTCTACGAAGTCGTTCACATGGATCGACACACCGCTGATCGCATCTGTATTGCCTTCTTCGTTATAAGTGATAGCTGCGAGATCCTGCTTCTCAACCAGGAACTGTTCGGCTTTCTCAGCTTGTTCGTGCCACTCGGCTTGAGCACCGGCTTTTTCCTTCATGCCGTACTCACCGGATTCAGAGAGGGTCTTCTTGTCAGGACCAGCTTTGATATTGGATCCGTTCCAGTTAGCGTCCGTAATTTTTCCACCTTCAACTTTAAGGGTTACGTTGTACTGCCAGCCGGATTTTTCGTCCATTTCGCCTTGAGCGAAGTAGGTTCCGTCTGTGTATTCGCCAGCTTTTGCCTCCGTAGTAGGTGTTTCTGTTGCGGGTGCTTCAGCAGCAGGTTTTTCCGTGTTGGCAGGTTCCTCAGCTTTTTCCCCGCCGCAGCCTGCGAGCAGTCCTCCAAGGACCAGAGTTCCGGACAAAATGATGGACAATTTCTTTTTCATACCAATGACCTCCACTTTTTGTTCAAAATTTGGTGAAAAATATGATATTAAAATGTTGAAACATTTTAACAACGAAAGATATTGCCGGAATACGACGTTAGCCGACACTTTATTCCGTCTAAATGGTCTAGATATGCGGCTTTTTACCCGGTAAAAGCTTGGAAAGGTAAGTCACAATGACTACCATTCGATGGAATCTTAGCATATGTAGAAGGAGTTTTATGTGAAAATAATCACTAATTATTTAAAACTTGATTTTTTATATAAAATTTAATTTTTCGTCTGTATGTTCGTCTGTATGTTAGTATGTCGGAACACGACTGTTAGCAGGAGGAGTCCATATTAATGAAGCAGCGATGGCTGGACAGTAATTGGACTTTCGATCCCTCATGATTTAGCCCATATTTTGGATGGAATCGTAACGTCACAATTATTTTTTCAGCCGTATTGACAGGGGTTAATCCGGGTGTAGAATGGGGTCAAAGAGAGAGTTTGATCAGCCATTATAAGTCACCAAAGGAGTGTATCCCCATTAAGGCTGTAAGAGTTATGCACAAGTCGCATCGGCAGGTTTCCCCTCAGCGCAGACACTTACTCACGGCAACCTGGGAAGGTGTTCCGGCCGTTATTTACCAGACGCTGCTCGGAGGTCCGTTTTTGACAGGTTATCTGTTGTATTTGGGTGCCGAAGCCAGTGAAGTGGGATTTGTGCTTGCTGTCACCACATTTTTTAACGTTTTTCAGATTTTGACGGCTTTTTTGATTCAGCGTCTGGAGCATAGAAAGAAAGCCATGATCGTGTCTACTTTCCTGAACCGGATATTGTGGGGGGCAACGGGAGTCATACCGTTCGTGTTTGACGAGAAATGGTGGATTCCTTCGTTCCTGGTGCTGTACATGGGTGCTTTTCTTGCCGGTACCGTATCCGGCATTATCTGGACATCGGTCATCAGTGACATGGTTCCCTCCAAGGTTCGAGGCCGTTATTTTGGCATTCGGAATACGATCTTGAACGCATTGGGCGCGGTAACGCTGTTTATCGGGGGGATGATTCTGGATCGTCATCCCGGAGGCACGGGATTTCTGATCTTGTTTATCATTGCATGGATTGCGATTGCGGCGAACTTATCATTGTTTTTCTTGTATCCGGACCCTCCGTTTGAGCGTTCCAAGGAAACAAAGTTTTGGCCGATGGTGAAAAATCCGCTCTCGGATCAGCCATTCATTAAATCTACTTTGTTTCTCGGGGGCTGGCTGTTTCTTCAAACTCTGGTGGTGCCTTTTTACTCTTACGCGATGCTGGATATACTGCATATTTCGTATTCCGTCGTATCGATTATGACAGTGGCCCAGACGGCCATCATGATGATGGGCTTTTATGTCTGGGGCAATTTGAATGCACGTTTTAGCAACCGCAGGCTGTTGTTCTGGACGCTTCCGTTAATCGCGTTTTCCTGCCTGTCCTGGGGATTGCTGGCCGTTCTGCCGGTCATTCCTGTCCTTCTGCTGTCTCATATGCTGCTTGGGGCTGGTGTTGGGGGCTTTAACCAGTTGGCGTTCAACTTTATGATCGGGGATACACCGAAGAGTGAGCGGCCGATGTTTATAGCGATGTATTCAGCAATTACCGGGTTAGCCTCATTTTTGGGCCCTATGATTGGAGGCCAGGTGTTCAAAATGATGAAGGACACACCGGTTTGGATTCAGCAGTACGGATTTCAGGCTTTCGTTGGTGTTATTCTGCTGCTGACTGCTTTGACACTTGGACGAAAAGTACTTCGTACGACATAAATTCGTACGACATATAAGAATATAAGTAATAACAAAGAACCTATATCATAAATTATAGTCGTGAAAAAGGGGGAGCTTCCATGGGGATAACGTCACTCGTTATGGGAGCCACGGGACTGGTGGGACGTCATGTGACGGAGGAGCTGCTGAATCGTGAAGGTATTGACGAGGTGCGGCTCCTTGTCAGACGTCCGCCAGATATCGTCCATCCCAAACTGACCGTGATACAAACGGATTGGGACAAGCTGGATCACTATGGGGAGGCGTTTATCGGTGTTCACAGCGTATTCAGCTGTCTGGGGACAACGATCAAAAAAGCTGGCTCGCAAAAACAGTTCCGAAAGGTGGATCTCGAATATGTCCTTACCGGTGCCGAGCTGGCCAAGGGGGCACAGGTTAGTCAATTTCTGGCCGTAAGCAGCGTTGGTGCCGATCCGAAAGCCAGAACCTTTTACAGCCGGGTTAAGGGAGAAATGGAAGAAGAACTGTGCAGACTTCAGTTTCAGGGGCTTCATCTCTTCCGTCCATCACTGCTGCTTGGCGACCGGGATGAGAGGCGCTTGGGTGAGGGAGTCGCTTCTGTGCTGATGACAAAGCTGGATTTTGCCTTTAAGGGACGACTCTCTCCGTATCGTGCAGTGCCAGCTGTCAAAGTCGCCAAGTCTATGGTTAATATTTCCATAACCAATACAAGAGGAAATCATGTATATCCTAACGAAGTTATCCATGTTCTGGGTGAGTAACAACCCAGTAATTATTACATAGGACCTAGATAGTCTAAAGAGAGGGGAATACATATGACGAAAAATATTCTATCCACCACAAAGGCTCCTGGAGCCATTGGACCCTACAGCCAGGGGGTAGAAATCGGAGGGTTTGTATATACTTCCGGCCAACTCGGGTTGAACCCGGAGACAGGACAATTTGGCGAAGGAGTTGCTGAACAGACCCGGTACTCCCTCAGTAATGTACAGGCGATTCTGGAAGCCGCAGGCACAACGCTTGATCAGGTCGTCAAGACGACGGTTTTCCTGAAAGACATGAATGATTTTGCCGCGATGAATGAGGTGTACGGAAGCTTTTTTGCAGAGCCGTATCCAGCGCGTAGTGCGGTCGAGGTAGCCCGTCTTCCGAAGGACGGACTTGTAGAAATCGAGGTCATTGCAGTTAAGAAATAAGAACAATCAGCCAAAGAGAAAGCTGTTCTGCTTCAGGATCCCATAGGGGTCCAAAGAGCGGGACAGCTTTTTTGATATATGTCGATAGATGTTCTTCTTATAACGGTACTAGCTCATCAAAACTAGAGCTGATGATTAAGAAGTTGCATGGGATGTACCATGATCAAACTTGATGAGATAAGTAATGTTGTATGTCATACAACATTAGACGAGCAGAATGCCTGAACCTACTGATATTGATGTAGATTCTACAACAATCCCTCCTGGATAGAGGTGAAAAAATGATTATCTATCCTTATTGTTGTATTACATGCAACAATCCGTCCCTTGGCGCTATATCACGAAATATGGTTGCACTTTATACAACAATCACTAAATCCTGTTTGATTATATGAGTAGTCATCCAAGGTTAATCCCGTTCTCTATTTCGGGCAAAGAAGAGCCATATCGCGTAAATGAACAGAATGGCAGCCAGAATAAATGAAGAGAGCAAAATCTTATCCACGTCCTTATGCTCGATAGAAATCGCCAAATAAGCCCAGACGAACACCAACGGAAGAATGCTGTCGCGGTAATGACGGCTGATCAGTATAGCTAGGACAGCTCCAATACACAGAAGGGCAATGCTCCAGCCGAGCTCGTTTAATCCTAAAGGGGACCAGCCGTTTTTATGAATGACAATTCCAACGTTGACCACAAAAGCGGCGCATACCCAGCCAAGATAGATGCTAAACGGCAGCTTTACAAATAGCGTTTCTCCGGTTGTCGGATAATGAATGCTGCGTGTTTTGCGGTATATGACCAAGGCCGACAGCACCAACAGCAGCATGATCCCTACCGACCATTCGATGTAGAGGTAATGCCACAGAAAGAGCCAAGCGATATTGAATATACAGCTGAGAATAAACCATATGCCTATATCTTCGACGGAGTCGCGTGTCCCGGTATCTCTGCGCAGCTGATAGAAAATAAACCCGGCTAAAAGTACATAGATCAAGGACCAGATCGTAAACGCGTAACCGGCAGGGGTTATGTAAATATAATACTGTTCTGAAATTTGTTTTGTTGTTTTGCCGCCGAGCGGTAGCGTGTCAGACAGGACATTGATGATGATGACAGCAGCAAAAGCTAATACGTTCCACCAACGAAAAGAGTTGGTTCGGTACATCGTATCTCCTCCTAATACAAGCTTGGATGATTGAAAGATGGATAAACCATGCGCATACACGTTTCTATCGTTATTATTGAATATACCCAATTCATCTAAAATCAAGCCTGTAACCAGATCGAGAAGCTTACTCTGATGCTTTTTCCTTCCGGTAATCATTGGGCGTTTGCCCTTCAAGCTTCTTGAACACTTTGCTGAAATATTTCTCATCCTGATATCCGACCATCTCGGCAATCTGGGCAATCCGCAAATGGGGATTTAACAGCAGCATCTTGGCTTTATCGATCCGGATGTGGCCCAGGAAATCGGAGAGGGTAACGCCGAATTCCTGTCTGAACTTACGGGATATGTATTCTCGGCTCAAAAAGAAGCGGGAGGAAATATCCTGCAATGATATTTCCTCATGATACGAACGCTCCAAATATCGAGCGATATCATGGATGATATGGTTCTCCTTGGAATGCATCTGCGTCATGACCCTCGAAGCGGCCTGTATCCGGCCGGTAATCTGCAGTCTCCATATATCCCAGGAGAGTAGTCCTTCCTCATCCAGTGGAAGTGGGGAAGGGAGGTCCTGTGAAATCTCAACATCCTCCTCAGGCGTTTGTCCATCGCTGACTTCAGGTTCAGTCCAGTAATGCTGGAGCCAATCCCATTCCGAATTCCACCGTGTCAGATACTCGGGAGATAAAGCCCCTCGCTGACGCACTTCGTTCAACCATTGATCAGCTGCGGATTCAATCTGTTCTTTGCTGCCGCTTAGTGCAGCCAGCCGGAATTTCTCCTCATAGGAGGCAAGTCTTAATGTTCTGGCACCGCTGCTTTCAACACAGCAGCCGCTGTGAATACGGAGACTTTTATCCAATAAATTACGGCACCACAGTGCTTGTTCAGCATCTTGATAGGCCCTCGGAAGTTCTTCAGGGAACTTCGCCCTATTTCCGGTGCCGAAATGGACGTGGCGGTGAAGCGTGGCATAAATTCCGTCATTAATCTGGCTAAGGATCGACGATAAGGGAACGACCGTATCCCAGCATAGAATGATGATTGTACCCGGTTTATCCATATGCCGGAAAGCTGCGCCCTTAAGCTTCAACAACTCATTGCAAATGTTGATCAGAGTAAAGGCAAGCAGATCACGCCGATTACGAAACTTAGACAGCAGCTCCTTGTCGAAGTGCATATCACTGATCACGGCCACGGAGCAGGCGTTGACATGAATCGCGAGTGAATTCCGATCTCTAAGTTGCTGGACCAGCTGATATTTGTTTCCTCTACCAGTGATGAGGTCTGTCCAGAGCCGGTCCATAAAAAGAGGTTTCATTTGATTCATTTCAATTTCCTGGATCCTGCTCAGACGACGCTTTTCCTCATCTCGGTGCCAGGCAGTGGCTGCCTCTTTCAGCGCCTCGTTCAAAGCGGCGGGATCCACAGGTTTGAGAATATAATCCATACCGCCGTGGCGGATCGTATGGCGAACATATTCGAAGTCGTCATAGCCGCTGATGACGATCACTTTAACATCAGGCATATCGGTATACAGCCAGGTCAGCAATTCAGCACCGTTCTTCCGTGGCATACGCATATCGGTCATGACAATCTGGGGCGAATGCTCACGGATTAATTCCACAGCTTCTTCACCGTCAGCGGCTTGGAGTACTTCTGTGATACCGTGTTTTTTCCAATCCGCTAACAGTTGAATGGCTTCTCTGACATGCTTTTCATCATCAACAATTATTGCTTTCATCATTTATTTCACTCCCCATGCGTTGATTTCCAAAGTGACTGCAACGCCGTGCGGCTCCACATTCTCGATAGAGAGCAGCGCGGAATTGTCGGAATACAAATTAAGTCTCATCAGCACGTTGTTCAGTCCTATAGAATAGCCGTTATTTATTTCCTCTTGTCCGGCGGCATGTTGGAGCAGATTCTGGAGCTTTAACAGCTCGTCTGTATCGATAGAAGTTCCTGTGTTTTCTATCCTGATGATTAATCGATGTTCTTCCGTAACCTTCGCGGATACCGACAGGCGTCCAGTATCCGAACGGTTGTCCATGCCATGCTTGAAATAATTTTCAACGATAGGCTGCAAGATCATCTTGGGAACGGGAGCGCTCAGGGTATCCGGATCAATATCCCATACGACTTCGAGCTGGTCACCAAATCTCTCCTTTTGCAGTTCAAGGTATAACTCAAGGTGGTTCAATTCATCTCTCAGTGTAACCATGGCCTCACTGTTGCGCATGTTATACCTCATGATGTTGGCGAGAGAAGAGAGCAGCGAATAGATTCGCGGAACGTTATTTTGCAGGGCCAATGTGCCGATCGATTGCAATGAATTGTACAAAAAATGAGGATCGATTTGAGCTTGAAGCGCCTTGAGCTGGTTCGTTTTATTGGCGAGCTCGAGTCTGTATTCCTTAAGAATCAGGTTGTTGATAGTATCCATCATTTGACGGAAACGGCGGGCCAATGCACCAATCTCATCAGGTCTCTTCACATCAATCTCGACGTCCAGTCGACCGGTCTGTACCTGATTCATATAGCTTGCAAGTTGTTTAATTGGTTGTGTAATACGTATTGAAATCCACAGTGTCCCGAAAATGACGGTTAGGAGTGCCAGCAAGGCAATGATCAGATTGATACTCGTCAGTTCCATTGAATTTTTGTACAAGGATTGATGCGGAATTTGCTTCACCAACGTCCAGGGAGCAAAGGTCACGTCCAGTTTTTCATAAATGCTCATCGCGTTGCTGCCATCAAAATACCCGCTCTCTTTGTCTGACATCTCATCCATCAAAGCTTGATCTTTTAACGTTGTCCCAACCTCATCGGGATTTTCACTGTATATCACAAGGCCTGTATCATCAATCAAGTAGAATTGTTCCTCTCCTGCAGCATAGAGCTGTTCACAGATTTCCGTTATACTGTCCAGTTTCACATCGATGGCCATCAAGGCTAGTTGTTTGCTAGACGGTATATTGGTAATCGAACGATAGAACGTAAATACCGGTAGACTAGCGAGATCAGCCGGCCGGTAAGAGAAGCCGTAACTGTGGCTCATATGAACAGGTTCAATAGCGGTGTCGCCATTACCGAACTGCTCCAGTCGACGGAACGGTTCTGTGCGGAACTCCCGGCGGGGAACGCTGCTCGTGATTTGAGTCGATTGGCCGGACAGATTGTTGTGCATGTAAATTTGGTGAATATCCGAATTCGTGTTTAAGATGGATTGGAGCGTGGTATACAATTCCGCTACCACCCGATAGTTGTCCGGACTCAGTGCCAGATTGAGAAGGAAGTGATTGTCGGAGTATACGGACAGAGAAGCCCGGTTGATGTTGTTCAAATAGTTGGTCAGGTTTGTTTTTCCTTGATAAATCAACCGCACGTTTTCATTCACAGTCTGTTCCTTGACGGACTCCCGGGTGTGCACCCATGTGATCATTAGCGATAGAAGCAGTGGAATGGTTGTTATAGCGAGCATGAACTGAATAAGACGGGTACGGATACTACGGACTTTCATAGGGTCACCTCAGACTTTCATGTAGGACAAATGATCAGGTCAATATTTTACTCCTATCGGTTCATGATCTTCTGTGTTTATTGTCTTTCTGGTATCGCATAATTGCATTACATATTACAAAAACGAAAAAGAAAAGGGGGAGATCAAGATGGAACGTAAAAAAGCATCAGGTTGGATTCAACAGCTCATTTTCGTGGGCCCCTCCACATTTTTTTTCATCCTTATCATGATCATTCCATTCCTGCTCGGTTTATATTACTCTTTTACGAATTGGAACGGGGTATCCGAACAGGTTGAGTGGGTCGGCTTCGACAACTTTATTACGATTTTTACGAATGATCCGAAGTTCCGAGACGCCTTCTGGTTTACAACCCGTTTTACTGTGCTGGGCGTTATCTTTACGAATCTGCTTGGGTTTTTCCTGGCGTACTTGCTTACGAAGCCTTTGAAGACACGTAATGTGCTACGGACCATCTTTTTTATGCCGAACGTGATCGGCGGTTTGCTTCTCGGTTTCATCTGGCAGTTCATATTTGTGAAAGGGTTTTCAGCTATCGGCAATATGACCGACATTCCCTTCTTCACACTCCCATGGCTCGGTACAAAGGGAACGGCTTTCTGGGCGATTGTCATTGTGTTCGTGTGGCAGACAGCCGGTTATCTTATGGTTATCTACATCTCATCGCTCAACAACGTGCCGAAGGATATTTTGGAAGCCGCCGAGATCGACGGCGCAAGCCGCGGCCAAGTGCTCCGGTCTATCATTTTACCGCTCGTTATGCCAGCTGTCACGGTTTGTTTGTTCCTAGCTATTTCCTGGTCCTTCAAAATGTTTGACCTGAACTTGTCCCTAACGAAGGGCGGACCGTTCGGTTCCACCGAATCGGTTGCTATGAATATTTACAATGAAGCCTTTACGAACAATCGTCTTGGACTTGGTACCGCCAAAGCAGTTATCTTCTTCTTGGTAGTAGCCATTATTACAAGTTTGCAGGTTCGATTCACGAAAAGCAAGGAGGTCGAAGCCTGATGGACGCGATCAAAAAATACCGTGCTGGCACCTTATTTACTGAAATTATGATGATTCTGATCGGTTTGATCTTTCTGGTTCCGTTCTACTTCCTGTTCGTGAACTCGGTTAAATCGTTCGGCGAGCTGCTCACGGATTCCGCAGGGTTACCAACGGTTTTTGAATGGACCAACTATTCTCGAGCCTGGACTATTACGAAATTCCCGTCTGCACTCTGGAACTCGCTCGTTGTTACGGTTATCAGCAATTTGCTTCTTGCTCTATTCAGCGCCATGACAGCCTATCAGATGGTACGCCGCGATACCGGGTTTAACCGGCTGCTCTTCGCAATGTTTGTAGCGGCGATGGTTATTCCTTTCCAATCCATTATGATTCCACTAGTGAAAGTGACGTCAACGATTGGGCTCAGCAACAGCTTGTATGGACTCATTATTTGTTATCTTGGATTTGGTGTACCGCTGAGTGTGTTCCTGTTCCATGGCTTTACAAAATCAATTCCACTCGAAATCGAAGAAGCGGCAACAGTGGATGGGTCAAGTCCTTACGGGGTGTTCTTCCGGGTTGTATTCCCGCTTATGAAGCCGATGTTTGTGACGGTTATCATTCTGAACACGCTCTGGATCTGGAATGACTATCTGCTTCCATCCCTGATCCTGACATCCGCCGAGCTGCGGACCATTCCGATTGCAACCTTTGCTTTCTTTGGACAGTATACAAAACAATGGGATCTGGCCCTACCGGCCCTTGTGCTCGGAATTACGCCAGTTATCATATTTTTCCTTGCAATGCAGAAATATATCATTGAAGGAATCACTGCAGGTGCGGTTAAAGGGTAACTTCAGGACTGGTCAATTCCATCCCCCTTTTATATCAATATCGTACCTGATGTTATAAAAAAAGGTTCATTATACTAAGGGAGTAAGCGTTATCATTATTCTTCAATTGAGTAAACACAAAAGGGAGGATTCATCAATGAAGAAATACAGTAAGCTCGCGCTAGTGATGGTATTGGCATTTTCAACTCTTCTGGCAGGCTGCGGCGGTGCCAAGGAAGATAACAAAGAGGCTGATAGTGGCCAAGGCGGAACCAAGACGCTGAAAATTTTCCAATTTAAAGTGGAAATTGCTGAAGCTATGAACAAAATGAAGGAAGAATACGAGAAAGAGCATCCAGGCATCAAGCTGGACATTCAGACCGTCGGTGGCGGTTCGGACTACGGCGCTGCATTGAAAGCAAAATTTGCCTCCGGTGATCAGCCTGACGTCTTTAATGTCGCCGGCTACAGAGATCTGGATACCTGGTTTGAGAAGCTTGAAGATTTGTCGGACCAGCCATGGGTAAGTGACGTTGTGGATGTTGCGAAGGAGCCTATGACGAAGGACGGCAAGCTTTATGGTCAGCCAATGGCAATCGAAGGTTATGGATTTATTTATAACAAAGACCTGTTTGCCAAGGCAGGGATTACAGAGCTTCCTAAAACGTTGACCGAGTTGGAAGCAGCAGCTCAGGAGTTACAAGCAGCCGGAATTACACCGTTTGTGAACGGATATCAGGAAACATGGATTTTGGCCAACCACCTGCTTAACATCGGGTTTGCCCATCAGAAGGATCCCAATGCACTTGTAGCAGGTCTGAACGAAGGCAAAGAGAAAATGGTCGGCAATGCAGTGCTTGACGAGTGGACTAACCTGTTTGACTTAACATTGAAATATGGACAGAAGAATCCGCTGACAACCGACTACAATACCGAAATTACGACATTTGCAAGTGGTGAAGCTGCTATGACGCAAAACGGTAACTGGACACAGGTTCAGATTGACGGCATCAACCCGGACTTGAATATCGGTTTCCTGCCGATGCCAATTAACGACAATGCAGAGCAGAACGATAAACTTCCAATCGGCGTACCTAACAACTGGGTTGTCAACAAGGACTCTAAGATGAAGGATGAAGCAAAGGAATTCTTGAACTGGCTTGTAACTTCTGAAACAGGTAAGAAATATATCACTGAAGACTTTAAATTCATTCCGGCTTTCAAATCCATTGAAGCGAATACGGAGCTGCTTGGTGATCTGGGATCCGATGTTATGAAATACAGCCAGGAAGGTAAAGCTCTTAGCTGGGAATTTAACAAATTCCCTGATGGCGGTATGAACGAATTCGGCAGCCAAATGCAGGGGTATGTCGCAGGCAATGTGGACAAAACTCAATTGTTCGAGGCGTTGGAACAGTCTTGGGCTAGTTTGAAAACGAAGTAAGAGGTAAGAATTAAGAAGTAAGAAAAAGTCTACGCAATTAGTGTAACAGCGTATGTAAATACGGGTATCCCGTCATATGTTAAAAGAGGTGCCCAGCTTGCCGTAACGGCAGTGGACACCTTTTTTTGTGCAAATATAGCTCAAATTCAAAATCAGTGTTTGACTTTGACTTCATCGTACCGATGTAGAAATGGCGATGGTATGCCATAAGCATACCTACATCGAGCACTATAAGACTTTTTATTGACCTGGACAATAAGCAGGTTTTAGAGCTGCGGACACAGGAGACGCTATTTGGGGTGATTTTACACATTTTGAATGCTAACGGACACAGATGACGCTATTGTAGGTGCAAATATCTTGTTTCACGCATTTATAATCTCATATTTTCCGAAGAAACGCTCTTCATCCTAATGTAGGATGCTGAAGGTGTTTCTCCTTGGGTAACTGACTATTGAAGGCTCATTCTGTTAATAATCACGTATCAGGAGATACACAATGACGCCGACGACGGGAAAGAACAAGAGGCCCAGAACCACGAGCAGGGCATATTCAGAACTTCTGCCTCTGCGTCTGGCGTCACGGAAGCCCCAGACACAGATGGCGATATGAAGGATGAAGAACATAAAGGGAATAAGTAACGCGAAGATTCCAAAAATACTAATAAAACCGATAGCCATGTAAACCAACCTCCCCGAAACACGTTATAATAGATATTTACGGAATAAAAACTAAAAAGTGTCAGATAAATGAAAAGATAATGAATATGTAGGATGTCTCATGAACAGGATATCGTTTTGAAATTAGTCCGCTATCGTTTAAGATAAGAATAATATCTGTAAAGCAGGAAAAAAGACAGGAGACAACCATGAATCAACCGCTGTATGGCGTATGGCTAGGAGACGCTTTCTTTTGTTTCTCCGGTGAAGTATCGGAACCCAAAGTGGACGCATGGAGTAGGGTCATAAGAAAGGTTCAGCTTGATGACGGAATCCGTCCATTTGCGCATGCCTCGCTCCGGTTGGCAGAAATGAGATACCCTGCTCAATCGGCAGTGGTGAAGAGTGCGAGACGTACGGAACGCAAGACACTGGGCGGGCGAACGATGGAAGGTTTGGCCCTGACCCCGGGAGATGCGTTCACGATGCTGCTGTCTCTGGATACTGGGTTTTATCAGAACCAGGGTCTTAAACTGGGAGAAGAAATGGAATACTGGTCAACGGCAGCCAGGTTTGCGCTGGAGCTGCAGCTCCGCGGCCGGATTGCGCCGGGAACCGCCGAGGTTCCTTCGGCCGGGCGGCGACGAAGCGCCACCATGCACATGGTCAAAGCGGTGTGGAAGCCTCAGTTTACAGGGGAAGACGCGGAGCGATTTTTGCAGTTGGCGGCTAATATACCACCGATATGTATGGGCGTTCCTGCGGCACTGGCAGGAAGTGAACCGGCGACTCGGGAAGAAGCGGGGGCTATTGTTCTCTATTCGTTCCTCTGTTCGATGATCGATGCCGAGGCAAGGGAAGCTGTGAGGGGCATTGAAGGGAAACTTTCTTCTTACTTGCGGGATTACCGCCGAGGACGTTCACCGCTGACAGAGCTGTGGTGGAACAGTTTACTTACCGTAAGCCGTGAAATTGCTGTGCAGGGAGCTGCGGAGGAAGTCAATGATTTAACCCGTGAAGTCGAGTCTGCCGGACACACAGTCCTCCCCTATACAGAGGGCGAAGATCTGCCTCCGGAGAATGGAAATATTCGGCTTGGCCTCCGGCTGGAGCCACCGCTAGAGGAGGAGCAGAAGGATTGGCGTTTATCCTTATGGGCCGGAGGCCGGGAGGATGAAGGATTGTGGCTGTCGGCGCACAGTATATGGAGCAGCAGAGACCAGGATCTTCTGGTCCGCGGACGTACATATACATCGATTCAGGAACAGCTGCTTCTAGCGATTGGGGGGGCGGCTGATCAATCTGCTGAGCTGGCAGAAGGCTTGAGGGGACCTGCTCCGGAAGTTGTAGTTCTGCCGCTGGAGAAGCTCTCATCTTTCATGAGGGAATCCGTGCCTAGGCTAACACGTACCGGTGTGACGGTTCAAATGCCATCCAAGTGGAGCCGGGAAGGAAGACGCCGGGTTGGTTTGTCGCTAAAAATGATGCAGGACACGTCTCCAAACGGCGGCGTAGACAACCACTCGCCTATTC
The DNA here is from genome assembly GCF_058269055.1 of Paenibacillus sp. JNUCC 34. Lineage (NCBI taxonomy): Bacteria > Bacillati > Bacillota > Bacilli > Caryophanales > Paenibacillaceae > Paenibacillus > Paenibacillus sp. JNUCC 34. Next base: position 5,351,358 of record NZ_CM177770.1, on the reverse strand, counting down.
TCGGCATGGAGCATCTTGTATCATTTGAGGTATCGGCTGCCGTTGGTGGACAGCAGCTTTCCCGGGAAGAGCTGGCGGCATTGGCGGAGGCCAATATGCCATATGTACAGTTCCGGGGCGAGTGGATTGAGGTAGATCTGAAGGAGATCAATCAGGTGCTCCGCTTCATGAAGCGGCATGAACAGGGTGAAATGGAGCTGTCCGAATGGATGCATCTTACGGCCGAAATGGACGGAGAGCGCATGTGGAAGGGGCTCTTTATTGAAGAAGTGGAGACGACTGGGCTGTTGTCGGCACTGCTGGACGGGGAAAAGGAGCGCAGGCTTCCCAGTCGCCAGATTCCGTCTTCGCTTCATGGTCAGCTGAGACCCTATCAGGAGCGAGGTTACCAGTGGCTGAGTGTTATGCGTGATCTGGGTTTTGGTGTTTGTCTCGCTGATGATATGGGTCTGGGTAAGACGGTTCAGGTCATTACATGTTTGTTAGACCGGAGAAGAGTAGGGCATAGTGGTCCTGTTCTGATCGTCTGTCCAACCTCATTGCTTGGAAACTGGCAGAGGGAATTGCAGCGCTTCGCACCCGATCTTTCCCTTTATATCCATCATGGTGTCCACCGGCTAAGGGGTGAGTCGTTTCAGCAAGAAGCACTTCAGTATGATATCGTGTTGACCACGTATCACCTGGCTGGACGCGATGGCGGGGATTTATCGTCTGTTAGCTGGTCCAGCGTTGTGCTGGATGAGGCTCAATATATTAAAAATTATCGAACCAAACAGGCGCAAAGCGTGATGAAGTTATCTGCACCACACCGGATCGCCATGACGGGTACCCCGGTGGAGAATCGGCTGGGAGAGTTATGGTCAATCTTCCACTTTTTGAATCCGGGCTATTTGGGTTCGTTTAATGCCTTCCGCCAGCGTTACGCTCTTGGAGAAGGTCAGGATGAAAGACTTCATGAGCTGCACCGGCTGGTGTCGCCGTTCATGCTTCGCCGACTCAAGAGCGATCCGGACATCCGTAAGGATCTGCCGGAGAAGCTGGAGATTAAATCTTACTGTCCATTGACAGAGGTCCAGGGGGCTATGTATCAGGCTGTTGTAGATGAAATGCTAGGACAGATCGAGAATCGTACGGGTATGGCTCGTAAGGGATTAGTGCTGTCCTCCCTGACCAAGCTGAAGCAGATTTGTGACCATCCACAGCTGCTGCGGGGAGAGGACGGCCGTACGCCAAAGATGGAGTCCTCAGGCAAAATGCAGCGGATGATCGAAATACTCGACAGTATAACAGATGTGGAGGAATCGGCACTCATCTTTACACAGTATGTTGGTATGGGGGAGCTGCTGGTGAAGTTCTTGACCAAGCGCTATGGCAAGGAGCCTGCGTTCCTGCATGGCGGAGTGCCTAAAAAAGAACGGGATGATATGGTTCGTGCTTTTCAGGAAGGCGAAGGCGCAAGCTTCTTCGTGCTCTCCTTGAAAGCGGGTGGAGTCGGCCTGAACCTGACGCGTGCGAATCATGTGCTTCATTATGACCGTTGGTGGAATCCGGCGGTGGAGAACCAGGCAACAGACCGGGTGTTTCGGATCGGTCAGCATAAGAACGTTCAGGTTCATAAGCTGATCAGTCAGGGAACGCTGGAAGAGCGGATCGATGAGTTGATTGAGCAGAAAAAGGCTCTATCCGAGCAGGTGGTTGGATCGGGTGAGACGTGGCTGACAGAAATGTCCGATGGAGAGCTGCGTCAGCTCATTGAACTGCAGGGACAGGACTGGATGTGACGTGTAGGGCTTTCGTTCTTGGAGTAACTGCATGAGATACGACTGCGGAAGGGATGGTGGACGCCGCGATGGTGACGCCGGAGGAACAGGAAAAGATAACGCTGGAGTTTACGCCGGGGCTGCTGTGCGGAACGATAGCTAGCGAGCCGGCAGCAAGGGTCAGCATCCCGGTTCACATGCTTGAGCCCGCCGCCAAGGACGGCGTGCTGCGCCGCCTAAGCGGCGACCCACAGGCGCTGTACCGCCTGCTGCAGGGCCGTCCAGTCCCATGGCTGGACGAGTGGACCCCTTCATCCATACCGGATGAAGGATCGGCCGCGCGCTGCACCTGCGGGCGCGCAGCCTGCGAACATGCCGCAGCCGTGCTGGAGGCCGCACGGGCGCGGCTTGCGGCGGAGCCGCTCCAGCGGCTAGCGCTGCTGGGCCTGCCGCGGGAAGCGCTGCTGGCCGGCGTCTTCGGCGCCTGGGCCGAGGCAGCCCCGCCTGCGGCGCGCGGCTCCGCCGGGGAAGCGGCCACCCAGCCGAAGGAGAAGGCCCTATCGGGCCCTTCTCCGGGCGAGTGGTTGGCCGAGGCTGCGGCCGAGGGCCGGCTGCACCGCCCCGGGCCGCTGCTGCAGGAGGTGGAGGTACGGCTTGCACCGCCTCCTCCACCGGACCAGCTCGGACCGGCCGGGGATTGGGCCGGCCTGCTGCCGCAGGTGCGCGGCGCATCGAAGGCGCTGGGGCTTGTTGTCCGCGAGGCGGCCAAAAACGCCGAGCGCCGGCGCCGCGGTCTGAAGAACAAGTAGACGCGAATGCAGTCGAATCGCGATTATTTACATACCGCGTGAAACGCCGAAAAAACGACTTGTTTGCCGCAACTTCGGCTCTAATGCCGGGAAACTGTCATTTTCTGTCGTTACCGGATTTGTCCCTCCAAAATGGATAGGGTACAATGGACATCTAGGAGACAGAGGACGAAAGGAAGAGGCGGACAATGAGCAAAGATAGAGGGAAAAGAGTACGGCAGATAAGCCTGATGCTGTCTTCTCTAATGCTTGCCGGAGTAATGCTGGCCGGTTGTCAATCCGAAGGATCCGGTGAGAAGCAGGAACAAGACCTGAAAGCGCAGGCCGGCGGACAGCAGGAAGGTACACTGCCGGATAACGGTGGACAAGCTGACCCGGTGATGACGAAACGCAGCGAGAATTCTCTTCAAGCCACAGCACGTGAGGAGAACGGGAAGCAGGTCGTGACGAACGAAGATTCGGTTACGGTAATTGTCAACAAGGAGCGAAGCTTGCCGGATGGTTATGAGCCGAGTGATCTGGTGGAACCGAATGTGCCATTTTCTTTCGATGAACCGCATGAAAAGCGGAATATGAGAAAAGAAGCGGCAGAGGCGCTGGAGAAGCTATTCGCAGCGGCTGATGCCGAGGGGATCGAGTTGAGAGCCGTATCCGGATACCGTTCCTTTACGCGGCAAAAGTCGGTATATGAGAGCCATGTGGCTACCAAGGGTGAAGAGGAAGCGTCCCGTATCAGTGCGGTTCCGGGCACGAGTGAGCATCAGACGGGACTTACCATTGACGTGTCTAGCCCAAGCGCAGGCAATGCGCTAGAGCAATCCTTTGGACAGACGAAGGAAGGCATATGGCTGGCGGAGAATGCACCGGAGTACGGTTTTATTATTCGCTATCTGGAAGGCCAAGAAGGAATCACCGGATATGTGTATGAGCCTTGGCATATTCGTTACGTCGGGGAAGACCTTGCTCCTGATATTGCCGAGAGTGGTTTGACACTTGAAGAATACTTTGACGAAACCAATATCAAGTTGTAAGCATACAGCATGAATAGCACAAAACCCGAAGCCGAAAGCGGCCCCGGGTTTTGTTTCTGTTTGAAACATAATTATAGATCCTTTTTCGCATATATCTTTAGAGATATAACCATTGAAATAAAACCAATGACTAGCGACATGAAGAAAGGGATCCACGCCTGAATAGTTTGTGAAAATGGAAATGTTACTGTAAAACTAATATGACTTGATTGAAGCCAATTTATTAGAGTAGGAAAAACAAAAGGTGTTAAAAAGATAATAAAAAACGAAATAAGTTTTGTTTTGTCATAGCCAAATTTAAATTGAACAGGAATTAGTACCCCAAATACTATGCTAAAAATTAAAAATGTTATTCCAAGTGCAGTGATGTTTAATTTTTCTATGCCCGATGGCACGACAACTGATGTAATAAAACGGATAATGGCACTACTAATGAAAATAACAAAAATAAAGAGATATTTGGCTTTTACAAATGTATTTCGTGTATATGGAGTCGCACAAAGATAAGCGGCCCCCTTGTACTTATCCTCAGATTTGGATACGGTACTGAACATAATATGCTCCAATAAGAGTACTGTTAAGAGAAAGCTGACAAGACCACCGTCGCTAATTCCTATTTGTGAAGAAATATAAACAGGAGCGATAGCAGCAAAAGCGATCAGGACTAACAAATACTTTTTGACTAGCATTAAATCTTTTATCACAAGGTTAATTAACATCGTTATTCCCTCCGATATAAGCAAGCATAATATCCTCTATCGTTGGTCTTTCCATTAATATATCAGGCATGAGACGGCGTATATCTTCTTTTTTATGGGTAATCCCCTCAAATCCGTACGGTGATTGATGCAAAGTTAAAAAAAGGGATTTTGATTGCTCATTAATGAGTTGATTATCGCCTTTTACTAATGCATGTGTATCCAGTAACTCATCTTTCTCCTCATTAATTAAGATCCTGCCATCATCAATTAAGATAATCATGTCGGCAATTTTATCCAAGTCAGAGGTAATATGAGTAGAAAAAAAGACACTTTTTCCTGGCTCCTTCATAAAGTCAAGGAGAATATCCATCAATTCACTCCGTACTAATGGATCTAAACCACTTGTTGGCTCATCCATAATTAATAGATCTGCATGATGAGAGAGCGCTAAAGCGACCGCATACTTCATTCGCATACCTTTTGATAAAGTGGAAATTTTCTGGTCTAATTTTAAATTAAACCGTTTTATGTAAGCTGAAAAAATAGCTTCGTCCCATTTAGAATAGCAAGGGGCAATCACATTTTTCATTTCTTTCAATGTTAACTCTTCATAGAAATATCCGTCATCTAATACAATACCGATCTTGTTTTTCGCATTCCTTTCATTATCATCCATATCCTTACCAAAAAAATTAATTTTTCCAGAATCCTTCAAAATGAGGCCTAAAATTGTTTTGATTGTGGTGGTTTTCCCAGAACCATTAATACCGATAAAACCCGTAATGCAGTCTTTATTTAGTGAAAAAGCAACATCTTTTAAAGAAAAACTATCATAAGTTTTATTTAGATTCTTTACTTCTAAAACAGGGGTCATTTTTCATTTTCCTCCTCTAAAATTAAATCCAGCATTGAATGAAGATCATCTGTAGTAACTCCTAAACTTCGGGCCATTTGACAGACTTCTGCTAGTTTGGCTTCCACCATGTGGAGCTTGGATTCCATTAACATCTCTAAGTTTTCAGATGCCACATAGGATCCTTTACCAACTCTGGTTATAATAAATCCTTCGGCTTCCAATTCGGCATAGGCTCTTTTCGTGGTTAAGACACTCACATGCAGGTCATTGGCCAATGAACGGATTGAGGGTAGCTGTGCACCCTCTTTTAATTCATTATTGAAAATGGAAGTTTTAATATGATCTTTTATCTGCTGATATAAAGGCTGATCTGATACATTACTTAAGATTATTTTCATTAAACAACCTCTTCTTATTAACTGTTATGTTACGAGATATACAACATACACACCATGCACAGTTGGTATTATAAGTTATGATAATCGAAATATCAAGTGATTATGATACAGAGACTACCTGAATGCAAAATTGAGGTTAAGCGCAATAGGTCCCGGGGGCGATAAATCAGAGACTGAAGAATGGTAGTGGCTTCCTTTTCCATCAGGCTAGTAAATTTGGTATGATAGAGTCACCTTCCACGTTATCGAGAATGGGAAGGTCCTGCATGGAAGTCACTACAATAACATAGGATGTTGAGTGAGCAATCGTTACAGCCGGTTTTCGGCTGACTAAAATCGTTAAAACAAAGAAGGAACGATTCGCGAAAATAAACCGGATAACCGGAACAACTCGCATGTGGAAATGAGGAGGAGACACGGATGAATATTTTGCAAAGGCTGAAAGATGGGGCAAACAAAGCGACCGAAAAAGCCCAGCATGTTGTTGAAATCAACAAACTGAACAGCCAAATTTCTGACATTGAGCAACGAAAATCTTCATATTATATGGAAATGGGAAAAGTGTTCTATGAAGGCTACCGCTCAAAGGATATGTCCCTTGCTGAGAAGGAAATGGTAGATTTGGCTAAGTCGTGCGACAGTCTGCAAGAGCAGATCGACGAACTGCGCAACCGGATTGCAATTTTGAAAAATGAACGGCTTTGCCAATGTGGCCGTACCGTCACCCTCGACGCGAACTTCTGTCCGTATTGTGGCAGCAAGTTGGGGGATCTGACGGCGAAGACGGAGCAATGGAGCGAGCCGAAGGAGAAGGAGATACACTCGGAGCGTAAAGTGCTATATTCCGAAGAGATTACAGTTACAGAAGAGGACATGGAGCCTTATATTTACCGTCCGGAGCCTGAGAGTGTTGCGGTGGAAGCTGAAGAGCAGCAGCCCGTATTTGAGGAGGAAGATGAGGAACTCCGCCGAATTGAGGAGGAGGTTCACGAGAAGGAGCGTCGTCATCTGGAAGAACTGGAGCGTGAGCGTGAACGTCAGTTAGAGCTGGACCGGCGCATCCGTTTCTGGCAGGAGAACAATCAGAGCCAGGAGAACCTGCCTAAAGATGGGGAGTTACGGGATTCGGTGAAATGCCAGATCTGCAGTACAGACCTGCCGAAGGGCTCCAAATGGTGCCCGCGGTGCGGTGCTGAACAAATTTAGCAGCATCGCAGCAGAACATCAACATCTCATATAGGATTGCGCGAGGATCGAGGGACAAGTGAACGATGGTTCGTTCAGGCAGCTTTGGGAGGACAGGAGAATGGAACAGTTACTGAATCATTTGCGCAACTTGGGATTTACAGAGATTGAATCAAAAATTATGGTTGACCTTGCCGAACACGGACCGGCTGGAGGATATGAGGTCGCGAAGCGTCTGGGCGCTTCACGCTCCAATGTGTATGCTGCCATGCAGCGGCTGGAGCGTCAAGGTGCGCTGCAGCGGGGAACCGGGGAGCCGGTTCGCTACAAGACATTGAAGCCGGAGGAGCTAACCCGGATGATATCGGGCAGGGTGGAAGCTTCACTCGCCTTTGTGGAGAAAAGTCTGCCGAGACAAGATGGAAATGAGGCTCCTTTTCTGAGTGTGGAGGGCGATAAGGCAGTGCTTGAGCAAGTTACACGTAAACTGGCGCAGGCTGAAACTGAAATTGTGGTTGACGTGTGGCGGGAAGAAGCAACACTGCTGCGTGAGGAGCTTGAGGCTGCAGAGAACCGGGGCGTCCGAGTGCTCTGGGCCTGCGATGGCCCCGATAACGGTCTCGCTCGTACATTGGCTTGGACCGGCTGGAAGGGAATTGAGGAGCGTAAACAGGGCGGTCGCAAATTCTCTTTTGTTATCGATAGGGAATGGTGTATGCTCGGCATGCGTGGAGGAGAAATGGAAACCCAAGCTGTCGTTACCGCACATCCAGTTATGGCGGAGCTGCTGCTGCACCATTTTTCACAGGAAATGGTTCTGTTCGAGCTTGAGCAGGATATGGGTCGGCAGCTGGAGGACACATACGGCCCGCATTACGGCCGCATCCAAAGCAAGTACATTACCTCGGAAGGTGATACCGCAGAAGAACCCTGCGAGTGAAGGGGAAGAGGTCGTGTAATAAACAGGCTTTATTTGATTCTTTATGAAGTTAACTTTATTATTACTTTAAGTAGAAAAAATAGATATACTGGACAGACTAGCAGTGGGATGGCGCCGGGAGACTATCCCGGCTTTTACTGTTTAAAAAAAGTGTTTCCCGAAAATACATACATGAAGGCTGTCCCGAATGAATTGCACAGCAGATCTGCGGGATATGCCACTGGAGAGGAGATATTGGGAATGGAATGTATCGTTCACTTTACAGTCATGAATGAGGAGGGCCCCAAAAAACTTCGGGGACTGATCTTTGTAGATAAAGGAAAGCTGCCCGATAGCAGTCAGATCCTGGAGATGTTTCACGATATGGAGTATAAGGTGGCCCAGGATACCAATGACGAGCTGGTATTCAGGCCGGTAGACGCGGGTGTGAAGTACAAATACATCCGGGTCAACGAGCTTGATATGGGGAAGGACAAGTATACGGATGATCGCAATCTCAAATCGATTGTAAACAGTCTGCTGCCGAAAGGGCCGACCGGTTTATAGTTTAGGGTAGAGAAACAAGCGATTCTCCTTCCGTTACATGGGCTGGGATATGCAAAATCCTCTTGATATAATGGATGCACGGAAGGGGATGGCGATGTTTATTGTTATAGGGATTGTAACACTCTTGATTTACGGTTTGCTGGTATATTATATCGGCCGGAGCATATGGAAGTGGATGAGTCCGGGGTCTTCCAGACTACTTAAAATTTTGTACATCGTGGTGCTGACTGTCGTATCGACATCTTTCATTTCTGGGCGCATCACTATACTGAATATTATTGGATCCTACTGGATGGCTATATTTTACGTGTTGATCATCCTTCTCCCACTGATGCATGTTAGTCTCTGGCTGCTACGATTGACGTCATTGCGCCGACATTACATGGAGAGAATCGCAGGATATGCCGTGCTGGTGCTGATGCTAGCTTTGATAGGGTATGGAACTTTTAACGCTTATAGTCCGACAGTCCGGTCATATGACATCAACATAGCCAAGGGAGCTGGCTCACTGGAACAGTTGGATATCGTGATGGCTTCCGACATGCATTTTGGTTTGCTCTCAGGTAAAGATCATGCAGAGCGAATGGTGAAGGAAATCAATGCCTTGAAGCCTGATATTGTATTATTTCCTGGTGATATTATTGATGATGATATGGCTGCCTATTTACGTCAGGGGATTGATGAAATATTAACCGGAGTTCAGGCACCATATGGCGTGTATGCATCTCTTGGCAATCATGACCGTTTTGAAGGGGAAATTACGGAGTTGATCAGCGTTCTTGAGAATAGTGGAATGACCGTACTTTATGATGAGACGTTAACTGTGGATGATCTTACTTTGGTAGGTAGACAGGACAAGCAGGATAAAAACAGAGCCGAGCTATCCTCTATCATGCAAGGTGCCGATTTGACCAAACCGGTCATTCTGCTGGATCATCAACCGAATGCGCTGGATGAGGCAGAGCAGCAGGGTGTTGATCTGGTCGTTTCCGGGCACACCCATCGCGGACAGGTGTTTCCTGCGCATTTGATCACGCAAGCTTTATTTGAGAACGATTGGGGATATTTGCAAAAGGGGAATCTCCATTCCGTTGTTTCCTCAGGGTACGGATTCTGGGGACCTCCGATTCGACTAGGCTCACGTTCCGAGATTGTACAGATTCATGTTACTTTTCATGAGTAATGTTCAATGAATACAGCCACCTGAGGGTGGCTATTAAATTTCCGAAAATTTTCACTTTATTTTTTCATAGAGAATGAGGTATACTTCATTCATTCACGAAATGTAAATTTCATAGTGTACGTTTCTCGTATATGTGTAGGAATTGGCCTGCACGTCTCTACCCGATCACCGGAATGATTGGACTACGGGATGACAACAATTCGTTGATTTGCCCAGATCATGCTATATGGTGATGGTAAATCATGAGTTGTTGTTCAAGCCCACTTGTTCCGTATACCGCGTTTCGGTAACGAGACAAGAGGGGCTTTTTTGCATTGCGGTGATAAAGCGAACATACAAACAATGAGGAGGGGCATCATGCAATTGCTGCAGAACAAAGTCCGGGAGGAAGGAATTGTACTGAATGGACAAGTCTTGAAGGTTGACTCATTCCTGAATCACCAGATGGATCCGGTGCTAATGAAAGAGGTTGGACGGGAGTTTACACGTTTGTTTCAAGGGGAGAACATAACACGGGTGCTTACGATTGAATCGTCCGGTATTGCGCCTGGTATTATGACCGCATTGGAGCTGGAGGTACCGCTGATCTTTGCCCGGAAGCAGAAATCGCTGACCCTCCGTGAGGATATTTATGTGGAGAAGGTGTACTCCTTCACGAAGCAGGAAAGCAATGAAATTACCGTTTCGAAAAAATTCATTCATCCTGGCGATCGGGTGCTCATTGTTGATGATTTCCTTGCCAACGGCGAGGCTGCATTCGGTCTTGCCCGCATCGTGGAGCAGGCTGGTGCTGAAGTGGCAGGGATCGGCATTGTGATTGAAAAAGCATTTCAGCCTGGTGGCCGGTTGCTGACGGAAGCGGGTTATCGAGTAGAATCTTTGGTTCGTATTGCGGCATTGGATAACGGCGTCGTTACATTCGCGTAAAACAATAAATCCAAATCATCAGGAGGCATTCAATTTCCATGGAAGAACAGAAGTTGTCCGCAGAGGAACCGATTTTTGATAAACGTCGTCATCCAGCCAAAACCTTTTCACTAGGTATCCAACATGTATTGGCTATGTATGCGGGCGCGATCATTGTGCCGCTGATTGTAGGTAATGCTCTAGATTTGACGACGGAACAGCTGACTTATCTCATTGCGATCGATTTGCTGGCTTGTGGAGTTGCGACATTGCTGCAGGTATTTGGGAACAAATACTTCGGTATTGGACTCCCGGTAATGCTCGGTTGTGCCTTCCAAGCTGTAGGTCCGATGATTATTATCGGTTCGGAGCATGGCATGTCCGTCATTTACGGTTCTATTATTGCTTCCGGGTTATTCGTGATCCTGTTCTCGGGATTATTCGGCAAGCTGATCACCGTGTTTCCTCCAGTCGTCACCGGTTCGGTGGTCACGATTATCGGGCTGACGCTCATTCCGGTGGCACTGAATGACCTTGCTGGCGGTCAGGGTAGCGATGATTTTGGAAGCCCACTTAATTTGGCGCTTGGCTTTGGTGTCCTATTATTCATAATCTTAATGAATCGTTTCTCAACAGGCTTCCTGCGTTCCATATCTGTATTGCTCGGCCTGATTCTCGGAACATTGGCAGCAGCAGTTTTCGGCGGGTTGAATCTGACACCGCTGCAGGAAGCGGGGTGGTTCCGTGCACCGCAGCCATTTTATTTCGGGACACCGGAGTTTAAGTTAACTCCAATCCTAACGATGATTCTCGTAGCCATTGTCAGTGTTGCGGAATCTACAGGTGTATTTATGGCCCTTGGTAAAATTGTTGGCAAAGATGTTAATTCAAAGGACTTGTCCCGCGGTTATCGTGCGGAGGGAATTGCTATCGTTATTGGCGGTATTTTCAACTCATTCCCTTATACAACGTACTCTCAGAATGTCGGGCTTGTACAGATGAGCCGTATCAAAACCCGCGACGTAATCGTTGTGGCCGGAAGTCTGCTCATTCTGATCGGATTCGTACCGAAGATTGCTGCCTTGACGCAGCTTGTGCCGTCATCTGTACTGGGAGGAGCGATGGTTGCTCTGTTCGGTATGGTTGTTTCTTCAGGTATCCGCATGCTCGGTGACCAGGTTGACTTGAACCGACATGAGAATCTTTTCATCATTGCCTGCTCCGTAGGTATGGGGCTGGGCGTGACGACAGTGCCGGACTTGTTCGCGCAGCTGCCGAACTGGGTCCGCATCTTGGCTGACAACGGCATTGTAGCAGGAAGTTTGACTGCAATCATTCTCAACCTGTTGTTTAACGGATTGAAACAGAATAAGGCCGTGTCACTCCAGACCGGAGAGACGGCAGAAGGGCATGCCGCGTAAGCGGATGCCCTTTTTTTGCGCACGCATCATGCCTTCAAAAATTCCATCAAGCTATGCAATGCGCTTTCCTGGAATTACATCTTTGAGATCTGCTTCTCTGCAAAGTGTCCAATCCAAGGCAGCTTAAACCATCTTCCTTGAATCGCATGGAACATGAGTACGAGCCACAGTAGGACACCGATAAGAGCGAGTAGAGCGGAGGCCAGCATACCGATAATTGGAACGGCGCCGGAGAGGACGTGAGCCAGCGCCAGACACCCGAACGTCAGCAAAGACTGCAGCGCATGGAACATGACATACCGGCTTCTCTTTTCCAGGGCGAGAAAAAAGATTCCGCCCACCATCGGGAATAAGTAACACAGGGTGGCAGCCAGGTTCTCCGGAATTCCTGTGGACGATTTGAATGGAGACATACAACCAACTCCTTGTCTTTAGGGCAAGCTACTATACCATATGAGCGCCTTGGACAAAGTATGTGTGCACAACAATAAAGATGGCACACAAATAAGAAGCAGATCGATATTCCCACTTAAGGGCAATCGGATCTGCTTCTTTATTTTGGTTTAATTCATATGGAGATTGAGCAAATATTGGACGAGCGCATCCTGCTGCTCTTTTGTAAAGCCGGTGCTTTGCGAATGATTACGACCGGGGATCATTTATTTGTGGATTGCTAGTGTATTTAGGCTCTACCTTCTCCTGTTTGCCATGCCCTTTTTCTTTAACAATCAATCGCTCGTCGGTGCGGCCGTCATGATGATTTTCGAAATCCAATTCCGTCAGTTTCCATTCCGTTGATCCCATAATAGGGTCCGTAGGGAAATCTTCACCGCGTTTAAGACGCTCTTCACGCCCCCATTCGTTAGTGTACACACCGTCGACTTCAACCTCTTCACGAGAAACAGGAAGCATGCCTTTATCTTTACTGGACATTTCGGTACTCCTCTCAAGTTGTGTAATAAGATTCCTATGCATAAAGTATCCAGAATAAAGGAGGAATATCCATGACTTATACGCCCAGTAGCTCTGTATTCAGATGAAGTGGATTTTGATATTATGGTTGGTTCAAGTGTTCTCTATTAGAAGTCAATTCTGAATGGATTTTAAAATAAACTGCTCCAGCAGTGAGCGCGGATTTCTCCAACGGCTGACGTGGCTGTCTTGAGTGAAGACAATCACCGCGTCAAGCCCCGGGAATAGGTAAATTTGTTGTCCGCCGTGGCCGTGAGCTAAAGAGAAGGACTGACCGTCGATTTTCCCTGTCCACCACTGAAACCCGTAATCTCCAAAGGCGGGATAACCTTCTACCTGTGGAGCCAGCGCCTCCTTCAGCCATTCCCTCGGTATGACTTGCTGCCCCCTCCATTTTCCTTCGTTCAGACAGCATTGTCCGAATTTGGCCATATCCCGGGACGTAAGGTAAAGTCCGACATGGCCCATGCTGTGGCCTTCCGGACTCAGGGTCCAAGCGCAGTGGGTTATATCAAGAGGTGAGAATAACTGTTTACTGGCATAAGTAAAAGCATCCATTCCGGTTGCTTCACTTAGGGCTACGGACAGAAGGTGGGAATCTGTACTGCGGTACTGAAATGTCCCTATGTCCTTCTCCACTATTGGAAGAGACAGAGCAAAGGAAACCCATTTTCGGTTACGGTGAAACCGATGAATTAGGGGCTCTCCAAGCTTTTTGCCCGTCTGCCAAGCAAAGCCGGACGTCATGGTCAGCAGGTGCCTTAATGTTACCCGATGAAGGAGAGGGTGAGATTGCGAAGTGACGTAGTGTTTAAGCAACGGAAGCACCGGTGCATCGATCGGTGGAAGTTCACCTTTATGAACAGCCATGCCGAAGAGAATGGAAGTAAAGCTTTTGGTGGCTGAGCGAAGGTCGTTTAGTGCACACGCATGATGACCTTCGTAGTAGCGTTCAAATATTAACTTTCCTCCACGTACCAGAAGAAAACTGCGCATTTTGGGGTAGCGGCGAATAATTGCCTGATGTACCTCTTCCAGAACCGCTACTTCGCAGCCCATCTCTTCCGGGTTTCCAACAGGAAAGAACGGAGCAGCAGCTGGTGCTGAAGGTATGAATATCGATTGATTCATAAGCCGATTCTCCTTTCCGGTCAGCGTATATCATTAATTAGGTACGTATCTAACGTTATCTTAACCAAATTCACGATCATCAATGGTTTGTACAAAAAAATGGCCCAAAAAAACATTTTTTGGGAAAGATGAAACAATTAGAGGAATATGATACAATATAAGAATGATTCAATTACATGCCTTTGTGGTATGTATAGTGTCAGATGCATTGGTAAGTTGCTGAATATATCAACCTATCACCGCCAGAACTGCAGTCAGCTACAATTTAACGAGGTAGATCTTTTCGGCATTCTCTTAAACGGAGTTATTATTTCCACGTTTTGGGAGGGGATTCATCATGGCAACGAAAGGTCACAATGAGGTTAAAGAAAGTCTGCGGGAAATGACACGTATTTTCCGGCCTAAGGATCCGAAAAAATTTGTAAAGGAGTATGTCCGGAAGTATCATATAATGGGAGGATATGAAGAAGAGCTTACACTCGTTGTAGAGAATGAGATGGAAAGACTTGATTCTTCCGTATCGTAAGACTTCAACCCGCCTAAGAGAAGCCATTTGCATGTTTCATAACGTAAATTTCACATGTGATTAACTATTTTAAACCGTTTTTGGGGCAAATGCTCCGGAAACGGTTTTTTTGCACGCCTTCACACATATATTGATATTGATACCCTTCTGTTTATGGAAGCGTGGGTTATGCGGCAAAGGAGTGTGAAGGACATGAAGATTGTGATCAAGAGCCGGAAAGAAATAGCGTACATGAGGGAGGCTGGCCGGATTCTGGCCGCTTGTCATCGTGAAATAGCCAAATGGGTCCAGCCAGGCGTCACAACGCTTGAGATTGATGCCAGGGTGGAGGAATATTTGAAGGGGGCCGGTGCTTCCCCTGAACAAAAAGGCTACAAAGGATTTCCGTTTGCAACCTGTGCATCGGTAAATGATGTTGTATGCCATGGCTTTCCAGATCGCAAACCGCTGCAGGCAGGAGATGTAGTGACCATTGATATCGTAGTGAATAAGAATGGGTGGCTGGCCGATTCTGGCTGGACCTATGCTGTTTCGGAACCGGTACCAGCTGTGGCTCGTCTGATGAAAGATACACAGAAAGCACTCTATAAGGGGATAGGAATGGCTAGAATTGGAAACACCTTAGGAGATATAGGTCATATCATCGAGCAGGAAGCCATAATCGGCGGCTACGGCCTTGTTAAGCCGCTGGTTGGACACGGTATAGGCCGTGTTATTCATGAACCGCCGGACGTACCCTGTTACGGCACGCCCGGTAAGGGCAGGAAGCTCAAAGAGGGCATGGTGATTACGATTGAGCCAGTGTTTACACTCGGGCCGTCCGGTGCTGTACTTTGGGGGGATGATGGCTGGACTATTTCGACAGCTGACGGAACGATAGGGGTTCAGTATGAGCACACGATCGCAATTACGCGAGATGGCCCCTTCATCTTGACAGAATAAGAGAGAAGGGGGCCCCTCTCTCTTGTTTTTGCAAATATATACATATTATCTACTATGTTGGAAATTGTCGATGTCAAGATCAGAGAAAGGGGTCGTCATATGAATGAAAGCTATGAAAACGGTTGCAAAATCAGATATAGCGCGACTTTGACAAATTTTCGAACAATTTGTGAACTCCCTGTGAATGATTGACAAAAGGTAGCCTTAAATTTATATTAAATAAGTGATTGCATTAATTGACAGGATTATTTCATCCGTGATACTGCAGGTAGATTACCGCTGTTTGCGCCGGATGGTAGTCTACGAAAATCGGAGAAGTGGGGTAGATCAATGATGAAACGGTGGCAGGCTGTAAAGCGTCTCCTTCCTTTGTTGGCCGTGTTTTCTTTGCTCTTGTCCGGCTGCGGCCGTGAGGACTTGTCAGTATTAAGACCACAGGGTCCGGTAGCTGAAGGGCAATTGGATTTAATTAAGCTGTCGATATCGATTATGGTTGTCGTAGTCATTGTCGTATTTGCCATAGCGACGTATGTGCTGATTAAATTCCGCAGAAAACCGGATCAGAATGAGGTTCCGGAGCAAGTAGAAGGAAACTTCAAGCTAGAGATCATCTGGACGGCTATTCCGCTGCTCCTCGTACTCGTACTTGCAATTCCTACTATTCAAAAGGTCTTTGCTTATGGGGAGAATGATTGGAACAACAAGGATGCAGTTCAGGTAAAAGTTACAGGCCATCAGTTCTGGTGGGAGTTTGAGTATCCACAGTACGGTGTGAAAACTGCACAGGAAATGCTCATACCTGTAGACAAGAAAATCGCTTTAGAGTTAAGAACGGCAGATGTGCTCCACTCTTTCTGGGTTCCATCGCTTGCGGGTAAAATGGATACGAATACAGAAGGAAGCGTCAACAATATGACGATTAGTACACCTAACGCAGGTACATACATCGGTAAGTGTGCCGAATTGTGCGGACCATCACACGGATTCATGGAATTCCGAGTGAAAGCGGTTGACCAAGCTTCGTTCGATCAATGGGTTGAAGCAACGAAAGCCCCGGCTGTACTTCCAGAAGACACGCAGCTTGCTGAGAAGTTTAAGACAAATTGCCTCTCTTGCCACGCTGTGGGCGACCAAGGTGGATTTACGGGTCCTAACCTGACAGGTATGGGATCTCGTGAGACCGTAGCGGGTATCTTGCTGAATGATACGAACGGTGCAAAAGGATCAAAACCGGTTAAAGACAACCTTGTGGAATGGCTTTCTGATCCAGAGGCTGTTAAACCAGGCAACCTGATGCCTGCTCCGAAAGATCTCGGACTCAGTGATGAAGAGATCGAGCAGATTGCCGAATACTTGGCCAATTATAAATTGGAGTATTAATCCAGCAAGAACTTTTAAAGGGGGTACCAAACTTGGCTCATGCTCATAGCCATAGCGTCAAGCGCTACACGGGGTTAATGGACTGGCTGACGACCGTTGACCACAAGAAAATCGCAATTTTATACTTGGTGGCAGGCGGCCTGTTCTTCGGTATCGGCGGTATTGAGGCGATTCTCATTCGCTTGCAGCTGATTAAGCCGATGAACGATCTTATCTCGGCGCAAGTATTTAATGAATTGATTACAATGCACGGAACTACGATGATCTTTCTCGGCGTCATGCCTATTATCTTTTCGTTGATGAACGCGATTATTCCGCTTCAAATCGGTGCACGTGATGTCGCGTTTCCGTTTCTGAACTCGCTCGGATTTTGGACGTTCCTGTTCGGTGGACTCTTACTGAACTTGAGCTGGGTTTTGGGTGGAGCTCCGGATGCGGGCTGGACAGCATATACACCGTTATCCACTACAGAATACAGTACAACTCGTGGGGTTGACTTCTATACCATCGGTCTGCAGATAGCAGGTCTCGGTACTTTGATCGGTGGTATCAACTTCCTGATAACCATCATTACGATGCGTGCTCCAGGGATGTCTTTCATGAGAATGCCGATGTTTACATGGACTTCATTTATTACATCCGCAATGATCCTGTTTGCCTTCCCGGCTGTAACAGTAGGTCTGGTTCTGCTTAGTTTTGACCGGATTTTAGGGGCTAACTTCTTCGATGTAGCAGCGGGTGGTAGTCCTGTACTCTGGCAGCATATTTTCTGGATCTTCGGTCATCCTGAAGTATATATCCTGATTCTGCCTGCCTTCGGTATCATATCCGAGGTTGTCCCGACATTCTCGCGTAAGCGCTTGTTCGGTTACAGCTCCATGGTGTTCGCGACGATTCTGATTGCCTTCCTGGGCTTCATGGTCTGGGCTCACCATATGTTCACGACAGGACTTGGTTCAGTAGCAAACGCACTGTTCTCGATCGCAACGATGCTGATTGCGGTACCTACCGGTATCAAAATCTTTAACTGGCTCTTTACGATGTGGGGTGGACAGATCCGTTTCACGAGTGCGAACCTGTTTGCTATCGGATTTATACCGACCTTTGTTATGGGCGGTGTAACGGGTGTCATGCTGGCTTCTGCGCCTGCTGACTTCCAGTTCCATGATACGTATTTTGTCGTAGCCCATTTCCACTACGTTATTGTAGGCGGATTGGTCTTTGGACTGTTTGCCGGATTACATTACTGGTGGCCAAAAATGTTCGGCTCCATGTTGAACGAAGCTCTTGGTAAATGGACGTTCTGGTTTTTTGCGATCGGATTCCACATGACATTCTTCGTACAGCATTTCCTTGGTTTGATCGGAATGCAGCGGCGGATCGTAAGTTATCTTCCGAATCAGAATTTCGACTTGATGAACTTCATCAGTACCATCGGAGCTATTCTGATGGGAGTCGGTGTTCTTCTCTTCCTGGGCAACATTTTCATTACGGCTCGCAAGCCAAAAAATGCTCCAGCCGATCCTTGGGAAGACGGACGTACGCTGGAATGGAGTATTCCATCTCCTCCTCCGGAGTATAACTTTAAGCAGATCCCGCTTGTACGTGGTCTCGATGCTTTCTGGAAAGAGAAAATGGCAGGTAACAAACAGATGACTCCGGCTGAACCGGTCGGTCCGATCCATATGCCTTCACCAACCATTTTACCTTTCGTTATGTCACTTGGTCTTTTCATTGCAGGTCTTGGTTTTATGTTCAGTAACGAAAAGTTCTCGAACTCCTTTATGAGTTTGATCTTCAACAACTACATTGTTCTGATTATCGGCCTTGTGATAACGTTCGGCTCTATGCTTGTTCGTTCTCTGTACGATGATCATGGTTATCACATTGAACCCGAAGAACTGGAAGAGGAGGTAAAGTCATGACATCCGCACACGCAGAACCGGTAAACGGAGAACTTCCTCACGAGCCGGAAAAAGCGACCTTGGAAGGCCGTAATAAGATTATCGGAAACTGGCTCTTCCTTGGCGGAGAGGCTGTTCTCTTCGGCACATTGTTCGCAACGTTCCTGGCTTTACGGAATCAGAACAACGAGGGTCCAACAGCTAATGAATTGTTCTCGCTGCCGCTTACGGGAGTGGCAACATTCATCCTCCTACTCAGTAGCTTGACGAGTGTATTCGCCGTTCAGGCGATGCACAAACATAATGTGAAAGCTCTTAGAATGTGGCTTATGGTTACCGTTGGCTTGGGTCTGGCGTTCCTGGGTATTGAGATTTATGAGTTCTATGAGTATGTTGTACACAAAAACTTCGGTATGACGACCAGCGCATTCTCTTCTGCATTCTTTACCTTGGTCGGCTTCCACGGCGCTCACGTGGCGTTCGGGGTAGTGTGGATCAGCGTACTGATCGGGCAGCTGTTTAAAAAAGGACTTACAGTAGTTACAGCACCGAAAATTTATGTGTCTGCTATCTACTGGCACTTTATTGACGTGGTATGGGTGTTCATTTTCTCGGTCGTATACCTACTTGGAAAGGTGGGCTAAGGGATGACTGCAGATCAACAGCAATCAGAACGTCACGCGGTTAAACACCGCCACAGGCCAGAAGGTCCACAGAAACACATTCTTGTTTTTATTTTCTCTATCGTGCTTACAGCAATCGCCTTTGCGGCGGTTGCTGCTGGTGGTATAAACCCGGTGTTTACGGTGATCCTGCTGCTGGTTATGGCGCTGCTGCAGGTGTTCGTGCAAATGGGTTACTGGATGCACATGAAGGATAAAGGCCATCTGATGCCGATTTTGTTTATGATCGGCGGATTTTTTGTAGCTAGTACAGCTATCGTCATGGCATTATTTTGGGTTTGGTGGTAAACTGAAAAAGAGGTGGCGCAAAGCCCACCTCTTTTTTTCAAAATTACAAATTTGCATGAGACTCATGGTTATATGCTGTACTTATGCTCCCTCAGAAACGGTTACTGTCCGCTGGTTGGACGGCAAAACCGTTTCTGTTCTGTTAGAAGGGCTTTGTCACAATTTAGACAGAATTTTACCCGGTAAAGGGAGGTTTTGGGCATGCTGGGTTTAGAATATTTTAGTTTCGAGGCTAAATGGAGTCCCGTGTTTCTCGCATTCATGCTGCTGGTGACCGCAGGTTATTTCTTGTTTACGGGACCGCTCAGCAGTAGGTTCCAAGGCAGTGAGCCTGTATCAGCGGGAAGAAAAGTACTTTTTGTCTCTGGTATGTTAGCGATGTATATGGCTCATGGCGGGCCCGTTGACCTACTGGGACATACGATGTTTTCATTCCATATGGTTAGTATGGCGCTGTCCTATCTAATGGCTACACCGCTGCTGATTCTCGGTATTCCGGTGTGGATGTGGCGTGCGATAGAACGAAAAAATCCATTTAAGAAGCTCGGTTTCCTGACACGCCCGATTCTTGCCTCAGTTGTATTCAACGGTTTGTTCTCGTTCTATCATATACCAGTCATTCATGACTTTGTTATGCTAAACTTCACGGTGCACCGAATCTACTATGTCATCTTGTTTATCAGCTCGTTTACGATGTGGTGGGCAATCATTCAGCCAATCCCTGAGAAGGACAAGAGTTCAGGTTTGTTGAAAATGGGATATATTTTCCTGAACATGGTTCTTTTAACCCCTGCATGCGCATTAATTATATTCGCTTCTGAGCCCTTATATGCAACGTACAGTGACCCTAATACATGGGCAAAAGCGATGGGTTATTGTGTGCCCGGGGATACATCCTATCTCCTGGAGCAGTTTGGCGGTCCGGCTTTCTTCGGGTATCTCGCGCCTGAGATTGACCAGCGGGTAGGCGGAATTACTATGAAGTTTTTCCAGGAGATCATCTTTGCATCGATGCTGGCCTATGTATTCTTCCATTGGTACAAACGGGAAAATAAAGAGGATGATCCGATACCGACAGAACCGCCTACTAGTAAACTGAATCAAGCGTAATTTTATGGAGGAGGATATTCATGGATTTGTACACACTGTTTCCTACCATTAGCACTACGTTTATCGTCATCAGTGCCCTGCTGGTTGCGATTGGTTGGAGACTCATCATCAAAGGAAAGAGAGAGCAGCATAAGAAGGTTATGATATGGGCTGCTATCACAGCGATCATATTCTTTGTCATCTATTCTTCACGCACCATATTTATCGGTAATACTTCATGGGGAGGACCGGATGACCTGAAACCATATTATCAGGTATTTCTGATTTTCCATATTACACTGGCTACCGTAGCTGCGGTGTTCGGCCTTACAACCCTTACTCTCGGGTTTAAGGAGAAGTATTCCAAGCACCGGAAATGGGGCCGAATAACTGCAGTCATTTGGTTTTTCACAGCAATTACGGGTGTTGTGGTATATTCACTGCTGTATGTTTTGTATCCGGGTGGTCATACGCAGCCCGTGTGGAAAGTTATTTTCGGTATGTAAGTGATCGTAAATGAATGATGTTAAATACATGCAGAAACGCATCCGGCAGTTTGAACTGCCGGATTTTTTTGTGCACCAAATTTGGAATTATTAGGGTTGACACCTTCAAATCAGCACTATATACTGTGTATAAAGATATACACACTAAGCACAGATAAGCACAGTTATATGACATGGATGGAAGGGTGAACGGAGTTGCAGATCGTTAACCATGCGTTGAAGATTGTGTCTAAAGACATCAAGTGTGATAAGTTCCAGTGGCTGTGGACCATTATTTTTATGCTTTATATGGCAATCTCATTCAGCTTTATGATAAACAGCTTGTTTAAGGATCATGATTTTTTTAATCCGTTTGCTGATTTTTTTATGCTGATGGTTAGTCCTACTATGGGATTCTTTTTCTCAAGAAAACATTTCAAATATTTGAGTGAGGACTCATACACCCAGATGCTGTTCTTTTACCGGAGTATTCCGGTTCCAACAGAAGCCGTAATATTGAGCAGAGCATTCATGGGCTTAACGGCTTTTGTTATGAATGGAATTATTTTTTTCGGGGTTACTTACGCAATTGCATCGGACCTTAGATCTTACATGGATTTAGCCACGTATGCTGCTTTCGCGATTAGTTGGCTCGGAATCGGAATTCTGATTAGCGGACTGTTCATCTATTTCGAATATATGAGAAACGGAAAAGCCTATTTCTGGCTTACTATTCTGCTTATGTTTATTTTTGGAGTTATCATGTTGGGATTGATTTTCGTAGGTGGTTTCAAGATAAACCTGTTTGGTTACTTTGTAGTTGCTTCGCATAAATGGAAGCTGTTATCGCCAGTGATGTGGGGCTCGTTAGCTCTAGGACTTACAGGATATACACTGATGTGTCGGTTGACTTATAAGCGTATGCGGTTAAGGGATCTATCATGATGAACATCATACGAAAAATGTTTTGCTGCGCCACGGATTATGTAGACAAGGTGAGGTGAAAGAGGGTGCGAATCCCGATTCAAATTAATGAGCACAGTGCTGAGCCCTTGTATCACCAGATTGAGACGCAGTTAAGGTCACTTATCATCAGCGGACAGATCGAGGAGGGGACACTTTTGCCGTCGATAAGGGAATTTGCCAGTGGTTTGAACTGTAGTGTTATAACGGTTCGTCGGGTGTATCAGGACCTGGAGAATGAAGGTTTGCTGCGAACGCGACAAGGAACTGGGACATTCGTTGCCGGCGTCGGTGATCAGATGCGGGAGCGATTTAAGCGAGATACCGTTGTTGAAGCTTTAACGGCTGCAGTTGATACGGGACTCTCTGTACATTGCAGTGAAGAAGAATTGAAATCGATCTTCATGGAAATTGTTGAGCAGAAATATCATGGGCAAGCGGGAGGTGAAGCCGATGGAACCCCAGTTGATTGAGATGCGTAATATCATCAAACGACGTCGCACCAAAAGCATAGGACCCCTAAATCTATCGATTCCGGAAGGATACATTATAGCTCTGGTCGGACCGAACGGCTCAGGGAAAAGTACCATACTGAATATGATGATTCAGACGGTGTTTCCGGATGAAGGGGAAATCAGCTGGTTCGGTAGGGATTTTCCTAAAGGTCTGCCCTTGGAAATCCGGCAGCAGATCGGTTATGTTCCGGAGCAACTGAGTATAGAGGAGAGATATATGACGGTCGATGATGCGGCTGCGTTCCGTTCCTCCTGGTACAACAGCTGGGATGGTTACTTTTTTGACGAGCTGCTATCCAAGTTTGGTGTTCCTCGCGGCGTCAAGCTGAACAAGATGTCCAAAGGAGAGCGGCGGAAATTCGAAATAGCAGCTGCCCTGGCTCCGCGGCCCAAGCTGCTGCTGCTGGATGAACCTTCTTCGGGTCTGGATCCGTTTGCCTGGAAACTGATGATGGAACAGCTTAGGGGTTGCATGAAAGATGGGAAGACCACAATTGTGTTGTCCACACATATTGTGGATGAAATCCGTAGGCTTGCCGATTATATTATCCTCATGCATCACGGGAAATATCTCGGTATGGTAGAGAAGGATAGCTTGCTGGACAACTGGAAGGAATGCTGGGTTACAGGAGATGCTTCTCTGGTCAGCGAATTGCCGGGCATCGTAAGTTGGAAACAAGAAACGGCAACTACCGTCTCTTTTGTTACAACGGAATGTTTGGAAGTCGAGAGAATATTACAATCTGCCGGCATATCATTTCATCAGACCCGCAGTTTGGAGCTGGATGAAGTGCTGAACTTATGGATACATGGGAATAAACCTGCCGGAGTGCAGGAATAGGAGAGAGGAGTTCATACAATGCAACGATTGCAATTGGAAAATGTGGTTAAGATTTATGCCGACAAAACGGCAGTCAATCAGATTTCGCTTCAAGTGGAAGAGGGGGAGATCTACGGTCTTCTCGGAGCGAACGGTGCCGGCAAAACAACTACCATGCGTATGGTGTTAGGACTTATTTATCCTGATGAAGGTACGATTTTGTACAATGGCAAGCCGTACCGTAAAGAGCTGCGTCGTATTATGGGATATCTTCCTGAAGAGCGTGGCTTGTATCCGAAAGTTAAGGTAAGCGAGCAAATCTCGTATCTGGCGCAATTGCGGGGAATGTCAGCCAAGGAGGCCGATAAGAGTCTTCGTTATTGGCTTGATCGCTTTGAAGTGCCGGAATATTACAATAAGAAAATTGAAGAGCTTTCCAAAGGTAATCAGCAAAAAATGGGCTTTATCGCCGCTGTGGTTCACAATCCGCAAATTCTGATTCTGGATGAAGCGTTCAGCGGTCTCGATCCAGTTAACGTGGAATTGCTGAAGACAACGGTTAAAGAACTTCGCGACAAGGGCACGAGCATTTTGTTCTCCACACACCGGATGGAGCATGTTGAGGAGCTGTGCCAGAACATTACGATTTTGGATCGTTCGAACACGGTTGTTAAGGGTAACCTTAAGGAAATCAAATCTGGTTATCCCCGTGAAGAGGTGTTGCTTGGTACTTCAGGTGAAGTGAAAGGTTTGGAGCAGTTGCAGGGTGTAACTGGAGTCAGCCGAACAGAGGATGGATATTCCGTAAGAATCAGCAACGTAGATGCAGCACAGGCTATCCTGAATACAGCGATGTCACAGAGTGTCATTCACCGGTTTGAAGTGAAGGAACCAACGTTAAATCAAATATTCATTAAGGCGGTAGGTGAATCCAATGAATAGTATGTGGACAGTTATTCGATTTACATTCATGAATAAGGTGAGAACCAAATCTTTTATTGTCACCACTTTGATCTTTGCACTTTTAATTTCAATCGGCGTGAATCTTCCTTATATCATTCAAATGTTTAGTGGTGAAAAAGCAGGTGCGCCTGATAAAATCGGTCTGGTGTATGAGCAGCAGCAGCAGCTTGCAGAAGATTTGACCAAAACGATGAGCGGTCTTACAACAAACTATGAGTTGGTCAAATACGATAAGCTGGATGAAGCTGTCTTGAATAAAGATGTAGCAGACGGAGTTATCGAAGGTTACATTAAGTTCGAAGCACAAGAGGGAAGCAAATTCCCGGCAGTTATATACAGCTCGGAGGACGAGGGAATTGATCCGGAGCTTCAGTCCACGCTTCAGGCGGCTCTTCAAGGACCGAAAACACGCAGCGTTGTTGAAGGATTGACGCTGACGGACGCACAAATTAATGAAATCAATACACCCGTTCAGATTAGTTCTCAAAGTGTTGCTGA
Organism: Paenibacillus sp. JNUCC 34; assembly: GCF_058269055.1. NCBI lineage: Bacteria > Bacillati > Bacillota > Bacilli > Caryophanales > Paenibacillaceae > Paenibacillus > Paenibacillus sp. JNUCC 34. The sequence goes on along the minus strand of NZ_CM177770.1, from coordinate 5,326,463 downwards.
TCTGAAGGGCGGAGCAGCAGGTGGTGTGACTGCCGGTGAACACCCCGGTGAAGAAGCTATCAATTATGCAGTCGTATACGCACTTGTTATTTTGTTCTTTGTTACATTAATGGGAACAGGCAACATGATCGCCTCCGAAGTAACAACAGAGAAAAGCTCCCGTATTATGGAGATTCTGATTACAAGTGTATCTCCTTTGAGCCAAATGTTTGGTAAGGTTATCGGCATGTTCCTGCTTGGTCTTGCACAGATTGTCACTTTCGGTGTGGTTCTCGTTGTAAACTTGATGCTGCCACACAATGTCGATACTTTCTCGTCGCTGGATTTGAACCTGAGCGCGATTGATCCTATGCTGCTGGTGTTCGGTATCGTCTTCTACATTTTTGGTTACTTCCTGTACGCAGTGATTTACGCAGCTGTTGGTTCCATCGTAAGCCGTACGGAAGATCTTGGTCAGGCTATTATGCCAATTACGATGCTGTCGCTTGCTGCATTCTACATCGCCATCTTCAGCATGGCAGTTCCGAATTCAACGCTGATGAAAGTATCAGCATTCATTCCGTTCTTCTCGCCGACTTCGATGATTGTACGGATCGGATTGGGTAATCCGCCAATGTGGGAGATTCTTGCGTCACTTGCCATTCTTATCGTATCGATCTTCATCTTGGGCTGGCTATCAGCGAAAATTTACCGCACCGGCGTTCTGATGTACGGCAAACGTCCGTCCTTCAAAGAACTGGTTAAAGCGATGAAAGCTTATAAGATGTAATTAGAGAATAAATATTTCTAGAATTTTCACTTTATATCTACTACAGAAGGAGAACTAAATACATGAAAAATTGGAAACGATCGCTCTTATCGCTCATGATTTCTGTGGGTTTACTTGCAACAGCGGCCCCGGTAATGGCTGCTCCGCAGCAACCGGCCTTGAAGGTCGACAACGAAAACGTTGAATTTGCAATGAGTGCACCTATTGTGGATCAGGGAACAACGATGGTACCGCTGAGAACAACACTTCAGAGCTTGAATGTTAAGCTGAAAAATGTACAGAATGGCACCATTCATGTGGTTATTGACGGCAAGGAGATCGCACTGAAAAGTAAGACGAAGCTGATTAATGGTGTGACGTATGCACCGATCCGAACCGTTGGTGAAGCCGCAGGTTACGAAGTTCGCTGGGATCAGAAATCCCGCACCGTGCTGCTTGTCTCCAAAGTAACTGGAGAAGCCGCCCGCGGTTTCATGTGGGAAGTGGAGAATAACGGAAATACCGTATATCTGGTAGGATCGATGCATATTGCGGACGACAGCTTCTACCCGCTGCGTTCGGAAATTGAAGAGGCTTTTGTTGAAGCGGATTATCTGGGTGTGGAGATTGATGTTAGTAAAGCAGCAAATGAAGAGCAACAGAAGCTAATCATGAATATGGGGATGTATCAGGACGGTACAACACTGAAGGATCATGTGTCCAAGGAAACGTATGCGAAGGTTGAGGGAATTCTGAAGCGGAATGGAATGGAATCGAACGCGCTAGATGCGTTTAAGCCTTGGGTTGTCGAGACGATGATGAGCAGCCTTAAATCGGTAGCGGCAGGTTACGAAGCAGCTGCGGGTATCGATCTGTATTTCATCCAGAAAGCCGTTGAACGCAAAGTACCAGTTCTGGAGTTGGAATCCTATGAGTCCCAGCTTGGCATGTTCGATGGGTTCTCCGATAAATTACAAGAGAAGAATCTGAATGCTACATTGGATAACTTCGACACCCTTGACGATACTATAAACCAAATGGCCGACATGTGGAAATCCGGGGATGACCAACAATTGCTTGAGCTCACCAACAGCATCGGCAGTGATCCAGAGTATAACAAAGCGATGTTGGTTGATCGGAATATTGGCATGGCTGATAAAATCGATGGTTATCTGAAAAGCGATAAGAAAGAAGAGTATTTTATCGTGGTTGGCGCAGCCCACTATCTGGGTAAAGATGGAGTCATCCAACTACTGCGGGACAAAGGCTATACCGTCGTGCGCAAATAAACGTTCATTAGTTGATATGAAAAAGGACGAAGGGGGTGTCCCAAAAGCCATGAAATGGCTGCTTGGGACACCCTTCGTTTATTTCTGAATTAAATTCATATTTTCGTACAAAAAGACGAAAGTGAAGCTAGAGAAGACAAGTGTAGTGTATAGCTTCTATGGCCGCTTTCCTGTCTAGTTGCAATTTTAATGCGGCTTCGTTATCGTAGCATTAAGATAGTGACTATTATTCGTGTTAGGAGATTCAGAGGATGAGCAAAAAGATTTTGATTGTTGAAGACGACGTTCATATATCCAAAATCATTAAAATGAATCTCAATATCGTGAGCTACGAAACGATGGAGGTTTACGATGGCGAAGCTGCGCTTGAGCTAGTGCAACAGGAAAAGTTCGATCTCATTTTGCTGGATGTCATGATACCGAAACTGGACGGCTTTGAACTTATGGAACGAATTAAGCCGTACAATATTCCGGTTATTTTTTTGACGGCAAAAAACTCGGTCTACGATAAAGTAAATGGATTAAAGCTCGGGGCAGACGATTATATGGTGAAGCCGTTCGAAGCGATTGAATTGCTTGCTAGAATAGAAACGGTATTACGAAGATATGGTAAAGAAGAACATGTACTGGCATTCAAAAATGTGATTGTTGATTTAGACAAGCGGGAAGTAACAAAACAGAATGCAATTGTGGAGCTAACGCCCAAGGAATATGATTTGCTTGTCGTGCTGATGAAAAACAAAAACATCGCGTTATCTAGAGAGCAATTTATCGATAAAGTATGGGGCGGAGATTATTACGGCGAAACAAGAACAGTGGATATGCATATAAAAACGCTGCGCAAAAAGCTAGATCTGCAAGATCATATTAAAACGATTTATAAGCTTGGCTATCGGTTGGAGGATTGAGAGGATGAAATTTTGGCAAAAAATTTACGTCTTCTCTATTCTAGGATTCGTTATTGTTTTCAATGCTGCTTCCATTATGGTCATCGAGCGGAGCCATACTCGAATGCTCCAAGGGGAGATTAACAGTGCGCTAAGCCAAAATATGAGTATTCATTCCACCGTCGATGCGGTTGTGCCGATTTTCCGTATTTATGATTCGATTGATTATGAGAAAACAGTGTTGACGAGAATTTCCAATGAATTTGTAAGCAAAAATCCGGGTGCTTATTTGGATATCCGAGATGAGGAAGGCCGAGAAATCTTTAGCAATATTGATTTTCAAATGCCGTCAAAACGCTCGGAGTTAGATGGGGGGAGTGTCGATCAAATCAACTATGTACTGCGGGATATCGATGATCGAACCATTTTGTTTACATCCAATATTACGGACATTAACGGGAAGAGTTATCTATTTACTTACATGATGGACGTTACACCCGTATATCAAGACCGTGTAGAACAATATCAATTTTTTATAAAAGTGGATGTGGCGGCTTGTATCGTTTTTATGATATTTATGTTTTTTGTTAGTCGTAGACTGACGAGATCGATTGAACAGTTAAGCCGGACGGCTCAAGTTATTGCGAAGGGTAATTTCTCAGAACGTGTTCATCTGAATTCAAAAGATGAAGTAGGTATAATGGCTCACAACTTTAACGTTATGGCTGGCGTAGTCGAGGACAAAATTACCCATCTAGAGCGGAATAATGAACAAAAGCAACGATTTATAAACCATTTTACGCATGAATTAAAGACGCCGCTTACCTCTATTATCGCCTATTCTAATTTTATGAGGACGACGAAATATAACGAAGAATTGTTTCTGGAAGGTCTGAATGTTATTTATTCAGAGGGAAAACGCTTAGAGTCGCTGTCCTTAAAGCTGATGAACTTGATTATGATGCAGGGCGACAATTTTCAGTTGGAGCGGCACGATTTGGGATCGATCATTGTAGAGATGCAGTCTACGCTTACTATGATGGCTCAGGAAAAGCGAGTGAAAATCATCTTCGAATGCGAGCACGGTGAGCTTCAATTGGAGCAGGGTTTGATCAAAGTGTTAATCTTTAATTTAATGGATAATGCGATCAAAGCCTCTGACGAGGAAGGGACTATCATACTTCGCACAATATGGCACGATGGAAGTTGTATCCTTGAAGTCATTGATCAAGGGATTGGGATTGCTATGGAGCATCAGAATAACATATTTGAACCATTCTACATGGTGGATAAAACTCGAACAAGAAGCCGGGATGGGGCTGGGCTCGGTCTTTCAATATGCCAAAGCATTGCGAGTGTTCATAACGCCGTTATTACGGTAAAGAGTACCGAAGGCGAGGGAACAACAGTCGAGGTTTTGTTCGCTCCTATCCATACACAGGGAGGAATGGAGAAATGAACAAGCTTAATGTTGTTATGTTAAGTATAGTATTCATGATACTTATGACAGGATGCGGGGGCGTGTTTGATCAGATTCCGAAAGACACCGTAATGGTAAAGAAAATCTCGAAGGAAGAGAACGCGAATGAAATGGAATATGAAGGCGTGCTCTCTCAAGATGCTGTAAAGACACTTAGTCTAAATGCGGTTAATACGTATTTTGGCGAAAATATAGGGATGGAAGAGCTCGAGTATGAGCTATTGTTTATTGATCAGAACATATTTAAGGATTTGCTTAGAGAAGCGGAATCCGGGGTCATTTCTAGCGTAGAACCCAGAGTCATCTCTAGCGCAGAATCCGCAGTCATTCCTAGACCGGTAGAAATACCGCAAGTAAAACGGCGCTATCAAGCGGATTTAGAGCCGATTTCTAGTGGATTGTATTATGCAACGCTAACCAAGCGGGCTGACCCACAGGAAGGTTATGAAATTGTACTGAATGCCAAGGATGGGGATATCATAAAAGTTTTAAAGGGAAGGATCGTCCGGGGTTTTCCTAGCTATAGCGAGGAAGATTTGGCTAAAGTTATCGAGTTAGCCAGTCCTTTTATTGAAAAGAGGGGAAGCTACTCGTTGTCCGATCTGTCGTTTAATAACGCTATAACCAGATGGGGCAATGTTACGGAGCTATATTATACGAGCAAGGACGGTAATGAGTTGAAATATAGTGTTATGGTTGATGTGAGGACCCAAAAAGTTGTCGGCTTTAATAAGGATGTTATGGCGCTCATTAGCTACTATACGTAGCATTAAATATGAAGTTAAACAGAGCAATTTATTATATCTATATCTGAAAGCTAATCGCCAACGCGATTAGCTTTTTGTCATTTTTAGGCAAATATTTTTTACAACTTCAATACAACTCCATCTAACTTATCATATATCTCCTCCCTATACTGATAGAGTGAAGCTGTGGAACGAAGAATCAGCATGAACGAGAAAGGGAGAACAAACGTGAAAAAATCTATCGTTATTTTAATGGCAATTATTATGGTTATCGTTACTGCGTGTAGCAACCCGAGTAATGGTAACGTGGGAGAAACAAATACATCTACAGAGGGAAAAGGGAACACTTCGGCAGGGAAAGAAGGAAGTGGGACAACGCCGTCTAAGGATGGGAAGGATGGCAAGAAGAACAACACGGAGAAAAAAACGATCGTCATTTCTACCTTTTATCACGGGGATTTCTTCTTAGAAGCAAAGAAGAGATATGAAGCAAAGTACCCTCATATTACAATCGATGTTCAATATGTTGAATCTACGGATGCAGATTCTGAGGCTAAGCTGGAAAAGCACGAGAAAACGATAGGAACGGCAATGTTATCGGGTAAAGGACCTGATCTGATTGAGATGGATCAGTTGCCAACCGAGAGCTACGTAAACAAGAAGCTGCTAGTTAATTTGGGCACTATGATGGATCAGGACGACACTTTTAATAGGGACGACTATTTCAATAATATATTTGAAGGAATCAAAGTAAATGGTGGATTATACGGAATGCCAATGGGCTTTTTCGTTTACGGGCTTATTGGCAATGAAACGATGATCGAGAAGAGTGGCGTAAAAGTCGACGACAGTAATTGGAACTGGAGCCAATTTGCCAACAAAACGAAGGAAATTAGCAAGACTGTGAACGGTGGAGCATCGGGGCTAGCTGTAGGTGGATCTGCAGGTATAATTACAGCGGATTTTAAAATTAGTAAATTTGTTAGTGAATTTGTTAACGATCAGTATGCAACGTTTGTAGATCAAGAAAGCGGGAAAGCAAATTTTGAATCCACTGCTTTTATCGATTTGCTTAAGGAAGTAAAACGTTTAGTGGATGAGAAAGTTATTGATCCAGCAGCGAGTAATGTTATTTTTCGAGAAACTCAAATTAACTCCCCCGGCGACTATGTACGTGCGCTGAAGCAGAGTCAATTTTACCCGAATAACTCTGATTTCAAGTCTAAGCTTTACTTAAGACCGAATGGAAGCGGACAGGAAGCAGGGGGTTATTTTAGAACATATCGAACGGTAGGCCTTAACGCGAAGTCTGAAGTTAAGGAAGAGGCGTGGCACTTCTTGAAATTTATGATGTCTGAAGAGATGAAGGATGCAGTAAGCAGTTCGGGATTTCCATTAAATAAAAAGTCCTACGCATTGATTGCCGAAAAGGCATTGGTTAAAAGGAAAGTAGAGTCTGATCAGCCGATCGGACCGTTAAAAGGAGTCATATATGACATTACAAAAGAGGACATCGACGACCTGGAAAAGTTTCTGGTCAACGCGAAGTATCCCGTACAATTCAAGGAATCTAAAATCAATGAAATCATAACAGAAGAGTCCCACGCTTATTTCACTGGGCAAAAATCGCCCGAAGCGGTGGCAGGGCTTATTCAAAACAGGGTGACCACTGTATTAAACGAATAGGAAAGCAAATAGGGATGGGCCCTGAACAGTTGGTACAGGGTTCATTCTCTCTTTCGGAAATGGTGAAGGAGGTATAAAGGTGAAAGGCAATCTTTTCTGGAGAAAAATGAGGGGTAAGCTTCGTCAAGACTGGACCGTTGCAGCTCTGTTTCTGGCACCAAGCCTGATCGGTTTTTCAATCTTTTATCTCGTTCCGTTCGGCATGGGATTTCTTTATTCGTTCCAGGATAGTACGGTCGATGGTTCATTTGTTGGATTTGATAATTACGATGCATTGCTTGCAAGTTCTTCTTTCCGCAAGGCAGCAACGAATACGTTTCTGTTCACAAGTGTGAGCGTGCCCCTCATGATCGTGTTGTCTTTGTTGCTTGCTCAGTTGTTAAACAAAAGGTTATTTCTTCGGAATTGGCTGCAAACTGCTTTTGTATTGCCACTTGTCGTACCAGTAGCATCTATCGTTATGATCTGGCAAATGCTATTTGACTGGAATGGCACCTTAAATGCATGGTTGCAGAACTTCAATCTGGAGCGGATTGATTGGATGAAATCGGAGTGGTCAATTGGTGTGCTGGCAATCGTATATACGTGGAAAAATATTGGCTACAACATCATTTTATTTCTAGCTGGGCTACAGAGCATTCCCAAAGACTACTATGAAACGGCAGATATCGAAGGAGCGAGCAGTTTTCATAAATGGTTCCATATTACACTTGTTTATTTGACTCCGACGATGGTTTTTGTTTTTCTGATTTCTATTATTAATTCATTCAAAGTGTTTCGCGAAACGTATCTGATTGCAGGCGATTATCCACATGACCGTATTTATATGTTGCAACATTATATGAACAACATGTTTCTTTCTCTCGATGTTCAGAAACTGACTGCTGCTGCTGTGTTAATGGTATGCTGCATTCTTATTTTTGTAATGATGATGTTAGCTGTCGAACGTCGTTTTAGGGATTCCATGGAATAGGCAAGGTGGTGGGAAAAGTGACTTTCATTCATAAGCTTACTCTATCGTTAATTATAGGTGTGCTGGCTATGATGATGCTGTTACCGATTGTGATCACAGTCGTGAGCTCATTCATGACGGAGGCCGAAATCGAATATAACTATCATCTTATTGGCCAATTGATCAATATTGAAGCAGGGGAAAAGGACGGATTTATTAATGTAAAGCTGCTTCCTGATTGGGTATCTTTCCGTCAATATGCGGAGGTGCTGGTTCACAAACCTGTGTTCCTCCATATGTTATGGAATTCTGTGCTTATGGTCGTACCTATTATTGCTTTGCAAGTGCTGGTTGCGTCATTAGCTGCCTATGCGTTTGCAAAGCTCAGATTTCCGGGACGAGACAAGTTGTTCCTTCTATATGTTTTAACTATGCTTATGCCATTTCAAGTGACACTCGTGCCCAATTATATCATTGCCGATAAGCTGGGGCTTATGAATACAACCTCAGCAATTATATTGCCGGGTATATTCAGTGCTTTCGGTGTATTTATGCTCAGACAGTTCGTGATGCATATTCCTAATTCTTATATCGAAGCGGCCAAAATAGATGGGGCGAGGCATTTGAGAATTTTTTATCAAATTATTGTCCCGCTTGTTCAGCCCGGTATTGCTGCGCTCGTCGTTCTACTATTCGTTGATAATTGGAATATGGTCGAGCAGCCGCTTATTTTTCTTGAGGATGCATTTAAACAACCGTTGTCGCTGTATTTGTCGCACATTAATAAAGATGCAAGGGGCGTCGCCTTTGCTGCATCTGTTTTATATATGACTCCGATGGTGCTGTTGTATTTGTACGCTGAGTCTTATTTTGTACAGGGCATTCAGCTATCAGGGGTTAAAGGCTAGTCTATTTACGGGGGGATATGAATGGAAATGCAACCTGCCAGTGAAACGGTATCTGGACGCAAAAGGAGAATTCGCATCTTCTTTAGCTTATTTGTGTTGCTACTCGTTGCATTTACGTTGTTCAGTAATACTCTAATGGCGTTAACGTTGCCTAAGGTTGTAGTTACAACACCGGGAAGAGGGGAGTTAAATCATACTTTTCAAGGTATGGGAATTGTGAAGTGGCGAGAGGAAGCAGCTTTAACGGGCGCTGCGGGAGGCAAAGTTGAGAAGGTCCATGCCATGGAAGGCGAACCTGTTAAGAAAGGAGCAATACTTGTTGTTTACAACCAACAGACTACCCAGCGTCAGATAGAGGATGAGCAGGCGCGATTGAGCCAGTTAAAGCTTACGCTAGAGGAGCAGCAAAATAGTTATAAGGAAGCTTCGATAAGCGACGATGAGAAAGCAATTGTAAAAGCTAAACACGATATGAAGATGATCCAAGTAGATATCGATGTCCAAGGACGGAAAGTTCAGAGACTGCAGAAGGATTTGCAAGAAAATAGCAAATTGATTGCACCTTTTGACGGGATCGTTACGAAGGTTAATGCAGTTGAGGGGCTTGAGTCAAACGGGGAAGAACCCGATGTCATTATCGCCAATTCGAACCTTGGTTTTGAGTTTGAGTTTACGGCTCCTGCTTCATTAATTGCTGATTTGGAAAAAGGAGCAAAGCTGTTTGTTCGAATAGGAGGTAGTAATACCAGACAAGTAGAGGGGAGAATCGAGGCTATTAAAGATACTGAACCGCTTAGTGAACCAGGAAAAGGTGAAAACACAACGATTTATAAAGCGATGAAGCAACTAGTTATCGCTCTTGAAGATAAAGACTTGAAGGGTGGGGAGCAGGCTGAAACTCAGTTAATCAAAACGATGAGTGATGCCATGATTGTTCCCAATGATGCAATCCACAAAGAGGGGGACAAATCGTACGTATTAAGCGTTGAGGAAAGAAATGGGCCGCTTGGAAACAGTTTTTTTGTTAGACAAACCTACATTACGATCATTGATTCGAATGAAGCCCAATCGGCAGTAGATGGTTTAATGGAGCATCAACCGATCATTTCTAATAGCAGTGATCCGCTGCAAGAAGGCGATAAGATTCGATTGCACTAGCAAACTGATCCAGAACCAGGCAACCACCAATTTAAACGAATAGGAAAACGAACAGGGAGGTACATTTATGAACAGGCCAAAAAAGACATGTGTGGCAATGGTGCTCAGCGCCGCGGTGTTGAGTCAATTTGTTGCCGTTGACGTGTACGGGGCTTCCGCAGCAGATTCGTCACTTTCCAAATTTGCAGCAGCCGCGTCTAGCCTGACACTGGATAAACTGGGCTCGGTTACATTGAAGCAGAGCGTAAATGTGAAGCTGACGGGTATGGATATTTTTGCTCAGCCTGACGGGAATATACTAGTATACACGCTTCGTTACAGTAACAGTAGTGGCAGTAGATTAGATCTGATCGATTATTTCTCTAAGGTTTCCACGCCAAGTGGCGCAATCGTAAAAGGAAAAGTAGTTACGAGTGATGCTGGTAAAAGGACGGTGCCTGCGAACAGCAGCCTATCTATGACGTACTATGTGAACATTGGACAATCTGCACAGGTTCACGGATTTAAGGTTTCCATGTTTGGATGGGATTTTGACAGTGCCAATTATGAGAAAAAGTTGGGGGGATTTACGATTCCGGCTCAGTATTCAACTGTAGTTCCTGTAGGCAAGAGCAAGAAGATCACGATGAATCATCTTCCTGTTACGGCCAAGGCGGATACTATGCAGAGCTATAAAATCAATGGAAAAGTGTATATAAAATTGGGACTCAGGCTCTCGAATGGGGGGACAAAAGTACTTAGCGATCCAGGATATAAAGCATATCTGAAGTCGGCTGGCGGCTCGGTGTTTGAGCTCATCCCCGATTCGGCCAGCACGAGCTTCAAGTTGCAACCTCAGGAGAGCAAAATGATCTATTATTGGACGGAGATTCCTTCCACGATGAAAACGAATGGTATGACACTGCAGCTCGCCCAAGAAGACGAAGCTTTGAAAATAAACCTTCCGCTGCAATCGTTCAAGCTTCCTGCGGCAGCTTCGGATATGGCCGTGGCTAAAGGCAAAAGTGAAAAAATGATGATGAAACAGCAGCCTGTTACGGTCAAAACGGAAAGTTTGCAACGAATGAAACATAGTGGGAAAGTGTATTTGAGGGTCGGGGTCAATCTCGCAAACGGAGGAACGAAGGTACTAAGCGATCCTGGATATAAAGTACATCTGAAGTCAGCCGGCGGCTCGGTATTCGACCTTGCGCCTGAGGATGATACAGGGAACAGCTTCAAGATTCAGCCCGGACAGAAGAGGACGATTTATTATCTAGCAGAGGTTCCGCCCAATCTTAAAACAGACAATATGACGCTGCAATTCACGCAGGAAGAGGAAGCTTTGAAAATGACGCTCCCGGTAAAAACCTTCAAACTACCCGCTGTTACCGCGGATGTGCCTGTGGCTGAATATGCCATCAAAAAAATATCTGTTAACCATCATACGATTGAAACGCAGTTGAAAAATGCTTCCGTATTTGCTGAGAACGATACCGGTAAATGGAGCCTTCAGTTCCGTGTTAAAAATCTCGGTGAAAAATCAGTGAAGCTGCCGGTTTATGAGCTTTCCATTCAAACAGCTGAAGGCTATAGCATACCGGTGAATGCGAAGGCGCTCGACAATGTTACGCTGAAGCCGCTAGAGGAGAAACTCATTGATCTCAGTGCAGATGTGCCACTACATATGAAACAGAATATGCTGCAACTGCAATTAACTGAGCCTGCTGTGGAAGGAAAGATCAGCTTCCCGGCAGCCCGTTATAAAATTCCTTATGCTCAGGAAGGCAAAAGCCATTTGGGCTTAGAGAATATTATCGAGAACGATCATGGAACATTCGGCGTAAAACTGAACTCATATCAGCGGCTGCCTTGGGGAGATGGGGATCAAATTGTAGCCCGAATCAGCATTCGTAATACGAAGATGTCGACCGTGCAGCTGCCTGAGCTCAAAGCTGCAGTTAAGGCAGGAATGCGCGACCTCAGCAGTACAGCTCAAATCGTGGTACCGAATGAGCAAACGACTCTGGCGCCTAATGAAACCGTAGAGCTATATGTACTTGCCAATGTACCGTATTCCTATAATTTCAATCAATTACGAATTGAGCTTCAGGAAATTTCAGGAGAGGACGTCACAAGGTTTCTGTCGCTAAATACCCGTGCGCTCAACAATGTGATGAACCAGGTTGCTGCAGGTGACTCTTATCGCATCCATACACCGGGCAAGAAAGCAGAAGTCCGTGAACGCATGACTACCGTTTACCATGACAGCAGCTCCAATCTGATTTACACGGAACTGGAGATGGCCAGTCAGGAAACACGTCAATCCAAGCAGGCGCAGTTGGTTGCTTACTATAAATCACCGGAAAACGAGTATTTTGAGGCAGAGGTTAGTCAATCGTCCAACAAAACAAGCCCGAATGGAAAAAATCTGGTTACGGTCTGGAGCAAGCTTCCGCTGAACGTGAATACGTCTCAGCTTGCACTGTATGTCGGCGAAGGTGTAAGCAACGGAAAGCTGACAGATTTGGGGGAAGAATCAACGGCAGCTATTGGATCTATCAATACCGTGGGATTATCACTTAGCCCTAGAGCGATACAACCAGCAACGAATCTGCGAAATGTGGAATTGTTTCCGTACAATCTCTCCATTACGAGAGGAGAAGCTACGCTTAGCGAAGGGAAAAATATGCTCGATACCGTTTTTCATTATAACCTCACCAGGAATGGCGATTACGAGACAGGCTCTTATGAACACAAGCTCATCATGGAGCTTATTGATCCAACCGGACAATCCACGGAGAAGACTTTAACATTCGGCACCGATTTGACTACGGGGAACAATAAATCATACTCCATTACATTGAATAGAAACTTCAGTAAAAATGTAAGTGGAGGAGCGGTTCGCATTAATCTGTATGATGAGTTGCAGGGGCGGAGAATGCTGCTTGGAAGTCAGTCGTATCCAATTATTTATGAAGAGAGCCCAAGCGAAAGAACTGACAGGGCGAGCGATTAAGGTATCAGCGACGCACATATATCTGTTAGAGGAGAACAACCCTGAAGATATTTATATCTTACAGGGTTGTTTTTTCCATAGGAATCCTCAACGTCACCTGAGTCCCAACTTCAACAATACTATTTATAGTTAATCCATACTCTTGTCCATACATCAACTTGGCTCGGTCATGTACATTTTTGAGTCCATAGCCTTTAGATTTAGTTAGTAATAAATGAGGGAGTCGCTCTTGCGGAATTCCGATCCCATTGTCATTAACCTGAAAAACAATGCACTGATCTTCCCGTTTTCCTGAAACGCAGATTTTCCCGCCACCTTCTTCTCTGTTTTCAATCCCGTGAATAATGGCATTTTCAATCAGAGGTTGAAGCATTAAGTTAGGCATGTGGCAAGAAAGAATCTCATCATCGATTTGGTATTCCACATCAAAGCTATTGCTGTGCATAATGAGCTGAATACTCATGTAGGATTGTATATTAAGAATTTCGTCCGAGACTAAGATCATATTGTCGCCCTTATTGAGGGTGGTTCGATAAAACGTGGACAACAGCTGAGCCATTTCACTAATATCTGTCGCACGGATCCGAATGGCCCGCCAATTGATAAGAGAGAGGGAGTTGTAAAGGAAATGGGGATTGATCTGAGCCTGGAGAGCCTTCATTTCATACTCTTTACGTGCTATTTCCTCAACATACACTTTTTTAATAAGAACTTTGGTTTCTTCCACCATATTACCAAAACCTCTGATCAAGTCTCCGATTTCATCTTTAGAATCACTTGAGACCGTAACCTCTAATACGCCTTTCCCAACTTGTTTCATATTTTTATGTAGATGATCAATTCGGGACATCATTTTTCTCGCAAAAAAATTGCCTGTCACAGCTACGACGATAATACAGGCTATCATAATCAGCACAATCGTCACAATAATCAACCAAGCAGAGTCCGTAATGAGATTTATAGGCTTATATAAAAACACGTTCCACCCAGAGATTGGAATCGTAGATTGCAAAACCGTGTATTTCTTTCCATCCCAACTCAACTCATCAATTGCTTTGTTATTGGAATATTCCTTGAGTCCTTCCGATGAATAGACAAAATTTCCGTTTGGGTCCGTTACGAGGATCTTTGCTCCATTGGATTGTAAGGACTCAAAGGGTTTAAACAGGGAAGCATAGTCTACTTGTGTAAACAAAATATTATCTTTTGGATCTTTTTGTTTTGTGTTAAAAATGCGCCCAACGCTGAAAATCGTATTTTCATCAAAAAACCAAAGGATATCCGTTGTTTTCATGACTTGCGGGTACCAATAAGTATTTGTGATCTCTTCAATAGGTATGACTGTGTTTCCATGTTTAGGTAGATTGGTTCCTGTATACAGAGTAATTTGTTCGATATCTGTATTCAAAAAACGGGCTGTGAAAAAATTCTGATCAATGACATTTTTTAACTGATCATACATGTCATAAGCACTGTCATACGTGTAACTAGCGGCATTAATGATTTCCTGATTAAAGCTCAAAAAGTTAATTAATTTATTATAAGTATTCAGTTGATTGTTTACAGATTGAACACTTTGATTCAGATTCGCATTCATATCAGCTTCTGACTGCTTCAACAAGAGAGACTTGGTTTCATAAAAACAAAATCCTCCCAAAACAATAACAGGAATCAAGCTGATTAGCAGAAAAGCAAGCTTGATTTTAGTTTGAAATTTTAGATCGCGAATGCGTTGTTTTTGCGCTTGCCATACTCTCATACTCTTTCTCCTGTTACAATAAATTGCCGGAATTTTTCGGGAGTACGCCCATAAAAATCTCTGTAGTTTTGGCAAAAATAGGATACATCTCGATATCCAACTGCGCTGGATATATCTGAAACTTTGAGATGAGTACTTGTTAACAATTCCTTCGCCTTCTGCATTCGTACGTTTTTAATGAATTTGTTCAAACCACAACCCATATTCTTCTTGAAAATAGAACTGAGGTAATGGGGTGATAAATATACTTTGGCAGCAAGAGAATCCAGACTCAGATCGTCAGCAAAGTGGTCTTCGATATATTTTTTGATGTAAGCAATATCTCGATTAAAAGAGGATTCGGAGTCGGTATATTCCTCCTCAAGCCGCAAGACGTACTCATTAATAATTTTTTTTATATCTCTGATATCTTCAGCTCTGCAAATTTTCTCAATTCCGTGATTTAGCTCCATTTCGGAAATATCCATATGGTGAGTTACAATTTCTTGATAGAGATTAGAAAACATATACTTCACATACAGTTGAGAAAACTGCACTTGTTTTTCATATTTTTGATAAAGAATTTCTGTGTTTGCCTTAAGACCGAATATATCCCGGTTTTTAATATTCGTCCGAATAGTATCCAGAATAGCGCTATCAGATAATTCAGTTTCATTGGAATAATAAAAGTTGTCGTCATTTTCCTCAAATACAAAAAGGTCTGGTGAGAAAAATCTGTACTCCATCAGCTGCTCTAATTGGTTTAGTCCTGCAGCCAAATCTCCAATAGCTGTGGGTCTCTCGTTAACTGCTACATAGCAGATCAAATTAAATGTATCTAGAATGCTTTCATGAATGAATCCTGCTATTTCACGATAGGAAAAGCGAGAAGGCATCTTAGCTTCGGAAAATAGTAGTAGACTTTGATGTCCATTCAAATTTATATAATCAGCCGGTGTGCCCAATAGAGAAAGGACGAAACTTTCGAACTCCGGTCCGACATGTTCAAAGAAGTTTTTTTCAAATTCAAGCAGCAGCATTCTATGGTAACAATCCGGCAGATCCAATGAAACCCCCTTCAAAGAAGGCGGTTCTCCAACGCCGTTAACTAGAGTGAACAGTACATGTTTTTTGACATAGGTTTGTTTCATATTCGTTGCTTCGTCTACTTGTTTTTGTTCCGTTATTTCATGGATGACTTTTTCCATTGTATCTTGAAATGCGTCCACATTGATTGGCTTGAGAAGGTAGTCAGATACGCCCAGGGAGATGGCGGTTTTAGCATATTCAAATTCTGCGAAACCACTAAATAGGATCACCTTCAAATGGGGTTGAAGCTTTAGTGCCTCTTTGGTAAGCTGTAATCCGTCCATAAGTGGCATTCGAACATCGGTAAACAAAATATCGACAGACTGATGGCGCAAAAATTCGAGCGCTTTTTTTCCGTTTTCAGAAAATTCAACTTTAAGAGGAAATCCAAGTTCTTGTATAAGAAAAGCGATGCCTTCTCTTTCTTCCTGTTGATCATCTGCAATTAAAATGGTTAGCATTCATATCCTCTTTTCAAACGATATTAATCATAGTTTATTATAAGCCTTTTCAAAACGAATGAAATAGAAGGAGCTGTCATTGTTAAACTGAGTAAAAAATTTGTGTAAAGCGCAAATTATTCATATATACGAACGCGAAGTAAAAACATTAGAATTAGAGACGTATAAAAGTGTAATAGGGTATCCATTTTGAGACAAGCCGGCGTTTTGAAATCGTTACCACTAAATAGTAAATCACTTAAAGGGGAATTTTGTTATGTCTAAACTAAGAAAGTCTAGCTTTATTGCATTAGCATTTCTCTTGGTTCTTGCTACGGTTGGTTGTTCAAAAACTGACAACGCACCTGCAGAAGAGTCCGCTATTGATATGAATGACCCGGCGTGGAAGGAAGCCAAGACAACTCCTTTTGCTCCTTATCCTGAAACCGTTACCTATACCGTAGGTCAAACGGCAGGCAATTATACTTCGCTTAAAGGTACGCCATATGAGAGCGACAATGCTATAAACAATGTATGGACAAGATACCTCAAGAACAAACTTAACGTGCAAAATGAGATTGCATTTGAGGCAAATGACGGTACAGATTATCAGCAAAAAGTTTCGATGGCCATCGTAAGTGGTGAGATTCCAGATATTATGGTCGTTCCTGATCGTGAAACATTGGTGCAACTTTACGAAAATGATCTAATTGAGGACCTTACATCTGCATATGAAAACACAGCTAGTGACCGAATCAAGGAAATCTATGATTCTTATGATGGCCGTGTTCTGGATACTGCAAAGTTTGATGATAAGCTGATGGCGCTGCCAACCACTGAAATTTCTCATGGTCCAGGTATCCTGTGGTTGCGCAAAGACTGGATGGATAAATTAGAGCTTTCAGAACCTAAAACAATGGAAGATATCGAACATATTTTGACCCAATTTGTAGAAAAAGATCCGGGTGGAAATGGAGCTGGAAAGACGATTGGTCTTGTTGTTGATAATGAACAACCTGTCGGAATTTCTGGTGGACAATATGAAATCAATAACATATTCGCATTATATGGGGCATTCCCGAAACAATGGATTGATGATGGAAGTGGAAAAGCAGTGTACGGTTCCATACAGCCTGAAATGAAGCCTGCCCTTGCCAAAGTAGCGGACATGTATAAAAAAGGGCTCATTGATCGTCAGTTTGCTGTCCGTACTGGTGATGACCGTAAGGCGCTGCTTACTAGCGGAAAAAGCGGCTCGTTCTTGGACAACTGGTGGGGTAGTTGGACAGTGGCTGATTCTCTCAAGCTAAATCCTGATGCAGAGTGGGTTCCTTACGTTGCTCCACAATCGGAGGACGGTTCGGTAACGATGTTCACCGGAAAACCTACCAGCAGTTATCTGGTTGTTCGCAAAGGGTTCAGTCATCCTGAAGCCGCTATTAAAATCGCTAGCCTTCAGTTCGACTTTCAGCGGTATCAGGAAAAGGACGAAACCACTTTAAAGGAATTTGAGGATTACAGCACTTATAGTGTTGGTGGATCTCCGCTTGCAGTCAACATTGACTATTATGATGCATTTTACCGCAATGTTGGAATTTTGGAAGACGCATTAACAACAGGCGATGATAGCAAATTAACAAGCAATTCGGATAAAACTTCTTATAAAGCATACAAAAAATATTTGGATGATTCCAAGAATGGAAATGCAGTAGATTCCAACGGATGGGCAGGGTATACATCGAATATTGCTACAGCTAAATTGGTCCAAAACTCCAATATCAAAGAAGTGAATCCAATTTTCTTCGGAAGTACGAAGTCCATGTCTTTGAAATGGCCTACGTTAATGAAAATGGAGCTTGAAATGTATCTGAAGATTATTACTGGAGAGCAGACTCCTGATGATTTCGATAAATTTGTCGATAGTTGGAAGAAAACAGGCGGCGATTTAATTACGGAGGAAGTTAACGAAGCGATTGCCTCGAAATGATGGTGAAAGAGATGGTTCTTTATGAAGAATAAAAAAGATCAGTTAGCGTTTCACTCCATGCTTGGAGTAGGTATGATATTCCTGATTATTTTCTCATTCATCCCTATGTTTGGCATCGTGATGGCTTTTCAAGATTACGTTCCAGCTAAAGGGATCAAAGGTTCTGAATGGGTGGGATTAGAAAATTTTAAGTTCATGTTGCAAATTCCAGACAGTAAACAAATTTTCATCAATACGATTGTCATTGCT
This sequence comes from Paenibacillus sp. JNUCC 34, assembly GCF_058269055.1. Taxonomy (NCBI): domain Bacteria; kingdom Bacillati; phylum Bacillota; class Bacilli; order Caryophanales; family Paenibacillaceae; genus Paenibacillus; species Paenibacillus sp. JNUCC 34. Next base: position 5,308,108 of record NZ_CM177770.1, on the reverse strand, counting down.
GTATGGAAAATTGTAGTGGGTACTTTCGTTTCTATTACTTTTGCATTGCTCTTGAATGAAATTCGTGTGAAATTTGCCAAGCGGTTCATGCAAACCGTTGTGTATTTGCCTAACTTCTTGTCATGGGCCGTACTAGCTACTGTAGTGATGAACATCTTCTCTTATGAAGGTCCGATTAACGCAATATTAGGATGGTTTGGTATAGATCCGATTTTATTTATGGCTAGTAATGAATGGTTTAGATCGATGTTGGTGGTATCCGATGTGTGGAAGGGATTCGGATATGGATCCATCATCTATCTGGCCTCTCTGACCTCGATTGATCCGGGGCAGTACGAAGCAGCATCCATTGATGGAGCAAACCGATTCAAACAGCTATGGTATATTACGTTGCCCGGCTTATTGCCTACGATTCTACTTGTTACAACTTTAAATCTGCCGAATGTATTGAATGCTGGTTTTGACCAAATTTTTAATCTTTATAATCCTTTGGTTTACGAAACTGCTGACATCATTGACACATATGTGTACCGGGTAGGTCTGGTAGAAAGACAATATAGTCTGGGAACAGCAGTCGGTCTCTTACGTTCCGTTGTCGGAATTATCTTGATTTTATCTGCGAATAAGTTGGCTCAAAAGCTGACAGATTATCGTATTTTCTAATTTAGGTGGTGTCTCTCATTACAATTCATAGTGTTAAAAGCCGCTTTGCCGACGCCATCATCTGGATCGTATTATTGGCGCTTACTTTATCCTGTCTCTTTCCATTACTTAATATGGTAGCTATTTCTTTAAGTGATAATGCAGCCGCATCCGCAAACTTAGTCGGTATTTTCCCGGTGAATTTCACATTTAGCTCATATGAAAAGTTGTTGTCAGATTCTCAGTTTTGGAGATCATTTATGATCTCAGTAGAGAGGGTGGTACTGGGTCTCGGTGTCAACATGACACTGATGATCCTTATGGCCTACCCATTATCCAAAAGCTCAAAACAATTCCGTGGGCAAAAAGTGTACATGAATGTCGTTATTTTTGCCATGTTGTTTTCTGGTGGACTCATCCCAACGTTCATGGTGGTAAAAGAGCTTAATCTACTCGATTCCATCTGGGCTTTGATTTTGCCGGGGGCTGTACCTATTGGTAATATGATCTTGCTTATGAACGCATTCCGAGCCGTTCCAAAATCTTTGGAAGAAGCTGCAAAGATTGACGGAGCCTCACAGTGGAGAATATTATCAGCTATTTATTTGCCAGTGGTATTGCCTACGCTTGCCACGGTCATGTTGTTCACCATAGTCGGTCATTGGAATGATTACTTCAGTGCATTGGTGTATATCAACAAAACGTCGAATTATCCGTTACAGACCTATATCCAACAATTAAGTGTGGAAGTTCAGAACATAACGGATCCAGCGAAGTTGGCTGAATATGCAAAAATCTCGGATAGAACCTTGAATTCCGCCAAAATCGTTGTTTCTACGTTGCCATTGCTGTTGATTTATCCTTTCATGCAAAAGTATTTTGTTTCAGGGATCGTAGTTGGTTCAGTTAAGGAATAGAGCATACTGTAATTTGGGGCTGCACTTTGTGTGTCATGGTGCAGCCCTTTTATTTTAACTAACAGCGATCGGAAGAATAATCCGCATTCGCAGTGATGCTTAGACTGCTATTGGAAAGGTTTTGAGAAATAATGAATCAAAAATGGTGGAAAGAAGCCGTAGCGTATCAAGTTTATCCTAGAAGTTTTATGGATTCCAACGGAGACGGTATTGGCGATCTACAAGGCATGATATCTAAGCTTGATTATATTAAGGATCTTGGTATCGATGTAATCTGGATTTGTCCGATGTACAAGTCTCCAAATGATGATAATGGATATGATATCAGTGATTATCAGGATATTATGGATGAATTCGGAACGATGGAGGATTTTGATCAACTGCTGGGTGAGGTCCACAACAGAGGAATGAAGCTAATCATTGATCTTGTCATTAATCATACCAGCGATGAACATCCGTGGTTTGTGGAATCTCGTTCTTCTAAAAACAATCCGAAGCGGGACTGGTACATCTGGAAAGATGGCATTAACGGCGATGAACCAAACAACTGGGAGAGTATTTTTAGTGGTTCTGCCTGGAAATATGACGAAACAACAGAACAATATTATCTTCATATATTCTCGGAAAAGCAGCCCGATCTTAACTGGGCTAATCGGGAAGTTCGGCAATCCATCTATCAGATGATTAACTGGTGGCTGGATAAAGGAATAGACGGATTCCGTGTGGATGCCATCAGCCATATTCATAAGGAAGACGGACTCATGGATATGGATAATCCTCTGGGTTTAAAATACGTACCTTCTTTCCAAAAGCATATGAATGTTAATGGTGTACAGACATATCTACAGGAATTAAAAGAAGAAACGTTTGCTAAGTATGACATTATGACGGTCGGGGAAGCCAACGGAGTCAATGTAGAAGATCAGGAGGATCTGCTGGATTGGATCTGTGAAACAAGAGGAAAGTTTAATATGGTGTTTCAGTTTGAGCATCTTGGACTCTGGACACAGACCGACGAAGGAAATCAGCTGGATATTCTAGGTCTCAAGAACACATTAACCAAATGGCAAAAATCTCTGGAAGGCATCGGCTGGAATGCCCTATTTATCGAGAATCACGATAAGCCGCGCACTGTGTCTACTTGGGGAAATGACAGCGAGTACAGGTATGAGAGCGCAACGGCTCTTGCGACAATGTACTTCCTGATGCAGGGAACTCCTTTTATATATCAGGGGCAAGAGATTGGGATGACAAACGTTAAATTTAACACCATTGAAGAGTATGATGATGTAGCCGACCGTAATATGTACCGGCAAAAACGGGAGGAAGGAGTTCCTCACGAAGATATTATGAAGATTATTTGGGCATCCAGTCGGGATAACTCGAGAACGCCAATGCAGTGGTCATCAGAAGAAAATGCAGGTTTTACAACAGGCAAACCTTGGCTTGGTGTGAACGAAAATTATAAGGATATCAACGTTCAGGATCAGCTTCAAAAAGAACATTCTGTTCTGGGCTTTTATAAGAAGATGATCGGAATGAAGAAGGACAACCATATTTTCACTTATGGTACCTATGATCTGATCATGCCGGATCATCCGGCGATCTACGCTTATACCCGAACTTTAGATGATCAGAAAGTTGTTGTCATCACTAACTTGACCGACACGGCTGCAAAGCTTGGTAAAGATGCTGATCTACTGAACTTGGCAGATGCAACATTGTTGCTGTCCAACTACGCAGATCACAATAATACAGGTACGCTGCAGCCTTATGAAGCAAGAGTATACGCGCTGTAGTTGTTGTAAACAGACGGTTACTTAGAACGAAAGGGCGGATATGAACGGATGAGCCGCATTTTCCAATCTGGGAGGTTAGCAATGATGAATGTCAAAGAGAAATCGATTTTAAATGAAATGAAAACGTTCGTAGCAAGAGATGATAATCGAAGCATTTCCTTTACCAACAAGGAAGCAGCTTTTTATTTTACCCAGTCTCACCTGACCAATCATCCGGAGCATGCTTATTTTGCAGGATTAAACATTGCGAAAAACAGAATTTTTCAAGGCTATCATTTATATGATGGCAGCAATAAGCTGGATAATCAAAATTCCAAAGTGTGTGTTTACCCATATAAAATGGTACGTGAGCATGGTGCTCTTACAGAAGAGCTTTGGATGCTAGATTATAAAAATGTGCTAGAAGTAAGCCTCACCGGTGCACAGCAGCAGATCGGTATTGAACTCTTAAGAGAAAATGTGAAGGCGGTTGGTCAAGAGGGCCATATCGTTATCTTCTCGTCTTTAACAGAAGGCTGGGTTATTGCTGTTGGCTCCAAGCAGCTTCAGCCTATTACTATTGAGGGGCAGATCATCTATGCGGATGCGAAGGATGAAGGCTTCTACATCGCTGCTGGCAAAACGGCAGCAGAAGCTGCAACTCTTTTGCAGGACACAATGAAGCAGGTCGATCAGCTTAAGGTTGAACGAGTCCGGCGCATGGAAAATCTACTTCTCCAGAATACGTATATGCGGAGCACGGATGAAACTCTGGAACTGGCTCATCGTTGGATGAACATTACGATGGATCAGCTAGTAACTAGACAGCAAGGAGACGGTATCTATGCCGGACTCCCTTGGTTTAATGAATATTGGGGACGGGATCAATTCATCTCGATGCCGGGGGCTGTTTTAGTTAGCGGGCAATTTGAAACGGCGAGAAATATTTTGCTTTCCTTTGCTAAATTTCAGAATACGGATAAGGATTCTAAATTTTTTGGCAGAGTACCTAATATTCTTGCTCCTGAAAATATCGATTACCATACAACAGACGGGACACCGCGCTTTATTATCCAGCTGCAGGATTATGTCAAATATTCCGGTGATACCGAAATTATTAAAGAGCTATATCCCGCTGTAATCAATAGCATTCAAGGATCTATGGATTACTGGATGGATGAAAAGGGCTACCTGATGCATGCTGACAATGAAACGTGGATGGATGCTCGGGATAGTGAGTTGCGTTCCTATTCTCCTAGGGATACGCGGGCTAATGATATTCAGGCGCTATGGTACAATCAGCTTCTTGCCGGTGTGTATTTTGCTGAGTATATGAATGATCAAGTAAATGCGGAGCAATGGAAGCGCATAGCAGAAAAATTGAAGATGAATTTTGAGAAGGATTACCGGGATTCACAGTATTCTTATCTGGCTGACAGACTGGATAAAGAAGGGATGCCGGAGTTTTCCTTGCGTCCTAATCAGCTCTTTGCCTTTGACATGTTTGATGACGAGGAATTTGCGTGTAAGGTAGTTCGTACGGCTTGGGAAGAGCTTGTATATCCTTGGGGAGTAGCTTCTCTGGACAGAAACCATCCGTTGTTTCATCCGTTTCACTTAACCCATCATTATCATAAAGATGCGGCTTATCATAACGGTGCTGTATGGATTTGGCTGAACGGAATCGCGATGCAGCGCATGATTGAGGTAGGAGCACAAGAAACAGCCTATCAGCTCTTTAAGAACATGAACTGGATGGCACTGAATAAAGGGGTTGTTGGTGGACTTTGTGAAAACATGGATGCCTACCCTCAAAAAGGTGAGAACTGGGCGAAGCTGACAGGTGCGTATCTTCAAGCATGGTCAAATGCTGAGCAGTTGCGGGTATGGTACCAATATTTCTTAGGCGTTCGTCCGGATTTGATTAACAATACACTTGCTCTCGCTCCGCGTATACCGGAGGAGATCAAGGATCTGGATTATACGATCAAAGTGGGTAATGGCCTCATTATAGCAAGTTATCATGCTGATTCCATAAAGGAATATCGTTATCAGTTCCAAGACATCTCGCTTACAGCGACTATTGATATTTCTCCTTTTGAAATCGTTGAGATGGAAGTTATCCCTGGTTCGGAGCTAGTGATAACTCAGGCTGACCGTACTTTAACGGTAACCTTGTGTGATGGTCAGAACAACACAATCAAGGAGATTGAAGCTTCCTGGTCTCAAGCACGTGCAGATCAGCGAGAAAGAAATCATGAAATACTGAAGGGTGTTTCCTTTGCTGAGCCGATGGATCTAAAAAATCATCCTGTAGTGAACTAGAGTCTGCTCTATCTGAAGAACGATAAAATGTTGATTTATCAGCGTTTTATTGTTCTTTTTTTGAGGATAACAAAAATTGCGATTTTAAATATTTGTAGCAATGTGACTACTCATATAATCCAACAAAATTAGTGAATGTTGTATAAAGTGCAACCATATTTCGAGATGTAGCGGCGAAGGGAGGATTGTTGCATGCAGTACAACAATAGGAATCGAAAACCGTTTATTTACCTCTTTCCAGAAGGGATTTTTGTATAATCTACAACAATATCAGTAGATATAGGTATTCTGCTCATATAGTGTTGTATTACATACAACATTACTTATCACCTCATGTTTGATCATTGCTGCAGCCAGCGATCGTGACAGTATCCCTCCAATTCCCATAATAAAAACGCTTGCAGACATAAAAATGATATGTTATGGTATACCTGTAACCGGTTACACATGAATGAGGTGGATTGAGATGGCAACAATTAAAGAAGTGGCAATGACAGCGGGTGTTTCTGTTGCAACAGTTTCAAGGGTTTTGAATCAAAATGGTTATGTCCATGAAGACACCCGCCGAAAAGTTGAAGAAGCCATTCGCCAGCTGAATTACACTCCGAATGAAGTAGCTCGTTCTTTATATAAAAAGAAATCCAAACTGATCGGATTATTGCTTCCGGATATTACGAATCCATATTTTCCACAGCTGGCTCGTGGTGTTGAAGACCAGATGCAGGAGAATGATTACCGATTGATTTTCGGAAACAGTGATGAGAGCCGGCAAAAGGAAATGGATTACATCCAGACCTTTATTCAGAACAATGTTGTTGGTGTGATTTCATCCACAAATGATCCCGATGCAGACATTTACGCAGGACTGAACATTCCAGTTGTATTTTTGGACAGAACCTCCAATGACCGCCCATCCGTTTACGCAGATGGCCGGGAAGGTGGAAGAATAGCCGCCCGGGAGATGGCTCGGCGCGGCAGCAAGCAGATTACCGTACTGCAAGGTCCGGCACATGTACGGCCCGCTATAGACCGTTTTGAAGGAGCGGTCGAGATTCTTCAAGAGCTGAACATTCCCTATGAGGTGCTCCTGACGACATCCTTTTCTTTAACCGAAGCAGAAGATTGGGCCAAGGAATTGTTTTACAAGTACCCGGACACCGACGGCATTATAGCCAGTAATGATATGGTTGCATCCGCTGTGCTGCAGGAAGCGCATCGGTTGGGGAAAAGGGTGCCGGAAGATGTGCAAATCATCGGTTTTGACGATATTCCATTAAGCAAGCTGCTTGCTCCATCTCTTTCTACGATTCATCAGCCCGCTTATGAAATGGGCCGGGAAGCAGCAGATTTGCTCATTCAATTGATTGAAGGACATCATGTAGAGCGTAACAGTATACAATATTCCGTGAAATTTATAGAACGTCAGACAACGAGAAAGGTGAATCATGATGGCTAAAATAACGGTAGTAGGAAGCACTGCGATGGATTTGGTAGTAACTACATCGAAACGTCCGGGAGCAGGAGAAACGGTGCTCGGTGAGAGCTTTAAGACAGTTCCCGGAGGTAAAGGCGCCAATCAGGCAGTCGCTGCTGCCAGACTTGGCGCAGAGGTTACAATGATCGGGTGTGTCGGAGATGATCATTTCGGCCAATTGCTCCTGAGCAATTATAAGTCGAACGGTGTTATTACAGACAATGTGGAACCGGTTACAGGTATGGAAACGGGAACAGCCCATATCGTTTTGGCTGAAGGGGATAACAGTATTGTTGTTGTCAAAGCGGCCAATGACCGGGTCACACCGGCGTATGTGGACCGAGCAGTAGATGTCATCAAGGCATCGGATATCGTTCTGATCCAACAAGAAATCCCGGAGGAGACGGTCGTTCATGTCAGTGAACTATGTGCGAAATATAACATTCCGCTCATGCTGAATCCCGCACCTGCCCGTCCAGTACCCCAGGTGGTGGTTGAACAGGCTGCTTACATTACGCCAAATGAACATGAAGCAGCCATTCTATTTGGAGAGGAACCGCTGGGTGAGGTGCTGCGCCGGTATCCGAACAAGCTGTTCGTAACCGAAGGGAAGAATGGGGTTCGGTATTTCGATGGGACACAGGAAGTTTTGGTGCCTGGATATAAAGTTGAAGCAGTAGATACAACTGGAGCAGGAGATACATTCAACGGAGCATTTGCTGTGGCACTAGCAGAAGGAATGAGTCTTCAGAACAGCTTGAAATTTGCCAACCGGGCAGCTTCCTTGTCCGTCATGAAATTCGGAGCACAGGGCGGTATGCCGACACGCAGTGAAGTTGAAGGGAGTCTTTAATATGAAAAAGAGTGGCATGCTAAACAGTCACATCTCAAAAGTACTGGCGGATCTGGGACATACCGATACGATCGTTGTTGGAGACGTTGGCCTTCCGATCCCGCCAGGGGTTCTGAAGATTGACCTTGCGCTAACGTTAGGGCAGCCAAGCTTCCGTGATGTAGTTGATGCGATTGCTGAGGATATGGTTATAGAGAAAGTAATTATTGCGGAAGAAATCAAAGCGGTAAATATGGAAACACTGCAATATATAAATGATCAGTTTAAAGATTGTACGATAGAGGCTTGCTCACATGAGCAGTTCAAGGAGCTAACTCGAAATGCCAAGGCTGTAATCCGTACGGGAGAAGCGAAGCCGTACGCGAATTGCATCTTACAGGCAGGCGTCAATTTCGGTTGAAAAGGAGGAAAGCATAATGAACATCGAGATGAAAAACATTCATAAATCCTTTGGTACGAACCGTGTTTTGACAGGCGTGGACTTTGATCTCCACGAAGGAGAAGTTCATGCATTAATGGGTGAGAACGGCGCAGGAAAGTCGACACTGATGAATATATTGACCGGCCTTCACAACCGGGATGAGGGAACGATTGTTATCGATGGGCAGGAAACGTATTTCGGAAGTCCGAAGGAAGCGGAAGAGAGAGGCGTTGCTTTTATCCACCAGGAGCTGAACATTTGGCCAGAGATGACCGTTCTTGACAACTTGTTTATCGGCAAGGAAATGACATCGAAATTCGGATTCCTCAACATGAAACAGATGAAAGCGTTAGCGAAGGAACAGTTCAATAAACTGTCTGTTACGATCCCGCTGGTGCAGGAGGCGGGGGAATGTTCCGTCGGCCAGAAGCAGATGATTGAAATCGCCAAGGCACTGATGACAGACGCTAAAGTTATTATTATGGATGAGCCAACAGCTGCTTTGACCGAGCGTGAAATTCAGAAGCTGTTTGAAGTGATCACTTCTTTGAAAAAAGAAGGCGTATCTATCGTGTATATCTCGCACCGGATGGAAGAGATCTTTGCCATCTGCGACCGGATTACGGTCATGCGGGACGGTAAAACGGTGGATACGAAAGCGATTTCAGAGACGAACTTTGATGAAGTCGTCAAGAAGATGGTTGGACGGGAGCTCACCGAGCGTTATCCAGCGCGCCATCCGAATATCGGAGACGTCGTGCTCGAAGTGAAGAATATCTCCGGCAAAGATCGATTTAAGGACGTAAGCTTTTCCGTTCACGCGGGAGAAATCGTCGGTATATCCGGACTGATGGGTGCAGGACGTACAGAAATGATGAGGGCAATCTTCGGCCTGGACCCGCTGGACAGCGGCGAGGTATGGGTTCGGGGCAAAAAGGTTGCCATCAAGAAACCCGATGATGCCGTTAAGCATGGCATTGGATTTATTACGGAAGACCGTAAAGATGAAGGATTGGTACTGGATTTCTCAGTACGTGAAAATATGGCTCTGACCAACTTGTTCAGCTTTTCTTCTAAAGGGTTTATCTCCGGGAAGAAGGAACAGGAATTTGTTGATACGCTGACGAAACGGTTGCAGATCAAGATGCATACGTCGGAGACAGCCGCACGTAATCTGTCGGGCGGCAACCAGCAGAAGGTTGTTATCGCTAAATGGATTGGTATTGGCCCAAGCGTCCTCATTCTGGATGAGCCAACACGCGGTGTGGATGTCGGGGCGAAGCGGGAAATTTATCAGTTGATGAATGAGCTGACGGAACGCGGCGTGGCGATCATTATGGTCTCCTCGGAGCTGCCCGAAGTGCTCGGCATGAGCGATCGCATTCTTGTCGTTCACGAGGGTAAGATTACCGGTGAATTGGACCGCGAACATGCGACACAGGAACATATCATGACTTTAGCTACAGGAGGGCAGTAACATGACAACAATAAATGACGCTAAGGCAGGAAAAGGTTTCAAAGTCTCTAACATGACGCAAAAGCTCGGTCCACTGCTCGGACTGATCATACTCATTGTTATTGTCTCCGTTCTGAATCCGAGCTTTTTGGAACCGCTTAATATCTTGAACCTGCTTCGCCAGGTATCCATTAATGCCCTGATTGCTTTCGGTATGACGTTTGTTATCCTGACAGGAGGCATTGACTTGTCGGTCGGATCCATATTGGCGCTGTCCAGTGCATTTGTTGCCAATATGATGGTGGCCGGGTTCGACCCGATTCTCGCGATTATTATCGGCTGTGCGCTCGGCGGTGTGATGGGTATGATCAACGGTCTTATGATCACGAAGGGTAAGATGGCTCCTTTTATTGCAACATTGGCAACGATGACGATTTTCAGAGGACTTACACTCGTTTATACGAATGGTAACCCGATTACAGGTCTCGGCGACAGTCTGGTATTCCAACTGTTCGGACGCGGTTATCTGTTTGGCATTCCAGTACCGGCAGTTACGATGATCATTACGTTTGCCGTACTGTGGGTCATCTTGCATAAAACTTCGTTTGGCCGCAAAACTTATGCGATTGGTGGTAACGAGAAAGCTTCACTTGTATCTGGTATTAAAGTACCGCGTGTAAAAATTATGATTTACTCCCTGGCAGGTATGTTGTCCGCTCTCGCAGGCGCGATTCTGACTTCCCGTCTGAATTCCGCACAGCCGACAGCAGGTAGTTCTTATGAATTGGATGCTATCGCAGCGGTAGTATTGGGCGGAACAAGTCTGTCGGGCGGACGAGGACGGATCGTTGGTACATTGATCGGTGTGCTTATTATCGGAACGCTGAATAACGGATTGAACCTGCTGGGTGTCAATTCCTTCTATCAGATGGTCGTCAAAGGTATCGTGATTGCGATTGCCGTCCTGCTCGACCGGAAAAAATCGGCTTAAGGGGGAGAACTAACGATGAAAAAAACAACTTTGTTCCTTGTATCATTGATGCTGATCTTCATGACAGGATGTTCGTTAGAGCCGCCAGAATGGGCTAAGCCCAAAGCGAGCGGTGATGTGAAAGATATGAAAATTGGGCTTTCAATTTCTACCCTTAACAATCCGTTCTTCGTATCGCTGAAAGACGGCGTTGTTACTGAAGCTGCCAAGCAGGGCATAGAAGTTGTCGTAGTCGATGCGCAAAACGACTCTGCTAAGCAGAGCAATGACGTGGACGACCTGATCCAGCAGGGTGTAAATGCACTCCTGATTAACCCTACGGATTCTTCTGCAATTTCTACGGTGGTGCAAACAGCAAACAGTCTGGGCATCCCGGTTATTACGCTGGACCGTTCGGCTGAGAAAGGCGATGTGGAAGCTCTGGTCGCTTCAGACAACATCAAGGGCGGTCAAATGGCTGCGGAATATATGGTGGAGCAGCTTGGCGAAGGTGCAAAGGTCATTGAGCTGGAAGGTGTACCGGGCGCTTCCGCAACCCGGGAGCGGGGTAAGGGATTTCATGACGTGGCTGATCAAAAACTGAAAGTGGTAGCCAAGCAGTCTGCGGATTTTGACCGAACCAAAGGCCTTAATGTTATGGAAAATCTGCTGCAAGGTAATCCGGATGTGAAGGCAGTTTTTGCCCATAACGATGAAATGGCTCTGGGTGCTATAGAGGCGATCCAAAGCTCCGGTAAAGACATTATGGTCATCGGTTTTGATGGTAATGATGATGCGCTTAACTCGATCAAGGCTGGCAAGCTGACTGCAACAATTGCACAGCAGCCCGAGTTGATCGGACAACTGGCTGTCCAGGCAGCTAAAGATGTGCAGCAGGGCAAAGCGGTTGAGAAAACGATTCCTGCTCCGTTGAAATTGGTAATAAAAGAATAGCAGCTGATAAAAGGAAAACGAATGAAAGCAGCCTGCTTTCCCGGTTTAATGGGGAGAGCAGGCTGCTTTTTGGCGGATTGACATTCCGCTATTTACTGATGTTGATCTCCCTTACGCAGGTCGGAGGGTGTTCGCCCCTTCAACGACTTATACACCCGGTTGAACGTCCGGATGCTTGTAAATCCGCAATCAAGCGCAATATCTGTAATGCTGGCATCCGTGGTTTCCAGTTGGATTTCCGCTAAAGAGATTCTTACGGTATTCAAGTAGGTTTTGAAGCTGATCCCGAGCGTCGATTTAAACGTCCGGCTAAAATGATGGGGATCCATGTTAAAATGCCGGGAAATCGAGTCCAGCGTTATTTCTGAACAGCAGTTTTCTTCTATGTAAGAAAGGATCTTCTGCATTCGGGCTCTTTGCTTATGAGGTTCTTTGTCCTTCGGAAGTGAAGGGATGGATCTTTGCAGAGAGCCGCACAGCTGAAGGATCATTCCCCTGATAATTAACGCTGAACCGGGTTCCGATTTGGTGCTCTCCGTAAGGATCGAAATCATGAGATCCCCTAGAGGCTGTGTTTTCTGGCTGTCGGTCAGGTAGGGGGAGGAGAACTGGAATTCACTGGGCCAGACACGTAATGCCCCTAGCAGGTCCGGTTTAAAAATAAGAATGATAACGTTCGAATCGGTCCCGCCATTCTCGTAGTAATGAATGTCATTACTCCCGCAAACGACAAACTGTCCTCCGGAAACCAGCCGTTTATCTTCGTTCACGCCGACGAACAGCGACCCCGACACCACATAAATGAGCTCAACTTCCGGATGGCAGTGAGCATGATATCTTAAATCGTTAGTTGAAAAAATCGTCATCGGCAGTTCACTGTCGAATTGCCAGTTCTGATAAAAAAACTTCATGCTTCATTACACCACCAAACATCGAATGGCCTAAAGGGTAAGCCCTTTTCAGCAATTACATCATAGATAGGATGACTGTATTTGTCCAGCAGGGGGAAGAGATGGAGAACAGTTCAATACAGGCCGCTACATGACGGAGGATCGAACCGAATTCTAAATAACAGTCCGGCTCTATCTAACGGGTTCTCCTTTTGGGTGCAAAAATTATTTTGCCGAGATAATTGGTAGCACTTTTGCCCATTAAAAAACGATAAAAAGACAGTTTAACGGCTGTCTTTTTATCGTTTTATAGGGAATAGAGTAATTATTGGTTAAAAGATTGCTTTACTGACCCTTTGCCATCTCCAACTTCAATCTCAGCATATGCCCCGTTTATGAAAGTTATTTGTGGTGGAACATGACCACAATCAATATCGTAGATTATTGGTATCTGCAACTCCTCATATAGCTCTGTGTAAATATCCTCTGCTGTATAATTGTCAATAGCTTGATTTGCATCGCTTCTTCCAAACAGAAGACCCGTACAGTTATCAAACCAACCAGCTAATTTCATCTGAACCAAAGACCTGCGTAAATCAGTCGTTGATAGTTCGCAATTCTCTAAATACCATAAAATAGGTTCATTATTAATATGATTCTTTTGAAAATGTTGTACATCACCGAACGGCGTGCCAATTACATGTCTTATCACATCGATACACCCACCAAGTAAGCGACCCTGTATTTTCACATTAGCATTCGAAATAACTTTCCAATATGTTTGTTCTGTTAGATGAAAGACGCATGGTGAAGGGTCAGAGTGTTTCCATTCCTTTTGATATTGTTCTGATGATTGTTGGATCATTGATTCGCCAGTTTTAGTTGATAAGGCAGATTGCCACATTGCAGTTGTGTTATCTGAGAAATCTCCTCTTAAATCAATGAGATTTGGACCATGAGCAGTTGCTATGCCTGTTTTTAAGGTTATTGCTAACAATAATCCACTTATATCTGAATAACCTAAAATCCACTTACTCTTTAAATTTTCAAAATCAATGTATTCAAGAATTTCGATTAAAAGTTCGCCACCCCAAGGTGGGATGATAATACTGATGTAATCATCTCTCATCATTTCATTGAATTCAGTAGCGCGTAATTTGGCTGGCGAAGACTTTGCCTTTTCTTGAGTCCAAACCGTTTCTCCACAAATAACGTTGAATCCCTTCATTTTCATACGATTACATGAAAGTTTAAGTAAATCATGTAATTCGACTTTTACCCCTGACGAGGGTGCGGTTACACCAATTGTTGCTCCTTCTTCTAAAGACGGATATCTAATCATTATTGTCACCTTCTCCAGTTTACATTATTTTACTGAATAGATTCGTGTGAAGCAATATGTTTCAATGATAGCATAGAAATGAGAATCCGTTAGGCTCATAACAGCCGAACCGTGTTATTATTTCAACAAAGTCTTCAACCGCTCTTTCATATAATCATAGCTTGGTCTTGAATCCTGTTTCGCATAAAAGCGAAGCCCGTCAATGGCCTTAACCAGCATATAACAGCGCAGCCGTTCCTCAAAATGAGGGATGTCAATTTTGTTAGCGTAGCATACATCTCTTACTTTTTGAGGGAAATCCAGTGTAGAAGACCAGAAATGCAGACCGGCAACATCAAACATAAAATCACCATGCATAGCCATCTCCCAATCCACGATCCCCGTAACCTTGCTACCATCAGAGAGCATGTTGCCTAAATGAAAGTCACCGTGCACAAGGAGCGGACTGTCAGGGGCATATTGCAGCAGCTCCATCATAGCCGAGTATCCTTCTTCGAACAGCGGCCTTTCCAGAAAGCTTTCGTCATATAACCGAGTCCAGTCTTGATAGAAGTCATTCGGATCAATCTTAAAAAGTGTTTCAATCGTTTCAACCCATGATGTAGGTGAGGTGCTGCCCTCCGGTGATATCCATCCGTAACCTTGGGAACGGTCAATGTTCAGTTGACCTAACGCGACCAAATGTTTAGCGACATCTTTCAATATGATTTCTTGTTGGGATGGAGGAAAGGTGCTTATAGGTTTTCCGTGCGCCTTATCGCTTATGGCAAAGAATACCTCGTCGATTTCCCCGACCTTCACAACCTTAGGAATAGGCAACCGAGAACCATAAGTCTGGTACATATAGCGTGCCTTTTCCAGTGATTCCTTCGTTTCTTTAAAATGGGCCACGTAAGGGCGGCCATTCCAATCGAAGCTGAACACTCTGCTGAGTTCTCCCATTTCAATGAGGGACAGGTTGCTTACGGAGCTGCCGAGGATCGTCGTCAATTTCTCTTTAGCGACATGAATATCCATACTTAACTTAAACGATTTCAAAAGACCATCTCCATTCAAAAAGTGGTTTGATGAACTCGGTCAACAGAACGCAAAAAAGCCGTGACGAACCCTCTTAGGATCAGTCACGGCGTAGAACCGTTTTAGACAGAAATAAAAAAGCCTGCTAAAGCGATGCATTCCAATCGGCGTTATGATGATCGAGTTCTTCTGATAGCATCATGCTTGAAGTCCATAACAAAGTGAACCCCCGTACAGGAGTTAGTTCGTTTCAAGCATAAAGCGTTATTCAATTTATCATTATTGAATAACAATCAGGAACACGGTCATCATCATGATTGGAACACCTCCGTTTTTTGGTTAGATATATTGTATTTCAGCATGCTCAAAAAGACAATGACGAATCGAATGAAATCACGAAGTAAACGAAAGCTCCGCCATAGGCACGGCAGGTTCACATGTGCTCTTCATATCATAATAGCTGCCCGAATCGGATGAGAGGTGGAAGGCCCACATCGCTTCCAGCACATGATAGGCTAGCTCGCCATTCGCACGGTGCTTTCGCTGATGCAGCAAGGCGTCAGCCATATCGGCAGGTCCGATTCCACGGCTGTTTCCGTCATATCCCTGGACAAGAGGCTGTTCCGTCCATTGCTCCTGACCGAGCCTCCGGTACATGACCTTTCCGTCAAATCCGTTCGGATCAGGCACGATCAGGCTGCCCTTCGTGCCATGAATTTCAATATGAGGGAGCGTGCTTCCTCCGAAAATATCGAAGCTCGTAATGAGGGTGGCCACGGCTCCACTATGGAACTGCATCGTACCGGCCACATGGGTTGGGATATCCACAGGAATGCTTTTGCCATGCTTCTTCTGGCTCGTAATCGTTCGTTCCGTCAGGGCTTTACTCGTAATGCCGGCAACTCTGTGGACAGGACCGAGCAGCTGAACGAGTGCCGTTAAATAATATGGTCCCATATCGAACATTGGACCTCCGCCTTCTGCATAATAAAACTCCGGATCAGGATGCCAATGCTCGTGACCGCGGCTCATCATGAACGCTGTAGCCGAAACAGGACGGCCAATGGTTCCGTCAGAAATCAATTTCAGAGCGGTCTGGATACCGGCACCAAGGAATGTATCCGGGGCGCTTCCGACAAGCAGACCTTTTTGCGCAGCTGTATCCAGTACTTTACGTCCTTGCTCGAGCGTCAGAGTCAGCGGCTTCTCAACATAGACGTGCTTCCCGGCTTCCAGAGCCAGAAGGCTCACTTCGGCGTGTACGGCCGGAATTGTCAGATTGATCACCAGTTTAATCTCAGGATGGGCGAGAAGTTCCTCTGTTGTACAGGCTAAAGGGATGTCATATTTATCCGCTTGAGCTTTGGCTTTGTCGAGATCGAGATCAGCACACGCGATGAGGTCCAGTACTGCGAACTTTTTGCAGTTTTCCATGTAAATGTTGCTGATATTTCCGCAACCGATAATTCCAGCTTTTATGGTTTGCATTGTAGTCGTCTCCTTTTCATCAATCCATTTGACTGTCGTCCATGCCGCTGTAAATGTTAGCTTTTGAGCCGGACTCTGATCCCACATTCGCCTCTACAGCCGCCTTCCCTTCAGCAGCCCATAATAGTCCACGGGTCATCAATTCCTTAACACTCGGCATCTCAATGATGCCGGCATGATGGCCAAGCGAGTTGTAGTACACTCTTCCGTGGCCCCAACGCTTTGTCCATACAGCAGGCATATCTACGGCTTTATTAAACCGGTGAGGACCGTCGGCTATAGGAAAACGGGTAGTGGCAAGCACTTCAACCGCGGGGTCTACATGTAAGTAATATTGCTCTGATTCTACTATGAAGTCTTCCATTCCCTGAACCAGAGGGCTGGAGCTTTGTTTTATTTCCACGGTATATTTCACGCCGTCGTTGCCGGGGTGCGCCACCCACTGCCCTCCGGTCATAAATTGCCAGTCCACATTGTTACGGAAAGCATCACACATCCCGCCGTGGCATCCTGCTAGTCCAGTCCCGCCCTGTACCGCTTCGGAAACGTTGTTCACATACTCCTGCGAGATCTCTCCCATCGTCCATACTGGAACGATCAGATCGAGGCTTTTCAGCTTGGCCCCATCTCCAAAAGCATCAAGCGTGTCAGATACTTCTACTTGAAACTGATGTGCTTCTAAAATATTTGCGAAAATAGCTGCGATTTGCTGCGGCTCATGACCATCCCAGCCTCCCCAAACGATCAGTGCTTTTTTCATTTGTGATAACACTCCCCAAGTTGTTATAATTCAGAATTTTTACCCAGTGGCGTTCCTGTATAGACAAATCTACGGCTTAACCTCCCTAGGAATGATCGAAAGTAAGCCATGGCGTTGTTGCAACGCTTTCATTATAGGAAATACAGAAATAATTCTCTCGCCAGTTTATGTTTTGATATGGACAAAAATTGTAGTACGGACTGTTATTTAATATTTCTCGTAGAAACGGCCACCGTCTTTATAAGGACAGCAGTACCGTTTCTACTTGGTTTGTGCCCATTTTAATCAAACATTTACTGCAGTTTAAGTGTCTCATAACGTTCTATTAAGCTTACTCTCAGGTTAAGGCTATATACTTTGAAATATAAGACGTAACAACACATGAAGGAGTGATGAGAGATGATTTATATAGGTAAAACATTAATTACAGGGAGTTTATTAGCTAGCTTGGTCCTTGGAGGAGCCGCTTATCTGCAGAACGATACATTAGCTGACAGTACAGATACCTCTAGCAAGGCTACCAATCTGGCTGTGTCGGACAAGGTTAAGAAAGTTGCGGGTGATAAGATCGGGGAGGGTGGCAGTAAAATGGGACACGGCAAGGAAAACCGGACGGATACAGCGACTAAGGACATAAGCGAGGTCGAACTGATCCAAAAGCTGATAGAAAACATGACAGAGTCGCAAAAATAGGAGATGAACGAACATGCAGCGCCGGGTTAAAAGTGGAATCAACAACAGAAACCAAGGCAGAGGAGGAGTTCATGAAGAAAAAATGGGGGGAGACGGACTCACTGGTGTGGTGCAGATGAGTCTGTTAACTCCGTTCTGAGGGGGCGAAATCGTTATCCGCACATGGATACGCCACCATCATACATTGAAATCCTACACCCCAACCAAGTGAAGAGATTTTGATATCATGTAAGGATATATTGGATACTTGTCATCAACTAGAACTCCATTTTTATGATGTCCACAAGAAAAGTGTTCGCTCATTGCGTTTGGAATTGACTGATTTATCGTGCTATTTTTCATATTTAACGGCTCAAATACAAGTTCATTCATTACTACTTCAAAAGGCTTTCCAGAAACTAGGACATTATGAATTAGAGCAATACTTAAACCGCTTACATTATAATGCTCCATCCGTTTAATCATATTAATATTTAATTCCATATCCCCAATCATCCTCCCTATTTCTCTACACTATAGAACATTGGTTCGTGTCTTAACGACATTATTTAATACAAAATTTACAAGATATAAGCAATTAATCATTTGAAAAAATTCAGATAAAAGCAGTCGTCCACTGTTAGAATACACCCAAGAACGTTTTTCTTTTGAATGGGAAAAATAGATGTTGACCTTAACGTTACGTAAAGGTGTACAGTGGAATTGTCAGGAGGTGAACTCATGGAGTATACCATTCAGAAGCTGGGGCATCTGGCTGGGATCAGTACGAGAACCCTGCGATATTACGATGAGATTGACATTCTTAAGCCGGCCAGAATCAATTCGTCAGGCTACCGTATTTACGGCCAGTTCGAGGTGGACCAACTGCAGCAAATTTTGTTTTACAGGGAACTCGGACTTCAGCTGGACCAGATTAAGCAGATCATCACCTCGCCTTCTTTTGATAGCGTACACGCTCTTAAACAGCACCGTGAGCAGCTCCGGTACAAAAGAAGACAGTTGGATTTGCTTATTGAGAATGTGAATAAGACGATAGCATCCACGGAAGGGAGATGTACAATGAGTGATCAAGAGAAATTCGAAGGCTTCAAGGAAAAAATGATAGATGATAACGAGAAAAAATATGGTAAAGAGATTCGTGGAAAATATGGTGATGAGACTGTTGACCAATCCAATACCAAACTGAAAAATATGACGCAGGAGCAGCACGAAAGGGTGACCCGTTTGGCTGAAGAGGTGAAGAGTACGCTCGCACAGGCTTTCAAACAGGGTGATCCGGCAGGGGAACTGGCTCAAAAGGCCGCGGACTTGCATAAACAATGGCTGACCTTCTATTGGAACAAGTATAGCAAAGAAGCACATGCCGGTTTGGCCCAAATGTATGTTGATGATGAACGCTTTAAAGCCTACTATGATGCAGAACAACCGGGAAGCGCTGAATTTTTGAGAGATGCGATTCTCATTTATACGCGATGATATAGTATGGGGGAGAACCACTTAGCAAGGGGAAATATGGATAAATAATATGCTAAATTATGCAAATAATAAAGATAATTCTTATAAGGTAAAAGTTGATGATCAAAATCTTATTAGGTAGGATTTTGGAAAATAGGTGTTGACAAACCCTATGTACAGTACTAAGATGACACTAATCTAATATTGGATAACACGATGAAAGAGCGAAGTAGCAATTTTGTCCCTGTACTCAGAAAGCCAGGGGTCGATGCGACCTGGCACACACACAATTGCGAATTACACTCTGGAGGATCTTAGGTAACGCTAAGCGGTTTGGCAATCGATATTATTGCCGAGAGTGGTATTAACAGTGACTGCAGCCTGTTAATACAATTTGGGTGGTAACACGGTTAATAATCGTCCCTATGTCTGTAAAGACTAGGCGACGATTTTTTTGTTTTTCTTAATTTTTTTATCAACACACTAACTTAAAATAAATTACCAAGGGAGCGAACCAAAATGATGAACATTATCGATGAACTGGAATGGCGCGGAGCCATCAATCAACAAACAGATGCAGAGGGATTGCGTAAACTTACAAACGAGAAATCGGTATCGCTATACTGCGGGGTTGACCCGACCGGAGACAGTATGCACATCGGTCACTTGATTCCCTTTATGATGCTGAAACGTTTCCAGATGGCTGGTCACCGTCCTGTTATTCTGATTGGCGGAGCGACTGGCACCATCGGTGACCCAAGCGGCAGAACTTCAGAACGCACATTGCAAACAATGGATCAAGTTCAGAATAACGTTGATGCTCTGACAGCACAAATGAAGAAACTGTTTGTCAACGAGGGTGACACGGGATTACGCATGGTGAACAACTTTGATTGGACACATAACTTAACGATATTGGATTTCCTTCGTGACTTCGGGAAAAACTTCAGTGTAAACACGATGTTGGCCAAAGATATCGTTGCAAGCCGTCTTGATAGTGGAATTTCGTTTACCGAATTCTCATACCAGATTCTTCAATCCATGGACTTCCATCACTTGTTCACACAATTAGATGTGCAGCTTCAGATCGGAGGGGCAGATCAATGGGGTAATATTACAAGTGGTCTTGACCTTATTCGTAAAAAAGAAGGTTCAGAAGCGAAAGCATTTGGTCTCACCATTCCATTAATGCTTAAAGCGGATGGTACGAAGTTTGGTAAAACTGCCGGTGGTGCTATCTGGCTGGATCCGAACAAGACGACTCCATTTGAATTCTACCAGTTCTGGGCAAACACAGACGACCGTGACGTTATCAGATACCTGAAATTCTTCACTTTCCTGACCAAAGAACAAATCGATGAGCTGGAAGTCAAGGTACAGACCGAACCGCATAAACGTGAAGCGCAGCTTAAACTGGCTGAAGAAATGACGAGATTCGTTCACAGTGAAGAAGCCCTGATACAAGCTCAGAAAATTACACAAGCTCTGTTCAGCGGAGAAATTAAGTCGCTGACAGCCGATGAAATCGAGCAAGGCTTCAAAGAAATGCCGACATTCCATGCTTCGAAAGAATCTAAAAATATCATCGATTGGTTGGTTGATTTAGGCATTGAGCCTTCCAAACGTCAAGCACGTGAAGATGTTACCAAGGGTGCGATCTCTATGAATGGAGAGAAGGTCACCGATGTGGATATGGAAGTTTCAGTGGATAACTCCTTTGATGGACGGTTCATTATTATTCGCAAAGGCAAAAAGAACTACAGCCTGGTGAAATTGGGAGAATAGCTTTTTAGCTATTCTCCACCCCATCGCTTGTGGAGGCGAGGTTAAAAGTGTCTGAATCGTGGAAAAGATCGCTTCAATACGCTTTTACTAATCACCAAATCATCTCTGGCATTAACCGTGATCAGCAAGTCAATTGGCTTAGTTTGGATCTAGTTCTTGAACAGGTCCCATACGATCAGATCAATGTAGAATTAGATCATATGCTGGTAGCATTTAATCGTTTATTTAAATACAAAAGTGTTAAACAGGCAGTACTGGGGTATTTTCGAATGCTGGATGTTATGCAGCATGGCGATCTATACCAAGCAAAGATTCACATTCTTCTGCCTACATTAAAGAGTTATTTTCAGGGCAGATACTATCTAAAGTATGATGCATGGTTGTCCCTGTGGCGCAAAGCGCTGAACTGCGAATCAGACCGTAGGGGGCTAGTCAACGTAAGCGTCATTAGCGGAAAGAGCGATCAATGTCGAATCATTCGCAAAATGGAATTTGGATTGCAGCAATTGCAACAAGATCTGGGTCGTGAATCTGCAGATTTAAACGGATCACTGACTGGACGCAGATGGATCGGTTACAGTAGATTGCTAAAAGGGTACATGGATCTGCTGAAAATCAGTTCCAGTTATAACATAAATTCCTATAATACGGAAGATGAAATTGCTAACAGCGCGTTTGAATTGATGGTTCAGTGGTACCCGGGCGTACGAAGCGAAGCAAACGTCAATCTTATCTTTGAAAATATAGAATCACTATGATGCATATCACATTTTCACGGTGATATACATCACTCCAAGACTGGTTTTAAGTCATGAAAAATGACTAAAACCAGTCTTTTTTTTGTCATTTTAGCCCAGAATTATCAGTTTAGACAAAGGCTTTATTTGCGCATATTGGAAGGTTATAACTGTTCCTGAATGGAATCTGTGGATATTTTAGTCATCTCTACTAGGACGCCGATTCGCACAACAACCATGATGAATAACTCTGTTGTGATTAAGTATTCACTTTGTGTTTCTTGAATGGGATGCCAATCTTCATAAAACAAGTCCCACGATTCTTCAATACTTGATTCATGTGTCAGATGAAGATATCTTTTACAAGCCAATCTACAGTTACCGGAAGTGGAGCACTGCTCTTTTGAAAAATTACTCCAGACAGGAAGAGGGGAGGCATAAAAGAAGGGAATTATTAGCCAAATCAAATAAATCTAATATACATGTTTAAGAATAATTATACATTAATTTATCTAGAAAATGCTTTTATCGATAAAAGCATTAAACCTTTTACGCATCTATGAATGGCGTGATAAAAGCGTTGGTGTATATAACAACAAGATTTTGGAAAAAGAGATAAAATCCATATGTGACAAGGCTTTGAAGCGAATTGACAAAACAAAAAAATGAGGCGTATACTGACGACACAAGTTAATCGATTAACAAAAAAATATAATTTTTCGTGACGTCAAGGTGGTGAAGTCGAAGCGTTGTTCCTATGTTTTAATTCATTGTTTATGCATCAAGGTTAGATATTAGGAGAGAGAAAGAAGGATCGGATTTTATGGCCAATTCTAAAAAATTGACTCTGTTTGGCTTGATCGGTATCACCATGGCTTTCTTTGGTACCGTACGTAGTGTACCGACGCTGTCCGCTACGGGTTGGACACAGATTTTTTACATGCTGGTGGCGGCAATTTTGTTTGCCCTTCCCATTGCACTGATGTCCGCCGAGATGTCAACAGGATTTCCCGAAGAGGGCGGTCCGCAAGTATGGGTCAAAAAAGCATTAGGGGAAAAGTGGGGGTTCGTTACATCCTGGCTGTTATGGGTTCAAATGTTTTTCGGGATGGTAATGGTTGCATCTACTGTCGGCGTACTATTTGGTTACGTCATTAATAAACCTGAGCTTTCATCTAATAACGTATTCATTTTTATAGTAATTCTTATTTCTTACTGGGGTGTAACCTTGTTGAACCTGAAATTCGACATGGTAAAGATTGCGGGTAACTGGGGCGCAATAATCGGTGTATACATTCCATTTGTATTTCTCGTTATCCTTGGCGTTATGTATATGATCAAAAATGGTATTCAACCTGAAAGTTACCTGGGCAACTTCAAGGCAAGCGATTTGCTTCCTAATCTTTCAGACCTGGGAAGTTTGGCTTATTTGTCCGGTATTATCTTTATCTTTGCTGGTGTGGAGATTTCATCGGTCCATGCGAACAACATTGAAAATCCGAAACGGAATTATCCAATTGCCGTTATTGCATCTGTAATATTGCTTGTTATTTTCAACCTTGTTGCCGGTTTGACTGTGTCCAATGCAGTGCCAAGGGGCAAGATGGAATTAGCGAATATTACACAGCCGTATATGATTTTCTGTGAGAATTTAGGTATTCCATCGATTTTCGTCAATCTTATTTCTGCCATGATTTTGATCGGTGTGTTGGTTCAGCTGAGTGCCTGGGTACTTGGACCAAGTAAATCGATGATTAAAGTAGCGGATGAGGGTAACTTGCCTCCGTTCTTCCAAAAAAGAACTTCCAAGAATGTTCCTATTACATTCGTTATGATTCAAGCAATTGTCATCTCGCTTGTGTCGGTTCTATACATTGTTGTACCTAATGTCAACAGCGCATTTCTTATTATCACAATCACCACAACGATTTTGTATTGTATCGTTTACGCGTTGATTGCCATTTCCGCGATCCGCTTGCGTTATAAAATGCCTGAAGTTGAGAGACCGTTCAGACTTGGTGCCAAAGGCAATGGATTAATGTGGTTTGTATCCCTGTTGTCCTTACTTAGTGTAGGCATTACGCTTACCGTCAGCTTGATTCCACCTTCCGTTCTGGAGCCAAGCCAGTATACAGGCTACATCATTTATCAAGTAGGAGCTACAGTTGTGATGGTGGGTATTGCTCTGGTTATCAATAAAATGAAGAAGCCAAGCTGGAAGAAAAGTGAATAACTCACATAACATTGTTGATTAACTTATTTATCATATACCATTTTATTAGGAGGACTAAAACATGAATTATCAAATTCCAGAAATTGACCTGAAAGCTTTATTCCTTGGACATAAAGGGGAAAACGTTGATCTTTTCAAAGAAGTGATGCTTAAAATGGTGGACGAGCATGTTGGCTGGCGTCAAAATTACCAGCCGCAGGATTTGCCTGTAATTACTCCATTTGATAAGAGTTCACAAAGCTTTCAGAATACTGCAGACCATATGCGCAGTGTTTTCAATGAATTATCTTCCAAGCTTCGTTCACAATCGCTGCCATGGCATACAGCTGGTCGCTTCTGGGGCCATATGAACTCTGAAACCCTGATGCCAGCCATGATTGCTTACTCCGCAGCTATGCTCTGGAACGGCAACAACGTGGCTTATGAATCCTCTCCGGGAACATCGCAAATGGAAGAGGAAGTCGGACACCAGCTGTGCAAAATGATGAGCTACAAAGCAGGCGAGAGCTGGGGCCACATTTGTGCTGACGGTTCGATCGCTAACTTTGAAGGACTCTGGTATGCCCGTAACATGAAATCTTTGCCGCTTGCCATTAAAGAAGTAGCGCCTGAGTATGTTGAAGGCAAATCCGAGTGGGAACTTCTTAATATGTCCACAGATGAAATTCTTGATATAATGGACCGTCTCCCTGAAAAGATGGATGAAATTAAAGCGAAATCCGCTCGCAGCGGCCGTCATCTTACGAAATTGGGCAAATGGCTCATTCCGCAAACGAAACACTATTCCTGGCTGAAAGCTGGCGACATTCTGGGCGTTGGTCTGGATGCTGTTGAAGCAATCGATGTAGATAGCACTTATCACATGGATATTGAGAAGCTGGAAACTAGAATTCGTGAGCTTGCAGCACAAAATATTCCAATTCTTGGCGTAGTAGGTGTTGTTGGTAGTACGGAAGAAGGTCAAATCGACCATATCCACAAAATGGTTGCTTTGCGCGAAAAATTGATGAAGGAAGGCATTTACTTCTATATTCACGTCGATGCAGCTTACGGCGGTTATGCTCGTGCTATCTTCCTGGATGAAAATGACAACTTCATTGACTACGACAAAATTGACGAAGTGTATGCAAGAAACAATGTCTTCACAGATATGAAGCTGAAAGACGAATGGCTTACTGAAGATGTATACAATGCATTCAAAGCGATGAGCCAATGTGAATCGATCACAATTGACCCGCACAAAATGGGCTACATTCCTTATTCTGCTGGTGCGATTGCGATTAAAGATATCAGAATGCGCGACGCGATCTCATATTTCGCAACTTATGTATTTGAGAAAGGTGCAGACATTCCTGCATTGCTCGGCGCTTATATCATGGAAGGTTCGAAAGCAGGCGCTACTGCAGCTGCTGTATGGACTGCACACAAAGTATTGCCGCTTAACATCACAGGTTACGGCAAACTGATGGGAGCTAGCATTGAGGGTGCATTCCGCTTCTACAACTTCCTGAAGAACAAAAAATTCCATGTGAATGGCAAAGTCATTACCGCATATCCATTGACCAAACCAGATTTCAACATGGTTGACTATGTCTTCAATGAAGAAGGAAACACAGATCTGGAGAAAATGAACAAACTTAACCATGACTTCTTCGACTATTCATCTTATGTAAAAGGCGATTTGTACAGCAACGAATTCTTTACTTCTCACACGGACTTTGCTATTCCGGACTATGGCAACAGCCCGCTGGAATATGTACAAAGCCTTGGTTTCACTACAAAAGAATGGGATCGTGTCGAAAAAGTAACCATCTTGCGTGCTTGTGCCCTGTCTCCATATGCTCATGATCCAAAAGTGTTTGAAGATTATGCTGCCAAAATCGAGAAAGCTATGCAAGACAATCTCGAGAAAGTCTATACGTATGAGAATGTTATGCAAGAGAATCTCGATAAGATCTTAACGTATCAAATGAACTAATAACAACATCACTAAATGGGATGCGTAACAGTATGCTGTTACGCATTCCTACTTATTCCCAAGGAGTGTCGAAAATTGCAAAATACTGCGATTAAAAAGGTATTGACCGTTGCTGGATCCGATTCAAGCGGTGGAGCCGGATTGCAAGCAGATCTTAAGACTTTTCAGGAATATGGAACATTTGGGTTTACTGCAATAACTTCCATTGTAACGATGGACCCAGACCAGGGCTGGAATCATGCCGTTCATCCGGTAAATTCCGAGCTGGTTAGACAACAATTGAAAACAGTTCTATCCGGCGGTCCACTAGATGCAATGAAGACCGGCATGCTGGGATCAACGGAAATCATTGAAATATTGAGCGAAACGATCGATAAACACGATATTCAAAATGTTGTTATCGATCCTGTTATGGTGTGCAAAGGGGAAGACGAAGTGCTCCAACCTGAAAATGGACAAGCTATTCGTGAGCTTCTTCTGCCTAGGGCTACCATTGTAACGCCAAATTTATTTGAAGCAGGGCAATTGGCGGGAATGCGATGCCTAAGCACTGTAGAAGAAATGAAAGAAGCCGCCCGGATCATACATGAACTTGGTGCAAAACATGTAGTTATTAAAGGCGGGAAGTCAGTTCAAGGTGATAAAGCTATTGATCTGCTATTCGATGGTAGTGAATTTTCTCTCTTCGAAAATGTCAAACTGGAGACGAGTCATAACCATGGAGCAGGTTGTACTTTTGCCGCTGCGATTGCAGCCGGACTTGCAAAAGGATTGCCTGTAAGAGATGCCGTTGCAAAAGCGAAGTTGTTTGCTACCGAAGGGATTAAAAACGGTTTTGCCTTTAACTCTTTTGTAGGGCCTGTATGGCACGGTGCATACAATAAGGCTGAACAACGCATGAACTCGTAACAGCATGTTTTGACCTACTATAGATAAGGAGTTCAGCTTATGAAAAAAGAAGAGGTAACATTAAAAGAAAGTCTATTTCTTTTAGTTGTGCTACTGGCCATTATTGGGGTTTGCATTATTGCATTGGGTATGGACCCTCAAATCCCTATTCTAATCTCCCTCGGAGTTATTATCATCTTCGCCAAAATCAAGGGCTTTTCCTGGGATCGTGTTCACAAAGGCATACAAAACGGTATTACTCCCGGATTAATACCGATCCTCATTTTTATGCTAATCGGCGCTCTGATCAGCGTTTGGATTGCTGCTGGAACCATTCCAACCATCATGGTGTATGGATTTGGCACATTGTCCGCTAAATTCTTCTTACCTTCTGTATTTATTATTTGCGCTCTTGTAGGGATAACAGTTGGCAGTTCCTTCACAACGATCTCTACTATCGGCATTGCTTTTTTCGGTATGGGACAGATTATGGGCTACAACCCGGCTATTACAACAGGCGCCATCATTTCCGGTGCGTTTCTAGGAAACAATATCTCTCCGTTGTCGGACACAACCAATTTGGCATCAGCCATAGCTGAGGTCGATTTATTTGAACATATCCGCTATATATTGCGTGTCGTTATTCCAGCCTCTTTAATTTCGCTTCTGTTTTTTGTTGTGGTAGGACATTCCAAGGTCTTGTCCACAGGAGAAGAGATCAATGAACTGGTGAATACATTGAATTCTTCTTTCACCATTTCTGCAGTGACACTAATTCCGGTGTTGGTGCTTTTCCTATGTGCTTGGCGAAAAGTGCCTGCGATACCGACCTTGTTGTCATGCATTGCTTGTACGATCATCATTCTCTTTATTTATCATCCTCAAACTAGTTTCCTCGATATATCTAAGCTGATGCAAGACGGTTATGTGTCCAGCACTGGCGTGGAAAGTGTGGACAAGCTACTCTCTCGCGGCGGTATTCAAAGCATGATGTGGTCTGTATCTCTAATTCTGCTCGCACTGTCGCTGGGCGGATTGCTCGTAGAATTGAAAATCATCAGTACTTTAATAGCTCGAATTTCCGATTTTGTTAGTACCAAAGGCAAACTCATACTTATGACAGCCATCAGTTCAATGGGAATTAATCTTCTTCTCGGGGAACAATATTTGTCCATAATTTTACCCGGTGAAGCGTTCAAGCCTCAATTTGATGAGATTCATCTTCCTCGCAAAGAAATGTCGAGGATTTTGGCTAATGCAGGTGCTGCCTTTAATGCTCTTATTCCTTGGGGTGTCAGCGGTGTGTTTATAACCGGAACCTTAGGGGTTTCTACACTTGAGTATTTGCCATTTGCAATCTTTTGTATTGTTGCTCCTGCCCTTAACATCTTGTATGGATTTATGAGATCGAACAAGACCTCTCAACAAGTCAGTTGATCTATATCCGACACAGGTAAATACAGTGTGTGAAATGCCAGCTATTTTTCTGTGTCGGATCAATATGGTTTTACAATGTAAATGATATACTATAAAATAGTATACCTAGTGAAAAAAAACACAGAAGTAAACTCTTCATGCAGCAAAATGCAGTCATCACTGAAGGAGGTTAACGTATGTTGGTTGAGGAACTTCAAGGAAAAGCGCTGGATGATTTTTTTCAGGGTGTTTTATCGTTGGAAACACTGGAAGAGTGCTATGCTTTCTTTGATGATCTGTGTACGGTTAATGAAATTAAAACTTTGATGCAACGATTCCAAGTAGCAAAAATGTTATATAATCACAAAACATATTGTGAAATCGAGCAGGAAGCCAACGCCAGCACAGCTACCATCTCACGCGTAAAACGTTCGTTACATCATGGAAATCACAGTTATGAGGTTATTTTTCAACGCATGCAAGATCAAACAGGTGCTGAATCAGAATAATAGTCCTAGCAAGCGCAAAGGCTATTCCAATACTAATGCACTCTTCTTTCGAGTGACCAGCTATTGTCTCTATATGAGATTATAATCCTATGATATACAGGATTATGTTTTGGTTACTGTAAAGGGAAAGTGCATTTTTATATGTCTACAAGCTGTCTTTCGACCACATTGGCGTGGAACGGATACAGCTTATTTTTGTGATTTGTGTTTTCAGCTGATTAATAAAGTCAAAATCGTTCGTCTATGAGTCAAAATATGGCATGTAACAGAGATGCAGTTCAATGTATTTTCAAGGGAATAGCGGTCATTCGGAATAAGAGGAGGAACATATTTGAAAGCGTATACAAGAAAAGTATCATTATTACTGGTCATCTGTATGACGTTCCAAATGGTTTTATCGTTTCAATCAGGGGGGATAAACAGAGTGGATGCAAGCATTACTGGAATGAACCTGGTGCCTAACGGGGATTTCGAAATAGTAATCTACCCCGGTGATGCCGACTGGATCGACCGCAAGCAAGCACAAGGCTGGGGAGTTTGGAAGGCCAGCGGGTCAGGAAAGGTATCTGTTAATGAAGCGGTTTATACTTCCAGCACCAAGTCAGCACAAGTGGAGCATGACGTTTCTTCGCGGACAGGCCTTTCCGGGAATGTAAAAATAAGCAGCGGCACAACTTTTAAGCTCAGCGCCCAGATTAAAACAGACAACGTTGTTTCAAGCGGCGGCGCTTTTGTCAGAACGCAGTACTACAAGAGCATCAACGGGGTGGATGGGGCAACAAGCAACAACAAATTGGGTGACGGCCCTGTACTCGCCAAGTTAACCGGAACCAATGATTGGACATTACGGGAAGCGATATTCACTGTCCCGGCAGGCACGAAATATGTAAGGGTGGAGCCTTTTTTCGAAACGGGAACGGGAACGGCCTGGTTTGACGACATCAGCATTCACGAATGGAACGGCATCAACGGACTGAGACTTGAACCTGCGGCCGTCACTTTGAGTAAAGGGCAAACGCTTACTTTTACTCCGGTCTTTTCACCTGAAGGGGCATCTGAGGAATTGATATGGTCTTCATCCAATCCGGAGACGGTTTCAGTAAACGACGATGGAACGGTTATAGCCCATGAAATTGGGAGTGTTACGATTACTGCAGCTACAAGGGATGGCTTGATTCGGGGACAATCCGCCGTTATGGTCGAATCGGCTGCCATACAAGAGGCATATGACGTGTTAAGACAGAAATGGCGCAACAAATTGCTGGGCGGAGACCACATGGATTTGAATGATCCTGATATTTCCGCTTATATGACTTCACTCAATGAACGGATTTCCAACGCCTCAGGCACGGGGATATGGGATCTCATGAATAAAGCGCCAAATCCCGACTATTTGTGGACGGAACTTGGAGGGAAAAACAATACCAATTCCGCCAATATGACCAAAGGGTTTACAAATATCAGTGATATGGCGCTTGCCTATTCAACCGAAGGAGCTGCTTTATACGGGAATGCGCAGCTGCGTGACGATATTATTAGAGCGCTGGAATGGATGTATACGAACCAGTACAACGGAGGAAAATCCATGCCTTCAGGAGCAAACTGGTGGGATTGGGAAATCGGTACTCCCCAGGTCCTGATGAATATTGTTGTTTTGATGTATAACGAGTTGAGTCAAACACAGATTGATAACTGCATAAAAGTTGTAGACAGATATGTTCCGGATCCAACTAAAAGAGTACAGAACGCAAACGTTACTGAAACCGGAGCCAACCTGTTGGACAAGGCCCTGGCTGTTGTTCTCCGCGGAGTAGTAGGAAAAAACAGCTCGAAAATCGAACAAGCCAGAAACTCCATGGCTAGAGAATTTCTTTATGTTCAGAGCGGGGATGGCATATATGAGGACGGATCGTTAATCCAGCATACCAATATTGCTTATACGGGGGCATATGGAACGGTGCTCGTGGGACGAATTGCCGATCTTTTGTACCTTTTTACCTCATCACCATGGGAAGTCACGGATCCGAATGTAAATAACGTGTATCAATGGGTCGAGGATTCGTTTGAACCCCTAGTTTACAAGGGAGCCATGATGGACGCTGTAAAAGGGCGTAGTATTTCCCGGGAGAAGGATTCGGATCATTTAACGGGTAGAGCCGTTATCCGAACTATGGCACGGTTAGCCGGTGGTGCGCCAGCTGAGCAATCTGCAACAATAAAAAGCATGATTAAAGAATGGGTTCAGTCAGATACCACGTTCCCGAACTATTATGAGGGGATGCCTATTTATGAAATGAACCTGATTAAAGGCATTATAAATGATTCCTCTGTCTTGCCGAGAGGGGAGTTAATCAAGCATCAGAATTTTGCTGCCATGGACCGGGTTGTCCATCTGCGTCCCGGTTACGGGTTCGTGATCAGTATGTTCTCCAATCGTATCTCCGCTTTTGAATTCGGCAACGATGAGAACATCAAAGGCTGGTATACAGGAATGGGTATGACCAACCTGTATAACGAAGATTTGAAACAATTCAGCAACCAATATTGGCCGACCGTAAACATGTATCGCCTGGCGGGAACGACAACGGACGGATATTTCCCGGCCCCGAAGGCATGGGCGTCATATTATAACCCAAAAACCTGGGTTGGCGGCTCGTCTATAGATAACCTGTATGGGTCGGCAGGAATGGACTTTTCTCTGGAATTAAGCACAGGGAGCAAACTGCGGGGCAAAAAATCCTGGTTTATGTTTGATGATGAAATCGTCGCGTTAGGTTCAGGAATTACAAGTCCTGAAGCTCGTGTCGTGGAAACGATCGTGGAAAACCGCCAAGTATCAGAATCGGGTGAAAATGCTTTAACTGTAAATGGCGTGCTACAACCCGTGAATCTTGGCTGGAACGAAACGATAGAGGATGTACAATGGGCTCATCTTGCCGGACATGTTCCCGGCTCGGATATCGGTTATTATTTCCCGGGTAGTCCTGAGATTCGGGGTTTAAGAGAAGCAAGGAAAGGAGCATGGAAGGAAATCAATGCAGGCGGTTCTGCAGATCTGATTACCAAAAATTATGTCAGTCTGTCCTTTGATCATGGGAAGATGCCGCAGGATGCATCGTATTCCTATGTACTATTGCCAAACAAAGATGCGGCGGCAACGGAACAATACAGCCACAACCCGGATATTGAAGTGATCAGCCAGAACAATCAGGTTCACGCTGTTAAGGAGAGCAAGCTCGGATGGTATGGCTTTAACTTCTGGGAAGCAGCCACTTCCGCCTTTGTACGCACTTACAGTCCGGCTTCTGTCCAGGTGCATGAGCAGGGCGACCAGCTGACGGTAGCGGTTGCGGATCCTACCCAAAAGCAAAGCAGTATTATCGTTGAACTTCTGGATAAAGTTGATGTACAGGAGTTGGAAAAAGATTCTGCTGTTCGTGTGATCGAGACTTCACCTTATCTGAAGTTGGAAGTTGACACGACAGGTGCCCAAGGAAAAAGCCATGTGGCAAGCTTTCGGATTGTCCCGCCTGCTGCCGGAATTCAGCTTGACCAACAGACTGTTACATTGAATGTGGGGGACTCCGTAAGTCTTACAGCGGCAACCGTTCCGTCTAATGCGCCCAGTCTTGACCTTCACTGGAGCGTGGACTCCGGCGATATTGTCAAATTGGAGCAAGACGGCAAAACTGCAGCGATAACTGGGCTTAAAGCGGGAACAGCAACCATTACCGTTGCATCCGTTAATGGAGCGTTTACCACAACCTGCGTGGTAACCGTGAAGGAGAAGAGTTCAGGTAATCCACCAGATGGAGGGAACACCGGAAGTTCACCAGATGAAGGGAATACCGGAAATTCATCAGGTGAAGATATTACAACAGGCAGTTCTTCGAATGTAGGCAGCACGGACAAGCCATCGAAGGGAGAACAGGAGAGCAAGCGAGCGGAGGGCTCCGAAAGCCATGCCGGTGGAGATGCGGGCCAACCTACTTCGAAACCGGGTTCAAGCAATAAAAACATCGTGATATCAGACATGAAAGGACATTGGGCAGAAGACAAGATCAAGGTTGCCATGGAACAAGGTCTTGTCACCGGTTACCCTAATGGTACTTTTAAGCCGGATAAACCTGTTACACGCGCAGAATTTGCTGTATTGCTGGCAAGAGGGTTGGGTTTAGAGGGAGAATCGGGAGTTTCTTTTGCCGATGAACGGCTTATTCCGAGTTGGGCACAATCTTATGTGGCTGCAGGAATCTCATATGGTTTTATTTCCGGTTATGCTGACAACACCTTCCGTGCCTCCAAATCAATGACCAGAACAGAACTGACAATTATGGCCGCGAAGGCGCTTCAACTAAAAGAAAGCTCGCCGGATTCCTTAACTTTTTCTGATGTTGATGACATTCCGGGCTGGGCCAAGGGCTTTATTGCCTCTGCTGTAAAAGCAGGTATTATCGAAGGGCGTAATAAAAACCGTTTTGCTCCGGATGTACAAGCCACTCGTGCCGAGGCTGTTGTCATCATGGCGCGGGTCTTTGAGCAAAAATCGAAATGACGAAAGTCAAAATAATGCACATCAAGGCAAAAATCCCCCCTATTAGTATCTGACAGCTCTCCTTATCATGTATCGTAAGAAGACTGATCCAAAGGGGGTAAAGATTTCATGTGGAACAAGGCGATAGAAGATGCAGTAGATAAAATCCGGACCAACATCAATCGATTTGGTACAAGGTTCCCTCACGTAAGTGAGGAAGGATCTTATCTGCTGAATGATAACGACGATTGGACGAACGGATTTTGGAGCGGCATGTTATGGCTGTGCTATGAATATACGGGGGATGAGGAATTCCGCCTGGCGGCATCCCGGACTGTGGAAGACTTTCACCGTCGTTTTGAGAAAAAAACGGTGCTTGATCACCACGATATCGGATTCTTATATTCATTGTCCTCTAAAGCACAATGGATTGTTGACGAGGATGAAAATGGCCGTCAGTTGACGTTGCAGGCTGCAGATCATCTGCTGAAACGCTGGCGCCCGGAAGGAGGCTACATCCAGGCATGGGGGCCGAAGGGTGATGAGAAGGAAGGCGGGCGTATTATTATCGACTGCCTGATGAATCTGCCGCTCCTGTTCTGGGCGGGTCAACAGACCGGTAATCCTGAATATTATCAGGTTGCGGCCATGCAGGCCGAAAAATCGAGACGGTATCTCGTGCGTGGAGATGACAGCTCCTATCACACATTCTTCTTCGATCAGAATACCGGCGAGCCGATTGGAGGCGCTACACACCAAGGATATACGAATGGATCGACCTGGACACGCGGACAGGCCTGGGGGGTTTATGGTTTTGCGTTAGCTTACCGCTATACTCAGAATCCTTTATACTTGGAAACGTCCAAACGGATGGCACGGTATTTTCTAGAGCGTTTGCCTGAAGATCATGTGGCTTACTGGGACTTTAATGCTCCGGTAACTGACGGAACGAGCCGTGACAGTTCGGCCTCCGCCATTGTCGCTGCCGGACTGCAGGAATTGATCGAACATATGGATAAGGAGGATCAGGAGCGGACCTATTTTGAGCAGGAGGTCATGAAGTCGATGACTTCACTGGTACAAAATTATTCTACGATCAGCGAAAACGCTGAAGGTCTGCTTAAACACGGCTCTTACCATGTCCGCGGAGGACTGTCCCCCGACGATTACATGATCTGGGGAGATTATTTCTATCTCGAATCCTTGATTCGACTGGAGAATGGTGGAAGAGGGTACTGGTATGAACGCTGATGGCATCCAAGCGGCTCCTTATGCCGTCTTTACGCTCCTTGACCTGACAGAGCCTGCCTTGGCACCGGTTAAGAAGGCAGTCTGCGAAAACCGATACGAAGAAGCGCTGATTGAGCTGCATCAGCATTTCATCCAACGCGGAACACCCGGCTGGGCGATACAGGAGGAGGAGAAGGCTCAGATCGCCGACTACGTGAAGCATAACTGCGTAAGCGACCTGGAAGTCGTGATGAAGACGGCGGATGAAGTCGTGCGGCAGACGTTTCTTTTCCGTTTTCCATGGGATATGGAACGGAGCCGCATCCCGGTTACATTTGAGGGGGAGATCGATTGGAGTTTTATTCCCGATCATGATGTTGAATGGGCTTACATGCTGAATCGTCATCGTTATTGGCAGGCTTTGGGGCAGGCATTCGCGCTAACAGGAGATGAAAAGTATGCGGCAGCCCTTTGCCGTCAGCTTGAAGATTGGATTGACCGAAATCCTGTACCTGACAGTCCTGTGAACGATAACCTGACATGGCGCACGATTGAAGCGGGGCTTCGCTGTGCCAACTGGATCAAGGCGCTGCGTTACGTAAAAGACAGTCCGCTGCTGACTCCAGGGCTCCTTGCCAAAGTGCTGATATCCCTGCATGAACATGGCCAATACTTAGCCTCATCGTTTACTAGCTGGAAAAAAATCAGTAACTGGGGGGTATTGGAAACCTGTGGCCTGTATCACGTAGCGATGTACATTCCCGAATTCTCTCTTGCAGATGACTGGAAGCATTTATGTGAGCAAAGACTCAAGGAAACAGCACGGATACAGATTATGGCGGACGGGATTCATTGGGAACAGTCGCCAACTTATCATCACGAGGTTCTGGCTTGTTATCTCGATTGTATTTACGCGGCACGTATAAATGGGATGGAGCTTGATGATGATTTTAGGCGTACGGTTCATCAAATGGCTACCGCCTCCCTTTATTGGGCGAAACCAAATCACAGGCAGCCTCTGCTTGGCGACAGTGACGACAGTGATATCCGTTCTCTTCTCACCTATGCAGCCTGGTTGTTTCAGGATAGCATACTACGATTTGGCGGACATGAGCGGATGGACTATGACAATGCCTGGCTGTTCGGGGTGGAGGGGGTTCGAAACTACGACCAGTTGCGTGCGGCGTTGCCGGCTAGCCGTTCCTATCCCTTTGCACACTCCGGCCATTACGTGATGCGCTCGGGCTGGGAACCGCAGGACTTGTACCTGTATTTTCACTGCGGTCCGCTTGGTGGCGGTCATGGGCATGCCGATCTCTTGCATTTTGACCTGCATGCCTATGGCAGGGATTTGCTAACCGATCTCGGCAGATACAATTACAGCGATCATACTCCCCTCAGAAAAGTGTTAAAAGAGAGTGCTTCCCATAATACGACTCTAGTTGACGGAATCGGATTCACCGAGATTGTAAACACTTGGGACTTCGGCCGGATAGCGAAGCCTACGGGATGCAGATGGAACAGCAAGCCTGGCTATGATTATGTTGAAGGCGGTCATGACGGTTACCTTCATTTGGACGACCCGGTGTACCCGCTCAGGAGAATGATCTTTATCAAACCGTATTACTGGCTGCTGGTGGACAGCTTTACTTGCAAGGAATCGCATATCTTCACCCAGCAGTTTCATTTTGCTCCGGGAGAAGTCGAGCTGGATGCAGGCTCGCTTGTTTGCCGCACGCTAAACGGACGGGAGGCCAATCTTTGCATTATTCCGGTTGATCGTGAAGGGTTAGAGGGCCATATTAACGAAGGGGTTATTTCCCGCGAATACAATCTGATAGAGCCCAATCAATATGCGGTGTACTCTCGGAAGGGAAAAGGAACCATATCAATCATGCAGGTGCTGTACCCGCAGCGGCCGGGGGAGACGGCTTGTCCCGTGGTTGAGAAGGTGCCGGTTTTCCGCCATACGGGCGAACGGGTGGACGATTCCCAGGCGACAGCGTGCAAAATTGTTATGCAGGGAACGGACGAGGAGCACACTCTAGTGATTAGCCACAAAGTGCCGTCCGGCCATTTTGATTCCTATGTAGTGGATGGCATTCAAATCTTTGGTGAAGTCGTTCTGATTTCTGGCACAAAATGCAGAAAAGAAGCTGAAGTCATCATTTAGTGCATGAATATTGGACAACGGGCTGATAGAATAAAAGAAAAAAAGATGATAGCAAGAGAAAGGCGCGGGAGAACATGTTCAAGTTTACTTACTACAAGAGAATCCAGTTGTCGTTTCTTTTGCTTATTTTTATCCCGTTGATTGCGGTTTCGGTCATTTCTTTTGTCCTGATCAGGGATACGATGGTAGAGAAGCTGCAGCTCAGTAACGATAACTTTTTGAATGTCATGATAGATGAACTGGACAAAACCGTTGATGATGTGACGTTTGCGTCCCATTTTATTGTAAACGATACCAACGTCCGTTCTAACCTGAAAGCCTTTGCGGAGACAAAGCGGCTTCAAAATTACCAGGATTACATGTCTTTTACGCATTTGCAAAATGTGTTTTCCCTGATCAACTCCAAGCCGCTGAACAATAACATCAGCATGTACTTGGTTAACCGGCAGAATTTTGTGATTTCTTCCGGCACTGAAGATCTGACTGTAATCAACAATAACGTGGACAAACTGATGAAACGTGTCAATCTTCACGAACCTGAAAGGCTGCAATGGCTCGGCATGGCTGACAGCGGATCCGGCAAAAACAGCAGTTACTATATTGCCAGAGTAATCTATGACGGCCGCGAGAACCGGCATGTAGCTGTGCTGCTTGTCTCCATTTCCGACAAGTATTTCACCAAACTGCTCGAACCGGTCGACTTCGGCAAGGTTGCGCTTTTTGATTCCGCTGGCGGATTTATCGCTGGCAATACAGAGCTTGCCCCGCATAACGCGGATGCAAATGGAAGCGTTCGCACAGCGAGAACCATCGCTAAATCCAGCTGGCAGATTGTTTATGAAGCCTCGAAGAAGGAATGGTCTGGCCAAATCTCACGAACCTTTTACAGTGGTCTTGTAGCGGTACTTTTGCTATTTATCGTTTTCTCCGCTACTTCTATCTTGATTGCCAAAAGATTGCATAGTCCGATTCTCAAGCTGCAGCGGGTTGTGCGCCAATTCGGAATGGGTAATCTGGACGTGAGGCTGGAGGTAAAGGGGAAGGATGATATCGCCGAGCTTGGACAGACGCTGAATACGATGCTGGATCAACTGCAGAGGCTAATTCACGATATCGAGCAGGAGCAGGAACAGAAGCGGGTGATGGAGCTGGAAGCCCTGTTTATGCAGATTCGCCCTCATTTTTTGATCAATACGCTGAACTCGATTAAATGCAGCCTTATTCTATCTAAAGATACGCTGCACAGCGGAATTATCGATTCTCTAATGAGTCTGCTCCGGGCT
Organism: Paenibacillus sp. JNUCC 34; assembly: GCF_058269055.1. Classification (NCBI taxonomy): domain Bacteria; kingdom Bacillati; phylum Bacillota; class Bacilli; order Caryophanales; family Paenibacillaceae; genus Paenibacillus; species Paenibacillus sp. JNUCC 34. Next base: position 5,269,907 of record NZ_CM177770.1, on the reverse strand, counting down.
TATCTCAAGGTCAATGAACCGGCTACCCTGCGGGAAGAGTGCAAGCTGCTCGGCCACTACGTCGATATTATGAAAATCCGAAATGAAATCCCGCTGGAACTGGAGATCGATCTGGCTCCGGGGACTGAAGAACTCATCGTTCCCAAGCTTATTTTACAGCCGCTCGTAGAGAATGCCATCGTCCACGGTCTGGTAGATCATCCGAAGCCCCGTATTTCTGTTCGCTCACGAACTATCCCTGAAGGCATTCTGATTGAGATTTGTGACAATGGCTGCGGGGCAGATGAAGAGATTTTGGCTGGGCTGAACTGTAGGCTGTTACATAACGATGATGAGCAGGATGGATCTTATACAAGAGTCGGGTTAATCAACGTGGCTCAAAGGCTGAGGCTGACCTACGGGCAGGAAGCCGGTTTGTCCCTGCATAATCTGCAGCAGGGTGGGGTGTCCGTATCTTTGTATTTACCCCCGGGTAGCAACCATCATGTTTTTCCGTCAGAGGGAGGGCAATTGTGATGTTTAGAGTGATGCTCATTGACGATGATGTCCCCATGCTCAAAGTGCTGCGGCAAATGATTGACTGGGAAGCCCATCATTTACAGATTGTCGGCAGTACCTATTCAAGCGCTAAGGCGCTGCATATGTTTGAGGAAGTGCAGCCAGATATCGTCATTACGGACATCGGTCTGCCGCAAACAAACGGCATCGAGCTGGCTGAGCGATTTATCAGCATGAAACCGGATATAAGGGTGATCTTTCTGACATGTCATGAGGATTTCCAATATGCACAGCAGGCGGTCAAGCTGAAGGCCGACGATTATTTGATCAAGGACCAGCTTACGGCAGAGCAATTAGCACAAAGTTTAGGCAAATCGGTACGATTGCTGAAATCAAGGGTCGGGTTGATTAACCGCGAGACCGCGCGCTGCAACAGCATTCTTTTCCGGAAGGATCTGCTGCAAAGAGTGATTGACGGAACCCCGTCCGAGACAACGGTGGCCTATGCGGAACAAATCGGCATCTCCTGGACCTATCCATGGTTTATGTTGGGGATTGCCAGCATTCATTTTTCCAGCTTCGACAACCGTTACAAGCAGAGTGAATATCCGCTGATCTTATATGCCATCTACAATATTGCCTTGGAACTGTCTGAATCGAGCGAAGGGATAACCCCTTTTCTTGAGCATGAGAATATTGTAATTCTGTATAATTTCCGGGTTAATCTTGCGCAAAACGCCAATCTGCATCTTCATAATTATTTACAGCAGCTGCGCTTTAAGTGCTCTCATTTTCTTAAGATTCAACCGAATGTCATTAAGGTTACGGATAAAGTGGAGCTGGACAACATCGGCCCGGTATTTCAAAAAATGGTTCAGGACAAGTGCGAGTTTTACGAGAATACCGATTATATTGATTCTGATACGTTGCATATTACATCGCAATTGTTTCAACCTGCTCCCAAGGGGGTTCTGGATAGCTATGTTTCGGAATTGGAACGGGCGGTCATCCGAGATGATTTGGAAGGCATCAGCGGAATTCTGCAGGAAATCGCTAGGATTGCTAGAGAGATGTTTATTGTTCCGGACGACTTTGTCCGGGAGTTGTCCTCTATGCTCCGCGGCATTGAACTGATTTTTTCTAGTCTGAAATTCGATGAGGATCTGTTCGCCTATCTCGCTCTGACCCGAACGCTGGAGGATACGATGGAGCTGGTGGAAAGAAAATTTATGCTGGCTATGAAAAGCCGGCATAAGGGAGCGGTAATCACGGTGCAGGAGCCCAAGCTTCAGGTCATCCAGCAATATATCGACCAACACCTTGCCGATAATATTACCTCAATCGATATGGCGCGCTATCTGTTTCTGAATCCGAGCTACTTTTCACGTTATTTCAAGCGGATGGCCGGCCTGACTTTTACGGACTATGTGCACCAGTATAAGATGAAGGTAGCTACGAATATGTTGAAAATGTCTAACCAGAATTTAGAGTCACTTGCGGTTGGACTCGGCTATTCGGATAGAACGTATTTCTCCAAAGTGTTTAAAAAATATGTGGGATCCACGCCAAGCGAGTACAAGGCCAAACATTTGGCACGCAAATGATTCTCACCAGATAAAAACAATCCAATATTTGCAGGGGGTGTCCCAAAAGATCTTTAGATCTGGCGGGATACCCCTTTGTTCTGTTAGGAGACGATCCACGGATGAATCGTTCCTCCCATCGCTGTTGTCCCCAAATTTCTTGGAATGGTTTTAACCATGTCAACCACCAGTTTCACTATTCTACATATACGAATAAAGGTCAAAATCGTGCACGTCGCTGGTCATAATCTCTCCTTCATGCCGCGGGAGGATGAATTATTATAATGACATATTTAATTTGCCGAGGTGATACAACGTGGAGAGTATAAAACAATCTGTGCCAAAGAGTCAGCGTGAACCGCGGAAATTTTGGACTCCGCAGAAGAAAGAAGCTTTGACTGGGTGGCTGTTTCTGGCCCCGGAGATTATCGGGATGCTATTTCTTAACGTGTTTGCGCTTGGATTTTCTCTGTATTTGAGTTTTTCCGATTGGGACCTTCTGTCAGGCGTTGAAGGCATCAAGTTTACAGGGTTGGATAACTATATCCAAATGTTCCAGGATCCTACCATTATTCAGGCACTGAAGAACAATGTGATTTATATGATTCTGACGGTTCCCATTCCGATCGCGATTGCTCTGGTGCTGGCAACATTGATTCATAACAGTGTGTTTTTTAAAGATTATTTCAAAGTCGCGTTTTTTATCCCCTATATTTCTTCCATCATCGCGATTGCTGCGGTATGGAGTGCTTTATTTCACCCGTCCCTGGGACCGATTAACCAGTTTCTGATGGATTTAGGGCTGTCCAATCCGCCTAAATGGCTGGTAGATCCAAAAACATCGCTTCTGTCGATTGCAATTATCAGTTCATGGGCCGCTCTGGGCTACACTATCATTATCTATATGGCTGGTCTGACGAATATTTCGAATGAAATTTACGAAGCAGCTGAAATTGATGGCGCTGGCGTGATGAAAAAGTTTTTCGCCATCACGGTACCGATGCTTCGTCCGACGACTTTCTTTCTACTTATCACCATGCTGATCGGCTCGTTTAAAGTGTTTGACGTCATTGCCTTTTTGACCGAAGGCGGACCGAATAATTCTTCAACCGTGCTCGTATTTCGGATTTATGAGGAAGGATTCAAATATTACAATATGGGCTACGCTTCGGCCATCTCCTGGCTGCTGTTCGCCATTATCGGCTTGATTACCGCAGTCACCTGGAAATTTAGAAATGAAGAATAGGAGGGGGATGTAAAGATGCAATTGATTAGAAAAAATATGTCCAAATTGATCACAACCGTTTTTATGGGAGCGTTGTCCATCGTTTTCCTGATTCCGCTGATCTGGATGATTTCAGCAGCCTTCAAATACGAGAAAGATGTTATGCGTTTTCCGATTCAATGGATACCCGAGAAGATTAATGTGGCGTATAATTTCAAGATGGTCTGGATGGGAAGGGTTCCTTTTACCGATTTTTACTTCAATTCATTCAAAATAGCCATTATTACGACCTGCATCACGCTGCTCGTTTCGTCCATGGCGGCGTACTCGCTGACCAAGATTAAATTTAAAGGCCGTGATCTTGTGTTTGTGGCCCTGCTCTCCTTCATGATCATTCCCGATCAGGCCACGCTGATCCCGCGCTTTCTGTTGGTTCGCTGGTTCGGTCTCTATAATACCCATGCCGCAATCATATTCATGAGCATGTTCTCGATTTACTTCACGTTCCTGCTGCGGCAGTTTATGATTGGGATCAGCGATGAGTATATGGAAGCATCCAAAATCGATGGTGCGGGTCATTTGCGGATATTCTCGTCCATCATGGTTCCACTATGCAAACCGGTGCTGGCTACGGTAGCCATCATTAAATTCATCTGGACATGGAACGATTATCAGAATCCGCTCATCTTCCTGTTGGACAAGGATCTGTACACCATTCCACTCGGTATGACGTTGTTCCGGGACGATTACACGAACAACTATGCGATTATGATGACAGCGGCGGTGTCGGCGATTATACCGCTTGTGATCGTGTTTATCGCTTTGCAAAAACAGGTAATTAACGGGATTGCCCTGGGTGGCGTGAAGGGTTGATCATACTTTCTTTTGAAAAAGTCAAAAAAGTAATCATACAATATCAAAATTTTGCACTTGCCCAGTCGAGCGGCTGCCTATAATGAACAGTGAATACAGCACTACACCTAAATATTAAGTGCAGGGGGAAGTAAAATGAAACAAAAGGTCAAGCAAAGATTGTCTGTAATACTCGGAATGATTCTGGCCGTCTCCTTGGTGCTCACCGGCTGTGGAAAGTCCGGAGGTTCATCGTCGAATGACAGCTCCGGGGCAAATGAAGGCAGCGCCGAGACCGGAAAGCAAGTCACCGTCAAGTACTATAACTGGGATAACGAAGCTCAGTCGGTAGGCACCGATGCCATGCTGCAGGAATTTATGGATCAAAATCCAGATATCAAGGTAGAGCATGTGGTACTTGTTCCCGGCGATTCTGTGGAAATGATGAAAAAACTCGATTTTCTCATTTCTTCCGGTGAAGCGATCGATGTTGTACAAATACCAAGCTTGGGATCTGTACTTGAACGGGCAACCCGGGGAGCGCTGGCACCACTTAATGAATTCTATGACAAGGAAAATATCGCCCCCGAGGACGAATATTTCGTTAACCCAAAGATAGATAACAATTATTACGGTATGCAGTATACAAAGAGTTTCAACTACGTGATGCTCAACAAGGATGCTCTTGACGAAGTAGGATTAGAAGTTCCAAAGTTCGGATGGACATGGGATGACTACCGGGAATATGCCAAGAAGCTGAATAAAGGTGAAGGCATTGACAAACGTTACGGTACGTACTTCCATACTTGGGAGCTTTATTCAAACGCTCCGGCGCAAACGATGATGAAAGATCCATTCCTGTATGATGACGGAACAACGATTCTGTCCGATCCAACTTACAAATACTTCTTCCAGCTTCGCAAGGGTATGGAGTCGGAGGACAAATCAGCCAAACCTTTCTCGGATGTTCTCGCTGCAAAGCTGAACTATCGAACCGAATTTTTCAATGAGGAAGCAGCTATGATTCTGACAGGTAACTGGACAATCGCTGACCCGGGCAATACCGAGCAGTATCCACACGATTTCAAAACAGCTTTCGCTCCGGTACCGGTGCCTCCGAAAGGATCGGAACCTAAAGATTATGAAGGCAAATATTTCACCAGCGGTGGCCAGTTGGTAATGGGCGCTAACTCTGAAAACAAGGAAGCATCCTTCAAGCTTATGAGATTTATGACAACAGCAGATTCGGACAATAGACCAGAATTCTCGGGTTATAAAAAAGCCAATAACGAAGCTCTGTTAACAAAGCTGGTTGCTGGAAATGAAGATATGTATGATATGGATTCTCTTAAATACACACTGTTTGACGATGCAATCCAATATCTTGATGCTGCACAGATTATGACTACGGCTTCATCGGAATTGACCAAAGTGATCGAGGACGGCTTCAGCAGATATATGCTGAATAATGAATCGATCGATGATGTACAGAAATGGATGGTTGATGAGGCCACAAAAATCATCAATAAAAAAGGTGTAATCAAATAGGCAGGATAGTCACTCTATCCTGGTTACGCAACGGGCTTTGAGATTTATCTTAAAGTGTCGGGGAACGAGGAGAAACACAATCGTCTGCCTATGAAGAGCTGTCTCTATGGATCGTACCGGCCACGAGAGACAGCTCTTTTTATTCTATCTAATGGACGAATTTTGTAGAACAGAACGATTTGAACAGCGGAAAAATGATTGATTATTAGGAGTAGGACGATGACAAACGAAACTTGCAAGCTGATAGAAAAACAACCTGCCCGTGTCTGGACGGAGGCCTTCCCTCTTGGTAATGGAAGACTAGGCGCGATGGTTTTTGGAGATGTATCAGCCGAACGAATCGGGTTAAATGAAGATTCGGTCTGGTACGGCGGACCGAGAGGGGGCGATAATCCAGCAGCTCCTGGGACGGTGGAGGAACTCAGAAAGCTGCTTCGTGATGGTGAACCCCAGGAAGCGGAGAGAATGGCGCTTCTGAATCTCACGAATGTACCGCAGTATTTTGGACCATATCAACCGTTAGGAGATTTGAGGCTTCAGTTCGATTATCGATTGCCGGACAGTTCGGATTATCGGCGGGAATTAAACCTGATGAAGGGTGTTGCATCGGTAACTTATAAGATTGGGGAAGTTCAGTATAACCGAGAAATATTCTCCAGCGCCGTAAATCATGTGCTTGTGGTCCGGTTAACAGCATCAGAACCAGGATCGATCTCCTTAACTGCGCGCTTAAGCAGGCGACCGTTTGATGGAGAGATAAAGCATGACCATGATCGTTTGCTGACGATGGAAGGAAGCTGTGGAGCGGACGGCATTAAATATGCGACGGTTTTGACCTCTTGTATCACGGGGGGCGAGTGCCGAACGGTTGGCAATTACATGGATATTCGCGGGGCGGATACCGTTACTTTGATTCTCGCGGCTCAAACCTCATTCCGTTGCAATGATCCCCGGATGGAAGCCATCAGGCAGGCCGAGTCCGCTGCTTCCCTATCATATGAACAATTGAGAGATGCTCATATTAAGGATCACAGAGCCTTATTTGATCGGGTTTCGCTGAATCTTTCACCTCAGGAAACCATGAACGAAACGAACAGGGATAAGTCTACCACGGAACGTCTTAAGCTTTATCGACAAGGTGGTGCGGACCCTTTATTGGAAGCGTTGTTCTACCAATACGGGCGCTATTTGCTGATCGCAAGCTCAAGGCCCGGCAGCCTGCCGGCCAATCTTCAGGGTATCTGGAATGAAAGCTTTACACCACCTTGGGAGAGCGACTACCATCTGAATATTAACTTGCAGATGAACTACTGGATTGCGGAAACGGGCAATTTGCCTGAATGTCATGAACCGTTGTTCGATTTCATTGACCGGCTGGCTGCAAATGGGCGGCACACTGCTGCAGCTTTGTATAGTGCAAGAGGATTCACGGCCCATTCTTCATCAAACCTATGGGCGGAGAGTGGATTGTTTGGAGCCTGGACGCCTGCGATTTTTTGGCCTACAGGCGGGGCTTGGCTGGCACTACATCTATGGGAGCATTACCGATATAACCGTTCCGAGGACTTTTTACGTGATCGGGCCTATCCGGTGTTGAGGGAAGCCTCGCTATTCTTCCTTGATTTTCTGACCTATGATAAGAGCGGATTTCTTGTCACTTCACCATCGCTTTCTCCAGAAAACAGCTACGTAACGGATACAGGACAGACAGGGGTCTTATGTTCCGGTCCCTCCATGGATTCGCAGATTGTGTACGCCCTTTTCACTGCTTGCATCGAAGCAGCCGAATACCTTGAAGTGGATAGCATGCTTACCAAGGAGTGGAGAAGCGTAAGGTCCAAGCTTTCCCCTCCTCGGGTTGGCCGGCATGGTCAGATCATGGAATGGTCCGTCGACTATGAAGAAGCGGAACCGGGGCACCGCCATATCTCTCATTTGTTTGCACTTCACCCCGGGGAGCAAATCATTCCCCACAGGATGCCCGAACTGGCGGAGGCAACTCAAAGAACACTGGAGCGGCGTTTGAAAAACGGCGGTGGACATACCGGCTGGAGCCAAGCATGGATTTCCAACTTTTGGGCGAGGCTCGGCAATGGGGACAAAGCTTATGACAGTCTTCGCGAGCTATTGCTAAAAGCAGTCCATCCGAATTTATTCGGCGATCATCCACCTTTCCAGATTGACGCTAATTTCGGAGGAGCGGCTGCGATACAGGAGATGCTGATTCAATCCCATGGCGGAGAAATATGTTTGCTGCCAGCCCTACCTTCTTCGTGGCCTTCTGGTTCAGTCAGGGGGCTTCGGGCCAGGGGAGGATTTACCGTTAATATTGATTGGAGAGACGGAATGTTAGAACTGGCAGAGATTTGCGCCGCTAATACAGGAGAATGCACGTTATATAGCATGGAGCCTCTTTTGATCTCTGATTCGGATCGTCATTCCGTTCCAGTGACAAAAGCGGGCTGTCTATATACGTTTTCGTTACGTCAGGGAGAAACGATCTGGATTTCCTTGGAGTAATGGAAGCTGTGCAACTCCGATAATCACGAAAAATTTACCCTGTATGGCCTGTCAGTAATAGATCCTATACATTATTAAGCGGAGGTCATCTATAATGAGCATACTTACTTGGAGCAACGGACAATATTTACTGGACGGAGAGCCTTACCGGATTATCTCGGGAGCGATCCATTATTTCAGGGTGGTGCCGCAATATTGGAAGGACCGGCTGTTGAAGCTGAAGGCCTGCGGATTCAATACAGTTGAAACCTATATTGCCTGGAACGTGCATGAACCTAAGGAAGGAGAATATGTTTTTACCGGTATGGCCGATGTAGTTTCGTTTATTGAGCTTGCCGGAGAACTCGGCCTTCATGTTATTGTCAGACCGAGTCCGTTCATTTGTGCGGAATGGGAGTTCGGCGGCTTGCCGGGCTGGCTGCTGGCTTACGGGGAACTCAAACTTCGCTGTTACGATCCCTTCTATTTAAGTAAGGCGGACCGCTATTATAACGAGCTGATTCCTCGGCTTGTTCCGCTCCAATCCACTCACGGAGGGCCGATTTTAGCTGTCCAAGTTGAAAATGAATACGGCAGCTATGGCAATGACCATGCTTATTTGGGCTATTTGCGGGACGGATTGCTGAGTCGTGGAATTGATGTACTTCTCTTTACTTCCGACGGCCCTACCGATGAGATGCTGCTGGGAGGAACACTGGGAGATGTGCATGCCACAGTCAACTTCGGTTCGCGGGTAGAAGAATCTTTCGCCAAGTATCGGGAATACCGCAAGGAAGAGCCGCTTATGGTGATGGAATTCTGGAACGGATGGTTCGATCACTGGATGGAAGACCATCATGTACGGGATGCGGAGGATGTAGCTGGCGTTCTGGATGAAATGCTGGAACAGGGCTCCTCCATCAATATGTACATGTTCCATGGTGGAACGAACTTTGGCTTTTATAGCGGGGCAAATCATATTGCCAAATATGAGCCAACGACGACAAGTTATGACTATGACGCTCCGTTGACGGAATGGGGCGATAGAACGGAGAAGTTAGAAGCTGTCCAAAAAGTGCTCACAAAGCATGGATTTACTCCTGCTTGTCCGTTTCCTGAACCGATCCCGAAAAAAAGTTACGGAAAAATCGCCTTGACGGAAAAAGCGGAACTGTTCGCTGACTTCAATCTGGATACGTTATCCGAACCGGTGAAAAGTGTAAACATAGAGCCGATGGAGAAATTCGGGCAGTCCTATGGTTTTATTATGTACAGTACCTATATTCAGGGGCCGCGATCCGGTCAGAAGCTGTACATTCAGGAAGTTCGGGACCGGGCGCAAGTGTTCCTGGATGGAAAGGCGATAGGGGTCGTTGAGCGTTGGAACCCGCAGCCTTTGGATATTTCTGTCCCGGCAGGAGGGGCACGGCTTGATATCCTCGTTGAAAATATGGGACGGATTAATTACGGACCGCTCATTCGCGACCCGAAAGGGATTACAGAGGGGGTTCGGATCGACAATCAGTTCCAATATGACTGGAGTATCCGTACACTGCCTTTAGGGCCTGAAGAGTTGGCTTCGCTTGCGTACAGCAAGCAGAGCGGAGAGATACCGGACAATTCCGAACATTCAGGGATGCCGGGATTTTACCGCGGCTTCTTCGAGGTGGAGGAGATCGGTGATACGTTCCTCCGGTTTGATGGCTGGAGTAAAGGAGTCGCCTGGATCAACGGTTTCAATCTCGGCCGCTATTGGAACGCGGGTCCGCAGCGAGCGTTGTATATTCCAGGTCCATTACTTCGCAAGGGGCACAATGAACTGGTCCTTTTGGAACTGCACGCCTGTCCGGAACCTTGCGAGATCGAACTAACGGATCGCCCTGATCTTGGCAAAACTGCAGCCGTAGACGAGGCAGTGCTGAATTTTGTACAGGAAGACTAGATGACCTATCGAGCCCGTCCGTTAATCTGGATGGGCTTTTGCAATCCGTAGCCCTAATATCATCGAAAAGGTCGCCTCGTTGAGTGGACTAACGGGTGGCCTTATTTGTGCTAGAGCGGTTTTTTCAGATTCCATATTTTTCCGCGTTTTTTGGGGCCGGGAAACAGGTTATAATAATAAGTTCGGAAGAACTATTAACATCCAGACTATACACAGAGAGGAACATTCTATGGAGCAGGTAGTACAAAGTTTTATCAATATAATTAACGATTTCCTTTGGTCGAAGCTGTTAATTGTTTTGCTTATCGGCGGAGGACTTTATTTTACATTTAGAGGCAGATTCCTGCAGTTTCGATTGATCAGAGAAATGCTGCGTGTTATCCGGGAGGGCAAAAGCAGTGAACCGGGCAGCATTTCACCGTTTCAGGCGTTTGCGATTAGTATGGCTGCGCGTGTCGGCACGGGTAACATTACGGGTGTAGCGCTGGCTATATCGCTTGGCGGTCCGGGTGCGGTGTTCTGGATGTGGATTATTGCGATTATCGGATCAGCTTCTAGCTTTATTGAAAGTACATTAGCGCAAATATATAAAGTAAAAGATAGAAAAACGGGTGGTTTCCGCGGAGGTCCGGCTTATTATATGGAGTTTGGACTAAATAAACGCTGGATGGGTGCTTTGTTTGCGATCCTCATTACACTGTCATTCGGTCTTGTGTTTAATGCCGTTCAATCCAACACGATTTCGGTCGCGTTTGAAAATTCTTTCGGTACAAATCGCCTGACGGTGGGCATTGTAATGGCCTTAATATTTGGTGCCATTATATTTGGTGGTGTAAAGCGGATTGCAAAATGGTCCGAATGGATCGTAGTTGTGCTGGCGGTGCTGTATGTGGGCGCTGCGTTGTTTATCATAGTGGCTAACATCACACGCCTTCCGGAAGTAATCTCCGTTATTGTAAAAAGCGCATTCGGCTTTGAGCAGGCGGTTGGAGGTGCGTTCGGTGCTGCTCTCATGAACGGCATTAAACGCGGTTTGTTCTCCAACGAAGCGGGCATGGGTAGTGCGCCGAATGCTGCTGCTACGGCAACAACGAGCCATCCGGCGAAGCAGGGACTTATTCAGTCTCTGGGAGTACTCATTGATACATTGGTCATCTGCACAAGCACGGCATTTATGATTATGTTCACAGGAGCTTACAAACAGACAGGACTTGACGGAATAGAGCTTACTCAAGCGGCTCTAGGGATGCAAATGGGCTCTTGGGCTTCCGATTTCCTCGCTATTATGATATTTTTGTTTGCCTTCAGCACATTGCTCGGCAACTATTATTACGGTGAGACCAATATCGAGTTTTTGAATTCCAAACGGATTTGGATTTGGGTTTACCGGGTTGCTGTTCTTTCTATGGTTGTGTTTGGCTCCGTTACGAGTGTGAAGCTCGTATGGGATATGGCAGATCTGTTTATGGGCTTAATGGCGATCGTGAACCTGATTGCTATTATGCTGTTGTCCAAAATTGCCTTCGCTGCACTCAAGGATTATACGGTACAGAGGAAGGCCGGAAAAGATCCGGTGTTTACGAAGGATAGTATTCCGGGACTTACAAATGTGGAGTGTTGGGACGAGGTTCCGACCGAAACGAAGTAAATATTTATAATTAGAGACGCTGTATTTGCGGTTGGCTTTGGCCGCAGGTGCAGCGTTTTTTGTGCTGTTTTTTTAAACATTCTAAGGGGGAGCGGTGTTATACAGATGAGAGGGTAGGGAGGATGGATACGTTTATGAGTGATGAGATGATGGGGAATTCCGGAACGGACAATTTCTCTCCGGATTTATTGGAGCGCAAGAAGCAGCGGTTAAAGTGGGGCAAGAGAATCAGGTGGGAAGTAGATATCATCGCTCTTGTCATACTGCTGACCATTATATTTTCGATTTATATGTGGGGAGCACATTTGTATTTCGAGAAGTCGGGAAAAAATGCCCAGTTTACACGTGCAGTCGCTATCTTAGCAGAGATGCAGGGGAGCGGGATGAAAATAGACAAAGATTTCAGAATGCTTTCTCTAAGCCCATTGTTGAAGCAAACCGTGACAACCAAGGTCTACAGGCAGGTTGGAGAGTGGAGTGTCATAACAGGTGAATTGCATGCGGAGCAAAGCTTGTTTGGCGAGTTTAGGTATTCGATTAAAGAAGATGAAAAATATTATAAGGGGGACAGACGCCCTTTTATTGGGTTTCCAATGTCCATGATTTATGGGGGGAGAGATACCATACGGATTGGTGAAAAAGACCCGGAGATGGAACGACTGGGTCATATCGAGGACGGCTTTGTAGCTGAGATGTGGTTTTCGCTTGGAAAGGGAATGACACCGAAGGAGTTTATGGAAGTTTTGTCTGAATATGATCTTTGGGTCACAGGAATGGCGGTATATTCCGGAGAAATGACGGATGTGAAAGTGTCCAATTATGTATCAACCAACGATACAGTTTACCCTCCTCATTTAACGCTCCGGCCCTTGGTTACTTTTCATGAAAACGGAACGGCAGGGGGAGAATCTCTCCGTTTAACTAAACAGGACATAGCACTTGCTGAAGAACAAATGATGAAAGACTTGGAGTGGCTAACAAGCCATGTGAATTATTATGGTGTCCATGAGGATAAACAGCGACTTTCCTATCTGAATCATAATGGCATTCAAGTGTACGGCGCTACAGTTACCGGGCCCGTAAGAGAACTGGAGAAGCTGAAGCAGGTACCGGAGTTTCGAAGATTCGGGCTTGGACGGGTTGAAGTATGGAACTGGGATAACTAGTGTTGAGGGCCCTCACTGCGGTATTTTATGAGTAAAAACATTCAGCAGGTGAATAATTGATAAATACATCGGAAAGATTATCCTTGGTTGCAACCTATACCAAAGGAGTGATTTCCTATGAAACTTGGAGCTCATGAAGTCATGGATACCCATGAGGTTCTAGCTGAAAAAATGAATATGATGAACCATTTCGGTTTTTATGCTTCCCAAGCCAAAAATCCGCAGCTGCAAAGCATGATCCAGCGTCATCAACAGGAAGGGATACGTTCCTATAATGAAGTTGTTGCACTTACACGTGGCATCGGCATGACTGGAAACTCCCGTATGAATCCGCTCATGTCTTCGGCGGCCGGCGTACAAGGAATCCATCAGAACGTGCAATACGGGATCAATAACCTTCAGACCGTTACGCCGCATCCCGATGCCGTAATGACGGATAACGAAATCGCTTCAGCCATGCTTATTGCGCATAAAAACAGTGCAAAAAACTGCACGACAGCCGCGCTGGAATGCACGGATATCAACCTGCGCCGGGCGCTTACGAACAGCTCCGTCAGCTGCATTAATCAGGCTTACGAAGTATTTCTGTTCATGAATGAGCAGGGTCAGTATCCGGTGCCTACCTTTGAACAGGGAACAGCCCAGACGTATTTGAGCACCTATCAGCCTGCACCAGAGTCCACTATGACCGGACTTCATATACAAAGCGGTGCCATGGGAAGTCCGGGGCCATTCATGGCTGGGCAAGCAAATCCGGATAGCTTTGGAACTTTTACGAATCCAGGCGGGTCACACCCTTCCTCTAGGATGTGATATATAAACACAAAAGGGCATTCCCTGTGGAATGCCCCTTTTGTGTTTATGTTGCTGTTGTGTCTATTAGCCGTTGCTTAGGTGGATACCGCCCAAATGAGGTGAACCATTCCGCCCCAGTATCGTTCGGTGTTCACAATCTCAACTTCGGAGTCGTGAACGATCTGAAGCATATCCCGATTAAAGTGACAACCCGATATGCGCCTGGCAACGGGATTAATCAGGTGTTGGGTAAAACCGAGCAACCGGTTGGAGCTGATCCCATGTTCCAGCAAATATATGTGTCCTCCGGGCCGGCACCAGCGGTTCATTTTGTTCAGCACAGCTAACGGATCATCGTAACCGCACAGGGACAAGGTGGAAACCACACAATCGAAGGACCTTTCCGGCAACTCGAGTGTCTCGATGTCATGTTCTAGAAATGACACCTTGAACTGAAGCTCAGAGGCCATCCGCCGTGCACTTTTTAGCATTTCTGGACTGAAGTCAACCGCGGTCAGGTCAACTGTATCTTGATTGTAATAAGGGAAATTGGCTCCAGCCCCGACGGCAACCTCAAGCACCTTTCCATGTACATCTTGAAGCAGTCGGCTTCTCCACATTCCGAGCGTACGCTGTCTGCTGTTTCGTTCATACATGGATGCCTGCTTGTTGAATTTTCGAACGAGTGTGTTTTTGTTCATGATATTTACTCCTCATGTGGGTCTGAAGTTGATGATAGGAGGGACTGGAATCCTTTCTTACATAGAAGCCCGCAGTTTTTCAATCATAATCTCACCTTCACGGTGAGTGGGGTCAAGCTCAACCGATTTTTCATAGTTCCGAAGAGCCGCAACCGGGTCTCCTGCCGACAAATACATCTCACCAAGACTATCATATAGGTTGGATGACTCCGGAAAGAGCTGTACAGATAATTCAAGAACTTTGATTCCCTCGGTGAGAAAACCTTTTTCCATCATAGTATAAGCGATGAAATTGAATTCACCTTCAAGAATAAGATAGCGCTCCAGATCGTGCGAAGACATGGAACTGTACTCCCGCCAAGCCGCCTCGACATCAGAAGTGATCGTGATTTTAGACAGATGGTGGGCCAGTGATTTTTTAACATACCTTATATCTTCACCGAGAAGTAGGTCGATGATGGATGTTGAGACGACTTTAAGTCCGATATAATCACAGTTCGTCATGAGCACTAAGCCTAAGCCTTGATCGGGCATGAGCATAAGATTACTGCGGAAGCCCGTATCCCTACCGCTATGCGACATGATGCGGCAGTCTTTATAAGACCCCAGAAACCAGGAGAGACCAATGCCGTTCATCCAGCTGCCGTAATTCGTCTCGGCATATTCTTCCCATAATGGTCCATACCCTTCAGGCTGTAAAATCTGCTTGCCCTCTGACGTCATTCCCCGGTTCAGTTGAAAGATCATATATCGGCACATTTCTTCTGCGCTGCTGTACAGTGTAGAGCTCGGTCCATGAGCCCTGTGATACGGAAAAATATCGCTTGATTCCGGTCCATAGCCTTCCTTAAATCCGTGAACATGGGGAGCTGCTAACTGGTCAGATGGGATGTCGCTTTTAAAAAAAGAGCTTCCGTGCATCTGTGCAGGTTCCAGAAGGAGGGACTTCATATATTCCTCGAAGGATAGACCGGACACTTTGGCGATGACGTCGCCCAATATTTCGTAACCGATATTGCTGTATGCAAATTTTTCGCCTGGTGTAGACAACAAACGGTGATTCTCTATGCGTCTGACATATCTCTCCAAGCTGTGTTCATCGAATTCAGGCCGATCCCATTCAAAATCATCCTCGTCCGGCATACCCGAAGTGTGATTGAGAAGTTGGCGGACCGTTATATCAGCATAGTTATGGTCGTTCAGCTTGAAGTATGGTAAATACTGAACTACAGGGGAGTCCAGTTCAATCTTTCCCTGCTGGACAAGCTGCATAATCCCCGTTGCCACACATGTTTTGGAGACGGAAGCCATATGGAACATCGTTTCTTTCCCTATAGGGCAACCCGTACGGATGTCGGTCGTCCCGAATCCGCTAACATACAATATTTCCTGATTTCGTACGATGCCAACCGCTAGCCCTGGAACAGCCTCATCCTGTACGAACTTTGCCAAAATGGTATCTAAACGTTCAATAATACGTTGGAAATGACTCATTTTATCGGACCCTCCGTTATATTTAGTTTTCAAAGAATAGAAGGATGGATACGATAAATTATACCAACGGATTCACCTGCTTCCTAAAGTTTTCCAATCCATTATAAATGAATTTGGAGCTAATGCATAGTGGGTTTTTGGACTCGCGCTTTATAAGTTCAAGCTCATGGTCACCGTTCTTACATGAAAGCCTGCTTTCTCATACAGTTTAATGGCATGATTACCTGAAAAAGCGCTAAGACGTACTTCAAGTAATTTTTCACTTTTAAAGTGATCTAGTGCCTTGGATAACAATTGTTTTGAATACCCTTTTCCCCTGAATTGTTCCAGAACGAATAGCTCATAGATAAAGCCGATTGGCGTATCTGTAAATTGATCTTTGCTCTTACCGAAAAGAATCCATCCAGCTAAGTCACCACCTTCAACAGCGATGAAATAGCGACAGCCTTTTGCTAAGAGAGGTTCAACAAGCCCTTTAATTTTTTCACTCGTCGGCATTACATCACCAAGCGTTCCTTCAAATAAAGCTTGCGGCGACATAGTCAGAATTAGTTCAAGTTCAGCTGATGTGGGTGTTCTAATTTCCAATTGTATTCACTCCTCTCGATTGTAGTCCCTAAACCAAATTCGCATAAAAAGACCGGATGCTTTTTACGCATCCGATCATTAGTAGAGTTAAGTGTATTCTCGTGGGAATCTACGAGCAACCCCGGAACTGATCGCTGCTTTAACAACGAGTTCACGGATGGCTTTAACGACATTCTGATTAAAGACACTTGGGATGATATATGAGGGATTTCGTTCCTCATCTGATACGGCAGAAGCGATAGCTTCGGCAGCAGCCAGCTTCATCTCTTCGTTAATAGTGGTAGCTCTACAATCTAAGGCGGCACGGAAAATACCAGGGAAGCACAATACGTTGTTGATCTGGTTCGGGTAATCCGAACGTCCGGTAGCAATGACGCCTACAATATCCTCGACCTCTTCCGGCTTAATTTCCGGATTCGGATTGGCCATTGCGAATACGATGGGCTTATCGGCCATTGACAACACATCTTCGCGGGAAAGCAGTCCGCCTGCTGATAGGCCAATGAAGACATCTGCTCCCTGAATGACTTCCCGCAATGAACCTTGTACACGGTGTGGATTGGTATTCTCCGCATACCACTGCCACATGCAGTTAGTATAGGCATTTCCTGAAGCAAGGGCACCTTCCCGGTCTACGCCGATGATTTCCTTAACGCCTGCGGACAATAAAATTTTACTGCAGGCCACACCCGCAGCCCCGATTCCGCAGACGATAACTTTGACTTGATCAATGGACTTGCCTACGATTTTTAGCGCATTGATCAACGCGGCATACAGTACGACGGCTGTGCCATGCTGATCGTCATGGAACACAGGAATGTCGAGTTCTTCCCGGAGCCGCTGTTCAATCTCGAAGCAGCGGGGGGAAGCGATATCCTCCAGGTTGATGCCGCCAAAAGCGGGAGCAATTGCTTTGATGCTGGCAATGATTTCTTCGGTATCCTGCGTGTCCAGACAGATCGGAAACGAGTCGACACCGGCAAATTGTTTGAACAGCATGGATTTCCCTTCCATGACCGGCATAGCTGCATAAGGTCCGACATTGCCGAGACCCAAGACAGCGCTTCCATCCGAAATGACAGCAACTGTATTTCTTTTGATCGTAAGAGTGTATGCTTTTTTAGGATCTTCTTGGATAGCTGTACACACCCGGGCTACGTCAGGCGTGTATACACGGGACAAGTCATCACGGTTTTGAATCGGTACTTTGGGCTGTGTCTCGATCTTGCCCCCCAGATGCATCAGGAAGGTTCGGTCGGAAACGTTGACGAGGCGGACGCCGCGCAAGTTTTTGACGGATTTTGTGATCTTGTCGATGTCCACACTGTCCGTCACGGTAATTGTAATATCCCTAACTGTAATATGGCCACTGGCCTGAATAACATCAATCGCCACCATATCGCCGCCGGCTTCAAAAATAGCGGAAGCTACCTGCCCGAATTTGATTTCCTGCGTGTTCATTTCCAGTCTGAGAATGATGCTTTTTCCCCCGAGTCCACTGTTCTCCATGGTTACCTCCATCATGATAATCAGATAACTTACGATAAACAATTCGCGAAGAGAGGTGCAAATTCCTTTTTTTAGCTGTGTAATATCTTCTTTTTGATTCATTCTAGATAGAACGGAAGGGTATGTACGCGAAGCGTCACACGCACCCTCTATTTTCCCCGTGAATCACTTTCTGTTACAATGGCGGTAATCTACTTCTAGGAGCTGAATAACAATGGATAAAACAGTGAACGAGCAAGAGCTTGTCGAATATATTGGGGGCAAAACGAAGGCCACTCCGCAAGACATCCGGCTTGTACTGAAGCATGAACAGGCCTATATCGATAACGCGCACAAGGGCGCTAAAGGAGATATCGATATCGATAGTGATGACCTGGTGGATTACGTCATGAGCCGCAAGGATGTAAAGCTGGACGAGCTGACGGTAGAAAATATTTTGGATAGTGAGATGGACTATCTCATGAAAAAAGGACTTGCCGGATATATGGACTAAGTTGTCTTCCGTACTGCGGATGCAATGCGCGCCTATAACGAACGACAGCAGGAGCATGGCTGGAACCCACAGCGAAAAAGCGATCGATAAAACAAAGAGACTGTCTCGCAGCAGCGTGATCTGCAGCGAACAGTCTCTTTTTGTGGAGCCCTCAATTTATTCGGCGTCTCAGATAGAGCTTGCTGAAGTGGAAATCGTCCCGCGACCTAATGGGTCTGTGGTTATGGTACTTTAGGGGGGGCTGTTCTTGCTTTTTGATAGGTGAAAGTCACCTCTGAAATTAAACTGATCTCTGTAATTTTATATTTTCACTCAAGAACTGGAAAGTCGATGCCGATAACAACATATATGGAGTCTTACCGCTTAATTTATCCCAAACATTTTGCTGGAAATATTTAATTTGGATGGAGATCTTTGTACTTGTGCCAAAAATCACATTACGCAAAAAACAGTGGACAGATGAAGAGATAGGGCCCTGGAACTATATTGGGGGAGGATTTACTGTGATGCTTAAAAGTCTTAAGCAAAAAATGATTATCGCGATTTGTCTGCTGCTGCTGCTCAGTCTGGCATCCGTCTCGATTGTAAGCTTCAACAGCGCTTCTGGTCTGTTGAAAGAAAGCATTAATGAAGAGGCGATGCTGAACGCTGAGAACCTGGCACTGCACATCAATGAATTCCTTGACGCTAAAATTGCCAAGGTTGAGTCTATCGGAAAACTGATTACAGGGAATAAGGAACAGGATTTAAAACTGATTCAGAAGGCACAGAAATTAAATGAGGAATATGAAACCTTCTTTTTCTCGTATGACTTAACAGGTAAAAACGTCATTAACTTCCTCGGAGAAACAACGGATGTGTCCGACCGTACTCACTATCAGGAGTCTGGTAAGGGTGAGGGGAAGGTTGTAATCTCTGATCCTGTAGTGTCCAAACGTACCGGTAATAACATCGTTACGATGATTCTTCCACTGATGAAAGACGGCAAGCAGTATGGTTATATGGGATCGACTCTGCCGATTAACGAGGTTCAGAAGAGTGTATCCACTCAAACATTCGGAGAAACAGGATATGCTTATCTCCTCAGCAATTCTGGTAAATTCATGTGGCATCCGGATAAGGATTATGTACTGCAAAAATCCGTCCAAGATATCAATATTCCAGAATTGGTCAGCGCCTACGATAACGTAATGCAATCTAAATCAGGCAATTTTGAATATACCCAGAACAATACACATTACTCGGCTGCCTATACGCCGTCAACTTATAACTGGGGTGTGTTCGTTGCTGCCCCAACCAAAGAACTGTATGCTCCGATTACCAAGCTGATGAATACGCTTGTGATCATTTCAATCATTGCCCTGATTGTGGCTATTGTTATTGCTTACCGGTTCACTGTACATCTTGTTCGTCCAATTCAGAGGCTGAACTCGGCCGTGAAGGAAGTAGCCCAAGGGGATTTGACAAAGACGATTCAGGTTCAAGGAAAAGACGAAGTGGCTGTACTTTCGGGTGACTTTAACCAAACCGTAGCTCACTTGAAACACCTGATCGAGGGTGTAACGAATTCTTCCAACCAGGTGATGAACGAAACCCAAGTTGTTTCCACCGGCATAGATTCCGCGAAAAAGAATGTTAATGTTATCGGCTCCTCCATTCGTCAAATTGCCGATGGGGCGACTACCCATGCTTCCAGCTCGGAAGAAATTGCAATGTCTATGAGTGATATGGCCAGCGGCGTTGTGAAGATTGCCGAGACTTCCTCGATGGTTTCCGAGGCTGCACAGGAAGCAGCGGGCCATGCCGAGACAGGTGCGGCTGTAGTTGAACAGGCTGTTATTCAGATCGTCAACATTGGTGAAGGTACGTCCAAGGTTGGAACGGCTATTGAACGACTGAATGAACGCTCCCATGAAATTGATGAGATTTTGAGCTTTATTACGGAGGTTACTTCTCGGATCCGTCTGTTGTCTCTGAATGCATCAATCGAAGCAGCTAGAGCGGGTGAGCACGGACGCGGATTTGCTGTCGTTGCCGAAGAGGTTAAGAAGCTGGCCGGGCAGTCAGAGGAGTCTACAGATCAGATCGCACGCCTGATTTCCGAGATTCGCGAGGATACGTTAAACGCGGTTCAGGTGATGGATGTGAGCCGTAAAGATGTTCAGGAAGGCATTACGCTGATCGAAGATGTGCGCGAGAAGTTCGCTAACATTCTTCATGCTTCCCGCAATGTTGCCGAGCATATTCTGGAAGTGTCCGCCGCTTCCGAGGAAATGTCGGCAGGCTCGGAGCAGGTGAGCGCTTCGGTCGAAGAATTGAAATCCATTGCGAACCTGACCTCTAAAGACGCAAGTAAAGCGGCCACAGCTGCCGAAGAACAAATTGGTTCGATTGAGGATATCTCGTCTTCGGTACAGCAGCTGGAAGCTGTAGTCGGAGAACTACGCAAAGAGCTGTCTAAGTTTAAAGTATAGATCAAATGATGCTACTCCCAAGTTCGGTGTGCACGGCACTTGAAAGGGGGGATGCCTGTAAGGGTTGGACTTGGGTAAGTAGCAGTATTTTTAGAAACAACAGAGCAACAAAGCAACAAAGCAACAAAACTAATCAACAAGAAGAAATCGGAGGAAACAACACATGTTAAAGAATTGGAAGAAAATAGTAGTCGCTGGCGTAGTCAGCTTATCATTGGTAGGAACAGGCTTCGCCGCTAACGAGCTGCTTACCACACCATCCGCATCCGCAAAATCGGCTTCCGAGCAAGCACCGGGACAACAAAAGAAAGCTCAATCTCAACTGGATAAAATCATTGATAAAGGATATATTCGGGTAGGTATGACCGGAGACTACAAACCGTTTACATATTTGGATCCTAAAACGAATAAGTATGAAGGCTACGACGTTGATGCAGCGATTGAACTTGGTAAAGATCTGGGTGTTGAAGTGCGTTTTGTGAACACGACATGGTCGACCATGATGAAAGACCTGCAGGATGACAAATTTGATATCGCTGTTGGTGGTGTTACCCGTAACACAGCTAGACAAAAAACCGCTTATGTATCCCAAGGTTATGTTTCCTTCGGTAAAGCGCCTTTGATCCGTGCAGAAGATAAAGGCAAATATCTGTCTATCGAAGATATTAACAAACCGACAGTACGTATCGGTGTAAACCCAGGTGGTACAAACGAAGTATTTGTTCGCCAGCACCTGACTAAGGCTAATGTTACCGTTGTTCCTAACAACCTGGACATCCCTCACTTGGTTGCAGACGGCACTTATGATGTTATGATTACGGATACTGTAGAAGCAATCACTTATGCAAAGGCTGATTCCAGACTGTATGCAGCTCTGACAGACAAGCCTTTCACAAACAGTGAAAAAGGTTACATGATTCCTCGTGGTGACTTTGAATATGCAAGCTACCTGGAAATGTGGATGGATGAAATGGAGCTTCAAGGCAAGTTCGACGCTCTCGATAAAAAATGGTTGCAATAGTATTTGAACGAAAACAGCAGGTCTGGAATTTTTCCAGCCTGCTGTTTTTTTTGTGTATTTTTAGATGGATGAAGGATATCTATGAAAATAACTTTTTTATGCAATTTTCATGTTTTCACTTAAAAAGTGAAAAGTTGATGCCGATAAGAACATATGTGGAGTCTTACCGCCTAATTTATCCCGAACAATTTTGCTGAAAATATTTAATTTGGATGGAGATTTTGTCCTCTTACAAAAAGAACATTGCGCAAAACATAGCGGACAGATGATCGGATAGGGCCCCGGAACTTTATTGGGGGAGGATTTACTGTAATGCTTAAAAGTCTTAAGCAAAAAATGATTAGTATGATTTGCCTGCTTCTGGTACTCAGTTTGGCATCCGTCACGATAGTAAGCTATAAAAACGCTTCTGGCCTGTTAGAAAAAAGCATTGATGAAGAGGCGAGACTGAACGCGGAAAATTTGGCAAGGGAAATCAATGAATTTATTGACACTGAAATTGCCAAGATTGAGGCTGTCGGAAAATTGTTTACTGGGAATAAGGAAGAGGATTTAAAACTGATTCAGAAGGCACAGGAGACAAATGAGGAATTTGAAACCTTCCTTTTTTCGTATGATCTAACAGCCAAAAACGTCATCAATTTCCTCGGGGAATCAACGGACTATTCTGGTCGTGCTCATCATCAGGAGATTAGTAAGGGCGAGGGGAAGATTGTAGTCTCTGAACCTACAAATTCAAGCCGTACCGGTAATATCGTCATTAGTCTGCTTGTTCCGCTGATGAAAGACGGGAAGCAGTATGGATACATAGGTTCGACGCTGCCGATTGATACGGTTCAGAAGAGTGTATCCACCCAAAAGTTTGCTGAGACTGGTTATGCGTTTCTGGTAAGCCCGTCAGGTGAATTTATTTGGCATCCTGACAAGGAACTGATTCTGCAAAAGACCGTCCAGGAACAAAATGTTGATAGTGTCAACGAGGCCTTTGAACAAGTAATTCAGGGGAAATCGGGTGTATTTAATTATACTAAGCACCAGAACAATACAACATACTCGGCTGCTTATGCGCCATCAACTTATAACTGGGGGGTGTTCGTTGCTGCCCCAACCAAAGAACTGCATACTCCGATCGCCAAACTGATGAATACACTTGTGATCATTTCGGTTATCTCATTGATTGTAGCTATTGTTATTGCCTACCTGTTCACTGAGCGTCTGGTTCGTCCCATTCAGCAGCTGAACTCAGCTGTGAAAGATGTGGCCCAAGGGGATTTGACAAAGACGCTCCAGGTTCGAGGAAAAGATGAAGTGGCTGTGCTTTCGGGTGATTTTAATCAAACGGTATCTCACTTGAAACATCTGATCGAGGGCGTGAATAATTCGTCGAATCAGGTTATAAATGTGACTGAATTTGTTTCTAGTGGTATTGATTCCACGAAAAAGAGTGTGAACGTTATCGGTTCCTCCATTCGCCAAATTGCAGATGGAGCGACGACTCATGCCTCCGGCTCGGAAGAAATCGCATTGTCGATGAGCGATATGGCCAGCGGTATTGTGAAGATTGCTGAAACTTCCTCCATAGTCTCTGAGGCTGCACAGGAAGCAGCAGGCCATGCTGAGACAGGTGCGGCCGTGGTTGAACAAACTGTTATTCAGATCGGCAACATTGGTGAAGGAACGACCAAGGTAGGAACAGCTATTGAACAACTAAGTGAACGTTCCCATGAGATTGAGAAGATTTTGGGTTTCATTACGGAGATCACTTCCCGGATTCGTCTGTTGTCTCTGAATGCATCGATAGAAGCAGCTAGAGCAGGGGAGCATGGACGCGGCTTTGCTGTCGTAGCTGAAGAGGTGAAGAAGCTGGCGGGACAATCCGAAGAATCTACAGATAAGATCGCACAAATCATTACCGAGATCCGTGAAGATACGTTAAACGCTGTTCATGTGATGGAAGACAGCCGTAAAGATGTTCAAGAAGGTATTACTCTGATCGAAGAGGTACGTGAGAAGTTCGCTAACATTCTCCATGCCTCCCGTAATGTTGCCGAGCATATTTTGGAAGTGTCTGCCGCTTCCGAAGAAATGTCGGCAGGTTCGGAGCAGGTGAGCGCTTCGGTGGAAGAGATGAAATCTATTGCAAGCCTGACCTCCAAAGACGCAAGCAATGTGGCCGCAGCTGCCGAAGAGCAGATTGGTTCGATTGAGGAAATCTCGACTTCGGTACAGCAGTTGGAAGCTGTAGTCGGAGAACTTCGCAAAGAGTTGTCCAAGTTTAAAGTATAGATCATGTATTCGAACGAAAACAGCAGGTCCGGAATTGTTCCGGCCTGCTGTTTTTTTTGCCTATAGCTGCCTTCTATTCATCTACCATACGTTTTTTGTACATGACATAAGCAAGCGCGTTAATAACGATGGCCCACAGCAAGATGATTCCTATATTAAACAAGACGCCCATGAAGCTGATTCCAGCCTGAGCCTTATTCGCGAGATCAACCAGCTGTATGTTCGGCAAGATTTCTAGTATCGGATAATCTTCCATCAAAGGAGTGAGATAAGACGTAAAGCTGAAAAAGAAGACAATAGGCAGAACGGCAATGGATGCTTCCATAACAGATTTGGTAGCCAGACCGAGCAGCGTGCCGATACCAATGTAAAAAATACAGGATAAAAAGAGTGCCAGTCCTACAGCAACCATGTTTCCTGGTTGGTATTCTAATAGTAATCCGCAGCCGATTAGAGCGATGATCGTTGCAATCAAACTAAGCAGGCTTTTGCCACCAATAATTTCAAGCGGGCTTGCAGGTGAAAGCATCAGTCCACGCAGCGTATTCTTTTCTTTTTCCTCAGCGATCAGGGCGCTCTGTAAATAGGTTGCCACGAGAGTGAGAGCGAGGTTAATCACCATGTACACGACGTTGATCGTATTTTCGCCTATCCGGCCGTAAAATGCGGCCATCGCCAGTGGCATGATCAACGAGAAGCTTACATACATATTTTTTGAAACGTCCTTATAATCCTTTTGTAAAATAGCTAGTGATCTCTTTAGTGAAAATGTCATGCCAATTCCCTCCCCGTAATTTCCACAAATATGTCTCCAAGTGTAGGCTCATTTGAATAAATCGAAGATACACGATCCTCGTTCATATAATGAAAGAGCTTCTCTGCACCTTCAGGTCCCCGTTTAACCGTCACTTTGCTTCCATCGGTCAGTTCCACGGTTATCGTGTCGTCTCCGAATTTCTTGCGGAGATTTTTCGGTGTATCCAGCTGTTGAATCGCTCCGTTATGCAAAAAGGCGATCCGGTCACACAGCGTCTCCGCTTCATTCATATCATGTGTGGTCAAAAAGATGGTCGTTCCCTTTTCTTTAAGCTTTAAGAGTCCTTCATATATATGTTTCGTATTGCCCGGATCCAGTGCCGAGGTTGGCTCATCCAGGAACAATAGCTCAGGCTCATGAAGGAAGGCACGTGCCAGAGTCACACGCTGCAGCATCCCTTTGGATAGCTTGGATACGATTTTTTTCTGTTCTTCAGCCAAGTTCACCATTTCTAATACCTCAGGAATCCGGCTATATGGAACTTCATACAAATCGCAGTAAAATTTCAGGTTATCATATACGCTCAATCGGCTGTACAAAGCACTGTTGTCGGTAATAACACCGATTTTTTTGCGGTATGTTGCTTCTTTAAGACGATGTGCGGGCACTCCGAATACATAAGCGTCTCCAATGGTTTGGTTCAATTGCGCGGTCAGGATTTTAATGGTAGTTGTTTTACCGGAACCGCTCGGTCCGAGAAATCCGAACACTTCACCTTTACGTACCTGAAAGGAAACGTCTTTTAAAGCTCGATGATCGGAAAAAGTTTTTCCTAAGGATGTCACTTCAATAATGTTTTCCACTGCTATGTACCTCCGTTTGCTCATTCGTTTTTCGATATCCTCATGTTACGCCCCTTCGGAAATGGCCGCATTATAATCCCATCGAAAGGAGCAGCTTAAGGGGTGAACGGCGCAGAACAAGGCATGAATGGAGCATTAATAATGCTGTAACAGCGCGGTTTTAAAGGTGAATGGAGCATACAGACAGGTGAATGGATCACGCTTTTAAGCCGAGCATCTCCTTGAGCTCTGCCATTTTGGATTTGGATAATGGAACCGAAGATTTGGCTTGATCATCCAATACTAAACTGAAGCTGTTACGTGTGTATGTGATCACTTCTCTAACTTTTTGCAGATTGACGATGTACGAGCGGTGGCAGCGGAAGAAGCCAAATGGCTGAAGCCGTTCCTCCAATTCATTGATTTTGAAGACGCAAGGATAGGCATCGCCCTTAACATAAATATTCGATTGTCCGTCACTGCTCTCGATATAATCGATTTCTGGCGGGTCGAACAGAATCATTTTATCGTTCATCTTGGTCGGGATTTTCTCGAGCCGGACAGGCTGGACGAATATTTCTGATATTTCATCCTCCTGAGTCGGGGGATTTTGTTCTTCTATGGAATCAACGTCGAGAGGCAGAGCGGGTGTCTCGCCCGGAATGTCCGATTCAGCGATATGCTGCTCCGTCTCATCTATAATTTCATAACGGTGCAGTCCTTTTTCGTCCAATCGGAATACCTTGTTGGTTACGCTAAGGGCTGTCTCCATGTTGCCGGTAAAAATGAGCACACTTTTGCCTTTATCGGATAGCGCGTTGATGATTCGGGTAAATACAAGCCTCGTCTCATTATCGACATTCTGGACAGGCTCTTCGAATACGAACAACGCTGGATCCATCATAAGCAGGCGCGCAAAATGAACTCTTCTCTTTTCGGAGAAAGTTAGCTTGGAAACACGCACATTACTCTTTATCTCAAGCTGGACCAACCTTAATACTTCATTTATGGGCCATGGAGATCGGCTTAGTTTCTGTGCAAAAATAAGGAGATCTTTTACAGTAAGGCGTTCATAAAGCCCGTCATCGAGAAAGGATATGCCCAGGTTTGTAAGGTACTCCGCCCGATTCCCAGACAATGTTGTCTGCCCAATGGATATCTCGCCGCGAGATAAGGGGATTTTCCCAATAAACATTTGTAATAGGGTGCTTCTTACATTCATGCTTGAGTATAGGGCCACAATTTCATGCTGTGCGATTTCCAGGCTGAATGCCGGAAATACCACCGTATTCTCTGTATACCTTTCTAGATCTTTCATAGCCAAGACATTCACGTTATCACCTGATCTTTATAAATTTCTTATGACTGATTGTTTGAGTGCATCTATATACAATAACGATTTATGGAACTTTTGTGAATAAAAAAGAAAGCACATCGAAGAAAAATCTACTATTTCGACAGTTAATGATTGAAATAAATAACAACACATACGATATACAGCATGTATTTTACCGGTCATAAAATTACGTCAATCAGGGAGGGGATTCGCGCTGTGAAATAGAATATCTAGAGCAGGAGAGAGTGAAGCCATTCAGCGGTTCTCTTATAAAGAATTTCAGAATTATCATAACGGGCAAATCTGATGTAATTTGGAATATAACTTAAAGAGGAAAAGTGAGGGTGTCTGAACCAATGAAACGCTGGATTGGACTGGATATTGGTGGAACTGAGATCAAAGGAGCGTTGGTCGATACAGACGGCAACATGACGGAACCGCTCGCTGTCACAACCCCCGCGCTGGAAGGCAGAGACCGGATTATGGAAGCGGCCGTGAGCTTGATCCGGTCTCTTGAACAGCAAGCCGGAGAAGCAGAGATTTGTGGCATTGGCATCGGCACTGCCGGCCGGGTAGATCGTTCCACAGGCAGCATCGTCTATGCTACGGATAATATGCCGGGCTGGACCGGCACGGAAATCAAAAAAGAGATCGAGAAGCAGTTCTCTTGCCGTGTCTCGGTTGAGAATGATGTGAACGCAGCAGCCTGGGGTGAAGCATGGCTTGGATCGGGTAAAGGGGTTCATTCCTTTATGCTTATCGCTCTTGGGACCGGAATTGGTGGCGCTTTCTTTTGTGAAGGAAGCGTACTGCCGGGCATGCGAGGCGGATTCGCGGAGATCGGCCATCTAATCGTGGATAAAGACGGATTAGCCTGCACCTGCGGCCAACGCGGTTGCTGGGAAACAAAGTGTTCCGGTACTGCGCTGAGCCGGATTGCAAAGTCTGTGAATCCAGAATGGAGCAGCCGGTATCTGGTACAGGCTTACGAGGAAGGTAATAAAGAAGCGACAGATGCAATGAATGATTATTTGTCCGATCTCGCCAGAGGCTTGATTTCTGTGCAGCAGGCCTATGATCCGGAAGTTATTATTTTGGGCGGGGGGGTGTCCGACGGGTACTCAAAATGGAGCAAGGCGCTGAATGAGAAACTCCAAGAGCTGTGCGTATTGCCTGTGCGTCTTGCCAAGGCAGAGCTTGGCAACCGTGCTGGCATCATCGGTGCGGTCAAGTGGGCTATGACGGATCAAACAATTTAACAAGAAGTAGAATGGAGGGATTTCCATGAACATAGCCATTATCGGCTGTGGAACGATGGGCATGACCCATGCCCATAACCTGGGGAAGATGCCCGGTGTTAAAGTATCTGGCGTTGCAGACTTGATTCAGAAGCGTGCAGATCAGGCTGCAGAAGCCTGCGGTGCAGTGCCATATAAGGATTGGGAGCAGATGCTTGAGCAGGTAAAGCCGGATACGGTAGTCGTATGTTTACCGACATATCTGCACAAATCGTTTGTGTTAAAGCTTGCCGAGCGAGGACTTCATATTATTTGTGAAAAGCCTGCGGCTTTGACTCTGGAAGACGCCAAAGCGATGGAAGCCGCATGCAGTAAGCATGGCGTTCGGCTGTTTATCGGCCACGTTGTCCGCTTCTTCCCGAACTACCGGAATGCGCTCGATCAGGTACGATCCGGAAAAATCGGCGAGGCTAAAATGGCACATTTCAAACGTCACGGTTCCTATCCACTAGGAGTGAGTTTTTGGTACCGTGATCGCTCCAAGAGTGGTGGAGTCATTATGGATCTGATGATTCATGACATCGACTTTGCCTGCTGGTTGTTCGGAGACGTGGAATCCGTATATGCTTCGGTTACGAAGCCGTCCCTGTCCATGGAATATGCCCAGGTGACATTGAAGTTTTCCAGTGGAGCTATCGCCAATTTGACCGGATTCTGGGGATACGCCGGGCCGTTCACTACCCAGTTTGAAATATCCGGCAAAGAGGGAATCATCCGTTTTGACAGCAACCAGGTACAGTCGCTTGATTTGAAGGTCGCCACTGGCGGAGACGATCAGAAGGTAGCGGTTCAAGTGCCGTCGAGCCCGACTCTACATAATCCTTATTATGATGAAGTGAAACATTTTATCGAATGCATTCGCGAGGGCAGCGAGCCGCTTGTCAGCATAGCTGACGCTTGTCGGGCTGTTGAAATTGCTCTTGCATGCGAACATTCGGCTCAAACAGGACAACCCGTCCGTATGGGAGGGATTACGTCATGAACAAGATGAAAGTAGGATTTATCAGCTTTGCCCATATGCATGCTGTCAGCTATCTGAACGCTATGATCCAGCGAAGTGATGTAGAAGTGATCGGCATCGCTGATGAGGATGCTGAACGTGTAGCTCCGTTCACTACCAGTCGAGGAATTCCTTACTATGCAGACTATAACGAGCTGCTTGCGCAGGACATCGATGCAGTTGTGATCTGCTCGGAAAACGCGCGACATGCGGAGCTCACTTTTAAGGCAGCGGAAGCAGGCAAGCATGTGCTCTGCGAGAAGCCGCTTGGCTTGTCCGAAGAGGAAATGATAAGTATGATCCGGGTATGCAGGGAACAGGGCGTTCAGCTGATGACAGCATTCCCGTGCCGCTTCCTGACAGCGGTCCGCCAGGCGAAGCAGGCAATTGACGAAGGCAAAATCGGTGATATTCTAGCCATGAAAGGTACGAACCGCGGTACGATGCCCGGCGGCTGGTTCCTTGAGAAGGAGCATTCCGGCGGCGGTGCGGTTTTTGATCATACCGTCCATGTCATGGACTTGATGCACTGGTTTACAGGCAGCGTAGCTGAGGAAGTATATGCCCACGCAGAAACGTTATTTCATGACACGGACATTGATGACGCAGGCATGGTGCATGTGAAGTTTGCGAACGGTGTGTTTGCTGTGCTGGATCCAAGCTGGTCCCGCTCTAGCAGTTTCCCGACTTGGGGCGATGTGACATTAGAGATCATCGGAACCAAGGGGACGCTCTCCATCGATGCGTTTTCCCAGAAGAACGATTTGTACAGTGATGCAGCTCAGAAAGCCAACTGGAGTTACTGGGGTGATGATATGGATACCGAGCTGATCAACAGCTTTGTGGACAGCATCGCCCAAGGAAAGCCAGTTCTCGTTACAGGCGAGGATGGTTATCTGTCCGCCCGTGTGGGGCTTGCCGCTTACGAGTCAGCCCGTACGGGCCAGCCGGTCCAACTGAAGCCGCAAGGATAAGTGACTGGCCCAGGGCTTATTAGCAATATATGTGTCTAAGAGGAACATCCGTGAAGCAGCCACTTCCGGTGTTCCTCTTTGTTTTGTTAGAGGTGAGCGACACTAAGTTGTTTTTGAATAAAATGGATAATCGAGGAGTCTTGAATGCCTTATTTCGTCTTAATAGGAAAAGGGGGCTGTCTAACGTCTGAATAGGCTGCTACCAATGATAAAATGTGATGATGGGATAAGTAATGTTGTATGTAATACAACACTGGAGAAGCAGAATGTCTGAACCAACTGATATTGTTGTAGAATATACAACAATCCCTCCTGAAGAGAGGTAAATAAAGAATTTACCATCCCTATTATTGTATTAAGTGCAACAATCTGTCCTTCGCCGCTATATCTCGGAGTAGTGTTGCACTTTATGCAACACTCACTGAATTCTGAGGGAGTATTGAATAGTCACTGTCCTCGAAGGAAATTCGGGGACAACAGCAATCGGAAGAATGTTTCGTATGCGGAGCGTCTCAGAACAGGAACAGCAGGAACAAAGGAATGTTTCGTACGTGGAGCGTCTCCCAACCGAAATGGAGCGCCTCCCAATTGAAAACAAACAAAAGGACGTTCCCTCAAGCCACAATTGACCTTGGGGAACGCCCTTTTTTGCGTGTCACCGATTAGAAAATCCAAACAAAATAAATGACAACCGCCAGAATGATACGGTAAATCGCAAACGGTACGAGTTTGACCTTGTTGATCAGTTTCAGGAAGAAGCGAATCGAGATCAGCGCGAACACGAATGCGCTAATGAAACCCACGATAAAGAACGGCAGCGCGCTCATCGTGAAGTACTCCAAGTTTTTCAACAAGGACAGGAAGCTTGCACCGAACATGATCGGCACGGCCATAATGAAGGTGAAGTCCGCAGCAGTGCGGTGATTCATACCTAGCATAACACCACCTGAGATCGTAGATCCCGAGCGGGAGAATCCAGGCCAGAGAGACAAACACTGAATCAGACCGACACTGAACGCCTGCTTGTAGGTGATCTGGTCAACTGTAACGGTAGTAGGTGCTTTTTTGCTACTGAATTTGTCTGCAATGATCATGAAAATAGCGCCGATTACTAGACCAATCAATACCGTTTCTATAGAGAACAGGTGTTCATCGATAAAGCCCTCAAATAATACACCCAGTATACCAGCAGGAATCAATCCAACAATAACTTGGGTCAGCTTCAAACGTCCGGTTCCGACAGGGGCACCCAGTTCCGGTTTTTTGCGCTTAATGTTCAGAAGATCGAGGAAACGGTCTTTGAAAACGACAAGCACAGCGAGAATAGAGCCCAGTTGAATGACAACCTTGAATGTATTGGCTACATATTTGGTCAGAAACTCTTCCGATTGCAGCCACATATCGTCAACAATGATCATATGGCCTGTAGAGGATACAGGAGCGAATTCGGTCAAGCCCTCCACCATACCGAGAATAATGGCCTTAATAAACAAAATAAAATCCATAAATGAAAATCTCTCCCTTGCTTTGAATAATAGTACAGGTTCTTATTGAGCAGACTTTTTCCGTTTGCGGATGAAGAGCACAACGAATACAATGGCTGCCACCGCTATAACGGCATAGGCTATGTTAGAGTATACATCCATAAAGGCCAGTATGTCTTCCCATGAATCACCGAGTGCAGCGCCTATGGCTACGAGTATTACGTTCCAGATCAGCGTTCCGAGAGTAGTAAACAGCAGGAACATTCCAAATTTCATTTTGGACATGCCCGCAGGAATGGAGATCAGGCTTCGGATCAAGGGAACCATACGGCAGAAGAGCACGGTCCAGTAACCATACTTGTCAAACCAGGCATCTGCTCTGCGAATGTCATCTTTTTTGACCCGGAGAATATGGCCCCAGCGGTCTATAATCTTCTCCAGTCTTTCCACATCGAGCAGCAAACCGATACCATACAGTATAACAGCTCCGATGACCGAGCCTATAGTGGCTGCTATAACGACACCGGGAACCGTGAGATCCGTATAGGTTGTCATGAATCCGCCGAAGGTCAAAATGACTTCCGATGGAATCGGCGGAAATACATTTTCCAGAGCGATCATCAGAAAAATACCAAAGTAGCCGAACTGCTCCATAAAATGTGTAATCCAGTTTTGCAATACGTACACCTCTTTCATTACATTAACATGTTTGTACCAAGATTGTCGTTATATAAGTGCTTTCTTTAGCTTTCGAAGGTATTGGCTTCGGATGAATAGGAAATATAGAACCTGCGCAATCAGAAAACCGATAAGCACCACACCCATCTCTGTAGCAATCGAAAGGAAGAAATAGCTCTGAAGGGCAATGAATGCAAAAATACTATGAAGGATCGCTGTGCCAATCGGTACGAAAAACAGAAGGGCCAGCTGTCCTGTGACGATTCGGCTGAATTCACGGTCCGTCAGCCCGATTCTTGACACAGTAGCGTAGAAACGGAAGTCATAATCCAGATCGGCGTACAGCCGGAAATATAGAAAGCTGCCGGCCGCTATGAAGAACACGGTCCCTACGAGCAGGGCTGCGAATAGCATCATACTGAACTGACTGTTCATTAGGGCAAACAGCGTTCCGCTGACCGTGAGTGCATACGGCTCATTCATCTCGTAATGAACTTCTCCTCTGGTCGTTAAGTGGGATGCGATACCTTCGGTTTGCCGGAAATCTTGAACATAAAAGCCTGTATATCGATCTGTTCTCTCCGGTGATGAGATTTGTTCGAACCGGGCGTCACTGACCACAAGGCCGCCGAATAGAGAGTCTTCATGCAGCTTAGGCAGCAAATATTCCGGAACCGCGACATGCTGAGTATAGCCAATTTCCGTAACTTCGGCTTCAGAACCGTGGAGTGTGTAAGATACCTGGGCGCGCGCTCGGATATGAGTCCGCTTATTTTGCGAATTGACGAGCACTAGAGCATCGTTCCCGGTTAATGGTTCTTCGTTAAAAGAAAATCCGGCCATCTTAGCTGCCTTTCGGTAATCGGAAAATGACAGCAACGGAAGCAAATCCGGAGGATTTTTAATGGTTGAAGAAACAACCTCAACATATTTAACCGGCAAGGATATGGATTCAAACGGAATGGATCGTTCGGTTAGTTCCTGCTGAATTTCCTGAAGGTGTTCGAACTCTGAATAATCACCTTCTTTGGCCATATAACCCACAGCTGCGGGAAAATCTTCGTTAAATTGCTTGGTCAGTACGGGTATGGAAGCAAACACGCCGACAGAACAGAAAGAAACAGCAAGTACTGTCGTGACCATAAACAACATTTGCGCATTATCTTTTAACCGATAATTTAGGCTCGAAAGTGAAATCAACCGGGTTCGGCTCCAGGTAAACAGCCTGCTGCGTTTTAGTAACCTTATCAGGAAGATGCTAAGCTGTGAATAAAGTAAGTAGGTGCCGACAATGGTCATCAGGGTCACGGGAAACACACGGTAAATGAGTGAAGCCGCTGTCGTCGTTGCTGCCAGTGTGTAGCTGATCACCAAGAGTGCTGCGGCCAGAAGCGCCAGAAGAGGTGATACCTTGGCTTCGGTTTTTGGCTTTAGTCCGGACTGGAACAATTCGATTAATGTAACCGGACGAAGCAGCAGGGATGTAAAAAGCGAGATCAGAATAAACAGAAGCATAAAACCGCCCACGGTCAGTCCAATAGCAAGCAGAGACAGATGAAATGGCAAGGAAGGGACGCCGAGAAAGGCGGCCCCGGCCATCAGAAACAGCTTGCCAGTGATGATCCCACACGTCATTCCGGTCAGGATGGAGCCAATGCCGATAATCATATTTTCAAGAAAAACCATCTTATTAAACTGGTCTTGAGTCATTCCGTGCATGAACAGTACGCCAAATTCGCGTTTTCGTGTTTTGAGAAAAGAGCTCACCGAGTAGAGCACGAAGAAGAACGAGAAGATATACATGATAAGCTCGGCCCCTACCATAGCCTGCATAACGACAGGATAAAATGTCTCTTCCCTTATCCCTGGGTTAAAGATGAACAACGCGCAAACAAAAAAAATCATGACCGAAAAGGAGCTGCTCAGAAAGTAAGCGGCGTAGGTGCGTTTGTTCCGGACAACATTCCTAAAAACGAATTGCCGAAAGGTCATGGTTTCCTCCTCCGAGCAGGGCGAGCATATCAATGATCTTCTGGAAAAAGGCTTGGCGGTTGTCGCCACAGTAGATCTCATTATAAAGCTGACCGTCTTTAATGAACAGGACACGGTCACAGTAGCTGGCTGCTACTGGGTCATGCGTTACCATCAGTACGGTAGCTGAAGCCTCTTTGCTCATCCCCGACAAAGCCTGCATAACATCCTTGGATGCTTTGGAATCCAGATTTCCGGTCGGCTCATCCGCAAGAATAAGAGAAGGCTGTTGAATAAGCGCCCGCGCAATAGCTGTCCGCTGCATTTGTCCTCCGGAAATTTCATACGTGCGTTTGTTCAAAATGGACCGGATTCCGAGTCTGTCTGCGATCTCACTCAGCTTTCTGTCCATTTCGCGCAAAGATTCGCCGTCTAATGTAAGAGGGAGAACGATGTTCTCCTCTACCGTCAGTGTGTCTAGCAGATTGAAGTGCTGGAACACAAATCCCAACTCTCGTCGACGGAAGAGCGCAGCTTCATTTCGGCCCAGAAGATGCGGATTGCGTCCGTTGATATTCACTTCACCAGCTGTAGGTTGATCTATGGTCGCGATCAGGTTGAGGAGCGTTGTTTTTCCGCTACCGGAAGGACCCATAATGCCAACAAATTCACCCATTTCGGCAGAAAAATGAATGTTATGCAGAGCCTGATGTGCCACTCGGCCTTCGTAAATTTTAGTTAGATGTTTAACGTTAAGGATAGGCACTCTTGCTCACACTCCTTACCTGGTATCTTTATTGTAGGACAGTACCACAGACTGCTGCTATGGCGATAACTTACAGTTACCTTACAACTCTGTAAGGTTCAAGAACCGTGAAATGTAATCTGGACGGTCGTTCCTTCTCCAACGATGGATTCAATATGGAGATCATGGCCGAGCTTGCTGCAAATTTGCTGCACTAAATACAGTCCCATTCCGGTTGATTCATGGTAACGTCTGCCGTTCTCACCGGTGAAATATGGATCAAATACGCGAGGCAAGTCGCTGCCGGGAATTCCAATTCCCTCATCTCTGATTTCCAGAACAACGTTTTGGTCTTGGCGGTAACCTTTAAAAAACAGCTTCCCTCGTTCTGACGGTGTGTAGCGGACGGCATTTGTAATGAGCTGAGAGAGTGCAAAGGACAACCACTTTTCATCGGAAGTGATCGAAAGCCCAGCCTCTACATCAATAGAAGGAAAAATCCGTCGGCGGATAAAGAGACGTTTCTGCTCCGACGCTGCTGACCGTACAATTTGATCCAACTGTAAAGTCTCGACATAGAAATCCCGCTCGAACGTATCAAGGCGTGCCGTGTACAGTACGAGATCAAGCCCCTTCTTTAGACGGTCAAGTTCGTCACCGATGGCTGTGGAATCGGGGTCGTCCTTTTTCTGCAGGATCAGATGAATGACCGATATGGGGGTCTTCATTTGATGGGCCCATTGGTTGATAAACTGAATATGAGATTCGATTCTATGTTTATAGTTGTGCAGATCGGTAGTGTAATGCCTGAATTGGCTCCGCAGCACCTGCTGCAGTGCCTCGGCGAGCGGGGTTTGGGAAGGTTCGCGGGAGAATTCCCTCTGGAACGGTTCCGGAGAAGCATGCGACTGCTCTAATCTTTTGTAAAATGAGCGATTGGCGACGTAACGGAAGATGAGGTAACCAACCAGCAGACAGCCGCTGATCAAGCAGGCATAGATACTGACAGACATATTTCTGTATCCGTCCAGCCAGTAAACCAGCGTAATGATGAGAAGCTGAGCGATGTAAACAAAGATCAACGGCCGCTGCTCGCGCAGAAACAGTTTCATATCTCTTCACTCCAATTCGGACTGAGGCGATAGCCGCGTCCCCTTATCGTCTGCAACCCTTCTTCAATACCGAGTTGGACAAGTTTTTTGCGTACACGGGTTACGTAGACGTTGAGGGTGTTGTCATCCACAAAGACCTGGTCATCCCATATTTTCTCCAATAGTCGATCCCGGCTTACCACTTGTCCGGATCGCTGCATGAGTTCGTCCAATATTTTGGCCTCTGTGTGGCTAAGATCAATCTGGGAATCGCCTAACGTTAAGGAAAGGCGTTCAACGTCCAGCGTCAGACCGGCAACAGCTAGCGTACGCTCGTTATTTGCCGATGCGTAGGAGCCATAGGCCCGGCGCAGCTGGCTTTTGATTTTGGCCATAGCAATTTCATAATCAAAGGGCTTTGTTATATAATCGTCAGCACCGTTTTCCAGTGCCATCACCTGATCCATTTTGCCGTCACGGGCGGAGATGAACACAATGGGACAGGTGGAGATGCTGCGGAACTGGCGGCACCAGTAGTATCCATCATATTTTGGGAGATTGACGTCAAGGAGGACAAGCTGCGGATCATACTGTTCGAATTGACTGCGTACGGTCTCAAAGTCGTCCACGGATTGAGTCATGTAACCGAATTTGTGAAGATGTTCTTTGAGTAGGCTGACCAGATTATAGTCATCCTCGACGATAAAAATTTTAAACATATCGATAAGTCCCTTCTCTAGGCATAACATACGTATCGACTGTAATTGTACCAAATTGTCAGACACAAGGAAAAAAGACGCAAGTTAGATCGGGTTCTAAAGTGGAAGCCATGAATTACTTTTAAATTGTGATTCAAATCCTGATTTGATTTTTTTAAGTACTGTACGATGGATCTTGTTAAGAGACATTCAAATCAGGAGGGCGATATAGATGAATGAAGTAATGCTGGCAAAGGATATTTTCTGGGTAGGAAAAATTGATGATAGAGAAGTGCCATTTCATAGATTAATTTTAGCAAAAGGGACGACTTATAATGCGTATTTGTTAAAAACAGAAAAGCCGACGGTAATCGATACGGTGGATTTGGAGTTTGGCAGAGAATTTGTAGAGTATTTAAGCGAATTGATCGACCCTAAAGAAATTCAATATATCGTCATTAACCATACGGAACCCGACCATTCAGGTGGATTAGCAGCGTTAGCGGGAAGAGCACCTGATGCAACGATTGTCTGTACAGAAATTGCAGTAAATGAATTAAAAGAAATGTACAAGCTTCATAGCAGAAATTTTCTGGTCGTAAAGGATGGAGATACATTAGATATCGGAGGCAAAACACTGAAGTTCAAAGAAACCCCATATCTTCACACAGAAGAAACCATGATTACTTATTGCATTGAGGATAAAATCTTATTCCCTTGCGATATCTTTAGCACACATGTTGCAGGTAAAGAGTTTTTCGCTGATGAAGCAGGCTATGATATTACAGAAGACTTTATTGGCTACTACAATGCGATTATTCATCCACATCGAAGATACGTAAGAACATTAATCAATGCATTAGAAGATTTAGATGTTCAGATGGTTGCCCCTTCCCACGGTTATATTTTACGAAACGACATCCAAAAGTACATTGATCTCTATGCAACATTGAGTGCGGATACGATTGAAGGCAAGAAAGTAACGATTGTATACACAACGATTAGGAACAGTACGAAAAAGATAGCAGAATATTTAAAGAAAATTTTTGAAGAAAATAACATCCAAGCCTCTGTGTTCAATGCGGATAAGTCAGATCAAGTTGAAATCCTCGAAAGCATTAAGGAAGCCGATGCCGTATTCATTGGTAGTTCGACGAAATATGCGGATATGATCGGCAATTTGGAGGATCTGCTTAAAGTGCTGACAAAGATGGATCTTGAAGGAAAAATTGGCGCTGCCTTTGGGTCATACGGTTGGAGCGGAGAAGCTACTGAAGTTATTCAAGACTACCTTAACCAGACAAATATGAATGTTCAAAGCACCTCACATGTTATTAAAACGACGGGCATGACGCATGTGGAGTTTCCTGTAAGAGTGAGATTTGCTCCCAAAGATGATCAGTTGAAAAAAATTGAGCATTCCGCTACTTACGTGGCCGATTTACTGCTAAGTGCAATCTAGTATCACGATAAGTGGGTGAAAAAATGAATAAGAATTATTGTATCATCGGAACGGGTGTTGCGGCTGTAAATGCAGCGAAAGCAATACGAGAACTGGATCAGGAAGCGAATATATGGTTAATTGGATCCGAAACATCATTACCCTATAACAGAATTAAATTATCAAAGGAATTATTTTCAGACTTGAGCAGTGAGAAAGTGCTAATTAAGAAGGAAAAATGGTATCAAACTCAAAATATCCAAACCCTGCTTCATACAAAAATCGAACTTATTGATTCCGATAATCATACCCTCCATACGTCAACGGGTGAAACGATTCAGTATGATAAATTACTCATTTGTACGGGAGCTAAAAACCGGAAGCTGCTAATTGATGGGGCAAATAAAAAAGGGGTTTATACCATTAGAGAAATGCATGAAGCAGAAGACTTCAAAGCATTTATAGAGGATAAAACAAGCATCGTAAATATTGGCGGGGGAATTCAAGGATTAGAAACGGCTTGGTCTATTTTTAAGGCGGGTAAAAAGGTTACGATTGTCGAAGCTGCGCCAAGGCTAATGGCCAGACAACTGGATGATAAGTTCAGTGCCTTACTAAAAAATAAAATTGAAGAAGCAGGCGTAGATGTTCATTTAAATACCTCCATTAAGCAGATCGTAGGCGGAGAAAAAGTAGAAGGGATCGTACTGGAGGACCAAACCGTTTCTTGTGATAGTGTGATCTACTCCATCGGAGTTGTTCCGAACATCGACCTAACAGAAAACACACCAATCCATACGGGCAAGGGGATTATTGTGAATGAGCGAATGGAAACGAACATTAAAGATGTTTATGCCGCTGGAGATGTAACAGAGTTGAATGGTGAAGTGGAAGGTCTATGGGGCCCGGCGATGGACCAAGGAAAAGTAGCAGGTAAGAATATGGTGTCTGTTGCTGAATCTTATCAGAAGACGACTCCGTTTACGGTGTTCAATGGCTTTAATCTTTCTCTGTTTTCAATTGGATTCATAGATGAATGCCGCTGTGATACTACGATCATTGAGGAAGATGGTGCTGAAAAATACACTAGAATCTTTATTAAAGATAATAAAATGGTTGGTGTTATTTCTCTTGGTGACATGTTGGCGTCTATTCCGTATAAGACAGCTATTGAGAGCAAAGTTTCACTAGAGGGGATTAATCTGAATGATAGTTCTATAAAGGATTTAATGAGTGAAGTGAAAGGTCGGCTTACGACAACCGCTTAAACAACAAGGAGGATTTGGCAATGAAAAAATACATTTGTTTACCCTGTGGTTACATTTACGATCCGACTGTTGGGGATCCTGATGAAGGTGTTGAACCCGGGACTTCATTTCAGGATTTGCCGGAGGATTGGGTATGCCCAGTGTGTGGCGAAGATAAAGATAAATTTGCAGAGGTAGAAGAATAGGATAACGGCACATATACCATTATTTACTTGACCACAGCTCTTGAGCTGTGGTTTTTTTCTTGAAATATAAGAAGTAGATACTTTTGGAGCCAGCTTCCATTATGAAGCAGTGTGATTCAAAACATAATAGTGCCTTTAGCGTAATGATATATTTTTGTTATTGATAATAAAATTTCTTATTAGGTGATGATAATGAAGGAACATAATTGCAACCATGATAATCATAAAAAGATAGAGCCTTGCCCTAAAAAAGTTCCGATTTTCAAGGAATTATCTGATGAGGAAATCTTAAAAGTAGCTAAAATGACGAAACACATCCATTTCAAAAAGGGGCAAGCGCTTCTGCTCGAGGGCGAGAAATCAGACAAATTATTTATTGTGAATAAAGGGCAAGTAAAAGTATCTAAATTTACTGTAAATGGGAAAGAACAAATTTTATATATTTTGACAACTGGCGAGTTTTTTGGGGAATTGCATCTTTTTAATCATGATGAAGTAAACAATTTTAGTGTATATGCTATTGAAGATACAGTGATTTGCCTGTTAACTAAAGATGATATTGATCGTATTATGGAAGCCAATCCTGAAATTGCACTAAAACTTTTAAGAGCGGTGACAAAACGGTTAGCCCATATAGAAAATTTAGCACAGAATTTAGCGACTAACGATGCAGAAGTAAGAATCGCACAAATGATATTGGAATTCTGCCAAAAGTTTGGAATGAAAAAAAATGAGGGAATTCTTATCGAATTACCCATAACACGAGAAGAAGTGGCGAGTTACGTAGGTGTTGCAAGAGAAACGGTAAGCCGAAAATTCAGTAAGTTTGAGGATTTAGGTTTAATATCTTTATCAGGTAATAAACAGATCTTTGTTAAAAATCAGTTAGCTTTAAGGGAATATTTACATTTGATATAGGGCTGAGGTTATTGATAGAAAGGTCAGGTGGAATTAAAACGGTATATCGGAACTCTTACTAAAATCAGGGACTGTCCAAGGCCATGTATCGACCGTTACGGATAGTCCCTTGATTGTTTATTGTGATGGTATGGTTATACGGAATACAGTACCTTCACCAACCTTGCTGTCCGCTTCAATCGTACCGCCATGAGCTTCCACAATGGATTGTGTAATCGAAAGTCCTAACCCGGAGCCTCCATATTTGCGACTTCGGGAATGATCGATGCGGTAAAATCGTTCAAACAGGTGAGGAAGATGATCGAACGGTATGCCTTGACCATTGTCACTCACTGTAAGAACGGCTTGTTTCTCATGGAGTCTCAAGCTGACCTCAATCTGTCCTTTTTTAGGGTCAGTGTGCTGGACGGCATTATGAAACAAGTTCAACACGACCTGCTTGAGTTTGTCTGAATCACATATGCAGAGAATGCCTTTCTCCAGGTCGAAGGCAACGTAACGTTCTCCCGCCAACATTCTCAGATGCGGTTCCATCTCCATGATCAGCGTATCCAGCTGAGTTTCCTTTAGCTGGAGTTCGGGAGCTCTGTCGAGCTTGGCGAGAAGAAGGAGATCTTCGATTAACTTTTTCATACGGTTTGATTCGCCATGCATACTGCGTAAAGCTACTTCCAGCTGTTCCGGATGATTGGCTGCTCCCCGGAGCAGCACTTCCAGAAAGCCGTGAATGGAGGTCAGCGGTGTTCGAAGCTCGTGTGATGCATCTGCTATGAAACGTCGCATCTGTTCTTTGGAATCACGCTCCGCCTGGAAGGAAGTGTTCAAGCGTTCCAGCATGCCGTTAAACGATTTTGCCAGACGGTCTATCTCCTGCTGACCCTGCTGATCTGGAAAGCGGTCAGCCAAATTGCCGGCATCCGTCCGCTCTACGGCCTCCACCATGTTGTTCAACGGATTTAATGCTTGGCGCAGAAGCGGCAGATAGAGAAGCAGACCACCGGCCATTGCGAGCAATGCGAGTGCAGTAAAAGTCATCAATTGCCGCAGAATCACATCCTGAATCGGATCTGTATTTTTCCCCATCTGTAACAGTCCTTCTGGATTTCCCGGATTGCCGGCAGGGAGGAACACAACCAATTGTTCGGTGCCATCCTTATCTTCTACCACCCGGTACTCGTTCGGCTTACGTTCCTTCATTTCACTTAAAATGGAACGATACGTATCAGCCGGCAGTTGCGGTGCGCTATATCCTCCATCAGTCTGCACCTCATTAAAACCGCCCTCCGCGTCGATAACGGCCAGTGACATGTCCGGCATGAAGAACAACGGTCTGTGGCCTACCTCGGGTTCTTTGGCCTGCTTGCCGTTATCGATCTGATCCGGCTCGTGTCTGTCAGGTAAAGTCCCGGAAGAATTCCAGACGTCTCTGGGAACGGAGCGCAGCTGGGCCGTCATTGCTTCCGCCTGGCTATGGTACATGACATTTTTCATCAATACATACTGCAGGAAACCTATCAGAATCAGAAGTACAGCCAGGACGAACAGCGACCTGGATAACAGCTGAACCCTTAGAGAACCGGGTTTCCGGAATAGCTTTGAGATACGTTCCTTCATGGTAGATCAACCCGGTATCCGGCACCCCGCAGGGTGCGTATAATTACGTGCTCTTTATCTCCCAGCTTCTCGCGAAGAGAGCGGATATACACTTCGACAATGTTGTCCTCTCCACCAAAATCATAGTCCCATACGATGTTTAAAATTTTGCTCTTGCTCATGACGGTGCCGTGCTTAGTGACCAGTAGTTTAAGCAGGTCATACTCTGTCGGGGATAATGTCAGGGCTTGCCCCAAGTATGAGATTTCTCGTTTACGGTCATCAATTCGAAAGGGACCAAATGTAATTTCACCGAAAAAACTAGGGAATTGATTGCGAAGCCGGGCCTGAATCCGGGCGAGAAGTTCCTCGAAGCTGAAGGGCTTTATCATATAATCATCCGCACCGGTTGTGAGTCCACGAATCCGGTCGCTTACATCGTCCTTAGCGGTGAGCATAATAATGGCGGCGTCATTTCGGTTCTGTTTTAATTGCCGACATACCTCCACGCCGTCGATTCCCGGCATCATGATGTCCAGGATGATGATATGAGGATTGAATCGATCCGCCATTTGAACAGCGCTTATACCGTCTGAAGCGGATTCCACCTC
This sequence comes from Paenibacillus sp. JNUCC 34, assembly GCF_058269055.1. Taxonomy (NCBI): domain Bacteria; kingdom Bacillati; phylum Bacillota; class Bacilli; order Caryophanales; family Paenibacillaceae; genus Paenibacillus; species Paenibacillus sp. JNUCC 34. The sequence continues at coordinate 5,226,695 of NZ_CM177770.1, read as the reverse complement.
AAACCCTTCACTACGCAGCCCAAGCTCTAAAAATTGCAAAATATGCGGCTCATCATCCACCAGCAAAACTTTGATGCCTTTGATCGTATTCATCACTGTAGCCCCCGTATCCATTCCAGTATCTATATTAACTAACAACGATAATACACAGGAAAGCTGAATGACTCCTGAAACTTTTCTGAACATAAGCTGAAAGCCAGTATAAATATACCATCTTAATAGTAGTTGATATTATCTTAATTTAAGATATTATGAGTTTAAAAGTAAAAAACAATACAAGTCGTAAGGAGGAGTCAGGACATGAAAGGGACGCTATATCCACCCGAAATGCATGGTAGAGGCATATACGATGGAGGGAAAATTACAGAATCGAAGCCGATCGGTCTTTCGGGAGAGGGCTCTGCCGTTACCCGTGTAGGTCCGCTGTTTTATTGGTCCTGGTTTCACTCACCTCTTGAGGGATATATAGGATTGCATCCGCACCAAGGCTTTGAGATCATCACCTATATGATTCAAGGTAGAGCGGTTCATGGTGATACGCTCGGTATCAAAAGTGAGGTAGAGGCCGGTGGTCTGCAACTCATGCGCGCAGGATCGGGAGTCCGGCATGAGGAGCGCTTTATTGGCCCGGATGTGGAAGGATTTCAGATCTGGTTTGAACCGCTATTGCGGGACTCTTTAAAGCAAAATCCGTCTTATCGGCGATACCAGCACAAAGACTTTCATATCGAACGGGAGGATGGAATTGTCCGTAAGACGGTCATCGGTGATAGATCTCCTGCTGATTTAGCGGTAGATGCCCGTATGTATGATGTCCATCTTCAGGAAGGTAAGAGCATAACCTATAAGCTACTTCAAGGACGCGTGTTAACCGCCCTTGCTGTCCGGGGTAGCGGAATTTGGGATGGCCAAACAGAGGGAGACGGGCTTCATTTCCATCATAAGGATTTTGTCCTTCTGAGTTCGAATGCTAATGAATTACTCAGTCTTACAGCCAGTGAGAGACTAAGAATGATTTTGATTGATGTGCCTGAAAATCCAGGTTATCCACTTTATCCGAAGAAACCGTAAATTTCATCTTGTGAATCCAAAAGGAGAACTGCCTCCACCAATCAGGTGTACGCAGCTCTCTTTTTTTTGACTGGTGCATGCTCAATTCTTTTAGGAGATCCGGAAACAAGAAGTGGAATATATAAATTTATCCATTTAGTAAGGAAAATATTGAAAGTAGTCGTTTCATTAATAATCCTATGTACCCAATATCAGGTCGGATTCAAGACGAAAGTCCTTGTTTTTGGTAGAAGTTGGTTTGTTCATTTGTGAAAATCGGAGCATGCAGTCCCGGTTTTGGCCTGTCTATAATGGGGGACGGGAAGACGGAACATGTTTTCAGATTCCGGACTTTTACAAGAATCAGGGAGGTACTACATCACATGCAAATGAATTGGAGAAAGATAATGGCCGGTGCGCTTTTGTCTGCAGCGGTTATGGGTTCTTATACATACGGATCAACTACTACATACGCGGCTGCAGCATCCACGGCTCAGGTCAGCGTACAGCAGGGGAAAGCTAATTCTAACGTCAATCTGAGAAGCAAGCCATCGACTTCAGGCAAAATCGTTGCCAAAATTAATAAAGGCGAAAAGGTTCAGATTATAAAAAAAAGCAGCAGCAGTTGGTATGAAGTGAAGACAAGCTCAGGGAAACAGGGCTACGCTTCTTCGAAATATATTGTACCTGGAGGAAGCACAAACACGGGTGGAAGCTCCTCGAATAACAATAGCAATGGATCGACTTCCAGCTCTGTTATGGTAGAGAATGCTATTAAAGCGGGAATGAAGTACTTGGGTACTCCTTATGAATTTGGTTCAGACCGCAATTCAACGGCGACCTTTGATTGCTCTGCCTTTGTTCGTCGAGCATTTTTGGAAGGGACAGGCATTAAGCTTCCAAGCAGTTCCCGCACACAAGGTGACTGGATTAAGGACAAAGGAACTGCCGTTAGCAAAATCAGTAATTTGAAGCGCGGAGACCTGGTATTCTTCATGAGTTATAGAGGTTCCTCCGCTTCAGATTATGCCGGATTGGACAAGTCCAAGCAGCGTATTACCCATGTTGCTATTTATCTTGGAGACAATAAGCTTCTCCATACGTACTCCCAAAAGTCCGGCGGCGTACTGGTCGGTAATTTCAGCGATTCTTGGAAGAACCGTTTCCTCTTCGGAGGAAGTGTAATATAACAAATTATGTCAGGTAATAATTGAGTTTATTTTAACGAGCATGAATCTAAAGCCAATATTATGGATTAAACGCGGATGAAAAGGCTGAAACGGCCTTTCGTCCGCGTTTTCAATATTTGCATTTTAATCCATAATTCCGTATTGTGTATCGTAATTAGAAATGAATAAACGCATGAAAGATTGAATAGGAGTGACATCTATGAATGGACAGAATCGTTCTGACATAAAAGCCGGGATTGAAGTGGATATTGTATTGAAGAAGGATCAGCGTACTGGCAAGCTGACGCGAGGTATTGTAAAAGATATTTTAACGAACTCTCCGCGTCATCCGCATGGTATTAAGGTCCGGCTTCAGGACGGACAAGTAGGTCGTGTCAAAGCTATATATACGGGCTAAATAACTGAAATAAAATTGGCACGGATATTTTGGATGTAATTAGAAACCTTATCCTTTGTAGTATGGTACTCGTCACTCCATAATACAAAGGAAGGGTTTCTTTTTGTTATTGCAGTGATCATACGCGTACGTCTCATAACAGATAATAGGGTGCCTCAGGTCAACGGACCTTTTTTCTCTATTACATCAAGTACCGAATGAATATATAGACCGATGAGATTACGATGGACAATATCATGAGCGGAAAGCCGTATTTCAAATACTCCATAAACTTGATAGGATGCCCTTCCTTTGCTGATAGGCCTGCCGTGACGAGATTGGCACTTGCACCGATCAGTGTTCCGTTGCCACCCAGGCAGGCACCGAGAGAAAGGCTCCACCATAAGGGTTCAAGATTGCTTATTCCGCCATGGCCCATCTCCTGAATGAGAGGAATCATGGTAGCCACAAACGGAATGTTATCAACGAATGCAGATGCGATACCACTGAGCCATAAGATCAGCATGGATGAAGCTGTAAGGTTGCCTCCGGTCCATTCCAGCGCTTGTTCAGCCAATCGGGCGATGACGCCAGTTTCAATCAGTCCTGAGACGAGCACGAATAATCCCACAAAGAAAAAGATGGTTGTCCACTCTACTTTTCCGATGGCCTGTTCCATCATATGTTCTCCTGTCAGCAGCAATAGAATGAATGCGCCCGTGAGAGCAACGGTTGCAGATTCCAGATCAATCAGCTGATGTAGAAAAAAACCGGCGATGGTGAGCGCAAGTACGGATACCGACTTCATGAGCAGCTTCCGGTCGGTGATCATATCTTTTTCATTCAGCTCCATCACCTGATGCATAAGCTCGGGTGTTGTCTTGATCCGTTTGCGGAACATGAGCACAAGCAGCGGCAGTATTGCCGCCATAATAAGGATAACGATGGGTGTTAAGTTCTGGATGAAGGCCATAAAGGTCAGTTCCGGAACCCGGCTGCCGATCATAATATTCGGCGGGTCGCCAATCATGGTTGCCGTCCCGCCGATATTCGAAGCGATGATGATAGCAATCATGTACGGAATGGGGTCGACTCGTAGCTGGCGTGTAATGCTGTATGTAACAGGTACCATGAGCAGCACGGTCGTCACATTGTCGAGAAAGGCAGAGCCCACCGCAGTGATAAGCGATAAATAGATCAAAATTTTGATCGGATGACCTCCGGCTTTTTTGGCTGACCAAACAGCCATGTACTTGAACAGCCCTGTCTCCGCCGTAATATTAACAATAATCATCATCCCGATCAGAAGCCCAAGGGTGTTAAAGTCGATATGATGCAGAGCGGTTTCCTGGTCCACTATGCCGAATATGAGCATGAGTACTCCGCCCAGCATGGCCGCAATAGTCCGGTGTATTTTTTCACTAATAATGATGGCATATACGATTAGAAATATGGCAATGGCCAAAATAGCTTGTTGTTCCATCAGGGCGCCTCCAATAAGAGTTCGGTGTAATCCAGACGACAAAAGGAGCCTGCAAACAGACAGGCCCTCTCCACGTATTTCTTCGCCGAACATCGTTTGTGCTCATGATTATACGCCCAGACTTTTTCTTTGTAAAGAAGCTGTCGAACTGTTAAAACTTTATGCTGGATATCATCCATAGCTGGTGGAATCTTTGCGTGACGGTATCAAAATTTATGCAGCAAATCAGCAGTTATAATACTAGATAATAGGATGAATTATTTACGGAGTAAAAGACAAAAGACGCCCATCATGGACGGCTTTTGTCGATGGATGAAGTCATTCATTATATAAATGACTTTATGTCAATTTATTGAAATCTTTGTGGCATGTTTGAATAGCCTTGTCCAAAAGAAGGCTGGAAGTTGTTCTGGTTATGGGATTGGTTATGAGCATACACAGACTGCTCTACCTGTTTCACCAGTTGGGATATTTTCTGGTATTGCTGGATAGCCTGATGATGCCCTTGAATTGCAGATTGAATCATTTGAGAAGCTTGGCGCTCACGCTGTGCCAATTCTTCTAGACGTGAAGCATTCTGTTGCTCTTGCTGCAGCAATTGCTGATACATCGCTGTTGCCTGCTGGGTTTGCTGGCTCAGCTGTTGAAGCATCTGCTCGCATTGGCGGACTTGCTGTGAAATCTGAATGTTATTGGATTGATACATGTGATGAATTCCTCCTTCGGTTAGTGGGTCAAAGCCCTCATTTATTGTGCGAAGGAATACATAAATTATTCAAATTAGAGCCGTTTAAAGACTATAATTGACCTTCCAAAATTTGAACAAACTGCTCTAGAAATTCCCGGTCTTCCTGATCGAAACGGTTCACGAGTGGACTGTCGATATCCAGTACGCCGTACAGCTGTCCACCCTTTATTACGGGGACAACAATTTCACTATTGGATGCGGCGTCACATGCGATATGGCCGGGAAAAGCATGCACATCCTCTACAACGAGTGTTTTCAGTTCAGCTGCAGCTGTTCCGCATACCCCTCGGTTCAGCGGGATACGAATGCAGGCAGGGAGGCCTTGGAAAGGTCCAAGAACAAGCTCTTTTCCGTCATAGAGATAGAAACCGACCCAGTTAATATCTTTCAGAAAATGATTCAGCAAGGAAGAGGCGTTAGCCAGATTGGCTACAGCATTCGGCTCATCATGGATAAGTGCCTTTAACTGATTAAGCACCTGGGCGAATTGTTCGCTTCGGGTACCTTCATAGCGTATATTTTGAAACATGGGCGATCCACCTCTTTACGTTTGATACTCTATTAATTAATTTAAGATAGTACACGACTGGGACTCCGTCAAGCTTCACGGACATTTTAAAGACGCACTGGCTAAAATCGGCATAAAGAAAACAGGTCCGCAGCAAAAATAGCCTCTGGAGTAAGCGTCATACATCTCTCCGGGGGCTATTTTTATACGGGTTATACAGATTCAAGGGAATTGTCCTTAAAAAATTCGAGCCGTGTTGGTTCAGTGGCAGTCATTATTTCGGGTTTTCCCATATATTCGTGCAGAAAAGATTGGATTTCCTGACGATATTTTTGGGGATCGATATGATAAGCGTTAGCGTGAATAGAACCTTGGATCAGAACAAGTTTTTTGGGTCCAGGTTTCACATCGTACATCTCCTGGCTCATATAGGTCGGTACGTATGTGTCGTTCGTTCCATGAATGAACATGACCGGAAGATGGCTTTCCCGCACGGAACGGATGGGGCTGACTTGATCAAAGCTGAAGCCGGCTTTTTTGCGAATTCGGTTATGGACCCAGCGAAAAAAAGGTACGGCGGGAACTTTGTTCAGTTTCGTTATTTGGTGTTTCATCAGATCCGTCAGATCAGAATAAGGGCAATCCGCAATAACAAGTTTAACTTGCGGAGCGGCGATAGAAAGGTATTCCAGAACAGTTCCTCCACCAAGAGACTGGCCGTGAAGTCCGATCTCGGTATCCTTGCCGTGCTGTCCGACAAGCCAATTGACCCATGTCTGAACATCATATTTTTCATAAAAGCCATATGTGGTGTAACGTCCTTCACTCTGTCCGTGACGACGCTGATCGATAAGCAGCACATTATAACCCTCGTCTGTAAACATATCCATAAATTGAGTGGAGAAGGCGCGGGAGCCGGTATAGCCGTGTACGATAATCATCCAGCGCTTAGAGTTCGGGTAAAGTTCAATTGCAGCTCCGCTCAGCTTTAGTCCGTCGACGCTAGAAAGGATAACTTCCTTTTTGACAAGAGCCTCGTAGCGATCCTGGCTGTACAGGCCGAGACCTTCCAGTATGGTGAACAGGCTGAGGTCATTCTTGACTTTCATTTGTGTGATCTGCAGGAATCCAAAATGCGTAATACCTGCCGCGAGAATAGCCAAAAACAACATTATTATGATCGTAATATACATCAAGAAATACTCCTCCTCTTCTTCCGTTTTACATCAGCGGGGTGGAGGGATCTAATATTGACGGAAATGTGCCGCGTGACTCAATATAGAAGCATCTGCCCCGGTGACTGACCCATGGAATCATGCAAATTCAAAACAGTCATATGTTACTATATACATGAACATAGTATCACCTAAAAGACCGAGGACAAGTCAAATTTTTTTATTGAGATGGATGAGGAGAGGGGGACTTTTTATGTACCATTGCAAGGGGTTAATCCCTGAGTTAACGGGCACGAGAGTGCGGCTTAGAAAGATGTCTCCCGGCGATGCCGATGATCTGTATCAATGTTGGTCCGATGAGCGGACAGCAAGATATTTGTATCTCCCATCCATGAATGGAAGACATAACGCAGAAGCTCTAATCCTGCTGCTCAATGAGCTGTCGGAATCCGATGATTCGTTACGATGGGGAATTGAACATCTGGATAGCGGCATGATGATCGGGAGCTGCGGGTTCAATGGATGGCAGCTTCAAGGGGCTTTCCGAGGTGAATTCGGCTGCGAGCTTGCCAGTATGTATTGGGGTAACGGATATATGTGCGAAGCGGCTGCAATGGCACTCGAATACGGATTCCGTGTAATGGGCTTAAACCGAGTGGAAGCTTTTTCGGATATACGCAATGAAAGAGGTGCTGAATTTTTTCGGAAAATCGGCTTTGAGTACGAGGGAAGGCTTCGGGAATACAAGCATACTTCGACAGGTTATATAGACGTTAATATATTTTCGCTGCTCCGCCGGGACTGGAATCGTGAGTATATTAGTGATCAGGATAACCTGGGGCCAAAATGTTGAGGAAGGAAGCGGATGAATGCTAATTCAATATGAACAGGGAGACTCATTTCTGCATCGGTGGGTCCTACTAAGCAAGCTGGCTGTCCTGATGTGCACCGCTATAGTGGCCATGCTGTGGGATGGGGCCATCCGGAGTTGGTAGAAACCGAAGCCGATATCCTGTTGAATTTGCAGGATGGAAAAATGATGTCTGTCCTTCTAACACCCGAACTACTATAATAGGAATGTTGCGCAAGAAAAAATTCTCTTATTTTTGAAGGGCTTATCCCCAAAAAGAGTGCTTGACGATTATAAATTGAATGGGCTGCTACAATGATCAAATATGATGTGATATGTAATTTTGTATGTTATACAACATGGGACGAGCAGAATGCCTGAATCTACAGATATTGTTGTAGATTCTACAACAATCCTTCTTGGGAAGAGGTAAATCAACGATTCCATCTCCCTATTAATGTATTTCGTACAACAATTCGTCTTTCGTCGCTATATCACGGGAGGGTGTTGTACTATATACAACATTCACTGAATTCTGTTAGATGATATGAGTAGTACAGTCACATTCCAAACGTATAGAGGTTAGAGGTTCATTCAAGTACCGATATGTCTTAAACATATGGACCGCTGCCATCGTCAGCACTATATTTCGAAATAGAGCCTTCACATAGAATCTTTACACTTACCGTTCCTATATGGAATAGGAAAGTGTTTCTTCTTGCGTTGTTTCAACAGCCGTTCACTTTCGAATGTTACGAAATGCTGAAACAGCTGTTCTTTATAGTAAAGGGGACTCATCTAGTGAACACTTTAGACCAGACTAAACGCAACTATATTCTTGCAGGCATACTGCTGTCGACGTTTCTTGCGGCGATTGAAGGCACGGTTGTGGGACCCGCAGGCCCTGCCATTATCGGTAATTTCGGCAGCGTCAGCCTGATGAGCTGGATTTTCACCTCTTATCTGCTGACGATGGCGGTAACAACCCCGATATTCGGCAAAATCAGCGATTTGTACGGTCGGAAACCTGTATTTTTGTACGGTTCGATGCTGTTCTTGCTCGGTTCTCTACTGTGCGGATTTTCGCAAAGCATGACCCAGCTAATTGTGTTTCGGGCAATTCAGGGTATTGGCGCAGGTGCGGTTATTCCCGTAACCTTTACGATTATCGGAGACATTTACAAACTGGAGGAGCGGGGTAAGATTCAAGGTCTTCTCAGTTCGGTATGGGGGATATCTTCATTGGTAGGCCCGCTGCTTGGAGGCTATTTTGTAGATTACTTGTCCTGGCGCTGGATTTTTGGATTTAACGTGCCGTTTGGGCTCGTTTCCATTTGGTTGATATATCGTTATCTCGATGAAAAAAGGGAGCATCGGCGCGTATCGATCGACTACGCGGGAGCCGGATTGTTTACAATCGGAATGACTTTACTGCTCTTCGCTCTTGCAGCGGGGGGACAGACGTATCCATGGTCTTCGCCAATGATGCTTAGCATTATTATTGCATCGGTTGTACTGCTGACGGCCTTTCTGTTTGTTGAAGCACGGGCGAAAGAGCCAATGGTGCCTTTGAAACTGTTCCGAATCCGGGATATCTCGGTGTCCACTCTTGCGAATTTGCTGGTCAGTGCACTGCTGATCGGTCTAACAACCTATTTGCCACTTTGGATTCAGGGTGTCAGGGGCGGTAACGCAACGTTGTCGGGATTGACGCTTGCTCCGATGTCTATCGGTTGGCTAATTGGATCTGTGGCAAGCGGAAGGCTTATCATGAAGGCGGGATCCCGTAGAACAGCGCTCATCGGCGTGATTGGACTTGCCGCTGGAGCTACAGGACTCGCCTTTATGCATGAGGGAACTCCATTGGTAGCCCTCCTGCTGTACACCTTTATATACGGTTTGGGCTTCGGTTATATTTCTACGTTGTTCTCAATCATCGCCCAGTCCTCCGTCGGTTATGAGCTGCGTGGAGCTTCCACGGCGCTTAACACGTTCATCCGGACTTTGGGGCAGACTGTGGGGGTAGCCGTGTTCGGCACATGGCTTAATAGCGGCATTGCAAGACGGATTGCCGAGGAGCCGGCAGGAGCCGGAATCAGCAGCGACGATATTAACAAACTGCTTTCGCCGCATGGCGAGATGAGCCTTCCGGCAGAATCCGGAGGCTTGGTGAAGCAGGTGCTGGAGAGCAGCCTGAACTCGCTGTTTATTTTAATGGCTGTCATTGCACTCGTCTGCTTTGTCATTGTTGCACGTTACAACAATAGGCCTCCTAAGCCTGAGGACAACACCGAAGAAATCAGGGCTTCATCCGCTCATTGATCCTAGAACCACATACATGTAGAAAGGCCGCCCCTCTATCTCCAGAGCAGGAGTAAGTGGGGCGGCCTTATTGTATGCAATTATAGCGAATGGCTCGCATGTGGTCGACCGCCCTCATGCAACGCTAACGGAGCGTTGAAAGATGAGCGGGGTGTACTCCTGCAAGCAGTACCAAAACCGGCGAGGATTCCCCGCCGGTTTGGTTTGTGTATTTTTTCACTTACGCAGTAATGGTGACAATTTTTCCGCCTGTTTCCCAAGTCTTTTCAGAAGGTGGATCATTTGATCCTTCTCTTCTTCAGATAACCCGCTGAGTGCAAAATGAATCCGTTCCGCATACTGAGGGTATTGTTCGTTCATCAGCGCTTCCCCTTCAGGAGTCAGCTCGGCATAAATCACTCTGCGGTCCTTAGGACAAGGCCTACGAAGCAGGTACCCGCGGCTTTCTAGTTTGTCGATTACATAAGTGACGTTTCCGCTTTGCAACAGCAGTTTAGCACCAATTTGTTGAATGGGTTGGGGCCCTTTGTAATATAGCACTTCCATAACCGCAAAAGCTGTTGGATTAAATCCTTCGATTTTGCTGCCGGCTACGGCATGCTCACTTACACTTTTAAATGACTTGGCAAAAACCCGATATAGGTGCAATGACAGCTGTGTATCGCGTTCATGTGACAGAATCATGCTTCTTCCCGCCTTTTTGGTCATGCCATAGATTTCTTGAATATAGATTACTCTAATCTTGGGAATAGAAACATGTGATTTATCACAATTAGACTCTATTTTAGTATTTAAAAATAGAAAGGCCTCATTCCATTTCATTCCTCCGGTCGGTACCAACCCCCTTCTCGAGACCGATTCGAAGTTAGATGCTGATCTATATAATTACATTATTGGTGTTAGAAACGACAGGGAGAGAAGAATAATGAATGCAAATCTAGAAGGAACTGTAAAAGGTGGGCTTACCCGTAATCGGAATTTTATGATGCTGATGGCAGCACAGATCATATCTAATCTAGGAGAGTGGTTATATTTAGTAGCCCTTCTGACCATGGTAGGACTCAAGTGGAATGCTACTCCGTGGGAGATTACGGCGATAACGTTAAGTATGGCGATTCCTGTGCTTATCGGCGGTCCGGTGGCAGGAGTCATCGGTGACCGGTTTGACCGCAAAATGCTGATGATTGTCTCCGATCTGACCCGAGCGTTAATTCTGGTAGGCATTCTGTTCTCTGGAAACCTGTGGCAGATTTACGTCCTTCTCGTTCTTAAAGGCATGATGGATGTCCTGTTCTCGCCGGCGAAGAGCGGTAAAGTGAAAGAAGTCGTGCCACCTCAGCACTTGGAGCAAGCCGTGACGATTAGTTCTACGATAGAGCAAATGATGAAGATTGTAGGGCCGGCACTAGGTGGATTGGTAATGGCAGCTTTCGGGATACAGATGTGCTATGTGGTAACTTCCATCACCTTTGTGATATCAGCATTATTTCTGATTGGGGTTCAAGGGAAGAAGAGGGGAGAATCTTCAGATCAGTCAGCCACTGCTTCAGAACCTGCAACCACGTCCCATGAGAAAAAGACGTTCCTGCAAGACATCAGCGCCGGTCTATCCGTCATTTACAGTATGCCGCTTCTTCTGAGTGGCCTCATTACTCTATGCTCTGTCCTGCTGGTGCTTCAGATGGCGGACACCCAGACGGTGACGCTGTTCCGAATCATTCCTGGTGTTTCCGATGATCTTCTGGGGTACTGCATTTCAGCTAGCGGATTCGGTACACTGCTCGCGGTAATCCTCGTCCGTAAAATATCATGGAGTACGCTGAACAAAATGGGCGTCGGAGCGGCCGTAACAGGTATTGTGTTTGCTTTATCGGCAGTAGCCGTTTTATCTTCTTTGCCGGAAATGATAGTGTACGTGGTTCTTTTTTCTGCGTTCTTCCTGGCTGGAGCAGGGGGCGGATTCGTATTTATCCCGTTTCAAATACTGCTGATGAAGCGGACTCCTGAACATATGACAAGCCGTGTGTTCGGCACAGTAGGGAGTCTTACGAGCGCAGCCGTCATTGTGGGACCGATGCTTGGAGGTATGTTGGTGACGATGTGGGGACCTGTTCCCACATTTATCATTTCAGGTTCGGGGACTGCTCTTTTAGGCATTACGCTGCTGGCGTTAAAAGGACGGATCGAACAGAGAGACCATTCTACCACGAGTGAAAGAAGCCCGACTCAGGCAGTTACAGAGTCATCACTTTAAACTTTGGGTGTAACCGATAATCCTCTCCTGCGTAATAACTAGAAATACTTTATTATGAAACCATAGATTAACAATATGGGTAGGGGAGAGGCATATGATAGAGATCGACAAACAACATCGGCCATCGGTGCTGGAGGTAGATATTGAGAAAGCTGGTTATGAACCGGGACGTCCCCGGATTCATGATGTGCATTTTCAAGTGTCTGCAGGAGAGCTGCTTGGATTGATCGGACCGAATGGAGCAGGGAAAAGTACAACCATCAAGACGGTCATGGGCTTGCTCAAAGATGCCAAGGCTGCAGTAAAGATCGCGGGTGATCCTCCTAGATACGCATATGTGCCTGAACAACCGTTCTTTTATGAAGATTTAACGCTCTGGGAGCATCTTGACCTTGCTGCGGCAGCCTTTGGGCTGGAGGAGGAGCGTTTCGAGGAACAGGCAAATCGTCTGTTACAGCAGTTCGGTATGGATCATGTCCGTGACGGGCTGCCTGGTGGGTTTTCCAAAGGGATGAAGCAAAAAATGATGCTGATGATCGGGTTTATGGCTCAGCCGGATATTTATATTGTAGATGAGCCTTTTATCGGTCTTGATCCCCGGGCGACCAAAGACTTTCTGGAGCTACTAAACCAAGAAAGACAGCGGGGAGCAGGTATTCTGATGTCTACCCATGTCCTGGATACTGCCGAGAAAATTTGTGATTCCTTTGTTCTCATCTCAGGAGGCCGTGTTACTTCCCAGGGAAGCTTGAACGACATCCGCAGCACCGCCGGGCTGCCGGAGGGATCGTTGTTCGACTGCTTCGATGCCCTGACATGAGGGAGGTACGAAATTGAGAGAGACGATGAAAATACGACGAAAATCACGCATCCTCCATCCGCGGCAGCTTTTTAGACGAAGAGTGCTTAGCCATTGGAAACATCAGCTTTCGGTTATAAAATCGGTGGCCGATTGGACCGTCATGTTGTACATATTGATACCAGGTCTGCTCCTTGGGGGTGGACTTTATATGGAGCTGTGGAATTCGCCACTTCCGGCGTGGGTGGAATGGATTCCGCAGCAGGTTGCCGCAGCTGCTCTACTGTTTATGTTCTCGGGCAATGTTCTGCTGTTTGTTGAGGAAGGCGACATGCTGTTTCTAAGACAGCAGCCCCGCTGGATGAAAGGGCTTATGTTAAGGGGAATGGTCTACAGCATAACGGTAACCACCCTAAAAGGTTTGCTGTTCCTGCTTATTGCTCTGCCATTTCTGTACCGGGGATTTCAGCTCGATGTCTGGACTTTGATTGCATGGGGACTGTTAGCCGCCGGAACCGCTTGGTGTACCAATTTAATGGTTCAGCGAATCCGGGTACGTTTTCTAGGCTTCAAAAAATGGTTATTCTCCAATTTCATGAGATGGTTATCCTATGCCTTCTACCTGACTATATTTACACTTCTGCCGGGTATGCCGGCATCTGCTGCTGTAACAGGACTGCTCTTGATGGCAGTGGCTGTGCTCCTTATGCGGCTTCGTCTTTCCATGCAGGGAAGCTTTACTGCTGATACGAGGGAAGACGCCCGAATCCGGTTGTGGCTTACGGACATAATGCTCGTCCAAGCGGTGGGCAAGCCTCCCCGGATACGCAGTAAGGCATGGCTATTCCGTAGATCCCGCCGGATTTACCGGTCTAATGCTCCGGAAAAGCGGTTTGCTGGAGCAGGTGTCAAAGCCTTTCTCAGGAATCCGGAAAATCTGCTGCTCTATGTCCAATTCTCTGTTGTTGCTATTCCGGCTGTTCTTTTTCCGCCCATTGTTATCAAACTGATTATGTACGGAGCTCTGATGCTTCTTGTATCTTATCTGCTGCGTATCAAATGGACCGCTTTTGCGGAAGCAGAGTTCTCATTGGTTCTTCCATTCAGCGGCACACAGCAGATGTCTGCTGGTACTCTGGCAGTCCGTACATTAATGCTCATTCCGGCATTGATCATCTCGCTAGCTTTCAGTTTCTCGATATGGCCGAACTGGATTGGTCTACTGTCGGCGGTTCCACTGACTCTGATATCTTCTTTTTCTGTTCCAATACTATTTTCTCTGCCATCATTGAAGCGAAAATATTAAATTAGTAAACTTTACGGATTGATTCCGTTTAAATGAACAAGACGCGCCTTCCTCCGCTTGTGCGGACGTAAGGCGCGTCTTTGTTTTAGAGATAAGAGTCAGCTGCGAAGCATGGATGCTGTCTCAGCGGCATGTTTGCCTGCCGTGTAACCGGTCGAGAAAGCGGCAGTAATATTGTATCCGCCCGTGTAACCATGTATATCCATCACTTCACCACAAAAGAAGAGGCCTGGCATAAGTTTCGATTCCATCGTTTTGGGCTGAATCTCTTTAAGGCTCACACCACCCCCGGTTACGAACGCTTCTTTCAATGAGCGGGTGCCGCAGGCACGGAAGAGAAATTTCTTCAGGACGGCAGCGAACGCAGAGACAGACGTTTTGGACAAACCGCTGCAGACCGTATCTTCGTCAATTGTGGCTTTGGAGAGTAGAAGAGGAATCATACGTTCCGGGATCCATCCTTTTATGGCGTTTTTAACAGCTTTCTTAGGTTCTTGTTCCAGTCGTTCTTTAAAAGCCAACTCTACTTCACTAAGAGTAAGGTCCGGAAAAAGGTCGATGGCCAGATCGACATTGACAGTATCGAATTTACGCTGGACTTGCCGGATAAACTGGCTGCACCGCAGTGCGATGGGTCCTGAAACACCGAAGTGCGTAAACAGCATATCTCCCCTGTGAGCAATGACTCTTTTGCCTTTAGGGTTCCAAACGGACAACTCCACATCTCGTAGAGAAAGTCCTTGAAGTTCTTTTGAAGCGATCCATGTCTCGGTGGATACAATCGGCACTTCTGTCGGATATAGTTCTGTTATCGTATGTCCTGCTGCGGTGGCCCAGGGATATCCATCGCCAGTGGAACCGGTCTGAGGGACGGATTGTCCTCCTGTAGCAATGATAACGCAAGGTGATTTATAAATTTTGCCCGATTTCAATTCGATTCCCGTAGTCTGCCCGTTTTTATATAAGATACGCTCGACAGGGCTGTTAGTCTTGATATCCGTTCCGAGCTCTTTTACTTTGCCGACCAGAGCGTTGACCACGCTTGATGCCTTGTCCGAAACGGGGAACATTCGGCCGTTGTCTTCTTCCTTCAATGGGATCCCAAGTCCTTCAAAAAAGGACATAATATCACGGTTGTTCCAATGCTGAAACGCACTATATAAAAATCGGCCGTTTCCCGGAATATGGGCGATCAGCTCATCGGTTTCCTTAGCATTGGTGACATTGCAGCGTCCGCCCCCGGAAATGCCTAACTTGCGTCCGAGCTTGTCTCCTTTATCAATAAGCAGGACGGATGCACCCCGTTCGGCAGCGGCTACACAAGCCATAAGTCCAGAGGGGCCTCCCCCTACAACAATAACATCGTAATGTGACATGTTTGTTCATAGCTCCTTTGGGGGTTCTAACTTTTTGCACACCTACTAATACATAACGTCTATTATAAACACATTTCACGCATATCCCAAACCTTTGAGTCTAGGGCTGAAGTCATGATAATCCTTTTATCTCGATATAAATTTACAAGTATTGTAATCTTATGTCGCCTGTGATTTAATCAACAATATCAGAGGCACTGATCAATTGGGGTGATGACGCGTTTGTTGAATGCATTGAAGGACATTTTGCTGCAGATCATGCTGTCCGGCTTGTTTACTTTTCAAATTCCACTGCTATTTAGTAAACATCTCAAGCCGCATGGCACAGATGATAGACTGCAATACCGAAATCTTGTTGTGATAACCTGTGCGATCAGTATTTTGCTCTGCTTCGGTCTATCCGCAACTTATAAAGGTATGATGATCAACCTGAGTATTCTGCCGCTGTTTGCAGGTATTTTATATGGCAGCAGAACGGCCGGCTTGCTATTATCACTTCTTAATATTGCTTGTCACGAGCTTATTTACGGATTTTCCATTTCCGGAATGGTTTTTCATACGGGCCTTCTTGTATATCCTCTTCTGTTCTTATTCTCTGCCCGATTTAAACGAAGTAACATAATGGAGAAAATAGGATGTCTATGGACAGGACTCATACCTGCTCTGATTGTCATCGTAGCTTTCCCCATTTTAGAAGGCGGGATCAGTAACACCTCACACAATTCAGAAACAATCCTAATGACTCTTTTATATGTTCTTCTCAGCATTTTTAATGGAGCACTTCTTATTTATTTTATCGAATTAATGTATAACCGACTTTTCATTGATCTCCCGGAAGAGTTTGACTCAGAAAAGACTTTGCTGCAGCAATTAATCGACATGGTGCCTTTGGGAGTGGCTGTTGTGGACAGGAAAGGGAATATCGCCATGCTGAACGAACAGCTGGTTATTAACTACAAGCAGACGCATCCTCATCTCAATGGTGATGATATGATCGGCCGGGCTTTTTATGGGATATTTGAGGGAAGCACGCAGCAAGATTATTTGAAACGCAGAATTGTTCAAGCCCTTCAAGGATTTCGTTCTATTGGAGAGATTGTACGCAATGGTATGAATGTATACTCAACAGGAGTCTTTCCGCTTTTTAATGAACGAACACAGCAAATCGAAGGCGCAGTAGCGATCATACATGATATTACTGAACTGGAGAAGCTTAAGAGTGAGTTCATAAATATTGAACGGCTTAGCTTGGTCGGACAGATGGCTGCCAGCATTACACATGAAATTCGAAATCCCATGGCCGTTGTAAGAGGCTTTCTTCAATTGATGAAAGAGAAGAGCCCGGATACGTTAGATCATTATTACCGGATCGTGATGGAGGAGCTGGATCGTGCCAATGGAATTATTAGTGATTTCTTATCTTTGGCTCAGAACCGGATTGCTGAAAAGGAAGAATGCCATCTCCATGATATCATCCATGAACTGAGTCCTCTGCTGTGGGCGGATGCCAATCTTCGGGGACAGAGCATTGATCTGAGACTGAGCAGCAATGTTCCGAGCCTTTATCTCAACTCTAAAGAGATGAAACAGCTGATCTTAAATCTGTGCCGCAATGGCATGGAAGCTATGGATGATAAAGGAGTGCTGACCATCGAGACAGGCCTGACCGGCGAGAAAGTGGAGCTGCGTGTGAAAGATACGGGGCCAGGCATTCCCAAAGATAAGCTGGATCGCCTGTTCGAGCCCTTTTTCACAACAAAGAGCAAGGGAACGGGATTAGGTCTCGCTCTCTGTATGAGCATTGCACAGCGCCATCAAAGTACAATCTCCGTGCAATCGGAGGAGGGAGCAGGTACTCTATTTATAGTCTCCTTTCCGATAGCTGACACGGATAAAGAACCTTTACTAAAGCCATAATAAGGCGAGAATATCGGTAAAGGAGGTCATGGAATGAACAAGAATGATTCCAAACAGCAGGAACAACAGAAGCAGGAAAATAAGCACCGCAAGGGTGAACCCATTAAAGACAAAAAGCTGGATGGTGTTAACCATCCTTCAACCTAGACGTTGGGCGATTAAATAAACAGAACAGGGCGGAATCCTTTTACGGATACCGCCCTGTTTTCTGCTTATCTTGCTTTCATCCATTGGGATTGTATAATATAGAATAGCGGAAAGCAGTTATTATATTTGACAATTTGTTTATATAAGGAGTGAAAGCAGCATGGGTATGTCTTTTGACCGATATATGCGTGATATGGTTCAACCGATGAGGGATGAACTGACGGAACTGGGTATCCGGGAATTGAAAACACCGGAAGAGGTAGAGGAAGTACTGCCAACGGCGAAGGGTACGACCCTTGTTGTTGTCAATTCGGTCTGCGGATGTGCTGCAGGTCAAGCGCGTCCGGGTGTAGCTCACGCGCTCCAACACGAAGTGAAGCCTGATCATCTGTGTACGGTTTTTGCCGGCCAAGATAAGGAAGCAACAGCGAAAGCACGTGAGTATTTCGCTCCATATCCGCCTTCTTCACCTTCAATTGCTTTATTGAAGGATGGAGAACTGGTACATTTTATCGAGCGTCATCAGGTAGAGAATCGTTCTGCTGAAGAAATTGCAGCGGATCTCACGGATGCGTTTGATCGTTACTGCCGGTAATCGTCAGTGATCATTAGGTCCCGGAGCATTCGGCAATATCCGAAGCCTCGGGGCTTTTATGGTTCATCCGCCGTTGTTCATTATGAAAGGAGTCCTGGATATGAGCTTACAAGAACAAATCATTGCCGAGTTAGGTGTGAAACCTTCCATAAATGTGGAGCAGGAAGTAAGAAAACGGGTCGACTTTTTGAAATCATACGTTAAGGATTCCGGAGCATCCGGATTGCTGATTGCCATTAGTGGTGGACTGGACAGCGCTGTGGCAACTGGGCTGTGCAAGCTGGCTACGGATGAGCTTACGGAGGAGCTAGGCAAGGAGTACAAAACTCTTGGCGTGTTTCAACCATACGGGACACAAGCAGATATTGATCACAGCTATGAAGCGGCTAAAGCATTTGACCTTAAATACACGGTGGAGACAAACATCGAGGATGCGGTGAACGAGGTTGCGCTTGAGGTGGAGCACGGATTGAAAAATATTGGGGTTCACCAGCATATTAGCATTCCCGGCAAGGGGAATGTGAAGGCTAGAATCCGGATGGTTGTGCAATATGCGTTGTCGTTTGAGCAAAATTTACTCGTTGTCGGTACGGATCATGCCTCGGAAGCGATCACAGGATTCTATACCAAGTGGGGAGACGGCGCCGTTGATATTACGCCGCTCAGCACGCTGAACAAGCGCCAGGTTGGGCAGCTCGGCTCTTATCTGGGTGTGCCTCAGTCGGTATTGGATAAAGCACCTACAGCAGGCCTGTGGGAAGGACAAACCGATGAGAAAGAACTGGGCCTTAGCTATGAGGACAATAGTGATTACCTTGAGGGCAAGGAAATCGCTCCTGAAGCCCGCGAGAAATTGGAGAGCTTTTTCCGTAGATCAGCACATAAACGAAACGCCATTCCGGGAATCTAATAGAGGTTGTTCAAAAAGTCCGCTTTTGATCACGAAGTGAATCAGGAAGTGGGCTCGGCATCGAATCTTGAATTCAGCCGGTTCTTCCGGTGCTCACGTACCCAAAGCGTACGCTCCGCTCCTCAGCCCCTAGCTTCATCCAACCTTCTCGGTGCTGAAAACCGACCTTTTTGAACACGCACTAATACCGATTCCCGACCGAGGCCCCGGAAGATATTCTTCCGGGGTTATTTGTGCTGACTCTCGCGTAGATAACGGGTGACTGTTACAATAGGAAAGTATGTATACATGAAGACCGGATTTTGAAGGGAAGGAGCGATAACAGTGATTTACGGAATCGGACATGATGTGCTCGAAATGAGGCGTGTTGCCTTGTTGATGGAAGGCCCTCACGGCCAAAAGTTTATGGAACGTGTCCTGACAAGGGCAGAACGTACTTTAGCTGAGAACAAGGGTGGAAGACGCACGGAATTTGTTGCCGGACGTTTTGCAGCAAAAGAGGCTATAAGTAAGGCTTTTGGCTGCGGAATTGGGAGTTTAATCGGCTTTTGGGATATAGAGATACTGCCTGATAAGCAGGGAAAGCCAGTTGTCACGTTATCGGCTTCGGCATGGTCCCGTTTGGGAATTAGCGAACCGGATCATTATGCGCTGCATTTGACCATATCACATCAGACTGAGCTAGCATCTGCTTTTTCGGTCGTTGAGAAGTTATAGGATGAGCAAGGTTTACAACAAAAGGAGATAACAGCACATGAATAACATAGAGCAACAGCTATTTTTCAGCCGGGAGCTACTGGACTGGTACGGACATAGCAAACGGGATTTGCCGTGGAGGCGGCACCGTAATCCGTACTACATTTGGATCTCGGAAATTATGCTGCAGCAGACCCGGGTGGATACGGTTATACCTTATTTTAACCGGTTTATTGAAAGGTTCCCAACGGTAGAGTCGTTAGCTGATGCACCGGAAGACGAAGTCCTTAAATGCTGGGAAGGGTTAGGATATTATTCACGGGCTCGTAACTTGCAGTATGCTGCTCGTCAGGTAAAGGAGCAGTATGGCGGAATCATGCCGAGTGGCAAGGAGGAAGTGTTCGGGTTGAAGGGAGTAGGCCCGTATACGGCCGGAGCAATCCGGAGCATTGCCTTTAACATTCCGGCACCTGCAGTGGACGGTAATGTGATGAGAGTGCTGTCCCGTTATTTTTTGATTGAAGAAGATATTATGAAGGGAAGCACCCGTTCACATATGGAGGATCTCGTTGTCCGTTTGATCCCAGAAGGAAGAGCATCTGATTTCAATCAAGGATTGATGGAGCTCGGAGCACTCGTATGTACACCAAAATCTCCGAAATGTCTCACCTGCCCGGTAATGGAGCATTGTACTGGTCGTCTCGAGGGGAAGGAGGAGGCACTGCCGATCAAGACCAAGGCCAAACCTCCCCGCCCTGAGTATCGGGTGACAGCGATTGTTGAAGGTAAGGATGATCATGCAGGGAAGGTATTAATTCGTAAGCGCCCGGCAACCGGTCTACTAGCTAGCATGTGGGAGCTGCCCCATGTGTCCGTATCGCCTGAAGGAGGGGCAGCACTCGTCTCTCTGCCGGACGAAGCTGCTATGGACAGGCTTGCCGGAGAGCTGAAGGGTGAGGGGATCCCGATTACACCGATCGCTCATTTTATGAACGCCGAGCATACGTTCAGCCATATTCATTGGAACATGCGTGTATTCCGCTGTCAGTGGCGTGATATAGGGATAGACCAATTGTACGCTGCTGAAAGTGCAGCTACTTATGAGGCTGGCTTAACCCTGGTAGGAGCGGCTGGTAAAGATTCTGATAAAGATTCTGATAGAGATTCTGATGGAGACACTCCATTCCGCTGGATTTCATCAGATGATATGGAATTTTACGCTTTTCCGAATGTATTCCTTCGTATATTAAATCAATATTTTTCATCCGTGCAGAATTAACATAGTTAGGAGAGGACATGGTAGGCAGCAGGGGGCCCAAAGTTGATATGTCTAACATCTGAATGGGCTGCTGCCATGATCACATATGATGTGATCAGTAATGATGTATGTTATACAACATGGGAGAAGAAACATGTCTAGACCTACTGATATTGTTGTAGATTATACAAAAATTCCTCCCAGGGAAGAGGAAAATCAATGATTTCCTAGCCTAATTATTGTATTCCCTACAACAATCCAGCTTTAGTCGCTGTATGACGAAGTAAAGTTGCATTCTGTACAACATTGGCACTGCGCGCTGCTCCCAGCGCGCGGTGTGTAGTTACATGACGGTGGTCGACCCCAAATCCTGTTGGATGATATGAAAAAGTTATTCCACAGGCAGGGAGGGTTATATTGCCATGTCCTTTAACTTACTTAGCCAACGTGACAGTTAATTTTGGGGAGAGTGGTACATATGTCTGGATGGAAAAACCCGTTACTGTACATATTCGGAATTGGCGTGTCCAATCTGGGAAACTGGATTTACTTGGTGGCCATAAACCTATTGGTATTAAGAATAACCGGCTCACCGGCCGCAGTAGCTGGTATGTTCATTATCAGGCCACTGGCTGTACTGCTCATAAACTCCTGGTCTGGCAGCATCATAGACAGGGTTAACAAGCGGAAATTAATGATAGCAGCTGATTGTATAAGGGGTCTGCTGATTTTTATTATCCCTTGGCTGGATTCAATATGGGCTATTTACAGCATTATGTTTTTAATCAGCATCACCGGTGCGTTTTTTGGTCCGACTTCCATGACGTACGTTACCAAACTGGTGCCACCGGAGAATCGCAAACAGTTTAATTCCTGGTCCAGCTTCACAACTTCGGGCGCCGCGCTCCTCGGACCGGCAATTTCCGGTCTGCTTATTATGTATACGGATATTCGTGTAAGCATTATCATCAATGCGATTTCGTTTTTCGTTTGTGCGCTGGTGATCTACTTTCTGCCGGACGTGGATCAGGAGGATGATGCTGTGAAAATAAGTGATAGGATCAACCTGCGAACGATTATTCGGGATTGGAAACGGGTTATTAGCTACGGTAAATCAGCTAAATACTTCATTCTCATTTATTTATTGTTCCAGTCGGTTATGATGATCAGTTTTGCTTTGGACTCTCAGGAAGCGACGTTTATCAAGCAGGTGATACATTTGGATGACCGAGATTACGGATTGCTGATCAGCGTGGCTGGCGCCGGATATTTAGCCGGTTCCATGGTTGCCGCACTGACCTCCCGGCGGATGTCGTTACGGATGTTTATCAGTCTGGGGGTTCTGCTCTCTAGCGTAGGATATGCGATGTTTTATTCTGCTTCCGGCTTTGCCATGGCGGCATTAGGATTTATCGTATTCGGTTTTTTCTCGTCTTTCGCGAATACCGGTTACTCCACGTTTTTTCAGAATAGCGTTCCGGTAGAGATGATGGGCAGATTTAGCAGTACGACGAGTCTTATGGAAGGGATTGCCCAAATCCTGTTAACTCTTCTTTTGGGCTTTGCGGCAGAGCTGCTGTCGGTTCAGTACGTGTGTCTGATTGGAGCGCTCCTTGCGGCTGTCATTTCCACTTTCCTGTGCTTCGTGATATATATTCCGTCAAAAAGCTCTCATTACGAGACGAAAACATCAAGCACAAACGTTGCGTAAATCTCAGCAATTCGAAGATGAACAGAGCCGCCGTCACTTCGGTTATTACGCTCAACCGCGTAAATGACCGGAGTGTTTTTTTTATAGTCGAAAAAACGGACATTTTTCATTTATTTCAATGTGGCCGATTGCCATGACGCCCTGTCTAATGAGCGAGTTGCCGAAGCTATGGTTATAAGGAAGTACCGAGTCTGAGACAGTATATCAAGGAGCTGGAGATGAAGATCCAGGTTCAATAAGTGGATGGAAAAGTAAAGGTATCGCCCAGTTCTATATATAAACGATGAAATCACCTCGCTGTCATTTTGCAAAGGAGGTGATTTTGTTTCATTATGAGTGAAACGAAATCATGTTTGTTTCACTAAAACACAAGTAGATACCCTGTTATTTTCATGATATAAAAGAATTCAAGCCGAAAACGACTTTTCTCTTTACGATTCGACAGAAATATGCTTTAATATGAATGAACATCGTTTCATTCGTTTCAGTATTTGTTTCATGTAGTATCAGGGGGGATTTCGTGGCCAACATCAAGGATGTCGCAAAATTGGCTGGCGTATCTCCAGCAACCGTATCAAGAGTGTTATCGAATAAAGGTAATACCTCGGAAGACGTCCGGGCAAGAGTCCAGATGGCGATTCGGAAGACGAACTATGTTCGTACCGGAGGCGCCAAGCCTCTCATCGCCAGCAACAGGACCATTTGCTTGACCATCGCCCGGAACTCGACGCATATCTTCGGAAACCCGTTCTTCGACAGCGTGCTATACGGGGTATCGAGCGCTGTTGAGCAGCATGGCATGGATTTGCAGCTGGCGGTGTTCCACAACGTCGATCGGCAGATCGAGAAATGCTTGCAACTGTACAAGCAAAACAAGGTCGATGGGTTTATCTTGACCGGGATTTTGTCGGCTGACAAGGATCGGCTACTGCGAACCTTTCATGAGGAGCATATTCCGTTCGTCATTATCGGCCGCACGTTCCGCCATGACGTATTCTCCGTCCATAACGATAATATGCGGGACGGATACATGGCCGCCCGGCATCTGATTGACACCGGATACCGGAATCTCGTTGTATTGACGCAGGACACGCAGTTGGATGTTTTCGCGGCGAGAATATCCGGTTATAGCCAAGCAGTACAGCAAGCCGGACTGGACGCGAGCCCCGAGCGTATCGTTCAGGCGGGACCGGAAGAAGAGGATATCATGGATGCGCTGCAGCATCTCCTTGATGAAAACATCGCCGTTGACAGCGTCATCACGATGGACAGCGTCATATCGCTTAGCGTTTTGAAGTTCTGTCAGCTGAAGGGTCTGCGCGTTCCGGAAGAAGTGGGGATACTCGGATTCAATGACGCCCCTTATCTGGTCAAGGTATCCCCGACATTAAGCTGTGTGGAGATGAACGGGGCCAACCTGGGGGCGGAAGCGTTTCATTTGCTGAACGAGATCATGAATGAACCGCAGACGATGAGTCTCAAAAAAAACGTGACGATTCCATCTAAGCTAATGATTCGTCAATCGACCACAAGAACTTCCTTGCAGGTCAGATAGAGGCACTCAGGCACAGATCTGCAGTAGGCCCGCAGTTCGGATTGTATGTGGTTTCAAAGATTACAGAGCAAGCGAAGGAGCAGTTATGGAGCTATATCTAGTAAGGCATGGACAATCAGTTGGCAATACGCAGCCGGACCGGGATATGCCGGATTCGCCGCTGACCGAGCAGGGCCACGCTCAAGCCGCTCGCGTGGCGATTTATTTGCAGGAGCGTGGCATCCGCGCCATCTATGCCAGCCCGTTGATTCGGGCGATGCAGTCGGCGCAGCCGCTGGCAAGACTACTCGGTCTGCCGATTCATGTGATGAAATCATTGTATGAAGTGAGGGAAGGCAGCCGGTTTATCGGTCTTTCCCAGCAGTCATTAATGGAGAGCGTCCCGGAAGCTATATTCGAGGATACGATGGAGACGATTGGATGGGAATGCCCGGGGGGAGATCGCCCCGAGACTGTTCGGCGGCGCGCGCAGGAAGCGCTACGGCAGCTTCAGGCGTCCGGAGAGCAGCGGATTGCGGTATTCTGTCACGGTAATTTCAATGAATATCTTCTCCGCGAAACGCTCGGCATTCCATCAGCCGCACATATCCGTTTTCCTCAGGAAAATACGGGGGTAAACCATATTGTTTTTGGCGAGGAAGAGACCGAACTGCTGAAGCTGAACGATACGGGGCATCTGCGGATCGGGGAGTACGAACGGGTAGGTTTGGCTGCCGGCAGCTTTCGAAGGGGATAAATCTAACAACACAGAGGAGAACATGATCTATGCACTTATATGTCATTCGCCATGCACAATCGACGATGAATATTGGACAAGGAGGCGGGCCGAACTGCAGTTTGTCGGAAGTGGGACGATGGCAGGCGGAGCAGATCCCTTCGTTTTTTAAGGATATCAAACTGGATGTGGTATTTTGCAGCCCGCTGCGCAGAGTTATTCAGACGGCGACACCTTTTGCCAAGGACCAGGGTCTAGGGATTGTGCTAATTCCTGAAATGTCCGAGATTTTCAATGAGGAATGGAAAGACTACCGGGATTACGATTGGGAAGCCTGCTCGCAGATTGTGGAGGAATTCCCGCATACAAAATTCGTGGAATATCAGGATATGCAGCAAAAATGGTGGCCGACCTGGCCGGAGAATCATGCGATCGTACGCAAACGCGTCCAGAAATTTGTTGATGCGAAGCTGACCGCTTATTACGGAACCGACGCGCATATTGCAGTATTCGGACATGGTCAGTCGACCTCGGATTTGAAGCAGATCGTCAATCCCGGGGACATTCATCCCGTATATAATGCGGCTGTTGTGCACTATGTTCTCGGTTCGCAAGGTCAATGTGAGCGTGTATCGTTGCATAAAGACCATCTTGGTCCGCACGTATACGAATAGATTTCAATCATAAACTCAAGGGGGAAATTAAGTATGGCAAAGAAAATGTTATTGCTGCTGCTCTCATTTACCGTCGTTTTGTCGCTTGCGGCCTGCGGGCCGAAGCGTGATGCGGAACAGGCCAAACCGGATACGGCCCAACAACAAGAAGAGGGGATGCCGCCGAAGCCGGACCGTCTGAAAATATGGGGACCTGAAAATGAGCCTGAATTAAATTCAATGCGGGCCATTACGAAAAAATTTACCGAGAAGACGGGCATTAACGTGGAAGTCATTCCGTTCAACCCGCGCGAACAAGCGAAAGCGTTCTCACTTGATGGACCGGCCGATCGCGGGCCTGATCTGTGGAGTGCCACCCATAATTCCATGGGCCGCAACGTGCTGCAAGGGCTGGCCGAGCCGTTCCAGATCAGCGAGGAGCAGATTAGCGAGTATTCGCCTGAGGCGATCCAGGCTGTAACGATTGATGGCAAAATATATAACCTGCCAATGGTTATCGAGACGACAGCCTTATTCTACAACAAAGAGCTTATGCCGAAGGCGCCGGAAACATGGGAAGAACTGGAGAAATTCGCTTTGGAGTTCACCGATGTATCGAAGGATGAATATGGATTATTGTTCGATGCTACGAATTTCTATTACGCCAACATGTTCTTGCAGGGCAATGGCGGTTATATTTTCGGATATGACAAAGATACAGGCTATAACGTGGACGATATCGGCCTGAATAATGAAGGCGCTGTCAAAGGTGCAAATCTGATCAAATCATGGTTCGAAAAGGGGCTTATTCCAGAATCGATTAATGGTGACGTGATCGACGGCTTGTTCAAAGAAGGAAAGGTTGGCGCCGTCGTTTCGGTGCCATCATCGATCAAAAATTATGAATCGGTGCTTGGAGACAAGTTGGGTGCCATGCCGCTGCCGAAGCTTGCTAACGGCCAACGTCCACCTTCCTTCCTGGGTGTCAAAGGACTGGTGCTATCCCCATTCTCTAAAAATAAGGAATGGGCGACCGAGTTAGCTCTATTCATTACCAATGACGAGAACGGCGCGAGCCATTTTGAAACGGCCGGAGAAATTCCAGCGCGTCCTGGGATTTTAGAAAGCGATCTCATTACGAAGCACCCTTACTTCTCGGCTGTGGCCGAGCAGTCCAAATTCGCTACACCAACACCGAATAATCCGGAAATCTCCCAGACATGGGAGCCGATGAAAAATGCGCTCGTGTTCCTGGCAAAAGGTCAGGACACCAAAGAGGTGCTGGATGAAGCAGTCGTCCAGATCAAAGAACAAATCGCGATCAACAACGCCAATAAATAAGGAATGATGATCGGATTGGGGTGCGGGTTTCGCACCCCAATCCACTTGACGTTGCATTGCGAATGTCAACGAGGAGGCTTGATTAGATTGGGAGAACCGCAGACACGAACCGACAAGCCGAAAACCAGTTCGCATAACCCCAAGTTGGCGATGCTGATGTCCGGTATTCCGGGGCTCGGGCAACTGTATAACCGGAGATATATAAAGGGTTCATTATTTTTTATTTTATTTTTATCTTTCTTTTTCGTGTTCGCTGATTTTTTGAACATCGGGTATTGGGGGCTTTGGACGCTGGGCACGTTGCAAGGGGTGGACGACTCACGTTCCTTGCTCATTCAAGGCATTATTTCGATCATATTGACCATTTTCTTTGTTATTTTCTACTGGATTAACCTGACAGATGCGCGCAATGACGCTCAGAAAATCCGCGAAGGCTGGAAGGTAACGACGATTCGCGAAGGCTATAAGCAGGCATGGGATAAAGGGGTTCCTTATATATTCGTCGGGCCCGGTATTTTCATGGTTACGTTCGTGCTTATTTTACCGCTACTTTTCATGGTTTCCTTGGCATTTACGAATTACAATATTTATAATTCGCCGCCCCGTCATTTGCTTGATTGGGTAGGGTTTGAAAATTTCAAAAACATTTTTTCCATTCCGATTTGGCGCAATACGTTCTTCTCCGTGCTGTCGTGGACGCTCGTATGGACGTTTGTCGCGTCGACGCTGCAGATTGCACTCGCCTTATTTTTGGCGGTGATCGTGAACGACAAGCGCGTCAAATTCAAAAAATTCATTCGGACGATGCTCATTCTACCATGGGCCGTTCCTTCATTCGTATCTATTCTCGTGTTTGCCGCGATGTTCAATGATCAATTCGGCGCGGTGAACCGGCAAATATTGAGCCCGCTAGGCTTGTCCATTCCGTGGATGTCCGATCCACTATGGACGAAGATAGCCATTATTATTATTCAAGTATGGCTGGGCTTCAGCTTTGTGTTCGCCTTGTTCACGGGGGTGCTCCAAAGTATATCAGGCGACTGGTACGAGGCGGCGGAGGTTGACGGAGCGAGCAAGTGGCAAAGATTCCGCTTCATTACGCTCCCGCATGTCCTGTTCGCGACAGCTCCGCTGCTCATTATGCAATATACGGGCAATTTCAATAACTTCAACTTGATTTACTTGTTCAACCAAGGCGGTCCGCCGGTGCGGGGTCAGACGGCAGGATCGACGGATATTGTCATTTCATGGGTGTACAAGCTAACCTTTGAAACGTTGAACTACAACATGGCGGCCGTCATTTCCATTATTCTGGGTCTAATTGTGGCAACCGTCGCCTTTTTCCAATTCAGGAGAACCCGATCGTTCAAGGAAGGGGGCAACATCTAATGAGTACGAGATGGAAATCGAGATTGGAGCTCACCGGCATTTACGCGTTCATTTTGTTTATGTTCGTCGTGATTGCGTATCCGCTGGTATGGGCTATGGGCGTCTCGCTAAATCCGGGGACCAGTTTATACAGTGCAAAAATAATTCCGGAGAACTGGTCGACGGAGCATTACTCCTGGTTGTTCTCCAGTCCGGACAGTCAATATGCGCTGTGGTACAAAAATACGCTGATTGTCGCCAGCTGGAAGACGGTGCTGTCGCTTATCGTGACGACGTTCCTGGCGTATGCGTTCTCGCGTTATAACTTCAGAGGGCGCAAGAATGGTCTGTACGCGCTTCTGCTGATCAAGATGTTCCCTGTATTGATGGGGATGGTCGCGATTTATATTTTGCTCAACCTCTTAGGACTGCTGGATACGCTGGCTGGCTTGATTCTGGTCTACGTTGGATCCTCCATTCCAATGCACGCGTTTTTGATCAAAGGCTATTTCGACACGATCCCGCGGGATTTGGACGAGTCGGCCAAGATTGACGGAGCGGGCCATTTCCGGATTTTCTTCCAGATTATTTTGCCGCTGGCGAAGCCGATTTTGGCCGTAGTTGCCTTGTTCAATTTTATGACGCCGTTCATGGACTTCCTGCTGCCACGGATCGTCATTCGAAGCTCGGAGAACTATACACTCGCCGTCGGCTTGTTCAACCTAGTCAATCAGGAATTCAGCAACAATTTCACCCGGTTCGCAGCGGGATCGATGCTTATCGCCATTCCGATTGCCGTGGTGTTCCTGTTCCTGCAGCGTTTCCTTATCTCCGGACTGACTGCGGGGGCAACGAAAACATAGGGAAGCGAGCAAGAGTTAGAACCTGCGGAAGTTTTTATGTACAAATTAGATTAGAACAGTAGTGACGAGAGGGGGAGATACGGTGACAAGCCCTTGGACGTTGGACACGGTAAGCATATGTCTGCGATTGTTTCTTGCGCTTGTGCTTGGAGGCATTATCGGCTTCGAGCGGGAGATGAATCAGCATGCTGCCGGATTCCGCACCAATATTTTGGTATGCATCGGCTCTTCGCTCATTATGCTGCTGTCCATCTATGGCTTCAACGCCTTCGTAGATGAGCCGAATGTCCGGATCGATCCGGCCCGTCTGGCGGCACAGGTCATCAGCGGCATTGGCTTCCTCGGTGCAGGGACGATTATTCGAACCGGGATGTCTGTCAAAGGGCTGACTACGGCCGCTACGCTCTGGGTAATGGCCGCGATAGGACTCGCGGTAGGAGCAGGATTTTATCTCCCGGCCATTTTGACCTGCGGGCTCGTGTTCGTCTCCTTGCAGGTGCTGAACAAAATCGAGCTTCGTTATCTGGTCGCGAATAAGGCACTGTCGGTGGAAGTGACCTGTTCCGGAGGTTCGGAGACGCTGGGCATGATTTCGAAGCAGCTGATTGCGGAACGGGTGGAGATCCGGAACATGAACGTGGCCGATGCGGAGTTATCGGGGCCGATTGTAGAGGCAGCTCCGTCGCTGCAGATGATGATCACAATTGTAATGCCGAAAAAAAAGCTGATGAGTGATCTGGTTGAACGCTTAAAGGCGGTACCAGGCGTGACTGCTGTAAAAATAGAGTAACGCTTGGATGAATGGGAATTGAATTGATGTGGGAATGAGAGAGGGCGGAAAATTCGCCCTCTCTTACTTCATGTATGGGATGAGGAATGTCTTGTCCGTTGGGTCGATTGGCGCACGATAAGCTCGGATGGCAGCGTTACCGTCTTGTTCTTATTAATGCGCTCAGGATCGTCCATCAGCTCGATGAGCATCTCCAGCGCTTCTAGACCGAGATGCTCCCCTCGAATGGTCGTGCAGCTGATCGATGGGGAGATTTTGCTCAGAAAGGCGGCATCGTTGAAGCCGATGATGCCGACATCTTCCGGAACTCGCAAATCGCGCTCCCGGCAATACTTCAATACACCGAGCGCCAACACGCTGTCAGCGGCGATAATCGCGTCGAATGCTCTGCCTCCGGAGCTGTATTCGTCCAGAGCGGCAATCATGTCCGCTTCCTTCGAGCCGCACAAGACGACGTCGTCGTCTCCCGCCTCTAGGCCGTTGCTGTGCAGCGCCTGCTTGTACCCTGCGATCCGGTCGCGCACGACATCGACGTCCAGACTCTCGGTCAGGAACACGATACGCCGGTACCCCTCGTCCAGCAAATGCTGGGCCGTGACATACCCATCCCGGAAATTATCGCTATGAATGCAAAAAACATTGTGCTGCAGACTGCGCCCGATCATGACGAATGGAATGGAATGCTGCTGCAGGCTTTGAATCAGCGAGCTTTTGTCCGCCGACATGACGCCGGATAAAATAAAGCCATTCACTCTTTTGTTCCGGTATAGCGCCAAGCATTTCTCGATTTGTTGATCGACAGAGCGAAAGGCGGAAATCTGCAATTCATATCCGTATTTTTGAGTAGCGTTGGATAAACCAAGGAGCACATTGGAATAGTACGGATTCCCAAAAATTTCGCTAGGTTCACGTGCGATTGTATAGCAGATGGTGCGGGATTCGGCGCCCGGAGCGTTCGGCTTCGCCTTTGGATTGTGCACGTACCCGAGCTCCCGCATCGCTTTCTCAACTTTTTCATTCACTTCGGAGGATGTGTTTCCTTTACCCGTAAGAACCCGCGATACGGTCGCCGGTGATACACCGGCTGCACGTGCTATATCTCTTACCGTTGGCAAGTCCCCGCCTCCCTTTCTACGGAATCATAATAATCGCATTGCCTCTTTTGAAGGACAAGAATCGAATCTTTATCATATCTGATTTTCAGTTAAAAATCAAAAATGGTCAAACTTTTATTGTTGAATTTTCCAAGCTCTAGTGGTTAGATAATTAATCGCTAGTTGTTTATATTCTTGGCTTATATTTCTCGCAAAAAACGCTATCGTCCATAAAGAAGGACGATAGCGTTTCTACAATTATATGTGGTTTTTAGCGGCAATTATTTCGCGTTGTTGTAGCGTTTGCCAACTTCTTCCCAGTTTACAACATTCCAGAAAGCGGAGATGTAATCAGGGCGTTTGTTTTGATACTTCAGGTAGTAAGCATGCTCCCAAACATCCAATCCAAGGAGAGGAGTTTGACCTTCCATGATCGGGCTGTCTTGGTTAGGTGTGCTGGTTACAGCCAGTTTACCGTCTTTCAACACGAGCCATGCCCAGCCGCTTCCGAAGCGGGTAGTAGCTGCTTTTGCGAAGTCTTCTTTGAACTTATCGAAGCCGCCAAGCTCGCTGTCGATCGCTTCAGCCAAAGCACCGGTAGGATTACCGCCGCCATTAGGTCCAATAATTTCCCAGAAGAGGGAGTGGTTTGCATGACCGCCGCCGTTGTTGCGAACAGCAGTGCGGATGCTCTCTGGAATAGCGTCAAGGTTGCTGATGAGCTCTTCCAGCGATTTGTTCGCAAATTCAGGAGCGTTCTCAAGCGCTGCATTCAAATTGGTAACATAGGTGTTATGGTGGCGATCATGGTGAATCTCCATCGTTTGTGCGTCGATGTGAGGCTCGAGCGCGTTGTTTGCGTAAGGAAGCTGTGGTAATTGAAATGCCATAATGAAAATACCTCCTGTAAATATAGTTTTTTTTTGGTTATGATCAAAGGGTCTTCCTAGATCTGGAAGCCTTTATCACCCGGAGAAATACAATATGTAATTCGGCTACATACATATATTAAACCGTTCGGGGGGATTAAATCAACTTTTATGTTTGAAAAGTCGGAGGTGAACCCGTTTTTAACACGAAAACTTGTATGATGAACTCTTTCGTGACATATAACACGCAGATTTAATGACTAATAAGCAAACTTTATGACGAAATTTTTCGTTACATGTATAACCGTAATCCAATCCATTAACCTGACCATGAAACTTGGAGAGTGGATATGGCGGATCTGAAAGGAGTATTTCCATAAATGAATACTAAAATGGTCAAAGTTACAGCCATCTTGCTAGGCACGATGTTGGCTGCAGCACCGCAAGCCGATGCGGCAGCCGGAAAGACGCAAACCGCTCCGGTCTCTGCACCGAAAACGTTAACTCCGATAGGTAACATAGGGCTCGGTAACAGTGTCTCTGCAGCTCTGGAGCATGTGGATGTCTGGGAGCAGAATGGCAGCCATGTGGCTGTGTTTACGCTGAAATATAAAAATGGGGGCAAAAGCACGGCACGGCTTGTAACTTATTTTCCTAGAGTGGTGCTGCCCGACGGTTCTGTAACCCCAGCAAATCCGATTACCCGCGACATCACTAAAAAAGGGGTTGAACCCGGCCAAAGTTTGAGCGTGACCTACTATGCCAAGATTAGTACAGGCTCCTTATCCGGTATGAAGGTGGCTATGGATGTATGGAATCCGAAAGTCAAAGGGTATCTGAAGCGTGTAGGAGCGTATAGATTGCCGACAAACTATTCACCCGCTGTGGCACCCGGGGCGAGCACGATGCTAAAGCTGGGCGGAACACCCATTACCGTTCAGACGGAATCCCTGCAAGTCATTAAGTATAATGGCAAAGTAATGGCCAAGGTTGGAATGTATATTACAAATCGCGGCGGAATGGTATGGACAGACAGTAGTTACAACCCATATTTAGTAACACGCAGCGGTACTTCTTTCCTTCTTCAGCCGGAAGCCGGAAAAGATGGATCACCTATTCAACCGAAAGAAAAGAAACTCGTTTATTACATAGCTGAAATTCCTTCATATCTTAAAACGACTGATCTGCGCTTCTTGTGGACGGAAAACGATGAAACGCTAAAGCTGGCTCTGCCTACCGCATCATTCAAGCTGCCTGAGGCTACAGCTCCCAAATGGGATATTGCGCCAGGATCTGTTAAAGCGCTGACACTCCAAGGCAATCGTGTCGATGCCAGGGTCCGTCAGGCTACTCTACGGGCATCCGGTGATCAGGCCTTATGGAATATCGAAATGGCTTTCAAAAACAAAGGTAATAAACCGGTGGAGGTTCCTGTCTATGAGTTTGCGATTAAAGCTTCGGAAGGAACTTATCATCCTTACATTCCGGATGATAAAGCGGCGACGATAACGCTGCGGCCTTCGGAGGAGAAAACGATTTCGATGGAAATTTCACTCCCGCTCAATCTCAGACAGGATCTGTTAAAGCTGCAAATGATAGAACCATCCGGTTCCGGTCTTCCGTCTAAATCGCCTGTAAATACGGATGAGCCGGGCAACAAATCTGCAGCTTCCGATGCCTCTGGCAGAATGATCGTGCCGATTGCATACTTTGGCCTGTCTTATCAACCTGAACAAAAAGCATCCATCGGCGTCGAATACGGCGCACAGACGGCAAATGGTTTTGCGTACACAGTGGAATCAATCCAACGCCTGCCTTGGGAGGATAAGGACCTTGTTGTCGCTAAGCTGCGTCTGCGCAATACTCAAGACTGGAACTCAACACTGCTGCCTGAACTGAAAGTGAATGTAAAAGCGGACGAAAAGACAGTTCTGGCTAGTTCCGAGATTATTGCGGACGAGCAAGGTTCCTTGATTGCTCCCGGGTCATCGACCGAGGTATATGTCTTGACAAAGATTCCTTATACCCAAAATATCCGTTCACTTCGCTTTGAGTTGTTTACCCAAAAAGACACGGCAAAAGCACCTTTCCTTAGCTTGACCACGTCAGGAACAACCATGCAGTCGATCAAGGTTTTGGATAAAGGGGAGCCTTATTCCATCACGACACCAGGTAAACGTGCCGAAGCGCAAGAACGGCGGACGGTCATTTATGAGGGAGTGGACTCAGATATTATATACTCCGAGTTAACATTGACAAGCAGTGAGCAGCGCCGGGTGCAGGCAGCGCGGCTGAAAGGGTATTTCCAAAGCACAGACGGAAAAATTTATGAAGCGGACACCGTACAGCCGGAAACCGCACTTCAACCTGGTGCCAAGCAGTCGGTCGTCTTTTGGACAAGGGTGCCGAAGGGCGCCGCGAGCGATATAGGTCTTGCTGTGGGCACTGCGATGTCCGAAGGCAAGTTTGCGGAACCGGGCAAAGACATAACCGGTGTTCTGAGTGTGAAGAAGCTGATGCTCAATCCAGTGAGACCAGCTGTAATCTCCTCACTGACCCAGTTAAATTGGTTTCCTTATAACGTCTCGGTTACTAAAGCGGTAGGTAATCTGCAGGAAGGCAGCTCTACGATCTCATTGAAGGTCACTTTTGACGTAAAACGTAGCGAGAACATAACCGCTGCCGATGCAGGTCACAAGCTGATTTTAATCATTAAAGACCATTTTGGACAGACGCAGGAGCGTACGCTTACGCCGGGCACAGACATCCAGGTTCCGGGCACGCGGACGGCTTCATTTGAACTGAGTGATGAGTTATATAAGAAGATCAGAGGCGGATGGGTTAACTTGACACTGGTGGATGAATTCCAGAATGAGCGAATTACGCTTGGCAGCCAAAGTTATAATTTGACGGTGCAGCTGAACGAGGATCCGTATGAAGACAGGTAAAATCAAGGACCAGAAAGGAAACGCGAACATGCTGCGTTTGGAAAATGTATCGCATAGCTTCAAAAACGGCAATGAAGTGCTGCAGGTGCTTCATAACATTCAGTTTGAAGTCCAAAAAGGAGAGATGATTGCTCTTCTCGGGAGCTCCGGATCGGGCAAGTCCACTCTGCTTAATCTGATGGCAGGGCTGATGAAGCCGACAGAAGGCCATATTTATATTGCTGATCAGGATATTGTTAAATTTGGGGAAAACAAGCTCGCAGTATTTCGGCGCAAGCACATCGGATTTATTTTTCAGGCATATGAACTCATTCCTACATTAACGATTCGGGAAAACGTAGAGCTTCCGCTTGTGTTTCAGTCCGTTTCACCGTCTAAACGCCGCAAGAAAGCGATGGAGCTTCTTGAAATGACGGGGATCGGTGATAAGTCTGGAATGTATCCGGCCCAGCTGTCCGGCGGACAGCAGCAGCGTGTCAGTATTGCGCGTTCGTTGATTACTGAGCCTTCCGTTATTTTTGCGGACGAGCCTACAGGCAACCTGGATACTAAAACTGAAGAGGAAATTATCAGTATCATGATGAGCCTCAACCAATCGATGAACACGACCTTTGTCATCGTAACCCATGAGATGGAAGTCGCCGCGCAGATGAAAAAGACGATCATGCTCCGTGACGGTTTTTTGGTGCAGCCAGAGGACTATCCGGAACCCAAAACAGTTGATAAGGCGATGTATTCTGTCCCGGTCTTGTCCGGTGCCCCGGCCTACGCGGATGAGGGAGGCGATGGCAAGTGAGACTTACAGACAGTATGAGGCTGGCATGGGGACAGATTAAGCGCCGTAAAGTAGTTACTGCCTTATGCATGACCGGTATTTCCATCGGCTGTGCGGCGATTATTGTTGCCCTTAGCCTCGGTAACTCCGCTCAGAGCTATTTGGAGAAAGAGATTATAGGGAGTCTGAAGCTTGACGAAATTAATGTTTCTCCCCAAAGCTCGGGTGGTGGCGGTGGCGATGGCGGTGGCGGTGGATCAGGCGAATCCGCTGGAGGGGACCGCGGCTTGCTTACAGACGATAAGCTTGAAGTGATTAAAGGCTTTGATCATGTTAAATCCGCGATAGCTACTAAAAGGGTCGGATACTTCAGGTCCATTTCGACAGAAAATTTGATTAATGAAAACCTGTCTCTTGTTGCTGTGGATCTCTCCCAGCTTAAAGAGCAAGGGAATACGTTTAAACAGGGTGGCCCTTTGGAGCAGCTTGGCGCCGTTGTGTTCAACTATGGAGCCACAACAGGGTGGATCGATAAGCAGACAAGTGAACGATTGTACCAAATGATGAGTACGGATCCCGAAAACCCGAAGCTGTGGGAGGAACGGATGATGTATGAAAACACAGTTTCGGATATGTTCGGCAAAAATATTCAAATGGAGCGGTGGGACAACGGAAGTACAATACTCAGCCCGCAGCTTTATGTAGGGGGCGTGCTCGATGTCCCGGTGGGAACAGATGCTCAATTTGCTAGTTATGATCGTCAGGCATATGTATCTTTTGAAACCGCGGAATGGCTTAGCGACAGCCTTAGTCCACAGGGAGGCACGGCTCCGAAACAGCGGGTGTACGATTCCCTTACGATTAAAGTGGATGATCCCGCTAACATTAAGCCGCTGGAAGAATTGATTCAAAAACTTGCGCTCAACGCAAGTGACAATTTGATGATGCGCGATCAGATTGCCTCTCAAATGAACACATTTAAGGCGATCGCACTTGGCGTTGGTGTATTCATTCTGTTATTGGCCTCCATATCTATTATTGTTGCCATGACGATGTCTACGCATCAGCGACGGCGGCAAATCGGCATTATGAAAGTGCTCGGGGCCAATATGCCGCAGATCCGCAACATGTTCATTGTTGAAGCCAGTTTGCTTGGGTTTTTAGGCGGTCTGCTTGGTATCGTATTCGCTAATTTGATTGTCACCGGGCTGAATTCATTCATTACAGCTTCTGCAGGCATGTCGGGGCTGCAGGTTGTAGTTACACTGGACACGCTGCCCATTGGAATTGCATTCGCTGTGATGACAGGGGTCATGTCGGGTATTTATCCGGCGATCAGCGCCGCAAGAACCAATGCATTGCTCGCGATTAAGCGGGATTAGGATTATGAATTAGCATCGGAAAGGGAGCTAAGGAGCATGAAGAAGATCATAAAATGGACGGTGCTTGTCGCTGTCCTGGCCTTCGTGGGCTATTGGGGATATGGAAAGATGAAGCCGGCAGCACCTGTCGATCCCGTGATGGAAGCGCCGCAGGTCATTTCATTTCCTGTAACCGAGGAAACCATCATGTCGACTGTTCAGGTCAAGGGCAGGTCCGAGTATGGACGGGAAACGAATGTATACACACCTTTTGAAGCGAAGGTGTCATCCTGGAAAGTAGTGAACGGCCAACAGATCAAGAAAGGGGACATTCTCTTTAACCTGGAGCAAAAAGTGCTGCGTCAGCAGCTTCAACAGAAGGAAGCAGAGCAGAAGAAGCGGAAGTTGGAGCAGGAGAAGCAGAAGCAGGAGCAGGAGAAGAAGAAGCAGGAGCAGGAACTAAAGGAGTTCATGTTGGATCAGGATTTGGACAATGCCCCACTTGGAGCTACGGAAGCCGAACGACTTAAGGTGTTAGCCGAGCAACTTAAGGCGTCATCCGAGCAGGACAATGCGCAGCTGAGCAGTCAGCTGGATGAAGTAAACGACATTATTGAACGTCAGGCGATGGATGACTTGCACGACAAGTTGAATCAGTCTACGTACAGATCACCGGATTCCGGGATTTTTCTGTTCGACAGCACGCAAAAGCAGCAGCCGCAATCAGTGACAGCGAATCAATATATTGGCAAAATAGTCGATTTAAGCTCTCTGCACTTTGTGGCGTATGTAGATGAAAATGATGTATTCAGCATTAAACCAGGCATGGCTGTCGAGGTGAAGCTGCCTTCCATTAAGGACCTGCGACTAAAGGGAAAAGTGGTGGAAGTGGCAAAATTCGCTGAGGCGGTCACCCAGGAGAAGCAAACTTCCCAGACACCACAGTTTAAGGTTATCATCTCGCTGCCTAAAAATGACCGCTTAATCGGTGGATTGACGCTTAACGGCGAGATTGTAACCCAACAGAAGG
This sequence comes from Paenibacillus sp. JNUCC 34, assembly GCF_058269055.1. NCBI lineage: Bacteria > Bacillati > Bacillota > Bacilli > Caryophanales > Paenibacillaceae > Paenibacillus > Paenibacillus sp. JNUCC 34. Next base: position 5,188,662 of record NZ_CM177770.1, on the reverse strand, counting down.
ATAAAGCCATTGTCGTTCCGAAGCTCGCTGTCCTGACTGAAGGCGGTGAATCGTACGTTATGGTGGACAAGGGAAATGGTCAAATTGAGCGGCAGGATATTAAGATCGGTATGGTAACGCCGGACAAAACAGAAGTCTTATCAGGACTGAAGGCCGGCGATTCAGTGGTCCTGCAGTAAAAGGAGATTCTATCTTAAGGAGTTAAGGAGCAGCGCTCTTCGCGGCATATAGCCGGAAGGGTGCTGTTTTTGTTATAAAGTGAGTCCGGGAAACGAGTCCATTTTTTTGATTTGAAGGACAAAGATAGAAATTTAGCCAGCGATTAAAATGTAAACGCTTCATATAAAGCGTTTTCAAAAGAAAACTCGTGAATTCTGGAGTAATATGTGGTTTAATGGACAAGAACGCAGGATTTTCGCATTTTTTGTAGTAATTATTAATGTTAGGTTTGCATCAACGGAATACTTAATTGTAAGCCGCGTAAACCGCATCATGCTAACGAAAAGGGAGATTTTGAGATGCATGTTCGTTCCTTTCAGTTGAGTGACTGTAACCAAGTAACGGAGCTTTTACAGATTGCTTTGTCGGAAGAATGCTACGAAAATACGATGGAACCTTTTTCCAGACAGCTTGCCTGGGATTCAGACCTCATTATGGTAGCAGAAGAAGATGGCGAAATTGTTGGTGCCTTGATTGGGACCATCGAACGCAATAGTGGGTGTTATTACCGCATTGCCATTCATCCGGATTACCGTAGACAGGGAATTGGAAAGGCCCTTGTCGAGGCTATGGAACAGCGGTTCCAATCCCGTAAGGTCAGCCGGATTCTCGTTGCCGGTGATGAACATAATGCAGCTGCAATGCCGTTGTATGAAGCGATGGGATACGGCGCAAATAAAATCCTGACAGCCTTCCAGAAGCTGAGCATTGTAGGTCAGCCGTAATGGTCAGATCGGATTAAACTGGTTTCACGACATGTGTCCACATGGATGCGTAAAGGCGGGAAACGACATTTATTTCTATATGAAGCATATCTATCAACCGTTGCAAATGGGAGAGAGATATGCTTTTCTATTAATGTACCAATTTATATAGCGGTCTCCAAGTTGGAGGCTAACTTGATAGTAAAGAAGGTGTAGCATGGGACAAGTAATTCCACCGGGTTCGAGCGAGAATGGAGATGCATCGAATTCCCAAGGGAAACCGGCCGAGAAGAACAGCTGGGCTGCTGAGCTGTGGGATTGGGTTAAGACGATTGCCATTGCATTTTGTATCATGGTTCTACTGAATATGTTTGTCTTTAATCTGTCTATGGTTAAAGGAGAATCGATGCAGCCAACACTGGAAGCGTCCGAGCGGCTGTTTATCAATAAATTGGTATACCGCTTTGCTTATCCAAACCACGGTGACGTGATTGTGCTGAAGGATCCAAGCACCGGTCCGGACAGAAAGGAATTTCTTGTAAAAAGGGTTGTTGGCCTTCCGGGTGACACGGTCGAGGTCAAGGGACACATCCTTTATGTAAATGGTGAGGCGCAAGAGGAACCTTATACAGACGTTCCGATCGAAGATCCTGATTTCGGTCCGGTTACCATAGAGGAAGGCCGTTATTTTGTTATGGGCGATAATCGCCATCTTCGAAAGAGTAAGGACAGCCGCGAATTCGGTAGTGTAAAGGAATCGGACATCGTAGGGCGAGCGGAGTTTATTCTTTGGCCGTTGTCCAAAATAAAGGGACTGTAAAAGCTCAAACAAGAAAGGAGGCGCTGGAGATGACTTCACGACTTGGAGCCTACGCTCCTTCGTCTTCCGTTTGGGAGGAACTGAAAGAAGAGCTGAAGCAGGCTGCGCCCAGCATGGGTATTGATGATATAGGGTTTGCTACGGCAGACCCGTTTGTATCACTGAAATCGATTTTGCAAAATCACCGGGATAAAGGGTATGAATCCGGGTTCGAAGAGCCTGATCTTGATAAAAGGGTAACTCCCTCACTACCGGGAACGACTCCGGCTTCGATCATTGCAATAGCTGTAGCCTATCCGTCCAAAATGAGCAATCCGCCCAAATCAGAGCCCGGCAAATATCGGGGGATTATGGCCCGCTCGGCTTGGGGTAGGGATTATCACCATGTGCTGCGGGAAGCGATGGCGAAGCTTGAGGCATTCATCCGTGAACGCGTTCCGGATGCGGTCCTTGAGAGCATGGTTGATACCGGAGCTTTGGTTGACAGAGCAGTTTCGCAACGAGCCGGGATCGGCTTCAGCGCTAAAAACTGTGCTATTATTTCTCCGAAATACGGTTCTTGGATTTATCTTGGTGAAATGGTGACCAGCATTCCTTTTCCGCCGGACTCACCGGTGACGGAAGACTGTGGAGAATGCACTAAATGTATTGATGCTTGCCCTACAGGTGCCCTCGTGGGACCGGGGCAGCTTAACGCGCAGCGATGCGTATCTTTTCTTACTCAAACTAAAGGATTTCTGGATGAAGAAGTGATGCGCAAAATCGGTAACAGGCTGTATGGATGTGATACCTGTCAAATTGTCTGTCCAAAGAACAAAGGTTTGAACTGGACACACCACGAGGAATTGCAGCCTGATCCCGAGAAGGCGAAGCCGCTTCTTCTCCCAATCCTTGATATGAGCAACCGCGAATTTAAGGAAACATTCGGCGATACTTCGGCAGCATGGCGCGGGAGGAAGCCAATTCAGCGCAATGCCGTGATCGCCCTTGGTAACTTTAAAGACGCTTCGGCAGTACCGAAGCTCAGCGAGGTGCTGCTGAAAGATCCGCGTCCGGAGCTGCGGGGAACTGCCGCATGGGCTCTGGGCCGCATTGGAGGCGAAGAAGCTTTGAACAACTTAGAAAAAGGCATGAAATCGGAACAGGATCATAAAGTACGTAGCATGCTGACACAAGCCTTGAGCAAATTGCAGCCGGAGACTAAGGTAGCAGCGGAGACAGAGAAACAAGAAGGCAACCAACATTCTTCTCATAAATCGGAAGAAGTAGGACAGGATGTGCAGTCACCAGGCACCTCTTCGGTCAACACTGCATCGAAGGGAGTAGAGCCTATGGCTGCACCGACTGTTGAAAGTAATGTTTTGTATTACAATGAGGTACACACGCCGATTGGAACATTGACGGTTGTATCGTCTGATCTGGGGTTGTGTTTGATTGAGTTTGGTACATTTACCGTCAAAGAGGCTGTGTTGCAGCAGTGGTCGCGGACTTGGGCTGGTGGTGCTGGATATGAGCGCAATGAGGAGCGTCTGGCTGACGTTACATCCCAGATGAAGCAGTATTTTGAAGGGACATTGAAGGAGTTTACGATACCTCTTGATATGCGAGGAACGCAGTTCCAACTGCAGGTATGGGAAGCCCTTAAGGAAATTCCTTACGGTGAAATCTGTTCATACAAAGATATCGCTGACGCCATAGAACGTCCAAAAGCTGTTCGTGCTGTCGGAGGTGCGAATAACAAAAATCCGGTTCCCATTATCGTTCCTTGCCATCGTGTAATTGGAATGGATGGTGCGCTTGTGGGTTACGGCGGAGGGCTGGAAATCAAACGTTCCTTGCTTACGCTGGAAGGATATCTTCCGGATCGTAAAGGCCTTTAGAAATCAGGCAGCAAACGACCTTAGACCCGCGTTTTTTTCATTTGCTGTCCTGAAAAGGACATGCTATGATAGGTTCGTATATGCGCCATATAATGGTAAATATTAGTATGAGCAAAAGGTGGTCAATTCATGAACATTGTTATTCCGATTATTACATTAATCGTGGGTCTGGTCGGCGGATTTTTTATCGGTGTGTTTTATCTCCGCAAGCAGTTGGAGAAAATGCAAAATGATCCGCAAATGCTGCAAAAGATGGCTAAACAGATGGGGTACAATCTGAACGGCAAACAAATGCAGAAAGCGCAGCAAATGATGAAAAACCAGCCTGCGCCGGGCAAAGGCCAAGGACGTAAACGTAAATAAAGAATGAAGAGTATAATCGTTTGTTTTTTAACGGAAAGGGGGATATACCGTGGCGGGCGTAAAAGATTATGTTAACAACAAAGTTGGGGAACATCGTGAACAGATTGAATACCATGTTGAGCAAATTCTTAAGTTGATCGGTGAAGATACCGAGCGAGAGGGGTTGCTGGAGACACCAGCCCGCGTGACACGGATGTACGAGGAGATTTTTGCCGGTTACGAGATTGATCCCCGCGACGTGCTGGGCGTCACGTTTGACGAGCAGCATGAGGAATTGGTTATTGTGAAGGACATCGTGTACTACAGCCAATGCGAGCACCATATGGCACCGTTTTTCGGTAAAGTGCACATCGGTTATGTTCCTAGCGGCAAGATTGCAGGCTTAAGCAAGCTTGCACGCCTGGTAGAGGCGGTTACGCGCCGACTACAAGTACAAGAGCGCATCACTTCCCAGATTGCGAACATTATGGTTGAGGTGCTTCAGCCACAAGGTGTTATGGTCGTAGTAGAAGGTGAGCATCTGTGCATGTGTGCTCGCGGCGTTAAGAAACCCGGCAGCAAGACGATTACTTCGGCGGTACGGGGAACATTCCAAAGCGATTCGGCACAGCGCGCCGAATTTATGTCGCTGATTAAGAACTAAGACTTATCTTAGGATGAATGATATAGAGAAGGCTCCGCCGGTTTTTCGGCGGAGCCTTTTTGTTGAAATATAAGAAAGTATAAGTTTGGACTTATACTTGACTTATATTTCTCGCAGAAACTTCCGCCGTCTTTAAAGGACGGCATAGCCGTTTCTACTTGAAATATAAGAAAGTGATAGAGAGGTTTTGATTAGAAAGGCTGCCACTTGAGTTTCTTCGCCTGCTCGAAGCGCTCTGCTGCCTCCGGCCAATATACGACGTTCCACCAGTCTTTGATGTAATCCGCGCGAAGGTTTTGGTGCTTGAGATAATAGGCGTGCTCCCATACATCGAGGGCAAGGATAGGGACGACATCCCACTGGGACAGGTTTTGATGTTTTTCGGCCTGCAGTATTTCCAGACGGTGACTGCGGGGACTCCAGACCAGGATCGCCCAACCGCCTCCCTCGACCTTGTCCGCTGCTTCCGTAAACTGCTTCTTGAATCGCTCGTAGCTTCCAAAGTCTTTTTTGATCTGTTGCGCAAGTTCTCCCTGAGGAGCTCCGCCACCCTTCGGGTTCATAATGGTCCAGAATAAGGTGTGAAGATAATGGCCGGCGCCGTTAAATGCAAGTTCACGCTCCCAATGCTTGATCAGATCGAAATTTCCAGTTTTGCGAGCCTCCTCCAGCTTGGTCTCTGCCTTGTTAAGACCGTCAACATAGCTTTGATGATGTTTGTCATGGTGGATGCGCATGGTCTTCTCATCAATGTATGGTTCCAGCGCATTATACGGATAAGGAAGTGGAGGAAGGCGGTGACCTCCGATAGGGACAGGCTGCTGGGAGGGGGGGGAGGAGACGCTTTGGATGGCGGCTTCAACTTGTTCGACCCGAAATGGTGTGACTACTGGGTCCTTTGAAGCACCCGGGATCAGATCAGGATGATCGATCAGGCGTTTCAGTGTCCCAGGTTGGTTAAGCTCCTCCAGAACCTCAATGAAATATTCCGACTCCCGGATAATGTGAAGCAATACCGTATCGGCAAGAGGGACTTGCCTTACGGCAGCACTGTTGCTCTTCATCATATGCAGATGGCGTATGAATTCCTTCGATTGTTCGATGGAGACCCGCAGCAGCAGTTCGATCTGGGCGATAAGTTGTGGTGACAGCGGGCCAGGGGAAGAAAGGACTTCGCGGAGCAGCTGATCCGCCGCCTTTTCCGTTTCTCCGAATACAACAGCCCAATCGTCCAGCAGTTTGACATATGGAGCCTCCAGACCGGGGACAATCGCTTTAATGACTTCCGTATGTTCCATCTCCTGACGTTTCCAGAAGCGGATTTCCTCCAAAATCCTTGCCGGGAGCATCGCTCCGTAAATAAACAGCATGAACTATTCCTCCTGTCACATTCATTCACTATGAAACTATATTCGTACACCAGCCTGTATTATGAAGTTGAATTGCACAAAAAAAGTCCGCATCTGATACCAAGAGGCGGACTTTGGAGTAGATCATATTAAGTTTAAGCTGTACTGGTATATTATTCAGGCATAGGTCCGTCGGGAGATTTCAGCTTTCCGAGAAATGTGGACACTCGGCGTAAATACTCGCGCGGATATTCCCGGAATATGAGTTCATGACGTGAACCCTCGACAATCCACGAGTCGGAATCGGGATGGGTCTGGTTGGCCGCAATTTTTTCCGCGATCGGATAAGGCGCTTTGTCGTCTTTTGTACCGTGTATGAATAGCGTCGGGAACGGATAGTCGTTCTTTTTAACTTCCGTGTAAGGAATTTGGTCGAGGCTCGTGCCGTTCAAGACAGGAAACAACAGCTCTAATATTTCGAGCGAAGGATGGCGAGGCAGATCAATCTGGTTTTTAATGTTGTGATACAGGGTGTCCGGTTCCAGCAAAAAAGTGCTGTCGAGTATCATTGCATCGACATCCTTGGTTTCCAAACCAGCCTGTAAAGCCGTTCCTGCTCCCATGGAGAAACCCCAGACGATGATTTGCTTCGCACCACGCTGCTTGGCCAGTTGAATGGCACCAAGAAGCTGCCGTTTCTCTTCTTTACCTCCAGTAGCAACCTCTTTGCTGGTCTGGGATGCAAAGCCATAATCGAACATGAGTACATTAAAGTTCAGATTGTGCGCGTAGTGGGCAAGGTCGTACATCGGAATCCACGATTCCTCACGATTGGCTCCGTAACCATGACTAAATACGATCGTCCGCGAGGAGTTTTCCGTAGGAATGTACCAGCCGCTCATATTCTTTTTCCCATCGATCGAAGGGAAGAGCACATTCTCATATTCCATATCCTTTGCAAGTTTCGGGTTAGAGTAGAGCGGGGCTACGGTAGGATTCGACAAAACCCAGGCGATATAGGCATGCAGAGCTATGAAACAAAATATGAGAAAGAACACGACTGACAGAATGAGAGCAAGCAAAATATGTTTAAACCGGATCATACGGGTAGAAAGACCGATCGGCGTATCGTTCATTTGAGAGAGTGGGGCGTTATTACCAGTGACCATGCTCATGATTGGCCCCTCCTTACCATGAATTCTTTCATTAAAGTGAAAATTTAAAAATTATAATTATCGTATGCCGGGATGAGATCAAAGTCAATGTAAATTAGGAGATTGTTAGACAAATGTAAAATGAGGAATTTCAGTTTACTTCCCGTCTATTTTTTCATATAATTCTTGTAACCAGGTTTCATGTGATGAAACACGAGAGGAGGAAACCGGGTATGGAAGACCGCAAATTAACGGTGCGTGCCGTTGAACGGGCGCTTGATATATTAATGTGTTTTACAAAGAATCATGAATTGGCTTTGACGGAAATTTCCTCTCTCATTGGACTGCATAAAAGTACGGTACATCGACTGATGACCACTCTGGAGGAAAAAGGATTTGTCGTTCGGGATAGCCGAACGGACAAATACCGGCTAGGGATGAAAATATGGGAGCTGTCAACGCATTTATCGCATAGTGACGATCCGGCGGTATTGCTGCTGCCTGCCATGGAATCGCTTCGCGACCAGCTGGGGGAAACAGTAAGCCTGTATCTTCGGGATGGTGCGGAACGTATCCGCATACAGGCCGTACAAAGCAATCAGGCGATACGCCGGGTTGCCCAGGTGGGTACACGCTTGCCTCTGTCGGTAGGAGCATCCAGCAAGGTGCTGGTGGCCTATGCGTCCCCTTCGGACCAAGAAGAGCTGCTCAACTTGCCGAATTGGCCTGATGTGGTAGACAAGGAGCAGTACCGCCGGCAATTGGTTGAAATTGTGGAGAAGGGTTATGCGATAAGTATTGAGGAACGCGAGCCTGGCGCAGCAGCTGTATCCGTTCCGATCATAGACCGGAGCGGTAAAATTGCAGCGGCGCTGTCGATGTCAGGGCCAGTTAACCGTCTGTCCGCAGAGACGCTACGTGAATATGCCCCGGTGCTCAAGGAAGCGGCAAGAGAAATGGGCCTGATGATTTGATGATTCAGGAAACAAAACAACCGGACTTCCGTAATTGGATGTCCGGTTGTTTTGTTATGGAGGATTCACCTTAACTTATTCATTGCTTCCAAGGTCTGACTAAACTAAACCAGCTTCCTCCGAATTGCTCCCGAAATCATATCAATCACCGTAATCATAATGATAATTCCGAGCAAAATGATTCCGACGCGGTCCCAGTTGCGGGAGCTCAAGGCGAAGATCAACGGAGTTCCGATGCCCCCTGCGCCGATAACGCCGAGAATCGTTGCGGAGCGCAGATTAATCTCGAACCGGTATAACGTGTACGACAAAAAACCAGGCAGGACTTGGGGGATGACGGCAAACCACAGGATTTGCAGACGGCTTGCTCCCGAGGCGATCAGCGCCTCCGTGGGACCCTTATCCATGTTCTCCACCTCGTCGGAAAACAGCTTTCCGAGCATCCCGACGGAATGTAGTCCGAGGGCTAACACGCCTGCAAAGGATCCGGGTCCCACCGCCTTGATGAACAGAATTGCCATGATGATTTCCGGGAAGGTTCGAATAAAGCTTAGAACCAGCTTACCCGATCCGGACACCCACTTTGACCGGCTCATATTGACTGCGGCCCAAAAGGCAAACGGAATACAGAGCACTGTGGAAATGATGGTGCCTAAGATAGAAATCGCCAGTGTGTCCAGCAGTCCTCGGAGCAAGTCCTCGCCATCAGGCAAGTAAACGTAATCCCAGTCAGGCGAGAAGATGCCGGACATAATCGCTGCTGTAATTTGACCTGCTGTTTCTTTGATTCCCGTATACGGGATGCCGGCAAAGGCCCAAATGTAAATTGCAACAAGCAGTACATAGATAAGCCATCGATAACGGTTTTTTTTCGGTTTCAGTACAATTTCATTCCAAGATTTCGTCATAACAATTTCTCCCGCATCTTCGTGCTTATATAATCGATGATCAGAACGACAGCTAGTGTGAAAATAATAATCATGCACGTCTTGTCGTATTCCAAAAACCCTAATGTGACTTCATAATAATGGCCGATGCCCCCGGCGCCGACTAGGCCGAGAATCGCGGCCGCCCGAACGTTGATTTCGAATGTGTAGAGGACGAACGAGATGAAGTGAGCCTGAATTTGCGGAATAACGCCGTAAACGACACGCTGCACGGAGTTGGCACCGGCAGAGGTCATCGCTTCCAGAGGTCCGCGGTCAATGGTCTCCAGCGCTTCATATGTGAGCTTGGCGATCAGGCCTAACGAGAACACAGATAGAGCGAATATGCCGGGTAAAGGCCCAAGCCCGAAAATCGCCACAAATATCGCGGCCAAGAGCAAATCCGGGATCGTCCGGATGAGATTTAATATAAGGCGAACCGGGTGATGAACCCATTTGCTCTTTGTCAAATTGCTTGCGCACAGCAGGGCGACCGGAACGGCTGCAATCGCGCCGAGTGTTGTGCCCACTAACGCCATGCGGATCGTCTCCAGCATGGCGTCCAGGATATTGTCGAAGTAACTCCACTTCGGCGGAAACATTTCCTTAAGGAGATCCAGCATATTGGGTACTCCCTCGACAAGTTCCTTAATTGTGGCGTCCGTCTGAACGGCACTTCCCCATAGCAGCAGAAGAATGACAGCCGCGGTCAAATAATGCTTCAGCTTGCTTGGGGCTTGAGGGCGTTCCGATTCCATCTTGATATTCATAGAATGGGTTCCCCTAGCAATTCGTCCTGCTTCAGCGGGCGTCCGTAAATTTCCGCAAAACGCTCATCCGTCGCTTCCGATACGGGGCCGTCGAATACAACCTCCCCTGCCCGAAGGCCGATAATCCGCGTGGCGTATTGACGGGCTAAATCAACAAAGTGCAAATTCACGATCGTCGTAATGTCGAACTCCAGATTGATCCGTTTCAAGTCATCCATGACCTGCGTTGTGGTTAGGGGGTCCAAAGAAGCTACGGGTTCATCGGCTAAGATGTATTTGGCTTCCTGGGCCAGAACGCGGGCGATCGCTACACGCTGCTGCTGTCCGCCGGAGAGCTCGTCAGCTCGCGAATAGGCCTTCTCAACGATATTGACGCGGTCCAGCGCCTGAAAGGCCAAGTCGATATCCTTCTTCGGAAACAGTCCAAGCACCGTACGTAGGGTGGAGTGATAACCGACGCGGCCCGCGAGTACATTGCGAAGTACGGTGGTGCGCTTGACCAGGTTGAAGCTCTGGAAGATCATGCCGATATCCCGGCGAATCCTCCGCAGCGGTTTGCCGGATGCTTTCGTTATGGACTTTCCGTCAATGAGGATGTCGCCTTCGGTTATGTCATGAAGGCGGTTCATGGAGCGCAGCAAAGTTGACTTGCCAGCACCCGACAGTCCGACAATGGCTACAAATTCCCCTTTGTCTATCGTCAGATTGATCTGGTTCAGCCCCTTTGTTCCATTGGGATATACCTTGGATACATTGCGCATCTCTATCACGTAAACACCATTCCTTTATGGGTTATCGTAAAAAATAGCATAGCCAGCCACAGTGCAGATAGCACTCTGACTGGCTCTTCAAAAATACCCATCATCAACCTCGATTCCTCAATGCGATGAGGGGCCGGGTTCGTCAGACTATTCGGTCTTGACCTTCTCGCCATATTCACGGACGATTTCGAAGATGCTGTCCTCCGATTTCACATAGCCCTCGTGCGTATAAATATCGGCAATAATGGCGTGGCCTTCGGTGTCCTTGCCGATCTCAATGAAGGCGTTTTGGAGCTTCTCGATCCATTCTGGGCTCATATCGGAGCGAACGGTAACGGTATCATTTGGAATTTTCTCGGTATAAGTCAGGACGCGAGTATCCTCAAAAACGTTCGGATAGTCGTTCTTCACGATATTCCGTGCATCCTGGAAAATCGCGGCTGCATCTACATCGCCGTTCAATACAGCGAGAACGCCTTGGTCATGGCCTTTTACGGTGATGGCTTCTACGTCTTTCAACGGGTCCAGTCCGGCCTCGATCAGCTTACCGGCAGGCCATACATAACCTGCGGATGAGGTCACGTTCTGGTAGGCGATTTTTCTGCCCTTCAGATCGGCAACGGTCTTGATTTCGGAGTCTTTCTTTACGATGATCATCGCTTTGTAGAAGTCGACCAGCCCATCTGTTGGCTCACCTGTCTCATCTTTTACTCCATAGCGCTGGGCTTGAAGGATTACTTCTGCGGCGCCTTTTTCTTTAGCAAGGACGTAAGCGGTTGGAGGAAGGAAGCCGACATCGATTTTTTTGGAAGCCATCGCTTCGATAATCGTGTTATAGTCGGTCGAGACGCTCACTTTTACCGGTATGCCAAGCCGGTCGGATAACAGTTTCTCAAGTGGTTTGGCCTTGGCTTCAAGTGTATCCGCATTTTGGGAAGGGACAAACTGTACGGTGAGCTTTTCTGGAACGTAACCGGTATCCGTTGTTGCTGCGTTATTCGAGGCGTTATCTTGCGGTTTGTCTTGAGCGGAGTTTGCCGCATTATTAGTGGCCGCTTCTTTAGTGGTGCTGCTGGCCGGGGAGTTAGTCCCGCAACCGCTTATGACTGCGATGGATAGGAACAGGGGCATAACGAACTTTGCGATTTTTCTCAAACGATATGACCTCCACACATTCTATTTTTCATTACTCATATAACTATAAAAACAGTTTATTAAGCTGCTGTTATCCGAATGATAATTTTTTGTAAAAGTATGTAATTTTAATATAAAACTTGATTTTACTTGCTAAACTTTAAGAGTCCGGTAAATAACTCTTAAGAAGGCTGATCTAAACTAGGAATAAGGGAGTGCAAATATGGAGAATAAGCATCAGATTACGTGCGAAATACTGGTTACAAGCGATATTCATGGGCATATATATCCGACGGATTACCGGACTCGCGAGGAGCGGAACCTCGGTCTAGCCAAAATAGCAACGATGATTCGCGCAGAACGGCTACGGGCGCCGGATCTGCTGCTAGTGGACAATGGAGATTTGATTCAAGGGACTCCGCTTACTGCTTACGCATTGAAACATAGGGACGGTGTACATCCTGCGGTAACCGTGCTTAATGAGCTGCATTATAATGCTGCCGTGCCGGGGAATCATGAATTTAACTATGGAATGGACTTGCTGAAGCGGGTGATCGTCGAATCGGATTTTCCTTGGCTGTCAGCAGGAATTGTAGATTCGGAGACGGGTGAGCCCGCTTTTGGTAAACCGTATATTGTAAAAGTTGTAGGAAACGCAGTTAAAGTAGCGATTCTGGGCGTGACAACGCATTATATCCCTCACTGGGAGAATCCGGCACATATTCAGGGCCTGCATTTTAGAGATGCCCTGGAAACGGTCAGGGCCTGGGTCCCCCGCATTCGGCAAGAAGAACAGCCGGACCTGCTGGTGGTCGCTTACCACGGCGGATTTGAACGCGAATTGCTTACCGGCGACCCGGCGGAGAGATTGACCAGTGAGAATCAGGCATACGCGATGTGCACGGAAGTTGACGGCATTGATGTGCTGATCACTGGACACCAGCATCGGCTTCTAGCTGGTCAGGCAGGGGGAGTTACTATCGTGCAGCCGGGTTGCAACGGACAAGCGCTTGGCAGGATCACAGTTGATTTTTCCAGCAAGGCTGAGGGTGGATGGAGAATACAGGAGAAGAGGGCGGAACTGCTTATTCCTGATGAGATGGTGGAGGCGGATGACACGGTATTAGAGCTGACACGTGAGATCGAGACGGAGACGCAGGCCTGGCTTGATCGGCCGATAGGTCATGTGATCGGCGATCTGACGATATCCGACCCGCTGGCCTGCCGATCTGCCGATCACCCTTTTATTGAGTTTGTAAACAAGGTGCAAATGGATGCGGCGGGGGTGGAGGTATCGAATACGGCTCTGCTGAATAACGAGTCGGCGGGGTTCGGACCCGTGATCACGATGAGGGATGTCTTAACGAACTTCATGTATCCGAATACGCTGACTGTATTGAGACTAACCGGCCGGGATATCCGGGCGGCGCTGGAACAGACCGCCGCTTACTTCATGCTTGATTCAGGCGGAGGACTGGGTGTGAATCCGGCTTACTTGGAGCCGAAGGCGCAGCATTACAATTACGATATGTGGGAAGGCATCGAATATGAATTGGACGTCGCCAGGCCGATCGGCCGGCGAGTAGTCAAGCTAAGCCGGGGCGGGGCAGCGCTCACGGAAGAGATGGAACTTGATGTTGTCATGAACAATTACCGTGCCGGAGGAGGTGGGGATTACGACATGTACAATGGGAAGCCGGTCATAGGGGAGATTCAAATTGATATGTCTGATCTCGTAACCGACTATATTGTGAAGCAGGGGACGATAACGGCAACATGCAATTCCAACTGGAGAGTGATCGTGGGGCGGTGACCGGTATGACAGATACGGTTAACGGTACATATTAACGTTTCGTTGTTTTCTCTTTCATTTTCTGCTTCAGAATTTCATGAAAGGTAATGCGCTTCTCTCCAGCCTGTTCCCTCTTGATGATATTAACGGTTTGCGGCCGCGGATACTGGTTATGGAATGGTGTCATTGTATGTATAGTCAGCATGTGACAATCCTCCTAATGCCGGGATTTGTATAGATATACCGGATTTAAATAAATGATTTTTTACATTTTAACCACCTGCGATGAGTTATGAAACGTTTTTTACCAAAAAGGGGAGAAAAGTCTTAATAAATACAAAGATCCCCACCTTCCTGAAAAGAAGATGGGGATTTTTTACTAAGGCTAAAGCGCCGGTCATGTGTGTTATTTCTGGTTATTTGCGATCATCTGGCGAAGCACTGTTTGCAGGATACCACCGTTATGGTAGTAGTCCACATCGACCATGCTGTCCAGACGAGCAATGACAGGGATCTCGAAAGAAGTGCCGTCTTCGCGGGTGGCGACAACGGTCAGCTCTTGACCTGGTTTCACGTTGTTGTCCAGGCCGAGAACATCAAATGTCTCACGTCCGTTTAGCCCAAGATTCTGCCATCCATGGCCTTCCTGGAACTGAAGTGGCAGAACACCCATGCCTACAAGGTTGGAACGGTGAATCCGCTCGAAGCTTTCCGCCAGTACAGCTTTGACGCCGAGCAGGTAGGTACCTTTTGCCGCCCAGTCGCGGGAGCTGCCTGTACCATACTCTTTACCTGCAATAACGATCAGATTCTGACCACCAGCTTGGTAGTTCATCGAAGCGTCGTAGATGGACATCACTTCGTCGGTTGGCAGGTAAGTCGTCACGCCGCCTTCTGTACCCGGAGCAACCTGGTTCCGGATCCGGATGTTAGCGAAGGTACCGCGCATCATGACTTCGTGATTACCACGGCGGGAACCGTAGGAGTTGAAGTCTTTACGTGCAACACCGTGTTCATTCAGGTAAACGCCTGCTGGGCTGTTCACTGCAATGTTACCGGCAGGAGAGATATGATCCGTTGTTACAGAATCACTCAGCAAAGCAAGTACACGAGCTTCGCGGATATCTTGAATATCGTTCAGGCCGTTTCCAAGATTTTCGAAGAACGGAGGATTCTGAATGTAGGTGGATTGGTTATCCCACTCATATAGCTCGCCTTCTGGTACCGAAATCGCGTTCCAGCGCTCGTTGGCAGTAAATACGTTCGCGTATTTGCTGCGGAAGGCATCCGCGCTTACGGACTGGCCGATCGCTTCGCGGATTTCCGCACTTGTTGGCCAGATATCCTTCAAATATACCGGTTCGTTGTTCGGATCGTAGCCGATCGGATCGTTCTGCAGATCGATGTTTACCGTACCAGCCAGCGCGTAAGCTACAACGAGCGGCGGCGAACCGAGGTAGTTAGCTTTGACCTGTGCGTGAACACGACCTTCAAAGTTACGGTTACCGGAGAGCACAGCCGCAACAGTCATGTCATTATCTGTGATAGCCTGGCTGACTTCGTCCGGAAGCGGACCGGAGTTACCGATACAAGTTGCACAGCCATAGCCAGCAACGTAGAAGCCGAGTGCTTCCAGATAATGCAGAAGGCCTGCCTTCTCTAGGTAGTCTGTAACAACAAGGGAGCCGGGGGTCAAGCTGCTTTTCACATAGCCTGGTTTTTTCAGACCGCGCTCAACCGCTTTTTTCGCTAGGAGACCTGCACCCAGCATAACGCTCGGGTTGGATGTGTTCGTACAGCTCGTGATCGCTGCAATAACAACCGCGCCAGTTCCCATTTCACTAGTTGTACCGTCTTTATGGCTAACGGTTACTTTCTGCTCGATTTTCTCATCGCTCAGACCGTAGCCGCCTTTATCGATCGGGGTACGGATAATGTCGTTAAAGTTGTCTTTCATATTCGTGAGCTCAATACGGTCCTGTGGACGTTTAGGTCCAGCCAAGCTTGGTACAACCGAAGCCAGATCCAGCTCGATAACATCTGTAAATTCCGGATCAGCTGTTTCAGCTGTTCGGAACATGTTTTGTGCTTTATAGTAAGCTTCCACGAGTGCAACCTGATCATCAGGGCGGCCCGTATTCCGGAGATATGCGAGTGTCTCGTCATCAACCGGGAAGAAGCCGATGGTAGCACCGTATTCTGGAGCCATATTCGCTACGGTGGCACGGTCAGCCAGACTGATATTGGCCAGACCCGGGCCATAGAATTCAACGAATTTGCCGACAACGCCTTTTTTGCGGAGCATTTGAGTAACGGTCAGAGCCAGGTCAGTTGCTGTAGCGCCTTCTGCCAGACTACCTGTCAGCTTAAAGCCGATAACCTCAGGTGTTACAAAATAAAGTGGTTGTCCGAGCATACCAGCTTCCGCCTCAATGCCGCCGACACCCCAGCCGACAACGCCGAGACCGTTGATCATGGTCGTATGGGAGTCTGTACCCACGAGGGAATCGGGGAAGACAACTGTTTCACCATCAACCGTCTTCGTTGCTGCTACGGATGCGAGGTACTCCAGGTTAACCTGGTGAACGATACCCGTTCCCGGAGGAACAGCGCGGAAGTTGTTGAATGCAGTTTGAGCCCAGCGAAGGAAGCGATAGCGCTCTTCGTTACGCTCGAATTCTACTTTCATATTATATTCGAGAGCTTGGTCGGTACCGAAAGCATCAACCATTACCGAGTGGTCGATAACGAGATCGACAGGTACGAGCGGGTTGATCTGCTTCGGATCTCCGCCGGATTTTTTAACCGTATCACGCATGGCTGCAAGGTCTACAACGACCGGTACACCGGTAAAGTCCTGCAGTACGATACGGGCCGGAATGAATGGGATTTCTTTATTGTTGTCCAGTCCTTCATTCCATTTGGAGAGCTGCTTCACATGTTCTTCCGTAATTGCACGTCCATCAAATTGGCGGACTGCCGCTTCAAGCAGTACCCGGATGGAGAATGGAAGCTTCGATACACTGCCATGTCCTTGCTCTTCCAGAGCCTGCAAGCTGAAATAACGGTAATTCTTCCCGCTCACCTCAAGCGTTCGGGAGATCGAAAATTGGTCCTTAACTGACATACATGAACCTCCTTGAGTCATATTAATTTTTCCACACTGGTTTCATTAGGTGAAACACAATTTCAAAATTTAACTTACTTTAAGTATAACGTTTACAAGTTCTGACGTAAAGTATTTTTTGCAGTAAATGACGTATTTCAACGAGCTTATTTATGCCCAATTTTCCGGCGTTTCCGGGTGAAAAGCTCGGTTCATAGCAGGGCTTGTTTCTTCATATAATGTGTTATGTATATCTTCCCGGGGTGATGACGGCGATTGAAAGTCCGGAAAGGGGCGAAGAAGATGGTGAAAACGAAAGAGGCACAGCGACCTTGGAAAAATGCTTTGTATACTTATGTGGATCAATATAACCAGAGCCGGGTGGATTACGGATCGGGCCTGAGAGAACAAATCGTGACGGATCTCGATTATCTGATGGAGCGGGGAGAAAGGCAGTTCCGTATTCAGGCCTGGTACGCTGAGCGGGAAGTAGTTCCCCAGAAGAGCGAGACAAGAGCGAAGTTGCACCGCATCCTTAGGGAGACGGAGGACGATGTTGTAGCGGATGTCCGCTTGCACACGGTGTTCTTTTATGAAAAAAGAGGCGTGACCCATCGGGAAGACACCATCAGACAGGAACGGCTGACGGTTGTACGCGATGGTGACGCTTGGCTTATTGTTGGCGTGGAGCGGCTAGAAGATGAACGACATCCTTTGAATGAGCCTGATAAGGAATTTAATGCCCATCATGAAGATTCAGGTCCCGTTCCTTCCATACCTTTGATTAACAATGGAGTTTATGCAGCGGGAACCCATTTACGCGCAGGCCGTTATGAACGGGAAGCGGCTGCCTCATACGCTGATAAATGGTGGGAGTCGGGCAATCCGGAGTTTACGACATTCGCTGTGGATTGCACGAATTATATCTCTCAATGCCTCTTTGCAGGCAAAGCCCCAATCCACTATACTGGTAAAAGAGAAACGGGATGGTGGTACAAGGGTTATGTAAACAGCCGGGAATGGTGGAGCTACAGCTGGGCGGTTTCAAATAGCTTCGCTCGGCATTTGAACACCAGTACTTCCGGTTTAAGAGCGGAAATGATGGAGCGGCCAGAGCAGCTGATGCTCGGGGATGTCATCGTCTATGATTGGGATGGTGACGGAGCATTTCAGCACAGTACGATCGTCACGGCATTTGATGCCGGCGGTATGCCGCTTGTGAACGCCCATACGGTCAGCAGCAAGCATCGCTACTGGGATTATCGTGACTCGTATGCCTGGAACGATAATACCGTGTACCGTTTTTACCATATACCCGATTATTTTTAGCGTGACAGCATGATATGCTACAATTCGTAAAAAAGAGAGGTTTCCGCATGGGACAGAACAAATTAACGGTAGGATTAGTGTATGGCGGTAAATCGGGAGAGCATGAGGTTTCGCTTTCGACGGCCTTTGCCGTCATGAACGCTTTCGATTTTGATAAATACGACATTATTCCTTTCTATATCACGAAGCAGGGGACGTGGAGAATCGGCGGCAAGCTCGCTGCACCGTTCGCAAATGTATCTGAGCTGAAGCTTGAGGACGGAGAAGGTACACAAGCTGCACTCAATGCAGTCTTCAGCAGACTGTATGGTAGCGAGGAAGCAGCGGTTGATATTATGTTCCCACTTCTTCACGGCACCTTTGGTGAGGACGGCACGATTCAGGGACTGTTCGAGATGGCAGATATTCCTTATGTCGGAACTGGTGTGCTTGCTTCAGCGGCGGGCATGGATAAAGGAGTCATGAAGAAGCTATTTGCACAAGTGGACCTGCCGCAATGCAAATATTGCTATTTTAACCGGGCCCAGTGGGAGCGGAGCAGTCATGAGCTGCTGCAGCGCATGGAGGACGAACTTGGTTATCCTTGCTTTGTGAAACCGGCTAACCTAGGCTCAAGTGTCGGTATTTCGAAAGCGAGAGATGCTGAGGAACTGAGAAGCGCGATTGAGACAGCACTGCGTTTTGATAACAAAATCATTGTGGAAGAATTTGTGGACGCCCGCGAGGTTGAAGTCAGCGTGCTTGGCAATGACGAGCCAATGGCTTCGGTACCGGGTGAAATTGTCTCTTCCAGTGAATACTATGATTATGCGGCAAAATACACGGATGGACAGTCGGAGATGCTCATTCCTGCTCCGGTGGAACCGGATACGGCTGATCAGCTGCGGGAACTTGCCATTACGGCATTCAAAGCTATTGAAGGCAATGGTATTACGCGGGCGGACTTCTTTATTCGGCGCTCGGATAGTGCTATTCTTATTAATGAAGTGAATACGATGCCAGGCTTTACACCTTACAGTATGTATCCGCTGCTGTGGAGAGAGACTGGTGTATCTTACCGCGAACTGCTTGACCGGATGATTGATCTGGGAATAGAGCGGCATAACCGCAAGCAGGCATTGGTTTACGAGAATCAAGCTTAAGATACCAAGGGGAGTCCGCGCATATCACGGCTCCCCTTGATTCTAATCTTTTATACCGGAAAGGGAGGCTGGCACATGGGATTTCAAACCGAGTTCAATTCCGTTTGCAAGTTTAAGAATGAGCAGGAGCTTTACGAGCTTCTGGAATACGGACGGGGAAAAATGCTGAAGGAAGGGCTTCGTGTTTTTCCAACTGGACAAAAGGTGATTGCCTATACCCCTGACAACAAAGCGGTTGCGATTGTATTGATCACGGCCAGTGTGGCGGAGATCAACTTTCAGGGCCGTGAAGTGACTTCTGTCGAGTTGCAGCTTGTACGCAAGCTGACCGACGAGGAGTCCAAAGTGCAAACGGATCTGGCTTATGAAATGTTTTTCGGAAATCAGGCATGATTGTAAGGTTCGGATATGTGGCCATGGCGATGGGGCTGAGTGCATCTATGAAGAACAATATTCATAGCGGTGGCGCGTATAGAGACAAGCCTTCTGCGGCCGCAAGATCTGAAGAGCATTTTGCCTCCGAAGATTCATGTGTCCAGCCCGAAAAGTCCTACCGATATCCGAAGTCACGCAGCATCTTGATGTGATGATCGAAGCAAAACTGAAGGACGGCGCCTTGTTTGGGTTAATGAAGGATCTATCGAGTTATCATTGTAATGACATAGTCTGTTCACTTGCATTGGAGATGGAATTAAGGTAACTTTTTAAATATAGAATATTTTTGAAGTCGTTCCAATTCAAGGGCCGCTATTTCATAAGTATAACAGGCGAAAGTTCGTTCTTGGCAGGCTCTAAAAAGCGTAGCACGGAACGGACTTTTGTTTAAATGAAGCGCAATTTTAAATAAAGGCATTATTCGGGAAACATGCCCTTACTTCCCTCGTATAAGATGAATAGGATAATATAAATCTCTTAATCAAGATTCATATAGAAAGTAGAGTGAATGCATTGAATGGAAAAGAAAAGGTACCTTATGTGGTAACCAGCAAAAGTTATACAGCCGTTGCGATCAACTGTGCTGCAAAAGCAGGGGAATGGATCAAGAGCAGGCTTGGAACCGTAAAACAGCTCAGCACTAAAACCTCTGCTCAAGATTTGGTAACCGAAGTGGACAAGGGTGCGGAGCAGATGATCCGCAAGCTGATTTTGACCCACTTTCCGGATCATGCCATTTTGGGTGAAGAGGGTGTTGAACCGGGAGCAGAGGCTTCCATGAAAGCACTGGAAGCTGCGAAAGAAGAACCTTATTTATGGATTGTTGATCCGATTGATGGGACGGCTAATTATGTTCATGGCTTTCCTTTTTACTCGGTATCCATTGCACTGGCTCATAAAGGCGAAGTTATCGTTGGTGTTGTATACGATCCATCGCGTGACGAGCTGTTTATTGCAGAGAAAGGGAAAGGGGCATATGTCCACGGGAATCCTACCTTGGTGTCCAAGGAATCGTCGTTATCCCAAAGCCTGCTAGCTACCGGCTTCCCGATGGATACATCTTTCAATTTACCGCAAAACATGGCTGGACTTCAGGCGCTTCTTCCGAAGGTTCGCAATGTGCGTGGAGGCGGATCTGCTGCTCTTCATATGGCGTATGTTGCCGCAGGCCGTCTAAGCGGTTACTGGGAACTCGGATTGAATGCTTGGGATGTCGCTGCCGGTGCTCTTCTCATCCAGGAATCGGGCGGAAAGATAACCGATACCGAAGGTCGGCCTTACGACCTATCTGTCCGTAACGTTGTAGCCACAAACGGAGCTATACACGAAAGCTTGCTGGATACGTTATCCGAGGCAGAGGCGACGGGTTTCAGGAAAGACTAAGATTTGTGATTTGCACCCTCTACCACGACAGATAAGGAGTGTCAGTGATGAATGATAAGTCGGATCAGGATTTGGAGCGGCAGCTCAGTGAACTGTTGACGGATGGTGAGATGGAATCGAAGAACAAGGAGGAGGAGGGGCGTCGCCTCATTCCACCAAAGTATGAGATTCGTGTTCAAACGACGCTGGATCCGATTGTAGAGGAAACCCGTAAGTACCGCAGCATCGCCAAGGAGATGGATGACCGGTATGACAAATATATGGAGCGGGCAGGCGGTAATAATGACGGTTCGTCAGATTCTGGCAGCAGCACATAGACGATATTCACCGAGAAAGCAGTTCTCTTCAGGGGGCTGCTTTTTTAATGTCTACTTTTCGGCATTGTGAAATGGATATGGTAAAATAGACATGTTGGATATTTTAGCCAAAGGGGTGTAATAATGCTGAAAATTTGGAAAAAGGGTTTGGCTCCAGTCACCATCATCATGCTGATGGCTGTGCTGTTGTTGGGACCATGGGCGGTAGCGCCAGCGTCTGCTCAGGAGCAGCAGCTAGCGAAAAACGATAATACATACCGCATCGTTTCTTTGGGAGACTCGCTTACGGTAGGTTATGAACCGGGGATGGACATGAACTCGAAGCCTTACGGTTTCGTAGACCGTCTGCTAGAGCAGGGATTGTACCATAGCCGCACAGAAGTTGTTAATCTTGGTATAAACGGCCTTAAGACAGGGGGACTTCATCAATATGTTCAAGCCATTTTTGATGAGCGCGCGATTTCAGCAAATGATATCCAGAGCGGATTGAAGGATCCCCGTGTTGCCATTATTGGCTCGGAAGCTGCTCAGGCCAAAACGCTGATTGCCGGAGCAGATGTCATTACAGTGACCATTGGCGGTAACGATATGATGGAGTTGGTGAAGACGGCAGGCACGTTAAGTACGGAGGAGCTTATGGCCCGTGTTGAGGAAGTGCTGAAGATATATACTGACAATGTAACAGTAGTGGTAAATAATCTGCACAGCATTAACCCTGATGCAGTGATCGTGCTGGCAGATCAGTATCAACCGATTCCGAAAATGGCGGATAAAGTTGTTTATCCGAAGCTGTTAGAAGCAGCAGACCAGTTTACTAAGCTGGTTGATGGAATGGCAGAAACTTTTGGTAAGAACGGAATAACCGTTAAAGTAGCGCATGTAGCCAAGGAGTTTGTCGGGTCTGAAATGACGATGACTCATATTTTGAAGGAAGATATCCATCCGAACCAGTATGGTTATGAAGTAATGGCACGCATCTTCTCGGAAACAATCTGGGGCGGTTATACCAAACCTGTTGTATATGAGGCAGAGCAACCTATGGGGATAATCGTCAGCGGTAAGGAGCTCAAGACGCCTTACAAACCGATGATGGTCAACAATCAAAATTTTGTGGCTATTCAGGACATCGTAAATGCCGTTGGAGCGAATAGCACGTGGAGCAATAAAACGTCCAGCGCTACGATCACCTATGGCGATAAAGAAGTCGTAATCAAGATCGGTTCGAAGACAGTTATGGTAAATGGAACTCCTGTGAGCATCGATACGCCGGCTTTCCTGCACAAGGTAGGCAAAGAGCAGAAGACCTACGTTCCACTGGCTGTATTGGCATCCGGGCTCGGGTTTGACGTCCAATACAATTCAAAGCTCAGAACCGTTTTTATTAATCCGTAAATCATTAATTTTTCAGGTCTTATTCTTTATTTATAGTACTTAAAAAGGCTGTCCCTCATGGTTGTAACAACCAGGGACAGCCTTTGTTTTATTTGGCCAAGCAGCGATTGGTTTGACCTCATTATGCTGGCAGTTTGTTATATTATTGCTTCATCGCCTTAAACGATTCTTCTGCAGCTGCGAGAGTAGCGTCAATGTCCGCTTCGGTATGCGCGGTGGTCAGGAACCATGCCTCATACTTCGATGGTGCCAGGTTGATGCCACGGTCAAGCATGTGGCGGAAGAAGGCTGCAAATGCTTCACCGTCTGTATCCTGCGCTTCGTCGTAATTGGTTACTGGGTGGTCGCAGAAATGTGCCGAGAAGGAGCCACGGATCCGGTTTATCGTGAGCGGGATGCCATTTCGATCAGCGGATGCTTTCAAGCCCTCGGTAAGCTTGATGGTCAAGCGTTCCATCTCTTCATACACACCTTCGCCTTTCAGCACTTCCAAACAGGCAATACCAGCAGAGATGGAAGCAGGATTGCCTGCCATGGTTCCGGCTTGATAGGCCGGACCAAGCGGAGCAACTTGCTCCATGATATGTTTGCGGCCGCCGTAAGCACCGATGGGCAGCCCGCCTCCGAT
The DNA here is from genome assembly GCF_058269055.1 of Paenibacillus sp. JNUCC 34. NCBI lineage: Bacteria > Bacillati > Bacillota > Bacilli > Caryophanales > Paenibacillaceae > Paenibacillus > Paenibacillus sp. JNUCC 34. Next base: position 5,165,441 of record NZ_CM177770.1, on the reverse strand, counting down.
AATTTTGCCCAGAGCAGTCAAGTCCGGCTGAATCGCTTCGTGGTTATCCAGTCCTGCATACGTTTGAGCAGAACCATAATGGAAACGGAAAGCGGTAATGACTTCATCGTAAATGACAAGTGATCCGTTATCATGGGCCATCTGACAGAGTCCTTCAAGGAACCCAGGTTCCGGCATAACCATGCCAAAATTGCCGACGATCGGCTCAACCATGACGGCAGCGACATCTTCGCCCCACTTATCAAGCGCTTCGCGCAGACCGTCCAGGTTATTGAACGGAACGGTGATAACCTCGTGGGCAATGCTTGTCGGGATACCGGCGCTGTCCGGGATGCCGAGCGTGGAAGGACCGGAACCTGCGGCAACTAATACGAGATCGGAATGGCCGTGGTAGCAGCCGGCAAACTTAATGATTTTGTTTCGCTTCGTATATGCACGCGCAACACGTATTGTAGTCATTACGGCTTCAGTGCCGGAATTAACGAACCGGACCTTGTCGAGGGAAGGGATGGCTTCTTTCAACATGTTGGCCAGCGTAATTTCTAGCTCTGTTGGTGTGCCATAGAGAACACCGTTCTCGGCCGCTGTCGTAATCGCTTTAGTTACATGTGGATGGGCATGTCCGGTAATGATCGGGCCGTAAGCAGCCAAATAGTCAATGTATTGATTACCGTCTTCATCCCAAAAGTGGGCGCCTTTGGCCCGTTTCATAAACACAGGTGCGCCGCCGCCCACTGCTTTGAAAGAACGGGAGGGGCTGTTGACGCCACCAACGATATGTTGAAGCGCTTCTTGGTACAATGCTTCCGAACGTTTTCTAGATTTGGACATTTTTAGAGTTCCTTTCTTCATGAATCAGGACAGGCTGCGATTCGCGGCCTGTCCTGATCTTGTTATAAGATGTTAGTTACGTTGCGAAGGTCAGTTGGAATCCGGGATTGAACCGACATTATTCGTGGTTTCTTTATCCTGTTTACCCGATTCTGAATCACTGTTGTTTGTTTCGGATTCAGACACTGGAGAATTCAACACATCTTGGACATACTGTTTCAGTGTATCCGGATTTTTCACGGTTAGAACCTCAGCACCGCCGATATTGGCTTCAACCAACAGTTTCATTGGAGGAACCTGTTCGCTGCCTTTCATTTTACTCTGATATGCTACATTAGCAAGTTTCCACATATCATTGACGTCCATATTGGTGTCAATATAAGGACTGACCGCGTTCAGAATCTCCGGCATCTTCATGATGGACGTGGTGGACTGCATCTTTTTGCCTACAGCTTTGATCAGTTCGCGCTGACGTTCCGTACGGGTGAAATCTCCCATCTTGTCATAACGGAAACGCGCATACTGCAGCGCTTTATTGCCATCAAGATGCTGCATGCCTTTCTTCAAATCGATGTCGAACTCGTTCTTGTCAGCCTTACTGGAATACTTCATGTCTTTTTCCACATAAAAATCTACACCGTCGACGGAATCCACCAGCTTCATAAAGCCCCGGAAGTCCGTGTACACATAATATTGAATAGGAATGCCGAGCAGATCTCCGACAGCCTTCATAGCCGTGTTGGGACCATGGGTGATGGCGGTATTAATGCGGTTCTGTCTGTACCCAGGAATGTCTGTATAAGTATCTCTAAGGACAGAGAACAAATGCATTTTCTCTTGAACTGGATCGATAGAAACAACGAGCATACTGTCCGAACGCGGAATCTCGCCTTCTTCAAAACCGCGGGCATCCACACCCATGAGTAAAATGTTAACAGGTTCTGTACCTTCCCATTTTGGAGGCTCTGGTGTATTAGCATCGACCTTTTCAAGCTCCCGGAAAGGAGAGGCTTCCCCTTTTTTTTGCAGACCTTCAAGACCGCTGTAGATGGATGAAACATAATAAGTTCCATAGCCTAGAATACCGGCAATAATAATGCTTACGGTCCATATAATTGTCTTTTTTGTTCTTTTGTTCATTGAGTTCTTCCTTTCGGATTATGCTGGAATGAATAATTTGGTATTACATTTGAACAATCCGCATTCAATCTATTATAATTTTTTTTGAAAAGACAATCAATTTAACGGGTAAAAAACCCAGTCCTAGAAGGAGATGAACTTGCAAAATGACCCAAATTCAAGTGCAGATCGGCAGTGAAATTCCAGACTTCACCCTCCCGGCTTCGAACGGAGAGCACGTTTCTCTGAGTGATTTCCGGGGGAAGAAGGTCGTTTTATATTTTTATCCGAAAAATATGACACCCGCATGTACCAACGAAGCATGCAGCTTCCGGGATAACTACGGGGAGCTTGAGCGGGCGGGGGCTGTTGTTCTTGGCATAAGCCCGGATCCACTTAAATCGCATCATAAGTTTATTCAAAAGTATGACCTTCCTTTTCTGATACTATCCGATGAAGATCACACGGTCAGTCTTTTGTTCGGCGTATGGCAGCTAAAAAAGATGTATGGACGTGAATTTGAGGGCATTGTCCGCTCCACCTTTCTAATCGATGAAAGAGGCAGGCTTGTGAAGGAATGGCGCAAAGTAAAGGTTGCCGGTCATGTCGAAGAGGTGCTTCAAGCTGTACAGTCATAATCTAATCATATAAGAAGCGGTCCCGCATCATGCCTGTACATGCCATGGGGACCGCTTTTTTATGTAGGGAAAGGTCATCGCCGCTGTAGACCAAACTCTTTATTAAAGATTCTAGTCTTTTTTTGAATAGCTCTCCATATAATCTATCAGAAAGCCAAACCGAACTCATAGAAATGGTGGAGGTAGTTTATATGTATAAAAACGTTGTAATCATCTCTCGAATCGCGATGTTATTCGTTCTGGCAGCAGTTCTTATTTTAACCGGTCTCATGACCTCCCTTCAGCCAGGACATTCTTTGGTAAACATATCATTGACTGAGGATGTGGCAGAAGCGGCGCCTCTTATAGAAGAAATACATAACATCCCCGAAACAACAGTATATAGTGGTGCTGTCACCGTATCGACGAAGCCGGTATTAGCTCCTGCAGCTGCTGTTAAAGAGAAGAAACAATCTGCTAAAACAGTGTACCTTACCTTTGATGACGGTCCTTCCGGACTTACTGGAGAGGTGCTGAATATATTGAAAAAATCGGGAATAAAAGCTACGTTTTTTGTGCTTGGAGAGCAGGCCACTGTTCGTCCGGAGTTGATTACAAGAATATATGAAGAGGGCCACGCCATCGGCAATCATACATATAATCATGATTACAACAAACTCTATCAGAAGTTTCAAGAGTTTTGGAGACAGATCAAACAAACCGAAGAGACTATAAGGCTCATTACCGGAGTCAGGCCACAGCTTGTAAGAGCTCCGGGCGGGACGGCAGGCAAGTTTGACGAAACCTACTTCCGACTGCTGAAGCAGGGAGGATACCAGGTATTTGATTGGAATGTGGATAGCGGTGATTCTAAACGTAGAGGAGTACCTGCAGATGAGATTTTTAAAGGAGCAACAACCCCTGTAAGCGGCAATGAGGCGATCGTACTGCTGCATGATGGGGCAGGGCATGAGGAAACGGTGAAAGCGCTCCCCGGTATCATCGCCTTCTATAAAGAGAAGGGTTATAACTTTGATGTCCTGACACCGGAGATGGAGCCTGTCCAGTTCAAGCTTCATAGCAATGTAAAGACGAAACAAGAACAGCCGGGAAGCCGGTGGATTGCGGAGAATGTGGCACTTAATGCGGCATTGTTTAAAGAGGGTAGAACGCTGGCTGTGGATATGGGCGGACTTGCGACTGAATTTGCTCCCGGCGAATATCGTATGGAGAATGGGAAATTTATGGTTCCTCTGAGGTCGGCTGTTGAGCGGCTCGGAGGAGGTGTATTTTGGAAAGCAGAGAGTAGGACGGTTCAAGTATCCTTGACAGATGCTCGTTGGGAGGCCGACCCTATCAAGGGAACAGTGACGCTCAGCGGAACTCGCGGAAAAACGGCTGTATCAGAAGTTAAATTTATCGGTCATACGGTTTGGGTGCCGATCCGGGATGTTTTAGAAATATCCGGTCATCCTGTAAAGGATGTCGTTTCAGGCGGTGACGTATACAGAATTGTAACTTTATAGACAAAATAGTTGCATTTTATGTTTGTAATTATGTTACACAAGTTATAGACTAATAGATGTTAGAGATATTTATCACAATCCCAACGGACGTGTTTTAATAAGGGAGGGGGAATTGTTCCCCCTACTTTATTTTGGCGATAGAGAATAACGGAAGTTCTCACTTTTGACAGTGATGCATAATAGCTACCGGTTATCCTAAAATTACAACTAATCGGTTCAAATCGCCGCCAAGTTCTTCTTGGGAACTCATTTAAAGTAAAGGAGGCAATTCTAATGACAGAAACATCCCGTCCGCAACAATCCGAAGCTTCGGAGACTGTTGCTGAAAATCTAGGAGCTCCGATGACGGACCGCCTCGATGTGTTCGACCAATTGATGAAGCCGGAAGTTCAGGAATCGCTGACTACTCTCGTGGACAATCTTCCGAAGCTTACTGAAATGCTTACATTCTTCACGAAAGCATATGATTTCGGTAAATCGGTAGCCACCGATCCAGTACTTGCAGAAGATACTATGGCCTCGCTGACTGGCTTTACGAAGCCTGTAACAGATTCACTGAAGTGTGTAACTTCCGCAGCGATCGAAGCTGGAGACCGTGTGCACAACCAGAATGATCAGGGAGCAATCAGCGTATTCGGTCTGATGAAGATGCTGAAAGATCCTCAAGTTCAAAAAGGTCTGCGCTATGCACAGGCTTTTATGGACGTTATGAACGAGCGCGACCAACAGAAAAAGCGTTAATTCTCAATAATTATTTAAAGAACGGAGGATGGTCATGTCTAAACACATATTAATCTTGGGCGGAGGCTATGGCGGACTGCTGAGCGCACTTTCTGCCCGGGAGCATTTCGGCGTGAATGACGCTAAAATTACATTGGTTAACCGTTTCCCGACCCACCAGATCATTACAGAACTGCATCGTCTGGCTGCAGGTAACATCTCGGAGAAGGCCGTTGCCCTCCCACTGGATAAATTGCTCCGTGATGCTAACGTCGATCTTCGCATCGGTACGGTAAAGGAAATCAAACCGGATGAGCGTTCTGTGTCACTGGAAGACGGAAGCAAATTTACTTACGACATGCTGGTAGTTGCTCTGGGCAGTGAAACCGCATTTTTTGGCATACCAGGACTTCAAGAAAACAGTTTTATCCTCAAATCTGTTAATGATGCTAACCGCCTGCGTGCGCATGTGGAAAGCCGTATTGCAGAATATAGCAAAACGAAAAACAAAGCTGACGCTACTATCGTTGTTGGCGGCGGCGGCTTGACTGGTGTTGAGCTTGTCGGTGAGTATGCTGACATGAAGACTGAGCTTGCCCGTAAATACGGCATCTCTCCTGAAGAAATCAATCTGTACTGCGTTGAGGCTGCACCTTCGATCCTGCCAGGCTTTCCAGCCGAGCTGGTTGACCGTGCAACGACAAGTCTTCAAAACCGTGGTGTAACATTCCTGACGGGTCTTCCGATCACGAAAATGGATGGTACAACTGTTGAACTGAAAGACGGAAGCACACTCGAAACGAGCACACTCGTATGGACTGGCGGCGTACAAGGAAATTCTGTGGTTGCGAACTGCGGTATTGAAGTGAACCGCGGCCGTGCTGTAGTTAATGAGTTCCTTCAGTCCACATCCCATCCGGATGTGTTCCTGGCTGGTGACAGTGCGGTAGTTATGGGTCCTGAAGGACGTCCTTATCCTCCGACTGCACAGCTAGCTTGGCAGATGGGCGAACTTGCTGGTTACAACATGTACGCTTATGCCAAAGGCGGAGCTCTTGCTTCGTTCATCCCTGTGTTCTCTGGTACACTGGGAAGCTTGGGTCGCAAGGACGGGATCGGAACGATCGGTGCCAACAAAACTCAGCTTAAAGGTCTGCCTGCAACCATGATGAAGGAAGCTAGTAACCTTCGTTACTTGTCCCACATCAAAGGTCTGTTCACACTGGCTTACTAAGCCGATTGGCAGTAAACAAGATATAAATCAAACGAGCCTCAGTCGAGGCTCGTTTTTTTTCGGTTGGTTGACTAAAATTACGTGATATAAAGAGAAATGAGCCGCCAGGGAGTCTATCTTTCCGCTTTCTTGGAAAACCTATTCATAGAATAGTTTCGCCTAACCTCTCTGCGTATGAGCAGAAGAGGAAATGCACGGGAAGCGGAGGTTTGAAGCCATTGTTCAGTTCATCTATTTATCAGGAGGAGACTCCATATCCGGAGTGGGCTCCTGAACTGTTGGAAAGAGTAATCAAACGGGTTGGCGGTGTTATTGTCGGTCATGAAGAGCAGATTCGATTGACGTTTATAGCCATGCTGGCGGGAGGTCATGTGCTGCTTGAAGATGTGCCCGGAGTAGGAAAGACCATGCTTGTGCGTTCTGTTGCTGCTTGTCTCGGCTGTGATTTTGGACGAATTCAATTTACATATGATTTGATGCCGGGTGATATTACAGGGACCTCGGTTTATTATCCTCACATCGGTGAGTTTGAATTTCGGCCCGGTCCGGTGCTGTCAAACATCGTATTGGCGGATGAGATTAATCGTGCTTCACCACGTGCTCAATCGGCACTGCTCGAAGCTATGGAAGAAGGTAAGGTCACGGTGGACGGTAAGAGCTATCCACTTCCTTCACCATTTTTCCTGCTAGCAACACAGAACCCGTATGAGTTTGAAGGAACGAGTCGTTTGCCGGAAGCGCAAATGGATCGATTTTTAATGCGTTTGTCTCTTGGTTATCCAGGAATGGAGAACGAGATGTTAATGCTTGAACGAGGATACAACCGGAGCCCTCTGGATAGTGTCAAGCCACTAATGGCAGGCTCGGAAATGGTGTCTATGCAGCGGATGGTGGCACGGGTTTTTGTTGATGAGAGCATTAAAAAATATTTGGTTGCAGTGGCTGATGCTTCACGTAGGCAAAAGGGTGTGCGGCTTGGAATCAGCCCGCGGGGAACTTTGGCTTGGATGCGGGCATCCCAGGCGGCAGCTTTTATGGAAGGGCGTATGTACGTTATTCCGGATGATTGTCTGCGGGTAGCCGGTCCTGTGTTAGCCCACCGGATTCACTTGGCCTATGATGCACGTGCAGCGGGATTGGGCCAGCTGGAAACGATAGAGACGCTGATCAAGTTGTTTGAGCTTCCGCGGCAGCGCAGTCGAAAGGGGGGCCGGATGTGAACCGTCGTAGACTGGAGTGGGGGAGGGCGCTGTGTATATGGCTAGTAAGCTGGGGACTGTACGCTTGGCTAGGCGGCCAGTCATTGCAGTTTCTTTGGTGGCTTTGCTCTGCAATACTTCTTAACGGAGCGCTTCTACAAGGGTTCGGACCTTCGCACATTGCTGTTCAGCGAGATATATCGCCTACCTGCCTGTACGCTGGAGAGGATGCGGAGATTACGGTCACTATTCAACTCAAATCATGGATGCCGCTACCCTGGATCATGCTAACGGATCGGATCGGAGAGTTTACCGTCCGCAAGCTATGGTTTCCCGGGTTTCGACGTTCTGTCAGCTATTCCTATTCACTCAAAGACTTGACGAGAGGAAATTGGCCGTCTATTGATACAACTATCGAATGGGGAGATCTGTTTGGATGGTTTCGCGCAGGCAGAACGGTTGTAAGCTCTACAGGACTGATCGTTCTGCCACGACCGCTGAGCATGCGAGGTATGCTTGATCTTTCCTTCGGATCGGATGAAGAAGTTGATAGCATACATCGTCCTTCACAATTCACTCTTCCGGGACACGGGTTAAGAGATTATATGCCGGGTGATTCCTTAAACCGAATTCATTGGAAAAACTCCGCTCGTCTCGGTAAATTACAGACTTTTCTTCCTCAACCGGGGCGGAGCATTGACAGATGTATTATTTTGATCACGTCACAAGACGGATACCCGAATTCTGCGGGGTCAAAGATCAATACATCTTTTGAAGATGCTATTGCAGCTTCGGCAGGGTTGCTGTACTCTTCGGCTGTTACTCTTGGAACACCGTCCCTGTGGATCGGAGGGATGGGCCGATCATCCGTTCGTTCTGAAAGAACGCGGGGTGAGGACTATGATATGCTGATCCCGCTGGCCTCCGTCCCGCCTCAACCCGGAAATGGCACGGCTGTTGATATTTTGGAGAGAGCTGCGGCCGATGAGGACCACACAACCGAACTCCACGTTGTAACGGGAACGATAAATCCGGCTTTGATGAAATCGGCCATTCAAATACTGTCTTCGGGAAGAAAAGTGAGCATCTATTGCACTAGTCCAATTCCGGAAACGAATATAAAGCCTACTCCTGAACTGGCGCTTGATCAGTACGCCCACGGAGGGATACTACAGCCGGGAAATATGGGGGAAGTATCGGAAGACCCGTATTTCCGTGCTGGTGGACGATTGTTGTACATATCCAGTGGAAACTTATACGAAATCACAACCAGCGGAGGAGGGGGTGAGGGGGATGGAAGTTATCAGCAGCTTAACCGCTAATCCGAGTAATGCATCAATCAGAGCATCCACAGGATTACGCATGCTATTCCGCCCTTCACCAGGACCACTATCCATGAGGTTGCTCATAAGCTTGCCGATATTCGGATTGCTTACGGGATGGCTCCTCCCCTTACAGGGACTGAGTGACGATGAAGGTCTTATGCTGGAGACATTGTTCATACTGGCTGCTTTTTTGCTGCTGCAGGGACTTTTTACAATACGGGAGTGGGTTTGGCTTCCGTTAAATGCTTGTATCGTCCTGCTATTATGGGGACGACTGTTTGGTTCTAACGATCCATTTACATGGTTTCTCAGATATGTGCAAGACGTCCTGCCTCAAGATACGAATACGGTTTTAAGTTTAGGTACATGGCAGTTCAGTGAAATCAGTGAAGAGACGAGAGTGCTCGTATTGCTTCTCGGATGGGGAATTATGGTGTCCGCGGTATACATGCTGGCTTTATATCGCAGGACAGTGTGGTTGTTCGGGGGGGCGACCATTGTCTATTTAGCTGCGTTGGAATCGGGTCTTGAACAGCCTGTGTATGATGATATATTCAGGGCAACCTGCTTCATTCTAACCGTACAGGGCCTGATGTTATTTCTCAGGCTGAAGAGTGAAGAGAGTGTGAAGAGGGGCTCTGAAGTTCTCGGAATTAGACCGAAACGGCTAATGGCGGTCATCTTGTGTTGGAGTCTATGTGTAGTTCTCCTGACAGCTGCTCTTACAAGCCTGATACGCGCAGGAGGAGATTTTGTGCCTGCGCGAACTGGCTCCGGCCTTACGATTACTGCTATAGCTGATAAGCTCCAGGATTGGGCTTCAGGGTTGTCTCGCAAAGATACGCCGGCGAAAAGTGTAAGCCTGACCGGGTACGATTCATTGGCTCAAGAGATGGGAGGACCGCTGGTGCTGAGCCGGGATCTTTTCTTTACAGGGGAAACACCTGTGCCTACATACTGGAGAGGTGAGGCACTTCAGTATTATGACGGAAGACGATGGATAGCTGGAAATATGGCAGGAACCAGCGTTGAAATAGCTGATGATTTAAGCGGCATGCAGTCGCAGCAGACGGGGACTACAACCAATGAAATCGTTCAAAAAATTACTTTAGCGGCTCCACCTTCTGCGGGTCTTCCTCTCTTTTCAGGGGGACTAATTACAAGAGTTATTGGAGTTCAGGGAAATGACGGGAAGAAGCTGAAGCCCGGGATCATGGCTGATTCTGAGTCCGGTAGTTTTAGGTTCCAGAAAGCAAGCTCCGGTATTTCCAGTTACACGTTAGTGACAAGGTTGGAGGCCCCGCGTGAGAGGCTCCAGCTCCGTTCTGATCAAGCCGATCCGGAACCGATTGCAAAAACCTATTTGCAGCTTCCAGAAACATTGCCGAAGCGGGTGCGTGATCTGGGAAAAGATATTACGGCAGGGATTACCGGCAGGTATGAAAAGGCAATGGCTGTCGAATCCTATTTAGAACAGGAGTATGCCTATACGCTGAAAACGAAAGTTCCTCCGGCTGGACGGGACTTTACCGACCATTTTTTGTTTGATGCTAAGGAAGGCTATTGCACACATTTTGCAACGGCGATGGTGGTGCTTTTGCGGACCCAGGGTATCCCTGCCCGTTATGTCATGGGATTTGCTCCTGGTGAGAAAATGAACGGTACAACAGATGCGTATCGAGTTACTCAGGAAGAGGCTCACGCCTGGGTCGAAGTTTATTTTCCCGGAGAGGGATGGGCTGCTTTTGACCCTACGCCAGGGTTCAACGCCGGGTTTGATGCTGTTTCCGCACAAGAGACATCTTCCGGAGTACCTTCGGATACCCCTTGGCGGCTTACTGAAATGATGCAAATGATAGCGAATTCTGTCCAGGCATGGATTACAGATACACAGCTTATGACAGCAGTCATTTCTGTATTGGTACTATTACCGATCCTGATTGTTGCCGTATTAGCGCTGTTGCGGAGGAAAGGAGTGTCCCCTGCTGCGCGTTCGTCTGCTGTACCTGTTACAGAACGGGATAAATTGACAGCGGTATCGGCTAAGCTATGGAAGAAGCTTGAGAAGAAGTATGGTGCTATGGAACCCGGCATTACGGTTAGAAAATACATACAATCCTTAGACATCGATAATGAAGATCTGCGTTCGGAAATTCAGTTGTTTGCAAGCCTTTGGGAGAGAGCCGCGTATAAGGAAGAACCGCTTTCCCGAACCGAAAAAAGACTCTATTTACGCCAATGTTGTACGATTGCCAAAAAACTGGCATGAAATCTACACCTCCCCTTTCTTGACGGTATGAATTGGGGTTGCGTATAATTAATCTCAATAATCAAGGGAGGCCCGGTAATGAACAAACCTAATGAAATCATCGTCGTCTTGGACTTCGGTGGACAGTATAATCAATTAATAGCACGACGCATTCGTGATCTTGGTGTGTACAGTGAGCTCTTGCCTTACAACACGCCAGTCGACAAAATCAAAGAACTCTCACCGCGGGGTATCGTCTTTTCCGGCGGTCCATCCAGTGTGTATGCAGAAAATGCACCGCATGTAGATCCAGCTATCTACGATCTTGGACTTCCGATCTTCGGAATTTGTTACGGTATGCAGCTGATGGCACAACAGCTGGACGGCAAAGTTGAGCGTGCTTCTAAGCGCGAATACGGTAAAGCTGATCTGGAGTTTAATGCAGGCACTACATTGGTGCAAGGTTTGGAGTTGAAGCAAACGGTATGGATGAGTCATGGTGACCATGTGGTTTCCTTGCCGTCCGGATTTAAACTGGATGCTGGTACGGAGTCTGCTCCGATTGCAGCGATGAGTAACGAAGAGAAGAAGCTGTATGCGGTACAGTTCCACCCTGAGGTTCGTCATTCTGTACACGGCAATGAAATGATTCGCAACTTCCTCTATGAGGTATGTAATTGCGAAGGTAACTGGTCGATGGAGACATTTATCGAGGATCAGATTCGTGAAATCCGTGAAGAAGTTGGCGACAAAAAAGTGCTGTGCGCGCTGAGCGGTGGTGTTGATTCATCCGTCGTAGCGATGCTTATTCACAAAGCAATCGGTGATCAGTTAACTTGTATGTTTATTGACCACGGTCTGTTGCGTAAAGGCGAGGCTGAAAGCGTAATGGAGACGTTTGTCGGTAAATTTGACATGAAAGTTGTCAAAATCGACGCACGCGACCGGTTTATGTCTAAGCTGAAAGGCGTAGATGATCCGGAGCAAAAGCGTAAAATTATCGGTAACGAGTTTATTTATGTGTTTGATGAGGAGTCGAGCAAATTCGACGACTTTGCATTCTTGGCCCAAGGCACCCTGTATACTGATATTGTCGAAAGCGGAACAGATACGGCACAGACGATCAAGTCCCATCACAATGTCGGCGGCCTACCTGAAGATATGAAATTTAGCCTTATTGAGCCGCTGAAGGCGCTGTTTAAGGACGAAGTTCGTAAAGTCGGCGAAGAACTGGGTCTGCCAGAAGCGATCGTATGGCGTCAGCCGTTCCCGGGTCCGGGTCTTGCCATCCGTGTTCTTGGTGAAGTTACAGAGGACAAGCTGACAATCGTCCGCGACTCTGATTATATTTTGCGTGAAGAGATCGCCAAAGCAGGTCTTGATCGTGAGATCTGGCAGTACTTCACGGCACTGCCGAACATGAAGAGTGTAGGTGTCATGGGTGACGCCCGTACTTATTCGTACACGGTAGGTATCCGTGCAGTAACTTCCATCGATGGCATGACAGCAGATTGGGCTCGTATTCCGTGGGATGTTCTTGAGAAAATTTCCGTTCGTATCGTTAATGAAGTGGATAATGTAAACCGTATCGTTTACGATGTTACGTCCAAGCCACCAGCAACGATTGAGTGGGAGTAGTCTCTCTGACAGCTTAGAACTAGAATGAACGACATAACACCTCCAGCCAGGATGAAGATGATTCTGCAAATGCGGAATACTTCAGCTAACTGGGGGTGTTTTTTTATGGAAATAGGGCTCATTGACCATGTCCATTGTGAATATGGCATCAATTTCCGAACGATTCAAATAATCAAAACGATTAACATTCGTTTTTACTGTTGACAAGATTCGAGCTTCGTCCTAGAATGAGTTTAGTAAATGACAACAACGATAAGTGCTTTTTCGTATAATCCCGGGAATCGGCCCGGGAGTCTCTACAAGGTCACCGTAATGATCTGGCTACGAAAAGAAGAGCTGCAAAGGTGCAAATGCGAATATGCTGCATCCGGAGTGTGAATGAATGATTTTGTTCAGGTCCCGGATGGAAGTGTGTGGTGCGATGCATGGTTGTTAAGTGACTCTTTTTTTGAAGCGGGTGCCCTGGGAGAATTCTTCTCAGGGC
>NZ_CM177770.1:4450000-5147500 GCF_058269055.1 Paenibacillus sp. JNUCC 34 | reverse complement strand
ACAAGTGAGAATGCCGGTATGAGTAACGAAAAGATCAGTGAGAATCTGATCCGCCGAAAGCCCAAGGTTTCCTGAGGAAGGTTCGTCCGCTCAGGGTAAGTCGGGACCTAAGGTGAGGCCGAAAGGCGTAATCGAAGGACAACAGGTTGAAATTCCTGTACCACCGTAAACCGTTATGAACGATGGGGTGACGCAGGAGGGTAGTGACGCGGACTGATGGATGTCCGTCCAAGCAGTGAGGCTGATGTGTAGGCAAATCCGCACATCATTAAGGCTGGGCTGTGATGGGGAGTGAAAATTATAGTAGCGAAGGTCATGATCTCACACTGCCAAGAAAAGCCTCTAGTCAGGTGAAGGTGCCCGTACCGCAAACCGACACAGGTAGGCGAGAAGAGAATTCTAAGGCGCGCGGAAGAACTCTCGTTAAGGAACTCGGCAAAATGACCCCGTAACTTCGGGAGAAGGGGTGCCCCGGTAGTGTGAATAGCACGAGGGGGCCGCAGTGAAAAGGCCCAAGCGACTGTTTAACAAAAACACAGGTCTGTGCGAAGCCGTAAGGCGAAGTATACGGGCTGACGCCTGCCCGGTGCTGGAAGGTTAAGGGGAGTGGTTAGGAGCAATCCGAAGCTATGAACCGAAGCCCCAGTAAACGGCGGCCGTAACTATAACGGTCCTAAGGTAGCGAAATTCCTTGTCAGGTAAATTCTGACCCGCACGAATGGCGTAACGATTTGGGCGCTGTCTCAACGAGAGATCCGGTGAAATTTTAATACCTGTGAAGATGCAGGTTACCCGCGACAAGACGGAAAGACCCCATGGAGCTTTACTGCAGCTTGATATTGGATTTGGGTACGATCTGTACAGGATAGGTGGGAGCCTAAGAAACAGGAGCGCAAGCTTCTGTGGAGGCGCCGTTGGGATACCACCCTGATCGTATCTAGGTTCTAACCTAGTACCGTAAACCGGTGCGGGGACAGTGTCTGGTGGGCAGTTTGACTGGGGCGGTCGCCTCCTAAAGAGTAACGGAGGCGCCCCAAGGTTCCCTCAGAATGGTTGGAAATCATTCGAAGAGTGCAAAGGCATAAGGGAGCTTGACTGCGAGACCTACAAGTCGAGCAGGGACGAAAGTCGGGCTTAGTGATCCGGTGGTACCGCATGGAAGGGCCATCGCTCAACGGATAAAAGCTACCCTGGGGATAACAGGCTTATCTCCCCCAAGAGTCCACATCGACGGGGAGGTTTGGCACCTCGATGTCGGCTCATCGCATCCTGGGGCTGAAGTAGGTCCCAAGGGTTGGGCTGTTCGCCCATTAAAGCGGTACGCGAGCTGGGTTCAGAACGTCGTGAGACAGTTCGGTCCCTATCTGTCGTGGGCGTAGGAAATTTGAGAGGAGCTGTCCTTAGTACGAGAGGACCGGGATGGACGTACCGCTGGTGCACCAGTTGTTCCGCCAGGAGCATGGCTGGGTAGCTACGTACGGAAGGGATAAGCGCTGAAAGCATCTAAGCGTGAAGCCCCCCTCAAGATGAGATTTCCCAACTAGTAAGACCCCTTGAAGACGACGAGGTAGATAGGTTGGAGGTGGAAGTGCAGCAATGCATGGAGCTGACCAATACTAATCGGTCGAGGGCTTATCCTAAAAGTTTCACGAAGTGAAGCTTGCATCGAAAGCATACGCTTTGAACTACGGTGTGAGGTACTTCGGAAACACTATTCGCAAATAATGTTTCGTATCTAGTTTTCAAGTGATCAAACACTTGATCCGTTTGGTGGCGATAGCGGAAGGGTTCCACGCGTACCCATCCCGAACACGACCGTTAAGCCTTCCAGCGCCGATGGTACTTGGACCGAAGGGTCCCGGGAGAGTAGGACGTCGCCAAGCGAACAACCGGAAAAATCACTATCGAGCAATCGATAGTGATTTTTTTAGTTTAATAAGTAAAAACTACAAATTAAACGGACTCTTTTCTGGCAAAAAACTGACGCTAATTGCAGTTTGTTTACTTAGGTAACGTCGATAAACGTTTTATTTTGTTTTGTTTCTTTATTAGATGGCTCATATTAAGATATAAATGATGTAATTTGAGTTTCTTTTGCCAATGATTAGTTAAAAATTTTATATTTTTAGTATCAAGTACTAAGACTTGGTGATATAATAAATACAAAAGCTGGAGGTGTGTACTGTGACTCAATCAAAATCAAAAATTACTGCAATTGGGACGTATGTTCCTGACAAAGTGCTGACAAATGCTGATTTGGAGAAGCTTGTTGAGACAAGTGATGAATGGATTGTACAGCGTACAGGCATGAGGGAACGTCGTATTGCTGAACCAGAACAGTATGTATCCGATCTAGCGGTTGGTGCAGTTAGAGATATGATACAGCGTTACGGTGTAGATGTTATTGACACTGATATGATTCTTGTGGCCACGAGCACACCTGATTATTCTTTTCCGAGCACAGCCTCCCGAGTTCAATCTAAATTAGGAATTAAAAGCACTGGAGCGCTTGACCTCAATGCCGCTTGCGCAGGGTTTGTATATGCTCTCCAATTTGCTGACGGTTTGGTTACAAGTGGAATGTATCGTAAAGTTCTGGTTATCGGCGCGGAGACGTTGTCCAAAATTACAGATTATAGTGATCGGACAACATGTGTACTGTTTGGTGACGGGGCAGGAGCAGTTCTTGTTGAAAGAGATGAGAATTATTCGGGCTTTGTGGCTTCATTATCAGGTACCTTCGGTGAAGGAGGCTTTCATCTATATAAAACGGCTCTGTCCGAGAAAATGGATGGCCGGGAATTAAAAAGCGGCTGCCTCGTTCAGAATGGCCGAGAAATCTACAAATGGGCTGTAAGAAATATCCCTGATGGTATGCGGGTGCTACTGGAAAAGGCAAAAATGAAGGCGGATGAAATAAACTGGTTCGTGCCGCATAGTGCTAATTTACGAATGATCGAAGCGATTTGTGAACGGGGCCCCATCTCCATGGACAGAACATTAACAAGTGTCGAGTACCGGGGAAATACCTCCGCAGCTTCAATTCCTCTGGCCCTGCAGTTGGCAATTGATGAGGGTCGCCTAAAATCAGGTGATCATGTGATGCTCTATGGCTTCGGCGGAGGTATGACTTATGCTGGCTCCATTATTCAGTGGTCAATATAGAATCTTGTTTTTTGCAATAGATTAGCCGCACTAGGCTTGAACTGAACTTTCTATGAAAAATAACTAAACCACGATCAATTTTGATTCGTGGTTTTCTGCTGTCTAGAGATCACTAGATACGTACAGTAAAGTAGATAGCCGATGGTGATAGTAGATAGACTTCTCTTTGTCATAATACAGCAAAATCCCCTCACGGTAACAGTGCCGCGTTCGATTGAACGAACTGCATATCACTGTTCTTCGTGTGGGGATTTTCGCTTTGGATATTATTTCGAGCGGCCTTTATTCATCGAGCCCATAATGAGGCTGACGATGAACACGAGTACAACTGCACCAATCAATGCCGGAAGGATGTAGAAGGTGCCGATTACTGGACCCCAAGATCCAAGAAGCAATCCACCGAGCCATGCACCGACAAACCCGGCAATAATGTTACCAATGACACCGCCAGGAATGTCGCGGCCCATAATCAGACCAGCGATCCAACCAATAATACCACCAACAATTAATGACCAAAGAAATCCCATTCGTATCACCTCGTAAATGATTTATTTGTTTGTGCTTTACTATTAACCAAATGAGTGATTTTTAAACCGAGTCGGTTATAAATCAGGATAGTTAATTTCATCCACCTTGATGTGATGCGTTTTTTTGTACTTTTGTTTATTATGGAAACCATAAGGTTTGTAAATCGTTTGACGAAAATAACTTTCATGATATATATTATTAGTGAAATTAGTTTTCTGTTGATAAGCATTCATAATGATAAATACATGGGAGTGTCTCAAACATGAATAATACGACTTTGGAAGGGTTAGGTTTAGGCAAAGGTCTTGTTGTTTCTTGTCAGGCTTTGGAGGATGAACCGCTTCACAGTTCTTTTATCATGGGGAGAATGGCCGTGGCGGCACGTATGGGTGGTGCAGTAGGAATACGGGCCAATTCAGCTGGGGATATTAAGGAGATCAAAATGCAGGTGGATCTGCCGGTCATCGGGATCGTTAAGAGGGATTATCCGGATTCAAAGGTGTACATTACTCCAACGATGAAGGAAATTGATGAGCTGGTTGACGCAGGTTCGGATATTATCGCTTTGGATGCGACTACGGACATTCGTCCGGAAGGGCTTCATCTAACAGAACTGATTCAGCAGATTAAGGACAAATATCCACAGCAGCTTCTGATGGCCGATATTTCGACTGTAGAGGAAGCTGTAAAGGCGGAAGAGCTTGGGTTTGATCTGATCGGAACGACGTTAATCGGTTATACAGAGTCTACTACGGGACAGAAAATGTATGACAACGACTTTGAATTGCTAAAACAAGTCATTCAAGCCGTTAAATCACCAGTTGTGGCGGAGGGGAATGTGCTTACACCGGAAATGGCGAAGCGCTGTCTGGAACTCGGCGTATACTGTGTCGTTGTTGGCGGCGCCATCACCAGACCACAACAAATTACCGAAAGATTCGTCAAACATATTCAGTCAAAAAATTAAGAAGCTGATCGTTAGAACGGCTTCGCGCTCCTAATAAAGGGAGGCGAAGCTGCTTTACGTATCAGCTTCTCTTTATATTTTCTTTTACATTTTCATACAGTGTTTCGAGTGTTTCCTGACGCTTCCGAAACAGCTTCTCATCGTTCAGAAGCAGCATGGAAAGCACATCAAGTACATAAATGATAGCCAGTTGGCTGTTGATGAAATGAGTGTCGCCCATCCGGTGTAGGCTTGGCGTGAATAACGAAATGTCGGATATATCGGTTAACGGGGTATGATTATAGTTCGTAATGCTGATCGTTGCGGCACCGTTTCTTTTGCCGATTTTCAGAGCATCGATAATTTCCGTAGTTTGTCCGGAGTTGGACAATCCGATAATGAGGTCGTTCTCATTCAACAGGGCTGCGCTCCTGATCATCATATGGGAATCAGTCATGGCATCAATCGTAATATTCATCCGCATGAGGCGATATTTAAATTCAAGAGCAGATAATCCGGAGCTACCGAGCCCGTATACTTGAACCCGCTGTGCAGTCTTGATCATCCGTACCACATTCTCAAAGTCTTCCTGGTGCATCATATCTGCCGTTGCATTAACAATTTCGTTGTAAAGGCTCTGTACCTGAGTAAAGCCATTACTGTCTCCTGAGGGCTTCTCGGCCTCCCGGCTCAGCCGGATTTTGAAATCAACAAAGCTGTCGCAGTGGATTTTTTTGCAAAATCGGGTGATCGTTGAGGTGGATGAATGCGTGTGGTCAGCCAATTCACGTATATTAATATTTTGTATTGAGCTTTTATGCTGAACGATATAGTCGGCGATTTCTTTTTCTTTCAAGGATAGGCTTTGGTACTGTAGTTGAAGCTCGTCCAAAACACCTCGGTGCATCATCTTCACCTTCTAAACATTAATAATATTAGTATTTTACCATTATAGCGCGTATTACTTCTTTAGGTAAGGAGTCAGTACTGTTTTGAAAACTGTGTAGCGATTGTTTATGATGGAGTAAGACTGAACTTGGTCATCATACAGCATTTATGGATGTTACTGCTTGGCCCAGAATAAAGGAGATGTATATACATAATGATAGCAATATGGACAGAAAATATTATGATCCAATCAGATGATGTCGACTTTAATTCCGTCATTCGTTGGTCCTCGTTACTCGGCCTTATGCAGCGCGCTGCAGACGGACACATTGAAGCATTGGGAGTTAGCAGAGAGCAGCTGGTGGAACACGGCATGGGCTGGATGCTCATAACACTGGAAGTAGAGATGGCCTTTTTGCCGCGATACATGGATACCATTGAGATCAGCACATGGAGCAGAGGTTCAAAGGGCGCGCTCTGGAACCGTGATTATCGTTTGAAAAATGCTACTGGTGAAGTAATCGGTACAGCCCGTTCCGTTTGGGCACTCGTGGATATAAAGAAACGTAAAATCATGAGACCTTCCGCATTTCCTTACGAGGTGCCAGTTCATACGGAATCAGTTGGCAGTCCTCTGGATAAAGCGGTCATCCCGGAAGGGACACTGATGAAGGACATATATTCCCATACGGTGCGGTACAGCGGTATCGACAGCAACGGCCATTTAAACAACGCACGGTACGCTGATTTATGCTGGGACACACTTACGGAAGAAGAGCTTAAAAAGAACGTTACTGGATTCAAAATCACATACCATCATGAGGCAAGGCTGAATGATGAGATGACGTTGAGGCGATCTTCCGGAGAAAACAACGCCATTTATGTACAGGGGCTTTCTTTGGAGGGGGCAAACTTTTTTGAAGCGGCTATCGTTATAAAATAATGAAAAAGGGCTGCTTCTCGCATGACGGGTAAACAGCCAGACGTTTCATGGAAGGAGCATGTAATATGTACAACATCATGATCGTCGAGGATGACCCTAAGCTTGCGGGATTGTTACAATCTCACATACGGAGATACGGGAATGAAGCCATCATTGTTAATGATTTTGACCATGTGCTGGAGCGGTATCAGGAGATCCGACCGCATATTGTTCTATTGGACGTAAATCTACCGAGCTTTGACGGTTATTACTGGTGCAGGCAGATTCGTTCCCTCTCGACATGCCCTATCATATTTATATCCGCCAGAAGCGGGGCAATGGATCAATTAAGGGCCCTCGAGAATGGTGCCGATGATTATATAACTAAGCCATTTCACTACGACATCGTTATTGCCAAAATCCACAGTCAGCTTCGACGAGTATACGGCGATTATGCCGCTGCTTCCGGAGAACGGACCGTAGAGAAGGAGGGGCTTGTTCTATACCCTGAAAGAATGGAGCTTCAATTGGGCGAACAGACCGTGGCTTTGACCAAAAAAGAAACGATACTGCTAGAGACTTTGCTTGGCCGTAGCCCGCGTCTGGTGAGCCGGGAGACCATTCTCGAAAAGCTGTGGGATGATGCCTTTGTTGATGACAACACTTTGAGTGTAAACATTACGCGGGTGCGTAAACGATTGGCAGAGATGGGGATTGAGGATGCGCTGGAAACGGTTCGGGGTTCAGGATACCGGATAAACATCGTGTGGAAGACTGAGCAACCGAAATGAAAAGGTTATTTTGGCGTGAGCATATCCCGCTCATTCTCTTTACCGTTGTGCTTCTCCTGGTTGTACTTCTGGTGTTCTGGTTCGACGGATATGATCATCCGGTCACAGCTGCTTATGCCGTATTTCTCGGACTGTTCATTCTAGGTGGATACTTGATGTACCGGTACTACAGTCATCGTGATTTTTATGAAAGGCTATCCCGGCCAATGAGGTCCCTTGAGGAATCCATTAAACACAATGAATCGGCTCCGCTGTCTGCGGCACTGGGTCATCTTATGGAAGAACAGTACCGACAATACCGGAATCAGCTGCAGGATTGGGAACGGAAAAGGAAAGAGCACTTGATCTTTATGAATCAATGGGTGCATCAGATGAAAACTCCGTTGTCCGTGATCGAGATGATTACGCAGGAAGATGACAATGACAGCTTCAGGAGTATTTCCGAAGAGTCAGATCGTCTACGGCGCGGACTTGATATGGTACTGTACATGTCGAGACTTGAAACATTTGAACAGGATTTCAGTGTAGAGCCCGTGTCTTTGCAGCAATTGGTTAAAGACGCGGTACATGAAAACAAACGCTATTTCATCCACAGTCATGTATATCCCGAGGTACTGGTGGATCCCGGGATTGTAGTGCAGACGGACATCAAATGGCTTAGGTTCATCTTGCTGCAGCTGCTCTCGAATGCCATTAAATATTCTGCGGGTAGCGGACAGAAGGTTACCATATCGGCTTTCAGAACATTGAATGGTCGTGAAATTTGGCTGGAGGTGCGTGACCGGGGAATAGGCATTCCAAAGTCGGATCTGACGCGTGTATTTAATCCTTTTTACACCGGGGAGAACGGAAGAAAGCTGAAGGAATCCACCGGAATGGGGCTATACTTGGTCAAAGAGGTTGTACAAAAGCTTAACCATAGCATAGAGTTGGAATCCGAGGTAGGCAAGGGAACCGTAGTTCGGCTTATATTTACTGTATAGGCTAATGAGTATTCTGACCGTACACGATCTTTTATAGTGTATAAAGTTTATTATGTCAAAAGAAACCTATCCTTAAGTAAATGGTGAAGCAGACTATCATTTACAAGTGATTAGGTTTTTTTGTTTTATTAACCTTACACCGATGTAAGGTAGGTGAAAGCATGATCGATAGGAGAAGAAGGGGAGGTAGATTACACTAAAGTTAAAGATAGTGATATTCAGGAAATGAGGTATTCATTATGGAAATATTATCGGTACGCAATTTGGGAAAGGTTTATAAAGCTGCTGTATCACACGAAGCACTTTCCAATATAAACTTGAGCATCAACGAGGGGGAGTTTGTCGGGATCATGGGACCCTCAGGCAGCGGGAAGACGACCCTGCTTAATATGATATCCACGATCGATCGGCCGACATCGGGTGAAATCCGGATTGGGGGCGAGGACCCGTTCCAGCTGTCACAGGATCAACTCGCTATGTTCCGGCGTCGTGAACTTGGATTTATATTCCAATCATTTAACCTGCTGAATACGTTGACGGTAAAAGAAAATATTTTGCTACCGCTCGCACTGGACGGTGTGGATTTGAACGAGATGAACCGCCGTATCGGGGAGCTGGCCGAAAAGCTTGGCATTACGTCCATCCTGAACAAGCGTACCTATGAAATCTCAGGAGGACAGGCACAGCGGACGGCAGTCGCGCGGGCCATGATCCATGTTCCGAAACTGGTTCTGGCAGATGAGCCTACCGGGAATCTGGATTCCAAGGCGGCACAGGATGTGATGGAAATAATGGATCGCAGGAATAAAGAAGATAAAGTGACCATGCTTCTTGTCACTCATGATCCGGTGGCAGCCAGCTACTGCAATCGGGTAGTCTTTATTAAAGACGGACAGCTGTTCAACGAAATTAACTATGGTGAAAGCCGTTCTGCATTTTATCAGAAGATTATTAACGTGTTATCGCTGCTGGGAGGGTCAGGACATGAATTTTCGCCAGTTCGCGGTTAATAACGTCCTGCGCAGCAAGCGCACGTATGTCGCTCATTTTTTGAGCAGCGCCTTTTCCGTCATGATCTTCTTTACGTATGGTCTGCTTGCATTTCATCCGAATCTGAAAGATGGTATCGTTTCCTCCAGCGAAACGATGAGCACGCTTGGTATGATGGGCATGCAGGTATCCCAGTATATCGTATTTATTTTCTCATTCTTCTTTCTATTGTACTCGGTAGGCACCTTCATCAAGATGCGCAAAAAAGAGTTCGGCATCCTGCTCATTCTGGGGATGTCGCGTAAACAACTGAACCGGATGCTGTTTATTGAAAATATTTTGATCGGAGTAGCTGCGATTATAACAGGGATCGGCATCGGATTTGTTTTCTCCAAGCTGATTCTACTGATCAGCTCCAAGCTGCTAGCGGTGGATAACGGACTTCCGTTTTACTTCCCAGGGAAAGCGCTGCTGCTTACGGCAGGTGCCTATGCTGTACTTTTTCTGCTGATCGCCTCATTCTCGTCGGTTATGCTCAGAAAAGGAGCACTGATTGATCTGGTGAAAGCTGAAGACAGCCCGAAACCTCAGCCGAAAGCCTCACCTTGGCTGGCTCTGCTTGCCATCGTTCTTATTGGAGTGGGTTATGGCTTGGTTATGATTTTTGCGGTACTGCAGATTTTCTCCATACCGTTGTTGTTTGGCGGTGTGGTATTAGTCATTATCGGTACGTATTTTCTGTTCACCCAGTTTAGTGTGTTTTTCATGCGCTGGCTGCAGAAGAAACAGAGGTTCTTTTTCCGAAGAACGAATCTGCTCACGATTTCAGAGCTCATGTACCGGATCAAGGATAACGCGGTTATGTTTTTTCTCGTATCCATCATATCTGCTTCTGCTTTTACCGGAATTGGCACGACACTGGCGATTGGCGATCCGGGCCTGTCGGCTATGGAGAATCCGTATGCGTATACGTACACGGCTTATCATGAAGATCAAAAAATTGCCACAAAACATCTGAATATCATCAGCAAGGAACTCGAAAAGGCGGGAATTGATTATTCTCAGGCGTCGGTCACACCTTTCTTTGATGATAACTGGTTAAAGTTAATTAAGCTCAGTGAATACAACAGTCTGCTTCGTGCACTTGGCCATCCTGAAGAAACATTGGGAGATTCTGAAGGCATTTTAACGCCAGGGTCTGTAAAAAATAAGAACAAATACAGGATTAACGGATTAGATTCCGATCAGATTAAGTTGTTAAGCAGAACGGTTGAGCATAATGTTAATGTGATTAAAGCGGAAACGTTTATTGCAATACCTCTCGCATATGATGATGCACTGGTCATCTCGGATGGCTTGTTTGATAAGCTTATGGAAGCGCAGGACGAGGAAATCATCTATCAGACATATCATGCTTTCTATATTCCAGATTGGAAAAATACCGGTGAAGTTTCAAAAACCATTGCTGATTCGTTTAACGAGGATGAAAAAAACAGTTATTATTTGAACTCTCTTTATTTCGATTGGAAGAGTTCGTTACAGCAAAACGGAATTCTGCTTATGACCAGCGGCCTTATCGGTATTGTGTTCTTTACTTTTGCGGCAAGCTTTATTTACTTCCGGCTTTATTCCGATTTATCCCGCGATGAGCAGCAGTACCGCATGATTGCGAAGGTCGGTTTAAGCAGACGGGAACTAAGTAAAATGGTAACTAGACAGTTAATTATTATGTTCTTTCTTCCGATGCTCATTGCGGTAGTCCACAGTGGGGTTGCTTTTGTGGCACTGCAGCAGTTGGTTGATTTCTCAATTCTGTCGCATACGATAAAAATCTTTATCTTTTTCCTGACGGTACAAATCATTTATTTCTTTGTGACACGCTGGCGTTACCTTGACCGTCTGTACAAAACGATTGAGTAAAGTTATTTCAACAAGAAAGCTCCGCATTCGTAGTGATGCAAGGACTGAAGATTCTAGTTCACTTAAATTGACAGGCTTCCCAAGGCAGATAGGCTTCTGGGAGGCCTTTTTTTGTGGATAAAAGAGCGGGAGGTTATAATAGCAGTACAGAGGAAGGGGAGGGCTATGAAAGCATTAATTTTGGCGGAGAAGCCGTCTGTGGCAAGAGAGATTGCGCGGGTCATGGGAAGCCGCGAGAAGCATAAGAACTATTTCGAAGGACCAAAGTATGTGGTCACCTGGGCGTTGGGACACTTGGTGGGACTGGCCGAGCCTGAGGATTATGATCATAAATATCAAACATGGGCATTGGAGGATCTGCCGATTCTGCCGGGTAATATGAAACTGAAAGTGCTTCGGGAGACTAGTCATCAATTCAAAACAGTGCAGTTTCTGCTTAAGCGCAAGGACATCGGAGAAGTGATTGTTGCGACAGATGCCGCTCGCGAAGGGGAATTGCTTGCCCGTTGGATATTGAATATGGCGAAATGGAACAAGCCGTTTAAACGGCTGTGGATTTCATCCCAGACAGATAAGGCGATCAAGGAAGGCTTTGCAGCACTTAAGCCAGGGAATCAGTTTGACCGTCTGTACGAATCTGCTCGTTGCCGGGCCGAGGCTGACTGGATGGTAGGACTTAACGTAACGCGTGCCTTAACTTGCAAATTTAACGCCCAGCTGTCGGCAGGCCGTGTTCAGACTCCAACACTCGGTATGATCATGGAGCGTGAGAAGGAAATTACAGGTTTCCGTTCTCAGGAGTATGACACCATCAGTGTTGATCTGGGACATTTTGAAGCTTCCTGGCGACCTGCAAGCGGAGACGGACGTCTCTTCGACAAGGGCCAGTCCGACAAGTTGAAGCAAAAGGTGGATGGCCGATCTGGACGTATTGCCAGTGTGAAAAAAAGTGAAAAATCCGATCCTCATCCGCTGGCGTACGACTTGACTGAACTGCAGCGGGATGCGAACCGGCGCTTTGGATTTTCCGCGAAGCAAACATCGAACGTGCTGCAAAAACTTTATGAACAGCACAAGCTGGTCACTTATCCGCGTACAGATAGCCGGTACCTCACTTCTGACATGGTTTCGACGCTGAAAGAGCGGCTGGAGAGTGTTGCAGTAGGTCCGTATGCGTCACTTGCGCGTCCGCTGCTTCGTAAGAGTCTGTCACCAAGCAAACGTGTGGTAGATGACAGCAAGGTTACCGACCACCATGCCATCATCCCGACTGAGGAGACCGTTCTGCTCAATAAGCTGAGCACGGAGGAACGGAAGCTGTACGATTTGATTGTTCGCCGGTTTATCAGCTTGTTCTATCCTCCGGCCAAATACGATGCTGTATCTGTTACGGTTCAGATTGAGGGGGAGAGCTTCTTCGCCAAAGGAACGACTGTTAAAGACAGTGGCTGGCGTGAAGTATACGGCGGTAACTACGAGGATGACGGAGATGATGACAACCACGATTCTGGTGGAAGCGCGGAGCAATCCGGACGGCTGCTGCCGGAGCTTTCTGAGGGGGAGCAAGTAACGGTCCGCCGCTGCATCGTAAAGTCGGGCCGGACACAGCCGCCGAAGCGACATAATGAGGCATCGCTGTTGTCGCAGATGGAAAAGCACGGGCTAGGGACACCGGCTACACGTGCCGACATTATCGAGAAGCTTGTAAGTTCGGATACCATTGAACGCCAGGGCTCATCACTGCATCCAACCGGAAAAGGGAAGCAGCTGATCGAGTTGGTTGCACCGGCCTTGAGAACACCGGACCTTACGGCAAAGTGGGAAGCGGATCTGGAGCGGATTGCGAAAGGTCAAGGCAAGGCAGAACCATTCTTGCGCGGTATTAGGGATATGACCAAGGAACTGGTGTCTGGTGTCAAAGGTAGTGACGCTGAATACAAACCTCACAACGTATCAAACAGCAGCTGCCCGGACTGTGGCACAAGACTGCTTGAGAAGAAAAGTAAACGCGGAAAGTTTCTGGTGTGCCCTAGTGAGGATTGTGGTTATAAACGCTCCGGAGAGAAGCGGCTGTCCAACCGTCGTTGTCCACAGTGTCACAAGAAGATGGAGATGAAGGAAGGCAAAGCCGGAATGTTTGTTCAGTGTCTGGGCTGCGGCATTACTGAAACGTTGAAAAAGGACAGCAAACATATTAACAAGCGTGAGGAAAAGAAGCTTGTACAGCAGTATGGAAAGCAGGAATCCATCGGTTCCAATCTGGGAGAATTGCTGAAAGCAGCTATGGAGAAAAGTAAATCGGATTAAACAAGAATGAGTAAGGCATAACCTGTCGTGGAATGGTTCATTCTACGAACAGGAGGTGATATGCCGTGCCGTATCATAAACCGAGAACAAGTGAAAATCAGCAGAACAAATCGAGCATTATGGAGGAGAGCAAGACACTCAAGCCTAAAAAGGCTAACGACTATGCTCCCAGTCTGAATGAAATCCCTAAACAGGAATCTTAAGTCTGCTTACCGCATTTAGATGTTCCGACTGCCCGCAAAAAGAGATACGGTTGATACAGGTCCGTTACTTTTCTGCGGGCTTTAGTCGGCTTCTCGCTGCATTAATTAACGTCATTGTGTTCATGATCATGTAGTTTTATAATAAAGATAGAAGCAATGATGCCTGTCAAATGAAAAGGTTTGACCGGGGATTGGAGGTGCAGGTCAACTTGAGAACTGCGCTGGGTGTCTGGTTTGTATTTATTAATGCCGTGGCTTACCTGGTCATGTCCGATGACAAACGGCGAGCCCGCCTCGGAAAGGATCGTGTTCCCGAGAAAACATTATTTTTGCTTGCAGCCGTCGGGGGCGCCCTAGGTGTGTGGGCTGCGATGTATCGTAAAAGGCATAAAACGAGGCATCTTTCTTTTAAAATTGGTGTGCCGCTGCTGCTGTTTGTAAACGCAATGCTTTACGGATATTTTTGGAAATGAGCTCATACCTACATACAGTGTAATTTTGGAAGCGCGTGGGAGTTCGTTTCACCTCAGTGCGTAATGGTTTAATGATATGCAGTTCGTCTTAACACACAGAGAAAGAGGTGGCCTGTATGCTATTCACCAAAATTTTACTGGCTTATGACGGCTCTAAAGCTTCGATTAAAGCGCTCGGCCGGGCGGTTGAGCTCGCAAAAGTGACACCGGGGGCAACATTGAACATTGTACATGCCTATGATTACCCTCGTTTTTTTGTCGGTGAGGGACTCGCTCCTATTCCGGCATCACTGAACAAAGATATTTACGATCTTGCGGTGCAGACAACGGAAGAGCTTAAAGAACGTATGGGGCATGCAGAAGTAGATAGTAGAGTTGAAATGATCCAAGGATCTCCGGCGGAGGTTATTTTGGAATATGCCAAAATGAATGAGATCGATCTGATCGTGATCGGCAGCCGCGGTTTAGGTGGTATACGGGAGTTTGTTCTCGGCAGTGTCAGCCACAATGTTGTGCAGCATGCTAAAGTTCCTGTACTTGTCGTGAAATAAATATATAGAGCAAAAGGGATGCCCGTGGCGTCCCTTTTTTGTTAAGTGATTTAGAAAGAAAGGCGTCGATAGACGTTTTTGTTCAGGAACAAAAAAACGAACATTATTTTTTGTCTATTATGGAATGTTCGTGTTTAGGTTGACATGAGGTGTTGGAGATTGATAAACTGGACTTGTTAAGGTTCAATTCATCTGATGAAATGTAAATTCAGTAAATTAAATATTTCTCGTATAAAGCTGGGGATATGGCCCGGAAGTTTCTACCCGAAAACCGTAAATTTTCGGACTACGAGGGAATACGGCGGTGCTGCAGAACAGAAGCAGTGTTTCTTCTGGATCTTTGACGGCGAGTACGTGGAGTTTCTTCTGTCTTTGTGTTGTAATGACATAGGGAGACGGAAACGGTATTCCCCCGAAAGTCCGATGTCCCGCACATGATGTTAAGGGAGAATCGGACTTTTTAGTGTGATCTGCCTTCTTATGAAGGTACGTCGAGTCAATAGACGTATTTCTCTAAAGTTAAATTCAGAATATGTAGAGAGAGCAGGTGGAATCATGGCGGTGCAGGTAGCAGTCATTATGGGCAGTCAGTCGGATTGGGGCACCATGTCCCATGCGTGCCAGGTGCTGGATGAGATGGATATAGCGTATGAGAAAAAGGTTGTATCTGCGCACCGGACACCGGATCTGATGTTCCAGTACGCAGAGGAAGCGGAAGGACGCGGTATCCGGGTTATTATTGCCGGTGCCGGAGGTGCTGCGCATCTTCCAGGCATGGTGGCTTCAAAGACCGTGTTACCCGTGATCGGCGTTCCGGTTCAGTCGAAAGCCTTAAACGGGCTGGACTCCCTGCTCTCCATCGTGCAGATGCCGGGCGGCGTACCGGTTGCGACGGTGGCGATCGGTCGGGCTGGAGCGGTCAATGCAGGTCTGCTGGCAGCACAAATTCTGGGCTCTGCTGATATGAGCATTCGTGCCAAGGTACAGGAGCGGCGGGACCGGATACGTGATGAAGTGCTGAAGGGCAGTGATGATCTATGACGGAGCGCGTAACTCTGCATAGTGATAGTAAGAGTAAGACACTGCCTCCGGGATCAGTGATCGGCGTTCTTGGCGGCGGGCAGTTGGGCCGAATGATGGCACTGGACGGAAC
Source organism: Paenibacillus sp. JNUCC 34 (assembly GCF_058269055.1). Classification (NCBI taxonomy): domain Bacteria; kingdom Bacillati; phylum Bacillota; class Bacilli; order Caryophanales; family Paenibacillaceae; genus Paenibacillus; species Paenibacillus sp. JNUCC 34. The sequence continues at coordinate 5,131,680 of NZ_CM177770.1, read as the reverse complement.
GAGAATGGGCTATAAGTTCATTGCATTGGATCCGGGGCCGGACTCTCCGCTCGGACAGATTGCTGAGCAGATTACCGCCTCGTATGACGACGCAGATGCAGCGAAAGAGCTCGCATCTCAAGCGGATGTCATCACGTATGAATTCGAGAACGTGGACGCGGGTGTAGCGAAATTGCTGGAGGAACGTTCGTACGTTCCTCAGGGAAGCAGGCTGCTCTATACGACACAGCATCGCCTCCGTGAGAAAGCAGCCATCGAAGCGGCCGGAGTTCCAGTGGCGCCATACCGTGAGATCACAAGCCTGGAAACTCTAAAGGAAGCGGTAGCAGAGCTGAGCCTGCCATGTGTTCTGAAAACGGCTACCGGCGGTTATGATGGGAAGGGACAAGTCGTATTGCGACGGGAAGAACAGCTTGAAGCTGCTTATGCGGAGCTGTCCTCAACAGGTGCAGAACTCGTTTTGGAGAAATTCATTACGTTCACAAGTGAGATTTCGGTGATCGCGGCACGTACGCCGGGAGGAGAAGTGAAGAGTTTTCCGCCGGCTGAAAATGTTCATGTGAACAACATTTTGCATCTGTCGATTGTACCGGCACGCATACCGAGTGATGTCCAGCGTAGAGCGTGCCAGCTTGCAGAGCAGGTGGCGGAAGGCTTGAATGCAGCAGGGCTGCTCGCAGTAGAGATGTTCCTAACGGAAGAAGGTTCTCTCTATGTGAACGAGGTTGCGCCAAGGCCGCACAATTCGGGACATTACACGATGGAAGCGTGCACCACTTCCCAGTTCGAACAGCATGTAAGGGCGATATGCAATCTTCCTCTGGGAGACACAACACTGATGAGCCCGGTCGTTATGGTGAACGTGCTTGGACAGCATCTGGATGAAGTCATCAGCCGTACCACAGTGCAAGATCCGGTGGCCGAATCACTGGGCATTGTGCCAAAACTTCATCTATATGGCAAAAGCGTCAGCAAGCATAACCGCAAAATGGGCCACATTAATCTGTTATGCGGTGATGTATATGACGCATTGGAATGGGTAGAGCAAACTAATATTTGGAGGCATTAATATATGATCGAACGTTACAGCAGACCGGAAATGCGGGCCATCTGGACCGAGGAGAATAAATTCAGAGCATGGCTTGAGGTGGAGCTTTGCGCTTGCGAGGCTTGGGCTGAGCTTGGTGTCATTCCGAAGGAAGATACAGTTGCACTGCGTAACAACGCCTCTTTTGACATCGAACGGATTTATGAAATCGAGCAGGAGACCCGCCATGACGTCATTGCCTTTACCCGGGCGGTTTCGGAAAGCCTTGGAGAGGAACGTAAATGGGTTCATTACGGCCTGACTTCCACGGATGTAGTAGATACAGCGAATGGCTACTTGCTGAAGCAGGCCAATGATATTTTGGAGCAGGATATTCTTCGTTTTATTGGGATTTTGCGGGAGAAGGCTGTTGCCTATAAACACACGCCGATGATGGGCCGTACGCATGGTGTGCATGCAGAACCTACGACCTTCGGTTTGAAAATGGCGCTATGGCACGAGGAAATGATCCGCAACCTGGAGCGCTTTCGGCATGCGGCTGACGGCGTTCAGTACGGCAAAATATCTGGTGCGGTTGGTACGTATGCGAACATCGATCCTTCTGTAGAACAGTTCGTGTGCCAGAAACTTGGCACAAAGGCGGCTCCGATCTCCACCCAGACGCTGCAGCGTGACCGTCATGCTGAATACATGGCAACACTGGCACTGATCGCAACATCGCTTGATAAATTCGCTACGGAAGTGCGTGCACTCCAGAAGAGTGAAGTGCGTGAAGTGGAAGAAGCTTTTGCGAAAGGGCAAAAGGGTTCCTCGGCGATGCCGCATAAACGTAACCCGATTGGTTCCGAGAATATTTCGGGTCTTGCGCGCGTCATTCGCGGCCATATGGTTTCTGCCTACGAGAATGTGCCGTTGTGGCACGAACGGGACATTTCCCATTCCTCCGTGGAACGGATCATTTTGCCGGATGCAACGATGCTTCTGAACTATATGCTGAACCGTTTCGGAAATATCGTGAAGAACTTGACGGTATTCCCGGACAATATGAAGCGCAACATGGCACGGACCTTTGGAGTTCCTTTCTCAGGCCGTGTTATGACGAAGTTGATCGATAAAGGCTTCAGCCGCGAGCAAGCTTACGATACTGTACAGCCGCGAGCGATGCAGGCATGGGAAGAGCAGCGTCAGTTCCGTGAGATTGTTGAGGCAACACCGGAAATTACCGATGTGCTTAGTGCTGAGGAGATTGAGGATGCGTTTAACCCAAGCTGGCATCTGAAGCATGTGGATACGATTTTTGAGAAGCTGGGACTGAACTAAGCACCGATAGATCAACAGCAACCAAGAAGAAACGCCTTCGTCGTCCTTTTTAAAGGACGGCGGCGTTTCTCAAGAAATATAAGCCAAGTATACAGTATGAAATTTTACGTTCTTATATTTTGATAACGACCGCTCTGGCGGCCCTCGTTATAAGGGAGTGAGATGACATGGCATTACCTGCGCTTTCTACGGCTGTCGACTTGGTCGATGCGCCCCTTTTGTACAAGGGCAAGGTTCGAGAATTGTATGATCTGGGAGAACACATGCTGATCGTGGTCACCGACCGCATCTCAGCCTTTGACTATGTGCTGGATCCCCCTGTCCCTGCTAAAGGAACGATGCTGAACAAGCTGAGCTCATTCTGGTTTGAGCATACGAAACACCTGATCCACAATCACGTTGTCCACACGGATGTGGAGTTGCTTGGAGATATAGCCAAGAATAAAGAACTGCTGGATGGGCGGATTATGGTGGCCCGTAAAGCGGAGCGTATCGATATTGAATGCGTCGTACGTGGTTATATTACCGGCGGGGGCTGGCGTCAGTACCAGGCAACCGGAGAGGTCAATGGAATCCGGCTTCCGGAGGGGATGCGTAAGAATGAGCCTTTCCCTGAGCCAATCTTCACACCGGCAGCCAAAAATGATGTCGGTCATGATGAAGATATTTCGATGGACCGTATGAAGGAGCTGGTCGGTGAGGAACTGGCGCAAGAGCTGCAGGAACAGAGCCTCATGTTGTATCGGTTCGCACGTGATTACTGCGCGGATCGGGGAATTATTCTGGCAGACTGCAAATTCGAATTTGGTCTGATTGATGGAAAAGTCATTTTGATCGATGAGATTTTCACACCGGATGCATCCCGTTTCTGGGATAAGGGTAGTTACGCGCTGGATATTGAGATCGACAGCATGGACAAGGAACCGGTACGTACGTACTTAGCGTCATCGGATTGGGACAAGAACAGTATACCAGAGCCGCTGCCAGAGTCTGTTGTTGAAGAAACGACGAAACGTTATACCGAGATTTACCACCGGATTACAGCACCAAGTTTCACAAGCCAATCATAAGCAAGCAATTATTCATATACGATACCGAGGAGGAACAGGGAACGATGTTGAAAGCAAAGGTCTATGTCACCATCAAGCAAAGCGTATTGGATCCACAAGGGGTAGCAGTGCAAGGGGCATTACATTCGGTTGGATTCCGGGAAGTGGAAAGTCTTCGTATCGGAAAGTATATGGAGCTTGAGCTGGATACAGATAACCGCCAGGAGGCGGAAGAGCGTCTGCAGCAAATGTGCGAAAAGCTTTTGGCCAATACGGTAGTTGAAGATTACCGTTATGAATTGGAGGGCTAAACATGAGATTTGCAGTACTCGTATTCCCTGGCTCCAACTGTGATATCGATTGTTATAAAGCGGTGGAGCAGACATTGGGACAGCCAGTCGATTATGTATGGCATACCGAAACGGATCTGTCGATCTATGATTGCATCTTGGTGCCTGGTGGTTTCTCTTACGGAGATTACCTACGGTGCGGTGCGATTTCCCGGTTCGCCCCGGTCATGAACGAAGTGGCCAAAGCGGCGGAAGAAGGAAAGTTTATTCTTGGGATATGTAATGGATTTCAGATATTGACGGAAGCGGGCCTGCTGCCAGGTGCGCTACGCCGTAATGAATCCATGAAATTCCGTTGTCATGACAGTGTACTTCAAGTTGTAAATCATGAAACACCGTTTACACGCAACTATACGGAAGGGCAAGAGATCGTCATTCCGATTGCCCACGGTGAAGGTAATTATTATTGTGATGAAGCTACACTGCAAAAGCTCCGGGACAACCGGCAAATCGTATTTACGTATAAGGATAATCCGAATGGATCCGTTGGGGATATTGCAGGGATCTGTAACGAGCGCGGTAACGTGCTCGGCATGATGCCTCACCCGGAACGGGCTGTCAGCAGCTTGCTCGGTTCGGAAGACGGAAAAGCAATGTTTACATCCATCATTCAGACATGGAGGGATCGTCATGGTGCAGCAGCAAGTGTCCGCTAAAGAACCGACAGCAGAGCAGATTGCAGAGTTTCGGGTATATGAGCAAATGGGTGTATCAGACAGCGAGTATGATCTGATCTGTTCGTTTATGGGACGGAAGCCCAACTACACGGAGATTGGTGTCTTCAGTGTAATGTGGTCCGAGCACTGTGCTTACAAGAACTCGAAGCCGTTGCTTCGGCGTTTCCCGACAAGCGGCCCCCGTGTTCTGATGGGACCCGGTGAAGGAGCCGGTATTGTAGATATCGGCGACAACCAAGCTGTGGTGTTCAAAATCGAAAGTCACAACCATCCGTCCGCTGTTGAGCCTTACCAAGGCGCGGCTACGGGGGTAGGCGGCATTATCCGTGATATTTTTTCCATGGGTGCTAGACCGGTAGCGCTGCTGAACTCGCTTCGATTCGGCAAGCTGGAGAGTGACCGTGTTAAATACCTGTTCGAGCATGTGGTCTCGGGTATTGCTGGTTACGGTAACTGTATCGGGATTCCGACTGTTGGTGGAGAGGTTGTCTTTGATGAGAGCTATGACGGCAACCCGCTCGTAAACGCTATGTGTGTAGGAATTATTGACCATGATAAAATTCAGCGCGGTGTCGCCAAAGGGGTTGGCAATCCGGTTTATTACGTAGGCCCTCCTACAGGTCGGGACGGTATTCACGGTGCAACCTTTGCGTCCGTTGAGCTGACAGAGGAATCGGAGGCTAACCGGACGGCTGTTCAGGTCGGCGATCCGTTTATGGAGAAGCTTGTCATGGAATCTTGCTTGGAGCTTATTGATACCGGTATCGTGCTGGGGATTCAAGATATGGGCGCAGCGGGCCTGACATGTTCAAGCGCAGAAATGGCTAGCAAGGCCGGCAACGGTCTGGAGCTGTATCTGGACCAGGTGCCGCAGCGGGAAGAAGGCATGACGCCTTATGAAATGATGCTGTCCGAATCCCAGGAGCGCATGCTGTTCGTGGTGGAGCCGCACAATGAAGCGCAGGCGCTTGAAATATTTGAGCGCTGGGGCGTTATCTGCGCCAAAGTCGGAAAGGTTACGGACGATGGCCGACTGAAGCTGATCCATCATGGTGAAGTAGTAGGGGATATGCCTGTGAAAGCGCTGGTGGATGAGTGTCCGGTATACAACAAGCCTTCTGCAGTTCCTGCTTATTATGAAGCACAGGCTTCGATCGATACGCTTCGTTATGAGGAAGTGAAGGATCTTGGCGACGCGCTCAAAAAGGTGCTTGGTTCTCCAAGCCTTGCAAGCAAAGCATGGGTTTACAATCAATATGATTATATGGTTCGTACCAGTACGGCTGTTCGTCCAGGTTCCGACGCGGCTGTCGTTACCGTTGACGGTACACGCAAGGCGCTTGCGATGACAACGGACTGTAATGGACGCTATGTGTATTTGGATCCGGAACTCGGTGGCAAAATTGCAGTCAGCGAAGCAGCCCGTAACATTGTCTGTTCCGGTGCTGAGCCGCTCGCAATTACGGACAACCTGAATTTCGGAAGTCCTGAGAAGCCTGATATTTTCTGGCAGATGGAGCGTGCGGTTGACGGGATGGCGGAAGCCTGTCGTGAGCTGAACACGCCGGTCATCGGTGGTAATGTCAGTCTTTACAATGAGAATGCGAAGGGTGCGATTTACCCGACACCTGTCGTAGGAATGGTAGGTCTGATTCACGATACCGATCATATTACAACCCAAGGGTTTAAATCGGAAGGTGATGTGATTTATCTGCTGGGAGAGACACGAGCAGAACTTGGTGGCAGTGAGTTCCAAGCCGTTCTGCATGGCGTTTCAGAAGGTAAACCTCCTGTACTGGATTTGCGTACGGAGAAAAGATTGCTTGATAGCGTCCTGACCTCTATCCAGTCCGGCTTTGTCAGCTCCGCTCATGATGTATCCGAGGGAGGAGTGGCGGCAGCCCTAGCTGAAAGCTGCATTAGTGGAAACATAGGAGCTGCGGTCAACTTGAATACGGAGCTGAGAAATGACGTTGCGCTCTTCAGCGAGAGCCAGTCCCGTATTATTCTTTCCGCATCACCTCGCAAGCAGTCTGATCTGGAACAGCTTCTGAAGGAAGCGGATGTTCCGTTCGCTGCGATTGGCCGGGTTGGAGGAGAAGCCTTGCGCATCAACATTAACGGTACTTCCGCTGTGCAAGAACCGGTGGAGGCTTTGAAATCCGTCTGGGAGGATGCCATTCCATGCCGCATGAAATAACACCGGAAGGATTATGGACTGGCGATTACTATAACGAAGGGACAGGACAGAGTGATATCTTCGATACGCTCAAAGAGGAGTGCGGCGTGTTCGGGGTATTCGGACACCCGGATGCCGCCTCATTGTCCTATTACGGGCTGCATGCCCTGCAGCACCGGGGAGAGGAAAGTGCAGGGATCTGCGTGGCTGACGGTCTCGAGTTTAACTACCATCGGGGGATGGGGCTGGTCAAGGAAGTATTTGATAAGGATCGACTGGAATCGTTAACGGGTAATATGTCGATCGGACATGTTCGTTACTCCACTAGCGGAGACAGCCAGCTGAGTAATGCACAACCGCTCGTCTTCAAGTACCGTGAGGGTAATCTGGCGATTGCCACGAACGGCAACATTGTCAATGAGCCGAAGCTTCGGCATGAGTTGGAAAATTCGGGTTCGATTTTTCAGACCACAAGTGATACGGAAGTCATCGCTCACTTGATCGCGCGCTCGCCTAAGGATTTTGTTGAGGCAGCGAAGGACGCACTGCAGCGCCTTGTCGGCGGATTCGCTTTTCTGCTTATGACCAACGACAAGTTGCTTGTCGCTTCCGATCCGAACGGACTCCGTCCTTTGACGATGGGCCGGCTCGGCAATGCCTATATTTTTGCCTCTGAAACATGCGCTATGGAGGTTATCGGAGCTGAGCCGATTCGTGACATTGCGCCTGGTGAGTTGCTCGTACTGGACGTAAACGGACTGCATGAGGACCGCTATACGGAACCTGCGCAAAAAGCACTGTGCGCGATGGAGTATATTTATTTCTCCCGTCCGGACAGTGACCTGAACGGATCGAATCTGCACTCCGCTCGCAAACGTATGGGTAGCCGGATGGCACTGGAATCGTTCGTGGATGCGGATGTCGTGACAGGTGTTCCCGATTCCAGTATTTCGGCCGCGATCGGTTATGCCGAGCAGACGGGCATTCCATATGAGCTGGGCCTGATCAAGAACAAATATACTGGTCGGACCTTTATCCAGCCGAGCCAGGAGCTGCGTGAACAGGGCGTGAAGATGAAGCTGAGCGCCGTGCGGCGTGTTGTGGAAGGCAAACGTGTCGTGATGATTGACGATTCTATCGTACGCGGGACAACGTCCCGCCGGATTGTGAATCTGCTGCGGGATGCGGGAGCCGTGGAAGTGCATGTCCGGATTACTTCACCGCCGTTCAAGAATCCTTGCTTCTACGGGATAGACACGCCGGATCGCCGGGAGCTTATTGCTTTCGGGAAGAGCGTGGAGGAAATATGCAAGGAGATCAATGCGGATTCCTTGTCGTTCCTCAGTCCGGAAGGACTGATTACGGCGATTGGTGGATATGACGAGAAGAGTCCCAAGGGCGGGTTATGTATGGCATGTTTTGACAATGAATACCCGACACAGATTGATTTTAACGGTGAGGAAAAGATGGGCTGCAGCTGCTAACTTTAAGTGTGTGAGTACAAAAAGTCAGACTTTTTGAACAACCTCTTTAAATAATTCCGGAGCACAGCCATGGGGAAAGTGAGTGGTTGTCTCCGGATATTCATTCTGATGCTTGGCTTATATTCTTTCGCGAAACGTAAGTTTTGCCGTTAAAGACGGCGAAGACGTTTACGCTTGTCTGGTGAATCATTAAGGCTATTAAATATTATTCAACTCAATTCTCTCTTTAACAAAGGAGTGTTAAGCGCGTGTCTGATACTTATAAAAACGCCGGTGTAGATATTGCTGCAGGCAATGAAGCTGTAGAACGGATGAAAAAGCACGTCAAAACGACCTTCAGACCGGAAGTCATGACGGACCTGGGCGGTTTTGGAGCTCTGTTCCAACTGAATAAGGACCAATATGAAGAGCCGGTTCTCGTCTCGGGCACCGACGGCGTCGGCACAAAGCTGAAGCTCGCATTTGCGATGGATCGTCATGATACCATCGGAATTGATGCAGTGGCCATGTGCGTAAACGATGTTGTGGTGCAAGGTGCGGAACCGCTCTTTTTTCTCGACTATTTAGCTTGTGATAAAGTGATTCCGGCCAAAATTGAGTCGATTGTCAAAGGGATTGCCGATGGTTGTAATCAGGCCGGTTGTGCCCTGATCGGTGGGGAAACAGCTGAAATGCCAGGGATGTATGCTGAGGGCGAATATGATATCGCTGGCTTTACTGTCGGTATTGTCGACAAGAGCAAGATGATTAACGGATCATCGATTTGCTCAGGTGACGTTGTCCTAGGACTGGCTTCAAGCGGCGTGCACAGCAACGGCTTCTCGCTCGTTCGCAAGCTGCTGCTGGAACAGTCCGGATATGCATTGGATCAAGAATTGCCTGAGCTTGGCAAGTCTCTTGGGGACGCGCTGCTCACTCCAACGAAGATTTATGTTAAGCCGCTGCTGGCTCTTCTGAAAGAGGTTGAAGTGAAGGGAATGGCCCATATTACGGGCGGTGGATTTATCGAAAATATTCCGCGGATGCTGCCGGATCACGTCAATGTCGACATCGAATACGGTTCATGGCCAATTCTGCCGATATTCAAACTGATGCAGGAACAGGGCGGTATCTCGAACAAAGACATGTTTACGACATTTAATATGGGAATCGGCATGGTTATTGTCGTTGCAGAACAGAATGCAGACAAGGCACTGCAGCTTCTGCGTTCCTCAGGGGAAGAGCCTTATGTCATCGGACGTGTAACAGACGGAGAGCGTGCGGTTACCTTTACGGGAGCGAACGTGTAATGGGTTCTTACCGGATTGCGGTGTTCGCTTCCGGCAGGGGAAGCAACTTTCAGAGTCTTGTTGACGCTCAAGCGAGTGGTTTACTGGGTGGAGAAATCAGTCTTTTGGTATGTGATAAGCCGCAGGCACCCGTTGTAGAGCGCGCCCGTGAAGCAGGGATCGAGAGTTTTGTGTTCCAGCCCAAGGATTATGCATCCAGAGAGGATTATGAGCGCGAGATAGCGGCGGAGCTGCAAAAACGCGGGATAGATCTGATCGTCCTCGCTGGTTATATGCGGCTGTTGACCTACGTGTTGGTGGAGCCTTACTCTGGCCGTATGATTAACATTCACCCATCTCTCCTGCCTTCATTTTCAGGTAAAAATGCAATCGGACAGGCATTGGATTATGGGGTGAAAATGACGGGAGTCACCGTTCATTTTGTCGATGGGGGAATGGACACAGGCCCGGTTATTGCTCAGCGTGCCGTAGAAGTTCTGGAAGGGGATGACGAAACATCCCTTGCCCAGCGGATTCACGCCGTAGAGCAGCAGCTGTATCCTGAAGTCGTATCTTGGTTCACAGCGGGACTAATTGAGCTGATCGGGCGTAACGTGGCGATTGCTGCACCAGAAAAACGGTAAAACCGGACATGGGACGCCTTATCATCGACATGTTCGATATTTCTCGGGAAATACTTTAGGAATTATCTCTTATCGACAGCATTTACGTAACAAGACAAACATATGGGGAACTTTCGAAAATGTTAGGGAGGAATAAACGTGAGTATCAGAAGAGCGCTGGTTAGTGTTTCAGATAAGACGGGAATCGTGGAGTTTTGCCGCGAATTGGCTTCTCTCGGGGTTGAGATCATTTCAACAGGAGGCACAAAAAGTCTGCTGGCAAAAGAGGGAGTACCGGTTATTGGTATATCCGATGTAACGGGATTTCCGGAAATTTTGGATGGACGTGTAAAGACACTACATCCGGCTGTGCACAGCGGCCTGTTGGCCGTCCGTGACAGCAGTGAACACCGCCGCCAGATGCAGGATTTAGGGCTCGATTATATCGATCTGGTTGTTGTGAATCTGTATCCGTTCCAGGAGACCATTGCCAAGCCGGATGTCGAATACGAAGATGCGATTGAGAATATCGACATCGGCGGTCCGACGATGCTCCGTTCCGCCGCGAAAAACCACGCTTTTGTCAGTGTAGTTGTAGATGCGGACGATTATAGCGCTGTGCTGGAGGAAATCCGTGCAGATGGAGATACGACACTTGAAACACGTAAACGCCTTGCAGCTAAGGTGTTCCGTCATACCGGAGCGTACGACACGCTTATTTCTGAGTATTTGTCGAATGTAACAGGTGATCCGCTACCGGAACGCTTCAGTGTAACCTATGAGAAAATTCAGGATTTACGTTATGGAGAGAACCCGCATCAGAAAGCGGCATTCTACAAGAAACCGTTGGCTCCGGCTGGTACTTTGACTACAGCTGAACAACTTCACGGTAAGGAATTGTCCTACAACAACATTAATGATGCCAATGCGGCACTGCAAATTGTGAAGGAATTCGATGAGCCGGCTGTCGTTGCAGTAAAACATATGAACCCTTGCGGCGTGGGTGTAGGTACAAATGTGCTTGAAGCGTTCAAAAAAGCTCATGCAGCCGATCCAACCTCAATTTTCGGCGGCATTGTAGCAGCGAACCGTACGGTAGACGGACCTACAGCTGAATTGCTGAAGGATATTTTCTTGGAGATTGTTTTGGCACCGGATTTCACACCGGAAGCGCTGGAGCTGCTAACGAAGAAGAAAAATATTCGATTGCTTAAAATGGGTGAATTTGGCTCCGCGAAGGATCGGAAGAGTGTGCTTGCTGTAACGTCGATTGAAGGCGGAATGATCGTACAAGAGAGCGACGTTCATTCACTGAATTCAGCTGATCTGAAGGTGGTTACAGACCGCCAGCCAACGGAAGATGAGCTGAAGCAGCTATTGTTCGGATGGAAAGTTGTGAAGCATGTAAAGTCCAACGCGATTGTGCTCGCTGCTGATGATATGACGGTCGGTGTCGGCGCAGGACAGATGAACCGTGTCGGTTCAGCGCGCATTGCCATCGAACAGGCGGGTGAGAAGGCTAAAGGAGCGGTACTCGCTTCGGATGCGTTCTTTCCGATGGGAGACACTTTGGAATTTGCAGCTAAAGCCGGAATTACCGCAGTGATTCAGCCGGGAGGCTCTATCAAAGACGAAGAGTCGATCAAAGTGGCTAATGATAACGGAATTGCCATGGTATTTACGGGCGTAAGACATTTTAAACATTAAAACTGCTGGAGGAATCGTATATTCGGGGTGGTATGACAGCGTGCAAGCTGGACATCCTGAGCGGTTCCTTTGCTGTATAAATGATTCATCTCATAAATCGGTTTTAGCGTACAGAACTTTTCTCGTGGGAGGGGAAGCATGGATATTTTAGTCATCGGAGGCGGAGGACGCGAGCATGCGATTGTGTGGGCGCTGTCCAAGAGTCCCAAAGCTGGGACGATATACTGCGCACCCGGAAATGCCGGTATTGCACAGCTCGCTGAATGTGTGCCAATCGCTGTCAGTGCATTCGAACAATTGAGAGCATTTGCTCAAGAAAAAGAGGTCGGGCTTGTCGTTGTTGGACCAGATGATCCTTTGGCGGACGGTATTGTTGATGTGTTCGAGGAGGCGGGTATTCCCGTGTTCGGACCACGTAAAAATGCCGCAGAAATTGAGGGAAGCAAGGCGTTTATGAAGGATCTTCTTCATAAATATAATATTCCAACCGCAGATTACGCGAAATTCGATGATTTCGAGAAGGCATTGGAGTATTTGCGCAGCAAGCAAGCTCCCATTGTTATAAAAGCTGACGGATTAGCCGCAGGCAAAGGGGTTACGGTGGCCCGTACGATGGAAGAGGCGGAGCAAGCGCTTCGTGACATCATGGAGTCCAAGGTATTTGGAGATGCGGGCAGCCGTGTTGTCATTGAGGAATTCCTGGAGGGACAGGAAATGTCCATCTTAGCGTTTGTTGATGGAGAAACCGTGAAGCCCATGTCAGCCGCCCAGGATCATAAACCGGCTTTTGATGGCGACTTAGGGCCGAATACAGGCGGAATGGGCACATATTCTCCTCTTCCACATATCCCGGACTCCGTCATTGAGGAAGCGATTGAAACGATCATAAAGCCGACGGCTAAAGCCATGGTATCCGAGGGACGCCCGTTCCGAGGTGTTCTGTTCGCGGGGTTAATGATTACACCGGACGGTAAGCCGAAGACGATTGAGTTTAATGCCCGTTTCGGCGATCCTGAGACACAAGTGGTATTGCCGCGACTGAAGACAGATTTGCTGGAAGTATTTCTGGCAGCGGTAAACGGAAGTCTTGCGGAGTTGGAGCTGGAGTGGAGTGAAGAATCGACAGTTTGTGTCATTTTGGCATCAGGAGGATATCCTGCTTCTTATGCGAAAGGGCTAGTCATATCCGGCTTGGATGCCGAGGATAACGGCTCGATCGTGTTTCATGCCGGAACGGCTCTTGATGGGGAAGGACAATGGATTACGAACGGTGGACGTGTACTCGGAGTGGTTGGTATGGGTTCAGATATCGCTTCAGCCCGAGCCAAAGCCTATGAGCGCGCGGAGCATATTATTTTTGAAGGCAAGCACAACCGGACAGATATTGCTATCAAAGCTTTGGTTTAATTCAACTGCCAGGTTGATGTACGCTTGCATCGAACAGGCATGATAGCATTTTTGAGGTGTGAGACAAAAGGCCTGCTTTGACTGCAGGTCTTTTGATTTCCATTCTGTGCAAACGTTTGTTTAGAAGCGTATCATAGTTGTCCTTGATTTATGGACAATTGGGCGTTATTCCAAAGTTTTTTAACGAAAACATGATATGTTACGAAAAACAGCGAAAATGGGAGAGATAATTAGATTAATGCACAAGAACTACCATAAATACAATGTGCAAACGTTTTTACAACGGAAGTTGATTATTGTATGATGATTTCAGTGGATGAAGCGCTTTCCAAGCATGGATGTACCGGAAAATCCGCTGGCTCTACATAGAAATAGCGAGCTTGAAAATTTTCTGAAATCGTTTGCGCAGAATTCCAACATTTTCTGTACTTTTACTGAGAGGGGTTATATTGGAATGAAAATGAAAAAAATACTTACGCTCGCTGCCGCTTTCACGATGGCAGTGTCCATTACAGCATGCGGAGGCAAAACAGCTACTCCTGAGCCAGCACCAGAAAGTCCTTCTACGGAAGCAAAAACACCAGCACCAGAGGCAGATGCTCCTGAATTGAAGCCTGAGGACGGCGCAAAACTGGTAGTTTGGGAAAGTAAAGATGAAAGAGCTTATACAGATGCTGTTATTAAAGCATTTACAGAAAAATATGGCGTGGAAGTAACATTGGAAGAAGTGAACCCTACGGACCAAGCAGGTAAACTGCTTCAAGACGGACCTTCCGGTATGGCTGCTGACGTTGTTATATTCCCTCACGATAACTTGGGTAAAGTTGCAGCTGCTAATCTGGTTCTGCCTAACGATTCATTCGAAGCAGAAACCAGAGATCAGAATACGGAAGCTGCCATTCAAGGTGTAACCTTCGACGATGTGCTGTATGGATATCCTCGTGCGGCAGAAACTTACCTGATGTACTACAACAAGGACTTGATCAAAGAAGCTCCGAAGTCCTTTGAAGAAGTAATCGAATTCAGTAAAACGTTTACAGATAAATCGAAAAACAAATACGGAATTATGTGGGAAACCGGTAACCTGTACTTTAACTATCCGTTCCTTTCATCCACCGGCGGTTACATCTACGGTAACGGCGGTACAGACATTAACGATATCGGACTTAACAGCGAAGGCGCTATTAAGAGTATGGAAGTATACTCAAGTTTGAAAGAAGTTCTCCCTGTAAAATCCGGTGACATTACTCCGGACATCAAGCGCGGTCTGTTCACTTCCGGCGACCTGGCTATCGACATCAACGGTCCTTGGGAACTGGGCGGTTACAAAGAAGCTCTTGGCGACAAGTTGGGCGTAGCTCCAATCCCAGCCATTGGCGGACAGCCAGCCGTTTCCTTCTCTGGTATTAAAGCTTGGTATGTTAACGCATATAGCCAATATCCAAATGCAGCCCGTCTGTTTGCAAATTTTGCAACATCAGAAGAAGCTCAATTGCAGCTTAGTGAACTCGTAGGTTCTGTACCAACAAACAAAAAGGCACAAGATTCTGACCAAATCAAGAATGATCCATATGTATCTGCATTCACTGAGCAGTTCAAGAGCTCTCAGCCAATGCCTTCCATCCCTGAGATGGGTAACGTATGGGCCCCTGTAGGCGCTGCTCTTGCTGAGATCTGGGATAACAACAAAGATGTCAAAGCTACATTAGACAAAGCAGTAACACAACTTCAGGAACTGAACAGCGGTACAGCTGGGAAGTAAATCTTACAATCGAGCATACACAGACTATTATAAAATGATGTTCACCCGCCGATATCTGGCGGGTGATTCCTCGATTATACGGAGAGGAGAATGGATGGAGCATGCGTCAACATCGTACGACAGCAGCCGTGTTATCGGCCATATGCATGGGATTCGGACAGCTTTATAATCGCCAATGGATCAAAGGCGCCATTTTGACCGCTTTAGGAATATCAAGTTTGTACTTCTTTATTAATAATTTGGGTGACGCCTTGTGGGGGATTATAACACTTGGCGAGAACGGCAACCACTTCGAGAAAGTAAACGGTTTAACTAAGCTTGTAGAGGGTGACCATTCCATCAATCTGCTGATTGAAGGACTCATTACTTTGATTTTGCTTGCTCTATATCTTATTGCTTACTACGCAAATATCAAAAATGCGTATAATACCGGAAAACAAAGGGACAACGGTGTAAAACCTAACACGTTTAGAGAGACCCTTAACTATATTTTTGAAATTAAGTTTGCACAATCCTTCTTGACACTTCCCGCTTTCGGGATTCTATTTTTTACGATTATGCCGATCATATTCATGGTCATGCTGGCGTTTACGAACTATTCAGCTCCGAATAACCTTCCTCCTGCCAAGCTTGTTGACTGGGTTGGGTTTGAAACATTTACAAATCTGGTAGCTCTGAAATCATGGAGTCACACCTTCTTTGGTGTTTTGACTTGGACGATTATCTGGGCGATTCTGGCTACGGTTACTACTTATTTCGGTGGTGTTCTAGTAGCGTTGTTGATTCAGCAAAAAGGAATTCGTTTCAAGGGCGTATGGCGCGTCATTCTCATTATTCCTTATGCGATTCCGCAGCTGATCTCTTTGCTCGTTATGCGTAACATGTTCAACGGACAATTTGGACCGATCAACCAGTATATGAGATATTTTGGTTTGGAGGGCCTGCCATGGCTTACCGATCCGTTCTGGGCAAAGGTAACGGTTATTGTCGTTAACATGTGGGTAGGTATTCCAGTATCGATGCTGCTTGTTATGAGTGTTCTTACTACGATTCCTAAGGATCTTTACGAAGCTGCCGATGTGGACGGTGCGAGCGGATTCCAGAAGTTTAAAATTATCACGCTCCCGATGATTTTGTTCTCTACGGCACCTGTGCTCATTACTCAGTTTGCAGGTAATATCAACAACTTTAACGCCATCTTCCTGTTGACAAACGGAAACCCGGTTGTCGGGGACTATCAGTATGCGGGGGCAACAGACCTGCTTGTAACCTGGCTGTATAAATTGACGCTTGATCAGCAGCGGTACAGTATGGCATCGGCCATCGGTATCATCATCTTCTTGATTATTGCTTCCTTCTCCATCTTCAACTACCGCCGCACAAGATCATTTAAAGAGGAGGATATGATCCAATGATCGGACAGAAGCTCAAGAAAACCATTCGTCTGACGGCGAGTTATATTATGTTGGTCATCATCGCTATTTGCTGTATCTATCCGGCACTATGGGTTGTTCTTGCATCCTTCCGTCCTGGTAAATCACTGTACAGCAAATCTCTTATTCCAGAGAGCTTTACAATTGCGCATTATCAGGAATTGTTTACTTCGAAAACCTTTATGTTCAGTACCTGGTATTTGAACACCTTGAAAATTGCCGTTCTGACTACGGTTATCGGTACACTCCTTGTTTTACTGACAAGTTACGCGGTATCGCGTTTCCGGTTTAAAGGCCGGAAAAATGCTTTATCTACCATTCTCGTACTGGGGATGTTCCCTGGCTTTATGAGTATGATCGCGCTGTATATTTTGCTGAACTCATTGGATCTTCTGAACACACACATGGCGCTGATCATCGTGTATGCTGCAGGGGCTCCGCTCGGTGGTACGCTCATTATGAAAGGCTTCCTTGATACGATTCCACGAAGTCTGGACGAAGCGGCAAAAATCGACGGTGCGACGAATTTTGCAATTTTCCGTAAAATTATTCTTCCATTGTCCAAACCGATGATTACGTATATGGGTCTGACCCTGTTCGTCGGTCCTTGGGTGGATTTCATCTTTGCCCGCCTAGTGCTTCGGACGAAGGAGAACTGGACACTGGCTGTCGGCCTATGGGACCTTGTTAACTCCCAGCAGGACAGTAACTTTACACTGTTCGCAGCTGCAGCTGTTCTGATTGCACTGCCAATCACAATCTTGTTTGTATTCCTGCAGCGTCTCCTCGTTGACGGCATGACAGCTGGGGCAAGCAAGGGGTAATTCTAGATTCAAGCCAATTACAACAGACAAAGATTTTAAGACATCGAGAGGCACAGCAGTGAAAGATTGCTGTGCCTCTTTTGTATCTTAAACGCATATTTGAGGGGCAATGGATATGAAAGTAGTAGGGCGATTTCCACCGAAAAGAAATCCGCTACTCCTGATCAGCTGGTCAACCAGACGTTTGTCTTGTACGATGATGAACAGATTCGGGATATTGTTATAGACTTCATATCCGTGTACGGAACCTGGATATTTTGTTTATAACTAATAATACACAGGCTATTACGGTGATTTAGATCTGCCGGGACAGGATCCGGTATATTACGGATGGGTTAGTCCCAAAGGAAAGAACACATCCCATATTTCCAAAAGATTTATGAATAAGCTTAAATACGAATTGTGATATCGCCTATAGAATATAAAGAAAGAGCAGTCCGGAATTCCGGAACTGCTCTTATCATGTTACGGCTGCCATTCGGGAAATGTCGTGACTTATCAATCTATTAATAACGGCTGCTATTGCAAATTTGTGCAGTTCTAAATCAAACCTTTGTTCAAGAAATTACGTCTAATTATAAAATATTACCAAAAGGTGGTTGCGAGATGTGGAAAAATTTCGGGTTGTTGATGTTGTGTTTGGCTTTAATTGTAGGTTGCAGTACCAAGAGTGATAACAATGAACGACAACAGCAAAATGATACATTTTTGAACATTCAAGAAGTTCTTGATCAAGAAAATGTATCACCTCATTATATAGAAACCGGTAATTTTTCTGGGGATGAATTAAAAATTATCAACACATTAAACGAGTCAATGAAATATAGTCTCTTGGATGATATCCCAGGAATTATAACTTTGTATTCTGAAGACTATCCCGGTAAAAATGATGATTATTCTGATGTACATGTTCTAAGTATTATAGTATCACTCGATTCACCAAAGTTTAATTTTACTTCTGATAATAGCGTGGAGGTTTTTGTTGATCGATCAGACATTGTCTTAGCAGATCCAGAAAAGAGTATCAGTACAGTCGCAAAAATCTATTATATGGTGAAGGAAAATGGAGAATGGAAAATATCTTCAATTCAAAACTAGATGTTTAAACAGGAACAACGGCGAGACATAGACATACATTAATAACATCAGCTTTGTAAGAAAAAGAGGGAGCTAAACTCCCTCTCTTCTTGTTATTCAGCACAAGTATTTACTTCTAAATCTAACGGTTCATCTTAAGTCCAAGTCGTAGCATCAACGGTAACCATACTGTGAACTGATCGCATTGGTTGATCTGGTTTAGGGCACCAGAAGCCATTATTACCACCAGATTTATAACGGATTTGAGAAGATCCGCCACCATCGAGCATGATTGCAAATGTGCAACCGAGATCTTTCATAAATTCACGGACGTTCCAAGCGTTTTGACTATCAAAGACAGCCAAAACGATTTTTCTTTTCGAATTCACATAACGGTAACCAATAGCTGTTCTTGCTGTGACACTTTGAGGTGAAAACCGGTATGCATTTTCTGAGTTAGCAGTTGGCTCCTTAGTGGTTGCACCAGTACCGTTAATATCTGTATAGTAATCTGCTGAGGTACTGTAAGATTTTGTTGGATGCAAGCTGTATCCCCCAATAGCCCATTTCACATTACTTGTGGATGATTTAGGGTAGTCCAGGTAATTCGCAACCGGCATTGTATCAAAGAAAACAACACCAGCAGATGGATCGAAATAGTACATCGTTCCCCTCTTAGAAGGATAAACTTTTCCGTTATAGGATACGCCCGTTGTTGCATCGCCATTATTAGCAACCTTGGCAGCTAATCCATTCGACATCCGATTGACTGCGACACCGACCAATGTAGTTGAGGAGAAGAACGTACCATTTATACCATATTTATTGGAGTTTTCAACGCTTTTACCAGAGATACTTTCAACTTTAATGGCATCCAAATCGGCCTCAATATACCGTACTGCTTTACCGCCATGTGTTGTACTTACATATTTCGCTTCTGACATTTTTCAGCACCTCACTAGAGTTTTTAGATTGACACTGATAACAGGGAAGTGAAGAAATTTAGGGAACCTCTACCCGAATTCTCTAATTTTCTTTGTCATCAGTGTCTTACTCTATACAGTGAAAAATGTCTTGAAATTAACAACTGCGACAAGCCAGTTCATCCATAAAAGCTTCGTGGGCAGATTTCCAACCTAGACATTTGCGAGGACGATGGTTGATGAGGTAGATGGCGCGGGATTCTCTCCGATATGATCAAATCAACATGGCAATCAAGCAATAGAGAGTGACACAGAAACGATAAAATAGGGTCAGCTAAGAGGGCGTCGATAACTTTAAGAGACCACAACATTGTGGTCTCTTTTGATGTGCGCCCGGCATGGGCGATAACTTGGCGGTGAAAGTCCGCTACAGACTTGGCAGTAGGAACTGTTAGCCAAAGGCAAGGGTGTCCGCTGCGAGGCGGAATCTGAAGGAAGCCGGAGGCAAACCCTCGGTCTGACGAACAGAAATCACATAGAAGGCATGATGGGACGGGCGAGCTTGCTATACAAAGCAAAGTCCAATACTGCCCGAATCCCATGATGTAAATGTGGCAGATAGATGAGGGGAAGGTTATCGCTCTTACCAGGGGAGATCTCACAGACGTAGAGTAGGAAAAAAAATCCGAAAGCGGAGTAAAGCTTGCTGTGAGAGGTCAGCAGAAGCCATAGTACCGTTTTTTTTTACGGGAAGGGCTGAACAATCGTAAGTCTCGAGTACATGCTGAAAGGAGAATCGATGCGATGAAAGCAGAATACCGAAAGGGCTGCCGGCAAAGGGATAGCGTGGAACGCGAAGAGTATGCAGGAGCGCGGAGCATCGAAGCTCGGGAAGGGAGAGAAAGAGACGGTGCAATCGATCTGATGGAACGCATCCTGAACAGAGAGAATCTGAACCGGGCGTACAAGCAGGTCAAACGCAATCATGGAGCGCCGGGAATCGATGGAATGACCATCGAAGCGGCACTGCCGTGGCTGCAGGAAAACAGAGAGGAGCTTCTGCAAAGCATCCGGGAGGGAAGCTACAAGCCAAGCCCGGTGCGGCGCAAGGAAATCCCCAAACCAGATGGAAGCGGAGTGAGAAAGCTCGGCATTCCTACGGTCGTGGATCGCATCATCCAGCAAGCCATCGCTCAGCAGTTGCAACCGCGGTTTGAGCCACTTTTCTCGGATGGAAGCTACGGCTACCGCCCAGGGCGGAGCGCGCAGCAGGCGATCCGAAAAGTGAAAGCTTATGCGGAGCAGGGATGGGGCCACGCGGTAGAAATTGACCTCTCGAAGTACTTCGACACGCTGAACCATGAGCTGTTGATGAACCTCCTGCGGAAACAAATTGATGACAAGCGCGTAATCAACCTGATTAAAAAGTACCTGAAAAGCGGAGTCATGGAAAACGGGGTACGCCGCGAAACAGAAGAAGGCTCTCCTCAGGGTGGTCCTTTGTCGCCGTTATTGGCCAACATCTATCTGAACGAATTCGATCAGGAGATGAAAAGCCGGGGCGTGAAGGTCATTCGCTATGCAGATGACATTGTGGTGCTGGCGAGAAGCAGACGGGCAGCGACTCGGCTACTGGAATCCTGCCGGACGTATCTGGAGAACAAGCTAAGGCTCAAGATGAATACGCAGAAAAGCAAGGTAGTTAGCGTAGTGGCGCAGAAGCGTTTCAAATTCCTCGGCTTTGCTTTGGGGAAGAACGGAAACGGCGTGTATATTCGTGTACATCAACAATCCCTTGCAAAGGCAAAGAGGAAGCTGAAAGAGCTAACGAGGCGGAGTCAAGGCAGGAGTGCCCGGCAGGTGATGGAAAACGTAAAGGTCTACATTCGCGGATGGATCGGTTATTTCTATGTAGCCGACATGAAGCGAATCCTGCAAAGCTGGAATGAATGGCTGCGAAGGCGGATGCGTATGTATATCTGGAAGCAATGGAAGAGGCCGAGAACGAAGATACAGAACTTGCGGAAGCTGGGAGTGCCGGAGGGACAGGCCTACCCATGGGGAAACACCCGGCTGGGTTACTGGCGCATTGCCGGAAGCGCGATATTGCAACGCTCTGTTACAAATGAAAAGCTCGCACAGGCAGGGTATTATGACTTCCTGCTCAGTACGAGCGTCTACGTCAATGCACTTAAACGATTGAACCGCCGTATACCGAACGGTACGTACGGTGGTGTGAGAGGTCGGCTACTCAACTAATGGGTAGCCTCCTACTCGATTGCAAAATAATTATCTACTGCCTTGGGAATTACCAATCATGTCATATTAATTCGACGTAAAATTGTTGTTAATCCATTTATTTAAACGAAGCGTAACCTTCGTCAGCCATGACCACACTGCCGTTGATGGCACTGGCTTCAGGAAGAGTCAGCAGGTATACGGAGTCGGCAATCTGTTCCGGGTTCGTTAGTTTGTTACCCATAACTTTAGATTTCATCGATTCTACCATACCATTATCTTTATAACCTTGAATGATAGGAGTATCCACCGCGCCAGGAGCTACTGCAACAACACGGATGCCGTATGGAGCCATTTCAAGTGCAGCAGATTTAGTCATCATGATGACGGCACCTTTGGAAGCGTGATAAGCAAACGTACCGGGAGACGCAAGGAAGCCGAATACCGAAGCTGTATTGATGATTACACCTTTGATAGACAACTCGCGCATTTTTTTACCAGCTGCAATAATACCGTGAGCCACACCATGTTGGTTGACATTAATGACAGTGTGGTAGTCAGCGAGATTCTGATCCAGTACGGGAGTAATACGTCCGATACCGGCATTGTTGAACATGATATCGATTCTGCCAAAGGTTTCTACAGCTTTCTCGACCAGTGCTTCCACGTCTTCATACTTGGACACATCCGTTTTGACAAAGATAGCTTCTCCACCCGCAGCTTGAATTTGTGCAACCGTTTCGTTTCCTGCAGCTTCATTGAAATCCGCTACAACGACCTGATCGCCCTTGCTTGCAAATTTCAATGCGGTTTCTTTTCCGATTCCACTGGCAGCACCGGTAATGACAGCAACTCTTTTATTAGACATTCGATATTCCTCCTTAATATATAATTCATGTGACTAGAAATAATAATGAATAGGTTTTCTTAATCTATTATTATGGTAACATTGAGTAGTATTAATTAAAAATTAAATATAATTAGGTTTAGTTAAGTTAAATTGAATTAAATTGAGGTGGGGACTTGAATCTTGAGCAAATGGAGTATATCGTACAAGTGGCCAAAACCGGTTCATTGACAAGCGCCGCTCAGCAATCCCATGTCACATTATCGGCGATCAGCCAATCGATTTCAGCGATGGAAGCGGAATTAGGAATCACCTTGTTTACGAGGTCCCGGGGATCAGTCGCTACACCTACCGCGGAAGGGCAGGTTATTATCCAAAAAGCAAATGATGTGCTGATGAAGCTCCATGAGTTGAGGGAAGAGGCACAATCGTTCAGCAATGCATTAAGCGGTAGGCTTAAAATCGCAACCATTCCGGGTCCCATGCATCTTCTGGTGGACGTCATCGCAAAATTCAAGAGGGAAAATCCGAATGTGAAGATTGAAGTTTATGAAAAAGGACCGAAGGAGATTTTGCATGATATTGAGCACAATCACATCGACGCCGGATTAATCGTCCTAACTGAAAATGTGATGCGGAAGTACAAAGCATTATCTTTTGAACGGCTATTGGAGGGGAAAATCGTCGTTGGCGTAAACAGCAGATCCCCATTATCGCTTAAGAAATCCGTTACTCCGGATCAGCTGGTCAACCAGACGTTTGTCTTGTACGATGATGAACAGATTCGGGATATTGTTACAGATTTCATATCCGTGTACGGAAACCTGGATATTCTGTTCATCACTAATAATACGCAGGCTATTGATAATGCAGTTAATGAGGGTCTGGCAATAACCCTCGGACTCGACTATTCATTCCATGGCTACGATGATAATAGAGTCAATAATATCGTTACGGTTGATTTAGATCTGCCGAGACAGGAGCCGGTATATTACGGATGGGTTAGTCCCAAAGGAAAGAACACATCCCATATTTCCAAAAGATTTATGAATAAGCTTAAATACGAATTGTAGAATCGCGTATAGAATAAAAAGAAGAGCAGTCCGGAATTCCGGAACTGCTCTACGTCTAATTATAAAGTATTACCAAAAGGTGGTTGCGAGATGAGGAAAATTTTTGGGTTGTTGATATTGTGTGTGGCTTTAATTGTAGGCTGCAGTGCCAAGAGCGATAACAATGAACGACAACAGCCAAATGATACATCTTTGAACATTCAAGAAGTTCTTGATCAAGAAAATGTATCACCTCATTATATAGAAACTGGTAATTTTTCTGGGGATGAATTAAAAATTATCAACACATTAAACGCCTCAATGAAATATAGTCTCTTGGATGATATCCCAGGAATTATAACCTTGTACTCTAAAGACTACCCCGGTAAAAATGATGATTATTCTGATGTACATGTTCTAAGTATTACAGTATCACTCGATTCACCAAAGTTTAATTTTATTTCTGATAATAGCGCGGAGGTTTTTGTTGATCAATCAGACATTGTCTTAGCAGATCCAGAAAAGAGTGTCAGTACAGTCGCAAAAATCTATTTTATGGTGAAGGAAAATGGAGAATGGAAAATATCTTCAATTCAGAACTAGATGTTTAAACACAAATATTTACTTCTAAATCTAACGGTTCATCTTAAGTCCAAGTCGTAGCATTAACGGTAACCATACTGTGAACTTGTCGCCCCCTGCTACTCGATTACGGCTGCCAGTTTACGTTGACGGTTGCGGTACCGCTGGTTGGGGCAGTGAAAGAATGGTTGGCACCGCCTTCCCATGTAACCGTAGAGCCGTTCTTTTTCAGAAACTTGAATTCAATTGTTTTACCTGCAGGAACACTGACGTCATAGTACCAAGTCGGATAACTGTAGATAACTTGATTGTATATTGGGCCTATTGCCTTGGCCGGTTCCCAATTGCCCATTTCACTTACATTGCCTGTGAGGTAAACATTTTGACCAGGAACAGTGGTTGCGTTGTTCACGACAAATCGGACACTGACCTGATCGCCGGTTAGAATTTCGAAGTTATCATACACATTGCTTGCAGTTCCGGCTGAATTCGCGATTTTGATGTTATATAGTCCTGGCGTCACCGCTGGGATTTTCACTTGAATCTGGCTGTCTTCCCATGTAGTGATGCTGCTTCCTGTTACAGCTGTTGTGCCGAAATAGACCGTTCCTTTGGTTGATCCGAAGCCCCTTCCGTCAATGGTGACCGTTGTGCCTGTCTTAGCCATCATCGGACCGACATGACCGATAATCGGTGTAGACTGATCCGTTGTGTACTGCCATACAGCCGCTGCGCCTGCGGCGAGCGTAAAGTTGTTAACGGCACCGCCGCTAAGGGCGGTAATTGTGCTACCGTTTAGTGTGCCGCCGAGCACATCAGCGTATGTTCCTGCAGGAAGGAACGTGGCAAGGCTGGTGATGGAAGCAGAGGACGTTAGGTTGCGGTTGACCGCTACAACAGCGACGCTGCTGCCGAATTTACGCTCAAATATAAGAACATCGTTATTGATCCAGCGCTCTTGCGTGGAGCCGTAGGCAATGGCTGGATTTGATTTGCGTAAAGGAGCGAGTTTTTTAATGACATTGTATGCGGTTGTGCTTGTTGAGAATGAAGGAATCCGTGCCCGGTTGTTCGGGTCTGTTCCACCAGACATGTACTGTTCCGTTCCATAGTAAATGGCAGGAACACCCCGAGAGGTAAGCGTAAAGGCGAGTGCTTGCTCAAGCTTGCGCTTATTCGCGCTGGAGTCGTGGAAACGCTCCATGTCGTGGTTATCGATGAAGGTAACCTGATCATCCACTTGGGCATAGTCATTGGCCGAGCCTTCCAACATGGATTTTAAGCCATACATAGTGTCCGTGTTGTCCCGGAACACCTGACGAACCTTTTGGGCAAAGCGAAAATCGAGCAGACTCATGCCGGTTTCGTTCGCGAATTTATGATTTTCTGCGCTGACCTCATTTACACCTAAGAACCATTCACCGAAAGTAAACACGGGTTTGTAGTTATTGATGGAGGACATGAAGTTTTTTTGCCAGCCGAAAGGCATGTGCTTCACAGCGTCAACCCGGATACCGTCAATGCCAAGATCAAGCCACATTTTGATTGCATCTTTCATATATGTATCAATCGTGCTGTTGTTATGATTCAGATCGGCAAGATCATAGAGGTTCTTGTAGATGCCGTTTTCGGTGGTGGAAAAGTCGGTACCTCCATTATGGTGAAACAAATTTTGGGTATCGTTCGTATAGCCGCCGAGTAGAGTGCCGTTGTTGTAGAGTCTGCCGTTCTCTGCGAATGAAGGTTGGTCGGAGGAAGCAGGTGATGTATGATTCGGTGCGAAGTCTATGATGACTTTGATGTTCTTAGCATGGGCGGCAGCAATGAGATTATTAAAATCTGCTATTGTGCCATAGGCCGGATTCGTTTTCTTGAAATCCCTTGCCCAATAACCATGATAGGCGGTGTTGTTGACACCGGAATAGTTGATCACGCTATAAATATTCTCCACCGGCTGTGAGATCCAGATCGCGGTGATGCCCATACCGGTGAGATAACCGTCGTTAATCTTGTTGATGATACCTTGCCAATCGCCGCCGCAGTACAGTCTCAGATTGGTGCATGTTCCATCAAAGGCTGACCCCGTTGGGTTGTTGGCAGTATTGCCATCCGAGAAGCGGTCCGTAAAGATTTGATAAATAACGTCCGTGCTGAAATTCTGTTTGTTGGATACAGCAGTATCAGGTGCCGCTTGAGTGGTTGTAAACATACTGAATGAAAGGGATAAAGCGAGGGTTAATACGGCTGTTATCTTGGTGAACTTGTTCATTGGTTAATACCTCCTTTGATAAAATGTAGTTTCGCAGTGGATATGTTGAAAAATTTGCATCCGGTGAAAAAACAGCTTGACTGCATCACCTCCATAAAAAGTTACAAAAAACCCCGGTATCTCAAAATGAGAAACCGGGGTTGTTCTTAACCGTTAAGGTTAGAGAAGGCATAGCCCTTAAATTCTATGAATTGCTGATTTCAAGAACATTTTATATGGAAGCGTATTCAATTGTCAATGCAGCTGTTAAAATATGACGAGAAGACTTAAAATAACAGGCGAATACGAAATTAAATGAAGGAGGTTCACGATGTCACTTGATTATATTGAAGATGGTGCGGAAACACTCGGGCTTGAATCGGATAGTGTAAAGGCAGCTTGCAGAGCCATTGATCGAGAAATTGAAGCCGGTATTACACCGGGGGCGGTGCTTGCAGTTGTGCACCGCGGTCGGGAATGGATGTATACAACCGGTTACGCCAATCCAGAACAACGAATGCATGTGGACAAGGACACGCTGTATGATTGTGCGTCGTTAACCAAAGTTGTAGTTACACTGCCGCTTGTTCTGAGTCTTATTGACGAAGGGATTTTAGCGCTTGGAACCGCGATATCATCGTGGCTTCCTGAATTTGGAGCTGCGGGTAAGGAAGATGTAACGGTCGGACAGTTGTTGACCCATACGTCCGGCTTACAGGCGGATATGGACCTACATTCACACGGCTGGAGCATGGAACGGATGTGGGAGACTATAAACCAAGTGGCGCTCCAGAGAGAGCCGCAGACTGCAGTTGTATACAGTGATTTGGGTTATTTGATACTAGGACGCCTTATTGAGGAAGTGCTCGGAATGCCGATTGATGAAGCTGCTAGAATCCGGATTTTTGAGCCACTGGGAATGAAAAATACCGCGTTTTCTCCGATTCTTGATTCCAAGAGTCGATGTGCGGCAACAGAGTATGACGACGAGTTTGGGGGACATTTATGTGGAGTCGTGCATGATGAGAAAGCACGGGCGTTAGGAGGGGCGTGCGGGCACGCCGGACTGTTCGCAAGTGCGGGTGATCTAACACGCTATGCGCGGATGTGGCAGGAAGGAGGTCTGGTCCCGGATGATTCCTCTACTCCTTCGGGAAGTGCACAATGCCGGCGTATCTTGTCCCGGGCTGCAGTGGGAATGTCCATACAAAGTCATACCACCGGAATTCCAGACGCAAACAGGGGTCTCGGTTGGGTTCTTAAGGGAGACCGGATGGATGCATCCGGCGATTGGATGAGTGCAAGAAGCTATGGACACACGGGGTTTACCGGCACGAGTCTGTGGATTGATCCCGATCATGATCTCGCTGTCGTTCTGCTGACGAATCGGGTCTATGGAGGGCGTAGCGGAAGTGTTGCATCCCTTCGGGCTCGTGTGCACAACGCGTTAACGGCTGCGGTAAGAACCTGATTCTAGATTAGATGTAATACTCGATATGGAACAATGTCTAAATGAACTGAGAAATTTTTGTGATAACACCCAAAACATAAGCTGACACAAGATTTATCTTTTGATATAATAAGGGAGTTACGGGGGAACACGTACGGTATTTATAGATAAGATATATAAAGAAGAGAGAAGACCTTCCATGGGTTTGGAGGGTCTTTTCCTATTAATAAAGATAAATAGCAAGATGGTTGATACGGGTTGCGTTTTTCTTCAAAAATGGTAATATAGAATGAAGAATCTTAATGTTAAGATAATATCAAGAGCTGTTAGGATAATAATACTAAGGGTAGTTATGTTCAGGATACAAGTTCTGAAAGGAGATATTTAGTATGGAGCATCGTCATATTTACCGGCAGGGAACGTCGGCTGAGGCCCAAACTCTGCTGCTGCTTCATGGTACTGGCGGGAATGAGCAGGATCTTCTACCGCTCGGGGAGATCATCTCCCCGACTTCAAATCTGCTTGGCGTCCGGGGAAATGTACTGGAAAACGGCATGCCACGCTTTTTCAGGAGATTGTCTGAAGGGGTATTTGATGTAGAGGATCTGATCCAGCGTACGAAGGATTTAAAGGCTTTTATCGATGATGCGGCAGTACAATACGGCTTCGACCGGAGCCGTGTAGTTGCTGTAGGATATTCCAACGGCGCGAATATCGCAGCCAGCCTACTATTTCATTACGGGGGTACGCTGCAGGGTGCTGTACTGCATCACCCGATGGTGCCGCTGAGAGATAAAGAGCTGCCGGATCTGGCAGGTGTACCGGTGTTTATTGCAGCGGGACAGCGCGATATGATGTGCCCTCCACAGGAAACAGAGGATCTTGC
Organism: Paenibacillus sp. JNUCC 34; assembly: GCF_058269055.1. Classification (NCBI taxonomy): domain Bacteria; kingdom Bacillati; phylum Bacillota; class Bacilli; order Caryophanales; family Paenibacillaceae; genus Paenibacillus; species Paenibacillus sp. JNUCC 34. Next base: position 5,103,246 of record NZ_CM177770.1, on the reverse strand, counting down.
TTCGCTATTGACCGGAGCCGGTGCTGACACTAATGTTCATTGGGAGCATGGCGGACACCAGCTGAGCCGTACTGAGGTGGTGGCCGCGGCGGCCTGGTTCAAGGAGAAGTTTGCATAAACTTCGGCTGAAATAGAGCGTCCATAGAGAAGAGGGAAGAACATGCCTTCTTCTCTTTTTCTATGCAGCTTACGAAACCGTTTTCAATTGGGCGGGAATCTAATATAACATATCTTTGTGCGGTATATTGCATAAGTGTAATATTTTGCATACAATGAAATTGTAATTAAAAGGGTTCGTTTGAGATCCATACCCATGGGAGGGAATTTTAATGCCAAGTCATTCGTTAAGCGCTTTCTTACAGCAGAATCTTACAGAACTCAAGGGGCAGGGACTCTATAATACGATCCAGCCTCTTGAAAGTCCGAATGGTCCATTGATCACCATTCAGGGCCGTGAATTTGTGAATCTATCCTCCAATAACTATCTGGGCCTTGCGAATGACGAGCGATTGAAGGAAGCGGCCATCCGGGCAACAAACGATTTTGGTACGGGAAGCGGTGCTGTCCGCTCTATTAACGGAACGCTAACGCTTCATGTTGAGCTTGAGGAGAAGCTTGCACAATTCAAAGGAACGGAAGCGGTACTTACGTTTCAATCCGGCTTTAATTGTAACATGGCGGCGATCTCAGCTGTGATGGGGGCTGGTGATGCGATACTATCCGATGAATTAAACCACGCGTCTATCATCGATGGCTGCCGTTTAACTAAAGCGAAGGTTATTCGTTATAACCACTCGGATATGGAAGATTTGCGGACCAAAGCGAAAGAAGCGAGAGAGTCCGGGCAATATGGCAAAATCATGGTTATTACCGATGGTGTGTTCTCGATGGATGGCGACATTGCGAAACTTCCGGAAATTGTAGAGATTGCAGAAGCCTATGATCTTATCACATATGTAGATGATGCCCACGGCTCTGGTGTTCTTGGGGACGGAGCAGGTACCGTGAAGCATTTTGGATTGTCGGACAGAGTGGATATTCAGATCGGAACTTTGTCCAAGGCTGTCGGTGTGGTCGGAGGGTATGTTGCCGGATCACGTGATCTGGTTGATTGGCTCAAGGTCCGCAGCCGACCGTTCCTGTTCTCAACGGCACTGCCTCCAGGCACTGTTGCCGCTTGTATTACCGCTGTTGACATTCTTCAGAACAGTAAGGAGCTTCAAACCAAGCTCTGGGAGAACACTAGATACCTGCAGGAAGGGCTCAAAAATCTTGGTTATTCTATCGGGTCTACGGAAACTCCGATAACACCTTGCATCATCGGGGACGAAGTGACAACACAAAAGTTCAGCATCAGATTGTACGAAGAAGGCGTATATGCCAAAGCGATTGTGTTCCCGACAGTACCGAAAGGGACAGGAAGAGTTCGTAACATGCCTACCGCTATGCATACTAGGGAGATGCTCAATCGCGCACTCTCCGCATATGAAACCATCGGACGCGAACTGGGTCTGGTTCGTTAAGGGGGCACGAAACAATGAAACGGATTATGGTAACAGGTGCGCTCGGTCAGATCGGTTGTGATTTGGTGGCGAAATTGCGGCAAATCTACGGCGAAGAAGCCGTACTCGCGACAGATATCCGCCAGATCCATCATGAAACGGTACAGTCAGGACCTTTTAGAACATTAGATGTAACGGATAACGCTGTATTTTATGAGGCGGCAAGGGAGCACAAGGCGGATACCATTATTCACCTTGCAGCACTTTTGTCCGCCAAAGCGGAGTCAGATCCAGCGCTTGCTTGGCGCCTGAACATGGGCGGTTTGTTAAGCGGTCTGGAGACGGCGCGAGCGTTGTCCTGCCAGTTCTTTACACCGAGCTCCATAGCAGCATTTGGATCGGACACCCCCAAAAATGCCACACCGCAGGACACGCTGCAACGTCCTCTAACAATGTATGGCGTCAGCAAGGTTGCCGGTGAGCTGCTATGTGATTACTATTACCATAAATATGGAGTGGACACCCGTGGCTTACGTTTTCCGGGGTTGATCTCTCACTCAGCGCCTCCGGGAGGAGGAACAACCGATTACGCGGTTGATATGTATGGATCTGCTATAAGCAGTGGGAGCTATACTTCTTATATTAATAAAGGGACATACCTTGATATGATGTACATGCCGGACGCTATCCAAGCTGTTATTACACTCATGGAGGCAGACTCTTCCAAGCTGAAGCATCGTAATGCCTTTAATGTAACGGCGATGAGTGTTGATCCTGAAGCAATTGCCGCCAACATCCGCCGCCATATTCCGGAATTTACGCTTGATTATGATGTGGATCCGGTCCGCCAAGCCATCGCTAACGAATGGCCGGATTCCATTGATGCAACGGCAGCACGCGAAGAATGGGGATTTGATGTACAATATGATTTGAACCATATGACCGATGATATGGTGTCAAAGCTTATGGTGAAGCTGCAGGCTGATCAGAGCAAGATCAGTTAACCGCTTAGGATCAGAAGGAGGATATTGTTCGATTGGAACCCATTCATAAAAAGGTAGGGAGAAATTTACAAGCGATTCGTAAATCACGGGGCTTAAGCCTTGATAATGTAGCCGAGTTGACCGGTGTAAGCAAAGCGATGCTAGGACAAATCGAACGCGGAGATTCAAACCCGACGATTTCCGTATTGTGGCGAATCGTTAGCGGACTGGGCATTTCATTCACCACACTCATTGAGGAGTCGGAAACTGAAGTGACCGTGGTGTCGCCTGATGAGGTGGAGCCTTTTCATGAGGCAGAGGGCGCTTACCGGGTTTATCCGCTGTTTTCTTATAATCTGCGTACCAAATTTGAGTCTTATATGGTGGTGATGGATCCGGGGTGTGACCATGGGTCTGAGGCACATAATGATGGCGTCGAGGAATATATTTTTGTACATGAGGGGGAACTTGAACTCTGGCGTGAAGTCGAAAGTTATACGATTCCTGCCGGAAATTCCGTTCATTTCTCTGCTAACCGGCCGCATCGATATCGTAATCCGGGCAAGAAGACCACGAAATTTTACACCATTATCTTCTATGCGGATGCTGCAGCTCGTCGTTAAATGACCTTCTGTATTAGCATCCTTGAAAAATACGAATTACTTTAAGAAACGCGGCCATTTATGGTTGCGTTTTTTTGTTTTGTGGATTTACTTAGAAACATCCAGTAGAAATGGAACATATTTCTTAGTTAAAAGAAGGGAAAATAAATAACTAAGAGAATAAAATTGTTATGAAACTGCTTACAGGAGGATTAAGGATGTAAGGGGAAAAGAAGTAAAGTCAGGTCAGGTATTGCGTATTTATCTCTAAAGGAGTTGATCAAATGTCCATTTTTCCGATTATGCTTGGTCTTGCTGTAATTGCTGTTGGCTTGTTTGCTAACAAAAATCCAGAATCATGGTTGTTTAGAAGAATCGATGATGTTTTTGAACAAAGCGATGTCCAATTATCTTATACTCGGTATGGCGGAGTAGTATGTTCAATAATGGGTGTAATAATTATCATGTTTGGAGTTATTCCAGTGAATTAATCGTAGAACTCCAATCCAAGGTTAGCTTTTCAGGTGTAGTTAATGATCCAGACGTTTCAGACTGCAGGCTCAATAACTTTATATTTATATAACCCGCTCAAAGGAGCGGGTTATTAGTTTATTCAGGTCGGTTCATCCTTGGCCTTTGGATTGGAAGTTCATGCGAATATACTAAGCCTCTTTTCACAACTAGCGAAATGACCCAAGAAAATTTCATGAAAAGTGATACAATAGGGTAAATAAAACTAGTTCAAGGGTAGACGGAAGGCGATCCGCCACCCGGGCGGCGAAGTGGAGTGGGATTATGAAAGAGACGCAAACTCAGAAAAAAACAGTTGGTATGGAGGATATTGTACGCGCTCACCACGTGCTGCGTGAGGTGATCATACGGACACCGCTGCAGCGGGATGAGGTACTGTCTGCCAAATACGGCTGTAATGTGTACTTGAAACGTGAAGATTTACAGGTGGTTCGGTCCTTTAAGATCCGGGGCGCCTACAATATGATCCGCAGCTTGACCGAAGCTGAGCTGGCAGCAGGCATTGTATGTGCGAGTGCTGGTAACCATGCGCAGGGTGTGGCTTTTTCATGCAAGGTGCTTAACATACGCGGAAAAATCTATATGCCAAGCACCACGCCGAATCAGAAAGTGAAACAGGTCAAACGTTTTGGTGGGAGCAGCGTGGAGGTCATTCTGACCGGAGATACATTTGACGATGCGTATGCTGAAGCAATTAAGATATGCGAAGAACAGGGAATGACCTTCATTCATCCATTCGATGAACCCCGTATTGTAGCGGGTAGCGGAACGATCGGGATGGAAGTGATGGAAGAGTTGGACGCACCGGCGGATTATATGTTTGTCACCATTGGTGGTGGCGGTCTTGCAGCCGGAGTATCAACTTATGTAAAAACCGTCAGTCCGATGACCCAGATGATTGGTGTTGAACCGTTGGGAGCGGCCTCCATGATTGAAGCCAAGGAACGCGGTGAGGTGGTTACGCTTAACGAGATCGATAAGTTCGTTGATGGTGCCGCTGTCAAAAGGGTTGGCCAGCTCCCCTATGAAATTTGTAAAGAACTTCTGGACGATATCGTCATGGTTCCTGAAGGCAAAGCGTGCACAACCATCTTGGAGTTGTACAATGAGAATGCCATCGTGGTTGAGCCGGCTGGGGCCTTGTCCGTAGCAGCCCTGGATCTGTATGGTGACAAGATCCGCGGCAAGAATGTAGTCTGCGTTATTAGCGGTGGTAACAATGACATTGACCGTATGCAGGAGATCAAGGAACGCTCTCTGATCTATGAAGGCTTGAAGCATTATTTCTTGATCAACTTCCCACAACGTGCGGGAGCACTGCGCGAGTTTTTGGAGGAAGTACTTGGGCCGAATGACGATATCGCACGGTTTGAGTATACGAAGAAGCACAATAAGGAGGATGGTCCCGCACTAGTCGGGATTGAGCTGCTGTATCCAGAGGATTACGGTCCGTTGGTCGAGCGGATGAACCGGAAAGGCCTCGATTACACCGAACTCAACAAAAACATGAACCTGTTTAACCTGCTGATCTGATCCGCGAGGAGCAGGACATAAACTCTAACAACCGGCATACTGCCGTTATACGATTCTACATGTAAAAAGAGCCTGCATTCCGTTTGAAGGAATGCAGGCTCTTTTTGTAGAGATAAGAAAGTGTAAACTTCAGTGTAAACCACATCCTTATCTCGCAAGAAAAACTACCATACAATGCGGTCTGTCTTCTTTGAAGTACGTCGATAGACGTTTTTCTTACTACGACTATCTTTATCATGATCCCAGTAAAGACGATTTATTTTCTGGAGAACAACACTTTGGTTCCGATCAAACCGACGATGAAAATTACGAGGCTAGCCCAAGGCGGGATAACGAGAACGGGAAGAGAGCGGCCAAGCCAAACCCCTGCAACCAGTATGACAACAACGACCGCGATATAAATTCCCATGTTGCGAATGTTGATTTTGCGTTTGCTGTCTTCTGGCTGGAAGGCATCTTTGTTCATCAGGTTCATGACCAGCTTGATCAAAATATAGGAGCCTGCAGCAACAAGCAGAAGGGTGGATATACGCACTTGAGACATTTTCTCCACATGACCACCCGTCATCATCGTAAAGAAACCGACCAGAGCCTGAGCGAAAAAGAACCAGGTTAGTGCCACCCAAGGAATCATCAAACTAAGCTGGATCTGGCTCAGACCCTTCAGCTTAGGCAAATTCTCTACAAGCTCTGCGCAATATGCCTCAGGATCGTTGCCGAAGACTTCTTTCGCACTTTTGCCCTTGCTCTGGGCATCGAGCAGATGCTGGGCCATCTCGAGCAGAAGCTCTTCACCCCGGGCTTCATTTACAGCACTGGTGCGGATATAGACGACCATGTCTTCATAATACTTCAAGTTGGATGGTGTCATCTGCTCCTGCAGCCGGTTATTTTCACGGACCATCTGTTTAATCTTCATTACTTTGTTCCTCCGTTGTCTAAAATGTGATCGACACTATGTTTCAGCGTACCCCAATGCTGTTTAAATTGAGACAAGTTGTTCTGTCCCTTCTCCGTCAGGTTGTAATATTTCCGGGGAGGTCCGCCGGAGCCGGCGTCTGAACGGAGTGTGCCCTCAATCAATTGCTCTTTCTGCATCCGAAGAAGGAGAGGATAAATGCTGCCCTCGCTAACGAACGTTAAGCCGCTCTGTTCAAGCAAGGTGCTGAGCTCGTATCCATATACTTCGCGATTTTCCATTAGTGACAGGATGCATCCTTCCAATATCCCTTTTAGCATCTGACTTTGCGTTGTCATGGCTAGCTCCTTTGATCTGAGTATGTTGTAATACAATATAGTTTACAATTATCTATCTTGTATTACAAGTTAATGTGTGAGAAAAGTGAACCTTTGACAAAAAGAGAATAATTCTCCGTCAGCTTCTCAACAATATAAGCAATCTTGAATGAACATTCAGGAACAACCACACACGAAAGGGTGAACATTCGTATGACACAAAAGTACAATGCACGCAGCATAGCGGCAGAAAGACAGGCTTCAGAAGGGGAAAGAATGGATGGCGTCGATACGGACAACGGTATTGTAACTCCGGACGATCACCCTTTTGCAGCAGGTAGCATGGACTTGGATACTCCGGAGGGGATTATCGGGGCTGAAACGGAAGAAGGAACGGCAAGCGCTTTGAACCTCTGGATTAATGAGCGGGATGACGCAGAGTGGATGAATAACTGGAGCGGTCGGGTGGAGACACATTCCATGTTCCGCCGTAGCTACGAATAAAGATGAAGAGGGACAGCTGAATGTTATAAATATCGCTTGTTGATGTGGTTCAAAAATGTCCTGTGCCGTCCCGTTGACAACTCATATAGGTAATGCTAAGATAATTTTAATTAATTCACATTAAACTTATCGGAATTATCGTTATATATGAAATTCTTTCGGGGAGGAATGGACATGGAGCGGCAGATCATCATCCGCCACAATCAGGAGGAACTGACGGCAAGCATACATTATCCGTCTAAAGACGGGCAACAGAAAGGGCGCTGCAATCGCGTTCCACTCGTTGTCATCTGCCACGGCTTCGTCGGAAGCAGGATCGGCGTAGATCGCCTGTTCGTGAAGACGGCGCGGGAGCTTGCGGAGGACGGGTATATGGTACTCCGCTTCGACTATATCGGCTGCGGAGAAAGCTCTGGCTGCTACGGAGCTGAAGGGCTGGAGTCCATGATTGCTCAGACCCGTTCCGTACTAGATTACGGACTTAGCTGCACCGATGTTGACCCAACCCGGGTTACGCTGATCGGTCATAGTCTTGGAGGAGCCGTAGCGCTTCAGACAGCTGTCCGCGACCGCCGGGTCAAGAATCTTGTCCTATGGTCGGCTGTAGGTTATCCGTTTAACGATATTGTGACTATTACGGGCCGTGACGTGTATGACGCATCCGTGAAATCCGGAAAAGCAGATTACCTCGGCTATGAATTCACACCGACGTTTTTCGAATCGCTTGCAGCGGGGCAGCCGTTTCAGGAGGCGATCAGGTTCACTGGAGATGTGCTGGTCATCCACGGAACGTCTGACGAGATTATCCCGGTCGATTATGCGTTCTTGTATCAAAAAGTGTTCTGGATGCGTCCCGAGGGACGTTGTGATAAAGAGATCATTTTCCAGGGAGATCATACGTATTCCGCGGGGGTGCAGCGATCACAGCTGTTGAAACGGACCCGGGAATGGTTGAACGAGCTGGAGAGCGTTCAGCAGGATTGGCAGCATTGGATGATATGATCCACTCTAGCCTGTCATATGCAGTCAACGACAAAGACCTCCGCTTCACCTGTTCGGGTGAAGCGGAGGTCTTTTCGATACTTATTAGGATTGAAACAGCCCTATATTTTTATTTCAGTATGGTTTCTCTATATGTGGAACAATGAATTTCGAGTTAGAGAATGTTCTTTACACGGTGCGTTTATTGAACTTTGGAGCACTGTCGCCATAGGTTGTTCGTCCGCCTTTGTTAAACAATCCGCGAAGGTAAGGGAGGACATAGCGGTCAAGACCGATTTTGCCGGCATTAGCAGCTGCAACGATGATCAGTACTTCAAGCAGTAGCAATTGTGCGTTGGTGCTCACGGTACCCGAGAAGAGGAACGCTGCGTTCATCACGAGTCCCATCAGTGCAGCAAAGGTGGTAAACGTTCCGAGAATGAGTCCAAGACCTACCAGGAATTCACCAAGCGGTACAAGGACGTTGAAGAATTTTACTCCAGGCAGTGCGGCATGTTCCAGAAACGCAGCCCACCATCCTTGTACGGCGGGGTGGTCACCCGCTGCCTTTGCGATTGCCCCCTGCATGAACCCTGCGGCGTCAAATCCGCCTGTCAGCTTGCCCCAACCTGCTGTTAACCATTCATAACCAACATAGACCCGAATGACGGTCAGAAGCCACATTGCAATTTTATTCTCTCTCAGCCATTGGTTAAACATATGAACCACTCCTTAGATGATTTATCATTTCGTGTTATCTTGCTGATTGCTTCTTTGTTTTTATGGAAGATGATCATCTCTTTCATGGCTTAATTATAAGTGAAAAAAATCACATACCTTGTGATTTAAATCACAATTTTAAATAAAATTTAAAATTAATTTTGAGCATCTTTATATGGACGTGATTTTATTAAATACAGAGATGTATAGAGCTTGAGATCAAAGCATGATATATTAGTTATTGCCTAATAAAATAATGTACTACCTAATAAATTAAGTTAATACCTAAAGAATGGAGGTTACTTTCATGCTCGTATGGATGCTGCGAAGCATTATGGCTGAACGCGGTATTTGGTCAGGGGCTGCCTTGGCGAGATTATTAAAGGAGAAGGCGGGGTACAGCTTATCAGCTCCCTCCATTAGTTCATTGATTAACGGCTCACCGAAGCAGATGAAAGCAGAGACGTTGGACGCTTTATGTACAGCATTGGAATGTACGCCTAGCGATTTGTGGGTTCATACCCCTTCTCGTTTTAAAGGTGCTTGATAAGGAGGAATAAATAGCATGGCGGAAAGAACGATACTTCCTTTTGGTAATTCTCTATTAAGGAAAACAGCTAAGCCGGTTGAAGAAGTGAACTCCCGTACGTTGAAACTGCTCGACGACATGGTGGATACCCTTTATGCAACAGAAGGCAGAGCCGGCTTGGCTGCTCCACAAATTGGCATACTCCGAAGAGTGGTCGTCATGGATTGTGGAGAAGGGTTGATTGAACTCATAAATCCCGAAATCATGGAGTCTAGCGGTGAACAATTCGGACCAGAGGGGTGTCTTTCATATCCCGGATACAACGGCATGGTGACAAGGTCCCATTATGTAAAAGTGTCTAGCCTGAACCGTCAGGGGGAACCCTTTATCCTTGAAGCTGAAGGTTATCTGGCCGTGTGCATTCAACACGAGATTGATCACCTGAACGGCATACTGTTCATTGATCATGTAAAGGACGATTTCCTTTACCATGAGCAGGACGGACATCGGGTTCGTCTTATAGATGTACTTAAACTGACAAGATAACAAAAAGCCCGTTACGGGCTTTTTGTTGTGTTTACGAGAGAATAGTGACTCGTTTCCTTTTTACCTAAGTCATTTTCCTTCTGTAATGTACATTTACAGACAAATAATGAGTTTTGTGATTAAATGTAAAATATGGTCTAACTGTCAGTTCAACTTGAGATTTATTAAATTAGCCATTTGGGAGTGCTATGAATTAGGGGGAAAACGAAGATGTTGTTGAACAAAAGAAAATCCGTGTGGAGGACAAGCATTCTGTCCATCTCGATGGTGCTCATGCTGTCTGCATGTAGTGGAGAAAAAAAGGAGGAGCCCGTCGTAACGCCAGAGGCCCAGACTCCAGTGGAGTCGCCAGCGGAAACACCGCCTGGGAAAGAGACTGCTGCATTTACGGCACCGCTTACAGGAATGCCGCTTGAAGAGGCATCTAATCGGAGACCGCTGTCTGTTATGATCAACAATGCGCCTGCCGCGCGGCCGCAATCTGGACTCAGCCAGGCAGACATTGTCTATGAGGTGTTGGCCGAAGGCGGAATCACACGTCTGGTCGCTATTTTCCAAAGCCAGACGGGTATTGAGAAGATCGGTCCGATTCGCAGCATCCGGCCTTATCTAATTAATATAGGCGAAAGCTACGGCGGCGTCCTTGTTCATGCGGGGGGGAGTCCGGAAGCATATTCCATCATCAAGAAACAGGGCAAGCAGGATCTCGATGAGATCGGCAATGCAGGAGCTTATTTTTGGCGGGAGAAGGACCGCAAGGCACCTCATAACTTGTACTCCAGTGATGAGAAGCTTCGTGAAGGAGCTGAGAAGCATAAGTTTTCAGATGATGTGACGATACCGAAATACACTTTTATGAAGGAAGAGGCAGCGGAAGCTGACTCGGATAGTGGGTCTGTATCTGCAGATGCAGCGGAACCAGGCTCGGATAGTGGATCTGTATCTGCAGATGCAGCAGAATCAGGCTCGGATAGTGGATCTGTATCAGCAGACGTTCCAGAGGGCGAAGCTGCGGCGAAGGTCGACATTACCTTTTTGCTAAAAAATTATGTGGTAGGATACACCTATGATGAACAATCCAAGCTGTATCAAAGATCTATTAACGGCCAGCCGCATATCGATCTGAATAACAATTCCGTGCTTACAGCTGCCAATGTTATTGTGCTGGGGGCGAACCATAAAGTGCTCGACGATGTTGGAAGACTTGCTGTAGATATTGATCTGGGTGGAGAAGCAATGCTATTCCAGCAGGGGAAAGTCATCAAGGGACAGTGGGTTCGTTCAGCCGGAGACGCTATCCGTTTCGTGAAAGACGGTAAAGAAGTGCCTTTGGTCCCAGGAACGACTTATTTCAACATTGTGCCAAACAGTCCTGCTTTCGACACACATATTACAATAACTAATCCATAATTCGGATTTGCTGGGATAAACGACATCGAAGCGGGTAAGTTATATTTATAGTCTTCAAAATGTAAGCGCATTGATCGTCTTTTTTTGCGATTTGCGGCGTTTTTAGACAATACTTTGTAGTACACACGTCTCATTGTATGTGATAAGATAATCAAGGTTGTCTTTTCTTTTCATTTCGACGTTCATGGCAATTTTTCGTAAAGGGGTTAGAGTATGAAATTGAAGAAAAAGGATATATTCTTCCAGACGTTGGAGAATATGGCCGACACAATCGTGCAAGCAGCAGATTATTTCTCACAGCACGTTTCTAATCTACAAGATGTTACAGAATTTGCTAATGAAATGAAAAAATTTGAGTCCAAGTGTGACACTTTCACACATACCATCATCACGGAACTCAACAAAACATTTATTACGCCAATCGAACGCGACGACATCATGGATTTGACAACCAGTATGGATGATGTAATGGATGGTCTTGAAGCCACCGCATCCCGGTTTTATATGTATCAGCTGGGCCAGCCGGACGAGCATATCGTTCAGTTTGCCGAAATCTTGCGTCAATCCTCTTACGAAATCCAGAAGGCGATTCATCTGCTCTCGCAGAAGAAGCTGCTGGCTATTCGCGAGTATACCATTCGTCTGAATGATCTGGAAAACCAAGGTGATGAGCTGCTGCGTATTTGTATTAAAGATTTGTTCGCTACGGTATCTGATCCGATCGAACTGATCAAACGCAAAGAGATTTATGAACGTCTTGAGACTACCACGGACACTTGCGAAGACGTGGCAAATATGCTCGAATCTATCATTATGCGTAATTCGTAAGGGGTCCTGAACTATGGATACATCTATGCTCGTATTAGGTATTGTCGTACTTCTGGCACTCGGGTTCGACTTTATCAACGGTTTCCATGATACGGCTAATGCGATCGCCACCTCTGTATCGACGCGGGCCTTGAAGCCCCGAACGGCGATTATCATGGCCGCTTCCATGAACTTTTTAGGTGCGATGTTATTTACTGGCGTGGCCAAAACGATCGGTGGCAGTGTAGCGGATCCGACAACGCTTGATAACGGGATCGAAGTTGTTATTGCAACACTTATCGCCGCGATCATTTGGAACCTGGTTACCTGGTGGTTCGGAATTCCGTCCTCCTCTTCACATGCACTTATTGGTGCTTTGGCAGGGGCAGTATTTGTCGGAGCAGGAAGCGATAAGCTGAACTATGCCGGATTTACCGACATCGTGCTTGCACTCATTCTATCGCCGATCATCGCTTTTGTTGTCGGTTATCTGATCATGCAGCTGCTTAAAGTGATCTTTGCCAAAAAGAGTCCGCATACGGTAAACAAAGGTTTTCGTACGATGCAGATTTTTACAGCGGCACTCCAATCCTTCACGCATGGTACGAATGATGCGCAGAAAGCGATGGGGATTATTACGTTCGCACTCGTGACCTCAGGTCAACTGAGCGAAATGGAAGTTCCGTTCTGGGTTAAGTTGTCTGCAGCTACGGCAATGGCGCTCGGTACTTCGGTGGGCGGATGGAAGATCATTAAAACCATGGGTACCAAAATATTCAAAATCGAGCCGATTAACGGGTTCGCAGCTGATTTTACCGGCGCGACTGTTATTTTTTCGGCTACGTTGCTTCACCTGCCGATCAGTACAACCCATGCCATTACTTCAGCCATACTCGGTGTTGGCTCAGCCAAACGCTTTTCGGCCGTTAAATGGTCTCTCGCGGGTCGTATTATTATAACTTGGTTTATTACCATTCCGATCACGGCACTGCTTGCAGGTCTTATCTTCAAGATTTTATTCTAGAGAACAAACAACACATACACATATAATTAGGATAGCTGTGGAGCCAATCATAAAAGATTGGCTTTTTTGTTATAATAGTGCGTGTTCAAAAAGGTCGGTTTTCAGCACCGAAGCATATGCTTCCGATGTGCGTTTTTTCAAAACGCTTGAGTTGGATGAAGCTAGGGACTGAGGAGCGGAGCTGCACGTTTTCGTAGAAAACGTCTTCGTAAGCATCAGCTGTTTTGGGTACGTGAGCACCTAAAATGTTTCCGGAGGAAACATACTTCGTAAGCATCTACTTAGGGCCTGCTGAATTCAAGATTCGATGCCGAGCCCACTTCCTGATTCACTTCGTGATCAAAAGCGGACTTTTTGAACAACCTCTAATAGAAGATTGTTTTGATGAGACTTTTAGAAAAAGGGGGCTGAGGATATGATTCGAACGTTAGCCGTGACCCGTAGCCGAGAGGCTGTTATTGGACTTCCTCTGGAAGAGCTGAATCTGGAGGAATACGATTGGGTCTGGGTCGATTTTAATGCGCCTACGACGGAGGAGTGCAAGCTGCTGGAAACATATTTTCATTTTCACCCCCTCGCGGTTGAAGACTGCCTTCATATTTTGCAGAGACCCAAGCTGGACTATTTTGAGGATCTGCAGTTTCTTGTTCTACATGCCTTGGATCCGGATAGCCTGGAGGTTGTGGAGGTCGACTTCTTCCTGTCTCCATCGCTATTTGTGTCATTTCATATGCAGCCCTTGATCGAGGTGGATGAAGCATGGGAGAGGGTAACGGATGGTGCAAAACAGAGAGGGATTAAGGCAAATGGAGCTACCTTTTCTGCTTATACGGTCATGGATAAGCTGGTCGACCAATATTTCCCGGGCCTGTTTGCCATAGAGGATGAACTGGCAGAGATCGAGAGCAAGGGCGGGGAAGAATCTATAGAGGAACTGATGCATCAGGTGTTTTCCCTGCGCTCCAAGCTTTTGAGACTGAGACGGACGGTTGTACCGATGAGAGATTTACTGTACCGGGTCGTGAATTCGCAGCATGTTCAGAAGCACGGTCATCATGCTTATTTCTCCGATGTTTACGACCATTTGCTTAAGCTGACGGATATGATCGAGGTGGATAGAGAGATGACGGCAGACCTACGTGACAGTTACATATCTTTGAATTCCAACCGGATGAATAATATTATGAAGACATTGACCGTTATTACAACGATCTTTATGCCCTTGACGCTGATCGCCGGCATTTACGGAATGAATTTTGATGTTATGCCAGAGCTGCATTGGAGTTTTGGATATGGAGCTGTGCTTCTGTTCATGTTCCTTCTAGGGGCAAGCATGGTACTATGGTTCATACGGAGGGGTTGGTTCAAGTAGGCGAGGTCCAATGGCGGTGGGTTCAGCAGTTTCGTGATTTAGGAGGATGTAGGTGATACTCCTTGAATGTCATGCCGAATAGGCCAAACCAAGCGTAAGGCGGGAATGCCCTCCTCCACTTGGATTGGCCATGGTGCTGATTCAATATGAGCTCTCGAGTCACCGGCTGCATTGGCGTAAGGCATGGAGCGCCAGCTTAAGATCGCTGGCGCTTTCGTCCACCTGAAGAGGGCCTACGTGAACCGGATCTCCGTCTGGCGGCTGAGGAGGAACGACGTCTTCTTGGGGTATATCCATAGCTGCTGTTACTGAAGTCGGTAGATTTATTGGAGGAAGCTCCCTTGCCTTTTTTGCCAAACATTCCGGTAAGGAGAGATATCATGGGTGCGAGCTGTTGGAAGCCTTGCATGACTTTCTGGACTTTGCCCACGTTCGCAATGAGTCCGTCAATCCCGCCCATTTTCTCAATAATGCCTTTTACATCGAGATTGCTGAGGTTAAGTCCGCTGAGCAAGCTACTTAGACCGCCGGATCCGCCGTTAGAAGGAGCAGGGGTTACCGCGGATACAGGAACCGGAAGACTCCCTCCTACTTCAGACTCTCCATCAAAGGGTGTGAAGGATGACTGTGCCGTATTTGAATAAGGATAGAGGGAGGGAGTTCCAACCTCTTCGGGAAAGTCAGCATATGAATTAACACCGGGATAAGGCGATGCAGGCGGCATTTCGCTGATTGACCGCTGGTTAGATGGGCGGCGGTGGTGATAATGGTAATGACTTGGCATGTTTATCACTTTCCTTTTTGAATGGTTTACTATACTGTATGAAATAGGCGGGCTAATGCCTTAGGCTTTTGCCCTTGTTTACGGGATAGGAGCGGAATCGGGCGGGTGCCCATGTGGGCTATTCGTGATTTTTTAGGTGTATTTTCCCATAAAAAAGCCGATGATATGGTTGTTCTGTAGTGCGTGAAATCGTTAATGCTTGAAAAGACTGTCACTGCTCGGGTACAATGAAGGTGCGTATAAGTAACGGTAGGGGATGATCTAATGCAATTAAAAAAATTAAATGATAAAAGCATCGATCAATTATTTGAATCAGTCCTGACATTGGAGAGTGTGGAAGAATGTTATGTATTTTTCGACGATCTCTGCACAGTCAATGAAATTCAATCTTTGTCTCAGCGACTGGAAGTCGCGCGGATGTTGGGAAAAGGATGCACATACAACCAGATAGAAGCAGAAACCGGAGCCAGCACAGCAACAATCTCTCGCGTGAAACGGTGTTTGAACTATGGTAATGATGGGTATAAAATGGCGCTGGAACGTTTAGGGCGTTAATAATGAAATCTGGAGTGCTCGTCATCAGTCATGGCTCCAGAGAAGAGACTTGGGTATCGCTGGTGGACGAGGCTGTCCAGGAGCTAGCCAAGGATGTGGATGTACCGGTAGTGGCTTCATATTTGGAGTTAGTAGAAGGTCGCCTCATTCAAGACGGTATATTTGCATTGGAAGGCCAGGGTGTCACGGACATGCTGGTTATTCCTTTGTTCGTATCTTCGGGCAGCACTCATATTGATGAAATAGCATACGCTTTGGGTGTAAAGGCTGTGCCCGATAAGGAGACGGATCTCGAACCTTTTGAGGTGAAGGCACGGGTCCATTTTGGTACCCCGGTCGACGATGATCCGGATATTGCGGTCATGGTATGGGATAAAGTTCGTGAGCTGTCTTGTGAACCTTCGAAAGAAGTCGTACTTCTGGTTGGTCATGGCAGCCGTCATGAGCTGTTTCACGCCCGCTGGGAGCTTGGGATACGTTCTTTGGCCCTGCGGGTGGCAGAAGTAAGCGGAACGTTTGCGGATGCTGCGCTACTGAATCCTGGAAATATTCGGGAAAAAGTGGTAGAATGGAAGGAGCGCGGCTGCGAGGTAATCGTGGCTCCGCTTTTTTTAAGTGAGGGATATTTTACCGAGAAGGTGATTCCGGACCGGCTGCAGGGGCTTTCGTGTCATTATTCTGGCCGAACGCTGCTGCCCCACCCGCTGCTTCCGCAGTGGATGCTGCGTCAGGTCCGTACCTTCTTGAACCCTTGAAATCATGAATACAGGTGGCGTATCGTAAATGAGAAAAGCACGGTTAATTTATAACCCCACCTCTGGGCGGGAGGAAATGAAGCGACGTCTGGCCGATATATTGCAGCGTCTGGACAACGCAGGTATTGAGACCTCTTGTCATGCGACAACTGGCGAGGGGGATGCGACTCTCGCAGCCGCGGAAGCAGTAGATCGGGGGTATGACCTCATCATTGCCGCCGGTGGCGACGGAACATTGAACGAAGTCATTAATGGCATGGCGGAGAAAGAGAATATTCCACCTTTGGGTGTGTTCCCGCTAGGAACGACGAATGATTTTGCACGGGCGCTTGGCATTTCGAAGAACTGGGAGGAATATTGCGATCTGGTAATTCGGAATGAGACCCGGCCGATTGATCTCGGCAAGGCCAATGACCGTTACTTCATTAATATTGCAGGCGGCGGTACGCTGACGGAGCTTACGTACGAAGTTCCAAGCAAGCTTAAGACGATGATCGGGCAGCTGGCGTATTATTTGAAGGGTCTGGAGAAAATGGTCAGCCTGACGCCACAGGAGCTCATCATTAATGCGAACGGCCAGGCAACGATCCACGATGAGTTCATGGTGTTCCTCATCGCGAACAGCAATTCGGTTGGCGGTTTCGAGAAGCTCGCTCCTGGTGCCAGTATCGACGACGGTCTGTTCGACGTCATTGCACTGCGCAAATGCAATCTTGCGGAATTCGTCCGTGTCGTCTCCATGGCCCTGCGCGGGGAGCATTTGAACGATAAGAGGGTTATCCACTTCCGGACCGATTATATGGAGGTTGTCTCCCCGGGGCCAGTACAGCTGAATCTCGACGGCGAGTTCGGCGGTGTGCTGCCAGGAACGTTCCGCAACCTGCCGCAGCATCTGCGGATTTTTGCGTGAGGCATGAATTAGATTGAATGTAATAGGAAGCTCCCGTATAATGATGGACGGAGCTTTTACGACAAGCTCCCCTATGGGGGCTTTTTGTTGTTGTGTAAAGATTTTGATTATGGATGTGCTCAATACAGGGAATATAGAGAGGTATGGGTGCACGCATTTGATACATACAGTAGATGAGTTTTATAAGTTGAATGGAAAGAAGTGAGTAGCACATCATGAAGAAGAACCGCAGCGGACGTGGTCCGCAACGTAGCAGCAAGCCCTCGGCGGCGATTGCTGGATTGCCGGTGGCGAAAAATGACGAGGTTATCATAGATATCATCGGGATGAACCATGACGGTGAAGGGGTAGGCCGTGCGGAAGGCTATACCCTGTTCGTGCAGGGCGCGCTGCCGGGCGAGAAGGTCCGCGTGAAGGTGCTTAAGACAAAGAAACAGTACGGTTATGCGAAGCTGATGGAATTGGTGGGGGCGAGCAAGGCTCGGACTTCGGCACCTTGTCCGATCTATGACCAATGCGGCGGCTGCCAGCTGCAGCATATGGACTATGCTGCCCAGCTGGGGTGGAAACGCCAGTTGGTAGTGGACAACCTGGAGCGGATCGGGAAGCTGCGGGTGCAGGGTGGAGCGGCTAGAGCTGGGATGAACGGTCAGGACGGGGAGCAGGGCGATGAGCCAATTGGACAAGTTGTGACCCCAGATAATCAAGAAGGGATTATCGTGCGTCCAACGCTAGGTATGAGCGAGCCTTGGCGTTACCGTAACAAGTCACAGGTGCCGATCGGTGTTACCGAAGGTGGACTGGTTGGGGGATTCTATGCCCGGGGCAGTCACCGTATTGTAGATATGGAGACATGTCTTATTCAGCACGAGCAGAACGACGCTGTCGTCAGCCGTGTAAAGGCCATCGGCTGGAAGCTTGGTATTACCGCATATAATGAAGAAACCGGTCAAGGCCTGCTCCGCCATGTTGTCGTGAAGATTGGCTTTGCAACTGGGGAGATGATGATCGTTTTTGTGACCAATGGCGAGCGTATCCCTCACCTTGACCAATGGATCGCTGCGATTCGCGAGGAACTGCCAGCCGTCGTGAGCATCTGTCAGAACGTCAATACGCGTAAGACGAATGTTATTTTCGGAGATGTTACTCGTGTCCTGTGGGGGCGTGAGGTCATCCATGACTATATTGGTGATGTGAAGTTTGCCATCTCTGCACGTTCTTTCTATCAGGTGAATCCAGCACAGACGGAGATCCTGTATGGTAAAACTGTCGAATATGCTGGGCTGACCGGCAATGAGACGGTTATCGATGCCTACTGCGGCATCGGTACGATCTCATTGTTCTTGGCGCAACACGCCAAGAAGGTGTACGGCGTCGAGATTGTCAAAGAAGCGATCGAGGATGCACGTGCAAATGCTGAACTAAATGGTATGAGCCATGTGGAATTCGAGGTCGGAGCTTCCGAGGATGTGATTCCGCGTTGGAAAGAGCAAGGTGTCGAGGCGGATGTAATCGTAGTGGACCCGCCACGCAAGGGCTGCGATCCCCGCTTGCTGGAGACGATCCTTCAGATGAAGCCGGAGCGGGTTGTGTATGTGAGCTGTAATCCGTCGACGTTGGCGAGGGATTTGAGGGTACTCGAGGATGGTGGGTACCGGGCTGTGGAGGTGCAGCCGGTGGATATGTTTCCGCATACGGTGCATGTGGAGTGTGTAGTAGGGATGCAACGAATCTTGTAGCCCAGTAATAAACTCGTAGCATTTATAATAAAGTCGCTACTATCCGACCGCACCAAGTTACAATAAAGTCTTTACTCTCTATCCCTCCCCAAGTCTGCCCCATCAACGATTTGGGGAAAACAAGAGTATTAAATCTTTATTATAACTGGAGAAAAACGTGAGAAAAAACGTGGGGAAAAGCCTGAGAAATCGGTCAAAATGAGACGATAATCGTGCGGAAATCGTGATTTGTAGCAAGACTTTTTTTAACGGGCAACGGTGGAATGCGGGTTCGCGGGGTGTGAAGTAGTAGTGAGTTTATTATTACTGGACAGATGAAACAGTGTAGTAAAATCATTGTTTTCATCGGATTCTTTGATATGGTACAGACTTTAAAAGTCAATGTAACAGCCGCCGAAAAACAGGCTTGATGTAAATATAGGCCGTATTACTGCCTAATTGAACAGAAGACGCCGGGATGTAACACCCAAATAAACCCGTGCTATAACAAATAAACCCCTGCTAAAATCGTAATAAAGTCGTGATAAGACAGGGTGAAGGTATGAATCAAGAGCTTGAAATATCAAAGAAACAGCCCTCTAAAGCATAAAATTAACCGAGTGAGATCCCTGGTAACATTTCAGATCTGACTCGGTTTTTCCTTATAATAAAAGTCAGAGCTAGGAACGTTTCAAAGTGCGGCGATGAATCTCCGCAACACCTGAAATCCCTGCAATTACCATTATTTCCCCAATTGTAATCCGACCCAATAAAAGATTTAGCAAACTTCACTTCTAAGTTCATTACAAAATATGAGGATATTGACTCTACATATATTAACGAAGATCGTGTTCTTGGTTTAGATACAACAGCTCTAGAACTAAATATGAAGTATGGAAGTCAGAATAGAATCAGCATAAATCAAATAAGTAAGCGGAAATTAATGGGTTTCATTGATTATGCGACGTCATTATATCAAGAAGATGATAAGCATGAGTAGTAGATGCTCTTTAAGAATTGATAAGAAATAAACACAAATCCGACACGAATAATCTTGGCGTGTTGCTTATTTATACGCTCGTTAATTTTTTATGGAACCTGATAACTGGACGACAATTATCGAGACAGAAGAATAATTTGGAACAGAGTCAGAATTAAAAAAGCTTGGATCTTTTATTTGTAGAATTAAGTCGTTATATGGAAGGGAACAGAGACCTCTTTGGAGAATATTTACTTATAGCTGTTAATCGAACTTTAGGAGAACATTGCTAGAAGTTCTGATCGGGATTGATCAGAGTCAAGTGAAGGAAAACCTCAAGTTCGCTTTGATGAAGATGAGTTGAAGGGTAAATAGAGTATATGCACTCTCATCGATTTTTCGTTTAATTATGGTCAATTCGTCGAGGAGGAATTTAATGATGATTAAAGAATTACAGTTATGTGATCCAGAAATAAAAGGATTACAATATCACGCATATCCATTATCAATAATTGGTATGCACAAACAGTTTAACCCTTGGTTTTATTCTCAATATATACAACTATATTGTAATGATAATATGTCGAATGAGTTTTTTCTTGATTTTTTTACATATACATATTATGACGCCTCCAATGTGTTGATGGATATCTATAAAATTCCTCGAGAGTTTACGAGTAATAATGATCAAACTATTATAGACTTTCTTGAAGAATCATTAAAAAATGATTATTACATTACTCTTCATTTAGATGAATATTACCTAAAAGATAGGTTTGTTTATGGAAAAGTGCATAATTGTCATGATATTCTTATAAGTGGTTTTAATAATAAGGATAAAATGTTTAAGGTTAGTGGTTACGATAGAAATATGATTTACAAACATACACATGCTAGCTATCTTGAGATTGAATTAGGATTCAGTAACGTCCAGTTTATAGATTGGCAGGATCAATCAAAATTTAGGGATATCTTTTTATTAAAACTTAAAAAAAATGAGAATATAGTATCTGATGATGTCCTTAATCTTAATTTATTGAAGATATACTTGAACGATTATTTAAATGGTTACAATTCATCTGAAAGAGGATTATTATTTGATAAACCTATTACAGGATTTAAGTTTGGTATTGATACTTATACTGAATTAAAAAAAGTATTACTTGCCTTTCTAGAAGATAAGCCTGCAACAGATATGCATTCTGTTATTAAAGCTGTATATCTGATATATGAGCACAAGAAAATAATGAAGAATAGAATAAAGTATTTAGAAGACTTAACTATCTTGCCATCTAGCTTTAAACTGTCTGAACAATACGCAGTAGTGGAAAATAAATCACTCATAATAAAAAATTTGATATTAAAATATCATTTAAAAAAACAAAAAGAGATTTTAATGAATATTTTAAACCTTTTAGATCAATTATTATCACAAGAGGTAGTTTTGTTATCCAACCTGCTTTACCATTTAGAAAAATAATATAAAGCAGTCATAAATCAAAGTTTATTTTTCACATCATAAACTGTAAGGATAATGCCTAGTAGAGCATCAATCCTTAATATGTAGTAAAGGCGCTAATTTTTAAGCGGTCTGAAAAAAGGAAAAAAAGAGCATCCAAGAAGTGATATGCTCCCCTTACGGTAGACAGGTGAAATAATGAAACCTGCTACCGTAAGGGGAGATTTTTTTGCCTAATAAAAAATATAGTGCTTCAGAGAAATTCATTATCCTTCATGAGATTGAAAGTGGCGAAATTGGTGTTAAGGCTGCAGTCAAGAAATACGGTATCCCTAAAACGACTTTGACGAAATGGCGTCGACGTTACAAGGTGTATGGTTACGAGGGCTGGAAAAGCGTACTCATAATCGAAGTTTGGATACCGTCAATTAACTTTGCACATGCGCAGCCAAACGGGGAAGACGATTAACCAAAAACGTGTGTACCGACTGATGAAGTTAAAGGGAATCCAGTCCGTCATCCGGAGGAAGAAAAAGAGATATGCAAGATCCACTCCACAGTAGGTAGCTGAGAACGTGCTAAACCGCAAATTCACTGCAGAGTATAATTTTCCGGGAATCTAGGATACATCGTGAAATAAAACTACAAAGATTCTTCGATTACTGGGATTACTTCTTACAGAGCTGCATGCGATAAAAAAAGGATGTTTTCTACAATTATCGATAAAAAAGTTTAAATAGAGACATATTTCATAAGAAAATAAAAAAATATGATATATAATAATATTATGAAAGATAGGTATTCAATTTTCTTTATGAAAGCGGTTTCGAAAGAGTGGAAGCTGAAGTCGTCATATTAAGGAACATCATGATTAAATATTCGATCAAAGGAAATAAAGACGATCTTCGCTTGATTATTTCTAGGCTATCCAAGGTTGCGGAAGAGTAGTTTCCGCTAACACGGGTGCATCGCAAGTGTTGAACGCATGGAATCGAGGAAAACAGAGGGGGAAAAGAGCTTCGTCGCTATACTTAATGGCTTAAAGTCTAAGTCATAGAAAATAGTCAATACTGCTCAGTAATACGTTAATAGGAGCGGATTGATGATGTGGAACTCTGTAAGCAGTAATGATAACTTGATCATGGACATGTTTGAAGTGGCTTTGCAATTGGAAGAACCATAGAAGCTGACGCATCTTGAATTTAACAATCAGGATCAAGCTTGGCACCTGCATTTGGATTTTGAATGAGGCGCTGTGTTTGCATGCCCCTTGTGTAGCGCTGAGTGTAAAGCCTCTGACAGCGATATAAAGCATTGGCGGCATCTGGATTTCTGGGACTGGAAAACCTTTATGCATACCAGAATGCCAAGGGTGAAGTGTACTTCTTGCAACAAAGCAACCCAGATCCGTCGCCGATAATGCTCAGTTTGCAGGTATCGCCAAGCAGGCCTTTGTAAGCTCGTTATCCGTGTGCTTCGTGACGGTAGTCAGCATTATTCGCCCAAGGAACATGATCTGCTGCAGCAACTGTTCCAAACCCTATTTGTTCTCCCACCAGCAGGGAACGTGAATAAAATCACAAATTTGTCAAAGAGTTTGCATTCGTTACTATTTTGCAGAGGTGTTTTTGAAATTATTTTGATAGATGAAGAGAGGGTATAAATATGGAGAATTTGCAATTGTCGATTGAAGATCAAATTAAAAGAATGATCGTTACAAAGATGGGATTGGATATTGCGCCAGAGGATATTGACGATAATATCCCTCTTTTTGATTTGAATGATGAAGGTAAAGGACTGGATCTTGATTCCGTCGATGCTTTGGAAATGGCTGTGGGCATTAAGGAAACCTTCGGTATCAAGCCGCAAAGCTCGGATTTGTCGGTATTCAACAGTGTAAGCAGCATGGCTGAAATGGTCCGCAATTCTATTGGTGAGAGCAGCCGATGACTAAACCGCGTGCAGTTGTTACCGGAATGGGAGTCATCGCACCCGGCGGCTTGGGCAGGGAAGCTTTCTTCCAGTTGCTGGTGGAGGGAAGAAGCGGCCTTCACAGCAATGAATTGCTGAAAAGGTTGGGTGCCAGAAGCAATGTGGCCGGAGGCATCGACAAGCCGTATAAGGAGACAGAAACGCCGGAGGATGACGAGAAGCTGATGTGCATGGCCTATTCAGCGATTGATGAGGCGCTGGCGGATAGCGGCTTGGGCAGATCTGAGCTTGAGGCGCTCGGGGCAAGAGGCGGTCTGTCTTTTTCCGCATCTGTAGCCGGTCATACCAGATTTATTAAATATGTTCAAAATAAAAGGGAGCAACGGGAGGACAGTCCTGACTGGCTGATTGATGTTCCCTCCTGTACAGCCATGATTGCTTCGCATACCGGAATTAGAGGACAGGCATACGCGACGATGTCTGCTTGCGCCGCCGGGACCGCCGGGGCGGGAATTGCGCTGGATGCGATACGAAACGGAAGCGCCGACTTGATGATTGTAATCGGGACGGATGCTATTCTGGAAAGTTCTGTAGCGGGATTTCATAGCCTGCAGTCCATGAGCATCAATGGCTGTACGCCTTTTGATACGGACAGGGACGGTCTTACACTGGGCGAAGGAGCTGCTGCCTTTATTGTGGAGACACTTGAACGAGCCGATTCAAGGGGAGCGCACATCTATGGCGAGCTGTTGGGATATGGACTGGGCAACGACGCCTATCATATCACAAGCCCTGATCCGGGGGGCGAAGGAGCCTATCGGACCATGAAGATGGCCTTGCAGGATGCCGGTCTGCAACCAGGCGATATTGATTATATCAACGCCCATGGGACAGCCACCGAGCTTAATGATGTAATGGAAATCCGCGCAATAACCAAGCTTCTTGAATCGGAAGAAGAACGTGCCCGAGTGTTGATTTCATCGACCAAATCGATTACAGGTCATTGCCTGGGAGCAGCCGGAAGTGTGGAGCTGGCTACGGTACTGCTGGCGGTAGACCGCGGTTTCGCACCGCCAACCGTTGGACTTAAGCAACCTTCGGAAGAATTTCAAGGATTCCAAATTCTTAAAGACGAGGGTGTCAAGCGGGATATCCACTATGCGATGTCCAACTCTTTCGCTTTTTCCGGCAATTCGGCCTGCATTATCGTTGGAAAGATGGGGGCAGTATAAGGATGACGACCATTGACATTGCCAAAGGACTGCCTCACCGGTTTCCGTTTGTAATGGTAGATAGAATTGTGGAAGCGGAATATATGAGACGATCCAAAGGTTACAAGAATATAAGCTCCAATGAACCATGGGTAACCGGCCATTTTCCGGATGAACCCGTCTATCCCGGGGTGCTCATGATCGAAACGATGGCGCAAGTAGGCGGTTTTATTTTTCATAACCCCGAAGAGCCGGAAATAAGCAGACGATTGTACTTATGTGCGGTTAACAACGTTAAGATTCTTCATTGGGTAGTGCCCGGGGATGTTCTTATGGTGGAAGCCGAGCTTTCGGAAACAATCGGACACTTTCACCACATTAAATGTACCGCCAGCGTGGATAACCGGGTAGTCGTTAAAGGAGTTGTGACATTGGCCGAGACGCGCTAAGGAGATGAAATTCAGCGGCGGACTGTCAGAAAAGCAGGCATGTTGTCCGGACAGATTTCATAAAATTGGGAGGGCTATATGATAAGAACTTTTGTTACGGCCGTAGGTGCCATAAGTTGTGCCGGTTCCAGCGCGGAGGAGTATTGGGAGGGAATTAATGCTGAATCGGGAATAAGCCCGGATCAACTTAAGTTGCCGGTTGAGATCCCGCCAAATATTGAAAGCAGGATGTCCAGGCGGATGGACCGCTTTTCACGGTTAACCTTAAGCGCTTCCAAACAAGTGTTGGAAAACTATTCAATGGAGCCGGAGGAAGTTAAGCAAACGCGGACAGGAACGGTTTTTACAACCGGATATGGTCCGGTGAACTCAATCCTTGAATTCTCCAACCAGTTGCAATCCAATGGAGTTGATTTGGTCAGCCCTACCGTCTTTACGAATACGGTGCTTAATTCGGGGCTCGGCCATACTTGCCTGAATTTGAAGTTAAAGGGCGCAAGCACACTGTTGATGGGAAGCAATGCGATTGCCGTGGCCTGCGACTTGCTCAGAAGCGGCAAGGCGGATGCTGTCATATGCGGCGGAGTGGAGGAGTACTCCAAGGATCTGAACGAAAGTTACCAGTTGAAAGAGTATATTTCTAAGGATAACGATTATTTGTGCCGACCGCTCGACAGAAGCAGAAGCGGAACAAGGATGACGGAAGGCGCAGGAATATTGATGCTTGAGAACGAGCATGCCCTAAATCAATATCCGGAGCGTATCATATGTGAAGTTTTCGGGTATGCAAGCCTTGCTACCGAATTTTATCCTGCAAAAGATCGTGAGCCTGCAGGTATGGCTGCTGACTTTATTTCGATTATGCGCACCGCACTGGATCATGCCTCTCTGCCTGCGGAGGATATAGACGGACTTCTGATGGCAGCCGGAGGAGGACGGAATACCGATAAGGCCGAAGCCGTGGCCATCCATGAAGTTTTCGGACAGCGGGCCGCTTCTATTCCCGTATCTTCAATTAAGGGAGCGATAGGTGAAACTATGGGTGCTTCGTTCATGATGAGTGCGGCAGCAGCCTCGCTGGCCGTTGGCAAGGGCTGCATGCCTTTGACCGCAGGCTGTATGGAACCGGACCCTGCTTTGGAACTGGACGTTGTTCATGGACAGCCTCGTCCTGGAAATTATCGATATTTAATGGTCAACGGTTATGATGTGAGCGGTTGTTTGTACAGTGCCATTCTTGGCCGGGTGCGGAAATGAGAGGAAATATGAGGTTTGAAGGGAAAGTCGTCCTAGTTACTGGTGGAGCCAAAGGAATTGGATTGGCTATAGTCCAAGCTTTTGCAAGTGAAGGGGCAACTGTGCTCTTTACGTACAAACGCAGCGAAAGCGAAGCAGCCCAACTGACAGCAGGGTTGCGGGAACAGGGCAGGCAGGCAAAAGCCTATTCGCTGGATGTATCGAAGCACGAACAGGTCATTTCAGTGATGGACGAGGCTGTACGGGAATTTGGCGCTGTAGATATTTTGGTTAACAATGCAGGTGTTACGGAAGACGGCTTCCTGATGCTGATGGACGAATCTTCCTGGGACAATGTATTGGATACCAATCTTAAGGGTACCTACAGCTGCTGCAGGGCAGTACTTCCCTCCATGATCAGTCGCAAATCCGGAGTGATCGTGAATATATCTTCCGTATCGGCCGTGGTCGGTACTTCCACCCAAACGAATTACAGTGCTTCCAAGGCAGGCATGATCGGATTGACCCGCGCGCTGTCCAGAGAAGTAGCCTGCAAGAATATTCGTGTAAACGCCGTCGCTCCCGGATATATCGTCACAGAGATGCTGGACAAAGTCCCCGAACGAAAACGGAGCCGTTTTGTCGACAAAATTCCTTACGGCCGGTTAGGAGAAGCGATTGAAGTAGCCAATGTGGTCATGTTTCTGGCCTCGGATGAGGCCAGCTATATTCATGGGCAGGCCATCGTAGTCGATGGCGGAATGATTTAAACAATACGGAATGACCGACAATTTACGCACAGGAAGGGGAATAAGTGTTGCAGGGGCAGTCACAGCTTGCCGACGATTTTGACGTCAGATTTCATCGGGTACTGGAAGAGACAGTGGAACAAACGGTAGACAGAAGTGTAATGGAAGTGGATCTTCCGAATTTGGGCTTCAACTAGCTGTCTTTCGTCAAGCTGATTGTGGCCATTGAGAATGAATTTGATGTGGAGTTTGAAGATGCGGTTCTGGATATAGGTAAGTTTTCGACTCTGCAGCAGCTTAAAAACGTGTGTGATAAGAAGTGGTTGAATGGACAGGACCATACATCCGAAAGTTAATGTACGTTGAAACCGAACTTTTTAAAAATTCATTATGACCGAATAGGTGACGGGATATGGCAGTTGATAAAAAGAATTCTACATTTTCTGAGACACGACGGCTCTTTGTTTTTCTTAAGCCTTATAAGTTTTGGATATCGGTTAAATTGTTCAGTACCGTTGTGAATGCGGCAAATGATATCTTCCTGGTGTATCTGATTAATTTGCTGGTCAATTCCTCATTAGCGGGCGATAAGAACGAATTAATCAGATTCATCTATTTAATGGTCGTGTTCATTGCCATCGGAATTATTGTTAACTTTCTGGACACCTATTCATCGGGCCGGTTTAGCGCATACGCAGCCAGGGATATGAAGAACGAACTCAGCTCGCATATTGACAAATTACCGGTCTCTTATATAGAATCGCACCACTCAGGGGATATCATCTCCCGGGTAACCAACGGTATAAACGCTATCGAAAATTTTTTGAAGGACGATCTTGCAGCTATTTTGTTTCATACGATCCGCTTAGTCGCTTGTATTGGCATATTGCTGTACATGAACTGGCAGTTAATGCTGGTTTGTATGCTTGCATTTCCGGTTATGGCCCTGTTGACGGGGAGAATCAGCCGTCCGCTTAAGGAGTATTCTTCCAGGCTTCAACGCAGTATGGCAAGAACAAACTCAGCGGTCCAAGATACCATAGGCGGAATTTACATCATTAAATCCTACAATTTAATCCGGATTTTATTGCGGAAATTTGAAGCCGTGAATCATGAGATGCTGGAGGATTCCATCGTCATTGAGAAACGGAAAGCTCTGATAGGTTCGGTGGGTGTGATTGTCCGAATGGTTCCTTTTTTAATTTTTTTCCTGTTTGGCAGTTATCTGGTTTTGCACGGGCATTTTACAGCCGGCGGCTTCGTGGCTTTTGCCCAGCTTATTGATTATCTCGTAGAGGGTGCGGGAAACCTGCCCAGATATATCGGTAATTTTAAAGTTGCAGCCGGAGTTTCGTCACACTTGTTCGAAATATTGGATGAACCAACCGAAAGAGCCGGAGGGATCCGTCCAGATTATATCTCTCCAGAGTCTCCAGCCTTGGAGCTCAGGAATGTTTCTTTTTCGTACGATGGGCAAAAAAAGGTGCTGGACGATATCAGTTTCACATTGCCGCAGGGTAAGACAGTGGCGCTGGTTGGGGCAAGCGGTTCCGGTAAAACAACCCTGTTTAAATTGTTATTGGGATTTTACGACTATCAAGAAGGGGATGTGCGTTTGTTTGACAGCTCTTTAGCTGATTGGGAGCTTTCAAATGCGAGGTCCATGATATCGCTGGTATCGCAAGACACATTCTTGTTCACCGGCAACATATTGGACAATATTACCTGCGGGAAAGAAGATATCAGCGCTGAGGAAGTAGAACGGGCCACCAGGATAGCGAATATTCATTCATTTATTGAGTCGTTGCCGGAAGGCTATCAGTCGATTGTCGGCGAGCGAGGGACGAAACTGTCAGGAGGCCAGCGGCAGAGAATATCGATTGCGCGTGCCATCGTAAAAGATGCTCCTATTCTTTTGCTCGATGAGCCCACATCCGCACTCGATGCAGAGTCGGAAATGCTGATTCAGGAAGCACTTAACCGGATAATGAAGTTGCAGACCGTACTTGTTATTGCACACCGGTTGTCCACCATTATCGAAGCCGATCAAGTTATCGTCTTGGAAAATGGACGGATTGTCGAGATTGGCACCCATGATGAGCTGCTGTCCAAAGACGGCGCGTATAGAAGGCTGTATCATAAGCAGTTGAACAACCTCGGGGATTCCCCGGCATTACTTGAAGGGGAAGGGGCATAACGGGCATGAGCCAGAAGTCGGATATTTCAAGGTTGTTCCAGTTAATCAAGCCGAGGAGAAAATCATATCTGTTCGGGTTGATCGGGTGCAGCCTGGTTGATGCTAGTGTGCCTATTGCCATGGCCCTGGTGTTGAAGAAAGTGCTTGATGCCATTACTGACAACAGCATGGGTACCATCTGGACGATCAGTATTCAGTTTACCGTTATCATAGTTGTTCTGTGCCTTCTTAATCCTTTCTTCAATTACTTGCTGGGCGTAACCGTCAAACGAATAATGACAGACCTTCGGCAGTCTGTCTTTTATCACATGGAAAGCCTGCCGGTCGCCTACTACGAAAACACGCATAGCGGCGACAGTATTTCAAGAGTCAACAATGATGTAGGAACCGTAGAGTATGCATTTACCGGGCATATTCGCCAGCTTCTGACTTTGGTGGTTACCGGGATTTATTCTTTGGCTACTATGTTTTTTCTGGATTGGCGGTTTGCTTCCGCCATGACATTAATGGGCCTAATTTCAAGCTATATTAATTCCCGTTTTGCCAAGCCATTGCGGAAGATCAGTGATGACATCCAAAGTTATGCCGGCAAGCAAATTGAGCGCTTGAGCGACTTGATATCGGGTACACAGGTAAGCCGAATTTTTCAAATACTGGACCGGATGAATCAAAGCTATAGGGAAGCGAACGAGCAGTCAACCAAGCTGTCTCTCAAACGCACGGTCAGGTTGGCGGTACTTGGGAGCACTAATTATTTTTTGCTGTGGATCAATAACGGCGGTGCCTTCATTCTCGGTACGTTAATGATTATCAATGGACAGATCACCCTCGGCACTTTGATTGCCCTGGTTCTGCTGTTGAAGGAAGTCACGAACATGTTCCGCTATCTGGGCAATATGTGGGCGAATCTGCAGGTGTCGCTAGCCGGGGCAGCCCGTGTGTTTGAGCTGCTGGACTATGCCAGTGAGCCTGAAAAGTACCTGAGAGAAGAGGCTCATGCCGAGGAACAAGCAAACAGCTTCATAGAAATTCGGAATGGAGCGTTCGGTTATGCCAAGGACAGCATAGAGATTGATCAATTAAGCTTTAAGGTGGAGGAAGGACAGGTAGTGGCATTGGTAGGTCCAAGCGGCGGCGGGAAAAGTACGATTCTCAAGCTTCTGCTGGGTTTCTATCCTCTTAAGGAAGGGCAGATGTGGGTAGCAGACCAGAGATTTGAAGACAGTACTTTGCCTGAAATGAGAAGCAAGATGGCCTATGTGTCGCAGGATGCCTATTTGTTCGAGGGGACCATTGAAGAGAACATCCGTTACGGAAGGATGGACGCTACCTTTGAAGAAATTGTGGCGGCTGCCACCGCTGCCCATGCCCATGAATTTATCGTAAATCAACCCGATGGTTATGGAACAATGGTGGGGGAGAGGGGAACCAAACTTTCCGGTGGTCAAAAGCAACGAATTACAATTGCCCGAGCGTTGCTGAAGGATGCGCCCATTCTGTTGCTGGATGAAGCGACTTCTGCATTGGATTCGGATTCAGAGCAGGCAGTCCAGCAAGGGCTTGAGCGCTTAATGGAAGGCAAAACAACTATTGCGATTGCCCATCGGCTGTCCACGATTATGCAGGCGGATGTTATCTATGTAATTGAAAACGGACGAATTGTGGAGCAGGGCAAACACGATGAGTTGCTGAAAGCCGGAGGAGTTTACAGTTTCCTACACAACACACAGGCAAGAAACAAAGAGCCGAAACAGTTCGTCTCCTGAAATAAAATTCGCGGCACAGTTAGTGGTCTTCCTATCAAGGGGTGAATATTGAGTTATGGATAGAATCAGGCTTTTTTCCTTTCCATTCGCCGGAGGTTCCTCTCTTTACTACTTTAAGTGGAAAAGAGAACTGAGTGACTTCATCGAGTTCATACCCGTTGAGCTCACGGGAAGAGGAACCCGGCAGAATACACCTTTATATGAGACATTTGCGGAAGCAATTGATGATTTATATGGGCAGATCGACAAACAGGTAGGCGATGGCCGGTATGCTTTTTTTGGCCACAGCATGGGAAGCCTGCTGGCGTATGAACTGTCATACCTGCTGAAGGAGCGGAACCGAAGAGAGCCTGAAGTCATGTTCATGTCGGGCAGATGGCCTCCCCATATTAAGAGAACAGACCTGGTTGATCCCGAAACTCCGGATGAGCAGCTCAAAGAACGGCTCCTGGAACTTGGGGGCGCGACACCGGAACTATTCGAGAACAAGCAGTTGACGGATATGTTTATCCCTATTCTGCGTGCGGACTTTAATCTGATGGAATCGTACGTATATACCTATAACCGTGAACCTCTATCGTCGGCAATCAATGTGATGACAGGAATGAAGGACTGGGATGTTAATCAGCGGGATTTAATGGAATGGAACCGGCATACGAACGGCACATTCTCGCTCCACAAGTTCAAAGGGGGGCATTTCTACATTAATGACAGCTTTGAAACGGTCATTCAGCATATCAATCGTGTTCTTGGCGCGGCCGTGCAATAGAGAGACCCGGGGATGCGGGGCTGCCTGCAGACTGAAAATCCATTAATGATTTGGGGTAGAGTCATGAATAGCTATCGTCATTTGTATGATATCTTTATGGCGAATAAGGATATTGACGAACGAGGAGTTACCTTTATTAATGATATTGATCAGGAACCGTTTGTATCATACAGCAGGCTTTATGAGCGTTCCATGAGTCTGCTAAAAGGCTTGCAGGAATTAGGGATTCAGCCCGGGCAGGAGCTGTTGTTTCAGCTTGAGGACAATCAGTTGTTTCTTGAAGTGTTCTGGGCCTGCATCATGGGGCGGATTATCGCCGTTCCGGTTACGGTGGGGAACAACGACGAAACGAAGCTGAAGGTATGCAAAATTTGGCGGAAATTAAACCATCCGTATTGGATTGGGCCTGGGAATATCCTTGAGGGTTTGGTCAAGTTCGCTGCAGACGTACCTGAATATGTCGTAGAAGTTGAGGAAATGAAGAGTCGATATGTGAATCCTGTACAATTGAAGGGCAAGGGCATGGCGGTTGGGCAAGAGCCAGACCCGGAGGACATAGCGTTTATACAATTCTCTTCAGGCTCGACGGGTGATCCTAAGGGAGTTGTCCTCACCCATTTTAACCTGATCTCCAATTTGAAAGCACTGGAGCGGGCTTTGTTCATGAAATTGGGCGAGAGAGTCTTAAGCTGGATGCCGCTAACCCATGATATGGGGTTAATAGCTGTGCATCTACTTCACTCCCTTACTCAGGCCAGTCAGTTTATTATGCGTACAAAGCTGTTTATTCGAAATCCGATCATGTGGATAGAGAAAACGCATCAGCACCGGATCAGCAAGCTTTTCTGTCCTAACTTCGGATACAAGTATTTTCTAGCCTTTTACGAACCGGAGCATGATTACAAGTGGGATTTATCGGGTGTGAATTATATCTGCAACGGAGCAGAGCCCATTTCCACGGAGTTATGCGAGAAATTTATAGAGCAATTGCAGGGATATGGTCTGAATTTTTCTTCCATGAAGGCGGTATACGGACTCGCGGAAGGGACAGTCGGTGTTTGCGTCACGCCCAGCAACGAATCATTCCAGCATGTAGCGCTGCACCTTGATTCGCTGCAGGTGGGCAGTCCTGTCCGGTTCCTGGAGCGCAATGATCCGGACAGCCTGCTGTATGTCGATGTTGGCTATCCAGTCGAAAGCTGCGAGCTGCAAATTGTCGGCAATGACGGCGAGAAGCTCGGAAGCGACTCGGTCGGCCATATTCAAATCAAGGGGCCAAGCGTTACCGCTGGTTATTATAATGATCCCGAAGCTACGCACCGAGCCATGGCACCGGATGGCTGGCTGAGCACAGGTGATTTGGGATTTCTACGGGAAGGACGGCTTGTTATTGTCGGCAGGCAAAAAGACATTCTGTTTATCAATGGACAGAATATCTTTCCTCATGATATTGAAAGGCTTGCGGAAGAGGTGGAAGGGGTCAGAGCTTGGAATGCGGCGGCTTGCGGGGCACGGCATCACTCCAAGGATACGGAAGAAACTCTCCTGTTTCTGCTTTACAGAAGCAAGGATCTGGAGGAGTTCAACATACTTGCGGAGCGGGCCAAGCGGTATATTCATCACAAAATGGGCGTATTCATTGACCAGGTTATTCCCATCAAGTCGATACCCAAGACCACCAGCGGTAAAGTACAGCGCTTCAAGCTGGGAGAACAGTATGCGGCAGGAGAATATGATCATTTGATCTATACTCTTGAGAACTTAAAGGATGAACAGAATAACCTTCTGTCTACAGAGCAAATACTGGGCCGGATTTGCCATGATATTCTTGGTCGGGAGATGACCGGTGATGATCATTTTCATGAAATCGGAGGAAATTCCCTGCTTCTTACCAAAATAACGGATGAATTATTGAAAAGACACCATATTGAGGTGGCTGTTGCCGATCTGTTCAAATACCCGACGATTTCAAAGCTGAGTAGGTTTATTGATCGAGGCGGGGAGCGGACTCTGCCGACCATAGGGTTACCAGCAGAATACTTTGCAGCTGAAGGAAACCAGAGTGAAAGCTATGAAACTTCACTTAACAAGTATGATAGTGATGTTTTGAAATTAATATCCGCAGAGACGGGGACGGATATACAGCATGTTATGCTAGCGGTCTTGCTCCATTTATTGAAGGAAATTTCCGGAGAAAACCCTGTCTCCGTACAGGTTGCGGGAGAAGATAAACGCTTTGTTTCCATTGAGATTGATTTTGCATCTCTGGATACGCTGGAAAGTCTGGTCCGGTTGGTTAAATTCAGAGCTGATACGGCTATAGAATCTGCTGAATGGTACACGATCAGAGATCTCGAGGATGCTCTGCCTGCTCGGGATAACCGAATTGTTCCACTTGTCTTGAGTTACCGGGTGGAGGTTAAGGATCGCCGCCGCCTGTACGAGAGATTTGATCTTGTGCTGGAGTTCACGGAACAGGATGGGCATATCGACGTGGCTTGTGACTTTAACCGCCGACTTCTGAGTGAAGAGAAAGTCAGAGAAGTATGTGCCCAGTATGTTATGCTGCTGGCCGCTATCGCAGAAAATTACCGGAATGTCTCTGTCTAAGCGTAGAAGAGGGGGATGAAGTTGAAGACGAATTTATTGAACCTGACTCAGTTGAAGCTTAAAAGCCAGGATGAACTATCCAAGACGGTGATTAAAGAAGTTTCCAATCAAGACATCGCCATCATCGGCATCCATACTCGCTTTCCCATGGCCCGGGATACGGATGCTTTCTGGCAAAATATTATTAACGGCGTGAGCTGCGTCTCCGAATTTCCGGAAATACGGCGGCAGGATGCCGACGGATACCTGCATTTGACGGACAAGCAGACTGATTCCGGCACTTATTTAAAAGGTTCCTATCTCGAAGATATCGATACGTTTGACTATTCTTTTTTTAATATCCCCCCCAAGGAAGCGCTGCTGATGAACCCCCGTCAGCGGTTGTTTCTGGAGGCGGTCTGGAATGTGTTCGAAGATGCCGGATACGGTGCGCAGCATTTAAACGGAAGTGATACCGGGATTTATGTAGGCTATATCGGCGACGTGGAAGGTTATGCCTATCGGGAAATGATCAAGGAGATCGACCCTTCCCTGCTGCCGGCTTCAGTACCGGGGAACTTGCCCTCGATAATCCCAAGCCGGATTTCCTACCTCCTTAACCTCAAGGGCCCTAGTTTAACAGTTGACACTGCCTGTTCATCATCCTTGGTGGCTGTCGATTTGGCCTGCCATGCCCTACGGAGAGGGGATTGCGAAATGGCAGTGGCGGGAGCCGTCAGGATCAATTTGCTCCCGCAGGACGTAGAACATGCGAAACTGGGTATTGAATCTACTGATTATGAGACCCGCACTTTTGATCAGACGGCTGACGGCTCAGGCATGGGGGAAGGTGTAGCCGCCGTGCTGTTGAAGCCGCTGAGCAAGGCTAAGAGGGATGGAGACCATATTTACTGCGTGATCAAAGGCAGTGCGTCCAATCAGGACGGTGCCTCCATGGGAATAACGGCCCCCAATCCTTCTGCGCAAACCGAAGTAATGCATCGAGCCTGGCAAAATGCTGGAATCGACCCAGCCTCCCTGGCGTATATTGAGACGCATGGTACAGGAACCAAGCTGGGCGATCCTATTGAAATTGAGGGAATCAACAAGGCTTTTGAAAAATACACGGATAAAAAGCAGTTTTGTGCCATCGGTTCAATAAAGTCCAACATAGGCCATTTATATGACTGTGCAGGCTTGGCCGGGCTGATCAAGGCGGCGCTTGCGCTAAAACACCAAACGCTTCCTCCAAGCATTCATTTTATGAATCCCAATAAACAAATTCCTTTTACCCATTCTCCGATTTATGTCAACACTCACCTCAAGCATTGGGAAGCAGGAGATGCACCCAGGCGCAGTGGTGTAAGCTCTTTCGGATTATCCGGTACGAATTGCCATGTGGTCCTGGAGGAATATCTTGAACAGCCTATAATACTTGAACCCAATCCATCTCCAATGGAGCGTATTATTCCCATCTCGGCCAAAAGTGAAGATGCACTGCTTAAGCTTTTGCAGCATTATCGGGAGTATCTCTCCACGGACAGTCCTGCAACCTTCAACGATATTTGCTATACCCTGGCAAACGGGCGGGACCACCATTCTATCCGGATTGCGGTTACGGCTGAAGGAATAGGAGATTTGCTGTGCAAGCTTCAACAACTGGGCAGCACAGCACCTGACCGCTTCTCAGCTCCTTGGTTCTTCTATGGGACAGCAGCACATGTTCGCAATGCTGATCTGGATAAGAACGCAGATCTGCTGTTGCAGCAAATGATCTCCGCGGGTGATACGGAGCGTTCCGATCTTCTTAAACAGCTTGCTGGAATGTATACAGCCGGCGCTGAAATGGACTGGTCCCTCCTCTTTCGCGGTACCAGAGCCAGAAGAACCAACCTCCCGGTCTATCCGTTTGACCGGAAACGTTGCTGGCTGCCCCTGCCGGGAAGTAAGGCATCCGGTGCTGAAGACGAGCTTTATTACGCCATGGAGTGGATTGAAGAAGCTGCCGGAGCATCTGTCCGTTCCTTGAGCGGTGAGACGATTATGGTTATCGGCGAATGGGAAGAATTGGCCTGGAAACTCGAAGAAGAAGGAGTCAGGTGTATTAGGGTCACACTGGGGGCGGAGTATCGTGTTCTCGGCCCGCAATCCTTCCAGATTGGCGGCGGAGAAGAAGATTACCTGAGGCTGATGAAAGATATCGGGCATTTATCGTATACGAGAGTAATCCATTTGTTGTCGCACGGTCTATCCGGCGCAGTCCGTTCAATGGAGGAACTGGCGGAGAGCCAGAGGCGCGGAGTGTATAGCCTCTTCCATCTGACGAAGGCACTTCTGAAGAGCAACCGTATCGGACAAGGGTTGGAGATGATGATCGTAGCCGGTTGCGTGAATCGGGTTACCGGTGCGGAAAAGCAGTTGAAACCGGAGCACTCGCCGCTGCTTGGACTTGGCAAAGTGATTGGAATTGAGTACCCGGAAATTATCTGCAGGGCACTTGACCTGGATGAGTGCGCAACCGCCACTGAAGTCGTGTCGGAACTTGGAAGTAATAAACAAACGTACCAGATTGCCTTCCGCGACGGTAAACGGTATGCGGAGAAGATGAAAGCTGCTGATCTGCATCATGCCCCAGACAAGCCTATTGTCCTGAAGGAAGACGGAGTATATGTCATTACGGGAGGAACCGGCAAGCTGGGACTCCTGACAGCACAGCATCTGGCCTCCAAGGCAAAGGTCAATCTGGTACTACTCAACCGGACGCCGCTGCCGGAACCTTCTGTATGGGAGGATATCCTTGCAGGAGATGGAAATTCCAGGCTGCAGGAGAAAATAGGCAAACTGCAAGCCATCGTTTCGGCCGGAGCCCATGTGGAATGCATTGCGATAGATGTCGCTTCCATGGATG
The DNA here is from genome assembly GCF_058269055.1 of Paenibacillus sp. JNUCC 34. Classification (NCBI taxonomy): domain Bacteria; kingdom Bacillati; phylum Bacillota; class Bacilli; order Caryophanales; family Paenibacillaceae; genus Paenibacillus; species Paenibacillus sp. JNUCC 34. The sequence continues at coordinate 5,066,000 of NZ_CM177770.1, read as the reverse complement.
AGATGGGACGGACGATGGAAGAACTGCGGCAAAAATACGGGAAAATCAACGGCGTCATTCACACGGCGGGAGTTGCGGGAAGTGGATTCCTGATCCGCAAGAGCATTGAGGATTTCGCTGGGGTCCTAAATCCCAAAGTGATGGGAACCTGGGTTCTTGATAGGGTAACGGAACAGGACAAGCTTGATTTCTTCATCCTGTTTTCGTCAGGGATCGCTTTGGGAGGCGAGCTGGGACAAAGCGATTATACCGCGGCGAACTGTTACCTGGATGCCTTTGCAGAGTATAGAAAGTCGCTTGGCAAACCTGCGCTGTCCATCAATTGGGTTGTCTGGGAAGGGGCACGGATGGCGGAAGGCAGCAGCGAAGCGATTGATGGTATCTTCAAGGCTTTGCCGTCCGGCAAAGCGCTGCAGGCGCTGGATACGGTGATCGTCAAGGACATAAATCGAATTCTGATCGGTGAGCTGAACACGCTTAGTAAAAGTGGAATGGAACTGTTCAGCGAACAGGCTGCGTTTCATTTACCAGAGAACATGCAGCGCATGCTGAATAAGGTCAAAGGTCAGTCAGGCCAACTCATTCCGGAGCAATTCAGCCGTGGCAAAGTCAAACTTCTTGGCAGTGCCTCGGGAGATTACTCGGAAGTTCAGCAGATGCTGGCTGTGCTGTACCGAGAAGTACTGGGATACGAGGAGATCAGCATTCACGACAGTTTTTTTGAACTCGGCGGGGATTCCGTGCAGCTTCACCGGCTGCATAAATTGCTGAATCATGAGTTTCCCGGACAAACATCCATTGCTGATTTATTTACTTATTCTTCCATATCCAAATTGGCGGCATACCTGACCCGGCGGGAAGAAGTGCCTACCAGAATTGGCAAGCCCGCCGGAAAAGTTAATTCCGATAATGAAATTGCGATTATCGGGATGTCAGTACGTTTTCCCGGTTCCTCCACAACCGAACAGTACTGGAATAACATTGTGAATTCGGTTGATTGTACCGGACCGATTCCTGATGAGCGCAGGGCTTATTTGGATCAGTATTTGGCTAGTACCGGCCAGGACCAGAACGGGCATCCCGGTTATATGGATTGCGGCTATGTTGACAGCATTGACGAATTTGATTATCGCTTCTTCCGCGTCTCTCCCAAAGAGGCCAATCTAACCGACCCTTGCCATCGACTGTTCATGCAAACTGCATGGCACGCCTTGGAGGATGCAGGTTATGGAGGGAAACGATTGCGGGGAAGCCGCACGGGCGTTTATACCGGATTTGCCAATGTCATTCGGGACTCCTATCAAAAGATACTGACCGATATCGATCCCGTCATCATGTCGGAATCAATCGTCGGCAACGTTTCGGCTATGATCCCAAGCCGGATTTCCCATCTGCTTGATCTGAGGGGGCCAACCATGGTGGTGGACACAGCCTGTTCCTCTTCCTTGATTGCCGTGCATCTGGCGAGCAATGCGATTAAAAACGGGGACTGCGACATGGCGCTGGTCGGAGGGATCAAGCTGTTCCTGATCCCACTTGACCATGACCATTACAAGATCGGCATCGAATCCACGGACGGAAAAACCCGGACGTTCGACGCCCATTCGGATGGAGCCGGCTCAGGCGAAGGAACGGCTGTTATTGTGCTTAAATCACTGGACAAGGCCAAGGCGGACGGCGATCATATTCACGCCGTAATTAAGGGCAGCGCCATTAATCAGGACGGGGCTTCCATGGGGATTACCGCTCCGAATCCGCGGGCGCAGACCGATGTGATCCTGCAGGCTTGGGAGAAAGCGGGAGTCCATCCGGATTCGATTGCTTTCTTTGAAGCTCACGGTACCGGAACGGAATTGGGTGATCCGATTGAAATCAACGGTCTATCCCATGCGATTGAAGCCTACACCGATAAAAAACAGTTTTGTGCGATTGGTTCGGTCAAATCGAATATCGGGCATTTAAATGAGGCGGCGGGAATGGCTTCGATCATAAAAGCCGTAATGGCGGTGAAGCATCGGGAGATTCCTCCGACGCTCTACTTCCAGGCTCCAAATCCGAAGATCAATTTCCACGAGTCTCCGTTGTTCGTCAACACTCATCCGAGAAAGTGGGAACAACAGGAACAGCCGATGAGATGCGCCATCAGCTCCTTCGGCCTAAGCGGAACCAACTGCCACATGATTATCGAGGAATACAGAAGTCCGGAAGCTGCTGTCGCAAGACAGCAAACCGCTGCTCATTCTGGCGAGATTCTAACTCTGTCCGCAGTCAGCAAGGGCTCCTTACGGAAGCTGGTTGAGGATTACAGTGTCGTTGCCGAGAGCATCGGAGATGAGCTGGAGGATATTTGCTATACAGCGAATACAGGAAGGGGTCATTATGCATACCGGATTGCGCTCACCGTCAAGGACAAGGGCGACCTGAACCAGAAACTGAAGCTGTTGGCTGCGCAGGAGGATTATGGGGAACTTTCGGCAGATGGCATACATTTCGGGGTTCATCGTGTGGTAAACCATCCACGAAGCGGCGGCAGAGCATCCAGTGACATTACGGAATCGGATAAAGCGGAGCTGAGCCGCCGAGCGGAGTCGGCCATCCTGTCCAGGATAGGTCCACAGATGGACAGGTTTGATGTGGAAGAAATCTGCCGATTGTATGTGCAGGGTGCAGATATTCTGTGGGAACGTTTGTACGAAGGGACTGCGCATATGAAAGTGCGCCTTCCAGTGTATCCGTTCGAGAAGAACAAATGCTGGGTAGAATATCCCGGCATCAGAAATAAGAGAGCGGTGGAGACCGGCAATGCCTGGGTTCCCGCCGCGTATACCATGGGTTGGAAGCGGCAGAACCTGCCTGAGGCAAAATCTGTAGGGAACAAGGCAAGTGCAGTGTTGGTCCTGAAAGACAAGACTGGTTTCGCCGACAGGTTGGCCGAAGTGCTGCGGGCTGAGGGGAAATTGGTTCTGGAAGCGGATATGCCTGAGATACCAGCAGGACAGGACCAGGCGGAGGCGGAAGTGGCTGTGCTGGAATACTGCCAGAACCTCCTTCTAAGGACGAAGGACACAGGTATCGCACAAATCATTCACTGCACAAGCTTGACGGATACTGCCGTCACGAGTCTGAGTGAACTGGAGGAGAGCCAGAACCGTGGGGCGATCGGGCTGTTCCTGCTGATGAAGAACTGGGCAGCCAGCAGCATTGAAAATGATATGGAATTCATTCTCCTGTCACAATACGTCAATCGTGTTACGGGAGCCGAACGGAGCCATCATCCGGAGAATGCTCCATTGTTCGGTCTGGGTCTGGCACTGTCAAAGGAATTTGCCAATGTGAAATGCCGCTGCATCGATATGGATGAGCGGATGCTTCTTGATCTTGACGGTCTCTTGTCCGAGTTAAACTCGGATGCGAAGGCAAGGCAGGTGGCCTACCGTGGCGGTGAACGTTATATAGAAATCTTTGATGAATGCAAAGATATGACTTCACCGGCAGATGGGCAACCGGTAGTGAGAGAAGATGGTGTTTATCTCATCACAGGCGGTACCGGCGGGATCGGACTGGAAACGGCCAGATGGCTGGCTACCAGGGGCAGAATCAAGCTGATACTTGTCAATCGTTCTGCAATGCCGGAACAGGAAGAGTGGGATGGAATAATAGAGCGGGCCGAAGACCGGAAGGTCTGCGGGCAAATCGCTATGATCCGGGAGATTGAAGCCGCAGGTTCAGAGGTGATTCTGTACCAGGCCGACATTACCAAGCCGGAAGAAGTATCGGCGATGCTGGAGGTAATCCGTACCCGCTGCGGCAGGATTAATGGAATTGTACATGCCGCCGGAATCACAAGAACGGAACCTCTCGCAGAGAAGAGTCTGATTACGTTCCAGCAGGTCATCCGTTCCAAGATTTATGGTACATGGCTGCTTGACCGGCTGACTTCGCAGGATCAGTTGGACTTTTTCCTGATGTATTCTTCTGTCGGGACGATGTTTGAATCTGCCTGCCAAAGCGACTATCTTGCCGCCAATGCATATCTGGACTCTTACAGCTCTATGGCTTCCGCTGACGGCCGGCGAAGATTGACGGTCAATTGGACGACGTGGAGAGACAAGGGCATGGCCGCGGACAACAGCTTTCAGGCTGACACTATCTTCAGGACGATTGCTCCGGGCCAGGCAATGGATACGTTATCCCGGATTTGGAACCAACCACTGAATCGTGTGCTGATCGGAGAATTGAATCTGGAGAGCAGAATGGCATTGTGGCTGCATAATTATCAAGTTCAACTCTCTGATGGAGTCAAGGCAAAGTTGGAGGATGCAAAGGAACGGTTGAAACCAATAAGCATACCTGATGCGCAGGCGCAGAAACAGACGACTGTCACTTTGGTCGGCAGCGAGCATCAGACCTACAGCGGGACGGAGCGGACAATAGCGCAGGTGTGTAGGGAGGTTCTGGGGTTTACGGAAATTGATATCCATGAAAATTTCTTCGAAATGGGTGCGGATTCATTGATTATCCGGCAAATACATCAGCGGTTGAGTAAATTGTATCCGGAAGAAGTGGCAATTACTGACTTGTTTGAATATCCGACCGTGCATAAAATATCCCTTTATATCCAGCAAAAGTATAAAGGGAACCAAAAGATGATGACGGAAGAATTACAGGTTTCCGCAAACCCGGAGCCGTGTTTGGAAGAGCAGTTGAACCGGATATTTGACGACCTGGATATTGGTGCTCTGAATGTTGATCAGGTGCTATCAAAGCTGGGCACCACAAAGAGGTGATAAGCATGGAGAAGGCTTACAAGTATTTGGTGGAAGGAGTTCAGGATAAAAAAATTGACAGGCAAGTGGCAATTGATCTCATCAAGCTGCTCGAAGCAGAAGGGAGAGCGCCAGCGGGGGATGTTGCTGTCATCGGCATTGCCGCCAAGCTACCGAACGTTAGGGACATCGGAGAATACTGGGAAGTCATTGAGAATGGATTGGATTGTGTCAGCGGTTTTCCGGACTCGAGAAGTGCTGACATTACCCGTTATCTGTCCTATAAAGGCATGTCCGGGGAAGAAATTCAATACAGTAGAAGCGCCTATCTGGAAGAAATCGATAAGTTTGACTATAAGTTTTTCAGGCTCTCCCCTCGCGAAGCCAGTTTAATGGACCCTTGCCAAAGACTATTCCTGGAAACAAGCTGGCAGGCAATCGAGGACGCTGGTTACGGCGGTTCCAAATTGGAGGGCATCAAAACAGGGGTTTATGTGGGATACGCAAGCAATCTGCGGGACATGTATGCCAAGCAGATTGAAGATGTGGATCCTGCAGGACTTTCGGTCGCCATGGTTGGCAATTTGACCGCAGTGATTCCGGGCAGGCTCTCTTATTTGCTCGATCTGAAGGGAGCAAGCATGGTGATCGATACCGCCTGTTCTTCCTCCCTGGTAGCTATAGACTCGGCCTATCAAGCGTTGCGAAACCGGGTATGCAGCATGGCTGTTGTCGGAGGCATCAATATTAATACGATGCCGCTGGACAAAGATTATTTGCAGACGGGCATAGAATCAAGCGATGGCGTTTCCCGCACGTTCGATGATCACTCCGACGGTTCAGGTGTGGGGGAAGGCATAGGGGCTATCGTCTTAAAGACGCTGGATGATGCAATGAAAGATAAGGACCACATCTATGCGGTTATTAAAGGAACGGCAACGAATCAGGACGGAAGATCGGCCGGAATCACCGCACCCAATCCGCAGGCGCAGACTGATGTGATTCTCCAGGCTTGGGAGAACGCTGGAATAGATCCTGAAACTATTGCTTATATGGAGACGCATGGCACAGGAACGAACCTGGGCGACCCGATTGAGATTCAGGGAATCCAGTCGGCATTTCGGAAACATACCAACAAGAAACAGTTCTGTGCGGTAAGTTCTGTCAAAACTAATATCGGGCATTTGAGCGAGGCCGCCGGGATCGTAAGTGTCATAAAAGCGATTATGGCCTTGAATGAGAAACGGATACCGCCGTCCATTCATTTCAATAAACCCAATCGATCCATTCCTTTCGAGGATTCGCCGGTTTATGTAAATACGAAATTGCGGCCATGGGAAGCCGGGGAACATCCGAGAAGATGCGGTGTCAGCGCTTTCGGCATCAGCGGGACCAACTGCCACATTGTCCTGGAGGAAGCGCCTCCAGTGGCAATTCGGCTACCAGAAGATTCCTTTCCCCGACTCTTTACCCTATCGGCCAAGACAGAAGAGGCGTTGTTCCATTTAATCGAAGAGTATAGGAACTTGCTTGAACGGAACAGTCAGCTTCATTTGGACGAACTATGTTATACCGCAAATACGGGAAGAGGGCATTATTCGTACCGGTTAGCCATCATTTCAGACAGTACGGAGGAGCTGCGAATCAAACTTGCGAGTGTCAGTCCCGGCCAGCGGGGATCCGGAGTCTATTGCGGATATCACCGAGGAGTTGACCGCGTCAAAGAAGCAGCCGTCAAGGGGAACTCTCCGGAAAACGAGAGTGAAGAATTAAGGGCATCTGCTCAGGCCGCACTTACTACTTATTGGCTGGATGAGGCACGGTCAATTCGTCCGCTGGAAGAATTGGCGCAACTGTATATTCAAGGTGCGGAGGTGGATTTTGAACTTCTGGCGGGCAAAGAGAAGCCGGCAAAAATCCCGCTGCCTGTCTATCCGTTTGAGCGGAGCAGATGCTGGATTGATATTCCAGATGGAATGCAGGAAGCGGCAGAACATGCAAGAGGCGGCTTCTATTCGCTCCGCTGGGTTGAGGAAGCCTCGGCACAGAACGGTGAACAGTGCCCGATGGGTGGAGTGCTTCTCCTTAAGGATTCTATCCACTCCCACTTTGTTCAGGAGATGGCCGACAAGCTACGAATACAAGGACATAAGGTAATTGAAACAACCTTGGGAAATGCGTTCGAAAGAATTGACGAATGCACCTATACCATTTCGAACTGTGAGGAAGATTACGACAGGCTGGCGGAGGAAACCGGCCAGCATCCGATTACGCATATTCTTCATATGACTGCACTTGCGGACCGAGGGCCGATGGACAGTCTGGAGTCTTTGGAGAAGAGCCAGCAGAGCGGCTTGTACAGCTTACTCTACTTGACACGGTCGTTGATGAGATACGACAGGAAGACAAAGCTGCATCTGCTGATATTCACTGCCAACCTGCATTCCGTCACGTTACGGGAGGCGGAAATCCGTCCGGAATCGGCTTCGCTGGCCGGATTGGGAAAAGTGATATCACAGGAATACTCCCAAATGATTTGCAAAGCGATCGATATTGACGAAAGCACGCCTGTTGAGGCAGTGAGTCAGGAATTGGAGTGGTTCAGCAACCAATACCAATTGTCCTACAGGGATGGCAAGCGGTATGTTCAGGAATACGGAGCGGCTGATATGCAACGGTCAGAGCCGGTGAAACTGCACATCCGGGAAACTGGTGTGTATGTCATTACGGGCGGCACGGGCGGAATTGGGCTTGAGACTGCGAAGTATCTGGCCTCGAAAGCACCCGTGACAATCGCCTTGATCAGCCGGTCTGGACTTCCCCAACGCGCCTTGTGGCCGTCCATTCTGGTCGAAGGACAGGAAAGCGAACTGGCTGGTAAAATACGAACCGTTCAACAGATTGAAGCAGCGGGCTCCCATATCATTCCGATCAGTGCAGATGTAGCCGATATGGCCGAAATGGCGGGAATTATCAGCGGTCTGAGAGCGGAGTTTGGCCGGATCAATGGTGTTCTTCATGGGGCCGGCGTAGCGGGTGCAGGCTATCTGTTCAAAAAGGATATTCAAGTATTTGCGGATGTGCTCAGACCCAAGATCGCCGGAACATGGATTCTGGACAACCTGACACGGGAAGATGAGTTGGATTTCTTCGTTATGCATTCTTCCGGTGTTTCATTGGTAGGTGAAGCCGGCCAGGGCGATTATGTGGCGGGCAACTCGTATTTGGACGCATTTGCCGACTATCGGAGAAAGAAGGGCTGCCATGGGTTGGCGATCAACTGGGTATCCTGGAAGGATGCCGGCATGTCCGTCAGGTTTGGAATCAATGTGGATTCCTTTTACAAGGCGATTCTTGCAGAGGATGCTATCCGTGGGCTGGATATCGTCCTTCAACAGAATATATCCAGAGTGCTGATTGGAGAAATCAATGAAAGTCCGGAATATTTGTCCTTATTTACAGTCCTTCCCTTCAATCTGAATAAGGAGATGCAGGAGCGGAATATGCGCCTGTTGGAAGGAAATACGGCATACGCCAATTCTTCGGTAATATCGAACGGCAACTATGATGCGGCCCTTGTGGACAAAGGCAAGCTGATCATTCTGCCGAAGGGGAAAAATCCTGTCCGCAAGACGGCTCAGTCCGCGCCGGTGACGCTCCGGGGAAAGGAAGGGGAAGGGTACAGTAACGAAGAACGGGAACTGGCCAAAATATTCAGCGAAATTCTGGGTTACCCGGAAATCGATATCCAGGACAGTCTGTTTGAACTGGGCGGAGACTCCTTGCTGCTGATGCGGATTCACAAGCTGGTTGATAAGCAGTATCCCGGCAAAGTCACGATAACCGACATGTTCGAGTTTCCTTCGGTTCAGCGGCTTGCCCGGCATATCAACGTGCAAGAGGGGCCGCCTCCACCTGTGGCAATCAAGGATATTCCGGCGGAGACCAGAGATATATTTGGAAGGCTGGCGGAAGGAACACTGAGTCTGGAAGATGCCATCAACGCAATCGAGGACCTCTAAAAGAAAGCGGGGTAGAATCGTGCAGAACAACATCTATAATTTTATAGTTAATCATACGACAAACGGGAAGATCGACAAGGAAACTGCTGTTAAGATGATTTCAATGCTTAAACAGGACGGAACAAAGGTGGAAGATGATATTGCCGTTATCGGAATGTCCGCCAGATTGCCCGGGGCCAAGGATATCCACGAATACTGGAGGAATATCGAGAACGGGGTTGACAGCGTCAAGCGGATTCCACAGCAGCGGCGTCAGGATATGGAAGATTATATCGAATTCATGGGAATGGATGGAGAGAAAGCGGTCTACCCCGAATATGGGTATCTGGAGCATATTGATGGCTTCGACTACGAATTTTTTCGTGTGCCGCCCATGGAAGCAAGCTTGACCGATCCACATCAGCGTATTTTTCTGGAGCAGGCCTGGAAGACGCTGGAAGATGCCGGGTATGGCGGAGAGCGGCTATCAGGGAGCAAAACTGGCGTATATCTTGGATATGCGCAGAGTCCCAAGGATTTGTATGCAAAAATTGTATACGATATTGATCCAACACTGGTGCCCATTTCGACGGTCGGCAATATGCAGGCGATGGCCGCCAGCAGAATCTCCTATCTGCTTAATTTGAAGGGACCTGCATTGGTCGTCGATACGGCCTGCTCCTCGGGGCTGGTTGCGATAGAGCTTGCCTGCCAGGCAATCAAACAGAGACAGTGTGACATGGCGATAGCGGGTGGGATCAAATTGAACATCATTCCGCTGGATGACGAGAATATGAGAGCCGGAATTGAATCGAGTGACTGGAGAACCCGGGCATTCGACCATGCTGCGGATGGCTCCGGTATAGGTGAAGGCGCTGGTGCCGTGCTGCTAAAGCCCTTGAAGAAGGCTCTTAAAGACGGTGATCAGATCTATGCGGTCATCAAGGGAAACGCCGTCAATCATGACGGAACTACAGCAGGCATTACAGTTCCGAATCCGTCCTCGCAATCATGGGTGATCCAAAAAGCTTGGGAGAACGCCGGAATTGATCCGAAGACGCTGAATTACATTGAAACCCATGGAACCGGCACGAAGCTTGGTGATCCGATCGAAATTAAGGGAATCGAGGCGGCGTTCCGTAAATATACGGACAAAAAACAGTTTTGCGCGATCAGCTCTTCCAAGACGAATATCGGCCATTTAAGTGAAGCGGCAGGAATTGCAAGTTTTGTCAAAATGGCGCTTGCGCTTAAATATAAGAAGCTTCCCCCGACTATGTATTTCCAGAAACCGAACAGTTCCATTGCATTTGAAGATTCCCCTTTGTATGTCAATACAACATTGCGTGACTGGACTACGGATGGGCATCCGCGCAGGGGAGGAATCAGCGGTTTTGGCATGAGCGGTACAAACTGCCATCTGGTGCTGGAAGAAGCTCCGGAACGGGCATATGTATCCCCTTCCCCAGGATCAGAAGTATTTACGATATCTGGGAAAAGTAAAGATGCTCTGCTGACCCTGCTCCGGGAATATGATATCTACCTTGCACGGGATCACGGCCCTGCGTCTCTGGCGGACATCTGTTTTACGGCCAATACTGGCAGGGCCGCCTATTCCTACCGACTGGCGATTATCGCACAAGACCTGAAGGATTTGCACGGGAAAATCCGAGCCTGTATGGAAGCTGAAATTGAAACGTTCAAGGCTCCATGGATGATCTATGGCTGCCATAAGGTTGCACGTGCGAACAGCAAACCGAAGGTCGGCGAGATTGAGGAGCAGGATAAACGCCGGCTAAGCCTTGAAGCTCAGCTGAGGATGGAGTGGTGGCTTGAATCCGGCAAGGTAGCGGAAACTGAACTGAAGGAGTTATGTTCGCTGTATGCCGCGGGCGCGGATATCCTATGGACCGGGCTCTATGGAGGAGAGCGGCGGCGGGTCAGTCTGCCGGGCTATCCGCTGCAGAACTCCAGATGCTGGGTCCAGTATCCCAAGACAGATACATCCGTGGAGACCTATAGAGAAGACTTCTATTTTGAACCGGTGTGGGTGAAGGAGGAAGTTCCATCCAGGTCCCCAATTGGCCTGGAAGGAGGAGTGCTTCTCTTTGGCGGCAAAGAGAAGCACTCTGCCCTTGCCAGGCATCTGGCAGCCGAATGCAGAAGCGGTCAGAGGGCGGTCATTACTGTTTCCCTGGGCGATGAATTTATCAGCCATTCCCCTGAGACGTATACCATTCGTAATGTGCCGGAGGATTATTCGCGGCTGCTGGAAGAGATCGGAAGCGGTAGCCTGTCGCAGATTGTACATTTGCAGGCATTGGATGAGCATGGACCGGTCACCAGTCTGGCGGAACTGGAAGCGAGCCAGAGCCGTGGTTTGTATAGCTTCTTCTATCTGTACAAGGCACTACTGCTGGCAAAGACGCCGGAGAAGCTGGATATAACACTTCTTACCGGTTATGCCCATGAGGTTGACGGCTCGGAGCAGGCGATCAGACCGGAGAATGCCACGCTGGGCGGCTTCGGAAAAGTGCTGGCGAAAGAGCACCCGGAATTCAAATGCAGGAGCATCGATATTGACCGGGAAACCGAACCGGAGATCGTAGCTCGTGAAATTCTCGCCGGGTCAGCCGCAAGGTTTTACAGTACTGCATTCCGCAGGGGCTGCCGTTATACTGAGCAATTTATGCCAATCGACATGGATGCCCGGCCGGATCAACCCGTAACCATTAAGAATCAGGGAGTATATGTTATAACGGGCGGAGCTGGGGGCATTGGACTGGAGATTGCCAAGTCTCTTTCAAACCGTGCACCCTCGGCAGCCCTTGTACTTATCAACCGGACTAAGCTGCCGGAGCGGGCGCAATGGGAAGTTACCCTGGCTGAAGGAACGGATTTGCGTACGGTCCATAAGATCAAAAGCATCCTCGAAATCGAGGCTTCCGGTTCCAGAGTCAGGCTGTATCAAGCTAATGTCTCTGACGAACGGGAGCTTGAAGCAGTGCTTACCGATGTTCGCCGCGAATTTGGACGCATCGACGGAGTTATTCATGGGGCCGGGCTGGCGATAGATCAGATGCTCGCCGAGAAACGGGAGGAAGTCATGCGGGAGGTGCTCCTTCCGAAGGTACAGGGCACTTGGCTGCTGGACCGATTGACGGAACGGGACAATCTGGATTTCTTTATCCTGTTCTCGTCGGTCGCCACTGTTTTCAGTGGTGTAACCCAGGGGGACTACGTGGCGGCCAATGCTTACATGGATGCGTACACCCATTACCGGAACAGACTTGGGAAGAAAACCTTGACAATCAACTGGACGACCTGGAAGGAGACGGGGATGGCTGCAGCAACAGGCGCTGCCATCAATACCATTTTCAAGACACTCTCCACGTCACGGGCGATCGAAGGATTTACTGCCGTGCTGGACAAGCAAGTGCGTAGGGCACTGATTGGTGAATTCAATTTTGACCGCATGGGCATTTCACTGCTGGAGAGATCCGGTGTTGCCCTTTCGGATGAGCTGCAGCTTAATTTGGAGAAACACAAAAAGCAGTTCAAAAGTACAGGGAAATCCGCCAGTTCCAAAGCAGAATCTCCGTCGGGCGAGGTTCGGCTGACTGGACGCGACGGAGCAGCCTATAACGAAATTGAGAAGACTATTGCCGGTATTTGCAGAGAAGTACTGGGATACACGGAAATTGATATTAACGACAACTTCTTTGAGCTCGGTGCGGACTCGATTCTGCTGATGCGTATCCACTCGAAGCTGGATATGGTCTATCCTGGATTATTGACAGTGGCGGACATGTTCGAGTATTCCAATATCTTGAAACTCGCTGAATACATCCTTCAGAAAGATACTTCCGTTGCTCCTGCACTGGAGCATATCTCTGGACGAAAGGAACATCCGGCCGAAGGAGATATTGCCATTATCGGAATGTCCTTCCGGCTGCCGATGGTTGAGACCAAGGAGGAATTCTGGAGTGCCATTCAAACCGGACTGGACCACGGAAGCGCCATTCCCGAGCAGAGAAAAAAAGATATCGAAAAGTTTATCAAATTTAAAGGCTATCCGCTGAACGCGATTGATTATGAGCCTGGAACCTATCTGGACGAAATAGACAAATTTGATTACCGGTTCTTCCGGATGTCTCCCAAGGAAGCCAGTACCACAGACCCCAATCACCGCTTGTTTCTACAGACAGCCTGGCATGCCATAGAAGATTCGGGATACGGCGGCCATAAAATTTACGGCAGCAGAACCGGTGTATATCTGGGTTTTGCCTCCAATATGGTATATTTCCACCGTTTGATCAGCGAGGTGGAGCCGGAGTCAGAAGGGGCGGCTATGATTGGGAATACCGCCTCGGTGGCCACAGGAAGGGTCTCCTATCTATTTGATCTTAAAGGGCCAAGTGTAGTTGTGGATACTGCTTGTTCCTCTTCTCTGGCCGCTGTACATTTGGCATGCCAGTCCATCCGAAGTGGGGATTGCGACATGGCTATTGCCGGAGGGGTCAAGCTGAATCTGCTGCCGATCTTCCGCAAGGGTGCTCCAAGAGGAATTGGAATGGAATCAGCGGACGGTAAAACCCGGCCGTTCGATCATTATTCGGACGGAACCGGCGCGGGAGAAGGTGTGGCCGCCGTTCTTCTGAAGCCGCTGAATCAGGCTGTTCAAGACAGGGATCATATTTACGCGGTGATAAAAGGCACCGCGTCCAATCAGGATGGCAGCTCAGCGGGCTTGACCGCCCCCAATCCGGCCGCCCAGGAAGAGGTAATCATCAAAGCGTGGGAGGATGCGGGTGTCGAACCCGAAACCATCTCCTATATGGAAACTCACGGAACAGGTACGCAACTTGGAGATCCTATTGAAATTCAGGGGATACAGAGCGCCTTCGCACGGTTTACGGCTAAAAAGCAATTTTGTGCGGTGGGGTCCTCAAAGTCCAATATCACCCATCTGGCTGAGGCTGCAGGCATCGCAGGTGTCATCAAAGCAGCCTTGGCTCTGAAAAACAAGGAACTGCCGCCCAACATATTCTTTAACCGGCCCAACCGCAAAATTGATTTCAGCAACTCTCCGATTTATGTGAATGTCACACGAAGAAAGTGGGAAACGCCGGGGTATCCGAGAAGATGCGGGGTCAGCGGCTTCGGCATGAGCGGTACGAACTGCCATGTGGTTATGGAAGAGTATGCGGACATCCCGCAGCAGAACATATCCGGGATGGCGGAAAAACCGCGAATATTGACGCTCTCCGCAATGAGTGAAACCGCCCTGCGACAGCTGGTCATCAAATACAGGTCCCTGGAAATCACGCCTGAAAGCGGTTCTGCACTCCCCAATGTCTGCTATACCGCGAGCACCGGGAGAGGACATTACGCATACCGTCTGGCACTGATCGTAAATGATGAGGAAGATATGAAGCAGAAGCTGACTGAACTGGATGACAGCGGAATCGGACAGCTTGACCGGCCGTGGCTGTATTACGGCTATCATAAGTTGGTTTCGGAATCGAAGGGCAACAAGACGGAAGGCGAGATTACAAAACAGCAGCGGCTTCAATTGAGCAAGCAGTCCGGTCGGCTTGTGACCGGATATGTGGACGGAGGACGGCAGGAAGATAGCCTCCTGAAACAAATATGCGAATTGTACATTCAAGGAGCGGATACTGACTGGGAACAATTCTACTGCGGAGAGGAATTGTACCGGGTAAGTCTTCCCACGTATCCTTTCGAGAAGGAAAGATGCTGGATTGAAATTCAGGAATTTGAGGATGAACCGGAAATTGAGGCTGCCTCCGACGGCATGTATTTCTCGGGTGAATGGACACGGCAGGAGGTGCTACCGGCAGAACCAGTCAGTTCTCTTGCTCCGGTGCTGATTTTTATGGACGAAAAAGGCAGGGGACAAGCACTCGCTGCACAATGGGAGCGTCTGGGGATAGAAGTGGTAAAAGTGTACCTGAGCGGCAGCTATGAAAAGTTGGACGACCAATGCTATCGGGTTGACGGAAGTGTGGAGGATTATTCCAGACTGCTGAAGGACAACAGGAAAAAGAGCTGGAGCAGGATCGTGCACTTGTTCAGCGTCGTCCCGGGAGGGACAGCCGACGATTGGGATGGCTTTAACGAAATGCAGCGGAGAGGGCTCTACAGTCTTTTCTATTTCACCAAGGCGGTAGCCCAGGTGGGATTGGCGTCGGCAACGGATATGGTGCTTATCTCCGATTGTACGGATGTTGTAACCGGCCGGGAGCAACGTGTAAATCCATGGAGCGCTTCGCTGTTTGCCCTGGGAAGGACGGTCCGGCAGGAGATGCCGAATCTGGTATGTCGCTGTATCGATATCGACGAAGCAACAGGCATCGAAACGCTGCTTCGCGAGGTTATGGCTACTCCAACTCTCTATCAGATTGCGCTGCGCGAGAATGAGAGATATGCCGAGATGTTCAGAGGATTCAAGGCCGAAGAGGTGCCGCCCCAAAAGATTGAGGTCAAAGAAAGCGGAGTCTATCTGATTACAGGCGGAAGCAGCGGTATGGGGATTGAAATGGCTAAATATTTGACAGCGGGCAGGAATGTCAATATTGCCATGGTGAACCGTACCCTGATGCCGGATAAACGGATGTGGGATGAAATCGTCGGCAATAACAGCCGTATGGACCGGAAAATTATTCAAAGAATTAAAGCCATCCGTGAAGTAGAGGCGATGGGTGCCCATGTCGAATACTACGGTCTCGATGTGGCGAATGCGGAGCAGATGGAGCAGCTTATTGCCCAATTAAGAGAACGCTTCGGCAGAATTAACGGGATTGTACATGGTGCAGGTGTAGGCGGGGACGGCTTCCTGTATGCCAAAGACGAGCATGTCTTTAATGAAGTTGTCCATCCCAAGGTGCTTGGCACACGGATTCTGGATAAGCTGACGGAGCAGGATCAGCTGGATTTTTTCATTATGTTCTCCTCCATGAGCGCTCGCTTCTCCGTGCAGGGACAGGGCGATTATGCTGCCGCCAACGCTTTTCTCGATGCCTATGCCAGATATCTAAGCCTGCAGGGGCGGAAGGCCCTATCCATCAATTGGGTTGCGTGGAAGGATACTGGCATGGCCGTTGAATACGGAGTCAATGCGGATGGCGCATTCAAGGCTATTCCTACAGGAAAGGCAATGCGGGGATTGGACAAAGTGCTCAACAGCAAGGTCACGAATGTCTTAATCGGAGAGCTTAACTACAGTTCGGATATTCTATGGGAGCTTGGACTCGTGCCGCAGCTTATGGAAGCACCTATTGAAGCAGCCGTAAGCCGGTCCCGGAAGAGATGGGAATCCAGACAGCAGGCGTCACACAAGAATATTGAGGGAGAAGTCAGGCTGACCGGAAAGGATGGAGAATACTCCGAATTAGAAGCCAAGCTGGCGGAAATTTACTGCGGGGTATTGGGTTTCAATGAAATCGATGTATATGACAATTTCTTTGAGATCGGAGGAGACTCTATTCTACTCGGCAGGATACACGCTTCTCTGGAAAAGGTATATCCCGGCAGGGTCCGGTTGCTGGACTTGTTCGAATACACGTCTGTCCAGAAGCTGTACCACTTCCTTAAGGATTCGGAGGAAAGGGAAGAGGATCTGGGAGAACAGGAATCCGTGACCTATGACAGGGAAATGGCCGAGGGTCTGAAGCAGGTAAGTGTGGCAAGCGACGATCTGGAAGAAGACACAAAACGCCTGATGGAGGAACTTGAGAAGGGAACTCTTTCGATTGAAGAGGCCATGGGCCGGTTGAACCAAGCGGGTCAGAAGGGCGGCTCGGGGGATTATTGAGCGGGAGCAGTACGATCTTGAAACGCTTGGAGGTTAGCGAAAATGGATAAGCTTTACCACTATATTCTTAAAAGAGCCACGGAAGGGAAAATTGACAAGGAAGATGCGGTCCGAATGGTAACGATGCTCCGACAGACTCAGGCGGAAAGAGAAAAACCGCGGAAGGAAGACATCGCGATTATCGGGATGGCTTCGCATATAGCGGGTACGAATTCCGTTGAAGAATTCTGGAGCAGTATTGAAGCGGGAGTTGATTTGACGGGCTCCTTTCCTGGAGCGAGAAGCGCAGGAATTGACGGTTACCTGTCCGACAAGCTGGATGGCCAAGACTGGGAGGTGAAATATCTCCCCGGTGCTTATTTGGAAGATATTGAATCGTTCGACTACGGCTTCTTTCGGATTACGCCCAAGGAAGCGAGTCTCATGGACCCTGCGCAGCGTGTGTTTCTACAGACCGCCTGTGAGGCTATTGAAGATTCGGGCTACGGGGGCGGTAGGCTTGCCGGAAGTGATACCGGCGTATATGTCGGCTACTCCAGCAGTTCAAGCTATCACAATATGATCCTTGAAACGGAGCCGGAATCAGCGGCAACCGCATTGACGGGCAACATCGCCGCCCTGCTGCCTAGCAGAATCTCCTATCTCCACGATTTGAAGGGGCCGACGATGATACTCGATACCGCCTGCTCTTCATCCCTGGTCGCCATCCATTTGGCCTGCAGTGCGATCAACAACGGCGATTGCCGGATGGCGATTGCCGGCGGTATCCGCATTAACCTGCTGCCGCTTGACAACGCGGGTCTTAAACTGGGCGTCGAGGCTGCAGATGGCTGTACCCGAACATTTGATTCCGCAGCAGAAGGTGCAGGCTGGGGAGAGGGTTCGGCGGCTGTCATCTTGAAACCGCTCAGCAAGGCCAAGAAGGACGGAGACCCTATCTATGCTGTCATTAAAGGGAGCGCTGTGAATCAGGACGGGGCCTCCATTGGAATCACCGCTCCCAATTCGGCAGCTCAGGCGGAGGTTCTGCTGAAGGCATGGAAGGCTGCCGATATCCGCCCGGACACTCTCTCCTACATCGAAGCGCACGGAACAGCGACAAGACTGGGAGATCCACTCGAAATCGAGGGGCTGCACCGAGCGTTCAGGAAGCATACCGATAAGAAGCAGTTTTGCGCTATCAGTACTGTGAAAACAAATACAGGGCATTTGTATGAATGTGCCGGGCTTGCCGGGGTTATTAAAGCGGCAATGTCCCTAAAGCAACGGAAGATTCCGGCGTCCGTCCATTTCAATATGCCGAACCGGACGATTGAATTCAACGAGTCTCCCATATACGTGAATACTCACACCCGGGAGTGGCAGGCTGCGGAGCATCCACGCCGGTGTGGTGTCAGCGCATTCGGGCTGAGCGGGACTAACTGCCATATCGTAATGGAAGAATATATGCCCGACCTGCAGTATGAAGACGAATATGCGGGCTTGCCCAATGTTATTGCTTTGTCGGCCAAAAGTGAGGTTTCGCTTAGAGGTATAATCTCCCGCTACGGACAGTTTCTAAGCAAGGCGCCGGACCTTCCCTT
The DNA here is from genome assembly GCF_058269055.1 of Paenibacillus sp. JNUCC 34. NCBI lineage: Bacteria > Bacillati > Bacillota > Bacilli > Caryophanales > Paenibacillaceae > Paenibacillus > Paenibacillus sp. JNUCC 34. The sequence continues at coordinate 5,047,813 of NZ_CM177770.1, read as the reverse complement.
GAGGGACTTGTGTTATACGGCCAATACGGGAAGAGGCCATTACACCCACCGCGCTGTTGTCATCTTCAAGGATTGGGCAGAGTTAAAACACAGCATTGGCAGGCTGTCAGACAGTACTCCGGAAGAAATTCGGGATAACGGGATTCAGTACGGCCGGCACAAGGTGGTGTCCGGCAACAAGCGAGAACTGGGTAACAATGAAATCAAAGAGGCGCGCCGCGCGGAAATGACCCGGACTGCTGCCGTGATGCTGCGGCGGTTCCGTGAGAACGGCAAGTCAGACGAGCAATTGCTTCAGGACATATGCGGGCTGTATGTTCAGGGTGCCGATATTCCTTGGGAGGAGCTGTATCAAGGAGAACAACGCGTTAAAATCAATGCCCCTGTCTATGCCTTTGAGAAACACCGCTGCTGGTTGGAAGCTCCGCAGCGGAAGACGGCGGAATCATCAATGGATGCTCCCTTCCACGCGATGCAGTGGCGTAAGGACTCTGGTGTGTCCGAACTTTCGGACAATCTGGGGACTGCCGTAGTCTTCAAGGATTCCGGTGGGGTGGGGGCATTCGTCATTGAATGGCTGCGGGCGCAGCGCAGGCCGGTAATCGAGGTGGAAATGAGCGACGGGGCTAGGGAGGAAAAGTCAGCCGGTACCGGATGTGAGGAAATCGGCAATGCCTGCTACCGGATTGACGGTTCAAGAGAAAGCTATAGCCAGCTTTTAGAGGAAATAAAGGATGCTAACGTCAGCCGGTTCGTTCATTTGTCCGCTCTGGACACGGACACCGGAGATTGTACGCTGGAGGCTTTGAAGCTTGGGCAGCGGCGAGGTGGTTACAGTCTTTTCTATTTGATAAAGGCGCTGGCAAATGCCGGGTTCAGGCATTCTGCTGAGCTGCATGTGCTTACCCGCAACACTTTGGAAGTGACCGGCGATGAGACTATTCTCCGTCCCGATCATGCACCGCTTTACGGTATGGGCAGGGTTATCGCCAAGGAAATTACGAATATAACCTGCAGGTATATCGATATCGACGACACTACCCCGGTGGAAAGGCTTTTGCAGGAGATTCTGTCGGCCAATGACTCGTATGCGGTTGCTTTTCGGAAAGGGGAACGGTATACGGAATTATTCACCGAGATTGCTCTGGATATGCTGGGAGACGGCAATGTGCCTATTCGTGAGCAGGGTGTATATATCATAACAGGTGGCATGGGCGGCATAGGCCTGGAAACAGCCAAATATCTTGCTTCGCAGAACAGAGTGAATTTGGTCCTCCTGAGCCGCACTCCGGTACCGCTTCGCAAGGAATGGCAGGTTGTGCTGGAAAGCCGGGAACCGGAGAAGGTCAAGAAGCGGATCCGTACTCTGCTGGAGTTGGAGTCGATGGGGGCTACCGTGGAATGTGTAAGCGTGGATGTTTCCGATTATGCGCGGATGGAGCAGGTTATCGCCGATTTGAAGAACCGCTTTGGCGCGATCAACGGAGTTATTCACGGTGCAGGCATTTCAAATGACGGGCCTCTGGCCGACAGGGGCGATGGCATGTTCGAGGCCATCTATTCCCCCAAGGTGTATGGAACATGGGTACTGGATATGCTGACGCGCGATCAAGCCATGGATTTCTTCATTATGTTCTCCTCGGTTGCGACGATGTTCAGCGCTTTCGGGCAAGGGGATTATGCAGCTGCCAACGCCTATATGGACGCATATGCCTCTTACCGGCAGAAAAAGGGTCTACGTACTCTCAGCATCAACTGGACGACGTGGAAGGAAACGGGGATGGCCTTTGACAGCGGCCATGTATATGACACTATTTTCAAAACCATACCAACGACGCAGGGAATCAAAGGATTTGAAGCCTTACTGAACAGCGGCTTCAGCCGTGGATTGATCGGAGAGGTTAATTATGGGGGAGCCGGAGCTCTACTGCTGGAACGCTCGGGGGTTGCCTGCTCAGAGCCGATTATGCGCAAAATTGCCACCCGGAAAGAAAAGAAGCGTCCTTCATCCGCCAGAAGTTCGAACAGGCAGACGGAGGATCAAGGAATTGGCGTTGCAATGCTTGGCCGCGAAAGCGGCGAGTACACCGAACTGGAGCGCAGACTGGCCCTATGCTGCAAGCAGGTATTCGGGTTTGCGGAAATCGATATTTATGAGAATTTCTTTGAAATGGGTGCGGACTCACTGGTACTGATGAAGCTGCAGGGAGAAATTGAGGCACGTGCGTTCGAAATGGTGTCCCTCAGTGAGCTGTTCGAATATACGACCGTGTGCCAGCTGTCCGAATATCTGCAATCCAAAACGGGCCTCCGGCCTTTGGCCGTCCCCGGCAAGTACCCGGTTCTGCAACTGGCCGAACAGAAAACGTATTATCCTGTCTCCCATGCCCAGAAAAGAATGTTCCTGGCTTACAAGAGGGAGCCGCTATCGACCGGCTACAATCAATACAGAGTTTCCGTGCTGGACTTCCGGGTAGAGCCGGAGCGGGTGGAGCTGGCCATCTGTCGGATGATTGAAAGGCATGAAGTGCTGCGGACCGCTGTAAGCAGCAGGGATGGCGAAATTGTCCAGTACATCCTGGATCATGCGGAATTCAAGCTTGCATATTGGGAAGTGGATGAAGCGGATGCGGTGAATATTATTCACGGATTCAAGCAGCCTTTTGATTTAAGCGCACCTCCATTATTCCGCTTGGGGCTGGTGAAGGTCAAGGAGGATAAATACTATCTTCTGTACGATGCCCACCATATCATTACCGATGGTGTATCCATGGAGATTTTCATGCGTGAGTTCGCACAGCTGTATAAGGGTGAAACACTGGCTGCCACCGCCTTTCAATATAAGGATTACGTGGAATGGCAGCATCAGTTCATGCACTCGGAATTTATGGAAACGCAGAAAAGATATTGGGAGCGGATGTTCGAGAATGGCATCCCGTTGCTTCAATTGCCCACGGACTACCCGAGAGTGGAGCATGCCGGCTTCGAGAGTGGCATGATTACACATTATGCGGATCGGGGGTTGAGCGAGAAGGTGAAAAATCAGGCAGGCTCTGCCGGCTCCACTCTTTATATTCTGCTACTATCGGCATACTCGGTGCTATTGTCCAAATATACGGCGCAGGAAGATATGGTCATCGGCTCTCCGGTTACGGGCCGTCCCAGCCGGGAACTGGAGAGAGTCCTGGGGATGTTCATCAATATGATCGCTATGCGCGTGAAGCCTATGAAGGAGCAGCAGTTCCGGCATTATCTGGAGCAGGTAAAGTCAATTGCAACAGGAGCGTTCGACAACCAGGACTATCCGCTGGATGCGCTGATTTACGATTTGCATGTTAAAAGAAGCATGAACCGCCATCCTTTGTTCGATACCGTGTTTGTGTTTCAGAACGCACCTGCCATTGACCGGACGAACGGACAGCCATACGGAGAGATCTACAATCTGACGGATTATGATCTGACGCTGGAAGCGCAGGAGCAGGACGGGCAGTTACAGCTCCGGCTGGAATATAACACGAAACTGTTCCGGAAGGAAACCGCGGAGCGGATGATGCAGGATTACCTGAGTGTATTGGAAGGGATCGCCGAAGGCATGGATATTACAATCCAGGACATCGAGTTGTGGAGTTCCGGTTCGATTCTTCCGGGGCGTGAAGAAACCGAAGATGTGACTTTTGACTTTTAATCCTGTAATGATGGAATTCAAAAGTAGGGGAATGGAGGGGAATGGATGTGACGCTGGATTCCTATACCGAGAATATTCTTTTATCCTCGGGAAAGTGGAAGGATGAACGGGAGTACTGGCTGACCATGCTGGGGCCATCCCTTGAAATGAGCGGTTTTGGGGCCGATCTCAGAGAGGGAGGAGCGGATGGCCGTGGAGCTTTAGTCCGGTACTTATTCCCAGGGGAACTGACACAGAAGCTGCTGCAGGTCTGCCGACAGTCCCAGCAAGGTATATATACGTTTCTTGTAGCCGGTGTTTTGTATGTGCTGCATAGGCATACAGGTGATTCTCCCGTTGTTGTCGGTATGCCGCCGGGTCAAGCGCATAGTGGAGCAGGGAGTCCGGAAGGATTGATTCCTCTAAAGGCAGAGGTGAATGAGCAGCTTTCTTTCAAGGACTTTCTGCTGTCTGTTAACCGGACTGTGCAGGACGCCTGCAAGCACGGCAGCTTTCCTTTCGGGGCGATGGTCCGGATGCTGAATGAAGAACGTGAGGCTCCGGTGCCGTCATTCCGCACAGTGGCCGCTCTGAACACACTGCATGGTTCCATTCGGCGGGAGGATGTTCAGGCCGATGTGCTGTTTCAATTCTTTTTTGGCAGCGACGGTCTTGGTATAGAACTGCACTATAAAGTGGAATTGTACTCGGAAGGGTTGATGAGAAGGATTCATGCTCATCTCGCTGCTTATCTGAAAGAAGGATTGCAGAATCCGGGAATGGCGCTTGAGGAGGTCTGCATGCTCCTGCCGGAGGAATATGAACGGATGGAACGGGTGTTTAACGAAACAGAGCTCCCGTATGCGCATGACAAGACCATTCACGAACTGTTTGACATTCAAGCACTGAGAACGCCAGATCTTCCGGCCCTACGGTTCAATAACCGGGAAATGACGTATGGGCAATTAAAGGAACGATCTGACCGGCTTGCATTCCAACTTAGGAATAGAGGCCTCAAGCAAAATGAAATTACAGCCGTGATGATGAATCGTTCGATGGAAATGATCGTTTGCCTCCTGTCTGTGCTGAAGGCGGGCGGGGCTTATCTGCCGATTGATCCAACCTATCCGCCAGACCGGATCAGCCACATGCTGGCAGACAGCGGGACAGGCATATTGCTTACACAAGGGGAATTGGCAGGGGGGATCGCTTTTGCCGGGGAAGTCCTGGATATTAATAGAGCTGAGGTGTCTCCCGAGTGTGAAGAGGTGGTCTGGAATGTGAACCGCCCCGAAGATGCTGCATACCTGATATATACCTCTGGCTCGACGGGGCTTCCCAAAGGTGTGCTAATTTCGCACCGGTCCGTTGTAAACTTTATCGCTGGTATTACGGATGTGATTTCCTTCAAGGAAGGCAAGACAATTGCTGCGGTCACGACAATCTCTTTCGATATTTTCGTGCTGGAGACTCTGCTGCCCTTGACCCGGGGGCTGAAGGTGGTCATCGCAAACGAAGAGGAGCAGCAGAATCCTGGCTTGCTGAAGCGGTGGCTGGTGCATAACCGGGTAGAAATGCTCCAGACCACACCCTCCCGCATGCGGATGCTGCTGAATGAGACCCGCGGGTTTTCGGACAAAGATTATCTAACAGATATTATGGTAGGCGGAGAAGCCTTTCCTGATGAATTGCTGCACCAGCTCCAGGAACGGTTCGCCGCGGCCAAAATCTATAACATGTATGGCCCTACGGAAACAACAGTCTGGTCATCCGTCAAGGATGTGACCCAACTGAGCCGGATTAATCTGGGAAATCCGATCGCTAATACAAGAATGTACATTATCGACGGGTTGAGAAGACTGACACCGATTGGTGTAGCGGGTGAACTATGTATCGCTGGTGATGGAGTGGCTGTCGGGTATTGGAAACGGAAGGATCTGAACGCCGAGAAATTTATTGCCTGTCCGTTTGCCGGCGGCGGCAGGATGTACCGGACAGGCGATCTGGCAAGATGGATGCCCGGTGGGGAGATTGAATTCCTGGGACGCATCGACCATCAGGTCAAGATCAGGGGCTACAGGATTGAGCTTGGGGAAGTAGAAGCGGCACTCCTGAGTTTCCCGGGAGTCAGTGCTGCCGTTTGTGTCGCCAAGGCAGACCGCGAAGGCAACAACCTGCTGTGTGCTTATTACGCTGCACCGCAACCGGTACCGGCGGATGAGCTGAGAACCGCCCTGTCCGGCAGTCTGCCGGATTACATGCTGCCGTCGTTCTACATCCGGATCGAGCGGATTCCCTATACGCTTAACGGAAAAGTTGACCGCAAGCTGCTGCCGGACCCTTATTCGGCAAGCAGCGGCCAATATATTGGCGAGCCGCCTACAGGCGAGCTGGAAGAGAAGCTGCTTGCCATCTGGAGGACAGTGCTGGAAGCGGAGGAAATAGGCGTCACCGATGATTTCTTCAATGCGGGCGGGCATTCGCTCAAAGCTTTGAAGTTGGAGGTGGAGATGGAAAAGGCGGGTTACTCCTTTGAAACCGAAGATATTTACCGGTATCCAACGGTCAGGGGATTCCTGAACCGGACACAGGAGGCGCCGAAGTTCTCCTCAATACAGTCGTCGCCGGTTCTTGCGGCACAACCGGCCGAATTTGACCGGGAAGGCGCGGTATCCATTCCGCATGCCGAAAGGATGAACCCGTTTAATGAATTGTTTTATAGGGAGTGCTTCTACAATTCCCTGTTTCCCGTTGTCCGCTACTATCAGCGGAGCATCATACCGTTGCTCTTCAATGATACGATTCTTTTCCGATATGACGAAGCGGCCCGGCATTTCATGGTGGAATACGATGCCGCTAAGCCGCTTGATGACCTGCTGAAAGACCTGGGCATCGGCATGACGACCAAAACCCCCGGCGCTTTTGTCGTACAGGAATTGAAAGCCTCCCTCCGCGGTGGCAAACCGGTAATCATGCGTATCGACTGCTATTTTGCCTCTATCCGGGCTGATACGTACCGGCAGAAGCATTGGCCGCATTCATGGCTCGTGTTGGGCTACGATGACACAAGGCAAATGTTCTCCATCATTGAACATGACCACATCGAGAATTTAACTTATCAGAAACGCTGGGTAAGTTATGAGGATGTTCTGGAATGCCATGCGGGGTATATGGAAGTTTTCGGAATGGATAACAAGCCGGCGTATTACGAGTTTTCCGGCAGCGTCGAAGCTGGCGGTGAGGCTGGCCTGTCTTCGGAAGGACTTATGACAGAACTACTCTCGTCGATGCTGGAGAAACGCTTTTTGATCGGCAGTGGCTGGAAGGCGCTGGAGCTGTTCGCAGATGGTGTGCGGAGTGCTTTGATGGAAGACCAGCTGATTCAGGACTACTCTGGAGGTTTGACGGATGCGCTCAGTCAGATTGTGAATGCCAAACTGGCGGATAAATACCGTTTTGATTCGTTGCTGGACCGGTCGGAGGATTGGAGAATCGCAGTCGACCAGAGTCTGGAGCTCTGGAAGTCCATTCGAGCCAGGATCGTAAAGGCGATTTACTCGGGTCGGATGAGTCCAAAGGCGGCGGAATTGCTGAAGGAACAATTGCATTTAGCACAGTCAGTGGAGGAGCGATATCAGGAAACCCTGTTCTTCATGCTGACCCGGTACTTCGGTCAACTTAATTGATCATATAAAAATCCCAAGGAAAGAAGTTGATTCAGCGGTGAAAGTTGGAGTCATCGGAGCAGGTGTAATGGGCAGCGGTGTGGCCCAAAGCCTTGCCCAGTCGGGAATTTCGGTTGTGCTTGTGGATGTCAGTCAGTTGAAGCTTCAGCAGTCGAAGGAGGAGATAGAGCAAAATCTGCGCTTTCGCACCTTATTCGGTTTCTCCGGAGAGCTTGAGCCCTCGGAGCAGGTTATGGGACGGATCGAATTCACTGTGGAGCACCGTTTATTGGAGGATGTAAGCTTCGTCATTGAGAACGCAACGGAACAGTGGGAAATCAAGCGTGATATTTACGAACTGATTGACGGCATATGCAATGAGGACTGCATCTTTATGGTGAACACCTCCTGCATTCCCATTACCAGGCTGGCAGCTCTGACCAAGCGGCAAGATAAAGTTATCGGCACCCATTTTATGAATCCTGTACCGGCCAAACAAACGGTTGAAGCCATCCGTGGATATCATACTTCGGAGACTACCATCCAAGCAGTTAACGAGCTGATGGGTCAAATGGGCAAGGAAATGATTCTGGTCAATGACTATCCGGGATTTGTCTCCAACCGCATTTCTCATCTGTTTATGAACGAAGCGGCATATGTGGTGCAGGACCAGGTCGCTTCCGCAGAAGAGGTGGATGAGATTTTTAGAAAATGCTATGGACACACGATGGGGCCGCTGGAAACAGCCGATTTGATCGGTCTGGATACCGTGGTTCATTCGCTGAATGTGCTCTATGAAAGTTACCAGGATTCAAAGTTCCGCTGCTGCCCGCTGCTGAAGAAGATGGTTGACGCCGGACTTCACGGCAGAAAAAGCGGCCAGGGCTTTTACATGTATTAGTAAACATTGGGATCATACCAAAATAATGATTGGGAGTGTTCAAAATGGAAGAATCAAAAGTCAAAATCAAAAAATTTTTATTGCGGTTTTTCCGCAAGCGTGAATTAGAAGATGATGAGGATATTTTCGCGCTGGGCTTTGCAAATTCACTTTTTTCTATGCAGCTGGTTATGTACCTGGAGAAGGAATTCTCTTTGAGAATTGACAGCAAAGACATGGATTTGGACAATTTCAAGACCGTTAACCGCATCGCCGGTTTGGTTAAAGACAAGAAGGAAACCTGCCAGAACTTATAAAATAAAATATCGGGGTGATAAGGAAATGATAATCGAATTAACACCGGAGCAACTGAAATGGCAAGCTGAATTCAGAGATTTTGTAGACGAAGAGATTGTGCCGTACGCCGAACTGAACGATAGAGAGCAGCGGATTCATCCGGATGTTATCCAAAAAATGATTGAAAGCGGGTACCTGGGCTCCATGCTGCCCAAGCAGTACGGCGGAATGGAACTGGACAACATTACGCTGGGCATTCTTAACGAAGAGACCGGACGCGGCTGCTCTTCTGTAAGAAGTCTGCTGACGGTGCAGGGAATGGCGGCTTTGGCCATTCTACGGTGGGGCACGGAAGAGCAGCGGAATTACTGGCTGCCCCGGCTGGCATCGGGGCAAACTCTTGCCTCCTTCGGGTTGACCGAGCCAAATGTCGGGAGCGATGCGAAGAGTATCGAAACAACAGCGGTTCTTGATGGAGAGGAATATGTATTGAACGGAAGGAAGAAATGGATCACCATGGGCCAGATTTCCAATTTGTTCCTGATTTTTGCCAAGTGTGAGGGCAAACCTACGGCATTCCTCGTGGAGAGTGAAACTGTAGGCTTCACAGCCACGCCGATGTCGGGGCTGCTCGGCGCAAGAGCTTCCATGATTGCTGAACTAAGCCTGGACAACTGCCGGATTCCCCAGGGGAATCTGCTCGGCCAGGTCGGTATGGGATTGTCGCATGTTGCATTGCCTTGCCTTGATTACGGAAGATATACGATTGCCTGCGGTTGCGTTGGACTGGCACAGGCCAGCCTCGAAGCCTCGATTCAATATTCAAGTGCGAGAACCCAGTTCGGCAGGCCAATCCGTGAGAACCAACTGATTCAAAAGATGATTACAGCGATGTCTGTTAATATCAAAGCAGCACGGTTGCTCTGCTATAAAGCAGGATATTTACGGGATGCCGGTGATCCGGACAGCATCATGGAGACCTGGGCAGCTAAATATTTTGCTTCTACTATGGTTAACCAAGTCGCCAGCGATACGATTCAGATTCACGGTGCGAACGGCTGCCACAGCGACTATCCAGTGGAAAGATACTACCGGGATGCCAGAATCAATGAAATCATCGAAGGCACCACGCAAATGCACGAAATGCTGATCGCCACCCAGGAAGTCGTTACGGTCCGGCGTGCGCTGCGGCGCTCCGCCAAGCAGAAGAAATCGAAGGAGGTGGATACCCATGACGTCTTCCATTAAGGAGAAGCAAAGAACGGCCCTGCGCAAAATTAAATGTGTGGTCTGGGACCTGGATCATACGATTTGGGACGGGATTCTGATTGAAGATACCAGCGTTCGGCTCCATTCCCATATCACGGATGTAATCAAGGCGTTGGATGAACGGGGCATTCTGCAATCGGTGGCCAGCCGCAACAATCATGATCTGGCGATGGCCAAATTAAAGGAATTCGGCATCGATGATTATTTCATCTATCCGCAGATCAATTGGAACAACAAATCCGCTTCCGTTCAAGCGATTGCTCATTCCATCAATATCGGCATGGATACCATCGCCTTTATTGACGATCAGCCTTTTGAGCGGGAGGAAGTCAACTTTCATCATCCTGAAGTGATGTGTATCGACGCCGCCGAAACCGGACGGATGCTGGATATGCCCGAACTTAATCCTACTTTTATTACTGAAGACTCTAAAAACCGCAGAAAAATGTACATGAGTGATATTGTGCGCAACAAGGTGGAGGAATGCTTTGATGGTTTCCAGGAGGAGTTTCTTTCTTCGCTACGGATGGTATTCACCATCAATCCGGTAGAGGGAGACGACCTGAAGCGTGCGGAAGAGCTGACGGTAAGAACCAATCAGTTGAACGCGACGGGCTACACCTACTCCTATGAGGAATTGGATGCCTTCCGCCATTCGCCTAGTCATAAGGTGCTTATCTCAGGACTGGAGGATAAGTACGGCAGCTACGGGAAGATTGGGCTGACACTGCTGGAATGCAATGATAAAGTGTGGACCCTGAAGCTGCTGCTGATGTCCTGCCGAGTCATTTCCAGAGGGGTTGGCAGCGTGATGCTGAATTATGTGGCCAAGCTTGCCAAGGAATCCGGCGCCGTTCTGCGGGCCGAATTTGTCCCGACGGAGCGCAACCGGATGATGCTTCTTGCTTACAAGTTCGCCGGGTTCAAGGAAATTGGGGAACAAGACGGACTGATTCTGTTCGAGCATGATCCGTCCCAAATCCAGAGTATCCCGGATTATCTCACCTTGATTAGCCATGTCTGACGGAAAGTGTCCCTCATTATAAAAAAACAGGAGGAATAAGCAATGGAAAAAATCGCTTTTCTGTTCCCAGGCCAGGGTTCCCATTATGTTGGAATGGCTAAAGGATTATATGACCAGTATGAGATTGTCAGGAAGACATTTGAGGAAGCCAGCGATATCCTCGGGTACGACCTGGCCAATCTGTGCTTTGAAGGTTCGCTTTCCGAATTGAGTCTGGCGAAAAATGCCCAGCCGGCCATTCTCGTGTCCAGTGTGGCCAGCTTCCGCGTCTATATGCAGGAATTCGGAATTGTTCCGCAGTTCCTCGCCGGACACAGCCTGGGCGAATATTCAGCGTTTACCTGCGCAGGAGCGCTTCGTTTTGCCGATGCCGTACAACTGCTGCATGAACGGGGAACGTTAACAGATGAGGTGGCCGGCCGCGGCATCGGCTCCATGACGATCATCGACAATGTGGAGCGCAGGCTGGTCGAGGAGGAGTGCCGAAAAATGGCTGAGGAAGGCCGTGATGTATGGTTGTCCTGCTATAATTCCCCTTCGCAGACGGCAATCTCGGGCGAAGAGGACGCCGTTATGGAGCTGGAAGGCAGGCTAACGGATCAAGGCGGACAGATTACCCCCTTGCTCGCCAGTGCTCCGTTTCACTGCAGCCTCATGCAGCCCATGTCCGATATATTGGCCGCCAAGCTGGATAGTCTCAATTATGGTTTCTTTAAGTACCCGGTGGTTACCAACTACAATGCCCAGCCGATGGCACATCCCGAAAAGGTGGCAAAGAATCTTGCCCTTCACCTCACCAATCCGGTCCAGTGGGAACGTACCATGCAGTATTTCAAACAAAAGGGTGTAACACTCGCCATTGAAATGGGCACCAAGAATGTATTGACCAAAATGGTTCATGCGAATGTGGATGGAATAGAAGCCCTCTGCTACGGCTCCAAGGAAGATCGCAAAAAAATCGAGCAGATTCTGTCCGCCTACCCTGGCCTGAAGAAGCATATTCCGACCATCATTACGAGATGTCTGGCGGTAGTTGTAGCCACGCCGAATCAAAACTGGGACAACGAGGAATTCCAGAACAAGGTGGTCAAACCTTACCGGGAAATTCAGGACATTCAAGACCAATTGGAACAGGATGGCGCGAAGCCGAGCCTGGATCAAATGCGGAAAGCCCTGGACTTGCTGAAGGGCATTCTGGAAGCGAAAAAAGTTCCGATGCAGGAACAATCGCGCTGGTTCCATCAAATTATCGACGAGACCGGGATGTATTATGAGTTGAAGGATTACCTTGCTCCGTCGCGGGATATGGTCGAGGTTCCGTGATTGAGGTTTACACCATCCGAGTCAATGAGGAGGAGGGGATTTCGTGGAATTCCCTCCTTCTGAATTATGTTTCAGCGGATAGACAGAAGCAGGCGAGCCGCTTCCACAGGCCGATCGATGCCCACCGGTCCGTGATGGGAGAACTGCTGACCCGCCTGGCTGCTTGCCAAAACCTGAGAATATCAAATCAAGAACTGGCATTCAGCAAGAATGAATACAACAAGCCGCTGCTGAGCAGTCCACCCGGCTATTATTTTAACGTATCCCATTCGGGGGACTGGGTTGTTTGCGCATTTGGCAGCGATCCAGTTGGAATTGATATTGAATGCATCAAGCCGATAGACCTCTCCGTCGCTGGGCGGTTCTTTGCTCCTAGTGAAGCCGAGGCGCTGATGGCGAAGGAAGGCGAAGCGGGATTAATCTACTTCTTTCAGCTTTGGACGCTGAAGGAGAGCTATGTGAAGGCGGTAGGGAAAGGGCTGTCGATTCCGCTGAATTCGTTTCACTTCAGCATAGGAGAGGGAAACCGGATTTGCGCGGAGTTTGAAGAGGGAGCCCCGCATGCCTGTTTCCGGCAATGGTTGATGGATGACGAGCATGTCCTGTCTCTATGCACCTTGGGTGAAATGGAATACCGGGTCAACCGTCTGGACTATGAGATGTTAAGCAGCGTCCTTTCTTTGCTAGATAGGCATCATGCCTGATGATATAGATCAGCCTCGGACGAAGCTGCTACTTGGAAGCCGAAGGAGTGTGGAACAATGTTATTACAGGATCAAATAATTGTCGTAACGGGTATAGCCAATGAAAAGAGCATCGCCTGGGGAGCCGCCAAGTCACTTCATCGCGAAGGAGCCAACCTAGTCTTCACCTACAGAAGAGACAAATCGCTGCGCAAATTATCCAGATTGCTTGAGAAACATAATATAACTCCGCTATGCATACTTCAGTGTGATGTTTTGGATGATGACAGCATCGCAGCTGCCTTTCATCAGATCGAAGAGCGTGTCGGTACTATTCATGGACTTGTGCACTCGGTAGCTTATGTTGATGCCGGTCAGTTGCAGGGCCGATTTGTGGAATCAACGAGAGAGGGTTACCTGATGGCGCAGAATGCCAGCTCGTATTCGTTGGTGGCTCTGGTGAAGCATGCTCAAAGATTGATGAAGGAAGGCGGCAGTATCGTTACCCAAACATATCTGGGTTCTGAACGCGTCATGGAGCACTACAATGTCATGGGTGTCGCCAAAGCGGCATTGGAAGCAAGCGTCCGCTACCTGGCGGATGATTTGGGCAAGCAGGGAATCCGGGTTAATGCCGTATCTTCGGGGCCAGTACTCACCTCTGCCGCATCTGCCATTCCCGGTATTAACGAATCTTTATCCACCATTGAACAGAAATCACCGCTACGGCGCAATGTGGACCAAGATGAGGTTGGGGACGCTACAATGTTTCTGCTGAGCCCGCTGGCGCGGGGCATCACCGGCGGAATAATCTATGTGGATGCCGGATATCACATCATGGGGATTTAGAATCTCGGGGTTTTATACGAAAATCAAGGATCGGTTTCGCACTAACCGCTCCTGTGCAGAAGCCTCTTTTTATATTTCGCCAGCCGACTGGAATGCTAGGTACAATCTATCAAGCCGTAATTTTTTGGTTTTTGTTATTTTCAAATTATGCAAGTGTATTTTAGGCTCAATCTCAAAATCAGTGCTTGACTATCCACCCAACATCCGATGGCGGTTACATTCAATGAGAATGCCTTCTTTATAACGGCTGCGATTTTGTGTGAAATAATGGCGGTGTTGAAAGGCCTTAATGTGATTGTGACGACCTTCTACCGTCGCGTTTGTCCATCGGCATTGATGGTAGTTTACGATTTCCACGTTCCAATTGCGCATCGTCTTTAAGGTGATGCGGACAGCAGGATGATCGAGTTCCAGTCCAAGTGAGTGGTTTTCCGATTGAGGTACTGTCATGGAAGGATTGAATTTTTATCAGTATTCAAAACTGGTCTTACGTTAATGGAACACATGCTGAGAAGCGGTTATTACAGGAACTGAATGTTTACTTGGGGAGTCTGATGGTTAGAGGGATTCCATGGGAGCATTGTCCTAGCAGTTACCCTTGAGGGACATGGATTGGGTAAATCCTGCATTCTTTACTTTCTGTTGAAACACAGGATGAGTGTAGTGCACGCCTTGATTTGAGTTTAGAACTGCTTGTGGATGTATATTGTAATCTAAAGATTGTTAGGAGCTGCTCTAACATCCTCTATGTTTATGAGAATGATGTTTTAGATTACATAAAGATTACATTTAGAAATGAAAGAGTTTCTGTTATATCAGGACCGTTTAAGGACTAGAAGGAAGAATAAAGAAGATTGAGAGGCATAAAAAGAAGCAGATACTGTTTGATTTTCTAGGAACTAAAAAGACTGTCGATATTGGTATCGATATTATTCTACCTATAACATTAGACGATGATTCAGATGTAAAACTATCGGGGGGAATAAAAATAATGGATATCGAGATGAGAATAAAAAATATAATTATTGAGATTTTAGAACTACCATCCGATAGTTCACTAGATAATGAACTGGTTAATATAGGATTAAATTCACTAAGCTTTATTCGTTTAGTTGTTAGTATTGAAAAGGAATTTGAAATTGAAGTTCCAGATGAATATCTATCCATGGAGAAACTTTCAACAATTGATGAGTTGACTCTTTTTGTTTGTAACCATGTAAGTAAAACAAAGGGATTTAATTAAACTTTTTCATTTGGGAGAAGCAATAGGAAAACACGCCTGTTGTACTAGTTTAGCGCGGCGCCGCTGTGAGGTGGGAAACCATTGCTTCATGCCCTTCCTGCACAAGGGCTCTTGAATTTTTTCCACCGCATACACACCGCACCAGTGGGGTAGCACCCTCACATTTATGCTATGATCCTATAAAAATAGTGAAAGCCCCAAATTATGCGAACCTGCTGCATGATTTGGGGCAAAATTAATTACGAGTGCGAACTACTCTGTATCAATACATGGTCCGTATGGTACTTATGCTAGGATTTCTACGCGTTCCTTGAGGCTCACAAGTTCGATTGGGTCACCAAAGAAAAGCGAAATACCGCGTTGTTTCGCAAAGTCATTGAACCTTGTACATTAGATGCACTTATTGATGACCTCATCAAGACGCGAAAGCAGTTACTCGATTTGCTAGAGGAAAAATACAATGACACTACGAATTCTATTAAGATATAGACAGGTCTGAAATTGTTTCATCTGATTTGCCAAAGGAATCTGTCAGAACGGAAGCTAGGGGCATTCTGTAATCGTTTCTTCTCACTGGAGCGGTAATCAATTAATTTTTGCCTGTATCTGAAAAGTTCCTGAGCATACGGATTTCCTCATAGAGAATGTATTTGGAAGGTGTAATATCAGATCATGGAAATATTAAACAAATTAACTAGAATTAGAGCTCCCAAAAAATCAAATACGAAAAAAATCGTTTTCTCAATAGTATATGCTTTTATTATTGGGGCCATTTTGGGTTTAGTAGCGAAACTTGTGGATAGTCCCGGCGTAAACCCTATATTTGACAATATTGGATCGCGCCTTGGCGTGTGGGTATTTGTGGCAACGCTTTTATCGGTCTTTAGCGATTCGCCCAAGCAAGCGGCTGTAAAAGTATTTACATTTTTTGTGTCGCTACTTACAGTTTATTATGTATATACAGTGTTCATATTGCATTTTTTTCCGCAAAAAGTCATTATTTTTTGGAGCATATGCGCGGTGCTCTCACCTATTTGTGCATATATTATGTGGTACGCGGGTGGGAACGGATTGCTCTCCAATACTGTGGCATCCCTCCCGGCGGCGGTGTTGCTTTCAGAAGGGTATAATTTACGTAATGCGTACTTACCCATACACACACATTATTATTTAATTCCATGGATGCAGGGAATTTATTTAATCATGATAATCATTTTGTTTCTCTCTATCGCAAGAAAAGGAAAAAGATGGTTTTTTATGCTTTTTATAACGATTGGATTATCTCTTCTTTTAATATATTTTAATGTTCTCGGCAGTATATTTGGTGGAATGAATGGCTTTTTTTAGTTTTCTTCTACGCTAGCTGAATGGAAGCATTATTAGAACCTAATTTTGAAGGTCTGAGGGCGTACTATAATAGACGCCCTGACCTATCCTACGTCCGAATAGTATGGTTCCTGTAAAAGTGCAGGAACGGTAAGACCTTCAAGCAAGAAGCCTTCTATGTCTCCTTCTATATGAGTTAGAAATAGATTAAGAAAGTCGGCCGTTTGTGCTTTTACTGCCGCTGCTATCCTCACTTTTTCTTTTCTCTCAAGCTTTTTCCACTCTCGTTTTCCGTTAGTGATACTTTTTAGTAAGCATCTAAATCCTGTTATCTCATGCGTATTAGGAACGAAGCGGTATCCTGCGCCATTTTCGTAAAGTCTTGCCGCTCCGTAGTAGATGGTTGTATCTACTCTGCTAATGCTGATACTTGTTGGCGGTGGGCTAGTAGGTGGGTAGCAGGGGGCATAGTTTAGCTAGGAGTACACCATTACCTATTTTTCTACTACAAATAGAAACATAGAAGCAAGAAAGTCGACCTTTAGGTCGGCTTTCTTGCTTCTACAGGATTGCTGGGATGCGTCTAATCTCTGCGACCTGCTTCATTGATTGGGCATCTTCAGAAAGTAAAACAGCTAGGTGAAGTAGCAACGAAGGGTTGGGTCTTGCGATGGACACGCATAAATAAAAATCTATTTACAAAATTCCCCATTGGATGTACAGTTGTATACACAGGTAACCAACCGTACAAGTATTCGATTGTTAGATCGGGAAGGCGGTTTTCGATGAAGACGACATTAGATGGATCTCAGCCGATCTTTCAGCAAATTGCCCAAATGATTATGGATGAGATTGTAGAAGGACAACTGAAGGAGGGGGAACAAATACCATCCGAGAATGAATTGTCGCGTTTTTATAACATTAACCGGGCGACTGTCCGCAAAGGCCTTCAGGAATTGGCGGATAAAGGGATTATTTATAAACAACGCGGCATCGGCATGTTTGTAGAGAATGGAGCAAAGTTGCAATTATTAAAGGAACGGCAGAAGCAATATCGTGAAGAATATATTATTCCATTACTAGAAGAAGCGAAAAAAATTGGTTTAAGTGTGCAACAAATTGTTCAATTGATCGAGGAGGAGAATGGATGATTCGTGTGAACGAGGTAACCTTTTCATATGATAAAGTTTCAGTTCTGCGAGGTATCTCATTCGAAGAGAATGAGCCGGTGATCGCGGGATTATGGGGGCGTAACGGTACTGGCAAAACAACGCTGATGAGTCTTCTTGCTGGTCATGGGCGGCCTGATCGTGGAGCTATTGAAATTAATGGTTCAGCACCGTACGGCAATTCTGCAATTGTGCAGAATATATGCTATATGCAAGAGGATCATCCGTTCAGTATGATTTGGAGCGTGCATGACGCTCTTCGATTCGGGCGGTACTTCAACGCCAATTGGGATCAATCTACGGCAGACAGACTAGTTAAAACTTTCAAACTGGATGAAAACAAGAAAATATCCAAGCTGTCAAAAGGGATGAAGTCTGCGCTCCAGTTTATTATTGGACTATCAAGCCATGCGAGTGTGACGATACTTGACGAGCCGACGAATGGTTTGGATGCCGCAATGCGGAAACAAATGTATCAAGCATTAAGAGAAAGCCACGAAGAAATGCCTCGTATCATTCTGATTTCCACGCATCATATCGAAGAAATCCAACCACTATGTGATACTCTGATTGTTTTACACAATGGTAAGCTGTTGCTTCATCAACCGATTGAAGACCTCCGCGAGCAAGGAATATGGCTAGCCGGAGAAAAAAACACGATAATGAGCGTCGTCAACGGCCATAGGGTGCTAGAGCAAACTACACTCGGATCAAAAATCAGAGTCATGCTTGATGTTCCATACGCGAAGCAGTGGAAGGAACGAGCTCATACCCTTGGATTGTCGATTGAAAAAGTGGATTTACAGGATTACTTGCTGAATATTACAGAGGATGCGGAGGTGATTGCATGAGTTCATGGAAGGGTGTATATCGGCTAGTGTTTGAGGATTTATATTGGTATTTTGGAAAATTACTACTACTGTATATAACCATCCCATTGACTATAGTATGGATTATCCTTGGAATTTCCTTCGGTCTCAACGACACTACGATTGCTGCGATATCAGGGCCAACCTA
Organism: Paenibacillus sp. JNUCC 34; assembly: GCF_058269055.1. Taxonomy (NCBI): domain Bacteria; kingdom Bacillati; phylum Bacillota; class Bacilli; order Caryophanales; family Paenibacillaceae; genus Paenibacillus; species Paenibacillus sp. JNUCC 34. The sequence continues at coordinate 5,029,404 of NZ_CM177770.1, read as the reverse complement.
TTTCTTTATTGCCGGATTCTCAATTTTTGGCTTCAAGCAGCTTTTTGCACTTGCAATAGCATCGGGAAGTACGCGTGTACAATTCATGAAAATGTTTTACTGCGTAGCTTTGACTTTAATCTCATTGACCATATTGTGCCTGAATGTTTGTCAATATGTGCTGGTGACCGTGTATAAGCAATATATAGTTGAAGCGCAAATCCTGCATCCTGCGAGATTATTTCTGAAAGAGTATCAATTTTTCCCTTATTTGTGGGTAGACTTGATGGTCAGTTTAGCTTTATTCGGACTTACTTTTCTCGTAAATACAATCTTGTACAGGGTGGGATTCACGCGCGGTTTAGTCATGTTCATGTCCGTGACGATCATAGGTTTATTTCTATATTACGGAAAAATCCTCTCAAGCATATTCAATTGGTTTTGGGTCGAGATGAATGCCATGGAGATGGTTACTTTAATTGGGGCGGTAAGTCTGGCTGCTTTATTCGCAACGTATCCGATGATGCTCCATGCGCCATTGCAACCTAGGCCGAAGAAAGGGAGGTGATCGTTGGAAAAAAGAGTCAGGGGTTTCATAGAAGGGAGAAATTAATATGACAACGAGTCCCAGCAGCAGTAAAAAAGAGTTATCACTAGAACAACATGAAGAACTACTCAAATTATTAAAAGCACGCTTCGAGAAAAACATGGACCGCCATCAAGGTCTTGAATGGGCTAATGTACAAACAAAACTTGAAGCTCAGACAGAAAAATTATGGTCGCTTTATGAAATGGAGAGAACTGGCGGCGAACCGGATGTCGTTGAGCATGACAATAAGACGGACGAATACATTTTTTACGATTGTTCAGCGGAAAGTCCTAAAGGTCGCAGAAGTGTTTGTTACGATCATGAAGCGCTGGAGTCCAGGAAACAACACAAGCCAGAAAATAGCGCTATTAATATGGCGGCTGTCATGGGCATTGAGCTTTTAACGGAAGAACAATACCGGGAACTCCAGAAACTTGGAAACTTCGATTCGAAAACTTCGAGCTGGGTGAAAACACCTGATAGTATTAGAAAACTCGGCGGGGCTATCTTTTGCGATCGTCGTTATGACACTGTCTTCGTGTACCATAATGGAGCAGAATCCTATTACGCTGGTAGAGGGTTCCGTGGCTCACTAAGGGTCTAAATACTGGTGGAGGCTGGTTGCCGCATACTTCAAAGACGAATAGGCTTAAGAAAGCTTTTAAATCTTCGCAGAAAAAATATAGAACCATGTTAAGCAATCGAACACTGCTGATTTACTTGGTTTTCAAGGATATAGAGAAAAAAAGAGTGTCGGCAATTATCGTCGACACTCTATTTTTGCGTTTGTGGGGAAACAGGTCTATATATATACGATTTCCATTATTATTGTCCGGGACTGTAATTTGTAAAAACACTTGTCAAAATAAGCATCGATTAAGATTTAGTCTGCAAAATGAGCCTGTACTAAATTCGCCTCAAGATAGTTAACTTTTTGGGGGTGAATTTTCTTATAATATTTGGATATGTTTCCGCATACGGTGCGTGTGGGAACACAAATAGAATCAACATCTATTCCCTCCTGCAAATCCTTATGCACTTAATCTCAACTGTTTTAAGCTTCAGACCACCCGCAATTTAATAAATCATCGTACTCAAGTTTTTTCCTAACAACGCATTAAATGTCGACCATTGTTGGTTTACTATTAGCGAAGTAAGGAGGTTTTCCGAAATAAAATTAGAAAGATATCTAAGAGGCTTTTGGAAACTAAGGAGGTAGTGTTATGGAAAAAGATCTTTTGGAACAGCTAAACCTATGGCATGAAGATGATGAATTTGAAAAAATAGTAGACAAGATTGCGGAAATTCCCGAACAGGACAGAGACTATGATTTAGTCGGCCATTTAGCGAGAGCATTAAACAATCTGGAACGTTACAATGAAGCATTGCAGCAGCTTTTGATGATCAAAACGTTAGGCGAACATGATCCTCTTTGGCATTTCCGTGTAGGTTACGCCTACTACTACCTATCGCAATATGAGGACGCAGTAACAGCATTCGAAATAGCGAATAAACTTGATCCCGAGGATGAGGATACTTCGTTGTTATTGAAATGGAGCCGTCACGAGGTTGGCCTAACAGACCGTCAAGAGAACTCAGTGACAGTGCAGCCAAAAGCAATTGCTTCGGTGAAGAATGATATTGAGGCGAATGAGATGCTTGAACAGGAAAAGGACTTTGGTTTTGCCCGGGTGTACGCTGTGGAGCTAAAATACAAGCAGCCGCCGAAGCTGGACCGAAACCTGCTTTACGAGAAGATGGAACTTTACACGGGTAAGGTTGATCGCGGAGAACATCATCCGGATGCCGCGGGACTTGCTGTGTGGGAAGCGAACAGTCAGGAAGATCAGAATTTGCTGCATTTTTTCCATTTGAATTATATGGTTGAATATAAGGAAGGCGAAATGCCGGCGCAAACCAACCTGATGGATACAGAAAGCCGCCCGGTTACGGACTACGAGACGGCCATTCAGCAGTCCTGGCATTGGCAGGAAGCCGCTCAAGTCGTGAGTGATTGCGAGCACTCGCTGCTGTTGATCGACATGATGGCATCGGGACTCGATCCCAAATCGCGGTTGCAACTGTTCACCGGCTCGCTGCGGGCGGTGCTGGAAACGGTGCCTTGCGACGCCATCTATTTCCGGGAAAGCGACAAGCTCGTCGAACCTAGCGCTTACCTAGCGGCGATTGAAGAAGGAGAACTGTTATATGGTGCGCTGAACATTCGTTTTTATAATGTTGAAGGCACAGGCAGCGGCCGCCCTGAAGGTCTGATGGATTCATTGGGACTCGCCGCGCTTGGCATTCCGGATGTTCAGTGTCATTATTACGATCTGGAGCCTGATGAAGTAGCCGGGAATTTGCTTAATATCGCCTATTATTTATTCGACCGCGGGGACGTTATTGTCGATGGAGAAACAGTTGGTTTCACCGAAGAGATGCGCTGGCGCTGCGAACACCAATACGGGCTGGCCGCACCGCACCGGGTTGTCATCGATATAGATCCGGGGGAACCTTATTATGCCGGAAGACAAGGCGCAGAGCAGTCGTAACCAGCAGTTACCCATTGCTCAATTATTAGAAAATCCATACGTTGCATTTTTTAATATCACGAGTTGTTCTCACTGATCACTCGTCACATGTGGAGTGTTGCTCACTGTTAGTGCGGAAGGACAATTAAATCGGAGATGTATACTATACATATAAGAAGTTTGTTAATGTATTCATACATCATGACGAACACCATAAGAAACAAATCGAAGCCTTTCTAGAGCAAGAGAAAAGTGCATAAGACATAATCCCCCTACCACCAAATGGTAGGGTTTTTATCATGTACAAAGAAATCTGATAAGCTAGAGCAAACACATTCCCTCGGACACGTACATGTTTGTTTTCACTGTCTACTCAGCACATGTAGAGAGTGTGGTATTGGTGTCAAGAAAAAATTAAGTTATAGGTGAAGAAAAATTTATATTAGGTGGCGTGTAGTCATGATAAAAGATTGGCACTTCAGAGACGAAACTTCCATATGTCTTTTCAGAACTGTTGGTGTATTATTGCGGAATAATAAAATTCTTGTTCAATGCGATGATGGTATATATGCTTTACCTGGAGGGCATGTGAAAATTGGTGAAACTTCAGAAGAAGCACTTATAAGAGAATACAAAGAGGAAACAGGGGCAAAAATCATATGTGACCGGCTTCTTTGGGTGGAAGAAACATTTTGGGAATGGGGCAATAAAGATGCTCATGGAATCGTTTTTTATTATCTAATTTCATTAGAAGACAATACCGATATACCTGATGACTGTTTTATATCGCAAAAAGACAACTGCAATATTATGCTAAAATGGGTTTCGATAGAGGAAATGAAACAGCTACATATTTACCCAACTTTCATCAAAGAAAAAATCGATAATATTCCAGATGGCATAGAACGCATTATTAGTTTTGAATAGCGTATAGCATATTTTATTTAGGTAAGTTTACCAGTGAGCGACACTCAACACACGTGGAGTGCTGTGTGTCGCTGGAATTGGCGGAGGATGATGAGGCTGAACTTGATGATGACAATTGATAATCCAATTATGATTGATTTTGGAGTGTGAACAAAAATGGCGAGGCAGTCTGAAGTAGAAGAAGTATTGAACAGCTTGTCCAAAGAAGAACTGATTCGTATCATTGTCCAAGTCGCTGGAGAGGATGATACGTTTAAAAACGGACTTTTGGTCAAATACGCTAAAGGTGATTATTCTCAGCAGATTCAGTCATGCAAAAAACTTATTGATTCCATTGTAAAAAAATACGTCGGTAGAGAACACTATATCCCTTACAGAGAAACTAATAATTTTGCAATGGATATGCTTGCCTTGCTGGAGAACACAAACGGAGCACAGGATGAATCGTTGGCTCTGGAAATCGCTTTATTGGTGCTAGAAGAAGGAGTGGCTGCGTTTCAGTATGCGGATGATTCGGACGGCGATATTGGCATGCTGGTGGAAGAAGCTTTGGAGCGAATTCAGGAAATCGCCAGCAGCCTGGAGCGACAGGATATCTCTGCCCGGGAGAACTTTTTTGAACGTCTGTTGAGTATGAGCAAGAGCGGAGTTTTTCAGGGATGGGAGGATTTCCAGACTGCATTATTCCATATATGTGCCGAATTCGCGGATGTGGAGAAGCTCAGAGAACAGTTGATGGGGGCGATTGAGAATCAAATCGCTTCCAATGCCAATGATGAGTACCGAGAATATTCAAATGAAGCACTGCTCAAGATTTTATTCCAACTCATCCAGGATTATGGCTCCTCAAAGGAAGTTGATAAGTTTGTGCAGGAGCATATCCATTTTACATATTTCCGGGAGTGGGCAATTAAGGAGAGCATGAAGAGCTTAAACTACCGCCGCGCTATCGAATTATCTGAAGAAGGAGAACAGCAGGACAAACAATTTCCCGGTTTAATTTCCAAGTGGAAAGCCGCAAGATATGAAGCCTATAAAAAGTTTTCCCTCAGGCAAGAGCAGGGGCTGCTGGCAAAAGAACTTTTGCTGGGTGGTGACTATTCTTATTATCATGATCTGGAGTCTCTGTTCGAAGGGGACAAAGAAGAGTTCTACCGCGGCATCATTGCGGAACTGAAAGAGTCTAAGAATTGGAGAGCTCGGAAGGTGTATCTTAATCTTATATCAGACAAAAATGATATGGAAGAAATGATGACTTATGTAAGGGCCAATCCTTCCGCGATAGAAGAATATGCCACCCGGCTGTCTGCAGATTACCGCGAGGAAGTTGAACGGATTTATAGCAAGCATATCTATCATGCTGCCGGTTCATCTTCAAACAGAAAAGAGTACCAGAATGTATGCGCCATGCTTAAACGTTATAAAAAGATAGTCGGAAAAGTAAGTCAGGCAGAGATCATCCTTCAATTAAAAGCTCAATATAATAGGCGGCCGGCTTTTCTGGATGAGCTGGCGAAGCTCAAGTAAAAGAGGCCAACTGCGGCCTCTTTGTTCTTGACAGGATCAATGTTTATCTCAAACAGATTCTTGTACAACTGCATATTTTACAATAGAGAATGCTATAATGATAACAGCAGGTAAGGCTATTTTGAGTTAGTTATAAGATACATGGATCATTCTGAATTTATTGGGAGAAATGTAAATGGAACATAGAACATTGTTAGACCTTTTACAGGAAGAAATGAAGATGGGACTCAAGGGTGGTCTGTACCATCAGACCCAAATTAAGCTTGCTTATAACTCTAACCGTATCGAGGGCAGTCGGTTATCCGAGGATCAGACACGATATATTTTTGAAACCAATACAATAAACGTAGAGCCGGAAGAGACAGCAAGTGTTGACGATATTATTGAGACGGTGAACCATTTCGCATGTTTTGATTATATGTTGACTCATGCAAAGGAAAACTTGTCAGAAGAGATGATCAAGGGATTCCATCGAATTTTAAAAAGAAATACTTCGGATGAAAGAAAAGACTGGTTCCGCGTTGGTGATTACAAAGCCAGGTCCAATGTGGTAGGAGATATGAAGACGACTGCTCCGGGAAAAGTGGCAAGTGCTATGGGAAAGCTGTTGACCGCGTATCACCAAAAGCCAAGTATATCGCTGGAGGACATTGTAGATTTTCATCATGAATTTGAGAGCATTCATCCTTTCCAAGACGGCAACGGTCGTGTCGGCAGGATCATCATGTTCAAGGAATGTCTGAAAAATGATCTACTCCCCTTCATCATTGGCCATGAACATAAGCTATTTTATTATCGAGGACTTAAGGAGTACCGTTCAGAAAAAGGATACTTGATGGACACCTGCCTGTCGGCACAGGACAGATATGAAGCCGAGGTTGCTTATTTCTTTCCTCATCTTATTTCTACAAAATCGTTAAAGGAGTAAAATATAATTTGTCGAATTCTATACTATGCTATTTTGAATATTAGGTATTGCAAAAAAGTTTAGTGATGCCGCCCTAAGCCAGTGATAAATCGACATGAAAAAAGACACTTTCAGCAGTTAGCCAAGTGTCTTTTTTTCATGCTTATCTTTCTGAGAAGTAAACAGAGATTCATACATGGAATGCAGTTAAGATCACTACAACTTTTGAATATGGCCTATTTAATCTTCTTAGAAATATACAACAATGTCGAGATATTTGATAGATTACCGATAGTAGTTTACAAATCTGATTTTCTTCATGAGGAGCTTCCAAGTGATTAAAAAGGGGAATTAAGTCGCTGACAAAGCGGCTTTTTTTGTCGTAAAGCCACCTATATATGAGAGGTGAATCACATGACCAGAAATCGGGTATGGATCACGTCGTGTTGGACATGAATGTGAACGTCGAGTGTGTAAATATGTAGAATACATCTGATTGGACACTTTGACCCCGGTGCAAAATTTTTTTGCCTAATTTGCCGTAAACTACTTCATCTGTCGTAGTAAATATTGTATACTGCAATTACTACGACAGATGAAGTAATGAAGGGGGAGACCATTTTTGATCAGCAGTGATGTTATACGTGGCTATAATGATACGCTGATCCTCTACATGCTGCTGGACGAGGAATCCTACGGGTACGAGATTTCCAAAAATATTAGGCAGTTGACGCAGGAGAAGTATGTCATGAAAGAAACAACGCTGTATTCCGCCTTCACCCGGCTGGAGAAGAACGGATACATTGAATCCTTTTACCGGGATGAGAGCCTTGGCAAGCGACGCACATATTACCGGATTACTCCGCTGGGTCTCGCTTATTACATGGAGAAATGCGAGGAATGGAAGGTAACGCAGGAAGTTGTAAACCAATTTATCAGGGAGTGGTGATAGAGCATGGAAACGATCATCGTATATCTGGATAATATGTTTGCCGGTCTGCCTAAGACCCCGGAACTGGAGCATCTGAAGCAGGAGTTGCTGTCCGGGATGGAGGAGAAGTACCTGGAGCTGAAGCGGGAAGGCAAGTCGGAGAATGAGGCGATCGGTATCGTCATTTCGGAATTCGGCAATATTGAGGAGCTGACTGCCGAGCTTGGCATTCATCCAGCTGGACCGGAGCATGCTGTGCCTGTGCTGACGGAAGAAGAGGTTTACGCCTATACGGCTGTCAGACGCAGCTCCGGATTATGGACCGGTCTCGGCGTTTTTCTCTGCGCAAGCGGAGTGGCACTGCTACTTGTTCTTGATACACTGTTCGAAAATAATACTATTATGTCTAATAACGGTTCGATGGAAATGGGCACGATGCTGGGGTTGGTCGGAATGTTCGTGCTGATCGCCGTGGCAGTCGGGATGTTTATTCACAGCGGAATGAAGCTTGAGCGCTTCAAGAGCCTGGAGCAAGGCTTTCAGTTGTCCTATGCGCTCAAAACCGAGCTTCAGCGTAGCCAGGTCCTTTACGCTCCGACTTACCGCTTTTCGCTGATTACGGGTGTCTGCCTGTGCGTGGTGTCGCCGGCATTTATCTTCGCGGCTGCATATGTCAACGATGACTTCACCCCTTATGGAGTCGCAGCCTTTCTGCTGATCGCGGCTGTGGCAGTGTTCCTGTTCGTCTATTATGGGAATATCCAGGGAGCTTATACGAAGTTGCTGAGGGAATCACACATCACTGCAAAGAAGAAGGAAGAGGAACGGATTATGGGAGCTGTGGGGGCTGTTATGTGGCCATTGGCGACGGCGATGTTCCTGTTTACAGGCTTTGTCTATCATCGTTGGGACGTAAACTGGGCCATATTCCCGATTACCGGCATCCTGTTCGGCATGTTCAGCAATGTCTATCATATCCTGAAGCGCAAAAATGTCTCCTGATTGTATCGATTTAAAATATGGATGAGAGTATTTTGTGGCGAAACCTTTCCATGTTATATGGAGAGGTTTTTTTGCATGCTTTCTATATCAAACTATATGAGATATGTCAGCAATACTGGCAATAAGAGCATGTGTAATTGTATTTAATGAGAAGTAAGATGATAGTACAATTACAAATATTTAAAATTTTTGATATAGTTTTAATAGTATGTATCGATACTAACGGATGCGGGAACTGTCTTCTGTATGAGAGTCCAAAATTTCGAGCAGGATATATTGATCAGGGGAACAAAATAGAATATTTGAAGGGAGAAATTAATATGACAACGAGTCCCAGCAGCAGTAAAAAGGAGTTATCACTAGAACAACATGAAGAACTACTCAAATTATTAAAAGCACGCTTCGAGAAAAACATGGACCGCCATCAAGGTTTTGAATGGGCTAATGTACAAGCAAAACTTGAAGCTCAGACAGAAAAATTATGGTCGCTTTATGAAATGGAGAGAACTGGCGGCGAACCGGATGTCGTTGATCATGACAATAAGACGGACGAATACATTTTTTACGATTGTTCAGCGGAAAGTCCTAAGGGTCGCAGAAGTGTTTGTTACGATCATGAAGCGCTGGAGTCCAGGAAACAACACAAGCCAGAAAATAGCGCTATTAATATGGCGGCTGTCATGAGCATTGAGCTTTTAACGGAAGAACAATACCGAGAACTCCAGAAACTTGGAAACTTCGATTCGAAAACTTCGAGCTGGGTGAAAACACCTGATAGTATTAGAAAACTCGGCGGGGCTATCTTTTGCGATCGTCGCTATGACACTGTCTTCGTGTACCATAATGGAGCAGAATCCTATTACGCTGCTAGAGGGTTCCGTGGTTCACTAAGGGTCTAAATACTGGTGGAGGCTAGTTGCCGCATACTTCAAAGACAAATAGGCTTAAGAAAGCTTTTAAATTTTCGCAGAAAAAATATAGAACCATGTTAAGCAATCGAACACTGCTGATTTACTGGGGTTTTCAAGGATTTAGAGAAAAATAGAGTGCCGGCAATCATCGTCGACACTCTATTTTTGCGTTTGTGGGGAAACAGGTCTATAGGTGTAAAGCGACCAAGAGTTCTAAGGTTAGTTCGAAGTATTAAAACGTTGGGCGATCAGTTTCTATTACGAATATTTGTAAAAACACTTGTCAAAACAAATGCCAGTTAAGATTTAGTCTGCAAAATGAGACTGTACTAAAATTCGCCTCAAGATAGTTAACTTTTTGGGGGTGAATTTTCTTATAATATTCTATAGGGGGCTATATCCAGATTCATTGATGAAATATGCAATCTTTTATAACTATTTTTTTATAAGGCCTATTAAGCGGAATAGGCAAGGAGGCATATATGAAACCAATCACAGAAGTTGCAGCACGACTGGGCCTTGCGCCGGATCAGCTTGAGCTTTACGGAAAATGGAAAGCGAAGCTAACCGAGGATGTATGGGCATCCGTCTCGCAGCGGCTGAACGGAAAGCTTATCCTCGTTACCGCCATGAATCCGACGCCGGCAGGTGAAGGCAAGACGTTGACAACGATCGGGCTCACGCAAGGATTGAATCGGATTGGACGGAAGGCGGCGGCGGCTCTGCGTGAGCCATCGCTCGGACCGTGCATGGGTATGAAGGGTGGCGCCACAGGCAGTGGCAAAGCCCAGATTGTGCCGGCTGAGGATATTAATCTGCACTTTACGGGCGATATTCATGCGATTACATCAGCGCACAATCTGCTCGCGGCACTCATTGACAACCATATTCACCAAGGCAACGCGTTGCGTCTTGACCCAGCGCGCATTGTATGGAAAAGGGCGCTCGATATGAATGATCGGCCGCTGCGCCAGATCGTAATCGGCATCGGCGACAACAACGGCACCGTGCGTGAAGACGGCTTCCTTATTACGACCGCTTCGGAAGTGATGGCGGTGTTGTGTTTAGCTGAAGATATGGCCGATTTGCGGGCGAGGTTGAGCCGGATCGTCGTGGCGTATGACATGGACAAGCGGCCGGTGACAGCGGGCGAGTTCCAGGCGGTTGACGCGATGTGCGCTCTGCTGAAGGATGCTATCCATCCGAATTTGGTGCAGACGCTCGAAGGCGACCCGGTGTTCGTTCACGGCGGACCGTTCGCCAACATCGCTCACGGGTGCAGCAGCATACGGGCGACCCGTCATGCTCTCAAGCTGGCCGATTACGTCGTGACAGAAGCGGGATTCGGCGCCGATCTAGGCGCGGAAAAATTCATAAACATCAAGTGCCGCCTGGGAGGACTGCATCCGTCGGCTGCGGTCATCGTCGCGACCGTGCGTGCGCTGAAATACAACGGTGGTGTGCCGAAGCAGGAACTCTTGACGGAGAATACCGAGGCGATACGATCTGGATTCGGCAACTTGCGGCGCCACGTGGAGAACATGCGAGGTTTCGGCGTACCGGTAATAGTCGCTATTAATCGCTTTGCGGCGGATACGGAGGCAGAGCTGGCGCAGGTTGCCGATCTCTGCGCAGAGCTTGGCGTGAAGGCGATTCTATCGGACGCTTGGGAGCGTGGCGGTGAAGGCTGCCGCGAGTTGGCGCAGGAAGTAGCCGCGATGGCCGACGGATCGACGGAGGATACGTTCCAACTGCTCTATCCAGATAATATGCCGCTTGCGGAGAAGATTGAGACGGTCGTTACGCGTATTTATCGCGGAGCCGGGGTTAAATATCGCCCGGCTGCGAAGCGGGCGATACAGGAACTGGAGCGGCTAGGCGTGCGTGACCTTCCTGTCTGCATGGCGAAGACGCCGTATTCGTTCACAGACCGTCCCGCCGTGCTCGGGGCGCCAGAGCAGTTTACGATTGAGGTGCAGGATATCCGCTGGTCGGCCGGCGCGGGATTCGCCGTCGTGCTGACGGGGCAGGTGGTCACGATGCCAGGGCTGCCCGCGGAACCGGCGGCGTGGCGCATAAGGCTGGATGAGGCGGGACATATCGAAGGCCTGAGCTGATATGGCGAAATTATTATCAAAGGGAAGTATGGGGAAATAAACTCAAATCACTTCATAGGAAGTGGTTTTCAGATAGTAGAGGTAGAGAAACCCGATGTCTTTTTCAAAGACATCGGGTTTCTCATTTGTTTTACGGCATGTTTCTCATATTATTTTGCCAAGCTACTAGCTAATTGTTTTTCTTTCCAGATCATCGTAATTACAAGACCAATCAACATAATGACAGCAGCAAAGAGATACGGATAGTTGATGTTTACATCAAATAACATTCCGCTTAATGCGGGCCCGACGATATTGCCCAAGCTTGTATATGTTGAGTTCATTCCAGCGACAAATCCTTGTTCTTGTTCAGCCGTTTTTGATAAATAGGTCGTTAATGCTGGTCGCAGCAAGTCAAATGCGAGAAAGATGAAGCAAGTTACTAGCAAAATGGCTAAATAGCCGGAGATCATGGTGGATACTACCGCAAAAAATACGCCAGCAATTAAGCATATCTGGATGAGTTTCTTTTCACCAAGTTTATCTACCATTTTACCAAACAGAAAGACCTGAACCACAACCCCGAAGATTGCACTTATTGTAATAACGGTTGCAATGTCGTTTGGTGTGAAACCAAATTTATGATCTGAAAACAGACTAAATACGGTTTCATATGCTGATAAACCAAAGGCCAGTACAAACACAATAATAAAAGCAATAATGTATTGTGGATGAAGGGATCGTTTAAGATCAGTTACAAAGCTGGTATCTTTTTTGAGCTGATTGATTTCCAAGAGCTGCTGTTTGGTTAGCGGCTCTTTTAAAATAAATAGGGATGAAATACATGTTATTAATGCGAAGCCAGCAGCAAAGTAGAATGGGGCACGCACACCCAGCTCAGCAATAAAACCTCCGATACCTGGGCCAATAATGAAACCGATACTAATAGCAGCAGAAATATAACCCATCGCTTTGGGCCTTTCCTCTACTGAGGTAATATCTGCAACAAAAGCAGTTACGCCTGGCATAATAAATGCACCACTAATGCCACCTAGAATTCTAGATAAATAGAGAACGGATACGTGTGTGCCTAATCCAAAGATCAGCTCTGATATACTGAAGAGTAATAAGCCGATTACGATCATTTTCTTTCTGCCATAAGTGTCAATCCATCGTCCTGCAAGGGGAGACATGAGTAATTGTGCAAACGCAAAGGCTGCCATAAGATAACCCATCGTTTGGCCTGATAGATGCATAATATTCATAAAGGATGGCATAACAGGGATGATAAGTCCGACCCCTAGAAAAACAATGAATATATTACTTAGTAGAATGAGTAAGACTGTTTTTTGTTCTTTCAATGGTTTCTTCATGAAGCAATACCTCTCTCTGTAAATTCATAGCTGTGAAATACCTCTCCCAAATACAGTTGGAATATTGAGCTCGACACAAACATCTGCTACAGACTTGGTCTGTCCTGAATGTATTTCACCGTCTGTTTTTTGAATTCTTCATTGTAACGCTGCCGTTGGTCCCCCATCAAGGACAGCTCTTTCTTTCGTTAAGTGATATTATCCGTGTCTCTAAACGTTGTGTCCACTGTTTATTCTGGTTTTAGAACAAGCTGCTCGCAACACTTTGGATTATCTGTAAGAGGTTGTTCAAAAAGTCCACTTTTGATCACGAAGTGAATCAAGAAGTGGGCTCGGCATCGAATCTTGAATTCAGCCGGTCCTAAGCAAATGCTTACGATGTATGTTTCCTCCGGAAACATCTTAGGTGCTCACGTACCCAAAACAGCTGATGCTTCCGAAGACGTTTTCTACGAAAACGTGCACCTCCGCTCCTCAGTACCTAGCTTCATCCAACTCAAGCGTTTTGAAAAAACGCACATCGGAAGCATATGCTTCGGTGCTGAAAAGCGACCTTTTTGAACACGCACTATAATGGAAAATTTAGTATCAGGAGTAAAAACCAATTATCAAGCGCTAAAAAACAATGCCGTCAAATATACTGTTCAAACTAGTACAATTACAAAAATATTTTAAAAATTTGTTATAGTCTTAATAGTCCGTATCGATACTAACGGATGTGGGAACTATGGAGTCTGAGCTGAGTTAAATTATTGAACATTGTACCTCCGAAGGAAGTGATAAACTATGAATTTAGAAATGGTTATGCAGGAGCTTGAAGCTCTCAGCAAGGAAAGAACCAAGAAAATTTACGAATCCAATGGCGCGCACGAACCGCTATTTGGCGTGGCTACAGGTGCTATGAAGCCCATAGCCAAGAAAATTAAAAAAAATCAGCCTTTGGCTGAGCAGCTTTATGCCACAGGGAACTACGACGCAATGTACTTTGCCGGCATCATTGCAGACCCAAAAGCAATGACTGAAGACGATTTTGAGCGTTGGATGGATATGGCGTATTTTTATATGCTGTCTGACTATGTAGTTGCGGTAACCTTGGCAGAAACAGATATTGCACAAGAAGTTGCCGATAAATGGATAGCAAGCGGGGAGGAGCTGAGAATGTCAGCGGGCTGGAGTTGTTACTGCTGGCTTTTGGGTAATCGCCCGGATGGTGAATTTTCCGAAAGTAAACTAGCCAATATGCTTGAACTTGTGGAAAAGACGATTCATGATTCTCCCGAACGAACTAAATCCGCTATGAATAATTTTATTTACACAGTGGCGGTATCCTATGTGCCGCTGCATGATAAGGCGGTCGAGACAGCAAAGGCAGTAGGCCAAGTAGAAATCAAAAAAGACAAGAAAAAAAGCAGTTTCCTGAACGCTTCCGAAAATATTCAAAAGGCAGTAGATAAGGGGCAAATTGGTTTTAAACGCAAATATGTAAGGTGTTGAAGTATTGTTTTATCGCAAGAAACGATTTGGGCAGTGGCTAGGAGAGATGGGGACGCGAGTGATACTATTTTAATAAATTTGATGGATGCGATATAACAGGGCACACAAAAACAACTTACTTATTTAAACCAAGTAAGTGAAGAATATACTTTTAATTATTCTCAAATCAATCAAATGGTACATAATAATAAATTGTTGAGTGCGGGTATATCTTTAGTTCTATTTTGATTGAAGCGGTGATCCGTTTCTTACCATGCTGAGGATTATTCTCAAAGAAATCAATTAGGTATTATGAAGGCCAAGGTTATCTGCGATTTCCAATTATTCAGGTTTAATATTATAGGTTTTATATTTCAAAAGGAGGGAATGTGATGAGTGGGACCGAAGCACTAGGTAATAAGCATCGCAAAATCACAAAAGGAGTGCAACTAAGAAAATGGCAAAAACTTATTATGCTGAAGGGCGACAGCTTGCGTACATATTGAGAGGCTTGTTCATATTAATTGGATTAGCAATTTATTTTAATATGCCAGGGCTTCATTGGGGTTTCTTCTTCGGTATCATTATTGGTTCCGTTTTAGTGGGAGAAATTCTCGGAGCAGCTTGGACTAGAAAAAGGCGTAATGATAAAAAGCATAAATCTCGTTCCACAACCAAAAAATCTATTCAGGCTCAGGGAAGACGAGCATCGAATATATGTCGTTCAGATGATATTATTCTTACGAGCAGATTGGATAATCTATCTGGGGCAGAGTTTGAACGTTTGTTAGCTCTATATTTTCGAGATCAAGGCTATATGGTGAAGGAAGTTGGTGTAGGTGGTAATGATGGTGGAGTCGATCTCGTGATTACGAATCGCCGTGGTGAAAGGACAGCGGTGCAAGCCAAGTGCTATGCTGACCATAATCTTGTACCCGTTATGACAGTCAGAGAATTAGTGGGGGCTAAAAGAAATCATAATTGTATACTATCACTGCTCGTAACAACGTCCGATTTAACGGCGCCAGCAAAAAAAGAAGCAGAGCAGTTTAAGATAGATTACTGGCACGGCGCTCTAGTTGAGCAGAAACTGAGAGCATGGGGAAGGTGGCAACCAACCAAAAAGCCGAGAACTGTGATGAAGAACAAGACAGCTTCCACTACTGGCACGAAAACGAAGAAAGCGGGTTATTAGTATCGCGTATCCTGTAATCAGAATCCGGCAAGCAATTTTGTAACTATTGAATTAGCAGAGATAATTAAAAGATCCACCTCGCAAAATACGAGGTGGATCTTTTGGGTTATAAGAATAATGATCGCAGCTTAAATAGAGCGGCAATTAAGACTCAGTCAAATACCCATAAAGTTTGCTCTCCACCGAACGCTCCAGTATCAGATTCATATGTACAACCGAAATGGAGTCCCCATTTTTATCGAACATAGAAGCCTGGACGGCACTTTCTTGATCCGGATGTGCTTCCCAAGATAATAAAACTCCGTTCCCTCTGCATCGTCCTTTTTACAAATACCTGAAGGTCAATCATCCAGCTGTCAGCCTCAATAATGCTTCTAACTTCTTCGGATTCAAGCGTCCGACTACTTCTTGTTGACCACTTCAGAACTTGAATTAACAAACTCCTCTTGATAATTAGTACTTGCTTCGACCTCTTCATGTTTGTGATAGGTTACGAAGATTGTTATTCCGCGCCTCTTTAAATCTGCCAGATGAGACTTGAGCATGTCTAGTCCACTCTCTGTTATAAATGCAACGGAGAAAATAAACGATCGACAGTGATCGACTTCTTCCAATAAAGGGGTGATCACACAATTACTGGTCTCTGTGTTGTTAAACAAAAGCTTAGGCTTGTACTCTTGTCCAAAGATTCCTGCTCATGATTAATGAACGCCCAGCTTAAGGAGTTGTTTAATTGTTGAATGGGATTTTCCATTTTATTTGATCAGCTTCTCTTGAAATTTTGTCACAGCGGGTATATCAGCAGGTGCCCAATCCAGAGACATTAACTCATCTGGTGATAGCCAGGATATCGCCACATGTTCAGTCAATGTAGGCTTTCCGCATCAGATGACAATAGAAAGTAGTCAGATGGACAAAGCCAAAGTCATATTCATATACGGTGGTTTCTATCGCTTCTCCAATCTCAATAATGCAATCCATTTCTTTCTCGAGGGAAAAGAACATAAGTTCCTAAACTTGCAGCGATGTGATACTATTTATATAAGAAGTTTGTATAGTTAAATTACTACATTTTAATATGTAGGATCTACAAGATAAGTTATCTTAAATAGAAAACTTCTAACTAAATAAAATATATCAAATAAATATAAACCTAGGTGGGAATATGGCAAAATCTCCTTTACGATATCCAGGGGCTAAGAAAAAGGTACTAGATAGATTTGTTCCCTTCTGGAAAAAAGAACATGTAGAATATAGAGATGTTTTTGTAGGGGGAGGATCAACTTTCTTCGGAAAGCCTCCTGCTTCACAAAACTGGTTAAATGATTTCGATAGTGAAGTTGCTGAATTATATATTGTTATGCGTGATCAGCCAGAGGAACTTTGTCAATTAATAATGGATACTAGTCCAACAGTTGAATTATGGCGTGAAATTAAGCAACGTGAGTATCATACGTCTCTTGAAAAAGGTTTTCGAACTTTTTTTTTGAATCGAACTAACTTCAGTGGTATCTTGAAAGGAAACCCAATCGGTGGAATACACCAAGAAAGTAAATATAAAATTGATTGTCGATGGAATCCAAAAGCGTTGTGCCAACAAGTTCGAAACTGTCACCTTATGTTGCAAAATATTCGCATAACATCATTAGACTTTGAAGAAGTTATTCAAGAACAAGGGAACTCTGTTCTTATGTACTTAGATCCTCCGTATTACCATAAAGGTAATCTCCTATATAGGGTTGGAATGAGTAATCAAGATCATGAGCGCCTATCAGCTTGCTTGCAAGAAACTAACCATCATTTTTTTATCACTTATGATGATTGCGATGAAGTAAGAGATTTGTATGAAGATTGGGCATACCTATATCCAGCTTCATGGTTCTATAGCAGTTCCAATAAAAAAACTAGAGAAATAGGGAAAGAGCTATTTATTTCAAACTATCCAATTGAGGAACAACTACAACTGTCACTGTTACAAAAATAATGGGTAGTTGAGTCCAATAAAAATAGGGGTTGCTTAGAGTGTATCAGGTAATATTTGATAGGCTGCGTCAAGCAAGAGTTAATTGGCAAAATGAAGAGGAGCTTCGTATAGGATGGATTAGAGAGTTTTCTCAAGCTTTAAATATTGAAATGCAAGCCGAGCGTCAAAGACAAGACTCTAGTTATAATAATGTGATAATTGAATTCAAATCACCAGGCCTTTTTCAAGGGAGACAAAGCAGTTCAGCCTTTATACAAGCAATGGATGAACGTTTAAAACCGTATATTTTGCGTAAAGCTTTAAATGAAGGGATTTCGCCAGAAGATTATATTGGAATAGCTACTGATGGTGATCATATTTGTTTTGCAAGAATTAGAAATAATAACATTACTTATGGTGATCTTCTTTCCTTCTCTTTAGCTTCTGTAACGATGGTTGGAACTGCTTTAGTCGACTCTTTTAGACGTGCAATAACTGTTTCTAATTTAGTAGATGACTTTGGAATGTCATCAAATATAGGTAACCAACTAATGCAAACATTAGCTGATGTTTTAAGTTTCAGCATTTGTCAAAGGGAAAATAATAAAATAAAAATGATTTTTGAAGAATGGCGAACGCTATTCGGCCAGGTTGCTGACTTAACAGACGGACAACGATTACGAATTGGGGAAGTAATTCAATTTCAATTTCCCCCAGTATTTCCACAAGATTTGGTGATACCGGGTAGTCTTTTTATTATTCATACCTACAACTCTCTTATTATTAAGCTGTTAGCGGCTGAAGTAGTTTCTGCTCACGGCTTAACAAGTAGGGGTGTGTTTGCCCAGACATTAGCTACTTACTCTGATGACAGGTTAGTACATGATTTAGATGAACAAATTGAAAAGGGGCTCCTTTTTGATTCTGCTGGTATTAAAGGGTTCATTGAAGAAGCTATTTTTAGTTGGTACATAGATTCTTGTGACCATACTGAGTATAAAACAACCATACTAGCATTAATTAGAGAGATTTTGATAAAAATATCCTTTTATAGGTCTGATACACTTACTGAGATGAGAACTCATGATGTTTTAAAGGGCTTTTATCAAAATCTTGTTCCTGATACTTTAAGGAAATCATTAGGTGAGTTTTACACTCCTGATTGGCTTGTGGAATTCACGCTAAATAAGCTTGAGTCGCCCCAATGGTTAAGAGACCGTATTTTGGATCCCACTTGTGGATCAGGATCATTCCTGCTTGGTGTGATCAGACGTATTAGATCATATGCAGTTGAAGAGGGTATTAATGATGAAGAACTAATTGAGATATTGACTGGGAATGTATGGGGATTTGATCTTAATCCGCTGGCAGTACAAACATCGAGAGTTAATTATTTGATAGCTATTGCTGATTTACTGCAATCTTCTCCAGGGAAAATAATTGAATTACCTATACTACTTGCAGATGCTATATATTCTCCTGCTCGCCAACCAAATCAAAACGATGAAGTTGTTACATACACAATAGGTAGTGAAATAGCGAACTTAGAGATCAGAATACCTGCAGACTTGGCATTTGATCGAAAAAGATTGGATCGAATGTTTATGATAATGAGTGAGATGGTTAATAGGGAATCTAGCTATATACAGGTGAAAGAAAGATTGGTGTCAGCTGGACTTATAAATAAAGAAGAAGCTGCACGTTGGGATACGCCTTTATGTGATACATATAACCAGGTCTTAGAACTTCACACAAGAAACTGGAATGGAATATGGTTTAGAATTGTACGGAATTTTTTCTGGTCCATTACAGCGGGTTCTTTTCAAATAGTAGTGGGAAATCCACCTTGGGTTCGTTGGTCGAACCTTCCTGAATTATATCGGAATAGAATAAAACCTACGTGTAGGCAATATGAAATATTTTCAAGCACACCTCATCATGGTGGAAATGAGCTAGATGTTTCAGGGATGATTACTTATACTGTAGCTGATAAATGGTTAGACAATGGAGGGCAGCTTGTATTCGTTATAACTCAGTCTCATTTTCAAACTCCCTCTTCTGAAGGATTTAGGAGTTTTGCAATTAATGAAGTTGATCGTCTGATACCAATTTCGGTAGATGATTTTAAAGCATTAAAACCATTCCAAGCAGTCAACAAAACGGCTGTTGCACATTTTAGAAAGAAACGAAATCTTGATCCCGTATATCCAATACCTTATGAGATATGGGATGCGAAGACCGGCAAACCAAAACTTATTCCCTCCGATATAACTTTAGAAGAAGTAAAGACTAGAATCCAATCAGTACATTTAGAAGCAGTTCCAGTTGGCGGGCTACGTTCTCCATGGAGTATTTTACCTCCAGGACGTTTTCAATCTTTTGCTAAAATAGCAGGTGTTAGCACTTGGGTTAATGGCAGAAAAGGAATTACAACTGATTTGAATGGGATATATTTTGTCCGAATCATTAATCAAAATGAAACATCAGGACTTGTCCAAATTGAAACTCGACCAGAGGCTGGGAAAAAGGATATTGGACCTACTCAGAAATTTTGGATAGAGCCTCATATGCTTTATCCATTAATTAAAGGTGCTGGTGATTTTAATGAAAACATGTTAGCTATTGAGGAAGACTTATATGCCATTGTCCCAAACCTTGGAGTTAATAGAGAAGCTTGCAATGAAGCAGAATTAGTATTAGATAGTATAGCCACTAGGACAAAAAGCTATTTCAGTTATTATGAAGAATTATTGCGTTCAAGATCTACCTGGAGACGCTATCTAAAGGGAAAACCATATTATACTATTTATAATGTTGGGAGTTATGCTTTTTCTCCATACAAAGTTATTTGGGCAGAGCAATCTAGAAGATTTAAAGCAGCAGTAATTACAGAAAAAAATGTCCCATTGATAGGTAATAGACCATTCGTACCTGATCATAAAGTGTTTTATGTTGCATGTTGGAATGCTAATGAAGCATACTATCTTTGCGGTCTGCTAAATTCAAACATCGTAAGAGAATATGTGGAATCTCATGTCGTATCAATAAATGTAGGGAATATCTTCAAGCATATGAACCTAAAGGAATTTGATCAGAGCAATCAAAATCATCATGCGTTATCCAGATTTGTAGAAGAAGCGCACCAAAATAATAATGAAGAGTTGCTAAGTAGAATAAGGGATCTTGCGGATCACATACTATTAGGTAATTAGTTAGAATTGATGCTGTCAAGACATTTGTTTGCTTCATCTGCGTTAAGCTACTTGAATAAAAAATAGTCCCCTCGAAAAGTTGTGTCGGGAAAAGCCCTCAGTGTCCTGTTAGTTGTTGTACCTCTCAATAGAGTGTAAAGTGGTTTAATAGAGAGGCTGACTAGAGTTCGAATGAGCTAACTGGTATGGTGAGATGATGGCCGTTCTTGTGACCAATGGAGATCGTATCCCTTATGTTAGACCAATGGATTGCGGAGATTCGGGGTGGTAGTGATCATATGTCAGAACGTAAACACACGTAACACTAATGTTATCTTTGGAGATGTTACCTGTGTCTTGCGGGGGCGTGAAGTCATCCATAACTAAATCGGTAACGTGAAGTTTGTTATCTCTGCACGTTCGTTCTATCAGGTGAACCCGGCACAGACTGAGATTTTGTATGGCAAAACGGTTAAATATGCCAGGCTGACCGGAAATAAAACGGTTATCGATGCCTACTGCGGTATCGGTACGATCTCATTGTTCTTGCGGTATGGACCATGTGGAGTTCGAGGTAGGAGCTACTGAGGATGTGATTCCGGCTGGAAAGCGCAGGGTATTGAAGCGGATGTAAATCGTAGTGGACCCCACCACGCAAGGGGGGGCGATCCTCGGTTGCTGAGACGATCCTTGAGGTGCGGCCAGTGGATATGTTTCCGTGGACGGTGTTTGTGGGGATTTGTGTGTTCCTCACAAGAAATTATTAAATAAAGCCACATGTAATTGTTTTTTGGACTCAAGCGTATAGTACGCTTGGGTCTTTTAATTTGTTGTGCGTTAGGAAAGCTAGGCACAACTAGCTAGTGAAAGTACGATTGAGGTAAGAGTCAAGTCGCTTCGTATTGACGGGCAGCTGGTAGAGAGACCATAAGGCTGAAGAGCCCCATGACAAAGTAACTTTGCGGAGTGCGAGCAAGTCATCCGAGCGTAACATGAAGTGAATTCTGCCGTACCTGTCAAGCTCAGTGACGGAAGAGAAATAGTCTTCTCGACAGTTATTTAAATAGGTTTCGGTAAACGGTCCGAATGGTATGGTCATCATATCGAGCAAATGGGGGCTCGATGCCACTTTAGTCTGCAAATAATTAGGTCTTTTGGCAGGGATCCCTCTATCTGAAGTCGAATATTGCTATTTATCGAAGCTGTAGACTTATGGCATCACTGAAAGCATATCATGAATTTTAAGGAGTCTATTCAGATGGAGAACTTGGATCAAATCATTGGGTACTATATTGAAAATAAGGATGAGAAAAGTGCTGAGGATATCGGATTTCTGAAAGAGAACATCGTCGGTAGATCAAGCAATGATATCTCTCAACTACTCGCAAATTTTTTGCCAGATGAAACGGGTGGACTTGTGGCCATTTCTGGATTTTATTATCAATTTTTGGTGGCAATAGAATATATGATTGAAATGCTTGAGGGAAAGTGGGACTACATCTTTATTGAGCACCTTGATGACATTGTTGTTGGAAAAGAGAATACAGTAAGATTCATTCAAGTGAAAACCAGTGAAAAAGTAAAAGTTGACGTTACAGCTAGCCCGGCATCTGGATTATACAGTCGATCACAAATACAAGGTGGAGCGGCGAGAAGAAATAACAGTTGGATCGATAAGTTGATATCCAAAGCCGAATTACTTAAGTCAGAGGATGGATTTATTACACAGTTCCAGTTGTATTCGAGCTACCATTTTTTAAGAACTAGAGACTATGACTTTGATATCTACTCGGGAAACAAAGGCTATAACATGGATGTTCCGATGACGGATCACCTGCTGTCAAAGTGCATAGAACCCGTATGCGATAAAAATGGAGTGAACTATGATTATCAAACAAAGTGTGGAGAAGCACCGAATAAATTGCTAGGAAGGTTTTACTTACATACGGGTGCGGGGCTTCATGAGTTGGAGGTTTTTAAAGATCACTTGTGTATGAGCCTTAGTAAATGGTTGTTTCGTGACATCGGCGACCAAGTTCGTATTCGGACTGAGGATTTGAATGAACTAATCGGTCATTTGTGTACGCAATGCAGCTATAGGAATAGTGCCGATCGGCTGCTCATCACAAAGGAAAAGTTGGAAGAGATCTTAGCAAACATGAGAGAGAGAACTTTAGCGAGTATTGATACAATTGCTGAAAGACATGGGAATATGATGGTAGCCAGTCGAGTTATTGATTCAATTGTATCTGAAATTGAAGATAGTGGACAGTCCTCTCTCTTGAAAGACAATTTGTACACTTATCGAGAGTACTTTAGAAAATGGGTTGAAAATGGTGGGAATATTCGTTCTCTAATTGATAGGTATGTCGAGGGTACAATTAAAAGTTCAGCATACACAAGAATTGGAGAAATGAATCGAGAGAGAAGGATACAAGATTTTTTTAGCATTGTGCTTATATTAATGATTGTTAGAAATTCTTTGTTGGAATTTACGGATTCCAAGAGTTTATTAACAAAAAAATGCAGCGCGTCTAATCTGCTGTACTCATTTTTGAGCTTGGAAACGAGAAATAAATTTGAGAATGGTGTACAAAAACTCGAATCGATAATACTTCAATCAGATGTTAATGAACATCTGAACTTATTAGATAAAACTTTACGAATTATATTTCAAAATTATACCGATAGAAATTTTACCGAGACTAAAAGACAGGAAATCAGAGGTATCCCAGAAATTCCTTTAGAAGGATTTGAAGATACTCCTCCCTTAAATAAAGTAACCCTAATCGTTGATGTCATCCCTGGTAACGAGATGAAAGAGGCGTTTTTCGAGGCAATAGATGAAACAACAGATTTTCCGCAAAAAATGCAAGAAATTTTGAACAAGTTTTGTAACGAGGTGAGATGATGGATATCTTTAATGCAACGCATAATCGGTTACTTCAGAATGGTTTTAATGAACATGGTAGCGAAGCGATTGAAAAATTGAGTGCGTCACTGTATAAATCTTCTGTATATAATGTGATTTTGAAAAGATTGCACTACAAAGAGGAAATGAAGTCCACAACTTCATTCTCGCTGCAAATAAGATCACTATTAGTCGAGTACAATTTCAACGTTTGGAATACATATATTTTATTTTGTGTGGATCAAGATATTGATTTTGAAACTAACTATAAGATTGAGCGCGATACAAAGGCACTACGTAAATACGCTATAAGCAATGAATTTGATCTAAATCGGATTCCATTTTTAGATGAGTTTAGAGTGATAAAAAAACCAATTAAAAATGAGGTAAGTATAGAGGAGAACAATGAATACCTAAAGGAAATCATGCATTACCTGGAAAAGAATGAAGGGCGACAGAATAAACTCAATTCAGATCAAGTGGAAAACTTGATAGAAAATATACTGAAGATGGTGGAGTTGCGTTATGAAAATCAATAAAATAACTCTTGAAAACTTTAGAAATTATTATGGTGAAGTTTCATTCGACCTCACGAGAAAAATTACGATTTTGCACGGGGATAATGGTTTTGGGAAGAGCTCTTTTTTCGATGCAATTGAATGGGGATTTACAAGCAAGATTTCACGGATGAATGGTAGCGATGCAGAGATTAAACGAGATATATTTAATAAGCTTTGTACCCATCAAGAGAGTGAGACACTTTCGGTTTGCATTGAATTCGGAGGAAATACACTAACACGTTGGTTTACTGTTACTGGAAATGAATACGGAAATACGCAAGTGACCTTGGTGGACAGTGAAGGAAAAACATATCGGGGGCAAGTTGACGTAGAGACCTTTTTAAAGCAAGGAACTTTGGACGAAACCAGCTTTGGACGCGGTAGTTATGGGCAGCTTATCAAACAAACGTATATACTATCTCAAAGTCAGGTTACTGATTTTGTGATCTCAGAAGACCCTTCTGAAAGGTTTCGAGCCTTGGCCAATATCATGGGATTTAAAGCGCTATTAAATGAATCTGATAACATGAAGAAAATCTACAATTCTTTAATAAAAAATTCTAATGCGATAGATAATGAGATTACATTAAGTAAAAACTTAATTCAGAGTAAAGAAGAAACAAAAAAGAATGTGGATATTTTTGATCTCAGCTCCAAATTGTTGAATATTGGTATTGTTGAGGTTGATAACCGTATGGATGTTGAAATTAAGCAATCACAAGAACAAGCTATGACTCAAAAAATTAATGCAGAGTCATTCATCGAATTGTGCAATGAGTTGAATTTGGAACGCTTCGAAACGGTTAGTAGGATTGTACAGTACATCTCCGAGAAAGCAGCAATTCATGAACATTTGAAAGCTCAAGGTGAAAATATAAGAGCGTTCTTGAGGAGAGTAGAACAGAAAATCAATGCTCTTAAAAATGAGAAGGACAACATTCAGAAGTATAATGAAACAAGAATTGCGATTCAAGAAAAGGAACATGAACTTGCTTCTTATGGACTAAGCAATCAAAATGTAGACATCGTAAAAGAAACGCTCAACACTTTGAGGAAGCGAGCTTCTTCTTTAGAGTTCGCGTTCTCCTTTCATCCCTCGATAACTTTAAATGTAGAACAACAAAAAAGTATACCTGTTAACCTGGAACTTCTCGAAAAGAGAAGTGTTATTCTGGGAAAAAGAAAAAAAAGATGGTCCGCATTAACAGAAAAATTATCTCTTATTATACAAGAGAATAAGGATAAAATACTTCTTCAGCTGATTGAAAATATCAAGGACATTAAGAATTATGTTGTTGTAAACAGTCTGGATAGATGCCCAGTATGTTCTTCTGTTCCTGAAGAAAACTTGGAATCTTGCATCGAACATAATATTTTGTCTTACACAACAAAGCTCGAAGAGGATACTACTTATGTTGAGAAAGTTATTTCATTGAGAAATACGATTTTAAAAAAGTTAACTCAAATTGATGAAAAAACAAATGAAAATACCAGTAATATAACCAGGCTAAATTTGGAATTAAATCGTTTCGTCGATGAGTATAACAACTATAAAAATAATGCCTTGTTTTCTGAAGAACTTAGTCTCACTTCCGAGGTAGAATTAAAGAAACAGTTAAGTGATGTACGAGGGGAGATTGCCTTACAACAGAAAATCGTCGAATTAATAATTTCTCTTAGTAAATTGCAAGAGGAATTCAAAGGTTTTGGTAATACAGTGTCATCTAAAAAAACACGAACCACGGAAGAAGTTGAGCAATCGATTGTACGAATGAATAGAGCAAATAGTAGAGTCTTGTCGTATCGAAGCAAGATAGAAGGTGATATTAAAAAGTTGCATTCAGAGATTCAAGATCATGAAATTATTATCAAACGTCTACAACCATATGTGGAGCCGCGACAATATGATGTTCCAATTCAGCAATTGATCTCAGAACATCAAGATTCGATAATACACAATACGCGGAAGTTAAGTGGTTTGGAAGATATTGCTCAAATGCAATATGCTATCAAGCAAAATCATGAAATTCAAGCACAGATTCAAGAACTAGAAGGGACAATCGAAGCAAATGTCCGAAAGAAAGAAGAAGTTGATAAAATTGCTACTTCACTAAATAATCACATGATGCAATTATTCGACTTCTTTGATTCTGATGCAAGAGATTATTTAAATAACGACAACTCACCTATACAAAAATACTATAGATACCTGAATCCGCTCCCTTCCAATAATCTCATTCAATTTGATGGTGCGGACGAAAAATTGTCCATCAAGGTTGTTTTTGATAATGGTAATGGAGAAAGTAATGCTCAAAATATACTCAGTTCCGGACAACTGAATGTTCTTGCTATATCCATATTTTTAGCAATTAATGAAGCACAAAATATCAACTCTCTTGATTTTATCGCAATTGATGATCCTATTCAAAATATGGACGATATAAATCAATATTCCATTTGCGACGTGTTAGGTCAGATAGATAAACAGATTATTTTTTCTACGCATGATCTGGATTTTGTTAAGCTCTTTTTGAAAAAAAATGAATACAAAAAGGAAGAGATACAAGTCTTCAATTTCACGAGTCCTTTTCTGAATCAAAGCAAAATACAGCATTTTTGCTATGAATGAATGTAGATTTTGATAATTCCAACCAGTGATCGATTAAAGGAGAAGTTTTTTGGATTCGAAGTGATCTCTGACATGAAAAGCAGCCTAGACTTAAAAATTCAGATATTTTTAATAATATTTATTCATCTAATTTCATACTTGATACTATTAATAATGCCGAAATCAAATCTATTTCGAAAGGTAATGCGCTAGCTCTCTTACAAACAGCACAAAGTTTCATGGCTATTGAATTAAACAGTGAAAGCCGAACTCCTTGCAGGGCATATAAACCCGCGCCCGTCAAACGGGTAGAAATTCCTAAATCCGGAGGCGGTGTGCGGCTATTAGGCATCCCGACCGTAATGGACCGCTTTCTCCAACAGGCGCTTTTGCAGGTGATGAATCCAATCTTTGATGCCCACTTCTCATGGTATAGCTACGGCTTCAGACCAGGGAAGCGAGCACACGACGCGGTGAAACAAGCCCAAAGCTACATCCAAAGCGGAATACGATGGACAGTAGACATGGACCTGGAGAAGTTCTTTGACCGAGTCAACCATGACATGCTCATGGCGAGGATTGCACGAAAGGTAACGGACAAGCGAGTCCTGAAACTGATTCGCAGCTTTCTGAACGCCGGAGTCATGACAGAAGGAGCGCTGGAGCGTACGGAAGAAGGGACACCACAAGGTGGCCCTCTGAGTCCGCTACTGGCAAACATTCTGCTGGATGATCTGGACAAAGAATTGACGAAACGTGGACTTCGATTCGTCCGCTATGCGGACGACTGTCAGATCTTCGTGGCAAGTAAGCGCGCGGGTGAACGTGTATTAGAATCGGTGAATCGCTTTGTGGAAGGGAAGTTGAAGCTGAAAGTGAACCGGGATAAAAGCGCAGTGGACCGACCTTGGAATCGCAAGTTTCTGGGTTTTAGCTTTCTGTCTAACAAACAGGCAACGATTCGTCTAGCCCCAAAGACAATCTCTCGTATGAAAGAAAGAATTCGGGAGCTCACGAACCGGACGTGGTCTACATCGATAGAAGAGAGAATTTCATATTTAAACCAATACCTCATGGGATGGATTGGATATTTCCGCATTGCCTCAGCAAAGAAACACTGCGAAGCACTGGACAAGTGGATTCGGAGAAGATTGCGTATGTGCCTCTGGAAACAGTGGAAACGAGTGAGGACACGCATTCGAGAACTGAGGGCGCTGGAACTGCCTAATTGGGTGGTTTTCATGATGGCTAACTCCCGCCGAGGGGTGTGGGAAATGTCCCGGAACACAAATAATGCCCTTCCGATTTCCTATTGGGAAGCGAAAGGGCTGAAAAGTTTACTTTCTCGTTATCTGGAACTTTGTTAACCTATTGGAACCGCCTAGTGCGGACCCGCATGCTAGGTGGTGTGAGAGGACAGGGGCTAGCCGCCCCTTCCTACTCGATTATCACTATGATTAGTCACGTTATAACCCCTTAGAGAAAGCAGGCTGCTTTTACCAGGATACGATTCTTCTTCATATCAGTTGCCCTTAAGAATATATGAATTTATCCCTGCATTTCTTGGATAAAAACCTGCTTCACGTCAGCTTATTGCTATGCAACAGGGCACTAGAATCCAAGCTAAACGCCTTATATAAGGCAGGAGAGAAGGAAGCTTATCTCAAATATTTTACTATAATAGTTAGCTTTTAATCGATTTTATAATCTTTGGTGATAACTCTAAAAAAGCTGATCGGAATCCGATCAGCTTTTTTAACTATTTCCATCAATTCGCCTAAAAATTTCATTTAGTATATTTCGGACCATCTCAATATCTTTTGAATCACGTTCTCTCAATAAAGAGATTATATCTTTTAAATTTGACTCCTCTGTTAATTCTTCCTGTTCTTTCAAATATGTAAAAAGCTCATACACTCCAACATCTAATGCACTAGCAATCTTCGCCAGATTCTTCATGGAAACATTACGCTCGGCTCGTTCAATAAATCCTATATAACTTATATTGAAGCCAGCCTTTTCTGCTAATGCTTCTTGAGATAATCCTCTTAATTTACGAAGATCCTTTATACGTGCTCCGACTAATTTTAGGACATCAGACATCGTTACACCTCTCTTTAATAGAAGTGTAGGGAATGTTTTGATTTGTAATAACACATAAATAATAAGTTATTTGAATAAATTACTACTATACGGTAATATTGTGTGTAGTTTGTATTTATTTATTCATCCTAAGTGAGTATTTATTGCTATATATTTACTCTTTTGGTGAACTGAGTTAGAACTACTTCTTATGCACCTGCAATTTTGGACAGACCAATAAAGGAATTCAATCGCAGCTGGGGTATCGCCAATAACCGAATAGGAGCTGACGTATGTGAATAGTTTAACCTCCATCGATGAATGCAGAGATAGCAAAGATAGGCTGTTAAAAATTCAGGAATCCTCTATTCATTCCAAATCAATGATTAAGATGCAGCATTTCGTACAGATCTATATGAACTCAGCAGCCCGGATGATGCATTCCATCTCTGCTCATGTATGTATCTTGTTTAGTGAACGCGCTTTAGGATGCATGCTCAAGGCATTGTATATGAAGGAGAATAATTGCATGTTTTCTCCATCTTACTTTTCGCTTCAGGATATCATCCAGCTAACGGGACAGAATTCCATCCCGGATTTGGATAAGGTGATGTTTATTCATACCCTTAATTTTGTGGTCGGCTGCAATGATGCTTCAATTTTTCAACATATGGATGCCTCGCAGCTTCAGAAGCTTCTGAACCGCGTGGACGATGTGCTGATTCACTTATCGGGTAGAGTAGCATCCAATCCTTCCGAGTTGTATCGCTCGATTTTTTAATGGTATGATAGACCTTCACCAAGGGCCAAATCAAACTAGTCTGGCACTATAGGTATCATTGCCATAAATCTGCCGCGAAATACTGGTAGTCAGGCTTTGAGAACATAGGAGGATACATGTCCTGGAGCAAATTAAAGCAACAACTGGAGAGCTTTCTCTCTCCTGCGTTAAATGGAAGGGTCGAATACCGGGCAACCAGTTATCGTTATCTACCTGATAAATCCGGAATTTGTTATCTTGCAGTAGATAAAAAGAACGTACTCAATATGAGTGATACAACTGGCTCAATCAGATGGTATCAGACGGAGCAGGAAATTAAGAATGATCCGGATATCCAAATTCCTATCAACAATGATGAAATTGAAGCGATCAGAAAGGATACCAAGGGGACCGTTCCCGAGGAGCGTCTTAAAGTCATTGCGAGAAGCAGAAAAATTTCAGAACTTGCAAAAGAGCTTTTGTCAGCACAGGCCGCATTAAGTAAATCAAATTTTGTCCTAGTAGCTACTACGTTTTTGTCGATTTCTATAGATGAAAGCTTGGAGAGTAATGATATCTTATTGAATATTTTAGCTTTGGTGGACAGACGAGTTGGTAAAAAGCGAATTTTAAACATGGCCGAGAAGATGAAGTTAAAGCATCCAATTGTGCAGTATTTTTATGAACTACGGCGCAGTACGTTGTGAAAATGAACTTGCATTGACGGGTCACATCGTTTTAGGAGAGCTTTCACTGCTACGATTAACATATACTGCCGTTTGATTTACGTTGCTTAAACATGCTATAAGTGAAGAAAAAGCAAGAGCATGAACAGGTTGTATTTACCATTTCGGATAAAGATTTTTCCTGGTATTTATAGAGGGGTATTTGATATGACGGATAATTTTTGGCGCGATTTACCACGACCTTTTTTTGTACTGGCGCCCATGGAAGATGTGACGGATGTGGTGTTTCGCCATGTCGTAAGTGAAGCAGCCAGACCGGATGTGTTTTTTACGGAGTTTGCGAATACAGAGAGCTATTGTCACCCGGAGGGGAACCATAGTGTGCGCGGACGTTTGACTTTTACAGAGGATGAACAGCCCATTGTAGCCCATATCTGGGGAGATAAGCCGGAATACTTTCGTCAAATGAGTATCGGCATGGCGAAAGAAGGGTTTAAAGGCATCGATATTAATATGGGTTGTCCTGTAGCGAATGTAGCAGAGAATGGGAAGGGGAGCGGCCTGATCTGCCGTCCCGAAATTGCAGCGGATATTATCCAGGCCGCAAAAGCCGGGGGACTGCCCGTCAGTGTAAAAACAAGGCTCGGTTTTAGTAGCGTAGACGAATGGCGCGACTGGTTAACCCATATTTTGAAACAAGACATTGTTAATCTGTCCATTCATCTGCGGACAAGAGAGGAAATGAGCAAAGTAGACGCTCATTGGGAACTGATTCCGGAGATTAAGAAACTTCGTGATGAGGTGGCACCAGATACACTGCTAACCATTAACGGGGATATTCCTGACCGTCAGACCGGCCTCCAGCTCGCCGAACAATACGGTGTAGATGGAATTATGATTGGTCGTGGTATTTTTCATAATCCATTTGCGTTTGAGAAGGAGCCGAAGGATCATAGCAGTGAGGAATTGCTTGATCTGCTACGGCTGCATCTGGATCTCCATGATCAATATTCAGCACAGGAGCCACGTTCATTCAGACCCCTTGCCCGCTTCTTCAAAATATATGTCCGTGGATTCCGAGGGGCAAGTGAATTGAGAAATAGCTTAATGAACGCAAAGTCAACAAGTGAAGTACGTGCACTGCTCGATGAATTTGGAAGCAAGGATCATGATGAGGTAGATGAACACGAAAATTAAATGGACAGGCTGGAGAAACAACAGCGCTCCAGGAGAACAAATAATATTTTTGGAAAACATGGCGGACTTGGCTGTGTTTTTTCTTTTGGAAAATCTCAGCAGTCATTCTAGCTATAGCTTTTAGCTATAACTAGTTATATTTTTTTGGTATTTATTCTAACTCCTATCCACGTGATATGATCATCGTATACAACGAGGGGGTTATTTACATGACTGATAAGTTCCAGATCGTAGGAAGTTTGTTGCGGCCCGAAGAGCTGCTGAAATATAAAACGCAAATTGAACATCGTGATGATATCCAGTATCCTTTTTATGAGAATTTTGAAGGGTATGCCGAGTGCGAGACAGAGGCGATCAAACAGGTCGTGAAAAAGGAAATCGAGCAGAACCTGTCGGTTATTACGGACGGCGAATTCTCCAAATCGATGTGGCATCTGGATTTTGTATGGGGCTTTGGCGGGGTTGAGCGTTATATCGCTGAGCATGGCTACTTTTTCCGGGATGTTGATGGAACATCGAAATATGAAACACGCAAAGATATTGGATTGCGCATTACTGGCAAACTGAGCGGAAAGAATCATCATTTTATCGGGCTGTTTAAACAGCTGCAAGAAACGGCTGGCGACCAGCAAACGAAACTTTGTGTACCGTCTCCTTCCCATATTTTCGGTGAACTTTCCTGGTCGGATAACATTGGCGGTACGGATGCTGTTTATCAGAACAAACAGGAGCTCAAAGCGGGTCTTGTGAGCGCCTATAAGGAATTCGTGGAGGAATTTGCTGCGGTAGGCGGCAAAATCCTGCAATTCGATGATTGCTTGTGGGAGCTGTTTGCAGACGACAACCCGAACTCTCCGTTTACAGGGGAGCATATTAATCAAGCGGAAGTACAGGGTCTCGCCACCGAATTTATTGATATTAACAATACAGTGATCGACTTCGGTCATAGCCTCGGCTTGAAAATGTGGACACACAACTGCCGGGGGAACTATGATTCCCGCAACATGGGCGGTGGATCTTATGCGAAAATCGCCAACTTGTTCCTGAAGCAATTGAAATATGATCGCTTCTTCCTGGAATGGGATGATGATCGTGCGGGTTCGATTGAAGCACTGGAGGTTTTCAAGGACAGACCGGAAACGGAGATTGTTCTGGGCTTGCTGTCTTCCAAAACAAATACGCTTGATGATGAAGCACGCGTAATCCTTCTGCTTGACGAAGCATCCAAAATCATTGATAAGGATCGTCTGCTGCTCTCGCATCAATGCGGCTTTGCATCCTGCGATGGCGGTAACGAGCTAAGCGAAGCCGAGCAATGGGCGAAAATCGATCAAGGTCAACAGATTGCCAAGCAATACTGGAATAACTAAATTCGGATATGTATCATCTTGAGCTAAAAGGGATGACTCAAAGGGTCGCTTATGGACCCCGAGAGGCATCTCTTTTTGTATGCAGCGTTTTGGCCCCGTTCAAAAGAAGAAACCCCGAATCAGGGCGTGAATATGGATTGTAGGCTGCAAAGGCCGATTCCATAGGCTAAGTCGGTTTGAAATGTCGCATCGAAAAGGAGAAGCCTTCGCTTATGAAGAAGTTATATACTTCCAGAAGAGCTTGCGTAAATCGGTTACGGAGAAATTTTGATCGATTATAAGAACATGAGGGGAGAGGAAATGTTGACATATAACAATGATCTGATGAACAAAGAGCAATTGCTCATGGAGCTGGACTCGCTGGGTTATTCGGACAGGATGAAGCGAATGGCGCTTCTGGGGCGCCAGCATAAAGGAGATGCGGATTATTCCGCGCTGCTCGTAACCTTGCTAGAAAGCGGCACCGCCTATGAGGCGCATCTGGCTTTGACTGGTGCCGACGTAGTGAATGATGCTCGTGCGGTTTTGTTTGCCCTGAAGCATTCTAAGGCAGGGGTCAGAGGGCGGGCGGCTGGACTGCTGCCAGAAGTGATTACAGATCCGGACTTTTCGGTTGAGTCCGAAATCGATCTGATGTCGTATCATTGCCGACAACAATTGCTGCGGAGCATCTTGAATACATATCGTCAGGATTGGGCGGAACGGCTGTTGCCGCTCGTGCTTGACCGGTGGGGGGCACAAGAAGCGTCCTTATTATTGGCCGTGTGCAGCGAAGAGACGGTTCGCAGCAGGCTTCCTGAGCTGGGGTATGCGTTACGCAATTGGCGGCTCCTAACGAAGTACTATCCCGATCTTGTTGCAGCGTATTTCAAGAATGCTTTGCAGAACGCAACGCATCGGGAAAAGGTCAATATATGGTGGACGCTCTCATCGGCGATTGAAGTATTGAGTGTTTTAAGACCGGCGATCGTGTTGGAATGTGCGCTTACGCTTGGGCCGACGGATATGATTCATCCTGTACTCAAGCAGCAATTGGGCATTCTGATTCAGGCCAGCCCTGAAGACGTATTCGAACTGCTGACACGTGAGGAGACACGGGAATATCTTCTGAATCATGGCGTTCCGGCAGGCGCTTTGAAGAAGAGAAAATGGTTTACCACAGCGCAGTGGACCACACTGGCTACATTGCTCGCAGATCAGCCTGTGCATCTAGCCAAGGTGCTGGATACCCTTGCGCCGTCTTGTCGCGAAGCGGTGTTTGATGCCGCTTATAAGGAAGACGAGCGGAAGACACGCATTTTCCCTATGCCGCTACTGGATGTACTACCGCATCGACTGCGTGACAAGGAAGCTGCTCGCATGCTGGAACTTCGCAACATTCGTGATCATCGGGATGACATGCTCGAAACGACGGCGCGCCGTTTAATTGTTAACGCCAGGGAGAAGCTGGAGCAAGCCGTCCAGGTGTCTAATAGCGATGAGCGTGCTGCGGCCTACGCCCACCTCGTTCGGAGTACAGCGCTATCCCGAAGCGGAATGAATGAGACGCTGCGCTTCCTGACTCGAATCAAGAACGACCAGGATCCGGTTCGCTGGCAAGTTATGGTCGAGCTCTCAAACTGTCCTGCTCCAATGTTTAAGGAAGAGCATGTGAATGATCTGACTGTGCTGGTGGATAGCGTGGTTGAAGCCAGGGACACTTCGTACGGGACAAGGTCCGCCACGGAGAAACTGGCTTTTGCCATACTGCGTGAACATGCATTGGAGCCGAAGGGCGATCTATTCAAGTTCGCTTTGAGAACGTTTGGAAGATTGACGATGCGGGATGGTCAGTTTGCGTTGTTCTCCATGGATTGGGATAGCATACCAAGTTCTGCACTGGAAGCGTTGTTCGATGAGATTTATGCCTTTGGTGTAGAAGCGAACAAGCGCGAAAACGTAAGTGTGGTCCTGCGTATGGCTGATTTGTTCGGAAAAGCCGTGGATCGATTGCCGAAGCTTCAGCTTCTGCTGGAGGAACTGCTGAAGGCTAAAACGGTATCGCCGCAGGCGGTCCATTATTGGCTGGCACCGTATGGAACTCGGGATGCGAGGGTTAGAGAACTGCTGGACAGAGACCCATCCTTCATCTCATTCCACGACGTATTTATGCATCTGCATCTGAAGCGTCAGGAGTGGTTGGACCCGTTCATCTCGGGGAAAATCATCAAAGGCAAGCATTTATCGGGAAAAACGATTTATGTTGTGCCCGCCTATAATGGGTTTCATCGGTGGCTGCCGCGCCAGCAAAAGGCATTAGCTTCCCTGCTGGAACGGGTGGCATTGGATGCCAAACGGAGTTTCCATGAACGTGCGGCGGCGATGCGGAGCTTGGCAGTCATGCCGGATTATTGCTCCGATCAACTGGAGGTCCTGCTGCAGGATCAGGAAGTGCATGTCGTCGAGGCAGCGCTCTACGCATATTCGTTATGGGAAGAGCCGGAGAAGGCACTTCCTGTATTGCTGGGCAACCTGGATGGAGACCGTGCTCGGGTCGCCATGTACTCGATCCCCAGATGCATGCGCAGGGTGAGCCCGGTGATGTTGACATCTATGCTGTCGGACCTGCTGAATCGGGAGAAATTGAAAATCACGGTTAGAAAAGAGGCCATCCGCCTGCTTGGAGCTCATAAAAGCAGTGAGAGCATGACGCTTCTCATCCGGGAATACGAGAAACCGAATGTACACAAAGATGTGATGATCGCCATAGGTCACGCTACCAGACAATGGCTCGATGATGAACGCAGCTGGACCATGATGAGTGCCATGGCAGCTTCTCCGCAGCGTGATATCGCAAGAAGCCTGCTTAACCAGTATTCTGGCGGACTTCCCGTGGAGGCTCGGCCAAGGTATTTGCAATTGATTATCGAGATCGCAGGACATGCCGATGCTGTTGTGGCAAGAGAGGCTTTCCAAGCTATGAGCCTTTGGGTGAATGGAAGTGAGGAGAAGGTAGCGGCTTCCGCCAGCAGAGTGATTCTTGATTTGGAGGATAACGCCAGATGGAAGGCCGCGTTGGATACCCTCATTGTGGCTAGTCGTGACGGGAAGGTGAATGATCGGGTCATTGGCGTTTGCACACAGTTGGCCGACACGGAGACGAAGGCCGAATGGAATGCTGCACCGGAGAGAGACCTTCCAGAGCGGCAGCGTCTAGTGGCATTGATTGACAAGCTGACCTCGTTGCCTCCCAATGCAAGATGGGTGCTCGTTCCTTTATATACGGGCATGATCGATGCTCTTAAATCCAAAGAAACCCTGAGATCAGCCGTGATCAAGTTATATTTAGCGATTGTTGAATGGAACCAGGCGGATAAGGCTGCCCTGCATTTGGACCCTGTGATTCAAATGGTGGACACGCATCCGCATCTGTTGGATTACGCCTACAGACAGATCGCTCGGGCAGCCAATGCCAGCCAGGCGTATTGGAGACCGGAGAGTATTCTGGAACTGGTGGACAATTTGAGAGACCGACAGCCGTTAGCGGCCCAATATATCGGTCTTTCTTTACTGAAGGTTGCGGGAACATCTTTATTGTGGAACCAGGCTTGTACCGACCGTTTAAGAGCGTACCGGAATCATGAGCATGAGGCGATTCGTCTGGCGGCACTGGATATTTGGACCGTGCTTGAATAGAGCTGTCATTAGCGATCAAAGAGAAAGAAGAAGCATAATTGAAATTGGCGGTACAGAATTTTGTCTGTACCGCCATTTCATTGCGAGATCTCAGATCTGAGATTAAGACTGTAGGAGAGACATCTTTTGTCTATTGGATATCATGGAGTATCGAAAGGGAGTTGGTTACTCGCGGTAGTTATGGGTAGATCTTTAACTCCTTGTGCAGATCGTATAACATCTTTCCAAGTGGTTTTGTTTTCATACTCTCTTTTGTTATTTCAGGACCAAAGATCATTTTTTTGATTTCTGAATCAGTCAATTCAATTCTATCCAGCACCTCTTGAAGTTCATCCTTTTGCGTTTCGTTGTACATCTGCTGCTTTTCAATTAACTCCAGCACTTCAGTGCTATGGATTTGATATGCCTCGCGAATTCTCATACCTGCAATATTGTGTTTTATACTCTCATTTGCCTCTAACAAAATCCTCATGTCTTTGGAAGTAGTTCCTTGATAAGAGAATGTTATATCTTCAAACCAATTAATAGAGCTATCAAAGGGAGAGGCAAACGCCAATGACTTTTTTCCCTTAACTCGGTTGCAATTGCCGCAGACAGGAATGAGGTTATACAGACAGATCGAGAATAAGGGGAATGATGATTTACTAAAAAAGTGATCTAACTGTGCGCCGGAGACATTCTCTGCTCTAGAGTTGATGTAGTCCCTATTGCAATAAGGACAGACGGTGAGACCAGCGTTTCGTACTATTCTTACACGTAAAGATGCTTTCTCTTTTTCCGAGTCTGCAATTCGTGGGTAAGAGTCATGGATAGCCTTGTACAATGGCTTCATAGGAAGGTCTGCCTCGCTTGAATTGCAAAAACATTCTTGCCTCATATATATGATCCTTTTATTGGTAGCAAACGCTTCTGCTGCTTTCAATTTTTCTAAAGGTGCAAGTATCAAGGATTTGAATTCATTTTCACTGCCTTTAAAGAAAGTAGTCGGTAAATATTTTTTACAGCTAGCCAAGAGTTCCTGTTGCTCAGAAGGTTCTATATTTTTTTTAACGGCGTTCCAATATTCATTTTCAAATTCTTCGGAATACAATCCAAGTTGTATCATTTTCACTCGTCCTCTTTTAACAATGTCATCTTTTTGATCTTCCGGTCAAGGTCATCTCTTTGCTTTAACAATAATTCTAATTTGGAGTTTTGGAACAATTTTTGGTTAAGCGTGTCCAGCAACTTGTCTCTATAAACAGGTTCTCCGATTTTATGAATTAAATGGCGTACTTTTTCAAAATAATTCACAGGTGCTATAGGCGTTTCATAATAACGACTCAACACTTCATCGATATTGACATGATCATCTTCAGTAGAACTAAGCCATTTACTAATATCCACAATTAATTCTCGGCTATATTCGCCTATGGTATAATCCATGAAAAAATTTTTTTTGAGGAGTTTGTGTATATTTTGGCCAAAGGTTTGCTCAAAATCCCTATCATCCTTAGAAAGATAAGTGATATCCTCGCTCAGAATATCAGAAATAATAAACGGCGAATTTGTCGTAATAACCACTTGAATTTTAGAACCTGAAGTGGTGCCATGTACAAAATCAATGAGCATTTTAATATATTTACGTTGCCATTCAGGATGGTAATAGAGTTCTCCCTCATCAATGAACAAAAGCGCGGTTTCTTCTTCTTGTAGTACCTCATCACTGCTGAATACATTAGCTCCAATTAGAGGTTCCAGACGTTCTGAGTATTTCTGATGACCTTCCAAAAACCAATAAAGCTTAGCTAGAAAAGAAAACTTAGCATGCTGCCCCGAGGAGAAGTATTCCAGTTTGGCATCAGGTGCTGTAAGAAACGGCTTTAAAGCTATAAGATTCTCGTTAAAATCAGTCCCCAGAAGTATTCTATCGTGCGGATCAGACAATTTGCTTTTCACAAGAAATTGCCTATCTTCCGGAATATCGAAATACATTCTCATTTTTTCTTTTGCTAAATGGTCTAAAAGCGCCAGTTGGTAACATAAATCCTTATTGACTGTTTTATTTGAATTCTCGTCTCTATTCTTGTCTCTTGTCATCTCTATAGCTTTTCGTTTTTCAATAAAACTTGAAGCTTCTGAATAATCGGCTTGCTTAAAATTGCCTAGAGACTTGGCTATATTCTCTTCTTTACTTTTATTGGGTCTTGATGCCAGTTCCTCGATACTAAAAAGGCTATCTTGATTAACGCTGAGCATATTTGAGAAATATACGACTTTGCTCAATTCATGGGCGCTTGCATAAGCTTTGTTATCAAAAGCTTTCGCTGTAGCAGTCGATACGTCATTAATATTTGTCAAATAATAAGGCTGACTTCCTAAGTGGAACACCACAAAAAATTCACTGCCTTTGTCCACAATATTATAGGCTTCATAATCGGATTGGCTGACACGCCCCTCCTTACAGGGGATCAGATTGTCAGTAATCAAATGAATGAGCCGGAAGAAAGTGCCTCTTAAAAAATCTACCGTACTGGTCTTCCCGGTTCCGTTCTTACCCACGATACATGATAGTGAGTGAATCCTTTTTCCATAAAAATGTGAAATATCAGGTGATTCCGATTTGACTTTTAGTTCATTGGTATTTTTGTCAAAGGTGAATTGATGATCAAAATCTAGCACCTGTTCATTCATTCCTCTGTAACGATTAAGATAGAGAAGAGAAAACGTCAATGGCTTATATGTATATTTCGTTTTCTTACTGTTGTTTTCGTTAACAAAATCCAGCATTTTTTGCTCTGTTTCTCTTGAGCGATAGTTATCTAACATCCAATCGCCGTAAACGAATTTAAAATTGATCTCAGTGCCTGGATTATTCACATAACTTATTGAAATCTTCTTTTCGGCAATGTTCAGACGCATGTTCATGACTACTTCTTCAGCTACAATAAATTGTCGATCCGTAGAACATTCATTTGTCCAATAAGCATAAACATGTTCTGGATGATCGTTAATAATCAGTCCAATCTTATCTACTGCCAGATTGTCCTCAAGATGGAGATAGTTCCGTATAAGATCTTTCTGGTTTGCATAGGTTTGATATAGACCGTAATTCATGGAATTTGCTAAAAGTAGACTGTCCAAATAACTGAATTTATACGTTTGTCTCTCTTCTTCATTTGTTATAGAAGCATTGTCAATAATCGTGAAAACTTGATGTCGATACACTTTTTCGTTAATAATTTTATAGAGTTGATACTTTTGCAGCAATTGGTCGATAATTTCTAAAGGCAAGCGGCCTATATTCTCACGAATTAATTGAATACCTTCAAATGCATAACCGAAATCGCTTGGCGTTCCGGCATTGGTAATATGTCGAAAGAGCGCATTGACGATATCATCCTTATTTTCTAATAAGCTATTATCAGTAGGGTAATATTTGCAGAGTAACTCGATCGCTATCTGATTGTCGGTGAAGCTCCCATAGAAGTTATTGTAAAAATCAACCAAACCTGAATAGAGTAATTTTTGTATGGATAAATCCTTCAAAATCTCCTTCGCAGATGTATTCCCCGTATTCTCAAGAGTAATGTAAAAACCATAAGCAACATGCCTTTGACGCAGCAAACGGATATAGTTTATCTCATCCTTAAGCTCATTGTGACATGAAATCATAGATATCATCAGTTTTTTAGCAAAATGCATCACATTATTTTCATATGTATCTGTCACAAAACTCTTGGAATTCTCTTCTTTTATAGCCTCTTCTTCCATATCAAATACATTATTGAGAATGGTTAAGAGTTGTTCTGCATCCACATCGTCAATATTTTCTAACAGTTTACGGCCTTTAGGGACATCGTTTTTAAAATAATGTATGGTGTTCTTAATGCGATTTAAACATTTTGGTTCCAAACCGGTTCGCTCCTTCTAATGTTTAGCCATGTTCAAACTGTACTTAATTAGTGCGAATAATTGAGGCTCAGAAAAAAGAAACTACGCCTCGCTAAATTTTTTTGCTGGATCAGACGCTTGCATGATAATTCAAGTAGTATTTAGGTCCTACTAAACTACAACAGTGTACACTGTAAGGCTGAATTTTTCTATATACGATGTATAAGTTGTGCCTGCTAGCGAAGGGTTTTTATTTCGTTTATACTGATAGAGCCAATTTACTTGAGGAGTTGTCTGACGAATCATGAACAAAAAAGAAGTCGCCAATATACGCAAGCAATTTAAGCTGGATCACGATTTACTGAATATTTACGATATTCTCAATGTCTATATTACGAAGGAAACGAATGAAATCTATCACTGGGAGCGCCTGCCGTTCGAACTGGTGGATCGGGAGAAGCAAGAGTTATACATGGGTAATTTCAAAAAACTGCTGACCGGCGAACTGGATCAAAAATTGTTCGAATTGAGGTTTCAGGAAGCAGCGGAGGAACCGGCGCAGGTACTGCTTCACCAAGCTCTCGTGTCGGGTGATCCGGAAGAATGGCAGGACTTGATGCTGATGCTTGTGGAGAGAATGCTGACGGATGCCAAATATGAGCGGGATATGGTGGTCACGTTCGTTCGGGGACAGTATTATTTGCCGACCAAGGCGAGAAACGATGAAGCGGAAGAGAGCGAGAAGAACGAGGTGTTCGCCCATCCGTTCATTTTATGCAGTGTGAATTCTACGGAGAAACAACGGAAGACTCTCTTGTTCGATTATGTGGAGAGGGAGTTCAAGTACAATGTCATTGTAGATCCGATTATCAAGTTAAGTACGCCGGAGCAAGGATTCCTGTACCCTAGCGTGACGGACAATTATTCCGATGTGAATCGTATTTTGTATTGTACGGGAAAATCGAATTTTCCGGATCCGCATTTTGTCGAACAGGTCTTGAACGGAGAAAGATCCGTGACGGCACTTGAAGAGCGAGCGATCTTCGAAGATATCGTCAAGGAAGTGGCCGGCGAACAGCTCGATTCAGCCACCATTGCACAGGTGTACGAGGAAATCAACCGGGTGATCGAAATTAACGAAGAGACGAAGGAGGAAGAACCTCCGAAGCTGGATTATAAAGATCTGGAGCGCGTACTGAACGCAAGCGGCGTAGAGGACGTGACGACCGAGAAGGTGGAGCGGGCATTCGAAACAATTGTGGACAACAAGAACTATGAAATGAAAGCAACCAGCGTCATGCCGAAGTTTACTTCCAAATCCATTAAGATCGAAACCAAGGTAGCTACGATTTCGGTTAGCCCGCAGGATTTAAGGTATGTAAAACAGGTGAATTTCCAAGGTAAACGCTGCATCATGATTGAAGTCGACGAGGATGCCGTCATCGAAGGCTTTACGCTTAGTACAGAGACGTTATAGACTCGTTCATCGTACAAGATTTAGCGTATTAGCAGGCGATATTGTTGAGTTGGAAGCCTGGAGAAAAGCTAGGTTTAACATGAGTAGAAGAGGCTTGTGTTGCAATTTCGGATGGGAAGCATAAGAGTCATGTAGGTGTTGTTCACCTATATGGCTCTTTTTGTGTTAAGTATGCTGCGGGAGAAGCGGCGACAAAGACGATAACTCCTTCTGAAGACCGATACGCAAATACATTGGCTGCAGGAAGCCACATCCATGAGGTGGGATATGATGGATACATGGAGTATAACTAGCGGTTAGCGAGCTGCAGTAGTTCTTAACAAGAGGTTGGGAATGGCGGGCAACCCATTTCAGAAAATTTCAATACGAGGAGATGTAAGAAGTGACAACGTTAATCGAATTCAGAAACGTAACCAAGGCATATCAAATCGGTGAAGTGACGATTCGCCGAATTTGAATGCGCTGGAGAACGTGGAATTTGCGACAAAGGTATGTAAGGACCATCTGGACGCCAGAGATATTTTGTTGGACTAGCGAATCGCATGAAAAACTTCCCTTCCCAGCTCTCTGGCGGCGAACAGCTTCGGTTTAAAACAACCCCGGTAGCTCCCTTGGAGAAGCCGGGGTTGTTTGTGTTTTCTTAAGCTTGGAAGAGGAGGTGCGAAGCAAGAGAAGGCCGAAAAGGCTGTTTTTTCAAAAACGCTATCATTTTTGATTCGTACATGCCTGTACGAAAGCTTGATATCAAACTGTACGATAATGGAGGGTACTTATGAAATCAAGTCGTCATCTACTTCGCGCCGAACCACACGTCCCCGGCGATGCCCCGGACGTACGTATCTTGACGCCGTATCGGCCTGCCGCAACGTTAGGCACGATCGCCTTGATTTCCGTATCCTCCCACGACGCGATGTTGGCGCCGCTTACAGCCGTTGTTCCGAAATAAACCGTTCCGGCCGTGCTGCCGAAGCCAGTCTTCTTTTTTGCTGACAAATCGCTAACTGTTATTTAAGGTTCATTTAATATTCGAAGGGTATACTTACGCATAACTGCTAATGAAGGAGGATGCATTCATGAGCAAACCGCGCATCGAGGAATGGACTCAGTTGCGAGCGCTTGCGTTTCTGGCTATCGTTATGCAGCACTCGATCGCCGAGTACATTTACAGAGCCGATATTGAACAACCCGACTCCATTATGCTGACAATGGTATACCATTTGACCCGTTTTGGAACCCCAACATTTGTGTTTTTGTCTGCAGTTTTGTTGTTTTACAATTATGGCGAGTATGGCAAGAAAATGAGTTATTTCAAATTTATCTGGAAGAGGCTTGGGGACGTCTATGTTCCTTTCCTTTGCTGGACCTTGATTTACTGGTTGTATGTTCACATATTTTCGCCTTCGTTTTGGCAGAAGGGTGGACAGGATTGGGG
Organism: Paenibacillus sp. JNUCC 34; assembly: GCF_058269055.1. Lineage (NCBI taxonomy): Bacteria > Bacillati > Bacillota > Bacilli > Caryophanales > Paenibacillaceae > Paenibacillus > Paenibacillus sp. JNUCC 34. Next base: position 4,986,178 of record NZ_CM177770.1, on the reverse strand, counting down.
AAGCTTGCTGAAAGAGCTGGTCATCCCGCAAAACGGCTATCAGCTCTGGTTTATTAATATGATCATGCAGTTTTATATTTTCTTTCCCATTATGGCAGCGGTTTACCGGGGCGTTCGCGGCAAGCTTCACTCTTTGAGTGAACAGACTCGCAGCCGAAGCATTTTCGCGATCATAACTTGTACAGGCTTATTTTATTACGGATTGTTGTATCTATCATATTATCAGATGGGCCCCTGGGCAGAAGCGCTCGGGAGACCTTGGTCCGATTTGCTGCAGTACCGCAGCTATTCCTTTCTTATGTACGGGTTTTATTTTGTGATTGGTGCGGTATGTGCTGCAAACGTTGAGAAGTGGCGGACGTGGTGCACAAAGCTATTGCCATGGAGTGGACTTGTCTTTCTTGGCATGTATATCCGGCTTGGCTCTGATGTGCTGCGGGGTTCGGGAGAGGTCGTGAACCTGAATATTTCCACGTATCTCAAACCAGCAACCTTTATCATTATCATAGCGCAAATGCTGCTGTTATACGGTCTTTTGACCATGATGAAGAGCCGAAATAAAATGTTTTTGCGGCTGCTTTCATGGATCGGAAGGTATTCATTCGGAGGATATCTCGTACATGCCCTGGTTATTTACATCATCGCGAATTTTACCCGTCCTTTGGAGCTTGGAGGAAGCCATTTGAAGTTTACGCTGTTGACCTTTATGCTGACCGTGACGACATCGCTTGGAATCAGTTACATGTTGTCCCGTATGCCCGGTTCGCGCTGGATCGTCGGAGCCAAAAGGCGCGTGCCAAAGGAGGACGAATCCGAAGCGGAGTTTCGCGCCAAGGCCGCAATGTACTAATGGTTAAAATAAAAAATGCGCAAGTTCCGTTCATGCGGAGCTGCGCATTTTTTGGTTGTTGACGGCATGATCCCATCAGGCATAGGGATACGATCCAGATTCAATTTACCGCACCGGAGCTTAACCAAACAATTGTAGATATGAAGGTTCTGGATATATCCACACAGTATTCGAATCCGTCGTTCTACAGCACACCAAACTATGTGAAGAGCTGGGTATAGACTACGATCCTTCCTCGTTGTTAGTGAGCGTCCATAGCGCTGCAGATCTGGCGGGCGTTCGCAGCTTCTTTGAACAGGCCCCGCAGGTGGATACCATCGCAGACAAAATGATCTCAAGAAATCGTTGAAGGGTGTGGAGTGAATATTCCCACAAGCGCGTATCAAGAGATTACGGCTTAACCTGTTGTTCGAGGTGGTGCAGGAGCGGAGGATCGACCCGCGATGATGGCAAGGAAAGTCTGCCCATTCGGGCACTCTTTTTTGGTGCCCTTCTCCGCATATCTGAGTGTACGGGCAGTAGGACCTTGATCTATAATAGGGGACGTGCATGCAATGGCAAAATTCAATCGTCAATGGAATAGGAGAACAGGATGAACAAACAGAAAATGGCCGTCATCGGCTTAGGTCACATGGGCCGGATTATGATTCACCGATTACTGCCCCAATATGGTGAGAAGATCGAATTAGTCGCACTTTGCGACAGTGATGAGTCTAGTTTGCACAGGGAAGTCGAAGCAGCAGGAATTAGTCCCCGTCTGTACACCGACTACCGCCAGCTGCTGAACGAGGTTGCGCTTGACCTGGTGTATATCGCGGTTCCGCCGTCCCTGCATTATGACGTTGCCCAGATCGCATTTGAGAAAGGCATCCACGTCTTCTGCGAGAAGCCGCTTGCTAACAGCTTAACCGAAGCCCGGAGCCTGGTGGAGCTGGCAGAGAAGGCCGATGTGCTCCATGCCGTTCATTTCTCGCTTCCGCTCGACCCGGCCGTCCTGAAGCTGAAGGGATTAATTGAAGAGCAGGCGATCGGCCAGGTCCTCAAGATGGATCTATACCTGGAGTTTCCGCAGTGGCCGAGGTCTTGGCAGCAGAATCCATGGATCACCTCAAGACAGCAGGGCGGATATCTGCTGGAAGTTGGCATTCACTGGATCCAAATGATCCAGCAGGTGTTTGGTCCGATTACACATGTGAAGAGCGAGATCGAGTTTCCGCCGGATTCGAATCAGTCCGAAAGCCGTGTCCGGGCCGTTTTGCGATTACATAATGATATCGAGATTCACCTGTCTGGAACCGACCAACGGGAAGGGGAAGAACGTGTCTCCCTGGTGGTCCAAGGTGAGGAAGGAACCATGGCATTGGAAAACTGGCGCAACCTGTTCAGAAGCGGCAAGGATGCCGATCTTCAGCCTGTACCTGTGGACGACGTCGTTAGTCCGCTGCCGATCCTGAAGCAAATCATTCAGATTTTGAACGGAGAGCCTGGTCTCATCTATAATTTCTATGACGGGTATAACGCACAAGTTGTATTGGAAGCTCTGCGTAAGCCGGGTGAGGGCTTTACGGATTTAAGACCTCAATTGATGGGGGCTAAGCAGTAGAATTCTCGTGAACAATCGGAAACCGACCGCGGACATGAGGATAATATAAATTAAGAGGGGTGAGAACCCCTCTTTTGTTATTGTACCTATGTAGATGTTAAATGTCTGTAAAAGATGTGGAATTACGTAGCATGCAAAAAGTAACGCAGTCGGATTAGGCTGTGTTACTTTTTGTAATGTGGACGATTGCTAACGAAACAAATCGTTATAGCAGATATCGAGGACATATTGATTGTTTTCTCTCTATATCGATTTGTTCATTGATATAATGATTCTGGTGATGGCGAGGAAAAAAATGAAATACAGAATTCACGTTTATGCATAGGGGGTTGAATTATGGATGCTAAAGAAGTCAGACAAAATATCGAACAGATCAGAAACTCCAGAGACTTATGGACAGAGTTTGAATATCAAGCTCCAGACATAAACTATGTCAAACGGCATGCAGCAGCAGTTGCGATTCAATATGATTGGAAGCCTGAGGATTACGATTTAATCAAATTTTTAATGGAGAATGAGGTTGAGAGCAGGATTCATGATCCTTACCAAGGTTGTGGGGACTCTTTAACTCTTATTTCTTATTTGTTAGCAAAGTTCCGCAGGCCGGAAAATATATGGCTTTTTGAGAAAGCCAAATGCGCAAATTTTGATACATATTGTGGGTATTTTAATGAATTTATTTTTTCTGCCGGAGTTGAACTGACTTGCAAGTACCTTGAGGGGTTTGAACTTACCGAATCCAATAAATATCTGTTCGAACATAAGGACCAATTGAATTCACTTTTATCAGAGCAAGATATAGAAGATTTCTTTCATAGAATGACCTTATGGTTTCCCGATAGCATGGAAAAAGAGACAACTGAGAGTTTATTAGCAATGGCTATAGATTTTGACGACCTCGAAGAGGCTGAGAAACTTTTTGATCTCCTGGAAAAGCAAGCCGAACCTGACCTGAAGGCATTATATTATAGAGCTAAAGAATTGAAGAAATATGAAAAGGCCATTTTTTATAAACAGAAGGAATTAGAGTTGACTACTGACGCTCGGGATAAGGTATCATCCATCTTAGATATAACGGAACTGCATATTTTGAATAACGACTACATAAAAGCTTTTGAATCAGCACAATCGTGGGAACGACTTCTTACGCAATTTGATAGTTGGCAATACACCGGATTAGGCAGATCTATGAGTGAATCCTGGTTTGATATCTGTCTTGGTTTTTATAAAGAAAAGGATATCATTAGTGCACAGTTATGCTACCGGAATGGTGATTGGATGCTAAGAAAAACAAATCATTTTTATTTAAACGTTTTAGAAAAGGCGTTTGCCTGCAGCAAAGCTGTTGGGGATAGGAAGGGTATTCGTTTTTATAAAAAAGCAGTTAATAAGGAACAAAAAAGCATTGATAAAATGTTCAAAAAACGATGACATGGCTCTCGAATCGGGCGGATGTACAGTTGTGCCGAGTCCATGAAGAGATGAGCATGGGGTGATTGGATGATGATATTGTATGGGGCGGAGCATCACTTGCTGGTGATATCCAATACCATTGATGCGGAAGAACATAGGCATTCTTTTTTACAGTTGACCATTTCTTTGGAGGACGAATTTGAAATTGATGTAAAGGGACAAAGCTTGAGTTGCTCCGGCATCATTATCAATTCCAACGTGGTTCATCGGCTAAAAGGAGCGGGACACCCTTTGATTCTTCTTCTGATGGACAGCACCTCTGAGATGGCGGCAAGCTTTAAGCGATATATAGAGGGGCGGAAATATCATGTATTTCCTACTGGGATGATGAAGAACATTCGCGAATTTGTGCAAAAAGAGTATCCTGGCGTTAAGGATACGGACAGCTATCTTTCTTTTCTGGGACAACTCATGAAGCTATTGGGCGTGGAGCATGTAAATACAGCTATTGTCGATCCGAGAATAAGAGAGTTTATACAGCTTATAAAAGATTGCACTGACTCCGAGCACTCCGTAAGTCTATACGCCAGGCAAATGGGTTTGTCCAACAGCAGATTGTCGCATCTCTTTAAAGAAAATACAGGCATATCGCTTAGCGGATACATGCTGTTGCACAAGCTTCAGAAGGCAACTTATTTTATTTTTAAAGGGCTCAGCATTACGGATGCGGCTATGGCGGCGGGATTTGACAGTCCGTCGCATTTAGCCGCCACGAGCAAGCGGCTGCTAGGAATGACGGCGAAGGATATTCGCAAAGATAGCGTATTTTTAAAAGTTTCCTGCCTGCATTAACCGTACAATTGGTGCAGGAGGTGTTTCCAATGAGAGCATACTTGAAGGAAACGGAATTGCTGAACTATTCTCATCCACTGATCCGGCAAGTCATTCACAGTCGCAAGTGGGATCGTATGCCCAGGAAGGAACAAATTCTTGGCATTTATAACTACGTCCGTGACGAAATCCTGTTCGGCTATAACAGGGCGGATGATATTCCGGCATCGGAAGTATTGCAGAATGGCTATGGTCAGTGTAATACAAAGGGTGTGCTTTTTATGGGGTTGTTAAGGGCCGTGGGAGTGCCTTGCCGTATGCATGGATTTGCCATTGATAAAAAGCTGCAAAAGGGAGCGATGAAAGGGTGGTATTACCAACTGTCGCCCCGGGAGATCGTTCACAGCTGGGTTGAAGTGCTTTATGAAGGCAAGTGGTTGAATATCGAAGGGTTTATACTGGATATTCCCTACTTGACCAAGCTTCAGCAAAAATTCGGACAGTGTACGGGTTCATTTTGTGGTTACGGCGTTGCTACAGATAATTTTCAAAACCCGGAAATTTATTGGAATGAAAACGATACCTACGTCCAAAAGGAAGGAATCGTTCGGGATTTTGGGATTTACGACAGTCCCGATGCATTCTTCTCCGTTCATCAGCAAGGGCTCAGCCCGCTCAGGAAAACGATCTATAGCCAGGTCGTTCGGCATCTGATGAATCGGAATGTTAATCGCATAAGGCAGGGGTAATAACTGTTATTTGGATAAAGAGAAATTGCGTGCTTTAATTACCGCGATTGAAGGATTTGAACACACCTGAAGTCTTTTTTAATCCCTGTTTGTAAAAACTGACCTATCCTAAACCAGTTCACTGGGCGATAGAGAGCGGGAGGGAAGAAAATTCACTGAAGGAAAATGTATTGACCCGTCATACTTAAGTAAATTAGTAATGAGTCTATCGGAGTAGCCTTTTTTAGAGGTTGCTCCGTTTTTTTTGCTAGCAAGTCGAATTAACAATCGTAATTAGAGGCGGTTCAGTGCTGAAGCGGCGGCGAGATCAAACTCCGTCTGGAGACCGAAGCCAAAATACATCTACTGCAGGAAGCAACTTCTCTTGCTTGGTATATTATGGAATCAGAGCGTGAGGAGGTCGATTACTAGTGATCTAAGACCTGGGTGCCAGTCGGAATCACCTACGGACAGGTCCAAGATGCTATATAGATTGAACTAAAGAAAGGGATACTTCAACGAAGAAGGCGGAATTATTCTGGAGAAGCGCAGCGTGCGCCTAAAAGCTTTCCAAAGGAAAGCTCACATCGGAAGCATAAGCTGTCCCCAGATTTCAACGTTATATAAAGACATGAAAGAAATCTGGGGGCAAGAGCGATCGTAAGAATAATCCGCATTCGTAGTGATGCTCAGGCTACGAATCTTTAGTTCAACTTATATAGAAAGAAATTCAATTTGATTATTTCCATCTCTTTGAGAAACTGGGAATCGCGTCAAACCAAGCTTTAAAAATACGATACGAGGAGATGTAATAAGTGAAAAAGCTTATCGAATTCAAAGGAGTAACGAAAGAATACAATGTAGGAGAAGTGTCAATCAAGGCCCTTAATGGTGTGGATTTTTCCATATCGGAGGGAGAATTCGTCGTTATTTTGGGAGCAAGCGGCGCCGGTAAAAGTACGATTTTGAATATACTTGGCGGTATGGATACGCCTACCTCAGGTCAAGTGTTAGTTGGCGATCAAGAAATAACAAGATTGAGCGAAAAAAAATTAACAGTCTATCGCGGTGAGAAAGTTGGATTTGTATTCCAATTCTATAACTTAATTCCGAATTTGAACGCTCTAGAGAATGTTGAATTTGCCACTGAAGTATGTAAAAACCATCTGGATGCTAAAGATATTTTATATAAGGTTGGATTAAAGGAGCGTATGAAAAACTTCCCTTCCCAGCTCTCTGGAGGAGAACAACAAAGAGTTGCAATTGCCAGAGCTGTTGCAAAAAATCCTTTACTTTTACTTTGTGATGAACCAACCGGAGCTTTGGATTATGTGACAGGCAAGTCGGTCTTAAAGCTTCTTCAAGATTTGAACAGGGAAACGAACAAGTGTGTCGTTTTGGTCACCCATAATTCCGCAATTGCTCCTATGGCGGATAAGATTATTAAGGTTAAAAGCGGAATGATCGAGAGCGTTACGATTAATGATGAGAAACAAAGCGTTGAAGGGATTGAGTGGTAATTATGAAATTATTTTCGAAGTTATTAAGGAATGTAAAACAATCGATCGTTCAATTTATAGCCTTGGCTTTGGTTGTCGCAGTGGGCGCTTTTTTCTATGCGGGGCTGAATAGTTATAGCAATAAGCATCGTGCTTATACGGAGGCTTACTTTAAAGAACATCATTTAAGCGACTTAAATGTATATTACGGTCAAATTTCCAAAGACGATGTGGCTGGTTTAAATGTAATTGAAGGCATCAACAAAATAGAAGGACGTTATACCTTTGATGCGACGCAAACCTTTGAAGGTTATAAAGCTTCATTAAAAATCCATTCGATTCCTGTAAACAATGAAATCAATACGCCTACTATGATTGAGGGCAGTATTCCGTCAAAAAAGAATGAGGTCTTATTAGATTCCCATTATGCCAAAGAACATCATTATCAGGTCGGCGATCAAATCCGTATAAATACGAATGGAAGAGATGTTACGTTTACCATTAGCGGCTTGGGCGAGAATGTGGAATATATAAAAAAGAACCCCACGCAAGACCATAAGACTCACGGAATCGCTTATATTGCCGAAGAGACAATACCTGAAATCCGGGACGGCTTTTACTATAATGAAATCATGATTGATGCTCAAGAAGGTTACGATATTGACCAATTAGGCAAATCAATTGAAGGACAATCCAAACATCTTCCTTATTTAGACCAAGCAAGTAAGGAACGGACTTACGGTTATTCTCAAATAAAACAAACGATATATAACAATAGTATGATGAGTAAGGTTATACCTTTAGTTCTCTTTTTGATCTCCGCAATTATCCTGTTTCTTACCATGTCGAGGACAATCGATTCTGAACGAAATCAAGTAGGTATCATGAAGGCTTTGGGTGTAAAGAACCGAAACATCATGCTTCATTACATGGGATACCCTGTACTGGTAGGTATAGTAGGCTCAATCATAGGTTGTGCCATTGCCGCTACTGTATTCATTCCACTAGTAACTGCATCGAGTGCAAAGTCCTACACTCTGCCTGACATTACATTTTCACTTTCTTGGTTTTCGATTATACCGTCCATCATCTTTTCCAGCGCTTTTGGGATCCTGTCCGTATACTTAAGCGGCAGAACGATATTAAAAGAACGTGCGGCTCAGGCGATGCGTCCTAAACCGCCAAAGAAGATGAAAAAGCTGCTTATAGAAAGAGTTCCGGGTATTTGGAATCATATTTCCTACAGTTACAAGCTCATTTTGAGAAATATATTTTTAAATAAATAAAAAGCTTTAGTGAGCTCCATTGGCGTTGTTGTAAGCACAGTGTTATTGATAACTGCTTTGGGCACGCAATCGGCCTTGCTAAAAATAGCGAACCAAATCGAGGATGTTTATACCTACGATATACGAGTAGATTATAAGATCGGAACATCTTCTGATACGCTACAACTACCCTCCGATATTAAAAATAGTTATTTTACATCCACCTTTCCTGTTGAATTCATCAAAGGCGGTGATAAAGAAAATGCCACTTTAGTTGTGACTGAAAAAGAAAACAATCTCATTCATTTCTTTGACGAAAATGACAATCAGATATCTTTAGAAAATAATGGTGTGCTGGTACCCAAGTCTTACGCCGACAAATATCATATTGTAGAAGGGGATACCATCCCAATAAAGTTCACAGCACCAGAGCTTAAAAATAAATCTGTGGATATGAAGGTTTTACAAATATCTACACAGTATTCGAATCCCTCGTTTTATAGCACACCAGACTATTTAAAGAGCTTTGGCATAGACTATACTCCAACCTCGCTGTTAGTTGAAGCCAATAGCTCAACCGATCTTATAAGCGTCCGTAACTTTTTTGAACAAGATCCTCGTGTAGATACAATTGCAGATAAGAATGATCTAAAGAAATCAGCTCAATATATTTTGAAACAAAACAGTTTTATATTTATCATGTTTATCATTTGTGCCGTCATACTCTCCTTTGGCGCCATATATACGATATCTTCCATAAACATTTATGAAAGGAATCGTGAGCTTGCAACGCTTAAGGTATTAGGCTATCAAAAAAATAAAATAAACAGACTTATCTTTTTTGAAAACATCATACTAACCACCTTTGCGGTAATTGTAGCTTTACCGATAAGTGGCTATTTTTATACAATTATTGTAAAGGCACTGTCTAGTACCCATCAACAAATCCCAGATAAATTAAGTATTTTTATAATGCTGGTATCTGTTATGTTTGCATTCTTACTCACCATTCTCTCTAACTTATTACTTCGGAGAAAAGTGTCTCAAATCAATATGATTGAATCATTAAAAAGTGTAGAATAAAACTTTTAAGGTGAAGAGACAAAAATGGGAGTACTAGGATTTATTATCCTGATACTCCCACATAAATCAAAAGTCGATTACCCATTCAGATCCTAAATCTATATAAGAACTAATTGCTCATTTAAAAGACGACTTGAACCCATTTTTATTCGTTCTAATTTATTGAAAAAGTCAGCTTGCTCTCTTATATTCATCTCTAAATTCGATTTGATTTGGAGATGATAATTAATTGTCAAAATTGAGTATCTTTTTTCACCTATGTATTTTTCATTAATGCGTTCAAAAATATAGCTATTTTCTTCAAAGGGAATAGTCGTATATTTTATTTTCTGTGTTTCAATGTTATTTAATTCTTTTCTTAAGGTATCAAAATAGTTAGTTTCAAGTGCCTGTCGTTTTTTACTTAAATCATTAAGTGAGTCTTCACTTGTAATATAGACCGTATGGTATTGTTCTTGAACAACAACATCTTTCCTTAATGATTTAAATTGATAACGATCATCGCTATCGCGAGATACATATTTACTATATTCTCTCATTACGTAACCTATATCACTCAAAGCATTATTAGGAGTTACTTGCTCAAATGCCTTAACTAAATATATTTCCCTCTCAGATAACGGATTTCTTTCCTTGATATCATCAACATGAAAATTGGTAAGTTCATAACAAGCTACTAAATGTACTATAGGCTTATTAAGATCTGTTCCTAAACCATCTTTATATTGAATAATTCCAAAACATTCAATGTCATGTGTAGATTCCTCAGGCGAATCCTCATCATAAATAAAACCTTTAATATCTCCCATAACATAGCCAGCCTTATTCTGCGTGCTAATCGAAATTGTTACACTTTGTAAATCTTCCCCTCTATTATTAACAGATTTTACTTTTGCAAAAATACTTCCACCACTATCGAGATACTTCGCTAGTAATGGTGTGAATTCCTTTGGGACATACCCAATAGATTTCCTATTAGATAGGAATACCTTAATAGCATTTGAATCATACTCATTGTTTGGCTCTCGAACTAAATAAATTGTATCTCCATCAGTAGCATATCTTCTAATAATATTTGGACGATCCTCAAAGGTGACTCCAGATACATTAAATTCAATTTGCATAAAATCCTCCTAAATACTTATTTACTAATTTTACTATTATACTATGATACTTCTTTTATAAATTGGAGATTTATCAATAATAAGTACTAATCCGTGATTTTTGTACGTGTAACAAACGTCATAAATTGATTCAGGTCGTTAACAGGGGCTCTGCTTGATGGCAGCGCCTTTTTCTACATATCTGAGTGTACTGGCAGCAGCGCCTGATCTATAATAGGGACGTGGCATTCAATGGTAAATTCAATCATCAATGGAATAGGAGAACAGGATGAATAAACAGAAGATGGCCGTCATCGGCTTAGGTCACATGGGCCGGATTATGATTCACCGATTACTGCCCCAATATGGTGAGAAGATCGAATTAGTTGCACTTTGCGACAGTGATGAGTCCAGTTTGTACAGGGAAGTCGCAGCAACAGGAATTAGTCCCCGGCTGTACACCGACTACCGCCAGCTGCTGAACGAGGTTGCGCTTGACCTGGTGTATATCGCGGTTCCGCCGTCCCTGCATTATGACGTGGCCCAGATCGCATTTGAGAAAGGCATTCACGTCTTCTGCGAGAAGCCGCTTGCCAACAGCTTGACCGAAGCCCGGAGTCTGGTGGAGCTGGCAGAGAAGGCCAATGTGCTCCATGCCGTTCATTTCTCGCTTCCGCTCGACCCGGCCGTCCTGAAGCTGAAGGGATTACTTGAAGAGCAGGCGATCGGCCAGATCCTTAAGATGGATCTATACCTGGAGTTTCCGCAGTGGCCGAGGTCCTGGCAGCAGAATCCATGGATCACCTCAAGACAGCAGGGCGGATATCTCTTGGAAGTCGGCATTCACTGGATCCAAATGATCCAGCAGGTGTTCGGTCCGATTACGCATGTGAAGAGCGAGATCGAGTTTCCGCCGGATTCGAATCAGTCCGAAAGCCGTGTCCGAGCCGTTTTGCGATTACATAATGATATCGAGATTCACCTGTCTGGAACCGATCAACGGGAAGGGGAGGAACGTGTCTCCCTGGTGGTCCATGGTGAGGAAGGAACCATGGCGTTGGAAAACTGGCGCAGCCTGTTCAGAAGCGGCAAGGATGCCCATCTTCAGCCTGTACCTGTGGACGACGTCGTTAGCCCGCAGCCGATCCTGAAGCAAATCATTCAGATTTTGAACGGAGAGCCAGGTCTTATCTATGATTTCTATGACGGGTATAACGCGCAGGTTGTATTGGAAGCTCTGCGTAAGCCGGGTGAGGGCTTTACGGATTTAAGACCTCAATTGATGGGGGCCAAGCGGTAGAATTATCGTAAACAATTGGAAACCCACCGCAGGTAGTATAATGCCGTGATGAAATCGGGGAATGGATGAATGGAGAATGGGGAAAGGCCCAATCCATCAGCCGTTCCCCGATTTTATGAATTTGTAGTATGAGTTTAGTCATACGTGCAACGCTATTACTTTAGTTTTAGAGTGAAATGCAAGATAGCGATAATAAGTCGGCACGAACAAAATGATTGGAATGGTTATAAGCATTCCAACAATGAATGGGAGAACGGTTCATATTAACCTCATCTCCGCGTTCAGCTGCTGTAATCGAAGCCTTCATTCCGCACAATAGTTATGCGTCTCTTTCCATTTCTCTAATCGACTCGGCAACCTTCACCATCATGGAACATTCAACCCTCTTGCGGAAAACATCACAACTAAAGTCGTAGATGCCGTTGATGGAACCCGTCGCGTGCAGGGCATTGGCAGGACAGCCCCCGCTGCAGTAGAGTTTGGCCCAGCAATCCTTGCATTCCGGCTTCGAGTAGCAGTTGCTCTCTTTGAATTGGCATTGTAGTTCTGGTCGTGTGATACCATCCCAGACGTTCCCCATGCTGTACGCTTCATCACCGACGAACTGGTGGCAAGGGAAAAGTTCACCCCAAGGAGTGACAGCGAGATATTCAGTTCCTGAACCACAGCCAGAGATTCTTTTCTGGATGCAAGGGCCTTCCGAGAGGTCAAGCATGTAATGATAAAAGGTAAACCCGTTACCTTGTTCACCGCGCTCAATCATTTCTGTGGCGAGAATTTCGTACTGTTTGTAAATTTCCGGGAGGTCCTCCTCGGTAAGTGCATAGGGCTCCCGCGGATCACAGATGACCGGTTCCATCGAAAGTTTATCAAAACCAAGGTCTGCGATATGGAATATATCATTGGTGAAATCGACATTATTACGAGTGTAGGTTCCTCGTACATAGTATTCTTGGTCTCCGCGTTTTTGGACGAACTCCTGGAACTTCGGGACAATATGGTCATAGCTTCCTTTTCCGTTAACGGTTGTGCGGAGCCGGTCATGAACCTCTTTTCTTCCATCCAGACTGAGTACGACGTTGTACATTTCCTTATTTAAAAATTCGGTGACCTCGTCGTTCAGCAGCATACCGTTCGTCGTGAAGGTAAAGCGGAACTTCTTCTTATATTCTTGTTCTTTGCTTCTGGCATAAGCTACAATCTGCTTGACGACTTTCCAGGCCATAAGCGGTTCGCCGCCGAAGAAGTCAATGTCAAGATTCCGGTGATGTCCTGAATTTTCCAGCAGGTAATCGATAGCCCTTTGTCCAACCTCATAGCTCATGATGGCCCGATCGCCGTTGTATTTTCCCTGACTAGCGAAGCAATAGTCGCATGATAGATTGCAGGTGTGCGCGACATTGAGGCATAGTGCTTTTACATAAGTTTTTCGATTTTTTAAATTAATGGAAAGGTCTTCATACTCATCCTTGGTAAAGAGCTGTCCAGTATCTTTAAGCTCCTCAATGGCCGCGATGGTTTCTCGAATGTCTCTCTCGGTAATACCCGAATCGTGTTCATGCTGCTCCAGCATGAGTGTCAGGATTTCCTCCGGAGATGTATGCTCATAAAGCTCAATGATTTTGTATGCCAGATCATCAACAACGTGTACCGACCCACTGTAGGTATCAAGCACGATGTTGTATCCGTTAAGTTGATATTGATGAATCATCCTTGCTAATCAAGCTCCTTTTACCGACAAATAAAACCGGTTTAAAAAATAGACGCCCATCTACAGAGCAGGTGGGCGGTGAACATTTTCGAATCCTATTTGTTCATTGGGTTCTCACAGCGCTGGTTGGCAACGCCGCAGGAAGTCTTACAAGCGGACTGGCAAGATGTCTGGCATGCGCCACATCCGCCGTGTTTTGCGGTATCCATCAGTTTGCGGGTGCTCAGTGTTACGATTCTTTTCATTTGAATAACTCCTCTACCATTTCATTAGTTCAACAATAACAAGATAATATTGTGAATGAATTCACTCTACTACTTTGAACATGGTAGCAACTACTTCGGATGTACATCAATCACATAGGTCACACTAGATCAACTAAAAAGCAGATTACTATAAAATACACCTCAACGACCACGACAAGGAATACGATTACACAGACAGAAAAATTGATATAAGAAAGAATACTGTTTAGAATCGGTAGCAGCAGATTTTGAGGAGTTTTCGTTTGCAGTTGACAGTACATTATTATTCAAGCATTTCTGTACATGTTTAGATTAGCATTTGTACTCAAACGGAAGGATTGTATCAATAATACTCTTGGAGCCACTATTAATATGGTAGTGGCTCACCTCTGTCATAAGTGGATCACCGGAGTGGGTTAAAAGGATGGCGGAGGTGGGGCTAACCTATGTACTTCTTCATTTTTATACATATTTATTATAAAATTGTACAGAGTTCTCCTAATAAGATGTTATATTGAATTTTTAGGAATTTAAGATTTACAAATCCGATATTCTTTTTTGTGATAAATTATTTTATGTAGTGAAGTAGAGGTGAATCATAGGTGAAGCAGGTGTTGGTAATTAAGAATGAACGGTCTTTAGCAAAGAAAATCGTAAGCGGTCTAAAGCAAGAAGGCTATTTCACTTTGACACTTCACAACGAAAACAAAAGTTTAAATATAGTATATGAGCAAGATTGGGATATTATCGTATTAGATTGGGATTCATTGAGTATATCTGGACCAGAAATTTGCAGACAAATACGAGCTGTTAAAACGACACCGATAATCATTGTGACCGACAATGTGTCCAGCAAGGATTGCATAGCAGGATTACAAGCAGGAGCAGATGATTATATAAGAAAACCATTTGTGAAAGAAGAATTAGTAGCAAGGATAAAAGTTATTTTAAGAAGAGCGGACGGTATCCAGCCAAACGAGACTTATTTTTTTCGGTTTAAAGATCTCTTCGTTGATGCATCCAGCAATATTGTGACAAAAGGTGGCGAAAATCTCCCGCTTACTAAGCGCGAGTCTGACTTACTTGTATTTTTAATCAAGAATAAAAATAAAACATTGAGCCGTGAAATGCTTTTGAATCAGGTTTGGGGATATGACGTAGCAGTCAACCCAAATGTAGTGGATTTATATATTGGGTATTTAAGAAAAAAGCTAAAGTGTGAGAAGAAAGACCGATATATTCAAACAATCCATGGCAGGGGCTATTCAATGATTGAATAGTAAAAATAAGAAAATAGGTAAAGTACAATTTGTCACAGTAATCAATATCAAACATAATTGAAAAAAAACGAGTATAAACAGTTTCATCCAGTTTTGCTCGTTTTTTTGTTCTATAAAATCCGATAATCATATCAACTCACATCCTTCACAAGATTTTCACATAATTAATGACTATACTAATCCACAGAATGCTAGAATGAAAATGATTATCAATATCGATTGAATTGGATAGCAATTACTATCCAATTCAAATCTATAGGCTTCATCATTTTCAAAATAAATCACATTATAAGGAGTATATGTATGAAAAAATCTATGTTTTTAAACTTAGTTGGTATTATGGCAGTTTTGACTTTGATGTTAGCAGCTTGCTCAAGTCCAAGTAATGAAAGCAAACAAGAGTCAAAGCCTACTGAAGTTAATGGAAGTGAAGCGGTTGCTAAGCCGAAGACGGTTGAAATCACTGATGCCCATGGAACTGTTACTGTTCCTGTAAACCCAAAGAATGTAGTTGCCTTGGATAATAGAACTTTTGAAACTTTAGCTGATTGGAAAATTGAACTAGCAGCTGTTCCAAAGGATGTAATGCCTGCGGATTCACCATATGTAAGTGATGATTCAGTTCAAAATATTGGGAATCATCGTGAGCCAAATCTTGAAATTATAGCAGCAGCAGACCCTGAACTTGTAATTGTCGGTCAAAGATTTGCTGACTATTACGAAGATATAAAAAAATTAGTGCCAAATGCAACTGTTATTGATCTTAATGTTGATATTTCTGAGGAAGCTGCTACACCTGGGGAAAACTTAGTAAATGGACTTAAAAATTCTACAATTGCTTTAGGTCAAATTTTTGATAAAAATGAAGAAGCTAAACAATTGGTAGCTGATTTTGATAAAGTTATCGAAAATGCTAAATCTGCTTATAATGGAACAGATACAGTTATGAGTGTTATTGTTTCTGGTGGGAATATTGGTTTTGCAGCTCCTCATTCTGGACGTGTTTGGGGACCAATGTATGAAATTTTCGGTTGGGTTCCAGCATTAGAAGTTGCCGATTCTTCTACAGATCATAAAGGTGATGAAGTTTCTGTTGAAGCTATTGCACAAAGCAATCCTGATTGGCTTTTCGTATTAGATCGTGATGCTGGAACATCTGATGCAGGTAAATCAGCTCCTGCTCAGGATGTTATTGCTAACGCACCTGCTCTTCAAAACACAACTGCTGTTTCTAAAGAACAAATTATTTATGCACCAGCAGATACTTACACAAATGAATCAATCCAGACTTATTTAGAGTTATTTGAAAACCTTGCAAACACTTTAGCTAAGTAGTGTAAAGGAGTATAAAACGGTGCCAAAAAATATAACTTCTAGGGTTGAGAGTTTTTCTCAACCCCAGTTTTATAATTACAATAAAATATGGACAAAACCTTTTATATTCGCGGTTATAGTTGTTATTATTTTAGGCATTATATCACTGTTTACTGGAGTTTATGATATACGTGGACAAGAGGATGGAATGGAGATGTTTTTCATAACTCGTGTTCCAAGAACAGCTGCATTAATGCTTACTGGAGCTGCAATGGCAATGGCAGGACTCGTAATGCAACTTATTACACAGAATCGTTTTGTTGAACCTACTACAACAGGGACTATTGAATGGTCGGGTTTAGGACTGCTTCTTGTTTATTTATTATTTCCTGCCCCAACTTTAGTTCTAAGAATGACTGGTGCAATCATTTTTTCTTTTATAGGAACTATGATTTTCTTTTTATTTTTACGAAGAGTTAAACTTCGTTCGTCTTTAATTGTTCCGATTATTGGATTGATGCTTGGAGCAGTTATTTCTGCAGTGTCCACTTTTATGGGACTCCTTTTTCAAATGACGCAAAGTATTGAAAGTTGGTTTGTAGGTTCTTTTGCGCCCGTTCAGGTGGGAAGATATGAATATTTATGGCTAATTGTTATCATTACTTTGCTTATTTTTCTTTATGCTAATAGATTGACTTTAGCTGGACTAGGAGAAGATGTCGCAACAAGCCTTGGAGTTAATTACAATAGGATTGTTCTTTTGGGGACTGCCCTTATTTCTGTTGCAGTTGGAATTGTTGCAGCTGTTATTGGAAACTTACCTTTCTTGGGTTTAATTGTCCCAAACATTGTTTCAATGTTTAGAGGCGATGATCTTAGGAGTAATTTACCTTGGGTATGTGTGATAGGAATGGGGACTATAACTGCCTGTGATATCATTTCTCGAACTATTATAATGCCTTTTGAAGTACCTGTTTCTTTAATACTTGGAACAGGGGGTTCAATCGTGTTTATTACTATTTTATTGAGACAAAGAAAACCAAGGAGGCAACGATGAACACATTGCAATATAGAAATAAAGAAAATGTGGAAATCGATTCTAGCCTTCATAATGAAAATAGATCAGCTAGGGCTTTTCGTTCTAAGAAGGAAGAAAGACATTATTGGATTTTGCTGATAGCATTGATTACTTTGGGTATCCTTGCTTCATATGGACTTTTAGTTTATAACAATCCAGTTCCAGTAGATTCACCTTCTTTTATCCCAGTTGTGAAGAGAAGGATAGTAGCTCTTGTTGCAATGATTATTGCTGCAGTTTGTCAGAGCTTGTCCACTGTTGCTTTCCAATCGATTACGAGTAATAGGATTATAACTCCTTCGCTTTTAGGTTTCGAATCACTTTACTCAACAATTCATACGAGTACCATATTTTTCTTTGGTGCTAGTGCATTGATCAATTTTAGTGGAATTGGATCTTTTTTATTTCAAGTTGTTGTTATGGTCTTGATGAGTTTGATACTTTATGGATGGTTACTTTCCGGTAAATACGGGAATTTACAACTTATGCTTTTGGTTGGAATTATTATTGGCACTGGGCTAAATTCTGTGTCAACTTTCATGAGAAGACTACTTGCGCCTTCTGAATTTGATATTTTACAGGCGAGATTGTTTGGTTCTGTTAATAATGCAGATTCTGCATATTTTCCTATTGTAATTCCTATGGTAATAATTGTAGCATTATTACTTCTTGCTCATTCTAAGAATCTAAATATATTGTCACTAGGAAAGGATGTTTCTACTTCCTTTGGAGTTAAATATCAATTTAGTGTAATTTATACGCTTATATTAGTGGCTATTTTGATGTCAATTTCAACAGCTTTGATTGGACCACTTACTTTCTATGGATTTTTAGTAGCAACTTTGAGCTATCAGGCGGCGTCAACTTATGATCATAGATATATTTTTCCAATGGCTCTTGCTATAGGATTTTTGATAATAACGAGTGCATACTTTTTGATGTATCATGTATTCCATGCTCAAGGTGTAGTTTCAGTTATTATTGAATTATTTGGTGGAATACTATTTTTAATTGTGATTTTAAGGAAGAGGGCTTTATGATAAAAATTGATAATGTTAAAAAGCTCTATACGGATGAGGTAAAAATAGGACCTTTGAATATTGAAATACCAAAAGCTGGTCTTACTTCTTTAATTGGACCAAATGGTGCTGGAAAGTCTACGACACTTTTGATGATTGGAAGACTTTTGGATATGGAGGAAGGTCAAATTCAAGTGGCAAATATGGATGTTTCTGAATCCAAATCAAAAGACTTAGCAAAAGTTTTGACTATATTGCGACAAGAAAATCATTTTGTAACTAGGCTTACTATTAGACAACTAGTTGGATTTGGGCGCTTTCCTTATTCAAAGGGAAGATTAACTAAAGAGGATGAGGTTGTTATTTCTAAATATATCGATTTTTTAGACTTAACTGATTTAGAGAATAGATATTTAGATGAGCTTTCTGGTGGTCAAAGACAAAGGGCATATGTAGCAATGGTTCTATGCCAAGAGACTGAATATGTACTCTTGGACGAGCCTCTGAACAATCTCGATGTAGCTCGTTCTGTTCAAATGATGGAGCATTTGAGGCATGCTGCTAATGAATTTGGAAGAACAATTCTGACTGTTATGCATGATATAAATTTTGCAGCCAAATATTCTGATAGAATTTGTGCTATGAAAGATGGACAAATTGCCGCTTTTGGAACAGTAGAAGAAGTTATGGACTCAAAAATTTTGACGGATATTTTTGAAACGAAAATAGAAATTATCGATGGTCCTTATGGGCCAATAGCTGTTTATTAGTTACAAATTTCTCTTAAAAAAGAAGAATTTCACAGCTTATATCCCCGCACTGCGGCTCGGTGTAAAAGGTGATACAATCTTGAATGCAGAGATTTTTTTGATGTATTATAAACTTGTAATTAAGCAAATCAACCGAATAGAGTGGCATTTTCTTAAAGGAACTGCCATCAATAAGCGGAAGCACCGCTTCACCACTGATGTGGCTGGAGGACTGCTTCCTTTTTTATCTATTTTTTTCATTAGGAGGATCTAATTCATGGAACAACAATTGGTCTTTGAAGGAAAACAAGTAGAGCAAAGTGTTTTTGATGTGGTTGTTTTCCCAACAGCACTCGCTCCCTCAAGACAAATAATCGGCATAAAGTTTGTTCAAACCCTCTTTCCCCTATTTTCTTCGTCGCTACCTTTTCCCCTACATAATACCACTACAAATAGTAGGAGGGGGGATGACACAATCGATCGATTACCCCACTTCATAACCTCAATTTTAATATTTATATCAATGATTGTTTATTTTTTATTGAAATTTTGATATTATACTTATTAGAACACGAACAATAACATATTCATGTTATTTATTTGTTCGGTTTTATAACACTTTATACATTGATACAGAAATTACACTTACTACAAATGAAGTGTTGATGTATAGGAATGGAGCTAAGATGAAGAAAAATATTTACTTTAACCATGATGGCGGCGTTGATGATTTAATTTCGTTATTTTTGCTACTGCAAATGGACAATGTTGAGTTGACGGGGGTTTCGGTCATTCCAGCGGATTGTTACTTAGAACCAGCTATGTTTGCAAGCCGTAAAATCATTGATCGTTTCGGTAACGGCGGTTTGAATGTAGCAGAGTCCAATTCCCGTGGGAAGAATCCTTTTCCTAAGGACTGGCGTATGCATGCGTTCTATGTTGACGCACTACCGCTTCTCAATGAATCTGGTAAAGTCATCACTCCGGTAGCGGACAAGCCGGCACATCTTCATATTATAGAAACGCTGCGTGCAACGGAAGGAAAGACGACCTTGCTGTTTACAGGTCCGCTTACTGACCTTGCTCGTGCATTAGATATCGATCCTACGATCGAAGAAAAAGTAGAACGCCTTGTGTGGATGGGGGGGACATTCCGTGAAGAAGGAAATGTGCATGAGCCTGAGCATGATGGAACAGCCGAGTGGAATGTATTCTGGGACCCTGAAGCAGCTGCTCGTGTATGGGAGAGCGGGATTGAGATTGATTTAGTAGCACTAGAAAGCACCAATCAAGTACCACTTACACTAGATGTTCGTGAGCGCTGGGCTGCAGAACGCAAGCATATCGGTGTTGATTTCCTTGGCCAATGCTACGCGATGGTGCCGCCGCTTGTTCACTTCTCGACGAACTCGACATACTATCTGTGGGATGTATTGACGACAGCTTTTGTTGGTAAAAGCGATCTGGTGAAGGTGCAGACGGTTAATAGCATTGTGATTACTGAAGGTGCAAGTCAAGGCCGAACCGTTGAAACGGCTGATGGACGTCCGGTAAATGTCGTTTATGACGTGGATCGGGATGCATTCTTTGATTACATGACAGAATTGGCGAAAAAAGCAACAGAGAGGGTTTCCTAATGTCAGAGAAAAAGCGAGTTATTATTGATACCGACACAGCAGGCGATGATACGATTGCCATTTTAACAGCACTTCATTATTTCCAAGTAGAAGGCATTATGATGACAGGCGGCAATGTCCAGTTCGATCAACAGGTTGAAAATGCACTCTACACCGTTCAAGTCGCAGGGAAAAGTGGACAAGTTCCTGTCTACAAAGGGCATGAGCGCCCAATGATGGGTCTCGGTCAAAAAGAGCATCGGACGGTTGAGGATGTGCATGGTAAGGATGGTATGGGGGATTCGTTTTTTGAAAAAGCGATTCAGTCTCCTGAAAAAGGACATGCCGTCGATTTTCTTATCGATACCGTTCACAACAATCCTGGAGAGATCCATCTTATCGCGATTGCGCCGTTAACGAATATTGCAATGGCGATCAAGAAGGACCCTACCATTGTACCTCTAATCCCGCATCTTTATATTATGGGCGGCACGAACAATGCGCTAGGAAATATTACGCCGAGTGCGGAGTACAATTTCTACGTTGATCCTGAAGCGGCCAAAATCGTCCTTCATTCGGGCATTCCAATCACCATGGTTGGTTGGGAAATGTGTACAGAGTATTCCATCATGGACGATAACGATCATGAAGAGATCGAAGCTCTAGGGACAAAAGGAGCGAAGTTCTTCAAAGATGTCAACAAAGTTGTTATGAGATTTAACAAAACGGTACATAGACTAAACGGTACAACCCATCCGGATACGTTGCTCGCAGCAGTAGCAGCGGATGAGAAGATTATGACCAAGTCTAATCTATATCACGTTGATATTGAGACGGTTGGCGAGCTGACAAGAGGCTACAGCCTTGTAGATATTAACAATCGTTTGGAACGCACTCGCAATGTTCGCGTGTGTGAAGCGATTGATCGAGATGCTTTTAAAGAGATGCTATTTGAAGTATTAAAATCCATCAACTAACGAATAGTCATTTTCTAAAATGGAGAGCGGCTATTTCCAGCCCTTTCACTTTTACATTCCAGGTCAATGCACAGAAGAAAGGATATGTATATGCAATTCATTTGGGGAGTTCTAGGCATCTTAGGCATTTTTTTAATAGCAGTTGCGTTTTCGAAAAATCGTAAGGCGATCAATCTGAGAACAGTCATTGGCGCGTTTGCGATTCAGTTCATTTTTGCATTGATCGTATTAAAATGGGATTTTGGTAAAAAAATTCTCGAATACTTGGCAAAGGTCGTTCAAAGCATCATCGATTCTACGAATGCGGGAATCCAGTTCTTGTTCGGCGGGATCCTCGGTGCGGATAACGTAGGCTTCACGTTCGCTTTGCAAGTCTTACCGATTATTATCTTTTTCTCTTCCTTAATATCGGTTCTTTATTACCTTGGAATTATGCAGTGGGCTACGAAAATTATTGGTGGATTTTTGGCCAAGATGCTCAAAACGAGCGAAACGGAATCCATGTCAGCGTCTGCGAATATTTTCTTAGGTCCGACAGAAGCACCACTGGTCATCAAGCCTTACATTGAGAATATGACCAAGTCAGAGCTGTTTGCTGTTATGGTAGGCGGACTGGCGTGCGTCTCTGGTTCTGTTCTAGGTGGATACGCTATGCTTGGTGTTCCTATTGAATATTTGCTTGCAGCAGCATTCATGGGAGCTCCGGGTGGCTTGCTAATGGCTAAATTAATGATTCCTGAAACCGAGCATCAAATTAGAGTTGATCGTGTTGAAATGATTAAAGATACGGAGTCTAGAAATGTCATTGATTCCGCTGCTCGCGGGGCTTCGGAAGGGCTAAAAATGGCTGCCGGTGTTGGTGCACTGCTGCTGGCGTTTATATCGCTTATCTTCTTAGTAAACACGATAATTGGCTGGTTTGGCGGCATATTTGGTTTAGAAGCGCTGACACTGGAGCAAATTTTAGGCTATCTGTTTGCGCCGATTGCCTTTATGATCGGTGTTCCATGGGATGAAGCCCTACAAGCCGGTTCTTTCATCGGTCAAAAGTTTGTTCTAAACGAATTTGTAGCGTACACTTCTTTTGCACCTGAGATTGTTAATTTGTCTCCAAAAAGCGTTGTCATCATCAGTTTCGCACTTTGCGGTTTTGCCAATCTTGCTGCGATTGCATTGATCATTGGAGGTTTGGGCGGGATTGCTCCTTCAAGAAGACAAGATATCGCTGAGATGGGCTTGCGTGCGGTCATTGCAGCAACATTGGCTAATCTATTGAGCGCAGCTATTGCCGGGATGCTCTTTTAGATCAGATGATCGACTGAGACGTATAATTGAATAGAAGTTATGAAGAAACGGCGGTGTAAGGTTCTAATCTTGCACCGCGCATGTGTATTAGAGTGATACGGCATCCAGCCTATCAGGCCTGCTCCCTCCGCCTCAAGCCGCTATACTGTGACTTAAATCTCTCATTGTTTCGCCGCATTCATTTTGGTTTTGACTCATGACCATTTCGCGGTGAATATAACACCCTTACTAAAGGTCGGTCACATGTCCTTGCAAAATGGTTTGTTCGGTTTGTCATATTTAGAAATTGTTCAGAACAACATGGTACGCTTAAACAAAATCAGAAAAGGACAGTGAACTGGTAAGTGAACAAGAATTACTTTGAAGAGATGCACAAACTTAGCCACGACGACGAAATGAGATACAAGCTTCTGATTCAGGGAGTCAAGAAAGGTGATGAACAATGTCTGATTGAGTTTCGGGGTTTTTCCGGACAAAGGAAAAGCCCCTTCGCTAATGGTTCAGCGGAAGGGGCTATACTTAAAAAATGCTTGTAGGTCTTCGACCGGCAGCTGGGCTCGGTGTCGAGCTCCCTCTTCAGGTCATTTAGGCGACCCGCGAACAAGCTGGCGGTCGATCTCGTCCATCTCATACAGCCTGAGGTACTTGCGCTTCTTCTCTTCGTAGAATCGTCCATGTGAGAGAACTGTATGGTCTTGCGGCGGGCAAGGTTTGTTCCTGCATGTATGCCAACACGCATCGGTCGGCTTCATTGAAGTCTCCCTATCACCGATATTTTCGTTTTAATCCATATTTCAGTAGTTCTTTTTTACCATGATAGATTCAAGTTTCGATGTTATACTATACAGTATTCAATAGAAATTTGCGAAAATATGTAAAAATAGGTCTTTTTAGGAGGATTATGGGGAAACAAAAGGGCGAAACTATTATCCTTATTCCATCGCTTGAACCAGACGAGAGACTATTGTCCTATGTACAGGAATTGCGAGAATACGGCCTTATGAATATTGTTATTGTGGACGACGGCTCTGGTGAGGAGTACCAGTCGATTTTTAGGGAGCTCAGTGAGAACGGTTGTATCTTGCTGCGGCATACGGAAAATCAAGGGAAGGGCGCTGCACTCAAGACTGGCTTTCAGTATATCGAACAGCAGTTTGATGAGGTTTCCTCCGTTGTAACTGCAGATTCAGACGGACAGCACGCTGCAGAGGATGTATACCGGCTTGCCAAAGAAGCGCAACGCCATCCTGACGCGCTGGTTCTTGGGGTAAGGAACTTCAGCGAGGGAGGAATACCGCCCAAGTCTTTGCTGGGCAATCGGATTACCTCTATTATTTTTGCCATGCTGTACGGAAAGAAACTGTCAGATACCCAGACAGGTCTTCGAGCCTTCGGCCCCCAGCTGCTTGCATTTATGCAAGGTGTTCACGGCTCCCGATTTGAATACGAGCTGCAGATGCTCATCTCCTGTATCCAGTCCGGTATACCGATTCATACCCTGCCGATTCAAGTCATTTATGAAAATGGAAATGCGGGGACTCATTTTAAAGCGATCCGGGACAGCGCCCGGGTGATGAGTGTTCTGTTCTCCAATTTCGTGCGATTTATTTCCTCTTCGATTGCCAGTGCTGCAGTTGATATAGGAATCGCATGGTTTTTGATCGACTTTTTGCGGCCGATGTTGGGCCAGCATGACTATGTAAGGATTCTATTGGCCACGGTGATTGCAAGAATCATTTCCATTATGGTCAACTATTTGCTGAATAAGCACTTTGTATTCCACAAAGAAGATACCCAGGGAAGTCTATGGCGCTATTTGACGCTATGTGCGTTCGTGATCTTGCTTTCCAGTACCGGGGTATATTTGATCCATACGATTTTCTTCATGAGTGAGAAAATAGCGAAAATCGTCTGTGATGCCTTGCTGTTCCTGCTCAGTTTTCAGATGCAGCGGCGGTGGGTATTTGCAGCAAGGAGGCAGCGGCTTTAGTGCTAAACAAAAAGCGGCAAAATGTTCTGTTTGTCGTCACGATGATTCTAATGTCTATTTATTTGCTATGGCGCATGATTTTTACGCTGCCATGGGATCAAGGTTTCTTGAACATGGTTTTCGGTATCCTGCTGATTGTGGCTGAAACGGTAACGGTGCTGACTACCTTTGAATTGTTTTTTCAGAAGATGCAAAAGGAACGTACACAGCTTAGCTTCCCAACCATTCCGCCGGAGCATTATCCAGATGTAGATGTATTCATTGCCACGCACAATGAGCCGGTCGATCTGTTGTATAAAACCGTCAATGCCTGTACGTTCATGGATTATCCGGACAAACAGAAGGTTCATATTTATTTGTGTGACGATGGAGCGCGGCCTGAGGTTGAGGAGCTTGCTAGACAGTTTGGCGTCGGGTATCTTGGCTTTCCCGGAAACACGGAGGCCAAATCTGGCAACTTGAACAATGCACTGAGCAAAACCTCCTCCCCGCTCATTGCAACCTTTGATGCTGACATGATTCCGCAGCACACCTTTCTGATGAAGACCGTTCCGTATTTCCTGCTCTCCAAGTTTATAGAGGAGAATGGGCAATGGCGGCTTCGCCGAGAGGATGAATTGGATGAAAAATTCAAGCTCGGGCTGGTTCAGACCCCTCAGAGCTTCTACAATCCGGATTTATTCCAATTTAACCTTTATGCAGAGCAGGAAATTCCTAACGAGCAGGATTTCTTCTCAAGAGAGGTTAATATTTTGCGCAATGCCTCCAATGCGGTGGCTTATACAGGGAGCAACACGGTTATTTCCCGGAAAGCTATGGAGGAAATCCATGGTTTTCCGCTGAAAACGATCACCGAGGATTTCGAGACGAGCGTCCGCTTGCAGCAAGCGGGCTATATTACTTATGCAACCCAGGAGGTTCAGGCCGCCGGGCTGACCACGACAACGATCCAGAGCATGATTAAGCAGCGCACCCGCTGGGCAAGGGGCATTATTCAAAGCTTACAGAATACCCGCGCTATCTTTTCCAAGAAGCTTCCCTTCTGGACGAGAGTTACTTACTTGAGCAGCTACATGTACTGGTGGTCCTTTTTTAATCGGTTGATTTTCATTATGGCTCCCATTTTATTTGCGCTATTTGACTTCCAAATTGTAAATACTAGCTTTTGGGAAATTTTAATATTTTGGCTTCCGTCCTATTTTTGCTACAGTATGTCGATGCGTTATCTGTCAAGCAATATTCGAAATCAGCGCTGGAGTCAAGTCATTGATACCATATTTATGCCGTATCTGATTGTGCCTGTCTTCCTTGAAACCTTGGGCATCCATGAAAGAAAATTCAAGGTTACGAACAAAAACAAGGCCGCCGGCCGGAAATGGATGTCCTCCCTGTTGTATGCAATTCCGCATATCATCCTTCTTCTTCTTTCGGTTGCGGCAGTGGTCCGGTTTGTGCATGGCAAGTACGGCTTAGCTCTGTTCTACAGCAGTATCATCATTTTTTGGCTGGTTTATAATATGATTGCATTATTTTACGCCCTATTCTTCATGATCGGCCGCCGCGCTTATCGTGAGACAGAGCGTATTCGGGCGCAAGAGGATGTAACAATCCACTACAAAGCTAGCAACCTGCACAATCAGGCCAAGACCGTAGATGTATCCGAGCAAGGCATTGCCCTATATGTCCCGTATCCTATTTACTTGCCGCAACAGACAAAGATCTCTTTGGTCGTGAAAACTGAGCGCTATGAGGCGAATCTCGATGCAGTCATCGTCTATGTGAAAAAGGACGGAGAGGGCTGGCGCTATTCTGCAAAGGTTCAGCCGGTCAATGAGAGGGATAAACGCCAATACATGCAAATCATTTATGACCGAAAACACTCTTTGCCAGAGCAGATGAATCTTTGGGATACGGCTTATGACGATATGCTTCGCAATGTGAAAAAGCGTATTGTCCAACCCAGATCGGATCAGAGAAAAATGCCTCGGATCCGGCTTCAGCTTCCGATCGTTTTTACAAATGGTGCTAGCTGTACGCTACGCAGCTTCAATTACCGTTTCTTTTCCGCCTCTGGCTTCCAAGGCGATATTTCGGCAGGGGCTTTGGTTACTTTTTATACGAAAAATAATATTGAAGTCATTTTGCAGCATACAGGAAAAACTACAGCCGGTCACGAGGTGCTTCTCTCGGTTGAGAATATCGACGATATTGTGGAGCGCGGCCTTATAGATCAACTGTTGGATGATTTGATCCATCCGCATTCCGAGAGTTTCACTAGAGAGGGTTAGGAGAGATAGAGATGCTGATTATGCTTCAAATTTTGATGGGAGTCTTATTGGTATTCTCCTTTCTTGGTTACTTGCTGATTGTTAGGAAGACACTTTCACTACAATGGGAGTTCATCCCTGTATTCGTGTTCTCATCGATTGCCTGCATTGTTTTTTTTAGCGGTTTGGCAGGGCAGCTCTTTATGGGGAGCCTTGCCGTTATGGTCCTGGGCCTGCTTGCGTTTGTTGTGATCGTGTTTCTCTGGCTGCGCCAAGGGGCTTCATTCCGCATTTCCTTTTCCATATCCCAGCTTTGTTTTCTCGTAGGAAGCTTCATTTTTCTGCTGGTGCTTTTCCAGAACAAATTGACGCACTACGATAATTTTTCCCACTGGGCTATCGTCTTGAAGCAGATGTTAAGTATGGACGCCTTTCCGACGCCAGACTCCAATCTCATTGATTTTAAAAATTATCCGCTTGGCGTCTCGTCTTTTCTCTATTATGTCTGCCGTTTCGCGGGACATTCCCAATCCGTTATGCTATTGGCGCAAGGGCTGCTTATCTTTTCCTGTTTTTATGCCATGTTCGGCATCGTTTCCGAAAAGAAACGCTTTCTTCTGTATGCTTTTCTCGGACTCGGCTTATCTACGCTTTCTTTTTTCAATATTACGATCCGCATCACCAATCTGTTGGTGGACTTCTTGCTCCCGATATATGCACTAGCGATCTTGGCAGTTGTCTATCAGTATCGTAATGATATGAAGCGAGCATGCATTGTCGTTCTCCCGCTGGTCGGGTTGCTGACGGTCATTAAAAGCACCGGTATTATTTTTGCGGCCATCGGCCTGATCTTTCTAGTGTATACATGGCTAACTCATGGGCAAAAGTCCGGTTGGAAACCTGCGCTCGCTGTGGTGGGGACGATTTGCGGCGCACTAATTCCTTACTTCGGCTGGAGCTGGCGAATGGCGACGGTGTTCCAGGGGGTAGATAACAAGTTCGATGTTGCTGCCTCCGGTCTGCAGAGCGGAAAGACTCCGGAGCAGATGCGTGAGATTATTTCGCTATTTCTAAGATCCAGTACCGACCTCACGACACGGCCGGTGATCGGGATTGTTATTTTTCAGCTTGTAGCGATCGCAGCTTCTGTGTTTGCGGTAGTTGTGTTGAAGAAGAAGTGGAACTTGTGGAAAGCACTGATTGCTCTGGATATCGTACTGTTACTGTACTATGTAGGGATTCTGGCGATGTACCTCTACTCGATGCCGCTGGATGAGGCGATTAGGCTGGCTGGCTTTGAGCGTTATGCATCGAGCATAGTGGTGCTGTTTGCCGGCGGGCTGGTGCTGTGCGCTGCGATAGACCTGGAGCGTTCATTCCACTATAAAATCGGTGAAGTGCCCGATTATCGTGCATTTAAGAGTTTCGAGACGAAAGGCCATTATCAAAAAGGAATCATAGCCTGTATAGCTATTGCTGCCACCATCCTTTTATCGGAATACAATGGTATCGTCTCCATTGCCAAAAGCTACGATACGACGCTTCCGCACAAGATTCATGCGGTTACCGGTGATCGGTGGTACAAAGGTGGCCAGGAGGATAACCACAGATATCTCTTCTACGCCTCGGACAGGGATCAGCAGGTCACGAACTATTACATGCAATACGTCGGGAAGTATTTTTTGTATGCCCCAAAAGTGGACGGGATTGTGTTGTTCTATGAGGACAACATGGACAATCTTCTGAGCGGCTACGATTATCTGGTCGTTGTGGAGACGGATTCCGACGCAAAGCGGTTGTTGAAAAAGCATTATGGCGTTGACATGCAGGAGGGTATCTACAAAATTACCCGTTCCGGGGATCAGATCGTTCTTACGCTGCAATGAGGCCATAATCGTAATGGAATCCTGTTCCGGTTTTATGGTTTTTCACCCTCCAATAAGGATTAAGTAGACCGCAGACATAGCATAGCCTGCGGTCTTTTTGCGCGCAAAAAAGGGCTACTTGGAGGTAGATATGTCAATGAAATGATTGGAGACAAAGGGGGGCCCAGGTTATTATAATTCTATAAGTTCTTGTCCTCGAAATACTCTTGATATTGGCTTGGCGTGACGTGGGCGTACTTTTTGAAGATACTAATAAAATACTTGTAGTCACTAAAGCCGATATCTTGAGCGATTGTATATACTTTGTTATCACCTGATTTCAGTAAATCTATCGATTTTTGGATGCGATAGCGGTTGAGAAACTCATTGAACGTATAGCTTGTCTCTGCCTTGAATTTTTGGTTCAAGTAATAGGCGCTTAAGCCAAGCTCTTCAACGAGGTCATGGATGCTGACTTTCTTTGCATAGTTCTCCTGCACATAGGCGATCATTTTGGATACGTATTTAGATGTTTTAGTTTCTTTCTCTAAAAATTTGCTGTTAATAATCTCTTCTTTTTCTTGCGGATGATTAGAGATGATTTCATATTTGCGTATTAAATCCACTTTTGCTTTGGCAGATTCCAGTGCTGCAACCAACTGATCATCCTCTAATGGCTTCACTAAAAACTCAGTTACACCTAACTGGAGTGCTTGCTTGGCAAGATGAAATTCATTATAGCCGGAAATAATTATGCTGCTGAAGGTATGCTTCTGTAGCCCCTCTCTAATCATCGATATGCCATCCATAATCGGCATGTTAATGTCCGATATGACAATATCTGGCTTAAGCTCGCAGATCTTCTCATAGCCATCTTGTCCGTTAAGCGCTTCTTCAATGACGATACAATCGTATTTAGTCCAATCAATGCTGAATCGTATCCCCCTGCGAATCATATCTTCATCTTCAACAAGCAGAACTTTAAACATGATGTTCACTCCATTCGTAAGGAATTGTAAGTGTTACACAGGTGCCTTTTCCTTGCGTGCTGACAATGTGGATGCCGGATTCTTCACCATATAGAAGCACTAAACGACGATGAACGTTGTATAGCCCGATATGCTGTGTAACGTTCGTCTGACTTTGCAAAATTTGATTAACTTCCTCCAACGTCTCTTCACCCATGCCTGGCCCGTTGTCGCGAACCTCCAGAATCAGCTTTCCTGTGGATGTGTAGATCCTAATCTCAATAAGCACATTGGTTTGGTTTTGATAGCCATATTTGATAGCGTTTTCGATAATCGGTTGAAGCAGAAGCTTAGGGACATATACATCTTGGGTTTCCTCCGCAACTGAAATCCGATACTCCAATCGTTCATTGAAACGAATTTGCTGTAACTTCAGGTAATCACGTACATAATTCATATCATCCTTAAGCTGAACACTGCGATCATGTCCGATACTGTATCGAAGTAGTCTGGATAGAATCATGACGATTTCCTGCGCCTGATTCGCGTCAATCTTAATTGCATAGCGCAGTGTTTCCAGTACATTGAATATAAAATGCGGATGGAATTGTGATTGCAGCTGCTTTATCTCAATAATGGTGCGGAGCTCTAACAGCTCTTTATTTTTCTCCATCAAATCCTTTAATCGATCCAGCATCACATTGTACTCATCACCTAGAATTTCAAACTCGTCATTTGTCTGAATGTCGACATAGTCATTGAAATTCCCTTCGCGCAGCTGTGCCAAAGCATGAATTAATTTATCGATCGATTCGGAATTACGCGTAGACATTTTATTGGCCAGGAACTGAATCATGACCCATAACAGCAGGCTGGCAGCAAGGACAAAGAAAGTCACCGTATAGTAGGTGTATTGCTCTGATTTGTAGGAATTAAGCGTGATGACTTGAATAGGCGTGTCAGGTATTCGCTTGGAATACATGTAGTACTTGCCATCGTTCAATAGAACATGCCCCTGATTATCGAGCTTAGGGCTGAATTTGTTCAGAACACCTTTGGTAACATTGCTAGTTGTGGCAATGATTGTGTTATGTTCATCGGTGATCATGGCGATCTCATTATTGTGTTCGAAAATAACTTTCTGGATGTCTGACTCGTACAGTTGGAAGATGATATAGCCTATCGTCTGCTTATCCTTTACGATGGCTTTGCCAAACGTATAGCTCGTATCGCGATCATGCGAATAACGGAAGCTATTCATTTCGGTTAGCGTGTCGCTTGGCCTCTGATCAATCCGATGAATAAGATTGCCAAAGGCAAAGTTGGAATGCAGTTCATCTGGCGGAGCGGAACTAGCCAGGAAGATGCCTTCCGTATTGACGATATGGAAAATACTCTTGACCTTCTGATGATTGTTGAAATCATAAAACTCAGAGTACACTTTATCACTGTCCAAATGTGTGCTCACATAGTCTATAACCGTAGGGGAGAGGGCCATCTGATTAATCTCTTCGTAGTATTGCTGATATACTTCTGCCATGGACTGACTAATGGATTGGGCAGCTTCGGTTGTTTTTTGGGTCAGGTTCATTCTGCCATTAATAATGGTGAAAGCCAAGAACAGTACGATTAAAATGGAAAACGGGATAATCGTATATATTCGAAATAAGTGACGGGTTGATTCCTTGAAATTACGCTTTTTTTTATGTTCCATATTGCCCTCCACTTACGATAATCCTCTCATTTTACATTATACTTTACTCGTGGTTCATAGCAGACAATCCAAATACATCCAAGCCGGCCCTCTATGCTGCAGGTACCGGCTTGGATGTGATCATTCTATTAAACACATGTTCAAAAAGGTCGCTTTTCAGCACCGAGAAGGTTGCGTGAAGTCGAAGAAGGAGCAGCGCAGTGTAGGCAAGACTACATGAGCAGCGGACTTCGAGAGTGAACGCAAGATTCGATGCCGAGTTACTTTCTGTATTACTTCGTGATCAAAAGCGACCTCTTAAAGTGAAACTTCTTTCTGTCCAGAGAGCTTAAGGAAGACAAGCAGCGATACTACCGTAATCACGGTAAGGATCGTGGACAGTGCTGCCGCAACACCATAGTTCCCGCGAATAACCTCGGTGTAAATGGCAACTGTTACGGTCTTGGTCTTGCCTGTATACAAGATGATCGAAGTACTTAATTCGGTAATGATGGTAATCCAGCTTAAGATCGCACCGGAGACTACGCCTGCAAGCATCATCGGCAGTGTAATCTTGAAGAACGTCTTCATCTGGGAAGCTCCCAGGCTGATCGCTGCTTCTTCAATACCATCGTTAATCTGATGCAGAATGGCTGCACTCGATCGAATCGTATAAGGCAGACGCCGAATGACAAACGAGATGATCATGATTAAAGCTGTTCCGCTCAGTGCCAACGGCTTATTGTTAAACGTGATCAATAAGGCAATCCCTAGAATGGAGCCGGGAACGATATAAGGGAACATCGTGAAAATATCAAGCGTGTTCGTTAAAGCATTTTTTCTTCGAACGGTTACATAAGCGATCAGAATCGCTAACAGAATGATGACGACAAGCGACACGATTGCCAGGAAGAACGTGTTCGTAATGACGCCTCCAATATTACTGAAAGCATCCCGATAGCTTTGGAGCGAGTAACCTTTTACAAAAATTCTGCCGTTCGATTTCAGGAAAGAAGTATAGATGACATATAGTTGCGGCATCAGTGCAATTAAAGTATACAGATAGATGACGCCATGAGCCGCAATGTTGCCGATTCCCTTTTTCTTCTTGGATTCAATTGGGTGTAGCGCACTCATCGTAAAGGATTTACGATTGGAAACGAACTTTTGGAGCAGGAAGATCGTTGTTGCAAACAGAACGACAATGACACTGATCGCAGCAGCGAAACCATCATCGCCGCCGACCTCACTGATGAACTCGTTAAAGATCAGTACAGGGACTGTTTTGTACCCTTCACCAATCAGCATCGGTGTACCAAAATCAGCGAGTGCACGCATGAATACGAGTAGACCGCCTGCAAGCAAGGTTGGCGTAATGAGTGGAAGCAGCACTTTGCGCATTTTGCTGAAGCCCTTATAACCCATGCTTTCTGCAGCTTCCATTAGCGATTGGTCCACATTCTTAAGTGCCCCCGATACATACATGAAGATAAGAGGGACCATCTGCAAGGTTAAGACCACTACTATACCCGTAAAACCGTATATATCAGGCATCGTAATTCCAAATGTGTTGCTAACGAATTTGGTAATGACGCCGCTTCTTCCTAACAACAGGATCCAGGAGTAAGCTCCAATGAATGGGGCCGACATCGACGAGATCAGAATCAACACTCGAATGGCTGAATTGCCTTTAATTTTTACCGTTGCCATGATATAGGCCAGCGGCGTTGCGATGATAGCAGCAAGTAATGTTACGCTGACGGTTACTTTAACACTGTTGAACAGGGCATTTAAATAATAGGGTTTACTGAAAAACTTTGTGAAATAGGCGAGTGAAAAGTCGCCTGTCGTGCCGTTGTAAACGCTTTTGAACAACATTGTAAATAAAGGTAGGGCCAGAAAAAGAATGTAGAAAGCGAAGATCAGTAACGAAATGTTGGTCCAGATATCAAATCGTTTGCGCGTCCCCCTCATAGTTGACCGCCCCTTGTATAGTTCAATTCACCTGCAGCATCATAAACATTAATCTTCTCTTTTTTCACCTTCAGATAAATGACTTCACCAGGTTCAAGTATTTGTGTGGATTTCGATTCCTGTGTGATTTCAACCCGTTGACCGGACTCCAAGTCTACAAAATAATGGGTGTTCTGTCCTAAGAATACGCTGTGTACAATAGTCGCTTTCAGGCCTGTTTGATCCTCGGTCATGATGAACTCTTCAGGACGAACCGAAATTTTAACGTTAAGAGTATTCTGCGCATTCGATTTTGGCACTTGAATGTTAGAGAGTTCTTCCGAATAGCCTGAACCAATCTGCAAGTTGTAGCTGCCCGCCGCTTTTGTTAAGCTTCCTTCAATAATATTGGTACGACCGATAAAGGTAGCAACGAATACATTCGCAGGACGTTGATAAATTTCTTGTGGCGTACCGAGATGCTGAATCACACCTGATTTCATGACCGCAATTCGATCGGATACAGCCATAGCTTCTTCCTGATCATGCGTTACGTAGACAGTTGTAATCCCGACTTCTCTTTGAATGTCTTTAATCGCGTTCCGCATGTCGACACGAAGCTTGGCATCTAGGTTGGATAGAGGTTCGTCCATAAGAAGCACATCGGGGCGGATGACGATCGCTCTGGCTAGTGCAACACGCTGCTGCTGACCACCCGACAGATTCTTTGGCATGCGATCTTTGAATTGTTCGATTTGTACGACCTTCAAGATGTCATCTACTTTGGAGCTAATTTCAGCTTTAGATAATTTCCGGTTCTCAAGTCCAAACGCGATATTTCCTTTAACCGTTAGGTGAGGGAAGATAGCATAGCTTTGAAACACCATCCCGATGTTTCGCTTACCTGGTTCGACCTGATTAATGACACGCTCGTTAAAGTTAATCGTTCCGCCTTCAATGCTGTTAAAGCCAGCAATCATGCGCAGAAGTGTTGTTTTGCCGCACCCGGAAGGACCGAGAAGGGTGAAGAATTCACCCTTCTTAATCTCCAGGGACAACTCAGGAATGACGGTTGCATCACCATATTTTTTTACTAAATCTTTAATGGTTATTGTTACGCTCATAGTTGTCACCTAATTCTTATAGTTTATTTGGTGCTTGTAAATACATCGATGTAACGCTCAATGATTTGGGATTTATGCGCACTTACATAGTCCGTGTCTTCATCAATCATATTGATCTCGGTTAATGGCTTCATGTGGTCACCAAGCTGCGAATCTTGGCGAAGCGGACGGTTCGTTAATTGAGTACCAAACGCATCTTGTGCTTCTTTAGATAGAATGAAGTCGATGAATTTCTTGGCATTGTCCATGTGCGGAGCATCTTTGATAATACCGGATGCCGCATCCAGGAATACTGCGCCTTCTTTCGGATATACAACTTCTACCGGAGCACCGTTCTTTACATAAGTGCTAGAAGGGTCTTCGTAAGTTAGGCCAACTACATATTCACCGTCAGCAACGCTTTTGTGAACGGCACCGGAACCGCTTGCAATTTTACCGTCTAGGTTCTCGATTAATTGGCTAACATAGTCCCAGCTTTTATCATTCTCATAGTCGCCGCCCATCGCTTTCAGCATATTGGTGAGCTGCGCAAAAGCGGAGCTTGAGCTTGCTGGGTCAGCAGAAGCAATTTTTCCTTTAAGCTGCGGGTTGAGCAAATCCTCATAGCTTTCAATTTTAATATCGCCGATGAGGTTTTTGTTCACGAGCAACACGCTTCCATCTGAGATATAAGGGGTAGCAAATCCCGAAGTATTGCGATGACCTTCAATTAAGTTCTTGTCTTCGGGTGACACGTACGGCTCATATAGGTCGGCATTTTCACGGTAACCAGCCATGGAACCACCAAACATAACGTCAGCGTAAGGATTCTGTTTCTCAGACTGTAAGCGCTTAACAATTTCGCCTGTTCCAGCCGTTACAAGTTCAACTGTAATCCCCGTCTCCTTCTCGAACATTGGAATGATGGTCTTGATGATTTCTTCACTATTCGGACTGTAGACGACAAGTTTATTAGATGAACCCGAATCTGACTCACCATTTCCACAACCGCTTAACGCCCCTACAACTAACATGCAAGCTATAAGCAACATAGAAAACCTTTTCATTTTTATTCCCCCTGAACTAAGTTTGTTTCGTTGCATGTCTATTGTAGCAAGTATGGTACCGTTTTCAGAATCCCATAATTCGCAAACATCGTCTAAAATTCGCAACCTATTTTTGAGTAAGGAGAGATCCGAAGTAAGAATAAAAACGAAAAAGAACCAATATGGATGATCTATCCTAATTGGGTTTCTAAATCACGGTTGCATTTAAAAAAAGAAAGGTGTTAAATATAATTAACCTGGTTATATATTTACTCAGTTATGTAAAATGTAAAGCATACAAGTTTTTTGAAAGGTGATCTTATGGATAAGAAAGAGGAAGAATATATACATGTAGTTGGAGCTAGAGAGAAAAACCTGAAAAATATTGATGTGCAAATCCCAAAGAAAAAAATAACGGTCTTTACTGGAGTTTCAGGTTCAGGAAAATCATCTTTAGTATTTGATACGATAGCAGCAGAATCACAAAGGCAGCTCAATGAAACGTATTCAAGTTTTATTCGGCATCGCTTGCCACACTATGGACAACCGAATGTGGATGCCATTCAGAATTTATCTGTTTCCATTATCATCGATCAAAAACGTATTGGAGGAAACGTAAGGTCAACGGTTGGAACGATCACAGATATAAATTCATTACTGAGATTGTTGTTTTCCCGTATAGGACAACCCTTTGTTGGCTATTCCGATGTTTTTTCATTTAATAATCCTTCTGGAATGTGTCCAAAATGCGAGGGATTAGGAAAAATCGATACAATAAATATCGAGCGGCTGTTGGATAACAATAAATCTCTCATTGAGGGAGCCATTTTATTTCCAACCTTTGAACCGGGAGGATGGAGATTAAAAAGATATATCCATTCAGGCTTTTTTGATAACGACAAAAAAATAAAAGACTTTACAGCAGAAGAATTGGAGTTGCTTTTATACAAATCAGATATTAAAGTAATTACCGCTGATCCGGAATGGCCGAAAACTTCACTGTATGAAGGTCTTATACCTAGAATTGAAAGAAGTTTCTTAAAAAAAGAAGATGGAGAATCAAAAAAATATAAAAAAGAAATTGCTGGTATTGTCAGTAAAGAAAAGTGTCTTCTCTGTGGCGGTACTAGATTACATCATGAGGTCTTGCAGTGCACAATAAATGATAAAAATATAGCGGATTGTGTGGACATGCAAATTACGGATTTGCTGGATTTTATCAATGCCATTAAGGACCCTATAGCAGCAACCATGGCCATGGCTCTAAGAAATCGGTTGGAACATTTAGTTTCAATTGGTCTAGGTTATTTAAGTTTAAGCCGTGAAACATCCACTCTTTCAGGCGGTGAATCACAGCGGATAAAGATGGTTCGGCAGTTAGGAAGCAGCTTAACGGATCTTACTTATATTTTTGATGAGCCGAGCATTGGTTTACATCCCCATGATGTAAATAAGATCAATGATTTATTAAAACAATTACGTGACAAAGGGAATACCGTTCTTATAGTCGAGCATGATCCTGATGTTATTGAAATTGCAGATCATATCATTGATATGGGGCCGCAAGCTGGAACAAATGGTGGCAGAATCATGTATCAAGGTGATTTGAATGGTTTGGTGAAAGCAGACATACTTACGGGAAAATACTTATGCAATCATACCCAGTTGAAAAAGAACATTAGAACCCCAGCCGATTGGTTATCTTTGAAAAACGCATATTTGCATAATCTTAAAAATATTAATGTGAACATTCCTAAAGGGGTACTGACGGTAGTTACTGGAGTTGCAGGTTCAGGAAAAAGTACATTAATTAATCAAGTGTTGCCCAAATTTTATCCTGAGACGATATTTATTGATCAGAAGCCAATCCAAGCTTCGAAACGTTCCAATATCGCTACTTTTACAGGATTATTCGATACAATAAGGGAGTTGTTCTCGAAAGCCAATCATGTAAAGCCTGCTTTATTCAGCTTCAATTCACAAGGAGCCTGCCCTAACTGCAAGGGGTTGGGAGTAACCTATACAGACTTGACGTTTATGGATACGGTTGTAAGTGAGTGTGAGGTTTGTCAGGGCAATAGATTTATTGATGGGGTATTAAATTACAAATTGCGTGGCAAAAGTATAAGCGAAGTTTTAAACATGACAGTTGACGAAGCCTTGGATTTTTTCTACGAAAAAGAAATATCCGCAACCTTAAAAAGAATTGCAGATGTAGGAATAACTTATATCGCGCTTGGACAACCATTAAATACTTTATCTGGCGGTGAACTGCAGAGAGTAAAACTCGCCGCTGAACTTGAAAGTAATGGGAATATATATGTGCTGGATGAACCAACCACTGGACTTCATATGTCAGATATATCCCAGCTCCTTAAAATGTTGAACCGTCTTGTTGAACAAGGCAGCACCGTAATTGTGATAGAACATAATTTGGACGTTATCAGTCAAGCCGATTGGATTATTGATTTGGGACCTTTTGCAGGGCAAAAGGGTGGTGAAGTAATATTCGAGGGAACGGCAAAGAATCTAATAAACTGTAAGTCCTCCATTACAGGACAATATTTAGAAAAATATATGAAGGGAGGGAAACATTTATGGCCAAAAAGGAACTAGAAAAATATTATATTCCTTTTCAATGTATGATTATGAACAATATTAATCGTCTTAATATTGAGGGTGTTACTACGGCCCAATATAATGTATTGGACATTTTAGATAAACAAGGCTCTAAAACAACGAAAGAGTTAGCAGAGATTCGTGGGATTTCTCAAGCTGGAATGTCTAAGCTAACGAAAAGGCTTTTAGAGAAAAAATATATTACACAAGAACGTCAGGAAACGGACCGGCGGGCGTATGACATTTTTATTACTTCTGATGGTAAGAATTTTCTTGTAAGATCAGAAAAATTCAGAAATGAAACGATGAATTTAATTGAGAATACGTTGACAGAAGAAGAACTACATTGTTTTCTACAATTATGCAAAAAAATAACCGATTCATATGTGGAGGAATAGAGTAAACAATGAATAATTATAAATTGACTATTCAATATGATGGTGGACGTTATAAGGGCTGGCAGCGTCTTGGTGATAGTGAGAATACCATTCAAGGGAAAATCGAAAATGCCTTATCCGTCATGGTAGGCCAACCCATTGAAATCATTGGGTCCAGCAGAACAGATGCGGGGGTCCATGCTCTTGCGCAAGTAGCCAATTTTAAGATCAGTGACAATATGCCTGAATCTAAAATCATGAATTTTTTGAATCATTATTTACCTCCGGATATTAGCATTACGGAAGTAGCGCTAGTGGATGACCGTTTTCACGCTCGTTATAATGCGAAAGATAAAACGTATATGTACAAGATTTGGAACGAAGCGTATAGCCATCCCTTTATGAGAAAGTACAGTATGCATGTTGGGAAACAGCTGGATATCGAAAAAATGAAAAGTGCATGCCAGTATTTTATCGGTGAACACGATTTTACGGCTTATTCTAATGCCAAGTCTAAGAAAAAGGATACGGTACGTAAAATATATTCGCTGGACGTAGATGAAGTAGAAGGCTTCATCCAATTTCGAGTGTCCGGCAACGGATTTCTTTATAATATGGTTCGAAAAATGATTGGAACGTTGATCGAGATCGGATTGGGCGAAAAGGAAGCAGAAGAAATACCATCCATTTTACTCTCCAAAGAACGAGTTCAGACGGGTGGAATGGCGGATGCATGTGGACTTTACTTGGAGAAGATTAACTTTTAAGAATCCTTTCAGCTCCGTTAGGGCAAGATATGATTTGGAACTGGTCTGGCAAAAAGAAGCGGTTCCTATCACAATTCCGAGGGAGTGAGATGGATGGCTAATAAAAACGATCGTAATCAAAACGTTAATTCTGACCGCGACACTGCCAACATGGATGTTGACGCTGGAGAAGCTGTAGGAACTGCAGGTGGCGGTGTCGTGGGTGCTGCTGTGGGTTCCGTATTGGGTCCAATTGGCACTATTGCAGGTGGCATCGCAGGCGCAGCATTGGGTAACAAAGCTGGCGAGGCTGTAGGAGATGAAGACAGCGATTCAGAATAAACAGCGCTAGCACCACCATATACTGGCGAGTGAAAATCAGGGGGCCCGGAAAATCCGGTGCCCTCGATTTTTGGTTAAAGATATTTATGAATTTCTATGGAAGCTAGAAAATAAGACCTTGACATGTACGTCAGTAAATATATAATAGCACTTAAGGAGTTAATTATTTAAGTTTGTTTATTAATTTAATTAAATTAAATCAATATAAGGTGGGGGGAACTTATGAAATCGTTTCTGCCAAATGATATTAAAGATGAGAATCGAAAAATCATTTTTGATATTTTGCTGCAACATCCCGAGTTGGCAAAAGTCGAGATCACAGAAAAAACATCAATGAGTTTTGTTACGGTGAGCAAGATTGTTACCTTTTTTGAAGAGATCGGATTATTGACAGTCACTGGTGAAAGCCGAGAAGGAACTGGCGGCTTGGGAAGAAAACGCACGGTGTACAAATTTAATGAAAATAGCTACACAACCATCGGAATACAGATTATTGGCAATACGATTACGGCTTTACTCATTAACCTATACAGCAAGGTCATTGATTCGTATTCGATTGAAACGGACATCCCGTTTTATAGCGAAGAGTTCACTTCAACATTTAAAGAGATCATTATGCATTTGAAGAACAAGGCCAAGGAAATGAACAGTATTGTTTTGGGGATCGGCGTTGGCGTTGATGGAGCGATCAATACAAGGAAAAAAACGATCCGAATGAGAACGCAGCATAACAAAGAAAACGACTTTAATTACGAGCCTATTATTGAGAAATTGAAAGACGAAGTGAACTTACCTATTCTTCTAGAGAACGATGTTAACGCTGCCACAGTGGCGGAATTCCGGAATCTAGAAAATTCAGATTTAGCACCGACGAGTCTGGTTCATATTGCTGCAGGTGATGGGGTTGGGGGCGGCTTGATCATTAATAAAGAGCTGCACCGAGGCGTAAATGCAAGCGCAGGTGAATTGGAGTACATGTGCTTTGATACGGAATATAAGCGAACTCCATCCTCAGTCGGGTGGCTGGAGAGCAGATTAGCTATTAAATACTTGTTAAGCACATATGATTTGAATTCTGCTGAAGATGTCGAAGCTTGCATCGACTATGTTTCTAAGAATCTGGCTTTAACGATTACGAATATGATTAGCATATTGGATATCGATCAGATCATCATTAGCGGTAAGACCATAGCGCTATTTCCGGAACGTATATTGAATCGTACCCAAAACTACGTTGAGCAATATACGGAATGGACTCCTCATATTTCGGTGAGCGACTCCCATCAATCAACAGCCATCGGAGCAGCCATACTTATTCTTCAGCAAGAGATGATTAATGTCATTTCTGCATAACAACAAGGAAGTGAACAAGATGATCAAAATCTTTAATAGTGAAGAGGAAGTAGCAAGCGAAATCGCCAGAGAAATGAAAGATCATTTATTAAACGATGAACATCCGGTCTTTTGTCTGGCTTCAGGTAGTACTCCGCACAAAAGTTATCAGAAATTTGCGAGCGATGCAGATATTCATAAGAGGATCAAGGAGCTTAACATCGTAAGCTTGGATGAATGGGTTGGAATTGACAGAAGCTCTGAAGGAAGTTGCTATCAGATGTTGAACCAGGATTTATTCTCGCTTGTGTCGCTAGATAACAGCCAGGTTGAGTTTTTTGATGGAACATCACCGGATTTGGAGCAGGAGTGCTTACGAATTGATCGCTTTATCGAACAACATCCCATAACGTTCAGTTTAATGGGCGTAGGCATGAATGGACATATTGGGCTCAATGAACCTGGCTGCCCCGTATTAAATCATAGCAGTGTAGTGGAGTTATCGGAAACAACAAAGACAGTCGCTCAGAAATATTTTGATCAGCAGACAGAGTTAGTACAAGGAATCACATTAGGTTTAGAACAGATTGCCAATAGTAAAAGGGTAGTTGTCGTCATAACCGGTGAGCGAAAAGCTAAAATCGTGAAAGAAATATTCTCAAATCCAAACGCACAACTGCCTGCCCAGCAATTGCTCGGTTATGAACATATAGATTTCTATTTGGATGCGGAAGCAGCAAAATACATTGGATAGTCATCAAAATTTAGGAGTACAAACATGAGTAACGTTGTTATCGGTGTAGACATTGGAGGCACAAACATTCGAGTTGGATTGGTGAATGAGAGCCTTGAGTTAGTTCGAAAAGAGACGGCTTTGACGAGCAGTTTCCAACATCCTGAAGAGATTTTTATAGCTCTCAAAGCAATGATTGAGAAGGTAGACCATGAACAGAAGGCCAGTAAAATAGGCATTGTGTTGCCGATCCCTTGGAATGATGAAACCGAAGTCATCAAAGATGTGACCAACATCCCTTGTCTGGAAAATGTCAAAATCGGTATGATCAAATCTTACTTTCCAGGATATGATGTTTTTTTTGAGAATGATGTAAACGTAATCACCGTGCTTGAATCGGATCATGGAGCCGCTAAAGCATATGATCCAGCGATATATATAACGGTAAGCTCAGGAATTGGATCCGGTATCATTCTTAACAAAGAGATTGTTCATGGTGCGCACGGATATGCCGGTGAGATTGGAAGCATGATTATTTCCGATAGCAAAAAAAATCATTCAACGTTATATGACGGTACGCTGGAATCTTTATGCAGCGGCATAGCACTAGAAGAGGAAAGCAAGTTTTTGTATGGTAGTCATGCAACGACGAGTTTGTTGTTTGAACAGTATCATTTGAAAGATGAGCGAGCGATAGCGGTCATTGATTCATGGATCGAGTACTTTTCCAATGCCATTGTTTCTTTAATGCAGACGATAGATCCTGATATTTTTGTTGTCGGAGGGGCGGTCATTTATCACAACCAATGGTTAATCGAAAGAGTAATTGAAAGCGCTAAAAAGAAGGTGCTCCCGCATTTAAGAAGCAATGTAAACATAGTGTTATCAGAATTTGGGCCTGATGCCGGAATTATTGGGGCCGGATATAACGTATATAAAAAAGCTAAAGGAGAATAGACAAATGAAAAACATGAAAGTTGCGTTAATTGGAGCAGGAAGTGTTTCCTTTGCATTAGGTGCGCTTCAGGATATGGTACTTTCAGAGCGATTGAAGAATCAAGTGAATCTGGAAATCGCGCTTATGGACATTGTAGAAGAGAATGTGAATAGAACCTATAGGTATGCGACCGAAATGTTCACTTCATTTTCTCATCCTGCGAAGATTTGGCAAACGGTTCATCTGGAAGATGCGTTAAGAGGGGCTGACTTTGTCATCGTTGCTATTGAGGTCGAGAGATACTTCTACTGGTCTCAGGATTTCCATATTCCACGTCGTTACGGCAGCAAACAGATTTATGGTGAGAATGGCGGTCCGGGATCTATGTTCCATACACTGAGAAATTTAGGTCCAATGCTGGAAATTGCGCAGACCATGGAGAAAGTGTGTCCGAAGGCTTGGCTTATCAATTACACGAATCCGGAAGCTAAATTGGTAGAAGCTATCTCTAAACTAACTTCGATTAAAGTGGTAGGCTTGTGTCATGGCCTCGATATGGGAATTCAACAGCTGGCCGAGTTTTTGGAGATGGAAGTAAGCGCTATCGGTATGGAAGGCGGCGGTTTGAATCACTTCGGTTTCTTCACTAAGATCTGGAACAAGAAGACCGGAGAAGATCTATATCCTCTATTTCATGAAAAAGAAAAACAGGCAAATCGATTGGCGCAGTTTGATCATATTGCGTTATCCAGAACGATGTACCGCACCTATGGATATTATCCTTATCCTGGCACGAACCATTGCGGCGAGTATGTATCCTATGCGGAAGATTTCTACGCAGGACTATCACTTCAGTACCGCTATGATCCGATAAGAGAAAAACTGTGGGAGAAAGATTCAAGAACACCTGAATTTGTGTATTGTGCAAGCGGTAACAATCTGGATCAAGGTTTATTCTCAGAAACTATGTCACAAGAGCTCTGGACGGAGCAGGCATATATTTTTGATAAAGAAAAGGTTCAAGTCAGCAATGAATATGCTATTCCAATTATCGAAGCTATATTCTTCGACGATGAAATTCACGTAAACGCTGTTAATATGCAAAATAATGGCGCTATAAAAGGACTTCCAGATGATATGGTCGTTGAAACTCAAGCTGTTGTTAACAAAGATGGAGTTGCATTTAAACCAATGACCGTTGAATTGCCAACGGCTATTATC
The DNA here is from genome assembly GCF_058269055.1 of Paenibacillus sp. JNUCC 34. Taxonomy (NCBI): domain Bacteria; kingdom Bacillati; phylum Bacillota; class Bacilli; order Caryophanales; family Paenibacillaceae; genus Paenibacillus; species Paenibacillus sp. JNUCC 34. The sequence goes on along the minus strand of NZ_CM177770.1, from coordinate 4,942,017 downwards.
GGTACGATTCATATCCAAGGAACGATCCATAAACTGTTGTTAGAGGCGTATGTAGAAAAATCGAAAACGAAATTGCTGCAAGCTATTCTACTGGATCCTCAAGCTCCTACTTATTATCAAGCCTGTGCGATGATAGATGAAATGTGTGAATTGCAGAAAAAGATGTTGCCATATCTAGAGTGGAAATAAAGATGCTATACAAATATCTAAAATAGAGAGGACATCTATGGAACATAACAAAATAATAGAGCTGTTTGAAAAAATGACGCTGAAAGAAAAGCTTGGACAGCTCTCCCAAATTACTGGCGAACATTATGTTGGCAAAGTTGACAGTGAAATGGTAGAAACGGGGCCTGGTTACTCAGATCAGGTCCTCGAAGGAGACACTTTATATACAATCGGCAGTATTATTGGTGTTTCAAGTGCCAAGATGATCAACCAGGTGCAATCGGCATATTTACAAAAATCACGGCTAAAAATTCCTTTGCTTTTTATGCACGATGCCATTCATGGATACAGAACGATATACCCGATTCCACTCGGATTATCATGTAGCTGGAATGAAGACATTTTGCAGAGGGTAGCGGAGAATACCGCATCTGAGTTGCGAGCCACCGGGATTCATGTTAATTTTTCACCGATGGTAGACCTTGTGCGAGACTCCAGATGGGGAAGAGTTATGGAATCCTTCGGAGAAGACCATCTGCTGTCCGGTAACTTGGGCGGCGCCATGATTAACGGCTATCAGAAGGGCAAGAACGGAGAAATATCCGAAACCGGAGTAGCGGCCTGCTTGAAGCATTTCGCAGCTTACGGGGCAGGTATTGCTGGCAAAGATTATAACGCCGTTGATATGTCAATGAGAGAGTTTTATGCTTATTATGGCAAGTCGTACGAAATAGCTCTTAAACAGCAGCCGAAGTTTGTCATGAGCTCGTTTAATACATTCAACGGTGTTCCGGTGAGCGCAAGTCAAGAAATGCTAAAAGGTATATTAAGAGATCAGTATCAATTTGAAGATATTGTCATTTCGGATTGGGGAGCCGTATCAGAACTGCAAAATCACAGAGTGGCCCAAAATGGCAAGGAGGCGGCTGAACTAGCTCTTGAGGCAGGAATTGATATCGAAATGGTTTCTACGTTATATCTTGAACATTATGAAACAATTCTGGCAGAAAACCCAGCACTCATTCATGATATAGATACCGCTGTCTTAAAAATATTGCAGCTTAAAAATGAGATGGGCTTGTTCGAAAATCCATATGTTGACGAGGACGTAGAAAATCAAGTTATTTTGAATGCGGAATTTATTGAATTTGCGAAAGAAGCGGCTAAGAAGAGCTGTGTATTATTGAAAAATGATCAAATGCTTCCGCTGAGCAAGGAGCACAATAAAGTCATCATCGTTGGACCGTTCGCAAACACAAGAGAGTTGCTTGGTAACTGGCAGTGTAAAGGAAGCTTTGATGATGTTATTACGTTGGCAGAAGGTATGAAACAAGTCAATGATTCGCTCGAGCTGCATGTATATGAATCTCTGGAGGACTGTCCGGCAGCTGAATTAGAAGATTGCGACTACATTGTTGTTGCGATCGGAGAGCACTGGGAGTTAAGTGGGGAAGGGCATAGCAGTGTTAACATCGAATTGGAAGCGGTTCAGAAACAGCTAATAAGAGATGTGAAACAGACCAATAAGCCTTATGCGTGTGTATGCTTCTCCGGGAGACCGTTGGCACTTCAAGATATTATTGAAGATATACCGGCTCTGCTCTGGTGTTGGTATCCAGGTACACAAGCAGGTACAGCGGTTGCAGAACTCATCATGGGCAAGGATACGCCTTCAGGGAAGTTAACGATGTCATTCCCTCGTTATTCGGCCCAGACACCTATTTATTATAATGAATACAGTTCAGGTCGTCCGGCGAATGCATCCAGTTATAGCAGTAGATATCAGGACTGTGAGATCGGACCGCTCTTCCCATTTGGATACGGCTTGACCTTTACGAACACATCATATTCGAACTTCAACATTTCAAGCAACAAGATTATGGAGGGTCAAGAAATCGTGCTCTCTTTTGAGATCCATAACCCGAGTCCATATGAATATGATGAGATTGTTATTGTGTATATCGAGGATCTTGTATCGAAGGCGGTACGACCTGTCAGAGAAATGAAAAAATATAAAACGGTCAAAGTCCCTGCACACCAAACGGTGAAGGTAGAGCTGCTCATTGATTCAGAGGATCTTCAATATTTGAATGCAGACCTACAGCAGACGGTTGAGCCTGGGGAATTTAATATCTATATTAATCAGCTAGAGAAGGCTGCATTTACTATAGAGTATCTATAAAGGTATCCTTCGCTCCGCCAATTATTTAACAAAATTAACTAATTATATAAAATTATTTGGAATATTACGGAATCTCTGCGGAATGGCGAGAGGAGGAACAAAGTTGAATCGCAAATGGAAAGAGAGATTTATGTCTCAATGGCAGCTGCAGGCTATGGTGTGGCCAAGCATTATACTCATGATCGTATTTGCGTTTGTACCTATGTTAGGGTTAATCATCGCCTTTCAAGATTATTCTCCACTAACGGGTTTTGTAGATTCAGAATTTGTAGGTTTTGATAATTTTAAAGCGTTTTTAGGGGATAGCGATTTCTATAACGTTTTGATAAACACATTGGCGATAAGCCTTATGAAATTATTGTTTGGTTTTCCGCTCGAAATAATATTAGCTATTATGATTAGCCAGATCGCGATAGGCTTCTTTAAAAAGTTTGCGCAGACCGTTTCCTATCTGCCCCATTTCTTATCGTGGGTTATTCTGGGCGGTATGATTATTTCCTGGCTAAGCTCATCGGGCTTGGTAAACAGTTTGTTGTTATCCACGAATATTATTTCGGAGCCGATAGCATTTCTATCGAATGAAAATTTGTACTGGTGGGTAGCGGTCTTCTCAGAAATTTGGAAAGAGGTAGGCTGGGGGACAATTCTTTATCTTGCAGCTATTTCCGGAATTGATCCGTCCTTATACGAGGCAGCAAAAGTGGATGGGGCCAAGTTCTTCAAACGAATATGGCATATCACTCTTCCTGGAATGAGGAATATTATCGTTCTGATGTTTGTATTGCGTGTTGGTTCTGTCTTGGGATCCAATCTGGAGCAAACATTGGTTCTGCAAAATGCTTCTAATATGGCTCGAAGTGAAGTTATCGATTCCTACGTATATCATCTAGGTTTGGCGCAAGGGGACTTCTCCTTTGCTACTGCTGTTGGTATTTTCTCTTCCGTTGTGTCGGTTACCCTCTTGTTAATTGCGAACTTCTTAACAAAGAAACTGAATGACAGCTCGATTTTTTAGAAGGAGGTGGAATACGGGCATGGAGAGAGGCGAAAAAATATTTAATATTTTCAATGCTGTATTCATGGTGTTTTTCCTTGCGATCATTATTTTTCCGCTTATCAATATTATAGCTTTATCATTGAATGACGGTTATGACGCAATGAAAGGCGGAATCTATCTATTTCCTAGGGAATTTACGCTAGTCAACTATGAAACGATTCTGAAGGATTCGACCATTTATCAAGCATTTTTAGTTACATTTGCCAAGACTACTATAGGTGTAGCAGGTCACTTGCTTATAACAGGTATTGCAGCCTATGCAATGAGCAAGCCGTATTTGATGGGAAGAAAGGTGTTTATTCGAATGGGAGTAATCACCATGTTCTTTAGCGGCGGAATGATTCCAACGTTCCTCGTGGTCAAAGGTCTCGGACTTGCCAATACCTTCTGGGTATTTATCATTCCAGTACTATTTAGTTTCTACGACATGATTATTCTGATGAATTTCTTTAGAAACTTGCCGGAAGCAATTGAAGAATCGGCCAAGATTGATGGGGCAAATACGTTTAAGATTTTCTTCAAGATTGTTGTGCCTCTATCTGTCCCGGTCATTGCTACGATCGCATTATTTCACGGCGTTTTTCAATGGAATGACTTTTTTACGGCTAAGCTCTATATAACTGATAAAACGTTGTATCCAATTCAGTACTACTTATACCAGTTGTTAACGAGCACAGGTGCTGCAAACTCTGCAAAAGCCGGCGTGTATATTTCCAAGGCATTTACAACACAGTCATTGCAACAGGCTACAATGATCATTACAACATTGCCTATTGTGCTGATCTATCCTTTCCTTCAGAAATACTTTATTAGCGGCATGTTAGTCGGTGGAGTCAAAGAATAAGGAATAGAGAGGAAGAATTCGCTTGAAAAAATCAATCGTAATGTTAACTATAATCGCATTAGCAGTAGCATTGGTTGGCTGTGGTAAAAAAGAAGAGGTGAGCTTGCCCGATTCGACCATAACCGTTGATGAAAATACACCAAGCTGGCAATCAGATGAAAATTCAGCAGATCTCGATTGGTACATCAATTTTGACTGGTTCGCTCAGACTTGGGGTAACGATATGTCCTCTAAATTCATTACAGAGGATACAGGAGTCAATATTACTTATCAGAGTGGCGCAGATGACAAATTAAATACGATGATGGCATCCGGCGATTTGCCAGATATCATTACGATAGATGGATCGAGCCCTCTAATTAAAGAGGCGAGTAAGTTTGCGATTCCGCTTGATGAGTTAGCGGAGAAGTATGATCCGTATTTTCTAAAGAACGCTGCAAAGCCTGAGACGCTAAAATTTTTCACGCAAGATGACGGACATATTTATGGGTATCCCAACTTCTCAAATACACAAGCAGACTATGAAAAGGGCGGCGTATATGGCAACCAGGCCTTCATGGTGCGAAAAGATATTTATGAGCAGATTGGCAAGCCTGACATGACGACACCGGAAGGATTTATTTCAGCATTAGAAGCCGTGCAGCAATTAAATATAAAGGATGAGCTCGGTAAACCGGTCATTCCTTTTGGTACACTTGATTTTAACGACGGTTCTGAGAAGAACGGAGTATTTAATAAGACTCTTGCCGATTTTATAGGTGTGCCAATCTTAACGGAAGATGGTAAATTTTATGATCGATATACGGATGAAGATTTCCAAAAATGGCTAAAGGTTATTGTGAAAGCACGTCAACAAGGATTAACAGATAATGATATGATTACAATGTCCAAAGATGATAAGGATGCAAGACTGACGAACGGTAGTTATTTTGTATATTTTTCTCCAGATATTATCGGTGAAACAGATACAATGACATTGTGGGCCAATGAGCATCCAGGTAAGGAATACATTGCTGTTGATGGACCTTCATCAACAATGGGCAGAGATAGAGCATTAACAGGCACCTCAATTGAAGGTTGGACACAAACGTTCATTTCAAAGAGCGCTAAAGATCCACAAAAGGCAATGCAATTTCTGACCTACATGGTCAGTGAACATGGTAACACCGTAATGAACTATGGCAGAGAAGGGGAAACGTACACCATGGTGGATGGAAACCCTGTATTGAACCAAGATCTGTTAGATTTTAAACAAACAGATCCTGCCGGATTCGAGAAAGAAAAGGGATTTACGACTCACTTATGGCTGCAGGATAGCGCATTGCTGTCACGACAAATGGGGATTAATCAATTCCCTAAAGCATTGCACCAAGCTAAGCAGTGGACGGTTGAGTATGTAGTTCCGCAATTTGAAATCGCTAGTCTTGATACGTATCTATCGAAAGAATCTACGAGAAATAGAGAAAAGATCAATCAAGAATGGTCCAAGACGATTGCCGAGATTCTGAATGCTCAATCGGACACTGAGGTCGATCAAGCCATGAACAAGTTTATTCAGTATCGACAAGATAACGGATATGATAAGTTAGTTGAAGAAAGAAATAATCAAATCAAGGCTAACATGGAAAGACTAGAATCATGAACATATTAACCTATAGTTAAGCAAAAGTGATGCTTTAGCGGGCAAACATGCAATAGTCCCTTTCTCATTAGAGAATGGGGCTATTTGTCATTTACTGTGCCTACATAATTCAAAAGAGTAATCAAAGTGAATAAAACAGTTAACCATAACAAATCTAAGGCGTACATACGCCTATGGAGAAGAAGCAGTTGATGCTATCGAATGGAATGGTGCCCTCATTGATATGAAACGTGGAGTTATTCGTAAGGAAGGGCAAGAAATTGACCTGACCAAAAATGAGTTATCTTGAATTGTCGCGGCCAAGGACGGATTGTTGCATAAAGTACAACAATGGGGTTAGAAAGTTGTTGATTTGCTGGGTATTGTTGTACTTTATACAATAATAGGGTGAAAAAATCGTTTATTTACCGGAATTGTTGTAGGTTATGCAACAATATCCGTGGTTTAGGTATTTTGTCTAATCCCATGTTGTGCAGCACCCAGCAAAGCAATCGAATGCCCCGTACCTGTAGCTGTAAAAGCCCTCCTATGTTACGATGTGGGGGATAAACAAGCAAGATAGCATCATATAATCATAGACATTTGGAAGGGGGATCTAATCTTGAAAACATTTAAAAAAGTTTATATAGAAATTACAAGTATCTGCAATCTCGCCTGTACTTTTTGTCCGCCGACGGAGCGCAAGGCTAACTTTATTAAGGTGGATGACTTTGCAAGAAGATTGGATGAGATCAAACCGCATACCAATTATATATATCTACACGTCAAAGGGGAGCCGCTACTCCATCCCAAGATCGATGAGCTATTAGATATTAGCCACGAGAAAGGTTTTAAGGTTAATATCACAACAAACGGAACACTGATCGCAAAAAATCGGCATAAATTGCTTGGAAAGCCTGCGCTGAGACAGATGAACTTTTCGCTTCACAGCTTTGACGGTCATGAGGGTTCAACCAACCGCGAAGGATACTTGAGAGAAATCCTCTCCTTTGTCCGTGAAGCGGAGGAGCATAATGTCATCTTTTCATTCCGTCTGTGGAATTTGACGCAGGACAACGCAACAAACATTGAAAAGAGTAGAAACCGCGAAACACTCGAAATCATAGAGAAAGAATTTGGCCTAGATTACAAGATCGAAGAAAAGGTAGTGCCAGGCGGAGGGGTGAGAGTCTCCAACAACGTCTATTTGAACCAAGATCATGAATTCCAGTGGCCTAGTATGACAGCACCTGAGGATGAAGGTAAAGGCTTTTGCCATGCACTTCGCAGCCAAGCGGCCATTCTCGTAGATGGGACAGTTGTGCCATGTTGTCTAGATGGTGAAGGGGTAATTAATCTAGGCAATATCCATCAGACATCATTTTCTGACATCGTCGATGGCGAGCGGGCGAATAACCTCGTCGACGGATTTTCCCGCAGGGAAGCTGTCGAGGAACTATGTAGAAGATGTGGGTACCGCCAGAGATTTGGAGCGTAATGTTTGTTGATTGGGATTGACAAGAGGTGAAACGAAGGTGAAATGTGTTCTGTATACGAGGCATGTGGAGCGTTCAGTTTAGTTTGAAGGGCAAGGTTAATAACTTGTTAGAGAGGTAGTGTAAGTATGACGATAGCCCCAGATAAAAATAAGCTTTATCCAAATGAAAATATTAGAACAGTTTGTTACATTAAAAATCTACCTAGCAGGCTAAATGTTGAGATTGGAGATTATACATATTACAGTGACAACACAAGATCACCAGAGAATTTCTATGACAATATTCAGCATCATTATGACTTTTTAGGTGATAAGCTGATTATCGGTAAGTTCTGCGCCATGGCTGAAGGGGTTACTTTTATTATGAATGGTGCTAATCATCGAATGGATGGTTTAACAACATACCCTTTCAATATTTTTGCTGGAGGTTGGGAAAAGGTCACTCCAACGATAGAGCAGTTGCCAATCAAAGGCGATACTTTGATTGGCAATGATGTATGGCTGGGACAACATGTCACGATTATGCCGGGAGTTAAAATTGGTGACGGTGCAATTGTTGCTTCGAACTCAACTGTTGTAAAAAACGTTGAACCGTATACAATTGTTGGCGGCAATCCTGCAAATACTATTAGGAAGCGTTTCAGTGATGAGATGATTAAATTATTGTTAGAGCTTCAATGGTGGAACTGGGATGAGAAGAAGATATTTGAAAATCTTGAGCAATTAGTAGCAGCTAACGATATTGCCACACTAAAGAAGCTATTGAATAAGGAGTAGTATGTGGGGTGCTGTTCACTGTTGGTGAGGCAGGACCTTTAGATATGGGATGTAAAGAGGGGGACCCCCCTCTCTTTTTAAGCTTTAAAATTCTTCAATGACTACTGTATTGCCAAAGTCTTCACTGAACAGGATTTCAATTAATTTGCCTGCTGTATATTGGGGTGTTTGCAGCTTCCCTTCTTGGGCGATTTGGATGAATTGATCCACGTAAGGGAAGGTTTCACTGCTTACAGAACGAATCTCAGCCTGCAATTGCGTATCGATCATTCCTGGATATACGGAAACAACCTTGGCAGGATATTCTTTATTCATCTGTTCCAAGCTCACGCTCTTGGAGAATGAATCCAAACCGGCTTTAGAGGTGCTGTAACAGCTTTGGGATGGTAACAAATATTTAGCTGAGGCAGATGATATATTCATAATCCGTTTGTCTACGTTTAACTTGAGCGTGTGCTTAATAAAATTTGACGTAAAGATCATAGGAGCAAGCAAATTAATATTTACATTTTCAACCATGCTATCAGCACTATTCAGTTCAATTGGAGCAACGGGGGATAGCATTCCGGCATTGTTTATCAAATGAACTGCATCAATTTCCGATTCATGTTGTATTGTGTTAAATAATTCTTCAAAAAGTTGATCAATTCCGCTTAAATTATTCAGATCAAACGGGTGGTAGCTTAACCTGTTATTTTTTTCCCTCGCCAGTTCAATTAGCCTTTGATTGCTAGTTCTCGATATGCAAAAAATATGATGGTTATCATCTAGCAATTGTGTGGCCAACGCTTCGCCAATTCCTCTTGATGTACCTGTAATGATAAAAAATCTCATCCAATTTCACCTCTAATGTTCGATTTTTAATCAGTAGATTTTCGCCTCTTCTTCTAGAATGCTATTCACGGTTTTCTTATAACTTTAACATGAATAGGTAAAAATTGGTGAGTGAATGAAGCTGTAAGTTTACCGCTGACCCGACGAGTTTAATCGTACTGCGGACCGTCGTTTTGTATTATCTTTCCATCCCCCTTATCCCATGCTACTATGATAAATAAAGGAAAAACTATAAATACATAGTGGAGAATACACAATGAGCAGATCAAAGAAAATACTCGTAATTGAGGATGAACAAGATATTTCCCGTGTTATTAAGGATTACTTAACCATTAACGGATATGAGGTTGCGGTTGTGGAGAACGGTCAGGAAGGTCTGAAATTAATAGACACCTTGTTGCCCGATTTTATTATTCTGGATATTATGCTTCCGGATGTGGACGGGATTGAGCTGTGCCGTCAAATACGTGAGACATGCATCACGCCTATTCTGATTTTGAGCGCCAGAGGCAGTGATACGGACAAAGTGCTCGGACTTGGATTTGGTGCGGATGATTATATGACAAAGCCATTTTCACTAAGTGAGCTTGTGGCTAGAATTAACGCCCATTTACGGAGAGGGAGCATGGACAGAGGGCCCAAACATGATGAACTGCTGCAGTATGGGAGCCTTATCATTGATAAGAAAGCCTACAAGGTAACGATAGAAGGTCGAGAGATATCATTATCTGCGAAGGAATTTGAACTGTTGTATTACTTGTCCAAGCACAAAAATCAAGTGTTCTCTAAAAGCCAGTTATTAGATGCAATATGGGGATACGATACCTTTGGAGATGAAAGCACAATAACCGTTTATATTCGAAGATTGCGAGAAAAGCTGGAGACCGACCCCTCAAATCCAACGTTTATTAAGACGGTCTGGGGCGTTGGTTATAAATTCAACTTGGAGTAAGCCTAGAGATGGAGAATACGATGTATGTAAACCGGTGGTTAAGAAAGTGGATTTACGCTGTATCGATATGTCTGGTTATCGCGATCGGATGTGGAGCGTATGTCCTGTGGGGCGGGAAAGAGGACAAGACCCACACGAGTTATGTGATTAATCAAGTGCGTATCAAAGTCAACGATATGATGTTATTTCTTGAACAACATCATCAAGCGATTGCCAGCGATGCGACAATACGAGAGACCTTGCGGAAGATGAGTGAAACTAGTGGGGTAAACCTTCTGTTTTCTCAGTTGGATGGCAAGGTTATTTTTCATTCTTCCCCTGAGGAGTTAATACAGACTATCGATTTAAGGAATTCACTTCATTATGATTTATATCTTTCGAGAGTAGATAAAGATTTTTTCAAAATCGCCTTTCCCGTCATCAGCCAAGAGTCTCAAGCTCAAATCGGAAACGCCATTTTCACAGTGCCGGCAGCACAGGTTATCTATGAACCATCGGATGATCTCCCCCTCTTTCCTTTAATCCTGATGATTTCATGTGTATTAATAGTATTTACTTTACTGTGGTTCCTTAGAAAGAAAATCAACAACGATACCATCCAGCCGATTCAGAAATTGAAATACTATTCGGAAGCCATTCTAAAAGGGGATTACGAGCATAAAGCGGAGTATGGTCGCATGGATGAAATCGGAGAAGTGTACGCCATGTTCGACCAGATGAGGCTGGAGATTATGTATCTTAGCAAACGAAGAGTTGAGCAAGATAAAGCTCAGAAGGAGCTGATTTCGAATCTATCTCATGATCTCAAGACGCCCCTCACGACGGTAAAAGCATACCTTGAGGCGATACGTGCAGGGATTTGTCCTGACATGGAATCGGTTATGGAATATATCCAAGTGATGCAAACCAACACACAAAAAATGACAGCGCTTGTAGATGATCTGCTCTTGCATGCATTAAAAGAGTTAGGGCAAATTTCTGTCTGTCCAACAGAGCAATATAGTAAAGAGATCCTGTTGAATATCATTAAGCCGATCGCTCATTCCGTTCGTACCGCCGGGATTACCTTTATCGAGCCTGCAGAGATTCCGAATGTGCTCATCAATGTGGACGCGAACCGACTGGAACAGGTGATTTCTAATCTGATTGCGAATGCCATGAAGCATACATCTTCAGGTGATTCCATCCGAATTGACATTGAACAGGAACGGGATCAGTTAACCGTCACGATTGCAGATACAGGTCAAGGAATTCTACCGCAGGATATGCCGTTTATTTTTGAACGTTATTTTAAAGGTCAGGTAAACACCCCTCCGGATAAACAAAACGAGGGTTCAGGATTGGGCTTGTCCATATGCAAATATATTATTGAAGCGCACAAGGGCTCGATTTCCTTTAAAAGCACACCGGGTCATGGAACCACTTTTTATTTTTCCATCCCATTATGCTAAGCCGCGCCCTGTAATACTTTATTAATAATCTGATAAGCAGCATGCAAGAAAAGCCCTTTACAATGGCAAATATACTGAATTGCAGGAGGGCATTAATGAATGACGGCCAAAAAAACGATGATTCATGCTACAAACCTCTGTAAAACCTACTCTACCAGCAGCGAACAATATCATGCTATTCGAAATCTCGATATCGATATTTACCAAGGAGACTTTACGGTTATTATGGGTAATTCCGGCTCAGGAAAATCCACATTACTCTATCTTCTGAGCGGACTAGATAGCGTGACAGCTGGAGAGGTGTATTATCAAGAACAACGTATTGATTCTTACAACGAAAAGAAAATGGCAGACTTCAGGGCACGGAGGATTGGATTCATCTATCAAGGAATTAATTTGGTGCCTGATCTCACGTTTGGGGAAAACATCGCATTGCCTGGCTATATCGCCGGTAACAAAAAAAATGAAGTGAAGAAAAAGGCGCTTTCGCTCATGGAAGCAATGCAGATTGAGAGCCTGCATAATCGATTGCCGGCGCAAGCTTCAGGGGGGCAGCAGCAGCGTGCAGCCATTGCAAGAGCGATGATTAATTCACCGGAAATCATTTTTGCTGATGAGCCGACAGGCAGCTTGAATTATGATCAAAGCGTTGCGATATTGGATATTTTAACGAATATGAATCGTCAAGGGCAATCGGTTGTCATGGTTACGCATGATATCAAAGCGGCTTGCAGAGCGGACCGGCTCATTTTTATTCGAGATGGCAAAGTGGGCGGCATTCTGGAATTTGATAAATATCAATCCGATAATGACGACATCCAGGACAGAGAAAATATTATATTTTCTTATGTTTCAGGAAAGGAGTGACGCGGGTGAATGCGGTGTGGACTCTTTTCCTATCTAACCTAAGAACGAAGAAAATCCAAAACGGACTCACAACGGTGCTCATTCTGTTATCTACGCTACTGCTGTCAACCGCAATGACTGTAATCTCAAATACACAAAATTTATTTACAGACATGCATACGAAAGCAAACGGTTCTCATCAAATTTTGATGTTGGGAAATGGTCTGCATGATCCGATCGTTTTCAAACAATGGTGGGATGAGCAGCAGGGGGTTACGGCGTCCGAGCTGATACCATATCGAAATCTGTCAAGAATCACCCATCAAGGAAAAGAAATTAATAATATCTATATGTTTATGATGGATACAGCAGAGCTTCCCTTTACGGTTGATAAGCTGATCTGGGCGCAAGGAGATGAAAGAAGCACCCCTGAGGTCGGGACCATCTGGATACCCACTTCGTTTTCTTATTCCAATGGAATTGAAGTAGGTGATAAGGTAAGTTTTAAAACAGGCAAGAGTACATTTGAGTTGAAGGTAGCAGCAGTTGTCGTAGATATGCCTTTTGGAGCTCCGTTCACAAGAAACGCCCGCATCTGGATGAACACGCAAGATTATAAAGATCAGTTTCAGTCATTGCAGGGAAAAGACATGTATATGATGGGACTTCGCTTTGACGATTACGATACCAATACACAGTATTGGGACCGCTTCGAGAAGCAGGCCGGTACGCAGTATCTTGAATCCAAAATGGAATTCGAATCGATATCGTCATTTTATCTAATTATGAATAAAGTAATCGGCTTTGTTATGATTTTTCTCGGATCTGTCATGCTGCTTGTGGCCTTATTCACAATTGGGTTCACGATTTCAGACGCGATATTGGCGAATTATCGAACGATTGGGGTATTGAAATCTTGTGGGCTATCTTCATTTGGAATCATTGGAACCTACATGTCTCAATATGCTTTTCTATCGATCATCGGGATTATTCCTGGGTTAGCTGCCAGTCAGTTTTTATCCAAAGTCATTGTAGAGAGCTCGCTGTCATCTTTGAAAACAAATCGTTCAGAGCTATCGATGCAGGGTAATTTCACGGCTCTAGCAGTCGGAATATGTGTATTTGCCCTGGTCATTCTATGTGTGTTGTTCTATGCCAATAAAGCCCGTTCCGTACAGCCTGTGCAAGCAATCCGGTATGGCATGTCTGAAATGGATAGCAGTAAATGGGCAAGACGTGTACGTTCGAATGGAAATCGTCCAGTTGGATTCGATCGACTTCCCGTTATGTTCGTTATTGGTCTGCGCAACATGTTGAAGAATGTGAAAGGTTCTATTCTCATGTTTATTCTAACCGTGATTACATCAGCCGTTCTTGTATTCGGATCTGTGTTGTTATACAGCGTTTATTCCATTCAACGAACGGCGTCATCATGGGGATATGACAATTCACATATTGCAGTAGAAGTCTTTAATCAAGCAGCATTTTCACGTACTCAATTTGAAGAAGATATGTTGTCCGACCCAAGAATCAAAAATTTCGGGTGGTTTGGGAATGTTACGGGAGTGGTTCCTTCAGAACTATCCGATCGTTCCGGAGATTCGAACACCTCATCCATGAATGTCTATATCGGTGTTGCTGATGGTAACTATGATGATCTGGGGTATTCCACATTAAGAGGAGCCAATCCCCTTCACAAGAACGAAATCGCTATTGGTATCAACGTATCGAAGAAGCTTAACAAAGATATTGGTGATGTGATAACGGTGTACATCAATGGAAAACCGTATTCGCTCATCGTTACAGGAATTTATCAAGCTATCGCCAATATGTCCTATTCTGCAAGAATAACGGTCGATGTGATTAAAGCAGATCATCTGGACTACAGCAATGCAGAAACATATTTTATCAACCTGCATGATAGCAGCCAGTCCGATCAGGTCGTAAGTGATATTAATGAGCAATATAAGGAAGCGCTCTCCGCATTAACTCAAAAAATGCTACTAGATTCCGTATTTAAAGAGGCTGTCGGCCTGCTTATCTTGCCAATGAGTATGATGGGATTGTTGTTTATTGTTGTCACTTGCATCATTATTTACATCACTTGTCGTATAAATATTAGAAAAGACAGCAAAACCTATGGCATTTACAAATCACTTGGCTTAACATCGAATAGGATTAGATTATCCGTAGCCCAAGGGATCGTTGCTTTATCCGTCATCGGCGCGCTACTAGGCATATACGTCGGAGTATACCTTCTGCCTATGTTGCTGGAAAATATATTAACATATTATGGGATTGTGGAAGTGCCTCTAATTATGCATTGGGGCGGTATTATTGGAGTTGCAGTCGTAAGTATCATATCGGCAGGGGTTGGTTCTTGGCTGTCGTCCAGGGTAATCGCGAACACATCCCCTCGGATATTGGTGATTGAGTAAAAATATAACGAAGTCTAGGCCCTTCTCTATATGGAAGGGTCTTATTGTTTCATGTAGGCCGTTTTTTGTACTGTCTATGAGAAATTCCTTTGTGAAATATACCAATCTTTGTTAATATAAAAAAAGTCTATCAAAATTAAATAGAAACAGCTTATATGGTGCTGATGCATAAAGTATGCGGCTTAATAGGGAAGGTCGATGAGAGTTCGACGCGGTCCCGCCACTGTAACGCAGAGCTGACAATCAAGGTAGTAGTCCACTGTTAACGATTTTAAACAGGAAGGACGATTGTCAAGCGATGAAGCGAAGCCAGGAGACCTGCCATGTAAGTGCTCTATATTTCTCACGAGGATGGGAGGGAGATGTTTATTTGTGCAGCTTGTTTATTGCTGCACTCTTGCTTGGTTATGCAAAACTGGCTACAGAACATCTTTCCATTTCGGAAAGATGTTTTTTTATTTCCATTTTGACGATGAGGAGAACGTTGACACCTATGAACAGATTGTTGAAGCAAAGTATATCTGCACTATTAAGCGTTGTGTTATTGCTTACTCTACTGAATCCACAAGTCGTGAGTGCGGCGAGTGGTCAAAGCAATACACAATTAGACAGCATGATTGAAAGTACAGTTAATTATTATAAAGAGTACTATGAGGAAGATCCTACAGCCACCATTGATTCCTGGTGGCAGCTTGTTGGCCTATGGGGCGCAGGTCAGGATTTGCAAGATGGAACGTGGAAACTGCCATCTTGGGAAACGAAAGCACCAAGACTTAAACCTGATGCCGTAAATTTAACTGATCATGTGCGGTATATTTTTGCACTGCTCGCCATGGGAAAAGACCCGGCTCACGCTTGGGAAACCGATCGAAACCTGTGGGCGGAACTTGCTACCCATCAAAATCAAGAGACGGGCGGCATTGGCGGTGTAAATAAACATATTTGGGCGATGCTTGCTCTGGATGCCGGAGAGAAGCTCGGACAGAATGTAGGCTCATGGAATGCTGAGTCCAAGCAAAAAGCGCTGCAATACCTGCTCAAAGCGCAGTATGAAGACGGCGGCTTTGGTCTGTCTGCTTCAGGAGGAGCAAACAGCGATACAGATATTACAGGCATGGCGCTGCTTGCGCTGGGGCAATACAAGGGGCAGAGTGAAGTTGATGCTGCCATTGAACGGGCCAAGAATGTCTTAAAGGATCGCCAGCTAGAGAATGGTGGTTTTAATTCTACGGGCACTTGGGGCTCTGGAGATAATTCGAACAGCTTATCTACTTCGGTATCCGGTCTGGTTGCCGTAGGCGAAGACATGATGTCGCCCGCTTGGCAGATGAACGGGAATACCGTCGTTGATGCGTATGCAGGATTCCAATTGGATGACGGCTCGTTTAAATGGAAAGCAGAAGATACCGATAAAAACGGAATGTCGACTGAACAGGCTCTTATCGGATTACTTGATATTCAGCATGGAAAGTCGGTATGGAAGCGAATTGCCGAAGGGAGTCTTCCACCGGATCGTCAGCCTGTGATATCGTCCGCATCTTCCATTGATCAAGGCACTGTAGATCCTTCGATTGAAGTGCAGCTCGTTGGCGATACGTTCTTATCCGAGGCAGTACAGCTTGACAGTTGGTCTGTGATTTCGGAGACTACTGGGCTGAACTTAAAATCAATATCGCTGCTTACGGATCAACAAGCGAAGCTTGTCTTCGAAGGTCAAGCGGCTCCAGGCTATATTTCCATTCAAGCGCTGGCAACAGCAACAGCAGGGAAAAAGACAAGTAATGAAGTTGTCATAAGTGTAAATGAAATTCCGGATCCAAACGATGACCAAACGATTGTCATTGACGAGAATGAAACCAATGTGAGTGTCGGGTCGGATCAGGATCCGCTGTCCTCAAGCAAAGTTACACTTGCATTTCCAAAGAGCGAACTGCCGCATGTAACATCGGAAACAGACAGTACTTATTTGGAAGTTGACCTGAATACGAATGTCATTTCAACATGGGATAACAAGCTTGAATTACCGCATCGCTTGAATACGAATAATGATCTTTTGCTTAACAAGATAAATGAAGTTTTGTCCTCTGCAGACAAAGAGATCAAGGGAATTGATCTGCGCGTAAAAGTAGGCGGTGATCAGGATATCCGCTTCAACCAGCATGTGACATTAACCTTGAAGGGCCAAGGACATGCAGAAGCTGGATTCATCGATGCAAGCGGGACATTTACACAAATTCCGAAATATGAGGATTCGTCGGCACATAGTGACGAGGTATACGCTTATGTCCATGATGGCGATCTAATCATTAAGACTACGCACTTTACTGAATTTATTGCCTATACTACACAAGAGAAGGAAACAACCGGAGGAGATAACGGTTCTGGCAATGGAGGAGGTAACGGTTCTGGTAATGGCAATGGTGGCGGAACCGGAGGAGACAATGGATCGGGCAATGGCGGCGGTGTAGTTCCTCCGATTACGAAAACAATTACATTGTCTGCTGAAAAACGCTCCATAGGTGAAGGAGATATTATATCACCAATAAGCGTTGCAATTCAGGATGGGGATAATGCTTTTACAGCACTGAAAAGAGCAGCTGATCAAAGAGGGATCTCAATCGACTATACTGGCTCCGGGGCTTCTCTTTATGTGCAAGCTATCGACGGCCTGGGAGAGTTCGATAAAGGCCCCCTAAGCGGATGGATGTATTCCGTCAACGGCACATTCCCGAACTATAGTGCCGGTCTTTATACATTGAACAATGGCGATACTCTCCGCTGGCAGTATACAACGAACCTGGGTAAAGATATTAGCGGCGGCCTTGATGGCGGTACTGAAAAACCAGGTCAGCCAGAACAACCAGGACAATCTGGACAACCTGGCACTTCAGGAGTTCCGGGAACAGCGGGCGGAAATACGATTCCTCCGAAGCAGATCGAAGAGTCAGCCAAGCTCCAGAGCCTTATTAACGGCTCCGCTGCATGGATATTAAACAACCGTAAGTTCTCCGTTCAAGACAACTTTAACGATTGGGATGTTTTGGCGCTGGCTCGTTCCGGCAAACAAGTGCCATCTGTGTACTACACGGTACTGGAGAGCTTCGTTAAAGAGAAAAAAGGCGAATTCCGGTTGGTTACGGATTACGAACGCATGGCATTGGCGGTAATGGCCATTGACAAGGACCCAAGCAACATCGCGGGCTATAATTTCCTGGAGAAAATTTATAACAACGAGCGTATGAAAAATCAAGGGACAAATGGGCTGGTATTTGCTTTGTTAGCATTGGATGCAAGCAAGTCAGCTATCCCTGCTGATGCGCTCTGGACAAAAGACAAACTCGTAAAACAAATCCTCAACCAGCAAAATCCAGACGGCGGATTCCCGATCAGCAAAGAGTCGAACGCTGAAAGTGACATCGATATGACGGCCATGGCGCTTCAGGCCTTGGCGAAATATCAGGATCGAAAAGAGGTCAAGGCAGCAACGGATAAGGCATTGACATGGCTGTCGTCGCAGCAGCTTCCGGGCGGTGGATTCAAGGCTTGGGGTGTCGAAACGAGTGAGAGTATTTCGCAAGTTATCATTGCCCTGTCCAGTCTTGGAAACAGTTTGGAAGATAAGAGATTCGTGAAACAAGACGGCGATTTGTTAAAAGCATTGCGTACGTATCTCAATAAAGACGGAGGCTTCGCTCATGGACGCGGAGAAACCAGCAATTATATGGCGACACAACAAGCGCTGCTAGCGCTCGAAGCCTATGATCGCATGTTGAACAATCACAGCAGTCTTTTTGATATGACAGATGTGAAATCAACAGGTACCTCGCAACCAGAGACGGCTGCACATCCATACGCAGATGAAGCTTCCATAGCTGCCTGGGCGAAGGAAGCGGTCAACAAGGCAACCGAACTCGGATTGATGCAAGGAACGAGCGGTGAGGCAGCCAAGTTCGAGCCGAAGCGTGAGCTGACTCGTGCCGAATTCGCAGCGTTAATCGTCAGATACGCCGGCTTGGAGCCAAAAGGTACAAGCACAGGGTTCAAAGATGTTGATTCCAAGTCCTGGTATGCAGGTTACGTTGCCACTGCGAAGGAAAAAGGATTGATTTCAGGTGTCACAGCCAATACGTTTGCACCAAATCAAGCCATTACGAGACAAGAGATGGCGACAATTCTGGTTCGAATGAAAGGCCTGTCTAAGGACACAGATACCTCTGCAGGTCTGAAAGATCAAAAGCAAGTGTCCACATGGGCATTGCCTTACGTCAAATATGCTTATCAAACAGGACTCATGTCCGGTGATGGTGGATACTTTAGACCACTGCAACATGTGACAAGAGAAATGGCCGCGGTGGTCATCGTCAGACTGTACGACATTCAATAATTAGTATTTGTGAGAGAAGGAGAGCAATCTCCTTCTTTCCATTTCAAAAGTTGTTCAAAAAACATTCTATGCATCATCGACAATTATGTAAGGCTTTGAGGTGAGGATATGTCCAATTGGTTAGCATTATTATGGCGTAAAAAAAACTACTTGCTTGGAGTATTCGCCGTACTGGCAATTGTGCTAGCTACAGTATGGATTTATGGCGGGAACAGTGAACAATCAATGGGTGCGATACATACAGCCTCGTCGGTACAAGAGACTGCAGAGCTGGATACGTCCAAGGATAACTTCGAGGATAACACAAAGGATACGTTCGGGGATTCGACTGATTCCTCAACCGATACGACGGTGACGAAGCCGAATGGGGCAACGTCTGAAGCGCAGTCGGAGCAACCAACTGCCGCTCCATCCGGTCAGAATGAGGCTGGGAACGAGGAGACTGCAAGTAAGACCGGCAGCGAGACTTCCAAGGCGGAGAAATCAACCGACCAGGATACGAAAGAAGCTTCATCTCCTAAAGGAAAGAATCCCGTAGACGCGGAGTCTGGCACGGTTCCCGAGCGTACAGACGGTGAACGGCCACTTGCAGGTAAATCAAATGAAACTTCTAAAAAAGTGCCCCCATCAGAGAAGGGCACGAAAGCATCCAGTTCTTCCTCGTCCACAGTGAAGAACAAGGACACTGCGGCGATGAAAGGAAAGCCGGACAGCGGGAAACAGGTAGCGAGCCCTTCTACTGACAACACGCCTGCCCCTGAACCGGAAGTTGCGCCGTCTTCGTCCAATACCGTGCGAATTACGATTGTGGGCTCTCCGGATGTCGGCACGATTTTGGACACGAGGGAGGTTGACATCGGAGATTCGGAGACAGTGCTGGATATCTTGAAGAAAACAACACGTTCCTTGAAGATTCAAATGGATCATAGCGGCTCTGGTGCCAGCGCATACATCAAAGGCATTGATAATTTATATGAGTTCGATAAAGGTGCAGGAAGCGGCTGGATGTACAGCGTTAACAATAAATTTCCGAATCGGAGTGCAGGTGTATGGTCAATTCATCCCGGTGATCATATTCAGTGGCTGTACACGGAAGACTTAGGCAAAGATGTGGGTGCCGGCGTAGATAACGGATTATGGGATGGGAAGAGCTGACATGATATATGGTTTCTCTTCTTTACATCCTCGATTATGTTTTGCCTATTTTGCCGTCCTATTGTTGGCATGCATGATGTATACCCATCCGGTATATTCGATTCTCACGTTAATCGGTATCGTTGCACTGAATCTATCCTTGGATGGAGGACGAGCGCTTAAAAAGGGAATAAAGGGTTACTTGATTCTCGCTATTATTATCTTCGTGTCTAATCCCTTATTCTCCAGCCGTGGAGCCACCATATTAGGATATGTATTCGATCGGCCGATTACATTAGAATCGATCACCTATGGAGCATTATTCGCGCTGTCGCTGTTAAATATATTGATGGCGTTTGTTGCTTATAATCTCGTTATAACGCCCGAAAAATTATTATACCTCTTAACGCCAATAGCGCCGCGAACCGCTTTTATTATTACGGTAACCCTCCGTTTTGTACCGCTGCTGACAAGACGACTGAAGCAAATTATGACAGTCCAGCGTGTACTTGGTTACTTGCATCCTAGAGCAAATAAAAGACATCTCATGCGTGAGGGGATGGAGACACTGCATACGTTAATCAGCTGGTCATTGGAAGAGGCGTTGCAAACGGCCAGTTCAATGCGGGCACGGGGATATGGGATCGGGAAGAGAACCAGTGCCGTATCGTACCAAATGGATCGAAGAGATATCCTTGTAACCTGGATTATGGTTGTGACGGGCGCCAATATTGTAATTGGAGGATTGTTCGGCGTCAACCGGTACCAGGTATATCCTCGGCTGCAGCCGCTGGAATGGTCACCACAGCTATGGTTGCATCTGATATGCTACTTGATCTTTGTCTTCATCCCGATCGTCATGAACGGAAAGGAAGAGCTGTTATGGCGCACTATCAGATCGAAAATGTAAGTTTTCAATACCCGAACTGTCCAGATCGTACACTACAAAATATATCCGTCACGATTGAAGAAGGAGAGTTCGTATTGCTGTGCGGTTCTTCGGGATCAGGGAAGACGACCTTGCTTCGGCAATTGAAGCGGGAAATTCAGCCGGAGGGCATACGAAGCGGCGAAATCTATTATCGAGGATTGCCTCTGGATCAGGTGGAAGAGCGAAGCTCGATCGAAGAGATTGGAATGGTGTTTCAAGATCCGGATAATCAGATCGTCATGAACACCGTCTGGCAAGAGTTGACCTTCGCGATGGAGAATCTCGGTTATTCAACAGCCCAAATGCAGCGAAGGGTAGGCGAGCTTGTTCAATTTTTCGGCATGGAAGACTGGCTTCAGCTTCCGATTCATGAACTGTCTGGCGGGCAGAAGCAGCTTGTCAATCTCGCCTCGGTCATGACGCTGCGACCAAAGGTGCTGCTGCTGGATGAGCCCACTGCACAGCTTGATCCTATTGCGGCCAAAGAGTTTATTCAGCTACTGTCCCGTATTAATGAGGAGTTCTCCATCACGATTGTAATCAGTGAGCATCGGATTGAAGAGATTGTACCGCTTTCGTCGAAGCTTGTGATGCTCAGACATGGACAGGTGGCATATTACGGGTCTCCAAATTCGGTCATGAAGCAGATATGGAGTGAGGGTGATTCGTCATTCATACCGTATCTTCCGTCTATCAGCCAGCTCTACCTGGAAGTAGAGAATGCCGAGGAGAACTGGGCCATTCCCGTAAGTGTGAAAGAGGGAAGAAAATGGATTCAAGCTAACAGGGAGCGTTTAAATGCAAAAGAGGAAGCAGTGTCTACGCCACCAGGGAATGAGGGACAACAATCCGAACCGCTGCTCACATGCAGGGAGCTCTATTTCACCTATGATAAGAATGCTCCTCTTATCTTGAAGCGTCTGTCATTATCGATTCACAAAGGCGAGTTCTTTGCTCTATTCGGTGGCAATGGATCGGGTAAGTCCACGCTTCTTCAGCAAATCGCGGGCGCGCTTGCACCGCAAAGAGGGGATATCCTGTACGCGGGCAAGTCCCTGCTTCGAGGTTCCGCTCTCGATAGGAGCCTGAAGATCGGGTACGTAGCGCAAAATCCGATGCTCTACTTTACAAGAGATACCGTAAGAGAACAATTGGCTGATCGGCTCAAACGTCTGGGCGAGCACAGCAGTAGAGCAAGAATGAATGAGCTTGTGGTCAGATTTGAAATTGAAGATATTATGGATAAGCATCCTTTTGACATAAGCGGGGGGCAGCAGCAGAAGGTTGCGCTCATTCTTGTGTTGTTGGCAGAGCCAGAACTGCTACTGCTCGATGAGCCGACAAAGGGGCTGGACCCTATGTCCAAGCATAAATTGGCGGAATTGCTTGAAATGATCCGTGAAGCGGGGACAACGATTTTGATGGTCAGCCACGACATTGAGTTCGCAGCTTCCTATGCAACTAGATGCGGACTGTTGTTCGACGGGGCCATGGTCGCCGTAGAAGAGACACGATCATTTTTGCAGAACAATTATTTCTACACGACGACCATTCATCGTACGGTAGGAGACATTTTGCCAGCAGCGATCACGGTGAAGGATGTATGGAAACAATGGGGAAAATGAAGCGTGCGCTCTACATCGGAAGTTTAGCAGCAGCTGTTGGTTTACTCGCGGTTGTGCTATGGATGGACAAGTACTATATGCCTTTGAGCTTTCTGATGATTGGATTGGCGATGCTCCCCTTCTTCATTCGCTTTGAGCGGAAGACGATGAAGGCGGAGGAAATCCTTCTCATCGCGATGCTTGGCGCTATCGCTGCAGTGAGCCGTGTTCCGTTTGCACCGCTGCCAAGTGTACAGCCAACCTCTTTTGTCATTATGATGTCAGCTCTCGTGTTCGGGCCAGAGGTTGGATTTCTCGTGGGAAGCATTGCTGCAGTTGTATCAAATATTTTCCTTGGTCAAGGTCCGTGGACACCATGGCAAATGTTCTGCTGGGGCATGATCGGGTTTACAGCAGGATTATTGAGAAATAGATGGTTTATGAAGAGTCTATGGGGCAAAAATATATTCGGCTTTTCGTGGGGATTTCTGTTCGGCTGGATTATGAATCTATGGTTCTTGATTGGCTTGTATGATCATTTAAACTGGAAAGTATTTGTATCCGCTTATGTGGCGAGTTTCTATTTCGATCTTGCCCATGCTCTGTCGAATGTATTTTTCATTACCGTTTTCTCGGCGATATGGTTGAAAATATTACTGCGAGTCAAGTCGAAATACGGTTTGCTGCATTCCAGTGACATGAAACTGTCGGATATTTGAGGAAGAAAGGTACCCGTAAGGGTGCTTTTTTTTGTAATTTTTCATGTTGACTCTGCTATAGAATATGTTACAATCATTATCATTATAATTCCTATTGTATTACTTGGAATAAGTGAGGGGGAACAGACTATGGCACAAATGATCCTAACAGGCTTGTTATGCGGAAGCTTGCTGGGCTTCGTCATGCAGCGCGGCCGGTTCTGCCTGACGGGTGGCTTTCGGGATATGTATCTGGCGAAGGACAATCGGATGTTCTACGCGCTGTTAATTGCGATTACGGTTCAAAGCATAGGGGTATTTGCACTCATTCAATTTGGGATGATTGAGTTTAATGCCGGATCGTTCCAATGGCTGGCCACGATCGTGGGATCGTTCATATTCGGTATCGGGATTATACTCGCCGGGGGCTGTGCGACGGGAACATGGTATCGTGCTGGGGAAGGCTTAATTGGCAGCTGGATTGCCTTGTTCGGATATATTGTGATGAGTGCCATTATGAAGTCAGGTGCTAACAACAGTCTGAAGCCATATTCGGCACCGACGAATTCGATTCCGGCTACCTTTGGACTATCGGTATGGCCCTTTATTGCGATTCTTACAGTCATTACGGTCTGGCTTGTCGTCAAGCAATTGCGTAAACCCAAGGTTGTGATTCCAGCGATGCCTCCGAAGCGGCGAGGACTTAACCACCTCTTGTTCGAGAAGCGCTGGCATCCATTCTTCACGGCGGCTCTTGTCGGGGGGATTGCCCTTATCGCCTGGCCGTTAAGTGAGGCAACAGGGCGGATGTCTGGTCTTGGTATCACAACACCGTCTGCAAATTTGCTTCAATATCTCGTGACTGGGGATAGCAGCAAATATATCAACTGGGGTGTATTCCTGGTGCTGGGCATCTTTGCGGGATCATTCCTCGCAGCGAAAGGGAGCCGCGAATTCCGCTTCCGAGCACCTGATGCGAAGACAGCGATATCCAGCTTCAGCGGCGGTCTACTCATGGGCTTCGGTGCCAGCTGGGCAGGAGGATGCTCGATCGGCAACGGTCTTGTCATGACGGCCATGATGACTTGGCAGGGATGGGTATCGCTTGTTTTCATGATTTTGGGCACATGGACAGCTTCGTACTTCGTATATGTAAGGCCGCGCGCCAAGGCAAGAAGCAAGCAGGCCTATCAGACGCAAACCGCATAGGAGGAATTTGATATGAAGACCAAATTAGCAGTACTCGGCATGGTATGTCCATTTCCGTTAATCGAGGCGAAGGAGGCTATCCAGGCGCTGAACAGCGGCGATGAACTTGTCATCGACTTTGATTGCACACAAGCTACGGACAGCATTCCGCGTTGGGCGGCTGAAGCCGGACATACGATTACGAACTTCGAGCAAATCGATGATGCATCGTGGACGATTACGGTGCAGAAAAAATAACAAAAGAGATGAAGTGGACCGTCTTTTCCATGTTCAACGATGGGGAGGCGGTTCTTTTTGTGCTGGGAACATGAAAAATACATATTGACTCTCACATTACTTAATAAGTTATAGTTAGATATTGAGAATAGAAGGAAGCAAGCTGTGTAAGATAAAGAATGATACCAGGGTAGCCAGTGCGGAAATGCCGCGTTAGTGGTAAACTTGTACAACAGGATGAGATTACCTTTCATCTAAACAAGCTATTAAGGGAGAGTGATCCGATGTTAAGTGAGAAGCTGCTTTCGAAGTTGAACGATCAAATGAATTATGAATTTTATTCTTCTCAGGTGTACTTGGCCATGGCGGCCTATTGTTCATCGGAGAGCTTTGACGGATTTGCGAACTTTTTCATCATGCAGTCGGAAGAAGAGAAGTATCACGGGATGAGAATTTTCCATTTTATAAACGCCTTGGGCAAACGTGCCATCGTCAGCGGTATGGAGAATCCTCAGAATGAATACAGCTCACTGCTGAACGCCTTTGAGCATTCCTTCGAGCATGAGAAAACGGTAACCAAGCGAATTTATGAATTGTCCGATATCGCGTGGGATGAGCGGGAGCATGCAACGATTAACTTCCTCAAGTGGTTCATTGATGAGCAAGTAGAGGAAGAGGCAACCTTCGACAGCATCATTCAGAAGCTGCGCCGCATTGATAATGATAGCAACGCCTTCTATATGCTCGATTCCGAACTGGCCAAGCGCACGTTCACGCCACCGGCTGGCGAAGCCTAAGCTTAATCACCAATCAAGAAGCTGTTTTCCGAACATGTTATGTGGGAGAATGGCTTCTTTTGTTGTGCTCCCAAAGCTATGATTGAATATCCTTCTTCCTAAACAAAATGTAAGTTATGGTCAAGCATAAGCCTATCCAGATCAAGGGAATTGCCAGTGCATTCAAATAGTCAGATAACCCGGAAAGCACAATATGTTCGGAATTAACTACATAAACGCCAGAAAATTTCATGATTTGTGTGGTTAGCGTATGTTCAGATAGCCAAAGCAAAACGTTAGAAGAACTATTCTTGAAATAACCGCTTATCAAGAAATCACCGAATATAATCATAAAGGTGGCGACTACTGCAGGTGCTGTTCGCTTAGCAAGTACACTAACTAACATAATGATGGCCGCATACGCAGCTAAATATAGAATGTTGAACGCGATCGCACTTACTACCGTAACTAAATTATTGTTTGAATTTTGATGATCCGAACTAGAACCTGAGATCCAGGCAGCTAAAATATATACAACATAGAAAGTTCCGAAGAATTGGAAGACCCACCAAGTTATTGCCTGAATGGCAGACATAAATTTTCCGGTGATGTACTTTGATCTACTGTATCCCGAAGCAATGATATGCTTGATTGAACCATGCTCGAAGCCTTCTGTAACGAAGAAGCTTAGGTATATCGGAATTATAAAATAGAGAAATAAAGATAAGGGAGTAACCTGAGTTAACGGTTCGATCCAGTTATTAAGCTGAAAATTCGTTTTATTCCCTATCCAAATAGGAAGCAGAATACCAACTATTAAGAACAGGAGGCTAATTCCCATAAATGCGGTATCCCGCATCATATAATAGGTTTGGCCCTTTAATAAATTCCTCATCCTACATGGCTCCTATCAGGTTCATATAGTAATTTTCAAGACTAGTAGCAGACAGGTTAATTGCTCCAATGTGTATCCCATGCTTCAAAAATATAGACAACAGAACTTCTAATTCAACCATATCTTTAGGAATGAATACCTCCCCTGTCTCAGATAGGGTAATATTCGTTATATTCAGTTCTTGTTGCATGATCTGCATTGCTGCAGCTGGGTTAACCGTCTTGATACAATAATGAGCCTTTGCCGACTCCTTTAACTCTTCCAGAGGTAGTTCTCTAACCAGTTGGCCCTTGTGTATAAATCCAAATTTTGTTGCCATGAGTTGAAGTTCGCTTAAAATGTGGCTGGAAATAAGTATAGTCACTTCATTTTCACGTGCTAATCTAGTCAATATTTTTCTTATTTCCACAATTCCGGAAGGATCGAGTCCATTAATAGGCTCATCTAAAACAAGAAATTTCGGGTGATTCAGCAATGCGATAGCAAGCCCTAATCTTTGCTGCATGCCTAAAGAATATTCTGAAGCTTTTTTATTTCCTACATCCGATAAAGAAACCCATTCCAACACTTCATGAATTCTCGAAAGATCGCCAATTCCATATACTTTGCAATAAAAGGTCAAATTCTCCAAGGCGTTTAGATGCGGGTATAAAGCAGGTTTTTCGATCAGAATTCCCAGTTGTTTTCTAGCCTGAATAATATCACTAGGTTTGTGTTGACCTAATAGAGCGATACTCCCCTCAGTAGGATAGATCAGCCCGCTAATTATCCGCATGAGTGTAGTCTTACCTGCACCGTTTTCTCCGATTAATCCATAAATATCACCTTGTTCTACAACCATATTGATATTCTGAAGAGCGTAGCTCTTCCCGTATTGCTTGCCTAATCCTTTGGCCTCAAAGATCGTTGTACTCAAGTGAGTTGTCGCTCCTTATTTTTTGTAATGGACTGTCGTATATGATTAAGTGAATAGTACTACTATTTTAGTTACCTGAAGTGTCTGATGTAAAAAATGGGACGAAAATTGTAATTTTTACTGAAATACAATAGTTGGGTTATTTTTGAAAAAAGAAGAAGATATTTGAGTTATACTATAACTGAATATCTTTATATTTGATGATCAGGAATGCGGAAAGGAAGGGTTATATGATTCGCATTGCAATTTGTGATGATGACTTTCAAATGGCTGAACAAATTGAAGATTTGTTAGATTCCTTTCAACAAAAGTATGCCGAGGAAATTGAAACAGATATTTTTTATTCGGGGGAAAAGTTAAGAGAAGAAATAACGCAGAGCTGCCCATACGAAATCATGTTGATGGATATTGAAATGAAAGGACTTAATGGGGTTGACGTTGGCCATATATTAAGAGCGGATGAGAATAATGACTTGGTTCAGCTCATTTACATATCAAGCCATGAAAAGTATCATATGCAGCTTTTTGATGTTCAGCCGTCAGGATTTATCAGTAAACCTATTCAGCCTGACCTCTTTGAGCGAAAGCTAGTATCCGCTATTCAGAAAATTAAACGCAGGTCCAGGGACAAGAGAAGACGGTTATTACCATTGCAGCAAAAAGGAAGTGAGTTCCTAATTCCTTTTAAAGATATTATTTATCTGGAAAGTAACGGTCGAAAAATTATCTTGCATACTAACACGGAGCAAATCGAATATTACAGTACTTTGAATAAAGAAGATGAGAAGTTATTTGGTGATGAATTTATTCGAGCCCACCAATCGTATATCATCAATTTCTATCATGTGAAACAAATCACTTCTATGAAGATTGTATTACTGAATGGTTTGGAGTTGCCGATCAGCGAAAGATATGTTGCCTCTGTTAAAAAAAGCTATTTAACATTCAGGGGGAATTTAATTGGATAATTTTTGGATAGAGGAGCTATTCTATGGATTTACACTCGCTGCGATCCCTGTAATTATTCATTATTTCAATAAGCAGGTTTTTAGGGTTTGTATTTTCAATGGAGTGTACACTTTCTTATTTTATTGCTTATATTATGTACTCAGTTTGGCCTTACACTTCAGTTCTTTGTCCGGTACATATATTTTACTAATGAATGCCGTGTTCATCATATTATTAGGATTTCTTTATAAAGGCCGTACGGCATGGAAGATAGGCGTGGCTTTTTTCATTATTGTGGTCATTGTACTTGCTGACATAGCTGTGATGGCTCAGGTTCAAAATACTACGGATTATATCTTTAGTTTGTTCTTCTCAAAGCTACTTATTTTTTTAATCATGCAAATTATATTAAGGCTGGCGCAATCTATTGGCGACGGTCATTTAAATAAAGGGTATTGGATGATATTGTTCCTATGCCCGCTATTCAGCATTATCGGAATTCATCTTCTAACCATGAACCCATTGTTTCGAATATATCCTACTACGTTTCCCGTTATTTCTAGTAGTTTATTATTTATCAATTTACTAGTTTTGATTTTATGCGATCGTATATTACGTATCCAATCCACCCAGATCAAAAACAGCCTTCTGGAACAGCAAAACGCTTATTATATTCATCAATATTTGATTTCAAAGAACAGACAAGAAGAAATGAGCAAGTTTCAACATGATTTCAAAAATATACTGTTAGGATTGCGTTCCCAACTCCGATCAGAACATGAAACAGTCAGCATGAAGCAGCTGGATGATCTTCTAGGAAACATCAATGATGCTGTGGGCAGCTGTAACACGGGTTGTATGATTATCGACTCCATTATTAATTATAAACAGAAGATCGCTCATCAATTGAAGATCCCCGTTAATCTGGATATAAATATTCCGCCGAATTTACAGTTAGACAGTGTAGCCATGAGCATTATTCTAGGGAACGTTCTGGATAATGCCATTGAAGCGTGTAAAGCTAACACTGCTTCTGATCCATATATCAATATGTATATTCATTACATGAACGAGTCCCTTTTTTTAAAAGTGGTAAATTCCTATGCCCACAAAATTATTACCAATCATCATGGCAATATCATCTCAAACAAACAGAATAAACATAAACATGGGATAGGGTTAAGCAGCGTTAAAAAAGTGGTAGAAGAAAATCAAGGCATATACGATATCTCTTATGAAGATCAGATATTTAAAGTTGAAATTGTTTTGTTTGAGATATCGAAAGAGCTGAATGTGCAGAGCAACTAGAATCGCAGCTTCAAGATTTGTTGAACTGGGACTACTGATTGCGATGATGAGACGGGAAGCCTTGCAGCGTTTGAAAAAGACGAAAAACCCGCGAAAAAGCCTGATTCTACAAGGCTTTTCGCGGGTTTATTCATCCAAGCAGCATCTTCTGCCATATCCTCTGCTGCGTCCCTGCGGCAGCTCTAGGCCAGATGGCAGGCGACATAATGTCCTGGCTTCGCTTCCCGGAACTCGGGCTTGCGCTCGGCGCAGGTCTCGGTCGCGTATGGGCATCGCGTCCGGAAGGAGCAGCCGCTCGGCGGATTCAGCGGACTCGGCAGTTCGCCGCTCAGCACGATACGCTCTTTGCCGGCCTCGATGTCGGGATCGGGGACGGGAATGGCAGACATGAGAGAGCGTGTATACGGGTGAAGCGGCCCTGCATACAGCGCCCCGCTGTCAGCCAGTTCCACGATCTGCCCCAAATACATGACGGCAACCCGATCGCTAATATGTTTGACCATGGACAAATCATGCGCAATGAACAGGTAGGTGAGTCCAAGACGCTTCTGCAGATCCTGCAGTAGATTGACGACCTGGGCCTGTATCGATACGTCCAGCGCCGAGATCGGCTCGTCGCAAATAATGAACTTCGGATCGACCGCCAGCGCGCGGGCGATTCCGATGCGTTGGCGCTGGCCGCCCGAGAACTCATGGGGATAGCGGGTGGCATGATCGGGATTGAGCCCGACAAGATGAAGCAACTCCTCGACTCGCTTCCCGCGCGACGAACGGCTGTCGGCCAGCCGATGAATGTCCAGCGCCTCCCCGATAATGTCCATGATGGTTATGCGCGGATTCAGCGATGCGTACGGGTCCTGAAAAATCATCTGCATCTCGCGGCGGAATGCCTTCATCTGCCGCTGTTTCAACCGATAAATATTCGTCCCCCCGTACCAGGCTTCCCCGGCCGTCGGCTCGTACAAGCGGAGGATCGTCCGTCCCGTCGTCGATTTGCCGCACCCTGATTCACCTACCATCCCGAGCGTCTCTCCTTTGCGGACGGTGAAGCTGATGTCATGGACGGCCTTCAGCGTTCGGCCCCGTCCAAGGTGGAAATGCTTGCTCAGCCGGTTGATCCGGAGCAATGGCTCAGTGCTCATCTGGCCACCTCCCGTGCCAGCGGATGCAGCAGCCAGCAGCTCGCGCTGTGGGTCCCGCTGATGGCGGTCGATTCTGGCTGCCGCTGTTGGCAGATGCGCATCGCGTCGTTGCAGCGGGCCCAGAACGGGCAGCCTGTCGGCGGCTTGGCCAGATCGGGCGGCGTGCCGTAAATCGGCACAAGAGGCTCATCCTTGCTCTGATCGATCCGCGGCAGGGAACGCAGCAGGCCTCGGGTATACGGATGCTGCGGCTGCTTGAATATTTCCCGTTTCGTGCCGGATTCGACGATTTGCCCCGCATACATGACGATGACGCGGTCGCACAGATCCGCCACAATACCAAGATCATGCGTAATCAAAATGATCGATGTCCCAAATTCGTGCTGTAGATGCTTGAGCACGCGTAGAATCTGGGCCTGAATCGTCACGTCGAGCGCCGTCGTCGGCTCGTCTGCGATGAGCAGAGCCGGCCGGCAGGCCAAGGCAATGGCAATCATGGCCCGCTGCCTCATGCCGCCGGAGAACTCATGCGGATATTGGGAGAAGCGAGAGGCCGGATGGGGAATGCCGACCATCTCCAGCATCTCTATCGCCCGCCGCTTGGCTTTCTGTGCTGTCATGTGCTGATGCTTTGTCAGCACTTCGGTAATCTGGCGGCCGATCGTCATCGTGGGATTGAGCGATGTCATCGGATCCTGGAAGATCATCCCGATATCCTTGCCCCGGATGGACTGCATTTCCCGCTCCTTCATGCGCAGTAGATCTTTTCCCTGGAACCGGATCTCCCCTTGATGGATGCGGGCGGGAGGATGGGGTAGGAGACGCATAATCGCTTGGGCAGTCACGCTCTTACCGCAGCCGGATTCGCCGACGATGGCGACTGCCTCGCCGGGCTGGACATGGAATCCGATGCCGCGCACCGCTTGCACCTCGCCGCCGCGGACGTGAAAGGAGACACGAAGATCTTGGACTTCGAGCAATCGTTGCATGGGCGAACCCTCCTTGTCCTTATTTTTTCATCTTCGGATCGAGTGCATCGCGCAGCCCGTCTCCGAACAGATTGAAGCACAGCATCATCAAGCTGATGAACAGCGCAGGGAAGGCAAGGCGCCAAGGATGAATAATCATAGCCTTCAGCGCGTCGTTAATCATCGTCCCCCACGATGCGGATGGCGATTGCACGCCCAGGCCAAGGAAGCTCAGCACGGCTTCGCTGAAGATGGCTGCCGGCACTGCCAAGGTCAAGGTGACGATAATCGGGCCCATCGCGTTCGGCAGGAGATGCCGGAATAGAATGCGCATGTGAGGCGAGCCGAGGGAACGGGAGGCGAGGGCATATTCCTGATTTTTGAGCTGCATTATCTGTCCGCGCACGATCCACGACATATTGATCCAGCCGGTCACGCACAGCGCCAAAATAATCGTGCCCAGGCTCGGTTCGAAGACGACAACGAGCAGAATCGCCACGAGCAGATCCGGAATGGAATAGATGATTTCGGAGATTTTGTTCATCACCTCGTCGATCCGTCCTCCGACATAACCCATGATGCCGCCGTAGATAACACCGATGACGAGATTGATGGCCGCGGCGGAGAAGCCGACGATAAGAGAAATGCGGGCGCCCATCCACGTGCGGGCGAACATGTCGCGGCCGAGATCGTCCGTTCCGAACCAATGCTCGGTGGAAGGCGGTAGATTCGTATTCTCCAAATTATTGGAGTAGTAATCGTAAGGCGTCAGCATCGGGCCGATGATGGCCATGACGATGATGAGCAGCAAGAAGACAAGGCCCGTCATGGCAACCCGATTGTCGCGCAGCCGCAGCCATGCGTCACGCCATGCGGATATGCTCTCCTGTACGATCGCTTCCGCCGCATGTTCGCTGACGTCCGCCTTTCGGAAATCGTCTGGAGCGAGAGGGCGTTCTTCAGCTGGGGAATGGAACATTGTCATGCGGCCTTCTCCTTTCTCGAGACAAGAGCAATGCGGGGATCGATCAACCCGTACGCGATGTCGGTGATGAAGCGGGCGCACATCAGAATCAGCCCGTAGAATAGGGTAATGCCCATAATGAGCGAGTAGTCGCGGTTGCTGATGCTTGTGACGAATATTTTGCCAAGCCCTCCGATTCCGAATATTTGCTCGATGATGAAGGAGCCCGTCACGACATTGGCCGTAAGTGGCCCGAGATAAGTGACAACGGGCAGAATGCCGTTGCGCAGCACATGCCGGCGGATGATGGCGCCACGGGACAAGCCTTTGGCCTTGGCGGTCTTAATATAATCGGCCGAGAGCACTTCCAGCATGTTCGAGCGCGTCAGGCGCGCGATGAAAGCGATAGCCAGGGCGGAGAGCGCCAGGGTCGGCATAATGTAATCAAGCGGACCGTTTAGGCCGACGACATGCAGCCATTTCATCTTCACGCCGAAAATATATTGGAAGAAGGAGGCCAGCACAAAACTGGGGACCGATACGCCCAGAACGGCGATGACCATCGAGGCGGAGTCGAGCAGCTTACGATGCCGCAGCGCCGCAATCATGCCCAGGCTGACACCGATGACGACAGAGACGATAATCGAGACGACGCCGAGCTTCAGGGAATAGGGGAAGGCATCGCGAATCGTCTGGCCGACTTCGCGGTCCAGCATTTTCATCGAAATGCCCAAATCGCCTTTCGCTAGGTTGGATAAATAGACGAAGTATTGCTCATACAGCGGTTTATCCAGTCCGTATTGGGCCATCAGTCGGGCGCGAATTTCCGGCGGAACCGCTTTTTCCGACATGAATGGATCGCCGGGAATGGCCTTCATGAGCAAAAAGGTAACGGAAGCCAGCACCCACAGCGACAGGATGAGATAGAACAGCTTGGTCAAGGAGTACCGAATCATGGATGCATCCTCCTTCTAGTCAGGTTCATTCCTTCATGGATATGAAGAAGCGGGACGCACCGGCTACTTGGCCAAGTGCATCCCGAACGGACTTCATACCGGACAGGACGCGAGCTGCGTCGTTATTCGAAGTAACCCCGGCTGTAGTTGATCATTCCCAGATAATCGATAAACACGTTCTTGAGATACGGTTTCTTCAACCCGACGTTCGTGTAGTAGTAGATCGGAAGAATGGCCTGATCTTGCTCGATCATCATATGCTCCGCCTTTGCCATCAATTCCATCCGTTCCTTGTTATCAAGCGATTGCTTCGCCTCCCGGACGAGCTTGTCGAATTCCGGGTTGCTGTAACCGATGTCGTTGTTGCCGCTTCCGGTCATGTACAGATCGATGAAGGACATCGGGTCGTTGTAGTCGGTCGACCATCCGGACCGGGCCATCTGATAGTTAAGCGAGGTGCGATTTTTCAGGAAGACGCCCCACTCCTGGTTCTCGATTTTCACTTTGATACCCAGATTTTTGCTCCACATGTCAGCGACGGCCTCAGCCACCTTTTTGTGGTTCTCATCGGTATTGTAAGCCAATGTGAATTCAGGCATGGCGGACAATCCCAGCTCGCTGAGCCCCTTTTGCAGCAGCGCCTTCGCTTCCTCTATATTTTCTTTGAAATAATCGTCCTTGTACTCGTTGCGGAATTCGTCCTTCTCGCCGGCGATGCCGGGAGGAACGATGCCAAACGCGGGCAACTGTCCGCCGAGAGTCACCTTGTCGACAATCAGCTGGCGGTCGATCGCCATCGACAGCGCTTTGCGGATGTTGACGTTGTTGAACGGCTCTTGTTTGTTATTGAACAAATAGTAGTAGCTGGAGGCGATTCCCTTAATCTCCAGTTCGTCTGGCTTTGTTTCCTTCAAGATTGGGATTTGCTCATTAGGAACGCGTCCGGTCGGCATGCCTGAATAATCGATCTGGTCGGTCTCGTACATATTCAGTTCCGATCCTGAGTCGGAGACCATGGACATTTGCACTTTGGTGAATTTGATGTCGTCCTTATCGTAGTAATGCTCATTTTTCACCATCTCCAGCGAGCTCTGCTGCTTCCATTCGCTGATTTTGAACGGGCCGTTCGAAACAATAGTACTCGCGTTAGATGCCCATTTCGGATTGTCTTTGACGGAGGAGTGTACTGGGAAATAGGTCTGGAATGCAAGAAGGCTTAAAAAATACGGAGTGGAGTGTTCCAACTCGACTTCAAGTGTGTTGGCATCGACAGACTTGATGGCTACCGAGTTCGGGTCGGCGCTTTGTCCGGTGTTGTATGCCTCCGCGCCCTTGATATAGTACAGCTGATAGGCGTACGGCGGCGCAGGCTCCATCTTCGGATCGAGTACCCGCTTCCACGAGAACTCGAAGTCTCCCGCTGTCACGGAGTCCCCGTTCGACCATTTCGCGTCCTTCCGCAAATGGAAGGTGTACTTGGTTCCATCCGGGGAGATATCCCATTTCTCAGCAATGCCCGGAATGGCTTCGCCGATCTCGTTGCTTCGTGTCAATCCTTCGAACAGTCCGTTGAGCACGGCGAATGCCACGTTGTCTTGCGCCTGACCGGGATCGAGCGTCGGCGGGTCCGAGTGCAGATTGAAGCGGAAGACTTGCTCCTTCGGCGCTTCGGTTTTGTCGCCGCCAGGTGCCGGTTCTGCGGGCTTTTCATTGTTCTTCGCCGGAGGCGAGGATGAGTCGGTGCCTTGGCCGCTGCTGCCACAAGCGCTCATAAAAGCGCTTATGACTAGTAATAGTGACAGCACAGCCAGCATGGATTTTCGTCTCATTCGCATAGCGTACCCCTCTCTTGATATGAAATGGTCCACCTGGCCGGAGGCAAGATGATGAAGCAGAATCGATGCGGCCATCGGTGTATACCCTATCATTCTATAAACATGCCAACTCGTCTCTATTTATTCCAGTTTGTGATAAATTTTCATGAAACATGTCATGTAAAGGCGTTGCTTTCAGGCAAGGAGCGAGGGGGGAGAAGTGGCCTTCGGTTCATGTCAGGCGAAGAGCGCGCCAAAAAACGAGACCGGAAGAGTCCGGTCCCGCTCGGGTCCGCCATTCTGCTGGCGGCGGCTTATGGATTATTCGATAAAGTCGAACAGAGATACGTCAACTATAAATATTTAGAAGAAATTCTCTAGGCAAGCCCAAAATAATGTTATAATTTGGATTGTGCATACACACCTTGAGTGGGCGCATTTCCTCCTTGTGAAGGGGGTGGTGCGATGAACATTTCGTTCGGTGAAGTGATAACCTTCGGGATCTTCCTGCTGGCATTGCTGACCTACATCGACAAACGAAAGTAACCCACTTCTAAGGTTTACCGCCAAAGTGGGTTACTTTCTTCTTTGCTTTTATCTCGGAGGAAGGTCCTGCTCAAGATGTTTGTACTGGGGAGCAGCGGGCGGCTGCTCCTTATTTCTATTCTTATCTTAACACACCCTTTTTTAGACCTCAATAACGGTAATGACTCAGATGATTCTCCATTAATTTAAAATGAGGTGCAGGCATGAACGAAATCAACTGCAAGAGTGAATTCATTACAAGAGTGGAACAGATGTTGGAGCATTATCAAAGTCTCTATGACGGAAATGGTCCGTATGTTTTGAATGATCAATTAACGGCGGATCAGATAGAGGAGTTTGAAGCCACGGCAAATGTAGTGTTACCACAAGATTATAAAGATTTCCTGCTTCATATCGGAAATGGCGGTAAACAAGGCAATCATGACAGAACGTTTCCTCTGTCTCTATCGCGCGCGAAGGATTGTATTGAATCCAGTCTAAATACCACTATTGGACTTGAATATATGAGCCTTCCCTTTTCCTTGGAGAGCTGCAATCGATATTTTGGCGATGGCTTTGAAAATATTGATGAAGATCTTGCAGATGAAGAATATGATCGGATGGTTATGGAGGCTTTGCACGGAACGATTACGCTGCATAACGATGGTTGCGGTTATTATATCGTCATGATAGTGTCAGGCGACCATGCGGGCAAGCTCTACTACATTGATACATGTCATGGGCAGGGGACTTTTCCGGTTAGTGATTCATTTAGCGAATATTATATCAAGTGGTTAGATCGTAAAATAACGGAGAGGCAGGCCCACCTGGAACGTAACGATAAATTTTCATGCGTCATTACCAAGGTGAAGTTGGGCGGAAACGTTAGGGATTTGCATGTACGCAAGGATCAGAATCATTATTCGTTTCAGTTTGAATATTTTTGTCCAGGCGACTTTGTAAGGGAAGGCGGATACTCGGAACATACCCGGGTTGGTGATCGGCTCGTGGTTTCCTTATATATGGAACATAAATCCTGGATGCCTTTGGAGTTTGAAAAAATAGAAGAACAGGATGAACGCGGGGCACTTCAGCCGCTTACCGTCATTGGCGAACGGTCTGAGCATATTGTAATTGGACGGGTAAACCGGTTGTTTATGCATGATCCAGGCGAAAAATGTTTTCCGATATATGTGGAAGGGCTGGAGCAGGAAGTTTTGGTGAAGGGGATTGAAGAACTCGTTGTTTCGGTAGGGGATGTTTACAAGGTAAAAGGGCAGTTGAACGGGAATGTTTATAGGATTATGAGATGATTCGTAATGACGATTGAACTAGGGATTTGGAATATGAACGCGTGATAAAATAAGATGAACTATACGCAGTTACGGGAGGTATCCTCATTGATCATCCGACTTGGCAATTTTGAAGTGAATTCCGGACAATTGGTTGTGGCCGATCCTTGTTATGAATTGGATAAGAACACGATCATCATGGGTGTATTAGAACCTGCAATGAATGGAACATGGGTTGGAGAAGTGGAGAAAATCGAGGTTAGGGATTGGGGTGAAGCCAACGCCAAGTTAACGGCGTATCACAACTCTGTTTCCGAACAGGGAGAATACCTGGAATGGATTAAGTGTCCTTTTGTGGCTGGGGTGGATAGTGGGCAGGCCGGGATTTTTGATATCCGCCAATACCGAATTCCTGATGCGGATGCCGGGCAAGGTGATGTAGATACTGAGAGCGAATGGTATCTCACCTGCTGCGATATTACCGAGAGCGGGGAAGAATCGGGCGTCCTGGATGGCGGTGTCGTATCTCGTACCGGCGTAGGCGACGGTGCATACGGAGTATATAAAGCTGTAAATGAACAGGATCAGGTGGTTGGCGTGAAGATTGTGTTTATAAAGGGCTGACTCGAGGTAGAAACAATGGAAGTATCAACCATTACCTTATGTAGCGCGCGAGAAACTTATATCTGCTGAAGCGATAGTTCAATAAAAAACGAAAAGGCAGCCGTTCATCTGGCTGCCGCTTTCTGTTGTTGAATTTCGACGAAAAATCGTCAGTTCTTCTGCAGCATCTCCAAAAATGCCCCTGCAGCTAGCGAGGGCGACCAATGCTTCCGAACAGCGATACCGATATATCGATCCGGTAACGGAGTTTCTGTTCGAAGCTCTAGCAAGGACCCGTCCGAGATGCGGGACGCGATAAAGGCTCGTGGCAAGAATGCTGCTCCATAACCGCGCTCGGCAAATTCCGCTAACATGTCCAGGCTGTTCAACTCGAAGTCGGCTTCCGCTTCCACCCCTTGTGATCGGAACCATCCTTCGATGAAGGAACGCGTCGAGCTGCCAGAGGATAGCATTAAGAGGGGAAGCTCCGTCAACTGTTCAGTCCTTAGGGGCTCTCTCGCCCAATCTGCGAAAGCCGTTCCGACCACAGCGCAATAAGGCGAGGCATGGGAGTCGATGACTTTGATCTCTTCGTCCGATACGGGCAGGTGGACAAAACCGAGATCCAACGAGCCTTTCTTCAAGCGCTCCAAAACGCTGCTTGTCCGCTCCTGTGACAGCTGAATGCGAATGTCGGGATAGCGGACATGGAATCCGTCGAGCAAGGGGAGAAGAAAGTCCTTAACGATTGCCCCGTTCGCGCCAATCCTCAGCCTTCCTTCGCTGAACTGCTTTAGCTTCTTCATCCGGCGCTCGGCTGAATCGAGTTCTTCGAATGCTTGCCGGACATGTTGATACAAGGCCTCACCTTCTTGTGTTAATCGGACGCCCTTGGATAACCGGTCGAACAGCACCACACCAAGCGCTTCTTCCAACTGCTTGATGGCATAACTCACAGAAGGCTGGGTCATATGGAGGTTTTGCGCAGCTTTCGTCAGATTAGAAGTCTCAGCGGCATGTAGGAAAACTCGATACCATTCTGTGTTTGCGATCATTTGTTATCGATCCTCTCTATGACAGATCTCTAATATTACAATTTCATTTATTCCAAGTATACCTCTAAACTGAAGGAGACGGAATTCAAAATATTCGGGAGGAATGAACATGGCAGGAAGTACGTTCGGAGAGCGGTTGAAAATGACTACGTTCGGGGAATCCCATGGAGAAGCGGTAGGTGTCATTTTGGAGGGTGTCACGCCGGGCGTGGAGCTGGACGAGACATACGTTCAGATTCAGATGGATCGAAGAAGGCCCGGGCAATCCTCAGTTACGACTCCCCGCAAGGAATACGATAAGATACGCATTTTATCTGGCCTTTTCGAAGGGCGAACGACGGGGACGCCACTGTGCATAATGCTTAATAACACGGACATGATCCCGTCAGCTTACGACCAGATCAAATCTATTTACCGGCCCGGGCATGCAGATCTCACTTATGAGAAGAAATACAAGATCCGTGATTATCGCGGCAGTGGAAGAGCTTCGGGAAGGGAGACAGCTGCGAGAGTGGCTGCTGGAGCAGTGGCGCGCAAGCTTCTGGAACGGCGAGGTGTCTCGATCCTGGCTTATACGACTGAGATCGGTGGCATCCGATGCGAGAATTTCGACGCCGATGCCATCGAACGGAATGCAGTTCGTGCGTGTGATCCCGAAGCGGCAGGGCGCATGATCGAGAGGATAGAACGACTAGCCGAAGAGGGCGACAGCTGCGGGGGTATTGTCGAATGCCGAATTAGCGGCATCGCCGCGGGACTGGGGGAACCCGTATTCGACAAGCTGGACGCTGAGTTGGCGAAGGCTATGTTGTCTGTTGGCGCGATTAAGGGCATTGAATTCGGGACGGGCTTTCAAGCGGCCTCTATGCGGGGAAGCGAACACAACGATCAGATGGATGCGGAGGGGTTCCAGACGAACCATGCCGGTGGGATCATCGGTGGTATAAGCACCGGGTCGGACATCGTGTTCCGGGTCGTCGTGAAGCCGACTTCATCCATTTCTATCTCACAACAGACAGTCGATGTAGACGGTAACGAACGGGAGATTGCAACGATCGGCAGACACGATCCGTGCATCTGCCCCCGTATCGTACCCGTGATTGAAGCGATGGCTTGCATGGTAATCGAAGATCATTACAAGCGTCAAGCAGCCTTGCAGGACGAATAGCAGTGAATAATATGGATGAAGCCTGAGCTTTCTGCGGCCGTCCCAATAGCAGCATGTTATAAACAACAAAACGCTTGGGCTATGATGAGCCCAAGCGTTTGTTGTTTGCTGATTGAAAAATAATATCTTATTGTGCTTTTATAAATTCAGCCGATTTGATACCAGCTTGGCGACCGAAAATAATGATCTCCGCAACAGAGTTGCCGCCGATCCGGTTTTGGCCGTGCAAGCCGCCTGTAAGCTCGCCTGCTGCATACAAGCCAGGAATGACTTCGCCATCTTTATTCAACACTTCTGTGTTCGTATTGATTTTCACACCACCCATGGTGTAGTGAATCCCAGGGGCGATTTTAATTGCATAGTATGGTGCGCCGGACAAGTCATTGTCCATCGCTGTTGTTCTGTCGAATTCGGCATCCTTTTTATCCTTCACTGCGCTGTTCCATGTATCCAATGTGGTTTGGAGCTCATCTGCCGGAACACCCATTTCTTTTGCTAAAGCCTCGACAGAATCCCCTTGAATAACAAATCCCATTTTTTCATACTGCTGAATCGCTGTAGCACGGGACTTTACGCCGGAATCAAATACAAGATAAGCTGATTTTTCAGGCAGCTTATTGATTGCAGCAGTGACATTGTCACGAGTGTCCAGCTCGTTTGCGAAACGTTTACCCTCACTGGAAACGAGGATCGCTCCTTCACCGCGAACAACTTCCCCAATAAGATAGGAATTATCTTGCTGCACCGTCGGGTGAACCTGGATTTGATCCATATCGACCGTTACACCGCCGAGTTTTTCAATCATCTTGATGCCGTCACCGGTGCTGCCTTCTTGGTTTGTTGTCACAAGACCTTTCAGATCGGAGCGAACCTCGGCAATCATATCCATATTGGAGCCATAACCGCCGGCTGTTACAACGACAGCATCTGCTGCAATATTTTTCTCATCATTCTGGTCGAAGATGACTTTGACGCCATTTACTTTGCCGTCTTGTTCCGTAATTTCCGTTACATTAGCGTTTACAAAAAGTGGGATTTCTTTTTCTTGTACATTTTTCAGCAAGCCGTTGACAAGATATTGCCCTACCGCTGAGCCATCTTCAGGACGGTGTGTACGCTTTTCGCTCATACCGCCTGTAATCGTGATATTGTTCAACCGAATCCCAATGGAATCCAGCCAATCGATTGCACTTGCAGAATTATCAACGAAGAAACGAAGCAAATCTTTGTCGTTTGTATCATGACCGCCTTTTAAGGTCTCTTCATAAAATGAATCATTGCTGTCATTAATGCCTTGATCTTTTTGGAACTTAGTCTCAGAAGCGTTCATACCCGAAGATGATTTTGTTGTATTCCCGCCGGCCATCGGCATTTTTTCAAAAATAACCGGGTTCATGCCTTTTTCTTTTGCCTCAAGTGCAGCAGACATACCAGCTCCACCTGCACCGACAATGATGATATCATATTTATCTTTGAGTTGATCGATCGGTGTGTAGCCGGCTTGAGACGCTCCCGAAACGGCTTCCGTTTCTTTGGTCTCTTCTTTTTTGTCATTGCTCGGACTCTGACTCTGGTTCTGGCTCTCGTTGCCGTTGCCGCATCCCACGATTGCGAGCATAAGAGAGAGAACGAGAATAAGCGTTGTTGCTACGTTCTTTTTCATGTTTGACCCTCCGCTTTTATATGTCTGTTATCTAGATGAACGTAAAGAACCCAACAAAAAAGAAGGGAGTAACGGAGAAAATGTGAAGTGGAGGAGGTGAGCTTCGCCTTCATGCTCCGAACTTCATATCTTTTACGGTTACCTCCCCTGTCTGAGTCGTTAGTCTTTTAGGTTCACTTCATTTTAATATATCATCAGCTCTATTACCTGTGAATTATTTCACAATTATTGTTGAATTTTGTCGAATTGTCTTCTATGCATTCCAAATACATCATTAATTCTCCTACATATCCCTAATAGAAATAGAATCAGCCGTGGATTGTGACTTTAGTAGAATACCCCATCATATCGAGTGATGAAGAAGATTGGAAACAATTTTAACATGTAATTCTAGTTATTTTTATTTACTGGAAAATATGGTTTGTTAGCTTCGGGGCAAGCCCTGAAATGATCCGACGGGTCACAAACATGTAACTCATTTTACTGTTTGAAGCCCCTTACTTTACTACAATAAGAGTAAGCACGACGGTTCAGGGAAAGGGGCGAAGCGATTGAACGAGAGCCAGAAGTATCAGGTTATCCTCCACGGAATGACAAGTAACAACGTGGCAAAGACGTGCAAGGAATTCGGTATTTCCAGAACTCTGTATTACCGCTGGTATAACGCCTATATGCAGGATGGAATGGCCGGACTTGGCAGCAAGGCCCGCAGACCGGTGATGCCGAATCAGGTGGATAGAAAAACGGAAAAGATTATTTTGGAATATGTGGCACGTTTTCCCCAGGATGGGCCCAAGCGGATCTATTATGAATTGCAGGACGAAGGAGTACGGACAGGGGAATCCGGCATTTATAACGTACTACGCAGACACGGGCTAAACCGGAGAGAGGATCGGGAGCGATACGCCAGGGAGATCAAAGCCAAGAAGAGAACAAGCCGGGGAAAATCAAATTCTGCCGGAAACCAGATGAAGCAGCAAACCCCACTGGACTACAACATGAACAATTCGGATCATGCGAGGCCCGGCTATATTTGTTTTCAGAGCATCCAATACATAGGCAAGTTTCCGAAGGTAGGGAAGTTATATCAGTACATCATTTTGGACTCCTACTCGCGACTAGCGCTGGTGAAGCTGTGCGATCAGAAGTCAACGATGCAGCTTATTGATTTTATGCGCTTTAAGATCATGCCATTGCTGAGAACCTTTCATCTAGAGATCGATAATCTGGTAACCAACAAAAGCCAGGAATTCTCGACAGCCTGGGAGCGGGGAAACCATATGTATACAGAATATCTGCACAAGCACAACATTAACTCCGTTACCTTTGGTGCCGATCATCCCGAGGTATTTCAGCCTTTGCATGAATTCACTACGGTTCTGGGAAAAGAATTTTATAAACCGGTTTGGCACGAGGG
Source organism: Paenibacillus sp. JNUCC 34 (assembly GCF_058269055.1). Taxonomy (NCBI): domain Bacteria; kingdom Bacillati; phylum Bacillota; class Bacilli; order Caryophanales; family Paenibacillaceae; genus Paenibacillus; species Paenibacillus sp. JNUCC 34. Next base: position 4,898,763 of record NZ_CM177770.1, on the reverse strand, counting down.
AAGAATAGATTCCTTTGACACGCTGGAGCAGCGCTTAAATGAATACATGAATTACTATAACTACATCCGTCCTCTCGAGGAGGGGAGTAACCAAGGTAAGATCCCTTCTGACATTGTGCTTAATTTCAGAGGGGTACAGGGGCCATTGCCACTCTGGTTGTATACAAGGAGATGAGGGATATGATCAGGGACGGTGAAAAAATCGGGATCGTAGGTGCGGGAATCTCCGGCGTGACCCTCGCTTATGAATTGGGCAAGAAAGGTTACCGCCACGTGACGATTATGGAACAAGGGGACCGGGTTGGCGGCAAATGCCACTCGATCGAGTACAAGGGGAAAACCTATGAAATGGGCACCTTGATTGGTCTGCCGTCATACAAAATGACGATGAAGCTAATGGAGGAGTTTGATCTGCAGGATAAGGGCCCTCTGCTGGATCGTGGATTTTTCAACAGGGACGGGTATACAACCTCGCAAATTCCTGTAGAGCAGCTGTCGGACTTTGCCAAAGAGTTCAAACATCTTCCGGAGCTGCTGGGTCGCTATGGATTCATTAAAGCCCCGGGGTTTGCCAATATTCCGCTGGAGCTATGCAAGCCTTTTGCCGCCTGGTGTGATGAGAACGGGTTGTTTGTACTCAAACAGGTGTTTATGCATTATTTCAGCGCATTTGGTTTTGGTAGCATCGATGAGGTCCCGGCGGCTTATGTTATGAAGCTGCTTAATTACGATAACCTCATGTCATTCATTGAAATCACCCATATGATTTCCTGGCCCCAAGGGGTAACGGAGCTTGTCAAGCGCATGGGCGATCAGGCTTCGGATCTGCGGCTTACGTGCGGGGTGAATCGTATTAACAGGGAAGAGCCAGGCAGAGTCAGGGTTGAAACCGATCAAGGAACGCTGTACTTTGACAAAGTAATTTATACAGCCTCACTGCGGGATTTGCCAGACAAGGTGGATATGGCTCACGAAGACCGTAAGCTGCTGGAGAGTATTATTTATGAGCGGTTCCGCGTTTACGCCTACAGGGTTGACAACATGCCGAAGCTGTCAGGTTACATTCCGGGCAATATGGGACCAGGACGCAAGGGCCAAATGATGGCTTGGTATTACAGATGGGCGGATCTGGCAGAGACGGATCTGATCACCGTATATGTGGCGGAAAGCGAAAGCATGAGTGATTCCGAAATGCGGGAGAGCATCGAGGCTACGCTTGCCAGTCTGGGGGGAGAAAATATCCGGCTTTACATGATGAAGTGCTGGAATCACTTTCCCCATGTGGACACGGACGCCCTCCAGAGAGGCTTCTATACACAGCTTGAACATATGCAGGGAAAATACGGCATTTATTTTGCGGGGGAAATCATGAACTTTCCTACGCTTGAGAACTGCATCATCTATGCCAAATCTTTGGTTGAACGGTATTTCTGACCTGCCGCAGCTTGCGTTATTCTGCAATATTTTACTTTCAAGTTTTGTTTACACTATATTGTAATGAATTCTATGATTCGCAAGCGGAGTTGCCGTGAAGGGAGCCCTACTGAAAAAGTGTAAACCTACCTTTAAAGAAAAGTCCGCGGGCCCTTGTCCTGAAAGGAATCCCGGGATTTGATGCTTATTCCGACAAGCGCTATATTCAAGGCAGATAGGGATTGCATCATTGAAAAAGGAGGGTTATGCATGTTTTTTTTCGAAGCGATGCCTTGGTACTCGGTCTTGATGTGGTTTGTGGTGCTCGGGGGTTTAATGCTTGTGAATGAATTGGCGCGGATGAGCAAATGGGTGTCTCTGTTTCTCTTTCTTGTGCTGCCGATTATTCTGACGGTTGCGGTATGGCCGAATACAGCGGGGGAAGGCTCTAGCGTAGGAACCTGGTTCCATTGGGTCAAAGTTTATTCCGCACTGGCAGGTTGTCTTGGTTTTATGGCCTTGAGGTACATTAAAGGGTGGGACAAGAACAAGTACGTCTTGATGTTCCCAGCTTTCATTCTCGCTCTCAATATTCTTGAAGCGGTGATCCGCGATTTCCAGGTGTACAGTTTAAATGGAATTGTGGACGGCGTCATGATGATCGGCGGACCATGGAATATTATGAACGGAATCGCCGGTTTGCTGAACATTATTACTATTTCCGGTTGGATGGGCATTATGGTTAGCAAAAACCGGTCCAAGGACATGGTATGGCCGGATCAGCTTTGGTTTTGGATCATTGCTTATGATATCTGGAATTTTGCTTATGTGTACAACTGTGTGTCCGACCACTCGTATTATGCAGGTGCAGCGTTGCTGCTCTCCTGTACGATTCCGGCATTCTTCTTTAAAAAGGGTGCGTGGCTGCAGCACCGTGCTCAAACGCTCGCAATCTGGATGATGTTTACGATGTCGTTCCCGGCATTTGTCGGAGAGTCCAAATTTGCGGTACAATCCTCCCACAGCGAAACGGCATTGTGGGTGGCAAGCGCCTTGTCCCTGGCCGCAAATATCGCGGTATTCGTATATCACTTCTACAAGATTTCCAAGCATAAACGCAATCCGCTCAAGGTGGAAGTGTACACGGATTTGAAAGCATATAAAGCGGTCGCCGAGCATAATTAAAGACCTCGGGCCGGTAAGAGAAAGAGAAGCTGCAGCGCTGTAGCTTCTCTTTTTGTTGTCTGGCGGTATGATGAGTTGACACCAGGATATGAACAGCAGACAATGAAAGAACGCTTAAATATTCTTTTTCATAATTATTTTGACTGGATTAAGCTTGGTGGTGTACTACATGATTCATTTGATTATGGCGATTCAAATCATGAGTTTCTTTTTTATTTTTAAATCGATTTCGCGCTATCCCTTTACAAACAAGGAGATAATCGCTTGGCTAGCGGTATCTTTAACGGTGGGGTTTGTTTCAACGTACTTTATCGGGATATGGGGCGCCATTACGCTATTTATCTGTTTTATGGGCATATCCTACTTTAAAAATCATAAAACCTTCACCGCTATAGGTGTTTTTTATGGAGCCTATGCTTTGATCATGAATTCATTTCTGGGTTATCTCGCGGCCACTCCGATAACTTGGTTGGTTGAATTTGTCTTCAGACAATCATCTGCCAATATCGAGTATCTTCCGTATCTTTTTACAGCTATGGCGCCGCCTATTATCAATGAAGCTGGGCTGCGATTGGTGCGTCACTACGTTCCCCAGCTCAACAAAGAAATTTTACAGGAATTCAGCAAAGTCATACTTTTGCCAGTGATAATCCTTTTAGTCATCATTATCATTTCGGTATATCCGATCTTATCGATTGGCAATAGAACTGGCGATTATAATCCCGTACATAGAACATTACTCTTAGGCATGTGGATGCTGTTTATCGTTGCTTTGCTGTATATGCTCATTCAATACAATCATATTCAAAGAAGGGAAATAGAAAAATCGAAGAGCGGGCAATTGGCACAGCTAAAGGATTATGCAGCACAGCTGGAAAAAATATATGATGAATTCAGAGGTTTTCGTCATGATTATGCCAACATCCTATTAACCCTGGAGGATGGGATCAAGAGGGAAGATTGGGAGCAGGTCAAGCAAGTGTATGAAAATACGGTTAAGCCAACCGGCCAATTGATGCGTAAAAATGAATATAGCTTTGTGAAACTACGAAACTTAAATGTATCTGAGGTCAAAAGTATTTTGGCAGCGAAAATTATAATGGCCCAGCAAATGAAAATCGATGTTACGTTGGAAATTGAAGAATCCATTCATGACATTCCGATGGATTTGATTTCTTTTACACGGATTCTCTCCATTTTATTGGATAATGCGATTGAAGCAGCGGCAAAGACCGAAGAATCAAAACTTTGGATTGTGTTACTGGAAGACCGAAGCATTCAACGAATTACAATTGAAAATAGCTGTGGAGAAAATGTCAGTTTACGACGACTGGGAGAACGAGGATATTCAAGCAAAGGCAAGGGGCGTGGCCTGGGCTTATACAATGTGCAGCATATATTAAAGCAGCATAAGTTTGCTTCACTGGAAACAGAGGCCGGGTCTAATGTATTTTCACAAACGCTAATTTTAAGAAAAACTGGAGAACGGTAATGAACATATTTATATTAGAGGATAACCTTATCCAGCAGCAGCGCTTAGAACGAATCATAAAAGATTTGTCGTTAAAGCATCAGATTCGGTACCGAAATCTGTTTTCGACTGCAAAACCGGATCATTTATTATCGCAAATTGACAATGCTGCCGATCATCAATTGTATTTTCTAGATTTAGAGATCAAAAATGAGAAGCATACCGGGCTTGAGGTTGCTAAAGCGATCAGAACGAAAGATCCCTACGGTACGATCGTTTTTGTCACGACTCATTCCGAATTAGCGCCAAAAACCTTTGCATATCGTGTAGCTGCTCTGGACTTTATTGAAAAAGAACTACAAGAAGAAGAGTTTATTCTCAAAGTGGAAGCATGTCTGTTGATTGCCGATGAGCGCCGAAACATTCCTGTAAGTTCTGATAACTTTTCCTTTGAAAATAAATACACCAGTTTTCAAATTCCTTTTTCAGATATTCTTTATTTTCAGACCATGGAAATTGCTCATAAAATAAGACTAATCACAAAATCTAAAGCTATAGATTTCTATGCGGAATTAAATGAAATTGTGGATTATGATAAACGCCTCTTCCGCTGTCATCGAGCGTTTGTCGTTAATTTAGCGAATATTAGATCTGTTGATAAGAAGAACAAACTCGTCTTGTTTGATCATGATGAAAGCTGTTCTGTTTCAAGAAGATTGCAGAAGGAAACGATTGAAAGAATGGAAGCTTTAAGACAAAAACAGTTTCCTGATTAAGATTTCATATGAAGTGCTAGAAGCTATTGCTCCAATGGCTGCTGGCACTTTTTTTATTTGTTGGGATCAAAAAAGTACCGTCTAGGAAGGTTAAAGGACTGTTTGTGATGTTGCCATCAATAATCGTATGTAAAAGTCTTATGCTATGAATATAGCAAGAAGCAAGACTACTCCCTAGTCAAAGTGTTTGGAAGTGTCAAATCTATTGCGGAAATAGGAGCGGACAGAATAATGGATACCATAATCCAAATTAATCAATTATCAAAATCTTTTAAAGGCACCGAAACGGTCTCAAATGTAACGATGCATATCGAAAAAGGTGAAATTTACGGTTTCCTAGGACCAAATGGTGCAGGGAAAACAACCATTATGAAAATGATTCTAAATTTGGTGAAGCCTTCAGCAGGTGAGATTGTGGTGTGTAATCAGCCTGTATCACATACGTCTTATCAATACTTAAAAAAGATCGGCAGTATTATTGAATACCCCGTTTTTTATGAACGTCTAACCGCAGCTGAAAACTTAAGGTTTCATTGTGAATACGCTCAGTATGATGGTGAGAATCGAATTCAGGAAGTGTTAGGAATCGTTGGCTTACAAGGCGTGGGGGATAAAAAAATACATGATTTTTCATTAGGAATGAAACAGCGGTTAGGCATTGCCAGAGCCATAATTACAAATCCGGAAATTTTGATTTTAGATGAGCCGATTAATGGTTTAGACCCTGTGGGAATTAAAGATATCCGGATGCTTTTACTGAAGCTAAAGAATGAGTACGGTATGACAATTTTAGTCTCCAGTCATATTGTTTCAGAGATGGAATCGATTGCGGATACGATCGGAATTATTAATCATGGAAAATTAATAAAGGAAGTTAAGATGGCTGAAATCAGAAGAGAAAGCAATTTAGAGGAGTATTTCCTAAATCTTATCGACGGAGGCAGACAACATGTTTAAACTTATGAGATTAGAATGGGAGAAAAACAATCTAGCAGGGTATTGTGCAAGAGCTGTGATTAGTATGATTATTATTTTTGGAATGGTAGCCGGAATGGCTTTATTGGCAAATGCTCAAAATGAACCAATGTTTTCAAATTTTTCAGAATTCATGTCATTGGCTAATATCTTCGTTCGCATTACCTTTGTCGTTTTTTCAAGCATTATCATTTCGAGATTAGTGATTGACGAATATAGGAGCAAAACCATTCAATTGCTATTTACGTATCCCTTGCAACGCAAAAAAGTGATTCAAGCAAAGTTAATGATCGTTCTTGGCTTCTGTTTTTCTTGTGTAGTGATTTCCACATTAATCATTGAAGGATTGACAGTCGCATTGAATCCGACGCTTCATTTATTCGAAACACCCGTGTCGATGGGAGAAATGTTGGCTACCATTCCATCGATCTTAATCGCTTCAGCGATGACAGCTGGCTTAAGTCTTATTCCTTTGTATTTTGGTATGCGTAAAAAGTCTACGGCGACAACAATTACGAGTGCAGTGATTATCGGAACACTTCTAAATGCGATGGTTTCGGACGGAAGCGGCAGCTCTGTATCGATGTTTCAATTTATCGGCATACCTGCTATTTTTGGTTTGTTTGGTTTAGTCGCCGCTTATCTATCATATCGTAAAATTGACAGAATAGATCTTTAATCACGAATGATTCATGGGATATTGAAGTGAAAGAATCGACAGACAATCAAGTTCATGTAGACATTAATGGTAAGCAGAAGGATAAGAAGAAAGTTCCTGTTTCAGTGACTCATCAAGATCATAAATTAATCATTCAACAAACTAAACAAATTGGCGGGGCGTTATCAGCCTTTACTTTTGAAAAAGAGGGAACCATCACGATTTTAGTACCCAAAAATAAAGTAGAACAAGTTACATTGATCAATAAAGAAGGAGATCTCGATATTCATACGTTAGCCACCCAAAAGCTAACCGTTAAAAATCAAGCGGGTAATGTGAAATTCAATCAAGTTGAAGCAGATTCAGGAGTTTTTAATCTAATTGTTGGAGACTTAACCGTAAACAATAGCTCATTTGGGAATTTAGACGTAGTTGCCAAGGCTAATGATCTTTATTTTAACAATACAACTAGCTCCGTTTGGAATGTTTTTTCTGAAAAAGGTGAAATCGTTCTAAAGGGGATCGATGAAAAAGGTGAAATGAACGTTGAAACAAAAACGGGTGATATTCAAGTTGGTTATCAAAATGCACCATCCAGCTTGAAAGTAGCAGTGGAAAATACTAAAGGAGATACAACGGTTAACTTGGCGAATCTCTCAACTACGAATAATACAGACGGGGAAATAAATGGAATAATTGGCGCTGGAGAATATCTATTGCATCTCAAAAGTCATTCAGGAAACATTGCGATTAAATAGAGGCATGCTGCTCCGCATTGCCTCTCTATAGTCAATGCATATTCATTCGGGTACTATTTTTATAATCTACCGGACACATTCCTACTCGGTTTTTAAACAGGCGGCTGAAATAATATTGATTCATATAGCCTACTTTGATCGCCAAATCACCGATTTTGATATTTTGCATGGAGTTATCCAATAATTCCTTCGCTTTCGAGATGCGGAGCTCAGTCAAATACTCCAGAAAAGATACCCCAACCTCTTTTTTCATTCGTTTACTCAAGTAATTGGAATTAATGTGAAATAACTCCGCTACATGAGGTACGGCCAGTTCCGGATCATTGTAATGATAGTGGATATATTCTGTTATTTTCACCATAATTGGCGAGAGATCACAGGAATTCGGGAGCGATTCCTGTGTCATCTCTTTTTTAAGCTTCGTAACTTTGTCAGGATGAAGACTGCACAAGTGATCGTGTAACTTAGCAAGCATTCGGTTTAGATCGCTCTTGGGTACCGGCTTCAGTAGGTAATCATAAGCATGCAATTGCAGGGCTCTTTGCGCATATTTAAAATCATCGTACCCACTAATGATCACCACGACCAAGTCAGGATAACGACTCGTTACAAGTTGGACCAGATCAAGGCCATTCAAACCCGGCATGTTAATATCCGCTAGTAATACGTCTGGTGTAGATTGCTCGATTAGAGACAGCGCCTCAGCAGCATTCCTTGCTTCTCCTGATGGTTCAAAAGGCAGCCGACTCTCTTGGATAAATTTCCGTAAGCCATTACGGATAATTTTCTCGTCATCCATGATTAGGACTTGCCACATGATTTGTCACCTCCAAGCGGTATATTTATCGTCATACAGGTTATACCTTGTCCACTACTGATCTGCAAACCGTAAAGCTCACCATAAGCAAGTTTGATGCGATGACTGACACTATATAGACCGAATCCGATCTCTTCGTTTCTGTCTTTTTTTCCGTTCCGCAACGCCTCCTGAAGTGATGCCAGCCTGGATTTAGGAATGTCTACTCCGTTATTCTGGGCGGTGACGATCAGTTGATCCCCTTGTTTATATGCACGAATTGATATTTTACTTTTCTGGTTTGTCAGCGGCTTGATTCCGTGATAAATCGCATTTTCAACGAGTGGTTGAAGGATGAACCGAATGATCTGTTGTTGTTCCAAATGCTTGTCATAGCTCAATTCGTAATCCAGAATATCATCATACCGAACACATTGGATATTTAAGTAGCTCTCGACATGTTGAAATTCTTGTTCCAGTGTTACAAATTGACTGCCGCTGCTGAGCCCAAGCCGGAAATACATGCTTAAGGATTCTACAATGTCCACGACATCATCTGCGTCATGACTTGCAGCCATCCATTGAATCGTATCCAGTGTATTATACAGAAAATGGGGCTTAATCTGTTCGTGAATCATCTGCAGCTCCATTTCCTTCTTCTCTTGCTGGGATTGATACAGCTTAATGAGCATTTGATTGAAGCTGCGCCCTAACTCTCCAATCTCATCGCGCCTTTTATCGTTAGAACGCACGCTCCAGTCACCGTCTTCCACTTGTCTCATCAATTGACGCAGCGCCTGAATCGGCTTCGCTATAGAGGAGCCCAGCAATAGGACGAGAATCAAAAAGAAGATACCTACTACAGTTCCTACCATAAGAGCCGACCGCTGGGTCTTCGTCATACCTTGGGTAAGCTGGGATTTCGGCACTTGGAATATGAGCTTCCAGCCCGGAACACCGGCAATCGAAGCTGTAAAGGTAGACATGTTAGCTCTGGAATCTTCCAGTTCTGGAAATTCCGAATTAACGATAAGCCACCCTCTGCCGTCATACACCAAAATGTCTTGGGCGATTTCTTTCATTTTACCGATAGGAACGGCGGCTGCGATGTAAGCTGTATCTTCATTTACTAGCGGTCCAACACGGTATAGAATAACGACAATCTCTGCTTCGTTGGCTCTAGAAACAATAACGTTACTTACAACGTAGGGAGCATCCGACGAAATCAGTTCTTTATAATAGTCTCGCGTTAATATAGAGAAAGACTTGCTATCTGGCGTCCAAGAGTTTCCTTTGAGATCAACAATCCGAATGGACTCGTAGTCATGGCCTCGTCGTTGCTCTAGCTTGCGACTTTCGCATAACAGCTCTTCTCGAGTCCAGTGGTGATCAGAAGCAAGGGTGGCGAGCATTTCGACTTCTCCAATCCGCTGCTGAAACCAATAGGATATTTGTTCGCTTCGGGCATTGACGATTTGCTGTGTCAGTGATTCGTTGAGTGGGACGACCGTTCGTTCCATCTCTATGTATATGGCGCCTAACAACGCAAGGAATAGTAAGAGAAAGCATCCTCCGGCATATAATGTAATTTTTCGTTGTATTGAGCTCATGTCTTTATTACATCATGTTGCATGCTATCTTTAAATGAGAAGTATCACTTGTCCAAAAAGTATAAATAAAATCCAAAATGTGCAAATACTTTTGGAGATGCATAGCCTATAATACACATTGTACATTTTTTCACAATGTCAAAAATACTAGTACAATCAGTATCAGGGGAGGAACTATGAGAAAACACACAGGTAGAGTATTGTCCATTATTATGGTGCTGGCACTTGTATTTACGATGGCCGCTTGCGGCTCGAAAGACAACGCAAAGGAAGCATCGAATGGTACGACGACGGCCATTGGGGTAGGTAGCGGTAAGCACGGTGACATTAAAGTTGAGGTAACCTTTTCGGGTGAGAAAATTATGGATGTGAAGGTTCTGGAGCAGAAGGAAAATGAAGTTCTATCGGAGCCTGTATATACCAACTTGAAGGAAAATGTCATGCAGGCAAATAGTGCAGATGTAGATGTTATTAGCGGATCTAGTGAGACGAGCAAGGGGTATTTGGATGCAATTCAGGATGCGATTGCTAAATCGGGAATTGCGCTGGTGGCAGGCAGTGGAACAGCTGATGCGAAACAGACCGAAGAGTCGGAGCAAACATACGATGTCGTCGTGATCGGCGCGGGTGGTGCCGGCTTTAGTGCAGCGTTTGAAGCAGCAGAAGCCGGAAAAAGCGTAGTTATTCTGGAGAAGATGCCGACCGTTGGCGGTAACACATTGATCTCCGGTGGGGAGATGAATGCTCCTGACAACTGGGTTCAGCATGAACTTGGCATTACCGATGATAGCCCAGAATTATATTATGAGGATACGATGAAGGGTGGCGACAATCTAGGTCAGCCGGAAATCGTGAAGATTTTGTCCGAGCAAGCACTGGGTTCAGCCGAATGGTTACGTGACGAGGTAAAAGTGGAGTTTTTATCCGATCACCTCTTCCAGTTCGGGGGACATTCCCGCAAGCGTGCACTTATTCCTGTCGGCCATACAGGAGCGGAATTGATTACGAAGTTCAAGACCAAGGCCGAAGAACTTGGAGTTAAGATCAAGACGAACATGAAAGCTGAGAAACTACTAACGGATGAGAGCGGTAAAGTAGTTGGCGTTGAAGCGAGTACAAATGGTCAAAAGGTGACCTTCAATGCGAACAAAGGCGTTATCATAGCGACCGGTGGATTTGGCTCTAATGTTGAGATGCGTAAGAAATATAATCCTGAGTTGGATGAGAGCTATATGTCTACGGACACGCCAGGGACGACGGGTGACGGGATTGTTATGGCTCAAGCCATTAACGCAGATATTACGAATATGGAGAATATTCAAACCTATCCGATCTGTGACCCTGTTACAGGTGTAATCTCACTTGTGGCCGATTCTCGGTTTGATGGTGCGATACTGATTAACCAAGGGGGAACACGGTTTGTAGAGGAATTGGAACGACGCGATGTCATATCTAAGGCTATTCTAGCACAAGAAGGGCGTTACGCTTACCAATTCTGGAATCAGGAAATCGCCGATATCGGCAAGACGATCGAAGTGCACCAAGATGAGTATGATCAATTAGTTAAAGAGGGAATGCTCTATAAGGCTGACACGATTGAAGATGCGGCTAATTTCTTCAAGGTAGATGTAGAAACATTGAAAGAGACTATAAGCAAAGTCAACGAGTATGCGAAGACAGGCAAGGATCTTGATTTCAACCATCGTGGCGGTTTGGTATCGCTGGAAAAAGGCCCGTATTATATTCAAAAAGCGGTTCCGTCGGTCCATCATACAATGGGTGGATTGGTCATTGATACGAAAGCACGTGTTCTGTCGACAGAAGGCACGGTTATTCCGGGACTGTACGCTGCTGGAGAAGTGACAGGCGTTGTTCATGGTGCAAACCGTCTGGGCGGAAATGCCATTTCTGATATTATTACTTTCGGCCGGATTGCTGGTCAGGAAGTCGCAAAGTAGATGTACTTATAAAAAGATTCATATGAAGTGCTAGAAGCTATTTCTTAAATGGCGGCTAGCACTTCTTTTTCTTTATACCATGATCCAAGTGCTGGAGAGAATTCATTACAAGTCAAAAGTCATTCAGGAAGCATTGGAATTCAATAAAAGAATGCTATGATATTGATATAACAGCTATCAAGGAGGATACATACATGATAAAAGCAATCGTCTTTGACTTTGATGGATTGATCATCGATACGGAAACCGTGTGGTACAATGCGTTTAAAGATGTGCTTCGAGACTATGACTTGGATTTTCCGATGGAGGTATTTGCGAAATGTGTAGGTACGCATGATAGAGCAATTCATGAATTCATTGAAGAGAAGTTGGGTCTGGAAAGCATCGAAACGATTATAAATTTAGCGAAGGAAAAGCACAGATCCAAGGTGGATCTGCTGGAAATCAGAGAAGGTGTGAAGGACTACTTGTCAGCAGCGAAGGAGATGGGGCTCAAAATAGGCCTGGCTTCAAGCTCCAACCGGGAGTGGGTTGAAGGGTTCCTGACAAAACTTCAGATCATAGACTTCTTTGATACGATCAAGACGGGAGACGAAGTCGAAAAAGTGAAGCCAGACCCAACGCTGTACATAAACGCGCTTGAGGCTTTGAATGTTAAAGGTAGCGAAGCTGTAGCTTTTGAGGATTCGGCCAACGGGGCAAAAGCCGCAGTTGCAGCGGGCATGAAATGTGTTATCGTGCCTAATGAGGTGACCAAGGAGATTAGCTTCGAGAAATATCATTTAAGAATTAATTCTATGGGTGACATGAGTTTAGCCGAGGTTATTAAACATATAGATAACGATGCAGCTATGTAGTGGAAATCAAATAACACGAGCCAGTAATAATACGGATCATTTAGAGAAAGCGCCAATTATCGGCGCTTTTTCTTTTGGCTCAAAGCTATATCATATTCCATAATATTACTGTCTTAAAGTATAATTCAAATAAAGATACACCAGAAAATCCCGTAAAGGAAACATCTTAAATGAACAACGAATACGTCAAAAGAATGAATGCAGTCATTCAGTACATCAAGGACAATAGTTCTGAACGAATTACGTTGAAGGAGCTTGCGGAACATTCTAATTTTTCGAAGTTTCATTTTAGCCGAATATTTACGTCGATTGTGGGCGTAACCCCCATCGCATATGTGAATCAGGTTCGCCTGCACAATTCGGTGCAGTACTTAACAGATACGGATCGGACGATACTGGACATATCACAACTTTGTGGGTTTGAGTCGGTAACAACATTTAACACGGCATTTAAGAAATTTTTTAATCAGACGCCGAGCGAAGTTAGAGCAAGCAGGAGCAATAATAGCAATATTTCATTAATAGTTAGCAAAAATGAGAAAGAGTTATTCCATCCTCTGAATTACGATGAACACAGAAAAATAAGTCATTTTCTGAGGAGGATATGGGATATGAACGTTACGATTAAGGAGCTTCCTGCATACGAGGTTGCATATGTCAGACATATCGGCAGCTATTTAGACACCCATCTGGCATGGAGTGTATTAGGAAAGTGGGCCAATGAGCATCAGCTTACCCCAATGAGTCAGTATTTTATCGGTATTTCGCTAGATGATCCTGCCACGGTGGAAGAATCCGAGTGCAGGTATGATGCTTGTATCACGCTGCCAGAGGATTTTGTTAAAAAGAATATAGATGTGGTTCAGTTTAAGACGCTGAGCGGCGGAACGTATGCCTTATATAACTTCTACGATACGGTCGACAAGCTGGCTATCACGTACCAAAGCTTGTTTGATCAGTGGCTGCCGAACAGCGAGTATGACTCTGACGATAGACCATGCCTTGAGTTTTGTATGAATGATCCTGCGAACGATAAGGAAGGGAAATGTAAGGTTGAACTTTACATCCCTATTAAGAAGAGAATCTTGGCAGAGAGGGGATAATCCATGAATATCGAGGCCGTGTTCGGGCAATTTCCTGTGATACAATCAGACTCGCTTATTTTGAAAAAGATTAATGAGAGCCATCTGGAAGAGGTATATGCTATTTACAGCAATGACAAAGTGTTTGAGTACTGCGGCATTATTCCTAAACATAACAAAAACACCGTGAAGTCGATGATCGGACATTTTGAAAGGGATTATAACAAGAGAACGAGGGTTAAATGGGGTATATTCAGCAATCAAAAACCTGAGCGGCTGGTTGGCATTATTGAAGCTTCTGACTTTAATCAAAAAGTGAATATGGTGACCATCGGTTACTTTTTGGCGGAGTGTAATTGGGGACAAGGGATAGCTACGAACGCAGTTGCGATGCTGCTTCGGTATTTGTTCGAAGAGGTACAGGTCAATCGGATTCACGCTGAGGTGATGCCGCCCAATGAAGCTTCTAAAGAGGTATTGCTAAAGAACGGATTCACGAAAGAGGGCATGTTAAGACAAGCTTCCTTATGGTCAGGAAAAGGAATTGTTGATCTGGAGATTTACAGTATTTTGAAACAAGAGTATGAAGAGAAGTAATAGTAGATTCTTGTTTACAATTGATGGAGATACGATTAGACTGGGGATGCCAAAACATACCTATCCATTTGGAGGCGAAATGTAATGGAGAAGCACAATCGGGAAGAAGTATCCCCACATCAATTAGATCAAAATATGAAGGTCCAGAACGTTGTGACAGATGAACTGACGTGGCATTCTCCGCTCGATGAACCATTCCGGGTATCCGGTCTTGCCTGGTTTGAAAGCAATCGACTCTACCGGAGACTTCCGGCAGTACCTGATTATCCGATACCGTCTGCTGTCGATATTTTAGCTAACTGTACGTCAGGTGGGCAGATCCGGTTCCGTACCAATTCACGATACATATCCGTACGCGTCCGTTTGACAGCGGGATCTGGCATGTATCATATGCCCCCGACTGGGGAATGTGGTGTAGACGCTTACACAGGCGGGCTGGGTAACTGGTTATTCGCGGGTACTGCGAATTTCACGGCTGGCCAACTGGAATATGAGAGTCGGCTATTCGTTAATAATAGCAGGGAATGGCGCTCATATATGCTGAATTTGCCGCTCTATCAAGGGGTAAAAGAGATGTGGATCGGTCTTGATTCAGAAGCGGAAATCTCTTCACCGGAATCCTATGATTCGGACAAAAGAATTATCTTTTACGGTACCTCGATTACACAAGGTGGATGCGCGGCACGTCCAGGCATGTCCTATACGAATATTTTGAGCCGAAGAATCAACAGAGAATTCATTAATCTAGGCTTTTCCGGAAACGGGAAGGGAGAGCCTGAGCTTGCACATCTCATAGCGCAGATTGATAATCCAGCCTGTCTGGTCATTGATTATGAAGCGAATTCCTGTGGCACGGAACAGTACAAAAAAACGCTGCCTGCATTTATCCGAATTTACCGTGAAGCTCATCCGGATGTACCGATTATTCTCGTCTCAAGATTTCCATACGGTGCAGAAAAGTTTAAGCCGGAGCTTGTTCAGGAGCGGCTGGAGCGAAGGGATTTCCAAGCTGATCTGATACAGAGTCTGACGGATGCGGGTGACCACAGAGTTACCTTTATTGATGGAACCAACATGTTGGGTAGCCATCCGGGTGAGGCCACGGTAGATGGCGTTCATCCGACTGACCTCGGCTTCATGATGATGGCCGATTACCTAGAATCGATCTTCAAGCAGGTTCTTGCGATCGCTGATCAAACATAAAAATAAAAAGATGACTTCTGACGAGCGATCCAGAAGTCATCTTTTTGCATTTGTGAAGCTATTTATCTATTCTAACCGATACGTTGCAAACGGCTTTCCGTGAACAAACGGATCACTTACCTCATCCAATTTCTTGCCAAGCTCCAGATCGATATGAATATCGAGGCTTTGCATATTACTTTCCAGTTGTTCGATACGAGTAGCGCCCACGATAACCGTGGAAACGGCGGGGCGGTTCATGAGCCAAGCTAGCGAAAGGGCGCTTGGAGTATGGCCGTTCTCTTCAGCTAGACGGCTTACCTGCTCTCCGAGCTGGATGTTCTTATCTTCCAGGAACCGGTTGAAGTTCGGGTCGGTATCCGCCCGGGAACCGGACGGGACTTCTCCGCTGCTGCTGTTATATTTCCCGGTCAGAATCCCGCCCGCCAGCGGGAAATACGGAATAATGCCGACACCCTGATCCAAGCATAATGGAACAAGCTCAAGTTCTGGCGTACGGTCCGCTAGTGAGTAGCTGGTCTGGGTGGAGGTGTAGCGGATATAACCATTCCGTTCGCTGATCCCGATCGCTTTCATGATTTCCCATGCAGCATAATTCGAGGCACCAATATACCGTGCTTTTCCAGAAGAGACCATGTCATCGAGCGTTCGTAGTGTTTCTTCTAGCGGTGTGTTCGGATCGAATGTATGGATTTGATACAGGTCTACATAATCGGTTTTTAACCGACGTAAGCTGTGCTCCAGCTCATGCATAAGATGGTAGCGCGATGAGCCCCGTTCGTTCGGTCCATCCGCTCTTACAAGTCCGGCCTTTGTTGCCAATACCGCGTTATGGCGTCTGCCAGCCAGCGCTTCCCCAATGATCCGCTCCGATTCGGTATTAGCGTAAATGTTGGCCGTATCGATGAAATTAATGCCTTGATCCAGCGCGTGCTGGAGAATACGGGTGGACGTTTCCTGGTCAGCCCGTTTGCCAAAAGCGTTAGTTCCGAGCCCCAATTGAGAGACTTGGAGTCCACTCTGCCCAAGACGGCGATATTGCATAATATCCGCTCCTTTAGTGAGAGTGATACCAGACTGATAGAACCAACGCTCCGTCCCTGTTTACCACTTGGATTATAGGTTATCTGAACGAAGGGGGACTAAGAGTCTGTTATCCTTAGATAACCCCAGTATAACCAATCTGCCCACGCTGGTCCAAGCTTCGGCGGACTATGCGAATGATCTATTTCGATACCGTCGAAATAGATCACATCGCCCAAGTCATCCAGAGCGTAGTGCGGCGTACCATGACGTCGGTTGACCATATCAGGACAATGTAACGTCAGGGTTCACCGTAATCTCGAAAGCCCGATGCCAGATATAGTTCGGGTTCTCAAATGCGGTCGAGGCACTGGCATATTCCGCGTAAGACCATGTCCCCCCGCAGATTTGGCGGATACTGCATGAAGCAGGAGACTGGCCGATTTGGAAGGTTTTTTTGGCGGCAAGGGTGCCCGTATGAGTCTGCATTCGATCCTGTAAGACGTTAAGTACATAATTATAATCGCTCTCTGAATTGAAGAGCAGAAAATTCGCATCAGAATATGGAATGTTCGTATATAGAGTATTAGCTCTGGAATACTGCCGAATCTCTCCAATGGTCAACGTCTTATAATAGTAGTCTTTCAAGAAACGCTTGAACAAAAGTGAACCGTGTGCGTTTACCGCCGCATCAAGGGCTGCGGATTGTGTCTCTGTGATTAGATACGCATACCGGGCTTGACCCATCCCGATCGCAATTCCGATTTTATTGCCGGCTGTATTCCAACCGCTGTATCCGAGTATTTGTCCTGTGGATGGACTGCTGAGCAGCGCCTCTGTAACAGCGGAGTTGGCGGCACCTCCGGCGACGAAATCAATGACGACAGTCAGAACACGGTTCGAGGCATTGGATTCAATTCGACTTACCGCACTGGATACCTGATTCACGTCTGTTACAGCAATGATCTCTACATCAGGGCAATCACTAATAAGCTGGCCGCCTACAATATCCACGTGATGACTGATATTTTCATGCACACTCATATATTCGTAAGGGTTAATGATTGTGGAACCATGAGGTCCGAAGTATTGCACTGTATATCTCGGTTTAGCTTCTACGTTTAATAGATGGTTGGCCATACGGGCCATGAGTGAATGGCCTAGGCCGTCCGCGTCAGGAAGAATGATAGCACGGTCAGGATTTTGTCCGTCCGATCCCCCAAGACAAGCTGTAATATACCCCTCGACAAAGGTGATCTCGTTGGCCTGAACGCCTTGCGTAGAGGAGTCATCGACACCAATCGCAAGAAAATCGATATAACCTAATCGAACAAGCTTATCCAGGATGTAATAGTTCGATTTGAATTTGTGGCGACGAGCTTCATAATAATGTTCTTTGTTGAAGGTGGTTGTGCTTTCGTATGGAGTGCCGTCCGGTTTTATGTCATAGCCGTTCAAAATTCCGTTGAAATCACATACTTCTTTACGCGGTTGTTTCATGAAAGCGCGAGATTCATCATAAGCGTTCTGGAATACACTTTCAACATAAGTGGTTGTAGCCAGACGCATAATAGTATCCAGAACATAGACCGGTTTACTCGGACAGGATTCCTTAACCAGACGAATAGCATCCAATAAATTGGTTGTGGCAGGATCGTAGTTGGGATAACTTCCGCTCCCGCTGCTCCGCAGCCGTCTACTTCCGATTAATCCTCCGTAAGCAAGCATGTCGGCCGAAATAATGAAGCCATCAACAGAGTCTGCGTGATCAAGAATGAATTGGCGGATGTTCGGCATGTTTCCAAAGGTTGGTGAAGAAGTGCTCTCCAGAATGGAGCCTGATGCTGTTTTTTGTGAATCTAAACGGTTCGTAATATCGCTAATGCATGGCGTAATAACCTCGATTCCAGCGGATTTCCCTTGGACAATAACATCATCCAGATTTACCGGACGATCATCTAATGGCACATACAGTACTTTTTTCATAAAAACATCTCCCTTTATCATTTATTGATAGGCCACTTGCAAAAGGGAAGTGAAGAAATCAAAATGAACCTCTTCCCAAGTTCATTTAATATTTCTTTATTGCGGGTGCCTTCACCTATATAGGTAATTCATATATACAAATTACAACCGTTAGGATGAATTTTTTTAAAATCAGTAATTCCTGTGGAAATTTAATAGAAAATAGTGGTATATTATTAATGAATAAGAACTAGCGTTCTCATTTTATTGTGGTTAGTCTAATAAGATTGAATTAACCGAAATAGAAACTTCAACGGAGAAGGCGGAATTATCCTGAAGAAACGAGGTGATTGTACAGTGGATAAACAGCAGACAGCCTACGAACGTCTTAAGGTCCAGGTTGACCGTATTGGCTGGAGAATTCAATATCGTGCCAAAACGATTAAAAAACGAGAACATTCCTTCTACGATTTAGAATATATGCGAACGGATGTCTCTTTTACAGATGGCTCCGAGAATCGAATGATGATTGAACAACTCATCAATACGCTGCCTCCTCAAGGCAAGCTTATTATTTATAAACTTTATATACAAGATCAGACGGAATCCGAAGTCGCCCATCAATTAAATATGAGCCAACAGGCGGTGAATAAATGGAAACGAAAAATGATAGAGCAGTTGTCCCAGACAGTGAGCTCCTAGCATTGGTGAGTGCTGTACAACAAGATGATCCGGAAGCGATGGTGCAGCTGATAGATTTGTTCAAAGATGACATTGTTCGGGCAAGTCAATACATTCAATTGCCCCAAGAGGATGCCGTATCGGAGATTGTAGTGGAGCTTCTGGAATATATCAAGAACAGTATAGAATAACCTAACCATAGATTCTTCCAACTTTGGATGTTTTGTTATGGCTTTGATTTGACTCGACCCGTTTCTTATAAATCAGACATGATTGAGGAATACATAGAGCTTTTGCCCGTGTAATGTGGGAGAGGCTCTTTTTTTAATTTTTTTGACTAAACATAATTAAGACTCCATTTTAGTTGATGAAATTACGATAAAAGATATAGAAGGAAGTGTCGTTTAAAAGCTGGAATAATAGAATAACTTAGATAATGCGAGGAGACCATTAGTATGAATGAAATTGAGGAAGTTGAGTTGCTTAGAGGGAGACCACGCAAATATAAGAAACGGAAACGAAAAAAATTAGAATATGGAATGGAAGTAGAATCGAATTTCAACTGGAAATTAGTAATTTATGCTGTTTTTTCTTTAATAATTTGTTTTTTAATTTTTTGGTTAGTTACATCTACATCTGTATTAGATAGTTTTAAAAAGTTGTTTATTTTAGGGTGAGTAAATTTAACCTCATTAAGAATTAATTGACATGTGTAAAAATCATCTATAGTATTACTTATATTGGAACGATATCCTAAATTGTGGATGTTGCGAGTGTTAATGTTTTATTTGGAGGTTGTTTGATTTGATACATACAACCACGATACGATCAGAACTGGAAAGCTACCTGAATAGGTCCGGGTTAACGATTAATCAATTTGCAGAGTTATCTAAGGTTAACTCCGGGACGATCAGTACGATAATCAAGGGAACCAGACCGATTGCCATGCAGCAGCTAGACCGGATTGTACTAGCTATGGGACTTCCCGAAGGTAGCTTCTATGAATTATATGTAGATGAATGCTTTGTTCAAACCCCTAATTGGCGGCGTTTGCGACCATTCTTATACCGCTGTGCAGAATTGGACAAGCTGGAATGTATTCAGCGAGTCGTTCACCTCATGATGGATAACCTCTCTTACATACCTGCGCTTTTCGATACAGCTGAGGATTTCTTCAACCAGGGCAAGCTTGGAGCAGCGGCTATTATTTATGAGAGTATTATCGAAAACGAGAAATATCAGCATTCCGAGCGGCTAGCCCTTTGTCACTATCGATTATTCACAATCTCATTAAATCATGATCAGGAGAAGAATTTAAGGGCAGCTACCAAGTTTGAAGGTTTTGTTGAGCGACTGGATGTTATAGACCAGCTTGATGCGCTAAAGGATTTACTTAATATGTACTTTTCTCTTAGGCAATGGGAGAAAGTGGATCAAATGGCCGCTATGATGGGGAAGAAGGCATTAATCCAATACAATTATAAGTATGAAATGGCAAGAAGGAGCGATCAGCATCGAGAGCCTAAACGTCCGTTGTTTCTTTATATCGTATATTCTCACTTAATGCGTTCGGCTGTCTGTGATGAACACGGCGATTATGAACAGGCTTTGAAGTATGTTACATTGTATTCCGATATGAGCTGGGTGAGAGAGGACACGGAAGAGGCTCAGCAGTTGATAGAGAAGTTCAAAATGTGGGCTACGGCGAACACTTACTTATATCATCTTATGATGGGAAAGATTGAAGTCCTTCAGGAATATGTAGCGTTTATTGAATCAGAAGAAAATGAAATTATTCATGCAGTAACTAGAATTCTTCAAGCAGCAAATCGTTTTGATTTTAATATAGACGATATATTGCAGAAGTTTGAATTACAAATTACTATGTATATCGATAAAAAAACAAAAACAAGGGCCATCACTCATCAAGTGGAAGCAGATCGGTATACATTTCTCTTAACTGAACTGGCGTCTTATTATTTAAGCAAAGAGAAATATGAGGATGGTATAAAGTGTGTACTGATTGGGTTGGAATCAGCTATAGAAATTCATAATGATGATGCGATCCTCAAGTATGTAAGACTGTTTGAGCTGTTCCGACATGCGGCATCCAAAGAATCACAACATAGATACCATAATTTAATTAGTGAGGTGCAAAAGAAATGAAAAGAAAAATTGTTGTACTGTTGGCTACTGCGCTTGTAGTTATGTCGATTGCGATTCCTGTAAGTGCTTCTCCTATAAGTACTTTTCCTGCAAAGCCTCCTATCCAGACATTTAATCATGGCGCTGGAGATTGTTAATTTTCTTACCAGACAAATGTTCAAAATAATATTAAATTATTTTCCAGCCGAAACCGGCTGGTCTTTTTTGTTTCCAAACAATGATAGGTCATATTCATATTCATCTATTAGATAATGCAATACATCTATTAATCTATATTTTTACATTATATCCTAAAATATTACATAAGGAGGTGGCGACCCATGATAGATGCCGAAGTCATGCGACAGCGAATAGAGGAGTCTAGACAATTGCTGTATCAAATGGGAATGCAGTATGGTTTGCGGCACCCCAAAGTGCTTAAACAATCTATGCATCTTGACGAACTAATTAATCGATATAACAGGGTTAAATATAGAGAAGGCATGAAGCCTATTGCTTAAAACAAACAAATCTATAACGCGGGGTTCGAATATCTGATTTAACCTTCGGGCCTTTTTCATAAATGTTCATATTTATATGGCTCAAACATCGCCCCGACTAATGATAGTATCCCCTTCAAGCAACACTCGTAAAAAGCCTTATGTAATCATGAGGATCGAGTAAACTTGGAGGGGATATTTTTATGGATAGAAAGGGACATATATTTCAATTGACTACGACCTCCACCAAATGAACCTTGACAAAATTATACAACAAACATATAGTTTACTAAACGGTTAGTTAATTAATTGGAGGCAATATTTATGGCTAGAAAAATTGATGCAAATAAAGTTGCAAGCATGAAAAAAGAGATAATTGATATTTCAATAACTCTTATAATGGAAAAAGGATTTTCGAAATTCACACTTTCATCCGTTGCTAAAGAGCTTGGAATAACAAAAGCTGCTCTTTATTGGTACTTTTCCACAAAAGAAGATTTGATTAAATCCATTGTAGAAAATGTTAGAAATTCTCAATTAAATATGATTCAAGAACTAGAAAAAAGTGAATTGAGTGCTAAAGAGAAGTTATATCAAATACTAAATGTCACCGGTAAAGATAATAAATCATGCGTCCTATCAATTAAAACGTTGTTAGAATTTTATTCAGAGGAAAACGATATAACAATGGAAATTCAAGCAGGATATAAAATGTATAAACAAGTTCTTTCAGGTATTCTACTAGAGGGAAAAAATAATGGTGAATTTAAAAATACTGTCTCAGAAGAGGAAATGGCTAAATTTATTATTTCTACCTTAGATGGTTTTGCAATGCATAATCTAATTTTGGAGGAAGAATATGAACCTTTATCAACTCATTCCTTTTCATTCATCATAGAATCTATCCTAGAACCTAAAAAGGATGCTATATGAAAAAAGATATATTGATAGTAGGTGGTTATGGCGATGTTGGGAAATATGTTGTCAAAGAATTAATCGAACTTACTGTTACAAATATAGTCATTGGGGGAAGAAACAAAAAAAGAGCTGTACAATTCATTAATAAAAATAAATTACCTATAACATTTCTTGAAATAGATATATATAATTCCTCAACTTATAAAGATAAATTGAATGATATTAGAGTTGTAATCATGTGTTTAAGTCCTAAAAATATTGATTTTGCTAAATATTGCATGAATAATAACATTCATTATATTGATATATCACCATCAAATCATATTGTTAAGGATTTAATTGATTATAACTTGGATTTCCAAAAAAATAAGACAACTTGTATTTTAGGGGTAGGAATAACTCCAGGATTATCTACTTTACTTGCTAAAGAAATTTCTAAGGATATAGATAGTCCTGTTCAAACTAACGTTTCATTAATGCTCGGATTAGGAGAAGAGCATGGTAGTGATGGGGTTAAATGGTTGTTAGAAAATTTAGAGCATAATTTCAAATGGAGTAGAAAAAGTGTACTCAATTCTATAACCCCATTTATGAGTAGAATGATAACTAATTTCCCTCATCCAATAGGAAAACGTTCAGCTTTTGTTTTTAATTTATCTGACCAACAAATTATTACAGAAACTTTATTACATGACAACGTCTCTACTTACCTTTGCTACAACTCGAGAGTTTTCACATGGTTGGTATATTTTTTGAAAAAAGCAAGAATATTTCAACTTTTGAAATTCCCTATTTTCTGTAAATTCTTATTTAAACTCACAACTTTTATCTTAAAAACAACAAAAATGTTTTACTCTGATAAATATGCTATAGAAGTTGAAGTATTAAGCACTAACTCTGGTAATATGACATATAAAAACGGAAGTATCTTAGGAAGAAATAATGCAGACCTTACAGGGAAGATTATTGCTTATACTGCATTTCAAGTGATAAGTGGGTTAGATAGGTATGGAGTATATTACCTAAGCGAACTATTCGATTTGAAAGAGATAGAAGAGAAATATGGCAATCTCTTTACCATCAAAATTAATTAATAACTGACCTTGATTAAATATTATTTGAACATTCCCAATTTGTTTGGTACAACAGACAACGGGGGCGTCCCAGGTCAATGGACCTTTTGGGACAGCCCCTTTAGATCAATAATTAGTTAAACTCCCTGTGGTAAACTGTTTCAACTTTAGGAAAATCATTTTTCTTGGTAAAACTGAGCAATAATCCATAAATATAATAGATGCTGCTTACGATTATGACAGTATAAAGGGACACTGTTATGGTCGTTGGGCCCCATACTTTTATAAATGACCAAGGCAAGCCATCAAGAAGATACGGTAACATGATCATGATTGTCATTATGGCTGCCACGATCAAAGTATGTAGGAGGAGGAAGAGAGTCCTCTTGACGTTCAACGAATTCCACATGCGCTGCTTTTTAGCAAGCCTCCGCAGGAGTCTCACAGCTAAAAGGGCAAACAATGCACCGAAACAGCCGACGACGATACATGCAATGGTCACGATCTGATCCATCTTTTGGTAGATAGAGGTATGCTGAATGTTGACGTCATTTCCTTCCCAAAGATCCATTACGCCTTGACCAATAGCTGTCGTAAATGTCGTATTCATATTGGATAAAATCGCTACGCCCACCTGTTCGTTAGGCTGCATGATGAAATATGAGCTAAAATTCGGATTCGCTCCTTCATGAGATATGTATGGTTTATCTTTTTTCATCTGGACTACCCAGCCGCTCGCATAGTAGGAATCTTGCTCAAAAGGCTCTACGGATTGATCCGGGATATGTGATGCTTGTACGATCCGTTTGTCGATCGCATTGCTCGGATCATCCCCTAACTGAAGATTCATCCATTTAGCTATATCATTCGTATTGCTGATTAGATACCCAGCCGGTATATTTCCTCGATAAATGGGCGCTTCGTAAGCCTGAGCTTTCATAAATCCTATTTTATAGCCCGTTGCCACTTCAGCGGACTGTACCTGATGTCGTCCAACGAATGAATCTTTCATTCCGATTGGCTCTAAAATCTGCTGTTTCATATATTGATCATAAGGCTTCTTCGTTACCGCCTCTATAACGAGACCCAGTACATCGTAATTGATTGTTGCGTATTCCATAGAACTTCCTGGTTTGCGATTTAACTCCTGACCCAACAATGTCCTGACGGTTAGTTCAAGGGCGTTATCTGCATTGCTCTCCGGAATATGCGCGATCGAATTGAAAGCGATTCCGCTCGTGTGATAAAGAAGCTGGTTGAGCGTAATAGTTTGCGGTTCCCCATTGTAGTTCAGTTTCAACCAAGGGATGTACTTCTGGACATCATCCGTTCGGTTTAACAATCCTTCCTTTTCCAATTGCAAAATAGCTAAAGCTGTAAATGCCTTTGATGTTGATCCGATTTCAAACCGCGTATCAGCAGTTACTGGTTGTTTCGTTTTAAGATCTGCATATCCAAAACCTTGCTGATACATCGTCTTCCCCTTCTCCACAATGACGACTGAGATCCCTGGAATTTCACTGATATTTCGTTGTTCTTCAACAAATTTCTCAATTTTCTGTATTTTGTTGCTTGACTCGGCATGGGCTGGAATTGGTGACAAACCACTAATCGCCATAATCATAGCTATCAACATCATTCCTATTTTTACGGATGTTTTCATATCTGATGCCCCTCTATTTCTTGTTAGTTTTTGGCTTTCAAATTATCTCAATGTAGTACATAATCAAATTATAAACATTTTGAAACTCCGCAAGTGACATTTCTTGCTCTTTTGTTAAGGAGAACAATCAGCCAATGAAAAGCGATCAATACCTAACAAACAGATTGTCGGAGATCATTAATTGGATAGAGGCAAATATTCGATTAGAAATTACTCTTGACGACATTGCTTCTAATGCATACCTTAGCAAGTTTTACTTGCATCGAGTATTCAAACAAGCAACGGGTTTAAGCTTATTGGAATATGTCAGATCCAGAAAATTAGCTTTAAGTCTGCTTGATTTAATTCATACCAACCTTAGAATTTCTGACATTGCTCAAGAATATGGGTTCGGCCATCATCAGTCTTATATTCGTGCATTCATACGCGAGTTTGGTATGACACCAACAGAGTTCCGTAATGGAATGGAACCTGTGAAAGTGGTTGAACGTTTCAATATAAAGGATTGCTATCAAGTGGATGACGGGTTAGTTTTTAAACCAACACATGTAGTGCTGCCGACGTTTTTTGTTGCTGGTTTTAGAAAAACTGTTTACATAAACGATAATATTGAAAACCAAACTTCAAATGATTACGCGAGGACGTTTTATTACGAAGAAAGACATAGCATAAAAAACGCAATTGACCCCGACACGTATATTGGTTTAACTTGGGTGTCTATGAGCAATAGCGACTTCACGTATTATACGCCTTCTATTCGTGTTAAAGAAGGACACCCAGTTCCAGAGGGGATGCTTGTCGAGAGGATTCCGGCCAATAAGTATGTAGTATTTAAGTATATAGGGAATCACCACCCGAACGAAATATCGAGTAAGACATTAAAGACTATATGGGAATATATCTATGACCGTTGGATGAAGGAAAATAATCATTTGAATACCTATAGTTTTGAACGGATAAATCCATTAGAAGCAGAGGATTACTGTGAGATGGAATTGTTCTTTCCAGAACATATACCCTCTACCGTAGTGCTAGAATGAAAGATACGCGCGATAACAGAACATACGAGGGTAGCATGTAGTTCTTTAATTAAGTTACTGAGATTTATCTAAGCACTAAGAAAATACTTTATTTTCTTTCAACAATTTCATTTGAACCCTTGTCATTTCCCGAAACTTATTCTATTATATGTTAGACAGCTTAACAATAAAGGTGGTTTATGATTTAAGATGAGTAAAATAAATGATGCACTTGTAAGTTGTGTTAAAGAAATGAATGAAGCCGAGTATTTGATTAACGCGCTGCTGCTGCACGAATATCGATCGCTGTTAGACGATGAGATTACAACCAAACAGGCATTGTTGCTGGAATTGATTCATAAACATCAGAGAATGACCGTCCGGGAAATTGCGGATCAGATGGAGGTGTCCTCTAGTGCGGTAAGCCAGATTGTTGGCAAGCTGGAGAAGATGGGGTACGTGAAGCGGGAGATTAATCTCCAAAATCGGCGTGAAATTATTGTGCAGATAGGACCGCAAGGAGTCACCTATTTTGCCAAGCAGGATAAGGTGGAGAGAGAGATTATTGAACGGTTTTATGCGAAAATGGAGTTTGAAGAGGTGCAGCAGCTCCTGAAATTAACACTTAAGTTAAAGGAAATTGTGGAGCAGGAATTAAGCAGATCTTAGGTCGACCGCCGACATGCAACGCCCCACCGCACGCTGGGGCTGCGAGCAGTGGGGGAATTTTTTTGTCGAATATGTTAGTTTCCTTAATAATTAATTTCACTTACTAAATTCAAGGGGGAATTGGAAATGAAATTGAAGAAGCAGCAGTTAGAGACGCTATTTAACGCTTTACATGAACAAGAACAAATGAACGGAGCGATATGTGTAGCCGAGCAAGGAGAAATTTTGTATCAAGGTGTATTTGGATATGGGGAGTTATCTAGCAAGAGAAAGTTAACGCTTGATTCCATGTTCGAACTGGCTTCGTTATCCAAACCTTTTACCGCGGTAGCAATTATGTTATTGGAAGAGCAGGGGCGGCTAGCCTATGACGATTTTATCGAACAATGGCTTCTCGATTTCCCTTATCCCGGCATTACGGTAAGACATCTGCTTAATCATACTTCAGGATTACCCGATTACATGGACCTGTTCCAAGAGCATTGGGATCACACACAGATTGCTGTGAATGAAGATGTGTTAAACCTGTTGATGGAGCATAAGCCGGAGCGTTATTTTTTACCGAATGAACAATGGGAATACAGCAATACCGGGTATGTCCTGCTCGCATTGCTTGTAGAACGGATTTCAGGGCTGAGCTTCGCCGAGTACATGGACACGTATCTGTTTCGTCCACTAGGCATGCTGAATTCGCGGGTATACAACCGAAGATATTCGAATGAGAAAATCTCCGGATATGCTTATGGTTATGTTTTTGATGCGATTACGGGTGAATATGTGCTTCCGGAACAGCTTTTGGAGACACAGTATGTGATCTACCTTGATGGCATTCAAGGAGATGGAACGGTGAACTCTACGGTAGGGGATTTATTAAAATTCGATCAAGCTTTATATTCGGACACAATATTAAGTGAAGAAACGCTTAAACAGGCCTTTACACCGGTCCGGTTGAATAACGGAGAAACGTATGATTACGGCTTCGGCTGGATTCTGGAAAAGAATGCGGAAAAGGGGACCACCGTTAGTCATAGCGGAGGATGGCCGGGGTATGCGACACTCATGATTCGTTATATCGATGAGAACAAAACGATTATATACCTGAGCAATATAGAACAGGATTATGAATCTGAGCAAAGTATTATTGCAGCAGTTCAACATATCTTATTCGACCAGCCTTTTGAAATACCGGAACGTCCTGCGAAGAGAAGAGCAGTACAGGTTGATCCGAAAATATATGAGCGCTATACAGGTTCTTATCTCCTCAGTGATGGCAGAACTGCACGGATTACTGTAGAGCAGAACCGTTTGTATCTTCAGGCTGACAGACAAATGCGTCTGGAACTATATCCTTCATCGGAAGTAAGGTTTTTTCTCCGGTCTTTGCCGGTAGAGGTGGAGTTCGTTGCAGATACGTCTGCTAAAGCTTCTAAATTTATTATTTATGAAGAAGACGGAACAGAGGAGCACGCGATTCGGGCGGAGTAATGTAGGAAGGAACAAGAGCCCTTCATAAGTTCTATGAAGGGCTCTAATATCATGTCTACATCAAGTCTTTTTCTTTCAAAAAATCACGTGCAACGGTCTCGGCCTTAAGGCCTTCAGAATCTACTTTTGCGTTCAAATCTTGCATGATTTGTTCATCTAATACACCTTCAAGTTTTTTTAATGTACTTTCCAGTTCTGGATACTTCGCTAAGACATCCTCACGAATGATTGTTCCTGCATGGTATGGAGGGAAAAAACCTCTATCATCTTCTAATATTACTAAATCATGAACCTTGATTTGACCTTCTGTAGCGAAAGCATTAATAACATCGACTTGCCCATCAGTCAGTGATCGATACATAATTCCGCGGTCCATCGCACTGACCTTCTTAAAGCTCATTCCATAAGTCTTTTCTAGTCCTGGATATCCGTCTGGGCGATCCTTAAATTCGAACTCACAACCCAATACCAACTCATTCGCTACTTTCGCTAGATCACTAAACGTTTTCAGGTTATACTTCGCAGCCGTTTCTTTACTTACTGCTAAAGTGTATGTGTTATTAAAGCCGAAATTTGCAGGAAACGACAACTTATCTTTTTTCACAAGTTCAAGTGTCATGTTCAGTGTCTCTTCCGCAGTTCCTGTCTCTTGTTGATAATAGTTAGCTACGATAGTACCTGTATAATCAGGATAGAGTTGGATATCATTGCTTTTTAAGGCCTTCCAAGCAATATCGGATCCCCCTAAATTCACTTTTCGCTCTACAGCCAAATCGGTATTCTTCTCGATTAAATCTGCCATCATATGTGCCAATAGGATATTCTCGGTAAAGTTCTTAGAGCCAATGGTGATGGTCTCTTTACTTTCTTTGCCTGAACTGCATCCAATCAATGAAATCATAAGTACTGATATCAAACCTAATATAAACCATTGTTTCTTCATGTTTCTCGTTCTCCCCTTTTATTTCGTATTTCTTAAACCTCTTGGTGTTGTCCATTTCTCCGTTACGCCTAATAAGAAATCCAGGATTAAAGCGAGAATTGCAGCCGGTACAGCACCAAGAAGAATAAGAGCATCAATATTTCTAGATATACCCAAGAAGATGAAATCCCCTAGACCACCTGCACCAATAAAGGCTGCAAGGGTTGCCGTACCCACATTAATAACCGTAGACGTACGAATCCCTGCCATTATGACAGATAGCGCTAACGGGAGCTGGACTTTAAACAAAATCTGCATATCTGTCATCCCCATGCCCCTGGCCGCTTCGATTGTAGCAGCATCCACATCCTTAATTCCTGTATACGTATTCCGAATAATCGGCAATAACGAATACAAGAAGAGGGCAGCGATGGCTGTCTTGATACCAATTCCAAATAAAGGGATCATAAAACCTAACAGTGCCAAGCTGGGGATCGTCTGCAGAATACCGGCTCCACCAATAACCCAACTTTTTAACGAAGGAACACGAGACACTAATATGCCTAAAGGTACTCCTACAATAATGGCAATCAACATAGAGATTAGAACAAGCTCGATATGCATTCCTATTGAAGCCAACAGATCTTCCCATCTTGAGCTAAATTGCTGAATGAGTTGTTCCCACAGCGATTGCTTCATTGTTCTCCTCCTTACCGGCCCAGTGCCCTGCAAATGTTGTTAATAGACTCGCTCTTGTTACAACCCCAATGACATCCATTTCACTTGTTACGATAGGGATGATACCGTGTTTGGCATCATCAATAGCAATTAGTGCATCTTTTGCAGTTGCCGTCTCATCTAGGTAAAATTCAGAATCCATGATTAGTTCTTGAATTGTAGATATTGATTCCATGCGGGCCTGCAGATCGTATGCCGACACGATTCCATTAAATTGTCCTTGATCATTGACAACAATTAACGTATCTGTTCTTCGCTTCCTCATTTGAGCAAATGCTCTGGATGGGGATAAGTCAGGTTTAGCAACAGCCGGGTTCTCACGCATAATATCTTTGACAGTAATAAAAGCAGGATTCTGATAGATTCGATTCTTTCCAATAAATTGTTCAACAAATCCATGGGCAGGCTCATTAAGCAGCTTCTCTGGCGTATCCATCTGCAGCAACATTCCATCTTTGATTACGGCGATGCGATCGCCCAATTTCAGCGCTTCATCCATATCATGCGTAACGAATACAATGGTTTTTTTGAGAGATTTCTGCAATCGCAGCAACTCATCTTGCAGTTGCTCTCTCGTAATGGGGTCCAGAGCTCCGAACGGTTCATCCATGAGAATGACTTCAGGATCTGCAGCTAATGCCCGAGCTACACCAATCCTTTGTTGTTGGCCTCCAGATAATTCACGGGGATATTTTTTGGCGAATTGATTGGGGTCTAATCCAATAAGTTGCAACAATTGTTGAACACGTTGATGTTTTTGTTCTTTACTCCAACCTTTTAGATGGGGAATTAATGCGATGTTCTCTTCAATGGTATAGTGAGGAAAAAGTCCAACTTGTTGTATGACATATCCAATATTTCTTCTTAATTCAACAGGATTAAGTCGAGATATATCTTGGCCTCTTATGGAAATCGTCCCCTCCGTATGGGGAATTAATCGATTCATCATTTTCATCGTCGTTGTCTTACCGCAACCACTCGGTCCAATCAAGACGATGAACTCACCTGCTTGAATTTCAAAATTCATTTTTTTAACAGCCTGAGATCCGTCTGCATACGTTTTACATACATTTTCAAACTTAATCATAGCATCATGCTCCTTCATTCTGTGGTGCACCCCCGTGGCTAGAAACGTTTTCAATACTATAACAAAGAAAAATTTAACTGACAACCCACATGCACGAAATAAGTTGTTAGTATAATTATGGGAAAATTCATTTTTTTCTGTGAAAATACAAAAAAAACACAACCACCATGGTTGTGTTTTCTACCGTTATTGTTGATTAATAAATTGTGTTGTTCTCTGATGGACTTGACCATCGCCCACAACAATCAATACATCATTTTCTCGTAAAATCACGTGAGGTCCTGGTGATATTGAGATGTCGGTACCTCTTCGTAAAGCAATGATGGTAGCCCCTGTCTGTTGCCAGAACTCTAAATTTGCAATGGTCTTCCCCACGACATGTGAAGATTCACTCACGTTAATCTCAATGGGATGGTATGGCTTTAGATTCTGAAGCCGATCCGAAAAATTAATAATCCCGGATATAACTTTTTCAAATTTATGATCAATTTCCTTTTTCTGCTCCAGCAAATTTTCTAGATCTTGCTTTAAGGAGTAGACGGTTTTTAAATAATTATTTTTAGTTAAGTAATCCAATGCTCGCTGATCTGAAATAACAATGATTTCTTTCCCTTGCGAAACGGAGACGATATCCTCTTCTTTTAACAAATTAATGGACTTTCGAATTGTTTCTGGGGATACATGATATTGACTAGCCAGTAATGACCTACCTGATATTTTACTTCGAACACCAAATTCACCACTCACGATTCTTTGCGCAATATCAAGCGCAATTGATTTGTAACCAGCGATGTCTTGCACGATGATCCTCCTGCCATTATGAATTGCAATATCCTGTACTATTATAGCAGTTTTATTATACTCTGTAAGTCATGTGTTTTTATAAATTGGCATGATCTTGTAGATACGTTTGATGTGAGCAGGGTGGAGTATGAATCTCATTTCTAGTTGTGAATTGGGCTTGGCGTATTGTTTGAAGTGATGCCTGAGGTTTGTTAACATATATTTAACTATATCACTAAATATTGTTATTATTTTGTAATTCATCTTCTTATTTGCCTTGATATAATTTCTGCTAGGCACAATGAAAGGGGCAGAAGGAAATTGAAAAAAGAAATTGGTACATTGTTGTTGTTGAGTGCAGTTTTGCTTTCGGGATGTGGTACAGATAAGCTAGCAACGGTTACGCAAGGGTCAGGCGAATCTCCCAATAAACAGGTAACAACGCAGCCTGAGCAAGAGACTGATGCAAAATTGATTAAGGCTTCAAAGAATGAAGAAGTAAAACTTTATGCTACTAAGGAAACGAAGAATGGAGTTAAAGGGGTAACCTTAAATATTAATGGAAGCCAAAAAGACTTTGATTGGAAATACCCTGGTGATACGGGAACTGAACCGCAGGTGTTCTATACGGATGTTACAGGTGACGGGAAGGAAGAAGCTGTAGTTATCATTCAGACTGGCAGAGGGACAGGCTTAGATAACTTTGATATCCATGTAGTTAATGCCCAGGATTTATCCGAAATTAAAGTACAAAGTTATGAGGACATTGTTGCCAATCAAATTGAATCACAAGTTGCTAAAAATAAGGATGATACTTTAGCAATTACCGTTAAAACGCAAGGAAAAGAATATAAGTTCGATTATGGTTTTGATCCAGCGCCAGATTACAATCAAGATGAGCTTGGTTTTGGCGGTATAGTTATTTATGTATTGGAGAATCAAAAAATAAAATTAAACATCTCGGGATCTGTTGGCGTATCTCCCACATATGTGTGTGAGTTCAATGTCACATATAAATTCGATAGTGCTAAGAATGAATTCGTTGTTGATCAAATTGAAGTTGAACCTATTGAAAAATAAGAAAGGGCTGACCAATATAAATTGGTCAGCCTTTTCTTGTTGGCGATTAAATTAATTAATTGAGCTGCCCATCGTTGGAATCGGTGGCATTAACACTGACCGGGCGGAGGAAGTGATCAGCGCAGGTGCGGATGGTGTGGCGGTTATTTCTACGGTAACGCAGGCGGAGCGGGTTAGGAGAGCAGTGGAGGGGATAGCGGCCATGGTGAACCGGGCAGTAGTGAGGTCGGGGTAATGGCTTTGAATTCGCTTTATTCGGGCGTATCTTTAATTGCAGACACATCGCGATCGACAGCGACTCCATCCATAGTTACGAAATAGAAGCATTCCAAACGGACCCAATAGAACGCCTTGCTGCATGTGATTTCGTTAAGGAATTATCGTATATAATTACAATAAATGATTTAAATTATAATTTTTAGGTTATAAAATTGAAACTATATCCAATTTTTTGCGTCATTAGTATGTACAATAATTTATATGGAGGGATAATATGAAAAAGAAGTTATTTATTTCATTAATTGCAATAGCTATTGCTTTAACTGCTGCGGTAAGCATGGCTTTTGCAAGGGGAACAATCAAAATCGTCGTAAACGGAGAACAAATTAAGTCGGATGTCGCACCACAGCTGAATAACAATCGAGTGATGGTCCCCATAAGCATTGTATCTAAAGCGTTAGGAGCTGATGTAAGTTGGGACCAAAAGAATCAAACAGTGTCCATAAAAAGTAAGATAGACTCTCAGGAAGATGTTTGGGATCAGAACCTTAATATAGATGGTCGCACCTGGGCTGTGATCCAAAACCTTATTACTACCTATGTAGCAGGCTATGACAATCGTGATGCTGAGTTGATTAAATCAATATCTGTTGAAGGGTTTGACATGATCCCGATCGGCGGCATATATCCAGCAATTGTTGATTATGACATTGTTGATGCTCAGATATCAAAAGATAATACGGTTAAAGTAAGAATAAAAGTTATCTATCAGGAAGAAAAGCTATTCGGAGAAAACTGGGATATTGAAATAGCATTAGGAAAAATAAAATCGATGAGAAAAGTAGGAACTTTTGACGTTAATGATTATACCGTATTCCCAGGACTCTCCATTAAAAACCAATAACAAAACAGCCAACAGCCTCTAATCTTTAAGATTAGAGGCTGTTTTTAATTCTAGAACATTATGGTGCCAAGGTTTGAATCGCGATAACTCCTGGTGATGATAGAGAGCCAGCTGTCGAAGTTGTGAGTGCATATGTTGCAGATGCATTTGGTGCAAGTGTAAATGTGACCACCTGAACTGCGTCTTGACTAGACGAACCAATATTCAAGGTTTTGATGCCTACTGTATCATTATTATGCCATTGACAAGCCCCACCGAAAGGGTTTACTCGTGAAGTGATACACACTCTGATTTTTCGGCTTTCTGTTGTAGATGTGTTTTTGAAAGTAATATTTACTTTGTTTTTAACCCCATAATGACCTTTATTATCACCATAGGCTTTACTTGGGTCGTAACTTGTAGCTTGTGTCATAAGATTATCACTTGTTCCGTTAGAAAAGCTGTAGTATTGATAGGAGTTTAGAGCGCCTGTTTGGAAGTTAATAGTACTTTGAATGTCTGCGAAATTCCAAGAACCACGTGGATGTGTTCCCAGTCTAGGAATAACTGCTGTTTGGTTGGTTCTTAGATTCGCCGTAGTGGTATCTGCAACCGAAGACCTTACTCTAAATGCCATCGGTGCAGTGGTAGATGAACTGTTTTTAAGTGTAAACTCGATTACACCGCCGATTAGATAGCCATCCGGTACAGTCCATTCCTTCACAAGACCAACATTTCCAGCTGTAATGCTAGAATCAGTTGGTGTTGCGCTCTCTAAGGTGTTACCCAACAATGCTTTCGCAGTACAAATTCCATGCGAAATAAACCCTTTTACAGTATCAACCGAGTGTTTTAATCCCGAAATTTGGATAGTACCAGGACTGGAAGTAGCGTTAGAGCCATTTCCAATAGTTACCCCGTATTTTAATGTCTTTCCAGTTTTATTAAGATGCCAAACAAAAATTCTGTAACTCAGCGTATTTTTATCAGCCACATAATCATGCCACAATGTTGCGAAACCACCTTCGAATTTCACTGGCCAAACAGGATCAGTTGGAGTACCGATAGTTTCTGGGTTATCTGAAATCATAAACCGTGTGGAACCAGATTTAATACCAGTTATGTGTGGTGGGGCTGGGGTTGCAGGGATCAAAGGAATCTGCACAATTGGCAAATCAGATTGTGGACAAGGCATATTGAAAACCTCCAAATAGTTTTTTTAATTGCATAGTGTTGTGAAACAAGTTTTGGTACTTACATGTTGTTGTGGGCGATACAGTAGTATAACTATTACTGACGAACGTTTCTTTGTTGCTTTATGGATTCCGGACCGAGAGCTCTCTCCTACCTCCTTCTATGTTTTCAAGGTTTCTGTTTCTCTCACCTTGTACTTATAAAAGAGGAATTCGAGAATGTAA
This sequence comes from Paenibacillus sp. JNUCC 34, assembly GCF_058269055.1. Classification (NCBI taxonomy): domain Bacteria; kingdom Bacillati; phylum Bacillota; class Bacilli; order Caryophanales; family Paenibacillaceae; genus Paenibacillus; species Paenibacillus sp. JNUCC 34. The sequence goes on along the minus strand of NZ_CM177770.1, from coordinate 4,863,153 downwards.
AAACAACCTTATACCTAAAAAAATTATGAATTTATATATCTGTCTTCTTTTCTCTGCTGCTTTCAAATGATTGAATAGCCTTAGTCAGTTCATTAAGTGAGTTATCTAACTTGTCCATTTTTTCGCCAATGGTTTCTAAAACATAACGAATCAAAATAAAACAAAGCGTGACAGGAAATCCAACATTAGTTATAAGCGAGATTACATCTGTTACTTGCATACAACGTTCTCAACTCCTTCCTAAAGTATTTCTACATATAAGGAAGGGTCACATTATTTTTCCACAACCACTAACTTGCTTTGTTTTATTTATTCTTTCTCAATTAACGAATCAAAAAAAACGTAATTAGTAAATAAATAATAAAAGACTATCTCATGAGCTAATTTCATGGATAGTCTTTTTTGTTTTGTTTCAAACTTTAGATTGAATGATTATTACACAGTTTTTTGTTTCGGTACTTTTTGATTTAAAATCCAATAACTTACTGATAAAATAAGAACATATGATCCTATATTTTTTGAAAATAGGTTGTTAAATGATGTCGTAAGATCTCTCTATATATAAATATGGAGCCAGCATGGGGGGGCGCTTATGAATTCCAAAATATATAACCAGATAATAAGGAACTTATCTAAACAGCCTATTATAATCGAATTCCTAAAGAATCAAAACCACATGGAGTTGCTAACTAACTATCTTAATGAACCAACACATGCAAATAAGAAAAAGGTAGACGAGGCATTCAAGAAATATTTTATTGAGCTCAGGTTCACAGCTTATATGTGCTCACTAATCCATTTTACATCGATAGATTATGACAAAAAGCAAAGGAAAGAAAGGAATAGGTCTGTTTTATTTCCAGAGAACGATCCCAAGGGTCCTTTCCCCTACATAGTTACAGAAGATCATTCTATCGAAGAGACACAGGTCTCTTCGATAGAAGATATTATTAGCAGCTTGCCACTTCATAAAGCCATCTTAAGACTTACAGAAACAGAGAAAATAGTATTGTTAGATGCGTATGTTTTTAATAAATCAGATACTGAAATTGCGAATAATAAAAGGGTTACACAGCAAGCTATTTCGAAAACAAGAACAAAAGCATTAAACAAATTAAGGACCTATTTAACTAATGGAGAGGTGTAGAGGATATGGAATCGTTAATGGACTTAATTAAAAAAGCTCAGGAAAAAGATGCAATCGCGATGGAAACAATAATACAAAAATATACCCCGAAGATCCAAAAATCAATGTGGCAAACTTCTAACCAAGATAGGAACGATTTAAAACAAGAAGTAAACCTGAAGATGATAGAAGCAATCTATAAATATGATTTAGAAACGGTTCCTGGATTCTGGGATTTGATGGATTTCGAAGAAGTGAAAATGCTTGATCTTTTAACAGATTAGAAAAAATGGCATAACGGTAACGGAAATTATTGCAAATACTCGGTTTGTGATATTATTTATGAACGAAAGGTTTTAACGAAAATGAGCCGGAGGTTTCAGCTATGATAAGGGATGACCATTTAGGTAAACTGATTAAGCTGACGGGGGAACGTGCAAGGCTTGATGCCAAGGCAAACGGATCATATGTCGTTTATAAAGATAAACATGGCAAAATGATAAGGGAGTATTCTAATGGGGTCAAAGAATATATCTCGGGAAAAGATAATTGAATCCAAAGCGTGCTGGAAGCTGAGAGTGGCAACATAAAGCATCAAGAAAGAGTATTACCTGATTGGGTTGTACCTATATACAATCAATTGAAATTGCTTTAATTAATAACCCGAATTCATCCTGCTTAAGTAAGAGGTGATTCGGGTTTTATTTTTGCTTAGATGTTGTATAGTTTTTTCGTATGTGGTTCTCTGGAGATGTTTGACATATTCCGTAAACCTTTGTACAGTATTATTCAATAGAATAGGAAGTCCACTAGGGGAGCCGTTAGCGGCTGAGACAAGAGGATATCTTGGACCCTTTGAACCTGATCTAGTTCATACTAGCGTAGGAAAGTGGAGTCGGTCATAAGGTCTTAAATGCGATGTGTTCGTACACACTCATAGGCATATAGATGAAGCCGCTCCAGCTTTCGGGGCGGCTTTTTTTGTGTTGTTCCGAGGGTGCTGTCTTACGGGACTTCCTGCTCTTCAATTATTTGGAGGTGGGGAAAGTGAGTTTTACGCAAGAGCTCCGTCAGAAGGCGGACGGCATTTTTCAGGCCATTTATGAGCATCCCTTTGTGAGAGGTATTGCAGATGGGAATCTGTCCAAGGAACAGCTAATTCACTATATCAAACAGGACTATGAGTATTTGAATGCCTATATGCGGATTTACGGGATCGCGATCTCTAAATGTAGAACACGGGATGAGATTGCAGATTTTAATGAACAGATTTCTTTTATACTCCACAGCGAAGTTCACCCGCATCAAAATTTCTGTGCTGTCGCAGGAGTAACTTATGAAGAGATGCAAGGGTACCCTCTCGCTCCGGCCGCGCATCATTATATCCATCATATGCTGACGGTTGCGCATGAAGGCAGTCTCGGTGAGATCATGGCCGTGCTGCTGCCTTGTCCTTGGACGTATCTGGAGATCGGCCGGAAACTGCTGGATGAAGTTCAGCCGGATGAGACCCATCCGTTCTATGAGTGGATATATTTTTACGGGAACCGGGCCGAGGATGCAGCAGCCAATTTCCGTAATCGTGTGGATGCGTGGGCGCAAGAAGCAACGGCTGCCGAGCGTGAGCGTATGGCTGAACACTTCATGCTCAGCTGCCAGCTGGAGTATATGTTCTGGGACATGGCTTACCGGCAGGAAGAGTGGCCATTGCAGGTGTAGACTTCGGACGTGTGACATTTTTGCGATTCCATAATGATAAGAGAGGCTGATCAATGTGAATATGCTGGATCAAGAGCTTTCTGTTCTTCTTGAAAAGGTGCGGAAAAATAAACCGCTCGTACATAATATGACGAATGTGGTGGTGACCAATTTTACGGCGAACGGCCTTTATGCGCTGGGAGCATCTCCGGTGATGGCTTATTCGCCTGATGAAGTCGCTGATATGGCGAAGATCGCAGGCGCGCTGGTGCTGAATATCGGGACTTTGTCCCGTGAATTGGTGGATGCAATGATTGTTGCCGGGCAGTCGGCAAATGCTCACGACGTCCCGGTACTGCTCGATCCGGTGGGAGCGGGAGCCACGACGTTTCGGACGGAGTCGGCTCTGCGAATTCTCAGCGAGGTCAAGATCTCACTCGTGCGGGGCAATGCGGCCGAAATCGCCCATCTTGTGGGAGAGGAACGAGAGATCAAAGGCGTGGATGCCGGAGACAGCGCGGACGGCGGTAATGTGGATCTAGCGATTCGGGCTGCGCGGAATCTGAACACGATGGTCGTGATCACCGGACAGGAGGATGTCATTACCGATGGAGTGTTAGTACGGATCATAAGCGGTGGAGACGTACTGCTCACCAAGGTGACCGGAGCAGGCTGTCTGCTGACCTCGGTGCTGGGTGCTTTTGCTTCGGTTGAACCGGAATTGATGCTGGCAGGTACTGCAGGCCTCGCCTTCTATGGTGCGGCGGCTTCGCAAGCAGCGGAGCGTACGTCTGATCTCGGACCCGGAAGCTTCCAGGTTGCGTTTCTGGATGAGCTCGCCAAGCTACACCCGGGCTCATTGGAGGGACGCTCCGTTATTCGCGAATTGGGTGCAGCCGCTGCAGGTGAGAGACGATGACGGGCACTCACGTTCCCAGAGCGTTGACGATTGCCGGCTCGGACAGCGGCGGCGGAGCCGGAATCCAAGCGGACCTTAAGACGTTTCAGGAGCTTGGCGTATATGGCATGTCGGCTATTACTGCGATAACGGTGCAGAATACACTGGGTGTTCATGGGGTATATCCGCTACCTCCGGAAGCGTCGGCAGAGCAGATTGAAGTCGTAGGGTCAGACCTTGGGGTGGATGCTTTGAAGACGGGCATGTTGTTTAGTGCAGATATTATCCGCACCGTGGCAGAACAGATTCGGAAATTTGGCTGGGAGAAAGTTGTTGTCGATCCGGTGATGATCGCTAAAGGAGGTGCCGAGCTATTGCGTACAGAAGCGGTGCAGGCACTCAAGGAGGATTTGCTGCCCTTGGCACTGGTCGTTACCCCGAATATCCCGGAAGCCGAAGTATTGTCCGGGATGAGCATCCGGTCAATGTGGGACCGCCGGGAAGCCGCAAGGCGTATCCGTGAGCTTGGACCGAAGATTGTTGTGATTAAGGGCGGGCATGATGGGGGCGAGGATGGTAGCTTTAGCGAAGAGAGCATAACTGGTGGAAATAGCACAGGTTGCGGTGAGAGTGGATTTAGCCGTAATGATGATTACCGCCAAGGGAGCGGGCAGGTCGTTGACCTGGTCTATGATGGATCGGTCTTCACAGAGCTGACCGGCGAACGGGTGCACACCGTCCATACACATGGCACGGGCTGTACGTTCTCCGCCGCGATTGCCGCAGGATTAGCCAAAGGGATGTCTCCACTAGTAGCCATTGCGAATGCCAGAGCATTCATTCAGGCGGCCATCGAGGACGGCCTATATCTTGGCGAGGGTCACGGCCCGACAAACCATTGGGCCTACGGTCGCCGTCGTCAGGAGGTGCTTCGATGAGGGACAGAATTTCTCCCGCATTGATGCGCGAATACCTTCGGATGTATCTGGTCATGGGCAGTGTGAACTGCCGGACAGAGCCGGAGAGGGTGCTGGCAGAGGCGTTAGCCGGTGGCGTCACGTTGTTCCAGTTCCGCGAGAAGGGGACGGGGGCGTTGTACAGTGAGCCGATGTTCACACTCGCTCGCCAGCTGCAGGACATGTGCCGCCGAGCTGGCGTGCCGTTCATCGTGAACGACGATGTCGAGCTGGCGCTGGAACTGAACGCCGACGGCGTACATATCGGCCAAGACGATGAATCCGCCGATTCCGTCCGGGAGCGAATCGGGAACCGGATTCTCGGCGTTTCCGCCCACACGGTGGAAGAAGCCCGCCGGGCGATTCTTCACGGCGCCGATTATCTCGGTGTCGGGCCGATCTACCCGACGATCTCCAAAGACGATGCGAAGGCAGCGCAAGGCACTGCGATTTTGAGTGAGCTACGTGGAGCTGGAATTGAGCTGCCTATCGTTGGGATCGGCGGCATTAACGCCGATCGTGCGGGGGAAGTGATTCGTGCAGGCGCGGATGGTGTGGCGATGATATCTGCGGTGACGCAGGCGGAGCGGGTTAGGAGTGCAGTGGAGGGGATAGCGGCCATGTTGAACCGGGCAGTAGTGAGGTTGGGTTGATGACTTTGAATTCGCTTTATTCGGGCGAAAGAATACAGCATATGAATCATAAGTTGGGAACTTGAAAAGAGCTTTTTCCACTGAGAGGTGGAAAAAGCTCTTTTTGTAGTGCTTCAGCAGAAGGTATTACATGTAAACTATCTTCGGTATAGCTCTTTGAGGATGTTTAAGCCTCTTAGCTGGTTGTCTTCATCCTGCTGAAGCAGCAGGGAATTAACTTCAAGCAGGATCTCATTGTCTTTTTTGCCTAAGGACATGAAATCGAAGAAGTCTATATTAAGCGCATTGGTTATTTTTTCTAGGGTCTGCACGGTGAAGTTGCCTTCTCCTCGTTCCAGTCTACCAATATAACTAAACGAAGTTCCGATTTTTTCGGCAAGCTCCTCTTGGGTTAAGTTTTGACTTTTCCTTATTTCTCTAATAACAATGCCTAATCTCACTGTAATCGATTGCATCATATTGGTATCTACTCCTCTTATATAAGAAGTGTAGACAAAAAAAAGTTATTATTGCAGTCACTATAAGATTTATTTAATGTTAAATATTGTCCTTTAATGATTCAAATGGTAAACTGTAAATATATTCAAGTCTGTCAAACTGATATATATAAGATTTTAAATCGCGAATAGAGGTGGCGAGCAATGATGGATGCCGAAGTCATTCGGCAACGAATAGAAGAGTCGAGGCAATTGCTGTATCAGCTGGGGAAGAAGTATGGTTTGCGGCACCCTAAGGTCCTTAAACAATCAATGGAGCTTGATGAACTTCTTAATCGGTATAGCAAGGCTCTTGTAAAAAAGCCATGAAGTCGTTTGCCTGAATCAAACGACTCTTCGTTAAAAGAATGACCTCAACGATTGCCCACTCAGATCCAAGGCAGTAATGTTTTAAGATACGTTATTAATCTGCCTGTGCTTTCTTATCAGCAACCTCAACCTTAATTTGTTTGAATAACTCTTCTTGGATCATTCCTGTAATATTGTCTATAGCTGGGATATTGAATTCTTCTAGACCCAAATATGGCTCTGTCTCCTTTAGCGTTAACATCTTTCGCCAGTGGTAGTTGGATTGTAATTTAATGTGGTTGTTTCAAATCATCTGACTCTATATGAACCGGAAGAACTGCTGAACCATACATGCCTATGTCCTCCATAAATTTTATGAATAAGATAAATTTTTTTGTTAAAGTAAGGTTTCACGTATCGCCTATTATCACAATTGTGACAATAGGTGGTTTTTGTTTTCCATACATAACACACACAAATTTTTCGGGGGGGATGGACATTGATAAAATCGAAGATCACTTTGATATCGAACAGAAAATGATCGTTCGTTCATTAATGTCTTCGTTAAACGATGGATCACATTCCATAAGCGAAGATATGTATGTCGAAAGTAATACTGATGTTATCGAAAGGTATAATCGAGTGTTAGAAAGTATCTTTGTGAAAACGAATCATCATGCTCATTACGTGATGATGATGAGAGAGCAAGTTAACTCTAAGGTAAAACAAAACAAGACAATGAAGCTTTAAGAGTAGTCAGGAAATAAAATCCAGATTAAGCGAAGCTGCAAGTGGAACTCAGTTTCCAGTAGTTTTATAGACAAATTTAGAACGCTATATAGTGTATAATTAACTGTACTTGACTGTTCAACGCTATATTATTTTGTTATTATTTAATGTTAAGAAAGCAGCAACATGCGAACTAAACATTATTTATTAATATGTCGAAATTTGATTTTAAGGTAGGGTACAACAATGAGTAAAGCACCAGTAATCTTTTCATTCTTTTCAGGGGCTGGCTTCTTAGATTTAGGATTTGAAAATAGCGGATTCGATGTTGTTTTTGTAAATGAATACCATCGTCCATTTTTGGAAACATATATTCACTCACGTAAAGTAATGGGTATTCCTGAACCTGAATATGGCTACCATCTCCGTGACATTACAGAGTTTGAACAAGAGAATGAATGCAAGTCCCTTTCCAACTTAATTAATAAATCAAAAAAGAAAAATCGTCTTGTAGGGTTTATTGGTGGTCCTCCATGTCCGGATTTTTCAGTTGGTGGGAAGAACAAAGGATATGAAGGCGAAAACGGTAAGCTCTCAGCAACTTATGTTAATTTAATTTGTAAACAAGCACCAGATTTTTTCTTGTTTGAGAATGTTAAAGGACTATGGCGAACAAAAAAACACAGAGCGTTTTATGATTCGTTAAAGGAAACGTTACATCATCATGATTATGTGACCACTGAACGATTAATAAATTCAATTGAGTATGGCGCACCTCAATCTAGAGAACGTATTATACTAATTGGGTTCAAAAAGAGTGTATTGAAGGAATTAGGAATCACACAAAAATCTAATCAGGCGTTAACAGATGTATTCCCCTGGGAGAAGTATTTAAAATATCGAATCGAAGATATTAATGTATTGCCTTGGCCTGAAATGGAGTCATTTATTGAAGACGGTGAACGTTTGAAACCAAAAGGAATAATTGAAGAGTTAACAGTGGACTATTGGTTTAAGAAAAATGATGTTGAAAATCATCCCAACGCTAATCAATATTTTACGCCAAGAGCAGGATTAGCAAAATTCTTAGTGATCCCAGAAGGTGATGATTCTAAGAAATCATATAAGCGTCTGCATCGATGGAGACCTTCTCCTACAGTTGCATATGGGAATAATGAAGTTCATCTTCATCCATATAAATCTCGTCGATTATCTGTTGCTGAAGCATTGGCATTGCAAAGTTTACCCAAAGATTTCGAATTACCTCAGAACATTACATTATCTAATGCTTTTAAGACAGTTGGTAATGGAGTTCCCTATACAGCATCAAAGGGAATTGCTCAAACTATCCTAGACTTTTTAAAGGTGAAAAATAATGAATAAATTAACTGCAGCTAACATTGTACACGAAATTGGGCTTTTGCCAAAAAACAACGTCTATAACTATATTTACAGTAATACGCGAACATTAATAAAAATAATCGATACTACCAAACCCGAGGGACCAATCATTATTAAAAGAATGCAGCCTAAGAAAGGTAAGACATGGCGGGATGCGAAAAATGAATCTATTTCAACAAAGATGATTTGGAGATTAGCTAATGCATTTGCCCCAAATCATCCAATAAATTTAGAAAGAGTATATGGAGGAAGTTACAACACCCGTTCCGTACTGGAAGCTTTGCTTGCTTATACCCCACAATTTTATTATTGTTACCCAGGACGTATTGAGAGTATCAGTTCTAGTAATAAAATTAAGCCTGGTCATAAGCATTTGATTTGGTGCCCAGATGATCCCCATAAACCGAATGAATTAGTAGAGAAAAAAATAAACATGGTCATATCAGAAGTACCTTTTGCAGATATAGTTTATGATAACGATGCATTGGTTCTTCCAGATGAGATTAAGACTCCCGAAATGGACATTGAAACGAAGCGTAGACATAGCCAAATGCAAATTGCTCTTATTGAAATTGGCCAGCATTTGGGCTTTAAAACATGGGTTGCTCAAAATGATAAAGGAATTGTTTATAAGAATCAGAAAATAGGTGAAATGGAAGGAGTTATTCCTTCATTAAGTAAAGAACAAAATTTTATTGCACCATTTTATAGTGCTCAAAAAGCGGCACTTCTCATTGACTGTATATGGTTCAAGAATGGAAAGTTAATGCCAGCAGTCATGGAGGTTGAGCACAGCACTGGCGTAACAAGTGGATTGACTCGTATGAAAGGTCTCCAGGATGCTTTGCTCGAAGTACTTCCTCCGTTTCCTACTCGTTATGTAATAGTTGCAGCTGATGAGGACAGAGAAAAAGTATTTAAAGAGGCATCACGTCCACAGTTCCAATCGTTAAACGCCAGATTCTTCCCATATAGCGCAGTAGAAGAGATGTATGCATTGTTTAAGCGTCGTAAGCTTAAAGGTATTACAGAAGAGTTTCTCGACAGTTATATGGAGCCTGTATTAGCTTAGTTAGCAAAAAAAACAATTCTACCGAAATTAATCCGGGTGGAATTGTTTTTTTTGTTATTAAAATTTTATAATATTGCTGTTTAGGAATTAGCTGAGTTATCAGTAAGCCGGATATTATGGGCATAAAGTTAATGACTATTAGAATTCTCCACTGTAATTTTGGGAATTATAGAGAGTGCATAGAATTCCTTTTAGATAAGCTGAATGGTGCAAACATTTCTTAGATAGTAGGCTCCGTTAATTTTAATACTTTCTGGAGTGTACTTTTCAATAAGACCAGAATTTTCAAGTAATGATTTATCATGAAATACATTTACTTTTTTTTGAAGTATGGCTGCTGTAAACAATTCTAAATCAGATTTTAAAACTTTATCATCCATTTAAGATACCTTCCTTGTATCTTTATTGTGACTTTATGTCTGATACGTTAGGTATTATATACTATTTTAGGGTCTATTATACTATACTGAGATTACTAGGAGAAGGTAGAAGAGCATATATAATCCCAGGTGATTTAAAGTCGACTTTCTTGCATTTTCTAAAATGACCTCTTGTATTAAACATCAACTATTTTTAGAATTGGTTTACTTACGTATGTTCTCGATTACTATGTTCCCAGTTTAATAATATAAACGAGATTAAGCTTGTGGAGGTATTTAAATGAAATTTAGGGTTCTACCCGTAAATGGTAATGTTAAATATGAAGAAGCTGGTTTTATATATCTTGTAATGGATAATTGGAATGACTGGTGGGAGTTTCGGGTTCTTTATCAACTATATTATAAGGATGAAAGAGATGAAGTGACTTATATAGGCTCTGTAAAGATTGGTGAGTTCAATATGATAAGTGGGCAAGATAGGGTTGATATACTGAAAGAATTTGACTCTTTAAATGAAAAGTTTTTTTCGTTAGGACAAGACAACTATTATTATGAAAATCTTAATCGTTTAGGTGATGTATTTAGAGATGAATTACTACAAAGCTTAAATGATATATCTTTGGATTTGGCTCTCTATGATAAAGCTATAAAAGAGTGGGTAACAAAACGTGCCCTTACGAGAGGTATAAGGGCTTCAACTATAAAAAAGGAATTTCATTTGCTAGCAAAAGGAGACTCTGCTTTATCGAGCTATAACTTTAAATATATTTTAGCTAAGAAGGGGAAGGAAGATAGTGTCTCGCATGAGCTTCAATTTATGACTGAACCTGATTCTAATCCTCCTACAAATTTGTACGCTATAATTGGTAGAAATGGAGTAGGGAAGACACACTTACTGGGTCAAATGGTCGAGTCACTTATGAACAAAGAAAAAAACGAGGGCGGGGGTGAATTTCGGTCAGAAGTCCCGCTGAATAAGGATGAGAAATTGTTCAAAAATATCATATATATTTCATTTAGTGCATTTGATGAAGCCAAGTTTTTAAGAAATCAAAAGGGGACATCTAAACAAATTCGTTATTCCTATATCGGCTTGAAAAAATCAACAAGAAAGAAGAAAGGGTTGATACAGTCTTCCCTTGTAGATACAGAAGAAAAAATTATTACTAAGAGTACGGAACAGCTTCGTGAAGAGTTAGTTGATAGTTTATGGGCTTGCAGGGAAATTCCATCAAAAAGAGTGAGACTTGATCAAGCCATAGAGATGCTAAGTGCCGATCCGGTTTTTTCTGCTTCTGGAGTAACAGATTTGCTTTTAACAACGTCAAATTATGAAAACAATCTTTTAGGATTAGCCGAAAGAGAACGTAGAAAATTAAATACTACAGAAAAAAACTTATTGAGGAAGGATTTTAAGGAACGAGCACTACCTTTATGTAAAAAATTTAGTTCAGGGCATAGTATTGTCTTGTTAACAATTTCCCTGTTAATTGAAGAGTTGGAAGAATCAACGCTTGTTCTGTTAGATGAACCAGAATCTCATTTGCATCCACCTCTGTTAGCAACCTTTACGAGGATTCTTTCCAACTTACTTGTCAAAAGAAATGGTGTAGGTATTATAGCCACCCATTCGCCTGTGATTTTACAAGAAATACCCAAAAAGTGCGCTTGGATCTTCAACCGAAGTGGAAGCAACTTAAAGTTTGAAAGGCCTGAAGTTGAAACCTTCGGAGAGAATATAAATATTCTAACAAAAGAGGTATTCTCATTTGAACTAACAAATTCAGGTTTTCATAAACTGCTAGAAGACGTGGCCAATAAGACGGATAGCTACCAACAGGCGCTAGATTACTTTAATAATGAACTAGGGATGCAGGCTCGTGCAATTTTAAGAGCGTTGATGACGACGGAGGAAAAAAGGGATATAGATGAGGAAAATAAATAAACCAACACAAATTGCCACTGAGGTTTTTTCAAAATGCATTAGTAGAGTGAGAAAAAAGGAATTAAAAGCTAAGTTGCAGTCATGTATACCAGATATCGGAGTTGCAGCAGATGAGTTTGAAAAACTGGCAGAAAAGTCCTCTTTGTGTACATTTAAAGATGAACTGTGTTCCGTTAGAGGTGTTACTATTAAAGAAATGGAGGCTGTATATACACAAAGGATGGTTGACAAAGATTCTCCTGGTAGAGAAGCGTATGATGAGCTAATGAATGCTTCAACAAATTGGACCTGTCCTATATGTGGGCAGCGTAAAGTTTCTTCGTTAGATCATTTTTTACCTAAATCAGTATATCCATCACTTGTAGTGACTCCAATTAATTTAATTCCAGCATGTGATCAGTGTAATAAAAAAAAGTTAGATGTAGCTCCATCTTCAATTGAGCAAACTACTTTGCATCCTTATTTTGATGATTTAGGGACAGAACGTTTTTTATTTGCTAGAGTTCTTGAGTCTGTCCCCCCAGTAATTGAATTTTATATTATTCCACCAGTAAGTTGGAGTATAGAGAAAGCGAAACGTGTTGAATATCATTTCAGGACTTTTGAGCTAAATTCACTTTACAGTGTACATGCTGTTGATGAAATATTGGGTCAAATATATTACTGGGAGAATTTGACTAAGGAGGGATTGAGGGACGAGTTATACAGACAAGGTATAAGTCGAGTAAAGCATCATCCTAATTCTTGGCAATCTGCATTTTATGAAGGTATGTCACAAAATGATTGGTTCTGTAAAGGAGGCTTTCTTGCTTTTAAAGTGTAAGTAGGTTATTCATTTGGATCTTCTGGTATTAATTATACTTTTAAGCTGTCAGAGAAATCAAAGCATTCTGATTCATGATGCCCTTGTGTCTTAGAGATTTCAGAAAGCGCTATCTTAAATCTATTAAAGGTTATTGATATTTTTATTGCCATTGTTGACTTCTATCAATAACGAAAGTAACCCACTCTTAAGGTTCACTGCTCCGTTCACGTTCCTCGGAGAAGCGGAATATGTCCGACATGAGGGCAACAAACCAATTAGTTTTGTCTGGCGCTTAAAGGAAGAAATGCCGGCGGCACTAGTGCCTGTGGCAAACAAAGTTATCGTATAGGGAGTGAAGACACTTGTTAGAGGTTGCGGCGGCGATTATAGAAAATGATCAAGGGCAGCTCCTGATTGCCCGAAGGCGGGCCGGTAAGTCACAGGCTGGAATGTGGGAGTTCCCGGGTGGGAAGCTGGAGGCTGGAGAATCTCCGGAATCATGTTTAAAGCGTGAGATTCAGGAGGAGATGAAGATTGAAATTGAGCCCTATGCGTGGTTCGGAAGTAACGACCATCATTATGGAGCGACACACATTCGGCTGATTGCATACAAAGCTCGCTTTACAAGCGGCACCATTCAGCTTGTCGATCATGATGAGTTCCGCTGGGTGGAGCGTCATGAGCTTGGTGAGTATACTTTTGCGCCTGCGGACGTGAAATTTGTAGAGATGCTGGTGGAAGAGCAGAAGATAGCGGAAGAAGAGAATCTGATAGAAGAGCGGGAGACTGCTGCGGTAGACATCAAAAGTGCTCTCAAGCAGGCGTATAACCACCATGCGGACTTAAGAGATTCTACGGAATTGGAAGATTGGAAGGCAGAAGAACGGGAAAACGTGCTTCATGTATTTCAAGAGAACCATGTCCGAAATGTGCTGGAAATCGGTGCCGGGCCAGGCCGGGACAGCTTATACTTTAGGCAGCATGGTTTGGATGTAACAGCGATTGATATGTCAGAAGAAATGGTCCATTTGTGTCAGCAAAAGGGTCTGAACGCCATGGTCATGGATTTTTACCAATTGAAGTTTGCAGATCAGGCCTTTGATGCCGTGTACGCTATGAACTGCCTGCTTCATGTTCCGAAGGCGCAGCTCTCTGACGTGCTCGTGGAGATTAGACGTGTATTGAAACCGAACGGCCTCTTCTATTTGGGGCTGTATGGCGGGTTATCGACGGATGGGGTGTGGGAGCAGGATACATATGAGCCGAAGCGGTATTTTGCCATGTATCCCGATGAAGAGATCCAGCGAATTGTCAAAGAACATTTTCAGGTGGAAGACCTCCATACACGTTCCATGGGTGAGGGAAATCCACATTTTCAATCCATGAGGTTAAGAAAAGAATATCCATGATTATGGAGAGGGGATAGTTAAACGATGCCTGTATATAACAAGCTTGTGCGGGACTTGATTCCTGAAATTATCGGTTCGCAGGGAAAACAGTATTCGATTCAGACGCTTGAGCCGGAGGCTTATCATGCTGAACTGCGGAAGAAGCTGCAGGAAGAGCAACAGGAATATTTATCGGCAACAAGTAATAAAGAGGCCGTCGACGAGCTGGCTGATCTGCTTGAGGTGATCTATGCTTTGGCCTCTGTCCATGGGGTTACGGAGCAGGAACTGAATCAGGTTCGAAGTGAAAAAGCAGCGAAGCGCGGCGGATTTAAAGAACGTATCTTGTTGATCGAGTCAGAAGAGTAAATGCCAGATATTCGATTGATCACCGAGAATCTTGCTGATGAATTGATTCAAGGCATACGCCGCGCTTCGGGCATCTATATCATGACCTCATTTGTGATGGAGTCCGGTGTAAAAATTTTGGCACCACACTTGGAAGAAGCGCTTCAGCGGGGAGCCGAAGTTAAGCTCTTGGCCGGGGACTATCTGCATATCACGCAGCCCGATGCTCTGCGCCGACTGCTGCAAATTAACGGACTGGAGCTACGGATATGGCGCAGTCGTGGAACCTCGTTTCATCCGAAGGCTTATTTGCTGGATTATGATCATGACGAAGGCTTGTTTATCGTGGGCTCTTCCAACATGTCTTTGTCTGCGTTAAAGATGGGCTTCGAGTGGAATCTGGCGATGAGTGCACAGGCGGAGCCATACACGTTCCAAGAAGCTTTAGAGAAATTTATGAATAGCTTCTATCACGAATACACCGAGCAGGTTAATCTAGAAACAGTTCGGTTGTACGAGAACGAATATGAGGCTTATCGGGATAAATATCCGGAGTTAACAACGACGATCTCAAAAATGGAAGAGACAGAGCTCACTCCTCTTTCCGAGGAAATCGAATCTGCTGCTCCTGACGACAGCGCCATGGCAGAGCATGGTTTGACTCCCCGCCCTGCGCAGGCGATGGCGCTCGAAGAGCTGAACAAAACGATCGAGGAAGGCTATGACCGAGCGATTGCAATCATGCCAACAGGGCTGGGGAAGACGTATTTGGCTGCATTTTTTGCCCAGAGGTTTGAACGGATACTGTTCATCGCGCATCGGGAGGAGCTTCTGCATCAAGCCCGCCGTACCTTTCAGCATGTTATGCCGTCTCGTTCCAGCGGGCTATATGACGGTAAGACGAAGGAAGCAGACGTGGATATGGTATTTGCTTCGATCTATACGCTTGGACGGAAGCGTCATCGGGAAGTGTTCAGGGAACAGTCCTTTGACCTGATTGTAGTGGATGAATTTCACCATGCAGCGGCAGATACATATCGGGCGGTATTAGATGAACTTGAGGCCATCTTCCTACTGGGCATCACGGCGACACCGGACCGTATGGACGGCAAGGATATTTATGCGCTGTGTGACGGCAATATCGCCTTCTATATGCATTTTATAGAGGCAATTGATCGGGGTTGGCTAAGTCCTTTTCATTACTATGGTGTATTCGATGAGATTGATTACTCCAAGGTCACTTGGCTGGGCACCCGCTATGATGAAACAGAGCTGTTGTCCGAACAGCTGCAGGATCATGTGGTGGATCGCATTTATGGTGCTTGGCAGCAGCATAAGCTGACGCGTACGCTGGCTTTTTGTTCTTCTATAGCGCAGGCAGATTATTTGGCTAACTACTTCCGAAAGAAAGGGCATGAAGTGATCAGTCTGCACTTTCAGACGAGAGAAATGTCTAGGCAGGAGGCAATCCGAAGGCTGGAGACTCGTGATCTGGAAATTATATTTACCGTCGATTTGTTTAATGAGGGAGTAGACATCCCATCCGTGGATACGTTACTGTTTGCTAGGCCGACGGAATCGCTAACCGTCTTTACCCAACAGGTTGGTCGTGGGCTTCGTATTCACGAAGGCAAGCAGGTATGCCATATTATTGACCTGATCGGGAACTACCGCAATGCAGATCTCAAGCTGTCGTTATTCAAGCTGCCATATGACGATGATAATAAGGGAAAAAAGCAGCGCGACGAACTGATCCCTTCTGTTCCGGAAGGCTGCCTCATTTCTTTCGATCTTCAGGTCATAAATCTGCTTCAAGAGCTCCAACGTAAAAGGCAGCCACTGAAGGAAAAGCTATTGTCCGCTTACCTGGATGTAAAGCAGGAGCTTGGGAGGCGTCCGAGCTACCAAGAGATGCATCTTCACGGTGGGATGGATTCGAAGCTATATCGTCAGCAATTCGGTTCTTATGTCGGCTTGTTGAGCTGGGCAAAGGAGCTATCCCAAGAAGAGCAGCGGGTCTACGAGATGTATCGATATTGGCTTGAGGAAGTTGAAAAGACAAATATGTCGAAGAGCTACAAGATGATTGTGATGCTGGCGATGCTGGATCGTGGTGTGGAAGAGTGGACTAAGCCAATTACAGCAGAAGAGGCGGCACCGTTTTTCTATCAATATTTAATGAGCAAGGAATACCGGAAGTTGAAGGATTTCTCAGATAAAAAAACGAGCAAACTGTGGGAATATGATGCGGAACAGTTAGCCCGATTAGTAGCTGAAATGCCGATGACCAGGTGGGCCAATAGCTCGAATAGACTGATTGATTTTGACGGCAAGGAGTTTGTCATTCATTTGAATATCGATAACGAGCAGTGGGAAGCGCGCCATATAGTATATCAGTGGACCAAGGAAATTGCTGAGTATCGCTTGACGGTGTATTTTGGACGTAATCAAGGAATGATTTAATATTATTCTTTATATAAAAAGACACATTCAATTTTTAGAATGTGTCTTTTTGTTTCTCTTTTTAATAGAGAAACTGATGAGGCAGCAAATTTTAATCTTCCAGCTCCATCTCAAATTTTTCGATAAGTAAAGATGCCTTAATATGTAGTGCCTTTGATAATGAAAGAATTGTATGTAATGAAGGGGCCTTTTCTCCGTTCTCCAGTTCACTAATATATGAACGATCTACACGAGAGTACAGGCTTAATTCGTCTTGAGTAAGCTGATTTTCTTTTCGGAGTTTACGTAGGGCTTTACCAAATGCGATCAGCTCTATTGATTTGTCACCATGATTCTTCAAAATAAAAACCCCTTAATTGATAGTTAAAATAATCATATGTTGTTCTATAAGGGTATTTCCGTAGGCTATTGCCTACAAAGTGTGTATGATGATACAATACATATACTGGAATTACTGATAAATATATAGATAGAAGGGGGACTTATGACAAACTTAACAACTAAAAGGGAACATGAAAATACATTGAATAAGTTAGCCGAGGCAGAGCTAGATGAATCTGTATTAATAAAAGCGATAAGAGAGTATTATAATCTCTCTCAGATTTATATGAATTTTTCGCTCTTATTTATAGACGTGAAGTTGCCTCATGTTAGCATAATATTATGTGAGCATGCCTTAGAATCAATGCTGAGAGCACTTTATATTAAGGAAAATCATGACCTGTTTCATTCACGTACATTTTCGATAGATGATTTAACTCAATTTTCATTCAAAAGCTCAGTTGTTGATATGGATACCATAATGCTGTTATACTTCACGAAATTCTTATCCCATCTTGAAGATTATTCTTTCATTGATCAAATACAAAAGGCCCATCTTATAAAATTAATCTATAGAGTAGACGAGACATTGATTAATTTATCTTCTAAGATAGCAATCTTTTCTTCCGAAAAGTATAACTCTATCCAGAGCGAGCATTGAATCATTGAATCATTGGTACTGCCCATGATCAGATCACATTGTTTATTCTCTGAAATAGTAACAATGAACCAGATGGCCGATAACAGCGGTGGATTAAAAATCGGAAATGAAGGACCTTGGAACCTTTACCAATTATTTGTAGATCAATAAAATTAGATTAGCAAATGATGGAGAGGTTGATTTATGTCCAAGATCCTTGTTACACCGGAGCAGCTGCTCCGTGTGGCGAATGAATTTCATATAGCGTCAATACAATTGGAATGGACCATTAACCTGCTGAACCAGCAAATTTCCACGATGCTGGTTTGGGATGGAACAACGCGGCAGCGGTTTTTTGACGATTTCCACAGATCCCGCAGCGAGATGACATTAACGATTGAGCACATGAGGGTAATTAGTGAGGAACTAAAGCAAATTGCTATTAAATTTAGACTTTTAGACGAAGAATTATTTCCTATACTTCTTGGTGATGGGGAAGATGAGCCTAAAACATGGCAAAACTATGCTGAAGAGCTCTGGGAAGGTGCGAAATCTGGCGGGCAAAAGTTAGCCGACTCTATTGGCGATACAGTAGAATCGCTAATAGAAGATCCATTGGGAACCAGTGGACAGATGCTATACAATGCTACGATCGGAACCGTTGAGGAAGTCATCGACACAGCTGTGTGGGGGACTAAAATGGTTTTTGATGTTGACGACACCCGAGAGAAGTTTAATGAGAAAATCAATGAAACAGGCGGTATGGCGAACTATTTGGGAGAGCAGGGAGCTCTGTTTGCTGGAGGAGTCCTTCTCCGCAGGGTCGGGGTGAAGAATAGGCATGACTCGGGTGGTAACGGAGGTAAACCACCTAAGAAAGATGAGGGGACGCCAAAAGCTGGTGCGAATTTGGTAGAGGGTAAAGGTATCTATACTCAATACTCGGGAGGTTTGAAACAGTCTCCTAAAGAGGATATCGGGGCTGATTTATTTGCAGAAAAATTGGGTGGCGAATCCAGAGTAATATTCAAGAATGATCCTAAAGGCCGTGAATTCGATGCAATATCTGAGCAATACGTTGGACAAACCAAAACCTCAATAAATAATCTAAGTCCTCAGTACAGGGAGCAAGCTAAGGCTACGATAGAAGCGGCGATTGAAACTGGAAAAAAAGCATACTTTCATTTTGAGACTCCCCCTGTTGATAAAGTCATTAGGCAGTTACGAGAATATGAGAAAAGATATGGTGTTGAGATAATCATTGATATATCTCCATTTAAATAACTATGATTTAGGAGGGCTTTAAGTGTACCAATATCACGGATGGGCAGTTATTTTAGAAAGTGCGAGTGCTGATGGTGAAAGCAATGATGAACATGAAATTGTCCAATCAATCAAAGATTATGTTGAAGTATTAAAGAAGGGTAGTGATATTATAGATATCAAAGGAATTAACGGACAGTATCACTTTTGGATGACAGGCTTATGGAATCATGAACCAAGTTCAAAATATAATCCAGTAAGTATTATGGAGTATATTGGGTCAAAAGCTCCTGGCTCTTATGGAATGCTCTATGTATGTAATGATGAGGATGCAGAACATTATAACGAATTTAGAGCATACATTCTTTCGCGGGGTAAATTAGATGAACACAAAGATCCATTTCTGTCACCGCTAATTCCGGTTGTTACAGATGAGTATGAATTAGAGGACTGATGGAATAACAAGCAATTTGGAGTTTACATTATAGCAACAAGATCGTACAATACAACCAACAAACCAAACACTAAACAACTTGACAAACTTTCACAGGCTTATTCCAACTTGAACAATGAGGAGGAATGAGCCTTTTTGCATGCGCTAAAATCAAAGGAGAAAGAAAACAATGGAAAAACAGGTACCGGCAGAAGAAGAGGCTGGCTAATTTACACAGGCTCAAGCATGAATCGATAAGAAGAGCTCTGGGAAGGTGCGAAATCTGGCGGAAAAATGTTGGCCGACTCCGTTAGCGATACAGTAGAATCTCTAATAGAAGACCCATTGGGGACCGGCGGACAGATGCTATACAATGCTACGATCGGAACTGTTGAGGAAGTCATCGACACAGCCATGTGGGGAACTAAAATGGTTTTTGATGTCGGCGACACTCGAGAGAAGTTTGATGAGAAAATCGATGAAGCGGGCGGTGACGGAGGTGGACCATCTAAGAAAGCTGAGGGGACGGGTGAAATTCCGAAGAGTTATGAACCTAGCCCTAAACATGACCCGAAAAGTGGGTGGGGGAGTACAAACCCAATTCCAGATGCTGAAACAGGGCAAAAATTATTGGATACAGCATACTCATCTTCAAAGAATAAGCAACTTTACAACATTTATGAGGGAAAGCTTATTAAATTTCAGCCAGATGGCGAAACAGGGTGGCATCCATATGAAGTTACGAACCCTGCTAAAGAAGTACCTGCCGATGTGTTAAGACAACTACTTAAAGATGATAAGATTACAAAAGTGGAATACAATAAGCTATTAAAAAACAAGTGAGGTGCTTCATTCTGAGGACTTTTGGAGAAAAAAACACATTTACTATTCAATATGAGTTTGAAAATAATCCTTTTAATGAAAATAGTTTAACTGGTGAAACATGGGGGAGGTTTGAATTATTTGTTCAAGGGGTAGATGTTTGCCAATTTAAGAGAGAGAATAGCGTAACTACCTATCAATGGAATTTGATATATATAGTCGAATGGTTTAGTGAAAATCTAAAGTATATATTGAGTGATAAACCATTCCCTCTCCCTGTTGAAGGACAACACTCGCTTGAACTTTTGGATAATTGTTTGTTGTTTGAATCAGATAATGATGATGAATTTGATGCATGGTTCGATACAAAGCAAGAATGGGAATTTAAACACTCTTGGTTTTCAAATAGGGCAGGTTCTTTTTTGCCTGATGTATTTTTCAGAAGGGTTAATGGTGAAATAGAGATTGCATGGAATAATGAATCGACGTATTCTTCGGAAGGAATTTCGTTTATTAATCCAATTGGAATTGAATATGTATCGCTTGGGATATTTGAATCTACTGTCAATAATTTTATTGAAGACTTCTTGGATAATCTTCTCCTGAACTCTAAATACAAAAAAGATGCCGAAGAAGTTTACCAAAAAATAAAAAACTTAATCAAATAGTCGAGTCGTTTCTTCTTTTGTTGGGGGCTACCCAGTGCCGAATAAGAAAACTATTTATTATAAACTTCCAAAAGCTTATTCCAACTTGAACGATAAGGAGGAATGAGCCTTTTTTGCATGTCCAAGATTAAAGAAGGAAGAAAACAGCGGCAAAGCAGGTACAGGCACAAGAAGAGGCAGGCTAAATTGCTTAAGCTCAAGGAAGATGAATCGATAAGAAGAGCTCTGGAAAGGTGCGAAATCTGGCGGAAAAATGTTGGCCGACTCAGTTATCGATACAGTAGAATCGCTAATAGAAGACCCATTGGGAACCAGCGGACAGATGCTATACGGATGCTACGATCGGAACCGTTGAGGAAGTCATCGACACAGCTGAGTGGGGAATTAAAATGGTTTTTGATGTCGGCGACACCCGAGAGAAGTTTGATGAGACAGCATAAGAAAAAATGTTAATAATGAAATCTTGGATGAAATGGAGGCCAGCATAATTATCCTGTTGGCAAAGGTGTTGATGTGAAGAGTGGAGGTAACTCTGCTTCTAAGCAAGTGTCTAACAGTTTGTCCACATCCCAGCTTTACCTAGTTAAAGATCCTTCTATGCCCTCAGGCTACAGAATTATTACTGGCTATCCTGTTTTTGATTAAAGGAGTGGAACAAATGAGAAATGAAAGAATGAAGTATGAAAATCTCAAGTATTTTATAGAATGTTATTTTAACTGGAGTATGGATTATGCAGACTTAGAAAAATTGATTGAAGAGTTTAAAAGTCGAGAATTACCTGTGTATATCAGAGGCTTATCTCAAGAAATTATTGTAATAAGTGAACAACGTAATTGGAGTGAAATAAAGGACTTTGTTTACTTAAACGGTAGAAGGAATTTAAATATCAAGAAAACTCAAGAAATGATTGAACTATTGCAAAAAAAATTATTAGAAGAAAAGACAAACTGTACTTTTTAACGATAAGATCGTACAACACAACCAACAAACCAAAGACTAAAAAACTTTACAAATACTTGATAAACTTTCAAAGGCTTATTTCAACTTGAATGATAAGGAGGAATGAGCTTTTTTACATGCTCAAAATCAAAGGAGCAATAAAATGGCTATTGAGTATTCTCTCAAATTAGAGAAAAAATTATCGGGATCCGATTTATTGGAACAACTTGAATCAATAGGATACATGAATAATGATGTAATAGAGTTACCTAAAGGAATTGAAATGAGTCAGTTTAAAAACACACTTGGTTTGATTCTTTACTTAACGGAGTCTGGCGAATATCCATATAACG
Organism: Paenibacillus sp. JNUCC 34; assembly: GCF_058269055.1. NCBI lineage: Bacteria > Bacillati > Bacillota > Bacilli > Caryophanales > Paenibacillaceae > Paenibacillus > Paenibacillus sp. JNUCC 34. The sequence continues at coordinate 4,841,066 of NZ_CM177770.1, read as the reverse complement.
CTTATGGAACTCAGTTCTTGAGAAATGAATTCGTGTATGAAGGTACATTAAGTTTTCGGTTTGTAAACAACTTATACAATAATGAAACTTATGAGTTTGTGCTATAGGTCGAGATGGCGTTAAGGCTGTGTGCTGATTTTATCGCAGAAAAGACTAACATGGCACTGAGCCTAGCTATGTGGGAAATATCCCTAGGAAAAGGGATTGATGATCTCACTGATAATGGATAAATGCCTCGGACATCCCGAATGTTGGAATGAAATTGCTATAATAGAGGAATTATTATATAAATTGAACTCAGACCTTCAGAGAGTAGCTTTAACACAGTAAATATACTTGAGGTAGATAGTCTTATTAAATAAGCTTATATACTTTCTATAAATAAAATAAGCATGAGTGAAAAAGCTTGCCGATTAATCGGCAAGCTTTTTGTGGTGGTACGGCTATCGTCGTGAGTGGGCTCTAAAGGAAATAGGGGAAAGTACGACTTGAGTTGGGTGCAGTATAGGGTGGATATGCATCTCCTGGTGAGTTACGAACAGTTCAGAATACTTTCTATTATCCGGAATAATAACTTACATTAGCCATTGAGTTGTATGAAATTATACTTAATAGCAATTAATAAGAAAAGACCGACTAGAATAAGGATTCCGGCAACCAATAACCCACCTATAATAATTACTCTGTCTAGAGAGGTTGACTTTTTCATTTTCTCACGTCCTTTTAAGATCAATGTAAGTTGCAATAAGAATACATTTTCGATGATTCATATCCATTATTTGAAATTATAAAAAAGTTATTATTTCACTTATTTAACTTTAATTATAACATAAATTCTTTTTGTTAATGGTTGTTAGTATAAAGGTAAGCTTCACTTTAGTAATTAACCAAGAACAAGAACACTTGGTTTGATCTAAAAAAAAAAACAGAGGTGAGGAAAGATGAAAATTATTCATGATTTGAAACAAACTCCAGAAAAGACTGCTAAATTGCTTTCTGATTTGCAGGGTTCTAAACAATTTACTAAAGTGTTGGAAAATTCCAAACAAGCCATTACTCCCAAGGACCCTTTGCAAACAATTTCTTACGAAATGACACTTGTTTACGATGAACAAAAAGAAGTAGATGTAGAAGTTTTATTCGTAAAGTATGATGAAAATTCGGTGGTATCGTTTGGGGATGGTTATCCAGATACACTCATAAAGCCAAGAAAAAGTTATCCCTTTTCGTTCGGTGCTATCTATTTATATGCACAAATGTTAGAAGGTTCGATTGAGAACCCCATAAAAAGCTATTGGCAATTTTCTTAATGTGAAAAGATGAAAAATACTCTGCATCAAAAAGGAGTGGAAGAATGCGAACTAATAAGTATTGGAAGTATTTTGATCGAGCGATGAAAGAGTACAAAAAACGAATAATTTCAGATGAAGAAGTGAAAGAAATACGTGATGATCGACTGAATGAAATGAAGGACTTAATATCTTACCATTAAAGGAGTATGTATGAGGATAATAGAGATTATTAAGAAAATTGAACAGGATAGTAATTGCAGACTTGTGAAAAAGACCACAGATTTCACAAATGAATTAGCTCTTCCAGAAGATTTGAATTATTTTTTTAGCAATTATGACTCCTTACAAATGTTTTTAGATAAGCCTTATGGAATAAAAATAGTTTCTTCAAATGAGGTTATTCCAACTAGTAAAAGGCTTTACCCAAAGGATGATGTTATTTGGGAGGAACTAGAAGGAGATATTAGTAATGAGTGGTATCTAATTGCTGAATCTGAACAAATAAACCAATACATTAGTATTGACATAAGCAAGTCTCATTTTGGTTATTGCTATGATAGCTTCTTGGAAACTCATGCAACACCAGGGGATAGTCAGATTATTGCTAAAAGCTTTACGGAACTGTTAGAGCATTTATACTCTAGTAAAGGTGAAAATTGGTTTTGGTTGGCTGAAAATTTCGAGTCGTATGGGGATGCTTATGATGGCAGGTAAAATATTTTTTAATGGTATTTAACCCACGGGCATACATTCTGAATGAAGATATATATTTGAGGGTTTGGAAATTATGACAAAAACAAGGTGCAAAGATGAAGGTAGGAAGAACAATATTTATGTTTTATGAAGCAGAAGGAAAAACGTGGACGTCGTCGAAGATATTCATATTGGGCGCGTGCTGGTAGAGCAAGAAAGGAAGTGGCTTATGATTACCATTTATGATTGGTTTGGCTACGAATTGCCCAATAAGGAACGTTTTAAGTTAATAAAAGAAGCTGGATTTGATGGCGTTTTATTATGGTGGAGTGATGGTTTTGGTCGTGACTGCTTTGGTCGGAACGATTACCGCAACGGGCCGAAAATTGCGCGAGAAGCGGGACTTTTTATAGAAAATATCCACACACCAGTCCAAAACGAAAACAACCTATGGCTTGACAATCTGGACGGTGAAACCGTAACTGATTGCTATTTGCAATGTGTTGCAGATTGCGCCGAATTTGAGATTCCGACAATGGTGGTGCACTTGCCGGGCGAAAACAATCCATATAACACATTGGGACTGGATAGAATCAAGAGAATCACTGAAAAAGCTGAACAGCTTGGTGTCAATGTTGCACTGGAGAATTTATGGAACCTTTCCAATTTGGCATATGTGCTGGAGCAAGTGGATTCCCTGCGTATCGGATTCTGTTATGACAGTGGACATCACTACCGCCATTATCCAGACGATGATTTATTATCCATGTACGGTTCCCGGCTGATGGCACTACATTTACATGATAATAACGGAAGTTATGCCCAACACGGGTTACCCTTTGACGGCACGATCGATTGGTCTACAACCATGAAAAAAATTGCGGAAACGGATTATTCAGGCGCGACTGCAATAGAGGCCATGAATTGGGATTATGAGGATTTATCGGCTAAAGAGTTTTTACATAAGGCGTTTGAGCGAGCAAAAAGGCTGGAAGCATTAAAACTCTATAATCAATGAAAACGGAAATAATCTGCAACAATCTTTGATATATGCAGGATACCATAATTAGCAGCATCTTCGCCTTATTTCCCAAAGAAGAATAAAAGGCGCATTTACCTGTCGAGTAAAGCCCGAACGTATTCAGCGCTCGGGTTTTTGAGTATTTGGAGGGGCGTATTATCAAAGAGATTTAAAAGGAGATTCAATGAAAAAAACCGTACATATTCTAGTTGCCGAGGATGACAGTTACATCAGTCAACTGTTGTGCAATATTATCAAGAAAAGTGGATATATTCCCCAGCCCGTTTTCTCCGGGACCGAAGCGCTCCTTTATCTGAAGAAGCAAAAGTGGAACATGCTTTTGCTTGATTTGATGCTGCCCGGCTTGACGGGCGAAGAGCTTCTTGAGCAAATCAGCGGACGGGACGATATGCCGGTGATTGTGATCTCAGCCAAAGGCGAATCGCAGACCAAGGTATCGGCGCTGCGCGGAGGAGCGCGTGATTTCATTACGAAGCCATTTGACATTGAGGAGGTATCGGCGCGGATCGACTCCCAATTGGGCTTGTACGCCCGCATGGTGCGGACCGACTCACCCAACGTGCTGAAGCATAAAGGGCTTGTGTTGGATCGCGAGGCCATGTCGATTACAGTAAACGGGGTCAAGCTGTCACTTACCGCGAGAGAATATGAAATTCTGGCGTTGCTATTGTCGGCGCCCAAGAAGGTATTCACGAAAGCCAACCTGTACGAAAGCGTCTGGCATGAGCCGTTCCACGGTGAGGATAACACGGTCAATGTCCATGTGAGCAATTTACGCAGCAAGCTAGCCAAGGCTGCTCCGGGAAGCGAGTTTATCGAGACGGTATGGGGGATGGGCTACCGACTTAAGCCTTAAGGAATTCTTTAGATTTGTCTTTAGCTCTTCTTATGTTTTCTTTCCTATACTCGGTTCATATCGTTGAAGGAGGTCAAGACGAAGATGTACGAGTATGTATTGAGAACAAATCAGCTATCCAAAAAATTTAAAGGCCATACCGCCTTGGATAAGGTCAGTTTGGCGATCCGCAAAGGCTCCATTTACGGCTTTATCGGACAAAACGGCGCCGGAAAGTCGACGTTGATCCGTATCGTGACCGGCCTTGCTTTCCCGACGGAAGGGTCCATCGAACTTTTCGGCACCGGCGAAGAACAAGCATTGGTTCAGGCGCGCAAGCGGATCGGTTCGATCATCGAGAGCCCCGCGTTGTTTCCCCACATGACCGCTGGTGAAAATCTGGAGGCGAACCGAATTTTGCGCGGCATTCCCGGTAGAGCGTGCGTTCCCAGAATGCTGGAGCTGGTCGGCCTGCAGGAGACGGGCAGAAAGAAAGCGAAAAACTTCTCGCTTGGCATGAAGCAGCGCCTGGGTCTGGCGATTGCCTTGCTCGGCGATCCGGAGTTTCTGATTCTGGATGAACCCACCAACGGCTTGGACCCGACGGGCGTCGTCGAAATGCGCGAACTACTGAAGCGGCTGAATCGCGAGTTGGGCATTACGATTCTGATTTCCAGTCATATTCTGAGCGAACTGCATCTGATGGCAAGCCATTACGGCATTATTCACCGCGGCCGGTTGCTCGAACAACTCACCGCCCAGGAATTAAACGACAAGTGTCAGCAGTACGTGCTTATCCAGGTGGATAATCCGGACAAGGCAACAGCCGTCATCCAGAACGAGCTGAACACGGCCGATTTTGAGGTGCTACAAAATGGCTCCATCAAGCTGTATAACGCTGTAGATGAGCCGAGTAAGATATCGTCGGCTTTGTTTTCCGCCGGCTTGCAGATCGAAAAGTTTATGCCCATGGGCGAGGATTTGGAGAGCTATTTTACAAAACGGATTGGAGGGCTTTCGCATGTATAATCTGATTAGAGTCGAGTTTTTCAAGCTGCGGAAGAACAGATCGTTTTGGACCATGCTGCTTGCGTTCTCCGTTCTCTCGCTGGCATACCCGCTGCTATACTATTTCGATCATCGGTCCAGCGGAATCCCCCAAATGACGGGAGCCGAATTTCTGATGACCTTTATTACAAGTAATGCTTATGTTATCAAACTTGGTGTGGCAGTGTTGGCCGGCTTCTTCATCTCGAACGAATACTCCACAGGCGTCATGAAGACGATCGCCTCATCCGGAAATACCAGAGGCCGGCTGTTTACGGCAAAGCTGATCGTGTTTGCAGCCGGAACGATGGTGTTCTCTCTTGTCTTTCCGCTGCTTAGCACCGTGGAAGTGACGCTGCTTTCAGGCTTTGGGCAACTGCCAGCAGGGACCGCCCAGATGTTTATCCCGCGGGTGTTTGGGCTGACGTTGCTCTACTCGGCCGGTTATGCGGCCATGGGAGCATTATTCACGGTCATCTTTACAGACAGCGGCAAGACGATCGGATTTTCCCTCATTTTTTTCCTTATGATCGATATTGCACTGGCTGGCATAGGCGCGAAAATCGATTGGTTTGCCACCATGTATGACTACTCCATTTTCAAGCTGGTGGGAGATATCGGCAGCCCACGTATCGACAGCGGAGATTGGCCTAGGCTCTTACTGAGTCCGTTGCTTACGATTGCCATTTCGGGAATGCTGGGCATTCTCGTGTACCGCCGCAAGGAAATCAAATAACGGTTGAGAGGGGCGGGAGAACCTTGCTTATCCTGAGTATCCTATCGGTTGCGGCGGCGGTTCTCCTGCTTGCCCGTTTACTGATGCTGAGGCGCGAATTAGGGCGCATGACGACACAATTAAGAAGCTACAACGATCAGGACACCGGCAAAAAAATCGACGTAGCCCTGTTCGACCGGGGGCTCGAAGAGCTTGCCGTCCAAATCAATCGCCAGTCCAATCTGATCGTCGAATCGAAAGCCCGCCAGAAACGAATAGAAAATGAACTCCGGCAGGCGGTCGCGAATATTTCCCACGATATCCGCACACCGTTAACTTCTATCTTCGGATACATTCAACTGCTTGACTCGGAGGATGTAACGTCTGAGGATCGGCTTGAATACGTCGCTATCGTTAAAAATCGGACCAAGCGTCTGCAGGCGCTGCTGGACGATTTTTTCGAATTATCCGTGATCGAATCGTTGGATTACCCCCTTTCCATCGAAAAGCTGGGGCTAAACGCCCTGCTCTCCGACATTTTGATCCAGTTTTATGATTTGTTCAACGAACGCAATATTGTGCCTGACATCCGGCTCCAGGAGCAGAATGTGTACGTCTTCGCGGACGAGCCCGCGGTGCGGAGAGTTGTAGAGAACCTACTGGTTAATACGCTCAAACATGCGACTGGGCAGGTTGCGATCACCTTCAAACGGGAACGGGATAAAGCTAGCCTGACGATCACAAACGATGCGAAGGAGCTCGTCGGAAGTGACGTCAATCTGTTGTTTGACCGTTTCTATACCGCAGACCGCACGCGGTCTACTCAAAGCTCCGGTCTTGGCCTCTCCATCGCAAAAAGTTTAATGAACAAGATGGACGGTACGCTGACCGCCGAAATGAATGGCGAACAACTGCGGATGAGCTGTAGTTGGAGACTCTATAACGAGGCAACTAAATAAAAATGTAGGAAATAAGGATGGTGTCGAAAATACCGAAACATATGTAAAGAAGACGTCATAAGCTCTTTATTTACATATGTTTTTTGTTAGAAAAGAGAGCCATGCAAAAGTTAAATGTCCTTGAGGTGAGTAAAGTGGAATTTGAAATCATAATCAACCCAAATTTTAAGATTGGAATACGTGATTCAGAAGATACAACGATATCTGAAGCACTAGATAATAGGCTTGTTAATAGCCAACACTTTACAATGAAATGGCATGATACGTCATTAAGAATCAATTATGGAACACAAATAGCCGATGGCATAAGTGATATTGTTAAAATGTTAGAAGCAATAAAAAAGAGAGAAGAGCAGTTCGTTGTAACTTTCCCAAGTCAAGCATTTTTCGAAACATGGATATGTAAAATTGAAAAATGCGATATTAACATTAATTGGGATAGTCGTGATGATTATCGGAGTATTACGATGAAAATTGAGTTATTTATAAAAGAATGGCTCAAGCTATTGCAGCAACTACGACAGGTCTTAATAGAAACGGGATATAATGTTACCAATCTAGTAGATTTTGATTTACTTGAAAATCTTGAAAGATTTCATTAGCCAATTTTTTAGAAAAGTTGAAGGAGCTATGGTGTAGGCGGACGTCCATATAGATCAGCTGCAGGGGAGCCAATTAGGGAGATGCTTATAATATGAGGGGAAAAACGGATATTTTGAGTATAATAATTTACTACTATAGAGATGAAGAGAGAATGAAAAATCTTTGGTCAAATAAAAAAGAGTTTTCAAAGATTCTCTCTTTAGTAATGGAAGTTGAGCAAGATACCTCTTCAAAAACGATGCTACACAGTTGTGCTGAGTATTTTATAAACTTTACTAGTGTTTTTTTAATACAACAAAGTTCTGATTTTCTGAATTTATTTTCTGAGATAAATGATATCAATAAACGTGTTTCGTTTATGGAAAATTTTTTTATAAATGATCTTGTTTCTGATAAGATTATTTTCAAACTTTTGAATGATGTGGAAGTGATAAAAAGAATAGGTTCTTACAAAGAATGGATAGAATTACCTATTGTGATAAGGGCACGAAAAATCATTGCTACATCGAATGATAGTGAAGTATCTGTAGACCAAATTATTCCATTAGATTTAGATTTAGATAATAGTTTTCAAGAATATTTATTATCTTGGGCCTTTGAAGAAAAAAAGTTATCTAAGGAGGGCACAGAATATTTTAGAAAAAACTTTGAGAAAAAGTATAAACACATATGTTCTATTATGGAACAGAATTAACGCCTAGCCACAAACATACCTTTTATTTAACACGAACAATGAATTAGTAGAGCAAATATTTTTGTTTTTAAAGCAACTTTAACGGGTATTTAACGTTTATATTAAAAATGGGAGGGATTACATTATGAAGAAAAAGATAGTCATTTCTGTCTTGGCTACACTGGTGACGGTATCCACTGTGTTTGGAGCTGCGTATGCAAGTGGAGTAATTAAAATCAATGTCAACGGTAAGCAGGTCTCAACAGACGTGGCGCCACGGATGGTAAATAATCGAGTAATGGTACCTATTAGCTTTATTTCGAAAGCACTTGGCGCTAATGTTGCGTGGAATGAAAAAACACAGACAGTCTCAATAAAAAGTATTGGGATTCCTCATGAAAATGTTTGGAATGATGACGTAAGTAATATAAGTCAATTTACTGTTGGGGGTATTAACAACACAGTTCAAGTATTTATGGCTGGAATGGATACAGGTAGTGAAGATCTTCTTAAAAAAACCACAACAGACGACATGGACGTGGAACTATTAAAGCAGCTACATTTTTCTATGGGACCAACCATGTTAGCTTCGCAAATTATGGATATGAAACAAATCAAGAATGGACAAAAAACAGAATATCAAGTTCGAGTGGCGATTCAAACATGGTTAGAAGAAACAACGATAGACTACTGGGATCTTACCTTAGTGCCTGCTCCAGCTATAAAGGATGGAAATACAACGTCTACAGGAGGTAAAATGGAATATATCGTTAAGAAAAGAGAGGTAGTTAAATCAGTGCCTATTGATGCACTAAGAGTATTCCCAGGATACACCCTCGACTTCAAGAAATAGAGAGCCTGAGCCTGGTATCCTTGCTTGCAAGAGGATACCAGGCTCTGTCTTTTATCAGTATGACCGTAATATTCTTATTATTCAACTTTCTCGACATGGAACACCGGAATAGTGACGGCTTCGTTGTCTAAGTATACTTCTGTATGATAGCTGAGGATACCGCAAACTGTAATTGGTCCTTCCACGAATGCATAGTCACCCCGCAGCCAAATATAACTGTTACTCATACGGGCATATGGCTCTCCATCGCTGTCAAGCACGATCTCGGATGTGAAACGCACCTTTTTGTGTGAATACTCCGGCAGTTGCTCCACCAGGATGTCGATATAATTCGCATTCGGGACAAGTTCGACGAATTGGTAACTGTCACCGTAAAGCTCATAACGGGCTGTTTCATCTTCCTTCCCCGTTTCGTTCAGGTTATGCACGAGCAAAGAGCCGTCATTGTCAATTTTATAGCCGTCTGCCTCGAATGAGAACAGCAGCTCAATTCGATCGTTTGCCACGGCATAGGCACTGTAAGCGGCGGATCGAGAATTCGAATCATACTCGATGAGCAGGACAGGCCGTTCATTTGAACTCAATTGCTCTTCAACGGTCAGGCGGCGCACCTCATAATGGTAAGGTATTGGCTGCGGGTTGCGCAGCACTTTCGGCTTCGAAGTGCCGTCCCACGTTGCATAATACAAACGACGTTCGGTATCGAGTGCCATCGTATACACGGCAGCGCCAAATCGGTTTTTACCGCCTTCGATGATCGGATAATTGCCTTCCGGTAGCAAGAGCGAAGGCTCTGCTGCGGCCCAGACGAGCCGGACGTCCGCGATTTCGGCAGTGGTGTCGTGGAAGCCGGACAGGTCTTCATACAAGCGAATAGCCGTCTCGTATTCCCCGGCCGCGACATGGCGGTCTGCCTTCCTCATCCAGTTTTTTAGTTCTTGCTCCAGATAATTGGTGACGCGGGACGAGCTGCCGGAGCGGTCCGCATAAGCCGCATAGATGGTGGCATGGATTGCGAACGCTTTTGCATTGTTCTGTTCGCCATCTTTCCGCATGATCGTCTCAACAAGCTCCTCCGACTTGGACTGCAGCCACTCCGCTGTGATGCCCAGCTTCTGGTAAGCTTTTTCCATAGTCACTGCTTCGTCCAGCATTTGCTGTAACTCCCCTTTGCCTGCGATACGGGCCAACTTGGATTCATCATAGGAGCGGAACAGGGTATTCAGTTGGGTGGTTTTCTTCTCAGCTCCACCGAAGAGTGAGGACGGAAGAGTTAGCAGATTTGCTTTGAATGATTCAGTGCTACTGTCTCCCTGCTGCTTACTGGCAGCGAGCTGCTCTTCGAAATATGCTTTGAACTGAATCAGATGCTCGTTCATCCGGTCAGCGGCCGTTGTTGAGGTGAGCATTTGCTTGAACTCGTTGATATGGGAGCTGCCGGGCTCTAAGTAAGAGGAACGCAATTGCTGATAGCGTTTGTACGCCTCCATGAACGTCTCAAACTGGAGATCAGCCGCAGCCGCATCTGCATCAGACAAAATCTTGTCTAGCTTGCGCTTCATGGCAGTAATTGGCGCTAGCTTGTGCAGCCGCTCGGCCAATTTGTCCTCCTCATAGAGAATCCATTGATTATTGTGCGCTTGTCGGTACGCTTCTTCCGCCGCAACGAGATCGTTAGCGGCGTACAGCCGATCGGCTTCCTTGATGGTATCAATCTTCTCTGCAATATGCACTCCCCTGATTCCAATCATTACCACAGTCCCCGCACATAATAAAATCATAAAATTCCGCGGGTTTAGAACCTCTCTTATCGTCATAGATATTAGTCTCTCTCTACTCTACAGAATCCTGGAAATCAGGATCCCATTCATATTGGTCATGCACGATTCGTTTCACCTCTTCGGCTACACGATCCCACGGCTCGTTCGGATATTGCTGAATCATTCGGTACAGCCGCAGGATGCGATCCTTCGGCAGCCGGTAGGCGTAACGACGAATTAAGCCGGGATAAGTGAGCACATACCGTTTCATTCTTACGGCTACTCCGGCCACACCGGTCAGGATGTCCTGGCCGTTCTTAAGACCGAGTATTTCTGGCTCGTAATGGATGATGTATCGGAACGTGTCGTCTTTAATCAGTTCACGCTTTATCTTGGCGATCTCCCCAATATAATCGACCAGCAGCGGATCAAATTGCTGCAGTAGGAGTGGTTCCAGCTCCAGCTCCATATCTTTACGCAGTGCGAAGTGATGGAGAAGCCCAAGCTGTTGCAGTCGAAACGTATCGTTGCGGATAAGGGGCCGGAGTTGCCGCAGCAGCTCGTAAGTAAGCTGCTTGTCCTCATCCCAGTGTGAGAAAGCTATCTCCCAGTCACGGTATATGTCCCGTGTCAGCTGCATCTGTTCTTGCTGCAGTAGTCGATCCAGCTTCAGGCTGATCTCAGAAGCGATAAATCTTCTCTGGACGAACCAGAGAATAACAATAAGTATTAGGGCTGTTGCAAGGCAAAGCATCATCTGGCCGAACGTATCGCTTAGAAGGACCCCAACCAGCGTAATGAACAGCAAGAAGAGTCGCTTTGTCTGCATTGACCGTTTAACATTGACGGCTGCCTCACGTTCGATCGGACGCAGTGCAGTCTTGCCGCAGGAAGGACAGACTTCATCTTCCAGTGCAGAGAAGGAGCCGCATGATTTACATCTACGAATTAAATCATAGAGTTGTTTTGGCTTGTGGTAAGGTCTGAAAAAGACAGGTATTTTTTTCATGGCGTCTTCTCGCTCCTATCGTTCAATATGGAGAGAAGCCGATGATCAATCTCGTTGGGTGCGGGTGTTTTCTTGTGTCGAATCCAGTAGAGGACAACTTGAATGGTAATAAAAAGAAACAAAACTGCGATACAACCGTATGCTAACATAAGAGAGTCCCTTCCTTATAAAAATAAAATCTTTATATTTTTGGAATTTGGTTCTTATTATTACTAGAAATGATATTGCTATATGGCTTTATTCCTATATCGTATGTGTAATAAGGTTGAACTTTACATTTCCTGATTATATCATAATGACAGTCGGTGGTAGATAAAGTGAATATAGTGTCATATCCAGTAATTTGATGAAGATAAAACGGAACCAAGAGGATGTTTATTTCGTTGTAACAATAGTCAGGAACGATTAGGTATAACAATGCTATGCCGTTTCAGTGGCGCTTGTGGGCCTACCAATACCCACCCTATCATTTTACGATAAAGGAGTACAACTATGCTTCAAAGAAAAGTGATTGCTTATATGATGTTGTTCACTCTGGTACTCAGCTTCATGCCATGGATTGGGAGAGAAGCCGCTGCTCAGGGTGCCCAAACAGCGTCCCAAATTGATGCGATGCTCGTTATCGATGTGAGTAACTCGATGGATACGAGTGACAAGGACAAAATCGGTAATGAAGCGATGAAGATGTTCATTGATATGTTGTCTTCTACCGGAGACAAGGTTGGCATCGTCGCTTATACCGACAAAATCGAACGTGAGAAGGCGCTGCTTGAGATCCGGTCCGATACGGACAAAGAGGATCTCAAGCACTTTATCGACCAACTGAACCGCGGGGCCTATACGGACATCGCTGTCGGGGTGAAAGAAGCCGTCAAGGTGCTCGAGCAGGGAGTTGATCCTGCCCATGAGCCAATGATTGTCTTGCTTGCGGACGGCAACAATTACTTGAATAAGAACGGTAACCGTACACAGGCAGAGTCGGATCAGGAGCTGAGCGCGGCGGTAGCCGCCGCGAAGCAGAAGGGCATTCCGATCTACACGATCGGGCTGAACGCTGACGGGCAGCTGAACCAGGATGCGCTGGCGGATTTGTCAAAGCAGACGAACGGCAAATCATTTGAAACGTCTTCTGCGGACGATCTGCCGCAGATATTGAGCGAGATTTTCGCCAGCCATCAGAAGCTGAAAATCGTTCCGATCCAGTCGATGACAGGCAACGGAAGCTATCAGGACGTGACGGTGAATGTGCCAAATGCGAACGTGATGGAGGCCAATATTTCCATCATGTCTTCACAGCCGGTCGATCTGAAGCTATACGATCCGTCCGGCAAGGAGGTCGCTATCCCTAGCGATAATGTACAGCTGTCCCGCTCCAAGAGCTATTCCCTGCTGAAGCTGCTTCAACCGGCTCAGGGCGATTGGAAGCTGCAGGTAAAAGGGGCGAAGAAAGACAAAATCGATATAAATCTCGTTTTTAACTATGATTTAAAGCTGGCGCTGGACCCCATACCGTCCAAAACTTACAAACAAGGCGACAAAATCAAAATCAACGCCTACTTGACTAGCAATGGACAGAAGCTGCAAAATGATGCGCTGTATCGCAACATGAACGCTGTACTTCATGTCAAGGACCTTGATACTGGGAATAGTGTCGACCTATCGCTCGTTAACGAGGGAGATCGGTTCACAGGGGAATTCGAGGTGAAGGACAAGCATGAATATGAGCTCAAGGTAAGGGCAGAGGAGAAAAGCTTCTACCGGGAGACTGAGCCAGTCAAGGTGAGTGCGAAGCCAGCTGCTGGCGCAGGAGCTTCTGCCCAGCCGGGTACTAGCGAAGGAGAAGTTAAAAAGCCGTTTCCAATGTGGATTGTTTATTCAGCCACCGGAGGGATTGTGCTCGCTCTGGCGGCCGCCTTTCTGATTGCGGCATGGAAGAAGGCAAACCGTGGCTTCGTTGGTCAAATGGTCATTGAAGTACGGGATGAGAATACAGGCGAGAAGAGCCATCCTCAATATAAGAAATTGAACGCCTTCAAAGGCAAGTGCTCGCTCCACCAGCTGCTGCAACTGGCTCCCGAGTTCAAGGAGACCGAGAAGATGATATTCATTCCGGACAAGAACGACCGCATTCTGCTCAAGAACGGCTCTAACGGAACGATTGAAAAATCGGGTCGTGCAATCGACGCGAGCAAAGGTTTGGAATTAAAGAGCGGCGATCGGATTACGGTGCCGTTGACTCAAGTAGATAAAACGATCTGGATCGAATATATCGTATAGGGAGGAACATCCATTATGAAACCAATCGTTAGAGAACATATTCAGCAATTGGACGTATCGCTGGGCGGAGGGATTGTCAGCGATAAAATTCGCGTTGATACGATCGATAACCCAATCCTTATTATCGGTTTGGGAGGAACCGGGATCGATGCGCTGCTTCGTTTAAAATATCAAATTAATCGCAGATTTAGGCTCCCCGAAGATCCGATCTCGAAGAAGAAACGCGATAAGCCAGATAATGTGGAGTTTCTGGCGCTAGAGACAAATGAGCAGGATCGCAATAAGAAATATCGCGGCATTGGTCTCGATCCGCTCAATGAATTTGTGCTACTGTCGAACGCCGAAATCGGCGGACTGCTGCAGAACCGCAGTATTCTGGAGCCTTATATTACCGAATGGCTGTCCCCAGAGCTGAGCATTACTGACGGGATGAACGGCGCCGCTGGGGTGCGCCAAGCTGGACGGTTACTGCTGTTCACCAAGATCAACCAGGTTGTTCAGGCGATTGACAAGAAGATCAAGACACTGTCGGTCGGTACGAATAAGAAGTTAATGGTATTTATGCTGTCCGGCTTGTCCGGGGGAACTGGCAGCGGCTGCTTCTTGGACATTTCCTATATCGTACGCGGTATTATCGAGCGGGATTACGGTTCTGCCGGCATCGACCGCGTCAATACGCTCGGCTATCTGTTTACTCCGGATGTGAATCTGGCGAACAAAAGTTTGAGCGAGCACACACGCGAATATATCAAGAAGAACGGCTACGCCGCACTTAAGGAACTGGACTATTGGATGAACGTCGACAGCCGGGGCGAGCGTTTCCAGCAGAAGTACGGCAACATTTTGACGGTCAATTCCCCGCTTCCTCCGTTTAACCTGTGCCATTTGATCTCGGCGACGAACACGGAAGGGAAGCTGCTGGAGAATGCCTACGACTACTGCATGAATGTGACGGCGGAGAACATCACGAACTTCATGGCAAGCGAGGATAAACAGTCTGGTGAGGAATTCGCGATTCACGATTATATCAGCAATATCCGCACGAATATCGCCCAGATGAATCGAGTCTATCCAGCCAATTACGAATACAATATCATCGGCGCTTCGTCGGCGGTCCTGCCGATCGAAGAGATGACGACCTATCTCGGATACCGCTTGTTCCAAAAGATGGAGAAGATGTTCCAGAAGGCGCCGAGTCAAGAGGAAGTCGAGAAGTTCGCCCGCCAGTTGGGTGTCGATCTCGACACGATGGTGAAGACGTTTGAATCGCGTGTGCCCGATCCGCTGCCGGGGTATGAGAATAGCGAACGACTGAGCTATAACAATGTAGTGAAGCTGCAGGTTGTAAATATGGATACGGAGCTGGAACAGACATTTTTGGCGCGGGCACGCGAGGAATACATCAAGGCGAAGAAGCAGCTTCCTGGTGAGATTGTTGGCAACTTCACCGATCAGATCCGGCGGATGTTCCTCCATCCAGAGCAGGGGCCGTTCTATGTGTCCCGTCTGATCTATACGGAGAAGGGCTTCTGTCTGTTGAAAATGCTGCTTTCCTACATTGAGACGCTGCGCGAGAATCTGCATCGTATTCCGCGCGACATCGAAGCGGCGCAGGAGCAGTCAAACGAGCGTCTCGGGGATGCGAAGAGCGCCTTTATTTCCAAGGATAAAAAGAAAAACATGTATATCCAATCCAAAATTCAGGAGTATTGGTTGCATGCCGACGTAGAGCGTATGGAGCAGATGATCGAGTTCTATGAGGATCTGTATCAGCTGCTGAATCAGGAGAACAACCGCATTTATAGCCTATTTACTGAAATTTTGAACGCGCTCAACACGATCTTCGAGAAGAACGGCGACATTCTGATTAACGGTGAAGAGCAAGCCGATCATAAAGGGAACCGGACTTACTACTGGAATATTGTCAGTGTTCCGGACATTTCGAAAGTGATCAGCAATATTATGGATCAGAGGGAAGTCGACGACCTGATCCGTGACTTCTCGCTGGAGCTGCTGGATCACTCGAACCAGTGGATCAAGGAGCAGGAACTCGATATCGTCAGCTCGATCTCGGATTTCCTGTCGGACAAGTTTGGCGATCTGATTACGCAATCGATGGAAGATTTCCTCGTCATGAAGTTTGGCAACGACGAGTCGATCGACAAGTTTGTCGAGCGCCAGATCGCAAGCAAGCTGGATGACGAGGCCGTTCCGGTGTTCCATCTGAGCAACAGCTCGGGCAACTTGCATTTTCCAAAATGGGGATTTGTGTCAGTGCCCGTGAAGGCGCCAAGCATTCTGAAGGGAATACGCAATTATCAGAACAATGCGGTTGGTAAGTCGAACTTCACTGTCAAGGAGAGCGAGGTGAAAAACCGCATCTTCTGGCTGAACACGCATAACGGGGTGCCGCTCTTCGTCTATACGCCGCTCAAAGTATACGAGGAGAGCTACGAACGCACCATTCTCGACAAGGAAGGCATCGGACGCCATCTCGTGCAGACCGACAAGGCGAACTGGACGTATCTCCCTTCCCCCATTCCGCAGCAATCTTGGGGGGACACGTACCGCAACGAACGGGTAGAGCAATACAATGTTCGCGTACGCGCTGAGTTTGAGCTTGGCCTGAAGTACAAAGCCGTTGTTGCGAAAAGCATGGATGAGAACACAAGTAATCGCTATGCGGTCGTCTTCACCAAGCCGTTCCAGCTGCAGGATATGCTGAACGACTATGATCTGCAGCTGCAGGTAGCGAAGCCGAACCTCGGAGAAGTAAAGCGCGCTTATTTAGAACTGAAGCGGCTGTTGGAGGAAGGGCTGGAGCAGGTAGGAACGAAGGATATTTTCGGCAGTATTAATGAAAATCTGGCCAAGGAAAATCTGATCCGATCGCCGGAGCTGCTTGCACGCTTGCGTGAGGAATTGGCTAAATATGAGGCGATCCGCACCCAGGCTGAACAATTCGAGCAGCTGCTCAGCCAGTATCAGGACGAAGAGAAATGGCAGGATCATTTCATTGAAGCACTGTACACAGGCACGATCTGTAAAAAAGGCGCACTCTACGTCTATGATCGGGATGAGGAAGAAGAAGCGTGGGAGCCGTTTGCCAATCTGATGAAGAGCCGGGACTATGTAGAATTTGAGGTATACGAGCATTTCCGCAGTTTGGATGAGAAGCTCCGTGGTACGCTGCTCCGTAAGTCGTCCCGCCGTGCGGCGGAGATGACGGCAACGGAGGATGTTGCTCTGCTGCTGACGAAGCTGGATGAATTGTACACGGCGTTCCTGGAAGCCCGCGAACGTCTGGAATACGAGAAGATTGAGCTGGCGAACGGCGAGGATACCTACCAGTTCTACAAGCAATTGACGATCAAGCTGAATGCGATTCGGAGAAAGTTGAAATAGGATGAAGATACACACGATAGTGGAGAAATACGCAACAGCATATTCAGGCGATGAAGGGAGACTCAGCGGCAAAGACGATAGTCAGAGCAGCATTCATTATCCGACGGTGTTTCTCTTCATTGGTGACAAGGCGGGCGATGCGATTGAGCCGATGATCCGGATTAATGAGAGGAATTGGGATAACAGCGCCGGCGTCATGTATATCCACGCGCTGTCTCGTAACGCTGCTGCGCCCGCTATGGCCTCCGGAGATGGTGGGGACGGCAGCAGTAATTCCGGCCGTCAAGACGCTTTTGCATGGCAGAAATCCGATTCCGGCAGCAGAATTGCTCGGCTCGTTCTGCCGGTTGACGGCAGCCATGTCCCGGAGAAGAGCAAAACGATGCGCCGCGATGTGTACCGGCAGTTCTATGAGCATAATCGTGGATTGTTCGAGCTCAATCGCATTTTGCGGCAGGTGAGCAGCGATATCGCGGAGTACGGCCGGCTTTACGCCTCGTTTGACCGGATTCATTTGGCGGTTGTTACGAGAGTCGACGATCCACTCAACGTACTGGTACCGGAGATTACACTGCTCGCGGATGCGATCTTCCAGCAATCGTTCAAGTCGGTCCAGATGGACCTGTATGTGCTTATCAACGAACGGGAACAGGCGGATGCATTCGGCTATGCCAGCTCGGCGGGGGTCGCATACCTGCGCGAGGTCGATTATATGCAGAGTCCGGACTATTCCTTCTCGGCCCCTTTGCATGTGACGGAAGACGGGATTTCGATCGAAGTGACGCATCCCGCTTCACCATTGTTCGATCTCGTTTATGTGCTGACGGACAAAAATGAGCGGGGGATGTCGACCTTTGCCGAAGAGGACAATTACGAGATTATATGCCATATGAATCTATTGAAAAACCGGAAGCAGACCGGCTCGGGCCACTTGCATGAAATGGACAACTACAACAATACGTCCTTGCGAAACAATGTAATGACCGAATCTGGCCGCTATGGGTATGTTTCGGCCGGCTTATCCAAGGTCGCGCGTCCGAACCATTCGATTGCACTCACCGTGCTGTATCATTTCTACCGCGGGTTGACCGACCGAATGAAGGCCGCTCCCGAGCGTACGCAGGCGGAGAAGCTGGTCTGGTTTGGGCTTGATCCTCAGGCAATCGCTGTCGGGGTTGATCGGGTTGTACCGGATGAGGCGCTGCTTAGCGATATGAACGGCATCATGACCCATGGTATCAGCTTCGGCCAATTGAAGCGCATGACGCTGCGCGAAGCCGAGGATGCTTTGTTCGGTAGCGGCTGCCATGCATACTTTCGGGATAATTATGAACAGGTCACGGACAAAGCGCTCCAGCAATTACCGGATGACGAACTGGTGCAGATGGTCCGGGAAAGGCTGGCCGTTCAGGCGGATACAAGCTTCTATCATGTGTACGATTGGACGAATGAAGCGGATGAAGGAGGGAGCGTTTGGCCGCTCCTGCACAGCCGCATCCGTGATGCAAGCCGGGCGCTGGAGGCGGCGCGGGCCGAGCTGGAGCAAAAGTATGCCGAGGCGGTGGAGGAGCAATCATTCCAGCGGATGCCGCTGATGGATAAGCATAATGTGCGCAATTTCATCCGCTGCTTTTTTAACACCGTATACCGCCTGAAGCTTGAGGTGCTGCGGCTGGAGACGGGGCTGCGGTTGTATCGAAAATATGAAGCGGAGCTGGAGCGGCTGCACGTTATCTACAAAAAGTACGTGCAGCAGATGGAATCGCTGGAGGAGACGCTCAGAGCTGCAGCGTTCACCAGCATCCGCCGCGCCGATGACTATATCGGCCAAAATATTATGGAGTACTACGAACGGGTTACGGCGGACATTATGCAGGAGATTGAAGTGAAGCGGGGACCGAACGCCTTTGGCGAAGAGCGGTATATGGGCAGCATGCCCCGACTGCTGGAGCAGGGAACCGACGCGTTAGTTACACGGTTATGTGAAGTGTGCAGAAGTTATGTTCTGACGGCGGCGCCGTTCAGGCAGACGTTTGAGGAAGAACTGCTGCAGCGGGCGAATGTGACGATTGAATACAGCAATCAAGAGGTGCTGTCGAAGGACGAGCTGTTCAAGAAGCTTTACCGGACGCTGGAGGAGCATGCTGGCATACATGTGCGGCTTCTGGATTATACGCATGAACACCGTTACGAGGAAAAATATTTTTTTGGCGATGCGACGAGCGAGTTTATGCGTTATGCACTGGGGGAAGAGGAGACGTCTCGTATCTACAAACTCGGCTGCGTGCATGAGCAGCGCACCAGCGGTGTAGAGAAGCTTAACATTATGGGCGGCTTCCAGATCGAGGATTTGCTGTATTACCGGAATGGACAAATGTACTACGAGAGATATATAGAGAACGGATATCAACTTCACGGCATCAGTTCCGAGCTGCTGCCTCCTGTCCGGTAACCAGGATGGTTTGATAATCAGTCCCGTCAGTCATCGTTACCAAGGATTGCCCCGACAGTAGCAATGACGGGAAGAACGCATCCGGGCGGATGCACACTATATGTGAGAGGATGCTATATCTATGCAGCGAAAAATAAATTGGCTCATGGTGCTGTTCAGCTTGATCGGTGGCGCCATCGGCTGGGGGATCGGAGAATGGCTGCTAAATAGCCTGCGCGGCGAGTGGCCGAATATTGTAGTGAGCGGACTTTACTTCGGTGTGATCTCGCTTTGTGTTGGTCTGTCCTGCCTGATCGCTGAGATGATCTCGCCTCGGTTGAATGGCCCTTCGTGGCGTCAGCGATATACAGGAACCTCGTGGCTGGTGCTTGTTCCCGCGACGCTGGTGATGCTGTTCATTGCGGGCTTGGCGTTGGAAGCGGCATATCAGTTCGAGCCGGGCAATGTAAAAACCGTGAACAATATCGTTCTCGCCATCGACAACTCGGGCAGTATGGAGCAGACCGATCCGAATCAGGACCGGTATAAAGCAGCCAAGCGTATGATCGAAGAGATGGATAGTGACAAGCAAGTAGCTGTGTTTGTATTTAACGACAATGTGGACCTGCTCCAGCCTTTTGTGCAGTTGGAAGATCAGGATGTCAAGAACCAGCTGTTCGACAAGATCGATGCGATCCAGCCGACGCAGGGCGGTACGGATATCGGCCTGTCTCTATCCGAAGCGATGAAGCACATCAAGGATCATCAGGATACGGAGCGCGGCACGATGGTCGTGCTTCTGTCGGACGGCTTCAGTGAAGTAGACACAAACGCCATGCTCGCCGATTATAAGGCGCAGCATATTGGCGTTCATACGATTGGCCTCAGTCAGGTCGATGCCCAAGGCTCAGTTCTACTGCGCCAGATTGCAGAGGAGACCGGAGGCCAATATTACGATGTATCCGATGCAAATGAGCTGTCGTTCGTCTTCGAACAGATCTACAGCAGTATCGGTGAAAGGACGCTGGTTACGGAGCGCTCCGGCCCGCTTAAGAACAGTACTTATTATATGGTTCTGCATATCATTGCCTTGGTACTTATTGGAACGATGCTTGGCCTGGCGCTGGGGCTCGTATTCGACAACCGTTATCTCGCCAAGAGCTTTGCGATTGGCGGCGCGGCAGCGGGGCTCTTGGCTGGCTTCCTGCTGGAGGCGGGCCTATCCGGACATTCGTTCACGGACGGACTCGTTCGCTTGGGTGCCGATCTCGTGCTTGCGGGTGTCATTACGCTGTTCTCATTCGTTGTGCCTATCCGGGAGAACCAGCGGCAGCGGGGAGGACGACGGCACAGAGGCGCGGCCGAGAGCGAAGCCAGCAGCCTGTCCGGCCGTCGGCCTGATCGAAGCAGCCGCGGATTCTAGTGTGGGGAGGCCATGACAGATGCATTATATTGAGGCGGGATCGGATACGCCGATCATCCGCGAACTGACACATCATATTGACGAAGGGCAATGCACCTTGCGCTGGCTATGGCCGGCTGGTATCCAAGCCGTCTATATTCACAAGACGGTGGATGGCTCGCCATTGGATCGTCCGTCAGGCGCGGAGCTGAAGCTCTATACGAGAGACGAATATAAAGCAAATAACGGGTATCACGACCGAATTGAAGGGATCGGGCGGCTCGTCTATACGGTATACGCCTGTCTGTTGCAGGAAGACGGTCAAATGCTTCTCATCCAGCCGAATGGCGAAAACCGGATCGCGCTCAGTACGGGCCGGGCGAGAATCTATTATTCGATCCGCTACAAGGGCGGCTGGTTCAAAAAATTCAAAGCCGCGCAAATCCAGGTGACGGCAGAGGTACCGCTGCCCGCGGATGTCCTTTGCTATGTGAAGAAACAGGGCAGCTATCCCGTCAGCCAGGACGACGGAACAGTCTATCCTTTCGTCGAGCCGTTTGCCCCGGGCCGTAATGTGCTGCCGGAGATAGAGATCGGCAAGGACGACTATATCCGGCTTTTCTTTACCGATCGCCAACAATACGGCCAATTATACGAGCTGATACCGGAATAAGGAGGGGAAGACACTTGGGGATTTTTGATTTTCTGAAACGCAAACCGCAGCCGAAGTCGCAACCGCTGTTCTATGATATCGTGTGTCCGTACTGCTTCAGCAAGTTCTCGCCGGAAGAGGTTGTGTTTCGTGCGGCGCACCATCGCGAGGATGATGAGGATTATGCGATGCAGGAGGATGAGAAGCTTAACAAATACCGGGACCGCTTCGGCCTCGATACCGTCTATGATATGGAGGCGGTCATCGATCCGCGAGATATTCCAGAGGAGCACCATCTGTATTCCGATCATGTGTTGATTGGATTGAACGACCGGTATGGAGTCGTTACGCGCAGAAGACTGTGCCCGCATTGCCATAACGAGCTTCCGGTGACGGCCGGGAAGGTGCCCAGTAATATTATATCCATTATCGGGGCTTCCCAGGTCGGCAAGTCGGTTTACATGACTTCGCTTATTCATACGCTTCAGCATAGTACGGCGGATAATTTCGATGCCGCCTGCATGCCGCTCAATGCGGAGATAAGCCGCAAATTTCGTCAGATGTACGAGGAGCCGCTTTTCGAACGCGGTGATCTGCTTGCTTCGACACAGAAGGAGAAGATGCAGGAGCCGTTTATTTTTCAATTCGTCTTTAAGGATGAGTCGAAACCTCCGCTGACGCTGGTGTTTTTTGATGTCGCGGGAGAAGGAATGGTCGATCAAGATTATCTCGGGTTGCATGGTCAGCATATCAAAAATTCAGCAGGCATCTTATTCATGATTGATCCGCTGCAAATTCGCTCCATTCGTGAAAAAATACGCATGCAATACGGCGGCGGATCTGACGAGTGGATACCGCAATACGATGAACCGCGTGATGTTGTGCTGACGATGTTCGGCGATTTCATCGCCTATCAAGAGAAAAACAAGACCGACATTCCGACGGCGGTCGTGCTGACGAAAAGCGATATGCTGCATGCGTTGAAAGATGAGGACGGCGATTATATAAAGGGAAATAGTAATATTTTTCATAATATGATTCATCGCAAATATCTTAATCTGACCGAATCCAACAATATCGACGGTGAGATGCGGCGCTTTATCGAGAAGGTGGACCGTCCGTTCAAAGGCACGATGGATGTCTACTTCTCGAATACGTCCTACTTCGCTGTGTCCGCACTCGGCAGCAACCCGGTCAATCAGAAGCTGCAAGGTGTTGTAAGCCCGATACGGGTCGATGAGCCGTTCATATGGCTGCTGTATCAACTGAATTATATCGAGGGGAGAGAGCAGCATTGACAGCGAACAGATCCTCTCGCATCCAGCAGCAAATGTACACACGGGAGCGGAGTGGCATTTTCCGTCCGAACGAAGGATTTGACACGATTGCGAAGTCGGCAGGTCTCGATACTGGGTTCATCAAAAAAGTGCTGCACCCATTCTGTGTTTACGATGCGCCTACAGAACTGGTGTCGCAAGGCGAAAAGGATGAAGCTCGCTATCCGCAGGCGCTGCATCTGTTTCACGGTGACTCGGGACAGCTCGTCCTGGGCCGTAGCATTTATCAGGCAGCCGATTTTACCGGCTTGCGCAGCGCTTTCTTCACTCATAACTACATCATTCCTGTCGAAAGGGCTGCGGCGGTAAAAGACTATGCAGGCTTGCTGAGAACCGCCTTCGCCAGCAGCTATGACATCGAGCAAGGCATGGAACTGCCCGAGTTGGAGCAACTTCCTGTTGAAGCGGAAGTGCATCATACGGCCTCGCCATCCGCTCTGCTCGCTAGCTTAGGGATCGACGAGAAGATGTTCAAGCAGTTGCTGTTCGCCGTCATGTCGTCCATCGTTACAAGGCGCAAGGTGTTCGTGGCGCTCGATGTTGAGTTGGAGGCGTTGACAGAGTGCGCAATACAACTCGCTAGCGTGTTATACGGTAGCCTCCCTTACGCGTACCGCCGCGCTCTGGGTTTGCTTACATATTCGAAGGATCCGCAGAGCCTGAAGGGGATTCATCTCACCTTCGTTGAACGCGGAAGCTTGCGGCCCAATGATCGTCAAATCGACAAAGATTATACATTCGATCTGGCTTCTCGGCGGGTTACGAATGTCGATATCGACCTGGCGAAGCAGCCTTACCTGAACTTTGCCTGGAACAATCTCTCGCTGCCGGAGCGGGCTGAAGCGTTCTATGACTTTGCGGAACAGCTGCTGCAAGGGATGGACTCGCAGCAGTATACGGCGATTGTGAGCTACCACGAGCTTGCCGTCTTGTACCAGATTGAAGGAGGCAACGCTTCCTTATATATGCAGAATCGAAACATCGTACTCCGTTCCATGCTCGGCTATTTGGAGCCCGCCCAGGCTACCCTTGCGAAGCCGCGGCTGCAAAAGCTGTTCCGCGACTGCTTCGAACGCGAATATGAACGGGTGCAGCAGGGACAGGCGCCAGATCCGAATATTGTGAAGTGCTTCATCGAGTACGAAGCAATTGCCGGGGGAACGGCGGGATTGGGAAGCGATCTGCTCGGATATTTAATCCGAAGCTTGTACGAGGCAAGCAAGGAGAAGAACCGCGAGTGGATGGAAGCTTACTATGATCTTATTGAGGGCAGTGGCAGGGTCAGCCAGGCCTTCTTCGCTGCGCTGCTGCGGGGCGGCAAGACGATTTCGCTTTTCTTCCCGTTTATGCAGCGGAAGTTCCAAAAAGCGACCCGGGCCGAGGAGGTCGTGAAGTTGGCGTTGCATTGGTCCAGCCAGCATCCGATCCTTCTAGACACGAAGGAATTTATTGACCTGACCACTGGACAGCTGATGGAGAAGCTCCGGCATGAGGTGGAGCCGGTGTCGGCTGTGAATAAGGTGCTCGATATGATCGACCGCTTGTTCGAGGAGAAGAGCCATTCGGCGAGTGAATCGATGCTATCATTCTTGAAACTGCTGTCCTATGAAGCGAATGTGTTCTTGCTGACAGAGCTCGAACTGGAGCAGGTACACAAGGATGCAATCCTGCAGATCGATTTCCTGGCATACCCGGATGAAGTTAGACAATGGGCGACCCGTTTTCCGCCGCATGTGGAGTCGAACGCAGCGGTTATGCTGTCTGCGTACCGTTGGTTTCACGACAAAGATCCGGATGAATTGCTGTTCGACGGATTGTCACCGGCAGAGATGGATCGGCTGCAGAAGCTCGGCCGCCGCTGGCTGCAGGACGATCTCGAACAGGCCAATTTTGGCCGGCTGGTGCTTGCCTTCTATCGCGGTATCGACGGCGGCATGATCGAGTATGGATCACTGCTTCATTACTTGCAGCAGCATGCCTCTGACAAAGAGATCGTCTATAAATTTATAAACTGGTCGAAGAACAAGCGTTTCTTCTTGAAAGGGAAGAAGCTCGAGCCGGGATATGCGTCGGCATTGGTAGCCTATTTCAAGAAATATGACAGGGACGCATTCAAACACCGGATGAACCGGAAACTTTATTTCGATAAGGCGGGCGCGCCGCTGCAAGCTGTCTACGACAAGGCACGCCGCGAGCTGTCTCCGCCGCTCGTGAGATGGCTGCATCGTAACCGGAAGCTGCTTGTGTGGCTCATGGCCATTGTCCTGGTTGGCGGGGGGATTGTCGGAGGAATGGCAGCGTTCGGCATCTTTGACCGAGGCGAGCCGGCCGTGACAGGAAAGCCTGGTACGGAGCCGATGCCGCCGCAGCAAGCAGTAGAGAAGCAGGAGCCGCAGGTTTACGCACAGCTAACTGAGGATTTCGTTGATGGCGAATTGAAGCCGCTGACAGAGCTTGTATTCGAGTTCGGAACAGAGGCGGAGTGCGCCGCCTTCCAAACGGACACGATTACTTTGAAGCTGATGGACGGCAAGGAGCAGAGTTATACGGATTTTAAAGTGCAGCATCTTTGCTCTGAGGGAAGCGGAGCAAGCGATGATGAAGGCCGTTCGGATGCAGGGTCGTCGGATCGTTCTCAAGACACCGGTGCAGGAACGGAGGAACCGACATCGGTGAAGGGAGAAGCCGGAGACGCAGAACCTCAAACCGAGTTAGACGGGAACGGGGACCAGACACCGGCTGGAGATTCTTCGGGAAACCCTTCAGGGAACAGCATGGGGACGGACAAGACGGCAGCGAACGACACAACGCAGGGAGAAGCGCCATCTCCCTCGGGCGAAACAGATGCTGATAACGATAACGCCCAGGATACAATTGAGCCTACCCCTAAGCAGATCTACTATGCGATCGTCTCTTTAAGCGAAGAGGTCGCTGTTGATCATATAAGTGAAGTACTCGTGAACGAAAAGATGGTTAAATATATTAAAAAATAGAGGACTCACTTGTCTGAATAGCGATTCTACTGGTATCAAACCGCTGGTCAACCAATGTGGAACTAAATAATAAAACGCACGCTAACCATGAAATGGCTTGGCGTGCGTTTTTTTGCGTACAATCCCAGGCTGAGCTCACTTTTTATATCAAGACCCATTCCCAAAAAATTAGATATTGCATCATAATCATATTTGACATGGTAAACTATAATGTAAAACTTCAGTATAGTGATGGTGATTTAATTGTCTATCGTTTTACAAGCTACACAGGGTTTGTTATTGTCCACAAATCAAAAAAAATGCGAGAGTAAATGGCGAAACGACTATTCTTATAAGCTTATCTATTCTATGAAAGGATCTATGTATTACCAGACCGAGAGAAGCGACATTTTCTTATCTAAAAATGAATTTATTCTTTTTAACCCGAATGATATGCATAAACAAATTTCAGTAGATGATCATAAATTTTTAATAGAGCTTGATCCACGATTTTTTAATCAACTGACGGCTGATATTTCATTTATTAAAGATGATATTTCTTTCGCTCTTACTGCTCAAAAACATCCATTAATCCAGCAATGGGTCCATTTTATAAATGATTATGTACAAATAGAAGAAGTAAACGAAAGTCATTCATTAGAGTTATTTTTAGACCATAGCTTCACTCAGTTAGCATTAATTATACTTAAAGTTATGATTGGTACACATTCGTCTGACATTAACATACAACCATTTAAAGAAATTCACCCTGCACTATACAAAACGATGAACGTTATAAAAGAAGACTTCCAACATGCTTGGAGCCTAGATGAAATGGCAGGGGTTTTAGATATAAGCAAATTTCAATTTGCCCATCTTTTTAAGGAGTACATTGGAATTTCTCCCTTTTCGTGGCTTCAATTATATCGCATTATCAGAAGTCAAGAAATGCTTATCAATACCAAGAAAACTATTGCAGATATTTCATATAGTTGTGGGTTTTCTACTATCTCTGTTTATAATCAATTATTTAAACGTCTCTACGGAATCACGCCCAGTTTTTTTCGAGGGAAATACACGAAATAAATAGACAAATGAGCCGATAACCATCATACTTCCGCAAAAAACAAAAATATACCGAATTTCTACAAGAGAGGATAGTGCGCCAAACAAGCTCAACGAAAGCACATTAGAACCATATAAGAGAACTGCATTAAAACTAAACGCTCTGCCTAATTTATTTATTGGTATCAATGTTTGAATAAGATAAACCCGTGCTAAACCAGAAATAGGAAGCCCAATAGCTGCGATTAGTATACCGATATAATAGGTTGACAGATGAGTTGCAAATCCTAATACAAGTATACCAACACCCCATACAATAGAACCGATTAAATAAGTCCTGAGGGTCAGCTTTTTCCAAAGAAAAGGGATGACGATATTGACTGTAATCACACCAGCACCATACCACCCCATTAGAAGACTGTAAAGTTGCTCACCATTATTTTGGGTTTCTATTAGTTGTAACAATAATCCGACCTGCCATACCCAAGTATTAAAGAACACAATCAAAAAAGTTACAAACAACAATGTTCTGATAGTATATTCACCTTTTACCCAGTTAAGGAAATCTTTTATAGAACTAAAAATACTGTCAGTTGTATTCAATAGGTTATCCGTAGTATCGTTATTTTCTTTCCAATGTAGTTTTAAGATGAAAAATGCACTGATTAAATACGTTAAGGCATCAATTGTGAAGAAATGAATTATTTGTCCTGAATTTAACAGACCAATACTAAATATTGGTCCAAGCATTTGTACACCTCTTGTTACAATATCAAATAAGCTATTTGTAGCTGTTCGATCTTCTATAGAAGTAATGAGAGGCAATACAGCTCTGTATGCTGGATTATAAAAACACCCTAGACTTTGAATTATGAAACTCACAACTATTAAATGCCAAAAACCTAAGAGATTCATTTGATAAATAAAGACCAATGAAAGAATAATAGGTACTCGTATGATGTCTATCCACAGTAATAAACGTTTTTTGTTTACAGAGTCAGCAATTACTCCACCAGCTAGTCCGAATAAAAGGTATGGAGTAGCTTGTGTTATAGCTATAACTGTGGTCAGAATGCTGGATTGCGTTAGTTCATAAGATAAAAAAAGGAAAGCAAGTCCTGAAATAACATTTCCTAATTGGGAAATTCCTGCTCCCGCCAAATAATACAATGTCATTCGATTCTTCAGTACACTTCTATACACTGTCATCACCTCATTTAAAAGCTACAGTGTATCCTTCTTTTTTTCTATCTTCATCTTGCTGCATTTTTTTTCAATATTTACTTACCTCTGTGGTCTTAAAAACTTCAAATCAGTGTGAGCTATTGTAGCTCAAGCTATCGTTCTTAAGCGACAGGTAAACAAGTGTATATGAAAAGTAATAACTTATCTCTTTAAAACAAGGGTTAAGTTTCTTAATGTTACTGTAAAGCCGCATCTAAAGCTTTAAAAATAATAGGTGGAAAGGATGAAAGATCATCGGATTAAGCTTGTTACATCATAAAGAATAGGAAGGAAGTGGGCGTTTATGACATGGTATAGAAAATGGGCAACGATTGTAATGATTATGAGCTTATTGTTGACACTTGTTCCGGCAGTGCAAGCGGAGGAGGGAAATCTGCCAACGCCAACGGAAGAGCAGGTTCTTCCAGGCGAACCAAGTGAGAATGACGCGACAAATCCAGATGAAGAAGTATCAGATCCTGAAGTCCAAGCGGAAGATCTGGCACCGGTGCAGGGTGTAGAAGGGGTGATCCCTGCAGTGTATGGGTTACAGTCAGATATTCATAATCTTGCTCTAGGGCTTAATTATGAATGGTCTGAAGCACCTGACGCCGCGTATCCCGACGATAGCAATAAGTTGACTGATGGCAAACATGGCGAACTGAAAATGTCGGATCCGGCATGGGTAGGGCATGTGAAGAAGAAGACACGCGAAGTCGTGTTTGACTTGGGCGAGCCAAAGTCGATCTCGAACATTAAAGCCCGGTTTATGCAAGATTGGCCTACGAACTCTATGTTGGTTCCGTTGACGGTCTCGATGTACGTCTCTGACGACAAGGAAAATTGGGGAACGCTTTCACACAACGCCACTCAGCTTCTTTGGGGGGACGGACCACCAAGAGAAGAGGTGTATGAGTGGGATGGGGCAACAGACGGAATTCGAAGCGGAAATTTGGATGCGAGCATGGCTTATGCCCGTTATGTAAAGGTAACCTTTTCGATGCATACGAGGGCGTGGAGTTTCATTGATGAAATTGAAATTATGGGTGCTGACGGGAAGCTTGAAGGAGCGGTGACGGTTCCGGCTGAGCAACCAGCCTTCTTAGAACCGGGTGAAGCCACAGGAGGCATTCGCAATCTCAATTTACTGTATAACGGACATTATCCGAATGATTTGGGAACTTGGAAGAAGGACCGGATTATTCCTAATATCAGTTATGTAGATCAGTCAGGGGAGCCGGTGGATTGGCTCTTTGACGGTGTTCTTTATCTCGGTCTTGCTGCACCGAATGGCCTAGCATTTGATGGGGGATTCAGTCCGAGCACAGGAGCCACTCTGAAAGAATGGCAGTGGTATCTGGATAAGACCTTTGCCGTAGCAGGCGATATGCAGCAATTAAATGAAGCAACAAAGGAAGTCGGAGCCAAGCTCGATCAGCCAGATTTTAAAGAAAAGGTTGTTTTGATGATTCCAGATCCAGGTGAGTATGTGAGGGATTTCGGAGTTATAGATGGTGAACCTCTAAACTTTAATGCTTCAGATGTCAAAGAAGAGAAAGCGTTTTCTAACCGGGAAAAAGCGATTCAATGGTGGTTGGATCAAGTGGAAGAAAGATGGGGAGCAGCGAATTATTCCAATCTTGAGCTTGTGGGAATGTACTGGCTGGCAGAACAAATCAGTACAAGTGAGAAAGGTCCGGATCTGCTTCAATCGACAAGTGTAAAAGTTCATAACAAAAATCTGAAGTTTTTCTGGATACCGCACTCCCTGGCGTACAAAAGCTACATGTGGAAGGATGTCGGGTTCGATGCCGTAGCCTTCCAGCCTAATTATTTCTTTGAAGAACTGGGTTATGACCGTTTGGAAGACGCCGCGAACATAGCGAAACAGTATGGGATGAGCAATGAAATAGAGTTTGATGATCGGATGCTTACAGATGCTGTATTCCGTGAACGGTTTATTGATTATTTGAACAGTGGTGTAGAAACGGGGCTTATGCAAAAGGGTTTTAAAGCCTACTACCAAGGGAATAATGCTGTTTTCAATACAGCTGTTAGTACGGATCCTTCAACACGTATTTTGTATGAATGGCTTTATCAATTCGTGAATGGAACATATGAAAAAAACAATGCCGCTCCACCAGAGGCGGTAGTACAAATGAACGGAAAAACGCTTCAAAGCGGAGCCGTCATACCGGATACGGAGCCGGTTCAATTCACATGGGAAGTCCAAAATGATGATGGAAGCGGATTGACTAAAGTGACTGCAACGTTTGATGGCAAAGCCTATACCGAAGGAACGGTCATTGATCTGGCAGGTAAGTCAGGAAAACATGAACTGATCATAACCGTAGCAGCAGGTAAATCGATGAAAACCTCATATGTCATTGAAGCATCCACGAATGCTGACGGTTTGAAAACGTTAGTTAACCGCTTCGAGGAGAAGCAGCAATTTACGAATGCTGAAGCGGCTCGTTCTTTGAACAATTATTTGGAAATGATGAAACGCTACGAAGGCGCGGATGCAGCTAAGGTTGTCAAATATCTCAAAGGATTTAATGCAAAGATGGAGCTGTTGAAGAGAGATCATATCATTTCTGATAGCGCTTACAGCACACTGAAGGAAGGAGTCTATTACCTGATTGGGAGTGTCGCTACAAATAAAACTGTGGAAGCATCATCGATAGAAGGCGCCAATCCGAATTATGCACCTGCAAAAGCAGTGGATGGATTCGCTGCTACAAGATGGGCGAGTGACTATGTTAACAATTCGTGGTTCCAGGTTGATCTCGGTGAAGTGAAGGAGATGGATACGGTAAGAATCGATTGGGAGTATGCTCGTGCTAAGACATATAGATTACTTGTATCAAGCGATAAGCAGAACTGGACAAATGCTGTGAGTGAGAATGATGGAATCATTACAGCACATGATGGAAAAGAAACGGTTCAATTTGATCCGGTTAAGGCTAGATACATTAAATTTCAAGGAATTGAAAGAGCGACGGATTATGGATATTCCTTCTATGAATTTGGTGTGTATAGTCTCTCCGGAGCTGAGGAGATCAAAGCGATTGAAGGCTTGAAAGCGGCAATAGACGCAGCATCGAAAAAAGTTACGATAGATGGGTTAGTCATGAATGGCGGCCTTGAAAAGGTTCAATTGAAAGTGCTTAATCCGAAAGGCAAAGTGGATCACGAAGGTCAAACGACAAGTACAGAAGCCGGAAGCTTCCAATTTGCATTTACGCTTAAGACTGGAATAGAGGGAACCTACGAAGCGTATCTGTCAACAGACGAGATGAGTGTGCCTGAAAAAGTTACTTTTGAATATAAGAAAGGAAACCCTGGCGAAGGCAATGGCAACGAAGGCAACAATGGAGGCGGCGGAGGAAATGGTGGTGGTAATAGTGGAGGTAATAGCGGTGGTGGAACTCCTTCTCCAACTCCAGATGGATTCCAGCGCCAACCGGATGGTTCTGTAAAAACAGTATTGAGCTCCAAGCTCGATTCCGATGGAAAAACGGCAATTGGTGTTTTGAGTGAGCAGGAAGTACGAAAGGCGTTAGCTCAGGCAAAGGCTGATCAAGCAGGTAAGCAGAAATTAAGTATAGAGATTAAGAAAAATGGGGAGGCAGCGAACTATGCGCTGGATCTTCCTGCAATATTCTTGTCCGAGTATCCTAATCTGCTTATTGAAGTGATCACACCGAAAGCATCAATTGTCCTTTCCGGACAGATGCTGACAAAATCAGAAGGGCTTGGCAAGCAGCTTCGTTTTGTTATTGGTGATCGGGATGGAAAAACAATAAGCTCAGAAGCACAAGTTCAAATAGGTAACAGACCTATTATTCATTTGGAGGCCATGCTGGATGGCAAGCTGATTCAGTGGAAAAATGAAAAGGCTCCAATTACCGTCACTGTTCCGTATTTAGTTGCTGGCAAAGAGATCGGGACTAGAATCGGTATATTGTCGATTAACGATCAAGGTGTAGCATCAGCTATGAAGGGAGCGATATATTCAGCTTCCGACAAGCTCATCCGCTTCCAAACGGACCATACAGGCACATATGCGGTATATTATGATCAACCTGTATCCCAATTTACGGATCTTGGCAATCATTTATGGGCTAAGGAAGCCATTGATCAATTAACTGCATTGGGGATTGTGAAGGGAACATCGGATGGGATATTCAGCCCTGGTGAGCAAGTGGGCAGAGCAGATTTTATTCTGATGCTCGTCAGAGCACTTGATTTAAAGGCGGAAGCAAGTGATACATTTACAGATGTTAAACCACAGGATTATTATTTCGATGCTGTATCCATCGCGAAGCAGCTGAACATCGTTACCGGTGTTGATGGGGAGCGATTAGAACCGAAAGCAAAAATAACACGACAAGATATGATGGTAATAGCTGCTCGGGCGTTGAAGGTGGCAAAAGCAACAGAGATCGCGGGAGATCCGGCAGCGCTTGATGGTTTTAAGGATGCAAACAGCATATCCGGTTATGCGGCAGACAGTATTGCGGGCATGATTGAGCAGGGTCTGATTCAAGGTGATGGACATATGATCCATCCACGCAATAACACCACTCGTGCTGAAGCAGCCGTATTCCTATATCGATTATTGAATTATGTAACTGAATAATGGTTTAAATGTATAAGGCAAGCCGATCGAATCTAAGACCAAGGGTCTGGCATTCGATCGGCTTTTCCCTATATGCTGGAAATTTATTGACATAAAATAACTGCAACACTATTATAAAGAAGAAAAACACCATGTTATTTCCTCTTAATTCTTTCTTTGCCGTACATTCATTAAATTGTGGGAGGAATCGAAAATGGAAAATGCGAAAATTCAGGATTATATCGAGAGCAGTCAACAGCAATGGGATGAAGAGTACAAATCTAATATGTGGAGTTATTTATCGGATATCACGGAATATGCCAGATATTCAATTGTCTACGGGTACATAAGAAAGTTTGTTGCAGATGAGGGCATTTTAGATATGGGGTGTGGCACCGGTATATTGTACGATATGCTTTTGGACAGCGAGAAGGATGTCTATACAGGTGTGGACCTCTCGGAGGAAGCTATTAAAATAGCGTCGAGTAAAACATCTAAGCGCATTTTCCATAGTGGGGACATTAATCAATATGTTCCTACAAAGCAATACGATGTCATCATTTTTAATGAATCATTGCAATACGTACCGAATACGCCCAGCAAGCTGTTTGATTACTCACGTTACCTGACTACGGATGGCGTGATCATATCTTCCTTATACTCTCACAAAAACACCCTGGATCCGGACTATGCAATGGTAGAATATAAAATCGAAGAGATGGAGCAGTGCGGACTGTTTGATGTAGTAGACAAGGTGAGCTTGTTTAACCATAACGCCGGATTGAAATGGTATATTCATCTTTTGAAGAAAAAGAGTTAGAGGGCTAGCAGATCATGCGTTGAAATAATGCGACTCCCTTAATGGGTTGTCGCTTTTCTTTATAAACGAGACCACGATCGAAGTCGATGAATGATTCACCGATTTATTATTGTAGAAATATGAGGAAAGAGCCAACTTTCTATAAATCGCCGGAGGAAGCTCTGATTCTTATTGAACAGGCTGTATCGGGTGAAAGAGAGGACGAATTGTTTTACGATTATTTGATATCAGTGGCACCTTCCCAAGAAGAAAAAGAGATTATCCAAAGTATTCGTAATGATGAACGAAAGCATAATCAAATGTTTCGCAGTATTTATCAGGATCTTACGGGTAAGACGATTACAGCTCCAACAGAAATAAGTTTCGAAAAACCAAGTTCTTACGTTGAAGGAATTCGAAGAGCGTTGTTTGGAGAGCTTGCGGCAGTAGAACGTTACCGTAATATACAAGCGGGTATGCCAAATAATTATTTCCGGGATATGGTGTTTGAAATTTTAACGGATGAATTGAAGCATGCAAGCAAGTACAACTATATCTTGAATTTGAATGTAAGGAGATTGAATGAGAAATAATAACGAAATAACTCACTTCTGAGGCATGCGCCTAAGTGGGTTTTTTCTCGTTCCTGGAATGATCTACATAAGTTACTCAAACTCCGATAGGAAGAGGGACCCATAAGGCAACGTTTTTGATTTCTGATGCCTTCTGTTAACATGAATATAGTGAGAAGTGAAGGACCCAGGAACCTTTTCCATCTATTAGTAAACATGTAAAATAAGATATTGGCTAATGATGGAGAGGTTGATCTATGTCCAAGATACTTGTTCCCCCAACGGTGTTGTTGGCCGTGTCGGATCAATTTGCAAGAGCTTCGGATCACCTAGAAATGACAAAAAACACATTGAATACACAAATCTCAATGATGATGTTTACCTGGGACGGAGCGACGAGACAGCGTTTTTTTGCAGATTTCCAGGGAGCGCGTAGCGAGATGAAACTGACGATTGAGCATATGCGGGTGATTAGTCAGGAATTGAAAGACATCGCTTATAAATTTTTAGCGGTAGATAACGAGACCGGTGAATTAGATCCAAGATGTATGGCTCCAGTCATTCCAGCATCAGGATCAGGCTCAGGAGTGGTAGAAGACAAGCCTAAAACATGGGGGGATCACGCTGAGGAACTTTGGAAGGGTGTACAGTTTGGAGCGAAGATTTTAGCCGATTCAATAACAGGTACTGCAGAGGCACTGATTGAGGATCCGATTGGAACCGGTGGGCAGATGGCATACGATGCAACGATCGGAACGGTCGAAGAGATCATCGATACGACGGTGTGGGGTACCAAAATGGTCTTTGATGTTGGCGATACCCGAGAACAGTTTGATGAAAAATGGAATGCAGAACAAGATAAAATCAATCAAATGGGCATGTCAGGGTATTTGGGCGAGAAGGGCGCTCTTTTTTTAGGAGGAGTTGCACTCCGAAGAGTTGGAGTTAAGAATAGGCATGGGGTGAAGCATGATTCGGGTAGAGATGATGAGCATTCGAGCTCGGGGACGAGTAAACCTGCACAAACTGGCGGTCAGGATTTAAGTTATGAAGAATTTATACGACAGGAAAAAATAGCAACACAGATGTATACTGAAATAAGGTCTAGTACAACTGATGTGTCATCTATAGCAAAAAATACTGGTTGGAAAGAGCATCGTATTCAGGAGATAAAAAATCATGTTTTTTATAACGAGCAAATTTTACGAGACGGATCTAAAGGAAAGTTTGATCCCGATTATGATATGGCAGAAGCATGGAAAAGGTTGGAGAAGGGGACGTTTACTGAGAATGATATTGTTTTATTAAACCATGAGATATTTGAAAAGAAATTAGTAGGAATAAATAAATGGGATGCGGGAAGTGCCCATGACATAATAATGACTACTGAAAAACTAAACAATATTATTGAACGAAGATGGAAACCATAAACAAGGAGGTTATAGTATCGTGAGTACTCATTTACTTTTAATTAAGGATAAAGAAGATGAGAGTGACGTAATTTACTTTTTTGGTCCGAATAAAAATCAGTTGGGGAAAATTAATTTTAATAAAAAGACAAAAGCTTTTTCCAGTCTAAGCCCCGTACCTGATTTGGATGATTCATGGTCTAATCATTACTTAAAGTATGCAGCAAAACGTTTGGTGAAATGCGACATAGATGGATATTTTCCTGAAGAAACTTTTTATATGTCGTAAAGGTTAGTCTTAAAATTGCTACAAGGCAGTATTTTTTTTGTATTTCATGTTGTGTAAATCAGGAGGCTGAAATGAGGATTATATATTGCTCAGATCCTTTTAACCCTAAAAAAGTAGATTCATATTATGAGAAGGAGTATGAGACTTCGAAAAAGTTGGGGTTTAATGTAAGTTTAATAAGTTTTGAAGATCTAACGTCTAATAACATGACGAGGGCAACTCAACAAATATCAATTCAAGAACAAAAAGAACAAGCCATATTTCGCGGATGGATGATGGCAGGAGAAATATATCTTCAACTTTACAAAAATTTAAAAGATAAAAATGTTGAATTAATAAATAATGTCGAGGAATATAATTTCTGCCACTATACACCCAATTCATATGAGGTAATTAAAAAAATTACTCCTTTAACTGTTTGGTTACACAAATCAGAAATAGAAGTCTCATTTGAAAGAGTTTTAGATTTAGTTAAGATATTTGGACAATCACCGATAATTCTAAAAGACTACGTAAAATCCCGTAAACATGATTGGGATGAAGCTTGCTTTATTCCCGATGCATCAAATAGCAATAAACTATTACAAGTAGTTGAAAAGTTTTTAGAATTACAAAGTGACGATTTGAATGAAGGACTAGTGTTTAAGGAGTTTTTAAATTTAGAATTTTTATCATATCATCCACAAAGTGGATCTCCTCTGTCTAAAGAATTTAGGATTTTCTTTTTGGATGGTAAGCCCATAATAACACTTGAGTATTGGGACGAGGGGATTTATGGAGAACTCAAGCCAGATCTATCATCCTTTATAGAGGTTGCAAAAAAAATTAATAGCCGCTTTTTTACAATGGATATTGCAAAAATTGAAAATGGTCCATGGATTATTCTTGAATTAGGAGATGGACAAGTGGCCGGCCTGCCTAACAATGCTGATGTCATAGATTTCTATAACAATATCAAAATATCTAATATCCAATAAATATTTCAATCTCCATTACCCATCTACAAAACATTCCGATACTGGATAACTCGAGTTACCTAAGTTTCTTCTACTTGATATTACGAGCAAAGCAGCCCTTCACCTTATTTTTCCTTATATGAAAGAGATAAGAGAATGATCACATTCCCGGGGTTGAAGGATGACATCCTCAATGCGTTGCAGCGGTAAGTAGATCAAAGCCAAAAAACATCGGCATTCCCTTACAGGACGCCGATGTTTTTTTACCCTCTGAAGCGTGCTGGTCAAGGCCAAAGAATGACGGTTGGTTACGTGTGCCTTACTTAGTTTTTTCTTGCCCTGGATCAGCCTGGATTGTTTCGTCCGCACCGGGAAAATCCCGCTTGATGCCCATATGCAGATTACGGTCCTCATAATCAAAGGGATTGGGCGGCCGTTGATCCTTGCGCCACGGACTGCTTTTGCCTAATGATTCACTCCGCAGATCAGCCCCATATGGCCCTTCGGGAAATTCCTCGGGAATCAGGTCGTTGCGTTGGGATTCGACAGTAGATAGATCTGTATATTCCGCTCGTTCTTCCTTCTCAAACCGGTTCATAGACGAAGCCTCCCGAATGGGTACTTAAAATACCGTTTCAGTGTGCCCCAGACCGCAAAAATCATGCGACTGCCGAATCCTATATTCACACTCTTTTGCATACATATGATATGAAGAGGAGCGTGAGCAATATGGACAGTAAATTAAAGCGATATTATCAACTAAAGCAAAAGCAGAAAGAGATAGAGCAGGAATTAACTGAATTACGGAGTGAGATCATTGACCATTGTAAGGAGCAGGGCATATCCGAACTGGACGCTGGGAGCTACAAAGCGAAGATTGTTCTTCAAGAGCGGAAAGAATACGATGATAATAAGCTGTATGAAGCGCTCCCTGATCCCGAGGTGTGGCGCATGCTTTCCAAGCCGGATCCCTCTAAGATCGCCAGCCTGATCACACTTAATGTCATCTCTGGGGAAAAGATTAAAGATACGTTCTCGATCAAAAGTGTGTCCCTGCTGCATGTGGATAAAAAGTAAATATTTTGACTGCAAAAATTAAAGGATGACATTCATGCGTTTCCGGCGTAAGTTCCGTACGATGCAATGGGTTCAGTAATCCGAACCACCAGGGCTTTAGGGAGCCATGGTGACGGATGGACTGATAGTTTGAACGAATGAAGAGGTTTACGATGGGGGCGTTCGGTGACTGCTCCCTTTTTTGCGCTATAAACAGGACAGTCCCCGAGTATTTTGCCCTTACATTGTTACTACGGCAGTGTCTGCTCGATCATTTAATCCTTATGAACATGATATAGCTTAATAGAGCAAACAATATGCCAAACGCTCCAAATACAAGCGCAGAGGGAGCAACATTTAATAACAGCCCGGACAGCACCGGCCCCCCAGCCATTCCCATATATCTGATGAAGTTAAACATCCCTACCGCGCTTCCACGGTTATGCTCAAATTCATTCGTTATTCTAGTGGCAAATAGAGGGGTCAGCATGCCTACAGCTATCCCATGAAGAGCCAAAATGACAGACGTGCCCGCTAAAGTATACAAGTGAGCCACGGCAAATAAAAGGATGCTGGAAGACGCCAATATGTTTCCAAATGCTAATAACTTTCTGAACGAAATTTTAGCTTGGAGAAACTTAAATGCGATACTTCCGAGGATTAAACTTAAAGCCATGGGCAAATAAAGAAGTCCTACGATTTTTAAACTCAAATGATAGTGATCCGCTAACAAAACGGGCAAATACACCATAATCGAAAAATAGAGAAAGAATATGCAAAAACTTAAAAGCAGAACGGAGCTTCCGACTTTATTTTTAAATATGGATGTGTAGTGAAGCGCCAGAGTTTTTAGGCTTACAGCCTGATTGCAATCGATATCGTCTTCAGGGAAGAACAACCAATTGATAAGCAGCAAAATGACGGAAACTCCTACAAGAAACCAGAACACGCCGGGATAACCATACCGCTCGCCGATGAAGCCGCCTAGTACGGGTGCGGCTGCCGGAGCGACGGATAATAACATCTGATAAGTTCCCATCGCGCTTCCCCGTTGATTTCCTTGGAATAGCCGACCGATTGTCGTTGCCGCAATAAGCGGGATCGCCGCCGTCCCAACCGCTTGCAATATCCTCGAAATAAAAAATACGGTGAAATTTCTTGTAATGGCACAAGCAATGCTGGCGGCAACCGTTAGCAGGATACTGGAAATAAGAACGAACCGGGTTCCTTTAAAATCAAGGAGCGCTCCAAAGATAATTTGCATCACGGCTGTAAGAAAGATGAAAATGGATACCGACAGGTTTACCATGGTTACGGAAACATGGAAAGAATCCCTAATCAAAGGGATGATCGGAGAATAGATGTTTTGATTCAAAGAAGCGATAAAAGCACTGATACATACCAAATATAGGATAAAATAAGAGTTTGATTTCAAGCGATTCATCATAACCATCCCATCTTGATTTCAAAATTAAATGAAGATCCATAACAAGAGTTTCAATTCTCTGTTATTCGTGGGTCATATCCTGCAAAAATTTCAGGATCACTTTTTGTTCCGATTGCGAAAATGTATCGATAAACGCATAGAATTCTTTTTCTTTTTGCTTATGAATTTTTTCATGTAATTCGAATAAGGAATGCCCTTTGGACGTTAACTCAAAATATATTTCTTTCTTGTTATCAGGGGATTGAAAGCGGGTAATAAGGCCTTCCTTTATCAGCTTCGTGCTGATTTTCGTAATATTCGCTTTCGATAGATTCATCTTTTTGGCAATGGCAATATTATTGATGGGTTGATGTTCGCCAATACACGCAATAACATGCAGACTTGTCATATTTGTAGGCAGATACGGCAGTTCCTCTTGCGCGGCCTGTTTATAAAACATCTGTATATCACGATCTGCTTTCTGTTCGTTGAGATGTAAAAAATGCAAGTAATTATGATATATTTCGTGTTTTGTAAGATTGTGGTTCATTACGACAGCGCCTTCTTTCAAACGTATTTGTATTGATTATCTTAGAAAATGGTTTACCAGTAAACAATTTTGATTTTATATGTTACGCCTATCGATTGTCAAATAATCGGGCCAAAGCAAAAAAGTATAGAATATCCTGTACTTCTCCCCGGTAATGTTGTATATTTCATCATGCTTGTATTCATAATGATCGGTAAAGGATTGAGCCGGAATCCCGGGTCATATAAGATATTTCGCAGAGCTATTAACGAAGGGAATGAAGTGTTTTGAATACGGAAGAACAAGTACAGGTCGAATCAAATGAAAACGGCTATAAGGAACTAAAAGCGGCAGCCAACCGAACAGCAGACTGGCGGGAACGGCTGAGAGCGGTCGAAGAATTGGGCAAGATCGACAATCCGCAGGCCCTGGATGTGCTGAAGCATCGCATGATGAACGATCCGGTCTATAAAGTGCAAGAGGCTGCGTATCAACAGCTGAAAGAAGCGGGCGAAGATGTTCAGATGCCTCCAAGAAGACAAGAAGAATTGGTTAAGGGACTTACGAAAATGCTCGTCCGAATCAAGAAAAGCCTTCCGGTTGGACATAGCTATGAAGAGTTCAAAGAGAAATTGAAAAAGATGAGAATTGATGTGTACGATACGTACGAAGGTGACAAGGGCGAAGAATTCGACAAGTGGCTAGAAGACAAATGGGCGTCACTTCGGACAAGCCAGCAAAAAGGGGTATAACACGGTAGGTGGTTCCTCAGAAGGGGGAGCCGCCTTTTTTCTTCCATAAATTAAATTCAAATCAGACAATTACAGATTTAGCTGGTATACTGGAAAAAATGATAATTGCGTATTTATGTGGGTATACCCGTTAATAGTAATTAACAATAAAGTTACAATATAACGGAGTGATTATGTGAGTAAAGCTAAGGGTAAGGGCGGAACAGGCAGGGGAACAGGCAAAAAGGGCTGGAACCGGTGGCAGGCCAGTGCCAACAGATCCAAGAGCGCCCCCAAACCGTATAAGAGCAAAAATACTAAAAATCAGGACAGTGCAGAAAGCTCCAAGATGGATGGAGACAAATTGGACAGATTGGACATATAGGCAGTCTGATATGTATAAACTTAAGGATAGGCTGATTCCATATGCTCAAATAACTTGACGAAGAGGCAATGTAAGGGGTAGGCTGGAATCGATAAAATAGATTTAGGAGTGGTAATTTGAGGAAACACAAACCGATGTCTTTTGACGAACTGCTGTTGGATTTACAGGGACAAAGAACGATTCAGGACGATCCGAATCATGTATCGCTGGACGATCTTTTTAATGAGACGTTTATGAGCAAGCATTCCAGCTTTAATAGCTTTGGAGCGTTTGTAGAGAAAGGCAACTTTCAAGTGCAGACACAGGAAGATATCAATAACATCCCTGATGAACTGTTCGACCGTCATGTTGCAAGGGAAACGGATTTTGCAGACTGGAAATCCATGCTGGACACAGCGACCAAGGAACATGCCAATAAATAATGAGCATAAATATGAAGCTGAGTTGAGCGTTTGAGTTAACTTAGCGGATTTGATGAAAGGCACGGGATGGTTGTTTCGTGTCTTTTTGCGTTAGTATATAATCATGCCTGCGTTCGTTGAAATGGAAAGGTTTGATGCTGATACCATGTTTAGTGTAGCTATATTGCTCGTACTTGGTTCGGGGTTTCTGCATTCCGTCTGGAACATGTTTACGAAAAAAAGTATAAACAA
Organism: Paenibacillus sp. JNUCC 34; assembly: GCF_058269055.1. NCBI lineage: Bacteria > Bacillati > Bacillota > Bacilli > Caryophanales > Paenibacillaceae > Paenibacillus > Paenibacillus sp. JNUCC 34. The sequence continues at coordinate 4,799,391 of NZ_CM177770.1, read as the reverse complement.
AAACGTGTTCCTCTGGTTTTGCCAACTGGTAGCTATCCTCATCTTTCTGCCGTAAGACGATGATGGAATGGGATGCCATCCAGTTCAGTAGTACAGGAGGGTGGATTGTACTTGCATCGATACTCCTGCACGGACTGTATATGATTTTACTCGCAGCTACTTATTCGGTAGGTGACCTTTCACAGGTATATCCAATTATGAGGGGAACCAGCCCATTATTAGTGCCATTACTTGGAGTAACTTTACTTAACGAACAATTATCCACAGCAGGATGGATAGGTGTTATAACGATTGTCGTAGGCATTGCGCTGTTAAGTAACATAAAAATCAGTCGTCATGAATCTTCATTAAAGGCACCGCTGATGGCATTGGCTGTGGGGATTTGTATAGCGAGCTACATCGTCGTAGATAAAATAGCTCTAAACTACGTTCCGGCAGTCGTGTTAAATGAAGCGGCGAATGTAAGTAGTCTGTTGGCTCTGTCTTGGGCGGCTTTCCATTCCAAAGGAATGAGAAAGGAACTAAGTACGAACTGGAAGATCATCTTACTGGGCGGGTTAATCGCACCTGCAGGGTACTTATTGTTTTTGTTTTCTTTATCTCTGGCTCCAGTATCACAGCTTGCGCCAATAAGGGAGATCGGAACCGTTTTCGGGACGATCATGGGAATATTTATTTTGAAGGAACAACAAGGTACAAGGCGTATACTTACATCTATCTTAATTACTATAGGAGTCATCATATTAGGAGTTTGGGGTTAATGGTAGGTCTAATACCTAACAATCAGTCGAGAGGAAAAGGCAGATCAACGCTGCCGGGTACAAACATATGAATATACGATTATTTCAGAATTCCGATACGGAGAGGGCTGTTGATATTTGGCTAGAGGGCTCATTAAGATCGCATCCCTTTATTGACTCTGGATACTGGGAAGCGCAAAAAGAAGCGATGGCAAGCCTGTATCTTCCTTCCTCAACAACATTCGTGTTGGAGCATGAAGATGAAGATAACGACACCATCATTGGATTTGTTTCACTAGTAGAACAGTACATAGCCGCCTTATTTATTGACGTTAATGCGCAGAACCGGGGATACGGAGGAAGGCTACTGAATCATATCAAGAAAGAACGTGACTCACTCCATTTGAACGTATATCAGAAGAACGAAAGTGCCACCCAATTTTATAAGAGAAATGGCTTTTATATTGTTGAAGAATCGGTAGATCCAGAAACGTCGGAATCGGAGTACGTGATGAAGTGGGAACGGGAATCGTAACATTTTAATCGAACAGTGGTAAATGTTCATAACAGATACAGAAATCAAGACCATTACTTTTAGGAGGAATGTGACATGAAATATCGGAGACTTGGCCGCAGTGGCCTGAAGGTAAGTGAGATTAGCTTGGGAAGCTGGCTTACTTACGGCGGTTATGTAGAGCGGGAGAATGCTGTCCATGCGATTGAGACCGCTTATGATCTCGGCATTAATTTTTTTGATACAGCGAATGTGTATGAGAAAGGTGCGGCTGAAGTGCTGGTCGGTGAAACGTTGAAAGCGTATCCGCGCGAATCGTATGTGCTGGCAACGAAAGTATTTTGGCCGATGGGAGATGGTCCGAATGACCGTGGACTGTCGCGCAAGCACATTATGGAACAGGCTCACGCCAGCTTAAAACGTCTGGGTCACGATTATGTCGACATTTTCTATTGCCACCGTCATGATCCGGAAACACCACTCGATGAAACGCTGCGTGCACTGGATGATCTTGTTCGTCAGGGCAAGGTGCTCTATGTGGGTGTCAGTGAGTGGCAGGCCTCCCAGATCGCTGAAGCGATGAGTGTGGCCGACCGTTATCTACTGGACCGTATTGTCGTGAATCAGCCGCATTACAACATGTTTGAGCGTTATATTGAAAAAGAAGTGATGCCGCTCAGCGAGCGCTCCGGGGTCGGTCAGGTTGTGTTCTCACCGCTTGCCCAAGGCTTACTGACAGGGAAGTACACATCGGCTTCCGATATTCCGGAAGACAGCCGTGCTGCGAAGCTGGAATGGGTGCGTAAAGGCATTACAGAAGAGAAGATTGCCAAAGTGTATGAGCTAGAGAAGATTGCAGGTGAACTTGATTTATCCGTTGGCAATCTGGCCCTTGCCTGGATTTTGCGTAATTCCAATGTCGCCAGCGCGCTTGTAGGCGCCAGCCGTCCGGAACAGGTGACGGAGAATGCGAAAGCGTCCGGTGTAGAGCTGAGTGAAGAAATCGTGGGCCGGATTGAAGAGATTCTCAAGTAGTGAGTGTAAGAGATGGCTTCTGATATGATCAGGAGTCATCTTTTTTTTCCTAAGAGATAAGAAAGTAAAAACAGTTGAGTAAAGTGCATGCATCCTTATCTCGCAAGAAAAACTTCCGCTGAGAGCGGTCTGTCTTCTTTGAGGTGCATCGATAGATGTTTTTCTTATATTGAGTAAGGAGTAAGCAGGGAATGGATTCACTGATGGAGAAGAAGTCACGCATATTGAGATTAGTAAGGTAGAAAATCGAGGTGAAAAATCGGACATAGGACAGGCTCAAGCCCATAATATGTGGAGAGGATGCTGGGAAGTGGACAATATCTCTTTAAAAGAGAATTTGCTTCAACTGGAGGAAGAATTGCTGAAACCGGATGTTCGTACCTCTCCAGAAGAGCTTTCAAAACGGCTGGCAGATGATTTTTTTGAGTTCGGAAGTTCAGGGAACATATTTTATAAACAGGATTGTATCGGAGAAGGTGGAATAGGTGTTCGAAACATGACGCTTCATGATTTTGAAATCCATCCTTTGTCGGAGGATGTGGTGTTAACTACATATCGTTTATTCGATGAAACAAGAATGGTACATACGCTGCGAAGTTCCATCTGGAAGCGTGTGAATGACGTATGGCAAATGTTCTTTCATCAAGGGACACCAAGCTCTCACAATCTTACATCCAAGGAGGATACGAATTATCATGGATAAAAATCAATTATCTAAACGGTTTATTCAATTCGCAGCAGAATGCCAATCTAGTCCGCTGTACGAGCATTTATCCCTCCACATCGCCGAAGATGCAGAGCTGCTGGAACTAAGCTCCTATGCACAAAAAGGGCAGCCGATGCCGAACCTGTTTTTTGGTGCGGTCCACTTCCTGTTGTTGAACGGAAAAGAGCACAACCTCAAAAATTTCTACCCCAGTCTCGTGAACCAACCGGAAACCGAGGGTGTATTTACTCATTTTAAAGACTTCTGCCTTGCCCACAGAGAAGAGATTATCCCGATCCTGGAACACAAGCTGGTACAGACCAATGAGGTACGGCGCTGCGCTTATTTATATCCATCATTTTGTTATATCTACGACAAGGTGAAAAAGCCGCTGGCCTTGATCGAGATCGGAACGAGCTCAGGCTTACAGCTGCTATGGGACCAATTCAGTTACTCCTATGGTACGGGAATAACCTACGGAAATCCGCGTGCTGCAGTTCATATTACTTCCGAGATCAAGGGCGGTTCAACCCCGCTGCTGACGGATACAGCTCCGCCAGTGTCAGCCAGAATTGGAGTAGATTTGCACGTTAATGACGTATCCAATCCAGAAGACAAGCAGTGGTTGCAGGCGTTAATATGGCCGGAGCATCATGAAAGACGTGAATTATTCACGAGAGCATCTCAATGTGTACAAGAAACACCTATACAGCTGATTGAAGGGGATGGAGTCGCTCTGCTCACACAATTAAGTGACCAAATATCTACAGACTCGTTGATCTGTGTTTTCCATACTCATGTAGCCAACCAGATTCCCAAGGAAGCTAAGAAAAGGTTGACGGAGACGATACAAGAGATTGGCAACAGAAGAGACATTGCCCACCTCTACAATAATATGAATGATGGCGATCTTCATTTGGATTATGTACTCAATGGAAAAACGTATAATCACACGATTGGAGCAACGGAGGGCCATGGAAGATGGTTCGAGTGGAATATCGTAGAAGATTGAGCGGAGAATTAATCATTTTACAGCATAGTGTTTGGCAATTGTAACAGTCCATATGATTTAAGGTACATCAGTACATGAAATAACTCCTTACAAGTGGAATGTGTACTTATATCGCCTAACAGGATTCAGTGAGTGTTGTATAAAGTGCAACTTTATTTTGGTATCTAGCGGTGAAGCACGTATTGTTGCATAAAATACAATAATTGGGATAGGGAATCTTTTATTTACCACTTTCCAGGAGGGATTGTTGTAGAATCTACAACAATATCAATAGATTCAGGTATTCTGTTTCTCCAGTGTTGTATAACATACAACATTACTTAACACATCATGTTTGATCATTGACGATCATATGGTCAAACGAGTCATCCAGGGAGAATTATCGTAATTCTCCCTTTTCTCGTGACTTTGTGTTAAAACAGATTAACTGGGGGCATTAAGCTAACTGGCTGGATAATGTAATGCTAGGCATTATTTGTATACTGTGGCACAACTGTGTTCAATCGTTCAATACCGTCAGATCAAGCTGACTTATGCGCTCAGGATCGGAGATCAAGTCGACTTCGGTAATCTTTCCGTGACTTATAGTAAATTTAAGTACATATAGCAATCTTCCTTGAGGAGCCACAATGATTCCTACTGTTCCGTTAACGTGGGCTAGCTGTGCTGCTTTCTGTGCACGTCCCGAAACTTGTTTCGCTAGAGCAGCCGCTCCTCGCGTTACTCTTGAAGATCCTGTTTGACGATCGTCACGAAGAATAACGTGCGGATCGAGTGCAGCTACTAGAGTATCGAAATCGCCTGCATGCGTTGCAGCAAGAAAAGCTTGAACGACGTCGCGTTGGAGAGCTAGGTCGACTTCCTGCATTGGTTTCGCCCCGCGAACCCGGTGGCGTGCCCTACTCGCAAGTTGTCTTGTAGCGACCTCCGACTTACCTACAATAGGAGCAATTTCATTGAAGGGCATGGCGAAAACATCGTGTAGCACGAACGTGATGCGTTCCGCAGGATTCAAATTACCGAGCACGACTAGCAGTGCAATACCGACAGAATCAGCCAATATGGCTTCTTGTTCGGGGTCAATTATATTCTCTTGGCTTGTGAAAGCATCGGGCAATTGAGCTTCTATCGATTCTTCACGCCTAGATTTTCGCGATCGTAACATGTCGAGACAAACCCGTGAAACAACGGTGGTCAACCATCCTCCCATATTCTCAATGCCTCTTGCATCCGCACGACTAAGACGTAACCAAGACTCCTGTACCGCGTCCTCCGCTTCGTTCAATGATCCAAGCATTCGATAAGCTACTGCCTGAAGGTGCTTCCGGTGTGCTTCGAATATATTTGCCAACCAAACCTGTTCACTCATCATTCAAACTCCCTCGCACAAAAATAAAAAAGCCTCTATAAATACTGACGGATGAAATCTAAACAATGTGACAAAAAGCCGGTCATTTGTTGGTTTTTCGCTTCTCAAGAGAATTTTGTCACAAATCCCGTGGGCGATCCGTCAGCATAGTAAGGAGCCAAAATCGGTTCTAATCAAAATTAAAGGAGTGCTTAACATGCAATCAAGAATGGATAGTCCTGCTATGATCGTACCCGATGCGACTCAAGCCTTACAAGCCCTGGGCAAAGCCTTATTTACATCCGCAGAGAAAACAGGTATTCCGAGCCGTACGCTCTTTCTTGCGTATCTTCGGGCAAGCCAAATCAATGGGGATAGTGTATGCGTCGAACTTCATTCGCGTAATGCCTTGGCGGCAGGTGAATCTACAGAGCGTCTACTGGCCGTATCGGCATGGCGTGAAACGCAATACTTCAATGATACCGAGCGTGCTGCTCTTGCGCTCAGTGAAGCTGTTACCCGACTCAATGACCGAGTAGACCCAGTGCCGGATGAAATCTTTAACGAGGCAGCCCGACACTTCGATGTGCTGGCACTAGCGACCCTGATCGCCGGGATCGCCACGGCCAACCTCTGGAATCGACTTAACGTTTCTACCAGACAGATTGTAACAGTTTCTGCGAGCAAATAATTGTAACGAATATTGCGGTCAGTAATGGAAGGGGATTAGAGGTAGAGTTTATCCCCCTCCAATATTATCGCTTTTCAGAAAAGTGAAAGTGGGTATTACGATTATGGCAACAGTATTATATATTACGGCAAATCCACACGATCATGAAAAATCATACAGCATGTTAGTAGGTAAAGAGTTTGTACAGACTTATCGATCTGCAAATCCGAATGATGAAGTTATCCATCTTGATCTGTATAAAATGGATATACCACAACTTGATATAGATGTTTTTAGCGGTTGGGGCAAACTGAAAGCTGGTATTGCATTTGAACAATTGACTGAAGCGGAGATAATGAAACTAAGCCGTATTAATGAGTTGGTTGATCAATTTGTTGCCGCAGATAAATATGTATTTGTTACTCCGATTTGGAATTATTCGTATCCACCCGTTATGAAGTCATACATTGACTGCATTTGCATAGTGGATAAGACTTTTAAATATTTACCGGATATCGGCCGAGTGGGCTTGCTGAGTGATAAAAAAGCCGTTCATATTCAAGCTAGCGGAAGTTTCTTGTCACCAGGCTCAGATGATGCAGACTTAGAAATGGGTCACCGCCACTTGAAGGTCATTATGGAATTCGTTGGAGTTCCTACCTTTGAGATGATATCTGTTGAGGGAATGGCCGCGAAACCCGAGCAAGAGCCTGCGATAAAAGAAAAGGCGATTCAACAAGCGCGCGAGGTTGCCCGAGGATTCTAACGATTGTCTAAAGCCGCTGTTTCAATTTCTGGGTTCAGTCTAAAGCTTTGTCTAAGCCTTTTAAATTAAAAAAAGAATGGATAAAGCTATCAGTTCTGAGCTGATGCTCTATCCATTCTTTATTAGTACGTTCTATACTCATCCAACGGATGATGCAGCTGCCTTCCTCTCGGGTCTCCGCACCAGCAGTAAATAGCACAGCACAGCTCCTACATCAGCACCAGCTATGACGATACCCATCGGAACCGCTGTCCCATTGCCCATAATTCCTACAAGTGGCATGACCAAAGCGCCCAAAATATAAGATAGCAATCCTAGCAGTGCAGAGGCGCTCCCTGCCGCATGCCCGTAATTTTGCAGTGCCAATGATGCGCCGGCTGTACCGACAATACCGACACAGGAAACGACGATAAAGAGTGGCGGCAGTATAAAGGCAAGCCCTGCTCCGCTCACAATGGTCAACAGCAGAACAAAGCCGCCGATCGTTGCCAACGTGATGCCTGAGCGGAACAATGTTCGTTCACTGACCCGGCCTGCAAGGCGGCCTGTGATTTGACCGGCTATGATAATGCCGATCCCATTGGCGGCAAATATAAGTCCGAAGGACTGAGGGGACACCCCAAAAATGTCCTGAAGTACGAAAGGAGAGCCTGAAATATAAGCAAACATCGCTGCAGAAACAAAGCCTTGGCATAGAGCCAGTCCTACAAATCCTGGATCACGAAATAGAGTTCCAAATGTGGATAACGTGTTGGAAATCCCGCCCTTGGAGCGTTTTTCTCTGCTTAATGTCTCCGGCAATCCAAAGAGTACCGCAAGAAGCATAGCCACCCCAATAAAGGTCAATACGATGAACACACCGCGCCAAGAGGTGAATTTAAGCAGCTGTCCTCCGATAATTGGAGAAAGAATGGGCGCTGCTCCATTCACCAGCATAAGCATAGAGAAAAATTTGGTGAGCTCGGATCCGGAATACATATCCCGTACAATAGCTCTTGATATAACAATGCCCGCCGAACCGGCAATGCCTTGAATAAAGCGAAGGGCAATTAACATTTCAATGGATGTGCTAAAAGCACACAGTAGAGATGCAACCCCATAGACAACCATTCCGATGATCAGCGGAATGCGTCTTCCCCGTACATCACTAAGTGGACCTGCCAGAAGCTGTCCCACAGCGAGGCCAATGAGGCAAGAGGTCAGGCTGAGCTGCGTAAGCGACGTTGTCGTATGCATGGATCTGGCCAATTCCGGCAAGGAAGGCAAATACATGTCCAGCGAAAGGGGTCCAAAAGCGGACAGCGCGCCCAGGATCAGGATCATCCATAGTCGGCTTGTACTTGGTTTAGTGCGTATAACGGTTTCCGTCTTGTTTCTTGTATTTAGTTCTTGTCCTAATTCACTCATGAATGTTCTGAACCTTTCCTTTCTGTCAAAATAAAATGCACGCTTAATAGACATTAGCACAAAAAGGTACGGTATGGCGATTAAAAAATGTGCCAGATCAGCTAAATAGAAGAGAGGCTGCTAAGTATTTGACAATCCTATCTCCTTCCACCAGAATATAATTTGTGATGTAACTTTATTCATATTATTGGGAGTTTTGTACATGAATGAGGAATCAGACAAGCTGTCTTTTCAGGAGAAGCTGGATCGAATGGTCCATTCACTCCGTTCAGAGATAATAAATGGTATAAAAAAGCCGGGGGCGTTTCTGCCTTCGGAAAGCGCGTTGGCCAAGCAGTTTAAGATAAGCAATAAAACAGTCCGCAAAGGGCTGGAACTTCTAGTGGAAGAAGAACTCATCGTGAAAATCGACCGGGTTGGGAGCATGGTCTCGAAGGAGCAGAAGCCGGTAATCGTAAACTTCGGCTGCAATCCTTCCTTGTCAGAAGATATCGTGATGGATCAACTGCTGGAGGAATTCCACCGACTGCATCCGGCTATTCATGTCCGGGCTATCCCGCTTGATTTTTTCGAACATGTGACTTCTGCCGGCGAAATGCTCTCAAGCGGGCTGCTGGATGTCGTGTCGTTTAATAACTGGCAGTTTCAAGAAATGTGTGAGACCGGAACCGGATTGCCGCTGCTGGAGCCGCTTGAGCCGGACGATGGAATATACCGGATCGCCAGCGAGGCGTTTCGGCATGAAGGACAGTTGTATGCAAGGGCCGTGTCATTCTCGCCGGTCGTCTTATGTTACAACAAGGAGCATTTTCAAGAAGCGAAGCTGCAGGAACCTGACAGCTCGTGGACCTGGGAAGATCTGCTGGATACGGCCCGTAAGCTTACGAAGTATAGCGGAAGGCACTCTATTTATTTTGTTCCTGCTGCCTTGAACAGGTATCCAGTATTTCTGCTGCACAGTGGTCTGATGGAAAGTGCGGAAGGTGTATCTGTTAATAGCTTGGATGAGCTAAACGGAAATACGGGGCGTAAGAGGAATGATGCTCCGGGGCTGGCTTACAGTCTAAGGAAGCTCAGTGATATTGTGAATGATCATACGATTTTTCCTAAATACTTCTCAGGAAGTAGCGAAGATGACTCCATCTCGCTGTTTATGCAGGAGCGGGTATCCATCATTTTGACGACTTACTTCAGTCTGAACGCATTTAAGGAACAGAGTCTGTCGTACGATATTTCACCTGTACCTTTGATGAACTGTGGTGGTGAGCAAAAAACGCTACTTGTATCGATTGGGGTTGCGATAAACCGCAGATCGAAAGAGAAGGAGGCAGCCCGGACATTTGCGGAATTTCTGGCGTCAGCTGCAGCGCAGGCTATCATCAGGGAGAAGACGATCAGTATCCCGTCCAGGAAGATGATTGCAGAAGAAGCGGCTACCGTGGACATTAACCGCCCATCGCGTTATTTTATGTATCGGGAACTGTTCCCGAGCTTTATGTATCACAATCAGCTTGGCTTATCCATTCACTCGATGAAGCAATTCAGCAGCAGCCTGAAGGAATTCTGGTCAGACATCATCGACGAGAAGGAGCTATATGCCAAGTTGGAAAGTTATTATTCGGATAACAAGTAAATCGAAGATTTGATGTGGTCAATCGCTGTCATGCAACGCCACACCGCGCTTTTGGAGTTTCGCGTGGTGTGTTTTTTTTATGTTGACAAAAAAATTATGCTGTTTTTATAATTAGTGTACATCAGCGTACATCAGTAATGGTGAACAAGTGTTTCCATCGATCTGCAAGCATTGCTTCGTGAACTAACCGTGAATCAAAGGAGGCTGAACGTTAATTTGAAAGCGCATCCATTCATGCGCGGTAGGAGCACTAAGTTAGTAATGAGAATGTGAAGAATGGGAGGGAAATAACATTATGCCGACTATTGGAGTGACCGGTATTGTGCTTCTGGTCGTGTTGGGTCTTTTGCTATTCGGTCCCAAGAAGCTGCCGGAGCTGGGCCGTGCCGTTGGAACGACAATGCGGGAGCTGCCAAAATCATTTCAGAGCCGCCGAACTCGCAAGATAAAGATTGATCATAGGATCTATACGCATAGAGTCTATTCAACTGAAGGAGGTTACCCATGAATCATGAAGACTGCAGTTCAAATTCTAGTTCAGCTGTAAGCAGACGTAAAGCACTTCAGGTGTTGGGCGCCGCAGGAGCAGTCGTTGTTGGAAGCGTCCTGGGTTCCAAGCTGACTTTTGCCGACGAGGCACAGTCACAGTCACAGTCTCAGAGCGCAGAGTCCCAAGGAGGACAGACCAAAGTTGAATTTGTGTCTGATGTAAAAGCGTTGTTAGCGATCAATCCTAAACGGCTTAAAGCAGACTCTATTGTATATGTCGCAGGCTACCATAAGGCCGGGGACGGTGGGGGGAAATGGGTCCGCTGGGCGGCAGACAGTAATAAAGAGAACAACGGTGGAACGGTTCATGCAGCCAAAGGCGTCGGATCAGGCCGCTGGGAAACCGCTCATAACGGAGTGGCCGACTTCCGCTGGTTCGGTATATTCGGTGCACAGAGCAATGCGGATGATGCACTGGCAGCGATGGTGAACGATCTTTCCATCCACAGGGTTGAGGCGCATACGCCTTTGAATTTCGTAAGACGGCATGTGTTTCACCGCAGCGGGATCGAACTGGATTTTGGCGGACACCGGGTGTCGACGGATGGAATCGAGCTGAATACACGGGATAATCCGTTTGGTGCCGTGATGTTTTTTCAGGGACAAGCTGCGGGTACGGCAAGCAGTGTTACGTTAAGTGCCGACATTCCGGAGGGTAGTGATGTACTGCAGGTGCAGAACTCCTCCGCCTTTACAGTAGAGGATTGGTGGATTGCCCAAGTGTCACCCCAGAGTGGCGGCAAAGCCCAACGTGAGCTGGATTATATGGTGAAGGTGACGGAGATCATCGATGGCACTCATATACGGATCAATTACAAGCTCGGCTGGAGCCTTGAAGCAGGACGTACCATTACATATACGAAAATGAATCCTGTTTACCAATGCAGCGTGCGCAACATGGAATTTGTCGGTGTGCCTGTTCCTCCGACAGAATCAACGAGTCAAAGGCCGTTCGAAACATGGGATCAGATCGGCTCCAACCCGGTCGCTTATGAGTTTGCTGTTGAATGTGACGTATCTGGAATTCGGGCGACCAAAGTATTTTGGCCGGTCGTTCAGCGGCGCTATTGCTCCCACTATGTAACAGAAAGCTGCGAGCTGATCAATCCGGAGGAACGGGACTGGGGTGGAACAGGGTACTTAACCCAGCAGTTGAATGTGCTGTACGGTAACGTTCGGAACTGCAATACGAGTAATGCCCGTCACTTGAATGATTTTACGTGCGCCGCTTATTGTCTGGTCGAGAACTGCCACGGCGACGGAGATGATTATGGTCCGTTCGTAACACACGGCCAGTTCGAACATGATCTGACGTATATCGGCAACTCCGGTCTGCTGTCGTTCGCCAACAGCGGCACACATTGGGGCGACAGTGCCAAACGGGTCACAGTTAAGAAGCACATCGCAACACGGATCGTAGCTCATAAAAAGCTGACGGATCTTACGCTGGAGGACTGCTACGCTATCAACAAGCCAGGTCTCAGTAATTCCGGTTCGATCTGGGCTAACGTTGACGGCCTGCAAATCCGGGGCTGTACGGCTGAGAATATGATTACTTTATCGCAAAGCTCGGTACGTTCCAAGCGTCCGAACGCCATCGAGAGTTGTTCCTTTGGCATGTTGAAGGGGTATGAAATTGCCAGACCGATTCGGAGTGAGGCGGTAGGTGTAACTCCGGTGTCTAGCGATCTGTTGATTTCCAACTGTGAGTTTACTTCGGTGGAGGATGTCAATATCGGAAGTATCAACAGGCTGACTATCCGGGACACCTGGTTTAGAGGGACTTCAGCATCGACAGGTATTGTGCGTGTCGGAAGCAAGGAAGTGATGATCAGCGGCGGAGGATTAGACAACTGCAGCTTGGTCTTCACAGGAGCTTGGGACCATATCAGGACAGGTAGGATGGACCAGTGTCTGACTGTAGACGGTGGAGCGGTATTCAAAGGGACAAGCGGCGAGAACGCATATGTTAAGCATGAAGCCGCAGGCGGAACCTTTACGCTGCACTACGGCAGCTGCCAGAGTCTGGCGGATGACGCCCGTACACTGCATTTTCAGATGACCGATGGCAAGCTGAACTTCAAGGCAGTGGGAGCTCATTTCAAGGGAGGTCAATACGCCGCTTCGGAGGGAAGTGTTGCGAAGGGGAACTATTTCCTTCTGACGTCTTGCATCGAAGAGAAGGTGAACCGTTCGTCGCTCCCAGCTGAAGGAGCATCGGTCCAGCACAGCACCGGGAACCTGATCATCGGTTGAGTACAACGGGGGGGACCCAGGTCAACAGACCTTGGGACACCCCCTTCGTTATGCAATCTATTTTGTTCTCCCATACTGTTTGCCATAAGAAACAATCCGATGATATAGGCTTTTGTCTTTCAAAGCTTTAAGCGGGTAAAATTGAGGCCGTGTATTCACTTCTAGTATCCATGGTTTTCCGCTTTGATCCAGAGCGACGTCCAGCCCCAGCTCCTTAAAGCCCTTGTAATGCCGATCAAAGTTATGCCCCACAGAAACACCGAGTTGCTTCAGTTTGTGTTCTATCTGTTGTATGGAGATGCTGTTAAATTCTGAACGGGCCATCGTTTTATTAAAATATTCAACGGTTCCGCCTTGATTGTAATTCGTAGCGACCTTGTTTGGCTTTCCGACTTTCGTAAACAACCCGGTGCTTACCCAAGAGCCTTTGTTCGTCTTTTGAACCATGACACGAATATCGAATGGTTTTCCGTTGCTTTTGGCTAGACGGATTCCTTTTTGCAGCAGAAAATCTTTCTTCCCCGCAAACCGTTTCAATCCTTTATAGAGTTTATCTTGCGTCGTGTAAGTAGTCTTGACGGTATTATACTGGGTCTGATACCCCCCGTCCTTTTTTTTGATTCGGACAATATTATGCCCGCCGGAGCCGCTTGTCGGTTTGAAATAAACAGTGGAATAGGAAGAGAGCATGGACGACAGGTTGCTTTTGCTGAAGGTAACTGTTGCCGGCACATATTGCTGTAAATGGGATTCTTCCAGAAGCCATTTCGTTTTCTTCCACTTGCTCTTAATTGAGCTGCTCTTATAGGTCATGGGAAAGAGCCCCACCTCTCTTTTTGCCAGCATATGAATTGGAATGGGAGCTTGTCGCCACGTTTGCCTATCACAATGAAGCCCAGTTCTTACTAATTGTTCTGGTGTAGTTCGTCCAGTGATAATATAGCATGTTTTACCGTTATCATAAGACCAACCAGCATCGGATTGAACACCTTCATTTGTATCAAAAGTTTTATTTACCATGAAATGGATTTTGAGATATGGGATAATGTCTATGGAATCTTATTCTAAATAAGGTGGTAGATTAGAAGCATGACAAAGTTTGTTATTCGAAGGATGCGGCAGCCGGATGATTTTGCGGCGGTTGCGCAGCTGTTGAATTGGATCTGGTCGGAACCGACGACAGCGGAACGCTTGAAGGCAGAGGAGGACCAAATTCCTCCGGGGAAGCTGGATTACAATGAAAAGGGCGAGCTTATGGGATGGGACCGTCCTCAATGGGTGGCGGAAGACGAGTTTGGTCAAGTTGTTGCCTACGCGATCGCATGGCGGGCTCCATGGACGGATCCCGGAACATTAATCCAGACCAATGTCGTTCATCCGGAAAGCCGTGGGAACGGGATAGGAAGAGCCTTGCACGATACGCTTCTTCAGTGGGCTGCAGAGGTCAAAGCCTCGCGTTTAATCAGCTTTTTGAGAGAGACAGATGATCGTTCGGTAGCTTTTGCGGAACGTCGCGGCTACGTAAAGGAACGCCACACGTTCGAATCCGTTCTGGACCTGGCATCGTTTGATGGCGGTAATCTGTATGATGCGATCAACGAGGCAGAACGAGCCGGAATCCGGTTCGTTACGCTGGCGGATGAGCCGGGGGAAGCGAGTGAAAGAAAGCTCTATGAGGTGTATAAGGTCACTCATCCGGATATACCAGGCTATGCTGGCGACTTTCCCTGGTTTGAAGAATGGAAAAAATGGAGCATCGGGCAAGCCGGTGCGCGCCAGGAATGGATCCATATCGCCAAGGATGGCGATCGCTACATCGGCGTTGTCACGTTGCTGCAGAACGAGCAGACACAAGCGATGTATCACGAATACACCGGCGTGCTTCCGGAATACCGCGGCCGCCGTATTGCACTTGCCTTAAAGATGCTCGGCGTGCAAACGGCCCGTGCATTCGGAGTCCCCTATTTGAGAACACACAACGACTCTATGAATGCCCCCATGCTGCGAATTAACCGTGATCTGATCGGTTTCCGGGCGGAGCCCGGGAATTACAAGATGGTGTGCGAGCTTTAGTTGAGCGCGCAGATGCAGGGAAATGATAGAGAAGAATTACAGATGGTAGGTGAAAGGATAATAGATAATCGTTTGCTGAACTCTATCAAAAAAAATCTGTATTCCAATTATATTATATATTTACAAATTTATAATATATGATAAACTTATGGTGTATTTACCATAAAAAGGAGATGATAGAGTATGAAGAAATTAGTAACGTTGTTGTCGGTACTTGCTTTATGTATTGCCTCTCTCTCCACAGTTGCTTCTGCAGCCAATGATTACAACTGGCCCGTACCTGATTCAACAAGGATTACACAAGGTTTCAGCAGCAGTCACAATGGAATTGACATTGGGGCTAAGACTGCTGGCGTAGCCGGCAATAAGATTGTCGCCTTCTATGACGGTACCGTGTCAAGATCAGGTTGGTCAACAAGTTATGGTTGGGTCGTCTACATTCATCATGCAATCAACAATACGAATTATCAATCCAGATACGCTCACATGAAACAAGAACCTTCTGTAACTCTCAATCAAAAGGTGAGTAAAGGAAACACCGTCGGTTACATGGGCCAGACGGGAGATGCCACTGGCGTTCATCTTCATTTTGAGACAAGAAAATGTTCAGGTGCTTGCCAAATAGACAATTCCTCTACTCCCGTCAATCCGATAACGAATTTCTTCCCTGGATACAGTATTGCCTTAGATTCATTCACGACCGAGGAGACGGATTTGTTGCAGGTGCCCGATTTCATTCAGCTCGAGGACGATGAAGTTTTCTACAGCATGGAGGACATTCAGAACATGTCTGTTGAGGAACGGATAGAGAAGGGTATTCCAATAGAGTAGTTTACATTGCGGTACTCCATACCGGAGTAAGACATATCATATTTTTCAGGACAAAAGGGGAGGCTTCCATTCTAATGGGAAGCCTCCCCTCTTTAACTATAGCCAACAGATACGGTTTCAGGTAACTACCAATATAAACATAAGGTGTACTGATTATTTTAGAGTGTTAGTATATATTGGATAAGGGTACATAATTAAATGACAAAGAAGGTATTCTTATCGTGAGTTTATTTGTGCGAGAGAAGCATTTTTACAAGAGTTTCTTCTGGCTAACTCTGATCATCGGGCTGCAGAACATTATTTCCCTCGGGGTAAACCTGTCCGACAACGTTATGCTGGGTGGATACAGCGAATCTGCACTTTCCGGCGTGGCGCTCGCGAACCAGATTCAATTCCTGCTCCACATGTTGGTTATGGGCGCGGGCGAGGGGCTTGTCATTATGGCGTCAAGATATTGGGGCGCTAAAGACATCGGGGCTATTAAAAAAGTTGCAAGCATCGGGATGCGGATGGCCGTTGTGTTAAGTGTAGTATTGTGGGCCATTGTGTTTTTCTTCCCTCACGCCACACTTTCGATATTTACCAGTGGGGAGAGTGTCATCAACGAGGGAGTAAAATATTTGCAGATCATATGCTTTTCGTATGTGTTTTTTGCCATTACAAGCATTCTGCTTGCCTCCCTGCGCAGTGTAGAGACAGTCAAAATCGGCTTTATCGTATCCTTGTCCACGCTGATTATTAATGTGGGGTTGAACTATGTACTGATTTACGGCCATTTCGGCTTTCCAGAGCTCGGAGTTAGAGGTTCTGCCATAGCAACACTAATAGCGAGAATGATTGAAACAGCTATTGTCTGTGTGTACATCAAGAAATACGACCGCAAAATTTTATTGAAGCTGAAGGATTTCTTCCGCATCGATCTGAGCTTGTTCAAGCAGTACATCAAAGTCGGATCACCTATATTGTTATCCAATACGATCTGGGGGCTCGCCATGGGGGCGCAAACCGCTATTCTCGGACATATGGGTGAGGCTGCAATCGCAGCTAACAGTATTGCAACTACTATATTCCAGCTGGTGAGCGTTGTGATTTATGCTTCGGCTAGTGCAACAGCCGTTCTGATCGGCAAAACGATTGGGGAAGGCTTTGCCGATAAGATCAAAGCATATGCCAAAACGCTTCAGATTCTGTATCTTTTCTTGGGTTTGTGTACAGGGGCCGTATTGTTCATTCTAAAGGATCACGTGTTAGGGTTATACTCGATATCCGGCGAAGCTAAGGAGCTCGCACTGCAGTTTATGACGGTAATGTCCATTACCGTGGTTGGAACCGCTTATCAGATGCCGGCACTGACCGGCATTGTGCGTAGTGGCGGGGACACCAAGTTTGTGCTGTACAATGACTTTATTTTTATGTGGCTCATCGTGCTTCCGTCCTCATTCCTCTGTGCCTTTGTATTTAATCTGTCACCACTAATTACGTTTATTTGTCTGAAATCAGATCAGATTCTGAAATGCTTTGTAGCTATTGTCAAAGTGAACCGGTATAAATGGATTCGATCGTTCGGATCATAAAAAGGTACCGGAAGATGCTTCTAGACTGTAGACAAACTCGATGAAAAATCGAGGTTTGTAAGCAGTCTTTTTTCTTATTATTTTTGTATAATTTTGGATGGATTTTTTTAACATATGATGTATAATTGGTATGAAAAGTATAACCAGTCATACTTAAATGAATTATAGGAGGTAAGTGGAATGAAAGGACCAGATGGAAAATATATTTTCGGAACAGTAAAAGTAGGAGAAAAAGGGCAGATCGTAATTCCAAAAGAAGCAAGAGACGTTTTTGACATTAAACCGGGTGATTCATTACTCCTACTAGGAGATGAGAAGCAAGGCATTGCGATCGTGAAAAATGAGCTGATGTTTAAATTTGCGCAAGACATTTTAAAAGCACAAGAAATACGGGAGGATGAAGAATAATTGGCAGCCATCAAATTAAATAATTTGACGAAACAATATAAAGACCGCACTGTCGTTAATTCCCTTGATTTCTCGATTGAGGAAGGCGAATTTTTTGCTTTGCTTGGAGAAAATGGTGCTGGGAAAACGACATTAATCAGTATGCTTTGTTGTCTATTAACACCTACAGCTGGCGATGCTCTTGTGTTAGGTGATAGTATTCGCAAAGGCGCTGATGCTGTGAAGCAAAAAATTAATATTTCCCCTCAGGAAACAGCAGTTGCACCGAATTTAACCATTCGAGAAAACCTTGAGTTAATCGCCGGCATTTATGGCAGCTCAAAAAAGGAAGCAAAAGAAAGAGCGACGGAAATGCTTCAAACATTCGGGCTGATGGAACGACAAAAAGATAAAGCAAAAGCTTTATCAGGCGGTATGCAGCGACGTTTAAGTATTGCGATGGGGCTTATTACAAATCCTCAAATTTTGTTCCTTGATGAACCGACACTTGGGCTGGATGTTCGTTCAAGACGTGAACTGTGGGCAACACTTTCGAAATTAAAAGGAAAAATGACGATTGTCCTAACAACGCATTATTTAGAGGAAGCAGAAGCACTTGCAGATCGTATTTGTATTTTACAGAAGGGGTCTGTAAAATCCATTGGCACAGCGGAAGAAATGAAAAACAATACAAATACAACGTCGTTTGAAGAGGCGTTTTTAGCGATTTGCAATCAAGAGGTGGCCATATGAGAATGCTTAATTTTGCAGGAAGAAATCGAAAAGAAATTTTTAGAGATCCGCTTTCTATTGTTCTTGGCATTGCGTTACCACTTCTTCTTTTAGTCGTCTTTACAACGATTGAAAAAAACGCACCTCTCGATACATTTAAAGTTGAAAACTTAACGCCGGGTTTGATTGTATTTAGCTTTGCCTTTTTAACGATGTTTTCGGCACTATTAATTTCTAAGGATAAGCAAAGTGCGTTTTTAACAAGATTATTTGCTTCACCATTAACAGTGATGGATTATGTATTTGGTTATGCATTACCGTTAATTCCTCTGGCATTGCTGCAAGGCGTAATTTGTTTTGTATTGGCGAAGTTTCTTGGTTTATCGTCTAGCTTAATGGATATCTCGCTGAGCATTTTAACGCTTCTTCCCATTGCACTTATGTCCATTTTCCTTGGGTTATTGTTAGGTGCGTTATTTACAGAAAAACAAATTTCAGGTATTGGTACCATCTTTATTACAGCTGTGTCTTTCTTAGGCGGTGCGTGGATGGATATAAGTATGCTAGGGGACACGTTTCAAAAAGTAGCGAATGCGCTTCCTTTTGTACATTCTATTCAATTAGCGCGTGACGTATTGGCCCAGAATTTCGATACATTTAATGCTCATTTTTGGTGGAGTACTGGATATGGGGCTCTTGCTTTAGTAATAGCTGGGCTCGCATTTGTACGTTTATGCAAAAGATAGATAATTTTATATGGATGATCTGAAAGCACCGTAAGGTGCTTTTTTTGATATTTTACATGTCAATTTGATGTAAGGGATTAAAATAAAAGCATTGTCTATTTCCGAACATTCGATGATTCAATTAATCAAAATGTACTGTAAAAAGACCATATTATAATTTAATTTGTAATATTATTCCAATTAAAAATACAATTCGCTAAAATTGCTTTGACATATCCGTCGTCATACCATAGGATATTAACTATACTAAGATAAGCACAACTGAGGAGGATAAGGGCAGGAAATGAAGAAATCATGGTCAATTCTATTAACAATGGTGTTGTTCGTCGGATTATTGGCAGGTTGCGGCAGCAAGGACAGCTCTTCCGAGAGCGATGCATCAGCCAGTGATAAAGGCGATTCTAAAGATAAGAAACGCATTGCACTTGTTCTTCCTGAGAAAATCGGCGTAAACCCGTTCTTCGCATTAATGGATGAAGGTTTGAAGAAAGCTGCAACGGAATTCGGCGTTGAGGTGAAGACAATCGAATCGACCGATCCGGCCTCGATTGAACAGAACCTTCGTACAGCTGTTGCGGAAAAATATGATCTGATTATTACGACGACCTTCCAGATGGAGGATGCACTGAACAAGGTTGCACCAGAAAATCCGGACGTGCCGTTTGCCATTATTGATACGGTTGTTGACCTGCCTAACGTACGCAGTGTTGTATTCCGCGAACATGAAGCAGCTTACCTGCTCGGTGCAACAGCGGGATTGGCAACAAAAACAGGCAAGATCGGCAATGTCGTTGCGAATGACATTCCGATTATGCACAAATATATTACCGGCTTTGAAGAAGGCGCAAAATCGGTTCGGCCGGATGTCGAAATATTCGTAAACTATGTCGGAAGCTTCAATGATCCGGCAAAAGCGAAAGAGTTCGCACTTCTGCAAAACTCGAAAGGCGCTGACTTTGTTGCTGGATTGTCTGCTGTTGGTGACCTTGGAGTATTTGAAGCTGCGAAAGAAAAAGGCTTCTACACTTCAGGACAAGATACAGATAACACCGGTGTGGATCCTGAACACGTCGTCCTGGCTCAATTGAAGAGCACAGACACCGTTGTGTATGAAACGGTTAAAGACTTCGCCGAAGGCAACTATTCCTATGATGTTCGTGACTATGGCTTGAAAGAAGGCGGTGTAGGTCTTACTTACGTTACTCACGAGAGTAAATCCCCGCTTAATGACTTCATTGGACAAGAGACCGTGGACAAGGTAAAAGCGATTGCCGACGATATTATCGCTGGCAAGATCAAAGTTACGAACGCTCTGGAACAATAATTCGTTCTCTACCCTCGACCGGCTGTCTATGGCAGTCGGTCTTTCATTAATGAGTGAAAGGAAGGAAGAACTTCAATGCTACTCCAAATGGACAAAATAACGAAGAAGTATGGTGAGTTCAGCGCGAACCGGGGCATCGATTTTTCACTTCGTGCCGGAGAGGTCCATGCAATTGTCGGCGAGAACGGAGCGGGGAAAACGACGCTTATGCGGATATTGTACGGAATGGAGCAGCCAACGTCCGGTTCCATCCGGTTGAACGGTAAGGAAGTTACCTTCTCCAGTCCGTTAGATGCCATCCATCACGGTATCGGGATGGTACACCAGCACTTCATGCTCTTTCCTTCCTTTACGATAGCTGAAAATATTGTGATCGGTAACGAGCCGGGTTCCTCAGCCAAGTTCGACCGGAAACAGGCCGTCAAAATCGTGGACGGGCTCTGTGATCAATACGGGATGAAAGTAGACCCGAGAGCTGTTGCAGGCAGCAGTGCTCCGGGTATTCAGCAGCGTGTCGAAATTTTAAAGGTGCTGTATCAGGGCGCCGAAATTATTATTTTGGACGAACCGACAGGTGTGCTTACACCGGTGGAAGTGCAGGAGCTGCTGCAGGCCATCAAACTGCTCGCGAAACAGGGGAAAAGTTTTATCCTGATCAGCCACAAGCTGAATGAAGTGCTTGATGTGGCTGACCGAATAACCGTACTTCGTGATGGAGCTGTTACGGGAACCGTGGAGAAGGGCGAGACGGATGCCAATCAGCTGTCCCGCATGATGGTCGGACGAGAGCTTGCAGAGCTGAAGAAGAAACCGGCGGACCCCGGTGATAAAGTGCTCGATGTTTCTGACGTGACCATTCGCGGAACCAAAGGAAAGCCGGTGCTGGATGGGATCAACCTGGCGGTGCAGGCAGGTGAAGTTGTCGGCATTGCTGGCATATCCGGCAACGGTCAATCGGAGTTGCTGCAGGTTATTTCAGGACTCATGCAACCGGATCAAGGACGAATTACGCTCGGAAACACTGACGTCACGGGGATGTCGACTCGCAAAATACGTGAACACGGTCTTGCCCACATACCGGAAGACCGATATGTATGGGGAGCGAACCGGGAAGCGACCGTTCTAGATACCGGAATGATGGGACATCATCGCCGTTTGCAGAAGAATGGGTTTCTTAAACTGAAAGACATCCGCTCACTGGTGTCCGGTTGGGTAAGCAAGTTCTCGATTAAGACGGGCTCCTTGGAGACAAGCACCCAGTATTTATCGGGGGGGAACCTGCAGAAACTCATCGTAGCGAGGGAGCTGGAGCAAGGGACGCCATTTTTGATAGCAGCCGAGCCGACACGCGGCGTCGATATCGGTGCAATGGAGACGATTCATGGCGAGCTTCTGAAAAGGCGGGATGAGGGTACAGGTATCCTGCTTGTATCGTCCGAATTAACGGAAATATTAAAGCTGTCTGACCGGGTTCTGGTCATGTATGAAGGGCGGATCGCCGGCGAGCTGCCGGCGCAGGAAGCCACGGAAGAAAAGCTAGGTCTGTTGATGGCAGGAGGAAGTATTCAATGAACAAACTAATGAAATATGCTTCTCCGCTGCTTCAGCCGATTGTGGCTGTTATTGTCGGCCTTCTCGCTGGAGCGATTGCTATTGTCATCGCGGGCGGGGACATCATGGAAACTTATGCGGAAATGTGGAAAGGGGCATTTGGCGGGTTTTATTTTCTGACGAATACTCTGTCTAGAGCTACGCCTATTATTTTGGTAGGTTTGGGTGCTGCTTTTGCCTTCCGGGCTGGATTTTTCAATCTCGGCTCTCCGGGACAGATGATATTCGGCGCGTTAGCGGCCGCACTGGTCGGATTGTACATGCCGGGGCCGGGCTGGCTTGTGTGTGTAGCGGCCTTGCTGGCGGGTATTATTGCCGGCGGCTTATGGTCGGTAATGGCTGGTTATTTTGACGCAAGATTTGCGGTTAACCTGCTCATATCCACGTTGCTGCTGAACTATGTAGCAGATCTGTTTGCAGGCTATCTCGTTGCTTACCCTCTGAAAGACACATCGGGCTCTGCAGCCATGGCACAGTCGGCGATGCTCGAGAACCAGGTGTGGCTACCGAAGCTGTTCTCTGGTATGCCACTTCATATCGGATTTATTTTTGCGGTGATCGCTGCCGTGGTCATTTATGTGTTGTTGAAGCGTTCCGTCGCGGGGTATGAAGTCCGTATGCTCGGTGGCAATCCGCTGTTTGCCTTGTACGGCGGCATTAAGCGGGGTTCTATGATGATCGGTGCGATGTTTGTCAGCGGCGGACTTGCCGGGTTAGGCGGCGCAGTTGAAATTCTCGGCTCACAGTACCGGTATATTGACGGCGCACTGACTACGGCCGACTACGCATGGACGGGTATTATGGCGGCGTTGCTCGCCGGATCGCATCCCATCGGCACGCTGATATCAGCTATATTTTTGGCCGCACTACAGACGGGTGGAATGGGCGTTGAACGAAACACGGAGGTACCTCTCGAAGTGGGCGCTATTATCCAAGCCGTGCTTATCCTGTTTATATCCGCGAGGTTCACATACAGCTTCCTGAAGCGCAGAAAGGGGAATAAGTCACATGGAACAGCTGTTTGATCTTGCTCTGCTGAATACGGCCCTCCGTGTTCTTACTCCGATTTTGCTCGCAGCGCTTGGGGGAGCCTTGTGCGCACGTGTTGGATTGTTTAATGTCGGCTTGGAAGGTTTTATGCTGCTGGGGGCTTTTGCAGCGGTAGCAGGCAACTATTTTTTCGGAAACGTCATATTGGCGATTCTCTTTGCGATTATGGTCGTATCGGTCTTTTCCTTCGTCTTTGCTTACCTGGCGATCAATCTGAGAGCGAACGTCATTGTTGTCGGGATTGCGATGAACGCGCTGGCAGCTGGCTTGACCACCTTTAGCCTGCGGGCGATTTTCGATGTGAAGGGCGCTTTTTATGATAAGGAGATGGTTGGTCTTCCAAAATGGAACATTCCAATCATTGAGGATATTCCTGTCATTGGTCCTATCCTTTCCGGTCATACACCTCTGGTGTATTTGGCGTTCGTCATTGCTGGCTTGATGTGGTGTTACTTCTACCGCACGAAAAATGGGTTCCGGTTCCTTGCTTCTGGAGAAAACCCGCTTGCTGCCAGCAGCATCGGTATTCGAGTGCCTCGTTATCAATATGGGGCGGTATTAACAAGCGGTGTGCTTTGTACGCTGGCGGGTGCGCAACTGTCTCTCGGCCAGTTGACGATGTTTACGGAAGGAATGACCGAAGGGCGCGGATTTATCGCGCTGGTGGCTACCATGCTTGGACAGTCCGGTCCGCTCGGCGTTACGGCAGCAAGCCTGCTGTTCGGTTTCATGGAGGCGGTAAGCATCCGTTTCCAAGGTTTGGCGCTGCCGACACATTTCACTCAAATGCTGCCGTATGTAGTCACGATTGCCGTTATGTTTTTCTTCAAAGACAAGAGTTATCTGAAAGATGCGCAAAAGCAAAGTTCGAGCTCCAGATAGCGATCGTACGAACGTACACGCCCAAGCATCATTGAATAGAAATTCATGACGTACGGATCGACCAAGCCGGAAGGAGATGGATTCTATGCATAAAAAAGCGGAACGTCTGAAGAAAATGAAGCCGGTGCCTGCCGCGAATCTTACAGAGGAGCAGCGCGCCAAGCTGCCGCCTGGACAAGCACTGACGGAGAAGTTTCCGATTCTTCATGAAGGAGAAGTGCCTCATTATGACCTGTCCGAGTGGACGCTTGAGGTATTTGGAGAGGTTGAAGAGAATCGGACGTTCACCTATGACGAGCTGATGGCGCTGCCGACGGTGACGGTTGATTGTGATATTCACTGTGTTACCCGGTGGTCGAAGTTCGACACACGGTGGGAGGGCATCTTGTTCAGAGATTTCCTGAAACTGCTGAAGGTGAAGCCGGAAGCGAAATACGTCATGTTCCATGCGGATCCAGATTATGATACGAATGTGCCGATGGAGGACTTGATGAAGGATGATGTGCTTATGGCTTACCGCTTTAACGGTGAGCCGCTGACGGAGAAGCACGGATGGCCGCTGCGGACAGTCGTGCCGCACCGGTACTTTTGGAAGAGCGCCAAATGGCTGCGCAAGATTGAATTCATGAAGGAAGACCGCCCGGGTTTCTGGGAGCAGAATGGCTTCCACAATGAAGCCGATCCTTTTGAGGAACAGCGGTTTAGTGGAGAAGCACTACCAATACCCGAAGATGAATGGACACGGAAGGAGTATGATTAATATGTTGATGCCAATATTGCAAGTAAACTCAGAAGACATTCCTGAATATGCGGTCGTCTGCGGCGACCCGAAGCGTGCGGAGGTTATTTCACGCAAGTTGAAAGACGTACGTGAGCTGGCGTTCAGCCGTGAATACCGGACATTTGTCGGAACGTATGAAGGTGTGAAACTCGCGGTCACAAGCCATGGTGTTGGTTCACCCGGCGCTGCTGTTTGCTTCGAGGAGCTCATTCGAGCCGGTGTGAAAACGCTGATCCGTGTCGGCACGGCGGGCTCTTACCGTGCAGATATACCTGCAGGGAGCCTTGTGGTCAGTACAGCTGCTGTACGGACGGACGGATTGACCCGTCAGCTTGTGCCGGATGGTTTCCCGGCGGTAGCTGATAGTGAAGTTACGGAGGCGTTATACGAATCCGCATTATCGATCGGTGAAGGTGTAGTTCGCAAGGGGATTACGGTCACGCTGGATGTTTTTTTCAACGGTGTTGAGGAAGTACCTCATCAGAAATACAAAGCGGCTGGAGCACTCGGCGTTGAGATGGAAATAGCGGCATTGTATGTTGTTGCGGCGATCCGGGGCGTTCGCGCTGGCGCGATTGTGGCGATGGACGGCTTTGCTGATGCGGATCTTGCGGCAGAGTACGATCCAAACACGAACGTTGTTGCAGATGCTGTGGAACGTGAGATTAGTGCTGCACTGCAGGCGGTTGTGAAGCTGGCGAAATAGGCGATCCTGCCGGCACTTTAAGATACAAACTCGTATAAGAGGCTGTCCCAAAAGTATAAATTTTTGGGACGGCCTCTTTTTTTGCGCTAGAAGAACATTTGAACAATTCCATTCACAATAGTGACGATACCAATTGCTGTACAAATCAAACCAGCATTTTTTTTCCCACCGTTTCCTTTTGTACGCTTGCTAGTGAGAAAGAAGACAATTCCTAAGATGACAAGCACAATTCCTAAACCAACACTAAACATATGAAGCTGTGATGAAGAATTTTCAAGTGTGTTCTCAATAGCCTTTTCAATTCTTTGTCCCATTTACTCTATCTCCATAAGACTTATTTTGTGTATCAGATGTATCGAAAAATACTTGAAGTGGTATTTACCACAGTATTGCACCCTTAACGAAACCAAAAGAACATCCGCAACAATAGTATTAGGAACACTTTAATTCTCCTCTCACTGTTAAGATGAATTTATTCTAGTTCTTAAAACTCACTTATTTCATACGTGATTCTTAAGAATTTCTTACTTTACTCATTATTTTTTGCACAGCATCACAACATTCTTCTCAATAACCTTTACACGTGAAATTTTTTAAAAATAAATCCATCAGTTCGTCTTCGTCAAACGTTATATTAACAGGAAAGACAAAACGTAAAGTTGAGAGGTTGGCTAATGGAAGTATGTGATCTTTATGAAAATCTGAAGGCTGATGTATACCGTTATGCCAGATCGCTTGTGAAACATGAGTTTGAAGCGGACGATCTGGTGCAGGATGCCTTTATGAAGGCAATGAATGAAGTAAAGCTGGTAGACCTGCCTGTACACAAGCAAAAGGCCTGGTTCTTCAGAGTAATCAAAAATCGCATGATCGATATTAGCCGGCGGGAGAAGCGGTTTGTATCGTGGGAAGAAGATCTAGATGTGGCCGTGTTTCCTGCTCCAAGCCACAGTATAGAAATGACAGAATGGCTCGGCCGCCTGCCGCAATCACAGAGTGATATCGTGTTTAAACGTTACTGGCTTGGCATGTCCAGTCAGGAAATCGGGGAACAGCTCGGAATTCCTGCAGCGACAGTTCGATACAAACTACAAGTTGCAATCAAGAGGTTAAGGAAATTTTGGGAGGATGATATGAGATGAGTAAAGTGATTGGCAATGTTGGGATGTTGGATCTTACACAGGCAACCGAGGAGAGCGTAAAAAGCATTGAACGGATTGGAAACATTGGGATGGTTCTTTACCGGGCAGAGACGGCTCACCTGCTGACACTTTTGAACAATGCGGGCAATATCGGCAAAACGCTGGAAATACCCAAGGGTCACCGTTACTACAATGGCACGCTGCACCTCAATGAGGAATATTTCAAGCTCTTAGAACAAACAGAGAATGTATTTGTTAACGGTGTGGTTATGATCGATCAGCATGTAACATTGGAGACATTCCAGAAAGGACAGCTGCATCTGGTTGTGAACGGAGAAGTCTATACTCCGCAGCATTTGGCTGGCGCTGTTACGGCATCACTTCTTAAAGCAGGAGGAGCCAGTGTCGAAATTCATACGTATAAATTTTTACCACGCTTTGAATCGGGGAAGTTCCAGCTGACGAACGCCTACTTAGCTTCCGCCAGGGAACCAATACATTTGGTTGTAAACGGAGTGCTGCAGTTCGACAAGGATCTGGATATGGAACAATTTTCAACTCTAATGGATTGTCTCCGGATTAATGGAAAGGTGATTATTTATGAAGAGCAGTCCTCTTATTTCTACGATAAAATACAGGCCGTTAATGGGCTGGTTCAAGTCATTCCTGCGGGATATCAGTATTTGACTAAGTCTCTTCGACTTAATGCCCGTTCCATCCGCCGTTTTAAAAATCAAAAATTTTACACGAAACACCCTATTCTTATCGAAGCCGATGTGTCCCGGGAAGCCTTTAGCAATGCGATTGCGGAGATTCAGTCCTCCTCATTTATTATTTGCAGTGAAGACGTAGAGGATCTGGTGTGGGAGCGCTGCCCTGATCTAAATACCGAAATTGTAAGTTATGAGCATGCTTTTGTGTTCGTTGATGGTGAGGAAACGTGGTCGAAGGAGCAGTTCTTGGCCATGGAGCATCCTATCAGTTTCATTGTTGATGGAACACTGAATTTAGACGACGATGTGACAGAGGAAGTGCTGAAGGACACATTGCAGTCTCTTGACCTATTTGGCGAGGTGATTGTTGCAGATAACAGAATGAAAGGTGTGTTACACCCTTATCTTAGAAGCAATACAGGCATGATTAGAGTGAAAGGAATGGAAGAAGAGCTAGTGGGCATTGGTAATGTAGGAATGTTGTCGCTATAAATGAAATGAGGTGAGGTGTGAGCCTTGTATATGAATAATGAAGATCTAGCTAAACAGTATGCGAACGATCGCCTACAGGAATTGGAACAATGTCGGTTGTTGCAGGAAGTGCGTCTTTCCCGCAATGAAACTATTGCATCAACAGGCGGTGAGCGGAAATCCGGAGGGAAATGGAGATCATTACTTGAGACCATCATGAGGATGGGAAGAAGAATGCTATAAAGGTAATTAAATTTAACAGTTATTTATTGGGGGTGTCCAAAAGGCCCATTGGCCTGGGACACCCCCAGTCTGTTGTAAAGACGCTACGTGTACGAATCACATGCGCTGCTTTCCACGGTAAGCACCGGGCGGAGCGCATTAGGACTGGAATTCCGCTATTTGCTACAATCGACGAGTTTTACAATCGTTACGGACTGAGTAGAACTAGAATAAAAAGTGGACACAGCGTTAAGAGACACGGGATAATATACTTAACGAAGAAAGAGGTGTCCTAGATGGGGGAACAACGGCAGCGTTACAATGAAGAATTCAAAAGACAGACGGTGAAATACATTCAGGAACAGACCAATAATCCGATCTATTTCTTTTAAAGTATCTACGCCTTAAATCTTTAAGTTATTTCCATGCCGCCGGGTACCCACATTGCTCCAATGATCCATACGATCTGAAATATCGTTCCTTATAGCGCAAAAAGCCCAATGGAACGGCGGTGAACTTCCGCGGTTCCATTGGGCTTTTCGTGGGTGATGGGAATTCATCGCCACGTTCTACTCAATTGGTCTACGAATACATACAATGATCTGAAATAACAGTGGAGTGACCTTTAGTGCTACTCCCATCTATAATATTAGAGCTAAGAGCAGGAGGAAATTTTGATGACTCATACAACTACGTTATTGGTAATCTCTTTTTAGTACTTTGGGACCATTTAATCGATAAAGAGCAAAAAAACGTAACCTTTCCCATTTCTAGGTGTTCTTATTATTGAAACAAAAAATACATGTAGTTATGAATAAGAAAATCGCCGCAGCTTTTCTGTCAACAGCACTTATGCTATCCGTTTCCGCAGTTGCCTCTGCTGATAACTTATCAGTAGAAACATTTAATTCAGAGTCGCCAATAGTTACGAATTTAGGACCTTCAGCAAACGATGAATTATTTACATCTGGTTCACTTTCACAGTCGAATACTACCGATGAGGTAATTTCTCCAAGAGCTTTTGATGGTAGAAATATATCATACGAGTTTTCAAAAGTTTATGATAATATTTGGTCTTCAAGTTCGTTGCCCTTAAACACTTATGGAAAGGTGCCCCTTACCTTAGTTCAAACCACTGATAGCTCTAGCATTGAGGCAACAGTAACTTATCAATTTTCTAACAAAAGTGGCACCAAAAAATCTTCTGTAATTCAGGTTGTTGGTAATCTCACTGGTAAAAATACAACTATTAACTTTACTGATGTTCCTAAAGGTACAGCAAACGATCCTATATTTTTGGTTATTGTTAATAAGGTCGATCTTCCTATAAGAGGGAACGGTTACACAAGCTTTTAAGAAAGGAATGATTCGTTTTGAAGAAAAAGTCAATGGGAATAGCAGTTCTATTAGTCAGTGCAATGGCATTATCGGGAGCATTAACATCTAACGTTCTAGCAAGCAATGTTGTCGGTAGCAAAGCAGGGATTGCTAATATCCATGAACATTCAAACAAAGTTGAGGATGGTATTAACGACCCATTACCAGATGTATTACTTGAGGATTCTAATCATCCTGATGCCATTAAAACAAAGGATGGGTTATTTGTAAAAAGTGATACGTCTGAAGAAGATTATAATTCGGACGAAGTAGTTTATGATGTTGAGAAAACTACTGACAAAACAAAAATGATCGTCGAATATGGTGATATTTATATTAAGGAAGAAAAGAGTGAGTAAACACAAACTCTAAGTATTCAAAATAAAAAGATCCTGTTAACTTAAAGGGTCTTTTCGCATTATTAGGTCAGCCAGAAACTTCTGGTTGACCTATTTTTTAGGTGCTATACGATGACGGTAGCCAAAGCTGTTCTCCCACTGCCCCCAATGACCATGTTTGAGCTGGTAAAGGGAAAGAGACCTCGTATCACAAGCGAAGCTATGGGTTTGGAACCATCGTAGGAGTGCCGGTAATATTATTTTGGGAGGTTGTTATGGAACCAGTTATAGGATTGAAAAGGAATGAGTGTATTTCAAGCTTTTCTAGGACGAAATCAGCCTCTCAGTCAGTCAGAAAGCTCTACCTATAGTGACCTCCGATCCATCCGGATCTCTCTAGCCGATAGCATTAGCCCACACGCAATAAAAATAGACCTTTAATAAAGAAGATCTTCATGGCTGTTCCAGACAATACAGAGCGAGCGATTATTGCCAGTTCGAGTATTTTGCTTTTTGGATAGATACCGGTGATGATCTGGATTGGATATTTAATGAGACATTTCAATACGCCGAAGATATTTTAAAAGAACGGCCATGCCACTTCGAACACTTCACTTAAGGCAATCCATATACCATATGTCTTCTCGTAGCAGTTTCCTCCACCAACCATCCGGAATTTAGTCCGATAAAATCCACTCATTTGAATATCCTTTATTTACATATACCCCTTGCTTAATTGAACAATTGTAGAATTCACTTGGACTAATAGCAGTCACAATCACATTTCCTAAATATTTTTTCGTCATATTAAATACCCTCTTTCTTCTCAATAATTACGTCCAACTGATCGACTCCGCCGCAGCCTCTAAGTCCTCGACTCCGGGCGTGGTGTAAATCATCGTCATTTCAATATTAGGCGAACCATCTTTTTTAAAATGCCCCATTAAGATGGCTACGTCTTGCAGGGTATTATCGGCAACTATAAGGTCATGCCCAAACGTGTGTCTTAGAGAATGACAGGTAAGATGCTCAATCTGGGTTCGATCACGATATTTTTCGATAATATGCTGCACACCTCTTACCGATATTTTTTCGGAGTGTTGGGAAGAGAATGCATATCGCCTATCTGAGGGATTGTCCTTCAGATAGCTTTCTAAAGCTGAACGTGCTTCCGAATTAACAGGAACTTCATGATCCTCATACCCTTTACCTCTGATGAACACGTAACCCTAGCTTAAGCAACATGATTACTATCGCATATTCCCTCTTGCTCTGGCCTTTGCGAACTTCACGTTGAAAACGATTCTGTTCATTTTTGGTTAGCCATTTCAGTGTTCGCCTTGCGGCCGGTGGTTTTTTCACAGGATCAACCGGTTTATCTGGAATATAATTCAGGGAAGCATAAAATTAAAAAATTGCATTTAGGTGAACAAAGGTGAGTTGCATTGTGCTCGGCTTCGCCAGTTCCCCCCCTTCCACCATGAACAAGCATATAACGTTTGTAATAGAACTAGAATAAAAAGTGGACACAGCGTTAAGAGACACGGGATAATATACTTAACGAAGAAAGAGGTGTCCTAGATGGGGGAACAACGGCAGCGTTACAATGAAGAATTCAAAAGACAGACGGTGAAATACATTCAGGAACAGACCAAGTCTGTAGCAGATGTTTGTGTCGAGCTCAATATTCCAAAAAGTACGGTAAATCAATGGATTGCAAAATACCGGGAATTTGACCAAGAGCCCCTTGCAGCGCCCGAAAAAGTCCGTGAGCTATAGCAACAGCTGAAAGAACAAGAAAAGGCCAACAAACTTAAAGAACGTAAGATTGAGGATCTTCAGGAGGAACTGGCGATTCTAAAAAAAGCACTGCACATCTTCAGCAAGGAACCGAACTGAAGTTCCAGTTTATCGAAGATCATCACTCCGAGTTTCGAGTGGAGAAGATGTGCGTTGTGATGAACGTTTCCTGGAGCGGCTACTACAAATGGAGAACAGCAAGCCCTAGCAATCAAGCCTTGAGAAAGGCTGACATCAAAAAGCGTATCGAATACCATTATCATGATTCGGAGAGTCGCTACGGGAGCCCTAAGATCACGTATTTGCTTATACAAGAGGGCTATGACATACAAGAGCGCACTGTTGGGAAATACATGAAGGAAATGAATTTTCGTTCCTGTGTGTTTAAAAAGTTCAGGGTCCAGACTACGGATTCCAACCATGATCAACCCATTGGGCCCAACATCTTGAACCAGGAATTCCACGTTAGTGAGCCTAATAAAGTGTGGGTTACAGATATCACTTACATCCCATGTCGGCAAGGGCGACTTTATTTAGCTAGTGTATTGGATCTTTGTACCCGTGAAATTGTAGGATGGCGTTTAGAAAACCGTATGACCAAAGATCTTGTCCTAGGTGCTCTCGAAGATGCTTATCAAGCCAAAAAACCAGGAAAAGGACTTCTCCATCACTCTGACGTGGAACCCAGTATGCTTCCCATGAATACCGTGCCAAACTGAAATCCTACCATATGCAGGCGAGTATGAGCCGCAAAGGGAATTGTTATGACAATGCCTGCATTGAGTCGTTTCACAGCGTGTTAAAGAAAGACTTATTTACTGTAAAAAGTTTAAAACACGGCAACAAGCCTATGACGAAATTTTTCGGTACATTGAATTCTTTTATAACCGAAAACGAATCCATGGTTCACTGGGTTACCTTTCTCCAGTTCGATTTGCAGAACAATTTTACAAGAAAGAAGTTTCTAAAAAATCACGCTATTTTTGTGTCCACTTTCTTGACAGAGGTCCAGTGAGTCCGCTCGCATTTAAAAAGCAATAAAAAAGGGAGGAGCAAATCACCCCTCAACATATTGACATTAAAAAATATAACGTGTTAAATAAAAGAAGTGTTGGCACTCTCGACATGGGAGTGCTAAAAAGATTATTAATGTCTGAAGGGAGATTCATCCATGGCTAAAAAGGAATTCAAAGCGGAATCTAAACGATTGCTGGAAATGATGATTAATTCCATCTATACGCAGAGGGAAATTTTTCTCAGAGAACTGATTTCTAACGCAAGCGACGCCATCGACAAGATCTACTACAAAGCACTCACTGACGATAATTTGGTGTTTAATAAAGAGGACTATTATATCAAGGTAACGGCGGATAAAGAGAACCGCACGCTGACGCTTACCGATTCAGGAATCGGGATGACCCAAGAAGACTTGGAGAACAATCTGGGGGTTATCGCGAAGAGTGGTTCCCTTGCGTTTAAGAGTGAGAATGAAGCGAAGGACGGCCACAATATCATCGGCCAATTCGGTGTCGGATTCTATTCGGCCTTTATGGTTGCGGATGTAGTGACCGTAACAAGTAAAGCATTGGGCAGCGATGAAGCGTTCAAGTGGGAATCTACGGGAACCGAGGGTTACACGATCGAGCCTTGCGAGAAGGATTCCGTAGGTACGGAGATCGTTCTGAAGATTAAAGAGAACACGGAAGATGATCAGTACGATGAATATCTTGAGGAGTACCGTCTAAAAGCTATCGTTAAAAAATACTCCGATTTTATCCGGTATCCAATCAAGATGGATATTAAAGGGCAGCGGCCAAAAGAAGGCACCGAGAACGAATTCGAGGAGTACGTTGAAGAGCAAACCGTCAACAGTATGGTTCCGATCTGGCGCAAAAATAAGGACGAGCTGACAAATGAAGATTACGAGAATTTCTATGCTGAGAAACGCTATGGCTTTGATAAGCCGCTGAAGCATGTTCACATTAAAGCTGACGGCGCCGTTGTATACAATGCGATTATGTTCATTCCGGAAAACACTCCATTCGATTATTACACGAAGGAATATGAGAAGGGGCTTGAGCTGTACTCCAACGGCGTTCTGATCATGGACAAGTGTGGAGACCTGCTTCCGGACTACTTCAGCTTTGTCAAAGGTATGGTGGACTCCGAAGACCTGTCACTGAACATCTCGAGAGAGATGCTGCAGCATGACCGTCAGCTGACGATGATCGCTAAGAACATCAAGAGCAAAATCAAAAGCGCTCTGCAAAGCCTGCTGAAAGAAGAAAGAGAGAACTACGAGAAATTTTATCAAGCATTTGGCAGACAGCTGAAATTCGGTGTGTATAACGACTACGGCCAACATAAAGATGTGCTTCAGGACCTGTTGCTGTTCCACTCTTCCAAAGAGAAGAAACTGGTCACCCTGGACGAGTACGTATCGAGAATGCCTGAGGATCAGAAATACATTTACTATGCTTCCGGTGAATCCATTGAACGGATTGAGAAGCTCCCGCAGACCGAAATGGTGGCTGATAAGGGGTATGAAATTTTGTACTTCACCGATGACGTGGATGAGTTTGCGATCAAGATGTTGATGGCTTATAAGGAAAAAGAATTTAAGTCGGTATCGAGTGGTGATCTTGGAATTGAGCCGGATGCGGATGATAAACCAAGCGAAGCTGAAGAAGGCGAGAACAAGGAGTTGTTTGAGTCGATGAGCGGCATTTTGGGCGGCAAGGTGAAGAGTGTCAGAGCTTCCAAACGTCTGAAATCCCATCCGGTATGTCTGACTGCTGAAGGCGATCTAACCATTGAGATGGAAAAGATCCTGAAGGCGATGCCGAACGGACAGGACGTTAAAGCGGATAAAGTGCTGGAAATTAACATGAACCATGAGGTGTTCAAGTCATTGAAAGACGCCCATCAAGGTGATCAGGAAAAATTGGCGCTCTACACTAACCTGCTGTACAATCAGGCGCTGCTGATCGAAGGTCTGCCGGTTTCAGACCCGGTAGAGTTCACGAACGATATTTGCAAAATTATGGTGTGAAAAGAAATAAATAAACGATAACTCCAATAAACCAGACCTGGGATAAAGGTCTGGTTTATTTTTTCATCACACAATATCGGCAGCCAAAATCATGAGCGGGCCGTTCTCGGCAGCAATACCCTGGAGGGAGTACACCGAGATCGGGAACATCGGAATTCCAACATAGTAAGGGGTAATCGCATAGAGTGGATAAAAGATAACAAGCGATTTGTCAGCCAGATAAAAATCCTGGCTAGGTTGGACGGTAACGACATTTCCTTCTAAGGTAGGAATGTTCCGTTCTTTGATCTGCCGGTTAACCTCAGCAGTCAAGAGGGCCAAATGGTTTGACCCTGGACGGAACAAGTCTGACAGGTTGTACGATTGACCTGTTTGAGTAGTGAAGGTTAGCGCTTTGGCAACTGTGTAACCATGGGCCATCGGTATAGAGTAAGTATAGTTGCTCAGCAGAAGACTGAGAATGCCTCGTTCGTTCGTTTTGATCTCAAAATGTCCGGTTGTTTCCGGGTTCGTACCGGTCTGTACACCCTGCTGGATGCGCTGCATTTCTTGAATCTGAAGGATAATAGTCCGGTTAATCCTCTCCTCGGCTTGGCGGTTGGCAAGCCCAGTTACCTGCGGGTACTGAATTATGGTACCAGGAGCCATGTAGGTGAGTGTCCGGATTTCAACCGGCGGTTCATAGTAGGTCGTCATGATATTCGCTCCATTTCACATCATATACATTAGCCTATTCCTTCAAGAATCACTCGGTGACATATATTAAATACGAAAAGGAACCGGAGTTTGACGGGAACTTGTTCGGCACAAGACCACGAATCTAACAAATGACCACCATCCGCCTGACAAAATGACACCTCCTTCGTTCCTGTAAGGGTGCTGACAACAATATTCCTTCTTCCATAAAACATCATGCCGTTCCTAATCCTTCATGAGAAGGCTTACAATGAAAGCGATACCTCAGTGAAGGAGACGGCTTATGAATTTTGATCTGAATATCGTACCTTTTAGCAGAAGAGAATCCTTTCTGGCGGTTTCCCTCCTGCCTGCAGGAAAGGACCGGGAAAAGGGGCTTTACCTGCGTTCTGTCCGCGGAGGGGATGACAAGTTTGGCGAGGCATTTCTTATTGAGCTGCTCGGCCGGCAGAACGAGCCGGTTTCATTTGAACCGCAGGCTTCACCCGAAATCATCAGGTTAATATGTTCTGATTCGGATATGCATGCCGAAATTTGCATATCTGATTCTCGGACCGTAAGGTTCCGTTCGGAAGGATGCGGTATACGGCTTACTTTCTTCCCGGCGGCTTATGATTATGCTTATGAAGCGGATCAAGACAGCTGGGAAGTGAACAGCTTTACGCATGGCTGCCGCTTTATGCTTACTCGGCTTTCAGGTCTAATGAATATGGAAGTCGAATGGAATGAAATTAAAAGTTCACGCGTTGCAGCGGAGTTCACCGTGGAAGCCGGGACCAATATAGTAGAGTTCGCCGTGGAGGAGTTTATTACGGTTAAGGAGCCCCGAACCGAGTGGGAAGCCTTTGACGATGCCGTCCAAAAGGTCCAACAGGATTATGCGGGCTGGCTGAAGAATGCCCTCACCGTACCCGATCGCTGGCAGGAAGCCAGAGAACTGGCAGCTTATATCACCTGGTCCTGCCTTGTTCCAGCCGAAGGCTGCCTGACCCGACCAGCCATGTACATGTCGAAAAACTGGATGACCAACATATGGAGCTGGGACAACTGTTTTAATGCGATGGCACTTGTCCGCCATAACCCGGAACTGGCCTGGGATCAATTCATGATATTTTTTGACCGGCAGGATGAGAGCGGCTTGATTCCCGACTTTATAAATGATAAATACGAGCTTTGGAATTGCAACAAACCGCCGATTCATGGCTGGACCTTGTCCTGGATGATGCGTCGGACTGATTTTATAAAGGAGCCGCAGCTTCGCGAAATCTACGGCCCCTTATCCAAATGGACGCGGTGGTGGTTCACTTATCGGGATAGTGACGGCGACGGAATTCCACAATATAACCACGGCAATGATTCGGGGTGGGACAACAGCACGGCGTTTAATAACGGTATCCCTGTAGAAAGTCCTGATCTTGCTTCCTTCTTAATTCTCCAGATGGAGATCCTGGCTGAAATCGCCGGATTGCTTGGTCTGTCGGAAGAGTCCAAAGCGTGGAGACAGAAAGCTGACGATACGCTTGAGGACATGATCAGACACTTTTGGAAAGACGGCAGATTCATAGCCTGCCGTTCAGGAACCCATGAGGTGTCGGAAGGAGACAGCCTGCTGCTGTTCGTGCCGATCTTACTGGGCCGTCGATTGCCGGAGCATATACGAACCGCCCTTCTAGAAGGACTTAAGGACGAGAGCCGGTTCTTGACAGATAACGGCTGGGCAACCGAGAGTGTAAACAGCCGTTATTATAAATCTGACGGCTACTGGCGAGGTCCGATCTGGGCACCATCCACGATGCTAC
Source organism: Paenibacillus sp. JNUCC 34 (assembly GCF_058269055.1). Lineage (NCBI taxonomy): Bacteria > Bacillati > Bacillota > Bacilli > Caryophanales > Paenibacillaceae > Paenibacillus > Paenibacillus sp. JNUCC 34. Next base: position 4,762,448 of record NZ_CM177770.1, on the reverse strand, counting down.
TTGTCGAAGGTGCAGCTGCGGCTGGTGACTTGGAACTCGCGAGAGAGGTTTCAGATCGTTTCTGCCGTATGCTCAGCGTCAGCGGCATGGCTGAAAATTTTGATGCTGTGACCGGAGCCGGGCTTCGGGACAGAGCCTTCACCTGGACCTCAAGCGTGTTTTTAATTCTTGGACATGAATATACGATATGACCATAAAGGATGCACTTTTTCTGCAGGCGTTTTTTCACCTTGCAGGAGAGGTGCTTTTCCTGTTTTCCAGTTGGCGCCTAGTTACAACCTTTTTTTTCGCGTTTATAATGAAAGCGTTAACAAACCGGAGGCGGTAATGGTAAAGGAAGTGGAAGAGACCATGCAAAGATGGATATATACATTAGGACTGTGGGGAGAGTGACCATGAACCATAGGCGGACTAAAAAGTTTTTTTCCGGCCGGGTCTTCTCCGGCGATTATCAGAGCATACGAACCAAGCTGCTTTTCAGATTTTTAATCGTTACGCTTATACCGCTGTTTTCGCTTGGCGGTTTGTCGTATTATCAATCCACTCGGGTTATTAACTCTCAGTTCGGGAAATACGGAGATAATGCCGTAGCGCAGCTGGAGCAGCAGACCAGTTCAACATTAAATCGGATGAAGCAGACGGCGGAAACCATCTATTCTTATTTGCTGGATCCGACTCACAAGGGGATCGGGAACCGGGCCCCTTCCACTTATAGTGAAATTATGGAGAAAAATGATTTTGAATCACTTTTGAAATCCATTCGGACTCATTTGACCGCCGGCATCTACATTATTACAACGTCGGGCTATTATTACGGGGAGAACAAACTGGATGTTGCCAAACTTGGAAATATACCATTATGGAACACGAGACCTAAGGCGTACACCGGAACCTATTGGCTTGGATTTTACCAACAGGATCATGCGATAACGAGCGACGAAATCAGTTTGTCCGTTATCGGCTTAGCCGTGCCGATCCATCATCCGAACAAGGCCCAGAACGGCAGTGTTATTCTCATTGAGGAAAATGCCGAGGAACTGCTACATATGTTTAAAAAGTTTGAGACAGATACCTATGCCCATCTGCTCATCAAATCCCCCGACGGGACCGTGGTTTATGAGACTGCCTCGGCCTATAATCCCAAAGAAAGCGATATTACATGGTCCCGGACGCTCGCCGTAAATCAATGGACAATAGAAGCGAGAATTCCGGCTAAAGCCTTCTATCAATCTTCCGCTATTATCCGGGCTAATACAATAGTGGTGGCTATCATTTCCTGCCTGCTCGCTTTCGGAATCGCCTATTTGTTCTCCTCTCGTTTCACTTCCAGAATAAGAAGACTGAAGGAATCCATGCAAAAGGTAAGCTTTGGCAAGCTTGATACCCGAACGCCGATTGAGGGCAAGGATGAGCTTGGCAGCTTGGACATCAGCTTTAACCGGATGGTTACGGGGGTTCAATCACTGATCAGTGAAGTGGAGCAAAGCGAGAGGCTTAAAAAGGAAGCGGAGCTTCGGGCGTTTCATTATCAGATCAACCCACATCTGCTGTTCAATACGCTGAACTCCATACAGTGGAAAGCCCGACTAGAAGGGGCCGAAGATATCCGGCAGATGCTGTACCATCTAACCATGGTACTGGAGGGTAATCTGGACATTTCTCAGGAGCTGGTTACTGTGGGGAGGGAGCTGCGCATGATTGAGCACTTTCTAAAAATCCAGGAAATAAGGTACGGGGACGTTTTCCGTTATAAGCTGGATTGTGAACAATCGCTCCGTCAATATGTCATACCGCGCATGACGCTGCAACCGCTGTTCGAAAATATTTTTTTCCATGCTTTTGTAGACGGTAAAGGGGAAATTCATATGAAGATCACCGAGAAGCAGGGCGATCTTCTGCTTACGCTACAGGATAATGGGGCAGGAATTACGGAGGAAAAGCTGGCGAAGTTATTCTTGCCTAGCGAGAAACGAAGTGGTCGTGGCGGACTTGGAGTGCGGAATGCCGACCAGAAATTCAAGCTGCATTTTGGACCGTTATACGGACTATCCGTACATTCGGTTAAGGGGGAAGGGGCTATTATCACCATTCGGTGGCCTAAGAGAGAGGAGTCTTCCGATGAATAGTACAAAGAAAATTAAGGTACTGATTGCAGATGACGAGAGCATTGTACGCAAAGGACTACGCACGACAGTAGACTGGGAGCGATTCGGGATGGAAGTCGTGGCCGATGCTCCTAACGGACAGGCCGCTTGGGAAGCTTTTTTAGAACACCGTCCCGAGGTTGTTATTACAGATATTGTCATGCCTGAAATGGATGGAATCGAGCTATCCCGTAAAGTGAAGGAAGAAGCGGAGGAAACCAGAATCATCCTGCTAAGCTGCCACCGAGACTTTGAATATGCCCAAGAGGGGATACGGCTAGGAGCTTCGGGATATTTACTGAAAACAGCTTTTGAGGATGAAGAGCTTGAAGCGATGCTGAGCAAATTTCAGCGGGAAATGGCTGACGCCCCAGTTTCCGGTCATGAAGATAAGGAACGATTATCGACGCATCTTTTTGCATGGCTTAATGGTCACAATGACAAGTTTTTGGAGGAAATCCAGAAGCTACGCCGCAGTAGCTGGAAGTTTGATGGACAGTTCTTATACCTTTATCTGGTCAAGACTGCGGGGTGCGGTAGGAATTGGAATGATATTGTTCAGGATCAGGAGATATATGACCAGAGCATGTGTGAGGGCAAGCTTATATCGTATGGTGCAGACAGCTGTTACTGGGCGGTTCCTGAATCGCTTAAGGAGGACGCAGACAGCCTGCTGGTTGAGATCAAGAGTGGATGCGGGAAGCTGAAATGGAGTGTGCAGGGAATTCTCCGGGATTGTGAAGATTTGAAGGAAGCATTTCTGTTGCTGCATAAGGAAGCCGAGCTGGAGCGGATATACGGACTGACGGGCGAAGATTGGCCTGAGCCAATCTGGCATGCCATTCATTTACTGCATGAGTTCCCGGCAACAGACTGGTCGGCCGGGGAACTGGCACATAAGGTAGGATTAAGCCGCAGCCATTTTTCAATTCTGTTCAAAAAAACGGTAGGGGACAGTTTCGTCGCTTTTCAATATAAACGAAAGCTTCGGCTTGCCTATTGTCTGCTGCGTGAAACGACACTGACAATGCAGGAAATAGCAGAACGAACGAGTCTTGGAGACAGTAAATATTTCAGCAAATGGTTCAAACGATGCACGGGTCAGACGCCAAGCCAATACCGTACCGAACAAAAAAAGGAGTTATTCTGAACAAATAAACACCCCTCTCTTACAATTCGAACAAAATAACGATATTTTGCATATCGGTGCACGTTTTGAACCGCTTTCATTCGAGTTATGATGAAAGCGGTTCAATTAATAATGGCCTCAATACTTTAGGGGGAGCTGACAATATGAAAAAAAGAATGTCATGGATGACTCTGGTATCCATTGTGGCACTAATGGGAACCGTGCTGGCCGCGTGCGGGGGTAACGGAAGTTCCGATGCGGATAAGGAAAAGGGCGGAGATTCGCCAGCAAAAACCACCACACTCCGATTTGCTTCCTGGGATTCAGGAGATACGCTCAAAATCGAGCAGGAAATCGCCAAAAAGTTTGAAGAAAAGAATCCGGGAATAAAAGTGCAGGTTGAAGCCTATGCGGATGGTTTCGATCAAAAGCTAGCCGCAGGCTTCGGTGCAGCTAATCCGCCGGATGTGATGTATATGTGGGATTTTCCTACGTATCACCAATCGCTAGAGCCACTGGACAGCTATGCAAGCGATGATAAGGACTTAAATATTGATGACTTTTATCAGGGATTGTTCAACTACGGGAAGATCGAGGATAAGCTGTACGGTATTCCGGCTGGCTTCACAACCCGGGTGGTTTACTATAACAAGAAGCTGTTCGATGAAGCAGGCATTGCTTATCCGAAAGATGGATGGACATGGGATGAATTTCAGGAGATCGCTCTGAAGCTGACGGATAAATCCAAAAAGCAGTACGGCTTTGGTGTCCGGGCTGAAAACGATACGTATGATCTTCAAGGACTGGTATGGAGCAACGGAGGTTCCTTCATTTCGGAGGACGGAAAGACGATTGAAGGCTTTATGAACAGCAAAGAAACAGCGGATGCGATTCAGATGCTGGGAGATATGATCAAGAACGGCTCTGCCGTGCTTACCGGTGGCAAGGGACAGCAAAGCGGAGAGGATATTTTCAAAGCCGGGAAGATCGCGATATGGGAAAGCGGAATTTGGCCACTGGAAGGCTTCAGAGAGGCCGGTATTGATGTAGGTACTGTGGAGATGCCGGCATTCCCCGGCAAGCCCGTTAAAGGAATTCTCGCGGAATCTGCGCTGTCGATTGCAAAAGATTCCAAACATAAAGACCTTGCATGGGAGTTCATCAAATTTTACGTGTCGGATGAAGCTATTAAAATGCGGGTGTCCGACCTCCCTGTTCGGGTAAGCGTGGTTAATGAGCTGAAGAAGGACCAAGACCCGCTGTACAAACCGTACTATACGATGTTGGAACGTTCGGATAATACGCCGGCTTTCCTGCTGAATCTGAAGTGGAATGAAGTGAACCGGCAGCTGTCGGCGGCTGTGGAGTCCGTTATGTTTGGAAGCAGCGCACAGGAAGTGCTGAACCAGGCAGTTAAGGATAGCGAACGTTATTTGAAATAATATTTAGAAAGAAGGTTCGGAGATGGCCGAGACTCATGTGCCCCACTCACAAAAGCAGACAGCCGCCCCGAAACGATTGGGAAAACAAAGATGGGGTGGGGCTACGCCCTACCTCTTTATTTTTCCATGGATATTCGGATTTGTAGTATTCACTTTAGGTCCACTGTTATTTTCCCTCGTGATTTCGTTTTTTGATTGGCCGATTGTCGGTAAAGTGACCTTTATCGGCATAGTCAATTATAAGGAAATGTTTTCTAATGATCCGTTGTTCTGGACATCGCTGATGGTCACTTTAAAGTTCGCGGCTTTGTTCGTACCGCTTAATATCATTGTGGCCTTGGGACTTGCCATGCTGCTGAACCAGAAAGTTAGAGGGAGTGCGATCTTTCGCACAGCATTCTACCTGCCGTCAGTCATTTCCGGTGTAGCTCTTGCCATGATCTGGTCCTGGGTGTACAGCGGGGATTATGGAATACTGAATTACTTTTTATCGGTGTTCGGTGTCGAAGGACCTGACTGGCTGAACGATACGAAGTGGTCTTTGGTAGCGATGGTCATTGCAAGCCTTTGGAGTCAGGGCGCCATGATGCTTATTTTTCTGGCGGGGCTTAAAGGAATTCCCAAGGATCTGTATGAGTCGGCATCCATAGATGGAGCGGGAAAGATCAGACAATTTTTTAGTGTGACGATACCGATGATAACGCCAACGATCTTGTTTAACTTGATTACTTCCATTATTGCTGCCTTTCAGCAGCTAACTCTCGCTCTCCTGCTTACGGGCGGTGGACCGATGAAAGCTACGTATTTTTACGCGATGTACATGTACGAGAATGCCTTTAAATACTTTAAAATGGGTTACTCTGCAGCGAATGCATGGTTCATGTTCCTGATCGTCCTGACATTGACGTTCCTTGTGTTCAAATCGTCGGAGGCCTGGGTGTTCTATGAGGGCGAGATGAAGAGGAACAAGCCAAAGCCAGCCAAAAGAAAGGCTAAGGCCAGCAGAAAGGAGCAATCCGTATGAAAAAAGTGCTCACGTATGCCATGCTCATATGCTGCTCCCTGTTGTTCATTGCTCCCTTGTTCTGGGCAATAACAACAGCGCTGAAGTCACAGCAGGAGCTCTATCTGTTTCCTCCAAAATGGTTTCCGGAAGTTTGGCAGTTTAGCAACTTTGCGGAGGCATGGAACATTCAGCCCTTTAATATGTTTTTAAAAAACACGTTGATTGTTACGATGCTGGCGACGCTTGGACAGCTGATATCCTGCACACTGGTGGCTTACGGGTTCGCCAGATTCGAGTTTAAGGGACGGGATACTCTGTTTCTCATCGTATTGGCTACCATGATGATTCCATGGGAAGTGACTATGATTCCACAATATATGGAGTTCAACTACTTGGGCTGGATCAACACATTGAAGCCGCTTATCGTTCCATCTTGGTTCGGCTCCGCTTATTTTATCTTTCTGCTGCGCCAGTTCATCATGACCCTGCCGAGGGATCTCGATGAAGCGGCGACGATTGATGGTGCCGGAAAAATGACGGTGTTATTGCGGATTATCGTGCCGTTGATGGGGCCTTCCCTGATTCTTGTTGCCGTGTTCCAAATGATGAGTTGCTGGAATGATTATCTGGGTCCGCTCATCTTCCTGAATGATCAGACGAAATACACGCTCACGCTTGGATTGTCCCAGTTCAAGGGGATGCATGGTGTCGATATGCAATCTATTATGGCCGTTACATGCTTGATCTCCATTCCGCCGCTTGCTGTATTTTTCTTTGCTCAGCGCTATATCGTCGGCGGAATCGCAACTACAGGGATAAAAGGATAGAGAAATAAAGATGACTTGGAAAGGATGGAGACATAAATGAAGGACAACCGTTTAGGCCGGGACTGGGAACAACTCGGCGTTCTGGAGCGAAATCGTTCCAAGAGCCGTGCTTATTTTATTCCGTTTGCAGACATGGCAGGAGCTTTAAGTTATGACAGAGGCAGATCAGATTGGTATAAATCGCTGAATGGGATGTGGAAATTTCATTATGCGGAGGAGCCTGAGGCTGCTCCGGAAGCCTTTTATCAAGAGGATTTCGACGTGTCTGAGTGGGAGGATATACCTGTTCCAGGACACTGGCAGCTGCAGGAATATGGAAGTCCGCACTACACGGACTTGTATTACCCGTTTCCGGTAGATCCGCCGCATGTGCCAACTGAGAATCCGACAGGCAGTTATGTGTGTGAATTCGAGCTTCCGGATTATTGGAACGGACAGAAGATCCATATCAAATTCGATGGCGTGGACAGTGCGTTTCATGTGTGGCTGAACGGTTCATTTATCGGCTACAGCCAGGGGAGCCGGCTAACCTCTGAATTCGACCTGACGCCTTATGTTAAGTCTGGAATCAACAAGATGGCGGTCCGGGTATACCAGTGGTCTGACGGAAGCTATTTGGAAGATCAGGATATGTGGTGGTTAAGCGGCATTTTCAGGGACGTTTATCTGATTGCCGAACCTGCTGCCCTCCGCATTGCTGATTTTCGCGTTATCACCGAGCTGGATGCCGAGTACCGAAACGCCAATCTGAACGTCCGGATTGATCTGGAGGGAACAGAATCCGCAGGAAACGTAAAGTTGCAGCTGCTCAACCGTACTGGTGAACAGGTTGCAGCCGCTGAAAGGGTCATTGCTCATTCCTCTATAGAGGAGTTTGAACTGGCAATGGAGGAACCGGCCTTGTGGAGTGCCGAATCCCCGACCTTATATCATCTAGTCATCACTTTGATGGATTCACAGGGCCAACTCTTGGAGACCATCGCACAGCGCGTCGGATTCCGCTGCATAGAAGTGAGGGACGGCCAGTTCCTGGTGAATGGAAAGGCCATTTTACTTAAGGGAGTAAACCGCCACGATCATCATCCAGATACGGGAAGAACCGTTACATTGTCCACGATGCAAGAAGACATCCTTTTAATGAAGCAGCATAATATTAACGCTGTGCGGACGGCTCATTATCCGAATGATCCGCGGTTCTACGATCTGTGTGATGAATACGGACTGTATGTTATGGAGGAAACGGATCTGGAGACACATGGATTCGAGCTGCTTGGCAATATCTCACGCTTAAGTGATGATCCGGATTGGAAGGAGGCCTACGTCGACCGGGTCCGCCGAATGGTGGAGCGGGACAAAAATCACCCGTCCGTTCTGTTCTGGTCACTTGGCAATGAATCCGGGTTTGGGTGCAATTTCCGTGCGATGGCTCAGTGGTGCAGGGAGAACGATCAGACGAGACTGATCCATTATGAGGAAGACCGGGAAGCCGAGGTATGTGACGTGGTAAGCACCATGTACTCATCTGTCGAGAAGATGGATGCTTTCGGTAAAATGACGGATCATCCCAAGCCGCATATTTTGTGCGAGTTTGCCCATGCGATGGGCAACGGCCCGGGCGGACTGCGGCCCTATTTTGATACCTTCGAAGCGCATCGACGTCTGCAGGGTGGCTTCGTATGGGAGTGGATAGATCATGGGCTAAGCAGAAAGACAGCGGACGGCAAGGAGGATTATGCTTATGGTGGGGATTACGGGGATGTGCCGAATAACGGCAATTTCGTAATCGACGGTTTAGTGCGTCCCGACCGTACACCCTCTCCTGGACTTCTGGAATACAAGAAGGTCATTGAACCGGTCCGTGTCGAAATGCTCGATAACAGACGCCTTCTCGTCATGAACCGATATGATTTTATTACGCTGGATCATCTTCAGGCCCATTATCGGATTCTGGCGGAAGGCCGACTTGTTCATAGTGGAGTAATGCCGATTCCCCGTATTGAACCCGGAAAGGGTGAAGAGATCTTAGTTCCGTTGAACGCGGACGAGATCGAGGCAGGTGTCGATCCGCATGCGGAAATGTGGCTTGAAATTTCCTTTACGATAGCTGCGGATTGCCGCTGGGCTGCGCGAGGGCACGAGGTAGCTTGGTCTCAATCTACGCTGCGAGCCCCAGCGGTTTCTCAGTTCAAATTGGACCCGATACGGCAACAAGAGCTCCGCTTAACCGAGGAGAAGCGAAGACTTATTGTCGAGACCGATCGTTTCCAGCTTTCTCTGGATTCACTTCATCCCGGTTTTGAATCCCTGCGTTTGAACGGTAAGAATATTACGCTTGGTGGGCCGAGGTTGAATTTTTGGCGTCCGCCGATTGATAACGATATGTATGTGCTACCGGATTGGCGTAAAGCGCATCTGGACCGGTTGACGGAGCGGATTGATCATTTTGAGTGGAAGCGCTTGGATAATAATTGTGTTCGAATCCAGTGGAACTCCCGCATCGCGCCACCGGTTTATGATTGGGGTTTCCGTTGTGAAACATCATATACGATAACTTCCAGCGGCTTGATTATGATGGACGTGAAGGGAGAACCGATAGGAACACCACCCGCCATGCTCCCGAAAATCGGGCTTCAATTGAAGATCGCGGGAGATATGAAGAATGTCCGGTGGTATGGCAGGGGACCGGGTGAAAGTTACCCGGACAGCAAGGAAGCAGGGCGCTTTGGTGAATACCGGAGTACGGTAGACGGTTTGTTTACGCCTTATATTTATCCGCAGGAGAACGGTAACCGTACGGATGTCCGGTGGATCTCTATTGCAGATGGTGCTGGGACGGGCCTTCTTGCCACGGGTGTGCCTGTTCTCAATTTTAGCGCAAGCAGGTACACCGACATTGACCTGGAAGCGGCCATGCATATAAGTGATCTTGTTCCGAGCAATTTTATTACGCTCAATTTGGATTACCGCCAGAACGGGCTTGGAAGCAACAGCTGCGGTCCTGCACAATCTCCCGAGCATACCGTCAAGCCGGAACCTTTCCAGTTCCGTATCCTTTTACAGGCCTATGCGGCGGAGGACACGGATCCGGGGGCACTAAGCTACCGAATGCGTTCGGAAGCGAAAATATATGAATAAGATTGTTATTCGTATAAGGTTACACCGGATTACAGGAAAAGGGGAATGACATGTCCTTTTACATCAAAGACCTGCTTCAGCTGTCTACGGGTGTACGCCGCTTTCTCATTAGCGAAGCATTTTACGGTGTAGGTATTGGTCTATACACACTTGTTCTAAATTTACACTTACTTTTTAGAGGTCTTAGGGAAGATGAGATCGGAGCATTGGTGTCCACTGGGATTCTGATTATGGGGGTTCTTGCCATACCCGTGTCAATGCTAGCTAATAGGATAGGGAGAAAGAAGCTGCTTGTAGCCGGAGTATTCTTTATCGCGGCAGGAAATGTCCTGTTTGCGGTCAGTGAGGAATTGATTTGGTTTTATGCTGCTCAAATTCTGGTGTCCGCCGGTCTAACGCTTGTCGAGACAACAGAGATCCAGTTGCTCTTCCATTATTGCAAGTCCCGGAAAGAAGAGGCACGCGCATATTCTCTAATGTTTGCTGTCTTTACTGCCTTTACGGGTTTAGGTACCTTAGCTGCCGGTTACATTGCGAAAGGTTTTGAGGGGAGCAGGGGATATGAAGTTACTCTCTTGCTGACCGCTTTGGTGCTTGTACTGCATGGAGTCATAAGAGCGTTTTGGCTGCCAACGGAAAGGAAGAGATCACAGGAGGAAGCGATAGAAAAATCGCCCTCTGGAGGATTTTCCATATTAATGGCTAAAATATCGTCCAGAACCTTGTGGCTGTTTGCTGTGTTTACGGCTTTGCTTGGAGGCTCTATCGCTCTGACAGGCTCTTTTCTGAATGTCATTGTAAAGTTCCGTCTGGACTGGATGGATGATCAGGTATCACTTCTACTGGCAATCAACGGTATCGTATTGTTTATCTGTTCGTTACTGACTCCATATATTATGGAACGATTCGGATACAACATAGCCATTATTTCCGTTTTTGTGGTAAATATCTTGCTGTGTGTATCTCTATACATGATCATGCCGGTATGGCTGTTTGCGGTTATGTTCTTGCTGCGCGGCGGAGGTGCGACGATGCTGTCTAACCTTTTGGATAGTCTGCTGATGTCTGCATTTAAAGATGAAGAGCGAAACTTATACGCAGGCATGAGATCGGTTTTCCGAAGTTTAGGATCGTCATTAGCTACTTTTGCCTCCGGCTTGATTTTGTCCGTACAAAACTATCAGCTTCCTTTTTTGGCGACGGCTGGAGCCCTTCTGGCATGTGGATTGTATTATATTTGGTGGATTCGTCCGGTATTGTCAAAGAGAATAAGCGGCAGTATTGGAGCTTGATGTTGAAGAAGCAGCCCTGATTATAGGGGCTGTTTCTTTTATGTCAGATAAGTTTATTGCTCGTTTTTTAGGTGTGACGGAAACATAAGTTCGTGTACGATAGAGATAGAATTAATCATTGGGGGTTTCTGATGTATCATCTCTGCTTATTACTGGATGCTTAACATCAGTGGAGTTGACACGTTGACGGACTGGCTACCGACCAACCCCGCTATCCCATTGGCGGATGCTTTTGGGAATACTTTACGCATGATATTCGCTGCTCCGTTCACATCAGCATGGATCAGGCCCTTCCGACTTCGATACAACCCGCGATGAATCCGCTTGCCCGAGAAGGCCCTTGTAACTCCTTCTTCATACTTGGGCAATGGGTCGTGATCCAGGAAACTGGCCTTCGACGTATACGCCTCTTCGGTGAGAATCACTTCGATTCCGAGTGCCGCGGCTTTATACCGGATCATCGAAACAAGCATCTGATGTGGAATGTAACAGAACGACTGATTGTTGCTCCGCCCCATATCGGATTCCACCTTCCATCCCTGATTGTATCCGATGACGATTGTCCCGATCTTCTGCTCGGCAGCTAGTCTGACAATATAATGACTCGTCTTGTGAAACAAGTCCTTAATCCTCCGATGACGCTTCAGATGCAGCCGATTTAGTCGCTTGGATGAAAATGCACCTTCCTGCGGTTGTTTGCCTTGGCGGAGAATCCCAGTATAATGTGCCTTCAACTTGTTGTAATACTGATTGATTGCTTTTATCGGCTTGCCCTTCACGCATACCGGTCGATGACCCGTATTTGTGACGATGGTTGCAAGCTGATCAATGCCCAAATCAATCGCCAGCGCATTCTCTTTCGCGACATCTGTCGCTTCTACTGGGCAAGCGAATACCAGTTCCACGACATATTGCCCGTATTTCGGAACGATGCGTACCTGCTTCAAATCTCCCTCTGTATAGCCGAGCTTGCCGATATTGAGCCGCTGTTTCGTCTTTGGGAGTTTGAGGTACTTGCGATCCTTGATCTCACAATCCTGATTGGTGAAAACGACTTCCTTGGCTTTGGTGCGGGCGTAGCCGGGAATATGCGGTCTTCCGGCGTATTTGTCAGGTCGCACTCGATAATCCGTGATGCTGGCGAAGAAAGATTGCCAATTGGAAAATACACGCTTCATAACCCACTGACTGCATTGTGCAGGGAGCGCCCGGTAATCCGCTTGTTCCATCGTCTTGAACAGACAATCGAGAAAGGGATAATCCACATAAGGAGATGCCTTCGTCGGCAATTCGAACAGGTGGCAGCGGGAATCCTTCCGCTGGTCGGCTGGTTTCAGAAGCTGCTTCTGAAGTCTCGCCTGATGGGCTTCAAGTTGGCGTACGTTCATCAATCCGATGTTCGTCAGTAACGTGTCCATGACTTGTTGTTGCAAGGGTTGAAGAGGCTTGTCCTGCCTGAGTGCCGTAAACACTTGGCGGATATAAAAGTTCGTCGTATTGTACAAATTCTTGGCGTCCTGACACATCTGCTCCGCGTACGCATACAACCGATGGCCGGGCTTGATCCAGATTTGATAGGTTCTATATGTTGGTTCTGACACACATTCACCCCCCCTGAAACCAAACGTATGTTCTATTTTATATTACCACATATATTTGGATTGTGGGAGTGATTTGAAAGGAATTGTTACAAGCATTTCACAGATGTCCCCGATTCACCACCCCCTTAGCTCCTGCGTCGCTTGAAGAGGGCGTTCACTCGATGAATTTGATAGATGGCAGAACTCGATCGTTTAGAACCCCGAATAAGGGAATCCGTGGAACAATTTATCCGGGCCGGCCGCCCTTCGGCCAGGCTACAGACCTTTGAGGAACGACGGAAGGGGTATTTGGCAACGATTGATCTTGCCGGAGAGGTGGTAGCAGTCTGGAAAATCGAAGACTATAACTTTGACGAGGTTCAGCTGCGGATTTACAGACCGCTGGATGAGAGCAATCTTCCCGTGATGATTTATTTCCACGGTGGCTGCTTTGTAAGTGGCGATCTCGAAACGCATGACCGTCAGATGCGGCAATTGGCCAACCAGGGTCGCTGCCTCGTGTGGCCGTACATTATCGGCTCGCACCGGAGCATCGTTATCCTGCTGCCCATGACGATGCAGTGAAAGCGATACGGATCATTAAGAAGCAGGCGCCTGCTTGGGGAGGGAACCCAGACAAGCTTACCCTGGCTGGAGACAGCGCCGGAGGTCATATCGCCCTTGTAGCTTCCTTGCGGTTGAAATCAGAGGGCTTATCATGGATTCTGCGCTTGATCTTGATTTACCCGATGCTGGATGCGAAGGGCTCTAGTGAGAGTTATAAGAAATACGGCGACGACTATATCATTACACGGGATATGCTGCTCAGCGGATTTGAGGCGTATTTCGAGGGGAATATACTTCCTGAACATCCTGAGTCCAGCCCCTTATATAGGGACGATTTGGCTGGACTCCCGGATACGCATATATTAACGGGGGAGTTTGACCCGCTGGTTGATGAAGGGGAGGAACTCTACCGCCGCCTGTTGAAAGCGGGGGGGAATGCCCAGTGCCAGAGATATTTGGGGGTAAATCACGGCTTTTTCCAGCTTGGCGGAATAAGCCCGGCCGGACGCAAGGCAATCGGAGACGTAGCCGCTCTAATGAGGGGCTGGTAGGAAACATAACTCAGGAAATTCGGGAGCTAAAGTAATTGGAGGAACGCTTCGTACGCTTCGTACTCGTAGCGTCTCATAACAGACAAAGGGGGTGCCCTAACTGTCTAATCACTTTCTTCAGTGGCTTGTTCTTCGGCTGTTTGCTATACATCAGAGGTACCTAGTTTCAACGGATAAGGCGGAATCATGCTGGAGAAACGAAGTGGTCCCCTTTATCCCCGGATTTGACCATACTATCCATTCTGAAAAAATCTGGGGATAACAGGGATTGGAAGGATGATCCGCATGCGTAGTGCTGAAACAGAGATCAAGGAGTTTATATGGCTATCTCATCATGAAATGTAAGCACTAAGGTTATGCGCGGGCAACATCCCACCATTTATAGTAAACCTTGATTTGTCCTTCCGGGCTGGAGATGAGGGGATCAATGACGATTGTCTTTCCACTGACCTTCAGCTGAATTTCTTTTTTATTTTTGACCGCTGAATCGATCTTGGTCAGAAGATAGCTTTTATCGATTTTGAAGCCGTACAAATCCAGTACGTCCGCAAGCATATTACGCTGCGTGCTGTCGTTGCTGTCGGACAGAGATATGCTGCTGAACGACAAGATTTGAGGTTCAAATTGTACAGAAACTGCATTATCGACTTGACCCTGTTGCTTCGTTCGGGTCATGACTACACGGCTGTCGCCGTCGTCGTAAATGCGATATCCGCTATATTTTGTGAACACGTTCTGACGGATTACTATGTACATATTATCCCGGTATACATCCCATTGTGTGGGGAGTTTTGGTAGGCTGGCCGTAGGGCTGCTTTCGGTCGGGCGGTCGTACAGGTTGGACATACCGTGATTCGTCAGATTTTTAATGAGCTGGAGCACTTCTGCCCGGGTGATGGTCTCATGGCCCATAAATCCCCGGATCGTGTTCTCGCCCTTAATTCGTCCTAGTGCATACTTTTTGCCAAGCACGTATTGAATGGCCTGATCTCCTGAATAGTTGACTCCATCCGCGCTGGAGACAAGTTCCGCGACTTGGGCGCGTGTAATATAGGTACTCCGAATCTTCTTGTCTGCAAAACCGCGGACCGGATAATTTTTAAAATGAAGGAAGTTATAATATTTATCTGACCAGAATTCGGTCAAGTAAGTCTCCTCTAAATCCTTGCCCGCGATGCCGACCACGAGCATACGGATGAACTCCGCTTCGGTCACATTTTGGTTGGGCATAAACGTACCATTCGCATACCCGTTCACTATTCCTTTCTCGACTCCCCACTCAATGGTCGCTTTCGCCCAGTGGTTGTCAGTATCGCGAAAAATTACACCTGCAAATACTTGGCTTGATCCTATAAATAATGACATAACCAAAAGCAGGGGGGCAAATAGTCTTAGCTTCAACATCTACAGTCCTCCATCTAATATTTTGCTAAATTTCTACAAAATACATTGTATAAGTCGATATTTCGAGCGGTCAAGACATACAGGACCGGTTATATAAAGATTGGTTAATTCTAACTAGGAATATTCTGGAACTAACATACTAAAGGACTAAACATCATTGGAGCGATGGGGAAGTAAAGAACTATTCCGTAATAGGACGCTGGGAGGAAGGGATCTTAAACCGGTAATATTGCTAAACACTAACATTGTATTTATGAGGATATGAAATGAAATACATAAGGCTTTCACAGCTTAATCGCGGGGCTTGCTGCATCAGTCGTAAATGGAACGAGGAGTGTGTTATGATAGCCGGGGCGGATTATCCGCGATATTTTTCCAGCTTGAAGTTGAATCTAGACCTACAGATAATGAATGGAGTGTTATATATGACCAGAAGCGGGAAGATGTTAGCAAGTGCCCGGCTTATGGAGCAGAATGAAGCATTGTTCAGATGCCCGGTATGTCAAGGCGCGCTGAGCGTAGACGACGGGAAAAGCCTGCTCTGTGTAAAGCATCACCGGTTTGATCTCGCCAAGCAGGGCTATGTTAATATGCTGACAAACCCGTCCAAGACAAAATATGACAAACGGATGTTTGATGCGCGGAAAATGATAAATGAGGCATCTTTTTTTGAGCCGCTGCTGGTCCGGTTGAGTGAAATCATAAGCCGGCGACAGGAGTCGGTCCAGGATAAGAAAATAGTCCTTCTTGATGCCGGATGCGGAGAAGGATCTCACCTAACCGCATTAAGGAAGAAGACAAGCTCTCTTGTAAAAGAGGACGTACTGGGGATTGGGATCGATATTTCTAAAGAGGGCGTCCAAATGGCCGCGCGGGATGACGGGTCTAATATATGGTGTGTTGCTGATCTGGCAAAATGTCCGTTTGCAGAAAAATCGTTTAACGTTATTTTGAATATATTATCGCCTTCCAATTATGCGGAATTTGAGAGATTGCTTACAGATGAGGGGATACTGATCAAGGTTATACCGGACAGCGAATACCTGAAGGAATTGCGAACTTTGCTGTACAGGGAGAGTGAGCGGCGGGAATATTCCAATGAGCAGACCATAGAACTGTTCAACCGAGGCTTTGAGCTGCTGCATCAGGAACGGCTCCAATATAAGGTTAGCCTCGATCCGGTACAGTTGGAGCATCTGGTGTACATGACGCCGTTATCCTGGGGTGCAGCGGAAGAGCAGGTCCAGCAAGTTCTGAGTCATGATCTGAGCGAAATCAGCTGCGATTTTTCCATTCTGATTGGAAGAATAAAATAGTTTATGAGAAAAGCGCCTGGTTCTTTGGAAGAGAATTGGGCGCTTTTTTTCGGTTATTTAAGTTGAACTAAAGATTCTTAGTCTGAGCATCACTACGAATGCGGATTATTCTTCCGATCGCTATCTGCCTCATTCATACTTTGCCATGATGTCAGCTAAGATGTCTTTCATACAGCGGATCAGTTCGGGAGGTTCTTTGACAGTTGCCTCTCTACCCAGTCCAATGAAGAACTTGGCGAAAAATAAGATTTCGCTTTCCGGAATATTTTGCTCTATCCGGCCTGTGCCGTCCTGGTGAATGTGTATGGTCGGTATTGGACGTAACTCGTTCTCACATCGCTGGACACCTTCCCGACTGAGCTCTACGGAAATCTTTACATAGGACGGGGTCTGTCTCGTTAACGACTCCCAATTGCCGAGATGGATATGCCGGTGATCCATAGGTGAAATCCCGCTGGTATCATACTCCGCCGATTGAATTCGGTCACAGCGAAACAGACGGAAATCATTACGCAGAAAGCAGTAGGCAGGACAGTACCAAAACCCGTTGCTGGCATAGATGCCAACTGGCTGGATATTTCGCTGCGAATAACCACCTTTGGATTCATACTGAATCGTGATAACCTTTTGCTGCACGGCTCCATCTAACAAGATCGACAAATGCACAGCTTTTTGCTGCCGAGTCGGTGTAAAAATGTCCATACGGTTTTTGATCTGGTCAATCCGGTCACGCACATCTCCAGGCATATAAAAGTAAAATTTGTTCAGCGCTGAAGAAGACTCAGTTTCAAAGGGCATAAATAGATAGTGACGCAGGGCATGACTGGCAAAAAACATAGCGACTGCCTCTTCCTCGCTGAACGCAATCGGAGGAAGGATTCGTTCATTGAGAACCTGATATCCGCCATGTGGTCCGACTTCAGAATAGAGGGGAACTCCAAGCTCACTTAGCTCCTGCAGATCCCTTAGGATCGTTCTCTGAGACACTTCGAACTGGTCGGCAAGCTCTTTGGCGGTAAACTTCCGCATCCGGTTGACGGTCATCATCAATTCCATGAGTCTTTTGGATTTAGACATAGTACTAGCTCCATCAAATTATTTTAAGGATTTTAATTGTTTTTTTATAATGGTGACAATAGTTGTCACTATTATAATCTACAATAAGTACCAAGCCCAGAACATATACGGCGAAATGGACATGAATATTATGAAAATGGAGTGAATTACATGAACACGACTAATGAAGTAAAGCATTTATTGTTTGAAGAGCTCGAGCATATCGTCAAAACCTCCTGCAATCTCATCCGCAAAATATCACCCGAGCATTGGGATTACAAACCTGCCGACAATATGAGGACCTTGAAGGAGCTCGTTCATCATTTAGTGTCGGTACCGGCTGTAGACCTGCTTATTCTGAAAGAAAAGAGTGAGTCGGAAATCCGCGCACTCGAAGCGGAAGTTGCTGCTGGAACAGAGAAAGAAACGCTTATCGGCTGGATGAACTCCGGCACGGCGGATGTAAAACACTACATGGAGGAACTCACGGAGGAGGAGTTTTTGCGTAAGAAAACAAAGCCATTTTATTTGGAGCACGGATCTGTACAAGCTAAATGGCTGATCGAGATTGTAACTCATGCACAGCACCACCGGGCGCAGATGTTTAACTACCTGAAGACTCTGGGCTATGAAGTGAATATGTTTGATCTCTACTAGAGCTCTTCAAGGGCGAATACCTAATGATTCAGAAATATAAAGAATCGGCTGCAGCCGGTTCTTTTTTGTGACTGAAATTTTAAATAAATTGTTCATAATATATAAATTAAAAGGAAAATTATTCCCCCTGTTTTTTATTTTAGCGGGTCGACAGAGTCTGATCATGGAGGAATGTATTATAATATATGGTGCAATATTTTTTGCGAATAGAGGAGGCTCATATGAAACTACAATTGCTGGATAACTGGACGTTTAAAGCTTGTACTGAACAGGAATGGCTGCCTGCTCGAGTCCCGGGATGTGTACATACTGATCTGCTGCGAAATGGCAAAATTTCCGATCCGTTCTATGGAACGAATGAGCATGATTTGCAGTGGATTGATAAACAGGATTGGGAATACAGAACCACCTTTGAGGTTTCCGATGAACTGATGGCAGAATCCCGTCTGGAACTGGTATTTGACGGGTTGGACACTTATGCGGATGTGTATGTGAACGGAAAGGCTGTTCTCGCTGCGGACAATATGTTCCGCTCCTGGCGGATAGATGTCAAGGAACGAATCGTGCAAGGAAGCAACCGTATCCGGATCGTTTTTCGTTCCCCGATTCAGGAGGATTTACCAAAGCTTGAGAAGCTCGGATATGCGCTCCCAGCAGATAATGACCAATCTGAATTAGGCGAGGTGGGAGAGAAGAAGGTTAGTATCTTCGCGCGTAAAGCACCGTATCATTATGGCTGGGACTGGGGGCCGCGGTTTGTGACGAGTGGAATCTGGCGGGAGTGCCGGATCGAGGCGTGGTCAGAGGCAGTGATCCGTGATGTGTTTATTCATCAAGAACATGTAACGGCTTCGGTTGCCCGAATGAAGGCGGTTGTAACGGTTGAGGTAAATGATGATTTTGATGGAACGCTTATTGTCACAGCAGCAGGACAGAAGTGGGGAGGAAAGACACAGCTAACCGGCGGCAGTAACACGATAGAGCTTGATATGGAAATCAAGGAGCCGGAGCTTTGGTGGTGTAGAGGCCTTGGAGAGCCGAATTTGTATGAATTCCGTGCGGAACTTCAAGCAGAGCAGCGGACGGTATCATATGCTTCAGTACGGACCGGACTTCGCAGCGTCCGTCTCGTTCAAGAGACAGATCAAGCTGGCACATCGTTCTACATCGAATTGAACGGGACGCCGATATTTGCCAAAGGTGCGAATCATATTCCGAACGACAGCTTCCTAACTGAAGTAACGGAAGAACGTTACCGTCATGAGATTGCATCTGCTGCCGAATCCAATATGAACATGCTTCGCGTTTGGGGTGGGGGAATTTACGAAGAGGACATTTTTTATGAGCTGTGCGATGAGTACGGGTTAATGGTGTGGCAGGATTTTATGTTTGCTTGCAGTATGTATCCCGGGGATGAAGCTTTCCTGAATAGCGTTCGGTTGGAAGCAGAGGAGAATGTGACGCGTCTACGCAACCACCCGAGCATTGTGCTCTGGTGCGGAAATAATGAGATTGACTCCGCTTGGGCGCATTATGACGAAAAAGCGGGATGGGGATGGAAGCAGCAGTACAGCTATGACATTCGCGAAAAGCTGTGGAGAGATTACGAAGCAATATTTCACGAGATATTGCCAGAAGCCGTCGAGAGCTATGCACCAGGGGCTGAGTATTGGCCGTCTTCTCCGCTCGTGTCACTCAGCAGGGACAAGGACCAGCATGCCAATTCCGGAACCACGAGTGGTGATATCCACTATTGGGGAGTGTGGCACAATACCGAGCCGTTTGATAACTACAACGTATATGTGGGACGCTTCATGAGTGAATACGGTTTTCAGTCGTTCCCGGAACCCAAGACGGTAAGAACGTATGCTGAAGAGAGCGATATGGAGCTGGAATCCAAGGTTATGCTGGCACACCAGAAGAACGGAGCGGGGAATCGCTTGATCAAAAGTTATATGGACCAGTACATGTATGAGCCGAAGAATTTCACTTCATTTCTGTATATGAGCCAAATGCAGCAGGCGGAAGCGATGAAGACAGCCATTGAGGCGCATCGTCGCAATAAGCCGTATTGTATGGGCACGCTATATTGGCAGATGAACGATTGCTGGCCGGTCGCTTCCTGGGCGGGCATGGATTATTTTGGCCGATGGAAGGCATTGCAGTATGTTGCCAAGCGCAGCTTCCGAGATGTCTGTCTTGCGGTAGAGCAGAAACAGGAGAAGGGCATCGTTTCAGTTCATTTGATTTCCGATGTGTCTGCACCTATTGAGGGTATCCTGCGGCTACAGCTGCTCAGTTTCGAAGGGAAAGAGCTGCAAGCATTATCCCTTCCCGTGCAAGCTGATGCGCAGGAGGCTTTAGTAGTGTATCAGACGCAGGTAAGTGAACTGCTCAGTGGGTACAATCCTTCATCGGTCGTCCTACACGTAGAGTTGGAGCTGGAAGGGGACGTTGTGGACAGCAAAGATCATTATTTTGTAACCGACAAGCATCTTCTGCTGCAAACCCCGGACATCACGGTCAGAGAGGTTCAGGATAGCGGCGGTACGGCTTTTATTGTGGAGAGCAATGTGTTTGCACGCCAGGTATGGCTGTCTTCAGAACATGAGGGCATTTTCAGCGATAACTTCTTCGACCTGATCCCTGGGAAGCCGAAGAAGATTTCCTTTAGCTCCCGTCATTATGCCGAGACAGCATTCATTCCGGCGTCCCCGGGAACAGTGAAGGTATTGTCAATGGCTGATTGCATCCGTTCGGAGTCTTTAGCATAACGGTGATCTACGATTTGTGCATATTATCTTCTTTCAGAAAAAACAAGAGCAGGTAACTCGAGATTCATTCTTGGGTGACCTGCTTTTTTGTGGTCTATTACAGACAGCGGGAGCCTAGGTCAGCAGACCTTTTTGTCACCTTTTTTATTTTGGATAACCATTGGAATGTAGTCCTTAAGGTTCGCGATTATTCCCCAGGAAATGACATTGTTAAAGCTAAAGAGTTATTTTGCTAGTGCAAAAGTATGAATTCGGCCTTTTACTATTGGAAGATAGACTAGCATTAGGTAAAATATTCCTTGGTTTCCTTATGTAAAATATGATCAGGAGGTTATAGCCTAATGAAAAAAATGTTCTTATATAAGTTCATGCTTATGGCGTGTGCGATTTTGATTGCTTCCGCCGCCATACTCCCTGCTTCCGCTGTTGATGCTGCGGATAAAAAATGGATCAATCAGGTATGGAGCCAGTACGAAGCTTATAACAAAAAGACAGTAGATGCTTATAAAGCATATCAAGAGCAGATCGACAAGGATTTCAAACAATTTAATGATTCCAGTAACGCCGGATTGGATGCACTGGAGAGCAAAGTCCTTTCAGACCAGAAGATTTGGATTGAGAAGCTGGAAGCTGACTATAAGCAGCTTGATCAGCTATATGGAAACAACCGTGAAATGGCTGATGACTTGAGAAAGTATAGAAATTATATCAGCGAGACGAATCTCAACAGCCCGATGTGGAAGTACTCCAAAGCAGCTAGTCGCACGCATTTGAACAGTACACTGTGGAAGCTGGATAAAGCCCTAAGTGATACACATCTGAACAGCAACATGTGGACTTACAGACAAACCATCAACCCAACACATTTGAACAGCGCCGCCTGGAAGCTGAACAATAACGTAAGTGAAACGCATTTGAACAGCAACATGTGGAAGCTTCGCAACAGCTCCAACGATACGTCCTTGAACAGCCCGATGTGGAAATATCGTACAGGGAAATTAAGCAAGACTCAAGCCAAGAAACAATTTGATAAATTGTTTAAAGAATTGACGACGGCGCTTGCCAAATACAATACAGCTCGGAAAAAAGATATTACGGATATGGTCAACAGCACGAAGAAAAAAGTGAATGAACTGCATCACCAGACGATTCAGGCATTGGAATCTCAGCGTGAAAAAACGTTGAAAGAAATATCCGAACTTCGGACGAAGATTGCTGGGGAAGGGCTGCAATGGGAGCCACTGCTCGTTACCCCTTAATGCACTAGAACAACGATAATATTTTCAGGAGAAAGATCGATGCTTCAGTTTCACTGTTAGTGGCTCTCAAAGCTCAGTGTAGTACTTGCATGATAGCGATTGATCACAGCACAGGCCAATTGTCGCAGGAGTTTGATAGCTGTGGTTGAAGAAAACAAGAATACAGGCAGATTCACAAAAGAGCCAAGGAAGGATTAATCCCTCCATGGCTCTTTATCATTCCGGTCTACTCGTAGTCTTCAAAGTCCTGAATAACGGACAGTGCGGCGCCGACCGCCGGATTTTCTCGGTTCCGGACAAATCGAATGTCGGTATGCTCATAAGGAAAGCGCAGCGTATTGCCTTGGGTCAACCTCATTGTGATCTGCTTAAAGTGCTCGCTATCACCATAAGGGCTGTCGATTACGATCTGTTTAGGATTGCAAAGATGGATGATGTGTGTGAGTGCCGTGCTTAAATATTGACCGACTTCCGTATACACACGCTCCTCTGGAGTTAACCCTTCCCAGGCATTCAAAGGAGTATCGATCAGAGCGGATCTGTCTTCCGTGTTCCGGTCAGTTATAGCATTATCCACACATGCTTCTGATCCCGCTTTAAAGCTTGCGTGTGCTACCGAATATTCCTCTGCTTCCAGCTGTTGCAGGCGATGGCGTACCGCCTTGGTACGAATCAATGCCTCAAGGCATCCCTTTCGTCCACACTGGCAGAG
The DNA here is from genome assembly GCF_058269055.1 of Paenibacillus sp. JNUCC 34. Lineage (NCBI taxonomy): Bacteria > Bacillati > Bacillota > Bacilli > Caryophanales > Paenibacillaceae > Paenibacillus > Paenibacillus sp. JNUCC 34. The sequence goes on along the minus strand of NZ_CM177770.1, from coordinate 4,739,597 downwards.
GGGACCTGTAGGATCAATCATTAAATGGCCGACTTCACAAGCCGTCCATGATCCGCCGAAATGGAGCTTGTCCCGGATCAGAAAAGCTCCGCCAACCCCCTCGTCAATACGTATATAAAAGGTGGAATCAGCTGTTTCTGTTTCTAACTGCTGCAGTGTGGCAAGAGCGCTTGCCTTAACGCTGTTCATCACCTGCAAAGGTAAGGAAATATGGAGGGAGAGCAGCTTTCTTACATCAACATCACTCCAGTCTAGATGCGAAGAATAATGCACAAACCCTTTGTCCGGGTTCACGATACCCGGCATGCCTACTCCGACACCGAGCGTCTCTGGATGTTTGCTCAGCAGCGCAGCGGTTCTGCGCCCGACCTCGTCCAGACAGCGACTGGATTCGGAGGTGTCCAGGGTGAAAACTTCCGAATCTATAACCTGGGAGTTATAATCGGTAACTACGAGATAACCTTGATTGTGTTGAATAAGAATTCCAATTGATTTGAGAGAGTTCGGGATGATCCTAATTTTGATTTTGGGCCGTCCAGCAGTGGATGTCTCATTAATGCCGACTTCCTGGATGATGTGCTGCTTGATGTATTTTTCCACAATAAGAGATACTGTGTTTTTACTGATTTTAAGATGACGGGCGATGTCCAGGCGTGAGCTGATGCGTTCTTTCCTCAGAAAGGCCAAGACACGTTTCTCATTTTGCTGCCGTAAGACAGCGGTTCCTTTCGTCATTTCATAACCCTCTTCTGATTAATTTTGGTTGGAGAGTACTACAACTATTGTAACAGTGAGGGATTGACATTCCAAAGACCTTATTGTATTTTATAGAAAATATTTAGTCCTATATGAGGATTAATATTCGAATCGATGAGGAGAGGGGCGAAATCATAACAAGGATGAAATGATATGCACCGACAGAGGCTTTTTTCGCATATAAATTTGTAAACGCTTACTGTTTAATCGACAGCTTGGATTAAATACAGTTATAGCTATACATGTTGCTAGCCAAAGCCATTGGATAAAATCGTCGCCCTGCCGGTGAAGGATCCATATCATATTTTGCGGAACATGCTGCTGTTGGTAGAGCTATTAACGAAACGAGAGGAAGAATAAAATATAACAATTGGAGGAGTTAAAGATGAGTTTGCCGACTGTGGTGGAAAGGATCGTTGATCGGCTAAAGGTGCAGGTGTATGAGAACCGTTCTATGCTTGGAAGAGCGGCTGGACTGGATTGTGCGGCACATATGAGAGAACTGTTAGGTAATCAGGAACAGGTGCGTATGATATTTGCGGCAGCTCCTTCCCAGAATGAGTTTTTGCAGACGCTTGCGAAGGAGCCGGACATCGACTGGTCTCGCGTGACAGTTTTTCATATGGATGAATATATCGGACTGGGTGAGGATGCGCCGCAAAGGTTCGGGCTTTTTCTGAAGGTGAGGTTATTCGACCTTGTCCATCCTGCAGAAGTACATCTGATCCAGAGTTCGAATTTACCGGAAGAGGAGTGCCAGCGTTATAGCGGACTTATTGCGGAGGGACCGATTGATATTGTCTGCATGGGGATCGGGGAGAATGGCCATATCGCCTTTAATGATCCGCCCGTTGCCGATTTTAACGATCCCGTGCTCATGAAAGCAGTGGTACTTGATGAAGTGTGCCGGCAGCAGCAGGTAAACGACGGCTGCTTCGAGTCGATGGATCTCGTTCCGACACATGCATTAACACTAACAATTCCTGCATTGATGAGGGGAAAAAAACTGTTCTGTATGGTACCCGGAAGTACGAAAAAAGATGCCGTTCATCGGACATTGAAGGATGAAATGTCGACAGCTTGTCCGTCCACCATTCTGCGCCAACACGAGGACTGCACGCTGTATACGGATACGGAAGCTTATGGGGAGCCAGAATCATGAAACTTGAAGATTCATGGACTGTTAGCGGCATTCACTATGGGACAGGAAGACCCATTGAGATAAAGATACAGGGGACACAAATCGTGAATGTCAGCCCATACGATCCGGCAGACCATTCGGACTTGCCGTTAATAGGACCTGGACTGGTTGATCTTCAGATCAACGGATACGGTGGAAGAGATTTCAATACACATCCGCTGTCCGTCGATATGGTTACATCCGTGACGGAAAAGTTATGGCAAACCGGAGTGACAGCGTACTGTCCGACAATCATTACGAACGGAGATCAGGAGATAGAGGACGCTGCACGAACGATAGCCAATGCCTGTGATCAAAATACGAACGTGGAGCACAGCGTTATCGGTATCCACCTGGAAGGGCCGTTCATTACACCAGAAGATGGACCGCGTGGCGCACATGACAGGCAGTACGTAAAGGCACCGGATTGGAACCTTTTCCAGGGCTGGCAGGAGGCGGCTGGTGGAAGAATCTCCATATTGACGATTTCACCGGAATGGGAAAATGCAGCTGCGTTTATTGAACGCTGCGTGGACAACGGAGTGATTGTATCTATCGGGCACACCTCTGCCACCCCGGAGCAGATTCAGGAAGCCGTGAGAGCAGGAGCCCGGTTATCTACGCATCTTGGTAATGGAGCGCATTTGATGCTGCCGCGTCATCCGAATTACATATGGGAGCAGCTGGCCGAGGATTCGCTGCACGCCTGTATCATTGCGGACGGCTTTCATCTGCCGGATAGCTTCATTAAGGTTGCACTCCGGGCCAAAGGAGATCGGATCATGCTTGTTAGCGACGCGGTGTCATTAAGCGGTATGCCGCCGGGAACTTACGACATGCATATCGGGGGAAGAGTCCGGCTGACGGAAGAAGGGAGATTATGTGTTGCCGAGCAGCCGGAATTGCTGGCAGGATCAGCTCAAATGCTGACATGGGGTATCGGTAAGCTGGTTGGCAGCGGGCTGACAGATCTTAAGAATGCATGGGACATGGCTTCACTACGACCAGCACAGTTTGTCGGCATTCCCCATGTCGGTGAGTTGGCTGTGGGTGCAGCAGCGGATCTTGTGTTGTTTGATATGCGAGGAAAAGACGTGACCGTACGCCAGACTATTAAAGGCGGGAAGTCGGTATTTACAAGAGCATAATGCAAAGAAAGAGGTGTGTTTCGAGCAGCCAGGATTTAAGCTGTGAAACACCCTCTTTTTAGCATATTTGAAGAGAAGCCAGGCCTGGTTCACTGAGTGAGATAAAACCTTCTTCGAATCATTTTGTGATTATATTCACATTATTAAATATCTACATGGTCTATCCTTGAGGTAGGATCCTTTTAAAATTTAAAATAAAAAACCATTATTCCTACCGGTTAAATGTGGTATAATTATCTAAATTTATGGAGAAGAGGGATCGTCATGCCTGTAGAAACTTTTAAAGCAACTGCACATCTGCAAAAGGGAATGGTTGTTAAAGCGAAATCAAGAAATTTTGAGATTACGATTGATGAGCCGAAATCTTTAGGCGGTACGGATGAAGGAATGAATCCGGTGGAATTGGTACTGTGTGCACTTGGTGCCTGTCAGTCGATCGTAGCAAGTGTATACGCCCGTAAATTTAATATTGATTTGAAGGATTTTTGGGTAGAGGTAGAGGGAGATCTGGACACCGACGGATTTATGAATAAATCCGATGTCCGTCGTGGATATTCAGATATAAGATATAACATTCATATTAAGACTGACGCAGCAAGAGAAAAGGTTGAGGAGTTCGTGGAATTTATCGAACACACCTGTCCTGTAGGAGATACGATCAATAATCCAGTCAATCTGCAGCTGAACAAAATCATCATCGAAGACTAATTGTTCGTAAATGTACTTTGCTATAGCGTTTATGTACATATATCAAAGAGACCTCTTACAGTCCGTGGACTGATAAGAGGTCTCTTATATTTCTCGCAGAAACGCCGTCGCCCTGTGAAAAGGACGACGGCGTTTCTTCTTGCTGTAGCTTATTATTTTGAAGCGTTTTGATAGTTTGACAGGAATTCTTTCACCTTAGCCGGATCGGCTTTCAGCTCATTTCCGGTTTTAACCATCGGGCTGAGGGTGGAGAAGGCCTTAATCTTGTTATTGCTGTAGTATGTCAGGATTTCATCCTGGTTGATGGAGTACAGTACGGCTTTTCTCAGATCTTCACTCTTCGCAATATCGCGGTTCTTGGTATTGAAGAGCAGGTAAGAAACGGCGTTGCTCTCGATGGACTGGAGCTTCAGCTTGCTGTCGCCTTTAACGACATCATACTTCGTTTCTGGAACGCCATAGTACAGGTGAATCTCGTTACTGCGCAATGCGGACAACGTGCTGTCAGCATCTTTGATGAAGCGTACTTTTACCTGATTGATCTTAGGCTCATGCTCGGTACCTTTCATGTAACCAGGGTTTTTGTAGAATATGGCTTCATAATCATTTTTATAAGACAGAATGTAAGGACCGCTGGCATACAGGGTGTTGTTGTACTTGTCACCTTCGGTTACTGTGTTCTGGTCTCCGTAAGGAATGTCTTTGTTTACATCAAATTTGGCTACATCATACGTGTTAATGCTCTCAACCTGTTTCTTGGATACGATACCGGCCGATTGGTGAGCCAGGTAGTTCAGTACTTGCGGGAACGGCTCAGTGGTCGTCAATTTGATGACCTGGTATTTGCCGTCCTTGGTACTTGCTTGATTTTTATCGGTAACGAGGGAAGAAATTTTGGTGTCTAGCCCTTTTTCCAGAGATTGTCTTACGGTTTCGTCACTTCCAGATACTTTGACAGCATCCAGGGCGCTTAGGTCTTTAACAACCTCTACATCCTTGATATGTTCATGCAACGTGTATGTCCGGTGATCCGGAACGGAGTCTTTATCCTTAGCACGGTTCAGGGCGAATACCACGTCGTCAGCACCGACACGTTCGCCGGAATCTACGGCCAGTTTGTTGTCCACTTTGGCGAAGTTGATGTCATCTCTAAGGATGAAATAGTATTCGGAGTTACCCTCGGCAATGCTGTGATTGTATGAGAGCGAACCTTCGGATGTGATTTTGTCGTCATCGGTCAGGTTGATCAGGCGAACGTTCATGTTTGTGTTAATAATGTTAATCGATCCATCATTACCTTTGATTGGGTCAAGTGATGTCAGTGTTGAAGTCGCTTGGGCCAAAATCAACGGTTCTTTATCCCGTTTGGATTGGTCTTTGAAATCAACGGCTTCCCATGGAAGGGAACGGGATTTGGACAAGCGAACGGAATTTTCATCGAGAATGTCTTTGTTGATCGCTTGGCTCTTCAGCGAGATGTACAGCGGAGCAATGTAGGCTTTATCAGTGACGAGACGCTGTTCTAGCTGTTTATAGGTTTCTTTGGCATCTTCCGATGTTTGCGTTGCTGCCTGGTCAACCAGTTTGTCAACTTCTTCATCGGACATGATGCTGTAGTCACCGCCGGTTTTAAACACGGAACGAACAGCATAGTCAGGGTTACCAGTTACGGTCGTCCAGCCGGAGAGCATTATATCGTAGTTGCCGGCATCCTGCTGAGCTTTATAGCTACCGTAGTCGGGTTGAAGATTGAGTTTTACATTGAAGCCGTTTTTGGTGAGTTGGTCACGGATAATGTTCACATCCGATTCTTGTGAACTCATAGCGAGCAGTTCAATCGGAACAGCCGACGGGTTTGCTGGTTGCTCGCCTGCTGGCTCAGATGGCTTTTGCGACGCTTCATCTTTCGTTTTTACGGTGCAGCCACTGATTACCAGTACTAACGAAAGCAGCAGCAGTAAAAGTGTTCTTTTTTTCATGATGATTTCCTCCTGATCTTATATATATGTTTAAAAAAGTAATAAATAATAATTAATCGAGCTTGGGATCCAGTGCGTCCCGCAATCCATCACCCAAGAAGTTAAAGGACAATACCAGAGCGATAATGGCAAGCCCCGGGTATATAGCCAGGTACGAGTTGGTTTCGAGATACGTACTACCGATCTTCAGAATGTTTCCCCATTCCGGGATATGAGGCTCAACCCCAAGTCCTAGGTAGCTTAAGCTGCTTGTAGAGATAACCGCTCCCCCAATAGTTAAGGTCGATTTAACGATCATCGGAGCAAGGGAATTCGGAACGATATGCTTAAAAATAATCGATAGATTGCTTGAGCCGAATGCACGCGCCGCATCCACGTATTCGTAGGTGGACACGAGCAGTACGTTCGCTCTCATCGTTCTTGCATAGGTCGGAATAGCCCCAACGCTGAGTGCGATGATTAGGTTGACCGTATTGGCTCCGAAAGCGGCGATAATCGCGATCGCAAGGAGAATACCGGGAATCGCGTACAAAATATCAAGCAGACGCATGATAATATTGTCCGTATGGCGACCATAATATCCGGATATCGCGCCGAGAGTACCTCCGATTACGAGCGGAATAACTGTGGACATAAACCCGACGATAAGTGAGATGCGGGCGCCGAACACGATTCTTGAATATAGACAGCGGCCGAAATCATCGGTTCCGAGTGGATATGCCAGACTTGGCTGCTGAAGAATTGCCGAGTAGTTATTGTCTACCGCGAAGCTGTATTCAAACGTAAACAGGCTGCATACAGATACGGTAAACAGGAAGATGATAAAGAACAGTCCCAGCATAGCCGTAGTATTGCCGGTGATCCGTACCCAGACGTCCGCCCAGCGAGTGGATGCCGGATTGCTATTCTTGCGGATCTTGGACAACAAGTTGAAGCCGAGCACGAGGGCAAAGATATTGCCCGTCACCGCTGTCAGGATAAGCGGCAGCGCAAGCCACTTCAGCCGCGGGTGCGCGTAGTGGTTGTTTACGTATTTTGCAACGAACAGCAGGGCGACCAGATGGAATATTGTCACCAGCACCAGCGCTGCCATTCCCGGTAGAAATGTTTCGGCTACGTAAGGCTTGAACATATTCAAGGCCGATAAGGCGATTACGAATATTTGCGTCAATAGCATATAAACGGCGATTGAATATTCGGGACTTTTTTGTTTTTTTATGAGATTAAAACCAAAGGTTGTTACAAACACATTGCCTGTAAAAATACTTAGCAGCTGAATATAGCCGAGTGCGCGGGTTGAGCGTCTGATCTCTCCGTCACGGAGCAGATCCCTCCGGATCAGGGCCGTGATGACCACCTGCAGTAGCGTAAACAAAGCGTACACGGCAAAAGCGGCAAATACATACGGCCTTAAACTTCCGCTCCCGAAACTGTAGCTGTTCAGCAGCAGGATTATCGTTAAGGTTAAAGAGACGACCCACGTGAACCCGGCCTGGCTGTACTCCTGTGAGGACTTCAGCTGGTACTGGGATTGGCGATGGTTGAAAAGCTTCTTAATCATGAGTACACCTGCTTTAGTATTGTTTCATCTTAGAACGGATACGCGGATCGAAAAAGGCATACATAATATCAATAATGACGTTGACCAGTGAAATGGTGATAGCCGTATACACGACCCCGCCCATAATGGCCGGAATATCGGGAATAAACTGCTTATCCACGATGTAGCTGCCGATACCGCTAATGTTAAACACTTTTTCCGTGACCGCTGATCCGCCGAGCATTCCTCCGAACTGTAGTCCGATGACGGTAATGATCGGGATGAGGGCATTGCGCACAGCGTGCTTTCGAAGCACCTGCCGCTTTCCTAGCCCTTTGGCTTTGGCGGTCAAAATATAATCTTCATTAATAACCTCCAGTGTGGAGGAGCGAGTCATTCTCGCAACCGCTGCGGTGAGCCCCGTTCCGAGCACAATGACCGGCATGATCATCGAGAGCCAGTTCTGCGGATTATAGGTGGCTGGTAGCCATTGCAGCTTTATCGAGAAATTAAGGATGAATATCAATCCCTGCCAAAAGCTCGGAATGGACAAGCCCAGCAGCGCTATGAACATAAACGTATAATCGAAGAACGAATTTTTCCGCGTTGCCGAGATAATGCCGACTGGAATGGCAATGATCATGGCGAACAGTAGTGAAATTACAGTCAGCGTCAGCGTCACCGGAAACTTTCTTGCGATGCTGTTCGTAATTTCTTCACTGCCCGAGAAGGATTTACCGAGATCAAAAGTGAATATTCCTTTAATGTTATTCCACAACTGGGTCCAGTAAGGCTGATCCAGTCCGTGAAGTTGGTTGAATGCCGCAATCTGTTCTTGGGTCGCTGTTTCCCCCAAGATGTTCGCTGCCGGATTAAACGGAGACAGGTGCAAAATCGTAAAGACGAGAACGGCTACACCGAAAATGACAAACACACTCATAATAAGTCTTTCAAAAATAAACTTCAGATACGGTCTGCTGTACAAAAAAAGAAGTATGTACATGAGCAGTCCCGGGATCCATGACACTGCGAAAAAGACGGGATTAGCGATGAGTGATTCAAAAGTGTCCGCAAAAGTCAGGCGCTTCTTCCCGGTGAGTTCCAGTTGCTTGCGTGTACGTTCCTCCACAGCTTCCCGGAACCGTGATTCCGTTAAGGTTTCAAGCTCCCGGTTAAATTTTTCCTCACTGACCTTCTGTCCGAAAAACTCATGTTTCCGTTTAAGCTGTTCGAGCTGCTCTGTCCTCAGCTTGTCCCGGAAACCGGTGGAGATCAGCTCGGCCTGAACCTTGGACCTTAACGAAGTATATGCGTCCTTCTTGCTCTGAAACATATAAATAAGGAAGACCACCAGATTAACCGGTGCTCCCAATAATAAAAGAAAGTATTTATATGAAGGATTAAGAAGGATTTTACGGTACGTGATGCTGATGTTACTGATAAGCTGGCGCTGGCCTGCTGCTTCCGTCACCCCCATAAGGTGTCGTGCCTCCTTCATTGAAATTGCATTATTCCGAGTGATATAGTATATTTTATTTTAGCGCTATTTAAAAGTCAATAGATTAAGAGAGTTCCTCTCATGATATACACAAATAAGGCAGGCGAATTTATATGGAACCGATACTACAGGTGAAAAATTTGAGCGTATCCTTTCAATCCCGTGATTCGGAATTTCACGCCGTACGGGGTGTCAGTTTTGAACTGAATAAAGGAGAAACACTCGGCATTGTCGGCGAATCTGGAAGCGGCAAGAGTGTTACGGCACGTTCAATCATGCGTTTGCTGCCTTCGCCTCCTTCATTTATGAAGGAAGGGGAGATCCTCTTCCTAGGAGATAACCTTGCGGGCAAAACCGAGAAGGAAATGGAGAGCATTCGGGGCCGTGATATGGGAATGATCTTTCAAGATCCGATGACATCCCTGAATCCAACGATTAAAATCGGCGAACAGATTGCCGAAAGCCTCATCAAGCACCAAAAGCTGTCACAGAAAGAAGCGAAAAAACAAGCTCTGGACATGCTTAAGCTGGTCGGCATATCGAACAGCGAGACACGATACAATCAATATCCTCACGAGTTTTCTGGAGGTATGCGTCAGCGTGTCATGATTGCTATTGCACTGGCCTGCCGTCCGTCGCTGCTCATAGCGGACGAGCCGACAACTGCGCTCGACGTTACGATTCAGGCGCAAATTTTGAACCTGATGAAAGATATGCAGGAACGCTTCGGCACGTCGATCATCCTGATCACCCATGACCTTGGCGTTGTTGCCGGAATGTGTGACCGCGTTGCCGTGATGAAGGATGGGGTCATCGTGGAGACCGGAACGACAGAGGAGATCTTTGATAACCCTCAGCATCCCTATACACTTAAGCTGCTTAACGCTCTTCCACGGCTGCACGAGAAGAAAAAACCGAAGCCGACACCGCTCATTCTGACTGACAAAGACCGCGAGCGTCCCCTGCTCGAAGTACGCGGGCTCAAGCAGCACTTCGATATGGGGAAAGGTAATGTTCTGAAGGCTGTGAACGATATCAGCTTTCATATTCAAGCCGGTGAAACGCTTGGTCTCGTGGGTGAATCCGGCAGCGGTAAATCGACAACTGGACGGGCTATTCTTCGGCTGCACCAGCCGACAGGCGGCGAGGTGCTGTACCAGGGCATGGCAGTGAACCGCTTGACAGGCTCGGAGATGAAGACGATGCGCCGTTACATGCAGATGATCTTCCAGGACCCGTATGCATCGCTGAACCCGCGGCTTAAGATCGTCGATATTATCGGCGAAGCACTAGATGTTCACAAGCTGTCGGGAAGCAAGCAGGAGCGCAGAAAGCGGGTCGAGGAGCTACTCGACATGGTCGGTTTGAATCCGGCTTTTGCCAACCGGTACCCGCATGAATTCTCCGGCGGCCAGCGGCAGCGGATCGGCATTGCCCGTGCGCTGGCAGTGGAGCCGAAGTTCATCGTATGTGACGAACCACTATCTGCGCTTGACGTGTCCATCCAGTCACAGATTGTGAAGCTGCTCGAAGAGCTGCAGCAGCAGCTCGGACTCACATATCTGTTCATTGCTCATGACCTTTCGATGGTCAAGCATATCAGTGATCGTGTAGCCGTGATGTACATGGGTAAGATCGTTGAACTGGCAGAAAGTGAAGAGCTGTACTCCAACCCGCAGCATGACTATACCAAATCATTATTGTCAGCTATTCCGATTCCGGACCCGAAAGTAGAGTCGAAGAAAAAGCGGGTTTTGATGGAGGAACGTACCGGAGCGGATCAATACAATCTGGAGCATTCCGAGCTGGTTGAGGTGTCTAAAGGGCACTGGGTCGCACAGCCGATCAGCACTTCAGCATAATGTCAATAAACAACGGAGTTTTCTACCAGGTCCATTCGACATCTGGGGGGAGAACTCCTTTTTTTGTGCAGAGCCCCGACAAGGACGAATCCTGTAGGGGCTCTTTTCGTTTTTGGATGCTGACACGTCTGAATGGGCTGCCACAATGATCAAACATGATGGGATAAATGATCAAACATGATGGGATAAATGATCAAACATGATGGGTTAAAGATCAAACATTATGTGATAAGAAGTCGGCAGGCCCCCGAATATTGGGGGGCTTTATAGTAATTTTGTATGTTGTACAACATTGGGCGAACAGAATGCCTGATCCTACTGGTATTGTTGTAGATTCTACAACAATACCACCTGGAAAGAGGAAAATAGATGATTCCCCATCCCTGTTGTTGTATTTCATGCAACAATTCGTCTTTCACCGCTCTATCTCGGAATGTTGTTGTATTTCGTACAACACTCACTGAACCTATTGGATGATATGAGTAGTCACATTCCACACGTGTAAGTAGGTTCCTTCGATCACATTCCACACGTAAGTAGGTTCCTTCGAGTACTGACGCCCCTTGGCATGCAACGCCGCATCGTGATGGGAGCTGCCCTCGGTGTGTGTCTCACATCATATGGCTTGCCTTACAATGCGCAAGCGCTATGTTTTGAGTAGAGCCTACATTAAGGCAGCATAAAAAATGTATTGACTCTATCATTTAAATCCGATAGGATTACTTGTAATAAATTTGTGGTATTACATAACTAGGGGGAGAGAGAAATGAAGGGGAGTAAGTCGTGGTACAAGCTGACCAGCCTACTGTTATCCATTGTTGTTTTGACAGCAGGCTGCGCCCAGTCCGGTAAAGAAAGCGGAAGTGCACCAAAGCCAGTAGCGAAAGTAGAGAACCTGCCAGCAGGTATAGCTGATAAAGAGGAAATTAAATTGATGGCAATCCGTAAAATCGGAGGCGATGATCATACCGCGCAATTCCTAGCAGGAGCCAAGCAAGAGGGTGAAGCTATGGGCTTTAAAGTAGATACGTTCTCTGCAAATAATGACTCGGCAAAATTCCACGATGCAATCGCTCAGGCAGCGGATAACGGATATGACGGAATTCTCCTGTCGCATGGTGATGATCCTGCCACCGTAGAAGACGTCAAGAAGCTGAGCGAGAAAGGCATTCCGGTTGTCGCTTTTGACTCTGTACCGGAGCTTGCGGACATCAAGGGTGTAACCCTGACATCGCAGGATGATGAGGCACTAGCCAAGTTTGCGCTGGACAAGATGATTGAGGAGCAGGGAGCCGAAGCGAACATCGTTTATTTGTGGGTAGACGGATTCCCGCCGATGGTGCGCCGTAATAAGGTGTATCAGGAAACGCTTAAGAACAACCCAGGCATTAAGGAGGTAGAGCGTTTTGGCGTAGCCAGTGCTGACACCTCGGTCGATACGCAAAATGCGGTGGCTGCTATGCTCACGAAACATCCGAAAGGTGAAATTGATGCAATCTACGCCAGTTGGGACGCCTTTGCGATCGGGGCTGCAAGAGCATTGATCGAAGCAGGACGTACCGAGATTAAAATTTACGGTATCGACGTATCAAATTCGGATCTGGAAATTATGCAAAAGACAGATAGCCCTTGGGTCGCTACTGCTGCAGTAGATCCGAAGATGATCGGAGCGGTCAATGTACGGCTTTTGGCTAAGAAAATTGCGGGTGAGGAAACGCCTACCACGCACAATCTGGAAGCGACACTCATTGACCAGGCAAGTCTTGAGAAAGCGAGCGAAGCGGTGAACATGGTCAATCTCAGCGATATTATTCCGGGCTGGGGCGCAAGTGACGACTTTGAAGAAGATTGGATGAAAGCCTTGAAGCAGGCGAACGGTAAATAACATGCCGCAGGCGCTCTTATCGTCCATTGATAAGGGCGCCCTATTTTTTCTGGAGGGAAGGTGATCCACATTGTCAAGTTCAATTACAGCTGACACCTCAGTGAAGGTAGACCCTTCGATAATAGTAGATCTCCCAGCACCATTGCTACAGATGAAACAGATTACGATCACTTTTCCGGGTGTGAAAGCTTTAACGGAAGTTGATTTTAAGCTGAAGGCAGGAACAGCACACGCGCTTATTGGAGCCAATGGAGCAGGCAAATCCACCCTGATGAAAATTCTTGCCGGAGCTTATGATCACTACGATGGCGAGATCTGGATTGAAGGGCAAAAGGCCAAGATATCCTCTCCCAAAGACGCCAAGGATCTCGGCGTTCAGGTTGTGTATCAAGAGGTGGATACAGCCCTTATTCATAATCTGACCGTAGCAGAGAACATTATGCTCGACCGTATGGTCCACGATATGGGCAAGCGTCATGTCATTCACTGGAAAGGGCTGCATCAGGAGGCACAAGCTATTTTGGACCGGATGAACATCCGGATCTCTACACGAAAGCTGGTTCAGGAACTGACCTTGGCAGAGAAACAGATGGTGCTCATTGCCCGTTCCATTACGAAGCAGTGCCGGATTCTTGTGCTGGATGAGCCGACGGCTCCTCTTAGCCACAGTGAAACAAATCGTCTATTCTCGCTTGTGCAGAAGCTGAAATCGGAAGGTGTCGGCGTTATATTCATATCTCACCGGCTTCCAGAGCTGTATGAGATTTGTGATGAAATAACCATTTTGCGTGACGGCAAGCGGATTGTGAGTGACAGAATAGTCAATCTGGATCAGTCTGAGGTCGTGGAACATATGCTGGACGTCAGAATGGAGCAGCAGTTTCCTCATAAGAAGCGCATCATTGGAGAGCCATGGTTCGAGGCACACGGTATTCATGACCGGGGTAAGGTTTATGATGTGAGTTTACATATTCGCCAAGGCGAAATCGTGGGTCTCGCGGGTTTGGTCGGAGCCGGCAAGACAGAGCTGTGCCGCGCGATATTCGGAGCTTCCAAGACTTCTTCTGGGGAGCTGAGACTTCAGGGCAGGAAGTTGCGCATTTCATCACCCTACGATGCGGTCCGGCAGGGCATTGTACTCGTTCCGGAGGAGCGGCGTCGTGAGGGTGTGTTCGTGGAAGAATCGGTCTCCGTCAATCTGACGGCAGCGGGGCTGTCTCAATTTTGCAGATGGGGTTCGTGGCTCAGTCCAGCGAAAGAAAAGAGTACTTCTGCCATGATGATTGATAACTTGGGTATCAAAACACCTAATGAACGAACGAAGGTAAGCAGCTTATCCGGCGGTAATCAGCAAAAGATTGCTATAGGCAAGTGGCTGCTGGTAGATGCGGATGTGTACATTTTTGACGAACCGACCAAGGGAGTCGATGTCGGAGCAAAGCGGGATATTTTTGAACTGGTAGAGGAGCTGGCTGGCCGAGGCAAATGCGTACTATACGCATCCAGCGAGTTGTCAGAGATCATCGGCATTACCGACAGGGTCTACGTCATGTATGACGGTAGCATCACGAAGGAGATGGAGACACGGGAAAGTAATGAAGAGGAGATATTGTTGTACTGCACAGGAGGCGGGTTAATATGAACACAGCAAGAGCACTGCAGGAAAAGCCGGCGCGCAGCGCGTTTGATTTTTTATACAAATATGGCACGATCATTACGGTAGTTGTGCTGATCGCGGTGTTTGGCATCCTTAACGACAACTTTTTAAATACGAGCAATATTATAAATATTTTACGTTCTATCTCCATCGTCACGATCATTGCAGTCGGACTTACCGTGTCGCTTGCCGTCGGCGGGTTTGACCTGTCGGTCGGTTCCACGGCCTCACTGGCCAATGCGCTGGTCATTTCCTTATTTGTGTGGCATGGGCATAATATTGGGGCGGGCATTGCCATCACGCTGCTGTTCTGTCTGGCCGTCGGCCTCTTAAATGCGTTCTTGGTCATCAACTTTAAGATCCAGGATATGCTGATGACATTGGCGACGATGTTTATCTTTCAAGGTGTGGCGCTCACTTACACCCGGGGCGCGACGGTCTCCCAAAATATGATCATGCCAAACGGCGAATTCGCTGAAGGGAAAATTCCTGCGGTGTTCGAGAAGATTGGACAGGTGCCCTGGATTATTATCATTATGCTGCTCGTTGTTGTTGTAGTTCATTTATTCCTGACGTATACGAAGCATGGGCGTTATATGTATATGATTGGAGGCAACCGCGAAGCGGCAGAACTCTCAGGCATTGCGGTTAGCAAATACCGACTTGCAGCTTATGTGATCTCAGCGCTTTTTGCAGCCGTTGGCGGCATTATTTTGGGCGCGCGCGTGATGAACGCAGAGGTAAATGCGGGAGGGCCCTATCTGATGGATGCCGTAGCGGCGGCCTTTATCGGATATTCTGTTCTTGGTGCTGGTAAGCCGAACGCGCTTGGAACATTTGTTGGTGCTGTACTAATCGGTATTTTGCAAAATGGTCTGATTATGCTGTCTGTCCCATATTATGCGATGGATATTGTAAAAGGCTCTGTGCTGGCACTGGCTTTGGCCGTGACCTATTATAAGAAAAAGTTTGTCTGAAACTTCCTGTTTAAAGATGGTGTCTCGTATTTATGATTCAATTGGATTTGCTGTAAATCATGTAGAACCGTTCCGCAAAGGCAGATGTGCTGCCATCGGGGCGGTCCTTTTGTTACCAGGAGGAAATCATTGACACGACATCGAAACATAGGGGATGGAGTAACTGGCATGGTCAAAGATCCGTCCAATGGTCCATGATTTCAAGAAACTTGCCACTCCATGTTAGAGATCATTGTTGACGGGTATAACTTGTATTCATTATCCTTGTAGAAGTGGTTTTATACATACCGCGAAAGGGGACTCATACTCATCATGAAAAAGACTACCTTTGTACAACCGGATCCTCAGAGCTGGTTGGACACATTCCATTTCTCCATTCCGATTAAGATTCGTTATTGTGAGACGGATATGTTGGGGCATGTAAATAATGTGAGCTATTTTATGTATTACGAACAAGGACGGATTGAGTACTTCGAGAACTTGGGGCTAACAGAAGAGCTGTTTAGTGAAAAGGCTGTATCTGTTGTCGCGGATCTGGAGTGCCAATACATGGCCCAGATGTATCTCAAGGATCCTCTCATGCTGCATGTTAAAGTAGCGGAGATGGGCCGTTCCTCTATGGATGTGCAGTATGCCATCGTGGTAAACGGCCAGCTGAAGGCTGCAGGGCGCGGAACGATTGTGCTTATTGATACGAAGAGTGGGAAAAGCATGCCGATTCCGGATGAAGCACGCAACATCATATCCACATTTGAAGGATGGGAATAAACAGACGCAAGTACCTCTAAATTACACAGGAAAGAAGGCGATGAATCATGAAAGTACGCTTTGGCATTATTGGCACCAACTGGATTACGGAACGTTTTATACAGGCTGCCATGGAAACCGAGCAGTTTGTCCTGACAGCAGTGCACTCCCGTTCGGAGGAGAAGGGCGCAGTCTTTGCGGCACAATACGATCATCTCCCCGCTGTGTTTACTGACTTGGAGCAGATGGTGTCAAGCGATGTGCTGGATGCCGTGTACATAGCGAGTCCCAACTCTTTTCACGCAGAGCAAGCGATCCTGTGTATGAATCATGGGAAGCATGTGCTGTGCGAAAAGCCGCTTGCTTCTAATCCTTATGAAGTACAAAAAATGATAGCCGCTGCCCGTGAAAACAATGTGCTGCTTATGGAAGCTATGAAGTCGACTCTCATGCCGAACTTTAAGGCGATAAAGGATAATATGTATAAGCTCGGCCGGGTACGCCGTTATTTTGCAAGCTATTGCCAGTATTCATCACGGTATGATGCCTATAAGCAGGGTACTGTTCTTAATGCCTTTAACCCTAAGTTTTCGAACGGTTCTCTGATGGATCTGGGGGTTTACTGTATTTATCCGATGGTGGCTTTGTTCGGAAGGCCCGATGCAGTACAAGCTGTAGGGGTGTTGCTGTCCTCCGGAGTGGATGGAGAAGGCAGTATGGTAATTCGTTACCCGAAGATGGACGCGGTGATCATGCACTCCAAAATCAGTCATTCCTATGTGCCTGCCGAGATTCAGGGTGAGAATGGCACGATGGTCATTGATAAGATCAACCAGCCTTACGATGTGAAGATACATTATAGAGATGGTACGATAGAGGATATTACACAATCACAGAGTCATGAGTCTATGTATTATGAGGTTAAAGAATTCATCGAATTGCTGGAAACCGATAAGAGGGACAGTGTCATCAACTCCCTTGAAAATTCATTGATTACGGCCGAGATAGCCGCGGAAGCGAGGAAGCAGATCGGGCTTCGGTACCCCGCTGACGGCAATTCATGATTCTGGAAAAATAGCAGAAATCTTATACCCATCCTATAACTCAAGCTGCAGAGAGCTTGGGTTTTTCTCTTTTTGTCACAAAATATAACAACTCGACCTCCTATTCCCACTTTATATATGACGTTTGTCATACCCTCGACTTGACGTTTATGACTACAGCGTATGACAAAAGCTATCTATAATTAAAATAGAATAGTACGCGTTAGGCGTTACAACGTATACATGTGTCATATCGAGGAGGAAACCTGCAATGGCCCAGCCCAATAACCTATCCAGTTTGAAAAAAAATGTAGCTCCCTACGAAAAGATAGAGACGAAATCGAGTATCAGGCAGATGTTTAATACTCTGGTGCCTCTGGTAGTGCTGTGGTATGCCGCATATTTAAGCCTGTCCGTATCGTATTGGTTGACGATTCCTATAGCTATCGTAACCTCCGGGTTTGTAGTTCGGACATTTATTATTTTTCACGATTGCTGTCACCAGTCTTTCTTCAAGAGCCGCCGGGCGAACGAAATTCTAGGTACCATTACAGGTGTGATCACGCTTGTTCCCTATCAAAAGTGGAAGATCAGCCACTCTATTCACCACGCTACCAGCAGCAATCTGGATAAACGTGGAACCGGTGACATGTGGGTCCTTACGGTAGAAGAGTATGAGGAAGCTTCATTCTGGACACGGTTTGCGTACCGGTTTTACAGAAATCCACTCGTTATGTTTGGACTGGGCCCGATTTTTATATTCTTACTATCATATCGTTTTAACCGGAAAGGCGCGAAGCGCAAGGAGAAGATCAGCACCTATATCACAAACGTTTCTATTGTAGCGTTGTATGCGCTGCTCTGCTGGTTGATTGGATGGCAGGCCTTTGTATTGGTACAGGCTCCGGTTTTCTTTTTCTCCGGTATGATGGGCATTTGGATGTTCTATGTGCAGCATCAGTTTGAGGATACGTATTTTGAGCATGACGAAGAATGGTCATATATTAATGCGGCTGTTGAAGGAAGCTCGTACTATAAGCTGCCTAAGATGCTGCAATGGATTACCGGTAATATTGGTTTCCATCATGTACATCACCTGAGTCCGAAAGTTCCGAACTATAACTTGGAGAAAGCCCATGATGCATCTCCGCCTCTTCAAAAGGCAACAACGATCACGATCCGTACCAGCCTGAAGGCGCTGAACTTCCGGTTGTGGGATGAGAGCAGCAAGTCTTTAATCAGCTTTAAGGATATGAAGCGCATTAAGCATGGAAAGCTCATGCCTGACAAAACTGTGCCAGTTACCGAGCCTATACATCGGCCGAATCCGGGTCTGCAAGGAAAGTAACGGTTAGGTCAGCACGTTTATGATAAAATACAGGTAACAAAGATGAACAAAGGTGGGCGACCCATGCAGAAATGGCATCAAATTTTCCAGAGAAACACGGGCCTAAACCCGTACGTATGGGTCGTCTTTTATATCCTTCCTTTTTACTTTATATTCCGTTCTTCATCCACCTACGAAGTTGTGATCGGAATCATCATCATTCTTGTCTTTTTCGTATGTTATGTGCTTTCTTTTGTATCCAAGGGTTGGCTCGTATACTTCTGGACAAGTGTCCAAATCTTGATCTCGATTACAATGACATTGGTATTCGGCTATGTCTATTTCGCACTGTTTCTAGCATTCTTCATTGGGAATATTAAAAACCGGATCGGGTTTTTCACGTTGTACTCCATTCATTTAGTTACAACTGTTATTTCGATTAATTACGGATTTGTATCGAAAACTCCCTGGTTTATTACCCAACTTCCCTTCGTGATCATCAGTGTAGTAGCCGTTATCTTGCTGCCAGTTACCACGTACAATCGGAATAAGAATGATATACTCCAGCTCCAGCTTGAAGACGCGAACAAGAAGATATCGGAGATGGTAAAGCTGGAAGAGCGGCAGCGTATCGCACGTGATTTGCATGATACGCTGGGTCAAAAGTTATCTTTGATTGGCCTCAAAAGTGATCTTGCGAGCAAGCTCATTACGAAAAATCCGACTCGAGCTCAAGCTGAGATCAATGATGTAAGACAAACGGCCAGGAGTGCGCTCAAGGAAGTTCGGGAAATGGTTACTGAAATGCGTGGCACCCGTCTGGAGGATGAAATATTCCGTATTTCCCAGATCCTGAAGGCGGCCCAAATCGAGTTTACACTCGAAGGCAATTCGGAACTGACCAACATATCGCTAATGAATGAAAATGTGCTTAGCATGTGCCTGAAGGAAGCTGTCAATAATATTGTGAAGCACAGCAATGCCACGGCCTGCTCCATTACGATTGAACCCGGCAGAACGGATCTTATCGTTACTGTGAAAGACAATGGAATTGGTATTCCTAGTGAAACGGCTTATACCCGAGGAAATGGGCTTAGAGGCATGTGGGAACGGCTTGAATTCGTGAACGGGAGTATGGAGATGAAGTCCGATAAAGGAACCATGCTGGTGATAAAAGTGCCAAATGTTCTGAAACAACCAGAGAAGGAGGCAGGGATATGATTTCTGTAGTCATAGCGGAGGATCAACGGATGCTGCTGGGAGCCCTTGCCTCCTTATTGGATCTCGAAGACGATATGCAGGTGGTAGGGACAGCGAATAACGGTGAAGATGCCGTTAAGCTTGTTCATCAGCATAAGCCAGATGTTTGCATCATGGATATCGAAATGCCGATCAAGAGCGGACTTGAAGCAGCTGAGGAACTTAGGGGGATGGGTTGTAAGATTATGATTCTTACGACTTTTGCGCGTCCCGGATATTTTGAACGGGCTCTAAAAGCCGGCGCTCACGGGTATTTGTTAAAAGACAGCCCCAGTGAGGAGTTGGCGACTTCGATCCGCAGCATCATGGACGGACGCCGCATTTATGCTCCAGAGCTGGTGGATGAGGCTTACGGCGAAGAGAATCCTCTGACACAGCGGGAAAAGGAAGTTCTTGGGCTTATTGCCAATGGCAAGAACACGAAGGAAATTGCAAGTGAGTTGTTTATTACGACAGGTACGGTCCGCAACTACATATCTGTCATTCTTGATAAGCTTGGTGTCAGCAACCGGATTGAGGCAATCACTCGGTTCCAAGAAAAGGGCTGGTTTAAATAACTTTCAATTGCCATAAAGAGCCGACTAACGGTTCTTTTTTTTGTCAATTAAATGAATTTTTATACATTTTTTTGTATTCTTAGGTGAGGTGTCTTGATAAAAAGTACTTCTGGGAATAAGATACATGGATTTTGGGAATATTAGAATGATTGAATTATGATTGAATTATGAAGTGTTCTATCTTGTGATTTTATTATCAATAAAATATTTTTGTTTAAATAAGTGAGTTTACTCTGTAAATGTATGCATTTTTTCTGTATACTATATAGAGTGATTTGCCCAAAAGTCATCGTATAGGAGGAGGACGAACGTTGTATGGACCACATGATATTTGAAGTCGGTACGGCCCTTATGCTTGTAGCCCTTGCTTCAGTTTTGGCAGGCAAGCTAAAATTTTCGATCATTCCATTTCTTATCGTACTTGGAATGTTGGTCGGCCCTCACGCACCAACCATCGGAGTCTTTGACTTTACGTTCATTGAAAGCCAAAGTATTATCGAGTTTCTGGGGCGGATTGGGGTTTTGTTCTTATTGTTTTATCTGGGCTTGGAATTCTCGGTTCAGAAATTAATTAAGTCTGGCAAAAATATTGTTTATGGTGGGACGGTTTATGTCCTGTTGAATTTTGTACTCGGGATAGGATATGGTTTCTTATTCGGTCTCCCGCTGTATGAAGTTTTGATTATTGCAGGTATGCTTTCCGTTTCATCAAGTGCTATCGTGGCAAAGGTTTTGGTTGATTTAAGACGTACCGGTAACTCGGAAACCGAGCTGATACTCGGAATGATTTTGTTTGATGATATTTTTCTGGCTGTATTTCTGTCCGTCATGTCGGGACTACTGCTTGGAGGAGCCACATCAGTAGGAGCAACAATCTTATCGGTATCCATCTCCATAGGATATATGCTGTTGTTCTTCTTGATCGCAAGAAAGGGTACACCGATTTTAAATAAGATTCTCAATATCTCATCGAGTGAAATATTTATCATCGTTGTATTTTCTTCACTATTCTTTGTTGCGGGTTTCTCCGAGACGCTGCACGTTGCAGAAGCGATTGGTGCGTTACTGTTCGGGCTCGCTTTATCGGAAACGGAGCATAGCAAACGAATTGAGCATCTTGTTGTACCATTCCGGGATTTCTTCGGTGCAATCTTCTTCTTCAGCTTCGGATTGAGTATAGATCCGTTAGCGCTTGGAGATGCGTTATGGATGGCACTTGGAGCTATTCTACTTACGGTCATCTGCAACTTTATTGCTGGGATGATGGCAGGAAGGAAAGCAGGTTTGTCTCATAAGTCTTCCACTAATATCGGTCTTACAATTATGGCAAGAGGAGAATTTACAATTATCGTAGCTAACTTGGGGATAGCCGGTGGATTGGCTCCTATACTAAAACCTTTCTCTGCACTATATGTTTTGGTTCTCGCTATACTCGGTCCATTGTTAACAAAAGAATCAAAACACATTTACAAAGCACTCAATAAGGTGTTTAAATGGAGCGAGCCAAAAATTAACGTAAAAGAAAATGGCTAATAAGTGCTACGAGACTACTAAAGTGTGTTATCTTCATGATATGAGTTTTTGATGAAGGCACAGAATATGCAGTTGAACGGGAGGATTCAAAGAATGAGTATGATCAGAGAATCCGATCTGCCTGGGATCGGTAAGAAATTTCAAGTGAATACGAGAAGTGGAGATAAACTGGTTATTGTTATACATGATGATGGCCGCAGAGAGCTGTATCATTTTGAAGATAATGATCCGGATGAGAGCATCTCCATGGTTTCACTGGAGGACGATGAGGCCCGTCAGATCGCTGGAATTATCGGAGGAATGACGTATAAGCCGAAAGCGCTCGAGACAATCGAGGTATCTCTTGATGATCTGATTATTGAATGGTTCCGGATAGAACCCCACTATAAGGCCGTAGATAAGACGATCGCAGAGCTGCAAGTACGCCAACGTACCGGAGCTAATGTTCTGGCCATTGTGAAAAAGAATGAGCAGAAGATAAATCCCGGGCCGGAGGATCACCTAACAGCCGGATCCACACTGGTTCTCGCAGGAGAGCGTAAGCAGATTAAGCAGGTGAAAGAACTTTTGATCAATGGCTAATAGCGGTTATCTGACTGCATGAAGCAAGGCCCATCCGAATGGATGGGCCTTTTTTGTCTTTTTATTTTTTCGCTATGATCATGAACCGTGCGGAATTGGTCATGATTCCTTTGTCTGTACGGTTTTCCCGGATAAACTGAGATAACCGCTCAAAGTCGGACAATTCTTGGCCAAAATGAGGGATGATCGGTGTGTGTTTCAGTAGGAATATAAGATCCTCATCCCTTTGGTAGTACTCTATTGCATTGTATTCTGTCGCTTGGATATCGGTAAATCCGGCTTCCTGTAGCTCCGTCGTATACTTCTGCAGCAGTGTTTCACCTTCCTTATGGTCATGCTGTCCTCTACCGAACGCTTGGATGATATTCCACTTATCCAGCTCACTTACCTGTTGCGTCAGAAATACGCCGTCTTCTGTCAGTACTCTGGCAGCCTCTTGTGCGGAGAATGGAGCGTGTCTGCAGGAGATGATGTTAAAGAACCTATCAGGAAACTGAAGTTGCTCCGAATCCATAGCATGAAGACGCACATTGTGACATCCTTTTGCTGATAAATTACGAATTGCAGTTGATATCATGCCTTCGGAGTTGTCGATCCCGATAAGCAGAGAGGCGCATTGAGCGATGGACAACAGATTTTCTGCCCCGCCTGTACCGATATCAAGCAGGATGTCCGATTTACGGCACCGAGCAGAGACTTCCTTGTAAAAGTCCCAAAGAGCGCCCTCTGTCAAACATTGCAGTGAGCTGAAATCCCAACCATTGTTCATCCCTACCTGATCATAAAAGTTTTGATATTCTTGAACTTTCATGTATCATCCCGCCTTTCAAAAAGATCATAACCTTTAACTTTGCGTTCCACAATAAGTTAATTTTAATAGAGCTTTATCGAACTGAGATGGTATAATATTCCTTGGTCCTAAATAACTATATTCATAGAAATGGGTGTCCGAACAATGTTGAAAAGATGGTTCGCATTATTAATGGCAGTATGCTTGGTAATTCCAGCAGCCGCGGGGACAGTATACGGTGATTCCAGAGCGGGTGGAGATAAGATCGTGACGATGCTGCCTGATGGAACCCCATTGCTTGAAGACGGGTCAATATGGGTGACGTATTCCTCAAATCCTCTGACACAAATAGCGGTTCCTGTGAATGGAAATTTGAAGGCGATCGCGGGCAGCGGAATGTCAGGCAACGGAATCAATAACAGCGGACAATTGGTAAAGTGGGGCAAATCCGGTCTGCAAATTGTTCCGGGTACCAGCAGTGTAAAGCAGGTAGGGGATGGATACTGGCTATCCTCAGACGGAACAGTCTGGAGATTGGAGAATTCTAAACCTGCGGCAGTAAAAGGGTTCAGCGGCATAACTATTTTTGATGAGTTTAACGGAATTATTGGAGGCGTTACCTCATCTGGATCCGTACTGCATTACAACGGGAAGTATCGTGCAGAGCCGGTCGTTCTTGGCCAAGTACCGGACACGGCCTCGATTGTTAAACTTGAAGTTTCAGAAGACTACGCTGCCATTTTGTACAATGACGGGCGCTTGATTCTTTTCAGCACAATGATCGTTAATGGAAGCAAGACTTATATATCGCAAACAGTGGTTACAGACGGTGTAGATATTTCGTTAGGCAAGGAAGACAAGCTGGTCTTCGCCAAGAAAGACGGTACCGTATGGAGTGCCAGAACGGATGTATTTACACAGAAATTTGATACAGTCCGTCTAAGCGGAATTGAGGGTATTGATAAGGTTGTAGCCATCAGCGGGAGTAAGTTGTTTTACGCCCGTCAGCAAAATGGAACTTGGGTTGAATATGACAATGGCCAGCTGTATAAGGTTGAAATTCCACAGATTGATCGCATCACATTAAAGGTATCGAACAGCAGACCTAAGGTCGGGGATTCTATTACGCCAAAGCTCGAATTCCAGTATGCCAACGGTAAAAAGGTAGCTATTCCAGAAGGGTTGGTTCAGCTATCAACCGATAAGCCACATTTGTTGCAGCCGTTAGACAATGGAAAGATTAAGGTTCAGGGAGTAGGCGAAGCAAGTTTAAGCGTGAATGTAGGTGGACTGAAGCAATCGGTAACAATTGTATCGGGTCTTGGCAAACCAATCGAGAACGCTAAACAGGAGAAGGGCATTACTTATCTGCCCTTGAAGCCGATCTTTCAAGCATTAGGTGGGACGGTGCAGTATGAGGCTGCGTCTAAGACTTTTAACATTACAGTAGGAACGACCGATATCCGTGTTACATCGGGAAGTAAGAAAGCGAAGATTAATGATAAGACCATAACGATGAAGGGTGCTCCGATTCAGCATAAAGGGGAGACACTCGTTTCATCGGATCTCCTGACGGCTGCACTGGGCGCCAAGCTGAAATGGAACGCATCAAAACAAGAAATGAACGTGTCTTTAGGGGCGGCTCAATTCGTCGTTAAGGCAGAGCAGAAGAAAGCGCAAGAATCTAAGCCGTCCAAGAGTTCAAGCAAAATGTACGAAGTGCCGGCAACCGGAAGCATGGCAGGTTGGAAAGTGCTGAAAGGTCATAAGTATGAGAAGTCACTCCGTATTTACTTCCAGTATAAGAATGGCAATTTGGCGACCAAAACAGAGGATATCCGAAAGGTTAACCTGAACCAAAAGGTAACCTGGACAGACGATTATGGCCTGAAAAGAACAAATACGATCCGAGAAATATATCACCTCTTCTCTTACACGAACGAGTTTACAGCCGAGTGGCTGTTAAAAAAATTCGGAAAGTTGTATGAGGATTGGTTGGCGTCCACATTAGTGGATACTGCTGGGATCGTAGAGGAATATCTGATCGAGACAGGCCAGATGAAGCCTTACGGATCTAATGTCACACTAACGCCAGAAGCTAAGTTTGAGTAACGGCAGGGGGATAACCTGCTGTTATTGAAATGGAACGACCTAGGTTTATCCTGGGTCGTTTTAAATTTATGAAGTGCATAAAAGTTTACAATTAACCGAAAATGAGGGGAAGTAAAAAAACTTAAGCAATTGTTAAGAACTTAGGAAGTATAGCGTTAAGAACTGTCCTGTATAGTAGGTAAAGCTGCTTCATTCTGAAGCGGACGACCTAGTTATACCGGAGGGAATAAGCTATGATGAATAAGTCTGATCTACAGAAGAAGCGGGAAAATATTCCTGAGCTGCAGTTGGTACGAGCATTCGCCATCCTAGGGGTGCTGTCTGTCCACTCTACTTCGTATGCATCCACAGCAATGACGGGATCTAACTACTTCTTCCTATACAATTTCATGAACATATTTATGAAATACGGGACGCCAACGTTTATTTTCTTGAGTAGCTTTGTTCTGTTCTATAATTATTACGAACGGCCATTGACGAAAGAGCTGATTGGCGGATTTTTCAAGAAAAGAATGCTATTTATAATCATTCCTTACATTGTGTTCTCTGCACTTTATTTCGGACTGCTGCATATGCTCCACTATCAGGATCGCTCACTACAAGATACAGTTGAAAGCTTTGTGGGGAAGTTGTTGACGGGAAAGGCTTATACACATCTATACTTTGTATTCATCAGCATTCAGTTCTATGTGTTATTTCCGATTATCTTATGGCTGTTTAAAAAGGCTCCGCTGCTGACCCGATGGGCGATCCCAATCGGACTTGCCGTGCAATGGACTTTTGTTTTGCTAAATAAGTACTACTGGCAAGTCCCGAATAAGGGGAGTTGGTCTCTATCTTACATGGCCTATTTCATGCTGGGCGCTTGCATCGGCATTTATTATCCGAAGCTTAAGGGCTGGCTGACCCTGAGCCGGGATAACGCTACATGGTCTCGTATGATTGGCTGGATTGTTTTATGGACTTGTTGGGCTGCGGCCGGATTAACTCATGTATACTTGTATTACAACTATCGCTTGTACGGTACCATGTACAATTCCACGCTATACGAGCTGATGTGGAACCTGCATACGTATCTAGGGGCGCTCACACTGCTGCAATTGGCTTTTGTCGTGTACCGGAAAGCACCCCGTGGACTTACTTCCACGCTGGAACGGCTTGGCGCGCTTTCGTTCGGTATTTATCTGATCCATCCGTTCTTTCTGCTTCTGTACAGGCAGTACCCACCGCTAAGCGGTAGTCCGATTATTTCACATGTTTGGTATGCAGGCGGGTTCATATTCGCGCTCTGCTGTTCCTGGATCGTTGTGGCACTTACGGTACGCTATGTTCCTTTCTCATGGATTCTGTTTGGCAATATTTCAAAAACCAAGAGAAGTCATACCCGTAGGGAGAAAAGCCTCGTAACTATAGAAAACAGTAATTGATAGCAAGAATCGATTTTTCCACAAGGAGGAGCTATGGCTGGAATAACAATATTAATGGTGGATGATGAGACTGAAATCATTAAACTAATGGATATTTACGTAAAAAATGAAGGCTACACACTGCTCAGTGCATCCAATGGCCTTGAAGCGTTGGATATACTAAAAGCGCATAAGGTTGATCTCATTATTCTGGACGTCATGATGCCACAAATGG
Source organism: Paenibacillus sp. JNUCC 34 (assembly GCF_058269055.1). Lineage (NCBI taxonomy): Bacteria > Bacillati > Bacillota > Bacilli > Caryophanales > Paenibacillaceae > Paenibacillus > Paenibacillus sp. JNUCC 34. Next base: position 4,712,815 of record NZ_CM177770.1, on the reverse strand, counting down.
ACGGCATACAGGCATGCATGAAAATCCGTGAGGAGAATAATACACCGATTATTATGTTATCCGCCAAAAGCCAGGAAATCGATAAAATCGCCGGCCTGAGCATTGGAGCCGATGATTATGTTACTAAACCGTTCAGCCCGTTGGAACTGATTGCGCGTATAAAATCCCAGCTGCGCCGTTATAACCAGCTTAATACTAAGCCTGTTCAAGACGAGAATGAGATCCAGATCGGCGATTTGACCATCAATATTGCATCTCACCGTGTAACCGTGGAGGGCAGAGAAATTAAACTGACCCCAAGAGAGTTTGCCCTGCTTCATATGTTGGCTGTTAACAAAGGACTTGTTATGAGCATGGACAAGATTTATGTCGAGGTATGGAATGAGCCGTTTATGGAATCCAAAAATACGGTCATGGTTCATATTCGAAAGCTTCGTGAAAAAATTGAAAAGGATCCGCAGCGTCCGGACTACATAAAAACGGTATGGGGAATCGGATATAAGATTGAGTAAATCCACGCAGAGGTGAAGGCATATGAGAAATAAATTACTCCATACGGTCCGCTGGAAGCTCATCCTTCTGCTGTTGTCCAGCATCGCTATTACAGCTCTGTTCCTTCTTATTTTGTACTCACTGAGCACTTTCATCGTTGGGATAGAACCCATCAATTATCCGCTTCGCTTCGTTATTAATAATATCGGGTCTCTACCGGTGATGATCACTATCGGCATTGTGGTGTTTTTTGTCAGCATTTATATGAACAGCAATCGTTTCGTGCGTAATCTGCAAGAGATTGAAGCAGGTATGCAGGAGATTTCTAATGGGCGGTTTGACTATCAAATTAAGATCAAGTCTCATGACGAGATCGGTAAGGTGGCGGACAGCATTAACCATATGACGGAGCAGCTTAATTCTTATTTGGAGGAAATTACACACGGATTGCGGGAGATAGCGAAAGGTAATTTTAATATTGAAATACCGGTTGATCCGGGCAGTAAACTCGGCGAGGTGGCAGACAGTATTAATCAGATGAGCAGACAGTTGAGCCATTCTATTCAGGAGGAGCGTAACGCGGAGAAAACGAAAAATGATCTTATAACCGGCGTTTCGCATGATCTCCGAACCCCGCTGACTTCTATACTCGGATTTCTGGAGGTAATTGAGGAAGATCGGTACCAGGATGAGGTGGAGCTGAGGTATTTTGTAAACATTGCTTATGAAAAATCACTGGCTTTGAAAAAGCTGATCGATGATCTGTTTGAGTATACACGCATTAACAATGGGCTTCCTTTGGACATGAAAGAGCTTGATATGGTGGATTTTATCGGGCAGTTGATCGAGGAGTTTGTTCCAAGCTTTGAGAAGCAAGGGATGGAGTGTGTAATGAAGGTTGAGGGTGAATCGCTTAAAATTATGGCCGATGGTGAACGGCTAGTCCGGGCGTATGAGAATCTGATGACGAATGCGATGCGGTATGGACAAGAAGGCAAGGTTGTAGATGTAGTTGTCCGCAGAGACAATGATCAAGTTGTCGTGAGTTTTAGCAATTATGGGGAACCCATACCCGAGAATGATATCCCTTTTATCTTTGACCGGTTTTACCGGGTGGAAAGCTCTCGTTCCAAGCAAACTGGCGGCACCGGACTCGGCCTTGCTATTACGAAGAGCATTATTGAAGTTCAGGGCGGGGAAATTACCGTGCGAAGCGACCGTCATAAGACGACCTTTGAGACACGTTTTTTCATAAATCGATCATAAAGTTGTTCGACAGGGTGAACTGTATTTGGAGACTTCGTCTATAACGACGAGGTCTTTTTCTTTTTTTAATTCCAATTGATGGAACTAATGAGCCAGAAGAGACGTTTAATCAGTAAGCGGCTTATACCAGAAAGGATGGTTCTATTGAACAAGCAATATTCCTTTACCAAAATGCTGACTTATGGATGTATGACAGTGGTTAGCGTCTCTTTATTGTTTAGTCCGATCACACCATTGAAGCAGGCAACGGCAGAATCCGTTAAGGTTTCAAGTGTCGGCTCTTCACAAATGTTCAAGGCGGGCGATAAAGTTAAATTGCAGATGAATGCAGTTTATTTTCCGACTCAACTAACCAAGAACAGCAATCCGCGAAATCTTCAGGTTGAGTACTATGGCAAAAAAGGCGAGTCGTTTAAAGTGGATTTTGTGGACGATGAGATGGTTGGCGTGAAGGATGACAGCCGCGGCAACTTGTGGATTCCTTTCTGGTATCTTGCGAAGGACTCTGTGAATACCAAGAGCATTCCGCCGATGACGGTAATTATGAAATCAAAGCGGAGTTTGTCCATGACACCGGGTAGTAATCTGAAGTGGAGTGAAATGAAAAGCAACACCTCATATACCGCGGTTGCTCAGTGGAAGGATTGGTATGGGGTTCTTGTAAGTCCAGCCCAGTGGCAGCAGGATTATACGATTTACCGTCCGGCTTTGTTATGGGTACAGGCAAAGGATATCGAATCCAAGAAGACACTTCCAGAAGGGTTATGGAACAAGAATTCGGACATTTCGAGCGGTACAATACTGGAACTAGTAACATACATGCTAAAAGATGGGGATGATTCAGCATCTATACTTAAGCTGCTTGGCACACCGCAGGTGAAAGAAAAATCGGTTAATCTGCAAATGGAGGATAGAGGACCGATGCAACTCGGCGAGACATGGAGATACGAGCGGGATGATGCGCAGTTTATTGTTACATTTTCCAAGTCAGGTAAGCTGAAGCAGACGGAGTGGATAATGCCTTCTATTGACACTTATCGAGATAGACGCAGCTCTGGAGACGACTATTACTTCACCTATGATTTTGTAACTTCGCCTCTCGCACGTACTCTGAAAGCTGACCCAATATGGAGAAATCAAGGGGATCTGAACTTTTCGTATTTAATCGGAGGAAATGATGATGTTCTGCTTCTGAAAGGTGATGACGGTGGATTTAGCGGATTTCACCATAATTCATCGCTTTATGCTTTGAACCGGAAGACCGGCAAAAAGCTGTGGCAGCAAAATGCGGGATTTGGTGGGTTTACGGTCAAAATGGATTCAGAGCAGAAACATGTAACAATGTATTCCGCTTATAATCCTGATATTAAGGATTATGAGGATCGTGTTCGCCACATCCGTTTGGCGGATGGCACAATCATGTGGGAGGTAAAGCTGAAGAAGAGCGATGGCGCTTATGGCATGACAGCTGCTGATCGATCCATCATTGTGTATGAGCTCTGGGGGCCCAATTCGAAAAACGGAACACTGACTGTACTGGACAGCAAAACAGGGAATATGCGCTGGAAAAAGACTCTTTCAGGGGAATATCGTATTTTGAATCAAGGGGTGAATGACCCGTACGTACTCATTCAGCAGAACCAACAACTCAAAGCTTATGATCCGATAACAGGAAAAGTGGTCTGGAGCTTGAACGTAAAGGAGACACAGTTGGATGATCCGGCTAGAAACCCTTATTACACTGGGGGCGAACGGATTGAACCTTTGGCGCTTGCAGATTCCACTACAAGATGGGTATTGCTTGGGGAAGAGTGGTTGCTGCTCAACATTAAAACCGGCAAGTCTGAGGCTGTATATCCAGCGAAGCCTGATGAATTATTTGAAGTGCTGGATCAGCGTTACCTTCTGGTGCAGCGCGGATCGAGACATCATATAAAAGGCATTGAGAGCGTGTTCTATGACACGGTGGAGAAGAGGGAATTGTGGACTTTTAAGGGCAGTGCTACCAAAGGTGTGATCGAGGGTGACATGATCTATTTAGCGCTCAATGGCGTGCCTGCTGCTGTTCATAAAGAAACAGGCGAGGTGCAGTGGAAGATGCGGATGACATCTACTAACAATAAGGATCTATCTCATCTGGTATATAGCAGCTTTGCGGTATTGGATCGTTATTTGCTCATTCAGCATGCTTCCAATCTTCTTGTGTTGAATAAAGAGGATGGAAGTCTTCTCGGACGATTGCATGATGTTCATGCGGGAAGTGCCGAGCTTCGCGAGCAAGAGGCCAGAAACGGTGCGCTGAATGCGACCAACGAGGAGGTTTATGTCGGTACGGCCAACGGCGCATTTGTGCGTTATGATGCTAAGGCATTGGAGCAATTCCTGGATCAGGTGGACTGAAAAGATCCGGGGTATGTGATGGGAAGGTTAACGAGAACAGTAAGCTGATTATTAGGTTGTTGAAGCTGCCGAGAAAGTCGGTGGCTTTTTTTTTCCGGAATTCAGTCCTCACGCTGGGTTTCTATTGTTCATAACCTTAAACCCTGTGCTTCTTCCGGCGTGAGGTGTAATGGTGAGGTGCAACATGTTGATGGACATCCGTCTGCCGCTACGTTAACATACTATTCTTGCGGAACTTGAGGACTGGCGTTCCACTATTTCTCCATTTCTGACTTTTTGGGTGTGTATGCGCACAGGAGATACGCTATTATCCGTAACCCAATGATTTCAGGGGGTTCACGGCAAATAACGGAACCTCAGTCCGCGAGTATCGCAATAAACAGCTGATTTTCACAAATAACGGATTCTCTGTCCGCCAATGTGTGTTTGTGTGTACATTTTCTGTACCTCTGCCTAGTGCCTGTATTTGTTCGAAACGTGTACAGCTCCCAGCGTGCGATGCGGCGCTGCATGCTGGTGGTGTAACGCTACATGGCGGAGGTAGAAAATAAGAAATAGTAAATTATCCTCCCTCTACGGTACCTCACACCATATGGGACAATACAAATCCACCGTAAGCAAAGGCCGCAAGAATGACCAGGGCGGGATGGATCTTACGTACATTCATGGCCCAGAAGGCCACGGCAGCGATGCCTAGAGTCTGTATAGCGCCAACGGAGACGATAGAGCTTTTGCCCATCTGCCAGGTCAGCGTGAGCATCATGATGGCTATGACAGGCTGCACGAGCAGGGTCATCCCTTTAACGACCGATGATGACCGGTACTTCTGGAGCAGCTTCAGAAGTAGTATGAGAGCTATTGCTGACGGTACTACGGTTGCTGTTAGAGCGGAAGCCATGCCGACCCAGCCGGATACGCCGTATCCGACAAAAGCGGCGATTTTGGTGGCAATCGGTCCCGGTAGGGCATTTCCTAAGGCGAGCATGTTGGAGAACTCCAGATCGCTTAGCCAGCCGCGGCGGATAACAACCTCCTCATACATAAGCGGGATAGAAGCGGGGCCGCCTCCGTAGCCAAGGACATTGGCGACAAAAAAACTGATGAACAGTTCAATCCATTCCATTATTCAGCCCCCTCCTTTTCCCGTCTTTCCTTCTTCATCTTGCCTACGACTTTAAAATGCACCGCACCATACATAAGGAACAGGACAATGACGATGGCGGGATGGATTTGGATGGTCTCGAGCAGAGCGAATGACAGTGCGAAAAAGCCGATACCTGCGTATATACCGAGTCCCTTTACAGCCTTTTCACCAAATTCATAAGCCATTGTGCCGAGCATAACAGCAATAACGGGAGTAACGCCAGCGATCATGCCGGCTATAATTTTGGAGGTGCTCAAATATTGCACCGCCGATAGCAGGGCAATCATAGCGATACAGGTTGGAAGGATATGGGCTAAAATGGCCACAACGGCGCCTAGACTCTTTTTTTGCTGATAACCCAAATAGGCAGCCATCTTGGTTGCGATCGGTCCCGGCAGCGCATTGGCCAGTGCAAGTACCTCTCCGAATTCGTCGTTGCTTAGCCATTTATAACGTGTAACGGCCTCATGACGGATTAACGGGATGACCGAGGGACCTCCTCCATAACCGAGAATGCCTGTGCGAAACATCGCGATGGTAAGTTGTAAGTAAGTATTGCCGGTTTTACTCAAGGTAAGGATCCTTTCTCCGGTTTGGTCTGTGTTTACGTATGTAAGTATAAATATATAGAGGTTATCATATGTTTTCAACGAAATTGGTCAATGGCATTAATTCATATCTCCCTACAGAATGCTTTTTATCCGTCTCTTATGCCACTAATCTCAAAATTCCTGCATAAAAAAACAAAATAAAATTTTAAAAAACTATTGATATTCGAAATAAAATTTCAATATGATAAGGGTGCATCTTATTTATTGGCTTCGTGAATTCACACAAACCTAAAAAGGAGGTGGGGAAATCTTCTCTGTTAGGCTGAATCTAAAGAAGTTCAGCAGTGAAGCGGCACTCATTATATTATTTAGGGAGTGAATTAATGAATGTTAAGTAAACGAAAATTCAGGCGTAGCAGAACGGTTATATGCTGGACGATGGCGGTTCTCATGACGCTCAGTACGACCCTATCGGGATGGGGGAGCATGATTCCAGAAGTTTCAGCAGAGGCTGTAACTGAAATAACGACAGATGTCCCAGTTGATTCATCTAGGGAGGATTCAACAGATGTCCCAACGGATGTCCCAGCAGATTCATCAGGAGAAGATTCAACAGATATCCCGACAGATATTCCAGCGGATTCATCTACGGAGAATCCATCAGATGTCCCCACAGACACCCCAACAGAAACACAAGTTGATCCATTGTATCTGACTTCTGCCGAGCCGGCAGCAGTGAATCCCTCATCCGAGGTCATCGAGGAGTTTGAGAATCTTTCGTATATACAAGCCTCAGCTGTTCGGGCAACAGCCGATCTGGGTCTGGTAAGCAGGCCGGAAACGATTTTTTATGGCCATCACGCGGCGAAATTATCTTACGATTTTACAGGTACGACTGGAACTTCCGCGGCATACATCAACTTTAAGGACCCAGACGGAAGTGTGGGCAGAACCTTTACCGGAAATCCCAAAAGCATGGGGCTTTGGGTGTACGGAGATGGTGGCAATCACTGGCTGCGGGCACAGGTTCAAGGAGCAGATGGTGTAAAAACAGCTCTTGATCTCACCACATCGACAGGATTAAGTTGGACTGGATGGAAATACATCACATTTAGTGTTCCTGCCTCAATATCCACTCCTTTGAAACTCACTCAAATTTACGTTACGGAACTGAAAGATACGAACAAAAACAAGGGTGAACTCTACTTTGATCGTCTGACAGCTCTGTACAGTGATTCCAAGGCATATGCCCTAGACATCACCGGACTGACCCCGATGCAGACGGGCGAATCCCAGCGAGCAGTATTTTATGCGACATATGCGAATATGACCGAACCTGCTTTGGTGACAGAAGGAGTAAAACTGAGCAGCAGCGATGAAAACATTGCCACAGTGACAGGGGCTACATATGACACTGTTGAGGCAGTGGCACCAGGCGAAGTTACGATTACAGCACAATATGGTGGTGCGCCTCCTGCAACGTTTAACTTAAAGGTAACTGACGAAGAGGTTGTCCCACAGAAATTAGAATTGTCTGGACCGGTACATTTGGAAACCAGCGTTACTGGAAAAATGAAAGCGCATGCAATTTATGACGGGTATGATAATCCGCTTCCGCTTGCGGATGGTGTAAGCTTTATTTGCAGTCATCCCGATATTGTCAGCGTGAATGATGAAGGGCATCTTACAGCCTTGTCCCAAGGTTCAGCGGTTATTACCGTATCCTACAAGGGGGTATCCGTTGAACATCCGATCACGGTGGAGAAGCCTGTACCTGTTTTGAAGAGTATTGAACTTCGCGGCTTGACGGCTGTAAACATCGGGGACTCCTTTGATACCGTTGCGATGGCATCTTATACGTGGATGGATGAGCCTGTAGAATTGAATGAAGGAGTAATGTACAGCAGCAGTAACCCGGAAGTCGCTTCTATAGATGAGAACGGGAAGGTGACGGGATTGAAGGTCGGGGCATCGAGAATAACTGCCACACACGGCGGAAAAACAAGCTCACTGTACATCACCGTTAATCAGTCAAAGGCCATGCCGAAGGCTGAGATGAGAGCGGCTTGGATAGCGACAGTGGAGAACATCGATTGGCCTGTAAAAGGTGCTGATCCCGCAGCTCAAAAGCAGCAGTATATTGATCTGCTCGATCAGCTGGAGTCTGCAGGTATGAACGCGGTGATTATGCAGATCAAGCCGACAGCTGATGCCTTCTATCCGTCAAAGTACGGCCCATGGTCGGCATGGCTCACAGGCGTGCAGGGCAAGGATCCGGGCTATAATCCGTTGGAATTTTTAATCGAGGAAACCCATAAACGGAACATGGAATTCCATGCGTGGTTCAATCCTTATCGTGTAAGTATGAATGAAAATATAAACGAACTGATCGAGGATCATCCGGCAAGACTGCACCCGGAATGGGTTGAAGCCTATGGCGGCAAACTCCTCTTTAACCCAGGTATCCCGGAGGCACAGAAGTTTATCCTTGACGGGGTCATGGAAGTTGTAGAGAACTACGATATTGATGCGGTCCACTTCGACGACTACTTCTATCCGTATCCTGTATCAGGTAAGGACTTTCCTGATGACGATACGTTTACTGAGTACGGCAAAGGATTCTCGAATAAGGAAGATTGGCGCAGAAATAATGTGAATCAGTTCGTGAAGAACGTCAGCGAAGCGATTAAAGCCAAGAAAAGTCATGTGAAGTTTGGCATTAGTCCATTTGGCATTTGGAAGAACAAGAGTGCTAGCGCCCCGGATGGATCTGAGACGAATGGACTCAGCAGCTATGATGCTATTTACGCTGATTCTAAAAAGTGGGTTGATGAAGAGTGGATCGATTATATTACTCCTCAAATCTACTGGTATAGAGGCTACGGGCCAGCGGCCTACGATAAGCTAATTGAGTGGTGGAGCGACGTTACCGCAGGCAAGAATGTCCAGTTGTACAGCGGTCAGGCCGTTTATCGGGTCGGCTCGGTAGATAACTGGCTTGATCCGGAGGAAATGCCAAACCAGATTAAGTACAACCGGAACTTTGATCAGGTTGCTGGAAGCATGTACTTTAGCGCGAAATGGTTTGCAGAGAACCCTCTGGGATTTACAGACCGCCTCCGCGAAGATTTGTACCGTTACCCGGCCTTGGTTCCGACCATGCCATGGTTAGATAACAAAGCCCCATCAGCACCAGTAGGCCTAACAGCGCATAATGACCAGAAGGGCGTAAAGCTGAATTGGAGATCCAAGGACGATGAAGCTTATTATGCGATTTACCGTTTCTTGGACAAAGAAACCATTGATATTCAGAATCCGGCAAAAATGTTGAAGACATTACGCAAACAGGAAGGCTCTGTCCAATCGTTCGTTGATACAACGGTAGTTGAAAATAGTAAGTATACCTATGTCGTTACCGCCGTTGATCGACTTCACAACGAGAGTAAAGAGAGTGGACCTGCTACGGTTCATGTCAAAAAAGGCGGTACTCCTACGGATCCTAATCCGCCGGTGACACCACCAGTCACACCACCAGTGACACCGCCCGTAACGCCTACTAAACCGGTCACACCACCGGTGACGCCACCTGTAACACCTACAGAACCGGTTAAACCGCCAGTTGAACCAACGAAACCTCCGGCGTTCAAGGATGCAGACCAAATTGCTTCCTGGGCGAAGGAAGCGATTGAGGAATTAACGACAAGAGGCATATTGAAGGGCTTTGGTGATAATACCTTCAAGCCGCTCAAGCCGGTAACACGTGCCGAGTTTTTAGCTATGCTGGTCCGTGCTTTTGAGCTGACGGGAGGAAGTGTACCTGCGACCATGAAGGATGTTAAGTCATCCGATTGGTACTACGACATCATAGCAGCCGCCATGAAGGCTGGTCTTGCTCAGGGAGTAGGCGGCGGGAAGTTTGAACCGAATCGTCCGATTACCCGTGAAGAGATGGCAATCATGAGTGCCAACGCCTTGAACCTGGTGAACAAAAAGACAGCTGACAAGGTAGAGGAGACTCTTTCGAAATTCAAAGACAAGGAGAAAATTGCTCCATACGCGAAGTCTGCCATAGCCCTGCTTACCCAAGAGGGAATTATAAACGGAACGGGTAATGACCGCTTTACGCCAAAAGGTATCGCGAACCGTGCACAGGCAGCCGTTATTATCTGGAACCTGCTCAATGCCCAATAACGAATAACCGAAGTACGCTATGAAGAAAGAGCGTTAAGTCGATTAGAATCATAAAAATCAAAAGGTACCTGCGCTAAGCAGGTACCTTTTATTGTAGATAATGTCATAGAGGATTCGATTCGGAGGCAGATATTTCGGTATAGTGGGTGCCTTTCGGGCGGCGGAACCATTCCCATACCGCTTCAACAGCAGATTGTTCCAAGCTGTATATTTTGCCATCATACTGGCTGGAGATGAGGCTCACCTCGAACGACCGAAGGTTAATCCGGCGCTGTCTACGGGTACCTGATACCTTCAGGCTGATGACCTGTGGACGGCGGATATATTGGGTAGTGCGAGTGATCAATCGAGACCGTATCGTTAGCTGCTTGCCTCGTAGAGCGATGCCTGCATCCTTGTACGTTAGAACTGCCCACAGGATTCCGATCGGAAACAACAGGAGTGACCATAATCCGGGTGTCTTGAAATACCAGATGAATCCTGTGCACGCAGCCGTTGTAAGAAGAACTTCCAAACGCATGTACAACCACAGCGCTCTCAGAGGAGGGACGGTATCCACGGTATCCGCGGTGTACTGCGGAACAATTCGCTCCAGCAGTGCCGCAATATCTTTCATCGGAATCAGTGGATGAAGCATAAGGTTTTTATCTGATTCCGAAGTGAGAACGTGGAGCTTCACTTCGCCATAACCGAAAGGCTGCCGCAGCAGTCCTTCCTTCACGGATACAGCTTGTACCCGCTGAGGAGAGAAGAACATCTGCTTGCGTTCCAGCAGGCCACATGTAACGGCGATCTGTTTTCCTACACGCTCCACCGTAAATCCAGCATACTTGATCGTATATAGCACGGCGGATAAGAGCCAGGCCAGGACGAGGGCAAGGGCAATGAGAGCCACCCATCCACCGGGAAGAAAATGTCCTGCTTCCTGATATAGTTTGGTATACAGATTTTTGGGAAGGATGTCGTCTGCCAAGGAGAATACACCTGCAGCAAAGGCTAAAGCAAGCGATAAGTTAAGTGACGTGAGTGCCGCTAGCATCAGACGGCCTGCTGATAGTTGTAGAAGTACGGTACGTTCCTCTGGAACACCCGAAGACTCCGGAATCATTGCAGAGTTAGAAGATCTCGCTGCATTCACTTCTTCGGTTTCCCCGGCAGTATTAGCGCAGGTTGCATTTCTGCTGATCTCAAACTCTGTCCGTGTGTTCTCGGGGTTCTCTTCGTTTACTGTGACAAGAGTAGCTGTAGAATTGCTGTTACTAGCACCGTCATTCGCTGTAGTTCCAATTACATCGCTATTCTGCCATGTGGTGTGGTCCGGTACAACGTTTGCATCCCCATCAGCGTGACCCTCTTCGGTTCGGTTCTGAGCTGCTCCGGCCGCTGTACGCTCTCTAAGCCAGCGTTGAAGACGTTCTGCTTCTGCGCCGGAGATAGCAGGAAGCTTGCCGCCATCATCGGTCTTCCCTGGTGTATCAATCTTCACCTGCGTCAAACCGAGAATTCGCTGCAGCAGCGGCTGCTCCATGTTCATGGAGTGTATACGTCCGGTGTAAATAGAAAGCTCCTCCCGGAAGAATACGCCGCGCCGAATGACGATTTTGTTATCCTCCAGCACATATACCAAGCGTCTCCATTGGAGCCATCCGTAAATGATCAGCAGCAGAACGACTGCCGTGATACCGGCTGCAATCCAATACGCCTGCGTGGACTTAAGTGACCCACCATTTATCATTTTTAAGCCAAACAAAATAATAAGAGGAATAAAAGACTTAATACTGCCGGCAAGTGGGAACAGGATGTACAGCTTGTGAAGGCGTTTTTCCACCGGTTCATTCATCGTGTTCCACCACTTTCGCAAGCTCTCCGATCTGTTGTTTCAATCTTTCCGCTTCGTCCGATTCCAGAGCCATGATGATGTGCGTCTTAGCGGCTGTTACGACCTTCACTTCAGCCAATCCGTATTTTCGCAGCAGCGGGCCTCTCTCCAGCTCGACATGCTGGACGCGTGTCATAGGTACGATGGTGTCTGTGAGCCATATCCAGCCGGAGCGGAGCTCAAGTTCTTCCTCGGATACTTTGAAGCCGAATGTCCGGTAGGACAGTACCGGAGTGACCCATGTGAACCAAATGAGTGTGAACATAAACAGCCCCAGCCCGATCCATCCCGGGATGAGTGTCCAATCTTTTAATTGGGCTATAATGATGTACGCGATAGACACCGCGATCAGTACGGCATTACACAAAAATCCGGCAATACGCTCAGTCCTGATTGAATCGGGATGACAGCGGCGCATGGAAGCAAGCCGATCATTCATTTGTATTTCCCCCCCTTATGTAACAAGCATTGATGTCTGTGTCTCTAGCGGTTTCCGACCTCAATTATGTTTCAATCAATTTTACCATGAAATCATAAATACCGACTGAAGAGTACTTTAATATTTGTTTAACGCAATCCGTAAGTGTTTAGCTGGAATTAAGATATAATTGAACCATGTAGAGGATGAAAGGCTGGATTAACTTATGAAAATAGACCGCTTACTGGCGATTACAGTACTGCTGCTTAATCGTGGCCGGGTCAGCGCCAAGGAACTGTCTGAACGGTTTGAGGTTTCCAGCAAAACCATTTACCGGGACATGGACACATTAAATCAAGCGGGAATTCCTATTGTTGCTCATCAGGGGATCTCGGGCGGCTTTGAGATTATGGAACAGTTCATGATCGACAGGCACTGGTTATCGATTGAAGAGATGAGCTCGCTCGTTACGGCTGTTAAAGGTATTAACTGTGCTCTGGAGGATAAAGAGACGGACGCTCTGCTGCAAAAAGTGAAAAGCCTCCTGCAGAAAGCACAGCGGGGATACGCACAAGATAAATGCGAAGACAGACTGATCATGGATATGAACCCATGGGGCCAGCGGAACGGAATAAAAGAGACGATGCAGCTGCTTAAACAGGCTGTTGATGAGAGACGCAGAACCGCTATTGAATATATCTCCTCGGGCGGGAGAAGTCAGAACAGAATCATAGAGCCGGTCTCTTTGATTTTGAAAAGCTCGATCTGGTATGTACACGCCTATTGCACGTTACGGAAGGATTTCAGAGTCTTTCGATTATCCCGCATTCAGCATGCGGCGTTGACGGAGGAAAGGTTTGAGCCTCTTGAGGCTCCGGTAATAGAGGAATTTCAGTGGGATACGTCCTGGTCGGATATCCCCGAGGAATCCTTGGTGCTGACGTTTAAGAGTGAAGCAAGGCAGCGGATAGCCGATGTATTCCATCCGGATGAGGTGACCATGCTGCCGAGTGGAGCGTTTCGGGTCGAGGTTGTTCGGAAGCCGGACGACTGGTTTTACGGCATGATTTTAAGCTTTGGAGACCAGGTGAAGGTAGAAAGTCCGGACTTTGTAGCTGAGGAAGTTGTGCGGCGGGCACAACAAATTATGGGGCAGTATTTGAACTGAGACAGACAGATGTCCACTTTTCCTTGTTAGAATGAGGTCATATTTAGATGGAAAAGAGGATGACAAATGAAAGTAGAACGTATAAGTAAGCCTGCAGTACAGTTGATCGGGGTGGCCGCAAGAACGTCTAACCAGGCGGAAGCGGGACCTGAAGGGAAAATTTCAGGGCTTTGGGGAAGCTTTTTTCAAACCGGGATCATGCAGCAGCCTGGAATAAAGCCAGATAAAATTTATGGATTATACACAGATTACGCCAGCGATGTGAATGGAGAATATACGGTCGTGCTTGGATGTGAATCTGCTGGAGGAAATGCATCCGGTTCTGGGGATAACTTCACGAAAGTTGATATTCCGGCATCAGACTATTTGGTGTTTACAACCAAACAGGGACCGATAGGGTCTGTGGTGATAGAAGCATGGCAGGAAATATGGGCGTATTTTCAAAATAGTACCGAAACCAGAACATATACAGGGGACTTCGAGCTGTATGATGCGGTACAATTTGATCCTTCAAATGCGGTCGCGAAGATTTATATCGCTGTGTCCTAGAGTGAACCAGAGCTATTTTTATGATATTTCACTAAAAGAGGTTGTTCAAAAAGTCCGCTTTTGATCACGAAGTGAATCGGGATGTGTGCTCGGCATCGAATCTTGAATTCAGCCGGTCCTTCCGGTGCTCACGTACCCAAAACGTACGCTCCGCTCCTCAGTCCCTAGCTTCTTCCAACCTTCTCGGTGCTGAAAACCGACCTTTTTGAACACGAACTAAAAGGGAAAATTTTGAAGGACTATATATTGGTGATGGAGAATTCTACATACACATACTTTATGGAATGGAGTGTATGTAATGGCCAGGAAAATGAGAAATACCCAAATGCCGTCAAAATATGAACTCCCGCCGGCAGAGGACACCAAGCTCAGACATAGGATTGTAGAGAAAGCGGTTGAGCTAGTGTTCATCGGGTTTATTATTTTCTGGCTGGTCACTTTAATAAAAGCCATATGGAGCACAACGATTGTGATACTTAAGTTGAACGGAGTTATAGGCGAATAATCAATCAGGAAATTCGGGGGATCCCATAGGTCTAAGACCTTTTGGGACCCTCTTTTTCAATTATTGTTGTTCTTAGATCTGACAGTGCTTCGGTCAGCTGGGGATATTGGAATCGGAAGCCACGCTCTTCGGCTACACAAATCTTATAAATCGAGCTATTTAGACATTTTTTTTATTAATCAGGTTCAAAAGTCATGCAATGGGGCCCATTGTCCCGGCAATCTAGTGAAATATCTGGTAAGAAAGATGCTTTTAATAGAGAGGACAGGTTCTTTATAGTAAGTAATGTAAACGCTTTAATAGCTGGGGTAGCGGCAATTGATTTCTATTAACACAGCTTTAACATAGCTTTAACACAGAGAGGGGGTAGAGTTTACAAGGCATCGATATACTGTCCTAAGGTAACTCGTCGTTGAAGTCACCTGTGAGACAGATTTTTTTACTAGAATGGAGGTCATTATGGAATGGTAGGTAGCAAGCAGAAACAGATCATATCTTCTTTACTCAGCGGTGTGATGCTGCTGTCTCTTCTAATGCCCGCGCGGCAAGTCATGGCGGAGGAAGTGTCTCCGACGACCGGAATCATTTTGGATCAGAGGGAAATGGAGATTGGGCCGGGAGCGACATACACATGGCAGAATATGCAGATGGAACGGGGATTGGAGAAAGTTCATTCTGTGGAGTTTAATCCGAAAAATTCAGCTCTTGAGCTTCAGCCTGGTAAGACCAGCGGAAAGATTTACGGCATGCAAGAGGTTAGCAAAATGGCCTCGGATGCAGATAGCGTTGGGAATCGTGTTATCGCTGCTGTGAACGGGGATTTTTACGATATGTCGAATGGTTTGCCATTAGGTCTCTTTATGGGAGATAGCGAGTTGCTCAATAGTCCGCCGGACGATTGGTTTGCATTCGGTATAAAAAAAGACGGAACGACGCTGTATGGGCCAAGTCCTAAGCTGACACGAAGTCTGAACATTGCCGGAAAGGACACGACGATTACAGCGATCAATCGGCTGCGGAGTACAGATGCACTGGTTCTCTATACGCCTTCGTTTCACTCTTCGACGATGACGAATGTTTTG
Source organism: Paenibacillus sp. JNUCC 34 (assembly GCF_058269055.1). Lineage (NCBI taxonomy): Bacteria > Bacillati > Bacillota > Bacilli > Caryophanales > Paenibacillaceae > Paenibacillus > Paenibacillus sp. JNUCC 34. The sequence goes on along the minus strand of NZ_CM177770.1, from coordinate 4,697,170 downwards.
GGTGATGAGGTCGTATTGGATATTACTTCGGGAGAAGTTAAGAGCGGACAAACCTTAAGTTTGAAAGTATCTGATATACATAAGGATAGAGGTAATACACCGATCACTGACGGTCAAGTTATTTTGTCGGCGTCAGGAAAGCATCGTGAAGTATTGGCGGGGCTAAAAATCGGCGATGAGGTATCTGTCTCCTTGGAACTCGAACCAGAGTGGAAGGATGTTACGATGGCGATCGGCGGGAGTGCCGTGTTAATCGATGACGGTGTTGTGCAGAACAGCAGCGATACTGCTGTAGCCCCTCGAACCGCTATTGGAACTAAAGCGGATGGCTCAGTTATCATGCTTGTCATTGATGGACGACAGCCCGGATTCAGTGAAGGAGTAACGCTGAATGAACTCGGCCAGATGATGAAAGATATGGGAGTCGTTAACGCCCTGAATCTTGATGGTGGAGGCTCGGCGACATTTGTTGCCCGTATGCCGGGAGAACCGGTACGCGAAATGCTAAACTCCCCTTCAGACGGCAGTGAGAGAAAGACGGCTAATGGGATATTGCTCGTGAACAAAGCTCCGGAAGGAGCCGCGGATAAGCTGGTGGTGAAGCCGCAGACAGAGCGGGTGCTGGCTGGTTCCAGAGCTGAGTTTAAAGCAGCAGCTGTCGATGCCAATATTCATCCAGCACGGTTATCCGGTAAGGTGGCATGGAGTGTTGATCCGACTCTGGGAACCGTGGATGAAGCTGGAATCTTTACAGCCGGATCTACTGCGGTTACAGCTGAAATAAAGGCTATGTCCGGAAGTTTGAGCGGAACGGGTACCGTGGAAGTCGTGGATGAACTGACAGAGCTGAGCTTTGGTGATGTCGTGAAGAGCTTTGCTCCTGGAAAGACGGAAACGCTGAAAGTAACAGCTCTTCGCAACGGCCAAGTTATTCGGGCTGATAACAGCCAGCTGAAATGGCGAACAGAGGGAGAGATCGGATCGATCGACGAGAAAGGAACGTTTACCGCAACAAGCGAGTCAGAGAAGACCGGGAAGATTATCGTAAGTTACAAAGGCGTTGAAGCCTCTGTTGATGTGAACATTGGACTTCCGCCGGTTGTTCTGGAGGATTTCGAGAATGGATTAGATCGTTATCATGAGAGTGCTGGTGCACAGTATAAATCAGTCAAAGCAAGCATTGAGACTAATGAGGATCTGGTGCGGTTCGGAAACAGCTCTCTTAAGCTGGAATATGATTTTACGGGTACAACCGGAACGTCAGGAGCTTATCTGCAAACCAAGAGCGCGGACCAAAATATTGTCATTCCCGGTTATCCGGAAAAAATAGGCATGTGGGTATATGGAGATGGTAAGAAGCACTGGCTTCGTGCACAATTGCGGGACATCAAAGGGATTATTTCGCTTGATTTTGTAGATCAAAGCGTCGGTGTGGACTTCGAAGGGTGGAAGTACCTGGAGGCAGATGTGCCCAAGGGAAGGCTGATGCCTTTGACGATGGACATGCCCGTACGATACATGGAAACATCGGCTGCCAAAAAGGATGCGGGTGTCATTTATGTAGATCAGATCCGTGCGCTTTACGGGCCGAACCAAGATGATATGGACCCTCCGGTGTTGAAGGATTTATCTCCTGCGGAAGGAACGACAATTAATACGAATCAGCCGAAAATCTCCATTACGGCGGAGGATGCCGGCTATGACCCGGAGAAGCACCCAGGTACTACATTGATTGATCCGGAGAAAATTCGGTTCTATCTGGATGGAAAGCTGGTCGAACATACCCTGTATCCGCCAAAAGGTCAGATTCATTATACACCTGACACGCCTTTGGCTGATGGTGTTCACCAGGTTAAGGTGTCGGTAAGGGATCTTTCAGGCAATCAAAGCATCAAAGTATGGACTTTTAATGTGGATACTGATGCTGCCAAGCTGGTGTACAGCACACCGAAGGACATTTACGCTGGCGGTACTTATACTTTGGATTTATCGGCAGTAAAGCCGTCAGATATCCGTAAAGGCGAAATTGAATTGGCTTACGATCCGGCAAAATTGGAAAATCTGAAGCTTATTGTAGGAGACAATTTGGATGATTCCAAGCTTCAAGCTGACATCAACAGTGAAGCGGGCCGCATGGTTCTCAAGTTGAACGATATCGATTCGGCTGGCTTAACGGATAAGGACTTGATTGGACAAATTCAATACGATGTCAAAAAAGATGCTGTGGGCACTCATACATTTGAATTCATATCCGGATCGGTTTCCTTTGTCAGCTCAGGAGACGTTAGCTACCCATTCTTCGGACTTCCTCAGGTTGCGGAGATTCATACGCATCTGACGCTGGAGTGGAATGAACATGGGCATGTTGAAGGATATGAAACGGTCTTCCAAGTTAAGGATGAGAGTGGCGCGTCTGTAGAAGGAGCGCAGATTACGGCAGACGGTCAGGTTATCGGTACAACGGATGCGAGCGGAATGCTAAAAGACAGCACGCTGACTTCGTCGGTCAAGATTTACCAGCTACAGGCTGTTAAGGGAACCTTCTATAGCCCGGTAGTGGCATTTACGGTATCGAAGTTGTCCGGGAGCGAAACGCCTTACAATATCAACGTAAATATGGGGGAAGATCCGACCCGCGCGAGAGGTTTTGCGTGGCATACCCACCCAAGTGTAGATCAGACTGTTGTGGAGTTTGTGAAGAAGTCGGAGTTTACAGGCTTTGATGGGCCGAATGTGAAGCAAACCAGCGGAGAGAATTACCTCTTTAATACGCTGGATGTTGGAACGATTCGGGTGCATAAAACTACCGTTAACGATTTGGAGCCTGGAACCACTTATGTTTACCGTGTTGGAGACGGCAAAGGGCATTACGGTCCGCAGGGTTCATTCCAGACGGCGGAGACGGCAGGGGATGAACTGAAATTTTTGTATTTTGCCGATTCTCAAGGAAGTAGTGAGGCCGATTTTAAGCTATGGGGAAATACAGTTCAGAAGGCTGTTCAAGAGTATCCGAATGCGGAGTTTATCGTTCAAGCCGGAGACATGGTGGAGAAGGGATTCAATGAAAAAGAATGGAATCTCTGGTTCAAAGAAGCACAAGAGGCTTTCTTGAATACAACTCTCATTGGAGCGATCGGGAATCATGAGGTGATGGGCTCCAGAGGCAACGATGATTTCCTGGCTCATTTCAACCAACCGGGTAACGGTGTGTCGAGCCTCAAGGGTACCAATTTCTCCTTTGACTACAAAGATGCTCATTTCATGGTGCTTAACAGTGAGTATCAGTACGAAGAACAGAAGCTGTGGCTGGAGCAAGATCTGGCGAACACGACAAAGAAATGGAAAATCGCGATTTTCCACCGCGGTCCTTACGGCAGTATTTATGATACAGCGGAAGTCAGAAATCTATGGGCGCCTGTTTTGGAAGAAAACAAGGTTGATCTGGTACTGAATGGACATGATCATATTTATTTACGGACACATCTCATGAAAGGCAAACAAGTATCCGAAGATGGTGAAGGCACAACTTACGTTATCGCAGGTTCCTCGGGACCTAAATTCTATTCGCTGACAGCAAGAGATTGGCAAAAAGTGACCGATGAAGAGAAGACTCAAATGTATGCTTCGGTTGAAATTTCGGGCAATGATCTGAAAATGGTAACGAAGACCGTGGGCGGACGTGTTGTGGATGAGTTCATCTTATCCAAAAATACCGCACTGCCAGAATCTATCGAAATTGAGCAGCAGGATGTGAAGCTTGCGGTGGGTGAGAGCAAGCCTTTAACCGTTAAGGTTAAGCCCGATAATGCAGCAGACAAGACGGTTACATGGTCTGTGTACAGTTCTGAACCGGAACAGGTTGTTACTGTTACTGCTGATGGACTTGTTACGGCAAAAGGGCTTGGCACGGCAGTCGTGCGGGCTGCCAGTAACGCTGTACCGGAGTTGTATGCAGACACAACTATCACCGTAGACAGAATTCCGGATGGCGTCATGGAATCATTGTCTCTGCAAGGAAAGTCATCACTTAAGACAGGTGATCAAGATCAAACCGTGACGGAGGCCGTATATGCTGACGGTACCCGAATCCGCCTGCTGGAAGGTGTTGTGTATGATAGCAGCGCTCCAAACGTCGCATCGATCGATGATCAAGGATTGGTACGAGCATTAACGGAAGGAACGACGGTCATTTCTGCAACCTATGGAGAATACAGTGCCAAATATGATCTGACCGTTCAAGCGTCTGGCAATCCAGGAGAAGGCAACGGCGGTGAGCCGGGAGGAAATCCTGGTAGCGGTAGTGGTGATGGTTCAAGCGGACCGGTACAGCCACCAACTGAGCCTAAGCCGACCCCAGATAATGGTACGATTAAAGTGAGTTCTGCTGAACTTGCAGCTATGGTGGCTAAAGGGGAAGTGGTTTTCAATACAAAGGCTAATCTTGAAGAGCTGTTGCTGCCAGGTAATGCTGCAGCGTTGGTGAAAGATAAGTCTGTGACGGTGAACGCAGGTAATCTGACACTTACGATTCCTGCTAATGTACTCCGCTCCCTGAGCGAACTTGTCCCAGCTGACCAACTGGACAGTAGTACGATTAAGCTAAGTGCCAAGACAATAACCGGACAGGATGCTCTCCGCTTGATAGCAGAGGCAGCCAGTAAATCAGGTGCCAAGATTGTTGCTGCCAGTGATCTGCTGACCTTCGGTTTGAGCATCACGACAAAGGATGGTAAGACAAGCGAACTCTCAAGCTTCGTTAAGCCGATCACACTTATTCTTCCTGTTACGGGTAATGTTGACCGTAAGATGACCGGTATTTACTACATGGCAAAAGACGGTAATCTGGAATACATCGGCGGCACATGGCAGGAAAATAAGCTGAAAGCAGAGATTCATCATTTCAGCACTTATGCTGCCCTTCAGTTCAATAAGATCTTTACAGATGTTCCAGCGGATCATTGGGCTTCCAGCGTCATTCAGCAATTGGCAGCCAAGCAGTTGATTAAAGGAATCAATCATTATCAATTTGCACCTGGAAAACAGGTAACACGTGCAGAGTTTGCAGCGATGCTGGTTCGTGCGCTGGGTCTGAAGGAAGAAGGAAACTCCCATTTCACTGATGTTTCTTCTGAGTCATGGTATGCAGGAGCTGTATCTGCTGCGGCGAAGGCTGGCATCGTTACAGGCATCAACAGCAAAGAATTTGCTCCTGACGCTTCCATCAAGCGCCAAGAAATGGCTGCTATGATTGTAAGAGCGTATCGATCCATGGCTTTCCTACAAGGCTCCCAGGGTGAAAAGACTCACTTCACCGATGTGAAGACCTCACCGATCTGGGTTCAGGAAGTAGTCCAATCGGCATATGAGCTTGGGTTGGTAAAGGGCCTCTCTAGCAGTGCATTTAAGCCGCTAGGTTTGACGACACGTGCGGAAAGCGCACAGGTCATCTACAACCTGCTGAGCAAGATGCCGAGATATGCGAGGTAAGCTGGGGCAGTAAGGAAAACAGCCTTCATCCAAAATGGATGAAGGCTGTTTGTATTGATTAGGTGTCGTTATTGGAAAGAATGCTACGGTGTAGACGGTGTAGTAGGTGTAAAAGTAGGTGTTGATGGCTTGGATACGGCAATAACTTCTTCAGCTTTGTTTACTGAAAGGACTACTACTTTATACTCTGTATTTGGCAGTATACTTTGATTGAAAGCATCTTTTACCGTTGAAATAGTTATTTTCTCTGAATAATTCTTACCATCTTTTGTTGGTGTAACTTTAGCTGCATGTACTCTGTTTGTTGTGTTTGATTTAACTGCTGTCTTGGAAGCAGCAACTTTTTTCGGATCCCAGCTGTTGTCAGGTACCTCTTTAAGAGCGATCAATATCTCATATGAATCGATGTTGCTCTCATTGCCGGCAGGTTTAAAGTCCACTTGCAAACTATCCTTATCATTGTCATTGATAGAAGCCTTTACATCAATGGCTTGTGCGGGATCTGTAATTGTGAATTCAGTAGCAACCGATAGTGCGTTTTTGGTTGTTTTCTGGTCCATGGCTACAGCAAGGACGTATACTTTGTAAAGTGTATCCGTAGTTATGGGATTTCCCTTCACATCTTTAGATGCAAATTTAATATTTACTTTCAGTGGATTTGAAGGATTTACTGGAGTAAATATGTTATCTTTACTCGCTGCTTCAGCTTCCTCGAACTTTTGGACAGATGGTGGTACTACCATAACACGATACTCTTCTATATTTGTGTTTTTATTTGACGATGAAAACGTGACTTCGATATCCCCGTTGGTTTTATCCACCTTCGCCGTCACCTCCAAAGGAGGTGAGACCGGTACTCCTTTTAGCGTAAAAGGTTTCGATGGGACAGACAAATTGTTGCCTTCGTTACCGTCTTTGCTGACCGAGAGAACAAATACTTGATAAGAAAATGTACTATCGATGCTTTTATTGTTAATATCTTTCACGTTAGGAGCTAAGCTTTCATCGATATTGGATCCAGATCCCAATGTGCTCACTGATGTATAGTTGCTCACGCCACTTGCTTTGTCAATCGTGAATTTATCTGCCTCAGATTCCATAACTACAAAAATCTTATAATTTCTGATGTTTTTAGTATCATCTGGTTCAGTAAAAGAAACAGTCAATCGGTTTTCAGTGTTTGGTCCCTTATCAGTTACAGTTACACCTGTGACCGGATTGACCGGAGAAATGCTGTTTTTCAGCGTTATAATTTTGGACTCAGGGGACAGTTCAGAGCTATAACTACCGCTGCCAACGGACATGACATATACCCGGTAGGCGGTGCCAGTTTTAATTTTTTCCCCGTCCACATCACTAGCTTTGGAATCAAGCGTTAGAGAGATTGCACTGTTAGATTTGTTGCTCACATCAGTATATTTGCCGCTTCCTTTTAAATCATTTGCTCTCTCTAAATTGAATCCTTTTGGATCGTTCGCTTTAACAACGAATATTCGGTAGGCACTAATGTTGTTGTAATCCAAAGTCCGATCGAATGATACCTTCAGACCCGGCCCGTTGTTATAGTCACTTACGTCCTGAACAGTTACGTTGGTTACGGGATTAACTTTACTTTTGTTAGCAAGCGTAATGTTAGAACCTGTCATTACGTTATCACCAGAGTAATTACTATTGCCTACTGACAAGATATATAAGCGGTAACTGCCGCCGTTTCGGATAGAATCCCCATCTGTATCCTTGCTATCATAGGACAAGGACTTGGTGATCGTGTTGTAGCCTGTTTTATCGATTTTCGTGAAATAGCCACTGGAGGTAGCAGCGTTCGGATTAAAGTTGCCCACCTTAGACGATTTCACAAATAACGCACGGTACTCGCGGATGTTGTTCTCATCAGAAGCACGAGTAAAAGATACCTTAAGATCCTGTCCGTTGTCCGTTACATTTAAATTGGAAACGGCTTTTACAACATTACTATTTCCACTGAGTGTGATGATTGAAGAGTAAGATGACAACGCGTTGTTACCGGAGTAATTACTATTGCCGACCGACAAGATAAACACGCGGTAATCAGTGCCATTCCGGATGTAATCTCCGTCTGTATCACGGCTTCCCGATTGCAAGGATTTGGTGATAGTGCTGGAGCCTGTTTTATAGATATCCGTGTAATAGTAACTGGATAGTCTGTTGGCATCATTCAGATCAAAGTTACCCGCTTTATTCGATTTTACAACGAATGCACGGTAATGACTGATGTTATATTCATCCGATGGACGGGTGAACGAAACCTCTAGATCCCGGCCGTCATTATTATCGCTAACGTCCCTTACATAAAGATTGGAGACAGAGCCGACATACGAACTGCCGCCGTTGTTATTAGATAAAATAATATCGCTCGAAACGGAAGACAGGTTATTGTTTCCATTATTGTTGCCCGAACCAACGGACATGACGAACACCCGGTAATAAACTCCGTTTCTTATTGAGGATCCGTCAACATCTCTGGCTCCGGAGGATAACGTTAGAGAGATGTTATTTCCGGTCTTGTTCACTTGTGTGTAATTGGAGCTGTATACCGAATTCGCTTTGTTCAAATTGAAATTGTGATAGTCAGATGATTTAACCACAAAAATTCGGTAAGACCCGATACCTGACTCATCGGATACCCTGTTGAAGCTTACACGCAGATCGCGTCCATCGCCATAATTGCTCACATCGGCTACTTGAGTGATGACAGGAGCAGTGGTGGACCCTGTAGATAGCGTGATCGAAGCCGAACCGGAAGACAGCTTGCTGGCTAACGTGTTCTCATTGCTGCTCACGGACATAACGAACAGAGTATATGGTACTCCGTTCTTAATATACTCGCCGGAAGTATCACGTGTAGATGAGCTCAAAGTAGTTGTCAGCGTTGTGCCGCTACCACTTGTTTTATATACGGTTGTGTAATACTGACTTGGTACGGATTTGGCCGCTGCCAGATCAAACTTGCTGATATCTTTGGTTTTAACAACCATAATTCTGTAATTGGAAATGAGATCTTCTTTCTGAGCACGGGTGAAGCTTACTGAAAGATCCCGCCCGTCACCATAGTTGTTAACATCGTTCCCCTTCACATTGGTGGCTGTTTCAACGGCATTGGTATTTGTCAGTGTAATGGATGATGATGGCGAGGATAACGCGAATTCGCCGTTATATCTTCCAGCAGTCAACACGTAGGCCGTATATGCTTGGTTTTCACGAATGTAATCTCCGTCGACATCACGGGCACCTGAGGTAAGGGTAACCGTATTACTAGATCCGGTTGGAAATACTACGGAATAGTTGGATGATGGAACCATTCGCGCTGCTGATTGATTAAAGTTGTATGACTTCTCCGCCTTTACAATCATGACCCGGTATTGAGCCGCACGTGATTCTGTATACGACTTGGAGAAGCTGACCTGAAGGTCCCGTCCGTCACCGTAATTTCCAATATCTCTTACGGTTACATTAGAAGCAGGCGAGAGGCCGGTATCAGGAACTGGAACTGGTCTGCCGCCGTTCGAAGTTGTAGTAATGGATACGGTTTTGGTTTTGGAATTCCATCCGACCTTCTCACCTAAGGATTCACTGACGAAGCGTACTGGCACCATCGTTGCACCTTTCAGGTTTTTGGCAGGAACATCGAGACTAACACTTTGGTTGTTAATTGTTGCTGTTTTGGAGTTGATCTTCAATACGATCTTTGTGTTGTCTCTTACAGCGGTGACCGTCTGTGCTTTCTGATTCCATGTAATCTTAGCATCCAGCGCTTCGAAAATGGCCCTCATAGGTAGCATGACACGGCCTTGGATCATAACCGGATCCTGATTTGTTGCTAATCTCACCCCGTCAATTAAGATGTTGAATTTTACTGCTGCTTGCGCCTGTGACTGGAATAGCATAGGAATAATAAGTAGAGCTGATAACATAGCAGCCCAAAACTTCCTCACACGCTTGACCTCCTTCAAAATTAAACGATTGTTATTATTTTCCTCACCTATAAGACGCTGTAGGAGGATGGAAAGTTTCAACAATTGTGCAGTGTTAAGAAAATTTTAAGAAAAATGATGAAAGCATTACAAAAAGCCACCAAAATAAGGAGGTTTTTGGATGGTTTATTCATAATTGAGAAAAAATGTTCGATACCTTCCCAAGTGGTTTCATTCAGGCGACCATACGTATATATCCAATGAGCTGAGAACATGAATAATATCAAATGGAAGGAAGATCACGGTTGGAAAATCCTTTACGCAGCATTCAGTGGATCGAGAAAAGGGATATTTTGGACCATTTATTGCATCAGGTAAGCATTATAACAACTCATCCTATGGAACAGGGTTTTGAAGCGGAAGTAACAAAGTTACATTCAGATCAAGGAAGTTTTGTATTAAAAATATGGAACAAAAGCTCTAGACCGAATATTTCCCTTCAATATAGTTTATTGAATGCTTTATTTGATTGTGGTCTTCCCGTATCGAAGCCGGTGGGTTTTGGGAAATATCAAAACGCTGACTACGTGTTATTGACCACCTTTGATGGTGCACCTATTACCAAGGTGAACAAAATGAAGCTGACAGATATAGCTATGATTTTATCCAAAATACATACAATTCCAGTGAGGAGCTAGGACCGATCCAGCTTCCAACGTATGATTTTAAGGATTACTTTTATCCGGGAATCCAGATCATGCTGACTTGGACCAGGCATTCACTCATCTTGCTGAAATGACCTCAATCAAGCAGGAACGAGTCATACACGGTGATTATCACTTGAGAAATATACTGGAACATAATGATCAATTGACAGTTATCGATTGGACGAACGGAAAATACGGAGATCCCAGATATGATTTTGCATGGTCACTTGTGCTGATCAAGATATACTTGTCAGAGCGGAATGCTTCCGTGTTTAGTTCTGCATATTTATCGCAAAATGAAATCCGACCGGATGAACTTGCCGTGTTTGAGGCCATGGCATGTCTCAGATGGATATTATTTCATAGAAATGGTGGTACGCCCATTGAACCCAACACGCTGAAGAAGGTTAGAAGGCTTATCCATGAGAATCCGAACCTGAAAGAATTGGAGTTTTACGATATTACATGAATACGAGAAAAAATATAATTTCAATGGTAACGATGATTGTAATTGGATGTATCGCAATGGCTTATGTAGATGCTGTCATCTCTCCAGAGTATGCGGCGAAATCGGTCATTAAAATCTTTATTTTCCTAACGTTTCCGCTTGGTTATAGTCTCATTAGTAAAAAGGTATCTTTTAGGCCATTATTCAAGTTTGAGAAAAAAGAGATGCGGGCAACTTTGTGTTCGTCGCTATTTATATATCCATTGTTAACTCGTTGCTGGAGGAGTTTTTCTTTCGCGGTTTTGCTTTTCTGACGTTGAAGAAGCTGACCGGACGCAAGTTCGCTTATATATTCAGCGCAGGTGCGTTTTCCGTGTATCATATTGCCATGATGACGAGCTGGTTTACGGTTCCACTATTCATAGTGTTAATTGTAAGTTTGTTTGTAGCAGGCTTGTTATTCAATTGGTTGAATGAAAGAAACGGGAACATTTACACATCGTGGCTGGTTCATATGAGTGCTAACCTTGCGATTAATACCATCGGGTTTATTTTGTTTGGATTAATATGAAGAAGCAGTCCATTCATGGAAAATAGTACCTTTCGATACATTGGTCTGGTATACTGATTTTGTAGTTTTTTAAAACTTACCTCACCTTAAATGGACGGAGGCTTTGATTGAATGTGCTACTGCATCGCATTTTTTCGTTTGAGATAGTGTAAGGTACAGAACATTTATGCCCTTTCATTTTTTGTAAAATGAACGAGGGTTATTTGATCTGTACCTTTTTTAGCTCTCATTTACGAAAGAATGCGGTGCTTTTTGTGTTGAAAAACAAAAAAACGCGGAGCAATACGAAATAACGTTTCACCAAAAAATAAATTTAGGCGAAAACATCCAGTTTCGCAGGATGAGTCGGCCTTATGATAAAGGACGTGTATTCAAATGTATTTAATGAAAGAACGTAATGAACGATTGGGTGAACAGCTGCTTTGTATGGACAGTGATGCCATGTTTGCAGGAGTCGTATCGGGGCATAATCCCGGTGAGGTGTGGGTGGACGATCGTGATCATCCTTCATCAGCTCTCGTCTGGTCGGGTGGTCTGGAGAGCTTTTGTTTTATGGGGCGCCCTTCATCGCGAGTATCAAATGCGACCTTGGGAAGGTTGATAGACGATGAAATCATTCCGTTTCTGAAAGAGAAGGATACTCATTATTTTGAATTTTCGGTGGATAGTGAGGGGTGGCAGCCGATTATTCAGGATACACTCGGTAGCCGGGATTTGAAAGACAGTTATCAATATGTATATAAGTCAAATCCGATTGCAGGACAGGATCAAAACGGTGAACAATCCGTTTTTCCGGAATCATTTACGGCTGTCCGGTTAGATGCACGGCAGCTTGATGAATGGGAACGAAATGGAGCGGGAAATGCTGACTTTTTAGTTCAGTACATTGAACAGTATTGGGGAACGGTAACCGACTTCTTGGCTAAAGGACACGGTTACGCTGCCATTACTGACCGTAATGTTATCGCGAGTTTGGCAATATCCTCTGCGAAGTTCGGCATGACCCATTCTATTGGTGTAGAGACATTAGAGGACTATATGCGCTTGGGACTGTCGAGCTCGCTTGTGAAGCTGCTGTTGAACGATTTCCATGAGCATGGGATTATGGCATGGTGGGACTGTATGGACAGTAACATCGCCTCGCAAAAAACAGCCGAAAAAGCAGGTTTGGTGAGAACGCATCGTTATAAAATATACTGGCTTACGTTTTGAGCGGAAATCTGAAAAATAAACGGCTGTCCTATAAGCGATAATAATTAGGACTTATTAGAAAAAACAAGCAGGTCGCTTGAGGATTAATCCTTAAGCGACCTGTTTGTTAAGTAGATATGCACAAAAGTAGCGGAGAGGACGAAGCGATTGTAGGAACGATTCGTACTCGCAGCGGCTCATAACAGACAACCTTTTCCTTTTGAGAGAATTCATTGTTGAAAACCGACACTCATGTCGGTTATAATTAAATTCACAAAACGACATTCGTGTCTATTTTATAAAGGGGGTTAGGAAGAGGTGTCTCCGAGAGTGAGCGAACAATACAAGCAGCAGAAAAAAAAGGACTTGCTGAGGGCGGCTAAGCAAGTGTTTACTACCAAAGGGTATCATCAAGCTACGATGCAGGATGTGATGGATGCAGGTGGAGTGTCCAGAGGGGCGCTGTATGCCTATTTTGACAATATTGAACATGTCTATGAAGAGCTGCTTCGGTTAGAGGATGAAGAAGATGCTTTTTCTTTTCAAATCGAAGATGGCGCACAGACGTACTGGAAGCAGCTGGCTGAATGGCTCTTTACGCAGCAGAAGGGGATGGAAGCCGGAGAGCCATCGCTTGCCTTGGCTAATGCTGAGTACTTTTTGTCGTTACATTATCGAACGGATTCAGAAAATGAGAGTTACATGAACATGCGTTACCAGAGACTGATTGAGGTACTAACCTCATTTTTTCAAAAAGGAGCTTCACAAGGCGAATTCAACCCCTGTGTACCTGTAGGTCATATTGCCCGGTATCTTATTTCATGTATGGATGGAATCGTACTTAATACCGCCCGCTTGGGTCATGAAATAACAAAGGTAGATGAACAGATAGAAATGCTGGTGTTTTCTTTGGAGTCCATGTTGTTCCGGGACGGAATAAGAGATTGAACATATTAGGAAGGAGAATAAGCGATGCTATTTGAATCTGCTAGAATTAAATTCCGCAAGATGACAACGAATGATGTACAGTTGTACAACGAATGGAGAAATGATCTTGAGGTCATGACAACGACCAGTCCTTCACTGGATTTGTATACTGAGGAAGATACACACGAATTTGTCAGCCATGTGATTTTGGGATCTGACACTTCCAAAAGTTATATCATCTTGGACAAGCAAAGCGATCGGCCGATTGGCATCATATCTCTCATTCAGCTGGATTACAAAAACCGCAATGCGGAGTGTATTATTGATATTGGCGAAAAGGACTACTGGGGCAAGGGCTATGGAACCGAGGCGCTTCGATTGCTGCTGGATTATGCATTTTTGGAGCTGAATTTGCACAGGGTTTCTTTAAGGGTGTTCTCATTTAATCAGAAAGCGATACACTTATATGAAAAAATAGGGTTCAAGCATGAAGGGGCTTCCCGGCAAGCGATCTTCCGGGACGGTGCATGGGGCGACATTGTCCAGATGGGGATTCTTCAGCATGAGTATGTGACAGCTAGATAATACGCACCGTAAAGCAGGCATGTTTCATGTCTGCTTTTTATTGTTATACAACCTTTTAAAGAGAAAAGAGTAATTTTGGTGATGTGGACGGAGACGGAATCAGCGAAAACATGAACATACAGGAGGTAGGCGAGGAACAAGCGCTAATCAATCGCCAAAATCCCCGGATCCTGCCACCCGTGCAGTGTATGACAAAACGTATCAATATTTAAAGGGGACCTATCGACCATAGGGATGTTAGAACTGGAGACAAATTAAAGGTTGTAACTTATCGATATACACTATATAATTCTCAGTAACAAACTTATGTTATGAAATTAACATGATTTTCTGCAAAAAAATTGTATTTACATGAAACTATTCGTGTTATAATTTCATTGTGATCTTTGTATCAGCGGATTGTCATAAATTTTAGTATCATAAGTTCAAGTTAATTATGCATTACAAAATATAATAAATGAATATGGATCTTCGGGGTAAGGTGAAATTCCTGACCGGCGGTGATGGTGCGTTACTTGTGAATGTGCTTCAGCCCGCGACTCGCTGTTTCGAGATTGAGATGGCGACTGACTTGGTGTAATTCCAAGGCCGACGGTATAGTCCGGATGGGAGAAGATCAAACATGAGTTTGTCGCGGGCTTTTTTAAGCTTTCGGCAGGCTTATTTGGTCAGCCCCCGTATTTTTCGACATTGTCGATTACGGGGGCTTTCTGCTGGTAAGACTCCGTATTCAGGACAGGAGACAGCAAGATGGAAAATGTAAGCTCAAGTGTTAAGATGCAGCCGACCTCAACGGCGAAAGAGAAAAGCAGCTTTAAAGGTGGATTTTGGCTGGTTGTATTGGGAGCGGCTCTGTGGGGTGTAGATCCCCTGTTCCGGATCATTCTTTTGAAAAATATGACTTCCTCTCAAATCGTACTGCTTGAACATATTATTATATCTCTTATTGCGATACCGGTTATTTGGAAAAATCGTCACGAGTTCAAGAGTCTCGGCTGGCGGCATGTCGGCGCGCTGCTCTTCATATCATGGGGCGGCTCAGGTATAGCCACCATCCTGTTCACGATGGGACTGACGAGCGGGAACCTGAACGCCGTGCTATTACTGCAAAAGCTGCAGCCGCTGTTTGCTATTATTTTAGCCAGTCTGCTGCTTAAGGAAAAGCTTCCACGTCATTTTTCGATGCTCTTTATTTTGGCACTTGGCGGTACGTATTTACTGACCTTCGGGTTCACTCTTCCGATTGGCCATTATAGCGAGTTTATTCAGGTCGGAAGCCTGCTCTCACTCGGTGCTGCCGCACTGTGGGGCGGATCGACAGTGATGGGACGTTTGATGGTCGGTCAGATGAAATATGAGACGGTCACGTCTCTGCGGTTTGTTCTGGCTCTTCCGCTGCTCAGCGTCATTACATGGAGTGAAGGAGCAGCATGGAATTTGCCGGCTGCCGGAACAATGGATTTTGCCGCGGTTATGCTTAATCTGATCGGTCAAGCACTGCTGCCGGGCTTGCTTAGTCTGCTGGTGTATTACAAAGGACTTACGACAACGAAAGCATCGGTAGCGACGCTTGGGGAGTTGAGCTTCCCAATGGTAGGGGTGCTGATTAACTGGATCGTGTTCCGCGAGGTTATAACTTACGCCCAAATTACGGGCTTCCTGCTGATCTGGTTCGCACTGTTTGTAATTTCCAGACAATCAGATTCCAGCTCTCTGGCGGGAGAGCAGGGATAAGAATATGTGTGTGAACAAGCTGTCGAGACAACTCGGCAGCTTTTTTTAAGAGAGAAGTACAAACTTCGGAGCAAACGGCATCCTTGTCTCGCAAGAAAAACTACAACCAATGGGTGGTTTTCTTGTTCTCTTTCTTCCCGCAAATTAATTGATCGAGCATGTATCGTCACTTTAGCAGCTTGATCTCATCTGGTGTCACCAAATACGTATAGATCGTTTCCATTTGCGGCCCTTCGCCGTTTTCCGGCTCGCAATTTTGTTTCACTGTCACAATATAATCCGTCCCGGACTGCTGTGTGTCTGTTATCGTATTGAACGTCTGGAGGCTGTTACTGCATTGCGGTACGAGCTTCAGCACCTTTTCTTCCGCCGTATCACGGGTAAACTCCTCTGGGACAGTGCATCCGGTTGCCGCCATGAAAACGATGAGCAAACACCACAATAAACGTTTCATCTGAACCTCCTTTTAATCCACAATGAATATCAATGGTCCTCGTCTGGATGTATGATGTATAACGTTTCCGAATTGCAAAATGTTGCTCTCTCCTGCAGATCTGGTTAGTCATGATTAACATTGCGTCGGACCCAATTTACTGGTTGCTTCTCTACTTCCGGATGAAGGATAAGCACAAAGAAAAATATGAGCGGTAGTATCGGTCTGCCATTTGACGGTGACCCGAGAGCGGGTTACGGGATTATTGATTTTTGCTATGGGAATATTGCCGTCCAGCTCAGAAGGATAGCCTATGATACGGATAAGGCGATCGCGATCGCCAAAGAACGCGGAATGCCGGGCATTGCGCGCTACGGAAAGCCAGATATCCATATGACAGTAAAAAACAGCTGACTTAGGAGAAACGGTAAGGCAGGCCGTCTCATGATGACTCTGGGACTGTTGGTCTCGTCGTTCCGTCCGGCGGCGGATATTATGCAATCCGGCTGGTGGAACGTGTTTCCGCATCAGGAATGGAAAACAGCGGATACGATCAAGCTCTCCAAGGATATCGATCTCCGGGAACCGATTGAGGTGAACGGAAAGACCTACAATGATGAACAGTTAAAATCGGGTGTCTTGGCGGAAGACAGCCGTCTGATCTGGCAAAGCCGGCGCGCCCGTGAAATCAGCGTGCGCACGTACCTGGGAATATGGCTGGCGCATACCGCTTTTGGTCTGCCGCTCGTTACCTATTTCATGTACAACTTTATCAGCCAACTACCGAAGGATCTGTTCGAGTCGGCTTTCATGGACGGTGCGAACCATTTTACAATCTTTAGTAAACTGATTCTTCCGCTGTCTGTTCCGGCCCTTGCTTCCATTGGTATCTTTCAATTTCTGTGGGTATGGAACGACTATCTGGTGTCGCTTATTTTCATCGGTAACCAGCCGAGCGTGTAGGTGATGTCCATGAAAATCGCCGATCTGGTCGGTTCCCGCGGCAACGACTGGCATCTGCTTACCTCAGCCGCTTTTATATCGATGCTCATGCCGCTCGCCATCTTCTTCCTGCTGCAAAAGTATTTCGTGCGCGGATTGATGGGCGGTTCGGTAAAGGGCTGAAGGAATATGAGCGCGCCGAACGCGAAACATCAGATAAGCGGAAGCCTGTTTGCGCTCGGTAAATAGACCATGATCTTGGCGTTTATGCCCGCGATCATGGTCTATTTGTGTTGTGCAGCCATAAGCTTGTATGGATTAAACGTTTTCACGGAACGTCCTTTGTCTTGGTGGACCGTTCATTCCGAATCCTGTTTTTCATCTATAACCTGTACGTTCAATTCAGCTTTTCCTTGTTTGATATGAACAATCCAAATGTCCTTTTCAGCAACATAATTTACTGTTTTTATAACAGGAACCTCTGCGCTACTCATTCCTTGTGACGTCAAAGCTTTACGAATGACCTCTGGTTCGGTCAGGTTTGCGTGTTCTGGTTGACTGCTTGGCACAACAGAAACTTGGTTAGCTTTCGATTGTCCCGGGTAGGATTCCAGCACCATATCGTACCACACCTGCACCTTTTGGCCGATAGAAATGTCTTTTGGAGCATTCGAAAACCAAATCGCATTATAGAACTCTTTCACGCCGGCTGTCGAGCTGTAATCCTTCGGCACATTGCTCACGACCAGGATCTGGTCGTCCGCTTTCCCTACGACATATCCTTCCATCCCCGGTTCAACAGCAGTCGTATCCGGATTATAATCGATTAACGATAAGCTGAATAATAGCATGATTACAGTGATTATTAATTTATTCAATTGTTATGCCTCCCCGCTCTATGAAACCGATTTATAATATAAATCTAGCATTTCTACTGATATTGACGTCCTCTTTTTACAAAAAGTTGCTGTTCTGAAAAATAGTTCGTGCACCCCTTTATTCACGATGGAAAATGATTTTCTGAATTTCCGGATATTTAGAAAAATATTTTCCTGAAAGCATTTACATAATCCGAGTGCTCTGGTAATCTAAGGTCAAGAAATCATCATACATCATTACCAGAAGGAGCGAAGATGGAAATGGAGAGTATGCAAAAGTATGACGTTGTCGTAATGGGCGGAGGCATTTCCGGGGCGATGGCCGCGGTTGCGGCATCCAGCTCAGGGGCAAAGACATTGATTGTTGAATCCCACGGGTTTTTGGGAGGGACGCTTACCGCGAACGGCGTCGGTCCGATGATGACCTTTCATGCGGGGGAGAAGCTAGCGATACAGGGATATACAAATCAGTTAATTGAGCGCTTGAAGAAGCTGGGTAAATCACCGGGACATATTTTTGATACCGTCGGGTTTACGTATTCAGTAACTCCATTTGATGCGGAGGCCATGAAACATGAACTTGAGCTGATGGTAACCGAGAGCGGCGGAGAGATTTTATACCACACGATGCTGGCAGGAGTGAAGACAGAGAATGGCCGGATCGTTAGCATAACGGTGTGCAACAAGTCGGGGCTGAGCGAAATTCAAGGCTCCGTATTTATCGACGGTACGGGAGATGGAGATTTGTCTGTCGGAGCAGGTGCGGAGTTTACGAAGGGCAGAGAGTCTGACGGGGCGATGCAGCCGATGACTTTGAAGATGAAAATGTACAATGTGGACATTTCGAAGGTTAAAGAATACATCCACAGTCATCCCGATGATTTCCCGTTGTACAACGGAGATACATCGATCATTGAGAAATCACCTCGACTGTCGGTTGGCGGGTTTGACAGTCTGTTCAAGGAAGCCAAGGCGAAGGGTGAAATCTCCATCCCGCGGGAAAATATCCTTTTCTTTGAGACAAATAATCCGGGTGAAGTCATCATGAACACGACCCGAATACTGGGTCATGACGCAACGGATGCGATGAGCCTGAGCCAGGCGGAGATGGTAGGTCGTAAACAATGTCGTGAGCTTGAACTGTTTGTTCGGAAGTACATTCCAGGATTTGAGAACGCTGTCGTAGAATCGACTGGTCCGAGCATCGGTGTGCGCGGTTCCCGGCAGATTAAGGGAGTGTACACACTGACGGTTGAAGATTTGATGGAGCAGCGGTTGTTCGAGGATACCATTGCCCATTCAGGTTACCCTGTTGATATTCACAGTCCGGACGGGGAAGGAACGAAGCACCAGAAGCTGGAATGGGGCGGTATGTACAGCATTCCTTACTCCTGTATGATAACAGAGTCCGTAAGGAACCTAATCGTAATCGGACGTTGTATCTCGGCAACATTTGAAGCACAGTCCGCGATGAGAACGACACCAACAACAGGTGCTATCGGGCACGCCGGGGGTGTAGCGGCTGCGATAGCTGCCAAGAGTGGAGTTGACGTTCAGGATGTCAATATCAAAGAAGTGCAGCAGAGTCTTAAAGAGCAGGGCGCTTATCTGGAAATATAGTTATAACTCGTTATAAGCAGTAACCATATTGAGAGGGGATATTAAAGTGACAACTTTAATGTGGTTTCAAGCCATCGGCATTTTACTCGTCTTCCTGATCTTTGTAGGATTGATGATGACTCGGAAACTTCCGACAATTCTGGCTTTGCCTTTAATGGCTGTATTGTTTGCGGTCATTGCGGGCGTTCCTTGGATGTCAGATGATCCGGAAACAGCTACGATAGCCAAAACAATCTTATCAGCCGGCTCCATGAGACTGTCCGGTGCGATTGCAGGCCTCGTGTTTGGTGCCTGGTTCGGACAGATTTTGAACAAAGTCGGTATTACTAAATCGATTATACGTAAAGCAGCTGAACTTGCCGGTGACAAACCGGTTCTGATCGCAGTCTTGTTCTTTGCGACCGCATCGATTATATTCTCCGCAGCAGGCGGACTCGGTATGGTCATCTTGGTAGGTACGATCGTTATTCCGATCATGCTTACCGCAGGTATTTCCCAGTTTGTTGCTTCAATCGTAGTCATTTCGGCTGTCGGGGTGGGGGCTCTGTTTAACGTCTCCAACTGGGCCGTGTATGTGGACGTTCTTGGTCTCTCCGTTGCAGAGATTGCTGACTACACACTCGTAGCGGCTCTGCCACTTATATTTATTTCACTAGCCATGATTATTTTCTACATTAAAAGAGACGGCAAAGGCCGCAAGGCATGGGCTATGCCAAATGCGACTGGCGGAGAAGGAAAGAAAGTTCCAACGATCGCACTCATCAGCCCGATTGTTCCGGTTGTTCTCGTATTTGCCTTTAAGCTTGATATCGTACCAGCGGTTGTTATTGGCGCCCTGGTAACTATTTTGCTAACATGGCCTAAGCGTCCAGTTCACGTACTATCCAGTGCGCTGGTGGAAGGGATTCAGGACATTGCTGGAGCGATGGCGCTGATGATCGGTATCGGTATTCTCTTGAACTCTGTTATGGCGCCACAGGTGTCGTCGCTCATCTCGCCTCTGATTGAAGCGGTTCTGCCGACGAACCCAATCATGTACGTTCTCTTCTTTACTCTCTTGTCACCACTCGCTATTTATCGTGGACCGCTGAACGTATGGGGCCTCGGAAGTGGTATCGCTGCCTTGTTCGTATCGGCTGGTATGACTCCGATTGCTGCGATGCTTGCGCTGCGTGTAGTGAGTAACGTGCAAGCGGTTTCTGACCCAACAAACTCGCACAACGTGTGGGTTGCAGACTTTACGAAGAGTGACATTAACGAAATTTTGAAAAAGACACTGCCTTGGATGATGGTTGCCGTACTCATTTCGATGCTGATCGGATCATTCATGGTCTTTTAAATCCGGCACATGGATTCGGGCGGGGCGTTGCATAGTATGTGCGAACCCCGCCTGTTACTTCAGGAGGGAGAACAATGGAGAGAAAAAAAGTAAGGGTAGGCATTGATGTCGGGGGCACGTTTACGGACGCGGCTGTTATTGATAATGAAACTTATGAAGTTATAGAGAAAATGAAAATTCCGACCACTCACCACGATGAAGACGGCGTAGCTAAAGGGATCGTACAAATTTTGAATAAAATTTTGGCGAGCCGGGGAATTCTGCCAGATGATGTAGCGTTTATCGCTCACGGAACAACGCAAGCAACAAATGCGCTGCTGGAGGGGGACGTGGCATCTGTTGGTATTATCGGAATGGGTTCAGGCCTCGATGGTCTCAGCGCACGCTCGGAGTCCAACCCGGGTGATATCGAGCTCGCTCCAGGAAAGTATTTGAAGACTTACCATACGTATGTGGACTCCAAGGAATTAAAGGATGACCAGATCGAAACGGCAATCGATGAACTTGTGAAGCAGGGGGCCGAAGTGATTGTGGCTTCCGAAGCCTACAGCGTAGACGACCCTGCGAACGAGCTGCGCGTTGTGGAAATTGCTAACCGTAAAGGAATTTATGCAACTGGCGGACATGAAATTTCCCAGCTTTATGGACTTAAGACGCGGACAAGAACAGCGGTCGTGAACGCTTCACTCATACCGAAAATGATGGAGACAGCAAATATGACGGAGAAGTCCGTCAAAAACGCCGACATTAAATCACAGCTCATGATCATGCGTTGTGATGGCGGGGTTATGAGTATTGATGAGGTACGCAAGCGGCCGATTTTGACGATGCTGTCCGGGCTAGCGGCCGGGGTGGCCGGTGCGCTCATGTATGAGAAAATCTCGGATGGGATTTTCTTTGAAGTTGGCGGTACCAGCGTCGATATATCCGTGATCAAGAACGGTAAAGTTATGATCAAGAATGCTCAGGTAGGTGGACACCGGACTTACCTTCAATCGCTTGACGTGCGTACGCTTGGTATTGCGGGGGGCAGCATGATCAAAGTGGCGGGCGGCAAGATCACCGATGTAGGCCCGCGAAGCGCGCACATTGCCGGCAAGGAATATGAGGCTTTCGCAAAGACGGAGGATATTGTAAATCCCAAGGTGAAGTTCGTTAGTCCTCGGCAGGGTGACCCAGCAGAATACATTATCCTTGAGAGCGAGAACGGTAATGATTACTCTTATACATTGTCCGGGGCAGCCAACATTCTTGGCTATATTCCGGAAGGCGATTATGCACAAGGGAATAAGGAAGCGGCGGTAAAGGCTTGGGAAGCGCTCGCTGCCCATGTCGGACTGAGTGTGGAAGAAGCCGCCAGACAGGTCATGAACATCGCAATCGATAAAACGATGAAGACAGTTAATGAAATGATCGAGGATTATGAACTGGACCGTTCGTTTGTTACGCTGGTAGGTGGCGGAGGTAGTGGTGCGGTTCTTGTTCCTGCGATGGCGGAGCGAGAAAACATGAAGAGCAAGATTGCCAACAATGCTCCGTACGTGTCTACGATCGGTGTGGCTCTAGCGATGGTGAAGGAACAGCTGGAACGGACGGTTGTGAATCCGACGGAAGAGGATATTAAGCGAATCCGGGCCGAAATTATGGAGCGTATCGTTAAATCAGGTGCAAGCGAAGCTACGGTTGAGGTTACGATCGAGATTGACAGCCAGAAAAACATTTTGCGCGCTGTCGCTACAGGTTCGACCGAGCTCCGTTCGAAAGATTTAGGCAGTGAGGCGATGTCTGATTCCGAGATGGTTGTCATCGCAGCCAAATCTGTGGATCAGCCGCTCGAATCGACGAAGCTTACTGCAAGAAGTGGCCGCTGGAGTCTTTTTGCAAGTGAAAATGTGAAGAAGTCGTTCTTCGGATTGATTAAGAAGAAGTCCAATGCGGTAAGCGTTCTGGACCGGGAAGGCGTTGTGCGTTTCAAGAAGGCCAACGTGCAGTATACGAAGCTTACCAAGTCTCAGTTTCAGAGTACGCTGGGTGATTTTTTGGACGATAACACGATCTATTCGGATGCGAATGCAACGATTCCAAAGGTGTTTGTATTTTATAAGGAAAAAATGCTGGATTTGACAGGGATGCAGACGAAAGAGCAGCTCATGTCGATTCTGGAGATCGAGACGGAAATGTTGCGCGGAGAAGATGAAATGATCGTAATTGCTTATCAGTAGGAAAGGGGCGGGAAGGGATGACGGTTCGTGAAGGGATACTATCTGACGAGATTATGGCATGTGCGGAGCTGGAACAAGATCCTCTTTTTCATAAAATACCGAAGGACAAGATCCCGTACTATGTATCAACGTCGCTTGCCAGAGGCAAAGAGGCAGCAGCGCCGTATATTGGAAGGAATATCCGAGAGCTGTGCCAGGCCGAAGGCCTTCGCTATGAAATCACGAACCGTTCAGGAACCTTCCACAACGTATCGTTTCGCGCACAGATCGATTTTGCCAAGAAAACGCCGGAAATTATCGTGTACTCTGCATCCTTGGCGGGAATGAGGCAGGCCTATCAAGAGGTGGTGGGTACGGATGCCGAGGGTACGGAGCTGGATAGACTGATTGATATCCATCTGGCACACGAGTTCTATCACTACCTAGAATATAAAGCGGGGAAATTCACGAATGAAGAGCTTGAACCCATTGAGGTATTCAGGTTGGGGCAATTCTTTGTGAAGCGCTCAAGTGTAGTAAAAACCAGCGAGATTGCAGCACATGCTTTTTGCAAGGAAATGATAGGGCTTCCCTGTCTGCCGAATGTGCTTGATTATGTCTACCTGATCCAGAGCAATACGCTCTCCGAGGGACAATTCGGGCAGAAGATAAACTCTTGGGAGTCCTGGATGTAGCTTTATCAATACCTTACTCGGTGTGATATAATGGATTGTGCTAGTTCCATAGGTAGATCAGGAGGAGGTATCATGTCTTCACAGGTTCCGGCTGTCATAGCAAAAATAGTATCGCAAACGCAAAAATTAACATACGGGGAAAATCAGATTGCTAACTTTGTTATCCATAACCCCGAATTTATTACACGGAACACCATTACCGCCATCGCGAATGAGATCGGTGTATCGGAGACAAGCATCAACCGCTTTTGTAAAAAGGTTGGGTTTAAGGGGTTTAACGATTTCAAAATTGCTTTTGCCCAGGATGCGTTCTACCGGGATATGCAGGCGAAGAAAAAAGAGAGACGGGAGATCAACGCAATTGATGCCCTGGCTCTGGACTATAATGAACTGATCGTAAACACCTCGGCGCTTATTACGGAAGAACAGCTGAACCGGGTGGTTGAGCTGTTGAAAGGTGCACGGAGGATTTTTTTGGTCGGCCTGTTCGATTCCTTTCTGGCGGCGATTGCGTTAAAGAACCGGCTGGCGATTATCGGCATTATGTCCGAAGCGATCAGTGATAGCCGGGCGATGAAGATTGCCGCTTCCCAGTGCAGCTCGGAAGATGTGATGATTGCGTTCTCACGTTCAGGATCAACGAAGGAGATTATCGACGCGGTATCTATCGCGCAGGTCAATCAGGCCAAGACGATTGCAATTACCTGTTACGATTCGTCGCCGATTACGGAGAATGCCGTTGTCGACATTATCGTGCCGGATAAGATCTCCGTCAGCAACAGTGCGCTGATGTCCAACCATATCACGTTCCTGTTCGTTGTGGATCTGATCATGAATATATTCATTTCCTCGGACAAGAAGTATTTGAAGAAAAAGCTGGATAGCGAAGCGATTCTGGCGAGCGATCAATCGATAACGAATTATTTCTTATAACTTAAGAAGGGGGTGTCCCAAAAGGTCTATTGACCTGGGACCCCCCTTTGTCTGTTGTAAGACGCTGCGTGTACGAATCGTTCCTCATGTGTTTTTTATTAAGCAACTTAAAGTTTTATTTGCGAAGGTTTCATCACAACTCTCAAAAAAAACAAAGGATAAATTAATAAATATAAATTAAAGCCCCACCAGAAAACATCAAAATCGCCAGCGAAGGCCCAAAAAGCAATGGCTTGCAAACCAGAGCAAAACGTCAATACCAAAGATATTAACGCCCAAGACTGCCAGGTAGAACGATTTTTCTTATAAAGATACAAGCTGCTTAGACCAGTAATCGAAATTAATATATCTAGCGGGAAGAAGGACCAATTCCAATCTACCAGAATAGGATTATTGTAATCCTTGAAGGCCCATGACTCTGGAATAATCTTAAGATACGTTACAATCCAGTAAATAATAAACCCGATATCTGTAACTAGAAAAAACGGTTTTAGAAATTTCATGCTACCTCCAAAGTAGGTTAAATAATTTGATTAATCATTCGGTTTTTGAGCAACCAATGACTGATCAAAAAGGAAAAAATCAAGGTGCAGACAGTTACAATAGCAACCTTTATCACTAGATGGACAGATACTGTCCTTAAGGCAAGTTGTAGACTGACAATGACCGGAGCATGGATAAAATAAATGAATTTTATTTTCCAATCAATGGTTACGATAAGCTACCGTCCCTAACCAAAACAGCACAAGATATTGAGGAAAATATCCTAAAAAGAAGTCATGGATGTACAGTTGGTTAGTGGAGAAAACAAGCCTCGTCAAAAAGTTAAGTTTGCAAGGTAATGGTCCCGTTCAAAATTCTGGATCCGCAGGAGGAAGCTCCATAACGTTGCGACGCCTCAAGCGAGGCTTGAACAATTCTTGGATCTCCTGATACCCTAAAACATCTTACAATAAAAACCATTATTCTACTACACCGAAAGTATTTTTATTCCAAAAAAATAAAAGTTAAAAATATGTCTGTCTATAATAAATGTACGCGCCTATAAGGATTTCCATCTCTCCATGACGATGCTGAACGCATTAATTTACATACATAATCTCCTTTATTAGGGATATGAGTCTACTAATAAAGAATTAGAAAAACTTCAACGGAGAAGGCGGAATTATTCTGGAGAAACGTAAGTGGTCGCCCGAAAGCTTTCCACAGGAAAGCTCGCATCGGAAGCATAGACTGTCACCGGATTTTAACGATTATATAAATACATAAAAAAATCTGGGGGCAACAACGATTGGAAGAATAATCCGCATTCGTAGTGATGCTCAGACTAACAATCTTTAGTTCAACTTATGTAGATATGAATCTACTAACATAAACGTATTACATACAATATTTGCTTTACAGGGATTATT
Organism: Paenibacillus sp. JNUCC 34; assembly: GCF_058269055.1. Classification (NCBI taxonomy): domain Bacteria; kingdom Bacillati; phylum Bacillota; class Bacilli; order Caryophanales; family Paenibacillaceae; genus Paenibacillus; species Paenibacillus sp. JNUCC 34. The sequence continues at coordinate 4,671,117 of NZ_CM177770.1, read as the reverse complement.
TAAGTTTGAATATTCAATAGAGGCTCAATCTTATAATCAGTTCTTGACATAAAAAGCAAAGTAGCGGAGGGGATGGAATCGATTTGAAGAAGCGAAGCGTTCGCCTTTGTCCCCGAATTTCATCCACTTTAAAAGTTGATTCATAAGGAATTTGGGGACAACAGCGATCGTAAGAACGATCCATACACGTAGCGGCTTCATTGCTTAATGAAAGCACTGATTTTGGATTTGAGCCTCAATAGACATTCTAAATTTATATCCAAAATCAAAACATTGTGTGACCATGCCGGTTTCAAAGGCTTCTCTGTTTTTATTGGTCGATGTTTTTTGTTACACTTGGTTACAAGTTGAAGTTAAGAGAAAGCCAGAGGAGCAATCGCCAGAAGGGAGTGGGTAGAGTGGCATTTGTGTCTATTAAAAATGAATATAAACGTTATCAGATGGGGGAGACCACCATTGTAGCGAATGACGGGATTGATTTTGAGATTGAAAAAGGGGAGTTCGCCATTATTGTAGGTCCCAGCGGCGCGGGCAAATCTACGGTACTGAATATATTGGGAGGCATGGATACGGCAGATGAAGGGCAGGTTCTGGTGGACGGAACAGATATAGCCCGGTTTAACAGCAAAGAGCTTACCGGATACCGACGAACGGATGTCGGATTTGTGTTTCAGTTTTACAATTTGGTGCCGAACCTTACGACAAAAGAAAATGTTGAACTCGCTTCCCAGATTTCCCCACGTGCTTTAGATGCGGAGCAGGTACTAATAGATGTCGGGCTGGGAGAGCGTCTAAACAATTTTCCGGCACAGCTCTCCGGCGGAGAACAGCAGCGAGTGGCGATCGCGAGAGCACTTGCCAAGCAGCCCAAGCTGCTCTTGTGTGATGAGCCGACTGGAGCACTGGACTATAACACAGGTAAGCAGGTACTGAAGCTGCTACAGGATACATGCCGGAATACCGGAACGACAGTTATCGTTATTACACATAACTCGGCAATCGCGCCTATGGCTGACCGGGTCATCGAGATCAACAACGCAAAGGTCCGGAAAATCGTGCAGAACCCGAATCCGGTCTCAGTCGACCACATCGAATGGTAAGGGGCTAATTACTTGAAAAAAAGAGCATTATGGAGCGATATTTTCCGGGAAATATGGCGGACCAAGGCGCGGTTTTTGTCCATTTTTGCCATTATCATGCTCGGTGTCGGTTTTTTCGCAGGGATTAAAGCTACTGGCCCCGACATGTTGAATACTGCAGAACATTATTATAAAGAGCTTCGATTGATGGATTTGAAGGTGCAATCTACATATGGCCTGCGGGAAAAGGATATCGCTACCCTTGAACAGGTCCCAGGTGTATCGGAGGTGCAGCCTGGTTACAGCTCGGATGTCTTCTTAGGTGATAGCGGACTTATTGCAAAAGTATTTTCCAATCAGCAAGACAATCATCTTAACCGGTATAAAGTAATGTCAGGTAGATTGCCACAATCATCCGGTGAAATTGCCCTCGATGATAACGGTAAGTTGGGAAGCCTTTATAAGCTGGGTGATACGATTACCTTTACGAATCCGGACCCTGAGGCGGATCTGAAGGATACGTTCGGCAAGGTGAGTTATAAGGTAGTCGGAACCGTCAGAAGCCCTATGTTCATAGGGAATATGGGGCGTGGGAACAGCAGCATTGGCAAGGGAACGGCGGATGCTTTCGTAGTCGTTCCCCAGGAAGATTTCAATCTGCCCGTGTATACCGAAGCTTATATAGACTTTAAGGATACAACAGATCTTGCACCATATACGCCCGAATATGACGATCTTATTGAGAAGGATAAAGAGCAGGTGGAGCAAGCGCTCAAGGGACAACCTGAGGAGCGTTTGAAGGAAATTCGGGATGAGGGGCAGGAGAAGCTGGATGAAGCCCAGCTAAAAATCGATGATGCCAAGCAGCAGCTGGCTGATGCTCAGCAGGAGCTTGCGGATGCCAAAGCTAAACTGGATGATGGACGCCGAAGCTATCAGGAAGGCGTAGATAAGCTGCAATCGGAGCTGGCGAGCGGACAAGCGAAGCTGGATTCGGCGGCTAGAGAAATCGAAAAGGGCAAGGCAGATTTGGAGCGTAACCGAAAGCGTATCGCCGATGGACAAGCTCAGATCAAGTCAGGCCAAGCTAAGTTAGATGCCCAAAAGAAAACTTCCGAGCCTCAGCTGGCACAAGGGCAAGAGCTGGTGAAATCACTGAAGCAGATTGCGAAGATGCCGCCCGATTCGATACCTGCGGAACAGAAGCAGCAGCTTATTGCCGCTTCGGGAGCGGCGAATGCGGGGTTAGGGCAGGCCGTCACCGGATATTTGAACGGTGCGGTGGATGCCACAACATTAAACGGTGCGACTGCCTCTTTTGAGCAGGGACTAAATCAGGGGGCTCAGAAGCTTCGATCCGCGCAGCAGGAGCTGGACACCCGAAAGCAACAGCTGGAAGAAGGACAGGCTCAGCTTCGTACTGGCGAACGTGAACTGGCGCAAGGCGAGGCAGAGCTTAAACAAGGTCAATCAGATCTTGCAATAGCTAGACAGCAGGGAGAAGAGAAGCTGGCTTTAGCTAAGGCGGAGCTGGATCAAGGGCAAGCCGAATATGATAAAGGACTTGCTACTTATGAGGAAGAGAAGCAGAAGGCCGACCGTAAAATCGCTGACGGGCAAAAGGATTTGGCTGAGGGACAAAAAGAGCTGAATGAACTCGAGCGTCCCAAGACATATGTGTTTGACCGCAGCATCAATCCGGGATACACCGAGTATAGTGATAACGCGGACCGTCTGGCGTCTATCGCAACCGCATTTCCTGTATTCTTTTTCCTGATTGCAGCATTGGTCAGTCTGACAACGATGACACGTATGGTGGAGGAGCAGAGGCTGCAGATTGGAACACTGAAAGCGCTCGGATATAACAACAGAGATATTATGAAAAAATTTCTGGTGTACGCCACATTAGCTAGTGTTATGGCAACCGCCGCTGGATTGGCTATAGGGTATACCCTCTTTCCGAATATTATCTTTGACGCTTACGGTGCTTTATACAACTTGCCGAGTATACGGACAAGCTTCTATACGAGCTACAGTGTTATATCGGTTGTCGTTGCGCTGCTGTGCACAACGATGACTGCGCTTATTGTGGCAAGAGTGGAGCTTCGTAGCAATGCTTCCGTACTCATGCGGCCGAGAGCGCCGAAGAGCGGTCAGCGTATACTACTGGAACGGATAGGTTTTATATGGAAGCGCCTTGGATTTACAGGGAAAGTAACAGCGCGCAATCTATTCCGTTATAAACAGCGTATGTTTATGACCGTATGTGGTGTGGCAGGCTGTACCGCACTTATCCTGACAGGTTTTGGCCTGAAGGATTCGATTGGGGATATTGCGCCGCTGCAGTTCGGAAAAATTATGAAATATAATGCGATAGTCGCTTTTCAGGATGATAGTAGCGAGCAGTTGAAGCAGGATTATGACAAGTTGATCGATCAAACGCCGGAACTGACAGGTGTGCTGAACGTAACGCAGGATGCGATGAAGGTATCGGCTAAGGGTGTCAACAGTCAGGATGTAACACTGTTTGTTCCAGAATCACCGGATAAGCTGAGCGATTTTGTGACGCTGAAGGAAAGGAAGTCGGACAAGAGTGTACCGCTGTCTGATCAAGGGGCTGTAGTATCGGAAAAGCTGGCCAGACTATACGATGTGAAAATCGGAGATATGCTGACCATCCAAAACAACAACAATGATCCATTTGAGGTTAAGATAGCAGGTATAACGGAGAACTATGCCATGCACTATCTGTATATGACGCCTGCTTACTATGAATCGGTCTTTGGTAAGGAACCGAAAGTAAACACACAGCTGTTGACTTACAAGGATACCCGTTCGGAATGGGAGGATGCTTTCGGCGAAAAGCTGACCGCAAACAAACGGGTTGGCATGGTGAGTTTTACGAGCGGGGTAAGCAGCGCTTTTGAAGACACTATGGACAGTATGAATGTTGTTGTGGTCGTGCTTATCATATCTGCAGCAGCTTTGGCTTTTGTTGTATTGTACAACCTGACCAACATTAATGTGTCGGAGCGGATTCGAGAGCTGTCCACCATTAAAGTGCTGGGCTTTTACGATAATGAAGTTACCATGTACATCTACCGGGAGAATATGATTCTGACCGTGCTCGGCATAATCGCAGGCAATTTCCTCGGGATATGGCTTCACGGGTTCGTGCTGCAAACGGCTGAGGTGGATGCCATGATGTTCAGTAGAACTATCGAGTGGATGAGTTATGGTTATGCTGCCGCGTTGACTCTGCTGTTCTCGGGTATCGTAATGCTGTCCATGCATTACAAGCTGAAACGCATCGATATGATTGAAGCGTTGAAATCGGTGGAGTAGGATTGTTGTATTTCCCATTGGAATGAGATAATTTAAATGTATCTTCACTTTTCGAAGGAGGCGTTTTTGTATGATCGAGATGGACATATCACAACTCTATATTAACGCCCCCAACAAGGAACGGATTTCTTGGATCAAGACCTCTGCCTCCTCAAAAAGGCGCAGTGAGACAGAAAAGGTTTTGCTGATGCGTAGCACCCGAAACCAATTCCTTAGGGCCGTGGAGAAGGGCAAAATTGTCATCCATAGTAAGACAGAATGGACTCTGAATAAATGAGGTGACAGGATGTCAGAAATATGAGGGCAGGAGGATCCTCAGCTGCTACAGAAATTGAATGAAACGATAGAGTGGGTTGTTCAAAATAAATCATAGCTAGCTATGATTTCAAATGAATAATAGAAGACGGGCTCCGCATGAACCGCGGAGCCCGTCTTCTATTATTTTATTAACTGCCGGAACGCCCGGTTCAGAATATGGGTCATCTGCATCATTTCTTTTTTAGTGTTATAAATGCCGGTTAACAGCATTTCTCGCTCGATTTGATGCTTGAATTCCAGAAACATTTCTTGCGCTTTGATCAAGATATCTATGGTTACAGCCTGATCGCGGTTGTCGTCTGATTTCAGGTAATGAATGAGGTTTATCACCTTGACGATGTTTAGAGCAACAGCCTCTTGTGGAATCTGGCTCAGTATTTTACCAACGGTACCCCCGGAGACCACACCGAGCAGACTGCTGCCGCCGACAAGCACAGTCATTCCGCCCACCATCCCGACGCCTGCAGCAATCGATCCGCCGCCGAGCATTGTGAGACCTGTTGTCGTGGCCGCAGCACCGGAAAGACCAAGCAATCCTCCAACAGCGGGCGCGATGACGGGCAGGGTGAGTACAGCAGCAATCGATCCGACACCCACAAGGCCAGTGATGCCCCATTTGGGCATTTTTCCGCCTTCATCTTTAATATCTTTAAAAAACTTCTCCGTATCTTTATAAACTTTTTTGCCCCATGGGCCGAACCCGCACAGGTGGGAGATTTTATCGATATGAGCTTCAAAGTTGGTTTCCTCGCCGGCATCTTTGAAGTGATCCATATCGTAATAGATCGGTGTATGTATGACTTCTTGCATGATGAGAAACAGCTGTATCCGGCCTTCGGCCGTTGCGCTGAAATCGTTTATCAGCTGCTCAATTGCAGCATCCCTAAGAATTTCCGGCAGCGAGATCAAGTTTTTGGCTTCCCAGTACGCCTTCCATTCTTCTTTTTTACGGATTCGTTCAAGCATCTTGGAGGCTGCATGGTTCTTATGTGCCTTGTTCAGTGAGTGAAAGATACCGTTCTTTTGCGCGATATTCTGCTGTTTTTCTTCAATAACTCTGAGTCCATGATATTCATACGCGAGATCTTCATCCATTCGAAATTGAACCAACTTCTGGATCAAGGTGTATCCATCTTCATTTAATGTGAATGTCTGCGGTAGGTTCATTGCATCATCTTCTTTCCGAGTTGCTATCTACTATATCGAAGAAATAGAGGCGAAAATTTAGCTCCCTGCCCGGTGCTGCTGCAATTTTCCAATAAAAAACCTTCTCTCTCCGCAAGAAAGAGTAAGAAGCTTGTTATCAAAGCTAACGCTTTGATAACATAAAATTGGAGATAACATAAATTTGAAATTTCCTTATCTAACCGATTAAGGTGGAAAAATACGTTATAATATACATATTAGCAGTGGAACGAACTAGTAATGCTACTAAAGAGGCCTTCGCTTGAACGTGCAGCATCAGGGCCAACAGTCGGAGGTATGTGAATGGGTATAGTCTTTTCCTTTTTAAAGAAGTACCGAGTTGCCGCAATAGCGGCTCTTACGATGATGCTGATTGAGCTTTCGCTGGAATTGGTCCAGCCGCTCATCATTTCCAAAATTATTGATGACGGCATACAGCAGGAGAATTTGTCGGTTGTATGGATGTGGGGAGGCATACTGACGTTTAGTGCGCTGATCGCATTCGGGGCGGGAGTTGCGAGTTCTTTTTTCGCCGCACATACGAGCCAGGGGCTCGGATACGATATGCGGGACAGGCTGTATGACAAGGTGCAGTCTTTTTCATACTCAGTGTTTAACCGTTTTGCGACCTCGTCTTTGATTACGCGGCTGACTGGGGACGTTACGCAAATCCAGGATACGGTGTTTATGGGGCTGCGGTTTATGACCCGGGTGCCACTTGTGGTGACTGGAAGCATTATTATGGCGCTTGTAGTCAACGTCCGTTTGGGAGTGTGGCTTGTGCTGACGGTACCCGCGCTGTTTATTTTTATCGCCTGGGTTATGAAAAAAGCGGCCGTCTCTTTTCGTAATGTGCAGCAGCGGCTTGATGCGGTGAACGGCGTTATTCAGGAAAACTTGACGGGAATCCGGCTCATTCGCGTTTTTGTCCGGATGGGACACGAGATCAAACGCTTTGCTAATTCCTCGGAGCGTCTAATGAAAGGGACGGTATCCACGCTGCGGATGACAGAGCGGACGATGCCTTTTATACTGATCGTCATGAATGCGGCGATTATGGCGGTATTGTGGTTTGGCCGAAAAGATATCATCTCCGGCAGCGCTTCAATTGGCGAAGTGGTTGCCGTACTGAACTATACTTTGCGTTGTATAGGTGCCATGTCGGCTTTATCCGGTCTGGTCATGGTGCTGTCACGAGCACGTGCGTCGGCGCAGCGTGTAGAGGAGGTTTTGGATACGGAGAATGATGCCTATGAGAACCAGATGTCTGGACCAGAGGCGGGAAAGGTTGGAGCAAAGCCTGTTCAAGGCTCGGTAAAATTCGATAACGTTAGCTTTAGCTACCCGGGCAGTGATATCGCGGTGCTTACTGACATATCGTTCCAAGCTCGCCCCGGTGAGCGAATCGCAATTATGGGCGCGACTGGCTCTGGAAAATCTTCAGTCGTTCAGTTGATTCCGCGATTATACGAGGAAGATTCTGGAGTTGTCTACATAGACGGAGGGGAGGCCAGTGAGCTGGATCCTGAGCGGCTCCGTAAAAGTATCGGCTACGTTCCGCAAGAAGTGCTGCTGTTCTCGGGAACGGTAAGGGACAATATCGCTTGGGGCAGAGAAGACGCGAGCATGGATGAAATTGTAGACGCTGCCAAAAGAGCGCAAATTCATGAGACGATTGAACGTCTTCCGAAAGGGTATGAAACGATGCTTGGCCAGCGGGGCGTGAATTTGTCCGGAGGCCAAAAACAGCGTCTGTCGATTGCGAGGGCACTCGTGCGCAAGCCTGCCATTTTGATTCTTGATGACAGTACAAGCGCTTTGGATGTGCGGACGGAAGGAGCCCTTCTGGACGCGTTAAAAGATCTTTCATGCACGACTTTCCTCATAACACAGAAGATCAGTTCTACCACAACGGCGGATCTGATTTTGCTGCTGGATGACGGACGTTTAATTGCACAAGGAAATCATGAAGCGCTGATGACAGACTCCTCGCTGTATCGCCGCATTTATGAGTCTCAATACGGGGAGGAGGCACAACATGTTCAAAACATTCACTGAACCGTTCCGTCACCCGAGGCCGAAGTTTGAGCTGGGGGAAGGCAAAGGCATATTCAGTCGGAAGTCTGGCGCCAAAGCAAAAAATTGGTCGGCCACACTGGGAAGGATATGGTCATATCTGGCAAGTAGGAAGGGCAAGCTTTCCCTTGTCCTGCTTATGGTAATGCTCAGTTCGGGACTGGCGCTTTTGGGGCCGTATTTGATTGGTGTTGCCGTGGATGAATTTTTGGGGGACGCTAGCAAAACCGGGGGATCCGCCGGGCCTTCATGGATATATTTTTTGATCGGACTCGCGGTTGTATATGTGCTTCAGGCGCTTACCACCTGGCTTCACAACATATGGATGATTGGGATCGCACAAGAAACGGTGTACCGGATGCGAATGGATCTGTTTTCACATCTGCACCGGCTCCCGATCCCGTTCTATGGAAAAAGACAGCAGGGCGAAATTATGAGCCGCCTGACTAATGATATCGAAAATGTAAGCTCCACGCTGAACAGCTCTGCGATTCAGATCTTCTCCAGTGTGCTGACACTGGTCGGCACGCTGTCGGTCATGCTATGGCTTAGTCCGCTGCTGACGCTGCTCACGTTTCTGGTGGTACCGCTTATGGCCCTCGGTATGCGCTGGATTACGCGCCGCACAGGTCCGCTCTTCAAGGAACGGCAGCGCAACTTAGGGGAGCTGAACGGTTACATCGAAGAGACGCTCTCCGGGCAGCGCATTATTAAAGCCTTCTCTCAAGAGGATCGGGTTATCCGCGAGTTCGGGGAACGTAATGCCAAGATCCGTATGTCCGGCTTTTGGGCACAGACGATTTCGGGCTTCATTCCAAAGTTAATGAATGGTTTGAACAACCTTAGCTTTGCAATTGTAGCCGGTATTGGCGGTATTATGGCCATTAAGGGCTATATCACGATTGGAGTTATCATTATTTTTGAGAGCTATGCAAGGCAGTTCACAAGACCGCTGAATGATCTGGCGAACCAGTGGAATACGCTGCTGTCTGCCATCGCAGGGGCAGAGCGGGTATTCGAAGTGCTCGATGAAGAGGTCGAGGCCAAAGATGAAGGTGCTGCTGTAAAGCTCGCAAGCGTGAAGGGGGCCGTCTCCTTCAAAGACGTCTCGTTTTCGTATGAAAAAGACGGCGACACGCTGGAAGGTATCACATTTGAGGCGAAACCCGGAGAGATGATCGCCTTGGTCGGACCGACAGGAGCAGGCAAAACTACATTAATTCAGCTGCTGTCACGGTTCTATGATCCGGATGGCGGGATCATTACGCTGGACGGACGTGATTTGTCGTCCATCCAGCGGGAGAGTCTGCGATCTCATATGGCATTCGTATTGCAGGATTCATTTCTGTTTGAAGGAACGATCCGGGACAATATCCGTTTCGGACGGCTTGATGCAAGTGATGAGGAAGTCGAAGAGGCCGCAAAGCTTGCCAATGCACACTCTTTTATCATGCGTCTGAATGATGGGTACGATAAGGTGCTCAAGCAGGGAGGAAGTGGAATCAGCCAAGGCCAGAAGCAGCTGCTCGCTATTGCCCGGGCAATTCTTGCCAATCCTTCTATGCTTGTGCTGGATGAAGCGACCAGCAGCATTGATACCGTGACAGAAATCAAGATTCAAGAGGGATTGCAGCGTCTTATGAAAGGAAGAACGAGCTTTGTTATCGCGCACCGACTGAACACGATCCGCCAAGCGGACCGAATATTGGTGCTTAAAGAAGGACGGCTGCTGGAGCAGGGATCGCATGATGAGCTCCTTCAGCAAGGTGGATTCTATAGCGAGCTGTACCACAGTCAATTGAAGCGGGCTGCCATGTGAAGTTAGCTTGAGAGTTGTATATTTAACTTCAAAGCCACCGTTGATAAAGGCGCTATGAGGCCGTTTCAACGGTGCTTTAAGTTTATCTGGAACGGAGGTGGATGAATTTGCGGCAAATGAGATCGTCAAGTGAAATAAATCAGGTGACCGAGAACGAACCGCTCGTCCTGCTCATCATTAAAACGGGTCAATGCGGTGTGTGCGAATCTGTGGAGGCTAAGGTTTCCCTTATGCTAGAGTCCCGGCCTGATGTGACCGGCATTTACGTATATATGGAGGACGCTCCTGATGTGGCCTCAGCGTATTTGGCACTTTCCGCACCGACGGTACTGCTGTTTTACGAGGGGAAGGAAGTATACCGTATCGCTCGTTTTGTCCGCTTTGACGAGCTGGATCATGTGTTGTCACAGTACGAGGAATTGCTTAAATAGCAGGGGTTATAATATAACGCCGGATGGACAGGATAGGTTCCTGTTTCCGGCGTTTTTTGTTAGGTACGTTTTTATAAATGACATCGGTTGCAAAAAATAGGTTGCCACTTGTGGAATGATTTGGTATGCTATTGTCCTTCTCTCATTTTCGCCTTGTCTGAAGTGGGCGGGTCCGCCGTCCAAACAACTTATCGGAGGTGTCACATGCTTTATTTCACGCTGGCTTCCAAAGCCTATGCCCGGAATTTACAATACCGGGGTGCGCACATGGTTCACAACATTGCGAGTGCTATGTTTGGTTTCATGTACGCCTGTATCTGGATCGGTCTCGGAGCCGACTACACGCTTGGAGAGTACGGAACGCAGGGAATGGTGAGTTACATCGCTTTTACCCAATCTGCACTATGGGTCTCCAGTTTCATCACGAATGGTCTCGGCATCCCTCAATCCGTCAGGACGGGTCATATCTCACTTGACCTGATGCGTCCTGTGCACTTGTTTAGTCATTTGATGGCCAGGGAGTGGGGGCAGATTGCCTATCAGTTCGTGTACAAGTCCATTCCGATCTATGTGGTGTATTACTTCGCTTTTTCACTCTCTCTCCCGGAACAAGCTATTTCTCTTCTTTACGCAGCCATTGCTTTGGCTGGAGCCGCCTATCTGTCCATTTGCATTAATTACCTGATCGGCGCGTCCGCTTTGTGGACAACGGAATCTTCATGGCTATATTGGGGTAATCATGCCATGATCAACCTGCTCGCGGGCTTTTTCATTCCGATTGAATGGCTGCCGGACTGGCTGGAACGTATCGCCTGGCTGTCGCCGTATCCTTACCTGCTGTATGTCCCAACACGATTCTATCTTGGTTTAGGTAGCGTTTCCGCCTTATGGGGAACGTTGTTTTGGTGTCTGCTGCTGACGCTTGCCTGCTTGCTGATAACTGGGTTTTTACGTCGAAAGGTGGAGGTGCAGGGGGGATGACGATAAAATCAATGATTTCCTTGTACGGTATGCTGATTCGTACGAGTATTAAAAGTCGCATGCAGTATAAGTTCAACTTTATTCTCGCCTCATTTCTGGCCGCGCTCATTCAAATTTCCGAATTTCTGATGGTAGCCATCGTGCTGCATAAATTCGGTGCTATTCAAGGCTGGTCCATGTATGAAGTCGGCTATTTGTTTGCAGTGATGACCCTATCCAAGACGGTGTACCGGACTTTTGCAGATGAAGTGCATCATCTCGAAAAATATCTTGTTACCGGAGAGCTCGACCAGCTCTTGACCCGGCCGATGCCGGTGTTACTAGCACTGATGCCGCAAAATTTTCGCATTATGCTCGGTGAAGTTCTTCAAGGCGGGTTTCTGCTGGCGTGGTCCCTCGGCGGCATGATCGCTAGCGGACAGGTGGGCTGGATCGCTGTCCCGCAAACCTTGTTTATTATCGGCACGGGGGCGGTGATCTTGTTCTCGATCGGGCTTGCAACTGCAACATGCGGCTTTTGGACGACTCGGATCAGCGAACTGCAGACCATTACGGAGGATGCCGCAGGCACGGCAGTCCGTTATCCGCTCAGTCTGTATCCGAAATGGATGTCAACCATTCTGCTCGTTGTCATTCCTATCGGGTTCGTTAACTATGTTCCATCCCTTTACATATTGCGTGGTGAGCTCGGACCCTGGGTATTTATCGCCACGGCAGCAGCCGCGGGGGTTTGTTTGGCCTTAAGTTTAAGATTTTGGAAATTCGGCATGACCAAATACCAAAGTGCTGGAAGTTAAAGGAGGAGTGAACGATGATTGAAGTTCGGGACATACGCAAGGAGTTTAAAACGCCTGTTGTCAAGGAGGGTCGCTTCTCCGGTCTGAGGACCCTCTTCACAAGGGAATACAAGACGAAGGAGGCCGTGCGCGGCATCAGCTTTCAAGTGGAGCAAGGGGAGTTCCTTGGATATATCGGGCCTAATGGAGCCGGGAAATCCACGACGATCAAAATGCTATCAGGTATCTTGCACCCGACATCGGGCGAAGTGCTAATAAGCGGAATGAATCCGCATAAGGAACGCCGTCGCGTTGTGAAAAACCTGGGGGTCGTGTTCGGTCAACGGAGTCAGCTGTGGTGGGACCTGCCAGTTAAAGATTCTTACGATATTCTGGCTAAAATGTACGAAGTGAGCGAAACGGATAAGAAGCGGAGACTCCATCAGTTTTCCGAGCTACTGGAGCTGCACACATTCTGGGAAACGCCAGTGCGCAAGCTGTCGCTTGGGCAGCGCATGCGCGCGGACCTCGCCGCAGCCATGCTGCATGACCCGGATCTCTTGTTCCTGGATGAGCCGACGATCGGCCTGGATGTGAATGCTAAACGGAGTATCCGCGAGTTTCTGACGAAGTTGAACAAGGATTTTGGCAAGACTGTACTGCTCACAACACATGACATGGACGATATCGAGCAGCTGTGTAGCCGCGTCATGGTCATCAACAACGGAGAGCTGACGTATGACGGGACGATTCAATCGCTCCGGGATACGATCGGGCTGCCAACTCTGATCACCGTTACCTACCGCGGCGTTTTTCAAGTACCGGATCAGTACGGAATGGGAAGCCAGACTATATGGAATCCGAGTCCATCCGGGACGGTGACCGCTGAACGGGCACAAGCCGCGATCCGTATCGTAAACGTTGCGGGAAGCACGGTTACAGTGGAGGCCAACCGCCGAGAGATCAATACGCTGGAAGTGATGAAGGAGCTCGGCAGTTGGGGGGAGCTGGACGACATTGATATGAAAGATCCGGATTTTGAGGATGTCATTCATAAGGTGTACTGATATCAATCACAGTTTGAATCAGAGTTCCTGTTAAAATAATGACCACAGTTTCAGGCGATCCGGCGTAAATATCGCCTGAACAATATCCTGAACCAGACAAGGTGCACAACTAAACCTGTGAATCCTGCAGCAATCAACTTTGGCTCATTCCATGGCATGCTGTTGGGCAGCGTAAACAGCTCAGCGACCCAAAAGGTCGGTAGTACGGCCGAGCCCCAGCGCCAGGGCTCTGGCAAGAAGTAAGATAGTACGGGTACAAAAACCAGCAGCCCTCCTATTTTAGATAACGCAAGTCCCTCCACTTTGTTGGACGCAAAGGAAACGAGGAGTAATGCCATGATCGGGCCCTCGATCAGAAGCATGGGTAGAGCCAAACCATATTGAATTGGGCTCCAGGACGAGTAACCGACCATTAGAAAAGCCAGAACAATATAAATGCCGGACAGCAGCGTCGGCAGCGTTAATCGGTGGAGAAAATATCCTTGCTGCGTGATGGGAGTAACAGCATAATAAGCAATTAACTGCTCATCTCTTTCGTCAAGCATCATTAGTCCGGCCATCACACCGATGATAAGCGGAATAAGAAGAATGGAGGTTCCGTATATGATGCCATAATGCGCCGATAATTGGAAATCAGCTGAGAGCAAAAGAGAAGTGATGATGGGCACCCCATATTTAAGCGCCAGCACCAGTAATAAAGGAGCGACAGTGATGAACACAAGCATCGGATCGCGTCCGACCTGTTTTATATCACGTTGCAGCATTTGTACGGCCCGGTTCATACCGTGAGCCCTCCTTTTTTAAAACCCCATAATAATAATTGCATGGACCGATGAGACCAGCCGAAAGCAATGCCGATCCATACGAGCAAAACGATGATCGCAAAGATGGTGTCAACTGTTTGTACCGGTTCAAAAACCGATTGGAGCAGCAGAAGCGAGGCACCAGCCGGAAAAAACAAGAAAACTTTGCTTGAAAAAATATGCAGCGTGTCCATAACGGGTAACACCAGAATGGTGGAGACAAGGATCGACGAGAAGAAGAATCCGTTCATGGTATGACAGCGTACTGCAACTCCAAGTCCAACCAAAGTAAAAAAAACAGACGTTAGCATAACAGCGATGATCAGTATTATCATGTTTCGATGGAGACCAAACGTACCAATATGGATGGCAAGGCTGCTCATCAGTGACAGACAAGTTAGTGAAAGTGTTTTTGACCAAATGTATGCTCCAAGCGGATACGGGGTAACAAACAGATTGTCGTGGATATGCTGTCCTTTTTCGAGCAGGATAAGACCACCAATAAAAAAGAAGCCGAGCATGCTTGGATCTGAAAATGTCAGGAGTATACTCCACATTACCTGCTGATTCTCAGGGATCATGTTTAATAGAATGAGATAGGCGAGGCTGATCAGCAGATAAGCGGTATAAAAATGATGGCGCAGCTGAAGTTTGATATCCTGCCTCCATGAGCAGGCAAACTGCCGAGCACCGAATTGACGAAGCCGAAGAGTAGGAGGTGCAGTGGTCTGATGCTTCATGTCAGAGTTCTCCCTGTTACTTGGATAAACAGTTGATCAAGCGTCGCTTCCTGCGTGTGGATTGTCTCGATGGAGCCGCTCCGCAGAAGTAAATGAAATGCTTCGTTATCCGCGATACCGTCCAGCTGATAATCGGCACGCTTGAGCAATGTTCCTTCCCTGTACTCCACGGATACTGCCTTTTTTCCTTCTCTCACTTTAAGCTCCCGAGGCGCGTCGATCAGCTTGATCTCACCGTCCACGATAAAAGCGACTCTGTCGCAGATCTCTTCGGCGGCATGCATGTTATGCGTTGTTAGAATGACAGTTTTTCCAAGAGCTTTTTGCTGCAAAATGATTTCTTTTACGGTGCTTGCGTTCACAGGGTCGAGCCCCGAGGTGGGTTCGTCAAGGAACAATATATCCGGACGATGCATGAGCGCTCGGCATAAGTTCAGGCGCATTTTCATGCCTTTTGAAAAATCGGACACTTTCGTCCGCCCATATTCCTCCAGCGATAACTGAGCGAGTAGATGCTCGGGTTCATCTGTGGGAACGTTATATAAGGAGCGAAACAGGTTCAGATTTTCCAGTGCCGTAAACTGGCTGTAGAAGTTGGGGAATTCAAAGGCAACGCCGATCGAGTTGTAGTACTCCCGCCCATGGTTCCTCAGCTGCTTGCCCAAAATGCAGACACTGCCTTCGTACTGCTTCAGCATGCCGATCAGTATTTTCTGGGTCGTGCTCTTTCCGGCACCCGACGGCCCGAGAAACCCGAATATTTCTCCTTGAGGGATATGAAAATTTAAGCCTTTCAGCGTGTAGTGCTTATGACCGGGATAGTGGAAGCGAAGCTCCTTCACATCAATCATGGCTCTATCTCCTTCGTTTCGATAATTAGGCCGTCCGTAATCAAATCAATGAACAGATTCATGGTATCGCGGTAGTGTTTATCCCCGATAAGATGCTTTTGCAGGGACAGTAGAATAAACGAGCGAATCATACTGACAATCACCTCGGGATTTTGAGGTTTAATCCATCCCTGCTGCTGTCCTTTCTTGATTACTGGCAGCAGGTCGTCTGCATCCTTGGTGAAGTTGCTTTCCAGTTTCTCAGCCGGGAGTTTCCGGAATAAAGACTCCGCGAACTCTTCATCGTACAGCTGCCTTAAAAAGGGGTTACTCTCCAGCACGGTAAGTGACTCGCGCAGAAATTGCTTGAAACGTTCACGGCTGAGGGGACCACCATTAAAATATGTTTCGGCCATCTGTCCGCGAATCATCTCTTCTTCCTGCTCTAGCAATTCAAAGTACAGTTCCTCCTTGGATGAATAAAACAAATAGAACGTTCCTTGAGCAATGCCGGCTGCTTTTGTCAGATCGGCAATGCTCGTTTTTTTTAATCCAAATACGGAAAATAAATGCTTTCCTTTTTGCTGCAGATCCAGCCGGATCTTTGCTTTCTCTTGTTCGTTGAACCGGGGCATACTTCGTCTCACACTCCATTGTGAATTTATGAATGAAATTATTTTATATTCATAATTAAAATCCAAATCTTAAAATTTGTCAATATTAACCACACATAGCTTTCGAAACAAAATTGAAACAACTGGAAAAAATCGGATTAATGTCTGGACAATTCCTTCTCTTATCGTCAAAATAATAGATACGTCAATCAAGTTTACTTAAAGGGTGAGAGATATGGTTTTTATCGATAGGATCTGGCTCAGAATTGGTAACTATTATCGCAGGCGTCAAGATACGGAGAAGGCGCTCAAATACATGAGGAAAGGTCAAAAGGCTATTCAATCTTTAAGTGACCAGATCATATACGCCGAACTGCTACATAATACTGGGCATTCTGATGAAGCAGTGGAATACTTAGGGCAGATTATTGAATGGAAAGGTGCGGGAAAAGCCTACGAGCGGCGGGCGCATATTTTGCGTGAGATGAATCGGGAAGAGGAAGCGATAACTGATCTGAATGAAGCTATCCTTTTAGATGGCGACAATTATTTAACTTGGTATACGAGAGGCATAGCGTATAAGGATTTAGGGAAATACGACGAAGCGATTCGAGATTTAAAGGAATCGATTAAGCGGGAGGATCGGAGTACTGTCATCTCAACCTATTATGAGTTAGGTATGACGTATTATGAGAGCGGCAACCCAGCAGAAGCTGTTGCTTGCTTCAAGGAAAGTATCAGTCTTCCGGATCGGGTTATCCCGATGTATTACTTCATGTTGGCCAGATGTCTGGATCTGATTGATTCGGTAGAGGAAGCTTTAACTGTATTGCGGCAAGGAATTGAGCTGGCTAACCGCTATGAAGCCGAGGCGGATCAAGGCTACGGGCTGTTTGATGCAAGTACGAATTACAGCTATGGTGCTTTCATGACATTTCAGCGTCAGATGAAGGAGAGCTTTTCCTTTCGGAGGCTGCTTGCCGATCTGTACCTGCAGCTTGGTCAATATGAGAAAGGGGTCGCTGCAGCGTCGGAAGGGTTGCAGAAATACGCCGGTGCGGTGGAGCTTTATTTGAAACGGGCGGAAATCTATGCAGCCTGGGGTAAAAACCATCAGGCTAAAGAAGATTTGGAGCTGGCGCTTCATCAAGATCCGAACGACTTCCGCGCCTATTTCGAGCTTGCTAGATTGCACAGAGAGGAAGATTCAGAGGAAAAAGCGACAGAAGTAGTAACGAAGCTGTACCGCTTGCATCCGGAATCTCCATTGGTATGCTACTGGATGGCCGATAGCTTTTATCGCATGGGACAGAATGACAAGGCTATTCAGTTGAATGACAAATTGCTTGAGATGGAAAATGATGACCCTGCAAACTATACGCAGCGTGCTGATATCTGTATTGAAATGGGTGATCTGCCTTTAGCGGAACAGGCGTTGAATGATGCGTTGAAGCTCAGCGACCTACCAGAAATTCATAATAAACAAAGTTATGTTAAGTATCTGCAGGGCAAGAATGAAGAAGCATTGCTTGAGCTCCAGAAAGCCGTTTCACTGGACCCTGATTTTGCAGAACATCCGACCTATTTAACTGCAAGCGGCCATATTTATAAAGAGATGGGATTGTGGGAGCTGGCGATTGATGCTTATACGAAAGTCATTCATGCGAATCCTGGCAATCCGAGATTATATGAATTTCGTGCGATCTGCTTTTTGGAGACGGAACAATTGGACAGAGGACTATCGGACTGTACCCAAGGGATTGAGCTGGACCCAAGTTATGCAGGGCTTTACAGCCTCCGTAGCGGCATTTACCTCTCAATGATGGATTATACAAGAGCCAGAATGGATATTATGAGCTTTCTTGAGCTTCAGCCCGGGCATCCGGGTGCATATTATCGCTTGGGTCAAATCCATTACAAGGATAACGACGAGGAGGCTGCATTGGAAGCTTTTGACGAGGTGCTGAACATTATGCCGGAACATGCGGAAAGTTATTTGTACAAGGCTCATATTTATTTCCAGCAGTTAGAGCCGGAAGAAACCGTCCAGAATATTGTAAACTGGAGCCTGCACTTGAATAAAGAAAGTTCTCCGTCTGAGAAGATTAAAGCGATCGAAGCCTTGGAAGGATTTGATGAGACCATTCTGGAGCGGGCAGTTAAGAAGCTAACGGAAATGTACGGTCACCAACTGTACTTGTCTTGACGTTACAAAATCCCAAACATTGCTTTACTCTATAAAAAAGACCACTTAGTTCAAATTTGTGATATGATTATTATTGCTTTCACGAGAAACGGTTTCGTCCTTGGAAGGACGTGAACCGTTTCTTCTTGTGCTTATACATACAGTGCTTGTAGAAGTAGTTAGGGAGGTACATTATGATATCCTTACAGCAGGTGAGTAAAAGTTTCGGACCTCCGAACAAGCGTTTTTTGGCCATTGACTCCGTCACCCTAAGCATTGAAGAGGGGGATATTCACGGCATTATAGGAGCGAGCGGTGCTGGTAAATCGACACTTCTTCGCTTAATGAATGTTCTGGAAAGACCCGATTCCGGACGTGTGATTGTGGATAAACGCGATTTAACTGGGCTCGGGAATAGACAGCTCCGAGAGGCAAGAAGATCCATCGGAATGATCTTTCAGCATTTTAATCTGATTAGCAACCGGACCGTAGGCGGAAATGTAGTCTTACCGTTAGAGCTTGCAGGTGTACAGAAAAAGGAAAGGCTCAATCGGATGGAGGAATACCTACATTTTGTCGGACTCTGGGATAAAATGGACCAATATCCCGCCCAGCTTAGCGGTGGACAGAAGCAGAGAGTCGCGATTGCCCGGGCATTGGCGAACCGTCCCAGGGTACTGCTCTGTGATGAGCCAACTTCAGCTTTGGATTCACAGACCACTTCCGGTATCCTTGATGTGCTGAGTCACGTAAATGAGCGTTACGGGGTTACGGTTGTGATGGTTACGCATGAGATGAATGTGGTAAACCGGATTTGCAGGCATGTTTCGGTCATGGACAACGGCCATTTGACGGAAACAAATCCGGTGGAGGTTCAAGCTAATGATTGATTTTTTGAACGAAATGGTGCAATATGTGAATGACTATTTTGCTTATGTGGCGCAGTATCAGTCAGAAATATGGAAAGCGATCGGAGAAACGTTTTTTATGGTCGGCATATCTATCGCTGCGGCTATAATACTGGGTCTTCCGGTAGGAACACTATTATATCTGTGCCGAAAGGGACAGCTCTATGAGAATGCGCTCATATTCTCCCTGTTAAATGGGGCAGTGAACATCATTCGCTCGTTTCCTTTCCTGCTGCTTGTGGTCATCATGATCCCGTTTACCCGTATGCTGGTCGGAACGTCCATCGGCACAATGGCGGCAGCGGTACCGTTATCCGTGGTTGCAGTAGCCTATTATTCCAGGCTGGTGGAGCAATCACTGCTCGACGTTCCGAAGGAAGTGACCGTGACAGCCTCTTCTATGGGCGCATCAACGCTGCAGTTGATCTTTAAATTTCTGTATGTGGAAGCTCGTTCGGGACTCGTACTGGGACTGACAACATCTACGATCAGCTTTATATCCTATTCGACGGTGATGGGAATTGTTGGCGGAGGCGGTGTGGGCGATTTTGCGATCCGTTACGGATATCAGAGATTTGAGACGGAAATTATGGTGTTTACGATCATTATCATGATCATACTGGTTCAGTCGATCCAATTTACTGGCAATCTGCTGTCAAGGCTGTTGGATAAAAGATAATATATTCCGGCAGTTCATCAAGCTTATTACATCAAATGATAGGGGTATGGTTTACTATGAATTTCATGTCAAAATTTTCTCGAAGTATGCTGGTTGGCCTTCTGGCTGCCGTTATGCTCGTAGTCGCAGGCTGCGGACAGAAAGAAACAGCAGAGCCTGCGGGCGAAACAGAAAAGGAAGCTGCAGGTAAAGAAGTAACTTTGAAAGTTGCCAGCCTGATTCCGCCGATGACCGAAGTGCTGGAGCTTGTGAAGCCGAAACTGAAAGAAGACGGTATTAATCTGGATATTGTCATTCTGTCCGATAATGTTCAACCGAACAATGCGCTTGCTAATAAGGAAGTGGATGCCAACTTCTTTCAACATGTGCCTTATATGGAGGAGTATAACGTGAATAACGGTAGCGAGCTTGTACCTATTGAGCCGATTTATCATGCGATTTACGGTGGTTACTCCAAGCGTTATAAGTCCATTGAGAAGCTGCCGGATGGAGCGACGATCGCTGTTGCCAATGACCCGTCCAACCTTGGACGTTCTCTTGTCTTGCTTGAGAAGCATGGACTTATCAAGCTTAAGGAGGGTGTAGGCATCAAAGCTACTACAGCTGATATTGTGGAGAATTCTAAGAAATTTAAATTCCAGGAAGTCGATCTGTTGATGCTGTCTCGTACGCTGGATGATGTGGATATGGCAATCATGACTCCGGCTTATGCCAAGCCGCTCGGTTTGACACCGAAGAAAGATGCGCTGATTACTGAGGGAACAGACTCTGAATTCGCGATCACTTTGGTGGCACGGAAGGACAATGCAGATTCTGAAGCTATTCGTAAGCTTGCCGAGGCAATGACAGGCCCTGAGGTGAAGAAATTTTTCGAAGAGAATTATGATGATATAGCGATTCCTGCATTTGAATAAGAATTTTGAGTTGATAAAGATAGGACTGTCCCAAAAGTAGATCCGGGGCGTCTTCATCTTATAAGAAAGAAGAATGTAGACCATAAAATGGTAGTCCGAGATGTACTTGGACTACCATTTTATTATTTTTAATGCGGCTGACTTTATTTTTCGATTTGCTTGCTGTAGCGGACATATTTCACAAGCAGTGGGGATACGAAGTATTCCGGAGAAGCATTAGCGGTAAAAGCTTTCCCAAGGAAAGCGCGCAACGGAAGCATATGACGGAATAATGGTGCACTTTATACAACATTGGATGAGCAGAATGCCTGAACCTACTGATATTGTTGCAGATTGTACAACAATCCCTACTGAAAAGAGGTAAATAAATGATTCCCTATCCCGATTGTTGTATATCATGCAACAATCCGTTCTCCACCGCTATATGACGGAATAATGTTGCGCTTTATACAACATTTACTGACCAAATCCAGTCGGATTATTTGGAGTGGTCACATTTCATAGGTAAGAAGGTTCAATCAGGTATTGATATGTCTTAAACGTCGTTAATGTATAGCGCAGCGTCACGCAAGAGGCAGTGAAATGGTAAACACGGTTCCTGAATACGGCTCGCTTTTAACGGAAATCGTACCGTTCATGGAACGTATAGCTTGATAGGAAAAGGTTAGCCCGAGTCCGGTGCCGTTGCTTTTGGTAGAATAATAGATTGAGCCAAGCCGGCTCATCTGTTCTTCATCCATCCCCACACCGTTATCCTGGATTTCGAGTTGAACCCGGCGGAGATGCTGCAAGAATTGAATGCTGACTCTGGCCTTGGGCATATCGGCGCTGGCTTCAATTGCATTTTTAATAAAGTTAACGAGAAGCTGTTTCATCTCTGTAGGGTTACCGGTGATATGCACGGGAGCAGCCGGGTACGACACTTCCAAAGAAACATTGTTCATGTTGGCGTATGGCGTCATCACCTCAACGACCGTTTTTAGCTGCACGACAAGATCGATATGCTGATGGAAGGTAGCCAGAGGTTTACTGATGGACAGGTAATTTGAAAGAATTTGTTCTGTACGGTGGATTTCTTCAATACTGATATCGATGAAACGTTCTGTTTTTTCCCAGCCTAACGTGTTCGCGCGAATTAATTTCAGAAAACCGAGGACGGTCGTCAGAGGGTTGCGTACTTCATGGGCGAGCGAAGCAGCCACTTGATTAATGGTCTCGACCTTCTCGTTCTGGATAACTTTAAGATATAACTCCTTGTCTGTGACAGATTTATTGAACAAAGTGATGAGCAGCCAAATGCCAAGACAATTATGAACTGGCATAGCTAGAATGTTAAACGTTACATTGGAAAGTATATAATCCGTTTTGGTGATGTAAAGCACGACTATAGGAATGATGGAAAAGCTGATTCCAGCGATGAACGTAATCCAATACTTTTTTTTGATTTTGTAATAAAGAGAGCTTAGTAGAATGGATAAAGGAAAGGAGATAGCCAAAATAATAAAGGCGTCCAAAGTGCCTGAACCACCAATATATAATCGGTATATTATAAATTCTACGAGTAAAATAAAGCCGGTCGTAACCCCGCCAAACAAGATGCCAAAAAATATGATGACATACCTGACATCAAAGACAAGTCCATCCTGTACACTGAGGGGAAAGGTCATGGACAGTATGAGGCAGAATGAACAAGTAAATATGATGAACCGTCTGGAGTAGTTTACCTCAAGGTTGCGGTAGTAGATGTTATACAATACAAATGGTGTAAGTGCGAACAGCAGCTGGAGGAGTATTTCTTTGATTTCTGACAAAATGTATCACCCTCTGGAGGACTGAAAGTATGTCGATACTTTCGTCATTTTTATTGAACTAATCTTTCGACATCGGATGAAAAAATCCTTGGTTTTTTTGTGAAAACCGCAAAAAAATTTAAATAATCTGTGAGATAAGCGGAATGGAATTTAAATTCATAATTTAGAATAATATTTCGTGAAGAACAACGACATTTTTCGCCATATTTTGTTATAATGGGATAATAATCCTGTTATTTGACCTGTCCAACCGGGTTCCGTCAGGGTTTTAATTTTGGAACGAAGGAAGGCTCATCGTGGGAAAGCACAAAGGATTCAAGCTCCGTATTATACTCGGCTTACTCGTTATCAGTTCCATTGTGTTAACCGCTGTTGTTGGAGGATATTTAGCGGTAACCGCCAATGTGAAGTCTTTGACCTACAATTATTTGGAGAGCAACTATCAATATGCCAAGAAACTGGCATCGAATACAACCGATATTTTAGATAATATGCAAAACAACATGAACAGTGTTGCCCGCTTAGCAGGAGAATCAACCTTTAGTCAGCGGGATTTGGATATTTGGTTCAAGGCGAATGAGCAGTATTTTAATTCGGTCTTTATTGCTGATTCAAGACGCCAGATTAAGGCCGTCACTCCCGATCAGGAATATAGCCTGGTCGGGAGTCAACTCACATCGGAAGCTTCCGTTCAAGCCGTGGAGATGAAAGCTTCGATCATTTCGAAACCTTACGTAGCAAAGACAGGACGCTTGATCCTGCTGATCTCCTCCCCGATTTATGACGCTCAGGGAAATTATAAAGGCTTTGCAGGAGGAACGATCTATCTGCAGGAGGACAATGTACTCAGCAGGTTGCTGAGTGAGCATTTTTACGGAAACGGCTCCTATGTCTACGTGACGGATAATCACTCTCATCTTATCTTTCACCCGGATTCCCGGCGGATTAATCGGACCATCATTGGAAATGATGTCGTTCAGCAAGCAATCAGCGGAAAAAGCGGCACTGCCGAAATAACGAATACCGAAGGAATATCGTTCTTTGTAGGTTATGCTTATGAGCCGAGAGGCGGCTGGGGAATTGTGTCACAGACCCCTGTTTCGGTTCTGGATGAACCGCTAAAGAAGCTTGTATGGAGTATCTTGCTTCATGCTCTGCCGATTTGTATCGTCATTTTGTTCGTTGCCTGGCGCGTTTCCCGTTATATTTCAACTCCCCTCTACGAGTTAGCTAAATTCTCGGAAGATGCGGTCGTGTCCAAAAAATCAGTTCCACCAGCGATGCCCAAGATTTCTTCTCTCATCTATGAAGTGAGACAGCTGCACCATAGCATAGGCAATCATTTGACCCATCTCAATGATGAAATGCAAATTGATGGTCTTACAGGATTGGCTAATCGCAAAACATTTGATTTAACGCTCCAGGAATGGCTCGATGAACGTCAGCCGTTTGCACTTATTTTGATAGATATCGATTTTTTAAAACGAGTAAATGATATGTATGGACATGCGATTGGGGACGAGGTGTTGAAATATCTAGCTTCGGAGATGCGTTTGTTCACAGGGCTAGAGGATTTATGTTTCCGCTATGGTGGAGAAGAATTTGGTATTGTGATGAAGCACGCGAGTCTTCAAAAGGCAGTTGAGCTTGCTAATACTCTCCGTCAAGATATGGCTGAGGGACCGGGGCCAAACGGAGTAGAGGTTACCATATCGATTGGGATTGCGATATACAACGAAACGGAGTTATTGACCTCTAGGGAAATTCTGGAGAGGGCGGATGTAGCCCTTTACAGGTCTAAACTGGAAGGTAGAAACCGGGTTACCGTATTTACACCGGAGGAGATATAAAATCTAATCTGGATATAGATGTTAAATGAGAAACCTTTCTATTCATATCCGGTAGGGCTCTATGCCCTACCAATGGTGAGGTTTTTTTCATTTTTGTGCCAGTGAAATATATTGACTTTTGGTTGGAAATATATTCGCAAATGCGAAATGTGTGCCGATAATAAACATTGATACCTCTTATGGGAATGAGGGGAAATGTTCCTTACAACTAAAGAAAGTTAAAGGAGACTCGGCAGCTTGGGCCTGAACTATATCATGCTTTCACTACTTCAACAGTTTTTCAATGTCGTCATTGTTTATATGCTGTGTCAGTGCTGTAGCAAGAGTATTGGGTACTGCCGACACATGGGAAGTGCTGAACGAAAATGCAATTTTCTCGTAAAAAAGCATCATTTTAGATACAAGAGCAAAGTGAAACCGCAACAACCCAGTGACAGCCATGAGGAACAGGAGGACTTATCTTATTTTGAACGGGAGTTCAAAGAAAGTTTGGAACGTTATGGGTGGTTGGTTGATCTCTCTCCGCAGCCGATAATTGTACAGAACAATGAGAGGATCATTTTTATTAACCCGGCAGGGGTGAAATGGTTTGGGGCAAGCTCGCAGGCAGAGCTTATCGGCAGGCCGATTTACGACATTTTACCGCCGCATGAAATCCATAAAGTCCGCAAACAAATGGATCACATTGTGACTCATAAGTATGGACAAGCGATTGAATATGACATTGTCACACTCAAGGGGCAGCTGATTGAGGCGGAAGTAACAGGAATCTATGACGAACATACCGGACATACGATTCGCATTTTTTACGATATTTCGGAACGCAAAAAAATGGAAAGAGCACTTAAAGAAAGTATGGAGCGTTACCGGAGACTGGTGGAACTTTCACCAATTGCGATTGCGGTATCGAAAGACGGAAAGTTGATATACCTTAATCCCAGCGGGATACGGATTGTCGGGGCGTCCGGACTACAGGATATTGTCGGGACAAGCCCTTGGAGCTGGGTAGTCGAGGAGGACCGGGATTGGGGTAAGGTTGTCCGGAAAGAGCTGCTGGAGAATGGATATGTGTCTCCAAAGGAAGTTAAGATTAAACGGATTAATGGTGAAATTATTGATATTGTGGCAAGCGCTATTTATGATAACCAATCGGGTACGGTCGAAATCGTCATGGAAGATATAACGGAGCGTAAGCAGGTGGCACAGGCTCTGATGGATAGTGAGCAATTGAACCGGCAGTTGATTGAAATATCGCCCGTGGCAATGCTGCTGCACAAAAACTTTACATATACGTATGTTAATCCGAAAGCCCTGTCGTTACTGGGCGCATCGGAGCCGGATGACTTAATGGGCCGTCCGATTCTCGACATTATTCATACGGATTCGAAAGCGTTGGTGATGGATTATATAAACAAAGTATATCAGGAACAGGGGGCTATCCAGTTAGGAGAACACCGCATTATGCGGCTCGATGGAAGTATAATTGATGTGGAGGCCATTTCGGCTTCCGTTCCATTTAAAGGGGCGGGTACGGCTGTAACGATTGTTAGAGATATTACAGAACAAAAGAGAATCGAAGAAGACAGGAAATACGCTGAAGATATGATACGCGAAAGCGAAGACCGGTATTTTCGACTACAGATGAGTCTGGATCAGTTCTCTTCTGACTTGTTCGGCATGGTGAAGGTAGAGGATTTGAATAGCCGGTTTGTCAGGGAAGTCTGCCAGGTGATTTCGACCGATAGGGTTAGCTTCATTGAAGTAGACCGTGACTCTAATGTTACAGTAACTCATGGATATCATCAGATTCCACAGTACATTTTGGAGACGATACAGGAACAGTGCGCAGAGAACTTGCCTCTTTGTGAAATGATCGATACGCTCGACGGTCATTTCGTGAAGATCGGTGAAATACACGGCAAGAGCTGTATCTTGTGTGTAGGGGAGAATTCCCCGTTTTTACTCATCCAGGCAACAAAAGTATGGCTAGAGACGATTTCTCGTTATGTTAGTGTACTGTATGATAATTTCCGAGCTATCGAGGATTTAACCCGGGAGCTCGAACAATTCGCCTCGCAGCAGACCACCCCCGTGTGGCTGCTGCGGTTTATGTTTCAGCTGTCTGAGAACGAAAGGAAACATCTGGCACAGGATTTACACGATGCAGCCCTTCAGGAGCAGATTATCTGGTACCGCAGGCTGGATCAGCTTATATCGGAGAGAAGTTTACCGAAAGATTCGCTTCAAGAGCTGGAATGCATTAAGCAAGGATTACTGGATGTCATTTATCAGATACGCATTACATGCAATGAATTACGCCCACCGCTCCTTAAAGAGGTAGGGCTTGAAAGATCGCTCGAGGCGTTATTTGAATTTACGCAGCTTCGATCTGATTATGCGATACGGTTCGATTGTATGGGTGTAAGCCATGATCTGAACGATGACCTGATCATCGGGCTGTACCGCATCGTTCAAGAGATGCTGGCTAACGCATCGAAACATTCGAACGCAACACAAGTCATTATTAAGCTCTACAGTGATTTAGACATGATTCATCTGAATTATGAAGATAACGGGATCGGTATGAATGTGATGGAGAAGATATCTATTTTTGGAAGTATGGGGGTATATGGTATTAAGGAACGTGTCCGAAGTATGGATGGGGAGATTGAATTTGTTTCGTCGCCACATAATGGTTTATCTATTCTTATATCTGTACCAATCAGCTGAATAGCACAGGAACAATGTGAATGGGGGAAAATCAAGATGTATCAGATTTTATTGGTTGATGACCATCCTTCTGTCATGGAGGGAACCAAAATGTTACTTGAACAAGAGGGCGATTTAATCGTTACATTGGCAAACACGGGAGATCAGGCATTAGAGCTAGCTAAAGAGCGCCCCTTTGATGTCATGCTTATTGACCTGCATATGCCAGGTATCAATGGTATTGACCTTGCTAAAAAGATACTTACAGCGGTACCTGAAGCTATTATTTTGACTTATACCGGCTATGATTTTATGAATCATTTTAATATTATGATTGAAGCAGGAATTGCAGGGCTTGTACATAAAACTTCGAACAAGGAGCAGCTTGTTACAGCGGTTCGTTGCGCCCTTCGAGGTGAGGTCGTACTGCCACTTTCTCTTGTTAGGCAGATGCGAAGAACTACAGATCATGGTTTTAAAGATATTAAAGATACCGGAACCAGTTCAATCACGACTAAAGAGTATAAAATATTGAAACAAATCGCTGGTGGCATGAGCAACAAGGAAATAGCAGAACAGGTCATTATGAGCCAGCGGTCATTGGAATATTGCCTGACCAATCTGTTTCAAAAGCTGAATGTAAAGTCACGCATAGAAGCGGTAATGAAGGCTAAAAATCTCGGACTTTTGTCGGATTCGGATTTCATCAAGCAATCTTTAAAAAAACAATAAGATACAGATAGGGAAGGCCCGTTATTCAGTGGAAACGGGTCTTTTTTTTGCGCAATTCGACAAAATACTGCAAATATCCGCAAAATTTTTGCGTGGCAGCGCAATTTATTTTCGGTTACCTTCCATGGTCCTCGGTGTATGATTATTTGCATACATAGGCCTATTTTCACAAAAAGAGGGTGGTTCTAGTGCAAATGAACGAGAATGATTCGCTATTGCTGAATAGTACTATCGAATCGATGGGACAGGTATTCATGCAATCAATGGATGCTTCTCAGCCTATTCCGATCGAACAAGGACTGGTACAGAGCGGCATTGGTGTGCTGATCGGGATCATGGGGGACTTACAGGGACGTCTCGTGTTTCATGGGGACCTCGAGACCTTTAGCCGTTTGGGTGAATCGATGTACGGCATGCCGTTGGAAGGGGAGATGCTCCACAGTTTTATCGGAGAAATGGCAAATATGATTGCTGGAAACACATCCACCATTTTATCCGGTAAAGGAAAGCATGTGGACATTACACCACCTACGATCATGTCGGGACAGTTGGAAATATACGGATTCGAGGCAGGGATACATGTATCCGTTCATCTTGAAGAGATTGGGAAGATACATATAGCACTGTTGTTTCATACCAAAGGAGGATCAACATGAAAACGAAGGTATTAATTGTGGATGATGCGGCATTTATGCGGCTGGTGCTTAAAAATATGCTGGACAAGAACGGATTTGAGGTTGTAGGTGAAGCTGCCAACGGACAGGAGGCGATAGATAAATATAAGTCTCTTTCTCCCGATCTCGTTACGATGGACATCACCATGCCCGTTATGGAAGGGATCGAAGCGGTTAAGCGTATCAAACAGCTGGATGCGGAGGCCAAAATCATCATGTGTTCTGCCATGGGGCAGCAGATTATGGTCGTTCAATCGCTGCAGGCTGGAGCTAAAGATTTTATCGTAAAACCTTTTCAGGAAGAAAGAGTACTGGAGTCGATCCGGAGAGTTATAGGGGCCTGATCCAAGGTTCCATATAAAAAATACTATGATAAGCAAGGGGATGCACGATGAAACGTATAAAATCTATCTTTTCTATGAGGCTACAGGCTCGAATGTTAATTGTAATTCTAGGTTCTATCGTTATTTTATTAGGTGGAATGCTGACTGCAATAGCCTTGATTACCAATAATACATCCATGAAATCTGCGATATCCCTGACAGAGACAGCCGGAGAGAAGATCGGTGTATCTGTTCAGAATAGGCTGGATAGAACCATGGGCACAGCACGTACTTTGGCTCACAGCTTTGAGGTTATGAAGAAACAAGGTGACACGGACCGCGAAACCGTTAATACCATTATTAAAAATGTTCTGGAAAAAAATGAATCGTATCTGGCAGCCTGGACGATCTGGGAGCCAAATGCGTTCGATGGCAAAGATCAGCAGTACAAGAATACATCGGGTACCGATCAGAGCGGGAGACTGATACCTTACTGGAAGAGAACAGATGCAGGGTTAAAGCTCAGTCCACTTGAAGCATATGAAGAGGACGGCATAGGTGATTATTATCTTAAAGTCAAGAACAGTGGCGAGGAGGCGATTATTGAGCCATATAAGGAGAAATTTGACGATAAAGATGTCTTTATGACCTCACTTGTTGTGCCGATTAAAGAAAATAACGAAGTTATTGGCGCAGTAGGGATAGACATCGATCTTGAAGAGCTGCAGAAGATGATGGATCAATTCGAGCTGTATGATACCGGATATGCGCATATATACTCCAATACGGGAACAGTCGTTACACTGCCTGACCAAAGCCAGATCGGAAACAATTTGAAAGACGTTTATCCTAGCGAGCGGGTTCCGGATATTCTCGCAGCGATTAGCGAAGGCAATACATTATCTTACAATGACAAGGGTACCTATCTGATGTATACACCGATACAAATCGGAAATACCGATACGCCTTGGTCTGTAACCATCGTCATTCCTATGAAGGAGATTATGGCTGACTCACAAGCGCTTATGTACTACATCATTGCGGCTGGTGTCGTTACATTAATTCTGTTAGGACTTGTGATCGTGTTGCTGACCAATACCATTGTAAGGCCTTTAAACCGTGCAGTTGTTGTTGGGGAAAGCATGGCTCGGGGAGACTTTACGCAGGAGCTTCCAGAGGCATACCGGGATCGTAAAGATGAAATCGGAACATTCGCCAGAGTGTTTCATGAGATCACTGAGAGCATGACCAACATGATTGGTCAGGTGAACATGAATGCTTCGCAGGTTGCAGCCGCTGCACAGCAAATTTCCGCTAGTGCTGAAGAGTTGGCTGGGGGTAGCAGCCAGCAGGCCGATTCTGTTCAGACCATCAATGAGCTGTTTAAGGAGTTGTCGTTCGCGATCAATGCGGTGGCCAGCAGCGCGACATCCGCTGCCGAACTCGTGAACGAGACTGCAGGCATTGCATCCCAGGGGGGAACCGTTGTCCAGCAGTCGATTGAAGGCATGAATCGTGTGAACCGGCAGGTATTGAAGCTGGAGGATGATTCGACACGTATAGGGGAAATCATTGAAGTCATTGATGATATCGCTGAACAAACGAACCTGCTTGCACTCAATGCAGCGATTGAAGCTGCACGCGCAGGGGAGCAGGGCCGCGGATTCGCTGTTGTAGCCGACGAAGTCCGCAAGCTCGCCGAACGAAGCGGGGAAGCGACCAAACAGATCGCCACCATCATTAAAGGAATGCAAAACAACACGACTGAAAGTGTCAAGGCCGTAGAAGCAGGGGTTATCTCAACGGAGAAAACAGGTGAATCTTTTGATCACATCATCTCGATGGTTAACGATTCATCCAATACCGTTATGGAAATAGCAGCGGCAAGTGAAGAGCAGGCGGCTCAGGCTGCCGAAGTAGTTACGGCAATCGAGAGTATTTCCGCCTCAGCGGAAGAAACCGCCGCAAGCAGTGAAGAAACGGCATCAACTGCGCAGTCGCTGGCTCAGTTGGCGGAAGAACTGAACAATATGGTAGCAGCTTTTAAAATTAAGTAGTGCGAGGAGTTATATCATGCAGGTAACCGGGAAAGAGCAGTATGTTGAGTTTGGCATTGAAAATGAACAGTATGCTATCCGGATACAGGATATACACGAGATTATTAAAATGCAGGAGATTACACCCATTCCGAATATGAGGGAATTCGTTAAAGGTGTCATCAATCTGAGGGGGACCATTGTTCCGGTTATCAGTCTCCGTTGTTTATTCGATATGGCAGAGACGGAAGTCACCAAATACAGCAGAATTGTTGTGGTTCATCATCAGGAAGAAGCGGTCGGTATTATCGTGGACTATGTTAACAAGGTAACCACATTCTCCGATATCCAGCTTCCGCCGGAGCGGGTTGGAGGAATAAATGGCGGATTTTTCACGGGTATTGGCGTAGCGGACAACGGACTGGTTGGCATTTTGCAATTGGACGAAGTTCTGCTGCATGAATAGGGGAGGGGACGGCATGCTGTCCGAGTATAAAGAAGTTTTTATGGAGGAGCTGGATGAACAGCTTCAACTAATGGATGATGAGATTTTAAAGCTGGAGCAGGAAGGCGATAAGGGCGATGCAGTGCAAAGTCTGTTTCGTGCAGCCCATACGTTAAAGGGATCATCGGCAGCTATGGGATTTGATACGATGAAACAGTTAACCCACGAGATGGAACATTTGCTCGATCAGGTTAGAAGTCATCAATTGACAGTTTCTGCCCCTTTAATCGACCTACTGTTTCAAGCGCTGGACAACCTGAAACTTCTGAAGCTGGAGATTATGGAAGGTGAAGAGAGTCTGACAGACATATCCGGATGTGTGTATGACCTTCAACATTTTGGACATGTCACCGAGGATATGAAGCCTGGCCCTGAGTTAGTGTCAGAACCTCTTATCAAACCGCAGATCAGTATGGATAATAGGCTGAGAGTATCGGAATGTCTGGAGCAGCAGCTTCAGGTGAACTGGATATTTTTGCGGATTTCAGCGTCCTGTTTCATTAAAGGGGCAAGAGCCTATGTCATTCAGATGAGCCTTGCGGAATGCGGGGAGATTCTATACACTTCACCGGATCTTGGAGAACTTGATGAGCAGGGGGAAGAAGGGGAGCTGGAGCTGGTATTTCTTCATGCAGGTGTCTGCGACGTGGAGAAGCTGTATTCCATAGCTTCAGGGCTCATGGATGTGGAGCAAGTTATAGTTGAGCCTGTCCAGTTGGAGGAAATCGCTATTCTTCCGGTTTCCACCCCTACCCCTATTAAGGAGTTGGAGTCAGCAGAATCATCCTCCGCTGTAAAGTCCAAGCCGCAGACCATTCGAGTAAGCGTGGAGCGGCTGGAGCATTTAATGAACTTGGTGGGCGAGCTTGTTATCGACCAGACCCGGATTCATCAGGTGGAGCAGATACAGAGAAGACGGTTTGCGGATGATTCCGTGACGGACCTTGCCCATATTTCCGACCATCTGTCGCGTGTTATCGGTGATCTGCAGGATAGTGTCATGAAGGCAAGAATGCTGCCAATCGAGCAGCTGTTTAATCGGTTCCCGCGCATGATCCGGGATTTGGGCCGGGATTTAGGAAAAGATATCGATCTGTTGATTGAGGGGAAAGACACCGAGCTTGACCGTACGTTAATCGAGGAGATTAGTGATCCACTCATCCATCTAATCCGTAATGCGGTGGATCATGGGATTGAAACGCCGGACGCCCGGGTCGCTAAAGGCAAATCCCCCACAGGGAAGCTGATGATTCGCGCGGCGCATGAGGATAATCAGGTTGTTATTTATGTGAAGGATGACGGAGCTGGAATTGATCCGGCCAGAATGAAGTCGTCGGCTATAAGCAAAGGTCTGCTGACAGCAGAAGAAGCAGAAGCTTTAAGTAAGAGGGATGCTGTGGAGCTCATATTTCGGCCGGGATTTTCAACAGCAAGCGTCGTAAGTGATGTGTCGGGCCGCGGCGTGGGTATGGATATCGTGAAAAGCCATATCGAAAAAATGAACGGGTTAATCGACATTGAAACCGAGCTTGGATCGGGTACTCAGTTCAAGATTAAGCTTCCGCTCACACTTGCGATTATTGAAGGCCTTCTTGTAAAGATTTCCGGTCAAACCTTTATTATTCCCATGAGTAACATTGCTGAAATTGTGAGAGTTAAGGCAGAGGAGCTGGTGAAGCTCCGGGGACAGTCGGTTCTACTGCTGCGTAATCAAGTAATTCCAGTATCCTGGATACAGGAACATTTTAAAATCGCAAGCCAGGAGCGTCATAAGAACCAGCTTTCTCTTGTCATTGTTGGATCGGCGGAAAAGCGTCTCGCTCTGGTCGTTGATGAGCTTATCGGAAATCAGGAGATTGTCATCAAATCACTGGGATCCTATATCGGCAAGGTGAACGGCATTGCTGGCGGTACGATTCTCGGGGACGGCAGCGTAGCCCTCATCATGGAAATATCAGCATTGATCAATCAAATCAGCGAAAAAAAGCAATAAGTGGATGGGGTAGAGAATGTTTAAGATAAAGGAAGATTGCCTTTTATGGGATCAATAAAAGTATTGGTTGTGGATGATTCGCTGTTTATGCGTAATCTGATTGTGCGTCTGATGAAAGAGGACGACTCCATTGAAGTGATTGGAACTGCCCGAAATGGAGTTGAGGGTGTGCGTATGGTCAAAGAGCTG
Source organism: Paenibacillus sp. JNUCC 34 (assembly GCF_058269055.1). NCBI lineage: Bacteria > Bacillati > Bacillota > Bacilli > Caryophanales > Paenibacillaceae > Paenibacillus > Paenibacillus sp. JNUCC 34. The sequence goes on along the minus strand of NZ_CM177770.1, from coordinate 4,637,545 downwards.
CGTCCTGATATTGTGACCATGGATGTTGAAATGCCGGAAATGAACGGGATGGAAGCATTGAACCACATCATGGATGAACTGCCAACCAGAGTGATTATGCTCAGTGCACTGACAAAGGAAGGGGCGGAGATTACGGTCACGGCACTTCAGAGCGGGGCTGTAGATTTTATACCCAAGCCTTCTGTATCGGGTGCTGCGGATCTTGAAGAAGCCAAGAAAGAAATTATAAGCAAGATTAAGGCTGCAGCCCGGACTCCACTTTCTACGCTCATTGCTGCAAGACGGAGTCTGAATCACACAGTACAGCGGCCTTCAAGTCCAAAAACGGTGGAAAGACCGAAGGAGTTTAATCAGATTGTGGCAGTGGGTACTTCTACAGGAGGACCAAAAGCGCTGCAAACCGTGCTGACTGGACTTCCTGCACAGTTCCCCTTCCCTGTTTTGGTTGTGCAGCATATGCCTCCGAAATTCACAACATCGTTGGCAGAGCGGTTAGATCAGATATGCCGGATCTCCGTGGTGGAAGCTGAGGACAATCAGTTGCTTCAAGGAGGAACAGCTTATATCGCTCCGGGGGGATACCATATGACCGTAGTGATGAGGCAAGGGGAATACCGCATTGTGCTGCATCAGAAGCCACAAGTCAATGGGCACCGGCCATCGGTGGATGTGTTGTTCCACTCTGTGTCGGATTTGGCAGGTCTGAAACGTCACTTTGTGCTTATGACGGGCATGGGCAGCGACGGAGCCAAAGGAATGGCTTACGCAAAACGCCACGGAGCTGCATCTACGATAGCAGAGGCCGAGGAAACATGTGTTGTATTCGGCATGCCTAGGACAGCCATCAAGCTGAACTGTGTGGATCATGTGCTGCCGGTTACCGTTATTGCCGCAAAAATAAGGCAGCTTACAAGTTCACCCACAGGGGAACTCTTATAAATCTTAACCAAATGAATTATTGTTTTGGGAGGATTCTCATGGTTGGGCAACGGCCGGATGCTTGTAGGAAGCACCGGCTGTTTTTGTTGATCTTTCAAGGCAAAAAGGGGGTAGAAAATGAGTAAATAAAAAAACAGTTGAACATTTTTTTGTTCGGTGGTATTCTGGCAATGAGCTCTTGAAACCGCTTTCTTTATCGGTATTTTGAGAAACCGGTTTCTCGTAATTTTTACCAATCCTGAAGTGAGATACTACCCCGATGAAACACAGATGCGATAATACTTTAATGGGTCACAGTACTGCATGAGCTCTATTTCTGAGTTAAAGCTATTACAAGATGTATTCATGAACAACCGTGTTACTGCCAAACCGGGAGAACTTTTTTTACGGATTTGTGAAACCGGTTTCTCATGGGATTTCTTGCATAAGCGGAAAGGGGGAATCTATGAAACCTACCATTCTCGATGTGGCGAGACATGCTAATGTATCGAAGGCCTCGGTATCCAGAGTCATCAATAACAATCCTAAAGTGGATAAAAATATCCGTGAACGGGTGGAGCAGGCAATTGAGGAACTGGGGTACCGACCAAGTGCCATAGCCAGAAATCTGGCCAATAACACATCGAATATGATCGGATTGATCCTGCCTGATATTACGAACCCTTTTTTTCCGCTGGTTGCCAGAGGGATTGAGGATGCAGCCCATGAGTTGGGATACACACTGTTCATTTGCAACACGGACAATGACCCCAAGATAGAACAGGAATATATTCACAAGATGGCACAGCAGCAAGTCGGAGGAATCATTCTCATATCATCGATTATTGATGAAGACAAAATGAATGACCTGTTGTCAATACAGCTCCCTTTTGTTCTCTGTGACCGTACGATCTCCCAGACACCGTTCGATGTAGTAACGATTGACCATTACCGTGCAGCCTACGAAGCGGTGGAGCATCTGATCTCGCAAGGACACAAGAACATATGCCACATTTCAGGCCCACTTCAAATTCAGACAGCGGTGGTACGTAAAGAGGGCTATATGGATGCGATGCTTGCTGCGGGACTATCTCCACGGATTTGTGTTGGTAACTTCTCCTATGAATCCGGTGTAGAACAGATGAACCTTCTGCTCAATGGTGATTCGTATCAGCCGACGGCTCTTTTTGCGGCTAATGACCTCATCGCTTTTGGTGCAATGAATGCAATTAAAGCCAGGGGGCTGAGAATTCCGGATGATATCGCGGTGATCGGATGTGACGATATTATTTTCGGTCAGATGTACAATCCCGCACTCAGTACGATTTCGGTTCCTGCGTATCAGATTGGTGCAACGGCCGTCAGCCTGCTGAATGATCGAATGAAAGGGGAAAGGATGGATGCCAGGCAAATCATTTTAAAACATCAACTAATATATAGAGAAACCTGCATAGGAGGAACACGACAAGATGAGCTCTGACATTGTGGTCGTTGGCAGTTTGAATATGGATATGGTCGTTACGATTGACCGCCGCCCTGAGCGAGGAGAGACGCTTCTTGGTGATGATTTCTTTATGAGTCCTGGAGGGAAGGGGGCGAACCAGGCTTACGCGGCCGGACGTCTTGGCGCTTCAGTATCCATGGTTGGCATGCTTGGAGATGACCTGTTCGCGGATAAACTCCTGGATAATTTAAGTGGTGCTGGCGTTACAACAGAACATATTGCCAAAGTCGCGGATATGTCGAGCGGGATCGCTCTGATCACCATTGACGCTGACGGAGATAACAGCATTATTGTAGCTCCGGGAGCAAATCAACAAATGACACCGGAATGCGTTCAGTTTATGGAAGAGGTCATCTCAGAAGCCAAGCTCATCCTGGTGCAGCTGGAAATCCCGCTGGATTCAGTCCATGAAGTCGTTAAAATTGCGCACAAGCACGGTGTACCTGTACTGCTTGATCCAGCGCCGGCCCAGTCGCTTCCGGAAGAACTGCTTAGAATGGTGGACTACATCGTTCCGAACGAAAGTGAGAACTCTCAGTTGACCGGAATACAGGTCAAGGATGAAGAAACCGCAAGGGCGGCCGGGAAGAAACTGCTGGAGATGGGTGTCAAAACAGCTGTTTCCAAGCTCGGAGCGCAGGGTGTCGTTATTACTCAGGCCAGCGGCTCCACCTTCGTTCCAGGTTACCGGGTAAACGCGGTGGACACGACAGCAGCTGGAGATGCTTTTGCCGGAGCTTTTGCAACAGCTCTAGTGGCCGGGAAAACGCTAGAAGAAGCAGCGGCTTTTGCCAATGCGGTTGGAGCGCTGACGGTTACCAGGCATGGAGCGCAGGTCTCTATGCCTGATCTGAAAGAGACGGAACTTTTTGTCGAGGGATTATCCCAAGATAAAGTTTCCAAATAAATAAAAACAATTTTAAGGGGGATTTATCGGTATGAAAAAGATTGGAAGATTAGTGCTTACATTAAGCCTGGCTGCAATCATGATGGTTGTGGCTGCATGCGGCAACGACAGTGCAAAGCCTAGCGATTCGAACAGCGGTGGAGGCACGGATTCCGGCGGGAATAAAATGAAAGTGGGTTACTATGTAAACGCTACCTTGGGAGACAAATCCTTTTTTGACTCTGTTAAGCGTGGCCTCGATGAAGCTGAGAAGGCGCTTGGTTATGAAACCAAAACGATTGAAGGCGGAACGAACCAAGCAGACTGGGCTGCAGGTGTTGAGTCCATGGTTTCCGGTAAGGAATATGACGTAATTATTGTAGGTACGAGCCAAATGACGGAAATTGTCGCGGATCTCGCTGATCGTTATCCGGATCAAAAGTTCATTTTCTTTGATGATAAAGTGCCTAACAAGCCTAACGTGTATTCGATGACTTATTCCCAAAGTGAAGGTTCTTTCCTGGCAGGGGCATTCGCAGGTCTGGTAACGACAAGCACTGAGCTTGAAGGCGCCAATCCGGAAAAAACGGTTGGATTCATAGGCGGTATGGACATTCCGATCGTCAATGACTTCAAGTCTGGTTATGAGCAAGGTGCAAAATATATTGATCCAGAAATCAATGTTGTTTCTTCGTATATCGGTGACTTTGCTGATGCACCTAAAGCGAAAGAACTTGCGCTTGCTCAATATGCTCAAAAGGCTGATATCACTTATCAGGTAGCAGCTGCAGCTGGTCTGGGTGTTCTCGAAGCAGGTAAAGAGCAGGGTAAATACACGATTGGTGTAGACAGCAACCAGAACCCGCTGTATCCAGGAAGTGTATTGACTTCGATGTTGAAAAACCTCGATAATACAACACTGCGTGCATTGGAAATGTTTAAAGACGGCAAGCTTCCTTTCGGAACTGTTGAAGTGCTGGGTGCTAAAGAAGGCGGCGTAGGGCTGGCTAAAGATGACCTGTATGAGAAGCATGTTCCGCAATCGATTCGCGACAAAATGGCTGAAATCGAAGCAAAACTGGCTTCCGGTGAAATCAAGGTTGAGTCCAGCTTGAAATAGTTGAATCTCATCGTGTGGAGAGGGAGGAGCACTTCCCTCTCTGCTCATTTAAGAATTTCTTATCCCAATTGGCGGGGGTGTGCATGGCATGGCAGTATTGCTGGAGATGAAAGATATTCATAAGATTTATCCCAATGGGACAGTAGCCAATAGGGGAGTAAACCTCGAGGTACATGAAGGCGAAATTCATGCACTGGTTGGCGAGAATGGAGCGGGCAAATCCACACTGATGAAGATTTTATTCGGTCTGGAGAATCCGACAAGCGGAAGCATCGTTTATAAAGGACAGGAAGTTCATTTTCAGGGGCCGCGGGATGCAATACAGCAGGGGCTCGGCATGGTGCACCAGCACTTTATGCTTGCTCCCTCACTTACGGTTTCAGAGAACATCGTTCTGGGCGATGAGCCGCGTAAAGGAATGTTTAATATGTTCCGCGACCGGAAGACGGAGCTGAACAATATCCGGGAGCTTATTACGAGATTTGGTCTTAAGACCGATCCGGAAGCGGCGGTGGATTCGATCTCTGTTGGACAAAAGCAGCGCGTTGAAATTCTTAAGGTGCTGTATCGGGGTGCGAAGCTTATTATTTTGGATGAACCCACAGCCGTTCTGACTCCTCAGGAGACTGACGAGTTGTTTGATTCTATCAAATCTCTTGTGGCACAAGGCTACACTATTATTTTTATTACGCACAAGCTGCGTGAAGTTATGGAAATATCCGACCGGATTACGGTGCTAAAAGCAGGACAAACCATTCAGACATTATTAACCAAAGATACGAGCAAAGAAGAGATTTCAAGGCTAATGGTCGGGCGTGACGTGCTGCTTCGAGTGGATAAACAGGAACCACAGCTTCGCGAAACGGTGCTGGAATTGAAAGCGCTATCCGCAAATGACGATAAAGGTTTTCCGATGCTGAAGGACGTATCCTTTGCTATTCGCGGGGGGGAAGTGTTTGGCATTGCTGGGGTTGAAGGCAATGGTCAGACTGAGCTGGTGGAAGTGATCACCGGAATGAAACGGGCAACAGGCGGCGAGGTGCTCTATCTAAATAAGAATATACTCGGCAACTCCATTGGCGAAATTCGCAATATGAAGATTGGCCACATTCCGGAAGATCGCCAAACCACAGGCGCTTGTCTGACTTCGACTATAGAAGAAAATATCATTTTGGACGTCTATAGACAGAAGGAATTCAAGAAAGGTCCTTTCATGGACCGTAAGAAACTGAAGTTGTTCGCACAAGATCTAATGAAGAAGTTTGACGTGCGTGCGGCGAATGAAGAAGTGCTGGCCGGCTCCCTGTCGGGAGGTAATCTGCAAAAAGTCGTTATTGCGCGGGAAATTGCAAAAAGTCCAAAACTGTTAATCGCTTCCCAGCCTACCCGGGGCGTTGATATCGGCGCCATTGAGTTCATTCACCGCGAGATCATCAAAAAACGCGATGAAGGCTCAGCTGTGCTGCTCGTGTCTGCAGAGCTCTCCGAAATTATTAGCCTCAGCGACCGGATCGGCGTGGTGTACAACGGTGAGCTCGTAGCGGTGCTGGACAACAGCAAGGATCTGACGGAACAGGAAATCGGTTATTACATGCTCGGTATTAAGAAAGAAAAGAAAGGGGCGGCCGTCTGATGAATCAGAAGCGCTTTCTTTACTTGGATCTTGTAGGCATCATAGGCGCTGCTCTACTAGCGTTAATATGCGGATTCATTATCATTTTGTTTGTTAGTGACGACCCGCTGAATGCTATCAGCGCGTTTATAACGGGTCCCATCTCCAATGCTTTTAACATAAGTACACTGATAAACAAAGCGATACCGCTTATATTTACGGGTCTGGCTCTTGCAGTCGTATTTCAGACGAACGTGTTCAGCATGGGAGCGGAAGGACAGCTCTACGTTGGCGGATTTCTTGGATCCTTGTCAGCGCTGTATATTCCGGGCCTTCCCGCATTCATTCATATTCCAGTCATTCTGATTTGTGCAATGGTTGGTGGAGCGCTGTTTGGAGGGATGGCTGGTTTCCTGAAGGCAAAATGGAATGCGCACGAAGTCGTTACAACGCTTATGCTGAACTACGTGGCTATTATTCTGACTTCCTACTTTGTTAATAACGTATTTAAAGATCCGGAAAGTGGCGGTTTTGCCCGTATGCCTTTCTTCGAGAAAGATTTGCTTCTAGGGAAAATGTTTAACTCGTTTCCGGTCCATTACGGAATTATTGTAGCTCTGATTGCCGTCGTCGTTGTGTATCTACTCATGTATAAGACGAAGATCGGATATGAGCTGCGTCTGGTCGGTAAAAATGACAAGTTCGCCCGATATGGCGGGATTAAAACGAAACATATCATTATTATCAGTGTCATGATCAGTGGAGCCTTGGCGGGACTTGGCGGTATCGTCGAGCTGCTCGGTGTTCATGGTGCGTACAAAGACAGCTTTTCGGCTAAGCTCGGCTTTGACGGTATCATTATCGCGTTGCTTGCCCGAAACCATCCGATCGGTGTGCTGATCTCGGCCTTATTCTATGCTTATCTGCAGGTTGGCGGTCAAGTAATGCAGGCGCAGAGTGATGTGTCCCGCGAACTGTCCGTTATCATACAGGTGCTGCTGGTACTGTTCGTATCCGCGCAAGTTGTATTCAATTACTTGAAACAAAGAGCCATCATGAAACAGAAGACTCAAACCGGCGAAAAGAAGGTGAATACTCATGTGGTCTAGTATATGGATGCAATTTGCCGACTTAACGATCATCTATGTGCTGCTGCGCGCGATGACTCCAATCTTGCTTGCTTCTCTGGGAGGTCTCATCTCAGACATCACAGGCGTTACGAACATCGGTCTTGAAGGATTAATGCTCGTCTCAGCCTTTACTTCCATCGCGGTTGGTTCAGCAACAGGGAGCTGGGCGATCGGGGTTGTGTCCGGTGTACTGGCTTGTGTACTCATTTCATATGCCATGGGTTTCTTCCATCTCAAAATGAAGGTAGATATCATTATAACCGGATTCGCCATTAACATTTTTGGCTCGGGTGTCACTGTGTTCCTCATGAGTAAACTGTTCAACGTGACAGGGAGCTACAACCCGACAGAATTGAACAAGATTCCAAATGTAAATATTCCGTTTATCGAGAATATTCCGGTGCTTGGGAAACTGCTAAGCGGTCACAACCTCATGTCATGGATCGCACTGTTGTCCGTCGTATTTTGTTTCTACTTGCTGTACCGGACTCCTTACGGTGTGCATCTGCGGGCGATCGGTGAAGCTCCTGAATCTGCTAAATCGCTTGGCATTCCGGTGCGCAGGCTGCAATACTCCGCATTTGCATGGAGTGGCGTGTTTGTAGGATTAGCAGGTGCGTTTATGTCGATGGGGATGACGAGTATGTTCGTTAAGGATATGACAGCAGGAACCGGCTTTTTGGCCTTGGCTGTCGTGCTTCTCGGTAACCGTAATCCAATCGGAATTCTGATCGGTGCATTCATTTTCGGATTTTCCAAAGCGATTGAAACGATGCTGCAGACCATTCCGAACAGCCCAATTCCAAGCCAGTTTGTTCAAATACTGCCTTATGTCGTAACAATCATTGCGCTTGTCATTTTCGCTATCCGTAAACAGCGCAAAGGTGAAAGCATGACCATTGGTAACACGTAGAAAAAAATAAGTGATAAGGGGAAATGACACCGATGAGTAACGAAAACAAACGAAAAATCATTCTTGATTGCGATCCGGGACATGACGATGCTATCGCCATTTTGCTGGCAGCTGGAAATCCGGCCATTGACTTGGTAGCCATCACGACCGTAGCGGGTAACGCCGAAATTGAGAAGACAACACAGAACGCTTTGAAGGTATGCGAGATTGCAGGAGTCCGTGATGTGCCTATCGCAAAAGGTGCAGGGCAACCTATGGTCCGGAAGCGTGAAACGGCAGCTGACATTCACGGGGATTCCGGTATGGACGGTCCGGTGCTGCCGGAACCTACACTGAACATTGTAGAAGAACATGCGGTGGATCTGATCATTAGAAAGTTGCTTGAATCTGACGGAGACATTACGCTCGTGCCGGTTGGACCGCTGACGAATATTGCGATGGCTATGCGGCGTGAGCCTGCCATCCTGCCTAAAATCCAGGAGATTGTCATTATGGGTGGCGGTACGTTTGGCAACTGGACACCGGCTGCGGAGTTTAACATCTATGTGGATGCGGAAGCAGCCGCGGTGGTGTTTGAGAGCGGGGTTCCGATTACAATGATGGGCCTTGACGTGACACACCAGGCACTGGCCACGGTTGAAGTAAGTGATAAAATCGCTTCGATCGAGAATCCGGTCGCGAAATTTGTAAGTGAACTTCTTGTCTTCTTCCGTCAAACCTATAAGGATGTTTTTGATTTCGAGCATCCTCCTGTGCATGATGTGTGCAGTGTTGCATACTGTATTGATCCAACTGTGTTTAACTGCAAGAAGCTTCGGGTGGATATAGAGACACGCGGTGACTTCACGTACGGAATGACGGTGGTCGATACCCTGGGTGTCACCCATAAAGAACCGAATGTCAATTTCGCTCTCGGCCTGGATCACGGGAAATTCTGGAATATGCTGTATCAAACACTTGGCAATTATTCGAAATAGGATCACATCAACTACTTACGCTTGGGGGATGGAGAAATGAAGTCTGTTATTATTGATGTGGACACAGGAATTGATGATGCTCTAGCGATTGCCTATGCGGCCAAATCGCAGGAACTGAAGCTCATCGGCTTAACGACTTGTTTCGGGAACATACCGGTGGAGGATGCAACACGTAATTCTCTGCTTCTTGCGGAAATGCTGGGCTGTGATGTTCCGGTCATTCCGGGTGCGGAAAAACCGCTTACCCGAGCATCTCTTGAAGGATACGCCACAAGGGTTCACGGTAACAACGGCCTAGGCAACGCGGTGGCGCCTTTCACACCGAGCGGTCAGGCGCTGAAAGCACATGCGGCGGATTTTATAATCGAAGTGGTGCGAAACCAACCGAACAAAATTACACTTATTATGGTGGGACCTTTAACAAATTTGGCGCTCGCTATCCAAAAGGACCCCGAAATCGTAAATCTGGTCGACCGGGTTGTGGTCATGGGGGGAGCGGTACGCTGCCGAGGCAATGTGACACCTTCGGCCGAAGCGAATATCCATGCGGACCCGGAAGCTGCGGAATATGTGTTTAATTCAGGAATTCCGCTTACATTAGTCGGTCTCGATGTAACCATGAAGACACTCCTGCCACGTGAGCACCTGAAGGAGTGGGAAAAGCTTGGAACTGATTTCTCTAAACTGTTTGCAGAAATGACCCACTATTATATAGATGTATACGAAGGATTTTATCCTGGTATCGGTGGATGCGCGCTGCATGATCCGCTTGCGGTAGGTGTAGTCATTAATCCTGAATTTGTGAAGACACTGCCGATGCGGGTCGATGTCATCACATCCGGTGATGCGGTAGGACAGACGGTTGAAGTCCCGGATCGTGATTCTAACATTGATGTATGCGTGGAAGTGGATGAGAAGGCCTTTCTGGAGCATTTTCTTAGTAGAGTGATGTAAGTAAAGACGGAAGAAAAGAACGATCATTCGCCGCTGTCAATCAGAAAATTAACGTGTAACGACACAGCATGGGCTGTCCTCAGGTCTTAAGATGACCTTTTCAGGACAGCCTTTATTTATTTAAAAGTATAACATCGGAGTAAATTTTATCTATTGGGAGTGTTACAACTTTTCTGCCTGGGGGGTTTCTGAGGTAGCCTTCTGGTAGTATAATGGTAGAGATTACCTTTAAGTGGATAAAATGCTGCTTAAGGATGTCAATTTATTACGTTATGGGGGCTGAAGGCGATGATCATTGGGGTTCCAAAGGAAATTAAAAATAGTGAACACCGTGTTGGTATGACGCCAGGTACGGTGATAAGCTACAAAAATGCGGGCCACGAAGTTTGGGTGGAGTCGGGAGCAGGTGTCGGTATCGGTTTTACGGATGATGATTACACTAGCTCCGGTGCCCGGATCGTTTCCGATGCCAAAGAAGCTTGGGCTGCGGACATGGTGGTTAAGGTAAAGGAGCCGCTGCCGGAGGAATACGAGTACTTCAGGGAAGGACAGATTCTGTATACTTATCTGCATCTGGCTCCCGAAGCAGAATTGACCAAGGCACTGATAGATTCAAAAGTAACTGCTATCGCTTATGAAACAATACAGCTGGATGACGGCAGTCTGCCGCTACTTACACCGATGAGTGAGGTAGCAGGGAGAATGTGCATCCAGATCGGTGCGCATTTTCTAGAAAAGGCCCATGGGGGAAAAGGAGTCCTTCTGAGCGGTGTACCGGGTGTGGCACCAGGAAAGGTCGCGGTTATCGGAGGCGGCATTGTTGGAACTAACGCCGCGAGAATTGCGCTTGGAATGGGTGCGGAAGTAAGCATATTGGACATTAACCCGAACCGCTTGCGTCAGCTGGATGACCAGTTTCAAGGACGTATTAAGACGATCATGTCGGACTCATTCCATATCGCGGAAACCGTAAAGGAAGCGGATCTTGTGGTTGGAGCCGTGCTTATTCCCGGAGCGCGAGCGCCACGCCTTGTGACGGAGGAAATGGTGAAGCAGATGAGTCCTGGTTCCGTTATCGTGGATGTGGCTATTGACCAGGGAGGATCAATTGAAACGATCGACCGGATCACGACACATGACAATCCGACTTATGAAAAGTTTGGTGTTATTCACTATGCCGTTGCGAATATGCCCGGTGCAGTGGCACGTACATCCACGATAGCTCTGACCAACGCAACGACTCCCTTCGGCCTAAGAATTGCAAGCCAGGGGGTTCGTCAGGCATCGGCAACAAACAGAGCCCTAGCCAAAGGGATCAATGTAATTGGTGGGAAGGTAACCTATCAGGCGGTAGCCGAAGCTCACGGATACGTTCATACGAATATTGATGATTATTGGGCGGGCCTGGGGGTAGTAAATTAGGTTTTATCTGGTGGCTCGAAATGGTAATCATGGTTTTATTCATCACACAAATAACCGTCCCGGCAGGGGACGGTTATTTGTCGTTCGGAAATTTTAGAACCCATCATAAAACTCTTGTTCGTCGGTATCTTCATCTGCAACAGCCTGTATTTCCTCCGAACCAATACTAATGTAATGATAGCCCTCTTCCATATGCTTTTTCAGTGCACGCTCTTTCACAAATTTCGGACTGGCCTCACCCGAATCTTCATCATATACAAGCAGAATCCCGTCTGTTTTACGAAACAACAGCTCATCTCTGGCTTTAAATTGCCAGCTTCCCTGATAAGACTCTTTGCTAACCGCAGCGTAATAGTCTATTCCCTTGAGAATTTGCATATAATACTCTTTCTTCTCATCACTCCACTTTTCTTCTGGATGCGTATAGGCTGTAATAATGGAACATCTCAGCTGCGGATACTGTTGCTTTAACGATATGACGGCTTCACAGGCCCAAAGATCAACCCCGTATTGGCCTGGCGTGATAACCCACTCTAACCCTTCCTCGATCAAAGGAATCAGTCTCGACTCAATCGCTTTTTTTATATATGGAATTCCTTTGTGTTTGTTATTGTAAATACCGAGCTCATGAGCCCGGTAACCGGTAAGCAGGAGATTTTTCACTTAAGCAGCACATCCCTTGATATCTTTCATTGTTCATTAAGTGTATCGCTATGGGGCCGGGCAAGCAAGAAGGCGTATTTTTAGTGAGGAAAAGCATCGTATAACTAAGAATTCTCACAATTTAATGGAGGGGGTTACACTTTTTTCTGATTTGGGTAATGACAGTTGAATACATATTTGGGGGTGATTATTTTTGAAAAAATGGATAGTGGCATTACTCAGTGTAATTTTGGTGATGGGAATTACCGCATGCAGCACAGAAAAACAAACTGACGGAGGTGCTACCACACCGACAACAGAACAGCCGACAACCGGCCAAACGAAAGAACCCCCGGCAGAAGCTCCTAAGGAAGAGGAGTTTCCTACGGTTGATGAATTAGTTCAGAAATCAGCGGAGGCCAGCAAGAATATGAAGAGTTTTTCCATGGACACTGACATTAAACAGAACATTGTTGAGAACAAGCTGGAGCAGAATGTCGATATGGCGATGAAAGTGGATACGACCATGAATCCGATGGAGATGTATCAAGAGATTCAAATGAACATTCCTGGAAAAGGAAAGCAGTACATCAAACAGTACATTACACAGAACGGTGTTTATTCCTCGGTGGATGGTGAGTGGTTCCAGCTGTCTGAAGAAAACGTCAAAGATCTTATGGCGAGCATGAAGATGATAACGGAAGGTCCGGAGAAACAGTTGGAGCAGTTTAAATCTATCGTTAAGGATACAAAGGTGAGTGTGGAAGGTGATCAATATATCCTGACGGCTAACGTTTCCGGTGACAGTCTAAAGGAACTGGCTAAATACTACATGAACCAAGCAGGCGGATCGAATGCTCAAACTGCTGAGATGATGGAGCAGATGGACATTAAGAGCATCAAAATTGTTTACGGGGTGAAAAAAGACACTTATCTGCCAACGAAGTCAGACATGCATTTGATTATGAGCATGAGTCAGGCCGAACAAAGCGTTTCCGTTGATATGAAAATGAAAAGTACGTTCTCCAAACATAATGAAATTGAGAAGATTGAAATTCCGAAAGAAGCGTTGGATAGTGCAAAAAGTCCCGACAATGTGAAATAAGGAAAGAACGGTTTCAAACACTTTTGATGAATTTACTGATATGCCAAATGTCTTCATGGGCGGATCCATGGCGTAATAAGTAATGTTGTATGGTATACAACAAAGGAGAAGTAGATTGCCTAGACGTACTGATATTGTTGTAGATTCTACAACAATCCCTCCGGGAAAGAGGTAAATAAATGATTTCCTATTCCTATTGTTGTATTGCATGCAACAATCCGTCCTTTGCGTCTAAATGACGGAATAGAGTTGTACTTTATACAACACTTTCTATGTTGAATGATACAAATAGTAGGAATAACTCATTCGCGTAGTGTCTTACAACAAACAAGAGGGGTATCCTTAGGGTCAAATGACCTTAGGAACACCCCTCTAGCATCTGATATTATTCTTTGACACTCCCCATCACAATTCCTTTAATGAAGAACCGTTGTAAGAACGGATAGACGATCAGAATCGGGAATGCTGCAACGAAAATCTGCGCTGCCTTACTTGTACGATCTGATAACTTAATCATCAATTCGACATTCTCCGCCTTAATAAAGCGAAAATCCATTTTGATAATGACAGACTGCAAGAACGTCTGTAGTGGATAATTCTCTGGATGATTCATATACAACATCCCGTCAAACCAGCTGTTCCAGTGTCCCACAATCGTGAAGAGACCTGTTGTTGCAAGAGCGGGTAAAGACAACGGCACATAGATTTTCCATAACGTTTTGAAGTGACCGGCTCCATCGATTCGTGAGGATTCCTCCAGTTCCTTCGGTAAGTTGCGATAGAAATTAAGCAATAGAATAACGTTAAATACCGGAACCGCTCCTGGCAGGACCAAGGCCCAAATAGTATCCAGCATTCCTAACGACTTCACCGTTATATACATTGGTATGAGGCCGCCGCTGAAGAGAATCGTAAATACAAAAAACCAAGCATACCAGGTACGCAATCTAAACTGCGAAGTACTTTTCGATAAAGGATACGCCGTAACAATCGTCAACAGCATGCTTACTATCGTACCGAGCACAACGCGCTGAGTGGACACCCAGAAAGCTCGCAAGTATTCCGGCTTTCCGAATACGTTGTCATAAGCGGCCGTCGTGAAATCAACCGGCCACAATAGGACTTTACCGGCTGATGCCGCAGCTCCGGAGCTGAATGAGATCGCTAATATATGAACAATTGGCATAAGACACAACAAGGATATAAAAGTTAGAAAGATGAAATTGAATACTAGAAACACCTTTCTAGACCATGAGCTATGGTTAGGCACGATACGTCTCCCTTCTGAATTACCTGCTATCGCACTAGAAAATGCGGTAATTCGCTACACGATAAGCTAGCACATAGGAACATGAGATGAGAATAAAGCTTACGATTGATTTCAACAGACCTACAGCCGTTGCAAATCCGAACTGAGCCTGCTGGATCCCCATACGGTAGACGAAGGTATCGATAATATCCGCGCTTTCATAGACCGGAGGACTGTACAAGTTGAATATTTGATCAAACCCGGCATTGAGTACATTCCCAATATTCAGGGTCAGCATCAGAATGATAATCGGCAGCATGCCTGGAAGCGTAATATGAAAAGTCTGCTTGACGCGTCCTGCGCCATCGATATCCGCTGCCTCATAGAGCGACGGGTTAATATTCGTGAGTGCCGCCAGATAGACAATCGTACCGAAGCCGAATTCCTTCCATACGTCCGAGATAACCATCACATATGGGAACCAGCTGTTGCTGCCCAAGAAAAAGATTGGCTCAATCCCGAACAACCCTAGGACTTGATTTAAAATCCCGGAGGATGGTGACAAAATATCAATCAAAATACCGCTTAACAAAACCCAAGATAGAAAGTGAGGCAAATATACAAGCGTCTGAAAGGTTCTCTTAACCCATTCCTTACGCAGTTCATTCAATAGAATCGCGATCGTAATCGGAACGATCAGCCCTGCAATGATTTTCATGACTGCAATGAATATCGTATTAAAAAAAATACGGCCAATATCCGGATACTCCATCAACAATTGGAAGTTCTTAAAACCGATAAAAGGTGAACCAAACAACCCTTTATTCGGTATATATTTCTGAAATGCCATCATGATTCCTGCCATAGGGATGTAGCTGAAGATAAGAACAAGAATAATACCTGGCAGCAGCATTATATGAAGCGGCCATTCCTTTTTAAACATTCGCGTTAATCCACTCATGCCCTTCACCTCGCTGTGTTTCTCTGTATAGAAAGAGGGACTGACTTCGATCAATCCCTCCATCGGTCTTTCTAAACATTATTTACTCGCTGCGTACCATTCGTTAACTTCTTTCGTAATTTCGTCGCCACCAAGTTTTTTCCACTCGCCAACGAATTTGTCGAACTCATCAACAGACACTTGGTTCATGATGATTTTGAAGTACACTTCGTCACGCTTCTTCGTCAAGATTTCTTGACGCTCTGCCATTGTTTGCGTAGGAGCCCCGTAGAATTTGTTTTGCAGGTATTCTTCATTTTGCTGGATTTTAGGAACATTAGAAAAAGCGCCGTTCGGACCCGAAATCAGGTATTCCCACCACATGTTGATGTCACTGCCGTCAACATATTTCATTGCACGCTCATAACGCGTTTTTTGGTCTTTTGTTTCCAGAATGCTAGTATCTTTCGTTTCGATCGCTTTCGGCAAGATATCGCCGTTGTTATCGATTTGTTTGCCTACGCGAAGCGGGTTAAGCAACCAGTAGTTGCTGCCTTTTTCTTTCAGATCTTTACCGTATTCGTAAACTTTTTGTTCTTCAGTCGGATGAGTCTGCGTCACGATGTATTGGTTCAGCAATTTGATAACGCCTTCAGGATGCGCAGCATTTTTGTTAATCACATAGTACTCGTCAACACCTAAGCCGATTTGGTTGAGCGTTGGGTTGCTGTCCACGGAAGGAATCGGGTACACCCCCCATTCTTGAACAACTTTACCGTCTACAACTGCGCCTTTAGCCAGCTGTGCCGGTGTCCAGGAAGCGCCGAATACAAGACCTATATTGTTGTTGTAAAGAAGCTCAGCTTCTTTATCGGCATCTTTAACCGAGAACTCAGGATCAATCAGACCCTTTTTGAACATATCTTGAAGCGCTTTAAGTGCATCTTTCACTTGCGGTTGAATGTCACTGTTCATAAGTCCGCCGTTTCCATCTTCTATCCAGTGGTTTTCATAAGCATGGTAACCGTTAAGGAATGCACGTAATCCGGTTACCCCTGTGTCCACACTGAATGGGTTTTTACTTACCGCAATACCGTAAGCTTTACCTGAGCCGCCTGGATCTTTCGTCTTGAAAGTTTCAGCGATCGTCATCAGGTCAGCCATTGTCTTCGGTTCTGGCAGATTCAACTCTTTTAGCCAGTCTGTTCGTACGAACAAGTATTGATATTGGTAAGGATTATAAGAGCTCGGAATCCCCATTAATTTGCCGTCGAACGTGGCCGTTTTCATCTGCATGCCACCGTCCATCGTCAAAAATTTCTTCGTTTCATCCGTCGCGTATTGGTCATACACATCCGTGATGTCCATGATCATGTCCGCTTCCGTTAGTTCTTTCAATTGTGTTGCATTCACACGCGCGAAGTCCGGCAGGTCGTTGGATGCAATCGTCATTTTTAATTTTTCTTTGAACTGATTGTCATCTGCCGCAATCCATTTGTTCGTAATCTTTACGCCGATATCTTTCTCATAAGCGTCATACACGGCATTCTTATCGAAAGTTTCGCCCTCGTCGAATTTAAGATACGGGTCGCTTGGTGAAACCGTCGAAACTTCAACGACTTGATTCTCATCTTCTTTCTGTTCCTGCTGTTGCGTCGCCTCAGGCTGTTTCTCTGCCTCTTTCGTGCCTTCATTATTGTTGTTGGAGTTACCACATGCGGTCAGTGCCAAGCACAGAATCAGGGTAACGATCAACAAGATTTTATTGCTTTTCATACAAACCCTCCCCATTGTTCTCAATGTGTGCGCTGCAGTTGATTTCTCTTTATGATCCTTCCTGTTTTAAGTATAGAAAAGAGCCCATCTCCATTCTATATACTAGTCTTTACTTTCGTATACACCTCTTGATATTGAAATTGCCAAGAGCATCGATCCATTCCTGCAGCGATTTTTCATTAAGAGGTTGTTCAAAAAGTCCGCTTTTGATCACGAAGTGAATCAGGAAGTGGGCTCGTCATCGAATCTTGAATTCAGCCGGTCCTTCCGGTGCTCACGTACCCAAAACGTACGCTCCGCTCCTCAGTCCCTAGCTTCATCCAACCTTCTCGGTGCTGAAAACCGACCTTTTTGAACACGCACATTAAAGGAATTGTGATGGGGAGTGTCAAAGAATAATCATTCAGGATTCTTTACCAATACTTTTGCGGGAGAGTATACAATGAGGATTATGAAGAGACTGAAGGACTCCTCCATTTCCAAAAAAATTATGGCTGCCTTTATGGCAGCGCTGCTTCCACTGATGGCTATCACTTGGCTCATTAACGATAAGGGCGCTGACAGCATCAAAACGGAACGCTCACAGGCGATTCTGGGTACGGCCAAGTATTACTTAGACTCCCTGAATAAAGAAGCGGACCGGATTATTCAATATCTACCCAATTACATCACGGATCGTGACTTAATGGAGATTGCTGCGATAGGTGATGAGATGTCTTACTATGAAAGGGCTCAGAAGATAATCGAAATTCAGAAACGTCTTAACTTGATGAAAGATTCGAGCCCTTTTATAAAAGAAGCGAAAGCGTATGTGCCATTACTGGACAGAACACTACTCAGTGGCAATTATGAAACGTCTATCGACCGCCAGGAATATGAAGCGATTCAGCCAAACAACCGAGGCTATAATGAGCCTTTTATCTATTGGCAGGATCGGATTTTCCTCAGCATGCAATACCCAGCCAATTTGCTGCAGGAACCGATATTTGTTATCGGTGTGGAGCTTTCTCCCCACAAAATCAAAGAGTCTATGTCTCAAGTCAGTAACTCGTTTGGCGGGAACAATATGCTGCTTAATATCGATCGAGGTTGGCATATTCAGAGTCAGGAAGACCCGGATCTGGTGGAAACCGTCACAAATTTTATTACGGAAAAAAAAGAAGCAGGGGAAAAGGAAGGTTATGATACCATTCGTAGCGGGGATGAACGTTATCTGGCTGTCTATAACTACTCGGAGCTGTGGAATTCATATTCAGTAAGCTGCATTCCGGAAGAAAGCTTACTCGGACCGATCCAGAAATATCGGGTATGGTTTTGGTGGGCGTGCGTGCTTGCCATTTTTGTTGTCATCTTCTTCTCCTATTTTCTGTTCCGGTTGATTTATCGCCCACTCCTGAAACTCGTTAGTTCGTTTCGGCGAGTGCAGCAGAACCGGTTCGAACCGATAACGATTGACCGGGGACAGGATGAGTTCGGGTACTTGTATTTGGCTTTTAACAACACGATCCAATATTTGAAGACGTTGATCGAGGAAAATTATGAGCAGCAAATCCGCAATCAGCGCTCGGAACTTAAACGGCTGCAATCGCAAATCAATCCTCATTTTTTGTACAACTGTTTTTTTGTATTATGCAGGCTAATCAAATCTGAGGATAAGGATAAAGCGTATCAATTTTGTCTTTACATCGGTGAATATTTTCATTTTATAACCCGTAATGATGAAGATGAGATCCCGCTTTCGCTTGAGGTTAAACATTCCCGTACTTATGTTGATATGCAAACAGTATGTTATGGGGATCGCATCCGTGTCACATTTAAAGATGAAGCACCAGAAATTATGGTTCCAAGGCTTGTTCTTCAGCCGATTATTGAGAACGCCTACAAGCATGTATTTGGAAATATGCTGACGAACGGAGAACTTCTGATATACTGTGAACAGAACGAGGAGGAAGTTGTATTCTATGTGGAGGACAACGGCCAGGGTATTACGGATGAAGTCATTGATAACCTGAACATGAGGTTAAAGCGATCTGCGGATGATCGTATGGAAGAGACAACAGGTCTTGTCAACGTACATCGCAGAATTCAGCTTCGTTATGGCTCTCATTACGGGATCACGATTGAACGATCAGTGCTGGGAGGATTAAAAGTAGGGATTCATATGAATAGCACCTAGAGGAGGGATTGGAATGTACCGACTGCTCATTGTAGATGATCTCCCCATTATTGTGGATGGTCTGTTTGAGCTGTTCGAGCAGACAGAACATCTGAAGTTGGATATACTGAAAGCGTATTCAGGTGAGGGCGCACTTGAAGTGCTGGAAAAACATCAGATTGATATTGTCATTTCCGATATAAAAATGCCGGGACTTGAAGGTATTGGTCTTCTGCAGAGCATTAAAGCCCGCTGGCCGAAGTGCAAGGTCATATTTCTTACAGGTTATAACGATTTTCATTATGTACAGAGCGCGATCAAATATGGTGGGTTCGAATATATATTGAAGATTGAAAGCGACGATAAAATTATAGCTTCAGTAGAAAGAGCTATAGAGGAGCTGAACGAAGAGAACGAGCAAAGGGAGATGATTGAAAGGGCTAATGAACGCATGCGTCGGGCTATGCCATCACTTCAAAGGGAGTATATCGGGGCCATACTTCAGGGCAAGCAGGTGACAGACGCCCAATTAATTCGGCATTTCCAGGACATCAGCATATCGATGCAGGCTCATTTACCCGTCATGCTGCTTCTTGGCAGAGTGGATACATGGAAGGATGTGTTAACGCCACTGGATAAAGCCTTGTTCATTTACGCGTTGCAAAACATTGCCGATGAATTATTGGTTGACCATGTTCGCGTGTACTCTTATGTGTATGATCAGGGCAAAATCGTCTGGTTCATCCAGCCTGGGACAGACAGTCTGACACACACACCGCCAAACTCTCACGACTGGAGAAAAACCTATGTAGAAGTAAGCGGTAGACTGGAGAGAATTCAGCTAGCTTGCAGGAGGCTGCTTCATTTGTCTGTATCTTTCGTTCTCAGCAGCGAACCGGTAGCCTGGAACGACGTTTCGGACCGTTATCATATGCTGAAATATAATTTCATCCATGGTTTAGGTTTAACAAGCGAGGTGATATTGACAGATTCAGATTTCCGGAACAGTGAGACAGCTTGTAACCAACAGAATGACTATTTCTATCTAAACCGGATGCAGCTTCTTGGAAAATGTCTTGAAAACAATCACCGTGACGAATTTTTTAACATATACCACGATTTAACGAAATTGTGGAACGACGAGAGTTTTCCTAATGAAAGGAAAAAGGAACTGTACCACTCTCTATCGGCTGTATTTTTGGCTTATATTAATAAAAGCGCTGAACTGAAGGAATATTTGAATACCGAGCACGATTTGTCGCCGTTGTTTCAATATGGAGAACCAGATTCTTGGGTTATCTTGAAGGAATACTTTTGCGAAATCGCAGTTTCCCTGTTTGATTGGATCGCTGAGCAAGGGGAGCTTCTGCCAGCCGAACTCGTACAGAAGGCGCATCGTTATATTGAAACGCATATTTCCACAGACATATCACTTAACGCGATTGCGGATCATGTCGGCCTGAATCCGTCATATTTTTCAAGATTGTATAAACAAATGACGGGAACCGGGATATCCGATTATATCAATGACTACAGAAATCTAAAAGCGAAGGAGTTACTGCTGGGCAGCAGCATGAAGGTGAATGAGATTGCGCTGTCGCTTGGTTACAATTCCGCGCTTGCGTTTATCCGTTTTTTTAAAAAGCAGAACGAAACGACACCCCAGGAGTACCGAAGCAGGGGCAGGTCGGAAAAATCGAAAGCCCCAAAGTCAATAAATGTATACGAAAGTAAGTAATAATCTCTTTAAGCTCCTTGTCCGCCCAAGTACAATCAGGTCATAAGCTGGACATTAGGAGGGGTAACATTGAAGACTATAACAGCTGTTTTGTTAGGAGCCGGCAGTAGAGGACGTTACATATACGGGCCTTACGCCGAAAAATATCCCAATGAACTTAAAATCGTAGCTGTTGCAGAGCCTGATGATGGGCGCAGAAACCATTTTGCAGCAATTCATGGAATTTCGGAAGAATATGCATACGATTCGTGGGAGCAGGCTTTCGATCAAGGACGAATCGCCGATGTCATGATCATCAGTACACTTGACCGTTTGCATTACATCCCGGCATTAAAGGCGTTAAAGCTTGGATACCATGTTCTACTCGAAAAGCCGATGTCTCCCGACAGAGAAGAGTGTATTTCTCTTGTGAAAGCAGCAGAAGAGCATGGCAGACTGTTGATTGTAAGTCATGTATTGCGGTATTCGTTATTTTGGGACCGGATCAAAAACTGTATTGAAGCAGGTGAAGTCGGCAAAATCGCATCCATTCAGCTGTCAGAGAACGTCGGATACCGGCATATGACACATAGTTATGTGCGCGGCAATTGGCGGGATTCGAACGAGACCAGTCCGATGATTTTGGCGAAATCATGCCATGATCTTGATATCATCTCCTGGCTCATGGGAGAGAGATGCATGAGGGTAAGCTCTTTTGGATCACTGCTTCATTTTAAGGAAGAGAACGCGCCGGAGGGCTCAGCAGATCGCTGTATCAACGGTTGCGAGGTGGAGAAAACCTGTCCTTTCTCTGCACTAAAATTGTACATTCAGCCACCGGAACATCCGTGGGCTCGCTATATGACAGAGGATCTATCACACGAGGGAATACTAAGAGCGCTTAGAGAAGGACCGTTTGGGCGATGTGTGTACCGTTGCGATAATAATGTGGTTGACCATCAAGTTGTAAATATGGAGTTTGCAAGCGGAGCAAATGCGGCTTTTGTCATGTCAGGCTTTACGGATAAAGAAGGGCGAAAGGTACAGATCATGGGCACACACGGAGAAATTCGAGGTGACATGGAAACAGGCGCCTTCACTTTATACCGTTATTCAACAGGAGAAGAGATCGACTTTCACTGTAATACTGGAGGGGACGGTCATGGGGGCGGTGATGTACGTATGATCAGTTCTTTCTTGAAGGATGTTCGTCAATTTGGCAGCGAAAGTCAGGCAGCTGGGCTGACTTCGGCCGGCGCTTCCCTGCAAAGCCATCTGATGGCTTTCGCCGCGGAACAGTCTCGATTGGAACAAGGAAGACCGATAGCGATACCTGATGTGTTGAACATGAAATCTGAGATGAATGTATAGATTGTTATAAAAAAACGCTGATGTCCAAGTGGCACCAGCGTTTTTATTGTGTCAAATCATAGGATGGTAAAGTCATACAGATAAGGTGTGGATTGTTACTTTGCCTCAACGATTACACTTCCATACAGCTGCCCATCGATACTTGCCATCAATCTCCATAAGCCTGAAGAAGGCAGACTCATCCAACATGCGGGCTAAGGCACGCAGGATGGAAAGTTTTATACTGTAACGTATAATGAAGATAAAATTATAAGAAAGGAGAAAGATCAAGATGGGATTATTTTTTAAAGATAACTTTTTTAATTCAGGTGAAACGAGCGTGATGAATGAAGCGGGAGAGATCGTTGGAACTGTAGATTTGAAAAGCTCTTTCGGTTCCTCTCTGGATGTGTATGATGAGACCGGAATGAAGGTTTACAGCGGTTCGTTCCGTTTTTTCTCGAATAAATGGGAAGTGTGTGATCGTAATGAATATGAACTCGGTGTGCTGCGAATGCGGATGAGCTTTTTCTCCAAGAAATATGAGTACGATGCCGGTGAAAGAGGTATTTATGAAATTACGTCCCCGGCGTTCTCCAAGGAATACGAGATCCAGGGTGAGGGCGGACGCTGCGTTGCCATGTTTCATCGTATCAGTGGATGGCTGCAATCCGGAGCTTACCACCTGAAGAACGATAGTCATCACCTAGACGATTGGGAATTGATTGCCGTCGTTATGGGGGTACATGCGATTCAAAAAAGGGTTAACAGCAGTGGATCTGCTTCCACGTAGAACGTAAGGAGGGTTTAAAGGATGAACGACATGAATGCTGTCATCACAGAGCAGCTGCGGAATATAGAGCATGAGGAAGAGATAATCATCCTTTATGCCTGTGAGTCTGGAAGCCGATCATGGGGATTTTCTTCCCCCGATAGTGATTACGACGTACGGTTTCTATATGTAAGACCCGTTGATTGGTATTTATCTATATTTGAGAAGAGAGATGTAATCGAGCGGCCGATTAGTGACAGACTGGATATTAACGGGTGGGACCTGAAGAAGGCTCTAAATTTATTCCGTAAATCCAACCCGCCCCTGCTGGAATGGCTTGAGTCACCTATACAATACCTGGAACATACATCCGCCGCAGAGCAGATTCGAGGGTTGTCTCCGCTGACCTTTTCGCCAAAATCTTGTCTGTACCATTATCTTAACATGGCCAAGGGAAACTATCGCGATTATCTGCAAGGGGAACAGGTGAAGATTAAAAAATATTTCTACGTGCTTCGCCCGATTCTTGCCTGTCTCTGGATTGAGAAATACGATAGTATGCCGCCGATTCAATTCGAGAATCTGGTGGAGAGTTTAATACCGCGTGATAGTGAACTTTACAGTGAAATCTATCAGCTGATTCAGCGGAAGAAGTCAGGTGAAGAACTTACACTTGAGCCGCGTCTTCCGTTAATCAATAATTATTTGGAGAAGCAAATCAAGTATTATGAAGCTGTTGCTCAGCGTATGCAGAGCTCCAGCCTTGACCGTGTTTCAGATGAAGAATTGGATCGTTTGTTCCGCAGTATTCTGCAGGAAGCCTGGCATAAGGAGGTAGAGTGAGTGGACGAGGTTATGGATCATCTGGATTACGGACTATCGGTTCTCTTCATTGGCTTCAATCCAAGCCTGCGCTCTGGTGAAGTGGGTCATCATTATGCGAATCCACGTAACAATTTTTGGCGTATTTTGCACCGGTCGGGTCTTACCGCTCGTCTGTATGACGCCTCTGAGGATGGGGAACTGTTGAAGCTTGGATACGGTTTTACGAATATTGTAGCCAGGCCAACCCGGGGAGCTGAGGATATTACACGGGATGAATATGAGCAGGGACGTGAAATACTGCGGGCCAAGCTTGAGCAGTACCGACCGAGAATTGCGTGTTTTGTTGGTAAGGGGGTCTATACGGAATTTAGCCGGAGATCACAGGCCCATTGGGGCTTTCAGACTGAACCTGTTGTGAAAGAGGTGCATGAGTTTGTCGCTCCTTCATCCAGTGGCCTGGTCCGGATGCCCATGGATGATATTGTAGGGATATATCGGCAGCTTAGCGATTTTATAGAGAATGAAGGATGATCAGAGAACGGAGAAACAAATGGTGAGGAAAAGCCCTGAAACATCGGCTGCGCTGGGAACAACAAAGAGGAACGCAAGAGTTCATGATGAACTTCGGCGTTCCTCTTTGTATTATTGCTTTAGCGCAGCTTGGCAGGATCTATTCTTGGAACAAGCCCTTCGTCTGCCGCACGGCTTAACAGTGCGGATACAGCGGCATATCCATCTTCCCCGAGGTTCGCAGTAAATGGATTTACATACAATCCAATATGCGCCTCTGCCACTGCCGTCTCCATCTCTTGTGCATGATCCAGAACATAGTCACGGGAAGCTTCGGGATGGGCCCAGGCGTATTCCACCGAGGCACGTGTCCATGCCGCAATCTGATCAAGATCAAGCGAACGACGTGCAATGATGGCGCCGAGCGGAATGGGAAGACCGGTGTCAGACTCCCACCAGCTTCCGAGATCCGTCATCAGATTCAGACCATAAGAAGGATAGGTAAAGCGGGCTTCATGAATAACAAGCCCCGCATCAACTTCCCCATCGCGAACGGCAGGCATGATCCTGTCAAATGGCATGACGATAATTTCACCGATTCCGCCTGGAACGTTCTGTGCGGCCCACAGCCGGAACAACAAGTAAGCGGTGGAGCGTTCGCTTGGAACGGCAACTTTTCGTCCGGACAGGAATGCCGGATCAGCTGCTTCAGAGGCTGAGTCTGTGGCGTTCGCGGCTCCGCCTGTCAGCAGGAGCGGGCCGCAGCCGCGTCCAAGTGCGCCCCCGCAAGGGATCAGCGCATACTCATCGAGCACCCATGGCAGAGCAGCATACGATATTTTTAGGACGTCATGGTCATTGGAACCTGTATCCGCGGCCCAATGGTTCGTGATATGGATGTCTGCATAAGACACTTCCAGCTCAGGGGCGCCGGGAATCAGGTTATGTACCCAGGCGTGAAATACAAAAGTGTCATTTGGACACGGTGAAAACGCAATTTTCATGTCAGCACCTCCGATAGTTGTGAGATTGCAGCTTCCAGCGCCTGCAGCGCTTGAGGGATCTTCCAGGCATCCCGGTCACGCGGACCTACAGCGTTGGAGATTGCGCGGATCTCTAGTACAGGTAGTCCGAAATCCTGTGCGGCTTGAGCCACTCCGAATCCCTCCATAGCCTCGGCAACCGCACCAGGAACGCGGGTAGTTAGTGCTTCAGCCGTTGCTTTTGTACCGGTTGTGGTCGATACGCTGAGAATTGGACCGCATGCTGCTATCAGACCGGCTGCTTGCAGCGCTTCGGTCAGCTGAACCGCGAGTTTGGATGGCGCCTGAATATAAGCTGATCCGAAACCGAGTTTGTCCACGCTGAGAAATCCATCAGGTGTCTCGGAGCCGAGATCTGCGGCGATGATATCACTTGCGACCACCAGAGATCCGACAGGGGCCTGTCCAGGAAATCCGCCACCAATACCGGCACTGATCACTAATTTATAATGGCCTGTCGCCAGAGCTTTAGCTGTACTCGATGCTGCAGCCGCAGGACCGACTCCCGCCGCAATGACCTCATAACGGTCGTCGCCAGCCAGACCGCGGAGCACGGCCTCACTCTCTGCGGCAACGGCTGTGACGATCAGAATTTTTTGTGCAGATTCATTCATAAGCTTTCTCTCCCTCATAAAGCTGTTTGCATATTACGTATGAACTTAACGTTAAATGGTTCTGGTTCCATTGTAAAGCAGGGGATAAGAATTAAAGTTGTCGAAAAACTGGATATGAAATACTGTTCAAGACTTCAGGAATACATATAATGGTAATATAGGGAGTTACTTGTTCATAAGAAAGGATCAACAAATGATTAAAAAAGCTGGTGTGATAATTTTGTTTGTTCTGGTAGTTGGAATGGTAACAGTTTATTTTGATAATAGCTCAACCGCTAAACGGGTAATGGAGGCTGTAGAAGAGAACCTACCGGACGAAAATGTGAAAAAACAAGAAAGGTCGGCAAGACCCTGGCTAACGGAGGACGAGCGTATCAACTTTCTTGGAAAACCTACGTTAATCAGCATGAATGGGAGCGTATTGCTGAGTCATGGAGCGATCGAAACCGCCAGCAAGCGGATACTGAAGCAGCTTACCGACGTTAATCAGTTTGAAATATACGGTTCCAGTACGGACAGTTATCAGTTTTTGGCGGTTTATGATGTAACAGAGACACTTCCTGCAACGGTCAATCAGCATCTAGGAAATCATGTTGTACATAACATCATGGGACCTGACTTTGAAAATATACAATTGGATTTAAAAGGGTACTCTCTATTCTTATCCTACTTTAGGAGTACAGACGGCAGCTTTCAAAAAATTATGGAGGCCCGCTGGCTACCGACGGAATTAAGAGAGTCCGAGTTACAGTATGAGCGGTACGATAAGCAGATGAATCTTAGGATCAAGCCAGATGCTTCGGATGACAACGAATATTTGAACGATGCCCCCCGATCTGATATGGAGCAGCAGTTCAGGGAACAAAGACTTGAAAGAAGGTATATAGCCAGGGATCAGTACTTGCTTCAAGATTCTAATGGCAAAGCTGCGGTCATTCCTTTTATGGAATAGGTAATTGACGGATGCACGCTATATTTTGGCTGACTGCATTCTTTCATTCTAGCAAGCATATGGTGCATGGAGTATAATGAGTACACATCCAGATAGAGACGGAGGTTCGATAGCTTTGAGAAAAAAGGGTGCAAATGGACAAGAAAGTAGAGCAAGATTGCTTACGGTTGCCGCCAATGAGTTTGCGCGGTCTGGTTATCATAAGACAAAAATCAGCACCATTGTTTCCCAGGCAGGACTGACCCAGCCGTCATTCTACCTGTATTTCGATAGTAAAGAAGCTGTATTTAACGAACTGATGTTGAAATTCCGCTCTCAGTTGAAGGAACTTATTGCAGACGGCCGCTTGGAAGCCGGGATCAGCCGTGGAGATGTGCCGGGTCGGATTACAGCAGTCCTGAGTAGTCTGTTTGAATTTCTGGAGAGAGATCCGGACTTGACCCAGATCGGTTTTTTTATCGGACAGGAAGCCAGTGAGGTCAAGAAAGAACTTACAGCTATGATCGAACAGAACTTGAAGGCTGAGCAAAAGGACGGGTATTTTCAGCAAGAGGCCAATATGACCATCATAGCAGAATGCCTTGTAGGAACGATTGAGCGGTTGACCCTGCAACAGCTGTTGACTGGCATATGTACGCCTGTAGACCTGGCTCATCAGGTTGTGAATTTATATATGTTCGGAATTACGGCTTAAAGGTCCAAAAGGGCCAAAAGATAGAATCTTCAAGAGGAGGGGGCGATGTTCCCTTCTTTTTCAGTTGTTATTAGACGCAGTGTCATCACCTTGCCATCCGCCGGGTTGGATTGTTTGGACATGATGCGTTATATTACATAATGTGTTATGAATGCGATTACATTGTTGGATCGAAAACGAGGGGGCGCAAACGTTGAAGAAGATGATGCTTGTGTATGCTGCGCTGATCGTAGCTTTTTTAGTATATGTCTTCGGGTTCAGACCGCAAAATGATCAAGCTGCCAATTGGCAGGATGGTGGCCTCCGCGGCAGCATCGGTGAGAATTATGTGATGGTTACATTTGAATCTGGTATGGAATATTGGAGGAGTGTACTGAAAGGATATGAGGACGGGGGCGATGCCCTGGGGGTATCGGTAGATTACCGTGGAGCTACACGAAATGACATAGAGGAGCAAATCACTGTACTCGAGCAGGTTATCGCCAAAAAGCCTGCTGGCATCGCGCTGTCTGCCAAAGATCCGAAATCACTGACCCCGACGATCAATAAAGCGGTAGAGGCGGGTATTCCTGTCGTACTGTTCGATGCGGATGCACCCGGAAGCAAGGCATACTCTTTCTTAGGAACAGACAACTATAACGCAGGGGTTCTCGCTGCTGACAAGATGGCGCAAGTTATGGGCCGCACCGGCAAAGTGGGCATCATCACCGCACCTGGTCAGCAGAACCATGATGACCGTACCCGTGGATTCCGGGAGACCATCACTTCTCGATATCCGGCCATGTCAGTTGTGTCGCTGGAGGATGGCAAACAGGATGCTGTCGCATCACGGGATGCTGCTAATGAGATGCTGAAGCGGGTGCCTGATCTGGACGGTATTTTTGTCACTGATTCTGTTGGCGGCCCAGGTGCAGCAGAAGCCGTACAGAATCTAAATCGGGCAGGCGATATTCGAATCATAGCATTTGACACAAATAAGAGCACACTGGACCACATATCGGATGGTACGATTACAGCATCCGTTGCTCAGGGGACGTGGAATATGGGCTACTGGTCACTGCAGTATTTGTTCCATCTCCATCATGGTCTGACTGTACCGGCTCCCACTCTCGGAAATGATGTGTCACCGCTGCCAGCGAGAGTAGATACGGGGCTATCCATCGTTACGCAAGAGAATGTGAACAATTATTATGCGAAATAGCGACTCTAAGGGATGGCAGCTTCCATGGAATCGGCGGAAATTTTTCCGGCTTGGCGATCAGCCATTGCGGTATCAGCTTATTATTCTGTTTCTGCTGATCAGCATTTTGCCTTCTATCGGCCTTGGAATGCTAGTGAACTGGACGGTGAATTTGATTGTAGACCGGCAGGTGACGGCAAATACACTGCAGCTGATCGGGAAAGTGAACCAGACTCTCGATAACGACATGGAGAATTTGCAAAATATAACATATCTCATTGGATTTGATAATGGTGTTCAAAAATTTCTGGATGGCGATATTTCAAGCCGCGAGAATCGGGAGATCTCGCCTGGCCGAACTCACGTTAAAGATGGAAATGTTGGTGAGCTATATGATATCCGGCAGTTTTTACAAGGTTTTACGACTCTTTACCCGGAAATAGCCGCCATTTTGGTCGTCAACAATAATGGAGATTACATCAGCAATGAAATGTATGCAAGGTCCAAGAGAAGTTTGACGGAGGAAGTCTGGTACAAAGAAGCGGTAAAACGTGAGGGTTTATTTACAGTGCTCGGTCATCCGTCTGAGCGGAATGTGACGACACATGTTCATTTTACATCACAGGAACTGGTAACCGTTGTTCGATCCTTTGTGGACCCTAATACCCGGGAGACGATGGGGGTAGTTCTGATCGATTTAAAGCTCCGTACTGTATCCCAGGCTGTAAGAGATGTCTCGCTTGGCAAAAATGGCTACCTGATGGTGACGGAAGCGAACGGAGGCAATATATACAGGCCGAACAAGACCTATGTGGAGGAACTTCCGGTTTCCTGGTTCGGAGGGCAGGATAGCGGAAGCTTTACTCGGAAGGTGGAAGGCCAGGAACTTCAATTTATTCACAGTATCTCCCCCTTTACTGGTTGGAGAACGGTGGGCGTGTTCCCAACGAGTGAATCAGCTCTTGAGGTAAGAGAAATTCGCTTTTATGTTATCAGCTTTCTGTTTCTCGTCTGTCTGTTCGGTGTAACGGCTTCCTATACACTTTCTCAATCCATTTCAAGGCCGATCCGGCAGCTGACGTCCTTCATGCAGAAGGCCGAGTCCGGCGATTTGACGATTCGGTATTGGGGCAATCGGCAGGATGAGGTCGGGATGCTCGGACGTAGTTTTAATCGGATGCTGAGGCAGATCCGCAATCTGATGAGACTTACTGAGCTGAAGGAACGACAGAAGCGGGAGGCTGAACTGAGGAGCCTGCAGGCGCATATCAAACCGCATTTTCTGTACAACACGTTGGATACGATCCATTGGATGGCTAAGAAAAAAGGTGCTGAGGATGTGTCGGACATGGTGGAGGCGCTATCACGGCTGTTTCGAATCGGCCTTAGCAAGGGCGAGGATATCATTCCGATCAAGGATGAATTTGTTCATATATCAAGTTATATGCAAATCCAGAAGACAAGGTATCGCGACAGGTTGCAGTACTCTTTGGCAACGGTTCCTGAAGTTGAAGATCTCTATGTTTTGAAGTTGCTTCTGCAGCCTATCGTAGAGAATGCTATCTATCATGGCATTAAAGCTCGCAGAGGCCCGGGGAGCATTGAGATCAAGGCGGAGGTAGATAAAGGATGTCTACTGCTGATGGTAATAGACAATGGTGCCGGTATGCCGCCGGAAACCCTTGAGCAGTTGCGCCGCAAGCTGGAGGATCCTTTTGCCGCTATAGAAGAGAACTCTGCCGAGAACGAACGATCAGGGCGAAGTTATGGAATGTTGAATGTCCAGGCACGGATCAAGCTAACCTTTGGAGAGCAATACGGCATTACGTTAGAAAGCACAGAAGGAGAGGGAACGACAGTGTACATCAAGCATCCGCTGCTGCACACCTTGCCGCCGGCTCCTGTAAAGGAGGATCAATCATCATGAGAACAAAATATCGGGTCCTCATTGCGGACGACGAACCTATTATTCGCGAAGGAATACGTGATGTGGTTGATTGGGAAAGCCTTGGGATGGAAGTGGCCGGGGAAGCGGAGGATGGTGAGGAGGCACTGGAAATCGCTCTGCTAGAGCATATTGATATTTTGCTCGTCGATATGAATATGCCGATTATGAACGGCATCACTTTGATGAAGCAGCTTAGGGAGGAAGGTCTAGACTGTCGGTTTGTCATTATTACCGGACATGATGAGTTCGCTTATGCACAGGAAGCAATCCGGCTTGGTGTGAAAGATTATATCCTGAAGCCAGTGAATGCGGCACACTTGCATGAAGTGCTCCGGAATGTGCGTAACGAGCTGGATGCACTGCATATTCAGAGCGAATACTTGAAGCTTGCATCAGAACAAATCCAAAAAAATATCCCGTTGCTGAGGGAACGTTTCTGTCTGGAATGGATCGGCGGACAGTTTGAAGAGGACGAGATTATGGAGCAGCTTGAATTTCTGGACCTGCCGTCAAAGTCACCGGCCCATTTCGGTGTTGTACGCTGGCCTGAGACGACCGTAAATCAGCCGCTGATGAAAGAAAATGATAGACAGCTATATCTTTTTGCGATAGAAAATATTGTGTCCGAGCTGATTCGTCCGATACCTCATATTCAGTTCAGAGATTCGCTTGGATTAATTAGCGTATGCTTATGGGATGAGTTGCCTGTAGAAGCAGTTACCGGTATAGAGCGTGCGGTGCAGCAGTATTTGAAGCTTAGCGTGAATGTGCATTTCGAAGCGGTAGCAGAAGGGGTTTCCAGTATTCCTGTGGTGTACGAGTCATGCCGGGAGGCGGTGTTCCGGGAGGCGCAACTGTCTCCACTCGTACGGAGGGCAAGACAGCTTATTCATGATCAATACGCAGCTCCTGGTCTGACGCTGGATTCATTTGCGGCTTCACTTCAAGTGTCTCCAGTCTACTTAAGCCGAATGCTGAAGAAGGAGCTTGGCACTTCATTTGTTACCTTCATTACACAGACAAGGATCCGCAAAGCGATTCAGCTGCTGAATTCAACGGATCTGACCATCCACGAAATTGCAGAGAAGGTCGGTTATGACACTCAGCATTATTTCAGTACAGCCTTTAAAAAGGTCATGGGCGTTTCGCCTAACCGTTACCGAAAGGGAGCCGCGTTCCAAGAGGAGCAGGGCGACAGATAGACTTGGTTATAAGAGTAATATCGTTTCTAATATGACGTCCCGAATTTACCTCGGGGCGTCTTTTTGTATGAAATCATGTCGATTTATGAAGAATAGTCTGAATTTTATAAAAAAGGTTGTATACGTGAAAAGACCCATCCCTGACCTGAGTGATATCATTTTGTGTACAGAGAGGCTTACGCATCATTGACCTATTGAAAGCGCTCTCCACTTAAGAATCGGAAAGGGGAAGAACCGATGAAAAGAGGAATGTTAGGGTTTCTTATACTCACCATGATGATGGCCCTGACCGCCTGTAACCTGGCTGAAACCGGAACCGGCAATAAAGATAAAGGCTATGTAGGCCTCGCGATGCCGACCAAATCGTCGGAACGTTGGGTAGCTGACGGTCAGAACATGGCGCGTTTATTCGAACAAAAAGGATATAAAACGGATCTGCAGTTTGCAGAGGACGTTATTGAGAACCAGATTTCCCAAATCGAGAACATGATCACTAAGGGGGTAGACGTTATTGTCATCGCTCCGATCGACGGTAACACCCTGACCGATGTAATCAAGAAGGCTCACGATCAAGACATTGAGGTCATTGCTTATGACCGTCTGATCCGGAACACGGAATACTTAAGCTATTACGCAACCTTTGATAACTTCCAAGTTGGAGTACAGCAAGCTTCCTACATTGAAGAAAAGCTCGGACTTAAAGACGGAAAAGGGCCGTATAACATTGAGCTCTTCGGCGGTTCACCTGATGATAACAACGCATACTTTTTCTATGACGGAGCGATGTCCATCTTGAAGCCGTATATCGAATCCGGCAAGCTCGTTGTTCGAAGCGGGCAGACGACGATGGCTCAAATCGCGACCCTCCGCTGGGACGGAGCACTTGCCCAGGCACGGATGGATAACCTAATCAGTGCTAACTATTCCCGCGAACAGCTGGATGCGGTGCTGTCTCCATACGATGGAATAAGCATCGGGGTCATTTCATCACTCAAGGGTGTCGGTTATGGTTCTGCCAAAAAAGCAATGCCGATCATTACCGGACAGGATGCCGAGCTAGCGTCCATTAAATCGATTGTAGCCGGTGAACAGACACAGACCGTGTTCAAAGACACACGAAAACTTGCAGAGCAGGCCGTTAAGATGGCAGAGAGTATTTTGCAAGGGAAAGAGGCAGAGGTAAACGATACAGAGTCTTACGACAACGGACTTAAGGTCGTTCCCGCTTATCTGCTCGATCCGGTTTCTGTAGACGCTTCCAACGTCGAGGAAGAAATCGTGAAGGCGGATTACTATACGAAAGAAGAAATCGGAATAAAATAGCGCCACGCTTACTATCGAAACCAAAGGACGGTGAACCATCGTGTCAGAATACATTCTGGAAATGAAGAACATTACGAAAACGTTTCCCGGTGTTAAAGCGTTGGACAATGTCAATCTAAAAGTCCGGGAAGGCGAAATACATGCGCTGTGCGGAGAGAACGGTGCCGGTAAATCCACATTGATGAAGGTGCTTAGCGGCGTTTATACGCATGGAAGTTATGAGGGAGACATTCTTTTTAAAGGCAAGGTTTGTGAATTTAAAAATATTAAGCAGAGTGAAGAGCTCGGCATCGTTATTATTCACCAGGAGTTGGCTTTGATTCCATTCTTGTCGATTGCGGAAAATATTTTTCTTGGGAACGAACGGGCACATAAAGGAATCATAGATTGGAACGAGACGATTAACGGTACGAAGGAATTGCTTGAAAAAGTAGGACTTACAGAGAATCCGAATACGAAGGTTGAAAATATCGGTGTTGGTAAACAACAGCTGGTCGAAATTGCGAAAGCGCTATCAAAGAAAGTGAAACTTCTTATCCTGGACGAGCCGACTGCGGCGCTAAACGAAGATGATAGTGAGAATCTGCTGGACCTTATGCTTGAATTCAAAAAGCAGGGAATCTCCTGTATCCTTATCTCCCACAAACTGAACGAGGTATCAAAGGTATCGGATTCCATTACGATTTTGCGTGACGGTAAAACGATCGAGACCCTTGATATGAAGGGCGGACAAGTGAATGAGGACCGGATTATCAGCGGTATGGTTGGACGTGACCTGACGAACCGTTATCCGGAGCATGAGTCGAATATTGGGGAGACGATCCTGGAAGTCAAGGATTGGACGATTTATCATGAGCACCACGCTGACCGTAAGGTGCTTGATCATATCAACCTGAATATCCGGCGCGGCGAGATTGTAGGTATTGCAGGACTGATGGGAGCGGGCCGCACGGAGCTTGCGATGAGTATTTTCGGAAAATCATATGGCCGCAATATCACCGGTACACTTCGCAAGAACGGTAAGGAAATTCAGAATAACACAGTCACACAGGCGATTGACAACGGTTTTGCTTATGTGACGGAGGATCGGAAAGATTACGGACTCATCCTGATCGATGATATCAAACGCAACATTTCCCTGACAGGACTGCCGAAGCTGACCCGCAACACGGTCATTGACGATAAGCAGGAAATATTGGTGGCTGAGGATATGCGGAAGAAGCTGAAGATCAAGACACCGAACATTTTGCAAAAAACGGGTAATCTGAGCGGCGGTAACCAGCAGAAGGTTGTCCTGAGTAAATGGATTTTCTCCGAGCCGGATATATTGATTCTCGATGAACCTACACGGGGTATTGACGTCGGCGCTAAATACGAAATATATACGATCATCAACCAGTTGGCTGATGAGGGCAAGGGTGTGCTGGTTATCTCTTCGGAGCTTCCGGAAATTCTCGGAATTTGTGACCGGATCTACGTCATGAACGCAGGACGGATCACGGGAGAAGTAAACAAGGAAGATGCCTCACAGGAGACGCTCATGAGATACATGACCAAGACAGGAGGGGTTCAGCGTGGAAACGTTGGTTAAAATGTTTAAGAACAATATCCGTCAGTACGGAATGATTGTAGCCTTAGTATTTATTATGATTTTATTCGAGATCCTGACAGGCGGGCTTCTGCTGCAGCCGATCAACATTACGAACCTTATTTTGCAAAACAGCTACATTCTCGTGCTCGCGATCGGAATGGTGCTCGTTATAATCACCGGGCACATCGATTTGTCCGTCGGATCGGTAGCGGCGTTTGTCGGTGCAGTTTCCGCCATTATGATGGTGGACATGCAGCTTCATCCGGTCGTAGCTGTGATCGCTTCGTTGATTGTTGGAGGATTGATCGGTGCATGGCAGGGGTTCTGGGTGGCCTATGTTAGAATACCGGCCTTTATCGTAACGCTGGCAGGTATGCTACTGTTCCGCGGACTTACGATGATCGTGCTGGAAGGACAGTCGATTGCACCGTTCCCTGCAGGCTTCCAGAAGATCAGTTCCGGGTTTATTCCCGACTTCGGAAGTACTGGATTGAATCTGGTGGCTATATTGGCAGGTATTGTACTTACAGTAATCTACATCATGAATGAGCTTCGTGACCGTAAATCTCAAAAGAAATACAATTTTGATGTCATTTCGAACGGTTTGTTTACCTTGAAGGTTGTGCTTGTAGCGGCAGTGATTAACGCCTTCACTTTTATGCTCGCAAGTTATGAAGGGATTCCTAACATTCTGCTTCTGCTGTTCGTTCTGATCGTCGTTTACTCCTTCGTTATGAACAAAACGGTTATGGGACGCCATGTGTATGCACTCGGGGGCAATGAAAAAGCAGCAGCACTGTCCGGTGTCAAAACGAAAAAGGTGACGTTCTGGGTATTCGTTAACATGGGCGTGCTCGCAGCAATCTCTGGTCTGATCTTTGCAGCCCGCCTGAACGCAGCTACACCAAGAGCCGGTACGAACTTCGAGCTTGATGCAATCGCAGCTGCTTTCATCGGCGGTGCATCGGCAACCGGCGGTATCGGTACCGTATTCGGCGCCATCATCGGTGGTTTGGTCATGGGTGTTCTGAACAACGGTATGTCACTCGTGGGCCTTGGGATTGACTGGCAGCAGGGCATTAAAGGTCTGGTCCTTTTGGCAGCTGTAGCGTTCGATATTTACAACAAAAAGAAAACTAGAGCCGTGTAAGTAGGGGAAAGGAAGAAGCCGCAGATCAATAGTGATCTGCGGCTTTTGTTTATATGAAATTTATGATCACTTCGACGCCTCCAAATATTCATGTGCGTCCACCGGAGGGCGTTTTCCGCGCTTCAGGTCGCGTATGGTAAGGCCGAAATCCATCTGGAGATGAGGATAATCCGGGAAGTTGGTCCAATCGCCACCCCACTGGAAACCAAGATCTTTGGCAATCGCCACGACCTCCATCCAGTCGGATTTACCGTTTCCGTTACCGTCATACTCCATATCCCAGATGACACTCCCATCCTTCAATTGGAGGGCAAAATCGATAGCAAGGCCGTAATTATGCATAGACTCACCGGCCTGCGCGTTGGTAACGATGTCACCGTTCGTGCTTCGTCCTTGCTTGTATAAACGGTTCTGCTCTTCGTCACTTCGGTAACCATCTGTAATGATAATTTTTATTCCAATCTCCCTTGCCTTTGCGACAAGTTTATTCTTCTGCTCAAGCACAACAGGATGGAGATCGGTAACCGGAGGACCGTCTTCTTTATCCAAATCCGGCAAAATATCAGGAATGGACGTTGACAGCTGCATATATATAATGGCTAGCAATATCGTAATGATAATGATAGTTGTCGATTTTTTGCGTTTCACTTTTGCCATATCGTTTTCTGCCTACCTACTTTCAAGCATTTAATATCTAATAACGATTATATCGGTTATTTAGTCTTCATTCCAATAGATCCATTTTCCAAGTCTAACGAATCTATCGACATAAAGCCTTTTTTTTGATAGTGATGGTAATATATCCAGACCGTTTTTCTATGACGGCATAAGATAGATTATCAAGAAAAGGAGGTTGATAAATGAGGCTATGTGTATAGTATTCGACAGGGCCAGTAGAAAATGCGATCAAAGTTGCGACGCTGTCGAGTGAGTCCAGAATGTTTTTTGTAAAGGCGGTGAATAACGGTCAGTCCAGCGCTAGAATTGAAATCAAATTGTTCCGTTTGTAAAGTATATTAAATGCACGTAACCTCCACCGAACGTGCACCCATGTTGATCTCTTTAAATAAATACCCATGTCCTCTATTAGTGGGCATGGGTATTTTGCGTCGGTGAAACGGACAAGTGAACTTGATGTATAAGGATAGAACGATTTCTACATGCTAAAAACAAACAATATGTACATAGTTTGTTAAAGGGGAGACTTTATATGACGAGTGTTCAATCGATAGCAAGCCAATTGAGCCAGGTATCCAGGGTACTGACAGAAATGCAGCAGAGCGGAAATTGTGATCAGCTGGCCGTTGTATTAAACGATTTAGGTGAGATGGATGCAGCGCTAAAGAGCGCCCAGTCCCAAATTACACCTGAAACTTCGGATACCTTGAGGCAAGATTTAGTCAATTGTCGTATGGCGCTTTATGGAATGCAAAACATTGTCTCGGAAATTCGTTCTGATACTGCACAGCGGTACCGTCAGGTTCTTGGAGATCAGAAGGCCTCGTTTGAACAAATGAATGAGCCAGACCAGCAAAGTGCTTACCCTGAGGCATATCAGCACAGACAGGTGTTTAAACAGATGGATGAGGTAAGCGGACATCTCCATCAGCTGAACGGTGCGATTATGGATGTCGGTTATCAGGCGGGACGTGAGCAAAATGGGGCCGAGACGGTGTACGGAGACATCGAACAAAACGACTTGACATCAGGTACGGACACGACTAGTTGGTCTTGACTCAGCATTAAAAATATCACTCTTATTACTAAGAAATGTTTATCTGCAAGCCGATTATAGCGTCAGTGACACAATAAAGAGGGACCCTTAACGGAGTCCCTCTTTATTGTGGCTATAATATTCGTTTTATTCAGCTTCTTTACGCCACTGTGTAATCGCAGCGTTCAGACGTGACATGGCTTCTTCCGCTGTAGCGCGGGTACAGGCCATATTCATACGCATGAAGCCCTCGGCGTTTTTGCCAAAAGTAACACCTCTGTTCATGCCAATCTTGGCCTTCTGAACGAGGAAGCGGTTCAAATCTTCATCACTCATCCCGAGCCCTCGGAAATCAATCCAGAGGAGGTAAGTGGCTTGTGGTAGCTTTACCTTCACCTCAGGCATGTGTTCTTGAATAAAGTCTCTAATGTACTCCATATTCCCCCGGACATAGGACAGGAGAGCGTCCAGCCATTCTCCGCCTTCACGGTAAGCAGCTTCTGTAGCAGCGGCACCCATTGGAGTAATTGACCCGAGCGCGTAGCGCTGCAGCGCTTTGTCGAATCTACGGCGGAGTGTATCATTCGGAATGATGATGTTGGCCGTGTTCAATCCGGCAATATTAAATGTTTTGCTCGCAGCTGTACAGATGAAGGAGCGCATTGCTGCGTCTTCTGAAAGAGAGGCGAATGGCGTGTGTGATCCTGCCTGGTAGATCAGGTCGGCATGGATTTCATCTGATACGACAAGTACGTCATATTGTTCACACAAAGACGCTATACGGGACAGCTCTTCTCTGGTCCATACCCGGCCGACCGGATTATGGGGACTGCACAATATGATCATTTTCACCCGTCCGCCGGATAAACTCCGCTCGAGGTCCTCGAAATCCATCACGTAATCGCCTTGTTCAGTCAGAATTAGTGGATTCTGTACGAGCTCACGTCCATGATCTTTCACGACACTGTAGAAAGGAGGGTATACAGGTGTCTGGATGATAACCTGATCACCAGGCTCTGTGAATGCTTCTACGATCAGACTCAGTGCTGGAACTACACCGGGGCAGTACTGAATCCATTCCGGTTTAATGTTCCAGTTATGGCGCTTTTCCATCCAGCTGGTGATCGCTTCGTTGTAGGTTTCGGTTTGAAGTGTATAGCCGAATACACCATGCTCGACACGGGCATGCATAGCACGAACAACGGCTGGCGGTGCAGCGAAATCCATATCTGCGACCCACATCGGAAGGGCGTCATCCACTCCGAAAACGGTCGGTATGATATCCCATTTTAGGGAAGCGGTACGGGTGCGGTTAATAGTTAAGTCAAAATTCATGTGATCTCCTCCAACGAATATGATTAAGCTACAAGCTTGGCTAAGGAAATTAAGCCTGTGATGGTTATAACATTCAGTATGGTCGACAAGAGCACGGTTTGTGCAGCAAAATCGGGTTCATTCTGATATTCCTCCGCAAGGATGGATGTATTCACACCAACCGGCATCCCTGAGGCGATAATAAGGGCTTGGGCGGGAATTCCCTCAAGACCAAGAGTGAACACAATGAGAACTCCAATGGCTGGAGCTACAAGCAGCCGGAGTGCTACACTGAGATACACATCGAATCTGCGCAGCCGGAGCGGATACTTGATAATTTGAGCACCTAGCGTGAGCAGCGCGATAGCTACCAAGGATTGGTCTGCATACACCAGTGGCTGGGACACGAAGACAGGCAGCGGTACGGCTAAGGCATGCAGCAGCAGCCCCAGAATCAGCGCGTAGGGTACCGGCATTTTTAGAAAGCCGATGATTGCGTGTCGGTATAACCCTTCGGTTTTTGCACCCTGGATGGAAATGACGCCATAGGTGAAGGTAAGCAGACTTTGAAGGGACATAATCAAGGCTTGAACAGAGCCAGCCAAGGGGTCACCTTTAAACACAAGGTCATTGATCGGAAGTCCGTAGTTTCCCGAATTGTCCAAGATAAGGCTATTAGAAAACGCAGCCCTCATTCCGCGGCTAAATTTGCGGCGTGTGGCGGTGATACGTCCAATGATATAAAGAGCGGTTACATATATTGCATAGAACAGTGTGACGGTTCCCAGCAATTTGGGTGACATTTCAGATTCATACATGCTCATGAATACAGCAGCTGGTGTAATGTAGTAAAAGTTGATCTTGGCCAGCGTATACAGGTCAAGCTGAAATGCCCGTTGCATCAGAATTCCGATTCCGATCAGGACAAAAATGGGTAGGACTACTTCCAGAATAATGTCAGTAATCATAGATGTTGTTCATCTTCTTTCTTACTATAAACACTATGTGGGTAAGCACCCAGCACCCAGTCATTATATCATGTCGCTGTTGTTTTCACACGGATGAAAACGATAAATAAAAGCCGTCTTATACCTTTGCGGGATAGACGGCTTAAATAATTTGTTATTGGGGGTTGGTTGTCCAGATGCCTGCGGTTTTAACAAATACTCGAGGGGGCAGCTTAAGTGCGGCAAGTGCCAGTTCCGCAACATCTTCCGGTTGCATCATCCGGTCTTCTTCACCAATTTTTAGACCTGCGTTAACGGCTAAATCTGTATTAACGGTGCTTGGCGTAAGTGCGGTGACGCGAATGTTGTGCTTCCGAACCTCTTGCAGTACAGCTTCGGTCAGTCCCATGACGGCGAATTTGGAAGCATTATATGCTGAACCTGTGGCAAAGCCGCGTTCTCCGGCGGTGGAGGAGATGTTGATCACATCGCCTTTACTTCGCTCGATCATGCCCGGAAGCACGGTACGCAGCATGTGATATGTACCCATGAGATTGACGTCTACGATACGTTTCCACTGCTCCGGCTCCATATCGAGCAGATTTCCGAACTGGGCAATGCCTGCATTGTTAATGAGAATATCGATTGCGCCCAGTTCCTGGTTAATGGCGGCAAAAGCAGCTTCCACTTCGCTTTGAACAGAAATATCGGCAATCGCCACAATCGCTTTGACCCCGTATTGTTCTGTG
Source organism: Paenibacillus sp. JNUCC 34 (assembly GCF_058269055.1). Lineage (NCBI taxonomy): Bacteria > Bacillati > Bacillota > Bacilli > Caryophanales > Paenibacillaceae > Paenibacillus > Paenibacillus sp. JNUCC 34. Next base: position 4,596,647 of record NZ_CM177770.1, on the reverse strand, counting down.
ATGAATTGTCCCAGCGGCTCAAGATCAGCAGCGGTTCGGGCAACGAGGCCGACGTGCACGCCTTCCTTAGCGAGGGAGATTGCTATGGCCCGCCCGATGCCTTTGCCTGCACCAGTTATGATAGCCGTTTTATTTTTTAAGCTCATGCTATTCACTCCTTAGCAATAATAGTATGGTTTTCGTCTACCAGTATACCCTGTGCTGTGCCCCGTTACCAGTTAGATGAACTTTATAAAAGAGGACAAGACTGCATCAGGGTGCATTCTTGTCCTCTTGAACTGTTATTTCTTCTCAGGCTCGGGATAATCTTTGCCAAGTGTGTCGACGGTTACCTTTTTCATCGTTGGAAGTGGATCAGCAGGGCGGTCGTTTTCACCTGTTGGCAGCCCGGCAATTTCATCAACAACCTCCAAGCCCTCGGTTACTTTACCAAAAGCGGCATATTGGTTATCTAGATGAGGAGAGTCGGCGTGCATGATGAAGAACTGAGAACCAGCGGAATCCGGATCTCCGGATCTGGCCATAGAGAGGACCCCACGGGTATGCTCTAGATCGTTCGGGAAGCCGTTAGCGTTGAACTCTCCGGCAATGCTGTAATCCGGACCTCCCATACCGGTTCCATCCGGATCGCCGCCTTGAATCATGAAGCCGGGAATAACACGGTGGAAGCCTGTCCCATCATAAAAGCCTTGCTTGACCAGAGAGATAAAATTGTTAACCGTATTAGGAGCAACTTCTGGGTATAGCTCAAGTGTGATTTTTTTACCGCTGTCCATTTCAATGGTGACGATAGGGTGGCTTGCATTAGGATCGGGAACTACTTTTTTCTCGGCGGCTGGTTCCTCAGCCGGTGCAGGAGAGCCTGCATTGCCGCTGTTGTTGTTTGTTTCCTTCTTTTCGTCCGCGCCGCAGCCGGTTACGATCACCAGTAGGGTCATCAGGGACAGAAGGACAGTCAGTAATTTGTTTCTTTGTTTCATCGTAACGTTTCCCCCTAAGTATAGATGATGGTAGTATTTTATCACATGTTCTGCCCCACGGACAAAACGACCGAACCTTGTTCAGTTGCAAAAAAAAGAAAATCCCCAAACTTGTACAAGTCTTGAGGATTATGATCGTGCCTGATGAACGTATTAGGGCTGTCCTCTATAGTGCCCGGTAGATTCCCTCCACTTTATTCAGCGGAAACAGAATTCGGGAAGGGTTCTTGCCTTTTCCCTGCAGCTCGATAAAATCGGAACCGATACGTACCAGACGGATTCGGTTGAACGCACTGCCGCTTGGGAACGTGGTTCGAACACCCACTAACATGCTCCGACGGGGTGGTTTAATATCAAAGATGCGGATAGAATTTAAACTGGCCGGAACAAATAGTTCGCCTTGTACTCGAATAAAATTCCTTTTGTATACAAATTCCAGCCGACCTGGTTCAAGTCCCGTATGGGGTGCGTTAACTTCGACGAGATGTCCCTTCAATGCAGCAAGCCGCTGCTGAAGTGTGATGTGGCGGTCTCCGTGTAATGACAGGATTCCCTTCATTCATACCATCCCTCCATGGTCATATGCATTATAATATGACGAAAGGGTAGAGGCGGGTGACTAGGATATATTTAAATTAGTATAGATTTTGAATGGATGACTATACTGGTTACTAACGAAATTTGTAACCAGGGGGAACATCCGTTGGAAAAGCAGGGGAACCTATGGATCGGATTGATGTGGGGAGCCGCAATCGGTGTTGTATTATGGGTGGCTATACTTGGACTACTCGATATATTGTTCTGAAACAGAAATACATGTTTAGAACCGCCATCCCTATTAGGACAGCGGTTCTTTGTTTTGATGTCTCATATTTAAAAATACTTAGGCAGCTTGCGTCCGGTCTCATCGTCCACACCACCAACACCGTTTAACAGATCGGTACCATGTTGAACAGGATCTTGAAGGGCAGCAGGATCGACAGGACTGCCAGCTTGGATCTCATCCGCATCCGGTACATCTTCAAGTGAGTCATCATCTTGGTCTGGCGATTCCAATTGGCGTATATGACGCGGATAGGTTTCATTGGCATCTGTTCCGAGTGAAAAGGCTGCATCTGCCGGAACATGATCCAGAGGGAGCTTGCCTGTCGTTTCAGCCGCGAGACCGTTTTTTCCCTCATATTCTCTGCTTATCCGTCTGTCCTCACGCATTGTACACATCCCCTTTCAAATTTAGATCCACATTCTTATCCTTGGATTTTACCCACTGTACGGGGAATGAATCCCACGATTGTACGTATAACCCATTACTATCGTTCTATGATGTCCCTCTTACAGCCGCTTTATGAGCAAAAAGCCCTCTTTTCAGATGCTGCCTGAAGAGAGGGCTTTTCGTTCAATTGTATTTCGATGCTACCTGCTTACCCGATAACGTGATCGAGCGATTGACGAGCACTTCCATCGCATCAATGGAGCATTCCTTATAGAAATCACTTAATTCAATGCAGGACAACTCAGTGCATGCGAGAATGACGCATTGGCAGTGCTCCTCATACACCAGCTGATGGATAAGGGATTCCAGCTTGCTTGGATCTACGTTTTTGCTGCCTTTTACATCGTTATAAATAATGTCCATGACCTCACTTTGAAGTGAAGGAGCTGGTTCGTATAGCTTCATGCCGTATCTTTCACAGCTGGCACGGTAGATTCCACTGCTGACCGTACCATTTGTCGCCAGAATACCAATCTTGCTGCCGTCACCGAAACGCCCGTGAATTTCCTTTACCGTCTCGTCCACCATATTAATGATGTTGACGGAGGTCATCTGCTGCATGTCGTCATAGAAATAATGGGATGTATTGCACGGAATAGCGATATTTGCGACACCAGCCAGTTCCAGCAGTTTGAAATCATTCGCCACAGCGTCCAAGAACAGCTCGTGACGTCCCTCTAAGATGACTTTGGTTCGATCGGGCAGGGTGGCGTGATTCAGAATAAGCATATCAATATGATCCTGGTCGCACTCGGCTGTTGTATTCTCAATGACCTTTTCAAAAAATACCGAGGTAGCCTGTGGGCCCATACCGCCAATGACGCCTAATTTTTTAGTATCCATTATTCAACAACTGCCTCTTTATAAATTCGTTCACAATTTCAGCTTCATTAAAAGGAATCTCAGTTTTTCCGATGATCTGTGAAGTTTCATGACCTTTTCCCGTGATCAGAATGATATCGTCCTTCTGTCTGATCGTGAGAGCATGCTCAATAGCTTCCTTACGGTCCACAATGGCTTTGTAAGAGCCTCCTGCGGCTTCCACAGAAGCCACAATCTCAGAAATAATCGCATCGGGATCCTGATCTTTGGGATTATCTGAGGTGACAATAGACAGATCGGAGTGTTTAGCCGCTACTTTACCCATTGAACTGCGCTTATCACTTCCAAGCTCACCAGCTGCGGCGTAAACGCCGAATACTAGAATAATACGGCCTTTAGTGTAAGGCCGGAGCGTTAACAATGCTTTTTCCAGACTGTCCTCTGTATGTGCAAAGTCAACAATGACCAGATTGTTGCTGTCTTTGTAGACAACCTCCATGCGGCCTTTAATGCCTTCCACCGCTTGTATACCGTCCTTGATGATTTCCAGGTCAATGCCGCTACAGTATGCGCAAGCGATGGCAGCAAGGCTGTTCAACACATAGATATCGCCCGGGAGGTTAACCTTGATCTCAATACTTCCAGCCGGGGTGTGCACATTATAAATGGTAGAATCTATGAAATAACGGATATCGGAGGCGTACACATCTGCCTTACTGTCAATTCCGTATGTAACAAGTTTCGTTTTATAATGCTTAACTTTTTCAATCAATCTTCTCCCATATGGGTCATCTGCATTTATGATGTTGTACTCAGATGTCTGATCGAACAGCAGAGATTTGGCTTCAAAATATTCTTCCATGCTGTTATGCAGTTCCAGATGGTCCGGGGTAAGATTTGTGAAAATTCCTGTGTGGAAACGGCTGTATGCCACTCGTTTGAGACTCAATGCATGGGAAGAGACCTCCATGACACAATGACTGATATCCGAACTCACCATATCGGCAAAAATCTGTTGTAAATACAACGATTCCGGCGTCGTGTTCTTGTTCTTCTTCAGCTGATCCCCGATCATTGTTCCGATCGTACCAATAACACCTACATGTTTGCCTGCCTGCTCCAGAATGGATTTCATAAAATAACTGATCGAGGTTTTACCGTTTGTACCCGTTATGCCGATCATGTTCAGTTGATTCGTAGGTTTCCCGTAGAAGTTAGACGATAGGAGCGCAAGCGCGTCGCGAGTGTCCCGAACCTTAAGTACCGTAATGGATTCGTCCACCTGAACGTCTTTTTCCACGATGATGGCTGCAGCGCCCAGACTGATAGCTTTGGGAATAAAACTGTGGCCGTCTACCGTGAAGCCGGATACGGCGACAAAGACGCCGTTTTGTATCACTTCCCGGGAATCGAAGGCGACTGCGTCCACATCAATATTCAGATCGCCCTTCACGAGATCATACTCGAGGCCTTGCACTATGGAAGCTAATCGCAATGGGAACAGCTCCTTTCCATATCTTATCTTCTAAATATCTTTTTGAATATTTTACCACCGATGATAGACGCATAGGCAAAGGCCGGTTTCGGATCTTTCCAATCCCATATGGCGTATGCTTTCGGTTTGAACAGTGATTTGAACACCTGACCTACAGTTAATTGCTTGGTTTTGATATAGTCACGTACAGCAAGCATATCTTCATATCCATACCAGAACACACGGTTTGTAGTCTCTTTCAGCGCACTAGGAGGCTGAGGTGAGCCTGTCAGCTCCATATAGGTGATGTAAGGAATGTTCATTCCGACCTTATACAGCAGGTTGTTCAGGTTCGTGATACGGCAGTTAACCTCGATCAAGTAAAATTTACCCGTTTCGGCGTCCTTTTTGAATTCAATTTCAGCAAAGCCCTTCCAGCCCATTTTCTCAAGGAACGGTGCACCGATGTCGTACAGTTCTTGAACGTACTTTTGTCCGGTATAGACTGAAGCGCCGAAGTTGATAGGGTATTGACGGAACTTTTGGCATGTAACCCAATTTGTAACCTTGGAGTCCTGATTCAGATAGGCATCAAACGTATGCATATGATCGTCGAAGCCTGGGATGATTCGTTGTACGATGACTTCCAGCCCGGCATCCGCTGCCTTATTGAGTGCTTCAACAAGTTCCTGCTTGTTGTGTACTTTAAACAGCTTGCGGCGAAACTTGGCTACAAAAGAAGGGGAATCCGTTGGCTTGACGATACAAGGAAACTTGATTGTCGATTCAACCTTCTCGAAGAAGTTATCTTCGTTTACACGAACCGTCTCCGGCACGTTCACTCCGTTTTCTTCAGCGAGCCGGTGCAGAACCTCTTTGTTCATCATTCTCGTATAGAGACCTTTTTCTGAGTTCGGAATAAGATAGTATTCTCTCAATTCATCCAAATGCTCGTCAATAATCTCAACATAGGAATCATGACATGGAATAAGAACCGGAGGAGAGCTTTGTTTACGGGCATAATCGATTAGAAATTGGATGAAAGATTGTGTTTCTTCCTTATAATGTGGAGCGATCAATCTTTCCGAAGTATACTTCGACTCCGCACCGTAAGCATGTTTATTTGAATAGTCGACAGCGACCGTATGAATGCCATGAATGCCTAAGCAGCGAATCGTGCTCAGACCAATATAATAGTTACAACCTAAAATTACCGCTTTGTTGTTCATGAATGCACATCCCGATACAGAATTTTTAAGAGCATATCAAATAATAATAATACTTCTTCATTACATAGATTACAAATAGATTTGATTCATTGGGAGATTTTGTTTTGGATAGAGGTTCATAGTTTTTCGGTCAAAAATAAATAACAGTATTCCGAATTCATGATATATTGATAGGAGCTACGATGTATGCTGAATAGGATGCGAGACGGTAAATTGCTTTAATTACGAACAGGGGTAGAGGTGCTAACCGAATGAAGGCTGTGCCTAAATATTTCGTCGTATGGATCAAAATTGTACTACTGGTGGTACTTCTTCTATTGTCGATTCCGCTGAACGTTGAAGGACGAGAAGCACAGACGTTTGTCCCTGATTGGCAAGTAATATGGGATGTACAAGAACCGGCAGTGGTATCCCCAGCTCAAGTGAAAAATTCTCTGGACTGGGTCAATATTAAACACCAAGAAAGACTTTCCAGACCTGAAAATGCTTTATCCGCCTGGTTTCGGGTGGCCCTTCCCGAAAATGAATGGAATTATCCAGCTCTTCTGCTCGATGAAGTGGAGGGTCAGGACGTCCGGGTTTTCGTGGAGGAGGAACCTATTTTTGAATCCTACCGCAAATATATGTATACCAACCATCGTTTGCTGCTTCCGGTTCAGCGGGGGGATATGGGAAAGACACTATACATATGGGTTGAGACACCGATGGATTCGAACGGTATTAAAGGTAGCATGAGCATCGGAGAATATGAGGATCTGCGAGGAAACTTCATCCGGAGGGATCTGGGTGACTTTGTCATGGGCAGCACTTTTCTCTTTATTGCCATAGTCATGTTTTTCAGCTGCTTCTTTTTGCCGAGACAGACAAGGACAACATGGTTGTCTCTTAGTCTGGTCATTTGCTCTTGCGGAATTCTTCTTATTACGTATTCACCGTTTCTGTATACTTTTTATGAAGAATACGGCAGGGTATGGGTCACATTGTTTGATATGTCTCTGTTTATCCTGGTTCCTTCCTTAACATTTTATTTTGAGAAAATATACGGACCAGGTCCGTTCGGCTTGATTCGTTATATGAAAAACTTCCAATTGATCTACTCTGCATTTTGTTTTGTATTTCTTATCGTCAATCAGCTGAGCGGTAACCAATTCTATAATGCTTACTACCTGGTTTCGGCTCGCATACTGGGGCTTATTATGATCCTGCAGATATTGCTTCTGGTAGGAACTACAATCACTTATGCGGCTAAACGGAACAAGGACGCATATATTTTTTCTGTAGGGTTCAGTTTACTGGCCGCTGCAGCTTTGGGGGACCTGCTGACTTTTTACGTGAATAACGGCAACTACCATTTCTTTCTTTGGAAGTGGGGCGTGTTAGGATTTATAATATCCCTGATCGTCATGTTGGGTCAGAAATTTGTTCGCAGTCATGAAAAAGTAGTTAAATATTCGAAGAAACTGGAATTGTTTAATAACGAGCTGCAGCGCTCTGAGAAAATGGAGATCATCAGTGAGCTTGCAGCTTCCGTTGCTCATGAGGTCCGCAATCCCTTGCAGGTGACAAGAGGGTTTATGCAGCTACTTGGAGAAAGGTCGAGCCAGGATCAGCAGGAATATTTAGATCTGGCTCTTCAGGAGCTAGATCGCGCTTCAGGGATTATTACCGATTTTCTTACCTTTGCCAAGCCTGAGCTGGAGCAGGTAGCGAAATTAAATTTGTCTGATGAGCTGCGGCATGTTAGTGGGATTTTATTACCTCTGGCCAACATTGGCGGCGGTACGATCCATCTGGAAGCACCCAAAACGATACACATTCTGGGCAACTCATCAAAACTCAAGCAAGCGATGATTAATCTCGTCAAAAATAGTATTGAAGCTCTGGATGGAGAAGGAACGGTCAAGATATGGGCTTATACAGACAAGGGAGAGGCTGTTATTCATGTTCGGGATAACGGAATCGGGATGGACATGCATGAGCTTTCCCGCCTCGGAGAACCCTATTTCTCTAACAAAACTAAAGGAACAGGGCTCGGATTAATGGTTACTTTTCGAATTATTGAAGCAATGAAAGGAAGCATCTATTTTACAAGCCATAAGGGCATTGGTACGGAGGTTGTTATCAGTTTACCTGTGGCACCGTCTGAAGAAGAGATGCTTTTACTAGATAAAAACGATGGGGATACGGAATAAAAAAGACACCATGAGGTGTCTTTTTTTATGTTATTGCGTACATATCAGGAATAATTTTTCAAATTTCCGGAATTTTGCAGGTGATTTTAATACTTTTATCGAATCTATTTCAGAAATAATTCAGAAACACATATTCGCAGTTAATCATATAAGGTCGCCTATAATCTACGGTTGAGGTGTACGATGAAGTTTACGTTGAAATCTAGGGTGCTTATACTGTTTATTTTTACAGCAGCTCTATTATATTGCGTTTCGGGCACTGCACATGGGAAATCGACAGATGCCTTGAACATTACGGACTGGTCTATACTATGGAGCGATTCCGCAGGAGATTCATCAGAGTCGGTGCCTTTGAATGTCCCGACTGATGAGTGGCAGCCTGCTGCTTCCAAAATTTTAAAACCACTCTCGGCAAAAGCGGTATGGATCAAGATGAAGCTTCCTGCTGTGGATACCTCAACCCCGAGCATTTTGATTGATAAAATTTATGGTAAAGAGATCTCGATTTTTGCTGATCAAGTGAAACTGTATGAATCCAGCCGTGCTTATAACTATAAGAGGAACCAAATTTTTCTGCCCTTGCACGAAGAATTGACAGCTGAAAATTTGTATATACGGGTTGTAATGTCAAAAGATTATGTAAACATGCAGGATAGAGCATACGTAGGAGATTTTCATACGCTGCTTACCCGTTTTGTTAAAATCAATCTGGTGGATATTGTTCTTGGCTGTACGTTTATATTTATCGCATGTGTAATGCTGGTCTGGTCGATATTTTTAAATAGACGCTACATGGTAAGTGTGTTGTCCTTATCGCTAGTCATATTGTCTGTTGGGATACTTGTATTTACTTATTCCCCCTTCCTTTATACGTTATTTGAGAATTACGGCAGGCTGTTTACACAGCTTTATGACATATCTTTACTAATTCTGCTGCCTTCCTTCAGTCTGTTTTTCGAAAAAATGTTCGGTCCGGGACAAAATGGACTGCTTCGAAAGCTACGTAAGTTCCAAATGGGGTATTCAGCCTTTTGCCTTCTGTTCCTGTTGTTAAACTACCTGTCATCCGATCGTTTCAACGAAATGTATTACTTTTTTTCCGTTAAGGTGCTTGGATTTATGATGATCATCCAATTTATGCTTCTATTCGTAAGCTCGATGGTATATGCGGTTAAAGGGAACAAGGACGCTGTGATTTTTAACATCGGCTTTGCTATATTTGCCGGCATCAGCCTGGGCGAGTTGATCCGTTTCTTTGTAAGCGGAGGTGATTATCATCTTTTTCTGTGGAAATGGGGCGTAGCTGGATTCATAGGGGCTTTGATTATTATTTTGGGACGAGTCTTTGCACGAAATCATGAACAAATTATAAAGTACTCCAAAGAGCTAAAAATGTTTAACAATGAGCTGCAGCGCTCAGAAAAGATGGATATCATTAGCGAATTGGCTGCATCAGTAGCGCATGAAGTGCGCAATCCACTTCAGGTGACTAGGGGATTTCTACAACTATTGAGCGGAAAATCCAAAGCTGCAGAGCGTGAGTATCTGGATATGGCAATGATAGAGTTGGACAGGGCATCAGGCATTATTACGGATTTTCTTACCTTTGCCAAACCTGAATACGGTAGAGTTGCAGTATTGCAGGTGTCAGACGAGTTCAAGCATATTGAAGGGATACTGGCTCCACTGGCTCATTTGCAGGGAGGCACAATTACGGTAGATATCCCGGACGATATTTGTATCCAGGGGAATTCATCCAAGTTCAAGCAAGCACTTATTAACATTATCAAGAACAGCATTGAAGCATTGGATGGAGAGGGTCAAATACATATTCGGGCATATGTCGTGCAGGAACAAGTGTTTATACATGTAGAGGATGACGGGGAAGGGATGGACGCCGATGTTCTTACCAGACTCGGTGAGCCATATTTCTCTAATAAAACCAAAGGCACTGGCCTGGGGTTGATGGTTACTTTCCGGATTATTGAGGCTATGGAAGGAAGCATTCATTACAGCAGCAAAAAAGGAGTGGGGACGGAAGCCGTTATTACGCTTCCCGCAGCTGGCAGTTAATGCCTGGTGCTGCGGTGGCGGACGGCTCGTCCCCACTTCTTTGTGTACAGAATTATAATGTGAACATGTATTCTTTAGGATACATTATGTAGTCATTACCAGATGGCTTTTTCCTTGGCCTCGGATTTGATCACTCCGGATGGGTTCGGTGGGATGACGAGATACAATTCGTTCGATTGCTCCTCAACAGTTCTAATCTGGATGTGGTCGGGAATCCATACGCCAAGAACCTCTTTAATGGCGGATTTCGGATCACTAAGCAATTTTGCCTTAAAGCTTGGATCCTCCCATGCTTTTTGAATCAACTGTGTTTGAAAGATGGCTTCTGTCGTCATTAGAATCACCCTTTCGAAATGGTTATTATTTACTTCTAAAGAATACCATGGAATAAATATAAAATCTATTATATTTTGTTTAATATAGACAAATAATAGTTCAATCCACCATGCTCTAGCATTTTACGACCGTTTTCGATGTCACCCGCTTCTATGATAAGTTCGTCTACGAGCATTTCATGAAAAGATATGACGTGAGGGGCATCCAAGTTTATGCTAAGGAGTTTTAGATGAGTAGCGGACGCGATACTTACATAATGGCCTAGTGATTCGTGAAGGTATACAGCACGATGTACTTCTTCGATGGATAGCGTATGGCTGCGGGGCAGGTTATATTCCGACTTGATGAGAGATAGCAGACAGTTGTAGCTTCCGTCAGATAAGTCCTGTTCCCAGTCAGCCCAATCGTCCATCATTTGTAGGGTGAGAAGGACGTTGTTCATGAGATCGGTTGCTGCAGGGACGAGGTCGTAGCGGTCTGCAAGCAGCAGTGCGGCTGTGCTTCCAAGCTTAACAGGTGCGGCTTTTTTGGCAATCTGGATGGGGTCATGTTGAAAGTAATCATGCTGACTCTCGTAAATGACACCTTTGGACCATTCTTGAATGTAGGTTCTATAGTAGGTCCAGAACGATGCCTCGGCAGGGAAAAACTGCAGGTATATACTTATGAATTCCGCGTGAAGAAGGTTGGCCAGCGCCAATTGATTTGTCCACATACCCGGGGTGTAATGGTCTGGCAGGGTATCCATAATATCATCTTGAATGAAGAAGTAGAGCATTCCGAAGATGTTGGCGGTCGAAAGACTGTGATACACGTTTGAAGGAAGGATGGTTAGGTCCTTCATCCAGAAGGGGAGAAGATAACAAATGTAGTTTTTGGCACTGCCTTGCTGAAATACATCAAATTTTTGCATATACTGGAGTCCGATTTGGTTCAGAGGGGGAGGGAAATTAGCGATTCTGGCGCCGCATTCCGCAAAAACGTCGGCTAAATCTTCCTCATACGGTTTAAACCAATCCATAGCATCACCAGCCTATTAAAATTTTTAACGTCTACCCGATGTGAATATGCCAGCTTGCTATCTTATACTATCACAAATCCCTATTAAGTTAAATATTTACAGATGGTATGGATAAAAAAGAGACCCGCCAAAATGGCAAGGTCTATGTGTCATTCCACTACGATTTTGCGTTCCGCGGCGAGCGTTCTAAGGTCTACTAAAATACGTTCTTTCTCTGATGGAGGAAGCTGGAGTTGCAATCCATATTCAAACCGGGTGGAATCTTGAGCCCGCTGCCATTGAATGGTCGCTAGACACAGAATCGGTGTTTCAGTAAGAGGAAGATGAAGTTTCACCACCACTTGGTTGGTATCAGCATGAAGATTTAAGTCGGAAACAATTTTGCAGCCGCCTTTACTCAGATTAATGAGTACTGCTTCGGTGGGCTTACTGCTCACAGGAGTTCCATTAAATTCTGTCAATTCGAGCAGACAAGAAAGGGGCTCAGTAAATAAGTAACGAAATGGTTCTTTTCGAAGATTCAATGATCTTCCTCCTAAAGTGTTCTCATCAATGACTGACTCGATTATATCGGAATCGGCATGGTAAATCTATCCTACTGAAGCATGATCTCTAAGCCCCCTCTGCTTAAATATATTGCAATCCTTCCGTATACGGCAGCGGGATTGGGCGAAGTGTAAAGCCATGAGCTGCTGTATCGTCGGCTTCTGCTATTGTCGTTCGGTAAGGAGATTCCGGATCAAATAGAAGTGACAAAAGCCCCTCATCATCTAATGTGACGGTCTCCTTGCCTTGCTTATACAAATATGGCCCGTGATCGCCTTCAGCCTGCAGAATGCCTGCTGCTTCCTCAGGAAGCAATGGGGCGATCTGACGCAAAAGCTCGCGGCCGTTTACGAGATATAGCGTTCCAGAATTGCGCATGTGTTGGATTTCAGAGCCTGCTGCTTCCAATAAGCCTGACAGTTCTCGGTCTTGCCATGGGAGCGCCACGATTAGCTCTTGCAGGCCGTAGCGGTCAAAAGCTTCAGATAACAAGTATGCGGCAGCCTCGTCATGTCCGGCCCATTCGATTAGCGTTGCTGGTCTGGAAGGTGTCATCGTAGTTCCTGGTATACCGATTATGGCGAAGGCAACAAGAGTACCGTTCTGCTCAGCTACGAGAACTTTCTGCTCTAGCCGGATCACATTCGAAAAGGCGCTCGCCCCAAGAAGCTTATCCAGCTCATTTGCAGAGCTAACATAAGCGGCTGTACGTTTCTCGATCAATCCATGAATTTTGAAAATATCCTCTGGTGTCATCTCGCGAACCTGATATGGACTCTGCAGCTTACCTTTTAGCAGGAGGGCATCCTGAGGTGTCAGGCGATACTGCATGGCACGACCGAAATGCCGGCAAGCTGCACGAGTATAAAGAGACCGGGCTCCGGAAATGAAAATAAGGGATGCGCCTGAACGCTCGGCATGGGCCTTGCATTGATTCAGCAGTTCTCCAGCTAACCCTTTTCCGCGGCTGTTGGGGTCCGTACAGACAGAACCAATAGAAAAGGTCTTCAACATAGCAGCCTCAGCACGGACCGTAAACGGGACAAAGCCCATAAATGCAGTTACCTTGCCTTCAGCATCAAAAGCTCCATATGAATGACTGATGCCGGGTTCAAAAATCATAGGAAAAGATGTTCCCATGGACGGCTGTTCCGGTTGCTTTAGAAAGATACGGTCTGACAATTCCACGGCTTGGTTTAAGGATTGGGATTCCATTAATTTAATGTTCATGGTAGCTTGATGCCTCCCTTGTCTTTCTTTTTAGAAATACAGATATCTCCAGTATAATATCCGCAGCGGCCAGCGCCAACAAACGTTTTCAAAGAATTGATCGACTTGTCCTGTCTTTTTTAGGGTAATATATAGCAAGTCTTCAAGTCGGAGGGATGAACTTGTTAAGCTTTGTTGATACGGTCATATTGGTGTCTGCGCTGCTCTTGTTAACGGGTGTGCTGACGACCAAGTTCTCAGCCCGGTTTGGAATGCCGGCACTGGTTCTGTTTATTGCTCTGGGAATGATATTAAGCCGTTTCGTTTATTATGATGATGCGGAGATCACGCAACTGGTCGGGATTTTTGCTCTGATTGTCATCCTATTTCAAGGGGGAATGCAGACCGAGTTCAAGGAAATCAGGTCGGTTCTGGGGCCTGCTTTATCACTAGCTACGGTGGGCGTCCTGCTGACAACGACAGTTATCGGGCTCTGCGCTACCTACATACTGAATATATCTCTCGAAAAGGGCTTACTGATCGGTGCCATTGTTGGCTCGACTGATGCGGCAGCCGTTTTTTCTGTCCTTGGAGGACTGAATATTAAGGAAAGAATCACTTCAACACTTGAGGCGGAGTCCGGGAGCAACGATCCTATGGCTGTTTTTCTGACGGTTTCCTTAATCGAATGGATTAAGGCACCGGATATCAGCATTGGTAGCATGATCCTGTCGTTCTTCATGGAGATGGGTCTTGGCCTTGTTGTCGGAATTCTGGTCGGATTTCTGGCCGTATATATTATCAATCGGATTAATTTTGATTCTTCCGGACTTTATCCCGTCATGGCGCTTGGTTTTGCAATATTGACGTATGGCGCTGCCGAGCTGATTCATAGCAGTGGACTCCTGGCTGTTTATGTTATGGCATTGGTACTTGGAAATACAGAACTGACATATCGGCGGACGATTCTTGCCTTTAATCAGGGATTTGCTTGGATGATGCAGATTGCGATGTTTGTGCTGCTAGGTCTGCTCGTATTCCCAAATCAACTGACAAGCATTGCTTGGCAGGGCTTGCTGCTGTCTTTGTTGCTTATGTTTGTAGCTCGTCCTATCGGTGTGTTACTTAGCTTGTTGTTCACGAAGTTTGCATTCCGTGAAAAGATGATGATCGCCTGGGCTGGGCTTCGGGGGGCGGTGCCAATTGTACTAGCAACTTATCCGCTTATCGCTGGGATCGAGGGAGGACAGATGTTTTTTAATGTCGTGTTTTTTGTCGTTCTGACCTCAGCGATTATTCAAGGGACTACGATTTCGCCATTGGCAGTAAAGCTGAAGCTGATCGAGAATGATAAACCGCAGGCACCGTCCTTGTTGGAGCTATTTGCATTGGGGAAGGCCAACACCGAAATTAACCATGTTCAAGTTCAGAACAATATGCCGGTGATCGGGCAGGAGATTCAGAACTTGAATCTTCCCGATGATATTTTGTTTACGGCGATCATCCGTGATGACCGGATCATTACGCCGAAAGGCAACACGATCATTGAACAAGGTGATACCCTATATGTGATGAGCCCTAAAACAAAGCGAAAACAAATGAAGTCGATTCTCGGGCTAACCGTGTCTGGATCGGAAAATTCATAGTTTAAACGTTATGATGTATTTCACAGCGCGTTCCTGTGTGCCAACATAACATTTGGGTATAAATAGGACTCCAAATCTTCATCCTAACTTCATCTGAATAATGCCAAACTCTTTTGCTAATGCAGATATAGTATGATATACTCAATACATGGAATTAGAATAAGTCTAAATACAATACATTGGAAAAGGGGTATGTTGAAATGAGTAACTTGACTAAAGATGTACACACAACAAACGATCTGAATGCTGTATTGAATACACAGCTTGCAAACTGGAGTCTGCTTGGAGTAAAGCTGCACAACTATCACTGGTTTGTTAAAGGTCCTCAATTCTTCACCTTGCATGCAAAATTTGAGGAGCTATATAATACCGCTGCCGGTTATGTAGATGAGATTGCAGAGCGATTGCTCGCCATTGGCGGTAAACCTGCGGCAACGATGGCTGAATATTTGAAGCTTGCCACTATTCAAGAGGCATCCGGAGAGCTTAGCGCGGAGCAGATGGTTGAAGCTTTGATCGCTGACTTCCAAGTGATTGTAGGGGGACTGAAAGCTGGTATTGAATCTGCGGGTGAACAGGGTGATGATCCAACGGCAGACCTGCTGACAGGTATGATGACCGATGTGGAGAAGCAGAACTGGATGCTCAGCGCGTTTCTGGGAAAATAATAGTTTTTTCGGTATGAAAAAGCTGTTTCAGTTAATACCGATTGCTTTAGAAGAATAAAGACCGGAGCTGCTTATTTAGCGTGCTCCGGTTTTTGGTGCTAGCGGTTATCTACTTTTTCTGGGTACATATCATGGTTCATGAGACGATGCGCAGCCACTTCCTCGTACTTCGTACCTGGGCGGCCATAGTTGCAGTATGGATCAATGGAGATTCCACCGCGTGGAGTGAACTTGCCCCAGACTTCAATATATCGAGGATCCATCAACTTAATCAGATCGTTCATAATAATATTAACGCAGTCCTCGTGGAAATCGCCGTGGTTTCTAAAGCTGAACAGGTACAGTTTCAGTGCCTTGCTCTCAACCATTTTGATATCCGGAATGTAGCTGATATAGATCGTTGCGTAGTCCGGTTGGCCTGTAATCGGGCATAGGCTCGTAAACTCAGGGCAGTTGAATTTTACGAAATAGTCACGGTACGGATGTTTGTTATCAAAGCTTTCAAGTATGCTTGGGTCGTATTCAAATTGATATTTGGTACCTTGATTACCGAGCAGAGTAATGTCTTCCATTTCATCGCGCTGTCTTCCAGCCATATTTTAAAACTCCTTTATTCGCATGTTATCGTTGTTCAGAATAGATTTATACGCCCCGTTTGTTGCTCCACACCAAGGTATGAAGCTGAGGCAGTACCCGAACGTCGTTCAGACGATCGGATTGCATCACGGCATCAACGAGACGCTCATAGCGCTGAAGTAATCTCGAGATGTGTGAAGACGCTTCGGATGTTGTACTTACGTCCGGGTTCCCCGTCTGCACAAAGAAAGGAACATTTGGGTACCGTTCGTGAACGGTCTCGGCGTAAGCAAGATCGAGATCATCAAAGATGACGACTTTAAGACTGAAGGAGCGTCCAGGCGCACGTGCTGACAGCCGAGAGATCATATCGTCAAGCTTGGCCCAGTCGGTATTCATTCCTGAGCTTGGCGGCTTCGGCGAAATGGTCACTTCGTCAATGTCAATCAGCCAATCTTGCCAACGTGAGCCTTGCGTCTCTATCGCTACGGTTATCCCATGGCAGTGCAGAACATCCACCAAGCTGCCGAGCTGGGATAGTAATGCCGGATTTCCTCCGGAAAGTGTAACATGATCGAAGCGGTCGCCTCCCAAGCGGAGTAATTCTTGCCAGATCTCTTCGGGATTCATGCGGGAAATAGAATCGGTTCCGCTACCGTCCCACGTAAACGCCGAGTCGCACCAGGAACAGCGGTAGTCACAGCCAGCGGTCCGGACGAACATCGTCTTGCGCCCAATGACCATTCCTTCGCCCTGAACGGTTGGTCCGAAAATTTCCATGACGGGGATCGGCCGGTCAAGAACGCCTGCAGACGCTGAGCTTCCGGAAGAAAGCTTAGCCGGAGAATATGCTTCACTGTTACTCATGTTCCATCCACTCCCGTCTAACTTCAGCATAACTGGTTGGTGTTTCGTACAACCGTACGAATTCGGTTCGTGTTTCCTGCTGTGCAGAGGATTCTTGCTGTGTTAAGGCCAGTTCCATTTGTTCATAAAGCCAAACGACCATGTTTTCGGCCGTTGTATTCATCGGGGGCAGTGTTTCATTCAAATAACGGTGATCTAGAAAGGGCTCAATTGCGGTTTTCCAGATCTCCTTGATTTGTCCGAAATCAACGGTAATTCCGACCTCGTCCGGTTTTCCACTGATTCCGAATACAACTTTATACGTATGTCCATGCAGATTTTTGCATTTACCCTCATATGCGTGCAGGTGATGGGCTGCGTCAAAAGTGAATTCTTTGGAGACGAGCACACGCTTACGGTGGTAGCGAAGGCTTCCGGCATCGATATCCTCACCCAGTTTCTGTAGTTGTTCCACAATGCGAAAAGCTCCGGGTTGACGGGTCATTACCGATCCCCTCCTTTAATCTGTAACGTCCGGCGGCTCAAATAATTGTCCAGTCCGGCCTTTCTGAGCTGGCAGGCAGGGCATTCGCCACAGCCGTCACCTTTAATCCCGTTGTAGCAGGTCAATGTATTTTGACGCACATAATCCAGTGCATTCATCTGATCGGCTAGCTCCCATGTATCGGCTTTATCGAGCCACATGAGCGGCGTATGGATAACAAATGGATAATCCATTGCTAAGTTAAGTGTTACATTCAGTGATTTAATGAAATTGTCCCGGCAGTCGGGATATCCGCTAAAGTCGGTTTCACATACGCCGGTAACCAAATGTCTGGCACCGACCTGCTTGGCGAGCACAGCCGCGAAACTGAGAAACAGAAGATTGCGTCCGTCAACAAATGTGTTCGGCACACCATCATCACCTTCTGCAATTTCCATATCACTGCGCGTTAACGCATTTGGCGCAAGCTGATTCAAGAGGCTCATATCAAGCACAGTTTGCTTGACGCCTTGTTCTTCGGCAATTTGTGCCGCACATTGTATTTCATATTTGTGTCGCTGTCCATAGTCAAAGGTCACGGTTTCAACCTCGGCAAACTGTTCTTTTGCCCAAAACAGGCAAGTGGTGCTATCCTGGCCGCCGCTGAATACGACAACCGCTTTTTCATTTTTAAGCATAAAAAAACCTCTCATTCTTCATATATTAGCAGGCAGCAAAAAGCTGGCCCGAAGAAGAAAGAGAAGTTCTTGAACTAAGTCCGTAAAAAAACAAGCCTTATCATAAAAATAAGACAGTATAGTTTTTTATAGAGGGAGTTCACGAACCTCTCCCACGCGGCAGGCGCATGGATTGTCTTCTATTGTCAGCACAGTTAACAACCGTAGTTGTAACCACATGAGTCTCATTATAACATGATGTTTCTATTTGATAAATACACCGCCGAACGGGATTACTTCCCTTAAAAACCGTTTTACGATGCCCTCATCATTCATCTCCCGCTCTAACTGTTGGTTCTGCCGTCCTGCTTGAAACAAGACAGAGCCTTCGCCCGTCAGCTTCCAATGATAATTCATATGTTGGCTTGCCAAATGATTGCCGTATACCGTCAAGTCCAGCTTGGCATTCTCTGGATAGGCGATAATGCTGCCGGCGTCCACATACAATGGTTCAGTCGGATGTAGTTTGGCTTCACAGACCGGGCCTTGGGTAAGAATGCCGATGCTTCCGATCCCACTGAATTTCATTTTAACGGCGTCACGCGTGATGAACATATTTTTGATTTTCAAAATTCGGGTCTGCATGTTAATGCCTTTGGTATAGAAAAATACATGGCGGAAATCATACAGCATGTCCTGATTGTCCGTCAGTTGAATCTCCCGCATGTTAAAGCCGCGAGGGAGAGCAGCGGTAAACTGGCTTGGTCCACTGATGTCCGCCCGGATCAGTTTTTGCTTGCGGTACATTCCCTTTACATCCATAAGACGGTCGCTGCGACCATGAGACGGACCTCGGTAAGCGACGATCTGGTCTGGGTGCAGAATATGGGCAACATCACCCTCCTGAAGTGAAAAGGTGACCGCTTGGCCTGCGCCGTTACTGGAGGCGTCTTCCATCCGGATAATCATAAGTGTAGTTCCCCCTTTATAAACAGCAGTCAAACAATATCAGAACCGGTTGGTACGCCGCATTCCGAAGCGGAGAACCCGTGTCAGTATGAAATAACCGGCTAGAAGGGCAGTGACTGTAATCGCAATCGTCTTCAAGCGGTCGGAGTATCGTGCTCTTGCTGTCTCGGCCTCCTGAAGCTGCTCTACCATTTCAGTGAGCTGGCGGTTTTGTTCGGCTAAATCGGCATTTTGCTTCTGATAGACTTCGGTGTCGATCCGGGCTTGATTCAGGTCCTGAAGCGCGTTTCGGTAACGATCTTTTAATTCGGTTATCTCATCAGGCAATTCCGAAAATTGCTGAAAATTGTTATATACATCATTAAAGTATCCCGCATGTGCGGTACGCCCATTATCGAGGAGTGTAGTACCAGCTGCCCAAAGGACCGGAAGAAGAGTTATTATTTTTAAAATTCTAAGCTTGTCCACCTGGATCACCGCCTAAATTTAATAGAATCATCATGGAAATATTATACGAAACAGCTGCCTTTAAGTTCCTATAATACCATTTACCCAATATTATTTTGTCATATCGAGTAAAAAAAAGTCGATGTTTATCAATAGGTTGGACCGATTAAAGAATGAAAAAGATGACAATCAAGAATAAAAGTGCTATTTTTGTCGAAATTATGATGGGAACATACGTTCCATGACAGGAAGCTGTCCATCCGAATTGGTACATTAATAGAAGAATAAGAAAGAGGTGGGTGTGTTGCAGTCGGGCTTGAATACGGAATTTACATGGAGCAGAAATCATGTAGCCGCAAGCGGCGCCGATCACGTTTATTTACTAGTGGAGTGGCGAGGAACCGCGGCACGGCCGAGAAAACAAAGAACATTTTTTAATCGTGTTGCTGAAGAAGTTCAGCTTCATCTTCAGTTAGGGGCTGGCGTTTGGATTAAGGCTTTATATGGATGTAAAGCTGAGGTGTTAAACGATCGGAGTTTTATATTGCACCTGGGCTGTTTATTGGAAGGAATGACGAAACAAATCGTATTGGAATTTGAATTTGCTCCGCGCTCATCAGGGATTCATACTGTTGTTACAGCTCTATGGACTTATATGGATGAAATGCACAGACATGTCATATTGCCTTCACGCACAATTTCGCTGCAGTTCAGCAATCACACAGCCATTTTTCATAAGACGATTGACCTTCGTGTAGAGAAATACACAAAGTTGCTTCAAAATCCTTCTATCGTTGAAAACGCTCTTAAAGCATATGAACGAGGCTATTTGGAAGAAGGGGAAGAAATCATTCGCCGTCGGGCAGATGAAATGCTTATATATGCCCTTCGTTTAGGTGACATTGATTATTTAACGGAAGCAGAAATTTTATATAACCTGGGTTATGCGTTTGTGGACTCTTATGCAGCTTCGGTAGTTTGATGTTTAATGCAAGTTGTTTACTATCCGAAGGGACTTTAGGCTTATTATCAAGTAGTTATAAGCATAATCCGAATAGTTCTAATTAAATAGTCGGTAAAGAAGGAATATAGATATAAGGGTCGAATGTACTAGTATTAAGTCTTATTATATAAGTCTAATTTACTAGATAGGGTAGGGAGAATGCAGATGACAGACCGACTGATCCGACTGATGAGAATCATTACGCTCGTTCAGGCAAGACCGGGTATATTAGCCAGGGAGCTTGCGGAACGGTGCGGAACTAGCGAGAGAACCATATATCGGGATATGGACGCACTGAGCGCGATGCACATTCCTATTACCCATAAAGGCCGTGGCCGTGGGTATAAGTTTATCGGTCATTTTGCAATGTACCCATTGGGATTGACGGAGGAAGAGGTTCAGGCGCTGTACAAGCTTTGGCCTGTATTGGATGAAATGAAACCGATTTTACCCGAATGTTTCGAGGGTGCTTATGAGAAAGTGTTGGCTGCCGTTTATAAACAAAGTGCCGAAAAGGCGGAGATTCAGAGTGGAGACCGTGAAGACTACACGGAATCCTGACATATAACAAGCAGAAAACAGCGGTTCCCATGAGGGAATCGCTGTTTTCATAAAATCTAAGAAAGTATAAGTTTGGCACTATACTTGAATGCTTGCGAAATTTTAATACGCTGGCCAGTTCCCCGAATCTAGCAGGTACCGTGCAAATCCCATCGGTTTGCGGTACGTATCTTTCCACACCTCTTCCATTCCGGCCTCCCGGAATCCGTAACGTTGATCTCGCCCGTTGGCTTCAATAAAGTATAGCAGTCCTTCCGAAGTGATAGCGACATCCATGCCGAAGTCAGCCGCATAGGGCATTCGCTTGGAGAGTGAGCGGGCGGTTTGGATCGCAAAATGAGCCGTTCGTTCGATTAACAGGTCCGGCGGTATTCGAGGGAAAGAATGACAGAAAATTTCACGCACAGGATAAGCTGATCCTCCTTGAGCGATATTCGAGACGAAGGTTCGTGGTGGTGATGTCTTGGCGAACATTCCGCTTACTTCCCAAACTCCGCTCAGACCCCGTTGTACCGTGACACGAATGTCATAAGGCCTGCCCGCATACTCAGCCAGTGGAATTCGTTGCTGGACTAGAAAAGGGAGAGCACGTATTCTTTTCCGCAGTAGTAGCGGCAGATTTCCTCTGGATAAACGCACTGTTCTCCAACCCTTAGCCGAAGGGGAAGAGCGGGAGTACGTAAAATGGTCATGATATTTGCCCCGGCGTAGCCGCATGATACCGAGCCCAACGCTCCCGCGGCACGGTTTCAGGATAAGATCTCCGTGTTGCTCAAGCATGGAACGGATCGATGCAGCGTTTGCACGAACCGTTTGCGGAAGAGCAGGGCGGATCACCGGATCTTCTGCCAGCATAAGATGAACGGAATCCTTACCATACCGAGTACTGGAATTATAGATGAAAATTCCCCACGAGAGGAGCCGGTTGATCAATTGATGAGCCCGCTTATCACGATAAATGGCTCGGTTGTGTATTACACGCGGGATTGGGAGCTTGGTTAGCGAATAGCCGGACGTTGTTCGGATATAACCGGCAGCTGTGCAGGTTTCCAAAGATAGATCCTGTATTCTGAAGAAACAAGGAATCAGTCCGTACATCTCGGCCGCTTCTTGATAATTCTCCATAGACTCTGTACCGGTCTTCCCGTTCGGAATACCGCGATACGTGCTGTCATTGAGCAGGATTCCGACATATTGCGGCTGCATGGTCATCCTCCTTGTCACAACTTTTTAACAATAGCTTATTCTCTGTCATTCTATGCGGCTTGCAACCTGTCCCGGATGGACGGGTGTCGGGAGGTTACCGCCTATTCTGTTCGAACACTTCCTATTTGTCACCAATAGACCCTCTTCCGGTATATGCTGAAGTATGATGTGAGAAGGATGTGGAGTTATGAGCTTGCGGAAGGTTGCGGTAGTGACACCGGGGTCTTTTGTTATTCCGTCGGGAAGAAGCAGCTCCGTTGAACGGGTCGTGGAACAGACGGTGCCCTTGGTTCAAGAGGCAATGGAGATTCGGATATATGGAGTTGTGGGAAAAGGCCTCCCGCCAAAAGGGAAAATTAATGGGGTTCCATGTTATCGATTGCCATCCGGGGCATCTTACTATCGATCCTTGCTGCGTAGACTTTACCAGTGGAAACCGGATGTCGCTGAAATTCACAACAGACCGTTCTTGGCACATCGGCTCAAAATGCAACTTCCAGGTGTGAAGGTTGTGCTAACTTTACATTCGAATACGTTTATCAGCCCTCCATATATGAACAGACAAAGCTTTGGTAAAATAGCCAGCTTGATGGACGGAATCGTAGTTAACAGCCGTTTTCTATTGGAGGATATTGTCTCATACCATCCTTGGTTAAAAGATAAAATAACGATTAATCATCTCGGGGTTAACCTAGAGCAATTTCCCCCTCCATTCAGCCCGGTAGCAAAGGCTCTCAGAGAGGCAAAGCTCGCTCACTATGGATGGAAAGGACGGCGTATTATTCTGTTTGCCGGCCGTCTAATTCCAGACAAGGGGGTTCATCATCTGATTGAAGCTCTACCACAAATCATTAACAAACACCCTGAGGTACTATTACTGATCATTGGCAGTGCCTCTTATGGATCGGATAGAGAAACATCTTATATCCGGCAGTTGAAAAATGCTGCGAAACCATATCAGTCTTGGGTAACATTCCTACCGTTTGTACCTTATCCTGGTATTGCAGATTGGTATGCGCTTGCTGATATTGTGGTTGTGCCTTCTTCACCCAGAGAAGCTTTTGGACTGGTAAATGTGGAAGCGATGGCAGCAGGGGCCCCTGTTATTGCTTCAAGTGCGGGAGGTATTCCCGAAATTGTGGAAAATGGAGTGAACGGATTTTTGATTCCATCCGATCATCTAACAACCGGATTGACTGAAAGGATAAACGGACTGCTCGAAGATGAGGTTCTCCGAAAACAAATCGGGTTGGCAGGGCGGGAGTCAGTACGCCAGCGTTTCAGATGGGACCATACGGCAGAGCGATGGGTTCGGCTGATGCAAAATATATAAGGTTGTGACAACAGCAGGTACTACGGAATAGGATGACGTAACGAATGATAACAGAGGAGAGAGCCGCCTGTGAATAAAGTCAGAAGGATCGCCCGAGGGAGAGGGAGAAGACCTTTCCGGCGGTACGGTGACCATCATAAGACATTGGTAGTGAGGGGAACGTCAGACAGTTGGTCTGATTCAAATGGTGATGCACCCGAACATACATTGGCGGATGACAGTATAAGTGCCTCCCATCTTCGGCATCGCAGTGTAAGAAGCGAGGCTCTTGAGGACTATACTGTGCACAGTATTCACCTGGCACCGGAATCGGTAATATCCTCCAAACTGGCTCTTGATTCGGTCCATCCTGATCATCTTACATTTAATCCAGTACAAGCGATTTCTGGACTGAATGTGCTTGAGCAATTCGGAAATATGCCCTTTTCCTTTTCTGAGAAGCAGGATGTTATCCATGTTACAGTACCGCTACCGTCATCCTATCGAGATGAGCACTACGTGATGATTGCATCGTGCAACCACCCGGCATTTCATGCTGGTATTCAAACCCGGCGGCAGCAGGAAGCAGTAATCGGAATTACACGGACTAAGGACTCTTTGATTTCAGAGGGGTGGCTATCCTGGATTGCCATTGGCGGTACAGCTCCGTAAACAAGAAAAGGGTGGAGGAAGCAGAATTCCCCCATCCTTTCGTGCTACGTAAGCCCTGCCCGAATGAGCTTATACATAAGACTGATATTGATATCAGACCGTACAGATGCCGTCACAGAGTGGAGTTGGGGACATACAATAGGAATAGATTTTTGGGGCATCTTGCAGGAGGCTGATCATATGAAAAGACGGAGCATGAAATTGCGAAGTTCTTTATCTGCTGCTCTTCCTGAAGTGGAGACGGAAAAGTTGCATAAATCCGGGTTTCAGGCTGGTTATGCCTTAGGATTTCAGATCGGAAAAGAAGACAGCCGTCGTTCTTTTGAAGGGACTAGTATCATTATACCGACCCACCTTCCTGGTGAAGATGTAATGGGTACAATCCAAAAAATCGAAAACTTAACTCCACATCCGTATGAACTGATTGTTGCAAATGCCGGATCTTCAGAGACAACCATTCAATATTTACAGAAGCGAACCGGGGCTGTAAGGCATATTGTGGCTAGGAACGGTGAAGGCATTGCCGGTGTTCTAAACAAGGCAGTGTTCGCTGCACATGGTCAGATATTAGTCGTTTTGATAGGTGTCTCGCCTAACATCGATAATTGGATGATCAATCTAATGCTGGAACTCGAGAGAGATTCATCGGTACAAACAATATATGTTCGTTCTGGGGATGAGGATATCCTTTCTCGAAAGAATGTTTGCTGTCTTCTGTTCCGACGGGAGCTGTTATCCGATATTGGCTGGTGGGACGAAGGTCTTGCAACTTTGAAAGAAAGTGTAAGTGAATGGTTAGGTCGTATCCCCAATCAGAATCGAATCATGGTGGAGGCTTCGGGTAGATTCATCTGATCGGAAGTGTTTAAGTGTTGATAGGTTCATATGTATAGATGTTTGCACCGGTAAGCTTGTCCACGCATATGCTGAAAAAAAGAAATTGAAGGAGAGTCCCAAGTTGGAGAACAAAATTAATGATTTGGTGGAGCATCTTTCGCATTCCCAGCAGCAGATGGCGCGAATCCTTGAAGCTCAGCGGCATGCAGCAGTTCGCATGGCCAAGATCATACATTCGTTGCCCAATCATCAACGTAAACCCACTGATATACATTTGTTATCCAATCATCAGCTTCAATCCCCTGATAATACGAAATCGAGTGGAGGTCAGGTGGAGCAAGTAAACGGTAGTATTGTAGCTTACTTGAACGCGATGGCCGATCTGCAGCAAACGGTGGCAGACACTTTGGAAATTGCTATGAAAGAGCTAAGGGCAAATGAGCAGGCTGAAGAATAGAAGAAACAACCTCGGTTGGCATAGGGGGAACGTACATGAGCAAAGAGGAATCTTTCATGCGAATTTTGGATGCATCTGTTGTGATTCAGCGAAACACCTATCTTATTTTGCAAGGGAAGGCTGTTGAAGCGGAGAAGGTCTGCCAATGGGTTTTGACTCAATATTCGGATGCAGATGGCGAATTGAAGGATTCGTTGTCTATTCATGAGCAGATTGTAGAGCAAATCGAGGGATTGACAAGAATCGGATCAGGTTTGTGCCGTAATCTACGTATTGCTATGGGAACCTCTGAGGATGAGAATGCTGACAGTATGGGGTTTGATGCGTTTGATTTCGGAGATCAGGATTGATGAAAGCACGATTATACCGGGAGCGTGAGGCTAAAGTTGATATGATCTCATCCATCGCAAGAAGTCAGGATGCATTGGCTGGCATATTGGAAAATATCGCGGAAATAACAGCCCACTCCGATGTTACTGCACGCAAACTCGCCGAGAATATCCGGCTGCTTAACGGCTATCAGTCTGTAATGGCCGAGATGCTGACAGGCATACGGCTTAACCGCTCTAAGTTAGGCAAACCAGCATCACCCTGGTTAAAACCCGAATGTTCGGCGTACCGAAATAAGGATATATTGGAAGAGAGGAACCTGGGGGTACAGGAGGATTCGCTATGAAGGCATCGACGGGGCAAGACAACAGATTAACACTTCATTCCAGGGGAAGTAAATCGTCGTCAGGGGTAAGGCGTGGCCTTACGTTCAAAGGAACAAAGCGACGTTACGGCATGAAATTTGGGCAGCGCAAACAGCGCGGTGCCAAAGGGCGTTACAGAATCAGGCAGGAAACCCGGCGAAGACAGTCACTCTCTCCGGAACGTACCCTAGTTTTTAATCAAGGATATGATCAGGCATACAATGATGATTTTAAAGCTGGATTTGCCCAAGGCTACGAGGATGGGCATTTTACAGCATCAACTTCATCATTGCCGTACAGGCGGTCAAATGTGGAGTAGCTTTTTTCACATAGGACCGCCTTTTCTTTTTTTAGGTAAGACAATTACGAATACTTCCACTAGTTAGTAGGCAAATGAATAATCCACATATCTTTTGTCGACATAAAATGTTTAAAAGCGAGAATGGAGTGAGGGCTAGTGAATCGGACCAGCAAAATAGACAAGCGATTGATTCGAAGAACATGGCGTAAGATGAAATTTTCTGAATCATTCCAGTTTCTTTCGGCAAAGGAAGTAACACTAAATCATCGAAAAATGGAATGTTTAAAAGACTCATACAAGAGCAGTATCTGGAAGCTAGTGATTGATGCTGACACCAAGAGCCTTCCCGTCATACTTAAAATTTCTAAACAGCTGAAAGAAGAGCGGCCGGAAAGTATTGTTGAAAAAAAAATATATCGTAAAGCCAGAAAAGTCCTACAGCCGTTCATGCCAAAAGTGTTTTTGGCCAAAAAAAATGTGAGCCATCGCGACTTTTGGGTGTTCATGGAATATATAGAACCTATCAAAGGGAGGGTAGAGTATAACCCTGATCACTTTGACAAGATCATTCCGACATTGGCTAAGCTCCATGCGGCAACGATGGATAAACGATTTTTAGAGCAGGAACAATTATTCGCAGGTTGGCTGCCTCGATTTGACTCCAAGGAAGCAGATGAGGAAAGATTACGTCTAAATGAATCAACGTTTTATTATCTCAATGAGGCGATGAAGGTGAATGATCTCAATATTATAATCAAGCCATACTACTCCCTATTGCAGACTCTACTGAAGCAAGGTCCCGGATATTTTCCAGAGGTGAGAAAAGCAGGTTGCTGCATTATCCATGGGGATTTGCACACAGCCAATATCGTCTGTCGTAATGTGAATGAGAATAAATGGGATATCAAATTTATCGATTGGGAAGGTGCGAAGTATGCCCCTTGCTGGTATGATCTCGTCAATTTGATTGGCGTTTTTTTGGCGTATCGAACAGAGTGGAAAGATCAAGAAGAGGAGATTACCCATCGCTGTGTTCATTTGTATGCGAATGAGATGGGAAAGAATGGCGTTGTTTTTAATATGGACCCCATGAAATTATATGAGATGGCTTATTTGAAAAAAATACTTGAGAAAAGCTTGTACCTTCAGCTGAACTGGGCGGTAACCGGCAAAAAAGAGGCGAAGCTCTTGCTGGTTTATTTAGAGAAGATTAAAGTGCTCGGAAAAAAATTAGAATTGTATTAACTAGCATGATGCCGCCGATTCATTGAATAAATTTGCAATTAAAGAGTTCAAGTAGACCCTTCAAAATTTAGAAGATTGACATATTGTATATCAAATTTTTTTACTGTCACGATGGCGGTTTTCAACATAGGATATAGAAGGAATATGGAGTGGAGGACTACGCATATGGCAAATGTACATGATTCAAGTGGATACGAGCAGGGCAGAAGTGATGGATTTAATAAGGGTAAACAAGACGGATATGTAAAAGGACTTGAAGATGCTAAAGCATTGTTGGATAACCCGCCTCTTAATGATATAAGTCTGAAATGGAGAGAGCTTCATTGCGCCAAGCAGTTTGCATCCCATTTTGGCTCATCTGTCGTATTAAATGACCGAAAAATGGAATGTTTGAAAGAAACATTTAAAAGTGCGATTTGGAAGCTGGAAGTATCAGCGAACAAACAAGCGTATCCAATTATTCTGAAAATTTTTAAAGCGCCTATAGCTGATGAACCGCTCACGGAACTAAATATGTATCGTAAGGTCAGCTCAATATTACCGGATTTAATGCCCACGATCTATTTAATTTTAGAGGGAATGAACGGTGATAATGTATGGGTATTTATGGAGTATGTCCCTCAAATAAAAGGTCAAGTTATTTTTACGCCGGATCATTTTGATCGGATTATTCCTTCCTTAGCCAAGCTTCATGCTCTAACCTTTAATGATAACTTTTACAACAAGTGGGATGTATATGAGGATTGGCTTCCTCGATATGAATCGGACGCTTTATCTGCAGAACGTATGAAGTACCATGAGAAGACATTGGAGTATCTGGATAAAGCCATGGACCATCCTGAATTTAAGCAGAGACTGAGTTCCAGTTATAACGATTTGAAGCGCATTTTGAAAAAAGGACCGATTTATTTCCCTGAGCTTATCCAGGCAGGTAAAAGTATTACCCATAATGATCTGCAGACTCCAAACATGGGCTGCCACAATGTGGATGAACAGAACTGGAATATTAAGTTTATCGATTGGGAAGGCGCACGTTTCACACCTTGCTGGTTCGACATGTTCAATTTGATCGGTGTATTTTTTGCGTACAGGAAAGATTGGAGAGCCGACGAAGATGTGGTGATCGAGCGATGTGCACCTTTATATGCTGCAGAAATGCTTAAGTACGGTATCACATTCGACGTAAATCCGATTCATTTGTATAAAATGGCTTATTTACAGCGTGTGCTGGAACGAAGTTTGTATAATCAGCTTCAATGGGGAATCGATGGCTTGAAGCCTGCCCATTTGCTGGATGTTTTCTTAGAGAAAATCAAAGTTTGGGGTAAGGAATTGGGTCTGTATTAAGGTTTACCTAATAACACAAAAAGGAGGTATGCGCATGAATCATGTTTTAACCTATCTTGATTTGGCAGATTCTTTGTTGTGTTCCATTCCCACTCGAGCTCAAATTACCGGAAGCCCGAAGCTTTCTTCCCGTCAAATCTTCCTGATCAGAGTGGATAGAACGATGCCCTTTGAGTTTATTGCGAACTTGATGCCTCCTTTTTGCAGGTTATGGGAAGCTGACGTCCACTTTAATTACTCGGATTATGATGCTGCTCTAACAGGGCTTGGTGGAGATCTGTTGGCTGATGTATTCATCATTTGGATCGATTGGCGAATCTATCTAAAATCGATGACAGCACAAGAAGCCGTTCATTGGTTACATGAGAGGATTGAAAAATTACGGGCTGTAACCAATAAATCAATATGGGTAAATAACTGGCCTGAGTCCCTCGGAGTAAAAGATACCTTATTCAGTTTTTCTGCAAGCGATAAAGGATGGTTCCGCAATTTAAACGCGCATATATCGGAATTGATCGAACAAAATACCGACTGCGTCCTGATTGATCTGGCTGCGCTGGTCCAAGAAGGTTCTGACTCCTTCTACGATTACCGAAATGAAGAAATAAGCAACTATCCGTTTTCTAACGAGGCAACGATTATCATTTCCCGTCACTTGGGTGTTCATCTCCTTCCAGCTACATTTGTACCCCGGCTTAAAGCGATTGCTCTGGACCTTGACGATACACTTTACAACGGGGTTTTAGGTGAAGAGGGAGCCGAAAGGGTATCACTAACCGAAGGTCATCATCTATTGCAGAGGCTGCTGCTTCGGCTTAAACAGTCGGGTGTACTGCTAACGTTGTGCAGTCGTAACGAGGAACAAGACGTAAAAGTGTTGTTTGAGAAGCGGGATGATTTTCCGTTAAAGTGGGACGATTTTGCAGCTGTTTGTGCCAACTGGCGGACGAAAGCAGAAAATCTGGATCAGTTGGCGCAAATATTGAATATCGATTCTTCCGCTTTTTTATTTGTAGATGATAATCCTGCTGAATTGATCAAGATGGCAGCCACACGGCCTGAAGTACATCTGCTCCGGGCAAAAAGAGACGGTCAAGAGACAATGAACGGGTTGTGTCATTATCCGCGACTGTATCAACTTCATCCCGATGATGCAGCCTTTTCAAGAACAGCGGATATTCAAGCGAATCAAAGGCGGGAGAGAATTAAGCACGAGGCGTCTGATTATAATGCATATCTGGATAGCTTGGAAATGCATATAACAGTTTATGAGAATGATCCTTCCCATGTTAAGCGGTTGTATGAACTAAGCCGAAAAACGAATCAGTTTAACTTGGCTTTAAGGCGGATGACCGAAAGCGAAGTTCATGAAGTCATGGATATCAACAACTATTTAAGTGTCACAATTTCTCTCTCTGATGTATTGTCTGACAGTGGTGTAATTGGTGCCTTTATATGTAGGATCAAAGGTGAGAAGGCGCAATTGATTGAAACGCTTTTTAGCTGCAGAGCGCTTGGCCGGGAGATTGAAACGGTGACATTCGCTTGGGTTTTGGAACAATTAATAACTCGTGGAGTTCAGCATTTGAACATCGATCGCCTCCAAGGATCGCGGAATGCTCCGGCGCTCGATTGGTTGAAGCGTTTTGTAGGAGACTCACCTGAACCACAATCTCTTAAAGATCTGTTGATGCGTGTGAAAGCTGCGTGCAGCAATCATCCTGCCCAGTTGGAGGTGAACTAATGAATAATGAGTTACGCGAACAAATCGGGTCAATTCTGTCTGAGGTGCTGAACACAACGCTGCCACCGGATGAAAATCCAAAACGTGAGGAAGTGCCAAACTGGGATTCATTGAAGCATATGGAACTCATTCTCCGTCTTGAAGAGCAATTTAATGTTCGTTTCTCGATTAGGGAGGTTGCAGGAATAACGAGTTTGGATGATTTAGCTGAGATTATAGAGGTGAAATCGTGAAGCATAACATCATGGTAGAACGCTTCGGGGTCCGATTAAGGCCGATAACGATGGATGATGCCGAGTTTATTTTCAAACTTAGAAGAACACCTGAATTGTCCAAGTATATCGGGGAAATCGATTCCCGTTTCTCCATCCATGAATCATGGCTGGAGAAGTACTTTCATCGAGAGGGCGATTATTACTTCTGTATCGAACTTTTATCAGGAAAAGCTGTCGGCACAATTGCGATTTATGATATCGCAGATCAATCCGGTAATTGGGGCAGGTGGATTATCTCCCCTTTGATTCCGGCCGCGCCAGCCAGTGTGTGGCTTATTCTTCATGTCGCATTTGATATTTTAGGTTTGTCCAGTGTTTATTCCAACACGGTAATTGACAATGCAAGCGTCGTGTCTTTTCATGACAATTGTGGACTGCCCCGTACAGGGATCGAACGCGGCGGTTTAACCATTAAAGGCGTTTCTTATGATATGGTCATCCATACGGCAAGCAAGGAAAACTGGCCTGTCATTCAGGAACGATTGAAGAAACCGGCTATCATGGCAGAGCGTTTGCTTACGGAAGACTTTAGTGAATAACTTGTCCGTAGTTTTATAAGCGCTGTCTCTGACAGCGAACCTATTTTCATCCGAAGGAATAGCAAATAAACTCAAGAGTTACTTGAGTTTATTTGCTATTTTGCTTCTATTGATATCCTACTCCTTGATAAGAATAGCCCAAGGTCTTCATTCGTCCGGCATCCAGTAGGTTCCTGCCATCAAATAGATTCGGATGCTTCATGATCTGCTTCATTTGACGCCAATCGATGTTCTTATACATCTTCCACTCGGTGCAGAGGAATGCGGCATCGGCTCCTTTCAACGCTTCATCAGGGGAGTTGCAGAATGTAACTGATGGTTGGACCAGTTCTGGGGGAAGCTTTGCGATCGGATCGTGCACGTAAATATGTGCCTGTTCGTGAAGAAGAACCTTGATCATCCTGATAGCAGGCGCTTCCCGGATATCATCCGTTTCCGGCTTAAAGGCGAGACCCAATATGGCGATTTTTCTTCCGTTGAAATCCCCTAGCCTTTTTCGAGCCTTTTCTAGTAAATATAAATATTGGGTCTGATTTACGGATACGGCCTGTTCTATTATGGTTAACGGGGAATTAAGCGCATCTGCCAACCGGACCAAAGCGGAGGTATCTTTGGGAAAACAGGAGCCGCCGTAGCCTATCCCGGCTTGCAGAAAGCTTGGTCCAATTCTGGGATCAAGTCCGATCCCGTGAGCTACTTCTTTGACGTTAATCTCAAGCTTGTCGCAAAGCCTGGCTAATTCGTTGATGTATGAAATTTTCATGGCCAAATAAGCATTGGCAGCATATTTAATCAACTCTGCCGTTGCAGGCGTCGTAATCACGACCGGACAAGATAGCGATTGATACAGTTCCTTGAGAAGCTTGACTGCATGATTACTGTCCGTTCCAATGATGATCCTATCCGGAGAAAACGAATCCGACAATGCCATTCCCTCACGTAAAAACTCGGGATTCGAAACGACATCGAATGGGGAAGCAAGAGCTTGCGCTGAGCGAATCCATTGCACGATTAAACGTTGCGTTCCGACGGGAACGGTGCTCTTGACAACGATAAGCTTATATTCGTTCATGCAGCGGCCGATATTGGCGGCGATCTGCCTGACATACTGAGTATCAGCTTGGCCGTCTTGCCCGGATGGGGTTCCTACGCATATAAAAATCACATCATTATTCCGAATGGCTGAGTCCGTATCCGAAGTGAACTTGATCTTTCCGGTCCGTAGATGCTTCTTCAACAAACGTTCAAGCCCTTCTTCATGAAAGGGGATGGATCCTTGTTGAAGCTGTTTCAGCTTGTTCAGATCGGTATCTAGCCCCGTTACGTTCCAACCTGACTCCGCCAGCACCAGAGCGGTTGTCGTCCCCACATAACCAGTACCTGCTACCAGTATATTCATGATGTGGTCAACACCTCTTTTCAAAAAGTAAGGCCGTCTTTGACTGAGAGGCTCGTTACTTCCACATTATGATGAAACGAAAAGGAATGACATGGGTAGTACGTCTGGTGAATTCGCCGTTTCTCCTCTAATGTAAATTTCATACTTTATCAGGAAAAGGAAAATTATGATCAACCGGTATTACATCACGGAGGTGTTGATCTTAGCGACAAAGAGATCAGAAGGGATGGATCGAGTTGGTTTCTATCATTTGTTGTACGATGAGACCTTCTTTTATGAATAACATATTCGATAATTATGCTCGTCAAAATTTTGAAAATAAAGAATTGATTATCGTATTGAATAAAGATGACATGGATATAGACCAATGGAGGGAAGAAGCAAAGAGGTATAAATATGTATCCGTTTATAAGATCTCGGAGAAATGGAAATTAGGACAATGTTTGAATTACGGGATCGGGAAGGCAAAACATGATCTCATTGCAAAATTCGATGATGATGATTACTATGCACCCGATTACCTGAAAGAGGGCGTAAGCACGCTTAAGCGAACCAAGGCTCACGTTGTAGGTAAACATACTTCGTTTGTGTATTTTGAGGAAAAAAATGCGCTAATGCTGTTCAGGAAGGAAGGAGAAGAAAAGTACAGAAGGCATCTTAAGGGGGGGACCCTTCTGTTTAAGAGGGAGGTATGGGATAGAATCAAATTCAATGAGGAGATGGAACACGCGAGCGATGCCGAATTCCTGAGACGATCCAAGAGAGAAGGATATCGATTATTCTCCTCATCCAGATACAATTACGTATGCGTCCGAAGAAAGAACATAAATACCCATACGCAGAAAACCAGCACCGAAGAGTATATGGCCAAGTGCCGATTCATATCGTACACCGATAACTATATCACGCTAATAACCAAAAGCTTTGATATTTGAAATGGGGGTGATATCTTGACTCATAAAAGGATATATTTATCTCCTCCGCATTTAAGCAATAACGAATTGAAATGGATACAAGAGGCTTTTCGGACTAACTGGATTACAACATTAGGTCCTCATGTAGAAGCTTTCGAACGGGAAATAGCTGAATATGCGGGGGTAATGGGGGCTGTAGCTGTAAGCTCGGGTACAGCTGCCATTCATTTGGCCTTAATTTCTTTAGGTATAGGGTCCGGGGATCTTGTTTTTTGTTCAACGCTTACCTTTGTTGCAAGTGCAAATCCTATAGTATACCAAGGGGCAACACCTGTATTCATCGACTCAGAACCGGAATCATGGAACATGTCATCCACAGCGTTAGAGCGTGCTTTTGAACATTATAAATTTAAAGGACAATTACCGAAAGCCGTTGTGGTCGTAAATTTATACGGGCAAAGCGCAGATATGGAAGCGATCATAAAGGTATGTGAACAGTATGGAGTACCCATTATCGAGGATGCTGCAGAGTCTCTGGGAGCAACATATCAGGGAAAAGCCAGCGGGTCATTGGGGAAACTCGGTATTTATTCTTTTAACGGGAATAAGATCATTACCACCTCAGGGGGAGGGATGGTCATATCCGATGATGAAGCAGCCATAGCGAAAATTCGAAATTGGGCATCGCAATCTCGGGATCCTGCGATTTATTATCAGCACAGTGAATTGGGGTATAATTACCGGCTTAGCAATGTGTTGGCGGCAATCGGGAGGGCGCAATTAGAAGTACTCGATCAGCGGGTATCCGAACGACGTAAAGTTTTCGAGTCGTATCATCAAGCTCTTTCGAAATGGGATGGAATAGAGTTTATGGCAGAGCCCCAATATGGCCGATCTACCCGTTGGCTCACTGCACTTACAGTTGACCCCACACGTACCGGAATATCCGCGGTAAGGATCATAGAAGCTTTAGCAGAGCTTGATATTGAAGCGCGGCCAGTCTGGAAGCCAATGCATCTTCAGCCCCTCTATAATAAATGTAACTATTTTCAGCACGACGAGAAAGGCAGCGTTTCTGATTTATTATTTCAACGAGGGCTTTGTCTGCCGTCCGGTTCTAATCTATCAGAGAAGGATCTTGAACGAGTTATTGAAAGTATTCTCAAAATTTTAAGAAACGACCGGAAATCATGATCCCCCATCCTAATCAAGACCTTTTTTATAAAAGACTTAGAATACATCTGGTAATATGCTAAATTAAAAAGCTTTGCGGGAGGTTGAATAAAACAACTTATGAAAAGGACAAGAGACGCAAAGACAAGGGAGCGTATCATACGAAATGCTCTTGAGGATATAAGTATGGGGGACTTGCTCGAGAGAAGGTCGATTGATATCAAGATTGATGAAATAAGTGGTTACATCAAAGATAAGGTCATTCTTGTAACTGGTGCGGGAGGTTCAATCGGTTCCGAGCTTTGTCGGCAAATCACTAGGTTTGAACCTCGCATGCTTCTGTTATTAGGGCATGGTGAGAATAGTATTTATCTCATTGAAAAAGAATTAAGAAACCATCATAAACTTATAAAAATGATATCGCTTATTGCAGATATTCAGGATAAAAAAAGACTCGAAGATATTTTTTCATTCTACCGGCCCCAGATTATCTTCCATGCGGCAGCCCATAAGCACGTTCCGTTAATGGAACTAAACCCCTCCGAAGCTATAAAAAACAACGTATGGGGAACTAGAAATCTGGCCGATTGTGCCCAAAAGTATAAAGCAGAGTGTTTTATATTTATTTCTTCCGATAAAGCTGTTAATTCAACAAGTATCATGGGAGCAAGCAAAAGGCTGGCGGAGTTAGTGCTGCAAACTAGGGCGAAAGACAACGGGACCCGGTTCGTTATCGTTCGTTTTGGTAATGTACTGGGAAGCAGGGGGAGTGTCTTCCATTTATTTAAAGAGCAAATTATGAAGGGAGGTCCGGTCACAATAACCCACCCTGAGATGGTTCGTTATTTTATGACGATTCCGGAAGGAGTAAAACTAGTCATACAGGCTGGGGCAATGGCCAAAGGAGGGGAAATCTTTGTTCTTGATATGGGCAATCCTATCAAAATCATAGACTTGGCTCATAAACTGATCTCCTTAGCGGGTCTTAAACTCGGTAAAGATATTCAAATTGTATTTACAGGAATGCGTCCGGGTGAAAAGCTAGTGGAAGAAATATTAACGGATAGAGAGAAAGTAAGAGCTACTTACCATGATCTTATTTATATAAGTGATCCTCCTACAATTTCAGAAGAACTGTTGGTGAGTTTAAGAGAATTTGAAAATTTTGTTTCCTTGCATGACTCGGTTGCAGTTGAAGAAATTCTTACTAGGGTAAGGACTATGTTTCCAGAATTATACCAGCCTCAGCCCTCAGGTGTTGATTCGAGTGAAGAGCAGCAAACTTAATATTTTATATTTCACCTTTAATTGGTCCGCATACACGTATAAACCCGATCATTACTTTAAACAAATCTTAGCCATTCAGCCTGATGTGCATGTACATTTCACAGAGCAAGGTGGTTATCTTCCTGAGATTATTAGAAAGCTCGATTTTACCCCCGATTTTATTTATATTGATAACTTTACTCATAACAGACGAATCAATACTCTCCCCAATGGTTTGAATGAAGTCAATATTCCTAAAGGTATACTTCTTCATGACGTTCAAAGGAGGAAAAATGCTTTTAGGAGCTTTCTGTTGAGTAATGACATAGATTTAATATTTGTTCACTATCGTGATGCATTTCTTAAATACTTCCCACAATTGCGTAACAGATTAAGATGGATGCCGAATCATGTATATAAGCCAATCTTTCATAAATATAATGTCAAAAAAACGATTGATTACCTAACGATGGGTAGAGTTAATAATCTTTATCCGCTTCGCAAAGAAATTGTAAGCAAATGTCATCAGTTGAAGGGGTTAATCGTCCATGAACATCCTGGGTACAAAAGTTTCACTAATGAAGAAAAGGATTCTTTATTCCTGGATGAGAAATACGCAGAGGAAATCTGTTGTGCCAAAATGTTTCTGACATGTGGATCCCGATATGATTTTGCAGTAGGTAAATACTTTGAGATCCCTGCTTGTGGAACATTACTATTAGCTTCAGATTTTCCGGAGCTTACTGACTTAGGGTTCAAAGATAAAAAGAACTTCATTAGTATCAACAAAAGGAACTTCGTAAAGAAAGCTAAATATTATCTTGAACATGAAGATGAGAGAAATGAAATAAGCCGAGAAGGCTATAAGCTAGTAAATTCACGGCATTTAACGGATATTCGAGTCAGAGAATTCGTGAATGAGCTCTGGAATTTCCTTGGAAATACAACTAGTGAAAGAAGTCTGAGCACCTTTGATAAGGGGGGACAAAGTTGAATAAGATCAATATTCTATATTTTACAATCAATTGGTCTACCTTTACGTATAAACCCGATCATTATTTTAAATTGGAACTTGCCAAGTTGCCGGATGTGCGAGTTCATTTTAGGTATGGATTGCGGGATGGAAAAAAGAAAAGCGGAGGGCATCTTCCAGACATAATTAAAGACCTGGGTTTTGTTCCAGACTTTATTTATTTTGACGATTTTGAATCTATTCGAGGTGTTTATGGGCTTCCGACAGGAATGAATGAAGTGAAAATACCTAAGGGAATTTTGTTTCACGATGTCTATCGGATTAACGAATCATTTAGAAAGTATGCAATTGAGAATAAAATTGAATTGATTTTTGCCCACTACCGGGATGCCTTTAATAAATATTTCCCAGATCTTAAAGACAGGTTAAGATGGCTTCCGAATCATGCCTATAGTCCGGTTTTCCACAAATATAAGGTCGAAAAGAAAATAGACTATTTGATGATGGGAAAAATCAATGAGTTATATCCTCTTCGCAATACAATATACCATAGCATGCAAAAGATGGAAGGCTTTGTTTCCCACGATCATCCAGGATATAAATGGGTTTCGGGGGGGGAAAAGAAAACCATGTTTATTGATGAAAAGTACTCAAAAGAAATAAGCAGAGCAAAAATGTTTCTAACCTGCGGTTCCAAATACGATCTTGCGGTTGGAAAATATTTTGAAGTTCCGGCCTGTGGAACCTTGTTGTTGGCTTCTAGATTTCCGGAGTTAGAAGATTTAGGTTTCATCCATAAAAAGACCTACGTCA
The DNA here is from genome assembly GCF_058269055.1 of Paenibacillus sp. JNUCC 34. Taxonomy (NCBI): domain Bacteria; kingdom Bacillati; phylum Bacillota; class Bacilli; order Caryophanales; family Paenibacillaceae; genus Paenibacillus; species Paenibacillus sp. JNUCC 34. The sequence continues at coordinate 4,558,447 of NZ_CM177770.1, read as the reverse complement.
GAATTTCTCGAAACAACTTTCTTGATAAAGCTAAATATTATTTGAAGCATGAAGACAAAAGAAATCAGATCACTGAGAATGGAATGCAATTAATCCGTACCCGCCATACAACTGCGATTCGCGTTAGAGAATTTGTAGATGAGCTTTGGAAATTCACTGGGAAGACCAGAGACAAGGCTCGAGAAGGTGATCAACCTAATGACGAAGTTTAATATTTTATTTACTAGTGCAGGCCGAAGAGTCTCACTAATTCGATATTTTAAAGAGGCTTTGCTTGAGATGGGCGTAGATGGAATAATGGTGACTGCCGATATGCGGAAAAATGCTCCTGCAGCTCAGGTTAGTGATATCCATGAGCTACTGCCCCGTGTTACAGATTTGGACTATATCCCAAGATTAATTGACCTTTGCAAGAAGCATGCCATCAAGCTTGTGATCCCGTTAATAGATACGGAGTTGCAAGTTCTTGCTGATCATCGAAATGAATTTGAAAAAATAGGTGTATTCGTTCTTGTTAGTGCTTCCGAGGTTATCCAAATTGGAAACGATAAAAGAAAAACAGCATTGTTTTTAGAAAGCATTGGAATGAAGACACCCAAGCTTATGGATCCTTACCAGGCTGTACAAGAAAATTATACCTGCTACCCCCTAATGCTCAAGCCTTTTAACGGGAGCAGCAGCATAGGCGTGACGAAGGTAAATAGTGTTGAAGAATTAAAATTTTTTTTGAGCTATTTCCAAAATCCAATACTTCAGGAATTTGTGACAGGACAAGAGTATACGGTTGACGTCTTGATGGATTTTCAGGGGAAAGCTTGTGCGGCGGTACCTCGTTTGCGGATAGAAACTAGATCAGGCGAAGTCAGTAAAGGGATGACTGTGAAAGATAAACAAATTATGAACGCTGCAAAAAAAGTCGCAGAGGCACTTCCTGGAGCAGTGGGATGCATAACATTGCAGTGCTTTGTCACTGACTTGAAAGAGATTGTATTTATTGAGATCAATCCTCGATTTGGAGGTGGTGTCCCTCTTTCCTTAGCAGCTGGTGCCCACTTTTGCAAAACTATTATTCAATGGCTATTAAACGAGCCGGTTGAATGGGAGAATATGGATGGTTGGTGCGACGGTCTAGTCATGCTTCGATACGATGAGGCTTTCTTTGTAGAACAAGGCGATATAAAGTGATAAAGGCTGTCGTGTTTGATTTGGATGATACTCTTTATATGGAGAAAGAGTATGTCATTAGTGGTTTTCAGGAAGTGGATCTTTGGGTACAAAGGCACTGCAAGGTACAAGGTTTTTTTGAAAAAGCGATGTTGCTCTTTAATCAAGGACACAGAGGTCATATTTTTGATGAAGCGCTTGAATTATTGAACATAGACATTGAATACGGAATGGTCCTGCAAATGCTAAAGATTTATCGTGAACATCTGCCAAAGATACAGCTATATCCGGATGCACGGTGGGCGTTACAATATTTTTATGATAAAGATGTAATAGGTCTATTAACCGATGGGTTCCTAGAGGCACAACGTCAGAAGGTGAAAGCTTTAGGCATAGGCCCCTATTTTAAAACAATCGTGTACTCGGATGAGTTGGGTCGAGAATATTGGAAGCCTAGCCCGATTCCTTATATTAGAATGTCTACAAATATGGGATTTGATCCTAAGCAATGCGTCTATATTGGAGATAATCCTCAAAAAGACTTTATAACGGCAAAGCGCTTAGGTTGGACGACGATATGTATAAAGCGAACAGATGATCTATACTCCGGTGTTGCTATAGACTCTGGTTATCTAGCAGATTATCAAATCTTAACGTTATACGAGCTTAAACACATAAACTTACTTTGAGACGAGTTGGAAAGGGCAGTTCGAATACAATGATTCGACTGCTCTTTCTGCAGTTGAAATAATCAATAAATTGTTCCTTCGTTTTATTTCGCCTTAAGGTACGAATGCCGTTACAGTAAAATTACCTATACATAAAATGAGAGGAGGAGTTTACTTAAAAACAAATTTGGCAGGTGAGAAACATGTCGAAACGAATTCCTGCGCGCCCCGCAAAGAGATCAAAGACAAGGCTATATCCGTTCATGATCAGAAACGCAGAGAAACCTAAGGTGTCAGTCATCATTCCTGCCATGAACGAAAGGAAGACCATTGCAGCCGTAATCTACCAAGCTTTTCAGGTGCACCCACAGACGGAGGTAATCGTTGTTGCGAACGGTTCCACAGACGGTACGGCTGAAATTGCACAGAGGGTCGGTGCGAAAGTCATCCGCTTACCGCATGCACTTGGGCAGGACGTAGGGCGAAGTGTCGGTGCTGGAGAGGCCAAGGGAGACATTTTGCTGTTTACCGATGCTGACATCGTTATTAAGACAAGGGATTTCATACCGTTGACAAAAGCGGTAGAAAATGGCGTGGATGTGGCCTTAAATAAGTATTTGGGACCGACCGGCAAGACGCATGTTCATAGTGTTGTACTTGCCAAGCATGCGTTAAATATATTGGTCTCGAATCCCGGGTTGAAAGGCGCCTCCTTAACCACGATCCCGCATGCAATGAGCCGCCGTGCGAGGGATATGATTGGTACCGACAATTTAGCTGTTCCTCCAAAGGCTCAGGCCATAGCTATATATAAAGGCCTAAACGTACGCGGTGTCCATGAGGTCGATGTAGGGAAGAGCAACCCAAGAAGAGGAAGAACCAAAGGAAATGATCCTCTTGAGGGACTAATTGTTGGTGATCATTTGGAGGCGATAGATTGGTTTATCTCACAGTCTGGTGTACGGGGCAATCGGTCAGATCTGACACGTAACAGAGAGAGCGTGTGGTGACCTTATGGCAAACAGAAAACGGAGACGAATAGCGAAGGGCTTCTCAAATTCTTTTAGAAGAAAATCTAAACTACCGAGAAAATCAATCAGAAAGAAAAAGCGGAACTACGATCATGAAACTGAATTTCGTCAAATCTCAAGTAAGCAATTAATTACAGAAAGGGTCTCGAACTATTGGAAGGAAAGAGCTTATATAGCGGGTAATCAGGCAGCAACCGCAGAAGAGAGCTTACGCTCGGTTGAAAAGGAGATGAGTCCTTATCAACAAGTAAATAAGAGCTGGAATCGCTGGTATCAGTCTGTAAAACCATTGCCGTGGTCGGTTTACTACGCTACCGCTGCTAAATTTGCGGAAGGATATTGTAAACATTCAAAATTGTATTTCGGTAATCGTATATTGCTTCCGACAGATAAAACGGTAGCTGCGATCGTCATGGTCATGAATGAAAAAGATACGATTCTTCAAGTGATTGAACAGCTGCATCGGATGACACTGCATGAAATTATTTTTGTTGTGAACGGATCGACGGATGAGAGCTTTGAAATGATCCGAAATCAATCGAATGCAGTAATCGTTCATTACCAACAAGCTTTGGGTCACGATGTTGGCAGAGCGATAGGGGCAAAGTTGGCCGATTCTGATATTTTACTATTTCTGGACGGTGATTTTCCGGTGCTGGCAGAGCATCTCGTACCTTTCATTGATGCCATTGAAAGAGGAATGGATATTGCATTAAACAATATCTCTCCTTACATTGGATTATTCTCCGGTCGAGATTACGTGACAACAGTCAAGGAATTTATAAACCGGTCGATGTCTAGGGAGGATCTCGAAGCGAATTCGCTAACTGCGGTCCCACATGCAATGAAGAAGGAAGCAGCACGTATAATTGGGTACAGTAACTTGGCGGTTCCTCCGAAAGCGCAGGTCATTGCTATGGAGAAGGGATTGTCCATAAACGCACCCGCCAGTGTGGATGTGATTACAAGAAATCGACTTAGAACGCGAAATATTGGTCCCTATAATGCCGTTTCTGACATGATCATAGGAGACCATATCGAAGCTTTAAAAACGGCAATCGATTTGAAAGGCTCAAGGTTATCGTTCCCGGACCAGATCAGACACCGCCAAATAACCAAGGTATGAAGGTGGATGGCATGAGAAAAACGAGTATTATTATCCCGACTTATAATGGAAGGGAATTTCTTAAGGATTGTATTTATTCCATTAAACAATATACAGAACAACCGTATGAAATCATAGTTGTCGATAACGGTTCAATCGATGGAACTGTCGATATATGCCGGCAGGAGGGAGTTACTTTTATTTCACTCGCAAATAATGTTGGCTTTCCCGCAGCGTGCAATAAAGGATTGAAAATCGCTACCGGTGATACACTCCTTCTTCTAAATAATGACGTTATCGTTTCACGGAATTGGCTGAAAAACATGCTGGATTGTCTATACAGTAATAAAGATATCGGCATTGTCGGGCCATTGACGAATTATGCAAGCGGCAAGCAGCAGATCGATATGCCGTATACCAATGTGGAGGAGATGGCACAACAACTGAATGAGCCGGATTCCCGAAAGTGGCTTAAGGTGGATCGCATAGTCGGTTTATGCTTCTTGTTTAAACGGGAGTTAATGGATCAAATTGGATTGCTGGATGAACGGTTTTCACCCGGCCATTTTGAAGACGATGATTACTGTTATCGGGCGAGGCAGGCAGGATATACGTTTAGAATCGCGGGTGATGTATTTATTTTTCATCATGGAAGTGCCAGCTTCGCCAAACAGGATGCAAGCAAGGTGAAAAGCCTTATCGAGTGTAATCGGCAAAAATTTATGGATAAATGGGGAATCGACCCGACGATCTACGTATAGGTCGATTTCTTTGCAGAGAGGGAGGGTTATATGAAGGGCGTCATATTGGCAGGAGGTACCGGCACCCGTCTTTACCCGCTGACAAAAATAATAAATAAACATTTGCTGCCTGTCGGAAAAATTCCAATGATTTGTCACGGGGTAGAGAAGCTGCGAAATGCGGGTATCGAAGAGATTCTATTGGTGATTGGCAAGCATTCTGCAGGTTTATACACTGAACTGTTGGGCGGTGGAAAGGAGTGGGGTGTTCGTCTCACCTATAAAATTCAGGAAGAGGCCGGAGGGATTGCCCAAGCGTTGTCACTCGCCGAACCTATTATGAAGCCGGATGAAAAATTCGTTGTACTACTCGGTGATAATTTGTTCGAGGATCCTCTAACAACCTACGTTCAATCCTTTCGTAGACAGGCAGAGGGTGCTCGGGTACTTTTGAAAAAAGTACATGATCCTAAGAGATACGGAGTTCCTATTCTGGAAGAAGATAAAATTTTAACGATTGAAGAAAAGCCTGAAGAGCCCAAATCCGATTTTTGTGTAACCGGCATTTATATGTATGATACCGCTGTTTTTGATAAGATTCGAACCATTAAACCTTCCGGTCGCGGCGAACTGGAGATCACCGATGTTAACAACGTATACGCATCCGAGGGACAACTTGCATATGACATCTTAGACGGATGGTGGACGGATGCAGGAACTTTCCAGTCCTTGCATCAAGCCAGCGACCGGCTCATGAAGTGAAAGAAATGTTAGAAAGAATGAATCCGGAGGCCTGACTGCATGCAAACAACAGAAGTGAATTTGTTACAGCAGGGAGCGTGGTTATCGGAGCAATCCGCGAAACAAAAAGGATATGAGGACGGTTTTGAGCAGGGACGGAGAGAGGGATACCGGATCGGATTCTCTGAAGCCGCTCTACGCACACTGCCGCAGGACAAAGTACCCGTCAGGGATCTCCATATTCTATATGTGACCGCGGGTATCGGTGTTCCGTATCCAGCACTGGACCAGGCGGTGATTGACGCTTTTAAGGATCTAGTCCGAAAGCTTACGGTTGCTAATCCTTCGGAAGACATAGTTGCTCTGGCCAAAAAAGCGGACCCCGATCTTGTGCTCGCTCTTAACGGAGTTGTCCTGGAAGCGGATACCGTCAAGGGGCTCAGACAAAGTGGGTTTAGAACGGCCGTCTGGTTTACCGACGATCCGTACTACACGGATTGGACGGTATCGATTGCGCCCCGATACGATTATATTTTTACGCTTGAATCAAGCTGCCTCTCCTTTTACCGAAAGTTAGGATGCCAGCATGTTTATCACCTTCCATTCGCGGTTAATCCGAAAGTATTTCATCCGAAACACGTACCTACTTCTTATCAATCCGACATCTGCTTTATTGGGACTGCATATTGGAACCGGGTAGAGGTAATCGATCGACTCGCCCCGTTTTTAAACAATAAAAAGGTAGTTATCTCCGGATGGTGGTGGGATCGGCTGCAAAGCTACTCCCTCCTTTCTGAAAAAATCAAGCTTGGCGATTGGATGACTCCTGAGGATACGGCTAGTTACTATAATGGAGCCAAAATTGTAATTAACCTTCACCGCGCAGCAGATGACGATACGATTAATGCCAATGGACGTAAGATTCCGGCTCTTTCCGTCAATCCGCGAACATTTGAAATCGCTGGCTGCTCCACACTTCAATTGTCCGATGTTCGTCCGGATCTAGGTCAGTTATATTCCACGAGAACTGAAATCGGAACCTATGGTTCTCATGATGAGCTGGTAGAAAAGATTGAATATTATTTGCAGCATGAAGAAGAACGGCAACAAATGGCCTTTAACAGTTTGATGAGAACGAGAAGGGATCATACCTACCATAAAAGATTGGCCTCCATGCTAGACATCATTTTTCCTTAACCGATAGTTAAAAATGGATGGGTATACCCGTTTCCTAATTGATTAAAAAGAATATATTGAGCGTAAGATGGGGTGATCACCATAAGGCAGCGCTTAGGAAAAATAAAGCATAAGCGAGTGAAGAGACGCATTCTTAAGCGAGAATTCACCAAGAAACGGAGGACATCCTCCAACAAGGTTTTCGTACCATCCGATTGTGATTGTGAACAGAAGTTGCTGGAGCAAGCGTCCGCTTCGTTTAACGAAGGTTACGATTCCGGTTATGACGAGGCATGGATGAGGGCAATGCAAACCGTGCCGGTGATGCAACCGGTGCCGGATAAAGTCGTACATGAAAGCTCCGACGATGAGTACAAAAAAGGGCTGTATGACGGAGGAGAGGGTATTGTGGACTCCATCCTCCCAGAACTCGAGATTCTCCCCGGAATTTCAGTTCGAAAAATTATCGAAGTTGGCATGAAGCACATGAGTTCGCACAATTATAGACTTCTCGGTGCCACGGAAGTTGCTGGGATGATTAGGAGTGCTCTGAAAAAGCGCTCATCCTTGTCTGTTATTCGCCTGGGAGATGGAGAATTGCTGACGCTGGCACAGGAAGTTGTGATGAGTGAAGAAGAGGTGCGGAAAGAAGGACATTTTTTAAATTATTCCGGTGTGAATTTGCCGGATCTTACGGCCCGGGATATGCTGACTGCGGCTATTAGAAAAGCAGATATTGTAGGAATTCCAAAATTGCGACTATCCAACTTTCAACCTCTTGCGTTTTCCGTATTGAAGGCTCATGGCATTGATTACCGAAACCTGAAATTGACTCTATCGACAATTAACTATGCATTGCATCTGGAAGGTTTTATTCGGGGGATCCTTGCGGGCTATCGTGTTCTAATTGTCGGAAACTCGGCTCATGGACTTTCGAAGGTGCTTGAAGAGGGCGGTATCCGCGTGACTGGTGTCGTTACCCCTGTAGATGGAATACGGGATATACCGAGAGTCATGGATGAAATATCGGCTGCCCGTGAGTTCGATATCGCACTCGTTGGAGCAGGCATTCCCGCTGTGATCATTGTTCAGCGTATTGCTTCTGAGTTAGGAAAAGTTGCACTTGACTTCGGACATCTGGCTGATTCATTAGCTCAAGGAGAGTCAGTCTTATGAACAGGGTGCATGACAATCAAGGGTACAACGATGGCTACCTTAAAGGATTTGATACTGGTTACGCGGACGGGTACAGGCGTGGAAAAACAGAGGGAGCCATCCGCAGTACAACTTACTTTGAAGGTACGAGCATCATCATTCCGACTTATAATCAGCTTCATTATTTGAAGGAGTGTATCGAAAGCATTCTCCGATATACCAATGAGCCATATGAATTGATTATTATCGACAATGCATCTGTGGACGGAACCGCAGAGTATCTTAAGTCGGCTCAAGGGGTCCGATTTCGGATCAACCAAGAAAATTTGGGGTTTGCAGGGGCAGTAAACGAGGGGCTTATGATGGCAAAGGGAACAACTTTGATGATCTTGAACAATGATTCTGTCGTTACCACGAACTGGCTGCCCAATTTACTTGCCTGTCTATTCAGTAATTCGCAGTTCGGAATTGTCGGACCTGTGACGAATTACATCAGTGGGGATCAATTAATCGATGTCAGTTACACGAATACAGAGGAGATGCAGCAGTTTTCTCAATTATACAATCAATCTGATGCTCGGCGCTGGTCCGTAACCAACCGATTAACAGGTTTTTGCATGCTGCTCCGGCGGAAAGATTTTATCCGATTAGGTTATTTTGATGAAGGTTTTGAAATCGGGAATTGTGAAGATGACGACTATGGACTGCGTGCCCGGCTTCTGGGGATGCAGCTTATCATCGCAAAAGATACATTTATCCATCATTACGGCAGTGTGAGCATGAAATCATTAAATTCCAGGTTTGATCAAGTATATGCTAACAATCTGAACTTTTACTCCAATAAATGGAGTGATCCTCATGGCATGCTGCTTCTTGATTGGCAGCGTAACATGGATAACTCAAACCTTCAAACCATTGATTCGTACCCAACCTGTGTGATCGTGCAAGGAGCTGGTTCGAGAACTTATTGGATAGAGAAGGGGAGCCGTTATCCGATTGATGGCACAAGCGGAGTTCAGGCCGTTCGGGTATCTCAGGTCGATCTCCGCAATTGGCAACTTGGTGGAACCATCTCTGTGGAGGAAGTGAATCGTCGCATGAAGGCAGTATATGATTCATTCCATGACGGCAGAGATATAGAAGGCAGGCTAGTGAAAGTGCGGGACGGCAGTGTCTTTCAGTGTAAAGGGAATAAGCTGCATCGATTTCTTAATCGACATACATTAGTTGTTTGGCATCTTGACTTCTATGAACCGTTGTTAGTGAATCCTCATGAACTTCGGGATTACGAGGAGGGGGCACCAGTTATCCCGCCTCCGGTGATTAAGGCAGATAACATTTAAATGAGCAGAGGGTGAAATCCATGAGAAGAGGTATAAAAAGCCGTAATGTGAAGTTTAGATCGAAAAGAAGAGTGTTAAAAGGAAGGAGATTGACCGGAAGAAGGAGGGCGGTATCTGGAAGAAAACTGAATATAGTCACACCTGAGCATCAAACGGTTGACTACAATCAATCCTATGACAAGGGGTTTGATGAAGCTTACAATGAAGGATTTAACGTTGGCTATACGGAGGGTATGGACGCCGGCCATCAAGAAGCTTATAAAGGAGAATGATAAGATGGCTCTGAGAAAAAAACAGAGGAGCAGAACACGCCGTATGAAACAGAAACGCCCCCCTGTTACCCTAAACGCTTATCAAAAAGGACGTATCGACGGTTTTCAAAAAGGAAGAGAAGAGGGCTTCCTGCATGGGCGAACTGCAGCCCAAGTCGTTTCTAATAACGCAGTGACGGTTATCGAATCGGACCTCCCCAAAATAGATGTTCTCGTGATCGCAGCCGGATTGATTCCTTCCCTTGAGATTGGGGTTCTCCAACCTTTTAACGCATTGAAAAAACACGAGAATTTACAATATGACATGAAGTTAGAACATGAAGTGAGTAGAGAAATGATAGCCGCTGCTGACACAATCGTGTTTGTCCGCAATGTCGAACCTTCGGCCTATACGTTATTAGAGTTGGCCCATCAACTCAGGAAGCGAACCGTATATGTAATCGATGACAATTTTCTGGAAATTCAACCGACAACTCCCGTCGGACAATACTATTGCGATCCGGTCCGGAGAGAGACGTTTATCAAGTTTTTAAGAAACGCGAAGACCATTAAAGTAGATTCTCCGGATCTTGGCACCTATATTCAGGAAAGATTCAATAAGAATGTTATATATTTTCCGGGCAGTGTTGATTTTGACTGGCTCGATCAACAGCGCAGGGTGGACCGGGAGCGGGAACAAATTGTAATCGGCTATGCTGGGGGCGAAAAAGAGGAGGATTTTGCTCCCGTCATACCGGCGCTGAACAAGATTCTCGACTACTATGGGGGATTTGTGAGGCTGGAGTTTTTCGGTTACCTTCCTCCGTCCTTCGTCAATCATCCAAGCGTTGAATATGAAGGGGGAGGTATGGAATACAAGGATTTCATGAAGGAACTGAATCGGTGTAATTGGGATATCGGGATAGCCCCACTTGACAATAACTCCTTTAACAAGGGGAAAACGAACAATAAATTCCGTGAATATGGCGCTTGCCAGATTCCAGGAATTTATTCAAAGTCCCCCGCTTATGCTCCTTGGGTCACCCAGGGTGAAACAGGCTATCTTGTTGAACATACTGAGAAGGCTTGGTATGACGGGATCAAGGCTATGATTGAAGATCCGCCGATGAGGCAGCGTATCAAGGAAAATGCGGGGATGGCGGTTAGACAGCATTTTTCACTCCATACATGTCTGGATAACTGGAAGAAATTCATTTTAAAAATATAAATTAGGGGGTGGTGAGAGGGATGGGAAGAAGAGGAGATATGAACGTACTCATCATCGGATCGGAAAAAATCGCTTCCTACAAAATAGGCATTGAGCAGCCGCTCCGGCATCTTGAACAAAGCGGAGTATGCCGGTTTGAAGTCAGATCTGACGATGAGGTGGACAAATCAAGACTAGGTGCAGCGGATATCGTCATCTTCTTTCGCACGGTTCAGCCAGAAGCGTATAAACATCTTGAAATGGCCCGTGAAATGGGAAAAAAAACAGTGTATGCCATCGACGATCATTTCTTAGCCATGCCCCCTGCTTCGGATATGGGGAGATATTATCATGAATCGTCGCGAAGAAAGACGTATGTTAAGTTTCTTAAAAACGCTCAAACCGTAAAAGTCGCCTCACGTTTTTTTGCCAATCATCTCGACACGCATTTTAAACCGAATAAACTTGTATATTTTCCAGGAAGTGTTGATTTTTCGATCTTATCCGGATTGAAAAAGAACAGAAAAGCAGAGGGGAAAATTGTTATTGGTTATGAAGGTGGGAGAAAACCGGTGGCCTTCGAACCTGTAATTAAGGCACTTGATGAGGTCATCAGGAAGTATGGGGATAAAGTAAGAATTGAGTTTTGTGGATACGCTCCGGAAGAACTTAAAGATAAACCACAGGTGTCCACAGAACCTTATGATGAAAATTATAAACATTTTCTGAAACGTCTTTACCGTTCAAGCTGGGATATTGGATTGGCTCCGCTTGAGCGAACACTTCTGCACGATTGTAAGAGTAATAATAAATTCCGTGAATATTCAGCTTGCCGAATTCCGGGCATCTTCACTTCCTCTCCTGCTTACGAAGAATGGGTTCAGGGTAAAGAAAGTGGTCTGATTGTCTCGGAAACAAGCGAAGATTGGTATAAGGCTATAGTCGAGCTAATCGAACAACCGGAACTGCGGAAAAACATTGCAGATCATGTGGAAAAAGTAGCTCGGGAAAATTTCTCAGTGGAAGCTTGTGCCGAGCGGTGGCGCTCACAAATTTTAATGTCGGATTAACTGGAGATAACGAAAGGAGAGGTTTACTTGGATCATAAACTGATACCCGTTCTTCAACCAAGCATCGGACAAGAGGAAATCGACGCGGTAACAGAAGTTTTACGTTCCGGATGGCTTGGGCTTGGACCTAAAACCGAACAATTTGAACAAGAGTTCGCGAAGTTTGTTGGCAGCCGTTTTGCGGTGGCACTCAATTCCGGCACGGCTGCTCTCCATTTGGCAATGGACATTTTGGGAATTGGACCCGGTGATGAGGTTATCGTACCTTCGATTACATTCATATCCACGGTTCACGCTGTTAGTTATGTTGGTGCGACTCCGGTTTTTGCGGATATCGACAGATCTACAATGAATATATCTCCAGCTGATATCGAACGAAAAATTACGGATAGGACCAAAGCTATTATTGTCGTTCATATGGGGGGACACCCTTGCGACATGGACGCAATACATGAGTTAGCACAATCGAAGGGAATCAAGGTCGTGGAAGATGCTGCGCATGCCTGCGGAGCGGAATATAAAGGGAAACGAATCGGATCGATAAGCGATATTACTTGTTTCAGCTTCCACGCCGTCAAAAATTTGACGAGTGGTGAAGGGGGAGCTATCACCTGCAATACAGAGTGGATGAACCGAAAACTACGCGAGATGAGATGGGTTGGTATTTCACGTGATACATGGATACGGTCATCCAATGAAAAAGTGTATGCTTGGCAGTATTTCGTTGATAAGGTTGGATACAAATATCATATGAACGATATGCAGGCAGCCATTGGGCTGGTTCAACTGGGCAAGCTGGATCAGCTAAACGGAAGACGCAGGGAAATAGCAGAACGTTATCAGTCGGAGTTGAAAGATTTGGAGTGGATCGAGCTTCCTCAGGAACAAACGGATACGAAAAGCGCATGGCATTTGTTCCAAATTAAATTCAAGGACGAATCCTTGAGAGATCGTATGATTACTCATCTGCAAGAGCATAACATCGCTACAGGTGTTCATTATTATCCATGTCATCTTCATCCCGTCTATCTCCATTTAAAAGCGGTCGTTCCGCTTTCCTCTGAAATCTGGAAAAGTATTCTTACCCTTCCTATTCATCCGAATGTAACAGAAGAAGACCAAGATCGGATCATAAGCCGCATCAGGGAGTTTAAACCATGAAAAAACTGATGGTATTAGGTGCAGGCATCTCCCAGCTTCCATTAATCCAAACAGCAAAAAGGATGGGATTGTACGTCATTGTTCTAAGTAGGCAGGGAGACTATCCAGGGTTTGCTTGGGCTGACAAAGTTTATTATGAGGATACAACAAATACAGATAAAGTAGCAGAAATCGCCCGACTTGAAGGAATCGACGGAGTATGTACGACAGGTACGGATGTGGCTGTAAAGTCGATTGGTAAGGTAGTTGAAGAAATCGGGGTCAGCGGATTGAATTACGAGTCTGCCCAGCTATCGTCAAATAAATGGAAAATGAAACAGGCTTTTATGGACCACGGCGTGAGAACCGCCAAATTTGTAAAAGTCAAAAATAAAGAGGAGGCCCATGCTGCTTTCGAAGTGCTGTCACCGCCTCTCATTTTCAAAGCTGTTGATAGTGGAGGAAGTAAGGGAATTGTGAAGGTAACGAATACAGAACAAGTGGATGAAGCATACGAAAAAGTGAGAAGAGATACAAACCTCGATTTTTTTATCGTTGAAGAGTTTATTGAAGGAACCGAGTTTGGAGCACAAGCTTTTGTGTATAATAACGAGATTCAATTTATTATGCCGCACGGCGATCTTATGTTTTATGGAGACACTGGTGTGCCTATCGGCCATTATGTACCTTATGAGTTATCAGATGGCGTGGAACAAGATATTTTCTCTCAGTTAAAGCAAAGCATTCTGGCACTGCAGCTAAATAATTGCGCGATTAATGCGGATTTTATTTTAAATAACGGTAAGGTATTTGTCCTTGAAATTGGAGGTAGAGCGGGAGCAACTTGTTTACCAGAACTCGTGTCTACTTTTTATGGATTCGATTATTATGAACAGATGGTTAGGGCTGCTCTCCATATGAAACCTAGTTTTTCTATCGAGTCTTTTCAACCCTGTGCTTGTGAACTCTTGATTTCCGACAAGGAGGGTGAAATTACTGGACTTGTGAATGGGAACGCCAGTCATGAAGATATTATTCAAATATCTTTTGATTATAATATAGGTGACAAAATAAACAAATTCCGAGTGGGTACGGATCGGATCGGGCAAATTATCGTCAAAGGCGGCCGCTTAGATGAGGTTATGAATCGATTGAATGAAGTTAAAGGAAATATAGACGTACAATTAAAGTGATGATAAACAATGGATATCCCGATCCTCTCAATGATGATCGGGATTTTTTTACAGATGATACATGACTAACTGCATCGGAGGAAAATAATGAAGATTATAGATACAAAGCTGAATGGAGCGAAATTAATTGAACCGACGGTTCATCTCGACCATCGTGGATTTTTTTTAGAGAGTTACAACGAACAAACACTCAAGCAATCCGGTATTAGTTATAACTTTATTCAGGATAACCACTCCTTGTCCTGCGAAGCTGGAGTCCTTAGAGGGCTTCATTATCAGTTGGCTCCTGAAGGGCAAACGAAACTGGTTCGCGTGACGACAGGTGCGATCTTTGATGTCATTGTTGATATTCGAAAACGTTCGCCTACTTTCGGTCAATGGGAAGGCTTTGTTCTGTCTGCATCCAATTACCGGCAACTGCTTGTTCCTCAAGGGTTTGCCCATGGTTTTTGCACTCTTGTGCCCGATTGTGAAGTTCTATATAAGGTCGATGGTTATTATTCTGCTGAACATGATCGCGGAATTGCTTGGAATGATCCAGATTTGAACATCGAATGGCCCGTTTATAAACCTATTCTTTCAGATAAGGATTCGAAGCATCCGCCTTTAGTGGCGGCAGAAATCAATTTTGACTACAAAGGGTGAGGGTATGAAAGTTATTGTAACCGGAGGCGCGGGATTTATAGGCAGTAACTTTATTCGCTATACGCTGACTCAATATCCACAGGATGAAATGATTAATGTGGATTTATTAACGTATGCTGGGAATCTGTATAATCTGGCAGATATTTTACCACATCCGAAGTACCGATTTGTGAAGGCGGATATTGCTGATCGGGCATCATTAGAGCCTCTCTTCAAGGAGGGGATTGATGCTGTGGTCAATTTTTCGGCTGAATCGCATGTTGACCGGAGTATTGTACAGCCCGAATTGTTTGTCAAAACCAATGTGTTAGGAACTCAGACACTTCTGGATTTATCTAAAGAGTATGGCGTCCGAAAATTTGTTCAGGTATCAACAGATGAAGTATATGGGACACTGGGAGACACTGGTTTATTCACCGAAGATACACCTCTTCAGCCTAACAGCCCCTATTCTGCAAGTAAAGCTGGCGCAGATTTACTCGTGCGTGCCTATTATGAAACGTTTGGTTTGCCGGTTAATATTACCCGTTGTTCGAACAATTATGGTCCTTATCAATTTCCGGAGAAACTCATTCCCCTTATGATATACAATGCAATGCAAAACAAACCGCTTCCGGTTTACGGCAATGGGATGAATATTCGTGACTGGTTGTATGTAGAAGATCATTGCCGAGCGATTGATCTGGTTTTACGCAAGGGGAAGGATGGACAGATATATAATATTGGCGGACATAATGAAAGAAATAATCTGCAGGTTATCCGTACCATATTGGAAGTGCTGAACAAGCCTGAATCATTGATTTGTCATGTCGCTGATCGTCTGGGCCATGATCGTAGATACGCCATTAATGCGGACAAAATTCGGAATGAACTTGGTTGGAATCCGAAATACAATTACGAAAGCGGTATTCGAAACACAATTCGATGGTATCAGGATAACGTTACATGGTTGGACCAAGTGATTTCAGGTAATTATGCGAACCATGTGGATAAGGAATACAAGAAACAAGTGGGGGATAGTGGATAAGTGAGGCCCAATGCCAAAACCTTTCAGCATACGTTTTCTAACGGAGGTCATCCTATACGGTGTCAGTACACACCTATTATAGAGATGGAGGATGAATCATGATCAAATCCAAAGCCCTCAGCTTAACACTGTCGGCCGCAATGATCGTCAGCATTGCCGGGCTAGCGGGGTGCGGAACCCCTGCTGGGAACACAACACGTACTAATAACATTACCACGAAAAATACTGGACGTACTGGCGTTAACATGTTGGGAACCAACAACTTGAGAACCCACAACTACAATGCCAATGCTACGCAGCATGATCTAACGAATCTGAAATACAGTCCAGAGCTGTCAAGGAAAGTCTCCAAAGTCAAAGGTGTGCATGATGCGCATGTATTTGTTGCCAATAATAAGGCTTATGTGGCACTGTCAACGAACACTCAACACAGAACTGACGGCAATATGACTGGCATGAGTACGGGAAGAACGGGTCCGATGTCAACATACGGGACAACTAGAGGTCGTACCGACGGTGCTTATGGTACCACAGGAACAGGCAGTGCGGGTTTGTTGCGTGGATTGACCAATCCATTGAGAACACATCCTTCTGGGACGAATCCATCGGTGATGCATCCATCAGGAACGAATCCATCCGCGGTGCATCCATCGGGAACAAATCCACCGGGAACACTTGATAACAACACAGGACTGGGCCGTAGTACCGGATACGGTAATTTTGGCGTAAGAGGCTTTAATACAATGGGGACTAACCGTACAGGCCTGATGGGAACACATCGTACAGATGGCACAACTGGGCGATACGGTATGATGAGCGGTACGGACGGTCACGCAAATGTAACTAACGAGAATATTCCTCAGGATATCCGTCACGCTGTAGAGAGCAAAGTTCGTAGCGCGGATCCTGCTTGTAATCAGGTATATGTATCCTCAGATTCTGATTTCTATAACCATTCGGCCGGTTATGGTGGAAAGAATGTAACAGGAGGCAACATTGTTAACAATGCGGCTAGAACAACGGGTGATATTACACGTAATGTAGGAGCCTACATCAACCGTCTTTTCCCTTTGAGTACTGGTGTGCATGACGGCACTATGCACCGTGACGGCGTAAACTACCGTGATGATGGTATGTATAACCGGGCTAACCGATAATATCAGTTATTCTTGGGATCTTGATGCAAAAAGCTCTTGCCATTGCCGGCAAGAGCTTTTTGATTTTTCCGTGCAGGAATATTAACTTCTTAATATTTACGATTACCTTGTACCCACACTCCATTGATATCCAAGTCGGAATTTAACAGGAGCACATCAGCTTGATAGCCCTCTTTAAAGGAGCCGGTACGGTGGTCGATACCGAGCCGTTTGGCCGGATTCAAGCTGGCAATTTCGGATGCACGTTCCATGCTGAGTCCAATTTCGCGGATCAGGAAGTGGAAGCCTTTGATCATCGTCAGTGTGCTGCCTGCAAGGCTATCACGGTTGCCCTTCAGTGTAGCTACACCATCTTTTACAATGACCGGAAGATCACCCAAGGTATATTCTCCGTTAGGCATTCCAGTAGCAGACATCGCGTCCGTGATGAGAATCAGGTTCTGTCCTTGCTTCATCCGTTCCAAAATGCGCACACCTGCCGGATGAACGTGAATGCCGTCTGCTATGATTTCAGCACTGAGACGATCGTCACTGAGCATAGCTCCGGCAGTGCCCGGGTTGCGGTGATGTAGACCTGTCATGGCGTTAAAGGTATGCACACCATGGCTTAACCCGGCATCAATAGCTTTTAACACCTCGTCATAAGAAGCATCCGTATGACCAAGAGCAGCCACAATACTATGGTTCTTGAGCCAGGTTATCGCTTCTAGCGCACCTTCGCGTTCAGGGGCGAGCGTAACTTGCTTTACAAGACCCGGGTAAGCTTGCTCCCATTCCTCTAGCCAGTCAATGTTGGCTGTGACGATATGCTCGGGGTTTTGAGCACCCGGCCATTTAGGGCTGATAAACGGACCTTCCAGGTGAACTCCTTCCAGACGAGTATAAGGCATTCCTTGCTGGCGGTATTCATTTACTTCTTTAAGAACGGAGTCGATCGATTTCTTCGGTGCTGTCATGGTTGTGGCCAGCATAGCTGTTGTGCCCTGTGAACAGTGATAGGAAGTAATCGTATCCAGTACTTCCTTATCTGAATCCATGAAATCTTCACCATTACCGCCGTGAACATGAATATCGATAAAACCGGGAATTATATATCCATCGGATTCCCGGATTATAGTTGCGTCAGATTGATCGAGATCAGCAGGGAGAGCTGAGACTTCACCCGCAAATACGATATGTTCGCCGCGCATAGCGAGCACGCCGTTTTCCTGCAAGCCCTCAGGAGTTAATGCTTTACCATACAACAGTGTCAACTTGGTTTCGGCTGCACTGCTCATTTGAAAAATTTCCCTGCGCCTTGATCCAGCAGCACAATTACATTCGGATGGCATTGAAGCAAGGATGCCGGACACTCTGTAGTAATCGGTCCTGTTAATGCACGTTGTGCGATTTCTGCCTTGTCTTCACCACGAATCAGCAGCATGATCTGACGGGCTTTCATAATCGATCCAACACCCATTGTAACGGAATGAGTTGGTACATCGTCGATCGATGGAAAGAATCGCGCGTTGGCTTTACGTGTCTTCTCCTGCAGCGGGGCAACATGCGTACCGCTGGTAAGGACATCTCCCGGCTCGTTGAAGCCGATATGGCCGTTGTGGCCAATACCAAGCAGCTGAAGATCGATCGGACCATTTTGTTCCATCATCTGGTCGTACGAACGACATTCCTCTTCAAGGTCAGCTGCATTTCCGTTAGGCACATGCGTCTGTGCGATGTTGATATCTACATGGTTAAATAACTTCTCGTTCATGAACGTACGGTAGCTTTCCGGATGGTTCTCGGGCAGTCCTACGTATTCATCCAGATTGTAAGTTGTTGCTCCGGCGAAGCTTACGAGACCTTGACGATGCAACTCAATAAGTTTGGCATATAGTGGTACGGGAGTACTTCCAGTAGCTAGACCTAGTTTGGCGTAGGGATTGGTATTCAACAGGCTGGTGATTTGATTGGCTGCGGTTTGTACGAAGCCCTCTTCATTTTCGAAAATGTAGATGTTCACTGATTATTGACCTCCTCGGCTTTTGCGGTAATTTTGTACATTATGATATGACTGCTCCAGACGGGGAACATAGGTGGAGAAGTCCCGGCTGGCCATTCCCATAAACAAAATATCGATGATATGAAGCTGAGCGATGCGTGAAGCCATGTCCCCGCGTCGCATACCTTCCTCCAGGGAAGATGAATACAGCGCAATATCGGATAAGGACGACAGAACGCTGCTTCTATACGAGGTAATACTAATCGTAAAAGCGCCGGCATTCTTGGCGCAGGACAGAGCATCGATCGTTTCTGGTGTTTCACCTGAATATGAAATAGCGATGGCCGTGTCGTTAGACGTCAGGGTTGACGCTGAGGTGATCTGCATATGCGAATCAGCAAATGCGGTGCAGTTCTTTCCAATCCGGATCAGCTTCTGGTAAAAGTCCTGAGCGACAATAGATGAGGTGGCAATACCGTACAGATCAATACGCTTAGACCGGCACAGTACGTCAACCACGCGTTCTAGCTGCCCTAAATCCAGCAGCGAGGTCGTATCCTGAATCGAAGTCATATGGTTCGCTTCAATCGCCTGTACGATGTCAGCCAGCGGGTTTCCAGCCACGATATCCTGATATCTTGTATTGCCTGAACGTGATGTCATTTCGGCATGAGCCATTTCTGCGGCGAGTTTGACCTTGAAATCAGGATACCCTTTACAATCAAAATGCTTGCAAAATCGGGTTACGGTTGCGGCACTCACATCGCACTGGTCTGCCAGGTCCTTGATGCCCATATGAACGATTTCTGAAGGGCCATCCATTATAAACTCGGCAAGCCGCCGCTCCTGCCGGGGCAGGCGATCTTTTTCCACGGCGATAATATGCAGGATTGGTGCCATCACAGGCCTCCTTTAATAGTGGAATCAAGTGATTGAACTGGAAAATGTTGTCGTGAAAATTATTTTGTTATTATCCCACTAAATAAGAAAATTATTTTTATATCTTCATCATAGATGATGGATTTGAAGGAATCAAGGATAAAAAACCTCTTGTCCAGAATTTTAGCCCAATTTGTATTACACTCCGCACCTTCACTCCTGTTCTAACATACTATGAGTTGACTGTATCCCTTAACCTTGTTAGACCACACATACCCGGGCAAGGAGGGGTGACACCATTGAAGGGGAATGACCATAGTAGCAAGTTTTTGTTAACCCACCGTGAACGTGAAGTGTTTGAATTACTGGTACAGGACAAAACCACTCGCGACATCGCCGGGCAGTTGTTCATTAGCGAGAAAACGGTGCGTAACCACATCTCCAATGTTATGCAAAAATTGAACGTCAAGGGCCGTTCGCAAGCCGTTGTAGAATTGATTAAACTAGGAGAGCTAAAGATATAACGTCCTTGCAACTCGACCCTGCACGACGAGAGTCTTCTTTAACCGCTATGCGGGGAAAAGAAGGCTTTTTTGTGTGGAGGAAATCTTTATCGGGAAAAACATTTATGGTGGAGAATTAGCAATCGGGTAAAGTAGTATAAGCGATATTTAACCAGAAAGGATATTAGCCGTCATCCAGATAAGTGATCCCGAATAATGTGGGGAAGGAGGTGGATTAATGAAACACAAATTCATCAGTAGCAAAATGAAAAAAGGGAAGCCCTTGCTAAATGATCACGTCCTGTCCCGTCACGTTCCGAAAACCCAGTGGTATCATGATGCCACTCTTACCAGGATGCTCAGGGCCTTCCCTGTATTATATATCAAACCCGATAAAGGTACTGCGGGAACGGGGATAATCCGGGTCAAGAGGCTCAATAGTTCCAAAAGCTTGATTTCGTTCAAAGCCACGTCTAAAATGTGCCCCAATACAAGAATCGTATCCGAAGTAGTAAAGAGAATGCGTCGTAATAAAAAGTATATTATCCAGCAGGGGATCGCACTGGCAACCTATCGAAAAAAACCTTTTGATCTGCGGATTGTTCTCCAGAAACCCTCCGACCGGTGGTTGCTTACCTGGATGAGCGCCAAGGTTGCACCAAGGTCCAATTCCATCGTCACTAATGTGGCAAAAGGAGCCCGGGATGCGAGAATAAAGGAAATCCTTCGAGGAGCCGACCAACCGCTAAAAGTATCCAGGGTCCTAAAGAAGTTAAGCGGAGTCTCCTACAAAGTCGCACGTAAATTGGGCTCTTATTTCCCTCTTCGAATCGTCGGATTGGATATGGGCATCGATAAGAAAGGAAAGGTATGGTTTATCGAGGCTAACACTAAACCGAACTTTCACGGATTGAGGAAGTTTGATCCCGTCCAATACCGAAGGTATCTTCATGCAAAGAAGCTAATAGAAGCAAGGAGCAAAAAATGAGCAATTCCCCAACACTACGGAGGTTTGTGGCAGTAATATTAATATTGGCATAAGACAAGAACATTAGCTCATTAGAAGTCGTGTATATCACGGCTTCTTTTTGATTTAGGGGACTCCTTTATTCCGTCGTACTTGTAATGGTATATTGGTAGGGGAGGGGATAAGAGATGAAGCTGATTATACTTTTTGTCATCATTGTAGCCATCATCCTACTGGTTCTGAAGTATTCATTATTATCCAGGAGGCAGCACAGTAATGTGGTCTCATTACATAAGAAGAAAAAACAAAGGAATGCCGGGGGGCAGGTCTGTAGCCGATGCAAAAAGGTGCAGCCTATAACGTTCTATTCCAATGATGTAGGAATCGTTAGGGGATTGTGCAAAGAATGCAAACGGACGGCAGAGAAGCATGAGGAGCTTTATCCGGTATGAAGCAAAAAAGCAACCAGAAATCCGAAATAACGGATAATCTGGTTGCCTTTTTAATATTTTTATACCCAGCCCATGGCCCGAACGACCTGAGCCACGATGAAGGTCACACCAATGGCAATGGCAGTTGGAATCGCAAAGGAGAGAAATGTCCACTTCTTGCTCTTGGTCTCCTTGTAGATGTTGACGAGGGTCGTTCCGCAAGGGTAGTGAAGAAGCGAAAATAGCATCATGTTCAGTGCCGTAAGCCACGTCCAGCCTTGATCCAGGAAAATTTGCTTCAGCGCAAACATATCCTCAACTTCGGTCAACGAACCTGTAGCCAAGTAACCCATGAGCAGAATGGGCAGAACGATCTCGTTGGCTGGCAGTCCGATGATGAAAGCCAATAGGATGAATCCGTCTAGCCCGAGCGCCTGGGCGAACGGGTCCAGGAAGCCGACAAAATGCAGCAGAATGCTGGTGTCACCAATATTGATATTGGCCAGGATCCAGGTCAAGACGCCTGCAGGCGCCGCTACGATGACGGCTCTCCGGAGAACATACACTGTTTTGTCCAATGTAGACCGAAGGATCGTGTTCAAGATTTTAGGTTTCCGGTATGGCGGAAGCTCCAGTGTGTAGTGAGAAGGCACACCCTTTAATGCGGTTTTGGATAGCACCCACGATACAGTTAACGTGACAACAACACCGATCAGAACCATTCCCATGACAACAGAAGCCGTAACAAGAGTCTGGGTTCCACCGGAAAATCCAGCGGCCATAAACAGAGAAGAAAGAAGTATCAGTGTCGGCCAGCGTCCGTTGCACGGAACGAAGTTATTGGTCAGAATCGCCAGCATCCGTTCCCGGGGAGATTCAATAATCCGAGTAGACATGATGGCCGCGGCGTTGCAGCCGAATCCCATCGCCATCGTCAGGGACTGCTTGCCGTGGGCGCCGCTCTTCTTAAATAACCGGTCCAGGTTGAAGGCGACTCTTGGCAAATATCCGTAGTTTTCAAGAAGGGCAAACGCCGGGAAGAAGATCGCCATCGGAGGCAGCATGACGCTCACCACCCATGCGGTACCCCTAAAAAGTCCGAGAATGAGCACACCGTGGAGCCATGCAGGCGCATTTACAGCCTCGAAACCGAGCGTCAAATACCCTTCCACCCATCCGAAAAAGCTAGCAAGCATAGAGGATGGCACGTTAGCTCCCGCAATTGTCAGATAGAACAAAATGCCGAGCAGTCCGAGCATAATGGGGAAGCCCCACACTTTGGAGGTGAAGATACGGTCCAGCCGCTCTGAACGATACAGGCGGTCTTTGTCAGTCACCGTAACAGCTTCATTACAAAGTTCCCTGGATTTTTTGAACAAATCCCCGACAATCGTCTCACGGACATCATCAATTTGGTCAGTAGGAATGGTGGCTGTTAGAGCTTCTAATCGCTTTAGCTGCTCCATGCTGTACACCTCCTTTTTCTTGAGCGGAGATTCTGTCTTGCAGTGTAGCAATCAGTTTCTTATCGCCGTCCAGAAATCGAATCGCTAGCCAACGGGTTGGAAAGTCACTCCCAACGATGTCTGTGATTTCGCTCTCTAATCTGGCGATATTACTTTCAAGCTGTTCGTTGTATTTCATTCGGTAAGGAGTCGTTTGGATTTCGCCCGAGCACATTCTGAGTAAATGGTCTGACAATACATCTAATCCTTCGTTGTTTCTTGCTGAGATAGGGATAACCGGGACACCGAGTTTTTTGGAAAGCTTCCCGACATGGATCTTAATCCCTTTTTTCTTCGCTTCATCCATCAGATTTAAACAAATGATCACGCGATCGGTCATCTCAAGCACCTGAAGGGCCAGATTGAGACTTCTTTCCAGTGCGGTGGAATCAAGAACGAGCAGCGTGACATCAGGTTTCTCAAATACGATAAAATCACGTGCTACTTCTTCATCCGAGGAGTTGGAGAATAAGGAATAAGTTCCGGGCAGATCCACAAACTCGAACCGGGCGTCTTTATATTCATAATAACCGCTTGCGAGGCTAACGGTTTTTCCGGACCAGTTACCGGTATGCTGCTTTAGCCCTGTCAGAGCATTAAACAGCGTACTTTTTCCGGTGTTGGGATTTCCTGCTAGAGCAATGGTAAAAGATCTCATGATATCACCTCACCATATATCAACTGGCTTTCCTCTTTCCGTAATGCAATGACTGTGCCTGCCACTCTATATGAGATGGGATCTCCCATAGGGCTTGCTCTGAGCACTTCGATGACAGAATCCTGTACGAATCCAAGATCCAGAAGCCGCCGTTTAAGTTCACCCTGGATAGCCACCTTTTTCACCAGAAACCGCTGTCCGAGCGCAGCTTGGTGTAGATTTTGATATTTTTTTGTCTCGTCCATAAAGTTTAACCTCTTCCTATTTAATTGGTCCGAGCTCATATTGTTTCCTGAATGCAACTTTAGGTTTATATTATGCTCATTCCGACATAATGTCAACGGAAAGCCCCATACTTTTTCATTTAAAAAGAGGAACTCTTCAATTTTTATATAATTTTTGTTTACGTCTGTTTAATTATATTGTGTATCTATATATGAGCAATTACAAATATAGATTGTGGTGATAATTATGGTATGGGACACGATAGTCATTGGCGCAGGACAGGCGGGTTTGGCTGTAGGATATTGGTTAAGCCGCAGTCGTGTGGAGAATAATAATTTTTTGATACTGGACCGTAGTACGGTACCAGGTGAAGTATGGCAGGGACGATATGAATCGCTAAGATTGTTTACGCCAAGGTCTCACAGTGCACTTCCAGGGCTTCCATTAGAAGGGGAGTTGGACGGATTTCCGGACAAGAACGAGATGTCTTTATATTTGCAAAAATATGCAGTGCATTTTGGGCTTCCTATTCAATTCGGAGCAGACGTCACTTCTGTACGTAAAGAGCAGGGCACTTTTATAATAGACAGCAGCCAGGGTCAGTACCGGGCCAAGAATCTGATCATCGCGACAGGTCCGTTTCAACAGCCGAACGTTCCGGCGTATTCGCAGGAGGTGCCAAATGATATTATCCAGATGCATTCTTCCTCTTATAGACACCCGTCACAGCTTCAGGAAGGGGATGTACTCGTCGTTGGGGGAGGCAACAGCGGTGCTCAAATTGCGGTAGAGCTTTCAGAGGGACGGAAAACCTACCTGGCGCTTGGTCAGCAGCCGAGATATTTGCCGCTTAAGATCGGAACCAAGAGCATTTTTTGGTGGATGGACACTCTAGGTATATTGAAGGCAGCATCTTCGTCCTGGATCGGAAGGCGGCTACGGAGACAAGGTGATCCGATTTTCGGATATGAATTGAAAGAAGCGGTCAGGTGCGGTAAAGTGATCTTAAAAAAGAGAACCGTGGATGTGAGTGACTTCGGGGTCCTTTTTCAGGATGGCTCGGAGCTGGCGGTTCGTAACATTATTTGGGCTACGGGGTTTAAATCCCGCTACAGTTGGCTTCATATCGAAGGAGCTCTGGACAGTGATGGACAGGTTCTCCACTCCCGTGGAGTCAGTCCGGTAGATCATCTATATTTTGTCGGGTTACCGTGGCAAACCCACAGAGGTTCGGCTCTGCTTGCAGGGGTCGGATGGGATGCCCGCATAATCGTGGACGCTATGAATGAAAAGAGGGAAAGACATGGAAAAAGAGATGCACGAACTTTTGCAGGAGGAACAAGCACTTGAAGCCTCCCGCCTGCTTAAAGCGATATCCGATCCTACTCGGATCCGGATTCTTCATTTATTATCTCAGGAGGAGTGTCCGGTCGGTCATATTGCCGAGGTGCTTGGAATGAGCCAGTCTGCGGTATCACATCAACTGAGCCATTTGCGCAGCTTACGACTGGTTAAATATCGGCGTGATGGAAACACGTATTATTATACGTATCAGGATGAGCATGTCATTGGTATATTGCGCCAGGTGTTGGAGCATATCTCGTGCTAAGAGTACACTGTGATAACGGTACTATTGACATATCGACCTTTCGGATGTAACGTATTGAAAAATGAATTCCGTGAACAACCTTGATCAAGGACATAAGTCCGCAGATACGGCGTAACAGAGAGGAGGCCCTTGGCTGAAAGGCTTTCATGTACGACTGCGCTCTTCCTCCCTTGTAGTTGCTGCGCTGCTATGCTGCGGAGCCGGTACGGCCCGTTACCGCCGTCAAGAGGATCTTTCCCCTGAACAAAGGGTGGAAGATTGAAACAGGGTGGTACCACGAGCACATTCGTCCCTTATGACGGATGTGCTTTTTTGTGTTTTCACGAAAGAAGAGGAGGAATGAAAGACATGCGGCAAAGTCAATTATTTATGTCTACCTTACGCGAAGTGCCGGCTGAAGCAGAGGCGCTCAGTCATCAGCAGCTGCTCCGGGGAGGATATATCCGCCAGACAGCTTCCGGAATCTATACCTATCTGCCACTTGGTTGGCGTGTTCTGCGTAAAATCGAAGGCACTATCCGTCAGGAGATGGATGCATCCGGCGCGCAGGAGCTCCATATGCCAGCAGTTCAACCTGCTGAGCTGTGGAAGGAGTCCGGCAGATATGAAGTTTACGGGCCTGAACTTATCCGGCTTCATGACCGTCATGAAAGGGAATTTGTGCTTGGGCCTACACATGAAGAGGTTATTACATCACTGGTGCGCCAAGAGATCTCCTCGTACCGTAAACTGCCGGTCAATCTGTATCAGATTCAGACGAAGTTCCGAGATGAAAGACGTCCCCGTTTCGGACTGCTGCGTGGTCGGGAGTTCTTGATGAAGGACGCTTATTCCTTTGACCGTGACTGGGAGGGGTTGGACGTTTCATATCGGAATATGTACAACGCATATGAGCGGATCTTTAGGCGGTTCGGTCTGAACTTCCGGGCAGTGGAAGCTGACGCGGGGTCAATTGGTGGACAAGGCGAGACTCATGAATTTATGGCCTTGGCTGAAATTGGGGAAGACACCATCGTATCTTGCAGCTCATGTCAGTATGCGGCCAACCTGGAGCAGGCGCAGATGGCAACGGTTATGCAGGGAAAGAGCAAGAGCACATCAGCAGGCGAAGGTACTATTGAGCTACCAGCGATGGAAACCGTACGAACTCCCGATGTGAAGAGTATTCAAGATTTGGTACAGTTTTTGCAAGTGAGCCCTGAACAGCTGATCAAAACGCTTCTGTACAAGGCCGATGGCAAGGTGGTTGCGGTACTTGTACGCGGAGACCGTGAAGTAAACGAGGTTAAAGTGAAGTCTTATACTTCTTCAGAGACAGTTGAACTGTCGGACGCTGAGGAGGTGCAGCTCGTAACGGGTGCTCCTGTCGGTTTTGCTGGACCTGTAGGACTGCCGCAGCAGCTGCAGCTGCTGGTGGATACCGAGGTTGCTTCCATGCTGGAAGGGATCACCGGAGCGAACGAGGCTGATACACATCTATTGCATGTTCGTCCTGGAGCTGACTTTTCACTGGACCATACCGGAGATTTCCGGAATGCAGCTGAAGGTGACAGCTGTCACCGCTGCGGAGAGCCGTTGTTATTTCACCGGGGAATCGAGCTCGGACATGTATTCAAGCTAGGAACCAAATACAGCGACTCCTTGGGCGCGTCATATGTCGATGCCGATGGTCGGGAGAAGCCGGTCATTATGGGTTGTTACGGCATTGGCGTATCCCGTGTCATGGCTGCTATCGCTGAGCAGAGTACTACAGGTGAACGTCTCGTATGGCCGATGTCCGTGGCTCCCTTCCAGGCTCATGTTATTCCGGTAGCTGTAAAGGATGAAGTTCAGATGGCATTGGCGGAAGAAATTTACCGTGAACTGACAAGCGCAGGCATTGAAACGCTTCTGGATGACCGGGATGATCGGGCCGGGGTGAAATTTAAGGACGCCGATCTGGTAGGGGCTCCATCCCGCATTATCGTTGGCCGTGGAGCTGCATCGGGCGAGGTGGAGTTTGTCGGTTTGGACGGCGAGAAAGTGAATCTACCTGTAGTGGAGGCAGTCCGGCGTATCCGAGAAGCTGCATTTCAATAATAGATGTAAGTCAATTCAAAAAACCACCGTTACAGGTGGCAATTGATCAAGATTTTTTTCAAAGATAAGAGTGCTTAATAGTACTCTTATCTTTATTTTTCTGCATAAAACGATATTTGTCATAGGTAAACCTTAAGTGTGATATCACACAAATTTCTAAATTGACTAAACCAGCTGTCGTGACAACGGTATCGTTTTTGTTAACTGAGCGGGTACGATTAAGATATTATCTTGCATATAGCCTAAGATATTCGGGGTAAGCACGAAGATGTATTTCTTTTGCGCGTTTCTGTGTCATTTCTTTCACTTCTGGTATATTCTCTGCTTCAACATAATCTGCAAGCACATCAATCACGTCATCAAGTAGTTTGGCTCTGAAATAAAACTCAATCCGTTCTAATATTTCATTGCCAGCTAAACCAATAACTTGATCTTTCCAAAATGGCCAATCTTTTGTGTTATACAGCGGCCAAAGCAGCACGGAGTAATCCATTGCAGCATCTCCACTTACAGCTAAGTCATCCCAGTCGATAATCCAAAAATCACGGTTTTCATTTACTAAGACATTCTGCCAATTAATATCGTTATGTACTACATCAGTCGCTTTCTTCTGAAAAGAAGGATTCTTACTTACAATTTGTCTTAATGCATATACTTCAGAATCGAACCAGTCCAATGAGTCTTCTGTCACAAAGTTAAGCAAATGTTTTTCAGATCTAATGATTTGCAAGTCTTCTTCGAATCGAGTTATGTACTCCTCAATAAATGCCTCGGAATAAGAATGGTCTTCACCTTTACCTTTAGTTTCACTTGCGATCATCGTTTTGATCTCATTATCCGTATGTAATTGGTTTAGTGCTTTCAGGACCTTTTCAATCACTGGTATTGGATTGGAGATGGAACTTAGCGGGTTTCCTTTAATAAAATCAAACACCAAACCGTAAGAATAGCCAGGTATAATTTCTTGTGTTACCTCTTCAATTAGCTGGGGAGCATTGTAATTGTTTGTCAGATGCTCACTTATCCTGGCCCATTGTTTAAGATGAGGGGTCTTTCGTTCTTGTACGAGTTTTACATGCCGAATCGTTTCGCCGTCAGATAAGCGATAGGACTGGTTGACAAACCCTCCTGGATTCCAAATATACTTAGCTTCGATTTTCGAGCCACTTAACCCTAATGAATATGAGTTTGCTTCAGCCCACTCTTTTACCTGTTTTTCAGTGAGTTGCAGATCCATTTCGCTATCACCTTCCTTTGCTCTTTGTTAATGAATTTCTACACCAAATCACTCAAACCTTTTCTTATAATCAAAAAAAGCGGGCAACAACGCTGGTTACGTTATTACCCGCTTCTATATTCATTCTATGCAGCTCTGATCGTTGAAACGATGATCAGGACGGAGCGATGCAAGGTTTAAAATGTCCTCGCTTTGGTTAAAATCGCTCAGCGAGGTTTTTTGCTTCTTCCGCCCCATTGAAGTAAATATCTTCCGCTTTATTTGGATCAACGGAAAGCTCCTCGATAAGCAAGTGCTGGAAGTTCTGGATGCCCATGAAGTTCATGATAGTTTTCAGGTATTTTTGCGTGAATTCCATTTCAGCCCCCGGTCCATCGGAATAATGTCCGCCGCGTGCTTCCACAAGTAGAACGGGTTTATCCGGAACGAGTCCGATTGGACCTGTCTCGGTATACTTGAATGTTTTTCCTGCGACACAGATCGTATCAATATAAGCCTTCATCATAGGCGGGAAGCTGAGATTCCAGAAAGGCGTTGAGAAGACGACCTTATCCGCTGCGAGAAACTGATCGGTCAGCTCGTTCATGCGTTTAACCTTGTCCTGCTCCTGTGGAGTCAATTCGCTTTGGACTTCGAATTTACCCCAGGCGCTGAATACGTCCACATCAAGGAACGGGATGTCTGAACGGTAAAGATCAAGCGTTATGATCTCATCCTCAGGATGATTACTTTGATATGCATCCAGAAAGGTTTGGGCAAGACGGGTGGAGTAAGAGGCCTCGTCTGCTTTCGGATTGACTTTAACGTACAATAATTGTGCCATGATTAGGCAGCTCCTTTCCATACCAAATACTTAAAATTTGTAGAATGTGATCGTAGTATAGCAAATCGTGGAGAGTGAACCTGTGATTAACCTCATAAGGTGTAGAAGAACGCCGTAGCCTTGCGAAATAACGTAAAGTCGGTACAATGATCTGTAATAAGCGATTTCAAATGTATACATATATTAGGGGAAAATAGAGAAAGACAGGGGGAGCGGAACCGATGACGGAGTGGTATGAAGAAAGCTTTGGAGAAGACTACATGTTGGTATATAAGCACCGGGACGCTCAAGGAGCTGCTCATGAGGTGCAGAAAATGGCTTCGTGGCTGCGCCTGCCGGCTGGAGCGAAAGTACTGGATTTATGCTGCGGAATGGGCCGCCATTCCCTCGCCCTATCGGAAGCGGGCTATCACGTGACGGGCATTGATCTTTCTGATGTGCTGCTTCGGGAAGCCAGGCAGTTGGATCAGGACAAGGCGGTTACTTGGATTGCTTCTGATATGCGTCACCTGCCGGTGGATGATCATGAGTTCGACGCTGTACTCAACCTGTTCACCTCATTTGGTTATTTTACTAGGGATGAGGAGCATATCAAGGTGCTGCAGCAGATTTGCCGTGTCCTGAAGCCGGATGGACGCTTTATTATCGATTTTCTGAATCCGGCCTATGTAGAGCAGAATCTTGTGCCGGAATCTTCCCGGGAATCTGAGGGGCAGCAGATTGATGAGAGACGACAAATAGAGAACGGCTACGTCAAAAAGGAGATTAAGATCACGGATCTAAATGGCGGAGAACCGCGTCATTATAACGAACGTGTAAAGCTTTATACCTATGATGCATTCATGTCGATGGTAGAAGAGGCAGGCTTGTGCATCGACCAGGTTTATGGAAGCTATGATGAGGAAAAATATGATCCCGAAACGTCTCCACGGATGATATTCTTCGGCCGGCGTCCTGTGGAGCAGCGCTGATGGGGCATGAAATGAGCGATCGAAGCCCGGCAATTTCACATTTCGATGATGATGGGCTTATACAACTCAAGATCACTATGGCGTCACCACTACGTTGGGTTAACAGTTACCTATTGCGGGGTGAGGAGGGGATTACGCTAATCGATCCTGGTCCCCGAACGAAAATCTCTGAGCAGGAATGGAATGATGCTCTGGCATCGCTCCAGATCAGGCTGGAGGATATTTCATCCATCGTACTCACCCACCATCATCCGGATCATTACGGACTCGCAGGCTGGTTCCAGGAGCGCACCGGCGCTAAGGTATGGATGTCGGAGCGTGCCCACCAAGAGGCTGAACTGATGTGGGGAGCAGGCTCCCGTGCATCCAGCATGAATGAAAGGATGCCTGCGTTCTTTGCTCTTCATGGCATGCCGG
The DNA here is from genome assembly GCF_058269055.1 of Paenibacillus sp. JNUCC 34. Lineage (NCBI taxonomy): Bacteria > Bacillati > Bacillota > Bacilli > Caryophanales > Paenibacillaceae > Paenibacillus > Paenibacillus sp. JNUCC 34. The sequence goes on along the minus strand of NZ_CM177770.1, from coordinate 4,527,349 downwards.
AAACATGGCTCAGGCAAATGCCTGAGCACCTAAACAGCTTTATCACGCAAGTATCTCCACAACCTCAAGTATCTTATATAAGCGAAGAAATGCCGATACCTATGGGGAATCGTGTATGGCTTCCGTTTCAGACCGCTGGCCATGCACCGGGTCATCTGTCCTTCTATCACCCAGACAGCGGCATCATAATCTGCGGCGATGCCGTGCTGCCGCAGATCTCGCCCAACGTCAGCCTCGTGCCCGGCAGCGACGCCGAGCCGCTGCAGCTGTTCCTAGAGGGGCTGCGCCGCCTCCGGGAACTGCATGTCCGGGCTGCGTATCCCGGACACCGCCACCCGTTCACGCATTACCGTGAACGGATTGATGCGCTCCTCCTCCACCACGAGGAGCGCCTGACGGCCATCGCCGGCATGCTGTCCGCTGCCGACAGCCTTACCGCCTTCGAGGTCTGCACAGCCCTCTTCGGCGATAAGCTCGGCATCCACCAGATGCGCTTCGCCATGTGCGAAGCGCTGGCTCATCTCGCCGAGCTTGCCCGCCAGGGCCGAGCGGAGCAAAGGGCGACGGAAGCAGGAGTTTATCGATTTGCAGTAGCAGACAGATAGCTTCCGGAGCCTTTCCCACCTTATTATTCACAAATCCTTCTTTTCATCTATGAATGAAAACACTTCTTCTCTCATATTCCTGTTTAAGCACAGGCTCATCCGCGAAGCGGCTGGGCCTGCTGAACAGGCACACCCACCTATACATCTTGCGAACTTCTATTTTCATAATGATGCAACTTACCCAACCTCTTCCTTCTCGGATTCCCAAGCAAGTATCCCGTTTAAGATCCTTAATATGAATAAAGGAGAATCAGCCATGAAGAGAAAAGAAGTAGTGGCCATGCTGCTTGCGGGCGGACAGGGTAAACGTCTAAAAGGGTTGACGAAGACGCTGGCGAAGCCTGCGGTTTATTTTGGAGGTACATACCGGATTATTGATTTTCCCTTGAGCAACTGCTCTAATTCAGGCATCGATACGGTTGGTGTGCTGACACAGTATGAACCGCTTGTGCTGCATTCGTATATAGGCGTCGGGAGTGACTGGGACATGGATCGGCGTAGCGGAGGTGTGTACGTGCTGCCTCCTTATGAGAGAGAGGACGGAACCAGCTGGTACCGGGGAACGGCTGATGCGATTTACCGGAACCTGAAATTTATTGAACAATATGATCCGGAGCACGTGCTGATCCTGTCTGGCGATCATATTTACAAGATGGATTATGAGCATATGCTGAACTACCACAAGGAGAAAAATGCAGACTGTACCATTTCGGTCATCGACGTGACCTTGGAGGAAGCTACACGTTTCGGGATTCTGAATACAGATGATGATCTGTGCATTTATGAGTTTGAGGAAAAACCGACTAAACCGAGGAGTACCTTGGCGTCCATGGGAGTGTACCTGTTTAAATGGGATATGCTGAAAAAATATTTATTGCAAAATGTCGACAACCCAGATACAAGCCACGACTTTGGCAAAGATATCATTCCGCTTATGCTGGCTGAGGGTAAGACGCTTTATGCTTATCCATTTCAAGGTTATTGGAAGGACGTGGGTACCATAGCCAGTCTGTGGGAGGCCAATATGGATCTGCTGTCGGATCATTCGGAGCTGAATCTGAATGATCCCGCTTGGCGGATTTATACACGTAACCCCAATCAGCCTGCCGAGTACATCGCTCCTGGGGCGAAAGTGCGGAACTGTATGATCAATGAGGGATGCTCCGTTTACGGAGAAGTGAATCATTCTGTTCTTTTTTATGGTGTTGAAGTAGGGGAGGGCAGTGTGGTGACGGATTCTGTGATCATGCCGCAGGTAAGAATCGGCCGCAATGTACGTATCCACCGCGCAATTATCACTGAGAATATGGTGATTGAAGACGGTACAGTGATTGGCGAAGCTTGGGAAGACAACAGCGAAATATTATTGATCACGAATGACAATGAAACCGCACCGAAGATTAAGTTAGCAACTCCAACCCCTACTATTTAATAAAAAAGGACGGTGTGTTTCATGAAGCAACTCATGGGAGTCATTAATTTGGATCATGAACTTGATCAATTAAATGAGCTGACGTATTTTCGGTGCGGCGCAGCTGTGCCTTTTGGCGGACGGTATCGGTTAATCGACTTTGTCATGTCCAATATGATGCATGCCAGTGTGCTGGATATCGCGCTGTTTGTCCGGCGCAAATACCGGTCGCTAATGGACCATCTTGGCGAGGGGCGTCCGTGGGATCTAGACCGCAAGAGGGGCGGACTGTTCATCCTACCTCCCGATTGGAATGATCCTTCGGATGTGTCCACAGGTGAACTTCAGCATATTCATAACAATCAGGACTTTTTCGAGCGCGGCTCGGCCAAATATGTGGTGTATTCCGGGAGCCAGCATTTAAGCAATGTTGATTTCTGTGATGCCCATGAATATCATCTGGAGCAGGGGGCGGATGTCACTCTTATTTACACTAAGGTTGATCAGCTTCTGCCGGAGCACCAGTCCTGCACCCGTGTAGATGTGGATGAAAGCGGACGGGTGACTGACATCCATCGTGAAGGAGATCACTCCAACGTCTATATGGAAATGTTCATTATGGAGAAGGAACTGTTTCTAAAACTCGTTAAACAGTGCATCGCCCATGGGGAAAGCCATTTTTTCAGAGATGCCATTCAGAAAAACCGGAATAAACTAAATATTGCCGGATACGAGTACAAAGGATATCATGCAGTCATCAACTCGCTCGAGAGTTATTACCGCAATAGCTTGGATCTGCTTAAACCAGAGAAATACAATTCATTGTTCCGTGAGCAGCCGGTCCACACGAAGATCAAATATGAGGTGCCGGCCAAATATCTCAAGACATCGGATGTTAGCAATTCTCTGGTGGCGAACGGCTGTCAGATCGGTGGGGCTGTCGAGAACAGCATATTGTTCCGCGGTGTACAGGTGAAAGAAGGGGCCCGAATTCATAACTCCATCATTATGCAAAAATGCGTCATTGAAGAGAATGTGGTACTTGAGAACGTAATTCTGGACAAAGACGTGATCATTTCTCGGGGCCGCAAGCTTCAAGGCGATGTGAGAAAACCTTTTGTTGTTGCTAAAGACACTGCGATCTAAACTTAATCGTCAGGAGGAAGCTTCTTTTGTTTAACAACAAGGAATTATTCAAAACTGCGTTCAAAGAACAGCTGGTTAGTCGTTTGGGGAAAAATATGGAAGAGGCTTCGGCAGGCGATATATACAAAATTCTCGGTGCGCTCATTCGTGAATCTATCGGCCGTGAGTGGGCAGAGACCAATCAGGCTTATAAAGCACAGGAGGAGAAGCAGGTATATTACTTCTCAATGGAGTTTCTGATTGGTCGGCTTCTGGGCAACAATCTGCTAAACCTCGGATTGCTTGAGACGGCCCGGGACGGACTGCTCGATCTAGGCTGGAGTCTGGAGGAAATTGGGGAACAGGAGCCGGATGCTGGTCTTGGGAACGGAGGATTAGGGCGCCTGGCTGCATGTTTCCTCGATTCTCTTGCTTCCCTGCAGTACGCAGGTCACGGCTGTGGAATCCGGTATAAGTACGGCTTGTTCGAGCAAAAAATTATCGACGGTCATCAGGTTGAGCTTCCGGATAATTGGCTCCAGAAGAGTAATGTTTGGGAAGAACGCCGTGCTGATAAAAGAGTCGAGGTTCGTTTTTGGGGCCAGGTCGAGGTACGGGAGGACAAAGGCCGAACCGTTTTTGATACGGTCAACTACGAGAAGGTCTGGGCTGTTCCACATGATGTGCCAGTCATCGGCTACGGAGACCCTCATGTGAACACCCTTCGGCTATGGAGTGCCGAATCGTCAATGGACCCTTCTAAAATGCAGATCGAGGGCCATAATAGCTATTATAGGTTTTTGGACTATTATCGTTCGGTGGAATCGATCTCCGAATTTTTGTACCCGGATGACTCGGGCTACGAAGGCAAGCTGCTCCGCTTGAAGCAGCAGTATTTTCTGTGCTCTGCCGGACTCCAAAGTGTACTTCGGACGTTCGATAAATTAGAACTTCCATATGGTGAACTGCCTGATAAGGTTGCTGTTCACATCAACGATACGCATCCTACACTGGTCATTCCGGAGCTGATGCGTATTCTGATCGATCAGAAGGGTTACGGATGGGATGAAGCTTGGGATATTACCACCCGGACGGTTTCTTACACGAATCATACGCTGCTTAGCGAAGCACTGGAGAAGTGGCCTGCCAATATGGTACGTGAACTTCTGCCGCGTGTGTATATGATCATCGAAGAGATTAACAAGCGTTTCTGCGGCATGCTGCTTGAACGTTGTCCGGACTGTCAGGATCTGGTATCCCAAGTTGCAATCATCGAGAGTGATCAAGTGAAGATGGCTCATCTGGCCATTGTCGGCAGCCACAGTGTAAACGGAGTAGCTGGACTGCATACGGAGCTGCTGAAGCGAAATGTTATGAAGCCGTTTTACGATATGTTTCCAGAACGCTTTAACAACAAGACGAACGGAATTACTCATCGTCGCTGGCTGATGCATGCCAATTCGGAGCTTAGTCATTTGATTAGCGAAAGCATCGGCACGGGCTGGATCAAGCGCCCGCACCAGCTGCTTAAGCTGGAGTCATTCAAAGACGATTCGGCATTCCAGGAACAAATCATGAGGATCAAGCGTAGCAACAAGCTGCGGCTTGCTGCGTATATCGTTCAGAAGCAGGGTATAACGATTGATCCGGATTCCATTTTCGATGTTCAGGTGAAGCGGCTTCACGGATACAAAAGACAGTTGATGAACATTTTGCACGTCATGCACTTATACAATGAAATCAAGGATGATCCGTCAGCAGACCGTGTACCGAGGACTTTTATATTCGGTGCTAAGGCGGCACCGGGTTACTATTTGGCGAAGAGCATTATCAAGCTTATTAATGTAGTCGCAGATGTTGTGAACAAAGATCCGCAAATAAACGGCAAGCTGAAGGTGTTATTTCTGGAGAACTATTCGGTGTCGTTAGCGGAGAAGATCATCCCTGCGGCCAATGTGAGCGAGCAAATTTCCACGGCCGGTAAGGAGGCCTCAGGTACCGGTAACATGAAGTTCATGTTGAACGGTGCACTTACGATAGGCACACTAGACGGAGCTAACGTGGAAATGTATGAGATGCTCGGAGATGATAATATGTTCCTGTTCGGTTTACGGTCGGAAGAGGTGCTGGATTACTATAGATATGGCGGTTATCTGGCCAGAGACGTGTACGGACAGAATCCTCGGATTAAACGTGTTATGGACCAATTGGTGTTTTCTAGCCCGTTCTGCTGTCACGAGCGGGAGTTCGGGCTCATATATCAGTCCATTTTGGATCATAACGACGAATTTTTTGTACTTCGTGATTTTGATAGTTATGCCGCAACGCAAGCGATCATTGATCAGGCTTATCTGGACCCGCAGGCCTGGGCAATCAAATCCATTGTGAACATCGCCCATGCAGGACATTTCTCCAGCGACTGCACCATCAATCGGTACGCATCGGATATTTGGGATATCCGACCGGTGCGACCTTCGATCGAGGTGTAACGCTAACAGGTCTATTGTCCTCGGATGTCTGTTGTAAGACGCTACGAATACGAATCGTTCCTCCAATCGCTCTTACCCCCTAATTTCTCCCGACGATGATCTGGAGCATCCCTTCACGAGCTTGCTCGAATGCTTACCAATGGTGGTTACATCAAGCTGGAGCAATACTTTGTCGACGGCACCAAATGAAGTAGTAGGAAAAGGTACGCTATCTGTTTGAAACGATTGAACAAGAGAAAGTAGGCTAACCAAGGTTGATCCTCGGGTAGCCTGCTTTTTTATCTACTCTTAGAACATCTATACTTGCATTTACGGACACCCCAATTATCGCAAAAAAGATCAAAAATGTAGGATTTTCCTTTGCTATACTGAATTCATCGACGGATCCGGAGGTAAGGTTGCATGCTTTATAACGAATATAAGGATATAGTTGACCGATCACTCAGCTATATTGAACAGCATCTATTAGAGGACATCCGATTGGAACATGTGGCGAATCAAGCGGCTGTATCCATGTTTCATTTTCACCGCATTTTTCAGTCCATTGTCGGCATGAGCGTAACAGACTACATCAGGCAGCGCCGGCTGACCCATGCGGGAGGAGAATTGGCTCGTACCGACAAGAGAGTACTGGATATTGCGATAGAGTACAAATTCGGCACACAGGAGGCATTTACTCGGGCGTTTAAGAAGTTGTTCGGCATGCCGCCAAAGCAGTACAGGAATTATTATTCGTCTTTTATTACACCAAAGGAGGAGAAGGAAATGACAATAACGTTACCGCAAGGCTGGATTAAAGGAGGAAGCCGTCCCGAGGAATACGAGATGGGGGTAAATTCGGAGGTTGTGCATCACGGACAAACCTCAGGACGGATTCACGCGGGTGAGAATGCGAATCCGGAAGGGTTCGGGACCATGATGCAGATGTTTAAAGCCAATAATTATCTGAGCAAGCGGCTCCGGTTCTCTGCGTTTGTAAAAACGGACTGTGTAACGGTAAGTGCAGGGCTGTGGATGCGAGTGGACGGACCTGAAAATGAGATGCTGCAGTTTGATAATATGCAGGACCGGCCAATTGAAGGAACGCATGACTGGGGGCTGCATACCGTTGTCCTCGATGTTCCTGAAGACAGCACAGCAATTGCTTTTGGCGTGCTGCTGATCGGTCCGGGAACGGTATGGATTGACCGGATTCGTCTTGAAGAAGTGGATCAAAAGGTGCCTTCTAGCAATATGCACGGAAACGAGCCCGTAGTGGAATATTATCTGCCGGACAGTCCTGTGAATTTGGAGCTAAACTCGTAGAAACAACACTATAGAACGGAAGAGGATAATATATGCTAATGGAAGCGATGAAGATGATCGGTGAACAACGAATAGAGAGCGGCTCAGGATAACGCTCCCCTATTACGATCCCCTATTAAATCTTGGAAATTGAAGGTAGAGACAGATATATGGAATGAGATTAAGATACGCTGCGGCTGTTACTTGTAAACCGACGAATGCCATTGCTTTTTCAGGTTGAAGTTCAGCTCTAACTCTTGTAAACTTTCAGTTATTACGGGTAGATGAGGAGACTGATTTATCGTGAAAAAGAAAAGAGTCGGTATTATTGGATGCGGTAACATTTTTCCAATGCATGCGGTGTCTGTCCAGCTGAGCGGGCTGGCAGAAGTCGTTGCTGTTTCAGATGTGAAAGAGGACCGTGCTAAAGATGCTGCTAAGAAATATAACTGTGACTACTATTTGGATTACAATCAAATGATCAAGGAAGCGGATCTCGATGTTGTGCATGTGTGCACTCCACATTATTTGCATGCTCCTATGGTTATTGCTGCAGCGGAAGCAGGCAAGCATGTGCTCACAGAGAAACCGATGAGTATTACCGTCGAGGAAGCCCAGCAGATGATAAAGGCTTGTGAAGACAACAACGTGACCTTCGGCGTTATTTTCCAAAATCGCTGGAACCCTGGTTCACAGCTTATTAAAACCGAGCTTGAATCCGGACGACTGGGACGTATTCTTGGTGCGAGATGTTCAGTAACATGGAAGCGCTCTGATGAATATTACAGCAAGAGTGACTGGAAAGGGACTTGGGACAAAGAAGGCGGCGGTGTCATTATCGACCAGGCCATTCATACGCTGGACCAGATGAGATGGTTCATCAATGATGAGATCAAGTATGTTAGCGCTAATATTGAGAACCGCACACATGAGCTGATCGATGTGGAAGACAGTGCTGAAGGCGTGATTGCTTTTAACAACGGTGTTCTGGCTTCTTTCTATGCGATCAACTATCATAGCTATGATGCACCTGTGGAAGTTGAGCTTCACTGTGAGAACGGATTCGCCCGCGTATACAGCGACAAAGGAACGGTTCTTTACAACAATGGAACGACGCTGTCGGCTGATAAAGACGAAAGCCTGTCAATCGACTACGGTGAAGGTGTTAAGAACTACTGGGGCGTGAGCCACAGCAAACAGATTAAAGATTTCTACGAAGAACTTGAAAGTGGCGCGAAGGTAACCATTGACGGACACGAAGCTTTGAAAACACAAAAACTTGTGGCAGCCATTTATGAGTCAGGCAAGAGCAAGCAGCGTGTATATTTCTAATAGAATCGCATAGCAGAACGAAGGCAGGTCCTCCATAGGGCCTGTCTTTTATTGAAATATAAGAAATTATAAGTTTGGACTATACTTGACTTACATTTCTGGTAGAAACGGCCGCCGTCTGTAAAGGACGGTAAAACCGTCTCTACTTGTAAATATAGTGTTCTGCAGTTCTACTATTAATATAGTAGAAACACAAGTGCGCACTTGGGGTTATGATTGTTATCAAGCGAAAAAGAAACCGGGTATCGATCCTATCGGATGATACCCGGTTTTTCATTATAAATTATTGTCCTGTTCGGATGTTCCGGTCGTTTCAAGCTCGCGCTCCTCTTGTTTACGGTGTGCGATTCGGCTGCTGGCCGCAGCTGCGACAGCTCCAACAATATCGTCAAGGAAGGTGTGGATATGTCCGTCGGCTTTGTCATTCAACCGCTCCAATACTCCGGGCTTCAGCTTGTCAATATAACCGTAGTTTGTAAATCCGATGCTGCCATATACATTGACGATGGAAAAGGCTAAGATTTCATCTACACCATAAAGTCCTTCGTCATTGGCTAACATATCCTGAAGCGGAGAGAGGAGCTTTCCTTCTTCCGCCAACATATCTAACTGGATGCCTGTCAGAACGGCATTCTGTACCTCCCGTTTGCTGAGCACCGCTTCAACATTTTCAATACATTCTTCCATAGTCAGGTTCGGGTAGTATTTCTTTTGGAGGATCATTACCAGCTCGGCGATTTCCAGCATGGTAACTCCTCGTTCGTGGAGAAGATTGGTTGTTGCTTCTGCGACCTTCTTGCTGTTCAGGCTATAAGGTATTTTTGCGTCGGCCATGATCTCACCCCGTTATAGTAGTGGTTGTTATGGTTCTATATATCTGATTGTACTTTTTTCTTCACCGCTTTGTCCAGAAACCGAAACGAAGGGGGCATGTTTTTAAAAAGGGCTCGTATACATAAGAGTACAACCTGTACAAAATGTAGGGAGGAACAATACATGACACGTAAATGTAATATTCGCGGGCTATCAGCCGCCGGACTTCTCGCTGTTCCGATTATTCTGTCCGGCTGCGGCTCATTCGGCGGGAAAGAATCGGAGGCCATTGATCCGCCGCCTGCGCAAGTGGAGTCCCAGATGTTGAACGCTGTTTCAGGCAAGTCGATGCAAGGCCAGGTCGGCTTGCAGACAACAGTGTACCTGTCTGATCAGAAAGGCATGCTGGCTCCGGTCACGATGGGTATTCCCAAAGAAGAAGGGAAAGACCCTATTGTTGGTGCATTGGAAGTAATGGTTGACGGGGGAGCCTATTCCGGTTATATTCCCGTGGGTTTCCGCGGTGTGCTTCCTGCAGGAACACAGGTCAAAGATGTGACGGTCGATAAGGAAAACAAAACGGCTGTCGTCGAATTTAATCAATCCTTTGGCGAGTATAAAGCTCAGGATGAACGGAAAATTTTGGAGGCTCTCACCTGGACTCTGACGGGTCATGAGGGAATTGATAAAGTGCAGCTCTGGATGGAAGGCGCCAAACTGAACGAAATGCCTGTTAACCGTACCCCTCTGGATCGTCCACTGGCGAGAACGATGGGAATCAATCTGCAAAAAGCGGATGATACGCAGTACTCCCAATCTTCACCGGTAACTGTTTATTTTTCAGGCTTATCGCCAGCAGGAATACAGTACTATGTTCCGGTGACCCGCCTGGTTGCATCCGGGCAAGATTCGGTAACAGCAGCACTTAATGAGCTGATTCGCGGCCCGCAGCATGGAGATGGTCTGGAGCAGGTGATGACCAGTGAGACGTCCGTCGCAGCGGTGGATAAAAACGAGGATGGTTCGCTTACCGTTTCCTTGAATGAAAGCATGTTTGAACAAGGGGATGAGATTCCGTCTGAAATGCTTCAGGCGGTCGTGTTAACGGTCGCAGAGAATTCGAATAACGTCAAGGTGAAGATCCAGATGAACGACCTAACGGAAGTAAAGGGTGATGATGGGCGTAATTATAATGAACCCGTCAGCCGGCCAGAGCATATTAATGAAATTCCTATATAAAGGATGGGCTTACCGTAAAGGGTGCTTTTATGCCTGCACTTTGGTAGAATAGGGGATGCTAATCAGGATTGCGATAAGAAGTAGGAGGCAGAAAACATGAGATCTAACGGACGCAAGAGCGACGAGCTCAGACCGATGAATTTATCGACCCATGTGAATAAATATGCGGAAGGCTCCGTGTACATCGAAATGGGAGAGACCAAGGTGCTGATTACAGCTACCGTAGACGAGAAGGTCCCCCCATTTCTGAAAGGACAAGGAAAGGGCTGGGTGACAGCGGAATATTCCATGTTGCCACGGGCAACGCAGTCCCGTAATCAGCGGGAAGCGAACCGGGGCAAACTCAGTGGCCGGACGATGGAAATTCAACGGCTGATCGGTAGAGCGCTCAGGTCCGTTGTGAATCTGCATGCGCTGGGTGAACGTACGATCACACTGGATTGTGATGTTATTCAAGCAGACGGCGGTACCCGGACTACTTCCATTACCGGTGCATTCGTGGCAATGGCGATTGCGATAAATAAAATAGCAGAGCAGCATAAGCTGGCTGTATTCCCGATCACCGATTATTTGGCATCCGTCAGTGTCGGTGTAGCCGGAGGGCAGGCACTTCTTGACTTGAATTACGAGGAAGATTCGAAGGCTAAAGTGGATATGAATCTCGTGATGACCGGTAGCGGCAAATTTGTCGAGGTACAGGGAACCGGGGAGGATAGCCCGTTTTCACGCGAAGAACTGGATCAGATTCTGGAACTTGGTGAAAAAGGAATCCGCGAACTGATTGCCCGTCAGCAGGAGGTTCTTGGACCTATTGCTGCTAAGATTGGCACAGTCAGCACCAGAAGCGGAGTGTAATCTATGAAGCTTCAAGGGAATGTCATCATCGTTGCAACGCGAAATAAAGGCAAGATTAAGGAATTCTCTCATGCATTCGCCCCATTCGGTAAAGAAGTGGTCAGCATGTTTGATTATCCTGAACTTCCGGATGTGGTGGAAGACGGAAAGACTTTTGCCGAGAATGCGCTGAAAAAAGCCAAAGAGGTTGGGGACGTACTAGGCATGCCTGTCCTGGCAGATGATTCAGGCCTGTGCGTGGAGGCGCTAAATGGAGAACCCGGTGTATATTCTGCCCGGTATGCCGGTGAGCATGGAGCGGATGAAGATAACAATCGCAAGCTCCTGGCTGAGCTTGAGGGGATACGCCTTGGTGAAGATACGGAACAGCCGCTGCTCAGCCCGGCACAATTCGTCTGCGTACTGGTGCTTTATGATCCGGCGACGGGGCAGTTTGTTGAGACGAGAGGAACGGCTGATGGATGGATTACTTCAGAGCCATCAGGAAATGGGGGCTTCGGCTACGATCCGTTATTTTATGTTCCTCACTTCGAGAAGACCATGGCCGAATTAACTTTGGAAGAGAAACAGTCGATTAGCCATCGGGGTGACGCACTGCGTCAGCTAGTGGCAAAACTGCAGTAGAAGCCATATTGAATGTGAGCGGTGGTTCAGAACTACCGCTTGCTGTACATAGAGGATATTTCCCAACCATTCTGTAATGGCGGGAAATATCCTTTTTTCATAGCTTACCGAATGGCCACATTGTACTCCTTTAGCCAATAATTCACTTGGGCCAAATATGCAAACAACTGGGGCCCCGACATCAGCTGACCGAACCAAGGTAGGTTGGAGGATGCATCAGGAGAGGAAGCGAGCTCCCTGATTTTTGCAATGTCTACGAGCGGCAGGATTGGAGATGACGGCTCATCCAAGATGGAAAGAACCTGCTGTTTGACAGCTGTCAGATAATTGGGATTATGTGTTTTGGGATAGGGGCTTTTTTTGCGGTATAACACATCTTCTGGAAGTACGCCTTCCAGTGCCTTTCTAAGTATGCCTTTTTCACGTTCGCCTGTTGTTTTGATGCTCCAGGGGATATTCCACACATAGTCAATCAGACGGTGATCCGTGTAGGGTACGCGTACTTCCAATCCGACGCCCATACTCATCCGGTCTTTCCGGTCAAGCAGCGTTGGCATGAAGCGAGTGATATTCAAGTAGGACATAATACGCATTTTTGACTCCTGGCCGCTTTCTTCCGCCAGAGTTGGAACCTCTGCCACGGCATCGCTGTACCGATCACTCAAATACTCAAGGGGACGAATCCATTCCCGAATTTCAGGGGAGAGCAGCCCTGCACGCATATCCGGAGCGACAGACCAGGGGAATGTTCCGGCATTCAACATTTCTTCTCTGTGAAACCAAGGATATCCGCCGAATATTTCATCCGCGGCTTCGCCGGAGATAGCCACAGTTGCTCCTCTTTTAATCTCCCGGCAAAACAGGAGTAAGGAAGCGTCAACATCGGCCATACCCGGAAGATCTCTTTTTTGGGTGGACACATCAAGAGCTTCAACCAGCTCAGGGGTATCGAATTCAATCCAGTGATGCTTCGTTTCAAGCTCTTCATGCATCCGCTTGATCCAGGGAGCGTCAGCCCCTGGCTGAAAGGAATGAGATTGAAAATGTCTGTCGTTATCTACATAGTCTACGGAATACGTATGAATTTGACCTTGGCCCGTCTGTTTATAGTATTCTACAGCGATGGCGGAAAGGGCGCTGGAATCAAGTCCCCCTGACAGAAGTGAGCAGACCGGAACATCGGATATCAGCTGTCTCTCTACGGTATCGTAGAGCAGATCACGGAGATGGGCTGCGGTTTGCTCCACATTATCCTCATGGGGTCTGCTTGTGAGCTTCCAATACGTATAGGTCCGAAGACCTCCCTGATTAAATACCATCGCCTGACCAGGCTTCAGTTCTGATACATTTCGGTAAACGCCATGTCCAGGTGTCCTTGCGGGACCGACAATAAACACTTCAGCCAAGCCGTCAGGACCAACAACAGGCTCTACCTTTGGATGCTGAAGCAATGCCTTCGGTTCAGACCCGAATATGAGTGTCCCGTCAATATAGCTGTAAAACAGCGGCTTAACCCCGACCCGGTCCCTGGCTAAAAATACTTGTTCTCTTACACTGTCCCAAATCGCAAACGCGAATATTCCGTTCAAGCGTTCCAGACAATCCGGTCCCCATTCGATATAGGAAACGAGAAGAACTTCGGTGTCACACTTCGTGTTGAACCGGTGTCCTCTTCGGACAAGTTCGTCTTTCAACTCCACCGCATTATATAACTCCCCATTATATACAATGGCGTAGACTTCCTCTTCTTGGTGTATGATCATGGGTTGGGCGCCGTTCTCCGGATCGATAACACTGAGTCTCCGGTGACCGAAGGCGCACGGGTTGGAAATCCAGGTGCCTGAGCCGTCAGGTCCGCGGTGGGCAATGCTCTCAGTCATTCTAACCAGCAGCTGCGAATCCTGCGTTAAGTCGCCGCTCCATTGTATAAATCCGGTTATTCCGCACATGACGGTTCATCCTCTCTTTGTCTTTGTCATACGCTGTCCTTCTTTTTTGATCTAAATCGCCAAATTGATACAGATATATGCCGAAGCAGGGCATAAAATGTCTGTCCTTTAACGAAAACTATGACGGAGGACGAATCCAAAGCGAAGGAGTGAGAGCGTCATGGACAAGTCGACGTATTATGTTTCCGTTCAGAGCCGCTCGGTTTTGACGGAGCAGGGGCAGAGCTCTTACGAATGGGAGATTGAGGCCACCCCAGAGGAAGCTGAGCAAGTGCGGATGGAGCTTGGTTTAATGCAGGAAAAGGAAGAAGAGGCCTTTCCGGGATATGTATTTCCATGGCCGGATACACCTGAGCAGAGTACAAATGCGTTGTATCAGAATTCGCTGGACCGTGTGTATATGTCTATCTACCGTCTAGGAACGCCTGATACCCGCTACCAGATGGAACAGTTTCGGTTGCTTTCTCATCTTACTGACAATTAAAAGGAGAAATGAATATGTACTCTATAAAAGACGCAAAGATCCGGCGTATGACAGACGTGAACGGTACACCTTGTGCTGAAGTGGAAGTTCACCCCGCTTCAGGAGCGGATACTGTAGTTCTGGCTTACTTGGCCCCGACCGCACCGATGGGAGGCTACCAACTAATGAAAGTGGTTCGCAGCGACGCCTCTCTAGAGCACGACTGGTTTGACAACAGCATGCACACCGCTTATGAGGATGCAACGGACGCCGCGTTTGAGAACAGTACAGTAGGTACGGCCGAAGAGGAGCGGGAAGAGTTCAGACAGCAGCTTTTGTCCCATGGCACATTGAATCAGCAACTAAATGAACGCTTTAATGGCGGGGTTACACCATAATGGAGCAGACGGGAGAGGAACCTTAAGCGGAATAAATCCCTCAAGAATATCAGAGACCACGCCCAGTGCTTATTACGACAAAATAAAAAAGATGAAGGACCAGGCATATGCCTGGTCCTTTCTATGATTCAAATATTGAGTTGAGATAATAAAATGGTGGCTGCTATTTATGCGTATTCCTGCAGTACCTTTATTCCTTGGACCACATTGTATACAAAAGCACCGAAGTAGATAACCGCAAAAAGGAACACATATCCAAGTACCGCACCGTATGAACCTGCACTAGTAGCCATAAAAAAGAGCACGATGGCAGCAATGACCGGAAAGAGGTGAGAGAGTAGGGCGCGTTTGGCATGCTTTTCTACATAGATATCTTTAGCGACGATCCATACAATGATCGGCAATATAAATGGTGCGAAAAAGATGCTGAAGTACGTTAATGACGAAAGTAATTGCCGCATAGAGAATCCCCTTTTGATCTGTCATTTGTTATTCATATTACCCTGTCAGCGGCGAGCTGATTCACAAGTCACATTGTTCTCACAAATAATTGTTTGAAAATTGGCGAAAATGCGATATAATAAATTTCGTTACTGTTTTAAGTCTCATCTTACATAACATATGTCCCAGTAGCTCAGCTGGATAGAGCAACGGCCTTCTAAGCCGTCGGTCAGGGGTTCGAATCCCTTCTGGGACGCTTATGAAAAAACCGCCTTATGGCGGTTTTTTTGTGTATTCCAGAAGGTGAGAACCTACTTACTGCAAATTTGAAGAAAAAGAATTATACTGAAATAGTGTCCAGAGCAAGCAAAAGAGGATGGTAAGTAAACTCCACATCCTTTTGGTACCGTACTGGTGAATTCATAAATATCATACATAGAAGGAGAGACCACAGATGTCAGAGATAAAGATTTCGCAGCACACTGCTATTCTTTTGGAGCATGCGAGAAAATGCGGACTGCAAGCAGAAGAACTCTTGCAGGCTATCCGCTCAGGTCAGGTCGAAGCATTCCATGTCGCACAAAACGGCCATTTTGATTATACTGAGCTGTTTAGCTATGCCGAGCAGCATGGGGAAGATTTGGAGAAGGCCACGACAGAAGGATACCGGATTACGTTTAACACGAGAAATGGATTGAAGATATGGCTTGAAGAAGCTTTCCATTTAAGTTCGGAATCCGATTTCCTAGTTGGTGAAGGAATTATTGAAGGTCTTCCTCTGCAGGAAGAACAGCTGGAGCGTTTGAAACAGACTTTGGCTGTCAACTGGACGATTGCGGAAGCTGGCAAAACCGAGCAAGGTTACAACGTTAAACTGACAGTTCGAGGTTTGCAATAATCAGAATAGTAGAAGCCCCCATCTCTTGAGTAGACAAAGAATGGGGGCTTTTAAATGATGTTACATCCGGCTCGGCGTCGGCAGTCCAAGAATCTCTAATGCTTCACCAAGCGTTTCTTTGAAAATAGAGGTTAGCCATACGCGGAACTTCAGCACGTCACCATCCATCTTGAGAATTGGGCATGCCCCGTAGAAGTTGTTGAATAGCGAGGCCAACTCATATGCGTAATTACAAAGAGAACTCGGCGTGAGTTCTTTACCCGCTCCATAGAGTGAATCATGCCATGTGCTTATATGTCTGAGCAGAGCATGTTCTGCTTTTTCAAGAACAGGGAACTGCTCTGGTACGAATGGTATCACATCTTTGTCCTGAGCCTTGTTCAGTACACTTAGGGCGCGAGCGTAGGAATAGAGCAGATAAACACCTGTATTTCCGGAAATTTCGGTAGCTTGTTTTAGATCAAATACGACCTCGGTTTGCAGAGCAAAACGCAGCAGGTAGTAGCGGATGGAAGCTGTGGCGATATCCCGGCTGGACAAGCCGTTCTTATCCGAACGAGATTCTTCGATGACGTTTTCCATCAGGTCGATCAGTTCTGTTATTTTGATGCCGATGCCTTGACGGCCGGACATTGCGTAAGAGGCTTTACCGTCAGAGGTGTCGATGCCAAGATCCGCCGCAGCTGACGGGCTTAAGGATACAACGCCATAGCTAACATGACGCAGCTTCTCTGCTTCCGTGGTGAACCCGAGTCCTTCAAGCGCCTGCTTGACCATCGCCTGTGGATATTGCTGTCTGTAATCAATGACGTTGATAACCATATCGGCTTTACCGAATAGTTGATGTTCACCGTGAGAACTGGTCGTCCATACATCGCCTGCAAACTTTTTGTACATAAAGTCATTTTGGAGCAAGCCGTATTTCCATAAATGATATGCTATATCTTTTGCCGTATAGGTTAATATGCCATTAGAACGAACCAGTACCTTATCTATACTGTGCTCCGTATCACTGTCATCCCCGGACTCCTGCGTTGATTGCTTTAATACCCAGCAGCCAGCCAGTTTACCTTCTGTCTCTTGATGGAACAAGGAGGTCTGCTTCAGCAGCTCAAACGCAGATGCCCAAAATCCTTCTCTGACGATATTGCTTTCCCAGACAAGCAGGTCATACTCAATGCCGAACTGCTTCATTTCTTCGATGTGCTCACGTACAATCCTTTCAGCTACAAGCAACCCGACCCAGGACAGGTTTTGGTTACCTTCCTCAAGTGCATGAAGAACATCGGTTCTTTGGTGAACCAGTTCCGGGTCATTTTGATAAGTCTTGTTGATGGCGGAGTAAATATCCCAGCAATAATCTCCGAAGCGGCGATGCTCTTTGGATAAGGAAATGTTCTGAATGCCGACGACCGTATCCGCCAACTGATTGCCGAGATCATCAATGTAGTTATGAACTTCCACTTCGTATCCGATTTTCCTCATCAGCCGAACGAGAGTGTCTCCGATACAAGAATTTCTCAAGTGACCAATATGTGCTGATTTGTTCGGGTTGATGGATGTATGCTCGATTACAACCTTTTCCGCTGGTAATTGAGGAAGCTCAAAAGTCGTTTGAGCCCATGTGGACCAATCCATATAAAAATTTATGAACCCCGGCGGCACAACTTGGATATGGTGGATCAGTTTTGCAAAAGACTTGTCTTGTTCAAGCTGAACTTTAATTTGCTCAGCGATGTTCAGCGGTGCCTTACGAAGGGTTTTGGCTAACTGCATGGCAATATTCGTGGAATAGTCGCCATGGTCCATATTTGCAGGCTGCTCGACTTGTACCTGTAAAACATCTGGCAGAGCCGCTCCTGGAGTTGATGACACAACATGCTGCACCGCTTGTTCGATGCCTGTAGTGATGAATTGACTTAACATTTTTAGTTCCCCCTTAGAAAATAAAAAAAGCCCTCATCTCATAAGAGACGAGGACTATAGCGCTCGCGGTACCACTCTCGTTGCTAAACCATAGGTTTAACCACTTCAATACAATAACGGTGTAAGCCGGGGCTTCCTACTAGTTGTTTCAGAAGACCATCTCATGGGTCCGCTTCGTGACCGAGCCTGTACCGGTTCCCACTCTCCCGGCTCACTTGGACATAGACGTCGATCAGTACTCTCCCAATCATTGAACTGCGTTATTCGAGTTTTTCATATTATAACCAATCTACCGTGAAAATCAACTATCATTTGAATGCAACGATTCGAAGTCGTTTATAGTCCGCATAAAATGCATCGTCTTTCCACAGGGATTGTTTCGTAAGCTGGCTTATTTGTTCAAATGCATTTTTCTTTTCGTCTGGTGTAAGGCCAGTGAAAAAGTTGTCGCCAAAATGAGTAAGCCAGTCCTTAATACCGTTCTCACCGCCGAGAAGCCGAGTTGGACGGTCGTAATGTTGAGCCAGTGCCACCCTGAACCCTGTCTTCTCTAGTAACGAAGCATATTCACCAATACTAGGGTAGTACCACGGATTACGGTTATTGGCATCGATTCCATATTGGGATGATAGTACGTTTTGTATTGCCTTCGCGATTGTTCTGATATTGCTGGCGCCACCGAATTCAGCGATAAAGCGGCCGCCTGGCTTTAATGCCCGATATACAGAAGAGGCAGCATCTGATGCTTGGGTTATCCAGTGCAGCGCAGCATTGGAAAATACGGCATCAAAGAGAACGTCTGTGTTAAAATTTTCGCCATTCCCAACAACGAATGTCAGATGTGGATACTTGACCGCGGCTCTTCTAATCATCTCTTCAGAGAAATCCATTCCAACAACAGAGGACCCGGACGCGGCGATTTCGTGTGCCAGATCCCCAGTTCCGCAGCCAAGATCCAGAATTCGTTCTCCTTGCTGAGGGGCCAAAAGCTCAATTAATCCTTTTCCGTACGTTGTTACAAAAGACAGCTGGCGGTCATAGTCTTCAGGCTTCCACACTTGATCTGAGCTCATAACACCACTCCTTGACTATTGGTGCTCTAATTGTGACATATACGAGGTTATTAAAGGAAATATATAGTTATTATGGGGCTTATAGTTTCAACCTATAGCAAGGAGGGAAAGGAAACAGTAGAAAAGACCGCTTTTTGGCGGTCTTTTGCAAGGGATAGTTTATTTTACAGCTACCAAAAGAGCTCCAATAGCGATCAGAGCTACGCCAGCGGCGTTGATCCACGATATTTTCTCACCGAGGAATACAAATGCCAGGATGACCGCAATGACGACACTCAGTTTATCAATAGGACCAACCTGCGATACTTTGCCGTATTTTAATGCTAAAAAATAAAAAAGCCACGACAACGCACCTGCTACGCCGCTTAATACGATAAAACTGAGAGCTTTTTTCTGGACCAAAATTTCTCCCAACTGAGCGAACTTGCCTTGAACCGCTACGACACCGAGCAAAAATAGAGCCATGATTACCGAGCGGATCGCAGTTGCGGAGTTCGCGTCAATGTTTTGGAGCCCAATTTTTCCGAAAATGGCCACGAGTGAAGCAGCTACCGCTGAAAGCAGGGCATATATAAGCCATAAGGGCATGATCGTTCCTCCTCCTTTAGAGCAGATAAAGTTGGTTAAGTAGTTGGTGAAAAAAAGTGGTGTATGTATTAATGTTTGCCTTTAATAGTATAGAGCATTATTGGAATTCCTCAAATATGAATTTTAGGCACAAAAAAACGCCAAAAGGCGCTATATGCTGTATTTTACATTTCAATCCAAGATGATGGATTGTTATTTGTATAAATCTCCATTGCTTCTTTTATAAATTGTAGATCCTTATCTGTAAACGGATTGGGAAATGGGAAAGGTCTTGTGTGCGGCAGTGTTTCTTTAAACAAATCAATATTCCCTTTCATGGTTTCATTCACAAGCAGCATCAGATTTTCTATAGTTTTTTGCGATTTCATAGAAGACGGCGGGGTTTCAGTAGAGATTAAATGTTTGATTTGAGTTAAAATCTTAGTCCATTTTTTATCTAGATCGATTTTTTCGGATTTATTTATATCCAATAATTCATTCACTACATCTTTAGAATAATGTTCTTTAAACCATCGTTCTGTTTCCTCTTCAAACATTAATTTTTGAACCATAGCACAAAATATATCGATATTGATCGTTTCCTCTTCCTCAATTGTTTCAATCATGTGATCTATATCGGTTAAAATATTCATAATCTCAAGCTTTTTGGCTTCAAATAACTGTTTTTGGTCATTTAGAGATTGTAATATCGCAGTGCCTTTAACAGTATGGTTTTTAAGCATGTTTTTAATATCTTTTAGGGATAGACCGAGAAACTGTAGGCATTTAATTTTTTGCAGAGTTATTATATCCTCTTTTGTATATAGTCTGTGTCCACCCTCTGTATAATCACTTGGTTTAAGCAAGTCTATACTGTCATAATATCGAAGTGTTCGAATGCCCGTACCAGACTTTTGCGCAAATTCTCCAATGGTAAAAATGTCTTTTTCCATAATTTCACCTCCTCTGTCCTAAATGGACTTAAAAATCCTATAGTTCAGACTTTAAAATAGCGTATAACGGGGTATGAAAATATTTTTCCCTTTAAAGCATAAGCTGCTGCAATAATAATCAGTATGGTTTCAATTACAAGAAGTGCCTTAGAAAGAATTGAAGCTGCACTCCATATTTGAGAAGTAAAGGTTAATGCCAAAAAGATGGGGAAAAAAGTGAAGTGAAGGTTCATACCTTCTTTTGCATGATCAGCCAAATATTTATTTTTATTTTTTGATATAAAGTATACAGCGATTGGTAATGCAAAGGTTAGTAAAATCGAAAATACATGCACTAAACTTGCCAATATCCTATTCAGTAAACTTTCTTTTTTCATAGTACTTTACCTCCAAAGTGTATTTGATGGTTACCTTTTTATTAACAACTGAAGTCATCATAAAAGGTGACGTAGCTAGAGGTTCAAGTACCAAATTCAAATTTAATGGAAAAAATTATTAGCGTGGCTAAAAGCATCGAACTTAAGAATGGTAGTATCCTGTAGCGGTAGGAAACTGATGTCTGATGGGGAAGGGAGTGTTTCACTGCGGTCAGTTAACTTGATGGAACTTACATGTCTCGCATGGTATAAGGCAGATCTATTGTTGCATAATAGGTTTCGACTGTTGCGTAGGTGAGTATGGAAGAGATGGTGATTTCACTGCTGTCGTTCGATATGATGTAAGAATTTCAGTAGAAGCGCGTGATAGCGTGCGTATGCGGAGAGATGGCTATATGTGCAGACTTTGAGCAGCTGAACCAGTAGGATTCAAGTTAATGTTGTAAAAAGTGTAACAAAATTACTGAAATTAGACGGTTAGGGGCGAATTGTTGTATTTATACAACAATAGGGATAGGAAGCCACCTATTTAGTAGATATCGTTGTAGAAATTACAACAATACCAACTTGCTTGGGCATTTTGCGGTTCTAGTATTGTAGAAATACAACATTACTTATCGGATTATGTTTGACCACGGCCTTACGGGCCGACTGCGAAGCGTATCCTAACGATGTCTATGCTCCGACGAACTCCCAACTGTGGTTCTCACCCTTCTGGAATACGCAAAAAAACCGCCATAAAGGCGGTTTTACTCAGAACGTCCCAGAAGGGATTCGAACCCCTGACCGACGGCTTAGAAGGCCGTTGCTCTATCCAGCTGAGCTACTGGGACATATTTTTTCAAGCAGGGAATATCATACCATGTGATAAAAATAAATTCAAGAGTTAAATTCAAAAAAATAACGATTAAACATAACCGCATCGTGTTATATATTTTAGATATACTATATAATCACGTATTTTATAACAGCCAATGTATATGAAAAAGCGTTACTCTTCCTTGAGTTTTTCTGTTTTTTTATCTTGGCGGGGGATATGCTATAATCTACAAATATGAAAACGGAAAAGAAAGGAGGTGTCCTTTATAAAGGACTCCTACTCCCCAGACCAACAAGACAAAAATATCATCCTGTTTCCGAAGACATTGGATTACTACCAGATTCAACTCACCGTCATGCTCGAAAACGAACGTTACGGGGAGGCCATGGAGCTCCTCCGATTTCTGCTTCAGTGCCAAGGCCAGAACGAACGGAATTACGAAGAATGGCAGGCGCTGCTGGAGTGGCTGGAAGCTGCTTTTCCACAAGCTGTATCCGGTCCCGCCAGTCAAGAGGAAGCAGATAGCGAGAGTGACGAGGAAGAGGCAGACATGGCCCGCCGCATGGTTCAAGATAAACTTGCTCAGGACGCTGGTTATGCGGATAAATTGCTGGACACGGTCATGAACGGACCTCTAACGGAGCAAACGGTACTAGCGCTGGAACAACTGGCTTATCTTGATCGGCCGGAGGTCGATGTGGCTCTGACTACATGGCTTAAGGAACAACCTCTTCATCCGCTGCTGCAATTCCGTGTACTGCAAACTTTGCGCCGCCGAGAGATGACCGGTTTCGTAACACTTCAGAGAGGGGCGGAGACGGTAGAAATCGAGGTTGAGCATGTGCCTTTGAGTCATAGCGAATTTCCGAATGCCATCCTGCAAATATTGGAGCGTGTGGCCGAAAAGACCGAAATCCATGAGCCGACGCTGTATTATTTTGCTCAAGAGTTGTGGACACAGTTTGTTATGGCAATTTATGGTACGATGGATTATCTTTCCATGCTGGATGGCGAAGAAACTACTCTGGATATATGGGCTGCGGCTCTTCATGATATCGTCTCCGAAAGTTTGAAAGGCATGCGCGCTGAAGAGGAAGTCCGGTCTTACTATGAGATTACGGATACGATGCGATTCAGATACGAGGGGGCATATCGCTCTCTCAAGCAATTTGTCTCGGCAGGCGTAGAGGATTGACAGGGGCGGGGAAACGTTTTCGATGTGGAGCCATAAGGGTTCGCCCTTGAAAAAGGATTTAATGTTGTTTATACTATAGTGGTTATTCGGTACGTGATATATTATCTACGCCGACCACGTGAATTTTTTTGGAGGGGAAAGCATAAATGAAAGCAACTTGGGAAAAAATAGAGAAGAACCTTGGCGTTCTTGACGTTGAGGTTGAAGCGGACCGCGTAGCGGCTGCCCTCGACAAAGCTTTTAATAAAGTAGTTAAAAAAGTGAATGTACCTGGTTTCCGTAAGGGTAAGGTACCGCGTTCAATCTTTGAAACACGTTATGGGGTAGAAAGCCTCTACCAAGATGCTATCGACATCCTTCTTCCTGAAGTATATGGCGAAGCTGTTGAACAAGCGGAAATCTTCCCTGTAGATCGTCCGGAAATCGATATCGAGCAGTTCTCCAAAGGCGAAGCATTCAAGTTTAAAGCAAAAGTAATCGTTAAACCTGAAGTGAAGCTTGGAGACTACAAAGGTATTGAAGTAGCAGCAGTGGCTGCTGAAGTCTCCGACGAAGAACTTAGCCAAGAGTTGGAGCGTCTGCAAGAGCGTCATGCCGAGCTCGCTGTAATCGATGAGGGAACAGCAGCTTCTGGTGACATC
This sequence comes from Paenibacillus sp. JNUCC 34, assembly GCF_058269055.1. Taxonomy (NCBI): domain Bacteria; kingdom Bacillati; phylum Bacillota; class Bacilli; order Caryophanales; family Paenibacillaceae; genus Paenibacillus; species Paenibacillus sp. JNUCC 34. The sequence continues at coordinate 4,503,871 of NZ_CM177770.1, read as the reverse complement.
GCAGTCATCGACTTTGACGGTTCAGTTGACGGAGTTCCTTTCGAAGGTGGACAAGCTGAGAGCTATTCCCTCGAACTTGGAAGCAACACATTCATTCCAGGATTTGAAGAGCAGGTTATCGGAATGGGAACTGGAGACTTCAAAGACGTTGAAGTAACATTCCCTGAAACGTATCATGCGGAAGAGCTCGCTAACAAAAAAGCAGTCTTCAAAGTAAAAGTACACGAGATCAAGCGCAAACAGCTTCCTGAGCTGGATGACGAGTTTGCTAAAGATGTGAGCGAATTTGATACTCTTGACGAGTACAAAGAAGACCTGAAGAAGCAACTGTTGAGCCGTAAAGAGCAGGAAGCTAAAGGTGTTCGTGAAAACGAAGTTGTCGAAAAAGCGGCAGCAAACGCTGAAATTGAAATTCCTGAAGCGATGGTTCAATCCGAAGTTCAAAACATGATGCGCGATTTTGACAATCGTCTTCGCCAGCAAGGCATGAACCTTGAAATGTTCCTCAGCTTCTCCGGTCAGTCTCAAGCTGACCTGGAAGGTCAAATGAAGGACGATGCTATGAAGCGCGTTCGCAACAACCTGGTTCTTGAGCAAATCGGGAAAGAAGAGAAGCTCGAAGCAACTGAAGAGGAAATCAATCAAGAGCTTAGCAACATGGCAGAACAGTACAAGCGTCCTGTTGACGAAATCCGTAACATTTTGGCTTCCAATGGTTCCCTTGACAGCCTGCGTGAAGAACTTGTTCTTCGCAAAACGATCGACTTCTTGCTGGAAAACAGTGTAGAAGGTGCACCGGCTGCAAAAGAAGAAACAGCAACAGAAGAATAATAAATAAGGCTGCTGCAGAAGCTGCCATTACATTGGATAAGGCACGTATTTTATGACGTGCCTTATTTTTACCTAAAAATACCCAATTTATTACTAAATATGACATGAAATGGGTGTTTTTTGCGGAAATACATAATGAGACAAGTTGGCAGGATATAATTTTTGAGAAGTTCATAGAATGTAAACATGGTTAAAAAATGACATAGGGCGTTGAACATGTTAGAATAACTTTTGTAAAGCAAAAGTATAATTTTCAAGGAAAAGAGGTTGGTCGCATGAGTCTGGTACCTATGGTTGTGGAACAAACCAATCGAGGCGAGAGATCTTATGATATCTATTCCCGATTACTGAAAGATCGCATTATTTTCCTCAGCGGTGCGATCGATGACGATGTCGCCAATCTTGTCATTGCCCAGCTGCTTTTCTTGGCTGCGGAAGATCCGGAAAAGGACATCCATTTGTACATCAATTCTCCTGGTGGTTCTGTAACAGCCGGGATGGGTATATATGATACGATGCAGCTTATCAAGCCAGATGTATCCACCATTTGCGTGGGTATGGCCGCAAGTATGGGTTCACTGCTGTTGACTGCCGGAGCGCCGGGTAAACGTTATGCGCTGGAGAACAGTGAAGTAATGATTCACCAACCGCTCGGTGGTGTTCAAGGCCAGGCTACTGATATTCAAATCCACGCAGATTGGATCATCAAGACTAGACAGAAGCTTAACCGTATCTATGTGGAACGCACGGGTCAATCCCTTGAAAAAATCGAACGTGATACGGACCGCGACTATTTCTTGAGCGCGGAGGAAGCGAAGTCTTACCGGATTATTGACGAGGTCCTGTCTTCACCGATCAAATCTTAAGAGGTGGTATAGTATGTTTAAATTTAATGACGACAAAGGGCAGCTGAAATGCTCTTTCTGTGGCAAATCGCAGGAGCAGGTCCGCAAATTAGTTGCAGGGCCCGGCGTTTATATATGTGACGAGTGCATTGACTTGTGCTCCGAAATCGTGGAAGAGGAACTTGGCCACGAGGAAGAAGTGGATCTGAAAGATATTCCGAAGCCACGGGAAATCCGTGACATTCTGGATCAGTACGTTATCGGACAGGATCAGGCGAAAAAATCGCTTTCTGTAGCCGTTTATAACCACTATAAGCGTATCAATACGCAGAACAAAATTGATGACGTTGAATTGCAAAAGAGCAATATTTTGCTGCTTGGACCAACGGGTTCCGGTAAAACACTACTTGCGCAAACCATGGCTAAAATCCTTAACGTTCCTTTTGCTATTGCAGATGCGACTTCCTTGACAGAGGCCGGATATGTGGGCGAAGACGTTGAGAATATTTTGCTGAAACTCATTCAAGCTGCAGATTTTGATGTGGAAAAAGCGGAACGCGGCATTATCTACATCGATGAGATTGATAAAGTGGCCCGTAAATCCGAGAACCCGTCTATTACACGTGACGTTTCCGGTGAGGGTGTTCAACAGGCTCTCCTGAAGATTTTGGAGGGAACTGTAGCTTCGGTTCCACCTCAAGGAGGACGAAAGCATCCGCATCAAGAATTCATTCAGATCGACACAACCAACATTCTGTTCATTTGCGGCGGAGCGTTTGACGGTCTGGAGCAGTACATCAAGCGCCGGATCGGCAAAAAGGTTATCGGCTTCAACGCTTCCGGTGAAGGTCAAAAAGACCTTAAGCCGGGTGAGTACCTGACAATGGTACTGCCGGAAGACCTTCTGAAATTCGGGCTGATTCCGGAATTCGTAGGACGTTTGCCAGTCATCTCCACGCTGGAGCCGCTGGATGAAAAGACGCTCGTTCGGATCTTGTCTGAGCCGAAGAATGCTCTTACGAAGCAGTATCAGAAGATGCTTGAACTCGACAACGTTAATCTGAAGTTTGAACCGGATGCGCTGGAAGCTATTGCTCGCGAAGCGATTAAGCGTAATACTGGTGCGCGCGGTCTTCGCTCCATCATCGAAGGCATTATGCTGGATGTGATGTATGAAGTTCCGTCCCGTGATGATATAACAGATTGCGTCATTACCGAGAAAGTTGTTCAGGATAAAGTCATCCCTGAACTTAAAGGAAATGGCAATAATGACAAGAAACAGGAAGAGAGCGCCTGATAAAGCGCTTTTGAAATAAATCAATGCCGATTCTCCACCCCTATCCTTTGTTAATTCATCTGGGTAGAGGTGGAGCTTTGGCGTTATATGGGAGAGATACAACCATGTTTTTGAGACAAGACACACGGCCCGTAAAAGTGGGGAATCTCACGATCGGCGGAAGCAATGAAGTCATTATTCAAAGCATGTGCACAACCAAAACCGCAGATGTTGAAGCCACAGTTGCTGAGATACTGCGATTGGAAGAAGCCGGATGTCAGCTCGTACGGGTTACGGTAAACAATGACGAGGCTGCAGCAGCCATTAAGGAAATTAAGAAACGAATTCATATTCCGCTGGTCGCAGACATTCATTTCAACTATAAATTGGCACTCGCCGCCATTGAGAATGGAATCGATAAAGTCCGCATTAACCCCGGCAACATCGGTAAACGTGAGAAAGTCGAAGCTGTCGTGAAGGCGTGCAAAGAAAAGGGAATTCCGATTCGCATCGGTGTAAACGCAGGCTCTTTGGAGAACCACTTACTGGAGAAATACGGTTACCCGACGCCCGAAGCTATGGTGGAGAGTGCCTTATTCCATATTGGTATTCTTGAAGAACTGGATTTCCATGATATCATTGTGTCGCTTAAAGCCTCTGATGTGCCTATGGCTATTGCCGCTTATACAAAAGCTGCGGAGGTCATTCCTTATCCACTGCATCTTGGTATCACTGAAGCCGGAACTTTGTTCTCTGGAACAGTAAAAAGCGCGGCTGGACTTGGTGTCCTATTATCCACGGGAATCGGCAGTACAATGCGGATTTCACTTAGTGCGGATCCGGTTGAGGAAATTAAGGTTGGTCGTGAATTGTTGAAAACATTCGGCTTGATCTCTGACGCTGCAACTCTCGTATCATGTCCGACATGCGGCAGACTAGACATTGATCTATTCTCCATTGCTAATGAAGTGGAAGAATATATTGCGAACATTAAGGTACCGATTAAAGTATCTGTCCTCGGGTGTGCCGTTAACGGTCCTGGCGAAGCTAGAGAAGCCGATATAGGTATTGCCGGAGCACGGGGTGAGGGACTGTTGTTCCGCTACGGAGAAATGATACGTAAAGTGCCTGAAGAGACGATGGTCGAGGAATTGAAAAAAGAGATTGATCATATCGTTAAAGTGTATGAAGAAACCGGTGAGATTCCGGGCAGAAAGCATAAAACGGGTGTGTAAACACTCGAAATAACTATAACTTAGAGGCTGCCTGAGGATTTATCCTTGGGTGGCCTTTTTTTGGCTCCGCGGTCTATGCTACGTTTCACTAGCAGACTGATGTGGTTGACACATAAAGCGCGCTACGGATTCGGACTCACATTCCACTATTTGCTGCAATCGACGAGTTTCGAAATTGTTCCGGCCTGTGATTCCGTTATTTTCTTAAAACATACCTGGTTTCGCATGAATAGGCGTAAATAACGGCTTCTCAGTCCGTGACCTCACTTGAATAGACGAAATTGCTCCATATAACGGAACGGGTGTCCCTCAAAATATCGCATATTTATTTTAAGGGCACACATTAATTTTCAGATTCTTTGCATTTCCTTTCAATGAGCCGTTTTACCATCCGATTAACAGGCAATACTACCATGTATTAACGTTTGATAATTGACATAATGGTAAAACGGGAGGAATGACTTATGAATCTGAATATTGTGCTCATGCTGGTTCAGCTGTTCTTTGCAGTGATTATCGGCATTTATTTCTGGAATCTGTTACGTGGACAAAAAACAAGTAAAACAGCGGTTGATCGGGAGTCCCGCAAAGAGCTGGATAAGCTCCGGAAGCTTCGATCGATATCGCTGACCAAACCTCTTGCAGAGAAGACCCGGCCACAGACGATGGATGATATCGTAGGTCAGAAAGATGGGCTCCGTGCCTTGAAGGCGGCTCTGTGCAGCGGCAACCCTCAGCATGTTATTGTATACGGGCCTCCTGGAGTAGGTAAGACGGCAGCGGCGCGTGTGGTCATGGAAGAAGCGAAGAAGAACCCGCAGTCTCCTTTTAAATTTGACGCCAAGTTTACGGAAATTGATGCGACAACCGCACGATTTGACGAACGGGGTATTGCCGATCCGCTGATCGGTTCCGTTCATGACCCGATTTATCAAGGGGCAGGAGCCATGGGAGTAGCCGGAGTTCCTCAACCAAAGCCAGGTGCTGTCACAAAAGCGCATGGAGGAATCTTATTTGTTGATGAAATCGGTGAATTGCACCCCATTCAGATGAATAAGCTGTTAAAAGTGCTGGAAGACCGCAAGGTGCTTCTCGAAAGTGCGTATTACAACTCGGAAGATGCCAACACGCCGGCGTATATCCATGATATTTTCCAAAACGGTCTGCCTGCTGACTTCCGATTGGTAGGTGCGACAACACGATCGCCAGAAGAGATTACGCCCGCTTTGCGATCGCGCTGTATGGAAATATTTTTTCGTCCTTTGCTTCCAGAAGAAATTGGACAAATTGCGGAAGATGCGATACAAAAAATTGGCTTACTTCCGTGTCCTGAAGCGGTGGAGGTTGTGAAACGGTACTCTACCAATGGGCGTGAGGCTGTTAACATGATTCAGCTTGCGGCAGGTTTGGCGCTTACAGAGAAACGGGAGACGCTTCGGGCAGCCGATGTGGAGTGGGTGGCGAGTAGCAGTCAGCTACAGCCGCGTCCGGACCGTAAAATTCCGGAAAGACCGCAGATCGGTCTCGTCAACGGCTTAGCCGTCTATGGTCCGAACATGGGAGCACTGCTTGAGATTGAGGTTTCAGCTGTTCCGGCAGAGAAGGGCCAGGGAACTTACAATATTACAGGAGTGGTCGATGAGGAGGAATTCGGAGGCGGTTCCCGTAAGCTCCGGCGCAAGAGCATGGCCAAAGGCTCCATAGAAAACGTGCTCACTGTACTTGGCTTCATGGGGTATAGACCGAAGGATTTTGATCTGCATATCAATTTCCCAGGAGGAACGCCAATCGATGGTCCTTCCGCGGGCATAGCGATGGCAACGGCGATTGTGTCAGCCATTAAAGGGATTGAAGTTGACAATAAAATCGCCATGACCGGCGAGATCAGCATTCACGGTAAAGTAAAGCCGATTGGCGGTGTCATCGCCAAGGTGGAGGCTGCATTCCAGGCAGGAGCGACCACGGTTATCATTCCGAAGGAGAACTGGCAAAGTCTGTTTCAGGATCTGAACGGTCTACGGGTTATTCCGGTGGAATCCGTTGATGAAGTGTTCGCTCAAGTGTTCGGGGGAGCCGTTACACCGGGAGTGGTTCAAATGCCTCAAGCGGAGACTTTTCCAGCGGCTTCGCCCTCTTTGTTGCAGGCGACTCCGCCGCGCAATGGGAAGATTACAGATGCAGGCAGCTGTTAACACCTACTTTGTTGGTTTTTATATGAAGATTTGATAAAATAGGAATAGTGTCAACATTGAGAGCCATTGGAGGTGTGAAAGCGATGGGACCCAGTAAATCAAAAGGTCGTCGTTTTCCTTTACTGCCTTTGAGAGGACTTCTCGTCTATCCAAGCATGGTATTGCATTTGGACGTAGGGCGGGAGAAATCGGTTAAGGCATTAGAAAAGGCGATGGTTGAAGACAATTTGATTCTCCTATGTTCTCAATCGGAAGTGAACATTGAAGAACCGACGCAAGAAGATATTTTTCGGATCGGTACAGTTGCGAATGTAAGACAAATGCTCAAACTTCCGAACGGTACCATACGTGTGCTTGTGGAAGGTATGGAACGGGCGGAAATTATTCAATATACGGATAACGAGGATTATTATGAAGTCCTCGCGCGTGAGCTTCCTGAAGAGGAGAACAGCGATTCCGAAGTAGCCGCTCTCATGAGAACGGTTCTGGGGCAATTCGAGAATTACATTAATCTGTCCAAAAAAGTGACGCCCGAGACACTGGCTGCGGTATCCGATATCGAAGAGCCGGGCCGGCTTGCGGATGTGATTACAAGCCACCTGTCCCTGAAGATCAAGGATAAGCAGGAGATTTTGGAGACGATTGATGTCCAGAAGCGTCTGGAGAAGCTACTTGATATCCTGAACAATGAGCGCGAAGTGCTGGAGCTTGAGCGTAAGATCAATCAGCGTGTCAAGAAACAGATGGAAAAAACCCAGAAGGAATATTATTTGCGTGAGCAAATGAAAGCGATCCAGAAAGAACTGGGGGAGAAAGAAGGGCGCGTCGGCGAAGTTGAGGAACTTCGCAATCAGCTGAAGGAACTTGAACTCCCGGAGCGTGTTAACGAGAAAGTTGAGAAAGAGATCGATCGTCTGGAGAAGATGCCGGCCAGCTCAGCTGAAGGCGGTGTCATCCGCAACTATGTGGATTGGCTGCTAGCACTGCCATGGACAAAACAGACTGAGGACGATCTGGATATTTTGAAAGCGGAACAGATTCTGGATGAAGATCATTATGGTCTGGAAAAACCGAAAGAGCGTGTTCTAGAATATCTGGCGGTTCAGAAGCTGGTAAAGAAGCTGAAAGGTCCGATTCTTTGTCTTGTTGGCCCGCCAGGGGTAGGTAAGACTTCCTTGGCCCGGTCCATAGCCCGTTCCCTTGAACGTAAGTTCGTACGTATTTCACTAGGCGGCGTGCGGGATGAGGCGGAAATCCGCGGTCACCGGCGCACCTATGTAGGTGCCATGCCGGGAAGAATTATTCAGGGCATGAAGACAGCGGGATCGAAGAACCCAGTGTTCCTGCTTGATGAAATCGATAAGATGGCTTCCGACTTCCGGGGGGATCCGTCATCTGCTCTGCTCGAAGTACTGGATCCGGAACAGAACAATACATTCAGCGATCATTTTATTGAAATTCCGTTTGATCTGTCACAGGTTATGTTTGTAACGACAGCCAATGCGCTGCACAATATTCCACGTCCGCTATTGGATCGTATGGAAGTTCTTTATATTCCAGGTTACACGGAGCTGGAGAAGCTGCAGATCGCTTCGCGCTACTTGCTTCCGAAGCAGAAGAGCGAGCACGGGCTGGAAGCAGAACAGCTGCAACTGGATGAGAATGCAATTTTAAAAGTGATCCGGGAATACACGCGTGAGTCGGGTGTACGGAATCTGGAGCAGCAAATTGCGGCATTATGCCGTAAAACGGCCAAAAGAATCGTAACGGATAATTCCGAAAAAATCACCATCGATGAAGAAGATATTAAGGACTATCTTGGCGTTTCGAAGTTCCGCTACGGTATGGCTGAGCTTGAGGATCAGGTGGGCAGTGTAACCGGTCTAGCCTGGACCGAAGTCGGTGGTGATACCCTCACCATCGAAGTTACCGTTGTCCCAGGCACGGGCAAGCTGACGCTCACAGGAAAACTTGGTGATGTCATGAAGGAATCTGCTCAAGCCGCATTCAGCTACACGCGGTCCAAAGCAGTGGAGCTTGGGATTGAACCGGATTTCCATGAGAAGCTGGATGTGCACATCCATATTCCAGAGGGCGCTATTCCGAAAGATGGACCTTCCGCCGGAATAACAATTGCTACCGCGCTCATATCATCATTGACGAAGCGTTACGTAGCACGCGATGTTGCCATGACTGGCGAAATTACTTTGCGCGGCCGGGTGCTGCCGATCGGCGGCTTGAAGGAAAAATCCCTTGCAGCCCACCGTGCAGGTTACAAAAAAATTCTACTACCGAAAGACAACGAACGGGACTTGCGCGATATACCAGACAGCGTAAAGAACGATGTTGAATTTGTTCCCGTATCCCATATGGATCAAGTGCTCCAGCACGCGCTGGTGGAGCAAACGGGAGTGCATTAGAGAGGAATACTGAATATGAAAGTAACAAAATCAGAATTTGTTATCAGCGCTGTAGGTCCCGACCAATACCCTGTAGACGCCTTGCCGGAGATTGCTCTGGCAGGGCGTTCCAATGTGGGTAAATCTTCGCTTATCAACAGGATGCTATCTCGTAAAAATTTGGCCCGTACAAGTTCGACTCCAGGTAAAACACAACAGTTGAACTATTACCGTGCGAACGATGATTTATATTTGGTGGATTTTCCGGGGTATGGTTATGCGAAAGTATCCAAAACACAACGCGCTGCATTTGGTGAAATGATTGAGAGATATTTGCTGAACCGTGAGGAGCTAAAACTTGTTCTGCTCGTTGTAGATCTGCGTCATCCGCCATCAAAAGATGATATCATCATGTACGATTGGCTTCAGTATTATGATCGTGATGTCTGTGTCGTAGCAACCAAGGCCGATAAAATCCCGCGAAGTCGTTGGTCCAAGCATATCAAAATGGTGAAGGAAACGTTAGGTTTTCGTCCGCATCATTCGATGGTCATGTTTTCATCCGAAAGTGGTTTGGGTAAGGATGAATTATGGAGTATTATTCAGTCTTATACAAACTATGAATTAGAAACAGATGAGGTCAATGAAGGCGATGAGGACGATACTTTCTCTATAGAAAAGGGACTGGAATAAGGGTTGCCTGCTTATTTCCTGTGAAATCATTTTTTCATCATATAGCGTAGAGATATGGTGCATTTTCTGTGTGAAAGTGAGAATCCCTTTGAAATTGTTAGAGAAATTCCGTCTTAAACCGTTTTTTTATGAAATTTGCTGAATAATCTCAATCCGTTGACAAGAAAAATCCTTGTAGCCTGCGTTATAATGGTTGTAAGGATTGTTAAAAGAATTGAGGAGATTTTTATGGCTCATAGGTTAGCCACAGAATATGTTAATGCCACCATGCAAATGACAGACGTTCAAATGAATCAATTTCTGCAGAGTACCATAACTTCCCAGATTAATTTTCGGGTTAAGGTGATGGACGGCGGAGGGCAGGAGATCGTGCTCGAAGACGAAAGCGGGGAAGAAGTTCATTTGCCTTTTGAACGCAAAGATGGCTTTTATGTCTGTGAGCTGTCCTGCCGATTGGTAACCCCTCAACTGACCAATGCCGTGCGCAAGCTTTTTTCGGCTTTCAAAGGATCAGGTAAGGTAAATCGGATTTACCGTGGATTCATTATGAGCTATGACTACCATGATGGAACAGTAAAGCGCATTGAACAGCTGGCAGAAGACGACTGCAGTCTGGTTTATGAGTACAAGAATACGGCAGGTGAACTGCAGCGCCTGTACAACAGCAATGAAACAGAGAAAGAGATCGAGTCCATTCACCTTCACATTAACGATCTTCTGGATCAGAGAATAGCTGCGGTTACCATGTCGAGCATTGAAGGTATCGATGAGCAGCTTCGGAATTTCAATCAGCGACTGTTTGTACTAGAGGCTTAAGTAATTATATTGTATTAACTAAAAGCTACCCTTTTATTCGGGGGCTTTTTTTGTTAGGCCTCTACCCCTAACAAAGACATTTAACAAGCTGAAAATACAACTTGTCCATGATGAGCAAACCTTTATTCATTTTCATATGCTGATCTGTAAAATAAATATCATCAATTTTCAAAAATGTATTGCATTTCAACCATATTGATGTTATTTTTAATCTCGTTGAAAAGAATATAGGAACCAGGATTCACTCAGGACATGTAATGTTGCGAGAGATTATTCCCTCGGGAAGTGAATGACGTAGGTCCTAGCGGATGAAATTTTTCAAACATTTTATTCCTAGGAAGGGGGAAACCGAAAGATGGAATACTCAACTTTCGGAAGACACGTTGCTGTTGATACTTGGGGAGTCGACTTTGAACTACTGAACAGTGCTGAATTTTTGCAAGCTCAGATGGTGGAAGCCGCTGAAGCCTGCGGAGCAACGGTAATGTCCGTCCAGTCCAAGCAATTTGAACCACAAGGTGCTACAGTTCTTGTGCTACTGTCGGAAAGCCATCTCTCTATTCACACTTATCCTGAGAGAGGTTTTGCTGCGATTGACTGTTATACCTGCGGGGAAACGGTAGATCCGCAATTGGCTATTGATTACCTGGTATCCGTTTTAAAACCTGAAAAATGCTTTGCAAAAAAACTCGTACGCGGTTTAGGCGAAATGACTGTCGAAACGCCCGAGATGAAACAGGCCGAATTGGTGTAAGTAGGCCTCCTAAATGTGTATACTGATAACCATGGAATTCTCCATGGTTATTTATTTTATACGAATAGAGTAACAAAGGGAATTGCTCCGTATATCTCCAACTGAAACATACCACAATAGTAAGGGGACTTCATAAACATTTCATAAAATAGACAAGGAATTTCGACAACCTGTGATATAATTATCATGGTCAAACAAGTCGTTTTATTGTAAGTGTAATGTACTATACTGAGCGCATTAAAAACCATTAGGCAGGTGAACACGCAATGCACATCGTCGTTGTTGGGTTGAACTATCGCACGGCGCCTGTGGAAGTCAGAGAACGTTTTACATTTGCGGAGCAAGATTTGCCCGAGGCGTTGAACCAGCTGAAGTCAACCAAGAGCGTATTAGAGGGCGTCATTGTCGCTACCTGTAATCGTACTGAGATTTATGTGGTGGTTGACCGCCTTCATATGTGCGGCTATTTTATCCGTAGTTTTATGGAGCAGTGGTTTGACATTAAACGTGAAGAGTTTACACAGCATCTCTATATATATGAAGATGAGCAGGCAATTTCGCATTTGTTCAAAGTGACCTGTGGTCTGGATTCCATGGTTATTGGTGAGACGCAAATTCTAGGACAGGTACGTAGTGCCTTCTTGAAGTCTCAAGAGGAGAAGGCGACAGGCACCTGGTTTAATATGTTATTTAAGCAGTCTGTTACCTTGGGGAAACGGGCTCATTCCGAAACTTCTATCGGAGAAAGCGCAGTTTCTGTAAGTTATGCAGCTGTTGAATTGGGCAAACGAATATTTGGAACATTTAACGATAAAAAGGTGCTTATCTTGGGCGCCGGAAAAATGAGTGAGCTAACCGTCAAGCACTTGTATGCCAATGGTGCAGCTGAAGTCATTGTAGCGAACCGAACGATAGTTCGTGCAGAGGAGCTTGCTCGTAAATTTCGGGGAACTCCGTGCAGTATGCTGGAAGCGATGGAGCGCCTTCATGAGGTAGATATCGTCATCAGCTCCACAGGCGCGAATGATTATGTGCTGAGTCCGACACGGGTCAAAGAAAGTATGAAGAAACGTCAGTCCCGGCCTCTCTTTATGATCGACATTGCCGTCCCTCGGGACATTGATCCTGCGGTGGGCGAAGTATCCAACGTATTCTTATATGATATTGATGATCTGGAAGGTATTGTGGAGAGCAATATGGAGATGCGGCGTGCGGAAGCAGCCAAAATCGAAGTTATGATCGAAGAGGAAATGGATGCATTCTATCAGTGGTTGAAGACGCTTGGCGTCAGACCTGCAATCCGGGCATTGCAGGATAAATCGAACAACATTCATGAGGAAACGCTTGAAAGCTTGTTTAACAAACTTCCTGAGCTGGATGAGCGCCAGCGCAAAGTCATTCGTCGTCTGACGAAGAGTATTGTGAATCAGATGATGCATGACCCGATCAACCGGATCAAAGAAATGACGGGCGGAAAGCATGGCGGTGAAGCACTGGATTATTTCACGCAAATTTTCGCTTTGGAAAGTTTGATGGAAGAGAATGAACAAGGAGCAGACAGTAAGGCTCTGAGTAATGCAAACCCATCTGAGGTGGAGTCTTTGGTCAAATCGGCGGATCAATCTGCTGAGCAGAAATCGGTGCGGATTTCTCTGACCCCTGCCGCTCTTTAAGGCAGGTGACGTAACTCATGTTTTTAAACCTAATCTATGATGCTGGCATTTGTATCTATGCCCTGAGCCTTCTGTTTTATATCTCGGATTGCGTGAAACGCAATCGGGCAGCGAAGCGGATAGGCACAGGGCTTCTTGTTGTTGCAGCTCTTTTTCAGTGTGGTGCCATTGGAATACGGGTAGGGGAAACAGGAACATTCCCCGTTTTTACTTCTTTTGATTTTTTGCTGCTCAGTTCGTTCAGTGTAACAGTGACATCCATTGCCATTATTTTTACGAGGCGGGCGGAATTTGCTGCACTTCTTATGAATATAATCGGTTTTTGCGTTATGTTCCTTAATGGGTTGTTGCTTACCGCAGGATATAATCCCTTGGAGAGCTGGCAGACGGTTCATGGGCTGTTAATGCTGCATATCGCACTTGCAAGCATCAGCTTTACGGCGTTAACCGTTGGAGCGGTCTTTGCGGGGATGTACATGTTTCTGCACCGTAAGTTAAAGCACAAGAAGTGGAACGATATAATCCGAAGACTTCCCAGCCTTGAGATATTAGATAAATATTCATATTATGCTCTATTAACGGGTACACCAGTGCTGATATTGTCTTTGGTCATTGCGGTGTTGTCCATTGCCACTGAGGGACGTTGGACGCTTCTGGCGGATCTGAAGGTACTGTCAACCGCAGTTGCACTTGGCATTTATATATATTACTTCGTGCGGCGGCATTTGCAGCACCGGTCTGGGTTAGAGACCGCAGTGTGGGCATTGATCGGATTTGCATTTATCGTGTTGAATTTCTTTTTAAATGCTTGGTCTGAGTTTCACCGCTGGTCGGGAGTGTGATTAGTAAATATGGTTCATTATGTTCCGGTTATGTTGAACTGCGAGGGTCAGACTTGCATTATTATAGGTGGGGGCCTGGTGGCTGAGCGAAAGGTTGAGACGCTGCTGGGTGCCGGTGCCTTGGTACATATTATAAGTCCTCACATAAGTGAGGGGCTTCTTCAACTGGTTGATTCAGGACGGATTCAATGGACCTGTAGAGAATACAAAGACGGCGACATCAAAGGAGCATTTTTGGTGCATGCTGCTACAGATGTTCCGGCAGTAAATGATGCGGTCGCCGCAGAGGCCCGCCAGCTTGGGGTATTGATTAACGTGGCAAGCAGCGGGGAATCCGGTAACTTTATCAATCCGGCTGTTATGAAGAGAGGCAGGCTTACGATCGCGGTGTCTACGTCCGGTTCTGGTCCGCTTGTAGCGGTGGATATATGCAACCGACTGGAGGAACAGCTTGGGGACGAATTTGAGCTGTACCTTGAGTTTTTGTATACCATGCGTTGCGCGGTCAAGAAAGAGGTGTCATCGGCTTCTGTACGGCGGAAGCTTTTGCGAAAAATACATGAAATCGATATACTACAGGACATAAGGCGGGGAAGTTATACTCCGTGGAGTCCGGAACAGATCCAACAATGGATCAGTCACAATCAGGAGGAATAAGTATGCGTACAATTGTGGTTGGTAGCAGACAAAGCGCACTTGCGCTTACCCAGACAGGCCAAGTTATCGATGATTTGAAACGATTGGCCCGCGAGAACGGAATGGAATTTGATTTTGAAGTTAAAAAGATCATTACAAAAGGTGACCGCATTCTGGATGTCACGCTGTCTAAGGTTGGCGGCAAGGGACTGTTCGTCAAGGAAATCGAGCAGGCGATGATCGATGGCGAAATTGATATAGCCGTCCACAGTATGAAGGATATGCCCTCTGTTCTGCCTAAAGGCCTCACGACGGGAGCTGTTCCGCGCAGAAAAGATCCCCGGGATTGTCTCATATCACTGGAAGCTGACAGCTTGGACAGTCTGCCACAAGGAGCGAAGGTAGGGACAAGTAGTCTTCGCCGTTCCAGCCAGCTGAAGGCATACCGTCCGGATTTGCAGCTTGAATGGATTCGCGGTAATATCGACTCCCGTCTTCGCAAGTTGGAGAACGGAGAATATCAGGCTATCATTCTGGCAGCAGCGGGTCTTCAGCGGATGGGGTGGGAGGATCGGATCACATCGTACTTGTCTATTGAGACGTGTCTGCCTGCGGTAGGACAGGGTGCACTCGGCATTGAGTGTCGGGAAGTTGATGCAGAGCTTTTGGCGCTGCTTGCCCTTTATAATGATGAAGAAACAGCCCGGACGGTAGCCGCTGAACGTAAGTATCTGAATGAGCTCAACGGGGGCTGTCAGGTACCGATAGGTGCGTATGCGGTGCTGACCGAGGCTCCAGCAGGTCATTCCCTAGAAGGACAGAGCATTATTCAATTAACCGGCATGGTGGGTTCGCCAGACGGAGATCTCGTATTGAAGGAAAGTGCTGAAGGAACAGATCCGGAGGCTTTAGGCGTAGAGGTTTCAGATAAGCTGAAAGCTAAGGGAGCGGAGCAGATTCTAGCGCAAGTTAGGGGATGATCGGATGATAGGTAAGGTTTACTTAGTTGGAGCAGGGCCTGGCGATGCGCGGCTGATTACGATTAAGGGGAAGGAATGCATCGAAAAAGCGGATGCTGTAGTATATGACCGCTTAGCCTCTCCCCGTCTGCTGAGATGGATGAAGCCGGGAGCCGAGAAAGTGTATGTTGGAAAGCTTCCTGACAGGCATACGATGAAACAGGAAGAAATCAATCAACTGTTAGTTGATCTGGCGCTTACGGGAAAGACGGTTGTCCGGCTCAAGGGCGGTGACCCTACGATCTTCGGAAGGGTAGGGGAAGAGGCGGAACTTTTGTACCGCCACGGAATCGCTTTTGAAATCGTTCCAGGCATAACATCGTCGATCAGTGTTCCTGCATATGCAGGTATTCCGGTCACCCATCGCGATCTTGCGTCCTCGTTGTCTATCATTACAGGGCATGAGAGTCCAGATAAGCTGGACCGGATGATCCAGTGGGATAAGGTAACAAATGCAACGGGCACGCTGATCTTTATGATGGGTGTAGCCAAAATCGGATATATTAGCCGCCAATTAATTGCTCACGGAAGGCCGCCGGAGACCCCGGTGGCTCTTGTGCGCTGGGGAACGCGTGCTGAGCAGGATACGATTACCGGGACGCTTGCTGATATTGAAGAAATCGTAAAGGCAGCCAATTTTCAACCTCCGGCGGTTATTGTCGTGGGTGAGGTTGTTCTGCAGCGTGAGCATCTGAAGTGGGCCGAACAACTGCCTTTGTTTGGCAAACGAATCCTTGTGACCCGGTCTCGCAGCCAGGCTAGTCAGCTTATAAGCCGGATTGAGGATTTGGGCGGGGAGCCATATGAATTCCCGGTCATCGAGACCATTATGCCAACCTCGAGCCTGGATATGTCGGAGATTCATCAAGCACTGGATAAGCTTAATCAGTATGACTGGGTGTTTTTTACAAGTGTGAACGGAGTGGATTTTTTCTTCCGTCACCTGAATGAGTCAGGCAAGGATATACGGGCTCTGGCAGGTGCCAGAATCGCAGCGGTTGGACCTGCAACAGCGGGTGCTTTACGTGAACGTGGGATTACTGCTGAAGTGCTGAAGGAACGCTACCAGGCAGAAGGACTTGTGGATGCATTCGGACCGGAGTTGAAGGCAGGTCAGCAAGTACTTCTTCCACGTGGAGATCTCGGCCGGAGCTGGCTTCCAGAGGAACTGACCCGAATGGGACTGCATGTGACAGACATCAAGACATATGAAACGATCCTTTGCGGTGAGGATGACGACGAGCTGCTCAAACTGTTTGAGGAAGGCGGCATTCATGCCGTTACGTTCACCAGTTCTTCGACCGTTACGAACTTGCTGCGTGTCCTGGAACGGATGGGTGGAGACGCGCACACACCACTGGAGCTGCTTCGCGATAGTACTATTGCCTGCATCGGTCCGCTGACAGCCGAAACGGCCAAGGAGGCAGGGCTGAACGTATCGATTATGGCTGAGGAAGCGACAATCGATAGCCTGGTCGATGCTTTGTGTGAATGGAATAAGGACGAACCGCGCCGCCACCGGGATTGATTTATAAGGGACTTATAAATTTAATATGAGACAATTCGACATTATACTTTTTTAACCTGGAGGGATTGAACATGAGTTTTCCGATTGTACGCCACCGCCGGTTGCGTCAAAGTGCTGGCATTCGCAACATGGTCCGTGAGACAGTATTGAACATCGAAGATTTAGTGCAACCCATCTTTGTAACCCATGGAACCGGAGTAAAGACTGAGATTTCATCCATGCCGGGAGTGTTTCATTTCTCTTTGGATACGCTGAAAGAGGAAGTGAACGAAATTGCTGCTCTTGGAATTCCGGCTGTGCTGCTGTTTGGTATACCTGAAAGCAAAGATAGCGTGGGATCGTCCGGTTTTGCGGATGATGGGATCGTTCAGGAAGCAACACGGCTTATTAAGGAATGGTATCCTGATCTGTTGGTAATCGCCGATACTTGCCTTTGCGAATTTACAGATCACGGACATTGCGGTATGGTTCATACGTTTGAACGTGACGGGCATGTCCATGGAGACGTAATGAACGACGAATCTTTGGAACTTCTGGCACGTACAGCGGTTTCCCAAGCAAAAGCCGGTGCTGATATCATTGCTCCTTCCAACATGATGGACGGGTTCGTGCAAGCAATTCGGACAGCGCTAGATGAAGAAGGCTTCCAGCATATTCCGATCATGTCTTATTCGGTTAAATATGCTTCTGCCTTTTACGGGCCATTCCGTGAAGCGGCTGATTCTGCTCCGCAGTTCGGCGACCGTAAGACATATCAGATGGATCCTGCTAATGTACGGGAAGCGCTGCGTGAAGCTGAAAGTGATGTGCTCGAAGGTGCTGACATGCTTATGGTCAAGCCGGCTCTCGCATACCTGGATATTGTGAGATTGCTTCGGGATCAGTTTGATCTGCCGCTTGTAGCCTATAATGTCAGCGGTGAATACTCGATGGTCAAAGCAGCTGCAATGCAGGGATGGATTAATGAACAGGCAATCGTGTTGGAAATGCTCACAGGAATGAAGCGAGCCGGAGCAGACATTATTATTACTTATTTCTCCAAAGATGCAGCTCGCTGGATCCGGAACCGTTAGAAATAGTATTGTCATTTGACAGATAGGAGTGGCATGAAATGAGTCAAGGTATGCGAAAAGAAGAAGCGTCACGTGTCGCCTTTGAAGAGGCGAAACATTATATTCCAGGCGGCGTCAACAGTCCGGTACGGGCATTCAAATCGGTGGGGTTGACACCGATCTATATGGAACGCGGTGAAGGAAGTCGCGTGTATGATATTGACGGCAACAGCTTTATTGATTATGTCGGATCATGGGGGCCGCTTATTATGGGCCATGCCCATCCTGACGTTGTAGAAGCGCTGCGTGAAACGGCTACCAAAGGCACGAGCTTTGGAGCACCGACACTGCTCGAAACAGAGATGGCGAAACTTGTCTGTGAACGTGTACCTTCAATCGAAGTTGTCCGGATGGTGAATTCCGGGACGGAAGCAACGATGAGTGCGATCCGTCTTGCTCGTGGTTACACCGGCCGCAGTAAGATTATTAAATTCGAAGGCTCTTATCATGGGCATGCTGACAGCTTACTTATTAAAGCGGGTTCAGGTATCGCAACGCTGGGTTTACCGGATAGCCCGGGTGTTCCAGAAGCGGTAGCAACGAATACGATTGCTGTTCCGTATAATGACCTGGAGTCGGTGCAACTGGCGTTTGAACGCTTTGGCAACGAGATTGCGGCTGTTATTGTGGAGCCTGTAGCAGGGAACATGGGTGTTGTGCCTCCACATGAAGGGTTCTTGGAAGGTTTACGTAAGGTAACGACGGATTACGGCAGCCTGCTTATTTTTGATGAGGTTATGACTGGCTTCCGTGTGGACATTCATTGTGCCCAGGGAAGATTCGGTGTTACGCCGGACTTAACTTGCCTTGGAAAAGTAATTGGCGGAGGTCTGCCTGTGGGTGCCTATGGCGGTAAACGTGAGATTATGGACCAGATAGCGCCAGCCGGTCCTATTTATCAAGCAGGAACCCTGAGTGGTAATCCGCTTGCCATGGCAGCCGGCTACACCACGCTTAAGCTGCTGACGCCGGCTATATATGATCAACTAGAAGAGCGGGGAGCACAGCTTCAGGCTGGCTTAGAACGGAATGCTCGTGAATTCGGTATACCACTATCCATTAATCGCATTGGATCGATGGTCTGCCCATTCTTTACAGACCAGCAGGTAATCAATTTCGATACGGCCAAGAGCAGTGATCTGGACTTGTTCCGCCGTTATTTTGCAGCGATGGTTCAGGAGGGGGTTAGCGTACCTCCATCTCAGTTCGAAGGCATGTTCATATCGGCGGCGCATACGAAGGAAGACATTGATGCGACGATCGAAGCTAATTACAATGCCTTTAAAAGCCTGTGAGCTACCAAGGGAACTGGGTTCGGCGCGGTGAGTGGCTGGAACTGACGCCGGGCAAAATTCTGACTGGACAGTCTGATCGTGAGGGTGCTACGGCAAAGTGGCTGCTCGAAACCGTAGGAATGCCGGAGAAGCTTTTGCGAAAGCTCCAGCATACTGAAGGCATACAGTGGAGAGGAGATCGGCTGCGGCTGTCTCTTTTCCCAGCGAGGGAGGCGGGCATCGAACCGATATGGAGCGAGCTGGAGATTCTATACGAGGATGATTTTTGCCTCGTCGTGAACAAGCCTGCCGGTATGGCCGTTCATCCGGATGACCGTGGAACCGAGACGACATTGAACCACGCTGTAGCTGCTTATTACGAAGTATCGGGAGTGGAAGCGGCTGTCCGCCACATTCATCGCCTTGATAAAGATACAACGGGCCCTGTGCTATATGCCAAAAACGAGTATGCCCAGCTCAAGCTCGATGAAGCGATGAGACAGAAGGAAATTGTCCGGATTTATGCGGCTATTGTCCAGGGACGTGTGTCACCGGACTTGAAGGTGATTGATCTGCCGATCGGCAGAGATAGGCATCATGCCCAGCGCAGGCGTGTATCGCTGACCGGTCAGTCAGCCGTGACGCGGGTGATTGAATCCGAAGTGTATAGAGAAGCCAGTGTGCTGTATTTAAGCCTGGAGACTGGGAGGACCCATCAGATTCGCGTCCATTTAAGCCATATGGGACATGCTATTCTCGGAGATTCACTGTATGGCGGATATTCTGTCAGCTTCGGCCGTCAGGCGCTCCATGGGGCGCGGCTGAGCTTTTCTCACCCGTTTACGGGAGAGATTATTGAGGTCTCCGCCCCGTGGCCTGAGGATCTTCTCCGGCTGAAGGAAGAAATATCAAGTAAACTTTTTCTGAGATAGAGGCCGTTTTGAACGGCCTTTTTTGTTTTGGTTTTGGATATTGTTTTACGCAATGAGGGATTTAACAGGTGAATAGGGGTTCCGTTAAGTGATTTCCGGATAGTGCCCGCAAAAAAGTCATGCTCCCCCAATTTTGGCATATAGATAAGTTGAGTGACAAAAATGGGCTCATGCCGCGGGATCAGCCCGCGGATAGTATATGCCGAAAGGAGGACATTCCCGTGTTCGACCAGTCCTACGGATTGCGGTTTGATATTTACGAACGCATTATTTTATCGGAAGATCTGCCGGGAATTGAAGAACTGGAAGAGGTTGAATTAATACCGCATATCCAGGTAATCAGTCAGGAGGAGCAGGCGACACTTCGCGGCCATCTGCTATTGGCGGGGCTGTATCGAGGAGACACCGAAGCGGGGGAGTCCGAGCCGCTGGAACATTGGATTCCGGTGGAAATCACCGTTCCTATGAATCGGGTGTCTTCGCTGGACGATATTGCAGTGGAGATTGAAAATTTCGATGTCGACCTGCTGTCTACTCGAAGTCTGAATATCACAGGAGTACTCTCGCTAAAAGGTATTCAAGCTGCCGTTCAGGGGCCCAATGACGGTGCTTGGAACAATGAGGAAATCACTGTGGTACATGCTCCCGACACATTCGCAGGAGATGGTTTAGGGCATGACACAGCGGCACGCCAGCATGAGAGTATTCAGTCGGAGGGCCCGTCGCCATTTTATTCCCCTCAAGTACAGGAAGTTTATGCACAGGATGAGCAGATAACAGGCTTTGATTTGCACGCGCAGGCTAGCGGTCGCCCTGAGGAGTTCCAAAGTGAGCAGCATCAGGAGGGTTCTGGGTTCGGCGACCAGGGATCCGTTAACTTGTATACAGCGGATGGAGCTACAGGGCAGGAGTTACATAGAGAGCAGCCATCACAGGAATTTGCTCCATCTCAACCAGCTGAACCGCCGTTTTCGGACCCAAGCATTCAGTCGGCACAGAGCATATCGCAATCGAATCCGAATGTATGGAATTTTGAACGGGTTGATCAATCGGAAAATAGTGATCAGAGCCTAACGAGCAATATTTCAGGAATTACAGAAGAGAGTGAGCAAGATTCAATACCGGTATTGGCTTCTTCACATCAAGAGGTGGATGAGTCACCCGAGGACAAGGAAGATTCGGTAGTTGCTTCTGTTCAGGAGACCGTATTTCTTGCCGATGAGTCTCCGATTCAAGAGGAACCTCTGGCGAAGCCAGAACTGAAAGTGGCGTTTACGAGTAAAAACAGCACGGTAGGCAGTTCATCAGGCGTCGGCCTTTCTTCGCTATTGCAGTCAAGCCGTACCGTTCAGGAACAGGAAGTTGCGGCACGCGAGGAAGAGGAACAGGTAGAGGATCAGGCAGAACCGCTTGCATCGGATGATGTTAAGTGGAAGTCGTTGTTTCTTGGAAGTCGGCAGGAAGACACTCCTTTCCGCAAAGTTCGATTATGCATCGTACAGCGTGAGGAAACATTAGAAACTATCGCCGAGAGGTACCAACTGAGCCCGCGCGAGCTATTACTTTATAACAGGCTGTCGGAACAGAGTATAGAGGAAGGCCAAGTCCTGTATATCCCGTAATACCTTGTATGAACAGAGACATTTCTTGAAAGATCACAATCAGGCTACTCGAGGACTTATCCTGGGGTGGCCTGATTGGTTTTGCGGTCAAGGCGCTGGAATATCTTCTAGATCTTATGATAGATAAAGTTGAAGCTTCCTGAAATATTGACTATAAACAATAAGCAAGTTATAGTTGACTATAGTCAATTCAGGCATATTGGAATACAATATGGTAATACTATACAGAGCATTTGCAAATTACAAACAACTGTGAACGGGAAGAGTAGGAAGAGAAATGGCCTTCAGAGAGCGGAATTGTAGCGCTGAGAGATCCCGCAGGAACCATCTTGCCGAAGTCGCCCCGGAGTTGCCTGCTTGAACTTTAGTGCATGGATGATCCTGTGCAAAAGCTAGAGCATGCCGGCTGCAGCCGTTACCTGTGTAAAGTGTCGCATCGCTTGGATTTGCCGTACCTAGGCAGTCATGAACCAACGGTGCGAAACAAAGGTGGTACCGCGAGAGAACAACAGTCTTTCGTCCTTTGAGGACGAAGGACTTTTTTTGTTTTTTAATGAAAAAGTTCTTAGAAGTAAAAACGGCTAAAACGATTCTGTATGGCAATGCTGACTAAGTAACGGAGGTACGAGAATTATGGAACAAAAGGACAATCAAACCTCGGCACAAATGCCGACCACTTATGATCCAAAAGCAGCAGAACAAAAATGGTATACCTACTGGAAAGAAGGCGGGTTTTTCAACGCTGGGCAGCGTCCGGATGCAGAGCCTTATACGATTGTTATTCCGCCGCCGAATGTTACCGGTATGCTTCATATCGGTCATGCTTTGGACTTCACATTACAAGATATTTTGATCCGTGTGAAAAGAATGCAGGGGTACGATGCACTGTGGCTTCCAGGCTCCGATCATGCGGGAATCGCTACACAAACAAAGGTAGAACAGAAGCTGCGTGAGCAGGGCATCTCTCGTTATGATCTTGGACGCGAGAAGTTTCTTGAGAAGGTATGGGAATGGAAAGAGCAGTATGCTAATACGATTCGTGATCAATGGGCTAAAATGGGTCTTTCTCTCGACTATTCCAGAGAGCGTTTCACACTGGATGAAGGGTTGTCTAAAGCTGTCCGCGAAGTGTTTGTGAAGTTCTATGACAAAGGGCTCATCTACCGCGGCAAACGTATTATTAACTGGGATCCTGCAGCACGTACTGCATTATCCGACATTGAGGTTGAATATAAGGAAGTTCAGGGACATCTGTATCATTTGACCTATCCGTTGAAAGATGGAAGTGGCAGCATTACGGTTGCGACTACCCGTCCGGAAACGATGCTTGGTGATACGGCTGTAGCTGTTCATCCTGAAGATGAAAGATATAAAGATATGATCGGAAAAACGTTGATTCTTCCTATTATCGGACGTGAAATTACGGTTATTGCGGATGAATATGTTGAGAAGGATTTCGGAAGTGGTGCTGTGAAAATTACGCCTGCCCATGATCCAAATGACTTTGAAATGGGTCTTCGCCATGACCTGCCACAAATAACCGTTATGGATGAAACCGGTACGATGAACAGTCATGCCGGCAAATATGAAGGTTTAGACCGTAGCGAGTGCCGGAAACAAATTGTAAATGATTTGAAAGAGTCCGGTGTACTCATTAAAATTGAAGATCACGTCCACCAAGTAGGTCACAGTGAGCGCAGCGGCGCTGTTGTAGAGCCTTATTTGTCAACCCAGTGGTTCGTGAAGATGCAGCCTCTGGCTGAAAGAGCGATTGAAGCGCAAAAGTCAGGTGAAGGCGTGAATTTTGTACCTGAACGCTTCGAGAAAACGTATCTCCAGTGGATTGAGAATGTACGTGATTGGTGTATTTCACGTCAACTGTGGTGGGGTCATCGGATTCCGGCATGGTACTGCGGACAATGTGGAGAGATCCATGTTGCTCATGATGAAGTTGCAGCCTGCTCCAAATGTGGAAGCACGAACATGAAGCAGGATGAGGACGTACTTGATACTTGGTTCAGTTCCGCGCTCTGGCCGTTTTCGACTTTGGGATGGCCGGAAGATACCGAGGATCTCAAGCGTTATTATCCGACGAGTGTCCTGGTTACTGGATATGACATCATTTACTTCTGGGTAGCTCGTATGATATTTACGGCACTCGAATTTACAGATGAGAAACCTTTTAAAGATGTCCTTATGCACGGATTGGTTCGTGATGCCGACGGTAAGAAAATGTCGAAATCACTTGGCAACGGGGTGGACCCGCTGGATGTTATCGAGAAATATGGTACCGATGCAATGCGCTATATGATCTCGACAAGCAGCACGCCGGGTCAAGACCTTCGTTTCCGCTGGGAACGGGTGGAACAGGCACGGAATTTTGCTAACAAAATTTGGAACGCCTCCCGCTTTGCATTAATGAATCTGGAAGGCTTTAAACATAGCGATATCGACATCAGTGGAAACCTAGGAACAGCGGATCGCTGGATTCTTCACCGTCTGAACGAAACTTCACGCGATATTACGCGTCTAATTGATGCCTATGAATTTGGCGAAACAGGTCGACTGCTCTATAATTTCATCTGGGACGACTTGTGTGATTGGTATATTGAGTTTGCGAAGCTGTCGCTTTATGGCGAGGATCAAGCTGCAAAGAAAAAGACCCAGTCTGTACTTGCCTATGTTCTTGACCGTACGATGCGTCTGATTCATCCATTCATGCCATTTATTTCGGAAGAAATTTGGCAACATTTGCCGCATGAAGGCGAGACTGTTATGCTCTCCTCTTGGCCGACCTATGACGCTTCCTTGGAGAACAAAGAAGCTGAGGCTGAAATGGATCTGCTGATGGACGTTATCCGTGCCGTTCGTAATATCCGTGCTGAAGTAAACGTACCGATGAGTAAAAAAATAGAGCTGATGCTCAGTGCAGCAGATGCGAACGTACTGGGCATTGTTGAACGTAATGCGGATTATATCCGTCGCTTCTGCAACACCTCAGAGTACCAAGCCGGTCTTGGCCTTGAGGCCCCGGATAAAGCGATGACAGCCATCGTAACAGGAGTTGAATTGTATCTCCCACTGGCTGGTCTGATCGATATTGAACAAGAGATCGCTCGCCTTGAAAAAGAAGTTCAACACTTGACCAGCGAGGTAGATCGTGTGGAGAAGAAGCTAAGTAATCAAGGCTTCGTTTCCAAGGCTCCGGCTAAAGTGATTGAAGAAGAGCGGGCTAAACAGGCGGATTACTCTGAGAAGAGGAACAAAGTAATCGCCCGGATTGAAGAGCTGAGAGGTTAAGATAACACTAATATAGACCTGAAGGTGAGAAGCATGGGTAACCATAATGGGGCTGTTCTGCCAGCCCCTCTACTAAGTTATGAGGAAGCGGTAGATTGGATTAACGGACTGATTCCATTCGGTATCCGGCCGGGTATGGCTCGTATTCAAGCATTGCTGGAACGGCTGGGAAATCCGCAGCGGCGTCTAAAGTTCATTCATGTTGCAGGCACGAATGGCAAAGGGTCGACCTGTGCGTTTTTGACAGAGGTTCTTCTGCAGAGTGGATATGATGTGGGCACCTTTACATCTCCTTACATTACGAAATTTACTAATCGGTTCCAGTTTAATGGGAAAGATATATCTGAGGATACGTTGCTTAAGCTGGCAAACCGATTGCATCCGCTCGTTCAGGAAATCGCAGAAACAGAGCTCGGTTCTCCAACGTTTTTTGAGGTATCTACAGCTCTTGCCATTTTGTATTATGCCGTGGACAGTGTTCCGGATGTCGTTGTGTGGGAAACAGGCCTTGGTGGCAGGATGGACGTGACAAATGTTGTACATCCCGTCATCTCGGTAATTACCAATATTGGTATGGATCATACGGATATTTTGGGAGAGACCGTCGAAGAGATTGCCTCGGAAAAAGCGGGAATTATTAAGCCAGGTGTACCTGTTGTCAGTGCTGTAACTCAGCCTGAGGCCATTAAGGTCTTGAAGGACGCAGCTGAGCGGAATCGCTCGACTCTGTATCTGGCAGGTGAGCAGTTCTCTTATGAGCGGATGGGAGGCAATGAAGAGGTTCAGACGTTCCACTTCTCTGGGCCTTTCCGCAGCTTGGATATCAGCATTACTATGCAGGGTGAGCATCAATGTTCGAATGCAGCCTGTGCAATGATGAGTCTTGAGGTGCTTCGTCACTACATGGCTTTTGTTATTGAGGATGACAATGTTCAAAAGGGGTTTCATGCTACCAAGTGGGCTGGAAGATTGGAGCAGGTATGCTCCTCTCCCCGGATTATTGTAGACGGGGCCCATAACCCGGAGGGGGCCGAATCTTTGGCCAATAGCCTTCCGAACATTTATAAATACCAGAATCTGAATTTAATGATGGGAATGCTGGCAAATAAGCATCATGAAACGTATTTGAAGCATATACTGCCTATAGTGGATACGCTTATCCTGACCGAACCGGATTTTCGGAGAAAAATGGACGCCAAGGCGTTAGGAGACATCGTAGAGCAGATAAGGGGAAAATACGCCAAACAAACGCTGCAAATCATCATAGAACCAGACTGGAAAAACGCACTTGAATTGTTGAAGTCACGGACGGAAGCGGAGGATCTTGGGGTGGTGTCGGGCACGTTATATTTGATTGCCGACGTGCGTTCCAACCTCCTGGGCCTTTCCGATTCTGAAAAAGGTTGGTGATAACTGTTGGATACTTCAGAACATGTTCATTTTATAGGAATTGGCGGCTACGGTATGAGCGCCATTGCAAGAGTTATGCTGGAAATGGGTTATAAGGTCACGGGTTCTGATGTGGCATCCCAGGAATTAACAGAAAAATTGGCAGCTAAAGGCGCCAAAATATATATTGGCCATACGGCTGAGCAGGTACAAGGAGCTGATCTGGTCGTATATTCGACAGCCTTGTCCAGAGATAATGTGGAGCGGGTAGCTGCGGAACAGCAGAACATCCCGGTTCTTCATCGCGCTCAAATGCTTGCAAGGCTGCTCAATGAAGGCAAGGGTGTTGCCGTAGCGGGCGCCCATGGCAAAACGACGACGTCTTCTATGATCGCGCTCGTTATGGAAGAGTGCGGAGTCGATCCGACCTTCATTATCGGCGGAGAGATTATGAACGTTGGTACGAATGCCAAGGCAGGCAAAGGCGAGTATGTGGTAGCTGAAGCAGATGAGAGTGACGGTTCATTCCTGCAATATCACCCATGGCTTGGTGTTGTATTAAACATTGAAGCCGATCACTTGGAGAACTATGATGGTGATTTTGATCGTTTAAAGGCAGCTTATGTGCAGTTTCTGACCCAAATCAGAGAAGATGGCACTGCAGTTGTATGTGTGGACGATCAGAACATACAGGCTATATTGCCGGAGCTGAATCGTGTAGAAATGACCACTTATGGAATTCATACCGATGCAGAGTATATGGCCAGCGATCTGGTGCTTGGAGATCGTCATGTTTCCTTTATGATGTCTCATAAGGGGCAGGTTTTGGGAACAGTCGAGCTGTCGGTTCCGGGGAAGCATAACGTGTATAACGCGATGGCTACAGTGATAACCTGTTTAAAGGCTGGCGTGCCGTTTGAAGATATCGTAAAAGGTATCTTCAAATTTACCGGAGCCAAGCGTCGCTTTCAAGTGCTGGGTGAAACGGATGATATACTCGTGATTGATGATTATGCTCATCATCCCACTGAAATCGAAGCTACGATTAGTGCAGCAAAAGCGACCGGAAAACGGATCATTGCTGTATTTCAGCCGCAGCGTTACTCTAGAACCTTTTTCTTGCTTGATGCATTTAGCCGTGCTTTCGAGGATGCAGATGAAGTGATCATCACGGATATTTATTCACCGGCCGGCGAGAAGCAGATTGAAGGCGTAAGCTCTGCCAGATTGGTGGAATTGATTGTAGAGAACAGCAATGCAGGAGCAAGATACCTTCCTTCCAAAGAAGAGGTTCTTTATGACCTCAAAGGACGAGTGAAACCAGGTGATCTTGTCTTGACTATGGGTGCGGGAGACATATGGAAAGTTGGGGCTGCTTTGGCCGAGTCCTTAAAAGAAAATAAGTAAGTTCAATAACAAATGAGTTTATACCTCATTCGATGCCCGCATGTCCTGTTATTTGATACAGGATGTGCGGGTATTGTTTGTTTTCAGTTTGTCCGCATCCGCACATAACTTTCCTGAATCTATCATATAGGTAGTTATAGATAAGGAGACAAGTGAGGTGTGCAGTGGAATGAACAAAGCGCGTATGACAATAAGGTTTGACCATGAAACTCCCAATGGACAAGACAGCGGACATACAAGAGAAGTACATACCAGGTCCCGCCTGCAGCCTGACATGGGTAAGGGGAATGTCAGCGATAACTTTGAGCAGGATTTTTTCCAGAAAGAAGTGCAGTCACCTTCATACCAAGGGGTAGAAGATGAGGATTTCCGGGTTATAC
Source organism: Paenibacillus sp. JNUCC 34 (assembly GCF_058269055.1). Lineage (NCBI taxonomy): Bacteria > Bacillati > Bacillota > Bacilli > Caryophanales > Paenibacillaceae > Paenibacillus > Paenibacillus sp. JNUCC 34. Next base: position 4,475,716 of record NZ_CM177770.1, on the reverse strand, counting down.
CGCTGCCTGTTGAATTGCTGGATAATCGTAATCCAAACCTTAATGATAATCAAAACAATCGCTTTGAGAATTTCCGTGTTAATGGTCGCTTGGCGGCGGAGAGACGGCGAATGGAGCAACAGTACGACAATGAGCGTTATGAGGATGAGTGGAGCTACGGTAGACCGGAACGGCCTTACATTGAGAGTGGGAATTCAGAGTATCCCGAGATCGATGAATGGCCGTCAGAACATGATTTTATTCATGATTCGCTCGATGGTAAGAACAGAGATCAGTCATACCTGTCAGTTGAACAAGTTTCCTCTAACACCAGGAATGATTATGGATACTATCGTTCTAAGAAACCAAACTCTGTGTGGAAACTTGCAGGGTCTATTACAGGTGCGATTGTTACAGGACTGCTGTTTGGAACGGTTGTATTGTCGATGTTTAACGGCGGGGACTCCGGTGAGGATTACACAACCACAGAGAGTAGCCAGGGGACGGGGGTTTTACCCCCGGAAAATACAGCTGTAAACGAGGGGATTAATGATCAGGAAGCAGCAGCTGTATCTGTTTCAATCCCTCAGCAGACCTTCTACATGCTACAGTATGGCGTCTTCAGCACAGCAGAAAGAGCAGAGCAGGCTAAGGGTGAACTGACTCAATCAGGTATTGCGGCCTTTGGAGATTCCTCTGCGGAGAACCGCGTATACGCCGGTGTGTCGCCGGATCGGGAGCAGGCGAAACTGCTTAGCAGTCAGTTAAAAGGTGAAGGTGTTGAGCTTTATGTCCGGGAGATCGTATTACCTGGTGCCCAATCTGCCGTATTTGCCGGTGAGGCTGCCGCACTCGACATTTTCTTTGAAGTGAGTGGCGATCTGGCGGCCAACCTTAGCTCTTTATCAGCCTCCTTATTAGGTCAGGAAATCCCCGGACCGGTGGACGCAGAGACCATGAAGACGATTACTGGTCTTCATCTCCAGTGGACAGAAGCAGTTAAGCTTGTATCTCCTGGAATGAGTCTGGAGACAGGGGCAAGCCTTAAAACTATGGAGCAGGAAATGAGTGAAGCTATTACAGCATTGACAGAATACAACAAAAATCGATCCAAGGGGCATTTGTGGGAAATTCAAGCAGGAATGATGAACTACATCATGAGTCAAAGGAAGCTTGTGGAAAGCTTCTAGTCCTAAAACCGCATTCAATCGCAGAAATCCGGCAGGAGAACTGGAAATAGTTCCCCAAGCCGGATTTCTGTTTGTATTGCTTACCGATTCACCGTATAATAATTAGGGTGTCAAAAAATGGCGAGGGAAGAGGACGAATGAAGAAAAACGCAGGAGTGCTTATCTTGTTTATACTGCTGGGGTGGCTAACCGGAACGTGGATTGCAAAATTGCTGCTGCCTGTCAAAGCTCTTTCTTTTCTAACTGCTTCTACAACATTGAAGTGGTCGCCCGAAGCTAATTTGGACATCATAAATTATGACATTAACATTGAATTCAAACTTTGCCTGCTGGGCTTGATCGGAATGATTACGGCGGTTTGGCTGTATCGTAGGCTCTAACAACAAAGGAGACATTCCCTCGTGAAAGAGAAGGCATCGCGGCACATCATACTGGCGTCAACTTCTCCACGGCGTCAAGAATTAATAGCTTCACTTCGGTTACCATTTGAAATCATGCCGAGTGATGCCAATGAAGACACACCCTTCGGCTGGGAACCCAGCATGATTGTAGAGACCCTTTCGCTGCGCAAGGCGGATACAGTGTACCGGAAGCTGTCCGAATCGGACAGTAATGCAATCATTGTGGGGAGTGACACGATAGTTGTACTAGAGGGTGATATACTTGGGAAACCGACGGATGATAAAGATGCCGTACGAATGCTTTCCATGCTTCAGGGGCGTACTCATCAGGTGTATACAGGCGTAGCCTGCGTGGATGCCTTGACCGGACAGAGTATTGTTCGCCACCGGATAACATCTGTAAGTATGAAGTCGTTAAACGATGAACAGATCATGTCCTATGTACGGAGCGGCGAACCTGCCGACAAAGCCGGCGCTTATGCCATTCAAGGTCTCGGTGCTGCTATTGTGAACAGCATTGAGGGTGACTACTTCAATGTCGTAGGGCTGCCGATATCCTTGCTTAGTGATATGCTTTCAGAGATGGGAATGGATGTATTATCTTAATTTTAGATTTTGACCGTGTTATGATTTAAACATAGGAAAAGAGGGGAATATATGGAGTCGCCCGCATTTTTGCTGCGCGACATCCCCCATGAAGAACGACCAAGAGAGCGCATGATGTCTTATGGGGCGAGCGCCTTGAGTCATGCTGAGCTGCTGGCGATATTGTTAAGGACGGGAACTAGACAAGAATCCGCTATACACGTAGCACAACGGATCTTGAAGCAAGTGGGAAGTATCCGTCAACTCGTTGATCTCAGCATTGAAGAATTAACACAGATTAAAGGAATCGGAATCGCCAAGGCGGTACAGCTGAAAGCGGGTATCGAACTTGGAAGACGTTTAGTCAGTTCGAGACATATGGAGCCGGTGATTATACGCAGTCCGCGTGATGCTGCGGACCTGTTGAGCGAACAGCTACGCTATCTCCAGAAAGAGCATTTTGTTTGTCTTTTTTTAAACACGAAAAATCACGTCATAGCCCAAGAAACGCTTTCCATGGGAAGCCTTAACGCCTCCATTGTTCATCCCCGCGAGGTGTTTAGAGCCGCAATCAAATGCAGCAGTGCGTCTTTGGTTTGTGCGCACAACCACCCAAGCGGCGATCCTACACCGAGTCCAGAAGATATATCCCTGACTTCCCGTTTGGTAGAAGCCGGGAATATTATTGGAATTGATGTTTTGGATCATTTGATTATTGGAGATGGAACGTTTGTTAGTTTGAAGGAACGGGGCCTGATGTAATATAATAGTTCAGATTGAGAAGGAAAGGGAGATTGCAGCATGTTTGGTGGTTTTACGAAAGATTTAGGAATTGATTTGGGGACGGCTAATACACTCGTCTATGTCCGTGGAAAAGGAATTGTCGTTAGAGAGCCTTCTGTGGTAGCTCTGCGTACCGATACAAAAACGATTGAGGCGGTTGGTGAATCCGCTAAGAAGATGATTGGACGTACACCAGGCAATATTCGTGCGATTCGTCCGATGAAGGACGGCGTTATTGCCGACTTTGATACAACCGCAACCATGATTAAGTATTTTTTACGTCAAGCGCAGAAGCAGCGTTCCGTATTTCCGCGCCATCCGAACGTAATGGTATGTGTACCATCAGGCATTACTGCGGTGGAGCAGCGCGCTGTGGAGGACGCTACGAAGCAGGCGGGAGCTCGTGAAGCATACACGATTGAGGAGCCTTTTGCAGCAGCAATCGGTGCAGATCTTCCTGTTTGGGAGCCGACTGGCAGCATGGTCGTTGATATCGGCGGTGGTACTACAGAAGTTGCCGTAATTTCACTTGGCGGAATCGTTACAAGTCGTTCCGTACGTGTGGCCGGAGATGAAATGGATGATTCCATCATTTCTTATATCAAGCGCCAGTACAACCTGATGATCGGTGAGCGTACCTCTGAGCAATTGAAGATGGAAGTGGGATCTGCGATGCCGCTTGAAACGGTGGAGACGATGGAAATCCGGGGGCGTGACCTGGTAACAGGTTTGCCTAAGACGATTACAATCACTTCCGATGAAATTAGTGAAGCTTTGGCAGATACCATTAATGCCATTGTGGACGCTGTGAAAGTAACGCTTGAGAAATGTCCACCGGAACTGGCTGCCGACATTATGGACCGAGGCATTGTACTGACCGGAGGCGGAGCGCTACTGCGCAACTTGGACAAGTTGCTTGCTGAGGAGACAGGAATGCCTGTCATCGTAGCTGAAAATCCGCTGGATTGTGTAGCGATTGGTACGGGGAAAGCGCTCGATAATATTCATCTGTTTAAATCCCGCAGCAGCTCTACCGTCCGTTCGAAGCGGTAGTCAGGATTGTGTGTCAACCCCTGGTGTGTGGGAGAGAAAACAGTAACGTTAGAGGGTGTTGAAAACTGTTTAAGCTGCTAGGTAACAAACGATTGTTTATTATGCTGATCGGGCTAGTAACGTTTATTGCACTTATGGGATTTACCCTTGGTCCGAGAGTGGGGTTATCTTGGCCTGAGAAGTTTATGAGGGATACAGTAGGTTTTGTACAAGGTGTTTTTTACAAGCCCGCTTCTTACATAGCGGGCTTCTTTGAAGATGTACGTGACATGAAAGAAGTGTACGAAGAGAATGAGCGTTTGAAGAAGGCTGTTGCGCAGTACGCACGTGAGAGCGCAGAGTACAATCTTATCAAAAATGATAACAAAGTTTTAAAGGATAATCTTAAGTTCACAGAAGCTCAAAAGAAAAGGTATGACTATGATTACCGTCCGGCTAATGTGTTAAGTGTGAATCAGGATCCGAACAACCATACGTTGGTTATCGATTTGGGGGCCAAGGACGGTGTTCGGCTAAACATGTCCGTTACCTCTGTTGAGGGAATGGTCGGTGTTATAAGCCATGTTGGTAATTTCACCTCTACCGTAAAACTGCTGACGACCCTTGATCCCCAGGACGCTAAGCGGCAGCAGATTGCAGCCACCGTCTCTAACAAGGACACGTTCGGAATTATTGAAAGCTATGACAAGAAGACGAAAATGCTCAAAATGACGCGGATTCCGGAAGATGACCCGGTCAAAAAAGATGATTTGATCGTTTCTTCTGGTAACGGAGGGGTTATCCCGCGCGGGATGATTATCGGTACAGTTGAGAGTGTCGAGGTCGGAGAATTTGGTCTGAACCGTACGGCCACTATTAAACCGGCTGCAAGCTTTCAGGACTGGAAAACACTCCTTGTCGTATTCGCGCCTGAGGAGCCTAAAGGATGAAGCGCCATCAGGTTTTGATTCTGCTGTTGTTTCTTTTGTTTATTCTACAGGGGACGGTAGGTTTTTGGATTACGCCAAGCTCGCTGCAGGGCAAAATCACGCCTAACTTTATGTATGTTGCCATTCTGTTTGCGACCATTTACCACCACCGTCATACCGGCCTTGTACTTGGTCTCGTATTCGGGATGCTCCATGACGTAGTCTATTACGGTGAAATGATCGGTACATACTCATTCGCAATGGGGGTATCGGCATATGTAATCGGATTTTTATTTAAAACGCCACGGGCTCCATTGCCGGTTATGATGACGGCAGTCATATTGGGCAGCTTACTGCTGGATAGCATGCTATTTGGGATCTATAAGTTATTCCGAATTAATCCAGATTCTTATAATTGGGCCCTGCTGAATCACATGCTTCCCAATCTTCTGATTCATTTTGCATTTGCCTTGATGATTTATGTACCTCTTCGGAAACAGTTTGAGCTACTTGCTAAAGCTCCGAAGAGAAGCAAGGCTTCTTGACCGTCAATCCGACATTTTACGAAGACTAGCAGGAACTTGAAGGTCCGAGCGCGAAATGTATGAAGATGGGAGGGACAGGCTTATGGCTGTAAAATCCAATCATGTAACGATTAAGGGCATCAAAGATGGCCTGGTATTCCTGCTTGACGATCAATGTGAGTTAGAAGAACTGCTCAGTGAGCTTCGTTATAAACTTGAGCATAGTCATCAGAATATTTTGACCGGACCTATTATTCATGTGGATGTTAAACTGGGATCCCGGCGTATTTCCGAAGAAGAGAAGCAGTCTATTCTTGATATACTGAAGCAGAAGGGGAATCTGCTAATACGTACGGTGGAATCGCCGCCCCCCGAGCCGGAAGATGAGGTAGTATCAGGTCCGGTTGTTAAAACTGGCATGGTCCGATCCGGACAAGTTCTGCACCACACAGGAGACTTGCTTTTCTTGGGTGATGTAAACCCTGGTGGGACGATTACGGCAACTGGAGATATATACATACTGGGTGCTCTTCGTGGAACAGCACATGCCGGCATCGAAGGAAACGAGGATGCAATTATCGCCGCTTCGTATCTAGCTCCTACCCAGCTTCGTATTTCAGATATGATCAGCAGACCGCCGGATGAGTGGGAAACACGGGAAACGGTCATGGAATTTGCGTATTTGCAAAACGGAAGTATGCAGATAGACAAGATCAGTAACATTGTTCGATTGGGCCGGGATTTTAATGTGTTTAAAGGGGTGTAGAATATGGGAGAGGCAATCGTCATAACATCAGGCAAAGGCGGAGTCGGAAAAACGACTACTTCGGCGAACATCGGCACGGCTCTGGCACTTCTGGGCAAAAAAGTGTGTCTGGTAGACACCGATATCGGTCTTCGTAATCTCGACGTAGTTATGGGTCTGGAAAACCGAATCATTTATGACCTATGCGACGTCGCCGAAGGGCGCTGCCGTCTCAATCAGGCGCTTATCAAGGATAAACGCTTTGACGAGCTTTATATGCTGCCTGCCGCCCAAACCAAGGACAAGAACGCCATTTCGCCTGATCAGGTGAAGGATATTGTCTTGGAACTGAAGAAGGACTACGAATACATTATTATCGATTGTCCTGCAGGAATTGAGCAGGGATTCAAGAACGCCATTGCCGGGGCGGACAAGGCTATCGTGGTAACGACACCGGAGAATGCTGCAGTGCGTGACGCTGACCGTATAATTGGATTGCTTGAGAGCTCCCATGTAGAATCTCCGAAGCTAGTTGTTAACCGGATTCGCCCGAATATGGTTAAGTCAGGTGATATGTTAGAGATCGAAGATGTACTGCAAGTGCTGAATATTGATCTGATCGGTATCGTCCCAGACGATGAGATGGTGATCAAGGCAGCGAACCTTGGAGAGCCGACGGTTATGAACCCAGATTCTGCAGCAGCTATAGCTTATAGAAATATTGCTCGGCGTATTCTAGGGGATACCGTTCCATTGATGCAGATTCATCAGAAAAAAGGGATGTTTACAAAGTTTAAGAAATTTTTCGGTATGGGGTAATTGTATATTCTTATTTTTTGACTGGCCGGTGCTAAATACTGCACTGGCTTTTTTCTTGTAGGAAACCGAGATCCACGCTTGGTGAAGGCTTGTTCTAAACATCTTTCTTGTCCTCATAAGATAGAGTAAAACAAGCCCCAAGGGGGAGAGTATTTTGGACATTAAAACATCTGTAAAACACAGGAGAGAGGCACGAATCCGTGAACTATTGAATGAAAATCTGACGGAAGAGAGTACAGAATTGAATAATTTCCGTTCCAATCCGGTTACTAACGCCTCCAAAAAACCTGTTCTTCGGCAGAATACACTTCAAGAGCCTGTTCACACCGGACCAGAAATCGAGCGGGATCCCGAAAAAATGTGGAAACAAGGTCACCGCGGGTGGTATGACAATGCCATCGAGCCTGTAATTCCTCCTCGTAATTCATCTTTTATAGCAGGGTTGGTGCGGCGCTTCGCGGCCAGCGTCCTTTTATTTGGAGCGGTTTGGGGGATTTTCTCGGTCCATGAACCCTGGGCTTTGCGGGCACAAGGTTATATTGTAGAAGGCTTAAGCCGAGAAATGGACTTTCAGGCCGCTCAAGTATGGTATGAAGAGCACTTTGGCGGTCCACCCTCATTTATTCCGATATTTGGCCAAAGTGATCAGGATACAACAAAGGTAAATGCATCGACTACATTAGTACCACCGTTAGAAGGACAGCTTGTGCAATCCTTTGCGATTGATCTCAAAGGAATTCTCATAGTGCCTAAAGGGGATTCGCTTTCCTCTCGCGAGGTTAAAAGCGTAGAAACGGGCCGAGTTTTGGAAGTTAAGAAACTTCCGGATGCCAGCGTTACGGTTACAATCCAACACACAGGGAAAAGGACCGCCCAATATAGCAGGCTTTTAGTATCTGACTTGAAGGTGAATGATTGGGTTCAAGGCGGAGATGTTGTTGGTACATTGCCGGTGCTACAGTCCGATGGAGAACAGTCTGCCCTTTACTTTATGTTAAAAGATGGAGACCGCAGCGTGGATCCAACGGAAGTGATTTCATTTGATTAGCATCCGGGGTATTGTTCTGTCACTACATCCTCTATTTGTTATCGTTATGCTGGCCTCCGTCATAACCGGTCGCTTCTTGGAATTGCTGACTCTATTTGTTATCGTGTTCATACATGAACTGGGTCATGCTGGTGCTGCAATAGCCATGGGCTTTAAAGTACGGTCTATTCAAATGCTGCCGTTTGGCGGTGTTGCAGTGATTGAGGATGACGGACGAATGAATGCCGCACGAGAATTGATCATCGCATTGGCCGGTCCTCTTCAGAATGGAATTATGATAGGAATTGTATGGTTATGTCAGGCGGCCGGTTGGGGAGACGGCCCCTTTTTGTCCTATGTGATACAGGGGAACTTGATTATTGCGCTGTTTAATCTCCTTCCAGTTCTGCCTTTGGATGGAGGGAAAGTAATGCAGGCTCTTGTCAGTTTGCTCCTTCCCTATCATGCAACGCTATTATGGACTGCTCGCGCAGGAATGATCTGCAGTTTGTTTATGATTGGCTACGGGCTTTCTCCGCTGCTTTCTGGCGGCGGTGTAAAGCTGAATCTGTTAATGATCGGTCTTTTTTTGGCTTATTCGAACTTTGAGGATCACCGTAATGTCCCTTACCGTTTTATGCGATTCCTAGTGAACCGGAATGGATTACATGAACATCAGCAGGAAGGTATCGGAACTGCTCAGCCAATAGTTGCAGATTCTTCGAAACCTTTGGATGATATTATGCGTTTATTTAAAAGAGAGAAGTATCATTTGATTTACGTTATGAACCGCCGGGGAGGTTTAATGGCTGTCATACCGGAGCAGCATGTCATTGCCTCTTATTTTGCGTCTGATAGGCCCCATTGGTATGCATGATTTTGTTCAAAAGAAATATTGTACAGGAATTCACTAAGTAATATATCCCGTCTGAGCTGACTCATGATAGGATTGTACAATAGATTAGTCTTCCATAAAGAGGTGAAGCCATGAAACAAATGATTGTTCACTGTGAACCGGATACCATTCAGATGGCCCTCATCGAAGATGGCAGGCTCGTGGAATATGCAGCAGAGCGAGGTCGGGAACAAAATGTCGTTGGTAGTTTTTATAAAGGAAGAGTGGTCAATGTGCTTCCAGGCATGCAAGCGGCCTTCGTTGATATTGGATTGAAAAAGAATGCTTTTTTATATGTGGATGATGTTCTTCATCCCCATTTGGAGAAACAACCAAAGAACAAGCCATCGATTGCGGAACTGCTCTCTGTGGGACAAGAATTGGTTGTCCAGGTTATGAAAGAACCAAGGGGAGGCAAAGGGGCAAGGGTTACAACCCACTTCTCACTGCCTGGTAGATGTATGGTGTTTATGCCAAAGTCCGATTATGTGGCCGTGTCCAAGAAAATACAGCGTGAAGCTGAAAGAATGCGTCTCAAAATGATCGGTGAGCGATTAAGGAGCGGAGAAGAGGGTATTATTATGCGTACCGTATCCGAAGATGAACCTGTTGAATCTGTTGCGGGAGATTTGGAACTGCTGCGGATGGAGTGGGAGCGGATTATCGAACGCTCGCATACATCGGAATCCCCTGATCTTCTACATCGCGATTTGGGGATTCTTCAGAGGTTTCTCCGGGATGCCTTTGATCCGCTAAATGATGAATTGATCATCGACCGTGAACGGGAGGCGATAGAAGCGGAATGTTATTTATCCGATTTGGTGCCTGGAATTAAACCTCAAGTGCGGGTATATGAGGGGAAAAATCATATTTTTCAAGCATACGGTGTAGAAGAACAATTAAAGTCGGGGTTCTCCCGACAAATTTCACTCCCGGGTGGAGGAACGATCGTTGTCGATCAGACCGAGGCCCTTACCGTTATTGACGTTAATACAGCGAAGTATATTGGCGGAGATAATTTTGAGGATACAGTCACCCGGACCAATCTACATGCTGCCCGTGAAATTGCGAGAATCATCCGGCTTCGGGACATCGGTGGTATTATTATTGTAGATTTCATCGATATGGAAGAGGAAGAGCATAGACATGAGGTTATTGCTGCAATGGAAGCGGGTATCCGAAAAGACCGGACCAAAAGTTTTGTAGTAGGCTGGACGAAGCTTGGACTGCTTGAAATGACTCGAAAGAAGGCACGTGAAAGTTCGGTTGCCCCCTATTCTAGAACTTGTACGTCCTGTGGTGGGACAGGCATGGTGTAAGTGTGGTAGGTATTGACGGAATGAGGGGCAATATGATATGATCTTCAGGTATGTGTTTAGTGAGCAATTGCTGCACATGCTGTAACCGCTCCGATCGGGTATACAAGGACGGTCATTATATGATCGGACACCTGAATTAGGCGAGTCTGAGACATGAGGAGGTGCAAGCAAATGTACGCTATTATCGAAACTGGTGGTAAACAATACAAAGTTCAAGAAGGCGATGTATTGTTCATCGAGAAGCTGAATGCAGGTGACGGAGAGAGCGTGACTTTCGACCGTGTACTGGCCGTTTCCAAAGAGGACGGTTTGGTAGCAGGTACACCAGTTGTTGCTGGTGCAACTGTAACTGCTAAAGTGGAGAAACACGGTAAAGGCCAGAAGGTCGTTGTATTCAAATACAAGCCGAAGAAAAACTACCACAAAAAGCAAGGTCATCGTCAACCTTACACAAAAGTAACCATCGAGAAAATCCAAGCGTAAGAAGGTGCGGTAATGATTACTGTACAGATTACGCGCAAGGAAGACGGCCGAATTCATAGCTTTGAAATCAAGGGACATGCAGGTTATGCTCCGCGAGGACAAGATATCGTGTGCGCTGGTGTATCCACTGTTACGGTGGGAACGGTAAATTCCGTTGAGGCGTTAACCGGTACCGTTATGGAGACCAAGATGAAGGGTGGCTTTCTCAGCGGTGTACTACCGCATGTGGAAGACGAATCGGTGTCTGGTCAGGTGCAGTTGCTTCTCGAATCTATGGTTCTGATGTTACGAGGAATTGCAGATTCATACCGTGAGTATATTCAAATACAAGAACAGAATACTAAAAGAAGGAGGTAGACAACATGTTGAAATTGGATCTTCAGTTATTCGCATCGAAAAAAGGTGTAGGTTCCACAAAGAACGGTCGTGATAGCCAAGCGAAACGTTTGGGCGTGAAACGTGCAGACGGTCAACTCGTGACTGGTGGTAGCATCTTGGTTCGTCAACGTGGAACGAAAATTCACCCAGGTACAAACGTGGGCATCGGTAAAGACGATACTTTGTTTGCGAAAGTCGAAGGCGTTGTGAAATTCGAACGTTGGGGTCGTGATCGCAAGAAAGTGAGCGTCTACCCGGTTGAGGTCGCTCCTGTAGCGGCTGCAGTGGAAGCGTAAATCGTTTCTTAAACGGCTTACAGATTAAGAAGTCTCCGGCAACTATGCCGGGGCTTCTTTTTTTTGAAGAAAATAGCAATAAACTTGAATACGAGTGGTGAATCCCTGCTAAAGACTATGGTATACTGTGATTTGGTGAATGTAACCGATTGTTGTGGAGGAACGGGGAGAAACGATGAATTCCTGGAAATGGATAGCGGCTGGTATTGGATTATCATCCGTGCTGCCTGCAGCCTGGATGTTGTGGAATCCTACGTATGCAGCCGGAATAATATTGACAATTTGGTCTGCAGCCGCCTCGTTCGGTGCTGCTTGGTATGCCCGGCGTACAGAAGTACAAAGACAGCGAACGAACCAGCAAAGCTTGGAGCAGAACGCCATTCAGACACTGAACCACCACCGTCACGATTGGATGAATGAGCTTCAAATTTTATATGGATATATTCAACTGGGGAAGCTTGATAAATCGGTGCAATGTGTGGAAAGAATAAAGGAACGTATGCTGCAGGACAGTAAAATTTCGAAACTGGGCATTTCTTCGTTGGTTCTTTATCTTCATTCATATCGAACGTTAAACACCGGGTTACAATTGGATGTTGACGTTGTGGATTTTGTCCAATTGGATGGGAAGCTGACGACGGAGGCTGAGGAGAATTTTACGCAGTCTATTATGGAAGTTGTGCAGGCATACCAAATTGGTGGGCGCTCAACGTGGGAAGATGACCGGCTGTTGACTCTGACATTTATGGAGCAGGGAGACGAATTGATTGCTGAATTCGATGGAGAAGGTTTTTTCGGTGATCAAGACAGCTTAAAGCAGAAGATACAACTTGCAGTACATGATAAAGGTATCCGGGTGGAGCAGATCCATACGGACAATACGACATATCGGCTCTGTTTACCGTATGTGACTTGAGGAAGGTGAATCCATGTTTGTAGATAAAGCAAAAATTTATGTCAAAGGCGGAGACGGCGGAGATGGTCTCATTGCATTTCGCCGTGAGAAATATGTGCCTGAGGGCGGTCCTGGCGGAGGAGATGGCGGCAATGGTGGAGATGTGATCTTCCGCGTTGATGAAGGACTCCGTACACTAATGGATTTCCGTTACCAGCGGCACTTTAAAGCGAAACGGGGAGAAAAAGGCCGGAACAAAAGCCAGCATGGGGCTAATGCCGAAAATATGGTTGTAAGAATTCCTCCTGGAACGGTGCTTATTGATGACGATTCAGGAGAAGTGATCGCGGATATGACTCGCCATGGACAACAGGTTGTCGTTGCTCGCGGTGGGCGGGGCGGACGGGGGAATATCCGTTTTGCCACACCGAATAATCCAGCGCCGGAGCTTGCCGAGAATGGTGAAGAAGGCGAAGAACGCTATGTTATTATGGAACTGAAGGTGATGGCTGATATCGGACTTGTCGGTTTTCCAAGTGTCGGGAAGTCTACATTGTTATCGGTCGTTTCGGCAGCACAGCCTAAGATTGGAGCGTACCACTTTACAACGATTACGCCTAATCTGGGCATGGTTGATGTTGGCGACGGACGAAGCTTCGTGATGGCAGATCTGCCGGGTCTGATTGAAGGCGCGCATGAAGGAGTAGGACTCGGACATGAATTCTTGCGTCATGTGGAACGTACACGTGTCATCATCCATGTTGTGGACATGGCGGGTTCCGAAGGAAGAGATCCGTTCGAAGACTGGCAGAAGATCAACGAAGAGATCAGACTGTACAACCCGACATTAGCAGAGCGACCTCAAATCGTTGCAGCTAACAAAATGGACATGCCTGATGCGGAAGAAAACCTGAAAGCGTTTTGTGAACAAGTTAAGACCGTGCGGTCGGATCTCGAGATTATGCCGATTTCATCGCTGACGCGCAAAGGGATTCAGGAACTCTTGTATCGTGCAGCTTCTATTTTGGATGAGATTCCAGAAGAGCCTGTAGTTGAAGATGTGGCCACGGTTGCAGAGCGTAAAGTATATAAATTTGATAAAAAGGATGACAATGCGTTTACGATTACTCGTGATAACGAGATGTATGTCGTGCATAGCGAGCGCATCGAGCGCATGCTGAAGCGGATGCAGATGAACTCGCATGATGCGATTCTGAAGCTTGCCCGTACTCTCCGTCATATGGGAGTCGATGAGGAGCTTCGCCGTCGCGGTGCGACCGAAGGCACACTGGTGCGCATTGGAGATTTTGAATTTGAGTTTGTAGAAGGAAGCAGTTATTACTAGAAGACCATACCGCTTAACTCTAATCATGGGGTTAAGCGGTATTTTTATTATTTTCCAATTTTTTGATCCAAAATGTCCTGATTTTCGTATACAATAATGTAGTAAATAAGTACCTACTTTAAATAGAGCTTAAGATGTGCTGAATTGAGACGTAAAAGGAGTATGAAAGATGGCTATCATTGAGGTTATTAAATATGATGGACCGCCGGGAGTTTTCGCTTGGCGTTATCCCAATCAGGAGCTTGGCACGTGGACCCAATTGATTGTAAATGAAACACAGGAAGTTATTTTGTTTAAAGGTGGTCAAGCACTGGATTTGTTTACAGCAGGACGCCATACGTTAAGTACGGCGAATATTCCGATTTTATCAAACATTGTGAATCTTCCTTTTGGCGGAAAGTCACCTTTTTCTGCTGAAGTTTGGTTCGTTAATAAGCTTCGTTCGCTGGATGTAAAGTGGGGAACGAATTCACCTATCCAGCTTCAGGATCCTAAATACAACATTATTGTATCGCTGCGGGCTTTTGGCCAATTTGGTGTGCAGATTGAAGACTCACGCAAGTTTCTGCTCAAAATGGTGGGGACGCTTCCATCGTTTGATCAGAATACTCTGGTTAAATATTTTCGAGGCGTGCTCATGTCGAACATTCATGAAATTATATCCTCGTATATTGTTCATAAAAAAATCAGTGTGGTGGAGATTAACGCCTACGCCGCCGAAATATCGAAACATATTCATGGGGCCATTGCCCCTGCTTTCCAAGACATTGGGCTGTCTTTACTAAACTTTTATGTGGATTCGATCAATATCCCAGATAACGATCCAGCCGCGATCCGTTTAAAAGAAGCACTAGCTAAAAAAGCGGAAATGGACATTATCGGTTATACATATCATCAGGAGCGATCCTTTGACACTTTGGAAGGTGCAGCGAAAAACCCTGGGTCAAGCTCCGAATTCATCGGTGCCGGACTTGGTGTAGGAATGGGCCTCGGAATGGTTAACCCTATGTATGATGCAATGAACCGTATAAGCGGAGAAGTAAATATTCAAGGATCGGGCGATTTGACCGTAGAGCAAAAAGCCTGTTCCAAGTGCGGTAATCTAAATCATTCAGAAGCGGTTTATTGTTCCGGATGTGGTCAACCCGTCCGCACAGGACAGCAAGATACTGCAACTATGATGATGTGCAGTGATTGCGGCAATCCAATTCCCCCCAATTCAAAGTTTTGCCTCCACTGTGGTGATCCGTATCATCCATGTCCGTCCTGTGGACAAGATGTGGCCCTTGATGCAGAATCATGCAGTAGCTGTGGGAAATTCATGCCTAGGCCTTGCCGTGAATGTGGTGAACCGCTAAACGAACAGGCAAAATTCTGTCCAAGCTGCGGAAGCAGTACTGTTCTCAAATGTGATAGCTGTGATCATGAAATCAAGCCAGGGCAAAAATTTTGCATGGAATGTGGAAATAAACTGACGTAAAGCGAGGGAACAGTTTGACTAAAAGGGTTGATATAAGAAATTGGATTTTGGGTGCCGGGGTACTACTGCCTCTGATAACAATACTGCTGTTTGGTTTTATCGGAAACGGAGCTGGAACAAGAACGCTGCATCCATGGATATCCGGAGCGGCAGCCGCGTGCGCAGAGGGGATGATCCTACTTTTTATGTTTCGTATGGTAAGTGGTACGGATCGGTTTGCTGTTCGCGCACCTTTTTATATTGCTTCTAGTGTTGTAATCGGTATTTATGCTTTTACTGTGCTCCTTGAAATTGTGCTCTTCGGGTATATGTTTAGGTTAACGGTGAATGCATATCTATCTATTCACTTGATTACATTCCTCTTAACCGTAGGTGTGCTTGGTCTTGTATCTCTAGTCGGCAAGTATGCCATCTCTCAGGAAAATAAAGAAAGTTCGTCCCTGTCCACTCAGAAAGAGGCTGTCGCATGGGTTGCATCCATCCGCGAGCAACTATCCGGACTTGCATTGGAGCAGGGTAGCGTCTTAAACAAGCTTCTGCTTGAGCTGGAAGAAAGCTTCCGTTACAGCGATCCGATAACGCACCAATCTCTTTATGCCATCGAGGACATCATACGGCAAAGAATCAGTTTAATCGAGGATCAAGTGAAACTAATAACAGGAGCCGAGCATGATCTTCAAAATAAATTAGCTGAAGAGACCATTCAACAAATACACGAGATTCTAACAATATTAATGGAACGCAATACTCAGTTGGTTCGGTTAAAAGCTGGTACTTCATAAGTCAGATAACAAGCGATTGACAGGAGGTGTTGAAAGAATGAAGACCGTAACTCCGGTGGAATCAATAGAAAATCATAAGTATTCCGTTACTAAGTTGGATGCTGTAATTCTTATGGGAACCTTATTGTTCTTCCCGGTGTTTATTCCGCTAGGGGTGCTCCGTGTTTTATTGACACATCGGCATAATTACCGGAAGGGATTTAATTTTAGAATGCTGTCCGTTCAACTGGTCATCAGCTTTATTGTTGTTATGTTCCTTGGAATGATCGGATACAATGATCTGCCAGCTGAAGAGAGGGTACAAGCAGTTCAAGATTATATGATCATTTTCGGCATTATATTTATGGTTCCGGTGGCGATGCTCGTGTTCTTTGAAATAAAAGAAAAAAGTCGCTTTGTTCGATTGATGCAGCTGTATAAGGAATTGATTCTTGATCATCAGATTATCCGGATTCATGAGATCGCTGAGAGGTCCCGGCAAAAGCCCAAATGCGTTATCGATGATCTGCAGTACATGATCGATCATAAACTTCTGCCTTTCGGTACGGTTGGGAATGGAATAGTGGAGTTAAAACCGCTTCCTTCTAAAATCAAAAGAGAGGTGCAAACTCCGTTTAGTGCCAGTAAGAATGTTATTAATATTAATTTTGGCCAAAACGATAGATTAGAAAATAATCAGGATGCACCAGGAGCATCCGAGTCTAAACTTCCGAAAACAATGGAGTGCCCCGGCTGTGGTGCCAAAACGACGATTAATCCTAGTGAAGCTAAGGAATGCGATTACTGCGGGAGTATGGTGATTTATGCATAGATTTGTTTGGAGGTTTAGAGATTGGAAAATATTACGCCCTTGAATAAAATCAAAAATTATAAGCCAGCACAAAATAAACAAGATAACTGGATTTGTTTTGGTAACCTTATTTTCTTTCCGGTTTTCTTCCCGCTGGGGCTGATACGAGTAATTAAGACACATCGGCATAATTATCGCAAACCAGTGAATTTTCATTTTATAAACAATCAGTTAGTTATGATTTTTATAGCTATTTTAGCATTCACGTTTATTGGATATCTTGATCTTGGGACGGAAGAACGGTTTGAAGCGATGTTTACATTTACAATACTTTTTGGCCTGATTACTCTTATTCCCGTAAGTATCATTCAATTTATAACATGGATCGCGAAGAAGCGATTCATCCGGCTAATGACAAAATATTATGATGAGATATATAAGCATTACAATTCTAATATCTCGAGAATAGCGGAACAGGTAAAACAACCTGCCGAGCGTGTTATCGAAGATATTGAATATATGATAGAGAAACGAATCTTGCCATACGGGACGATTGAAGATGGATATTTGGTTTTGGATGGTTTTTCTCGTGGAGGAACCAGGGGGAAAAATTTCAAAACAGGCGATAATATCATTAATATTAATTTTGGACAAAACAATATTAATTTTGAACAAAATAATACGTTTTATAATAATTCGGAAACACCGGAGCAAAAGACCAAGCAGCCTAAGGTTATGGATTGTCCAGGCTGCGGCGCCAAGATGTCGCTTAGTCCTGATGAATCGAAGGAATGCGAATATTGCGGGGGACCCGTAAATTACGCATAGGTAGATGGAAAATGTATAATAGAATTTAGGAACTTTATTTGTATTGATTGTTGTTCTGGGTTTAATGGGTGGTTATCACCACAACAATCTTATCCAATTGATGGAGCATTACTGGGAGATCGTTATTGAGCAGCGTATCGTTCAAATCGAAGAAATTGCTAAACGAGTCAAGCAAACGCCTGAAACGGTTAGGGATGATTTGCAGTATATGATGAAACAGAAGCTTATTCCTCAAGGGAGTATAGAGGATGGAGTTGTGGAGTTTGAATCTGTACCAAACTCGTTATGGGATGACGATGTGAACATTCAGGGGAACTGGAGTTCGAGTGTTGTGAATATTAACATTGAATCGAGCAGTTATACGTCTCTCTATACAGAAAAATCGCCATCTGAACCTAAGCTACCGAAGGTGATGGAGTGCCCTGGCTGTGGTTCCAAAACAAATGTTGATCCTGATGAATCGAAGGAATGCGAATACTGTGGAAGTGTCGTGCTTTACGCATAACACAGTTTGGAATTTTATTGTCCGTAAAACCTCCCAAAAGAGTAGGGAGGTTTTATTTTATACAGATTTATTTAAACAAACCTTTATACGACTATGACAACAACATGGTGATTTTTAAAAAATAGACTCAAATGTATTGCCCTCAACCAGGTTATCCAGTATAATGTCCACTATACAAAAACACGAGTCTTTGAGGAGAGGACGTTTGTGAAAGAACGCTATTATCTAGTTCGTGAGGATATTTTGCCAGAAGCCGTGGTGAAGACTATGCAGGTTAAAAGGCTGCTCGCGTCCGGTGATGTGAAGACGGTTCATGAAGCCGTTGAGCAGGTTGGCCTAAGCCGGAGTGCTTTTTATAAGTACAAAGATGGCATTCATCCCATCAACCAGTTGGAGCGGGATGAGATCGTCACGATTTCCATTGATATGGAGCATCGTTCCGGCATGCTGTCCGAGGTGTTGGGTCTGGTGGCTGGAGAGGGCGGTAACGTACTTACCATACATCAAAGTATACCGCTGCAAGGTATTGCGAATGTTGTTATTTCTGTGGAAGTATCACGGCTCAACGAAGAGCTGGATGATTTGCTTGATGGATTGCGCCGGGCAACGGGCGTAAGAAGAGTCCAAATGATCGGACAAGGATAGTTAGTTATAATAGAGTACAAGAATGGTTGGAAATAGGAGGAGACATATATGAAGCCAGTTAAAGTAGGATTGTTGGGATTAGGTACTGTAGGTACAGGGGTTGTCCGTATTGTCGAGGGACATCAGGAAGATTTGAGCAGCCAAGTGGGGTCACCTATTATTATAGAAAAAATCGCAGTTAAAAATACAGAGAAAGATCGCAGTGTAACGGTGGACAGCAGTAAGCTGACAGATGATCCTTGGGATGTGATCCGCGATCCAGAAATTGATGTAATCGTGGAAGTAATGGGCGGCATCGAGCAGACGAAGTCTTACATTTTGGAAGCTTTGGATCGAGGGAAACATATCGTCACAGCGAATAAGGATCTGATGGCGCTTCATGGGGCGGAAATTATGGCGAAAGCTCAGGAGAAGCAGTGTGATGTATTCTATGAGGCAAGTGTAGCTGGCGGTATTCCGATTATCCGTACCCTGATCGAAGGTTTTTCTTCGGACCGAATTATGAAAATTATGGGGATTGTTAACGGAACAACGAACTTTATTCTGACAAAAATGAGCCAGGAAGGTGCTTCGTACGAGGATGTATTGGCAGAAGCCCAGCAGCTTGGATATGCGGAAGCAGATCCAACTTCTGATGTAGAAGGATTGGACGCAGCACGTAAAATGGCCATCCTGGGCACATTGGGCTTCCGTACGAATGTTGAGTTGAAGGATGTAAGTGTAAAGGGAATCTCACAGGTGTCCAAGGAAGACATTCTATATGCGAAGCGGCTGGGTTACGAAATGAAACTGCTCGGTATCGCTGACCGCGAGGATGAGCAGGTCAGCATCAGTGTACAGCCGACGATGGTGCGTACGAGTCATCCGATTGCTGCGGTGAACGGGGTATACAATGCTGTTTACGTATACGGAGAAGCGGTTGGCGAGACAATGTTCTATGGACCCGGTGCAGGTGAAATGCCGACGGCAACTTCCGTCGTAGCAGATTTGGTCGCTGTTATCAAAAACCTGAAGCTTGGCGTGAATGGTTTGAAAGCGATTGTGCCTTACAAAGCGAAAAAGCTGAAGAGCGATGAACAGATCGTGTTTAAGAACTTTATTTTGCTCCAAGTGGACGATAAAGCAGGGGTGCTTGCAAAAATCACACAGGTGCTCGCTGAATTTGATGTAAGCTTGGAGTCTGTGGTTCAGCAGCCGAATGATCAGAATCCTGATGCGGAAATCATCATTGTAACCCATAACGCGAGCAAAGCTAGCATAGATAAAGTGCTTAACCATTTTGAAAGCTTGGATGTTATACGCCGCATTAAGAGTGTGTACCGTGTAGAAGGCTAATCTGCTACCCGTAATGATCCATAAATAATATATAAATTTTATATTTGAAGAGGAGAATAAGAGAGATGCCATATGAAGGTTTGATCCAGACGTATAAGGAATATTTGCCTGTTAACGAAAATACACCGCTGTTAACGCTGAAAGAGGGAAATACACCGTTGATCCGTGCAGAGAATCTGTCCAAGGATTTGGGCATTGATCTGCATTTCAAATTCGAGGGGTTGAACCCAACCGGATCGTTTAAAGACCGTGGTATGGTTATGGCGGTAGCCAAAGCTATGGAGGAAGGGAGCCGCACGATCATGTGTGCTTCTACAGGAAACACCTCTGCAGCAGCTGCTGCATATGCTGCACGCGGCGGGCTGAATTGTATAGTCATTATACCGAACAACAATATCGCACTTGGAAAACTGGCGCAGGCAATGATTTACGGTGCAAAGGTTATTGCGATTGATGGTAACTTTGACCGTGCGCTTGAGATTGTGCGTGAAATTACAGCGAAACATCCAATTACATTAGTGAATTCCGTAAATCCATATCGAATTGAAGGCCAAAAAACCGCCGCGTTTGAGGTTGTCGACCAGCTCGGCAAAGCACCGGATGTTCTGGCTATTCCTGTAGGTAATGCCGGAAACATATCGGCTTATTGGAAAGGATTTAAAGAATATCACGCTGCGGGGAAAGCTTCTTCACTCCCGACTATGCTTGGTTTTGAAGCGGAAGGGGCTATGGCTATTGTAAAAGGTGAGCCAATTCTAAATCCGGAAACTGTGGCTACAGCGATCCGTATCGGTAATCCAGCCAGCTGGAAAACAGCTGTTGCGGCAGCGGATGAATCAGGTGGTCAGATTAACTACGTAACAGATGATGAAATCCTGGAGGCTTACCGCACTATTGCATCACGAGAGGGGATTTTTGCCGAGCCAGGTTCCGCGGCATCGATTGCCGGTGTGTATAAAATGAAACGTGAAGGATATTTCAAAGGTGGAGAAACGGTTGTATGTGTTCTTACCGGACATGGACTGAAGGATCCGAATATCGCTATTACAACCGTCAAGTCTGAGCCGCTTGTTGTTTCCGATACGGAATCTGCCGTTATGGATGCTATTGCCAAGCTTGAAGGGGCGGCTCAAGTATGAGTTTGTCCGAAAGCGTCCGAATCAAGGTTCCAGCCAGCACGGCTAACCTTGGCCCCGGATTTGATACATTAGGGATGGCATTATCTCTCTATGCGTGGATTGAAATGAAGCAAGACGATCGCACTACTTTTCATTTGTACGGAGATGAAATGACAGGTGTACCTGAGGATAAGAGCAATCTTATATATAAGGTTGCCCAGATGGTTTTTGATGAGGCAGGTGTTTCTGTGCCGGAACTCGCGATTTCCATGTACTCCGAAATTCCACTGACCCGTGGACTTGGAAGTAGTGCTTCAGCCATTGTTGGTTCACTGGCGGCTGCTAATGCTCTTATCGGATCGCCTTTACCGGATAGCAAGCTGTTTGATATGGCTACAAATCTTGAGAAACATCCGGACAATGTAGGTGCATCCTTATTCGGAGGCATCATTGCTGCAGCTTGGGACGGTAACCATGCGGATTATGTCCGGATTGAACCGCCAGTTAATCTGGACACGCTGGTTGTGATTCCTGACTTTCATCTATCGACTGCTAAGGCGAGAGAAGCGCTACCGAAGCAGTTCTCATTATCCGATGCCGTTTACAATATAAGCCGTTCCTCCTTAATGACGGCTGCGTTGGCATCTGGACGACTGGACCTAATTGGAGCAGCTATGCGAGATCGTATTCATCAACCGTATCGTGCCGCATTGGTGCCGGGGATGGCCGAGATATTGAATGAAGCACCTAACAGAGGGGCACTTGGTATTGCTTTAAGCGGAGCGGGTCCTACGTTAATTGCCCTGATTCAGCGTGGAGATGAACGTGTCGAATCATTAAAATCCTATCTCATGGAAACGATGAAGAAAGAAGGGATTTCTGCATCTAGTTTATTACTACAACCGGATGGGGAAGGGGTAAAGGTGTTTGATAATATACAGAGCACTTCATTTTTGGATATGATCAGAGGGGAAGTGACAACATGAAACGTATAGCATTGCTGCCCTCGGGCTCGGTATCTCATGAGGCAATTTTATATTTGTTAAAAGGTGAGTCTGCACAATTCATACACCATAAACTGATATCTGATGTGTTCATGTCGACCGTAGACGGGAGAAGCGATTACAGCGTGATTCCGATCGAAAATACAATCGAAGGCTCAGTCAGTCTTCATATGGATTGGTTGGTAAACGAAGTGGATATACCAATGCAAGTGGAATGGGTATATCCTTCTATACAGAACATCATCGGTGACGTTTCGGAGTTCCGTGCTGAGGACGGTAGTATTGATTTCGGTAAAATCAAAAAAATCTACTCTCACCCGGTGGCTACAGCCCAATGTCGCCAGTTTTTGTCCAAATATGTTCCCGGGGCCGAGCTCGAACCTTGCGGAAGCACTTCTGAGGGCGTGAACATCGTAAAGGAAAATCCGGGTAAAGGATGGGCGGCCATCGGTACAACTTTGGGATCTTCAACGCATGGACTAAATATTTTAGCTGAGAAGATCACGGATCATGACAACAACTACACGAGATTTGTTCTGATCGGACCTCATCCCATCGAGGTTCCGCGTTCATCAGAATATGTGAAGACTAGTATACTGGTGACGCTGCCAGAGGATGTACCGGGAGCTCTTCACCAAGTCCTTTCAACCTTCGCTTGGCGAAGATTGAATCTGTCTCGGATCGAGTCCCGCCCAACTAAAAAGAAGCTGGGGAACTATTATTTTTACATTGATGTGCTGGATTCAGCAGATTCCGTGCTATTAACGGCAGCAATGGGCGAGATTGAAGCCTTGGGATGTCAGGTTCGCATACTTGGATCTTACCCGGGGTTTGCATACGAGAGAGAAAAAACGGAGGTATAGCAGACATGGCTGAACAATGGATCTACTTAGATGGAGAACATGTTACGAAAGAGAACGCAAAAATCTCGGTGTTTGATCACGGATTTCTGTACGGTGACGGTATATTTGAAGGTATCCGTATTTATAACGGTAACATTTTCAAATGTAAAGAGCATCTTGATCGTTTATATGATTCGGCTAAATCGATTGATATGGTAATTCCTCTTACACAAGATGAAATGCTGGAAGCAATGGCCGAGACGATTCGCCGTAACGATATGCGTGACGGATATATCCGACTGATCGTATCCCGGGGTGTGGGTAATCTGGGACTGGATCCGCGCCGTTGTATCAAACCTTCGGTTATCATTATCGTGGAGCAGCTTGCCATTTATTCCAAAGAGGCTTATCTGAATGGCTTGAAGGCTGTATCTGTCGCGCAACGACGTAATATTCCTGATGCACTTAATCCGAAGATTAAGTCTCTGAACTATCTCAACAATATATTGGTGAAAATTCAATCCAACTTTGCGGACGCAGATGAGGCCATTATGATGAATGCGCAGGGCTATGTAACGGAAGGCTCTGGCGACAACATTTTTATTATTAAAAACGGTGTAATCACAACGCCTCCTTGTTACTTGGGGGCACTCGAAGGAATTACCCGTCAAGCTATCATCGAGCTGTGTGAGAAGTTTGATATCCCTCTTAAAGAAGAACCATTCAGCATGCATGATGTGTATATTGCAGACGAGGTCTTTTTCACAGGGACAGCTGCCGAAGTTATCGCCGCACGTGAGATTGACGGTCGAACTATTGGAGAGGGCCAAGCAGGTCCAATTACCCTCCGATTGCTAGATGAGTTCCGGAAAATCGTTGATCAGGACGGTTACAAAGTGTGGGAAGCGTAAGCTAATAGACTTGTACGACTCTAACAAACGGAATATAGGAAAAAATCCTTTCATATCGATGAAAGGATTTTTTTTGCTTCTAGGGATGTCAATCGCCCATCTCCTGCATAGGATGTAGTAACGAATGCGGGCGAAATGCTTCAAAGCGCCTAGAAGAGTGTAGGAGGTTTTAGCGGCGTGAAAATACACATCGTCAAGAAAGGCGACACCCTATATGAGCTATCGAAAAAATATGGAGTCCCTTTGGTTAAAATCGTGGATGCGAATCCGCAATTGGTTGATCCCAATAAACTCGACATCGGCATGAAAATAAAAATACCAACTGAGCCCGTTCCCGTACCTGACGGAACTCAGCCCATTATTCATAAGCATGCCGTGAAGCAAGGGGATTCGCTATGGAAACTCTCTAAGGCGTGGGGCGTTTCATTAAAAGAGATTATTGATGCGAATCCTCAGCTCAAAAATCCGAATGCACTGCTAGTAGGGGAAGTTGTAAACATACCTTCTTCCGGAACATTTATGAACACAGGGGATTCTCATCATACCGGTGGTACAGGAAACGTAGCAGATAAGACGGTACCCGGTAGTAAAACTTATACTGGGCCCAAGGAAGAAATGACGGCCCCCCAGCCTACTCTTCCTGAAATTCCACAGGTACCTGTACTCCCAGAGGTTGAGGTTATGCCTGAAATTAACGTCATGCCGGAGGTTACAGTTATTCCCGAAATCATTGTAAAACCGGAAATAACAATTATGCCTGAATTAATCGTAATGCCTGAAATGCCAAAAGAAATGGAAAAGCCAATGTTACCACCTATGGAGCCAGTATGTGAGCCTAAGCCTCAAATGATGGAGCCGATATGTCCAGAGAAACCCATTGAACCAATGATAGAGCCATGTCCTCCTTTTCCGGAGTATCCTGTACATCATATGCCTCAGCCTTTTGATTGTTTCTCTCCGGATTTTATGTTTCCAACTGCTCCACAGCATATGATTCCTGGTGCACCTTGCGGCTGCCATGACAACGTAGCTATACAGCCGTTCCAGGATAGCTATATTCCTGAACATCACTACAGCTATCCACACCACACTCATAAAGCAGAGCATGACACTTACAAAGGATGGATGGCACCGACTTCACATTACCCGGGAATTACAGAACAACCGATGGCTGTTGAATATTCTCAGATCTCTGTAACAGATCCATATATGACAGGGACACCATCCTATACCACTTACCCAGCGCAAGTTGAAATGCAGCAACCCCACACCTCCTATGAAGCTATAATGGGAATGGGATATATGCCTGAAAAAAAACCATGCGGATGCCATGGTGGAACTGAAATGCCGACTCCTTATGGCGAACAGCAGGTTATGGCGGACCCTCCAAACTGGAATCCAATGTACCCACATCATCATTCACATCACTATCATCACCATCATGGTGACCATGGGCATTATCCAACAATGCCTAGCTATGGTGGGCCACATCAATCTTATCCTTGGTCTCACCAAGAAGCTACAGAGGGTATGGCAGAAACGATGGGGAGTTCAGCAATGCCTAGCTATGGTGGGCCACATCAGTCTTATCCTTGGTCTTACCAAGAAGCTACAGAGGATACGGCGGAAACGATGGGGAGTTCAGCAATGCCTTATGGAGGTATGGGGTACCCAATGCCTTGGCAAGAGAACACTATGGGATATCCGGAAAAAGACTGTGGTTGCCATGGCAGGGAGGATGAACAGAAATCTTTTGATGTCTTTAAAGCCGAGCCTGCATTTGACAATGGTATATCGATAAACAGTGCAGATGTTGCCGAAAAGGACTCCACTGAAGATAGATTGGAAGAC
>NZ_CM177770.1:2355000-4445000 GCF_058269055.1 Paenibacillus sp. JNUCC 34 | reverse complement strand
CAGTTCGGTCCCTATCTGTCGTGGGCGTAGGAAATTTGAGAGGAGCTGTCCTTAGTACGAGAGGACCGGGATGGACGTACCGCTGGTGCACCAGTTGTTCCGCCAGGAGCATGGCTGGGTAGCTACGTACGGAAGGGATAAGCGCTGAAAGCATCTAAGCGTGAAGCCCCCCTCAAGATGAGATTTCCCAACTAGTAAGACCCCTTGAAGACGACGAGGTAGATAGGTTGGAGGTGGAAGTGCAGCAATGCATGGAGCTGACCAATACTAATCGGTCGAGGGCTTATCCTAAAAGTTTCACGAAGTGAAGCTTGCATCGAAAGCATACGCTTTGAACTACGGTGTGAGGTACTTCGGAAACACTATTCGCAAATAACGTTTCGTATCTAGTTTTCAAGTGATCAAACACTTGATCCGTTTGGTGGCGATAGCGGAAGGGTTCCACGCGTACCCATCCCGAACACGACCGTTAAGCCTTCCAGCGCCGATGGTACTTGGACCGAAGGGTCCCGGGAGAGTAGGACGTCGCCAAGCGGTTACATATTCCCTGATAGCTCAGTTGGTAGAGCACTCGACTGTTAATCGAGTTGTCACAGGTTCGAGTCCTGTTCGGGGAGCCATTACGGAGAGGTGTCCGAGTTGGCCGAAGGAGCACGATTGGAAATCGTGTAGGCGCCAAAAGCGTCTCGAGGGTTCGAATCCCTCTCTCTCCGCCAGCTAGGATTTATATATAAGGCCCGTTGGTCAAGGGGTTAAGACACCTCCCTTTCACGGAGGTAACAGGGGTTCGAATCCCCTACGGGTCACCACTTTCTTAAATTCATACCAGTATGGAGGCTTAGCTCAGCTGGGAGAGCATCTGCCTTACAAGCAGAGGGTCGGGGGTTCGAACCCCTCAGCCTCCACCATATATACACCTTTTAATGACGCGGGGTGGAGCAGTTCGGTAGCTCGTCGGGCTCATAACCCGAAGGTCGTAGGTTCAAATCCTGCCCCCGCAACCAATTTTATCGCTACATAACAGCGATAGTGCCTCGTGGAACTGTGGTGTAGAGGCCTAACATGCCTGCCTGTCACGCAGGAGATCGCGGGTTCGAATCCCGTCAGTTCCGCCATTTTCATGCTTTGCATGAGCCATTAGCTCAGTTGGTAGAGCACCTGACTTTTAATCAGGGTGTCGAAGGTTCGAGTCCTTCATGGCTCACCATCTTTGCTTAAAATGTTAATTGAATATGTTTTTTTGCGGACGTGGCTCAGCGGTAGAGCATCGCCTTGCCAAGGCGAGGGTCGCGGGTTCGATTCCCGTCGTCCGCTCCATGATTTGCGCCCTTAGCTCAGCTGGATAGAGCGTTTGACTACGAATCAAAAGGCCGGGAGTTCGAATCTCTCAGGGCGCGCCATTTTATTATCAGACGAATAATAGATGGTAACATCCTCTTCCGAAGAGGTTGTTTTTATTTTAAGCCGGTGTGGCGGAATTGGCAGACGCGCGCGACTCAAAATCGTGAGGGAAACCGTGGGGGTTCGAGTCCCTTCACCGGCATATCATTTTGCTAGACAATCTTGTAATTTTGAGTATACAGATGCTATAATATTCTTATCGTATCTATATTAACGGGACGTAGCTCAGCTTGGTAGAGCACCTGGTTTGGGACCAGGGGGTCGCATGTTCAAATCGTGTCGTCCCGATTCATGAAGAATCCATTGATCAGAATTTTTCTGAGCAATGGATTCTTTTCTGTTATCCCTAAGTGCGGTCTGTCTTCTTTGAGGTACATCGATAAGACGTTTTTCTGTTATCCCTATCTAAAAGTCCAAGTTCTTCACGTATGACTCATGAAAAGTTTTGAATAAATGGGTGATGAACAGGTCAAACTATGAAAAACATTGGACAGAAGGGGATTAATTTGAATATTTTCCAGATAAAAAAACAATTCAGGAAACGATGGAGACGATGGAGACGGGCCATATGGACCTGTACTCTCATCTTGATCATAGGGGGCGTTGTCTGGGCTGGTCAGACTTTGCCTGATCAAATGAAAAAGCTTTTAACTCAGATGACGGATGACTCACCTATTGCCTTGGAGACACTCAATTATCTACAAAACGGCGGTGATGGGGACTCAGAGGAACAACGGGTCTTTATGCAGCAGTTGAACGACTCCCAGGGAAAAAGAGTAGTACATTTACGAACTTCATATGTATGTGGTGTGGAGGAACAGATACTTGGCAGCCTTGATACCGACAGTGTATACACACTCCTAAACAACAATCCGTCCTGGAAGGGAAGAATGGATGACAACGGTGAAGTATGGCTAGAAGAAACGGTATCCGACGACTTGTCACCGACTTGCAAGGAACAAGCTTATATGAGTGTCGATGTTAATGGAAACCTGACGCTTTTTGACGGGCCTCCACAAGAGGAAAAGGTGCTGAGAACCTTTTTTCAGCTGGATATCGGTTCGATGGAATCATCTTTGCCAAAAGATGTATTGAAGCAACTTCAGGACGGCATACGAATTCAAGATATCGATGAGTATAACAGCGTGTTGTCGACGTTTAGCGATTATGCAAGGGATATGGCTGAAAATGTAATGAAAGCTCATTGATACGATCTGAGCTTTTTTTGTAGAAAGAGCTGTATGGTAATGAATATACTTTGTAGATAAGGAGACGCCTCAGGTGTCTTCTTATTTTCGTCTACAGAAAATTTGGATGGATGGAAAGGTTCAAAGTTTTTCCTCATCTGATGCCGATCTTTTGTTATAATGGGGAGAACGATACATATGTTCGCTTCAGAGGAGAGATTAGGTTTGCGCATATTGGGAATCGACCCCGGAATCGCGATTGTCGGTTTTGGGTTTGTAGATAAGGTAGGTAGCAAGGTAACACCAGTTCAATACGGATGTATCCAGACAGAAGCACATACTCCGGAGGAAGAGCGGCTGAATCATGTATATGAAGGCATGGTGCAATTGATCGATAAGTACCAACCGGAAGCGGTCGCATTTGAGAAATTGTTTTTTAACAGGAATGTAACGACGGCCATGTCCGTCTCCCAAGCCCGTGGCGTGCTTATTTTAGCTGCAGTACAGCGGGGGCTCCCTATCGCGGAGTATACACCGATGCAGGTTAAGCAGGCGATTGTAGGGTACGGAAAAGCTGAGAAGAAGCAGGTACAGGAAATGGTAAGAATGTTCTTGAAGCTGCAAAGTGTTCCAAAGCCTGATGATGTGGCGGATGCATTGGCGGTAGCGATTTGCCATGCCCATTCGTATACATTGAATTCAAAGTTAAATGAGGTACTGCGAAAATGATAGATTTTTTACGGGGACAGCTTGTCCATATAGAAAATGAATATATTGTTCTAGACGTCCAGGGGGTCGGATATCGAGTTTTTTGCCCGAATCCGTTCGCCTTTGCTAAAGTCGAAGGACCGATTACGGTTTTTACCCACCATCATGTGCGTGAAGATGCTATGCTTTTGTTCGGCTTTCCGACAAGAGAGGAACAGAAGCTTTTTAGAAAGCTCATCGAGGTTTCGGGTATCGGTCCGCGTGTTGCCCTAGGTATTTTGGGAGGCGGATCGCCTGATCATGTCGTGTCGGCTATTTACCAGGAGAACATTTCTTTTCTCGTGAAGCTACCGGGTATCGGTAAAAAGACTGCGCAGCGGATGATTTTAGACCTGAAGGATAAACTCGAGGGTTTTGGAAGTGTTGCATACACCACGGGTCTGTTTGCGGTCAATGACATCGAGTCGGACGATAGCTCGGCATGGGCTGAAGCACGTGAGGGATTGAAGGCTCTCGGTTATACGGATGGTGAGTTGGATAAGGTATGGCTTAAAATTAAGGAAACAACAGCAGGAGAATCCGTGGATGTATTGATGAAACGGGCACTGCAGTTATTATATGCCGGTTAAGATGTCGGTTACAGAAAGGAGTTGTTGAGCAGTGGATGACCGTATCATAACGGCCAACTTGATGATGGAAGATCAGGCTGTAGAACTTAGTCTGCGTCCCCGTTACTTAGCAGAATATATTGGCCAGAATCAGGTCAAAGAAAATTTGCATATATACATTGAAGCAGCCAAAATGCGTAAAGAAGCATTGGACCACGTGCTTTTGTACGGACCACCGGGTCTCGGAAAAACGACTCTTGCGAACATTATTGCTAATGAGCTGGGTGTCAATCTGCGAACCACATCTGGACCTGCGATTGAACGTCCAGGAGATTTAGCAGCCCTTCTTACAAATCTACAGGAGGGGGATGTGCTGTTCATTGATGAAATTCATCGTCTGCACCGTACTGTTGAGGAAGTCATGTACCCGGCGATGGAAGATTTTGCTCTGGATATAATGATTGGGAAAGGTCCGAGTGCACGTTCCGTTCGACTTGACCTACCGCCTTTTACATTAATCGGTGCTACTACCCGCGCAGGACTTCTGTCTGCACCGCTCCGGGACCGCTTCGGTGTGGTAAGCCGCTTGGAATTTTACACGGTGGACGAGCTGAGTTATATCGTATCCCGGGGTGCAGATATTTTTGGAATAGAGATATTGGGGGAGGCCTCCAATGAGATTGCGCTGCGTTCAAGGGGGACACCAAGGATAGCTAACCGTCTTTTAAAGCGTGTGCGTGACTACGCACAGGTACGTGGCGATGGTATGATTACACCGGATATTGCCCAAGAAGCGCTTAAAATGCTTCAGGTGGATCCGATGGGGCTGGATGTGGTCGACCATAAGATGCTTAACGCGATGATTCGCAGCTTTCGAGGCGGGCCGGTTGGACTCGATACGATAGCCGCTACGATTGGTGAAGAGAGCCAGACTATTGAAGACGTGTACGAACCATATCTGCTTCAGATTGGATTCCTCCAACGGACTCCAAGGGGGCGTGTCGTTACTCCAGCTGCATACAGCCATTTAGGCATTCCATATCCGGAAGACCGTCGATAAACATGGACTTCCGTGTGGAAGCCATCATGATAATGAACGATATAAATGACTTTTCCGTCCATTCTTACAACGCAGGAGGAATTAACCAATGACAACAAAGAAATGGAATCGAAGCATCCGCACTTGGTGTGCCAAGGGTTTGCTCGCCGTCGTCGTGGCTGGGAGCGTATGGTATGCACCAGCTGCATCTGCTGCAGCACCTTCTCTGGATAACATAAGGGTGGCAATGTTTCTGGATCTTGGAACTAAATATAAGTCCACGACTCCAGCTGTAACGTTGGAGTCGTCGGAATCTTTTAATGCATCGATAATTACATCTGGAGGATCACAAGGATTGCTCTCGTTTACGGGGTCTCAGAAAGTTCGTTTAAGTGTGGATTCCTACCGTGTAAAAGTGCTCGAGACGAAGGATTGGAAGACCGCATCCGAGGCAGCGAAGAAATTACAGGCGACGGCAGATAAGCCGCTGCTGTTCTTATCCGAGAGTAGTAACGGAAATGTATTTCAGTTATATTCAGGTGTGTACTCCAGTGAACAGGCCGCTAAAGAAGCTGCTACGAGAACAGCTAAGACAGTTGCGGCCTATTTGAATGGCCAGACTCCTGCAGTAAAAGGGTCTTTGCATCTGACAGCTGGACAATTTGATTCTGAGGCTGCCGCCGAGAAGGTTCGGAGAACTTTCGTGGATTCAGGGATCGATGCGGTAAATGTTATTGTGCCGACCGGAAGCGATGTTAAATATGCTGTGTGGGTCGGTGAGGCTGCGAACACAGCTGAATTGGCGGCGCTTAAAAGTTCAGTTCAAGCTGTTTCGGCGGTACCGCTGGATGAAGTCGGCAGAGATGCTGTTGGTCTAATGATAAGACAAGATGTAGGACTTAACCTGGCACAGGCACAGCCAGTCGCTCATTATGTGATGGCAGGAACAGGGGCCAAGCTATGGGTAGAAACCTCTTCAAATGCAGGTATTCAAGTGATGGAGCGCTCTGAACGAAAATATAGAGGCGCATTCGAGATCGGTACGAAGAATGGTCAACTTTATCTTGTAAACGAGCTGCCGTTCGAGCAGTATTTGTATTCCGTAGTTGGTGCAGAAGTGCCTTCTTCATGGGGTAGTGAAGCATTGAAGGCACAATCGGTTGCTGCACGGAGTTATGCTCTGTTCCAGGGAAACAAGTTTGAAGTGGCCCACGTGGTAGATACGACACTCAGTCAGGCTTACAGTGGAATAGGCACAGAACAAGGAAGCATCACCCAAGCGGTTGATGCCACTAAGGGCGAAGTTCTGATGAGCAATAATAAGCTTGTTGAGGCGGTGTTCTCATCCAACAGTGGAGGGATGACAGCGGATCCTTCTGAAGTGTGGAACAGTGCGAATGATTTATTTGCAGCTGTAGAAAGTCCTGGTGATAAATCTTCACAGGCTGCCCTGAAACAGTGGTATCATATCCTTTTGCCAAATGGGGTCACAGGTTACGTGCGTGAAGATAACGTCAAGGAAACAGGTGCAGCAACAGCAGCTGGTCTTCGGATCATGACAGTTACCGCGAAGGATACCAACATTCGGCCGCTGCCTCTCATCCAATCCACTGTAAAGCCGGCTGCTCAGATGAATCCGGGCGATACAGCAGTTATATTGGATAAGGTAAATGAATCGAACAGCTATGAATGGGTAAGAGGTCCCTTCACGTCTTCCGAATTACTTCAGTCCTTGAAGGATAAGACCAGTTCGAGTCTGCCTTCATCGATTAATACGCTGGAAGTTACCCAAAGAGGACCATCGGGCCGAGCTGTACAAGTAACGGCAAACGGACAAATTCTGGATGTTAAATACCCGGATTTGTATCGGTCTGCTTTTAACGGACTTCCGAGCACCATGTTTGATATTGAACCTACCGGAAGTTATACTGTATTGGGCGCTAACGGTGTAGCATCAACCCTTTCAGGCGGTCAGAATGTCTCTGTTATTTCAGCTGATGGAGTACAAAATACTTCTAGCGCCGGTTCTGTTGTGTTGAATGGAGACAGTAAAGCCAGAGTCATTGACAAGACGGCCGGATTCAAATTTACAGGCAAAGGCTTCGGGCACGGGCTGGGTCTTTCTCAATGGGGAGCCAAGGGAATGGCCGATGAAGGGTATGATTATAAGGAGATTTTGCAACACTATTATCGCAACTCAACTATTATTAAGGACTGACCACGATGAATGTAGACTTGTATGACTTTGAATTGCCGGAACATTTAATTGCGCAAACTCCACTGCTTGACCGTAGTTCTTCAAGGTTGTTGACTGTGAGTAAAGAGGATGGTGCGTTATCTCATCAAGTGTTCGGAGATATTGTGAATCATCTGCGGCCTGGCGATACGCTAGTGCTTAACGATACTAAAGTTATTCCTGCCCGGCTTTTTGGCGCTAAGGAAGATACGGGAGCCAAGGCTGAGGTGCTTCTGCTTAAAGCACTAGGTGAGGACCGCTGGGAAGCACTCGTAAAGCCTGGAAAGAGGCTAAAAAAGGGGAGCGTTATCACGTTTGGCGAAGGTAAACTGCGCGCAATCATTGAAGAAGAGGGGGAGTTGGGCGCAAGGGTTTTGTCCTTTTCTTACGATGGAATCTTTCAGGAAATATTAGATTCTCTCGGACAGATGCCACTGCCTCCTTACATTAAAGAGAAGTTGGA
Source organism: Paenibacillus sp. JNUCC 34 (assembly GCF_058269055.1). Lineage (NCBI taxonomy): Bacteria > Bacillati > Bacillota > Bacilli > Caryophanales > Paenibacillaceae > Paenibacillus > Paenibacillus sp. JNUCC 34. The sequence continues at coordinate 4,437,358 of NZ_CM177770.1, read as the reverse complement.
TGACCGTGATCGATACCAGACCGTATATGCCAAACATGAAGGCTCAGCCGCTGCCCCGACAGCGGGACTTCATTTTACGGAAGAACTGCTTGATCGTATTCGAAAGCAAGGCGTCGATATCGCTTTTATAACACTTCATGTGGGTCTGGGTACTTTTCGTCCCATGTCTGTTGATCAGGTGGAAGACCATGTCATGCATGAAGAATATTATGTTCTGTCTCAAGAAACAGCTGACTTGCTGAATGAGACCAAGCGCAGAGGCGGACGAGTTATTGCTGTTGGAACAACTTCATGCAGAACATTAGAGACCGTAGGAAACCAGTGTCAGGGCGGGCTCCTACGTGAGAGCAGTGGTTGGACGAGCATTTTTATATACCCGGGTTATGAGTTCAAAGTGGTGGATGCATTAATTACAAACTTCCATCTTCCGAAATCTACACTCGTTATGCTTGTAAGTGCTTTAGCTGGCAGGGATCATATTCTTGAAGCTTATAAGGAAGCTGTAGAGCGGGAATACCGTTTCTTTAGCTTTGGAGACGCTATGTTTATTTATTAATTTCGGAGGTTTATTAAAATGGCAGCAGCTATCACCTATGAACATATCAAAACATGTAAGCAGTCGGGCGCAAGACTAGGCCGCGTACACACACCACACGGTGTAATCGAAACACCGACATTCATGCCTGTAGGAACACTGGCAACGGTTAAGACGATGAGCCCGGAAGAACTAAAGGCGATGGATGCACAAATAATTTTGAGCAATACCTACCATTTGTTCCTTCGACCAGGCCACGACATTATTAAAGAAGCAGGCGGTCTGCATAAATTTATGAACTGGGATCGCCCAATTTTGACGGACAGTGGTGGTTTTCAAGTATTTAGTTTGGCTGAGATGCGAAAAATAACTGAAGAAGGCGTTAACTTCCGCTCCCATCTGAACGGAGATAAGCTGTTTATTTCTCCAGAAGTCGCAATGGAAATTCAAAATGCACTTGGTTCAGATATTATGATGGCATTTGATGAATGCCCTCCTTATCCGGCGGAGTATGATTATGTCAAGAAATCTACGGAACGTACTTCACGGTGGGCTGAGCGCTGCTTAAAGAGCCATGCCCGTCCGCATGATCAGGGCCTGTTCGCTATCGTTCAAGGGGGCATGTATGAGGACCTGCGGCGCCAGAGCGCGCGTGATTTGACTTCCATGGATTTCCCGGGTTATGCTATTGGTGGACTTAGTGTGGGAGAATCCAAGCAGCTTATGTATGAAGTGCTGGATTACACGGTACCCCTGCTTCCGGACAATAAACCGCGTTACCTGATGGGGGTCGGCTCGCCTGATGCTTTGCTGGAAGGCTCTATCCGGGGTGTGGACATGTTCGATTGTGTGCTTCCAACGCGGATCGCCCGCAACGGAACGACGATGACAAGTCAAGGCCGTCTTGTCGTTCGGAATGCCCAGTACGCCAGGGATTTTGGACCGCTTGATCCGGAGTGTGATTGCTATACATGCCGTCACTACTCTCGTGCTTATCTGCGCCATTTGATTAAGAGTGATGAAACGTTTGGTCTTCGGCTTACAACGTATCATAATCTCCATTTTCTTCTTAATCTGATGCGCAACGTGCGGCAAAGCATTATGGAAGATCGCTTGCTTGATTTCCGCGATGAGTTTTTTGAAAAGTACGGCCTGCACGATAATGAAAAAGGTTTTTAAGATTAAAGCCATCATGGGAAGTCCATGAAGGGGGGGAAAGATATGTTTGAAATTGCAGCAGCACCGACACAAGGCGGCGGAATAGTGGGTTTAATTCTGCCCTTCGTATTGATGTTCGTCATCTTCTACTTTCTGCTTATCCGTCCACAGCAGAAAAAGCAGAAGACTCGTAATTCTATGCTTGGCGCTTTGAAAAAAGGTGATAAGGTAGTTACAATCGGCGGTCTTCACGGCACAATTATGGAGATTACTGACGATGTAGTGGTGTTGAGAGTGAACGACGTCACGAAACTGACGTTTGATCGTAGCTCGGTCAGCCACAGCGTCAATACCGATTCCGAGGCATAAATGAATCTCTTCCTGAAGCTCCAAGCTTTAGGTAAAGCACGAAAAAGCCTGGTTCCTATTTGGAACCAGGCTTTTCTTGTTAATATAAATGCTATCCCGTCATCTTAGTGTAATAAAGGGACTGAGTTGCTTTTTTGTCTGTGAGCTTTCCTAAATATATCCCTACTGAGGAAGCCAACAAGCCTAGAAGTGTTCCTGCCATCATATCAGACAACCAGTGAATGCCTAAGTAGAAGATGCTAAATATAATGATAACTGCACTTATGCCGGTAATAATCGCCCAACGTCTATTTCCTGAACGGAACGCCAGTACAGCCATGGTCACTGACAAAGAAGTGTGAAGGCTTGGGAAGCAGTTATCTAAACCTGATAATGGGCGATAAACCGACTCAAAGTTCGGAAATACTTCAAGCATATAAAAAGTCACGCCTGCAGGCTGATAGGACCAAGTTTCATTAACTGGAAAGAACAAGAAGAAAGGGATCGCGATCGTGTAATTAATTAGAATCGCATAACAGGTAGCATACACATGAGCTTTGTTATGTTGAATGAGGTATACCCCGATAGATCCGATAATCAGTGCTTGGAATACAAGCAGGTAAAAATAAGCAAGAACCGGTGTGATCCAGGGACTATAAAAGATTTCCTGTACATGTTTCACAAAAAAACCTTCTAACTGGAAAATCATGGGGGTAAAATCATTTGGAGATATAAAATGTTCTTGTTCGAACTGCAGCTCATATTTATTCAACAAAAGAATTGCCGCCATGGCCGCAAAAAGTATGAAAAAGCGCGGGGTTGTGAAGAGTTCTCGAACAAGTGTAAAAAGTGCTTTGAACGGGTTCTGAAGAGTCCCAATCCACAGGAGCACGATCACATTAAGTGTAGTGAACAGAGTTATGGTAGTCATAGATTGATATAACAATGAAACAAAAGCCTCCTCTTTCCTAAATCATTAATGAACAATGTTACCAGTGTAACACAGTTTCGGGAAAGAGGATTAACAATTTATTTACGTAAATTTACACCAAACATGCCACCGATGGAACCTGCAACTACAACCGCGGCAATAAGTGTAAGATCTCCCCATGATATAGAACTGTCTAGAGCGAGAAAACCGATAACAATTAACATAATTCCATATAACAGACCTGTGAGACAGCCGTAATACCAGCCTTTGTTTCCTGCACGCTTACCACTTACACTACCGCCAAATGCAGCGGCAACTCCATGTACGAGAAACGTGTACAAGGATAAGTCATCCTCAGAGAGATTGCTCGCCCAGAGGAGCAATGACAGCCCCAAAGCGCCTAGAAACATCCACATGAATGAATACAGCAATCCGGAAAGAATCGGATTGTTGATCCGTAAAGAGAAAACGCGTCGGATCGGTTCCAATAAATCAGCCCCCTTACTAAACTTCAATTATTAATCATTGTATGGCCAAGCCTCCACAGTTAGTACTATCTATGATGTTCTGAATGATTACCATTAATTAATCATGATATACCGAATGGAAAGTGGGGCCAGGGGCAGAATAGCAGTACCTTGAACATGTCCAATCACTTGGGAGGGAATACCATTGACCACACATATCACACTCCTTATTTTCCGGACAATTTTGATGTACGGGGTTATTTTTATAACCTTGCGTATTATGGGAAAAAGAGAAATCGGAAAGCTATCTATCTTTGACCTGGTTATTTCCATTATGATTGCAGAAATTGCCGTCTTTGTGCTAGAAGATTTGAAAAAGCCGCTTGTTGACGGAATCATACCCATTGCGGTACTTGTTACTATTCAGGTAGGACTTGCTTATTGGGGATTGAAGAGTCGCAAGGTGCGGCTGCTAGCAGACGGAAAGCCCAGCATTATTGTGTCCAAAGGGAAGCTGCATCGTAAAGAAATGAACAAGTTACGTTATAACCTTGATGATTTGATGCAGCAGCTCAGGGGGAAGGATATCACTAGCGTGGCTGACGTTGAATTCGCGATTCTCGAAACGTCTGGTCAATTGACGGTTATACCTAAAGAATCATCGAGCAGTTCAAGCAGCAGCTCCTCTTCTTCTGTTTTGGATAAATCCCTAAACAACAAGTTCAAGAATGTCAAGGATACGGACAGTCGAATCGAGATACCATACAGCAAAATAACATATGAAGGTCTACCAATCCCCTTAATTATGGATGGTAAGGTTCAGGATGAAAACTTGGCACTGATCGATAAGACGAGATTTTGGCTGAAAAATGAAATTCAAAAACATGGAGCCAGAGATTTCAAGGAAGTATTCTTGTGTTCCATGGACCATAAAGGAAAAGTGTATGTTGATCGTAACGACTAAAATTTAATGCAGCCTTCCTGCATTATCGGTTAAACCATTTACCGATTACCGGTATCCGTACCAAGTCCCGGAATGTTATAAGCTTCATCATGAATACGACGATAAGATACAAGATCACTCCTGCAGCAGCGGCCGAAAAAAACTGAAGCCATGGTAATGCGGTAAAGGGAATATGACGATATCCGAACAAAATACCAGCTCCCATAATGAGCATCACGGCTGCTGTTTTAATGATGTCGAGCAGCTTGAATCGAAACCCGATCAACCGGGATATACTGTACCCATGAAGTACCGTTACAGCAATACTGTTTACGATGATGGCAATAACTGCGCCTTTGATGCCGAACTCAGGATTAGAGGATAAATACAGAATGAGTCCCATTTTGATCAAAGCACCGATCAATGTGTTCATCAAAGCTCTGCCCGGCCGGTCCAGCGCCTGTAGTGCAGCCTGGAGCGGTGCCTGTACATAAAGAAACAGTGCGAAAGGAGCCATAATCTTGAGCATGACACTGATTTCCGCATTGCCATACAGTAGCAAACAGAGGGGTTCGGCCAAAATGTACATGATGACGGCAAAAGGTGCTCCAGTTACAAGAGCCAGACGAAGCGCCTGATTCATCCGTTTATGGATGGTTGCCCGGTCTTTTCTGGCCGCTGCCTCTGAAAGGGAAGGGACAAGAGCAACGGCAAGTGACATCGTAATCGCCCCAGGCAACAGTAAGAGCGGGATGACCATACCTTGTAGAGCTCCATATTGTGCTGTTGCTACGGATGTAGCTATACCAGCCAGCGCCAGACTTCGAGCTGTAATAATGGATTCCATCAAATAGGAAATGGACCCAACCATCTTCCCGCCAGTGACTGGAACGGCAATGCCAAGCATGCGTTTAAGGATGTTACGGTTCTGGGTTGGCGTATGAAGATTATGTTGCTCATCGGTGTGTGAATTCTGAACTGCATTTGGTCTGCGCCGTTCATCTCGTGCATATTGCCAAAGCAGAACAAACATGCCGATAAGTTCCCCGACAGCGGTTCCAAGCATAGCTCCTGCAGCTCCGTATGCCAATCCCTTCGGCATCAATAGATGAGCAAACCAGAGCATGCACACGATCCTGACAATCGTTTCAATGATGGATGACGTTGCGGACGGAATCATATTCTGCTTCCCTTGAAAATATCCGCGGTAAACAGCGGAGACGGCTATAATGATAATCATTGGAGTCATACTGATAAAAGTTTGGTAGACCCGTTCATCAGGCAGAATTACACTTGTTACCCATGGAGCCAGCAGGAGACTAATGAACATAAATAGAGTTCCGGCTATCACGGTTAGAGCCAGACTGGTCCGTAGTATTTGCTTAGAGTAGTCGCTCTTTCCAGCACCCTCTGCCTCAGCCACCATTTTTGCAATGGCAAGGGGGACTCCGCCCGTGATGATTGTGACGAGAACGATAAAGAATGGGTAGCCGAGCTGGTAAATGCCGACACCCTCCGATCCGATGATCCGCGGAAGGGCGATACGAGGAATAAATCCGAGAAGCCGGTTTATAATTCCAGCCGCTAACAGAATCATGGTACCTTTAATAAATGATTGTTTGTTCAATGCTCATCCCACTCCCTGGTAAAAAGAATCCTAAACCCTGCCCTACTGATAAGGATATGCCCTACCTGTCCCATCTGATGCTTTACTTTTTTTGATAACCATGGTACGAAAAGAAGGGAAATGATATTTTCAGTCGAATGTAAAGCTAAAGACAACGGGGAGGAGGCGACAAAACATGGGAATGGAATCTATGAGTGATGAAGAATTGGCCAGCATGATTGAAATGATCTGTTCCAGCAAGGCTGAGGAATTCCGTATGATCGGATACGAGTACGTGACTGTTGACGATGTCTGGAATTGTGTAAGCAGCAAATACAAGAAGCAGGGCATGCCTTCTCTTCATAAACTGGTAAATGATGTTCTGTCATTGAAAGCCACCAGTCTCATGAACTATATGACAATATCAGCATATAAGGGATCTTCTTTCGACTAACGAAGGATGATCTCTTTTGTTTTGGAAATCTTCGGTTATTTTCACGAAGTCGACAATTAATGATAAATTGACGGGGTTTTGAGGCATGGCTATAATAGGAATATTGAGAAATAGAAAGGGGAACTAGGGACGGCATGAAGAGAATTATTAGTTTCATCGTTACCGTACTCGTGGTCACCGGTATCATGGTTGTAACGAGCCCAGGATTAATAAAAGACGTTCGTTTAGGTTTGGATCTTAAGGGCGGCTTTGAAATCTTGTATGAGGCACAACCACTGATAGAAGGTCAGCAGGTGACAAAAGAAGCCCTGCAAGAGACCGCTAAGAGTTTACAAAAACGCGCAGACGCATTGGGAACGACTGAACCGGAGGTAACACCGGAAGGGACTAACCGAATTCGTCTAAAGGTCGCAGGCGTAACTGACGAGGCAGAGGTCCGCAAGACGATGAAAGAACCAGCGAACCTTACGTTCCGTAGTAACGACGGTTGTAAAGAGGGAGAAGAGTTTTGTAAAATTGAGCTTCGGGGTAACGATTTTGTAGAAAACGGAGCCTCTGTGGTCTACGATAACTTGAATCAGCCTATGATCGACATTAAGGTAAGAGATAAAGCTCAATTTGCTGAAATTACAGAACGTCTTCTTGGACAAGAACTTGCTATCTTTATGGATGACGAGCTGCTGTCTGCTCCGACGGTACGGAATGTATTAACAGACGGCTCTGCACAAATTACCGGCTCGTACTCGATTGATGAAGCCAAAAAAATTCGTGATACCATTAACCTTGGCGCACTTCCGCTGAAACTGACGGAGAAATACTCTCAAAGTGTAGGCGCTACATTGGGAATGGAATCTCTTACTAAGACCTTAGAAGCGGGGTTAATTGCTTCTGCGTTAATCCTGATCTTTATGATTGGTATGTATCGTATTCCAGGTTTGCTTGCCAGCTTTGCGCTTATTTTGCATACTTGGCTCCTTATTTTGATTTTCGTTTTTGCTAATTTCACACTAACGTTGCCTGGTATTGCTGCATTTATTCTGGGTATCGGGATGGCAGTTGACGCTAACATCATCACTTACGAACGGATTCGCGAAGAAATGCGTACCGGTAAGAGTATCGCATCATCCGTTAAAGTGGGTGGTAAAGCCTCATTCCGTACAATTATGGATTCCAACGTAACGACAATCATCGTTGCAGCGGTTATGTTTGGATTTGGTACAGGTGCTGTCAAAGGCTTTGCGATTGTGCTTATCTTGGAGATTATCGTGAGTATTGCCACGAACGTATACTTCTCCCGTTTCTTGCTCAATCTGCTAGTTAAGATCGGTTGGGCTAGCAAACCGAAGCATTTTGGCGTAAAGGAGAGTGACATACGTGCACTTTAAAAATTTTAACTTTGTAGGTGCCAGCCGGTATTTCTATACATTCTCCATTATTCTTACCATTGTTGGCGCGATTTTCCTTGCTTCGGTTGGTCTGGATTACGGTGTTGATTTCCGTTCCGGCTCTAATGTGGACATTACTACATCCAAGACGCTTACTGTGGAACAACTCGAACCCATTTTGAAGGAAGTGGGTATTGGAGAAGATGCAAGCATTACACCGGGTAACGATCGGGTGAATATCCGATTCAGTCAGGTACTGACTGAATCTCAGGATCTAGCTTTGAAGGCTGGTATTCAAAAACTGGACAAGTCAGCATCAATGGAGATAAATACGGTTGATCCTGAGATGGCGAAAGAATTAGGGCTAAATGCAGTTTATGCAGTGCTGCTGTCTTGTGTCGGGATCATCATTTATGTAAGTATCCGCTTCGAATGGCGTTTTGCCATTGCTGCGATCATAGCACTATTGCATGACGCCTTTGTCGTTATCAGTGTATTCTCGATTTTCCGCTTGGAAGTGAATATAACTTTCATCATCGCTATTTTGACGGTCATCGGTTATTCCATTAACGATACTATCGTTATATTTGACCGGATCCGTGAAAATATGCGTTTTACTAAGCTCAAAAAGCATTCCGATCTCGTTGAGCTGGTAAACCGGAGCTTGTCTCAAACGATTGCCCGCTCCTTGTATACTGCGCTGTCGGTATTTATTGCGGCGTTCTTCATGCTCATACTTGGCGGCGAGTCAATACAGATGTTCTCACTGGCTATCGTTATCGGTCTTCTGTTCGGTGCGTATTCCTCGATCTTTATTGCAAGTCCGCTGTGGCTGCTGCTGAAGGGTAAAAATGTTGGAAAAGCTAAAGCCCCGAAACCATCTAAATCAGGGATCTAAGATTGGCAGTAAGGAATATGTGTTAAAAGGTCAGTTAACATTTTATTAAAAATGAAAGCCGCGTCGTAGGCGACGCGGCTTTCTAAGTTATCGGTGTATGGCTGCAATAGAGCATATCTGAGGGGGGCCTCATGTGAATAACGAACGCTTGTCTCATACAGATACAGCTGTTTGGACCGGAATAATAAGTGATTTTTCTGTGGCTATTGGAAAAGGAGCTGCCGGGTATATCTCTGGAAGCAGAGCTCTTATGGGTGATGCACTGCATTCAGCCGCCAACGCAGCCACATTGCTTGCGGACCGTTTCCCTTGGTCTGGAGGACGGAAGCTATCTAGAGGTAATGGGATGAGGTCTTCGGGACAACAAGCTCAACCTTTTATCTCTATCTTATTTTCGGTAATCATATTAATGAGCGGACTTCAAATTGCCGTCTCTGCCTTAAAGGATCTCTCATCTGGAACACCGGAGGCTCCGGGTCGGCTAGCACTTATAGCTGTATTAGTATCACTCGCTGTGAATCAGGCTGTTTTTCAATACCAGTATCATCAGTCCAAAAAAAACAATGACCGCCGGATTGAAGTCCACTCTGAAAACTATCGATTCGGATTATATTCTTCGTTAATTGTCCTGATCAGCTTGTGCCTCACGATGGCAGGAGCGTATTTTGGGATACAGGCTCTGTTATATATGGATTCTATTGCAGCACTTATCGTATCGGCGTTAGTGCTCAGAAAGGGTTACATTCTTATTGTTCGTTCGGTGTATGGTACTTTATCGGAGGAACCTCGTCACGAGAAGTGCGCCGATTATCTCGATACTATACAGCGCGTCCATGGTGTCATTACAATTGAAGATTTGAAGGCTCAGGAGCACGGACAAGTGCGTCAGATAAGCCTCGATGTGAAGGTTAGTGTGAATCCGCGTATAACTGTCTGGGAAGCTCATGAGATTGCGGACAGGATTCGAAAGCTGCTACTGCACCGATTTATACATGTTACGGAAGCGAACGTGATTGTAGTTCCTTACGAGCCTGGCTATCCATACAAATCGAATTATGATTTGATGGACAACGATCTGCCGACATTACCACAGTAATTGTACATCAGGACAAACTGGCAAAGCGGTATTGAAGCAGGAAGAAAGGTGAACTATTGTGCTGTATTCCAAATATGAATGGCGAACGCTTTCGGCTGATGCAGAGATATCCGGCCAGCTCGCAAAAGAACTGTCGGTCTCTCCGCTCATAGCCTCTTTAATGGCCGCCAGAGGAATCACCTCTCCAGAGGATGGGGAGCTGTTTTTAAACGGAACGTTTGATCTCACACATGATCCGTTTCTGATGCTCGGCATGAACGAAGCGGTCCCCCGAATCCGCAAAGCGCTGGAAGACAAAGAGCATATATTAATTTATGGGGATTATGATGCAGATGGTGTATCCAGCACCTCGCTTATGATTTTTTTAATGCGACACCTGGGTGCCTCATATGATATTTATATACCTCATCGTTCCAACGAGGGTTACGGGCTTCACAATCATGCACTCGATTGGGCGCATCAGCAGGGTGTAAGTCTTGTAATTACCGTGGATACAGGAATAAGTGCGGTTGAACAAATCGCTTATGCGAATGAGCTTGGTATGGATGTCATTGTAACCGACCATCATGAGCCGCCCGAGCAACTTCCCGATGCTTACGCGCTTATCAATCCGAAAATACCGGCCTGTCCTTATCCCTTTAAGGGTTTAGCTGGTGTAGGTGTTGCTTACAAGTTAGCACAGGCTCTTGTGGGAACTCCTCCACAGGAATGGCTTGAAATTGTATCTATTGGGACGATCGCAGATCTTATGCCACTGGAAGGTGAGAATCGTATACTGGTTAAGAACGGACTGTTGTCGATGAGACGGACCCGATACGCTGGTATACGAGCTCTTCTTGAGGTCGGTGGGGTACATGTGGATCAGGTAACTGCCGTTAATGTGGCATTTGCCATGGCTCCAAGAATTAATGCTAGCGGTCGACTCGATCATGCCGGAAGAGCCGTAACTCTTCTAACGACAAATCATCAGGATGAAGCCGAGCAGCTTGCATGGGAACTGGATGCTCTGAATAAGAACCGACAGCAGGTCGTAGAGCAGATTGTACAAGAATCGATGGATATGATTCAAAAACGCTGGGGGTATGATCAGCTGCCGCCAGTCATTGTTCTGGCTGGTGAAGGTTGGAATGTCGGTGTGGTGGGCATTGTAGCTTCCAAAATACTGGAGCGCTTTTACAGACCGGTTGTTATACTCGGGATCGACCCGGATACCGGCAATTGTAAGGGGTCAGCTCGCTCTATTTCAGGATTTGATATCTACGAAGCGCTAAGCTCCTGTAAGGACGTTATGCAACACTTTGGCGGACACCCAGCTGCAGCAGGAATGAGTCTTCACATGGATAGACTGGCAGAATTTGAAGAAGGTCTGTGTTCATTTGCGGATGTCGTGTTAAGGGAAGAACATTTTATCCCAATTTATCATGCGGATCTAGAGTGCTGTATTGCCGATGTTCCGCTTAAGGTCATCGATGAGATCGAGATGCTTGGACCTTTTGGTATGTCCAATGCGGTGCCGAAAATGGTCTTTCGTGGTATGGAAGTGATCGAAGTACGTAAAATGGGCAAAGAGAACAAACATCTAAAGCTGCGTTTTCACCAGAACGGTGACCGACTGGATGCTGTTGCATTTGGATTAGGCCATCTGGCGGATGTGCTCCCGGAAGGGACGAAGGTAGACGTGTTGGGAGAGCTTTCGGTGAATGAATGGAATGGCAGCCGGAAGCCGCAGCTGATGATACAGGACATGAGTGTGCCCTATCAGCAGGTGTTTGACTACCGCGGTGTGAAAGAGCCTATAATCGAGTTGAAGCGGTGGAGAGAGAGTTTAGAGCCTCATTTAAACTGCTCTGCAGCCCGTTCGGCTGTCGTATTTTCACAAGATTCACATGATGCTATAAAAAGTCATTTGTATGATATGTCCCTTTGGGTATATGATAGGAATGCTGGCATTTTGCCGATGAATCCAGTCGCGGAAAAAGGCGGCTGTGAGTCAATTTCTGTGTTGTTTGTGCTCAACGTACCGGAGTCACCGGAACAGCTTGATTCTTTGTTGTCATCGTTCCGCTCCGTGCCTAATATATTTTTGCTGCATCCGGTTCGTAGCAAACGGGATCAACTGCAAATACCGACTCGGGATCAGTTTAAAAAGCTGTATGTCATGCTTGCCGGTCTAGGCTCAAAGCCGATTTCCGAAAACGAAGTAATCACTCGAATGAACAGACAGTCGTCACTTTCTCAGCGGATGCTCCTGAAAGTGCTGGATGTTTTCGAAGAACTGGTATTCATTGAGCGTTCCCAAGGTATGATTACTTTTGTAACGAAGCCGGATAAAAAGCCGCTTGATGCTTCCCGTCATTTTAGGGAACTGAGTGAATTAGCAGAGATGGAGCAGCATTTGCTGCACGCAAGCACCGCGCAATTAACCCATTGGATGATGGCCCGTTCAAAAGGTGCATCGTAAATGACAGTCATCTGACTTAGGAGGAGATTTATTTGGATTTTAAGGATTATATTCGCGTTATTCCGGATTTCCCGCAGCCGGGAATCAGCTTTAAAGACATTACAACGCTGCTTAAGAATGGTGAGGCCTATCGGAGTTCAATCAATGAATTGAAAAAGATGGTGGAACATCTTAAGATCGACGTTATCGCTGGTCCAGAGGCACGCGGTTTTGTAGTTGGAGCCCCGCTAGCTTACGCGTTGGGTGTTGGTTTTACACCGATCCGCAAGAGCGGCAAGCTGCCTTACGAAACGATTGAAGCAGGGTATGACCTCGAGTACGGAAAAGATAAACTGGCTATGCATACCGATGCTATTGAAAAAGGACAGAATGTTCTCATTGCCGATGATCTGCTCGCTACAGGTGGAACAATTGCGACCTCAGTAAACCTGGTTCACCAACTGGGCGGCAATGTTGTTGGAGCGGCGTTTATGATTGAGCTTACAGAGCTTAACGGTCGTGACAAATTGCAAGGGATAGATGTATTTACACTTATGCATTACGAATAAGCACTACCATATTTCAACGGATTTTCCCGGGAAATAATAACAAAGTCTTACAACAAATGAAGAGGGCGTCCCAGGTCAATGGACCTTTTGGGACGCCCTTTTTGTATTGTTATACCAGTACATACAAGCTCAAGAAATATTGATTAATCTTGGATTTTTTCAACGATAGGCTGCTCTTCAGCTTTTTCATTGGAGAGCCCCGAAATTTCAAACAGTTTAAATAAGATAGCCAGGACCATACCCACAAGTGTAGCAAGTGCCATCCCTTTAAGCTCTACGTTACCAAATTTCAATGTAATACCGCTGATTCCGACAACCAAAACGAGTGTAGCCAGGATCATATTACTTGCTTTGGAGAAGTCGACACGCTCTTCAACAAATATACGTAGACCTGAGGCTGCGATTACACCGAACAGAAGCATCGACACGCCTCCCATAACCGGTCTTGGTATGTTAGCGATAACAGCAGAGAATGTACCCGAGAAAGACAGGAAAATAGCGATCACGGCTGCTCCACCAATAACGCGTACGGAGTAAACCTTTGTCAGCGCCATAACGCCGATATTCTCACCATAGGTTGTATTCGGTGTTGATCCAACAAAGCCGGATAGAATCGTGGAAATACCGTTTCCGAGAAGAGAGCGGTGAAGTCCGGGATCCTTGGACAAATCTTTGCCAACGATGTTGCTTGTTACGAGCAGGTGGCCAATATGCTCAACGATTACGACGATTGAAACCGGGATAATTGTGAGAATGGCGGCCAAATCCCACTCTGGAGTTATGATCGTAGGTTTGGAGAAAAAGCTTGCTCCGGTAATTTTTTCGGTTTCAACGATACCCATCGCAAAAGAAAGTGCATAACCTGTAACGATACCGATCAGGATATGGATAATCTTTGGGAAACCACGGAACAGGATAGAGCCGAAAACAGTAACACCTAGTGTTACAAGGGAGATGGTGATGGTGGTCGGGTCCATAGACCAAGTTGCGGCTTCAGCTGGATCGCTTGGAGGAAGAAATCCAGACATGTCAGCTGCGACCGGAACAAGTTCCAGACCGATCATGGCAATGATTGCACCCATTACAGCTGGCGGGAATACAAAGTCAATCCAGCTAGTGCCGGCAAATTTGATGATCAGGGCAATCAGGCAAAAGATAACACCAGTAACGATAAACGCCCCTAGCGCTTTCCCATAGTTCTCGCCTGGATTGCCTTGGAGCACAAGAGCGACCGGTGCGAGGAAGGCAAAGCTGGAACCTAGATAAGCAGGGATCTTCCCTTTACATAACAGAATATAAAGCAGGGTACCGATTCCGTTCATCAACAGGATCATTCCTGGATCCACACCGAAAATATTCGGCACAAGCACGGTGCTCCCAAACATGGCGAACAAATGCTGCAAGCTTAGCAGGAACCCCGGGCCAAACGGAAGCTTCTCATTGACTTGAATTTCGCGTTGCAAACTAATTCACTCCTCAAGGACTTTTTTAATCATTACATACCGTTCTTTCATGATCTTTAATAGATTAAATACAATCGATTTTTTTTTCAACTATATTTTTTCTCGATTCGTCAAAAAATACAGCACCTTACAAATATTGTCGAATCACACTACTGGACATGACTGAAAATAACCATGAACCTTGATATTAAAGCGCAATGACCATGTGCGCAGTGTTGACGTGAACCGCTGTAAGCGTCATAATAATAGGAATAACATTCGATGAGGGAACCTGCACGTTTTGACAAAGGGCGGGTTTTATTTTATATACGAAAGGAAAGAGAAAGGACTCAGAATGGGCATAGAGCGATTACTCGAAAAGGCTGGCGCCTATATTAAAGAACCCGATCTTCTCCGCATCCAGGAAGCATATGAATTTGCGGAGCGAGCCCATCATGGACAGGTGCGGAAATCGGGAGAACCTTATATTCTTCATCCGCTCGCGGTAGCCGACATCGTTGTTAACATGCAAATGGACACGTTGTCTATTATTGCTGCGCTACTGCACGATGTCGTTGAGGATACAACCGTTTCCTTGGAACAGATCCGCGAGAAGTTCAACGATACATGCGCCATGCTGGTAGATGGATTAACGAAGCTGGAACGTATTAAGTTTGGTTCTAAGGAAGAACAGCAGAACGAAAACTATCGTAAAATGTTCATTGCGATGGCCAGGGATATCCGTGTTATCGTTATAAAGTTGGCAGACCGTCTTCATAATATGAGAACACTGAAGTACCAATCTGAGGAAAGCCAGCGGCGTATTTCTCATGAAACGCTTGAGATTTTTTGTCCCATTGCCCACCGTCTCGGTATTTCAGCGATCAAATGGGAGATGGAGGATATAGCGCTCCGTTATCTGAACCCGCAGCAATATTACCGCATTGCCAATCTGATGCATAAGAAACGTGCGGAGCGGGAGCAGTACATTGATAACGTTATTGACCGGATCCAGGAAAAGCTCGATGAGATGGGTATTCAGGCTGATCTATCCGGTAGACCGAAGCACATCTATAGTGTTTTTAATAAAATGTCTGTTAAAAACAAGCAGTTTAACGAGATTTATGATCTTCTTGCCATCCGGATTATTGTAGATAACATTAAGGATTGTTATGCGACATTAGGCATCATTCACACGTTGTGGAAGCCCATGCCGGGTCGGTTTAAAGATTACATTGCTATGCCGAAGGCGAATATGTATCAGTCACTGCATACAACAGTGGTGGGACCGAATGGGGAACCGACTGAGGTACAAATACGAACTGTTGACATGCATCGCACAGCGGAATACGGTATTGCGGCCCACTGGGCATACAAGGAAGGCTCTGGCGGAGCAGGTAACTTTGATAACAAAATGACCTTTTTTCGTGAAATTTTGGAGCTGCAGCATGAAGCGAAAGATGCCTCAGAATTTGTAGAATCGCTTAAAATGGACTTTTTCTCGGACTTGGTATTTGTGTTCACTCCAAAAGGCGAGGTTATCGAGCTTCCTGCGGGATCCGTTCCGCTTGATTTCGCTTATCGGATTCATACAGAGGTTGGTAACCGGACGATCGGAGCTAAAGTGAACGGGCGAATCGTTCCGTTGGATCACCAATTAAAGACCGGTGATATTATCGAAATTCTGACTTCGAAACATTCTTATGGTCCAAGCCAGGACTGGCTGAAAATCGCTCAATCTTCCCACGCGAGAAGTAAGATCAAGCAGTGGTTTAAGAAAGAAAAGCGGGAAGAGAACGTGGAGAAGGGCCGAGACATGCTGGAGCGGGAATTGAAGCGTCTCGGTGTTGAAGTTTCGGAGTGGATGAGTGACGACAAACTGATTGAGGTTGCCAAGAAGTTTGCTTTTAATGATATTGAGGATATGCTATCAGCCGTTGGCTTTGCAGGAATTACAGCAGCCCAGATTTGTACCCGCCTGACCGAAAAGCTTCGCAAGGAGCAGGAGGAAGCAAATTTTCTGGAGCTAACGTCCGAGATAAAAGAAATTAAGGCTGCACCGGAGAGACGGAGCCGTCCGACCAACGGTGTCCGGGTTAAGGGAATCGATAATCTGCTGGTTCGCTTTGCACGGTGCTGCAATCCGGTTCCGGGAGATGACATTGTCGGTTATGTTACTCGTGGCCGCGGTGTCTCCGTGCATCGCTCGGACTGTGCGAACCTGCCTGCTACCGGTGATGGTGAGGAAGCCGCGCGTGTTATTGAGGTGGAGTGGGAATCAACCGTGGAAGCCAATTATAGTGTTGATATTGAGGTGACCGGCCATGACCGTAACGGCCTTCTCAATGAGGTGCTTCAGGCTGTATCGGAGAGTAAAACGAACATATCCGCTGTCACCGGCCGATCGGATAAAAATAAGATGGCCATGATCCATATGACCATTCTGATTCGTAACACCGATCATCTTCATTCGGTTGTAGAGCGAATTAAACGTGTGAAGGACGTTTACACCGTTCACCGTATTATGCAGTAAGTTGATTATATTGAGGTGAAGCGTTGTACGGCCGCATTGCCGTGCTTATAATAACTACGCGGTCTGTCTTCCCTGTAAAGGAGGCTGGCCGCGATTTTTTTTGAAGGAGTCTGATATCCATGAAAGTCGTTATACAGAGATGCAAGAATGCGCAAGTTACAGTTAACGAAGAAGTTGTAGGAAGCATTGGTGAAGGGCTAATGGTCTTGGTGGGTGTAACCCATGAAGATGAGGAGAAGGATGCTAAATACTTGGCCGATAAGGTGTCCGGGTTAAGGATATTTGAGGACGAGCATGAAAAGATGAATTTCAGCGTGCTTGACATCGGTGGAGCGATCCTATCGGTGTCCCAATTCACTCTCTATGGTGATACCCGAAAGGGTAAGCGACCTAATTTCATGGCGGCGGCTAAACCGGACAAGGCTGAAATTTTATATGAGGCATTCAATCAGGAATTGGTGGCAAAGGGGCTTCAGGTGGAGACCGGTGTGTTTGGGGCAATGATGGATGTTGCTCTGACCAACTCGGGCCCTGTTACGATCATCATCGATAGTCGTAATTAATTCGAAGGGACATTGTTTGAACAACGCATAGGTTAAAGATAACTGGACATGCTGTGAAACAGAGATGTTTATGGGAATCACAGTGTAAAGGAGTTTTTAACAATGCGACAATCCCCTAAATCCGCTGGTTGGAGTGCGGTATCACTTCTTGAACCCGGTGCTGTCAGAGAGACAGAGAGCATAAATCGTTCAGTTGTGCTTCCTGCGGATCCGATATGGAAGATGGACGTAAAAGCGAGTGATCGGGTGTTTTTGCCGAGAACGTGAAGGAATGGACTTTATTCTTGTAATCGTACACCGGAGGAATGGACATGTCTAAACAAATTCAAGCATATTTCAGTAATGAGGATAAAGCAGAAGGTGCAAGAACGGCGCTTCTGACTTACAAAACCGAAAATCTGGAAGTTGGACAGCTTCAAGAGGCGGTAGGTAGAGGTACCAACATTTTGGTGCCGATAGTACCGTTAAATGCGGCAGGTATGGGTGGTTCAACTACTGGAACGGGATCGGTCGGTGGTGTGGCTGGAACCTCGGGTGCTATAGTGGGTACGCGTGATGTTACTGATCTCGAGCGATCGGAGGATGCTCCTGCCTCTGACTTTGATGAGTGGGTGGATGCAGCGGATTTAATCGATGCGGATTACAGGGAATTAAAGTATGTGTTGTCGGCCAAGGTTAGTGATACGGACTATGAGGATATTGTTCGGATGCTTCGGTCTAACCATGCGTATGTTGAGCGGTTCGACTAATCGAAAAGATACCGCTTTCACACTTGTAATATAACTGTAATGTTCGTATCATGTTTCCTTAATATAAGCTGTTTATAATAACAGCATGACCCCCTTTTTTATATATGTTTTGGACCTACAACATCGGTTTGTAGGTTTTTTTCTTTTCTACAGGGGATTTCGTTGAGTTTTTTTTCTTGACTTTAATGCGGCGGTTCATTACAATCTAAAAATATAATGTTTTGGGTATATTAAAAATAACGATACTGATTCGATGACGGGACCAAGTACTCCATCCCCACAAGACCAGAGAGGAATCCCCTTGGCTGTAAGGATTCCCTTGATGAGTGGACGAATGACCTCCTCGAGAACAGACGGCGAATGACATACCGGTTGCACCGGTGAATGTTTTCAGTAGCCGTTCTGCGCAGCCGGGCGTTATCCGGTTGAAAGCGGAGTAATCCATACAGTAATTTTTAACATTACTGTTCACGTTGGATGATCCGGAATGTGGGTGGCACCACGGGAGATTTCAGTTTATGACAATCCCTCGTCCCAGTTGTTAATACAACAGCTGGAACGAGGGGTTTTTTAGTTTTTCAAGAGAAATTACATAGATCAGTCGGGAACGTTTACCTTGATGGAATCGGTCCCGGACTAATTGGAGGGATGAACGATGGCAAATATCAGATTTGAGAAACCGACAGGTACACAGGATTTCTTGCCGGGCACGGTCGAGAAATGGCAGTTTGTTGAGGATAAGGCCAGAGATTTATGCCGCCGCTACAACTACAGAGAAATACGTACGCCAATCTTCGAGCAGACAGAGCTGTTTGAGCGTGGAGTTGGTGAGACGACGGATATTGTCGAAAAAGAAATGTACACGTTTATGGACAAGGGTGACCGCAGCATGACACTTCGTCCAGAGGGAACAGCCGGTGTAGTTCGGGCATACGTGCAAAACAAATTGTACGGTGAGCCCGATGTTACCAAGCTGTATTACATCGCTCCGATGTTCCGTTATGAGCGCCCTCAGGCAGGCCGCTACCGTCAGTTCCACCAGTTCGGTGTTGAAGTGTTCGGAACGGCTGATCCTGCCATCGATGCGGAAGTTATTGCATTAGGATATTCTTTCACGAAAGAACTGGGTCTGCAGGGTGTAAAGGTGGAGATTAATTCGGTCGGAACCCCAGAAGTACGGGCAGCTTATCGCGATACTCTGCTTTCCTTCCTTACGCCGATGAGAGAGAATCTGTGTTCAGACTGCCAGTCCCGGATGGAACGGAACCCGCTGCGTGTACTGGACTGCAAGAAGGACCAGGATAAGTTCGCTGGAGCGCCATCGATTTTGGACAGTCTGGATGAAGAGTGCAGCACTCATTTTGAAAAGGTAAGAGAATATTTGGATGCCATGGGCGTTGAGTACGAGATTAATCCACGTCTTGTCCGTGGTCTGGATTACTACACACATACAGCGTTCGAATTCAAAGCTCAAGGCATTGGAGCTATCGATACTGTAGGTGGCGGCGGCCGATTTAACGGTTTGGTAGGGGAAATCGGTGGACCGGATCAGCCGGGAATCGGCTTTGGTATTGGTATGGAGCGGATTTTGCTTATACTTGAAAATCAGAAGATTGATCTGCAAGCTGTAAAGCCGCTTGATGTGTATCTTGTAGCATTGGGTGATGCAGCAGAACAGGAAGTAACGAAGATTACTTATAAACTGCGCAGCGAAGGATTCTCTGCAGAACGTGATTACCTTGGCCGTAAAATGAAAGCACAAATGAAGTCGGCTGACCGTCTACAGGCTCGTTATACAGCGATCCTTGGTGATGACGAGTTGTCCCGCGGTGAAATTGCTCTGAAGTCGATGGAAACCGGCGAGCAGCGTACCGTAAAGCTGGATGAATTGCATAAAGAATTAAGTTAGCCTGCCGTATTCGGCTTAATTATAAATAAAGGGGTATGATGAAACCATGAAAAGGACGCATCATTGCGGTCAGTTAACGACCGCCAACATTGGAGAAACCGTGACGTTAAACGGCTGGGTACAGACCCGTCGTGACTTGGGAGGCGTACTCTTCATCGATCTTCGCGACCGCAGCGGAATTATGCAGGTTGTATTCAATCCGGATTTCTCCGGTGACGCACTGGCTGTTGCGGACAAGGTCCGTAGTGAATATGTACTGGCCGTATCCGGTAAAATCGTGAAACGTGCTGCTGAAACCGTAAACCCTAACCTTCCTACAGGGGAGATTGAAGTTCAGGTTACCGAAATTGAAGTATTAAACGCAGCAAAAACACCTCCGTTCTTCATTGAAGATGGCGTGGAAGTTGATGAGCAGCTTCGTTTAAAGTATCGTTATCTGGACTTACGCCGTCCTGAAATGCAGCAGACATTGATGCTTCGGTCAAAAGCGTCCAAAATATTCCGTGATTTTCTTGATGAGGAAGGCTTTGTTGATGTCGAAACACCGATTTTGACAAAAAGTTCGCCGGAAGGCGCACGTGATTACCTGGTACCAAGCCGAGTGCATGCAGGCGAGTTCTTTGCACTGCCGCAATCCCCGCAACTTTATAAACAGTTGCTCATGGTAAGCGGCGTAGAGCGCTATTACCAGATTGCACGTTGTTTCCGTGACGAAGACCTTCGTGCTGACCGTCAGCCTGAATTTACACAGGTCGACATTGAAACTTCGTTCATGGAACGTGACGACCTGCTGAGCATGATGGAGCAGTTGATGGCCCGTCTGTTTAAGGAAACCATAGGAGTTGAGCTCGCGACACCGTTCCAGCGCATCAGCTACGCTGATGCTATGGGTAAATACGGTTCAGACAAACCGGACCTCCGTTTTGGTCTTGAACTGATCGAGATGAATGATATTGTAGCATCCAGTGGTGTAAAAGTGTTTGCTTCCGTCATTGAAAAAGGCGGAGAAGTGAAATGTTTGAACGCCAAAGGCTGCGGTACTTGGACACGTAAAGAAATCGATGAGCTGGGTCCATATGCCGCACGTTACGGAGCCAAAGGCCTTGCTTGGATTCAAGTGAAGGAGGGCGAATTTAAGGGCCCTATCGTGAAGTTCTTTAGCGAGCAGGAGATTGAAGCGATCAAAGAACGTACTGGAGCAGAAGAGGGTGACCTGTTGCTGTTCTCCGCCGATAACAAGAAAGTTGTGGCTGATGTGCTTGGCGCACTTCGTCTCAAAATCGGACGCCAGCTTGGCTTGATCAACGACAATGAGTTCAAGTTTGCGTGGGTTCTAGACTTCCCGCTCTTGAGTTATGACGAAGATCAAAAGCGTTATGTGGCAGAGCATCATCCATTCACTCGTCCAAGGGATGAAGATCTGGAGCTGCTCGACACAGATCCGCTTGCAGTTCGCGCACAAGCTTATGACATTGTATTGAATGGTTATGAAGTGGGCGGCGGATCTATGCGTATTTACAAGCGGGATATTCAAGAAAAAATGTTCGCTGCGCTGGGCTTGTCTCCTGAGGTAGCCAATGAGAAGTTCGGCTACTTGCTGGACGCTTTCGAATATGGTACTCCTCCGCACGGCGGAATCGCATTCGGCTTGGACCGTTTGGTTATGCTGCTGGCTGGACGAACGAACCTGCGTGAGACGATTGCATTCCCGAAAACAGCAAGCGCTACGGATCTTCTTATGGATTCCCCTTCCATGGTTGATGGAGGACAGTTGGAACAGCTCCATATCAAGCTTGCGAAAAAACCGGGTGAAGATAAGAAGTAATGAATATCAGATCATTATTGGGGGAAACGGCTGCATTCCAGCCGTTTCTTGCCTGTTAGGAGGTTGTTAATATGCTGCATCAGTTTTCCCGGACGGAACTGGCAATCGGGCCTGAAGGCCTTGACGTTATGAAAAATAGTACAGTAGCAGTACTCGGTATTGGCGGGGTCGGCTCTATTGCAGTAGAGGCCCTTGCTCGTACTGGGGTCGGCCGTATTATTCTGATCGATAAAGATGTTGTTGATATTACGAACATTAATCGTCAGATTCATGCGTTGACAACAACGGTTGGCCAAAAAAAGGCGGATCTGATGGTGGATCGTGTGAAGTTGATCAATCCGGAATGTGAAGCGATTGCGCTTAATATGTTTTACACCGACGAAACCTATGAAGAATTGTTTAAATATGATCTGGATTATGTGATCGATGCATCGGACACGATTATATATAAAATCCATCTGATCAAGGAATGTCTGAAGCGCGGTATACCGATGATCTCCAGCATGGGAGCCGCCAACAAAATGGATCCGACCAAGTTTCAGGTTGCTGACATATCCAAAACATCTATGGATCCAATTGCCCGGGTTATCCGCACAAAGCTTCGGAAGGAAGGCATTAAGAAGGGTGTGAAGGTTGTATTCTCTCTAGAAGAGCCGATGAAGCCCCGCCAGGATGTCACGGACAAAATTGTGCCAGAGAATGCGCCAGAAATCCGCAAGGCTAAACAGCCTCCAGCAAGTAATGCATTTGTGCCTCCGGTGGCGGGCCTGATTATGGTCAGTGTTACAGTAAAGGAGCTTCTTGAAAGGGCAGGACTATCTTCATAAATGTTTTAAACCATAATGGACGCAGTCCGCTGTAGAAGCGGATATTGCGTCCTTTTATCGTTTAATATAAGCTGCTGCCTGAAAGGTCTGTAGTATATTGAGAGGAGATGTGCTACAATGAATATCCTTTTTGTGTCACGGATGCCCTAAGTGGCGGCGATGCAGAAAAATAGTTCTTAGGAGGTAACTGAAATTGACGGACTCTTTTCAAAGTGCCTATCAAGAAGAAGAGCAGAGACTAAATGAAGCGATCGCCGAGATTGACAAACAGCTTGAGCGACTGCAGAGCATTCCGGTGTATACCGGGCATGATTTCACAGAGCAGGTACTCGAAGCAGGACGTGAGGATCGACGTCAGGCTCTGAAGAAAAGCCAGCCTGAGCCTTATTTCGGACGGTTGGACTTTCAGGAGAACGGTAAGGAGGAGCAAGCGCCGCTCTATATCGGCAAGGTCGGATTTGACCAGGAGAACGCCGGGGAACATCCGATGGTTATCGATTGGCGGGCACCCGTTGCCAGTTTGTTCTATTCATTTACCGGTGGCAGTGATCTCGCCTCATATGAAGCGCCTGAAGGTCTGGTTGAAGGCTTGGTGTACTTGAAACGAAATGTTGTTATTCGTAAGCAAATTCTGGAGCGTGTATCCGATACATACAACCGTGAAAGCGGTGGGCCCGCCGTGTCGGACGAATTTCTCGTCTACCGCCTTGGAGAAAACAAGGATAACCGGCTTAGGGATATCGTATCTACGATTCAGGCCGAGCAGGACAAAATCATCCGTGCGGCCAAGAACACGGCCCTGATTATCCAAGGGGTAGCAGGAAGCGGAAAGACTACTGTGGCGCTTCACCGGTTGGCCTTTTTGCTGTATCAATATAAGGAGCAGGTGTCGGCGGAGAAGATGATTATTTTTGCTCCGAACCATATGTTCCTGGACTACATATCCGACGTGCTTCCTGAGCTCGGTGTGGGTGATATTCAGCAGCGGACGTTCGCAGATTGGGCATCAGAACTTCTGGATGTAAGCATGACGCCTAGTGATGCATCGGAAACACTTGCCTTCTGGTTCGAGACAGAAACGGGACAGGGAACACCAGATATTAATGATGATGTCCGCGGTCGTTATAAAGGCTCTTTAAGACTGATGAATCTGATTGAACGCTGTGTTGAACAACTTGAACAATCTGCGCTGCCAGAGGGGGACTTTTCCCCATGGGATGGGGCTGTCCTTCGTCGGGAAACGATAGCTGAGTGGTTCAACGAAGAGTATAAACCGTATCCTCTTGCGAAGCGGAAAGAGCGGGTTCTTGCCCGGCTGCACCGCTGGGTTGAGATGGAACTGAAAAAAACACCGTCTCAGGCTGTTTTGAAGGAGCGGAAGAAAAAAGCCGCCCAGCGGGAGAAATCCTATGGGAATAAGTGGCCGAAATTCGAACCGCTAGTGCTGTATAAGCAGTTGTTTGGCGCTGCCAAAATAAACGGACTGTGGCCGGAGGAGTTTGATTCAGAAATCCCGAAGGAAGTGTTGAACTCCACCCGTAAAGATCTGAAGAAAAACGTAGTTCGGGAAGAGGATCTTACACCGCTGCTTTATTTCCACTGTTTGATGAATGAAATTACGGGTGAGCAGAGATTTGACCATATCGTTATTGATGAAGCACAGGATTTCTCGCCGTTCCAGGTTGCACTTTTGGATCGCTTCGTAAGGGGGCATTCCTTTACGATATTAGGAGATCTGTCGCAGGGTATCCATGCCTACCGCGGCGTTCATGCCTGGGAAGAGATGAGTACATTATTTGAACCCGAGAGCAGAGCCTACTTTGCATTGACGCGAAGTTACCGATCTACGATGGAGATTATAGAATTTGTAAATGGCATACTGGAAAAAGGTGTGGGGAGTGATCTGCTTGCCGTGCCTGTCTTCCGAAGCGGAGATGCTGTACGGCTTGTACGCTATAACGGGGCGGCAGGCAGAGAGAAGGATCTCCGCCGTGCACTGCGTCATCTCCTCTCGAAGGGGAACTACCGGACCGTTTCGATCTTGACGCGTACACTCCGGGAAGCGAAGGAGCTCCACGAGTTGCTCGCGGCTGAGTGGCCTGAGCTTCATTTGATAGATGGAAGCAAACAAACCTATCAGGGCGGTATATCTGTGCTTCCGGTTTACCTCTCTAAAGGGCTTGAATTTGATGCCGTTATCGTTGCTGACGCAGACAGCGCTCACTATGCGGAAAAAGCATGGGACGCCAAGCTCATGTATGTTGGGTGTACACGTGCATTGCATGAGTTATGGCTGCTAAATGGAGAACAGCTTCCTTCTTATGTCGTGGCAGATCAACCTGAGATCGCATCTCAGGGATGGCCAGATGGTGTCTAACAGTTAGGTTTAGCTACCTAAAGTAAATATGTTTAGTTGCGCTATATAATAGAACCTGGGGCATAAACAGCCTCAGGTTTCTTTTCGTTGATCAGACCGATTTGTTGATAGGAATAGCCTAAATTGTGCAAAGCGATAAATCGTAAGTGAATGAAAGATTGTGATATGATAAGAAAAGCAGATTACGGATCATGACGCTGTTACGCTGTTATGATTCAAACAAGGAAGTGTAATGATGGATTTATTCTCTTTCGGTCGTGAAGAGGATCGCGATTCCCGGCTTCTGGCTGACCGGATGCGTCCTTCCAACCTGGATGAATATATTGGACAAGAACATATTGTAGGGCCGGGTAAACTGCTTCGGCGTGCAATTGAAGCGGATCAAGTATCTTCAATTTTACTGTATGGTCCGCCCGGCTGCGGTAAAACAACGCTCGCTCATATCATTTCGAAACATACCCAAGGGTCATTCGTACGGCTTAATGCAGTAGAAGCTTCTGTTAAGGATGTACGTGAAGTGATTGAACAGGCGCAAAGTAACAAATCATTGTATGGTACAAAGACGATTCTGTTTCTGGATGAGGTACACCGGTTCAACAGCTCCCGTCAGGACGCTCTTCTGCCCGCGGTTGAAAAGGGAACAATCATCTTTATTGGTGCCACTACGGAAAATCCGTTTCATTATGTGAATGGGGCTCTTATGAGCCGCTCAACCTTGTTTCAGCTGCAGTCGCTGAATAAGGAACATTCCTGCATTGCTATGAAGCGTGCGCTTCAGGATAAGGATAGAGGGCTTGGCTTTATGCAACTTCAAGTGGATGAAGAGGCACTGGATCATATCGCATCCATGGCGAACGGTGATATCCGCCGGGCCTTGAATGCCCTGGAATTGGCGGCAATGACGACACCTCCCCTTTCGGATGGCACCGTTCATATAACACTTGAGGTTGCGGAGGAATCAATCCGGCGTCCAACCGTCCGGGCTGATGAGTCAACCCAATATGACGTCCTATCCGCTTTCCACAAAAGCATTCGCGGCTCCAGCGATGCTGCGCTATTCTGGTTTTTATACGCTGTAGAGAAGCTTGGTATGGATCCGATGGTGTTCATTCGCCGTCTGATTGCGGCTAGTAGTGAGGATATCGGGCTTGCTAATCCGCAGGCGATGGTACAAGCTGTCAGTGCATTGGAGGCTTATCGTAACAATGGTTGGCCTGAGGCCAAACTGAACATTGCACAAGCGATTCTTTTTGCTGTGGAGAGCCCGAAATCCAATGCCGTTTACACCGCTATATCACGTGCCATGTCTACTATGGAGGAATTCAAATCGGCTGAGGTTCCGCTCCATTTACGCGATACTCATTATCAAGGAGCCGTCAAACTTGGACATGCGGGATACAAGTATCCTCATGACTATCCTGGACATTACGTGAAGCAGGATTATTTACCGAAGGAGCTTGCGCATCGGGTGTTTTATCAGGCGACAGAACAGGGAAATGAAGCTAAAATATCCCATAACCAACGTTTGCGCAGAGACGAGTAAAGGAATTCGAAACACTTGATTCATTGAATAAATTTCATGTTGTACATCTTGAATGTTACGGTAAGGAAGGGAAATTGTATGGGAAAGAACCTGCTCTTTGTGGGTGCGGGAGGATTCGGTGGTACATTACTCCGCTATGGTCTGGATGAGATAATACCTGCTCCATTAAATGGATTTCCGGCAGCTATCCTGTTCATTAACCTGGCAGGATGTCTATTTCTAGGCTGGTTTTTGACTTACTGCTTATCTTCCGCACATATTTCAACACAGGTTCGTCTGCTCATCGGTACCGGGTTTACGGGGGCGTTTACGACATTCTCAACCTTTACAGTGGATACAGTCAGGTTAATCGGTAACGGTCAGAACGTAGTCGCCGTGATCTATGTAGTCTTAAGTGTTGTTGGCGGTCTGCTCATGTCCTGTATCGGTGTTTGGCTGGGACGGAAGATGTCTTCGAAGCAAGAAGGTGCGGCAGTGTGATTTTGTGGATAGGATTAGGCGGGATAGCCGGAGCGGTTTCCCGTTATTGCGTTGGTATTTGGCTTGGAAAAAAAGCACAGGGGACATTCCCGTGGGCTACGCTTCTCGTAAATTTGGCCGGTTCCATCATACTTGGACTTCTTGCCGGTTATGCGGACCATCTTCCTGAAGCTGTTTACAGAATGCTCGGAACCGGCTTTTGTGGGGCGTTTACCACATTTTCAACCTTTGGTTATGAAGCGGTCACTTTGGCAGGAAACAAGCAATACATACAAGCATTCTTATATGTGCTCATATCGGTTATGCTGGGTCTTGCAGGGGCATGGACAGGACTCTATATAGCGGCTCAGGTTTAGAACTTGTTGTGTGGCCATTATGGGGAGGAAATAAATAATGTACAAATGTAAATTTACAGTATTGATGCTGTCTGCAGGTCTAGTGCTGGGTGGTTGCGGTGCTGAGAAGGTACAAGAGCCGGAAGAGAGCATGCAAGGAACTGAAACGGTTCACGAACATGATTCACAAAACAAGCTTGCTAATGGAGATCTTCAAGAAGCTAGAGCCTCTGCGAAGGAGCTGCCAACGTTCTTGGATGGTAAAAGCGATGAGATGCGCACTATTTATGCACTCGCAGCCCAGGAAAAAGATGTGCTTACCTGGATTCCATGCTACTGTGGCTGCGGTGAAAGTGCAGGGCACAAGAGTAATCTGAACTGCTTCATTAATGAAGTTAAAGAAGACGGCAGCATTGTGTGGGATGATCACGGCACACGCTGTGGTGTTTGTCTGGAAATCGCAGTAGAATCAGCCAAGATGGACAGTGAAGGAAAAAGCTTGACTGAAATCCGCAACACAATCGATGAAAAGTATAAGACGGGTTACGCGAAACCGACTCCTACCCCAATGCCGACAGAAACCAATTAAAATCTTGTGGCTGACCGCCATGTCACGCTGCACCACGATCTGGGAGTTTCGCCTATGATAAATGTTACAGTTAAAATCTATATGTTGTTATATTCTTTGATATGACAACTATATATAGTGCTTAATGGTCGATCGGATCACTCCGGTCTTAAAAGGGAATCCGGTGAAAATCCGGAGCGGTCCCGCCACTGTAACAGTTTCTTGAGGCGAACATAAGAAACAATCTCGTTAACTCCGCCAGTTCGTGAACTGAAGCCAGATACCTGCCATTATGACAACACGGTGTGCCTACGGTTGATAGGAAGTGTTTCGAATGGAAGGGTTGTCTGGTCCGTTTCTACTTGACTGGATTAAACGGTTCTTTATGAAGCATGTATTCCGCCGATTTGCGGCAGCATGCTTTTTTATTGTCCACTTCGATCGTACCGCACACCGTGAGGGGTTGGTTAATACGCCTGTAAAGGTATTTGCCATAGGAGGAATTCGTAATGAAGGTAATCAAGAGGGATGGAACATGTGTGACGTTTGAAGTTACACGGATTATGAGTGCGGTGAATAAAGCTTTTCAGGCTACTGAAGGAACTTCCAGATATGAGGCATCGTCCCGGATCGGTACATTGGTAGAAGCTGAGACGGTTGGCTTGGAGCAAATGTCTGTGGAAGAAATACAAGACCTTGTCATACATTTTTTGAATGAAACCGGTTATAAGCAAACAGCTGAAGCTTATACAGAGTACCGTGAGGCACGTGACAGAGAACGTATAATGCGCGGAGAGCTGTACAAGATCAGCACCAACGTTATCGGTGTTAAAGATCTGGATCTGCTTCGGGAAAATGCCAATTTGAACGGTGAATCTTTCAGTGGGAAAATGAGCCGGATCGGATCGGAATATGCCAAGTGGATGGCGACCAGTTTTATGCTGCCAAAACCGTTGAACGAGGCTGTAAAAAACGGATATGTATATGTACATGACTTAGATCAATATGCACTCGGAACGACCAATTGCATTTTCATTCCATTTGATCGGCTGCTGGCAAATGGCTTTAATACGGGGAACGGTTCGGTCCGTCCTCCACAAAGCATCATGACCGCTATGGCACTGGTAGCCATCATATTTCAGTCTCAGCAGAACAGTCAGTTCGGCGGGGTATCTGGCAATAAGATAGATTGGGATTTGGCGCCTTACGTGGGTAAGTCCTTCCGTAAGCATTTTCGAAAAGGGCTTTCTTATTTCAGTGAAGGCGACATGAACTTAGGAAAAGACATTTCGGACTTGGAGCTGCATATGGATAACCACTCGCTTGAAGAGATTTATCCTCATACATATAAGTTTGCATATGCAGAGACTATAAACGAGACCAAGCAAGCCGCGGAATCTCTGATCCATAATTTGAACACGATGAGCAGTCGGGCTGGGGGGCAAATTCCGTTTACCTCGTTAAATTACGGGATGTGCACTTCTACAGAGGGAAGATTAGTTTCTCATGCACTTCTTGACGCTACAATGAGAGGACTTGGACGTGGAGAGACACCGATATTCCCGCAGCATATTTTTCAATGTAAAAACGGGATTAATCAGGCGGAAGGTGATCCGAACTACGATCTGTTCCTAAAAGCGGTAGAGTGCTCCAGTCGCCGATTATATCCAAATTTTGTAAATGTAGACGCGTCGTTCAATCTTCCCTATTACCGACCGGAAGATCCAGATACGATCATTGCGACTATGGGGTGCCGTACACGAACAATTTCGGACCGTTTCGGCAGAAATCGGTTGAGTGGGAAAGGGAATTTGTCTTTTAACACGATCAACCTCGTACGGCTTGGGATTGAGCATGGCATAGTAATGGATAAGCGACAAGATCCAGATATGAGCGGGTTTTTCGAAAGTTTGGAACGTTATATGAAGATTGCAGTGGAAGGATTGATCCACCGGTATGAAATTCAAGCCAAGCAGCCGGCAAAGGCTTCGGATTTTATGATGCGCGAGGGGGTCTGGGAAGGTGGGGAGAAGCTTGCCCCAGACGATGCGGTCGCAGAACTTATAAAACACGGATCGTTGGCACTTGGTTTTATTGGTCTTGCGGAGTGTTTGAAAGCTTTAACAGGACAACATCATGGCGAAGACGAGATGGTTAGAAAGATGGCGCTCGATATCGTTGGAAGGATGCGTGCTTACTGTGATGCCATGAGCGAGCAGTATGATTTGAACATCACGCTTTTTGCCACTCCAGCAGAAGGGCTGTCCGGAAAATTCACAAAGCTGGACCGAACCACATTTGGCAGTATACCGGGTGTAACCGATCGGGAGTACTATACGAATTCATTTCATATTCCCGTGTATCATCCAGCCGCTGCTTTTCAGAAGGTTCAATGGGAAGCACCATTCCATAAGCTGTGTAATGCGGGTGCGATCTCGTATGTAGAGCTTGACGGCAACGCACGGCAAAATACGGCTGCATTCCGGAATATAGTCCAATTTGCGCTTAAACAAGACATTGGTTATTTTTCCGTTAATCATCCATTGGATCGGTGTCCTGTCTGTGATTACGAAGGAATTATCGGTGCATCTTGCCCAGAATGCGGGGTCGAGGAGGACAAGGTGCTGTTCCATCGTCTACGCAGAGTAACAGGTTATTTAACGGGCAACTATACGGAGCGATTCAATTCAGCCAAACAGGCTGAAGTTAAGGATCGGGTTAAACACCGATGAACATATGCGGCTATATACCGGAAAGCATTAATGAAGGCCAAGGAGTCCGTGCCGTTCTGTTTGTCAGCGGCTGCCGTCATGCTTGTGCCGGGTGCTTCAATACGGCTTCATGGGATTTTGAAGCTGGGGAACCCTTCACTGATGAGTTGAAAACTCGAATTCTAGAGGAAATTGCATGTAATCCTTTGCTGGAAGGAGTTACGTTGTGCGGTGGAGATCCCTTTTTCTCAGCGGAGGAATGCATTAGTTTTCTGTCTGACTTCCGGGAGTGCTGTCCTGATAAAAATGTATGGGCTTATACAGGTTTTACCTTTGAGGCGGTTATGAGACAGCCGAAGCTAAGGCAGCTGGCGCTTCTGTGTGATGTTATTGTTGACGGTAAGTTTATACAACGGGAGAGAGATACTTCATTATCATTTCGTGGAAGCCGGAATCAGCGTCTGGTAAATGTTGCTTCAAGTGTGGAGAAAGGCTGCGTGGTGGAAGTTTCCCTATGATGAAAAGGTCTGAAAACAATAAAGAGGCATGCCCTTCAGGTTACTAGAACCTGTAAGGGGCATGCCTCTTTCGTATGTTGATGCATTGAAACACCGGGATTACCGGTGTTTTTTTCGGTTATCAATTACTTATGGTCACCGGGTGGTCAATAACTTATGCTCGAAATAGGATAATTTTTATCGTTTTAATTCAATTTGTGAACCAAGTGCAAGGTGATGACAATGTATAGTTGAATGATCATTCGGAAAGGAGAACCTCATTGGATATCGATGAATTCAGCAATCTTGTGGATATGTACGGAAAAGCCGTATACGGGTTTTGTTACCGCTTAGCCGGAAATAAAGCGGATGCGGATGATCTGTATCAGGAAACGTTTCTAAAGGCGATGGAGATGCTCCACAAATTGGATGCCAATCACAATCCGAAGTCATATCTGATCTCTATTGCCATCCGCTTGCACAAAAACCATCGCCGGAAATGGGCCCGGAGACAAAGGATAATGCCCAGCGTTGAGTTCAAAGAGGCTGTGGACAAGTTTTGCGGTGGAGTAGAAGCTGGGAAACCGGAGGAAGCGGCGCTATCCGGCGAGCTCAGCCGCATTATCCGTGCAGCCGCAGACAACCTGAACGATAGGTTGAGAATTCCGCTTTATTTGTACTATACCGCAGACATGTCCGTTGAAGAAATTGCGGAGATGCTGAAGATTCCCAAGGGAACCGTAAAAAGCAGACTATTTTTAGCGCGTAAAGCCATGAAAAAGCAATTGGAGGTTGAATCAGATGAAGGAATCCGAGGAGTGGGACTATCTGCTAAAAAATGCTCTGGCTTCCGAGAAGGAGCCGGAAGAGATTCTGAACCAAGCCATCATCCGTAAATATAAGGAGAGAGGAAGAATGAGACACGCTAAACGAAAAAAGCTTACCGTCGGGATAGTAGTTGCTTCAGTCACGCTCGCCCTGTCCATGACGGCTTTTGCAGCTGCGCAATTATTCAACGCCAACCAAGTAGCAGAGCATTTGAAAGAGACGAAGTTGGCCCAAGCCTTTGATAGCCGTGATGCGATCGAAATCAACCAGTCTGCTGATGCCAAAGACTACCGTTTTACCCTCCATGGAATCGTTTCAGGAGCGGGACTCAAGGAATTGGCGAATGGTGCGGAGGGCTTCAATGCCGACCGAACTTATGCCGTCGTTTCCATCGCGAGACAAGATGGTTCTGCCATGCCGTCGACGGCGGATCCGGAATATGGTAAGGAAGCGTTTTTTGTTTCACCGCTTATTAAAGGTCAGAAGCCTTGGGCAGTTAATATCGTGACGATGAATGGCGGCTACAGTGAATTTGTGGCTGATGGCATTATGTACAGGTTGATCGAATGCGACGATATAGAAATGTTCGCGGACAGAGGAGTGTATCTGGCGATAGCCAGCGGTACAAGTTTCTATAGCAATGATGCCTTTGCTTTTCAAGAAAACACAGGCAGTATTCTTCCCAAAGCTGACTATGAGGGAGCCGCCCTTTTGTTTGATCTGTCTTTGGACCCAACCAAGGCGGACCGTGCCAAGGCGGATGCTTATCTTCGTGAATTGACGGAGGAACCTGCAACATCTTCCGCTATACCCAGTGACAAGACTGAATCGGAATTGGCGGATGAAATCGAAGATATGAAAAGGAAAATACCCGAGGGCACGCTCATTCCCGAATCCGTCATAGAAGTGACGCTGAAGGAAGGAGGCAACATTTTTTATGAGTATAACGATTGGAGCGTGACAATTCCCGTTCAGCAGTTGTTCTTGGAAGGGCAGACAGGATATTCCGAGAGTGTCCATTTCAGCGGGGATGGAGCTGAGTATAGAGCGCTTCAATTCTATAGAGATGAGAAGGGCGTTATTACTGGAAGAATAACGATTTTGCCATAGGTATGCCGGATATACGTCTGTCAACTCAAAAAACGTAAGCATTACACAGGAAGCTCACAAGCTGACACCGGATCTAATCGGGGTCAGCTTGTTGGCTTTCGGATCATGTATGGAAAACCTTGAAGCTTGCGACATTCGCGGCTTTTTTTCTTTTACACTAAATTTGACTATTTTGGAACAAAAGATGGAGGCGATATATGGTAACATGATAACGAATTGTATTCCATTATGGACTAGACAGGATAGAAAGGGCGAAAATTGTGGTCTCAAATGTAATTGCTTTTATCGTAATAACTGGCTGCCGTATAGATTTCACAGAAAAGAAGTCTCCATAGGGAGTTAGTTGAAAATTTCGCAATTTCATCTTGATAATGACAATCATTATCATTAATATTAAATGGTATTGTAATTTATTCTGCCTATGATTCAATACAATATAGATGCCCTAAGGGGAAGGAGCGTAACAACACTGCGTCATGTCCATCATGTTAAGAAAATGTATGTTTAGGAGAGAGGAAAAGAATGCTTAGAAGGTTTTTCTCGTATTATCGTCCGCATCGAAGGTTATTTATTATTGATTTTACTTGCGCCGTCTTTGTCGCGATCCTGGAATTGGCGTTTCCCGTAGCTGTTCAATCTTTTATCGATAAGCTTTTACCCACCGGGAATTGGTCGATGATCATAACGGTCAGTATCAGTCTGCTGCTCTTTTACATACTAAGCACGTTCATGCAGTATGTCGTCAATTATTGGGGGCACAAGCTTGGCATTAATATCGAGACCGATATGAGACAAGAGCTATTTCAGCAGTATCAGCGTCAATCCTTCAAGTTCTATAATGATCGCAAGACAGGGCATCTCATGAGCCGGATTACGAACGATCTGATGGATATCGGCGAATTGGCGCACCATGGTCCGGAGGATTTATTCATTGCCATTATGACATTCTTCGGTTCCTTCTTCATCATGCTGCAAATTAATGTTCAATTGGCTCTGATCTCAATCTTCATCTTCCCGTTCCTGTTAATATTGATTCTGTTCACGAATATGAGGATGAATAAAGCTTGGAAGAGAATGTATGCGGAAGTGGCGGAAGTTAACGCACGCGTGGAAGACAGCGTATCTGGTGTTCGAGTTGTGCAATCTTTTACGAACGAAAAGCACGAGGTTTCACTGTTCACCAAAAACAATCTTAAGTTCAGATCGGCCAAACTTCAAGGTTACAAGGTCATGTCATTCAGTTTGTCAGGCGTCTACATTCTCACGCGTTTAATAACGTTGCTCGTATTGATCTATGGCGCATGGATGGTATACCAAGGAACGCTTACGAATGGGGAACTGGTCGCCTTCATTTTATACGTCAACATTCTCTTTAAGCCCGTCGATAAGATCGCGGCGCTGATGGAGATGTATCCGAAAGGAATGGCCGGCTTCAAACGGTTCACGGAAATGATGGACCTCGAGCCGGACGTGCAAAATGCCAAAAACGCCAAGGCTGTATCCTCCCTACGGGGCGATATCCGGTTCGATAACGTCAGCTTCGCTTACAATGATAAACAGAACGTGCTGGATTCCATATCTTTCGAAGTAAATGCAGGAGAAACCGTAGCCTTCGTCGGACCTTCCGGGGCTGGAAAAACCACGATCTCGCAGCTGATTCCGAGATTCTATGACGTAACTGGGGGAAGCCTCACGATAGACGGGATCGATGTGCGCGAGATGACCAAAGAATCTTTGCGAGCACAGATCGGAATGGTACAGCAGGATGTTTTCTTGTTTACTGGTACGTTAAGGGAGAATATTGCTTATGGCAAGCTAAGCGCGACTGAAGAAGAAATCCTGGAAGCTGCGCATAAAGCCAACTTAACCGAGATGATCAGGCAACTGCCGGATGGACTCGATACTCAGATCGGTGAGAGAGGGTTGAAGCTATCTGGTGGACAGAAACAAAGGATTTCCATCGCCAGAACGTTCTTAAAGAATCCGACGATCTTGATCCTGGATGAAGCCACTTCTGCGCTGGATACCGAGACGGAGATGATCATTCAGGAGGCGTTGTCTGAATTAGCAGTAAATCGGACGACAATCATTATCGCCCATCGTTTATCTACGATTAAAAAAGCGGATCGTATCTATGTCGTAACGAACGAAGGCATCGCAGAAGAAGGCAACCATCAAGAATTAATTAATCAGGACGGGATCTTTGCCAGACTGCATGCTGCACAATTTCATTAATTTATAGCTGAGAATCAGTAAATACTAGAGGCAGTCGATGAATTGAATCGGCTGCCTTTTTTAATGATTAACACGACCTCGCAGTTCGACATGGGCCGGACCGCGGTATCCAAACATCCAATGGGACCTCACATAGTTATTTTCGCTAGTTTTTTAGTCTAGAACATGATTCATAGTTTCTGCATAACATAAACTAACTAACTCTTTGTGCCACGCAGGAGAAGGCTGGTGATAGTGATTGAACAGACGAAATAAGAAGAATAAATGGAGTTCAGTACTCCGAAGTCTCGATCTCATCACAGCAACCTTGCTTCTTAATGGACAAGTTACGATTACAGGAGTTTTTCTTCAAACGGGTGGCGCCTTCTCTTTATCTTTGTCTGGGCCAATAACCGGGGGATTTCATACTGAAAGCAAGACCAAAACAGGGAATCTCGTCATCGATATCCTGGATATTTTGGTAGTCGTTTTTCTGCTCAGTGATTCGATTAATATACAAGGCACTTACTTTACTTCAGGGAGGTTTAGCATCGTGGTGGGGGGACCTTTGTTTGGAGGGGATAAAACAGAAGCAAAAAACGTCCCCGGATATGCATCTGATTTTAGAAAGTTCTTAAAACATAAAAATAAGAAAGGTTGATGGATATGGCATTAACCGAATCATCAACGAGTAAAACACCAAAGGGGATTGCTTTCATTTTGGGTGTGTCCGTAGCAAGCTTTATTTTTCTCTTTACTCAGCCTAAAGAAACAGAATTGTCCGCAACAAAAAAACGGAAGTAAGCTCCGCTTATCCAAGGGCTAAATTGTTTTGAATTAATTTAAAGAAGTATCTCCTAAACATGGAAATACTTCTTTTTTATTGATTTTAATCAAGCTACCAACTACAACTGGTCTACAAAATCCAAACAACTTTGAGCGCTTTTTCGAATACGCTTGTAGGACGGAACACTTTCTACGCCGCAACTATTTACAACAAAACAAGTTTTGTCTATTATATAAATAGACCTACATTTGTTTTGTTTGTGATTTATGCTGTAGTGTTGTTTTGGATTCAATAAATGAAAAGAGGAGAAACTATGAAAATACCTGCTTCTACGAATCATAAACCTGTTATTATTTCGGAAAACTATGGGGATGTGGATGGGCGATTCGCTAACAACACAGATGTAAAAGCTCTATCTTTGGGATTGACCCAGTGGAACGGAGAAGGTAAGGCTAATGTTGCCGCCAAAATATGGAGAAACACAGAGGAACAAGGGTCCGGACAATCGGAAGAGATACCTATCCATCGAATTCTGGATTTGTCCATTCTCTTTTGCAGTGCTTTGACGCATTTTACTGAGGCCTATAGATACGAACATTTATATGATCCGCAGAATCCTGTGCTCGATCGGATTGGACTGCAAGGGAATGCCATGACGGTGGCCGTTTGTACGGATAATGATGAGATTAATGAGGATATCAAGCAGTTCAACGAAGCATTGAGCGATAACGGTGAGATGATTGGAGAGCGTCTGCGAACATTATCAAGAACATTAAAGGATTTGGGATATTAAAATGTTTTCCAATCGGTATGTTCGAACAATTATCCTCTCCCGGGTGCTGTTGCAGTTGGGAATTTGGATCCGGAATTATGCTGTCCTTCTTTATGTTACCGAATTGACAAATAATAATCCGGTTGATGTATCCCTGATTTCGGTTGCGGAATTTGCACCGATCTTTCTATTCGGCCTTATTGGTGGGACCTTTGCCGACCGATGGCGGCCGAAGAGAACAATGGTATGGAGCGATTTGTTATCTGGTTTGTCCGTTGGGGCTGTGCTGCTTGCGGTCATGAATGGTGAATGGATTGCGCTTCTCATCGGATCATTTGTTTCTGCCAGCCTGTCTCAATTTTCTCAGCCTTCGGCTATGAAATTGTACAAACGGCATGTGCCAGCTGAACAACTGCAGGGCGTAATGGCGATGTCCCAGACTCTTGTTGCTGTGTTTATGGTTTTGGGTCCGGTCATCGGCACGTTTATTTTTATACAGTTTGGTATTAACGTATCTCTGATCCTCACAACTTCTATGTTCCTAGGGTCTTCCCTTGTATTATCGTCCCTTCCCCGTGATGCGAAGGAACCGAAGTCAGGGGATACCGGCGGCTTCTTAAAGGAGTTGACGGACGGCCTACGCTATATCGGGTCCAATAAAACCTTAAGAACACTTAGTTTGACTTTCTCGGCTGTTGGATTGGCATCAGGACTGACTCAGCCGCTTCAGATCTTCCTTGTCATTGAGAATTTGGGACAGGACAAACAATTTCTGCAGTGGTTGGTTATGGCAAATGGGGCAGCCATGTTGGTAGGCGGAGCTGCCATAATAGCGATAGCCAAAAAGGTGAAGCCACAGCTGTTGCTCCTGGTAGGTTTGCTTGTCAATGCCGTCTGTACGATTGGAATGGGCGCGTCAACGTTAATTTGGCTGACAATTATTCTTTTGGTGATCAGTGGTTTGTTTTACCCTTGTATTCAAGGCGGGATCCAGACGCTTATTATGCGGAACACAGAAGGGGCATTTATTGGCCGGGTATCCGGAGCGATCATGCCTGTTTTTATGGGAATGATGGTGATTGGCATGTTTATATCCGGCTATTTAAAGGATACATTTTCCCTGCTGGAGGTATTTGTGGTGAGTGGTGTTTTTGTGATTATCGGTGCGCTTTTGCTGCTCCCTATTGTTGTTGAGAAAAGAAGTAAAGCGAAAGAGAGGTCCCAGCATCATGACGGATAAGGAGGAGAAATAAATGACTGAACATGAAGAATATTATTTGACATCTGCAAGACAATTGACGGATGCAGAAAAAAAGCTTGTTTGGAAAAAGCCAATATCTCATAAGGCCAGCGAAGAAGAACGGCGCATTAGTAAAGAAGTAAAGCGCAACTGGAATCGCGGGGAAATGAAAATTGCCAATATTCTGTTAGAAGGTGATGCTGGTTCTGGTAAAACACAATTAGCAAAAGCATTATCATCCAATTTCGGGCTGCCCTATACGAAAGTGACCTGTTTTGCGGATATGGATAAATCGGATATTATTGGCGCTATTTTGCCGGTGATTTCTTCTGAACGATTAGAGAAATTAGAGCCCGTGGAGCAAACAGTTTTTAAAGCATTATATGAAAGCGATGGTTTTCAAAGCACAACTGAAATTTTGATGGACGCATTGGGGATTACACAGGAAATGGCTTCCTCAAAAATGAAACAATTATTGGAACTGGCTGCGGATAACGCTCAGGATGAAGCTGTTGAGTATCGTTTTTACGCTTCCGAGATCGTCAGG
Source organism: Paenibacillus sp. JNUCC 34 (assembly GCF_058269055.1). NCBI lineage: Bacteria > Bacillati > Bacillota > Bacilli > Caryophanales > Paenibacillaceae > Paenibacillus > Paenibacillus sp. JNUCC 34. The sequence goes on along the minus strand of NZ_CM177770.1, from coordinate 4,398,671 downwards.
GCCTTTCAAAAAGGCTATCTGCTGGAAATTCAGGAACCAAACGTGATTCGAGATGCTGCCGTATTGATGGCACTGAATTCTGCATTGGAGCTGGATGGCAGTCTTAATCTTCCAACGGAAATCGTGCACAGGCATCCGGACTTTATAGCGGTGATTACGGCAAACCGCAGTTATGCGGGTTCTCGACCGCTTAACGAGGCGCTGCGTGACAGGGTTCAGCATACGGAGAAGATGGATCTGCCGACCAAGGAGATTATGATTGAGCGCGCAATGGCCAAAATCGGCTACGGAAATGATGAAATGCTGGACGTTCTGGCAAACATCATTATTCTATTGGACCAAACAGCTCGGGCAAATGCCATTAAAGGTGTGGCCGGTATGCGTTCCTATTTCTATTGGGCGGATGCCGTTGCTCAGGGGGCTTCTGCAAGAGAATCCCTTTATCATAAAGTGATCTACAAGATAACAACCGATTCGGAAGAAATCAAACTGCTGGAAGATGCGTTGAAAGACCAAGGTTTGTTGGAAATTTTAGATGAAGTCCCGGTTGAATTAAAAAAAAACGAAATTTAGACGCAGTGGAGATCACAACAGGGGAAAGTAGTATAGACATGGATTCGATTCATGATAAGCTAGCTGAGGAAGATGGTATCCTGTTAAAAAAGTCCGCTGAAAGCGACGACAGCACATCCATCCATTCAGTTGATTCCGCGGATATGGAGAGTACGGATTCGGGCGAGGATGGATCACCGAGGTATCATATGGCCAATCCTGAACCCATGTCGGAGAAGGAGAAGCAAAAGGAAAGGGACTTCCGTAAAAAGCTGAATCGGGTCTCCAGGGAAATCGTGTCCGATTCTATTCATCAGGCTGTTAAGCTGATTGTTCACCGTCCTGAATACGATCCGAACCATCAGGAGGAATATTTAAGTCTGAGTAGGGGGCTTATGCCCGTCGTACGTGAAATTGCCAGAAAAACGCTACCGCTGTTACAGCATGAGGTAACCGCGGAATTTGCCAGGAACCATTACTATGGTTCTAAATTTCAGGCAGACAGCGTGGCCTACCGTGATTTCAGGTATTTTGCCAAGAAACGTCCCCCGACGGAAACCCCTGGTCTTGTGGTCGGTTTAAGGGTGGATGAATCAGCATCGATGGCTGCTTTCGGAAGATTGGAAGCGGCCAAACGAGCGGTTATAGCGGTTTATGAATTTTGTCAAATTTGCGATATTCCGATTCTAATCTATGGGGATACTGCTGATGTTTCCCGATTGGAACAGATGTCCATCTTCGCTTATGCTGATTATGATAAAACGGATTTCCGTGATCGGTTCAGACTAATGGGCATTCGTGCCAGAAGTAATAATCGAGATGGAATGGCTCTAAGAATTATGGCAGAACGGTTAGCTGCTTCCCCGAAACAAACCAAGCTGTTAATTAGCATAAGCGACGGTCAGCCCAAAGCCATGGAAGACTATACCGGAAGTCTTGCCATTCAAGACATGCAGCAGACGATAGCCGAATACGAAAGAAAAGGTATAAAATTTCTGGCAGCAGCCATCGGTCAAGACAAAGATGTCATTAGTCAGATCTATGGAGGCGAAAGATTTCTGGATATTACCAATCTGAATGAGCTACCTGCGAAATTAGTTCGCATCATTTCTCGATATTTATGATATTCATCAAGTAGAACCGGTGAATTTACAGCCACAGCTCACGTGTCATTATTACACGTGGGCTTTTTCAATGTACGCCCAGCATGGGCGTCATCTTTAGGGTGAAAGTCCCGAAAAGGGGCTGGCGAGCGCCTACCGTAGCTAAGGGCAAAGCTGTCCGTCGTGAGCCGGAATCTGAAGGAAGCCGGATGCGCCGGATTACCGAATAGCTGATCCAATATATTGTGGGATAAACAAAAAAATCGCCCTTCAAATAAGGCGACAATGTGAACTTTATATTTTCAACACGTTTATTATACCATAAATTTACATAAAAATCAAGTCTTATCCTGCTCAATCTTGCTGTGCTACAACGGATAAGAGGTGATCCATGATGGAAAAGAAAAGCCTGACCGCTCTTGTCAGCGCGTTCTCACGGGCGTATCACGCCAAGCATAATCAACTGAAAATTTTTGATGATCCAATCGCCATTCAGCTGCTAACCGATCAGGAATACGAGGAGATAGCCTGCAGCATGTCTCAGGCCATATCCTTCTTCCGACCTTCGTTTGTTGGCTCACAGGAGCAGGCGTTGCGCGAGGTCGTCGATTATCAACTATCTCCTTCTCCACTTGGGAGAGCAGCATTTGCCGAACAATCGCTCGCCGTTGCCGCCAGCTTAGGAGCCGAGCAGTATTTGATCTTTGCCGCTGGCTACGACACCTTCGCCTTTCGCCAGCCGGAGTGGGCTGCGAAGCTGCGAATTTTTGAGATCGATCATCCCGTTACGGTAGCAGATAAAAAAAGGCGTGTATCCGTTCTTCCATTGGCCAAGCCGGCAAATCTGCACTGCGTTACTGCTGATTTTTTTAAAGAGGACTGGGTAAGCCGTTTAACAGCCTGCCCGGAATTTGATCGACAACGAATCAGCTTCAGTAGCTTGCTCGGAATCAGCTATTATTTGCCGAAGCAGGTATTCAAGCAGCTATTGTCGTCCATATCCCTGCTGGTCCCAAGCGGCAGCAGCTTTGTCTTTGATTATCCCGATGAGCTTACGCTCACTTCGCAGGCGGGCGAACGGGCGCAGAAGCAAGTAATGATGGCCATGAGTGCGGGTGAACCCATGCAGGCAGGCTATTCCTACACGGAACTGGAGCAATTGCTGGAAGAGGCCAATCTGCTGATCTACGAGCATCTAACCCCGCCCGAGATTACCGCTCAGCTGTTTCAGGCCTATAACTACAGTCAACCCGCTCATCAAATAACGGCATTCGACAACGTTAACTATTGCTTGGCTGTCAAGCCCTAGCGATCGTTCTCGGCATGCCTCGGTTTTGAGTATCCACAGCAGGAACGCGTAGGTTCGGAGGAATGGACTCAGCAGTATAACAATCCAACCACAGCCCAAATCATCGGGAACGGGAGCCGTCTGTAGCAAGAGTCCTCTTCCAGCAACCGCCAGTGCCAAACGTTGGAACAGCAAAAGCAAGCAGGATTCGGCCCCGGCATGAGTACTCGCCTGGCTTCTCTTGCTTGCTCTTGTTTATTATTCAGTCATTGTCCCTATAAGGAAACACATTTCCTCTCTATTTCCCCGAGATCCGGCAGGCTGCGCCATTTACCCTTAATAGGGGACTTTCTCAGCGTATTCGATCGTTCCACCACCGAGACATTCCTCACCTTGGTAGAACACAACGGCTTGTCCGGGTGTAATAGCTTTTTGTGGTTGATTGAAAGCTACATGAAGCGTTCCGTCTTCTCTTGGAGTAACGGTGACCTGCTGATCCGGCTGACGGTAGCGGAATTTGGCCATGCAGGTGAAGGAATCATTGGGCATAGCTTCTTCACCCGCAATCCAGTTGATTCCAGAGGCGATTAAGCCGGTGGAATAGAGACTCGGATGATCACCCTGTACAACATAGAGTACATTGGATTGCAAATCTTTATCGGCAACAAACCATGGCTCACCGGAACCTGAACCACCTATGCCGAGTCCTTGGCGCTGTCCAAGGGTATAATACATTAAGCCGTCGTGATGGCCTTTGACTTCACCTGTAACAACATCCACCATATCCCCGCCTTGTGCCGGAAGATAGTGGCCTAGGAATTCTTTGAAATTACGCTCGCCGATAAAGCAAACACCGGTGCTATCTTTCTTCTTGGCCGTATAAAGACCGGCTTCCTCAGCAAGACGGCGGACTTCCGGCTTAGGCAGATGCCCGATCGGGAACATCGTCTTGGATAGTTGCTCCTGATTCAGCGCGTTCAGAAAGTAGGTTTGGTCTTTGTTGTTGTCCACACCCCGAAGTAGACGGAATTTGCCGTCTTCCTTCACAACACGGGCATAGTGTCCTGTGGCTACATAATCGGCCCCAAGATCCAGAGCCTTGTTTAAAAATTCACCGAATTTAATTTCCCGGTTGCACATCACATCCGGATTCGGTGTTCTACCAGCCTTATATTCATCAAGAAAATAGGAAAATACTTTATCAAAGTATTCCTTTTCAAAATTGACGGTATAGTAAGGGATATCGAGTTGCTCACATACACGGCGGACATCTTCTGCGTCCGCTTCGGCCGTGCAGTAGCCGAGTTCATCGGTGTCGTCCCAGTTTTTCATAAAGATGCCGATCACTTCATAACCCTGCTGTTTCAGTAGCAGTGCTGTTACGGAGGAATCGACTCCCCCGGACATGCCGACAACGATACGGGTGTTTTGTTTATCTTTTGACATCGTTATCACCATTTTCGTATTGAATTGTGCCCATGGACGTATTTTATCACAACCTGGCTTACTTCACACGCCCGGTTTTGTCCACTCCAGGAGAACATTTTTAAAAAATAGCAATGGATTATTACCCATAGGGGGTGTGGTTATGTTACCATATGCACAGGGGATTGATCGGAATAGAGAGATTATGCGACATATCCGTAATATTACAGCCCAATTTCCGCCTCAAACCAACAAAACAGATGAGAAATATCATATATACTAATTTCGAGAGAGGTGTCACCTTTGAAGATTTCAACTAAAGGAAGGTACGGATTGACTATTATGATGGAGTTGGCCGCCAGATTTGGTGAAGGACCGACTTCCCTTAAAAGCATAGCTGAGAAAAATCAATTGTCAGAGCATTATTTGGAACAGTTAATTGCCCCGCTTCGCAATGCGGGCTTGGTAAAGAGTATTCGTGGAGCCTATGGCGGCTATATTCTGTCACGCGAGCCTGTTAGTATTACGGCGGGTGATGTGATCCGTGTATTGGAGGGGCCGATTTCTCCTGTGGATTTTACGGAAGAAGATGATCCGGCCAAACGTGATCTGTGGCTGCGAATCCGCGATAGCATCGCTGAGGTGCTTGATTCCACTACCCTTGATAATCTGATCAACTACCAGGAACAGTCCGCTGCGGACAATTACATGTTCTACATTTAATTTTAAAATCGGCTGATCGATCAATTAACCCATGTGTATCAAGGGATATCTGATTTTATTTTATGATATCCCTTGATAAAATCACATATAAATCACATTTCTTGCATCTACTCCTGTAAAAAGATGAATTTAAAGATGTCAGCGTAATGATTTTTAATTTTTTGATCTGCGTTCTGTTGCATCTTTTCGGTTACATGAGTATGACGTAGTATATGAGGCGTTATCCACTTATATCCTTGTTGATTATTGGCGGGAATTTTTTTAAAACTTACCATTCTTCCTTCATCTCCTAAAATGCTCCATGAAACTTCATTACTTCCTCGATTTTTTTTATCTGTATCACAAATTTATATGCCGATTGGGTTTCTTTAAAAAGCAAAAAAAGAGCTGCATTCACAGCTCCTTTGATTCGCAAATTATTCTGGCATTATCCAAACGATTTCGGCAATACGGACAAGAAACTTCTTATTTCTTTGTTCAAGAACAACATGGTCTTGTTTGACATCGAGGACACATCCGTCGATTCTACCACGTGTGGTTTCCAGAATAACAACATTTCCAATTAGGGACATTAAAGCTTCAACAACGCAAGGATTTACAGGATGGACCACGATAGCGTGAGGCATGTGATGCATATGTGGCTTGTGATGCATATGTGGCATGTGATGCATATGTGGCTTGTGGTGCATATGAGGCATGTGAGGCATCTGAGGCATCTGAGGCATCTGAGGCATCTGAGGCATCATATAACTATTCAAAAAATTCCCTCCCAATTAATTTATACAGCATTCTATGCTGATGCCTACAAAATGAATTGGGCGAATGCCCAGAAATCGAAAATACAACTAGCCAGAAAGATTAGCGGAGCAGACGGTCAAGCCCCCATTTAGTGGACATAGTAAAAATGCAAAAGCATTATTCTCAAATTGATAATTTCGTTGTAAGAAAGGATATAAAATAATATACTAAAGGATGCAAAGTTTGTACCTATCAGCAGCAGGTTTGCTGTGGGGTGTCTCAACAAAAAATCACGTAAAAAATTACAAAGTCGGCGAATCACGGCGAATGAGCACGTGACTTATATATGATATGGTACGAAAAATCCGCAGAAAATAAGGTGAATGAACAATGATGAAAGTTAGCGAAAATACAAATAAGATGTACTACATTTAGGTGACGAATGATGAAATCTATATATTTAGACCACGCCGCTTCATCACCGGTTCATCCGGAAGTAGCGGAAGAGATGATGCGCGTTATGACAAGCCAATATGGCAATGCTTCTAGTGTTCATTCCTACGGGAGAGAAGCTAAAAGAAAGGTTAGCGGGTCGCGAGATGAAATTGCGGCCCTTTTGGGGGCTTTGCCGGACGAGCTGGTGTTTACGGCTGGCGGGACAGAGAGTGACAATTTGGCAATTTTCGGTACGCTGGAAGCGCTGGGGCTTCAGGGCAAACATGTTATTACATCTGCGATTGAGCATCATGCGGTGCTTCATACTTGTGAGGAGCTTGAGAAGAGAGGCTGTGAGGTCACTTATGTGCCTGTAGACAGTGAAGGCCGCGTTGCCGTGGAGGAGATTGCCGGGGCAATTCGGGACAATACCGTCCTGATTACGATTATGTTTGGCAACAATGAAGTAGGAACCGTTCAACCGATCCGGGAGATTGGTGAGCTTGCCCGCAGCAAAGGAATATTTTTTCATACGGACGCGGTTCAAGCACTGGGCTCCGAGTATATTTCCTGCAAGGAATTTCCTGTGGATCTATGGAGCTTCTCCGCCCATAAGATCAATGGTCCTCAAGGGATCGGTGCTCTTGTTGTGAAGCGGGGCACTCCGTTATCCCCAAGGCTGTTCGGAGGACTGCAGGAGAAAAAACGGCGGGCTGGGACAGAAAATATGGCCGGTATAGCCGGGTTTGCAAAAGCTGTACAATTGGCCGTACAAGGACTGGATGAACGGAGAGCACATTACACCAAGCTACGTGAGACGCTTATTGAAGAACTTCGTCATGAAATCGGACAGGATGCCTTTGTTGTGAATGGACACCCTGAATTTTATATGCCTCAAATTTTAAATATCAGCTTTCCTGAAATCAGTACGGAGACGTTGCTAATGAACTTGGATATGGAAGGAATTGCTGCAGCTAGTGGCTCTGCCTGCACTTCAGGCTCTCTCGAAATATCCCATGTACTTCAGGCAATGAATCTTTCTGAAAATGTTTTACGATCAGCGATTCGTTTTAGTTTTGGTTTGGGTAATACTACTCAAGAAATGGAGTACACAGCTCAAAAAATTGGAACCATCCTAAAACGGCTGCGTAAATAAATCCTAAGGGATTTCTCCTTCATGGATTAGGGGGTATGATTTTTTCCATTTCATCCTTTTGAAGACGGTCACGGTTTAACAGGCAATAGCGCTTTAACCGAAGTCCGTTTTCCAAATGATTATAGGGTGAGGAGGTGTCTGTGCATCATGAAACTCCAAGAAATGATTGGACTGGCTGTATTCGACGTGGAGAGTGGCAAGGAAATTGGCAAAATCCACGATTTTATACTAGATAATAATTGGTTAATCACCGGGCTAGAGCTCGAAGGCAAAGCACTTTTTTCCTCTCATGTGAAAACCGTCTCATGGGAAGATATTGCAGCTTATGGAGAAGACGCTGTAATGATCCGAAGTGAAAAGGCTGTTCAAAAAACGGGTGCCGATGATATACCGTTTACGTACCTTTTGGGCCGGCGGAAATTGAAAGAGATGCAGGTACTGACAGAGGACGGCGTTTTGCTCGGACGCATCTCTGATGTTTATTTTGAGCAAGAACAGGGCAATACAATACTAGGATTGGAAATTTCCGACGGTTTTGTATCAGATTTAATTGAAGGTCGCAAATGGCTGCCTTGTACAACGGAAATGGCGATCGGGGAAAATGCTGTCATGGTACCTCCGATGAGCGAACAGCGTCTGGAAAAAGCCATTAATTCTGTGAACGGATAGGGTGAGGAAAGTATATGAAATGTCCAAATTGTAGTTCTAAGGATATCGGGAAGATTGGTTCCCATCAATTTTACTGTTGGGGCTGCTTTATCGAACTGACAGTCAATGGAGAGAAGATGTCTGTCTACCAGGTTGAGGAAGACGGTACGCTTAGCTCGCTGGATGATTTATTTTTCGGTGAAGAATTCCAGCAAGAATTCCCTCCACATATGCATGCATCGAATTAATTTTGCGTACATATAAGTGAGCAATGGAAGAGACTCTCGCTTCCTGCCAACTGGCAGGACGGGAGTTTTTTGAATTCGGGACGGTATAAGCTGTGTTTAAGCAAGAATGTAAGATTAATTTAGGGAGCTCGTACATATACTTACAGGGTAAGCTAGTCCGAAAGGAGAGATTACCCTGTGGAACAACTGACGGCGAACAAGTGGTTCCGTTTCTTGATCTGGCTGCTGCTCGGACTTATCGCCCTCTACTTTGTGTGGCTCTTGCGGCCGTTGTTTCTGGATATTTACCGTTTCTTGAAGGCAGTGCTGGCCCCGTTTCTGGTTGCTATGATCATATCTTATGTGCTGAATCCTATCGTATGCATGCTGTCAGATCGCAAGGTTCCGAGGAGTATCGCTGTACTTCTAATATATGCTGTCTTCCTGACCTGTTTAGCCGTTATTCTGATCAATATGATTCCGATGTTGATCCGACAGATCGAAGAGCTTAATGAACATCTGCCTGAGTTTACGATGCATGCCCAAAGTTTAATGACGAATCTGGACAGCAAGCTGCTGCCTCCTGGTATCCGAACGGGAATGAACAGTTGGTTTTTTCATATGGAAACACGGTTGGCTGACGGGATATCGGGTTTTATGGACAATATCGGGACTACGATCAACATGCTGTTTAATGCGTTTATCATTCCTTTCCTGATCTTTTACATATTAAAAGATTTTGAGGTGTTCCAGCGGACGGCGGTATCCTATCTGCCCCGCAGCCGGAGGAAAGCTATCGTTACTCTGATTAAGGAAATTGACACCGCACTCGGCAATTATATTCGTGGACAATTTCTGGTCTGCCTCATCATTGGGGTGTTCGCATATATCGGTTATATGGTAATAGGAATGCCGTACGCGCTTCTGTTCGCCAGCATTGTTGCCATATTCAACATTGTGCCTTATCTGGGTCCATTTCTGGGAGCGGCGCCTGCACTCTTGATGGCTTCAACGATTTCTTGGAAAATGGTGCTACTTGTCGCGACGATTAATATGATCTGCCAGCTGCTCGAGAGCAACGTCATTTCTCCTCAGGTGGTCGGACGCAAGCTGCATTTACATCCGCTGTTGATCATTTTTGCCCTCCTTGTTGGCGGTCAGGTTGCCGGTACGGTAGGACTCATTCTGGCGGTCCCTGTTTTCGCGGTAATGAAGGTATTACTGCAGCATTTTTTCGCTTATTACGTAAGACGTAAAAGTGACTGATTTACTTGACCCTGACATGCATTGACAGATAGTTTAGGCATCGATATACTTGAAAATATTAGAGTCCATATGAATTGAAATCGATGAGGAAATAAAGTAGGCTGGTGCTTCTTTCCCAGAGAACAGGTTCCTTCGGAATTACATTTCCGGGTGGCTGTGAGAACCTGAAAGCGTCGCGAGCCGAAAAGCTGATTTCCGAGTGTGAGACAAACTCACCGGGTGGCGCCCGTTATCAAGCTGATACAAGGCGATCACCTGATGAGTCAAGGACGATACATTTTCGTGTTTGACATAAACAGGTGATAACCAGGGTGGTACCGCGAGACAATCGTCCCTGATATTTATTCAGGGGCTTTTTTTGTGTTCGGACTGTACTAACAGTAAGACCGAACAATATTGAAACTGGAGGCTATAATAATGAAAGCTAGTGAAATCCGCTCCAAATGGTTGGAGTTCTTTGCAGAAAAAGGACATAAGATTGAGCCGAGTGCATCCCTTGTTCCACATAATGACCCATCTTTGCTGTGGATCAATGCCGGAATGGCACCACTTAAACCTTATTTCGATGGACGGGTGAAGCCGGACAATCCTCGTCTGGCGAACTCTCAGAAATGTATTCGTACCAATGATATTGAAAATATCGGAAAAACGCGCCGTCACCAAACTTTTTTTGAAATGCTGGGTAACTTCTCGATCGGGGACTACTTTAAGGAAGAAGTCATCACATGGGCTTGGGAGTTCCTGACGGACAAAAAATGGATCGGTTTTGACCCGGAGCGCCTATCGGTGACCGTGTATCCTGAAGATGAAGAAGCCTTCAAACTATGGAATGAGAAAATCGGCCTGCCAGAGAGCCGTATCATTAAGCTGGAAGATAATTTTTGGGATATCGGTGAGGGCCCTTGCGGACCTTGTACGGAAATTTTTTATGACCGCGGCGAAGCTTACGGAAATGATTTTTCTGATCCAGAACTTTACCCAGGTGGAGAGAACGAACGTTATCTTGAAGTATGGAACCTTGTGTTCTCCCAATTTAACCATAACAAAGATGGCAGTTATACGCCGCTGCCGAACAAAAATATTGATACTGGTGCTGGTTTGGAACGGTTTGCATCGATTCTGCAGAACGTGGAGTCAAATTTCGATACCGACCTGTTCCAGCCTTTGATTCAGGAAACGGCTGCGCTTGCCGGGATTAAATATAATGAGAATCCAGAATATGACCTTGCCCTGAAAGTCATTGCTGACCACATTCGTACGGTTGCGTTCGCAGTGGGTGACGGTGTAATGCCTTCCAATGAGGGGCGTGGTTATGTTATTCGCCGTCTGCTCCGCCGTGCTGTTCGCTATGGAAAGGTCATCGGTCTTGATAAGCCGTTTATGTACACATTGACTAAAACGGTTGGCGACATCATGGGCGTGTACTACCCAGAAGTGCTGGAGAAGTGCGAGTTTATTGAAAAGGTAATCGCTACGGAAGAAGAGCAGTTCCACAAGACGTTGTCTGATGGATTGAATATTTTGGCGAATATAAGCTCCCAAGCCAAAGAGCAAGGCAAAACGGAGATCAGCGGTACCGATGCGTTTAAATTGTATGACACATACGGCTTCCCATTCGACCTGACGGAGGATTATGCATCAGAACACGGGCTTACTGTTGACCGTGACGGTTTTGATGCTGCCATGAAAGAACAGCGGGAACGTGCCCGAGAAGCCCGTCATGAAACGGAAAGTATGAAGGTACAGGGCGGAGTGCTCTCCAATTACACGGTTAAAAGTGAATTTGTTGGATATAATGACACCGTTCAACAATCGAAAGTCATGGCAATTGTTGTAGATGGCGGATTTGTTGATCACATTGGAGAGGGCCAGTCGGGCCAGATTGTTTTGGATTCTACTCCTTTCTATGCGGAGAGTGGCGGCCAGGTTAGCGACCAAGGAGTACTTGAGAGTGACCGTGTGCAGGCAAGAGTTGAAGGTCTGTTCAAAGCGCCGCATGGACAGCATGTTCATCTTGTAACGGTGGAATCCGGTGAATTAAAAGTGGACGAAATCGTAAAAGCTGAAGTAGACCGTGAGAAACGTCTTGATATTATCAAGAACCATACGGCTACGCACCTTCTCCATAAGGCACTGAAAGAAGTGCTTGGCGAGCATGTGAATCAGGCAGGCTCTCTTGTTGAGCCTCAGCGTCTGCGGTTTGACTTCTCTCATTTCGGAAGCATTACACCGGAGGAGCTATCCCGGATCGAGAAGCGTGTAAACGAGCAGATTTGGAAAGGGACAGCCGTTGTCATTGAAAACAAATCGATTGATGAAGCAAAAGCTATGGGCGCTATGGCGCTTTTTGGTGAAAAATATGGAGACGTTGTACGGGTCGTTCAGGTCGGAGATTACAGTCTTGAGCTTTGTGGCGGCTGCCATGTGGACAACACTTCTCAGATCGGTATTTTTAAATTGCTCGGCGAGAGCGGCATTGGGTCCGGGGTACGCCGGATTGAGGCTGTGACAGGCCGTTTTGCCTATGAGTTTATGGAAGGCCAACTTGATTTGCTTAGACACTCCGCAGGCCTGCTCAAGAGCAATCTGAACGATGTACCTAAACGGATCGAAGCACTGAACCAACAGGTAAAGGATCTCGGCCGTGAGAATGAATCCCTTCAAGGCAAGCTGAGTGCAATCGAAGCCGGTCAGCTTACAGAGCGTGTCGTAACGGCAGGTAATACACAGCTTTTGGCTGCTGAAGTGCAGGTTGGCAGCATGGACGCTCTTCGTACGGTTGCTGATGAACTTAAAGGAAAGCTGCCTGAAGCTGTTATCGTACTTGGCGCTGCGTCCGGAGATAAAGTGAATTTTGTGGTAGCTGTACCTCAAGACCTTGTGAAAAAAGGGCTGCATGCCGGAAAACTTGTTAAAGAAGTAGCGTCCGTCTGCGGCGGAGGCGGTGGAGGTCGTCCGGATATGGCCCAGGCAGGCGGTAAGGATGCCTCCAAAATCAAGGAGGCACTTAAGCGTGCTGAAGAGCTAGTTTCCCAAAGCGTGTAAGTTTAACGTTTTTGCCTTTAATTATTTGGAATCAGGTTTCCTTACAGGTTGAGGAATATGTTATGATAGAAATAGATCAAGCTGGTAAATATTTATTCGACGAAGCATGGTTTAACATGTTCTTCGAAGAAGCGAGGTGTCACACATGGACTCCATGGATAAGACTGTTAAGTTCAATGTAAAAGGTGATGAGAAGGAGGCTTCCGCCCGGGACATTATTTTATCGGTATACGACTCATTGGTTGAAAAGGAATATAACCCGATCAATCAAATCGTCGGCTATCTGTTGTCCGGGGATCCCGCTTATATACCTCGGCACAACAATGCGAGAAGTTTGATCCGGAAGAAAGAACGAGATGAATTGATTGAAGAACTGGTCCGGTTCTACCTAGCCAGTCACCGTTAGGAGTGCAAGGATGAAGATCATGGGATTGGATTACGGGGACCGTCGAATTGGTGTGGCTCTCAGCGATGTGTTCGGTTGGACAGCTCAAGGGCTGGAAGTTATTGAACGTCGCCGGGAGGGCATTGAATTGGAACGGATCACTGCCCTTGTGAAAGAACATGAGGTCGCTGAGATTGTGGTCGGTCTGCCCAAAAATATGAACGGCACGATCGGTTCCCGAGGAGAAATCTGCATGGAATTCGCAGAAGTACTGCGAGAGTCCCTGTGCTTACCCGTTCACCTTTGGGATGAACGGCTTTCTACAGTATCCGCTGAACGGACCCTGTTGGAAGCCGATGTCAGCCGAAAGAAGCGCAAGCAGGTCGTAGATAAGATGGCTGCAAGCTTGATTTTGCAAAACTACTTGGATTCTAAAAGGTAAAGGTGAGGGTGATAACAGATGACGAATGAGCATATTGGAATGGAAGAGGAACCGGAAATTATTTATATCCCTGATGATGAAGGCAATGAAGAGGAATTCGAAGTCATCATGAAATTTGAGGTTGACGGCTCCGATGCGAAATATATGATGGTGGTTCCCATGGAAACGGAAGATGATGAGACCGATGAGGTTTACGCTTTCCGTTACGAGGAAGACGGTGACGACCTGAAATTGTATATGATTGAGGATGACGAGGAATGGAGCATTGTTGAAGAAACGTTTAACACGCTCGTAGAAGAGCTTGACGGGAGCAATGGAAATGACTGATTTTTCTGCTGAACAAGTGGTATGGACCCAAGCGTTGAAGGAAGCATTCGGTGAAAGTGTTGAACTTCAAGATGAGAAGGGGAGCACAACCGTATATGATGTTGCCGCTGAATTCGAAGTAAATGGTCAAGGATATGCCATTTTGGTACAGCCAGACCGTCAGCATGAGGAGTATGAAGTGCTTCGTATTGTTACGGCACAAGACGGAAGTCTGGAGCTTGCCACCATTGATGATGATGATGAATGGGAGAATGTCTCCGAGCTGTATGATGAACTTACATTCCCGGAAGAAGACGAAGATTGATTCGGATTTCTGCTTCTTCCTCAGGAAGTATTAATTTCAAATGAAGTTCTGGAAAGGGCGGACCAGTCCGCCCTTTTTGGTTGTGAAGGAGATGAACACATGAAAAAACTGGCCGTAACGGCATTGGTGTTGATCATCATTGCCGGCGGGGCATTGTTTTACGCTTGGAACGGCATGAAGCCGGTCGCAAGCTCTGATACACCCGTCGAGTTTACGATTGAATCTGGTATGAGCACAGTTCGAATCGCTGAACTGCTGGAGGAAGAAGGGCTTATTAAAAACGCCCTTCTTTTTAAAGGTTACTTGAAGCTGAAAGATGAAGGCAGTCGGTTTATGGCCGGTATATATGAGACAAAACCTGGGGCAACCTATGATCAGCTGATATCGATGCTAAATAACGGAGAGGTGAAGCCTGAGGAGATGATGCGCTTTACGATTCCGGAAGGTTACACGGTGCTTCAGATGGCGGAGACCATTTCCAGCCAGAGTGGTTTGGACGCGAAGGAATTTGTAAAGCTGGCTGATCAGACTTCGGGTTGGGATGGGACTATCGTAAATGAAATTCCAAAAGATGAGGAATTGAGACATCATTTGGAGGGATATTTGTTTCCGGCAACCTATGAGCTGCCTAAAGACAGTACAGAGCAAGAGATTCTCCAAGTAATGCTTAGCCAGTTGGAGAAGAGACTAGATGAAATACCTGACTGGCAAGAGCTGTTGAAGCAGCGGGGGCTGACGGTTCATGAGCTGCTCACGGTCGCCTCCTTGGTAGAACGTGAGGTCGTAGCGGAGAAGGAACGTGCATTGGTGGCAGGTGTTATATATAACCGTCTTGAGCAGGATATGAAGCTTGAGATTGACGCAACTGTGCAATATCTCTTAGATAAGCCTAAGGAGCGACTGCTGTATAAGGATCTGGAAGTAGACAGCCCTTATAACACTTACCGAAATAAAGGACTTCCGCCGGGACCTATCTCAAATCCGAGCCTGGATTCGATTGAGGCCGCGCTTAAACCGGAGAAGTCGGATTATTTATTTTATGTGACCAAAAAGGATGGCACACAGGAACATCTGTTTGCCAAAACCTACAAGGAACATTTGAATAACATCGAGAAGAGCAAGAAAATGGCACAATAGCATTAGGGGGAAATTGCAATGGGTATTAAACCTGAGCTTCTGGCAGCCGCGGGAACTCTGGAGGATGTGGAAGCTTATCTGCAAGCCGGAGCGGATGCCGTATTGGTTGGAGATGACCGCTTTGGTATGAGATTGCCGGGAAGTATGACACTGGATGAAATTCATAAAGCTGCTGAGATGGTACACGCCGTCAGCGGTAAAATCTATGTGAGTCTGAACAACTTAATGACCAATGATCTGCTTCAGGAGCTTTCAGAATATGTTAAGGCTCTGGGTAAGATCGGGGTGGATGCGGTAGAATTTAATGATCCTTCTGTATTATTGGCAGTCAATTCCTTTGCTCCTGGCGTAAAGCTTCATTGGAATGCTGAAATGACATCAACCAACTATTCGACCTCGAACTATTGGGGACGTAGAGGGGCAGCCCGCGTTATCTTGGCCCGAGAATTAAACATGGATGAAATTACGGAAATGAAGCCGAATCTAGAGATTGAAGCTCAAGTCCAGGTTCACGGAATGACAAACATCTACCATTCCAAGCGTCGGTTGGTCAACAGCTACATGTCCCATCAAGGGCGGCCGGTAACGGAAGGTAGTATGGGCAAGGAACGCGGATTGTTTCTTATTGAAGCAGAGCGTGCCGATGAGAAATTTCCGATTTATGAGGATATGAACGGAACACATATTATGAGCTCGAATGATATTTGTATCTTGGAAGATCTTCATATGCTGATGAAAGCTGGTATGGACAGCTTTAAAGTAGAAACATTGCTCAAACCGCGCCACTATAACGAAGCAGTACTTCGTGCATACCGTAAAGCCATTGATCTGTATGAGGCTGCCCCAGGTTCGTATGCTTTTCACGAGGAATGGATGGACGAGATCAGGACACTTCAAGATCCCGAACGGGAGCTTTCTTTTGGATTCTTTTACAAGGAACAAGTTTATTAATAAGATTTCAGTTAAATAGAATGAACTTCTTTAGTTCAGTCTGTAAAAACAAGGAGTGAACAAAAGATGGCAGCTATGGTTCAGCCAACTTACAAGGGCAAGCGTTATCGTTTGGACAAGCCGGAGCTGCTCGCACCGGCAGGTAATCTGGAAAAATTAAAATTTGCAGTCCACTACGGCGCTGATGCAGTTTATATCGGCGGACAGAAATATGGCCTGCGTTCAAATGCCGATAACTTCAGTTTTGAAGAAATGAAAGAAGGCGTTGAATTCGCTAAAAAGTATGGTGCAAAGGTGTTCGTTGCGACCAACATTTATGTCCATAATGAAGATATCGAAGGAATCGAGGCGTATTTACGCAGCCTGCATGAGGCTGGAATTGCTGCTATTATCGTGGCGGATCCTGCTATCATTGAGGTTGCCCAACGGACTGTGCCGGAGATCGAAGTTCACCTGAGTACACAGCAGTCGACACTGAATTGGCAAGCGGTGAAGTTCTGGAAGGAAGAAGGACTTCCACGTGTAGTTCTTGGCCGAGAAACGAGTCTGGAGGAAATAGCCGAGATTAAAAATCATGTGGATATTGAAATCGAGGCTTTCATTCATGGAGCGATGTGCTCGTCTTTCTCCGGACGCTGTGTTCTATCCAACCACTTTACGGACCGGGACTCCAATCGGGGAGGCTGTTGTCAGTCGTGCCGTTGGAAATATGACTTGTTTGAGGATGGCCGTGAGGATTGGGTATCTGAAGAGCAGGCAGCGTTAGATCAGACAGTTCCTGCACCTCCCTCTTTCAAACCGGGCGTAACACAGATCCCGCTGTTCCAATCGGAGGATAATGCGTTTACGATGGGGTCCAAGGATCTGTGTATGCTGGGGCACATTCCCGACTTGATCGAAGTAGGGATTGACAGCTTCAAGATTGAAGGACGCATGAAGTCGATTCATTATGTAGCAACGGTTGTTAATGTTTATCGACAGGCTATTGATTCGTATATGGCTGATCCAGACAATTATGAGTTGAAACCCGAATGGATAGAGGAGCTTAATAAAGCGGCCAATCGTCCGCTAAATACCGGCTTTTTCTATGATACTCCGGATCATGAGGATCATATCTATGAACCGGAAGAGAAAGCGGCGCCTTATGATTTTGCAGGACTTGTCATGGATTATGATTCAGTGAACGGCACAGCACTGATTCAGCAGCGGAATCATTTTAAACCAGGCCAAGAAATAGAGTTCTTTGGTCCAGAAGGAACCTTCTTTAAACAGGTTGTCGGTACGTTAACCGACGAAGAGGGTAATGAGTTGGATGCAGCACGCCATCCTTTACAGTTGGTACGAATGAAAGTGGATCATCCGGTAAAGGGTTTTGATATGATGCGTAAACGTAAATGATCACTTAGTCAATTTATGAAATAGGTATAAATATCTCACATTAACAGGAATCCGGTACCTCGTCAGGTGTCGGATTCTCTTTTTTGTGACAATAAAACTAGGACGTTTGAATTATTTTTGTGTGAAAAGCCAAAGGAAATGCTCCACAACTGTCGAAATAAGAAGTAGTGTATTATTTTTGCCTCATATTCTAAAATTGATAGCGGTGGTGAACAGCAAATGGGAGAAGTTGAACAGCAAGATAGAAAGCCAAAAAAAGAGAAGAAGGTGAAAGAGCAGAAGAACAATAAAACTGTTACTTCCGGATCGAAGGGGGATCGTTCAGGAGGATCTAAGTTGGCTGGATTGATTCGTACTGTCAAGCAGATGCGGGTTAATCCTGCTAACTCGGTCGGCATACGTTTATTTTTGATTTTCTTTATCGCAATTGTTATGTTTGTTGTAGTCCTCGGCTTATTGTCGTACATGAAAGCTAAGGATACGATTGAAAAAAATGCAGCTAATTCCAACCAGCAGACCATTATTCAGACTTCAGAAAAAATAAACATTATTCTGGAGAAGTATGAGAATCTAGGAAGACAAATTTTTTATGATAAAGAGCTGCAAAAGCTTTTGACGTCTTATAATTCAAATAAATTAAGTGACTATGATATGTTCTCTACCCAGAAAGATATCCGTGACAAATTAACCAACCAGATTACTTCCGATGGATACATAAAGGCGATTTATATTATTCCGCCTAAGAAGAACTCCGTCATCGCTGCAGGAGGTACGAGGAAGGATATAGACGGTATACTTAAAGAGCAATGGGTCGCAGAACTTGAAAAGGGTACAAAGACTCTTTGGTTGCCAACCAGAATAGACGAGGGGGCCCCATATTTCACTATTGCCCGTTCTTTAGGTTCAATGAACAATCTGAATGACTCGTATATTTTTGTAATTGAGCTTGCGGAATCGGTTATCAATGAGCATCTGCAAAACATTAATCTCGGTACAGAAGGACAGTTGCAGCTCGTTTCAAGTGATGGCATGATCGTATCGGCTAACGATGAAAAACTGAGCGGTACGGAGTCCCTTATGACATTTATGAAGAATGAGCCTGAGGACAAGAAGAGCGGGAGTCTTAATGCTCATGATGTTAATGCTAACGACGTATTGGCGGTATACAATACACTGGAAGTCAATGATTGGAGACTCGTCGGTACGATTCAGACCGAAGAGCTTACGAAAGATGCAGCAGGTATCCTGACGATTACGATGTGGGCGGCGCTAGCTGATGCTCTTATAGCCATATTGATTGGGGTATGGATGGTTCGAATGATTGCGCGTCCGCTCGGTAAGCTTAACCTGCTTATGAAAGAAGGCGCCAAGGGTAATCTAAACGTTCGTACGAATCATCGTTCGAATGATGAGATCGGTCAGCTTTCTGCTAGCTTTAATGATATGATGGAGCAAATTACACAACTTGTTCAGCAGACCAACAATACAGCTCAGGACGTGCTGAATACAGCAACAGAACTGACTGATGCTTCCAAGAAGACCGCCCTGTCCGCGAAGGAAATTGCAGTGGCTACTGAGGAGATCGCTAATGGAGCAAGTAGCTTAGCTGTAGAAGCTGAACGCGGAAGCGACCTTACAGGCAACATCTCAAGACAGATGGGAATCGTTGTCTCGGCGAATGACGAGATGGGCAAATCCGCCCGTCATGTTGAAAGCTCAAGTGAACTGGGTACAAAACATCTGAGTGATTTGCTGGAAAAAACACACCAGACAGAAGATATGACCCGTACCATGATGCGCAAGGTTGATGGATTGAAGGAAACGACTTCTTCTGTTGTAAAAGTGCTGGATGTACTGCAGAACATTACGAAGCAGACGAATATTTTATCACTGAATGCTACGATTGAAGCTGCACGCGCAGGCGCTGCCGGCCGTGGATTCATGGTTGTAGCGGATGAAATCCGGCAGCTTGCGGATCAATCCCGGCAATCGATTGATATGGTCAGCCAGATCACGGACCGTATCATGACAGAAATGAACGAAACGGTACAAGCTCTTTTGGATGCTAATCCGTTGTTTAAGGCTCAAATGGATTCGGTTAAGGAAACGAATGATATATTCGTCTCCGTTCAGCAGCAGATGGGTGAGTTCATCGAACGACTCGATTCTGTTACAGATTCCATTGAAGGCCTCAATCAGTCACAAATCGTACTCTCTGAAGCGATGGGCAACGTAAGCGCCGTTGCTGAAGAATCATCAGCAACTTCCGAAGAGGTTGCATCCTTGAGCAATGAGCAGCAGAGTGTGAGCAATCAGCTCGTAAATCTGTCTGGCAAACTTGAGAATGTATCAAACGAACTGAAAGCTACACTCTCCCGATTTACACTGTAATTATGACAAGAACTTGGATCTCTCATGGGAGATCCAAGTTTTTTTGTTTAGGTGCCGCTGCAAACGATTGTGATAATGGTAGAGGGGGAATGATGATATAAAAAGGATCGTCAGGAGGGATAAACATGCGAGTTAACCGGCAAAAACGTATATTTTATGGATGGTTAACACTAGCAGTGCTGATGGTTCTACTGGTTTGTCGGCTGGCATGGGTACAATTCGTCATGAAAAATCAAAAGCATCCTGGCAGTCGGCATACTCTGCTTGAAACATCAATGCTTCAGCGTGAGCGGGGCATAGTGCTGGATACCGGGCGGGGACATTTTACCGACCGGAACGGTCTGCCGTTGACCGGTAAGCTGATCTGGTCTGCCGTCCTTTTTCCTATCAAGAATGAAAATAATGATATATCTGATGATTCATTGCTGAAGCTGGCTCATATACTGAATACAGAAGATAAACATTTAAGAGAAGTATGGTTCGACTTGAAAGAGCCAATACTATGGCATGCTCAAGGGACTTACATTCCTCTTGCTCTGAATTCATCTCAGATTGAAGCCATTAAGGAATTGAAATTATCTACTATTCGGGTACTACCGTATGAACAGAGGTATGGAGATAGGGAGACAGGGATGCAGTGGTTAGGCTTTATATCAGGTCAGCGTAAAGAGAACTTATTTTTCCGCGATTATGAAGGGGTAAAGGGAACAAGCGGGCTGGAAAGGACGCTGGATGCTCTTCTTCAGGGAACAGGACCTACAGTTGTTTATTTCCCCGTAGATGGTCGGAATCAAATCATACAAGAGATGAAGCCAATGGTGAAAGCGGGAGATAACCCCTATTATCCGCTACGGGTTACGACAACGGTTGATGCCAAGCTTCAGAAGGGCATTGAGCAGCTGACAGAACAGGCAGGTATGAAGGAAGGAGCTGTGGTTGTACTGGATGTCCGAAATAGCGATGTTCTGGCGATGGTCTCCAGGCCTTTTTATAATCCGGAACAGATACATCCTGAGCAGGGAGAGTGGGAGAACAAAGCGTTAAAGGGAGCGGTGCCCGGGTCGATCTTCAAAATTGTTACGGCTGCAGCTGCACTGGATTCCGGATTAACCTCGAGTAAAGAAACGTTTCACTGTAATGGTGAATTTGGAAAATACGGCTTATCCTGCTGGAAAGCGGGAGGGCACGGAACCCTCAACCTTCGTCAGGGGTTTGCGGAATCTTGTAATGTCGTATTTGCCGAATTGGCTGAACGCCTGACCTCAGGACAAATACAGAATACGGCATTACAGCTTGGATTAGGCCGGACTGTAGGCTGGCAAGCACAGAGTGTATTGGGCATTCCTCTACTGAAGCCGCTAGACCACGAGGAGAGTGGGACTGTTTTTGCAGCCTCTACAGATCCTGGGAATTCTGGTGCTCGTGTACAGACAGCGATTGGGCAAAGGGATACATTGGTTACCCCGCTGCAGGCTGCTAATCTGGTCGTAACGCTACTGAATGATGGGGACGTGATTTCGCCTCGGATTGTCCATCATATATCATACGCGAACGGTCAGCATCTTCAAACCTTGGAGCCTATGAAGCGGTCTTCCGTTGAAGGAACTATTTCCCGGGAAACCGCCCGAACACTTCTGACTTGGATGGAAGACGTTGTTCGAAATGGAACGGGACACTCGCTTAAACATTCGACTTGGCAGCTAGGGGGCAAGTCCGGCACGGCTGAGACCATAGTAAAGGGCCGTCCCCGGAACAACCAATGGTTCGTGGGATACGGCCCTGTGAAACATCCGCGTTATGCGGTAGCAGTGCTGGTGGAGAATATGAATCCGAACAGCAAGCATCAAGCGACGAAGCTGTTTGGTCAAGTCATGGAATTATTGTCTTCTTTTGAGACTTCTGAAGAATGAGCAGCCTGCGGATTTTTCATCTCAAACGGTGACACATCGAATTCTTCTTTTGGCAGTGTAATCCATTGTTGAAGATAACCTTGTTGCAGCAACTCTTTGAGCAGAATCATCAGGACTGGTGAAAGAATCAGACCCGCCACTCCGAAAATCGAGATCGAAATAATCATGAACGACAGCATCAGAAACGCTGAAGATACACCGAGGGATTGACCGGTTATTTTTGGTTCAAGCAGCTGGCGGGTTATCATCACAATAGCCAAAAGGATAGTCAAACCAACGGCAAGGCCCACATTACCGACAATAAAGAGATAAATAATCCACGGAATGAAAATAACCGGCACGCCTAACAGTGGAAGTATATCAAAAATTGCACTCATAAGCGCTAGTGAAAATGCGTTGCCGGTACCAAGGATAAGCAAGCCTATGTATACGAAAACAAATGTGATCGAAATCAGCTTTAATTGTGCCTTTAAATAAGCTCCAATGGCTGAAAATACATTATCCTTCAAAAAGCGAAAAGCTGTTTTAATAGTCTTTGGTGTCTTTTCTTTTGCAACCTTACGCCAGATGCCAATCTCGGAACTAAGGAAAAAGGCGAGGATAATCGCAACACCGAAGTTGGCAATAAAGGTAGTGAAAGAACCCATAAATCCGACGATATAACGGAGAAATGATTCTGCTGCATTTTGAGCAAAGTTGGTAATATCTTTGAAGTATCCATTCATTCGCGTCACCATGTCTGGTGGAAGAGCATCCAACTTGTTTTGTAAATAAATCATTAGAGATGAGAAGTGCTCTTGAAGAGTTCGGGTATGAAGTGGAAGATTATCCTGCAAATTCATTACTTGCGAAACGATAATTGCTCCTGCGCCGAACAGAATGCCCAATATAATAAGGAGAAACAGAAGTACGGCAATCGCTGCTGCAAATGCCTTGGGCAAACCACGACGATGCAGGAACCGGGCCATCGGCTCAATGAGCAAAAATATCAGGAAGGATAGAAAGATTGGAGCGGCAATCTGGTATAGCTTGCTGAACACGTACATAATAAGGTACACCGTCAGCACGATCATCGCTATATCGAAGAAGGTCCTCCAATATTTTTTGTAGAGGGGAAGCATATAAATTATCGGCTCCTTTATACTTTAATAATTGATTCCATTGTACACGATTTGTGAAAAAAACGCCTATTTCTTTATATGCTATGATAAAATAAGAAATAGTGTATTGCCAAAGTAAAAAGAAAAGAGAAGCGGGGAGTTGGCATGCAGACATTACTGCTTTGGTTGTTTTATATTTCATCTTTTTATGCCTTTATTCCCGGGCTTATTACCCGGACTTTTGGTTTTCGAGTATTTCGCAAGGGTACGGGACAGCATGAGTTTGCTCTGACATTTGATGATGGGCCGGATCCCGTGTATACACCTCAGTTGCTCGAGCTTTTGAAGCGTTATGATATGAAAGCGACCTTTTTTCTGGTTGGTTCCCATGCGGAGAAGCATCTGGATGTGGTAAAACAAATTCATGAAGAAGGCCATCTGATTGGAATTCACAACTATATTCACAAGAGCAATTGGCTAATGCGGCCCAAAACAGTACGGATGCAGCTTAAACGGACGGATGACATCATTTACAGTGCTACGGGTGAGCGTCCGACCTTTTATCGACCGCCGTGGGGTATTGTGAATTTATTTGATTTTGTTAAAAACAGTGGCTATCGGATCGTACTATGGTCGTCCATGTTTGGAGATTGGCGCAGCAAGACCGGATCCAATAAACTGGTGAAGCGTATGCTCCGGAAGTTGAAGCCTGGGGAAGTTATGCTCCTACATGATTGCGGAACTACGATGGGAGCGAATCCAGATGCTCCTGAGCAAATGCTGATTGCGTTAGAGCAGGTGCTGGATGAAGCGAAACGTAGAAATCTGAAAAGTATACGGATTGATACGATGATTAATGACGAGAAGAAATCACAAAGGGCTCAACTGTCGATCATGAAGCGTATGGTGGTTTCACTATGGCTATTGTGGGAAAAAGTATTTCATCTATTGTTCCACCTTGAGACCGTAACGCCGAAAGATCCCATGCTACATTTCCGGTCTACTTCCTATCAAGGCAAGACGGTAACGATGGAGGACGGCACCCGTCTGGAAAAAGGAGATCAGGTGCTAGAGCTTCACTTTGACAACAAGAAGTTGTTTCATATCGGCAGTCGGTCCCGTTCGGAAATGCAGCTTGCAATTCAAATGATCAGAGCGGTGCAGAAGGATCTCCCTGCGCTGGCCAACATGGTGCTGGAACGGCCGGAGTATATGGATATCAAAGGTTTATACGCGGTGACAATGATTTCCCGCGGACCGGAACAGTTTGGTTTTCATGTCCAGGATCTGCCGCAGGGGCTGTTTGCAAGTTCAACGCGCATATATCTTAAAATTTTGCTGAGTGTTATTCATCCTAAAGGGCAATCCCGCCTGAAGGAAGGAAGTCAAAAGATGGAACCCAAGTTGCTCATGATGCCGGTGGATGTGTTAATTAACCGTTATGCAGAAAAGGGAAGCCGTCCGTACCGCTCATCCAAGCAGGACAGCGCTGAGGAACATGAATTAAGTGATCTACCCATAGCCAGTGCATCACAAGGTCTATCATCCTAAATAAAACCCGCCCCTTGATTTTCAAGAGGCGGGTTTTATATGTTAGTTCCCGTAATTATTAGATTTTCAGGACGCCGCCGGAGCTTGCGTTCGTTACGAGCTTGGAATAACGGGCAAGGTAGCCTGTCTTCACTTTAGGCTCAAACTCTTTCCAGTGGGTGCGTCGCTCAGCCATTTCTTCGTCGCTGACCTCAAGCTGAATGACACGATTGTTCAGATCTAGCACAATAATGTCTCCGTCTTCAACGAAAGCGATAGGTCCACCTTCAGCTGCCTCTGGAGAGATATGGCCGATACTGATGCCGCGGGAAGCTCCAGAGAAGCGTCCATCGGTAATGAGACCGACTTTGGCTCCAAGACCCATACCTGCGATCTGTGAGGTCGGTGCAAGCATTTCTGGCATGCCTGGTCCGCCTTTAGGACCTTCGTAGCGAATAACAACGACGTTGCCTTCCTTCACTTTGCCGTTTGCAATACCTTCCAGTGCTTCCTCCTGAGAGTTAAAGCAGATGGCAGGACCTTTGTGGTAGCCGCCAACAGAAGGGTCAACCGCACCGACTTTGATGATGGAGCCTTCTGGAGCAAGGTTACCGTACAAGACAGCAAGGCCTCCACGTTCGGAATAAGGTTGGTCGATCGGATGAATAACATTGGTATCCTGGATTTCACATCCTGCCACATTCTCGGCAAGTGTTTTGCCTGTGACGGTAATGCAGTCGCCAAACAGTGCTCCTGGCTTTTTAAGCAGTTCATGGAGTACTGCACTCACGCCGCCAGCAGTATGCACGTCCTCAATGAAATAATCGGAGGCCGGGGCCAGCTTCGAAATATGAGGTACACGGTCTGCCACTTCGTTTATCCGTTCCAGTGGGTAATCAATGCCTGCTTCGTGGGCAAGGGCAAGCGTGTGGAGAACGGTATTGGTTGAGCCGCCCATCGCCATGTCCAGTGCAAATGCATTGTCGATGGCTTCACGGGTTACGATATCACGCGGTTTGAGATCCAGCTTAATAAGCTCCATCAGTTGGCGAGCCGATTGTCTAACAAACTCTCTACGCTCGTCTGCAACTGCAAGAATTGTTCCATTCCCCGGAAGGGCAAGGCCCAGCGCCTCGGCAAGACAGTTCATGGAGTTAGCCGTGAACATTCCAGAGCATGAACCGCATGTTGGACAACCGTACTGTTCCAGTTCAAGCAACTCGCTATCATTAATTTTGCCGACCTGATGGGCACCTACACCCTCAAATACAGAAGTCAGAGACAGTTTGCGTCCTTTGCTGTCGACACCCGCTTTCATTGGACCGCCGCTGACAACGATGGTTGGGATGTTAACACGCAGTGCACCCATCAGCATGCCTGGCGTGATTTTGTCACAGTTCGGGATACAGACCATACCGTCAAACCAGTGGGCCGAAACGACGGTTTCCAAGGAATCTGCAATAATTTCGCGGCTCGGCAGTGAATAACGCATGCCGATGTGTCCCATAGCGATTCCATCGTCTACCCCGATTGTATTGAACTCGAACGGAACGCCGCCAGCTTCACGGATGGCTTCTTTAACGATCTTACCGAATTCTTGAAGATGCACATGGCCTGGAACAATATCGATATAAGAGTTGCACACGGCGATAAACGGTTTGCCAAAATCTTCTTCCTTCACGCCGGCGGCACGCAGCAGACTGCGATGCGGTGCCCGATCAAAACCTTTTTTAATCATGTCTGAACGCATTTTTTTTGCTGTCATGATGTCGGTCTCCCCCCAGATCTTCCATATTGGATTTTACTAGTGCTTTATCGCGGTTCACCGGCAAAGTAGCCGGGTACCGATAATGAACATTTCAGTTTAAATGAGTCTATCACAAAAAGCTATGTTTTTCTACACGATTTTAGTAGAAAGAAAGGGGGCGTCCCAGGTCAACGGACCTTTTAGGACACCCCCTAATTGATATCGAATATTGGAAAATTTATGGTGTTATCTTACAAAAAAACGTCGCATTGCTACATTTTCTAGACGAAGAATTCCCTCTACCGACGGTTCAATGACGGGATGGAACAAGCGCTTAAAAGCGGGCTGGGCAAGAAGGACCGTGCATAGTATAGCAGCAGCGATAAGCAGCATCGCTCCTCCAAAATGCGAGATGGATTCATGAAGACCGGAGAAGTCCATCAGGCGGATAATGAATCCGTGCAGCAAGAACACATACAACGTGCGGCGGCCAAGGTCGGTAATTCGCCCCATTGTCATGGGAACCCAGGCGAGGAATGCGGCGGAAGCAGTTAGTTGTAAAGCGTAAACCGCAATCCGGAACAAGCCTGCATACCACACGTCATGGCCAAGCTCTGCATAGGTCATGCTCCCATAAAGCCATCCTGCTGGAAGATTGCTTCCCCAAACGCTAAACCCAAAAAGCAGGAGGAGCGAGATCGTGGCTGCGATGCCTTTAATCCATGGTTTAAAGCGCAGAGCGAATGTTTCGAATGAAAAATGATACCCTACTAAAAAGAATGGAAAGAAAACAAACGTACGGCTGACACTCAACCAAACACCATCTACCGGCAAGTATCCAGCAATTACACCGAGTACTGCTGCGATGAGAAGCTGCTGCCCTGCCGTTAATTTGCCCATGGATAGTAGCAACAAACGCCAGCATGCATGGCTGAATAGAAACCACAGCAGGAGGTAAGGTGCAAAGAAGGAGCGATGTATATCATCCACATGGAAGAAGACAGCATCCAGTAAAGAATATAAACTTTGAAAAATAACATATTGTAAAGCGATTTGGAGCAGCACTTTCTGGCCGGTTTTACCCATCATTGAACTTTTTGCAAAGTAACCGGTAACGAGAACAAACAAAGGCATATGGAATGAAAAAATCCACAGGTACAATGTGTGAAGACTACCCATCCGGCTAATTAAAGGTTCAATGGCATTACCGACAAACACAGTGACGATAAGAATAAATCGAAGGTTGAGAAAGAAGGTTTCACCTTTCTGTTCAATGGTGCGGTTCATGGTTTCCCTCCATGGCCCTATCTTTTTGAGTTATGCCGGGCCTTTATATATTGCTTGTTTTTCTTGATAAGTCACGTTAAGCTACAATTTAAAATTACTCCGTTTAAGGTTTTGAATAGGTGATAATAATCACAAGGCATGACGCTGCAGCGTTTTCAAATGTGTCAAAGCATTGAATATCCACATGCAGTAAAGTACGTGTTCGAAAGGAGTAATAGAAAGGAAGAAAAAGGAGACATTTCAATATAGAAAGAGTATCATCGAATGAAAGGGAGGGATTCTGCTTGCCGCTTATTCAGGTGAATGGACACTCATCCCCGTGTCGAGGGGTATTGTTCGACAAGGATGGTACTTTGCTTCATTTTATGGCTCTCTGGGGAGGCTGGGCTGATTATGTTCTAAGGTTCATGGAAGAACGTCTGGAGCTTATGGGAGCCGGTTTTACCGTATCTAAAGAGAAGGTGCTCGGAACGACACATGTTTCCGGAGGCGCTATATCGGATTACGATGTTCAAGGGCCGCTTGCGATGGGAACTGTAGAGGAAACGATCGGCATTCTGGCTTGGCAGCTGTACGCTGCGGGAATGCCTTGGAATGAAGCCATCATGCAAGTAAACCAGATTACGAAAAATGCGATGTACCAAATACGCCAGCATAAACCGGCGTTTCCTATGCCGGGATTGGAGACATTTTTGCAGTCGTGCAGGAACGCTTCCTTAGAAATGGCAGTGGTTACTTCGGATACGACCGCAGCGGCACTGGAGCATTTGGAATGGATGGGAATCCGCTCTTATTTCTCAGTGGTAATCGGCCGGGATCAGGTTGAGAATGGTAAACCACACCCTGAAATGGCAGAAAAGGCATGTAGAATGCTTGGATTAGAGCCAGGTGAAGCCGTTATTATTGGAGACAGTAACGGAGACATGCAGATGGCAAGGCAAGCTGGTGCTGCACTGGCTATCGGGCTTTATCAAGGAGAGGCCGAAGGCAATCATCTCATAGATGCCGAGGTCGTCATCTCCGATTATAATGAAATAAAGGTAGTTTATTAGATTCGTTATTTTATGGCGCTGTACGGAGGTGTATGGATTGGAGAACAGGGAAAAGATCGAAAGGTTGGCGACTTGGATAGAAGCAAGTGATTATATCGTCTTTTTTGGGGGAGCAGGAACATCGACAGAAAGTGGAATTCCGGATTTTAGGTCAGCCGCAGGGCTGTATCAAACAGAGCACCACTCTCCGTATCCTCCGGAGGAAATGCTCAGCCATACGTTTTTTATGAATCATCCCGAGGTGTTTTTTGACTTTTACCGCAGTAAAATGCTGCATCCTGATGCGAAGCCCAACGGCTGCCACAAGCTGCTGGCTAGACTTGAGCAGGAAGGTAAGCTTAAGGCCGTCATTACACAAAATATTGACGGTTTGCATCAGACATCCGGAAGCACGGAAGTGCTCGAGCTGCACGGCTCCATTCACCGAAATTTCTGTATGAACTGCTCACGATTCTACTCATTGGAAGATGTTATGGGCATTCAGGAAACGGTTCCGCTTTGTTCAGATTGCGGCGGTGTGATCAAGCCGGATGTTGTATTATATGAAGAAGAACTGGACCAGAAAATTCTGATGCGCTCCATTCAGGAAATATCCACGGCGGATTTACTTATTATCGGCGGTACATCGCTCACGGTACATCCGGCTGCAGAGCTTGTGACTTATTTTCACGGAAGTAAGACAGCTCTGCTCAATGCAGACCCAACCCCTTACGACCATCGAGCCGGCCTGCTCATCGCAGATCGTATCGGTCAGGTCATGACACAGATCAATGACTTGCTTCGCAATAGTATATAGTTAGCCGCATCAATGAAGAAATTCATCGGAAAACGGAAAATGAAGGATAATTTCAGCATTATCCGAAACTTTACATCCCGCATTTCTACTTCGAGAAAAGCGGGTGTTTTGTCTGTCATGGAGTTATTTTAGATACCGGTCATCTCTTTACGGTAACTGGTGGGGGACGTTCCGCAGAATCGCTTGAACTGCCTTGAGAAATATAGCGGATCGGTTAGGCCGACCGAGGCGGAAATCTGCTCGACTGAGAGCTCAGGGCGCTCGCGAAGCAGCCGTTTGGCTTGATCGATCCTTAATTTTAACAGGTATGTCACAGGTGATATGCCTGTTTCTTTTTTGAAAATTCGGGACAGGTATGCGCGGTTATATCCGAGACTTGCGCACATCTGCTCGATAGAGACAGGATGTGCATACTGGGAAGTCATATAGTTAACCATCTGCTTGACCGTTCGTTGCACCTGCGGCTCTACCACCGTTAGCCGGGAAGGTTGAGTGGCGGTGTTCATGATCTCAGCCCAAATGAGGTGCAGGAAGCCGACCGCGGCTGTTTGCGCGCTTTCTTGTTTCATATGGAAACGTTCTTGGATTTGGTGAATATATTCTGGAACTTTGCTGTTTTCGCTTTCATTGATCGTGTTCAGGACTGGGCAACTTGGGAGGAAACCGGCAGACTCCACCAGAGAATGACCTGTTTCTCCAGTGAAAGCGACCCATCGGTATTTCCATGGATCAGAGTGACATGACACATAACTGACGAGCTGACCGGGGTGGATAAGAAAACAGTCACCGGGTCCAAGCTCATAAACATCGGTTTCCGTGCGGAATGTTCCGCGTCCGGATACAATGGCGTGCAGTAAGTAGTAGTCATAGATTTTCGGGCCTAAGGCATGCTCGGGCTTCGTCTGGCTTTCCCCAGCAAAAAGCACATTCAGCTTGCCAAACTCCGCTTGAACCGGATTGGACGATACGGAATAACTTTCCTTTCTCTTCATGGAGGGACCTTCCTTTTTTCATTGGATAAACGTTATGAGAAAACGGTCACAGCTACTTGTAGTTTACAACGCAAGGTCACATTTATCCATATGTATCACACAAGACTGCATTACTCTCTTTACCATAATCTTTTATACTAGGGATATCGGAACTACCATACGTACAGGATGGAGTGATTAACGGATGAATACACAACAGCTAATAAAGATGTTTTTAGAAAAATACGGTGAGGGCAATCATCCGCTTCGGGTGTTTAATGCACCGGGACGCGTAAACCTGATTGGCGAGCATCTGGATTATAACGGAGGGTATGTGCTTCCAGCAGCTCTCGAATTCGGGACAACGCTGATTATCCGGGATCGTGACGATCAGCAGATTTCATTGGCTTCCACGAATATGTCTTACGAAGCAACTCTCTCCATGAAAGATGCTTTTGGCGGGAAAAGCGGCCAGTGGACCGACTATCCGGTAGGCGTCATTCATGAACTGGATAAACTCGGTTATAAACTGACCAAAGGTTATGACCTGCTGTATCACGGTGATATTCCAAACGGAGCAGGACTTTCCTCTTCGGCTTCTATTGAGGTTGTAACCGCTTATGCTCTGTTGTCGATGGCAGGCTGCGAGACAGACACCGTCGAAATTGCGAAGTTGTCTCAGAAAGCGGAAAATCTGTTTGTTGGCGTCAATTCGGGAATCATGGACCAGTTTGCGGTGGCTAATGGACGTAAAGACCACGCTATCTTGCTGATGTGCGATACGTTGGAATATGAATTGGTGCCTTTTGAGACAGGGGCCTACAAAATTGTGATTGCCAATACGAACAAACGAAGAGGTTTGGTGGACTCTAAGTATAATGAACGCCGTGGCGAGTGCGATCAAGCGCTGGAAATTTTGCAAAAGAAAGTTCCATCCCTTCAATACTTGGCTCAGCTGAATCCTGACCAGTTCGTTACCCTGCAGGACAGCATTCTCGACGAAACCGTAAGACGCCGTGCCAAGCATGTGGTGGAAGAAAATCAGCGGGTGCTTGATTCGGTTGAATCACTGAAGAACAACGATCTTGAGGCATTCGGACAATATATGAATCAGTCTCATGATTCTTTGCGCTATTTGTATGAAGTAACCGGAGATGAACTGGACGCGATGGTGGAAGAATTCCAGCTTCAGGAAGGTACTCTGGGAGCACGGATGACCGGTGCCGGTTTCGGCGGTTGTACCGTGGCATTGGTACATGAGGATCATGTCGAGAAGGTAATCGAGGAAGTCACACACCACTATGAAGTCAGAACGGGGCTCAAACCCGAGTTCTATGTGTGCGGCGTTGGTCAAGGTGTACATGAAGTAAAGGAGGCGTAGTAATATGGCGATTTTAGTTACCGGCGGTGCCGGATATATCGGGTCTCATACTGTAGCTGAGCTGCTTACGCGCGGTGAGGAAGTTGTTGTGATCGACAGTCTGGAAACAGGGCATCGGGAAGCTCTTTTGGGTGGAAAGCTCTATGAGGGGGATTTGCGCGACAAGGCGTTGTTGAAAGCGCTGTTCGCCGAGAATAAAATTGATGCTGTTATTCATTTTGCGGCCAGTTCTCTTGTCGGCGAGAGTATGAAGGACCCCGTGAAATATTATGACAACAACGTTAACGGTGCACTATGCCTGCTGGACGCGATGAATGAGGCCGGTGTACGCAAAATCGTATTTTCGTCCACAGCTGCGACGTATGGTGAGCCGGAGAAGGTGCCTATTGAAGAAAAGGACCGCACCCAGCCGACGAATGTATATGGCGAAACGAAGCTGATGATGGAGAGAATGATGTCCTGGTTTGATAAGGTGCTGGGCATTAAATACGTATCTTTGCGTTATTTCAATGCGGCAGGGTCCCATGCTAGCGGCAAAATTGGCGAGGATCATCGTCCGGAAAGTCATCTGATTCCGCTTGTGCTTCAGACGGCTTTGAAACAGCGTGATCACATTTCCGTATTTGGTGAGGATTATCCTACGGCTGATGGTACCTGCATCCGAGACTATATCCATGTAAGTGACCTGGCTGACGCACATATCCGTGCAGTGGATTACCTGCGCCGCGGTGAGGACAGCAATGTGTTCAATTTGGGTAATGGGCTCGGCTTCTCGGTAAAAGAAGTCATCGATACGTCGAAACAGGTAACCGGACGTGACATTCCGGTTGTGATGGAAGCCCGCCGTGCCGGTGATCCGGCTGTTCTGGTCGCCTCGTCCGAGAAGGCTCGCACTGTTCTTGGATGGAGTCCTTCCTACAACAAGCTGGAGGATATCATTGAAAGCGCCTGGAGATGGCATAATAGCCATCCACAGGGGTATGGTGACAACTAAGGGGGACTAACGATGGAAAACCTGACAGCAAGAACTCCCGAAATGGAAGAGACTCTGCACGCGATAGAACGTCTTGTTCTGTTTGCCTTGCGCAAGGGATTAATCCAGGAAGAAGATTACGATTACAGCCGTAACCTGCTCATGGAAGACTTCGGTTTCAGTGAGCCATACGATGGATCGGTGAACGAGGAGATGCTTGACGGCCCGCAGCCGCTGCTGGATATTTTGATCGATTATGCCGCTGTAAATGGAATGATTCCTGAGAATACGGACACTTACCGTGATTTGCTGAACGCCAAAATTATGGGACGTTTGATGGCTCGTCCTTCCGAGGTGGTTCATGCGTTCAATCAGACGGGGCAGAAGCACGGTATCGAAGCGGCAACGAACGATTTTTACAAACTGTGCATCGACTCTAACTACATCAGGATGGACCGGGTGGCTAAAAATGAGTATTGGAAGCATCCGAGTGCGTATGGGGACATCGAAATAACGATCAATCTGTCCAAACCGGAAAAGAGCCCGAAAGAAATCGCTATGGCGAAGCTGCTTCCTCCACCTGTATATCCGAAATGTCAGCTATGTCGTGAGAATGTTGGTTATGCAGGGCGGGTCAATCATCCGGCCCGGCAAAATCTGAGAGTGATTCCGCTGGAATTGAACAAGGAGAAGTGGTTTTTTCAATACTCTCCTTATGTGTACTATAACGAGCATTGTATAGTGCTCCATCATGATCATATTCCGATGAAATTAACAAAAGATACGCTAGCTCGCTTGCTCTGTTTTGTTAAAACGTATCCTCATTATTTCCTTGGGTCAAACGCGGATCTTCCGATTGTTGGCGGATCGATCCTGACACATGATCATTTCCAAGGCGGACGGCATACATTTCCGATTCAAAATGCTCCAAAAGTAGCCGGATTCAAAAATGAGGTCTATCCGGATGTTTCAGTCAGTATTGTCAACTGGCCAATGTCAGTTATCCGTTTATCCTCGAAGGACTCGGACATGCTGCTTGAATGTGCAAATCATATTTATGAATCATGGAAAAGTTACAGTGATCCCTCTGCGGATATCGAGGCGGGCAGCAAGGTGAATGGTCAATGGGTCCGTCACAACACGGTGACTCCGATTGCGCGCCGGAACGATGAGGGCATATACGAGATGGATCTGGTGCTCCGTAACAATCGGACGAACGATGAGTATCCAGAGGGGATTTTTCACCCACATCGCGAAATGCACCATATCAAGAAAGAAAATATCGGCCTGATTGAAGTCATGGGGCTGGCAATACTGCCTGGACGTCTAAAGGTGGAGCTGGATCAAATCGCGGATATTTTGTCAGGAAATGATGCGCTGTATGAAGCGGTACAGTCGGAAGGTCACGCACTTGCGGTTCACCGTGACTGGATTGACCAGTTGAAAGAGCGAACGGGAGCAACAATAACTAAAAGTGAGGCCGTGGATTTGATCCGAAACGAGGTTGGCGGTATTTTCACGACTATACTTGAACAGGCCGGTGTCTATAAGCATACAGCGGAGGGCCGTGAGGCATTCTGCCGCTTCCTCAAAAGTACGGGATATTCAGCTGAGTAATTGCTGGATAATGAAATAACGAAATAGTGACAGCCGCAGTTCCTGTTCGGAACTGCGGCTGTTTGGTTTTGAAAGAACAGGA
Organism: Paenibacillus sp. JNUCC 34; assembly: GCF_058269055.1. Taxonomy (NCBI): domain Bacteria; kingdom Bacillati; phylum Bacillota; class Bacilli; order Caryophanales; family Paenibacillaceae; genus Paenibacillus; species Paenibacillus sp. JNUCC 34. The sequence continues at coordinate 4,364,284 of NZ_CM177770.1, read as the reverse complement.
GAGTATAATTAAATCGTTGATTTCATTATGAGAATAAGTTATTGGAGGTTGAAATGGCATGGGACCTTTTGAGTTTTATAATCCGACAAAATTGTTCTTTGGTAAAGGAAAGCTAAGTACTCTGAAAACAGAAGTACCGAAATATGGACAAAAAGTACTTCTTGTGTATGGTGGAGGCAGCATTAAACGCAGCGGGTTGTATAACCAAGTGGTATCTCTGCTTGGAGAGTGCGGAGCCGAAGTAACTGAACTAAGCGGAGTTGAACCCAATCCGCGCCTGTCGACAGTTCACCGAGGAGTAGAGTTATGCCGCAAGCATCATATTGATCTGATTCTCGCCGTTGGCGGTGGAAGTGTTCTGGACTGCTCCAAGGCGATTGCTGTTGGCGCAAAATACGAAGGCGATATGTGGGATTTTGTGGAGCGTAAGGCAGTTCCTCAGGATGCTCTTCCTCTTGGTACGGTTCTGACGATGGCAGCAACCGGTTCGGAAATGAACGGTGGGTCAGTCATTACCAATGAAGCAACGAAGGAGAAGATGGGCTGGGGCAGCAAGCTGGCATACCCAGCGTTCTCGATCCTTGACCCGGTACATACATTTACATTGCCAAAAGACCAGACGGTTTACGGTATGGTGGATATCATGTCCCATGTGCTCGAGCACTATTTTCATCTAGATACCAATACTCCGATTCAGGATGGCTTCTGTGAGACGATTCTTCGGACCGTTATCGAAACAGCACCTAAACTTATTGATGATCTGGAGAACTTCGAGCTCCGTGAGACGATTATGTACTGCGGAACGATGGCACTGAACGATATGATCAGCATGGGCCTCAGAGGCGACTGGGCCACTCATAACATCGAGCACGCCGTATCTGCGGTATACGATATTCCACATGGCGGAGGTCTTGCGATTCTGTTCCCGAATTGGATGACTTATAATATCGATGTTAATCCAGAGCGCTTCAAACGTCTGGCTGTAAATGTATTCGGCATTGATGAAGCAGGTAAAACAGATAAGGAGGCGGGTCTCGAGGGAATCCAGGCTCTGCGTGATTTCTGGACATCTATCGGGGCACCAAGCACATTGTCTGATTATGATATCGACGGAAGTGATATTGAAGTGATGGCAGATAAAGCAGTACGCTTTGGTCCGTTTGGAAATTTCCGCAAGCTGCAACGGGAAAATGTGGTAGAGATATACAAAATGTCACTTTAGTATAAAAATATTTGAAAACCTGCTCATTCATCATGAGCAGGTTTCTTGTTGTTAAAAATCGAATATAAATAAGTGAGGATCATGTAGATCGAGGTAATTTTTTGAAACGAAGTAAACTTTATTCCGTATTACTTGTTATATACAGTGAGGGATTCTGAAGGAGGCAGTCAAAATGGAGGCGCTGTTTTGGGGATGTCTGATCGGTGGGGTATTGTTTGCCGTTGTGACGGTGCTACTTGGAGATGTTCTAAGTGGAGCGATGGACGGGGTGCTGGATTTTCTGTCCGTTGATTTCTTTAAGCCAGTAGTACTGGCAGCGGGAGTCACTGTTTTTGGAGGTACAGGCATCATGCTGGTAAAGTACACCGGCCTATCCTCAATGCCGCAGGTGGTAATATCTTTGCTTGTTGCTATTCTGTTATCGATCGCGGTGTATTTCGGTTATGTGCGGCCGATGGAGAACAGTGAAAACTCTACAGGATTTTCCATACGCGAACTGCCTGGAAAAATCGGGGAAGTTACGGTCCCGTTGCCGGCTGAAGGTTATGGTGAAGTTATGGTGAGAGTTGGCGCGGGCAATACACTACATATTGCCTCCAGTTTTGACAAAAAGCCAGTGGCTGCCGGGGTCCGGATAGTTGTCGTGGAAGTGGCCGATGGTGTCCTGAGAGTATCCGAGCTGGAAGAGCGAAAGGGAGATGATTATGAACTTACCTGAGTATTTGGTCATACCATCCATTGTTGTAGGGGTCATTATCGTATTGGGTCTGGCTTTTTGGGCCCGTTACAAAACGGTTAGTCCGGATGAAGCGATGATTGTAACTGGGTCGTTTCTTGGCAGTAAAAATATTTCAGAAGATGAGTCCGGGCGTAGAATCAAAATCGTCCGCGGCGGCGGTGCTTTTATTTTACCGGTATTTCAGAAGTCGGAATTTGTTTCACTTTTATCCCACAAGCTTGATGTCATGACGCCAGAGGTTTATACGGAGCAAGGTGTTCCGGTTTTGGCAGACGGGGTGGCGATCATCAAGATTGGAAGCTCTATTGAAGATGTGGCGACAGCAGCCGAGCAGTTCCTAGGTAAACCGATTGAAGCGCTGAAGGGTGAAGCCCAGGAGGTGCTGGAAGGTCATCTGCGTGCCATCCTCGGTTCGATGACTGTCGAGGAAGTATATCGTAACCGGGATAAATTTGCTCAGGAAGTGCAGGGCGTGGCTGCCCGCGATCTGAAAAAAATGGGCCTGCAAATCGTTTCCTTTACCATTAAAGATGTACGCGATAAGCATGGTTACCTGGAGGCGCTTGGTAAGCCGCGGATCGCAACGGTAAAACGTGATGCGGAAATCGCCGAAGCTGAGGCAGTTCGGGATGCTCGTATTCAAAAAGCACGTGCAGAAGAAGAAGGTCAGAAGGCCGAACTGCTGCGCGATACGAACATTGCCGAGGCGGCTAAAGAGAAAGAACTGAAAGTAGCCTCTTTTAAGAGGGATCAGGATACTGCGAAAGCAGAAGCCGACCAGGCATACCATATTCAAGAAGCCAGAGCCAAACAGACGATGGTGGAAGAGCAAATGAAGGTGGAACTCGTCCGAAAAGAGCGGGAAATCGATCTTCAGGACAAAGAAATTGTGGTTCGTCAGAAGCAGTATGATGCGGAAGTGAAGAAAAAAGCCGACGCTGACCGCTACGCGGTTGAGCAGGCTGCGGAGGCGGATAAAGCACGTAAAATGCGAGAAGCTGATGCCTTACAATATTCTATCGAGACTCAGGCCAGAGCTTCTGCTGAGCAGAAACGGTTGGAAGGTCAAGCAGTGGCAGATGCCGAACGCGCCAAAGGTACAGCGGAAGCAGAAGTTATCCGTCTGCGCGGTTTGGCAGAAGCAGATGCAAAAGAAAAGCTGGCTGAAGCATTCCAAAAATTTGGAGAAGCAGCTGTGCTCGACATTATTGTCAAGATGCTGCCTGAGCTTGCCGGCAAAATCGCCCAGCCAATTGCTTCCATTGATAAACTGACGGTAGTAGATACCGGTAAGGGCGAGGGAGCGGCTCGTGTGAGTAATTATGTAACAGAACTGATGTCCACCGCTCCTGAAATGCTGAAAAGTGTATCGGGAATCGATGTCGAGCAGTTGATTCAAAGCTTGACGAAACGTCCTGCGGCTCCGGCCCAGAAGCCGGTTGCTATTGAACCAGAGCGGGTAACGATGGAAGTGGGCGCAGCTAAAGAAGAACAATAACTATCAGCGGACGGCTCTGACTAAAGAGCCGTCCGTTTTTCGCTCCACCTAATGGAAGATACTTGTCTTTGCTGAATCAGCAGTTATCTGTTAGAATTAGCGAGATATATGTGTTATCAAATGGGGTGCGGATGTGAGCAGCTTACGAGTGGCTAAAGTATTGAATAATAATGTAATCATAGCAAAACATCCTCAACATGATGAGGTTGTCGTGATCGGCAAGGGGATCGGTTTTAACCGTAAGACGAATGATATGATAACGCTCTCAGCCGTAGAGAAGATGTTTATTCTGACCAAACCTGAGGAACAGGAGCAGTATAAACAGCTGGTACCCCAGATTGATGAACAGTTAATTGAAGCCATGAATGATATCATCCTCCATGCCACGAAATCCAGTAGTGGGCCGCTGAACGAGCATATACACATTGCTTTGACCGATCATATTGCATTTGCTATTAAACGTCATGCACAAGGTCTTTTAATACATAATCCTTTTTTGTATGAGACAAAGGAATTATATCCTGAAGAATTTGAGATGGCTGAATATGCGGTACAGACGATAAAGAAGCGGATTGGTGTTGATCTTGGGCAAGATGAAGTCGGCTTCATCGCTCTTCATTTTCACGGGGCACTGACAAACCAACATATTTCAGAAGTTAGGAAGTACTCTGAGCTTGTATCGGATCTCGTAAAGGTGGTTGAAGATAAGCTGGCATACAACATTCCTCGGAATTCTCTTGACTACTCCAGATTGATTACTCATCTGCGTTTTGCTTTGGAGAGAATACGGCGTGGAGAATCTGTCGAAGAAGCGGGTGGGCTCGATAGTCTCCTTAAGCGAGAATATCCTGAAATGTATGCGCTCGCCTGGAAGCTAACCAAGATGATGGAACATCGTCTGAAAAAACCGATCTATCCGGCAGAAGCGGGGTATTTGAGTATCCATCTGCAGAGACTTGCTCAAAGAAAAGAGCAAGGTGAATAATTGGTGAATATTTTGTGAGGTATGTCTAATGGACTTGAAACCTGACATTATGGGTGTTACAATACGGACAGTCAATTAACAGAACTACAAATCAACGTGTAACTGATTCGATCAGGCATGAGTGTATAACAGGTCATTTTTGGTTGTTTCTACTCCTTTATGGGTAATCTAACCCATAAAGAATTAGATTTAACCGAATCCTGGTGTATGCTTATGCCTTTTTTTGGTTTGCAGTTTTGCCTCCACACCTTTGATTCGACGACTAGATGGAAGGAGAAATTTTATGTTTAAACGGTTTTTTGGCGTTTTGCAGAGAGTTGGTAAGGCTCTCATGCTGCCAGTTGCCATTCTGCCAGCGGCGGGGCTGCTGCTAGGGCTGGGCAATATGCTGGTCAATCCAGACTTCCTCCAATATGCGCCATGGCTCGATGCAGTCTGGGTTCAATCCGTTGCAACCGTAATGATGAACGCCGGACAGATCGTATTTACGAACTTGTCACTGCTGTTTGCCGTCGGTGTAGCCATCGGATTGGCTGGGGGTGAAGGGGTTGCCGGTCTTGCCGCAATTATCGGTTATCTTGTCATGAACGTGACCATGGGAACGGTGATCGGTGTTACACCGTCCATGATCGGTACCGACAATGCTTATGCAAGCGTGCTCGGCATTCCAACACTGGCAACCGGAGTATTCGGCGGTATCCTTGTCGGTATATTAGCAGCCAGCATGTACAACAGATTTTTCAAAATCGAACTGCCATCCTACCTGGGCTTCTTTGCGGGTAAACGGTTCGTACCAATCATGACAGCAGCTACTTCGGTATTACTGGGCTTGCTAATGACGGTAATCTGGCCACCAATCCAAACGGGATTGAACTCCGCTTCCCACTTCATGCTGGAGCAGAATTTAACACTGTCTGCGTTTGTGTTCGGCGTTGTGGAACGTGGATTGATTCCGTTCGGGTTACATCACATCTTCTATTCTCCGTTCTGGTTTGAGTTCGGTGAATACGTAAACCAGGCTGGACAATTAGTACGTGGGGACCAGAATATTTTTATGGCCCAGCTCCGAGATGGTGTTGAATTTACTGCAGGTACTTTCATGACTGGTAAGTATCCGTTTATGATGTTCGGTCTTCCGGCTGCGGCACTTGCGATTTACCACGAGGCCAGACCAGAACACAAGAAGTATGTTGCGGGTATTATGGGTTCCGCAGCTCTGACTTCCTTCCTGACAGGGATCACAGAGCCGCTCGAATTTTCATTCCTCTTTTTAGCACCGCTTCTGTTTGCGGTTCACGCTGTGTTTGCGGGTCTGTCTTTTATGACCATGCACATTCTGAACACAAAGATTGGTATGACTTTCTCGGGTGGTTTGATCGACTATATGATCTTTGGGGTTATTCCAAACCGTACACCATGGTGGAATGTTATCATCGTTGGTTTGGTTATGGCCGTGATCTACTACTTCGGCTTCCGTTTTGTTATCCGCAAGTTCAATCTGAAAACACCTGGTCGTGAGGAAGCAACCGAGCAGGAAGAGAACAGTGAATCAGGTGGAGGCAGTAAGGATGAATTGCCTTACAATATCCTGAACGCACTTGGCGGACAACCGAACATTGCGCATCTGGATGCTTGTATCACACGTCTCCGTGTCGAAGTAAAAGATAAGGGGAATGTGGATAAAGCTCGTTTGAAAAAGTTGGGCGCTTCTGGTGTACTGGAAGTAGGTAATAATATTCAAGCGATTTTTGGTACCCGTTCGGATACGATTAAATCGCAAATTCAAGACATCATGTCAGGCATTACGCCTGCGCCTTCTGCGACCACAGCCAAGGAGGAACCAGCTGTTGTAGAACAGCAGGCAGCACAGGATGGCGATGCTGTTATCATGGAAGATATCGTCGCTCCGGTTAACGGGGAGTTGATGGATATTTCCAACGTGCCTGATCCGGTATTCTCTGAACGGATGACGGGTGACGGGTTTGCAGTATTGCCACATGATGGAATGATTTCATCGCCGGTTTACGGTAAAGTATTCAATGTATTCCCGAGCAAACATGCGATTGGCATCATGTCGGACGGCGGTAAAGAAGTGCTTGTTCATATTGGTGTAAATACGGTTAAGTTAAAGGGACAAGGCTTTAAAGTGCTTGTTAACGAGGGCGACCTTGTATCGGCTGGTCAGCCAATTATGGAAGTAGATCTGGAGTATGTGAAAGAGCATGCTAAATCGATTATTTCTCCAGTCATCTTCTCCAATCTTCCTGAGGGAGTGTCGGTGACGCTCAATAAAACAGGTGTCGTCAAATCAGGTGAACCCAATATCATTACGATTAAATAGATTTTTTGGGTAAATATTTAAAAATGAAGAAAGAGGGATGAAAAACATGCAAAAAACTTTCAGAATTATCGACGAGGATGGAATCCACGCACGCCCAGCTACAGCTTTGGTGAACACAGCTAACAAATTTAAGGATACAGAATCTTTTGCTGAGGCTAATGGTAAAAAAGTAACTTTAAAATCAATTCTAGGTGTTCTGTCTCTGGGATTGGAGCAAGGCGATACACTTACGCTGATCTCGGAAGGAGCAAGTGAGAACGACGCGCTGTCCGCACTCTCGGACGTTATGATTAACGAAGGGCTGGGCGAACTCAATGAATAATATTAAGGGAATCGCGGCATCGGCAGGTATTGCTATTGCTCGTGCATTTACCTTGGAGCATCCGGATTACACCATAACAACTCAACATGCGGAGGACGTTAACAGTGAGGTTGCGAAGCTGGATGCCGCGCTGGATAAATCCCGTGCAGAGCTGGAAGCAATCAAGGAACAGACCCGTCAAGAGCTGGGTGAAAAGAAGGCTGAGATTTTCGAATCTCACCTTCTGATCCTGGATGATCCTGAGCTTATCACTCCGGTTAAAGATAAAATTGCCGCTGAATCGGTAACTGCAGAATACGCATTGAATGAAACAGCTGAGCAATTCATCAAGATGTTTGAAAACATGAAGAGTGCTTATCTGCAAGAGCGTGCAGCTGATATGCGTGATGTAACAAAGCGTATACTTAAGCATTTGCTTGGACTGAACTATGTAAGTCCGTCAGAGATTAACGAAGAAGTTATTGTCATTGCTGAAGACTTGACACCATCGGATACTGCACAGCTGAATCGTAAATATGTCAAAGGTTTCACAACGAACATTGGCGGACGCACTTCACACTCGGCTATCATGGCTCGCTCACTCGAGATACCTGCAGTCGTCGGAACGAAAAACGTTCTTTCCTTGGTGAAAAACGGTGATCTGATCATTGTCGACGGTCTTGAGGGGAATGTACTGATTAACCCTTCCGAGGCGACGGTTGCGGAATATCGTAGCAAACAGGAGTCTTATGCAAAGCAGGTTGAAGAATGGAGAAAGCTTCGCAATGAGCCTACGGTTTCGAAAGACGGGGTTCATGTTGAGCTTGCAGCTAACATCGGTACGCCAAATGATGTAGCCGGTGTTCTGGATAACGGTGGCGAAGCTGTAGGTCTCTATCGTACGGAGTTTCTGTATATGGGACGTGACAAATTACCTTCCGAAGAAATTCAGTACAATGCCTACAAGACAGTACTTGAGAGAATGGAAGGGAAGCCTGTAGTTGTCCGTACGCTTGATATCGGCGGCGACAAAGAGCTGCCTTATCTGGATCTGCCGAAAGAGATGAATCCGTTCCTTGGATTCCGGGCTGTACGTCTATGTCTGGAGCGTCAGGATATATTCAGAACCCAGCTTCGGGCACTGCTTCGGGCAAGTGTTCATGGCAATTTGCGGATTATGTTCCCAATGATTGCTACACTGGGTGAATTCCGCGAAGCCAAAGCTCTTCTGGAAGAAGAAAAGAGTAAGCTGATCTCTGAAGGTACGGCTGTATCGGAAAACATTCAGCTGGGCATCATGGTGGAGATTCCATCCACGGCTGTTATGGCTGATCAGTTCGCGAAGGAAGTGGACTTCTTCAGTATCGGAACTAATGATCTGATTCAGTACACCATGGCTGCTGACCGGATGAATGAACGGGTATCCTATCTATACCAACCGTACAATCCGGCTATTCTCCGTCTTGTGAAAATGGTTATTGATGCTGCTCACCGTGAAGGCCGCTGGGCCGGCATGTGCGGTGAGATGGCAGGAGACGCTATTGCGATTCCACTGCTGCTCGGTCTTGGCTTGGATGAATTCAGCATGAGTGCAACATCGATCCTCCCAGCGCGCAGCCAGATTTCCCGCCTGTCCCGTGCAGAAATGCAGGAACTTGCGGTAAAAGCGCTGGATATGCGCACAGCAGAAGAAGTTGTTGAGCTTGTGAAACAAGTAACTGCTGAATAAGCAATGAACAAGTTATATGAATGATCAAGGTTTCTGAAATTTTATCAAGGGTATTTCATAGCATCCGTCTTTTATAGACGGGTGCTTTTTTTAATCGTAGACGGAAACCCAAACCGAATGGCGCCGCCTAGCATAAACTGAAAGTGTAGGCGATTTATCAGCTCAAAGAGGTCTGTACTATGAATCAGGCACCAATACTATTAAATGATTCCACTTTAAAAGTGACGGTGATAATGATGAGTATGGACATGATCAATCCTATTACGGATATAAATCTTGGAGTAACTTATGGAAAGAATCAAAGCTACTTCAGCCTGTGGGCACCAACGGCCCGCGTGGTATACCTTGTATTGTATGAGGATGCAGGGAATTATGATGAATCCGGGGCAGTCACGAATCATGATGGCGGACAAGAAATCCGGATGACCCTTGGAGATGAGGGGATTTGGACTTTCATTATTGCCGGAGATATGCAAGGCAAATATTATCTTTACAAAATAGAACAGGATTACGGTGAATACCGGTTTGCTGTAGATCCGTATGCAACAGCAGTGTCAGCCAATGGGTGCCGTGGAGCGATCGTTGATCCGGAAGTCTGTCGTCCGAAGAACTGGGATCTCGATAAGCGGCTTTCATTGATACAGCCGACAGATGCAGTGCTGTATGAACTGCATGTAAGGGATTTTTCTATGTCACCGGATTCCGGTATGAAATATAAAGGGAAGTACAAGGCGTTTACAGAAACGGGTTTAAGTGATGAGCATGGTAACAGCTTGGGGATTGACCATCTGGCTGAGCTGGGCGTAACTCATGTGCATTTACTGCCCATATTTGATTTTAAGACGGTTAATGAGCTTGAGGGAACAGGCCCTGATTATTCGGGGCAAGAATACAACTGGGGTTATGATCCGCAAAATTATAACGTACCAGAGGGTTCTTATTCAACCGATCCGACAAAGCCGGAGGTTCGTATCCGAGAATGTAAAGAAATGATACAGGCACTTCACAATAAGGGTATTAGAGTCATTATGGATGTGGTGTTCAACCATACCTATACCGTAGATGACGGACCGTTCGAACCGATTGTTCCCGGATACTTCTACCGTCAAGATGGGAACGGTGGCCTGTCCAACGGGTCGGGAGTAGGTAATGAACTGGCGACTGAAAAACCGATGGTACGAAAATATATTAAAGATTCACTGCGCTATTGGGCTGAGGAATATCACATGGACGGCTTCCGGTTTGATCTCATGGCACTAATAGATACGACGACCATTTATGAGATCGTAGAAGAGCTTCGACGTGAGGTAAATCCGTCTATTTTAATTTATGGAGAGCCTTGGACAGCAGGGGACAGCCCGCTGCCAAATAAGACTGTCAAGGGAACACAGCAGGGGAAAGGTTTCGCCGTGTTTAACGATCACTATCGTCATGCGATTAAAGGTGACAATGACGGAAGTGGCAAAGGATTTGCTACTGGGGAACCTTGGTGTGCGGGAGCTGTAGCTGAAGGCATGATGGGATCGATCCACGATTTTACCCAAGATGCCTCTGAGACAATCAACTACGTGACTGTGCATGATAATTTAAATTTGTGGGATAAGGTTCTCACCTCCATGGGGAAGGGGGATGAAGCGGGATTACTTCACATTAATAATGGAGCTCCTGCAGATGGCGGAGACATTTGGGAAAAAGTGTCCGATTGCCGGCCTTATTTCGCTGTTTCGGATCACGATATCATGGATTCGGAGCCAGTGCGCCGGAGTTTGCTCGCCAACAGTATTGTGTTATTATCTCAGGGAATTCCGCTTATTCACGCAGGTGACGAACTGCTGAGAAGTAAGTTTGGCGATCATAACAGCTACCGGAGCGGAGATGTGGTTAACGCCATAAGGTGGATAAATAAAGAGCGTTTTCTTCCTGTTTATCAATATTATAAAGGACTGTTGGATCTGCGTCGGGCACATTCAGCTTTCAGGATGTATAATCGTGAGCAGATTGAAAATCATATGGAGATTATTCACTGCGGCGATCAGACGGTGGCTTACCACCTGAATAACCATGCAAATGGAGATAGTTGGAGTGATATTGTTGTCATCGTTAATGGAGGCTGCAACGAAACGATGTTGGATCTGCCTGCTTCACCATATTGCTGGAATGTGGTGGTGAATGAGAAGAAAGCAGGAGTAGAGACGCTTATGACGGTCGACACCTCCGAGATCGCTGTTCCGGGATTGTCAGTGATGGTACTACGTGCAGATAAGCAGCGGCCGAAAAAAAATCTTGTCACCATTGAACTGGAATATGAGCGTGCAGATGACAAGTATGACGGATGGAACTTATGGGTATGGGGTACAGGTGTAAAGGATGGCAAGATTGGTTTTACACAAAAGGATGATGGAGGAGTTACAGCAATAATTCGTGCGGCATCTGATGTGAATCGAATCGGCTGTATTGTCCGCTTGAACGACTGGGAAGCGAGAGAGTGGGACCAAGACCGTTTTATCGTGCTTCCTCCAGGGGAGAAGTTGTTGAAGATCAAGGTGATTAACGGAAGCGGGGAAGGGAGTTCCCTTTCAGATTTAGCCAGTTAAACTAAGCAAAAGGAGCCTTCCGATAATCGGAAGGCTCCTTTTAAGAGATAAGAAAAGTATAAATATCGGAGTAAACGGCATCCTTATCTCGCAAAAAACTACGACTAAGTGTGTTTTCTTATAAAATCAAAGAAAAAATAATTGTTTCACTACCAAGGAAATAGGGTAATGATTAGTTAGACTTTGTTTTCATAATAAGGAGGATGTAAATCATGTCGTCAAAAGGAAACAATGTTCAACTAGCAGCTGAAATTCGGAATGAATTTACGCGGGCTTCACGCCGCCGCATTCGTCAAAATGGAGGTCTTCTCGGAGTTGTATACGGCTCGGATTCGGAAAGCATTCCGGTGTCCGTTAATCTGAAAGAAACAGCAAGACTGTTTCAGACAGGACGTTCCGAAGTGTTTGATCTTAACATTCCAGGATCTGACCCGGTTCCCGTACTGATTAAAGATGTTCAGAAACGTGGAGAAAAAGTAATACACGTCGATTTCCTGCATATTTCGATGAATAAGTCGGTTCGTGTCTCAATTCCTCTGGAGTATCAGGGAGAAGCTATAGGCACGAAAAGTGGCGGTATTTTGCAAATTCAGGAAATAGTGCTTGAAGTTGAAGGAATGCCAGGAGATCTTCCGGTAACGATTGAAGCAGATGTTTCCGGGCTTGAGATTGGCGATAAACTAACAGTTGCTGATCTTAAACTTCCGTCAGGTATAACATTGATGGCAACTGGTGAAGAGATTCTTGCATCAGTTAATATTCCGCGCGCTGTAGTAGCAGCTCAGGTTGACGATGAGAAGGCGGAAGAAGCAAGCGAGACGAAAAGCTAAAAACGGACTTATAATTCAGCCCTCTGGAATAAACCGGAGGGCTTTTTACTGCTGTGATCTATCTTTCACGATCTATAATTCCTTTGTATGTTGACGGGGAATCACCGAAATATTTCTTCCATATAGTCAAGTAGCTACCATCTGCCTGCATGGTCTCCAATGCGTTATCGACCGCAGCTACAAGGTCAGAGTTTCCCTTCGCAAAGACAGCGCATACCTGGTTAACATAGTCCAGGGAATCAGCCGTCTTCACAGGCAAATCGGGGGTTTGCTGTCGCAGATTCAGTATAGATAAACTATCCGTGAGCACGGCATCCACTTTTCGATTCACAAGCAGGTCAGCTGCCTCTGTAAAATCTTTTGTTACTACAGCTTTGGATTTATATTTGACAGCAATCTGCTGATACTCTCCAACCGATTCAACAGCAGCCGTCTTTCCTTTCAAATCGGTAAAAGTCCGGATTTTCTTCTCATTTGACCGTACCACCAGAACTGGGGTAGAGGTCATATACGGATTAGAGAAATCATATAAGGCGCGTCGATTCCGGTTGTCGGCTACTTCGTTAAAAACGGTGTCATATTTCCCTTCTGTTAAACCCGGTAGCAGGTCCTTCCATTTAGCCTCGACAAAGACGGCCTTCATCTCCATATGTTTGGCAACTTCCTCAGCGATCTCGACATCGAATCCAGTCAATCTCCCGCCAGTTCCATGATAGCTGAACGGAGGATAATTGCCTTCTGTCCCGATGCGAAGTGTGTCTTGAAGTGCTGCATTTTGCAAGAGTCCTCCGGTTTTAACCCGAAGCTGACCTACACCCATATTTGGGTTTGGAACTCTGTCGTAACTTTTCTGACCGCACCCCGGAAGTGCAAGTAATATAATAATCACAATCAGCAATGTTTTTATGGAATAATGTTGTCCACCCATTTAATCCATCCTTTCCAGATTGACTCCGATCCATAGTTAAGGATTAGGTTATCCTAAACATCGCGATGTATTCGTTCTATCGAGGGGGATCCATACCAAAAAAAGCTTAATCTGCGCCGGAAATCCGGGGCAGATTAAGCTTTAAGATGAAGTCACATAACTGATGATGGATTTTTAAAGAATAATGATGATTGTTATTTAAATATTAGGATGCTGGTTCCCGAAATGGTTATCTGGCCATCCAGCCACCATCGACACATAGGACGTGACCGTTTATGTAATCAGATGCGGAAGAAGCCAGGAAGACAGCAGGACCTCCGATATCCTTCGGTGTACCCCATCGACCAGCCGGAATGCGGTCTGTGATTGACTGTGTCCGTTCCGGATCTTGGCGTATAGGCGCTGTGTTATCGGTTTCGATGTAGCCTGGAGCGATACCGTTAACTTGAACACCGCTTGCAGCCCACTCGTTAGCAAAAGCTTTTGTAAGACCTGCAACCCCGTGTTTACTTGCAGTATATCCCGGTACATTGATTCCGCCTTGATAAGATAGCATCGAGCAAATATTAATAATCTTTCCGCTGCCTCGGGCGATCATATGGTTTCCGGCGATTTGTGACAGAAGAAATACGCTGTTTAGATTGAGGTCAATAACATCGAGCCAATCCTGGGCGCTATGATCTTTTGCCGGTGTCCGGCGAATGATGCCAGCGTTATTAACGAGAATATCAATATGTCCTGTAAGCTTAAGTGCCTGATCAAAAGTTTCCTGAAGCTTGGAATGATCACTCAGGTCAACTACAATATCATCACCTTGTCTGCCATGTGACCGGACGATTTGTAAGGTTTCTTCACTTGAACTATAGGATACGGCAACAACATCTGCACCTGCAGCAGCAAGAGCAGTAGCGATACCTTGACCAAGCCCGCGGGCAGCTCCGGTAACCAATGCAGTTTTGCCTGTTAAGTCAAAGCTGTTCATAATGGGAAACACTCCTTTTTATTATACATTGCAAGGTATTGTGTTTAAGCATTAGTTTGGCATTTCAATGGAGATGCCGGCATTGCGGAACAGCTCGGCTGTTTCAGCCGGAAGTCCCTGATTCGTAATGATCGATGTCAACTCATCTAATGCGGCAAAAGTACGTAGCGCCGTTTGTCCGAATTTTTGATGATGCGCCACAGCAAACACCTCTCGCGAAGTACTGACCAACGCTTTTTTGAAATCGATCAAATCTCCTGTATAAATGGAAAGGCCATGTTCCAAATGCACCCCTGTGGCCGATACGAAAGCTTTCTGAATGTTTAACTGCTTTACATAATCTACCGACTCGGGACCGGCAAGCATGTTTCGAACACGGTAACCACCGGGAACGACGAGACGGATATTATTTTTGGGCGCCAACTCGCTGATGATATAAACATCGTTGGTAATTACCGTCAATGGCTCATTAGCCAGCCTGCGTGCAATTTCAAGCGTCGTGCTGCCACCATCGAGAGCAATGATATCATCAGGCTGTATATGAAGCAGTGCCAGTTCGGCAATCTCACTTTTCTCATCTGCGTGTTTGGTTAGCGGTTCTTTTGACGGAAGTATGCCGAATTGATCTTTTTGGGCAAGCATCGCTCCGCCATGAATCCGGACAATCAGCCCTTGTTCCTCCAGCTTCGTCAGATCCTCGCGAATCGTCTTCCCGGTAACCTGCAGCTTCTCGCTTAGTTCCGCCACCGTGACTTCCTTATGGGTCAGCAGCAGCTCCATTATGTTTTCGTATCGTCTTATAGGGTTCATTTCATTTTCAACTCTTCCGTTTGAGGATTACTCTTATTTTAATTCTTTCATGGAGACTGGGTCCATATCATCATACTTTTTGTTATCGCCAGCCATTCCCCAAATAAATGTATAATTGCTAGTTCCGACGCCGCTATGAATAGACCAGCTCGGTGAAATAACCGCTTGCTCATTTCTCATGACGATATGGCGAGTTTCTGAAGGTTCACCCATCAGATGGAATACGACAGCATCTTCCGGCAGATCAAAGTACAGATACGCCTCCATACGACGCGGATGGGTGTGGGCTGGCATTGTGTTCCACATATTACCTGTTTTGAGAAAGGTCATTCCCATTACAAGCTGTGCGCTTTGGATGCCATTCTGATGAATGAAACGGTAAATGACGCGGTCGTTCGAATTTTTAATATCGCCAAGTGCACTGGAATCAACTTCTTCAAGAGTAGCTTTGGATGTTGGAAATTCCTTATGTGCTGGTGCAGAGTTCAAATAGAACTTGGCCGGTTGCTTGGCATCAGTGCTTTTAAAAATAACTTCTTTGGTGCCCATGCTAACATACAGACACTCCTTATTATCCAGCTTATATTCTGTTCCGTCTACAACAACCGATCCTTGTCCACCTACGTTGATAATTCCAAGCTCACGGCGCTCCAGAAAGTAGGAAACACCCAATTCTTTAAGATCCGTTTCGAGCTTAACTTCTTTACTTACAGGAGCAGCACCACCAACAATGAGACGATCCTCATGGGAGAGAACCAGTTCCAGCTTGTCAGGGGTAAATAGAGTAGGGATATGAAATTCTTTACGGAGCCGGTCAGTGTCGAATTGTTTGACCTCATTAGGATGTGAAGCGTAACGTCTTTCCATTTTGTATTATCTCCTTCAACCATGTAGTCATGAACAAATGACGTTCATATAAGTACAAATTACTCCATTTACGTTCATATTGCAAGTCATTAGATATAAAATGAACATAATATTCATTTATTTCATATGTGATCAGAGAATTATCTTATTCCGGATAAATAAATTCATCAGCTAACCTTGTATAATTTTGTTGTTGGTGGATGACATAAGCTCTCATGGAATGCCTGACTTCGGGAAAGCTATAGCCGACTAACAAAGGACCTAAGAGCTATTCCTGACGGAAGGATGAACATCATTGAAAAGAGGATCATGGTCTGTCATTGTGGCAGTGGTCAGCTTAAGTCTAACTGTCTGTAGTGCATATATATCCTTGGAAAAAAAAACACCCAATACATGGTTGATGGAACGGCATAGTGATGTACTCCGAATCGCCCACCGGGGAACATCCGGCTATGCCCCGGAAAACACAATGGCCGCATTCGAACATGCATGCAACATGGGGGTTGATATGATTGAGTTGGATGTGCAGCTGAGCAGTGATCGTCATGTGGTTGTTATTCATGATACTAAAGTGAACCGAACAAGTACTGGTAAGGGTCTGGTGCACAAAATGACGTTGAACCAGCTTCAGAAGTTGGATGCGGGTTCTTGGTATGACTCCAGGTTTAAGGGACAAAGGATACCGACGTTGGACGAAATATTGAGGAGATTTGGCGGAAAAATACCGCTTTTGATCGAGATGAAGTCACCTGCAGCTAATCCAGGCATTGAACAAAAGACAGCTGATCTTATACGAAAGTACGGACTTGATAAATTCTCTGGAAAGCATCCAGAACTTATTGTACAGTCTTTTCATATTGATTCACTTCAGCGATTTCATAAGATTCTTCCTGACATTCCTCTCGCTGTGTTGGTATCCAATCCATTGGAACTGACGAATGAACGAATACGGAAGTTTACCACTTTTGCCAATTATGTAAACCCTTCGATTGCTGCCGCAAATGAAAAGAATATCCGAAGAATTCATAATGCAGGTATGAAAGTGTTCGTCTGGGATGTACAGCATTTGCTGGAAATTCCGCCGCTTCTGCAGGCAGGGGTTGATGGAATAATTACGGATTATCCGGATATTGTACCAACACATATTTATTCCTCGAAAGTTTCTGATACACCCCATGCTCCGTAACCTGACCATTCTAGGAAATGAAAAATCGTAAATTTGTACAAAAATATGGATACGGGAAGTCGTTCTAATTAATCCGAGTAATAAAGAGGCTGACAGGCTGAAATATTTTAGCCTGTCAGCCTCTTTGCCTTTGTCTCCTATCCTTAACATTCTATCTTGCTATTTTTCAAGAGTGAGTATACAATGTGAGTAATACAACTTGTACGTACAATATAGAGGTTATGAAACTATTTTCTTTAAAGGTATGTACAAGATAGTGAGTAAGCATTTATTTTAGGAGGCGTTATATTCATGAACATGAAACCGCATTCTTTTTGGTTTGTTACCGGCAGTCAGCATTTATATGGACCTGAAACATTGGAGCAAGTAGCAGAACATTCCCGTATCGTAGCGGCTGAGCTTGATAAAGATCCGGTATTTAGCTATCCGGTCGTGTTTAAACCGATTGTGACAACTCCGGATGAAATATACAATTTGATTCTCGAAGCAAATAGCGACGAGTCCTGTGCAGGAATTATTACGTGGATGCATACCTTTTCTCCTGCAAAAATGTGGATCGCAGGCTTGTCTCAGCTGCAAAAACCGCTTCTTCATTTCCACACTCAATTCAATCGTGATATCCCTTGGGAAACGATGGACATGGATTTCATGAATTTGAACCAATCCGCTCACGGTGACCGTGAATACGGACATATCGGCGCACGACTCGGCATTGCCCGTAAGATTGTAGTGGGGCATTGGGAAGATAGCGAAGTTCGCGGTTCTATTGCGGGCTGGATGAGAACAGCAGCAGCTTATGCAGAGAGCCGCAAGTTGAAAGTAGCCCGGTTTGGGGATAACATGCGTGAAGTTGCGGTTACGGATGGCGATAAAGTTGAAGCGCAAATCAAATTCGGATGGTCTGTGAACGGCTACGGGATCGGTGACCTGGTGAAGATCATGAACGATGTGAGCGACGCTGAAGTGAAATCACTTCTGGAAGTGTACGCTGACCAGTACACAATTACCAAGGAAGGATTGAGCGATGGTCCGGCTCGTGATTCCATTGCTTATCAGGCGCGGATTGAAATCGCTCTGAAACGTTTCCTTCAAGCAGGTAACTTCGGTGCATTTACAACAACGTTCGAAGATCTGCACGGCATGAAGCAGCTTCCAGGCCTCGCGGTACAGCGTTTGATGGAAGCAGGCTATGGCTTCGGTGGAGAAGGCGACTGGAAGACGGCTGCCCTAACACGCGTACTGAAGGTGCTTGCAGATAACAAGAGCACATCCTTTATGGAAGATTACACGTACCATTTCGAGCCGGGCAACCATATGATTCTGGGTTCGCATATGTTGGAAGTATGTCCGAGTATTGCGGCAACGAAGCCATCGATCCAGGTGCATCCGCTAAGCATTGGGGACAAGGAAGATCCTGCTCGCATCGTGTTTGACGGTCAGGACGGACCTGCAGTCAATGCATCTCTTGTCGACATGGGACACCGATTCCGATTGCTTGTCAATGTGGTGGATGGAGTTAAAGTTGAGAAGCCAATGCCGAAGTTGCCTGTTGCCCGCGTGCTGTGGAAACCGCAGCCTTCCTTGCGTGAATCGGCAGAAGCGTGGATTTTGGCAGGAGGCGCTCATCATACCGTTCTCTCATATGCCATTACAGCTGAAAATCTATCAGACTGGGCTGAAATGGTTGGGATCGAAGCCGTCATCATTGATAAAGATACATCGGTTCAGCGTTTCAAAAATGAACTGCGTTGGAGTGACGCTGCATATCGTCTGCGCTAATTTGATCTGACAGCGTTCGCCCATGCTATGATACAATATCGAATAAAGATAAAGAGAGCGAACGTTGGGGTGAGTGAATGAACAATCGAAAGATTCCAAAATATATGCAGCTGAAACATGAGATGTTATCCTGGTTTGAAACTGGACGGCTTGAGCCTGGTCAGCAGGTTCCTTCCGAGAATGAAATCGCTGAGCAGTTCGGGCTGAGTCGGCAGACGGTTCGGCAAACGTTCGGCGAGCTGGAAAAGGACGGATGGCTGGAGCGGATACAGGGCAAAGGGACGTTTGCAAGAAATCCCCAGCGCCGTGAAAGTGAGCAAGTGAAGACTATCGGCATCATAACAACCTATATTTCAGATTATATATTTCCTCATATTGTCCGGGGAGCAGAAGCGGAGCTGCGGAGTCGCGGCTACCGCCTTCTGCTCTCCAGCACGGACAATAACAAAGAGAAGGAGATGGAGAGTCTTCAGCTCATGACGAGCCAGCCGCTGAGCGGGCTTATTATTGAGCCGACCAAGAGTGCTGAGGGCAATCCGAATCTGGGCTATTTTCTGTCTTTGCAGGAAAAGGGTATACCTTTTCTAATGATTAACGAAAAATACCGGGAAATTGAATGTCCCTGCCTTAAGTTGGATGACGAGCTGGGAGGCTACAAAGCCGCGCGTTATTTATTGGAGAATGGACATAAGGTCATTGCCGGCTTCTTTAAAACAGATGACCTTCAGGGTGTAAACCGCCTTAAGGGCTTCCTGAAAGCCCAGCGGGAATATGGTATTGCTGTTTCCCCGGAGCATGTGGTTACGTATACGACTGAGCAAAAAAAAGATTTGCCTTATCGGCATGCGCTACAGCTTCTAGGCAACGCACCAGAAGGACGCCCTACCGCATTTGTCTGCTACAACGACGAGCTCGCGGTCACCTTGACGGAGGCTGCTGCCCAGTGTGGATTACGGGTTCCGGAGGATGTTTCACTTATTGGATTTGATGATTCCAGTTTAGCTGTTGCATCAGGGACCAAACTGACGACACTAACACATCCAAAGACAGTGATGGGGGAAATGGCTGCCAGACAGCTTATAGGCATGATCGAGAAGGCTGAAGTTTACGAAGAAACTTTGTTTGAACCGGAGCTTGTGGAAAGGGATTCTGTAATTGAACGGTTATAGAGGGTATGGAGATCTCATTAAAGATCTCCTGATAGGTTAACTTGTACGTACATTTGTTGTGTGAGAAAGAGAAAGGAGTGAATGTTTATGTTGGAAGCTTTGAAAGAACAGGTGCTGGAAGGTAATCTGGAGCTGCCGAAACATGGACTTGTCACATTTACCTGGGGAAATGTAAGCGGCATCGACCGGGAGAGAGGGTTGTTTGTGATCAAACCGAGCGGAGTTCCCTATGAACAATTGAAATCCTCGGATATGGTTGTCGTTGATTTGGAAGGCAACGTCGTGGAGGGGGATTTAAAACCTTCGTCGGATACCCCGACACATATGGTGTTATATCGTTCATTTCCGAATATTGGCGGTGTAGTTCACACCCATTCGCCGTGGGGAACAAGCTGGGCGCAAGCCGGGCTTCCGCTTCCTGCTTATGGAACAACACACGCGGATTATTTTTACGATGAAATTCCGGTAACGCGTCCCATGACAAAAGAAGAGATTGAAGGCGCTTACGAACTTGAGACTGGAAATGTCATTGTGGAGCGCTTTGCTAACATCGATCCTAATCAAGTACCGGGGGTACTCGTTCATGCCCATGCACCGTTTGTGTGGGGAAAGGATGCTCATAATGCCGTACACAATGCAGTCGTGCTGGAGGAATGTGCAAAAATAGCAGCGCGTACGCTTCAGTTGAACCCGAATGTGGAGCGGATGGATCAGACTCTATTGGATCGCCACTTTTTGAGAAAGCATGGTGCAAACGCATATTACGGACAGAAATTATAATTTGATTTTCGATATCATTAAGAATAATTCACTTATTACGGGAGGGAATCTCATGGGTAAAAAATATACCATTGGCGTTGATTACGGAACGCAATCCGGACGCGCTGTTCTCGTTGATCTGTCGAACGGTCATGAAGTTGCCGATCATGTTACACCATATCCTCACCATGTCATTGATGAGCGTCTGCCGGTGTCAGGCCTAAACCTTGAATATGACTGGGCGCTGCAGCATCCTGATGATTATTTGGAAGTGCTCCGCAACTCGGTACCGGCCGTTATGAAGGAATCCGGAATTGATCCGTCTGACGTCATCGGCATCGGGATTGATTTTACTGCCTGCACGATGCTACCTGTGGATGCATCGGGTGAACCGCTCTGTTTTGATGCGGAGCTTGTTGATCAGCCTCACAGTTGGGTAAAGCTGTGGAAGCATCATGCTGCTCAGTCTGAGGCCGATAAGATTAACCAAATCGCTGAGGAGCGTGGTGAAGCTTTTCTTCCACGTTATGGCGGTAAAATATCTTCGGAATGGATGATTGCGAAGATCTGGCAGATCCTTGACGAGGCTCCAGAAATTTATAACCGCACTGATATGTTCCTGGAAGCAACGGACTGGGTCGTCTCACAGATGACAGGTCATGTGGCTCGAAACAGCTGTACGGCTGGATATAAAGCGATATGGCACAAGCAGGAAGGATACCCGAGCAAGGAGTATTTCAAGACGCTGGATCCACGGCTTGAGAACTTGACTGAAACGAAGCTGCGCGGGGAAGTGACCCCTCTCGGTTCCAATGCAGGAGGATTGACCGAAAAGATGGCCGAAATGATGGGATTGAAGTCGGGAATCGCGGTTGCGGTCGGCAACGTAGATGCTCACGCGGCAGTTCCGGCAGTTGGTGTAGTGACACCAGGCAAATTGGTCATGGCTATGGGAACTTCGATTTGTCACATGCTGCTTGGCACCGAGGAGAGGCAGGTTGAAGGCATGTGCGGTGTTGTGGAGGACGGCATCATTCCAGGTCTGTACGGTTATGAGGCAGGTCAGTCCGCTGTCGGTGATATTTTTGAATGGTATGTGGAGGAAAGTCTTCCGGCTTATGTCAAAGAAGCAGCAGCAGAGGAAGGAATTGGTGTGCACCAGTGGCTGGAAAGAGAAGCATCGGCTTACAAGCCTGGTCAAACCGGGCTGCTGGCACTCGACTGGTGGAACGGTAACCGTTCGGTTTTAGTAGATACCAATCTGACAGGTTTGATCGTAGGAATGACACTGTTAACCAAACCGCAAGAAATATACCGTACACTGCTTGAAGCTACAGCCTTCGGCACACGAAAAATAGTTGATGCTTTCCACTCGAACGGCGTAAATGTTGACGAACTTTATGCTTGCGGGGGTCTCCCACAGAAAAACCGTCTGCTCATGCAAATTTATGCGGATGTTACGAACCGTGAGATTTTTGTTGCGGATTCCAAGCAGACACCGGCACTTGGTGCAGCTATGTTTGCTGCCGTTGCCGCAGGCAAGGAAAGCGGTGGATACGATACCATCATCGATGCAGCTGAGAAGATGGCCCGGGTGAAAGAAGAAACGTTTAAACCGATCCCAGAGAATGTAAAAGTGTATGCTGAGTTGTATCAGGAATACAGCAAGCTGCATGATTATTTCGGCCGCGGCGAGAATGATGTGATGAAACGGTTGAAATCAATTAAGCAGTCGGCAGAGTAGTCTTTCATATCTCCAACAAACAAGAAAAGGAGCCGCCCATAAGTCTTCTGATGACTTATGGGCAGCTCCTTTCTATCGTTTGCGCCGGTAAGGTGACACGATGATAAAAGCTTCCGGGTCTATTATTCTTATAAGCGATTTCAGCCTGGTCAGTTCCATCAGATGGATCTGGTAAAGCAGCTGATCCTGTTGTTGATCGGGATGTATGTCTTCACCTTCTGTCATATGAAGGGGTAGGGACTTTCTGCCAAGCAACATATCAATACGGTTTCGGATTTCCTGAGTGTGAGAACTATGAATGGTAACTTCTCGCTTCAGAGAATAGCCGGAAGTCGCTAATCGGGCAGCCTCAATGGCCATCAAGCAAGCGATAGCAGAATACATAGCCTGTTCCAAACCGAGCAGCAAACCTGCCAGGGACAGGATAAGAACATTGATGACGATACCTGCACCCGAGAGGCGCATGCTGTTGATTATCGCCATAATGGGTGGCGGTATTTTGGGCATGTGCAACAGCATATCCAGTACTGCCCCATGCTTGATACCGATGCCAATGCCAAGGCCTAGAAAGATTCCGCCAAGCCCCGCTGCCGCCGCTCCGCCTTCGATGAGCGGCGGTAGCGGGTGGAGCAGAAGGGAACAGATCGAGAACACGGTAAGTCCTGCAGCAGCCCTGAGTGCCAGATCCCGGTTAGCTTGGAGGAACAAAAAGATGACCAAGGGCAGGTTGAGCAGAAAAAGAAACATACCCGTCTGCAGGCCGGTTATTTGATAGGCCAAGGCTGATATCCCTGTAAGGCCTCCGGCGATGAAGCCGTTCGGCACAAGAAACATATCCAGGCCAAAGGAAGCGATCATGCTTCCAATGATAACCATAAATAACCGCCTGCGGCGTGAAATAACATGTGAATCGCCATGTGTACCGTCTGGAGCAAGAAACGGTTGGTTTGACATTAGGTTAACCGACTCCTCCTTTCTGATATAAATGGAACATGGAGATGAGAGACGATGTTCCGGGTTAAATCACCCCATTGCACCATTATTTCTACATGCTTATGATGAAGTGGGAAAGTGATTAAACCGAACCATCCTCATGTAAAACTATAGAATCAGGCTTCTTTTTCTGCGCATCCTTAAACTTGAACACCCGGTTCAGCAGATTGTAGACATGTTTGGATTCTTTTGTTAGAAGAGGTCCAAGAATAGCAAGGATTAACACATACAATGCCGCGAACGGTTGAATGATGGTCATCAGACCACCGGCTTTACCTAGATTAGCCAATATTATTGAGAATTCTCCGCGCGATACGATCGTCAAACCGATGTTGTTAGAGGACTTGGAAGATAAACCTGCACTTCGTCCTGCGAGCATACCTGCTACGTAATTACCAATCAGTGTTACGACTACTGCAGCGAGTGACAGCCACACAGCACCGCCAAGCTCCATTGGATTAATCGTTAATCCGAAGCTGAAGAAGAAAATCGCCCCAAAGAAATCACGGAAAGGCAGGATGAGGTGCTCAATTCGTTCTCTATGATCGGTTTCAGCCAGCACCAGTCCTAGGAGGAGTGCTCCAATGGCTTCAGCCACATGAATAGTTTCAGAGAAACCTGCCAGTAGAAATAGTGACGCGAATACGACGAGTAAGAACAATTCGTTGGAACGAATGTTCAGCACGCGATTCAGCAAAGGAACTGCCTTGCGTCCAATGATAAGCACTAGCAGCATGAATCCGAGTGCGATCACTGCTGATAAAAGCACGCCTCCAAGCGAGGAAGATCCGCTTAATACAAGTCCTGAAAGAATGGAAATATATACGGCAAGGAATACATCTTCAAACATAATAATACCAAGTATCATTTCGGTTTCCGGATTCGCAGTCCGTTTAAGATCGACAAGCACTTTGGCTACAATCGCACTGGACGAAATGGTTGTTATACCAGCAATGATAAGCGTTTCAGGCAATGGAAAGCCGGACATAAAACCGATCAGGAGGCCAAGTGTAAAGTTGATACCGATATAAATGCTTCCACCAACGGCAATGGAGCGACCGGATTTAATAAGGCGACCGACCGAAAACTCCAGACCGAGATAAAACAGAAGGAACAGTACGCCAATTCGTCCCATAAATTCGATCAGCGGGGCGCTTTCGATAAATCGGAAGTCAAAATGCCACCACTGCATAGCATGAGGTCCAACCGCCATCCCGATAAGAATATAGAAGGGGACGACGGAGAAACGGAGTTTGGAAGAAAGCAACCCCGATAAAGCGATTAAAGCAATTGCTAATCCTACTTCAAATACAAGATGATCCATCTATTCAACCACTTCCATTCAGCAAAATTTGTTTAAACAACCGCTGCTGTTGACGTTCGCCAACAACAACGAGTGTGGAGTCAGCTTTGATGACTACTCCAGGACCGGGGTTAATCTGTTTCCCCTGGTTTCTTTCCACAATAGCGATGATTGTCGCTCCCGATGCCTGGCGTACGCCAAGCTCTCCGATGGATTTTCCAACTCCATAGTAATGAGGTTCGATCCGGTACCATTCTATAATCAGCTCATCCAGAGCCATGTCGATAGTCTCAAGCGCTTTAGGTTTATAAGTTAGACCGCCCACGATGGCGGCAAGCTGCCGTGCCTCGTCGTCATCCATTGAAATCATGGAGATGCTTTCGTCAGGCTCGTCATGATTATAATGGTATATTTCACGTCGGCCATCATCATGTAGGATGATCACAGCTTTATCTCCTCCGCGGGTTTCAACAACAAACTTTTTTCCGATACCCGGTAGATCACTTTCACGTACATACATGGATTAAATCCTCCTAAAGATACACTTTTTTGGTCAACAAAACGGCGAACTCAAATAA
The DNA here is from genome assembly GCF_058269055.1 of Paenibacillus sp. JNUCC 34. Taxonomy (NCBI): domain Bacteria; kingdom Bacillati; phylum Bacillota; class Bacilli; order Caryophanales; family Paenibacillaceae; genus Paenibacillus; species Paenibacillus sp. JNUCC 34. The sequence goes on along the minus strand of NZ_CM177770.1, from coordinate 4,338,947 downwards.
GCCTGCAGTATTCGGCCTTTTTTTAGAAGAAATTTGTTAAATTGAAAAATAACGAAACTCAAAAGGGTAGAAGAAAAGTAAATAGAACGCGAGGTTTAGACCGCGCTGAGGGTAGAAAAAATCACACAAACGTAGAGGTGAATTTTATAGGGGATAATATTAAAAGGCGGAGTCGTAAAAGGATGACTGGCAAGTAAGGCAGTCGAGGTCTAGGGACACGGAGAATAAGAAGGCTTGTAAAACAAAACAAGACAATAATAATTTTACCCGCAGCAATCAGCTTGGATGATGAAGGGGTAGTCTTGTGAACAGCGGATGCTTTCACATGCGTATACGTCTCGTGTACAGACCGACCTTGAATGTTCTCGTTCACGTATTGATCCTGAACCGGGAAGTACAGCACAAACGCAGTCAAAAACATGATTCCAAACATTGTAATTTTTCGTAAAACGTTGTAAATTCGCTCCATTTCGTCCCACCTCCTTTCAATCCAACCTTTCTCAATTCATCATAACACATAACTGGATTGATCTCAAAAAGAGATTGATAAATTTAATAAAATACCAAAATAATTACCACAATCTTCTTGATAAGGAAGAGGTCGTCTTTAAACATACGATATTTATAAATCCATGGGTATGACCTCGCAGCGGAGAAGTTCATAAATATTGGAAACCAACTCTCGTTAATTTGCGTAAAGGAATGGTAGCCTGCAAGGTACAGTGAAATCCCGACTGTACCGGGCTCGTGTTACCTTGGCTGACGTACTCGAATCCGCTCTTGAAAGATTCCCTGTTTCAAAGCAAGTTTGCGGCTTAACACCGCAGACGTAAGAGAAATATCTGATTACGATAAGGAGTGGTAGCAATGCCAGATGTTCATTTTCGAAAAATTGATGAAAATACCGTTCTTGAAATTTGTCAATTAAGCAACACCCTTACAGAGGTTCAACGAATAATGGTTTCTGATAATGCGGTTTCTATTGCCCAAGCTCATTTCTCTAAGAATGCATGGTTCAGAGCCATCTATGCTGATGATAAACCGATCGGTTTTATCATGCTGGATCAGGGATCTGATGATGGGACAGATAATGACGGAGTCTATTTATGGCGTTTTATGATCGCTGGGCCCCATCAAGGGAAAGGTTACGGAAAGCAGGCGATTGGATTATTGATTGAACACTTAAAAGGACAAGGAATCCATGAAGTGGTTGCAAGTTGTGGAGAAGGTGAAGGAAGCCCTTTGGGGTTTTACTTGAGCTTAGGGTTTACACCGAACGGAGAAACCTTTGGTGATGAGATCGGGTTAGAACTCAGATTTTAGAAGTAGAATCCGTCAGGAGGAAAAATATGAGCAAACCTGAAATGAACGTGGCATTGGTTGTTGGTCCTGATTGCGATATGGAATCCCAGGCTATACGCAATACACTTGAGTATTTTGGTGTAAGAGTGTTTACATATTGGATTGGCAGACCAAGTGACTTCACAGATGTATTGTCTGGTAATGACTTGTATCCGGATACGGATATGATCGTTTTAAATTTTCACGGGGATGAAGATGGATTTGTCATGCCGGAACTTGGTGAGGACGTCTATGAGGCAGATGAGCCAAGGGGAAATTTCGGCCCAGACGATGTTAGAATCTTTACGCAATTGGATGGAAAAATCGTTATTGGCAATGGATGCATGCTGGGTGCTCCTACGCTCGCGCAAGCATTCCTGGATCGTGGGTGCAAGACCTATATCGGACCGGATGATTATCCGGATGGGAATGCTGCACTTATGTTTGTTTATCGCTTTTTCTATGAAGTTATTCAAAATAAGAAAAGCGTTAATGAAGCTCATCAAATAGCAAAAACAATGGACGAGGAAATGTTGATGTTCCAAATCTATGAAAATAGTGACTAGAAAAGAGTGAGTATACAATTGAAAACAAGATTAATGGTCACATCAGACCTTGAAGAATGTTCATACTTATTTTTAAAGGTTTTTAACGGCGAACCATGGAATGATCAATGGGAATCAATCCAGCACGCACAAAAATATCTTCTGGAATTTATAAATAATCCTGTATTTATCGGGTTTGTTATCGAGCAGAATGATAAAATCATAGGTGCGAGTTTTGGGCATACCAAGAGCTGGTATGCGGGGGAAGAGTACCACATTCATGAATATTTTATTGATACCGATCTACAGCATAGCGGGGTGGGTTCGCAGCTGATGAATGACATCAAAACAGAGCTGGCATCCAGAAATATTCATTGTATTGTGCTGCTTACAGAAAGAGATCTTCCTGCGGAGAAGTTTTATAAGAGGCATGGGTTCGAAGTGAAAAAAGATATTATTTTTATGTACAATGTTTTCTAGTCTAAAAGGAGTAGAAGACAATATACGTTTCGATTGCACTTGATTGTCTAATCATTTCCATTTATAATTGGTTATAACTTTAAAAAATAGGAGTTGTCTTGATGTCGGCGTTTGTTCTTAACTAACCAAATTTCATATGATTCATCCGTTTACTTTAGCAAAAATCCACTTTTAGAGTGGTATATTTGTTATGGAAACCAATGGATGAATCGAAATTAGTTAAGAACACAACGGCCATCCATATACAATCGACTGCAAACAGCCGTGCTCTTAAGCACGGCTTTTGTTTTTTGCAATAATGTAAAAAACAGGTTTTGTTCATCGTTTTTGTCATTTTGACAAAAGTCGATGGAGCAGTCAGCCAATCCCCAAAAGGGACAGAAGATGGACTATACGTTCATTTTCTGTCCCTTTTTTTATTTGGCATAACAATGAGCGTTTAACTGCTTGGATGGCGTGTGTTCTTTTCTAAGGTAACAGAAGCATAACAAAATCGATAATAAGAGAGGGATTACCATGAAAAATTATATCGCAGAAGCAAATGCAAACGTACATCTTCAAGAGGGCTCGGGGGTCATTGAGCAGCTGTTAGTGGAGTGTTATATACAGCCTGGAATTTCCACAAAAGAACTTGCCAAAAAGACGTTTCTACCTGTTCCAGTTGCTACAGCGATCAAAAAGGAACTCATTAAGGCAGGTGCTCTGACACAGGATAGCGGGGTTCGTTGTACACCCGAAGGCGTTACATTTATTGAAGATGAGTTGGGATATGGTGGATTAGACAAAGCCTTATATCAGAAGCTTATGGCCAATGATTTCGATTGGAAGGCTGAGCTTTCGGATCTGCTACAATCACTCACGGACATATTTCAGCAACGGCCACAAGTTAATGTGCAGATTGATCAGTCCAAATGTACAGTAGAAACGAGCCTGCGTCGGGCCATTCTGTGCCTGAGGGAGCATGCGCTGATCGGAAAGAGAATTTTGTGTGTTGGTGATGACGACCTCGTTAGTATATCGCTTGGTTTTTTAATCAAACGATTATTTCCGAACATAAGGAATCAAAGAGCTTTGATTACCGTCGTCGATGTTGATGAGCGATTTTTACAGTATATTCGTAACACAGCTGAGCAGGAGGGAATAGAGGTGATATGCCGCAGTCTGGATTTGCGCCAGCCACTTCCAAAGAAATTATGTGGACAATACGATTGCTTTTTCACGGATCCGCCTTATACGTTGCAAGGCATGACGTTGTTCGTCTCTCGCGGGATAAGCGCATTGAAGAAAGAAAAGGGCTTGCCGATTTTTTTGTCGTACGCACATAAATCCCCTGACTATAACTTGGCAATATTGCGTGAGCTTGTACGTATGGGTTTGTCATTACGAGAGATTATTCCGCATTTCAATAAGTATGAAGGAGCACAGATGATTGGCAATAGTGGACAAATGATTATTCTCAAGACGACGGAGTTGACAGAGCCCATTGTTACGAGCTCCTTTGAGGATGCGCTCTATACAGGTGAGGTAAAGCGAACATTACGCACATACCAGTGTAAGCAGTGTCACGGATCTCTGCTTGTTGGTATTCAGGGAGACTTTCATACGATCGAGGATTTGAAAAATCAAGGATGCCCCCATTGTGAAAATGATACCTTTACATTGATTGCTAAAAAGAATGCATAGCCTGTTCGCATGATCTTATGATGCGTCGATTGCCTTAGATCGGTGAACACCAGTTGAATCAAGTGCAAAAATGAGCAGGTGCCGCGGCACCTGCTCATTTTTCTCCCTTTTACAGCCCATTTTGCGTGATCGTGCCAAAACAATGCGTGACTCCCTCCATATTCGGCGCCGGATACGGATACCGGGACTTTGATTCCTTGGTATGTTCCTTGTGTGTAAATTACCCCGACTGAGGAGCGTTAATTATGAAAACCGAATGGACTCGTAAAATTGCGGCATTTTTTGTAAAATCGGACCCTGAATACGAGAGCTTTATTCATCAGCATGAGGCGAAAAGCCGCAAGGAGATACTACTGTATTTGTCTTACGCCGTCTTGCCCGGTTTGCTGGTCTATTTGCTCATTTATCCACTTCGTCCCCTGCTTATGTCGCTTACTGGACTATCCAGCCACTACGTACAATTTCTTGTTTTGGCAATTATGGCCAGCGGCTGGCATATTCTTTTCCCGTTATTCATGCTAAAATTTTTGGATAAACTTACCTTTAAGTAGTCTCTGGTTTATCTAGGCTTCAGAAAATGGGATACCAAGGGACTGCTTGTTATTTTACCGATTATCACCGTCTTGTTTACTCTCTTGTCGCTGCCCTATATGAAATGGATTTTTCCGCCTTTATCGACATTTCTGGACCAAATGCCTGTGTTTCATATGGGGGAGTGGCATATTTACCAGCAGGGTTATTATGATTTTCCTTGGCCGCTGCTGGTTATCGGGCTTATTGGGAATTTTATCGGGGAGGAAATATATTTCCGTGGATATTTGCTAAAAAAAATCGGTCGACTTCGTTACGACTGGCTGATTCTCAGCGTGCTGTTCCAGTTCTATCATATGTGGCAAGCGCCGATAAATTGGGCATTTATCCCACTGGCAGTTATTATTCCGTGTGAAATTCTGGTCAAGCTGCGAAAAAACCTTTACGGAGCTATTTTGTTTCATGTCTATATTAACACGGTATGGGGTGCTGTTACGCTCTATCTAGTTGGAGTATAATCCTTTTTTGCAATTGAAAGAGAGAGGAATCTGCGAATGCCTTCCCTAAAAATGAAGCTTCCCTTGTTTGCCGCGGCGTTGCTTGCCGGATTTCTCGTAATGGCCGTGTATATTCACCTGGAGACGATTCGGCATCCTTATATCGGAGCGGTACTTGAACACGATGAAATAGGCTGGAGGGTAAGCAGTGTGGACCCTTCGGGCAAGGCGGCGCAAGGGCAAGTAGACCAGGGAGATCGTGCATTGACAGTTGACGGCATGCCAGCGGAAACATGGTCTGCTGGTAAGACGCAGGCTTCTCTGGTCAGGGCCAGTACAGCGGCATTCATACGTAGTGATGGTTCCGTCTACGAATTGCGGATCGAAACGGAAAGCGACGATGTACGGAAAAGCCTGTTGGCCATGCTGCTAGAAGCGCTGCTACTTGCCATTGGCTTGCTGGCTTTCCGCAAAAATCCCGGCTCGCACACGGTTCGCCGATTCCCCATGATGAATTATGTGATGGCGCTGATCATCCTAACTGTGTATTCTACGGAATTGGCTTTGTCGAATTTGCTTCTAGCACTATCCTCCATCTGGCTCCCTTATTTGTTGCTCTCTTTCTGTGTCGCGTTTGTGCTGCGTGCTGTGCCTCTTATGTGGACAAAGGCACTGTTTGTCTTTCGGCTCCTCTGTGCACTGTTCTCCTGCTATGCTCTTTGGGCGATGGTCCAAAATGAGATTCCCAGCTGGCTTCGAGGGACGCTGCATCTTGTCTTCATGCTGACGTTGCTGTTCATCCTGGTTATGGTCCGATTATATTGGAGGTCGTTGGACTCGGTAGAGAAGAACCATGCCCTGGTACTGGTTACTGGGCTGGGCTTCAGCCTTCTGCCCTATCTGCTCCTATATGCGATCCCGGATTTGTTGGGAGACGGGTACTTTCTGGCTCCCGAATACGCGCTCAGCGGCCTTGTACCGCTGTCTGCCATTTTCTTGTATGTTTTGAACAAACGGAGCATGGTGGATATGCAGATATATCTTCCCCGCCTGGTCATCCATACGCTTTATTACGGAGGCGTATTTCTATTGTTTTCCCTGGCATATCGAACAAAACATCCGCTTTGGGTTGTGGTTATATTTGGCGGATTTGCAGCCGGAACCTGGGCTTACCGGAAACATCTTAACCGGTCGGAAAGGAGCGCGGAGGGGCGGAGGAAATGGTTGGATCAACAGAAACTCAAGCTGTCCATCCAGGTGGCAAAGACCCGGAATATCCAGGATATTCTCAGTTTGATGAGCGAGGCGTTGCACCATATTGTGGATGTGGAAGGAATTTGTGTTATATGGCAAGATGAGGAAGGGACACGACCAGTTGTACACGGCACAGGCAAATATGAGAACACCGGAACCGGAGAAGACGCGCGCTGGATGGAGCGAAGCTTTTGGGAAAGGAACTTTGACTTTGAATATGTCGCTTCCATTGCTAGTCATACGGAAAAGGGAGGCAAAGGGTATCTGTGCATGGGGCCCAAGTGCAATTTGTCCATGTTCTCCGCGGAGGAGAAAGGGTTAATTGACGAAATTTGCGTAGAAGCAGTCCGGCTGCTGACCAATGCCAGGCTGTTGGTCGGACTCCACAAGGAATTTCAACGCACCAAGGAGCAAAACGCAGCTTTTGAACGTCATGTCAGCGATATCCGTCAGACGAATCGCCTACTGCTGGAGGCCCAGCAAGCCGAACGTATCCGCCTCTCTTATGCTTTGCATGACCACCTGCTACAAAATTTGATCTTCTTGTCGCGGGATCTGGAGGAACTTGCGGATCAGGGACGAGTGGATTCCAAGCGGATAGCCGCCTGGCTGAAATGCGTCTATGATTCCCAGCAGGAGATTCGGGTGTTGTGTGATGAGCTGTATCCGCATATTGTAGACAAGGCGGATCTGGAGGAGTCCCTGCGATGGCTGCTACGGACAGCCGGAGAGAAAGGCGGCCTGAACGTATCGCTTCATTATCATTGGCCTGCAGAAGCCCCTCCACCTGACCCGATTTTGAAATCCAATCTGTTCCGGATAATCCGTGAACTGGTCCACAATGTCCTAAAGCATGCTGAAGCCAGTCGGCTTGATATCCGATTAAATTTGGAGTCAAATGGGGTGATATGTTGCATCGTAAGTGATGACGGCAAGGGCTTCGACGCAACCGCCTTTCCTGACCAGATCGCCTCCATAGACGGTGGACATCTCGGACTCATCTCCGTTAACAACCAGATCGGTTATCTTGGCGGTGAGATGGACATCCAGTCCAAACCGGGAAAGGGAGCCCTCATTACGCTGCAGCTGCGGCCCCAGCATCATGAGCAACGGGAGGGGAAAAAACATGAAAGACAGTATCAGAGTGATTTTGCTTGACGATCATCCTCTAGTGATGGATGCGTTGAGAAGCCGTCTGGAGGAAGAAGGGGATATCCGCGTGCTCGGAACCTTTGCAGACCCGCGGCGCTTACTGGAGCAAATCGGCTTATCTAAACCAGATGTGCTTGTACTGGATGTTTCCTTGCCCTATATGGACGGCTTCGAACTGACAAAGCAACTAAAGAAGGAGTACGGCTCTTTACTGAAAATCATTATGCTATCCGGATATACCTACGATGAATTCTATCGTAAGGCTTACGAGCTTGGGGTAAACGCCTATTTATCCAAGCAGGCTTCATATGGACAGATTATAAATGCTGTGCGGCAGAGCATGTCCGGTCATATGCTGGTACCGGAGAGATTATTCACGGCTTCCGGGCAGGACAAGCTTACACCTGCGGAACGGGAGGTGCTGGTTCGAGTTGCTCAGGAAATGAGCAATAAGGAGATCGCCCGGGATCTGGCTGTCAGCCAGCGGACGGTGGAATACCATCTAACGGCGATTCTTCAGAAGCTGGGCGTCAAATCGCGGGTGGGTGCCGTCGCTAAAGGCTATGAGCTAGGAATAATGGGTTCTTCTGTGAACGATTCATGATATAGGAGAAGTATTTGATGATAATTATGATGTATTAGTTGAATATAATCATGGGAGGGAAGACGCTTGGAAAATGTTCAGTTGATTGAATTGGATCATGAACTGCTGGAGGGAACGGGGAGTTACTGCCTCAGAAGCAAAAAAAATTCCGAAGGATATACAAACAAAAATAAATGGTTAATGAATAGATTTGAAGAAGGATTAAAATATGTACAATTGTTTGAAAATCAAAAACAAGTAGGTTTTATTGAATACACGGAAGCAGAGTCTTCGTACAGAGTTGTGTCTGCAGATCATTATCTAGTCATTCATTGCTTATGGGTCAGCGTCACAGGAAAAGGTCATGGCACAACACTTATACATAAATGTCTTGAAGATGCACGAAAGCTGGGGAAACAAGGAGTTGTCGTTGTGACCAATTCCGAAACCTCTTGGACACCAAGTAAGGACATCTTTCTTAGAAATAACTTCAAAATCGTTGACACAGCACCATTTGGCTTTGAGTTACTTGTTCATCAGTTTAATGATGACTCTAGTTCCCCTTACTTTCCAACAAATTGGGAAGAACGTCTTAAACCGTTTAATAAGCTAACCATTTTGCGTTCCTTCCAATGCCCTTATGTAGAGATCGCTACCAACAATGTGCTAGAAGGAGCAAATCATCTTGGTATTGAAGCAGAGATTTACGATTTTAACAATCGGGATGAATTGATGAAGATGTCACCTACTCCATACGGTATTTACTCAGTTATTTATAAAGGGCAGCTGATTGCTTATCATAGATTAACCGTTCATTCCGTAATTAAAAGATTAAAACAAATCAATTCAGCGATCTGAAGAGAGCTTTTCAAACATCCACGATTACCGCAAAAGGAATGATCCTGCTTGACATGCTGATCTTGCTCAGGGAATATGATAGAGAATGGATTATCGAGGGTTTAATGCGGGGGCGGTGAAGATTTAAGATGAAAAAATGGATTACGTTTGATCTTGACGGTACATTAATGCAAAATCCGTTTGATGCCTGGGTTTTTCCAGAGGTCGAGACTTTGTTGTCCGAGGAATTGAAACACAGCTGTGATGCCAAAAAGCGATTGTTTCATGCACACCAACAAATGCTGGGGAATGAGCAAATCGTGGCTGCTTACGACTGGGATGATCTCGTAAGGCAACTCATTCAGGAGTTGGGGCTGACACGAGAGATTGACATCGAGGCGCTGGTGGTCGCTCATTCGGTAGAGCCTAAGGTATATCTATTAGACGACACGGTCATTCCTGCATTACGACGGCTTAAAGAGGAAGGATATGATCTGGCAGCTGTAACGAACGGTTATTACAAGTACCAATATCCGGTGATGAAGGCGCTCGGGTTAACGGATTGGCTTGATGTGATTGTGACGCCGGAGCGTACCGGTTATGCGAAGCCAAGCATACGTATGCTAGACAGCCTATTGTCAGAGGGTGAATTGGTTGCACATGTGGGTGACCGGTTGGACCATGATGTCACAATTGCGAATCGGCTTGGCATTGCGTCGGTTTTAATTCATCGGGATTTACCGGAAAATTTGCTTCAATTATTGCCAAAACAGCGTGCGGATCACATAGCCATGAGGCCCGTTTTGAAGGGGCTTGCGGTCTCGGAAAATCCACAACTTGCTGATGAGCCACTACCACGCACGTATCAACCGAACTACGTCATTCGGGATCTTGAGGAATTACTTCATTGTTTGGACATAAAAAAGAGGTAGGTTAGCGAAACTTGTACTATAGCATGACGGTGTAATGTCAGCTGTAGTGCAGGTTTTTTTGAGGTGAGAATGCTCTTTCATTATAATAGGATGGAACGGATGATCTATAATTCACGTAATAGAACAGCAGGTATGATGAAGTTTAAGATAGAAAGGGAGAGTTCCCATGAGTTTTATGGATAAATTCAAAGCCGGTGTTACAGAGGCCGGCAGCAAAGCAAAAACCATAGTGGAAATCAATCGCTTGAAGCTGCAGAACAACAGCAAAAAAAATGATATTGAACAGCAGTATCAAGAGATCGGCAAGCTTGTTTTTGATTCAATAGAAGAAGGAAGCTGGCCGCTTACGAAGGAGCAGCTGGAACCCCAAATCAATCAAATTTTGCAGTTAAAGTGGGGGATTGAACAAAACTTGCTGCAGATTAAAAATTTGGGAGATGAAAAGACATGTAAATCCTGTGGAAACCAGGTGTCAATCAATGACCGATTCTGTTCAAAATGCGGGTATACGTTTGAAATTGAACTTGAACCGATTCAAGTTATCGAATTGAATGAAGGTTCCAGCCATGATGGGGATACTTTGCTTGTTCCTGACCCGCTGAAAAAGAAGGAAGATCAGTAAGTTATTAATTTTAAAAAACGGCCACCGAATAATCGGTGACCGCTTTTTTCAGTTAATCTAAAGCGCTTTTCAATCTTGGAAAGCATCTGATCATGCTTGAGGCAATTCCCAAAAAAGTACCATTCCCAATCCACAAAATCTCTTAATATAGCAGGGTGGTTGTTGCTGGCACAGGCATACATCACCTTTACTGTAGTCTCCGATATTATCTCAAATTCTTCAATACCACAGAAAACCAATATATAGTATTATGTTGTTTATTAGTGGAGGGAGTGATTGAAGCGTATGAAGAGAAAATCGAGTTTATTATCCGTCATAATTGTAACCGCTTTCTTTATTTCTGGGTGTAGTCTTATTGGAAGCCCTTCGGATAAGCGATCCCCCACAATACACAATTCTCAGACCGTAAATATCGTTATATCGAACCTGGGTATGACATTTCCTTCCGGGATGGACGAGAATGACAACCGCTATCTGAATTATATTAAGGAAGAAACCGGGCTTGAAATTAAGGTCACTACACCACCTCCGGAAGTATATAATGAAAAACTTGACGTGATCATGTCCTCGGGCAATTTACCGGATATGATGCATGCCTATCAGCCGGTCTGGTTTGGCAATTATGCGAAGCAGGGTGCGTTTATGCCGCTAGATGACCTGATTGATCAGTATGGACCCAACCTAAAGGAGAAAATTCCCGCAGAGATATGGGACCGGGTACGGTACGGCGGAAAAATTTATGCGGTTCCAAGTCTGAATGAAGTAAGTGGTGTGGAGCTGGTCTATGCGAGAAAGGATTGGCTTGACCGGCTCGGCCTTAAGCCTCCTGTTACGCTGGATGAGTACTATGAGGTCATTAGGGCGTTTACTCAGGATGACCCGGACGGTAATGGTATTGATGATACTATGGGTCTTATTTTTACTGCTAATCTGGGACGGTCGGCTCCGTTCTTCGGTGCATTCGGAACACAGATCAATTCCTGGTTTGAACGGGATGGGAAGCTAGTGAATGGAAACATTCTTCCAGAAACGAAAGAGGCGCTCGCCTATCTGGCGAAGCTTTATAAGGAGGGGCTTCTGGATCGAGAATTCCCATTAAACCTGCAAAACAATTTGTATGAGAAAATTGAAAATGGAACGGTTGGTCTGTTCTCTGCAGCTTGGTATGATACTCGAGGTCCGATTGCTGATAATATGAAGAAAGATCCGAACGCACAGTGGATCGCCTTGGAATATCCGACAGGACCGAACGGCCTGAAGGGAGTCTATGACAAAGACATCATTCGGGGATATAATGTCATTCCTGCCGGATCACAGAACGCTGAATCGGTTATCAAAATGCTAGATTTCATTGTAAGTAACTATAAAACTTTGAAGTTGGGCTTTGAGAACGAAATATGGCGTTTGGAGAATGGCAGGATGGTCACGGACTTTGAGAAGCACGATGAGCATTTATACCGGGGAATTTATCAATCGCTGGTGGATGTACCGGATCCTGTGTTGTTTAGGGAACGATTGGACTCGCTTGGAGATTTTCAATTATACACCAACTTGGAGATGATTAAGAAAAACGTCATTAAAAATGAGTTTTATGGGATACCGACTCCGGCTATGAACAAGTATGACAAAAAGCTAGGTGAGCTGCAAGACATTTTCACGAGGATCATCATGGGGATTGAGCCGATTGAATCTTTTGACACTTACGTAGAGCGATGGAAACAAGAGGGAGGAGAGGAAATTACGAAAGAAGTTAACGAGTGGTACAGAAATAAAGACCGTATGAGGTTGGAGGATGGTCTGAATGAATAATCTGTTCCGCTGGATTCGGGAGCGATTTTCACAAAATATCCAAACAAGGCTGACCGGGTACTTCCTACTGATTTTGCTGCCTCTCGTCATTATCAGCTTGTTTGCGGTTGAGAGGTCACGTGACATTTTGTATGAACAGGCAGTGGAAAGAACTGAAATGGCGTTGGCTTCAGCCCTGAACCACTTCGATCTGGCATTGCAAAATGTGGAGGAGATTTCTACGTTAATTGCAGCTGACCCTGGTATGAATGAACTGCTCAATAAAAATGACACATCCTTTTCTTCAAAATCCATCGTTGACTTCTCGAATATCCTTAGGCAGTTAGCCAATTCCGTTTCTGTCAACCGTTTTGTGTCTCATATTTCTATATATCATCAAGCATCAAACATGTTCATCTCGACCAGTTTTGGCGGCCGGAAGCTGACCTCTGAGCCTCAGCAGGAATGGTTAGTAGAATCGGCTAGAAGAAATGGAACCGGGATTTCCTATATCATGGCAGATTATCCCGTTACAGATGATTTAACATTCGGAAAAATGACGAGTACGGATACGATTTCTTTAATCCGCTCCATGGACTTGTATAATCCGGAACGCCAGTCGAATTTGCTGATCGTGAATTTTAACAGAAGTAAGCTGCTGAATGTTCTCAAAACACTTCTCCCTACGGAGAACAGCCGGATATCCTTACTGAATGAGAAGGGGGATGTCATTATTGAAACAGGCAGTGCCGGAGAACAAGAAGGGCTGTCTGAGAATGAGATGCTGGTTTCAAAAGACTCCGAATATTCCCAGTGGCGGCTTGCTCTGGTTCAGCCGAAGAAAGAGCTTTACCATGAGACTGACCAACTCCGTCTGTATACCTTTACGATTATTGGCATCAGCATTTTGCTTGCCATCATTATTTCATGGGTTATATACAGTGGGATCGCGGCTCCCGTACTGAAATTGTCCCGCGGGATGAAGAGGCTTAGCCATGGAGAAATGAACGTTCACATTGAAGACAAAAGAAAGGATGAATTTGGCTTTCTTATTCATTCTTTTAATCGGATGGTGTCGGATCAGAAGCATTTGATCGAGGACCATTACGAGCAACAGCTCCGTTTGAAGACAACGGAACTGAAATTTTTACAATCTCAGATTAATCCGCATTTTCTATACAATACACTGGATTCAATCTACTGGACGGCAAAAAATTATGAAGCTGAAGAGATTAGCGAAATGGTTATGAACCTGTCGAAGTTTTTCCGCTTAAGCTTGAATAAGGGCAGACAGGTATTTTCGATCGAAGAGAGTATTGTGCATCTTCATTATTATATCCGGATTCAGCAGCTCCGGTTTTTGGACAATTTCACGGTGGAGTACCGGATTGAAGAGGAGAGCAAGGATATTCCCATTTTGAAGCTGCTGCTTCAGCCATTGGTGGAGAATGCGATCATTCACGGTATGGAAGGCAAATCATCAGGCGGTACTCTTATCGTTTCCAGCAGGATTGATCAGCAGAAATATGTCAATATCAGTGTTCAAGATAATGGTCATGGAATCGGGGAGGAAAGGCTGGAATATATCCGCAATGAGCTAAGCCGTATGGGCTCACGCAATTTTCCGTCTCTTTCGCAAGATGAAGAATACATAAAGGATCTGTTTGGTTTGCGCAACGTGTTCACGAGAATGAGACTGTATTACGGTAAGGAGTCGGACATGACACTTGAAAGTTCACCAGGGATGGGGACAACCGTTACGATCTCCATTCCACTTGATCGCTGCGAAATGGAACGAGAGGGGACAACAGAATGAATTTGATGATTGTGGAAGACGAACCCCGGCTAAGAAATTCGCTTGCCAACAATATTCCTTGGGAAGAACATGATATCGAGATTGTGGGTTTGGCATCCAATGGTGTGGAGGCGCTTCAAATGGCGGAACACAAGATGCCGGATATGATGCTTGTTGATGTTCAAATGCCGGAAATGGATGGATTGACGCTGATCAGTAAGCTCAAAGAACGTCAGGTCGGAAGAGCCCTCATCAAGATGATCATATTGAGCGGTCATGATAATTTTGAATTTGCACAACGAGCGATGGAGCACGGAGTATCGAAATATTTGCTTAAACCTGCAGGAGAGTCGGAAATACTGATGGCCGTCCTAGAGGCGAGAGACCAGCTGCGGTTTGATCTGGAGCAGTGGCAAATGACTTCGGAACTGGAACAGAAGTGGAAAGATAATCTTCCGAACTTGCAAAACAATTTTATGATCAACTGGGTTCGCGGCAGATATACGATCAGGGAAGTGCTAGCCAAGAGCAAAGAGCTGTATATGGATATAAAAGAGGATGATCAGCTCGCGGTGGCGGTTATCGATCTTGATCCGATTCCGGTCGATAATACAAGGTTCGGATCGGGAGATACTGAGCTGCTGCAATTTACAATGTATTGTTTGGCTAAGGAAATATTGCCCCATTCTTTCTGCCGGGTATGCACAGACCCGGATTATGATCTGATGCTTGTTTTTGAGGCTGATCCGCTCCGTAATCCGAAGGATGTTATGCTGCATATCAATAGCACAGTCGTTAAGCTGCTGTCCCAGACGAAGGAAATATTAAAATTGACCGCAAGTGCGGGAATTTGTTCCGGCACAGGCGGACTCGAAGACATGGGACAGATGTATTCGCAAGCCTGCAGGGCATTACAGGAGCGGGTCGTGTACGGCCATGACATCGCTATTCCTTACCGGGAAGAACAGAGTACACACAGACAGGATATGTCAGGACTGCCTTCACTGGAGAAGCAGCTTGAAGTTGCGCTCGAAACGGCGGACGAGGACCATGCGATGAGGGCATTATCTCAATTGTGGGAGGAGGGCTTTTCGCAGACCGAGTCATCTGAGGAGTTCCATGAAGCAGTGTTATACATGAACAGTTTGTTTACCCGGATCATCCTTAGGCAGGGATGGAGGATCAGGCATGTGGTGGAAGAGGATATTGTATATTTTCAAAACATTAAGCTGCTAAACACCAAAATGCAAACATGGTCCTGGCTCGTGAGGACGGTTCAGAAGATTTCAGCTTACGTGAGACAGCAGCGCAAGACAACGAGCCATCAGGTTGTAAAGGAAATCCTCTCTCTGATCGATCAGGAGATTGATCAGGACATCACGCTTCATACGGTAGCTGACCGGATGTACGTTAATTCCTCTTACCTGAGCCGTTTGTTCAAACAGGAGATGGGTACGGCCTTCTCAGCATATGTGCTGGAGCAAAAGATGGAACGGGCAAAGCGGGTTTTGCAGAAAGGTCACAAGGTTTATGATGCGGCACGTTTGGTCGGCTACCGTGATGTAAGTTATTTTACGAAAGTGTTTCGTAAGTATTGGGGGGTGAATCCCGGCGAATTCAAATTGTAATTTAGATCAGATTAAAGAAGAAGTCTGGGGCATTCGAGGTGGACTGTAATTAGCCATCTTGGATGCCTCTTTCTTATATTTCTCGCAGAAACGCTGTCGCTCTTTGAAAAGGACGACAAATTCGTTTCTACTTGCATGTCCCCTTGAAGTGAACATCAAATTACCAGAAACAGTAATGAGTGTCGCCTACCCGAACTTCCTCTGTAAAATTAAAATTTATAGTAACAAAGGTACTCATTTCAACGATAAGAGGGGGAAGTATATGAAGCCTGGAACAGATAAGCTGTCCATTCCCCATCCAAAGCGCGGATATATGTCGCGGCTGTGGTCGGATATATGGAGAGAGTGGGACTTGTATTTGCTGCTTGTGCCCGGGATCCTGTTCATTTTGCTGTTTAAGTACACACCTATGTACGGAATTGTTATCGCTTTCAAAGATTTTAATATTTTCTCAGGGTTTGCCGACAGTCCTTGGGTGGGGTTAAAGCATTTTGAGAAGCTGTTTACCCATCCGGATTTTGCACTTGTCCTTAAAAATACCATTATTATTAGTCTACTGAAAATTGTAATTCTATTTCCTCTGCCGATTATTATTGCGCTTATGCTGAACGAGATCAAAAACATGATTTTTAAGCGCTCTGTGCAGACCGTTGTTTATCTTCCACACTTTTTGTCATGGGTTATCGTCAGCGGTTTGTTTATCGATCTGTTATCTACGAATGGTGGGTTGGTCAATAAGTTGCTTGTTTCGCTTAATCTCGAACCCATTGCCTTCTTCCTTGATAACAGTGTGTTCCGGAGTGTTCTGATCACTTCTGCGGGGTGGAAGGAAACCGGCTGGAGCACCATCGTTTATCTTGCGGCCTTTAGTATGATCGATCCGGTGTTGTATGAAGCCGCCAAAATAGACGGAGCCGGGAAATGGAAGCAGTTATGGCATATTACGCTCCCTGGTATTGCCCCAATCATTATTTTGATGTTCATTTTGCGCTTAGGAAACATCCTTGAAGCGGGAACCGAACAGATTCTGACCATGTACAATCCGGTTGTTTATAAAGTTTCTGATGTTATCGGTACGTATGTGTACAGGCAAGGTCTTGGCAATCAGGATTACAGCTTTACGACGGCCGTCGGC
The DNA here is from genome assembly GCF_058269055.1 of Paenibacillus sp. JNUCC 34. NCBI lineage: Bacteria > Bacillati > Bacillota > Bacilli > Caryophanales > Paenibacillaceae > Paenibacillus > Paenibacillus sp. JNUCC 34. Next base: position 4,322,144 of record NZ_CM177770.1, on the reverse strand, counting down.
CTGTTCGAGGCAGTTATTTCACTCACACTCGTGATCGTTGGCAATAATTTAAGTAAAAAGTACCTGCAGCGTGGAATTTGGTAATGAGAGGAGGGAGCGAACATGAATCAAGGTCACGCCTTGCCCAAGGGAAGCGGTAATAGACCTAATGGAGGAATCAAATATTCATTTGGTGAAAAATGCTTCGCCGTTTTCAATTATTTCTTCTTTGTCTTGATGGGAATTACTACGCTCATTCCTTTTGTGAATTTGATCGCCAAATCCTTAAGCAGCGAGGAAGCGGTCGTCTCCGGAAGTGTTAGTCTGCTGCCGATAGGCATCCAATTTGAAACCTATAAATATGTGCTACAGGATTCTATGTTTCTAACGTCATTAAGAACTTCAGTGCTCCTCACGGTGATCGGAACGCTTTTGAGTCTGACTATGACAACGCTTACCGCTTATCCGTTATCCAAGGTCAGGCTGCGGGGAAGAAAGTGGCTGCTTCTGATGTTTGTGTTCACGATGCTGTTCAGCGGCGGGCTGATTCCAACGTACCTGCTGATGCACAATCTGAACCTGCTCAATACACTCGCGGTGTTGTTTTTGCCCTCAATGATCAGTGTGTATAACATGCTTATTGTAAAAAATTACTTTGAGGCCTTGCCGGACTCGCTTGAGGAATCCGCGAAGCTGGATGGAGCTGGCAATATCCGGATTTTAATCCATATTATGCTGCCGTTGTCCTTGCCGGTTCTTGCAACGATTGCTCTGTTTTTTGCAGTTGCCTTCTGGAATGATTTCTTTGCCGCCATGATCTATATTACTAGTCCGGAACTGAAGCCGCTGCAGTTGTATCTGAAGGAACTGATCGTTTCCTCTAGCGGGGATTTTCTAAAGAACAATGTGGATGCGGCCATTAACACAACACCGCAGTCGATTCAGGCATCATCGATTATGCTGGCTACCATCCCGATTCTGCTCGTATATCCTTTTTTGCAAAAATACTTTGTTAAAGGTGTGCTTGTAGGCTCGGTTAAAGGTTAAACGTCAACTTATTAAAGGCGGTGATGCCCCGGCTACGTAATGGTTTCGTTTCCAAAGGTATCCATTTCAAAAGGAGGTTATACGATGATTAAAAAATCAGCTGTGCTTGCCGTGCTTCTAGGTTTCAGTCTAGCTATTTCTGGATGCGGCGGCGGAGGCGGAGGGTCTGCAAAGCCGGAAACAGGAACAGATACACCGAAGACAGCTTCTCCTGAAGGTCAAAAGGATGACGCCAAGAAGCCGGAAATACGGATGATCATGCAGTATGGCATGTTTGATCCGAGTAAAGAGTTTACAAGTAAGTTAATTACAGAAAAAACCGGGTACGATGTGAAATATGAAATGCTTCCTGCAGAAAACCCTGATGAGAAGCTGAATCTGTTAGTAGCGAATAAAGAAAGCTTTGACGTGATGAAGCTGAACTCCGCTCAATTTTATAATCTCGCAACAGCTGGCGCTCTTGAGCCGATCGATGAACTGCTCGAAGCTCACGGCAATCATATTAACCAAGCGATCAAGCCTGAATCTTGGGGAAGTGCAACGATTGACGGCAAGAAATATGCGATACCGGAAGTGGGTTCGGGTGTTAGCGTAGGAGAAGAGCTTGTTATTCGCCAGGATTGGATGGATGAGCTTGGACTTCAGATGCCGACTACCGCGGATGAGCTCTATACCGTGCTGAAAACGATCAAGGAAAAGAAAAATGTTATTCCGCTGACGGGCAGCAAGGATTCACTTTATGGAGATATTGCAACAACCTTCGGTTTACTGACGGACTGGAAGGACGTTGATGGTAATCTGGTCCATAAAGCTGAGCTTCCGGAGATGAAAGAGTTCATAGCTTTCATGAATAAGCTCTACACTGAAGGATTGATTGACACGGAAATGCCTATAAATACCGCTCAAAAAGCAATCGAGAAATTTACGAGCGGTAAGGCGGCTGCTTATAAGCTAGCCTGGTGGAATGCCGGGACTACAATTTCAGCGCTTGAGAAAAATTTCCCGGAAGCCAAAGTGTCGATTATCCCTTACCTGAAAGGAAAGGACGGCAAGGCTGTGGCTGGTGTTGATGCTAAAACGAGCTGGTTTATCGCAATTCCGAAAGCGTCCAAAAACAAGGAAGAAGCGATGAAGTTTCTGAATGCAAAGATGGAGCCGGAAACGTTTAGGGAACTCGCTATCGGTAAAGAAGGAGTCCATCATGAATTGAAGGATGGCAAGTACTATCCGATCCTGCCTAAATTCAACGACGATCTGGGCAACGGCAGCTCATTCCTTACCGGCGTTGACGAAGAGAAATATCCGATTTATTGGCAGGCCCGAGTTCGTAAAGATCCTGTATTGCAATCTTACTTTGAATCGTTCCAGAAAAATGCGGAAGGCCTCATTACGCTCGATCCGATGTCAAGTGCACCACCAATTGAAGCCATTTCTAAATACACCTTGAAGCTCAGAACGCTTCTGGATGACAACGTGTTGAAATATATAACAGGCTCGGAGCCGCTGGAAGGTTATGATAAATTCCTTGAACAGTGGAGAGCTGAGGGAGGAGCCGATATGGTCAAGGCGGCGAATGAGTGGTACCAGTCCGCCAAATAATGATGACATGACCCGAAAAGCAGTTGCGTGTGCAGCTGCTTTTTTTTCAAAATCAATAATTGTGTGAAAGGTGGTATCGTAATGAATAAAAATTTCCGGAGACGGCTGGCATCACTGTTGAGTCTAACTCTAATCCTTTCTCTGGTGACCCCATGGGGTTCTGGCGTGTCCGCACAGACTAGCGGAACACCTCAACCCGAAAGTGTATCATTGGTTTCTCAAGATGGACAACAACAGCTAATGCTGACAGATATTAATGCGGATGAGAACATACTGGCACAGAAAAGTGATTATTTGGCAGTATTCACAAGCGGAGCCAGAGTTACGGATGATGTTTATGATGAACAAGTGTTCATTAAGACACATGATGTGGCCATTGTAGTGGATGCCTCTGGAATCGTACAGAAGAAATACGGCCCGGATAGTGATCCACCGGCTAACTGGGACTCTGATGTAGATGTCATGATTCCGGAAGGAGGTTACATTGTCATAGCTGGCGGCAGTTCATGGGATGCCTCCGTTCATCAGAAACCGCTTTTTCTTCACTATGGGGTTGGAGATAAAATCAAGTTGATGCGTGGTGATACGGAAGTTACAGCCCGGGATTTTTTGAAGCCGTCTCCTGAGCCGGAGCCAGAACCAAACCCAGAGCCAAATCCAGGTCCTGAGCCGGGAGTGAAGCCTGAGTTGGTTGTGAATACCCCTGCAGAAATCATTGTTACGATTCCTTTGGTTGAAGTCAGCGGTTATGTGAAGAATTACACGGAGGAGAATGACATGAAGATTACGATTAACGATAAGATAACACCGATTGCAGCCGGCGGAAGCTTTCGGATGAACGTGTATCTAAATCCCGGGCCTAACCCGATTACAGTTCGGCTGTTAGATAACCAAGGGGAACTTGCTACCGTTTCGCTGAATGCTGTTTACGATACTTCGGAGCAAACCGAGGATTATATCGAGGTGGAGGCCGCGCCTGCGGACATCACCATAGGTGTACAGGGACCTCGAAAGAGACTGAGTTACATCGATAAAGACATAACTGGCATTGAGAACATTATCGCATTGTTTACGGGCGACTTCGGTGCATCCATTGTAGTTCCTCAGTTCAATGTGGCGGTACAGGTCGATGTAAACAACCGAGTGCTGCAGGTCATCAATCCGTCCGTGAACGGTAACCCCCCAGTATGGGCCGGGCCGACTGAGCTTGCGATACCTGAGGGCGGATATGTGCTAATGGCACAGGATAACAGTTATGCAGGCAATGATATTAAACGGTTCCTGGCTGAAAAATTTAAAGCCGGTGATATAATCAAACTCCGGAAGAACGGAGAAGTAGTAAATGTTAAAGATTTGATGAGTGGAAACGGCTGGATCGCGAAGCTGGTTTTGGATAACGCGCCGATGTACACGGTCATAGAAAACCAAACTTCGGTAACCGGTAGAATTGAAAATATGGACGATCCGTCAGCGATTAGTCTTATGGTCAATGATACAGAAGTTCCTTTTGGTGAAGACGGGACTTTTACTTATCCTTATTCACTGAAAGCAGGCACGAATTACATTGATGTGAAGGTGCTTAAAAATGGTACCGAGCAGGATAAGCGCAGTATTGTTGTATTTAACAGACCCGGATTCACCTCTGACAAGGAAGTGATCCTGTGGGTTGACCAGGCGGCAAATGCGAAGAAATTCCAAACCAGTGAGGATGTACGTGAGTTTCTTAAGCAAGCCAAAGAGGGAGGAACAACAGCGGTTGTATTCGATGTGAAGGGAGTAGAGGGATACGCCTCGTATAAAAAGAATGATCTGACGGGGCGTCCTTACGTAAGCGAAATTACAGCACCGCAAAAAGCCGGAGCGAGTCCCGATCTGGATCTTTTGCAAGAGTTTATTACGCACGGACACGCACTCGGCTTGAAAATTCATGCGGCGATCAATGTTTTTGCCGAGGGTTCGATTGCGCATCAGGAGTTTGCTGTGCTCGACAATCATCTGGATTGGGAAGAACGGGTTCACTTTGCTGAGAATAACGGGGAGATCAAACGACTTCGGGAGAGTGCCAAGCAAGGTTTGGTAGCCTTTGTTAACCCAGCAAATGATGAGGTCAGGGAGTATGAACTGAAGACATTCAAGGAAATTATTAAAAACTATGACGTTGACGGTGTCGTTCATGACCGGGGACGTTATGATAACGAAGGGGCCGATTTCAGTAATGAAACTCGGTTCAAATTCGAACAGTTTTTGTCCGCAAGAGGCAAGCAGCTTGTCGATTGGCCGAATGATATTTTTTATTACGAGAATAATGTCCGTGTGAATGGACCGCTGATTCAGGATTGGTGGGAATTCCGGTCGGGAACGATTCAAAGCTTTTTTGGAGAGGTAAAAGCGATGGTCGATTCCTATGAAGCTGAGTCCGGCAGAGAAATAAAGGTTTCCTCTTATGTCGGGTCATGGTATGAAACATACTTTTTGAATGGCGTGAACTGGGGCAGTAAAAATTTCCGTTTTGACCCTAGGCTTGGTCTGTTGGATGAGTCTGTGTATACGCCTGAATATTACGAAACAGGATACATTGAATATTTGGATTTTCTCATGATTGGTGCTTATCAGACGACCAGCCAAGAGGTCAAAAAGTACATTACACTCGGCAATATCGTAACCAATGGGGAAATTCCGCTGTATGCGGGTATTGCCTTAACGAATGTGCAGACACCTGCTATGCAGCGTGATGTGTTCCAGGCAGGTCTCAGCACCACCAACGGGCTGATGCTGTTTGATGCTTCTCAGGTCAACTGGCCGATTGTGTCAGCAGCACTTCAGGATCGGGAGTGGGTCAAGGATTATCAGCTTGGCACCAGCCTGCCTGGAAATCCGACAGGATTTATGGAGGGTAGCTTCTATAATGTGAATCGGGTAGAAGGCAATATCAATGTCATGACAGAGGAATTCGGTTATTCGACGGGAACCAATCGCTTCGGCGTTGAGGTGGTCGTTAACGCATCCGGCGAAGTAACCCATGTGGTTAACAGAGATCAGGCTATACATTGGAACTGGGGTGCGCCGGAAGAGAACAACAGTGTTATTCCACCAGGAGGGTTCGTTATTTCTACAGTAGATCCTTCGGGGACCCGGACCAATCGGCAGCTTGTTGCTAATGCATACAATAAGGGAGACCAAGTACGTTCAGCGGTGTTAAGCGGACTTCTGGACGATGAAGGAAAGCAGACGGCGAACAGCTCGGTGACGGTGGAAGGCCTTGTAAAAGTACTCGGACCGGGTAATGTCTCAGTACAGTTTAACGGACAGCCGGCGACGGTGAAACCGAACGGAGATTTTACGGCTTCGATTCCGCTTTCAACGGGTTCTAATAGAATAACCTTTGACGTGTATGTGGATCAATTGAAGACGAACAGTAAATCGATTGATATCGTAAGAACTTCGAATGGTGGGGGAACAGAACCAGAAAATCCCGGTAATCCCGGTAACCCTGGCAGTCCCGGCAGTCCCGACAGTCCCGACAGTCCTGTAAGTTCAACCACGCCTTCGGTTCCAACACCTCCTGCAGTGCCTGAGCGGTTGAAGGTTAAACAGGAGACAGGTAAAGACGGCCGTACAGTGACACGCGCTGACGTCAATCTGGAGCAAATGCTTGAGGAAATCGAACAGTTGGCAAAGGGGGAAGCGACATCGCGTAAACTACAATACACCCTGAAGGATACAGGGGATATTGTCGAGATCAACCTGCCAGTTAGCGGATTAATAACAGCGGTTAAGACACTATCAACAGGGGAGATTGTAATAGATACGCCATATGGACATCTCCAAATACCTCTGAGCACCTTACAGAAAGCAGTGTCGGCAGGAAAAAATGCTACAATGCTGACGGTAAGGATCGGAAAGTTAGAAGATCAGCAGGAAAAACGATTGAATGCCCGTTTGGCTCTGGAAGGAACGTCTAAGCTCGGGCAAACGGTACATTTGGAGTTGGTGTTTAAGCAAGGAGAAGCGGAGTTGAAATTCCCTGGCTTTAGTGGGGGACACGCTAAATTTGCAATGAATTTGTCAGGTGGAAGCGATCTGTCCCGAATCTCGGCGTTTAAATACGATCTGGCATCCGACCGAATCGCTTTTGTTCCGTCACGCATCAAAACGAAGGAAGGACAGTCCTATGCCGAACTTATTCTGTCGGATGGTGGTATATTGTCCATAGGAACACGGGAGAAGAGCTTTAATGATTTAAGCGGCCATTGGGCACAGAAAGATATTATGATGCTTGCTTCTAGAGGATTGATTGAAGGCGTAGATTCGGTCCGGTTCGCACCAAATAAACCTGTTACCCGAGCAGAATTCACATCGCTCCTCGTGCGGTCGCTCGGTCTGAAGAAACAGTCCGATTCGGGCGTCTCCTTCAATGATGTGCAGAAGGATGACTGGTTCGCGGATGCCATAGAAACAGCTGGTGGTCTGGGACTTATCGAAGGTTACGCGTATGGAGAATTCCGACCGAATGAGCAGATTACGCGCGAGCAGATGAGTGCATTACTGTGGCGGGCGCTCAAAATGGCAGGTAAAGAGCTCGACACTACTGGAACGAAAGAGACTTTGCAAAGATTCAAGGATGTGGACGCGATTGGAGCATGGTCTGAATCAGCAGTTGCTGCAGTTGTCAAAGCAGGGCTTATGGAAGGACGTTCTGCCAGCCATTTTGTTCCCCAGGCGCACTCGACCCGGGCGGAAGCTGCTGTGGTGTTGAAAAGAATGCTTCAATTGGCAGGTTTCATTGACGGGTAAAAGCTTGGAAGCGATTCGCTAAATAGAAGAGGAATATGAAAAAAGGTATAAGGGGCTGTCTCAAAAGTAAGTTTTTAGAAAAATAACAGGGACATCTCTCATAAATCAAGCAGGCCACTCTAGGATTCTTCCTTGGGCGGCCTGCTTGGTTTTGTGGTGAATGGTCAATAGTTCTACAGTCACATGAAAGGGATGGATTTACGTATGGCTTGGCTTGGTCATGCATGAAGCAACTACCATGATCAAACATGATGTGATTAGTGATGTTGTATGTATTACAACACTGGATGAGCAGAATGCCTGAACCTACTGATATTGTTGTAGATTCTACAACAATCCCTCCTGGAAAGAGGTAAATAAATGATTCCCTATTCGGATTGTTGTATTGCATGCAACAATCCGTCCTTCTCCGCTATATCTCGGTGTATGGTTGCACTTTATACAACACTGACTGAATCCTGTTGGATGATATGAGTAGCTACATCCCACCGTGTATGGAGGATTATAAGTAGTCACATTCTACACATAAGGAGGTTCAATTCATTCAAGTACTGATGTTGTGTCTTTAATCAATTGGACTGCTACAATGGGCAAGCTCTATGTTTTGAGCAAAGGCCAGGAATAATTCAAAAAGGATTATCCGTTTGTTGTGTCCATGCCAGTCCAGCAAAAAAACGGAGGCAAGAGCAATTGTAGGAACGATTCTTACGCGAAGCGCCTTACAACAGACAAAAAGGGGAGTCCGAGGTCAAAGGATCTTTGATATGCTCCCCTTACAGTAACAGGTTTTACTATTTCACCTGTCTACCGTATGGGGAGCATATTACCTTGTGGGACACCCCTATTATAGTTTTAGTGAATTAATCAAAGACGATCTCTTTGCCCTGCTTGCTAGATTCATAGACGCCGCACAAAATTTTCATCATCTCCACACCGTCGCCAACAGGACTGATCGTGGATTGTTTACCTTGACAAACCTCGATGAAATAATCGATTTCATCCTGAAATCCTTGTATAAAGTCAAAGCTTAGATTGTTAATCTGGGGCGTCGTATTCAGGATCGTATTATGCTTCTCGGTGATGATTGTCAGACGGGGCTCGAGCTCCACGCCGCCGTTCTCACCGTACAGCTTTACGGTTAACTCGTCTTCCTTGGCATGGAGAGTGAAGCTGACGTCAACCAGGAGAGAGGCACCACTATCAAACCGGATTAATGCGTTGGCCATATCCTCTACGGTGTTGTGCTCGGCATTATAGTCTGCTGCTTTATAAAAGTTCAGATTTTGAATGTTCGATCGGTTTCCAAGCTTGTTGTAAGTATTTCCGCTGATCGATTTTACTTTTGGTTTGCCCATAAGGTACCAGCATAAATCGATAACGTGAACCCCGACATCGATCAGAGGCCCGCCGCCGGAGCGTTCAATGTCCGAGAACCAACCGCCGGGGTTGCCCAGCCTGCGGATGCAAGAAGCTTTTGCATAATAAATCGGGCCAATATCACCGCTGTCCATGAACTGTTTGACGATTCGTGTGTTGGAGGCATACCGGCGTACGAATCCAACCTGAAGCGTTTTTCCGGATTGCTCTACCGCTTGTTCAACGGCTAACGCTTCATCTACAGATTTGCAGAGAGGCTTCTCCACAAGCACGTTTTTACCGGCCTGAAGGGCAGCTATACTAATTTCTGCGTGTGAGTTGTTCCAAGTGCAGATGCTTACAGCATCAATATCCGGATTTGCAAGGAGCTCTTTGTAGTCGGAATAGACAAAAGGAATATCGTATTTCTCAGCCTTGGCCTGTGCTCGCTCCACTTTCAAATCACATACCGCGTACAGAATGGCTTGCGGATTCTGCTGATAAGATTTCAGGTGCATTTCAGAGATGCTCCCTGCTCCGATGACACCGATGCGTATGACTTCACTCATTGTTTATTCACCTCTGCTATAGATATAGGATACAGACCACGGATTTTTAAATTAAACGGAATGTATGGTCGGCCACTGAAGCTCGATACCTTCTTGAGTCAGTCTCTTCTGGAATTGGGAAAGCTCGGTTTCATTGTTACGAACGGCAGTAGGAAGCAGATTTCGATCCAAGCAATAGCTCGCACAGTAACCGGCAGCCTCCCCGATGTTCCACTCCACTGGATGCAGTCGGTAGCATCCATTCGTAATGTGGGTAACACCGATGTTTTTGCAAGCGGTGAGTACGTTGGTCACCCGTTTCGGAATCAAGCTGCCGAGCGGGATCTGAAAGGGCAGGGAAGATATATCAATATAGGGCTGGCCAGCTGTGCTCGGATGCAGGTCAATGCGGTAACATCCGATGCCAACGGAATCGTGGAACGTCTCCGCTTTTCCACCTGGACGGCTGTCCATAGCTACATGCTGCTCCAGTACGGTAAACTCCGCTTGAATTCTCCTTGATTCACGTATGTAAGGATACATCGCTAGGCCGTCCTCGGTGCCAACGACATCAGGCCTTAGCCGCAGACCGGGATAACCCTGTTTTCCGTCTGGACGAGGCGCTTCGGTCTGCAGCCAATAGAGCAGAGAAAGGCTAAGCTGCTTAGCGCCATATAAGTGGCGACGGCGCTCCTCCTCACTAACATCGATCACAGAGCCTAGCCAGTAGTCGTTCTGGGGCCAATTGATGAGCGAAATCGGGCTCTGGAATGCTCCTTCCTGAAAAAGCTTCTGATTGAGGATTTGCCGGTACATGAACAAAGAAAACTTTTCCGTGTCCGGGAAAATCTCATATCTTACCGGTTCCATCGTTGCAGGTTTTACACCACTAAGACTCAGCAGGTGATCGGGCCAGAACTCAGGTTTGTAATCACGCCAAAATGAATACTGTTCCGGCTTGTCAATGGTATGATCCTCATTCTCCATATAATCAACCGCGTAACAGTAGGTAAAGCCCTGCATATCCATTGGCATTGCTTCCCCATCTACCGCATGTGGTTCACCGGTCTGTGCCTTGGATTCCGCTCCAGTGACATATTCCACGCCTGCAGCTGGAAGAAGATCACCGCATTCTGTTGCATCCAAGTACATAGGTGCATGTAATATCACACGTACATCCGTGTTGAGGCTCTTGACGGTTACGCTGCTGACCTGATCTCCAGTAACTTCGGCCTGCTCTAACACATACTCATACATAATTTTTAATCTTCCGCTGTGTATATAAGGGGCGAGCATTTCTTGTAACACGGCTAGAGCCGTACGGGGCTCATGACACAACCGGCTTACAATCCCGCCTCCGGGATTCAGGTGGATATCTGCTCTGGCCGCTGCAGTTAAGGGAAAGTGATTGCGATAATACTGCCTTACTCCCTCACGAAACTGACGATAGCTGCGCGTGCAGCCAAACGATTCAATCCATGGATGCTCATCTGGCGGTACAGCTTGGCTTGTGAGCTGGCCACCAATCCAGCGGGTCTCTTCTGTCATAATTACGTTTTTTCCTGATTTGGCAGCTGCAAGTGCGGCAGCCGTACCACCGGTGCCGCCTCCGAGAATAACGATGTCCGCATGCAGTTCTTTTACCATCGGCGCAAACGCTCCTTTTTTGCTTGATAGGATAAAAATGCTATCCCCCTTCCATCCTAAGGCTACACGTTAGCCTGATTATGGAATAACTATACTTATTGTAAAAGTTCATCTGCTGGAAATGTACGGGGGGAAGGTGACCTTTTTTGGTAAAATGATGCTTTCTTAAACAATAAGATGAGGTAGATTTCCCGTACATGCACTTCTGGGCCTCTGCCCACATACAATGAACAGACTATAACCGAGCGCGATAAAGGGCCGGTTGCATTGTATTCTGCAGGAGGTGTCCCCAGTGCCTGGACTGTTTACCGCAATTGCTTTGTTCATTAAAGAATTGAGCCTACTCGTCTCGTATGTGAAAAATAATGCGTTTCCCCAGCCCTTGACCGAGGAAGAGGAAGCGAGGCATCTGCTCCTTATGGGGGAAGGTGACCCCAATTCCCGCAACAAGCTCATTGAGCATAACCTCAGGCTGGTGGCCCACATTGTCAAAAAATTCGATAATACGGGCGAGGATCTGGAAGATCTGATTTCGATCGGAACGATCGGTCTGATTAAGGCAATAGAGAGCTTTCGACCAAACAAAGGGACGAAGCTTGCGACATTTGCCGCGCGTTGTATAGAAAATGAGATACTGATGCATCTTCGTTCCCTGAAGAAGACCCGCAAGGACGTATCTCTTCATGATCCGATTGGAACGGATAAAGAGGGCAATGAAATCACATTGATAGATATCCTTGGCTCAGAGGCTGATGATATTGTGGATGCGGTGCAGTTGAAGATTGAAAAGAGCAAGATTTACCGCAATCTGGACATTTTGGACGACCGGGAGAAGGAAGTGGTCATCGGGCGTTTTGGCCTTGAAGCAGGCGGTGAGGAACGGACGCAGCGGGAGATAGCGAAGGAGCTTGGGATTTCGCGTAGCTATGTATCACGGATTGAGAAGCGGGCATTGATGAAGTTGTATCATGAGTTTTATAAGGCAAAAAGGTAGATTGCGATTTTAATATGATCCTACAAAGAACGCCTAAAGCAACTGCGTCTTAACTGAGCAGATACTTTAGGCGTTTTAAACGGTAATTATAATGGGTGTGCCTTTCCGTCAGTTCTTTCTAACCTTACTGTACTTGCCAATAATACATGTAAGTTATTGGAACGGGCGAAATATTCACCCAGACAACATAAAAAGATATAAATATGGAAAGATGAAGAAAATTATTGTTGACAAATTGGAAGCGCATACAATAGAATATTTCCAATAAGACTTTGTTAATAATTTTAACTAACTTAATTTTAACTAACTTAACAAAAGGGGGGACTACTTATTGATTGACAAAGGCCAAACGGGAAACGCCAAGCTGGTGAAGCATATTAACCGAGAAGGCATCCTTCATCAGTTGAAAGAAAACCCCCGGGTATCAAGAGCTGATTTGGCGAAATTAACGGAGTTAAGCCGTCCGTGCGTATCAGCTCTCGTTGACGAGATGATTACGGAAGGCCTAATTAGCGAAGTCGGCGTGGGAGAATCAAAGGGCGGCAGGAAGCCTATCCTCCTCGAATATAACTTTCAAGCTTATGGTGTTATTGGTGCGGTATTCGAAGGCAGCACTCTGCAGCTGGCTATAGCCAATTTGAAAGGGGAGCTGCTGATTCAACGCACGACCAACTTACCTCATCCGATGAATGGCGAGATGGCCATCCAGAGCATCAGGCAAGGGATTGCGGCCCTGCTATTTGAAAGCGGATTCGATAAAGAACGACTGCTTGGCATGGGCCTGGGCTTGCCGGGCATAACCCAGCGAAGCGCCGGAACGGTAAGCTACGCTCCCAGTACGGGATGGATGGGGCTGCCGGTGCAGCAGGAGATCGAAGAAATCTTAGGGCTGCCCGTGGTCATTGAGAATGACGTGAACCTGATGACGCTTGGTGAATTTCATAAGGGCATCGGCGTCGGGCATACCAATCTGGTATATATGTATGCGGGCACTGGGATTGGCGCCGGAATTATCATCGATGGTCAGCTGTATCGCGGAGCCAATGAGGCGAGCGGGGAGATTGGGTACATGATGGTTGGTCCGGTCGGTAATCAGACCAAGGGAGAATATGGCGTATTCGAGCGCAATTACTCCGTATGGGCCATTTACGACAAAGCCAAAGGCATTCTTCCTTCAATTGATGAGAGATCGAGCATCGTTAAGCAAATTGTTGATCAGGCGAATCGAGGGGGGAAACAAGCTCAGGCACTGCTCGACGATATCTGTCGGCACTGGACCTATGGCATTGCCAATCTAACAAGTGTGATGGATCCAGCGCTATTGATTCTTAGCGGAGAAATGATGCATATCGGGGACGAGGGGATTTATAAAATACAACAATGGTTAAACGACTGGGTTCCTTCCGCTCCTCAGATTAAGATGGCCTCGCTAGGCGATCAGGCTGGACTCATTGGGGCCATTCATTGCACGCTGGAGGCGTTCCCATCCACTCCTAAATATCAAAGATAATTCAATGCTTTTTGCTGCGAGCTGTACAGCGCAAAGCCTTAAGAAATACAAATTTCACCAACAACACCTACTAGATTTTTACTTCGAATGCTTACTCTTCTTCTAAGTGTATACACACCTTCTGAGTTCATAATTCATGACTTCTAAGGTACTTCTAAGTACTTCAGACTGACTTCCAAAATTGACAATCAGCTTCAACGGAATTTCTACTTGCCTGAAGAGTTCAGGATTCTCCAGATTACTTTTGATTCACTTACCAATCAGTCACCCTTGAATAGGAGAACATTTTTTGTTCATAAGCTGTACAGACGCGGCTGTGATATGTCCTATATGTTCATTTGATCAAGTCCCGGCTAAGATTCATTTCGTCTAACGAAGATGAATTCATGCGATACAGCAAGATCAACGAAGAAAATTTTAAATTTAGGGGGTCAATTCATGGAAATGTCGAAGGGAAAGGCAAAAAAGTGGTTGATAGGAACAGTCCTCAGCATTGCAATGCTGACGGTCACAGCCTGTGGTGGAAGCACTTCTGAAGGCGGTAAAAATTCAGGAGATAAGGGTTCCGAGAAGCAGAAGCTGGTCATTTATACAGCTAGAGATAAGAACATCGTGGATGAAATTATTCCGAAGTTCGAAGAGCAAAATCCGGGAATGGAAGTCGAAGTTCTCACCATGGGGGCGCAGCAAATATTGGAGCGCGTTCGTGGGGAGAAGGCGAACCCGCAGGCGGATTTCTGGTGGGGCGGCACGCAATCGGCGCTGATGACGGCTGCGGATGAAGATCTGCTCGAAAGCGCAAAGCCGAGCTTCGCCGATAGCATTCCTGCGATGTACAAAGACAGCCAGGATCGCTGGTATGGTGAGATGCTGCTGCCGGAAGTAATTATGTATAACTCCACAGCGTTGAAAAAGGAAGATGCTCCAAAAGATTGGGATGATCTGCTGGATCCGAAATATAAAGACAAAATTATTATTCGCGGCGTGCTCGCTTCCGGAACGATGAGAACGATTTACTCCTCGATGATTTTCCGTCAAGATGCTAACGATCCTGCCAAAGGATACGACTGGCTGAAGAAGCTCGACGCGAATACGAAGGAATATGCGCAAGACCCGACCAACCTGTACCTGAAGCTGGGACGAGAGGAAGGCACGCTTTCGCTGTGGAACCTACAGGACATTATGCTCCAGAAGGAGCTGCAGAAGCAGCCGTTCGACTTTATTTATCCTGCTAGCGGCGCACCGATTTTGGTTGATGGTGTCGGGGTTGTCAAGGGCGCGAAAAACAAGGATGCGGCAATGAAATTTTACGAGTTCCTCTTCGATTCCAAGCTGCGAGTTGAGCTTGCAGAGAAGCTGTATCAAATCCCGACACGTACAGACATCAGCAAAGATACGCTTCCGGCATGGTTACAAGGGTTGGAACTGAAGCCTCTTGATATCGATTGGGCCTTTATGGCAGAGAAAGAGAAGGAATGGATGCAGCATTGGGACGAGAACATTAAGGGGAAAGGTTCCAAATAATGCATTCAGGCGGAGGAGCTCCTCCGCCTGAACATTTTACTTAAGGGGGAAACCGACTTGATAGAGGTCATACTGGATCAGGTAAATAAACAATTCGGAAACGTCAAGGGTGTTACAGACGTTAACATTCGGATTCAACCGGGGGAATTCTTCACCTTTCTCGGACCGAGCGGCTGTGGCAAAACAACGACGCTGCGGATGATCGCAGGATTCTATTATCCGAGCGAGGGCCGCATCATGTTCGGTGATCAGGATGTCACCACGCTTCCCCCGAACAAGCGAAATACGGGAATGGTATTTCAAAACTATGCGTTATTTCCGCACATGACCGTTTTTGAAAATATCGCATTCGGTCTGCAGGTAAGAAAAATCCCTAAATCCGAAATCGTGCAGCGTGTCGAACGCGCGCAGAAGCAAGTTCATTTGGAAGGCTACGGCAGCCGCCGTATCGATCAACTGTCCGGAGGCCAGCAGCAGCGGGTTGCCCTGGCTCGTGCGCTCGTCATTGAGCCACAAATCCTGCTCTTGGATGAACCGCTATCGAACTTGGATGCGAAGCTTAGAGAAGAAACGAGAATTGAAATTAAGAGACTTCAACTGGAGCTGGGAATTACCACAATCTATGTAACGCACGATCAGGCTGAAGCGATGGCGATGTCTGACCGGATCATGGTTATGCAGGGTGGTGTTGTCCAGCAGATTGGAAGTCCAGAAGAAATATATTATCGCCCGGTCAACCGGTTTGTCGCTTCCTTTATCGGGGAGTCCAATCTGTGGGAAGGAACCGTAGAACGAATCGAAGGCAACGAAGCGGTCGTTCGTATCGCTCCGGGCCTTAGTCTGAGAGGGTTGATTGCGAACGCCTCGCCGAATTACAAGCTAGAAGCGGGCAAAAGCGTGGCTATATCCATACGTCCGGAATCGGTTCGTGAGGCTCTGCAAGGAGAGTCCGGCGACAATGTAGTTAACGGTAACGTGGTAATTTCCGAATTTACGGGCGTAAGCGTGAACTATGTATCGCAGGTGGCAGACCAGCAGCTGAAAGCGATGTTCGTCAATCAAGGGCATCGAGTGCGCGGACGCGGGGAAGAAATCTCCCTGTTCATTCCGAAAGAAAGCATCTATTTCTTGGGATAGAGAGGGGATGAATTATGTTAACCAAAATATCCAAAGCACCCAAAACACCTAAGCTTAGAACAAGTTCATTCACGCAATCGCCCTATTTTGTCTATGTCTTGGTAGCACCGCTGTTTCTAGTGCTCTTGGCTTACGTCGTATATCCGTTGTTCCAAACGTTCATCCAAAGTATCCAGGTAGAGGACAAATTTTCGGTCGCCAACTACTTCCGGTTTTTTAGCTTGGAGCATACGTCCAATCTGGAGGCACTCTGGACCAGTATTTATATTTCTGTCTTAAGCGTAATCACCTGTGCGATCGTTGGTGTTGCGATGGCCTTCCTGTTGGAGCGCTACGAGTTCCCCGGCCGGAAAATACTGGCCGTCCTCGTCCTCGTTCCGATGGCATTGCCGCCGCTTGTCGGTGTATTGTCGTTTACGTTTTTGTACGGCGAAAGCGGCATTATCCCGAGAGCACTGAAAGAGCTGTTTCATCTCGATCAGGTGCCGTTTTACTTGAAGGGCATTTGGGGTGTGCTCGTAGTACATACCTTCACGATGTACACGTACTTTTATATGACGGCTTCCTCTGCGATCCGTGGTCTCGATCCGTCCTTGGAGGAGGCGGCAGCGAGTCTTGGCGCAGGACGACTATATATATGGCGGCGTATCATTTTGCCAATGCTGACACCGGCGCTGGTCGCATCGTCGCTGCTCGTCTTCATGATCGCGATGGCTTCCTATACGGCTCCGCTCATCTTTGGCATCGAGCGGACGATGACGATGCAGATATATTTGTCCCGGACGAACGGAAATCTGGATATGGCTGCGGCGCAGTCCACGATCTTGTCCGTCGTTTCGATTTTGTTCCTGCTTGTGATGCGCTGGTATCAAGGGTTGCGCAATTATCAGAACATGAGTAAAGGGATCAGCGTCCATCGCACGGAAGTGAAAAGCGCCGTAGGCAAGTACGTGGCGATGATCCTGTCTATCATTGGCGTAATCGTTCTGCTGCTTCCTATTTTCGTGCTCGTTCTTATTTCACTTTCGACGAACGGCACGTGGACGACGCAAATCCTTCCGCCAGAATACACGCTTGAGCATTACGTGAAGCTGTTTACCGACAGCAAAACGTGGCGACCAATTGCAAACAGCTTCCAGATGAGCTTCGTGGCGACAATCGGCAATGTCATCTTCGGCGTCGCTGCCGCGTATGCCATGGTTCGCTTGAAATTTAAAGGAAAGACGCTGCTTGACGTGCTCATCATGCTTCCATGGGCTCTGCCGGGAACCGTTGTTGCAGTTAACCTGATTGCCGCCTTCAGCGAGCCTACTATATTCAGCTTCAACCAAGTGCTGATCGGCAGCTTCTGGATTCTTCCTTTGGCGTATTTTGTCCGGCATTTACCACTTGTGTTCCGATCCACTTCGGCGACACTGGTTCAGATGGACGCATCGATCGAGGAGGCAGCTCGCAACTTGGGCGCATCCTGGTGGTACAGCTTCAGGCGGGTTGTGTTTCCAATGGCGCTAAGCGGCATTCTAGCGGGGACGCTGCTCGCGTTCGTACAGGGCATCGGAGAATTCGTATCATCCATCCTGCTCTTCACCGCAAAGAGTACGCCGCTTTCCGTCGAGATTTTCCAGCGGATGTATTCATTTGAATTCGGTACAGCTTGTGCGTACGGTGTGCTGCAAATTACCCTGATCATCATCGTGCTCTTCGTTTCGCGAAAAATAACGGGCGACAGCACGGCCGTGTAAGTGACGGTCATTTCGTGGGAACACCTAGGGGTTCATCATCCACGTCATGATATACAGCGGGGAAACTGGCCATTTCCAGCTGAAAAAAACATTCCACCATTATAGGAGGGATTTGATGATCAAAGGTAAGTCGACTTTAAAGTTGTGTTCCATTGTTATGAGCACGGTTCTGGCAAGCAGTGTGTTGTTGTCCACGCAAGCTCATCCCGCGTATGCGGATCGGGGAGTCGTCGATCTGTGGAAGTCGATTAAACCGCTGACGACGATTGCCAACGCAATGAACACGGGGGCTCATCCGGATGATGAGCACAGCGCGACCTTGGCGTATCTTTCCTTGGGAAGAGGGGTTAACACCTCCAGCGTGATCGCTGTCCGAGGAGAAGGAGGACAGAACGAAATCGGGAGCGAGCTGGGGCAAGCCCTCGGCATTATTCGCACCCACGAACTGCAGGAAGCTTCCAAGATCACGAATGTGACGTTAGGAGTGCTTGGCGAGCAGCTGGATGACCCGATTTTCGATTTCGGGTTCTCTAAGAGCGTGGAAGAGACGCTGGAGAAATGGGGCGAATCGGTCGCTTACGAACGATTGATTAGGAAAATTCGCGAGCTGCGCCCGGATGTAATCATTCCTTCGTTTTTGAATGAAGACTCTACACACGGACATCACCGGACGATCAACGTGCTTACTGTTCGGGCGTTTAAGGATGCGGCGAATCCAGACATTTTTCCTGAACATTTGCAAAAAGGGCTTCAGCCTTGGCAGATCAAGAAGCTGTACCTGCCTGCCAGCTCTAAGGACTATACCGTGAAAGCGCCGGTCGGGGAATACAATGAAACCTATGGGGCTTCTTACCTTCAGCTTGGAGAAGAATCCCGCTTCATGCATAAGAGCCAAGGCATGGGAAGGGTGTATGATGAGGGCACTGTGCAAGGGGACAATTACTACAAGCTCGACTTGAGCACGGTGAAATCGAAGGAGAAAGAGAACGACTTCTTCGACGGCATTGCATTCACCTTCGAGGATTTGGCGGAAGAGATCGATGCGAAGGGCAAAGACAACAAGGTCGTCAAGGATTTGCGCACCTTGCAAAAGGATGCGAATGAAGTCGTTGCCGCTTATCCGAGCTTCTCCAAAGTACTGAAAGAAGTGCATGAAATGAAAGCAGACGTACAGATGGCGCTGGCCGATGTCAAGGCATCCGGCTTAGAGGCGGCGACCAAGGAGGATCTGCTCCACCGGCTTCATGTCAAAGAAGAGCAGTTGAACAAAGCGAGCATGGAATCGGCGTCTGTCGTGGCGAAGGTGAAGCCGGAAGCGAGCGAGCTTGTTGCCGGTCAAACGACGAAGGTCGTCGTATCGGCTTTCAATGGCGGTTCTACAAAATTAGGCAAGATCAACCTGAGCTTGAATGTGCCTGCTGGCTGGACAGCGAAGCCAGCCGGGGCGACTAGCTTCGATCAGTTAGGCAACAACGAGACGGCATCGGCCACCTTCGAGGTGACGATTCCTGCAGACGCGCAGCTGTTTAAGCCATACGATCCTTCAGTATTCAACGCGAAGGTCGAATATCAAGCGTTCAATACGGCAACGACATTGAACGTTACGCCGCAAAATGCAGTAGCGGTATTGCCACCGTACTCGATGTCGCTCAGCCCGAGCGCAACGATTCTGAATACGCTTAAGCCGGGAGAGCCGATTCCGGTGAAGGTTACGGTGCGCAATTATACACCGGGCGCTTCCAAGGCTTCGGTGTCACTGAACGTACCGGAAGGCTGGACGGCCGAGCCGGCTGTTGAAGAATTGAGCTTTGCCGCTAAGGGCGAAACGAAGTCCGTCGCATTCACGGTCAAAGCTGCTTCGAACGTCGTGCCTGGCAAATTTGCCGTGACGGCTGTTGCGAAAAACGGCAATGTACAAAGTACGCAGGGTGCACAGATCATCGAGTATCCGCATATCGGAAAGACGTTCATGGTACAACCGGCCGAGCTCAAAATCCAAGCCTTTGACCTGAAGGTTCCGGACAAATTGAAGGTAGGTTACGTATCCAGCGGCTTCGATAACATCGATCAATATTTGAGTCAAGTGGGCATCGATGTCGTAAAGCTGGAAGCGAAGGACATCCAATCCGGGGATCTTTCGCAATATGACACGATTGTGCTTGGAATTCGCGCATACGCATTCCGTCCGGAATTGATACCGAGCAATCAGCGTCTGCTGAACTATGTCAAAAATGGAGGCAACCTCGTTGTTCAATATCATAAGCCTGAAGACAAATGGTCACCTGATCTTGCCCCGTACCCGATCAAGATCGGATCACCGCTTATTCAGTGGCGCGTAACGGACGAGAATTCCAAAGTGACGATGCTGGCACCAGATCATCCGATGTTCAATGCTCCAAACAAGATTACGGATCAGGATTGGAATAACTGGATTCAAGACCGCTCTGCCTACAATCCGTCGGAATGGGGCAAGGAATATACGGCACTCATTTCGAACGGGGATCCGGGCGAGAAGGAGTTTACGGGCACATTCCTGACGGCGCATTATGGCAAAGGAATCTATACTTACAGTTCATTGGTCTGGTATCGCGAGATTCCAGCTTTAGTTCCAGGCTCCATTCGCATGTTCGTAAATATGATTAGTCAACATCAGTAAATTTCGCTTTTGATCACGAAGAGACCTTTTTAACATGTAAGCTAGCTCAACATCACAACATCGGTAGCGGGGGCCCCATTGGGCCCCCCAATACGATGGAGAAGCGGAGGTTTAAGGAGTATATGGATGTAATCGGAGTACACGGGCGAGAAATCAGTCATGTGACGGAAAGTGCGCAATTCGCGGTCGTGCCCTTGGGGTCAGTGGAATATCATGGGCCGCATTCCCCACTCGGAACCGATACGATCTTGGCGGAAGGATTCGCGAAGCGGGTTAATGCAGCTCTGCGTCCTTTGATCTATCCGACGCTTCCGTTCTCGGCTTGCCCGGGCAAAACCCAGCACTATCCCGGAACAATATCGGTTCGCCCCTCGATTTTTATCGAGTATCTCACCGATGTTGTCGAAGGGATTTGCCGTCTTGGCATCCGCAATATCGTGCTGCTGAA
Source organism: Paenibacillus sp. JNUCC 34 (assembly GCF_058269055.1). Taxonomy (NCBI): domain Bacteria; kingdom Bacillati; phylum Bacillota; class Bacilli; order Caryophanales; family Paenibacillaceae; genus Paenibacillus; species Paenibacillus sp. JNUCC 34. The sequence continues at coordinate 4,301,163 of NZ_CM177770.1, read as the reverse complement.
CGCTCATGACGCCAATATGGGCCCAGCCAGAGTCGTCGCCGAATCGGTGACTAGCACCTATCCCGACGCCAGCTTCCTTATTATCAACTGGTGGCAGATGGCGAGCGTCGATTTCACGCAGCAGTTAGGACTGTTCCAAGGGACGGCAGGAAGAGGGCATGGCGGTCCGTATGAAATGTCCGCCGTGAAGGCGTTGCGCCCGGAAATGGTAACCGTACAGGAATCGGACTTGGAATTAGATTCGTGTCCTCCTTTATCTTCTTTGCCTTATGTATTAGTGGAAGGAACCCCTCAAGGCTGGGACGGCTACACAGGACATATTCAGCAGTGCTCCTTGGAGGCGGGACAGACAATCGTAGAAGAAGCAAGCCGCAATATGAACTTATTGATACAAGAATGGTTGGATATGAGAAAAAAGACGAACAAGGAGGCTAAATAGAGCTATGGGATATCGTGAACAGTGGTTGGAGACGGAAGGAGCTGCATTTCCCGGCAAAACGTATACAGAGGTTGTGTTGGAGCCGGCATTTAACGAGGCCAAGACTCATTTGCTGGGTTCGATGATGGCGATCAACAAGGCACATCTGATCATGCTGGAAAAGCAGCAATTGGTATCAACCGACGAAGCGAAGCAAATTGCCAAAGCAATCCGGTCGATCGATCCGGAGGCGCTTCGCCAAGCTAGCTATACGGGACAGTTCGAGGATTTGTTCTTTCAGGTAGAGCATCAGATGCTGGAGCATGCGGGCGATATCGCAGGCAATTTGCACCTGGCGCGCAGCCGCAATGACATGGGCATTTCCATTTATCGCATGGTTTTACGGGAGAAGTTGATCGTGACATTGACCTCCGCGCTGAAGCTCAATGAGCAGCTGCTGCTATTCGCTAAAGACCACACAGATACGCTTATGATCGGCTATACTCATACGCAGCAGGCTCAGCCGACGACACTTTCGCACTATTTTATGGCCGTTGTCGATTCGCTCAATCGGGATATTCGCCGGATGATGGCGTCCTTCACGAACTGCAACCGAAGCAGCATGGGAGCAGCGGCGCTCACGACGTCGGGCTTTGCAATCAGTCGGGAGCAGATGATGGAGCTGCTCGCCTTCGACGAGCTTATCGACAATTCGTATGACGCGATCGGCGGTGCTGATTACTTGGGTGAAGTGGCGACGGCCGTGCAGCTTGCGGCAATCAATTTAGGTCGAGTCGTTCAAGATATGCTGCTCTGGTGTACACAGGAATTCGGCGCGTTAAAGGTGGCAGCTCCGTATGTGCAGATCAGCTCGATTATGCCGCAGAAGCGCAATCCCGTCTCCTTCGAGCATATGCGTGCTTTGTTGTCGAGCTGCGTAGGCAATACGAACACGGTGCTGTCGATGATTCACAATACGCCGTTCGGGGATATCGTAGATACGGAAGACGATATGCAGCCTTATGCGTGGAGAAGCCTCGACGTTATGGATAAAATGTATCGTTTGTTCGCTGCCGTCATTGGTACGATGGGAGTGAACAAAGAGGTGCTTCGCGAGCGAACGAAAGGAAGCTTCGCCACGGTAACCGAGCTGGCGGACACGCTTGTCCGCACAGACGGCTTGTCGTTCAGAAAAGCGCATCATATCGTCAGTGACGTGGTAAAGCTGTCCTTGGCGCAAGGCCTGGCGGCTAACGAGATTACGTTGTCCATCGTCAACGAAAGCGCACAGCGCCACATCGGACGGGATTCTTCTCTTAGCGAGGAGACGCTGCGCGAGGCGCTCGACCCTGTGCATTTTGTAGAGATCCGCTCATTGCCGGGAGGGCCGAGCCCGAAGGAAATTAATCGTATGATCGACATTCGGATGAACCAGCATCATGCACATGTTCATTGGCTTGGGCAAGCACAAAGTAAAATTGAGCAGGCGCTGCAGCATTTGGATCAAGTCATCCTAGAGTGGAGTGGTTCTTGATGGATAAGCACACCATCCCTCTGCTTGCTATCGACGGCGGGGGGACGAAGTGCCTTGCGGTCTTTACAGACAGGCAGGGGAATATACTCGGACAAGGAAAGGGAGGTTCCTCCAATTACCAAGGCAGTGGGAAAGATGGGGTCATCCGCGAACTGAAAGTCGGGATTGAAGAAGCGGTCGCGGATTTGTGTGAGAGGAACGGAATTGATGTATCGCATGTAGAGATTGAAGTGGAATGCGCCGTGTTCGCCCTTGCGGGACTAGATACGGAATACGACCGGCACATTATTACTGGATTGGTAGAGGAAGTGCTAAAGCTGCTGCCGATACAGGTCAAGCATCTAATCGTAGAAAACGACGGCTACGCTGCACTCCTCGGGGCAACAGACGGCGATCCGGGGATTCTGGCCATTGCCGGAACGGGGTCGATCATATTCGGCATCAACGATCAAGGACAGACGGCCAGAGCTGGAGGCTGGGGTCATCGGGTCGGTGACGAAGGCAGCGGCTATTGGATCGGCAAGCAGGCAGTGATGGCGATTCTCAAGGCTTATGACGGGCGGAATGAGGGTACTCGGCTCGGTAAATGGGTGCTCCCGCATTTGGGTATGGAAAATGAAGAGGATTTGTTCAACTGGGTATATGGCCCCGAGTATTCCGTCGAAAAAGTAAGTGAGCTCTCCCGTGCGGTTGGCCAAGCAGCCTCTGACGGAGACAAGGAAGCGCATCAAATTCTGGAGGTGGCCGCTCACGAGCTGTTTATCGCTGTCGCAGCGGTTATACGTCATTTGTCGTTCCAGAATAAACCATTTACAATGATACTACTGGGTGGCGTTCTGCAACACGAAGGATACGTTCGGGATATGTTAATGCACAAGATTAAAGCGCACACTCCACATGTTCAATGGGACAAGGCTCGGAAGGAGCCGATTTACGGTGTAACAGCCATGGGACTTTCTTATTTGGAAACGAAGGTATCTACTAAGGTTCAGTAAGATACGAACAGTAGGGGGAGGGAGGGAAATGAAGAAAAGATGGTTATTCGTGTTTGCCCATCCAGATGACGAATCTTTTGCAGCCGGAGGCACGATCGCGAAGCTCAGCAGCACGGGGCACGAGGTTTTTCTGGCGTGCGCTACATCGGGATGCGGGGGGAAGTCGGGAGAATTTCAATTCACTACCCGCGAAGAATTGGCCCGATTTCGTGAGCAGGAGCTGCGGAGCGCATGCTCCGTACTGGGTTTTGCCGACCTCATTCTATATCGTTATCCAGATGGCGAACTAAAGTCACTCGATTTGGAAACGCTGGCCCATCGAATTCAATCGACTATTTTGGATCTGAAGCCGGATGTCATCCTTACGTTTCCACCGGACGGAGTTACCGGACATCCTGATCATATCGCGATTTCCGCAGCAGTAGTTAAGGCGGTCGTGCTGGCAGAAGCGCAATACCCAGAGGGGCAGCAGCCATCATTGTATTTTACCTCAATTCCCCATTACTACGACCATTGCAAGGATTCGGGGCCGAAGCACACATGCCCGATTACAGTGAGAGTCGATATCAGTGACTTTCGTCAGCACAAGGGGGAGGCTTTACAAGCCTACCGGAGCCAGATTTACTCGGTAAACCGCGCCTATCCTGGGGTCATGGACGACGACTATACAGTCATCTGTGACTATGAATATTACACATTGTTTCGCGCCAATGGTCAGCAGATGCAAGAGGAGACGGTACTGGCTTTGAACGAGCTGCCGATATTAGATTTGATGTAATAAGTTGTTTTTGATTGAACATTCTGATTCTCGATACTGTTCCTGCCGTTCCTCTGCGAGTGGCATTTTTTTGATCCATGGAAGCATCTTAAAAAATCTCTAAGCGAATTGGCTTTGAGATTTTTTTATTTAAGATTTATGTAAGGTTTAAATTAAAAAGGTGTAAGGTTCAAGGTTTATTATAACTACTGGAGACAGGAGTAATTTTAAACTTACGATTTAGGAGACACAAATATGAAACCAATCTTACAAGCAAAGAATGTTCAAAAAGTTTTTGGTGCCAAAGGAAATGTGTACACAGCACTACAAGATATTAATGTAGAGATTCAAAAAGGTGAATTTACCGGAATCATGGGCCCATCTGGCGCGGGTAAATCCACGCTTTTAAATATTTTCTCCACAATCGATACACCATCATCAGGAGAAATCATTATCGATGGTCAAAATATCGTCCAAATGAAGGAAGCTCAATTATCGGATTTTCGTCGTAATAAGTTGGGGTTTATTTTCCAAGAATATAATTTACTTGATACCTTAACGGTAAAAGAGAATATTTTACTTCCACTTGCATTATCAAGAGTACCGGTGAAAGAAATCGAAAAACGCGTCAATGAAATCGCGGATACATTTGGTATTCGAGAAATTTTAGATAAATATCCATACCACATATCTGGAGGTCAAAAGCAGCGCGCAGCTGCATCTCGTGCCATTGTTGCAAATCCAAGCTTAATATTAGCTGACGAGCCAACAGGTGCATTAGATTCAAAATCTGCCACTAGTTTACTGGAAAGCTTAAGCACATTAAACGAAAAGAATAAATCAACGATCCTGATGGTAACGCACGATGCGTACGCAGCAAGTTTCTGTAAACGAGTTTTATTTATAAAAGATGGTCAACTCTTTACGGAGCTTCTGAAAGGACAGCAATCCCGCAAGGATTTCTTCCAAAAGGTATTAGATGTCCTGTCTTCTCTTGGAGGTGGGCATAGTGACATTATTTAGTATCGCTAAAAAAAATATAGTGCAAAATTTCAATAACTATTTCTTGTATTTTGCTTCGATGATTTTTAGTATAGTCATTTACTTTACATTCGTTTCATTGAAATTTGATACAACGATTCAAGCCACATCTGATGGGTCACCAAAAATCAGTTCTGTTTTTAGTGGTGCAGCATTTGTTTTAATGATTTTTGTGGCTATTTTCATATGGTATTCTAACTCCTTCTTTACAAGGAAACGTAAAAAAGAAGTCGGTTTATATTCTTTACTGGGTGTACGTAAAAAGCAAATTGGTCGTATGCTTTTCTATGAAAACTTTATTATGGGGATATTAGCACTCGTGATCGGAATTTTAATTGGCTCAGTACTATCAAAGTTTTTCGTGTCCATTTTAATGAAAGTTATGGGATATGAAGCAATCACGAATTTCTCAATTTCATCTGAAGCAGTTATTAACACGGTCTTAGTCTTTGTTGTTATTACACTAATTACCTCATTCCAAGGGTATAGACTTATCTATCGCTTTAAATTAATTGATCTATTTCAGGCCGATAAAGAAGGAGAACAAGAACCCAAAGCGTCTATGATGGTAGCTTTATTATCTCTTATTCTAATTGGTACTGGTTACTGGATAGCGCTTCAAAACTTTATTGAGTCGAATGTTTGGAGATCTTTAGGTTTTGCGATAACTCCAATGGTAATCTTAGTTACGGTTATTCTGGGTACGTATTTGTTATTTAGCACATTAACTGTATACCTATTAAAAATGTCAAGAAAGAATAAAAGAAACTATTGGAAAGGAATTAACATCATAGGGACGTCCCAACTTCTTTACCGAATTAAAGGGAATGCTCGTACACTAACTATCATTGCCGTCCTGAGTGCCACAACATTAACAGCGGTTGGAACGGCATACAGTTTGTATTACAACAACAGAAGTAGTGTGGAGACAATAAATCCCAATAGCATGATGTTTATTGCTACGGATAAGAACTTAACAAAACTTGTTGAAGATATCGTATCAAACAATAAAGATCATAACGTTGTATATCATGAATCGATTCCAACACTTCAACTAGATGCAGATATAACAAACCTAAACGATAAATTTTCTAATAATGAAGAAAAATATACGGTTATTTCAAACAGTCATTTTAACGAATTAGCAAAAGCACAAGATCGTAATGATTTCCTTTCTTTAAAAGCTAACGAATCAGCTGCGTTAGACGCAGTCTACATGGAAGGAATGTCACCAAAATATGTAGGAGCCACGATTTCTTTAAAGCTTAATGGAAGTGATGAGAAGATTACATTTACCAATTTAAAGAAATATAGTGTCCTCAATCTTTATACTGCCTATACTTCTCTTGTTGTCAGTGATGAATTATTTGCGAAATTAGAGAAAGAAGCTAATCCAACATACATGGAAGTGTATAACATCACGAATGAAGATGATGCAGAACAATTAACAAAAGACATTCAATCGATCGTACCAGATGAAGCAGCATTCTCCAGTTTTTATGCAAACTATGCTTCGGGGTTAGAATCATCAGGACTGCTAATATTCATGGGTGGATTTCTGGGATTAGTCTTCCTGGCTGCAACAGGAAGTATCATTTACTTTAAACAATTAACAGAAGCTAACTCAGATAAAGGTCGATATGAGATTCTTAACAAAATAGGAGTGAACAAAAAAGAAGTACGAAAATCTATTGCGAAGCAAGTATTGTTTGTTTTTGCCCTGCCATTACTTGCAGGATCAGCTCATAGTATTGTGGCTTTAACTGCTTTATCAAAATTATTACAAACAAATCTAGTCATTCCAGTAGTTATTTGCATGGGGGTATATACCTGTATTTATATCGTGTACTACTTCTTAACAGTAAATGCTTACTACAAAATAGTGACGAAATCGAATTAAATAAATTATACGAGGAGTAGAACAATGAAAAAAATAATCATATCTGTTTCGGTAATAGCGGTACTTGTAATTGGGTTCTTGATTTTTATTCAGAATGTAAATGTAAACAGGATTGGTGCAGACGAATACTTTGTTCAAATTAAAGGGAAAGGTGAGAAATTAGATGTTAAAGGAGCTAATGGCCAGCATTTTGAAGACTACAAATACACCTTACAAGCGATTAACAAAGAAGGAATAGAAAAAACGATGACATTTACAGCGCAAAAACAACTTCGTGAAGAAGCTTTTCTAAGACTCTATGTTAAAGAAGAGAAAGGAGTAACATCTTGGCAAGAGGTAACAAGAGATGAACTACCGGAAAAAGCAAAAGAGAAATTTGAATAACATAGATAGAAGGAAGATAAAGGATATGGAAGAGGGAGCTGTCCCAGGTCTATGGACCTTTCGGGACACCCCCCATTGACAATGTTATGTTTAGTAACTAAACTAAAATCATGGATAAATCAAATCACTTGTCATCTGACAACAACAAAGGAAGCCGCAATCTTGGCCGATTGATATTGCAGCTCCGGCGGCTAGAACGCCACCCGCATACATTTGGTAAAGCCGGTTCCCTAACCCCAAGTGAAATTCACACGATTGAAGCGATTGGATACGAGGGCGGCGTGCTGATGAGCGAGCTTGCCGGACGTCTTGCTGTTACGAAAGGTGCAGTCACCCAGCTTATCGTTCGTCTGGAAGCGAAAGATCTGGTGACACGTTCGCCACATCCGCATGACTCCAGAGCGATTATTATCTCACTAACTGATACAGGGAAGGAGGCTTTTAAGGCGCACGAGGAAGTGCATATTCAGTTTTACGACCAACTTCGCTCACAGCTTAACGAGCAGGAGATCGAAATTTTTGAGAAGTGCATCGAAACACTAAACGAAATTTTACGCAAATAATTTTTTTTGACTAAATAGTTTAGTATCTATACTATAATGGGTATTCGGAGGACAACCTATTGAGAGACAAGATCGTAGTCATTGGGGGTTATGGTCAAGTAGGCCAAGTGATATGCAGCAGCCTGAGAGATTTGTTTCCCGGAAAAGTTTATGCTGCTGGAAGAAGTTTTGATAAAGCTGCACGTTTTGCTGCAACTACTGGCAATAAAGTGATTCCGATTCAACTGGATGCGTATGATATCAACGCAGTCGACCTTTTGGAGGAGGGAATGATTGTGGTCATGTGTCTGGATCAAGACAACACTAATTTCGTAGAGAGATGTCTCCAAAAGAAAATACACTATATCGATATATCTGCGTCGCATGACTTTTTATCCAAAGTGAGAAGCATTGAGAAACATATGACATCGTTGGAATCGACTTCGGTATTAAGTGTCGGTTTAGCGCCAGGACTCACCAACATGTTGGCAAAACAATGCACTAATACGATGGATCAAGTTCATTCGTCTGATATTTTTATCATGTTAGGTCTGGGAGAGCAGCATGGTCAAGCTGCAATAGAGTGGATGGTTGATAATATAGCTTCGAGCTTCTCCGTGGTTGAGGATGGAATAAATAAACAAGTGAGAAGTTTAGAGGATGGCAAAACAACGGAATTTCCCGGTAAATTTGGTCAAAGAACAGCTTACCGATTTAATTTTTCAGACCAACATGTTTTACCAGAAACATTGGGCATTCCTGCAGTTTCCACACGTATTTGTTTCGACTCGTCGTGGATAACCCGTCTACTCGCTATATCGAAAAAATTAGGCGTATATCGCTCGCTTCAATATCCTGCCGTCCGACGTTCCATGATCAATCTGCTAAGTGAATTTCACTTGGGAACAGAGGTATACGCTGCAAAAGTTAGTGCAATTGGCATACATAACGCTCAATCCGTCTGCTATGAATGTTCGATTCATGGACAGAGTGAGTCGTTTATTACGGGAAAAACCGCAGCATTCATAGCAAAAAAACTGTATCTGCAAGATTACCGCCCTGGTATTTTTCATATTGAGGAGTTATTCGATCCTATGGAGCTCATCGAGGAATTAAAGGAGTGGGCTGCCTTCGAAGAAGGCTGGAAAAGTTAAACAACGCCTAAAGCAGCTGCCTGTTACTTGAGCAGGTGCCTTAGGCGTTGTTTTTACTGCAACTGATAATGGCAGTTGTGGCTTTCCCATCAGTTCTGTTACTTACAGTAATCCGGCTGCTTGAAATACTTTGTCAAAGGCTTGGCGAGACCGGGCAGCAAGTTGATCAGGGGAATCGGTTGGGGTGGATGGGGTCAGAATTTCTTGAGCGACGGGACCATTATACCCGATTTGATGTAGCCCTCTTAAAAATCCTGCCAAATTGATTATACCTTCACCCGGGTAAATACGGTCATTGTCCAGCACATCCTCCACGGGTACGTCTTTCGCATCGTTGATATGTACATGAACAATTTGGTCTGCTCTCAGACGCAATATATCGGATTCGTTCAAGCCGTTCGTGTACCAATGATAGGAGTCGAATAATAGTCCGACATTCGGTTCGTGAATTGCATCAATCCAATCGAGTGTTTCGTCGACTGTCCAGATAAATGGATTCTTCCATTGCGTGCGCAAATGATGAGGACCGACAAACTCCAGGCCAAGCCTGATTCCATAGGCGCCGAGAATATTAGCACATATCCGAAGGCGCTTGGTTGCAACAGCCATGAAATGCGCACTCGGGTAATCCGTCGAGGGAAGAATGTAAGTGCAGCATCGGGTGCAACCCAATGCGGAAGCTGCCGCTGCCGCTGCTGGTAATTGGCTTATTCCTTTTAAAAATTTATGCTCGTCAGCTCTCCATTCAACCGGAAGACCGATGGCTCCGATCGTAAGATTGAGTTCCTGAAGACGTTCGGCAGCCGTCTCGGCTCCGAGACGGTCAACGAGCTCTTTGGCTTCAAGATCTACACTCTGAAAATGGTACTGGGATGCCAGCTCCATGAGTTGCTCATCATTTGCAATTTCACCTAAACCAGCACGTGTTAATCCTTGTAGCATGAAGAAATTCCTCCATATGTGTGTAATCGAGTCTGTTCAGCGTGATTTGTAAGCCTTGTACCTAAGTTACGCTCGCTCCAAAATCGTATTCAATGTCGTACGGTCCAGTCCTTTAACCAGCTTAATGAGCAGTTCTTTGGCAGCCTCGTAGTCATCTGTATGGATGATGGATGAGGAAGTATGGATGTATCTTGAACAAATGCCGATGATCGTGGAAGGAACACCGATCCCACTCAAATGCACCTGTCCTGCATCTGTGCCACCTGGAGATACAAAGTATTGGTATTTGATTTTGTTGGTGTCAGCTGTGTCTTGCACATACTCTACCATCCCGCGGTGCGTCAGCATCGTTGGGTCAAAGATGCGCAGCAGCGCGCCTTGTCCGAGCTGTCCGAACTGACTTTTGTCACCCATCATATCGTTCGCTGCGCTGGCATCAAGTCCGAAGAAAATGTCCGGTTGGATCAGGTTGGCTGATGTCCGCGCACCACGCAAACCGAGCTCTTCCTGAACGGTAGCTCCGGCATATACGGTATTAGGAAGCTTTTCGCCGTGAAGAGCTTTTACAAGTTCAATGGCCAGTCCAACGCCATAGCGGTTATCCCAGGCTTTCGCCATGATTTTTTTAGGGTTCGCAAGAGGAGTGAACTCACAGATCGGAACAATCTGCTGTCCTGGACGGATACCGAACGATTCGGCTTCCGCTTTATTATCCGCACCGATATCTACATACATTGTCTTGATGTCGACCGGCTTGCTACGTTGTGCCTCGTCTAGTAGATGGGTAGGAATGGAGCCAACCACTCCAGTAATCGGGCCTTGATCCGTAATAATCTGCAGCCGCTGTGCGAGCACAGCCTGACTCCACCAACCACCTAAAGGCTGAAAGCGGATCATGCCGGCTTCCGTAATTCCCGTTACCATAAAGCCTACCTCATCCATATGACCGGCCACCATTACCCGAGGACCTTCATCATTCCCGCGCAAGACAGCGAAGATGCTTCCTAAACGATCCTGCAGGAATTCGTCTGTATATGGGGAGAGGGCATCCTTAACCCATGAACGCAGTTCACGTTCAAAGCCCGGAGCCGCCGGGAATTCTGTTAAAGTCCGCAGCAAATCCATTGTCGATTGATTCATAATGTGTTCGCTCCTTTTTCGAAAGTATGTATAAGATTCATGTTCTAGTATGCCCTTCCAGCGTCGAAAAGTCCATGTTATCACATGGACTTATTAACTTCCGTCAATACATAGCACCTATACCGGTGACAACGAGTATATTGTACTGAATTTGGTTTTTACGTATTTGTCTTGGAAGGGAGTTTTATATGAAACAGCATACCCTCGATTTATACAACCCGCATGGCAAAGCCAGTGAGTTTCTGCTGGTGCTGGTGCTCTTTGTTTTGTTGGTGGTTTTGTTGATGTATGTGTTGATCTGAATGATCAATGTTAAGGTCCATACGTAAAACAGCTTTAGGCAAAGTGCTTGAAGCTGTTTTTTATATGGATGATTTACATAAAAGAAGTCAATTTAAACCATAATGATATAGAGCGAAATTTCCATAATATCCAACTTGCAAGAGCAACATATACTTAGCCGGAGGTGTACGAATTGCCTGACTCTAAACAAAAATCCGAATCAAAACTAAATTCGATGAGTCCGGAGGAATACAAGTCGATTGCCAAAAAACACGAACCGCCGAGCAATATACTGAAAAACTGCCTAAAAGCTTTTTTGGTGGGGGGATTGATTTGTGTTATCGGACAAGGTATTCAGCAGTTCTTTATGTCGGTGTTCCATATGAGCACAAAAGCGGCCAGCAACCCGACGGTAGCGGTACTCATATTGATTTCCGTCATTATGACAAGCTTCGGGGTATACGATAAAATCGCCCAGTGGGCGGGAGCCGGCACGGCCGTTCCGGTAACCGGGTTCGCCAACTCTATGTGCTCTGCTGCACTTGAGCATCGTGCGGAAGGACTTGTGCTTGGCGTAGGAGCCAGCATGTTCAAACTTGCGGGTTCCGTTATCGTCTTCGGTACCGTTGCCGCATTTATCATAGGTATTATCTATGCTCTTCTGGGCATAGGAGGAGGCCATTGATTATGAAAGTGACCGGACAAACCTGGAAGTTTGAGAATAAACCAGTCATTTTGGGAGCCTCTTCGATTGTCGGTCCTGAAGAGGGGGAAGGACCACTAGCTCAGGATTTTGATTACATCTACGACAATATAGAAATCAACGAAAAGACCTGGGAGAAAGGTGAGCGCCGTTTACTAGAGGATGCGGCCAAAACGGCACTGGAGAACTCAGGCATTACAGAAGAACAGCTGCAGTTTTATGTAGGTGGAGACCTGATGAACCAGATCATCAGCAGCTCCTTCGCAGCCCGTAAAATGGGTGTGCCATATATTGGTGTGTTCGGAGCCTGCTCTACTTCGATGGAGAGCTTGGCTCTTGCCTCACTTATGGTGGATTCGGGTGCCGCACAATATGCGATGGCCGGTACGGTGAGTCATAACTGTACGGTCGAAAAACAGTTCCGTTATCCTACAGAATATGGCTCTCAGAAGCCGCCGTATGCGCAGTATACAATTACCGGAGCAGGCTGTTCGGTTGTAGCGGCCCAAGGGGGCGGACCGGAAATCACTTACGCTACCATTGGCAAAGTAATGGATCTTGGGATAAAGGATCCTTTCAATATGGGTACAGCTATGGCGCCCGCAGCTGCGGACACCATTTCTGCACACTTTAAGGATTCCGGCCGTTCCCCCGGATACTACGATTTAGTTGTGACAGGGGATTTGGCTGCTGTCGGGTTTCCTATTGCCAAAGAGCTCCTTCAAAAAGAAGGAGTTCGCATGGAGGAGACGGATTTTATGGATTGCGGACTCATGATTTACGACCGTGATAAACAGAAGTATGTGTTATCCGGTGGAAGCGGCTGCGGCTGCTCTGCCGTTGTTACTTATGGCCATATTCTCAAACGGATGCGACGCGGCGAGCTCAAAAAAGTGCTGGTTGTTGCTACAGGTGCATTGCTCTCACCGCTTTCATATCAGCAGGGAGAGAGTATTCCTTGTATCGCACATGCCGTAGCTTTAGAGATGGGGGGTTGAGGAAGCATGCAATTTTTATGGGCTTTTATTATCGGCGGTCTGATCTGTGTCGTTGGACAGATCATGATGGATGCATTCAAGCTTACACCCGCTCATACGATGAGTACACTCGTTGTGGCCGGCGCGATTGCTGACGCTTTTGGCTTATACGAACCACTTATTAAGTTTGCCGGTGCTGGTGCCTCTGTACCCATTACAAGTTTTGGTAACTCTCTTGTTCACGGGGCTTTGACCGAGCTTGAACGTGACGGATGGATTGGTGTTGTTACGGGTATTTTTGAAATAACAAGCGCCGGGATTTCGTCGGCGATCATCTTTTCGTTTCTAGCCGCACTGATCGTACGTCCCAAAGGCTAAAGAAGCGATTCATATAGCTATATACACTGCAGCTCCGGATGTTTTTCCGGGGCTCTTTGCTGTGAGGAAAGACATGAATAGGATAACTCTTTTGCAGGAATGTATTCTTGATTGTATTCTTGAATGTACTCTTGAATGTACTCATCGACCTTCATCATGTACAATAGTAGTTAATCTACTATTTATTCCCTTACAGGAGGTTTTTAATACATGCCCGTAAGTCAAGAATCCATGAATATCATTTCTTCGGTACGTTCCAATCTGGAATCGTGCCTGCTGGGCAAGGAATTCGAAATCCAGCTTCTTCTTACTGCGCTGCTTGCCGGTGGACATGTCCTGATTGAGGATGTTCCGGGAACGGGCAAGACTCAGTTAATTAAAGCACTCGCCAAATCCATGCAAGGAGATTACCGGCGCATACAGTGTAATCCTGACATTCTACCAAGTGATATAACAGGTGTATCGGTGTTTCACCCCCGTGATGAACGGTTCTATTTCCGGCCGGGACCTGTAATGACGAATGTTCTTCTGGCCGACGAGATCAACCGCGCAACGACCAAGACGCAATCGGCCTTGTTAGAAGTTATGGAAGAACGAAGTGTAACCGTAGATGGAGAGACACATGAACTTCCACATCCTTTTATGCTGTGTGCTACGCAAAATCCAATTGATTTTGAAGGTACCTATATGCTTCCCGAAGCTCAGTTAGATCGTTTCATGCTGAAAATCAGCTTGGGCTATCCTGATGCCGCTACCGAAAAAGAGCTGATGTTCCGTTCTAAAAATGGACAGTTAGTGGACAAGCTCAGACCGGTGACACATATGGACAGTATTTCGGCTATTCAGCACGAAATACGGGATGTGTTTATCGGAGACCCGGTAGCCGATTATTTGTTAGGCATAACGCGTGCTACAAGAGAGCATCCGGCTGTCATTCTGGGAGCGAGTCCACGCGCTACACTTTCGTTTATGAATGCCGTAAAGGCTTATGCGTTCTTGCAGCAACGGGATTACGTACTGCCTGATGATGTCAAAACTCTTGCACCTTATGTCTTGTCACACCGGATTATGCTGCGTCCGGAATCCAGACTCGACAATGCGACGACAGAGTCGGTGTTGCAATTTATTTTAAGACAAGTCAAAGTGCCCGTGCAGATGGGGAGATAAGTATGCGTCGTTATCTTTCGATATGGACGAACGGCATAAAACCGTCGAAACTCGCAGCGGTATTGGCGGTTTGGTGTATATGCTTGCTGTATGTTCTATTTCAGGGCGGTAAGACATCCATGATGCTTTTTTCAATGGTCAGTCTATTGTCCGTTTATCTAATTGGTTCGAGTTTCGGCGGAGTCAATCGAGTAAAGGCCTCCCGCTCCGTTACATCAGGTGAGAATAATGGCGATGTTCTACATGCCGGTGACCAGGTTCATGTCAAGATGGAAGTGAACATTCCGGGTCTGCTGCCAATGCCTTACCTTATTGTAAGAGAGGTGCTTCAGCGTCATAACGGGGAAAAGTGGTCATTTGAAGATAGTGTTATTCCGAGCCTGCGCGGATCCGGGGAGCTGGTGTTTCAGACACCTCCGCTGGAAAGAGGTCGCTATGCCTTTTCAAGCACGGAATGCATTAGCGAGGATATATTTGGTCTTATGGAGCATCGTGGGGTATTCGAGGTCCAAACGTCATTCCGGGTGCTGCCGAGAACCATTTATATTCCGAACTGGCATCGGAGCATTCGTAATTTAAGGCTGGGAGGGACGCAGACGACACTTTCGTCCTCCAGACGGGAGACGACCCAGATTAACGGTGTCCGGGATTACGTTTACGGTGACCGGATTTCACGAATACACTGGAATGCAACAGCCAAGACAGGCTCATGGAAATCCAAGGAGTTTGAGCACGAATCATTTCCAAAAACGATGATTGTATTGGATTGCACGGCAAAAGGGTACCAGAATTCCCGACAATTTGAGTTTGCGGTTTCTGCGGCTGCTTCACTTGTTGAATATGGAGCCCGAGAACATGCAGGCACCGGGCTTTTTACTGCAGGGAAAGATTCCCGTGTATTTGCGCCAAGCGATACCCCAAGCGAACGGATGCGGATGATTCAGCATTTGGTGGATGTGGATGCGGACCGGACAGAAAGTCTGCTGACCTCACTGGAGAGAGCATATCGACACTTTCCGAAAGGGGCTTTGTTCCTTCTAGTGAGTCCTTTGGCGGATCAATCGGTTATGGAAGCAATGCGCTGGGCTGAAACCAAAGGAATGAACCCTAGCTTGCTTAGAATACTAAGCTCTGATGGAGTGAACAGTGGCAAAGAGGATTATTCTGCATTTCTCCAGTCACGGGGT
Source organism: Paenibacillus sp. JNUCC 34 (assembly GCF_058269055.1). Lineage (NCBI taxonomy): Bacteria > Bacillati > Bacillota > Bacilli > Caryophanales > Paenibacillaceae > Paenibacillus > Paenibacillus sp. JNUCC 34. Next base: position 4,285,662 of record NZ_CM177770.1, on the reverse strand, counting down.
ATTACGAATTACGCGGCTTCTTCGCTCGATGAGCTTCCTGCTGTTTTGGGAGGTGGTGCGTGATGAGGTCATGGATACAAAAGTTCTCGCTGTCCTTTTTCTATATATTATCGTTATTGTGGATTTGGCTTATATTACTGCAGTGGGTTTCCTACTCAGAGTCCTTATTATATGAAGAAACAACGGCAAGCATTATTGTCGCGCTCGCCATTACGGCGGTTACGGAATCCTTGGTGTTTATCAAGCGCGGATTTCGTATGCTTATTCAGTTGCCGTTGATCATTTATGCGGTATACCGCACGTTAGAGAAATACGGCAACCCTGTACCTTCAAGCTTGCTTAAAGGTATAAGGTCGGGAGAGCTGCTTGAATTTTTGCCTTATTTTTGGTTTGCGGCTGCATCATGGGCGATTTTTCTGTTCCTAGCAGTCTGGGCGACCAACAAAAGAAGGATCTTATTGGTTATAGGGTTGAATATCGTAGCTTTTGCTGTGCTTGACTCCTTTACGACCATTGTTTTATGGGATGAAACCGCATGGATCGTAGCAGTGGGTATGGGCTGGCTTGTTACAGAGCATTTCAACCGGTTTCGCAAAAGATTTCCTTTAGGTTGGCGCAAACTTCGGGAGTATCCCATCAAGATTATCGGAAATATCCTCGTTATCTTTTCATTGATTATTTTGGCCGGCATCAACATGCCGAACATACAACCCGCACTTACAGATCCTTATACCGCTTGGCGGGAATGGAACGGCATACCGTTGTCGGGAAGCGTGAGCGGATTGGGCGGCGGTATTCTCGATGTCTCTACCGAGAGCATGTCCGGATATGGGCGTGAAGATAACGAATTAGGTGGAGGTTTTAATTTCGACTATTCACCGGTCATGTCGGTTGCATCCAAGGAAAGAAGCTACTGGCGTGGTGAGACGAGAACACAATACTCTGGAACAGGCTGGTCTGATAAACAAAGACAGCGCGACTCGGAAGAGGTTGCGCTGGGCGAGGCTCTAAGCGGGGACTTATCAGGGAAGATTGACACCAAGACGGTGCAGCAGACCGTGACGATGCTCAATGACAGTGTATATCCGGTACTGTTTGGAGCCTATTCGATATCTAAAGTGGACAGGTTGGATCCTGACATGGATAACGGAATGCTTCGTTGGAAGGGTGAAAGTTCCGAGCTTCATCTGATTTCCGAGCCGAAACGTCTGAATTATCCGAAGACGTATACAGTCACTTCAGAAATCCCGGTCATCCCGGTAGAAGAGCTTAGCGCTCAAACTTATGATCAATTGTTTACCGGACCTGTAGACGAGGTGTATCTTCAGAAGCCGTCCAATTTCCCGGAACGTGTTGAAATGCTGGCGGAGGAAGTGACTGCCGCAGGAGATACTCCATATGAGAAGGTAATGCTGCTGCAGCAATATTTACAAAACAACTTTACCTACACGAACACGCCTGACTTAACGAGAAGGAAAAGTACAGACTTTGTGGATGGCTTTCTGTTTGAGGTGAAGGAAGGCTACTGCGACTACTTTTCTACGTCTATGGTTATGATGACCCGATCACTTGGTATTCCCGCCAGATGGGTGAAAGGCTATGCGCCTGGAAACATCCCCAGTCAGGAATTTATGTCTCAGAATGGTCAGAACAATTCAGCGTCTGGGAGTTATACGGTTACCAATGCGGACGCACACTCATGGGTTGAAGTATACTTCGGAGACTACGGCTGGATTCCGATTGAGACGACACCAGGCTTTAATATGCCGATTTTGGCCGACATGGACTCGATGAAACCTATTGTTACGGAGAAAGAGGAAGAGAAGGCTAAGGAAGAGGAAGAGCCTGTTTTGTCTTCTGAAGAAACGGGAGGCAGCTCCTCTTTGTACATGGTTCTGGGAATTATTTCAGGAGCGGTTATTCTCGCCTGGATAGGGTATATTCTTTGGAGAATGCGGTTTAATCTCCGATTCTTCTCTGCCCGTCTTCGAGCCGGGAAACCTCTGACACCTGCTGATAAAGTGATTGCCGAGACAGAACGGTGGATACGTTATGCCCATCGTCGCGGCTTGAAACGCGGCACTCATGAAACACTTCGGGAGTCGGTTAACCGTTGGGAGAGCCTTTATCCGTCGCTGTCTCGCTCGCTGACTCCATTGCTTATAAAGTTTGAGGCTGCACGCTATAGTCCAATCCACATTATGGAGGAAGAATGGCGCGCGGTTCAATCTGAAGCGGACCAGTTCAAAAAGAGTATAAAAAGTATTAGGATTTCCTGATCACAACCGCCCGGATTCCGATAGGAATAACGGGCGGCTTTTTCATGAAACCTCAGACACTCATTGGCTTTGGTTGTCTGGTTGACGAGCTGTCGATTATTTTTACTAACCAACCGTAATATGGTATAGTTTTTCCTATGAAATTGAGGTGACGAATTTGTTTGAAATGTTGATTCCAAAACTCCGTGTCAACACGGTGTTTGACATTAAGCTGGAAGAACTGTACGAACAGGGTTACCGGGGAATTATTACAGATTTGGATAATACGCTTGTGGGAGCGAAAGCGCCACTGGCAACCCCTGAATTGGTGGCTTGGTTTAAAAAAGTAAAAGAGATTGGCTTCCAGCTGATCATCGTTTCCAATAACCAACTGGAGCGCGTATCAAAGTTTGCCACTCCGTTAGATATCCAGTATGTACACAAAGCCCGTAAACCTAGCAACATTCCTTTCCGGAAAGCGATGAAAATGATGGATATGACGAATGAGCAGACGATTGTAGTTGGAGATCAAATGCTGACAGACGTTTACGGTGGCAATCGTTTGGGCTTATACACGGTTTTGGTCATGCCGATTGCGATCAATGACGAAGGCTGGACGACGCGCTTTTTCAATCGGCGGGTGGAACGAATCGCTTTGGCACGTCTGCGGAAACAAGGATTATGGATTGAGGAGGACAAGAAATCATGATGGAGCCTTTAGGCGAACAAGTCACCAAGAAATGCAGCGGTTGTGGCATTTCGCTGCAGCATGCTGCTCAGGGTGAGCCTGGCTATCTGCCGGAAAAAGCCTGGGACCGTGAACCGGTCATTTGCCAGCGCTGCTTCCGTATTAAAAATTATAACGAGGTCGCATCTGTTGCAGTCGATCAGGATGAATTTCTGCGTCTGCTCGGGCAAATCGGCGGAAAGAAAGCCCTCGTCATTCATATTGTAGATATTTTTGACTTTGAAGGAAGTTTAATATCAGGTCTTCAGCGGTTTGTCGGTAACAACCCGGTCATCCTGGCTGTCAATAAAATTGACCTGCTTCCGAAAGTCACCAATTGGAACAAACTTCTGAATTGGGTGCAAAAACAGTGTAAAGAACAAGGACTTCGAACAACCGACATCGTGCTATGCAGTGCAAAGAAGAATCAGGGTTTCGACAGACTTCTGGAAACGATGGCTGCTCATCGCGGTGATCGTGATGTTTATGTTGTCGGCGCAACCAATGTTGGCAAGTCGACACTTATCAATCGTTTGATCCGTGATTACAGTGATCTGGAGCAGGAGCTGACCACATCCCGTTATCCGGGAACTACGCTCGATATGGTTAATATTCCACTTGATGACGGACGATATATTGTGGATACACCGGGGATTGTCTATCCATGGAGATACAGTGAGCTTGTAAGCCGCGACGATCTGGGTGTCGTTATGCCCGAGAATCCACTGAAGCCTCTGGTATACCAGCTAAATGAAGGCCAAACGTTGTTCTTTGGGGGAATGGGGCGATTCGACTTCATTAAGGGAGAACATCAGTCCTTCACTTGCTTTATTAGCGGCCGACTGAATATACACCGTACGAAGCTGGAGCGTGCCGATTCACTGTTCGAGGAGCATGCGGGGGAACTGCTGTCGCCTCCAACCAAGGAACGGTTGGAAGAAATGCCTGAATGGACAAGACATGAGATAAGAATTCCCAAAGGCTCCAGCTCGGACATATTTATTTCCGGCTTGGGATGGGTGAAAGTGAACGGAGACATGGGTGCTCTTGTCGCGGTTCATGTGCCGAAAGGGGTCAAAGTACTTCAACGGCCGTCACTGATCTAACCGGGTTTACACGGTCTTTGGGAGAGGGGGATGGAACATGAATTCAATGCAGCAAAAAGATTTTGTTAGGAATAGTGGAGCTTTATTGCTCGGGGTGATGGGGGATCCGATCATTCATTCCAAATCCCCTGTTATGCATAATGCAGCTCTGAAAGCACTCGGTATTCCAGGTGACTATGTTCCTCTTCATATTAAGCCGGATGGGCTAGAGGGAGCGGTTGAAGCCCTTCGTTCACTTGGCTTTCGCGGGGTCAATGTAACGATTCCCCATAAGGTAGAGGTTATGAACTACCTGGATATTATAGACGAAGGGGCTGCAAGGATCGGAGCGATCAACACGATTGTAAACGATAACGGCATTCTCACCGGCTTCAACACGGATGGAATCGGATACGTCCGGTCATTGAAGGAAGAAGCTTGTCCTGATTTGGCCGGTAAAAATATTGTTGTTCTCGGAGCAGGCGGTGCCGCTCGCGGGATTATACACGCCCTGACTTTTGAACAGCCAGGACAAATATCCGTGGTCAATCGAACGGCCTCAAGGGCGAAGGAACTTGCGGAAGAGTGGCGTTCGTTAGCCGATATCCGGGGTTTGGCTGAAGCAGAAGCGAGGGAAGCTGTGGAGTCGGCAGATGTATTAATCAATACGACTTCGGTCGGCATGCATCCGCATATCGGTGATCTTCCGCTATTGGCAGAATGGATTCCGGAAGGAATCGTTGTCAGCGATCTCATATATAACCCGCTTACAACCGAGCTTCTGCGGAGAAGTGAAGAAAAAGGCTGTACCATTCATGGAGGCCTCGGCATGTTTGTGAATCAGGGGGCTTACGCTTTCGAATATTGGACAGGACAGGCTGCCCCGGTTGAGATTATGAAGCAGACTGTACTGAACAGCTTTCAGGAATAAGCAGGTCTCCAATAATAATTGCTTAAAGATACATCAAGCGCTAGAATAAAGGTTTCGGAACAGAGAAAAGCTTGAAATAGATGAAATTAAGGGAGTTATGACGAAGTATGTTAACAGGAAAGCAAAAAAGGTATTTACGGTCAATGGCGCATCACTTGGATCCTTTGTTTCAGGTCGGTAAGGGTGGAAGCAATGATCATCTGATCCGTCATATTTCTGAAGCGATTGAAAAGCGGGAACTGTTAAAGGTATCTGTGCTGAACAATTGTTTGGAAGATCCGCGTGCAATCGCGGCGGAATTGGCTGAAGGTGCTAAAGCAGAGCTTGTACAAGTGATTGGAAAAACGATCGTGCTGTACAAGGAATCGAAGGATAACAAAACGATCGAACTGCCTTAATAAAGGAGGCGAACCGGATGAAGGTTGGCATTATGGGAGGTACATTCGACCCCATCCATATCGGTCATATGCTGGCGGCAGAAGCCGCTCGGGACGTATACGAATTGGACGAAGTGTGGTTTATGCCAAGCCATATTCCTCCACATAAGCTGGAATCCGGTGCGACGGGGCAGATGAGGCTGGAAATGACATCCGAAGCCGTGGCCGGCCATCCGTCTTTTCGGACGCTGGACTTTGAAATCGAACGTGGAGGAGTATCATACACCATGGATACGGTGACGGAACTGCGCCGGGCTTATCCGCATATAGAGTTCACATTCATCATTGGTGCGGACATGGTCAACTACTTGCCCAAATGGCATCGGATTGATGAGCTGGCCGGAATGCTCCATTTTATCGGTGTGAACCGGCCGGGATCCAGTTTGGATGTCAATTTGCTGCCTTCGTTTTTACAGAAAGTTGTCAAAATCGCAGATATGCCTCTTGTTGATATATCCTCGACCCTGATCAGGAAGAGGGTGGCCGCGGGTGAGTCCATCCGTTATATGGTACCCGACCGTGTATATGATTACATTGTAAGGAGCGGAATCTATGGGATACAGCCGGGAACAGCTGATTGAGGCCGTATCATCCCAGATGCCCGAGAAGCGTTGGTTACACACCAAGGGCGTCATGGAAACGGCGGTCAAACTTGCTGAACAGTATGGGGCTAATCCGGAAAAAGCGGATTTGGCGGCTATTCTGCACGACGTCGCTAAATATTGGCCTGTGTTAAAATTAAAAGAGGTCCTAGTGGATAACGGACTTAACGACGAGTTACTGCAGCATGATAAACAGTTGTGGCATGCCGAAGTAGGCGCCTTTGTTGCAGAAAGGGATTACGGCATAACCGATCAAGAAGTATTGGATGCAATACGATATCATACCTCTGGACGTGCCCAAATGACTCTTCTGGAGAAGGTCGTATGTCTGGCAGATTATATGGAGCCGGGAAGGGATTTCCCAGGCGTGAATAATATTCGCGAACTGGCCAACCATAGCCTTGAAGAGGCGCTTGCAGCCGGATTTGATTCGACGATAAGTTTCTTGGTATCTCGCAAGCAGATTATTTATCCACTGACCGTACTGGCTCGAAATGACTTAATAAAGCAACTGGAGGCGAATTCATGACGATGAATCCGAATGAATTGTTAAATGCGGCCGTGGCGGCCGCTGAAGATAAAAAAGCGATGAATATTGTGGCTCTTGATTTGAGAGGAATCTCTCTTGTAGCCGATTACTTTGTTATTTGTCACGGTAACTCCGATACCCAGGTTCAATCGATTGCAACCGAAGTGCGCAAGCGTGCTCAAGAGGGCGGCGTGACGCTTCGTGGTATCGAAGGTATGGACGCTGCCCGCTGGGTGTTGATGGATCTTGGCGATGTAGTCGTTCATATATTCCATCGCGACGAGCGTGAATATTACAACATTGAGCGTCTGTGGTCTGACGCTAAAGTGGTGGAGAACGTATGAGCCTGATCGCCGGTACGATCGTGGAGCTGGAAGTAACCCGTGAAGTATCGCCTTACGGTTATTTTTTGAATGGCGGCGACAGGGATGTGCTTCTCCATTACTCTGAGCTCACCGGGAAGGTTGAGCCTGGTGATACGGTTGAGGTATTTATATTTTTTGATACGGAGGATCGGCTCGCAGCTACAATGAAAAAGCCGTATCTTACACTGGGTGAAACAGCCAAGCTGATGGTAGCTGACGTTCATCCACGCCTTGGCTGCTTCCTCGAGATGGGGCTGGGCCGTCAATTGCTTCTTCCTATCCGTGAATTACCTGAGATGAGAGAGCTTCATCCCCAGGTAGGTGATTATGTGTTTGTCATGATGGAACACGATAAGCAGGGACGGCTCCGTGCCAAGTTGGCCGGAGAACAGGAGCTTGCGCCCCTTGCTTTTCATGCACCCGATGCGTGGCTCAACCAATGGTTTACAGCACTTGTGTACAAGCCTCTCCAGATGGGCACGTTCGTTATTGTAGACGGTGGCGTGCTTGGTTTTGGAGCTATTGGGATGATCCATTCTTCCGAGCGGACGCGATTAATGCGCCTCGGGGAAGAAGTTCGTGTTCGTGTCAGTCATATACGTGAGGACGGCCGTGTCAACTTATCGATGGTACCGCGTAAAGAGATTGGGATGACAGATGATGCCGATCGGCTGCTAGCGTTTCTGAAGGAACGTCCGGGTGGAGCCATGCCATACTCTGACGCAACGCCGCCAGATATTATTAAGCAGCGTTTCGGCATCAGCAAATCAGCCTTTAAACGGGCCCTAGGTAAGCTGATGAAGGATGGGCTGGTCACACAGAAGGAAAGTTGGACCTATCTTGCCAAGGAAAATGAGGAGAACTCGGAATCCGGTGTAGAGGGGAAGAAATAAGGAAGCCTTAAGAAAGTGGTGTCATCATGTTGTCTTACCGCAAATTTGCGTACGTTTACGATCAACTTATGGAGGACATGCCTTACCCCGATTGGCTTCGGTTTGCACGGACAGCTTGGGACAAGCATGGTATGCCGAAAAGTGTGGCGGAGCTCGGATGCGGGACAGGCAGCATCACGATTCCGCTCGTGAATTCGGGATTTGAAGTAACAGGAATAGATCTGTCAGCCGACATGCTATCGATTGCTCGCCGCAAACTGGAGGAGACCCCTCAAGGGAATCGTCTGTTCCGTGAGGGGAGTGTTCGCTGGGTACAGCAGGATATGCGGGTATGGGAACTGCCAGAGCAGGTGGACTCCGTCATTTCGTTTTGTGATTGCATAAATTATTTACTTGAAGAAGACGACATTCGAGCTGTGTTCGCCCGTACCTATAGCGGTCTGAAGGATGGGGGCTCGTTCCTGTTTGATGTGCACCATCCGAACACCTTGATTCGTTACGATGAGGAGCAGCCCTTCGTTCTTGATGATCATAAGGTCTCATATATTTGGACATGTGCTCTGGATGAACCTCGCTGTGAAATTGAACATCATTTATCTATTTTCGCGCGTGATGAGAACGATCGATCGGTATACCGCCGTTTCGAAGAAACGCATACGCAGCGCGGCTATGATCCAGAGTGGATGAAGGTGGAGCTGGCCAAAGCCGGATTCCGTGATGTGAAGTGTTATGCGGATTTTGAGTGGGTTGAAGCTGGAAGCGATGCACAAAGGCTGTTTTATGTAGCTGTCAAATAATAATTACAGACTCAGGACTGTTTCAGCGTAGATATTCTACGAAGGAACAGTCCTTTTTGCTTTGGGGAAGTCGCAGTTTTTCTTGCATGGGAAACTCTTTTTCGGCGGTCTATTTGATTGTGGTTAAGATGCCGTATCAAGGCCGTAGGTTTGCTTGAAAACCTGTGTTAGACTATACCCGCATCAAATTGAAAACGATTACAATCCGTGGTAATCCGGAAGTGAAGTCGAATGATGGTGACGGATAGCTAAACTACAATCAAATAGGTCTGTTTACAGTAACTACTTTCGAGTAAAGAAGGGTGGAAACGACGATGAAATGGTCTGTGTTTACAGTTGCAACCCCTGATTTGAATCCGGAGGAGTTGGCCGCAGCCGCGCATGAGGCTGGAGTTGAAGGAATAGAATGGCGCTTTAAGGAAATTTCGGAGGATGTCCTTCAGGAGAAGCCTTCATTTTGGCGCCACAATCGCTGCTCTATCGATCCAGGAGGTACGGAGGAGGAATGGTTGAGGTTTGACAAGGCAGCCAAGGAGTACAATCTTCGCAGCATAGCCGTTGTTCCTTATCTGACTTGTGGTGACATTGAAGGCACAGAGCGGGTGATGAAAGCAGCCAAGCTGCTTGGAGCTTCCTTTATCCGGGCGGGTATACCTGGCTATGATGGAAGAGAGAACTACCACGATCTTTATATGCAAGCCGTACGTTATCTGGAATCCGTGGAACGGCTGGCTGCGGACTACGGTATCAAAGCGCTTGTAGAAACCCACCACAAAACAATTACGCCTAGCGCTGGCTTGGCTCATAAGCTGGTTAGCCAATTTGATTCTCGACATGTCGGCGTCTTATATGATCCCGGAAATATGGTTCATGAGGGTTATGAAAATTATAGGATGGGCTTAGAACTTCTTGGTCCTTACTTGGCCCATGTTCATGTGAAAAATGCCGGTTATCGAATGACGAAGTCAGAGGACGGCCTTCACACGGAATGGAGTGGTGAGTGGGTACCGCTTTCCCATGGCATCGTTTCATGGCCTCAGGTTATTGCGGATTTGAAATCCGTTGGTTATGACGGATACTTAGGAATTGAAGATTTTAGCGGAACATATCCTTCCAAAGAAATGTTGAAACATTTTGTGCAGCAAATGCAAGAGTGGACCGAGTAAAAAATAGCAAACGGAGAACATATAAATATTTTACGAGAATAATTCACTTTTTTAGCAAAAGGGAGGTACAACAATGGAGGAAGTAAAAATTGGCGTCATCGGCTTAGGTATGGGCTTTAGTCATGCGAGAACCTTGGCAGCGGGAAAAATTCGTGGAGCGTCTCTTGTAGCTATATGCGACCTACAGGCAAGTAAACAAGAGATGGCTAGGGCTGAACTGCCGGGTACAGTAAAAATATGGGACGACGCTGAGGCGATGATGTCATCTGGTGAAATCGACGCTGTCATCATTGCGACTCCCCATTATGGTCACCCGTCGGAAGCTATATTTGCTTTTGAACAAGGTCTTCATGTACTGATTGAGAAGCCTGCAGGAGTTCATACAAAGCAGGTGCGAGAGATGAATAAAGTTGCGGCCGGGAGCGGCAAAGTATTCTCGATCATGTATAACCAGCGCTGTAATCCGCTCTATCAAAAGCTCCGGGAGTTAATTGCTTCGGGTGAGCTGGGCGAAGTCCGTCGTACGAACTGGATTGTTACCCATTGGTACCGTTCGCAAAGCTACTATGATTCGGGAGGCTGGCGCGCGACATGGGCAGGAGAAGGCGGGGGCGTTCTCATTAATCAGTCTCCGCATCAATTGGATTTATGGCAGTGGATTACCGGAATGATGCCTGTCCGAATGAGAGCTTTTTGTTCCTTCGGCAAATATAGAAATATCGAAGTAGAAGATGATGTGACGGCTTATGTGGAATATGAAAACGGTGCGACAGGTGTGTTTATTACGACGACAGGCGAAGCACCGGGAACGAATCGTTTTGAGGTTACAGGAGACCGGGGCAAAATCGTTATAGAAGATGATAAATTAACGTTTTGGCGGCTGCGGGTGTCCGAAACGGAATTCAACCGTGAGTACAAAGGCGGCTTTGGGGAGCCGGAATGCTGGAAGTGTGAGATTCCGGTCTACGGGAACAATCCTCAGCACAGCGGTATTATACAAAATTTCACGGATGCTATATTAAACGGTACTCCGCTTATTGCACCGGGTGAGGAAGGAATTAAAGGTCTGACTTTATCCAATGCGATGCATTTGTCTAGCTGGACCGATGATTGGGTAGATATCCCTATGGATGAAGACTTGTATTACGAGCTCCTGCAGGAGCGTATTAAAAATTCGACCTATCAGAAGACGGTGAAAGAAACAGGACCGGCAGATATGTCAACCACCTTCGGTTAAAGACACGATGATGAATGATGATCACTGACAGCCTTGGGCAGTTATCGAATTCGAGGAGGATGATCAATTGAATCGCAACAACGGTATGCTTTACGCCCCCGCTGGTAAATCTAAGCCGGTCGTCGGGCCGGGAGAATTCGTCATTGCAGCGATGTCTCTAGAACACGGTCATATATATGGAATGTGCAACGGACTGGTGGAGGCGGGGGCTACACTAAAATGGGTATATGATCCGGATCCCCAGAAAATAGAGTTGTTTTGCCAAAAATATCCCCAGGTGCGTGTAGCTTCATCAGAAGCTCAGATTCTGGAAGATTCGGAGGTTCAGCTTGTCGCCGCGGCAGCTATTCCGTCTGAACGTTGCAGTCTGGGACTGAAGGTTATGTCCCGCGGCAAAGATTATTTTACGGACAAAACACCGTTTACGACGCTGGATCAGGTCGCAGCAGCAAGGGCAAAAGCGGAGGAAACGGGTCGGAAATATATGGTGTATTATAGTGAACGTCTCCATGTCGAGAGTGCTATTCACGCCGGAAAGTTAATACAGGATGGCGCTATCGGCCGTGTTATACAGGTGATGGGCACAGGACCCCACCGTCTCAACGCCTCATCTCGTCCTGACTGGTTTTTCCGTTATGAACAATACGGAGGCATTCTGTGTGATATCGGCTCTCATCAAATTGAGCAGTTTCTATTCTATGCAGGATGTAAAGATGCCAAGGTGATGAGCAGCAAAGTGGCCAACTACAACAATCCGTTGTATCCAGAACTTGAGGATTTCGGAGATGCAACGTTAATCGGTGACAACGGGGCAAGTCATTATTTTCGCGTGGACTGGTTTACACCGGACGGCCTTGGCACTTGGGGGGATGGAAGAACATTTATTCTTGGAACGGACGGATATATCGAGATGCGCAAGTATATCGATGTGGCCAGGGATTCGCAGGGAGATCATCTTTACTTGGTCAATCATGAAGGGGAATATCATATGGAGCTCAAGGGAAAGGTCGGATATCCTTTCTTCGGGGAGTTGATTATTGACTGCCTGGAACGGACGGAACGGGCAATGACGCAGGAGCATGCTTTTAAAGCGGGGGAATTATGTATTGTCGCACAGAATGAAGCTGTTCGTATTCAGTAATTGTATCCGTTATAATAAAGGAATACCTAGGATCAGAAGGGGCAGACTCTATGAAACCGGTGTCCTTTATGAATGAATTGAATGGGCAACTCCAGCTCCACCAACCATTCGATTTTCATTACCGCAACGATAAATCGATGGCTGGCGGTGAATTTCACTCACATCCTTTCTATGAAATATTTTATTTCCACGAGGGAAAATGCACATACTTGATCGGGGATAAGATTTATGTTCTGAAGCCTGGTGATCTTCTCCTAATGAATGGTTTAACACTGCATTGTCCTCATGTGGAACCTGGTGCCAAGTATGTCCGAAGTATTGTTCATTTTGATCCCGGTTTTGTGGGCCGGTGGCTTCAACCCGCCGCATTTTCTGCCTTATTAAGCCCGTTTGAAGAGCTGCGAAACTACCGGATTACGCTTGAGGGACCAGAGAGAGATGAATTCGAAGGTATTATGATAGAGCTGGAACGTTTGACATCTAACGGCGCTCCGCAAGAACGAAGAATGCTGAGACTGATTGACATGATGTGTTTTATTGCTGATCTTTGCCGCACTGCAGTGAATCATAAAGAATCTTTTCCGGAAAAAGAGCGTCATATCCAGCAAGTCATCACCTTCGTGGAGCAGAATTATATGAAGGATCTTAGTCTGGAAGAAATTGCTCATGCAGTGCATTTAACAAAGCACTATTTATCATCCTTATTTAAAGAAGTCACTGGAACAACGGTATTCAAATATGTATACAGCCGAAGAATCAATCAGGCTAAAATGCTGTTCTGGCTCCATCCGAATATGACCGTAACCGAAGTGTGTTACACTGCCGGGTTTAAACATTTGGCTCATTTCAGCCGCATGTTTAAGGATATGGTCGGCCTGACACCGGAAGATTATCGTAACAGCAGGTTATCTGCATTGACTTAGCAGCCGATGTTCGATATAATATCGTCATTAAAATCGAATATGATACGATGATGAGGATCAGTAGTTTCTAACCCGATCACATAGAGAGCCGGCGGTTGGTGTAAGCCGGTTGACGAAGGAAATGAACTCACCTCGGAGTAACGATGTTAACTCGGTTCAGACAGCTTACACGGTAAGCGTTAATGTCAAGCCGATGAGTCATCGTCGTCTCACCTGCGATAGAGGTGCAAAGTGAGTTGAAGGCAAAGAATGCCTTTGGCTAACTAGGGTGGTACCACGGGAATCAAACCTCTCGTCCCTAGCGTCGTACGCTATGGATGATGAGGTTTTTTTGTTTGGAGGCGCACGGCTATATACCGCGTGCTTGACTGTGAAGGAGGAGCTGGAAAATATGAGTGAAAATCAACAAACGGGCCACGGCTATCAGCCGCAGGCCATCGAGCCGAAGTGGCAGCAGTATTGGGATGAACATAAAACGTTTAAAACGCATGAAGATCCATCGAAACCGAAATTTTATGCGCTGGATATGTTTCCATATCCGTCAGGTGCAGGTCTGCACGTAGGCCATCCGGAGGGTTACACGGCAACGGATATTGTGGCCCGTTTCAAACGGATGCGCGGATTCAATGTACTCCATCCGATGGGCTGGGATGCATTCGGCCTTCCTGCCGAGCAGTATGCGATGGATACGGGTAAACATCCGCGTGAATTTACAGTACAAAATATCGATACCTTCCGCCGGCAGATCAAGTCACTCGGTTTCTCCTATGACTGGGATCGTGAGATCAGCACGACGGATCCTGAGTACTATAAGTGGACACAATGGATTTTTATCCAATTGTATAAAAAAGGTTTGGCTTATGTTGCGGAGATACCAGTAAACTGGTGCCCGGCGCTGGGCACGGTTCTTGCTAATGAAGAAGTGATTGACGGCAAATCCGAGCGCGGCAACCATCCTGTCATCCGTAGACCGATGCGTCAGTGGATTTTGAGGATTACAGATTATGCCGAGAGATTGCTGGAGGATTTGGAGGAGCTCGATTGGACCGAAAGCATTAAAGATATGCAGCGGAATTGGATCGGTAAATCGACCGGTGCTGAAGTCCGCTTCGACATCGCTGGCCACGATCAGCATCTGACGGTATTTACGACTCGTCCAGACACGCTGTTCGGTGCAAGCTACTGTGTGCTGGCACCGGAGCATGAGCTGGTGGACCGAATTACTACGGAAGAACAGAAGGATGCTGTAAAAGCTTATCAGGAGCAGGCAGCACGTAAGAGCGATCTGGAGCGTACGGATCTGGCAAAAGACAAGAGCGGGGTGTTTACTGGAGCCTATGCAGTGAATCCGGTAAACGGAGCTCAAGTACCGATTTGGATTGCGGATTATGTGCTTGCAGGTTACGGCACGGGTGCTATTATGGCTGTCCCGGGTCATGACAGCCGGGACTGGGAATTTGCGAAGCAGTTCGGTCTGGACATTATTGAAGTTGTTAAGGGAGGAAATGTGGAGGAAGAGGCGTACGCCGGCAACGGAGAACACGTCAATTCTGATTTCCTGAACGGATTGGATAATGAAGCAGCTATCCAAGCCATGAACGAGTGGTTGGAGAAGAACGGCAAAGGTGAGAAAAAGGTAACCTATCGTCTGCGGGATTGGTTGTTCAGCCGTCAGCGTTACTGGGGTGAGCCAATTCCTATTCTTCACCTGGAGGATGGCACCATGAAGACGGTACCGGAGGATCAGCTTCCGTTGCTGCTGCCTGACGTGGATCAGATCAAACCATCTGGTACTGGAGAATCCCCGCTTGCGAATGTGACGGAATGGGTCGAAACGATTGATCCTGAGACGGGCATGAAAGCCCGCCGTGAGACCAATACAATGCCGCAGTGGGCTGGAAGCTGCTGGTATTACCTGCGTTACATTGATCCTGATAACCATGATGAACTGTGCTCCAAAGAGAAGCAGAAGGCATGGTTGCCGGTTGACCTGTATATCGGCGGTGTTGAACACGCGGTACTCCACTTGCTGTATGCCCGTTTCTGGCATAAGGTATTGTACGACCTGGGGGTTGTGGATACGAAAGAGCCGTTCCAAAAGCTCGTTAACCAGGGTATGATTCTGGGTAACAACAATGAGAAAATGAGTAAGTCGCGCGGCAATGTTATCAATCCGGATGATATCGTCAATGAATACGGTGCGGACACACTGCGTGTCTATGAGATGTTTATGGGGCCGCTTGAAGCGACCAAACCGTGGAATACGAATGGTGTCGAAGGAATGCACCGTTTCTTGTCGCGGATCTGGCGTCTATTTATCGGCGAGAACGGCGAGCTGAATTCTAAGATTGTAGACGGCGAAGGAACCGATGAGTTCAAACGTACCTGGCATAAGACGATCAAGAAGGTTACTGACGATATGGAACATCTGCATTTCAACACGGCGATTAGTCAGATGATGATCTTCATTAATGAAGGCTACAAGGTTAATGAATTGCCACGCAAAGCGATGGAGAACTTTGTGCAAATGTTGTCTCCTCTCGCACCACACTTGGCCGAAGAGCTGTGGAGCCGTCTGGGTAACAGTGATAGCGTGACCTACGTGTCATGGCCGGAATTTGATGAAGCTTGGACAGTGGATGCAGAAATCGAAATCGTTATCCAAGTAAGTGGTAAAATCGTAGACCGGGCTAAAATCTCTAAAGATATGGACCAAGAAGCGATGAAAGAATATAGCCTCTCCCTTCCAAATGTCAAGCAGGCGCTGGAAGGAAAGAGTATCCGCAAAGTGATTGCAGTGCCGGGTAAACTGGTCAATATCGTGGCCGGTTAACCGTCTTCCCGAAGGCAATGTCCAGTTTCGCCAGATCCTCCTCATATTTTTCATGTGTGGTGTTGATCAGTTGGTGGAACAGACCGTCCAACCTGTTTCCGAGAAGGGACAGCGCTTGGGCGGTAATGCCTCCGGGAACAGCCACTCTCTCTTGAAGCTGTTCAGGAGAGAAACCTTCCTCCGTAAGCAATTTGCCGGTTCCGAGCAGCATTTCTCCGGCAAGTGCATTGAGCGTAGGACGGTCGGCTCCGGTCATTTCGACGGCGGCATCAATCCATTTTTCCACAAAAAAACTCAAAAATGCAGGCCCGCAGCTGGAAAAATCGGATGTAATCCGTGTGTGTGATTCCAGAACCGGGGTGGGCCTGCTAATCGAAGACAGGAGGCTTTCCAAAAGCAGCCTGTCTTCTTCTTTTATGCGTGATCCATAAATACATAAGGATGCACCGCTTCCGGCTTGGTTAGTAATACTCGGTATAATTTTCGCCACCTTGCAGGGAAGCGTAGATTCCAGATGAGATAGTTGGACGGGACTCGTAATAGATACAGCAATTTGAGAGATGTGGAGTTGATCGTGGATCTCGTCGATGACAGTTTTGAACTCACCGGGTTTAACACATAGAAAAAACAGATCGCTCTTTGACGCAGTTTCCGCATTACTTCTACATACGATAAGGCCAGGGTGACGGTCTGAGAGCTCAAGTGCTTTGTTCAGAGTGCGGTTGCTGATCCGGATCTGCTCAGGCTGTAGAGCGCCCGCTCGTATGAAGGAGTCGATCAATAGACTGCCCATACTTCCCGTACCGATAAAACCGACCTTCATGTGTACGTTCCCTCCTTTCGCGCTTTACTTCAATAGGATACCGTGTTCATATCGTTAATGTATGCGGCTTAGCTGTCAAATGATGACCGTTTTGCGGAGGATTACAGAATGATAGCGCTATAATGTGCGTTTATACTCATCGGACGGGTATTCCGTTCGGGATTGGAGTGATTTTTATGAGACGAATACCATTAGGGTGGAGTGTTACGACGGTTTTGCTTGGATGTGGACTAATCCTGTTTGCCGGAGGCAATCAGGGTGGAATACAAGGATGGAAGCCGCTGAATGCTGAGATCGAAGAGGTGCTTGGGATGCAGGAGCCGGATTCACCAAAGTCCGTTCCCACGAAGTCTACACCCATGAAGGAGTCGGTCGAACAGGGAAATGACGATTCCAATATAGGAGGACAAAGCGGGGTGAAGGAAACAGCTGTACCCGCCTCTGTGGAATCCAAAGATCCGGTTAAGCCAGTTATCGAAGCTGCAAAACCTGCTGCCGAAGAGGTTCAATCTGCGGAGAAAGTGAGTAACATGCCTGCCGCTGAAACGTCCGGTAAAATTAACATCAATACAGCAGACGTGGCAGCGCTTATGGATTTACCGGGAATCGGTGAGAAGAAGGCCCAGGCTATTATTGATTACCGGACTAAGCACGGTCCGTTCCGCACTGCGGCTGATCTTCTAGAAGTGAAAGGCATCGGCCCGAAAATGCTGGAGAAAATGAAGTCTTACGTAGGTTTTTAACCCTGTGATACAATGAAATCAAATACATTTACGAAACAGGTGAGCTATGAAATGAGTACAGATCAACGTAAAGACTGGGACACCTATTTTATGGATATTGCATTTATGGTGTCTACACGTTCGCAGTGCTCCCGGCGTCACGTCGGAGCTGTGCTCGTACAGGGGAAGAAGCTGCTCGGGACTGCCTATAATGGAGCTCCGATGGGCGTTCCGGACTGCTCTGAAGCGGGATGCATGATTGTGGAAGACTATGAACTTGTTATTCATGATGATGGGAAAGAAGAGATGGTCAAAAAACAACGCTGTGTCCGAACAATTCATGCCGAGCAAAATCTGTTGCTGTTCACAGACCGCAATGACCGTGAGGGAAGTACCGTTTATGTGACGGATGAGCCGTGTTGGACCTGCGCTAACATGCTGGCGAACAGCGGAATTACAGAAGTCGTATTTCATAGGTCTTATCCGAAGGATACGGAAAAGGTGAGCCGTATGATGGAACAGAAGGGAATTTTATTCCGTCAATTGTTCCAATATGATCCGCCGAGGGAGACGTTGATGACGGTGTCGGATTAACCCAGTACTATATGAAGTTGGAAAGCTAATTATATAAGAGGTTGTTCAAAAAGTCCGCTTTTGATCACGAAGTGAATCAGGAAGTGGGCTCGGCATCGAATCTTGAATTCAGCCGGTCCTTCCGGTGCTCACGTACCCAAAACGTACGCTTCGCTCCTCAGGCCCTAGCTTCATCCAACCTTCTCGGTGCTGAAAACCGACCTTTTTGAACACGAAACTATTAGTATGATGAGGAAGAACCTCTGGTTGCTTAGTCAGCCAGAGGTTCTTTTTTATGTACGTATGCTATTTATTATGAAGAGGAGATGGGAACGTGATGACACAACGACCGCTGCTGGCTTTTACGTTCTGTTGGGTTCTCGGTAGCGGGGCTGCCTGTATGTATTCAGGCTGGCAGCTGATGCTTATTGTTACAGGAATTGCAATATTGCTAATCGTTCCTTTTTTGCTTGGAGCAGTAGGTCCTTTGTTTATAGGTTGCATGGTCGCATCACTGCTGGTTTCTGCAGGATACTGGGAATGGAACGATACACGCAACGTCAGCAAGCTACAGTCCCTTATGCAAAAATCAACCAATAAGGATGATCCGATCCCCGTATCGGCTGAAGGAGTTATTGTATCCCCCGTAAAAGTTGATGGTGACCGTGCTGATTTTGTGCTGTCTGTTCGTACTGCTAACTCGCATACCGGGATCAAGGAAGAGGTTCAAGTCCAGGTCAAGCTGTTGACAGAGGCGGAGACCAAGACGGCAGTTGAATGGAAACGAGGGGATTCCGTGCAGATAACAGGAGAGCTGAAGAGGCCTGGAACAGCCCGCAATTTTGATGGATTTGATTACCAAGAATACTTACGGACTAAGGAAATACACTGGCTCCTTAAGACAAAAGGAATACAAAATATTGCGGTACAGCAACCGGATGAATGGAAGTTGACTCATGTGCTTCGCTGGAATGATGAAGTTCGTCAATATTTTGGTCATCGGCTTGAGGAATTGTTCAGCGGAATACATGCGGGATATATGAAGGGGCTTATTATTGGTGATCAGGGTGATTTGAATCCGGATACGTTCGCCGAGTTTTCCCGTCTGGGACTTACTCATATTCTCGCCATATCGGGTTTGCATGTCGGGGTATTTGTAGGATCACTGTTGTTTATTTTCTCGTTATGCCGTTTGACCCGGGAGACGTCACTCACCGCTGTAATGGTTTTTTTGCCGTTCTATGTGCTGCTGACAGGGGCCAGTCCGTCAATCGTTCGTGCCGGTATCATGGGAATGATCGGTCTGTATGCTGCGAGGAGAGGGCTGCTGAAGGATGGTATGCATATTTTGTGTATCGCTGCTTTGTTAATGCTTCTTTGGAATCCCTATTTTCTTGTTAACGTCAGTTTTCAGTTGTCCTTTCTAGTCACAGCCGGACTGATGGTTTTTGTCCCGAAACTGATGCCTTTTCTTTCGTTTATGCCGCGTTGGCTGGCGGGCACCTTTGGAGTGACGGTTGCGGCCCAACTGGTATCTTTTCCATTAACGATTTATTATTTCAACCAGTTCTCTCTTCTGTCAATTGTAGCTAATCTGATGATGGTACCTCTAATCAGTATGATTGTTTTACCAATGGGGACGGTTTCGTTGATCCTGGGGTGGGTATGGCTTACGGGTGCGAAATGGATTGCTGGAGTGATAGAGTGGTTGAATACGTTCACTTTTTCTGTTGTGGAATGGATGAACGTTTCACCCGTATTTGTTACGATATGGCCCTCACCGGGTCTGTGGTGGATTATCAGTTATTATATAGTTCTATATTTAACTTTATATGTTTTGGGCCAGAAAAAGAGATTGGATCAGGGTTTCTCTGGAGCTGTAGACGAAACCGTTCCATTATCCGTAGACGAATCTCCCGGAAGATCTCCTGCGCATCGGAATTATGACTGGGGAGGTTCCGGTCATGCAGTGCAATACCGAACAGCCGAATGGCTCAGATCTACAGGTTTGCACCGGCTAGCGGGTGTACTGGAGCATTTCGGCAGTGGCGCAGCGGTAGCAGTACTTACCGGTTTGTTTTTTCTGCTGCTGTACAACGGTTATCATGGGCCGATTAAACAGGGGGTTGGATCGGTTCAGTTCTTGGATGTGGGGCAGGGAGATTCGATTCTGGTGTCTACTCCGGAAGGAAAACATATATTAATCGATGCTGGCGGTACGACAAATTTCATGAAAGAGAAGGATGCATGGAAGGTACGAAGCCGTCCGTTTGAAGTCGGTGCAAACGTCGTTGTACCTTTGTTAAAGAAAAGGGGGATTCATTCGCTTGATATGGTGATGATTTCTCACAATCATCAGGATCATTCGGGAGGACTGCAAGCAGTTCTGGAAGATATTCCGGTGAAGGCAATCATATTTAACGGCACATTGGCTGAATCCAAGGCGTTTGAGAAGCTGCTCAAAACTGCGGTGAAACAAGGTATTCCCGTTTATCAGGCTGATAGCGGTTCTGTCTATCAACCGGATTCCCGTACTGAATTTTTGTTCTTGAACTCCGGTATTCAAGGCAGGGGGCAGAACAAGGAGCAGGATACACTGCCTGTGGTGGAGGATCAGAATCACGAATCTCTTGTATTTGAACTTGTGATGAATGAAGCACGCCTTCTATTCACCGGGGATGCCGATGCTAAAGCTGAACAACGAATATTGATAGAACACGCTGACCGTATTGCAGAGCGGTCGAAAATCCGTCCGCTCGATGTATTAAAGGTAGGTCATCATGGCAGCAAGACATCAACAACCGAGTCATGGCTCAAGGTGTGGAAGCCTGCTTCAGCCGTAATCTCTGCCGGTGTGGACAATATGTACGGTCATCCCCATCCTGATGTCGTACAGCGAATTCAAAGGCATGATTCACTGGTATTTAGGACAGACCTGCATGGAGAAATTCAGATGAAAATTTCACGAAAAGGCGAAATAGACGTTCGTACGAGATTGACGTCTGATGACTAACTTCATTATTTTTGGTATAGTTAGATGAACTTTCCTGAAAATTAATAGGTAACAACTTGCAACAAATTAATATTAACATCCGTCTGTATATATGCAGGGAGAGGGGGATCCACTGTGGTGGAGCAGGGACTCATCAGAGCCGCTCAATCGGGCGATCGCGACGCTCTAATCACCCTATTGCGAGAAATTGAACAACAAGTGTACCGGACTGCTTATTATATTTTAAACAATGAACAGGATGCAATGGATGCTTCCCAGGAAGCATTGATTCGCATTTATACGAAGATCAATTCCTACGAAGAGAAAGCCCAATTCAAAACATGGGTGCAACGAATCGTCACGAACATTTGTATCGATAAGTTTCGGCGGACGAAACCTACGGTTTCCATTGATGAGCATGATCTTGTTTTTCAGGATCGGCAGAACGTGGAGAAAGAAGTGATGACAGGGTATCTGGCTCAGGACATTCAAGAGGCGATCAATCAACTGCCGGATCATCATCGCACCGTTATTGTCTTAAGATATTTGCAGGATTTGTCTTACAACGAAATAGCTGATTGTCTGAATCTGCCACTGAACACAGTGAAATCGTATTTATTCAGGGCAAGACAACAGCTTCAGAACATGCTCCATGAGCATCAGAAGGGTGGTGTATCAGGATGAATTGCCAAGAGGTGGTTGAATATATGCACCGGTATTTGGATCGAGACCTTGATCCGGAAGAGACTGCACAGATGTACCGCCATGTTGCTGTATGTCCGGCTTGCGCGGAAAAATTCAATGTGCTGAAATCCCTGTCAAGGGATTTGGAAGATCTTCCGGCTGTCACACCTCCTTACAGTTTGGTTGATTCTATACTGCCGCAGCTGGATGCTATAGACCTGGCCCGTCAGGAGCAGGTCAAAGTTGACGATAACAAGGGGCCGGCCGTAATGATTCCGGAGCTTAAGCGTTCCAGACGAACAACAAGCTGGTGGGGTTCCATAGCAGGTAGGACGGCGATTGGTACAGCAGCAGCGGCTGTTATTCTCGGAGTTGCCATATTCAATTATGAACCGAAAATGCTCTCCGATGCTGAGCTGTCTGTGGAAGAGGATATGCCGACAAGCATGAGGACTAGCAGCGGCGGGAGTCAGGAGCTGCCTGAGAGTGAAGATCCAAATAAGGACAGTGGCGTAAATAATCAGGATGAACAGCAAGCAGAAATACAGCCATTCGCAGTGGCTATGGATGACTCCGAGAAGGCTGGGGCGGAGAAGAGCAGCCCTGATGAAAGTGTATCGTCCAATATGGACGCAGTGCCGGCAGAAGACAAGAAAAACGATAATAAGAGCCGGACTGCCAGCCCGGACGCAGGAACTTCTGCCCGAGAGAGTTCAACGAAAGGTAAAACGGGGAATACGGAACCTCCACAAGAGGTGCACAAACCAAAGGTTCCACCTTCAGAGCTGCCTGTACCCGATTCCCAGGGATCACAGGATATTCAGGACACCCAAAAGCCTGCTGAAACAGATGTTTCAGTAACGGAAAATCTGGATACTTCTTTAGATAATGCGTATAAACAGGGTATTACTATGGTACCGGAGCAATGGTCTTCTCCAGATGGCCTTTACAGTGCGTCCTTAGAAATTGATCAACTGGTCATGTATCGGCTCCCTGCAGCTGCTGATCAGTTGCCTGAAGTGATACATTCACTTCCGCTAAACGGGGATTGGATTGCTGGAGAATGGTCCGTAGACAGCAAGAACTTCACCTATACGGTGCTCGTCGACCAAAAAGAGGTTAAGCACGTACTTAACGTTCAACAGCCGGTTGAGTCAAACAAGCCAGAAGATGAAAAGACCGAGAAGCCTGAAAATTCGGATCAAACCGAGAAAGCAGACAAAAAAGATAAAGCAGATATACCAGAGAAATCAGATACAACAAAATCAGTAACAAAGCCATAAAAAGACGATAAACCGGTGCACACTTACCAAGAGATATGAATAGGTTATGGTATATAGAAATATGCCGCCAAACCACCGTCGTATGACCGACGGAGGAGTGATTCTAGAGCATTCCGTCCGGCGTTTATATAGATGTTGGGACAAAAGGACCTCGCAGCCAACGCGCCGAGGTTCTTTTGCTATGAGATAAGAAAGTATAAACTGCAAAGTAAACAGCATCCTTATCTCGCAAGAAAAACTATGACTAAGTGCGGTCTGTCTTCTTTGAGTTATGTCGAGATGTTTTTCTTTGATGTAAAAGCAAGCCCGCTTCTCGCTTTAAGGGCAGTTTTTTTGGTATAGTGTACAAAGAAATAGAAGGGGGAACACAGGATGGATGCCAAAGCAGCAGCAAAGGCGGTAAAACAGGGGGAGGTATCCTCCGTTTACTTGCTTTACGGCAGTGAGAAATATCAAATGAATGAATTCGCTGCATTATTGGAATCGCAGCTGTTAACTAAAGAAGACAAGGATTTTGCGCTGATTCATATGGACCTAGGGGAAGTGCCCATACAGGCTGTAGTTGAGGAAGCGGAAACCGTACCTTTTATGGTGCCAAGAAAGCTGATTTTTGTAAGAGATAATTCCCTGTTTACGGCTGGTAAAGATAACAGCAAAATTGAGCATAGAGTAGAGGCGCTGTTGGAATATTTAGATAATCCGGCGGATTACAGTGTTGTTGTGTTTATGGTTCAGCATGAAAAGCTCGATGAGCGCAAAAAAGTAGTGAAGGCTGTTAAGAAGGTAGGAACGGCTCTTGCTTTTATGTCTCTCGGTGGGGATGAATTGTTGAGATGGGTGGACAAGCAGGCCTCGATACAGAACTGCTCATTTGGTCCGGGAGCCGCAGAGGCACTCGTCCGCAACGCAGGCACTGGCCTGCAGACCCTGGCTGGGGAAATTGATAAACTGTGTCTGTACGCTGGAGCTGGCGGAACAGTGGATGAGGCAACTGTGGATCATATGGTGGCCCGAAGCACGGAGCAAAATGTGTTTGCTCTGGTGGAGGATATCGCAAATCTTCGAATCGATAAAGCGTTAGCCATATTCTATGAGCTGCTGAAGCAGCGTGAGGAGCCGATTAAAATAGCCGCTCTCATCACGAGACAGTTTCGGATTATTTTACAGGTGAAGACTTTATCCAAACAGAGTTACTCCCAGCAGCAGATCGCTTCGCAGATTGGTCTGCATCCGTATGCTGTGAAGATTGCCGGGGAGCAGGCACGAAAATTCGAAACTTCCCGGTTGGAAAACATATTGAATCATCTGGGGGATTTGGATTACAAGATGAAGACGGGCGGAGTGGACAAAGTCTTGGGACTGGAGTTGTTTTTACTTCGGTTAGGGGCTTAGAGCCCCTTAACCGCTACATAGAAGAAATTGCCTATCGGCGTACTTCAAAGATGACAGACCGCATTTAGCGGAAGTTTTTCTTGCGATATTAGGGAAGTAGACTCCAGAAAGTATATACTCTCCAAAACTATCAAAAAACCCTGATCAGCTTAGGCTGTCTCAGGGTTTTCCATTTCTTATTCAGAAACGCAATCTTACGCTTGGGCAGTAAGAGCGTTCAGTCTTTTCGCCAGACGGGACTTTTTGCGGGCAGCCGCATTTTTATGGATCAGGCCCTTCGTAACGGCTTTGTCAAGCTTTTGGGAAGCGGCTTGGAAAGCAGCTTTAGCAGTTTCAACCTCCGTACCAGCCAGCGCTACGTCAGCGTTCTTAACTGCTGTGCGAAGTGCGGATTTTTGGGAAATGTTGAGTGCATGGCGTTTGTCGTTCGTTTTGACGCGTTTAACCGCGGATTTAATGTTTGGCATTACATTCACCTCCTGTAAGGCATTTCAATAGAGCGAAATGTTTCACAACTTAAAATATTTTAGCATGGGGGGGTACAAAAAGCAATACCAAGTAGAGACGACTTCAGGCTACTTTCTCAAAAGGTGAAAATGCGCTTCTGCGAAAAATATAAGTCAAGTATAAATGGAATCTTATACTTTCTTTTTTTGAAAAAGACTTTTGCATAATCCTTGTCCAACTCCAGCACACTATCATTATTATGATGCAGGAGAGTGAATCAGCATGGAATTAGATCTGCAGCGTTATTCGGTTCGAACGGATTTGGCGGTTGAATCGAGAGAGCTTGTTTCCGGCTCTGAAGCTCCGCCGATTTCAGGGGTTTTGGAAGACGTTAAGCAGGAGGATGGAATCAAGATTACCCGACTTGATGTTCAAAATGAAGCTGCCTCCCAAAGGATTGGAAGAGTCAAAGGACACTATGTAACACTTGAAGTACCTGATTTGCGAAAAGGAGATACCGGGTTGCAGGAGCAGGTGGCATCGGTGTTCGCCCGCGAGTTCGAGGATTTCATCCATCGTATCGGAATCGGTAAAAATGCTTCCATTCTGATCGTTGGACTCGGCAATTGGAATGTAACCCCGGATTCACTAGGTCCGCTCGTCGTTGAAAATGTCATGGTAACGCGTCATTATTTTGAATTGATGCCGGACCGGGTGTCACCTGGATACCGCCAGGTCAGTGCGGTAGCACCCGGTGTGCTTGGGTTGACTGGAATTGAGTCGAGCGAAATCGTCCACGGCATTGTTGAACGGACACGTCCGGATGCTATTGTAGCGATTGATGCACTGGCTTCCCGATCACTGGAACGGGTAAATACAACGATCCAAATCGCAGATATCGGTATCCATCCGGGGTCTGGCATCGGCAACAAGCGGAAGGGTCTGACTCAAGAAATTCTTGGCGTACCTTGTATAGCTATCGGTGTTCCAACCGTATGTTATGCATCAACGATTGTGAACAATGCGATCGAGCTGATGAAGGATCATTTTGGCAAGGGAGCGCCGGAGACCGGTCAGATTATGGGCATGCTTAATGAGATCCCAGAAAATGAGCGCCTGGCATTAGTGAAAGAGGTGCTGGAGCCACTTGGTCACGACCTCATCGTCACGCCGAAAGAGATTGACGAGTTTATCGAGGATATCGCCAATATCGTAGCAAGCGGTCTGAATGCTGCACTGCACGAAGCGGTTGATCCTGGAAATGTTGGTGCATACACACACTAGGTTTACAACCAATATAAACATATCAAACTATATGGCTGCTCCAAAGTTCTTGAACAGAATCTTAGGGCAGCCTTTTTGCATTCTATTATATTTTGAA
Source organism: Paenibacillus sp. JNUCC 34 (assembly GCF_058269055.1). Lineage (NCBI taxonomy): Bacteria > Bacillati > Bacillota > Bacilli > Caryophanales > Paenibacillaceae > Paenibacillus > Paenibacillus sp. JNUCC 34. The sequence continues at coordinate 4,259,441 of NZ_CM177770.1, read as the reverse complement.
AGGAATTTCGTTTATACGTTCTATCGATTCTTCTCCGTTCATAGATTTGAAATATAAGAGATTACAGAGTCGCGGGACAAGCAGTCAAAGCTTGTTGTATTCCCGTTAACGGAGGAGGACATCGATATGAACAATCGAAAATTTCGTATCTGGAATATTGCTAGATTGAAACGAAAGGTTATGGAAGGTTTAAGCATGGGACGAACGTTGGTGTTGCTGATGCTAGGGTCTCTTCTGTTTTTCTTATTGCTGGGACTCGGGGGGATGGCAGAGAAAGGTCTGAACACATCTCCGGTCTCCTCTATGAAGGGATTGGCTGCATCGCTGTCCAGCCGTTTTTTTATCGACATGATTGGAATGGAAATGCCGCATATGGCATTGGAAAAGGAATCGTCCACCCTGTCTGCAGAAAAAATGACTCCGTTCGTATTTGAACTTTTGACTAGCGTAAATCCAAGGGATCCCAAAAGCCTTCTGGCTGGTGAGGTGCCGGGCATGAAGACAAATCAGCCGGTCCCGCTCAGGACCGGTTCAGGTAACGAACAAGGGGAAGCACCGGCGGATTACCGGCCGGATCACTCTCCAACAGAACCTGAGGAGAAGCCGGAAGCCGCCACTGTGCCTGGAAAGACGGAGAAAGATCCGGTGAAACCACCGTCTGAAAGCAGCCCCGGGAGTACTAATAAAAATGGAAAGACTGGAACAGACTCAGCTAAAAAGAACGTACTTATTTACCATTCTCATCCGCAGGAAGCGTTCAATCCACTGCTGGAGAAGCAGAGCAGTAATCCGGGATCTTCTTCACCGAACAAAAATATTATGCTGGTGGGCAGTATGGTAGCAAAAAGGCTTGAAGCGAAAGGCATTGGAACGGTTCACGATAAGAGTGATTACCAGAGCAGCGTACCAGATTATAACTGGAATTATTCCTATAAATATTCACGTCAGACGGTAAAGTCGGCCCTTTCCCAGAACGAAGACCTTTCTTACCTGATAGATATCCATCGGGATTCTCAGCGACACAGCAAGACAACGACAACGATCAACGGAGTCAATTACGCACAGGTGTATTTTATTATCGGGCATGCGAACAAGAACTGGCGTGAAAATGAAGAGTTTGCAAGCAAAATCAATCAACTGCTGGAGAAATCCTATCCGGGAGTATCCCGCGGCGTGTGGGGAAAATCGGCGGACCAAGGTAATGGGGAGTACAATCAATCCCTGTCACCGAACAGTATTTTAATAGAAATCGGCGGTATTGACAGCACGAAGGAAGAATTACAGCGTACAGCCGAATTGCTTGCCGATATGATTGCAGAAGTGTACTGGCAGGATCAGAAAGCTCAAAAAGCAAGTGTAATGAACAAGAAAGATGGGACGAAGGCAACAACCGGGAACGAAACAGCAACCGTTCAGAAGAACAGTAAACAGTCCTGATATATAAACAAATCAAGGGGGAGAAACAATGTCAAGAGCCGGGAAAAAGTTGATCGCTATCGTAATTTGGGCCGGAATCGGTGTACTTATAGGTATGCAGCTGGGCGGGATGGAAGGACCTATGGTTCAGAAAGGACCTATGTCCGGGCAGGTTCAGCAGGCTCAGCAAGGTCAGGGCGACCTTCCGGTTCTTGATCATAAAGCGCAAGATGCAGCCTCCCAAGCATCGGCAGGGGAAACTATTGAACAGGTGGATGACCGTTATACAAAGGAGGAACAGCCGAAATTTGAACCAACCCCGCGTGACATTTTGCTGCCGGAAAGTTCAAAGCCGCCTGCAGATGTACTTGCCGACAAAACGGCGGGGCTCCTTCAGCAGCTCTCGAATCAAAGCATCCGCTGGGTAGTTTCCATGTTCGGTTCTATCACGGATTAAATGTAAAAAGTACTTGCCATTGCTGTGTGCACAACCAACTGTTATAATAAATTGATTCAAACATCTGGTGGTTGTTGGGGGTAAGGCATGACTGACGTACAAGTAAGACAACAAAAAATTCGTAATTTCTGTATCATTGCACATATAGACCATGGAAAATCGACATTGGCAGACCGTATATTGGAGTTCACGGGTGCGTTGACTACTCGTGAAATGCAAGAGCAGGTTCTTGACCAAATGGACCTAGAGCGGGAGCGGGGGATCACAATCAAGCTGCAGGCTGTTCATCTGAACTACCGTGCGGATGATGGTGAGGATTATATTTTGAATCTTATCGACACCCCGGGGCACGTTGACTTTACGTATGAGGTATCACGGAGTTTGGCGGCTTGTGAAGGCGCGCTACTCGTCGTAGATGCCGCTCAGGGCATCGAAGCCCAGACGCTGGCTAACGTGTATTTGGCCCTGGGCAATAACCTTGAAATCCTACCGGTCATCAACAAAATCGACCTTCCGAGTGCAGATCCTGATCGCGTGAAGCAAGAAGTCGAAGATGTTATCGGTCTCGATACGAGTGAAGCCGTCCTGGCTTCTGCAAAAGCAGGTATCGGGATTAAAGAGATTTTGGAACAGGTTGTCAAGCAGGTGCCAGCACCTACTGGTAATTCCGAGGAGCCGCTTAAAGCGCTTATCTTCGATTCGCACTATGACCCGTACAAAGGGGTTATTGTTTACGTTCGCGTTATTGATGGCAGCATTAAAGCCGGATCCAAGATCAAGATGATGGCTACCGGAAAATCATTCGAGGTCATCGAAGTTGGCGCGTTCAAGCCGCGAATGACTATCGTGGATGAGCTGCAGGTGGGCGATGTAGGATTTATCGTGGCAGGTATCAAGCATGTAGGAGATACTCAGGTCGGTGACACGGTTACCGATGCCAAAAAACCTACGGCTGAACCGCTTCCTGGTTATCGTAAAATCAACCCGATGGTGTTCTGTGGGCTGTATCCGATCGAAACATCAGATTACAACGATTTGCGTGAAGCACTTGAAAAGCTTCAGCTTAACGATGCGTCGCTCAGTTTCGAGCCGGAGACTTCCAGTGCATTGGGCTTTGGGTTCCGCTGCGGATTTTTGGGCCTGCTGCATATGGATGTTATCCAGGAACGTATCGAGCGTGAATTTAATATTCCGCTGATTACGACGGCACCAAGCGTTATTTACCGTATCACCTTAACGAACGGGGAGCAGATTCAGATCGATAACCCGTCGCATTATCCTGAGGTTGGTAAGGTCGATTATGTGGAAGAGCCTTATGTCAAGGCAGCCATCATTGTGCCTAACGACTTTGTGGGTACGATTATGGAACTGTGTCAGAATAAACGCGGTGAGTTCATCAACATGGAATATCTTGATACGACACGCGTTACGATTACGTATGAGATACCGCTCTCAGAAATCGTGTACGATTTCTTTGATCAGTTGAAGTCCAGTACGAGAGGCTATGCTTCGTTTGACTATGAACTGTCTGGATATCGTACTTCAAATCTGGTCAAAATGGACATTTTGCTCAATTCAGAGCAGGTGGATGCTTTGTCCTTCATCGTGCACCGTGATCGCGCATTTCATCGCGGCCGGGCTATATGTGAAAAGCTACGGGAGCTTATCCCGCGTCAGATGTTCGAGGTGCCGATTCAGGCATCTGTCGGAACGAAGATTGTGGCCCGTGAAACCGTTAAGGCAATGCGTAAAAACGTTCTTGCCAAATGCTACGGCGGCGACATCTCGCGTAAACGGAAACTGCTTGAGAAGCAGAAGGAAGGTAAGAAGCGGATGAAGCAGGTCGGAAGTGTTGAGGTACCGCAGGAAGCGTTCATGGCGGTTCTCAAAATCGACGACAACTAAGGTTTTTTCGAATGCTGAACAGATACAGAGGGATTACGAGAGGAAAGCCGATCAGGCTTTCCTTTTCTTTCATGATTAAGAAGTTTTAAAATTATGATATAAAGTATTAAGCTAACAGCTTATGAGCAGGGCTAAGCAAGGGAGGTTCTTTATGACGACGCCATTTATAGACGGAAACAGCAAGCGTACTGAGGCTGTATATATTCATATTCCGTTTTGCACGAATAAATGTTTTTACTGTGATTTTAATTCGTATGTTCTAAAGGGTCAGCCTGTCATGGATTATTTGCAGGCGCTTGAACGCGAAATGGAAATGACCGTTAAGGCATCTCCACCGGGAGTGATCAAGAGTATCTTTGTGGGGGGCGGCACCCCAACGGTTTTGAAGCCGAAGGAAATGGAGTATTTTCTGAAGACTGTACGTGATCATTTTCCTGAATGGGATAATAACATTGAATTTTCCATGGAGGCCAATCCTGGAACGACGGATCTGGAGAAACTGTCTGTCATGCGAGAAGGCGGTGTAAATCGTATCAGCTTTGGCGTACAGGCGTTTCAGAACGATCTGCTGACTGGTATAGGCCGAATTCATAATACGGATGACGTTTACCGCAGTCTTGAAAATGCGAAAAAAGCCGGGTTTGACAATATGTCGATTGATCTTATGTTTGGGTTGCCGAACCAGACGGTGGACATGCTGTCGGAGAGTGTTACAAAGGCTCTGGAACTGGGATTGCCCCATTACTCCATATACAGTTTGAAGGTAGAAGAGAACACGCTGTTCCATACCTTGTACCAGAGAAATCAGCTGCCTCTTCCGGATGAAGAAGCTGAGCTGAATATGTACCTTCTGCTTATGAACCGGATGAAAGAGGCGGGTTACAAACAGTATGAAATCAGTAACTTTGCCAAACCTGGCTTTGAAAGTAAGCATAATATGACCTATTGGCTAAATGAGGACTACTACGGTCTTGGGGCAGGCGCCCATGGTTATGTTGGTCGTCAGCGCCATATGAACATTAAAGGAGTCAATCCTTATGTTGAAGCTGTAAAAAGCGGTCTTCCGCGTCTCGATAGCTACGATATTTCCCCTGAGGAAGCGATGGAGGATTTCCTGATGGTCGGCTTACGGGTGCTTGACGGTATTTCCCGCAGTCGCTTTGAGCAGCAGTTTAACACTTCGCTGGACGTTGTCTTTGCGCGTCCGCTTCATAAGATGGTTAATGCAGGATTGCTGGATGCGACAGATGATGGCTATAAACTGAGTGAACAGGGAATATTGTTCGGAAATGAAGTATTTGCTGAATTTATAGGCAGTTTGTCAGGTAATTAATCTATTGAACTTCTATACGCTCTGTTGTATATTTATTCATAATATAACGGAGCGTATAAAGGGGAGAAAGAGAAATGCCGGCCGTATGCAGAAAAGCGAGAGTAGAGGATGTAGAACCTCTGTACCAGATGATTCAGGGATATGCGGAAAAAGGAATCATGCTGCCCCGGTCGCGGAATGTGCTGGAGAAGCAGATTGAAGAGTTTGTCGTAGCCGAATGGGACGGAACGGTCATTGGCTGCGGATCTTTATGCCAGCTTGGAAGTGATCTCGTAGAGATACGTTCTCTTGGCATTTCCGAAGGTTATAAAGGTAAGGGAATCGGCTCCATGCTGGTGGATTCTCTTATGGCCGAGGCCAAACGGAGAGAAATCCCGAAGGTGATGGCTTTGACATATGAGGTTTCTTTTTTTATTAAAAACGGCTTTGCCGTGGTGGAAAAAGAGATTTTCCCGGAGAAGGTGTGGACGGACTGTATTCACTGCAAAAAACAGCATGCTTGTGATGAAATAGCAGTTTTGAAAGTAATGAACTGACTGTTTCGAATCAAATAAAGTAACTGATTATTGCAAATAAAGGGCTGTTCAGTATTACGGGCAGTCCTTTTTTCATGGATGCGACTAACAACTTGCATCCGTCATCTGGTGGAATAACTTTATACATAAGGGGGGCTAATTATGAAAACAAAGATTTTTACATGGTCATTGGCATTGATGTTTCTAGTTTCATGGTTGAGTATCCCAGTTACGAACGCTCAGTCTTTAAAACCCCAGGATATTTTTAAGAAGAAGTATCCCAATGAAACCATAAGATTGATCAAAACGGCGGACGTGAACTCAGACAAGAAACAGGAATCTTTTATTTTGACGAACTCTGGCAATTTTTATTTGATTAATTCCAAAGGTATTATTGTGTTGATCAATACAGGGATTTCAGACGAAGAAGGTTATGAAGATTACAATATCCAGATTTACTCGGTTACTGCTAAAGAGAAGCATGTTGCCCTTACCGCCACTTATTTCCCTTCAAACACTCAAATGTATGTTTATCGTTACAAAGACGGAACATTAAAACAAGTTCTTAAAGTAATGGGCGATATTGATGTTCAAATTGATAAACAGGGTAAAGTATATCAGCTTTGGAAAAATTATAAACCTGAAGGTGGATGGAACTCGGCGGTAGGGATATTTACTTGGAACCCGAAAACAAATAAATACGTGGGCTCAGGTAAATACGTTCTTTAGTGTTGTAGCTCACGGGTCAAAATAGCTGTTCTTAAGATGCCGAACTGACTTGACAATACTCTGGTCGGTTTGGTATTTTTGTTATAGCGGTTAGCACTCGATGATGATGAGTGCTAACGACATGGAAAAACATGCAGTCAGCAAGGAGGGAGCGACATGTTAACAGATCGTCAACGCATGATTTTGAGTGCGATCGTCGATGACTATATCCGTTCGGCAGAGCCGGTTGGATCAAGGAGCATTTCTAAACGCGGAGATGTGGGCTACAGCCCTGCGACGATTCGTAATGAGATGGCTGATTTGGAGGACCTTGGTTTTTTGGAACAGCCTCACACTTCAGCAGGACGTATTCCTTCGCATAAGGGATATCGTTACTATGTAGATCACCTTACGTCGTCGTTTTCATTGAATCCTTCCGAACTGCAGATGATGAAAGCATTTTTTGCCGAGAAGCTGAATGTCATGGAGCAAATGATTCAGCATGCGGCCGGTATTTTGTCACAGATGACGAATTACACTTCCATCCTACTGGGACCGGAAGTTTTTCATACGTCTTTGCGTCATTTCCAACTTCTTCCTTTGGACGATAATACAGCCGTAGCTATTATTGTAACGAGCACCGGGCAGGTAGAGAACAAAACCGTTAGTATTCCGCCAGGTGTATCCGTATCGGAAATGGAGCAAGTGGTCAACCTTTTGAACAGTAAATTGGCAAATGTGCCTCTGTACAAGTTAAAGACCCGTCTGTACTCCGAATTAGGTCAGGAAATGCAGCGGCACATCGATCACTATGAGGAATTAATGAGTGTGCTTGAAGTTGCATTGGATAGTAAGGAACAGGACCAGAAGGTGTATTTGAGTGGAACAACCAATATGCTCAATCAACCGGAGTTCAAAGATGTGGATAAGGTACGAAACATTTTTGAACTGCTCGAGCAAACACCGACTCTAATGAAAATGATGACACCAACGCCGGGAGAGACTGGCATTCAGGTGCGCATCGGTACGGAGAACGACCACGAAGCCATTGCGAATTGCAGCTTGATCACAGCAACCTATTCCGCTAATGGCAAAGCGCTTGGAACAATCGGTATATTAGGGCCTACACGAATGGAATACGCCCGTGTGATCGGGATATTGAATATCCTTTCGCATGATCTGACAAGATTACTGTCACACTGGTATAAATAAGGGAGTGAGAGTGATGAGCCAAGGACAACAGCCGCATGGGGATGGCGATGAACGCCATTCCACGCTGATTAACAACAGCAATGCGGTTCGGGCTGTCACATCTGCCGTTGAGGGAACACTTGGCCCCAAAGGGCTTGATGTCATGCTGGTTGGGACCCGCGGCGAGGTTGTGATCACGAACGATGGGGTAACCATTTTGGATAAAATGGATGTAACTCATCCGGCAGCACGCCTTCTCATTCAAGTGGCTCGTGCCCAGCAAGAGAAAATCGGGGACGGTACTACAACCGCCACCGTACTTGCAGGAGCATTGGTTCAAGAAGGCGTAGCGCAAATTGTCCGAGGTGTTCCGGCATCGAAGGTCGTGGAGGGTATGAGACAAGGCGTTGATATGGCGCTTCGTTTTCTATCCGATCGGGTACGGGTAATTGATGGTCTGGACGACCCTTTGCTGGAACGAACGGCTTTTGTAGCCGGACGTGAACGGCGGGATATGGTGGATCTGGTCATGCAGGCCGCTTATAAAGCGGGAATTGACCGTTTAAGGGACCCATCTTATTCACTTGCCAGCAGTATTATCGCACTTGAAAAAGCGGAGAATGAGGTGTTCGAGGGAATACTGCTTCGGCAGAAGCCTTTGTTCACCCGGGAACTGCAGGAGTATAACGATGCAAAAGTGCTTGTGCTGCTGGATTCTCTGGAACCCGATGAGCTGGATGAAGAGGTACTGACCACTGAAGCTGGATTCGCCAGATATATGGATCTGCGTAAAGTGTTTGCTTCTGACTTGGCGCGTCTGTCGGAATTGTCTGTTAAACTAATTCTGTTGGAAAAAGGAATTCATCCAGACGCCGAGCAGTTTTGTCTGGATCACGGAATTATGGTCGTTCCCCGTGTATCACGGGCCGATATTCGCCGAGTCTGCGACATGACAGGGGCCGTACCGGTGCGCCGAACGGCGCTACATAAAGACCCTGAACAATTAGTGCCGATTCTAGGCTATACTCCTCGAGCCGTATATGATGAAACTTTGGAGCGTGTTCGTCTCCAAGGTAGCGATGCTGGAGAGCGTGTTGTTACCGTTATTGTCGGTGCCAGCACGTCGGAGGTTGTCGGTGAGGCAGCACGTATCGCCTGTGACGCAGCTTCAGCTCTTCAAGCCGCGGTGGCTGGTGGAGTGCTGCCTGGAGGCGGGACAAGCGAACTGGCTGTTTCCTACGAGTTGGAGCGTCACAGGGAAGTCCAAAAAGGTATGGAAGCATTCGGTATAGAAGCCGTTTCTACAGCATTGCGACGACCGATGTCACAAATATTGGTGAATGCTGGATATAACCCTTTGGAGAAAATGGAGGCAGTACGTGCTGCACAGATTTCCCTGGGGACAGATTCCATGGGAATTGACTGCGATACCGGCGTGGTTATCAACTATGAGGACCAAGGGATCGTAGATCCTGCTCCTGTTAAGCTTCATGGACTCCGTGCGGCAGGGGAAGTGGCATCAGCTGTTCTTCGCATTCACCATGTAATTAAGATGAGGGAGACAGGCAGTTCCGAAGAGTAATACGGGACTAACACACAAATATGAGTTTATGAATATTAGGAGGTGGAAGGCATCTTGAATAAAGACGAAGTAAACACAGTACAAGATCCAGTAAACGAAGAAAATATGGAACAAACTCATCATGCCGCATCGGAATCCGGTGAACATCCGGAGGTGCAGGAGTTTTCTAACGAAGAGAATGTTTCCCGAGAGGTTGATTCCTCAGAAGAGGGTGGCCTTCAGGTTGAAATAGAGAAGCTAAGAAATGAAATGTCGGAACATCAGCAGCGCACCCTTCGTGTCCAAGCTGATTATGACAACTTCCGTAGACGCACCCAAAAAGAAAAGGAAGAGTTGGCTAAATATGCTTCTTCCAAGTTGGTTACCGAGCTCTTGCCGGTATTCGACAACTTTGAGCGCGCATTAGCCGCTTCAGAGGATAATCCGGAATTTGAGTCATTCTCAAAAGGTGTAAGCATGATCTTCCGTCAGCTTGAAACGGTGTTGAATACGGAAGGCCTAACAGCTATGAACAGTGTTGGTCAACCGTTCAATCCTGAATTTCATCAAGCAATCATGCAGGTGGAGAGCGATGATTATGAGGAAGGTATCGTCGTTGAGGAAGTTCAAAAAGGCTATATGCTGAAAGACAAGGTGCTTCGACCGGCTATGGTTAAGGTAAGCATGTAATAGGCTTTATCCATTGTCGACTTTAAATAAATCATAACTGTAATGAACCACACACCCTTTTCAGTGTGTGAAATATGAAGGAGGATATTATCTCATGAGCAAAGTAATCGGTATTGACTTAGGTACTACCAACTCTTGTGTAGCGGTAATGGAGGGCGGCGAAGCTGTTGTCATTCCGAACCCGGAAGGCGCACGCACAACCCCATCGGTTGTAGGTTTTAAGAAAGACGGCGAACGCGTTGTCGGTGACACAGCGAAGCGTCAAGCGATCACCAACCCTGACCGTACAATCAGCTCGATTAAGCGTCATATGGGTACGAACCATAAAGAAACGATTGATGGCAAAGAATTTACACCTCAGGAAATTTCCGCTATCGTGCTGCAAAAGCTGAAATCGGATGCCGAGGCTTATTTGGGCCAAACCGTAACTCAAGCCGTTATTACCGTTCCTGCATACTTTAATGACAGCCAGCGTCAAGCAACAAAAGATGCCGGTAAAATCGCTGGACTTGAAGTACTGCGTATTGTCAACGAGCCAACAGCAGCAGCACTTGCTTACGGCATGGAGAAATCCGAAGATCAAACGATCCTCGTATATGACCTTGGTGGCGGTACGTTTGACGTATCCATCTTGGAACTCGGCGATGGCTTCTTCGAAGTTAAAGCTACAAGTGGTGACAACAGCCTCGGCGGTGATGACTTCGACCAAGTAATCATTGACTATCTGGTTGCCGAATTCAAAAAAGACCAAGGCATTGACCTGAGTAAAGATAAAGCTGCAGTTCAGCGTTTGAAAGATGCTGCTGAGAAAGCGAAGAAAGAGTTATCCGGTATTTTGACAACAACCATTTCCCTTCCGTTCATCACTGTGGCTGACGGCGTGCCTCAGCACTTGGAAGTAAACCTGACTCGTGCGAAGTTCGAAGAATTGTCCGCGTCCCTCGTGGAACGTACACTCGGACCAACTCGTCAAGCTCTTAGCGATTCAGGTATGACACCTAACGATATTCACAAAATTGTACTTGTAGGTGGATCCACTCGTATCCCTGCTGTTCAAGAAGCGATCAAGAAATTGACCGGTAAAGAGCCTCATAAAGGTGTTAACCCGGACGAAGTGGTTGCCCTTGGTGCAGCTGTTCAAGCTGGCGTTTTGACAGGGGATGTAAAAGACGTCGTTCTGCTTGACGTAACTCCGCTCTCCCTGGGTATCGAAACGGCTGGTGGTGTTTTCACCAAAATGATCGAACGTAACACAACGATTCCTACAAGTAAGTCCCAAGTGTTCTCGACTTATGCAGACAGCCAGCCTAGCGTTGAAATTCACGTTCTGCAAGGTGAGCGTCAAATGGCAGCGGGCAACAAAACTCTCGGACGTTTCATGCTGGGAGATATTCCTCCAGCACCGCGCGGTGTACCGCAAATCGAAGTTACTTTCGACATCGATGCCAACGGTATTGTAAACGTGTCTGCAACGGACAAAGGCACAGGTAAGAGTCAAAAGATTACCATTACTTCTTCGAGTGGTCTGAGCGATGAGGAAGTAGAACAAATGATGAAGGATGCCGAGCTTCATGCAGAAGAAGACCGTAAGCGTAAAGAGCTCGTTGAGGCTCGCAACAATGCTGATCAGCTCGTGTACACTACTGAAAAAACGCTGAAGGATCTTGGCGATAAAGTGGACGCTTCCGAAATCGATAAAGCGAACGAAGCGAAAGAAAAAGTGAAAAAAGCTTTGGAATCCGATAACCTGGAAGAGATCAACACTGCAACCGAAGAGTTGACCCAAATCGTTCAGGAATTGTCTGTGAAGCTGTATGAGCAAGCAGCTCAAGCTGAACAAGCTGGAGGAGCTGGTGAAGCTTCTCAAGAAGCTCCGAAGAAAGATAATGTAGTTGATGCTGAATACGAGGTTGTTGACGAGGATAAAAAGTAAGGTTAATCTGAATAGATCTGAGTCAAGGGAAAGTCAAAGCGCGAATCCCGCACTTTGACTTTCCTTTTGTCCAGCATTGTGAGTAATGAGTGAATTGGGGGTGGAACCGTGGCTGAAAAGCGTGATTATTACGAGGTGTTAGGCGTTGGCAAGGACGCATCGGATGACGAAATTAAAAAGGCATACCGAAAAATGGCGCGTCAATATCATCCAGATGTAAACAAGGCCGATGATGCCGAAGCTAAATTCAAAGAAGTTAAAGAGGCATACGACGTATTGAGCGATAGCCAGAATCGTGCGCGTTACGACCAATACGGACATATAGATCCTAACCAGGGAATGGGCGGCGGTGGTTTCTCCGGCGACTTCGGCGGAGGATTTGGAGATATTTTTGATATGTTCTTCGGCGGCGGTGGACGCCGTGACCCGAACGCACCACAGCGGGGGAACGATTTGCAGTACACGATGACCGTCGAGTTCAAAGAGGCTGTCTTCGGAAAAGAAACAGACATTACGATTCCGAGAACGGAAACGTGTGATACCTGTGACGGCTCCGGCGCGAAGCCGGGTACGAAACCGCAAACCTGCGGTGTCTGCCATGGTAGCGGCCAGCAGGAGGTTGCACAGAACACGCCGTTTGGTCGCATGGTGAACCGGCGTGCTTGTTCCAATTGTAACGGCACCGGCAAAATCATTAAGGAGCGCTGCAGCTCCTGTCATGGTAACGGTAAAGTCAAGAAACAGCGTAAAATCCATGTGCGTGTGCCAGCGGGTGTCGATGACGGTGCTCAACTGCGCATGACTGGTGAAGGCGAAGGTGGACTGCGCGGAGGACCAGCAGGTGATTTGTACATCGTCATCCGTGTGAAACCGCATGACTTCTTCGAACGTGAAGGAGACGATATCTACTGTGAAGTACCACTTACCTTTGCTCAGGCGGCACTCGGTGACGAAATCGAAATCCCGACGCTGACTGAAAAGGTAAAGCTGAAAATTCCGGCAGGCACGCAAACAGGCACCTTCTTCCGCTTGAAAGGAAAAGGAGTTCCACGTCTGCGCGGCCTTGGGCAGGGCGATCAGCATGTGAAGGTGGTTGTTATTACGCCAAGCAAGCTGAGCGAAGAGCAGAAGGAACTGCTGCGTCAGTTCGCATCTTTGGATGGAGAGCAGACCCATGAGCAAGAACAATCCTTTTTTGACCGTATGAAAAAAGCTTTCCGCGGGGATTAAATATAGCTGTGACTTAAAGCTCGGCCGAAATGGCCGGGCTTTTTGTTTTACCCTTAATTCAAGCCTGCTCTGGATGTTGGAAGACGAATCAGGTACGGGGCTACTCGTGCCCCGGAATAAAACGGCTCTGGATGAAGCACGCTAGGAAAGGTTCCGTATAGCATCGGATGGAACAATTTCAGAGGATAAAGCGCAGGTGAGTTTAGTGACTGAAAAAAATATTTTGGCGTATTTCAAAACCCCGGATGAAGCCCAAGGTGTAGCGCGTAAGCTACAGGCATTAAGAGTTGCGGATATGTCCATCGACCGGTTCAGTGCATATCCGGGTGGAGAACTGAACAATACCATGCAGCCTATGACGGGCGATATTGTCAGTTTGACATCGATGACCCTGAACTCTTCACTCACCAACCGTTCCTCAGGAATATTAGGTGCAGTAGATCCTTCAGCGAGCGGCATGAGTGACGGAAGTCAGGATGGTCCGGATGGGCGGGATATTCTGCTTACGGTAGTGTTGGATGAGAATGTATTCCATCAGGCAATGAGCATAATTGAAGATGCCGGAGGTATGGTGTAGGTAGCATAATCCAGCGGAAGGAGAATGAGCTAAATGCGTAGAAAGATGAAAGGAAGAATAGCAGATAAGACCGAAAAGTTGATTACACTCCAGTCTGCAAAAGCGGAGGATGTGGAATTTTCCGCTTTAGAGGCCGACCAAGACGATATGGAGGCCTTAAGCCGCAGTGAGGCAGCCGACAAGCGGCAACTCAAAGAGATGTTTGATAATCACGATAACGAAAACGAAAAATAGCAAGTACGCAGGTCACTTCTTGGCAAGTGTTCAAAAGGTCTCTTCAGCGGGATGGATTCGGCTGGAGGGGCCTTGTTTTTCTAGAGATAAATAATTAATCCTTAAATTTTGTAACAGGGGTCCTCAGTATAGTACAATATTACTTATGTAAAAACGAGGAGGATCACCTAAATATGTTATGGCATGAATTAACGATACATACTACAGAAGAAGCTGTAGAAATGATTTCTAACTTCTTGCATGAAGCTGGAGCCGGAGGTGTCTCGATTGAAGAGTCCGGCACGTTGAATAAGAAACGGCATACACCTCATGGAGAATGGTTTGGGGATGTTCCTTTTAATGATATTCCTGAAGGACACGCGGTCATAAAAGGCTACTTCTCCGAAGAAGTAAACCTTGAAGAGATCCGTAATGAAATCTCTCCGCGGGTTGAGGAGCTTTCGGAGTTCGGAATTGATACAGGTGATGTCCGTTATGAGATAAAGACGGTAAACGAAGAAGATTGGGCAACGGCATGGAAGCAGTACTTTAAACCGATTCGTGTCTCCGAGAGGCTTACGATCAAGCCGACCTGGGAGGAGTATACCCCTGAATCAGCCGATGAACGGATTATTGAGCTTGATCCGGGTATGGCGTTTGGTACAGGTGCACACCCAACGACCTCCCTCTGTCTTCGTGCCTTGGATTCCGTAATCCAAGGCGATGAAGAAGTTATCGATGTCGGTACCGGTTCTGGGATACTTTCCATAGGTGCGATTCATCTGGGCGCCTCCAAGGTGCTCGCACTGGATCTCGATCCGGTGGCGGTGCTCTGCGCGAAGGATAACACGCGCCTGAACGGTATGGAGGATAGAATTACGGTTAAAGAGAGTGATCTCCTCACGGTTATCACAGAAGGAAGCGGCTTTGAGGATCTTGGTGTTAAGCTTCCAGTAAAGGTTGTCGTAGCTAACATATTGGCCGAAGTTATTCTTCTGTTTGTGGATGATGTTTATGCGGCTTTACAATCTGGAGGTAGCTATATTGCTTCCGGTATTTATAAGAATAAATTCGATGTTGTTGAGCAAGCGCTGATTTCTTCCGGTTTTGAAATTGCGGACGTGTACCGTGAGGATGACTGGGTTGCGTTTGTGGCGAGGAAGAGGTAAAAATGGAATTTTTGGATCAACTGCTGTTTTATCCGCTGGAGCGGCTGCCTTTTTATTTATTAACCTTGATTATTGCGTTCACGCTGCATGAATTTTCCCACGCTTATTTCGCGAACAAGTTCGGTGATCCGACAGCGAAGCTGCTTGGAAGGGTCACGCTGAACCCTACGGTTCATTTTGACCTGCTGGGTATTATCCTGCTCCTCATTGCTGGTTTTGGCTGGGCCAGACCGGTGCCGGTCAATCGGGAGAACTTTAGCAATCCGCGGCGAATGGGTATTATCGTGTCAGCTGCCGGCCCTCTCAGCAATTTCCTACTGGGCATCGTAGGATGTTTGATATATGCCAGTATGTATCAATTTGGAGTCATTGATGGAATAAGCAACGCTAAGGCAGTTCAGGGCATTCATTTCTTTTTCGATACTTTTATCGTACTGAACTTCTTCCTGTTCCTGTTTAACCTCGTTCCACTGCCGCCGCTGGACGGTTACCGTATCGTTGAAGATCTGGTACCGCGCCGTGTACGCGCGAAGCTGCAGCAGTTTGAGCAGTGGTCCATCATGATCTTCTTGTTAATCATTGTGATTCCGGGTTTTCAAAATTACACGATTCGACCGCTCTATGATGCAGCTTATAAGTTATCTGTCTTTTTCCTGAATATGTTTAAGACCCTGTTCGGAGGCTGATTTGAAGCTTTATGCTAATGATTTTCTCTGGTCAGGTTGAGTGAAAAGTTGTATGATGAGGTTTGGCGATTTTGAGATAGGTGAGGATAAAGATATGCAGCGATATTTCGTTTCACCCGAACAGTTCAAGGAAGACCGCGTGGACATTACCGGGGAAGATGCCAGACATATTACGAAGGTCATGCGGGGCAAGCCGGGAGATACTTTCATCGTTAGTGACGGTGTATCCCGTGAAGCTCTGGTGGAGATTGAAAGTATAGAACAGACAAGTGTTATTGCCGTAGTAGTTGAGCCGATGGAGATGGATCACGAGCCTCGCCTAAAGGTGACGATTGCTCAGAGTCTGCCCAAGGGGGACAAGATGGAAACCGTCATCCAGAAATGTACAGAAATTGGTGCGGTTACATTTGTTCCGTTTTTATCCGAGCGCACTATTGTCCAGTATGACGCGAAGAAAGAAAGTAAACGTCTGGAAAGGTGGCGTAAGATCGCCAAGGAAGCAGCGGAGCAGTCTCACCGTAACATGATTCCTGCGGTCGAACAGCCGCTAACCTGGAAAAAGCTGCTGGAGACGTTTTCCAACTACGACGCCGTTTGTTTTTGCTATGAAAAAGAGCACGGTTCCCAACTTAGGGACGTGCTGAGGCCATTTACAGCGCAGGCATTACAGGAACCGGGATCGACCGCCAGTCTGCTGCTGCTCGTCGGTCCCGAAGGCGGGTTCACTGAAGAAGAATGCAGAAAGGCCGAAGAAGCGGGAGCTGTTTCTGTCGGGCTTGGACGCAGAATTTTGCGTTGTGAGACCGCAGGAATGACTGCGCTGGCATGCGCATTGTATGAATCCGGAGAAATGGGGGGAGTTTGAATATGCCATCCGTAGCGTTTTATACGTTAGGTTGCAAAGTCAATTTTTACGATACCGAAGCCATCTGGCAGTTTTTCAAGAATGAAGGCTACGAACAGGTGGATTTCGAACAAACTGCTGATGTTTATTTGATTAATACCTGTCATGTGACGAATACTGGTGATAAGAAGAGCCGGCAGATGATCCGCCGCGCCGTACGCCGTAATCCGGAAGCGATTGTGGCAGTGACGGGCTGTTATGCCCAAACTTCGCCTGCAGAAATTTTGGGTATTCCGGGCGTGGATCTTGTTATCGGCAATCAGGACCGCGATAAGATCATGAGTTTTGTTCACGAAATTGAACAACAACGCCAACCGATCAATGCGGTCCGCAACATTATGAAGACCCGTGCGTTTGAGGAAATGGACGTGCCCGATTTCGCGGAACGTACTCGTGCTTTCCTGAAAATCCAGGACGGCTGTAACAACTTCTGCACGTTCTGTATTATTCCATGGTCTCGTGGTCTGTCGCGCAGTCGTGATCCGAAGAGTATCATCCAACAGGCTGAACAGCTCGTTAGAGCCGGTTACAAAGAGATCGTGCTGACCGGTATTCATACCGGAGGATACGGCGATGATATGGAGGACTACTGTTTATCTGATCTTCTGTGGGATCTGGATCGTGTAGAAGGCCTTGAACGTATTCGGATCAGTTCCATTGAGGCAAGCCAAATCGACGACAAGATGCTCGAAGTGCTGAATAAATCTTCTAAGATGTGCCGTCACCTACACATTCCGCTCCAAGCAGGGGACGATACGGTATTGAAGCGTATGAGACGTAAATACACGACGGAAGAGTTCCTAACCAAGATGAAGTTGATTCGTCAAGCAATGCCTGATCTGGCTATTACAACGGACGTTATTGTAGGTTTCCCAGGTGAAACCGACGAAATGTTCCAGAATGGCTATGAGCTGATGAAGGAAATCGGATTTTCTGAAATGCACGTGTTCCCTTACTCCAAACGGACGGGGACTCCGGCAGCGCGTATGGAGGATCAAGTGGATGAAGAAGTAAAAAATGCGCGTGTTCACGATCTGATTGATTTATCTGAGCAGCTGCAGCTTGCCTACGCAGAGCAATTTGTAGGTCAGGTGCTTGAGGTTATTCCTGAACGGGAATATAAAGGATCGCCAAATGGTGGAAAAATGCAAGGATATAGTGAAAACTACCTGCAGCTTGTCTTCAATGGCAGTCCTGAACTTGAGGGACAAGTATGCCGTGTGAAGGTAACCAAAGCTGGAGTGAATGAGTGCGAAGGCGAGCTAGTTAGTGTCATCGAAAACGGAATGACGGCTGCTGCCCAGTAAATTGTACAAAAGACGGCTGCCATACCTGACAAGGATTTCATTTCCGTTAAAGGAGGTGAAATCCTTGTTGTACATGAAGGAGGATGCAGATATGAATCGAAAAGAAATTTCCGCAGGTGGTGTTGTGTACCGTCAAAAGGACGGAGCACTTCAAATTCAGCTGATTCAAGATCGTTATGGAAAAACTTCTTTAGCCAAGGGCAAGATGGAGGCCGGTGAAACTGTAGAGGAAACGGCTCTACGCGAAATATGGGAAGAGACCGGAATTGTCGGTGAAATTATTTCCCACGTCGATATTATTGCTTATAAATACAATCATCCCGAGTACGGAGTAGTCGATAAGGAAGTACACTATTATTTAGTAGAAGCCGGAGAAGGTACCTTGAAACCTCAGATTGAGGAGATTAACGGGGTCGACTGGTACGAGCCTCAAGCGGCTTGGAAAAAACAGTGCCAGAGCGGTTACGGTAATAACGATGTCATCCTGCGTAAGGCATTGGAGCTTCTAAAGATCAGTGTTTAGATGAATTTAGAAGCTTTCTGCCAAAAAGGCAGATAACATAGCGGCAGGGCGAGCAGGGAGCAGACGACGTTAAAAATGGTCTGAGCATGGGCGATTTGGCTACCCGGATTTGCTGCAAGCCAGCCGGAAACGGTCGTAAGCGTTCCGATAAAGGGTGCAAAGAGCAGCGCTCCGCCTATATTTAGCCCTAAATGCGACCAGGCTACAAAACGTCCAGCCTGGGTGCTGCCGATTGCAGCGATAAGGGTGGTTACACATGTGCCGACATTTGCGCCAAGCACTATGGCAACCCCGAGAATAGGAGGCAGTACACCGCTTACTCCCAGGCTCATGGCCATGGCGATAACAGCAGCGCTGCTGTGCATTAGAGCGGTGAGCGCCGCGCCGGCCACTATTCCCCAGAAAATGCTTCGTGATGCATGATCGAGGAACCATTGGAACAGGCCTAACTGCTGAAGGGAAGGACCGATGGATTGCATCACTCGTATACCTAGTAGTACAAGGGCAAATCCGGCTAAAGAGAGACAAAGAAATTGAGTCTTCTCAAACCTGCTCCGCATCTCGATAAGTCTGGATGGCAGCCGATCGTTCAGAATGACGGCTGCTGCCCAGACCATCAGCGAAAGAATGAGCAGAGGCAATGCTGCCTGTCCGATCTGAAGACTGATCAGCTCGGTTGTCAGGGTGGTGCCGATATTGGTGCCGAGAATAATGCCTAGTGTTCCTGCATAATTCAGGAGCCCGGCATTAGCGAAACCAATCGCCAGTACTGTGACAGCCGTACTGCTCTGCAGTAGAGCGGTGAGACCTGTGCTGGTCATCATTCCTTTTAACGGCGTGGACGTTGCTTTATTCAGCCATTGGTGGAGCATAGGGCCAGCAAAACGCTGAAGTGAAATCTCCATGACCTTCATGCCCAGCAAAAACACGACGAGACCGTAAGTGACTGGAAACCAGAGTGTTGAAAACATGAGATTCTCCTTTGTGAGGTCTGTCTTTGTTTTAGAGATAAAATGTGTAAACTTCGGAGCAAACAGCATCCTTATCTCGCAAGAAAAACTACCGCTAAACGCGGTCTTTCTACTGTGAAGATACATCGATAGACGTTTTTCTTATTAATTACGTATATGATCCCTTACGGACACACATGCCAGTGATTGTCCGAAGGGAAAGAAATCAGGGAGTGAAGTATGAATGCCATCGGTCATTTTGGATCGCAGCCGAAAGAAGAGATTGGAACAAAGTCATCCATGGGTTTTTAAAAGTGAAATAGCATCGGTTGAGGGAAATCCGGTACCTGGTGAGCTGGTTCAAGTGATGAATCATCAAGGCCGGTTTCTGGCCACAGGTTACTACAATCCGAAGTCGCAAATTACGGTTAGAGTTGTCTCTTACCAGCCGCTTGAGAAGATGGACCGTAATTTCTTTGTGTCCCGCTTTAAGGATTGTTTGAGACATCGCGAACGGTTTATCGGTGATGAAAATGCGTACCGGCTTGTGTACGGGGAAGCTGATTTTCTGCCTGGGCTGATTGTTGACCGCTTTTCTGACGTGTTGGTTGTTCAGCTGTTGACACTCGGTATGGATCAATGCCGTGACAGTATTGTCGAAGCGCTTGTGGAAGTGATGAACCCGGCTGGTATTTATGAACGCAGTGATGTTTCCGTAAGGGAACTGGAAGGTTTGGAGCAGCGCAAAGGAACCTTGTATGGGGAATGTCCACGACATGTTAAAGTTACCGAAAATGGCCTGAAGATTAAAGTCGATATTGAAGAAGGACAGAAGACAGGTTATTTCTTTGATCAGCGTGAGAATAGAGCCTCCATACAGCCGCTGATGACCGGATGGGGAGATCGGAGCGGAATTACACTGCAAGAACTTGAGCGGGACGGCCAAATGTTGCAGGTTCCAGTAAACAAAAGCGGTAAAGAGGTTACGTTCCCTTATTGGGACGGGGCAACCGTTCTGGAGTGTTTTTCCCATACGGGAAGCTTTACTTTGCATGCTTGCAAATATGGAGCCAAGAAGGTTACTTGTCTCGATATTTCCGAGCATGCCATTGATAGTGCCAGAGAAAACGTGGAGCTGAACGGGTTTCAAGACCGTGTCGAATTTGTCGTGGATGATGCTTTTCAATTTCTTCGTTCACAGGTTAAGGGAGTGGAGGAACGTGAAGAGCGTGCCCGGGGAGAGCATAAGGTGGATACTTCAAAACCTTTGACGGCCGGAGGTGGACGTACATGGGATGTTGTCATTCTCGATCCTCCTGCTTTTGCCAAGAGCAAAGGAGCGGTAAAGGGAGCGTGTCGCGGTTATAAGGATATCAACCTCCACGGTATGAAGCTGGTAAACGAAGGCGGATATCTCGTTACAGCAAGCTGTTCATACCATATGCGACCGGATCTGTTTCTAGAGACGATCAAGGAGGCTGCCCAGGACGCCGGTAAAATATTGCGGCTTGTAGAATGGCGTGCTGCCGGTAAGGACCATCCCCAAATTCTAGGTGTGGACGAGGGGCACTATTTGAAGTTTGCGGTGTTTGAAGTCCGCAGTAAAACGAATTTGTAGAATACTGGAGACTGCTCCATACAGCGATGTATTATCGTTGATGAGGCAGTCTTTTTTTGTCTGGAGCACAGCTAACGAACCGCTTAAAAGATAGAGCTATAACAACGGCTTAAATGACGGTTGCCCGTGTATGACTGTAATGGTAATAGAATCCAAACATATGTTCCTTCATTCGGCAGTTATGCTATACTAAATGCTATACTAATAGACACCGTCTTTATAAAAATATAAAGAAGTACAAGTTGGTAATTCAGTTTAGAAGATTTGTCCATGAAGAAGATCTGTCACTACTTTAGATGTTTAAATATAAGAAGTTTTTTTAGATTATAGCTTAGAGTTTTGAGGAGGCATGACATGTCGATTCGTTTTATCATCGGACGTTCGGGAAGCGGAAAGAGCACTGCAATAAGTGAAGAGATTACAAGACGGCTTGAGGAAGATCCTCATGGAAAGCCCATCATTTTGATCGTACCGGAGCAAGCATCCTTTCAGGCGGAGAATACGATTATCACCTCAGGCCGTATCAGAGGCATTCTTCGCGCTCAAGTACTCAGTTTCCGCCGGCTCGCTTATCGGGTTATGCAGGAGACCGGCGGCTCTGCCCGAGTCGCCATTAGTGAGGAAGGCAAGCGGATGCTGCTGTACAAAATTATCCAGCGACGCAAAGAGGAGCTGAAACTGTTCGGCGCATCCAGTGAAAAGCTTGGATTTGTAGGTAAACTTAGTGATTTGTACACGGAGATGAAACGATACTGCATTGACGCTTCCAGTGTTGAGGATCAGCTTGAGCATATGGTTTCCTCTACTGGAAGTCCTCCGATGCTGCGTCGCAAACTGGAAGATGTATTAACGCTGTACCGGGATTTTGAGCACGAGCTATCCCCGCTATATATGGATGAAGAGGATACTTTGGTAACGCTCGCCGAAGGGATTGCCTCATCGGAATATATCCGCAGCGCGGATATATGGATTGACGGATTCCACGGCTTTACACCGCAGGAATATGTGGTTCTCCGGGAGCTGATGCAATATGCTTCATCGATAACGACTGCGTTGACGTTAGATAAGCCTTATATGAATGGTGTGCTCCCGCATGAGCTGGACTTGTTCCACCCTACAGCTGTGACATACATAAAGTTGAAAGGTATTGCTGACGAATTGGGTTTGGAATCGGTACATACGGTGCTTAGCCCGGATACGCTACCGAGGTTCAAGGAACGTTCCGTGCTGGCACATCTGGAACGAGGCTATGACCGGAAAACTCGATGGCGTCCTCTGAACGGTGATGAAGTAGGGAAAACGGAAGGTTTGTCGCTATACGCTGCGGATAACCGTCGTGCGGAGGTGGCGGGAGCTATCCGCGAAATGCTGAGGCTGGCGAGGGAAGAAGGAGCAAGATTCCGCGAAATGGCGGTATTCGCCCGTAATCTGGCAGACTATGAGCATATGATCGGTCCGCTGTTCCGTGAATATGGTGTGCCATACTTCATGGACCAGAAGCGCAGTGAGCTTCATCATCCGCTAGTTGAGTTTATACGTTCTGCTCTGGATGTGATTGGCAAGCGCTGGCGTTACGAAGATGTATTCCGTTGTGTCAAAACAGATCTGCTTCTTCCTTTGGATGGTTCGCTTTCCAGAGAAGACATGGATGCGATCGAGAACCATGTACTCGCATCCGGCATCCAAGGCTCTCGTTGGAGTGATGGACGCCCTTGGAAAGGGATACCGAGTCTATCTCTGGAAGACGGAGACGGGGGAAGTCGGAGTCAGCAGGCAGAAGGGCTCCATATTATCGAACAATGCCGCGCCGCCATTACTGGGCCTCTTCATGCTTTTGAGAAGAGGATGAAGAAGGGGGCGACAGCAAGAGATAAAGCTACAGCGGTCTACAGGTTGCTGGAAGATGCTGATGTGCCAGGGAAGCTGGATCTGATGAGCCGGGCGGCACTGGATGCCGGCAGACCGGAAGAAGCCAGAGAGCACCGTCAGATTTGGGGGGCTGTACTGGACCTGCTGGATCAGATTGTCGAAATGATGGGTAGTGAGAAACTGAGTGCCGAGATGTTTACAGGAATGTTGGATACGGGCTTAACGGAGCTGAGAATGGCACTTGTTCCGCCATCCCTTGACCAGGTACTTGTGGGCAGTATGGATCATACCCGCTCCGGAGGCGTGAAGTATGTATTTTTATTAGGGGTTAACGATGGCGTTATTCCAGCACAATTCCAGGATGATGGAATATTGACGGAGCAGGAACGGGTTACTCTTGAGAGCTCGGGCATGGAGTTAGCCCCCAATATTTCCCGCCGTTTGCTGGATGAGCGTTTTTTGATATATACGGCACTAACTAGCGCCAGCCGCCAGCTGTGGATCAGTTACCCGGCAGCAGATCATGAAGGAAAAGCGCTGCTGCCATCTGAGGTGGTACGCCACATAAAAAGAATGTTCCAGCTAAAAGAGCAAGTGCTTTATGCTGAGCCTCATGGTGGGCAGTCTCCTGAGGAGCAGGGACGATTTGTGGCCGGAAGCGGAAAATCGCTGGCATTTCTTGTTGGCAGACTCCGTGACTGGAGAAATGGTGAAAGCCTGCCGTCTTTATGGTGGGAAGTGTATAACTGGTTCGCCCGCAATCCGGCATGGAAGGATCAATTGGGCAGCATGCTGTCTTCGCTCTCTTACCACAATGAGACACGGAGTCTTGCGGAAGAGACGAGCCGTCGTTTATACGGAAGCAAGCTACGGACAAGTGTATCCCGGATGGAGCGTTTTGTCGCGTGTCCGTTTTCGCATTTTGCATCCCACGGACTCAAGCTACGGGAGCGTCAGATGTACCGGCTGCAAGCTCCGGATATTGGGCAGCTGTTTCATGCCGCGCTTAGCGATATGGCGTCTCGCTTTAAGGATCAAGAACGGAGCTGGGGTGAGCTGAGTGCGGATGAATGCCTACGCGAAGCTGAGGCGACGGTAGACAGACTTATTCCTATGTTACAGGGAGAAATATTGCTTAGCTCCAAAAGATACGGATATATATCCCGTAAGCTGAAAAACATCGTCGGGCGCGCCTCTGTCATATTAGGGGAGCAGTCGCGCAGGGGGAGCTTTGAACCGGTCGGTCTGGAGCTGGATTTTGGGCCAGACAAGCCCATCCCGCCGCTTGTCTTCCAGCTCCCGAACGGGGTGTTGATGGAAGTGGTCGGACGGATCGACCGTGTTGATATGGCGCGCGGTGAGAATGGAATTATGCTGCGGGTAATTGATTATAAATCGAGCCAAAAAGATTTGCGATTGCACGAAGTGTACTATGGATTGTCACTACAGATGCTGACCTATTTGGATGTACTGCTCACGTTTGCGGAAGATTGGCTTGGAGAGAGCGCATTGCCTGCAGGCACGCTCTATTTCCATGTTCATGATCCGTTGCTTCAGTCACCCAATGGCATGAACCCTGAGCAAGCAGCAGAAGAACTATTGAAACGATTTAAGATGAAAGGACTGCTGCTGGCTGATCGTGAGGCTGTGTCCTTAATGGATTCTTTTCTTGAAAAAGGCCACTCTGCCATACTCCCTGTAGCCATCAAGGCCGACGGGAGTTTCTACAGCAGTGCGGCTGTAGCTACACCGGACCAATGGGATACGCTGTTATCGGCCGTAAGAGAAAATATTGTCACGATCGGTTCGCGTATTACGGACGGGGAAGTGGCAATTGAGCCGTATCGGATTCAGCAGGAGACAGCCTGTACACATTGCTCATACCGTCCTGTTTGTCAGTTTGATGAGGCGATGGAAGGCAGCAATTATCAGCTGCTTGGGAAGCCGGGTAAGGACCAGGTATGGGATCTGCTCGGTCAGATGAAAGGAGGAGA
Organism: Paenibacillus sp. JNUCC 34; assembly: GCF_058269055.1. Classification (NCBI taxonomy): domain Bacteria; kingdom Bacillati; phylum Bacillota; class Bacilli; order Caryophanales; family Paenibacillaceae; genus Paenibacillus; species Paenibacillus sp. JNUCC 34. Next base: position 4,234,692 of record NZ_CM177770.1, on the reverse strand, counting down.
CGGAAGGTGAACGGAATCATGACAAAGCCGGAGGGCAGTATGTGGAGCGATGACCAATGGAGAGCGATCGCGAAGAGCGGGAGCGACATCTTAGTAGCCGCTGCCGCAGGTTCCGGTAAAACCGCCGTGCTGGTCGAGCGTATCATCCGCAAAATAACGGATGAGAGCGCAGGCTTCAGCGTGGATCGTCTGCTCGTGGCCACATTTACTAAAGCGGCAGCAGCCGAAATGCGTGAGCGTATACGGGAAGCACTCGAGAGAGAGCTGGAGAACGACCCCGACAATGAACACTTGCGGCGCCAGCTCGCATTGCTGGGACGTGCCTCTATTACAACGCTGCACTCTTTCTGTATGGAAGTGATACGGCGTTATTATCAGCTGATACCACTTGATCCGGGCTTCCGGATATTGAATGAGCACGAAGCGGAACTGATGCGCCAAGACATTTTGGAAGAGTTGTTTGAGGAAAAATACGGAGATGCCGAGCAGGGAGGGACTTTCCTACAGCTAGCCGACTGGTTCAGCGGGGAGCGTAGCGATGATGCTCTATACCGGCTGGTTCAGCGGTTGTACAATTTTTCTCGCAGTCACTCCTGGCCTGATCGTTGGCTTCGGGATACCGCCGCAGAATTCCAAGTGGCAGACACAGCAGCGCTCGGTGAGACGGGCTGGGTACAGAGCATCCTTGCCGATGCGCGCCTGGCTCTTTCCGGAGCAGCGGGTCTGCTTGAACAGGCGCGTTCCGTAGCCCTTATGCCGGGAGGACCGGCTACGTATGCTGCCAATTTGGATGAGGATAAAGCATTGGTGGATTCTCTGCTTGCAGCGGTCAACAACGATCCATGGGAGCAGCTGTATGATCGGTTTCGGGATGTTTCCTTTGGCAAACTGAAATCCGTCCGCAAGGATGAGGTGGTTCCTGAATTGCAGGAACGGGTCAAGGAACTGCGGGACAATGTGAAAAAAACAGTGAATGAGCTTAAAACAGCTCTGTTTGGGCGTCCGGCCTCTGAATTTATGTATGAGCTTCAGATAGCAGCTCCGCTTATGAGTGAGTTGGTGGAGACGGTTATTACATTCGCTGACAGATACCGTGCAGCCAAAGCGGCCAAGAGCACAGTGGACTTCAATGACCTGGAGCATTACTGTCTCCAGATTCTAAGGCATCCGGACTCGGATCCGAGTCACCTTATGCCATCCGATGCTGCACTAGAATACCGCGAACAGTTTGATGAAGTGCTGCTCGACGAATATCAGGATACCAACAATGTGCAGGAGGATATTGTTCGTCTGATCTCCCGGGAGTTTCCCGGAAACCGATTTATGGTCGGGGACGTCAAGCAAAGTATCTACCGTTTCCGATTGGCTGAGCCGGGATTGTTTCTGGATAAATACAAGAATTACGGATCAGAAGCTGCATCAGGGTCTGAAAACGCCGAGCATCTCCAGGGTTCTTCTGGAATCCGGATCGATCTCGCACGGAACTTCCGCAGCCGAATGGAGGTTGTGGACGCCGTTAATATGCTGTTTCGGCAGATCATGAATGAGTCCGTAGCTGAAATTGCGTATGATCAACGGGCAGAGCTCGTGTGCGGTGCATCCTTCCCACAATCAGACTTAAGGAATGAAGATGGTGTAAATGGTGGTCCTGGACAGAACCCATATGCTCCGGAACTGCTGCTGATTGACCGCCTTGGCCAGGAGTCTGAGGAACCGAAGGATGAGGAAGGCCCGATCGAAGGAATTTCTTCTGAAACGGAGCGGCTGGAGATGGAAACCGCACAGCTGGAGGCTCGTGCGATTGCCCGTCGGATCCGAGAGATGACCGGGGAAAATGGGAAGCCGCTGATGGTGTATGATAAGCTGCTTAAATCGATGAGGCCAGCGCAGTACGGTGATATGGTTATCCTGCTCCGATCTGCTATGGTGTGGGCCCCCTTAATTATGGAGGAGCTCCGGCAGGAGGGGATTCCTTCATTCGGCGAACAGAACAAGGGATACTTTCAATCGATTGAAGTTGAAATCATGCTTTCTTTACTTCATGTGATAGACAATCCGCGTCAGGATATTCCTCTTGCTTCTGTTTTGCGGTCACCGATCGTTGGATTAACGGAAGAAGAACTGGCACAGGTTCGCCTTTGTGCATCAGGAACGTTTTACGATGCACTTTCAGAAGCCGTTAGCACATTCGAGCCTGCGCTGCCTCAAGGGGTAGGGATTGATACTGGCCGTTGGTTTACGGGTATAGAATTGTCGGGGTTTGCTGAGGCGGCGGCAGGTCTGGCTGATATTCAAGACATCAGAGAAAGCTCAGGGATCACATCGGACTCTCCAGATCAGAGGCCAGTGATATCCGCTGAAATGTTCGGAAAGCTGAAGAAGTTCATGGAGAGACTCCACAGCTGGCGTAAGGAAGCGCGTCAGGGAAGCCTCAGTGACCTGATATGGCACATCTACAGTGAGACGGGGTATTTGGACTGGATCGGTGGTCTGCCGGGTGGCACCCAGCGCAGAGGCAATCTGACGGCGTTATATGACCGGGCTGTTCAGTACGAACAGGATACCTCATCCAGAGGGCTGTTCCGCTTCCTGACGTTTATCTCACGTCTGCGGGATAACGGTGGGGATCTTGGCGCAGCAGGCGGGACAGAGAGCCAGGGCAATGCCGTTCGTCTGATGACGATTCACAAAAGTAAAGGCTTGGAGTTTCCAGTTGTGTTTGTTGCCGGAATTTCAAAAAACTTTAATCAGCAGGATCTGAATGTTCCTTTCCTGATGCATAAAGAGCTAGGGTTCGGCCCGAAGTATGTGGACGAGAAGCTGCGGGTCAGTTATCCGACACTGCCGAATCTGGCGATTCGTCGCAGGTCGCAGCTGGAGCTTCTGGCCGAGGAAATGCGTGTGCTTTATGTGGCGCTAACCAGACCGAAGGAGAAGATGATTTTGGTCGGAACCGTTAAGGATCTGCCGAAAAAAGTGAGCAGTTGGGCTCAAGCGGACAGTACACTCGAGCTGCTTTTGCCTGATTATATGCTGGCTAGAGGACGCAGCTATCTGGACTGGATCGGACCGGCGATTATACGTCATCCATCTGCCGGAGGGCTTCGGGAAGCTGTAGGATTGCAGTCTCTGGAGCATACAGCTCTGTCTTCGGACAATAACGACTGGATCATTCATATGGAGAAATCCGATTCTTTGTCCGGAACAACGATCGTGAACGATGAAGAGGAAATCCCTGAAGCTGAACGGGCCGAGAAGGAGTCGGCACTGCGCAACTTGGAGCCTGTTGCCGATATCGGTTGGAAAGAAAAGGGCAGTGTACAGGAAATGAGACAGGATATTTACCGCCGTCTAAGCTGGTCATATCCCTTTGCGGCGGTGAGCGGGATATCTGCGAAAACGTCTGTCACAGAAATGAAAAAGCTGCTGGCTATGCAGGATAATCCATCACTCGATATGCTAGAGGAAGCTACAATCCGCAGACAGCAGGAAGAGAAGCAGGTGGATGCGAGTTCATTCACGCTGCATCTGCGGCGGCCCAAATTTATGGAAGACGCCACATTGACTCCTGCAGAGCGGGGAACGGTTTATCATACGGTTATGCAGCATTTGCCTATCAGAAGCAGTACGGATCTTTCGGTCGTTGAGGGGACCATTGCGGAGTTGACGGAGAAAGAGATTATTACGAGAATACAGGCTGATGCCGTAACTCCGGAACATATTTTGGGAATCCTTCATTCTTCAGTAGGTGTGAAGCTTCTTGAAGCGCAGCAGATCTGGCGCGAGATGCCGTTCTCTTATGGTCTGTCAGCATTAGAAGCTTATAAAAATCTGTCTTTTCTAGGCTTTGCAGAAGGTAAAGATGAATCCTCAATTCGTGATGCCCAGCTTCTTAACGATGAGACCGTCTTAATCCAAGGGGTCGTGGATTGCTTGTTTCGTCTCGATGATAAGCTGATTTTGCTGGACTATAAAACAGATCGTATACTGGAACACCGTGGAGGCATCGAATCATTAACGGAGCATTACCGTTTTCAGCTGGAGTTGTACAGTAAGGCGCTTCAGGATATTTTGGGTGAACCTATCCATGAACAATGGCTCTACTTTTTCGATGGGGGCCATGCAGTGCTCTTATAGATTATCAATGGATTTTGCAATTTTTAAAGAATATATATTTTCTTTGAGCTTATTTAGCGTTCAGGGACAGTGGGAGAGGGGAACTAGGAGTTATGCGGATTTTGCATACGGGTGACTGGCATTTGGGCCGGACGCTTGAAGGCCGGAGCCGTTTGGCTGAGCAGGAAGCATTTTTGGACGAGCTCGTAAGGATGGCGGATGATCAGCATGCGGATCTCATATTGATGGCAGGTGATGTGTATGATTCCGTTAATCCGCCTGCAGCGGCGGAGCAGTTGTTTTATGATGCTGCCGCACGGTTAACTGATGGAGGACGGCCGCTTGTCGTCATTGCGGGAAACCATGATCAGCCCGAGAGGGTGTCGTCTGTGACACCGCTTGTGGCAAAACGCGGTATCACCTTGGTTGGGCTTCCCTTGGCGGAAGCTGTTACAGTAACAGCTTCCAGAACAGGAGAAATCGCCAAAATCGCAGCTCTCCCGTATCCATCTGAGGCAAGATTGAATGAGTTGCTAACCGCAGACGGCAACGAGGATGATCTCCGCCGTGCGTACAGTGAACGAGTGGGGAAGTTAATGCAGATGATGGCCCGCGATTTTTCACCGAAGACGGTCAATCTGGCCATGAGTCATATTTATGTACTCGGCGGGCTGGAGAGTGAATCAGAGCGTCCCATTCAGGTGGGGGGGGCTTACACGGTCGATCCTTCGGCTCTGGCGGTTGGTGCCAGTTATACGGCCCTCGGCCATCTTCACCGCCCGCAAGCTGTCAAAGGTGAGGGGATAATCCGTTATAGCGGATCGCCTTTGGCCTACAGTTTTTCGGAAGCGGGTCAAGCTAAATCGGTGACCATGGTAGATGTTTCTCCTGGCAGCACTTCGGTCGTCGAGGAGCTGTTTTTGAGCAGTGGACGTCCACTCGTTCGCTGGAAGGCGAAGGCGGGGCTACAGGAGGTGTACCGGTGGCTTGAGGAGGAGCGTGATCCGGATGCTTTTATAGATCTAGAAGTTTCACTGACCGAAGCAATGGGAATGGCAGACATTCAGCGCCTTCGCAAAAGTCGCGACGGTATCGTACACATCCGGCCAATATACCCTGAGATGGAAGCGTTGGAACTGAATACGGAGCGCTCTAGGCTTCCACTGCCTGATTTATTCCGTAAGTTCTACCAGCGGCAGACCGGAGGTGCAGAGCCGGAGAACAGCCTGGTTGATCTCTTTATGGAGCTTGTGGATGAAGAAGAAACAGAAGTAGCGGGGGTGAGTGAATGAAGCCGATTTTACTCAAAGTAGCCGGTCTTCAAAGCTACCGGGAACCGCAGGAAATCGATTTTGAACAGCTGTGCGAGACTGGATTATTCGGTATATTTGGACCAACTGGGAGCGGTAAATCGACATTGCTGGACGCCATTACTTTGGCGATGTACGGCAAGGTGGAGCGTGCGGTAAACGGCACGCAGGGCATTATGAATCATTCGGAGGACAGCTTGGCCGTTTCCTTTACCTTTGAGCTGGCCTCTGCCGATGGTCCAGAGCGATACCGTGTGGAACGCCGATTTAAACGGGTTAATGAGCTGTCGATCAGCAATACGATCAGCCGATTTGTAGTAATCACGGACGAGGGGGAGGCCGTAATTGCGGACAAGCTGGCCGACGTTACCCGGTGTATTGAAGAGAAAATAGGTCTGAAAATGGATGATTTCACTAGAGCGGTCGTGCTTCCCCAAGGAAAATTTGCCGAGTTCTTGTCACTAAAAGGCAGCGAACGGCGGCAAATGCTTCAACGGCTGTTTCATCTGGAGCGCTATGGTGACCAGCTTGCCATGAAACTTAGCCGCAGGGTGAAAAATAACGATGGGGCATTAAAATCGGTCGAAGCGGAGCAACAGGGTCTTGGGAACGCAGGCAAGGAAGCGGTAGCAGAAGCCGAGAAGGTGATGTCGGATGCGGTGGTGCATGCGGAGGAATCTAGAAAAAATTTCAAGGCAGCTACTGATCGAAGTGAAGCTTTAAGCAAAGTCCGCGAACTGGATATGGAGCAGCGCCGTCTAAGAAGCAAGCTGGATGACTTATCGGCACGTGAAGAGGAGATTAAGAGTTATGAAAAGCAGCTGGAGCTTGGTGCGGCTGCAAAACTGCTTATCCCGGCTCTGGATTCGCGCCGAGAATCTGCGAAAGCCCATGAGAATTTGCTCGCTAAAGCGGAACTGCTATTTAGGCAATCGGAACAGTCAGAAGTAGCGGCTGAACGTGCTTGTACGGCAGACGACGCTGCTCAGATGCTTTTATCTGCAGAAGAGCCTAAACTTCTACTTCGGGCTGAGCAGTTGGAACAGGCGGCTGTTCTTCAGCGGGAAAGGGATGCTCTTCACCTTGAGCTTATCGCTCTAAATGATCAGCGATCCAAGGCCAGAAAGTCATTGGATAGTATTAATGAGCAGCTTCATAAGGAACAGGAGCTGCTTGAAAGAGGAAGAAAACGCCGTGAAGAGCTTCAGGAGGATCTGAAACAGCTTGAGACTAGGGCACAGGACCGTCAAATGTTGCATGAGGCTATGCAGAAGCGGCAGTCGCTCCTATCGGCTGAACAACAGTTATTCAAAGCGGAGACTGAGTCTAAAGAACATAGCATACAACAGCAGCACATCGAGCGTGAGCTGAAAGAAACCTTGTACATCGAAAAAGAAATACAGCGTCAGCTGGAGCAGCTTGCTCAGGAATCTGAACAGTTTAGACACTCGGCTACCGATGCTTCAAAGCTGGCGGATCAAGCAGCAGAGAAGGCGGCAGAAGCGTCTAGAGCTATGAATGAATCCTTCCGTGAACAGCAGCTTCACGCCTTGTCGCTTTCATTGACTGCCGAGCTTCGTGATGGAGAAGCCTGTCCTGTATGCGGTAGTCTGCACCACCCTGCGCCGGTTCAACCAGATACCCTCTCAGATCAATCCGGTGAGCTGCAGCAGGAACGCCTTCGTCAGGTACAGGAAGAGATTCAAGAGCTGCGGCTGGTCCTTCGCCAGCAGTTAAACGAAGCATCGGGATTACCTGTTCCGGCTACTGTCCAGGAAATGTCAGACTCTATGACGGATAAATCTAAGAGTAATGCCTTAACAATTGCATTCTCCGAAGCGGCTGTTGGATTAGCGCTAGAGCATAATGACGGTCTATCGCAAGTTGCAGAGCTTGAAAAGCTTCAGCATTTTGTATCCACCTTGAAAGCATTTGCTTCTACACAAGCGGAGGCTTTGCATCAATGCCGGGAAAAGACTTCAATATACCAACAGAAACTTGGTTCCCTGCAGCAGGAGTTGGCCAAGCGGACAGCTTCTGCTGAGAACGCGCGCACTTCGTCCGAACAGTTTGGGAGAAAACTGAGCGAATTGAGAGAAGATATTAACGTTTTAAAGAAAAAGTGGGGTGAGAGTAGCCCCGGTCTTGATCTACAGGCTGTGGAGTTCCGCTTTAAAGAAATGCAGGAACGGGATGCCAAAGCCGAATCCGTAAAGGATGGACTTGACCGGAGTGTACCATTTCTGGAAGAGAAGAAGCAGGCTGTGTTGAATCTTGAGAGTCAGATCCGTGAACTTGAGAAGCAGCTCATTCAATGGGACGCACAGCATCAGGGCAAGCAGGAGCTAATGCAGGAGAAAGAGGAGCGGCTTCAGTCGTGGATAGGAGACCGTTCCGCTCAAGAACTGCTGCAGGAATGCAAGCAGCGGCTGCAACATTTGAAATCCGCTGCCGATCATTCCCGGCAGGAACGCCGCAAGGCGGAAGAGATGAAGCAACAGGCTACTAAAGAGACGGCTATCGCTAAGCAGGCCGCGGATTCCGCTGCCGAGCACGCGAAGACGGCGGAACAGAGATGGCTTGCCCAGTTGGACGACTCGCCGTTTGCTACCGAAGAAGGGGTTCTTGAGGCGTTCATGACTCCACAGGAAGCTGACAAATGTGCTGCTCACGTTCAAGCTCACCGTGAAGGGCAACGTGAATGGTCACTGCGGCTGAAGGATATCGAACTGAAGCTGAACGGAGCAACGTTCAGTGAAGAAGATTGGCAGGAATGTTGCCAAAGTCTCGAGCAGTGCCAGCAAGCAGATGAAGCGGCAATACAGTCGAAAGCCCGCGCTGAGCGGGATTTGGAGGACCTCAGGCAACGCCATATCCGGTTTATGGAGCTGGAAGAGCGCCGAAGTTTACATTCCATAGAGGGAGAGCGTCTGTCGAAGCTCCAATCCTGTCTGCGTGGAAATGCGTTTGTGGAATATGTTGCAGAAGAACAGCTGATGCAAGTCAGTCAATCGGCTTCAGAGCGGCTGCGGTTTCTTACAAAACAGCGTTATTCTCTGGAGGTCGATTCGGGAGGTGGATTTGTTATTCGTGATGACGCGAACGGGGGAGTCCGCAGGCCGGTTTCAACGTTGTCGGGCGGAGAAACGTTCCTGACATCTCTCTCCTTGGCGCTGGCGTTATCTGCTCAAATTCAACTCAGAGGGCAGTATCCTCTCCAGTTCTTTTTCTTGGATGAAGGGTTTGGAACATTGGACCCTGAGCTGCTTGATACAGTCATTACTTCTCTGGAAAGACTGCATAACGATCAACTCACCGTAGGCATCATCAGCCATGTGCCTGAGCTGAGGGCACGTCTGCCCCGCAAACTGGTTGTACGGCCTGCTGAACATTCCGGCGGGGGATCGAAGATTGTTTTGGAGACGATGTAATCACATTTATACCCCGTGATATTTTTCACAGAGACAGCTGCAAGCGGCTGTTATAATACAGCTAAGCCGACATTCTTATATAGAAGCACCTCGGCGGACGTATGGATAGGAGATTCCTCTTGTATCATACGCCCGCTTGCTGGACAGCTGAGTTCCAGCTGACCGGGTGCTTCTATTTTTTTTTGCCTTCATTGGACGGATTTATGGGTTTTCTTGTATGATGAGAGCATGATAACCTTAGAGGAGGTACAGTTATGGATAACTGCCTGTTTTGCAAAATTATTAATGGAGATATCCCTTCCAAGAAGGTGTTGGAGAATGATCGGGTGCTCGTGTTTCATGATATTCAGCCGGCCGCTCCGGTTCACGTGCTGATCATACCCAAAAAACACATCGCTTCAATGAACGATGTTCAAGCGGCAGATTTGGAACTGATTGGCGACATTCACAAGGCGGCACAAGAGGCTGCTGCTGAACTGGGAATCGCGGAGAGCGGTTATCGCCTAATCAATAACTGTGGACGCGACGGCGAACAAACCGTCCATCATTTACATTATCATTTGCTCGGAGGAGCACGTCTTGGAGCCCTGACAGGGATCTCTTCTTCCCATGCTTAACCATCATAGGGCGGCGATTTCATAATATAGAATACATATTGCCTTTGAAGCTTTTTAAAAATGAGCTGTCAAGGTTGACACCTTATTTCTGTTTGCCCTATAATGAAGAATGATGAACCGTGTTATTGCTCTTGGACGGTCTGGTCGGAGGGAGGGAAAACTGGTGTCTGAAACGAAAGTTCGCAAAAACGAGACAATTGATGCTGCACTTCGTCGCTTCAAACGTTCCATTGCTAAAGATGGCGTCTTGGCTGAAGTGAAGAAACGCAAGCATTATGAAAAGCCAAGCGTAAAGCGCAAGAAAAAGTCCGAGGCTGCTCGTAAGAGAAAGTTTTAGGGGGATATGAACTAGCATGAATCTTAGCGAACGATTGAACGAAGATATGAAGCAAGCGATGAAGAGTAAGGACAAGTTCAAACTCTCCAATATTCGAATGGTTCGTTCGACGATTAAAAATCTTGAAATAGATTTGAAAAGAAGTTTGGATGACAACGAAGTGCTTGATATTATTAGTCGTGAGATCAAACAGCGCAAAGATGCCCTCCAAGATTTTGAAAAAGCAGGTCGTGACGATCTTGTCGCAAATGCGAAAGCAGAAATTGATTTTCTTAGCGCCTACCTCCCGGAACAGCTTTCTGAAGAAGAAATTAAAGTCATTGTACAGCAGACCATCCAGGAAACCGGTGCTTCTTCAAAAGCCGAGATGGGTAAAGTAATGAGCGCTCTCATGCCGAAAGTTAAAGGGCGTGCAGACGGAAAGCTTGTCAACCAAGTTGTTCAACAATTTCTGTAACAACATAAGCGGAACACTCCTTGATTTATCAAGGGGTGTTTTTTCGTATATACACTCATAAATTTTGAAACCGAATACAAGTTTATTCGTAGTAACTACCATAAGTCGGGATGCTGATACATAAGTTATCCCGAGGTGGTTCGCATCGGTTATAATATCGGTATATGCGTATTACTGACATAATATGTCGTAAAGGAGGGGGATATAATGGGTAAGGGAGAATTTTGGGGTAGGCGCTTTTGGGCGTTTGCAGGAGTACTAACACTGATACTAATGTCTGTGGGTATGTACGTCATTCCTGTAAAGTCAGCTGCGGCCGCTAACATTGGTTCAGTGTATGTCATCCCGGTTGAGCAGAAGATCGAGCGTGGATTGACCAGCTTCATGGAACGAGGTTTCAAAGAAGCCGAAGAGATGGAAGCGGGATTAATCGTGCTTGAGATTAATACGCCTGGCGGTCGCGTGGATCAAGCTGGCGAAATTGCCAATTTGATAAAGAGCACTAAAATTCCTACAGTTGCTTATGTTCGTGGGGATGCTGCATCGGCCGGAAGTTACATTGCACTTAACGCGGATAAGATTGCAATGGCACCGGGAAGTATGATTGGTGCCGCGTATATGGTAGACGGTAGGGGTAATCGTGTTGAAGACGCCAAGATGGTCGCCTGGTGGAAGAGCAAGATGGCGAGTGCTGCAGAGGCTAATGGACGTAAAACCGATATCGCCGAGGGAATGGCTGATATTAATATGAAGGTGGAAATGCCTGAAATCGGAAAGACCAAAAAGTCGGGCGAGATTATTGCACTATCGGCAGACGAAGCTTTAAAGGTGGGTTATGCGGATAAGAAAGCCGACAGCACGAATGAGGTCATTGAATGGATGGGTTATTCTACAAATGATCTGTTTCATATGGAACAAACCTTCTCAGAGAAGCTGGCAACGTTTCTGACGCACCCTGTCGTGATGACACTCTTGCTCTTTATAGGTATCGCCGGGGTTATCATTGAAGTCATAGTACCTGGCTTCGGAGTACCTGGTATATTGGGTACGGCAGCTTTCGTGCTCTATTTCTTTGGTAACTCTGTTGCCGGATTTGCTGGATCGGAAACCTGGCTGCTGTTTATTATCGGTATCGGCCTGCTTGTGATGGAACTGTTTGTGCCAAGCTTTGGTATATTGGGGGTTGTTGGTTCAGGCAGCCTGATCTTTGGCGTAGTACGCGCGGCATACAGTACATCACATGTGGCGCTTTCTTTGGGAATAGCAGTTGCCTGCGCGCTGGTAGCCATTGTAGTTGTTGCACTGGTGTTTAAAGAGCGGGGAATATGGAAGAAATTCATATTAAGTGAAAGCCTCACGAAGGAGCAGGGATACATTCCTGTACAGGATCGGGATGTGCTGATTGGACTTGTCGGTAGAAGTATTACACCACTTCGGCCATCCGGAACAGTTGAGCTTGACGGACACCGCATTGATGTGGTTACTGATGGAAGTTTTATTGATTCCGGCCGTCCTGTTCGTGTCGTGAAAACCGACGGAACCCGGATTGTAGTTGAAGAAACAATGGAGTAAGACAGTAGTAAAAATAGGTATTTAGTTGATTAACCTGCTTTATTTGGTAAGATGGACATAACAAATATTTAGTATGGAGGATGATGTGTTAGATGGATAGTTCTTTAATTACCATTCTACTGATCGGGGTCGTAGCGATCATCGTACTGAGCGTGTTTTTCAGCTTCTTCCCGCTGATGCTCTGGATCTCGGCTATTGCTTCCGGTGTTCGTGTCGGAATTATTACGCTGGTGGCCATGCGACTGCGTCGTGTAACCCCAAGTCGTATCGTGAATCCGCTCATCAAGGCAACGAAAGCCGGTTTGGGATTGAATATTAACCAGCTGGAAAGTCACTACTTGGCGGGAGGTAACGTGGACCGCGTTGTTAATGCGCTGATCGCAGCGCAGCGTGCAAACATTCCGCTTGAATTCGAACGTGCTGCTGCGATTGACCTCGCAGGACGTGACGTGCTTCAAGCCGTACAGATGAGTGTAAACCCTCGTGTTATCGAGACGCCTACCGTTGCGGCTGTTGCCAAAGACGGTATTGAAGTGAAAGTTAAAGCTCGGGTTACCGTTCGCGCGAATATCGATCGCCTCGTCGGTGGTGCGGGTGAAGAGACAATTATTGCCCGTGTCGGTGAAGGTATCGTTACTACGGTTGGTTCCTCAGCGTCTCATAAAGACGTATTAGAGAATCCAGATCTTATTTCTAGAACTGTTCTGTCCAAAGGGCTGGATGCTGGTACAGCATTCGAAATTCTGTCAATTGACATCGCGGACGTAGATGTAGGCAAGAACATTGGTGCTTACCTGCAAACCGAGCAAGCTGAAGCCGATAAGCGGATTGCTCAGGCAAAAGCGGAAGAGCGTCGTGCAATGGCTGTTGCGCAAGAGCAGGAAATGAAAGCAAAAGTTGTGGAAATGAGAGCGCGCGTGGTTGAATCCGAATCCCAAGTACCTTTGGCTATGGCTGAAGCACTTAGAAGCGGCAAACTTGGTGTTATGGATTATATGAATCTTAAAAATATTGAAGCGGATACCCAAATGAGAGGTTCCCTTGGCAAGATGAGCGAGAATTCGGACGGACCGGACACTCCTAAAAATAACAAGTAGAGATGAGGCGAGCCACTGATGGAATGGATTCTTGATAATATATACATCGTGGCGGTTATTGTTTTCTTTATCCTCTCCTCGCTTGGTAAATTAGGCAAGGGCAGTAATGAAAACAAGCCGAACCGGATGCCTACCTTCGGAGGAGGGGGGGATTCAGCCGAACAGGGGCCAAGATCAGCTAAGGCAGCACGCCCAGGACAGCAGGTTCGGCGCGTTCAGTCGCGGCCCGGTACAGAAGTTCCGACGGGTCAGGCAGCCGATAAGCGGTCAAACGATCAGTTCGATGACGATGAAAATGAGGAGTTTAACACGTACTACGAAGAACGGGAGAGAACTTACGAGTCTTCTGCTGATTTTGAATCTCGGTATGATGTTCTGTCGGAATTGGATGATCCTCACACGGCCAGAGACAGCATGGAGCAGCGCAAGCGAAACATGCAGGCAGAGCTGGACCAGATCCATAAACAACTGGATAGAATGACCTCACACATACCAGAATCATTGGTTGAGGTTACAGATACCGGTGGTAAATCGCAGCGAAATGAGTCGAATCTTGCTGATCAGGCTAGAAAAGGAGTTATTTGGTCCGAAATTCTGGGGCCTCCCCGCTCCAAAAGACCTATGGGACGCCGTCATTAGGGGAATCTGAGGATATTAGACGGCAATAAAAGTATGAACACGAAGACCGCTTTCGTCATTGACGAAAGCGGTCTTTTTTGCATTGGAATTAACCTAAAATCTTTGAGCGCCTACCCACGTGTTCGCTGAAAGCGTGTATGAATATCTTCCATTTCAACGGTTCGAGAAGCCGTTCAACTTGCATAAAAAGGGCTTACTGCTCATAAGGTGTACAGTACAGGAAGGGGGGAAGGCCTTCATATGTCCCGCATCAGCCGCAAGCTGCAAAAATGGACTCAGGAAATGCTCGACTTGCCGCAGGATCTATTGTTCGACTTGCCGCGGTTGACCCTGATCGGCAATAAAGAGCTGCATATCGAAAACCACCGCGGTGTCCGCCATTTTTCCGCGGATAAGCTTATATTGTCTCTTAACCAGGGCTCTATGGAAATAACGGGATCTGGTCTCTCCATCCGAGCAATTCAGAGTAGTGAAGTAACGATTGAAGGCACGATTAATAATATCCAATACATAGGAACGGGGGAGAGACCGTGAACATACCGACAATGATATTTTTACGTGGTTATTTAAAGCTTACGGTGCGTGGGGAGCATGTAGAAGCATTTATTAATGCATTGGCGGAGGCGGGAACTCCGGTTTGGGATGTAAGACCAACAGGGACGCATTCCGCAGAGTTCAAACTGCTACTTATCGATTTCAAGGGGCTGCGCCCTTTGTTAAAGCGGACAGGCTGCAGAACTCGCATCCTTGAACGGTACGGCTTGCCGTTCCGTGCTTTACGGTTGCTGAAACGCAAAGTGTTTGTGGTTGGAGTGGTCATGTTTTTTGCGATCCTTATGGTTTTATCCTCTATGGTATGGAACGTGAGTGTAGAAGGGAATAAGACCATAGCTTCCGAGGACGTACTGGAGGTAGCGAAACAGGAAGGGTTATACCCTTATCAATGGATTTTCAGACTGAAATCACTGGACAAGCTTTCTACTAATCTGACGACCCGTTTACCCGGAACCTCGTGGGTTGGTGTGGAGAGAAATGGTACGAGCATCCGGATTCAGGTTGTCGAGGCATCGGTTCCCAAAAAGCCTGAGCTGTTAAGCCCGCGGCATCTTGTAAGCACCAGTGATGCCGTGATTACTCATATTTACGCAGAGAAGGGTATCCCGAAGGTTCAGATCAATTCTCGGGTGAAGAAAGGAGATATCTTGATTTCGGGTATTTTAGGGGATGAGGAGAATGCGAAATCCGTTGTTGCTAAAGGGGAAGTGAAGGGGCTTGTATGGCATGAATATCAGATCGAAGTGCCCCTTGTGAAAAAACGGAAAATATATACCGGTGAAGCATCCAAAAAGTCTTACTTGGTCCTTGGAAATCGTGCTGTTCAGTTGTGGGGGTACGGGGATGTTCCGTTCGAGAAACATGAGACGCTGACAATGTATGATCCGCTAACATGGCGCTCGCGAGCACTTCCGATCGGCTGGATGACCGAAAAGGTGATGGAGGTAAGTGAGAGCAGTCAAACTGTGACAGAGGAAGAAGCCAAGAAAGAAGGATTAGAGGGCGCATATCGGGATATTTTGGCTAAATACGGTTCAGAAACCAGGCTGGTGAGCCAAAAAATTTTGCATGATAAGAAAGAGAATGGTAAAGTTTATATGAAAGTACTTTTTGAGGTGGAAGAGACCATCGCAAAAGAACTTCCCATAGTATACAATCAAGGAGAATGAGGCTAATTTGTCACAGCAAACGACCAGCATTCAGATTTATTTGCAAAGCGCGTCTGAAGGACTCTCTTTGTTCGGACCGCAGGATTCTTTTTTAAAGATTATCGAATCGGAAATTCCCGCCAGGATCGCTTCAAGAGAAGCCATTATCAATATCTCCGGTGAGCAGCGTCATGTGGAAAGTCTTCAGCAGCTGTTTGATGTTCTGCTTCAGCTTGTTCGCAATGGCTATATCCTGACCGAGAGAGATGTCCTTTATGCGGTTGATTTGGCAAAGGATCTGCGTGCTGATCAGCTGTTGGATCTGTATAAAGGTGAGATCACGACGACGTTCCGGGGTAAACCGATTCGAGTGAAGACGATCGGACAGAAACATTACGTTACCAGTATTAAGAAAAAAGATGTCGTGTTTGGCATCGGACCGGCAGGTACAGGGAAAACCTACCTTGCTGTAGTATTGGCAGTAACTGCGCTTAAGGAAGGCACGGTGAAACGGATTATTCTTACTCGCCCGGCAGTCGAAGCTGGTGAAAGCCTTGGTTTTCTTCCAGGCGATCTTCAGGAAAAGGTCGATCCATATCTAAGACCCCTATATGATGCGCTGCACGATGTTATGGGACCGGATCAAGTAGTGAAAGCTCTTGAAAGAGGGCTGATTGAGATTGCGCCGCTTGCTTATATGCGGGGACGGACGCTGGACGATTCATTTATTATTTTGGATGAAGCTCAGAATACGACGCCTGAGCAGATGAAGATGTTTTTGACACGGCTCGGTTTTGGATCAAAAATGGTCATAACGGGAGACGTAACCCAGATTGACCTGCCAAGGGGTAAAAAATCAGGTTTGGTCGAAGCGAAAACCATCCTGAACGAGATTGATGATATCGGATTCGTCTACTTTGCGGAGCAGGACGTTGTACGGCACTCTTTAGTACAAAAAATCATCGTTGCATATGACAAAGCTGCAGAAAACCAAGATTAAAGGGGATTGTCGCTATGGCCTCCAAAGAACCATCGACAGACAAGTCCATATCTGTTAAAAACTACGGTTGGAAATATAGCGTGGCGACACGCTATATTCTGTTTTTATTGCTTGCGCTACTCTTTTATATCAGTCTCTCGGTAAAGCTGCTCCCTGAACGTTATGATATTCAGGTTGGTACGCGCAGTGAGAAGAGCATTGCTGCCCCTGTGCAAATTGAGGACAACAAGGCGACTCTGAAAGCCCAGGAAGAGGCAGCCGAGCGGGTACAGCCCATATATACATATATACCGCTGCGCAATGATGTGTTGGTTACCCAACTGTTTGAGCGCATTGACCGTTTGAATCAGGATGAGGTTTCCGTGCAGGACAAGATCGCGATCTACCGGCAGGAAATCCCGCAGCGCGTTGATGATTTCGTGAGTAACTTTATTGCAAGCAACAAAGGCACCGAAACGTATCCACCCGAGCTGCTTGAAGAAATGAAGAAGGTTATTGATCAACAGGCTTACCGCATACCGGAAGAGACATTTATCAAAATTCCGAGGCTAAATCCTGATGATATAACCCAGATAAAGTCGGTAGCGAGGGATATCGTATCACGTCTGATGAATGAGATTGTGGATGCGCAGACAGCCAGAGCTAAGGTAGCTGAGCTTGTTAGTGCTAGCAAGCTCAATGACCGAACTTCAAGAGAAGTTGTTCAGGAACTTGCACGTGCATCCATCACGGCCAACAAGTTTTATAACGAAGTGGCTACCAAGGAAGCCAAGGTTGCGGAACGGGAAAATACGCCGCCTGTGTTTATCAAGCAAGGTGATGTTCTTGTTGAGAAGGGTCAACTTATAACGCCTGAGCTGTATGAACTGCTCGGTAAAAACGGGCTGCTCAAGGATGAGGTTAACTATTGGCCTGAGCTGGGCATTCTGCTGTTTTCCATCTTGCTATCACTTGGAATCCTGATGTTTATCCGTCAGTCGGATATGAATATGTTCAAGTATAATAATTCCCAAGTTCTTATGATGGTGCTGATCTATGTCATTACGCTAATCTCTATGCATCTGGCTGGAGTTCTGCAAAGTGAGGCGCGTACGTACATCGGTTATTTAGCGCCGGTTGCGATCGGGGTTATACTGGTGACACTGCTTTTGGACATGCATTTGGCTTACTTTAGTGCGATCATATTCAGTATTATGGCGAGTGTCATACTGAATGTGGACAAAGGTGAAGTGTTCGATTTCAGCTTCGGATTTTTTGCCATAGTGACATCCTGTGTGGCAATCTTTTCGATTCACCGGGCTAGTCAGCGTTCCACCTTGCTTAAGGGTGGGATTATGGTCTCACTGTTCGGGGCAATGTCGGTTCTGATCATGATGCTGATTCAGGATTCCTCTTGGACTAGAGTAGAATCTTTATATGCTTTAGCGTTTGCGATTGCCGGCGGCATTCTGACAGCCGTGCTCGTTATTGGTCTGATGCCGTTCTTCGAGGTTACCTTTGGTATTCTTTCGCCGCTTAAGCTTGTGGAGCTGTCGAACCCGAACCATCCGCTACTTCGAAAGTTGCTGACGGAAACGCCAGGAACCTATCACCACAGTGTTATGGTTGGTAACCTGTCAGAAGCAGCGGCTGAAGCAATCGGGGCTGACGGATTGTTATGCCGAGTGGGATCCTATTATCATGATGTCGGCAAAACAAAGCGTCCTATTTACTTTATTGAGAACCAGAACAACATGGAAAATCCTCATGATTCCATTGATCCCAAGCTGAGCAAGTCAATTATTGTGGCTCATGCTCGGGATGGCGTGGAAATGCAAAAGGATTATCAGCTACCTAAGCCGATCCGTGATATTGCAGAACAGCATCATGGGACAACGTTTTTACACTTTTTTTACCACAAGGCACTTCGGCAGGCTGAGGAGCAGGGAATTGAACCAGATTTCACTGAGGATGATTTCCGCTATCCGGGACCGAAGGCACAGTCTAAAGAAGCGGCCGTTGTTGGAATTGCTGACAGTGTAGAGGCCGCAGTTCGTTCTCTGCGAAAGCCAACGGTGGATCAAGTGGAATCAATGATCGAGAAGATCATTAAAAGCCGTTTGGATGACCATCAATTTAATGAGTGCGATCTGACGATGAAAGAACTCGATATTATTGCCAAGACGTTGAAGGAAACCGTCATGGGTATTTTCCACTCCCGGATTGAATATCCAGAGGAGATTAAGAAGCCGAAGCAGGACAGTTTGCCAAAACAACAAGAACCGGCGGATTCCGGAAATTCGGACTCCAAAGAAGACAAAAGAAGGAGCATTTGAGGATGAGTCTGCAGCTGGTATGGAACAATGAACAAGAGGATTTTGTCATTTCTGATGAACTGATCTCTCTTCTCGAACGGATTCTGCAACAAGCTGGAACGGTCGAAGGGATAACAGAAGGTGAGGTAGACCTCACCTTTGTTGACGACGGTCAGATTCATGAACTGAATAAGGAATACCGTGGAATTGACCGGCCGACAGATGTTCTATCTTTTGCTATGAATGAGGAGACGGACGAAGAGCTTCAGATCATTTACGAACTGGATGACGAAAATGAGCTCGGAGACGTGCCTGATGTACTGGGAGATATTATTATCTCTGTTCCGCGGGCTAAGCTACAAAGTGAGGAATACGGCCATTCACTGGAACGTGAGCTAGGCTTTCTGTTCGTTCATGGCTTCTTGCATTTGCTAGGGTACGATCATCAGGATGAGGCAAGTGAAGCCGTTATGATGGGGAAACAAGAAGCGGTTCTAGCTGAAGTGGGGTTGACCCGTTAGTGAAACCGCAAAGGTCTTCCCTACGGTCCACCTTCAATTATGCAGTTCAAGGCATCATTCACGCCTTTAAAGCCGAAAGAAACATGAAGATTCATACAGCAGCTGCTGTTGTAGTATTTACAGCCGCGGCTCTGTTGGGGCTGACACCAGTACGTTGGTTGTTTCTGGGGCTTGCCGTAACCTTAGTTATTACGGCGGAATTGATAAATACAGCGGTGGAAGCTGTGGTTGACTTGGTATCTCCTAACGTTCATCCCTTGGCCCGTATTGCCAAGGATACAGCCGCAGGGGCGGTGTTGATTACCGCTCTGTTTGCTGTAGTTGTCGGGATCATGGTATTTTATGAGCCGATCATATCCTGGATTGGATCTATCGGCAGCGGTTTTGATCATTCACAATAATGGGTATAGAACAACGATTTCGATTCTCAGGAGGGATTGTCATGGACACAAGAGCATTGATGCAGGAAGCGATTAAGGCACGCGCGCGGGCCTACATTCCTTATTCGAATTTCGGTGTTGGCGCGGCTCTGTTGGATATTAACGGTGAAGTTCACCATGGCTGCAATGTTGAAAACGCAGCTTACGGACCGACAAACTGCGCAGAGCGAACCGCACTGTTTCGGGCGATTGCTGACGGACATAAGCCAGGTAGCTTCCAAGCGATTGCCGTGGTAGGGGATACCGAAGGACCTTGTGCTCCATGCGGCGTATGCCGGCAGGTGCTGGTGGAGTTGTGCAAGCCTGACATGAAGGTTATCCTGGGCAATATGAAGGGCGATATCCAGGAGACGACTGTGGGGGAACTGCTGCCTGGGGCGTTTGGTCCTTGGAATTTGGAATCTAAGTAACATGTAATACTAGTAACTCGCAATACAAGCTGCAGAAACAATAGAGGAACTATCGCGGAGGAATATATGCAGAAAAAAACGTTTAAATCGGGTTTTGTAGCTATTATCGGTCGGCCCAACGTCGGTAAATCGACGCTTATGAATCAGGTGATTGGTCAGAAGATCGCCATCATGTCGGATAAGCCACAGACAACTCGCAATAAAATACACGGGGTATATACGACAAACGATTCACAGGTCGTATTTTTGGACACACCCGGGATTCATAAACGCCAATCTAAACTCGGGGACTATATGAATCAGACCGCGCTTGGAACATTGGGCGAGGTGGAGGCAGTGCTGTTCCTGGTGGATGCTTCAGAAGGCTTTGGCGGGGGTGACCGCTTTATCGCCGAGCAGCTGAAGCAGATCCGTACACCGGTAATTCTCGTCATGAACAAAATTGATAAAATTGAACCGACGGCTCTGCTGCCGCTAATTGAAGAATATCGGAAGCTGCTTGATTTTGCGGAAATTGTACCGATCTCGGCCAAAATGGGCAACAATGTAAATACACTGCTGGATCAGATCCAGAAGTATTTACCACCGGGCCCACAGTATTATCCTGAGGATCAGGTAACGGATCATCCGGAGCAGTTCGTCTGCGCCGAATTGATTCGCGAGAAAATACTGCATATGACCCGGGAAGAGGTACCTCATTCTATTGCTGTCACCATTGAAGATATGCGTGTGGAGGAGAATGGAACGGTTCATATATCTGCTGTTATTTTTGTGGAGCGTGATTCTCAAAAAGGAATTATTATCGGAAAGCAAGGCTCATTGTTGAAGGAAGTTGGCCGACAGGCACGTCAGGACATCCAGCGATTGCTTGGCTCCAAAATTTTCCTTGAGTTGTGGGTGAAAGTTAAAAAAGACTGGCGTAACCAAGAGCGCGTTCTTCGGGATCTCGGGTTTCATCGCGGAAAATAATCATACTCAGTATATTGAGTGCGTGTCATGATTATAATTGAGCTGCTGTTATCGTACTTGGACTCCTGCCAACAATTGCAAATCATAAATCCAGTGTCAAAGCACATCCTATTCTTGTAGATGCAGACGCCATTTCCGAAGAAAGGATGAATACGAATGCGAGATTTTTCGTGGAAGTATTTTGCAATGACTGGAGATGTCGATGCTTATTTGTTGTATAAGGAGTCCGATGGCAGTACGGAACTCGCAAGCACGACCGCAGAAGAAGAGGCTGTAGAATATGAAGAGAACGAATGATATTTGGCTGCTTCAGGAATGGTTGGGGGATAAGGCATGCTACACAGGGCGGAAGGGATCGTCATCCGCAGCATGGACTACGGTGAAGGGAACAAGATCATTACACTTTGCACCGAAAAATCAGGCAAAGTAGGGGTTCTGGTCCGTGGAGCGAAGAAAATAAAGAGCCGTCATGCTGCTCTGACACAGCCCTTCACTTATGGAGAATACGTGTTTTTTAGGAATGGAACCGGGCTTGGAACATTAAATACCGGAGAGATTATTGAGTCTCATCACATTCTCCGGGAGGATCTCATGAAAGCTGCCTACTCCTCATATGCCTGCGAGCTGCTTGATCGGGTGCTTCAGGATGAGGAGACGGGTGCTTTTTGGTTTCATCAGTTGAAAGCTTGTCTTACGGCACTTCAGGAAGATAAGGATATACAAATAATAATCAATCTGTACGAAATGAAAATACTACAGGCAGCCGGTTATGGCCCGGAATTGGACGTCTGCATCTCTTGCGGTCAGGAGAGGGCTGACGAAGAGATGTTAGTCAGTCCAAGGCTTGGAGGTGTTCTGTGCCGGCGCTGCAAGCATCTGGACCCTCCGGCTATGTCCGTATCTCCCAAGACGTTGAAGCTGCTTCGGGTGTTTGCTCGACTTGATCTCAGAAGGCTGGGTAATATTGATGTAAAGGACACCACCAAGGCAGAACTTAAAGCGATCATGAGAGCGCTGATGGATATGCAGCTCGGTTTACGGTTAAAGTCGCAAAACTTTCTCGATCAAATGGACAAATACGACATTTGACGTCCGGAAAAAAATTAGGTATCATATGTTAAAGTTTCTAATTTGAATATTGACATGCGTTGAACGGAAAAGTAATGGGTTTTGGTCCAATTTTTACAGCGAGCTGGTGATAGTGGGAGTCCGGCGGAAGAAATCCATGAACATGGCCTCCGGGAGCATGCTGTACGTGATAAAGTGGGTCCTTATTGGGACCAAGTAGGGTGGAACCGCGGGAAGCTACAGCTCTCGTCCCTATGTCTGTACAACAGACATAGGGCGAGAGCTTTTTTGTTGTGCAGAGCGAATACAGAGACGAAATAGGATTTAAAAACGGTGTGAAGGAGCTAAATGTCATGAATTTTCAGCAAATGATTTTGACGCTGCAGCAATTTTGGGCGGAACAGAATTGTATTATCGTACAACCGTACGACACGGAAAAAGGCGCAGGAACAATGAATCCGATGACCTACCTGCGATCAATTGGACCGGAGCCGTGGAATGTAGCTTATGTGGAGCCTTCCCGCCGCCCGGCGGATGGACGATACGGAGAAAATCCAAACCGATTGTACCAGCATCATCAGTTCCAGGTCATCATCAAGCCGTCTCCGGACAATATCCAAGAGCTCTACCTGGAAAGTTTGAAGCGTCTCGGTATTGAACCGCTGGATCATGATATCCGCTTTGTAGAGGATAACTGGGAAGCGCCAACGCTGGGCGCTTGGGGGCTTGGCTGGGAAGTATGGCTTGATGGTATGGAAATTACACAATTTACGTACTTCCAGCAGGTCGGAGGCATAGACGCGAACCCGGTAGCTGTGGAAATCACTTACGGTATGGAACGCTTGGCATCCTATATCCAGGACAAAGAAAATGTGTTTGATCTGGAATGGGTTGACGGAATTACGTATGGTGACGTGTTCAAGCAACCGGAATTTGAGCATTCCAAGTATACCTTTGAGGTATCCGATGTGAAGATGCTGTTCACGCTGTTCAACATGTATGAGGAAGAGGCCAACAAGGCGATGAGCCAGCATTTGGTGTTTCCGGCATACGACTATGTTTTGAAATGTTCTCATACGTTCAACCTGCTTGATGCCCGTGGCGCGATCAGTGTGACGGAGAGAACGGGTTACATTATGCGTGTCCGGAATCTGGCCCGCCAAGTGGCAGCTACTTATTTGGAAGAACGTGAAAAGCTTGGATTCCCGCTGATTAAGAAAGGAGGCGCTGATCGTGGCTAAGGATTTATTGTTTGAAATCGGACTGGAAGAAGTACCTGCGCGTTTTCTACGTACGGCGATGGAGCAGCTGGAAGATAGAACGGTCAAGTGGTTAGAAGCATCCCGGGTTGCATTCGGTGAAGTGAAGTCGTATGCGACGCCGCGCCGACTGGCTGTACTTGTAAAGGATGTAGCGGAGAAACAGACGGACGTTAGTGAGGAAGTCAAAGGACCTTCGCGTAAGATTGCGCTGGATGAGAACGAAAATTGGAGCAAAGCGGCACTTGGTTTTGCGCGCAGCCAGGGTGTTGAACCCGACAGCTTTACGTTTAAGGAGCTGGGAGGCGTTGAGTATATCTACGTAACGAAGAACAGTATCGGCGTGAAGACCTCTGAGATTTTGGCTGAAGGATTGAACGGCATTCTCACCTCGATGACATTCCCTAAGAACATGAGATGGGGCCAATATGAATTCAAATTCGTCCGTCCTATCAAGTGGATTGTCGCGCTGCTCGGTTCTGATGTGATTGACATGGAGATTACGGGAGTAAAGTCCGGCAATGTAACGAGAGGCCACCGATTCCTTGGCGGCGAAGCCGTCATTCCGGAAGCTTCGGCTTATGTGGATGTGCTTAGAGGTCAGCATGTCATCGTTGATGTAAAGGAACGTCAAGAGATGATCGTATCCCAAATCAACGCTCTCGCTCAGGAAAAAGATTGGAATATAGCCGTAAAGGAAGATTTGCTGGAAGAAGTTCTGTTCTTGGTTGAAACGCCGACGGTACTGTTCGGTACTTTCGATCCATCGTTCCTTCAAATTCCGCAGGATGTTCTCATTACGTCCATGCGCGAGCATCAGCGTTACTTCCCTGTTCTAAATAAACAAGGCCAGCTGCTTCCGTACTTTGTTACAGTCCGCAGCGGTGACAGCCGTTCCCTTGACGTTATTGCTAAGGGGAATGAAAAGGTACTGCGTGCCCGCTTGTCTGACGCCAAGTTTTTCTACGAAGAGGATCAGAAGCTGCAAATTAAGGAGGCTCTCTCCAAGCTTGAAAGCATCGTGTTCCATGAGGAGCTGGGAACGATCGGTGATAAAGTCCGCCGGATCGGCCGCATAGCCGACAGCCTTGCTGTAAAATTGGCTGTACCTGCGGAGGCAGCCGACTCGGTCAGCCGTGCTGCAGATATTTGCAAATTTGATCTGGTAACCCAAATGGTTTATGAGTTTCCTGAACTCCAAGGTGTTATGGGTGAAGACTATGCGCGTAAGGCTGGAGAGAAGGAGAGCGTAGCGAAAGCCGTGTTTGAGCATTATCAACCGCGCTTTGCAGGAGATGCTGTGCCTTCCACTCACGTAGGATCAATCATTAGCATAGCCGATAAAATCGATACGATTGTAGGCTGCTTCTCGATAGGTATCATTCCTACAGGTTCTCAAGATCCATATGCTCTGCGCCGTCAAGCACAGGGAATTGTACAGATTATTCTGGAGCACAAACTGCCTGTTACGTTGTCCGATGTGTTTGGAATTGCCCTTTCTGTCCATGAAGATATTCGTGTGCTGAAACGCTCAAGCGATGAAATACGCAAAGATCTTTATGAATTCTTCAATCTGCGTGTTAAGAAGCTTTTGTCTGAGGAACAAAGATATGATGTCGTGGATGCCGTTATCTCGGCGGGATTTGATAATGTCGTTTCGGTTGTATCACGTGGGAATGCACTTATGGATGCAATCAATAGCACAGACGATTTCAAAACCATTGTGGAATCCTTTAACCGGGTAAGCAATTTGGCTGCTAAAGCCGGAAAAATTGCCGTTAATCCAGGTTTGTTCACAGAAGCAGAAGAGAGCAAGCTTCACGAGGCATGGCTGGCAATCCGTCAGCCATATGAGGTCGCTATGACAGAGTCAAACGGTGAGCGTGCCTTGTCCCTGCTCAGCGGACTTAAGGAGCGAATCACGGGATTCTTTGATTCCGTTATGGTTATGGCCGAGGATGAAGCAGTAAAGGCAAACCGCTTGGCTCTCCTGTCCGGTATAGACAGAGATTTGAAGCGTTATGCTGATTTTGCCAAACTGGTGTGGTAGTTGCAGTATGACTGCTAAGTCTTGCTTGATTTCCAGTAATAGCTAATGGAGCAGAACTGAAGATTGAATGTGTTAATTGACGAAAGCGGGGCCTTTATGAGAGGGCGGCCGCTTTCGTTATTCCTTGGCCCCATTGGAAAAAAGAGGATTGCCTTATATAGAGTTCAAGAAGAAGGATTTTAATCCTTATAAGACGTATATAATATATATAGCGATATTATTAATTCGAAATCCGGTGATGCCCATGACGTTAACACGTCCAATACACATCGTTGTAGATGGTGATGCCTGCCCTGTTAAGAAAGAAATCGCCGAGACAGCCAGAGCGTTCCACGTTCCTGTCCTGCTGGTATCCTCCTACGATCATCTGCTCCGTGAAGAGGAGGGAATCCAGACCGTTCAGGTGGATCGCAGTGATCAGAGTGCCGACTTGTACATTGCCAACCACATAGCGCGCGGTGATATTGTCGTTACGCAGGATTATGGATTGGCTGCACTGGCCTTATCAAAATCCTGTCAAGTGCTGTCGTTTCGTGGACGGATATTCAGTGATCAGGATATCGATTTTTTGCTTGATTCCAGGCATCACCAAGCCAAGGCGAGAAAAGCGGGGCATTACGGCAAAGGCCCCAAGAAAATGATGGATGAGGACCGGAGAATTTTTCAACATAAACTGACAAAACTTTTGCAGAAATTGCAGGAGAACGAACACTCATAGCGAATACTATTTACGTGCTAAAGAGATGAAGGTGGTTGGGATGAGTACCGGTCAAGGAAATATATCGGATGAGGTCATCGAGGCAGTACTAGCCCGAAGCGATATTGTCGACACGGTCAGCAAGTACGTGCATCTTACCAAACAGGGGAAATACATGAAGGGTTTATGCCCCTTCCATTCAGAGAAGACCCCTTCCTTTACGGTTACACCGGAGCGCCAAATCTTTTACTGCTATGGCTGCGGCAAAGGCGGTAATGCCATTAAATTTAGAATGGAAATCGAAGGATTTTCCTTTCCCGAAGCTGTAAAGACCATGGCAGAAGAGAATGACATCGCCTTACCGGAAGGTCAGGGTGGTCCAGTCATCCCGCGCAATCCGGAGAAGGAGCGTTTATATGAGGCTTATGAGTTGACTGCCAAGCTGTATCATTTTCTTTTGAAAAATACAGAGCACGGCAAGGAAGCGATGGCTTACTTACGCTCACGCGGTATGAATGACAAAATTATAGATCAATTCCAAATTGGTTTTGCACCCGACCGATGGGACACACTGGTTCAATTTTTGAGTAAGCGAACCTTTGATTTGAAAGAGATGGAGAAAGGCGGGCTGCTGTCCGCAAGACATGAGAGTGAGGGTTACCTGGATAAATTCAGAGGAAGGGTAATGTTCCCGATACATGACCGGAATGGCAGAGTGATTGCTTTTGCCGGCCGGATCTTAGGGGAGGGACAGCCTAAGTACCTGAATTCCCCGGAGAGCTTGTTGTTTAACAAGAGCCGCACTTTGTACAACCTGAACCAGGCCAAGACGTCCATACGCAAATTGCGTCAGATCGTATTATGCGAAGGTTACGGCGACGTTATATCTACCTGGGAAGCGGGTTTTCACAATGTAGTGGCAACGATGGGGACTTCTCTGACAGAGAACCAGGCAGCACTTATGAAGTCCATGGCAGAAGAAGTCGTTGTAACTTATGACGGAGATAAAGCTGGGTTGGCTGCTGCAATGAAAGTCATACCACTGCTTGAAAATGCCGGCCTCAGAGTAAGAATTTCGGTTATGAGTGACGGATTGGATCCAGATGACTACTTCCGCAAGTATGGTACGGAGCGGTTCAGACATGTGGTGGAGTCAGCCGTTTCGACCACGAAATTTAAACTTATATATCTGAAAAAAAACCATATACTGCTAGAAGAAGAAGGCAAGATATCGTATGCGAAGGAAGCACTTCCGATCATTGCCGTCCTGAATTCTTCAACCGAACGCGAAGTTTATTTGAGGGAGTTATCTTCAGAACTTAACCTTTCTTATGAAAGTCTCAAGCAGGATTGCAATCTGTTGAGACAATCGTTACAAAAAAAGATGGACAGTGGGGATAATAAGGAAAAAAGGTGGAATAATGGTAGGCATAAAAAAGGGCAGATTTCCGCTCCAACGCTACTGCCGGCGTATCATGCTGCAGAACGGCGGTTATTGTCTCTGATGCTTCAGGATGCTGAGGCAGCCCGTTATGTGGGCGATAATCTTGGAGAAGCGTTTAATATTAATGATCATGCAGCGATTGCTGCTTATCTATATGCTTATTACGCACAGGACAAACCACCGGATATCAGCCGGTTCATGTCATCGCTTCATGATGATCGGCTTGAGATGACGGTTAGCTCTATTTCCATGATGGATAATCCTACGGACTGGAATATTCAAGTACTCGATGATTGCATACGTGAAGTACTAAAATATCCTAAGCAGAAACAGATTGATCAGAAAAAGGAAGAAATGATGAAGGCGGAACGTTCCGGTGATTTTATGCGTGCCGCGCAAATTGCAAGTGAGATTATTGCCCTAGAGAGACAGTGACGGCCCAGCTTGAATGTTTCTAGGGAGGAGGGAGTCGAAAGATGGCGAATGATCAGCATACTGAACTAGAAACGGAATTTACACTGGATCAAGTAAAGGATCAGTTGATTGAACAGGGTAAAAAGAGATCCGTACTGAGCTACAAAGATATTATGGAGAAATTGTCTCCTTTTGATCAGGATCCCGAGCAAATGGAGGAATTCTACGAGCAACTCGGCGATTTGGGGATTGAGGTAAATAACGAGAGTGATGAGGAAACCAGTCACCGCCAATCTGACGATCAAGATGAGAACAATAACGACGACTTCGGTGGATTTGATGACGACTTGTCTCTGCCTCCGGGTATCAAAATCAACGACCCTGTGCGTATGTATTTGAAAGAGATCGGACGCGTACCATTGTTGTCTGCAGATGATGAAGTGGAATTGGCAAAACGGATTGAGAATGGGGATGAAGAAGCGAAGCGACGTCTCGCTGAAGCTAACCTCCGTCTCGTTGTAAGTATTGCCAAGCGCTATGTCGGTCGAGGAATGCTGTTCCTGGATTTGATTCAAGAGGGCAATATGGGACTGATCAAAGCCGTCGAGAAATTCGATCACAAAAAGGGTTATAAATTCAGCACGTATGCTACATGGTGGATTCGTCAGGCCATTACACGTGCGATCGCTGACCAAGCCCGTACCATTCGGATTCCCGTTCACATGGTGGAGACGATCAACAAATTGATCAGAGTATCCAGGCAGCTATTGCAAGAGCTCGGACGTGAGCCGTCTCCTGAGGAAATTGCAGCGGAGATGGAGCTGAGCGTTGAGAAAGTCCGCGAGATTATGAAAATTGCACAGGAACCAGTTTCCTTAGAGACACCAATCGGTGAAGAAGACGATTCCCATTTGGGAGACTTTATCGAAGATCAGGAAGCTCTGGCACCTGCCGATGCGGCGGCTTACGAACTGCTAAAAGAGCAGTTGGAAGATGTGCTGGATACACTCACAGAACGTGAGGAAAATGTGCTTCGTCTTCGTTTTGGACTTGATGACGGACGGACAAGAACACTTGAGGAAGTCGGCAAAGTATTTGGTGTTACTCGTGAACGGATACGTCAGATTGAGGCCAAAGCGCTTCGTAAACTCCGCCATCCGAGCCGCAGCAAGCGTCTGAAGGATTTTCTGGAATAGGAGTAAGTCATTGGACCTTCTGCAAATTATCGCAGTAAGGTCCTTTTTCTTAGCCCTAAAACGAAAGGTCGCGTCTAATATGGAATCAAGCTCCTAATCAGGGAGAAACTTGAAATTATGGTTTCTTTGTTTTGGGATTATTTCCTTCATTTGTTTTATTGGTCTTTATTTTAGCTCTTTTCCCTGGTCATTGCAAATTGCTTCCATCTTTTTTGTCACAACATTCTGTTATGGAATTGCTGCAGTGTTCAGGAAACACGGTCATACTTTGTGGGGATATATGGGCGCTGCCGCTGGAAGTCTTCTGATGCTTGCAATGGGAGTAGCTGTCATACATATACAAGAAGTTAATGACCAATATTGGGTGCCATTACTGATCTTGATTTGCAGTTTTATATGGTGTTTGGTAGGGTATTGGTTAAACATGAGTTTGCTCCAATATTGTGGCTTTTTGGGCTGGGCAGTTCTGTATGCCAAATTATCCGCATTTATTGCTCCCGAGATGTCGTCGATAGAGGTTGAGCTTTGGTGGTTACCTCTGAGTGTGCTTGCAATTGGACTGACCTGGTTGGTGCATTATAAGTTTAATCGCCTGTCACCTGCGTTGTTTGCAGTAGGAGTAACCTTTTGGTTCATCCCTCAGGTTGATCTGATTCTCCTGAGAGGGGAGACACCACAGGATCAGCTTTACTGGATACTGATCAAGGCTTTGATAGCGTTCGTGTTGTTATTTGTATTACGAAAAAAATGGATTGCGTGGGTGTCATCATGAAATTATCGAATCGATTACAGTTAATATTGGATCATATTCCTCCTGGAAGCCGTCTTGCGGATATCGGCTCCGATCATGCACTTCTGCCAACAGCAGCCGTTCAGTCAGGGATCTGCGTCTCGGCTGTAGCAGGGGAAGTGAATGCAGGACCATATCAGGCAGCTGCCAAACAGGTAAAAGAAGTTGGGTTAACGGAGATTATCACCGTACGCCGTGGAGACGGTCTAGAAGTATTGGAACCCGGTGAAGTGGATGTGATAACCATTGCCGGTATGGGAGGAGGACTAATTGCCTCCATTCTTGATCGTGGGTTGGACAAGCTCAGCGGTGTCAGCAGATTGGTGCTTCAGCCGAATGTAGGTGAAGATACACTTCGCCAGTGGCTGTTGGAGCATGACTGGTTACTGATTAACGAGCATATTTTGGAGGAAGACGGTAAGATTTACGAGGTGTTTATCGCTGTACCAGAGGGACAGTCTGACCTCGACATTACGAATGAGACCTTGTATAAGGAACGCATTCTCGATGAAGGCGTTGTTCTTTCGCCGAAATGGCTGCTTCGGTTAGGACCGTGGCTGATACAGAGACCGACTTCTGTGTTTCATGCCAAGTGGAGATCAGAAGTAGATAAGCTGAACAGTATTCTCCGTTCCTTATCTAAATCTGAACTGGCCTCAGCAGAGGAGAAATCGCGAGAGATTACAGCAGACATTAAACATATACAGGAGGTGCTGGCATGTTTGCTAAAGGACAAACTGTAATACAATATATGGAACAGCTGGCTCCGAAGCATGTAGCCATGCCGGATGACCGGATTGGACTGCAGCTCGGTACTTTGCAAAAGGAAATCAAGACCGTATTAATCGCACTGGATGTGAATGAAGAAGTGGTGGAAGAAGCCATCGAACTGGGGGCAGATCTGATTATTGCCCACCATGCGATTATTTACCGCCCGTTGAAGCAGCTGCAAACAGACACGCCGATGGGTAAGGTATACGAGAAGCTGATTAAACATGATATTGCCGTATACATAAGCCACACTAATCTGGATGTGACGGAAGGTGGAATGAACGATTGGATGGCTGAAGCGCTAGGTATGGAAAACACAGTGCCGATTCATGATGTTCATACAGAGCAGCTATCCAAGCTGGTTGTATTTGTGCCGAAGAGCCACCATCAAGAAGTATTGGATGCGGTATTGAACGCTGGAGCCGGTTGGATCGGCAATTACAGCCACTGCAGCTTCAACATTGAGGGCTTTGGTACCTTTATTCCTAGAGAAGGGACGGATCCATTTATAGGTAAGCAGGGGCAAATGGAGCGGGTGGATGAAGTCCGAATCGAGACAATTGTTCCGCTAAACATCCGTAACAAGGTGGTACAAGCGATGCTCAAAGCCCATCCTTATGAGGAAGTGGCTTATGATCTGTATCCGATGGATCTAAAAGGCCGATCCCTCGGCTTGGGCCGGGTTGGAAAGCTGAGTCAACCGGTAACACTTGCTGCAATGGTGGACATCGTTAAAGAACAGCTGGATGTACCTCATGTCCGTGTTGTAGGGGATCTCAATCGCATGATCAAAAAGGCTGCTGTCATAGGCGGCTCGGGTGGCAGCTTTGTGAATAGTGTATTGTTTAAGGGAGCGGATGTCCTGGTAACAGGAGACGTGGATTATCATACAGCTCAAGACGCTTTAGCAGCTGGCCTCGCCATTATTGATCCGGGCCACAACGCTGAGAAGATTATGAAGTTGAAAGTAACGGAATGGATGGAGAGCAAGCTACAAGAAAATCGTTATGATACCCGGGTGGTAGCTTCAAGCATTAACACAGAGCCTTTCCGTTTTATTTAAGCTTGAAATTGCTGGGTTAGAGCGGTGGAAAGTCATGATTTAACAACATTAATGGAACAATCCTCTTGAAATGCTAACGATTATGGGTTGTATCCGCTCCGAATACCTTGTATACTATCAAGTGTTGTCCGGAAAGTTTAACAGACAATCGCTGGCGGCGAGAGCCGCGAGAGGAAAGTCCGGGCTCCATAGGGCAGGGTGCTGGATAACGTCCAGTCAGCGCGAGTTGAAGGATAGTGCCACAGAAATGGACCGCCGATGGCCGCTTTGCGCGGCACAGGCAAGGATGGAACCGAGGTGTAAGAGACCCCGAGGAACGCTGGTGACTTCGTTCCTGGTAAACCCCACTTGGAGCAAGACCTAATGGGACGTAGCTTCTTTCGAGGAAGCAGCCTTAGCCCGAGGCGCGTCCAGGTTGGTCGCTGGAGCCGTTCAGTAATGACCGGCCTAGATAGATGATTGTCGCTTATGGTGGCAGGGTAGTTCCCGTTATGACCACGAAGAGCACAGAACCCGGCTTATGGTAAGCTTTCCTAACTGCAACAGTTATTATAGTTTCACCCAGGTATATGCATGATTATAACGCGTATTTTTCCGGATGATCTTTTTAGATCTGCCGGGAGGGTACGCGTTTTTTCGTGCCCAAGCGTTTGTCCACCGGTGTCTCCAATCATATGTGAGCCAATCATAATTGTTAAAGATCATTTTGTACCACAAATCGTACCTGTCATTCATCCGATTAAAGTTGTAGATAAGGTGCATTGTGTTCCTGTACAACATCATGTTTGGACGTTCTCCAGGGAAAGTGAAGAAGTAGTACGAGACGTTACAGTTTCCGGCAGATCGCCGAAGAAACGTCCCGCTCGAGTTTCACGCGCCCGGCACAAGAAATAAATAAGAAAAACTTAAAAAAGCAGCTTCCCCTATAAAAGCGGAAGCTGCTTTATTTTACTTGTTATCGCTTGGACTCAACCTGTGAAGCTCTTCTTGTAGCCGCTGGAGGATATGTTGCGGCCATAGCTGCAGAGGTACACTCTGATTGCTGGCAGCCTGCAGGGATCGGAAAACATCGACTTGACCGTTACCGTAGTACTTGTCTTTCCCTTTTTCACCAAGATCAATGGCTTGAGAAATCATGAGATCCATCACTTCCCTGTTGGTCAGATCAGGATTCATTGAACGGATGAGTCCGGCCATTGCAGCCACATGCGGACTTGCCATAGATGTACCGGATAGAGATGCGTACTGATTACCAGGGTAGGTGCTGGCGATATTTGTACCTGGTGCGGTGACATCGAGATAATCCCCATAGTTGGAATAGTCGGCTCGGCTCATATCCTGATTGGTGGCTCCAACCGCGAGCACTTCTGGATAAGCTGCCGGGAAACCCGGGCGCTCCGTATTGTCATTTCCCGAAGCGGCTACAAGCAAGACGTCACGGTCATATGCATATTTAATGGCATCATGTAGAAATTGCGAATCCGCATAATTACCCAAGCTCATGTTAATAACCTTAGCGCCATTGTCGGTTGCCCAAATAATGCCCTCAGCGACTGCATAGGTTGTACCTGATCCGCTGCCGTCCAGCGATTTCACAGGCATGATTTTGTTATACCAGCTCATACCTGCTACACCTTCTCCGTTGTTTACCAATGCGCCGATAATGCCAGCTACATGTGTGCCATGCCCCACATCATCAGTAGGCATTTTTTTTGGATTCACAACGTTATAACCCTTAACGAATTGTCCACTCAGATCTGTATGATCAAGGTCTACACCCGTGTCAACCACAGCAATAATGACGTCCTCACTGCCTTTGGACAAGTTCCAGCCCCGATTTGTTTCGATAGCAGGGAGGTTCCATTGGTACTGGGAAAAAAGTAAGTCATTTGGAATATTAGCCTTTTCGAGCGTTGGGTCATCGGAAGTTTTGTCATTCTTCACACTGGTTTTGGTACTAAATCCGTTCGTTAAATACATGTAATGCGGCTCTGCGTATTTAGGGTTCCATTTCTCAGTAAAATAAGTGTGAAGAGCTTTATAATCCATTCGATCAGAACGAAAAATATAAGCATAGCCAAGTTTACGAGGAGTTCCGGCTGATATCTCCTTGGAGATTTGTTTCAGTTCCAGATCCGTTGGCTCATGTTGGAATCGGATTACAATTTCATTCTCGTAGAAATGACTCGCTTTTTCGTTGTCATGTCCGGTCTTGACTGTAATATCCCGGAGTGTATCCGTGTGAACGGACTCAACTCTGAACTTTCCTTCTTTTGGATAAGGAATCAATCGCAAATTTTTCTTTTGATGGTCTGATACTTGCATCAGCACTTTCATGCTGATTAGAGCAGCGGCACCGTACTTATGATCCGCTGAAGGCTCTGCAATAATAAAGAACGGCTTACCTGCTACAGTAAATTTTGGAGATTCATACCCTTTTCCACGTTGAAGATTTTGCTCAGCTTGTCGCAGATGCTGCTCTATTTGGTGTTTGTCTTGGGTACTCCAGTTTTGGGTCTTGCCGTCCACTTCGATTTGCTTTCGTTTTTTCAAGTCGTACCATACAAATTTTTCACAATGATCGTGTGTACGCTGATGCTTCTGTACAAATTGCTTTATTTGTTGCGGATTGTGGGACTTCTCCTGCTTTAACATAGCCTGCAGGTGCTGCTTTGCATCCATTCGGTTTAAACGATCGGTAGTATTCAGGTCCCCCTCTATAGCTGTTAATTTAAACCGATTCTCTCCCTTGGGTGGTAACGGCTTGTTTTGTGTTCCGGAAGCTTGCTCCGGAAGATTAGGGTCAGGAATCAGCAAAAAGACGACGAACAGACCCAGGATCGCAGCAGTACCCAATAAACTCCATAGGCGGCGTGAATTCATATTCATTCTCCTTACTGATTAACATTAATTTTTCTTTAGCGTTGGGAGAGAAGGCTTATTTTATGCGTCTTGATTGATTCATTATTGGGATTTCTTAAAGAAGTTTTTTATGGTAGGATAGTACATAATCATTGACCGCAGGCATATGCTTGGACGGTCAGTAACCATTTAAGGGGGAGCAACCGTAATGCCAGCAGACAATCTTCAGAATCTGTGCGCGGAGACAAGGGAAAAGCTCAAATCCGCTATAAGCATCATGGAAACGTTTTTGAATGAATACGCCTTGCCTCAATTAGCTGTAGAACAGGATGAAGAGATAAATCATTTTTACAAAGGATTTCTTTCCGATCTTCGCCATTTGCTCACATTTTCGGAGGTTTCCTTCGAGAAACTCGGCATTGTCCAGCGTCGTCCTAATTTTGATGCTGAGTTTGCCGAGAAGGAGTTGTATCATGTATATCATCGCTGTGTAAACAGTTTCTTTTACCCTAAAAATGAAAGCTATTCCGAGGATGGCCGTTATGCATACACTGGCCAGGACGCAATAAGATTCCGTAAGAAGCCTATTCGTCCGGCAAGAGACGTCATCATGGATATTACGAAAATTTATGAAGAACTCCGGGATGATCTAAACTACTATGAAAGTGATTATCTCACGGAGCGCCGAATGCAGACAGAAAGAAAGCACGCGTAATTGTTAAAATTAATCATTTTATATAATTTGAAGGTCAAATGAAGAGATACCTATATGGTGATCTCTTTTTTTGTACGTCTTAACACCAACTGACAGTTCTTTGAGTGAATACACCTTGTCGTATAAGGAGAAAATGTGTACGAGGTGATTCTAATGGCCAATGAAGCCAAACCATACGTCAAATGCAGTGTGAGTAATTGCAGCTATTGGGGAGAACAAAATGTGTGCCGTGCCGAAATGATCATGATTGAGATTGATCGTCATGCTAACGTGCATCTGGGTGATGAGTTTGCCGATGAGGACTTTGTTAACAATCATCAAGATACCGCTGGCACTTCTTCTGCAACTTGCTGTTTGACGTTTAAACCGAAAAAAGCATAATAACGCTTAATCGTCTTTTAACAACAGGGAGGTGCAGCATTGAGTAAAGACAAAAAACGCAAGAAAAACAATTTCAAGGTCGTTGACACCAAACGTAATCGTGTGGATTACCCCCGCAAAGATCATGAGGAAGAATATGCAGCTGAGGTGGCTCCTCCTGTCGGGAGAAGTGCCCAGCACAACAAAAGCGTGGAGAGTGAAGTTGATTACGTTTCGACAGGCCGCGTAGCAGGATATGTAGGATTGGGGATTGGCATTGCCTCATTATTTATGTGGTCTGTGATTTTAGGGCCAATCGCAGCTGTCATTGGTTTCTATGCCTACTCTCAAGACAGCAAAACGCTCGGAGCGTGGTCGATGGTTCTCGGTATTTTGGCAACCATTAGCTATTTTGTTCTGATCCCGTTTGCGAGGTAGGTACGAAACATGATCATCAGGATTATCCCTGAACAAAAAAACAGACAATTCGCCATTTTATAGTGCGGATTGTCTGTTTTTTTGTCGAATGGGTATAGCAGATTGTCCCAAAAGGATGTAAAATGGAAATTGAAACCTAAGAGGAAGATGTGATGAATGAAATGCAGATTGATCTGGCAACGTCAAGAAGTATGGTAGAGCTTCAGCGTTCCATGACAAGCGGTTCTCTTGGCCTAACGGAGAGTTTGGGAGTAACGGAGAACAGCACGGACTTTGGATCTGTACTAAGCAGTGCGATGAGCGGTGCTCCTGTTTCTTCAGGGACGACTATTAAACTGGGCCCGGGAGTTACATGGGAGGACGGTTTGTTGTGGCAGCAACTTGGAACAGTGGAATACCAAGGCGAGGTTGCTGAACAGGTAACCGGTTCTTCATCGGTAACAGCTGCAGATCTTCGTGAGGATTCTATAGTAACAACAAATTTCGAGGAATTAATTACCGTAGCTGGGGAAAAATACGGAGTACCGACATCCCTGATCAAAGCGGTCATCGATACGGAATCGTCGTTTAATCCGAACGCAGTATCATCGGCTGGAGCGAAAGGTTTAATGCAGCTGATGGATGGTACAGCCCGTGGACTCGGTGTTAGCAATTCGTTTGACCCGGCTCAGAATATTGACGGCGGAGCCAAATATTTATCGTATCAACTGCAGAAGTTTGACGGGGAAATTGCCATGGCTTTGGCTGCCTATAATGCCGGTCCTTCCCGTGTTACACGTTTGGGTGTATCCAGTGATGCAGAGCTTCT
The DNA here is from genome assembly GCF_058269055.1 of Paenibacillus sp. JNUCC 34. Lineage (NCBI taxonomy): Bacteria > Bacillati > Bacillota > Bacilli > Caryophanales > Paenibacillaceae > Paenibacillus > Paenibacillus sp. JNUCC 34. Next base: position 4,197,844 of record NZ_CM177770.1, on the reverse strand, counting down.
TGCTCAAACACATCAACTTCCTTCGGAGACACAGGCATATATTCGTAAGGTAATGAATGCACGTACGAAATATGAGGTATAGCCTCTGATATATATGGCGACGGAAAGGATCAAACGGGGAGTAAACGGCGGGCCACAGGCCATGGCCGGCTATACCGTTTGATCTTTTTGTGCAAGTATTGGAATTTATATGTTTCACGTATAAATAATCTAATATTTCTCGAAGGAACGCTCTTCATCCTCATGTAGGATGTAGCAGGCGTTTCTTCTTGTGGTAACAGGAAGGAGACTGAATGAATGATGATATATTGGGATCATGCGGCCACAACCCCACCTTACAGGGAGGTTGTGGAGACAATGGCAGAGATCATGAATCAGCATTATGGTAATCCATCAGCTCTTCACCAGGCTGGCGAGGATGCGGCTAAGCTGCTGAAGCGGGCCAGGGAAGTATGTGCAGGAACGCTTGGTGTAAAATCGTCCGAGATTGTGTTTACTTCGGGAGCGACAGAGGGTAATAATATAGCCATTAAGGGAGTGGCGATGCACTACCGCTCCCGGGGACAGCATATAATTACAACGAAAACGGAGCATCCGTCGGTTTATGAATGCTGCAAGCAGCTTGAAAGTTTAGGATGGGAAGTTACATATGTTCCTGTGGATGAGTATGGGGTAGTCGATCCGCTTCAAGTTGCATCTGTGGTCAGAAAAGATACCGTATTGGTAAGCATAATGCATGTGAATAATGAGACAGGAGCGGTTCAGCCTCTAGATGAGATCGGAAGATTGGTTAAGGAAAGGAACAGCCGGACATTGTTCCATGTGGATGGTGTTCAGGGCTTCGGTAAGCTTCCCGTTTCGCTGGAGGATTGGAAGGTAGATTTGTATACATTATCTGCGCATAAATTCAAAGGACCGAAGGGTGCGGGGATTTTATATGTACAACAGGGGATACAGTTGTTTCCTCTATTGGTCGGTGGTTCCCAGGAGAATGGTCAGAGACCCGGAACCGAAAACGTGGCCTCGGCAGTAGCTGTTGCGAAGGCAATGAGACTGGCACAAGAGCGCCAGGATACCTTTTATGATAAAATAGGCAAGCTGCGTAATCTGCTTCTAAATGAAATCCGGAGTATTCCAGACTTTGTACTGAACAGCAGTGAGAAAGGGGCCCCACACATTGTTCATTTCTCATACCCGGGCTTGAAGCCGGAGGTGCTGGTTCATACATTGGAGGAACTCGGAATGCTTGTGTCGACCAAATCGGCATGCTCATCCAGGAATAGTGAACCAAGTCGGGTCTTACAAGCTATGGGCAAGGATAAGGAAATAGCCGCAAGCGGCATTCGTATCAGTATGGGATGGGAGCACACGGATGACGATATGAATCGTCTGGTTAAAGCTCTCCGCCAGTCAGCCGATAAGCTTCGACCCTTAAGCGCTAAGAGGGGGTAAAACCATTTGAATATAACCTATGACATGCTGCTTCTCCGTTTCGGAGAATTTACCCTGAAGGGGAAAAACCGCAACCGTTTTGAGAAATCTGTGCTTATGCATGTAAGATCATTACTAAAGGCATACCCTAAAGCTAAAATCTTGAAGGAGTATGGAAGAATATATGTGGAGTTGAACGGGGAACCGAATGAAGCTTTAACCGGAGTGCTCAAAAAGGTATTTGGAATTGTCTCTGTCAGTCCTGTCCGAGTCTGTCCATCGGAGCTTGATGAAATTGTCAGGACTGCAGTGGATTTTATAGGGCAGACTGATCTTTCGGACGAGACAGAGACAACGTTCAAGGTGAATGCGAGACGTGTATGGAAGGAGTTCCCGCATTCTTCTCAAGAGATGAATCATCTGATTGGTTCTCCTCTGCTTCGAACGTACTCACAGCTCAAAGTGCAAGTAAAGCATCCGCAGATTGAGCTCAAGATTGAGATCCGCGAGGACCGGACCTATCTTTATTACGAGGTCATTCCGGCCGTTGGCGGGTATCCGCTCGGGACAAACGGAAAGGCGATGCTGCTTCTGTCGGGGGGAATCGATAGTCCGGTTGCCGCCTGGTCTGCTATGCGGAGGGGGCTGGAAATTGAATGTGTGCATTTTTACAGTTACCCATACACGAGCCAATTGGCCAAAGAAAAGGTTATTGATCTAACGAAAATATTGTCTGGTTATGCGGGTCACATCAAGCTTCATCTTGTCCCTTTTACCGATGTACAGACATCCTTCGCTGGCATCGGTCAGGATAATTTAATTATTACGTTCATGCGCCGTGCAATGCTCCGCATTGCTACCATGCTCGCTGAACGTGAAGGTGCGCTTGCTCTCGTAACGGGGGATAGCTTGGGCCAGGTAGCCAGCCAGACGCTGCCTAACATGAATGTCATTGGCAGAGCTACTGAACTGCCGATTCTCCGTCCGCTTATAACGACCGACAAGAATGATATTGTGAATCTGGCCAAGCAGGTCGGAACTTATGAGACGTCTATTTTACCTTACGAGGATTGTTGCACATTGTTTGTCCCGAAATCACCGACAACGAACCCCAACCTTCGGATCGTGGAAAAAGTGGAAAGTTCCTTGCCAGGATTGTCTGAACTTATTCAGACAGCTGTTGAGCAGACGGAGACCATTATTGTAACACCAGAGCTGAGTTTAGACCGGAATCGTGAAGAGATTCCGGACGAAGTAGTTAAAGAGAAATGGTTCTAGATTGCAACCAAGATATAACGAAAGGACTTCCCATGGCAGGGAAGTCCTTTTTGTTAAGAGCCGAAAAACTACTGCTAAGTGCGGTCTGTCTTCCTTGAAGTATGTCGATAGACGTTTTTGTTGTGGTTCATGAAGTACTTGTTTGTTCCCGGTGGCGGCGATTAGATTTCTTTTTGAAATGTCCTGCAGCCAGAACACCTATGATAACCGTTGCAATGAACAGACCGTGTACAAGGGAGTGGGATTCAAAAAAAACTTTAAAATGTTTTTCGTTCGTGATCATTGAGGCGGCTGTGAATCCCAATACCGCTGCTCCCAGATAGATGATCCAAGGGAACCGGTTGATCAGTTTGATAAATAGCGTACTGCCCCAAACAACGATAGGAACACTGATTAGAAGACCAATGATGACGAGAAGTGTATTATGTTTCGCTGCACCTGCTACGGCAATAACGTTATCCAAACCCATAGCCGCATCAGCGACGATGATTGTACGGATAGCGGCACCCAGGCTTTTCTCTGCCTTGATATCTGTACGATCGTTCTCATCTGTCAGAAGCTTGTACGCAATTCCGACGAGCAAAATTCCTCCTACCAGCATTAGCCATGGCACGTTAAGCAGCCAGACTACGAGAATAGTAGCAAAGATGCGGAGAATAACAGCACCGCCAGTTCCGTAGATAATTGCCTTTTTTTGAGTAGCCGGTGGAAGATTTCGGGCAGCCAGGCCAATGACAATGGCGTTATCTCCAGCTAGGACGAGATCTAAGAACACAATGTTGATTAAGGCCAAGAAAAATTCCACAGTTGTGGTATCCATGTTTGTCACTCCTCATGTGTTACGGCTCCGCCTGAACAAAGTGGATTTATTATAGGCCTATTTTTTCAATCGTGCAAGCATAGCCCGCACACACCGCTCATATGTGTTAAGTGGGGGGGTTGTCAGAGTGGGGACGATATGGCTGTTAGGACAAATATTAATCATTAATCTGGTGCTAAGCGGTGACAACGCCTTGGTTATTGCTATGGCGAGTAGGGATCTTCCTGAGAAACACAAGAAAAGGGCAGTATGGATCGGCACAATGTGTGCAGTGTTATTGCGGTGTGTTCTCACGTTTGCTGCCGTATTGCTACTTAAGGTACCGTATTTACAAGCCGGAGGGGCACTACTTTTGTTGTGGATCGCATTCAAACTGCTGGCTGACCAGCATGATAGCGGCGCCCGCTTCTCTGTATCTTCCTCCATGTGGAAAGCAATCAATACAATTCTGATGGCGGATATTGTAATGAGTCTGGATAATGTTCTTGCGATAGCAGGCCTTGCAAACGGTGATCTGTCTTTAATTATGATAGGCATCCTACTTAGCATACCTATTGTCGTGTGGGGGAGCGGTATCATTTCAAAATTACTTCAGAAATTTCCGATCCTGCTGTATATCGGGGCAGGAATTCTTGCTTATACGGCGGGGGATATGCTGCTTCAGGATTCCAAGACTGGGCTGCTTATTGCCTACTGGGCACCTCAGTCCCATACCATTTTACCCGCAATGTTGGCGCTCTTGGTCATAGGCTTAAGCGGATTAAAAACGTTGAAAAAGTAAGGCTGTATGGTAAAAAGCACCTGACAGGATAACCTGTCAGGTGCTTTTTGGAGATAAGAAAGTATATATCTTCTTTGAGGTACGTTGATAGACGTTTCTTACCCACTGAAAATCGACCCCAAACGTTTTTTTATGGGGTACAAGCTCAGGATATGGTTTTTTTTGTCGGTTTCGGATAAGATTAAGATAAGTACATTATCTTAGTGAAACCAGCGATTGTACATATTAAATAAAGAGGGTGATGAGATGTCCTCCAAAAAAGATTTAATGCTCGGTTTATTTATCGTTACGGCAGGCGTTGTAATTTTGCTCGGTAAGCTTGGAGTGTTCGGGTTTTTGGGCCGTACCTTATGGCCGATACTCCTGCTTCTACCGGGTCTGCTTCTTCATGTATTGTTTTTCGGCCGTCGTGCGTCAGCAGCGATCCTGATCCCTGGCGGGATTCTTACGGTTTATGGAGTGCTGTTCCTTATCTGCAGTTTCTGGGGATGGGATCTGATGCGCTCATTGTGGCCGATCCTTATTTTGGGTATTGCAGTAGGTCTATATGAGTATTATCTTTATGAGAGACCCCGGCCCGGGGCCGTATTTCCGACGGCACTTGGTCTGATGCTTTTATCGGTTGTGATCTTTATTTTCACTTGGCTGAACACTGGAGCGTTTTATATTATCGCGCTTGTATTGATCGCAGCAGGGATCTGGCTTATTTATGGACGTAACCGGACGAAAGGCGGAAAATGGAGCCGCGGGTGGTAATTTTGCTGGAAATTTTCTGAAAAGACTTGATTTCTATATCAGATTACCTATAATATAGTGGTTATGTTGAAGCGTCGGTAGGCATTAACGCCCTGGCGCTTCTTTGGGTGGCTCATTCGAAAAGAAGGGATTTGAGATATATTTATGCAATCTAGAGATCAGATTCGCAACATCGCAATCATTGCCCACGTTGACCATGGAAAAACGACGCTTGTCGACCAGTTGCTGCAGCAATCCGGTATTTTCCGGGAGCACGAAACTTTGCAGGAGCGGGCGATGGACTCGAATGACCTGGAACGGGAACGCGGGATTACCATTTTGGCCAAAAATACGGCCATAACGTATAAAGATTTTCTAATCAACATTGTTGATACTCCGGGCCATGCTGACTTTGGCGGCGAAGTGGAACGTATCATGAAGATGGTTGACGGTGTATTACTTGTTGTTGATGCTTATGAAGGATGTATGCCTCAGACGAAATTTGTGCTTGGCAAAGCGCTTGCGCACAACCTGACTCCCATTGTTGTTGTTAACAAAATCGACCGTCCGGCAGCTCGCCCGGCGGAAGTCATAGATGAAGTTCTCGACCTGTTTATCGAGCTTGGCGCGAACGACGAACAACTGGAGTTTCCAGTTGTGTACGCATCCGCACTGAACGGTACTTCAAGTCTTGATGCAGAGAAACAGGACGACAACATGCTCGCTCTATACGAAACAATTATCGAGCATATCCCTTCCCCAACCGAGAAAGTGGACGAGCCTTTACAGTTCCTCGTAACACTGATGGATTATAACGAATATTTGGGTCGGATTGCTGTTGGTCGTGTGAACCGTGGTATTATCAAGCAAGGACAACCAGTTACCGTTATGCTGCGTGACGGTTCCAGCAAGACGGCTCGTATTGAGAAGTTGTTTGGTTTTCAAGGTTTGAAGCGTGTAGAGATCGCTGAAGCGGGAGCTGGAGACATTGTTGCCATTTCCGGTATTAAAGACATTAACATTGGCGAAACCATTGCAGATCCTCAGCATCCTGAAGCCCTTCCTGTGCTTAAGATTGATGAGCCTACACTGCAAATGACGTTCCTCGTTAACAACAGTCCGTTTGCAGGACGTGAAGGTAAATGGGTTACATCCCGTAGACTGCGTGATCGTCTCTTTAAAGAGCTGGAAACAGACGTCAGCCTTCGTGTGGATGAGACAGACAGCCCGGATGCTTATATTGTATCGGGTCGCGGTGAGCTTCACCTTAGCATCCTGATTGAGAACATGCGCCGTGAAGGATATGAGCTTCAGGTATCCAAGCCTGAAGTTATCGTAAAAGAAATTGATGGTGTCAAAATGGAGCCGATCGAACGTCTAATGATCGATGTGCCTGAAGACAGCACGGGCGCGATTATGGAAAGTCTGGGCTCCCGTAAAGCCGAGATGGTTAACATGGTTAACAGCGGTAACGGTCAGGTGCGTCTAGAGTTCCTGATTCCTGCTCGTGGACTGATTGGTTATCGTACTCACTTCCTGACACTGACACGTGGTTATGGTGTGATGAACCATGCTTTCGACAGCTACGGACCACTGCATGGTGGCCAGGTTGGCGGACGTCACCAAGGTGTTCTAGTTTCAACCGAGAACGGATCAACGACATTCTACGGCATGATGTCCGTGGAAGACCGTGGAACACTGTTCCTGGAGCCAGGTACTGAAATTTATGAAGGTATGATCGTCGGGGAGCATACTCGGGATAACGACATCGTTGTAAACATCTGCAAAGAGAAGCAGCTTACTAACGTACGTTCTGCTACGAAGGACGATACCGTTAAGATGAAAACACCTCGTATGTTCTCATTGGAGCAAGCGCTAGAGTACCTGAATGACGATGAATATTGTGAGATTACACCGAAGTCCGTTCGTCTTCGTAAGAAGATTTTGAACAAGAGTGAACGCGAACGTGCAGAAAAGCATCGTAAAATGGCGGAATCGAATCTATAATAGAGAGAGCAACCTTCTCTTTAATATAGAAGTTGCGTAAATGTGTTTCCTATCGTAAAGGAGTGAACCTGTTATGCAAGCCTGGTTTGCCGCGCATCCTCTCATTTCCTATATCATCATTTTTGTGCTTATTACTTACGTGTACAACAAGGTATTCCGGGTGAAGCAGAAGCTTCCGCTTCTGAAAGAAATTCTCCTGTATATCCTGATGGCACTGGGCTCCGGCATGCTGCTCATCTTTCAAGTTGACAAACTGCCGATTATCCAATGTCTGCTCGTTGCAGTGGCGCTGATGTTGATGGTTCGGATCCGCTATTTTGTAGAGGACCGTCAGAAAAGGAAATCTCAGACGGAAGCGAAAACACGCTAAATTTTACCTTGCCGGTTGATCCGGAAACTTTTTGCCAGTCACCCTCGTTTATAAAAAGAGAGAAGTACACATGGTCCGGTAAATACCCCTATGTTGGGGTGTTTATCGGACATTCCTCTAAATTGAATGAAAAAAGGTGTTATGATATGAGTTCTGGTCAAACTAATCTACCTCCGAGAGCAAAAAGCGGGGGACAAAGCAAAAAGAAGCCGCCTCCAAAGAAAAAAAGCGGTGTGAAATCATTTTTTAAAGTTATTCTGATTCTTGTATTGCTAGCAGTTTTAGGAGTTGCGGTTTATGCCGGAAGTTTATACTTCAAGGTTGAGAACGGTATACTTGATACCGGAAATAATAATAAGGTACCTCCGGAACAGTCAGCCAAGGTCAAGCCGATCACGATGCTGCTGCTCGGTACGGACTATAGGCCGGAAACCGGGACTCATCTTACGGATGTGGTAATGGTCGTTTCGATGCATCCGGAGACGAATTCGGCCACTTTGATATCATTGCCAAGAGATACAAGCTTGCAGCTGGAAGGTTATAAATCGAATCAGAAGTTGAATGCTTTCTATCCTATATTCAAGACTCAGGAAAAGAAGAGTGGTATTCTTGCCGAAGACCAAATGAAGACGATGCTTGGAAAATATCTGGATGTGGATATAGACTACGTTACTGTTCTTAACTTTCAGGCATTCCGTGATGTAGTTAATGCCCTCGGTGGAGTGGACGTGGACGTGAAATATAACATGTGCCACCGGGACTCTGTGGACGGAACCGATATAAATTTGAAGGTCGGTCCGCAAGAGCTTGATGGAAAGCAAGCACTGGATTATGTCCGCTACCGGAAGTCGATGAACTGTAAACCGAAGACTAAGGAGTCCAACGACTTTGACCGAAATGCCCGTCAGAGCGAGGTGCTTCATTCTATGATTGACCGAATGAAGTCGTTCGGAGGAGCAACAAAAGCTTTTAAGGTACTTGATGCAGTGGACGATAATATGAAAACCGATCTTGAAAAAGATCAGCTTAAGAATATGATCATGGCGTATTACGACATTAATCAAGAAGATGTGAAATTCGTGCCGGTTACTGGCGAATGGCGTAGTCCTTACGTTTACATTAACGATAGTGAGCTGATGAAGGCGAAGCAAGCGTTGAAAGATGAACTAGCCGGCAAGCATACCCGCGAACCGGAGGGTACAGACACGGAATCCGCACCTAAGTCGTGACAATTGAAGGCAAGTTTTACGCTGTGATATAATACAATGTAACAAACGAAAGTTCATTGTACAGGAGGCCGGTGTAAATGTCCCAACCCACTACGCAATTGACGGAAGCTTTGATGCAGAAACTGCAGCCCGAAACATTCGTATTGCTAAATACCGTGGATGCTGTATCCGGTGGCCCGACTTCGAGCGTTATTTCATGGATTTATGCGGTAGATCCTTTCACACTCCGGTTAGCGATTGATCATCGTTCACGGCTTGTGAACAATCTCAAGCAAAACCCGCTTGTGACCGTAACGGTGTATGGAGACGGACAAGTATTTGCTATCGGAGGCCGTGCCGAAGTTCGTCAGGATCCTATGGATGAAGTACCTTTTGAAATGTGTTGTTTCGACATACATGTTGAAGCGGTGCGCAATGCACTTTTTCATGGTATTGAATTATCTGCATCTCCTGAGTATGTTAAAATTTATGATGAGCGCGCAGCCGAAAAGCTTGACGGACAAGTTTTTGCTGCCATGCGAAAAGCCTAGTGATGTTATCACTGGGCTTTTTTTGTACGTTTTTGCAGATTTTTGCTTGGCAAGTACGGACTCTGTCATTACATTGACAGCTGTTGTCGTAAACTGCCTATTTATTGCAAGCCTCTTGTATTCTGAAAGGAGGTGATGTTTAGGTAATATAGCAGCGCGCCCTGGCTAATATATTGAGCATAGCAGTCTCAAAGGTTCATTTTGTCCTTTCATACAGCAAAGAACGAACTATACGGGGTTTGCTTCGATAATGTGGTGGACGTGTGTAATGAAGGAGCAGTGGAGGGGATACAATGAAAAAAATTTTTGTACTGGATACCAACGTTCTGTTGCACGATCCTAATGCAATTTTTGCATTTGAGGAGCATGATGTGGTCATTCCCGCTGTTGTACTTGAAGAAATCGACTCCAAGAAGCGAAATGCCGATGAGCTCGGACGGAATGCCCGCTCTGTATCACGTCTGCTTGACGGACTTAGGGAGAAGGGACAACTGCATGATGGTGTTCCATTAGAACACGGAGGCAGACTCAAGGTTGAGCTGAACCACCGCAGCTTTGTTAAGGTACAGGAGATGTTTTGCGAGGCCTCGAACGACAATCGGATTCTGGCCGTCGCTTTGAATTATAAATTGGAGGAAGAACCTAAAGAAAATTCGCGTCCTGTCGTGTTGGTCAGCAAGGATGTGCTGGTCAGAATTAAAGCGGATGTGCTTGGTCTGACAGCCCAGGATTATTTGTCTGACAGAACAGCGGACCCGAGTGAGTTGTATGCAGGCCATACAACTCTGAAGGTACACCCATCAGTAATAGATGAGTTTTACAGTTATCGTTCATTACCAATTAAGCCTCTTCAGCTTCCGTATACGCTCTTTCCACATGAATTTGTTATTTTGAAAGACGAGATGGGAAGCGGAAAGTCGGCATTGCTTCGCGTGAATTCGGATGCCATAAGGCTGGAGCCTCTTTATCTTAGCAACGATCCGGTGTGGGGCATATCAGCCCGCAATGCTCAACAGAGAATGGCTTTAGAGCTATTATTGAATGACGATATACCATTGGTTACGATAACAGGCAAGGCCGGTACAGGTAAGACACTGCTCGCACTAGCCGCCGGTTTGTGTAAAGTAGAGGATGACCATAAATACAAAAAGCTGCTGATCGCAAGGCCTGTGGTTCCTATGGGGAAAGATATCGGTTATCTACCCGGTGAAAAAGAAGAAAAACTTCGCCCGTGGATGCAGCCGATATATGATAATCTGGAATTTCTGTTCGATACGAAAAAAGCAGGCGATATTGATAAAATCTTAATGGGGCTTGGAAGTATTCAAGTAGAGGCACTGACTTATATACGAGGACGCTCCATTCCAGGCCAGTTCATTATTGTGGATGAGGCCCAGAATTTATCCCGACATGAAGTCAAAACGATCGTCTCCCGTGCAGGGGAAGGAAGCAAGGTTATTTTGATGGGGGATCCGGAGCAAATTGATCATCCCTACCTGGATGCTGTTAGTAATGGATTGACTTATGTTGTTGAACGTTTTAAACAGGAAGGTCTGAGTGGTCATATTACGTTGACGAAAGGCGAGCGGTCGAAGCTGGCCCAGTTGGCGGCAGATTTGCTGTAAACTCTATTTTCCGGGAAATGATACAATCTGGACGATGATGTCTCAAAAGTATTTAAATGAATATTAGGGACATTTCTCAGAATAAGCAGAAGCAGGTCGCCCGAGGAATTTATCCTTGGGTGACCTGCTTGATTTTATGGTAGCAGGAATCGCCGGAATCCTGGATTGTTCTTCTGTCCCTCGGATTTCAGGGATCGGAAGAATAATCCTCATTCTTAGTGATGCCTAGAGCTAAGAATCTTTAGTTCTTCTAATATAGTAAAAAATGGTCTTGTTATCTACAAAAAAAGGTAGGACAAGAGCCCTATGAGTCTGGTAAAATAAGGGCAGAGCTCAAGAAGAGAGGAGAAGGGATGAAACGAAAAAATTATTGGTTTCTTTTTGCCATATTACTTCTTTCTTTAACCAGTCTATCTCCGAGCTTTGAATTTACTAAACATATAGGCAGTGATCCTCCTGGCAAAGAACCTGTCCCGCCATCACAAAAGCCTGATACACCGGAGAGTGACTTGGGACCAATACAAATTGCTGTTCAGATGGACGATGCTGAGCTCGATACACTTCATCAGATGAATGAACAATTCATGGAGAAGACAGGTGCAGAGGTTGAGATCATTCCTTTGGAAACGATGGGTTCTAGTGAGGAATCTCTTATTGAAAAAATGAGCCTTGGCGAAGGCCCTGATGTTCTATTCATTGACAGCCACTGGATCAAATCGCTCGCGGTTAAGGGTTTTTTACTCCCAATAGACGCTTCACAGGCTGTTGTGCCTGATTCTCAGCTTTTAGGGGGCTTGTTATCGTCTGTTCAGTGGAACGGTTATCAGTGGGGGATTCCGTTTGATATGGATCCTTATGTACTTGTTTGGCAAGCGGATGAAGAAACGGCCTCTGAGCTACCATCCAGCCGTAAGAGTTGGCAGGACTTCAAGAAAAGCATAGAGAAAAAACCTGTGTTTGTTTTGGATCCGGAAGATCCGTATGCATTTGCGGCTGTTGTAAGTGCACTGAGTGGTGATCCTGCAAGACCGGACAAAGAGATATTGCGCATGCTGGCTCCTCCTGCGGGTGCTTCATGGCTTAAGCTGACAGATGACAGAGCGGCTCTGATGGAGGAGATAGAAGGCGATAACGCTTCTGTCGCAGTAGCAGCTTATTCCGTCTTTAGGAAGGACCCTCCTGAGGGATATCGTTTTTGGCTTCCAGACTACAGCACGCAAAAACGTAAACCTGTTGTTCGTTCCCGAAGTGTTGCTGTAACCTCTCAAAGTGAGTCATCTCAGCTTGCAATGTCCTGGATTTCTGAGATGACATCGAAAGAAATGGAGCGTAAATGGGCTGAAAGTACAGGTAAATTACCGGCGGTGTCCGATTTTTACAGCACTACTGACAGCGCTATCAATCCTTTGGAGAGCTGGAAAGAATCTTTGGACCGGCTTCGAGCGCTATTGGAACGTGAAGAAGCTGTGGAACTGAATTTCGGACGCGGGGACGGTTTTTTAATGTATTCGAGGTCAGTGAGTGACCTTTTGAACGGTCTTATGACTGTAGAAGAGTTTCGGGGACAGTATAAGGTTTCATCTAAATAATTCAAGAAAAGCTGCCGAATTCGGCAGCTTTTCTTCTCAAATGTCGAGCTCAAGTTTAACAAATAGGACCTTATTGTTAGTGCTAACCTCTGTTGCTTTTAGGAAGGAAATAAGCTGTTTGGGATAAAAGTTCATATCAAACTCGTTCTGGAGTGCTTGCCGAGTCGTATCAGGCAGTTCGAGCCGATTAAATACAAGTTTGTCGATCTGAAACATAATAGCGTTCTCGGGATCATTTATGATGGTGTAGCGACCTTCAATGAGAAGTGATAAGTTCCCGCTTTCTCCCTCGGCAGATATTTTTCCATCGTCAAAATGAAATGCAAAGGTGTTAAACAATTCATCCTCTGATCGTAAAAATTCATTTAAATCATCTTCATGAATGTTAATCGTATATTCTTTTCCGTTCGTCTTAAGCATATTCTTGCTGCCTTGGATAAAGGTAGGGAGGTTATTCATCGCACCAGCCAGAGCCTGAAAGTGGCGTTTAACCTCATAGATACCGACGTTTTCCCAATATAACGTAAATTCCTCGATTAACTTAGCCATAGCCTGGGGATTGCTGCTGGAAGCAAGAGTTCCATTCACCTGTTCCTCCAGTGCCAGTACACGCGCTCTCTGTTTGACAAGGTTATCTTTAACTTCCGTCAGCTGGGCTGCATTACGGGAAGCTTTCGTTTGGGCAGATACAAGCTCTTGATACTGTTGATTGTAAGCTCTTAATATGGCTTGGTCATTTTGTATGATCAGATCGTAAAAATCCAGTATTCTGAAAAATCCGGTTAAACTTTGTGCAGATAGAAGCAGGTTGAGCAGGCTTTCACGTTCTCCCATATAGTAAGCCCTTAGAACGATACCGGCCTGTTCTTGGCGTTCTTGGATCTGCAGTTCGATGTTTGATATTTTGGTCTCCAGAGAGCTTTGGATTTGTTCAAGCTCTTTTTGTCTCTTTCCGATTCGTTCGATCTCATGATCGATTTCCACAATAGATAAGCTGTCCTCAAGCAGCTTTCGTGCCTCTTCCGAGTCGACTGCTGTCGTCTCTGGAATAGCAAATGCGGTTTTGGGACCTAGAGCGGTACCAGTGATAAGCAGTATACAGAGGAGAATTATGTATAGGCGTGGTTTAAGCGCAATCAAACGGGTATCCCCCTTGATAATAATGTCTGGTTCCTCAGGAATACGCAATCCCTTTATTTTAACCAATATATGACGTGTAGGGCTCAAATATCAACCCTTGTCTTATTTTTTCAGTATGTAAGCGCATTAAAAAAGCGACCGGCAAAAGCTGCCTGATCGCTTTTTTGTCTGTTTTCATAAGCTGGGATGTTAGAGCGGTGAGCCCATTTCGAAGATCGTCCAATAGCTAAAACCGGTAAAGGTCACGATCATATAAGCCCAGAAGAGAAGAATATAGGTTCTCTCCGTGAAGTTCAAATATCCCAGGATCACGAAAAACGCAGTCTGCAGGAAGAAGAGCAGAGCCATTTCAACCAAGCCCCCGGCGAAAGCCATCAAACCGATGGTCAGTGTGAAAAAACCGAGTACTCGAAACATGCGTGCCACGATCATATCCTCCTCTCATATGTACAGACAATGCTTATTGCTATGTACATTATAACGTCATGGTAAAATCGTGTAAATGTCTAACTGGCGAAATCAAGCTGAAATTTTGAAGAAATGTGATTTTTGTACTTGAAATATGGAACGAAATCGTATTTTTACTACAAATCGCACTGCAGGTGTATGTTCTGTAATTAAAATGGAAATACATTTTAGTATCAAATAGATTCTATGAACTCTATGAGAGGCATAGGAATGAATTAAGCAGCTTTTATACCCTATTCAGCAACCGAGTAGTGCGGTATTGAAGACGGTTATTTTAGGATGTCGTTAGGAGGGTTTTATGGTATGTCAGCAGTGAGACAGGATGCATGGAGCGCAGAGGATGATTTGATTTTAGCGGAGGTGACCCTTCGTCACATTCGGGAAGGCAGTACACAGTTAGCAGCATTTGAAGAGGTCGGAGAACGGATTGGCCGGACTTCAGCTGCCTGTGGTTTCAGGTGGAACAGTTGCGTTCGCAAGAAATACGAGGAAGCGATTAGTTTGGCGAAATCTCAACGTCAAAAACGAAGCTATTACAAGAAACAGCCAACATCTGCAGGACCTCAAGTGGCAGGTTTGGTCCATGTTGAATTTGAGCAGGAGAGCTATAAGAGTGAGGGAGCCAGTGAAGAAACACTGTCTATCGATGCGGTAATCCGGTTCCTCCGCCAATGGAAGGGTGGACTGCAGGAAAGCGGACGCCAGTACAAAGTGCTTGAGAGAAATCTACGTGAGAAGGAAGAAGAGCTGGCTAAACTCCGAGGGGAGAATGCTCGTCTATTGAAAGAAGTTAGTGAAGTGAAGACAGACTATCATGTCGTTAATGATGACTACAAGGCATTGATTCAAATTATGGATCGGGCTAGAAGACTTGCTTTCTTAAATGAAGAGGAAGAAGAGCTTAAGACCCGTTTCAAAATGGATGCAAACGGTAATCTCGAACGAATTGAATAGCCTGAAGAAGGCATAGGCTTATAACCCGCTCTACGCGCATTATGGATGCGCCGGAACGGGTTATTTGTATGGTCCTAAATGTTCTGATATATACTAGAGGGTGTTATGACATACATGGGCGGGGGAGTTAACAAATGACCATTCATATTATTGGCGCAGGTTCATTGGGGTTGTTATACGGAGGCAGACTTGCTGCCAGCGGAGCGGATGTAACTTTTTGGTGCCGCACCAAGGAGCAGGCTGAGCAGCTGCGCTCAAACGGAATTACGGTTTTAAGGGAGCAAGATTCAATTCATGTTCCGTCTGAATCTTTCCAGACAGAGCCAATCTCAAAATATCATGAGCTTGGAGGGGCGGATGAAGATGATTATATATTTCTGATGGTCAAACAGACGGTAATAACCAAAGTAGTTGAAGAACTATTTTCTCCTTATTCATCGAAACACCGGAGACTCCTTTGTTTTCAGAACGGCACCGGTCACATGGAAAGGTTAAGACGACAGCTGCCTGCCTGGACGTTGTATGCCGCAGTGACGACTGAAGGTGCAAAGCGAAGTGGACCTTCGGAAGTTATACATGCCGGACAGGGGTCAACCTGGGTTGGACAAGCCGGGGCTTCTTTTTCGGATGATGAGAAGGCAGATCCTTCTGAGGGAACCCAATCTGAAAAAGCGCTCGCTGTTCAGCTGAAAAGAGCAGGATTTGAAGTTTTTTTGTCGAAAGAATTGGATACCATGATCTATCGGAAATTGTTGATGAATGCCGTGATCAATCCGTTGACCGCCTTATGGAGGATTCCGAACGGGGAGCTTATGAAATCTGAGGATCGTATGCGTCTGATGAGGGAGCTTTATGAAGAAGGTATTGCTGTATATTCGGCTTGCAGCATACCCTGGGAGACCGACCTGTGGGAGCAAATACTTCAAGTATGTCAAGCCACTTCGGGTAACACGTCCTCGATGCTCAAGGATGTCTTGGAAGGACGTACGACAGAAGTTTCATCGATAAACGGAAGTATAGTCCGTATGGCGGAACGTGTTGGTGTATCCACACCGGTCCACCGTCTTATATGGCGGCTGATAGAAGGTATTCATGTTTAGGAGGCGTGAGAATGGATCTTCTCATTTTTTTGAGTGTTGTACCCGTCATACCTTTCATTCTGGTTTACTTTATCGTTTCTCTGCGCAAGAAAGACAAGAAACAGGCGATAAGACTTGCAATGGATGTAACTACTGTGTTTTTATTAATCTCCGTATCCGCTCTGTTTAATATCTTGTTCCAAACCAAATTCGGGTTTTACTTAATTCTTCTTCTGCTCCTGATAACGGCGGGATTGATCGGAGGGGCTCAAAACCGTTGGAAGGGGCAGGTTGACGGAAAGCGATTGCTGCGTGCCGTTTGGCGTTTAGCATTTGTAACGATGAGTATAAGTTACATAATTTTTACTTTTTTTGGATTGGTCCTTAACATATTTAAAGTCATGTAAGGGAATAGTATCATGAGAAAACTTTTACAATCATGTGTCAAACGCCTCGCAGGGAGATATTTCTGGGGGGCTTTTAATAGATTTTTTTGACCACTGGTTGTATAATCGGTAAGCATATACCTAAAATCTATGAGGGGGAAACTGCAAGATGAAGAAACACAAAAGCCTTTTACTACTCTTGACGCTGATTCTTGCCATCGGTACGGTGTTGGCCGGATGCGGATCCAACAACAAGAACGATGACCAGAGCGCCAACGGTGACAACGGAAAACCTAGAGAGCAAGTTTTCCGTATGAATTTCGCTTCCGAGCCTCCTACATTGGATCCGGGACAATCTCAAGACAATGCGTCCAACACGGTTATTAACGCTGTGTTCGAAGGTCTCACTCGTAAAGGTACTGACGGTGAACCCGTACCTGCCGTAGCTGAGTCATGGGAAATTTCTGAAGACGGTCTGAAATATGTCTTCACACTACGCAAAGACGCTAAGTGGAGTAACGGCGATGCTGTAACCGCGAAAGACTTTGAATTCGCATGGAAACGTGTATTGGATCCAGAGTTCACACCTGCTCCTCCGTATGTATACCAACTGTATTACATTAAAAATGCAGAAGCATACAACCTTGGCGACATTAAAGACGCTAATGAAGTAGGCATTAAAGCAACTGACGACCATACTCTCGAAGTTACGCTTGAAAATCCTACTCCGTACTTTCTAAATCTGATGTCTTTCCAAACGTATTACCCAATTCATTCATCTGCGAAGGATAATGATAAATGGGCAACGAAAGCGGAAACGTTGATTGGTAACGGCCCTTTCAAAATGTCTAAGATGACCAAGGGACAAAAAATTGAACTGGTCAAAAACGATCAGTATTGGGATAACAGTTCCGTTAAATTGGAAAAAGTAGTAATGAGCATTGTAAATAGCTCTGCTACAGAACTTTCAAGTTACCGGAATAATGAGCTGGACTATGCAGGACAGCCAACAGGTAGTATTCCTACCGACCAGCTGAACGCTGTGAAGAAAGAGCTTCCAGAAGAGCTGAATATTAAAGGTATCTCCTCTACGTATTTTTATGTTTTCAACACGACTGCAAAGCCTTTTGATAACGTGAACATACGTAAAGCTTTCTCGATGGCATTAGATCGCAAAGCGATTACTGAGAAGATCACAATGGCTGGAGAAATCCCGGCTTTCGGTTTTGTTCCACCGGGTATCCAAGGTGAAAAAGAAGAGTATCGTACAGAAGTACCTGATACGTATTTCGAAGAAAATCTGGATGAAGCCAAAAAACTGCTTGCTCAAGGTATGCAGGAAGAAGGCTATACTACACTGCCTGAAGTTACGCTGATCCATAACTCCGATGATCGCCATAAGAAGATTGCACTTGCAGTTTCCGATATGTGGAAGAAAAATCTTGGTGTAGAAGTTAAGGTCCAAAACCAAGAGTGGGGCGTGTTCTTGAAAAATCGTCAAAATCTCGATTTTCAAGTCGCTCGTTCAGGTTGGGGTGCAGACTATAACGATCCTATGACATACATTGATATGTGGACATCGAAGAGCGGTAACAATGACAGCGGATTTAAAAACGAAGAGTATGACAAGCTTGTAAAAGAAGCTTACAGTTCAAGCGACAATGCAAAGCGCATGGAAATGATGGCAGATGCTGAAAAAATTCTGGTTCAGGATAATCAAGTAGTTTTGCCGTTGTTCTACTATTCCAGCGTATCGTTGGTTAAACCTTGGGTCAAAGGTCTTACTCTTGATTACAAAGGTGATATTGATTTCACACGTGCATACATTGAGTAGCCATTCGTAGAACTTTGTAAGAAAGACTACTGCTCGGGATATATATGTGGGGATACGCCTCATATATATCCCGATTTTTTGTATTGATCGAATATTTCCAAATCTTGTTTTGTTTGGTGGAACTTATAGAATTGATTATTCGTTCTAGTGTTGTTTACAATAGAACTAGACTTGGCATAGAACAACTATCAACTAGGGGGATGCGGGATGCTGAGGTATGTAGCGAATAAGTTTTTTTACATGCTTGTATCGTTATTCATACTGATCTCAGCCACTTTTTTTCTCATGAAAGCCATACCGGGAGATCCGTTTATGGGAGAAAAAAAGCCTTCGCCTGAAATATTGGCGAGGCTGATGGAACAGTATGATTTGGATAAACCGATTTTTCAGCAGTACACGAAATACTTGGGAAATATAGTGCAGGGTGACTTTGGACTGTCCATGAAACAGCAAAACCAAAGCGTTACCGATATCATTACAGAAACATTCGCTCCATCCTTGAAACTAGGTCTAATAGCGATTGTTGTTTCTGTCATTGTTGGCGTACTGTTAGGTATGCTGGCAGCTCTATATCACCGCAAACTGATCGATAACGTTGCGATGATTGTTTCCGTATTGGGTATTGCGGTGCCGAGCTTCGTACTGGCTTCCTTGCTTCAATATGTTTTGGCTGAAAAGGCAGGACTGTTTAACGTTATGGGCTTTGACGGCCCGCTAGATTATGTTCTTCCGGTAATGGCATTGTCTGCCCAACCGATTGCATTTATCGCACGCTTGACCCGTTCAAGCATGCTTGAAGTATTGCATTCAGACTATATTAAAACCGCTAAAGCAAAAGGCTTAAACTGGTTTGCTATTATGTTCCGTCACGTCATTCGTAACGGTATTCTGCCAGTCGTAACCTATGTTGGTCCAATGACGGCAAACGTTATTACCGGCTCGGTTGTTATTGAACAAATCTTTGGTATCGGCGGTATCGGCAAACAGTTTGTGAATAGTATTACAAACCGCGATTATACAGTAATCATGGGGATTACGATTTTTTACGGAATCTTGTTGATGCTTGCTCGTTTCTTGACGGATATTGCCTATGTACTCATAGATCCGCGTATTAAACTGAGTGGCGGGAAGGAGGGCTAACATCATGACGACAGAACAGACGATACCGAATCCCGCGGTACAAAACCTGAAGCCTGAAGATTTCCAAAAGATTGGCATAGATGAGAAGCAATCCGAAGTCATTCAGCGAGAAAGCTTATCGGCTTGGCGTGACTCATGGGAACGATTGCGCAAGAACAAGCTCGCCATGACCGGTTTAATTATTATGATATTGATCACTATTATGGCCATCATCGGCCCGATGATCTCGAATTTTGATTATGAAACAAATGATCTCATGAATACGAATATGCCTCCTTCTTCGGAGCACTGGTTCGGCACCGACGATTTGGGACGTGATATGTTTGTCCGTACGTGGATGGGCGCACGTATCTCTTTGATCGTCGGACTTGCGGCGGCCGCAATTGACCTTATGATTGGTGTCATTTACGGCGGCGTAATGGGTTATTTCGGCGGTCGTGTCGATGAGTTCATGAATAAATTCGCAGAGATTTTGTACTCGATACCTTATCTCTTGGTTACAATTTTGCTACTGGTCGTATTTGAACCAAGTTTAGGTACGATCATACTTGCCTTAACGATTACCGGTTGGATTAACATGTCATGGATTGTGCGGGGAGAAATTATGCAGCTGAAGAGTAGGGAGTATGTGCTGGCCTCACGTTCTATGGGTGCTGGCGCTCCAAGGCTGTTGTTCCGTCATTTAATTCCTAACGCACTTGGTCCCATTATCGTTACGTTGACTCTGTCCGTACCGAATGCGATCTTTGCTGAGGCTTTCCTAAGCTTCCTTGGCTTGGGTGTCCAAGCGCCGGTCGCTTCATGGGGCTCCATGATTAACGATGCTTTGTCCGGCTGGATGTACTATCCTTGGCGGATGCTGTTCCCAGCCCTCTTTATCAGCTTGACGATGCTCGCATTTAACATTTTCGGTGATGGCCTGCGTGACGCACTCGATCCGAAACTGAAGAAATAGGAGGTGGGAAGGTATGGAACCAATTTTGCAGGTTAAAGACCTCAACGTTTCGTTCCGTGTACGCGGCGGTGAAGTTAAAGCTGTTCGCGGTATGAATTTTGAAGTTGGCAAAGGGGAGACGGTTGCTATTGTTGGTGAATCCGGCAGCGGTAAAAGTGTTACCGCCCAGACAATCATGCGTCTGATTCCGTCCCCGCCATCAGAAATTAAAAAAGGAGAGGTCATTTTTCAAGGTCAAGACCTTCTCAAGAAAAGTAATAAACAAATGGAAGCGATTCGTGGTAAAGATATCGGAATGATATTCCAAGATCCGATGACTTCCCTGAATCCTACGATTAAAATAGGTAAGCAAATTACCGAGGTGCTTGTTAAACATCAAAACATGTCTGCGAGCGAAGCGAAAAATCAAGCTATTGAAATGCTCAAGCTTGTTGGTATAAAAAACGCAGAAGAACGTTTCAGCCAATATCCGCATGAGTTTTCCGGTGGTATGCGTCAGCGTGCCATGATCGCGATTGCGCTTGCATGCAATCCTTCACTGCTAATTGCGGACGAGCCAACAACCGCACTTGACGTAACGATCCAGGCTCAAATTATGGATGTCATGAAAGACATGCAGGAGCGTTTGGGCACATCCATCATTCTGATCACGCATGACCTTGGTGTTGTAGCCGGTATGTGTGATCGGGTTATCGTTATGTACGCTGGAGAGGTCGTAGAGACAGGAACGAAGTGGGAGATTTTCAAAAATCCTAAGCATCCTTACACTAAGGGACTACTTCGCTCCATGCCGCGTTTGGACCAGAAGAAGGATGAGCCGCTCATCCCGATTATCGGTACACCTCCCGATCTTATTAAACCTCCGGCGGGCTGTGCGTTCTGCGCCCGCTGTGATGAAGCGATGAGAATTTGCGAACGAATTAGTCCGGGTACAACAGAGTTCAGCGATACGCATGTGGCGCGCTGCTGGAACCTTCATCCAATGGCAGGGGAGGCTCAGTCATCATGAAGAGCAACAACCTAATTGAAGTAAATGGATTGAAAAAATATTTTAATGTCGGAAAAGGCAATATCCTAAAAGCGGTGGACAATCTCAACTTCTACATCCGTGAAGGTGAAACCCTCGGTATGGTAGGCGAATCTGGTTGTGGTAAATCAACTGCAGGGCGGACAATCCTCCGACTGTATGAACCTACTGCCGGAAGCGTAACGTTCAATGGAACAGATATTTACAAGCTGCCGCCGAAAAAAATGAAGGCGATGCGCCGTGATATGCAGATGATATTTCAGGATCCATACGCCTCATTGAATCCACGTTTTACTGTCACTGACATTATCGGGGAAGCGCTAGATATCCACGGTATGGCCGGTAGCCGTGCTGAACGGAAAAAACGTGTTGAGGAGCTGCTGGATATGGTTGGCTTAAACAGCGACCATGCTACGCGGTATCCGCATGAATTCTCGGGTGGTCAGCGTCAGCGGATCGGTATTGCGCGCGCGCTTGCGGTAAATCCAAAGTTTATTATTTGTGACGAGCCGATTTCGGCACTGGATGTGTCAATTCAAGCGCAGGTTGTCAATCTGCTCCAAGATTTGCAGGACCGCCTTGGTCTGACGTATCTCTTTATTGCGCATGATCTGTCTATGGTTAAGCATATCAGTGATCGCGTAGCTGTTATGTATCTTGGTAAGATGGTGGAGCTTGCAGATAGTGAAGAGTTATATGCGAATCCGATTCATCCATATACGAAGACGCTGCTGTCGGCAATCCCGATTCCCGATCCGGAGATCGAAGCCAACAAGAAGCGCCTGATCATGGAAAATGATATGCAAGGACCGATTTCAGCAGCCAAAGGTGAAGACGGTACCGTTGTCCTTGATGAAAAAGATTCCGAATTAGTGGAAGTTTCTAAAGGCCATTGGGTTGCCAAAGCCTACGCTTAAGGAAGTAAATATGTATTGTGGGGTGTCCTAAAAGTAGATTTTCAGAATTATAACAGGGACATCTTTCAGAAAAAAACCAGGCACTTGAGGATTATATCTTTGGGTGGCCTGGTTGTTTTTGTGTCTACTTCCATTTGACCAATGGGAGCGGCCCAATTCAACGCACCTTTTAAGACAGCTCCTCTCTTTTTCCTTTGACGGAGAACATCAATTTTCGGTACAATCAATAAGGGCTTTAATAAAGTAAGTTGACCGGTTAGGTTGAAGCAGAATAGGAGGCATACCTCATGAATATAGTTCCGGAGCCATTATCCAGCGGATCGCTTCTGGCACAGGATTACATTGGTCACTTCGAGCAAGTGAGCGGTTTTTATGGTGGCAATCATCGTGATGAACGCAGCTGGGAGCAGCGTGTACAATGGCTGGATCATACAGAGGAGAAACGAATCAGCCGCAAAGCACTGGTTGCCAGTCTTCGGTCATATAATGAAAAATATAATCAGCATGATGCGGTACATAAATCTCTCGATTTATTAGAGCAGGATGGTACCTTGGTCATTACCGGTGGACAGCAGAGTGGTCTGTTTACCGGACCTATGCTTGTTGTGCATAAGGCGATTACCATCGTTCAAGCAGCCCGGGAGGCTGAGAAAAGATTGGGACGGCCAGTTATTCCTGTATTTTGGATTGCTGGGGAAGACCACGACTGGGATGAAGTAAATCATACGTACGTTTTGTCAGCAGATCTTGAGGTGACCAAGATTAAAATAGATGGCGACGAAGGGTCTCGAACGTCTGTAAGCTCCACCCCGGTTGAGGAGGGGCAATGGAAGCAGGCGTTGGATGAGCTTCAGCACTTGCTTCAGGACAGTGAATTCAAACCGGAAATAATGAATTTACTTCGTCAGTCCGCAGAGACTTCTAACGGGCTTAGCGACGCATTCGCCAAGCTTATGGGAACGCTGTTTGGTAAGTATGGTCTGGTTCTTTTGGATTCCGCCGATCCATGTCTTAGGTCCCTAGAAGCTCCCATCTTCGAAAGACTAATCAGACAAAATGAATCTCTAGGTCAATCGTACCAGTTAGCGTCTCGTGACATAACAGGCCTTGGCTATGAGCTACAGGCGGATGTTCCTGTGAACGGTGCGAACTTGTTCTACCTGTTTGATAATAAGCGGCTTCTTCTATTTAGAGAAAACGGAGTTTTTGCAGATAGAAGAGGTTTCGTCTCTATGACGGAAGCCGAGCTGCTCGCAGAATTGGTGGAGCATCCGGAGCGATTCAGCAACAACGTGCTTACGCGGCCGCTTATGCAGGATTCTCTGCTGCCTGTACTTGGAACGGTATTAGGACAAGGTGAAATTTCCTATTGGGCCATCACAAGGTATGCTTTTGCAGAGATGGGGCTTGAAATGCCGCTGATCTTGCCACGGATGTCTTTTACTCTTATCGAAAATACTTCCCAGAAGTATATGGAAAAATATAAATTGACGTTTCAGGATATATATGTAAATCTTGAGGATAAGCGTCAAGAATGGCTGTCGGGTCAAAACGGGCTCGACTTGAACCAGCGCTTCCGGGAGACAAAGGAGTCTTTCAACCAGCTTTATGAGCCTTTGTTACAGGACTTAAACAGTGTACAACCGGGACTGACAAAATTAGGACAGAGCAATAAAGATAGAATACTGGCTCAGATGGATTTTCTTCTGAACAAAACAAAGGAGGCGTTGGAACAGCAGCATAGTGCTTCACTAAGGCAATGGGAGCTGCTGAGTCATTCCATTGTTCCTATGGGCCGCCTGCAGGAGAGAGTATATAACATCTTTTACTATTTAAACCGATACGGAATGTCACTACTGGATGACCTTATGGGCATACCTTATGACGATTCCGGTGCTCACCGGGCCGTATATCTTTGATTCATTTTCCCGCACAGGCTTAAGCCTGGAGCTTGGATATGTTATAGTACTGCATAATTCATATATAGGGAGGCTGTATTATGAGTTCATCATCAATTCAGAATAGCGTAATCAAGGATTTGAAATTGGCGCCAGAGGGACATCTGAAAATCGATTGGGTAGAAGCGCATATGCCTGTGCTGAACCGGGTTCGCAAGCAATTTGAAGAGGAACAGCCGTTCAAAGGTCTGAAGGTTGCGATCTCATTGCATCTCGAAGCAAAAACCGCTTATCTCGCTAAAGTTGTTCAAGCCGGTGGCGCCGAGGTTACGATTACAGGAAGCAATCCGCTGTCTACACAGGATGATGTATGTGCGGCTTTGGTGGAGGATGGGATAACCGTTTTTGCCAAGTACAACCCGGAGGCCGAGGAGTACAAGGAACTGCTCGTCCGGGCACTGGAAAGCAAGCCAGATCTCCTGATCGATGACGGTGGTGATCTTGTAACGATTCTCCATGCGGAACGTCCTGATCTGCTTCAGGGCATACGCGGAGGAGCTGAGGAGACGACAACCGGAATTCTTCGTCTGAAGTCGCTCGAAAAAGAAGATGCTCTGAAATTCCCAATGGTTGCTGTGAATGATGCGTATTGCAAGTACCTGTTCGATAACCGTTACGGTACCGGACAGTCTGTATGGGATGGAATTAACCGGACGACTAACCTTGTCGTAGCGGGCAAAACAGTAGTTGTTGTTGGCTACGGATGGTGTGGTAAAGGGGTAGCGATGCGAGCCAAGGGATTGGGTGCAAACGTCATTGTTACCGAGGTTGATGCCATTAAAGCGGTGGAAGCCTATATGGACGGTTTCCGTGTAATGCCGATGGGTGAAGCAGCCAAGCACGGCGATTTCTTTGTGACGGTTACTGGGAACCGCGATGTGATTAGCGGCGAGCATTATGATGTGATGAAAGACGGGGCGATTTTGTCCAATGCCGGTCACTTCGATGTAGAAGTGAACAAGCCAGATCTGGCTTCGCGCGCGCAATCTGTTCGCACCGTTCGTCGCAATATCGAAGAATACCACTTGAAAGACGGACGCAAGATTTATCTGCTCGCGGAAGGACGTCTTGTGAACCTTGCGGCAGGTGACGGACATCCAGCTGAAATTATGGACATGACCTTTGCGCTGCAGGCACTTTCGCTGAAATACGTTAACGATCATTATCAAAGTATCGGCAATCGCGTTGTCAATGTGCCTTATGAATTGGATGAACAAGTGGCCCGATATAAATTAGAAAGTCTTGGTATAGGCATTGACGAGCTTAGTGAAACTCAAAGATCTTATCTGAACAGCTGGGAGCAGCATTAAAACCGCATGGTAACAGGCTTTTTATAAATAACTTGGAACCCTCATTTGAATTCAGATGGAATTCAGATGAGGTTTTTTTTGCCGCGTAATGGAAGTGGTCGCTAAAAAAAACAATAACTTGCTTGAAGGAATTTGATTCTTGATGACGAATCTATTATCCTAAAGTGGTGGAAAGTGGTGCAAAGTGGGGAATCGGGGTTAAGGAGTGAGAGTGCCTGATGTTTATGGGAGAGTTTCAGCATAGCATCGACGACAAGGGAAGGATCATTATCCCGGCAAAATTCAGGGATCTCCTTGGCAGCTCTTTTATTGTAACCCGCGGTTTAGACCAGTGTCTCTTTGTATACCCCACTGAAGAATGGGCCATTATGGAACAAAAGCTTAAATCCCTTCCACTCATGAAGTCGGACGCACGTGCGTTTACCCGGTTTTTTTTCTCAGGGGCGACGGAATGCGAATGGGATAAACAGGGAAGGGTAAATTTGCCGGGCAATTTGCGGGAATTTGCGAAGCTCGATAAGGAATGTGTTGTTATCGGCGTCTCGAATCGGGTGGAGATTTGGAGCAAAGAACAATGGCAGAAGTATTATCAGCAGTCAGAAGAAGCATTCAATGACATCGCTGAAAAGCTGGTCGACTTTGATTTCGACCTTTAATTAATCCGCATTACATAACATGTTGGATGAGTAGACAATTATGGAGGGCTGCAGCTTGTTTCATCACATCACGGTGCTTAAAGAAGAAGCGACAGAAGGGCTGCGCATCAAACCAGACGGTATATATGTTGACTGTACACTGGGAGGGGCGGGTCACAGCTCGCTGATCGCTTCCAAACTGGGTTCAGGGGGCCGTTTGATCGCGCTTGATCAGGACGATTGGGCGCTGGATAACGCAAAAGAGGTTCTGAGTCCATATGGAGACAGGGTTACCCTGGTCAAGACGAATTTCCGCGATTTGGAGGAGGTACTCCGCAGCGAAGTCGGTCTTGACGAGGATGGCCATTCCTATGTTGACGGTATTCTGTTTGATTTGGGCGTGTCTTCACCGCAATTTGATGAGGGGGAGAGAGGATTCAGCTACAATCACGATGCACCGCTCGATATGCGGATGGACCAGTCCGCAGAGCTTACGGCGGCTGAAATTGTGAATGAATGGTCAGAACAGGAAATCGCTAAGATTTTATACGAATATGGTGAAGAAAAATTCTCAAGGCGAATTGCTAGGGTTATTTGCGAAAGGCGGGAAAATAGTCCCATTCAAACGACAGGTCAATTGGTCGATATGATTAAAGAAGGAATTCCGGCCGCTGCCCGCAGGACGGGAGGTCATCCGGCGAAACGGAGCTTTCAGGCGCTGCGAATTGCCGTGAATGATGAACTCGGTGCATTTAAAGATGCACTGCATCAAGCCATTTCATGTCTTGCACCGGGAGGACGGGTTTCCGTCATCACTTTTCACTCCCTGGAGGACCGGATTTGCAAACAAATATTTAACAGTTATATTCCGAAGTGTACTTGTCCACCAGATTTTCCTATGTGCGTTTGCGGTGGAGGTCAAGGAACATTAAAGCTCGTGAATCGGAAGCCAATTGTTCCTAGTGAATCGGAGTTAGCGCAAAATCCCCGCGCACGTTCAGCCAAGTTGCGTATCGCGGAAAAGTTATAACGCACTGAGAAATACAAGAAGAGGAGAATGCAGTCATGGCCTACACACGCGGCAGTTTGGCCGTACAAGAGAGACAGCAGCAACAACCACAGAAACAACAGCCATCTCAATATCTCGAGAAAACGACTGTCATTAAGCGCCGCTCTCAACTGCCCAAAAGAGAAAAGCTTCTCTACCTGATGTCTGTATTGTTTGTTGTCACAGTTACGGGTTGGGTTGGGATGAGCCATGTGAAAGTTTATGATCTGAACCGTCAGATACAGAATGCTGACTCTGATATCCATAAGCTGAACAAAAGCATGGATACACTTCAAGTGCAGAAGCAGACTCTGGAGATGGAGATTGCACAAAAAGCAAAGGAACTTGGCTACGTTCAAGCCGAGCAAGGCGATGCGATACACGTTCCTTCGTCATCTGGCAAATCGGATACATCCAGTGCACCGTCGGGACAAAACTAGAATAATAGTGAGGTTGGACCGATGATTAAAAAAATTAAACTGCGTACATTGCTAATAGGGGGAGTGATTACCCTCTTTTTTCTTGTATTGATAGGACGTATTTTTTGGCTGCAGGTCATTGATAATGATTTTTGGCAGGAAAAAGCCATGGCTAACTGGGACCGTGAGGAGACACTTGTGGCATCCCGCGGCACAATTATGGATCGGAATGGCGATATTCTTGCCATGGATGCGCCGGCATATACCGTCGCTGTAAACCCGAGGGTCATTCAAGCGAATGATCTGGAGGATGATGTCGTTGAAGGTCTTTATAAGGTGTTAGGCAAAAAGGAAGATGAGCTCAGAAAGCTCGTTACTGCCAAAAAGGAAGATGGGAAATACCATGTATACCGTGAAGTCCGCAATGAAGGCTGGAAAATTGATGAAGAAAAGAAGGACCAGGTCATTGATCTCAAAAAGAAGCTTGAGGGAAAGCTTACAGCTGCGGGGAAGGTTGCGGATTCCGGAATCACAATCATAACAGAAAAAAAGCGGTTTTATCCGAGAAACAACTTGGCTGCTCATGTTTTGGGATATACAGACCGTCAAGGAGTTGCCAAGGATGGTTTTGAATATTATTTTGACGATGAACTGAAAGGCGTTAATGGCTTTGCCAAATATCAGAGTGATAAGAAGGGAGTAAAGGTCCCTTCGGCTGACGAAGTTTACCAGCCCGCCATAAATGGGAAAAATTTTAAGCTGACGATCGATGACACAATCCAGTATTATATCCAGGAAGCTATGCGTGAAGCATATGATCAATATAATCCACTCAGCATGACAGTTATAGCTGCCGATCCGAACACGATGGAAATTTTAGGGATGGCGAATATGCCGACCTTTGATCCGAATACATTCAATAATACTCCCGATATGAAGAACTTTTACAATCATGCGGTTAAATCGACATATGAGCCTGGTTCGACTTTCAAAATCGTTACACTTGCTAGCGCAATCCAGGAGAACTTATTCGACCCCGAAGCAACTTATATGTCAGGCTCCATCCGTGCGGGCGGCAGAACACACTGGGATGTAAAGCGTGAGGGATGGGGACCCATCAAATATCTTGAGGGTGTGAAGCGATCCAGTAACGTTGCTTTTGTTAAGCTCGGATATGAAATGCTCGGTAAAGAGCGCCTGAAAAGTTATATTAATGCATTTGGTTTCAGTGAAAAGACAGGAATTGACCTTCCTGGTGAAGTGATTGGTCGGATGAATATGGAGAGAGATATCGACATCTCGACTGTTCCTTACGGCTATGCGGTTTCGGTTACGCCGATTCAGCAGATTGCAGCCATTTCAGCTGTAGCTAACGGCGGCAAGCTGATGAAACCTCAGATCGTGAAACAAAAAGAAGATCCGAATACAGGTGAGATAACAAATATCGAGCCAGAAGTTGTGCGCCAGGTCATCTCTCCGGAGACGGCAAGAAAAACCGGTGAATATCTTGAGCAGGTCGTTGCTGACCAGGAGCAAGGCAGCGGTAGACTAGCATACATCGATGGTTATCGCGTAGCCGGTAAAACCGGAACAGCGATAAAAGGGGATTACAGCGACCGAAACAAAGTAGTTGCTTCCTTTATCGGATATGCTCCTGTGGATGACCCGAAAATCGCCGTGCTTGTCATTATTGACGAGCCGAATGGGCAAATCGGCGGGGGGGCAGCTGCGGCGCCTGTATTCAAAAAGATTGTATCCCAGTCTTTGAAATACTGGGGCGTTCCAAAAACAGAATCTCCAGATGACAAAGCGGTTAAGAAGGATAAACCGGCTGCTGCAGATGTTCGTACAACGCCTAACTTGGTGGGAATGAAGGTCAGCGAGGTTAAAACGAAGCTTCTGGCCGAAGGATTTGCTTTTGAAACCTTAGGGAAAGGAAGCTCGGTAAAGAAGCAGTATCCTCCAGCAGGAGCATCGATGGGAGTCGGTCAGCGGATCTATCTTCTGACAGAAGATGATGCAAAGATGAAGATACCGGATCTGAAGGGAGAATCTCTACGGGATGCCATGGAGGTTCTCACCTTGATGAAGGTGCGCGTCAGTGTCCAAGGTGAAGGCTATGTTGCTGAGCAGAAGGAAGGAACCGAGAACGGCCGCCGTATCGTTTATCTGACACTGAAATCTGCAGAGGATACCGTCAAGGGTGTTGATTCCTCCTCGTCCGGTGATGAAGCAGGAGATGCCAAACCGGATGAAGCAGCTTCCGGTAAGTAATAGCTTGTTCTAACCCCTAGTTGTCCCGAATAATCATGTGATAAACGTAATTCATGAGCTTACGGGTTCGATGGGGAGGGAAGCTTAGTTGAAAGTATCTATGGTATCTCAGCGGAGGAGGCTGCTCTGGGCCCTGCTGCTGCTGTTTCTGCTGTTCGCTGCACTTGTTGTCCGGCTTGCCTACGTTCAAATCGGGGAAGGTGCAGAGCTGTCGGCGAAAGCGGAGGAGTCCTGGCGCCGTAACATTCCGTTTACTGCCAAGCGGGGGGGAATTCTTGACCGCAACGGTGAAGCATTAGTCACGAATATTAGTACACCGACCATCATGGCTATTCCAGTTCAGATCAAGGAGCCGGATAAAACAGCAAAATTATTGGCTTCAAAGCTTGGCATGAACGAGGCTGACGTGAAGAAAATTATTACGAAGCGGGGATCCATGGTAGAACGGCTTAAACCCGGCGGACGAAAAATTACGATGGAGCTGGCTCAGGAAATTCGTGATTTGAAGCTGCCGGGTATCGTTGTTGCTGAGGACAATACGCGCTACTATCCATACGGCGGACTCGCGGCACATATCCTTGGCTTTACGGGTATCGACAATCAGGGTCTGACGGGAACCGAGAAGAAATTTGATGATAAGCTTAGAGGCCTAAATGGGAGTATCTCCTATTTGTCAGATGCCGGCGGTCGGCTGATGCCTGGGTCATCTGAGAAATATATGGAGCCTAGAGACGGACTGAATCTGGAGCTTACCATTGATAAATCCATTCAATCCATTATGGAGCGTGAATTGGATCAGGCTATGGTCAAATACCAAGCGAATGCCAGTTGGGCCATCGCGATGAATCCTAAAAATGGCGAGATCTTGGCCATGGCCAGCCGGCCTGGATATTCCCCGGCAAAGTATAAAGAATTTGAACCGGACATCTATAACCGCAATCTTCCGATTTGGATGACATACGAGCCGGGATCAACGTTTAAAATCATTACGCTTGCTGCAGCATTGGAAGAAGGCAAGGTGAACTTGAAAAATGATCATTTTTATGATTCCGGCGCTGTTGAGGTCGGCGGAGCAAGACTTCGCTGCTGGAAGAGAGGGGGACACGGAAGCCAGACGTTTATGGAAGTCGTTCAGAACTCCTGCAACCCAGGGTTTGTGGCACTCGGTCAGAAACTGGGTAAAGAAACCCTTTTCCAATATATACGTGATTTTGGCTTTGGCACAAAGACAGGTGTGGATCTGATTGGTGAGGCAAACGGCATCTTGTTCAAACTATCGAATGTAGGTCCGGTAGAATTGGCTACAACGGCATTTGGACAGGGGGTTTCAGTTACGCCAATTCAACAGGTGGCTGCGGTTTCTGCCGCCATTAATGGCGGCAATCTGTACCAGCCTCATGTGGCCAAAGCGTGGATTCACCCGGAAACCGGTGAAGTCGTTGATGAAATTAAACCGGAGCCAGTGAGGCAGGTCATCTCAGAAGAAACGTCCAAACAAGTAAGAGAGGCGCTAGAAAGCGTCGTTGCTAAAGGAACGGGTCGTCCCGCTTTTATTGACGGTTACCGGGTTGGTGGGAAAACCGGTACCGCTCAGAAGGTTATTAACGGCCGTTATTCTTCGACCGAGCATATCGTATCCTTTATCGGCTTCGCGCCAGCAGATGATCCGCAGATTGTCGTGTATGCTGCAGTAGACAACCCGAAGGGAATTCAATTCGGGGGCGTCGTAGCGGCACCAATCGTACAGAACATCCTGGAGGATTCGCTACATTACATGCAGGTTCCACAGCGGAAAGATCAGATGGCGCGGGAGTACAGGTACGGGGAAACGCCAACGGTTACTGTACCTAACCTGGTCGGTGCAACTGTTCAGGATTTGTATGAAGATCTGAACATGAACTTCATGCTTGCTAAATCGGGCACCGGAAATGAGGTCATTAGTCAGGCACCGAAGCCGGGAAGCCGGGTGGAACGAGGTTCAACGATCCGGATATATATGGGAAATGCTTCGTCTGAAGATGAGCATGGACACTAGCGGATGCATCCGCTTCACAGTAGAAGGATGCCGACTCTAATGGGCGCATATTTGGAGGGATGACGATGAAACTGAACGAATTGACATCCGTTTTGGCCGCAGCCGTTATCATCGGCGATAGTGAGATTAACGTCTCCGGACTTCAGACCGATTCCAGACAAGTGATTCCCGGGGATTTGTTCATTTGCTTGCCGGGTCATACGGTGGATGGACATGATTATGCAGACGAGGCAGGAGACAATGGTGCGGCAGCCCTTGTTGTAAACCGAAGGTTGGAGACTGCCCTGCCGCAAGTTATTGTGAAGGACTGCCGATTCGCGATGGCGGTGTTGGCTGATACGTTTTATGGCCAGCCAAGCAAGCGCATGACTACAATTGGTGTAACCGGAACGAACGGAAAGACAACGACGACGTATCTCATTGATAAAATCATGAGTGATTATGGTCTGAAAACCGGATTAATTGGCACGATCCAAATGAAATATGACGGCAGGTCGTTCCCGATGTCGGGAACGACACCAGAAGCGCTCGAGCTGCAGCGAAGTCTGAACGATATGGTACAGGCAGGTGCACAGTTCTGCGTTATGGAAGTATCCTCCCATGCTCTGGAACAGGGGCGTGTGAAAGGAACCGATTTCCGGACGGCTGTCTTTACGAATTTGACACAGGATCATCTGGACTATCACAATTCAGTAGAGGAATATAAAAGTGCAAAAGGGTTGTTTTTCTCACGACTCGGCAATGCTTTTGCCAAGGATCCTAAACAGCGAAAGTACGCTGTTCTCAACGCAGATGACAAAGCTTCCGAACAGTTTGCGAAACTGACGGCAGCTGAAGTCATTACATATGGTTTACATGAGAACGCGGATGTACGTGCATCCGGCATTGCAATAACGGCTCAGGGAACTTCATTTCATGTAGATACTTTTCGGGGTAGTACAGATATTTCACTAAAGATGATTGGTAAATTCAATGTGTATAATACGATGGCTGCCATTGCTGCGGCGCTACTTGAAGAAGTACCGCTGCAGGATATCAAAAAAAGCCTCGAATCCGTGCCTGGAGTAGAAGGCCGGGTCGAAGCGGTAGATGCGGGACAGCCATTTGCTGTTATTGTGGATTATGCCCATACACCGGATGGTTTGGATAATGTACTCCGCACCATTAAGGAATTCGCTCAGGGCCGGATATTGACCGTGTTTGGCTGCGGTGGTGACCGTGATACAAGCAAGCGTCCAATTATGGGCAAAATCGCTGCCAGATTGAGCGATATCGTCATTGTAACATCTGATAATCCGAGATCAGAGGATCCTGATCTTATCTTGAAGGATATTGAAGCAGGCCTGTTGGAGGACGATGTTTCTGGGAAACGTTACCAGCTTGTTGTAGACCGCAGGCAAGCAATTAAAAAGGCTATTGAAATGGCAAGCCCGGGAGATGTAGTATTGATTGCGGGGAAAGGTCATGAGACCTATCAACTGATTGCGGGGAAAGTGTTTGATTTCGACGACCGCATCGTTGCAAAAGAAGCGATAAGGGGCAGACAATTGTGATCCAAAAACCATTGCGAAGCATCGCAGCCATGTGCTGCGGTGCGCTTATGCGTAAACAAGATGAAGAAGTTATGATTCAAGGAGTTAGTACGGACTCACGGAAAATCCAGCAGGGCAGTTTGTATGTTCCACTTGTTGGCGAACGTTTTGATGGCCATGATTTTGTAGGGCAAGCGCTAGAGTCTGATGCCGGAGCTATACTGTGGCAAGAGGATCATGGTACGCCACCTGAAGGACCGGTTATCCTTGTTAAGGATACACTGGTTGCTCTTCAGTCGCTGGCTGCTTCCTATCTCGAGCAGAGCGGAGCAAAAGTTGTAGGCATTACCGGCAGCAACGGTAAAACTACGGTAAAGGATATGGTCACAGCACTGCTCGAAACGAAATATAAGGTTCATAAAACACAAGGTAATTTTAACAATCAAATCGGACTTCCGCTTACGGTTCTCGACATGCCGGAGGGAACGAATATTGTCGTGCTGGAGATGGGAATGAGCGGACGCTATGAGATCGAGTTGCTGTCCTCTATTGCCCGTCCTGATACAGCAGTTGTTACGAATATAGGTGAATCACATATGCTGCAGCTTGGTACTAGGGAGGAAATTGCGCGTGCCAAGTTGGAAATTGTTAGTGGTATGAAGCCTGGCGGGCTGCTGATCCATCATGGAGATGAGCCTCTGATTCCTCAAGTGCTTGCCGAGTCCGAAACCAAAAAACCTGACGGGTTACAGACGTTCACTTTCGGGTTGAGTGAAGACAACGACGATTACCCGACAGGCATGATGTTCCATGCCAAGGGAATTATCTTTACCTCCCATCGTCATAGCGGTGAGGGATTCAGTTTACCTCTCCTGGGTCGCCATAACGTAGTAAATGCCCTAGCAGCATTAGCGGTCGCCGAGCATTACGGTATTAGCGAAGAACAGATCCGTGAAGGCCTGGCGGGTCTGCGTCTGACAAGCATGCGCATTGAGAGTATTGAAACTGAGCACGGAGTTACGGTATTGAACGATGCATATAATTCAAGTCCGATTGCTGTCAAAGCAGCCCTGGATGTTCTGGCTGATATGAAAGGCTTCCGTCGGCGGATCGCCGTTCTCGGGGACATGCTTGAATTGGGACTCCGTGAACAGGAATTTCATGCTGAAATCGGGCAGTATGTGTCGCCTGACAAGGTAGATATGGTGTTTACTTACGGTCCTCTATCCATGTATACGGCGGAAATGGCCAAAGTCCGTCTGCCTGAAGGACAGGTAATGGCCTTCACCGATAAAGCAGCATTGATCGAAAGGGTATCGAATGAGGTAACCAATAAAGATGTTGTATTGGTCAAAGCCTCGCGTGGCATGAAACTGGAAGACGTTGTGGAAGCACTAAAAAGCTTGCACGGCGGCAACAACAACGTAAGGGGGTGATTTCATGGACTTTCAACTGTTATTGCTGACGATCGGCGTATCGTTCGTACTTGCTGTCATATCCGCACCGCTGCTTATACCGCTGCTTCGCCGGATGAAATTTGGTCAGCAGGTTCGGGACGATGGTCCGCAAAGTCACCTTAAAAAAGCTGGAACGCCAACGATGGGCGGGGTCATTATTTTATTGGCCTTTACTTTGACTTTTGTGAAGTTTTCTCCGGTTGACATGAACTTTTATGTGCTGCTTGTAGGCACACTCGGGTTTGGTCTGATCGGATTTTTAGATGATTACGTGAAAATCGTGTTTCGTCGTTCTTTAGGACTTACCGCTCGCCAAAAACTGTTTGGACAGCTTTTGTTTGCCGGCATTATGTGTTGGCTCCTTATTTCGAATGGTCATAGTACAGCGATTAGCGTTCCCGGAACTGACTGGGCATTCGATTGGGGCGGCTGGTTTTACTATCCATTTATCGTTGTCATGATGCTTGCGATAAGCAACGCAGTCAACTTTACGGATGGCCTTGACGGATTACTCTCAGGTGTCAGTGCAATCGCTTTTGGTGCATATGCGCTTGTAGCAATCCAGTCTACCTCGTTTGCAGCAGCTTTTTGTGCGGCCGCGATGATCGGGGCTGTACTCGGGTTTCTCGTATTTAACGCCCACCCGGCTAAAGTATTTATGGGTGACACGGGTTCACTCGGAATCGGCGGCGCCATTGGTGCCATCGCCATCGTGACGAAGAGCGAACTGCTGTTTCTAATCATCGGCGGGGTATTCGTGATTGAGATGCTATCAGTCGTGCTTCAAGTGGCTTCTTTTAAAACGAGGGGCAAACGAATTTTCAAGATGAGTCCGATTCACCATCACTATGAATTGTCCGGTTGGTCGGAGTGGCGAGTAGTCATTACATTTTGGGCTGTAGGTCTCGTGCTGGCGGGTCTAGGACTTTATATTAACAAGGGGTTGTAAAGATGAAGCATCCAGAATTTTACCGGGGGAAAGAAGTTGTTGTCTTGGGGCTGGCCAAAAGCGGAGTTCAAGTAGCCAAGGTTATGCACAATGCTGGAGCTCTGGTTACTGTTAATGATAAAAAGGAGCGAGAAGAATGTCCCGAAGCTTCGGAGATCGAAGCTTTGGGTATTTCCGTCGTATACGGAGGACATCCTGAAGGACTCATTCATCAAGGTGTATCCCTTCTTGTGAAAAATCCTGGCATTCCATATCATGTTCCGCCAGTTCTTAAAGCGCAGGAGCTTGGGATTCCGGTTGTGACCGAAGTAGAGGTAGCCTACCATCTTTGCAGCGCGCCGATGATTGGGATTACAGGTTCAAATGGCAAGACGACCACCACGACATGGGTCGGCAAACTGCTGGAAGCCGCAGGAATGTCGCCGATTGTGGCCGGAAACATAGGAACACCACTGTGCCAAGCTGCGCAGGAAGCATCCGAACATAACTGGATGGTTGTTGAACTCAGCAGCTTTCAGCTGAAAGGGACGGAAGACTACCTTCCTCGTATAGCCTGCCTGCTGAATGTGGCGGAGACTCATTTGGATTACCATGGCGGTATGGATGATTATGTTGCCTCCAAGGCCAAACTGTTCAGCAATCAGACAGCAGAAGATACCGCTGTACTTAATTGGGATGATCCGGTATGCCGGAGCCTCGTGCCATATATCAAAGCTCATATTTTGCCTTTTTCGATGAATGAGAGTCTTCGAGAAGGCGTGCATGTGGTTCCGCCATACTTGCCCGGTATAGAAGATGAATTGAGCCGTATGGTCGTTTATACGGACAGCAAAGGCTTCAGCCATGAGATCATTCCAGTAGATAGAATAGGTTTGCCCGGCCGATTTAATGTCGACAATGCACTCGCTTCGTGTGCCATCGCCATTGCTGCGGGAGCGGATATTTCCGCGTTTGCCGGTCCGCTTGCGGATTTCCGGGGCGTTGAGCATCGTCTGGAATTTGTGAAGGATATTGATGGTGTCTCCTATTACAACAATTCTAAAGCAACGAACTCCAAGGCTACCAACATGGCATTGACTTCGTTTACCCGTCCGATTGTTCTTATAGCCGGGGGACTCGACAGAGGTTCTGACTACGCAGAACTCGTGCCTTCTTTAAAAGGGCGTGTCAAATCGGCGGTTCTTCTTGGCGAAACGAAGGAAAAAATAGCGAAAGCGGCAGAGCTGGCCGGATTAAAGCAAATCGTCCTCGTCGATAATGATGAAGACGCCGCCGCTGCACTCACTGCCGCTGTAAAGAAAGCTGCCGAATTAGCAGACCAGGGGGACATTGTCCTTCTTTCGCCTGCTTGCGCAAGCTGGGACATGTTTTCTTCTTATGAGGTGCGTGGACGCATTTTTAAAGAGGCGGTGCATAATCTGTAAGTAGGGGGGTGGATAAGCCCCTACTTCGTATGCTAAAGGTGGCCTCTTCATGAACAAGAATCGTCCGGCGCCTGATTTATGGCTCCTGATTTGTATTTTGACCCTGCTGACCATCGGAATTGTTATGGTGTACAGCGCGGGGTCCGTACTCGCTTTTCATGATTACGGAGATCAGTTTTATTTTGTGAAGCGGCAGCTGCTTTTTGCAGGTCTTGGTCTTGCTGCCATGTATTTTACTGCAAACATGGATTTTCGCGTGTGGAAAAAATATGCGAAACTCGGCTTGTTGATTTGCTTTTTTATGCTTGTGATCGTATTGATCCCAGGTGTGGGCGTTGTTCGCGGTGGTGCGCGTAGCTGGTTGGGTATTAGCTCATTTGGCATCCAACCGTCAGAATTTATGAAGCTGGGAATGATTCTGTTCTTATCCAAGTGGCTCAGCCGTGAGGATTATGACATAACATCCTTTTCCAAAGGATTAATACCTCCGCTTGGACTGATTGGACTAGCCTTTGGACTGACTATGCTTCAGCCGGATCTTGGAACAGGTGCCGTTATGCTGGGTGCTGCACTCATGATCGTATTTACAGCGGGTGCACGTATGAAGCATCTAGGATTCCTCGCTTTGGGCGGAGTTGCAGGTTTCATCGGTCTCATTCTGACCGCACCGTACCGGCTGAAACGGATTACCGGATTTCTTGATCCGTGGTCCGATCCTCTTGGAACGGGTTACCAAATCATTCAATCCCTTTATGCGATTGGACCGGGCGGCCTTGGCGGTCTTGGCCTGGGAATGAGCCGTCAGAAATACAGTTACGTTCCTGAGCCCCAGACTGATTTTATTTTCGCTATCCTTGCGGAGGAACTTGGATTTATTGGAGGCTTAATTGTTCTGCTCCTGTTCCTCACACTGGTGTGGCGTGGGATGAGAGTGGCGATGACCGTAAACGACGGCTTTGGAAGTTTGCTGGCTGTCGGTATTATCGGTATGGTTGCCATACAGGTCGTTATTAACATCGGAGTTGTTATAGGGCTTATGCCAGTAACAGGTATCACGCTTCCGCTGATCAGCTATGGAGGCAGTTCCTTGACGCTGATGCTGACCGCGCTAGGCATTTTATTAAATATATCCCGTTATGCGAGGTGAACGCGGTATGCGTGTCGTATTAACCGGCGGTGGTACGGGGGGCCATATTTACCCTGCCGTCGCTATTGCCAGACAATTTGAAGCGGAGGACCCGAAAACCGCTTTTTTATATATTGGAGGTAAGCAGGGCTTGGAAAGCAAGCTTGTTCCCCAAGAGAATCTTCCGTTCGAGAGCATCGATATTACTGGTTTCCGCCGGAAGCTGTCCTTTGATAATGTGAAGACCGTAATGCGTTTTTTAAAAGGAGTGTCAACAAGCAAAAAATTGCTTGCTGATTTTAAACCGGATGTGGTAATCGGCACTGGCGGCTATGTGTGTGGACCTGTCGTTTATGCGGCTGCGAAGCTTGGCATTCCGACGATGATTCACGAGCAGAATGCCATACCTGGTCTGACGAATCAGTTTCTGAGTCGCTACGCTTCTACCGTTGCCGTTAGTTTTGAAGGATCGGAGAGCTCATTTCCCAAAGCCAAAAGAGTCGTTTATACCGGTAATCCCCGGGCAACCACGGTTCAATCGGCTAATCGTGAACGAGGATTCGCTTCGCTCGGAATACCGATGGACAGCCGTGTCGTGCTCGTTGTTGGAGGAAGCCGCGGGGCTAGGGCCATCAATACAGCAATGATCGGCATGGCGCCGATGCTGACCAAACTGCCGAACGTACACTTTGTATATGTAACCGGAGATTTGTATTTTGAGGGAACTCGTGAGGCGGTGCGCAGCCAACTGGGTACGATATCAAATCATCTCCATATCGTTCCTTATGTGCATAACATGCCGGAAGTGCTCGCCTCCACATCACTGATTGTGAATCGGGCGGGCGCATCCTTTTTAGCGGAAACGACTTCGCTTGGAATACCTTCTGTGCTTATACCGTCCCCGAATGTGACGAATAATCACCAGGAGGCGAATGCTAGGCAGCTGGAAGATGCGGGAGCGTCCCGAATGATTTTGGAAAAAGATTTGACGGCCGAAATCCTATTTGCCCGAATAGAAGAGATCATGGGAGATCAGGGTACGCAGCATTCCATGTCCGAGGCCTCACGTCGGCTCGGCAAGCCCGATTCAGCAGCTGTTATTGTTGAGGAATTACGCTGGTTGATCAACAACCGTTAAAACGGCTGGGCGATTGTCACACACCTATAGGGGTCTACATAAGATACTCTATAATCGTGACAATCTCACCCAAGAGGCCGGTATCATCCAGAGCGGCCATCTCTTCGCCAAGCCGGGGAATGGTCTTTTCGGTTTTGAAGTCAAGGGAGGTTTTTGTAAGATGCAGCAGTGGGAATTACAGTTATCGCAGTCGAACGTCGGAGCAATATTCAAGAATGAGCCACTGGCAAAATATACAACCTGGAAAATCGGCGGGCCTGCCGATGTTCTGATTGTCCCGGAAACTAAGGAACAATTGGCAGAACTGGCCGCCATTCTCCACACCCACGATATCCCGTGGATACAGCTCGGACGCGGATCCAATATGCTCATATCGGATAAAGGTATACGCGGAGCCGTCATAAAGCTGGGACAGGGATTTGACGAGGTAGTCTTTGACGGTGACTTGGTAACAGCCGGAGGCGGCATGTCATTCGTTAAACTTAGCGTTCTGGCCGGTAAAGAGGGGTTGACCGGTCTGGAGTTTGCTGGAGGTATACCTGGGTCAGTCGGAGGGGCTGTTTATATGAACGCCGGTGCCCACGGGTCTGATGTGTCACGCATATTTAAGTCCGCTGACATTGTACTGGAGTCAGGTGAATTGGTTCACTATGCTGCGGAAGATATGGAGTTTGATTATCGGCATTCCGTCCTGCATGACAGGAAAGGAATCGTGATTCAGGCGCTGTTTCAGCTCCAGCACGGCGACCGCAAGGAAATCTCGGCGGCCATGGCGTCCTATAAGGACCGCCGGCGGCGTACCCAGCCGCTACAATCCGCAACAGCTGGCAGTGTATTCCGAAATCCGCCTGGTGATCATGCCGCACGGTTGATTGAGGCGGCGGGACTAAAAGGGCTTCGAATCGGAGGCGCAGAGATTTCCCTACAGCATGCCAATTTCATTGAAAACACCGGTCAAGCGACAGCAGAGGACGTGCTCGCCCTGATGAAGAAAGTTCAGGAGACCATCGCAGAGAAACACGGTATAACTTTGATGCCTGAGGTCTATGTCATGGGAGAGCGGTAAACTCGGAGGTGATACATTGGACAAATTGGTGATTGAGGGCGGAAGCCCCCTATCAGGAACCATACGTATCCATGGAGCAAAAAATGCCGCTTTACCGATTCTGGCGGCAAGCCTTCTTGCCGAAGGAAATGTCCGGCTTAGCAATGTACCACACCTGCTGGACATTGAAGTGATGCTGAACATTTTGAGCCGTCTTGGTTCAAAGTGTAAGCATGAGCTGGAGACGGTCACTGTGGATACTTCATCAGCCAATTCGTTTCATGTGCCGGAAGATTTAATGAAGCAGATGCGATCCTCCATCTTCTTGATGGGTCCTCTGCTGGCCCGATTCGGTGAAGTGACGATTTATCAGCCTGGAGGCTGTGCGATCGGAGAACGGAAAATCGATCTTCATCTCCAGGGACTTCAGGCATTGGGTGCCGAAATTGAGGAAAGCGACCAAAAGATTCACTGTAGAGCCAGCCGCTTAATTGGTGCGGACATTCATCTGGACTTCGCCAGTGTGGGCGCAACCGAGAACATTATGATGGCTGCTGCGACAGCGAAGGGAACAACCGTCCTGACGAATGCGGCACGGGAGCCGGAAATTCAGGACCTGCAGCACTTTTTAAACAAGATGGGCGCCAACATCATTGGAGCAGGAACGGATACGATCACAATCCACGGTGTCGATCGGCTTGAACCTTGCGATTATGAGATCATTCCTGACCGGATTGTCGCTGGAACGGCCTTAATCGCGGCAGCCGCTACAAGGGGCAGCGTGACGCTCACCAAATGCAATCCGTCTCATCTGAATTCTCTTATTCACGTGCTGAAGCGCGCTGGTGTTCAAACCAGTATCTGCAATGATATAATGAATATAAGCTGTATGGGCCGTCCGAAAGCTGTAGAGCGGATTGTAACTTCGCCGTATCCGTCTTTTCCGACGGATCTGCAGTCCCAGGTCATGGTGCTGCTGTCGCTGGCTGACGGATTTAGCGTAATGAAAGAGACGGTATTTGAAGGCCGCTTCAAACATGTAGAAGAACTGTCCCGAATGGGTGCTGATATTTCTACAGATATGAACTGCGCGTTTATCCGCGGAGTACAGCGAATATATGGTGCCACCGTGGAGGCCACCGACCTTCGGGCCGGTGCAGCGTTAGTCATAGCGGGGCTTGCCGCTCAAGGTACAACCGTTGTAGAACAAATTCACCATATTGATCGTGGCTATGACCGGATTGAGAACATGTTCCAAGGCTTGGGTGCAAAGATTTACCGCCAGTCACCCGTACCGAAGCCGCTAGATTTAGCCAATTGACTATTGTCCTGAAGCATCCCTCCCATATGGGAGGGATGACAGGTCTTTCTGGAGAGAGAGGATATGCCAAAGACTCAAATTCCTGTGCTTAAAGAGGACAGGCCTAAACCGAAAACCGGCAGAAAAATCATTTTCATATTAATGCTGCTGTTCCTGGCTTTGCTGGCCGTGCTCTTTTTCCGCTCACCTGTCAGCAAGGTAACAGAGATTCACTTTACCGGAAATACGTTTAATACGGACAAGCAGTTGATGGAAAAAAGTGAGCTTGCGATCGGGATGCAATTTTTTAGTGTCGATGCCGACAAGGTAAAAGAGCGTGTGACTTCATTAGGTACCATTGAAATTGCTGAAGTGGATAAGCAGTTCCCCGGTGTGGTAAATGTTACTGTTATTGAATATCCAACGGTCGCCTACGAACTTGCTAAGAACGGCAGTCTTCAGGCTATTCTGGCCAGTGGGAAATCCATTCCTGTTTCGGCCAGTGGAATCGCCGTGGAGAAGCCTA
Source organism: Paenibacillus sp. JNUCC 34 (assembly GCF_058269055.1). Taxonomy (NCBI): domain Bacteria; kingdom Bacillati; phylum Bacillota; class Bacilli; order Caryophanales; family Paenibacillaceae; genus Paenibacillus; species Paenibacillus sp. JNUCC 34. Next base: position 4,155,373 of record NZ_CM177770.1, on the reverse strand, counting down.
TATTAACTCAGTGGGATACGAAAGATCCTAACAAGGTTAAATTAAGCGAGGTTTTGGCCGATATACCTAACAGTATGACTTCCGACATTTCGGAAATTTTGCCGTCGCCAACGCCTTCTTTTCCCGACCGTATAAAACTGTATACCCGCTCAAAATTCGAAGTGATCACTGCTGTCTCCCTGCTGCGTGATAAAGTCGAGTATCTCAATCAAGTGATTGAGATGGAACAGCCCGGTGTCATAACGATGCTGGAGGCGGATTCTTACGTGCCTTTTAAGCCGGAGAACCTAGATAAGGAGGGCAAATAGCCCCCTACTCAGGAGTAGGAAAAAATGGTACAATTGAATGTATTGGCAACCCGTCGTTCTCCCTCTTTTTTCTCTGACTTTTTGGACCTCTTCTAGCAGATGTTGGCACTAAAAAAATTGTAGAAAAAAGAGGGAAAGCCCCACGCGTGTTGAATAAGTAGAGAAGTGTTATTATATTTATCATTTATAATGAGAGAAACAGGAGGTGCCAGGGCTTGAGCAACAATGACATCATTGTTAGTTTGGACATCGGTACATCCAAAGTTCGTGCTATTATTGGGGAAATTAATAATGGAACCTTTAATATTATTGGAGTTGGATCTGCCGACTCGGAGGGAATTCGAAAAGGTGCAATTGTAGATATCGATCAGACCGTACAATCCATTCGCAGTGCTGTTGACCATGCGGAGCGTATGGTCGAAATTCAAATATCCGAAGTGTACGTCGGCATTTCAGGGAATCATATTGGACTTCAAACAAGCCACGGCGTTGTGGCAGTATCGAACGAGGATCGTGAAATTGGTGAGGAGGACATCGACCGGGTACTGAAAGCAGCCGAAGTTGTTGCAATGCCTCCTGACCGTGAAATCATTGATGTTGTAGCTAAACAGTTTGTAGTAGATGGTCTGGAAGGAATTTCAGATCCCCGCGGCATGATTGGCGTTCGCCTTGAAGTAGAAGCGACAATTATTACAGGTGCTAAAACGGCCATACATAATCTTTTGCGTTGTGTGGAAAAGTCTGGCCTGAAAGTTAAAGACCTTGTACTGATTCCGCTGGGTGCGGGGCAGCTTGCGCTTTCCAAAGACGAGAAAACGATGGGCTCTGTACTGGTTGATATCGGAGCAGGATCGACAACCCTTACCGTATTCGAAGGTGGAAGCATATCAGCAACGTCAACACTGCCTATTGGCGGAGACTTTGTAACGAATGATATTGCCTACGGTCTTCGGACGTTGACGGATCAAGCCGAGAAGGTAAAGCTGAAGTACGGTTGCGCGTTGATGGATAACGCTGCACCGGAAGTCGTGTTTAAAGTGACTCGGATCGGAAGCAATGTGGACAAGGAGTTCACTCAGGAGGATCTGGCAGCCATCATTGAACCCCGAGTTCAAGAAGTTTTTCAATTAGTACGCCAAGAAATAAAGCGCTTGGGTTACAATGAGCTTCCCGGAGGTTATATACTTACGGGGGGTACAATGTCCATGCCCGGAGTGCTAGAGGTGGCACAGGCCGAACTGGCGACTTCCGTCCGGATAGCGGTTCCCGATTTCATCGGTGTACGTGACCCTGGATTCTGCAGCGGAGTCGGAATTCTTCACAATGCGATCCGGAACGTCCGGGTGCGTACGAGTGGAGGAAACAGTAGTAATAACAACAAGAAACCGGTGAACCGCGCGAAGCAAAATCCTGCCGCAGCAACTCAGGAAAGCAGCAGCCAGAAACCGGGATTTATCGAACGTTTGAAAAATATGTTCAGTGAGTTTATATAGCGGGTTCATTTGACAGTGGACGTGCCATCCACGCACATTGAGGGGGAGATGGATTAGATGTTGGAATTTGATTTTGAAATGGAGAGCTTGGCCCAGATTAAAGTAATCGGGGTAGGCGGCGGTGGTAGCAATGCAGTGAACCGCATGATTGAGAACGGCGTCCAAGGCGTCGAATTTATAACAGTGAATACGGATGCTCAAGCGCTTCATCTTGCGAAATCTGAGCATAAATTGCAGATCGGGGACAAGCTGACTCGCGGACTTGGTGCCGGTGCGAATCCTGAGGTGGGCAAGAAAGCAGCCGAAGAATCCCGTGATCTGATTATGAATACGCTAAAAGGTGCAGACATGGTATTCGTTACTGCCGGCATGGGCGGTGGAACGGGTACGGGGGCAGCTCCGGTAATCGCAGAAATCGCGAAAGAATGCGGTGCTCTGACCGTGGGTGTCGTAACCCGTCCGTTTACCTTTGAAGGCCGTAAGCGTTCTTCTCATGCAGAGCTTGGTATTGAAGCACTTAAAGAGAAGGTAGACACTCTTATTGTTATTCCAAATGATCGACTGCTTGAGATTGTGGACAAAAAGACTCCGATGCTTGAAGCTTTCCGTGAAGCGGACAATGTTCTTCGGCAAGCGGTTCAGGGTATTTCTGATCTGATCGCGGTACCAGGTCTTATCAACCTTGACTTTGCCGATGTTAAGACCATTATGACCGAGCGCGGTTCGGCTCTGATGGGTATTGGTATGGCTACCGGTGAGAGCCGTGCGGCAGAAGCTGCCCGCAAAGCGATCATGAGTCCTCTCCTCGAAACTTCGATCGAGGGTGCTCGTGGAGTTATTATGAATATTACAGGCGGGGCGAATTTGTCCCTCTATGAAGTAAATGAAGCTGCGGAAATTGTAACTTCTGCATCTGATCCAGAAGTAAATATGATCTTCGGTGCGATTATCGAAGAGAGTATGAAGGAAGAGATAAAGGTTACGGTTATTGCAACGGGCTTCGAAAGCAAGCCAGCGCCAATGCCACCGCAGCCAGGACGTCGACCTGTATCGCAAAATGATGGTCAAGGGCAACCGCAGCAAGCCGATAAGAGCAATGTGAACCTGAAACCGTTTGGAAATCAAGGGAACAATGACCAGTTGGATATTCCGACATTCCTTCGCAATCGCTCCCGCAATAACGATTGATATTAACATAAAGCCTGCTTCTCTCTTAGGAGAAAGCAGGTTTTTTATTTTTTAGAATACGATATTGGTACCCTCCTAAGGGGATTTGTACTATTTATTTCATAAATGTCCTCTATAAACTGCCTCGCATCGACAAAAATAGTCGGTGGACAACCCACAGGTTTAGACAGACTTTGATTTCTAATCTTCTTATACTAAAAACATCTCCCATAGCTCACAAAACAATAACCCGGGAAAGATTCCTGGCTAGGCAGGTGAATACCCTGGTTGTTTATATCGATTTGATCTTTCTAGCAAACCTGCTCATCGATGGCATATTGCTGGCACTAACCGCATGGATGCGAAGATTGAAGCCGCGATGGTGGAGGCTTTCTTTATCAGCTGCGGCGGGCGCTATGTATGTTGTGATGATGTTTGTACCGGAACTGACGTTTTTGTTTACTTTTTTGATAAAGTTCGGGCTCTCTTTAATTATGCTGTGGATTGCCTTCGGATTTGTCAGCCTGCAAAGCTACATTCGTAACCTTACGGCTTTCTATATGGTGAACTTTGCAGCAGCTGGGGGCATTATCGGATTTCACTATTTGTTACAAAATTCGGGAGAATTATTCAGGGGAATCTGGTTTACGGCTTCGGGTGGACTGACGTTTGAGTTGAAGGTAGGTTTTTGGTTTGCTTGTATTGCTTTTTTTGTAGTGATCATGATTGTCAAAGCGGTCCAGACTAACCGGCGTCAAGTGGAAAATCGGGAAAATTTATTGGGTCAAGTCACTGTATGTATCGGAGAAGAGAGGATCATGTGTACGGGATTGCTTGATACGGGTAATCAGCTGAGTGATCCCTTGACGCGCACGCCCGTTATGGTCATGGAAGCTTCATTATGGGAATCGTATCTTCCTCCGGCCTGGTGCAAAAAGCTCGCTGAGGGGGAACCGGACAAACTTATAATGGAAATAGGGAGTACCGATTTCGTGTGGCAGGACAGGTTACGGCTCGTGCCGTACCGTGGCATAAACAGAGGAGCAGCATTCATGTTGGCAATAAAGCCAGATTTGGTACAGATTGAGCTTGGAGGAAAGGAATATGTCACAGCAAAGGTACTTATCGGATTTGACGGCGGCACACTCTCAGGCGAAGGCACATACCGAGCCATTATTCATCCTGCTCTGACTGAGGGGGAAGGAAGGTTAATGGGATCAACGAATGAAGTGTCTGACAACACTGGTGAAACAAGTGCTGCTGGTTAACGGATAAACCTCTGTAACTATGAAAGCATTTGAGGATTTTGAATTTCATAGCGAAAGCCGTTTGTTAGATGATTGGATTATCAGTAAGAGCGTTTTTTTGATAGACCATTAGAGATGAACTCTATGCTAACGATGAGAGTTTTCCTTTGGAAAACTAGGCTTATGCTTACGAAGTTAGTTTTCCTACGGGAAACTAAGATTACGCTTACGAAGTTAGTTTCCCTACGGGAAACTTTTGGGAGGAAAAAAGATGCCTGTTAAATGGAAATTGGCGCTGCAGCTGCAGTATTATCGTGTTCTGTTTTTTCTGGGGTTAAAAAGTCAGGAAATCTATTATATCGGTGGCAGCGAGGCGCTTCCACCTCCGCTGACGAGGGAAGAAGAGGAATATTTACTGCAAAAGCTTCCTTCAGGAGATGCGGCCATACGAGCTATGCTGATTGAACGCAACCTGCGCCTTGTTGTTTACATCGCTCGAAAATTTGAGAACACGGGAATTAACATCGAAGATCTGGTCTCCATTGGGGCTATTGGCTTGATTAAAGCGGTGAATACGTTTGACCCGGAGAAAAAAATTAAGCTCGCTACATATGCATCCCGCTGTATTGAGAATGAGATCCTTATGTATTTGCGCCGTAACAGCAAAACCCGCAGTGAGGTATCTTTTGACGAACCGCTTAATATTGACTGGGACGGTAATGAATTGCTCCTTTCCGACGTTCTGGGAACCGAAAATGATACCATTGGCCGTAATATTGAGGAGCAGGTGGACCGTAAACTTTTGCAAAAAGCGCTCGATAAATTGAGTGACCGGGAACGAATGATTATGGAGCTTCGTTTCGGCCTACAGGATGGCGAAGAAAAGACGCAAAAAGATGTGGCAGACCTACTTGGCATCTCACAATCCTACATTTCCCGATTGGAAAAGCGAATTATAAAACGGCTGCGCAAAGAATTCAACAAGATGGTTTAACTGGAAAACATCAGGAATAAAATAAAGCCCCTCGGAGATAATGTACAGTAATGTTTCTCCTTGGGAGGTTAGTCATCATGACTCGAAACAAAGTTGAGATTTGTGGCGTGGATACGGCGAAATTGCCGGTTCTGACAAATGTGGAAATGAGGGAGCTTTTTCATTCTCTTCAGCAGAACAACGAACGCTCGGCCAGAGAGAAATTGGTGAATGGCAACCTTAGGCTGGTGCTAAGTGTCATTCAGCGTTTTAACAACCGTGGTGAGTTTGTTGATGATCTGTTCCAGGTTGGATGTATTGGCCTCATGAAAGCTATCGATAATTTCGATCTTTCGCAAAACGTTAAGTTCTCCACCTACGCCGTACCGATGATTATCGGAGAAATTCGCCGCTATTTAAGGGACAACAACCCGATTCGTGTATCCAGATCCCTGCGGGATATTGCATACAAAGCGCTGCAAATCAGGGATCAGCTTACGAATATGAATTCCCGTGAACCGACGATATTTGAAATTTCCGAAGCGCTGAATGTGCCCAAGGAAGATGTTGTTTTTGCACTTGATGCAATCCAGGATCCGGTTTCTCTGTTTGAGCCCATCTATAATGACGGTGGGGACCCGATTTATGTTATGGATCAAATCAGCGATGATAAGAATAAGGATGTATCGTGGATTGAGGAGATTGCACTGCGCGAAGCGATGCATAAGCTAGGACAGCGCGAAAAAATGATTTTGTCCATGCGTTTTTACGAAGGAAAAACCCAGATGGAAGTTGCCGATGAGATCGGCATTTCGCAGGCTCAGGTGTCCCGTCTTGAGAAGTCAGCCATTAAGCAAATGCAAAAGCATGTCAAAACGTAGGTTCTATCATGTAATCTGAACACCAATACGGTCCCTTCTACGGGGATCGTTTTTTCTTTTGTCTCAAAAAAGAAGTTATTTTGCCGGGCTCGAACATATATTGAAATATAATACACATCTAAGGTGTGATGACTGTGATACCAGATAATCAGATGGTGGGGAAAATGATGAAAATTTCCGACTTTCAAACCAAGGATGTCATTAATATTATTGATGGCAAAAGACTCGGACAGGTAAGCGATCTGGAGCTTGATTTAAGGCAAGGACGGATCGAAGCCATTGTCGTGCCGAGTTACGGAAAATTTATGGGTCTGTTTGGCGGTGGGAGTGACCTTGTCATTCCGTGGCGGAATATCGTTAAAATCGGATCGGACGTCGTACTGGTGAAGATGGAGGAAGTCAGAAGGCCGCCTGAAGAGCAGGAGCCTGTCGGTTATTTGGAACGCCCCGATCGGGTGGATCGAAGAACATATTAGAATAATCCGTTAACCCTGACTCTTTCCGCTCTAGAAAATGTATCGATAGACGCTTTTCTGTTACACTGGTGTAGAGGTGAATAACATGGAACCGTTTATGAAGCAGGAAGGGCAGGGGCCAGACCTGTTTGTACTTAAAGCGTGGAGTGAGGAAAGAACCGGCCTTACGGCCGGTTTCAGTGGACGTGGTGGCGGAGAAGGCACTGCTCCTTACGATAGTCTCAACTTAGCTCTACATGTGGGAGATGATCCGGAGGATGTAATAGTGAATCGGAAGCGGACCGCTGAGACACTTGGCTTCTCGCTTGAGGACTGGACGTGTGGTGAGCAGGTGCATAGTAGTAGGGTGGCAGTGATCGGGCTGGAGGAACGGGGAAGAGGAAGTTTGACCCGGAAATCTGCAATTCAAGATACAGACGGATTGCTGACGAACACCCCCGGAGTACTGTTGACCTCCTTCTATGCAGATTGCGTCCCGTTGTATTTCTGGGATCCGGTCCATCATGCTGTAGGATTGGCACATGCGGGCTGGAAAGGAACCGTGGCGGAAATCGCAAGCCGCATGGTCGAAAGAATGTCAGATGAGTTCGGCAGCTGTACCGGAGATATAAGGACAGCTATAGGGCCGTCTATTGGTCAATGCTGTTATGAAGTGGACGATAAGGTTATGTCCAAGGTGAGTGATTTAGGATTGTTGGCACCGGGTAATAACGATGGCTCAGGCCCTTTTTATACCGACAAGGGAAACGGAAAATACATGCTGAACTTGAAAGAAATAAACAGACACATTATGATAAAAGCAGGAATATTGACGGATCATATCGAATGTACATCATGGTGTACAAGCTGTCGTAACGATTTGTTCTTTTCATACCGGAAAGACGGGGGAACGACAGGGCGTATGGCAAGCTGGATCGGAATGAGAAAGAGGTGAGTCTTCCCTTGAGTTTGATAGAGCGCATCAATCAAGTGGAACAGCAGGTGTCGGAGGCTTGCCGCAGAAGCGGAAGGAACCGGAATGAGGTCAACGTGATTGCAGTAACGAAATATGTCTCGGTTGATAAGACCGCAGCCGTATTGGATCAGGGAATTCGTCATATCGGAGAAAACCGTTGGCAGACTGCCGAGGAGAAGTGGCGTGCTCTTGGAGAACGTGGGATTTGGCATTTTATCGGCCATCTCCAAAGTAACAAGGTGAAAGATGTGATCGGCAGATTTCAATATATTCATTCACTGGATCGGCTGTCTCTTGCGAAAGAACTGGAGAAGAAAGCAGCAGCACTGAATGTGCAGGTATCTGCATTTATGCAGATCAACATTTCAGGGGAATCTACAAAACACGGTCTTCAGCCTGAACAGGCGGTTCCTTTTCTTCAGGAGATTAATCGTTTGAAGCATGTCAATGTGATCGGGCTTATGACTATGGCTCCTTTTGAATCATCTGCTGAGGATACACGTCCTGTATTCCGCGGATTAAGACAACTAAGAGATGAGCTGAACAATCAGGCGCTCACACCGGAGCCGATAACTGAATTGTCCATGGGAATGTCCAATGATTTTGAAGTGGCTATAGAAGAAGGGGCGACCTGGGTACGTCTGGGCTCAATATTAGTTGGAAAAGAGGAGGATTGACGATGGGCGTGATGAACCGGTTTATGAATTTCCTAGGTTTGCAGGAGGAAGAAGAGGTTGTGGAACGGGAAGTGCTGGCCGCGCAGGAAGAGCCGGTGGAGACGACACCGTTTGAGCAACGCAAAAGCGTAAAAAGTGGCAATGTCGTAAGTATACATTCACAGAAAAACGTTAAGGTTGTGTTGTTAGAGCCACGTTCGTACGAAGAGGCTCAGGAAATTGCTGATCATCTGCGTTCCTTCCGCACGGTTGTAGTTAATCTGCAGCGTGTTCGCAATGATCAGGCACTACGTATTATAGATTTTCTTAGCGGAACCGTTTATGCGCTGGGAGGCGGTATTTCGAAGGTGGGTGGTAATATTTTCCTCTGTACGCCGGATACTGTCGAGATTCAAGGTTCCATCTCCGAGATTTTAGCTGATGAGCAAGATTACAACAGAATGAGGTGATTCGGCTTTGACCGATAATATTTATGTTCTAGTATTTTACTTGTTTCAGATTTATTTCTACATGATTCTTGTGTATGTATTGATGTCTTGGCTTCCGAATGTCCGGGAGAGCTTCATCGGTGAACTGCTCGGCAAGCTGGTGGAACCTTACCTATCCCCATTCCGTCGGTTTATCCCGCCGATTATGGGTATGATCGACATTTCCCCAATCGTTGCGTTATTTGTCCTACAGCTAGCGAGAAACGGATTGATCGGTGTGTTGGAATTTCTCTTGTAGAAAGGACATAAGAGATGCATTCGGATATTTACGAACATTTTCACCGGGATGAGCGGGAATTTGTGGACAGAGCATGGGAATGGGTCGTGAACGCAGGTAAGTACCATGAAAACAAGCTGACGGATTTTTTGGATCCCCGGCAGAGATTTATTCTGGAAAGTTTGGTAAACCGTCACTCAGACGTACATGCTGTTTACAGTGGCGGTCATCCCGACGCGGAACGTGTACGTGCTCTCATCGCTCCGGATTATAGGGATCTCACCCATGAAGATATGGGGCTTAATGTGCTCGGTATTACTTCAGGAGATCAGAAGTTTCTTTCACTTGAGCACGGGGATTACATGGGTTCAGTTTTGGGACTGGGCATTAAACGTTCTAAAATTGGGGATATTCATGTACTTGAGGATGGTTGTCATGTCGTCGTTGCGGACGATATAGGAACTTATCTGCATATGAATTTAAGCCAGGTTCACCGCGTGCATGTCATGACGGAGCTCCTGCCTATGGACAAGCTGAAAGTTAAGGAAACAAAGCTGGAGACCATGGAACTGACAGTCGCTTCGCTTCGTCTGGACGGGATAGCGAGTGATGTGCACCGCATAAGCCGGACTAAAATTGTTATTCCGATCAAAGCTGGGCGCTGTCGTGTGAATTGGAAGGTCGTGGAGGATCCATCGACCATGCTTAAGGATGGCGATATGGTTTCCATGCAGGGCTTTGGCCGATTTAAGGTGCTGGAAACCGGAGGTCTGACAAAAAAAGGGCGATACCGCGTCAAGGTCGGTAAATTTACTTGAGCCGTTTGAAGGATTTGCCGTTTTTTTGTCGAAACGTTCTAGAATAAAAAATTGTAAGGTTTTTCAATATTATGGCAGTAAAAATTTATAACGATTATGCCGATACATCTGTTGACCGCTTGTGATCAAAAACGGGTGGTTTCGGCTTCGGACAGCGGATGAAACTGTCATGCGAAGCCATATTCTTAGGAGGTGCGCATCATGCCATTAACACCGCTGGACATACATAATAAGGAATTTTCCAGACGCATCCGTGGTTACGACGAGGACGAGGTTAATGAGTTTTTGGATCAGGTCATTAAAGATTATGAGAGTGTAATCCGTGAAAACAAAGAATTACATAACAATTTAATGACTCTCCAGGAGAGATTGGATCATTTCGTCAACATTGAGGAGACACTATCCAAGACAATTATCGTAGCTCAAGAAGCTGCTGATGAGTTGAAGACGAACGCCAAGAAGGAAGCTCAACTGATCGTTATGGAATCGGAAAAGAATGCGGACCGTATCATTAACGAAGCTTTGAGCAAATCACGTAAAGTTTCATTAGAGGTTGAAGAGCTCAAGAAACAGGCTTCCATTTACCGGACACGCTTCCGCTCGCTGGTTGAAGCTCAGCTGGAGCTCCTAAAGCATGACGGATGGGACTCACTGGAGAGCCGTGAGCCTAGTCTGGAGCCTAAAGAGATTTACTAAGGTGTGCTAGGCAGATGCCATGTTGACTTTTCTCCAGAAAGAGTCTATAACTAATAACATATTATGATTTGCATATGGATTCGTTGATGGGATAAGTACGCTTTGGAACTGTTCACCAGAGAGTTGGTGTTTGCTGAAAGCCAATGTTCAGACCTTGCGGAAGATCCTCCCGGAGAAGTGAAGCTGAAGCGCCTGTTGCGTGTGTAAGCAGAACCGTCAGTCGAACGTTATATCGGCTCCGTGTCTTGGTGAAGACATGGACTTGAGGTGTCGTTGCAATGCTATTCCAACAGGAATTTGCGCTGAACGAAATTAGGGTGGTCACGCGAGCCAGGTTCTCGTCCCTTTGGGGATGGGGGCCTTTTTTATTTGGGTGTTTACCCAAAGTAATCTGAAAACCGTGAGATAATTTTTCAGAATTTAAGAAAGGAAGATCATCATGAACAAAGTAGATGTTAAAGAAAAAGCACGGGCGAGAGAGCTCCGTATTTTGAAAAAATGGAACGACGAAGACATTTTCAAAAAATCGATCAAGAACCGGGAGGGCAAGCCGAACTATGTCTTTTATGAGGGTCCTCCTACGGCAAACGGAGCTCCGCATATCGGACACGTGCTGGGTCGTGTAATTAAGGACTTTGTTGGCCGCTATCAAACGATGAAGGGCTATAAAGTCGTCCGTAAAGCCGGATGGGACACCCATGGTCTTCCGGTTGAACTCGGTGTAGAGAAGCAGCTCGGTATCTCCGGTAAACAGGAAATCGAAAATTACGGCGTTGAAGCATTTATCAAAAAATGTAAAGCTAGCGTGTTTGAATATGAGCATAAATGGCGCGAGCTGACCGAAGCCATCGGCTACTGGACCGATCTGGATGACCCATACATTACTCTTCAGAACAATTACATTGAGAGTGTATGGAACATTTTGGCGACAATCCATGACAAAGGCCTGCTGTATCGTGGACACCGGGTTAGCCCTTACTGCCCAGACTGCCAGACGACACTTAGCTCCCATGAAGTAGCCCAGGGATACGAGGATGTTAAAGATCTGAGTGCTACAGCAAAATTCAAGCTGCATGACAGCGGCGAATACGTATTGGCTTGGACGACAACACCTTGGACGCTTCCAGCTCACGTAGCACTTGCTGTGAATCCGGATATGGATTATGCCCGCGTTCAGCAGGAAGATGGCGTATACATCGTGGCCAGCAATCTGGTTGAAGACGTGATGAAAGGTGATCACACCGTTCTGTCCACATTGAAGGGGTCGGAGCTGGTAGGGAAGAGTTATACTCCTCCATTCAATTTTGTTAAACCGGAAAAAGGAAATATCATCGTTGGCGCTTCCTTCGTAACGGATGCAAGCGGTACGGGTATCGTTCACATGGCTCCTGCCCACGGTGAAGATGACTACCGTGTATGCCGTGAGAATGGCATCAGCTTTGTCAGTGTTGTAAATGCTCAAGGCCGTTATACTGATGAAGTGACGGATTTTGCGGGCCGTTTCGTAAAAGAATGTGATCTGGACATCGTGAAGGCACTGTCGGAGAAAGGACTGCTGTACAGCAAGGAGAAATACGAGCACAGCTATCCATTCTGCTGGCGTTGTAAGTCTCCTCTCCTCTATTATGCGATGGAGAGCTGGTTTATCGAGACAACAGCGGTTAAGGACCAACTGATTGCGAACAACAACTCAGTTACTTGGTATCCAGGTCATGTACGTGACGGCCGATTCGGGAAATTCTTGGAGGATCTGGTTGACTGGAACATCAGCCGTAACCGGTATTGGGGAACGCCGCTAAACGTATGGGTCTGCGAATCAGGCAATCACCAGTTCGCACCACATAGCCTAGACGAGCTCCGCAAGCACGCCATCGGCGATGTATCGGAGGATCTGGAACTTCACAAGCCGTACGTGGACGAAGTGAAAGTGAAATGTCCGCACTGTGAAGGCGTCATGGAACGCACATCAGAGGTTATTGATGTTTGGTTTGATTCAGGCTCTATGCCATTTGCACAGTATCACTATCCGTTTAACAAAGACATTGATTTCGAGCAGCAATTCCCGGCAGACATGATCTGTGAAGGGATTGACCAGACGCGCGGCTGGTTCTACAGCCTCTTGGCCGTGTCCACGCTCTTCACGGGCAAGGCGCCTTACAAAGCGGTAATGGCAACAGGTCATATTTTGGATGAAAACGGACAGAAAATGTCCAAGTCTAAAGGCAATGTCATCGACCCATGGGAGATCATTAACGAATATGGAACCGATGCATTTCGCTGGGCTCTTCTCGCAGATAGCGCGCCTTGGAACAGCAAACGCTTCTCCAAAGGCATCGTAGGCGAGGCAAAATCGAAAGTTGTTGATACGTTGGTTAACACTCACGCATTCCTGACTCTATATGCAGGCATTGATGGATACAACCCAGCCGAGCATGAGTTCAAGGCATCCGACAACAAGCTGGACCGCTGGATTCTGTCTCGCTTGAACAGCCTCATCCAAGTGGTGGACAAAGGACTTGCCGTTAACGACTTTTTGAATACAGCTAAAGCGATTGAATCCTATGTTGATGAACTGAGCAACTGGTACATCCGCCGGTCGCGTGACCGTTTCTGGGGCAGTGGGCTTGGGGAAGATAAATTGGCAGCTTACGGTACGTTGACTCATGTGCTTCTGACCTTGTCGAAGTTGATGGCACCATTTACACCTATGCTGTCCGAGGATATTTTTGTGAACCTTGGCGGAGGAGAAAGTGTGCATCTGGCAGACTTCCCACAAGCAGATGAGTCCATGATCGACAAGACACTTGAGCAAAACATGGAAACCGCTCGCCAGATCGTTGAACTGGCGCGTAACGTCCGTAACGAAACAGCGATTAAGACTCGCCAGCCGTTATCTGAGTTGATCGTTTCGATGGATCGTGATTTTGATCTGGTGGACTATGAAGATATCATTAAAGACGAAATTAATGTAAAGCGCATTGAAGTAGAGACCAGCGACAGTGGTTTTGTAGATTTCACCTTGAAGCTGAATCTGAAGGTAGCAGGCAAAAAGTATGGTAAAAACGTCGGCTTCCTGCAGGGCTTGCTGAAAGGGATGTCGAGTGAGGAAACCCGCAGCGTAGTTCAGAGCGGCGGCGTAAACATCACTTCACCGGAAGGAGAGGAGCTTCAGATTACAGCTGAGGAACTGCTTGTCGAGAAGCAGGCAAAGGAAGGTTTTGCTTCTGCCTCCGGTTATGGCCTCACCGTTGCGCTCAATACGGATATTACACCTGCACTGGAACAGGAAGGTTGGGTCCGTGAAGTAGTTCGCGCTGTACAGGATACACGCAAGAAGCTGGATCTGCCGATTGAGAAGCGTGTCGTTCTTACACTGGATGTCGACGAAGAGCTTCAAGCTTCTATCACTGCATTTGATCATGTTCTTCGTGAGAATGTACTGGTTACGGATGTTCATTTTGGGCAAAAAGAAGGTATGGAAATGGTGGAAATCGGTGGTAAAACGATCGGTATTCACATCGTTTAGTATTCGCTAACAAAGTAACGATTATATAGTTGGATCTATTAAGTCATTGGTTTCGGGTTAAAATCCCGGGGCCAGTGGCTTTTTTTCTTATCTTGCACCTGAATGGCAGTGGAAGTTATGAAGCATAATACCATCAATATAGTCTTAAATTATCGTAAGTCAGGAACCAGCTAGAAGTACATATTTGAACATTTTTATGGTCATAAAGGAGTTGAATACCCATGGGGGATCAGATCATCAACGAACATCATCCAAAGGATTGTAACGAATCCTTAAGTACAGACAATGAAAAAGATCAGATTAGCAAAATGTATCTCCTGACCGAGAAAATGGCTCAGCAGCTCGAAAAGTCCCGTATAATGGAATACACTCAACTTTTGTATAAGCCTTGGAAGGTGATCGGAGTTAACCTGCTGGCAGGAACCGCTAGAGGGGTCGGTATCGCAATCGGGTTTACTTTTTTTGCGGCCACCATCATTTATATACTGCAAGCACTGGGGGCACTGAATCTTCCCATCATCGGAGACTACATCGCCGATATTGTCCGTATCGTTCAGCGTCAACTGCAGCTATCGTAAATATTTCTATAAAAAAAGCGGAATCGGATTTTAAGCCGACTCCGCTATAAATATTCGCGAATTAGTCCACTGGATCATCTTCAGGATCGGCATGAGGATCCAATAAAAAGCTTCCTTCACCCTTGTTCAAGTAATCGTAATATTGGTCACCGCGAACAATGAATACCTCTGTGTTATCAATATTTGTAGCAACAAAGTTCTCGTATATTTCCACAAAGCCGCCTTGGTCATCATTATTCTCAAAGTCCATCTCGTTGTAGCTCGTTATATTGCGGTTCTCAGCCATGGCAGGGGAGTTGGAGCTTCCCATGCTTTCGAGAATTTGCAGCGTGTCCTCACCGTCAAAGCCGGAATATTCATGTTCGTCCAAGCTTGTGCGTCCAAAAGGTGGTGACAGGAACTCCTCTTCTATTGGGCGATTGTGGGATAGAACTTTACGCGGTGTATCCTCCAAACAGTACATGGTATCAGGGATCGCTTGCAGCCGTTCAAAAGGAATAGGTTTGCCGCAGACGACACATGTCCCGTATTGACCATCCTTCATGGTGTCCAGAGAGTGAAGAACTCGCTGTAATTCGAGTTCGGCCCGATCTTGAAGTGCGACATCCTTTTCTCGATCATACAGCTCTGTCGCCAAGTCGGCAGGATGATTATCGATATGTGACAGCTCGCCGGTTGTATCGCGTTCAGATATACTCAGGCCGTGGTTTTTGTTTTCGTTCAGACGTTCCAGTTCGGCTTTACGGTCAAGCAGCTGGCGGTGCAGTTGTTTCAGCTCCGCTTCCGTTAAATGTGACATATGCATCTCCCTTCAGGTCTTTTTCAGACCGCTTAGTTCCTATATATAGAATGCTCGTTGATGGTCTCTTTTAGAGACGGAAAATGTTCACCGTATTGGTCGGGAATGGACGTTTTCAAAGTCGCTGTGCTACAATAAGACGAGCTCCATTTCAAATGTTGGGATGGCTCTCTCGCACAAGACAAGATCGGAGTGACAAGTTACTGTGGGCTATTATTTAATCGCGCTAATTGTATTCCTCGTCGATCAGGGAATTAAATATTTGATCGCAACCCGGCTCGAATTGTATGAACAGATTCCAGTGATTGGTGATTTTTTTGTGATTACGTCAAGTCGTAACAGAGGTGCAGCATTTGGCATTTTGCAGGATCAAATTTGGTTCTTCATTGTTGTGACGCTTGTGGTCGTGGTTGGTATTATCTGGTATATGAGAAAAGTGAAATCTGAAGGCCGCAAGTTGCTGCCGACGGCACTCGCGCTTGTATTGGGCGGCGCACTCGGGAATTTTATTGACCGCCTTGTGACAGGAGAAGTTGTTGACTTCCTTCAATTCACTTTTGGGACCTACACGTTCCCGATCTTTAATATTGCTGATTCATGTATTGTCATTGGTGTGGGATTGATCATTTTGGACACCATACTGGATGGGAAGCGGGAGCAACAAGCTCTTTCCAGTCAACAAAGTTCCGGTACGGAAGGGAATGAATAATCTTGCTAGATGGCAAAAGACTTGAGGATGAACAGCAGCACGATGCAGACATACATGAAATGGCTGAAATGAATGAGCATGTATGGATTGTAGACTCCGAAGATGCAAAAGTAAGAATCGATAAATACATAGCGGAGGCGCTGGGTGAAGAAGCGTCGCGCTCACAGGTTCAGTTGTGGATTACGGAAGGACATGTAAAAGTTAATGACAGCCAGGTGAAATCGAACTATAAACTCGGTGCCGGAGACCGTATTTCACTCTTGATTCCGGAGCCGGCAGCGGTTGAAATCGTACCGGAGAATCTCCCGCTCGATATCGCCTATGAAGATAGTGATGTGATCGTTGTAAACAAGCCAAGAGGGATGGTTGTTCATCCGGCCCCGGGCCATCCGTCCGGTACGCTTGTCAACGCTTTAATGTATCATTGCAAAGATTTATCGGGTATTAACGGTGAGCTTCGCCCTGGTATCGTCCATCGGATTGATAAGGATACATCAGGACTGATTATGGCTGCAAAGAATGACAAGGCACATACGTCACTTGCTGCACAGTTGAAGGAACATAGTGTTACACGGCGTTATTATGCGCTCGTTCACGGCAATATTAGTCATGATCAGGGGACGGTTGACGCACCTCTGGGAAGAGATCCTCATGATCGAAAGCTCTACATCGTGACCGACCGGAACAGCAAACATGCGGTTACTCATTTTACAGTTCTGGAGCGTTTTGGGGACTACAATCTGTTGGAGCTGAAGCTTGAGACAGGCCGGACGCATCAGATCCGTGCGCATATGAAATACATCGGACATCCGTTGGTTGGAGATCCCGTATACGGTAAAAGTAAAGGATTGAAGATGAATGGCCAGGCGCTTCATGCGGCTGTTCTCGGATTTGTTCATCCTACTACGAACGAATACATGGAATTTACGGCACCTATTCCGGATGAAATAGAGGAACTGTTAGCGGTGCTTCGCAGCCGCTAGCAGTTTTTTTTCTTATATCTTTCGCAGAGCACATTCCAGCTTCTTGCATCTAAATAGACATTTGTGTTATATTCATAATAATTATGAAAAGAGGAGGTGAGGTAGGATGAATATCGAGATGGTCAACAACTGTATTAGCCGGCTACCGCTTGCAATGGCTGGCATTGTTCATACTTTTTCTTTCAACGGGAGAAGTCTGTCCAATTTTAATAATACGGATTGTACCATCGCGAGAAGTCACCTGCCTGCCTGCACGGATTGAGCCCTGAGAATGGGTTTATCGTTTGCTGATAAAGGCCGCGGAGCTTGCTCTGCGGCCTTTTTTGTGCTGCAGTAAGGTCTTCTCCACAAAAAATGAGGAGGAACCTTATTATGAATTTAATTAATGCTAAGGAATTAACCCAATACTATGGCGCGAATCTCGTGCTTGACCATATTCAGTTTGAAATTAATGAAGGAGACAAAGTAGGATTGATTGGCTGTAACGGAAGCGGGAAAACGACGTTGATGCGTCTGCTTGCTATGCAGCTCGTACCGGATGAGGGTCAGCTAATGATTAAAAAACATACGAAAATTGGCTATTTGGCTCAAATTCCAACGGTCCAAGAGCATTGTACTGTATTCGATGTTTTAACAGAGGGTCTGGAAGAACTGAACGAGTGCCGCCGTCAAATGTCTGAGCTGGAACAGATGATGGGCGATCCTGTTTATGCCGGAAATGACAAAGAGCTTGAACGGCTTCTCAGGAGGTATGCTTCTCTTCAGGAGCGCTTTGAAAGGGACGGCGGATATGAAATGGAGGCGAGCATCGATCAGGTTGCTCTAGGACTGGGTATTTCGAAAGCGGCGTATGGTCTTCGGTTTGGATCGTTGTCCGGAGGGGAGCAAACCCGTGTGGCATTGGCTTCCCAACTGATTGTAAAGCCGGAGCTGCTACTGCTGGATGAACCAACTAACCACCTTGACTTGACTCGAACCGAATGGTTGGAAACCTATCTGCGGGATTATGCGGGGACCTGTGTAATTATTTCCCATGACCGTTATTTTCTGGACAGAGTGATATCGAAAACCATTGAATTGGAAGATGGAGAAGCCTTTACGTCGGTTGGTGGATATACATTCTACATGAAGGAGAAGGAAGAGCGGCTGCTGCAGCAATTTAACGCGTATCAGGAGCAACAAAAGAAGATCAAAAAGATGAAAGAGACAATTAAGCAGTTGGAAGAGTGGGGACGAAACGGAGACAACGAGAAATTTTTTAAGCGTGCGGCTTCCATGCGTCGGGCGCTGGAGAGAATGGAACGCATCAAGCGTCCGGTGCTGGAGCGTCGTCAGGCGGAATTTGCTCTTGATTCACAGGATCGTTCCGGCCGCAGAGTTGCAGTCTTTGAACAGATAAAAAAATCCTACGATAATCAATCCGTACTTAAAGATGTAAATGGCTTGCTGGAGTATGGAGACAAGATTGCTTTGATGGGTCAAAATGGAAGTGGCAAGACCACATTGTTTAAGCTTCTGCTTGGAGAAGAGAAACCTGATTCAGGACAGATGGAATGGGGCTCAAGAATTGAGGTTGGTTATTTGGCTCAGCAGGAGGAACCATCCGATCCAAAAGAAACCGTACTGGGTTATTTCAAAAAGATTGCCAGTGTCGAAGAGGGGGAAGCACGCGGTATTCTGGCCCGTTATTTATTTTACGGTTACGATGTATTCAGGACCGTGGGCCAGCTGTCTGGTGGAGAGTGGACACGACTTCGACTGGCATTGCTGATGCATCAAAAGCCAAACTTGCTCTTGCTTGACGAGCCGACCAATCATCTGGACATTGCCTCTAGAGAAGCGCTGGAAGAGGCGCTGTCTGATTATACCGGGACGGTTCTTGCGATATCCCATGACCGCTATTTTGTGAATCGATTGGCACAGCGAATTTGGGAACTTCAGGATGGCCGGCTGAACGTGTTCTATGGCAACTATGATGCTCTCCGTGAAAAGAAGCTACAGCAACTGACAAGGACTCAAGCCTATGCACATGAAACGCTTAAGCAGGATCATTCAGACAGACTGTTGAGTGGGTTCTCTCACCAGGTGGAGCCATCATCGATGTCTTCAGCTGGAGATAAGGTAGCGCATAGAAAAGAACATGTTTCCATGGAACCGCAGAAGAAATCAAGAGATGACGAGCGATATCCGGCGCTCAAGATACAGCGGCTCGAACAAGATATTGCCACGCTGGAAGCTAGAATCCATGAGCTTGAGTTAGAGATGGAGACCGAGTCTGTACAGGCAGAGGGGGCCAATCATCTAGTTAAGCTGGAAGAACGTTGGATGGAACATGAAACTCTTGTTCAGCGGCGTGATGAGCTTCTCTCAGAGTGGCTGGAACTTTCCTAAGAGTGAACATAATAGTACAAATCATTAGCAATATCATGCATGGTTCATCTTGCGGTTTTACGGCATATTTATCAATATAAGTGAATCATAGTAGGAGATGAGTACAAACCATGAGTATTGAACAATATCAGGAAACGTATATCCAGCAAAATTTCGCAGATCGGATCGGCGGAGCCAATTACGGCAAAAATACCGCTATTTATAAATTCGAGAAAATCAAAAGAGCCAAAGCCGCAGCTAAAAAGGAATTCCCGGGTACAGAATTGATTGATATGGGCGTAGGTGAGCCGGATGAGATGGCGGATTTCGGAATTGTGAGCAAGCTTGCTGAAGAAGCAGCCAAGCCAGAGAACCGCGGTTATGCTGATAACGGAATACCGGAATTTAAACAAGCCGCTGTAAGATACATGAAACGGGTATTTAACGTAGATAGCCTGGATTCTGACACAGAGGTGCTGCATTCCATTGGTTCAAAGCCCGCACTTGCTATGCTGCCATCCTGCTTCATCAATCCAGGTGACGTGACCATCATGACGGTGCCGGGTTATCCGGTTCTTGGAACCCATACTAAATACCTCGGCGGGGAAGTATACACGGTGGAATTGAAAAAGGAAAATGCCTTTCTTCCGGACCTGAACTCTATTCCTGAGGATATTGCCAAGCGGGCGAAAATGCTGTATTTGAACTATCCGAACAATCCTACCGGGGCAAGTGCAACGGTTGAATTTTTCGAAGATGTTGTAGCGTGGGCCCGTAAATATAATGTGGTGGTTGTACATGATGCGCCTTATGCCGCTCTTACTTATGATGGCTTGAAGCCTCTGAGTTTCCTGTCCGTTCCGGGAGCAAAAGACGTTGGCGTCGAACTTCACTCGCTCTCCAAATCGTACAATATGACCGGATGGCGTATCGGCTTTATTGCAGGTAATCCACTCGTTGTGAAAGCATTCGGAGATGTGAAGGATAATAACGATTCCGGACAGTTTATTGCGATCCAGAAAGCAGCTGCTTGGGGGCTTGATCATCCGGAAATAACGGAGAAAATCGCGGAGAAATATTCACGCCGCCACGATATGCTGGTTGGCGTATTGAATGAGATCGGCTTCAAAGCCGAGAAACCGAAAGGCTCCTTCTTTCTGTATGTCGAAGCGCCGAAAGGGATTAAAGGAGGACGCCGGTTTGAGTCCGGTGAGGATTTCTCCCAGTATTTGATCCGAGAAAAACTCATTTCCACAGTGCCTTGGGATGATGCGGGACATTTTGTACGTTTCTCGGTTACTTTCATCGCTGACGGTGAAGAGGATGAGAAGCGGGTTATTGGAGAAATACGCAGGCGTCTTAATGATGTCGAATTTGAATTTTAGTGTTTAGATATGACGATTAAAATGACTTGCGTTGCTTGACAACCATTGTGAGCTCTGTCATACTGCAATTAATCGAATAGCACCTTTAAATCAGTCCCGTGAGACTGGCAAGGTAACGTGAACCGAGGTTCATGACATGGAAGCACAATTTCGTCTGCGGATGGAACTTTGCTGCTTTCATACCATCTCTTTGTGTATATGAGATCAACTCCTTGCCTGCGCGGCAAGGAGTTTTTTTGTGTCTTAGGGCAGAGATTGATGGAAAGGGCTATAACTTAAGGAGGGTTTTACGATGAGCAATGAACAGCATGTGATTATGGACGAAACGGCAATTCGCCGGGCTCTGACAAGAATCGCTCATGAAATATTGGAAAAAAACAAAGGGATTGAGGACTGTGTCCTTATCGGAATCCGGACTAGAGGCGTATATCTGGCGCAACGGATCGCGGAGCGCATTAACGAGATCGAAGGAACACCGATTACCTGGGGAGAAATCGACGTAACATCCTACAGGGACGACCGGGAGTCAGCTTCCGGAGAGCGTTCAGAGGGAGCGAAGCTAAGCCCTGAACATCTTAACATACACGACAAAAAAGTTATCCTGTTCGACGACGTACTCTTTACAGGCCGCACAATCCGGGCAGCGATGGACGCACTGATGGATTGCGGACGACCTCGGATGATACAGCTGGCGGTCCTGGCAGACCGTGGACACCGGGAACTGCCGATTCGGCCTGATTATATCGGTAAGAACGTGCCAACCTCCAAACATGAAGAGATCATTGTGGCACTATCTGAAGTCGACGGCAAGGACGAAGTAACCATCTCGCAGAGAGAGGAACGATAAAATATGCTGACCGCAACTTCTGTAAAAGAACGAAGCCTGCTTGGACTTAAAGATCTCAGCGGTGAAGAAATTCAATCGATCTTAAACCGGGCCGCTTACTGGGAGGCACAGAGCGAAAAGGTAGTACCTGCATTAAGCCAAAAATTTGTAGTGAACATGTTTTTTGAAAACAGCACAAGAACCCGCTTTTCCTTCGAGATGGCCGAAAAACGTCTGGGAGCCGAAGTGATGAACTTTTCCGCGGGGGTATCCAGCGTGGAAAAAGGGGAGTCCATCTACGATACGGTACGGACTCTTGAATCACTCGGGGTAGACGCGGGCGTCATTCGGCTTAAACCGGTAGGCGTATTGCAGGAGCTGGCTCAGTCTATATCCATACCGCTGGTTAATGCGGGGGACGGCAACAACGAACATCCGACTCAAGCGCTGCTGGATCTTTACACGATGAAGAAGGTATTCGGCGACATAAAGGGACTGACGGTATCCATCATTGGAGATGTTAGGCACAGCCGGGTTGCACGATCGAACGTCTGGGCTCTGAATAAGCTCGGAGCGAAAGTGCAGTTGTGCGCTCCGGACTCAATGGTATCAGCTACGCTTAAGGAACACGCTTCCTATGTAAGCATGGAAGAGGCGCTTAAAGCGGATGTGGTTATGATGCTTCGGGTACAGCTTGAGCGTCACAACCAAGGGCTGTTCAAATCAACCGCCGAGTACCGTGAGCAATACGGCTTAACGGAAGAGCGGGCTGCTGGATTATCGGGGCATACGATCATTATGCATCCAGCTCCGGTGAACCGAAATGTGGAGATCGATGATGCAGTTGTAGAGTGCCCGCGGTCGGTGATTTTCCAGCAGATGACGCACGGAGTGCCGATTAGGATGGCAGTCATGGAACGGGCCACGAAAGGTTAAACCAACAAAATGTGTAAGTGTACGTTTGAATTTATTAATAAATATACACAAAAATGAATTAATATTATACAATATACAAGAAGCGAACCGCGCTTCTGCAGCGGAGGGGAAACTAAGGTGCTACAAATTATTAAGAATGCCAATGTGATTAATGAACAGGGACAACTCGAACGAAAGGTTATCATCATTGATAACGGAGTGATTCAATCCGTAACAAGAGAAGATCATGAGCTGCCGGAACAAAGCGGCATCCGCGTGATTGATGCGGAAGGAAAACTGGTCACACCAGGATTCATAGATATGCATGTACACCTGAGAGAACCTGGCTTTGAACATAAGGAAACAATCGAGAGTGGAAGTCGTTCTGCGGTTAAAGGCGGCTTTAGTACGATCGCCTGCATGCCAAATACAAAGCCCGTAACAGATAACGCCGACACTGTGGCCCTTGTGCTGGAGAAGGCGCGGCAGGCAAATCTGGTGAAAGTGCTGCCGTATGCGGCAATCACCAAGAATGAGCTCGGACGAGAGCTCACGGATTTTGAAGCTCTAAAAGCGGCAGGAGCGATCGGCTTCACCGACGACGGAGTCGGTGTGCAGAATGCGCAAATGATGAAGGACGCAATGAAAAGAGCAGCCTCGATGGGCATGCCGGTCATTGCACACTGTGAAGATGAATCGTTGGTAAAAGGAGCCTGCGTGACGGAAGGGAAGTTCGCCGAGCAGCATGGACTCAAGGGTATACCGAACGAATCAGAGGCCATCCATGTCGGACGCGATATACTGCTGACGGAAGCAACAGGTGTTCACTATCATGTATGTCATGTAAGCACCGAACAGTCGGTAAGGCTCATCCGCCAGGCTAAAGCGATTGGAATATCTGTAACCGCTGAGGTGTGTCCGCATCACCTGGTGCTGTCTGATGAAGACATTCCTGGCCTTGATGCCAATTGGAAAATGAATCCGCCACTGCGCTCTCCGCGTGATGTAGAGGCCTGTATCGAGGGACTGCTGGACGGCACGCTCGATATGATCGTAACGGACCATGCTCCGCACAGCGAAGAGGAGAAGGCTAAGGGGATGGAGCTTGCACCATTTGGGATTGTAGGCTTCGAGACAGCATTCCCGCTGCTCTACACGAAATTTGTTGCTACAGGCAAGTGGGATCTCTCCATGCTGGTACAGCGCATGACAAGCGACCCTGCCAGAGTGTTCGGGCTGAACAGTGGTGTGCTGAAAGCAGGTGCACCTGCCGACCTAACCATGATAGATCTGGAAAGTGAGAAAGAAGTGAATCCGGAAAACTTCGCAACAAAAGGTCGCAACACACCGTTTACGGGCTGGAAGCTGAAAGGTTGGCCAGTGATGACATGGGTTGACGGCGAGATAAAGTGGTCTGAACATAACGGATTTGAATAAGTCTGAGGCATTAGAACTTATAAAAAAATAATTTACACATAGATGACAGGAGTGAATGGGATGCAGGCACAGGCAAGATTGTTACTGGAGGACGGTACGCTGTTCAGCGGAAAAGCCTTCGGCGCGGATGCTGAAATGACCGGAGAGGTTGTTTTTAATACAGGAATTACAGGATATCAGGAGGTACTGTCAGACCCATCATACTGCGGGCAGATAGTAACGATGACATACCCCTTGATCGGCAACTACGGTATCACGCGGGACGACTTTGAGGCGATCCGGCCGTTCGTACACGGCTTCGTTGTTCGCCGACATGAGCCTGTACCAAGTAACTGGCGCGCGGAGTACAGTGTAGATAGTCTGTTGAAAGAGTACGGCATACCGGGAATTAGCGAAATCGACACTCGGATGCTTACACGGATTATCCGCCACCACGGAACAATGAAAGGGATCTTGACAACATCTTCCAAACCAGTAGAAGAGCTGATGGAAATGTTGAGCGACACATCGATTCCGCAGCTCCGGAACCAGGTAGCCCGTACATCCACTCCACAAATGTTCATCAGCCCGGGTCAAAAAGAGCGTATCGTGCTCGTTGATTTCGGCGCAAAGAGTGGTATTTTGAGAGAGTTGACGGCGCGCGGCTGTGATGTCATCGTCGTACCTCACGACACGACAGCAGACGAAATCCGCCGCCTGCACCCAGACGGCATACAGCTTTCGAACGGCCCTGGGGACCCGAAAGACGTTCCTTATGCTGTCGATATGATTAAGGAGTTGCTTGGCGAATATCCGATCTTCGGTATCTGTCTCGGTCATCAGCTGTTCGCACTTGCGTCTGGCGCAGACACAGAGAAGCTGAAGTTCGGTCACCGTGGAGGCAACCACCCGGTTAAAGAACTGTCGAGCGGACGCTGTTACATTACATCACAAAATCACGGTTATACCGTAAACGAAGATTCCATTGCGGCTACGGACCTTGAAATTACACATATCAACAACAACGACAAAACGGTTGAGGGATTAAAACATACTAAATATCCGGCTTTCTCGGTACAGTACCATCCGGAAGCCGCTCCTGGACCGCATGATAGCAGTTATCTGTTCGATGAATTCCTTGAAATGATCGCACACCACAAGAAAAATGAAATTCGGAAGCCGCGTCAAGCGGTTCTGGCTGCAGCCGTGAAAGGAGCTCGCTAATATGCCTAAAAATGAACAGTTGAAAAAAATTCTCGTCATCGGCTCGGGCCCGATCGTCATCGGTCAGGCAGCAGAATTTGATTATGCTGGCACGCAAGCTTGCCAGGCGTTGCAAGAAGAAGGTATTGAGGTTGTCCTGATTAACAGCAATCCAGCCACGATCATGACCGATACGAACATGGCGGATAAAGTATATATCGAACCGATTACCCTTGATTTCGTCACACAGATTATCCGTCAGGAACGTCCTGATGGATTGCTGCCAACACTTGGCGGTCAAACGGGACTTAACATGGCAGTGGAATTGGCTCGTGCCGGCATTCTTGAGCAGGAGAATGTGAAGCTGCTCGGTACACAGCTTGATTCCATTGAGAAGGCAGAGGACCGCGACCTGTTCCGTGAGCTTATGCGCGAGCTGGAGCAACCGGTACCGGAGAGCACGATTGTAACAACGCTGGAAGAAGCTCTTGATTTTGCGGAAGAGATCGGTTACCCGCTGATTGTTCGTCCGGCATATACGCTGGGCGGCACGGGGGGCGGGATTTGCGCCGATGAAGAGGAGCTGCGCGAAACGGTATCCTCGGGTATCCGCTACAGTCCAATCAACCAGTGCTTGATTGAAAAAAGTATCGCTGGAATGAAGGAAGTGGAATACGAAGTCATGCGTGATGCGAACGACAACTGTATCGTCGTCTGCAACATGGAGAACTTTGATCCGGTAGGTGTGCATACGGGTGATAGCATCGTTGTAGCTCCTAGCCAGACGCTGTCCGATCGTGAGTACCAGATGCTGAGATCCGCTTCATTAAAAATCATCCGTGCGCTGAACATCGAGGGCGGCTGCAACGTGCAGTTTGCGCTGGATCCGAACAGCTATCAATACTACGTAATCGAAGTGAACCCACGGGTAAGCCGCTCTTCAGCCTTGGCTTCCAAAGCTACCGGCTATCCGATTGCCAAAATGGCTGCAAAAATCGCCATGGGTTACACACTGGATGAAATCGTAAACCCGGTTACCGGTCAAACGTACGCATGTTTCGAGCCGACGCTGGATTACATCGTAAGCAAAATCCCGCGCTGGCCGTTTGATAAATTCATTTCCGCTAACCGTAAGCTCGGTACCCAAATGAAAGCGACTGGTGAAGTTATGGCCATTGGCCGTACGTTCGAAGAGTCGATTCACAAGGCGGTCCGCTCGCTTGAGATCGGTGTGCACCGCCTCTACCTGAAGGGTGCGGAGGAACTCAGTGAAGAAGTGCTGAAACAGCGGCTGATTAAAGCTGATGACGAGCGTATCTTCTTAATCGCTGAAGCCTTCCGTCGCGGCTATGAGTTGCAACAAATCCAGGATCTGACCAACATTGACTGGTGGTTCCTCGATAAGATTGAAGGACTCATTAAATATGAAAGTCATATTCGCAGCGAAGCTGCACTGACATATGAAACACTGTATGAAGCGAAGCGCCTCGGATTTACGGACCGCGCCATTGCGGAGCTGCGTGCCGAAGGCAAGGCAGCATCACACACAACCGAAGAATCGATCCGGTTCCTTCGCCATGAGCACAATCTTCGTCCGGTGTACAAGATGGTTGATACCTGTGCGGCAGAGTTTGAATCTTCAACACCTTACTATTACTCAACGTATGAAACAGAGAACGAAGTGATCGAGACGTCGAAGGAGAAAATTATCGTGCTTGGTTCGGGTCCAATCCGGATCGGTCAAGGTATCGAGTTCGACTACTCTACCGTACATGCGGTATGGGCTATCCAGAAAGCCGGCTTTGAAGCGGTTATTATCAACAATAACCCGGAAACGGTATCGACCGACTTTAACACATCGGACCGCCTATACTTCGAACCGCTGTTCTTCGAAGACGTCATGAACGTCATCGAGCAGGAGAAACCGGTTGGCGTCATCGTTCAATTTGGTGGACAAACCGCAATTAACCTGGCAGCACCGCTGAGAAAATCAGGGGTGAATATCCTTGGAACAAGCCTGGAAAGCATCGATGAAGCCGAAGACCGTAAGAAATTCGAAGCACTGTTATCCCGACTGAACATCGCTCAGCCGAAAGGCAAAACGGTTATTACGGTGGACGAGGCAGTAGGCACCGCACAGATGCTGGGTTACCCGGTTCTGGTGAGACCTTCTTACGTGCTTGGTGGACGCGCGATGGAAATTGTGTACTCCGATAGCGAACTGCTGAGTTACATGGAACAAGCAGTGAAGATTAATCCGGAGCATCCGGTATTGATCGACCGTTATATGCTCGGTAAGGAAGTAGAAGTAGACGCCATCTGTGATGGAGATACAGTCCTGATTCCGGGAATTATGGAGCATGTGGAACGTGCTGGTGTTCACTCCGGAGACTCTATCGCAGTCTACCCGCCGCAGTACCTTACAGATGAGCTGAAAACAAAGATTACGGATATTACGATTAAAATTGCCAAAGAATTGAAAACTTACGGACTTGTAAACATCCAGTTCATCATCTTCAAAAATGAAGTCTACGTCATTGA
The DNA here is from genome assembly GCF_058269055.1 of Paenibacillus sp. JNUCC 34. NCBI lineage: Bacteria > Bacillati > Bacillota > Bacilli > Caryophanales > Paenibacillaceae > Paenibacillus > Paenibacillus sp. JNUCC 34. The sequence continues at coordinate 4,127,726 of NZ_CM177770.1, read as the reverse complement.
AGTGAATCCACGCTCTTCCCGTACAGTGCCGTTCTTGAGCAAGGTAACGGGTATTCCGATGGCTAACCTAGCTACTCAGGCTATCCTAGGAATCAAACTGAAAGACCTCGGTTACGAGGAAGGCATGTGGCCTGAAAGCGAGCACGTATCGGTAAAAGTGCCGGTATTCTCCTTCGCGAAGCTGCGCCGCGTTGAGCCTACGCTTGGTCCAGAAATGAAGTCAACAGGCGAAGTTATGGGGCGCGATGTGAAGTATGCCAAAGCACTTTACAAGGGACTGATCGGTGCCGGCATGAAGATTCCTTCAACAGGAGCGATTATTGCTACAGTGGCGGACAAGGACAAGGAAGAAGCAGCAGCCCTGCTGAAAGGATTCCATAAGCTAGGTTACAAAATCATCGCTACTGGTGGCACTGCAGCGGCTTTGAAGGAAGCGGGACTCGACGTGACAACGGTTAACAAGCTGTCCGAAGGAACGCCTAACATTCTCGACATGATCCGCACGGGTGAAGCGAACTTCGTCTTTAACACGCTGACTAAAGGAAAGACACCGGAGCGTGACGGATTCCGGATCCGCCGTGAAGCGGTGGAGAACGGTGTGGTTTGTATGACATCCCTAGACACGGTACGGGAGCTTCTTACGATGCTGGAGACGATAAACTTCACCTCAGAAGCAATGCCTGTATAACACTTAATAAGGGAGGGGTACGATGAACGCCGGGTATAAAGAAATGGCGGGCCGCCTGATGGTGGCCCTGGATTACCCGGATGCCGCACAGGCATCCGAATTGGTCCGGAAGCTTACGGGCATTCCATGCTATATGAAGGTGGGAATGCAGCTGTTTTATACAGCTGGTCCGGATTTTGTAAGAAGCTTGAAAGAAAGAGGTTATTCGGTTTTTCTGGATGTGAAAATGCATGATATTCCGAATACGGTAAAAGGTGGCTCGCATAGTGTGACACGTCTCGGGGTGGACATGTTCAACGTCCATGCTGCAGGTGGTGTCGGCATGATGCAGGCGGCAAAAGCCGGGGCGGAGGCCGCAGTGGCCGAAACCCCGGGCCTTGTCATGCCCATAATTATCGCGGTGACCCAGCTAACTAGCACGAACCAGACTGTTATGAACGAAGAAATCGGGATTAGCGGCTCTGTTGAAGAGTCGGTCGTCCGGTATGCTTCGCTTGCGAAGGAAGCGGGACTTCACGGTGTTGTTGCTTCTTCTCTGGAAGTAGAAGCGATCTCAGCAGCATGTGGTCACGATTTTAAAACAGTAACCCCTGGAATCCGGCCGGTAGGGTCCGGTATCGGTGATCAAGCCCGCGTATTGACTCCGGGACAAGCTATTTCACGGGGAAGCCATTACCTGGTTGTGGGCCGTCCGATCACGGCATCGCCGGATCCAAGACAAGCTGCAGAACAAATCATAGAGGAGATGATCGGAGCATGAGTACATTAGCCGAAATACCACAACAAATCGCATCATACCTGTTAAAAATCGAAGCGGTGGCCCTGCGTCCGCACCAGCCGTTCACATGGACATCCGGGATTAAGTCTCCGATATACTGTGATAACCGGTTGACGATGTCATACCCGGAAATTCGTGACTATATTGCAGAATCGTTCGCTTCCATCATTCGTGAACAGTACCCGGATGCTGAGGTGATTGCAGGTACGGCTACAGCCGGAATTCCGCATGCAGCCTGGGTATCCCAGAAGCTGAACCTTCCAATGGCGTATATCCGTGACAAAGCGAAAGGTCACGGCAAGGAAAATATGATCGAAGGTCACATTAAACCGGGACAGAAGGTCGTCGTTATAGAGGATCTGATTTCTACCGGGGGCAGCTCGCTCAAGGCCGCTAAGGCGGTGCAGGCTGCAGGAGCGGAGGCACTGGCGGTGCTCGCAATATTCAGCTACCAGATGGATAAAGCAGTACAGGCTTTCTCCGAAGCAGGCATCTCGTTGCAAAGCTTGTCTAACTATACTGCATTAACGGAAGTGGCACTGAGTGAAGGCCGGATTCAAAAGGAAGATTTGGAGCTGCTTCAATCGTTTAGAGCCAATCCAGCTGCATACGGTGAAACAAAATAATAGCAATATTGTTCTAGGCTGCTGCCTTTCGTCAAATGACGGGGCAGCAGCTTTTTTTTGAAGAGATAAGAAAGTATAAACATCGGTTTAAAGTGCATCCTTATCTCGCAAGAAAAACAACCACCAAGTCCGGTCTTAAATAGATATTGGAGTAAAATATAATCTTGACAGATACGTTTTTCAGATCAACAATATGTACTATGAACAAACTAACAGTATAAAAAGGGTGTGTGCCTATGTTAGCTGTTGAAGCTGTTGGGATTAGCAAAATGTACGGTTCTAAGCGCGGTGTTACCGATCTAAACATGGAAGTGAAGCAGGGTGAGGTATTTGGGTTTATTGGACCAAATGGAGCTGGAAAGTCTACAACCATTCGAATGATCATGCAGCTATTGTATCCGACGAAGGGGACAATGAAGGTGCTTGGTACTGTTCTTGACAAGGAGAAGCCTGAGCTGCGCAGACGAATCGGATACTTGCCTTCCGAGATCATATCTTATCCGAATATGAGCGGTAAACAGGCATTGGAGCTGACAGCTAGGGCATATGGTCTAAAACTGGAGAATACATCAGCTCTGGAATATGCAGAAAGACTTCAATGGAACCCGGGGCAAAAGGTTAAATCGTATTCCCTTGGAAACCGGAAAAAGCTTGGCCTTATTATGGCCCTGCTGCATCGGCCTGAGCTGCTGATTTTGGATGAGCCGACTTCGGGCCTGGATCCATTGGTTCAGCGTGAACTGTTTGCGCTACTTACGGAATTGAACCAAAAAGAAGGCATGACGATTTTTTTCTCGACCCATGTTCTCTCTGAAGTAGAGAAGCTCTGTGAACGTGTGGCGTTTATCCGTGAAGGGCAGCTCCTTCGTGTATCCCGATTGGATGATCTATCGAATGGTCGAACTCATAAGGTTTCTATTCAATTCGAAATGCCTGGAAACCAGATAGAGGCATATGGATTACGTGAGCTCGATCCCCTTGTCACATTTGACGGCATCCATCATTTGCTCCAAACAGGACAGTCGCTTCAGGCTGCCTTGGGCAAATTATCGCAGCTTCCTATTGCGGATCTTACGATACGCCGGCCAACCATAGAAGAATTGTTTATGGATGATTACCGATCTGATGAAGAGAAAGAGGGAAGACGATGAAATGGAATCTTATTTCTCTTGAACTCCGACAAAACCGACGCGGATTTTATATCTGTTTGTCTATAACCTTAGTCTTTATTGTATTGCTGTTAGGTAAAGCGGAAATGTATATCAACAATCCGGATATGGAGAAGTTGATTCAAGGATTGCCGGAGGGTCTGCTTAAAGCTTTCGGTATTCAGGTTGAAACCCTTCAAACCTTTGATGGTTTTTTGGCTACACAGGTGTTTCCTTATTTTATGGTGATGGTAAGTTCATTTGCTGCAGCTTGGGCTGCGGGAAGTATTGCTAAGGAACGGGAGCGGGGGACTTACGAGTATTTATTTGCCCTGCCTTACAGCCGCTCTACGATTTTCTGGTCCAAAGCGGCAGCTCACTGGCTGCATATGACCCTAGTGTACGCATTAAGCACGCTCCTTCTTCTTCTGCTTTCTCAGTCATCGGGGCAATTGGAACATCTGGGAGATATGCTGCGTCTTCTATTGGCGGGATATTTGCTTGTTTTGTCTCTTATGGGCATTGGATATGGTCTCACGTCCTGGGTATCTTTTGGCGCTGCTTCAGCTGGTGCTGGCATTGCAGTGCTGGCATTTCTGCTAAATCTTTTATCGGGTAGCAGTGAGATGATGGAGAAGCTGTCCGTTGTCTCTCCGTACCGTTTGTTTGATGCATTTGAAGTAGTCAAGGGTGGAGGGATACCAACGGCAGCATGGCTCGTTATGTTAGGGCTGTATGCGACTGGAACAGCGGTAGCCCTGCTTATTTTGAAGAGGAGGGACTTGAGCTAAAACCATGAACGCTAAAAAGAACGCAATACTGGAGACGGGAAAACGATTGTTTTTAGAGCAAGGTATTTTGCAAACGAGTATGGAGCAGATTGCGGAGGCGGTGCCCGTCTCCAAAATGACCATATACAATTATTATCAGAGTAAGGAAGGGCTTTTGGATCACGTGGTTGACAGCCTAATTGAGGAGTCTTGGACTCTTTACCGGGAGCTCATGGACAAAGCAAAGGACCCGCTCGAAGCTCTGACTTTATTTTATGAAGAGAAGGAAAACTTTTCTCTTAATGTAACGCAGCAATTTATATCGGATCTCGTTAAGTTTCCGGATCAAATGGAGAAGCTGATGGCGTTCAACCGAGAAAAGATCATTCCGGAGTTTGAAATGATGATTTTCAAGGGGCAGCAGCTGGGACAAATCCGGAAGGACATCTCGCCACATCTACTGGTCGCCTTCCTAACCTTTATCAAGGAATTTACAGCGAGATCTGAATGGTACGACGGACTGGGCAGCTTGAACGCGGTTGGCGATCAGCTAATGATTATTTTGTATCATGGAATCATTGAGAAGGGCAACGATAACGCAAGTATCGACTGATGTATCGTAATTCATTTAGAAGGGTGTCCTAAAAGCCGTATAAATGGCAGCTGGGAGACCCTTTGTTTTATGAGTGCTGGAGAGTTAATCACGTGTAAATCAGGCGAATGTTATTGGAATGATTCTAGGACTGCTGGGTATAATAAGCATCGGATGAAAATGAATGCAGATAAGGAGCGTTACGTCATGAACTGGGTTTATTACGGTAAGCTGTATACAACTAAATTTCAAGCCGGATGTTTTGCCAAACGATTGGAACAGGACGCTTGGCTGTTTGGTTATGGGGATCCCCAGGTTGTAGAAGTGTACCGTTCCAGAAAAGGACGATATGGAGTGAGGTATATCCCGTAAAAAATTCTGGAATTTATAATTCTAAAATTAATACTTGACTTCACTGTACTAGATGCTGTATATTTATTCTTGTCGCTGTTAAAGACATCTAATGACGCGGGGTGGAGCAGTTCGGTAGCTCGTCGGGCTCATAACCCGAAGGTCGTAGGTTCAAATCCTGCCCCCGCAACCAATTTATTTAATGGATTTGTCCTTATATGAATTTGTATGTGATCAGGGCCCTTAGCTCAGTTGGTTAGAGCGGTCGGCTCATAACCGACTGGTCGGGGGTTCGAGTCCCTCAGGGCCCACTTTACGAAAACCCTTGCGTAGCAAGGGTTTTTTGCTGTTTACAGAACAACGGGATCGTTGGAGAAACAGTAAGAAGAGTTATTCCGCGTAATTTGGACACAAGATGTACTGTTTTCGACTATTGTTATACTATAGAGGTAGAATGTTCCAAGTTCATGATCAATGGGAGGTTAACCATGGATAAGGAAAAAGAAATACAAGAACTTAAGGAGCGATTAAACAGGGTTGAAAAACAATTGTATCGAACATCGAAAAGCTCCACAACGCTGAAGTTTATTATTGGATTTATTGTAACCATCTTCCTTCTATTGACTATTATCGGAGTTATCCAGTTCGTCAGTGCTTCTCCATCTTCCTGAATAAGGAAGGGGATTTGCAAGGATATGTAGAATAGTCTTTTTTGTTACATATTGAAAAGAAGGTAAGGGGCTGGTTAATCAGTGGTTGAACTGTTGGAAAGTCAATTAATGAATTTCACTAAAATGCACGATGAATTCATCAATGATTGGAATGCAGCAATGGAATCAGGTGATACCTCTTCGTTGGAAAGAATGACAGAAGACTACTATGTTGCATTTTTCAATGGGGCTCAAGACAAGCCAGCGATGTTCAACCGGGATGAAGCTATAAGTGGTATGGAGCAGTCTGTGAACCAACTTTTAGGGGCAAAGAAGAAATTTGAAAACAGAGTTATCCGGCTAAAGGATGCGAATCATGCTGCGGTGTTTTATGAACTGTTGATTGAAAAAGATGGGAATGTGTTAGCAAGACTGTTTACGATTGAGAACTGGCAGTTGATTAACGGCAAATGGATGCTGGCAAGAGAGACAGAGGAACGAATTATTTAATTAATTATTCGGGGGCGGTCCATAGTGGCTGCCTTTTTTCTTTGGATGAATTACTTTTGACACTCAGGGCATGGCTTTTCATGGCTTGATAAAAAAGTCCCGCAGATTAAATCCTACGGGCTTGTTTAAGATATAAGAGATTATCAACTTCTTGGAGTCTGCTTCCCTATATCGCAAGAAAAACCTCTGCTAAAGCGGTCTGTCTTCTTAGGAAATACGTCGATAGACGGTTTTCTTTATACAGAGATGTCCAATTTTTGCCCCAGGTTTGGATCTACACTTTTCTCCATCATTTGCACTAGGCCCTGACCCTGAATGTTAGCCTGGTTTTTTGCCATGCTCAATACTCTAAGACCGACAGCTTGAGACAATGAAGCCTGGCTCATGGATATAGATAATGCTGCAATGTCCATTTGACACCTCCCCATAACATATTATCGGCAAAAGTATGGTTATCCTTAGTGAAAAAGGATTTTCACAATCTGTGAAATATTCATCAATAGTCATCCGGAAAATCAAATTAAAAAAATGTATGAAATTTAACGAAGCAAATGTTATAATAGTAACCTAAACCGTCCAGACGGTATAGTAAAAGGAGGGTGTTTATGTCTACAAAACAAAAGCTTATGGAGGCAGCATCCAAAATTATCATTACCCGGGGAATAACCTCGCTTACATTGGAAGCCGTAGCAAACGAAGCGGGTGTCAGCAAAGGCGGTTTATTGTACCACTTCCCTAATAAAGAAGAGCTTATTAGTGGGTTGAACCTATATACGATTGAACGTTTCAGGGATCGAATAAGGGAAGAGATGAGTCTAGGCAAAAATTACGTAGAGGCTTACACAGAGGCTACCTTGAATGATCTGTTTCAGTCTGAATTTTTAGGTATAGACGCAAGTGTGCTGGCAGCTTCCGCTAACCATACGGCCGTGCTGGAGCAGTGGAACGAGGAATGCACCCGATTTACAGAGGAAGTGGTGAAAGAGGGGATTCCTTTCGAGCTGGGGCTGTCATTGAGATTGGCCTGTGATGGTCTTTGGTATTCCAAAATGTTCGGAATCGGTCAGCTAAAAGAGGAAGAGCAGAGACGGATTATTGCTTATATTCTTCAACAAATCAAGGAGGTTCAATAGGTGGTCTTTTATCTTTTTTTGGCAGCAGCTATATTATTGGAAGTGTTTGGCTCAACGATGCTGAAGCTATCCAACGGATTTACGAAAATCACCCCGATTATTGGCGTGGTTTTGGGTTATGCCGCAGCTTTTTACATGCTGTCCAAGGCTTTGCAGGCTCTTCCACTAGGGCTTTCTTATGCAACATGGAGTGGCGTGGGGACGATACTAACTGTCATTATCGGGGTGTATTTGTTTAAAGAAAAAGTGAATCGGCAGGGGATACTCGGGATCGCTATTCTTATAATCGGCATCGTGATGCTTAATTTATCTTAGTAAAGGAGGAACACGGGGGATGGGTGCTGTGTACTTGGGTTTTGCAATTATATTGGAGGCTTTCGGCTCAACCATGTTGAAGCTTTCAGAAGGATTTACAGAGCTGTGGCCTTCCATAGGTGTTGCAGCAGGATACCTTGGGTCGTTCATGTGTCTGTCTTTTGCCCTGAAAAGTATTTCGTTATCTTCCGCCTATGCAACTTGGTCAGGGATCGGTACCGCGCTCACAGCCATCATTGGGGTGCTACTATTTCAGGAGCATTTGTCTCTGATGAAAGGGATTGCCCTGGTTCTTATCATTATCGGAATTGTTCTCTTGAATAAGTCTCAGAGCGGGTCTAAGGATTCGGAACCTTCTACGGCTTAATGGATGGAAAATATAAAAAAGTCTATGTACCGATAAGATACATAGGCTTTTTTGATGTCTAATGATTTACTTCCATGTGGTTTTCTGTATGCTCCCTGTATGAAAGAAGTTCAGAGATTGTGACAAAGGAATAACCTCTTTTTTTCAGCTCAGGCAAAATAATTTTCAGCGCCTCTAAGGTCTGCGTACTGTTTGACACAAAATCATGCATGAGCACGATATCGCCGTTGTGTGCGTTTTTCAAAACTTTGTTTGCGATTCTATTAACACCTGGCTTCCTCCAATCCAGCGTGTCCTGATGCCAGGACCATAAAATCATAAGGAGACCGTTATTTTTACAAAACTGTACGATCGACTCGTTGTAGCTGCCCCCCGGAGGTCGGAATAGTACCGGTTTCTTTCCAACTGCTTTATAAACGGCTTCCTGGGTCTTATCCAGCTCTGATGTAATGAGACGGCTGCCGATACGTTCGAATGACGGATGGCTGAATGAATGATTTCCGATCTCGTGTCCTTCCTCCACCTCACGCTTGACGACTTCAGGATATTTCTCCACGCGGTTGCCGACAACAAAAAAAGTAGCCTTGGCATCATACTGTTTAAGCAAGTCAAGAATTCTGACCGTTGAGTCATCGTCAGGACCGTCATCAAAGGTTAAAGCAATCACCTTTTTTGGGGTAGGGACCTCCCACACAATTTCGCCGCGTTGTTCGTAATAATCACGTTTTTTACTAGTTGCTGAAGGCATGGCACCCGCAGGGGACGTGATCAGTGAAAAGGTGATGATGAACAGCAGCGGTAAACAGAGTTTTTTCATCGGTTATTGTGTCCTTTGCTTGTCATGGAAATTGACATTTTCTTATTATTCTTTGAAGCCGGATGTGATTTTATTCTTTTTTGAAGAATCGGATCGGATTAAAAATCATATTGCATATTGACAGCATATATAGATACGTGGTATTATCATTTTTGTCGCCGATGAAACAAATATTGCTCAATTGGCGCACATTGACATTATGCCGGGGTGGCGGAACAGGCAGACGCACAGGACTTAAAATCCTGCGGTAGGTGACTACCGTACGGGTTCGACCCCCGTCCTCGGCATCGTAACAGCGTAATAAGCAAGTGAAGAAATAAACCGGCTCCCGGATGGGAAGTCGGTTTATTTTTTGCTGAAAAAAGTGTAATATTTTCTATACGTGCGTGTTCAAAAAGGTCGGTTTTCAGCACCGAGAAGGTTGGATGAAGCTAGGTACTGAGGAGCGGAGCGTACGTATTGGGTACGTGAGCACCGGAAGGACCGGCTGAATTCAAGATTCGATGCCGAGCCCACTTCCTGATCAAAAGCGGACTTTTTGAACAACCTCTATACAACTAAAATTTTGTTAGTCCGGAATATCTGCTGGGAGGAGAAATCTTTGTTTAATAACGATTGGGATTCACTTCTGCAAGAAGAGGTAGAGAAGCCTTATTTCGAGCAGTTGCGATTGAAAGTGGCTGAGGAGTATCGGAATTATACCGTTTATCCACCTCAAGAGGATATTTTCCGTGCATTAAAACAGACCTCATACAAGGATACGAAGGTTGTTATTTTGGGTCAGGATCCATATCACGGCTACGGGCAAGCTGAGGGCCTCAGCTTTTCTGTTAAACCCGGAGTTAAAACACCTCCATCATTACATAATATTTATAAAGAGCTGATAGCGGATATGGGGATACCTACTCCAAGTCATGGATCTTTGATGCACTGGGCTTATCAGGGCGTTCTGCTTCTGAATGCAGTACTAACCGTTCGAGAGGGACAACCTAATTCGCATAAAGGGCTGGGGTGGGAAAGATTCACGGACGCCATTATTTCGAAATTAAATGAACGTGAGAGTCCAATGGTGTTTATTTTATGGGGAAGCTACGCGCAAAAAAAAGGAGTTTATATTGACCGGAGCCGGCATAAGGTGCTGGAGTCTAGTCATCCAAGCCCTTTTGCCGCACGCAAAGGATTTTTCGGAAGTCGTCCATTTTCAGCGTCAAACACTTTTTTGAAAGAGCAGGGCATTGAACCGGTAAACTGGGATGTTCCCGGCATACCGGTTGCGGAAGCGAAATAGTCCGGGAGGTGGCCAGATTGAAACATTGGATTGGTCGTCGGGTTGTTGTACAGCGTCTTGACGGTACAAAGGTCGCGGTCGAAGGTGTGCTGAAAACATGGGACAGTGTGCATGAGAAATTAGTGATTGTACCTGGTGATGTTGTTGTGCCTTTTCATGCGATTGCCAAGATTGAAAGGGCTGATCGGTCTCCGTCTCTGAACAATATTGGCTACAAAATCAATCATTCCATACAATTTGATAACGCCGTATATTTCCGCTCACACGTAATGGTGTGGAGAGGGAATTCTTTAGTGGCATCTCAAGCGATATTGACAGCACATGATGCAGAAACGGTTACGCTGTCGACTGGTATACGTTTGCGTAAAGATGAACACAGCTTTGTGGTGCGTTCCCTGCGCGGAAGAGTGTGATATATGCGAATATACAATGCATACAAAAAAGGCGCCGGTCGTATCTCTGGCGCCTTTTCATATTCTCCATTAAATTATTATGCATTCTCTACCTTCTCAGCCAGAAAGACTGAGCACCAGATTGAGGATCACTTTTCCGATGATGAAATTGCTAAGCGGGTTGTCAATTTCACTAAGTACTTCTTGTCCGTTTTTGCGAAATCACTCTGCACAAGAAATATTAGCGCCTTATCTTCACCGGGGTATGGATGGGAACAAGAGAAGCCAGTTCATTAACATCCTCGTTGTACATACGGATACAGCCATGTGATACGGATCTTCCGATGGAAGAAGGATCATTCGTTCCGTGAATACCGTAATGGGGCTTCGATAAGCCTAGCCAGTATGAACCAAAGGGTCCACCCGGATTAGGCTCTTTACTAACGATGGTGTAGTTGCCGGAGGGCGTCTGAGTAGCTAGTTTACCGACAGCGATAGGATAAGTGTGCACCACACGATTTCCGTCAAGCAAATGAAGCTGATATCTTGGTAAATCAACGATAATTCGGTAATTAGGCACAATGAATCACTCCTTCTTCACCTATCTTATGTGTGGGAAGAGTCGAGGCGCATTAAAGCGTGCGAAATGGGCCGTTATCGCATTTTCCATAATGTTCTAATTCATGCGATCGCCTAAATTATTACAACGAAATAAAATGGTCGGAACGTGTTATAGTATAGAAGCGGTAACCAAGGCGTTCTTACACATCAGGAAGGAGATTGACAGTCGTGTCTCCTGTTAATTTTTATAAAAATTATATTAAAAACAATATGTTCACCAAAATACTGCTCCTGTTTGCTGCGATCACTGTGGTGACGATTCTTTCGTTGTCATATCTAATGTATTATTTTTTGTCCCAAACTGCCGTACGGGACGAGCTGGGTAACCAACGAGAAGCGGTAGAGCGGGTAGAACGGTATATCAATCAGAAATACGAGACTGTGCAGTCGTATGTGAATGATTTGTACCGTAGCACCGCGCTTAGTGACGACGCTTCCTTTTTTCTGATGAACTCATTCGATGAATATATGGCCAAAAGAATCGACCGGATTATCGAGTCCCGCGGATCCAATTCAGATAGTGTTCTGTCCTATTTCAAAAAGAGTCTGGAAGATGATACTGATATTGAGAATATCATTCTTTACAGCGCAGAGAAGCAATACATTTATGTCTATAAGCAGGGGAGTATGAACAAGCTATATCAAGTCAACTCGGCGCGTTCATTCATCCCGGATGCCATGGCACTGGAGAGCCTGAGCGTAACACTGCCCAATGAATGGGTGCAGAAACTAACTCGGAACGAAGAAAGTCAGCTGTTTTCTATTCGAAGTCCGATTAATGATATGAGAACCTATAAAAATTTGGGCCAATTGCTCGTTTATTTTCGGACAGAGGGCTTGCATCAATTGTTGTCGAGCCAATCTTCTAATATGAAGGGATATATTCTGGTACTGTCAGCTGATGGTGAAGTCATGTTTGACTCTTCAAATAAGTTTTATGGTAAGCGTTATCCATATGCGAAAGAGCTGCTCAATCCGAAGGAGACCGTGGAGCTGGAGGAAGAGTCTTATATAACAACTTTGTCTAATAATCAAGGGGGATTCACTGTCGTTGGAATCGCTCCCAAAGCGGAGGTTACAGCGACTTATGAGGGCCTTCGTAATACGATCATTCTGGCTGCCCTGGCATGTGTGTTATTCGCTGTCCTACTCCCTGCTGTAGTGGTTGTTAACTATTCGAAGAGAACCAACAACATTATTCGATTTATGCGTAAAGTAGAGACCGGGGATTTTGTAGCCAGAATTCAGGATCCGAAGGAAGATCAGCTCGGACAGATTTCACAGAGTTTTAATGAGATGCTGGATAAGCTGACCAAGTATATCGACAAAGTGTATAAAGCGGAGATCAATCAGAAGAATGCGGAATTGTCTGCGCTTCAAGCAAGAATTAACCCACACTTTTTATATAACACACTGGAAGTCATTCGAATGAGGGCGCTTTCCCAAGGGGCTCAGGATGTCGGTGAGATGATCTACAGCTTGTCTGTACTCTTTAAGAATCTGGTGCAGACCAAGCACAATTACACGCTGAATGATGAACTTGAGGCGTGCCGTTTATACCTTGAACTGTTTCGGATCCGGTATAAAGACAAGTTCACCTATGAATTCGACTGGGAGAAGGAGATCGGTGCAGTCCCGATGATTAAGATGTCGCTGCAGCCACTAATAGAAAATTATATTGTTCATGGTCTGAAGACAGACCGTTATGATAACCACATTCTCATTACAGCTGTCCGGGAAGATGAGCGGGTGCATATTGAAATTCGTGATAATGGTAAAGGAATTACAGCGGACAAGTTGGAGAGTATCCTGAAGCGTCTTCAGTTAGCTGAGGCTAGCGGGGAGGAATCATTTGGCCTAAGAAGTGTTAACGAGCGTCTGAAGCTCACTTACGGAAGTAAGTTTGGTATGGACATCCAGAGCAAGCCGGGTATCGGTACTACGGTGTCGATTGATTTTCCGGTGACAGAATAGGAGATGGAAAGTGATGTATAAGGTATTTATCGTAGACGACGAACCTTTTATTATTGAAGGACTGTATGATGCCGTGGATTGGCCGCGGTTCGATATTGAAATTGTTGGTAATGCAGAAAACGGAAAGCTGGGGCTTGAGAAATTGAAAGACCTCCCTGTAGATATACTGATTACGGATATCTCTATGCCTGTCATGACAGGGCTCGAGTTAATAGCGGAGGCCAGAAAAATCAAACCGGAACTTAAAGTTATCATCCTTAGCGGGTTTGACGATTTTGCTTATTTAAAGGAAGCCATGCGTCTTGGAATTGAGAATTATCTACTTAAACCGATTAATCTAAAAGAACTTGAGGAGACACTCTCTGGAACAATTGAGAAGATCAACGCTTCAAGAGCGAGTTATGCGCTTAATGAGTATGATATCTCCATTCTGAGAAGTAATATTTTGCACCGGTGGTTAACCGGGAAGATCGAGCCGGAAGAGCTGTCAGAGCGTGCTTCTTTACTGGGCCTTCGACTCGACCAGCCTTACATGATGGTGTCTGTGCTGCGAACTCAGTCGGCTAAAGTGGAACAGGCACTGATACAACTGGTAGAAAATGAAGACAATGTTCTGTATCTTATCGATTATGACGGAGACTTTGTTGTGATTTTTACGATGGATGATTCCGAAGCTGAGAAACCAAGAGCTATCCGGCTACTTCAGCAAGTCAGGGAGCAGTGTTTCGAAGAAGATATTTGTATTTCTCTAGGAAGTGTGGAGACCCTTTCAGAGCATAACACGGACAGTTATCGGCATGCGAAAGAGGCTCAGGAGTATTTTCTGGTCCTAGAGCAGCCATCATATGTGGACTATGTAGACATTAAGGAACGTAAGGAGGAGGCTTCACGATCCTTCTCGCTACATTGGCCTGACTATGCCAAAGGCATTGCAGCAAGGGATAAACAAGAGTTGTTTAATAAAATCGAAAGTGATTACGACCAACTTCGGAGTACGCCTGGCATTGTGCCGAGCGCGTTACAAAGTTTTGCTGTGGAACTGATTATCCGATTTAAGATGGAGCTTAGCGACATCCAATATGGTGCTGCCCCGGACTTCGTTAAAAACACACTTAACCGCATTATGGAATCGGTATCGATAGATGATTTGATTGCTGCTGTGAAGGAGGGGATTGGAGGTCTGGTCGATTCCTTGAACAGCGATATCAAAAGTCCTGTGATTCAGCAAACCCTCCACCATATTCATCAATCTTATAACGAGGATTTGTCGCTTAAAGTGCTTGCTGGGCAATACCATATTCATCCGGTTTATTTGGGGCATCTTTTCCATAAGGAAACAGGGGAGAGCTTTACGGAATACATAAACCGTTACCGGATTGAGAAAGCTAAAGAACTGCTTCGTACGACAAACCTTAAAGTTCAAGAAATCTCCAGGGAAGTCGGTTATTGGGAAACTGGATATTTCTATAAGCAATTCAAGAAGTATGTAGGTTTATCGCCAAGAGACTTTAAAGGACTGCTCTGATGCATTGCTCAGAGTAGTTTTTTCTTTATTTTCACCATAATAACTTTGATTTTTAACCTATGTGAAACTGCTTTCATCCGGTAACCTTAAAAGTGTAGAAAGCGTACAAGAGAGAAAAAAGGGAGGAAATGAAATGAGTAAATCAAGAAAGAAGTGGCTGCTTCCAGTTACATTGTTGTTGTCCGCTTCCATGCTGCTGTCTGCTTGCGGTGGTGACAAAAAGGATGCTAATGAAAGCGCAAGCAACGATGGTGCATCAGCTAAACCAGTGGAACTGATCTGGTATACGGTCGGTCAGCCTCAGAAAGATCTGGATAAAGTTGAGGCTGAGATCAATAAGTACACTGCTGAGAAAATCGGTGTAACCGTTGACATGAAGCAGATTGACTTCGGTGACTATACACAAAAAATGCAGGTTATGGCAGCTTCCGGTGAGCCGATGGACATTTTGTTCACAAGCTCATGGGCATTTGATTACGTTCAAAACGCAAGAAAAGGCGCATTCATGGAGCTTGATGAGTTGATTGAGAAGCATGGACAAGGCATTAAAGAAGCACTTGACCCTGCTTTCCTGGAAGGCTCCAAGGTTGACGGACATAACTATGCGATCCCGGCTAACAAAGAGCTTCCGGCTCAAGAAGTATGGCGTTTCAACAAAAACCTTGTTGAGAAGCACAACCTGGACATTTCCAACGTGAGATCATTGGAAAGCCTTGAGCCACTGCTCAAAACAATTAAGGAAGAGGAGCCAAATGTTGTACCTCTCGCGATCAACAAAGATTACGCTCCAGTACTTCCTTTCGACTACATCATTGAAAAAATGCCGATGGCTGTTCATATGGACGATAATGAAGAATTGAAAGTTATCAACATCCTCGAAGCTCCAGAAACGATGGAAGCTTTGAAAACAATGAATAAATTCTACAAAGCAGGATACATTTCTCCTGAAGCAGCAACAACAACTTCTACACAAGATTTGTTTACTTCTGGAAACTGGTTTACAGACCGCGCTTCTACACAGCCGTTCGCCGATAACATGTGGGGTGCAAGCTACGGTTACCCAATCGTCTCCACACCAGCTGGCGACCCTATCATCTACAACTGGTCTGTAATGGGTTCCATGCAAGCGATATCCGCGAACTCTGATCATCCTGAAGAAGCTATGAAATTCCTGAATCTGCTTAATACGGACGAAACACTTCGCAATATGGTGGATTCCGGTATTGAAGGCGTGCACTACAAAAAACTTAGTGAGAATGTAATGGAAAACTTGCCTGAATCCAAGAACTACGACATGCCTACATTTTCACTTGGTAACGTCATGCTTACTTATTTGAACCCTGAAGATCCTGAGAACAAGTGGGAAGAGTTCAAGAAGTTTAACGCATCCGGTCAACCTGCACCGCTGCTCGGTTTCAACTTCGATCCTACAAAAGTTTCTACCGAACTTGCGGCGGTCAACAACGCGAAAGAAGAATTCTGGGCTCCATTGATGACGGGTACCGTAGATCCAGAACAATACCTGCCTAAAGCAATCGAGAAATTAAAAGCTGCTGGTCTGGACAAAATCATAGCTGAAGCTCAAAGCCAAATTGACGCATGGAAAGCAAGCAACAAGTAAGAAGATTGACAACGTGAATACGAGGGGCGGCGGTCATTGACCGCCCTTCTCTTTTTCATTCATCACGAGGAGGGATTAACGTGAGAGCGATCGGACAATTCTTTAAAAATATTATGCTCAATAAAGCGATGCTGTTCTTTGTTTTGCCTGGAGCCATCTGGTTTCTCTTTTTCTCCTACTTGCCGATGTTAGGAACGGTCATTGCGTTTAAAGAATACCGTTTTAGCCGCGATGGATTTCTGGCCAGCATCATAAACAGTAAGTGGGTCGGACTTGATAACTTTAAATTTTTGTTTAGTACAAACGACGCATATATCATTACGAGAAACACGGTGTTGTATAATTTCGCCTTTATCGTCCTAGGTCTCATCTTGTCTGTTGCCCTGGCGATTGTACTGTCTGAAATCGTAAATAAACGACTGGCGAAAGTTTACCAGACCGGCATGTTTCTGCCCTATTTCTTATCATGGGTAATCGTCGGTTATTTTGCATTTAGCTTCTTGAGCTATGATAAAGGGGTGCTGAACCAAATTCTTGCTTGGTTTGGTGCAGATCCGGTTCAGTGGTACTCGGAATCAAAATACTGGCCTCTATTTTTGATATTGATTAGCTTGTGGAAATCCATTGGTTATAACAGTGTTATTTATCTCGCATCTATTACGGGGATCGACAAATCGCTCTATGAAGCGGCTATGATTGACGGCGCAAACAAATGGCAGCAGATCAAGTCAATTACGATCCCAATGCTGAAGCCACTTATGACCATCTTAACCCTGCTTGCAATAGGCAGAATCTTTTATGCGGATTTCGGACTGTTCTATCAAGTGCCGAGAGATTCCGGTACGCTTTATTCGGTTACGAACGTTATCGATACCTATGTATACCGTGGACTTAAGACTACCGGTGAGATCGGTATGAGTACTGCCGCTGGTCTGTATCAATCTGTTGTCGGATTCGCCCTTGTTATGACTTCGAACTATATCGTGCGCAAATATGACAAGGAGAACGCGTTGTTCTAATCCGCAAATTTTCATCAAAGGGGGTACGTAACGTGAATAATAGCAAAACCAAGATCAAGACTCGGGACTTTCATCAGGTTTCTAAGGGTTGGAATATTGTAGGCAATCTTATTGCAGGTATTTTTTCCTTTTTATGTGTATTCCCGTTTTTATTTGTAATGATCATTTCCTTTACGGATGAGAAATCTCTTGCCAGTAACGGATATCAGATTTTTCCTGAGAAATGGAGTTTGGAAGCGTACAAGTACGTATTCGAGACAGGGGATACGTTACTTCGCTCGTACGGTGTAACGATCTTTATAACCGTTGTAGGTACGCTCATCAGTTTATGTATTATCTCATTGTACTCCTATGCGATTTCACGTAAGAGTTTCAGATACCGTAACTTCTTTTCGTTCTTCGCATTCTTTACGATGCTCTTTAACGGCGGTATGGTGCCGACTTATATTGTTGCTACACAGCTTTTGGGACTTAAGGATTCGATCTGGTCGCTCATATGGCCGCTTGCCGTTAACGCCTTTTACATCATGATTCTGCGAACGTTTTATGTCACGAGTGTTCCGGATGCGATTGTTGAGTCCGGTAAAATTGATGGAGCATCGGAGTTCAAAATTTTCTATAAAATCGTTCTTCCGCTTTCCCTTCCTGGGTTGGCAACGATCGGATTGTTCAGCACACTCGGATACTGGAACGACTGGTTTAACGCACTCTTGTACATTGACGATCCGAACCTGGTTCCATTGCAGTCCATGTTGATGCGGATTGAAACGAGCATGCAGTTCATTCTGCAAAATTCTCAAAACTCTTCACTTAGCATGGAGGCTCTTCAATCATTGCCTCAGGACACTTCCCGTATGGCGATGGTGGTACTGGCTACCGGACCTATCATTTTAGCTTATCCGTTCTTCCAACGTTACTTTATCCAAGGCTTGACGGTTGGTGCGGTAAAAGAATAATCCATGTAAAGACCGGAGGGATTCAGATGACTTATAAAGATGCTGGCAAGCCAGCCATGGAAAGGGCTCAGCACCTGCTTAGCCTCATGACTCTGGAAGAAAAGATCGGACAGCTGATTCAACCTTTCGGCTGGAAGACCTATGAATATAAGAATGGTCAAATTTCATTAACTGAATCTTTTAAACAGCAAGTGACAAACGGCGGAGTGGGCTCCCTCTACGGGGTACTCCGCGCCGATCCGTGGACAGGAGTAACGCTCGAAAATGGTCTCTCTCCCCAGGAAGGCGCTCAGGCGGTAAATGAAATTCAACGTTACGCCATTGAACATTCCCGTCTGGGCATTCCGATTCTGATCGGAGAGGAGTGCTCTCATGGACATATGGCGATTGGTGGTACCGTCTTTCCTGTACCGCTGTCGATAGGAAGCACATGGAATGTAGATTTGTACCGGAAGATGTGTCATGCAGTTGCCCTTGAGACGCGTAGTCAGGGCGGGGTAGCGACTTATTCGCCTGTGCTGGATGTGGTGCGTGATCCCCGTTGGGGACGCACGGAAGAATGCTTTGGGGAAGATCCTTATCTGATCAGCAAAATGGGTGTTGCCTCGGTTGAAGGACTTCAAGGTGAGTCTCTTGATCGGGACGATAGTGTAGTGGCGACGTTGAAACACTTTGCAGGCTATGGAAGCTCGGAGGGTGGAAGAAATGCCGGACCTGCACACATGGGACGGCGCGAATTGATGGAAGTAGATTTGCTGCCGTTTAAAAAAGCGGTTGAAGCTGGAGCCGAGTCTATTATGCCGGCATATAACGAAATCGACGGAGTACCATGTACAGTCAATTCCGAGCTGCTTGACGACATTCTTCGCCAGGAATGGGGTTTTGACGGGATGGTCATTACCGACTGCGGAGCTATTGATATGCTTGCTTCCGGTCACGATACGGCGGAGGATGGCATGGATGCTGCGGTTCAGGCCATTCGGGCAGGGATCGATATGGAAATGTCTGGAGAAATGTTCAACAGACATTTGTTAGAAGCCGTGAAACTCGGTAAGCTGGAAACGGAAGTTATTGATCAAGCTGTCCAGCGCGTACTTTGTCTGAAATTCAAACTCGGATTGTTCGAAAATCCTTATGTTGATCCGAATCGTGCAGGGAACGTCATAGGGAGTAGCAAACATATTGCATTAGCCCATCAGCTTGCCGCTGAGGGTACCGTTTTGCTCAAGAACGAGAACAGGATTCTTCCGCTATCCAAAACGTCCGGTAAGATTGCGGTTATCGGTCCGAATGCGGATCAAGGTTACAATCAGCTCGGTGATTATACATCACCGCAACCTTCCCACAGCGTGGCTACTGTGCTGAAGGGAATTCGTCACAAACTGAAAGATGAGCCGCAGCGTGTGCTGTACGCACCGGGGTGCCGGATTAAGGATGATTCAAAAGAAGGCTTTGATTTGGCTTTGTCCTGCGCAGAGCAGGCGGATACGGTCGTTATGGTACTTGGGGGCTCCAGCGCCCGTGATTTCGGGGAAGGAACGATTGATCTGAGAACCGGGGCATCTAAAGTGACGGAGCATTCTTGGAGCGATATGGATTGCGGTGAAGGAATAGACCGAATGACCCTTCAGCTGTCGGGTGTGCAGCTAGAACTGCTCCAGGAAATTCATAAACTCGGCAAGCCGGTTGTAGTTGTATTGATCAATGGACGACCTATTGCAGAGCCTTGGATTGACCAGCATGCCCATGCCATTCTTGAAGCTTGGTATCCGGGCCAGGAGGGCGGTCACGCCATCGCCGATATTCTGTTCGGTGACGTAAACCCATCGGGACGTCTGACTATATCAGTACCTAAGCATGTTGGTCAGCTCCCTGTTTATTATCACGGAAAGCGCTCGCGTGGAAAAAGGTATTTAGAAGATGATTCACAGCCGCGTTATCCGTTTGGATATGGTCTGAGTTACACCGAGTTCAGCTACAGCGATCTGAAAATTGAACCGCAAGTGATCCGATCTGACGAACAAGCGACGCTGACCGTTAACGTAACCAATACGGGAGACCGTGAAGGGGACGAAGTCGTTCAGATGTATATATCCGATGCCGTAAGTGATTACACCAGACCTGCCAAAGAGCTAAAAGGCTTCCGCAAGATCCACTTGAAGCCGGGAGAATCAAAGACTGTTGAGTTTACGGTTGGAGCAGAACAGTTGCAGTATATCGGCAAAGATTATAAGTATGTTGTTGAGCCTGGTCTGTTCCGCGTGATGGCAGGTAGACATGTCAATGATACACTTAGCATTGATCTGACGGTGCAGGAGGATTAAATTCATGGAGCGAATTAGACGATTTATCATGGAATTGTCAGAGCATCAATGGCTGGAGGTTATGGGGCTGCGGGATTGGGATATTACACGTTCCACTTATAAACTCCCGGGACAATATGAGAATACAGAACCTTATCCACAAGGAGAGGGACTGGAGCGGTTCCCGAGCAATCAGGGAACAACGTATTTCTTCCGCAAAACACTGGAGCTTCCCGTTACATGGTCTACCGACAAGATCGGTTTCGTGTTCGAATCTGGAGGCGAGGGTCTGCTGCGTGTAAACGGCCGTTCTTATCAAGGGCTGGACCGGAACCATACGTTTGTCACCTTGGATCCCGAAAGAACCGGACCTAGAGTAGAACTCGAAATTGAGCTGTACGACCCGATTCCAGAGCCGGTGGATCCACTGAATCAGCAGGCGGTAATCCAGCCTCCGATTACCTCCATCCGCAGTATGCTAGTTCGGGTCAATGCACCTGTACAAAGTCTGATGTACACCGTAACTGTTATACGCGATTCCTTGCTCCTGCTACCTGAGCAGGACTTCAGGGGTGTCCGTCTCATGGAAGCACTTTACCGTGCGATGGACAGGTTCGTCGCCATGGATGAGGCTGCAGTGCGTATGGGAGAAGCTATCATTCGGCTTGAAAAGGACCTCGTCCGCGAGATTGGTGAGATCGGCGGCAATGCCGAGGGGACCGAGCACATGGTCGGACAGTCACATATTGATATCGCGTGGCTGTGGCCTGTACGGGAGACGGTCCGAAAAACAAGCCGTACCTTTTCAACCGTTGATGCTTTGATGGAGGAGTATCCTCAATATAAGTATGCACAGAGCCAGCCGCTGCTGTTTCAGTTTTTGAAAGACAATGACCCCGAGCTATACGAGCGGGTGAAAGAGAGAGTAGCAGAAGGACGCTGGGAGCTGGTCGGAGGAATGTGGGTCGAACCGGACCTGAACATACCGAGCGGGGAATCACTTATGCGTCAAATGCTTTACGGTCAGCGCTTTTATCAGCAAGAGTTTGGGAAAATGTCGGATATTGAGTGGCTTCCGGATACATTCGGTTATTGTGCTTCACTGCCGCAAATTTTGAAACATGGCCGTATCCGTTATTTCATGACCACAAAACTTGGCTGGAATGATACGAACGTATTTCCGTACGACTTATTTCACTGGGTAGGGATTGACGGAACGCCGATGTTGTCCTACTTGAACCATGGAGTGAATGAAAATACACTGCCGAAGGATGTTCATGACCATTGGCAGTCTTATCGCCAGAAAGATGTTCATAACGAGCAGATGCTGCTCTACGGACATGGCGATGGCGGCGGTGGTGCAACCCGTGAAATGCTAGAGTATATCGACCGGGCAGAATTGATGGTAGGCCAGCCGGCCAGCCGTTACAGCACGGCAGCGGAATTTTTCGAAAGTATTGAAGAGCGCAATCCGAAGCTTCCAACATGGCGAGGGGATCTCTATCTGGAATTGCACCGCGGAACCTATACCACACATGGTCGTAATAAGAGGCACAACCGGAGAGCGGAAATGCTGTACCGCGAAGCAGAGCTGTGGAACACGCTGGCAGCTCCAGCCATGGCTGATGGACAGATACAAGAAGTAAACACCACACTTCATGACGGCTGGAAGCTGATTCTTTTAAACCAGTTCCATGACATTATCCCGGGGTCAGCGATTACCGAATCATACGTGACCTCCGAGAAAGAGTATGGTGAAGTATTCGATAAAGGAAACACATCGCTTCAGATCGGGCTTCAAGCACTCGCAGCACAAGTGAGTACTGAAGGAGAAGGGCTTCCATACCTCGTATTCAACAGTTTGGGATGGTCCCGTGATGCCGTCATATCGATACCTTGTGAAGATAGCCCGGATGAGCAAGCTGTTTACGATGCCGAGGGTAACCTCCTCAAGAGTGACGTAGTGACCGATGACACGGGAGTAGTTTCCTTGACCGTGTGTGTGCCGGATGTGCCTGCTTTTGGCTATAAGACAATATGGTTGCGGACAGGAGAGTCCTTGGAAGGACTATCCCGTAAAGATCCGAAAAACCTGGATCATCTCTGGGAAAGTGAGTTCTACAAGATTGAGTTCAATGATCGCGGCGAAATCATCAGTCTCTTCGATAAAGAAGCTAACCGTGAAGTGGTGAAAGATGGAGAACGGGCAAATCGGTTTCATTTTTTCCATGATCGTCCTGTGTTATGGGATGCTTGGGACATTGATACCCGTTATGAGGATCAGGTTGCCGGAGAAGCCGAGCTGTTGGAGAAGAAAGTGCTCCTAACGGGATCGGTAAAAGATATTCTTCGTTTCCGGTGGCGGTTGCATCAATCGGAGATTACACAGGATATGATTTTGTATCATCAGGATCGCCGAATTGATTTTAAAACCCATGTCAGCTGGAATGAATCACATAAATTACTCAAGGTCGGGTTCCCGATCGACGTCGTGGCAGAAAAGGCGACTTACGAGATTCCATTCGGGTCCATTGAACGTCCGACACATCGAAACACGAGTTGGGAACAGGCTCAGTACGAAGTGTGTGGTCACCGTTTCGCGGACGTATCGGAATTCGGTTACGGTGTCAGCCTGCTGAACGACTGCAAGTACGGTTATGACATTCAAGACAGCACCATCCGACTGTCTCTTCTAAGAGCACCTAAATGGCCGGATGTCACGGCGGACCTGGGAGAGCACCAATTCACGTATTCCTTGTATCCTCATATAGGGGATTGGCGTCAAGCTGATACTGTCCGAAAAGCTGCAGAGCTGAACTACGAACTGCCTGTACTTTCTGCGTCTCCAAAACAGGGAACACTGCCACCGACACATTCATGGATTCCGTTTGAGAGCCAGCATGTCGTGCTCGATACAGTCAAACCTGCAGAAGACGGCAGTGGTGTTATTCTTCGTTGGTATGAGTCCACCGGAGGACGTGATTCTGTCACCTTGACGTGGCCGCATCCGTTCGCGAAAGTGTACTTGTCCAATGCGCTGGAGGAAGAAATCGAGATTCTTCCAACCACGGAGGGAACGATTTCACTTCTATTTGCACCTTATGAGATCAAAACAGTGAAACTTATATATACCTAATACCTAACTTAACTAAAGGAGCCAATACACATGGAACAATTTAGACTCCCCAAAATACCTATGCCGACCCTTACGCTGCCACAATCCATTCAAGATGTGCTGAAGGAAGCGGAAGAGAAGCTGGCTCATCGCCCCAAGCTTTTGCAGTTGTTTAAAAATACGTTTCCGAATACGTTGGAGACGACAACTAAATTGATGGATGACGGCACGACGTTTGTCATTACTGGTGACATCCCGGCAATGTGGCTGCGCGACTCCGTAGAACAGGTTATGCATTACGTGCCATTTGCCAAAAATGACCCTGAGCTGCAGCGAATTCTGAGCGGCTTGATCAAGCGTCATATGAACTATATCCATATTGATCCTTATGCCAATGCGTTTAATGAATCCGCTAATGACTGGCACTGGAATACGGATGATGAGACCGATATGTCACCGTGGGTATGGGAGCGCAAGTTCGAAATCGATTCCCTGTGCTTCTCCGTGCGTCTGGCTTATGCTTATTGGAAAGAGACTGGACTTACCGATGTGTTTGATGCAGGCTTTAAAGCGGCTATGCTGAAAATCGTGGAACTGTTCAAGACGGAGCAATACCATTTCGAGCGTTCACCATACCGCTTCACACGGGATAACGGGATTCCAGAGGATTCCTTGCGCAATAACGGTCTCGGCATGCCAGTCAATTACACGGGAATGGTATGGTCAGGCTTCCGTTCAAGCGATGACGCTTGTGATTTCCACTACAACATTCCAGGCAATATGTTTGCTGTAGTAGCTCTGCGTCATATGCAAGAATTCGCAGAATGGATTTTCCGTGATATGACACTTCTTGCTGATCTTAAGAAGCTTGAAGCTGAAATTGATCATGGTATTAAGCTGTATGGTATTTATCGTCATCCAGAGTTCGGACCGATCTATGCATACGAAACCGATGGGTTCGGTAACCATTGTCTGATGGATGATGCAGGAACTCCGGGTCTAATGTCGATTCCTTATCTTGGATATGTAACTGCAGATGATCCGATTTATCAGAACACAAGACGTTTTGCCCTGAGCAAAGAAAATCCGTTCTATTTTGAAGGGAAAATGGCTAAGGGAATTGGAAGTCCGCATACACCAGCGAATTATATCTGGCATATGGCATTGTCCATGCAGGGAATTACGGCATCATCCGCTGAAGAGAAACTTGAAATGATCGCTATGCTGGAATCGACAGATGCGGATACCGGATTCATGCATGAAGGCTTCCACGCTGATGATCCGAAAGTGTTCACCAGATCATGGTTTGCTTGGTCGAACAGCCTGTTCTCTCAACTTGTGTACAAGGCGATGAAAGAAGGCATTTTGTAAGCTTACGTTGATCTAAATTTATGCATAATAAATGTTCTAATAAAAAGGAGACATAACAATGAGCAAAATTATTGGCGAATCCCTAAATAACATCCCTTGGCAGGACAAGCCGGAGGGTCATAATGCTCCGGTATGGCGCTATTCAGCAAATCCGATTATTGAGCGTCACGCAATCCCGAACTCCAACAGTGTATTCAACTCCGCTGTCGTTCCGTTTGAAGGTGGGTTCGCTGGCGTATTCCGCTGCGATTCAAGATCGGTTAGTATGGATATTTTTGCTGGTTTCAGTGAAGATGGCGTGAACTGGAATATTAATCATGATCCTATCGTGTTCGAAGGTGATGAGGAAATAACCAAGCGCGAATACCGCTACGATCCACGAGTGATCAAAATCGGAGACCGTTATTACATTAACTGGTGTAATGGCTATCATGGCCCGACGATCGGTATTGGGTATACGACCGATTTCAAAACGTTCCACCAACTGGAAAACGCCTTTTTGCCGTATAACCGCAACGGGGTAATGTTCCCGCGCAAAATCGGTGATTATTACGCGATGCTCAGCCGTCCGAGCGATACGGGCCATACGCCGTTCGGGGATATTTTCTACAGTGTAAGTCCTGATCTTACCTTCTGGGGCAAGCACCGTTATGTAATGGGAACAATTGATGGAGATGCTTCGGCTTGGCAGTCCAAAAAAATCGGACCTGGACCAGTGCCGATCGAAACGGACAAAGGCTGGCTCTTGATTTATCATGGCGTTATCAATACTTGTAACGGCTTCGTTTATCGTATGGGCGTTGCTCTGCTTGATCTGGATCAGCCATGGAAAGTTAAAGCGCGTTCCCGTAACTACATTTTGGGACCTGAAACGACGTACGAATGCATGGGCGATGTACCTAACGTAACGTTCCCTTGCGCGGCGTTGACCGATGCCGATACCGGCCGCATCGCGATTTACTATGGCTGCGCCGACACCGTGACTGGACTCGCGTTTACGACCGTCGACGAGCTGATGAGCTACATGGAAGAATACCCTTTGGTAGATGAGGCGTAACCTTTAAGCAAAAAACTAACGTTAGAGACAGGCAAGCGTGTAAAATGATGGGTTCAATAAAACATTTCACACGCTTGTCGTATTTCATACACCATTCTATGAAGCAGGGGGAGTTACAACTATGACCCAATCAAGAAAAGCTCATATCATCTCTCATACCCACTGGGATAGAGAATGGTATTTACCTTATGAGAAGCATCATGTACGGCTCATCCAGTTGATGGATCAATTGCTTGAGACAATGGAGAAGGATTCGGAGTACCGCTACTTCTTCCTGGATGGACAGACCATTATCTTGGAGGACTACTTACAGGTACGTCCGGAGAAGAAGGAGCAGCTTGAGAAACTGATCCATGATGGACGTATCCAGATCGGTCCTTGGTATATTTTGCAGGATGCCTTCTTGACGAGCAGTGAAGCGAACGTTCGTAACATGCAAATCGGGCATCAAGATACCGAAGCTTACGGAACGATATCCAAAATTGGCTACTTCCCTGACACATTTGGCCTCGTAGGCCAAACACCGCAGCTGATGAAGCAATCCGGTATCGACAATGCCTTCTTTGGTCGCGGAGTTAAGCCGACAGGCTTTAACAATACGGTATCGGATGGAGATTTTGAGTCTTCATTCTCCGAATTGGTATGGGAAGGTCCAGACGGCTCCAAAGTGCTCGGTATTCTGTTCGCGAACTGGTACAGTAACGGTAACGAAGTTCCTGTCGATGAAGAAGAAGCTAAAGCTTATTGGGAAAGAAAGCTTGCGGATGCTGAGAAATATGCATCAACGGGACAACTGCTCTATATGAACGGATGTGACCACCAGCCGATCCAATGCGATCTTCCGGAAGCGATTCAAACAGCGAAGAAGCTTCATCCGGACACGGAGTTTGTTCACTCTACCTTTGCTGATTACTTGGTAGACTTGAAGAACAATATGAGCCAAGATTTGTCCTCTGTACAAGGCGAGCTTCGCAGCCAACGTACCGACGGATGGGGGACGCTGGTAAATACAGCTTCCGCTCGTGTTTACCTGAAGCAGATGAATCAGACAGGCCAGAGCATTCTGGAAAAGGTTGCTGAACCGCTTGCTTCCTTCGCAAGTCTGGTTGGACAAGAGTATCCGCACCATCTGTTTACCTACGCTTGGAAGACACTGATGCAGAATCATCCTCACGATAGTATCTGTGGCTGCAGTGTCGATGAGGTGCACCGCGAGATGGTAACCCGTTTCGATAAGAGCCGCCATGTGGCTGAAAGTATTGTGGATGACAGCAAGAAGGCAATCGCTGAAGCTGTGGATACAACGTCTTTTGCTAAATGGGGAGAGAGTGCCGTTCCTTTTGTCGTATTCAACACTACGGGATGGAAGCGTAGCGGTACGGTAACCGTAGAGCTGGACGCTGAACGTTTATACTTCCGCGATGGATTTTCGCTGGAAGAGACGAGCCGCCGAATGAAAGAAGTTGACCTGTCCGGACGTGCCGTTGTGGATAGCGAAGGAAATAGCGTAGCGTTTACGATGGAAGATCTGGGACTCCAGTTCGGATATGATCTGCCGGATGACAAATTCCGTCAGCCTTATATGTGCCGTAGAGTGAAGCTGACTTTGGAAGCTAAGGACCTGCCTGCACTCGGAATTAAAACCTATGCGTTGGTGAAGGGCGATGTGAAGCCAGTTGACTCGGAGTTATTGCTCACTGGAGACAGAGTACTGGAGAACGGAAATCTGAAAGTGGAGATTGCTTCGGACGGTTCCTTTACTTTGACAGACAAGAGAAATGGGCAAGTGTTCCGCGATCTCGGCGTGTATGAAAACACCGGAGATATCGGTAACGAATACATGTTCAAGCAGCCAGAAGGTGAAGAAACTCTGACAACCAAGGGTCTTGACGCCAAGATCCGTATTGTGGAGGATACACCGTATCGTGCAACCCTGGAAGTGACTCATGAGTGGGAAATACCGGTATCAGCTGACGAGAAGCTTGATGAAGAGCAGATCGAGCTGATCTATTATCCACAGCGTAAAGCTCAGCGGTCAAGTGAGACAGTCATGCTGTCGATCCGTACACTAATTTCCTTGAACCGGGAAGGCAAAGGCATCGAACTGGAAGCAACTTTCAACAATCAGGCGAAGGATCATCGTCTGCGGGCATTGTTCCCAACGGATCTGGAAACTTCCGTTCACCATGCCGATTCCATGTTCGAAATCGTATCGCGAAATAATGTTCCTGCTAAAGAATGGGAGAACCCTAGTAATACAGCACACCAGCAAGCATTTGTTGATGTAAGCGGGGAAGGTGCCGGACTTACGGTGGCTAATCTTGGATTGAATGAATATGAAGTTTTGCGCGATGGTCGAAATACGATTGCGGTAACGATGCTGCGTGCAGTTGGCGAGCTGGGTGACTGGGGATACTTCCCGACGCCGGAAGCACAGTGTCTGGGTGTTAATACCGTACGTATGGAAATCATTCCTCACAATGGTGATGGGATTGCTTCCGGTGCATATGCAGAAGCTTATCAGTTCCAGATTCCATGGACGGCATGCCAGACTGGCGTTCACGAGGGAACGGTATCTCCGGATTTCGCTGCTTTCGAATGGGAAAACGAAGATCTTGCATTTTCGTCGCTAAAAGTCAGCCGTAAATCGGGTGATCTGATGCTACGCTGGTTTAATATGGGCGAAGCTCCTGCTGAACTGACATTGCAGTCCAAGCTTTCCGGGACTCAAGCTTATAAGACGACGATTCTGGAAGAAACAGGAGCTCCCCAGCCGTTTAATGATCGTGGAGAATTTTCGCTTCCTGTGAAGCCTTATGAAATCTTGACCATCGGCGTGAAGGCTTAAAGGTCATGAACTTATAAAAGAATAGATCACTACTTGACTAAAGTCCGATTTCTGCATTTCTTGCGGGAATCGGACTTTGTTTATTTCTATTGCCAACAATTATATCATCATAATATAATTGTGATATCACATTGATATATAGGGGGACGTTAAACATGCAAGAAAAACCAGCATTTAAAGTAAACGGCTATCTCGGTATTATCATATCGTTACTGTTTATCGGTCTAGCTGCATTTCTGATCATTTCCACGGATTCTGTTGGTCCAGCCCTGACAATTCCAGTTCTCTTGATCATTGCAGCTATGCTGATTCTTTCAGGCATAACCGTTGTTCAACCGAATGAGGCGAAAGTTCTTACTTTATTCGGAACCTATGTAGGGGTAATAAGAGAGCAGGGGCTATGGGTAGCTATTCCCTTAACCATTAAATCCAGAGTTTCTCTTCGTGTCATCAACTTTAACAGTGAAAAGTTAAAGGTCAATGATCTGGAGGGAAATCCGATTGAAATTGCTGCTGTAGTTGTCTATAAAGTTTCGGACAGCGCAAAAGCAACATTCGATGTAGAGGATTACGAAGAATTTGTTCAGATTCAAAGCGAGACAGGTATTCGCCACATTGCCAGTCAATATGCCTATGATCATTTTGAGAAAGAAACGGATATGTCATTGCGGAAAAATAGTGATGAAATCGCTGACTTTTTAGCACAAGATCTTCAAAGCCGTCTGGCAGTTGCCGGAGTTGACGTCATTGAGGCTCGCATTATGCACCTTGCCTACTCTTCTGAAGTTGCATCTGCTATGCTGCAGAGACAACAGGCACAAGCTGTATTGTCTGCGCGTAAAGTTATTGTAGATGGTGCCGTCGGTTTGGTGAAAAGCGCAATTGAGCAATTAGCGGATGAAGGTGTTGTTGAGCTTGACGATGATAAAAAGGCACAAATGGTGAATAATCTGATGGTTGCCATTGTGTCTGAAAAAGGAACACAGCCTGTTATTAACACAGGAAGTATCCATTAGGACTTGATCAAATGTCAAAACGAAAAGCTTATCCGCTAAGAATCGATCCCAAGCTCTATGACGCTCTTGAAAAATGGGCTGATGATGAGCTGCGAAGCGTTAATGCTCAAATCGAGATTCTCTTGAAAGACGCAGTGAAGAAAGCAGGAAGATGGAAAAAAGATAAAGAGTGAAATGAATGGATAGATTCGGCAGATTATTTTCTCTGCTCGTGTCTATCCTTTTTTTGAAATCTAAGAAAGTATAATTAGGATGTCGCAAAATTTTTGATTCTATTTTTCAATTATATGATTGAAAAAATCATAATTATGAATTAAACTATCATCGAAACGCTGAGTTCATGATCGTGAAATCACAAAATGAGGTGAGGACTAGTGAATCAGGTTAGAGTAGGAGTAATCGGTGTAGGAGCCAGAAGCGATATTGTGGGATATTGGCATCAGCCCGGCGGAAGGTCCATTGTAACGGGTGCAGCAGACATTTCTATGGAAGCACTCTCAAAATTTCGGGAGACGGTTAATCCAGATGCTTTTGTTACGACGGACTACCAAGAGCTGTTGTCCCGGGAGGACATTGACGCGGTCGTTATTCTTTCGCCGGATTATTTGCATGAAGAGCATGCTTCCGCTACATTTCAGGCTGGAAAGCATGTATACTGCGAAAAACCGCTGGCAATTACACCAGAAGGATGCGATCGTATCCTGGATGAATGGAAGCAGTCGGGAAAACATCTTATGATCGGTTTCAATATGCGGTACATGAGCATGTATCAGACGATGAAGGAAATTATCGATTCAGGGGTAATTGGTGATATCAAAGCAGT
The DNA here is from genome assembly GCF_058269055.1 of Paenibacillus sp. JNUCC 34. Lineage (NCBI taxonomy): Bacteria > Bacillati > Bacillota > Bacilli > Caryophanales > Paenibacillaceae > Paenibacillus > Paenibacillus sp. JNUCC 34. The sequence continues at coordinate 4,097,052 of NZ_CM177770.1, read as the reverse complement.
TTGGGTAAGACATTTTGTTGGGCTGGGCGGTTATTATTACTACCATGACTGGCATGGCACAAAGGCGAATACAACCTCACTGCTTCTGCAAAAAGCTTCGCATGATATAGATGTCATTCACTGGCTTACAGGCAAATATACGAAAAAGGTGTCCGCATTCGGCAGCCTAGATTATTATGGCGGGGATATGCCGAATGATCTGTATTGTCCTGAATGTGAACGGCAAAAGACTTGCCCTGAAGCGAGTCTGGATCGGCTGACCCAATGTGCGTTCCGCGAAGAAATCGATGTTGAAGATAACAATATGGTCATTATGGAGCTGGAGGGCGGCATCAAAGCTTCTTATCTGCAGTGCCATTTTACACCGGACTATTCTCGCAATTATACCTTTATCGGAACAAAGGGCCGGATCGAGAACGATGATGTGAATGATAAAATTCATGTCAAAACCAGAAAGTCAGGCTCCTGGCATGAAATGAGCGACATTACCTACGAGATGAAAAAAATGCCCGGAACTCATTCAGGCGCTGACCCGCGGATTTGCGAAGATTTTATTAACCTCGTGCTGGATAATAAGCAGCCTTTGACCAGCCCCTTTGATGGAAGAATGAGTGTTGCGGTAGGGTGCGCGGCCACGGAATCCATTCGTGCGGGAGGAAAGGTCGTCCAAATCGATCAAGGTAAGCACCGCCCGGCTACAGAGCATCAGGAAAAGCTTCCGATCTAAGGAGGTTACATAAATGATTACCGAGCGACCGCTTTCTGTTATTGATGATGCAGGAAACGGTCGTTTTTTAATTTCATTTCATTTGAAAAAATGATTCATAATAATGATTGAAAAAATCATAATAATGAACTAACATATCATTATAACGATGTGAGGGGAGACGTTCTTTTATGATGAAAGGAAAGTTGACTTACCCGGAGATTGGACAACAGGCTGAAGCGATGGCAGCTGCATGGGAGCAGCTAGCCAGACAACAGGATTGGGTTGAGAAATATATTGGCAATTCTGCATACGAAGAAGTTATATTTATTGGTTCGGGTTCATCCTATTATCAGGCGCAGACGATGGCAGCGACTTTCCGTTATTGGATCGCAAGACCGGCGAGCGCATTTCCTTCCTCGGAAATTTTCTTGTTCAGGGATCAGTCTTCGGCAAAACAAGGTAAAAAATTGCTTGTCGGCGTATCGCGTTCCGGTGAATCCACAGAAGTTATTTTGGCCATTGATTCGGTTAAAGGGCTCAACAACTGGGATACTTGCGGAATCACTTGTTACGAGGACAGCGGAATGGCTAAGCAGACGGAATGTCTCGTTTCACCGTTCGGTAAAGAAAAAAGCACAGTTATGACGAAATCATTTGTGAGTATGACGTTTATGATGCAAGCGGCTATAGCAGCAGCTGCAGGCAGTGGTTTCTCAAATGAAATGAAAACGGTGATGGATCAGGCTGAGGTGAAAATTGCAGAAGCGGATGCTCTTGCTAAACAGCTTATCGATAACAACAATTTTATTAAAACAATATACCTCGGCATGGGCAGCTATTACGGTATTGCACAAGAGGCATGCCTCAAACTGAAGGAAATGTCTTATACTTGGACTGAAAGCTATGGCACTCTTGAATTCAGACACGGTCCAAAATCGATTATCGAGCCAGGTTCGCTCGTTGTATTGCTGCTCTCGGAGACGGCAAGATCTTATGAGCTGAAAGTTGCCGAGGAGATGAAAGCTTACGGGGCTTACGTACTCGTAATTACAGCTCGCGCGGGTGACGATACCGCTTTTGCGGACTCCGTGTTTGAGATCGGGGCAACTGATGTGAGCGATGAAGCTCGTGCTGTTATGTATTTGCCGCTTCTTCAATATATTGGCTTCTGGACAGCTGTTAATAAAGACGTCGATCCGGATGAACCACGCAATTTGACGCAAGTAGTCAAGATTTAACGTGCGTTCGCCAGTAATGCCTGTAAGCGTTGAAGCGGCACTTCAAAAAAATCACCAGCGAGGAGGAAATGATATTTAATGGCACGTATTGGAATGAAAGCAGAACGACAAAACCAAATCCTGAGTGCGCTGGCGGTAAAGGGAGAAATGTCACTTCAAGAGCTGATGACGGCGTTTAATTGTTCGGAAGCTACAGTCAGAAGGGATCTTGAGGAATTGGAGCAGAGCGGAAGCGTCATCAGACGCGTTGGCGGTGGAGCGATGTATGTGAAGCCGGCATCGGTATACGAGGTTCCGTTCATCGAGAAGCAGCAGGTATTATATCCGGAGAAATTGGAGATCGCCAGAATGGCTGCTTCATTGGTTCAAGAAGGAGATGTCATCGGACTAACCGGGGGCACAACGACTTTCCTCATTTCACAGCAGTTAAAACATAGAAAAAATATTACGGTCGTAACCAATGCCGTTAATATTGCGATGGAGCTGTCAGAGAACAGCGACCTTCAGGTAGTTCTAACCGGCGGTGTACTGCGCAACAAAAGCTTTGAGCTGTGCGGCCCGCTGGCAGAGCAGACCGTCAATGCGGTTAACATCAACACGATGTTTATGGGGATTGACGGGTTTACAACTTCCGGCGTGAGTACTTACTCGGAGCTGGAAGCGAACATAGCACGCATGCTTATGCGCCGTGCGGATAAAACGATTGCGGTATTCGATCATACCAAAATCGGCCGTGCTTCCTTGTTTACGGTAGCCCATCTGGAAGAGCTATATGGCTGTATCACGGATGGGCAGCCTTCTGATGCGTTGGTCAGCGCTTTAAAGGAAGCCGGAACTTCACTGTATGTTGCCGAAAGCGAATAATCCTTAGGAGGAGAAACGATGAGTTTCTGGATCGGTGTGGATGTCGGAGGAACAAACATTGTCTGCGGTATCGTGGATGAGAAAGGTGAAGTGCTGGACTCCATAAAAAAGCCTACACAGGCTTTTCTCGGCACTTCGTCCGTTCTGGATCATATGGCTCAAATGGTTTCAGAAGTTACAGCCAGAGCAGGACTCTCTGGCGAAGTGGCCGGCATCGGCATCGGTATTCCGGGATTGGTGAACCCTTGGGATGGGATTGCTCTGTATTCCGCCAATTTAAATTGGCGTGATGTTCCCTTGAGTACGGAATTGTCCAGACGTACATCTTTGCCGGTTTATATCGATAATGATGTGCGGATGTATGTTTATGGTGAAGCGATGTATGGTGCGGGCCTGGGTGTTGATTACGTCCTTGGACTGACCGTGGGAACCGGAATCGCATCGGCTATGGTCAGTCGGGGACAGCTTTATTACGGGTACCGTGATCTGGCCGGTGAAATCGGTCACGGGACGATGGACGGCGAATCCGCTCCATGCGGGTGCGGCTTTGATGGCTGCCTGGAAGCAGCCGCTTCAGCTTCCGGCATGGTGCGTGAGACCAAACGTTTTATTGCTGAGGGAAGACCGACCCTATTGTCACAGTGGTTTCCTGGAGACGATCTACAGCGCCTATCGGCGGCCGACATTTCGAAAGCGATGGATGCGGGAGATTCCTTAGCTTCCGATATTATGAACCACGCCGGAGAACTTCTTGGTAAAGCGCTTGTACCAGCTGTGCATATATTCAGTCCGCAGGTGATTATTATTGGCGGTGGAGGGGCAATGGCTGGAGAAAGACTGCTAACACCGCTTCGCCAAACATTAATGTCACGTTTGCTGCCGGATTTCAGACAGCACGTCACCATCAGGACAGCAGTGCTTGGAGATGATGCCGGCGTGATTGGGAGCGCTATGCAAGCTAAACGACGTCATGAGATAAAGCAATCATAATTTTTGGATCTTGGGGAGGATTTTACAATGACCGTTATATCATCTACGCCATTATTAGAGGCTGCTCGCAGAGGGAAATACTGCATCGGCGCTTTCAACGTACACACATTGGAAATGCTTCAGGCTGTTGTCGAGGCTGCTGAAGAAACGCAGTCTCCGCTAATTATTCAATCCACCGTTGGAACCGTAAAACATCTTGGGCCGGACTATATAGCTAAGGCCGCAATGGTAGCTTCTGAAAGATCAAGCGTTCCGATTGCACTGCATTTGGATCATTGCTCCGATTTTGACATCATTATGAAATGTATTCGGGCTGGTTACAGCTCCGTGATGATCGACGCCTCTCATGAGCCGTTTGATGTCAACGTAGCCATGACCAAAAAGGTCGTAGAAGCAGCGAACGCGGTAGGGGTTAACGTGGAAGCAGAGCTCGGTCGAGTTGGCGGCGTAGAGGATGATATCGTTGTCGACGAACAGCATGCTCTGCTTGCAGATCCGGATGAATGTGCCCGGTTTGTAGAGTTAACCGGAGTGCATACGCTCGCTCCTGCCATTGGTACCGCCCATGGGATTTACAAGGGAGAGCCAAACATTGACTTTGAACGCATTCGGAACATCGCATCAAAAGTTTCGGTTCCGCTTGTACTTCATGGCGGCTCCGGCATTCCCGATGAACAGGTCAGACGCTGCGTAGCGGAAGGAATGTCCAAAATGAATGTTGCGACTGAGCTTCGTATCGTGTTTTCCAATGCGATTAAAGAAGTGTTTGATCGGAATCCAGAGGAAAACGATCCTCGTAAATACATGGTTCCAGCTAAACAGGCTTTGAAGGAGGCCACGATCGAAAAGATGCGTCTGTGCGGGTCTTTTGGAAAAGCTAAGGATTATTACCAATGAATCAAAGCATTGTCACCGTAACTTTAAATGCTGCTATCGATAAAACATATTACATGAACGGTTGGTCGACTGGAACCGTCATGCGTGTGGATCGTATTCATGCTACTGCCGGCGGCAAAGGTCTTAATGTTTCAAGGGTTCTGCATCAGCTTGGACATCCGGAGGTAATCGCCACGGGCTTTACAGCTGGGTATAACGGGCAGTTTATTGTCCGTGCAGCTGAGGACGAGGGATTTGGGACAGACTTTGTGTCCATTGAAGGTGAATCGAGAGTTTGCCTTAGTATTGTGGACGAGGCAAATCATACCTTTACGGAAGCTTTGGAACCGGGCCCACTGGTGACTCCGGAAGATGAAGAGAGAATGAAGTCCAAAATCGGAGATTTGGCGCAAAAGGCCGGCCTTATCATTATTTCCGGGAGTCTGCCGAAAGGGTGCAGGTCGGAGCTTTACACCGAATTGATTGAGATTTGCTCCTCCCACGGTGCGGAGGTGTTCCTGGATACGAGCGGTGCTGCGCTTGTGGAGGGGATGAAAGGCAAGCCTGGCTTTATCAAGCCGAATGAGGACGAAATTAAACCATGGCTAGACACCATTGTTGCTGATCGCAATACGGAATCGGAAGCGGATGCCGAAATCTCTCTGCATAACTACGGGGCCGCCATCCAAAAACTTGCCAAGGATACCGGAATTTCGAGGGTGATAGTCACATTGGGCGCACTGGGTGCATTGGCATGTATTGGCGGTTCGGTTTATCGGGTGCATATCCCCCGGATGACAATAGTCAATCCGGTAGGCAGCGGGGATTCTTTTGTAGCGGGATTTGCATTTGCGCATGTCCGCAACATGCCGGATATGGAGTGTTTGCGTTACGCCGCTGCTGCGGGAAGCGCGAATGCACTCAATCCGACTGCAGGGTGCGTAGTACCAGCGGATTTTGGACGGCTTCTGCAACAAACTAAGGTTATCGAATTTGGGGCTTAGTAAGGTTCACAACGGATGAAGGCAGCAAAAAAGCTAAACACATAAAAGGTGCTTAGCTTCTGCATATGATCGTATTTATTTTTGAATGAGTACAGGGGTGTTCATTTTAACCTTGTCAAACAGCCAGCGGACTTCTTTGTTGTGCATTCGAATACATCCTTCAGAGACGTATTTACCGATCGAGGCTGGATTGTTGTTCCCGTGAATAGCGTAGGCATAACTTGTTCTGCCGTTGATTTTTACGTTAATACCTATCCAGCGATCTCCGAGTGGATTTTTGGGGTCTCCACCTTTGATACGCTCTTTATAGTAAGGTCTGTTTTTTGTTTTTTCATGAATTTTAAACAGGCCTTCGGGCGTGTAGGAAGGTTTCTTTCCTGTGGCGACTGTGAACGTTTTGATTGCTTTGCCTTTTTCATAGTAGGTCAGTTTGTTGCTGGATTTGTCGATCACAATAAATTGTGCATATTTGGCGTATTTGCTGTCCAGCTTCTTGCTGGCAGCATCGGCCTGGTTCACGACGGGGACGACGAACAAAAGGAGCAAAGCAAAGATGAGTGTACGATATAAAATCTTGATGATGTGTATCACCTCTTTCCGCTTTTCCAGTATATGAGAGGGAACTCGAATGTTGCCGCTTTTTTAAAACGGATTTGAATGGACCAAGTTGTTTTTTGTAGAAGGCAAGTACCGTTTTAATCAAAAATGTCATTAGTTTGGTGTTTATTGGATGTATAATTAGCGACAATTATAATACGTTCCATCTGCGAAAAGGAAACATTTTCTTTCTGAAATTTTGCGCAAAAAAAATCCCTTCAGGTGTAGAAGCAGCCAGGCCATCGACATAAATGGTCCTGCGACTTGTTTACACTCAAAGGGATTTACTTGTCCTTAAGAAGGAGACTATTGCTCTTGCATAGTCGTCTTCTCATATGCAACTAACGTAACTTCTTTGCCCGTAAGGTTGGCTATAGCCGCTTCCGCAGCTTTTATAGCGCCTAGGGTCTGTTCATCACCGCTAAGCGAAGCGATTTGGTATTCATCAGTTTTAATATTCATTCTGTTTCACCTCCCTAATTTCAGGGTTTAGATACAGGATAGGTTTCCCATTTGAACGACATTGAATGCATGGTAGGAGAGAAGGTAGGAGAGGTCGAACGTCAGCGAAAGGATGCTTTTATTACTTCGTTAAAAATCGTACTATTTCTGAATTTATCAAATCGGCTTGTTCATGATTTATGGAATGCCCTGCTCCTTTTATGATCTTATAATTTAAATTTAACTCTTCGAATGCTTTAATCGATTCGGGGTAATAAGAAAGTCTATCCTGATCTCCCAGCATAAAGAGTCCTTCTTCTCTAGATATTTTGAAGTCGGTTTTACTTATGGAAGACGTTTTATGTAACATCATAGAAGCATTATTAAATGACTTCAACAATATATGCCAATGTGATAAAAGAGCAGGTTTACGAATAAACGACTCCCCATCATCGCCCGACAACTTTTTCAAAAGTTTTGCTACATTTTTTGGCGTTGGGAATAACGCTTCCGGCAGAAATATCAGCATTTTTTTCAAATTATTTGTTTTGTATCCTTCAACAGATGGGCTACCTGCAAGTCCAATAATTTTATCAAAACGGTTAGGCAATTTGCATTTGAACAGCTGCACTAAATAGCAACCATAGGAAACTCCAATGGCGTACACTTTATCTAACTTAAGAGCATCTAGCAACTCTTCAATCCATAACACTTGATTAAAGCCTTTTGAATAATTTCCATTTGGCTGACTTTTACCAGCTCCACCGATAGCGTCGACTGCTATCACATGGAACTCTTTTGAAAGCTCCTTTATATTATATATCCACATAATTGCTGAATTGTCGCCTACTCCGTGAAACAAAAGTACAGGTATATGGTCTGGATTTCCAGCAATAATCAGATGTGTTTTTCCATAAGTGCCCTCTATAACTTTTTCTTCATGAGCTACATCCCACTCAGCTAACAAATGATTATACGATTCATACACTGCCTTTTGCTTTGTCTCATTTTTAAAGACTTTAGGCATCGGATAGCCCCCCTTATGAGTTTTCAGCAATCACTTTTTCTAAACATGCATTCCAAAGAGAATATTCAATGCCTAACCCCTGAAAACAAAACTGAACAATCTCTTTTAATGCAATTGAATCATCATCTTGGTTTATCGTGTTTGATCCCGTGATAAGTTTTGAATATTCAAAGAGATTTGCTACAAAAACAGACCAAAAGCTATTGGCTGCGCGACTCGGATCGGTTGCTGGAATCATCCCTTGTGAAATTCCATTTTCAATCATACTGGACAGTGCTTTTCGATGTATATCCGATTTCGAAGCACCCTCTTTCCATTTATCTGGGCCAAATATTGCATAAGCGTCAAAAGGTACTCGAATAAAAAACTGCATCATAAGTGGATTGTCTTTGTTTGCACCAAATATCCCATAAACGTAATACATTAACTGTTCAATGGGATTTCTCCCGTGTTCATTTGTAAGCAAATGATTTGAAAATGTATAGCCTTCTTCAAACAACCAGGAATACAATTCAATAAATAAGTCCTTTTTTGTTTTGTAATAATAGTAGATTAAACCCTTTGCAAGCTGAGCTTCGTCAGCCACGATATCCATATCCGTGCCATGATAACCGAATCGTACATACACAGAAAGGGTAGCGGTTAGGATTTGCCTTTTTCTAGCCTCTCGGACTAAGGCATTTTTCTCTTGATTTTTCCCCATATATTCCTCCGTGATATTATTGACTTAATTTTAAGTCAATAATATTATGGTCTTCAGATAAATGTCAAATTATTGAATGTACTTTGATGAGGATGTTTTAAAAGAGCAGAGGCTGAGCATCCCACGAAGGCAGGTTGCACAAACGGAATTTTATATATGCAGTCTGGAAATGGACAAAAACAAAAAGAGCTGCATTCACAGCTCCTTTGATTCGCAAATTATTCTGGCATTATCCAAACGATTTCGGCAATGCGGACAAGAAACTTCTTATGTCTTTGTTCAAGCACAACATGGTCTTGTTTGACAGCAACGACACATCCGTCAATTCTACCACGTGTGGTTTCCAGAATGACAACTTTTCCAATTAGGGACATTAAAGCTTCAACAACACAAGGATCTACAGGACTGACCACAATAGTTTTAGGCATGTGATGCATATGTGGCTTGTGCTCCATGTGAGGCATGTGATGCATATGTGGTTGGTGCTCCATGTGGGGCATGTGATGCATGTGAGGCATCATTGGATAACTATTCAAAAAATTCCCTCCCAATTAATTATACGGCATTCTATGCAGATGCCTACAAAATGAATTGGGCGAATGCCCAGAAATCGAAAATACAAACAAAGGACCTTTCAGTAATTTCTCCGATGTTACTTGAAACAGCTAGTCCAATCCTTATGTACCAGGCATTATTTATATGAACTATATTTGTACATCCTTAATCCTGGGGGAAATGGTAAACTGTTTTTATTATACCTGCTTGTTATTTCAACAAACACATTAATACTTCAATAAAAAACGGAGGAATCGAAGGCTGATGAATATAGCAGATATCCGATACGAACACTTTAGTGAAAAAGATTATAATGTCGCTAGAGAATTATTAAGCCATGACGTCGACGGTGGAGAAGACATCCTTCGGGTGCTTACTGAAGAACCGGAATTGTTTATTACCGCGTTTATTGAGGATAAGCTTGTTGCACTGGCCCAAGTGAACGAGCCTGCATCTCAGTCCTATTTAACTGTGTTTGTGGCTCCACAGTTTCGCAAGCGAGGAATCGGTTCTGCAATGGTAAAGTATGCTGAAACCGAATTGCGGGCGGGCGGAACCCAAAAAGTCAGGAGTTCCTTTCGTGCCGGCCATCAATCATCTCTTGCGTTTGCGCGCAAGCTCGGTTATGACAAATACTTTTCATCGGCTTTAATGCAGCGAACCGGCGATCCCTTTCTCCTGGAGGAGCTTCCGGTGAGGCTGTATATGGACGAAGACTATCTTGTTAGTCAGTCGCTGTATGCCACAGCTTTTCATAAAATGCGCGTTCGTGTCGGGTGCTTTCCTGATTCTGTGATTGCCCAGCCCAGTGAAAAAGAACGAAGAACATGGAAAGAGGATGCGAAAAACCGTTTTGTCTACGAAATAAATGGGGAAATCGTCGCTTATAGCCACCTTTCTGGTAATGAACTCAGCAGTACTTCCGTCCGTACAGACTTTCAGGGGCTTGGGATCGGAAGAAAGTTTGTTATGTATTTATGCAACGAGATCTATCAGCGTGGCAGTACAAACGTCGACCTTTGGTGTGTTGTCGGGAATTATGCCAGAAATCTGTATGACAGCCTTGGCTTTAAAGAAAAGTATATTACGGAATTCATGCGGAAAACGCTGTAAACTTTTCGTTTAAGATAAATCTGCTGACCCAATTAAAGAATATCCTTCACGCTAAAGACACGAAAGTTTCGGAGTCAATTGCCCAAATAGACATCGGCTCGTACCGTTCTGGAAGCGCCTGAAGGAACAAGGATCGTTACTGTGAAATTACCATTTACATAATGACTGAATGCTCTGTTAAGTGAATGGTTTAATCTTGTGTATAGCCTGACTGATCCCCAAACAAATAGCTGCCAGGCTGACACCTCGAGAAATAAATTTGTTGTTTGGCATTAATGAAAGTAGCCCAGATGTACAATGTTTGGATAGGGAGCAGGTGCATTATCATGATAGATTTGGATAAATTAGCCGAGATATTTGCTAGTGGTTTCTATGATATAGAAGGTGTCCACCGTTTAGTCATTCAGCCGAACAGTAAATTAAGTGAATTTAGGACCGTCAGGCATGGATTTCTTTTTGTAATTCGTGGAGAGGCTAGAATGTGTGTGAATGGAACTGTCTATGAATTACATCCAGGATCAGTATTTCATGGGGCTCCAGGCATGCAACTGGACGCGCAAGTTATAGGTCAATCAGAGTACGAGTACTATTTACTGTTTTCTAGATTTGACAAGTTAGACGAAGTATATAGCGGTCATGAATGCGACTCTCATTTCAAACTGGAAGCGGGAGCAAATCCGAGAGTGTTAGAATTACTTATCATGCTCCATCAGAATGCCAATACACTTAGAGGTATTGGGAAGCTTCGTGTCAAGGAATTATTTTTAAGCGTCATGCATCATGTTCTGGTGAGTTGCAAGCATCGAGAGAGTGGCAGTTCTCCAAGTGAAAGGGTGATAGAGGAGGCTATTGCATACATAAACAGGCATTATATGAATCCGTTGACACTCGACGAGTTGGCTGAGCTACATGCAATGAGTCCCAAGCGCTTCTCATACTTCTTTCACAAATATACTGGGCTTTACCCAATCGACTATGTTATCAATTATCGTATGGAAAGAGCTAGTGACTTACTTAAAGTAGGCAATTTCCCCATCCGCGATATTGCTATCAGTGTCGGTTATGCCAATCCGCTATATTTCAGTAGAGTGTTTAAAAAGAAATTTGGTGTGTCTCCCTCCGCATACACACATAAATTAGATAATCATATATATTGAGTTTCTGATTTATGTATTACGCCTGCAATCTGGTGATGAACCTAGAGTGCAGGCTTCTTCTCTTTTGTCTCATTCTTTCCTTCCTGTTTCACCGCAGCCCTATCCTACGATGTCGGCTAAATCATCATTCAGCAAACCTAGATTAGATAATAATGCATATAGCATTTGTGATTTGTGCATTTGCATTTGTTGCAGACCTTGCTACACTATAGTCTGATAATGAGAATCATTATTAATTAGTAGTCTTCTAGAGCCAGCATCTGATCAGAGTATTTCCTGGGCGCTAAACTATTCTTACTATATAGGAAGGGTTGATAGTATTGACTGTAAATAGACAATTATGTATTGGATTAGTCTTATCTGCTTGGTTGAAAGGAGGCGACTGGCGGCGCCCAGACAGCGGTGTGGAAAAAATGGGTTCAATTGACCCTTACATTGATTTGGCAAAGATGGCGGAGAAGTCAAAGCTCGATTTTCTTTTCAGGGCGGATTATCTTTTTGTTAGCCCACAGATGCTCGGCGATTCCGCTAATTTTGGTAGCCCTGACCCTACTATGATATTTGCAGCGATTGCTCGAGAAACCGAGCGGATCGGGCTAGTTACGACTATTTCTACGACTTTTAATCCACCGTATGTTGTTGCTAGACAGCTCCAGTCTTTGCATTGGCTGAGCAATGGACGTGCTGGCTGGAATATTGTCACTTCTATTGAAGGTGCCGAAAATTTCGGTGAGTCACCTATGCCTTCACCCCAAGAAAGATATGCGAAAGCAATTGAATTTACTGATGTCGTACGCAAACTCTGGGATAGTTTTCCGAATGAGGCCATTGTTATTGACCGTGAGTCAGGCATGTTTTCTGATAAGGATAAGGTTTCCCCAATTAATCATTCAGGTGAGTTTTTTAGTGTTAAGGGACCACTTACTTTGCCTGCCCATAAATCGGGACCAATTCCTTTATTTCAAGCAGGTGCGTCGGATACAGGACGAAATTTTGCCTCTTCAATAGCAGATGCTATTTTTGCAGCGATGCCAGACCTTGAATCGGGAGTGGAATTGCGAAATGATCTGAGAAGAAGAGCTATGGAGCATGGGCGCGATCCGGACGGCATAAGAGTTTTGCCAGGTTTATATTTTTTCTTGGCCGAAACTCGCGAGGAAGCCCATGAATTACATAAGGCTGCACACGCACATTTGACTATTGAGCGCAGACATGCATCGCTTAAATCAGTGCTGGGTCTTGATTTGAGCAGCTTTGCTTTGGATCGTCACGTAACTTCCGATATGCTTCCCGATCCGAATCAGCCAGTCCGCAGCCGAACACATGCTGAGCTGTTGCGCCGGTATATTACAAAACATCAGCCTACAGTGGAAGAGGTATTGGCAAGGCCGGAGGTTGTCGGGTCTGCCCACTGGGTTTCCGTTGGAACGGTTGAGGACGTATTGAACGATATTATTGAGCGGTTTGAGGCTGGAGCTATTGACGGATTTATAGCTATTCCGGGCGGTTCAGAAAAATCTTTGAAAATATTTTTTGAAAAGCTGATACCGCAGTTAGTTGAAAGAGGTTTGTTCAGAAGTGAATATACGGGTGTCACCTTGCGTGAGCATTTAGGGATTAATATTACTGATTAAAAAGTTTATGCCTCGGACTAACGACACGCTTATAACAAAATAAAATTTGAGGTGGATTAATGTCTTCAATAGCAGAAACACAGCAAACAAAAGTGATTAAAACTACTCCAATATTAATTTCTTTCTTAATTGCTGGTTTCATTGGATTGTTCAGTGAAACGGCTTTAAACATGGCTCTCGGGGATTTAATACGAGTATTTTCTATTAGTTCTTCCACGGTTCAATGGCTGACAACAGGTTATTTATTAACTTTGGGGATATTAGTTCCTGTCTCGGGTCTCTTACTTCAATGGTTTAGTACACGTCAAATATTTATTGTGTCATTGATTTTTTCAATTATTGGGACACTAGTCGCAGCTCTTGCACCAAGCTTCGAAGTATTAATGTTTTCTCGAGTGATTCAGGCTATAGGTACGGGATTATTGCTGCCCCTGATGTTTAATTCGATCTTATTGATTTTTCCCATCAATAAGAGAGGTGCAACAATGGGACTAATAGGGTTAGTCATTATGTTTGCACCCGCAGTTGGACCCTCAATCTCAGGATTAATTCTTGAAAAACTGACTTGGCATTGGATTTTTTGGGTTTGTTTACCGTTTCTAATTCTTGCGTTGGTATCGGGTATATTGTATATGCAGAATGTTTCGACCATAACTAAACCCAAAATTGATATATTATCTATTATCCTATCTTCGATTGGTTTTGGCGGAATCGTCTATGGCTTTAGCAGCGCGGGTGAGAATGGCTGGGGAAGCACTATTGTGATTACGATGATTATTATAGGCCTTGCTGCACTTACCTTGTTTTCTTTGCGACAATTAAAAATGGATAAACCGATGCTTGATTTACGTGTATTAAAATATCCAATGTTTACTCTAGGTTTATTGGCCGTATTTATTTGCTTCACGGTAATAATGTCCACGATGATTTTGTTGCCATTATATTTGCAAACAGGGCTAGCATTGACTGCATTTACCGCGGGGCTTGTTTTGTTGCCAGGTGGTGTGCTGAATGGATTAATGTCCCCGATCACAGGTCGTATCTTTGACAAATTCGGACCAAGAGGACTTGTTATACCTGGATTTGCGATCATGTCTATCATGTTATGGATCATGTCAAACGTCACCATTGAAACGTCGGTTAGTATGGTGATTGTGATGCACTCCATTCTATTTATAGGTGTATCGATGGTTTTGATGCCTGCTCAGACAAATGGACTAAATCAATTACCGAAAAATCTTTACCCAGATGGTACTGCTTTAATGAATACATTACAGCAAATGTCGGGAGCAATTGGCACTGCAGTTGCGATTACGATTATGTCCGCTTCTCAGAAAAGATATATGAACAATATGATTGATCTAACTGACCCTTCTTCAATTGGAGCTTCATTAACAGCGGGAGTACAGAACTCCTTTATATTCACTCTAATTATAGCTATGGTTGGTTTAATTATTTCCTTCTTCATCAAATCTTCTCGCGTTAAATAGGGCTTACTGAATAATTTAAATTTAAATGAAATTCCTGGGTATTTATTTACAACATATCCCAAATACATTATGCTTGTCTCAACATTAACGTTAGCACTATAGTGCAATCATATGGCATCGATGAAAAAGACCTTACTGGCTTAGCTGGTGAGGTCTTACTTTAGGCGGGATGGATTGAAGTTTTCACAAAGAATAGGTAAAATTTTGTTTTGAGGTTTTTTTTGATAAAAAATGTAAGATAAAGTCTTGTTTTTTATACGATAATATCATACATTTATGTCAACGTCAAAATATAACAATACGTAAATCACGAGGAGATGGTTGAATTTGACCTTGAATCAGTATCGTGTATTGGCTGATGAGATAGGGGGAGAGAATGGACAGAAGATATTAGAGCTTGTTAATCAGTTGGAAGAGGCGAGGGGAATTATTGCAGGTATGAAGTTTCCGCGTGTTCTTGGTAATAAAGAAGTTGCAGACGTCCTCGGAGTTGACCCCAAGAATATGCATCATACACGGAAAACTCGCTTCTTCCCTGATCCCGACTTTATTGTTGGATCTCGTCCATTTTGGTTCGAGACCACAATTCAGGTCTATCAGGACAAGATTGAGGAGTGGCGCAACAAAAAGTAGATAAAAGGTCTAGGGGGAATTTGGTGGAAGCATTTTGGTTTATGTTTTGTTCAATGATTGAAACGCTGGCCATTTATTCATTGATAATGTCGTTGTTTAGATTCAAAACATCCGAGTACATATGGCAAGCATTATTCGTGATGCTGTTAGCAAATTTACAAAGTTTTATTTTACGTAATGAACTTTCACTAGCTTTTGTTGCACCATTAGTTACCATCGTAATATTCATCTTTTTGTTTACGACGGTCATTAAAGTACCAGTGTTATGGTCAGCGACTTGTACAATACTTGGTTATGTATTGTATGCATTAATTCAAACCGTTTATGTTATGGCCCTCTTTGAGTCAGTTAAGGAGGTTCAAACACCAGGAACAGATGCATACGTGCTTCAACTAATTTCAGGTGCCACAGCCTTATTATTATCTTGGTTAATGTATAGGTTTGGAATTGGATTCTCGTTTGATTTTGAAAAGTTGCGATTCAAGTTCGAACATATTGTAATGACGGTTCTCATTGTTACAGTTCTACTTCTGGTTAGTGTGGTTTTCTATTACAACCGAATTTGGATTAATATCATTTTTTTCGCTACTACTTTTGGGCTGTTCATTTATTACATGATCCGAACAGAGGAGAGTGTTACGAATGATGATTGAAACCGCAGCTCTTAAGATCGCAGAGGGAATCAAAAGACAAGTCCCAGAACATAAATCCTCTGTAAATGTTCTTAAGCACGCCATAGCAATTGTACTAAACATCGTACTTATAATCTCTTTTACATTGATTGCTTCATTTATAACTGGAAACACAAAACAGGCATTAACCGCATTAATCGGATTTGCACTTCTTCGACAGTTTTCGGGAGGGTTTCATTTAAAAACGGGGGCTGGGTGCATTATTGTTACAACAGCACTGTTTACGGGGATATCGTTCATCGAACTGCCAGTGTTGTATATTCAGATATTTAATATTATCAGTCTCTTGCTTGTGGGCATCTTTGCTCCCAGCAGGATTGAAAAGCAATCCAGAATACCGAAAGTTCATTACTTTAAACTAAGAGTCATCAGTAGTCTGATTGTTGTTTCAAATACTTTGATTCAATCTCCAACGCTTGCAGTTTGTTTTTTTATCCAAGCTTTGAGTTTGATTCACTGGAAAGGAGGTGAACTTTATGACACTGATCAATAAAGCTAAACGCAGCACTTTTGCTGCTATTGCTTCAGCTTTGACGCTGGTTGCAGTATTTTTCGTAAATGTCGCTAGCCCTGTTTATGTCTACAGCGGTGATACACCTGAAGAGTTGTTGAAATAAATTAGAATGGTGCTGATTCAATGCAATATCTGTCTGTAACACGGGATATTGATGGGGAATCAGGAATTGTTAAATCTCAGCGGGGATAACATCATATTCATGGAATATATAAAGTCAATTCAGCGTGTTGTTAAGCAGGGTAAATGCACCAATTAAGTTTTCCATTACATAAAAAGAAGAAACCTCCTTGATGCACAGAGGCCACTGAAGAACCTGTGGTTTTGATAGAACAGCTAAAAGAGCACGAAACAAAAGACGGCCCTTATCCCGATTTTTGGGGATGGGGTCGTCTTTTGCTGTTTAGGAGGGCTTTATCCGTTTCTCGGTCATGGCAAGATGCATTTTGTATCCAAATAACGATGTATCCGCGCTCTTGTGACCGACTTTTGCATCTTGGTCCTCTGAAATTCGCAACTGTTCAAGGTCTTGTAAATCCTGATCCAATGTGCAGACATAAAAAAACGCGACATCCTTGGGTGTCCCGTAGTGGTACAATGAGTATTGGCCGGTTGCCCGGCCTGATGGACGCGCAGAAAGACAAGGAAATGGCGCAGTAGCGGCATGACGTAACCATCCGGCGGTACGCCGGGACTTGTGGATATTTTGTCCACAAGTGGCACGGGTTTGGGGGAACCCCAACAAGCAATTTTGTGCACACTTGAATTGCTTGCGGGTACAGCGGTAAGCGGATAATGATATCTACATATCAGCCAGAAGGTGTAATCGTTTTGCTTGCCGAATAATCAGATTGGTTGATGATAAATTTACGCACAGACTGTATTCAATAACTATTTATACATAGCGAGGACAAAATGATTAAGTTAGCAATTTGCGACGATGACATTTCGGTGTGCAATTCAATTGAAGAGATGATATGGAAAATGGAGCTCGGCAACCTATCTCTGGACGTATTCGGTAGTGGTGCTGAGTTAATGGACTATATGAATACGAACGAAGAGCGATTCAATATCTATTTGTTGGATATTGAAATGCCGCACACCAGCGGAATTGAAACCGCCGCCTGTATTCGGAAAGCAGACCGGGACGCCCTTATTGTATTTGTTACCAGTCACAAGGAGTATGTTTATGAAGTTTTTAAGGTGCTTCCGTTCCGATTTTTGTGCAAACCAGTGCAATTTGATGCTTTGAAAGTCGTATTGCAGGACGCAGTTGAGCACATCCAGCGAGAAAACCAGATTTTCTTTTTTCAGATAGGCCATGAAAAGCGGCAATTGCCGTACCGGGAAATTTCCTATTTTGAGGGAGCCGGGCGAAAAGTGCGCACTCACAGCATAGGGGGAACCGTGGAATACTATGAGCGAATTTCAAAGATCGCGGACACGCTGGACGCAAATCTGTTCACCCAAATTCACGCATCCTATATTGTAAATATGGAGTATATCCGCGTGATCAGACAAGACGAGGTGGAACTTGCCGGAGGTGTAAAGCTGCCGGTGAGCCGTAAATACCAAATAGTATTGAAACAGGATCATATATCCTTTCTCAAACGGCGGGGAGGTTTCCAATGAACATTTTTCCGTCAATTGATTTCGTATATCTGTTTTTGCTGCAATTCATGTTTGGACTTGTGGATATGGTATTAGTCGCCCGTTTGTACGAACGCATTTATGGTCGACCTGCCATCAGCAGAAACAAAATATATGCTCTGGCTCTTGGATTAGGAGCAATAACCGCCATCGTGTGGCGGCTCATTTTGGCGCATCATCGGCCGACCTCCACGCCGCCTGCAACATTGATCAGTAGTCTCCTGCTGTTGCCTCTTTTTCGTGAAACAAACCGAAGAAAAAAAGTCCTGTTCAGCCTTGTGCTGTTTGCGGTGGCCTGTCTTTGGCTTTCCGCCTTTGATTTGGTTGTAACGCCAATGCCTAATAAAAACAATTGGCTTATAGAGGTTATGTACCACATGGGCTTCTGGCTTATACTTGAGGCAACAGGATATATTGGCCGCAAGAGGCGGCAAGTGGTTCCACCCTCTATGTGGGCACTTCTCACAGCTATCTCGGTCATCAGTATTCTGGTATACTTTGGGATGTTTGATCACATTATGAGCCGTGAAGGGCCTTATGCTTACACGATTGAGATCGTGGTCATGTTGGCTTTATTGTTTATTAACATTGCGCTGTTTGTGCTATTCGACCGCTTTGCCGCTTTTACCGAATCCGACCGTGAACGGCATTTACTGGAGCAGCAGTTACAACTGCAAAACAAGCACTATCAACAGATGGAGCGGCTCCACAGCCAAATACGTACCCTACATCATGATGTGCGAAACCACCTAAAAGCTGCGGCGACACTCGCCACGCAAGGGGATAAGGGAGCTCTGAACATTATCTGTGGGAGGCTTCCTGTCAGATCGGTCACTACGAACAAGCGGTGATGACCGGCAATCCCACCTTAGATACGATTCTGAACATAAAAATTGCAGAATTGAAGCAGTCCAATATCACCATGGAAACAGATGTCCATGTGCCTGCGGATTTGAAGCTCACGTTTGATCAGGCGTCTACTATATTTGGCAATTTGCTTGACAATGTACGAGAGGCTTGTGAAAAATTACCGAAAGAGAGGCGTTGGGTGCGTATTGTCTTGGCCTATGTCAATCAGTCATTGATCATCAGTATCGTAAATGCAACAGCAGAAGAAGTCGGCGCGTGGGAAGGGAAATTTCCGGTATCAAGCAAGACTGACCGGACGAGTCACGGCTTGGGGCTTAAAAGTGTGCTGCAAAAGGTGGAACCGAACGGATCATTGTGTATTAAAAGTCAACCTGAGTCTTTTACGATAGAAATAGTGCTTTATGGCCTATAAACCAATTTTAACGAGTACAGTGTTCAATTTTGACAACATCAATAAATCCTCCTTGTGGTGGCGCTATACTGTTTATAACAAAAACAGGCGACGCAAGGAGGATATTTTAATGAAAAAATTAGCTATATCAATATTGGCTATTTTCATGGTAGCAACAACATCAGGCTGTTCACTTAGCACACAAAGGATTGTTGAGCGATCAGTTCAAAAAGCTGTGTCTGAGAGTATCAATGAGGCGACAGATGGGGCCATATCAGATTCTATCAGTCAAATTACAAGTCGGGCTGTCGGCGAAGCAATAGCCGCCAGTGGTTTTGGAGCAATGGTTGAATTTGTTGCGGCCACAGTCAATGAGGCCATGAATGAAGCCATGAGTGAGATAAATTCTGATTCCCTGCGAAAAATAATGGCCGAGGACATTCGTGAAGCAATGGCAGATGTTGACTATGATGATTTTGACATGACCAAAAAACAGAAAATTGAGATATTGTCGGCAGATGAAAGTCAGTTGCTCCGCACGATTACCGACAACCGTGAAATTATAGACTACGTTAGGAATGAACACATGGAAGATTGGCGGTTTTTTAGCGAAATTCCTAAAGATGCAGAAGTTCTATATAAAATCGTATATTGGCGGGAGACTACAAAAACGGCTGTGAACCCAAATAGCAAATTAGTCATCAGTGCCCGCGATACCTTATATAAAACTTCCGATGGCAATTACTACATTCATACCGAAGTTGCTGGTATAGACATTGTACAATTGGTAGCTCATATTCCAAAAGAAGTAGGCCAATTTTTAATTGGCGTTGCGGAAGGAAACGAGATTTTACTCCCTGCTGAATAATAATGACCGAACTTGTTGAGCGTTAAGAAGTTGGGTCATATCCCTGCTACGCAAGCGGAAAAGAAAAAAACGTGTGGCGGCGGGTGTTTCTCCATGCAGGTGATACCTTTATCATCTGCACAGGCAATGTAAATCTTCTAAATAGACGCGTCCCGCAGTTCTTTTGCGTGGTCGCGTTTTGTGCTGCCCTTTTTTCAGACAAGCCCTGCTACATGTGGACATTTTGTCCAGAAGTGCGGTACTGTCCCGGCTGCCGATCCCCGCCATACTCCATTTCGATTTTGCGCGTTTTCCCAAAAAATCGAGATGGAGGCTTTATCATGGTGAAAATCAATCTGCCTTTTTTTATGTCCTCGGTTATCCGGGGGGGGGGCTTATATATAAAGAGAGAAGGGCTCCAACGAGGATGGCATGAAATTAAAATAACGCCCAATGGACTTGGGCGTATAGTTGCCAACGTATTCTCTCGGTTGTTTGCACAATCGAGAGGTGGAGGAGATTATTAAAGATCTATGGTTCCAAAGATCGAGTTATTACTCGGGTTTCTAAAGGTGACAGAGGTAATATCCAAGTTTTCTGGCAGAGAAAGCGAAACTTGAATAATCTTTGTCTCGCCGGCGAACAAATTGTTATGGTTGTAGGAAGTGGCTGAACTTATTTTCTTACCACCGATAACAGCATGATCAAAAAAATCTAATGCACCCCATGCGAATCTGTCCGTAGGCTCTGCGTTAAGTGTTGCTTCATATTGGATTATGGCGAACTTGTGTCCTGATTCTGCAAGCATACCGGACGTTTCTCCAGGCTTTGAAGGGATGAAATCCGTGTAACTTACACTATTCACTTTTATTGTCATATCACCTTTCGTAGCAGTTTCATTGAGCTTGAGTTTCAATGGTGTTTGTGGTGCGCTTGATTGATTAGAACCTAATTGGGGATTTGATGTTGTTTGTGATCCTTTTGTCTTTAATTCTATTTTCTTAGCCTTGTTATCGAATGAAGACACTTCAGCATTTAACATCTCAGCAACCTCACGAACCGGAAGGTATGTGGTGCCTTTATATACAATCGGGTCTGATTTGAGGGTTTGTTTTTGACCATCCACCACAAACGTGAATTTGGCTAGGACGGCTTGAATAGTTCCAGGGGCAGCTGCTGCAATTGTTACGGATCCGATCATCATACCGAGCGCTAAAGTGGCGACGGTTTTAATGATTTTTTTGTTCAAAATGATACATCTCCTTTTTTAGTCAAGTATAACACCTATTACGGAAGATTTTGGATGGGGTTTTATATTTTGGGAGTAGCTGCTTTTATTATTTCTGGTGGGCTTAAGCGAACACCGAAAATACCAGACTGGAGTATCTTATATATTATCCTTGTCCTTGCGGTAGGACTAACAACCGGTTTGCTAGTTTGGACCGTAGAGGCAATTCTACAAGGCATCCTTGTTGAAGCCCTTTGCTGTATTGGGTCAACAAGCTGTAAAGCAACCTGTAAAGGCGGTGAGTGATCGTGAAAAAGGTATGGATTGATGCAGGTCATGGCGGTAAGGATTCCGGCGCGGTCGGAAATGGGTTGAAAGAAAAGGATATTGCTCTGGATGTATCCTTGGGTGTAAAGAAACGCCTGGAAGATAATTATGACGGTGTGCAGGTGCTGCTAACCAGATCCACAGATGTTTTCTTGGAGTTATCTGAACGAACCAAAGCGGCAGATAAAGCTGGAGCTGATATTCTTGTTTCTGTCCATTGTAACGCTGGGGGTGGAGCCGGTGGTTTTGAGACTTTTAGATATATCAATTCACAACCGGCATCTGTAGCTTTACAGAATGTTCTTCACAAGGAGATCATGGTCGCATTAAAACCATTTGGCGTGATCGATCGGGGGCAGAAAGCAAAGAACCTGCACATGGTTCGCGAGAGCAAAATGCCTGCTGTGTTGACCGAAAATCTATTTATAGACGTGGCTTCTGATGCTGCCAAACTTAAGCGTAAGGAAATAATTGATGCTTTAATTGAGGGTCATATAAATGGGGTCTCAAAATACCTGGGGCTTCAGAAAAAGGAGGGGAAACCAGTGACGAAGGAAAGAGATATTAATGTTGTAAGCCCTTGGGCTGAACAAGCATGGAAGGAAATGACCGAAAATGGTTATTTTGATGGAAAACGTCCAGGGGCGCTAATGACCCGGGAAGAAGTTGCTGTTGTGCTAAATAGATTTCGTGAAAATATGCTCCAGAAATAAACCAAAGACCCTATCAGCATATAAGCCGATAGGGTCTTATTAATATTTTTATTCTTAATTTTGATCAATCACTATTTGATAATACTCGCTCGGAGAACTAATACTAGCGGCAGAACTAACAGCGAAGTAATATTGCGGAACTATTCCACTACAACTACTGGAGCTGAGCAATTACAAAAACTTCAAGAACTTGCCAATGAGATTCAGGATGCTACAGGTCGATATTATAACGACAACTGGTCTAATCTGGCATTTGACACAAAAGATTTAAAGGGAGCCTTTGAATCAAATCGAGAGTACTTTGACTCAACGGAGACTGACATCATGGCTGCCGAAAAGAGTTTCCAGCAATTATATGACAGCCAGGTCAAACTCATTGAATTAAATCTAGGTGCAGACATTGCAGACCAGGCGGCAAAATATGATGAACTGTCAACAAAGGAGAAATCCAGATTTGACAATGCAATGAGACAACTCCAAGAAATTAATAGAACGATGGAAGAGCTACCGCTGGAAAAAAGAATTAACGTGGATGTTGTGTGGAAGCAGATGGGGAATAACACTCTTCCCGGTACTGGCAGACTCCAGGTACAAACCATGGAACAATATGCTGACGGAGGGTACGCTGATCGTCCGTCTATTTTTGGGGAAGCAGGACCCGAGATGGCGATACCGATTAAAAACAACCAGCGGTCGAGGGACCTACATGCAATGACAGGCCGTATGCTTGGGGTTGACTCCGGATCCTCAAATGAACAAACAGTAATTCATTTCAATCCCAACATAAATATAAATGGCGGGGGTAACGATGTTCAACAGCAGGTAATGGCCGGGCTTAGAGCATCTCAAGATGAATTTGAAAGTATGTACAAACAGATGCAGCGGCAGAGAGAAAGAATGAGCTTATCGAGATAGCAATTAATTGGGCTGGCAGCTGCCGGCCTTTTTTATTGGGAGTGGTGCAAAGTTCCCTTATCGGTTTCCTATCCCTTCAAGAAGGAGATTTCACTTCATGGAAAGAACTATTCCACTGAGGGGGAATAGAATTGAGCAAATTAAAAGCTTTTTATTATGACGAAATAACAGAGGAACTTCAATTAACAAGAGTGTTATTGTCTATAGTTACTCTTTGGGTATTAAGTGGTTTAGTATTGTTTTTTTTACCTAATAGAGGAGAGTTCGGTGATATGTTTGGTGCCATTAATACTCTTTTTTCAGGTTTAGCCTTCGGAGGGATTATCTACACCATATTTCAACAGAAGGTTGAGCTGAATCTTCAACGGCAGGAATTGAAATTACAAAGGCAAGAAGTGGAGAGAACAAATCAGGAGTTAGCAAACCAGGTCGAAGCAATGAATATCCAAAGATTCGATAACACATTCTTTAACATGCTAACGTTACACCATCAATTAGTTGAAGGTCTGATTTTTAGGCATCAAGGAGCTGAGTCGATCCACTCAACTGGTCGAGCAGTGTTTGAAGGTATGTACAATGAATTAGCTCTTGAAGACCATGAACAAATTCATCACCATTTAGTCAGTGCCTTTGTAGATAGAGAATTATCTCTTGCACAGTATTTCAACAATCTAATAGAAATCACCAACCTTATAGAACATTCTGTATTTTTAGAAGAGGAACAAAAATGGAGGTATCTGAAAATTTTAACTGCTCAACTCTCTCCAGCCGAGAGCGTAATTATTTTCTATTATATCTTATGGAATGATCATGGTTATAAATATGATGTCTTATATAAATTAGTTGATGAGCAGGCTCACTTCTTACCCACTGATCATATGAGGTTATGGATTGAATGGATTGAAGATTATGAAAAACGAATGACACCGAGCTGACATTACTTACCGACTCTCACTGATCGGACCTAACGGTATAATCGAGGAGAGGTGTTTTTATGTTCATCAATCCTATGTTATTAGAAACTGCTAATGGTCCTTTTAGCCATCAGGATTATATATTTGAACCAAAGATAGACGGTCATAGGCTTTTGTTCTCGCAGGAGAATGGCCGCATTCGATTGTATACCAGACATGAAACAGAGTGTACTAATCAGTACCCAGAGCTGCTGACACCTTTCGATGAAGACATACTCCTGGATGGTGAGGTTGCTTGTACCGATCCTGAAACAGGGCTGGTAGACTTCGAAACTGTCATGAGCCGTTTTCAAGCCAAAAAGGAGCCACGTATACAGCAGCTAATAGGATATCGCCTGTTACCT
This sequence comes from Paenibacillus sp. JNUCC 34, assembly GCF_058269055.1. NCBI lineage: Bacteria > Bacillati > Bacillota > Bacilli > Caryophanales > Paenibacillaceae > Paenibacillus > Paenibacillus sp. JNUCC 34. The sequence continues at coordinate 4,072,556 of NZ_CM177770.1, read as the reverse complement.
ATGTCGTGTTCGATATCCTTCGATATAAAGGTCAAGACCTTCGAAAGCTGCCTCTGATGCAGCGCAAGGAGATCCTGAGCAATATTGAGATGCCGAACCAACACTTTGGCGTTATCCCGTTTTTGGAGGCAGCTAGAGAGGCATTGTTTGAGCAAATGGTAGCCCAGAAGCTTGAGGGTATGGTCGGCAAGGTACAGAACAGTATTTACGAAAGCCGCCGATCACCAGCATGGCAGAAGGTGATCAATTGGACTTATGCTGATGTCTTTATTACCGGTTACCGTAAAGAGGAGTTTGGATGGCTTGCTGCAGTTCCGACTGATTCTGGGCGCTTACGTCCAGCTGGTGTTATTGAGTTAGGAGTACCGCCAAAGGCCAAGAAAGCTTTTTATGGTGTGAGCCAGCAGCTTGTAACAGGAGAAGATAAGAATTTCGTCCACCTTGAGCCGCGGATCCGGGCGAAGGTTAAGACACGGAACTGGACCAAAGGTGGATTACTCCGATCACCTGCGTTTGTAGAATTTAATCTATCTTCTTAACGAGTCGCCGAAAGGCGGCTTTTTGTCTGAAAATGACCCATTGGGATACTCCAGCGGTATAGTATTTTAATTTATGATTGATCATTGATTTGAATTAGAAAATAGCATGGGACAAAAAGGTCTTAATAACACTATTTTCATGGTTGAATCAGAAATTCATTTGTATACTTGAAAGGCTGAATTAGACTTGAAAAATAATATAAGAGAGGGAATTTAATGAAATGAAAAAAGTAGGGTTATTTATTTGTTTGTTGGTTGTTTCACTTTTTAGCTTTGAACAGTACATATCGGCTGCGTCTAATGAAAACGGGTGGGTTACCAAAACGCCCATGCCTACACCAAGATATGTCGCCAGCAGCGCTGTTGTTGATGGTAAAATATACGTTTTTGGAGGCTCACCTGGGCAAGGGCAACTTAAAACATTGGAAATTTATGATCCTTCCATGGATGTGTGGACAACTGGTGCAAGCTTAACTGTACCAAGAACTTCGCCTGGGTCGGCAGTGGTAGACGGTAAAATTTATGTTTTTGGTGGGTATAGTGGTAGTAGTGATACAAACAGTGTTGAAGTATATGATCCAACTTTGAATAAATGGACCTCAAAACGATCTATGCCTACTAAGGGTAGAGGTTTAATTGCTATAGCAGTTGATAAGCAAATATTTACTTTTGGTGGGACGGGATCAAGTACATCTCAATTAGTTTACTCTTACAACACTGAAAATGATACTTGGACTAGTGCAAAAGATATGCCTTTTACGGGGATGGTATTCAAGTATAACGATTCTATTTACGCTCGTCATATTGAGAATGAAAAAAGTTCAATCTATAAATATGATCACATTCAAGATACCTGGACGTTAATTAAAGAGCTAGATTCTACTGCATGGGGCGTAGTTTTAGACAATAATGGCAAGTTGGTTATATATGGACGAAGTATAATTTCTACTTACGATTTAACCACTGAAACTTTAACGCCAGTTCCAAATTCTGAGTTCAGAGACAGGAATACTACTTTTCAGATTGTTAATGATAAATTGTACTTTCTTGGTGGGACATTTATAAAAGATGGAAATATTAATTCCGGGGGAATGGCTGTAGTAGAAGAATTTGATTTGTCTCGATTGAATGATCTCGAACCAGAACCTAATCCAGAACCTAATCCGGAACCTCAACCATCAGGTGATAGAGCGATATTAGTTGTAACAATGACAACAGGATTGGAAAAAGAATACGATCTACCAATGAGTGAAATAAATGCATTTTTAAATTGGTTTGATGCACGTGACGCTGGAACAGGATCAGCTAAATATGCAATTAACAAGTATACCAACAACAAAGGACCTTTCAGTAAACGGATAGATTATGTAATATTCGATAAGATTTTAACGTTTGAAGTAAGTGAATATACAACTAAGTAACACATTAAAAGTGAAGCCGCCGAAAAAGCGGCTTTTTTATTGAAGTTGTTCAAAAAGACCGTGCACATGATCCTTTTCTAGAAGGAGACATTTCTGGGATGTCGAATCTTGATGTTAGTGAAGGAAGAGGAGAGGACAATATGAGTGAACGCGTTAAGTTATACGGAATAAATCTAGATGAGGTTGGAATTCAAGTAATAAATGAATTCTTTTACTTAAAACCTGACCAAGAAAATACTATTCTCGTATGGAGTAGAAATGATGTAGCTACAGTAGAATCGATGCCTGGAATATTATTTGATGCATTAAGAATTGCACTCCCCTTGGTCAATATTTCCGTTTGGGCCGGTACCGAGAGTGAAATGAAGGGCGAGATTATTTATGACTTATTAAGGTTGGGAAACACTTTATTGATGAACTATTATCCTACTAAAGATGACAATTTCACAACATGCCCTGAAAATTCAATCATTATTAACAAGAACGATATTGATAAAATTAAAGAAGTTCATAATCTTCTAATAGAACATAATCGTTCGCAGAGATATTTACGAGAAAAATCAAATTGGAAAGCTACGGAATGGGTCTTTGCTTTAAATCATTATCTACAAGCGTGTTCAAGTAGAGGATTAGAAGAAAGCATTGTTAACCTAATTACAGCATTTGAAGCTTTACTTGTCACTGGGCATGAACAAGTCAGTTATAGAGTTGCCTTGAATGCAAGTCTGTTGTATTCCGACGATCCAATGGTTCGGGAAGAAACATTTAATTTGATAAAAGACATGTACGGTTTAAGAAGTAAAGTAGTGCATGGTGATATAACTACATTCATAAAACAAATTACGAAGCCAGATATTTACGAGAAGTATTTTAAATTAAAGGATGTATTATCTGTTCTCTTATTAAAAACGTCAAATTTATCTACTAAAGAATTACATGATCGAGTAGCAAAATCCATATTTAAAACCCCACCTATCATTGATTGATTCTCTTTATAAAATAGGTGGTTGTGGTGGAGAGTTCTCCCCCATAAAACGGCCATTTGTAGGGGAGAATCATACCCCACAAAATAAACGCGAAAATATGCTCTTGGGGGAGAGTTATACCCCCAAGAAAACTAAAAGAAATAAAAGAATAAAACATGTAAAGATATATAGTAATTCTACAGTTAAAAGCTGCTCATAAAAAGAGTGGCTCTTTCTATTTAAAAGAAAGGATGAATGGAATGTTAATTGAGAAGATAGAAACGATCATGTTCTACGATAAAGATAACGAGCTGGTCGGATCGGTAGGAATAGATAAAACATCGGATATTGAAAAGACAGCTGCAGGAGCAATGATGGATGTATTCTCTGTTGAAGAGGTTAAGAGGCTCGCTTACTTCAAGGTGGATACGCATTATCTTGTAATTAGTGAATAGAAGAAATGATCTGATAATAAGCCCGGTTAAATAACTCGTAACCAATACCCGTCAACTTACGTTTTTATTACAAAGAGATGATGGGAGGGAACGTAATGGATCTGCTGATATCTGCAGGAGTTGTATGTTTTCTGATTACGGGACTTTTATCTGGAGCGTGGACTACAGGGTACCAGCAAAGAGGAAACTTCTATGCTGATTCGAAGGATGACCGTAATCAAAAGAAGAAGGCAGCCAACTGGTTCTTTATAGCCGGGATTGTATTTTTTATAATAGCCGGTATTTTTTACGTACTTCGATAACAAATTGCTGTCACCTTAACACAGCGATTCTAAGGCGCTGCACAGACGTTTTGTAATAGAGATGAACAAATACACAAAGATATATAAACAGGGGTGGAACGGGGCGCAGGCGGTCACGGGTCCCTCTGGGGGTTCAAAATGAGTGCGGGTGCGGACGACCCCGAAATACCGCTAGATTTTAATTTTAAAAATCACTTTACATTGACAATGGCGAGCCGCTTACGGCCGTCATTATTATTTTTCCTTCGAATTAAGCGTTCAAATCAAACTGCTCTTATTAGACAATGAAATGTAGGTTTTCACGGCGAAAGGAGATGTAAAGGATGGCCTGATAGTGGGAACGATGGTTTTTTGTTTTAAATTATGCAGTTAGAATGGTATCCCAAATATCAAAAAAGCGGAAGTCGAGGTGTAGTAAGCTAAAAGAAAACGGAACGATCTTCGCTATTGGTTTCTATTGACCGATGAATTGGATGAGTAGCTAAAAATTCCAATGGAGGTACGATCGATGAAAACACGTAATTCTGTTTCGGAGCAATCAGGGGTACTAGATATCAAGGAGCACGTCACCAAGTATATTCAAGGGAAACATGGACTTATTGGCATTGTCATTCCCGAATGTAACGAACCAACCAGTGCGCTCAATGATCTATGTAGAACCATAGTAGAAATAGCGATTAAACAAGCAAGAAGAGAAGCAACTCGGAAGCAGCAGTTATTGGATGATAAATACTTATCGAAGGAGCTATCGGTTAATGAGCACTGAAAATTTGAATAAGAAATTCATGAACCAGTTCGAAAATCACTCGAGATTGCAAATAGGGGAGAATGAGTATCTATGGGATCAAGAAAATAATGCAATTACAAGGTTTAATGAAAAATATAAACTATGGGTAAGGGTCAACTTTGTGGGTAAGGAAGAGGATTCGGTCGATAATTTGATTGACATGTTGACCAAAGAACACATCCGACAATGTCTGGAAAATATAAATCGCCTAACATAACCATGCTGAATTCACCTTTGTAAACATCTACATTGCTGACAGGTGTGTACATTGATGTAATGCGAACCATTTGAAAACATGTGAAATGTGATGAGTAGACAGAAGGATCAGTTTATTAATAGTAAAGAGTAGGAGTATTGGTTAAATGAACAATGAACACAAATTGAATACCTCAAGAAAAAGCTGACTGATCTGCAGCGTAATTAATCGGGAAGTTGAGATATTTTTAGATGAAGTTAAGCTTCTAGAGAGGAAAGAAGAACTTCACAAGCCACAGATTGAACCTCAATATTAAAGAAGTAAGTGATGATATTTGGAAGCACCTACCTGAGGTTCTTACAGTAGCAGATATTCAGAGGGTTCTTGGTACCGGAACTAATCAGACGTATGATTTGATTAAAGAAAATCAGTTTCATCATGTACGTATAGGACGCAAAATGTTAGTTCCGAAGAAATCATTTATCGATGGGTAGAAGGCGTAAGTCATCGTCAGGAGGAGTAATGTTGGAGTTATTGGCGGCACCATAAAGGCTTTAGTTGAATAAAGGGCACCAATCCGGCACCAATTTGATAATTTCGCATAGGAAGAGTAAGACATAAAAAAAAGAAAAACCCTTGCTATACAAGGGTTCTTCGTGATGATCTGTAGTGGGCTCGAACCACTGACCCCTACCCTGTCAAGATAGTGCTCTCCCAGCTGAGCTAACAGATCATGAAAAAATATGCTGTTTCGAAAGATAATTTATATATTACCAGCTGCCTTCACAAGTGTCAATTGTTTTCTCGTTATAAAATCTGCTAAACCGGTTCAGACTAAAGGAAAGCATGATTTTCCAGAAGGAGAGAGGGTAGAATGGCGGTGAAAAAGCATCTAAGATCAAGTGGGATTGGAATTTGCACCTTGCTTTTGGCTGTCCCAATGCTCGGCGGATGCAGTATTTCCTCAAGATCGTCCGTAGAGATGGAAGACTTACAAGCACCAGTTGCACCTGTACTGCAAAATGTCTATGACCGTTCAGTCGATAAAGATGTTTATTCGTCTGGCCGGGGACGGGGAGAGAGAATGATTCCTGAACCGTCTCTAAAGCGGCAGGATAGCCTTCGAGATTCAGTGAAATAGTCGAGATTACCTCAACGGTAACAGCATAACAAAAACCGTCGGCCGGAAAGGGCTGACGGTTTTGTGGTGTACTTCCTATTCATCATCCCATTTGCGGGAATAACCTTTTTTGATGGTATAAAACATGGGGTAAATCAACAGAACCGAAATGATGATAGACCAAATAATTGTGCCTTTCATACCCATGCCCATTTGCAGCCCCTTTCCAATAGTATACATTTCACTCTACTATACAGGAAAACAAAAATTTTGTATAATAATTCATCTATATCCGGCGAGTGATGCAGGAAATTCCCCATATAAAGAGGTGTTTGTATTGGCAGCGGAAATCATCAATGTTACGACTGAGGAGCAGTTGCGTGAAGCGCTGGACATTCGTAAAGAAGTATTTGTCATTGAGCAGAAGGTACCGTTAGATCTTGAGATCGACGAACTTGATAGTTTGGATGCTGACGCGCATCATATCCTGATTAAATACGAAGGGGAATATGCGGCAACAGGTAGGGTCATATACTATAACAAAGATTCAGCCAAAATGCAGCGTATTGCCGTACGGAAGCCTTTTCGATCTAAAGGTCTAGGCCGTGTGTTATTAATGGCTATGGAGACTCAAGCCCGTGAACTGAAGCTGTTACATTCCGTGCTCGATGCACAATGCCAGGCGGAAGCTTTTTACAGTAAGCTCGGTTATGTTACCATTTCGGACGAGCCTTTTGACGATGCTGGAATACCCCATGTACGGATGAAAAAACAACTCTAATAAACGTAAAAGTACAGCCCCATTCTAACTAAAAGACCCCGAACTAATACTAATGTTCAGGGTCTTTTTAAAGTTGATAGACGTTTTTCTTAAAATATCGGCATATTATCGAGGTTGTTGCTTGGATCGCCATCGGCATTGGAACGAAGATGCATCTCATTGTCCCGCCCACGAAATACGTTTAGGTTCTTAATCTCCTTGTTTTGAACCATCTGCTGAGCGGTCTTATAGTCTACGACAGATCCTGTGTCGAGTTTCAGCTGTACAATGTCACCATCACCATTTTTACGTACTGCTACTACTTCTGCTTGTTGATCATTGTTCATTTGATATCGCCTCCCACACCTAGCTTCCCGCTACACCCAGCATTTTATTCATAAACAGACTGGATAAAGATATCTACCTGCTGTTACAACTCGTAAATACGTTGCTGTTCGAGAAATTGCATGGTGTTCGTACGGCCCTCATAACTTCTCATTTCGTCACCGTAATGCATGAGATAAATCTGTTTGCGGACATGATCCGGCAGGCTCAGCAGCTCTTCTAGTGTGGTGTGAACCGCACCATGGCCTTCGAGCTGACACTCATGCAATATAACTTCGCAACCGCGTTCGTTCACCAATCGATTTAGCAGTTCCGGATCAAAGATCATATCTGCACTGTAGAAGATGCGGTCATTGAAATAGATGGAGAAGCTGTCCTTTCCTGGGATATGCCGTGTCTGGATAAGCTCGGCCCGAATGCCCGGTGATATATCAACTGCTGTCCCTGGTTGAAGTGGACGAACATCAAATACATCATTCAGAGAGGTGATGGATCCTTCCTGATACAATCCTCCACGCAAAGTGTTTTCCCACAACGGCATAACGAGCGCTTCGGCTATGTATAACGGTATTTTGCGGTTGTATTGCATTTTCATTCTGAACGCCAGTTCTTCCAGGCCGCCAACGTGATCCGCATGAATGTGCGTAATGAGCACAGCATCCACAGACTCAAAGGATCGACCGAGACGATGAAGGGCCATAGGCGCCGTAACCCCGCAGTCGAGAAGAAGGGTAAAGTCTTCGTCAATGATAAGTGCATTGTTATTAAAAAAAGACTTTGCGAAAGCACCACCGGTACCTAGCATTTGCAGTTTTAGTGTCAATGAACTCAACCTCCAGGCGATAATGATAATAGAGTAAGCTAACAGGTATATTTTAACGAATTCTCTGTATATTTACACGAATTATTATGTGTTTATCCCATAAATAGATCAGGTGTAACCCTGCCATGTAATTAACTTAAAGAAATTGACCAATAATTCCCTGTATCTGCGCAACTTTTTTTTTTACCTTGTAGTATACACATATAACAACTAGAAAAAGTAACGGAGGGATGCTTTTATATGAAATCGAAATGGAAGAAAATAATGGCCTGCACACTTGTCCTTTCATTAATGGGCGGTAGCTCTTTGTTGTTTGCGGATTCCTTTAAAGAACAAGTACGAGTATGGTTGAATGGCCAGGAGCTAAAAGCCGGGGGTTATCTTATAGAAGGCAAAACATACATACCGGTCCGTGATATTGACGGTGCGGTACATTGGGACAAGGATAGCGGAAAAGTGATTATTATCCAGCCCAATGTGCATATTTTCCTGTTCAAGGGAAATACTGTTTTCGGGAACGTAAACAAAGGCAAACTGAAATTTAATGTGTTTAGCCAAATCGATACATTAAATGATAACATCCATTCGGTCAAAGTTGCGATCTCGGATCCGGCCGGAAATGTGACGGATATACAGACCCAGGAATTCGATAATAGTAAAGATAATTTCTGGTTCCGTACGGATGACTTCACTTATGATTTCAAAACAGTCGGTAAGTATTCCGTCGGCTTTTACATCAAGACTACAGCTGATTCCAGTTTTGTAAAAGTGGCTGAAAAAGTAATTACAGTTATGAAATAATGTGTTGGGTTGGTAAATTGACCTAGTTATTTTTCCATGTTACCATACGGGAGTAGATAATTTAACTGAAGTGAGGTATTACTCAATGAGCGATCACAAACATGAACACGGAGATGCATGTGGCTGCGGTCACGATCATGAGCACGACCACGACCATGAAGAGTTTGTGCTTACTTTGACGGACGAGCATGGCAAAGAAGTGGAAATGGTACTCGTAGAGACATTTGATGTTAACGAGAAGCTGTATGCACTTCTTCTTGAGCGTGAAAATCCAGGAGCAGACGGCGTCATTCTGCGTATGGAAGAAGAGAATGAAGAAATGGTTCTTTACAATATCGAAGATGAAGAAGAATGGAATGCGGTTGAAGCAGCTTATAACGAGCTGGTAGCAGCTCAGGAATAGTATTTGTTAAACGTAAAGACCCCAGTGCAACGCACTGGGGTCTTTGATCTCTCACGCCTTTTTTTAGAAGATCGGGTCGGCCTCTACAATGACCTTAACGTTTTGAATGCTGCGGTCCTCTGGTCCTTTAACCGGAAGTCCGACATCTACGTGGTCAATAATATAATCGATGTTATCTTGGGAAATAACCTCGCCCGGCAGAAGAATAGGAATCCCTGGCGGATATACATATATGAATTCTGCAATAATCCGTCCTGCAGATTCCTTGAACGGAACAACTTCTGTATCGCCATAAAACGCGTCCCGTGGGATTAGGGAAAGCTGAGGAATTTCCGGAATTTTAACGATTAGCTCATTTATTTCGTTTACATTATTATAAGTCTTAGACATATGCCGGAGAGCAGTAATCAGTGTTTCGATGGACTCCGTCGAGTCTCCAGGTGTGACCAAACACAAAATGTTGTACATATCACTGAGTTCGACCTCAATATTGTAGTGCTCGCGAAGCCAGTTCTCGGTCTCATATCCGGTAATACCCAAATGGCGTACGTGAATGGTCAGTTTGGTCGGATCAAGGCTATAGGTCGCTTCGCCGCCGTCCAAAATGTCTTCCCCGAAGCAGTACAAGCCTTCGATCTCATTGATTGACTGCCGGGCATACTGGGCCATATCAATCGTTTTCTGGGCCATTTCATGTCCATTCAGTGCCAGGTTGCGCCGGGATGTATCGAGTGATGCCAGCAAAATGTAAGAGGTTGACGTCGTGGTTAGCATACTGATAATCGTTTGGATTCTAAACGGATTCACATAGCCGTTTTTCGTGTTGACGTTGAGTACAGAGCTTTGAGTCATCGAACCGCCAAGTTTATGGACACTCGTAGCGGCCATATCAGCACCAGCCTGCATCGCAGACATCGGCAGGTCTTCATGGAAATGAATCAGTACACCGTGCGCCTCATCAACCAACACAGGTACGTTGTAACTGTGAGCCAGATCTACGATTTCTTTCAAGTTTGCACTAACCCCAAAATAGGTTGGGTTGATAACAAGAACCGCTTTGGCATCAGGGTGTCTTTTCAACGCTTTGCGCACGGAGCTAATTGTAATTCCATGATCGATCCCTACATTGGAGTCCTGTGCCGGCGATACAAATACAGGCTTGGCTCCGGAATAGATAATGGCAGATAATACGGACTTGTGAACATTTCGGGGAACGATGATTTTGTCTCCAGGATTGCAGACAGACATGATCATGGTCATGATCGCTCCACTTGTACCCTGAACGCTAAAGAAGGTGTAGTCCGCTCCAAAGGCATCTGCCGCAAGCTTCTGTGCTTCTTCAATCACACCGGTAGGCTGATGAAGATCATCCAGCGGAGCGATGTTAATCAAATCTATCGAAAAGGCATTATCCCCTATAAATTCCCGGAATTCGGCATCAGTACCGAGGCCCTTCTTATGCCCCGGAATGTGAAATTGCACCGGGTTTTTGGCCGCGTGTTCTTTCAGTGCGGTGAAGAGCGGTGTACGGCTATGGTCCATGGACGCTGTCACAACCTTTCTGTGTGTGAAATTGTTTATGATTGTTAATTTGTGTTTCATATAAACAAAATTGAGTATAGCAAAATAAAGGGGGAATGCAAGCAAAGGATGTAGGAGGCATGTCTTCCCGAGAACAGGCAAGAATAGAGATATCGCTGTAACAGTATGAACGATGGGATGTGAAAATATGTCGCAAGTCATTTCCCCGGTGAAAAAGCGCCGATTATTGTCTCCTTTTTTCTTTGAGCTGCTCGCGATTATTTTTCTGGTCGAGTTTATTAAGGGGTCATTACTCGTGGCGGTTCTGCCGGTATATATGAAAAATGTTCTGGGCGTATCGGGAACCGTTATTGGTGTTGCTTTTGCCTTACAGTATTTGGGGGACAACCTGTTTCGCAGTCCAGCAGGCTGGATCGCGGAACGTCTTGGCTTCCGAGCAACCATGTCCGTAGCACTATCGATGGTTGTCATCGGCGTGGTGATTATTGCGTTTACCGACGGGCCGTTTTGGCTGTCGCTAGCATGTCTTATCCTTGGAACGGGAACTGCTCCTCTATGGCCTTGCGCTATGACCGGAGCCACGGAAATATCCGGCCCGAACAACAGCAACGGTACCGCTATGGGAGCCTTGGAGACTGCGGCACTGGCAGGAACGGGAGTCGGACCGATCACGATGAACTTTGTGATGGAGCATACGAACAAAAACTATCAGACAACTTTCTTAATTATGATTGGAGTGGGCATTATTCTTGTCCTGACCGCGCTGCTGCTTCCAGGCAGAGTGAAGTCAAAGCTAAAATCCGAAGTTTCTTCTTCTGCAGCAGCTGCTGGAAAGGGGATAAAATATAGGTTTAACAAACTACGGACAAGTGTCAAGTCCACACTGCATGAGATCAAGGCTACTTTGAATGTCAGCTGGCTTGTGTATCCAGCGCTATTTTTGCAGTCCTCTGTCATCGGTCTCCTCAGTCCGGTACTGACGTTGTATGTCAGTAATGAGCTTGGGGCTTCACCGAACCAGTATAGTCTGATGCTCATTGTTGGGGGAGGAATTACCGTACTGGCGCTTATTCCGGCAGGTAAACTGATTGATCGGTTTGGAACAAAATGGTTCTTAAATGTGGGATTTCTGCTATGCGCGTTTACACTGTGTATTTTTACTTTGTTTACATCACTACCGATTGTTTTCGGTTTGGTGTCCGTTGTCGGCATCGCGTATGCCATGATATTGCCAGCTTGGAACACGTTTGTTGCCAGTCTGGTCCCGAAAGGCGAGAGAGGCACCGTCTGGGGCTTCTTCTTAACTCTGCAAGGCTCGGGTATGGTGTTTGGACCTATCGTGTCCGGTTGGCTGTGGGACGGCATCAGTCATGGTGCACCATTTATTGCGAGTGGAATCGTTATGGGGATACTGTTCTTCATCCATCTTTTCCTTAGTAACCGTCAGAGACCCTCTATTCATCCGAGCCGTGCCTAGGCGTGAGAAAATAACCACTGTCCGCCAGAATCGGGCGATCCCAGTGTCTTATGCCTGAAAGGATACAACAAAATACAGCCTTCGCTCGCATCATGCGAATGAAGGCTGTGTTTGTTTTTAAACTCGAAATTTAAAATGCCATCCGGTACAGTGGCAGTAGGGTCTCAAAGGTATTCTGAATGGTCTCGACCAGCTTGTCCCCTTCAATGGTTGCAGCTTCCTCTCTAGGAATGCGCAGGCCGCACATAACTTCAGCTTTTTTCACCTGCTTCAGTTTATTGATGAGAACGCCGAAGCTTTCTTTATCCATCTCGGCATGCGGTATGCCATCAGGGTTCATATGATCCGTTGACCAGTAATATGACTTGGGTAGCTTGGAATTGATTTTGGCTAACTGCTTTTCCAGGTTGCCGGCGAACACGGTTTTGTTCGGGCTTTCATATATAATCGCAAAAATGATGAACAGATGCGATTCAAACATGCCAACCTCGAAATGGGGAAGTGCCTTGTAACCGCGTTTGTTAGCTGCCCAGGCAACCCAAGTATCGATAGGCGGATTGACGGTACGGCGTGCGTGTTTGGCAACATGGACGAACATTTCTTCACCGCATAAGGCGGATATGTATGGAGCAATTTCAGCGCCAAGCGTCTCCAGCTTTGGACGAACACGTTCAATCAACACTTCCATACGGTTTTCCAGACCTGGGACAAGGAATACATCGAAATCGTCTGCGGTAAATCCCGTGAAATTCATATATAAACAGCCTCCCTGTATCTAGTTATAACGTGTGCTTGTGGTTTGAAATATAAGAAAGTATAAATTTCATGCTTCATGCTTGACTTATATTTCTCGGAGAAACGCCTAAGGACGCCTAAAGCGTTTCTTCTTGGAGGGTAAAAATAGTCAATAAACCAAGTTACCGTTACATAAGATGAAGTATAAGATATAGATAAGACAACGTCAAAGCAGTCCATCGGGGTAAAACATCTCAGCCGTGTAAGATAGGAGAAGGAGTACCGGGGAGGGAGTGCCGTGAATAAGAGCGAGGAAGTGGAGTACTGCAATCTGGAACTCCGGTTTGACCGCCGGCATATCCAGGACTTGATTAAGGAACTGATCCAGGAAGGGTATTCGCTTTATTGGAGTGAGAACGAGGTCCAATTCGTTATTTCGATCAGGACGGGTCGAAAGCTTGTGAAACTGCGCTTCCAACGTACGGGCAGCGGCTATAAACTGGTCGGTGATTATATGATCAGGGATCCGAAGCTTGCGGAGTGGATGGAGAAGTTGATCGAGAACACGCGCGGTCATGCGGTTGTTAAACGGTTTAAAGACCGGCAGATTTTGATTGAAAATATTTTGTTTGGCGAAGTTATCCGGCTCGTAGAGATCTCAGGCTATCGGCAGCGTGTGCTCTACCAGAAAGGAACGCCAATGACGGAGCAAGAGATGATTCGTCTGTTCGAATCGAAGGAAGGGGAACGACGATTGCTGCTGTACAGGCTGGAGGCCGATGACGAGCTGGAGAAACTGTATGAGGCGATGCAATCGGGAAATGTAAGCGCCGCTGCTGATTGCAAAAAACGACTTCAGGAGATTTCTCTGGAATTGTTTCGTCTTGAATGGTAACAGGATTCTTGCATAAACTAAAAAGCACGAACAACACCTCAGACGTTCAGGGGTGTTTTCGCGCGGCCTATTTTCTTTTTGGAGGGGTTCACTTCTCCAAGGAAAAACGTTAATATAAGAGTATTGATACAAATCTCTCATTTTGACAGTATGGGATGAATATGTACAAAAATATATTGGAGTAAAGGATGGAGAACCAGATGGCAAAACAACAAATTGGTGTGATTGGCCTTGCTGTAATGGGTAAAAATTTGGCTCTTAACATCGAGAGCAAAGGCTTCACCGTATCCGTATATAATCGCTCTCCGCAAAAGACAGAGGATTTACTGAAGGAAGCGGAAGGAAAAAACCTTACTGGAACCTTTTCCATCGAGGAATTTGTAGAGTCGCTTGAAACTCCGCGCAAAATTCTAATCATGGTTCAAGCTGGACAAGCTACTGATGGTACGATTGAGCAGCTTCTCCCTCATCTGGACCAAGGTGACATCATTATCGACGGAGGTAATGCTTACTTCCCGGATACCGTTCGCCGTAACAAAGAGCTCGAAGCCAAAGGCTTCCGTTTCATCGGTGCCGGAGTATCAGGCGGAGAAGAAGGAGCGCTTAAAGGGCCTTCCATCATGCCTGGCGGACAAAAAAGTGCATATGAACTGGTTCAGCCGATCTTGACGGCGATTTCTGCTAAAATAAACGAAGAACCTTGCTGTACATATATCGGCCCGGATGGTGCTGGGCATTATGTAAAAATGGTCCACAACGGCATTGAATACGGCGACATGCAGCTGATTTGCGAAGCCTACCATCTCCTTAAGGATGTACTGGGGCTGGATTCCAAAGAACTGCATGCCATTTTCTCGGAATGGAACAAAGGCGAGCTTGACAGTTACCTGATTGAAATCACAGCTGATATTTTCTCGAAATACGATGAAGAGACTGGTAAACCGATGGTTGAAGTCATCCTCGATACCGCTGGCCAAAAAGGTACCGGTAAATGGACAAGCCAGAGCTCCCTTGATCTCGGCGTTCCATTGTCGATGATTACCGAATCCGTATTTTCCCGCTTCTTGTCGGCTATGAAAGAAGAGCGTGTGGAAGCAAGCAAAATTTTGAACGGTCCCAAAACGGAAAGCTTCTCTGGCGACAAAGCGGAGTTTATTGAAAATGTTCGCAAAGCGCTGTTCGCGAGCAAAATCGTGTCCTACGCCCAAGGCTTTGCCCAACTTCGCGTAGCTTCCGATGAATATAACTGGGATCTTCAATTCGGAGAACTGGCTAAGATCTGGCGTGGTGGTTGCATCATCCGTTCCCGTTTCCTGCAAAATATCACCGACGCATACAATAATAATCCTGAACTGAAAAACTTGCTCTTGGATCCGTTCTTTAAAGAGATCATTGAAAGCTATCAGGATGCATGGCGTAAGGTTATCGCTTCCGCTGTGACTCTGGGAATTCCGGTACCAGGCTTCGCAAGTGCTCTTGCATATTTCGATAGCTACCGTACAGCGAACCTTCCGGCCAACCTGCTTCAAGCGCAGCGTGACTACTTCGGAGCGCATACCTTTAAACGTGTAGATAAGGAAGGCGTATTCCACTTCAACTGGATGGATTAATATCATTTAGTCCATGCACGACATCAAGCAGACAGGCGCGAATGTTGTCATTATCGGCATGAAAGTGCGCTTTACTACTGAGCAGCAGCATGGCTGCCTCACAGTAACTGTTGAAGCTTTGCAGTAACCGTGGCTTTGAGAGGTCCAGCAGTGCTGGGTCTTTCGAAGCCACTTTTTTTTGCACGTAATGCAGGACCCATACAATATCC
This sequence comes from Paenibacillus sp. JNUCC 34, assembly GCF_058269055.1. Taxonomy (NCBI): domain Bacteria; kingdom Bacillati; phylum Bacillota; class Bacilli; order Caryophanales; family Paenibacillaceae; genus Paenibacillus; species Paenibacillus sp. JNUCC 34. The sequence goes on along the minus strand of NZ_CM177770.1, from coordinate 4,057,171 downwards.
TCACGACAGAGAGGATGTGAAGGGTCTAATATCTGGCTGAGTCTCTTTGGTGGTTCCGGTCGGGTGAAATGGTCGGAAGACATAGTCTTGATATCACTCCTGACAATCTTAATCTTTGAAATAGGTATTATTATTTATATGACAAATGGGCGAAACATAGACTCGTAAAATATAAATATATGAAATGCTCATCAGGCTCGGTTGCTGGATTGTCCAAACTTTTCGGCCTGTGGTATGATATGAAAAAGTTTAATAGGATGGATGCGTAAATGGGGTGAGAAATTGAATCAAACAGACCGCAATATCATTCTGATCGGCATGATGGGAACGGGAAAGAGCACAGCCGGCCATCTAATCGCACAGCAATTGAATTATACCCTCGTTGATCTGGACTCAGAAATTGAAAAGGCGGTGGGTAAATCGATACCGGACATGTTTGAGTCTGAAGGTGAACCTTTTTTTCGCAACGCGGAAGCTACCGTATTAGAGAGAGTTCTCGGACGACAAAGACTTGTTATCGCCACCGGTGGAGGAGCTGTTCTCCGGAAAGAGAATTGTGAGCTTATGAGTAGTAATGGCTGGGTTGCAGCGCTTACGGCTGATGAAGCGGCTATCGTCCATCGTGTCCGGGGAGATGTGGGTCGTCCGCTACTGGCCGGAAACTTAGAGGAAAGAGTACGGAAGATTATGGAGGAACGCAAAGAATACTATCAGTTTGCGGATGTTACCGTGGACACAACGGGAAAATCTGCTCAAGAAGTAGCCCTTGATATTTTAATGCATTACCGCGGCTAAGCCACAAGGATTATTTCCGGTGCTTAAGAGGCGGGAAACTTTTTTCCCACCCCAGCCCAGAAGCCCAATTAAGAGAAGACTCTATCCGTGGGACTATTCCTCATCCGCATACCACTGGAGCATGCCGCCACTCATATTGATAATATTGTTGATACCCTGATGACTCAAAAAATTACACACATGCTCGCTGCGTCTGCCACTGCGGCAGATGAAAATAACTTCGGTGTTCCGGGGGATTTCGTCCAGCCGGTTAGGGATGTCACCCATCGGAATATGCTTAGCGCCGGCAATCATGCCTTGCGCAACTTCATCATCTTCACGTACGTCGATCATGTAAATATTTTCTCCACTTTGGAGTCTGCTTTTTAATTCGGAAGGTTCAATTTGAGAAATGGGTTTCATTATGTGACCTCTTTTCTGAAGATTATCGTGCATATAATTATGCCTTTATGATACCGAAGCAGAGAATTACATGTCAATTTTTCCATTTTGTGAAAAGAGAATGAAGATAGAACGATGCTTACTAAAAAAGGAGAGAATACATAATGGACGTTATTGTCAGACCGACACCCGAGTTAAAAGGGGAAATTGGAGCGTTGTCCTCCAAAAACTATACTACTCGTTATTTGCTTGTCGCGGCGCTTGCCGAAGGGGAAAGTACGATTTATTTTCCTGCCCACAGTGAAGATAGTGATGCGATGAGACGCTGCATTCAGGATCTCGGAGCAACGCTGGTTGAAGATGACGAGAAGGCGGTTATTACCGGCTTTGGACGCTCTCCGAAAGATGTGAAAGAACTGAATGTGGGAAATGCAGGAGCCGTACTCCGGTTTTTGATGGGAATTACTGCATTGTCCAAGGAAGTTACATTTGTAAATACTTATCCGGATTCACTTGGCAAACGTCCTCATGATGACCTCATCGATGCGCTGGGCCAGCTGGGGGTTGAGGTGGAGCACAACAATGGACGGCTGCCGATTACTATTCGTGGTGGTCAGCCGAAAGGCGGGAACATTTCGGTTTCGGGGTCGGTCAGCTCTCAGTACCTCAGTGCGCTGTTGTTCGTTACGCCGTTGCTAGCGGAAGACAGTGAAATTACGATCACGGGTGATCTGAAGTCTAAGGTCGTGATCGGCCAGACGCTTGAAGTGCTTGAACAGGCAGGCATCGTCATTCATGCAGCTGATGACTACATGCATTTCCGTGTTCCTGGAGGTCAGAGTTATCAAGCTAAAACATATACTGTGCAGGGAGACTATCCGGGATCTGCGGCCGTTCTTGCCGCTGCTGCAGTTACGCAATCGGATGTGACAATCCGCAATCTGTCCGAGGACAGTAAGCAGGGTGAACGTGCGATTATCGATGTGCTGAAGATGATGAAGACACCTCTGACACATGAGAATGGAGACGTTCGTGTACAAGGAGACGGCAAACTGCAAGCATTGGAATTTGACGGAGATACGGCGACGGACGCTGTTCTGGCCATGGTTGCTGCCGCAGTGTTCGCGGAAGGTACTTCCCGTTTCTATAACGTGGAGAATCTTCGCTATAAGGAATGTGACCGGATTACAGATTATTTGAACGAACTTCGCAAAGCAGGAGCTAATGTTGAGGAAAGGCAGTCCGAAATCATCGTCCACGGTCGTCCTGAAGGTGTGGAAGGCGGCGTAGAAATTAATGCGCATTATGATCATCGGGTTATTATGGCTCTGACTGTAGTTGGACTTCGTTCTGAGAAACCACTGGTCATTAAGGATGCACATCATGTTGCCAAATCGTATCCTCAATACTTCGATCATTTAAAAGCGCTTGGCGCCGATGTAGAATGGGTACAATAAAATGGGTATAAAGAAATATTCGAGAAACTCCGGAAAGGTGTGTATTCAAGATGGCGTTTGAAAATCCTTCACGTGAACAAATAGCAGACATTTTACGGAATGCTGGCAACATTGCGGTTGTTGGTTTGTCAGACCAAACGGATCGTACGTCATATATGGTCTCGCAGGCAATGCAAAACCGTGGCTATCGGATTATCCCTGTGAATCCAAAGGCGTCCGAAATTCTGGGTGAGAAGTGTTACGCATCACTTCAGGACATCCCGGAGCCGATTGATATTGTGAATGTGTTCAGAAGAAGTGAATACTGTGCTGACGTGGCGCGTGAGGCAGCTGAGATCGGTGCTAAGGTACTATGGCTACAGCAAGGCGTGGTTAGTAGCGAGGCGGCAGCAATTGCGGATGAGCACGGTATGATCGCGATCATGGACCGATGTATAAAGGTAGAGGATTCCATCGCCTTGAGGGGAAAATAATCATTCATGTCTAAAGTGTTAGGCAGGTTCCAGCATTGGGGCTTGCCCTTTTTTTAATAGGCCATATCTTTTGACAAAATCCGGATCAGCGCTTACCATCTAGAATAGAAAGGAGGGCTCGCCTTGAACTGGTTGGGATCATTACAGCAATTAGGAAGAGCAGTCATGCTCCCTACGATGGCTCTTCCTGCGGCAGCTCTCCTGCTTAGTATAGGGAGTTTGCCATGGGGTTCATGGGGATTTGAATCTTTGGGTGAGGTCGCTTCTGCGGCTGGCCACGGTGTGTTCTATTATATGCCCTATTTATTCGCGATCGGAGTCGCTTGGGGACTGTCTAATCAGGGAGGACCTGCGGGATTAGCGGCGCTCGCAGGCATGTTCATCTATGGTCAGGTCACCTCGATCGCTGGTGACGGAAGCGTTCAGCCATCAACCTTGATCGGTATTATATTCGGAGTTGTTTCGAGTATAGTTTACAACCGCTTTAAACATATAAAGCTTCCGGAGGCGATACAATTTTTCGGAGGCTCTCGTTTTGTTCTGCTCACTATGGGATTTTTCTCCGCCCTTTTTGCTTGGGGAATGATAAGTGTTGCCCCATTCATACAGAGAGGGTTTGAAGCCTTCTATACGCTGACCGTACATATGGGTGGATTCGGTTTGTTTTTATACGGGATTTTATACCGGGTTTTGACAGCTTTCGGGCTTCACCATTTATTAAACAATGTCTACTGGTTTCAGCTGGGTACATATGAAACAGCAGAAGGCACGATCGTTCAAGGTGATCTCCCCCGATTTTTTGCAGGTGACCCAACAGCGGGGGATTTTATGGCCGGTTTGTTCCCGATCATGATGTTCGCCCTGCCTGCTATTGCATTCGCAATTATTGGGGAGGCACGGGAGGATCTGAAACCTAAGGTCAAGAAGACGTTTATGCGTTCGGCTCTCGTTTGTTTTTTGACAGGGGTATCCGAGCAAATAGAGTTCGCCTTTTTGTTTGCTTCACCATATTTGTATGTCCTGCATGCGCTGATGGCCGGGTTTGCCATGGTTTTGACGTATACATTTGAAATTCATCATGGCTTTTCGTATTCTGCAGGGTTTATCGATTTTGTGATCAACTATCATCTGTCCCAAAATGCATGGATAATCATTCCGATTGGTATTGCCTACGGATTAGTTTATTATTTTCTGTTCAGGTGGGCGATCCGCAGGTTTGGCATTCCAACACCCGGACGTGAGGAAGGCTCTGCGCTGGAAGGATGGGCCGGGAATATCCCGTATCAGGCTCCGCTAATTTTGGATGCGCTGGGTGGGAAGGACAATATTGTACAGGTGGAATCCTGTATGACTCGGTTAAGGTTGACTGTATACAACGATCGTCAGATTGATACGAACGCACTTAAGCTTCTCGGTTCGGCAGGCATTATTAAGCTGGGTGGCGGCAACGTGCAGGTTGTATTCGGTACGTATTCCGAGCTGATCCGCGAGGAGATCAACAAGCTGATGCAGCGGGATCTGCCACGGGTATTGTTCAGTGCTCCGGTCCAAGGCCGAATGCTACCGATTGAGGAAGTGCCGGATGATATTTTTGCAGCCAAGCTGGTGGGCAGTGGTGTGGCCTTTATTCCGGAAAAGGGTGAGCTGGTATCGCCTGTATACGGAACAGTTATGCATATATATCCTACAATGCACGCTATCGGTATTTCTACGCCAGAAGGCTTGGAGGTTCTAATACACATTGGTATCGATACTTCGCAGCTGAAGGGGCCGTTTACGGCCGTCGTAAGCGAAGGAGACGCGGTGGAGCCGGGACAATTGCTGGTGAAATTTGATCTTGGTTACCTAAAGACACACGCGGCGTCACTTGCAACACCAATGGTTATTACGAATCCTGATAAAGTAAGGTCCTGGAGTTTTGCACCGTTCAAATCGGTCAAAAAAGGGCAGTCATCGGTCATGTCAGTTGTATTAAATGAAAGTAACGCTGGGGGTAGAGAATCATGATACAAGGCATTGGCGCAGCAGCGGGCGTTGCGTTCGGCAAGGCGTTTGTGCTTCCTCATTGGGAGCTTGATCTGCCAGATTCTGAAATCGACGCCGTCGATTTGGCCAAAGAGTTCGAGCGCCTTTATGAAGGCATTCGGACCTCCAAGGATGAAATTGAATATATCAAGAACGAATTCAAGGAAATGGTGGGGGATGAGGAGTCGCATATTTTTGATGCACACCTCGCTATTTTGGAGGATCCGGTATTCATGAATGAAATACAGGGTCTGATTGAGCGTCAATACAAAGCGGCCGAAGTTGCTGTAAAGGAAGCTATTGACCATTTTGTATCGATGTTCGATCTGCTTGATGATGAATATATGAAAGAGCGGGCGCTTGATATCAAGGATGTCGGAAACCGTCTTCTCAAACATTTACTTGGTGCGCCTGAAGTGACACTGCCGTCGGATACACAGCCGTATATTCTGGTGGCTAAGGAACTGTCTCCGTCGCAGCTTGCTCACCTCAACCCATCTCACGTTTTGGGCATAGTGACAATGGCGGGCGGAAAAACTTCCCATTCTGCTATTATGGCCAGAGCAATCGGGATTCCGCTTGTGTCTGGCATTGAGAACCGTTTGGAGAAGCCAATCCAAACAGGAGAGTTCCTCGTGCTGGATGGAGATGAGGGGCATCTGTACATTAATCCCAATCAGATGATACTGGACCGCTATAAGGCTATCCGGGATGAGCAGCGAAAGAAGAAGGAACAGCTTCAGCTGCTCTCGGCTGTGGAAGCTGTTACAAAGGACGGTTCTTATTTCCACCTGGCAGCAAACATGAACTCCTTGAAGGAACTGGATATGGCCTTGGGAAATGGTGCTGAGGGCGTAGGTTTGTTCCGCACAGAATTTCTTTACATGGACCGGAGCACATTCCCAACGGAAAATGAACAGTTCGAAGTATACCGGCAGGTTGCTGAAAAAGCAGGGGATTCATCTGTCGTAATCCGCACACTCGATATTGGCGGCGATAAGCAGTTGGATTATCTTTCATTGCCTGAGGAAGAAAACCCGGTTCTCGGATATCGCGCGATCCGGATCTGTCTGGATCGGACGGAGTTGTTCCAGACACAGCTGACCGCCATTTTAAGAGCCAGCGCTTACGGAAATGTTAAGATTATGTATCCGATGATCTCTTCCGTTGATGAGGTACGTCAAGCTAATGAAATACTTAAACGCTCCATGGCCGATCTTGACCGTCGTGGCATTTCCTTCAATCCTCACATCAAGGTTGGCATCATGATTGAAGTGCCCGCTGCGGTGAGCATTGCCGATCTCCTTGCTGAGGAGAGTGACTTTTTCAGTATTGGAACGAATGATTTAGTGCAGTATGTACTGGCGGTGGATCGTATGAACGAGCAGATTGCTCATATGTACCATCCGTTCCATCCAGCGGTGCTTCGTATGCTTCGGTCCACTGTAGAGGCTGCTAAGCAAGCTGGAATACCTGTCAGTGTATGTGGAGAACTCGCCGGCGATGAACGTGCAGTTCCACTCTGGCTTGAGCTCGGCGTGAAGGATCTAAGTATGTCTCCGCTTTCTTTGCTTAAGGTGAAGCACCGTGTTCTGAATACAAATTCGGAGGAGGCCAAGAAGGAGGCGACAGCCTGCTTCAAGCTTCGTACGAGTGCTGAGGTTGAAGAACGTCTTACCAATTTCGCGGAACGGAACAGTTTTTTAGCCGATGGTAACGGTACGGATATTTCAGCTTCATGATTGAGCTCTTCGCTTTGTATAGATTTTTTGCAGCCGCCTTTTTTGAGTGGACAAGCCTTCCTCAAGCAAGATTGAATTGAAAAAAGCCGTCACGGATGAGATTCACCTCAGTCGTAGACGGCTTTTTTGTGTAAAGATATAAGAAACCTATAGCATGTTGTAACTATCGTTTATGCTTCGCGCTCGCTAGCGAGTGCATCACAAAACGCTTTGCCGTAAGGTGGAAGATCCGGTGGACGCCGTGCAGAAATGATGTGCCCGTCAGTGACTACCGCTTCATCTATCCAGACAGCTCCACCGTTTTCCATGTCATCACGGATTCCGGGTGTGGAAGTGACGGTGACGCCGTTTAAAATTTTGGCTGAAATCAGTACCCATCCTGCATGACATATTTGCCCAATAGGCTTTTTATCCTCATGCATTTCACGTATGAATTGAAGCACTTTGTCATAACGGCGAAGCTTATCGGGCGCCCATCCACCCGGTACGAGAATTCCGTCGTAATCTTTGCTGTCAAGTTCATCAAACGAATATTCTGCAGTGGCTGGAACACCGTATTTGCCGATATAAGTTTTCCCTTTCTCCAGCCCGGCCAGATGAACTTCGGCCCCTTCCTCACGAACCCGGTAAACGGGATACCATAATTCCAAATCCTCAAACTCTTCGTCAACAAGAGCAATTACTTTTTTACCAGTTAGTCTCATAGGTACAGAGCTCCTTTCGGTGAACAAATCCCGGCATGATCTAGTAAATCTAGTATAATCCCGCTGCCGAATAAGTTTATTGTAACAAAAAGTTTGCGAGGATTCATTCTTTCGCCACATTTAAAACATTTAGATACATAAATGGTAATAAAAGCATCATCACAAATTTGAAGGAATCTCTGATATGATAGCGTATAGGACTATTCATATCGAACAGTAATATTTTGTTGTAATCGATTGAAAGATCCAGAATTCAGATTTACTAGACACTATGTTATAGGACTTGAGGTGGCCCATTTGTTGAAGCTTTGCAACTGCGGACAAATTATGAGAATGGAACTGAGAAAGTTAGTATATGCACGAAAGGCATGCATCTGTCATGTCCCTGTTTATGCTTGTCAGAATTGTTCAACATATGAACTCATGCCTCTGGTAAAGCCGGATTTGCTGCATTACATAAACTCGTTGGGAGAAGTAAATAGTCAAACCCGGGTTTCATTTGCTGATATTTACGAACCTGCATTTGTGGTACGAGAAGTATTGTCGTCATCCGGTGATTCACTTCAGGAATTTCAGCAACTTTACAAGGCTGCGTTTGAAGAGCGCATCAATTTGCTTCTTGATATTTACCGCTTTGCTAAAATGAAGGATGACTCGGTATGGATGAGTGAAATTATGACTCGTCTTAAGAAGTTGAATGATTTTTTACAGCTTAAAATGGAAAATTCAGATTTTTGTGCAAGTTAATCGACATATTTTGTCGAGGTTGTTGGATTTTTCACGAACATTTTGTTAGGATATAGGTTAGGAACTTCAATATAATGAAGGGAATGTATATCCTATGGCGACTATGACCAAAATGACTACAAACGAACAATTGCGTACTGCGCTGGAATCATCTCACCAGAAGGCGCTGCTACTGTTCAAGCACAGCACACGATGTCCTATTAGCGCCAGAGCTTACGAGGAAGTGACTGCTTATTTGCAGAATCATCCGAACGAAAAGGTAGACTACGCTATGATTGATGTGGTAGCTGATCGCCCGGTTTCGAATGAAGCCGCGGACGTTTTAAGCGTTAAGCATGAATCGCCGCAAGTTATTGTTATAAGCCAAGGAGCGCCGGTCTGGCATACATCCCATTCCCATATTACGGCTGAAGCGCTGAGAGGCAAACTGGACAGCCTGTAAGGCTGTGTCATTGCACAAAGCAGTAATTTGTCGTATCATAAATTTAATTGGCTTTTGAACGTATGTTTGAATGAAAGAAAATTTATTGGCAATGGAGAGAAGGAATTTGACGGTAACCATTTACGATGTGGCGCGTGAAGCAGGCGTTTCGATGGCGACGGTATCGCGGGTTGTCAACAATAACCCCAACGTTAAGCCTCAAACCCGGAAGAAAGTATATGAAGCAATAGAGCGTTTGGGATATCGTCCTAATGCGGTAGCCAGAGGTCTGGCCAGCAAGAAGACAACAACTGTCGGCGTTGTAATCCCAGACATTTCGAACTCTATTTTTGCTGAAATTGCTCGGGGTATCGAAGATATCGCCAACATGTACCATTACAATATCATTTTGTGTAACGCCGATAAGCGGAAGGAAAAAGAAATTCGTGTTATTAATACGTTGCTTGAGAAGCAGGTGGACGGGCTCCTGTTCATGGGCGGAACTGTGACGGACGAGCACATCCAGGCATTCCAGACCTCGGCAGTGCCGATTGTTCTCTGTGCAACTCGTGATGAGAAAGGCTCATACCCTTCGGTTGACATCGATCATGAGCAAGCTGCTTTTGATGCAGTGAATACTCTGATTCGGCATGGGCACCGCGAGATTGCAATGATCAGCGGCACTCTACAGGATCCGGCTAACGGTTATTCCCGTTTTCACGGTTACAAGAAGGCGCTTGAGGCAGCTGGTATTGAGTATCAAGAAGATCTCGTGCGTATCGGTAATTATCGTTATGAATCCGGTGTAGAAGCTATGAAGTATTTCTTGGGTCTGAAGAAGAAACCGACGGCTATTTTTGCGGCAACGGATGAAATGGCCATCGGAGCGATTCATAGCATTCAGGATGAAGGTTATAAAGTTCCGGATGATTTCTCGATCATCAGTGTCGACAATATTCGCATGGCATCCATGGTTCGTCCGCAGCTGACGACAGTTGCCCAACCGATGTACGATTTGGGAGCCGTAGCAATGCGCTTGCTTACTAAACTGATGAAGAAAGAGAACGTAGAAAATTCTCGTGTTATTTTGCCGCATGAGACGATTCTTCGTCTTTCCGTTAGCCATGTAAACGAGTAGTTGTTCATGTTTAACATACAACTGTATATTTGTTGAAAAAAAGCTCCTTCAGGGAGCTTTTTTCTAGTGTTTGAAATTTAAAGTCTTTGTACGGCTTACGTCCTGGTAATTAGAGTGCGTATATACTGGTATACGAAAGAATGGAGGGGCATAAAGAATCATGACAACTTCTATAATTGGCCTGATTGGTGCGATGGACGAAGAGATTGAGCTGCTTTTGGCTCAGATGGATAGCAGCGAAAAAGTGTCGAAAGCAGGGGTGAATTACGTATCAGGCACATTGCAAGGGAGAAAAGTAGTGGTATGCAAGTCAGGTGTAGGTAAGGTAAATGCCGCAGTGACGACTCAAATATTGATCGATTATTTCGGTGTATCCCAAGTGTTGTTTACGGGTGTGGCGGGCGCGCTTGATCCCAGATTGAACATTGGGGATATAGTCATTTCTTCTTCCTGCATGCAGCATGATATGGATGTGTCGCCTCTTGGTTATGAACGGGGTGTGATACCGTACCAGAGCATTTCTGATTTTCCGGCAGATGAGCACCTGATCAGCCTCGCTGAGACCGCTTGTAAGGAGCTCGCAGCGGAAGGTTACCTTGTGGGCAAGGTATTGTCTGGGGATCAATTTATCGCCAGCAGAGACACCGTACAAACGCTTTATGAGCAGCTGAACGGCGCCTGTGCGGAGATGGAGGGATCTGCTGTTGCTCAGGTCTGCCATATGAATGGTGTGCCTTACGTCGTTATTCGTTCCATGTCGGATAAAGCGGACGGATCCGCACATGTTAATTTTGCAGAATTCACCGTTAAAGCTTCCCAGCGATCTCATTCTATTGTTAGTCATATATTAGATCATCTGTAAAATAGATTTCCATGTTATTAAACTTGGTCCTAACTTACATTTCGTATATTCATGTTGAAACGGCGCAGCCATCCATAAAAGGACGGCTGCGCCGTTTCAACTAAGTATATCTAAATATAATCAATACATAAACCGTTGCTGGAATCGTATTCGGTCAAACTGTTCTTGCGAAGAAAGAGGTACCTGTTTACCAATCTTCACCATGAGGCAGTTCGCCGGATGGGAGCAAATTTCCGGATCATCGGTAGCATACCATTCCATCTCTACGACTTTCATAAGTCGTTCCATCATTTTGCGGTAATCCCATACGTTCAAGCCGCTTCCTTTGAGATCCCAATGCCAGTAATATTCAGTTGTAAATACGATATACTGCTCCATTTGTCCGTCTTCAAAAGCAGTCTGAATCATTTTTTGGCCTAGTCCTAATGAACGGTAATCATTCGCTACTTCAATGGCTCCAAGCTCGATCAAATCTTCCATTTTTCCTTGGGACCATCGCTCTTGTTCATCAGGATAGTGAAAGGTTACATATCCGACAATGGTTTCTCCGTCACGGGTAATGATTATTCTTCCTTCGGGTAGATCTGCTATTTCAACCAGCGCTTCATGCTGTTCTACAGGACGGCGAAAGGCATTAAGATCAGGGTGCATCGTCAGCTCTGAGATACGCTGGGGCGGTACGGGGCCTTCAATAATCAGGCGGCGGTCTTCAGGAAACAAGAGGTGAGACTTATACAGCTTGCAGTGTTCCATCCGGGTACGCTCCTTTCAAGTACATAACCTACTTATAGCAAAAAAATAAAAAAATGAAAAGCAATGACAGGAATTCCTAACCTATGATATAATCACTTCGACATAAAACCTTCACAATTATATCATTGACTTTCGAGTTTCCTCTCGAAAATCTTAGGTCAATGCACGATGATTTGAGCCTCAAGATGACCTGCCGTTTGTGAATTCTATTGTTACATTCATATCATTTGTAAGCGCCCACAAGTAGGGGAACGATTTAAGAATGAGGAGGATGCAATTATGAATCAAACGCATAGCGAAGTACTGCCTAGTGAAGTATCTGTTTCGAACATGAACAAATACGAGCAATCGGTCGCCCAGTTTTCCTGGGATGAGATCGAACGCCATTTCACTTGGTATGAGACAGGGAAAGTCAACATGGCTTATGAAGCAATTGACCGGCATGTAGCCGAAGGACGGGGAGAGAAAACGGCGCTGCTGTATAGTGACGCATCGCGCGATGAAGTCATCACCTTCGCCCAATTGAAGGAGCAGTCCGATAAATTCGGAAATATTCTCCGTAAATACGGAATAGGAAAAGGCGAGCGAGTTTTCATCTTTATGCCTCGCTGTCCTGAGCTTTATGTCAGCTTGCTTGGTATTTTGAAGGTAGGGGCTGTGGTTGGCCCATTGTTCGAAGCGTTCATGGAAACAGCTGTTAAGGACCGGCTGGAGGATAGCGGTGCCGTAGCACTCGTTACGACCCCTGCTCTGTTGTCTCGTGTGAAACGAGATGAGCTGCCGGAATTGAAGCATATATTCGTTGTCGGCGAGAATACGCAGGAGGACGAGGGAATTACTGATTTTTTCAGTGAAATGGAAGGTGCTTCGTCTGATCTGGAGATCGAATGGCTGGATCGGGAAGACGGATTGATCATGCATTATACATCCGGTTCGACGGGCAGACCTAAAGGTGTGTATCATGTGCAGAATGCTATGATTCAACACTACTACACAGGTAAGGTTGTTCTGGATCTGCGAGAAGATGATATTTACTGGTGTACTGCGGACCCGGGCTGGGTTACCGGAACATCTTACGGTATTTTTTCGCCTTGGCTCAATGGGGCGACGAATGTTGTACGAGGAGGTCGTTTCAGTCCACAGGACTGGTATGGAACGCTTGCGAAGTATAAGGTAACGATATGGTACAGTGCTCCCACCGCATTTCGCATGCTGATGGGTGCAGGCTCTGATCTGATCTCCCAATACGACCTGAGCAATCTGCGTCATGTTATGTCTGTAGGAGAGCCTCTGAACCCTGAGGTGGTGCGCTGGGGCTATAAAGCTTACAAGCAGCGTATTCATGATACATGGTGGATGACGGAGACTGGAGGACAATTGATTTGTAACTATCCGGGTATGGCGATTAAGCCTGGATCCATGGGCCGGCCGCTGCCGGGTATAACCGCAGCCATTCTCGATGATCAAGGACGAGAGGTGGCGCCATACACGATGGGCAACCTCGCAATCAAAACAACATGGCCGTCCATGATGAGACAGGTCTGGAACAATCCTGCTAAATATGAGGAATATTTCAGAATTCCGGGCTGGTACGTTTCCGGTGATTCTGCTTACATGGACGAAGAGGGATATTTCTGGTTCCAAGGCCGGATTGATGATGTCATTAATTCTTCCGGTGAGCGGATCGGGCCTTTTGAGGTGGAGAGCAAGCTGGTAGAGCACCCTGCGGTCGCAGAAGCAGGTGTTATCGGTAAGCCTGACGTAACAAGAGGCGAGATCATCAAGGCCTTTATCTCGCTTCGTGAAGGCTATGAGCCTACACAGGAGCTCAAGGACGAGATTTACCGCTTTGTGAAGGAAGGATTGTCAGCGCATGCTGCCCCGCGGGAAATCGAATTTAAAGATAAATTGCCAAAGACTCGTTCCGGTAAAATCATGCGCCGTGTTCTGAAGGCATGGGAGCTAGATCTGCCAACAGGCGATCTGTCGACGATTGAGGATTAATTACTTAAGTGAAAGAGCAGTCTGTTAGAGTCTCGCAAGACTCAAGAGACTGCTCTTTATTTTTTCAAACGATAAGAAAGTGTAAATATCGGAGTAAAGCACATCCTTATCTCGCGTTTTTCTTAAGACTTCGTTGAACAAGAAAACAAGGGCCACCCCTATGAGCAGATATTTCTGCTATAGGGGTGGCTCTTATTGTATAGATTGGTTTAATTTTTTTCGAAAAATACAGTAGGTGAAGCTGAAGATTCTCCAACTGCATTTACAGCTGTAATCCGGAACGTCCCGCTGATCGGGGAACTATTACTGGAGTGGAACTCGTTCGTTTGACTTGTTCCGATTATTTGATAGATCCCGTCATTGTTAGGACTGTAATAGACGTTATACAAGGTTACTCCATCCTCAGGAGGGTTAGCGCTCCAAGTTGCCCGGAATCCTTCAGATGTAGCCTGGATCGTTGGCTGTCCCGGCTGTTTAGGCATAGAGGTTGGTCCCTGAGGATTAGTGTCAGGAACTTTTTCCGTTCCTTCATCTGGTGTACTGCCGTTAGTTTCATTGCCCGGATCTGGTATTGGATCTGGATCAGGGACGGCAGCTCTTCCGACGGCTGCACTTGGCTCAGAGGTTTTCCCTGCAACGTCTACTGCAACAATGTAGTAGGACGTGTTTGCACCCCCAGAAGTCGTAAATTGTTTCGTACCATCTGCCATAACAACTTGACCTTGGTTCACAAACGGACCGCCATTCACGGAACGATACAGTCTGTAACCAACAACATCAGGTGATCCACTTGGCGAAAAGGTGATAACACCGTTGGAGTAGTTCAAGTTTTTCGGAGGAGTTGGTGCTTTTCCATCATCCACTCTCGGGTCGACCTTAGTCGGCATGCCTTTGTTGGCATCCTCAGGAATGTAGAATTGCAACGACTCATGACCTCCACGCATGACAGCGAAAGCAGCTTCAAGCTCCTTGATCAGTTCATCGATCGGCTTTTCCCGTTTTATGACGATCTGCTCTTTGAGAAAATCTTCAGGCGTTCCATCTCTAGGAATATAATTAGCGCCTTTATAAGTAATATATTTGGCTTTAGCCAGACTGTCGTCTCTTTCTGTAGGTACAAACTTTGCATTAAACAGGTCCGTAACAAACTTGTCAGTCAGCTCAGTTGGTAGCTTTCCACTATATGCAGATACAGTTTTGGACACGATACCTTCAGGCTTTTTAAACTCTTTTGTTGGGAACAGGTCAGGTTTGAGATTGATCGCTTCATTCATGACCTTGGTCCAGATGCTTTGTGCATGGGTTCGTTGAGGTTTATCCAGCGTATTTACAGAATGCTTATACCCAACCCACACACCTAAAGTAATGTCGGGAGAGTAGCCCAAGAACCAGCTATCTCCATAGTCTTGGCTTGAACCTGTCTTACCGACTATCGGTACTTTATTGAAGTGCTTATAGTTGTCCCGCACGGTGCTGCCTGATCCGTTGGTTATAACGGTACGCATCATATCGGTCATCAGGTAAGCGGACTGACTCGAAAATACCTGCACGGGTTCTGTTTCATGTTTATATACAATTTTTCCATTTGAATCCACAATTTTCTCAATCATATAGGCATCGGCAAATTTACCCTGATTGCCGATCGAGCTGTAGGCATTAGTCAACTCCTCAACAGACGTGCCGTGAGTAAGTCCGCCTATAACACCGGTACCTGCGGCATAGTCCTTTTCCACGAGGGTGGTAATACCGAGCTTTTTAGCGAAGCCCAAGGCATTCTCAATGCCGATGACATTGTTGAACAGATTCAGCGCAACGGTATTCGTTGAGTTGTTCAGCGCTTCGCGCGCGGTCATAAGGCCCTTATAGCGCCAGTTTACGTTTTTCGGGATGTGATACCCTTTCGAACCATCCTTCAAAATAACCGGAGAGTCATCCACAATGCTGCCTGGCTGAACCTTGCCTGAATCAAGTGCAGGCAAGAAAGCGGCAATCGGTTTCATGGCTGATCCCGGCTGACGGACCATCTGGGTAGCGTAGTTCATCTCTTCTGTTTTAAAATCCCGGCCCTCGATCATACCAAGGATGGCGCCGGTCTTGTTGTCGATCATCATTGCAGCCGTTTGTTCTTTACCTTTGGTTTCACTGTCGGGGAAGAAGTTGCTGTCATCTTCCGCAATCTTTCGCATCGCACCATAAATCGTGCGGTCTATGGTCGTGTATATTCGATAACCACCGGTGCTCAGCTCAGACCGTGCCTCATCCATCAAAGAGCCGTTTTCTTTCGTTTGTTCCCCATCGACTTCCGGATTGTTTAGCTCCATAATAATTTTAGAAGCTTGGCGTTCAACCTCCATCATCAGATATGGGTAGGTAACATATGCCTTTTGGGTACGTGGAGCAAGAGATTTCTCAATGTCGAAAGCTTTTGCTTCTTTATGCTCGGCCGGAGTGATTTTACCTTCCTGCAGCATACGATCAAGCACAAGCCCTTGTCGTTTCATAGCACGTTTAAATGACTTCTCATCAAACTCCCCTATACCGTTGAAAGCCGAATAAGCGGAAGGGAGCTGGGGAAGACCTGCTAAATAGGCAGCCTGCGCAAGGTTGAGTTTGTTAAGGTCACTAATGTTAAAAATTCCTTTAGCCGCTGCTTTGATTCCGAACACATTATAGCCGTTTGAACCGTTCCCGTAAGGTACTTTGTTTAAGTAGGCCGTTATGATTTGTTCCTTGCTTAAAAAACGTTCCAGGCGGAATGACAGTAAAATTTCTTTCACTTTCCGGTCACTTGTCTTGTCGCGGCTTAAAAAGGCTTGCCTTGCGAGCTGCTGTGTAAGTGTACTGCCGCCTGTCTGAACAGGCTCATTCAGGAGCCGCTGCTTTACAGCACGGGCAGTGCCCATGAAGTCTACCCCTTTATGTGTGAAAAAACGATTATCTTCTATGGATACAACCGCATCAATGACAATTTGGGGAATTTCATCATGTTTTACGGGTCGCCGGTCTTCTTCTGTCCGGAGCTGTCCAATAGGGGAGCCATCCCCAAAGTAGGCGAAGCCAGTGACGGCGTTATCGTCCATCTTTTGTTCGATAAGAGCTCTTGATCTTACGGGTTCATCTTTAACGATAGAGGTTACATATCCTAAGACGGTTCCCCCGATGAACAGCGTTCCCATCAAACCAATCACAAAGAGCCAGCCCAGTACCGATCCAATTTTTCGTCCAATGGATCTTTTCGGAGGGCGCTTGTTCTCAGGCTCCTGTTTTTTCTCCTCAACCATGAATGTTACTCCTCCTTTTAACGCACCTATTATAGCATAAATCGACGGTTTTGAATCATCATATCGCATCCTGTCGTTCCCATTTTACGGAAATTTGATTTTTTTAGAATTGCTGTACCATAAATAATGGTAAAGCGCATAACGAAAAAAACTAAGTAAGACCTCAGTAGAAGGGTGGAAAGATGTTTACAGAGTCGGGAGGTGGTGTATGTGGTGTAAACCGATAACGCGTGAGGATGTGCAGAGACAATGAAATGAGAAGAACTAACAGGTTGGTAAGCAGAAGTTTGCAAAACTGAAGCGGATCTAACTTTAAAAGTATGTTTGATAAAAAAGACAGGTGCACCTGAGGAAGCTCTTCCTATCATTTTTGGAAGAGAGTCCCGGTGTATCTGTCTTATTGCAGAGAAAAACCCGGAAGTAATACCTCCGGGTTTTGTAAATCAATCTTAACGGTTGTAGAATTCGACGATTTGCTTCTCGTCGATATCTTGTGACAATTCGGAACGTTCTGGCAGACGGATGTACTTGCCTTCCATTGCAGTTTCATCGAATTCGAGGTAAGCAGGAAGATGTACGCGGTTAGCCAAAGCATCTTTAATTGCAGAAAGGCTGCGGCTTCTTTCACGAAGACCGATTACGTCGCCTGTGCTAACAGCGTAAGAAGCGATGTCCACTTTTTTGCCGTTCACAGTTACGTGACCATGTGCAACCAACTGACGGGCACCTGCACGGGAGTTGCTGAAGCCAAGACGATAAACGAGGTTGTCCAGACGGCTCTCAAGCAGGAACATAAAGTTCTCACCGGCGATACCTTTCATGCCTGTTGCTTTATCGAACAGGGTGCGGAATTGTTTCTCACCCAAACCATACATATGGCGCAGTTTTTGCTTTTCTTGAAGCTGCATTCCGTAGTTGCTCATTTTTCTCCGTTGGTTAGGACCATGTTGTCCTGGAGGAAAAGGGCGTTTCAATTCTTTGCCAGTACCGCTGAGGGAGATGCCCACACGACGGCTTAATTTAAATTTAGGACCGGTGTAACGTGCCATGTAATATAGACTCCTTTGTAATTAAGTTTCATTTAGGGCTCTATTTGCGCCGTATTTGTTTATTACTGCCGGTATCCGGCAGATCTGACAGGAAAGTTCAGCCGCTGTCCTGTCAGCAACAAATATCGTGAGGGTGACACAACGTTCCGCCCAATTCAATTGGAATGCATTGCATTCTTGTTCAACAATAAATATTATATGAAATGGTGATATAAAGTCAAGTTGAAGATTTCATTATCATTTGTCTAAAATTGTCGATAGGACCATGGACCTAAAAAATATGAATGAAACTCCGAAATTATAATGCAAAATTGGGTAGAAAAGAGTAATATAAGATTAATAGTAAATTATTGATTTAATTTAGAATACATACTATGTCGCTGTACTGCTTAACAGTGAGAAGGAAAGCGGCGGATTACTATGCCGCAGTCGTGCAGGCTTTGGTTAGATGAAGGCTTGCGCATTTAAACCGGAATACTGGGTCTTTAGATAGACCTTTATAATGGTGCAAAGGAGCGCCCTTTATGTCAGAAGAACAACGGAAAGTTTCTGAAAGCTCTCCCGTTTCTACGGCCATGTTTAACGGTCCCGGGCGAATTCCTAAAACGGAATCTTGTGTGTGGCACCAGACGATGGATATAACACCTTCAGATTTTCCCTATCTTCAACAGTTAATAGAAGAGAGTTTCGAAGAGTGGATGATGGAGAGCGCCGGGCTCCAAATGGTATCCAAGGCTGATTGGGCTGTCATTAGTCCGATTGGGGAGTGGCTGGTTGGGGATCCCATACTGCAGGAATATTTCTCAGCCGGGGATGACAGTACTTTAAATCGAGCCTTGGAGATAAGAGCGGCTGCGGCTGGTAGCAGTGAAGACCGTCTTGGCGGCAGAATTGTATGTGCGACTCCTGTGTTTTCAAGAACTCACGGTGATTTGTTTGCCGTACTGATCAGTGTCTCTTCTGCAGAGATAGGGAAAGAACAGGCTCAATTTATGACAGAAGCGGCAGCGTTAATGCTTCGCGCTTGTTTTTACCGCCGGTTTGAATCTATATTTGTAGAAGATTTGGCTAAAATTCATAGCCAAGCAGAGCGGGAAGCCCGTAGACGTTCCGTCCTGTTTCAAGTTGTGAAGCGAATGCATGCCCAGATTAATGTGGATGGGGTACTTACGGAAATGCTGGTCAGCGTTCTTGACCTTTATCCGAACGTGAACGTGAAGCTGTTCATGTCGCAGGATCACCAGAGCAGCCATCCATTGATACGTCCTTTGCTTTTGCACCATTGGCAAGAAAAAGTGTATGTCCGAACCTTTATGGAAGGTGCCCTGACGATTTGCGAGAATCGGGACCAACCGCAGGGACTATTAGAAGTCGGTGTTCCCGTAGGGGGAAAGCAGGGTGTCTATGGTGTTCTTCACCTTGTGGTCAAGCGTGAGGAAATGGAGGATATGGATCTTGATCTGCTTGGTATGATGGCGGATGCCGCAGGGACGGCTTTCGAAAATGCCAAGTTGTACGAGCAGTCGAACCTGATGATCCACGAACTGCGAATGATTAACGAACTGACCCAGCAACTGAACAAAAGTTTGCAATTGGCGGACATTTATCAGTTTGCCAATGAGGAACTGCGTAAAATACTGGCCGCAGAGTATTGCTGTATTCTGGGTTATAACGAGGAGCTAAGTGGACTGGAGGTCATGTCGTGCAATGCCCCGTGGCTGGCTAAAGAAGTGTTCGAGAAAGATTATGGCCTGGGAGGGTTGGTATATCATTCAAAGGAGCCTCTGATCCTGGCGGATTACATGGAAGAACGTCCTGCGGTATCCAAGCTGATGGAAACGACTGGATCCAATTCAATTATCGCGACACCTCTGACCGTAAATGGGGAAACACAGGGTGTTATATTGTTGACCCACAGAAAAAAACATTATTTTTCTTATGATAACTACCGTCTGCTTCAAGCGTTAACGAGCCACATTGGGCTCGCGGTAGGGAATGCTTCCCTACATGCGGAGGTAAGACGGATGGCGAATCGGGACATGCTGACAGAGCTTTATGCCCGGCATTATCTCGATGAAGCTATACATGAGTGCCAGAGCCGTGATTTTTGTGGCTCGCTAATCGTGGTCGATATTGACCAGTTCAAGCAGGTGAACGATACTTTTGGGCACCAGCGTGGCGATAAAATATTAAAGCAGGTCAGCGGCATCGTGAAAACGTCTATTCGGCAAAGTGACATTGCTGCCAGGTGGGGTGGGGAAGAACTCGCGGTTTACCTTCCCGGCTTAGGTATTGAGCAGGCACTTCAGGTGGCTGAGCGCATACGTTTAAGGGTTGCGGAAGAGACAGAGCCGAGAGTGACCGTCTCCTGCGGCATATCAGAATGGAACTGGATGCATGACAGAATTAGTGTTGAATCTCTTTTTTACCGTGCGGATATGGCGCTTTACGAAGCTAAGAACGGCGGGCGAAACCGGATTGTGGTTGAAAAAACCGATACTTCGGAGGAATAAAGGAAGCCTATCGGCTGTAAATGCCGATGGGCTTTTTTTTGTATAAATGGGAAAGGGACGGTTAGCCTAAGAGGGATGAATATACGAAAGGCTGATCATGATGATAGGATACAGAACTATTTTACGCTTTCGCAATATGCTGTTTTGGCTGAGCTTGACACTCTGTGTACAGGGCTGCGGAATGGAGCAGCTTTCTGCTGAACAATCTTTTAATCGGGCAGTTGCCGGGTTGGAAGGAGTGGATAATTTTACGTTTAAAGGAGATGTGGCGATTCGAAACGTGGACAGCGGTATTTTTAAGCAGACGGTCGCTTTTGAAGGTCAGCTTCAGAATCATAACCTGCTCACCCTAACGACTTCAAAATCGCCCCCTTCTTCGTCTACAGCCTCAACCTATTCCGCTGGAAGTATGAGCATGGACGGTTTGAAGGGGAAGATGAAATATGAGAAGGGAGCTTGGCGGCCTCTTGCCTCCGGCTACTCGAATGGTGACTGGATGTTAGGGTTGAATCCCTTGGAACAGCTTCGATACATCGGTGAAGCCGACAAAAAAGTAACTGAGGAGTATGGTGCAGCGCGTGGTACCAAAGTACTCCGGATTGAGCTGGCTCCTGAAGCTTCCCGGAAGATGCTAAGTGAAGCGCTGAACGGGCAAATGAAGCAACTTCGCAATCGTATGGACCAAAAGGGCGACGTACTCTACTCAGATAACGCTAAGGCACGAGAGAGACTTCAAGCTGTGTGGGAGAGGGAGAATCAGGAGTTAACCCGGTTGGTTTCAAATACAGATGTTTCCACCGTTTTTCATTTGACAGTAAACAAGAAATCATACCTGCCCCAAAAACTGTCCTCAGAGCGTAAAATTTCTTTTAAAGGCCCTTCCGTGCGTAAGCAGGATGAAACGATGATGTCAGATATCAGCTTTTCGGAATTTCGATAATTTTCCGGTGACGGCTGACGTCACACCTTTTACCGTGATACAATATAATAATGAATTTACCGCTGTTCAATTGAGAACAAGCAGGCAAATCAGCTCAAGGAGGTTATATGAATGCGTGATCCAAGAATTCAGAAATTAGCCGAAAACCTGGTTGGTTATTC
This sequence comes from Paenibacillus sp. JNUCC 34, assembly GCF_058269055.1. Classification (NCBI taxonomy): domain Bacteria; kingdom Bacillati; phylum Bacillota; class Bacilli; order Caryophanales; family Paenibacillaceae; genus Paenibacillus; species Paenibacillus sp. JNUCC 34. Next base: position 4,035,725 of record NZ_CM177770.1, on the reverse strand, counting down.
GGTAGATATGCAGCCAGGTGAGAACGTGCTGATCGAGATGATCGGCTCAGAACGTGATCTGCTTAATGCCATTATCGAAGAAGTTGGGAAAAAGGGAGGTCATCCTTTTGTCCAGCTGACCGATAGAACGGTACAGCGTGCAATGCTGAAGAATGCTACGAAAGAGCAGCTTACACTGTGGGCTGAACTGGACTTGAACCGGATGAAACAGATGGACTGTTATATCGGCATCCGTGCAGGAGAGAATGTAAACGATCTGTCCGATGTCCCGGAAGAGAACATGAAGCTGTACAACTCCCTGTACTCGCATCCTGTACATAGTGAAGAGCGTGTGAAACGCACGAAATGGGTAGTTCTCCGTTATCCGAATGCGAGCATGGCACAGCTGGCTAACACTAGCACAGAAGCCTTTGAAGACTTCTACTTCGACGTATGCAACCTGGATTACTCCAAGATGGATCGTGCACAGGATCCTTTGGCGGAACTGATGAGAAAGACCGACAAGGTCCGTATTGTTGGTCCTGGAACAGACCTTAGCTTTTCGATTAAGGGGATTGGAGCTGAAAAATGCTCTGGCCAGAAGAACATACCTGATGGAGAAGTGTACACTGCGCCGGTTCGTGATTCTGTTAATGGAACGATTTCTTACAACTCTCCGACGCTGTATAACGGAGTCACTTTTGAAAATATTAAATTCCGTTTCGAGAACGGTAAAATTGTAGAAGCAACGAGCAGTGATACGGCCCGGATAAACGAAATTCTGGATTCCGATGAAGGCGCCCGTTATATCGGTGAATTCGCGATCGGTTTCAACCCGTATATTCTAACACCAATGAAAGATATTCTGTTTGATGAGAAGATCGCTGGAAGTCTTCATTTTACACCTGGTCAAGCCTATGATGTGACGGACAACGGCAACCGTTCTTCCATCCACTGGGATCTTGTATTGATCCAACGTCCGGAATATGGCGGTGGGGAAATCTATTTTGATGACGTGCTGATCCGTAAAGATGGTATGTTCGTGATTCCTGAACTTGAGGGACTAAACCCTGAAAATCTGAAATAAAATGAAATATAGTTGCATAAGAAAACGGATTCAATGTATCATGAAGGAGAAATAAACTGCATTTCTTTACATCTTAAAGTTACGGAGGGATTCGTATGTCCAATAACAATGCAATCGTTGTAGACATTTCTCAGACAGCAGGCCAGTTCTCATCTTCTATTGTTTTGCAGGCTGAGAACAAGTACATCGATGTAAAGAGCATTCTGGGCTTGTTCACAACATTGGTGAGCCACCAGAGCTATGAGCTACACGTTCACGGCTCTGATGCCGACGAAGCAAAAAAAGCGATGATCGACGTATTTACAAAACATGGCTTGAATGTAAAAGTGGTTGCTGAATAAATTCAGCGAAAAACATCCTTCCCTAAACGGAAGGATGTTTTTATATCATTGAGGAGTACTTTTGAACTGGTCCTTGTATTGACTTGCGATTTCGTCTAATATTAGATGTAGTAACCGTGCAGTGATATTAACATAGGGGGGAAGATCATGACTTCATCTGATTTGCAAGAACAGCTTCACCTTAAAGCAATCAGTCTTCTACATGAAGATGCAGATAAAATTCAAAAGCTCATTGAAGTGCAGATGGAGAATCTGGCAACCCGTTACTGCCCTCTCTATGAGGAAGTGCTGGATACCCAAATGTACGGATTTTCAAGAGAAGTTGATTTTGCTGTCCGTGCCGGGCTTCTTCCGGAAGTGACGGGGAAACAACTGCTCAGCAAGCTGGAACGTAATCTGGCTCTGTTATATGAAGCCATGAACCAAGCCGAATAGCCTGTCCAGTACAGGCGATACATAGAAACGCATGCGCGCGAGGGAGTGTCGGCATGCGTTTTTTTAAATTGAGGCGGTTAAAATACAAAAGACGCGTTATACGGAGGAAGACTCAGTATGACGCGTCTTTTATTTATTTGAAAACGAGCGAAACAACAGGGCTCTATACGAGATAAAAAGAGAAACCAAGGATGACGTAGACTGCAAGAAGCATAAGCCCTTCGTACCAGTTAGTCGCGCCGTCCTGTGTGATCGATTTAGCGATAAAGACAGCCACACCAATCGCCACGAGCTCGATGGTCGTAAATACGATATCCATTGTATTACCCATAAAAAAGCTGATGAAAACCAGGACAGGGGCTACAAACAAGGCGATTTGGAGACTGCTGCCGACTGCAATTTCAACGGCTGCACCGATTTTATTCTTCATAGCGAGCATAATGGCTGCACTATGTTCTGCGGCGTTACCGATAATCGCTACGAGGAATGCACCGACAAACAGCTCACTAAGCCCGTATTCATGACTGACGGGTTCCAGAACCCCGACAAGCCATTCACTGACAAAGGCGACCATAACGGTGGCCACGATAAGATAAGTGATAGAGCGTCCTTTGGACCATGTAGGACCGTGTTCATTCGGAAGCTCTTGATCACCACTGTCGCTGACATCAGCTAAATAGCTTTTGTGTGTGATCATGGAGAACAGGAGCCACGCGAGATAAGCGACAATGAGAATACCGGCCACAATCAGGCTCAGAAATTTTGTGTCTGATTCCGTAATAGAGTGGGTATTCAGAAATACAGCGGGGATGAATAGCGCGATAATACCTAATATCATTAGGGAACCATTCAGTCCGGCCAGTGTGACGTTGAATTTCTGGATTTTGAATTTCAGACCGCCTGCAAATAGGCTGAGTCCGAGAACGAGCAGCAGGTTGCCGATAATAGAACCAGTGATACTGGCTTTTACCATATCGTATAGCCCTTGCCTTACCAAAAGGATGGCGATGATGAGTTCGGCAGCATTACCGAAGGTCGCATTCAGGAAACCTCCGAGCCGCTGTCCGGCATAGTGAGCGACGCTTTCTGTTGCTTTTCCGAGAAATCCTGCGACAAAAATAACCGAGACGGCCGACAAAATGAATTGCAGCGTAAAATTCCAACCTAAGAAGTGTCCTGCTGCGCTCAGCAGGAATGTAATGACTAACAGTGCGGGACTTAACCACTTTTTCAAAGCGTACACCTACCTTTAGGTATGTGAAATATTGAATATTCTTTTACAATATACCCCAAACTTTGACTAAAATAAACGCAAGTGTTAACCAGCATTTGCTTTTTAGGCCTGTTAGGATTTACAATAACGGATAATGAGGATGAAGGAGGATTTGACATGGCGGAACAACTTCAACTGGATAACGGTTTGATTCGGATATCGGATGATGTCGTCTCGAAAATCGCCGGAATGGCTGCCTTGGAGACTCCAGGGATCGCAGCAATGTCCGGTGGATTGTCTGAGGGCTGGGCGAAACGGCTTAGCGGTAAAAATGTACAAAAAGGTGTGACAGTGGAGGTAGGCCAACTTGAAGCAGCGATTGACCTGCGCATTATTGTGCTGTATGAGACACCGATACATGAAGTGTGCCGTATGCTTCAGCAGAACGTACGTGAAGCTGTAGAGAGCATGACAGGACTTCGAGTTGTCGAAGTTAATGTCAAAGTCGAAGGCGTCGCTTTCAAGGACGATGAGATTGATGACATTCCGAATCGCACGAAATAGGCCAATCAGAATAAGGAAATATGAACCAAAAAAGACTACCGGGTTGCCCGGTAGTCTTTTTTAATGACGGATTTTACATGTTCTTCCTTCTCGGGACGGTTGCTTTCTCTAGAGATGCTAAGCATGATTCCCATAGCGAGCATCATAACCATTAGGGAAGATCCACCGTAGCTGATGAATGGAAGAGTTACACCCGTAATTGGTATGGTGTTGGTTACTCCGCCAATATTGATAAACGCCTGAATAGCGATGAGACCCATAATCCCTATGCCGGTAAGTGTTCCGAAAGGATCTGGACAGCGGAGAGCAACGATAACTCCCCTCCATATAAAATACAGATAAATCATTAAAAATATCGAGGTACCTATAAACCCGAATTCTTCCCCGATAACGGAAAAGATAAAGTCGTTGTACGGGTTAGGCAAGTAATGAAGTTTCTGCACGCCTTCACCATATCCTGCCCCGGTTACACCCCCCTGGCCGATGGAAATGAGGGATTGGACCAGGTTATATCCTGTACCGGATTGGTCCTTAAAGGGATCGAAGTAAGCCTCAATCCGGCCGACTTTGTAGTTACTGCTTGCCGCCTGCTGCTCATCTCTGCCCGAGAAAGATTCGAATAGGGAGCCGACTCCGATTGTCAAAGCGAGTCCGAGCGCGACAAGCGAAATACATACCGTAATATGCTTCATGCTTGCCCCGCCGGCATAGATAATAAGTCCGCAAGTGGCCACAAGGATAAAGGTAGAACCTAAATCGGGCTGAAGCATGATCAGACCAGCAACAACCCCTACGATAATCAAAACCGGGAATAAACCGCCCTTCCATTGACGGATCCTTTCCCCTTTCTTCGTTATCAGTGCAGCCAAATATATAATCGTGGCGATCTTGGCTAATTCTGTCGGCTGAATGCCTAGTTGACCAAGATGAAACCAACTGGAAGCACCGTTGGTAGTTTTTCCGACGACTACAACAAGGATCAGCATGATTAACGATAAGAAAAAAACGGGTATAAATAGCTTTTTGTACTTCTTGTAATTGATGTTCATCGCGACCAGCATCACAAAGGTACCGACAATCGCAAAAATAAGTTGACGTTTGGTGAAATAAAGCGGGTCGTGTCCCCATTTCTGGCTAAAGACGGTCAAGCTGGAGCTGGAACTGAACACCATGAGCAATCCGAATCCCACCAACAGCAAGGTAAGGATCAGCAGCTGGAAATCCGGCGTCCCTCTCTTGGGCTGTGGTTTGTTTGTTTTCATAACATTACCGTTACGCTTCCAGCAGCAATTTTAGTTCTTGCAATTTCTTCGTGGCAACGTTCAGAATAGGCTGCGGAGCCGGAGTGTCATATTCCAGACCATGCGGGAATGTGGCTTTTCCCAAGTAAACGGCTTCAATTTGAAGCACGGTGTCGGGTTTCTCCAGTTTTCCTTCCACAGCGCGGGTATTGATGCGAAGGAAGTATTCTGCATCGCTCTTCTTATCTTCAATTTTCAAATCATATGTAGCGCGGTAGTACTCCCACTGCCAGCGGATAAAGCCTACCTTCTCGGCACTTTCATCGAGATAAGCCAATTCACTTTTTAAGCCGTCCAAGCCCGTATTCTCAAAAATCATGGCGTTAATAACCTCCTTAATTAGTCCCTACAAAGTTCTTTAAATATGATAGTATTTTTCAAGAACTTGTGCAAGCCTGATAGCCCGCCAATCGTAAGGTCGGGCGTGTTGTTGTTACAAGAAGAGACGGAATGTAAACAGAAGGAATATTTTGATAATAAGAATATGTAGGCCGTCTTTTTTCTGCTACAATAAAATTAATGAAAGTTCTTGTGAGGAAGAAGCGGGCGTATTGTGCGGTGAAATCCAATATGTAGGAAGCGCTTACCACATGGCCTCGCTCGTTAATAGGCAAGTGCAATTTTATTTTAAGAGATAAGAAATGCTGGGACATGCGCGCGTGTTGTGTACACTTCATGGATTGCTGAGGCTAGATTGAGCCGTTCAGGCGGGGGGAAGGATGATTGATATGAACGAGCAAGTATACTTGGAACAGCTGTTTCCGAAAATGGTGGAATGGCGGCGTTATTTACATATGCACCCTGAAGTGTCTTTTCAGGAAGAGAAGACATCCGCTTTTGTCGAGGCACGTTTACGTGAAATGGGTTACGAAGTAACCACGGGAATGGGTGGTCATGGAGTGATGGCGGTTCTAACAGGAGGGCAGCCGGGAAAGACGATCGTGCTTCGTGCGGATATGGACGCACTGCCGATTCAGGATGAGAAGAGTTGTGAGTACAAATCCACTGTAACAGGTGTAATGCACGCCTGTGGTCATGACGGACATACGTCTATCCTTCTGGCAGCTGCTTCTTACTTCCGGCAAATTCAGGAGACGGTCCGTGGAGAAATCCGGTTTATGTTTCAGCCAGCGGAAGAGGCGTGCCCTGGTGGCGCCCTGGGAATGATTGAAGCAGGCGTACTAAACGGAGCGGATGTCATTTACGGCTTGCACTTATGGACACCGCTTAAGCTTGGGACGGCAGCAAGCACGCCCGGCCCTGTAATGGCAGCTGCGGATGAGTTCTTTATCGACATTATCGGACGGGGCGGACACGGTGGGATGCCCCACGTGACCGCTGATGCAGTCGTGGCAGGTTCTGCTCTCGTTATGCAGCTGCAGACCATTGTCAGCCGGTCGGTCGACCCGCTGCAGCCGGCAGTCGTCACGGTAGGAACCATCGAAGGCGGTTCTGCTCAAAATGTGATTGCCGACCGATGCCGGATTACCGGAACAGTCCGAACATTTGATGAAGATACACGTAAGCTTATTCGTACCCGATTAGAGTCGATCACTCGGATGACAGCCGAAGCATACGGAACCGAAACCGCGATTGAATATCTCAGCGGTTATCCCGCGGTTGTGAATGATGAGAATGAAGCAGAGCGCTTTTTCCGGACGGCTCCGCGCATTTTTGGAGAGAATCAGGTTCATCTTTCTCCTAAAATCATGCCAGCTGAGGATTTTGCTTACTATTTGCGTGAAATACCGGGATGCTTTATGTTTGTGGGAGCGGGGAATCCAGAAAAGGACGCTGTCTATCCTCATCATCACCCAAGATTTGATTTCGACGAGGATGCGATGCTGCACGGGCTAAAGCTGATGATCGAAATGGTGCGCTCCTATCAAGATGAGTTTGCTCAAGGATGACCTGAGAGGTTTAAGAGAGTTCAAGCGTTTCAAGCACCGCATGGAACCGGGATAAATTGGGAACAGTGAACTTGGGGAAGTTCAGATCCGTTTTCAGACGGAGATGAGCTTCTTTTTGCGAATACAGCCAAATCTATAGGAATAGCCAAGGAGGAATACAATTGATAAAAGACAAACCGTGCATTGTCCAGCGAGACCGGACGATCCTCTTGGAAGTGGAGCATTCCGGTTTTAAAGAAGCCCGTGAACAGTTGTCACGATATGCTGATTTGGTTAAAAGTCCGCCCTCTTTTCATACATACCGGATTACTCCTTTGTCTTTGTGGAACGCAGTAGCATCGGGATGGAATGCCGAACAAATATGCGGAAGCCTTCAGTCACTATCCCGCTTCGACGTGCCTTCTGTCCTGCTAGAGGAAATTTTACAGCTTGTATCAAGATACGGACAGCTCACGCTATTGAAACATCCAGAACGTGAAGAGTCGCTTATCCTCCGATGTGAAGATGAAGAACTTATGCATGAGATTAAACTGCAGCCCTCCTTATCTATGGCTGGACTAACCTTTTTGACGAATACGGTCGCGGAGGTTCCCTCGGAACGAAGAGGGATGCTGAAGCAGGAGCTGACGCGTCTTGGGTACCCCGTGATGGATTACGCCGGATATCAGGATGGACAGTTTCTTCGGATTCATTGGCAAGGTGAAGCGTATGAGGTAGAAGGCTCCGGCAGACTTGGAACAAACAGGCTGTACAAGGCGGATGAGACTTCAGGAGAAACAAAGCACGGTCAAAGTAATCGTACATCTTTCCGCCTACGTGATTATCAGCAGGAGGCGGCGGAAGCGTTTCGGGATAGTGGAGGAAAAGGGGGAAGCGGTGTACTCGTGCTTCCTTGCGGCGCAGGAAAGACCGTCATCGGTATGGCGACGATGCGGGAGCTTCAATGCGAGACACTGATTCTGACGTCCAATACGACCTCGGTCCGGCAATGGATCGCGGAGCTGCAGGAGAAGACTTCACTCCAATCTTCCGATATCGGGGAGTATACGGGTCAGCGTAAAGAGGTACGGCCGGTGACGGTGGCCACATATCAAATACTGACTCATCGCCAGAACAAAGAGGACGAGCTCCGCCATATGAAATTGTTCAACGAAAGAAATTGGGGACTGATTATATATGATGAGGTTCACTTGCTTCCTGCACCTGTGTTTCGGGCAACCGCAGACATTCAGGCAACCCGGCGACTCGGTTTAACGGCAACATTGATCAGAGAAGATGGTCGGGAGCATGATGTGTTCTCCTTGATCGGCCCAAAGCGTTATGAAATGCCTTGGAAGACGCTCGAAGAAAAAGGCTGGATTGCCGCCGTGGATTGTGTGGAAGTGAGGGTACCCATGACAGACAGCCTGAAGGAACAATGCCGCTATGCCGGCACCCGCGAGCAGTATCGTCTGGCATCGGAAAATCCTGCGAAGATGGACGTAGTAGAGAGGCTAATGGAGCGTCATTCCAGTGCTCAGACTCTCATTATAGGACAATATCTGGACCAACTGGAGGCGATCTCCAGGGAGCTGGAAATTCCGCTCATCTCGGGTCAAATGCCACAACACCAGCGCAACGAGCTGTATGCTGCTTTCAGGAGAGGAGATCAGCGAATTCTTGTCGTCTCCAAAGTAGCTAATTTTGCAGTGGATTTGCCGGATGCTTCGGTGGCCATTGAAATATCCGGCAGCTTTGGTTCAAGACAGGAAGAGGCACAGAGGCTTGGTCGTATTCTTCGTCCGAAGGCTGGCGATAACAAGGCATACTTCTACGCGCTCGTTTCACAGGATAGCCGGGAAGAGGTATTCGCACTTCGCAGGCAACTGTTTCTTATTGAGCAGGGCTATCAGTATCGGACCGTGACGGAGCCTTCTATCGGAAATAAGGGTTCTCAAGCTTTCGAGGACGGCACTGAACCCGGAAAGGAGGCAGCAGGTACGACATGATGGATATTCAAGACAGGTCACCCCGCCAATTATCAACATCGGAACAAAGCGTATTGTATCGGATTTGGATTTCTTTTGCTGGTCAGGTATTTGATGAGGAAAAGTTGCTTTCTCTTGATATCCGGCCACTTAGCGGAGCTGAAGTGCTGACTGCCTTTTTGGGTCTCAGGCAAGGCGGATGGGTGAAAGCAGTCAAGAAAGCCTGGGGTGAGCGATTATACTTCATTCCCTCGGAAAGACTGCTGTTTGTGCAGGAAGCTTTTTTTACACCATCCCAGGCTCTGGAGGAAGTTCCTGCGGCGGCTCTGTCGTTTGAGGCGAAGCCGGGATTGGCTCTGGATGTGTTTAATGCGTTGGTGTACGGTGCGAAGAATGGTGGTTTTCCGCTAACTTTAAAAGGTACAGTACATAAAAAGCATATTCAAAAGCTGGATGAACCTGAGGGCCTTACAGGATCGGATATTGCCGCCATCGGGCTGCAGTATGCCCATTCGGATGCCTACCCTCCACGTGCTGCCGTGCTGCTCGACCTGCTCCTTAGTCTGGGGTTGCTAACCAAGGAGAGTCACGCCCTTGTGTTAAAGGAGGATGCACTTCAAGAATGGCTCGACCTGTCACTTGAGCAGATGAATAGTCTCCTCTTTCAGAGCATTATGGAAAGATACGGTCGAACGAATCCGGAAAGTCAGCATTTTCGCCAAGTGTTGTGTCATAAAGACTTTAGAGAAGAGGTCTGGTATGATGTGGACCGCCTGCTGGACGAAATGACGGCTGCAGGTATTGAGATGCAGGAGCGCAGGAATGAACTGTATGATGAAGGAAAGGCATGGCTCCGTTTTCTGGCAGGGGCAGGCTGGGCTGATGTAGGCACAAGTAATGACGAACATTTGTTGATCCGGTGGAAAATCCCTGCTGGACGACTTCTCAAAGGCGAGATCGACGACAAGACTGTTTCTGCTGCAGGATACTTATTTATTCAGCCGGACTATGAAGTTATGGTGCCGCCGGATACCCCCTTCTCAGTACGTTGGAGCTTGGCCCAGTGTGCAGAACGTGTATCCGATGACCATATGTCGGTTTACCGTCTTACCAAAGGATCTGTTGCGCTTGCAGCTGATCTGGGGATGAACCCGGAACAGGTGGCTGGTTTTGTTGCCAGTCAGGCGCTCTCTGGTGTACCTGACAATGTGGCGGCGGCTCTCGCACAGTGGGGACGTGAAGTAGGCAGAACTTCATTTGCGGAACTAACTGTACTGCAGTGTGAAACGGTGGAAGAAGGCGATCAGATCGCGGCTCATCCCAAATTGACGGAGTTGATTCATCGACTGGGCCCCCTGTATTTTGCCGTAAAGCCCGAACATGTAACCGAAATTAGAAAAATTCTTACGGTTGCAGGACTCCCGCCTAAACGCCAGATTGGCGGTTTTGATCAAACCGCCGGCCAATGGGAGCTAGAGGAACCCCGGCAAGCAGAAGCAGAAAGAACGGACAGCCTTTACCGAAAAGGGGATTACGATCATTTCAAATCCTCGGGTCTTGTATATAGCGGAAGGAATGAGCATTATTTTCAGCCGGATTCCGAAATACCGGACAAGCAGGATTTGTTTCCCGGACTTGCAAAGATTCCTGTCATGTGGACAAGGGATTGGCGCAGTTATCATGGTACAACAGCTAAGCAAATCATGGAGCAGGCGCTGGATTGGAAGGTTAAGGTGGAGCTTGGTATGGAAAATAAAAAAGCCGAATTTATACCGAAACGGCTGTTCCGTAATCCATGGAGGGTATCTGGGCTGATATATTCATCAGACTCGGAGAAGCCGGAACAGATTGAGCTGAGTGAAGGCGGATGGCAGAAGATGAGACTGATTGTGCCGGGTCAATTCTGAGGCGGACGTCCGTTTCTCTATGGAATAAGCAGTTCTAATCAGCATCCTTTCAATTATTTTGGCGGTGTTCAACTGCAGTTTCCCTCTTCTTAAGCAGCGTTCGTTATGCTATGATAAAGAAGTCCACCTTTTGGGCGGACTAATCTATAAAGAAGTGGGATGAGATCATGAGCGTATCGGAATTGAACACGGTTGATATGGCCGAGGTGCTCACCTACGCCTATGAATTGGGCGACATGATTAATGCATCCGTCGAGGTGGCGGATTATCTATATTGGAAACAGGCTGTTGAGAACGATCTTGGAATCCAGGCCCTGGTTAGTAAACTTGAAGCCAAGAAGGAATTGTTCAACGAAACCCAGCGGTTCGGTCATTTCCACCCTAACTATCATTCAGCCAAAGATGAAGTTAGTGCGGTAGAAGCGGAGCTGGAGGCTTTTGAAGCCGTTGTACGCTTTAAGCTTGCTGAGAAGAATTTGGATGATCTGCTCTTTAATATGTCTGAGAAAATCGCATTTTCGGTGTCGGACACCATTAAAGTACCAAGCAATAATGCTCTTCCGAAAAAAGGGTGCGGAAGTGGCGGCGGCTGCCAGTGTGGCTGATCTGAGCGGTAATAGATAGAGATGAAAGAGAGGCGAGACCAGGATGTTGGCGGAACGAACCGGTTATATTATTTGGGTAAGTGATGTGAAAGCAGCAAGAAACCTTGAGAAATACGGTAGTGTGCACTATATTTCACGACGAATGCAATATGTTGTAATGTACGTTAACGCTGAACGTGCGGACGAGACAGTCAAGAATATTCGCAGACTTTCCTACGTCCGTAAAATCGAGCGTTCGTACCGGAACGAGATTAAGACGGAATACAGCAGTAACGAGCCTGACAAGACCAATTTTTTCGGACCATGAATGAACTTCTCCGGTTAGCCCCGGGTCTTGCCGATAATTTGAATATGCAATATACAAGCGGCCGCGAGGCCGTTTTTTTTGTAGGAAAATAGAACTTTTGGAATCCATGGAAAACTGTGTTTTTAATTTTCAAGAACTATTCACAAAGAAAAAAGTTTCTGACTTGTGCATAATTAAGGAATGATGTAATATGTTGGGTATATATACATAGACATAAAGACCCATTGGGTGGAGAGTGATAATCCATGCGCGACAAAGGGACAGAGCGGTGGAGCACCTACGAACCGTTTTACATTACGTTAAATGACAAGAAAATTGCAGACATCGTCATAACAAATCATGCCAAAAGCCGGTACACGGATCGGGTGGAACATCACGATACTCCTCATGAGGAGATTGGGGCCTGGATGTGGGAATGTTTGAAACAGGATCGCATTGTGCCTTATTACAGAAACGAGCAGGACGTGTATCTTATTGATGATGATCTCGTCGTAGTTGCGGAATTTTCAGAGCTGGAACACGAACGTGATCTAATCGGAAACCCGTTGCATCGGATGATTATTGTGACTTTTCTCGGACGGATGTCTGAGACGATTGAACTCCGGGATCTAAAATCCTATTATTCCTGGTTACGTCACTCCCGGCGTATGACCTTAATAAAAAACAGCCGTAAACGGAAATAGAGCATGTGTGCGAAAGCACGGATGCTCTTTTTGTATGGATCCGGAAAGTTCGGTAGAATAGAGAATAAATGATGTGGAAGGAGTTGTGAGGATGGATTCGGGTCAACAACCGCCATCAATGGCTAGAAAAAAAGGCTGCGATCTTCATACACATACGCTGGCTTCGGACGGGATGAACGAGCCTTCTGAGAACGTACGCCTTGCGTACGAAAAAGGTCTATACGCTGTGGCGATAACTGATCATGACACGGTTTCTGGTGTTCAAGAGGCTCTCGAAGCGGGTAATCGTTACGGGATGACAGTTGTCCCCGGCGTGGAGATTAGCACCATGGCAGGTGGTAAGGACATTCATATTCTTGGATATTACGTAGATACAGAAGATAAAGATTTTCTGAACCGTCTGTCTAATCTGCGTAATACGAGAAATGAGCGCAACGAGAAAATCATTCGTAATCTGCAAAGTCTTGGTATTGAAATAACGATGGAAGAGGTTATTTCAGGCCTTGATCGGGATTTGAAGCCGGATGAAAGCATTGGCCGTCCTCATATAGCAGACACACTCGTGCGAAAAGGATTCGCATTGAATATGCGTGATGCATTTGACCGTTACCTGGCGCACGGAGGTCTTGCCTACGCTGCTCAGCCTCGCATTTCTCCTCAGGAAGCGTGTTCGTGGATAAGAGAGGCTGGCGGAACGCCGGTATTGGCACATCCGGGTCTGTATGATGATGACGGACTTGTAAGGGAAATTATTAAGGAGGCCCGTCCATCGGGTATTGAAGTGTTCCACTCGGATCATGGACCAGAGGAAGAGCGCCGTTATGGGGCAATAGCTGAAGAATTTGGTTTGATCGTGACGGCAGGCTCCGATTATCACGGTGAGCGGCAGGGAGCTGTGTTTCATGGGGATATTGGCAATCGCTCTGTGCCTGAAGATGTGCTGGAGAAGTTGAAGGCTGCGCGGGGATAGGCCCGTAGTTAGAGATCATGTCAGTTGTAATGCTGAGAGGTTGTCTTCAATGGATCTAAGGTTCAACTGGATCTGCGTTGTAAGGCGCTACAAGTACGAATCGTTCCTTCAATCGCTGTTGCCCCCGAATTTCTTGAATTATTCCTTGACGGAAGAAATTCGGGAGCAAAGAGCGTATGCTTTCGATGCGAGCTTTCCTTCGGAAAGCTTTTACCGCTACCGCTTCTCCGAAATCGTTTCGTCCTTTCCGCTGCTACGTGTTTGCCACTTAAAAAACATAAAGAAAACCATCCTTTGATTCCATGAAAGTCTCCAGCAACCATCTAAAAGATGGGGATCCTCTAACTTTAGTGATCTTCACCTCACTTAGCGAGCATACCCTTTCTCCCAAATAGCCGATTCCATTCCTTTCATACACGCGTCCCTTCGGATTGCAAGGGGGAGGTTGGGCGATGAGGTGGGCTGACTTTTTCCCGCCCACAAATTTTTTTAAGAAAAAGCACCGTGAATCGCATAATAATCAGGCACCTAAGAATGATCCTTGGTATTACTCCCTCAAGGTTAACAACGAAAAAGGTCATCTGTTAAGATGAATCTACGTTGTTGACCGGAGGGGATTTTTTTGTTTGAAGTTCGGTGTGAAAAAAAGGTGTATCCAAGGAGCTTAAAGCTGAGACTATCAGGATTTATACAATCATTATAGATTCTGGAAAAACTAAACGACCGCTTCATGGTTAAATACCGAGAAGCAGTCGCTGCATGATAGCCTTTTATTGTTGTCTATTCGACGGTGGAATGACCACCTCAGATGGCCTGATTGAATTTTGTGGTCCATGGTACATTGAATGTACAGAAGAGACCTCTCCGTAATTTGATGAGAGATTTCTTTTTTTGAAGTGGTCATACACGAAGTACTCGCAGCGTCTTACAACAGACAACCGACTATTAATTTCTCTGGTTTTTGATAACATTCGGCAGGCTCTTGATGAGCTGTGCATCCGGTGTCACAAATAGCGTCTTCTGGTGATCATAGATAACAAAACCGGGTTTTGAACCGCTTGGTTTACGAACATGACGGATTAGCGTGTAATCAACGGGCACGCTGCTGGATTCTTTGGCTTGACTGTAATAGGCGGCCAATTGGGCAGCTTCCTGCAATGTGTTTTCCCCGAAACTGTCGCTGCGGATGACCACGTGTGAACCGGGAATATCTTTTGTATGAAGCCAGGTGTCATTCGACGAGGCCAGACGGTTCGTGACATATTCATTTTGCAAGTTGTTTTTGCCTACGTACAGCTCGATTCCTTCCGATGAAGTGTACATGTGCAGTGTAGGCTTGTCATTCTTTTTCTTCTTTCGTGTCTTGCGGCTGCGGTCGCGTAGGTAACCTTGCTGGATCAGCTCTTCCCGGATCTCGTCAATATCGTTCAGTGAGGCGTGAGCCAACTGTTGCAGTAGGTTTTCAATATAACTGATCTCCTCACGGGTCTTGATGAGCTGTTCATCGATAACGGCTAGGCTATTTTTGTATTTGTTGTACTTCTTGAAGTAACGCTGTGCGTTATCGGACGGAGACAGCAGCGGATCAAGTTGGATGGTGATCATCTGCTGATCCTCGTCGTAATAATTAAGCAGTTCTGCTTGTTTGTCACCCTTTTGGATACTGTGCAGTGAAGCGAATAGCAGTTCGCCGGAAATGCGGTAACGGTCAGCGTCCCCTGCTTCTTCCAGATCTTCATGCAGCTTATCGAGCTTCTTGATGTTTTTTGAACGCTCGTTTTGCAGGAAACGGAGCAGATCGCTTACCTTTTGCTTAACGGTATCCCGCTGAGCTTTGTCGCCGTAGTAATCTTCCAGACATTTGCTAGCGGTATCGTAATGCTCTGTTTGCCCTGGAAGCATTGTGAGCGGGATGACGGAGAATACCAATTTTCCTTTGGTGTTCACTCCGCTCACGGGGGTGTAGCGGTGGTTTGCGACTTCGGTCATGATTTCGGAAAAAGCGTTCCATAACCCGCCGCAGTCTTTCTCAGTACCGGAAGGATCTCCACCAGTCGTATAACCGGCCCGATGGGCAATCTCCTGTGCTGCAAGAGGACTCATTCCGCTAAATGAATCTACCAGCCACGCGATAGGATCATCTGAACTGAGCAGACAAGATTCCCGGAACTGTTCCTGCACGGTCTCCAGCGGATTCAGCTTATTCTGCTGCGGAGGTTCGGTGTAAGCTACCCCCGGCATAATGATCCGGTAGCTGCTGATTGCTGGTGTAACGTGATGGATTCCGTCGAGTATGGTTCCTGTGGAATGATCCAGCAGGATGATGTTACTGTGACGGCCCATAAGTTCAATGATGATCGTTTTGGAGGAAATATCTCCAAGTTCATCCCGCTGCCGGATACGGATGTGGATGATCCGCTCCATGCCAATCTGTTTGATTTCCTCGATAATTCCGCTCTCACAATGTTTGCGCATCAGCATACAGAACATCGGGGCTTCGGGCGGGTTGAGAAAGTTCTCTTCCGTCAGGTGCACCCGGGGATACGTCGGATTTGCGGAAAGCAAAATCTTGGCGTTTCCGTTCTGTGATCGGATGTGGAGCACAATGTCCCGTTCGTTCGGTTGATATATTTTACTGATCCGGGCGCCCCGATAAGCTTTAAGCTCATTCACAATCGCCCGTGTTACGATACCGTCCAATGCCATTCGTCATTCTCCTATCTGTTACGTTACCCTTCTTGTTTTCTTCTCTATGATGCCATACTTCGGGTAAAAACTTAAGGGCCAGGCTGTGATATTTATGGTCCTGTCCGAATACATTTACGTTGAGAGGTGGAAAAGCTGTCGTCCGCCGGAACTGGAGAAACAACCGGGAGGGAAAGGAAGCATGGAACAAAAGTTATGGCACCAGATGGATGTTGATGAACTGCAGCAGGTGCTGCGAGTGCACCCGCAGCAGGGCCTCATGGAAGAGGAAGCAGGGGAAAGACGGAAAACCAGCGGGTTGAATGAACTGTCCGAGGGCAAGAAAATATCTCCTTTTACACTGTTGTTGAATCAATTCAAGGACTTCATGGTGCTCGTGCTCCTTGGTGCCACGTTGGTATCTGGTCTGCTTGGGGAATACCTGGATGCCGTGACCATCATCGCCATCATTTTAATTAATGGAGTGCTCGGCTTTGTACAAGAATTTCGGGCTGAGCGCTCACTTCGGGCATTGAAACAGCTGTCAGCGCCTACTTCCAAAGTGCTGCGGGACGGAAAAGTAATCCATATTGCGGCAAAAGGATTGGTTCCGGGAGATATTATTCTGGTAGAAAGCGGCGACCGGATTCCAGCGGATGTCCGCTGGCTGAAGACAAGCAGCTGCAGTGTGGAAGAATCGGCGTTAACCGGTGAATCGCTGCCCGTGAACAAACATTCGGAGCCTATTTCAGAGCATGATGTGCCGCTTGGAGACCTAAAAAATATCGGGTACATGGGCACGATGGTATCCCGCGGAACAGCAAAGGGAATGGTCATCCGTACAGGGATGGACACCGAGATGGGCAAAATCGCAGATTTGATTCAAAATACCGATTCCCAGGAAACTCCGCTACAGCATCGTTTGGAGCAACTTGGCAAAATACTGATCGGCGTCTCACTTGCGCTTACTGTTCTGGTTGTTGTTGCAGGAATTTTGCATGGCCAGCCTGCGACAGGTATGTTTCTGGCAGGAGTCAGCCTCGCGGTTGCCGCGATTCCTGAAGGTCTTCCGGCCATCGTGACCATAGCGTTGGCGCTTGGTGTGCAGCGGATGATTAAACGTAAAGCTATCGTAAGAAAACTCCCATCGGTTGAAACGCTAGGCTGCGCTTCCGTCATCTGTTCGGACAAAACCGGTACGTTGACGCAAAATAAAATGACGGTAACCCGCGCCTGGATTGGTGGCCGGATGCTGGAAGTTACGGGACAAGGCTATGAGCCATCTGGTCAAATTCTGAAGGACGGAAAACCCGTTGAACTTCGAGCAGATCAAGGTTTACGGAGACTTCTGCAGATTGGCGGACTGTGTAACAATGCCGAAATTTATGAGAATACGTCTGAAGGAACAAGTTCAAAACGTAAGAACAAAGAAGAGCCGCAGCCTGTCAGTTGGGAACTCAAAGGCGATCCGACAGAAGGAGCGCTGCTGACACTTTCCGCAAAAATGGGGCTTGGCCAGAGTACACTCGCTGCTTCTTACCAGCGTGATAAGGAATTCCCGTTCGACTCCGAACGCAAATTGATGTCTGTCATTGTCAGTCACCAAGGCGGACGCTTGCTATGCACTAAAGGGGCGCCTGATGTGCTGTTGGATGCTTGTACTTATATTTTGTGGGAAGGCAATGTCGTACCTTTGACCGGAACGCTCCGGCAAAAGGTGCTGGAGGCCAACGAATCCATGGCTTCTTCTGCATTGCGCGTACTTGGGTTGGCATATCGGGATCTTCGTTCTCACGATAAGCCGGAATCTGAACGAGAGGCTGAATGTCAGCTTATCTTTACGGGGCTGACCGGTATGATTGATCCTCCGCGTCGTGAGGTTCGGGATGCGATCACAACATGTCGCCGGGCGGGAATTAAGACGGTTATGATTACGGGAGATCACCGTACCACAGCGGAAGCTATCGCGAATCAGCTCGGAATTATGCCACGAAATGGACTCTCGATGACCGGGCAGGAACTGTCTTGTCTTGATGACAAGCAACTGGATGCGATGGTCGATAAGACATACGTATATGCCCGGGTCTCGCCTGAGCATAAGCTGAGAATTGTAAAGTCGCTCCAGCGAAAGGGACATGTGGTTGCAATGACTGGAGACGGTGTCAACGATGCTCCTGCGATCAAGGCATCGGATATCGGCATAGCCATGGGGATTACGGGTACAGATGTGACCAAAGAAGCCTCAGCGCTAGTACTGAGCGACGATAACTTCTCCACCATCATAGCCGCGATTGAAGAAGGACGGAACATATACGAAAATATCCGTAAGTTTATTCGGTATCTTCTCGCCTCTAATGTCGGCGAAATATTGACGATGCTTTTTGCTATGATGATGGGTCTGCCGCTACCACTCGTACCGATTCAGATTTTATGGGTGAATCTTGTAACCGACGGCCTTCCTGCCATGGCGCTTGGAGTGGATCAACCTGAGAAAGACTTAATGGAGCATAAGCCGCGTGGAGCCAAGGAAAACATATTTGCAAGACGTCTCGGGTGGAAAATTATTAGCCGCGGTGTGCTGATCGGTCTGTGTACATTGGGAGCCTTCTGGCTTACGCTGCGGACGGCACCGGATCAGGCAGGGCAGCTAGCTAAGGCGCAGTCAGTCGCATTTGCCACCCTGGTCATGGCTCAGTTGATTCACGTGTTCGACTGCCGGAGCTCACGGTCCATTTTCCACCGGAATCCGCTTCAGAACAAATATCTGGTATTAGCCGTGCTGTCTTCCGTACTGCTCATGCTGGGTGTTATGTACATCGAAGCTCTGCAGCCAATCTTTAAAACGGTTCCGCTGGGACTGAGAGAATGGGCAATCACGCTTGTTGGTGCTGGTATTCCAACATTCTTGATGGGTGCAGGCAGCGTATGGGGCGGTAAGCGTCACCGTAGCCGTCGCGATATGATGACGAAAAGTGCAAATTTTTCGGCATAAAATAAATTTGAAAATCCGTCTTGCTGCGGTATGCTGATTTCCATTAGCAGCTGCAGAGGAGATGGGTTTTCTTATGTTATTCACTAAAATGCACGGACTTGGAAATGATTTTATTATCGTATACGGCGAGAAGGATCTACCGATTAATGCTGCAGAACTAGCTGTAAAATGGTGCAACCGATTTTTCGGAATAGGGGCCGACGGACTCGTATATATTTTGCCTTCTGATAAAGCCGATTTTAAGATGCGAATCATGAATTCTGACGGCTCTGAAGCCGAGCAATGCGGAAATGCCATTCGTTGTGTGGCTAAATACGTCTACGATCACGGATATGTCAATGGCAGCGAGGTCACGATTGAAACGCTAGGGGCAGGCGTACAGAAAGTCAGTCTCAAAATGGATGGGAGTCAGGTCCGAAGCGTAAGGGTAGATATGGGAGAGCCAATACTTGAAGGGTTGAAGGTTCCTACTACGCTGGATCACAACCTGGTAGTGAATCATCCGATCGAGGTGGACGGACGGCAATTCAGCTTTACAGCTGTGTCGATGGGCAATCCCCACTGCGTGATTTATGTAGATGATGCTGTTCACTTTGACCTGTCGGTATGGGGACCGAAGCTAGAAGGTCACTCGTTTTTTCCGAAAAAGATCAACGTTGAGTTTGCTACCGTAAAGGCGCGGGATTATGTAGATATGCGTGTGTGGGAGCGAGGTGCCGGACCTACGCTGGCTTGCGGGACCGGTGCATGCGCAACTTTGATAGCGTCGGTGCTGAACGGCAATACGGATCGGGCTGCTGTCATCTCACTTAAAGGTGGTGATTTGTTCATTGAATGGGATAAGAATGATAACCATGTATATATGACAGGTCCGGCTGAGATGGTATATGAAGGAGAGATTCCGGTAACTGCGGCTGAAGGGGTACAGTAATATCGGGATGGAAATTTATTTTATATGGTTCACGTACGTATAAATCATTCAATATTTCTCGAAGAAACGCTCTTCATCCTTAATAAAGGATAACCAAAAGCGTTTCTTCTTGCTCTTTATCTTTGGGAAGTATTTATGATACATTAATATGAAACTATAGTCAGGTAGGGGGAAGTACAATGAGACCGGATCTGCGGCAAGCTTGGGGAAGCAAGGTACTAATCGGGGACGGAGCGATGGGTACTTTCTTATATCAAAAAGGTTTTCCGGTAGGGATATCCTATGAGGAGTTGAATCTGACCTCCCCGGAAGTCATAGGAGATGTACATCGCCAGTACATAGAAGCTGGTGCCCAGATACTTGAGAGCAACACGTTTTCTGCGAACTACGATAAACTTTCGAAGTATGGTCTTGAATCGAAAGTAGATGAGATAAACCGGGCAGGCGTGCGCATTGCTCGTGAAGCTGCTGGCAAGGACGGATACGTTGTCGGTGCCATTGGCTCCATACGTGGAGGGAAGCGGAACAATATATCGACCGATGAGCTGAAAAGATACTTTGAACAGCAGATTCATTCACTTCTGACCGAGGGAGTGGACGGTATTGTACTGGAGACCTTTTACGACGTAGAGGAAATGCTGCTGGCACTATCTCAGATGCGGAAGGTAAGTGATCTGCCAATCATCGCTCAGTTTGCTGTGGAAGATATCGCCAGAACACTTGATGGACATACGATGACTGAAGCGTTCCGCATTGTTTCTCAGGAAGGTGCGGATGTATTCGGATTCAACTGCCGTACCGGACCGAATGGAATACTGCGTGCCTTGGAGACGCTGCAGGGAGTTAAGACTCTTCCAGCTTCGGTATTTCCTAACGCGGGGATTGCCGATTATGTAGACGGCGAATACCGTTACGGAGCCAGTCCTGAATACTTCGGGAAAATGGCGGTGAAGTTTGCTGACATGGGGGCCCGAATTATCGGGGGCTGCTGTGGGACGACACCGGCACATATCGCCGAGATTTCATCTGCTCTTATGAACTACATTCCGTCTCCTCTGCCGGAGCCTTCTAATGAAGACTCGGACCGAGACCGGATCGTGCTGCATGAACATCTGGATCAGGAACTAGGAGTGGAACGAAGCGGCGAACCTACACTTGTCGATCTTGTAAAGGAACGGCATACGGTCATTGTCGAACTGGACCCGCCTCGTGATCTGGATATTACAAAATTCATGAAGGGCGCTGAAGCGTTAAAAAGAGCGGGAGCAGACGCGCTGACGATGGCTGACAATTCGCTGGCTGTCACCCGGATGAGCAATATGGCACTTGGCCATCTTGTTCATAGCCGTACCGGTCTACGGCCTTTGATCCACATCGCTTGCCGGGACCGAAACCTGATTGGAACGCAGTCCCATATGATGGGCTTTGATGCACTGGGAATTGATCATGTGCTGGCTGTCACAGGCGATCCTGCCCGGTTCGGAGATTTACCGGGTTCCAGCTCTGTTTATGATCTGACCTCCTTTGAAATTATACGGATGATCAAGCAGCTGAACGAGGGCGTAGCTTTCTCGGGCAAGCCTCTGAAGCAGAGGGCAAAGTTCGTTGTTGGGGCAGCGTTTAATCCGAATGTAAGGAATCTTGATAAAGCGGTGCAACGACTGGAGAAAAAAATAGCTAGCGGTGCAGACTATGTGATGACTCAGCCGGTGTATGATCCGGAACTCATCGTAAGGTTGAGGGAAGCCACCAAGCATCTGGACATTCCAATTTTTATTGGGATTATGCCATTGGCAAGCGGTAGGAATGCAGAGTATCTTCATAATGAAGTGCCTGGTATCCAGTTGTCCGACGAAGTGCGTGGACGAATGGCTGGGCTTGAAGGTGAAGAGGGCCGGGTTATGGGAGTGAAAATTGGGAAAGAACTATTGGATGTCGCAGCCGAGCATTTTAAAGGCATATATCTGATGACTCCGTTTATGTTTTATGAGATGACGGCCCAGCTGACGGAATACGTATGGGAGTTATCCGGCCGCCGATTGTCCCCCTTGTTTCATTAATAGTTATCAATTACAATAGTATAATGGATGTGATTCCGATGTCATTAAGTATGACCGGATTTGGTCAATCCGCCATCAAATTTGAGGGTTATACGGTTACCTTTGAAGTGAAGTCAGTGAATCACCGGTATTGCGAAGTTTTATTTCGGATGCCGCGTGAATGGGCTTGCTTTGAAGATTCTCTAAGAAGGACCGTACAGTCCCGCATCGGACGTGGGCGGATCGATGTTTACATTAATAAAGAAAGCGACGGCGAGAACTCCTCGGCGGTCCTTAATCATGCCATGGTTAAGGCTTATTTGAAAGCCGCGGATGAATTAGGAAGCTACGGCATTGAAGGGAAGCCAACAATTAGTGACATTCTTTCATTGCCTGAAGTTCTGATCAGCCGAAGTGAGCAGCCGGGCGAAGATAAGCGCCAGCAATGGGGCGAAATGTTATGCGGCGGACTTGACAGCGCTCTGGATGGACTGATGCAAATGCGCAGTGCAGAAGGATCTCATTTAGCCCAAGATATGGAGCAGCGGATTGAACGCCTTCAGTCTTTGCAGACAGAGATGGTGAGCCTTGCTCCGACCGTCACAGCTGAATACCGGACACGCCTGCGTCAGCGCTTGGAGGTCTTGAACGACGGCTCGTTGACTTTCGATGAACATATATTTGGAATGGAAGTCGCTATGTTTGCGGAGCGCTCCAATATTGATGAGGAATTGATTCGTCTGCATAGCCACTTCAATCAATGCAGACAGCTTTTGCATCAGAAGGGGCCTACGGGACGCAAACTGGATTTTCTGATCCAGGAAATGAACAGGGAAGTCAATACGATTGGATCGAAAGCCAATCATCTGACTCTGGTAAACCGTGTTGTCGAAATGAAAGCGGAACTGGAGAAGATTCGTGAACAAGCCGCAAATGTAGAATAAGCAGGCTTATTCGGCAAATAGAGTCAAATGTATAGGGGGAGCAACCGCAATATGGCAATCAAACTCATTAATATTGGCTTCGGGAATATCGTATCGGCCAATCGTATCATTTCGATCGTAAGCCCCGAATCAGCTCCGATTAAGCGGATTATTCAAGAAGCAAGGGATCGTCATATGCTGATTGATGCCACTTACGGCCGCCGGACCAGGGCTGTGATCATAACGGACAGCGATCATGTCATTTTGTCGGCTGTGCAACCGGAGACGGTTGCTCACCGTTTATCCAGCAAAGATGATGACAACGACGAATAAAGATGGGGAGTATTATGTCTACAAAGGGATTATTAATTGTATTGTCCGGTCCGTCCGGTGTAGGTAAAGGAACGGTATGCAGCGCACTGCGCAGTTTAGTTCCGGATCTGGTATACTCGGTTTCAGCCACAACGCGCAAACCGCGTATGGGTGAAGTGGACGGTGTTAACTATTTTTTCAAGGAACGTGAACAGTTTCACTCCATGATCGAGAATGATCAGCTCTTGGAATTTGCGGAGTATGTCGGTAATTATTACGGTACTCCGCGCGATTTTGTGGAAGAGACCATAGCAAACGGTAAGGATATTATTCTGGAGATTGAAGTGCAAGGTGCGTTGAAGGTTAAGGAGAAGTTCCCTGAGGGGATATTTATTTTCCTGACCCCACCGTCTTTGGATGAATTGAAGGACCGTATTGTTGGGCGCGGCACGGAAAATCAGGCTACGATAGATCACCGGATGTCTGTAGCGGTTGATGAAATGGAATTGATACGACATTATGATTATGCGGTTGTCAATGACGAAATCAATCACGCATGCAAACGAATAGAATCTATTATTATTGCCGAACACTGTAAAGTCGTGAAGTGAGATCATTAGCTTTCTTTTTGACAGTGAGAGATAATTTAGTATATGAAAATGAGGTGCTTTGAAACTATGCTATATCCTTCCATCGATGAAATGATGAACAAAGTGGACAGTAAGTACTCGCTCGTTGTCGCGGCTTCCCGCCGTGCACGTCAGCTGCGCGAAGGTGAGAACAGTGAGCTGAAAAACCCGAAATCCCATAAACATGTGGGTGTTGCTCTGGAGGAAATTTACGGTGATCTCATCCGCGTTGAGCGGGGCGAAGAGTAAGCTTCCTGACATTTTAATAAGATGCTATACAAAAATGTGACAACCGAAAGGTTGTTATTTTTTTGAGAATATAAGCTAGTATAAGATTTCATTTATACTAGGCTTATATTCTTTCAGAAGCGGGTTTACAATATAAGCTTTGCTTCTTTGTTGTTTTAATACATAAAGCGGGGGGAGCAGTTATGTTAAACGGTAAAGTTATTGTGCTTGGAGTCACGGGCGGCATTGCGGCGTACAAAGCCGCTACGCTGTGTAGCAGACTCGTCCAAAAGGGGGCCGATGTGCATGTGATTATGACGTCCTCGGCCAAGCAGTTTATTACTGAGCTAACACTGCAGTCGCTTACTAAAAATCCGGTATACAGCGATACGTTTGATGAGCGTGAGCCTTCTGTCGTATCCCATATTCATCTGGCAGATCTGGCCGACTTGGTATTGGTAGCTCCGGCTACGGCCAATGTTATAGGCAAAATGGCAAACGGCCTTGCCGATGATATGCTTACGACCACACTTCTGGCAACCACGGCACCAGTTATGATTTCCCCGGCAATGAATGTGCATATGTATACACATCCCGCGGTTGTAGCGAACATGGAGACATTAGTTTCCCGCGGAGTGTCGATGATCGAGCCTGGTGAGGGTCTACTCGCTTGCGGCTATGTCGGCAAAGGTCGTATGGAAGAGCCGGAAAGTATTGTTGAAGTGGTGGAAAGATTTTTTAAACAGCAGGAAATGGACCCAGTGCTTTCTGGAAAAGATAGGGCAGATGGGATTTTGTCAGGTAAAAAGGTAGTCGTAACCGCAGGCGGAACGATCGAACGCATTGATCCGGTGCGTTACATTACAAATGATTCATCTGGCAAAATGGGCTTTGCGATAGCCAAGGCGGCAAAAGATATGGGTGCGGACGTCCATTTGATCGCAGCTCATACCGATGTATCTCTTCCGGAGGGTGTAAAGACGGAGCGAGTGGAATCAGCACAGGACATGTATGAAGCTGTCATGCGGGAGTTCGATGACAGTGACCTGATCGTCAAAGCTGCCGCGGTAGCCGACTATCGGCCGATGAAAGCAGCCTCCTCGAAGCTGAAAAAGCAGGGAGAGACCATGACACTGGAGCTGGTCAAAACGACAGATATTCTGGAGACCATGGGCAAATCCAAAAAGTCACAGTTTCTGATCGGATTCGCTGCTGAAACCAATTTGGTGGAACAGTATGCGATGGACAAGCTGCGTCGTAAAAACTGCGATCTTATCGTAGCGAATGACGTAACAAAATCCGGCGTCGGATTTGGAACAGATACGAATAGTGTGCAAATATTCGACTCGGAAGGGCTCGCACTTCATCTTCCGCTCATGTCTAAGGAGGATGTGGCTCTGCGCCTGCTTACTTTGGCAGCTGAGCGAATGGCAAGGGGGGAATCTTGATGGAAATGGCCAGAGTGATTGTGGACGTTCCGTCCAAGGACACCGATCGGCCGTTTGATTATCTGATCCCAGAACGGCTTCGGCCGTGGGTTGAGGTTGGAAGCCGGGTAGGTGTCCCTTTCGGACACCGGACACTGCAAGGCTTCGTTGTGTCTCTGCATCCGCGTCCCGAGATGGATTATGCCAAAATGAAGCCAATCCAGGAAGTTCTGGACTTCGCTCCTCCATTGTCCCCGGCGTTGATTAAGCTCAGCGAGTGGATGAAGGAGCGTTATGCGTGCCGTCAAATCACGGCACTGCAGTCCATGCTTCCAACAGCGCTTAAAGGTAAAGCGGAGCGTTATATTACACTCGGAAATCCTGATGAGGATGATCGCGGGCCGGAAGACGGCCTGTTTGCCGTGCTTCCCGAAAATGAAGTGGAGCAAGCGGTTTTGGATTTTGTTAAACAACGTGGTGAAGTCACATTAGAGCAAGTAAACCGGGCTTTTCCGAATGACTCAGACCAGATCAAAGCCTTGCTGGCACGGGGGCTACTGCTTGAGCATCAGCAGATTAAGGACAAGCTGCAGAAAAAAACGATGAAAGCCGTGGAATTGGCTGTAGAAGTTGCAGAGGCGCAGGAAGCGCTAGCGTCATTTCCGGCAAAAGCCCAGCGCCAAAAAGAAGTTCTCGCATATATCATAGAAATGGAATCATTCCTTCCTATAGCAATGAAAGAAGTATTGTCTGCTCTCGGGGTGACAGCCGGAACCGTTAAAGCTCTTGCTGATAAAGGGTATATCCGGATCGAGGATATGGAAGTATTCCGGGATCCTTATAAAGGCCGGGATTTTAAACCGAGCGAACCGCTTGTTCTTACACAAGAGCAGCAGCAGGTGTACAGACGAATTGTTTATAAGCTGGATGAGCGCCGGCATAGCGTCTTTCTATTACACGGGGTCACTGGGAGTGGGAAGACGGAAATCTATCTTCAGAGTATCCAGCGATGCCTGGAGCAGGAACGGCAAGCGATCGTGCTTGTTCCGGAAATCTCACTTACACCTCAGATGGTTGAACGATTTAAAGGACGTTTTGGAGATCTGGTTGCCGTGATGCACAGCCGGCTTTCGGACGGTGAGCGTTATGACGAGTGGAGAAAAATTCATGAAGGCCGTGCTTCGGTAGTCGTTGGAGCGCGTTCGGCTATTTTTGCACCTTTTGACCGCCTTGGATTGATCATTATGGATGAGGAGCATGAGACCTCTTATAAACAGGAAGAAACGCCGAAGTATCACGCCAGAGATGTGGCGATTCGGCGGGCATCAGAAACAGGCGCAGCCGTAATTTTGGGCTCGGCTACCCCTTCGCTGGAGAGCTATCATGCTGCTAGATCGCAATCCCAGGAGGATTTTGCACCAGAACTGCTGGAAATGCCGACACGTGCGTTAGGCAATCGGCTGCCAGAAGTTACTATTGTTGATATGCGTGAAGAGTTGAAGGAAGGTAATCGCTCCATGTTTAGCCGTCCTCTTCATGAGGCGATTGCGATCCGGCTGGAGCGTGGAGAACAGACGGTGCTGCTGCTTAACCGGCGCGGATACTCTACGTTTGTGATGTGCCGCAGCTGCGGGTACGTGGCAGGCTGTCCCGAATGCGATATTTCACTAACATACCATCAGAAATCGAACAATCTTCGTTGTCACTACTGTGGATATGCGCAGCAAGCTCCGGAAGTATGTCCGGACTGTGGAAGCGAGCATATCCGTTATTTCGGAACCGGGACCCAACGTGTTGAGGAAGAGCTTGCCAAACTGTTTCCGGGAATCAGGGTGATCCGGATGGATGTGGATACGACGACAGAGAAGGGTTCGCATGAAAAGCTGCTTAAGCAGTTCAGGGATAAAAAAGCGGACGTTCTGCTCGGTACCCAGATGGTAGCCAAAGGCCTTGATTTTCCGGATGTAACGCTTGTCGGTGTCATTACAGCGGATTCGGCACTAAACCTGCCAGATTTCAGAGCAGCTGAGAAAACGTTCCAGCTATTAACCCAGGTTGCCGGCCGTGCAGGCCGCCATCAGCTTCCGGGGGAGGTTGTCATTCAATCCTATACGCCCGAGCATTATTCGATTATTCATGCGAGCGGACACGACTATCTGACATTCGTTAAGGATGAGCTCAAGCACCGCAAGGCGCTGCATTATCCTCCATATTGCAGGCTTATTCTGGTGACACTATCGCATGAGCAGCTGCCGCTGCTTGTCCGTATCGCGGAAAATTATGCGGCAGATTTGAAGGGAAGGGCGGACCGGAGAGGCTGGTTCGGTAGTCTGGACCGCTTTGCCGCTGACGCCCTGGATGTTCTGGGGCCCGTAGCATCGCCTATTCCAAGGCTAAAAAATAGATACAGATTCCAATGTATGATAAAATGGCGTGGGACGATGGATGCTGTCTCGCTTGTCAGGCAGGTGGCTGAGGAGCTACAGGATTCGGTGCGTGACACGAAACTGCAAATTAGCATTGACGTGGACCCGCAAATGTTAATGTAATACAGCATATATTGAATGAAAAGCGTGAGGAAGGTGTCATGATGGCAATACGTATTATTGTTAAGGAACCGGACGAGGTACTGCACAAAAAGGCCAAAGAAGTTACAAAAGTAACGCCAAACGTTCAGAAGCTGCTGGATGATATGGCGGATACCATGTATGATGCGGATGGCGTTGGTCTTGCTGCACCTCAGGTAGGCATATTAAAACGTCTTATCGTGGTAGATGCTGGGGATGAGCATGGGTTGATCAAGATGATGAACCCGGAAATTCTGGAAAGTGAAGGTGAGCAGTTCGGACCTGAAGGCTGCCTAAGCATCCCTGGATGGAACGGTGATGTGCGCCGTGCCGAGCAGGTAAAGGTGAAGGGGCTTGATCGCGAAGGAAATGAACTGATCGTGACGGCAACGGGTCTGCTAGCCCGTGCTTTTCAGCATGAAATAGACCATCTGAACGGGGTTCTGTTTACAGACATCGCGGAACGGGTGTACGAATATGATCCGAACCTGCCTCCACGGAGGGAGCTGGAAGATCGATGAATATCGTATTTATGGGTACCCCTGCGTTCGCCGTGCCCAGTCTCGACATGCTCGTAGCTGAAGGCTACAACATTACGGCAGTCGTAACGCAGCCGGACCGACCGCAGGGGCGGAAAAAGGTGCTTACACCTACCCCTGTAAAAGAAGCGGCTTTGCGTCATGGCATTCCTGTGCTGCAGCCGCAACGCCTTCGCAGCCCGGAAGCGATAGCTGAGCTCTCAAAATATGAGCCGGATATGATTGTTACGGCAGCGTATGGGCAAATTTTGCCGAAAGCTGTGCTAGATATGCCTTCGCTCGGCTGTTTGAACGTCCATGGCTCACTCCTCCCTAAGTATCGGGGAGGAGCTCCCATCCAGCGTTGTATCATCAACGGGGAGAAGGTTACAGGGATTACGTTAATGTATATGGCTGAAGGCCTTGATACGGGGGATATGATTGCCCGCGTGGAAGTTCCGATCCAGGATGATGACACCGCCGGAACGATGTTTGAGAAACTCAGCATCGCTGGAGCTTCACTTCTGAAGGAGCAGCTTCCGTCCCTGACGGGCGGCAAGGTGCAGGCAGTTCCTCAGAACGATGAGGAGGCAACGTATGCCCCGAACTTGTCGCGTGAAGATGAGAAGATCGATTGGACCCGCACGTCTCGGGAAATCTACAACCAGATACGAGGTCTTGTTCCATTTTCCGGTGGATTTACCCTTTGGAACGATGAGGTGTTCAAGGTATGGGCAGCTGAAGCTCCCGGGAACGGAAGCTCCGCTTCAGGGAAAGCCATTCCTGGAACGGTGCTCGACCTAAGCGAGAAGGGTATTGTGGTGAAGACTGGCGACGGCTTCCTAACAATGTTATCGGTCCAGCCGAGCGGTAAAAAAGCGATGGATGCTGCACAGTTTAGCCGTGGGACAAGCATGACGCCCGGGACGGTGCTGACGTGAGCGGACGAGGAAACACTTCTTCCAGGGGGCGTACATTATCAGCCAGGGAACTGGCTATGAATGTTCTGACACAGGTGGAGCAGGAAGGGGCGTACAGCAATCTGCTGCTCAATACGGCCCTTCAGAAGGCTTCTCTCGAAAAGGGTGACGCCGGGCTTGCAACGGAGCTTGTATACGGAACGATATCCCGCCTAAACACCTTGGATTATTTTCTTGACCGGTTTGTTAAGAAAGGTACAGCCAAGCTGCAGCCCTGGGTAAGAGCGCTGTTGCGGCTGAGTCTGTATCAGATTGTGTATCTGGATCGGATTCCGGAGCATGCTGTTGTCAGCGAGGCTGTTAACCTGGCGAAGCGGCGCGGTCATCAGGGTATATCAGGCATGGTCAATGGTGTGCTGCGAAGTATACTCCGACAAAAGGATGAGCTGGTTGTTCCTGATAACTTGCCCGCAGTGGATCGAATTTCTCTCCGTCATTCCCATCCGAAATGGCTTGTGGAGCGCTGGATCGAACAATATGGCGAGGATACGGCTGAAGCGATTTGCGAAGCTAATAATGAGCCGCCTGCCGTTAGTGTCCGGGTCAATACAACGATGATCAGCCGTGAGGGCATGTTGGAAGAGATGATCAACAGCGGTCTTGAGGCGGTACCCTCACAACTGAGTCCTTATGGAATTATCGTAAGAAGCGGTGGAAATATGGCCCATACAGACTGGTATCGTGACGGAATGATCTCCATCCAGGATGAGAGCTCGATGCTGGTCGCCGAGGCTGTTCATCCGGCCCCCGGCATGAGAGTGTTGGACTGCTGCGCCGCCCCAGGCGGCAAGACGGCTCATATGAGCGAAATCATGAAGGATGAAGGTTCCGTCATAGCCAATGACCTGCATTCCCATAAACAGAAGCTCATATCCGAGCAGGCGGAGCGGCTGGGTCTGGACAGTATTATGACGGTTACAGGCAATGCGCTGGATTTAGTGAAGAACTACGAGCTCGGATCCTTCGACCGCATTTTGTTGGATGCACCTTGCTCAGGGCTTGGTGTGATCCGGCGGAAGCCGGATCTGAAGTGGGCCAAGACGCCTGAGGATATTCAAGAAATTGCAAAGCTGCAGCGTGAATTGTTGCAATCGGTATCCGGTCTCGTTCGACCCGGTGGAGTACTTGTATACAGTACGTGTACAATCGAACCTGGAGAGAACGAAGGGACGGTTGCCGCGTTTTTGGCCGACAATCCAAACTTTGAGGTTGCTGATGATGAAGCTGGTAGTATGAGCCGGGCATTGAAGAATGCACTTCCTCGAGGTGGGGGCGTACAGATCCTTCCGCAGCATTTCCACAGTGACGGATTTTATATTGTGAGACTTCGCAGGCTCTCTTAAGAGGCTTTGTTTGCAGGACAATAGGAATGGCCCGCCTTACTGGCGGGTTTTCTCTTTTACCGTCTCTTTTATTTATGTTAGAATAGGAAGAATGAGAAAAGAGATGCATATGAATGAAAAAGACAGGTGGAATGAGATGAACCCCTTTATATACGATTTTTCGCTTGAGGAGCTTCAAGCATGGGCTCAGGACAATGGAGAACCCGCATTCCGCGGTTCCCAAATATATGATTGGCTGTATGTTAAACGCGTAGATTCCTTCGAAGAGATGACAAATCTTTCTAAAGATCTGCGTCAAAAACTGGAGGAGCAATTCAGTTTCGTAACTTTGAAAGAAATTACCAAGTTCGAATCAAAGGACGGTACAGTCAAATTTCTGTTCGGACTGCATGACGATCATGCGATCGAGACCGTTATTATGAAACATAACTACGGTAACAGCATTTGCGTGACAACTCAGGTTGGCTGCCGAATTGGCTGTACGTTTTGTGCTTCTACCTTGGGTGGGTTGAAACGGGATTTAACATCCGGCGAGATCGTTGCCCAAGTCGTTCAAGCACAGAAGATTCTTGATAAGAAAGGGGAGCGCGTCAGCAGTATTGTCATTATGGGCACCGGGGAACCGTTCGAGAATTATGAAGCAACGATGAAGTTTCTGCGGACCATGATTCATGAGAAAGGGCTGAACATTGGTCAGCGCCATATTACGGTGTCGACAAGCGGTATCGTACCTAACATCTATAAGTTTGCCGAGGAAAACACTCAAATCAACCTGGCGATATCTATCCATGCGCCGAACGATACGCTTCGTTCCAAGCTGATGCCGGTCAATCGGCGTTATCCATTCGATGATGTCATCGAAGCTCTTCGGTATTACCAGGCTAAGACAGGACGCCGTATTACGTTTGAGTATGCCTTGATCGGCGGTGTCAATGACCAGGCTGAGCATGCGGAAGAGCTGGCAGACGTAATTAAAGACATGAATTGCTACGTAAACCTGATCCCGGTCAACCACGTGCCGGAACGGAAGTATGTCCGCACGTCGCGCAACGATATTTTCAAATTTCAACGTACGCTCGCAGATAAGGGTGTTAATGTAACCATCCGCCGTGAACAGGGTCACGATATTGCTGCCGCTTGCGGTCAGCTTCGGGCTAAGCATATGGAGTTGAGGTGAGAATAATTTGATCAATACGGTTCATGTCAGCCATGTCGGACGGGTTCGGCAGGTGAATGAGGATTCTGTCCTGATCCGTCATTTGGAGCATGGCTATACACTTGGCATTGTTGCCGACGGCATGGGGGGTCACCTTGCAGGGGACACCGCCAGCAGGCTCGCGGTTCAGACCGTGGCTGAAGACTTATCTTCCCTGGAACCGGATATGTCCATGGACGGCATTCGGGCAGCGTTAAGCGACGCCATCCTGCATGCCAATGAAGTGATATATCAGGAAGCTTCCGCCGATGAGCGGCTGCACAACATGGGAACGACCATTGTAGCTGTGCTGCTTCAGGGCTATGAAGGTTATATCGGGCATATCGGTGATAGCCGGGCATATAAAATCTCAACAGGTCAAGTGATCCGGCTGACAGATGATCACACACTGGTCAATGAACTGTTTAAAAGCGGTCAGATTACCGAGGAGGAATTAGAGTCTCATCCGCGTAAAAATGTGCTAATACGGGCGCTAGGAACAGATATAGATGTATCTGTTGAATTGAGCCAGGTAGCCATTGAGGCGGGAGAGGTGCTGTTGTTATGCAGTGACGGGCTAAGTAATCCGGTTAGAAGAGACCGGATAGGACAAATTGTCGGCTCACTTGAAATTCCTCTGGAGGAAAAAGCAGACCGCCTGCTTCAACTGGCACTTCTCGCCGGAGGCGACGATAACATTACTGTCGCCCTGTTTGAACATCAAGAAGAAGGTGCTGGGCAACGTACAAAGGGGTGGAATTCATGATCGGACATGAATTGGCTGGTCGTTACAAGATCATAGAACGAATCGGCGGCGGTGGAATGGCGCTGGTCTACAAGGCACAGGATATTTTACTGAACCGAAACGTAGCGATCAAAGTGCTGCGGCAGCAGTTTGTGCACGACGAGGAATTTATCCGCCGTTTCAGGCGTGAGGCACAATCTGCGGCGTCATTGTCGCATCCGAATGTGGTCAGCATTTATGATGTTGGTCAAGAGGATGAAGTTCATTATATCGTCATGGAATATATCGAGGGCAACAACCTTAACGAAATCATCAAAGAGAGAGCACCGCTTCAGGTAGACGAGGCGGTACGAATTGCTTCTCAAATTTGTGATGCACTGGATCATGCCCATCATAATCAGATCATTCATCGTGATATCAAACCCCATAACATTTTAATCGGCCGTAACGGTCGTGTAAAAGTAACGGATTTTGGTATTGCGAGAGCTGTAACTTCTACGACGATTACCCAGACAGGTTCTGTTGTGGGTTCTGTGCATTACTTTTCCCCGGAACATGCCAAGGGCGTAGCTACCGGAGAGAAGTCGGATCTTTATTCTCTTGGTATCGTATTGTATCAAATGCTGACGGCACGTCTGCCGTTTCTCGGAGAAAGTCCGATCAGTGTGGCGCTTAAACATCTTCAAGAGGAATTTGATGAGCCTAGGGAAGTGAACCCGCTTATTCCTCAAAGTGTGGAGAATGTTATTCTGAAATCGATGCGCAAAAATCCGCAGGAGCGTTATCAATCTGCGGAAGAAATGATGCAGGATCTGGAAACTTGTCTGCTGCCTAACCGGCGGAATGAGCCTAAGGTCGATTTCGAAGATGATGAGGATCAGACCCGTGTGATGCCTGCTATCAAAACGATGCAGCCTAGTAATCATGTTGCTGCTGCTCCCGTCGATGATTCGGAGGATGAAGAACCGGGTGAGGAAGAAGTTAAGGCCGGAAGCCCGAAGAAGAAATGGAAAAAATCAGCACTTATAGTCGGTTTGGTTCTACTGTTTCTGGGTATTCTGACTGGTGTAGTCATTTATGTGAATAAAATGCTGGTTGTGCCTGAGGTCACGATTCCTAGCGTTGTGAAAATGACAGAAGAAAATGCTGTTCGTACGCTGGAGGAACTGGGCCTTGTTGTTGATAACGATGTGATCAGACAATACAAGCAGGGTGTGGACGAAGGTATTGTGTATGAACAGAGTAAGGCTGAAGGAGCCGTCGTCAAGGAAGGCTCAGTTATTCAATTATCGGTTGGAGCTGCCAAACCATTAAGTAAAATGCCGGAATTAACCGGGAAAACACTTGAAGAGGCACTCAAGATGCTGAAAGGCCAGAAGGTGAGCGATGACCGGATTGATATAAGAGAAGAGAACGATGACAGCGTACCGGCAGACAAGATCATTTCCCAATTGCCGGCTAGAGATGAGGAATTTGATCCGGACACAGTTCAAGTCCGGCTGATTGTAAGTAAAGGCAAGCAATCTGTGACTATGCAAAACCTGATCGGCAAAACTCGAAGCGAAGCGGAAAGTGTGATCAGATCACTCGGACTTCAGATCGGTACGGTGGAAGAAGTGCCAAGCTTCACCGTGTCAAAAGGCTTAGTTATTGAACAATGGCCTTATGATCCAAACACGCTTGCAACACCGGGAACGGAACAAAACTTGAAAGTAAGCTCGGGTTATCCGTCTGAAGCGTTAAACTATACCTTTAAGGTTCCGGTGGCACCTAACCGTGAGGGAGAGAAGAGTCAGATTCGTATCGTATACTCTGATGCGTTAGGTGACAATCAGGTAGGGGAAAGCCGCACGATTACCACAACAGAGATTATCCCGGTGAAACTCCTTCTGGCTCCGGAGAAAAACGGTTCGGTAGAAATTTACCGGGATGGCCGTGCGCTTGATACGTATTCGGTACTATATACCGACGCGAAGAACGGCACTGTGCCTCAGCCTGAGATTGAAGCACCGCCTGTGCCTGATGTTCCTGTCACCACTGATCCTTCACAGGAACATAATGGTGGAGATAATAGTGGAGACAATGGTGGAGATCAGGGGACAGAACAAGGTGTAGATCAGGGCGAAGAGAACGGTCATGAAGATGACTCAGCCTCATCCAATGAGGGTAAAGGGAAAGGCGATAAGATGAAGGATTCGAAGAAAAATCACGATGACATTGATGCCGCAGGATGAGGCAGGTAATAAGTTTACATCAAACTACCGAAAGTGAGGCCTGCATATGCTTGAAGGACTGATTGTTAAGGCACTAAGCGGATATTACTATGTCAAACCACTGCGAGAAGGCAATGTTGTATCCGGGGAAGACCCATCGGTTCAATGCAGAGCCCGCGGAATTTTCAAAAAAAGAGGTGTTTCTCCGCTTGTCGGAGATCGTGTAATGTACTCTTTGACCGAGAACGGGGAGGGGACCGTGGAAGAAATTCTTCCGCGGTCTTCCCAATTAATACGTCCTCCAGTAGCTAATGTTCATTTAGCTGTTCTTTTATTTTCAGTAAAAGAACCAGATATGAGCATGCTGCTGTTGGACAAATTCCTCGTACATATTGAGCACTCTGATCTAAAGGCTCTAATCTGTTTAACGAAGCAGGATCTTGCCGATGATTCCGGTGACTCCACGGAAGAAGTAAAGCGTATATACGAGAAGATCGGTTACGAGGTTATCGTGACGAGTTCGTTGCAGGGAGTCGGTACTGAGGAAGTCAAGGAACGGCTCGCGGGACAAATCAGTGTATTTTCCGGTCAATCGGGTGTAGGTAAATCCTCATTGCTCAATGCGTTAATGCCTGGACTGTCTTTGGAGACGAGTGAGATCAGTATGCGGCTTGGTCGCGGACGTCATACGACAAGGCATGTCGAGTTGATAGAACTGGATAACGGGGGTTTTGTCGCCGATACTCCGGGATTCAGTCAGCTGGATTTTCTTGAACTGGGCGTAGAGGAGTTGTCCAGCTGTTTCAGGGAGTTCATTCCTTATGCTGAGAATTGTAAGTTCAGAGGCTGTAGTCATACACATGAACCCGGTTGTCAGGTCATTCAGGCTAAAGAAGCTGGAGACATCGCAGAAAGCCGTTATAAACACTATGTGGATTTTTCTACAGAAATGAAAGACAAGAAGCGGAGGTACTAACGTTATGATTAAGATAGCGCCATCGATACTTTCGGCGGATTTTGCCAAACTTGGTGATGAGATTGCAGAAGCACAGGCGGGAGGAGCGGACTGGATCCATGTAGACGTGATGGACGGCCATTTCGTGCCTAATATTACGCTTGGACCTCCCATCGTTCAGGCGATCAGACCCCACACTACACTGCCACTGGATGTACATTTGATGATTGAGCAGCCGGAACGTTATATCGCTGATTTCGCATTGGCTGGGGCTGACTATATTACTGTTCATGCAGAAACCTGTCCACATCTCCACCGTGTCATTCATTTGATTAAGGAGCACGGGGTTAAGGTTGGTGTAGCTATTAATCCGGGAACTCCTGCCCATGTCCTGCAGGAAGTGCTGCCTGATCTGGATATGGTGCTCGTTATGACCGTTAACCCCGGGTTCGGCGGACAAGCTTTCATCGAGCACACCGTGCGGAAAATTGAGCAGCTGCGAGAATGGATTGCCAATTCCCCGAATCCGGGAATTCATATAGAGGTAGACGGCGGTGTAACAGCCGAGACGGCTCCGCTCGTAACGAAGGCCGGTGCAGACGTACTGGTGGCTGGAAGCGCCGTTTTTGGCAAGCCAGATCGCTCGTCTGCTATCGCAGAGATTCGCAAGAGCGCGCAGTTCTAAGACGTAAGTCTGTTAGCTTGATGCATAGGGCGAAGATTGCCCGCATAAATATGGTTACATGAGCTGGGTTCTCATGTAACCTTTTTTGTTCGTGTTCACATCTATGGGCTTGGTGCATAAAATAACCTAGAAGGCATGAGAATGATGGGGAGGGTGAGACATGAAATTTTATACGTTCAAGCTGCCGAAGTTTTTGGGAGGTTTTGTGAAGGCCATTTTGAACACGTTTCACAAAGGCTGACAGCTTGTCCCGGCATAACAAAACCTCCGCCCGGGACAGCAACGGCGTGACTGTTACCGGGAAAGAGGCATTAAAAAAAGCACCTGCTGCGTTCAGGGTGCTTTTTGTTTAGTCACATGTATCTAAACGAAAGAAAAACTTCCTTGTCCCGGGCAGCCCTTTAGAAAGCTGGAGATTAAGAAAGTTTTTCTAAAAATATAAGAAAGTATTATATTTCCATTACTTGGCTTATATTTCTCGCAGAAACGCCATCGTCCTTCTCATGGACGACGTAATCGTTTCTGCTTGTATGGGCATAGATTAATTATACGCGAGTCACTTTACCGGATTTCAAAGCGCGAGTGCTAACGTATACACGTTTTGGCTTGCCGTCTACCAGAATGCGAACTTTCTGAACGTTTACGCCCCAAGAACGTTTGTTGTGGTTGTTGGCGTGGGAAACGTGGTTACCAGTACCTGGTTTCTTACCTGTCACATAACATTTGCGAGACATAGATTACACCTCCTTGTTTCATAACCCTGCATAAAACAATACTTAAATATAATATCACAGTAAAAATTGCTGCGTCAACTATCCTAAAAACATTTATTTCTTTTTCTTCTTATAGTACAATGTTATTTAGTCCATAATATTTCCGAAGAAATACGGTGGGCTAATCGGTATGTCCCTCTCTTTGCAGAGTAAGCTGCCGAAGGCTCGTCAGACGCGAAGCCAGCCCATCACCAGCGTTGTGACTAATTCATTTAATCATAGCATATCTATTATTTGTTGGGCGATGATCGGTTTAAGGCTCTGAAATAGAACAAAAAAACATACAATTAAAGCGTTATTTGTATCAAGCCAGGAAGGGGAATTCTCATTGAGTAAGCGTTCTTTGAATGGAACAGAATTTACCGCGATGGTTCTAGCCGGAGCGGAACAACTGCAGCTGCATGCAGAACACGTCAATTCCCTGAATGTTTTTCCGGTGCCGGATGGCGACACGGGAACGAACATGAATTTGACGATGACTGCGGGTGTGGCCGAACTGAAAAGCAAGTATTCGGAATCTTTAGGGCACAGTGCTGGTGTACTGTCGAAAGGGCTCCTGATGGGTGCCCGGGGGAACTCCGGGGTTATTTTGTCCCAATTGTTCCGCGGCTTCAGCCGTTATGCAGCTCCTTATACGGAACTGAACTCTAGTCAGTTTGCTACTGCGCTGCAGACAGGTGTAGAAGCGGCTTATAAAGCAGTTGTTAAACCGGTTGAGGGAACAATCCTCACGGTAGCGAAGGAAGCTGCCAAGCATGCTGTTTATTTTTCCCGCAGAAGCAACGATGTCGTGGAATTGATGGAACAAGTATTGGCAAAAGCCAAGGAGACCCTGTCCCAAACTCCGGATATGCTACCGGTTTTGAAGCAGGTAGGTGTTGTGGATTCCGGAGGACAAGGCCTTGTATACATCTATGAAGGGTTTCTGAGAGCGCTGAAAAATGGTGTTTCTTCTTCAGAAGTGTCTCCCGCATCTGTAGAACAGACTGTATCACGGGCAGCTGTGACTGGTGTTGTTACCCATCCGGATTTAGCGACGGTACAGGTTCCAGCTTCAGCACAATCGAGACTTTCGACGGAAGATATCGAATATTTGTACGATATGGAGTTTTTCATTAATCGACAGCTGGGCAACGCCCAACCTGCAGCATTTGATGAAGATAAATTTAGAAAAGCGCTTTCCGTGAATGGTGATTCCATCATTGTGATCTCCGACGATGAAACGATTAAAGTGCATGTGCATTCCAAAGCTCCGGGCGAGGTACTGAACCTGGCTTTGTTGTATGGCGAAATTACGCAGATTCATATTCTGAATATGCGTGAGCAGCATCGTGACCTGCTGTCTACAGGTATGGACACTGCACCGATGCCTGAGCTGTTTGCTGATATCCCGGCTGAAACCAAGACACCAGAAGCCCCGGCTGTTCCACCTGCGGACGAGCTGGCACCTTACGGTTTCATCGCTGTGTCGTCGGGTAAGGGCATTTCGAGTATTTTCAAGAGTCTTGGCGTGGATGTTGTACTGGCCGGCGGCCAAACCATGAATCCGAGCACGGAGGATTTTGTGAATGCGATAACGTCTATTTCCGCACAGCAGGTATTTATCCTGCCGAATAACTCCAATATTGTGCTTGCTGCACAACAGGCGAGAGAACTGCTGGAAGGAGAGCGCAGCGTAACCGTGATTCCGAGCAAGACGATTCCACAAGGTATTGCGGCTGCCTTTGAATTCCAGGAAGACGAGAGTGTCGAAAGCAATACCGACAATATGCT
Source organism: Paenibacillus sp. JNUCC 34 (assembly GCF_058269055.1). Taxonomy (NCBI): domain Bacteria; kingdom Bacillati; phylum Bacillota; class Bacilli; order Caryophanales; family Paenibacillaceae; genus Paenibacillus; species Paenibacillus sp. JNUCC 34. The sequence goes on along the minus strand of NZ_CM177770.1, from coordinate 3,996,543 downwards.
TGAAGCGGTTTCCCGTGTTCAATCTGGACAAGTAACCTACGCCGTGCGGGATACGAATATTGACGAGCTTCAGATTAAGGCCGGAGAATACATCGGCATCCAAAATTCGAAGATCGTTGCAGCAGCACCAGACCTGTTAACCGCATGCCAGGAGTTGCTCGGTAAAATGCTGAGTTCCGGAGATGAAATCATTACGCTTCTTACGGGTGAGGATGCTACCGAGGAAATTACAGAGGGCTTGAGCTCTTGGCTTGAGGAAAACTATCCGAATGCAGAAGTGGAAGTACACTATGGAGGACAACCGATTTACGCTTATCTGTTCTCTGTAGAAGTTTAATATATTATTGATGGTCATTTATTAGGAGGGGTTCCCGGTGAAGAAGACCGTTATTGTCACAGACAGCACAGCGGATATTCCGGCAGACCTGGTGAAGAAATACGACATACGAATTGTTCCATTGCGTCTTATGTTCGGCAGTGATACGTATCTCGATGGAGTAGAAATTACCGCTGGCGAGTTTTATAAGAAACTCGTCGAATCGACTCAACTGCCGACAACTTCGCAGCCCTCCCCGGCTGACTTTGTGGGGGTATATGATTCAATCCTGAAGGAGTTTCCCGGCTGTTCCATTCTATCGATGCACCTCTCTTCCGGAATGAGCGGCAGCTACCAGTCGGCACTGCTGGCTACTTCCCTAATAGAGGGAGAAGCTGATATTACGGTGTGGGATTCAAAATCAGCGTCATATGGCTATGGATTGTTTGTTGTTCATGCAGCCCAGTTGGCTGCTGAGGGATTGCCGGTAGAAGAGATCCTATCCTCTACTGAAGAACTTCGCAGTAAGCGTTGTCTGTATTTCCTGGTAGACACATTAGAATATTTGCAAAAAGGTGGACGCATCGGTAAAGCTTCAGCTGTACTGGGTACACTGTTGAATATTAAACCGATCCTGTCTATCGATGATGAAGGTATTATTTTTTCGGTTGAAAAGGTAAGAGGCCGCAAGAAAGCGACTGCCAGAATGATTGAATTGTTCCAAAATGATCTGGCAGGTGTTACGAATATTAATGTAGCGGTGGGCACTACGGCAGATCCGGCTTCTGTTGATGATTTTCTGAAGCAATTGTCTGCCGTGTTTACGGTGAAAGAAACGGTCCTGTCCGACATCGGCCCCGTCGTCGGCAGCCATGTGGGACCGGGTACTATTGCCGCGTATATCTGGCCCGCTTGATTGGGGGAGCATTATGAGTCTCGATCTGGATCAAATATCCGTAAGACAGATAAACGGCGTGAGCGCCCTGAAAGAAGGGGAGCTTCACGCCTTTGGCGTCTCTACGGTTAAAGATTTGTTGGAGTACTACCCGTTCCGGTATGAGGATTACCGCCTCCGCTCACTCAGCGAGGTAAAGGACGGGGATAAAATTACGATACAGGCCAAAATAGCGGGTATCCCTGTGCTGCAGAGATACGGACGTAAATCCCGTTTGTCGTGCAAAATGCTGGCTGAGAATTGGATGTTTACCGCAACTTGGTTTAACCGCCACTTCCTAAAGGATCAGCTGACGGCGGGCCGGGAAATCGTCCTGACGGGAAAATGGGATCAACGACGTCTGCAGCTGACAGCGTCGGAATCCGAATTCCCGGATAAAGGAGCGTACCGGAGCGGAACGCTGCAGCCCGTATATTCTATTGGTGGAAAGATAACTCAAGGATGGATTCGAAAAACGATCGGACAGGCATTGCAGCAGTACGGTGAAATAATCCCGGAAATCCTTCCGCCTGCTCTTATTCAAAAGTATAATCTGATGCCGCGCAAGCAGGCTATCGCTACCATTCATCAGCCGGTGGATTCCAAAGAAGGTCAGGAAGGAAGGCGGCGGATGGTGTATGAAGAGCTGTTTATGTTCCAGCTGAAAATGCAGGCGTTCCGTGCGCTGAACCGCGACCGGATGGATGGCGTAGTACATACCACGGAGAATTCAACCATAAGGGAGTTTGTACGGAGTCTGCCCTTTGAGCTGACGGATGCGCAGAAGAGGGTAGAGCTTGAGATTTTGCATGATATGCGCTCGCCGTACTGCATGAACCGATTGCTACAAGGTGATGTTGGCTCTGGTAAAACGGTTGTGGCTGCGATCGCTTTGTACACAACGGTAAGATCAGGTTTCCAGGGTGCTTTAATGGTGCCTACGGAGATTTTAGCTGAGCAGCATATGCGTTCACTACAAAAGCTGTTTGAACCGTTTGGAGTGACTGTGGGGCTTCTGACAGGCAGCGTGACGGGGAAGAGACGTAAGGACCTTCTTGCCTCGCTGCAGATGGGGCTGACCGACATCGTTGTCGGTACTCATGCTCTGATACAAGAGGATGTGTATTTCCGCCAACTGGGGCTTGTCGTGACGGATGAGCAGCACCGTTTTGGTGTGAATCAACGCAGCGTACTTCGCCGGAAAGGATATAATCCGGATGTACTGACGATGACCGCTACACCGATTCCCAGGACGATGGCCATTACTGCCTTTGGCGATATGGATGTTTCGACCTTGTCAGAGAGACCGAAGGGGCGAATTCCCATTACGACATATTGGGTTAAGCATGATTTGATGGAACGTGTGCTCGGATTTATCGCTAGAGAAGTGGAGCAGGGTCGTCAGGCATATCTGATCTGTCCGCTTATTGAGGAATCCGAAAAGCTGGATGTGCAAAATGCGATTGATCTTCACGTCCAGATGCAGCAAGCTTTCCCGAAATATCGCGTAGGACTGCTCCACGGCCGAATGACGCCGGCGGAGAAGGATGAGGTCATGCGCGGTTTTTACAGCAACGAATTGCAATTGCTCATATCCACCACGGTTGTCGAAGTTGGGGTTGACGTTCCTAATGCTACATTGATGATTATTATGGACGCTGACCGCTTCGGCCTGTCGCAGCTTCATCAGCTGCGCGGTAGGGTAGGCAGGGGCGCTCATGCCTCTTACTGTATCCTTGTTGCTGATCCGAAATCTGAGGTTGGGCAGGAACGTATGGAGGTCATGACCGAGACTGAAGACGGATTCGAGGTGGCACGTCGGGACTTGGACCTGCGGGGACCGGGTGACTTCTTTGGTACGAAGCAGAGCGGACTTCCGGAATTCCGGCTGGCTGACATGGTTGCGGATTTTGAAGTGGTGGAGCAGGCAAGAGGTGATGCTGCAACTTTAGTCGGGGATGCTTCTTTCTGGACATCTCCAACCTATGCTCCTTTGCGTGAGTATTTACAACGGGAACAGATTTTTCAAGGTGATCTTATTGATTAGTTGAACAAGTAGCACAATGGACCGGCCCTCGTCATATACTCAAACAGTGACAGGAGTTATTACGGGAGGTGCCAAACGTTTGAGCTATCAACAATATGGAATTAGTCCGCAGCTGGTGGAACGCATCAAGCTGAAAATGAAAAATCCTGCCGTCAAGGAAAGGATTAAAGGTTTGGTTCAAGGTCTGTCAAAAGCTGATCTTCAAAATAGCGCGAAAGTGCATCAGCTGGTGCGGACATCTACGGGGATTCTAAACGAAAAGCTGAGTACTGCTGAGGAGCAGCAGATTGTGCAGTTTGTTCTTGCCCAGCGGATTGATCCGAAGAATACGTTTCACTTGATTAAGCTCTGGGGTATGTTCCGCTAAGTTCAGCGGTTCATGCCAAGTAGATACCAATAGGCCCCTGCTGGATTACATTCCTTGCAGGGGCCTATTCATATACCGGGGGCATAGCGATTGGTTGACCGCCGTCATACAACTCTACACCGGCGCTGGAAGCTGTACGGTACGAAAAACTCTAGCCCGTGACGGGCTGGATGCATTCCGGAGTATCATTTTTGACGGAGTTGACACTTGTTCCGACAACAGTGGCAGTCATCTCGACAGCCGGAAAGGGACTGAGCAGCCGCTTGAGATCACCTGGATCTGCACTGCGGCTGAGCCACAAGGCTTCGTCTTCAGAACTAAGTATGACGGGCATCCGGTCATGAATACGTTCCATCAGCGGATTGGGCCGAGTAGTGATGACGGTACAGGTGCTGAGCTTGCTCCCATCCGGTGCGGTCCACATATCGTATAAGCCTGCCATGCTGAATATCCCGCCGTCCTTCATACCAATCCGGTGAGGTGTTTTGGCGTCCGCTGTGCGCTGCCATTCGTAGAAACCGTCAGCGGGGATAAGACATCTTTTGCGCAGGAAAGGTGTCTTGAATGCCGGCTTTTCCTCCAGCGTTTCACTTCGGGCATTGATCATTTTGGCGGCACCGGAAGAGTCGCGTGACCAGGAAGGGACAAGCCCCCAGCGCAACTGTCCGATGCGGCGGCGTACGCCGTCATGAATAACTGCAGTGACCATCTGCGTTGGTGCAATGTTGTAACGGGGGGTATGGAAAGGGGTGGTGGATTCAGGATCAATCAGATACCGTTCCATCAGATCCTTCCATGTGACGGTAAGTGTGAAACGGCCGCACATACAATTCGCCTCCTTCAGGCACAATGATAATAGTTATATTCTCATGCGGATTATTTCACTTAATCTAAAGTATACACGTAGTTAGTGTTGGCGAAAAATGATGTTGTCACCTATAATAGTTAGGTGTGTTTTTGCATCACGTGATTCTCAACATCAGAAATGGAGGCAATTAAGTGTTTGATTTAAAAGCCAATGGGACTTCGGTCAAAACAGAAGTCATTGCCGGAGCGACCACGTTTTTTACCATGGCGTACATTATGGTGGTAAACCCGCTGATCTTGTCCGGAGCAGGTGTTCCATTTGAGCAGAGCTTTACCGCAACCGTTATAGCCGCGGTGATCGGTACCCTGCTGATGGGCCTGGTAGCCCGTTATCCGATCGCTGTAGCGCCGGGTATGGGGCTCAACGCATATTTTACATATTCGGTTGTTCAAGGGCATGCTAATTTGTCCTATATTGAAGCTTTCTCGGCTGTGTTTATCGCAGGGATCCTGTTTCTACTGTTGTCGATGACCACATTGCGCAGCCGTTTGATCGAAATGATCCCGCCGAATTTAAAACATGCCATTACGGCGGGAATCGGCTTGTTTATCGCTTTTATCGGCTTGCGGATGAGCGGGATCGTCACAGCTCACCCGGACAATCTGGTAGCACTGGGTGATCTGCACCAGCCTTCGGTTGTGCTCGCGTTGGTTGGCCTTGGGATAACCTTGATTCTGTTGTCCCGGGATGTTAAGGGAGCCTTGTTTATCGGGATGATCATTACGGGTATTATCGCTTATTTTGCGGATATGTTATCCTTTTCAAACGGAATTATGTCTTTACCTTCGCTCCCTGAGGGGATCTTGGTGTGGAATCCGATCGAGGCTGCAGGTAATGTTATTTCCAACGGTTTGTATGCAGTCGTCTTTTCCTTCCTGCTAGTAACCCTGTTCGATACAACGGGTACGGTGGTCGGTGTAGCTGAACAGGCGGGCCTGATGAAAGATAACAAGCTACCGCGTTCTGAGCGTGCCATGTTTTCTGATTCCATCGCAACCGTTGCCGGCTCCATGGTCGGTACTAGCCCTACGACCGCTTATGTCGAATCTGCGGCCGGTGTGGGCGCTGGCGGTCGGACAGGACTGACGGCGGTTGTCGTTGCAGTGCTGTTTGCTATTGCAGCGTTTTTCGGACCGCTCGTTGGAGCTGTATCCGGCTTGTCTGCGATTACGGCACCTTCACTGATTGTGGTTGGATGCCTGATGCTGAGCAATGTCCGAAGCATTAAATGGGACGACTTTGATGAAGCGTTCCCGGCATTTCTTGTCATTCTGACGATGCCGCTCACATCGAGTATTGCGACAGGTATCGCGCTTGGCTTTATCTCTTATCCGTTGATGAAAGTGGTTAAAGGTAACTTCCGCGCGGTGCACCCGCTGATGTACATTTTTGCCGTACTGTTTGTATTACAGCTTGTGTTTGTTCCCCATTAATCATGGGTGTGTGAAATGCAAAAAGCCAGAGAATTTCCCCTGTAATTTAGGTGAGATTCTCTGGCTTTTTTTTAGAGATAAGTAAGCATAACTTCGGAGTGAGTTGCAACCTTATCTCTCAAGAAAAACAACCGCTAAATGCGGTCTGTCTTCTTAGATGTACATCGATAGATGTTTTTTATGCCGGTTCGACTTATTCTGATCTTGGATCAGGAAGGAGGCTCTATATCTGCTGCCTCCAAAATATCACAAAGCGGTATCCATGAGCCCTGGATGTAAATACGCTGTCTAAAGCTATCAATGCGATCAACCATGCCGGTCACGCTATAGTCCCCGTATTCCCCGAATACCTGAAGTTGTACAGCCCCTTTGTTATGATAGGCCAGACTCAGCTTTTCTGAAATCCATTCCACCTGCTGCTCGTCGAGGAAAGGATGCTCCTGTTTATGCTTTTGTTCCTGTTTGGCTAAAATAGCGTCACGATGCTCAAACAACATCATCCGGCTAGACTCCCATAGTCCATTGCCCGTCAGTTTCTTCATTTGTAGTGACCTCCGATCTTCGTGTTAAGAAACTTTAGCTGACTGGTGTTTTTTAAGGAGGAACCGAAGTAAACCGAGGCGGGTCCGTATACTTCCCGTATTTCATCCATCGTGTGCTCCAGATGCATCAGTCTCTCCCGGTCTCCGAATAGGGAAAGCTGGTAGACGTCATCACTCTGCAGTTCGCCGAGGGAGAGCCAAATTTTCCGGACCGGCCCTCCATCCCAGTGAGTGTCGAACAGCTGCTTCGCTGCAGCATATACCTCGCGTGAAAGATGAGTCGGTTCGGGGAGTTTTACCTGACGTGAAAATCCTACCGGGTGACCAAACTCAGAACCCTGAGCACCGGCTTGAACGACATTGCCCATATAGCCTTTGGCGCGGGCCCGCGCACAGATAAGCATGGATAGCTCATTTAATATGACATCGATATCCTCCCGGCTGTCATAATCGACAGGCAGTGTGGTCTGTCGTCCGATTCCTTTTTGCTGCTCAAAAGCGTCCGGGGTAACAGGGGAGTCATCATAGCCGTTGGCCGTTCGCCATAGCACCTCGCTCCAGATGTCGCAGTTTTTTTTCATGTAACGTTTCATCTTCCGCTTGAGTTCTCCAAGAGGAGTGTGGGCCAGCTCGCCAATGGTATGAATGCCAAGGCGGGCTAAATGGCGTGTCGTTCTGGAGCCGACACCGAACATTTTATGGACGGAGCAAGACCAGAGGGCTTCCATATTGTGTTCGTTCAATTCGTAAATGCCGTCTTCGTTTTTTTTGGCAAAATTGTCACAAGCCATTTTGGCAAGGATCTTGTTCCGTCCGATGCCGACACGGGTACGAATGCCGGTTTCCTTCTCTACCCTCATCTGGATGTGACTGGCGAGCTCCGCAGGCGAACAGCCGAAATGCACCAGACTGGCGGTCACATCAATGAATTGCTCGTCAATGCTGAACGGCTCCACGAGATCCGAATACGACTCCAGGATGGTCATGATCTGCAGGGATACCCGGATATAGGCGCTCATCCGAGGCTTTATGACAATGAGATCAGGGCATTTCTGCTGAGCTTGCCATAAAGCTTCGGCCGTCGTTACACCGTGACTCTTAGCCAGGGGACAGGCAGCTAGAATAATGCCGCTTCGCCGGGACGGATCACCCGATACGACGAGCGGTTTGTTAGCGTAAGCGGGGTGGGCCGCTTTTTCAACAGAGGCATAAAAAGATTGGCAGTCGGCCAAAAAGATGACACGTTGCTGACGTTTATGCATGTCATTTCACCCCTTATTTTATTCAAGATTGATGTGAAGCGCCTCGGCCAGCCGCTGCTCGATGTCGGCTCTCACAAACTCCCATTGCAGCTCCATGTGATGCTGGTAACCGCGGCATCGGTAACGGAGCAGCAGGGAATACTCCTTCCGGTGGGTTTCCATAATCGTGATGCTGCGCGTGCGGCAGTCATTTTTGAGCCGGCTCAGCCTGGTCATGGAGGATCTCTGAATATCCCTTAGGCGTTCTATATAAAGGTCCGTCAGGCCTGATGTTTCCATGCTCCGGATATCCTTCTCTAGGACATCAAGCAGGATGGGCAGGGTTGCACATTCCTTCACCATTTGGAGCTCTTCCCCGGTTTGCAGCGGAGATGTGGACATAGCTACATCGGCCTCCTCTGATTCTTCATACATTCTTCATTATTATATAACGAACAAATGTTCTATATGCAAGCGGTAAATACCGTTAATTGGGTTAGGAAAAGTAAATGATGATAAATCAATAATGTTAATTTCGTGTACGTTGTATTTTTAATTTGATACACATTGGAGTATGAAATGTCATACTTTGAACGTGATTGATAGAGCCCAGCTTATATTGCTCCTCATAGGTTAAATCATGTGTGGAAGATAAATCAGTTATAATAGAAATGTGAAAAAATGGAAACAATAACACCTTTGTTAGGACGGAGGTCTGTTGGAGGCCGACTTGTGTTAGAGTTGACTATCTGAAATCCTTAAAAATATGAAGTCGAAAAAGAGAGAAAATTAAACTTAATATAAGCAAGATCATTAGGAAAGCTAGTACCTCAATGGAGGTCTACTAACTCTTAAATAATATCGGCCTTAAATCAAACCTGGGAAGTTCGTAAGCTGTGGTAAAGTAGAGTGTGAAATATCCTGTCGATGTAACCGATAATCATAGTCATTAAGAAAAACATTGGTAAATGTGCTTCTTAGTTGATAAAAGACTTTTTTTAAATAACCAGTGAGCAGGTGAACAAATGCCTAACTATGATTTTCATAATTGCCTATCTCCACGTGAGTTTGAAGAATTGGTGCGGGATATTTTAGAAATAAAGGAAAAAGTGCCATTTGAAATTTCCGGTCGAGGGAAAGATGGAGGGATCGATCTCCGTTATTGGGAAGGTACCACAAAAGTTATTGTTCAGGTAAAATGCTATCAAAACAATTATAGACAGTTGTTAAATGTATTAAAAAATCAAGAAAAGCAGAAAGCCAAAGCGTTAGAACCAACCCGCTACATTCTTGTCACCTCTATTACGCTTCAAATCAAGGAACGGGATGAAATACTTGATCTATTCGATGGCTTGATTACGACACGGGATGACATTATAGATAGGGAAGATTTGAACAAGCTACTAAGCAATGAGCAATACTATCATGTTGAACGCACACATTATAAACTTTGGCTCAGCAGTACCAACGTCTTAACTTCGCTTATTGAGGAAATTATTCACCGAGATATCCTTACGGAGTCGAGGGGAGAGCTAGAGGAAATAAAGAAAACGGTGAAAGTTTTCGTTCAAAATCCTAGTTTTGGACGAGCTATCGATATTTTAGAGAATTTTAGGTATGTATTGATATCGGGAGAGCCTGGTATTGGAAAAACAACATTAGGTCGTTGTTTAGCTGCTTATTTTTTACAACGTAAAGGGTACAAAGAGTTCATTTATGCGAATACAGTGGGAGCAGCTCTGAGAATGTACAAAGAGAATGAGAAGCAGGTTTTCTTTTTTGATGACTTTTGGGGAGATACGTTCAAAGACGAAAAGCTTCCTCACAACGAAGAGAAGCAATTGCTGAAGTTTATTAAGCAGATCTCCGATTCACCTAATAAAATTTTGATTTTAACTTCCCGAGAATATGTAATTCAGCAAGGTCTAACCCAATATCAAGATGAACAACTCAAAAGAACATTCGATTTTGGGAAATGTCTTCTTCAATTGGAAGATTACTCAGATTTAGTAAAGGCAAAAATTTTGTCCAATCATCTTTATTTCTCACGTCTTGAATGGGATTATGTCAAAGTTATAGCTGATGGCTATAAGCATATCATTAACCATTCCAACTATAATCCAAGAATTATTGAAACTTTTCTGAATCAAGGATCGATTTTATTAGCGGATAGTTCTCCAGCTGAGTATTATGAGGAGTTTCTTAATTATTTAAGAAAACCGCTGGATTTCTGGAAGAGTATTTTTATGAAGCAGACCTATGGTTCTCAGCTGACAGCTCTAATCTTGTTTTTATCATCTCAACCCATGAGATTAATCGATTTAAAAGCTTCTTACTACTCTTGTATAGAGGCTGGTGGGAAAAGCCACCTACAGATTCATGAACTGGAATTTGACAGTATTGTTGCACAATTAGAGAAAACGATGATTAAGACCTACCGTGAGAAGGCAACATCAACAATCTTAGTAAAATTCCAAAACCCGACCATTAAGGATTTTCTATACAGACATCTGGTTGAGAATGTGCAATATTACGGCAAGGTGCTTATTCAAGGTAGTCCTTTTATAAATCAACTGCTTTTTATGTTTAAAGCTACGAATTCAGTACGTAAAATAAATGATATTTCTGAGGAAGATATTCTTTTTCGAGATATGATACGCTTGCCTCACAACCTTGAGAATCTGTTAATCGATAAAGTTATTTCTGAATTTGATACTTTAAAATATTCTTACTCAGATAGGGATGTTTACGAGCGAATACCTTCCGTTTATGATAAACCCGAAGATTGTATTGTTAGAAAATTACAGGATATTGTATTTAGCTTTGAAATCACCGAAAATGCTAAAATGTTTGATTTAATGAATCATAAAATTCAATATCTATGTTCAAAACTTCACGAAGAGGACTATCCATTATCTTATGATGATATGGTTGAGTTTCCTTATCTAATTAAAGCTGCTATTTCACTAAAGATTGAACTTGATGGGAAAATATTAATCAATGACTTTTATGAACGCTGCAGATTTGCTGAACATCTATTGGTACTTAATGAATTTGAGGAAATTTTCCCAAAAGATTTTGCTGATTTCAAGAAAGTGAATTATTCAACAATAAAGAGCAGTATTAGGGATCTACTGCTAGATGACGTTGATTTCTTTCTTTATGATATGGAATACGATCGAAATGATTATCTGATCGATATCATTTATCCAAGGATATTGGAAACTTATAAATTACGTGATAGCAAAGCATTCCGTAAAGAATTAAATGAGATCGCGGGATATTATAAAGATGGACAAGACGAACAAAATAAAAAGTGGCTAGAGAATATGAAAAAAGAAATTATAAATGAGGAGAATGAGAAGCGAAAAGTAGAAGAATTGATGGAGGAAGAGAGAGATGCACTTTTAGGAGTAAAAGAAAAAATATTTGATGAAGATATTATTAATTTCATTCAAAAAAATGCTTTTACTCCGAACGAAGCAGCCGAACTGATTGCTTTATTCAAGAACGAAGAGCCATGGTATATCTGGCCTTTTTTTAGTAATTGGAGCAGATTGTCTATTTTACTTACTTTTTATCATGAAGCAAGGAACTTGCCGTTAACAAGCGCTGCATTTTATGAACAATTATCATCTCATTTAATTAAGCAATACCAAAGTACGAATTCTGATTCTGATATAAATATTATTGTTGAAGCATTTTCTCAATTTGCTTTTGACATGATGAGGAAAGGAGAAATCATTTTTTCCGAACGTATGATCGAAAATCATCCAGCTTTTAAAACAATATTGGATACAGAGCAGTCATATTTGTATATACTATTATCTTTCCCTTTCATCGTTCAAAGAGGAAAATGGTACGAGTTTCAAACATTAGGTTTCCACGCTTATTTATCAGTAAAAAGATTTCTTTGTCTTCATGAGAAGGAAAAGTCGGTTACTTACGGTGAGCTATTGGATCTTAATAGGTTTTTTATTGATATTGAACACGATATTTGGATATTATGCTCTGAGTTAGATCTCAAAGATTTTTATAAGTATTACTTAGTTCCGATTTTGAAGAAGTATTTGGCTGCAGTAGATACGACTAATCTCAAAACAGTTTGTTCTTCTAGTTTCAGGTTTCTTGAAATCACTCTGAGTTATAAAATTTCCCAAGACACACTTCTTCCTGAGTTTCCAGGCTCAAGCTGCAACGGGTTATATAGCTCTGCATTAGAGTTTATTGGTCATAACTTGTTGGATGTGGAATTTTTGATGAGCTTCTCTGAGGAGAAGAGAAGTAAGGAGCATCAATCAGATTTGTTGAGATTAAGCCGATTCATTATGGAGCAAGGATCCCCAGGTTATGATAAGGATGAATATGAATTTGATCTGGCTCAACATAGTACAAATTCAGAATTGTTAGAGATTCTTGAATCTTTAGGTGTGTGTGATTTTCTAATGAATTCGTATCGGCAAGTATTAGAAAAGGTAGAGAAAACAGAGGCTGATAAGTACAGCTTTCGCCTTGATTCTTATTTAAATGATTCGAAAACCCGCAGATTTGCATTAGTCGATTAAGTACAGGAGGAGAGAATGAGATTTCCCGACAGTTCTGGTTTACTGCTTTCTATTGTTGATGGTTTCCTTAAGGATGATGAGATGATGATTCAATGTATTGATAACTATCATTATCCTTTTCGTGATTTTATAGAGAAAGCTCAAACAAGTTATTTGACTTCAGCTGATCTTGAGGATTGTGTACAAGCTCCAAAGCTTTATGTTATTGCCGGTCATATAGATAAGCTTAGTCGTGTAGAGCAAGTTTGGAGAACAAGAATAAAACAAGTATTTGACCAACTTTTACAAAATAAGCATAAACAGATTCTGAAAAGAATAAAAGAAAAATTGAAACAAACAGATCGATACTGTTTGGAGTCATTGTATTGGATCTACCTATCAGAATTGGTAACTGCTAATAAAGTTTATTATCCGATGGTGAAGATATTTCCTATTGAGGACGATGACCTAATCGTATTAGTTTTCTATCAAACGTCTAGTCCGAGTGATTTTCAGTTAGAGAACGTGGAGCAGACAATCAATTTCTGGTTTGACCGTGAGCAACTTTCTATGAAGGGTTATCAATGTTTAACTCGATCTTTTATTTTGCGAAACATGGTTGGCCGTAAGGTATTAGCTTCTTTTCCTGACAGATATGGAAACTGGGGTATACTACTCGAGGGCGGAATGTTTTTACCATTGGCAGGGGATTTTGAAGTAGGTCTGAGTAAGCTAAATAGTACGCATATTGGTCAATGGACTGTAGCTGAAATAGAAGAAATATTGCTTAATCCTATTTATGCTTTTGGATATCACTATCAACATATTGATTTAATTTCTGAATGGTTTTATGTTTTTCTTTATGTGTTAGCCACAACTGATGAGGAAGAACTTACAAATATTAACTTCGAATTATTATATCATAATTTTTGTAAATACTTAGGAAAACATATTTGTCCGTACGTTCTGATTAAACAAAAAGTTATAAAAGTAAATAAATTTATAGAAGTTCTTAGAATAACGTTAGGGAATATAAGCGAGTATTTAAAAGGAGAAGAAGAAACAGGTATTTCTAAAAACATTTTGTTAATGATGCGAAATCGGCATGCCTATCTACCAGAGGTACATCGGTTTATCGGCAGAAATTCAAACATGGATGTGAGAAAAAACCTCGATTCGATTACCTTAGACAACATCTACTGGAAAGAGTCACTTGTTCAATTGGAAGAGGTCTCCGATTCTTATGAGAAAGGAACAAGACTTGAGGAACTGGCACAGTATTTTATTCGTACCATCCCAGGTTTAAAGATCACTGATACAAGATCAATAAGAGGAAGGGCAGAAGTTGATATTTACTGCTGCAACGTATCATACGATTCCTGGCTTTGGAAACTTGGCGCCTTGATTCTAATCGAATGTAAGAATCGAAAAAATAAGGTGGCAGTATCGGATATTCGTAACTTGGTTCCGACTATGGGAGCCAAAGGAATTCATGGGGCAATGATTTTTAGCAGAACAGGTTTTTCATCGGTTGCTTTGGAAGAAATTAAACATCAGCATTCAGGTGGAAAATTGATTATTCCCATTTCTTTAAAAGAACTTGAGGCAATAGGAATAGATAAACAGGCTTATGATTTAATACGGGACAAAATAGAATATTTTGAGCATAGATTGGAAGACAGTACTGAACAGATGTATTTTTGATACGTATAGGTAAAAACTGCTTGCTTGATGGTGAATACTCAGAGAGGAGTTTCATTCCAAACGGCCAAGTGGACGAAGAAGTATGATTAGACCTAGTACTCAAAATTGATGGTACTGCTGAAAGAAGTAATTCTTCTTATTACGGTGGGATTTTCAACAATTGTAAGAGAGAAAGACTACTTAAATGAAAGCTGTAGTGGCCCGTACCATTCGGTGGACGTATTGAATCCTACATGGATTTCCTGAATACGATGAGGTTGAAAGGTGTTCTGCAAATATCAAGGTAGATACTGCCCAATTCTTTCGGAAGATCTATTTTGCAACGGGTGGTTCGAGGGCAATTCACACGATTATTGAATGTCATGATGACTTTCAGTGAACTCAAAACTGAACAGTCTTTATGTACTTGAATAAGTGAATAACCCACAATGGGGAGCCATAACAGTTTATATACATATGTACAAAATATAAAATTTCTAGAGGTCAAAAAGTTTGATATAAGATGGGCCTATACGAAAAAAAGAGGATAACTGGTTTAGGTCTAAATATCGCCTGGCTTTTCATCTACAACCAGCAAGGCTGCCGCGGGCAACCTTTGCTGGTTGATTTCTTATTTAACGAAAACTAGTGATCCTTCCCAAAAATAATCCTTGAATCTCCTGTTACAGGAGGTTTTATCATGTGTGCAGGAGAAGCTGCTGCATTTCTATTTCAACCACAGCAGGAGACAAGGGGACATATAGAATATGAGGATTGTGGAGTGGATTTATCTTATTTTTAACGTGGTTTATGCTTGTATGGCTAATAGGGGCGCGGAACAAGCCCCTGCGGATGCTCTGGGGAGGATTTGCCGTCTCCGCTGCACTCCTGCTTGTGAATCGATCGGTGGAGGGACTACGTTGGCCCTTGATCTTTGGTCCCGTTGATTATTCTGGTTATAAAAACCCGGAACCGGTCATCGTCCAAAGCGATGAATGGACGTTCCGGTACATCAAGCGGTCTGTGGGTGATGTGAGCTGTTGATTCATTCTCCGACCAAGAACCGGAGTGAGAACCGACGGCGCCGATCTTATGTGTGCCACTATATCCGTAAAAGACTTGAATGTACTCCATAGAGAAGATCTTCGCCAGAAATATTGATTATATTAGAGCCGATCGTATATTTCATCCGCTACTGGAAATATTATCTTTGTCTATGCTCATGACAGAAACGAGGAGGTAACCATGGCTTCAACTACAGCACTTTACGACAAACTTGGTGGTGAAGAAACGATTGGGAAAGTTGTGGATTATTTTTACGAACTCGTTTTAGCTGACGAAACCGTCAACCACTTTTTTGCCAACACGGACATGGAGAAACAACGCCGACATCAAACCAAATTCATCAGCTTCGCTCTGGGTGGTCCCAACCAATATTCAGGGCAATCTATGTCAAAAGTACACGCTGGCATGAACCTGCAACCTGTACACTTTGATGCGATTGTGAAACATTTACATGATGCGTTAAAACATTTTGGGGTAAATGAAGATAATATCAACCAAGCACTAAGTACCGTCGAAACCTTGAGAGACGATGTAATGTACAAATAGGAGATTCAGCCGAGCGGTTCAGGAAGTTAATTCTACTCCTGCTCACGACTCGGCTTTTTTTATTCCCCTTTCCTATTAACCACTGATGAGGTATAATCTGGGTTAACTAATTTATTACAGCAATGGAAACGTAGATACATAAGCAGCTGTTTTTATTTGCATAAAGGAGACATCTATGAGACCGATTTGATCGACCATTTGAACTTATATCTGATACCGATACACCGGTTTCGATCAATTGAATAAGGGAGTTATGAAAGTAATGTTCAAACGGTCATTTTATTATTTATGGGGTTCACAGACCCTTTCTAATACGGTAGATGTATTGTATTTAGTTGCTCTTACTACTTTTGTGCTGGAACGAACCGATTCTGTCGTTTTTGCAACGCTGGTGCCCTTTTTTCGGGTAATCGCCCAGCTCTTCAGCGGATTACTAGCACCGTTAATCATCGCCAAATATCGACTGCCTATTCTGCTTGCCCTGTCGCAGTGCGGGCAATTTTTGTTGTTTGTACTGCTTGCGGGTTACTTATCGCCTTGGATAGGCGGTGAGAACCTAACGATAATATACGGATTTATTATTTGCATCTCCTTTTTAGACGGCTGGACGACACCGACCCGCAACGCCTTGGTGCCGCGCTTGGTGTCCGATCACGTCTTGATGAAGGCGAACGGTATGATCGCAACGACGGATCAAGTAGTTCAGTTCGCCGGCTGGGCGGTCAGCGGGCTGTTAGTCGCCATGCTAGGATCGTTCCCGGTGCTGCTTATCGTGGCATCAGGGTATGGTCTGGCCATGATTGTCACCTTTATGATTGAAGATCCGACAGAACCTAAACGCCGGAATTTTTGGGATTGGCGTGGAACAGCGTCTAGTATTGGCTTGAGTAAACAACCGAGGGAGCATTCCGAAGCGGATAGGCGTACGGCCTCGCGTTGGGATACGTTGAAGGAGGGCTGGGTCGTATTATTTAAATCTCCACGCCTTCGCGCTCTAACGCTGATGGATATGACCGATATGCTGGGAGGTTCCGTATGGGCAGGTGCATTCATGCTCGTATTCGTTAAAGAAGTGCTGCACAAAAACGAACAATGGTGGGGGTACATTAACGCCAGCTATTTTGCCGGTGCGGTGCTTGGGGGCCTTCTGGTCGTTGCTTTTGTCGATCGGTTGGAAAAAAGAATGTTCTCGGCCATGCTATTGGGAATGCTTGGGTATGCGGTCATGACCCTGCTGTTCGCTCTTAATACTTCCGCGCCGTTAGCGCTCTTGCTAGTCCTGATAACAGGGCCGTGTACCGAACTGTCTGCGGTATCCCGGCGAACACTGATCCAGCACAGCGCCCCAAAAGAGTTACTGCCGATGGTGTTCTCAGCCCAATCAACCTTGCTCAACACGGTGTTTGGTATTTCTTTGCTGCTAATGAGCGGGGCTGCCGAACTGTTCGGAATTGTGAATATGTACTTATTTGCCGCTGCCTTGAGTGTTTTTGCGGCTCTTGTCGGGTGGATCAACCGCAAATCACTCGTATCCGTACCGAAAGTTATTCCGGGAACTGAAATAGAACTTAAACTGTAAACCGATACGGAAATTGAAAAGAGCAGATGTCGTGATGGCATCTGCTCTTTATGGAGAAGTTTTTGCTCGGCGGGAGGAACGATGATGATCCGAAAATATACAAGCTGGTTATTTACTTTGTATTTTATTTTTAAATTCATGGTAGTCTTAATGACCGATGGTAAGCGAGTGCCGTTGTATGATTTGGTTTTTTATGACAAGACCCAGATTTATATTAAGAGACATAACTTAATTGCTATACCCCAAAAACTCTTTATTTCAAATCACATTGTCCAATATTTTGCGATAATATGTGTTGAAACTGAAAGGATACTCGCTCGATTTCAAACCTTTAAGGAACCGGATTCATTCTGCCTTGCTCATTGAATGTCTCTCATCGGTCGGTTCACATAAAGGAGGTTCAAATGAAATCGGTTAAGCACAATATTTACAATAAAATGAATATGGCACTCTACCGGCATCGGCTCAAGCCATATTATGAAATATTAAAGAGTATTAAAAGTTTTCAAATGAACGATTGGAGCGACTCGAAAATCAAAGAGTTTGCTCAGGAACTCAAGCATAAATCTCAAACGGGCGTTCCGCTAAAGAATTTGCTTACCGAGGGGGCAGCTTTGGTGGGTGAAGCGGTATGGCGCTCGCTGCGAATTCGATTGTACGAAATACAATTAGTAGCTGGTTTAGCCCTTCATGATGCGAATATGGTGGAGATGCACACTGGTGAGGGAAAGACGCTTTCTGCTGTTCTTCCGGCTTATTTAAATGCGCTACAGGGAAAAGGATCTCATATCTTTACGTTTAATGATTATTTGGCAAGCAGGGATGCTAACTGGATGGGGCCGGTTTATCAATTTTTGGGCCTTACCGTGGGGTGCATAACAGAAGGTTCTAACATGCAGGAGCGAAAGTCAGCTTATGCTGCCGATATTACTTATTTGACAGCCAAGCAGGCTTGTTTTGATTATATGAAAGACTCGTTGGTATACGATGCAAACAAAAGGGTACAACGATCTCTTCATTTTGTACTGGTGGACGAAGCTGATTCGATTTTAATTGATGAGGCAAGGATACCGCTTGTTATTGCAGGAAAAACAGACGATGTTAGAGTTGGCTTCAGCAGGATGCCCAGCATTGTTAAGCAGCTCCTGCCAGTTATTGATTACGATACGGACGAGAATGAGCGAAATGTATACTTAACAGAAGCTGGAGCTGAGAAGGTTGAGTCGTTGCTTCATTGCGGCAATTTATATGACATCGAAAACTCCGACAAGCTATCCGAACTCAATTGTGGGCTTCATGCTGAGGTCTTGCTGAAGAAAGGTGTTCATTATATCGTACGAGATGGAGCCGTACAGCTCATTGATGAGTTTACCGGAAGGATAGCGGATAAAAGGCACTGGCCCGATGGTTTGCAGGCGGCAGTGGAAGTAAAGGAAGGGCTCAAAGTTCAAGCTGGCGGGAAAATTTTGGGTTCGATGACTTTGCAGCACTTTTTAAGCTTATATCAAAAAATATGTGGTATGACGGCAACCGCCCAATCATCTGCAGATGAGTTTAGAGACATCTATGCTTTGGATGTTGTTATAATACCTCCCAACAAACCATGTCAGAGAATCGATTTCCCACATTTAATATTTTCAGATAAAGAGGCAAAGAGGAAAGCAATCATTAGTGAGATCGTTGCTGTTCATGAGACGGGCCGCCCGATTTTAGTGGGTACCTCCAGCGTTGAGGAATCCAATCAACTCTCGACTGATCTGGTGAGCAAGGGGATTCCATGCCATGTACTGAATGCGCAACATGATCAGCAAGAGGCTGAAATCATATCCGGGGCAGGAGTGCTGAATGCAGTCACCGTTTCAACCAATATGGCTGGCCGGGGAGTGGATATCATTCTTGGCGGGGGAGATCCTGAAGAGTACAAAAAAGTGGTGGCTCTTGGGGGACTGTATGTCATCGGCACAAATCTTCATGAAAGCAGCCGTGTTGATAAGCAATTGAGAGGACGAGCTGGCCGACAAGGAGATCCAGGATCATCGAGGTTTATCATAAGTTTGGAAGACGATATTTTGCTAAAGTTTGGACTGAAAGAGGCGCTTCCTAAAGAGTACTATAGTCTGAGGCAGGAAACTCCTCTTAAAGGTTCAAAAATTCAAAATGTCATCAATCATATTCAGCTTATCATAGAAGGTCAAAATTATGACATTAAAAAGACGCTAAACAAATACGCAGATCTTCTCGAGCAACAACGAAGAATATTAAATAAAAGACGGACGGATGTACTTTTCGATATTGTAAAGCCTAGTATATTGGCATCAAAAGAACCAGAACTGTATCGAAAATTGTGTCACACATTCGGACAGACAGAAGTTGATGAAAAAGAAAAGTATGTCCTGCTGGTTCAAATCGATAAATGTTGGTCTGACTATCTGGAGTATGCATCCTATGTAAAAGAAGGCATACATCTGGAAAGCTTGAGCAATAAAAACCCTTTGGATGAGTACAATCGGCTTATAATTCAAGCCTATGAAGAGCTGAACAAAAACATTGAAACAGAGGTACTAAACATCTTTTTAAAGATGGATTTAACTAAAAAAATGATTAATCTTAATTTGAATGAGATGAGAATCCCTTCAGCAACATGGACATATATCATAAACGATAGTTTTTTTCAGAACAGGGTTAATTTGTTCTAATTGGAATCCGGTGATGGCGTGCGTTCGACGGCTTCACCGGATTTTTTGCTTACCACAGTTGATATAGTAAAGAAGCCATCCCATGGTAAATGGAATGGCTTCGCTTTATGTGTGTTACTATTTTGCTGGTCGTGGCGCCGCGGTCGATTCCCGTGTGATAAGCTTCGTTGGCAGCAATAGTTCCATGTATGGCTCATGCTTGTGATCCATACGCCAGAACAGCTGCTCCACCGCCTTATGTCCAAACAGTTTCAAATCAACATCCATCGTTGTTGTTGGTGGCGTTGACAACCGAGACAGTTGCCCGTTGTCGAAGCTGCAAACGGACACGTCATCTGGCACCTTATAGCCGAGCTGGTGTAGCGTGGAGTTGACGAGAAACCCAAGGCCGTCGTTTACGCAAAACCAAGCGGTAGGCAGAGTGCTGACAGTTGTCATTTTCTTCATGATATATTCCGATTGCTCGATGGCATCTGTTATGATCCAGTCCGGGTTGACTTCGATACCGTAATCGTACAGTGCAAGCCGGAATCCTTCCATACGCTCATAATAGCTGGGCGAGAATTCGATGTTACCCATAAAGCCTATATTCCGGTGGCCGAGTTCGATGAGATGATGAGTAGCCTCATAAGCGCTGAATCGGTTGTTCGTCAATATACAGTCCGCCTGAATGGCCGGATGATGATGGTCTATCAGGACGGTCGGGATGTCTGTGTCGATAACTGCGTTCGTATAGGAGGTACTCAGATGAGATAGAATGAGTATGCCGTCCACGTCCTGACTTTCCAGGAAAGGAGGCAGTATCAAGGAGTGCTCCGAATCTTTGTCGATCGATTGGATAAGCAGATGTTTGCCGCGCTGCCTTGTCTCCTGTTCCACACTCAAATAAATTTCCCCGAAAAAACTCTTCCGGGCAAACGCAAAATCAGAAGCAATCAGGGCGATGTTGCCGGAAGTCTCCATCCGCCGTTTCTTACGTGCAGCGGGGTATACGTAGCCCATCTGATCCGCTATATCGACGATAAGCTGGCGAGTTTCTTCACTGACTCCATCCTTGCCAGACAGGGCCTGTGACACAGAATTTTTGGAAATGTTCAGCCGGTCGGCGATATCTTGCATTGTAACTTTCGATTTCATAAGGGATGAACCCTTCCTCTCTATAACGATGGTCCTAAGAAACGATGTCTCAAAAAAGAACGACGTCTCAAAAAAGTTTACATATTGTTAGTGTGCATAAAAAGCTATGGAAATTTCTCATACTAGTAGAAGTTATTCAAAAAATCCCCTCTTAATCATGATACTTCGTGTACTAAAAAGCTTCGTTGTCTGTAAATCACGTACTAATATAAATTATGCCATATATCCCGAGATTACAAAACATCAATATTAATTAAATTGTAACGTTACAAAAATAAATAGTAAAGTAAACGATGAAAGTAAATGATTTGTAGTACATTTAATTTCATGTCGAAAAATGCCGAAATAGCATTGACAAACTTATAAAAATGAATAATAATGTGATTACAAACGCTTTCAGTTAGTTTGTAATTTATTTTGTAACGTTACAATTATATTATTGTAATGGGGTTAGTTACACTGAAGTCATTCTCAGGAGGTTTGTTTAATGAAGAAGAAACTGTCAATCTTGCTTGCATTAACGATGATCGTTTCCGTCTTGGCCGCTTGCGGCAAGTCAGGAGCGCCTAACAAAGCCGCAGATGGAGTTACGACCATCGAGTTCTGGGCTGCACCGAATCCTCCGCAGCAGGCGTTTTGGATGGAAATGGCTAAGGCTTACGAGCAAGTCAATCCAAAGGTTAAAGTAAACGTCAGCGCGATCAAAGAATCGCCAAGCTCAGAGGCGAGCATTCAGGCGGCGATTGCCGGCGGAAGCGCACCGACCATTTCGGAGAACATCAACCGTGGCTTCGCGGCTCAGCTTGCGAACAGCAAGGCGCTTGTACCACTCAATACACTGCCGCAATATGAAGAAATCGTATCCGGCCGTAATATGAAGGACACGATTGAACCTTGGAAATTTTCCGACGATAACCAATATGTAATTCCGATTTATTCCAACCCGATGCTGTTCGGCTGGCGTCTTGACATTTTGAAGGAGCTTGGCTACAACGAGCCGCCAAAAACGTATAGCGAAGTGCTGGATGTAGCGAAAAAGCTGAAAGAGAAATACCCTGACAAATATGTATGGGCTAAAGGCGCGGATCTTGAAGATCCTACGGCTTGGAAGCGCTGGTTCGACTTCTTTATGTTGTACAACGCTGCTTCCGATGGCAATAAATTCATTGAAGGCAACAGTTTCGTAGCTGACGATGCTGCTGGTATTCAAGTGTTGGAGTTCGTTGACAACCTGCGTAAAGAAAAAGCGCTTTTGTCGAAAAACGTAACAGATCCATTTGAGTCAGGTACCGGGATCTTCACGGATCTTGGTCCATGGACATTTAACTATTGGAAAGAGAAATTCCCGGAAATGAAGTACAACGAAAACTTCACTCTTTCTCTGCCTCCGGTTCCGGACGGAATGAACCAGGCCGATGCGAAGACGTTCTCCGACTCTAAAGGTCTCGTTATGTTTGCTAGCACTCCGAAGGAAGAGCAGGAAGCGGCTGCCGAGTTCCTGAAGTGGGTATTCTCTGATGCGAAGAACGATGCGAAATGGTTCGAAACGACGAACTTGCCTCCGGCACGCGATGATTTGGCAGAGTTGCCTGAATTCAAAACAATTATGGAGAAATCACCTGAGCTTGAGCCGTATGCGAAGTCGGTTCCACAAGGTATCCCGGCTATCGACAACGCCCGTTACAACGAACTGCAAACGCTGATTGGACAAGAGGCGTTCAATAAAGTGGTTCGAGGCGAGATCGATCCGAAGACTGGATGGGAGAATATGAAGAAGGCGATTGAAGGGGAACTTCAACAATGATTAATAAAAGCAACAATAGGTTAGGCTGGCTTTTTGCCAGCCCCTACCTTGTTTTTTCACTTATTTTCTTTTTGGGGCCGCTGATTTGGTCGTTTTTTCTCTCGTTTACGAACTGGGATTTGATTTCACCGACATTTGATATCGTAGGGTTGAAAAACTTCGCCAAAGCACTAGCTTCACCAGGCGTGCAATCATCCTTCTGGGTCACATACAAGTTCATGCTCGTCTTCGTGCCGCTTGTAACCATTATGTCGCTCGGGGTGGCGGTGCTGGTACAGGGACTGCCAAAGTTCCGCAGCCTGTACTTGATTGGCTTCTTTCTGCCGTACCTATCTTCAGGCGTCGTGGCGTCGCTGATTGCAAAGGGTTTTTTGTCCTTTAACAGTCCGGTGAACGTCTTCCTGCGCGATAAACTTGGGCTCGACATCAACTGGCTTGGCTCTCCGATGTCGGCGTTGTTCATCGTGGCGCTTATCATCGCTTGGAAATTTACCGGATACTATGCGCTCATTCTGACTTCCGGTCTTGAGAGCATTGACAAGGAAGTATATGAGGCCGCGGCGATTGACGGAGTAACGGATCGTCAGCGCTTTTGGAGGGTCACGCTTCCATTGCTGTATCCGGCGATGTATACGACACTTATTTTGTCATTCGGCGTTACTTTCGGCATCTTTACGGAGGTATACCAGCTGACGGGCGGTGGACCGAACTTCGCCACAAACACATGGCAGATGGAGATTTACAACCAAGCATTCAAAAACTTGCAGGCAGGTTATGCATCAGCAATCGCCATAATGGCATCTGTCGTGACGTTCATTTCCATTTTTGTCATCAAAAAACTGCTAGAAATGTGGGGTAAGCGAAATGGTTGGGTCTAAACAAAACAACAAGTACCGTTTAACAGTCCGTTATATCATTGCCACGCTCCTGCTTCTGGTCATGGTATACCCGTACTTATATATGGTGTTGAACTCGTTTGCCGATTGGTCGCAGGTCGACCGCCAGCTCGTGCCGTCCACTTTTTCCCTGAAATCGTACGAATGGCTCTTTACGGGCGGGGAAGTTGGCATTGCAAGGCCGTGGCTAAATTCATTCTTCAACAGCGTTATCGTTTCTGTTGCTTCGACGGCGCTTATGATGCTCTTCGGTGTAATGGTCGCGTATGCGTTGTCGAAGCTTAATTTCAAAGGACGGGATACAATAAACAACTTTGTGTTGTTCCACATGTTCTTCCCGGCGATCATCTTGCTCATCCCGAACTTCCTCGTTATTCAGAAGGTCGGGCTGTACGACACGTATTGGGCGTTGATCATTCCGAAAGCGGTCAGCTTGTGGGCCATTTTTATGTACACGAACTTCTTCAAGGCGATTCCAACGGTATTCATCGAGGCGGCGAAGCTGGACGGGGCGTCCGACCTCAAGATTTTGTATCGCATCATGCTGCCAATGTCGCGTTCCATTACGGCCGTTATCTTCCTGTTCCTGCTCATGGAACGTTGGACAGAACTCCTGTGGGATATGATCGTTGTACGGAGTGACAATATGCTGACGCTGAACGTGCTCCTGTCGCAGATGTTTGGTCCTTATGGTGGCTATCCAGGCCCGCTGTATGCGGCTTCGGTACTCTTGACGCTGCCGATTATTATCATGTTCCTCATCTTCGGTAAGAAGTTTAAAGAGGGCATGCAGTTCAGTCTTAAGTAACTTGCACTTGCAAGTTACTGGGTTAAGCATGGGGAGTGGAGAAAATGGAAAAGCCATGGTGGAAATCAGCCGTTTTCTATGAAATTTACATGCCGAGCTTTTGCGACGGCAATGCGGACGGCATCGGCGACTTCGCCGGAATCACGTCAAAGCTCGATGAATTGCAGGAGTTAGGCGTGGACGGTCTGTGGTTGACGCCATTCTACCGTTCGCCAAAGGTGGATAACGGTTATGATATCGCTGATTATACCGCCATCGATCCTGATTATGGCACGATGGAAGATTTCGATAGGTTCATTCACGAGGCGCACACTCGGGGAATTAAGGTCATCGTCGACCTTGTACTGAACCATACGTCCGCCGAGCATGATTGGTTCCGTGAGTCCCGTTCGTCTCTCACGAATCCGAAGCGCGACTGGTACATCTGGAAGGACCCGGTGGACGGTGGTCCACCGAACAACTGGGAATCATTCTTTGGTGGGTCAGCGTGGGAATATGACAAAGCGAGCGGGCAGTATTACTATCATGCCTTTGCAAAAGAGCAGGTCGATCTGAACTGGGCGCATCCTGAGGTGCGAACGGCGATGAAGGACGTTATGGGCTTCTGGCTCGACAAGGGCATCGACGGCTTCCGGCTCGATGTGATCAACTTCCTGAAAGTTTCCGGGTCATTTACGGACAATCCGTACGACGCAGACAAGGGCGAGCAGGAGCATGTATACGACAAGGACCAGGATGGCATTTTGGACGCGATCGCGGATATCTGTGCCTATGTGCATGAGCGGGAAGGAACGTTCATGGTTGGTGAAGTCGGTTCGGAGGATATGGACGTGCTACGTCGCTACAGCGGCAACGGACTGCTTGACGTCGTGTTCAACTTCAATCTGGGTAGCCAAGAGACGTTGTCGCTTGCTCGTCTCTATGAAGAGCTGCGCAAGATGGAAGATATTCACTCACCGGATCAAGTTCCTACGCTGTTCTTTAGCAGCCATGACATGCCGCGTCACATTTCCCGGTTCGGCGACGGGGATTCGGAGCTGGAAGAGAAGCGGGCAAAGTTGATCGCCACGTTAATGCTTACGGCGAAGGGCGTACCATTTCTCTATTATGGTGACGAAATCGGGATGCGTGATTTCACGGCAGAACGAATTGAAGATATGCGCGACATCCAAGGGCGGACCGCTTTTCAAATGGCACTGGAGAGTGGGAAGACAGCCGACGAGGCGTTGCACGCGGCCAATGCAAAATGCCGGGACAAATCGCGGACACCGATGCAGTGGGATGATGATGTCTACGGTGGCTTCTCATCGGTTCCGCCTTGGATCGGTATGGGGTCAAACCACCGCGTATTGAACGTACAGTCGGGGAGACAATCGGCGGATTCGCTATACGCGTTCTATCGCAAGCTTATTGCACTTCGCCGCCAGCACCCGGCGCTTCACGACGGTGATTATGCGCGGTTGGAACGCCGGGACGATGTCTTGTTGTACGTCAAGCGGACGGCTGGCGAGGAAGCTTTGGTAGCAATCAACTTCGGAAATAAGCCGTTTGCGCTTTCGTCTGAAGAGCTGCTGGCAGGTAAGCCAAACTTCGCCTTGTCGTCAAGCCGGGATTCGGCTGCAGATATCGAATCGTTTATTCTTGGGCCGTACGAAGCGGCCATATGGATAAGCGGAATTAACGAGTGAAGGAGACATACTCACATGGAATTGAATAAAGGCAGTGTAAAAACATGTGAAACATTACTGCAGGAATATAACACGCATGCACCTCTAGCACAGAATGCTGAGAAATTGGTGTTTACCGGAGTTGGCGATAAAGATGTTTACAATATTACGGCTCCATTTGAAGACGAAGGGGAGCAAGTTATTGCCGGACGCGTAGAATCGCGTGACAGCGAGCATTCCGAGGTCCATTTCTTCGTCGAGCTAGAAGGAAAATGGGTGCCACGTGAAGGGGCGCCAATGTTTACGCTGCAGGATCCGTTCCAAACGCACATTGGCGGCGAGCTGGTACTCGGCGGTGTGCAGATTTATCCACACCCGACGATGGAAAATGCGCTTATGTGGCGTACCGTATTTTATAAAGGCAAGAACATCGCTTCGCTTCAACCGTTCTTCACAGGACCGGACGGCATGAAAGATCTACGGCTCGTTGAACTGCAGGATGGTAGTATTGGTGTATTTACCCGACCACAGGGAGACAAGGGCGGCCGTGGCAAGATCGGCTTTGCCCGTGTAAACCGCTTGGAGGACTTATCTATTGATCTTATCAACGATACGCCGCTGCTTGACGGACAATTTACCGATGAAGAGTGGGGCGGCGCTAACGAGGCGCACCTGCTGAAGAATGGGTACCTCGGTGTACTTGGCCACATCGCCAGCTTTGATGCGCAAGGTGACCGCCACTATTATCCGATGGTATTCGCTCTCGACCCGGCAACGGGCCAATTTTCCGACATCGAGCTGATCGCTGTCCGGAACAAGTTTCTTCCGGGAGCTGCAAAGCGCAGTGACCTCGAGGACGTCGTATTCAGCGGCGGCCTTGTACGTAATGGAGACGGTACAGCGACACTGTACGCCGGCATTAGCGATGCGGAAGCGCATCGATTGACCATTTCTGATCCGTTTGTGAAGTTTGAACAGGCTTAATTAGGGTTACCATTTTGCTTAAGGAGTTAACATCAATGAACATTTACCGCTATGAAGAAAATCCGCTTATTACGCCAGCTGACGTTAAGCCGCATCGCGACGACTTTGAAGTTATCGGCGCGTTCAACGCGGGCGTTGCGACTTATAATGGGGAGACACTCTTGCTGCTGCGTGTGGCGGAACGTCCGATAAGCAACGACCCAAACATCGTTAAAGCACCGGTGTTTAATTCAGAAACAAAGAAGCTCGACCTGATCGAGCTGCGTACAGACGACGATCGCTACGATTTCTCCGATCCGCGCGTCATTCGCAACAAGGCGCAAAGTGCAACGTTCGAATATTTGACTTCAATCTCGTATATCCGCATCGCGCGGAGCAAGGACGGGCACAACTTTACAATCGACAACGAGCCGTTCGTTTATCCGTCCACTTCGCTGGAAACGTTCGGGATCGAAGATCCCCGCGTGACACAAATCGGCGACACTTACTACATCTATTTCTCCGCCGTGTCTCCAGTTGGCGTCGGCGAATCAATGGTATCGACAAAGGACTTCGTGAATGTGACGCATCACGGCATGATTTTCGGCCCGGACAACAAAGATGTACTCATCTTCCCGGAGAAAATCAATGGAAAATATTATGCACTGCACCGTCCGACAACAAAGAGCATTGGTAACCCGGAAATCTGGATTGCCGAGTCGGATAACCTGCTTTATTGGGGTAACCACAAGCATTTGCTCGGACTGCGTCCGGGTATGTGGGATGGCGGCCGCATGGGCGGTGGCGCCGTACCGTTTAAGACGGAAAAGGGATGGCTCGAGCTCTACCATGGTGCAACGAAGGAGCACCGTTATTGTATGGGCGCCGTTTTGCTGGACTTGAACGACCCGAGTAAGGTCATCGCTCGTTCTGGACAACCTGTTATGGAACCGGAAGCGGACTACGAGAAGAAGGGCTTCTTTGGCGACGTTGTCTTCTCTTGCGGTGCTGTCGTTGAAGGCGATACGGTGAAAATGTATTATGGTGTGGCCGATACGTCAATGGCTTGCGCTGAGCTTAGCGTGAAGGAAATTTTGGACAGCTTAACTTACTTGTAATCTTATAGAAATAGAGTGGAAGAGAAAACGCCAAAACCGGAGGGTTTTGGCGTTTTCTGGATAGGAGATGGAAATGATACTAAGCGAAAATTGGAAGCTGCGTGATTTCAACGTTGGCGAAGCGCGCGATTTGGAGGTAGCTTCACCCGAGTATATCGACTATTTTTGGATGACAACAAAGGTACCGGGCGACGTGCATACAACGCTGATCGAACGGGGCATCATTGCAGATCCGTTCTACGGGCACAATGATCAACAGTGCCGATGGGTCGAGGAGAAAGTATGGTGGTACCGCACTGTATTTGCCTGGGATGGTGAAATGGATGCTGGTGAGCGAATGGAGCTGATCTTCGAAGGGCTCGATACGTTTGCTACTGTATATTTGAATGGAGTGGAACTAGGCTCTACGGACAACATGTTCATCGCTCATTCGTTCGAGGCGACGCGTGAACTGAAGAAGGGCAAAAATGTATTGGCAGTTAAAATCGATCCGGTGCATCTGCATGCCAAGGACAAGATGCAGTATTATTGGTCCGGGTTCAGCAAGAAACGGATCTGGACGCGCAAGGCGCAGAGCCATTATGGCTGGGATTGGGGTCCGCGGCTCGTCTGCGCGGGAATTTGGAAGGACGTACATCTCGTTAAGCGTCGTCATGCCTATGTGGAGAGCGTATTCGCGCGCACGGTCGAGGTAACGGATAGGGAAGCGACCGTGGACGTAACGGTTGACGTTCGGGCGTTTGAACGGGGCAAGGTCTGCTCGGCTTCCGTAGAATTGATGGATGCAACGGGGAATCAAGTTGCAGCAGAGTCTTTCTCACTTGAACGCAGTACGGGACTTGTGCAGGACGGAGCCATCTGTGCAAACGGGTTGTCTGGCGATGTTACATTGCGGGTACCGAATCCATCGCTTTGGTGGACGCATGATTTGGGAGACCCGTATTTGTATCAGTTAAAGGTGACGCTATTGAGCGACGGTGAGGCGGTTGATCTGCACGAAGAGCGGTTCGGTATTCGCACACTTGAGCTGATGCGACGCGATGAAGAGGGACGTCATGCCTTCACATTTGTGTTGAACGGTGTGAAGCTGTTCGCAAAGGGGGCTAACTGGATTCCGATCGACAGTTTTATTGCGGCTGTGCCGGACGCCCGTTACAGTCATCTGATCCAGATGTCAAAGGATGCGAACATGAATATGTTGCGCGTCTGGGGCGGTGGTATCTACGAGCGGGACATATTCTACGACGAATGCGACCGGTTAGGTTTGCTTGTCTGGCAGGATTTTATGTTTGCCTGTGCGCTCTATCCGGACTACAACCGCAACTTTATGAATAACGTGCGCCACGAAATCGAGCAAGTCGTCAAGCGGCTGCGCAGCCGGACATGCCTCGCTCTTTGGTGCGGTAACAACGAGAACGACTGGCTGTACGAGGCATTGCATGCGAGCGGGGAAATTACTCATCCTTTCTATGGGGAGAAGATTTACCACGAGCTGATGCCGGCTCTACTCGACACGCTTGACCCGACGCGTCTGTACTGGCCGAGTTCGCCGTACGGGGGCAACGACCACAACTCGCGTGAGGAGGGCGACACCCACAATTGGCAGGTATGGCACGGCAATATCGAGCCGCGGGTGTTCGGTGAGCCGCAACTACAGGACTACAGCGTAGAAGGCTTGTCCTTCAAGAAGTTTAAGGGCGATACAACGAAGTTCGCGAGCGAATTCGGCATGCATGCGTCGTCTAACCGCTACACGTTGCAGCGCAACATTCCAGAGAGTCAATTTTATTGGGGCAGCGAAGAGATGATGTACCGCAACAAGGACATCCACCATCCGAAGGGTATTTTGCTCATGGAAGGATATACAGGCGCGCCCACCAATATAGAAGAGTATATGAATTATTCCATGCTGACGCAGGCTGAAGGGCTTAAATACGGCATCGAGCATTACCGCCGCAATAAGCCGGATACGAGCGGCGCGCTGTTCTGGCAATTGAACGACTGCTGGCCGGGAACGAGTTGGTCGGTTATCGATTACTACGGATTGCCAAAGGCGGCGTACCATTATTCGCGTAAATTTTTTGCACCCGTGTTGTTGACGGTGGATCATGATGCTGGTGAGGAATTCGTGTTGTGGGCGCTGAATGACCGCATTCAAAACTATGACGATACGGTGTTGTTGACTGTGTATCAGATGGATGGCACGGTGTTGTCTAAGCGTGAATTCGATCTGTCCGTACCGGGCAATGAT
Source organism: Paenibacillus sp. JNUCC 34 (assembly GCF_058269055.1). Classification (NCBI taxonomy): domain Bacteria; kingdom Bacillati; phylum Bacillota; class Bacilli; order Caryophanales; family Paenibacillaceae; genus Paenibacillus; species Paenibacillus sp. JNUCC 34. Next base: position 3,966,038 of record NZ_CM177770.1, on the reverse strand, counting down.
AAGGTAAAGATTGCTGAGTTGTCCGAAGCGGAGCTTACGTGCGGAGTAGATGCATCGGACGTTGTATGTGTTGTGAGCTCGGGAAGTGGCGCAGCGGAGGATAACTTCATCTACTTGCGAGATTACAAGGATATGCGCTTCGATTCTGCGCAGCTTCGGGTGGAAGTTGACGAGGAGGTCGCTGTTATCCGGCTGACGACAGATCGAGTGGCTCGTATGGTCAAGCTGGAGCTTGATGAGGAGTGGCTCGTGCTGAGCGATAATTTCTTCGATCTTCTCCCGGGACAGACGAAGGAAATTCGGGTAACGCAATCTGATGGCAAGCCGATCCCGTGGGAGACGTTGCGAGTGTCCGCCTTGAATGCGATCGAGAACAGCGCGCGCGGGTGATCAATAATAACAGGTTGAGGCTTGGAGTGGTCAGTTTGAAGGCTCTTGAGCCGAACATCAATATTTCGGAGAAAAGGAATGAGAGCATGAAGGCAGCAGTTCTTCGCGGTACATTGAACATGGAAGTGATGGATTGGGCGGAAAGAACGCTTGGTAAAGACGAGGTTATGGTGCGTGTCGCCTGCTGCGGTATTTGCGGCACAGACCTGCATATTTATCACGGCCATCCAGGATCGGCAGAGGTAGAGCCTCCGATTGTGCTCGGCCATGAGTTGGCGGGTATCGTTGAGGCTGTGGGGGAAACGGTCACGGCTCTGCAGCCGGGTGACCGGGTATCAGTCGACCCTAATATGTATTGCGGGTCATGCGAATATTGCCGCGGTGGGCGCGCTCATCTATGCGACCGGCTGCAGGCCGTTGGCGTGACGCGGGACGGCGGTATGGGCGAGCTGTGCGTTGTACCGGCGGCCAACTGCTACAAGTTGCCGGATCACGTTAGCATGATGGAGGGGGCCATGGTCGAGCCGCTTGGCTGCGTGCTGCACGGCTACAAGAAGCTGGATCTGCGTCCGAACCAGCACGTACTGATCGCAGGTGGTGGCTTCATCGGCCAGTTATTCCTGCAGCTCGTCAAGGCGGCGGGTGTCACCCGCATTACGGTAAGTGAGCCGAATTCGCATAAGCGTGAGGCGCTGCTGGCGCTTGGCGCGCATGCCGTTGTGTCGCCATTTGACACCGCAGAGGCGGCCGGGCTACGTAACTCCGCTGACGTTGTCATCGAATGCGTCGGCCGGCCCGAATCGGTCGAGCTGGCTGTCACAGCGGCACGCAAGGGAGGCCAAGTGCTGCTCTTTGGCGTCGCCTCGCCGGATGCGAGCGCAAGCTTCTCGCCGTACGAGATTTTCAGCAAAGAGCTGCGTATCATGGGCTCGTTCATCAATCCGTACACGCACGAGGAGGCGATTGCGCTCATCGCGCAAGGCATCGTGCGTATCGAGCCGCTCATCAGCCACTGCTTCCGCTTGAACGACCTGCCGGATGTTATGGCTACGTATCCGCAGCTTAATGTAACCAAAGCGGTTGTTGTGCATAAATAGCTGGGCAAAGCAAGTTGTCCGCAACAACGAAGAGGGCTATCCTACAGTCATTAAAGATGATTGTGGGATAGTTTTTTTTATTCCTCATTTTAAGGCAGCCTAGGCAATTCATATGGTTAGAGTCAAAGAGGTAACGTATAAGTCGGACATGAAAAATGCCTCGAATTATAAATCTCTTGAGGAATATATCCATATGTGGGCGTTTTTATAAAGTTCATAAGTGATTTTCTTGGTGAGTGATTCGCAAATCCCTTTGTGAGAGGCCGTATTTACGAAGTGCGGTAATACGCGTAATATGGGGGTATTCACGAAGTTCGTAGATAAGACGTTATCGGAAATCTAAGCAAGGGAGTAGAAAAATGAATTTTTTAGAACTGAAATATTGTGAACAATGCAAAACAGATGAGTGTGAGTTCCCAGAAGTTACACGCTTTCTTGACTGGATTCAGAATGAAGAAAAAGTAAATTACGAGCATTATAGTTGTCCTGATAAAGAAGGTAAAGAACTCACTGCTGATCTTCAATTTAAAAGCATAGATAAAATACTGACAATTGAGGTGAAACGACTCCACCACGCCTTTTCAAAAAGAAAAAAACAAGAAAAAGAAGACATTGCTTTAATGCATGGTATGTATACAATAAACGGAATGTTTGAGCAGGCGATAGCTTATATAGATGATAAAGTTTATGAGTATATCTCGAATAATTTTATCGTCCACATGCCAATGGCTATAGTTAGTGATACCGAGGCTATAGAATTAGGATATAAACTTTTGGAATTTCTTCATAATGAAGATTTAGATTTGATTAATAATAAGTTTGTTTATGAAAAGAAAAACAAGAAAAAAATAGAACTGAAATTTGAACCTCTTACGGATGAATTGAAAAGATTTTCAAAAGAAGGTAGGATACTTCAATCTTTCCCTACATCATCTGATAATGAAGGAACGAACTTCTTGGATATTTGGAATAGTACCTGGGAGTTGAGTTCTATTAAAGAAAAAATATTGAAAAATTTGGTTAAATCTAATAACAGTTTTAATGGTGTAGATAATAATAGAATTGTACTGCAAATAATGGTAATAAAGTATGGCTTGGATCTAACCTTGATGATTCCTGAGTTTTTTGATCGTTTCATTTTTGAATTAAAAGAAGAAATTCAAGAATCTAAACGAGAATTTCAAAATCAGGAATTTAAATTTGACAACGCCTATATCTGTCTCTCTGTTGATGGAATTGACGATGAAACTAATTTCAGGGTTATAGACATTTCTGATTTATTAATAAGTTAGACTTCTGATAACATAATATTCAAGCATCGGGCATGCGCCCTCGGTCCGGCAGAGGGATTTCGGGGAAGCAGAGGCAGCCGGACACACCTGGCATTCGCCAGGCGTCGTGAATACATGAACGTTATATGAAATCTTTGAGAGATCATATTTTAAACCCAAAGCAAAAAAACAACTTTGGTTTCCCAAGTTATTTGAAAGGATTAAATTTTATCGTTTGATGTTCATATATTTTTGTAGGTCTACCCCATGTGAATTTATCTATTCCTATCTCCTTAAAACCAAATTTTTCGTAGAACTGTATATGGTCAGTAGTAAGGTACACTTTATCAAAGCCTAATTGTCCAGCTATAATTCTTCCATGCAGGAGTAATTGCTCACTTAAGCGATTACCCCTTTTACTTTCATCAATAAATACGCAGGATATCCAAGGAGATGAATCGGTCCGTTCAATTAGTTCCTTCTCAAGTAACTGATAGAAGCCAATAATACGGTTATCTTCAAGCATAAAAAAACATTGTGGCAACTCATCTTTTTTCTCAAGGCAAGTTTCAAGTATGGAATTAAATACATTTTTTACAGGTGGCCAATGTTTTTCTACGTACATTTTTAGTTGCTCTTTGTATTGGGGGTTATCAAGAATCGAATTGATTGAGAAGGTTTGTTTCATTAAATACCTCAGTTCTTGTTTTTTTATCAAATCCTATCACTTCAATTATACATCAGATAACGATTTTACAACTTAATTCATTACATAAATATTAACCAGACAGATAAATATTGGGATGATAATTAAGAGATTTTAAGGTAGGACTGAGGGTCTAAAACTTCATCTAGCACTTGTATTCACGCATCGGGCCGTACGGCCTTAATAAAAATTGTAGAAGTGAGGAGGTGAAGATTTAAACAATGAGTGAACAAATGGGAACAAAAGCAAATAAGCGACTTGACAGTGTTCGTGTACTTGTTCAAGAAATGATCGTGTCAATGGTTAGCGTACTCCAGAGACAGGAAGCGTATGTTCATCTGAACGAGGTGTCTAACATTTTCCTCAATGCTTGCAAAGAAAAGAGGACAAAATCAGGAATTGGCAGCAATCATAGGATTACTTCACGATTATTATTACTATAAAACCGGAATCCGTGAGTTTCCTGGTCCCAATAGTGCCGAGACCGTAAGACCTCTATTAAGAGATATGAATATTTTTACTAAAGAAGAGCAGATCACAATCCTAAAGGCAATCTTTCATCGAGGGGACAGAAGTAGGGTCCATGGTCCATATGAAGAAATCGTCAAGGATGCATATGTGATGCAGCTGTACTTTCAGAATTCGAGCCGTATTTTATCCCAGCAGGATGTCAGTAGACTTCGGAATGTGTTTCGTGAATTGGCGATTCCAGAAGATTTTTCGGACGAGATGCATGACAGTGACAAGAGAGGGATTCTCCAGAACACGGACAGACGCAGCAAGTTGGCTGATATTGCGGAAGCACTCGGGAGAGAGAACATCATTGGAGTGCCGGGAGATGAACGATATCGAGAAATCTGTAACTATTGGCCTGATCAAGGTAACTATAAAGTATTACAGAGCAATTGGTGCGCTGCTTTCGTGTATCACTGCTGCATGCAAGCTGGATTTCAACTACCGATTCGAGACCCGAATGGTATGTATCGACTGGCTGGGGTAGGGGCTTGGTTAGATTGGGCACAGTTACCTGAAACCGGATTTCTTTGTTTTGATGGGCAGATGGGGTTTACTCCTCAACGCGGTGATATCGTGATCTATGAAAAATTGCTAACCGATGTCTCACACGACCATATAGGTATTGTTTTGGCATGCGATGACAAAGAAATATTAGTTGCAGAGGGTAATAGAGATAATCAGAATTACTCCAGCGTTTTCTATAGGGATAGGTGGCATTGCATATTGGGCTATATCCGTATCGATAATGACTACCAATTTCATTTTAGCGACGATTACAATCCAATAATTTAAGGATGATTGACAATGGATTGTGCTTTGTTCGTAAGGATTTGAACTAACGGGGAAGTATGGCTAACTAATAATGTAGGTATTTCGAAGAAAGCGCTGGCATTCTATAACTATGTATCTACGCTGCGGGCAGACAACCTTGCACCGACTAACCGCATCGCGGCCGTTCCTATCGGACCTTAAGCGTGAGGGTTCGTAGATACAAAAACATTATCGGAAAAATACGGAAGGAAAATATTAATAAAAATACTTATGTTTAAGAGGGAGAATAATATGTCTGATATCATTTTTGAAAATATCTAGATCACACTAGAATCGAATGACACTGATTATGAAGAGAGTTGTAATAATTTATATCAGTATAATGTTCGCGCAACCAATGAATTATTAAAAAAACCTGGGAAGGATATAAATTTATATTTAAAAGATGAATCGGGAAAAGCAATGGGCGGTTTGTTTTGTGAAACTTGGTTATACGGATTGTATCTTGATGTTTTTTGGATAGCTGATGAATATAGACATAAAGGATATGGAAAAGTTATGTTGACTGAAGCAGAAAGATTGGGGAAAGAACTCGGATGTACATTTGCCCATACTTGCACTTTTACCTATCAATCTCCGGAATTTTATAAGAATATGGGTTATGAGATATTTGGAGTTAATGATGAATACCCAGATGGAATAAAACAATATTTTTTGAAAAAGAAGTTGTAATGAAAGAGATTAATAATGTCACGAGCATAATACTGAAAGTTTATCACAGAGTACGTGTCCATCGGATAACACAGTATTCATGCTGCCGGCTGCGCCTGGGTCAGGAGAAACGTATTCATTATGTAACTAACTCACTGACAACTTGCTAACGCAAGTTCATGAATACTCGAAACGTTATCGGAAATCAATCCAATACAATAGATAACAATATATATACGCTGCATCACTAACGCTCCTTGGTCTGCCGAAGATTATCGAAGGAGTAGATTCAGCAGACAATCCTGCAAGGCTAAGTGGCGAAGCCACCCAGTCGCTGCTCCTTTAAGCCTTTCGGATTCGTAGATACAAGAACGTTAGATGAAATTAGCACAATGCATTCATTTATAAGAAAATTAGGGAGGAAATAATAAACATGAAAAGTCCTGGTCCGATTCATACATTTCCTATGGGCAAGAATAGACCTGGACTAACTTTAGATAATCATTGTTTTGATGAAGAATATAAAATTATTCCATCAAATCAACCATTATTTAATCTAAGCACTGAAGATATAGATGAAGCTTACGAATTTGTTAAGAGCATAGGAGCAGAGGTTGTAACAGAAATTGCAAGATACCCAGATCTATCTGATTTTTCTTTCAAGGACCCTGATGGGAACATTTTGATGATTTGTTCCTGTATAACGGAGAATTAATACTGTTTTTAGTGTTTTCGAAGAGGGCCTAACACCATGACATTACTAATAACATCGCAAATTTAATATTCCAAAAAATCTAAGAGCGTGTGGGTAACTCAGAGTGGATTTGCCTAACACGGTATTCACGCTGCGTCGTTATTGCGCCTTGGTCCGGCTGAAGTTGGAAGAAGTTGATTCGATGGAGATGATTCAATAGTAGGGAAGCAGTTTCAGCCGAACAACCCTGCACTGGCTAAGTCCGTCGAACCAGGCAGCTAAACTGCCATAAGACAGTGAGGGGTCGTGAATACAAGAACGTTAGGCGAAAGCGTCAGAAGCATACAATATAAAAGATTGGATTGGAGTTCATATGGATATTAACCTTGTTCCAATAAGAAAAGAAGAAAATGATGTATTATATAACCTATATCAATTCTATAACTATGACTTTAGTCAATTTACAGACGAGGATCTCGACGAATTTGGAAAATATGAAATAACCATTGATTATTATTGGGAGGGTGACCGTCGGTGGAATCCTTATTTTATTGAGAATAGTGGAATTAAGGTTGGGTTTTTGGTCGTACTTTTTGAGAATATGGACACTGACCCCGATCCGACACATGTAATCTATGACTTTATGATACTTCGAAAATATAGGGGACAAAGAATAGGTAAGGCGGCTGCAATCAAGGCATTTAATTTGTTTAAAGCAAAGTGGAAAGTAGTACAATTGGAGAATAACACTCCTGCAATATCGTTTTGGAGAAATGTAATAAGGGATTTTACAAAGGATAATTATATAGAGAGATTTAGAGATGATGTAAGGAAATATATTCAAGAATTTAGTACGAATAATACAGAGGAGCAAATACTATGCTAGCACTTAGATTTACTCAGAAACTTTTAAAAGATATGAATGCAACTCCAGTTGAATTAGGAGAGGTTGATCCGCTGTTTAGTTGGCATGTGAATATATTACAGCTAAGAAGAAAACATATATTATTTGTAAATGATTCAAGTCGATTATGTTTAATCATCGATGGGATAAGGAGTTCACAACTAGGTAAATTACAAGAGAAATTTAAGGCAGAACTCAAAGAATATTTATTGTTAGAGGGAGTAGTAAGAAGCAAAATCGATCAATATTTCTTTGAAGCAGGAGAAATTAGTATTGGTAAAACAAATAATAAGAGTGTTTTGGGAACCCTGAATGAAATGTCCTTGTATTGTACAGATATGGAGTTTAATCACACGTTTGATCTTAGTGCCTGGCTAAACACGATGATCTTTAAACCAATTGATTATGAAGAACCAATTAATGTATTCAAGAAAGCATTAGAAGAAAAATATTGTTAATTGTTTGTATCCCAGGGAGGATCATGATAATTATTATTCGAACCGAAAACAAAGATTTTTACAATCAAGTCAGAGAAGGAAACTAACAAACTAAAAAGAGAGGTGTCTGTATGGAAAGAAGGCATGAAGTTTTGTTTGGGCAGTTGAATACTTACCGGGACGAGCTAATGGCAATGGTTGCAGGGGTATCTGAGGTGGAGGCCGAGATTATACCTAAAGGATTCAATAATAATGTCCGATGGAGTCTGGGTCATATTTGTGTAGATCAATACTTATGGATCCGGGCACTTACAAAAGAAGAAATGCCTATCCCTACAACATTTATTGAATGGTTTGGTTATGGTACCAGCCCTTCCCGGTTTATTGATGAAACACCAACATTTTCCCAGCTCATTCCGATTTTGCAACAGCAGCCGCGCATCATTCAGGAGATGTATCAGGATCGTATGGAAGAGGAGTTTGCTCCGACAGAAATGGGGATGCACACAATTGAGCAGGTACTCATCAGAACCATTTTTCATGAAGGACTGCATATAGGCGCGATTCAGGCTCTAAAGAAACAACTGAGCAGAGAAGCAGGACGTAATTAATTAGGTCCCGCAATACGTTTGGATCACACTGTAAAGATAAGGGCTATCTAAGGCTGCGACCGGACGCTGTCGTTCCCTTAAGGCAGTGAGGGTTCGTGAATGAAACAACGTTATGCGAAACACCTAGAAAGGATTCAGAAAACATGAAAACAAAAATATCTAAACTAGCAGAGCTAATTGCTAAAGAAACATTTTTGAAAAACGAGGTATATTCATCTGAAGAAGTTCGAGAAACGATAAATTACATTCTTGAATATCTAGATATAATCGGTGCAGATAATCTTCATCTAAGAAACCCTTTAAACCTTGATGAAAATGTTTTTTATTGCAGGAAGAGAGATATTCCTATGACGGGAAATGAAATAGTGACCGGTGAATATTTACTATTTGATTACACAGGCCACAATGAAGATATGTTTTTAAGGCAATTAAATTCTTTAATTGAGATTGAAGATGAAATTACAAATGGTGGTGGGATAACCAATCCGTTTACTACTTATCAAATTGCAATAATTAATGGAATGGTTCGAGATTACGAGATTTACTTTACAAATAAATTAGATAACAAAGAATACAAGTTTATTAAGGATATTCATGATGCTCTACCTGGGTCTAAGAGCATCTTTGATAAATCGAGTGTAGAACAAGAACGTGAGTACGAGATAACCAACGCAAGGATAGTTTGGAAAGCATAATCGAGGGAAGTCGGGTGCATTGCATAGCACTGTATTCACGCTTCGGGCTGACGCCTTGGTCCGGACCGAAGTGAAGAAGCAAGGAAGCGGAATCAGCCGGACAAACCTGACAGGCTAGGTCCTGCTGGACCTAGTCACTACGCTACTTTAAGCCTATCCGGTTCATAGATACAATGAAGGGAGGCAAATATATGGCCCTTGATGGATATTTATCGGATGTGAATAATCAAAGACAATATTACTTTCCTATAGAAGACGCCTTCCATGAAGCAATTTTTCAAAATCATAAGATCTGGAATAGCTATATTCAATTAAGAAAGCTAAAGGACTACTATGAAACTGCAAAATACAATGAAATTGAAGTGAAAGCCCTTGCAGACGATTTCGAACAGTACATGTGCAATATCGATTCAATATATCATGCCAGAATAAATGAACTAATAATTAAATTGAGAGACAGAAGAATAGTAAAAGCATTATTTGATGGAGATTAAGTGAGATAACGGAACTATGGAAGGATTTTACGATGATAGAAAGCAATGGCTTTGCCTAACATCGTATTCACGCATCGGGCATTCGGCATCGGTCCGCTGAGACATTTCTGAGAAGGGGAGCAAACGTTTATCGGAATATTTGCTGAAATGAATATTGGACCCGTATCTGAATCATCAGTTTTTGTAGTCTTTGAAATCAATCAAGACGGTTTTGGTTTATCGTATAACAACGTATTCATACTACTCTGCTTCTGGAGCTTGGTCTGCAGAAGTATTGGTCGGCATCATTTTGATAAGTATGTCTGCCTTTGTGGCTGGCGCCGACCATGCTCCAATCGAGGGATTTCAAGAAAGAGGAGCTAGGGACAAATGTGTTCACAACATCGACATGAATATACCCTACATGGGTATGGTATAATGCATATGAATTAATCATCATATTTAAGGGAGAGTTGACATGGAAATCGCAATCATGCTTTACGATGGAATCACATCATTAGATGCAATTGGTCCCTATGAAGTATTTGCTGTTACACAGAAATGTAAAGTGAAGTTTGTTGCCAAGAAAAAAGGGTTAATTAAACTGGACTCAAAAATGGGATATTTGCATGCTGATTACAGTTTTTCTGAAGTTACTTCAGCTGATATTCTTGTCGTTCCTGGTTGCAGTCCTCCAAATTATAAAAATCCAATGAATGACGAAGAAACGTTGAATTGGATTCGCCAAATACATAAGACCACGAAATGGACTACGTCGGTTTGTACTGGCTCTCTGATTTTGAGCGCCGCAGGTTTGTTGAATGGAGCCCCGGCAACTAGTCATTGGGGATCTTTCGACCTGCTCCAGTCTCTTGGAGCCGTTCCAACAGATGAGAGAGTGGTCCGCCATGGCAAAATCGTAACAGCAGCTGGTGTCTCCTCTGGTATCGACATGGCACTTCAATTAGTAGCATGGGAATTAGGGGAAGATATGGGCAAAGGAGTCCAGTTGATTTTGGAATACGATCCTCAGCCTCCGTTTGATACGGGTTCAACAAAGAAAGCGCCGGCGTCATTGGTTGAACCGATAAGAGGGATGCTTCAAGAGTTTTCAAAGCGGGAGCCCAATATGTAAATCACTTTGACTTGATGAGCGCGGATCTAGCAAATTTTTAGGCTTACAAGAGTAGAAATGGTAGCTTTAGGGGTCAACCCGAAGCTACCATTTTTACTTTTTGATCTATGCTTACTTACTTCGACAGATTATGGGCAAGGGAAAAGCCACCTGACCTTCAGGCCTACTTTTGCTAAACCACGAAGCACGAAGCGCCGAAATCCCCGATTGTCGTTCAACGAAACTCCAGGAGGGTTATATGTGCATTAATGATCATTGAAAAACTGAATTGCTTTCTCGAGGTATATTTTTTCGTCTTCTCTCAGTTCATCTTCCCAGGCAATCGCGCCTACGGGGCATGCCACCTCACACGCGCCACAATCGATACAGAAACGGGGATTGATGTAATATTGATCATGACCTTCTTCAATACAATCTACCGGACATACATCCAGGCATTCACCAGCTTTTTCATCGATACAGTCAGCGGTAATTACAAATGACATAGGATACAACCTTCTTCCGTTATGATTAGAATGGTGCCTTGCTTCAAGCAGCTTGCTCCATTATTTTTTTGCCGCTTCGTAAAGCCGTTCTACTTCTCTCCAGTTAACGATGTTCCAGAATGCCTCAATGTAATCAACTCGTTTGTTTTGATATTTGAGGTAATAAGCGTGCTCCCATACGTCTAATCCCAATAATGGCGTAAGTCCGCCCATTAAAGGACTGTCCTGGTTCGGCAAACTAGAGATTTTGAGTTTCCCCCGTTTGTCCAAGCTGAGCCAAGCCCAGCCGGATCCGAAACGTACCGCAGCCGCTTTCGCAAACTCCACCTTGAATGCTTCGAAGCCGCCTAATTGTTGATGGATCGCTTCGGCCAGCACGCCGCCAGGCTGCCCGCCCCCATCAGGTCTGATCGTTTTCCAGAACAATGAATGGTTGGCATGTCCGCCTCCGTTATTACGAACAGCAGTACGAATGTCCTCGGGAACGAGCTCCAGTCTTTGAATAAGATCATCAACGTTCTTGCTTTGAAGCTCAGGGTATTTGTTCAGCGCCGTATTTAAGTTTGTTATGTAGGTGTAGTGGTGGCGGCTGTGATGAATGAGTATCGTTTGCTCATCAATGTACGGTTCAAGCGCGTTTGCAGGGTAAGACAATGTCGGTAATTGGTGTGCCATATTCAAAATTCCTCCTTCACAAAGTTAGATGATGCAGAATTAAGTGTAGTCAATATTCGATATATAATCAACATATAATTATATAAAGTGTAATATATATCCGATCGGGCTCAAATCAAAAAATAAACCTCCAATCTAGGATTGGAGGTTTCGTCGCCGTATTCGATATACACATTTTTTATCGCCTTTGGTTAAGCATTCTGGACGAGTAATATCCGCATCCAGCAAAGATTCGAACAACCGTAATTCACATTGGCAGGCATGGTTGTATTGATGGGCGATTTGGGAGATCGGACAGTTGTGCTCGATAAAAACGTATTCGTCATCGCTTGTTTTCTTTAATTCAACCATGTAGCCATTTTCGTTCTGAATATTGGCAAGTTCGGTTATTTTGTCTTGAAAATCTTTGTCTTCCATCAAACCAGTATACTTTTTGTATAACGTTTCCTTTCGTCGTTCAAACAATCTCTCGACCATATTTTCGCCCGATTCCTTCACCAGCTCATCGAGCAAGTCGAGGGCAACGGCGTGATATTTATTCGGAAACAGTATATTGGCGCGTTCTGTCAAATGGTATGCGGCAGTTGGTCTTCCCATTGGCTGCCGAATTATTCTCGATTCAATGAATCCGTCGCGTTCCAGTACGTCGATATGGCGGCGGACGGCCATGGACGTAATGTTCAGCCGATCCGTAAGTTCTTTGGCGCTAAGCTCGTCATTTGTTTTAAGCAGATGTAATATCGTTTCACGAGTTGATAAATCGGCTTTAGGTTGCAAAGAAGTCACCACCTTGTTTAAAACTTCATTTTTACGTACACGACAAAAAGATATTTTAACTATAAAAAGTATTGTAACACAATATAACGGGTTGACAAGTATGGCTCCATTCACCATAATTTATATACATAATAGTATAAAATATATAAATAAATGAAATGAGGGAGTAACCCATGATTCATATTAGCGACGTAGCAACAGACAAGATCACCGACATGTTAAAGGACATCGGCGGGGATCAATATTTTTTGCGTCTTGGCGTAAGCGAAGACGGTTGCAGCGGTTTATCGTACAGTATCAGTTTTGACGATTCGCTGGAAGAGGGAGATCAGGTCATTGGATGGGGGGGATTTCAAGTTGCTATCGATTATGCTAGCGGACAGTTCCTTGAAGGTGTACAAATCGATTACAAGGAAACGGGAATGACCGGAGGTTTTACGATCGACAACCCTAATGCCAAATTTACATGCGGCTGTGGAGCCAGCTTTCGGACTGCCACTTACCGGGGCAAAGCGAAAAAATGCGATTGATCGTCCAGAAAAAGATGGTCGGAAATGACCTTTGTAATTATGTCTGCGTGTTATAGAGAAAAAGTGGAAGATAGGGATTGAGGAGGAATACATATTGAAAATTATTGTTACGGATGCCGCAGTGGATTGCTTTCAAAAGGACTGGGATTATCGCGTGGGAGACTATATACGTATATATGTCAGGTATAGTGGCGCCGGGGAAGACGCATTCGCATTTGGCATTACGAGAGACGAGCCACGTTATCCCGCAATATCGAATGTTTATGGCGGTATTACATTTTTTATCGAAGAAAATGACTTATGGTATTTGGATGGCCGCGATCTAACAATCGATTGCTTCCATGAGGACATTGTGTTTGTCCGTAGGTGAGCTGTCAGACCTTAATTCAAGAAGCAGACGCAAAGGAAATAAACGACTTAATGAAAGTATAAAAAACAGCATCTGCCGTTTCGTGCAGATGCTGTTGCGCTTTGAAGTTAAAATTGCTGCATCTTATATAAACACTCCACCTCAATTCTGAAGTGGAGTGTTTGACGTGAAGCTGCGCTAAACTTGTGGTTCAATATTATGATTATGCCGGAACAGGTTGGTCGGGTCGTATTTTTGCTTGAGGTCCGTCAATTTTCCGTAATTGTCCCCGTACGTATTTTTGGAGGAACGATGCATCCCGAACGGCAAACGCTGTTGCGTCTGAAGGCACGCGATTCATTCGGCCGTGGCATTCCCAGAATTGACGGGCTGGATTGCTAAAAAATATATAAACTTTAATTATCAATAGTGATATCGTAAGATTAGCGTAACTGTAAAAAAAGGAGAAATCAACCGAGGGATGAATCAGAACAACTTATTGGACGTCAAGTAATCGCAGTAGTGAACTTTCCTGTTAGACGTATTGCAGGTTTTAAATCTGAAGTGCGCAACCGAAGGAGAGATTTCAATGAAGAATATCTTTCTAATAAGACATTGCAAGGCTAAAGGGCAAGAGTCAACAGCCGATTTAACGATTGAAGGCGTAGAGCAGTCCCATCAACTTGCCGAACTTTTGCAAAGTAAAGGTATTGATTTAATTGTGACAAGCCCTTATAAACGAGCTATTGAATCTATATTACCATTATGCAATAAATTGGACCTGAGATATACGGTCGATAACAGACTTGAAGAACGAATTTTAAGTTCGAAGAACCTGGATAACTGGAAGGAACTCTTAAAAGAAACATATGAGAACCTAGAAATAGTTTACGAAGGAGGAGAATCATCCAGAGAAGCAATGAATAGAGGAATGGAAGTAATTAACGAAATTATAAATGGACCATTCCAAAATGTAGTGGTTGTAACTCATGGTGCATTAATGTCTTTGATATTGAAGTATTTTAATAATTCTATAGGATATGAAGAATGGCGTAAATTAACAAATCCTGATATTTATCTAATAAGTAAAGAAAACCAGAAATATGAAGTGGATCGAATTTGGATGTAGACTTAGTGGCAACAGTACATAACAACATATTCACACTGCGTCACTTTCGCTGAAGGAACGTTATCAGAAAAACGGATTTTAAAAGAGAGGTGAGAATTATGAATGTGGGACGAATTGTACATGTATTTAATGATAATTCCAGAAAAGAACTTTTTTCTAATAATGAGTTCCGGACTATTATAGTCAGTATTTTTTATCCTGCTGAAGTTGAAAACGCATACGATAATGAAACAAATTATGTGGAGTTATTTGAGCCATGTACACAGAATGCACTAAGCGTTTTAAAAGACATGGGAGTCGACATTGAATATTTTAGAAGTATTAAAACACAAATACATAACAATTCTAAACCGAATCTAGCTATGAATAATTACCCAGTTATTCTATATGCTCCGGCTTTTGGTGTTGTTAGGGATATGTATACATACCACATACAACAATTGGTGGATTGCGGATTTATCGTAGTATCCATCGGTTCAACATATGAATCAATTTTTTCTATTCTTCCTGAGGATCGTTTTGTTAAACAAGCGGAAGTTATATCGAAGATTAACAGTACAGATGTTCAATTTTGGAGAGAGCTATTGGAGACAAGAGTTGAAGATATTTTGTACGTGATGAATCATTTTGAGGAAATACAGTCTCAATTATCATCCAAACCATTTGACTTTGGTAACATTGGGATCGTGGGGCATTCATTGGGTGGTGCTGCTGCTTTTGAAGCAGCCAAAAGAGACACTAGAATTCAAGCAGGTGTCATGTTGGATGCTAGTTTCCATCTTTTGGACTTTAATGATAATGTACAGATAAATACACCTTTCTTAATTATGAGACAAGAAAAGTGTACGCATGATGAATTACGTAATGAATTTTCTGAAGGTATTATTACCCCCTTTGTTGATGGATTTGAAAGGCTTTATACTTTATTGTCAGGCTATAAATCTTTCGTTAAAGTTCAAGGCGCACACCATATGACATTTAGTGATGTACCAATCCATTATAAAGAAGAGCAAATATCTGAGAAGCATAAGACCATTAGCAATTATGCAACTAGTTTCTTAAGTGAGTTTATCCAAAACAAGACACTGGCCTATCAAAAATTACTAGATAGCATGCAGTTAAATAAAGTCGTTGAGATTAATAAAAAAGGAGAACCTATTTGATAGTGAGCAGGAAGACGACATTACCTGTTTACACCGTATTCGCACTGCAATACTAACACTTCTGGGTTTGCAAGAGACATTTTGATGAAGCGGTATTTGTTAAGTTGGAGGTGTTTAAGAGCATGTCGAAGGCATCTCAAGATAGCACTTAATCATATAAAAACGATTTTTCGCTGCGATCTGAATTCCTTGATCTACCTGAGGATCTTCGAGAAAAGGATTACCATTAACTATCAATTGTGATATCGTGAAATTAGTATAACTGTAAAATGGAGGCAGCAACCATGGTGACAATTGAGGATTTATGAAACTAGATATTCGTGTCGGTACTGTTATTAAAGCAGAGCCGTTCCCAGAAGCTCGAAAACCTGCAATAAAATTAGAAATCGATTTTGGTGAGATGGGGATTAAACGCTCTTCTGCTCAAATTACACAAAGATATGAACCAGAACAACTTATTGGACGTCAAGTAATCGCTGTAATGAATTTTCCTGTTAGACGTATCGCCGGTTTTAAATCGGAGGTGTTGGTCATCGGCGGTGTTCCTGCAGAGGGTGATGTGGTGCTCCTAAAACCAGATGAACCTGTTAAGAACGGTACACCTATTGCATAAGACATTAGTGAATATTTAGTTTGGGCCAAGTGTTCGTAACACTTGGTCTTTATTACATAATTAAGAAGGAGGCTGAGCAGGTCATTTCGGTTTGTCCAGGCGCACTTCTTAGGTAAAGCAAACTTGTTAGAACAAGTGAGTGATTCAAAAAGATACAAAGGAGAGATTAAAATAATATTTTCAAAAGACTATATCTTTCAAAGATATGATACAGATAGAGAAAAGATTTCTGAAATGTTGATTGCCATGAGCAGAAATAATCGAACTTTTGAATCACTGAATGAAAGCGAGAGGACACTCTCATTAGCTTGCAGGCTTGATGGAGAAGTTTGTAATGGTGGATTGTCACAGTATTTTTTGAATAGTGAAGGTGTATACATTGAAGAGACAATTAAATGTTTACAATCTCTTAATGCACATGAACATAGAGCAATATTTGATCAAGCTAGTACGGTATATTTATCAAATGAGGATGAAGAAACGAAATATAAATATTGGTCAGATTTAACCGAGAAGTACGATCAGATTGATTATAATTTAATATACAAGTTATTGATTGAATTTGTAAGAAACAATTGGAATGATTTTGAATAGTGATTTTTATGAAGAGGGAACATTACAGCTCGGAATACAAGTGCTCAATCATGTGAAGTTAATAAATATACAAAATTAGGAGGAGATTTCAGTGCCTAGTCATGATGAAATCTATAAGGACCTATCTTTTTCATATGAGGATATGGTTAGCCGGCAACCTGATTTAACGGAGTATATTAAAGAAATTAGGTCGTATAAAGGACTGGATGTTTTAGATCTAGGGGCTGGATCAGGAAGGCTTTCAAGCTTTATAGCCCTTGAAGCTAACTCACTAGTTTGTACGGATATATCTGAATCCATGTTAGAGCTTTTAGACAATAAATTAAATAATAATAGTTTGTCTCGTAATTGGACTACCGTTGTAGCAGATCATCGAAAGCTTCCAATCGACAATGCATCAATCGATTTAATTGTATCTGGTTGGAGCATTAGTTACTTAACTAACACGGGCAATATTGATTGGAAAGAGAATCTTGAGTTAATCGTTTCTGAACTTATGCGTGTCTTGAAACCTGCAGGGACAATCATAATATTGGAGACTTTGGGAACTGGAACTGAAAGCCCCAATCCACCTAAGTTTTTAACTGAATATTATTCACTTCTTGAGAGTAAATACGGTTTTTCACATCGTTGGATAAGGACAGATTATCAATTTGAAAATACAACAGAAGCTAAAGAAAATATGGAATTTTTCTTTGGCTCGGATATTTCAAGAAAGATAGATGAAAACCAGTGGTCTACCGTACCTGAATGTGCAGGAATATGGTGGAAGCATGTGTGAACGTTGAACAACCAAGGAGGATTATATGAAAATCTCAATTAGTTTGACTGACCAATCTACAAAATTTATTGTAAACAACCTATACCCGCTATATTTGCATGATTTGTCTGAAATTTGGGAATGGAAACCGAATATATATGGTGTATATGAGGATGACGATACATTGACGTTGAATGAGCAAAACAAAGTTTTCGATGTCTGGTGGGAGAAGCCATCTGTACTATTTCCGTATTTAGTTAGAGTAGATGATATCCCGGCAGGCTTTGCATTTGTAGCAACTCCACCTTACACGCCTCATGGCAGTGAATTTTTCATGAATGAGTTTTTTATGTTGAGGCCATTCCGTGGGAAAGGTATTGCTGAAGCTGCAGCGGTACAAGTGTTTAATAAACATAAAGGGTTTTGGGAACTGCAAACAAACCCGACAGAAGCAAATAAGAGGGCTCAATCATTTTGGAGAAAAACAATTCAAAATTATACTTCTGAATCACACCAAGAGGAGTTTGCCAACACAGAGAATGACGGATACAAGATCATTTTTAGATTTGATAATAGTCATTTATAGACTTGTAGATATTAATATAAAGGTGTATTGCCATAGAGAACATCCTTGCGAAATCGCAGCCGGTTCTCTATAATAGATAAACAACTTCATAACTGGATGAAGTTTACGGGAGACAGGCAATGGCTTGGCCGAAGGGGCAAAACTCTCAGGCGTTTGCATCATTCTCACAGGATTGAACGCAAGCAGGACCGTAGACGGACAGAACTCTGGAGAGACTCCGCTGATGTGGGGCACCGAAGGGGCAAGACGTGTCAATACACGTTAAAACTCTCAGGTAAAAGGACAGGGATTGCAGATTTTATGCATTATTATTCGGATTTGTGATTATTATCACCTATCGTTTTATTTGCTTTTCTGCAAAAATGTCCCCAGAGTCAAATCTATCGATTTGACTCTTTTTTCGTGTCGTGAGACACATCGATATCGATGCTGAAGAGGGGAAGAGGAATGTACATGTTAGAACAATGGTTAGACAGTGTGAATCAAATTGTATGGGGGCTGCCGCTTCTTGTATTGTTGGTGGGGACGGGGATCTTTTTCACATTCCGCCTCGGTTTGCTGCAAGTTTTTCGTCTGCCGCTGGCACTCAAGCTTATATTCACCGCAAAAAATGAAGGGCAAGGAGACGTAACTAGCTTTGGCGCGCTTGCTACCGCCCTGGCTGCCACCATTGGAACGGGAAACATTGTCGGTGTAGCGACGGCTATTCAAATGGGCGGCCCGGGAGCGCTGTTCTGGATGTGGATGGCTGCTTTTTTTGGCATGGCAACCAAATACGCCGAAGGTGTGCTGGCCGTAAAGTACCGGAAAATAGACGAGAATGGGCAAGTATCGGGTGGGCCGATGTATTATATTGAACAAGGATTGGGTGTAAGATATAAACCGCTGGCTGTTTTTTTCGCTGTGAGTGGGGTATTGGTCGCATTTTTCGGGATTGGCACCTTCCCGCAAGTCAATGCCATTGTAACGTCTACGCAGTCAAGTTTGGGTATTCCAGTCGCTGCAACTGCAGCTGTAGTGACCGCTTTGACGGCATTGGTGACCGTTGGAGGGCTCAAGAATATTACAAGGGTGACCACGAAAGTTGTGCCCATCATGGCCATTGTCTATGTGGTAACAAGCTGCATCGTGCTTATTGCTTTCGCTGACAAGATTCCATACGCTCTGTCGCTCGTATTTCAGAGCGCGTTTAATCCGACTGCGGCAGGTGGCGGATTTCTCGGCGCTACTATTATGCTGGCTATTCGCAACGGCATTGCAAGAGGTGTATTTTCAAATGAATCCGGACTTGGCAGCGCGCCGATTGCGGCCGCTGCGGCCAAGGTGAAATGGCCTGCGGAGCAGGGGCTTGTGTCGATGACGGGCACTTTTATAGACACGATTATTATTTGCACACTGACCGGATTGACTCTGATTGTAACCGGCGCATGGAATGGGGCTGCGGAAGGAGCAGAAATGACACAAGCGGCGTTTGATGCGGCATTACCGTTTGGCTCCTTAATTCTTATGTTTTGCCTCATTTTATTTGCGTTTACGACGATTCTAGGCTGGAATTATTACGGCGAGCGCTGCATCGTATACTTATTTGGCGTTAAATCAATCCTGCCTTACCGCATCGTGTTTATCGTTCTGGTCGGGGCGGGCGCGTTTATCAAGCTACAAGCGATCTGGCTGCTCGCGGATATTGTGAATGGACTGATGGCACTGCCGAACCTAGTTGCCCTGCTTGGTTTGTCTGGGGTGGTTGTAACTGAAACGCGTCTTTATCTAAGGCATATGAAACAGAGATAGGAAGGGATTTTGAAGGATTTTAATGTGAAGAGTTAACAAGATATTGCATTTCCGCTATTGGGCTTACGCCCCTTACTTAAGAGATGTATAATCAAGGAAGATGATCCAGACAACACGCGACCTGACCTAAGATAGGAGATATCTAAGGGCGGGTCGTCTTTTTTTAGGTGGTGTGTCAACATGAAAACGAGAGCGATAAATGATAGAACGAAGGATAAAGTAGAAGTAAAAGCATTAATCGATACTACGGTGATATTTAGGTCGCGTGAATACACAGACAGGCTTAATCCGGTGGGATAATGCATAATGTTAGCTAAGTACTAAATAAGAGAATTTGGTGGTGTTTCCATGAAGATATGGGTAAAACATCAAGATCCAAACAACAAGTACGGAGCTAAGTTTACTTTAGGAGATAGAGATATACTTTTGCCTGAGACTGCGATTATTTCAGTAACACGGGGAGAAAGATTCAATATTTTCAGAATTATCATAAATGGAATTGTTAATGAATTTGTAAAAAAACAACTAACAAAGAATGAAAAATTATTATATGCAGAACTCTCAGGACAACTTCAGGGTGGAATTGGTCAAACCGTTACCGTGTGGAAAGATGGGAGCTCGATGAATAATTTTAGAACCAAAGGAGCCCATAAATTTGCAACAAAATTTTTTGCATGGGTTTTTTATGGAGGTAAGGTGCAAGCCTATTTCTTAACCTGGAAAATTTCAAACCAGATTCCTATGGATCAAGAAATCGAAGAAACGATTAAGAAATATGGTAGACATTTTGATGGAGGAAAACTGATCAGACAAGCTCAAAAACCTCCAAAATAACAAATTAATCGAAGGGAATACATATATATAATGAAGGATTGGCCTGAAGGATGGTATGCGTTTCGAAGCGACAGCAAGTCAGAATGGAACAGTAGAAAAAAATAGATTAGAGAGCATTCGATTAATATGGCTTTAGTCTTCTAGAGAAGAATCGTATGAGCCTGAGATGGGAGAAACCTAACTATGAAAATCAAAGCGATAAATCATTTATGTTTTTCCGTATCCAATTTAGACACGTCCATTGATTTTTATACCCATGTGTTTGAAGCAAAGCTATTAGTAAAGGGAAGAAGGCTAGCTTATTTTGATTTAAACGGCCTATGGGTTGCCCTGAACCAAGAGGATATCGAAAGGAGTCAGAATCAAAGGACGTATACGCATATTGCTTTCACGATTGAAGAGAAAGACTTTGATCTATTATTAAATAGATTGAAAGATTTGCGTGTGAACGTATTGCCAGGAAGAGAGCGGGATGAGAAGGATAAAAAATCGATTTATTTTTTGGACCCAGATGGTCATATGTTTGAATTTCATACAGGACATCTACAGGATCGATTAGATTACTATAAGAACGATAAAGAGCATATGGAGTTTTTTGAATGATCAAGGCAATGTAGATTCAGTATTCATACCTCAAAAAATAATATCATGCTGTAAAGGAGTCGGGAAGAATGTACTATAGGCAACTATTTACAAAACTCAAAATAGAAGTACCTAGTGATTTCATAGAGATGTTGGAGCTACATAAAGAAAAACAAAATGCTAATGAGTTTACATTAAGAATAATGGATTCAGATGAGATCGTAGAACTTATTGAATTTTTATCTGATATAGAAGTGTATCAAAATATAATTCCTCTATGGACCGATGACAACTCTAATTATGTCGGCGTTTTTTATGAAGGGCCATTAAAGTACAGGGTTTGTTATCTCGATCATGAAGAAACCGATATTTCACCCGGCTTTAGAAGTGTGAGCTCATTTATTCGCACCATTGAACAAGATCCAGATCTGGATTGGAGAGAGCTAAAAAAAGAATACCCCGTAGAAATAGAAAGCAGCGTTCAGGATCTTGAAGTTGATCAGAAGTGTATTGATGAGTTGAACCGGCTCATAAGCGTAAATGAGATTGACGAGGATCTTAGATGCCAGCTTCTTTTTTCAGTCATGGCTTTGACTCCTAAAAAATACCTCGATACGCTGATCAAATATTTAGATGATGAGGATATGTACGTACAGGAAAGAGCTTGTGAAATTCTAGGACATCACAGATATGCTCCAGCCAAAGATAAGTTAATCGAGGTATCGGAATCTGGAATGCATAATGGAAAGATGGCGGCGAAAAGAGCTCTGTCAAGACTTCGAGGGTGAGGGTTCGTAAGGTTCGTGAGGCTAATGAATTATCGCTAAAAAACTGAATAAAAGGAGCTTGCTAAATGTCTGATTATTATTGGGATAAGCAAATCGAATATCTCAGAAAAACCCGTTGGTTATACTACAATGATGATTATTTAGAGTTCTTGGTCAAGGGAGTTTGGAAGATCGACAAGCCTGTAAACATCATTGATTATGGATGTGGCTACGGATTTCTCGGACTTAAGCTCCTTCCACTGCTGCCTGAAGGGTCCACCTACACAGGGATAGATAAGGGTACCGATTTAATACATCAAGCTAAAGAAATATTTTCAAACCTGCGGTATTCCACTGAATTTAAGGTAGTCGATATTGAACAAATGGATGCCCAGCCGATCTATGACATAGCTATTAGTCATGCATTTTTATTACATATGACTGATTCAAGAAAAATTGTTCAGAAGATGATAGATCATGTATTAGATAATGGTAAGGTTATTTGTTTTGAGCCTCACTGGATTGCAAATTCGTCGAATTATTATGTTGACGGTCTTGATCAGTCCCAGTACATACGGTTAGGGATATTACAAAAATTGTTCGAAGAAGATTCCAGACGAAATGGAAAAGACGGAAATATCGGAATGCAGCTGCCTGTCCTTTTAAGTCAATTGGGATTAAAAAACGTAGAGTGCAGAGTGAGCGATAGGGTGAATTTTTTAGACCAACACATGGACTTGAAAGACAAGGAAAGGCTCTTTGATTCTTTAAGAGAAGAAGGGCTAGGAAAAGAACCTGAATGTTTAACGGATACTTTAAATAACTTAATGAATAGGGGATTAACGCACCAAGAAGCCTCGGATCAGCATGAAGCTGAATTACTGTTTTCTAGAGAATTTGGACCTCAATCTTGGCTAACTTATGCTCCAAACATGAAAATATCTTTTGGAACAGTAAAGAGATAGAGAGGAGCCAGTATGACAATAATTTATAAAGAGCTTGCCCCAAGCGGAGAAGACTTTATTAAGCTAATAGAAAGTGCCAGCTGGAAAGGGATAACGGAAAAAGGGCCAGAAAAATTAGGCTTTGCTTTACAAAGTAGCTGGTACGTAATGACAGCGTATGAAGAAGACAAATTAGTCGGTATAGGAAGGATTATCTCAGACGGAGTTTTTCAAGCGATAATATGTGATTTAATCGTGCTACCAGAATACATATTATAAGAAATTTGGTTTTGAGGACCGACCTGACGACGCACCAGGCATGAGATGGCAAAATCGAAATATTTTTGAGGACATGAAAGATTGGAGGTTTAATTTTGCTAATTTCAAATATGAACCCTGAGAAATTAACAAAAGAACAAATTACCAAGCTGGTCTTTGGTGATGCTTCCGAAATAGATAATGGCACTATTCATGGAGATTGTATATTCGTTTTTGGCGGGATGAATGTTGATAGAGTGTTGAAAGCGGTTCAGTTATATAAGAATGGTCGGGCACCTTTGATTTTGTTTACTGGGGGAGATAGATTTGGTGGAAGAAATCCCCATGAGTCCATAGTTATGCGGGATGAGGCCATTAAACTTGGCGTGCCTGCAGAATCCATCCTTATAGAACAAATATCCAACCATACGAAAGAGAATATTTTGGCTTCACTTATGGTACTTGATCGTGCTATAGGATTGGAAAAAATAATATGTATGGTGTCCTGATGATCGGAAGATAGGACAGGCAAACAACTGGTGGACAGATACAATGGAAGAAAAGCGAGTAAGGGATGAACTTTATAAGGTTATTTACGGTGTAAAGGGGAAATATTTTGTGGATGCAGAAGTTGATATATAAAGAGTCGATAACTACTTTAGAAAGAAAATGAGGAGGACATTATGGATAACAATTTAGCAAAAGAAATCTATGAGGTAGCGCATTTAACAGGAACTTTCACTCTTAGATCTGGTCAAATCTCGAATGAATATTTCGATAAGTATTTATTTGAATCCAACCCCGCAGTGTTATCTAAAGTGGCCGAACAATTGGCTTCATTGATACCAGATGGTATCGAAGTGCTGGCAGGGCTTGAAATGGGCGGAATACCAATAGCTACGGCTCTTTCCTTGAAATCTAACATACCAGCTGCATTTGTGAGAAAAAAAGCTAAGGAATATGGAACATGCAAGTTAGCTGAAGGAACTAACATAGAAGGTAAAAGGATTTGTATTATTGAAGATGTTGTCACAACGGGAGGACAAGTCATACTAAGTGTCAATGACTTACGGAGTGCAGGAGCCATAGTTGAAGATATTATATGCGTAATTGAACGAAATCCGGAAGGAAGAAGGAACTTAGAAGAAATCGGACTTAAAGTACACTCACTTTTTAAAATGGAAGAGCTAATAGCTGCTGGTAACACAGGGGAGTAGCGCGAAACCGATTAAAAAATACAACGAGGATGAGTAAAATATGACTCCATGGTATGAGTTAAATGAAATTCATGATGACTTAATCAAATTTGTTGTATTGATTGCGGAATTTAACGACCAATTGATCATTATAAGAAATAAAAAACGTGGCGGTTGGGAAATTCCAGGTGGCAATAGAGAGCCAGGTGAAACATTACTTTTTACTGCAAGTAGAGAACTGTATGAAGAAACAGGCGCGATTAGATTTGATCTAGAGGCATTTGGAATAACAATGTTGAATGGAAATCACGGTATGGTATTTTATGCGAGAATTGAGAGTATGGCCGACCTACCTGATTATGAAATCGATGAAATTAAATTCGTGGATCAATTACCAGAAGGGTTGAATTTTGGAGAGATGTTTTATACTGTATTAAACAAGTGGAATGAATACAGTCGAAAAAACACACAGAAACACAGTGTTGATATTAAAAATTTTTTAGTAGAGTCGAGGACGTGGGGATGATCAGATATGTTTAAATATGAAATTGATGATTCTACTTTTTTGTCGTTATTAGAGATCAAAGATTCAGAACAACTGTATGATTTAATCGATAGAAATCGAACTCATCTCGGTGAGTGGCTGAAGATTCCGAGTGTTACTTTACAAGCGGATGATTCTAAAGCTTTTATTGAGAGAACACGTATGCGATATGCTCAGGATGAAGGGTACTGGTTAGGTATATGGAGTAACAACGAGTTAGTAGGCTCTATAGGCTACTTATATATAGATCGAGAAAATAAAAAAACGGAAATTGGATATTGGCTAGGTAAGGAATATGAGGGTAAGGGGATCATTTCTAAATCTGTAAAGGTGCTAATTCAATATGCTTTTGAGGAGCTTAAGTTGAACAAAGTTGAAATCGGAGTAGCCACAGAGAACATGAAGAGCCGTGCTATTCCAGAAAAGCTCGGGTTTAAACGTGAAGGTGAACTAAGAGATTACGAATTCATTAATGGAAGATTTCTTAATAGAATTATTTATGGATTGAAAGCAGAGGAATGGAGCTTTGAAACAGTATGATTTTGATCCTGATATTCATATGAGTTCGAATGTTGGCCTTCTTCATTCAATGGTGGTATACAAGGAAAAAGCTGCTAATGGTTGCAGCTTTTTTGTCGTTCTTAGAATGGAATGGATACTTTCGTACATAATCTAATAAGATGGCCATAAGCCTTAATACTCACTATTTAATACTCAGTTTTCTGATTTCTGACATAAATAACCCTGAAAAATGGGATTTTAATCAAGGGAAGCAGCATTTGATTGATCCATTATTAAATGGAGCCAGAAATCATTGAACAAAAGGATGGCGAATCCAATGAGTAACCATATATTGCTCTTCCACGAAATTGATAAAAATTCCTTACCGCTTGTTGGGGGAAAGGGCGCTAATCTCGGTGAAATGACAAAAGCCGGTTTTCCGGTTCCACAAGGTTTTTGTATTACTACGTCGGCTTATTGCGGTTTTATTCAGACAAGTGAGAAGATGGAGCATTTTTTTCGTTTACTGGATCAAGCTGCTTATGAGAATTTGGATGAAATTCGCGGTTTAGGACAGAAAATCAGAGAGCATCTGAAAGACCTTCCTATGCCTGAATCCATACAAGCTTCCATCCTGAAGGCGTGGGCAGAGCTAGGTACAGACAAAGCTTATGCGGTTCGTTCCAGCGCGACTGCAGAGGATTTACCGGGTGCTTCTTTTGCCGGGCAGCAGGAAACTTATCTGAATGTTAAGGGGAAAGAGCAGTTTCTGGAATCAGTTAAAGCTTGCTGGGCTTCGTTGTTTACCGATAGAGCGATCGTGTACCGTGCGAAGAATGGATTTGATCATCGCTCCGTGCTGCTGTCTGTTGTCGTGCAAGAG
This sequence comes from Paenibacillus sp. JNUCC 34, assembly GCF_058269055.1. Classification (NCBI taxonomy): domain Bacteria; kingdom Bacillati; phylum Bacillota; class Bacilli; order Caryophanales; family Paenibacillaceae; genus Paenibacillus; species Paenibacillus sp. JNUCC 34. The sequence continues at coordinate 3,939,666 of NZ_CM177770.1, read as the reverse complement.
ATGATTTTTCCAGAGGTTTCGGGCATTATGTTTACGGCTGATCCGATAACCGGAAATCGCAATACGGTATCTGTGGATGCGAGCTTCGGACTGGGTGAAGCACTCGTATCAGGGATTGTGTCCGCTGACTTGTATCAAGTATATAAAGGGGTTATTGTCCAAAAGAAAATTGCAACCAAGAAAGTGGCGATCTACTCCAATCCAGCCGGTGGTACGGTGACCGAGGAACTTCCCAAAGAAAAGCAGGATCTTCAGGCATTGAATGATGCACAAATCCTAGAGCTTGCGGAGCTGGGAAAGCGGATTGAGAGTCACTATAGCTCGGAACAAGATATTGAGTGGTGCTTATATGACCACAAATTTTACATTGTGCAAAGCCGTCCGATTACATCGCTTTATCCGGTTCCTAAAGTTTTGGATGAACATCTGCATGTGTTCTTTTCCTTCGGTCATCAGCAGATGATGCCTGCTGTTCTAAGTCCGATGGCCAGATCTATCTGGCGTACCATGTTCCCTTTTGGAAAATCATCTGTCATCTCAGAATCCAAGTATATGCTTGAAGCGGGAGGAAGGCTGTTTATCGATTTAACCTCGCTGCTGCAAATCAAGCAGGCCCGAAAAGTTGTACCGCTATTGTTACATGAGGTGGATGAGCTTATTGGGAGTGCGTTCCGGGAATTCGTTCAACGACCGGATTTTATACAAGATGAAGCCGACCCAGGCGTGAAAAAGAAAGTCAAAAAAACAATGCTTCCAATTTTCAGGAATGTGTTGAAAAATATATTCGTTAGAAATCCGGTTGAAGCCATGCCGAGAGCTCACAAAATAACACGGGGCTATTTACAGGAATGTCAGTCTTATATCCAAAATGCCTCTGGAGCTGAACGTATCGCAAGAATTCAGGAAAGCTGCGGAAGTTTTGTGTTGCCGCTTTTTACAAACGTAGCGACTTTGGTAGCGCCAGGAATGATTGCTTTTAAACGAATTCAGTACTTGTCGCAAAAATGGCTGGGGGATGACCATAGCGTAAGTCTGTTAAACAAATCCTTACCCGGCAATGTGACGTCGGAAATGGGACTGCGGATTGGGGATCTGGCAGACATCGTCCGGCAGGATTCTGAGATTGCAGAATACCTCAAAACAGCAAAAGCTGGTCGTTTTTACGAAGGCCTCAGAGAAGTAGATAAGAAAGGGGTATTCTCTACACAGTTTATGAACTTTATGGAGGAATACGGAATGAGGTGCCCCGGAGAGATTGATGTGCAAAATGTGAGGTGGAAGGATGACCCGACTTTACTTGTCCCTTCTATTTTGAATCAGGTTCATGGTCTCAGGCAGGGAGAGCACCGAGCACGCTTTAATGCGGGGGTAATTGAAGCAGAAGAAACAGCTAGGGACATCATAGCTAAGCTTAGTAAAACTCCTGGCGGATTTATAAAAGCAAAAATTATGACTAGGTGGATTCGTATTTTCCGGAACGTGATGGGCCTACGTGAATGGCCTAAGTATACGATGGTGCAGTATCTTGAAATATTCCGAACCGCTATGTTGGAGGAAGGACAGAAGCTTGCAAATAGCGGGGGCTTGAAGCTGCCATCCGACGTATTTTACCTGACACTTTCTGAGCTCTATAATCTTGTAAAGGGCGATGAACATATAGATGCTCAAAAAATTGTGGAATCAAGAAAAAAGCAAATGGAGCAGGACCAGAAACGCACACCTCCACGAGTGATCACAAGCGAAGGTGAGATTATAACAGGGAAGCGGAGCAATGCCAGTGCCCCGGAAGGGGCGCTTCTTGGAACGCCTGTATCAGCCGGCATTGTTGAAGGTTATGCCAAGGTTGTATTAAAGCCAGATGAAGCGAACCTGAACCCCGGTGAAATCTTAATTGCCCCATTTACAGACCCGGGATGGACTCCGCTCTTTAATGCAGCCAAGGCGCTGGTTATGGAGGTTGGGGGAATGATGACACATGGAGCTGTTGTAGCGAGAGAATACGGGATTCCCGCCGTGGTAGGCATCGATCACGCAACTGAATTAGTAAAAGACGGGGATTGGATTAGAGTTAACGGGACTGAAGGGTATATTGAGATCCTTAAAAGAAACGTAGAATAAGTAGAAGCCATGGAAATCAATGCGGGTAGAGCTTATGAATAGGGGCTGGAACCTGGGTTCCATAAAAAAGGGTTGTCCTCAAAGATTGCAGGGACATCTTTCAGAGAAAGCAAAAGCAGGCCGCTCGAGGATTCATCCTGGGGTAGTCTGCTTATTTATGTGGTTTACGGGCCGCTTTCTTATCAGTGGCTTGTCCTTTGGTTGTTATTTAGCTTCTGGTTAGGTTAGACAAAGTGCATTCATTGCTTCGGTGGTGTGAGCGGGTTCATTCAGTTAAGTATGTATTTTCATGAGCGATAACTTTTCGCTTAATCGGTCTACGTCCAGCAACAATAAGATTCTTCGAATTATTTCTATCAAATTCATGGCATTTTGAATGTACATTTGAAAACTATAGCTTCCTAAATTGGCGTACTTTCACATTACTATTGTTTTTCAAGTAGAGATGCAGCACGAAGTAGCGGAGAGGACGAAGCGATTCCGGAGAAGCGATAGCGGTAAAAGCTTTCCAAAGGAAAGCTCGCATCGAAAGCATATGCTCTTTGTCCCCGAATTTCTTCCACTAAGAAGTAATTCAGGAAATTCGGGGGCAAGAGCGATTGTAGGAACGATTCGTACGCGTAGCGTCTCTCACCAAAAAAAGTTCCGTTTAGTTCATTTGTGTTTATAACAATAAATTTTTTAGTTCGTTTAGGTTCGGAAATAGGTTTATTTCATTGCCAAATGAACGAAAAACCTGCACAATAGAAGATGGATATTGTATTAAGAGAAGGGACGTGGGGAATGTGATACATACACAAGGCTTGAAAAGTCCTTATCAAAAGCGTCAGGATGAAATCATCAGTCTGATCGCTCATAACGCGGAAAGCAGAACACTTTTGGAGAGTAGCTTATGGTTTTATAACGATGTCAGAAATAACTTTTATTATGCTTCCTATCTGTTTGCTGCTGCTGTAAATCCGGAACTTCCTGTGGAGTTTGACAGAGAGCAGGCCAAGGGAACAGCAGAGCGAGTGTTACTCGAAGTATTATCTCTGCAAAATCAACAGCTTGGAACGAAGTTGTACGGTCACTGGCCGCTCGGACTTCATCCCGTGCCTCAAGACGCGTCGCTGAATGAACTCCCTGTTGAAATCATGGGTTCGTTAATGGCTTATTTTTGTAAGGAATATGGTGCTCATTTTAGCGTACAGCTAAAAAAGGCCTTCGACCACACACTAGAGCATGTTTATAACAGTGGTTTCTTTCGAAAGCCTGTCGTTTATTACAATCACCACGAGGCAAAATATACGGCGGCAAAACTCATTTTTGGAACGTTGTTTGATGATCAGGATTTAAGAGAAGACGGCCTGAACAGCCTGAAGACAACCCTTCAATATATTAAGAGCAACGGCATGCCGGAATACGGAGTTCTTCCTTGGTTCTGGCATTGGGTGCAAGCGTTCACCTGCGCACTTGAAATAACAGGCGACAGCGACATGGAGCTGAAGAGATTATTGTGCGAAATGCTGGATTACCTGTGGAATGAGCGGGCATCGTTTTATTTGAAAGGAGCTTGGGTGGGTGCGCATTCCCGTGGTTGGCCGCATGACATTCCGGGAGATGGTAACGTACTTCACGATTATATTCAATTCGGAGATTTTATGCTGCCGAAGGAAATGCCGCGTACCGAATATGCCGGCTTTTTGTTCTATGAGGCTCCAGAAAGTGCACGAGCTAGTGCATTGAACAGACGAGAACCGATTGAGGTGAAAAAGTATACTCGAAAAGTAATCCCTGGCGCTGCGGAATTCCCCAAACTCCACAACTACACCTATGTGACTCCGGACTTTGCCGCAGGTGGTCTGTGGGAGCGGGTTGATGAATTTGATAACGAACAGTTGAGATGGTGTTTCTCACTGCCGGTTACGGAAGAAAATGAGGCCAACCAATTGTTCTTTTTTCATCCGGGTGAGTACTATCATGAGGGTGATCCGAGACACCAAAGCAAGCATATGGAGGTGCTTTATCACCGCAATGTAATCATGGCTCTTTTCCCAGTTCCGTCTGAAGAGAAGGATAATCTTGTTGGCGTTCTTCCGAAGGGAAAATGGATTATGCATGATCGATCCTTGTTCGGACAAGCGAGGGGAGTTTATTTTGCCATATATCTTTCTGTCCCTTATGAGCTTATACAGAGAAATAAATATATCGAAATGGCGGCTAAGGGCTTACCTGGCGGGGTTGTAGTTGAAGCAATCCGATTTACTGAAGCAGAGGAACAAGGGATCTTGGAGCTGGAGCAGTTTGCAGATGTGATGAAGGAACGAAGCCCTGAGTTTAACATGTCACCGACGCTACAGGCCGCCTATACGAGTTGGGTAGGAAAGCATAAGCTCATTTGTACTGCAGGTAGCGGAATAGCGACCGCCGAAGTTAACGGAGAAGCTGTTTCTTTTGAGGATTATACCGTATAGAGTGTATATGACTAAGTAAGGCTGGGTTTGAAGATATCGACTTCGTGAAAAAATCGAGATGGGATCTATTCCGTCTCGATTTTTTATATTAAGGGTGCCTAAAGCGCTCAAATCTTTTGAATACGGTACAAAAATAACTCGGATGCTCAAAGCCGGATCGTTTGGCGAACGAAATGATTCGTACACGTAGCGTCTTGGGACACCCCTTTTTCTCCCAAGAAATCCATGTTAGCAAAATATCATTAGTATGCTATATTATTGCTTAAGATTAGAATATTCCAAATCCTCACTGAAATTGGATGTGAGACAAGTATATCTCGGTTATACATACAGGTAACAACGAATTAATAAGTTTTGATCATTGCAGAGTGAAAGAGAGGTTCTTAGAATGAATCATAAAGCTGTTGTCCTCGGTTCGAACTTTTACATAGGACTAAGCGTCATCCGATGTCTTGGAGCTCATGGTGTGTACACGGTTGCTATGGACTATTCCAAGGAAAATACATATGGTGCCAAATCCAAATATTTAAGCGAGCAAATTATTGTTCCCCACTATAAGGAGCAGGAAGAGGAATTGGTCCAATTCCTGATCGAATATTCCAAGCAGCAGGAAGGCAAGCCGGTTTTGTTTGCGACGGTTGATCCGTATGTGGAATTTGTTGACGCCCATTTGGATGAGCTGAAACCGTATTATCTCATAAACATGACGGAGCAGGGATTTTGGAGCAGCATAATGGATAAGGCATTTTTACATACTCTTGCTTCTAAGCATGGGGTGCGGCTGCCCGAGACGGTTCACCCTCTTGAAGAAGGTTTTGAAGACAAGGTAACAGCCGAGATTGGTTTTCCATGCATCGTGAAGCCGACGGACTCCCCATTGTTTGTATCCACTTTCCGGGCGAAGATTTTTATATGCAGGACTATGGATGAAGTAAGAGCAGCTGTCAAAAAAGCCAATGATGCCAATCTTGAGGTTGTTGTGCAGCGGATTATACCGGGTTTTGATGACCATGTGTATACATTTGATGCCTATCTGGATCAAAACTCCAAGGTTACCCATTGGATGACTTGCCAGAAGCAGAGGCAATTTCCGATACATTTTGGAGCCTCCACTTATACAAAGCAGAAGTATGTGGAGGAGCTGTATACGATCGGAGCACCTTTTTTGGAAGCGATAGGATATAAGGGGTTTGCCGAGATCGAGTTTAAAAAAGACGCGAAATCAGGTGAGTTTTATCTTCTGGAGATTAATGCTAGAACGACAACGTTGAACTCGCTGCTTTACAAATGCGGCATTAATTTCCCACTGCTTTCTTATAACGAGCTAACAGGAAAAGAAATTGGAAGCAAGGCGCTTCGCGAAGATACGGGGATCGCGTTTTGTTTTCTGACGGAGGATTTGATATCATCTAGGCAATACGTTAGAAACAAAGAGCTGACCAGAACCGAAATCTTGAAGTCTTATTTTAGAAAAAAGGCACCTGCAGTATGGAGCTTTAAAGATCCGGCACCTGCTTTTTCATTCACCTATATGATGCTGAAAAAAGTGAAGAGAAAGCTTGTGGGGTAAAGTTTGGACAGAGGCTGAACCCTAAAGGGGCTGCCCTCTATTTAATCAACTGGCATGGGGGATAAATATGTTCTTAAAAACAGATAGAATAATCATTCGCGATTTAGAAAGAAAGGACAAGGAAAATTTATATAAAATTGTCCATCAAAAAAATTTAGTCCGTTTTATGCGAGATTGGTCAGAAGATAATTCATCACCAGAAAGTTTTAATGATTATATTGACTGGCATCAAAGTCAAAAAGAGTCAACCGATGTATATGAAAATAAAAGATATGCAGTAGTCTTAGCCGATACCGATGAACTAATTGGAATAGTAGGTATGGGAATTGAAGATACGTTAAATGAAGTAGAAATGGCATATTTTATAGATGAACATTACCAAGGTAAAGGATATGCTACAGAGGCTTTATCTACTTTAATGGAATGGTGCTTTGATGTGTCAGATATTTCATATTTGATATTAACAATAGACTGTGCAAATGAGGCGTCATGCAAAGTGGCTGAAAAAGCAGGGTTTGAATTATTTGAAAAAAGAACCCCTATTAGTCATAAGCAACCTAACATGGAAAGCGAAAGTTATTATTATTATCGTAAATACAGGGAAGAATCATAGTTACTGCAGGACAGAGGCTGAATCAGCTTCTGTCCTTAACTTTTTTAATTCATACTTGCCTGCTTGAGTAAGTTATGGGGAGGGGAGAATCGCACTTTGATGGATGTGATATAGTACATGCTTGTTTAATGGACTGTCTTTCTCAACCTTCGGGTGACTGAACGTTTTAATAAATCGCATACCGATTTTTGTCATTACGTTTTTCGAAGGCTCATTAATATCGGCTGTAAAACTGTAAATATCGCGAAGGCCCAATTCGTTATATCCGTATTGCAAGCAGGCTGCAGCACCCTCCGTTGCATATCCTTTTCCCCAAGCTTCTTTTTTTAATCGCCAGCCAATTTCTATCAAATTCACCGAGAGGACGCCCTCTTCAAGCGCAGGAGCTAAGGGGGAGTGAATCGGGGACATCTGTGAAATGCTTGTAACAATACCTTTCAAATCACTCCACTCCCACAATCCAAACATATGTGGTAATATGAAATAGAACATACGTTTGGTTTCAAAGGGGGGGTGAATGTGTGTCAGAACCAACGTACAGAACCTATCAAATTTGGATCAAGCCCGGCCATCGGTTGTACGCGTACGCGGAGCAGATGTGTCAGGACGCCAAGAATTTGTACAATACGACGAACTTTTATATCCGCCAAGTGTTTACGGCACTCAGGCAGGACAAGCCTCTTCAACCCTTGCAACAACAAGTCATGGACACGTTACTGACGAACATCGGATTGATGAACGTACGCCAACTTGAAGCCCATCAGGCGAGACTTCAGAAGCAGCTTCTGAAACCAGCCGACCAGCGGAAGGATTCCCGCTGCCACCTGTTCGAATTGCCGACGAAGGCGTCTCCTTATGTGGATTATCCCTTTCTCGATTGTCTGTTCAAGGCGATGGAACAAGCGGATTACCGGGCGCTCCCTGCACAATGCAGTCAGTGGGTTATGAAGCGTGTATTTTCCAATTGGCAATCTTTCTTCGCCAGCATCACGGATTATCGCGTGCGACCTGACAAATACGCCGGAAGACCGCATATTCCCGGCTACGCCCGCACCAAGGCCAAGGAAGTCGTTTTCACCAATCAGGATTGTGAGATCAAGGATCGCAAGTACCTCAAACTCCCAAAGACGAAACAGCGGCTCAATATCGGCAAGCTCGGCTATACAGAGGGAGATTTGAAGCAGGTACGCATCGTTCCGAAATACGGGCAATATGTCGTGGAACTGGTATTCGCTTGCGCAGTAGAAGCGACGGATGTCGTGAAAGAGAATGCGCTGGCGATTGATTTGGGCATTGATCAGCTTGCAACCATCGTCACAAATACGGACCATCGACCGGTATGCGTGAAGGGCAAGCCGATGAAAGCAATCAATCAGTATTACAACAAGTTGAAGGCACATTATACTGGGATTCTCCGCCAAGGCAAACAACCGCAGGAAGGTGCATTTTCATCCAAGCGACTAAATCGGCTACATCTGAAGCGTCATCGGAGGATTAAGGACTTGTTTCACAAGACGAGTCATTATATTGTCAGACTAGCTGCCGAGCAGAAGATCGGGACAATCGTCATCGGATACAATCAGGGATGGAAGGTGGAATCTGATATGGGGCGGAGCAACAATCAGTCGTTCTGTTACATTCCACATCAGATGCTTGTTTCGATGATCCGGTATAAAGCCGCGGCACTCGGAATCGAAGTGATTCTCACCGAAGAGGCGTATACGTCGAAGGCCAGTTTCCTGGATCACGACCCATTGCCCAAGTATGAAGAAGGAGTTACAAGGGCCTTCTCGGGCAAGCGGATTCATCGCGGGTTGTATCGAAGTCGGAAGGGCCTGATCCATGCTGATGTGAACGGAGCAGCGAATATCATGCGTAAAGTATTCCCAAAAGCATCCGCCAATGGGATAGCGGGGTTGGTCGGTAACCAGTCCGTCAACGTGTCAACTCCACTGATGTTAAGCATCCAGTAATAAGCAGAGATGATACATCAGAAACCCCCACTTCAATCGAAGCGTCAGCATAGGTAAGTGGTGGGAGTATTCATACACGGTGTAAAGTCGGCCTCAAATGTTGCCCTATGAAATCCTATAAATCCAATAAATTCTTTATTATCCTTCACTTCAACGGCATATAATCCAAATCCGCATTCTTTAAGCTTGGAAATAATGGATTGATAGAATATTTGGGTTAAATTTCAATCTCGCGGTTTCCAGATAGATCATGGTTCATCCTCCAAACGAAGTATATTATACGCTTTATCATACTACCAACGGCATGATCAAGAACAGAAATAACGCAAGATTTATGATGGAGCTTATCGCAATTTCATAGCTGAAGGAAAAATAATAAACGTCTGCGCTTTGGTCATTCATTGGCATATAATTGTATATTCCCGTAAATGGCGAGATAGAGAGAGTTGAAACGACAGTAGACAACAATTTCATGAAAGGTCTGTTATACAACGGTCTCCTCACGTATCCAACCTCCAATTATTGAGAATAAAGCATAATAAATCTAATTATAGTATGTCATTTGTGAAACCGCTCACTATTTTTTGATGTGTCGCAATTTTATATAATATTTGTCGTATAGTTCTACTAAAAAAATGATTCAAGATGTGTTACTTTTATAAGTGGATGTCAGGATATTATATATTGGGAGGTATGACCAATTGAGCATTAAAATCGGCAAGATCAGCTACTGGCATGTTCACGCCTGGGATTATACGAAACAGGCTCAGGAGCATGACGATACGGAGATAGCAGCAGTCTGGGATGAGGATCCGGTACGCGGAAAAAAAGCCGCCGATCAGCTTCAAGTTCCATTTTATGAAAATCTAGATGACATGCTTGCTCAAAAGGATCTCGATGCGGTCATTGTGGATGCCCCTACGAATATGCACCGCGATGTTATGCTTGCAGTTGCCAAGGCGGGAAAACACATCTTTACCGAAAAGGTGATTGCTCCGACATTAACGGAAGTGAATGAAATTGTGTCCGAGGTTGAGAAGCAAGGCGTGAAATTGACTGTTTCTTTACCTCGTTTAAATGATGGATATACGCTGGCTGTTCAGGACATTTTGAACCAGGATATGCTTGGAAAGATTACTTACGTCAGAGTCCGTTTGTCCCATAACGGGGCTTTAGCTGGCTGGCTTCCTGAACATTTTTATAGTCTGGAACAATGCTTTGGTGGTGCGCTGATTGATCTTGGCTGTCATCCGATGTATTTAACCCGGTTGTTTTTGGGAGAAGAGGTAACTGGAGTGAGCGCTAATTTCGGTTATGTGACAGGCAAAGAGGTAGAGGATAATGCAGCGGCAACATTGCATACAGCATCTGGTGCAATCGGTGTGGTGGAAGCGGGTTTTGTGAACAGTCACTCCCCATTTACAATCGAGGTTCACGGTACTGAGGGTACTTTGCTGTACGGAACACCGGAAGAGAAGCTCCTGCTGAAAACGAACCGCTCCGGAGAAGGCAACCCGGTCTGGACAGAAGTGCCTGTTCGCGATAATCGTGAAAGCGCGTTCCATCAGTGGGTTGGTCACATTCAGAATGGTACAACAGCTGATGACAATATTAACATGGCTATAGAACTTACCCGTTTGATGGAAGCCGCTAACCTTTCTAATAAAGAAGGCCGTGTTGTCCGGCTGGAAGAGTTAAAATCTTAAGTTTATGGATGATTTAAAGCGTGGAACCACTTTTCCTTACGGGGTAATGTTTGAGAAGCAGGATATGCTCGAAAGGCTGGACATTCGGATCGCGTGGGGCCATTACGAAATTCATGTTTTGAGATTTCATCTGACCACGTTTTCCCCGGGAAAAGTGATAGATTTTCATAATCATGCTGAATTTGAGTTTCATTTTATCCCGAGAGGTAAGGGGCGGGTGATTCTCGAGGAGCAGGCTTACTCTTTATCGGAGGGGATGTTCTATTTAACGGGCCCTGGCGTCATGCATTATCAGGAGGCGGATATCCATGAAGCTATGGATGAGCTTTGTCTGCATGTCGATATTACGGAGAAACTAAGGATAGATGTTGACCCCTGGGAGGCTGCTGAGGCTGAGGAGTGTATCGAGAAGTTGAGAAAGTTACCGCTCATACCAGCCTATGATTCCCATAAAGCGATGAATTGTTTTCTCGAAGCCTATCATGTGTGTGACGGTAAGTTTGCAGGATATTACACATCGATTAAACAATTGGTCATTAGTATTTTAATGAAGGCCGCAAGAGCTTACGATTCAGATGGAATTCGAGCAGAGGCGCCGGTTCGGGATATGCTTTCTTATCGGTATCAATATGCCATTCATTATATGGAGGCAAATTATCCGGCAAGCCTTACGCTGGAAAATGTGGCTGAGAAACTGAATATCAGCCCAAGGCAGCTGCAAAGGGTTTTTAAGCAGATGAACCCGAAAAGCTCCTTTAGTAAGGCGCTGGAAGATATCCGATTGGAAGCGGTATGCCGCAGGCTGAAAGAAAGCTCGATGCCGATTGAACAAATTGCCCAGTCTGAAGGCTTTGCGAATGCTACCTATTTACATGCGGTGTTCCGCAAGCGTTTGGGCATGACGCCAGGAGCATACCGCAAGGCAAAAACAAAAATAATGAAAAGTGATGGTGATTAGGATGAGTAAAGTATATCGTGTAGGTATTATCGGATGTGGCGGAATTGCGAACGGCAAGCATTTGCCGAGTTTAAGCAAGCTGAACAGTGTTGAACTTGTTGCGTTTTGTGATATCGTTCAAAGCCGTGCAGAAGAAGCAGCTTCAAAATATGGTATCGACGAGGCAAAGATTTACACGGATTATCAAGAACTGTTACAGGACGGCACGATTGATATTATTCATGTTCTTACGCCAAACGAGTCCCATGCAGAAATTTCTATTGCTTCCCTTGAAGCAGGCAAACATGTTATGTGTGAAAAGCCGATGGCAAAGACCGCTGCGGAAGCACGTAGCATGGTTGAAGCAGCAAAGAGAACGGGTAAGAAGCTGACGATCGGTTACAACAACCGCTTCAGAGAAGACAGCTTGTATCTGAAACAGCTGTGTGAAGATGGAGAGCTTGGTCATGTTTATTTTGCAAAAGCGCATGCGATCCGGAGAAGAGCGGTACCTACCTGGGGTGTATTCCTGGATGAAGAAAAGCAAGGCGGAGGCCCGTTGATCGATATCGGTACCCACGCGCTGGATCTTACCTTGTGGATGATGGACAACTACAAGCCGAAAGTAGTTTTGGGAACGAAGTATCACGAGCTTGCGAAAAAAGAGAATGCCGCGAATGCTTGGGGACCATGGGATCCGGAGAAGTTCACGGTAGAGGATTCAGCTTTTGGTATGATCGTTATGGAGAATGGAGCTACGGTTATGCTAGAATCTAGCTGGGCACTGAACTCTCTTGAAGTGGATGAGGCGAAGTGCAGCTTGAGTGGTACAGAGGCAGGTGCGGATATGAAAGAGGGCCTACGTATTAACGGTGAGAAATTCAGCCGCTTATACACCAACAATATTGATTTAGGGTCTGGCGGGGTCGCTTTTTATGAAGGTCGTGAAGAAAGTGCGCCGGATATTGAGATGAGAAAATGGATTGAAGCGATTGACAAGGATCTGGAACCGGTTGTAACTCCTGAACAGGCATGTGTCGTTTCTGAAATTTTGGAAGCCCTGTATGAATCGGCCCGTACCGGAAAAGCCGTTTATATGAATGAAAACAAATAATAAAGATAACGTTTATCTGTACAATATATTATAATTTATGAAGACACATGTTAATTGCTGAAGATCAAAGGAGCTGTGAATTCATGACTACTACTAAACACGCTATCGTCATCGTAGGGTATGGAGGTATGGGAAGTTACCATGCCAAGCTGATCAAGGATAACAATTATCTTGAAGTTACAGGAACGTACGACATTTTGCAAAATCGTCGGACAGCATCTATTGAAGCAGGTTACCCTGCTTATGAAAGCTATGAAGAGGTACTGAGCGACTCTTCCGTTGATGTTATCCTCATCGCTACGCCTAATGATGTGCACAAAGAATTGGCACTACAAGCATTTAAAGCCGGCAAACATGTCATCTGCGAGAAGCCGGTTACCCTTTCCGTTCAAGACTTTAAGGAGATGGTTGCTGCTGCTGATGAAGCAGGCCGAGTGCTGATGGTTCACCAAAACCGCCGTTGGGATGAAGATTTCCTGACGATTAAGCAAATGTACAACGAAAAAACAATTGGAGACCTGTTCCGTATTGAATCAAGAGTTCACGGGGCTAACGGTATTCCAGGAGACTGGCGCCATCTCGAGCAACATGGCGGCGGCATGCTCCTCGACTGGGGCGTTCATCTGCTGGACCAAGTCCTCTTTATGGTGGACAGCCGAATTACCAGCCTGAGCAGCCGCTTGAGCTTTATTCTTGGCGATGAAGTTGATGACGGCTTTGAAGCTGTTCTCCAATTCGAAAACGGAGTATCTGCCGTTATCGAGGTCGGAACGACCAATTTCATTACGCTGCCACGCTGGTATGTCAAAGGAACTGAAGGAACAGGTGTTATTGAGGACTGGTCATTAAATGGCAGAGTGGTTTCAAGAAATCAGGATGCCGTTAAAGTGGAACCTACTCCGATTCAAGCTGGGGTGGGCCTGACCAAAACGATGGCCCCTCCTTCGGAAGAAGCTACCATCACAGGTACGCTTCCTGAACCGTTCCGTAATTCCAGCAGCTTTTTCGACAACTTTGCGGCTGTCATTGAAGGAAAGAGTGAGCCGATTGTGAAGAACGAGGAAGTGCTGCGTGTACTGAACCTGATCGATGCTGTATTTGAGTCAGGCAGAACGGGAGAAACCTTGAAGGATTTTGATATTTACCCTGCGTAAGAAATTCCTAGATTAGATATTATTAATGAAATAAGTCAGTAACACATAGAAGATCAGTTATACTTTAGAGCGACTCTAAAGCTATAGCTGATCTTTTGTTTTCGCTCTTTTTGTTAACATGAATCAATATCCTGCAATCATTTAATATAGCCATTATACATAGAAACAATTTTTCGAAAAAAGACCGCCTGATCCACATGAAGCCATGACGTGGCAGGCGATCTCTTATATGATTCCGTTTACAGCTGATCTGATGTTAAATCCAGCCAGTTCATTTCTTCACGCGACAGTTTTAGGAGTGCTCCCTCTTGACAGGAGGTAAGCTCTTCGGTACTTTGTGCACCGATTAGTGCACAGGTCGGGAACGGTTGATTCAGCACGTAGGCGAGTGCAATCTGTATTGCGCTCACGTTTTTGGATGCGCCAAGCTGTTTTGCCCGCTCCAGCCGCTCCCAATTGTCATCACTATAGAACACCCGAACAAGGTCTGCATTATCACGGATTTCCGGTGAGAAACGACCTGTGAAGAAGCCTCTCGCCTGAGAAGACCATGACAGCAGCGGAAGCTGTTCCGCTTCATGCCAAGCACAGGTTTCTTCATCCGCGGAAACGCACCCTGCCCAGAACGGTTCATTGGCCTTAGCTAGACTCAAGTTCGGACTGCTGAAGGAGAAGCCTGTCAAGCCATTCGCGGCGGCATATTCGTTTGCCGCCTGAATTCGCTGCCAGGTCCAGTTGGAAACTCCAATGGCTCCGACGGTTCCATCAGTTATATATTCATTCAATGCTTCTACAACTTCTCCAACTGGCACTGCAGGGTCATCCCGGTGCAAAGCGTACAAGTCGATAAAATCGGTCTGTAATTTTTCCAGACTCATCGTAATGTCGCTTCGGATGTCCTGTTTGTTCACACGGGGGCCGTTCTGATCATGGTGAGCACCTTTTGTCAAAATGACCCACTGGTCCCGATTGCCCCTCTCCTGCATATAACGCCCGATCACTTCCTCGCTTTGTCCTCCGCAATAGATGTGGGCCGTGTCAATGGAATTGCCGCCGATGGAAAAATAAGCATCCAGATTGGCAGCGGCTTTCTCATAATTGTCGTGATAGAAGTAATCAGATCCCTTCATCAGGACAGATACAGGTTTGTTTAATCCTTTAATGGAGATGGTTTTCATAACTGCTTAACCTCCTTCAATCCAGCTAAAGTGTAACTCTTATTCGTTCGCGGGCAGACAGCAAGCAAGCATCAATTACTTTCATATTGCTGATCGCGTCTTCTGTTCCAAATCGGAGTGGTGCGTTGTTCAAGATAACATCTGCCAGATGATCTCCTTGCTCACTGTAAGCGTTTGCTTCAGTGACCGTTATTAGCTGACGTTCACCGTTTTTGTTCAGGTAAAAATGGTCACCACCTGAGGGTATGGTGTAGGCGTGAGGAACTTCGATGCTTCCTTCCGTTCCGAGGACTTCAAGCGGGTTTCGGAACGCTGCCCACATGCCGCAATCAAACGTTAGTGACACAGCATTGCTAAATTCGATCAGTCCGGAGGCCATCATGTCGACATCATCATGCTCTGGAGAGAAGAACGCTTGAACGGTAACAGCTTCAGGTTCTTGATCCAACAGAAGACGAGCAGCATGAATTGGGTAACAGCCGACATCGTAGATTGAACCGCCTCCCCAATCTTTTTGATAGCGAACATTTTGAGTGTCCGCCGCATTGTTGAATGTAAATGAGCTGTGTATGGCGCGAATCTGGCCAATAGAGCCTGAATTTAGCAGGTCCTTGATCATGTCATAACGTGGATGATACCGATACATAAAAGCTTCGGACAGGATAACGCCAGCTTTTGCCGCCGCTTCCGCCATTTCAGCTGCTTCACTCGCCGTTAAAGCAAGCGGCTTCTCGCATAGAATATGCTTGCCTGCTTCCGCGGCCCGAATGCTCCATTCTTTATGCAGATGGTTAGGAAGCGGTATGTAGACAGCATCGATATCAGGGTCCTCCAGCAGAGCTTCGTAGCTGCCGTATGCTTTTGGAATATTGAATTCTTCTGCTGTAGATTTGGATTTGTCTATATCGCGGCTGGCGATGGCGGATACTTCATTGAACTTGGATTGCTGTAGACCTGGAATGACCGCCCGTTTCGCGATGCTGGCGCAGCCCAGTATACCCCATTTAAGTTTGCGACTCATATGAATGATCAGCTCCTAAATGTAATTAATATTATATTGTGATTATATGAGACCGATTCTAAAATTAATATAGTATTATTTTGTGAGTATATATAACAATATTGTCATGGAGATGCTGTATGAAAAGACAAATTCACCTGCTTACCCTTCCACAAATGCCTTTTTTCTGTTTTCCGGAATCGGTTGGTGTCTATCGGGATGAGCCAGATCACTATGTTTTTCGAAAAGCCGGGGCATTGAACAATTTCAATATTCACTATGTCGCTTCTGGCAAAGGGTACGTTGAGATCGATAACCAAGTGTATGAGCTTGGACCGGGAGAAGCGGTATTATATTTACCGATGCAAATTCAGCATTACTACAGCAGTGAAGATGATCCTTGGGACGTTCGCTGGGTGCATTTTTATGGAAGCGGTCTGCAAAATTATTTCATTGAGCGAAACTTTCACAAAAGCCAATTGTGGAGTATTCGCCAGCAATCCGCTTTTGAACTTGCCCATGAAGCACTGCTTCGCGAGGCTGAAACAAACCGTATGTTGGATTTGACGCATCTATCGACACTTACCTATGCTTTACTTGCCGTATTCGTTCAGCAGGCCTCACCGTTATCACGGAGTAAACTGCATACGTCTGGCAAACGTATTTTGGAGCTGCTGCCCATGATGCAACAAGAGGCGGCTCAGCCATTCGTTTTGGAGGAATGGGCCGAACGGCTCGGTGTCAGTACGTACTATTTCTGTAAGTTGTTCCGGAATGTGATGGAGATGACGCCGATGGATTTCATCACTCGCTGCCGGCTTCAAATGGCGAAGCAGTGGCTGCTGGAGCGAAAGGATATTACGATCGGGCAGATTGCTGTAGATGCCGGTTATCCAAGCGTGAGTTATTTTAACAAAAGGTTTATGGAGCATGAGGGAATGACGCCATCGGAGTATAGACGGTTGTTTAAGGTGTAATCAACCTCTATCCCCATATTCAAGGCATAGCACCCGTAAGAAAGGCGAATCATCTCCTTTGCTTCCGGGTGCTTCCAGCGTAAGAACTTCCGTATCATATTTTTGTGAAAAAACATGATCTATCCTGGTCTTGTCAACCAGCAGTGGCTCTTTATGAGTTTATTGCTTGGGCTTATATTCGGTCGGAGACTGACCGGTCCAGCGGCGGAACTGTCTGGAGAAATGGCTGGCTGAACGAAAACCAAGCTTTTCGGCAATGTCTGTCATCGGCAGATTGGTCGTGACGAGAAGCTCTTTGGCAGAGTTGAGCTTTTGGCGGCTTATATATTGTCTTGGGGACAGACCATAAACTTTGGAAAAGAGTTTGCTGCATTGGCTGCGGCTTAAATTCAACTCCTTCGCTACACTGGCTACGGACGTATCCTCGTTTATGCCTTGGGACAATTTTTCTTCAATAGCATGGGCAACATCCGTTGCTGGTAGAGATCCCTCCCGGGCTGTCGGAATGTGTGGTGCAGGAAGCTCGTGCAGCAAAGTCAGGATGTCATGAATGATAAGAAGGGTATAGGACTGCAGCAGCAGCTTGTCTTCAAACCGGAAGGTTTCTGTCGTTCCAGAGCCTTCTGGAGACCGATTACGTTGAATGATTCTTTCAAGTTCGGCGACGTAGGAGCTTAGTTTTGTTCGCTCTGCTTCTTGATGAGGGATATGCCGATATGGAGCAGTGGCCAGCATAGTACGGATTTCGGGAACATCCAGATCAAAATGCACATTAAAATATCCGTACTGGGAGCCGGAAGTATTCATCGTCTGATGTCTCATACCAGCCTTGATCAGAATCCAATCTCCCGGGCGCAAAATAATGTTGTCACGGTTGACCTCCTGAATGACTTTGCCTTCAAGGCAGCATAACAGCTCGAATAAATGATGGTGATGTCTCGGATAACACCATCCGGGAGGCTGGACGTCGAAATGGCAGCCTACAACCTGCAAAGTATTGATCAAATCCATAGGCAGCTCCTTGTATATGTAATAGCTTTTCTACTGATCTGTTGCCGTATAACCATCATAACATGAGTGTAATGAGAGTAAGTGTAAGTATGGCACAAAAGGTATAGAAAATGCTCCATTTGGAGATTGAGGAAAGTGCCCCTTTCATGGATGATACAAGTATGGAAACGTTAATGTTCATTAAATTATGGAGGGGTAGCCGTGACTCAATTACAAGTGGTAAACCAACAATTTCAATGGGATGGGAAGCCGTTTCAAATCCTGTCCGGCGCAGTGCACTATTTTCGTGTAGTTCCGGAATATTGGGAAGATCGTCTCTTAAAACTGAAAGCATGCGGGTTCAATACGGTGGAAACGTATCTTCCCTGGAATTTGCATGAACCGCAGGAAGAACAATTTTGTTTTGAAGGTTTAGCAGATGTGGAAGGATTTGTCCGGATTGCTGAGAGACTGGGCCTGCATGTGATTCTGAGACCTAGTCCATATATATGTGCGGAATGGGAATTCGGAGGATTGCCGGCATGGCTTCTCCGTTATCCGAATATCAAGCTGCGGTGTATGGATGAGGTGTATCTAGAGAAGGTCGACAGATATTACGATACACTGATCCCTCGACTTGTTCCGCTGCTGAGCACGAACGGTGGTCCTGTTATTGCGGTGCAGATCGAGAATGAATATGGTAGCTACGGTAATGACCAATCCTATTTGAATTACTTGAAGGAAGGCTTGATCCGCCGAGGGGTGGACGTACTGCTGTTTACGTCCGATGGTCCGGACAACGGAATGCTGCAAGGTGGAAGTATGTCAGGTGTGCTTGCAACGGTTAACTTCGGATCAAGACCGGAAGAGGCTTTTGCAAAGTTAAGAGAATACCGCCCGGATGAACCGCTGATGTGCATGGAGTACTGGAATGGTTGGTTCGATCATTGGCTGAAGCCGCATCATACGCGTGATGCTCAAGATGCAGCCGGTGTGTTTAACAATATGCTGCAAGCGGGCGCTTCCGTTAATTTTTATATGTTCCATGGAGGAACGAATTTTGGTTTTTATAATGGAGCCAATTATCATGACAAGTATGAAGCGACCATTACGAGTTACGACTATGATTCTCCCTTATCTGAATGCGGGGATGTAACGGATAAATATGAGGCTGTGCGCAGCGTCATCGAAGGTTTTCGGGAAAATGGTGCTCTGAACCTGCCTGACTTGGTGGAACTGCCACCACCTATCCCGAAAAAGAGTTACGGTACGATCACAATGACACAGAAAGCTGACATGTTAGATCAATTGCCTCATCTGTCAGAGCCAGTGAAGAGCATAACCCCCGTTCCTATGGAAATGCTTGGACAAAGTTATGGATTCATCGTATATTCAACGCATATTTCTGGGCCACGTATTGGAGAGACTTTGCACCTTCAAGAGGTGCATGACCGGGCTCAGATTTTTCTGGACGGCGTTTATCAAGGAACGACAGAGCGGTGGAACCCGCAAAGTTTCCCACTCCATATTCCTGAAAGCGGCGCCAAACTGGATATTGTTGTTGAGAACATGGGCCGCGTGAACTACGGTCCCAAGCTCAAGGACCATAAAGGAATTACCGAAGGGGTAAGGATGAACAATCAGTTTCTGTTTGACTGGACGATTTATCCGCTGCCATTGGAAGACACATCCTCCGTTCTGTTCACGGATATGACGGTGATCGAGGAAAGAACCGAGCGACCGGGGTTCTATAAGAGCGAGTTTGATGTCGAAGATATCGCCGACACTTTCGTTCGCTTAGATGGCTGGTGCAAGGGAGTTGTTTGGATCAACGGCTTTAATCTTGGGCGTTACTGGAAGGAGGGACCACAACGGACGCTGTACCTTCCTGGCCCGCTCCTTCGAAAAGGCCGTAATGAAATTCTAATTCTTGAATTGCATCATACGGATACGGCTCAGGTTGAGCTGGTGGATAAACCGGATTTAGGTTAGCCAGAGCAGGACCGACGGCCACTTGAACATCTAGGGGAACATCATGACTTCGGACTAAAAAGGGAGTGATCCAATGGAAACAGAAATCTTAGCAAAACCTACAAAACAGCAGCTGCAATGGCAGGATATGGAGATGGGCATGTTTTGCCACTTTGGAATGAATACGTTTTGCGATCAAGAATGGGGAGAGGGCAATGATTCGCCTGAATTGTTTAATCCATCCCGCTTAGATGCAAGGCAGTGGGTCCGGACGGCAAAAGAAGCGGGATTCAAATATTTTATTTTAACCACCAAGCACCACGATGGTTTCTGTCTATGGCCGACTCGCACAACGGATTACTCGGTGAAGTCCAGCCCGTGGAGACAGGGGCAAGGGGATGTAGTTCGGGAATGTGCGGATGCCTGCATGGAGGAAGGTATCGGCTTTGGAATTTACTTGTCCCCTTGGGACCGGCATGAGCCGTGTTATGACAACAAAGAAGAGTATGACGATTTTTATGCCGAGCAGCTAACAGAGCTTCTTACACAATATGGACCGCTCGTGGAAATATGGTTTGATGGGGCGGGGTCTGAAGGACGAGAATACGATTGGCTCCGGATCATGGGACTCATAGAGCAGTATCAGCCGGATGCGTTGATCTTCAATATGGGTGCGCCGACGATTCGCTGGGTGGGGAACGAGGACGGGGTGGCTCCTTACCCTTGTTGGAATACCGCGGAGAGTGCCAGAATCAGCATGTTTACTGAGGAGTCGCTGACATGGTTGCCGGAGACGCCCCGATGGGTACCTGCTGAATGCGATGTTCCTATTCGTAAGGAGCATTGGTTCTGGCACCCTAATGATGAGCACAGTCTGCATACTCTGAATCACTTACTGGATGTGTATTACCGATCCGTTGGACATGGATGTAACTTGCTTCTTAACCTGGCACCTGATAATACGGGGTTACTGCCTGAGACGGATGTTGAACGCGTACTGGAATTCGGCAATGAATTGAGAAAGAGGTTTTCTGCCCCGCTGGCTGAAACATCAAGCACTGGAAGCATCGTGGAACTGGCGATGGAAACGGAAGAATCTATCAATCATATATTACTGATGGAGGAAATTTCTCAGGGAGAGCGAATCCGTGCTTATGTATTGGAGGCCTGGCAGCAGGATACCTGGACAGAATTGGTTCGTGGAAGCGCGATCGGTCATAAGAAAATTGACTCGTTTGACACCATTCGGACAGACCGGATCCGGTTAAGGGTGTTGGAAAGCGTTGGGGAGCCGCTCATCCGTTCTCTTAAGACATTTAATATCTAAAGAAAAAGAAACTTAATTAACTCGTATTAACTCGAATTAACTCATAAATAGGTTTTTATAACTATGCTTACTTATTTGGAAAATACTGATCGAAAAAGAGGGTCCCAGTGCGGGACTCTCTTCTTATTTTCTGTTACAACCTAATATTTAACAATCCCGTAGTGGCGCACTTTTCAACCGATTTCATGTCATACTATGGTATCAATTTTGTAATAACTATGGATAATGATGTAAAAATAAGCGTAACTTTAGCAATTTTTTTGCGTTTAATTAAACGATTAGAGCAAATTTTCTGAAAACATCTGCTTTCTCTCTCATGGTTTACAGTAGAACTCTTATCATCTTTATGCGTGGTATACGGGAGTTCGGCCATTGAATTGATGATGTGAGAAAGAGGAGAAAGTGATGCTGTTTATTCCTCTTCCGCTGCCTGAGAGAGGGACTGGTCTGGCAGAGACAAGCCTGGTACCCTGTTACATCTTTATGCCTATTATACCAATATGAAAAGTTGGTAAATCAGGTGCATGGCGCTCAGGCTCTACCGGACTTAGAATGGCCTGTATAGCTGCTGCCGAAAAAGCACGGCAAACTAAACCGTGCATATTAAGAACAAAAAGAAGGTGAGTTGATAAGGCGATGAGCAAAACAAAACGATGGATACTGTTAGGAGTATTGACCGTGACCGTTGTACTGCTCTGTGGTGCCGCCGTCATTTTTGGATTTTTTCGGCCGTCATTAAAAACTTTCGCGGATACAGACGGGACAAAATTGAAATTCAAAACAGAGGGTACAGGTTTTCTTCTATACAGTGAAAATGAAAAATGGAACGAAATGTTTGTAAAAGGCGTCAATCTGGGAGCAACGGTTCCGGGTCACTTTCCAGGCGAGCTCCCCGCAACCGAGGAGGATTATCTTCACTGGTTTAAACAAATTGATGAGATGGGAGCGAATGTAATACGACTATATACGGTACACAATCCGGTTTTTTATTCAGCAATCGTGAAATATAACCGGGATAAAGATGAGGATCCGCTTTACTTCATGCAGGGCATATGGTCCCCCGAAGAGCAGCTTATCGAACAGCAAGATGCATATGCGGACAATATTCATCAGATGTTCAAGGAGGAGATCACCAAAGCGGTAGCTGCCGTGTACGGAGATGTGACGGTGGATGCCAAGCATGGTGCTTCGAGCGGTAAATATACAACAAATGCCGGGAAATATTTGATGGCATGGCATGTAGGTACGGAGTGGGACCCTTCCATGGTTAAAAATACGAATGACAAGCATAAGGACGTCCCGCGTTATGAAGGCATGTATTTTTCGGGTACAGAAGGATCAAGTCCGTTTGAGAATTGGCTGGCCGGCCTGCTTGACCACACAGCCACCGAAGAGCAGAAATATGGCTGGCAGCATCCGATTACGTTTACGAATTGGGTTACTACAGATGTGCTTGAGCATCCGGGAGAGCCGCTGTTCGAAGAAGACATGGTGTCTGTAGATGCACGGCATATCAAGCCGGTGAATTGGGACGCAGGTTATTTTGCTTCCTATCACGTTTATCCGTATTATCCCGATTTTTTCCGGACCGACAAAAGTTTGCGGACCATTTCCGACGGAAAGGGCGGTTATAACACCTATAAAGCCTATTTGCGGAAATTAAAGGCGGAATATACGGATATGCCGATAATGATCACTGAATACGGTGTACCGTCTTCCATGGGTATTTCCCATCACGGTCCAGGCGGCCGAGATCAGGGTGGACATGATGAACAGGAGCAGGGAGAGATCAATGTTTCTTTGACCCAAGATATTTATGACGAAGGGTATTCAGGAGCCATCCTTTTTATGTGGCAGGACGAATGGTTCAAGAAGACTTGGAATACGATGCCGTTTGAAATCCCTGCAGATAGGCGGGCTTACTGGCTGAATGTGCTGACAAACGAAAAGATGTTCGGTGTTCTTACTATGCTGCCCGGTAAGGAGGAGCTGCTGACCATAGACGGAAATCTGTCAGATTGGGACAAGTTGCCGGAAGGAGAGGTAAAACGCTGGGAGGGTAAGGCTTTAGGTGTGAAAGCAATGCAGCTGACTCATGATGAAGCTTATCTATACATTGGTATGGAGCTTGATCAGGAATTTGATCCGAAGAGATCTAAAC
The DNA here is from genome assembly GCF_058269055.1 of Paenibacillus sp. JNUCC 34. Classification (NCBI taxonomy): domain Bacteria; kingdom Bacillati; phylum Bacillota; class Bacilli; order Caryophanales; family Paenibacillaceae; genus Paenibacillus; species Paenibacillus sp. JNUCC 34. The sequence continues at coordinate 3,916,421 of NZ_CM177770.1, read as the reverse complement.
TTTACATCGGTGCGGATACGATAGAAGGCGGCGAGCAACCGCTGAAAGAATTGGCAGGCCGAACATTGGAAGGCGATGGTCTGGAGACGCTTATTGAGCTGGGAAAAGACAGTGAATCACAGGTTAAGATCGCCCCTTCCTATGACTTCCACAAACGCCTCTATGGCAAGGACGGATACTGGATGCTTCCTGAGGACGAAGAGAAGGGAGACCAAGCAGCTAATCGGGATGGAAATCCTGCTCCGTTTAACTCCTGGAAGCTGGGTATTAGCCTCATGATGAACCCGCCGGATACGCGCTTTGCGCATCCGTTTGTGGATGAGACGGTCGGATTTCTAAAGCGTGGCTCCACGAATCCCGAAGCGCAGGATTTCAGCTCGCTTGCCACTTGGCAGTATAAAGGCAACGTCGTTGAAATGCGTATTCCATGGATGCTGCTCGGCTTTGCAGATCCAAGTTCTCTACAGGTTATAGACTATAGCCCGCTTGAGGATCGAAGAACATTCAAAACGGTGACAACCGAAGGTATTCGTCTGGTACCGTGGATTGCAGACCGGACGGAAGCTGGTCATGTAGACAATGACAGTAGAGCTTCAAAAGAATCAGCGGCTGAAGATGAAGTGATTAATCTGCAGAGCATCGTTCCGTATACATGGGAACCGTGGGAAACGGTCAAGTACAGCGAACGTTTGAAGAAGAGCTATTATGCGATGAAGGAGTTTTTTACCGGAGTGTCTGATATCCGGGCCAGCAAATAGTTAACAAAAAAGGAGGAACCATCGGATATGTTTTCAAATTTAGCCTTGGCTTATATGTTCATTTATGTTTGTCTGGGCCTGATCGCACTCGGCATAATCCTGTTGTTCCATATGAAAATAAAGCATAATGCCGAACAAAAGCAGTCAGAGTTATACCGAGAGAAACACCGTGATTATTTCATGTACGTGCAGGCTCATCTGCATGATGATGTTTCGCTTGAGCTTCCGCCAGGCAACCTTAAAGCGCTGGAACGCCGGGTTATTCAAGATAAATTAATGGAATGGATCGAGCAGTTCAAGGGAGAAGCCCAGACCAAGTTGATCGAATTGTGCAAAGAGGCCGGTTTTGTTGAACTTGAAATCCGTGCACTTGGAAGCTTCCGTTACGGTCGACGTATTGAGGCGGCTTACCGTCTGGGTGGCATGAGGGCTGAGGAGGCGGTTCCAGCGCTCGAAGTGCTGCTGGACCGAACCAAGTATGGTCCGTCGACCATTATTATTTCCCGGGCTATTGCCAAGAGTGCAGAGCGGCCAGATCAAATCCGCGCTATGCTGTCAAAGCTTTTATCTTATGAGAAGCCGATTCACCATATGGCCGCCGATATTTTGCTCGAAACCCGTTTGGATTCAGCTGGTCTGATGCGCAAGCTATTGGATGATCCGAATCCAGGTCTGGTTAAAGTAGCTCTGGTTGCCATGTGGGGACAGGCTGTGCCCGCAGTCGTTCCCGCACTCGACCGACTGGTCGGCTCCGAGCAGAAGGATGTTCGTGCTGAGGCGGTTAAACTGTATCTAGGCTCAAATCCGGTGTTGAAGGACGAGACGATCGCCCAGCTTATGAATGACGGTGAATGGGAGGTGCGCGCGGCAGCCGCCAAAGCACTCGGTCCGCTTCATGCGGCAGGCAGCATACCGCTTTTGTCCGCTGCGCTTCAGGATGAGAGCTGGCATGTCCGGAATAATAGTGCGGAAAGTTTGTCGTTATTAGGAGAGCAAGGCTTTGAGGTACTGTGCCAAGCTGCGTTAACCAGGACCGGGGTGGTGCGGGAAACGGCACTCAACCGGATTGAACGGATTATGGTGAAAGAAAGCGATCACGAGGCGGTCGAGCAAATGGTTGCATTTAACAAAAAAAAGCTGCTTTACGAAAGTTATTTCGGTGTTCAGCCGAACAAGCGGACCGTACAAGTGGCACGAGTAGGAGGGGATTACACTGCTTAGAGACATCCTGCTCACATACGGTATGGTAGCGATTTATTATGTCATGATCGTCAATGTGCTCTATTTTGCAATATTATTATTTTCTTTCATGAATATCGGAAGTATTTTCAGGCGGGCATCGTTTTCCAAATACAATACGCTGTCGGGCTCGGAGCTGGTTCCAGCGGTATCCTTACTCGTTCCGTCCTACAATGAGGAACTGACTATTATTGAGAACGTCCGCTGTCTTATGACACTTAACTATCCGACGTATGAGGTCATTGTGATTAACGACGGGTCTTCCGACGAAACACTGGATGTACTTATCAAGGAATATGGCCTTCAACATGTCTCGAATCCTGAGTTTCGAGGGACGATTAATACGAAAAAGGTCCGAGGCGTTTACTATAACGAGCAGTATCCACATCTGTTCGTTATCGATAAGGAAAATGGGGGTAAAGCGGACTCGCTGAATGCGGGCATTAATATGTCCCGTTACCCTCTTATTTCCTCCATTGATGCTGACTCTTTGCTGGAGAAGGATGCGCTAATCCGTATGGCACGGATGTATATGGAAAATCCGGAGGAAACTGTCGCTGTTGGCGGGGATGTACGCATTGCCAATGGTTGTGTCATCGAGAATGGAGCGGTTAAGAACGTTTCGCTGCCGCGCCGGATGTGGCCGATGTTCCAATCTATTGAGTATTTGAAGGCGTTCCTTGGCGGGCGGATTGGATGGAGTCATATTAACGGACTTATTATTGTTTCCGGAGCTTTCGGTCTGTTCCGTAAGGATTATGTCATTGCCGTTGGCGGATACCGCGGTGGATATCCCGGAGAGGACATGAACATTATTATCAAGCTGCACCGCTATATGCTGGAGAACAAAATCCGTTACCGGATCGCATTTTGTCCCGAGGCGGTCTGTTGGACGCAGGCACCGGACAGCTATCATATTTTGTCCAACCAGCGAAAGCGCTGGGGCCGGGGGAATCTGAAGAACATGATCGAGAACCGGGACATGGTATTCAACCCGAAGTACAAGACGATGGGCTTGATGACGATGCCTTACAACGTCATTTTTGAAGCTTTAAACCCTTATCTCAGAATCACGGGCCTGCTGGCTCTGATAGGATATGTTTTGCTGGATATGACCCATTGGCAGATTCTTGTGGTGTTCGGATTGGTGAATCTTTTGAGTGGATATCTGCTCAGTGTAGGTGCGCTTATCTTGGAAGAAATCGCCTTCCGTCGATACAAAAAGCTGTCTGATCTTGTAAAAATGCTCCTCTTCTCGGCGCTCAAGTTTGTCGGATATCACCAACTTGGCGTGTTGTGGAGAGTGCAAGGACATATTCAATACCTTCAGAACAACAATACCTGGGGAACGATGACCCGGCAGAGCTGGAAAGATGAGAAAGAGACCGCCTGACTTCCGGGCCCGTTTGATTTAATCATAATTCATGAAAAGTGAGAAAGGTGGATTTGATCATGTCTCAGACTGCAACAATGCAAAAAGAGCAAGGTACGGATCTGTACAGTATTTTGGAGAAAAAAGTACGGAAATACCCGAGTGGGACGTGCGCCCTCCTATTCTTATACTGCGCTGGTGAATCACCTGGTCTTGAAGATCAGGTGAAAGGTTTCTTTAATCCGCTGTCCGGATTACAAGGTGAGGTTTGGAAGGATCCTGTCACGAAGATGCTGGCAGTCATCCTGCCGGGGACAACGCTGGATGTAGCCCATTACCAGGCGCTGCTTCTCAAGCAGCTTTTGCTGGAGACGAACGAGAATTATGATCCTCGGATTACACTCGCGGCTATATCCGCTGCTCCTTCGCAGCAGATGCTGAAGCAAATGGCGGAGTCCGCTCGACTCAGCACCTCTTCCGACATTCAGATTTTTACAGAAGATGAGGCAGGTACGGATACGAACCGGATTCTTATTGTGGATAATGACGCGACGGTGCGTGAATTTTTGCAAATCCGTCTGGCTATGCAGGGCTACGAGACCTTGGAAGCGGTCGATGGTCTGGAGGCACTGGAGCTTATCCCGAAATGGGAGCCTGACTTGGTACTGACGGAGCTAAATCTGTATGGCATTGACGGTCTTCCTTTCATTCATCATATTCAGCAGCTTGATGTGAAGGCACCGCCGAAAATTGTCGTGCTGACCGAGAAGCGTGTGGAGCAGACGATCAGCCAATGCTTCCAGAACGGGGTGGATGATTATGTGACCAAGCCGTTCTCACCGGTAGAGCTGGATGCCCGTATCCGCCGATGCCTTTACTAAACAATTAAAATAGCACGTTTTTGGAGCTTCTTAAGACAATACACCGATGGAGGTCGATGTTCGTGAATGAGGAATATGAAACTTTGTTAAACGCGATTGAAAGTAAGAAAGCTGTCCTGGGGGTCGTAGGACTTGGTTATGTAGGTCTTCCATTGGCTGTGGAAATGGTTAAGCAGGGCTTTACGGTAGTAGGTATCGATCTTGACCCTGACAAAATTGACCGGATTTATCGGGGAGATTCCTATATTTCCGATATTTCGTCCGAAGAATTGGCTGCTTGCATGCAGACAGGCCGATTCAAACCTACAACGGATTACAGCATGATTGCTGTCATTGATGCGATCAGCATCTGTGTGCCGACTCCTCTGAGCGAGAATCAGGACCCGGACACTTCATATATTACTATGGTAGTAGAGCAGCTCAAGCGTTTCATGAAGCCGCGGCTGCTCATAACGCTGGAGAGCACAACGTATCCGGGTACAACGGAGGAATTGATTCAGTCGGAGATTGAAGCTCTTGGTTATACGGCCGGTAAAGACTTTTTCCTTTGTTTCTCCCCGGAGCGTGTCGATCCGTCGAATAGCCGCTTTAACACCCGGAACACACCTAAGGTGATTGGCGGAACAACGGAAGCATGTCTGAAGCTGGGAGCAGCCCTGTACAAAGAATACGTGGATATGGTTGTGCCCGTCAGCTCGCCAAAGGTTGCCGAAATGTCTAAGTTGCTCGAAAATACATTCCGGAGCGTCAACATCGCTTTTGTTAACGAAATGGCGATGATGTGCGACCGTATGGGCATTGATGTTTGGGAAGTCATTGATGCTGCAGCCACGAAGCCGTTTGGATTTATGCCGTTCTACCCTGGGCCTGGCATTGGGGGGCATTGTATTCCGCTGGACCCGATGTACTTGTCCTGGAAGGCTAAGGGATTCCGTTTCTACAGCAAGTTTATCGAGCTGGCCCAGTCGACCAATGACAATATGCCTTACTATGTCATTAACAAGACGGCTACTATTCTAAATGAATATGCCAAATCTATTAAGCACTCGAATATTTTGCTGCTCGGTATGGCGTACAAGCCGGATATTAGCGATCTGCGGGAATCACCTGGGCTTGAGGTTTACGAGCAGTTCAAAGAGAACGGGGCTAATGTTGACTATTACGATCCGCATGCTCGTAGCTTCGTGGACAAAAACGGCGAAACGGTCAACAGTGTCGATTATGATATAAAAAAGTTCCGCAAGTATGACTGTATGGTGTTAATTACGAATCACAGCAGTTTCGATTACAGCTTTATCGCTTCTATGGGTGTGCCTATTCTTGACACCCGCAACGCGTTTAACACGTATGCCCAGCCGCATATATATAAAATCGGCCACTCAGTTCAGCATGTTCCGGAGCCGGGCGAAGCGATGCTGATTTAAACTGGAATGGAGGAGAGAATGAGGCGTTTACCCGCAAAAGCCAAGTTTTACATCATCGCCGCGATCATCTGTCTTTTGCTGCTCCTCTTTATTCTTCCATCAGCACCTGTGAAACAAGATAAAGCGACATGGCTGTGGGATACCGCTATCATTCGCAGTGAATCGGAAGAGATTTTGGATTTTAGCGGAAGAGAAGGAGTTACTACCATTTTTCTGCAAATTCAAGAGAGTGTACCCGAGGAAGATTACCGCCGGTTTATCCGTTCTGCACATGAGGCTAATGTTGCCGTTCATGCCTTGGGCGGGGAACCTGATTGGGCGTATACTGACCAGCGTGAAGAAGGGGCAAAATTAATGTCCTGGCTTGAAGAATATAATATGGAGTCGAAGCCAGAGGAACGCTTTCAAGGTGTTCAGCTGGATGTTGAACCCTATATCTTAAGACGCTGGGAACGTGAACAGGAGCAGGTCGTCAGGGAATGGAGCGGGAATATGGAGTCATGGGTGCAGGAAGCAAGACGCCAGGGGCTGGAGATTAGCGCTGCGGTTCCTTTTTGGCTGGATTCGATACCAGGGCCTGAAGGTTCAGGCAATTTCAGCCGCTGGATGTTGGAGCAGGCGGATGCTGTTGCGGTCATGTCTTACCGGGACGACGGGGAGAAGATGTATGAATTGTCCCGCGAAGAGCTGGAACAGGCGGACGAGCTTGGCAAATCCGTTTGGATCGGTATGGAACTGACAGATACGAAAGAAGGAGATCATCTAACTTTCCACGGCAAAAGTGAAAAGGTGATGAAGAACGAAGCGCACCGTGTGGCTGTATTAGGGACGGAACATCCGTCTTTTGCCGGTCTTGCTGTTCATCATTATCAGGCATGGAACCGAAAAACAACTGCTATAACGAACGAGAACGACAATCGATAATGGATGAACCGGATTTAGAGCAAAAAGCAGACACTTCATGTTAAACAGCCGTTTCCCGCTATAGATGGGGAACGGCTGTTATTTTTCTGAGTAGTCGATTAGATGAGGTAATGGTTCTCAGAGGGATCAATGAATCAGCCTGGATTCTCTAGCTTTTTGCACCAGGCGGTTCCCCGCGCGGTTTATAGGTTTCTTCAGTCCGATACCGATGGCGAGTGCCGCGACCGCAAAGACGAGCAGGATGAGCAGGTCGCGATATATAATGTCCCACAAAATGCCCCCGACCGCTTCGCGCATCATGCTGATCGCATAGGTAAAGGGAAGGAAAGGATGAATAGCTTGAAAGAAGGCGGGAGTCATCTGAATGGGGAACGTTCCTCCCGCGCCTGCCAGCTGAAGCACAAGCAGCACGATTGCCATCGCCTTGCCTACATTGCCGAAGACGGATACGAGCGTGTATACGATCAGCATGAATACCGAGCTGATTACAACAGCAAACAACACAAACCAGGTGGGATTTACGACATAGGTTCCCAGAAGAAACATGTCACCGAGCGTGACGAACAGCGCCTGACAGACTGCGATGGACAAGAAGGTGAGAAAGCGACCCAAATATACTGCTGTGCTTCCGAACACAGCCTCTTCATGATGCACCTCTACGCTTAGCAGTGAAACGAGCAGCAGTGCCCCGACCCAAAGTGATAAGGTCGTGAAAAAGGGAGACATGGCTGAGCCGTAGTTCGGAATCGGGTACAACCGGTTTTCTTTAAGCATAACCGGCTCCGCAAAGAATTGGCTTTCCTTCTCGAAATTGTTCTTGAGCAAATCGATAATCTCCCCGAGTGCCCCTTCTTGCTCCAGCTTGCGGAAGCCGTCTGCAAGTCTGGAAATTTGCTGCTCGGCTTCTGGAAGACGGTTCTGTACGGCAATTGCTTCTTTGCCACCTGCGGCAAGGCCGGTTTCTGCATGCTGGAGAATTTGGTTTACATCAGGAATTGCCTTTAAAGCCTGGTTTAGCTCGGTTTGGACAGTCTGGGCTGTCTTCCCCGCCCGATCTAGACCTGCAGAAATCCGGGGGCCGATCTCGCTATCATATCGGTTAAGCAGCCCACTTGACAATTTGGCTGCATCATCTGCCAGCTGCCTCAATTTAGTGAGCTGACTCGCTCCAGCTTCGCCATCTTGTCCTATGGCCGTAATGGCGGCCTGAGTACCTTCTTGAATCGAAGTCCATCGCTCGCTGATACGTTTTAGATCAGCGGCTGCAGCGGCTGCGCCGGTGCCCGGTATAGCTGAATCCAGCTGCTGGAACAATTCGGACAGCCGTTTTGTCACTATTGCGACTTCTCCGGCGCGTTTCCCAGCCTCTTTCAAGCGAGCCTGAGCTTCCTCAGGAGAAATTCCGGACTGCTCTGCGAGAGCTATTGCCTGCTGGACAGAGGTTGCAGCTTCATTCAGAACAGTAAGGTCCTGCTTTATACGCGGCTCGAGCGACACGGACGCTTCGGAAGTCTGTTTGGCAAATCCAGCAAGAGCCCCTGCCGCCTCCTGCCCGCTGCGGGCCATCTCCTCAAGTACGGGCAGTGTCTTTTTAGATTGGGCGACCAGTTTGCTGGCGGTCTGCATATCCTCTATGGCGGTTTCCATGGCCCGGTTTAGTTCCGGAAAATGATTCTCGATGCGAAACACTAAACGCTCAACCTTTTTAATCGTTGGTAGTTCATTTTCCAGCTCGATCCCAAGCGTATTGAATATTTGAAAGATAGTCCCGTTAGCGGTTTGAATAAAATTTTTGCTGACCTCTTCGACAATGCTGGACGCTCCTTTAGCTGTGACCTTTGGAGCGACTGCATTTATTTTTTCGTTCGTATAATATAGAATTTCTGCTTTTACCGGTTCGTCCGTAAGTACGGTGCCGATCCGTGCCGAGAAATCTTTAGGAATAACAATGGCGGCATAATCATCACCATGTTGTACACCTTCTACAGCTGATTTTTGATCTGTAAACCGCCACCCGAGACTGTGGTTGTCCTGGAGTGAACGTATGATTTCCTGCCCTGCGTTGATAGGCGTGCCGTGAAGCGTCGTACCGGCGTCCAGATTGGCTACCGAGATGGATAAACCGGAAGTTTGGCTGTACGGATCCCATGAGGATGCAATATTAAACCAGGCGTAGAGCGAAGGCAGCACGGCGAGACCTATAATCAGTACGGCTGCGGCCCAATTCGTCGTTATGTTTTTGAGGTCGGTGAGGTAGATACGGATAATATTCCGGATGACATATCCCTCTCTTTCAAGTCCATTTAGGCTAGTATGCCGCCAAATTTGAACCTGAATACCGATGAAGCCTGTTCATGGCTTCTTTCTGGATAAGTTCCCATGATAACCATAGAGTGCGGTGATAGCCGCGACACATAAACACGGCTTCAATTCCGCCGGATTTACGAATTTCTTCCGAGATCCGGATACCGTGAACACGGAGTTTCTGACGGACGGAGCAGAGATTTCCGGAGGTTTCCTTTTCAATGAGGCTGAGGCTGCGGATATAAAGTGCGGGCATTTTCAGAGAAAGTGTATGAAGGGTATTGATGTCCCGTTTCAGCATTTTTAGCATAATGCCGTGTACCACATAGGATCTGACAAGCAGATCATCTTCTTCCGTCGGAGCCGGAGGGAGGAGGGGATATTTCATTATGTCACTTCCTTACAATATAGAAACGTATGTTCTTATATGTTACTCATGTTAAACCACGTTTATAACAATGGCAAGCCGTAAATTTTTTTGGGCCGGAACTCGTCTTCTTTTTGTTATAATGACAAATATGTGTCCGCCTGCTCCATGCAGAGGGATTTGATTCAGATAGCAGGGAGTGATGTTGGTGATTTTGCACAAAGGGGAAGTTTTGTTCCATCAAGGGGATAGCGGAGAATTTCTATATCACATCAAAAGCGGATTGTTTAAAGTGACAAGGCTGCATGAGAACGGGAACATCGTGCTGTTCAACATTTTGTATCCGGGTGAGACAGTTCCGCATCACTCACTCATCAGCCCAAAGGAAACACATGGTACAGCCACAGCGGTCATCCGTAGCGAAATCGAGATCATCCCGGCAAAAGAATGGTACCGCGAATTGAAGGAGAACCCAGACAGGCCGCTGGAAGTGGCAAGACTTTTACAGGAGAAGGTACGTTTCATGCAGCAGCGCCTGGACCACCTGACGGTAGGCACTCCCGCTGAGCGGCTGGAGCTGTTAATCAAATGGCTTGATGATTATTCACAAGGATTACATCTGACTGAGCTGCTTACACAGGAAGAGATCGGTCAGCTGATCGGGGTGCGGCGCGAGACGGTAAACCGGCTGTTAAGAGGACAACATTAAAAAATCAGGAGGAATGCTTCTTGCTGCATCATGTGGAGATAAATACAAGTGATTTGAATCGGAGCCGGGAATTCTGGGGGTGGCTGCTTACAGAACTGGGCTATCATCTATATCAGGAGTGGGACAGCGGCGTTAGCTGGAAACAAGGTGCTACCTATCTTGTATTTGTGCAGACGGAGGAACGATTCCTCTCCCATCCTTACCATCGGCGAAGAACGGGCCTGAATCATCTGGCATTTCATGCAAAATCCCGTCAGCAGGTGGATGATATGGCATCCGAGTTAAAAAGAAAAGGGATACCCGTCCTGTATGAGGACAAGTATCCCTATGCTGGCGGTCCGAGCCATTATGCCGTGTTCTTCGAAGATCCTGATCGGATCAAGGTCGAGCTTGTGGCACCGGACCACGAATAAGCCAGTTTAAGCTTCCAATGATGCTGCAGGGCCGAAAAATTCATAATGAATCCGTTCGTCTGGTAGTCCGAGAGACTTCAGGTCACGCTGCACTGAGGACATAAACGGCAGAGGTCCGCAGAAATAACAATCGGACAGCGGATCGACCGTGTCGCGAAGGAAGGAAAGGTCGATGTACCCCGATTTGTGGCAGGCTTCTCCCTCTTGTGGACATTCGTAGATGACGTAAGAGTCTAGTTGTTTATGGGTAGTGGCCAATCTCTCGATATGTTCTTTCATGGCATGATGGCTGCCGTCTATAGCAGCATGAATATAGGTCACAGGGCGCTGTGGCTGAGTAGAAAGCGTCGCTTCAAGCATACTTACCATTGGGGTTAGACCAACGCCTCCGCTGATGAGCACAAGGGGATGTTCATCGGTCTGATTCAACGTAAAGGACCCGGCAGGAGCGCTAAGCTCCACTACTGTGCCTGGCTTAGCGTGGCTGTGAAGCCAGTTCGATACGATTCCGGCAGGTTTGTCTTCTGCAGCGTCTTCACGTTTGACACTGATTTTGTAATAAGGTTGTCCCGGGGCTGCAGAAAGGGTATAGTGCCGGATATGGGTATACTGCTCGCCTTCAGGCTTCACCCGGAGGGTAATATACTGTCCGGGTTCATATTGGGAAATCGGCTGATCATCCTCGGGTTTTAAGTAGAAGGAAGTAATGACACGGCTTTCTTCCACTTTACGGTCGATGATGAAGTTCCGATAGCCTCTCCATCCACCCAGTGCAGCTTCAGCTGTGTTGTACATATCTGCTTCCACACTAATGAACACGTCAGCTATGATCTGGTAGGCCTTACCCCATGCATCCATAATCTCGGGTGTGGCAGCATCGCCAAGTACGTCTTTGATGGCGGCGAGTAGTGTTTCGCCAACGATTGGATAATGTTCTGGCAGGATGTTCAGGGCGCGGTGTTTTTCTCCGATTTGCTTAACGACAGGAAGTATATTCTCCAGACGGTCGATATTGGCGGCAGCGGCATAGACAGCACCCGCAAGGGCGGTTGGCTGTTTGCCTTGGCGCTGGTTCGCATGGTTAAAAATATTTAAGAGCTCAGGATGATGCCGGAATAGTTTTTGGTAAAATACGGTGGTAATTGCCTTCCCATGAACTTCGAGAACGGGAACCGTGGACTTGATGATTTCAATGGTATGTGGGTCTAACATGTCAAAATCCCTCTCTTCTAAAAGTATCGTGTGACTTTTCTCATATAAGTATAGGCAGGCTGGGAGAGAAGTGATGGTGATTTTGATCACAGGGCATATTTCAGAATCGTGAACATATACATGAATCTAATAAGTTGGCAATGAACAAATTCACAACAAGTTAGATAATTCCCAATTTCTTCAAGTAAGCTGTTTAGTTAACATCGCAAATGTGTTATAATATATTTAGCACAGGCTGAACGGAAGGTAATTTCACCGGTGAATTCCTTCTCTACTTCAGTCTATCTACAACAAATTAACTAAACAAGAAAGGATCAGGATACCATGTGTCCCCGAAGGACGAATCCCCAAAGGACGATTTGGAAACGTTATGATCTCTCATACACATAGCTTCCTTCGTAGAGCGAAGTCGGACGTCTAAAGACAAGGACAGTCTCTGCGAAAGGAAGGAAGCTTTGATGCGAAGGATGAACTCCTCAAGGTTACCTTTCCGTAGAGGTTGGACTATGTCTGACCAATCTACTACGACTAGAGGGAGCCTGTATGAGGACAAGAAAAGACATCATTATGATGATGCACACGATGTTAGCCATGTTGTTTGGAACGTTTTTACTCGCATTTACCTATTATCACATTAATTTTCAGAACCATTTATCGGAAGGCGGATTTGTGGGGCTGGCGCTGCTAGGCAAGTATATTTTGGATATACCGCCAGCGCTTAGTATGATCCTATTGGACATACCAGTGCTGATTATCGCCTGGTTCTTAAAGGGTCACAAATTTATTATCAACACAATGATTGCCGCTGGCATGTTTTCATTCTTTTATGCAATTATGGAACGTTATTCTCCTGTTGTTATTGATCTTAACCATAATTTGTTAGCAGCCGCTGTGATATCTGGTCTGCTTACCGGATTTGGAGCCGGGATCGTTCTTCGCTACGGCGGAGCAACGGGTGGGGATGATGCCATATCTGTATTGATTAGTGAAAGGAGCGGACTGAAGGTAGGTACGGTATTTTTCTTAATGGACGCCGTCGTACTTCTGCTCTCACTATTCTATCTGCCGCTGGTTGAAACGCTGTATACAATTCTTGCCGTGTCCATTGCTGGACAGATGATTACTATAACGGCTACGTATGGCGTGGAGAAGAAACCGAAAACGGCACGAGTTACACGCAATCAGGTTGCTCCAACTGCACAGCATTCTGTTGGAGGCCGTTAATTTTTAATACGAAAAGCTCGCCTGGATCAGGGCGAGCTTTTTTATGTTTTTTTTATGGGAACAACTGCAAATACTCTCCGTATCCTTCGCTCACCATATCTTCTTTTGGTACAAAGCGGAGAGCGGCAGAGTTGATGCAGTAACGGAGGCCGTTCGAACCAGGGCCGTCCTCAAAGACGTGTCCCAGGTGGGAATCACCTTGCTTGCTGCGGACTTCGGTACGCACCATCATATGGGTTAGATCAGTCTTTTCTTTAACATTGTACTCCCGGATCGGACGGGTAAAACTTGGCCAGCCGCAACCGGAATCGTATTTGTCCAGGGAACTGAAGAGTGGCTCGCCAGATACGATGTCCACATAAATCCCTTCGCCATGATGATCCCAAAAATCATTTCGGAAAGGAGGTTCGGTTGCGTTGTTCTGTGTTACCTCATATTGAAGAGGTGTCAGGCGGTTCTTGAGCTCAAGTTTGTCTTTAACTGATGACCAGTGCGTTTCGATAAAATCCTCACGTCCCGATCCTTTGCGGTATCGTTTGTAATGAGACGGATTTTTCTTATGATAGCCCTGATGATACTCTTCGGCCTCATAAAATTCACTTGCCGGAATGATTGCCGTCACTATAGGTTTATCAAACCGGCCGCTTGCCTGCAGAGTCTGCTTGGATGCTTCAGCCTGACGCTGCTGCTCCTCTGTGTGATAGAAGATGGCTGTACGATATGAAGTGCCACGGTCGTGAAACTGTCCGCCAGCGTCGGTCGGATCGATCTGTTGCCAGAACAGCTCTAGCAGTTTCTCATAGGGGAAAATTTGAGAGTTAAACGTTATTTGTATGGCTTCATAATGACCTGTTGTATTCGAGCAAACCTCTTCGTAAGTTGGATTTTCCGTATGGCCGCCAGTATAGCCGGAGACGACCTTGAGAATGCCGGGCATCTCTTCAAAAGGAGAGACCATGCACCAGAAACATCCTCCTGCAAACGTGGCCAGCTCTGTTGTGTTTGATTGTGTATTATTCATGATATCCCTCCATAGTCAGGTGAAGTAACTGCAAATCTCATTATAAATCATTATACCCTTGTATCCAAAAAAAGCATCAGATGCTGTTTTTTCGGTGTTTCATTCGGTATGCCACTAAACCGATAACGGTAGCAGCCATGATAATCGCGGCGATGATGGCAAACTGTAACGGGTTATTAACAAGGCCGTTTCCAAGATAAGCGTAGATCAGGATCGCGGGGATTTTTCCGAGTCCTGAGGCAGCCGTGTAAGTCCAGAAAGGAATGGATGCGACACCAGCATATACGTTGACTACCATCTGTGGAACAATCGGCATAAGACGTGCAATAACGATAGCTTTAAAAGGATGCCTCTCCACGGAGGAAGTAAACGATTCAATGTAGCGGAATTTAGCCAGAAACCTTCTTCCTGGTTCGCGGTAAGCGGAAGCGGCTGCTCCATAAATGATCATGGCAGCGGCAGTCGTTCCCAGCCAGGCAATTGAAGCCCCCAATAAAGTCCCGTAGCTATATCCCAATACGGCGATTACCGCTTTGTAGGGGAGGATGGGGAACAGGGCTAGGAGGGTGGTCAGAACAAAGAGTAGAGGCATGGAATCGTTGGTCTTTAGCCAGTCGAAAATTTCGACTCTATACGTAAACGTGAGATAAAGTGCGAGGATATATACAACAGGAGTAATCCATTTTTTCATAATAAGTCCTTTCCGTATTTGCGAGATTGAACGGCCAAGTCCATCATATCAAAAGTTAGATCAAAAATAATAGTTAGCCAAGTGGGATAACCTTATGATACAATGATATCTAACCGAATATTTCCCAAAGGGGAGTAGCTTCAACAGTAAAGTCGTCATTACGGGATCGTTAATAAGTCCCCGGCTTTATTGACAACGAATATAGTTGTTAGCGAGACCTTTGCCTATTCTTAAATAAGGTAAAGGTCTTTTTATATGCCCAAAAAGTGCCGTTTTCCTTGTTTAAGGAGACGGCGCTTTTTTCATGGGATGGAGTGCATCGGTAAGAGGAAACATATCAGATACACAAAGAAAGGTGGAAGAAGAAACATGGATCTTATGTCAATGGAATTCTGGATGGCACTCTTGTCAATTGTCGTCATTGACTTGGTGCTTGCAGGGGACAATGCGATCGTGATTGGTCTTGCAGCGCGTAATGTGCAGAAAGAAGACCAGAAAAAAGTAATCCTGTGGGGTACCGTTGGCGCCATTATAATCCGCATTATTGCCACGCTTCTGGTCGTTAAGCTCCTATTAATTCCGGGCTTAAGACTGGTCGGGGGTCTGGCATTGCTGTGGATTGCTTACAAGCTTCTGGTGGATGAGAAAAACCACGAAATATCAGCGGGTAGCCAAATGTGGGCTGCTATCCGTACAATCATTATCGCCGACGCGATGATGGGCCTGGATAATGTACTGGCGGTTGCTGGTGCAGCGGAAGGGGATTTCATGCTCGTCATTATCGGTCTTGCAATCTCGGTTCCGATTATGGTTTGGGGAAGCACGTTCATTCTGAAGCTGACAGATAAGTATCCGATTGTTATTACGATCGGTGCGGCTGTACTCGCATGGACGGCATCGAAAATGCTTGTGGATGAACCGCTTGTTCACGACTGGTTCACAAATTCAGTTGTAAAATATGGATTTGAATTAATCGTTATTGCGGCAATCGTTGCTTTGGGCACATGGATGAAGAAAAAGAAAGAAGCGGAAGCCAAACGCAATCCTGTACACGTGAAGATGGGTTGATTAGGAATTATTTTTAATTTATTCACTAAAGCAAAGCGGGTATAATGGCTTCATGGAACGTGGGGGCAATGAATCTATGCCTTACCCGACATGAGGAGGAGACAGCGTATGGAATCTGCGGACAAATCCGTAGAAGAGCGGATTGTGGAAAGTTACAGGCAGGATGAGGATATGATGATTCTCGTTTTTGCACAGTGGTGTGTTAATCACGGACTGGATCCCGCCGAATTATACCGGAAGGCCTACCCTGATCAGTTGGTCAATGAGCGTCTGGCGAGAGTGTTGGAGCTGACGGTATCAAAAGAGGAGGCCGGAGATATCCCGGATCAAACCCTTCTTGGCGTACTTTCTTTATTTGGGAATGATGATCTGGCCATTACGGTGGTTGATGCGATTACTGAGCGTGATCAGGCCAGACGTCATCCTGGAGAATAAAGTCTTTCATGATTTATAATCAATGCACAAAGCCCCCTGATGTTCAGGGGGCTTTGTGTTGTTAGTGCCCGTAAATCAAGCGATGGAACAAGGACTAGGCCTTAGGTTCTGTTGGCAATTCGAAATTGTTTTGGCGAAACTCCGAATCGTGAACGGAAAACTCGGTGAAAATACGTATAGTTCGCAAATCCCGATGTTTCCGCCACATCCTCTAGCGACATCGGGCTGAAAATGATCCTCTCTCGGGCCATATCGAGACGAACTTCCAGCGTATACTGCATGATGGTCGTTCCAAATGCTTCTTTGAACAAATGCACCGCACGTGACACGCTGATATCGACATGAGCAGCGACATCCTCAAGCTTGAAAATAGAGGAGGCATTCTCTTCTATATAATGCTTCATGCGATGCGCAAGGTACGATTTGGGCGTTGTGGTGGGCTGTTCAGAAAGTAGTCGGTCCACTTCGAGACAAAGTATCCGCATCGTGTAGTCCGAGATCTCGGGAAAGGGATTGGACAAGCGGCGCTGTTCCAGTACGAGCTGACGGAAGAGACCGAGGTAGCGTTCATCTAATGGAATACGGATCCGTGTAGGGCGTTTTTGTGATTTCCACCAGGAATCTATCCAAGGACCTTTGAAAAAAATATGGTAGTCGCCGCTCTCGACGGTTAATTCTCCTTGAGGGTTGACTTCATCGTCGATCTTAAGTTCATAAGGTTGACCCGGACAAAATATCAGAAGGTCTCCGGGTTCAATGAGCGATAGCTTGCTGTCGATTCGGGCACGACAGCGGCCGTCGGTTTGAAGCCGTATCAAATATGTGTCAAAACCGTTCAACTTGGTCATTTCAAACGGTTTTCGGTGAAATGAGAAATTGGCTGCCATGACGTGGGTGGAAATATCTTCATGCATTGGTGAGTCCCCTTCTAACAATAAAAAAATAATGACCAGATTGTTCATGTTTTGATCATATAATTCATTTTAAATGAAAACGTTTCGGAATACCATGGTACTTAGATTGCCCGAGCATATCCACACTCAAGGAGTGACACCGATGAACAAGATGAAGGCAGGCATAATCGGATGTGGGAATATCAGTGGCATCTACTTTAAAAATTTAAAGGAAAGTTCTTTGGTTGAGGTGGTTGCATGCGCTGATCTAGTTCCCGAGCGTGCAAAGGAGCGTGCTGATGAATTCAACATCACAAACGTATACAGCGTAGAGGAAATGCTCGCTCAACCAGAGATCGAATTGATTGTCAATTTAACTATCCCGGCCAGCCACGCCAATGTTGATATTGCCGCATTGGAATCCGGCAAGCATGTATATAGCGAGAAACCTCTTGCTATTACACTTGAGGAAGGGCGCCGGGTGCTGAATCTGGCAGACAAAAAGGGACTACGGGCGGGATGCGCACCCGATACTTTCCTTGGATCAACCGTCCAGACGGCAAAAGCGGCAATCGATTCAGGTCTGATTGGAAGACCAATTGCAGCGACCGCCTTTAACATGGGTCTTGGACCCGAAGCTTGGCATCATAACCCTGAGTTCTTTTACGCTCCGGGCGGCGGACCAATGATGGACATGGGTCCGTATTATCTGGCAGCTATGGTTGAACTCTTGGGACCCGCACGCCGGGTTAGCGCGTCAGCCGGAATTCAAATTCCGGATCGTACCGTAGGATCAGGACCGAACAGCGGGAAGCCGATTACTGTTCAAACGCCTACACATCTGGCAGGT
This sequence comes from Paenibacillus sp. JNUCC 34, assembly GCF_058269055.1. Taxonomy (NCBI): domain Bacteria; kingdom Bacillati; phylum Bacillota; class Bacilli; order Caryophanales; family Paenibacillaceae; genus Paenibacillus; species Paenibacillus sp. JNUCC 34. The sequence continues at coordinate 3,898,636 of NZ_CM177770.1, read as the reverse complement.
ACGGTAGATTTCGAGAACGGCTCAATTTTGACCATGATAACCAGCTTTGACATCTTTGGCGGCTCCGGGCTGCCATGGATGGAAATCTACGGAACGCATGGGACGCTCAATCTCACAGATCCGAATTATTTTAACGGTGATGCTACATTACGCCGTATGGGATCAGAGGAGTGGGAATTGCTTAAGCCTGTGTTTGAATGCGGCAAGAACGAACGAGGTCTCGGCATTTATGACATGGTTGAGGCGATTGCGGACAACCGAGATCACCGGGCAAATGCTCGAATGGCTTATCACATTTTGGAAATTATGCAATCGTTCCAGCAGTCCTCTTTAGAAGGAAGGCATGTCGTTTTGCAGAGCACTTACCGTTTCGGCCAGCTGCCGGCTCCGCAGCAGACAGAGATGATCAACAACAGTATTTAACAACAACGTAACACCGATTATGGGAGAGGTGGAAACCGGATGTTAAATGTGGGATTGCAGCTTTATACGCTGAGAGATCAGCTGGAGAATGATTTTGAAGGAACGATCAGAGAGGTCGCACGCCTGGGCTATCAAGGTGTCGAGTTCCATCATTTTTATGGACGCACGGCAGAGCAGGTGAAAGCGCTTTTGGATGAAACGGGTCTGGAAGTAATCGGGACTCATGTGCCGTACATACGGCTTCAGGAAGCACTTGAGGAAGAACTCGCCTTCCATCAGGCTATCGGAAACCAATATATTATCGTGCCTTGGCTTGCTGACGAGGATCGGGGCAACTTGGAAAGCCTTGTTAACCATATCCGTATATTTAGTGAAGCTGCACAAAATAAAAGCATTTCCATTGCTTACCACAATCATGACTTCGAATTTGATAAGATGGAAGATGGACGTCCTTTTCTGTACGCCCTGTATGATGAAGTGCCGGCGTCCTTGCTCCAAGTGGAGCTTGATACCTGCTGGGTACATTATGCCGGGTACGTTCCATCCGAAGTCATTGCGAAATATGCAGGAAGACTTCCACTCGTTCACCTGAAAGACGTTCGCAGACAGGAAGACGGATCCCCGATGACTGTGGAGCTGGGTGAAGGAGAAGTGGATTTGGCCGCTGTTGTAAAGGCATCCGATGAGGCAGGAGCACAGTGGGTTATTGTGGAGCAGGACTTCTGTCAGAATCCGCCGATGGACAGCATTGCCACAAGTATGGAATGGTTGAAAAAACATGCCCTTGAAGGAGGAAATGTACGTGTCTAAGACGTTAAAGATCGGGATCATCGGATGCGGCGGTATTGCCAACGGCAAACATATGCCGAGCCTCAAGAAGCAAAAGCAAGTCGAAATGGTAGCTTTCTGCGACATTATTCCGGAGCGTGCGGAAAAAGCGGCTGCGGAGTTTGGTGCAGAGGGCGCGAAAGTATATACCGATTTCCGGGAACTGCTTAAAGACGGAAGTCTGGATGTAATCCATGTATGTACGCCGAATGATTCCCATGCTGAGATTACTGTTGCCTCACTCGATGCCGGGAAGCATGTTATGTGTGAAAAGCCGATGGCTAAAACAACTGCCCAAGCAAAAGAAATGCTGGAAGCTGCGAAGCGTACCGGGAAAAAGCTGACGATCGGTTACCAGAACCGTTTCCGTAACGACAGCCTGTACTTGAAGGAAATGTGTGATAATGGCGAGCTGGGAGACATTTACTACGGTAAAGCACTGGCTATCCGTCGCCGTGCTGTTCCGACGTGGGGTGTATTCCTTGACGAGGAGAAGCAGGGTGGAGGACCGTTGATCGATATCGGTACTCACGCGCTTGATTTAACCCTGTGGCTGATGGATAATTACAAGCCGAAAAGTGTTATGGGGTCTACGTTCCACAAGCTGGGTCAACGTGAGAACGCAGCGAATGCATTCGGACCATGGGATCCCAAAGAGTTCAAAGTGGAAGATTCCGCATTCGGATTCATCACTATGGACAATGGGGCAACCATTGTATTGGAATCTAGCTGGGCTCTTAACGTGATCGAAACAGGTGAAGCGAAAACCGTATTGGCTGGCACCGAAGGTGGGGCTGATATGAAGGAAGGCCTGCGGATTAACGGAGAGAAAATGAGCAGACTGTATGAAACGAACATAGACCTTGGTGCAGGTGGCGTTGCATTTTACAGTGGTTCTGCCGAATCCGACTCAGACCGCGAAGCCAGATTGTGGGTCGAGGCGGTTCTGGAAGATAAAGAGCCGGTGGTGAAGCCGGAGCAAGCTTTTGTCGTAACTCAAATTCTTGAAGCTATCTATGAGTCTGCTAAAAGTGGTAAAGCAGTTTATTTTGAAGACTAAGTCTTTGAAGATATAATACAAACAAGCAATGTACTAAACATTGAATCAGGAGGGGTACCTATGAAACTGGGAGTATTTATGGTGCTGTTGAGTGGTCGTAAATTGGAGGATGCACTCGATTATGTCGTTTCAAAAGGTCTAAAAGCAGTGGAAATCGGTACAGGAGGTTTCCCCGGAAACGCACACTGTAATCCGGCAGAACTGTTGGAAAACGAAGCGGCTTTAAAGAATTTCAAAAATGCGGTTGAATCCCGAGGTCTTATTATTAGTGCTTTGAGCTGTCACGGTAACCCGCTGCATCCGCAAAAACAGATCGCGAAGGAATATCATGACGTTTATGTAAAAACGGTTGAACTGGCTGAAAAGCTTGAAGTTCCGGTTGTAAATACCTTCTCGGGCTGCCCGGGAGACCATGAGGATGCGAAATATCCCAACTGGCCTGTAGCACCTTGGCCAAATGATTTCCAGGAAATTTTAAATTGGCAGTGGGAGAATAAAGTCATTCCGTATTGGAGTGAATGGGGTAAATATGCAGCTGATCGCGGCGTGAAGATCGGACTGGAGCTTCACGGTGGATTTTCTGTTCATACACCTGCAACATTGCTTCGTCTGCGCGAAGCGGCAGGAGAAGTCATCGGTGCGAACCTAGACCCGAGCCATATGTGGTGGCAGGGCATCGATCCGGTGCAAGCGATTCAAATTTTGGGACGTGAAGGCGCGATTCACCATTTCCATGCAAAAGATACGGTAATCGATCCAGTAAACGTGAATAAATACGGTCTGACAGATATGCAGTCATACACTAATATGATGGATCGCGCTTGGCAATTCCGTAGCGTAGGTTACGGTCATGATCTGAAAGACTGGGCCGATATGATGAGTGCTCTGCGTCTTGTTGGATATGATTATGTAGTAAGTATTGAGCATGAAGATGGTCTGATGTCTGTTGAGGAAGGCTTCTCCAAAGCCGTTCAAAACCTGCAGCAAGTGCTGATCGAAGAACCGCTTGGCGATATGTGGTGGGTGTAAACCGCGTAAAATATGCGGATTTGTAATCAACTAGGGGGAAACAGCAACATGTTAAACGTAACCATTTGGAACGAGTTCGTTCACGAGAATATTCATGATGAGGTTAAACGGGTGTATCCGGAAGGCATCCACATGGCCTTGGCTGAAGGTTTGAACAGTCCGGAGTTTACCATTAGGACAGCAACGCTGGATCAGCCGGAGCATGGTTTAACCGATGAAGTTTTGAACTCGACCGATGTGCTGCTGTGGTGGGGTCACATGGCTCATGACCGTGTGGATGACGAGATTGTAAGCAAGGTCGTAAAACGGGTGCAGGAAGGCATGGGGTTGGTTGTGCTTCATTCCGGGCACTTCTCCAAACCGTTTAAAGCGCTGATGGGAACGAGCTGCGATTTGAAATGGCGTGAGGTGGGAGAACAAGAAATTTTGTGGTCTGTCAATCCTTCACATCCAATTGCAGCAGGAGTGAACAGCCAAATCATTCTTGAACAAGAAGAGATGTATGGTGAATTTTTCGATATCCCTACACCGGATGAGCTGATATTTATTAGCAACTTTGCGGGTGGGGAAGTATTCCGGAGCGGTTGTACTTTTAAGCGCGGACAAGGAAATATTTTTTACTTCCGCCCAGGTCATGAGACATATCCGACATACTACAATCCCGAAATTTTAAAAGTCATTTCCAACGGAATCAGATGGGCAGCAGCTAATTCTTATGCAGTTAAACCTGTATTCGGAAACAGCCAGCCTGTTCGTCCGCTTGGCGCTCTTGTGTAATAAACATCATAAACGGCTGCCGACTTTCGGCAGTCGTTTTTTTAGGTATGGGAAAGTATGCACTTCTTGGAGTTTGCTTTCCTATATCGCAATTTTCTTTTGGGTATTTTCAATATGGACTTATTCCCTCTATTCCGTTCAGCAGATATAATGTATAATAGAAAATTGTCCCAAGTTATTGAGTCTGATCTCGAAATATTGGCTCAAATGACCAAGCAATAAATCACCATTTTGAAGTTAAAACAGGCAAGTGGTTTTCAGTTCCATAAAAATATGCTAAAATTTAAATGTACTAACTTATTGTAAGTTTTATGTATTACGGCAACTATTGTGACTCTGTAAAGAGGTGAAATGATATGGAAGTTAAAAATCTCTGTTTATGCCCCCGTTTCGAGTCTGCTTTCGCCTTCCTTGGAAAGCGCTGGAATGGACTAATTATCCAGACACTGATGAGTGGTCCGAAACGCTTTAAGGATATCTCAAACTTCATTCCGTCTATGAGCGACAAGATGCTGTCCGAACGAATGAAGGATTTGGAAAGCGAAGGAATACTAATCAGACATGTATACCCCGAGACGCCGGTTCGTATTGAGTACGAGCTGACTGAAAAGGGTAAAGCCTTGCAGCCTGTTATGGAACAGATTTCGAACTGGGCGGAACAATGGGCAGAAGTAAAATGAAATATCCTTAGCGTTAGCCCTGGTGCAAGGCAGATTTGCTTTAACCAGGGTTTTTGCCGTCGATTGAAGCGGACTTGCACCAGAATCAGTCAAATATAGTATAATTGGAAAAATAGCCCTAAAGCACTTAAGGAGGCGAGCCTTTATGAAAAATTCGGTTAAACTACCGCACATTCATTATGGACAAGAGGAAGCCGCCGAGCTTGAGAGGGCTTCGATAAGAGTGCAGCATATTTATGACAAAACCCAGGATCTTTTGGACCGCTATATGCCGGATTCCTTGTGGACTGCAATGACTGGAATGAGCCGCAACCTGAAGGAACCCGAGCTTTGGGAGGGGGATCTGGAAAGTGGAATATTTCAAAAATGGGTCAAGAGCCCGAAGGGCTGGAAATGTATTGGATGTGAAAGATACAGTCACCCTTCGGTAATTTCGGAAACACCGACACAAGTGGAGGGAGAGTCATCTTTTGAAACAGGAGATGGGGCTGGCCGCACGTTTCACGACAAAGGGCTTCCAGGCAGATTGCTGCAGATGGTGATCTGGTCACAATTTGAGGAAATTAGACTGTTCCAACCGTTTCTTGGGGATGAGCCGTTTTTTACCGAGGAAGAGATGGAGGTCATTTCAGATTATTTTGTCCCTACTTATATAAGTCCTGTCCCCTTGAAAGAAAGGGGGAAAGACTTCAAGACAATTCAAACAAGAATTCCTCTGTATCAGGAGCGAATATCTGCACCCTCTCTTGTGATGCAGTCAGAAGGCGCCAGCGTCTCCGGAAATTGGATGACGGGGGTTGATCTGAGTGCTAAAGGTTTTTCTGGCCTCCGTCCCTATTTGAAGATTCCTAAGGGTGGCCGTACTTACATGAAAGCTTTGATCGTATAGGCACCAATAAAGGAGACAGCATAAGCTGTCTTTTTTTTTGTGCAATTGTTAAAAATGGTGTGAAAATATTCACAATTGGAGTGAATTCAATCACAATAACAATTAAATTTTAAATGTATAATGACCGTATAAGATCAATGAAATGGAAATGAATGCAATAAAACGATCGAATTTAAACACGAGATGGCTTGCTAACAGTGAAATCAAGTGGGTTGGATTGACCTTTTAAGGAGGAAAAGATCATGACTGGCAAGAACAAACAAAAGCTAGTGGTCATAGGTAACGGCATGGCGGGTATTAGCACGGTAGAGCAAATCATAAAATTAGGTGGCGCTTATGACATTACCGTATTCGGCAGTGAGCCACACCCCAACTATAATCGGATCATGCTGTCTTACGTTCTGGAAGGTAGTAAAACGTTAGATGATATTGTACTGAATGATTGGAATTGGTACAAAGATAATGATATCACACTTCATACGGGAACAACGGTCACCAAGATTGACGAGGAGAACAAGGTTGTTGTAGCCGAGAATGGTCTTACAGTTCCGTATGACCGTGTTATTATTGCTACAGGTTCTAATCCGTTTATTTTGCCCGTGCCTGGAAGCGATAAAGAGGGTGTTGTGGGATTCCGTGACATCGCAGATTGCAACCAGATGCTTACGGCTGCTAAAGAGCACAAGAAAGCCGCGGTGATCGGCGGAGGTCTTCTCGGCCTTGAAGCTGCAAAGGGACTCGTTAATCTCGGCATGGATGTCACGGTTGTCCACTTGATGAATGACCTCATGGAACGCCAGCTTGATCACAATGCATCGGCTATGTTGCAAGCTGAGCTGGAGCGTCAAGGCATCAAGTTTGCCATGGGCAAGCAGACCGTAGCGTTACTGGGTGGAGATCGGGTAACGGGGCTGCGATTTAATGATGGAACTGAACTGGAAGCCGGTTTTGTTGTCATGGCTGTTGGTATTAAACCGAATGTAGACGTAGCTAAGGCGAGTGGGATTGAAGTTAATCGCGGTATTGTGGTCGATGACTATTTGCAGACTTCCATGGAGAATGTATATGCCGTTGGGGAATGTGATGAGCATCGGGGTGTATGCTACGGTCTTGTGGCTCCGTTGTTTGAGCAGGGTATGGTGCTTGCAAAGCATTTATGCGGAGTGGAAACCCTACCATATGAAGGTTCGGTTGTATCGACCAAACTGAAAATCAGTGGCGTGGATGTCTTCTCGGCCGGTGAATTTATTGAAGGTCCGGAACATACTGTCATTGCTTCTAAAGATGAGTGGAAAAAAACATATAAGAAAATTTTGCTGAAGAACAACGTGATTGTCGGCGCTGTTTTATTCGGAGATGTGACCGAGTCGGCGGCTCTGCAAAAACTGATCAAGCAAGAAGCGCAGATGACAGAAGAGATCTATGGTACGGTCATGGGAACGGGCTGCTGTGGGGGAGGCGACAAAAAAGGAGCCTCGGTTGAAAGTATGGCTGATGAAGAAATTGTTTGCGGCTGTAACGGGGTGACAAAGAAAACGATTGTAGATGCGGTAACGATTCAAGGACTGACCACGGTGGACGAAATCAAGGCGTGCACAGGAGCTACTCGCTCATGCGGCGGATGCAAGCCGGTTGTCGAACAGATCCTGCAATACGTGCTTGGTGATGGTTTTAAAAGTGCTGCGAAGCAAGGGATTTGTGGATGTACCCCATTCAGTCGTGACGAGATCGTAGCTGAGATCCGTGCCAAAGGACTAAAAACAACCGGTGAAGTTATGAATGTGCTGGAGTGGAGCCAGTCTGAAGGCTGCTCGAAATGTCGTCCTGCAATCAACTACTATCTCGGCATGATTTATCCGGAAACCTATGAGGACGAGAAGGAATCGCGTTTCGTTAATGAGCGGATGAATGCTAATATCCAGAAGGACGGCACATACACTGTTGTTCCACGAATGTATGGCGGAGTGACAACACCGGAAGATTTGAAGAAAATTGCGGACGTCTCGCTTAAATATGATGTCAAAGTCGTAAAGGTGACCGGTGGACAGCGTCTGGATCTTATCGGTGTGAAAAAGGAAGATCTGCCGAAGGTTTGGGAAGAACTCGATATGCCGTCGGGTTATGCTTACGCCAAATCGCTTCGTACCGTTAAGACATGTGTAGGCTCGACATTTTGCCGGTTTGGTACACAAGATTCGATGGGTATAGGAGCATTGCTGGAGAAAAAATTCGAGAGACTGGATCTTCCTGCTAAGTTTAAAATGGCTGTGAATGGCTGTCCGCGTAACTGTGCCGAATCTTGCACGAAGGATATCGGCATTGTCGGGAATGACGGAGGCTGGGAAATATTCATTGGCGGTAACGGAGGAATCAAGGCACGTATCGCAGACGCATTTTGCAAGGTGAAAACCGATGAGGAGTTATTTGAAATATGCGGTGCGGTTATCCAATATTACCGAGAAACAGGTAAATATTTGGAAAGAACCTCCGAATGGGTGGAACGTGTAGGTCTGGACAACATCAAGAAAACCATTCTTGAAGACCATGAAGAGCGCAAGGCTTTGGTGGAAAGAATCGAGGTCGCGCTACGGCAGGTCGAGGAACCATGGAAGAAAGTGCTGAATGATAAACAAGTGCTTGCAGCCATGTTTCAGGATACTAATCTCGCAGGGGCGGATAAATAGAGTAAAGGAGACCAAAACATGACGATGATAGGCGAGTATATTGATGTTGGAAAAAAGGATGAGTTTATGATGCGTATTGGAAAAGTTGTGGTAATCAGGAATGAAGAGATTGCCGTTTTCCACACATCGGATGGTCGTTTGTTTGCTCTGGAGAATAAAAGCCCACATCCGAAAGGTGGCCCATTGGCTGAAGGGATTGTATCTGGTCAGTATCTATATGATCCGCTTTACGACTGGAGAATTGACTTGGAAAGCGGTGAGGTGCAAGCGCCCGATAGTGGTCAGGTCCGGACTTACCCAGTCCGGTTAGAGGGAGATGTGGTACAAATCGCCGTATAGGGGAAATCAGCTGATCAGCTGTATAATACCAAGTACAGAGAAAACCATAACAGGAGGTACCCCTATGTTCACACAGGGAGTGGAAAGCATCATTGAGGCGGCCGTCAAAAAGAAAGAACATATGAACGCCAGTATGATCCGATACTTCGTTTCGGCTTTGCTGGCCGGCGCTTATGTTGGAATTGGAATCATTCTTATCTTTAAGCTGGGGGCGCCGTTTGCAGCTGCAGGCTCACCGTTTCAGACTTTGGTGATGGGAGCTTCTTTCGGAATTGCACTGACACTGGTCGTTTTTGCCGGAGCAGAACTGTTTACCGGTAACAATATGTTTTTTACGATGAGCACTCTTGCTGGACGAACATCCGTGGGAGACACATTGAAAAACTGGGTGATCGTATTTCTCGGCAATCTGGGCGGAGCTGTACTGCTCAGTCTGCTGATATGGGGTACAGGCATATTTAAGGCTATTCCATCAGATCATGTAATCTTTACGGCGGCAGCCAACAAAATGAATGCGCCTTTTATGGAATTATTCTTCCGTGGTATATTGTGTAACTGGCTTGTTTGTCTTGCCTTGTGGATGGGAACCCGTGCAAAAGAAGAAACAGCCAAACTCATTCTCATCTGGTGGTGTCTGTTTGCTTTCATAGCTACGGGTTATGAGCACAGTGTAGCGAATATGACGCTTTTGTCTCTCGCAACGATGTTGCCAGGACATCCGGAAACTGTATCGATTGCCGGCTGGTTAAACAACATGATCCCGGTTACACTGGGTAACATTATTGGTGGTGGGTTGTTCGTAGGTATGGCTTACTGGTTTATCTCCCCGGTTAAAGATAAAAAGACAAAAACGTACGTGAACGAACAGGATCTTTCCCATAAATAAGCTCTGCTGCAATATACTCAAAAACAATAAAGACGCCCGATTACCATCGAGCGTCTTTATAAGTTTCTAATGTGTTTTGCGGTAGTGAGATCATATACGACAGATCTCAAGTGGGCACAGCTCACAGTGACAGATTTCCTGCAGGGCTCCCAAGTTTTTGATCACAATCATTCCACTTATATATTCAACAATTCCTTTTTTGCGAAGATCACTCAGCATACGGTTTACACTCTCACGAGTAGCACCAATCATATTGGATAAATCGGTGTGGGTAATTTTTTTATTGATCAGAGTCGAGTTGTCCGGCTGAACTTCCCCATAGGTGTTGCCAAGACGGATCAATGTCGAACTGAGCGCGCCGGGCTTACCGTACATCATCAGATCTCTGAATTTCGTTTGTGTGATCCGGTGATGAATCCCCATCCATTTCATGAAATCGATGGCGAAATCGCAATGCTGGCAGATGAGTATTTCGAGATCCTTATGCTCAATAACGCCGACTTCACTTTCTTCCAACACTTCAGCCGAGAAGCTGTGTTTAGTGCTGAAGAACGGATCGGCCTGACCAACCATATCACCGGCTTGATACATATATAGGATAAGTTCTTTGCCTTCATCGGTCGATTTGGTTAATTTAATACGTCCACGTTTGATATAGTAAAGTTTGTCGGAAAAATCGCCTTCCCAGAACAAATGGGATCCTTCCGGTATCACACGATCCTTCATACTTACGAGCAGACGGTTGAGGTTTTGCTCCGAAAAACAGCTGGTATTCCCTTGGGTTTCCATGACAGTCTCCATTGTTCTCATGTCGCTATCCCCTAACTCCCTAATATTTTCTGTTAAATTTAAATTAATTATAACGTGAATACATTCACTTGTGGGGCAGAAAGCAAAGGTAAAAGTGGCGAATTTTCAAACGTTGTGATTATTTTCACTTGAAACATAGATAATGTAGTGTAAGACAACATAGACAATTTTGAAGAGATGGAAATGAAAGCGTTTCAATCGAGTTTCTGAAAAAAGTTTTAAGTATGTGAAAAAATTCACTATCTTTTTGGGGAAGCCTGTGATATGATCGATGTGTAGAGAGATAATAAACATTTTTTTACAGGAGGATGAGGGAAATGGCCATTAAGAATGAAGCCGCTCAGGTGAAACAGCAAACAGCAGGTGAGTATATTCAAGGCTTAATTGACAAGGCAAACAAGGCTAGAGAACAGTTTGTTGACATTAATCAGGAACAAATCGACAAGATCGTTAATGCTATGGCGCTGGCAGGGATGGATAAGCATATGCATCTGGCTAAACTGGCTGTGCAGGAAACGGGCCGTGGAGTATACGAAGATAAAATCATCAAGAACATGTTTGCCACCGAATATATTCATAACAGTATTAAATACAATAAGACGGTTGGCGTTATTGAAGATAACTCTTATGACAACTTCCAAAAGATTGCTGAGCCTGTAGGTATCATTATGGGGATTACCCCAGTAACGAATCCGACATCAACGACAATATTTAAAGCACTTATTGCCATCAAGACGAAAAACCCGATCATCTTTGGTTTCCATCCATCCGCACAAGCCTGCAGCCGTGAAGCAGCGAAGATCTTGTTGGATGCTGCAGTAAAACTTGGTGCTCCGGAGGGCTGTATTCAATGGATCGACGAACCGTCTATGGAAAAGACCAATGTCCTGATGAACCATCCTGACGTAGCTTGCATTTTGGCCACAGGCGGATCGGCCATGGTAAAAGCGGCGTACAGCTGCGGGAAACCGGCACTCGGTGTAGGACCCGGGAACGTACCTTGCTTTATTGAAAAAACGGCCAATCTTGATCAAGCGGTCAATGACCTCATCCTCTCGAAAACGTTTGACAACGGCATGATCTGTGCATCGGAACAGGCTGTTATTATAGAAGAAACTATTTTTGAACAAGTGAAGAAAAAAATGATCGCGAGCGGCTGCTACTTCGTGAACAAAGAAGAAGCGGCGAAGCTGACCGCAGGTGCAATAGTGGCAGAGAAGTGCGCGGTAAACCCTGCAATCGTCGGACAGCCTGCAGTGAAGATCGCTGAAGCATGCGGGATCGAAGTTCCGAAAGGAACAAAAATCCTGGTAGCTGAGATTGAAGGCGTGGGACCGAAGTTCCCGTTGTCAGCTGAAAAGCTCAGCCCGGTTCTGGCCTGCTATAAAGTGAAGACAGCAGATCAGGGAATTGACCGCGCTGCTGAAATCGTTGCTTTTGGTGGTATGGGTCACTCGTCAGTTATTCACTCGAATAACGAAGAAATCATCAATAAGTTCTCGGACCGCATGCAAACTTGCCGGATACTCGTGAACCAGCCTTCGTCGCAGGGTGGTATTGGTGACATTTACAATACAAACTTGCCGTCGTTGACCTTGGGCTGCGGATCGTATGGTCGTAACTCTACTTCTTCGAACGTGACCGCCGTCAATCTCATCAACGTGAAAAGGGTGAACCGTCGTACCGTGAATATGCAGTGGTTCAAAGTGCCGAACAAAATTTATTTTGAAAAAGGATCAACCCAGTACCTTGCCAAAATGCCGGACATCACACGTGTTGCTATAATTACTGACCCTATGATGGTGAAGCTTGGCTATGTAGAAAGAGTTGAGCATTATCTTCGTCAGCGTCAGGTTCCGGTTGCCATCGAAGTATTCTCTGAAGTAGAACCGGATCCATCAACAACTACAGTTCAGCGCGGTGCTGAAATGATGAAGAGATTCCAGCCGGACTGCATTATTGCTCTTGGTGGTGGATCTCCGATGGACGCAGCAAAAGGGATGTGGCTGTTCTATGAATATCCGGACACGGATTTCAACAATCTGAAGCAAAAATTCATGGATATTCGCAAACGGATTTACAAATTCCCAAGACTTGGTCAAAAAGCGAAGTTCGTAGCAATCCCAACAACATCGGGTACGGGTTCGGAAGTAACTTCATTTACGGTTATCACCGATAAAGAGCATGGGAATACGAAGTATCCTCTGGCAGACTATGAGCTGACTCCAGATGTGGCAATTATCGATCCAGAGTATGTGTACAGCCTGCCTAAAACAGCAGTTGCCGATACGGGTATGGACGTTCTGACACACGCAATTGAGGCTTATGTATCCGTAATGGCCAATGACTATACAGATGGTATTGCAATCAAAGCGATTCAGCTTGTATTCCAGTACCTTGAGAAGTCGGCACTGACTGGCGACAAACTGGCTCGTGAAAAAATGCATAACGCATCGACACTTGCTGGTATGGCTTTTGCCAACGCGTTCCTGGGCATTAACCACAGCCTTGCTCATAAATGGGGCGGTCAATACCATACTGCACACGGACGGACCAATGCGATTCTGTTGCCTCACGTCATCCGTTACAATGCCATGAAACCGACGAAGTTTGCTGCATGGCCTAAATATACCCACTTCGTAGCAGATGAAAAGTATGCAGAGATTGCCCGCATTCTTGGGTTGCCGGCTCGCACAACTGAAGAAGGTGTAAACAGTTTGATCAAAGCGATTCGCGACCTGAACAAAAAACTTGGCATCGAGGAATCGTTCCAGCAGATCGGCTTTGATCCGGCAGACTTTGAAAGCCGGGTGGAGTACTTGGCGGACCGTGCATTTGAAGACCAATGTACAACGGCGAATCCAAAGCTGCCGCTCGTAACTGAGCTCGCAGATGTGTATCGCAACGCGTTCTACGGACGTTTTGACAGCTAATATAGATAGATAAATAGTAAGTGAATCAGCGTGACAAATATCACCTCGTTTGTGATATTTGTCACAGCTGTTTTCAGTTGACGGGACTACAATTAAAGTGTAAAAACAATCTCAGATAATAATTCTTATAGTTTCAGCGGCTCGGAATGTAGCCGGGGCTTCACACCCAACATTGTGAAATGTGTCACATTTATTGATCTGGGATGGTGGACATGAGAAAGATATACTATAAACTCATGCCTCAACAACAGAACATGGAGGGATTTAAAAATGTCGGTGATTGAAAAAGAAATTAAAGACATGCAGTCCGGTTGGAGAGGGTTCAAAACAGGAAAATGGAACAGAGCAGTAGATGTTAACGAATTTATTGCGCTGAATATTGATCCTTATTACGGTGTTGATGACTTTCTGGTTGGTCCTACAGCGAATACCAAAGCATTATGGGATATTGTATCGGACCTGACAAAAAAAGAACGGGAAGCGGGCGGCGTGCTGGATGTGGACGTAAACACTCCTTCTACAATCGTTTCGCACCAGCCAGGTTACTTGGATAAAGACAAAGAACAGATCGTCGGGGTACAAACCGATGAGCCATTCAAACGTTCCATTCAGCCGTTCGGCGGCATTAAGATGATGATCGATGCTTGTAACGCTTATGGATTTGAACTTCCGCAAGGCATCGTAGATATGTTCACAAACATTCGTAAAACCCATAACCAAGGGGTATTTGACGCCTACACTTCCGAGATGCGTGCTGCACGTAGAGCCGGTATCATTACGGGTCTCCCAGATGCATACGGACGTGGACGCATTATCGGCGACTATCGTCGGATTTCACTATACGGTATTGATTTCTTAATTAAAGATAAAATGAAAGAGCTGGACAGTCTCGAAGTTGATGTGATTGACGAGAATGTGATTCGTCTTCGTGAGGAACTGTCAGAGCAAATTCGTGCTTTGAAAGAACTGAAACAAATGGCAGAAATGCACGGCTTTGATCTTTCTAAACCGGCAGCAACAGCAAAAGAAGCATTCCAGTGGCTGTATTTCGGTTACTTGGCAGCTATTAAAGAACAGAACGGTGCAGCGATGTCCCTCGGACGTGTATCTTCATTCTTGGATGTTTACATCCAGCGTGATCTGGCTGAAGGCACATTGACCGAAGAAACAGCACAAGAACTGGTTGACCATTTTGTAATGAAGCTTCGTATCGTTAAGTTCCTGCGTACACCAGATTACAATGATCTGTTCAGCGGTGACCCAACTTGGGTAACAGAATCCATTGGCGGTATGTCGATGAACGGCGAAACTCGTGTAACGAAGAACAGCTTCCGCTTTCTGCACACGCTCTACAATCTTGGACCTGCACCTGAACCAAACCTGACTGTACTGTGGTCGGAGAAGCTGCCTGAAGGCTTTAAGAAATTCTGTGCAAAAGTATCCATTGAGACGAGCTCGATCCAATACGAAAACGATGATCTGATGCGTCCGATTTACGGCGAAGACTACGGTATTGCTTGCTGCGTATCGGCTATGCGTATCGGTAAACAAATGCAGTTCTTCGGAGCACGTGCAAACTTGGCTAAAGCGCTCCTGTATGCTATCAACGGCGGCCGTGATGAAAAATCCGGTGTTCAAGTTGGTCCTGAGTTCCCTGCTATTACTGCAGAGACCCTTGACTATGAAGAAGTTATGAAACGCTTCAAGCCGATGATGGAATGGCTCGCGAAGCTGTACATGAACACGCTGAACGTGATTCACTATATGCATGATAAATATTCCTATGAGCGTATTGAGATGGCGCTGCATGACCGTGATATCCTGCGCACGATGGCATGTGGTATCGCTGGATTGTCGGTAGCTGCTGACTCCTTGAGTGCCATTAAATATGCTAAAGTTAAGCCGGTCCGCAATGAGAATGGCATCGCTGTTGATTTTGAAATCGAGGGCGACTTCCCTTGCTACGGAAATAACGACGATCGTGTTGACAGCATCGCTGTTGAACTGGTTGAGACTTTCATGGGTATGATCCGTAAACATAAAGCTTACCGCGACGCACTGCCAACGCAGTCCGTACTGACAATTACTTCGAACGTGGTATACGGTAAGAAGACCGGTACTACTCCAGATGGACGTAAAGCGGGAGAGCCGTTTGCACCAGGCGCTAACCCAATGCATGGACGCGACAAAAAAGGTGCGCTTGCTTCCTTGAGTTCGGTAGCAAAACTGCCTTATGAAGACAGCCTGGACGGTATCTCGAACACTTTCTCGATCGTGCCAAAAGCACTCGGTAAAGAAGCGGATATCCGTGAGACTAACCTGGTAGCCATGATGGATGGTTACTTTGGCAGCAAAGCTCACCATTTGAACGTTAACGTATTTGATCGTGAGCAATTGATGGACGCTATGGAGCATCCGGAAAATTATCCACAATTAACGATCCGTGTATCGGGTTATGCTGTAAACTTCATTAAACTGACTCGTGAACAACAGCTCGATGTTATCAACCGTACTTTCCACGGTTCGATGTAACTTTGTTTAGACCGAAGCGGATACAGAAAGGATGACATATATGTTAAAAGGCCATGTGCATTCCCTAGAAACGTTCGGAACGGTGGACGGTCCGGGTATCCGCTTTGTGCTCTTTATGCAAGGATGCTTGTTAAAATGCCAGTACTGTCATAACCCGGATACATGGGGCTTGAATGAGGGAAAGGAAATGTCGGTGGATGAGGCACTCTCTGAAATTGAACCCTACCTTCAATACTATCGTTCATCCGGTGGCGGACTCACCGTATCAGGCGGAGAGCCTACCCTGCAGTACCCGTTCGTCAACCAGGTTTTCAAGGAAGCGAAGCGCCGCTGGAACCTTCACACGACACTAGATAGCAATGGATACAATGAACCGGAGAAGATTCGTGAACTGCTCGAGAATACCGATCTGGTACTGCTCGATCTGAAACACATCAACGATGAGAAGCATATCGAGCTGACGGGTAAATCGAATGAGCGTACGTTGAAGATGGCTCGGTGGCTTTCTGATAATGGCCGTAAAATGTGGATCAGACACGTATATGTGCCTGGAATTCATGAGCAGGAAGAAGATTTGCTTGAACTTGGACGTTTCATCGGCACTTTAAATGGTGTAGAGAAATTTGAAATTCTTCCATACCATCAGATGGGTGTGTATAAATGGGAAGCTTTGGGTAAAGCTTATCCACTGGAAGGCGTACCATCTCCGACAGAAGAGGAAGTGGCCCGTGCATACCGGTTGATTGAGGAAGGCAGAAGACAGACGCAGCCTGTATCATAAGCGATAAATAATCTCACATCAATACATGAAATATTATCTTATATGACAAAAACCTTGCCATTTACGGCAAGGTTTTTGTATTTTATTAGAGGATTTTATCCCTCATTAAGATAATTATCGATCTTACTAGAAATGAAATCGCTTTCTATAATGAATGTATACACACAAATAAATTTTTGGGAGGGTCAAAACAAATCATGAAGAAAAAGAGCCTTGCATTGATGATGTCACTGCTTCTGGTCACTTCAGCTATTGTGTCTGGTTGCGGTTCAGACAAAAAACCGGCTAAAGGCAGCGATGGAACGCCGGAAGCTAACAATGAACCGTTTGAAATGACGATTCGTCATACCCAAGTCGGTGATTCTAAGAAATTCAGATTGGCCTTGCTTCAGGATGTGGTGAAAAAGACGGAAGAAGCTGTTCCCGGACTTAAGATTAACCTGGATGCTGTTGACTCTGAGGTAAACCGAAAAGAGAAGCTGAGAGGCGAGATGGCTTCCGGGAAACCACCAGAAATTTTTGATGTGTTTGGCAGCCCCGATGCAGGTGTCTATGCTAAAGAAGGTTTGATGCTGGATATTACTCCAATCATTGAGGAACTCGGTATCAAAGATAAATTTACGACCGTTACGACCCTTGATCCATTTACTCGCGAAGGTAAAGTTTATGGTTTGCCAATCGGTGCTTCAATTGAGGGGATCTTCTACAATAAAGAATATTTTGATCAAAAAGGGTTAACGGTTCCTAAATCGCTTACTGAACTCGAGAGCATCGCAGAAAAGATTAAAGCTGACGGCAAAATCCCTTTTGCACAGTCATCTAAAGATGCTTGGATACCATTAATGACAACCAATAATCTGTGGTCTTATTATGCAGGACCTGAAATTACATATGGTTTTAAGACAGGCGAGAGCAAATGGACAGATCCTAAGGTTGTTGAAGGCGTGAAGAAGCATCAGGAATGGGTTCAGAAAGGGTACTACAAGAAAGGCGAGCTTGGATTTGAATATGCGGACATGAGAAACCAGATTATTTCTGGTGAAGCGATCATGATGATGGATGGTTCTTGGGCAAATAGCGTATTTAGAGACCCGGTACAAGCTGGCGATATGGTGGGTAAGATCGGATTCTTCAACTTGCCTCCAGTGAATGAGGGAGATCCCGTTATTACTATGCTGGATGCGAACAATGGATATGGCTTCTCTGCTTCAATTCAAGAGGATCCAAGAAAGATGGCAGCAGTTAAAGAATTCATCAAAAATATGTGGACTGACGAAATGCAGCTTCGTGGTTTGAAGGAAGATGGCGTACTGCCAGCCATGAAGATGGATGTTGCAACGATGAACTCCACTTCCGATGATGCGATTATGCAGGATATTTTCAAGTCGGTCAACGAAATCGACAAATCCTTCCCTGCATTTGATGCTTTGGTTCAAGCAAGCGTGAATACAGCAATAAGCCTTGGAATTCAGCAGGTTATCGGTGGAGAGATTGATGCTGAGCAAATGCTTAAGAACGTGCAGGCGGCTCAAGATTCGGCTAATGAGTCCGAAGGAGAATAGATATACCAAAGTTTAGAAGATAAGGGCGCCACCCGCTTGAAACATGGGGGTGCCTTTTCCTCTAAACATTAGACACAGACTACGGAGGTTACTATGAACAAAGCGCTGAGAAACCCTCTGATTTACATCCTGTTTGTTCTGCCGGCATTCATACTGTTCTTAGCCTTTTTTATTTACCCTATCTACACAGCGATTGATAACAGTTTTACGAGCTGGAATGGGATATCCAAGGACGTTAAGTATATCGGTTTTGATAATTATACCAAAGCTTTTGAAGACGATGCATTTTGGAAATCGGTTAGAAACAATCTGTATTTTATTTTGTTTTCATGCTTTATCCAAGTTCCAGTTATTATTTTCTTTTCACTGCTTATCGCCAATGTTAAAAAGCTGAAGGGGCTATACAAAACAGCAGTTTTTGCTCCATCTATCATGTCCACCGCCGTAATCGGTATTCTGTGGGGGTTCATTTACAATCCGGATTTCGGTTTAATGAATGAAATTTTGGGATTGTTTGGTGTAGAACCGATCTACTGGCTGTCCGAGAAGAAATGGGCTATGATCTCGATTTTGATAACTAACGCTTGGCAGTGGACCGGATTTTATATCGTTATGGTGCTTGCCGCGATTATTTCCATACCTAAAGAATTGGATGAGGCTGCTGCGATCGATGGTGCAACCGGATTTCAGCGGGCCCGTAAAATTACGCTTCCGCTCATCATGCCGATTATTTCCGTTGTCATCATGCTGTCGATCGCAGGGGCTATGAAAGCGGCGGATATCGTACTCGTCATGACCAAAGGCGGTCCTGCGGGTTCTACAGATGTCATGGCAACTTATATGATCCGTTATGCGATTACGAGCTTCCAGCATGGCTTCGGTAATACCATTGCCGTATTGATCTTTATATTTACTATTATCGTAACCGTCGCTTACCAACTTCTGATTGCAAGACGAAATGAAAGGATTGAATACTGATGAGACCAGTCAAAAAATTGATCCCGCACATTTTTCTAATGGCTTACATGCTCGTCATATTATATCCTTTTCTGTTCGTTCTTTTTTCTTCAGTTAAGACAGATAATCAGGCGATCGCTTCAAATCCGTTCGGATTACCAGAAACATTTATGCTAGACAACTATGTGAATGCATGGGTGAACGCCAAAATAAGCACCTATTTCTTAAACAGCTTGTATATTGGAATACTGTCCGCTTGTTTATCGATTCTGTTTGCTGCAATGCTGGCCTTTGCGGTCACGCGAATGAGATATAACCGCATCAGCGCTGTTATTTTTCAGCTCATTCTGATTGGTATGCTCATTCCAAATAATTCACTGCTGCTGCCGATTTATGGCATAATGAAAAAATTGGATATTCTGAACACCCATATGGCACTCATTCTGCCTTATGTCGCCAATGCCATACCATTCTCTGTCATTATTCTCGCGGCATTCATGCGTTCCATTCCGGGAGAAATTGAAGAAGCTGCTGTGATTGATGGATTGAGGTCAGGGGGTTTGTTTGCTAAAATTATATTACCTCTAACTGTTCCGGCCATCGTTACGGTGTTCATTATTAACTTCCTCGGCAATTGGAACGAGTTCCTATTAGCCAACTACTTTATATCCAACGATGAACTGAGAACATTGCCTGTCGGTATGGTCGGATTCCGGGATGCTTATAACACGAACTACGCGCAGATGTCTGCTGGAATTGTGTTCAGTGTTGCGCCAGTCCTGATCATTTATGCCATCCTTCAAGAGAAAATTATTGAAGGCGTTACCGCTGGCAGCGTTAAGGGATAACTTATGATGAAATAGGAGCTTGTGTATGAACCTGAGGAACAAGTTATTCACGGCTTTTTTGGGACTAATAATCATTCCATTGCTTGTACTGGGTTTGTTCACTTTCTTCGTAACCTATAATTCTATCGAGAAAAAATACAGTCAACAGGCAGAGTATTCCTTAAAGGCAATCAGTTACAGCATAATGAATGTATTTGACGAGATGGAAAACGTAACCGACACGGGGATCGTATCTTCGGTATTTACAACAGCATTAAAAGCCGACGATCCCGCTTCTCAGGACTTTATTACCAATTCAGAGCAGTTGAATCTGAATGCGAGTCAGCGGAATTTCCGTAACGTGTTATATAATCATCCGGCGATCAGTTATGCATTTTTATACAATATGAACAAAAGATCGAGCCATGTTCCGATTTTCACCAGGGAGGATTTTGGTGCGATGCCGTTCAGTGAATTCAAAAAAGGCCACCTCTATGAAGAAGTGGTTAAACTGAACGGCGTCCCCAAGTGGATCGCACCGCATGAATACCCGGAGTTTACCGGAACAGAACCTGTATTTACGCAAATCCGTCTTGTGAAAAACATGGAGACGTTCCGTAAAGAGGGAATTCTCGTTGTTCAGATTAAGCGATTTGAATTTGAACGGATATTTCGAAATTTAACGCTGCCAAACAATATTCAGGATACGTCATTTTTACTTGTCAATGATGAAGGGCTGATTCTGTTTGATCCGAAGGAACACAGTGACGGGCAAAATATGAACGCTTTCATGGATAGGGAGATCGATTACGGTTCAGAGTATCAGAGCTTTAAATCAAAGTTTGACGGCGAAGAGAGCGTCATTTCGATTCATAAGCTGGAAGGTTATTCTTGGAGCCTGGTTTCTGTAACGAATTGGGATTCCCTTTCTCAGGAGGTTACCTCATTCGCCAAGTGGTTTATCGTCATTCTCGGTCTCTGCCTTGTTACCGCAGTTGCGTTCAATAAATTTTTCATGAATCGCATTACCGGCACAATTGCGATTATTGTTCGCTTTATGCGGCGTGTGGAAGATGGAGATTTAAGCGCCAGAGTAGAAGAGAAGGGGGAAGACGAGCTGCTTCTCTTATCCAGGGGCTTTAATGATCTTATGGATCGAATCAACCGGTTGTTCGATCAGATTCGCGATGAACAGCGCTTGAAGACGGAGGCGCATATGCGGGTGCTGCAGGCTCAGATTAAGCCGCACTTCCTGTTTAATACATTGGAGTCCATTAATGTCCTTGCTGTCCAGAATGAGGGCCGCAAAGTCAGTGAGATGGTGTGCCGTCTGGCCAGTATTTTACGAATCAGCATTCAGGACAGGGAAGAAATTACACTTGAAGAAGAGATCAAGCATCTGAAAAGCTACTTGGAGATTCAGAAGTTCCGTTTCGAAGACGTGTTCGACTACGAAATTGATATTCCAAAAGAATTGTTGTCATGTCGCATCATGAAGCTGACGCTTCAGCCGCTGGTAGAGAACAGCATTCAGCACGGTTTTGAAGGTATTGATTATAGAGGCATGCTCGTTATCAAGGCATGGAGTGAGCGCGGCAACCTGATTGTACATGTAGAGGATAACGGGCTTGGTATGACCTCCAGACAGCTCTCATTGTTTGAATATATGGTACCGGAAGAGAAAGAGTCACCACAATCAGGAGAGGGAGTTTTGAAACTGAATCAGGAACGGCGTGGACTTGGGTTGAGGAGTGTTGCCGATCGAATTCGAATCCAGTATGGAGACGTCTACGGATTGTTTATATGCTCAAGCCAGCCTGGAGGTACGGTTATACATTGTGTCATACCCAATTACGGCGGGGGGGAAGGACAGCATGCTTAAGGTTCTGCTGGTGGATGATGAAGCACCTATTCTAAACAATCTCAACAAGGTCATACCCTGGAAGGACATAGGCATGGAAGTGATCGGATTGGCCCGAAGCGGCATGGAGGCTCTAGCGCTCGCTGAAGAGCATGATCCGGATCTGGTTTTATGTGATATCCGTATGCCGGTAATGGATGGACTAACGTTTATTACGAAACTAAGAGAAAAGGGAAGCGACGCTGAAATATTTTTGTTGACTGGCTATCAGGAGTTTGAGTATGCCCGGGAGGCGATTAAACTCCGTGTGAAGGATTACATCAGCAAGCCGATACATTACTTTGAGCTAGAGGATCGGATCCGGGAGATCGGTGAAGAAATCCGCAAAAAGAGAGTAAAAGAGAAATATTTTAGTACAGTTTCTCTTATCGACAGCGAACCGAATCCCGATTCGGTAAAAAAGGCTCCGGAACAGCTGATGACATCTGCGTTGGATTATATCAACACCCATTTGGGTGCGGACTTGGGCATTGAGGAATTATCGGAGCACCTTGGAATCAGCTCCAGTTATTTTTGTCTGTTGTTCAAAAACCATGTGGGTATTACCTTTGTCGAGTACCTCACCAAACAGCGCATGGAAGCAGCCAAGTTCCTTCTCACCAACAGTGACAAAAATATCGCTCAGATCGGAGCATTTGTTGGCTATCATGAGCGTCGTTATTTTACTAAAGTGTTCCAAAAGGCGACGGGGATGACACCTTCAGAGTTCCGGGAGGTATGCGGCGGTTCCTCGGTGTTGTAAGATGTGTATAGCAAGATCTGCTAAATAATTTAGAAGGTAGGTTTGTATGATATGGATTGGAAGGTATCGGGTTTAACCTTGGAACAAAAAATTGGACAGATGTTTATCTGTGGTTTTGATGCACTCACACCTAATGACCACGCTAAAAAGCTGATTCAAGATTATCATGTAGGCGGCATCGTGTACTTCCGAAGAAACGTACAAAAGCTATCCCAGCTTTCGGAGCTCTCCTCATCACTTCAGGATTTGGCAGCATCCAGTGGTGAGCCTCCACTTATCGTGGCGATTGATCAGGAAGGCGGTATGGTGGCGAGGATAGATCATGAAGGTATTAGCCGTATTCCTGGAAATATGGCACTGGGAGCGACCGGAAGTCAGGAATATACCTACCAGGTTGGAAAAATAGGCGCCAAGGAGCTTCGTACATTGGGGATCAACATGAACTTTGCCCCGTGTCTTGATGTGAACAACAATTCATTGAACCCTGTCATCGGAGTCCGCTCCTTTGGAGAAGATCCTCAGGCCGTAGCTGTGCACGGTGTGGCTGCTATTAAGGGCTATCAGGAAGAAGGAGTATCGGCAACAGCAAAGCACTTTCCAGGTCATGGAGATACGAGTGTAGATTCCCACTTGGGGTTGGCCTCCGTTCCTCACGAGCGTGCACGGCTGGATCAAGTGGAGCTGTATCCGTTCAAGAAGGCGATTGAAGAAGAGGTTGACGCTATAATGACTGCACATGTCAGCTTCCCGGCTATTGAACCGGACGGTATCCCGGCAACTCTGTCTCATGCGGTGCTTACTGGTTTGCTTCGGGAGGAGATGCGTTTTCAAGGTCTGATCATCACGGACTGTCTGGAAATGCATGCGATTGCAAAAGAATTTGGCATACCAGAGGGGGCTGTTCGCTCTATAGAGGCTGGAGCGGATTGCGTATTGGTCAGTCACACGCTGAAGGATCAGGAAGCCGCTATCCGGGCTGTAGTGGATGCGGTACGCAGCGGACGGATTTCAGAGGAACGGATTGATGCGTCTGTTGAACGTATATTGACCCTTAAGGCGAGAAACACTCATACGGTGAGCAACCTGCCAGCCGTAGATTTTGCCTCAATAAGCCAAGAAGCTAAAGGGCTGTTGTCCGAAATCGCAGGTAAGGGGATTACGCTGGTTCGTGATCATGATCAGCTGCCATTAAATCAAGATGAGTCCGTGCTGGTATACTGGCCGGAGCTGCTTCGTGCCACCCAGGTGGATGAAGCTTGGAGCCGTTCCTTCACACTAGGTGACGCACTTAACGGCCGTAGCGGACGGGTTGAGGAAATTCGTATCGGGACGGATTTGTCGGATGAAGAAGTTGACGCAGCAGTTCAGAAGGCAGGACGCTTTAAGCAGGTAGTCGTCGCGACCTACACATCGGAGAGTAGGCTTCCCGAAGGGCAGCGGAAACTGGTGGAGAAGCTGCTGCAGCTGGATGGGGTTAAACTGATTGTGGCTTCAACCCGTAACCCTTATGATTTGAATGACCTCCCTAATATACCAACTTACTTGTGCTGTTATGAAAATACGCCATATTATATGGATGCTTTAGCCGGGGTTTTATATGGGGAAGTGAAGCCGGAAGGCCGTCTTCCAGTCAGTCTTAGTGATAAGTATATATCAGGTTCGAAGGCATAATATATTCTTTTATTTTCATACGTTTTCAGAGGTCGGGAGTCCTGCTCAGGCAGGAGAAATACCGGCCTCTTCTTTTTCTCCAGAAAAATAGCAACTTTTGTCGATACTTGACGTCTAATAGTATGTCTGTTTAGAAAGAGAGATTCAGAATAACATAGGAGTAAGGAGCAGAGCATGAACTTTAAGAGAATGTCTATCATCACTGTACTCGCAGTGGCACAATTGTCAACGGTTGTACCTGTGAGTGCTCAGTCTTCTGCTGTCATCGTGCCCGGTCAAGTTATGGTTCAATCCGAGGCTGCGAACAGCGGGAATGTAGAACAGCAGCAATCTCAAGAATTGTTACAGCAAAGAGCTAATTCCTCAGAACCTGTAACGAGCCCATCGTTGACGCCAGGTGACTCAGAACCCTTAGAAGAATCGTCACCTGAGGAGAGCACCGATACCGATCTTAACAATCCGGATTCTGGTCAGTCAAATGGTGATGAAGGCGGGAAGATTGACGATACACAATCTGATCAGTCCATACCGGATGACGAACCAGTAACTGAAGAGACAGAGAAGAATGAAGAAGATCAAGTGGATCCACAGGACGATCAGTCCACGAATACGGACGATCCTAAATCAGGCTCTGTAAAATCTTCCACTAATGAGCTTGTATTGCTCATGAACAGTGCCAATATGTACCACAATGGCAAGCTTTATAAGGCAGCCCAGCCGATGGCTGTGAAAAATGGTGTATCGTACATTTCCATCCGTGCAATGGTTGAACGTGTAGGTCTGAAGCTTTCATATAATAATACCACCAAAGAAACCATCATTATAAAAGACGGAAATGAACTGCGTTTTAAAACGAACAGCAGCACTTATAAAGTTAACGGTGAGTCCCGGACGATGAAGGGCCCTTCTTATCAGGTTAATAATACGTTTATGGTTCCCCTCACATCCATTACACAGGCTCTGGGTATTCCTTATAAAGTAAACCAGCCTGAGAAGAAAGTCATATTGGATTTGTCCGGCATTAACGGTAATGATAATGGAGGCGGAACTGTAGATCCTAAGCCGCCAATCACTAATGAGCCAGGCCTTATTTTGATGATGAACAGTGACAAGATGTATCATAATGGGAAGCTGTATATTGCGGGACAGCCGATGGCTGTGAAGAACGGTGTATCCTATGTGGCCATTCGTTCCCTGGTAGACCGTATCGGACTGAAGCTGACTTATGACAGCAAAACTAAAGAAACGGTAATCATTCGCGGATCTGATGAACTGCGGTTTAAGACAGACAGCAATTATTATACGGTGAACGGTGTTAAAACCGCGATGAAAGGTCCAGCGTATCAGACCAAGAACGTGTTTATGGTTCCGCTGACTTCCCTTACACAAGCTCTTGATATTCCTTACAGAGTGGATAACACAAACAAACGTATCATACTTAACTTGGGCACCAAGCCGGTCGCTTCATTTACTGTAGAGAACGATGAGATCTTTGCCGGAAAGACAAAGGTTAAATACAAGACGAATGCTTACTCCCCTAACGGACTTCAAATCATTAACGAGAAGTGGGAAGGCCGAGAGGACATATTCGCTGAACCAGGTAAGAAAACTATAACTTATTACGTACAGGATTCAAGTGGAGAATGGAGTAATCCATATTCAGTGACCATTCAGGTGTTGGCCCCAAACCAACCGCCGGTAGCGATGTTTACTACGAATAAGGAAGAATATAAAATGGGTGAAAAAATCACCTATATTGATCAAAGTACAGACGATGAAAATGCGATTGTGAAGTGGGACTGGGACAATAATCTTTCAGCATTTTTTACACCGGGACCCAAAAAAATCGGATTAACAGTAACAGACAAGCATGGTGCGACGGGCTATTATGAGAAAACGATCATCATTACTGATGAAACCTTGTACACCTGGGATGAATTCAATCAATTGTACACCGAGATTGGTGAGAAATATACTTTTGACGGCTCAAATGTACCTTCCATGGATCTAGTTCCGTATACAAGAACTTCTGAGTCGAGATTGCTTATCCGCAGCAACAGCCCGGAAACGGTTTATACTGAAGGTATTGTATACCGAGAGACTGGTGTCGGGGCCACAAGATTTATGATTCATCATCTGAATGCAACCGGTAAAAGAGTAAAGATGTATGTCGTTGCCACGAACTTCAATGACACAGTAGCATCACTGACAACTGAGCACGTCGGTTTCGGGGGTCCGATTAACATTCCGACGGCTACCGGTAAAGCGTCCGTTCAGAGATATTTCGAATCAATGCAGAGCGGTAAAGATTATCAGAAGATTACACTCCAGCCGGGTGAAAGTAAAGTGATATTGAAAGAGTTAAGTGCTCAATCGATAAAAAATGAGCAGGTTGTATCTATGTTCGCTGATCTTTATAGTGATTCACCAATTCGATATAATATTGTCATGATCGAAGAAAACAAAGATCCGATTCAAAAACTGCCTTTCTTGCAGTTGCATCCGAGTGATGGAATCCATAACCGTGGTACGTATCCAGATGCAACTCGTTTGATTGAATCAAACGAGTTGGTTGGCAAAACACCTGCACGTATATCGATCGCAGATAAAGTGAACGATCCGAATCTGACCGGATACGATGGCATTACTGGATATGAAACGACCAACGCAGGTAATTTCGGTGTCCTTTACCGCATCAAAATGAACCGTGTAGCGCCGAATACTTTGATCTCATTAAATCCGCGCGGAGGAAAGTATATGGGCGTGATTATGGTCAATGGCAAAATTATAGGTGCGCCAAGTTCTGGCGCTGCATCCGCTCCTAACGAAGCTAGTGTTTTATTCCGTACAGGCCAATATGAGCAGTCGGTAGAGATCTTGTTTACAGCTGCCCCAGGCAGCAGCTTGCCGGTTAGTCTTTTGTTCACGCCATTGCCGGAACCCAAATCAAATTAAGTAGATCCTGCGTTAATGAATAGTGTCCCCCGGGTTTCCGCATAAGTGGAGGCAACGGGGGCTATTTATTTAGAGATAAGAAAGTGATAGACGTTTTTTTATTGCTGTGTTTTATGAGAAGAAATGATATCGGCTCCATGTGATCGGTTTTGGGTACGATGCTGTGCCTGATTCGTTTGACGAGGCGGATCTTTTCATGCATTATTAGAAGAAGATAGTTTATGACACATTTAAGTTATACAGGAGGCTAACTGCGTATGCTGACGACGGAACAGATCATAGACGGTATGTCCGAGAACGGGCTGCGCATCACCGATCAGCGCAAAACGCTTGCCAAATTGTTTGGAGAGCATCCCGGGTATTTAACTGCCAAGGATGTGTATGAATATATGGGCAAAAAATACAGCGGCCTCAGCTTTGATACGGTGTATCGCAATCTAAGAGTGTTGTATGAGCTCGGTGTGCTGGAACAGGTTGTATTTGAAGAAGGAATCAAGTTTAGAGCACGCTGCAGTGAGGATCACCATCATCATCACGTGATTTGCCTGCAGTGTCAGAAGACCTACCCGATCAAATTCTGCCCTATGCAGGTGACAGATGGACCGAAGGATTTTCAGGTGGTGCAGCATAAATTCGAAGTATTCGGATACTGTAAAGACTGTGTCAATGACAATTCGATCACGAAAAAGCATCCCCTGGCACAAAGCCATGCATCATGCGGCAGCGGGGAGCCGGAATCCGCATTATGAGTAAGTTGACGGCCAGACGCGTAGTTCAGGTGCCAATTCATATATATCGCAAATGTATTTCGCCTTTGAAACCGGCTACATGCCGATTCTATCCTACTTGCTCTGCCTACGCTCTGGAAGCCATCGAAGTACATGGAGCACTGACGGGATCATGGCTGGCTGCAAAGCGGATTGCCCGGTGTCATCCTTTTAATCTGGGCGGAATTGATCTGGTTCCCCCTCGAAAAGGTTCTCAGAAGGATACGGAAGTTCAAGATTGATTACAGGTAGCCTTGACACTCTACAGGTTCGTTGATTATATTGAAGTTATACAAAGTATTTCCGAGGAAGAGATAAGTACGAAAGGCAAGCCTTGTACAGAGAGCCGGGGTAGCTGCAAACCGGTCTGGGCGTATTTCGGAATATGGTCTTGGAGGAACCGCTTTTGAGCGATCCAGTATTCTCTGGCGTAAAGGAGCGGCGTGATCCAGCGTTAATGGACGGTCCTTCTTTCTGAAGAGATGACCGGTGAGCCTGGAACCCGTAAGGGTACAGGGAAATTGGGTGGTAACACGTGAGAACAACTCTCGTCCCATAGGGGCGGGGGTTTTTTGTTGTATTTTCACGTTCCAAATCGATGACTAATCAGTGAAAAGGATGGTATGAATCATGACTGAAAAGAAGACGTTTTACATTACGACCCCAATCTATTATCCGAGTGACAAGCTCCATATCGGTCACGCTTACACGACCGTAGCTGGCGATGCTTTGGCTCGCTATAAACGGCTACGCGGATATGATGTCCGATATCTGACCGGTACAGATGAGCACGGCCAGAAGATCGAGCGCAAAGCAGCTGAAGCCGGAAAGACACCTCAGCAATTCGTTGATGACATTGTTGCGGGAATTAAGGATTTATGGAAGAAGCTCGACATCTCGAACGAGGATTTTATCCGCACAACGGAAAAGCGCCATACGCAGGTTGTTCAGGATGTGTTCGAACGTCTACTGGAGCAGGGTGATATTTATAAAGGCGATTATGAGGGATGGTACTGTACACCTTGTGAATCTTTCTTCCTGGAGCGCCAGCTGGTGAACGGCAACTGCCCGGATTGCGGCAGACCGGTCGAGCTGGTAAAGGAAGAAAGCTATTTCTTCCGGATGAGCAAGTACGTAGATCGTCTTCTTCAGTTCTATGATGAGAATCCGGATTTCATTCAGCCGCTCTCCCGTAAGAACGAAATGATCAACAACTTTATCAAGCCGGGCCTTGAGGATCTGGCCGTATCACGTACTACTTATGAGTGGGGAGTTAAGGTGAAGAGCGACCCGAAACATGTGATTTATGTATGGATCGATGCGCTTTTGAATTATATTACCGCGCTTGGATACGGAACCGAGAACAGTTCGTTGTATGACAAATACTGGCCTGCTGACGTGCATTTGATGAGCAAAGAAATCGTCCGGTTCCATACGATCTACTGGCCGATTATCCTGATGGCTCTGGATGTGCCGCTTCCGAAAAAGGTGTTCGCACACGGCTGGCTTCTCATGAAAGACGGAAAAATGTCGAAGTCTAAAGGAAATGTTGTCGATCCGGTCACCATGATTGACCAATACGGGCTTGATGCGCTTCGCTACTACTTGTTGCGTGAAGTTCCATTTGGTGCGGACGGCACTTTTACACCGGAAAGTTTCGTGGAACGCGTCAATTCCGATCTGGCCAACGATCTCGGCAACCTGCTGAATCGTACTGTAGCGATGGTTGATAAATACTTTGACGGTGAAGTACCTGCTTTCAAAGCAGGTGTAACCGTATTTGACACTGCCATCGAAGAAGCGGCGAAAGCCGTTTATGACAAGGTGGAGGAGTCCTTGGAAAACCTGGAATTCTCGGTAGCACTGACAGCGATTGGTCAATTCGTGAGCCGCAGCAACAAGTATATTGATGAAACACAGCCGTGGGGACTTGCTAAAGATGATAGCAAACGCGAAGAGCTTGCTTCTGTCATGAGCCACCTGGTTGAGTCTCTCCGGGTTGCTTCGATCCTGCTACAGCCATTCCTTACCCGCACACCGCTTAAAATTTGGCAGCAGCTTGGAATACAGGAAGGTGAGTTAACCACTTGGGAGAGCGGACGTCAGTTGGGAAGTATTCCTGCTGGAACGAAGCTTGTGAAAGGGGAGCCGATCTTCCCGCGTCTTGATGTTGAGCAGGAGGTTGCCTATATCGTAGAGGCGATGACTGGAGGAGCTAAGGCTTCGGAAGAGCCAGCGAAGGCTGAAGTTTCCGCTGATCCGGATGAAGAGATTGAGCATAAAGAAGAGATTGGGATCGAGGATTTCGCCAAGGTTGAACTTCGAGTAGCTCAGGTCCTTTCTGCCGAGCCGGTAAAAAAAGCAGACAAGCTGCTTAAACTCCAGCTTGACCTTGGATATGAGCAGCGGCAGGTCGTCTCGGGCATTGCAAAGTTTTATAAGCCGGAAGATCTTGTCGGCCGCAAAGTTATCTGCGTAACCAACCTGAAGCCGGTCAAGCTTAGAGGAGAGCTTTCTCAGGGAATGATTTTGGCTGCTTCGAAAGGTAGTGAGCTTACGCTGGCAACGGTACCAGACAGCATGCCGAACGGAGCCATCGTAAAATAAAAAAAGCTGCATGAATGCTTACTTTCATAACGGTATACCCTGTTAAAGGGTATGCCGTTTTTGTTCTTTTTTAATCTAGCATCTTCTTTCCTCTTAATAGTAATTTTTACGATTTGGTTGACAAGCCTTTTATGTGCTCTTATAATCTTATTAGTAATTATTACGATTTAATAATAGAACGGAGTGCATTAAGAGATGAACCATAGAAGGACAACAGGTTACGGAGCACTAATGCTGGCATTATTGCTGGTTCTTTCAGGCTGCGGAAGTAAATCGGGCGGAATCGTTGAGGACAAGATCAATGTGATGACAACCATTTATCCGATTTATGAATTTACGAAAGAGATTGGTGGAGATGAAGTTAATGTCATCAATCTGCTTCCTGCTGGCGTAGAGCCACATGACTGGACTCCAAAGAGTCAGGATATCATCAACACCTCAAAGGCACAGTTGTTTCTGTACAATGGCGCAGGTCTTGAAGGATGGGCTCCAGCCTTTCTGAAGGGGCTGGATAAAGACACGAAGGTGAAGCCCGTGGAGATTAGCAAGGGAGTTAAGCTGATCTCTTCCGAAGGCGATGATGGTCATGGTCATGGAGATGAGGGAGGAGCTGAAGATCAGCATGATCACCATGTAGATCCACATACATGGGTCAGTCCGAAGTCTGCATTGATTATGGCTGAGAATATCCGCAACAGCCTTGTAGAGATCGACCCGGATCATGCTGATGGATATGAGCAGCGATACGCTGCGCTGAGACAAAAGTTGGAGAAGCTGGATGAATCGTTTTCGTCTCAACTGTCCGGTTTGCCTAAACAAGAGATCGTTGTCTCCCATCAGGCGTTTGGCTATTTGGCGAGAGATTACAACCTTGAGCAGTACGCCATCATGGGGCTGTCGCCGGATGCTGAGCCCAGAGCACAAGATCTGGTTAAGCTGACAAAGACGGTTAAAGAGAAAGGTATTCGTTACATTTTCTTTGAAGAGTTAGTTTCTGATAAACTGGCCAAAACCTTGGCTTCCGAGACTGGTGTAGAGACGCTCGTGCTTAACCCCGTTGAAGGTTTAACCAAAGAGCAGGAGCAAAAGGGAGATAACTACTTTACGCTGATGGAGAAAAATTTGCAAAATCTTACTAAGGCTTTACAATGAATAAGGATAGACTCAAGAAATTTACTAGAAAGGCGGCCAAGGTATGATACCGGCACCTCAGGATTGCCACCAATCGATTATACAACTGAAAGATATATCATTCTCTTACCGAGAACAGCAGGTTATCAAAGACCTTGATTTTGCCGTCAAGGAACGTGACTTTGTCGGTATAGTAGGCTCCAACGGAGCCGGTAAAACAACATTACTGCGGATGATTGTCGGCCTTCTGCCTGCCGCACATGGCAGCATCGAGCTGTTCGGTCAACCAATACGTAAATTCCGTGACTGGGAGCGTATTGGATATGTGCCTCAGAAGAACGCGTTTAACCCTTTATTTCCGGCTACCGTGCGGGAAGTCATCATGTCGGGATTATACAACAGAAAAAATATGTTTCGCCGGATAAGCCGTCAGCAGCAGCAAAAGTGCGACGATGCGCTTGAGGTTATGCGGATTCAAGACATAGCGGATAAGCGCATAGGGCAACTGTCTGGGGGACAGCAGCAGCGTGTATTTCTCGCAAGAGCCCTGATTAACCGTCCCGATCTGCTTATTTTGGATGAGCCCACCATCGGCATTGATGCTGAAACTCAGGCAAGTTTTTTTGAACTGATCACACATATGCATGCTCATCACAACATGACTTTTTTAATGGTCACGCACGATATGGATATGGTTAAGGATTATTTGGGAGCTTCACCGGTCCAGCAAAACGGTAAAATACAGTTTTTCGTTCGACATTCACACGAGATCGAGGATTGTGTAGAGCAGGATTTGCAGCACACACTCGTTTAGTTTATGAATCTATGTAGAGCACGCGAAGGAGTCGTTATCATTGCTTGATATTATACAAAGTGATTTTTTCCAGCGGGCACTCCTGGGCGGCATTTTGATCGGTTTAACAGCACCGCTTATCGGTATCTTTCTGGTGCTACGGAGATTGTCCATGATTGGAGATACGCTGTCTCACGTTACAATAGCGGGGGTAGCACTTGGTTTTCTGATCGAGGTATATCCGCTAGCAGCCGGACTTGTGTTTGCCGTAGTGGCTTCATTTGCCATCGAGAAGCTCCGAAAGGCATACAAAAGCTATGCCGAGCTGTCCATTGCGATTATAATGTCCGGAGGTATTGCGCTGGCATCACTCTTTTTCACATTAGGAATGGGTTATAATACAGATGTTATGAGTTATCTATTCGGTAGTATCTATACACTCGATACGATGGATCTTTACATGGTCGGTGGGGTTACGTTAGTTGTGGTCGTTGTTGTCGGACTGTTGTTTAAGGAGTTTTTCCTGCTTAGCTTTGAGGAAGATGCTGCAAGCGTGAGCGGTCTGCCCGTCAAAATGATGAACATGCTAATCACCGTACTTACAGCGTTAGTTGTAAGTACAGCAATCAAAATAGTAGGTGCTCTGCTCGTTTCTGCACTTCTGACCATTCCGGTTGCCATCAGTCTTCTGCTTGCGAAGAGCTTTCGGTCTTCTATTGTGCTGTCAGTCATCATATCGGAGATTGCGGTCATTATGGGTCTTATATTAGCTGGGGTGTTCAATTTGGCACCGGGGGCAACCATTGTTTTGTTGCTAATTGCTTTGCTTACCGTTACACTAGTCGGTAAAAAAGGTTTAGCTACATAAGGGGGATAATGTAATGGTTGATATAAATATCTGGATCGCGTTCGCGGCAGGTTTTGCTTCTTTCATATCACCGTGCTGTCTGCCTCTATACCCGTCCTATTTGTCTATTATTACGGGAATGTCAGTGAATGAGCTAAAAACGGAGCAGAACCGTAAGGAAGTCCGCAGGCGTACAATGACTCATACGCTGGCGTTTATCCTTGGGTTCTCTCTCGTTTATTATACGCTCGGCTGGGGTGCCGGCAAATTCGGAGAAATATTTGTAGAGTATCAGGATCTGATCCGGCAGCTTTCAGCACTTCTTATTATATTGATGGGTCTAATGCTGTTAGGTATTTTTCAACCGAGATTTCTGATGAAGGACCGGAAGTTTGATTTCAAATCCAAACCGACCGGATACATAGGAACATTTTTATTTGGAATCGGGTTTGCAGCAGGGTGGTCGCCCTGTGTAGGTCCGATTTTGATGGCTATTATTGCGATGGCTGCAACGGATCCAAGCACATGGTTCCCACTGATTACCTCATATTCTCTAGGCTTTGCTGTACCATTCTTCATTCTTGCATTCTTTATAGGGTCGACCAAGTGGATTCTTAAATACTCGGGAACCATAATGAAAGTCGGCGGTGTGCTGATGATTTTGATGGGTATTCTGCTGTTTACGAACCAAATGTTCAGAATTACGATCTGGCTGCAGTCGCTGACACCAGAATGGTTAAGATTTTAAGTGAAGTATAATCCGCTCTGTGATAAATTCGCGCAGGGCGGTTTGTTGTTCATTGGGATATCTTTTCTCGATGACAGTTTTAGCTGTCTTTGTAAACCGATACTGGATCATCTCAAATGTTAAACTGGACCAAGACTTGCCAAGAGCTCTCTGAAACATGTATCATTACATGTGCAGGTAAAAAGGAAATTAGAGTCACGTAATTTTTAGAAAAGAGGGAAAAAGATGCCGACACCCAGCATGGAGGATTATTTGGAGCGCATCTACAAGCTGATTGACGAGAAGGGATATGCGCGCGTTTCGGATATTGCCGAAGGCTTGGAGGTTCACCCCTCATCCGTCACGAAAATGATTCAGAAGCTTGATAAAGATGAATATTTAATTTACGAAAAATATCGTGGTCTTGTACTAACGAGCAAAGGCAAGAAGACGGGGAAACGGTTAATGGCCCGCCATCGACTGCTCGAAGAGTTCCTCGGCATGATTGGTGTTCAGGAAGAGAACATTTATAGGGATGTTGAAGGGATCGAGCATCATTTAAGCTGGGATTCCATCACTCGTATTGAAACGCTAGTCGAATTTTTCAAACGTGACGAGAATCGTCTCCAGGAGTTGCGTGACATTCACAACGAGTTAGTCAGCGAATCGTAACAGGGCATCTGTCCACTGGTGACAGATGCTTTTTTTTTTTTACTTTACCTGCAAATCTATCATTGCTGGAGGATTTATGGAATGAAATTTCGAAGATGGTTGTTGGTGCTGTTATTGTCGTTATTATGTCTCCCGTCGGTCGTTCCTGCTGCGCAGGCAAAGAG
This sequence comes from Paenibacillus sp. JNUCC 34, assembly GCF_058269055.1. NCBI lineage: Bacteria > Bacillati > Bacillota > Bacilli > Caryophanales > Paenibacillaceae > Paenibacillus > Paenibacillus sp. JNUCC 34. Next base: position 3,863,642 of record NZ_CM177770.1, on the reverse strand, counting down.
TCCGGGCATCAGCATCTTTCTGGATGGACAAAAGTTAGACAGCGATATTTCTCCATACATATTGCCCAAGGTGAACGTCACCATGGTTCCGACCCGCGTGATCAGCGAAGGATTAGGTGCCACGGTTAACTGGAATCAACAATCTAAAACGGTAACTGTAAGTAAAGACGGATTACAACTTGTTATGACCTCGGGACAAAGTACCGCTCTCGTTAACGGTTCATCCGTTTCGCTGGATGCTTCCGTACAGATCAAAAACAGTAGAGTGATGGTGCCGATCCGGTTTATAAGCGAAAATTTAGGATTGACGGTGAAATGGAATCAAGCGGCTCAGCAAATATCATTAACCAGTACACAGGTAACGCCTCCGGTCGATCCCGGTATTCCTGTGCCGGATAATGAAAAAGTACGAGGCGTTTGGATATCAACGGTATTTAACCTGGACTGGCCTTCAACCAAAAATAATATTCTGAAGCAGCAGAGCGAATTTACGACGCTTTTGGACACACTTCAGGATACGGGGATGAATGCGGTGTTTGTTCAGGTTCGACCATCGGGTGATGCGTTGTATCCGTCTAAAATCGTTCCTTGGTCGAAAGTGTTGACAGGTACGCAAGGAGTTGATCCCGGGTATGATCCTTTAGCATTTATGGTAGAGGAAACACATCGCAGGGGAATGGAGTTTCACGCCTGGTTTAATCCTTTTAGGGCTAACTCAGAAACATCAACGGCTGGACTGGCTCCAAACCACGTCGCGCTGACGCATCCCGAATGGATGATTAAAGTGAACAACCAGTTGATGATTAACCCGGGCATACCTGAAGCCCGCCAGCATATCATTGATACGATTATGGAAGTCGTAAATGGGTATGAAATTGATGGAATTCATTTGGACGATTATTTCTATCCTTCCAACACAACGATTAATGATGCAGCAACATACAAAACTTACAATGACGGTTCCTATACAAACATTGGAGACTGGCGCCGTGGTAACATTAACACATTTGTACAGACCCTTGGAGATAGCATCAACCGTGTCAAGCCTTCCGTAGAGTTCGGTATCAGCCCATTTGGGGTATGGCGAAACAAATCAGCTGACCCGACAGGATCGGATACGTCGGCTGGAGTGACAGCCTATGACAGCATGTATGCAGATACACGCACCTGGATCCGTAACGGCTGGATTGATTACATTGCTCCACAAATTTACTGGAGTATGAATTTTGCGGCCGCCGATTACGATAAGCTGGTAGATTGGTGGGTAAACGAAGTTAAGGGCACAGACGTAGATCTGCTGATCGGACATGCCGCATATAAAGTGGGGGATCTGAACCAGGAGAAGAGCTGGCACACTGCTTCTGAAATTATTAACCAACTTAAGTACAACGAACAATTCAGCGAAATAGACGGAAGTATCTTTTTTAGAGCACAGAACCTTATAAGCAATCCGCTCGGACTTCTTGATCAATTGAAATCATATTATCAATCATAACGTGCAAGTCCTATAGGTATGAATAATCCCCCGCTCACATACATAGTCAATAGACCATGTGAGGCGGGGGATTTGCTTATGCATATCAATGCCGTATTTGAGGGCGGAGGAGTTAAAGGAATCTCGTTGGCGGGAGCTGTAAAAGCAGCTGAACTTGCTGGATTCCATTTTAGCAGAGTTGCTGGAACATCTTCAGGCTCTATTGTTGCTGCAGTTTTGGCGGCAGGGTACACAGCAGATGAAATGAAGAAAATTATTGAAGCGACACCTTTTCAATCATTACTGAAGCGAGCACCTTTCTTTAACACCCGAATCATAGGTCCTGCACTTAGGGTACTCATCAAAAAAGGGTTGTACTCGGGTGAAGCGCTGGAAAACTGGATTCGCCGAATATTGCTGGATAAAGGAATATTTACGTTTTCTGATATTCCTGCTGGGAAGCTGTACATTGTAGCCTCGGATATTACCAATGGTAAACTTCTGGTGCTTCCGGATGATTTACGTCATTACGGAATTAACCCGTCAACCTTTCCGGTAGCCAAGGCTGTCCGCATGAGCTGCAGCATTCCTTATTTCTTTGATCCTGTCATTTTACGGTTGATTGGAGCACCTGCTCGAGGGAGGTCTTTCAGCGAGCAATTCGTTTATGTGGTTGATGGCGGCTTGCTGAGTAACTTTCCGCTTTGGCTGTTTGACCGTCAGTCTAAAGGAGGACCGGAACCTCTTCCGGTTGTCGGGTTTCAAATGGTTGGTAAGAACCGAAATGAACCACATCATATTGACGGGCCTTTTAGTATGCTGACAGCTATGTTTGAAACGATGCTTTCTGCACATGATGAACGTTATATCGAGCAGCAAAATCGAGATCGCACCATAAAAATTCCAACGCTTGGTGTTAGCACAACTCATTTCAAGCTTTCAACAGCAGAAAGCATAAAGTTGTATGAATCAGGTTTAAAGGCGGGGAAGGAATTTTTCGCCTCGTGGAGACCAGGTCAATAATATAAAAAACCGTCCGGCTATGCGGAATTAACGCTGCCGGACGGTTTCTGTTCTAATGGTATTTGGGTGTGTCATCGGACGGATCATTCTTTCCTTTCTGACCGTCAATGACTTGAAACGGATATTGTTTCCGTTTCGGTGAAGGGCTGCTACTCTTCCGTGAGGTGTTACTTCTGGCTGCCATTTTGGCAGCAGTCTTCTTGGAAGGTTTGATTTTGGGCCGTTGAGTCTTACTGAAACGCGATGGTGGAAACTTATAGAGTATAAACACAACTCCTACTACAATCAAAGGAATCAAAACCCCGGGTGTAAACAACTGTAACACAATTCCGATTGCAGCAAGTGCAATCATGATCCAAAAAATAATGAATTGGATACTCAGCCTTTTCATGGATTACTCATCCTTTCGCGGGATCCAGAACACTTCCTGCCATCGGCTGCTGAACTGTGACTTTTTCGTATTGGGCATCCAGCTCACGCATCCGGTTAAAGGAGGCAATGGATACTTCCACTTGATCGTCTGTCGGTTCTTTCGTTGTCAACAGTTGAAGCCAGAGTCCGGGATATCCAAGGAAACGAAGAACTGGAACTTCTCTGAGGGAATTTGTGAGTTTCAAAAATTCAAAGGATACTCCCAGCACAAGGGGCAGAAGAGCAATCCGCTGGATGATGCGCTCTGTCATTGTATCCCAAGGCACTACGGAATAAACGACAACGCCCAGCACGATAGTCATCATCATAAAACTGCTACCACAACGGTAATGAAGCCGGGTGTGCTTTTGAACATTCTTAACGGTCAATTCTTCTCCAGCTTCAAAAGCAGTAATCACTTTATGTTCTGCACCATGATACTGGAACAACCGCTTGATGACAGGAGTAAGCGATATACCCCATAGGTAGGCGAGAAGGAGTATGAGTTTGATGACGCCTTCAACCAGATTATGAAGTATATAATGATCAAATGAGTTACCGAACAAAAAATCTTCTACAAATACAGGAACAAGCGTAAACAAGAGTTTACCGACAATGAAGGAAAGTACGCTGACGGCTGCGACACCGATAATCATGCTGAGACTCCAGCCTGATTCTTCCTTTTCTTTTTGCTGTGCACGTTCTTCTGGTTCCAGAGTGTCGTCGGCATAAGCATCGGCTGAGAAATTGAGATGTTTGGAGCCCTTGATGCTCGAATCTATAAGACTGATGATGCCGCGAAGAAGCGGAACTTTGCGGAGCTTGCGAATCCAAGTCTTGTCTTCACGAGGCACCTCAAGAAACTTGATCTCGTTGTTTTTTCTCCGAACAGCCGTGACGTTTACATGTTTGCCGCCGAACATTACACCCTCGATGACGGCTTGACCACCGTAGCTAACCGGAGCTGACTTTTGGGACAACCAATTCACCTTCCTGTCTGATATTAAGAACTTTAATACTATTGTATCGAATTTTTGAAGTAATTTCTAGTTGGATTAGGCTTACAAGAACGGAGCATAATAATTATGTAAAAAAGAAGTTTCAGATTTTAGGCGAAGCTGTTAGTGCTGAAGGGAGCTTTTGTAAAGATGAATCAGACACATGATCGGTCCAAAGGGATCCATACCAATCGTTTTTTCTTCGCATTAGAGCTTGGCTTCTATGCAGGTTTTATCTGGGGAGCAATCCGCTGGATTTTCTATGCCTTTCACTTTAGCTCTGTACTTCCGGGGTTCATCCTGGAGCCTTTCTTCAAGCATTCTTTCTTAGTAAGCACAGCTGGCCAGGTAGCTGGATGGCTGTCATTTATTGTTCTCTCAGTTATTGCATCGCTGGTTTACGTATTTCTTTTTCGGAGAGCCAAAGGGCCTTGGCCGGGGATTGTCTACGGGATTGTATGGTGGGTTGTGCTGTTTATTGTACTCGAACCATTTCTACATCTGACCTTACCCATTAAACGTCTCACCTGGGATACAAACATATCTGAAATATGCCTATTCCTGCTGTGGGGACTGTTTATCGGATATACCGTAGCACAAGAATATACGGATGAAAAGCAGCGAGAACCTCAAAAGGTGCTGAATTGAAGCAAAAAAACTTCTCAAGAAGATGTCGCCTATGGTAAAATAGCATTTGGCTATTTGACGAAAAGGTGGGAAACCCTATGAAATCCATATGGGTGATTAACGGACCGAACTTGAACCTGCTGGGAGTCCGTGAACCGGGGATTTATGGTTCACAAGGCCTGCAGAGTATTGAGGATTGTTTGCGTAAACAGGCGGACACCGCCGGAATCGAATTGACCTTCTTTCAATCGAACCATGAGGGTGCAATTATTGACCGGATTCATGAGGCAATGAGACAGGCAGATGGAATTCTGTTGAATCCAGGAGCGCTGACACATTACAGCTATGCGGTTCGCGATGCGATAAGCTCTGTAAAAGTACCTACTGTGGAAGTGCATCTATCCAACATTCATGCCAGAGAATCTTTCCGCCATACCTCAGTTATTGCTCCGGTTTGTGCGGGACAGATTTCGGGTTTTGGTGCTGCCAGTTATGAGCTTGGCTTGAGAGCACTGATGGACGTTTTGGAACGCCCGAATTCGTAAAGTAATGTGTTTTTGTACAAATATAAGAAAGTATCAATTTAATATTGCATACTTGGCTTATATTGCGCGAAGAAACGCCGCCGCCCTTTAACAAGGACGACAAAGGTGTTTCTTCTTGGGGAGAGGAGACGGAAGTAAATGGCTAACAAACGGGTTAAACAATTGCGTGAGAAGCTGGAAAGTCATGAATTGTCTGCAATGCTTGTTGCAAGTCCAATCAACCGGCGTTATTTGACCGGGTTTACCGGATCTGCGGGTTATGTGCTTATTACCCGCGAGCAATCCTATCTGCTGACGGATTTTCGTTACATGACACAGGCCCCTCAACAGGCTGCGGGATTTACAGTCGTTGAGCATGGCTCCAAAGTTATGGACACGGTAAAAGAGCTACTTGCAACTGAAGGGATCACATCTCTCGGTTTTGAGCAGGAGCATGTTACATACGCAGTTTTTGCTGCTTATACGGAACAGCTGAAGCCAGTTAGTCTAGTTCCGGTATCTGGTCTTGTAGAGGAACTGCGTATATTTAAGGACAGTGAGGAATTAAAGGTTATGCAGCGTGCTGCGGATCTCGCAGATGCCACCTTTAGCCATGTCTTAAGTATTGTGGAGACAGGAAAGATAGAGCGGGAAATTGATCTGCAGATGGAAATGTTCATGCGCAGCCATGGCGCGACGTCTTCATCATTCGATACGATTGTTGCTTCCGGTGAGCGTTCAGCTTTACCGCACGGTGTCGCAAGCGAGCGTGTTATCAAGGGGAATGAATTCATCACGTTTGATTTCGGGGCGCTGCTGGACGGGTATTGTTCCGATCTGACAAGAACGATCGCGGTGGGTACACCGGATCCGAAATTGAAAGAAATTTATGATATCGTACTGGAGGCACAGCTTCACGCGCTGGATCATATTAAGCCAGGCATGACGGGACGCGAAGCGGACGCTCTGGCCCGTGATATCATCACCAAATATGGTTATGGCGAGTACTTCGGTCACAGTACAGGTCATGGTCTTGGCATGGAGGTTCATGAATCTCCGCGTCTGTCCAAACTTAGCGATGATGTATTGAAGCCAGGTATGGTTGTGACCGTAGAACCGGGCATTTATTTGCCGGGTCTCGGCGGTGTTCGCATTGAGGATGATATTGTGATCACCGAAACGGGTATTCATATCTTGACGAGCTCAAGCAAAGAATACACCGTCCTTTAATCATTGCAAATATTAAGCTAGTGAATCTATGAACTTATCTCTAGGAGGGAATCGCATGATTTCAGTCAACGATTTTAAAACAGGATTAACCGTAGAAGTAGATGGGGATATTTTTACCGTCTTGGATTTTCAGCACGTTAAACCAGGTAAAGGTGCAGCTTTTGTTCGCTCCAAGCTAAAAAATCTTCGTAACGGCAACACCGTTGAGAAGACTTTCCGTGCAGGTGAAACGATTGGCCGGGCTATTATCGAGAACCGTGGTGTACAGTATCTGTATGCTAGCGGTCAAGAGCATGTATTTATGGACAACGAAACTTATGATCAGTTCAGCTTGACTAGCGAACAGCTTGAATGGGAACTGAATTTCCTGAAAGAGAACATGAATGTTCATATCATTAGCTATCAGGGTGAAATCCTTGGAATTAACCTGCCAAACAGCGTTGAGCTGAAGGTTGTTGAAACAGAGCCTGGTATTAAAGGCAACACGGCTACAGGCGCTACCAAAAATGCCAAAGTAGAATCCGGACTGAACGTACAAGTTCCTCTCTTCATTAACGAAGAAGATGTACTGCTCATCGATACTCGTGAAGGCAAGTACATCTCCCGTGCGTAATTGACAAGGACATCACTCCGATATAAAGAAGACGGCAGGCCATCGAGGATTCATTCTTTGATGGCTTGCTTTTTTGTATTTCATAGTGATCTTCTTAAGGTTTATCGAAATTTAACCATGTGTCTTCTTCCTCATATATCCGGTTATCCAGCCATAAAATATAAAAAAAACACCTCTGAAAGAAAATATTTGTCGAATTTTCTGAATCTTATCTGAAAATTCTTGACGCAACCGAGCACTTTCGTATTATACTGATTTAAAGCGAGAAACTAACTGATACATATCGAACAAGAGTGGGGAGTGAATGAAGCGTTGTCACTGTATGTCATGAAATTCGGAGGAAGTTCCGTGGGAGATACGGAACGGATGCAGCGCGTCGCCCGAAGAATCGTTGAGAAGCAAGATGAGGGTCACCAGTGTGTAGTTGTCGTGTCAGCAATGGGGGATACGACAGATGAGTTGATCGACCAGTCCAAAATGTTGAATCCAAATCCTCCCGCGCGTGAGATGGATATGCTGATGACAACAGGTGAACAGATATCGATGTCCCTGCTGTCGATGGCAATTCACAGCTTGGGGCGTGAGGCGGTGTCTTATACGGGATGGCAGGCCGGTTTCCGTACAGAGCCGGTTCATGGGAAAGCCAGAATTACGGATATCTCACCGGTTCGTGTTAAGAAAGCTCTAGACGATGGGAAAATTGTTATCGTCGCAGGTTTTCAGGGCATGTCGGATGATGGAGAGATAACGACACTCGGGCGCGGTGGCTCGGATACAACAGCCGTAGCGCTGGCTGCGGCCATTCATGCCGATGTATGCGAGATCTATACAGATGTAGACGGCATATATTCGACTGATCCTCGTGTTGTGAAATGCGCACGAAAGCTAAATGAGATATCCTACGATGAAATGCTGGAGCTTGCAAATCTGGGTGCTGCTGTACTGCATCCGCGTGCTGTGGAGTATGCGAAGCATAACCGGGTTCAGCTGGTTGTTAGATCCAGCTTTAATTATAACGAGGGAACGGTTGTTAAGGAGGAGGCTAACATGGAACAAGGTGTAGTGGTGAGCGGGATCGCATACGACAAAAACGTTGCAAGAATCAGTATTTTGGGAGTAGGCGATTTTCCGGGAGTCTTGGCGAAGATGTTCGGAGAACTCGCTAAGGAAGAAATCGACGTCGATATTATCGTACAGAGCGGTGTTCTGAACGGCGAGGCTGACTTCTCCTTTACGGTATCTCTTGGTGACCGCGAGCGTGCACTTTCTGTTATTGAAGGAATTCGAGATGAACTCCCGTTTCGTCGAGTTACTTTCGAAGATAACTTGGTTAAGGTGTCCATCGTTGGAGCCGGCATGGTCAGTCATCCAGGCGTAGCAGCCCAAATGTTCGATGTTATTTCAAAAGAGGGCGTTAGCATTAAGATGGTCAGTACGTCTGAAATTAAGGTTTCGTGTGTTATTGACGGATCAAACCTGCAAAATGTGGTTCAGGCGCTTCATACCGCTTACGGGCTGGATACGGATCAACAGGCGACTGTTGGAGGTCCGCAGGAGCGTAGATAAACAGCATAAACTATTACTTTTAATCCCGGTCTTTCATAGGCCGGGATTTTTGGCGTTCAATTCTTTTCTATGAATGTACAAAAAAGTAGAGATAAATCAAGAGAGTAGAGCATATTTTAAAATATAAGAAAGTGAAAATTTCATATTGCTGTCAAATCAAGTAAAAAGGAGGTTTCAGCATGATGGACAAGTTTGTTACCGGTATGGCGTCGCTGAGGATATTCTCTGGCAGCTTGGAGATTGTGGCAGCGCTCATTATGCTCCGATTAAACCAAGTTGATAAAGCGCTGGTAGTCAATTCGACTCTGGCCTTAACGGGACCGCTTATCCTGATCCTGACGACCACCATCGGGCTCGTTGGTATGGCCGATAAGATATCTTGGGGCAAGATCGGCTGGGTATTGTGCGGTGTGGCATTTCTTTTATACGGAATATTAAAAAAATGATAGATTCGCTGCATAAATACGGAGTACAAGCATACACATGAGGATAAGAAGTACTTCAAGAAAAGAACTGCTTGGGGGAAGCCGAAATGACAATGAATTGGTTGGAGCTGTTTCCCGAGAACGTAAAGCAGCTTCTGCTGAACCTGCCGAAAGATGTTCTGGAAGGCTTGGAAGAAGTCCGTATTCGGGAGGGCCGTTCGCTGGAAATTAATACTGGGGGCAAGTTTCACTTCGTAAGCCGAAACGGTGAACTAATTCTGAGACCCGACGAAGCGTACAAACCGACTCGGGAAGATGGGCACAGACTACTGGATCTCATAAGCAACCATTCTCTTTACACGATGGAAGAAGAGCTGAGAAAAGGATTTATCACCATACCCGGGGGGCACCGAATCGGTCTTACCGGGCGAACGGTACTAAGTGGTGGGAAAGTCGAGCACATTCGGGATATTAGCGGTTTCAACGTCCGGATAGCTAAGGAAATAAAAGGAGCCGCAGATGAAATTTTGCCTTACCTGCTGGACACCAAGCGAAAAAGAGTGCTGCATACGCTCATTATGTCTCCTCCGCAGCATGGAAAAACGACGCTGGTCCGGGATCTTGCAAGACAGATCAGCTCCGGTTTTTGGGGGAGATCTAACATTCACTGGCCAGGTATAAAGGTTGGTATTGTTGACGAGCGCTCTGAAATCGCAGGTTGTCAGCGCGGTGTGCCAGGGTTTGATGTCGGACCGAGAACGGACGTACTGGACGGCTGTCCTAAGGCTGAGGGGATGATGATGATGCTCCGCTCCATGTCACCGGATGTCTTGATTGTGGACGAGATTGGGCGTCCAGAGGATGCCGAGGCCGTCACTGAGGCACTTCACGCCGGGATCAGTGTTATCGCTACTGCACACGGTTCATCGGTTCAGGATATGAGAGGGCGACCTGGTCTGGCGGGACTCGTGAATAATCGGATGTTCGAAATGTACGTTGTACTTGCCCGAAACGGCGAGGGAAGATCTTTCCGGCTTCAGGATGTCGGACAGCGGACACTTCAGACTACCGGGGGCAGAGGTCAAGGCGGTGATGCCCTTGCTTAAATTGATAGGGGCGGCCATCGTATTGGTGGCGGGAACGTTAGCTGGTTTTTTTCAAGCCCAGCAGTTCGCAACCAGGCCTAGACAAATCCGGGAACTCATATTAGCCTTGCAGCGTCTTGAGACGGAGATTAGCTATGGCTTTACCCCGCTGCCTGAAGCGCTTCAGCGGATCGGACAAGGCCTGCGTGAGCCATTGAAATCGTTGTTTACGGCTGCAGCCGGGTACATGAGTCCACAGTATGGTTTATCCGCTCAGGACAGCATACGAAGAGCTTTGAACGCGCATTGGAGACGGACCAGCATGAAATCCGCCGAAAGAGAAGCGTTGGAGCAGCTAAGCGGCGTGCTTGGCACCAGCGACAGGCAGGACCAGATGAAGCATATTGCACTGGCCGCCAGCCAGCTCAAGCATGAGGAAGCGGCGGCTAGAGAGGACCAAGCCAAGTATGAAAAAATGAGCAAAAGCTTGGGACTGCTTGTTGGAGCATTGGTCGTCATTTTGATCTTTTAGCGAGGTGCCAAGGAATGAACATTGAAGTGAATGCCATTTTCCAGATTGCAGGGATCGGCATTATCATAGCCATGATTCATACAGTGCTGAAACAAATGGGAAAAGAGGATATGGCTCACTGGGTTACGCTCATCGGGTTCGTCGTCGTCCTGTTCATGGTCGTTCGGCTACTGGATGATCTGCTTCAGGAAATTAAAACGATATTCCTCTTCCAGTAGGTGGAACTATGGAAATCATCCAAGTGGTGGGGCTCGGCTTTATAGCCACCATTCTCATACTTGTCGTCAAGGAACAGAAGCCGATCTTTGCCTTTTTGCTGGCGGTCTCTACCAGTGTCATGATCTTTCTCTTCCTCATTGGTAAAATCGGGAATGTCATTCGGATGTTGGAAGAACTCGCCGAGAGTTCAGGGGTTCAAGTGATCTATCTGAAAACGGTGCTGAAAATTATAGGAATAGCTTATATAGCCGAAATGGGGGCGCAGGTCGTGAGGGATGCTGGGCAAGAATCGATTGCCTCCAAAATAGAAATGGCGGGAAAAGTACTAATTCTGGTTCTCGCCGTGCCGATCATCAGCATCATTATCGAGACGGTTCTGAAGCTCCTTCCGGCCTGAGAAAGCGGGGGATAGTATGATCCAACGTCGGCATCATCACATAAGGCCCCTGATTACATTGCTGATGCTCCTGTTGCTGTTATTCATCGGTATGGGCTCCACAGCTTATGCGGACTCACCGGCTGATCAATGGGTGGAACAACAGACGAAAGAGCTTCCCACCGGTCAAGTTGAAGAGTACTGGGACCAGTTGATGAAGGATTACGGTGGTTTTTTTCCGGAAGGCAGGACTCCGTCTCTCATGGATATGCTGCTACCCGGGGGACAAGGATTAAGCCTGAAGGGTGTACTTTCTGGAATCGGCAGCTTTATGTGGCATGAAGTTCTGTACAACGGCAAGCTGCTGGCTACGATTGTCATGCTGAGCATTTTGAGTATGATCCTGGAAAATTTACAAACGGCCTTTGAGAAAAGTACGATAAGCCGGGTTGCATATACAATCTGTTACATGGTTGTGCTAGTTATAGCCGTCAACAGCTTTAATATAACAGTCGGTTATGCCAGGGAAGCGATCGACCGAATGATTGATTTTATGATGGCCATGCTTCCGCTGCTGTTCGCACTGCTTGCATCGATGGGGAATATCGTCACCGTTTCTGTAGCACATCCCCTGGTCATTTTCATGGTACATACCGTAGGAACGCTAATTAGCACGATCGTGTTTCCGTTATTATTCTTCTCAGCTGTACTGCATCTTGTTAGCTCCTTGTCCGAGAAGTACAAGCTGACTCAACTTGGAAATCTGCTTCGAGGAATTGGAATGGGTGTTCTGGGAGTTCTGTTGACCATATTCCTCGGGGTGATTTCAGTTCAGGGAATAACTAGCTCTATTACGGACGGTGTAGCCATACGTACAGCTAAGTATGTTACAGGAAACTTCGTGCCAGTTGTCGGAAAAATGTTCGCTGATGCTACTGACACAGTAATCTCGGCATCCCTGCTCGTTAAAAACTCGATCGGACTGGCAGGCGTCATTATTATCTTGTTCCTTTGCGCATTTCCGGCTATTAAGATTCTGATCCTGGCGCTTATATACCACGTTGCTGCAGCAGTTATGCAGCCGCTTGGGGAAACTCCGATCGTCACCTGCTTGCACACCATCGGCAAAACGATGCTGTATGTATTTGCTGCTCTGGCTGCAGTTAGCATGATGTTTTTTCTGGCAATCACGATAATACTCACCACCGCTAACATCACTGTCATGATGAGGTGAGTAATGAGGAAAGGGGAGGATCGATATGGAATGGCTGAGCGGCTGGCTGAAAAGCGTAATCATGGTCGTTATGTTTGCAGCCTTCGTTGATCTGATCTTACCCAGCAAGACGATGCAGCGGTACGCCAGACTGGTGCTGAGCATGCTGATCCTGCTAGCACTACTCCGGCCGTTAATCAGCTTTCTGACGGAGCCGCCGGAAAAACAGCTGGCCCTTGATCTTGAACGTGTGGAGAGCGACAAGAGCACTCCAAAGGAAGCGGAGCTGGATTATATCCTAGCACAGGCGGAGAAATTGAAAAACGTTCAGCAAAAGCAAAGTTTACAGTGGGCTGGAGAAGAGATAGCTCGGCAGATGAAAGATCAAATTATTGCTGAAATAGGGGAACCGGTTGAGGAAGTGAAAGTGGCCCTGGCCGCGCCAAGAGAAGGTTCTGCAAGTAGTGCGGTTATCTCCTCGGTTGAAGTTCGTCTGAGGGATCCGGTTAAACCTGAAGCAGCAAAGACCCCCCCGGCTGAAGGTACGGAACCTATTAAACCAGTGGATACGATCCGTGTCAATGTGGAGATTAACCGTAACGGTTCCAAGGATGATAAAACCAAGGACGAGGATTCCTTGAAAGCGGATGCTGCCATGGAGGCCAGAGAAGCCCCTGTCAGGGATCTCTTACGCAGCCGCTGGGATCTGGAACCCGATCAAATATCGATACATTCAAGTGGAAGTGAGACTCAAACCAAATTGTGATGGAGGTGAGGATATTGGGGAAATGGCTGAAAAAGGTGGAACAATGGTTGGGTGGTGGAGCCGGAGGGGTCAAAAGAATGCAAACCTTTCGCTGGTTGATCATACTTGGCCTCATCGGGGTTGCCATCATGCTGTTTAACTCCTTTGTTAATGTAAAAAAGCTCGATAACGAGAACATCGGCCGAGAACCGCCGGAACAAGCGGTGACGACATCTGTTCAATCCCCGGCTGGAAGCGGAGGCAGCGAGTTTGGAAGCATAGAGCAGGAGTTTGAGGGTAGAACGAAAGTGATGCTCGAGCAGATTGTTGGTGTCGGAGCTGTAGATGTAATGGTGACGGTGGAATCGACGGAAGAAATCATCGTACAGCGGAATGTAAAGGATACCCAAGAGCTGACAGAAGAGACTGATGCTAATGGCGGTAAAAGGCATGCAACAAGTTATACCCGTGACGGACAGATCGTAACCTACGATGCCTCCGGTGACCAGACACCTATCATAACCAAAAAGATAAAACCTCATGTCCGAGGAGTAATGGTTGTGGCTAAAGGTGCTGAAAATGAAGTCGTCCGCAGTTTGATCGTGGATGCCGTTCAGAGAGGATTGAATGTACCTAGTTACAAAATATCGGTTGTCCCACGTAAGCAGGAATAGAAAAAGATAGCAAGCCGATCCTTATTCAAGCAGTTATTTAAAGGAGGAAGTATTCTAAATGAATAACAAAAGACAAACAATCTGGTTAGTTTCAATGTTAAGCCTCATGGTCATTCTTTCCGCATACTATCTTTTTACGGATGACTCCGGTCCATCGGCTCCTAAAGTAGCTGAAAGCACACAGGCGAGCAACCCAAAATCATCAGAGGGAACACCAGCTGATAGTGATGAACTGGTTTTGAACGAAATTACTCCTGAGGGTATCGTTGGAGATTCCGGTGCTAGTGAAGAAACTGGAAGCGTGGCGAAAGAAGAAGGTACTAAAGAAACAGACAAACAAGATAAAGCTGCGGGTGACAAGGCGCCGGACAAAGTCGCTGATCCAAAAGCGGAAGATCCAAAGGAGAAAGATACAAAGGCGAAAGATGCAAAGGCTAACGAATCAGCAGAATCGAAAGACTCTGCCAAAACCGAAGAAGATGTATTGAAGCAGGTTGCTGCTCAAGCAAATTCGGCATCCAGTAAGCTGGAGTCTTATCAACTTGATCGTGCCAACAAAAACATGAAGTTGTATGATGAGTTAATGACGAAGCTAGGCAACCAGAGCAACACGGCAGAAGTGACTGCACAGGTTACAGAGCAATTGAAGCAGATAGAAGATAAAGAATCCATTTTGTTGAGTATTGAAGAAGAGCTGCAGCAGCAATACGAGAATGCGGTTGTTAAAGAGGACAATGACAGATATAATGTTGTGGTTTTGAGTGATCAGTTGGATGCCAAGCGGGCTGCTGGTATCGTTGATATGGTAATGAAAGAATTAAAAGTGGGCCAAGATAAAGTGAGCGTTCAATACGTTACTCCATAATATTGGAACGCATAAAAGCGCGAATACTGTCTCCTTCAACCGAAAAAAAGCGAAAGAGTCCGGGGTTTCTCTTGGACTCTTTCTATTTCTTTGGATTGTGATATAATACTCTAAGTTATTGACTGACTGTCCGAAGTAGGGCTTCTAAGAAAGTGAAGGAGTGAGAGTCGAGAATGTTTAAATTAAGCGAGATTAAGGAATTGATCAAGCTTGTGGATCAAACCTCCGTACAGGAGCTGGAAATTGAGAGTGAGGGCACGCGTTTATCCATCAAGAAACCTCGTGCTGCTGAGGTTGTAAACCTTCAGACAGCTCCTCAGGCGTTCATACCTGCACCTCAAGTACTGCCTCAGGCTATTCAGCCGATTGCAGCGGTAAGCCAGCCTGCCACATCCAGCACGGAATCCTCCGCCCTGGATGCAGCAAGTTCGTTACATAAAATCACGTCGCCGATGGTAGGAACCTTTTACCGTTCCCCTTCCCCTGAAGCTCCGGCGTTTGTTAGCTCAGGTGACAAGGTGGAAGAGAAAACAACCGTTTGTATTATCGAGGCCATGAAGCTCATGAATGAGTTGGATGCTGATATCAAAGGGGAAATTGTAGAAGTTCTGGCTCAGAACGGGCAGCTAGTGGAATTCGGACAGCCTTTATTTCTGGTGAGACCGGATTGAACTCCATACTCGCCAAGAATAAGAGCTACTTGAGTCCGAAGGAGGTTACCTGCATGACATTTCAGAAAGTGCTGATAGCGAACCGTGGTGAAATCGCTGTTCGTATTATCCGGGCCTGTCATGAGCTTGGAATATCCACGGTGGCTGTCTATTCAGAGCCTGACCGTGATTCTCTGCATGTTCGTCTTGCGGATGAAGCTTATTGTATCGGTCCGACCCTTTCCAAAGACAGTTATTTGAACTTTACTAATATTATGAGCGTTGCTACGTTAACTGAATGTGATGCAATTCACCCGGGATATGGATTTCTTGCGGAGAATGCCGATTTCGCTGAGATTTGTGAATCGTGCAACATTACTTTTATAGGTCCATCTGCAGATGCGATTACCCGTATGGGAGACAAAGCTGTCGCCAAGCAAACGATGAAAGACGCAGGGGTACCGGTTATACCGGGCTCCGACGGCCTGGTTGAGGACTTGAATGAAGCTGTTATGCTCGCAAGAGATATCGGTTACCCCGTTATTATTAAAGCTACTGCTGGCGGTGGCGGTAAGGGGATCCGGATCGCTGACGATGAGGAATCACTCATCAAGCAGATTACAACAGCGCAGCAGGAAGCACAGAAAGCTTTTGGCAACGCTGGTGTATACCTCGAGAAATATTTAACCGGGATGAAGCATGTTGAAATCCAGATCATTGCCGACAAATTCGGTAATGCCGTACATCTGGGAGAGCGTGATTGTTCCGTACAGCGTCGCCGCCAGAAGCTTGTTGAGGAAGCACCGTGTCCTGTGTTAACCGAGGATGTGCGGACACGTATGGGAGAAGCCGCTGTTCGCGCAGCTAAAGCGGTTAATTATTCGGGAGCTGGTACGCTGGAGTTTTTACTTGGTTCGGATGGGCAGTTTTATTTCATGGAGATGAATACCCGGATCCAGGTTGAACATCCGGTAACGGAAATGGTGACAGGTGTCGACCTGATTAAGGAAATGATATCGGTTGCTGAAGGTCATCCGTTATCCTTTACCCAAGAAGAAGTTGTTATCAACGGCTGGTCGATTGAATGCCGCATTAACGCGGAGAATCCGGACAAAGGATTCATGCCTGCACCGGGAACGATACAGTTCTATCTGCCTCCAGGAGGACCTGGCGTTCGTGTTGATAGTGCAGCTTATCCTGGATATACGATCTCACCTTATTACGACTCCATGATTGCAAAGCTTATCGTTTGGGCACCAACCCGAGAGGAAGCTATTGCAAAAATGAAGCGTGCTCTGATGGAGTTTGAAATAGATGGGATCCATACAACTATTCCATTCCATCAGAAGCTACTGAATCATCCGACCTTTTTGAAAGGTGACTTTGACATTAAATTTTTGGAAGAGAATGAGATTTAATGTGTCTTTTATCGTTTGTCATTAGCAGTGGCAGATGATATAGTATGTGAATAAGAAGCGGATGCCTTGATTCGTCCTATGCATCCGCCAACTTGTTTTTGAAAGGTGTGTTGAGACATGGTAGAGTCATTGCCGACGGAATTTGAACGCACAGAAATTGGTCAAATTCAAATTGCCCCGGAAGTTATTGAAGTGATTGCAGGACTTGCGACAGTTGAGGTGTCAGGTGTTGCGGGAATGAGTGGCGGATTTGCAGGCGGATTCGTTGAACTGCTTGGACGCAAGAACTTGTCTAAAGGAGTTTCCGTTGAAGTTGGACAGCGTGAAGCAGCTGTGGATGTATCGGTAATCGTAGAATACGGTCATCGTCTTCCTGAAGTAGCCGGAGAAATCCAGCGCAACGTGAAACGTTCTATCGAGAATATGACCGGACTGACTGTAGTAGAAGTCAACGTACATATTCATGACGTTCAATTCGTGAAATCCTCCGAGAAGAGCGAAGATATTGACGTGGTTCAGCGAGTGAAATAATGCTATACCCTAACCCCCGACAGACATGTCGAGGGTTTAATCTAATTTTAAGGAGGCTGTGCTGTTCGTGGCTAAAATTGTGGACAGACTTATGCTGTTTATATACAGCCTGAGTATCGGCGTGATTTCTGTAGTTGCCATCCTCCTCTTGAGCGGCGCTATACCGTATGATCTAACGTATAATCAGAAACAACAGTTCTTCTGGGCTGGAATTATAGTGGCGTCCGTACTGTTTCTGCTTAGCATTCGATTTTTCTACATCTCAATTCGCCGCGACCGCACGGTTACGAATTCAATCGATCAGCGGACGGAATTTGGAGATATTCAAATTTCGGTGGAGACTATCGAAAATTTGTGTCTGAAAGCGGCCTCCAGGGTACGGGGCGTCAAAGATTTGAAGTCACGTATTAAGGTATCCCAGTCCGGATTAGAGATTGCTATTCGTGCTGTCGTGGACGGTGAGGAGTCTATTCCTACGCTAACGACGGATGTTCAGAAGCAGGTACATGATTTTGTAGAGGATACGACGGGAATTCCCGTATCAAATGTATCTGTCTATATAGCAAACGTGGTTCAGGCACCAAGCTTCAAGAGCCGCGTGGAATAGAGGTGAACTTCCCGAATGCCATGGAAACAAGTGTGGGAGAGTCACGGCGGGCGTATATTTGGTATAACTAGCGGAATTATATGCGGCCTGATTTATTTATTATCCGGTTTTTGGGATATGCTGTTCTTTGCATTAGTGGTATTTATCGGCTATACCTTCGGTAAACGAAGGGACTTACGGCAGGGCCCCCTGTTTCATTGGCAGGAGTGGGGGCGCTGGCTGTTTGAGCGTTGGCGGCCGTTTAAATGAGACCCTGTGATATGCTTTCTCCGGAAAAAATAGCCGAGACATGCTGTATCTCGCCCGTTTTTGCGGAGAGAGCCGCTCACAGGTTTTTTTTTGCTGATATTTATCAATCATTCATTGATCATACTAAATACAAAATGGATTACAACAAGGTCCACAGGAGGAACATAATGAAAAGACGTGTACTAAGAGAGATTGCCGTTCAGAGCCTGTATCAGATGGAAATGAACCAAGTAGACAGTGCAGAGGCCGTATCCATGCTGCTCTCCGAAGCTGCAGAGGAGAACGAGACAGAGCGAGTAATTGGTGATGAAGCCAAGGTTAAAGAAATTGTGCTTCAACTTGTTAACGGCTCTTGGGCGGCAAGAGAGGAAATTGATGCCGTTTTGACCCAGTACTTGAAAGGCTGGCAGGTCAGCCGTTTGTCCCGTGTGGACCGTCAAATTTTGCGTTTGGCGGCATATGAACTTGCCTTTCGTGAAGACGTACCTGGAAAAGTGGCTGTAAACGAAGCCATCGAGCTTGCGAAGCATTTCGGTACTGACGAATCCGGCAAATTCGTTAACGGTGTTCTGGGCCGAATGCTCCAGGAACTGGATGAAGTCAAGGCGAAGCTCAAGAAGGATTAGTAACTATTTTTGAGATTAAGGGGAGAGGTTGAAATGACAGCAGACATCATCAGTGGCAAAACGATATCGGAAGACATTCGGGGAAATATTGCACAAGAAGTACAAATGCTTACCGGCAGAGGGTTTCGTCCTGGCTTAGCTGTCGTACTTGTCGGAGAAGATCCTGCTTCTCAAGTGTATGTTCGAAACAAAGAAAAAGCATGTCACGATCTAGGCTTCTACTCAGAAGTTCATCGTATGTCTGATTCCTCCAGCGAGGAAGAAGTTCTGGCATTAGTGGACAAGCTCAACCGTCAGAACAACATCCACGGTATACTGGTTCAGCTTCCTCTTCCTAAGCATATTGATGAAAAATCTGTACTTAACGCCATAGCCGTTGAAAAGGACGTGGACGGCTTTCATCCGATAAATGTTGGTAATCTCGTAATTGGAGATGATAGTCTTCTCCCTTGTACACCAGCAGGTGTTATCGAGATGATCAAGCGGACAGGTATTGAAATTGCCGGAAAACATGCGGTTGTGATCGGACGTTCCAACATCGTTGGTAAACCTGTATCTCTGCTTTTGCAGCGTGAGAATGCCACGGTGACCATGTGTCACTCCCGCACGTACAAGATGAATGAAATTGCCCAAATGGCCGACATTCTCGTTGTTGCAATCGGCAGAGCCAAAATGATTGATGCAAGTTATGTAAAACCGGGTGCTGTTGTCATTGATGTGGGAATGAACCGTTTGGATAACGGAAAGCTTGCTGGTGACGTGGATTACGACAGTGCCAAGGAAGTCGCAGGATACATTACGCCTGTTCCAGGTGGTGTCGGCCCAATGACAATCACGATGCTGATGCAAAATACGCTGCTCGCTTCCAAGCGGCTGAATGGAATAGATTAAGATGAAGTCTTTAGATCAACAGAACGTCTTATCCGTCAAGGATTTGAACCGTTACATTCGGATGAAAATGGAGGGTGATTCCCGGTTGTCGGACGTGTGGATCCGAGGGGAAATATCGAACTTCACTCATCACTCCAGCGGTCATATGTACTTTACGCTTAAGGATGAAGGCAGCCGGATCCGCGCGATCATGTTTGCGGCTCACAACCAGAGGCTGCCGTTTATTCCGAAAGAAGGTTCCCGTGTCATAGCTCGCGGGAACGTGTCCGTTTATGAGCGCGATGGACAGTATCAATTCTACGCGCTGCATATGCAGCCTGACGGTATCGGAAGTCTCTATCTTGCTTATGAACAGCTAAAGAAGAAACTGGAGGAAGAAGGGTTGTTTGCAGTTGAGCGTAAACGGCCGCTTCCTTTGTTCCCGCGTACTGTTGGGGTGATTACTTCACCTACCGGAGCAGCAGTACGAGATATTATGATTACGATCAAGAGACGTTATCCTCAGGTACGGGTCATCCTGTATCCTGTATTAGTGCAAGGCAAGGGCGCTGCTCCGTCGATTGTTAAAGGTATTCGATCGGTGAATGAGATGGGAGAAGCGGATGTGCTTATTGTAGGCCGGGGCGGAGGTTCTCTTGAGGAGCTTTGGGCTTTTAACGAAGAAATTGTGGCTCGGGCTTTATATCAGTCCACGATTCCGGTTATTTCAGCTGTTGGACATGAAACCGACTTTACGATTGCGGATTTTGTTGCTGATCTCCGTGCCGCAACTCCAACGGCAGCTGCCGAGCTTGCAGTTCCGAATGCCTCCGAGGTCAAGGCACGCCTTAATCAGCTTGAACGCCAGCTGCGGCAAGGATTGCAGCAGCGCTTGGGTCGGAGCAGAGAACGACTGGCTGCACTGCAGCGCTCCCCTGTACTTGTATATCCTCGAAGGTATATGCTGCAGCATGCAGAACGCCTGGATATGCTGAAAATACGTCTTCAAGGGGCGTTGCGAACGAAAATTTCACTGAGCCGCCAGCAGCAAGCATCATTGAAACAAGGTCTGATCCGCTTTAATCCACAGGTGCAGGTGGAATCAGCCTCCCGTCGATGGGACGGGGCTCACCGTCAGCTGACAGCAGCCATGCAATCGCTTATGCGTAGGAAAATCCAGCATCTACAGTCAGAGATAAGACATTTAGATGCACTGAGTCCGCTTAAAGTCATGTCACGGGGATACAGTCTCGTATATGATGAGCAGGAACGCAGATTAATCAAATCATTAAATGATGTACAGCCAGGAGATCTGGTGAATGTGAAGGTTAGTGATGGCCGACTGCAATGTCAAGTGTGGGGAATGAAGGAGGATGACAATCGTGACGAATGAAACGGAAATGAGCTTTGAAGAAGCAATGACGCAGCTGGAAACGATCGTCAGTCAACTGGAAGACGGCGACGTACCTTTGGAAAAAGCCATTGATCTATATCAAAAAGGAATGCGTTTATCCCAAATGTGCAGTCAAAAGTTAGAACAAGTGGAACAGAAAATTGAAATGATTGTTGAGGAAGGCGGAGAGTTGAAACGTCGTCCTTTCGGCAATATGCTTGACGAAACGGGGGAGAATGGTGAATAATCGTCGTCCGTTGGATTATTATATGAATGAGGTAAGTGATATAGTCTCTACGGCACTGTCCGATGTTTTGCCTAAGGAATGGGATGTACCTTCCAGTCTTAAGGAAGCGATGAATTACTCATTAATGGCTGGCGGCAAACGGCTGCGTCCGTTACTGGTTATTGCCGCTTGCGAGGCAGGTGGAGGAACCCGGGAGACAGCGCTTCCGGTAGCGTGTGCAGTTGAGATGGTACATACGTACTCTTTGGTGCATGATGATCTTCCTGCGATGGATAATGATGATTTTCGGCGCGGGAAACCTACCAATCATAAGGTATTTGGAGAAGCAGGCGCGATCCTTGCGGGGGATGCTCTGCTAACACATGCGTTTTACAATGTAATTCAAGCGAGCCGTAAGTTTGGCATTCCTGCAGAGCGTGTGTTGTCGATTGTGGAAGACCTGGCCGTATATGCAGGTCCCCGGGGAATGGTTGGCGGACAGGTCGCTGATATGGAAGGGGAACAGGGCTTAACAGGCTTGGAGCAACTAGAATACATCCATCTCCACAAGACAAGTGATTTAATTATGTTTTCTCTGATCGCTGGAGGAAGGATAGCCGGGGTAACAGATGAGCAATTGGATGCGCTCCGAACCTACGGTCATCATATAGGTCTGGCTTTTCAGATTCAGGACGATATTCTTGATCTGACAGGGGATGAAACCAAGCTGGGGAAAAAGACACAGAGTGATGTTAAACAGCAGAAGGTGACTTATCCTTACTTTATCGGTTTGGAGGCATCGAAGGATGAGGTTGAGCGTCTGACGTCTGAGGCGAAGGCGGTTGTTACAGGTGCTGGGTTTGCTGATCCCCTCCGGCTGATCGAGATTGCGGATTTTCTAAAGTCTCGGGATCACTGATATGAGGATTACGTGCAAGCGGTTTGTTTATGATATAATGTCTCATGTATGAGCTCAAAGAAATGGTGGGCTGTTTATGAAATGTAAACTTAAACAAGGAAAGCGGGGAGATTTTTGTGCTGCTTCCGAATATTAAAGATCCAGATCAATTAAAAAAACTATCAGTTGGCGAATTAGCTGATCTTGCCGGAGAAATTCGTCAGTTTCTGATTGAGAAGCTATCTGTCACGGGTGGACATCTCGCATCAAATTTGGGAGTGGTTGAGCTCACGCTGGCATTGCACTATTGTTTCGAAAGTCCTCGGGACAAGATGATATATGACGTGGGTCATCAAGCTTATGTTCATAAAATTTTGACTGGTCGGATGGACCAATTCGATACATTGCGGAAACATAAAGGATTATGCGGTTTTGTTAAACGAACCGAAAGTGAGCACGATGTCTGGGAAGCCGGACACAGTAGCACATCCTTGTCGGCAGCAATGGGAATGGCACTAGCGCGTGATTTGAAAGGTGAGAACAACCGTGTCATCGCCATGATTGGAGATGGCGCACTGACCGGAGGAATGGCTTTCGAAGCACTCAATCATATCGGCCATGAGAAGAAGAAGCTGATGGTTGTGTTGAACGACAATGAAATGTCGATTGCGCCTAACGTAGGTGCCATGCACAATTATTTGAGCAAAATCCGTTCTGACCGATACTATCTTCGGGCTAAAGATGAGGTCGAGAGCCTGCTTAAGAAAATTCCGGCCATCGGCGACAAACTCGCGAAGACGGCTGAGAGGATGAAAGACAGTCTTAAATATATGATGGTGCCCGGCGTTCTGTTTGAAGAGCTCGGATTTACGTATCTGGGACCCGTTGACGGGCATGATCTCAGCAAACTGATCGACACCTTACGTCAGGCTGACAATGTCGATGGCCCTGTACTGATCCATGCGGTTACAACCAAAGGCAAAGGCTACCGTCCTGCAGAATCCGATTCCCATAAGTGGCACGGTATTTCACCCTACAAGATTGAATCCGGCCAAGTATTAAAGGCAGTGGGGAATCCAATGTATACTGAGATATTCGGTCAGACACTGGTAGAACTCGCGGAGCAGGACAAGCGGATTGTAGCCGTAACCCCGGCAATGCCGGGCGGATCGGGATTGATTCCGTTCAGCGAGAAGTTCCCGGAGCGTATGATCGATGTAGGGATAGCAGAACAACATGCTGCAACCATGTGTGCAGCACTTGCCATGGAGGGGATGAAACCGGTATACGCCGTGTATTCCACGTTCATGCAGCGTGCCTATGACCAGATCGTCCACGACATATGCCGTCATAATGCAAACGTGATGTTTGCGATTGACCGTGCAGGCTTTGTCGGACCGGATGGAGAAACTCATCAGGGCGTATATGATATTGCATTTATGCGCCATATCCCCAATATTGTACTGATGATGCCGAAAGATGAGAATGAACTGCGTCATATGATGAAGACGGCGCTTGAATACAATGATGGACCGATAGCCTATCGTTATCCACGGATTAATGTCGAGGGCGTAACCCTAGATACAGAGCTCGTACCTATCCCAATCGGAAAATGGGAAATGGTTCGTTCAGGGGAAGGTTGTGCCATTCTGGCTATGGGTCCAATGGTCCAACTGGCTGAAGAAGCGGCAGATATGCTGAAACGCGAAGGAATCCAGGTCCAAATCGTGAATGCCCGGTTCTTAAAGCCTTTGGATGAAGAAATGCTGAGCAAATTGGCAGCTTCCGGTACCGCTATGGTTGTGCTGGAAGAGGCATCCCAAGCTGGAAGCCTTGGAAGTGCTGTTTTGGAATTTTTTGCGGCTCAGGGAACCCATGATGCAGTCGTATCTCTTATGGGAATCGAGGACCGCTTTATCGAGCATGGAAGCATCAAGGAACAGCGGGCCGAGGTAGGCTTGACCACTGAGGCGGTATGCGCTGAAATCCGGGGGTTAATCTCTTCCAGCTCAACGTCGGTAGGCAAGAGAAGTTTCTCGTCCTAATGACAGATCAGGAGACAAAGATGGAGTCGACACAAAAAGAACGCATTGACGTCCTGCTCGTTGAGCAGGGCTTTTACGAAAGCCGGGAGAAAGCCAAGGCGGCCATCATGGCTGGCCTCGTATACTCCGGAAGTGAGCGCATTGAAAAGGCTGGTATGAAAATACCTAGATCGTCGGAACTTAAGGTAAAAGGATCGGTTCATCCGTATGTAAGCCGAGGCGGGCTAAAGCTTGAAAAAGCATTGAAGACGTTCGGCATCGATATGACGGGACGGACGATGCTGGACATCGGATCATCAACGGGTGGTTTTACGGATTGTGCGCTGCAGCACGGGGCAGAATATGTATATGCTATTGATGTTGGTTATAATCAGTTGGACTGGTCACTTCGAAACGATGATCGAGTCTGTGTCATGGAGCGGACTAATTTCCGATATATGACACCTGATGATCTGCTCGGGCCAATCCCAAATTTTGCCAGTATTGACGTATCCTTTATTTCGCTTCGGATTATTCTACCGCCGCTTATGGCGCTGCTACAAAAGCCTGCGGATGTTGCAGCATTAATCAAGCCGCAATTTGAGGCAGGTCGGGAAAAGGTCGGTAAATCCGGTGTTGTAAGAGATCCTAAGGTACACCGTGAAGTCCTTACCCATGTGCTTACATTTGCTCATCAGTTAGGGTTTGAGTTGAAAGGACTTACCTTCTCACCCATAACCGGAGGAGAAGGGAATATTGAATTTCTGGCTCACTGGCGGATTATGCCGGAGAATCAAGCCCAATCGGAAGAACCGGGGAATGCTCTAGAACAAGTCCCGGATCAGTTGGGCCAATGGATCGATAGCACTGTACAGCAGGCGGCTCATACATTTACGGGAAACTCATCAAAGTGATGAGTTTCTTTTGCTGAAAAAAAGGAGTTGTTTCATTCATCCGCGAATACAAGTTCGAGGTGAAAATGGATGAATGAACGTTATGATGGGCTTCTTATGGTAATGATCGGGGTTATTGCGATACTGCTGTTGTCATGGCGACTCAACCGCTGGCTTATGTCGCCGGCATCGAGTCAGCTTCCGGGCGTGCCCATCAATGAGCGTATCCAAGATCACCCGGCGATTGAGCTAATGGAGCAGGAAGGATTCGAAGTGATCGGGGGAAAAGTAAAGATTAACTTGACCTTCGACACGGATGAACACCCTCTTAACAGCCGTCTGTTCATCGATTATGTCGTTACGGATGGCAGTGGTGACTTGTACCTTGTAAAGCTGTCTCGTGAACGCAAGCATCTGGATTGGACAGGGAGCGGGATTAGAGACCGACTAATGCCGTTTATGTTGATGTATCCGGAATGTGCCGGAGTGCTGTACATTGACCTCAATGAAAATGCTGTCCGGCGAGTGACCATGGATTGGTCGGACGAAGAATGGATTGGAAACGATGAATAAATCAGTGAATGAAACTCAGGAGGCTTCTTAAATGAAGGGACAACGACATATTAAAATTCGGGATATTATTACCCATCAGGAAATTGAAACGCAAGATGATCTGGTTGAAGCACTGAGGACTGAGGGGTTTCAAGTGACACAAGCAACCGTATCAAGAGATATTAAGGAATTACTGCTTATTAAAGTGCCTATGGACGATGGGCGATACAAATATTCCATGCCGACTGACCAGCGCTATAATCCGGTACAAAAGTTGAAACGTGCTCTCATTGACAACTTTGTTCACATCGATCGGACAGGCAATCTGGTAGTTATGAAGTGTCTACCCGGCACAGCTAATTCCGTAGCCGTACTGTTGGACAATATGGAATGGTCACATATTATGGGGACCATATGCGGTGATGATACGATCTTGTTGATCTGCCGTACGGAAGATGATAGTGAGATGGTCGTTTCGCAGATTAAAGGATTTATATCGTAACACAGTGGTGATTGATCGGATTGGGATTGGAGGTGCTTGTATATGTTAGTGACATTATCCATTCGAAATTTGGCGGTCGTGGAGGCAGTGGATGTTCACTTTTTTCCTGGGTTTCACGTCCTAACCGGTGAAACCGGTGCCGGTAAATCGATTATTATCGATGCGCTTGGACTTGTAGCGGGAGGACGAGGCTCAGGAGATCTGATCCGATACGGATGTGACAAGTCGAAGATCGAAGCTTTGTTTGATCTTTCTGCAGGGCATCCGGTTTGGGATACACTGGAGCGGCTTGGAATAGAAGGAAACCCAGAGGAGCATCTGTTAATCCGCAGAGAACTAACTTCACAAGGGAAAAGCACATCACGTATTAACGGGCAGCTGGTCAACCTAACCATGCTGCGTGAAATTGGTGAACAGCTTATTAATATACATGGTCAGCATGAACATCAGAGTCTGCTTCGCTCCGACAGACATTTGAGCTTGCTTGATACTTATGGAGATCAATTGATTAGTCCGATTAAACGAAAGTATCAGGATCAGTATAGCCAATTTATCAAGGTCGAGAAAGAACTAACTGATTTACTGGAATCCAGTCAAAAAGCATATCAAATGCTGGATATGTATCGTTTTCAGCTGGAGGAGATTGCTGCGGCTGAGCTTAAAGCCGGGGAAGATGAGTGGCTTTCCGAAGAGAGATTGAAGCTGTCTCATAGTGAGAAAATGATGGATTCTGTAGGAAGTGCTTATGAGCTGCTGTACGGAACACAGGGTCTTGAAGCGGTTAGCCGTGCATTATCACGGATTGATGATGTCTCAAGTTTCGATGAGAAAGGACTAAAACCTCTGGCAGAGCAGCTTCAGTCTGCTTATTATCAGTTGGAGGATGCAGTATTTCAATTACGTGATTATCGGGATCAGATCGAATTCAACCCGAATCGTCTCGATGAGATTGAACAGCGTTTAAATATGATTTCCGGTCTCCGCAGAAAATATGGGGATAATGTGGAGCAAATACTGGAATACTACAAACGCATTCAGCAGGAAACGGATCTGCTTGAGAATAAGGATGAGCATATTGAAGCTTTGAGAAGCCGAAGAGATAAGCTGCTGGGCAGTTTGATGGAGCTAGCCAAAGAACTTAGTGAAGCAAGGAAACAGTGCGCCTCTGATCTGGCCAGACAGGTTGAGCAAGAGCTTAAGGATTTGCAAATGGAACGAACTTCTCTCGAAGTCCGTTTGAACCAGCAGGATGACCCAAATGGTTATGAATATGAAGGAAGACGTGTTCGTCTTGGCAAACAAGGGATGGATACAGCGGAATTCCTCATTTCGCCGAATCCAGGTGAGCCGCTTCGACCTTTGGCCAAAATCGCCTCCGGTGGTGAACTTTCGAGGATTATGTTAGCGATGAAGAGCATCTTTGCAAGGCATGATGAAATTCCTGTCCTCATATTTGATGAAGTTGATACGGGTGTCAGTGGCCGAGCAGCGCAATCTATTGCCGAGAAGCTGTACATATTGGCTAAAACCTGTCAAGTATTCTCGATTACCCATCTGCCGCAGGTGGCTTGTATGGCTGATCATCAGTATTTGATCGAGAAGAAGTTGGATGATGGAAGGACGATGACGCAGGTTGAATCATTAAGTGAAGAGGGCCGTGTAAAGGAACTCGCCCGAATGCTTGGAGGCGTCGAAATTACGGAAAAAACACTTCATCATGCCCAGGAAATGCTCAATCTGGCGGAAGCGCAAAAAGCGTCCAGAAAGGCATCGGGTCAATGATTGACAGTTATAAAAGCCTAGGGGCAGGGTTAACTTAAAGGTACGCAATTGGCGACCAACCTTTTCGTCAAGCGAAAGAAGAAAAAGGGAGCGTGACAGCCATTGAACCCCAACCTCAGGAAAAAACTGCTCGGTTTTATTCTTGCTTTCTTTCTTTGTTTCGTTGGAACTGCTGAACCTGTCCAGTCTTTAGCCGCACTGCCTGATGAAATACGGTTGTTTACAGGACAGCAAGGAAGGCTGAATCTCGCTATGCCGGTTCAGGCACTGGCTTCGGTGGACCGTCCTGATGTGCTTCAATTAAATGGTTCAACCCAGTCAGCGCTTAGTGTCTCGCTCAACCGTCCACTAAAGCTTGACCCTCAGCAGAGCGGAAAAGCTGAAGTAACCCTGAAATTATTCGGTACTATTCCCCTGAAGACGGTGCATGTTAACGTCATGCCAGAACTTAAAGTGTATCCAGGTGGTCAAACAATTGGTGTCAAAGTAAAGTCTGCCGGCATTCTGGTTGTAGGTCATCATCTTGTACATTCCAGCGGAATAAAATCTTCGCCTGGGGAAATCGCTGGACTCAAGCTGGGGGATTTGCTGACTCAGATGGATGGGGTTGCGCTAAATGATGTAACAAAGGTAGCGCAAATCGTTGAAAAGGCGGGCACCGCCAAAAGACCGCTGGATATTACATTCAAGCGTAATGGCAAGGAGATGAAGACCAAGCTCACTCCGGCTTATGACGCAGAAGATCATTCTTGGCGTCTTGGTCTGTTTATTCGGGATTCTGCAGCAGGTGTGGGAACTCTTACGTTTTATGCGCCACAACATAAAGTATATGGAGCTTTGGGCCATGTCATCACAGATATGAATACCCAGACTCCGATCGAAGTGGGAAGTGGGCAAATTTTGCAGTCCAATGTAACATCCATTTCACGTAGTGAAGAAGGCGAGCCAGGTGAAAAACGTGCTCATTTCTTGAAAGATGGACGAATTTTAGGTAATGTTGAGCGCAATACGCACTTCGGCATATTTGGCAAGATGAACGAAAAACCAAGCCACAGTCTTTATCGGGAACCGATTCCGGTCGCTTTGGCAGGTGAAGTTAAGGCAGGTCCTGCTGAAATATTGACCGTCGTGGAAGGGCAAGAAGTCGAGCGGTTTAAGGTCGAGATCATTCATGTCTCACGTCAGGATGCTCCTGCGACCAAGGGAATGGTTCTGCGCATTACGGATCCAAGGCTAATTAAGAAAACCGGCGGTATTGTACAAGGTATGAGTGGTAGTCCAATTGTACAAAATGATAAGCTTATCGGAGCCGTTACCCATGTTTTTGTGAATGATCCCAAATCCGGTTACGGGTGTTTTATCGAATGGATGCTTCAGGATTCCGGGGTTCTTCCATCGACTCATAACAATGCTCAAAATCTTAAGGCAGGTTGATGCCTTAAGATTTTTTGTCGTATAAAGCCGAAATAAGAAATAATTTGAAACAAAATATTCATTATAAATCAACTTCAAAAAAAAATAAAGAAAAATAATTTTCGACAGAAGGAATTTAAATGACCATGTCGAAAACTTTATCTACAAGAAATTTAATTAAAAGTACTGATCTGATAAAGGAGGAGCACGAATTGCAAAAAATTGAGGTATTATTAGCAGACGACAACCGTGAGTTCACAAACCTGCTCGGAGAATACATTTCGGACCAACAAGACATGGTGGTTACCGGCATTGCCTACAATGGTGAGGAAGTTCTCAATATGATCGAGGAAACCGGTAAGGTTCCGGATGTATTGATTCTTGATATTATTATGCCTCATTTGGATGGCCTGGGCGTTCTGGAACGCCTGCGTGATATGAATTTATCCCCACAGCCAAAGATCATTATGCTTACGGCGTTCGGTCAAGAGAACATCACTCAGCGTGCCGTGCAGTTAGGTGCTTCTTACTATATTTTGAAACCGTTTGATATGGAAGTGCTGGCTAGCCGTATCCGTCAGCTGGTAGGAGTACCTAACAGTATGTCAGCGAGTGCTTCGTTCAGCAGTATGAAATCCAATGTTGTCCCAATGGGAAAAGGCAAGAATCTGGATGCGAATATTACATCAATAATTCATGAAATCGGCGTGCCAGCCCATATCAAAGGCTACCAGTATTTGCGGGAAGCCATAACAATGGTGTACAACAACATTGAAATTCTGGGTGCCATTACCAAGACGCTGTATCCTGCTATTGCTGAAAAATTCAAGACTACACCTTCACGCGTGGAGCGTGCGATTCGCCATGCCATTGAGGTAGCCTGGACACGCGGTAACATCGACTCCATCAGCCATTTGTTCGGTTATACGATCAATATCAGCAAGTCCAAGCCGACCAATAGTGAATTCATTGCTATGGTAGCGGATAAGCTCAGAATCGAGCATAAGGTTTCTTGAAAGGGTTAGGGGCTTTGAGCGCTTTTAATATTCAGTGATCAATGCGTCACTTCTTTAGTGGATGATGAACATTCATCGATTCATTAAAGAAGTGACGTATTCATTTTTGATAAGACATCATTTTTATTATTAAGCGTCGAATGACACAATAATTATCAGGGGGTATATCAATGAAAAAAGTATTAGTACTGGGAGGTACACGTTTCTTCGGAAAAAGACTGGTTGCGAACCTGATGGACGGCGGTGCTCAGGTGACCATTTTGACAAGAGGCAACAGTAAGGATGATCTCGGCAGTAATGTAAACAGGCTTGTGGCTGACCGTAAGGATCCTGAGAGTCTGAAGCAAGCGGTCGGTAGCTGTGAATATGATGTTGTCTATGATAATATTTGTTATACACCGGAAGAAGCAGGGGATGCGGCACAGCTCTTTGCAGGCCGAGTCGGTCAATACGTCTTGACGTCTACTCTTTCGGTTTATGATTTTGCGGACCATCCGTTAAAAGAAGAAGATTTTGACCCTTACCTTTATCAGGTTGTTTCGAACAATAACGGGGAGTACAACTACAAGGAAGGAAAACGTCAAGCAGAAGCTGTTCTGTTCAGCCGTCATGATTTAAATGTCACTGCCGTACGTTTCCCCATTGTTCTGGGTACAGATGATTATACCAAAAGGCTCTTATTCCATGTCGAGCACGCTTTGAAGGGCGAAGCTATAGGACTGCCTGCGCCAGATGCGCTTATTTCCTTCATTCATGCGGAAGAAGCGGCGGAGTTTCTGAAATGGGCTGGTGAGGTTAAATTCGACGGGCCTGTTAATGCCTGTTCACATGGATCCGTATCGGTGCGCGAGATTATGGATATGATCAAGCAGGAGACAGGCAAGACAGCACCATTGCAGCCATCTGCAGGGATTGATCATATGTCACCGTTTGGGATACCGGGGGATTGGACAATGGACAACAGTCGTGCAGCGGACGCCGGATTTTCGTTCTGGAACTTAAAGGAATGGATGCCACAGCTTATCGCAGAGTACTCAAAGGGTATGAATTTGTAGTGTTGTACATCAGGTATAAAGTTTATACAGGAAAGGAAGTTCATCATGAATGACACCGTCGCAGATCTGGCGAATAGAGCTAAATTGCTGAAGGAAACAGGACAATTGAGTCCAGAGGCTACCTTGCTTGTTGAGGAGCTATTGAAGGAGCTTGAATTAGTGAACCGTCAAAATATAAATCTACGTAAAGCAGCTCTGAAATCATCCTCTAAGCAGGCAAGAATGTCCAGTAAATTGAAGGACGCTTTAATGGAATAATATAATTAGCCTTATCAGGGTCATGTTAAAACACCGGAGGAAATATCCCCCGGTGTTTATCTATTAAGTACGTGTAGGCGTATCCGGATTAGACGGTCGCTTTTTCTTGAATCGTGGTCCTACGTAGTTACGCTTGCGATCTCGGAACAAAATCCAGCCGCCCAGAAAGCCGATGCCGAGGACGAACAGGAGAAGGCCTCCACTAAAATGAAGCCATTGGAACGAAGGGTTCGTTATCTGATCGTCACCGTGTACGGCTATATATAAGAAAACGGCATCTTTCATCATTAAAAAGCCTTTCATCGCCATAAAGCCGGGTATGACCAAAATAAGAATAGCGATGAAGCGGGAAATCAGTAATTTCATACGAGATTCCTTCCTCTTTCAAGATATGAAAATTCTACTTATTATCATACCTTTTTACCAAGTTTATGTCTATTCATGAAACGGGATCAAATTTGTAATACGTAAAAAAGGGAGTACAATAAATATAAAGAAATGAAGTACATAATACGGAGGTGCCGTCAGTGGCAATTACATGTGATTTGGCAATTCT
This sequence comes from Paenibacillus sp. JNUCC 34, assembly GCF_058269055.1. Lineage (NCBI taxonomy): Bacteria > Bacillati > Bacillota > Bacilli > Caryophanales > Paenibacillaceae > Paenibacillus > Paenibacillus sp. JNUCC 34. Next base: position 3,831,523 of record NZ_CM177770.1, on the reverse strand, counting down.
CGGTGGAGGTACCGGTGGCTATGTGGCTGCCATTCGGGCTGCCCAGCTTGGGAAAGACGTAGTCATCATTGAGCAGGACAAGCTCGGAGGAACATGTCTTCATCGGGGCTGCATACCGAGCAAAGCCTTGCTTCGGAGTGCAGAAGTATTTGCGGAGATGAAGGAAAGCGAGAGTTATGGAATTGAGGTCGAAGGCGTTACTTTGTCCTTTGAAAAAGTGCAGAAGAGAAAAGAAAACATAGTGGAAAAACTTCATCAGGGCGTACAGTACTTGATGCGAAAAAATAAAATCCGTGTCATTCACGGTGTTGGCCGGGTTATTGGCCCTTCAATTTTTTCTCCCCGCAGCGGTGCAGTGGCTGTTGAATTAGCGGACGGAGATATGGAGACGGTCGTCCCGACTCATCTTATTATTGCGACGGGTTCGCGCCCCCGTCATCTGCCAGGGCTCGAGCCGGACGGCAAGTATGTAATGACCAGTGATCATGCGCTGTTAATGGAAGAGCTTCCTTCCTCTATCATTATTGTCGGTGGCGGTGTAATCGGTGTGGAATGGGCGTCCATGTTGAATGATTTCGGTGTGGAAGTCACCATTGTGGAGTCTTCTTCTCAATTGCTGCCTGCGGAAGACGAGGAGATCGGTAAGGAGATGAATAAGCTTCTTTCCGGTAGAGGTATCAAGATTATGACCGGAGCTGAGCTGCTGATAGACACCTATGAGATTAGAGACAATCATATTGTTATCGGTGTCCGGCATGGTGGTGAAGAGCATCTCTTATCATCAGACAAGCTGTTGATATCCGTAGGTCGTGTGGGCAATGCCGAGAACATCGGACTTGAGAATACAGATGTACGGATCGACAAGGGTCTAATTGTAACCAATGAATTTATGCAGACGACAGAGCCGCATATTTATGCGATCGGGGATGTTATCGGCGGCCTGCAGCTTGCTCATGCGGCGAGTCATGAAGGAATTACAGCCGTCCATCATTTGGCGGGTGAGAAAGAGCTGTCATACCGTAAGGAATGGATTCCCCGTTGTATTTACACCAGACCGGAAGCAGCCAGTGTTGGACTTACTGAGAAGCAGGCTCTGGAGCGCGGGCATGAGATTAAAGTTGGTAAATTTCCTTTTCAGGCTAACGGAAAAGCACTCGTATACGGGATGCATGAGGGATTTGTGAAGGTTATTGCGGATAAGGCTACAAACGATTTATTGGGAGTACATATGATCGGTCCACATGTGACTGAACTCATTGGTGAAGCAGCCCTTGCACAGGTTTTGGATGCTACGCCTTGGGAAATTGGATCTTCAGTTCATGCACACCCGACACTGTCTGAAATTTTAGGTGAAGCTATGCTGGCTGTTGACGGGAAATCTTCCGGAATTTAAAGCGGATGATACCACTCTGTGCAATCCCGCATTTCTTTTTGTGGAAAAAGAGACTATAATGGCATTAAGCCAAGTCTTAGTACCAGGTTTTAATACTAGATCTGAGAAAGGGATAATACACTGTCATTGTGAAGATAGATGGTGTTATTATTTCAGACTTTTGGTGTGATGACTAAGGAGGGATCTCCATGAAAGAGCAGGAAACGATGACTGAGAAGAACAGGCATGCGCAGCTTGGGTTGACCGACGGGCAAGTACTGGACATGTACAAATATATGATACTGGCGCGAAAGTTTGATGAGCGAAATATGCTTCTTCAACGGGCTGGAAAAATCAATTTTCACGTTTCCGGTATCGGGCAGGAAGCTTGTCAGGTGGCAGCAGCCTTCGCGCTTGACAGGGAAAAAGACTATTTCCTTCCCTATTACCGGGACTACGGATTTGTTCTTACCGTAGGAATGACACCTCGAGAGCTGATGCTCTCTGCTTTCGCTAAGGCGGAGGATCCAAACAGCGGAGGCCGGCAAATGCCAGGCCATTTCGGCAGTAAGAGGCTTCGGATCGTAACCGGCTCCAGTCCGGTAACGACTCAGCTTCCTCATGCTGTCGGGTTTGCTTTAGCTGCAAAAATGCAGAAGAAAGACTTTGTTTCTTTTGTTACGTTTGGTGAAGGTTCAAGCAACCAGGGAGATTTTCATGAAGGATGCAATTTTGCTGGGGTAAATAAACTTCCGGTCATTATTATGTGTGAAAATAATCAGTATGCGATTTCAGTTCCAATGCATAAGCAGCTCGGTGGGAAGGTCAGCGACCGTGCGCTTGGATACGGGTTTCCAGGCATACGTGTGGATGGCAATGACGCACTTGAAGTGTATGCGGCCGTTAAGGAAGCACGTGAACGGGCGGTACGCGGAGAAGGTCCGACGCTGATCGAAGCGATGATGTACCGATTGTCACCACACTCCACTTCAGATAATGATCTGGCATACCGGACGAAAGAAGAAGTTGAAGAGAACTGGAAAAAAGACGGTGTAGCCCGTTTTAAAACATATTTAGTGGACTTGGGGTTATGGGATGAAAATCAGGAACAGGATCTGATAGCCCAGCTAAACCTGGAGATTAAAGAAGCGACGGAATATGCGGACCGGGCTCCTTTTCCGAAGCCGGAGGATACACTACGACATGTGTACGCCGAGAACGAAGGAGGGATATAGAGATGGCCGTTATGGAATATATCGATGCAATTCGTCTCGCAATGAAGGAAGAAATGGAGAGAGATGAATCCGTATTTGTACTTGGGGAGGATGTTGGCGTTAAAGGCGGCGTGTTCACCACAACGAAGGGTCTGATGGAACAGTTCGGTGAAATGCGTGTCATGGATACGCCGTTAGCCGAGTCGGCCATAGCCGGTGTAGCTATTGGTGCAGCGATGTACGGGATGAAGCCGATTGCTGAAATGCAGTATTCAGACTTTATGCTGCCTGCAACGAATCAGATCATTAGCGAAGCGGCAAAAATCCGTTATCGTTCTAATAATGACTGGAGCTGTCCCGTCGTTATCCGTGCTCCGATTGGCGGAGGCATCTTCGGTGGACTTTATCACTCCCAATGTCCGGAATCTATATTCTTCGGGACACCTGGTCTTAAAATCGTAGCTCCATTTACAGCGTACGATGCAAAAGGACTACTGAAGGCAGCCGTACGTGACCCGGATCCGGTATTGTTCTTTGAGAATAAAAAGTGTTACAAGCTCATTAAAGGTGACGTGCCTGAGGATGATTACACCGTGCCAATCGGTAAAGCCAACCTGCTGAGAGCTGGTGCTGACATTACGGTCATTGGATACAGCCAACCATTGCACTTTGTGATGCAGGCGGCGGAGGAACTGGAACGAGAAGAGGGCATTACCGCACACGTTCTGGATCTCAGAACGTTGCAGCCGCTCGATCAAGAGGCCATCATAGAGGCTGCCCGTACCACAGGTAAAGTAATGATCGTGCACGAGGATAACAAAACCGGTGGTGTTGGGGCCGAGGTGGCCGCCATTATCGCAGAGAACTGTTTGTATGAACTTGATGCCCCGATTATGCGCTTGTGTGCACCAGATGTACCTGCGATGCCAATCAGTCCTCCAATGGAGAAGTTCTATATGCTGAATAAGGACAAAGTGAAAGAATCCATGCGTCAACTGGCGCTCTATTAAGATACAAGGAGTTGTGAGCATGTCTGAAAACGGGAAAATGACCGATGTGGCGATGCCGCAGCTGGCGGAGTCTCTTGTCTCCGCTACGATCGGTAAATGGCTTAAAAAGTCGGGAGATCGAATCGAGCAGTATGAACCTATCTGTGAAGTGATGACGGATAAGGTAAATGCGGAAATTCCATCGACTATGGATGGGGTTATGGGAGAAATTTTGGCAGAAGAAGGTCAGACGGTTGCTGTTGGTGAAATCATCTGTCGTATTTCAGCTGTGGGAAGCATTGAACCCGAAACGGCAGCCCCAGCGCAGTCTCAACCAACATCTGGACAGAACATTCCTGCAGCAGGTGATTCTATGCGAGCACGATACTCTCCTGCTGTGCAAAGTCTGGCCGCAGAACACCGCATAGATCTTCATCAAGTAACAGGAACCGGTATGGGGGGCCGAATTACGCGTAAAGATGTGCTCTCCTACATTGAGCGGGGAGGCTCGGCGAAGACTGCGACAGCGACAAGCGCACCAGTCAATCCTACAGCACCGGATATCCAGAAGCCGTCGGTATCTTCAGCTTCGCCGTTTACAGGTATGCTGAATCAATCCCAAGCAGAGCCAAGTCCTCCACTTGGAACAGCTATTCCGAATGTTAGGCATTCTGGTCTCCATTTAACGGAGTCGCCAAAAATTCCAACGATTGAGGTCGAAGGAGCGGGGGGCGGAAGAAACGATTATTTTGTTGATGTAACGCCGATCCGTAACACAATCGCAAGAAATATGCGGCAGAGTGTTTCTGAAATTCCACATGCATGGACGATGATAGAGGTAGACGTTACGAATCTTGTGTTAATCCGGAACAAGTTGAAGGATGAGTTTAAACGTAATGAGGGCGTAAATCTTACCTATTTGGCCTTTTTGTTGAAAGCCGTCGTTAACGCAATCAAGGATTACCCAATCATGAACTCGTTCTGGGCTGTGGACAAAATCGTCGTCAAACGGGAGATAAATCTTTCCCTCGCGGTCGGAACAGAGGATTCGGTCATGACACCTGTCATCAAAAGAGCGGACCAAAAGAACATTGCTGGATTGGCTCGTGAAATTGATGAACTGGCCAGAAAGACCCGTGAAGGTAAACTGACTCTCGACGATATGCATGGCGGTACGTTTACGGTCAATAATACGGGTTCTTTTGGATCGATTTTGTCCTACCCGATTATCAATTACCCTCAGGCGGCGATTTTAACGTTTGAGTCCATTGTCAAAAAACCTGTCGTTATTAATGACATGATCGCAGTACGGTCTATGGCCAATATTTGTCTTTCGTTAGATCATAGAATATTGGATGGCGTCATCTGCGGAAGATTTTTGCAGCGGGTGAAAGATAACTTGGAAGGATTTTCTCTGGATACAAAACTGTATTGATTGTTGATCCCAACTGAGATTTCTTAACAAGGTAAAGTGATATTTTTTAGGGTACTCTAAGAAAGAAGGCACAGCAGGATGAAGAAAGCTTTAGATGTATCTTATACGCCGTTGATGGACTACGGTGCTGCCTGGGACTTGCAAAAGGAGCGGGTAAAGGGAATAGATCTGGGGGAGCGCAGTGAGTGTCTGATGCTTCTCCAGCATCCTCCGACATACACCGTGGGATCGCAGCGGCATCCGGAGCATTTGCTTCTCAGCAGAGAGGAGCTTGAAGCCCAGGGAATAGGCTTATACGAGATAGACCGTGGAGGAGACATTACATACCATGGACCCGGCCAACTGGTCGGATACCCGCTACTCCTTTTGGATGGGGGGGCAAACCTGGATCTTCACGGATACTTGCGAAACGTGGAGCAGGTCATTATCGATTATCTGGCAGACTTCGGAATTGAATCTGGGCGGAAACCAGAGTACACCGGCGTATGGGTTGGCGATCGTAAAATCTGTGCGATTGGAGTAAAGTTTAACAAATGCCGGCATCACCGGGGGTTCGTGACAAGCCATGGATTTGCACTTAACGTTAAGGCTGGGATTGAGAAGGAAGGCTTCTCGGGCATTGTTCCTTGCGGTATACAGGAGTTCGGCGTAACTTCGTTGGAGGAGTGTACCGGGAAGAATTTTTTGGTAGAGGAAGTCGCCCGGGAGATAATACCATACTTCACCCGGGTCTTTCCCTATGAAATCCAGCTTCAAGCGGCAGAATCATAAAGCTATTTAAGGCATTAGCGCAAGAGAATAGGTTCCAATACAATAAAAAGTGTGGAGCCGATCATAGCAGCCAGCATGAGATAGATGACGATTCGAAACCATTTTTTACGTTGCATTATGTTACTCCTTTGGATTAAGTTTAAATTATGAACATAATGATGCATTCATTTTTATACATCGTACAAGCAACATTGTAACCTATCTAAGAAAGAGAGGAAAGTCTAATGATTTCACAAGAGCGTATTATTAATGAGTTTATGGAATTGGTTCGCGTAGACAGTGAGACCAAGCATGAAGAACAGATTTCAGTTGTGCTCAAAGAGAAATTCAGTAGCTTAGGGCTGCAAGTGGTTGAGGATGATACGAAAGAAAAAACCGGTCACGGATCCGGCAACTTGATCATTACCTGGGAAGCGGAACAGGCGGATAAAGCTCCTAAACTTCTCTTCACCTGTCACATGGATACGGTAACGCCTGGCAATGGCATTAAACCAGTTCTCGGCGAAGATGGATGGATCCGCAGTGATGGTACCACCATTCTCGGCTCAGACGATAAAGCTGGAATTGCTGCACTTCTTGAAGCTATTCGTGTAATCAAAGATAATAAAATCCCTCATGGTAAAATTCAATTTATCATTACAGCGGGTGAAGAATCCGGTCTCATGGGCGCACGGGCGCTGGATCCTAAGTATTTGGATGCTGACCTCGGTTATGCGCTGGATTCCAATGGTGAAGTAGGAGCTATCGCCGTGGCAGCTCCGACCCAGGCGAAGGTAACTATGATTATTAACGGGAAATCAGCTCATGCTGGAGTAAATCCGGAAGAGGGTATTAGCGCCATTCAGGTAGCCGCCAAATCTATCGCCAAGATGAACCTCGGGCGGATCGATGAAGAAACAACCGCTAATATTGGGAAATTCCAAGGTGGCGGTCCAACAAATATTGTATGCGACTACGTACAGATTGACGCTGAAGCTAGAAGTATCGTTCAGGAAAAAGTTGAGAAGCAGATTGATCTGATGCGCGATGCGCTGGAAACGACTGTACGGGAATACGGTGCAAAATGCGAATTCCGCAGTGAAATTATATACCCTGCTTTCAGCTATAACGAGAATGATAACGTTGTTCAGCTGGCCAAGCGTGCGATTGGTGGACTTGGACTGTCAGGCCGTACGTTCCCATCCGGAGGAGGCAGTGATGCCAATATATTCAACGGATTGGGCGTTCCAACCGTAAACCTTGCTGTCGGTTACGAGGAGATTCATACAACGAATGAACGAATCAAGGCATCAGATTTGGTCAAAGCAGCACAGATTGTTGTAGCGATTGTTCAAGAAGCAGCAAAGGGTTGATCTAATCCCTTTTACTGAGTGATAATAAACAAACAGCAAAGCCCACATTCGGAAGCAGATTTCCGTGTGTGGGCTTTTCATTTAATAGGTTATTTAATTCAGCGTCGACGATCTACCAATCCCGTTCTCCCGGCGGCGTTGAGCCGGTGACCAGATGGTGTGCCAATGGGTGTTCTCCACAATATGAAGTGCGGCGTTAATGCTATGCATGTACTCCACGACTTTTTCCTTCACTGTATCCGGGCTATCAATACGGGCCATACGAGTAGACAGGGATAGAAGAGAAGACTGCAAATAACAGGCGGCTTCTCCGAATCTGGCCGCCGTATGATCCGGTTGGGATAAACGTAGGTTCTCAAATTTGACGGAAGCCCTTTCATAATCGCCCAGATCATACAATCGTTCTGCAGCAATAAACTGGAGCTCGTTATGATACGGATGTGTATGATTAACTGGATCTTCTGGCAGGCAGCTGATCCGTGTTCCAGCTAATGTCGTATAACCCTCAGAATAAAGCATATATATGAGGGCATACTCTCCGGTAATACCATCAGTTAAAAGAATAAAATCGGCCTCAGCTAGCATACCGAGAGAAACGGCTACTTCGGCAAGTTTATAGCGATCATCATCGGAGGCAGGGAGATACGGGAGAGATCCGCTGAGCCGCCATTTGCACAAGAACATAGTGATACTGATTAAGTCGCGATGCTCATCCTGTATCAAGTCTTCGGCAGTACATTTATTGTTCAAGCGAACCAGTAAATTCATTGCTTCATCTAATCGATCATCGTTGATCAGACAATGAGCATGAATGATTTCGGTTTGAGTATCGGTATATTCGGTCATATTAAAGCAAAGTGCAGCTTCCCTATAGGCTCCGATTTCTCTTAAGGTACATCCGAGAACTGATGTGCAAATGGAATGTGAAGATAACTCAAATATGAGACGATTGAATATGTCACGATCACATAACCCTTCTTGATGCAGCAACAAGGCCCACTCGTTTAATGACTCAGCGGCGTAAGGCATTCCAAAGCCAAGAGCATTCTTAAACGATTCAGCAGCTTCCTTACATTTATTCAGTTTTGCATTTATACGCCCGTATTCGATCCAGCTTAAAGCAGAACGTTCCACATCAGTTGGTGTTGTATAGCTGGCAGCCATCGCAGCTTGTTTAAAGCATGTTAGAGCTTCTTCAAAATGTCCGCGATTCTGATGCCACTTGCCGAGTTCATATGCTTGCGTTGGTGGTTCAGTGTTACAATCGGGCTCTCTATTTATTAGATGTCGCATTTCGAAACCTCCCAATGATAGAACACATGTACAGGGGTATTAGTCATGTTTATATAACGAAAAAAACAGAAAAAAGTCGAAAATTGAGTCTGAAGACCTAAGTTTACACTCATTTTTCGTATTTATCTACGCTGGATTGGATTAAAAGTTCGGCAATCGTGATCTCTGGACCCCATTGCCTTTGCCATTGTTTCAGCATGATTTTTATTTGCCAAGCTTGTCCGACCATATGAATGGATTTCGTGCCTTGGTAGCTCTTCATTGTTCGTTCCTTCTTTCTTAAGAAGTTTGATATAATACAGCTTATGCATCAGTTTTGGCAGTCATGCCGTTTTTAAACAAAGGGGGCCATATTATGAGCGATCTCGGCAATAAAGACCGCCATTCCAACAAGTCTTTGGAAGAAACTACAGTATCAACGGAACAGATATTTAAAGGGAAAGTTATATCACTGCAGGTGGACACGGTTGTCCTGCCGGACGGCCAACAGGCCACTCGTGAAGTGGTTCGTCATCCGGGCGCAGTTGCTGTCCTTGCACTCCGCGACGATAAGATGCTCGTTGTAGATCAGTTCAGACAGCCATTGGGTCGTTGTGAGGTGGAAATACCTGCAGGGAAGTTGGAGCGCGGAGAGGATCCATTGGAAGCAGCTAGACGCGAGCTGAAGGAAGAGACAGGATATACGTGCGGATCGATCCGCAAACTGCAATCCTTCTATACCTCGCCGGGGTTTGCGGATGAAATTATCCATTTGTATCTGGCCGAGGACCTCACAAGTGGGAATATGGCGCCGGATGAGGATGAATTTCTTGAAATGTCTGAGATTACATTAGATGAAGCGTACCGCCTGATTCAGGAAGAACGTATCAGTGATGCCAAAACGATCTTGGCTGTGTATGCATGGAACATGTACAAATTGACGGGGAAAATCTGAAATGTCTCATATGAGACATATTGATACAGCGGGCGGTTTGTGGGACTTTTACAGCGATCTGCATATACATATTGGACGTACAGGGAGTGGACAAGCTGTTAAAATTAGCGGAAGCCGTAACCTTACGTTTGAGAATATTGCGGAGGAAGCTGCCGTTCGTAAAGGAATTGAGATGATCGGCATTATCGATTGTCACTCTCCTTCGGTGCAGGATGATATCCGGACCTGTTTGGACAGCGGTGTAATGAAAGAAATTCATGGCGGGGGTATAGCCTATAAGGATACTGTCATTCTGCTTGGAAGTGAGATTGAGATCAGGGAGAGCGGTAGAGGAGCGGCGCATGTTCTGGCCTATTTTCGTGATCTGGATACGATGCAGGATTTCACACGCTGGATGTCTCGTTATATGAAAAATGTTCAGCTGAGCTCACAGCGTATTTACGTTCAACCAAGAGACCTTCAGCAGGAAATACTGGACCGGGGCGGGATTCTAATACCGGCACATGTGTTTACTCCACATAAAGGTCTTTATGGATGTATGGCTGACAGGATGTCCGATGTGTTTGATCTTTCGGGTATTTCGGCCATAGAGCTCGGATTAAGTGCAGATTCATCGATGGCGGGTCATATATCCGAGCTGGATGACTATTCGTTTTTGACGAACTCCGATGCACATTCACTTGGGAAAATTGGCCGAGAATACAATAAAATACGTATGTTGACCCCTTCTTTTGATGAATTTCGCCTGGCTCTGGGCCGTAAGGATGGAAGACAGGTGATGGCGAACTACGGTCTTAATCCTCGTCTTGGCAAGTACCACCGAACTTACTGTTCTGGCTGTAGCAGCATTTTGGACGAGGAGACCATCGTGTCTTCAATGGACAGATGTCCGTATTGTGGTAGCCTGAAGACGGTTCAAGGGGTATTTGACCGAATTATATCCATCGCCGACAGAAATCTGCCGTCCTTGTCCTCCCATAGGCCCCCGTATTACTATCAGGTCCCTCTGGAATTTATTCCGGGTCTAGGAAAGGCAGCCATATCCAAACTGCTTACAGCATTCGGAACCGAAATGGCGATCCTTCACCGCGCTTCCGAGACCGATATTGCGTGTGTTGTTGGAGAAGATCTTTCACGAAGTATTGTTATGGCCAGAAACGGAACTCTTGAGCTCTCATCCGGCGGAGGTGGAACGTACGGTAAGGTCGTCCGAAAATGAAAGACTATTAAACATGCAAAGTCATAGACGGCATTAATCACACATAGAGTAGGAATAGAGACAGGAAAGGAGACTCTATTTCATGCAATCATTCCGCCAGAGTTTTAAGGATCAGACGCCTCTATATGTGTTTGTTGCCGTTTTATTTTTAGTAGGGGTGCTGTTTGGGGCCTTGATGGTAAACGCACTATCTTTGGAGCAGCAGCAGGATCTTGCAGGTTATTTGGACCACTTTTTTCTGACTTTGCACGAAGGCGGGGAAGGGCAAATTCCAACTTCGTTTGGCAGTATTGCGGCCCTCCATTTGAAATGGATCGGGTTAATCTGGATTTTGGGGCTGTCTGTCATAGGCCTTCCGGGCATTCTTATACTGGATTTCTTAAAAGGCGTTCTTATCGGTTTTACGGTAGGTTATCTTGTTGGTCAATATTCTTGGAAAGGTCTGCTGTTTGCACTAGTGTCCATTGCGCCCCAGAACTTGCTCGTTATCCCAGTGCTGATGATGTGCAGTGTAGCAGCAATAACCTTTTCTATATATATCATCAAAAACCGTCTTCTTATGCAGCGTAGCGGAAGTGTAATGAAACCCTTTACCTCGTATATCGGACTGACCTGTGTGATGGCTCTGTTAATCCTAGGCATATCATCATTTGAAACATGGATTACTCCTAGTATGATGCAGTGGGTAGCACCGATGCTTCTTCCGGCTGGCAGTCTTTAGATGTAGCAAAATCGTTTGACTTTGTTTGCAAATTCCCCCTATAATGAAGGAAGTGAACAATTACGTGCAGTGATTTCCAAGGGGGAGGGAAACGATGGAAGCACGGATCGACAAAATTAAACAGCAGTTACAATCCCAAGGCTACAAATTAACGCCCCAAAGGGAAGCCACCGTCAGCGTATTGTTGGAGAATGAGGATGATCATCTCAGCGCAGAAGACGTTTTTATGCTCGTTAAAGAAAAAGCTCCCGAGATCGGTCTGGCAACCGTGTACCGTACCCTCGAGCTTCTGAGCGAGCTGCATGTGGTGGAGAAGATCAACTTTGGCGATGGTGTAGCGCGTTACGATTTACGGACGGACACGTCTAAACATCATCATCATCATCTGATTTGTACCCAATGCGGAAGCATGGATGAAATACGCGAGGATTGGCTTGGACCATTGGAAGAGCGGCTTGAGAAAGAATTTAATTTCACCGTTCATGATCATCGTCTTGATTTCCACGGCATCTGTTACCGCTGTAAGGATAAGGGAAGACATGACAGCAGTGAGTCATAACACGATAGCAATAATCTGCGGTGATACGTCACACAGGTAGCCCTCTTACGGAGATAGATGTCCCCGAGAGGGCTTTTTTTGAAGAGATAAGGAAGTATAGAACATCCTATCTCGCAAGAAATTCTACCGCTAAATGCGGTCTGTTTAAATAGGAACGATTAATTGAAGATAACCACACTTGCTTGCGTCATATTACATGGAAGATGCTCATAGGCTTGGGTGATAGGCGAAAAACCTCCCAAAAGGCGGTCTGTCACTTTGAGTACGTGAATAGATTTTTTTCTCATGGAAGAGGGGCGATGTGGTTATGATTATTTCTTTACGAAAAATCGGTTCTTGTATAAGATTTATCGTTTTATTTACCGTTCTTACGTTGTTTTTTTACTATGCGTTGTCCATGGTTAATCAATGGGTAGCTCCATCTGACCCATACCGGGTACCGGTCGGACATGCCGTAAAGGCTTTTCAGCCTGAAAACTCAATGGAGACATGGGTAACACCGCGTGACAGACTTCGCTTATACTACTGGTATGGTGAATAAATGTCTGCTGCGTATGGAAGAGCAGTGATAAGGAGCAGAATAAATCATGAAGCAGTATTTGGACGCCTATATATCCTTCTTAAGAGAGGAGAGAGGGCTGTCGAGCAGCACAACAGAATCATACCGTAAAGATATTACGGGTTTTATTGATTTCGCGGAGCAGCGTGGAGTGGATGAACCGACAGAGATAAACCGCACACTGCTTAGTTTGTATTTGGGAAGTTTAAAGCAAAAGGGCAGGGCTCCATCCACGATGATGCGATGCACGGTTTCTCTCCGCTCTTTTTTTCAATATTTGGTGCGTCGTTCGGTTATTGTGCAGGATCCGTCTATCATGCTGGAGTCACCGAAGCCAGAGCGCAAGATTCCTAAGGCGCTTTCTATAGAACAAGTAGACAAGCTCCTTAGTGCACCGGATGTCTCTACTCCTCATGGGGCCCGAGATAAAGCAATGCTGGAGCTGTTGTATGCGGCCGGCATTCGTGTCTCGGAGCTGGTAACACTTGGGGTCCATGATGTGAATACAGATATGAAGTTTGTACGCTGCACTGGAAACTCCGGGAAGGAACGTATTCTGCCAATAAGTCCAATTGCTGCACGCAGCGTGGAACTGTACCTGGCTGGAATGAGGGGGAAGCTTCTCAAAGCGGGCAGTGAAGAGGAAGGACTGTTTTTGAACGCGCTCGGTACAAGGCTAACACGTCAGGGCTTTTGGAAAATCATTAAAAAATACGGCAAGGAGGCTGGGATTTCCGAGGACATTACGCCTCATACACTCCGTCATTCTTTTGCTATTCATATGCTAGATAATGGAGCAGATCTGCGTTCCGTGCAGGAGATGCTTGGCCATTCCGATATATCAACGACACAAATGTACCAAACACCCAAAAAAAGTATGAAAGAAGTTTATGAAACCCACCATCCGAGGGCAGGAAATTAGTCGTTAATATCTTTTCCACGGATCAAGCCGTCACCGCAATTCATACAGAGTTAAGGTAATTCCAATGCCGAACCTACCAATACCGAGGAGTGATTGAACATGTCAGACAACACCAAATATCGTTTTCAGCGGATATGTTTTATTGTGCTTGACAGCGTGGGGATCGGGGAAGCGCCGGACGCAGCTAAATTCGGGGATATTGGGGCTCATACACTGGGTCATATTTTGGAACATAATCCGGAGTTGTCACTGCCAAATCTGCTAAAGCTGGGACTAGGGAATATAGCTCCTTTACCGAACGTAACACCTTCAGATTCCCCTCAAGCCTATTATGGTAAAATGCAGGAGCAATCGGTTGGTAAAGACACAATGACCGGGCATTGGGAACTTATGGGCTTGCGGGTAAAAACGCCGTTTAATACATACCCTCAGGGTTTTCCATCGGCGCTCATTGCACAGTTCGAGCAGCAGACAGGCCGCAGAGTCATTGGAAATAAACCGGCCTCAGGTACGGAAATTATTGAAGAGTACGGCGAAGAGCAGATGAAGTCCGGGGCTTGGATCGTGTATACATCGGCTGACAGTGTGTTTCAGATAGCGGCACATGAAGAAGTGATTTCACTGGAGGAGCTGTATAAAGCTTGTGAAATTGCCCGGCGGCTTACGCTTCAACCTGAATTTTCGGTAGGAAGAGTTATCGCTCGTCCGTATATTGGACAACCAGGCAGTTTTATTCGTACATCTAACCGACATGATTATGCGGTAAAACCTCCTGAGCCGACCATTATGAACTCCCTCGAACATCATGGGTTGGATGTTATTGCTGTCGGTAAGATTAACGACATATTTACCGGGGAAGGTGTCACACAATCATTTCCTACAAAAAGCAACCAACATGGAATTGAAGTATTGATCGAGCAACTGGGTAAAGATTTCAAGGGACTGTTATTTGCGAATTTGGTCGATTTCGATTCACTTTACGGACACCGCCGCGATCCTAAGGGCTATGGACAAGCCTTGAAGTACTTTGACCGGTCTCTTCCTGATATCATGGGAATGCTGAAGGAGGATGATTTACTCATTATTTCAGCAGATCATGGCAATGATCCGGTTCATGCCGGTACGGACCATACCCGGGAATATGTGCCGCTGCTTGTATATAGTTCAGGATTAACAGCTCCTAAAAGCCTTGGGGTTCGGGACACTTTTTCGGACGTGGGCGCAACCATTGCCGATAATTTCGGGGCAAAGCCGTCGGAACATGGCAAGAGCTTTTTATCGCAATTAAAATAATGAATAATGGGGAGAGATGCTGGAATGAGTAACTTAAATCAAGGGATTATTGAAGAAGCAGCTGCATTTATTCGGAGCAAAGGCGGAGTGCAGCCGGAGGTTGGCCTAATTCTTGGATCTGGACTCGGAGTTCTCGCTGACTTATTGGAGGACACGGTATCCATACCTTACAGTGATATTCCGCATTTTCCTGTATCGACCGTAGAAGGGCATGAAGGCGAACTACTGCTTGGGAAAATTCAGGATCGGCCAGTCGTTCTGATGAAAGGCCGCTTCCACATGTACGAAGGATATGGCCCGGAGCTCACAGCGTTTCCGGTACGCGTGATGAAACAACTCGGGGTAAAGAGTCTGCTGGTCACGAACGCGGCAGGAGGAATTAATACTTCCTTTGAGCCGGGTGATCTGATGTTGATTACGGATCATTTAAATATGACAGGACGCAATCCGCTCATCGGACCGAATGACCCGGCACTGGGCGTGCGGTTCCCTGATATGTCTGAGGCGTACAGCCGACGCTTGCGAAAGCTGGCTTTAGAGACGGCAGAGAGCCAAGGAATAACGCTACAGCAGGGTGTTTACGCGGGACTTCTGGGGCCAACTTATGAAACACCAGCCGAAATCGTCATGCTGCGTACTTTAGGCTCTGATGCGGTTGGAATGTCAACGGTATCTGAGGTCATTGTCGCCCGTCATTCGGGTCTGGAGGTGCTCGGCATTTCTTGTATCAGCAATATGGCGGCAGGCATTTTGGATCAACCGTTATCACATGATGAAGTAATGGAGACCGCTGAAAAAGTGCGTGAAAAGTTCCTTGGTCTCGTCATGGCAGTCATTCCGAGCATGTAGGTTACAAGTTTAGTGTAAGGTATCCATTGTGGGGGTGTCCTAAAAGGTCCAATGACCTGGGACGCCCCCTTTGTTTATTGTAAGACGCTCCGTGTACGAATCGTTCCTCCAATCCCTCTTGCCGAAGGACAAGCCTGAAGAAATCGGATAAATCCTCCATTTGGATCTCACATTAGGCTTTTTTAGGAAAATAACAAGTTTTTACATGTAAACCGCCAAAAATATGGAATAATTTACTTCTAACCTGACGACAATGGAAACAGACCCGTTTCATGAGCGGGATATGCCATTACGATTGTTAGGAGGGGACGGATTTGAAAAAAGCGTTTATTGCCGGGATACTTTCACTTTGTGTTGTGTTTGCACCAGCTGCTGCAAGCTATGCTGATGAGAAGAAACCTACCGGAGTATCTGATAGTGAGCTCGCGCCAAGTGCGCGTTCTGCCATTTTGTTGGATGCGGATACCGGAACCATTATTTACGAGAAAAACAGCCATGATAAGCTGCCTCCGGCCAGCATTACCAAGATTATGACGATGCTGTTGACGATGGAAGCCATTGATGACGGCAGGCTCAAAATGACTGATAAGGTGCGGACGAGCGATTATGCGGCTTCAATGGGAGGATCACAGATTTTTCTGGAGCCGGGTGAAGAAATGTCCGTTGAAGAGATGCTGAAGGGAATTGCTATGGCATCCGGCAATGATGCGTCCGTAGCTATGGCGGAAAAAGTAGCGGGCTCTGAAGAAGAGTTCGTTAAGATGATGAACGAAAAAGCAGCGGAACTTGGTATGAAGGATACCAACTTTGCGAACTGCAATGGACTTCCGGCAGAGAATCATTACAGCTCAGCACATGACATTGCTTTAATGAGCCGGGAGCTTCTGAAGTATGAAGGGATTACAAAGTACACAGGTGCATACCAGGATTATTTGCGTAAGGATACTCAAAAGCCATTTTGGCTGGTGAATACGAACAAGCTGGTTCGCTTTTATACAGGAGCAGACGGTCTCAAAACCGGTTATACCTCGGAAGCTAAATTTTGTCTCTCGGCAACGGCGAAGCGAGATGGTCTTCGTACTGTAGCTGTCGTCCTCGGGGCACCAGATACGAAAAACCGCAACAGTGAAGTTTCCCGTATGTTTGACTATGCTTTCGCCCAGTACAGTAAGCATTCGATCTATAAAAAAGGGGAGATGCTTGGGAACATCAAAATTTCCAAAGGTGCTGTACCGGAGCTGCAGCTCCAGGCTGAACAGGACTACAGCGTCCTTGTGAAAAAAGGCGGAAAGACTGCTGAGCTCCGTCATGAGGTGACCGTTCCAGAAAATATTAAGGCACCGATAACCGCAGGCCAGGTTGTAGGCAAGCTGTCGGTATATCAAGGAGATCAGCTGCTCAAGGAATTTGAACTTAAAGCACCAGCGGATGTTAAAAAAGCTGGATGGTGGAAATTGTTTAAGCGCACGACAGGAAAGTTGTTTCATGTAGATTGATAGGGGTTTTCTTCTAGTTTTGTCGGGGGGCAGGAAAGTCTTTTGCAGGCGTAGAAATCTTTGTTCATGTAGGGAGGAGAGTGAGCAAACATGAATCTGCATGTTGAAATGGAGCACCAACGGCATGTGCTGATCGTCAGACTTTCTGGGGAACTGGATCATCATACCGCCGATCATGTCCGGATGCAGCTGGATGAAGCCATCCAGCGCCGTCAGACAGAGCACCTAGTGTTCAGCCTGAAGAATCTTGAGTTCATGGACAGCTCGGGACTGGGCGTTATTCTCGGGCGGTACAAGTTCATCAAACAGAAGGGCGGGAAAATGGCTCTGTGTGACGTTAATGCGCCGGTGTATCGTCTGCTTGAAATGTCAGGGTTGTTTAAGATCATGCCCATTTATGAGAACGAGGGTACTGCACTCTCGGGTTTGGAGGTAGTGTCATGAGTGAAGGGAAAACGCAGCATAATTTCATGACTCTGGAGTTTGCCGCAAAATCGGAAAATGAATCCTTTGCCCGAGTGGCTGTGGCTGCGTTTATATCTCAGCTTGATCCGACAATGGATGAACTCAGTGATTTGAAGACAGTCGTGTCAGAAGCGGTTACAAACTGCATTATTCACGGCTATGACAGCAACCCGGAGGGTGTGGTGAAGATTGAAGCCGAGATCGACGGGGATATGATCATTCTTGTTATTGAGGACAACGGGCATGGCATCGATGATCTGGAAATGGCCAAGCAGCCGCTTTACACGTCTAAGCCTGAACTTGAGCGTTCAGGGATGGGCTTTACGATCATGGAGAACTTTATGGACGAATTTGATGTCATCAGTGAGCCGGGGACCGGTACATCGATCAAAATGAAAAAACGGATCGAATCCAAGAAAGCTTTATATAATTAGGGGTTGGACAAATGGATGCCGATGTGAAGAAGACTTCGCAGACTTATTTGGACGACGCGGAGGTTAAACGTCTGATAGCACTTAGCCAAAGCGGAGACACAGTTGCCCGGGATACGCTTGTAAACTGTAATATTCGTCTTGTCTGGTCGGTTGTGCAGCGGTTCATGAACCGGGGTTACGAGCCGGAGGATTTATTTCAGATCGGTTGTATCGGTCTTCTGAAATCCGTTGACAAATTCGATCTCAGTTATGACGTGAAGTTCTCGACGTATGCCGTACCGATGATTATTGGGGAAATTCAGCGTTTTTTACGTGATGATGGTACGCTAAAGGTAAGCCGTTCGTTAAAAGAAATGGCTAATAAAGTTAGGAAAAAGCGGGACGAGCTCTCCAAACAGCTGGATCGCCTGCCAACGATTAAGGAAGTGGCAGAAGAGCTCGGCGTTACACCAGAGGAAGTGGTCTTCGCCCAAGAGGCGAACAAGCCGCCAACTTCCATCCATGAAACGGTATTCGAGAACGACGGAGATCCCATTACTCTGATGGATCAGATTGCGGACGAATCCCAGGAACGCTGGTTTGATAAGCTAGCACTGAATGAAGCGATTGGAGGCTTGTCTGAACGCGAACGGCTGATTGTTTATTTGCGGTATTACCGTGATCAGACTCAGTCTGAAGTGGCCAGTCGTCTTGGCATTTCGCAGGTGCAGGTCTCAAGGCTTGAGAAGAAAATATTACAAAGTATCCGTAACCAGATAGCGCAGTAGTGCAGCAGTTACTGAGCCTGAAACGTCGTTCCTTGAGGAGCGGCGTTTTTGTGCTGCCTGCATATGGAAAGGTAAAAAAGAGTAGGATGAGCATTCATTTACCATACTAACGGTAATTTAGCAGTAAAGGAGTGTTCCGGATGAAAGCCAATCCCACTCCGACGGTGTTTCTGCAATTACGGAGCCGTATCCGCCTGCCCAGAGATCAGACCGTCAAACTCGGAGATGTTGCTTTTATTATTTGCGACCCGGAATGGGAAGAGAAACTGCGTGGCTTGCCGCTCGTTCACCCCAAAGATCAGGACGGCAACAGGCTTCTGATGGACTTGATTCAGATCATTCCAAAGATTCGACAACTCATTCCGGAAGTGCACATTGAACCGATGGGAAATCACTATACATTAGTGGAACTTATCGGCCCCTCTGCCAAGCCATCCCGATTTTGGTTTCCGATTATTTGGCTGCTTCTGTTTTTTGGCTCTGCTCTGACCATTATGAACTTCCACGCTGACGTAAACATGTTGGAGGTGCATATCCGAATTGTCGAGATGGTAACAGGACAACGGGATGAGCATCCCTATTTGTTTCAGATTGCCTATTCATTAGGGATCGGATTCGGGATGACGGTGTTCTTCAACCATTTATTCAAAAAGAAATGGAATGAGGAGCCAACACCGCTTGAGGTTGAGATGTATCTATATCAGGAGAACCTTGATCAATTTGTTGTTGCTGAAGAATACAGGAAGATGAGAACAGTAGAGATGGCAAAGACGAAGCAAAAGAGAAAGCCAGAGGGAAAACGATGATCACCCTGATGCAGCAGTTGATTTCTTTACTTCTCGGGGTTGCGGGTGGAATTGCAGTTGGCGGGGGTGTTATTGCGCTCATTATTGTCCTTGATATTGTACCGAGACTATCGCAATTAACATGGACCTATGATCGTGTCCACTGGTATGAAGGAGCTCTGATTACAGGATCGTTAATTGGAACGATCGCTGATTTCTGGATGTGGAAAACATCCTTGGGGCCTGTGATCAGCACGATCATCGGACTGTTTTGCGGTGTGTTTGTTGGTATGCTAGCAGCGGCTCTGACCGAAGTGTTGAATGTTCTGCCAATCTTGGCCAAGCGGCTGAAGTTGACTGGTTATTTATTGGGTTTGTTGATGGCGATGGTAGCCGGCAAAGTTGCAGGGTCTCTATTCGATTGGTTTGTTTACCGACAGTAAAGTGGATGGCAATAAGGGGGTAAAGTAAATGGCTGATAAGACGGGATCAACAGGTTATGGAGAGGAGAGTATTCCGGTAGTTCCTCCTTCTGTCAAAAAGTCACTTGAAGAGAAGGAGTTAGTCAATAAAAGAAATGCCGAATCCTCTGACAACACCCATGAATCTGTAATGTATTGGCAGGGCTCGGATGAAATACCCGGCAATCTGAAAGATCTGAAGGGAATCTTGAAAGAGGTAGTGGGGCTTGGCGTTTCTTTTGACGTCGTCCTGCGTGAAATGACGATTGCCGGCAGAAAAACGGGACTGTTGTTTATAAATGGGTTTACCAATGATGTGGTATTGACGGAAATTTTAGATCGTTTTACCTATTTGACACCGGAGGATGTAGGCAATCATATCGTTTCCTCGATCAAGAACCAGTATATTCCTTATGTTCAGGTGGAGGAGATTAATAAACTAAGTGAAGCGATTAATAATATACTCACGGGTTTGTGTGTCGTTTTTTTTGAAGGTGAACATACAGCCATTCTGCTGGATACGAGAAAATATCCTACAAGGTCTCCTGAAGAGCCCGATATTGAACGGGTTGTGCGCGGCGCTAGGGACGGGTTTACTGAATCTATAGTTACGAACATTAATCTGGTCCGGCGCCGTATACGGGATCCGGGACTCCATTGTGAAGCCATGCAGGTGGGACGACGTACTCAAACCGACGTGTGTATTATTTTCATAGATGATATTGTCGACAGGGATCAGGTGGAGGCCATTCGCCACAAAATTCAAGAACTCGATATGGAAGGGCTGCCTCTCGGAGACAAACAGTTGGAAGAAGCTATTGTTAATAAAGGCTGGCATCCTTATCCGCTGGTCCGCTATTCAGAGCGGCCTGACGTGGTCGCCTCACACCTGCTCGAAGGCAGAGTCGTGGTGATGGTAGACACCTCACCAAGCGTGATGATTATGCCGACAACGTTTTTTGACCTGTGCCAGCATGCCGAAGAAAACAGACAGACGCCGTTTATGGGCACCTACCTGCGCTGGATTCGTTTCGGCGGTATATTCGCATCGATGTTTCTTTTGCCGCTGTGGATGCTACTCGTCATACATCCTGAACTGAAACCGCCGTATCTCGATATATTGGGACCAAAGGAAACGGGTAAAATTCCAATTATTATACAGTTCTTAATCGTCGAATTCGGGGTGGACTTGATGCGCCTTGCCGCTGTTCATACACCAACTCCTCTGGCATCTGCCATGGGATTGATTGCAGCGATCCTCATCGGGGACATTGCCGTTAAATCGGGATTGTTTGTTAACGAAGTGATACTGTATATGTCGGTTGCCGCGATCGGTATGTTTGCGACACCGAGTTATGAGTTAGGGTTAGCTAACCGGGTCGTACGTCTTGCACTACTTATAGCAGTAGCGATGTTTGGGGTAAAAGGGTTCGTGATTGGTACGACGCTATTCATTCTGATGCTGACCACACACCGGTCATATAACTCCTCATACTTATGGCCTTTTATACCATTTAATGCAAAGGCGATGGGGGAGATATTGTTTCGTAAGCCGCTGCTTTATTCCAGAACACGTCTGGCTCTGAACAAGACCAGGGATAGCAGTAAGATGGGGGCTGAAATGAGTCCCAAAAGAAAGCAATAACAAATAACACAAAGGTTATGTTGAAAAATCCATTTTATTTACGTTTCGTTGTCTGCTATACTGTGAACAATTATTCGATAATTTAATTTTGTAAATATTGATCGGAGGAATTGTGGGATGTTTTTACACGGTACTAGCAGAATTAATGAACGGGGACATCTAGAAATTGGCGGGTGCGATACTGCTGATTTAAAAGCACAGTTCGGAACCCCTCTTTATATTGTAGACGAGCAGTCGGTTCGTAACCGCTGCAGGGAATATATCGACGCTTTCAAGGTTTCAGGCTTGAAATATCAGGTGGCTTATGCAAGCAAGGCTTTTTGTGTGATGGCTATGTGCCGTCTGGTGGAAGAAGAGGGGATGTCCCTTGATGTTGTATCCGACGGAGAGCTATACACGGCACTGGAAGCGGGATTCCCCGCGGAACGGATTCATTTTCACGGCAATAACAAAACACCAGATGAAATCGAAATGGCTTTGGATGCCCATATTGGCTGCTTTGTAGTAGACAATGAGGTCGAGCTTCATTTGCTGCAGGCTATTGCGGCTGAGAAGGGGCGTCAAGTGAAGATTCTGCTTCGCGTAACTCCTGGTGTAGAAGCACACACGCATGAATACATCTCCACAGGTCAAACCGATTCTAAATTCGGATTTGACATTGGTAACGGATCAGCTTATGAAGCGGTGAAACTTGCTGCGTCTCAACCAAATCTTGAACTTCTGGGATTGCACTCCCACATCGGATCACAGATTTTCGAAGTGGAAGGCTTCCAGATGGCGGTTCAGCGTGTAGCTGAATTTTCACGCTCTGTTAAAGAAGGTCTGAACGTGACGTTCAGCGTGGTAAACCTCGGCGGCGGTTTTGGTATCCGTTACGTGGATGGGGATACTCCACTTCATGTATCACAGTATGTTAAGGCGATCACGGACGCAGTCAAGACATATTTTGCAGGCATTGCACCTGAACTTCCTGAGATTTGGGTTGAACCGGGCCGTAGTATCGTAGGCGATGCAGGAACAACCCTGTATACGGTAGGAACCAGCAAGGATATTCCGGGTGTGCGTAAATATGTCGCAGTTGACGGAGGCATGACAGATAATCCTCGTCCTGCGCTGTACGAATCCCAATATGAAGCACTTCTCGCTAATCGGGCGAATGATCCGGTTGAAGAGAAGGTCTCGATCGCAGGGAAATGCTGCGAAAGCGGCGATATGTTAATCTGGGATGTGGAGTTGCCCAAAGTTGAATCCGGCGACTTGCTAGCCGTTGCTTGTACAGGAGCCTACAACTATTCAATGGCGAGCAATTACAACCGGATCCGCAAGCCGGCGGTTGTGTTCGTTAAAGATGGTATTGGCGATCTGGTCGTTCGTCGCGAGAGTCTCGAAGACATCGTTAGTCACGACGTGGTGCCTGTGCGAATCAACAAGCAGACCGTATTGAGCTAGATATATTGATCTACCCGTAACAAGGATCTCTCCTTTACATCTGTAAAGGGGGATCCTTTTTTTTCTGAGTAACTGCAACTTTATCTCGCAAGAAAAACAACGCTAAACGTGGTCTGTCTCCTTTGAGGTACGTCGATAGACGTTTTTCTTTTGGCCAACCTGTTTGCAACAGATGTTGCAAATAAGATACAATGGGAACGTAATCAAGACATGGGAATGGAATTGATTGGAATGTCATTGATCGAACAATATACTAAGGGAAGTGAAGAGAAATGAAAAAAGGTACAATCGAATTGGAAAACGGCGGAATAGTGGAAATTGACTTTTTTCCTGAAGAAGCGCCTAATACTGTAGCTAACTTTGAAAAATTGGCTAACAGTGGTTTTTATAACGGACTTAGCTTTCACCGTGTAATCCCGGGCTTCGTAGCTCAAGGTGGATGCCCAACAGGTAATGGTACAGGTGGTCCTGGCTATACAATCGACTGTGAGACGGCTACTAACACAACCAAGCATGAAACGGGCGTATTGTCCATGGCGCATGCAGGTCGTAACACTGGCGGCAGCCAGTTCTTCATCTGCTACGGTCCACAGCCTCACTTGGATGGCGTTCACACGGTATTTGGCAAAGTGACAAGCGGTATGGAACTGGTAAACAGTGTAAAACCAGGCGACAAAATGAAAGAAGTTAAAGTATTCGAAGCTTAATACAAAATGATGGACAACCTCCCAAATCGTTATCTACATAACGGCAGGGAGGTTGTTTTTTTGATTCGTACATAAAAAAACCAGTTGCTTTAACAACTGGTCGAAATTAATTAATGAAATTTACCTCGAATATCATGGAGGATTTTAACAATTTCACCGAAAGCCATAAAAGTAATTCCACTTATAAAACCACTAGCCCACCATATTATAGCTGTAACAAGTGAAAAAGAAATATCACGTCCATCTTTTTCTACTGCAATTAATATACCAACAATAAATGATATTACAAGAATTGACACACCTATATAATGGAGTGTTTTATGAAAAATATTATTTTCGGGATACACCTTTTTTGGAAATATGTCTTGATTGATTTGCTCTTCTGTGTCAAATTGTAGAATTTTTTCAAGTTCAGTAGTCAATTTATTGGGCACTCCCTCTCTTTTGTGTTAGAAGAAATGAAACAAATAAATTAACCATCGAAAGTGAGAAGATGAAGTTAAAAATATTTATCGTTCTATAAGTCCAATCTAGAGCACGGTAAAAATCAAAAAAGAAATAATAATTAGATGGTTCAAACCACTGTAGTATCAGATACATTAATTGACCAAGCGAAAACAATACAGAACCAATAATGGCTAGTATTATTGATTTCTTTAATTTCATGGAAAAACCTCCCTATTTATTGCAATAGGAGTATAGTACTATGTCTAACGAACTGCAGTCTAGGTAATTAATGGATAAATGAGAAAAGGTTGTTTGTCTAATGGTAAGATAATCACTATAGAAAAGTAAGTTATCAACCCTTGCTTTTTTGCTTATTGAGTGATAAGCTTTTTTCATGTTACCACTTAGATGACTAGAGTTATTCGTGGGATTTTGGTAGGAATCATAAATAACTGTAGGAAATCTAGCGGTATCAAGGACATGTAAGGATAAAATTTAATAATGATCGATCCTTCGGGGCAGGGTGAAATTCCCTACCGGCGGTGATGGACGTGGTGAAGAAGCGTAAAGCCTATGCAAAAGCTTATCACTGCGGACTTAGTCCGTGACCCGGATATACGTAAGTATATGCGGTGGACCTGGTGCAAATCCGGGACCGACAGTATAGTCTGGATGGGAGAAGGAGAGAAGGCGAGTTATCGCTTATTTTTGCGGTATAGTCTGATAGGAACAGTAATATTTGATATGTGCAGGTTTTCACAAAGTGTGTGCGACCAATGGTATTGCCTTTTAAGCAGTACAGTTGATGCTCTTCTTTGGTTATAACCAGCATGTCTTGTTTGTTTCTGTCCGAACTATACATTTATTCTCCCAATTAAATCAAAGCCCTGTTTGGATTATATGATCCGGACAGGGCTTTTTTGTGCAAAACGGACAACATTCCGGGTAGGAATGTTGAACCCGGTTCGACCTAGTTGCTTGCCAGTCGAAACTTCGTTGTGAGGGGAGGCGAATATTGTTGATGGATATGATGAATGATGAATTTTATATGTCACTAGCACTGGAAATGGCAGAGCGGGCTCAAGGACAGACGGGTATCAATCCGGTAGTTGGGTGTGTCATTGTGAAAGATGGCAGGCTTATCGGGATGGGTACGCATCTGGAAAGAGGTGCTCCTCATGCCGAAGTGCATGCACTCCAAATGGCGGGAGCCAAAGCTTCTGGCAGTACGGTTTATGTAACACTGGAGCCATGCAGTCATTTCGGTAAGACGCCTCCGTGCAGTGAAAGGTTGATCGCGGAAGGTGTCAAGCGGGTCGTTATTGCGAGTAAAGATCCCAACCCTCTCGTTGCAGGCAAGGGAATTGAAATCCTGCAAGGTGCTGGAATCCAGGTAGATACAGGGATTCTGAGCGAGCGTTCTCGCAAGCTGAACGCGCCATTTATGAAGTTTATAACGACAGGTAGGCCCTATGTCACGCTGAAAACGGCAAGCACATTGGATGGCAAAATCGCTTCCAAAACCGGTGATAGCAAATGGATATCCAATGAAGGAGCCAGAGATAGGGTTCACACCCTCCGGCATCGGCATCAAGCAATTATGGTCGGTGTATCTACCGTCATAGCAGATGATCCGGAACTTACGACCCGCTTGCCGGTTGAAGGGCTGAATCCAATACGAATTGTGGTGGATTCCAAGCTGAAAATCCCGCTCAAAAGCAAAATGCTTCATGACGGGGCAGCTCCAACACTAATTTTAACAACGGGGCAGGGCGATCCGAAGAAACGGGAGGCACTCCAAGAAATAGGAGTCGAAGTGATTTCCTGCGGCGAAGGTCCCCGGGTAGACTTAAAGCTTGCAATGGACCTATTAGGTCAGAAGCAGATCGGCTCTATCCTGCTGGAGGGAGGCGGCACTCTGAACGGATCCATGCTTGAAGAAAGGCTTGTGGATAAGGTGGTCCTTTTTATGGCTCCAAAGATTGTCGGCGGCTTGGGTGCCCCATCAAGCTTCAACTTTAGCGGAGTGGAGCAGATGAGTGATGCCATCACGTTGAACGATGTGGAATTCGAACAACTGGGTGATAATATGTGCATCAGTGGGATACCGGTTTGGTCCGAATCCGTAAATTGAGCTAATACAAAAAACGGATACAATCCAGAAAGGAGGAAACCTATGTTCACAGGACTGGTGGAAGAGATCGGTGAAATGCGCCAGATCGGTCGCAAAGGCGAAGCCATGGTGCTTAGCATATCGGCTGTGCGAATAATGGATGATTTGAAGCTTGGCGACAGTGTCGCGGTCAACGGGGTATGCCTAACTGCAACTTCGATCGGGAAGAGCATGTTCACGGTGGACGTTATGCCGGAAACATACCGTAGCACCAATCTCAAGGAGCTTCAAGGAGGAAGCAAGGTAAATCTGGAGCGGGCAATGGCTGCTGGAGCCAGATTCGGAGGCCATATCGTCCAGGGTCATGTTGACGGCACTGGGATGATCCGGAGCGTTCATTCCGATCAAAATGCGGTTGTCTATGAGATTGCTCCTTCGAATTTGGATCTGTTTAAGTACATCTTACCTAAAGGCTCGGTTACTCTGGACGGAATCAGCCTGACGGTCGTTAAAGTTAATGATTCTTCCTTCACCGTTTCGATTATTCCTCATACGCTTGCCGAAACTGTGTTGGCATACAAAAAAGCTGGCGATACGGTGAATATAGAAAACGACATCTTAGGCAAATATGTTGACCATCTGCTTCATTACGGCTCTCAAGGGGCTGCAAGCAAAACATCAAAGAACGGAATCAGTCATGATTACCTGTCAGAGCATGGTTTTGCCTAGTTAAGCCTTACTACATCTCCATGAAAATGAAGGAGGAACAGCAATGGATGACCGATTTGAATTTAGTAGGATAGAAGAAGCGATATACGATTTAATGAGAGGAAAAGTCGTTATTGTTGTTGATGACGAGGACCGGGAGAATGAAGGGGATTTTATCGCACTTGCAGATAAAGCAACACCGGAAGTGATCAATTTTATGATCACGGAAGGCCGGGGGTTAGTATGTCTGCCCATCACTCAAGCAAGGGCTCAGGAACTGGATCTGAAACCGATGGTATCTCAAAATACCGATTATCACGGAACGGCGTTTACCGTGTCCATTGACCATAAAGATACGACCACAGGCATTTCTGCCTTTGAGCGTTCATTAACTGTTCGTGGCATTATGGACCCTAACGCGGTGCCGTCCGATTTTCGAAGACCAGGTCATATGTTCCCTCTCGTTGCAAAAGATGGCGGTGTTCTGCGCCGTGCAGGTCATACGGAAGCTGCGGTTGACCTGGCCCGCTTATGCGGCTCTTATCCAGCGGGTGTTATCTGCGAGATTATTAAGGAAGACGGTACCATGGCCCGTCTGCCGGATCTCGCCCAGATCGCACAGAAGAATGATCTGAAGCTGATCAGCATTAAAGATCTGATTCACTATCGCAATGAAAAGGATAAGCTTGTTAATCGAGAGGTTTCCGTGAGAATGCCAACCGATTTCGGAGAATTTCAGGCTATCGCCTACACGAATGAGGTTGACAGCAAAGAGCATATGGCACTTGTAAAAGGCGATATCAACGGTGATAAACCAGTTCTCGTGCGCGTACACTCCGAATGTTTAACCGGAGACGTATTTCATTCCCACCGTTGTGATTGCGGTCCACAATTTGAGGCGGCTTTACGGCAGATTGATGAAGCGGGTGAAGGCGTTTTGCTGTACATGCGGCAGGAAGGTCGGGGAATCGGACTTATTAACAAGCTGAAGGCGTATAAGCTCCAGGAAGAGGGGCTGGATACGGTGGATGCCAATCTGAAACTGGGCTTTCCAGCGGATCTGCGCGATTACGGAATCGGAGCGCAAATTCTGAAGGATCTCGGTATTCGCCAAATCCGGCTACTGACGAATAATCCACGGAAGATTAAAGGGCTTGAGGGCTACGGACTTGAAGTTGTGGAGCGTGTTCCCATCCAAATGCCAGAGAATAAGGATAATACCGGTTATTTGCACACTAAGCAGGCCAAGCTGGGCCACATGCTGAAGTTTGATGATATTGAACAGAACGAACAAAGCAGCAAGTAACGAACTATTAAACCAATAAACCAATCCGAAAGGTTGATGACAAGTATGGCACATTATTTTGAGGGCAATCTCGTATCCGAAGGGTTAAAGTATGGCGTTGTTGTAGGACGATTCAATGAATTTATTACCAGTAAACTGCTGGGAGGAGCGTTGGACGCGTTGAAACGCCACGGTGTTCAGGAAAATGAGGTGGATGTAGCGTGGGTTCCCGGCGCATTTGAAATCCCTCTGATTGCTCAGAAAATGGCGGAAAGCGGTAAATACGACGCGGTCATTACGCTTGGCACAGTGATCCGTGGATCGACTACACATTATGATTATGTGTGTAATGAGGTTGCGAAAGGTGTATCTGCCATCAATCTCAAGACGGGCGTGCCAACTATTTTCGGCGTAGTAACAACGGAGAATATTGAACAGGCGATTGAGCGCGCAGGAACCAAGGCCGGCAACAAGGGTTGGGATTCTGCAATGGCAGCAATTGAGATGGCAAACTTGACGAAACAGTTAAAATAGTGCTTATTTAATGTAGTGCCCTTTTTTCGGGCACTGCATTTTATTTTTTGGCGGGAGGATTCACCGTGACCGTAGTATTGTACAAGCTGGAGACGTTTGAAGGACCGCTGGATCTGTTGCTTCATCTCATAGATAAAGCGGAAATTGACATCCAGGATATTCCCGTCAGTGAGATTACCGAACAGTATATGGCTTATCTACAGAGTATGCAGGAGTTGGAGCTTGAGATTACCAGTGAGTTTTTGGTGATGGCTGCCACACTGCTTTCAATTAAGAGTAAACTTTTGCTTCCAAAACCTCCGGTTATTGAAATGGACGAGTTTGATTTTTTTGAAGAAGACGATGTGGATCCAAGAGCGGAGCTTATACAGAGACTGATCGAATACCGGAAATATAAAGGAATCGCACAGCATCTTCATGAACGTGAATGGGAGCGGAGCCTGATCTATTCTAAAGAACCGGAAGATCTATCCCCTTTCATGCCTGTAATTGAGGAGAATCCTGTACAGGGATTACATACCTCGGATCTCATTGCCGCCTTTCAGAAGGCGCTCAGCAAAGCGGTCAAGCGTACGTCGTATGCCCGTATTCAAAGGGATGAAATATCGGTTAAAGATCGGATAAGACAGGTGGTACAGACTCTGGAAAGTGTTGGCCCGGGAGGTAGAGTGCTGTTCTCCAGGCTGCTGCACGAAGAGATGGTAAGGCATGAGATTGTCGTTACTTTTTTGGCGATTCTGGAATTAATGAAAATGAAACAAATATGGTGCTTTCAAGAGAAGTTGTTTGATGACATCGTAATGGAGTGGAGAGGGGAAGTAAGGTTTGATGGATTTTCCGAAGCTGAAATCGATTATTGAGGGACTGCTGTTTTTATCCGGCGAGGAGGGATTGTCGGTTAAACAAATGGCAGAAATTACAGAGCAACCGACTGACATGATCACCGATGCGCTGAACGAGATGAAGATAAGCTGTGAAGAGGAGCATAGAGGTATTCAAATCGTCCAAATAGCGGGAAGTTATAAGCTGGCTACACTGGCGGATCATGCCCCTTATTTCGAAAGGCTCGCTTATTCTCCTTCACGCTCTTCCCTATCACAGGCAGCGCTTGAGACATTGTCCATCGTCGCTTATAGGCAGCCGATCACCCGAGTCGAGATCGAGGAAATACGTGGTGTGAAAGCCGAACGGGCGATTCATACGCTGACCAACAAGGGATTGATCGAGGAAGTAGGCCGGGCGGAAGCGATCGGAAGACCGATTCTCTACGGAACGACGAAGTCGTTTTTGGACTATTTTGGACTGGCTAATATCAAGGATTTGCCGGAGCCTTCGCAATTCGAAGCTGATGTGGACAGTCTGGAGGAAGAGACGCAGATGCTGTTTGATAAACTGGACGGCAAGCAGCTTACCATTGATGATGTAAATTGAAATTTTAAAACGATGGGCCTGGGGCTTTCCCCAGGTTTTTTTGCAAATATAAGCCAAGTATAAAATTCAATTTTATACTTGGCTTATATTTCTCGCAGAAACGCCGTCGCCCTTTGAAAAGGACAACGAAGTCGTTTCTACTTGTTTCTGTCCATTTCGAATCATTTTACGGATATTTTGCCATACTAAGCCAAGAGTGTTTAACAATGTTTGGGGGTTACAGTGTGAGGATATGGCTTATTCTACTAATACTGGTGCTGCTTATATTGGTTGCTCTGCTTATCCTCGTTATGGCGTCCACCGTTACGATTCGAGTGCACCTTATACTTCGAAGTAAAGAATACAGGACGATTGTCAGAATTCGGATGCTGTACGGATTGGTGAATGCGCGGATTGAAGTGCCTTTTATGCTAAATGATAATGGCATTGAGTACACAGTCAAATATTTCTCTAATCAATATGAAGGGACCAGCCAAGATTTTATTGAAAACTCAGATTTCCAGAAGCTTCGATTCAATGACTACCGGCATTTGTTTCAGGCGACTGACGGTTTTAAAGCCTGGTTTCTAAACACGATGTCCAATGTGAGGTTATCGGAGATCCACTGGTCTACCTCTCTTGCCCTGGATAATGCTGCCGAAACTGCAGTAGCTGCGGGTACTGTATGGGGAGTGAAACATACGATCTTGGGCTGGTTATCTTTTCATCTTAGGATGAAAAGTACACCTGAGCTGCACGTATTACCTGAGTTTAACGGACCGCCACAATTGTCGACCGATTTCAGCTGTGTAGCCCGTATTTCCTGTGGTAGAGCCATCAGTGCCGGACTGAAACTTGTCATTCGAGTATTGAAAGTCAAAGGCGGAATGAAGATTTGGCAGAACACCTTATTTAAGGCTGACCGGACAACGTGATATGTAAGACGAACATATGATTTTAAGAAGGAGATGTCTCAAAAGTAGATTTTTGAATTAAGGGAAATAGGGATAGCTTTCAGAAAACCAAGCAGGTCGCCGGAGGATTTATCCTTGGGTGGCCTATTTGGTTTTGCTGTCTTTTTCCATACCTGTTTTTTATTGTCGTTTCATCAATAGTTTGTTATCGTATATTGATTTGAAAATTTCACTAGAAAAAAATGAACCTTTTCACATAGGTGTTGGTCATAGAGTCGAGAAAACAGACAGGAGGTGAATGCAAGTGAATGACCGTGAATTATTCGAAGCTTATGGGCAGCAGGTCTACAGGTTATGCAGATATATGTTGAAGAACCCATCTGAAGCAGAGGATGTGTGTCAGGAGGTGTTTGTTAAGGCACTGTTGGCTGACAGAACCAAGGTAGAAGCTTTGAAGCCATGGCTTATGCGGATTGCCACAAATGAATGTAATACCATTTTGAAGCGTAGAAAAACCGGACGCAGTAAAGAACTTCTGTACTATTTCTTGTCTCGTCCCTATCCCTCTAATCTAGTGGAGGATACTTATGAAGGGATGGAAACTTCCGAGATGTTTGCAGCATGGCTGTCGAGGCTTCCCGTTAAAATCCGAATTGTACTCATACTGAGATTTACAGCGGACTTAACATTACAGGAAATCTCCAGAACCTTAAATATACCTAACGGGACAGTCAAATCAAGGCTCAATCGTGGTCTGACATTACTGCGCGCTATGGCCGAAAAAGAACAACCGTTTCTAATGAAAGGAGAGGATCCAACTTGGAACGATTACATCAAAGCGAATTGAATTCCGCGCTAAAAAAAGGGTTTAAAGACGAGCCCTCATCGGAGACAATGTGGAAACTGATTGACGATGAGGTTTCAAGGAGAAAAGCGGTATCAAATATTGAGGCAGGGCGAGAAAAGACGACTTTTAAAAGACGAAAATGGGTGCCTACTTTCATCGTAAGCTGCTGTTTGCTTGTCGTAACGGTTCCCGTCTTCGCTTCCGTAAATTTGAATTGGGACAATTTATTTGGGGCGTACAGTGTGAATAAAGCGCTGGATAGCGGATTTGGACAGCGTTATGATCTGAAAGATACGAGCGGCGGCACCTCCATGTCACTGCATGGTGTTGTTACCGCCGGAACAGAGATGAAAATACTCGTTTCCATGGACGTGCCGCAGAAACCCGATTACGATACTGTAGAGTTGAATACTGCCATTTTGAAAGACAAGGGAAGTTCACAGGAGATAAAAGGTTATTTCACAGAAGATGAAGAGAGTGGACAATTACTGGGGATATTCGGACTTGAAAATAATCTGAAGGAAAGCCAAAAGACGTATACGTTGGAAGCCAGTGATCTTACGTTTTATAAGACCAAGCAGATCCTAGTGAATTGGGACGGTCACTCCGTAGATCAATTAATCAAGATTGATTCTGCCAAGTATCCTTCTATCAAAATAAAATCGGTGATCCGTAATAAAGAAATGGTTGCAATCCGATATACCGTGTCGTCAACGCTGAAAGAGGATGCTTTCTACTGGGATCCCCGGATGGAAATGTCGCAGAACGGCGAAGTTATAAGAACGGAAAGCAGATCGGGGCTCCCACCCGAAGGTGACGAATTAGTGTACGAAAATATTTATAAGCTGACGGATGAACAGCTGCGTAATGCTGATTTTAGTTTTAAATACCTGGAAGAAACGAAACAGATTAATGAGACATGGAGTTTTCAGTTTGAAGTGGACGGGAAAAAGGCCGGAGAAGTATTGTATAGTAAAGCTCTGCGGTCCGATAAGAGGTTGCTGGAGCAGACCGGCATGACACTCAGCGAAATCAATATTACACCTTTGGGTATCGAGATTCCGTTTACGAGAGAAGAGAAAGGTTCAAACCCGTTTGGGCGGGTATATTTTAATAACGTTGAATTGAGGGCAGGAGAGCAATTACTTAAAGGCGGCAGCTCTTTTAATAAAGTAAATGGAGAGTACAGCACAACGGATAAGCTATTTACATTTGAATCACCAGAATGGTACAAAGACTGGTCAAGTGTTCCAATGACGCTTATCCTTTCTGGTGCAGATGTGACAAATCGTGATACCTCGAAAAACTGGATACAACTCCTAAATCCAGGTCTCGAGAAACAAAAGGCGATCGTTCAAATGAAAGAAGGCTTCGACATTGTGTACACTTATTACCGGCAAGGAGAAGATTTGGTTGTAGAATCGGAATCTTCATCACCTGTTTTTAAGGGAATAAGTCAATCCACACTAAAAGTATCCGGCTCAGATTCTCTTGTGTATCCGGAAAGTAATCCGTCTGGACCGAATTCGATTAGCAAAAAAGTAGAGGTTTACAAGAATATCCCTAAAAACAGTGATATCCAGATCAATCCGGGCTTCTATACGTACACAGATAAAGTAAGGGATGTTGAAGTGGAGATAAATAAGTAAAATAATGTGTAGTTAGAAAGCAAAAAACCATCTTAAATTGAGGCGCCCCTTTTCGTAAGGGGCGTCTTTGTATTATTACATTTTTTGTTGCGGTCAGCTTTTAAACGAATACATATTACTTCGATCATACGTGCAAACTGATAAAAGTGCAGGGAAGCCCTTATTTTTTACACCAGCAGAGGAGGAGTCATCATGTCAAATCACCCGATTCAAGGGTTAATGCAAACAGCAATGGAAAACATTAAAGCCATGGTTGATGTTAACACCATCGTTGGCGATCCTGTTAATACACCAGATGGAACTGTAATCCTTCCGATTAGTAAAGTGGCATTCGGTTTTGCAGCAGGCGGTAGTGACTACAATACGCAAAATGGCAGCAGCGGCCATACGGGTGGAGACAAGCAGCAACAGAGCTCACTCCCTTTCGGCGGTGGTAGCGGTGGCGGTGTTTCCATTCGACCTATCGCATTTCTCGTTGTTGGCAAGGAAGGCGTTCATATCGTTCCATTGGATAACCAGACGCATCTGTTCGAACGTATGATTGATGCGACCCCTTATCTTCTCGAGCAAATTCAATCGATGTTTCAGAGTGGATCCAATAGTTCTAGTTCTTCCCAAAACGCAGCGCAGACTTCGAACTAATCTGTTCGCCAGATCCCTTCCGATCAGACCGGAAGGGATCTTTGTTGTTCTTTCACGACCGAACTTATGGGTAGAAAGGGGATCGGATTCGGCAGATGGACATACCCCCGACCATTTCTGCATATACTTGTACAAGATTTCTGATCACCGGAGGATAAAATTTATGAATCGACATAACCTTTTTTCAGTCAGGTCAATGTTCTTATGGGTAACATCTTTGGTTCTTCTATTCACTACGGCGACAGCCGTGTATGCGGCACCTCAAAGTGAGAAGCTCGTTCCGCCATCAAACTATGCACAGGCCGCCACATTGATCGACGTTACGTCAGGGAGGATACTGTACAGCAAGAAAGGTGACGAACGTCTCAGAATTGCCAGTTTGACCAAAATCATGACGGCGATTGTAGCTATTGAGCGGGGAAATTTAAAAGATCCGGTCAAGGTAACCAAGAATTCGTTTGCCAAGGAAGGCTCATCTTTGTTTTTGAAACTTGGAGAGGAAATGTCACTGGAAAATCTACTCTACGGTTTGATGCTACGCTCAGGAAATGATGCGGCTTCGGCTATCGCAGAGCATGTGGGAGGGTCCGAAGAAGGCTTTGTGCTTATGATGAATGAGAAAGCAACTGCGCTTGGACTCAGCAACTCTCATTTTATGAATCCTCATGGGCTGGATCATGACGAGCACTATTCATCTGCCAATGATTTAGCCAAGTTAACCGCTTATGCGCTGAAAAATCCGACATTCCGTGAAATTGTAAAAACACCCGTAAAGCGCGCACCAAATCCGAATGAGAAATGGGATTACAAGTGGGATAACAAAAATAAAATGCTCCGTTTTTACGAAGGAGCGGATGGCGTAAAGACGGGATACACGAAAAAGGCTTTTCGCTGCCTGGTCAGCTCGGCCACTCGTAACGGCCAGCAGATTGCGGCAGTGACACTGAATGACGGTAACGATTGGAATGATCATTCCAAAATGCTGGATTACGGTTTTGCCCACTATCCTATAACGCAGTTAACTGTAAAAGGGCAGAAGCTTCAGGGATATTCCCTTGTAACCGGGACTGGATTTTCATACGCTCTTGCGAAGGGCGAAGAGGAACGAATAATCAAAAAGCTTGTGCTGGATAAACGAAGCGATCCTGATTTAAGCTTTGGGCTTCGGGGATTCGTAGAGTTTACATTGGATGGGAAGATGATTGGTCAGGTACCTGTTTTTGTGGAAGGAAGCAGACTGCCTGAGGAGTATATTACCAATCAGAGGGAAACGACGACTCTGGCAGGTAACAATAGTAAAGATTCACTGTGGCAGGCTGCAGGTCAAATTCTGAGATTGATGTTTAGAGGAGCTAACTAGCAGTTTCGAGCTTCAGGGAGAGGAGCTTGGGAGCAGGAAAGAAATGGGGGAGAGAGAAATGATCAATGTGATATGGATGGGGATGATCCTCATCGGATTTATTTTCGCCGCGGTTAACGGAAATATCGATAGTGTCACAAAAGCCGCTTTTGATGGAGCTCAGACGGGTGTGACGGTCTCGTTTGGATTGATCAGTGTTCTTGTCTTCTGGCTCGGGATGATGCGGCTGGCTGAAGACTCTGGTATGCTGGCCAAGGTGGCTAAGCTCATGGGCCCACTCGTTCGCTTTTTATTTCCCGACGTGCCTAAGAATCACCCCGCTATGGGGTACATATTGTCTAATATGAGCGCCAATCTGTTCGGGCTTGGCAATGCAGCAACACCTATGGGAATCAAGGCTATGCAGGAACTTCAAAAGCTGAACCCGGATAAAGATACGGCGACTCCAGCGATGTGCACCTTGCTGGCGCTAAACACAGCAAGCATTACAATTATTCCGACAACATTGATCGCCATAAGGATGAACTATCAATCTGCCAATCCTGCGGAGATTGTTGGCACCACACTGCTTGCTACGGCGGTCGCAACTTTGGCGGCCATTGCTGCCGACCGCTGGTTTAGAGCACTCACGATCCGGCGCACAAAGCCGCCCGGTGCCGGTAATGGTCTTAGTGCAAATGTTAGCGGGAAAGGGTGAGGATAGGTGCTGGCGTGGATCAATTCAATATCCGCATGGGCAATCCCGGTCATTATCGCGTTTATCCCGTTATACGCCTATACGAAAAAGGTACCCGTATACGAATCATTCGTTGAAGGAGCAAAGGACGGTTTCTCAACCGCAATATCGATCATTCCGCATCTGGTTGGCATGATGGTGGCCATTAGCGTTTTCCGCTCATCCGGAGCTTTGGAATTTATGGTTGGATGGACAGCCCCCTTTTTACAATGGCTCGGTGTTCCCAGTGAAATACTACCTTTAGGTATTTTGCGTCCGCTTACAGGTACAGGATCCTTGGCCTATACAACAGAACTGATTCGGGCATATGGCCCGGACTCCATGGTTGGCCGGATTGCTTCCACAATCCAGGGGAGTACAGATACAACCCTGTATGTGTTGACCGTGTATTTTGGAGCGGTAGGTATCCGTAACGGGCGTTATGCTTTAAAGGTTGGATTATTTTCAGATGTGGTCGGATTTATTGCTGCTATCGCTGTATGCCTGTTTGTCTTCGGATAAACGGGCTTTTTAAATTTTAGAAAGTATAAATTTCATATTGCATACTTGGCTTAAATTTCTTTTGCTAAACGTAATGCCGTTAAAAATGGAGAAGCCGTTTACGCTTGTGTTGTTATAGGGATGAATGTCCATACCCTCAGCTCGAATGCCATCATATACTGATACATCCAGAAAGGCAATGAGGTGATGATATGGAATTTGAAGGTTTTGTCATACACCACTCTGCATGTGAACAGGATCATAATAAAGAGAGATGGGATTTTACTGTTCAAAGAGATGGGTCTGTCTCCGTTTCGCCTGTGCTTAAACATTCTGAGCAGATACACATTTGCCTGGAAGGTGATTTCAACCGGGATTATGATGCCATGAATATCGAGCAAAAGGTACAGCTTTTTACTGCCTGCAAGATCATTTCCGATTTGTCCAGACTCTATTCGATTTCCCCGCTGTACTTGTTTCCACATTCTGAAACTTGCCCTGGAGCATATTTTCCTTGGAACGCGCTTGTGATTTATCCTGTCGATGGGTATCATTAGGATGAGGTGACCTAACGAACATGGAGAGATTACAAAAAATTATGGCACAAGCAGGGATAGCATCCCGTCGCAAGTGCGAAGAATTGATTTTGCAAGGAAAGGTGCAGGTAAACGGGGAGACCGTAACCGCGCTCGGCACGAAAGCGGATCCCGATCAAGATATGATCACGGTAGCAGGCAAACCGATCAAGAATGAGAAAAAGGTTTATATCATGCTGAACAAACCAAAAGGTGTCATCACAAGCGCTTCCGATCCGGAAGGCCGCAAAATCGTGTCGGATTATCTTAAGGGCGTGAAAGAACGCGTGTATCCGATCGGGCGGCTAGACTATGATACGGAAGGCCTTTTGCTGCTTACGAACGATGGAGAATTTGCGAATTTGCTCAGCCATCCGAAATATCACGTGCCTAAAACCTATTTGGCGACGGTCAAAGGGGTGCCGCACGGTACCGAACTGGACAAGCTGCGTCAGGGCGTGATGCTGGAAGACGGCATGACATCGCCCGCTGAGGTTGAGTATAAGGATGTTGATCCGGATAATAAACAGTCCGTCATTTCCATTACGATACATGAAGGGCGCAACCGTCAGGTACGCCGTATGTTCGAAGCGATATCACATCCGGTTATTCGTCTAAAACGGATTTCGTATGGTGACTTACTGCTGCAAAACCTGAAGCGTGGCCTATACCGTCATTTGACAGCGGACGAAATCAACACGCTGCGGCAGATGGCAAAGTCGGCCAAACCGGAAGGAAGCAAGCGAAGAAAAAGTTAAAACCTGACACATAATATTCAAATTGGAATGCGGCATTTATGACAAATTTCGTTATAATTGTTCATAGGATGTTCACACCTATTGCGAACGATATGATGAATGTCATAGAAAGGATGCTGCTTCTCAAAATGGGCAAATCAAAAAAAACGGTTCAAATCATCATACTGTTGGTTATTGTTCTTTTGGGTGCTTATGCTGTGGCTACCGTTGTTATGGGTAATGATGGAATTCCCAAGGAGGGCGACAAGGCTCCTAACTTTCAACTGTTAGGACTCGACGGAAAAGTGCATACCTTGAAGGACTATGACGGCAAAGCTAAGGTCATTAACTTCTGGGGAACGTACTGTCCGCCTTGTGTGAGAGAAATGCCTGCCCTCCAGGCCCAGCGGGAAAAATGGTTGAGCGAGGGAGTCGAAGTTATAGGTATAAATGCTGGGGAAGACAAAATGACAG
Organism: Paenibacillus sp. JNUCC 34; assembly: GCF_058269055.1. NCBI lineage: Bacteria > Bacillati > Bacillota > Bacilli > Caryophanales > Paenibacillaceae > Paenibacillus > Paenibacillus sp. JNUCC 34. The sequence goes on along the minus strand of NZ_CM177770.1, from coordinate 3,792,921 downwards.
TAGAAAATTTTGTTAATCAGACCGGCGTAAAATTCCCTATACTGATGGATCCGAACCGTGAGGCCGTAGGTGACTATAAAGTTGGCGCTATGCCGGCAACTTATTTTGTGTCGTCTAAAGGCGAAATCGTTAACATTACAATCGGAGAGCTGGACTTGAGCACCCTTGACAAACAAATTGAACAGTTGGTGAATGCTAAATGAGCTTAGGATCAAAGCCATTAATAACGAACACCAAATGTGAATGCGGACATCAGAATCCGCCAGGCACTGTGTTGTGCGAAGCCTGCGGAAAGCCGTTGACCGAGGAAGCGGATGCTCAACCGATTCTGGAAATGCGGTATGACGGTGTGGCGCGCCGTTCACAAAAGTCAAATCCGGGAGTCATAGACCGGGTCTGGAACTTTTTTTCGTCCGTCAAAGTTGCTATCTACTTGATTATACTGACGTTGGTCGGTTCCATGCTGGGTACAATCTATCCACAGGAAAGTTCGTTTCTGAACATCGACCCATCTGTCTATTACAAGCAAGAGTATGGACAATTGGGACATATTTATTATCTGCTTGGTCTTTCTCATACATATACGTCTTGGTGGTTTGTGCTGCTGCTGGTAATGATCGGTGCTTCTCTTGTCATTTGTAGCTTAGACCGGGTTTTGCCGCTGTATAAAGCGCTGAGCCGACAGAAGATACCGAAACATATGTCTTTCCTTACACGTCAGAAGGTATCTTATCAGACACAGGTGTCTGGAGACGGAGCGGAATGGGTAGAGCGCGTTAAACCTCTTATCCGCAAAAGAGGGTACCGTGTCCGTACCGACGGAGGCACATTGATGGCGGAGAAGCAGCGTTTCAGCCGTTGGGGGCCGTACGTTCTTCATATCGGTCTAATTGTATTTCTTCTGGCTGTGCTTGCAAGAGGCTTGCCTGGAATGCATATGGACGCCCATATCGGATTTCCTGAAGGCGAAGCGAAAAAAATTCCGGATACGAGCTATTACTTGAAAAATGATGATTTCTCCGTCGAATTTTATACAGAAGATGATTTGCCTGATGAGTTCAAAGGGAAGGGTAAAGTGTTACCTAAAGAATTTGAAACGAAGGCCATTCTTTATATGTGTGAAACCGACTGTGATGATCTCACCAAAGAGCCTCAGCTGAAAGAAGTCGCCCGTCACACGATTCATGTAAACGATCCACTGAATTTTAACGGACTTAAGGCATACCAGTTTGACTATGACTTGACTCCGGTTCTTCGCTCCGTATCTCCAGTGCTTCTAAATATGAAGACGGGTGAAGAGTATGGCAAGTTTAATCTGAACATTAGAGATCCGGAGCGAGAATATAAGGTTGGACCGTATACACTCAAGCTAAAATATAAATATTCGGACTTCGGCTTGAACGACAAAGGTGAACCTGTAAATTTGTCATCCAATCCGAATGCCCCGGCGTTTTTGTTCCAGATTCATGGACCTGATCTGCCAGAGAGCGGAATTCAGTATTTTTACTTCCCGAAACAAATAGATAAAGAACGTTTCCAACAAGATGCGCTTAATAGCCAGTTAGCTGGAGGAACGATGCCTCTCAACATGAAAGTGAAAAGCATGGAGGATGTCGATTTATCCGAATCCATCACCTACCTAAACGTACGTATTGATAGAGTGATGCCGTTTATCTGGATTGGAGCCGCAATAGGCATGCTAGGTCTGATCATGGGCTTCTATTTTCAGCATCGCCGGATATGGCTGCGTATCGATAACGGAGTACTGACCTTGGGAGCGCATACGAATAAGAACTGGTTCGTATTGCGTCGGGAAATATCGGCAGTACTCAAGCAAATGGACATCGAAGTGGATGAGAAGTCATTGGAGAATAACAGGGGGAGTAAACCATGAGTCTAGTGGATTTTAGCAGCAACGCTTTTATTGTTGCGTTTATACTTTATTGTTTGTCGTTTACTTTTTACGGCATGGCCGTATTGGGAAAGCGATTTAGAAAAAGGGATCCGGAGGCTCACGTAACGAAATGGGGTAAGATTGCATTCGTTACAGCTACCATAGGCCTGATTTGTCATCTGGTTTACTTCTTTACCCGTTGGGCGGGAGCAGGTCATGTACCTGTGAGTAACATGTATGAATTTATGACGTTCCTATCAATGGCGATCATGATTGCATTTCTGGTATTGTATTTTCTTTATAAAAAATCGATGCTCGGTTTGTTCGCACTACCGCTCGCCATTCTGATTATGGCATATGCTGCCGTGTTTCCGCAGGAAGTGCAGCCGCTTATTCCTTCTTTGAAATCCTATTGGCTTGGCATTCATGTTACTTTGGCTGCGCTCGGTGATGCATTCTTCGCTGTAGGTTTTGTGGCGGGTTTAATGTATCTGCTAAGAACGGTCAATTTTAACGAAAAGGACAAACAATCACGCCGTGAGCAGCGTTGGCTTGAATTGTGCATGTTTTCCATTGTTGTTCTGCTTGGCTTTATTGTATCGGTATACAGCTTCCGGGCTGCAGGTTATCATGCCGAGTTTAACCAGACAAATATTGACCCTGCGACAGAAACTAGTACAATAGTAAAAGTGGATTATGATATGCCTCCACTGGTTGCACCTTACAACAGTGAGACGATTAGCATGCAGCCATTCCTTGGGATGAAGTCCCCGCTGTTTGAAGCACCTTCATGGATGCACGGCGTTAATGCGGGTCGTAAGTTTAATACTGTAGTGTGGTCAGTAGTTAGCGGCATTATCTTATACGGGCTGTTAAGACTTGTCATTCGCAGACCAATTGCCAAGGTTATTCAACCGGTACTGAACAAGCTGGATCCGGATGATCTGGACGAAATCAGTTACCGTGCCATCGCAATCGGTTTCCCGATCTTTACTCTCGGCGGACTTATATTTGCAATGATTTGGGCTGATATTGCGTGGGGACGTTTTTGGGGCTGGGATCCGAAAGAGGTATGGGCTCTCATTACTTGGCTCTTCTACAGTGTATATTTGCACCTGCGTCTCTCCAAAGGATGGCAGGGCAAGAAGTCTTCGTGGCTTACCGTAATCGGCTTCATAGTTGTTATGTTTACACTGGTTGGCGTCAATTTGATTATTGCAGGCCTCCATTCCTATGCCGGAACGGATTAATATGTTAATGTAATACAGATTGTGATAATAAATTCAGAAGGGTCCTCGATTGACATGGATGAGGACCGTTCTGATTTTCCCTATGATAATGAAGGAGTTGTTACCGATGACAGAGCATGGAAATCGCATCTTGGTGGTAGACGATGAAGAACGCATTAGGCGCTTGCTGAAAATGTATCTTGAAAAAGAAGGATATGAAATCGATGAAGCTGAGGATGGAGAAACAGCTCTTCGGAAGGCGACCAACGAAGATTACGGTCTGGTTCTGTTGGATGTCATGCTGCCAGGCATAGACGGTGTTGAGGTATGTTCTCGTCTGCGCCAAGTGAAATCCACCCCGATACTGATGCTGACGGCAAAAGGCGAAGAAATCAATCGTGTTCAGGGCTTTGAGGTTGGAGCAGACGACTATGTTGTGAAACCATTCAGCCCTCGAGAGGTTATTTACCGGGTTAAAGCGATTTTGCGCCGTTCATCAGCGACAGCTTATTTGTCAAAAGAAACAAATCCAAGCAACAGCATCGTATTTCCGCATCTTTTGATTGAGCATGATGCCCACCGTGTTACAGCTGGGGGACAGGAAATTAGTTTGACGCCAAAAGAATATGAATTATTACATTATTTGGCTTCTTCACCGGATAAGGTGTTTTCCCGTGAAGAATTGCTAAAGGATGTTTGGAATTATGAATTTTTTGGAGATCTCCGTACAGTGGACACTCACGTCAAGCGTCTGCGCGAGAAGCTTAACAAGGTATCGACAGAAGCTGCTGCGATGATTACGACAGTATGGGGAGTAGGCTACAAATTGGAGGTTCCCAAATAAGTGAACTTTTGGAGATCACTCGTCGGCAAGCTGTGGATTACGATTACATGCCTTGTTGCCTGTGTCCTGCTGACACTTGGACTGTTCTTGCTTCCTTATATTGATACCGTATTTACGAATTCCGGAGATATCAAAAGGTTATTTACGTATGCGTCGATTATCGGTTTTTCGATGACGACCTTCTTTGGGTTGTTTCTTCTTACTAAGATTACACAGCCGATGCAGAAGCTGATTCAGGCAGCCAATGCGATCCGTAAGGGTAAGTATGGAACGCGGCTGGATCTTGTCACCAGTGATGAGATTGGTGAACTGGCCAACACTTTCAATCATATGGCCGCTGAACTGGAAACAACGATTCGGAGTCTGAACCATGAGAAGGAGCATTTAGCCAGTGTGCTTCGCAGTATGAGCGATGCAGTGATTACTTTTGATAATAATGGTGATGTTATTTTGGTGAACCCACCCGGTCAGGATATAATGAAAACCTGGCAGGGTCTGCAGTGGGATGAAGACTTGGAAGGGGGCGGATGGGCTGCCGATGTCATGCCTGAGCCGCTTAGCGCTTTGTTCTACAAAACCATGCAGGAAGGGAAAGACCAAAGTACAGACCTGCATGTAAAGCAAGGAGTTTGGGAAGCCCACATGGCACCTCTTTACTCGGATGATGTGATTCGTGGTGCTGTTGTAGTTCTGCGCAATATCACAGAGCAGGTGAAGCTGGAGAAGATGCGTACCGATTTTATCGCGAACGTCTCCCATGAAATCCGCACTCCGCTGTCGATGATGCAGGGTTACAGTGAAGCCCTCCTGGACGGTATGGCGACTTCTCCGGAGGAGAGCGAAGAACTGATTCAGGTTATCCATGAAGAGTCGCTTCGTATGGGAAGGTTAGTTAAAGACCTGCTGGATCTAACGAGAATGGAGGCAGGCCATACGGAGCTGCTGTGTCGCCAAATGGATGCCGGTGATCTATGTGAGCGAGTCTACCGGAAATTTACGGTTCGGGCAAAAGAGCGGGATATCGAGTTGCGTCTAGATAAGTTGCACCCTGATCTGACTTTAGATTCTGCGGATGAAGACAAGCTGGAACAAGTGTTGACGAATCTGTTGGATAACGCTTTCCGTCACACACCTGAAGGTAAGGTTATTCGTATTACAGCAGACCGGGTGCATCTGCAGTCCGGTGTTGCTCTCAAAATCGTAATTTCCGATCAGGGAGTAGGGATACCTCCTGAAGATGTTCCGTTTGTGTTTGACCGGTTTTATAAAGCAGACAAAGCCCGTGTACGTGGAGAATCTGTAGGCACCGGAATCGGACTTGCTATTGTAAAAAATATTGTAGAATCGCATAAAGGTGCGATATCCGTCAACAGTGTGGTCGGAGAAGGGACTGAATTCACCCTCTTTATTCCGGCGGAATTGGTATAATAACATCATTTATTTACAAAAAACAAAAAACACTCTCGAATACGAGGGTGTTTTTTGTTGAACGATAAACATTAATCTTGTTCTACGTGGAACAAAGGGCACACTTTGAGACTTGAAGTAATAATCATATTAATTAAGGAAGTACGATTTCTTGTGCGGTATTCAGATCGTGAAGTCCAGTAAGTTTTATAAGCACGTCCTTTGGCACATCTTTATCGACAGTGAGGAACATGATAGCTTCGCCACCGATTACTCTACGGCCAACCTGCATAGAAGCGATATTGACATTATTCTCACCTAGGAGAGTACCAACTCGTCCGATAATACCTGGTATATCATTGTGGGAAATTAAAATTTGATGTCCCTCCGGCGCAATATCAACCGGGAATTTATCAAGACGCACGATACGCTCGCCGTAACCATGCAGCAATGTGCCGGCAACCAAGCGCTCGCCTCCGTTTTGCGTTTTCAGCGTGACGGTTACCAGATTGGTGAAACCTTTGGTTTTCGGTGTCTGAGATACGACAACGTGCAGATCACGGCTCTTGGCAAGGTGCATTGCATTTACGATGTTTACTTCACTTCCAAGATGGCGTTCAAGCACGCCTTTTACGATGTAGCGGGTCAGAGCTTGATTGTCCACTTCGGCAAGGTCACCAGCGTAGTCCACATGAATTTCATTAACCGCATGTGCAGTAATCTGAGCGGCAAAGCTTCCAAGCTTTTCACCCAGCGGGAAATAAGGCTGCAGCTTGCTCATTACACTTGCTGCTACGAGAGGGAAGTTGACAGCATTTTTAAACGGTTCGTTCCGCAAGATATTCAGCACCTGTTCAGATACATCGATAGCCACGTTCTCTTGGGCTTCAACAGTGGACGCACCTAAATGAGGAGTAACAATGACTTTAGGATGTTTTAAGAACGGGTGATCTGATTGTGGAGGCTCATGTTCGAATACATCGAATGCAGCACCAGCTACAATGCCTTCGTCAATGGCTTCAACAAGCGCCAGCTCGTCGATGATTCCACCACGTGCACAGTTCACGATACGCATACCTGGTTTCATGACTTCAAATTGCGGTTTTGCAATCATATGTCTTGTTTCCGGAGTAAGCGGCGTATGGACGGTGATGAAATCCGCATTGCGGATAATGCCATCGACGGATGCTAGCTTTACCCCCAATTTATCGGCACGCTCTTCAGTCAGAAACGGATCAAAAGCAAGAATATTCATACCGAAAGCTTTGGCTCGTTTGGCAACCTCACTGCCGATACGTCCCATACCCATTACACCGAGGGTTTTGTTACGAAGCTCCACCCCTAGGAATGATTTACGGTCCCATGTACCGGATACAGTCTTGGCATAAGCCTGCGGAATATGACGGGCCAAAGCAATCATCATAGCGAAAGTATGTTCAGCTGTGGTGATCGTATTACCGTCAGGTGCATTGATGACTACAATACCGCGCTTGGTGGCAGCTTCCAAATCGATGTTATCCACCCCGACGCCAGCGCGGCCTACTACTTTAAGTTTAGTGCCTGCATTCATAATTCGTTCTGTGACACGAGTCTGGCTTCTGACTAGAAGTCCGTCATACTCACCGATGATGGCAGTGAGCTCATCTTCTGTGAGCCCTGTTTTTTTGTCTACCTGCACATCGGATGCATCCATCAGTTGCTGGATACCCAAGTCGCTAATCGGATCCGATACCAATACTTTAAACATAGTTTCTCTTCCTCCTCAGTACTCTCTAATGTAATGTGCTGCTAAATATGAATAAGGATTACGCAAAGTGCGCATTTCCGTTAAACCTAACTCATGCGACGCGGTAATGCAACAAAGAAAAAAGTCCATAAAAAAACTCTCGATCCGCATACTACCTCCGTAGTAAGGGACGAGAGTTATTCGTGGTACCACCCTTATTTACTGCCATGACAGGCAGCCTCAAACGGCCTTTCCAGGCCATGATTGGTAACGGATATCATCCGATTACGCCTACTGAAATTCAGCGAAATATCTCAGGATCGCTCAAGCACACTTTTCGTCGCCGATTTGCACCAACCATCGGCTCTCTGGAGACGTATGAAGCGTCTTTTTTCCATCATCGGTTTTAGTCGATTAATTTTTTCATAATGTATCATGTGTCTTAAATCGTGTCAATAGGTATTTATGAATGCAACGAAAGGTATGATAAGTGTCCCGGAAAGCCTCACGCCTTGTAATACGGGCGTTTTATTTGCTATGATTGCTTATGCCCACCTAATTTTCGACTGCTCTATATATTTCGTATTCTCGACAATAGTACTCTTTGTTATCAATTATTTAAACAACAATAAAGATAGGCAGGCTATCATGAAAAAATTTAAAATCAAAATCAAAAAAATTGAGCCGCATCAATTAAATGAACGGCTGCTGCTGATTAATTTATATTTAACCCAGGGTTTAACACTCATCGTCGGCTTAATCTGGATATTGTTTCAGCACCGGAATCCTTTTCAAATGCTTGCCCTGCCTTCAAACGGTCAGTTTGCCCTGTGGGGTCTGGGGCTTGCATTGTCGATGTTTCTGATCGACATGATCCTGTCCAGAATTGTGCCGGAAAACAGCATGGATGACGGCGGAATTAATGAAATGCTATTTAGAAAAAGGCCAGTGTGGCATATCGTAATCATTGCTTTTATAGTATCTGTGTGTGAAGAGCTTCTGTTCCGTGGAGCGATTCAACACGCTTTTGGTCCTTATTGGACCAGTATTTTGTTTGCCCTCATACATGTACGTTACTTAAAACACTGGATTCCGACAGGTTGGGTATTTTTGAGCAGTTATGGGCTAGGGTATATTTATATCGAATCAGGCACACTTTGGGCCCCGATTATTTGTCATTTTGCCATTGATTTAATATCAGGAATGGTGATTCGTTTTCGGAGGAAAGAAGATAATGAACGAGCTTAGCAGAATGGAACGACATCAGAGCCGACACAAAGGCCGGAAAAAAAATAAAGCAGCTGCAAGATCCCTACATAAACCGGGAATGGAACACGCTCCCTACGCTTCCGAAGGAAGCGAGGAAATAGAGGGACTGAGCAGAACAAGATCAGCTAAATTAAGGGGTAATGACGCTTCTCCAGAGGAGGAAGTTTCACCTTCGAGAACAAGTACATACCCCTCACAACGGGTAAGAATGAGCAAGTGGTTTGTCAATTCCTTAATCGTACTTTTTATCCTATTGATGGCCGGTCTGCTTATCTGGGGGCTAATCGGTGCACCGCCGCTGGAGGAAATACTTTGATTGCATGGTTAAGTATTGTAGCAGGGGCTATTGCCCTTGGTACATTTGGCTGGATGAGCATAGAAGCTTACGGTTACAGAGTGCGGAAAGAAACCGTGGAATCAGATTTGCTTCCCGCCTCATTCCAAGACTACCGGATTTTGTTTATGTCCGATATTCACCGTCGAAAGCTTTCAGAGAAGAGGCTTCAAACACTGAATTTAAAACCTGACTGCATTTTGCTAGGCGGAGATATTACGGAGAAGGGTGTTCCTTGGAATCAAGTCCGCCATAATCTGGAGGTCCTGTGCCGTATAGCGCCTGTTTATGCGGTTCTCGGTAATCATGATCTAAAGGCAGGAAGGCAGTCCATCGAAGAGCTGCTAAACGATAGCGGAACCTCTTTATTGAAAGACAGGACCTTGATACTGGATAAAAACGGTGAATCCGTCGCATTGAGCGGTATAATGCAGCCTACAACACGTAAACATCCCTATAGCCCGTTTAAGGGGCGTCCGAATAAAGGGCAGTATCATATCATTTTGGTGCATGATCCAATCTGGATTCAAGAAAAGACAAATATTTCCGCCGACTTGATCTTATCGGGACACACTCACGGCGGACAAATCATTCTCCCGCTGCTGGGAGCTGTACGCTTAGAAGGATTTTATAAGAAATACAGTGCAGGGTGGTATAATCTTCCTCATAAAGCTTCTTCACTTCATTCCAATGTACGGTTGCTGATCAGCCGGGGATTTGGCACTTCTCATATTTCTTTTCGTTTAGGATGTCCGTCCGAATTTCATCTTATCACATTGCAAAAAAAGCCTTGATCCTATGTGGGAGGATTCAAGGCTTATATTTTTTATATAGACCGTCCGTAAGAGATTACCTCATCTTTGGCTCAATGTTTCGCGGATCTACGAAGCTATAACCTTTCTTCTCCAATTTGGTTAGAAGGGTATCCAGTGCTTCTACGGTCCAAGGAAGCTCATGCATGAGAATATTGCTTCCGGGATGAAGCTGTTCCATAACGTTGTTAATGACCGCATCAGGGTTGTTTTTGCTTTTACTTTCCCAATCCAGAGAGCCGTTGGACCAGGTCATGAAGAGCAGATTATTGTCACTTGCAATTTTTTTAATAACCTCCCCACCTGAGCCGAATGGAGGTCGGAAAAATTTCGGTTTCTCTCCAATTGTTTTCATGACGATTTTTTGTACATCCTCAATTTGCTTTTTTGCTTCCTGTAAATTTTGCTCCCTCAGATCGATATGGTCCCAACTATGATTACCGATAATCTGACCCCGGTCGTGTATCAGCTTCAAAAGCTCAGGATTTTGTTTTATACGATAACCATTGACGAAAAAGATGGCTTTAGCATCATGTTTATCCAGAGTATCGATAAGATTATTAATCATCGTTTTATCCTTAGGTCCATCATCGAAGGTCAACAGAACAACTTTTTTCTCAGTTGCCTCGTCATTAGGCACAATATTGTATACCTTGTTCATGTGATATTCAGGTTTTACAGGTGATTGTTCCTTCGGTTTCGTCTGATTTTTATCAGTCTCAGCTTCATTTTTGTCCATTGGATCTGTAGTTTCTTCCTCGTTAAGCTTAGGATCTTTGTCCAGCGCCTCGACATTATTCTGGTTTTCATTCGGTGTCTTGTTACTTTGGTTCATTGTCGATACGTCGTCGGCAGCCATTTTGGGAGGTTGATTATGACTTTCTTCTTTTGATCCACAAGCGCTAAGCAATAAGCTGGCTGCAAGTAATAGCGCCGCTGTCTTTTTAACCATGATTCCATCTCACTTTCCTGTATTTATGCCGCATGAGTTTTTATCAATCCGTGAACACTAGTCATGAGTTTATCATAGAAGGAGGTAATATTTGTGAAGACTTCGTCATTTCTATACGGAGCTATTTTCGGTGCTTCAGTTTACCGTATGATCTCCCGTAATCGCAAAATGTCATTCGCCTCAATGCTAAAGGGAGCAAATCTTTGCAATCTTGCTGATACTGCGAAAGACAAGATGATGAATTATACGAGTAATTCAAATCAGGGCAGTGGACGCCAAGAAAGCGTGCGTCCCAGTTCAAGCGGATCTGATTCATCCAGTCATTCCACGGGAAATCAGCATGGGGTACAGGCATCGACTAATTCGAAGGCAGCCAACCTGAAGCAGATCAAAGACTTCATCCGTAGTAATCCTGACATCAAGAATGAAGTCGAACAAATTCTTAAAGAAACACATACGGTCATACCGGGTTTGTAACAATATGGCCGAATTCGAATCATTCCAGGGAAATGTATGGTCCCTTGGAATGATTCTTTTTTTACAGGTACATATTTACGTGCATTTGTGGGTATTAAATGATAAAATCAATGTATAAAACCATTTTTAGCACGTCATTATCCAAAAATCATAAGTTGTAATAACTTTTTGTTTCATAGAGGAGGATCCTGTCATGAAAATAGAACGCTTGAGTCAAGATAAGATACGGATTTTCCTCACGTTTGACGATCTGAGTGAGCGTGGGATCCAGAAGGAAGAAATGTGGCAGGAAATACCCAAAGTGTATGACCTGTTTACTGAGATGATGGATCAAGCCTACAGTGAGCTCGGATTTGATGCCACAGGCCCATTAGCCGTTGAAGTGTTTGCTCTACCGGCTCAAGGGATGGTGGTTATTGTAACGAGAGGAAAGTACGATCACCATTTCGGCGGCTTGTCGGAAGATGAAATGCCTGATGAGATTTATGAAATGGAAGTAACTTTGGAACAAAGCGGCAGCATCGTATATGCTTTTAGCGATTTCGAGATGCTTATTGAAGCCGCCCATATGTTGAAGGATTTAGTCGACGGGGCTGGCACGCTCTATCACTATTTGGATAAATGGTTTTTATGGATGGACCCCGAGCAATTGAACAATGAGAAACAGGCTGCAATTATCGCATTGTTGGCCGAATTCGGGAATTCATCTCCGGTAACAGAAGCTGTGCTGGAGGAATACGGAAAAATCGTTATGCCGGAGCAAGCGGTACAAACGATCTGCAGCCATTTTCCGCGCAGTAAATAATGCAATGTGGGCATGCGAGACGGCCGGACTACAGGCCCGCAACTAACGGAGGGGAAATTCGGTGCTGGTGTTCTCGATCATAGCGTCTGCTTTGGCGCCGGGTCTCGCCTTGCTCACATATTTTTACCTGAAGGACAGGTATGATCAGGAACCGTTGCATATCGTCGTTAAGATATTTCTTCTCGGTTTTCTAATCGTATTTCCCGTTATGATATTGCAGCGGGGAATGATACTATGGTTTGGCGATAACCCGGTGATCCATTCTCTAATCATTTCAGCGGGTGTGGAAGAGTTATTGAAATGGTTTGTGTTATATCATCTTATTTTTAACCATATAGAGTTTGATGAACCGTACGACGGCATTCTGTATGCGACAGCTATTTCATTGGGTTTTGCTACACTGGAGAACGTTATGTATGCGTGGTACAGCCAGGCTGCTTTCGGTTCAATGATGATCCGTGCTTTGCTACCAGTGTCAGGACATGCGATGTTTGGTGTCATTATGGGGTATTACATTGGACACGCTAAGTTTACTGATGGAAAGTCGAGCAGGTTCTTTCTGCTTCTTTCCCTGCTACTGCCTTGGATGTGGCATGGACTTTATGACTTAATCCTCAATATGATGACTCATAACTGGTTATGGTTTATTATTCCATTGATGGTTCTTCTGTGGTACGGAGGAATGGGCAAAATATCACGGGCGAATAACCGATCACCTTTCCGCATGATTAAGCGGGACGAAGAGGTTAAAACCTGACAATTAAGGGCACACTTCATCGTATGGTTTCCGGCTGCGAGCTGGGGAATGGACGATGGAGGTGTCTTTTTTGTTGCGTGTTAAAGTGAAAATCCGCTGCAAAGAGTGTGGAGAGAGATTTGTGCTAAGGGGTAGGAAAGAGCATGGACGTATCGAGACGGGATTTAAACAATGCCTATGCAATAATCAGAATCGGTTTGAGATCGAGGAAGATTTCTGAATTCGTAAGATTTATGTTTTATAAATAATGCATAAGACTTCTTACTTCTAGTCAAACTAACGGCAGTGAATAGAAGAAAGGAGACTTTAGCCACATGTATAAAAGAATAAGTGCCGTATTATTTCCTGTAGTCACAATTCTGCTTATCGGCTCGCTGGTGTGGGGGAACCGGGTTAAGGGGGATCGTGACGCCATTGCGATTAATGCGGAGAACCAATATCAGCGGGCTTTCCATGATCTGTCTTTTCATATGGACCGTATTCACTCGGAAATCGGTAACACGTTGGCGGTTAATTCTGCGTCTCAAGGAATGCACCGTAAAGGATTGATGAACGTATGGCGCATTGCTAGTGAAGCTCAGAGCGAGATCAGCCAGCTACCTCTTACGATGCTGCCATTCAGCAAGACGGATGAGTTTCTATCCCGAATCGCGAACTTCTCTTACAAAACGGGTGTTCGTGACATGACAAAAGAACCGCTTTCCGACAATGAGATGAAGACGTTAAAGACGCTTTACACCAATTCCGGTGAAATTACAAAGGATCTTCAGAAAGTGCAGAATAACGTCATCGCGAATAATCTGCGTTGGCTGGACGTTGACACCGCCTTGTCAAAACAATCGGCACATGCGGACAATACCATTATTGACGGATTCAAAGGCGTTAATAAAAAGGTGGAAACATACCCTGAGCTTGATTGGGGTCCATCCGTAAGCAGTATGTATCAACAACGTTCGGTGAAAATGCTCTCTGGAATGCCTGTGACGGAAGAGGATATTACTCGCAAAGCACTTAAGTTTGCTGATGCAGGCAATAACGCGAGCTGTCAGGTAACCGAAAACGGTAAAGGAACGGATTGGGAGTCCTATACCGCAAAAGTACAATCTCCTAATGGGAAGCCGCTGAGTATGGATTTCACGCGTAATGGTGGTTTGCTCACTTCCTATACAGACGAGCGCGATGTTGGAGCGAAGAAAATTTCAGTTGAGGATGCCATGAACAAGGCTGATCAATTTCTTGCAAATAAAGGATACAGTAATATGAAGGCAGTTTCCGCCGACCCTTACGATAATCTTGTGAACTTCACTTTTGTTCGTGAACAGGATGGAGTGCTAATTTATCCGGAAAAAATGACAGTTAGATCTGCTCTGGATAATGGCGAAGTTATCGGTTTTCAAGCAAGTGATTTCGTCTATGAACATAAAGATAACCGAGAAATACCGGAAGCAAAGATAGATGTTGCTGAAGCCAGAAAGACATTGAATACAGATTTCAAAGAGCTGTACAACCGCAAAGCTCTGATCAAAAATGATCGGAACGAAGATACACTTTGCTATGAGATTGGCGGAAGGATTAACGGATCTCAATATCGATTGTATATAAACGCGGATACCGGATTGGAAGAAACGGTGGAAGTTATCAAAGATGCAGAAGCAGGCATAGGTTAAACGGAATGAAAAGAATTAAAGTAGCTTCCTTAAAAGCAAATTTTCAATGAATAACAGGATAGCTCCCCAAAAAACAGGTCACCCAAGGATCATTCTTGGGTGGCCTGTTAGGTGTTTGGTTCAACCCCTTAAATTAAGAATTTACTCTTCACCGACAATCGCACATGTTATAATAAATTTTGTTGATATTATCCAGGTAGAAGGTGAAAGGTTTGTATCCTAAAGTTAACGAAGTGCTGTACATTCAGATTGATACCGGGGACGAGAAAGAAGCCAGTCATGTGTACAAATCGAGAATTTCTGAAATTCATGATGACTTTATCTATATGGAGGTTCCAATACAGGAGAGATCGGGCCGTTTGAAAAAATTGTACATAGGGGACGAGCTGTCCGCATACTTCCTGACTGAAGGTGGAGTGAAGAACTTTTTCAATTCCTATGTATTGGGTTTTCATGAGGATGTAATTCGTATGGTGCGAATCCGAAAACCTGATCCGGAAGAAATTACGAAAATTCAAAGACGCAGTTTCCTCCGGGTCCAGGCTGAGTTGGAGATTGCTGTAAGTTACAAGGACGGCAGACGTTTTGTATCCAAAACTGAGGACGTTGGCGGTGGAGGCGTTTCGTTTTATACCGAATCTGACCAGCAGCTTAGAGAGGGCGACTTGTTGTCCTGCTGGCTGCTTGTCCCGTACAAGAACGGTTCTTTGGAGCATGTGCCTTTTGAAAGTGAAGTGGTTAGGGTGAAAGAACTTCCGAATACCAGAAACCTGATTATGCTCAAGTTTAACAGTATTGTAGATATGGAAAGGCAGAAGCTAATACGCTATTGCTTTGAAAGACAGTTTGATTTTAGAAATCGCTAGAATAAAATAGAGCCCGTAGCGGCACGCTAACCTAAAAAAGGTAAGGGTGGTGCCTTATGACGGGTCCTGACGATAAAAATTTCAGCACAGGAGAACAACTTTTTAATTATGCGGACTATATGGGCCAACTGGTGCTGAAGAGTCTTCCCTGGCTGGGAATCATGGTGCTGACCATCCAGATGCTGCTGCATATTGACTCTGTCAGACCGTTTCTATCCTCCGTGTATCGAATGGAAGGAGTACCGGTCGACGCCCAAAATGTAAAGGATTGGATGGATGCAAAAAAGCCTTCTTTTTTGCATCACTCTAGTTAGTGTGGTATAATTTTCACGTCGCAGGCAATGCCTGCTTTTTTCTTGAGGCTCATGTTTGAGGAGGAATGCCCCGTTGATTATGCAGGGGACTGGTCAGATTGACAGAATAAATATTGCCATTGATGGACCTGCAGGGGCAGGCAAAAGCACGATTGCCCGTATGGTGGCGAACAGGCTTCAGTACATCTATGTTGATACGGGAGCTATGTATCGGGCAGTTACGTGGTTTATGCTGAATGAAGGAATTTCGTCAGAAAATTACGAAAAAGTGCTTCAAATGTTACAAAGTATGGTAATTGAATTAAAACCGCATGAAAATGGACAGGTGGTTCTGCTGAACGGGGAGGATGTAACTCCTTACATACGGTCGCACCAGGTCAGCTCGGCCGTGTCCCAATATGCGCAGATTGAAGGACTTCGCACCCAATTGGTTCATTTGCAAAGACAAATGGCTTTGCGTAAAGGCGTCGTAATGGATGGACGCGATATTGGAACAACGGTTTTGCCAGATGCCGAAGTCAAAATTTTCATGACGGCCAGTGTCAAAGAACGTGCTCTCCGCCGGTTTAAAGAATTGGGTGAAGCGGAAGGATTATCACTGGAACAACTTGAAATGGATATCGCGAAACGTGACCGCCTTGATGAGGAACGTGAGGTGTCACCGTTGCGCCGTGCCGAGGATGCAATCGTTCTGGACACGACACAGATGACTATTTATCAGGTTGTCGATACGATACTTTCTTACTGTATATCTCAAATGGATGGGGAGAAATAAGACATGATTTATGTGTTCTGCAGAGCGGTCGTTCGCGGTTTGTTCGCCGTGCTTTACCGGTTTGAGTCAGTCGGCGTACATAACATTCCTGCGGAAGGCGGAGTACTGATCTGTGCCAATCATATCAGCCTAAGGGATCCGATATCGGTAGGTATTCATGTGAAGCGGCAGGTCAAATTCATGGCCAAGGCTGAGCTGTTTAAGATTCCGGTGTTTGGCTGGTTAGTCACGCAGCTTGGAGCATTCCCGGTGAAACGGGGCGGCGTAAGCAAAGATTCGATTAAGACATCGCTGAAGATTCTCCGCAATGGCGAAGTGATGGGTATATTCCCTGAAGGCACTCGTAACTCTGATGCGGAAGCAGCTAAACGTGGCGCAGCAAGCTTTGCACTGCGCAGTGGCGCTACGGTCGTACCAGCAGCCATCATAGGGGAATATAAGCTTTTCCGTAAGACAAAGATTATTTACGGAGCGCCTATTGATTTGTCTGTTTACAAAGATGACAAATCGCCTGAGGCCTTGAATGAAGCTACTGCACTTATTATGCAAAGTATTACTGAGATGCGGGCTACAGGGAAGCCAACCGTAAATTGATGTTTTTACCGTTTCATGTATAAAATACATGAATATGATGGAAAGCTATTACAGCAATTATGTTTTGAACTTCGCTTATATGCGGGTTTAAATAAATGGGATTTGAATTGAGGAGGTTATTGACATGTCGGAAGAAACAAAAAATCAAGAGGCTGTTGAAACACAAAGCCAAGATCAGCTAGACCAAATCGTATCCTTGAAAAAAGGGGACACCGTGAAAGGAACGATCGTCAAACTGGAGGATAACCAAGCTTATGTAAGCATTGGATATAAATATGACGGCGTAATTCCTGTTCGCGAGTTGTCTGCTGTTCAGTTGGACAACGCATCTGATGCGGTTCAGGTAGGCCAAGAGGTGGAGTGCAAGGTTGTCAGCATTAATGATGACAAGGAAAGCCTTGTTCTTTCTAAACGCGCGATTGATACGGAAATCGCTTGGGAGTCACTTGAGAAGCATTTTGCTGATCAAGATACCATTGAAGTCGTAGTTGCTGATGTAGTTAAGGGTGGACTCGTAGCAGACGTGGGTGCACGCGGTTTTATCCCGGCTTCTATGGTTGAGCGTCATTTCGTTGAAGATTTCAGCGATTACAAAGGTCGTACGCTCCGCGTAAAAGTTAAAGAACTGGACCGTGAGAACAACAAAGTTATCCTTTCCCAAAAGGATGTTCTGGAAGAAGAGTTTGAAGCAAACAAACAAAAAGTAATGGCTGAGCTTCAAGAAGGTCAAGTGCTAGAGGGAACTGTTCAGCGTTTGACTCAATTTGGCGCATTCGTAGATGTAGGTGGTGTGGACGGTCTGGTCCATGTATCCGAAATCGCTTGGAGCCATGTTGAGAAGCCATCCGATGCTCTCTCCGAAGGAGATAAAGTAACGGTTAAAGTTCTGAAGGTTGATCCTGAAAAAGGAAAAATCAGCCTCAGCATTAAAGCTGCTCAACCAGGTCCTTGGGAAACGGCTGCAGACAAATTCAACACAGGTGACGTAGTTACTGGTGAAGTAAGACGTCTGGTTAACTTTGGTGCATTTGTAGAATTGGCTCCAGGTGTTGAAGGTCTGGTGCACATTTCTCAAATTTCCCACAAACACATCGGAACTCCACAGGAAGTTCTGAAAGAAGGCCAAGAGGTTCAGGTTAAGATTTTGGACATTAACGCGGACGAGAAGCGTGTTAGCCTGAGCATTAAGGAAACGGAAGAAGCGCCTGCGCCATCTTCAAGACCTGAAAAACAGTCTAAAGGCCCTAAAATTGACCTGAAAGACAATCCGAATGTATCCTTGAACAACCAAGGTATGAGCGTAACTCTTGGAGAACGTTTCGGCGACAAATTGAGTAAATTCAAGTAAGTCGGGAAAAAAATGACCGGTCAACAGACCTATCATAATTTAGTCGGCGGACCCAGTATTGGGTTCGCCGTTTGTTTTATCAGGCTTCCCGCATACGGATGCTGGAAATAGGGAATGAACATAATAGAAACAAGTGATGAAAGGTTAGCCAATTGTAACGTTTTTTGCTATTATGATTATCGTAAGCATTGACAGGAGGAGTGAATATGGCAAGACCCGTAGTAGCTATTGTCGGGAGGCCGAATGTCGGTAAATCGACAATATTTAATCGATTAATCGGTGATCGGCTAGCCATCGTTGAAGATAAACCGGGGATTACACGAGACCGGATATATGGCGGAGCCGAGTGGAACGGCAAGCTGTTCAGTGTGATCGATACCGGTGGTATTGAGATCGATGGCGATGATATGATTTTGAGATCCATCCGCTTGCAAGCTGAATTGGCTATTGAAGAAGCAGATGTGATTGTGTTTATGTGTGACGCAAAGACAGGAGTCACCAGTTCCGATGAAGAAGTAGCGCAAATATTGTTCCGTTCGGGTAAGCCGGTAATACTGGCTGTTAACAAAGTGGACAATATGAAGAGAGCAGAAGATATTTACGAGTTTTACAGCCTCGGTTTCGGTGATCCTGTTGGTATATCGGGAAGCCATGGAACCGGTATTGGTGATTTACTCGACGCTGTAGTCGAAAATCTTCCTGATTTAACAGATGACGAGTATGATGAAGATGTAATTAAGGTTGCTTTAATCGGCAGACCGAATGTCGGTAAATCCTCACTTGTGAATGCGATTCTTGGTGAAGAACGTGTTATTGTAAGTGATATTGCGGGCACGACACGTGACGCCATTGATACCCCGTTCGAGAAGGATGGCCAGCGTTATGTGTTGATTGATACAGCTGGAATGCGTAAGCGTGGTAAAGTTTATGAGACAACTGAAAAGTACAGTGTTATGCGTGCAATGCGTGCGATTGAGCGTGCTGACGTAGTTCTCGTACTTATTAACGGTGAAGAGGGCATTATCGAACAGGACAAACATATTGCTGGGTACGCTTATGAAGCAGGTAAAGCGTCTATATTTGTTGTGAACAAATGGGATGTCGTTGAAAAGGACGATAAAACTATGCAGCATTTTGAGAATAAAATACGCGACCATTTCCTATTCATGACTTATGCACCGGTGGTATTTTTATCAGCCAAAACAAAACAGCGTTTGCAGAAGCTGCTGCCTGTGGTGAAGCATGTTGCTGAACAGCATACTCTACGAGTGCAGACTCACTTGCTGAATGACGTTATTTCGGACGCGGTGGCTATCAATCCTCCACCAACCGATAAAGGGCGGAGATTACGTATTAACTATGTAACTCAGGTAGCTGTGAAACCGCCGACGATGGTTGTATTCGTGAATGATCCGGAAATAATGCACTTTTCGTACGAACGGTACTTGGAGAATAAAATAAGGGCAGCATTTAATTTTGAAGGGACACCTATACGTATATTTACACGGCGAAAGTCCGATGAGAGTTAGGGGAGAGTAGCTTGGTTCTAAAGATCATTGCGATTATTTTATGTTACCTGCTGGGCTCTGTGAGCTTTAGCGTGCTGCTGGCGAAACTTCTTAAAGGGATTGATATTCGTCAGCATGGTAGTGGAAATGCGGGAGCAACTAATACGCTGCGGGTGCTCGGTAAAGGTCCTGCCATTCTCGTACTTGCTCTAGATGTACTTAAGGGCATCGCGGCGGTATGGATCGGTAAATGGCTTGGGGGAGATAGTGGATGGTTGCCGGGATTATGCGGAATAGCTGCCATTATAGGACATAACTGGCCCTTATATTTCCGCTTCCGCGGTGGTAAGGGCATAGCAACCGCAATAGGCGTGTTAGCCTCACTTTGCTTCCTACCGGCTCTCTACGCAGGAATTATCGCGATTCTCTCTATCGTATTTACTCGCTATGTTTCACTGGGATCGCTCATTTTTGTAGTGCTGACACCTGTTTTTCTAATAATTATGAACTTTCCTTGGCCGATATTCTGGACCAGCCTAATTATCTGTGTCTTTGCAATTTGGAGGCATCGTAGCAATATCACAAAACTTGTTCAAGGCCGGGAAAACAAGCTTGGCTCCGGCGGTAAAGGAAAAGGAGGGAAACGCGTTGTCTAACAAGGTGGCTGTATTGGTCGCTGGCAGTTGGGGAACGGCCCTGGCTAGTGTGCTGGCCTATAATGATTTAGAAGTAGTCGCATGGACAAGAAATGCTGAACAAGCTAGAGAAATAAATGAGGAGCACACCAATAACCGCTACTTGCCGGATATTAAGCTGTCACCCCGTTTACGAGCTACAACGGATATGGGTGAGGCGGTTTCGGGTGCGGTTGCAGTCTTGATTGTGGCGCCATCCTCAGCCATGCGCGAAGTGTCCCATCAGCTTAAGACCTATTGGACTGAAGATATGCTGATCATTCATGCGACCAAAGGTTTTGAAACGGAATCTTTAAAACGTATGTCAACTGTCATCTCCGAAGAACTGGGTTGCGAGGAAGGCAGCGTTGTTGTCCTCTCAGGTCCGAGCCATGCGGAGGAAGTGATCCGAAAGTGCCCGACAACTGTCGTTGTGGCATCTTCGGACAGCAAGGCAGCGGCAGCATCGCAGGATTTGTTCATGAACGCTTATTTCCGCGTTTACACGAATCGCGATATGATTGGTGTTGAACTCGCCGGAGCACTGAAAAACATTATTGCCCTGGGTGCTGGGATGTCAGATGGTCTAGGCTTTGGTGATAATGCAAAAGCTGCGCTGTTAAC
Organism: Paenibacillus sp. JNUCC 34; assembly: GCF_058269055.1. Classification (NCBI taxonomy): domain Bacteria; kingdom Bacillati; phylum Bacillota; class Bacilli; order Caryophanales; family Paenibacillaceae; genus Paenibacillus; species Paenibacillus sp. JNUCC 34. The sequence goes on along the minus strand of NZ_CM177770.1, from coordinate 3,772,045 downwards.
GCGAGGTCTGGCAGAAATATCCCGCATCGGTGTTGAGATGGGTGCGAATCCGCTCACCTTTGCCGGACTCGCTGGAATAGGTGACCTTGTCGTTACTGCAACAAGCCGTCATAGCCGTAACTGGCGTGCAGGTTCTCTACTTGGTCAAGGTAAAGGGCTTGAGGAAGTGCTAGCGTCTATGGGGATGGTCGTGGAAGGGATTCGTACGACGAAGGCAGCTCATGCGATTTCTGAGAAACTTGGTGTTCAGATGCCAATCGCTGACCAGCTGTACCATGTTCTATTTAAAGATCGTGATCCACGGAGTGCGGTGGAAGCGCTCATGGGACGTGACCCGAAAACAGAAATGGAAATTATGCCGCAAGAAATTTGGGAACAGTGGCATACCTAGCTCATTCACCTTTCGCTCCCCAGCCTCATATATTAATTTGAGGATTGTCGGGAGGAGGGTGGAAATGAGCAAGAACTTTCCCAAAGAAGTGTTGAACGCGATCAACAAGAAGAGCGGCAAACAGATTTCAGCGGGGGCTGTCAAGAAGCTGGCTGGAACGGTTAAGCCGTCTACGATGCAGAATGAAGCCCAGCTCCGCCAATTGATCAAGCAGGTATCATCAATGGCAAATGTGCCAGTGAGCGAAGAAACCATTCAAGAAATTGTTGGCGCTGTAAAGAAGAGCGGGATGAATCCAAGCAACATGGAAGCTTTAATGAATATGATGATGAAAAAGTAGGACGATATTCGTCCGAATATAGGAGCAGAAGACTGTTGTCCAACCGGATAACGGTCTTTTGTTCTTTTTTTCGATGTGAGAGTAAGGTGAATTCGTGATATAATAGGTTGAAATATTTTGCCAAGGAGATTGGAGCGGGTTGTGGCATGGATCCAATGCAAAAAATGTGGCTTTCCTTGATTGCGTTATTGATTATGGGATTGTCTGTATTTCTGGTTACCTTTGCCCGAAGCAAAACGAAAGGTGTTATACGAATAGGCTTATCCCTCGTAGCTTTCGTTATGATGCTCGTCGGGTTTATTACCGGATTGGCCTCTATTACATAGTCGATTGTATGCTTCGATAGATCCGAATGTGGATGAAAGATGAGGTGTAACATGAGACTGAATCATTTACCCGGTCTGACGAAGCCGATGCTTATTACGGCTGAATCCTTAAACCGGGCAGAGCAGGTCTGGCTGTTAGGCGGTAGCTGCTCGCTGCTGCTTCAAGGAGTTAAACTGGAGAAGGCTCCGCGTGACATTGACATTTATGCGGATGCGGACGGAATCTATGAGCTTCACAGGGAACTGGATTTCTGGGCTGAAGATACGCCTCACCTTGATGAAGAAGGAATGTACAAATCCGTTCTAAGCCATTATACAATTGAAGGTTATCCCGTTGAGTTGGTTGGTGGGTTTTCTGTAACGTCACATGATTCCGCTTACTTTGTTGAGGTTGAGCATCTGCTCTATGATCGGGCACCTGAGAATCGGATTCAAGATGTGTCTTTCCGGCTCATGCCGCTCTCCCATGAGTTGGTTTTTAATGTGCTGCGCGGGCGAGAGGATCGATATAAAGCCATTGCAGATGTGATCTGGCAACAACCAGAAAATCATGCAGTGCTTCTCAAGATGATTCTTTCTCGCAATGATTGGAGTCAGAGTCATCTGTCCATGATTCACAAACTGACAGGCATAACGCTGTAAAAATCTATACATATACCGGAAGGAGGGGATAAGGTGGACTATGAGGTTACTTTTCAGCCGGATGGCAAGAAGGTTAAGGTTCGCCCGAACACCCATGTTCTGGATGCTGCACGACGCGCAGGAGTAAGAATTCCTACTCGTTGCGGTGGCAAGATGGGATGTTTGATGTGCAAGGTTCATATTCAAGATGGAGAGCAGAAGAACTGTCTGCCTCCGAAAGAAGCGGAACGAAGAAAACTTGGCTCACTGCTGGGACAAGGTACGAGACTTTCTTGTCAGACCGTGATTACAGGTAATCTGACCGTTACCGTTCCCGAGGACCCACTTAAAGCAGCGGTTCGTAAACAACTAGAGGCTGCGAGGAGAGGGGAACATGACGATTTTATTTAATGCTGGTAAAGGATGATGCAAGTTGAAACGGATATTTCCAATAGGTAAAGCAAGGCCCGTCGGGAAAATGAAGGCTATTTCTGCGGCAGTTGTCTTTATGCTGATGACCGTGTTAATGACGGGATGCATGTACTCTAATGAGAATGAGCAGGAGAGACAAGTTTCTTATCGTGAAAGTGTAAAGCGCGTACAGTCCGCGGTTGACGATTTCTATAAAGAACAATCTATTCTTCCGATTTTAACGGCTGGAGAAGAGGTTCCTCGTTATGAAAAATTCAGAGTAGACTTTGAAAAACTTAAAAATATGGGGTATATGGATGAAATTCCGAGCACAACTTTTGAGAAAGGTGGCAGCGGATATTTCTTAATCATTAATGAAGAAACAGAGCCAACCGTGAAAGTGATGGACTTGAACATTGCCCAGAAGGTTAACGATGTTCAAATGTCGGTGAACCGGTTCAAGACTGCTAATAACGGGAAACTTCCGGCTGGAGCCGAGCTGTACCCTGGTTTTATAATCGTTGATCTCTCAAAGACTGACGCCAAGAATATACAGCTCAAAAGTATATATTCCGGTCAAGAAGTCACATTTATGATGGATTCAAAAGGTACGGTATACGTCGATTACGCCTTTGATATTATGCAAGCTATTCAGAAAGAAGAGGCTGAACCTAAAGATGATGAGGATTTAAGAGTTTATCTTGAATATGCTTCTTATTATGTTCCTGTCAAATCAGTCCCCTATTTCTGGAAGGATAATCAGCCTTTTGCTAAACTATGAAACTTAGCCTTAAATAAGATCGTCAGGCCGCCCAAGGATTCATTCATTTCTTGGGTGGCCTGATTTATTTTGCTCGGCAACGATATGCTTCTAAACTAAATATTTTAATTCTTCCAAGGCATAATAGATCGTTTGAGAGCATATCCATAATCGGAATGCACAGTTCGGGTTTCGCTGGTTGCCCGGCAGGTTTCACAAAAAAACAGGACGGACATATCCGGGCAACCGTCATATTTTGATTCCCGGTACATATGATGTTACTAGTCCAAATGCATGTACGAGTTACGCCGCTTTGCCGTTTCCATGTCTCTTTCGGATACCGGCGGCGGACTGCTGGCGGCGTGGTAAAGGCTGCTCAATTGTTGCAATGGCTTTGGCTGTGAGATGGAACACGAAGCGGATGCTCTTAAAGCATTTTTCCTTCGGAGTAATTTGAGGAGGGGATCTCTTTTGGAAAAAGTGGACATTTTTAAGGACATAGCCGAACGAACTGGAGGAGACATATACTTAGGTGTCGTCGGTGCTGTCCGGACGGGAAAATCAACCTTCATCAAGCGGTTCATGGAAACGGTCGTGCTTCCGAACATAACGAACGAAGCTGATCGGGTAAGGGCTGTCGACGAGCTGCCGCAAAGCGCTGCCGGTAAGACGATCATGACAACAGAACCGAAATTCGTACCAAACAATGCGGTGCAGATCAAAGTAACCGAAGGCCTCGAGGTAAATGTACGCCTCGTTGACTGTGTAGGATACGCTGTAGAAGGAGCTAAAGGCTACGAGGACGAAAATGGACCGCGTATGATTTCTACCCCTTGGTTCGAGGAGCCAATCCCGTTCCAGGAAGCTGCGGAAATAGGTACACGCAAGGTCATACAGGAGCATTCAACGCTCGGCGTTGTTGTTACAACGGACGGCTCGATTGCAGAAATTCCCCGCAGCTCTTATGTAGAGGCTGAAGAGCGGGTAATTGCCGAGTTAAAAGAGGTTGGTAAGCCGTTTGTGGTCGTTATCAACTCTACCCGTCCGAAGAGCGAGGAAGCCCTTCAACTGCGCAGTGAGCTGTCTGCGAAGTATGACATTCCAGTAATGACGCTTAGCGCAGCGTCCATGACTGAAGATGATGTAACGGGTGTTCTACGTGAAGTATTGTACGAATTCCCGGTTCACGAAGTTAATGTTAATCTGCCAAGCTGGGTAATGGTGTTGAATGAAAACCACTGGCTCCGCAGCAACTATGAAAATTCCGTGCGTGACACGGTAAAAGATATTCGCCGTCTGCGTGACGTGGATCGTGTAGTCAGTCAATTCATGGAATATGACTTTATCGACCACGCAGGACTCAGTGGCATGAACATGGGGCAGGGTGTGGCTGAAATCGATCTCTTTGCACCCGATGAGCTGTACGATCGCATCCTCATGGAAGTGGTCGGCGTTGAAATCCGTGGGAAGGATCACCTGCTTCAACTGATGCAGGAGTTCTCCCATGCGAAACGCGAATATGACCGATTTGCAGAGGCGCTGGAGATGGTCAAGACGACCGGATATGGTATTGCCGCCCCGTCACTGGCTGAAATGGCGCTTGATGAACCTGAGTTGATCCGTCAAGGAACGAGATTTGGCGTTCGGTTGAAAGCTACGGCTCCGTCCATTCATATGATCCGCGTGGACGTAGAATCCGAATTCTCCCCAATCATCGGCACGGAGAAGCAGAGCGAAGAGCTGGTGCGTTATCTGATGCAGGATTTTGAGAACGATCCGATCAAGATTTGGGAGTCTGATATTTTCGGACGGTCGCTTCATTCCATCGTCCGAGAGGGTATCCAGGGCAAGATTGCCATGATGCCGGATAATGCCCGCTACAAGTTGCAGGAAACGCTAGGTCGCATTATTAACGAAGGTTCGGGCGGATTGATTGCTATCATTCTTTAGTTCAAGAGGAATCTTTTGTGAAAGACAACCGCAGATCGGCTGCTGAAGCTGATTTTCGGTTGTTTTTTCCTGTTTTGATGCCGAAGAGAGGTAAAACGCTTGAAATTATGATTTGACTGTATTACTATAAGTTTGTTCCGAGTCATGCATCAGAATGCAGCGAAGGGTGAAAATGCCCGATGTACGTATATTTTGCGATAAAACGGAAACAGTGAATACCAAGTGAAGAACATCCTTATTAGGGAGGTGAAAGAATGAATAAATCAGATCTGATTACACAGGTGGCTGAATCCACAGAGCTTTCCAAGAAGGACGCAACTAAAGCGGTTGACGCTGTTTTTGATGCTATTTCCGAAGCACTGCAAAATGGAGATAAAGTCCAATTGGTAGGTTTCGGAAACTTCGAGGTGCGCGAGCGTTCCGCACGTAAAGGCCGTAACCCGCAAACAGGTGAAGAAATCGAAATCCCTTCGAGCAAAATTCCTGCATTTAAACCTGGTAAGGCGCTCAAAGACGGAATCAAATAAAGATTTCTACATAATACCTAAAAAGCAGAGGCCCGTGAATTCGTTCACGGCCTTTTCTTTTCAAAAGGATTGGGGGAGGGTACGGTTATGGAAGATGTAAAAAACGGTGACTATTTTGTCGTTAAGGCTCTGGAAAACGGTGTGCAGGTGATCGGGCTGACCCGGGGACAGGATACTCGTTTTCACCATACCGAAAAACTCGATAAGGGCGAGGTTATCATTGCCCAGTTCACAGACCATACCTCTGCCGTCAAAATCCGTGGAAAAGCGGAGATCATGACCAAGCACGGTAAGACAGAAGCAGGTATGTAATTATATATCAACCAAACCTGTACTGAAATTATAGAAACCCTGTGCCTTAAATAAGGACAGGGTTTCTTTTGTGGTCGGGCAGCCCATTTCTTGCTGTCTTTCCTTAGATGCCTACGTCAGACCAACTTCAAGTAATTCACAATCGTCAGCAACCCAAGATCAAAGTTCTCCAAATTAAAATGCTCATTCGGCGCATGCAAATTTTCGTCCGGCAAGCCGAAGCCCATCATGACAGCCGGCGCGTTTAGCGTGCTGGACAACTTCTCAACGATCGGAATTGAACCGCCATCTTTTGTAAACAGTGCGCGCGTACCATATACATTCTCGAAAGCATCCGCTGCTTTTTGCAGCATCGGATGAGATGGATCAATGTTGAACGCAAACGCCTTCTCCTTAGGTGTAAACGTCAGCTTCGCACCAACAGGGGTGTTAGCATGTAGATGCGCTTCAATGGCATCCAGCACGGCTTGTGGGTCTTGGTCTGCAACCAGACGGCATGTGATTTTTGCATGAGCTTCCTTCGGAATGACAGTCTTGCTGCCTTCTCCCTGGAATCCGCCATAAACACCGTTGAGCTCCAGCGTCGGGCGTGCGCCAATGCGTTCCACGAAGGAGAAGCCTTCTTCGCCAAACAGAGAATCCAGATTGAGATCTCTTTGAAGCTGTTCTTCATCGAACTGCTGCTTAGCGAATTCCTCACGCATTTCTGGTGATAGCTCTTGAACACCGTCATAGAATCCTTTTACGCTCACTCGACCGTTCTCATCATGAAGCGACGACAACAAGGAGACGATCGCATGCAGCGCGTTCGGCACGCCGCCGCCGTATGTACCGGAATGCAGGTCGGTATTGGCCGTTTCAAGGGACAATTCCAGCGAGCACAGACCGCGAAGCCCCGTAGAAATAGCAGGCTTGCCTGGAGCAAGCAGAGAGGTGTCGGAAATAAGGATTGCGTCCGCTGCCAGCTTGTCCTTGTTTTTTTCCAAATAAAGCGGCAGGTTGGGACTGGAGACTTCCTCCTCACCTTCGATACAGAACTTGATGTTGACAGGTAGTTCTTGTTCCTGCTTAAGAATCGCTTCCACCGCTTTAACATGAAGGAATAACTGGCCTTTATCGTCGGTAGCGCCTCGTGCAAACAGCTTTCCATTACGGATCGAAGGCTCAAACGGCGGGGTTTCCCATAGGTGAAGTGGGTCCACCGGCTGTACATCATAATGGCCGTATATCAGCACGGTCGGCTTACCTTCAGCATGCAAATAATCTGCGGTAATGATCGGGTGTCCCGTGGTTGGATGAATCTCCACATGCTCAAGCCCTGCTTCAGTCAGTTTGTCCGCGAGCCACTCCGCTGCTTTGGCAACGTCATCCTTGTGCTCTGACAGTGCAGAGATACTGGGAATCGATAACCATTCTTTTAGCTCATTCAAATGGGTTTCGCGATGTTCAGCAAAGTATGCTTTATAATCAACGCTCATAATTAATGAATCCTCCTTCAATTTACAATGGCATCGAAATGTGCCGTTCCTTATTATTCTATCTTTTTTTGAGAAAATACGAAACAAAGATATCGTATCCATACAAAATTGAAGAATAGAGCATAAGAGAACTCTACACTATAAGTGCGTGTTCAAAAAGGTCGGTTTTCAGCACCGAGAAGGTTGGAAGAAGCTAGGGACTGAGGAGCGGAGCGTACGTTTTGGGTACGTGAGCACCGGAAGGATCGGCTGAATTCAAGATTCGATGCCGAGCCCACTTCCTGATTCACTTCGTGATCAAAAGCGGACTTTTTGAACAACCTCTATAAGAAGGCATAGCTTGCATTATTAATTTGTACAATGAGGTATGGGCTTTACAAGAGTGGATGAAAATAAGGTAGAGGAGGTTTTATGTATGAGACGATTCATACCGGTTTTAGGATTATGGATTCCAGCTTTAGTTACTGCATTATTTCTCTTGCTGCTATCTGTCGTGCATTCCGTTAGCGGAGCGGAGGAGCGGAGAAGCGTATCCGCTTTTAAACCTGAAGATGTGCATGCGAGTTTGTCAGATGCTAACCTGGTGGATAGTCTCAGCTCATTGCCTCTGGTTTTAAGAATAGGTAAAGCGGACTGGGATAACGGAACTCTGTCCGTTGATTTGAAAATAACGGAGGAATTGAAGTCGGTCAGAACGGTTTACAACGACCTTACTAGTATCATTTCTTTCAGCTTTGAAGACAAGCAAAATGTAAATCAGCTTTATCTCAGGTTTGTAGCCATAGATCCTTGGACCGGAGCCCGATATTTGATGCTGGCCGCAAATGTTAGACGAAATGAATGGGATCCGTCTCTTTTACAGGAACTGAAGCAAATGGAGAATGAACCATTTTCAGAGAGGTTGGTTCAAGGTTTTCATCTTACATTAACAAATGTGTGGGTGAAGCAGTTCATCACAGATTAAAACGGGTAAAATAGTATACAGCGGGCATGTACGCACTGGAATGATGTGTTATAATAGATTAGATTGTGAGTAAAACTGAACTAAAGAACATCAAGTGCACGGAGGCTGAGGATGAAACCGTATCGCGTTCCCGAGTTAGCAAAAAAGTATTTAAACTATGACATGATTCAAACCCACACGGAGCTTCCGAGTTTCCCGGATGCCCGCGTTCATTTGTTATACATATTTTTACAGTGTTCTAAACGGAATGTAACGGAACGTGATGAGCTGTATGCGCTGGTTACTTCATTGGTTCAGGTGGGACTGGATACGCACGAGAGCATTGATACAACTGAAGGCAATCAGGGAGAGAAGATGATGCGCTCCCGGCAGCTTAAGGTGTTGGCTGGCGATTATTACAGCAGCCGGTTTTATCATTTGCTGGCTCAGACCGGAGACGTCGAAGCCATCGCTTTGCTGAGCAAAGCAGTCAGTGAAGTTAATGTATTGAAAATGAATCTGTACGGTAAAATGAAGGGCATGCTTCTGTCGGCAGAAGAATATTTACGCCACATGGTACAGCTGAACATGCAGCTGTTTCTTTCTTTTACACCATTGATCGAGTCTTCATTTCGGGGGAACTGGAAGACACTGCTAAGTGAAATTACCCACTGTGAGACGATCTTGCGCGAAGTGGATCGCTGTATTTCTCCAGAGGACGGCAGAGATGGTTATGGTTATTGGTACATGCTGGAGCGGGCCAATGAAGAAGAGAAGAAATTGCTGATCGCGAAAAAACTGGATTCGAAAGACTGGAAGAAGCTGATGCTGAAGCATAAGGCGGCTGACAATCTGCTGGACAAGTTGCGTCAGTCTGTAAGTACAGTACAAACACTGATACCGGCCTTCAATGGGGAAGGACCATCTGCACAGATCGGTCAGATCCTGGAGCCGTTTATTCAAAGGCTCAGCAGATATCGGTCAGCCGTAAGGGAAGGATAGGTGACTCGGATGGAGAACAATGCAGTTAAGTCATCCATGAAACATGATGAAAGCAACAAACCGAAAGAGCAGTACGTTCATTCCGTTTTCGAAAATATTGCCGGCAAGTACGACATCATGAACGACATTCTCAGCTTCCGTCAGCATAAGCGCTGGCGAAAATTTACGATGAAGAAAATGAACATGCAGCATGGGGATACAGCGGTTGATTTGTGCTGTGGTACTTGCGATTGGACCATTAGTATGGCAAATGCCAGTGAATCAGGTCACATTGTCGGGCTTGATTTCAGCGAAGGAATGCTGAATGTTGGCAGACAAAAGGTTAATAAGGAAGGTCTGGATAAGCAGATCACTCTTGTTCAAGGTAATGCAATGAGCCTTCCTTTTGAGGACAACCAATTTGATTATGCGACCATCGGTTTTGGTTTGCGTAACGTTCCTGATTACGTGAAAGTTTTGGAGGAAATGAAACGCGTTGTAAAGCCAGGTGGAATGGTGGTTTGTCTTGAATTGTCAACACCAACATGGCAGCCTTTCAAAGGATTGTATCTTTTTTATTTCCAAAAATTATTGCCGCTGATGGCTAAATTGTTTGCAAAACGGTACGAGCAGTATAAATGGCTCCCTGAGTCGCTTGCGCTTTTTCCGGGCAGGAAGGAGCTTTCAGAAGTTTTCCGTAAGATCGGACTTAACCATGTAGAAGCCTTTCCCTTGACCAGTGGAATTGCAGCATTACATATTGGGATCAAGGAGAATATGGATGTTTAAGAAAATCGGAACATATTTAGAGATGATAAAAGTGGAGCATACGTTATTTGCTCTACCTTTCGCTTTTATGGGTGCAATTCTGGGTTCTGCAGCGGTATTTGACCATTTGCCTTCATGGGGTGATATCGGTTGGATCTTTCTGGCAATGTTCGGAGCTCGGAGTGCTGCCTTTGGACTGAATCGACTATCTGATCAATACATAGATGCCAAAAACCCACGCACAGCTGGACGAGCAATACCTGCAGGATTGTTAAAACCGATTGAAGTTATCTTTTTTATTATCGTTTCCTTTGGGGCTTTCTTCTGGGCCACAGCCGAACTGGACCCATTTGCCTTCCGCTTACTGCCAATTGCTATTTTTATGCTTATATTTTATTCCTACACGAAACGATTTACCTGGTTGTGTCATGTGGTACTTGGCCTCACGACGGCACTTGCTCCACTTGGCGGATGGGTAGCTGTAACCGGGCAAGTGGACTATAGAGCGATCATATTTTATGTGGCGCTTGCGTTTTGGACAGCCGGATTCGATGTGGTTTATGCATGTCAGGATCAGGAGTTTGACAGCAAAGAAGGTTTGTACTCCATTCCTTCACGTTTCGGTCTGCAAAAATCACTCTGGTTCGCACGAGGCTTTCATATTATTACCGCAATCGGCTTTATCGTATTGTTTTTTGTGACACCGCTTAGCTGGTGGTATTTAGCGGGAATGATTATTGCTTTAGGCATTTTGTTTTATCAGCACTACATTTTATCCCCAGATGATATGAGTCGGTTACAGACCGCCTTCTTTACGATGAATAGTACACTTAGCATTGTATTATTCGTTTTCACCCTAATTGATCTGGTGGTGAAATATATCTAATGGACACGGGCCGGAGAAAAAGTTGGATTGTTGGCATAACGGGTGCGAGCGGCTCTATTTACGGCGTCCGTTTGACGGAATGTTTATTACAGCTTGGGTATGACGTACACTTGGTTATTACGAACGCAGGCTGGCGCGTGTTGAAAGAGGAGCTTGACTGGGCGGCAGCAAGCCGGGAAGCTGTTCTTGAAGAGAAATTTGGAGGTGCGAACGGAAAGGTGTATTATCATTCGATAGCAGATATCGGTGCTAGTATCGCTAGCGGTTCGTACCTCGTGGAAGGCATGGTCATCATGCCATGTTCGATGGGCACCCTGTCTTCTGTGGCTCACGGAGCCTCTGATAATTTGATGGCCCGCGCGGCGGATGTTATGCTGAAAGAAGGAAGAACGCTGGTGCTTGTACCTAGAGAAACGCCTCTGCATGCGATCCATTTGGAAAATATGCTGAAGCTTGCTAATCTGGGAGTCAAAATAATACCAGCGATGCCGGCCTTTTATTTTAAGCCGCAGAGTCTGGACGACCTTGTGAACTTTCTGGTCGGGAAAGTACTCGACAGCCTTCGTGTCGAACATCAACTGTTTAAAAGATGGGGTGACTAACATGCCGGGAGCAGACAAGAAGACCGTGATCGGCAAAATCAGTTATACCAATGCGTGGCCTTTATTTTATTATGTGGAACCTCAACTACTGGGGACTCCTGCTGAGATGTTGGCTGAAGTGCCGTCCGTTTTGAACAAAGGGATGAAAAACGGAGATATCCATATAGGTGCATTATCCTCTTTCGCATATGCCGAAGCAGCGGATAAGCTACAACTGCTCCCTGATTTATCAGTGAGCGCCAACGGATCGGTGAAATCGATACTACTGTTTTCCCGTGGTCCTGTTGAATCGCTCAAGAGCGGTACCATAGCGCTAACCAATACATCGGCTACGTCGGTTAATCTATTGAAAATATTGATGGAAAAGGCGCTTGACGGAGCACCTGAATACAAGACGATGGAGCCAGACCTAGAAACGATGATGGAAAGTGCAGATGCGGCTTTGTTGATTGGTGATAACGCCATCAGAGCTTCGTGGTACAACAAGAGGTACCATGTAACCGATCTCGGCCAATGGTGGAAGGAGTGGACGGGCTGCAGCATGACCTTTGCCGTCTGGGCAGTGAACCGCAGTGCCGCTGCTGACAATCCCGAAGCTATGGCGGAAATCGCTTGTATGTTCAGGGACAGCAAACGTCGAAGTCTGGAAGATCTTCGTCCAATTGTAAATGAAGCTATTAGCCGGATCGGGGGTACCGAGTCATACTGGCACGGATATTTCAATAACTTATGTTATGATTTCAATGAAATGCAGCAGGAGGGGCTCCGTTTATATTTTAAATACGCGTATGAGCTTGGTTTGCTGAAACATGATGTGACACCGGAGTTATGGAGAGAAAATATTGTGATGCGGGTGAAAGAATGAAACGACTGGACATTTTCGGAGCACTGAAAAAGGATATGGATGTTATCGAAAAAGAGCTGTACCGCAGCATAGAAGGCGATAATCAGTTGACGGAAACCTCGTTGCACCTTCTTAAGGCAGGCGGCAAACGGCTGCGTCCGGTCTTTGTGCTGATGGGCGGCAAATTCGGAAATTACGACATCGAAAAACTTAAATATATTGCCGTTCCACTGGAACTGATTCACAGCGCTTCTCTTGTCCACGATGATGTAATAGATGACGCGGATATGAGAAGAGGCAAGCCAACAGTCAAATCCAAATGGGACAACCGTATAGCCATGTATACAGGGGACTATATTTACGGTAAAGCGCTGACCCTTACGACGAATCTGACCAATCCGGAAATCCATCGTATTTTATCCAAAGCGATGGTTGAAATGTCGATCGGTGAAATGGAACAAATCCGTGACTTTTTCAATTGTAATCAGGACGTAAGACGCTATCTGCTGCGTATCCGCCGCAAAACCTCAATGCTGATTGCTGTGAGCTGTCAGCTGGGTGCAATGGCTGCACAGGCAGATCGCGTAGTTTCCAGCAGCATGTATCGATTCGGATACAATGTGGGAATGGCCTTTCAGATTCAGGATGATCTTCTCGATTTATGCGGTACGGAGAAGCAGATTGGCAAGCCGCCAGGCAGTGACATGCGCCAGGGCAACATAACGCTGCCTGTCATTTATGCGCTTCAGGAGCCTGGATTGAGACAGCGGCTGTTGAAAGAAATCGAGCGGATTCATTCTTTGAATGGTCAATGCGATGTTAGCGAAGCTGTCGGGATGATCAGATCAAGCACAGGAATTGTCCGCTCCGAAGAGCTTGCTGACCGTTATATCCGTAAAGCGCTCGATGCACTGGATTCACTACCAGATATAAAGACCAAGAAGCAGCTGAAAGATATTGCGCATTTTGTTACAAAGCGTTCATATTAGACTTTAATCTACAACCGTCTTTCTGTTAAACTTACGTTTGAAGAATGTAACATCACATGTATGAAAATGGAGAGTGATGAGCCAATGGAACGTACTTTTTTGATGGTTAAACCAGATGGTGTTCAGCGGGGACTGATCGGAAGGATCGTAAGCCGGCTGGAGGATAAAGGTTTTAAATTGGTTGCAGGCAAATTTCTTCAGATTTCCGACGAGCAGGCAAAGCGTCATTATGCTGAGCACGTCGGAAAAGATTTCTTCGGCGAATTGGTAGGATTTATAACTTCCGGCCCGGTATTCGCTATGGTATGGGAGGGCGATGAGATTATTGCCTTATCCCGTCAGGTGATTGGCAAGACGAAAGTTAAGGAAGCGCTGCCAGGTACGATCCGCGGTGATTTTGCTGCACACACACCGCACAATCTGATTCACGGTTCGGATTCGCCGGAAAGTGCGGAACGCGAGATTACAAACTTTTTCAGCGCGGATGAGTTGGTGCAGTATGAGAAGAGCATCTCTCTATGGACTTAAATATTCTTAATCATTTTAGGACGGTAACATGAAGGAAAATGAACATATAGTGCAAGATAAAGATTATACTGGTTTTATTCGAAGCATTGAGTCAAGCACAGGGATTAACCTTGCGGATTATAAAGAAACTCAAATGAAACGGAGACTGACTACCCTACGACTCAAATATGGTTTTCAGACGTTTTCAGCCTTTTACGATGGCATGATGAAGGACAAGGCTCTGTTTCATGAATTTTTGGACCGTATGACCATTAACGTCTCTGAGTTTTGGCGGAATCCCAACCGGTGGGAGGTTCTAAGGGACAAGGTCCTGCCAGAGCTGACGGGTCTTGGTTTTGCACGATTGAAAATATGGAGCGCAGCCTGTTCCACAGGTGAAGAGCCGTATACTCTTGCGATGATTCTTTCGGAAAAGAAACTGCTTAGTGCAAGTACTATCCTAGCAACAGACATTGATGATGGGGCACTTGCTAAAGCGAAACAAGGCCTGTATCTGGAGCGATCGTTGAAGGATGTTCCTAAAGCGGTCGCTGCAAGGTATTTCACGGAGGATGGGCCGATGTACCGCTTTGATGAGCAGTTGAAGAAGGAAGTGCGATTTCAGAAGCAAAATCTTCTGACAGATCGTTTCGATACCGGCTTCGATTTGATTGTGTGCCGCAATGTGATGATCTACTTCACTGAAGAGGCAAAGCATAAGCTCTATCAGAAATTCGCAGCCAGTTTAAGACCCGGTGGAGTTTTGTTTGTAGGCAGCACCGAGCAAATTTTCAATCCGGGCCAATACGGCCTAGAGACGGCAGAAACTTTTTTTTATCGAAAAAGCAGATCCTGACCCTTTCTGCATAATTGAGCGCTGGGTATCCGATAATAGGAATGATATTTCCAGCATTCAAGTGGAGGTCGGGGAATGGATAAACGAAAGGTTATTGCCGCATATCGGCGCGGATTGTTCAGTGTGCAGGAGTGCGGTCAGATTCTTGGACTGGAAAGCTTTCAGTTCAGTGCACTGCTGGGTCAACAGCAACCTGCCGGGAACGGTCACTGGAAAAGACCAACACGTCACTTAAAATAGGTATTTGCTAATCAGCGCTTCTCATCTGTGTAGGGGGAGCGCTTTTTGGTGCAATCTCCTTTCTTGTCAAAGAGTTAGACCTATAATATAATGAGCAGAAGATATTGACGGATTTTAGCGGTTTACAGTTTAAAAGGGGGAAAGCACCATGAGTATACGATTTTTGACTGCAGGGGAGACACATGGCCCTCAGTTAACGGCAATCATTGAAGGACTGCCAAGCAATCTAAAGCTTGATATTGAGGCTCTGAATTTTCAATTGCATCGGAGACAAAAAGGTTACGGCCGCGGACGCCGCATGCAGATTGAGAAGGATACAGCACAAATTGTTGGCGGAGTACGCCATGGTTATACAACAGGAGCGCCAGTAGCGCTTGTAGTTGAGAATAAGGATTGGACTCACTGGCGCAATATTATGAACATCGAACCGATCGAAGGAACTGACGAAGAAAAAAGACGGGTGCACCGTCCTCGTCCAGGTCATGCGGATCTGAATGGCGGTCTGAAATACAACCTGAAGGATCTCCGTAATGTGCTGGAGCGCTCCAGTGCCCGTGAAACGACTGTCCGTGTTGCATGTGGTGCAATAGCACGCCAATTTCTTGAACAGTTTGGTATTAAAGTTGCCGGCCAGGTTATCCGGATCGGTGAGATTGAAGCGCCGGCTCACAACCTTTCAATTGATGAGTTGATAGAACGTACTGAAGCCTCTTCTGTCCGTGTTGTAGATAAAGAGACAGAGAAAAAGATGGAAGAGTACATAGACTTGATCAAGAAAGAAGGAGACTCCATTGGAGGAATCGTGGAGTGCATCGTAGAAGGGTTACCGGTTGGACTTGGCAGCCATGTCCAATATGATCGGAAGCTCGATGGAAGAATTGCGCAGGGCGTTATGTCCATTAATGCGTTTAAAGGCGTGGAAGTTGGTATCGGTTTTGAAGCTGGAGAGCTAAGAGGCTCTAATGTTCATGATGAGATTCTGTACAGCGAGGAGCGGGGATACCACCGCGCAAGCAACCGTCTTGGCGGCTTTGAGGGCGGTATGACGAATGGTATGCCGATTGTTGTCCGGGGCGTAATGAAGCCGATTCCGACACTGTACAAACCGCTGCAAAGTGTAGACATTGATACGAAAGAAGCCTTTACGGCACAGGTAGAGCGCTCAGATGCGTGCGCTGTACCGGCAGCAGGCGTAGTGATGGAGCATGTGGTTACATGGGAAGTGGCAAAAGCTTTCCTGGAGAAATTCGGCGGTGATTCGATGGAAGAAATCCATGCCAACTACAACAATTACCTCGCTCAATTGGAGAGATACTAAGTATGAGAACTCTGCAGGTCGAACTAGGTGAACGCTCATATCCCATTTATATCGGCTCAGGCTTGCTCGAGAAGATCGGTGAACTGAGCTTGCAGCACGGAATTAGCGCCAAAAGTCCACACCTGATCGTTACGGATGAACGGGTCGCTCCCCATTATTTGCAGATGGTGGAAGACCGGATGGCTGAAGCGGGTTTCACGACTGTTTCCCATGTGGTACCGGCAGGAGAAACGTCCAAGTCACTAGCAGTGTTTGAGCAAGTGATGACAACGGCGATACAAGGCAAGCTGGATCGCAGCTCTGCTGTATTTGCATTAGGCGGCGGAGTGGTGGGTGATCTAGCTGGATTTGTGGCGGCTACATACATGAGAGGCGTTACGTTTGTGCAGATCCCGACAACGATCCTTGCTCATGACAGCAGTGTAGGCGGTAAGGTTGCGGTTAATCACCCATTGGCCAAAAATATGATCGGCGCCTTTCATCAGCCGGTGATGGTATTGTACGATGTAGACACATTGTCGTCGCTGCCTGCACGGGAAGTGTCGGCAGGATTGTCTGAAATGGTAAAGCATGGACTTATACTTGATGAAGAGTTTGCTTATTGGTGCCGGGATCATGCATCTGAACTGCTTGCGCTAGATCCAGAGGCGCTTGCTTACGGTTTGGAACGCGGCTGTGCAATCAAGGCAGATGTTGTTTCACAGGATGAACGGGAAGGTGGCCTCAGAGCCATCCTTAATTTGGGTCATACGATTGGTCATGCGATCGAAGCGGTAGGAGGTTACGGCCGATTCTTGCACGGTGAAGCTATATCGATCGGAATGGCAGGGTCGGCGCTGCTTGCTGAAACTTTGGGTAGAGGAAATCATCTGTTTGAGCAAACCAGAGAAATGCTAAGGGCTCTAAATTTGCCTGTTGTGCTTCCGTCCGATGTAACGGTTGACGAAATTATGGACGCTATGCAGCATGATAAGAAATTTACTGAAGGGCGAATGGTCTTTATTGTGCCCGACCAAATCGGTAAAGTCAGTATTGTTAATGATGTACCGGTAAATGCGGTTCGCTTGGTCGTTGAACAGCTGAAAAAGGAGGGATAAACGATGATGAATCGCGGTATACGTGGGGCGACAACGGTAAAGAAAAATGATGAGCAGGAAATTTTAAAGGAAACAGTGCTTCTCCTGGAAGAGATTGTGAACCGAAATGATGTGAAGCCAGATGATATTTGCAGCGTCTGGATTACAATGACCCATGATTTAGATGCTACCTTCCCGGCGAGAGCCATTCGAGCACTAGATGGTTGGGACTTGGTTCCGCTTATGTGCTCTGTAGAAATTCCGGTACAGGGAAGCTTGCCGCACTGCATTCGTTTAATGGTGCAGGTTAATACAGAGAAGAGCCAGAAAGAAATCAAGCACGTATATTTGAACGAGGCGCAGCGGTTGCGTCCTGATTTATCGGCCTCTTCGTCTTCCTGATCAAAATTTAGGGTTGCCATGAACAGGGAGGATCCTGTATATTGGTATCAGAATAGTTGAGTAGAGTTTAGATGAGTATAGTTTAGCAGAGAAGAGCAGAGTAGCTTAGGTTTCACCATGAATAGATAAGAGTACTGTACATTATTAGTGCGTGTTTAAAAAGGTCGGTTTTCAGCACCGAGAAGGTTGGATGAAGCTAGGGACTGAGGAGCGGAGCGTACGTTTTGGGTACGTGAGCACTGGAAGGACCGGCTGAATTCAAGATTCGATGCCGAGCCCACTTCTTGATTCACTTCGTGATCAAAAGCGGACTTTTTGAACAACCTCTATTACTGAAATATGAGCCAATACTATGGTCGGGTTGTTTATCATACAAACCGTGTCATAGATATTTGAGGCATCGTTTTGGTCTTGTATAGTTTGTATCACTCTTGTCTGTGCTCTTTTTTATATACTTATCCAGTATAGACCTCTACTTCGGTAGAGGTCTTTTTGCATTCTTAATACATTTGAAGAAGGAGGGATTGGTAATGGCAAACCCATCAATGGAACAGGTCGTATCCATGGCAAGACAGTATAATTTGATACCTGTCGCTGTCCGTTTACTAGCGGATATGGAGACACCGATTCGTTTATTTCAGCGGTATGCACAGCGTGAACGGGCATTTTTATTAGAAAGTGTAGAGGGCGGCGTGCAGTGGGCTCGTTATTCGTTCATCGGTACCGATCCTTTCCTTTTAATCTCAGGCAAACAAGGTCACATCGAAGTGGAAATGAGCGGTGAAGTAACTCAGCTCAAAGGTAAGCCGGTAGAAGAGCTGAAAGCCTTGCTTCGTTCGTACAGAAGTCCGCAGCTAGATGAAATGCCTCCGTTTACAGGCGGTGCAATCGGATTTTTCGGCTATGATCTTCTTCAATATTACGAAAAGCTGCCTGGGCATGCTCTGGATGATCTGGGAATGGATGATATCCGGTTTATGTTCTGTGATCAGATCATCGTATTCGATCATGTGAAACAGCAGATTCTCTTGATAGGTAATGTGCATGTAAAACCTGGAGATACCGATGAGGATATCAGGCAGGCGTACAGAGGTGTATGCCGCAAATTGGAAGATACAGCTGAACAACTAAAGGAGCAGGGACCGCGCGAAAATGTGAATTCTCGTGGCATTCCTTCGGATGTGGAACTTGGAAATATCCAGTCCAATATGACTAAGGAAAAGTATATGGACAATGTGGATCGGGCAAAGGAATATATCCGGGCTGGCGATATCTTTCAGGTAGTGCTGTCCCAACGCTTCCACATTGACACGGAAGTTTCCCCGCTTCATGTATACCGGGTGCTGCGTACACTGAATCCGTCGCCGTATATGTACTACTTAAAGATGGATGAAGAGATTATTGTCGGCACATCGCCTGAAGCGTTGGTTAAAGTCGATGGCAGACGGGTCGAGACGAGACCAATTGCCGGCACACGTCCCCGCGGGGTGGATGAGTCTTCTGACAGAGCGTTGGCAGAAGAGCTGCTGCAGGATGAGAAAGAGCGGGCGGAGCATCTGATGCTGGTCGACCTTGGGCGAAATGATCTGGGACGTGTCTCAGAGTTCGGAACGGTTAAATGTGATTCTTTTATGGAGATCGAGCGGTACTCTCATGTCATGCACATCGTGTCAGGGGTGTCAGGCAAGCTGAGTGAAGACAAGGATTTCTTTGATGCTTTTCTATCCTGCCTTCCTGCTGGAACGGTGTCGGGTGCTCCGAAGCTTCGGGCCATGGAGATCATTGCAGAGCTGGAGCGGGAAGCAAGAGGAGCATATGCCGGAGCCATAGGTTATCTTGGTTTTGCTGGAAACATGAATTCATGTATCACGATTCGTACGATCATTTTCCGTGAGGGTAAAGCTTACGTGCAGGCTGGAGCTGGAATTGTGTGGGACTCTGTGCCTGAGAAAGAATATGAAGAAACGGTCAATAAAGCGAAAGGGATGCTAAAGGCAATCCGGGTTGCTGAAGCGATGTTCCCGTCGGATGTAAAACCTGAGAGTACAATTAATCAGGATTACCTGTACGAATATACACCTTAAAAATCCTTGGAGGAGGAGAGACATATGAGCATTTTGGAACCTGTACAGTCCAGTATTTCAAAATTGATTGAAGGGCGTAACCTGGAGCGCAGTGAGGCCAGGGAGGTCATGCAGACCATTATGGAAGGCAAAGCGACCCACTCGCAGATTGGAGCTCTGCTTACGGCTCTCCGCATCAAAGGAGAGACCGTAGATGAAATTACAGGCTTTGCTGAGGCGATGCGAGGCTCCGGCGGACGTGTCATTACTGAGCGGAGCCAACTGCTAGATACATGCGGAACAGGAGGCTCTGGAATCCATAAGTTCAATATCTCTACTGCCTCTGCGATTATTTCATCCTCTGTATCCGTTCGCGTAGCGAAGCATGGCAACCGCTCGGCTTCTGGACGTGCCGGAAGTGCTGATGTTCTGGAGGCGCTGGGTGTAAATATTCATTTGACAGCAGAACAAGCTAAGCGTTGTTTGGATCAGATCGGGATCTGTTTCCTGTTTGCCCAAATTTATCACCCTTCTATGAAGCATGCAGCAGCACCCCGAAAAGAACTTGGAGTAAGAACCGTGTTTAATATGCTTGGTCCTTTGACCAATCCAGCTGGTGCAGACCGTCAGCTCCTTGGCATTTATGATCTTGATAAAACGGAAACGATCGCTCAGGTGTTAAAAGAACTGGGATTGAAACGGGCTATGGTCGTCACGAGTCATGATGGACTGGATGAGATCAGCATTTCAGCACCTACTCGCGTGTCCGAGTTACGTGGCGGGGAAATTCGTACGTACGACATTCATCCGCATGATTTAGGCCTCGCGGTTCATCCAATGCAGTCAATTCTCGGTGGAGATGCTGCAGAGAATGCTGAGATTATTGGAACCGTGCTCCAAGGTAAAAAAAGTCCTTACAGGGATATCGTGCTTGCGAATGCCGGAGCTTGCATATATGTTTCAGGATTGGCAGACAGTCTGGTGGAAGGCGTCAGCAAAGCCGCAGAGGCTATTGATTCGGGAGTGGCACAAGCTAAACTGGAACAGCTTATCACGATGACGGAGGAATTGAGTTATGTATCTTGATCGAATTGTTGCAACCAAACGGGAAGAAGTAGCTAAACTTCATCAGTCTTTTTCGATTGAAGAAGCGTTAGAAAAAATTTCTGCACTTCCGCCTACACGTGGGTTTATCGAAGCGTTATCCGAACGACGGAAGAGAGGGATGGGACTTATTGCCGAGGTGAAAAAGGCCTCTCCTTCGAAAGGGTTGATCAGGCCGGACTTTGATCCGGTTACGATTGCCAAAGCTTATGAATCTGCCGGTGCAGATTGCTTGTCAGTACTGACGGATGAGCAGTACTTTCAAGGAAGTGGAGAGTACCTTGCCATGGTTCGGGAAGCAGTCAGTCTTCCGCTGCTACGTAAGGATTTCATTATCGATGCTGCTCAAATTTATGAAGCGCGTCTGTTAGGTGCAGATGCGGTTCTGCTCATAGCGAGCATTCTGGAGCCGTCCCGGATCGCTGAATTTATATCGATTGCATCCTCTATCGGGCTCGATTGCCTGATCGAAGTTCATAATCGCAGCGAGCTGGACTCGGTGCTTCAATTGGAGTCAGCTAAGCTGGTAGGTGTCAACAACCGCAATCTGCATACTTTTGAGACATCATTAAACACGACTGCTGAGCTTAGCAGTGATATTCCGGAAGGTGTAGTTTTAATCAGCGAGAGCGGTATCTCGGGAAATGAAGATATTTCATTTCTGGCATCAACCGGCGCTCAAGGTGTATTAATCGGCGAGCATTTTATGCGTAAGGAAGATGTAGAGCAGGCTGTTATTGATCTGATGGGGCCTTTACCGCAAGGTCAAGTAAGCGAGACAGGAGCGTATTAGCATGACGAATACAGCCGTAAAAATATGTGGACTTCAAAGCGTTGAAGTGCTAAAATCGATGATAAACTTGCCTGTGGATTATATCGGATTCGTATTTGCCAAGAGCCGCCGTCAGGTTACTCCTGAACAGGCTGTTGAACTCACCGAAGTGTTGAAGCAATGGAAGAGCGAAGCAACACCTTCCTCTGTTGGCGTTTTTGTTAACCCTTCCTTGGAGGAACTAAGAGAGCTTCTTCACACGGTTGAACTGGATGTCGTGCAATTGCACGGACAAGAATCTCCGCAATTTTGCCGGGAAGTGAAAGAAAGCTTCCCGGTTTCCGTTTTTAAGGCAGTCTCCGTACAGAGTGGAGGCTCGCCGGAGGAACATGTGTCTGAGCTGGAGAATTACATCGGATGTATTGACGGCCTCCTGCTTGATACTTACGACCCGGTTTATGGCGGTGGCTCAGGCCGGACCTTCGCTTGGGACGCGATACCGGTCTATAAGGCTTGGACACGCGCTCAGGGCATTCCGTTGTTTGTGGCGGGGGGACTTGAACCATCGAACTTAGGAGAATTGTTAACATTGTATCACCCGGATGGCGTGGACGTGTCCAGCGGGGTTGAAAGTGCCCCGGGTGTAAAGGATATAGCAAAAGTAACAGCATTCGTGGAAAGGGTGAAAGTCCAAATGACATTGCTACCGGATCGTAACGGTCGTTTCGGCTCCTTCGGGGGACGATACGTACCGGAGACGCTGATGAACGCGCTGATCGAGTTGGAAGAAGAATATAACCGATATGCGGAAGATTCCGCTTTTAAAGAGGAAATTGCTTATCTGTTGAAACAGTACTCCGGCAGGGAAACACCGCTTTATTACGCAGAACGTCTCAGCAAGTATCTTGGCAAAGCGAAGATTTACTTGAAGAGAGAGGATTTGAATCATACGGGAGCCCACAAGATCAACAACGCGATAGCTCAAGGTGTTCTCGCGAAGCGGATGGGTAAGCAGAAGGTCATCGCTGAGACAGGTGCAGGTCAGCACGGAGTCGCAACGGCAACAGTTGCAGCTTTACTCGGTCTGGAATGCAAAGTTTTTATGGGCGAGGAAGACACGAAGCGCCAGCAGTTGAACGTTTTTCGGATGAAAATGCTCGGAGCGGAAATAGTACCTGTAACATCCGGCAGCAAAACTTTGAAGGACGCTGGAAACGAGGCACTCCGTTATTGGGTTAGCAACGTGGAAGATACGTTCTATGTATTGGGCTCGGCGGTCGGTCCTCATCCATATCCGATGATGGTTCGAAACTTCCAGCGGATTATTGGTGATGAAACGCGCCGTCAGATCCTGGAAAGTGAAGGTCGCCTGCCAAATACAATTTTTGCGCCGATCGGCGGAGGCAGTAACGCAATCGGCATGTTTTATCCTTTTTTGGAAGACAAGGAAGTAGCTCTCGTAGGTGTCGAAGCTGCAGGCAAGGGTGTGGATACAGAGTTTCATGCAGCTACGATGAGCAAGGGAACGCAAGGCGTGTTTCAGGGCTCCATGAGTTATCTGCTGCAAGATGAGTACGGTCAGGTGAAAGAAGCTCACTCCATCTCGGCTGGTCTGGATTATCCGGGTGTCGGTCCGGAGCACTCATACCTGAAAGATATCGAACGTGTGCGATATGTGCCGATCACGGATCAGGAAGCACTCGAAGCGCTTCAGCTGCTCTGTAGAACGGAAGGTATTATTCCGGCACTGGAGTCAGCCCACGCCGTAGCGCAAGTGGTCAAGATGGCTCCGGAATGGAATGAAGATGACATTGTAGTTATCTGTCTCTCTGGACGCGGCGATAAGGACGTGGAGTCTATTATGGCTTATACGGGAGGTAAATCGATATGAACCGGATGGATGTAACCTTTGATCGACTGAAGGAGCAAAATAGAACGGCATTGATTCCTTTTTTGACCGTTGGTGATCCAAGCATTGAATTAACGCTTGATATTATTGCCGAGGTAGAAGCAGCTGGAGCTGATATTGTTGAACTTGGCGTGCCATATTCCGATCCGCTTGCAGATGGTCCTGTAATACAGCGGGCTTCCCAGCGTGCATTAAAAGGGCATGTCACGATACGCACATGTATGGAGACAGCCTTACGGGCAAGGAAAGCAGGTAGCGAGCTTCCATTTATTTTGTTTACTTACTATAACCCGGTTCTTCAAATGGGATTGGATTTATTCTTTGAAGAAGTTATTGCACATGATATTAGTGGTTTGATCATTCCGGATCTGCCCATAGAGGAAGCCGGTGAGATCAAGCGACGGGCCAAGGATGCTGGAGTGCATCTGATCCCACTTGTGGCGCCGACTTCACATGAACGAATTTCCAAAATTGTGAGCGACGCAGACGGGTTTATATACTGTGTATCCTCGCTTGGTGTAACAGGAGAGCGCTCAGATTTTTATAGCGGGATTAATGGATTTATTGAGACGGTGAAAAAATACAGTAAAGTTCCGGTAGCCATCGGCTTCGGTATATCAAGCGGTGAGCAGGTGGCCAGATTCTCTGAAATTTGTGACGGTGTCGTAGTAGGGAGTGCCATTGTACGTCAGATCGAAGCTAATATTCCTTTGCTTGAGCAGGAGTGTACGAGGGAAGAGGGACTTTTGCAAATCCGTCAATTTGTGTCACAATTAAAAGGAACAGAAATATACGAAAGGTGAGTTGATATGATGAAGCCTAAAGCGAATATTGTGAATCTCCCGGTGTACGAACCAGGAAAACCGGTTGAAGAAGTAAAGCGGGAACTTGGTCTGAGTGAAGTTATTAAACTGGCTTCCAATGAGAATCCTTACGGCTGTTCGCCTCAAGCGAAAGAAGCCATTATTGCTGAGCTTAGCAACCTAAGCATGTACCCGGATGGAAGTGCGACCGAATTAGCGGAGGAGCTTGCTTCCAGCATGGGCGTGAACAAGGATCAGATCATATTCGGATGCGGATCGGATGAAATTATTGCACTCATTACGCGTGCATACCTTGAGTCTGGTGACGAAACGATCATGGCTGATCAGACCTTTTCTGTATATAAAACCAATGCTGACATCGAGAATGCCGTAAGCATTGAGGTGCCTCTGGTCGATGGTACCCATGATCTTGATGCTATGCTTGCCGCTATCAGTGATCGAACCAAAATCGTATGGATCTGCAATCCAAACAACCCTACGGGGACAATCATTTCAGAAGATGAGCTTCTTCGGTTTATGGATTCGGTACCTGCGAATGTTATGGTTGTACTGGATGAAGCTTATTCAGAGTATGTAACGGATTCTTCATATCCAGAAAGTTTAAAACTGCTGTCGCGTTATCAAAATCTTATGATTCTCCATACATTTTCCAAAATCTACGGCCTGGCTTCGCTCAGAATCGGCTATGGCATCGCTCAGGCTGGCGTTATTAGCTTGATTAACCGAGTGCGGGAGCCATTTAATACGGGACGTCCAGCTCAAGCTGCTGCGAAGGCGGCACTTGGTGATCAGAAATTCGTAGAGAGCTGCCGGCAAAGCAATGCCGAAGGTATTGTGTACTTGCAAAAAGAATTCGACCGGCTTGGGCTTCAATATTTTCCAGCCCATGGAAACTTTATCTTGGTCGATGTTAATACCTCCGGAAGAGATGTATTTCAATCGCTGCTGAACAAAGGAGTAATCGTCCGCTCTGGCTTCGCCCGCTACCCGAACTATATTCGTGTGAGTGTGGGGACACCGGAACAAAATAAAGCGTTTATTGGAGTGTTAGAGCAAGTTCTACGTGACGTAAAGTCGCCTGTCTAACGCTTTTACGCAATCTTAAAACGAGTGAGAGAGAGAAAACATGACAACAAATACTACAACTAATATAGCTATATTCGGCGTCGGACTCATTGGCGGATCTTTGGCGCTTTGTTTAAAAGGAAAACCGGGCATAACTGTTACAGGTTATGCCCATACCCAGGATTATGCAGATCAAGTCATCGCCCGGGGAGTCGTCGACCAAGTGACATTGTCTCCTGAGGAGGCCGCCCGGGATGCTGACTTTATCTTTTTATGCGTACCTGTCGGCAGCCTGGAGCATTATATCACCCTTCTCAGTGGCTTACAGCTGAAACCCGGCTGTATCATATCTGATGTAGGCAGTACCAAAGCAAGTATTACAGACTGTGCTGAAAGGCTTGTTCTGAAGGATGCTTGCTTTATCGGTGGGCACCCCATGGCTGGTTCTGAAAGATCAGGCGTTAAAGCGGCTTCATCACTGCTGTTCGAGAACGCGTATTACGTACTGACTCCAGCAGAGAATGTGCCTACGGCCAAGGTGGATTCTCTAAGCGATCTGCTGTCTCATACCCGTGCACACATTGTAACAGTAGAGCCGCAGCTGCATGATCAAATTGTTGGAGCAATCAGTCATCTCCCACATATCATCGCTGTAGCACTCGTGAACCAGATATGCAGTTACAATGAGGATAATCCGTTGTATCAGACCTTGGCAGCCGGCGGCTTCCGTGACATTACGCGAATTGCATCCAGTGATCCTGTGGTATGGCGCGATATCCTTCTCAATAACCGGAAGGTAATGATGCCGCTGCTTAGAGACTGGAATGATGGAATTGTGCAATTTATGGATATGTTGGAAAGCCAGGACGGCTCTGCCATTGAAGATGCTTTTCGCCGGGCAGGAGAATTCCGGGACGAGCTGCCAGAAAGGCGGAAGGGTGTAATCGTTTCTCGATATGACCTGTATTTGGAAGTACCCGACCACCCTGGAATCATCGGCCGGATAACGACAGAGCTTGGACAGAAGAACATCAACTTAAGTAATATTCAAATTATCGAGAGCAGGGAAGATGTACCGGGTGTACTAAGGCTGTCTTTCCAAAACGAACGCGCGCAGGAGAGAGCAAAAGATCTGCTGCAGACGCAGGGATATATTGTCTATCATTAACCAATCCGTGGTTTTTTTGAATATTCGGAAATATTTACTTTATTATTGTTGACAAAATGAAAACGGATACATATAATAAAAGTACAGTATGGTTTCTCTCCACTCCTATCCAATACATTGCACGATTGTGCGACCGCCTTCCTTAAGGAAGGCGGTTTTTTTTTTATTTGTATACCCTTACAAATCCAGGTGTGTTATTTCATAACTCTATCAAACTGAACTTTTCTCCAAAATATGCTACAATGATAGAAATGCATTGTAGAAGATTTGGGGAAAATGCCAAATACATAGAATAGTCTGACATCTTGCGGCGTAAGATATATGGTTTTACGGCAGCTTTGTGGATCCCTGATCAATGAAAAAAATAATGCTCTCTACGGGGATGAGACACACAATGGTGAGGGGGAATAAAAAATCATATGACGGATTCCCAGTTAATACTTGAGATCAAAGAAGGAAACGTAGATTTATACTCAGAATTAATGCGAAGGTACCAACGAAAAATATTAGCTTTTGTATATCATATGTTAAAAAGCTCTAACTTGGAGCTAATGGCTGAGGATTTATGCTCGGAAACGTTCTACAAAGCTTTCCGCAGTTTGCACTCATTCCGCGAGGTGGACGCTTCGTTCTCAACCTGGCTATATACGATTGCACGCAATACCGTGCTCAGTGAGCTCCGTAAGCAGCGCAGGGGCACTCTTCCATTGGAAGAAAGCGGTGTCGTTCCAATCGCTCCACTGGAAATTGCACCGGAGCAGGCAATTCTTCGCAGCGAGCGGGTAGCTTTAGTGCGTGAAGCAATCAATAATTTACCGGAAAAACAGCGTTCGGCGCTTATTTTGCGTGAATACGATCAGTTGGATTATCAAGAAATTGCAGACATTTTAGGACAAACCGTTAGCTCGGTTAAATCCTTGTTATTTAGAGCACGGGGCAGTGTAAAGATACAACTTGAGCATTATTTCGCTGAGCCGCTATATACGGAACTCGAAGGGATGAGCAGCAGATGAATTGCGAGGAAGCCCAAGAGCTGATGGGGTACGTCTGGGATCTTCCGGACAACGATCTGAGGCGAATCAGGCTGAGACAGCATATACAGACATGCCGCTCATGTGCGATGGAATATGAAATGTTTGAAGAGAGTCTCAGTATCGTTCATGAACTGGAACATGAAGTATTAGAAGCAAGGGCTGAGAGTATCAACCGAAATGTTATGGATCGTATATATCGTGATTTTCCTCGGCTCGTTGAAGAGAATGAAAAGGGGAAATCCGTTGGGCGTATATTCCGTAAACGATTAATACTCATGATTTCCGGTTTTGCCGCTTTGTTTGGCAGCAGTTTTTTATATTTCGCTTTTAGGGGTAATACTAAAAAACTACAACCTGAAATGCCGGTCACAGGTATTCTCCCAACCGGTGTGGCGGGAGACGGTTCGATTATTACGGAGGGTCAAAAATATAAAATTCCTGGGACTAACAGCGGTATTATTGATCCCTTGGTAGTAGGTATAGATCCAAGTCAGCCGCAGTACTGGATGGTTTTGTCTGTGCTGGGTGTAGGACTTGCACTGTT
Organism: Paenibacillus sp. JNUCC 34; assembly: GCF_058269055.1. Taxonomy (NCBI): domain Bacteria; kingdom Bacillati; phylum Bacillota; class Bacilli; order Caryophanales; family Paenibacillaceae; genus Paenibacillus; species Paenibacillus sp. JNUCC 34. Next base: position 3,744,034 of record NZ_CM177770.1, on the reverse strand, counting down.
TTTCTTAATGAGACTAAACCGAGTCGTAAGACGTTAATATATCTTTTCTAAAATAATGTTATGGAGGAGGCTCAAGGATGCTGATCGGCTTTATACGTCACGGTCTGACAGATTGGAATGCTATTGGTAAAATTCAAGGGCAGACAGATATTCCGTTGAATGAGGAGGGGCGCCTTCAGGCACGCTTGCTCGGAGAACGTCTGCTACAAGAACCGTATAAATGGGATTTTATCGTCAGCAGCGGTTTATCACGTGCAGAAGAGACGGGGTCCATTATAGCCTCCATGTTGGACATTCCCATGCTTGAGCCTGATCTCCGCCTGCGTGAGCGGGCATACGGTCAGGTGGAAGGACTTACCGCCTCTGAGCGCGAGATGCGTTTTGGAAAGGAATGGAAGTACCAGGATTTGGGACAGGAGACGGATCTGGACCTTCAAGCAAGGGGGATGGAATTCCTGGAAGAAATGTGGAATAAGTATCCCGAAAGTAATATGTTGGTCGTCAGTCACGGAGGCTTTCTTGCCCAACTGTACGGCACGCTGTACAAAGACCGCATTGTAGAGAGAATCGGAAATCTGTCTATCACAATATTAGAGAAGAAGGATGTGGACTGGGTTCCGCTGCTGTTTAACTGTACGAGACATCTATTGGAGAAACAACACTGATCCGAACATTTTCGATCCGTTTATATAGTCGAACATTTGATGAGTTAAGGAGATTAAATTAAATGCAGCAATTAGTTAGAGTATCGGAGCGTTTCGTCTACTTGCCGCCTTATCAGGAAACGGATCGGCCTGTGTTGGCTGCGATTTCGGGAGATAAGTATACACTGATCATCGATGCGGGAAACTCTGCAGACCATGCGAAGCTGTGGCTTTCTCAATTAGGTGAGAAGAACATTAAGGGAGACTGGCTTGTTTTGACACATTGGCATTGGGACCATGTTTTTGGTCTAAGTGAAATGAACATGCCTAGTATATGTTTTACCAGGACATTAGACCGTGTAAAGGAAATGCAGCTGTTATCCTGGGAAGACAGTGCTTTGGACGAACGGGTAAGAGAGGGCAGTGAAATACCTTTTTGCGCAGATGCCATAAAAAAAGAGTTCCCTGAAGAACGGAACATCATGATTCCAACCCCTGATATGACATTTACTTCAAAAATGTCACTCAATTTGGGCGGAGTTACTTGTATTATTGAACATGTTGGTGGTGATCATTCGCCTGACTCTTCCATTATCTATATACCTGAGGAGAAGATTCTTTTCCTCGGGGATTGTCTTTATGCCAATATGTACGCAAAAAATTGGTGTTATACGGTGGAGAAGGTAACCAATATGATCGCTAAGCTTGAACAATATGACACGGAAATAGCTTTCCTGTCTCATGCAGAACAGCCCATGACAAGGGAAGAATATCGGGCGTATCTCGATCTGCTATCAAATTCAGCGGAGCTGACGGAGCGCTTTAAAGGAGATACAAAGCTCGTTCCGGAAGAGATGTCTGCTATGCTCCAGAGACCGCTGAATGAACTTGAGACGGAAACGATACAATTTTTCATAAATGGTTATATGCAGAGACTCCTTTGAGGGGTCTCTTTTTTTGGTATGCTGATCTGTCGGTTCAGCAATGATATTCTAGCAATGTTTCGAGTTGCATAAAAATGAAGTAGAAGGCAAAGTTTCTAAAAAATAAAATCGCAAAAAGTTGTGATTTAGATGTTTACAATGACCGAAATCCGTTAAAAATGTGGACAACAGCACGTTGGAACATGTATCAAATGGGCTGAACATCCCCATAATGGAAGTAAAACGGTGAGGGCGATGGAAGATGAATCTAGCGGATATGCTCACTTATGCCGACATTGGACAACTAAGCAACATAGCCAACTACTATGATTGTGATTGCAAGCGGAATTCTAAGCATGATCTGATACAGAGCATCTTGATCAAGCTTGGCCGGAGAGATTTTTTCGAGGAACAGATTGGACAGTTGTCTGTTTCGGATCTTAGGTTTCTGAACAGTCTTGTGTTTGATGCCCGCAGCGGTCACAGCCTGGAGGAATTGACAGCGACGATTCGGCACGCTTCTGAGGAAGTGGTTGTGGAGAAAAAGGGAAAGCCCGTTAAGACAGAAAGCCCAAGAGAAACCGTAGCCAGATACCGCCGAAGCGGTTGGCTGTTTAACGGCTTTACTCATTCGACGAAATACACCTTTCAGGTGCCGTCTGACTTGAAGCATCGTTTTCGAGATGTGCTCGGAGCAAAATTACAAGATGCAATACAGCATTCTCCGGAGCCAACCGCCTATCGGGACGAGCAGGGATTGGTTTCAACGGACATACTTCTACTCTTAAAGTTTGTAGAGGGACACGAAATCGAGCTGAATGCAGAAGGATTTATGTATCGCCGCTACCAGCAGCAAATGATGAGCTCGCTTCACATTACCGAGCCGTTGATTTCAAAAGGGGCTTGGAGATTCGGCTATGGCCGATCTTGTACGGAATATCCCGACAGATTTGCTCTTCTTTATGATTACGCTTATGCCCGGCAATGGATCAGAGAATCGGGAAACCGTCTCGTTCTATCTGACCGGGGCAGACAATTCCTTGGAGAAGGAAATCAAGTAAGCGTGATACAGATATTTCGCTTCTGGTTAAGACTTTATAAAGGCGCCGTTCCTAATCTATCCTCCCTAGTATATTGGATAAGCCAATGTGCAAAAGATTGGGTAACCACGGTATCCCTTTACGAGTCGCTTGGTTGGTTAATCCGCCCTTTCTATTATGACACTCCCCTAACGATCATGGATCAGCGCGTAATCCGAATGCTCATGCATTTAGGTATGCTGCGTATCGGGGAAAGCGAGCAGTCAGGCACCGTTATTCGAATGACGGCACTCGGACTGAAAGCCGCTGAAGCATGTCTACATATCGGCGACCCCGAAGATCTGCTCCATTGACAAAACAAGGTTCTAATTGCTACAATCACTCCCACAAATTAAAGGGGTGATCGAGTGATGAATTTAGAGTACAAGGGTATTTGGCCGTCTATACATCCTTCTGTTTTCGTAGCAGAGGGTGCGAAAAATATCGGGGACGTGACGATCGGAGCCGATTCGACGGTATGGTTCAATGCTGTGCTGAGAGGTGACCTGGCTCCCATTATCATTGGTGACAGATGCAACATTCAGGATGGAGCTGTAGGTCATGTCAACACAGATCAGCCTCTAATCCTTGCCGATGAGGTGTCGGTTGGTCATTCGGCAATCATTCACGGGTGTACGATCGGAAAAGGTTCGCTAATCGGAATGGGGGCCATTTTGTTAAATGGTGCTGATGTTGGTGAATACGCTTTAATTGGTGCAGGATCAGTTGTAACAGAAAATAAAGTAATCCCACCCTACACGCTTTCTCTTGGCACACCTGCCAAAGTGATTCGTGAACTGACAGAAGAAGATTTGCTTCGAATGAAGAAGACCATGGAAAGTTATGTGCAGAAAGGGAAAGAATACAGGCAATTCTAATACACGGTTGGAGGTGCATCCTAATGGATAAAATGAAGGTTACTTACGAAGTCATGTTAAGTCTGGCTGCGGAGATGGTGTGGGACGAGGCTTTGCGAAAGCATCGGAGTGAGGAACTTTACAAGGGGATTGACGAGGCGCTGGCTTCGGGCGACGAGTTGGCTTTCCGAAACCTGACGGATGAACTGAGGACTTTAAATTGAAGAAATGCTTTCGCATTTCTTCTTTTTTTTGCCAAAATCGGTATCCAAACGTATAATGAAGGAATTAATAAAATGGAAGATGAAAGGATGCCAACTAGATGAAATTCAGTGAAGTGGATGAACAAACTTGGCCAGAGCTACAGATGTATTTTGATACCTGCCTGATTCCTTATACCGGATTGACAGGGCATGAAACCCCATGGGAGGCTACTGCATCACTTGAGAGACTTCGAGATTTTATGGATTTAGTTGAAGTGCCCTTTAAAGGGAGAGTCGTTACATATCCAGCGATGCAGTACGGAGGAACGTCAGCATTGCAGCTTCTAAACGACATTTGTCACAAAGTCAAATCTACGGGCTTCACCCATGTGGTTGTCATGACAGCGGATTATGACCTTGATATTAAGGATATTCCTGAAAGCGCATTAGTGCTTTCCCAGACTAGACTTTTGGCATCTGGAGATATACCGATTTCAGCAGCTGTAACGAAGCTAATTAGTGGACTCTGGAAAAAAGAGGGCGAGCTATAAATGTGACGAAAAACCGACAATTTTGCATTAGGCCGTTGGAAGGGGTACCAAATTACGGGTTCAAATTCTTGACGGTCCGAGGTGCCTAATATATTATTATTATGACCTAGTACGTCGTGTGATATTAATCATTGAAAACACTTTAAATGGTTGAAAAAAAGGGGGTTGAACACAGAATGAGCCACAACCACAATGACGAGCATGAAGAGTCGCACAAACCACCCCGGCTGAAAGAAATGTCCCGCAGACAGTTTCTTACTTATACGTTGGGCGGCGCCACAGCTTATATGGCGGGTGGAGTAGTATTACCGATGCTCCGGTTTGCCGTGGATCCAATTCTTCAAGATAGAGAAGAAGGGGCGTTCGTTAAGGTAGCTGAAGTGAGCAAGATTACCAATGATCCGCAAGAGTTCCATTTTGAGTTGAAACAGCAAGACGGCTGGTACGCCAGCAAGGCTTCATTAACAGCCTGGATCCGAAAGGATGATAAGGGAGAAATTCTTGCACTTTCACCGATCTGTAAGCACTTGGGCTGTTTGGTCGGATGGAATAACAACAAGAACTATCCGAACGAGTATCACTGTCCATGTCACGGCGCTCGTTACACACCGGATGGAAAGAACCTTTCCGTTGCGCCTAAACCGCTGGATATGTACACCGTAAAAGAGGAGAACGGCTGGATTTACCTCGGAGAAATCGTACCAAATACCGTAGTGAAATAGGAGGCGTAGATTCGGATGTTGAAGAATGTCTACAACTGGATTGACGAACGTCTCGATATCACGCCGATCTGGAGAGACGTTGCGGACCACGAGGTTCCGGAGCACGTTAACCCCGCGCACCATTTCTCCGCGTTTGTTTATTGTTTCGGCGGCTTGACGTTCTTCATCACAGTAATCCAGATTTTGTCGGGTATGTTCCTGACGATGTATTATGTACCAGATATTATAAACGCTTACGCCAGTGTGGAGTTCTTGCAGACGAAGGTGGCATTCGGCCAAATCGTCCGCGGCATGCACCACTGGGGAGCAAGTTTGGTCATCGTAATGATGTTCCTACATACAATGCGTGTATTCTTCACAGGTTCGTATAAGGCGCCTCGTGAAATGAACTGGGTTGTTGGTATGCTGATCTTCTTCGTCATGTTGGGGCTTGGTCTTACAGGCTACCTCCTTCCTTGGGATAACAAAGCATACTTTGCCACCAAGGTTACATTGGAGATCGCGAACTCCGTCCCTTGGCTCGGACCGATTATTAAAGAACTGCTGCAGGGCGGTACCATTGTAGGTGCCGAAACGTTAACCCGTTTCTTCGCCATTCACGTGTTCTTCCTTCCGGCTGTACTGCTCACCCTATTGGTAGGGCACTTTATCATGATCCGCAAACAGGGTATTTCCGGACCACTATAAGAAGAAGGGAGGCATAATTATGGCACACGGTCACAAATCTGATGAAAAAGTAGTATATGTAGGCGATTCTCGAGTGCGCAAAGGTAACGGTTTTATCATACCGCCCGACTATACGGCATATCCGGGAAAGTCGGAAGCGTTCATTCCGAACTTCCTTTTGAAAGAATGGATGGTAGGGGTCGTAGTTCTGGTAGGATTTCTAGTGCTGACCATATCGGAGCCTGCGCCACTTGGCTATCCGGCTGATCCGAGCGCATCCGTTATCCCGATGCCGGACTGGTACTTCCTGTTCTTGTATGAGTACCTGAAGCTTCCGTATGCATCCGGTGATTATGTGGTTCTCGGTACACTGGGTGTTACCGGAGTAGCCTTTGGAGCTCTCCTGCTGGTACCTTTCCTGGATACAGGAAAAGAACGCCGCTTTTACAGACGTCCGATCACGTCGTCTTTGATGTTCCTTTCGATCCTCGCGATTATTTACCTGACCAACACGGCATGGACACATTACACGCACGAGCTGGAAGCTGCCGGACAAAAACCGGAACATATTCAGCGTGAAGAGGAAGCAAAAGAGAAGCATGCACAGGGACTTCCTACATCCAATGCGAAGCAGCCTGAATCCCAAGAGGTTGCTATCGTGGACAAGGATAATCCGGCTATGGAAACTTACAAGAAAGCAACGTGTATCACATGTCACGCTGCTGATATGAAAGGTCAAGGCAATGCACCTGCACTACGTGGTGTAGGTGATACTCTTGATAAAGAGGCGATCGCCGGTATTATCAAGAACGGTAAAGGTGGCATGCCTCCAATGCATGACAAGGCAATTGCTGCCGACGTTACTGAGCAAGAACTCGATCAATTGGCCGAGTGGCTTGCCAGCCAGAAAACTGCAGAGTAAAATAATGAATGAAACCTGATCGTAACCTACGGTCAGGTTTTTTGATGAAGAGATTGAAAATCTTTAACTCATCTTATTATAGAACAAACTGAATAGGAGGGCGCAGGTTGTCTGTTACATATTTGTGGAGTCGAGAGTTTTTATCGAAGAGACTTATCTTATGGATTTTATTGATCAGCAACGCTTTGGGAACGTTTTACGGTTATATCTGGTATGGGGGACAGCTCTATAACACAGCCATGGAGCATCCTTGGTGGCAGCTCGTCTTCGTGCCTGACAGCCCGACAGCGAGTCTGTTTTTCAGTCTTGCATTGATTATGCTGCTATATCCTCCCAAACAGTTAGCGGGAATGTTCTTTCAACAACTGATTGAAGCATTGGCTGTCGTTACATCGGTGAAATACGGAATATGGGCCGTTGCCATGATTTTTGCAGGGGCATCGCAAGGAAGTGAATTAGTATGGCAGGACTGGATGCTTGTTGCTTCACATACCGCCATGGCTGTTGAAGCACTGATCTTTGTGAAGTTGTTCCATATCCGCTGGACAGCTTTAACGGTAGCGATTGCATGGACGCTACTGAATGATACCGTTGATTATACGTATGGTGTATTTCCGTATCTTCCGGGTCCACTCTACGACCACCTGGGGGCGGTTGAAGGCTTTACGTATGGATTGACCTTATTTAGTGGGTTTCTGGCGTGGATTGCTGTCAAACGATCTCTTGTCAAACCTCTAGGTTAGACAAGTTGTTCTATGGTCATCCCTTCTGCCATACATTATGGGTAGGAGGGATGTCCCATGTTGCGGAGATTATTTCAATGGTCAGCGGGTGTGTCCGCTTTCTTCTTATTGTTCGGATTATGTTATGGAACAACAGCTTGGGGAAGTCCGGATCAAACCCAAGGCAAAACCTCTCCGGCTGCTTCCATTCAAGCGAAGGCGTTAAACCGTGAGGTGGAGACGTTATACAGGCTAGTGGAAGAAGGGAATTTGCAAGGTACTAACGAGTCCTTGAGGCGTGTGCAGAGCTTGTTCGAGTCCTCTTCATTTCAGGGATTGGTAAGTATAGAAGGGATTCATGTACTTGCGGAAAGTATTGTGGAAATGAAAGAGACAACGGCCATGGCGAAGCTGGAGCCGAAGCAGTGGATGATGTCTGCCGGCAAGCTTCGGCTTGCAGTCGATAGTCTCACGCATCCCAAAGATGGCATTTGGCTTCAATATTATAAGGTCATCCGTGAAGATCTTCAGATGATGGAGCAGAGTGCTGCCAAGTTGGACCGTGAGGGGATCAAAAAAGCATATGCCAGCCTGCAGGATCATTATGAGTTGATTCGTCCTTCGCTCGTTATTCAGCGCAAACCGGAGGAAGTATCGATGATTGAATCGTGGTTGTCCCATGCCGGAGGGGTGGTATCCACAGCAGATTCAGCGGAGGTAAGAAGGATCATACCTCAAGGCGAAGTGGTCGTAAATATGCTGTTCGGTAAGAAAAAAGACGAGCCGGCACTGGCACAATTGGGTGAAGTACAGGGGCCTTGGTTCGGACAACTGCTCGTTGCTGCTTTTATTCTTTCAGCACTGACCTTTGCTGCTTATCGTAAGTACAGAGGACAGAAGAACGGATATCATCCGTTGTTCCCCAAAAAATTATAAGGAATAGCCCGGGAAACCGGGCTATTCTTCTTTGAATCCTTCTCCGTGAACATCGCTGACATCATTAATAATGATGAAAGCGCGTGGATCCACGGATTTTGCTATTTCGCTCAATCGGCGTATTTCCTGCCTTGAGACGACGCAGTAGATCATATGTTTTGCCTGTTTGGAATAGACGCCGATTGCAGGTATCAGCGTAACGCCGCGTTCAAGCTCCACGGTGATGCGATCAGCCATTTCGGGTGCCATGTCGCTTATAATGGTAAACGCTTTGGCAGCATACGCACCTTCTTGAACGAAATCAATGACCTTGGAAGCGATGAATACAGCGACAAGCGTGTACAATATTTTCTCAAGAGGGATAAACAGCAACGATAGACCGAGAATAATGATGTCCAGCGCCAAAATTACCTGACCCATGCTGTAACCGAGTTTGCGGTTGAATATTCGTGCGATGATATCCGAACCACCGGTCGTCCCTCCGAATCGGAATACGATGCCTAAACCTGCTCCCAAGGTTACCCCTGCGTACAGTGAGGCGAGGATGTAATCATGCTCAGTCTGGAACGGAATAATCCAGCCCTGTTCAATAAGTTTCTCAAGGAGCCACAGAAATAAGGTTAAAGATCCGATTCCAATGCCCGTATAGATCGATTGGCGACCACCTAATATTTTTAATCCAATTAAAAACAATGGAATATTGATTATTAAGGTCGACAAAGACGGAGAAATATTAAATGCATAATTAAGCAGCACCGTAATACCAGTAACGCCGCCTTCCATCAGCTGGTTCGGAATAATGAAGTAAAGCAATCCGAAGGCATAAATAGCCGTGCCGATGATGATGGGGATGACCGTTTTAAGTTGGTTTATCAGTTTGGATGTTTTCATGATATCCCTCACTGTTATATCAAAATAGTTCTCTGACCATAAGGTTCGGTTCTTTTGCGAAGTATATACCTTTTTTTATAGGTAATAAAAAATATTTGTTTTCAAATCGGCTTTACGATAACATAGTTGTAAAACGTTACCGGTTAATTTTTAAAGAAATAATCGGTAGACTGTACAAGGGAAGGAGTGCCAATTATGGAAAAATCAATGGCCGAAATGCAACGTGAAGTCGACCGTTACATATCGCAATTTAAAGAAGGTTATTTCAGCCCGTTGTCCATGATGGCGCGGATGTCGGAGGAGGTGGGTGAGCTAGCCCGAGAAGTAAACCACCAGTTCGGAGAGAAGCCCAAGAAGCCGGATGAAGCCGATAATTCCATTGAGATGGAGCTTGGGGATATATTGTTTATTGCTATATGTTTCGCTAATTCGCTGGGGATTGATCTGGCGGAAGCTCATGATAAGGTCATGCTTAAATTCAACACAAGAGATGCAGATCGTTGGACGAAAGTAAACACGGAATAGGCTGTAAATACATATGCTGTACCAAAACCCGCTGCGGGGGAGGGACAGCCAGTGAAACCAAACGATAATATACAAAAAGCATATCATTGCATTTTGCAAAATGATTTTGAAGAAGCGCTTCGTTGGTTTGAGGCGGCAATAGCTGCTAGTCCGGGAGATGCAGAGGTGCATTACCGCTGCTCCATCACGTATGGCCGCAGCGGCAGGTTGGAACAAGCGATCCTTCATGCGGAGGAAGCCGTGCGTCTTCTGCCTGAGAAACCGGAATATCATCTGCATTTGCAGCATGTAAAGGCTTTGCAGCTCGTACAACAAGCCAAGAAGATGGTTGAGGGAAAGACTGGCGTTGTACCTGCTGAATTATATCAGGCAGTATCGCTTTTGAAATCTGCCATAGCCCTGGACCCATTATATCCGGAAGCTTACGTATGGCTCGCGCTGGTTTACAGTGAATTAAACGAGCATCCGCTGGCGATAGCCACTTTAAAGGAGGTTATCGGCTTATATCCTCAGGAGAGCGGACTTCAACATATAATGGAGGAATTGAAAAAGCGGTTGAAATCATACATGCTGGATGAAGCAACAGAATGAGAGTGGAGGAATGTTGAAATGTCGAAAGCTATTCGAGTTGCGGTCGTTGGAGCAGGTGGCCGCATGGGCAAAGAAGTAGTGAAGTTGGTATTGGAGGATCCTGATCTGGAACTGGTGGCTGCCGTAGGTCTCCAGGATAGTGGTATCGATGCAGGTACGCTTGTATCACTTCCGGCTTGTGGAATAACGGTAACTTCAGATCTCGAAATGGCACTCGTTGAACACAAGCCTGACGTGATGGTTGATTTTACAACGCCGCAATCGGCATACACGAATACTTCATTAGCCGTTAAACATGGGGTTCGTCCAGTCATCGGAACAACAGGCTTCACTCTCGAACAAATCGAAGAGTTGGACAAGCAGTGTCAGATGCGCGCTATTGGCGGCCTGATTGCCCCTAACTTTTCGATCGGCGCGATCTTAATGATGAAATTTGCTGCACAGGCCGCGAAGTACTTGCCTCATGTAGAAATTATCGAGACACATGGAGAGCAGAAACTGGACGCTCCATCGGGGACGGCGATTAAGACAGCCGAAATGATTGCTGCCAACCGTGAAGAGCTTCGCCAAGGGAATCCGAAGGAAGAAGAGCTGATTGAAGGAGCCCGGGGCGCTTACTATAACGGATTCCGGATTCACAGCGTTCGTCTTCCGGGGGTATTTGCACAGCAGGAAGTTATCTTTGGCGGTTATGGGCAAAGTTTAAAGATTCGACACGACTCCCATGAGCGGGCTGCGTATATGCCTGGTGTGAAAATGGCAGTCGAAAAAGTAATGGGTTATACAGGTATGATTTACGGCTTCGATCACTTCATCGACTAGAGAGAAAGAGGAGACGACATGATGAAAATTGCATTTATAGCACATGACCGCAAGAAAGAAGAGATGGTTAACTTTGTAATTGCTTATGAGCAGGTTTTTGAGGGATATGATCTTTACTCAACTGGAACGACAGGAACCCGGATCATGGATCAGACTGATCTACATATTCACCGTTTTATGTCTGGTCCGCTTGGGGGAGACCAGCAGATCGGTGCGCTTGTTGCTCAAAATGAAATGGATCTTATCATTTTTCTACGTGACCCGTTGATGGCTCAGCCTCACGAGCCGGATATTAACGCACTTCTCCGTCTTTGTGATGTTCAAGGGATACCACTTGCAACAAACATTGCTACAGCTGAAATTTTGGTTAAAGCGCTCGACAGAGGTGACTTGGGCTGGAGAGAACTTGTTGATAAATATAAACCTGGTACGGATCTATGAGCCAGAAGCTTGATATATTAATCTTTGGTGCACATGCGGATGATGCTGAGATCGGCATGGCAGGCACAATATATAAGCATACTTCAGCAGGCGCTTCGGTGGGGATATGTGATCTGACCGCAGCAGAAATGTCGTCCAACGGCACGGTTGAGCTGAGAAAGCAGGAAGCCGATAAAGCCGCTCAGGTTCTAGGGCTGTCGGTTCGCAGTAATCTGGGTCTACCTGACCGGGGGTTGTTTGTGACACCGGAAAATATTGAGAAAATAACGGAAGAGATACGAAAGTATTCTCCATCTATCGTGTTCGCTCCATATTGGGAAGACCGCCATCCTGATCATATTGCCTGCAGCAAGCTGGTCGAGGAAGCTGTCTTTAATGCGAAACTTCGACGCTATATGCCGGATCAACCAGCGGTAAAAGTGGACGAGCTCTATTATTATTTTATTAATGATCTTGGACAAACAGATCTCGTGGTTGATGTTTCAGCTAACTATGAGAAGAAGGAAGAGGCGCTTTCCTGTTATCGGTCTCAATTTGTAAAAACTGACCATAATTCAGTCTCAACTCCGTTAACAGAAGGGTACATCGAACGTGTGCGTGCCAGGGATTCGCTGCTTGGTCAGCGCAAGCTCATTTCCTATGCGGAAGGGTTTGCGACTAAAACTCCGTACATGGTTCATCTATTTATCTCTAAAGAGGCATAATATTAGACATAAGCAATCGTAAGGAGGCCTTATATGAAAAAACAGCATCCGCTAAAAATAGGCATTACCTGCTATCCCTCTCTGGGCGGCTCGGGCGTAGTCGCTACCGAACTCGGAAAGCTGCTTGCTGAACAAGGCCACCAGGTGCATTTTATAGCACATAGTATTCCATTTCGCTTAGGAAGCTTTCATAAAAACATTTATTATCATGAAGTCGAAGTAAACGATTATTATGTGTTCCGATATCCGCCGTATGATCTTTCACTCGCTACTAAAATGGCTCAGGTTGCCAAGATGCAGCAACTGGACGTCCTGCATGTCCATTATGCGGTTCCTCATGCCGTGTGTGCCTTTCTGGCGAAACAAATGGTAGGAGATCAATTGAAAGTGGTGACCACCTTGCATGGTACGGATATTACCGTACTGGCACAGGATGAATCTTTGAAAGATTTGATCAGGCTTGCAATTAACGAAAGTGATGCTGTGACAGCTGTATCACAGGATCTGATCCGGGAAACACGGGAAGTGCTCGATATCAGCCGTGATATCGATTTAACTTATAATTTCGTAGACCACCGTGTTTATTATCCGAGGGATTCCGCTTCACTTCGGCGTGATTTTGCGGATCCCGATGAACGGATCATCATGCATATATCTAATTTCCGGCCGGTCAAACGGGTAGGCGATGTTGTTGATATTTTCGCTCAGGTGAACAGCCATGTCCCTTCCAAGCTGCTGCTTGTAGGTGAAGGGCCTGAGCTTCCGAAGATCCAATGCCGCATCAATGAGTTGGGACTCAGCGAAAGGGTTCATTTCCTTGGAAAGCAGGATGAAATTGCGCATGTGATCTCAATGGCTGATGTCCTTCTGCTTCCTTCGGAGAAGGAAAGCTTCGGGCTTGTGGCTCTAGAGGCGATGGCTTGCGGAGTCCCTACCGTTGGTTCCATTGCCGGTGGTATTCCGGAGCTCGTTACCCATGGGGAAACAGGTTTCCTCGCACCTATTGGCGACAGTGGGCAGATGGCTGAGTACGTCATCGATATTTTTAAGGATGATAAGCTGAACGCCAACCTGAAGGAAGCATGTCTTCACAGATCAAGGACGCTCTTCTGTAACGAACGGATTCGCAGTAAATATGAAGAAATTTATTACCGAGTATTGGGGCGGGAGGTAAGTGAGCTGAATCCGGTTTGCGGATAGGCTCGCCTCACGTCCGTTTTTCGGATAGAAGGAACGGGAGATTGATGGCTGAACAGCACCAAAGTATTGTGTGGCAGTATGCCGACTCCGACATGGCAGTCGGTAGTGCTAAAGTGATTCGTACGCTAAATGATCATGGATATAAGGCGTATTGGGTCGGAGGCTGTGTTCGGGATGAGTATATGGGTCGGAAGGTAAGCGACATGGATATTACAACCTCCGCTCTCCCCGAGACGACAAGTGCGCTATTCCCCCGGGTAGTGCCTACCGGAATAAAACACGGAACGGTTACCGTTATTGAGAAGGGACAGTCCTTCGAGGTGACAACCTATCGTATTGAAAGCGGTTATGAAGACCATCGCCGACCTACCCAGGTTGTTTTTGTAAGTGAGGTAGAGGAGGATTTAAGGCGGCGAGATTTTACCATGAATGCGATGGCTCTTGGAATCGACGGGATATGGGTTGATCCGTTTGGCGGAAGAAAAGATATTGATCTGCGGATGATCCGCTGTGTCGGCGACGCGAGAGTTCGTTTTCGTGAAGATGCTTTGCGGATGATTCGCTGTATCCGTTTTGCGTCTGTTTTTGGTTTCTCCATAGCGAAGGATACTTGGAAGGGAATCTTGGCAGACCGGGAAACATTATCATGGATCGCAATGGAACGAATCCGCAGCGAGCTGGATAAAATGATGTCAGGGCCGGACCCTTTAAGGGGATTGGAACTGATCAAACAAAGCGGCCTATATACTTCAATGAAGGTTCCTTTTCCTTTTGAAAAGCATGACCCGAGTATAATAGATGCCATCCCTGAAGTTCAATCTTCCCACCTGGATATTCGCTGGGCGCTGCTTATTCACGGTTGCGGAATCTTGGCTAGTGAGGCGGACAAGCTGTTGCGAGAATGGACCTTTTCTAATAGACGGAGGGAAACGATTGTTGGATTGGTTAATTTTCAGGAACGCTGGGTTAATGATTTCAGAGGTGAACCAGATTCGGACCGCCTGTTATGGATAAATCTGGTACTCGAACTTGGTGTGGAAATCGCCGAGCAGTGGCTCTGTATGCAGGCGGCTGTACAAAGTGCCGGGCAACAGATCAACGCAGATGTATCTGTTGAACAAGCCCGCCATTGGCTGAATGTGATGAATGTTAGAAGCCTAAAGGATCTGCAAGTGACGGGTAGTGAGCTTCTCCAAGCATTAGAGCGTCGCGGTGGTCCATGGATGGGGATGGTGTTGCAGCAGCTGCTTGTAAAGACAGCTGCCGGTTTTCTTCCCAATGACAAAGACAATTTGATTGAAGAGGCAAAGCGGGTGATGAACCATGAAGAAGAATGAGACGTTGACGCTGCTTGATATATTTCTGGAGCAGCCCGGACAGTTTCTATCCGGTGAGGAAATCAGCAGGCGCTTAAACATCAGCCGGACAGCTGTGTGGAAACAGATTAATAAGCTCCGAAGTGCTGGTTATGAATTTGAGGCGTTGCCGCGTCTGGGATATCGAATGACAGAGAAGCCAGAACCACTTGATCCGGCTGTGTTGTCAGCATGTTTAAGCAACCGTTCATTTGGTCAACAAATCGAAGTTCTTCGGTCAAGTATGTCTACTCAAGAGGATGCGCGCCAATTGGCCGAAGAGGGTGCACCTGAGGGAACGCTGGTCATTGCTGAAGAACAGACCGGTGGACGAGGACGTATGGGGAAAAAGTTTTATTCACCATTCGGTAAAGGAATATGGATGAGCTTAATCTTGCGTCCGACACAGCCGCTCCATCTGACGCAGCAATTGACGCTACTGGCGGGTGTTGCTGTCCGTAGAGCGATCCAGAAGACAACCGGTGTGGAAGCAGGGATCAAGTGGCCGAATGACCTGCTCATTGACGGCAAGAAGATATGCGGAATTCTGCTGGAGTCCGCCACCGAGGATGACGTTGTCAGATACTGTATTGCAGGAATTGGCATCAGCGTAAATCTCAAGGAAGAGGATTACCCGGATGAGTTGAAGACGATTGCGACGTCGCTTCGTATGGTTTGTGGTCACAATATTAACCGAAATGAATTGATCTGTTCGATTCTGAATGAAATGGAGTCTCTATACGGATTATATAACGAGCAAGGCTTTGAGCCCATCGCATCGCTGTGGGAAGCATCTTCGGTTACGATGAACCGTGAAGTCAGCGTCCAATCTCCAAGGGGCGTAATGAATGGAACGGCTGTCGGTTTACATCCTTCTGGAGCTTTGCTCGTAAGAAATGGGGATGGAGAGCTTATTCCTGTTTTTTCAGGTGATATTACACTGCAACGGTAAATCGTACGTAAGAAAATTGTGCTTAGTTACTCGCGATGAAACAAGGTGAAAAAAATAAAAAGATTTGTTATACTGTGTTCAGAGGCGGTATCTTCTTATGGAAGAACTGCACTCTGGGGACAGAATTGAACTTTAAGGAACACCTTCATAACTGCTTTTGCCGGTTACGTTGGATTCTGCTCTGAGCCGAAAGGACCGAGACAGAAGGGACGATCGCGAGTGACTCTTTTTTGCCTTTCGGACTTTTTAGCGTATTTTTGCTAAAAGGTTTTTTTGTCGTTTTATACATTAAGTGAAAGGGGCTTGTGTCACATGCCAGGCAAACAACCATTAAACATTGTTAAAATGAAAAAAATGAAAAGTGAAGGTGTACCAATCAGTATGCTAACCGCATACGATTACCCTTCCGCTCAGCTCGCTGAAGAAGCTGGAGTTGATATGATTTTGGTCGGTGATTCCTTAGGCAATGTCGTCTTGGGATTTAACTCAACCATTCCCGTTACGATCGATGATATGGTCTATCATACTCGTGCGGTTGCACGCGGAGCAGAACATACGTTTATCGTTGCGGATCTGCCGTTTATGACCTACCATGGCAGTCTGGACGAGACACTTCGAAATGTTCGCCGATTAATGCAAGAGGGCCACGCCCATGCGGTTAAGATGGAAGGCGGTGCCGAGATTGCTGATACTGTCAAACGGATCGTACAGGCCGGTGTACCTGTTCTAGGACATATTGGACTTACCCCGCAGTCAGTAAATCAAATCGGGGGGTACCGGGTTCAGGGCAAGGACACTGCTGATGCCGAACGACTGATGAATGATGCCAAGGCGCTGGAAGCTGCTGGAGCTTTTGCCATAGTGCTCGAGTTGGTAACTGAAGAAGCGACTGCTGATATTAGTAAGGCGTTATCCATTCCAACTATAGGTATCGGAGCAGGGCGTTATTGTGATGGTCAGGTGCTTGTATACCATGATGTGCTTAAATATACTTCTTCCTATAGAGAAAAAAGATTTGTCAAAACATATGCAGATGTCGGCACACTGATTCGTGAAGGCATTTCTCAATATGTAAAGGAAGTGAAGGAGCGCTCTTTTCCTGCTGAGGAGCATGTTTTTTCAGCTCAGGGCACGCATAAGCCCTCCTCATCCCTTTATGGAAACGAAAAAGAAAAGGTGAGTTCAAGATGAAAGTAATTCGGACGATTGAGGAGCTGCGTGCAGAAATTGGACATCGCCGCAGCACGGTTTCAGGCCCGGTGGGGCTTGTTCCGACCATGGGATTTCTTCACGAGGGCCATGGCAGTCTGATGCAGCGGGCTCGTGAAATGACGGGTACCGTTGTGCTGAGTATTTTTGTTAACCCAATTCAGTTCGGGCCGGGGGAAGACTTTGAAACGTACCCGAGAGATGAGAAGAGAGATCTCGCTGTCGCGGAATCTAAAGGGGTAGATATCGTCTTTATTCCTGAGGTACAAGAAATGTACCCTCAGCCGACAAAAACGAAAGTGGCGGTATCTGAACTAACTTCTCTCTTGTGCGGGGCATCTCGCCCTGGACATTTTGATGGTGTTACAACCGTTGTGAATAAGCTATTTAATATCGTGAAACCTGATTTTTCCTTTTTCGGGATGAAGGATGCACAGCAGGTTGCAGTGCTTGAACAGATGGTCCGTGACTTGAATATGGACGTCACCATCGTACCGTGTCCGATAGTTCGGGAGGAGGATGGCCTCGCTCTCAGTTCCCGCAACGTGTATCTAAATGCAGAAGAAAGGGAACAGGCGCTGGTTTTATCCAGATCACTGAATATGGCTTTGGAACAACTGAAGAACGGAGTCACAGCTACTGCTGGTGAGGTACGCAGATTGCTTACGGAAGTTATTTCCGGTGCGCCGATGGCGAAGATCGATTATGCTGAGGTGCTTACATTTCCTGAACTGATGCCGATTGATAATGAGGTAAGGCTTGCTGAAACAGGTAATGACTGTATACTGGCGCTTGCTGTTCGTTTTGGCAAGACACGCTTAATCGATAATGCACTATTCCAAACGAAAGAGGGTAATCCTCATGTTTAGAACAATGATGAAATCTAAAATTCACCGTGCGACGGTAACTGAAGCTAATCTTAATTATGTTGGCAGCATTACCATTGACGAGGATTTAATGGAAGCCGCTGATCTGCTTGAGAATGAAAAAGTACAGATTGTGAACAATAATAATGGTGCGCGTCTTGAAACGTATGTTATTACAGGCCAACGCGGAAGTGGTGTGATCTGCCTAAACGGTGCGGCTGCCCGTCTGGTTCAACCAGGTGACAATGTCATTATTATTTCTTATGCGATGATGTCTAAAGAGGAATATGAGAACCATAAACCGACAGTTGTTATTGTAGACGGCTGCAACAAGCCGATTATAACCGAGCACCGTGAGATTCATGCAACGATTCGGTAAAGATGTTCACTCCAAAATGTAACGCTTGTTTCGGGAATGAAAACATCAGCTTTAACAAAAAATGAACTCAGGTCGACGCACTGATCTCATTTTTTCACTAAGGGTGGGATGCACTCCATGTTTCAACATGTATTCGACGAAATGAACGACATGTTAGATGAAATTGTGAAGCATTACCCTTCCGCACACGGTCCCAAGAAACAGGCGCTGATTCATAACTGGAATATGTTGAAGAGTATGAGCGAAGGTATCATTGATGAATGGCTTCGGTTTGAAGAGAAGATGGCTATTTTCCGTGAGAGTGCAGTTTCATCACCGGTTTTTCCGCCGACCGAATCACCGGAAATGCAGCTGGATGCTTTCATACGCGGCCAAGGATACTACAAACTCCTTATGTTCAGACCTGCTCTAGCCCAATTTTTGGCTGCTGCTGCCATATATCCGGAGAGCTTGCTGATTCGGCTCTATACGGCCATGGCTCATCTGCATTTGGGTGAGACGGTGGAGGCTTCAGGTTATCTGCTGTCGATTTTGCCGCTGGCGGACGACAAGAGATTGCAGGCCATGATTTATAACGCTCTAGGCTGCATACAGGTGATTAACGGACGGACAGACCAAGCTCGGGATTATTTCACGCTTGCGATACAGAGTGACCCGACTCTTCCGGATCCGCTGATTAATCTGGAGGTTTGCCACAAGAATCGCGGGGAACTGCAGTATGGAAGTCAATTGATTTCATTGTTATGAATAACAGTCTGTAGAAGCGATGCCCGCTCGAAGCGCCGAGTCTGTGGCATCGTCTTTTTTATGTCCATAATGTTCAAACAGCGTTACATCTGTTATGCTGTTATTTAGACTGGAATGAAAGGGATTTATACGAACATGAAATTTGCCGTATTGGATTTTGAAACTACGGGCAACCAGTCAGCCGATGAAATCATTCAAGTGGGGCTGGCCATCATCGATGAAGATCGCAGCATTTCCCGAGTGTACGGCTCTTATGTCAATCCCGGGATTCCGATTCCACCGTTTATTACAGGTTTGACAGGTATTTCGGATCAAGATGTAGCTGTTGCACCTTCCCTTGAGGAGATGATGATGGAACTGGTACCTATGCTCGACGATGTTGTACTTGTGGGGCATAATGTAGCCTTTGATTTTAATTTTTTGCAAAATGCACTCGACCGTTGTGGTTATTTACCTTTCAGCGGGCGGATACTCGATACGATACATTTTTTGAAAATATGCTTTCCATCACTGACATCGTATCAGCTGGGGATGGTGTCGTCTTATTTCGGCTTAGAGCATGACCGTCCGCACCAAGCGGACAGCGATGCGCTTGCTACCGCCTATGTGCTTCTGAAATGTCTGGAAGAGCTTGATCAGCTTCCACTGCTTACGATACAGCGTTTGAGCGACCTTTTTGCGGATGAGGACAGTGATTTGAGCTGGTTCTTCGATGGAATGCGGGCTGATAAGGAAAATCAGGCCATTCAGGATCCAGACAACTACACGTATTTCCGTCAATTTGCTCTGGCGATCGAGGACTGGACCGATATGGCACCTGCGCGAGATGAGGAAGAGGATAATCCGCTAGCCGAGCTATCCTTTGAGCAGTATATGAACCAGGTACGTAATAATTTACGTGAGACACTTCCTCAATATGAAAGTCGGGACGCTCAGGACATTATGTTTGAGGAAGTCATGAAGGCACTAGATGATGATAAGCATCTCCTGATTGAGGCTGGAACCGGTACGGGGAAATCACTTGGATATTTGCTTCCTTCCATATACCAAAGTGTAAAACAGGAGCAGAAGGTAATGGTTAGCACGCATACAATCAACCTTCAGGAACAGCTTCGTGAACGGGATATCCCGCTACTCACCAAGGTAGTCCCGTTTCCATTTAAAGCCGCCGTCTTCAAAGGGAGACAGCATTATTTGTGTTTGAGAAAATTTGAACATAAAATAAATAGAAGAGATTTCAACACACCTAAAGAGGATATTATCATTGCAGCCCAAATGATCATATGGCTGACCCAGACTGAAACCGGAGATGATGAGGAACTGAACCTTGGTGGTCGTGGTGGGGACTTCTGGGAAAGTGTATCTAGCGATTCTGATTCTTGTTTGGGACGGGCTTGCCCATGGTTCCGAAAGTGTTTCTACCACCGTGCGAAGCATGAAGCGGGTATTGCGGATGTGGTTATTACGAACCATTCCAAATTGTTTACCGATGTAAAAGCAAATCATCAGCTACTGCCGTCGTATGAGCGGTTGGTCATTGACGAGGCTCATCACTTGGAAGATGTGGCGGGTAAACATCTCGGGCTCCATATGAAATATTTTACGGTGGTACACACCCTTACACGTCTCTATAAGGATAGCCGCAATGGACAGTTGCCAGCACTCCGTCAACTGCTTCAAACGTCGGCGCACGAAAAGGCGGGGGAATGGACGGGCGTCATTGATCGGCTATACCCTGATCTAATTACTGTCAAGGAGAGCTGGGACCGGCTTAACGACCTTCTGTTCGGACTTCTTCCTGAACGCGGAGATGCTTCTGCGGGGGATGCAGGACAATTTACACTCCGACTGTCACCAACCAAGAAGCCAAAAGACTGGGAAAGCTTGACGGAGTTAGAGAATCAGATTCACGTCACCTTGGGAGACGTCGTTCGCAAAGGAGACATGCTAACATCTGAGGTTCGGGAAGAACTGAATGATTATGGTGCAGACAGTTTGATTACCGATATTAATGGCCTCTTTAAGGACTTGGCTGCGCACCGGGAGAATCTGAAATTTTTCATGACTCTGAACGATGAAGGCGTGGTCTATTGGATGGAGGCGAACGGTAATTTCCGTAGTAAATCGCTGCAGATGTTTGCCGTGCCAGTTGATGTGAGCGCGCAGTTGAAAGAGCTGTTCTTCGATAAAAAAAGTAGTATCATCCTCACTTCTGCAACTCTATCTGTAGATAAATCGTTTCAGTATATGATCGATAATCTTGGGCTGCAGGATGCTTCAGATCAGGGACAGCTGAATACCGTGCAGCTTCCGTCACCGTTTAATTACCGTGAGCAGGCACTGTTATTAATTCCAAGGGATTTCCCAAGTGTTAAGGGGTCCGTGGGGGATCAGAACTTTGTGAGTACACTCGTTCAATCACTTGCAGATGCCGCTAAGGCGACTCATGGACGGATGCTGGTATTGTTTACCTCGTACCGTATGCTGCGCCAGGTGTATGATCCGCTTAAGGAAGTTCTGTCATCCAGTGATATATCCGTACTCGGACAAGGGATGGATGGATCAAGCCGAACCAAGCTGATCCGAAGGTTTCAGGACAGCGGCGCATCGGTGCTGCTTGGGACAAGCTCATTCTGGGAAGGGGTCGATATTCCGGGTGAGGCGTTGACATGCCTGGCTATCGTAAGGCTACCGTTTCAACCGCCGAACCATCCCCTTGTTGAAGCGAAGAGCGAGCTACTGCAGCAGCAAAAGAAAAATCCGTTCATGAAACTATCCGTACCTCAGGCGGTTATTCGCTTTAAGCAGGGTTTCGGGCGTCTTGTGCGAACAGCTCAAGACAAAGGTATTGTAATTGTTTATGATACCCGTGTGATTGAATCTTATTATGGAAAATACTTTTTATATTCACTGCCTGGCCCGAAAATGGAACATATGCGGACTGAGCAGATGGTTCCCCGCATTGCGGAATGGCTTCATGGGGACGAGGCAATACAATAAGAATTGAAAATAATTACTTTGAGTTTATGATTAGGGGGAGCATGCATGAAATCGGATAAAATTTCGGAGGCCGTGGTTCGCAGACTGCCCGTATATTTGCGCTACCTGAACGAACTTCATCTTCGTGAGGTTGCAACGGTGTCCTCACAGGAGCTTGGACAGAAGCTCGACCTAAACCCGGCGCAAATCCGCAAGGATCTTGCCTATTTTGGCGATTTTGGCAGAAAAGGGATTGGTTATGACGTCTCATATTTGATCGAGAAAATCCGTCATATTCTTAAGCTGGACCAGCAGATTAATGTAGTGTTGGTGGGTGCTGGTAATCTTGGACACGCTCTGTCCAACTACAACGCTTTTTTGAAAGACAATATGAAGATTGTAGCTATATTCGATGCTTATACTCCAAAAGTCGGCACTAAAATCAACAATTTAGTCGTTCAGTCGATGGAAGAATTGACGGCAACTATTAAGGAGTTCGGAATCCGGATCGGGATTATTACCGTTCCTGATGTCGAAGCACAAGATGTAGCGGATAAACTGATCTCATCCGGTATTGAAGCGATTCTGAATTTTGCGCCAACGATCTTGAAAGCTCCTCCGCACATCCGGATTCATACAGCTGATTTCACGACGGATTTGCAGAGTCTGGCTTATTATTTAGATAACGGAAAGGAAGATGGCGATCATGACGAAGCGTAAATGGATGATTAAAAACGGTACCTTTGCTGTACTTCAGAATGAAAAGCCGGTTCTGCGCGGATATATGGTCATCGAAGACGATCTCATTACCTATATCGGTGAAGAACAGCCGAAGGTTGAGGAAGATACGGAGATTATCGACGGCACATATCTGTTTTTCATGCCTGGTCTAATGAATACGCATGGTCATACGGCGATGTCGCTTCTTCGTGGATACGGGGATGATCTGGCTCTTCAGGTATGGCTTCAGGAGAAAATGTGGCCGATGGAAGCGAAGTTTACGGCTGATGATGTATATTGGGGTACCTCGCTGTCTGTGATCGAAATGCTGAAAGGCGGTACAACGACCTTCCTTGATATGTATGATCATATGGATCAGGTAGCAGTCGTAACTGAGCAATCCGGTATGCGTGGTGTACTTACTCGCGGTGTAATCGGTTTGTGTCCTCCAGATGTTCAGAATCACAAGCTGGGGGAGGCTACAGCATTTGCTAAGGACTGGCACGGTAAAGCTGATGGACGTATCACGACGATGATTTCGCCGCATGCGCCTTACACATGTCCTCCGGATTACATCGAAAAATTTGTGCAGATTGCTCACGATCTGGACTTGCCGATTCACACCCATATGTCGGAAACAGTTACTGAAGTCGAGCAGAATGTTCGGGATTATGGGGTACGGCCAGTAGCCCATCTTCAAAAGCTCGGCGTCTTCTCACGTCCGGCGCTTGTTGCGCATGCAGTTCATTTAACGGATGAAGAGATTGAGATTTTGGCGGCTCATAAGGTAGCGATATCCCACAATCCGGGAAGCAACCTGAAGCTGGCAAGCGGTGTCGCCCGGGTACCGGAGCTGCTTAAAGCGGGAATTACCGTATCACTGGGAACGGATGGTCCTGCGAGCAACAACAATTTGGATATGTTTGAGGAAATGAGACTGGCTGCTCTTATTCATAAGGGTGTTAGTGGTGATCCGACAGCAGTTCCTGCTGTGGAAGCACTGCGTATGGGAACAGAATACGGAGCGAAATCATTATTCTTAGACGGTGTTGGGACGTTGGCTCCCGGCATGAAAGCGGACTTTATCGCGTTAAATACCGATCAGGCACATTTTCTGCCTCATACGGACTTTATCTCGCATGCGGTTTATTCAGCTAGTGCCAAGGACGTGGAGCATGTCTGGGTAGATGGTAAACAGGTCGTCAAAAACGGAGTTTGCCTTACATTGGATGAAGAAAAGATTCGCCGTGAAGCCCAAAGTGCGTTCGAGCGGCTGTTGACCCTCTAGGGAATAACAAGGGAGCGAGGAACGCAGATTGAAGAAAAAAACGAAGTGGATACTTCTTGGCATTTCCGGTTTTCTGCTCATATTGCTGTCTATTCAGATTTATTATTCAAATGTAATGTCTGGTAAATGGTCGGAAGAGAACGCGGCTATCAAGGCGGCTCAGCAATATGGCGGTTTGATGAAGAAAGACAAAACTTATAAATCGGTATGGGATAAAGAGAGCATTTACTGGGTTGTTACCGGTAAGGATACGGAAAACCAGGATATCGTCGTATGGGTGAAGTTTACGGAAGAGAAAAAACCACTGGATGGAGCCAAAGCTGTACACAGCGAACCTCTGAGCGGTGGAATGTCGGAAGCTCAAATGCGTAATCAGATTAAGAATGACCTGCCTGGTTCGGTAATTGAAAGGCTTGTTCTAGGTATGTATGAAGGAGAATACGCATGGCAACTGTTATACCAGCTGAACAATGAGACGAAATATAGGTTTTATCGGTTTCAGGATGGAAATCAGATCGGTGAAGACATTATTCTACCAAATCAATAGCAAAATTTAACACTCCATCAAAAGGCGGAGTGTTAAATAACAAGATTTTATGTAAGCGTTTACGTAAAATTTGGATAAAATAGTTTTAAATATTTTCACAGACTTAAATGAAAAAGGTATATAAGATGTGATATACTCTTATTTGTATTCCACAGGCAGGTTGAAAGTAGTGTTACTATACGCATAATTGTTATATCAAATATGATATACGAATTATACACATCATATAACAAGGAGGAAACTTCATTGAAATTACGCATTGTTCCTATCGTTCTGACGGTCGTAATATCGGCATCGGTGCTTTTTGGCGGTTGGTTTCTGTATCGACAAATGGCTCTTCAGAATCCACTGGCCAATGTGGTATCACAGTATGATGGAGTGAAAAACTCTCAAATAGATATTACACAGGATACAGTCACTTTTAAGCTTGATTTAGCACCCGAAACGAATTTACGGGGTCTAGTCGAACATATAAACAAGGAAGGCAAGTCGGTTGTCGGTAAACGCACATTGAAGCTTGAGGTGGAAGATCACTCGTCCGAGCAGCTGGACCAATGGTGGGAGAAGGCTATGCTGTCAGTAGCCCAAGCGATGGATAACAAGCAGTACACCGATATACAGATATCTTTGGATGAACTGGCAAAAAACTCACCTAATTTGAAAGCAAATGCTCAAATTGATGACCAGAACGTATATGTAAGTTTATCCGACGGCAAGTCAGGCAAGTTCATAATTTTGCCACGCCAACCCGGCAAAATGGAGGTGTGGAACCATGCCTAAGTGGTCCAAGGAAGTATTGATTGGCTTCATCCCTGTGCTGTTCGTATTCCTTGCATTCATTGGTATGAATGTTGTTCCAATCCTCATTGCAGCTATGCTTGTAGGATCTCTTTTCTTTATTGCCAAGATGAAGGGCGGAATAGCTGTAGGTGCAGGTAGTGAACGCAAACGGAAAAAGGGCAGTATGGCAAAGCTGACCTTTGAAGAAATCGGAGGGCAAGATAACGCGAAGCAGGAGCTGCGTGAGGCGCTTGATTTTCTAATTCGTCATGAAGAGATCAAAAAATTCGGAATTCGCCCATTGAAAGGCATTTTGCTGACAGGGCCTCCGGGGACAGGTAAGACACTGATGGCTAAAGCGGCAGCACATTACACAAACTCGGTATTTGCTGCTGCATCGGGCAGTGAATTTGTTGAAATGTATGTAGGTGTCGGTGCTGGCCGTATCAGGGACCTGTTTAAAGAGGCTCGCACCCGTGCAGCCAAGGAAAACAAGCAGAGCGCGATTATTTTTATCGATGAGATTGATGTGATCGGCGGCAAGCGTGAAGGCGGGCAGCAGCGGGAGTATGATCAGACACTGAACCAATTGTTAACTGAAATGGACGGTATCTTTACAACGGATGCACCGCGTATTCTCGTTATCGCAGCAACGAACCGGAAAGAGATGCTTGATAGCGCGCTTCTTCGCCCTGGACGGTTTGACCGCCATATTCAAGTCGATCTTCCGGACAAAAAAGGACGTGCACACATCTTAAATCTGCATGCGGGTAATAAACCACTAGATGCGGACGTTGATTTGGAGAAAATTGCGGAGGAAGCATACGGTTTTTCAGGTGCCCAGCTTGAAAGTGTCATGAATGAAGCTGCCATTTACACCATGCGTGAAAATGAGGAATTAATCTCTCAGCGGCACTTGTCTATGGCAATCGATAAAGTAATGATGGGTGAGCGTTCTGACCGTGAGTCCAACATCGAGGAGAAAAAGAGAGTGGCGATTCACGAGCTTGGACATGCCATTATGGCTGAGCGTGTTCGTCCTGGAAGTGTGAAGCAGGTTGCTCTCAGTCCGCGGGGGAAAGCGCTCGGTTATGTCCGCCACAACCCTCAGCAGGAGCAATATCTGTACACCAAATCGTTCCTAGAAGAGCAGATCATGATTGCTCTTGGAGGAGCAGCGGCCGAAGAAATTTATTACGGCGGACGCAGTACAGGCTCCAGTAATGACTTTGAGCAGTCTCTCAATATTGTTGAGACGATGATGAAGTCAGGATTGACATCTTTGGGTATTATTAACATGAATATGGTTACCACTGAAGAGCTGATGAGAGAGAATAATCTGATTTTGGAAGACTTAATGAACCGAACGAAACATCTGTTAGAACAAAGTCGTGCTATATTCGATAACTCTCTTGATATCCTGATGAGAGAGGAAATACTATCAGGCGAGCAATTCAGATGTCAATTTCGTGAAAATACCCTTTTACCAGCATAAATTGTTATGCTGGTTATTTTTTTTTACTTTTTCGTCGTGCTAAGATATTATTATACTTTGTGCCTTTCTAAATGTATTTTTCAACAAAGACGGGTACAATAGAGTATAGAGATAAGGAAAGGGTGGAGCACAACTATGTACTTCAAAAAAATCGGCGTCGTTGGCGGCGGGACGATGGGACAAGGCATTGCCGAAATGCTGGCAGCCAAAGGACTCGACGTTATGCTGGTAGAGAAAACCCCCGAGAAACTGGAATATTCATACGGAATGATTGAGACAAGTCTCGACAAGCAGCTCGAGAGATGGGGGATTACGAAAGCGGAGAAGAAACTTATTCTAGGCCGTATTCAAAAAGTAACTCATTTTGCTGAACTAAGTGCCTGCGATATGGTGATAGAGACAATTACGGAGGACTTGGAAGCCAAGAAGCAGGTGTTCGCGCAGCTTGACCAAGTATGTCCTAGCAATATTATATTAGCAAGTAACACCTCCTCGCTTAGCTTGACGGAGCTTGCAAGTTCCACGATGTACCCTGAGCGGGTTATTGGTATGCACTTTATTCATCCAGTTTCAAAAGTTGATCTGGTAGAAATTATCCGTGGTCTGAAAACTTCTGACAACACATTCAATGAGACAAAGCGTTTTGTAGAGGAAATTTCGGATAAAAAAGGAATCATGGTTTACGAATCTCCAGGTTTTGTATCAAGTCGTATGATTTGTCTTATGATCAACGAAGCGCTGCACCTCCTTCAAGAGGGTGTTGCTTCCGCAGAGGATATCGACGATGCAATGAGAATCGGATACAGCTTCCAGTATGGCCCGCTTGAAATGGCTGACCGTTTCGGACTTGATTCTGTATTGGCAGCTTTGGAGCGTATGTTCCGTGAATTTGGCGAGCTTAAATACCGTCCATCCATCGTGCTTAAAAAGATGGTTCGTGCCGGTCATCTCGGCGTGAAGACGGAAGAAGGCTTTTTCAAGTACGACAAGGATGGTGACCGGATATGAATATTCTCGTAATCAACGCGGGCAGTTCCTCGCTTAAATATCAGTTATATAACATGACGGATGAATCCGTTTTGGCAAAAGGTCTTGTAGAACGTATTGGTATGGATTCCTCCATACTGACTCACAAACCGACTGGCAAGCAGGAAGTGACGGAAGTGAGTGAAATTCTGGAGCACACAACGGCAATCCGGAAAGTGCTTGGTATGCTGACTCATAAGGAGCACGGTGTTGTTACATCGATTGACGAAATTCAGGCTGTAGGCCATCGCGTTGTACACGGTGGTGAAATCTTCAAGGAGTCGGCACTAGTTGACGGTCCGGCTAAGGCGGAAATTCGCCGCTTGTTCGATCTTGCACCACTTCATAACCCTGCATCCATGATGGGGATCAAAGCGGCTGAATCGAATATGCCAGGTGTTCCGCAAGTTGTCGTATTTGATACAGCATTCCATCAGACCATGCCCGAAAAATCTTATCTGTACCCTATTCCAAGAGTACTTTATAATAAATATAAAGTTCGCCGTTATGGCGCTCACGGAACGTCCCATGAGTACGTGAGCCATGCGGCTGCCGAGTTCCTGAACACTCCGATTGAAGATATGAAAATCATCACTTGCCATATTGGTAACGGTGCTTCCATCACTGCAGTTCAGAACGGCGAATCCTTGGATACATCGATGGGGATGACACCGCTTGAAGGATTGATGATGGGTACGCGTAGTGGTGACTTGGACCCTGCTATCGTGCCTTATGTGATGAATAAGGAAGAACTGACAGTCAATGAAGTGAATTCGATGCTGAATAAGCACAGTGGACTGCTTGCAATTTCCGGCATTAGCAGCGACATGCGGGAAATTACGGAAGGCATGGAAAAAGGCGAGCCGAACTCTACACTCGCTTTTGAGATGTATGAATACCGTGTGCGCAAGTATATTGGTTCTTACGCGGCAGCCATGAACGGAGTGGACGTCATTGTGTTTACTGCCGGTGTGGGTGAAAATTCTGCAGTGCTGCGCCAAAAAGTATTGGAACAGCTGACTTTCCTCGGTGTGGAGCTGGATGAGGAATTAAACAAGGTGCGTTCTGGAGATCCGCGCCGTATTTCCACGAAAAATTCTAAAGTGGAAGTACTCGTTATCCCAACCAACGAGGAATTAGTAATTGCACGGGATACTCACCGCATCGTACAAGCGGCAAACAGTAAAGAGTAGCTAAGGGAGAGATTAATGCATGACCACGAAATGTGTGATTCGTCAAGTCAGCCAGCACGTCGGGGAGACGGTAACCATTGGCGGCTGGATTAACAACAAACGTTCTAGCGGGAAAATTCAGTTTCTTCAGCTTCGCGACGGGACAGGCTATATTCAGGGCGTCGTGGTAAAAAGCGAAGTACCGGAGCAGGTATGGGATGATGCAAAGAGTCTGACGCAAGAAAGTTCTTTGTATGTAACGGGTATTATCCGTGAAGAGCCCCGTAGCCAATCCGGTTATGAAATGACGGTTACAGGTGTTGAAATCATCCATCTGACTGAAAATTATCCGATTACACCGAAAGAGCATGGTGTCGATTATTTGATGGATCACCGCCATTTATGGCTACGTACGCAGAAACAGCGTGCTATTATGGTCATTCGTGCGGAAATTATCCGGGCGATTCAGGATTTCTTCGACATGAACGGATTCACACTGGTTGATCCGCCGATTCTGACACCGACGTCTGCGGAAGGGACAACAAACCTTTTCCATACGAAATATTTCGAGGAGGACGCCTACCTGACCCAAAGCGGACAGCTTTACATGGAGGCTGCTGCTATGGCGCTCGGTAAGGTTTACTCTTTTGGACCGACCTTCCGTGCAGAAAAATCCAAAACCCGTCGTCACCTGATCGAGTTCTGGATGATTGAGCCGGAAATGGCGTTTACGGATCACGAGGAGAGTCTTCGTGTTCAAGAGCAGTTCATTAGCCATGTAGTGCAATCTGTCGTGAAGAACTGCCGTCAGGAGCTGGAAGCGGTGGGACGCGATATTTCCAAGCTGGAGGCTATTCAGGCGCCGTTCCCACGCATTACGTATGATGAGGCGATTGAATTCTTGCAATCCGAGGGCCATGATATCCCTTGGGGCGAAGATTTTGGTGCACCACATGAGACGGCCATCGCAGAGAAATACGAAAAACCTGTGTTTATTACACATTATCCTGCCAGCATTAAGGCATTTTACATGAAGCCGGATCCGAATCGTCCGGATGTGGTTCTATGTGCTGACATGATCGCACCTGAAGGCTATGGTGAGATTATTGGTGGCTCGCAGCGTATCGATGATCCACAGCTTCTGGAAGAACGCTTTAAAGAGCATAGTCTGTCCATGGATACGTATCAATGGTACATGGATCTCCGTAAATACGGAACGGTTCCTCATTCTGGCTTTGGTCTTGGACTGGAGCGTACGGTGGCTTGGATCTGCGGTCTGGATCATGTACGTGAAACCATTCCATTCCCTCGTACATTGTACCGGTTGTATCCGTAAGTGGTGAGAAAACCGATGAATCAAGCGAACGGTACCGGAGATTTTGTGTCCTGGGCAGCCGGTGCATCTGCAGGTATGAACCAGGGGATGACTGTAATCCCTTATGCACTACTTCGATATTACCGTACGATCGGCTTGAACAGCAGTGAATGCATGCTGCTGATCCATTTGCTCGGATTCCAGCAGGTGGAGCACAAAGGTTTCCCTTCTCTTGAAGAGCTGCAGCAGGTGACAGGGGCTACAACTGAAATGATAGCCATGATCTTGCAGAAGCTGATGAAAGAAGGACTGCTCGGTATAGATGAGCATGTCGACGAAGAACGGGGAATACAATACGAACGTTATAACCTGAGTGGTTTATACGCGAAGCTCGGTCATTACCTTGCCGAAGAGTGCAAAGGGGAGTCAGAAGGAGCGAAAGCTGCCGACAATTCCCGTAAAGGAAATAGCTCAGCGAGCTTGGACACCTTCCGTTTCAACAAACCTGCTCCTTCCAAGACTACTCCAGTGGAGGAAGAGCGAAATCTTTTTAGCATTTTTGAAAAAGAATTCGGCAGGCCGCTATCCCCAATGGAGCTGGAAACGATCTCCGGTTGGGTAGATCAGGACCGCTATCCTGATGAGCTCATTCTGTTGGCTCTGAAAGAGGCTGTGTTTGCGGGGAAGGTGCACTTCCGATACATTGACCGTATTCTGCTGGAATGGAGCAGAAACCGGGTACGTACTGCGCAGGACGCTAAAGCATATACACAGAAATTCAGGAATATTGGCAGATAATTCAAAGCACGTCCTTAATGGGCGTGCTTTTTTGTATGCAGTCAGTATGCTCGCTGTTAGAATGAAAAATATGAGTTAATGTCCCTTGGATAAGGATTAGATGCCTTTAGGTCTTTTTGCTATATATTGTTCCAAACTAATGAATTTGATATTATCAAAATTTCCTATGGAGACGAAGAATCAGTTAGGTTATGATTTGTTGAGGAAGGAGATGGTTACGGATGGATTATAAGGCAATTATTTTTGACTTGGACAACACACTGCTGGATTACGATCAGAGCGAGCGTATCTGCATGAAACAAGCGCTTGCTGATCATGGGCTGAATGATGACTTGGAGTGGGATGAGTTCTGGACCGTCTTTGGACCGATCAACTTTAAATACTGGATGGATCGAAATTTGAACAATCATAAGATTCATCAGGTGCTGGAACATTCCTTTACGGATACGTTTCAAGCGTTGAAGCGGAAAAATACCGAGCCAAAGGCTATTTCAAAAACATATTGGAATTCATTTTCCAGCACATGTCATTTGGAACCGAATGCAGATACAATTTTGGAGTCTCTCCACGGGCAGTATAAATTAGGTGTGATTTCAAACGGAATAGGGGACGCGCAGAGACAGCGGCTGAAAGTAGGGGAGCTTTATCAATATTTTGATGCGCTTACTATTTCGGACGAGGTCAACTTCTGGAAGCCGGATCACCGTATTTTTGAACATGCTCTTAAAGCGTTGGACGTCCGTGAGAACGAGGTATTATATATTGGTGATTCTTTGACCGACGATTATATGGGTGCGACCAATGCGGGAATAGATTTCTGTTTCTATAATGGACGGGGACTGACACTTCAAGGGGATCAGAACCCCAAGTACATGATTAACGATCTCATGGAAATTATGAAACTGCTGGAGAGTGGTATGAAAGTATGATGAGATATCAAAATGTATTGTTCGATCTCGATGGAACCCTGACCGACCCCAAGATCGGAATTACAAAATCCGTTCAGTATGCTCTTGCCAAGTTCGGTATTCTTGAACCTGACCTAGCCAAATTGGAGTTTTTTATTGGACCACCACTGCAGAACACTTTTATGGAGGCCTATTCCTTCTCTTCGGACAAAGCATGGGAAGCCGTAAAGTATTACAGGGAATATTTCAAGGATCATGGAATTTATGAAAATAAATTGTATGATGGAATGCTCGAAGTGCTTGAGCTTCTACGTTCCCAAGGTAGAACACTGTTTGTTGCTACGTCCAAGCCATCGGTATTTGCGAATAAGATTCTGTCTCACTTTCAAATGGATTCATTCTTTACCTATGTCAGCGGAGCTGAATTGGATGGAACACGTTCAGATAAGTCCGAGATCATTAAATACATAATAGATCATTATCGATTAGAGCCATCGGATACCGTAATGATTGGGGATCGGAAGCATGATTTAATCGGAGCTCACAATAACAACGTACATTCCATCGCCGTCGGCTTCGGATATGGATCGGAAGAAGAGCTTATTGCCGCTGATCCAACCTATCTTATACATACCGTGCAGGAACTTTTACAGTCATTTACCATGGTTGAGGTATAGTGAGATGAATAAAATTCCTGTTCGCATCATTACCAATACTGTGTACAAGTCGCCTGAGGAGTTGATCTAAAGTGTATTCATTATTTTTATACAATTGGCAGGTAAGGGATGAGTGGATTGACGTTCTACAGACACGATCCCATGAAGAGTTGACAGCGGAGCGGATCGGAGGAGTAGGATCTATCCTAAAAACATTGTTTCATATCGTGGATGTTGAGTACAGCTGGCTGCGTGGAATTGAAGGTTATAACGACCCAGAGCCTGTTTATGAGGAATATCCAACCTTGCAGTCTGTTAAGCTCCTATCGGATAAATATAGGGAAGATCTGAAGATCATCTTACAATCTTTTACTGATGAAAAGGAACAAAAAGTGGTTAAAGTACCTTGGGATGACGAATCCTTTTTGTATGGTGAAATATTACGCCATGCTGCAGCCCACGAAATTCATCATATGGGACAGCTCTCTGTTTGGGCGAAAGAGCTCGGTATGGAGCGAGTGTCAGCTAATTTTATTGGCAGAGGATTAGGGGCAAGTATATAAGGAAACTGAAAAATCAACAGCCATTCCTTCATTCTCGTTCGGAACACTGATATGATCGAAAATATGGTCCATGCGGGGCTTTTTGTTTTTTGTTACTATGAATGGTAAAGTGAAAGTTAGAGATTACAATTAAATGGAGGTCACACCATGTCAGGAATAGCCAAAAATCTAACGGATCTTATTGGAAATACTCCGTTACTTGAACTTTCCAACTTTAATGAAAGTCATCATCTTCAGGGCAAGGTGATTGCTAAATTAGAATATTTTAACCCGGCTGGTAGCGTGAAAGACCGGATTGGATACGCGATGATCAAGGATGCCGAGGAGAAGGGCTTATTGAAACCTGGTTCCGTCATTGTTGAACCGACGAGTGGAAATACGGGTGTCGGTCTCGCATTTGCCGCGGCTGCACTCGGATATAAGTTGATTATCACGCTTCCAGAAAGCTTTAGCATGGAACGCAGAAAATTGCTGGCTGCTCTTGGAGCAGAGCTCGTGTTAACCCCCGCTAATGAGGGAATGGCAGGTGCCATTAGCCGCGCGGAGGAGATTGCTGCTTCCACACCAGGCTCATTTATTCCCCAGCAGTTTAATAATCCGGCTAACCCAGCCGTTCACAGGAAGACTACAGCCGAAGAAATCTGGCGGGATACGAACGGCGAGGTGGATATTTTCGTAGCGGGGGTAGGTACTGGCGGAACGATATCAGGCGTAGGCGAAGTGCTGAAGCAAAAGAACAGCAATGTAAAGATTATTGCTGTAGAGCCAGCTGATTCACCGGTACTGTCCGGAGGACAGCGCGGTGCTCACCAGATTCAGGGCATAGGCGCGGGCTTTATCCCTGGTAACTTCAACAAGGAATTTGTTGATGAGATTGTAACGGTAAGTAACAACCACGCGATTGAAACGGCAAGAGAACTTGCTAAATCCGAAGGATTGCTCGTTGGAATATCGTCCGGGGCAGCTGCTTATGCGGCCATGCAGCTCGCGAGCAAACCTGAGAACAAAGATAAGAACATTGTTGTCCTCCTGCCAGACAGCGGAGAGCGTTACTTATCGACGAATCTTTATGAGGAAATATAGTTCATTACCACATGTTCTTAAGTTGAACAGAACGAGCAGCTTCCGGCAGTGAAGCTGTTCTTTATTTTTGTCTAGTCATCTGAACAATTCTGTCCGCAGTTATGTTATTCTAAGAAATATATTTATGGTCAAGAGAGGGAAACATTGATGGAAGCAATCATTAGGTCTACTTGCTTATAAATTATTGGACGGATTGCGGTAAATTTTTATAGTTACAAGTACAGACTTTCATTTATGCAGAACGTCGGAAGACGTTCTTTTTTCATTTTTTAATAATTATTTTTGAAAAAATGCAGGGGGCGGGCATGTGTCTTGCGTCTATTCATTACGGGAAGGAGGAGAGAGCTATTGAGACAGAAAGATTAATCACACGCATACTGCAGGGCGAGCAGGAAGCCTTTCGGGAGCTGGTAAACCTGTACAGCCAGCACGTGTTCCATACGGCATATTCGGTCCTGCGGGATGCCAAGGAAGCAGAAGATGCGTCACAGGAAGTGTTTATCCAGGTGTTCAAAGCTCTCCCCCAGTACCGTTCTGAAGGATTTAAGACATGGATCACCCGCATAACGCTTAACAAATCGATTGATTTGAAACGTAAAGTTACGCGCCGGTCCCCTGAACAGCAGGGAGAAGATGGTGAAGCACTTGAACGGATTCCTTCCCGGGACCCAGATACACTTGCATATTTGATAAACAAGGAAAAGAAAGAAGAGTTGAGACAAAAAGTAAACAGTCTTCCGAATAATCATCGTGAGGTTGTCACCGCTTTTTACCTGGAGGAAAAAAATTACGAACAAATTTCCGTTGAGCTCGGAGTCACCATTAAAACGGTTGAGTCTAAGCTTTACAGGGCCAGACAGTGGATCCGAAACACATGGAAGGAGGATGACTGGAAATGAATATGCAGAATTCCAATTGGAGATTACAGGCAGCCAGCTACATAAAGGGAGAATGCTCTCCCGAAGAAGCATCTTCATGGGAAGCATTAATACTTTCTGATGATGCTGCTTTGGATGTATATATGCAAATCATGTCTGAAATCGACAGTGAGCTTCCTGCGTTGGAGAATCCTGAAGGCTTTGCTGACGGAGTGTTGTCTAACAAGGAGATCATTCCTTACCAGAACCGGGTATCTACGATTTCATCCGACCGGCCGCGTCGATGGTATGAGCGTCCTTTGTTTCATTATACGGTGGCTGCTTCCATTACGCTGGTGTTGATGTTCTCAGGTGCGTTTGACCGATTGTTTCCAGAAGATACACACCATACAGCTCCTAAACTATCCCAATCTACATCTTATAGTAAACA
Organism: Paenibacillus sp. JNUCC 34; assembly: GCF_058269055.1. Taxonomy (NCBI): domain Bacteria; kingdom Bacillati; phylum Bacillota; class Bacilli; order Caryophanales; family Paenibacillaceae; genus Paenibacillus; species Paenibacillus sp. JNUCC 34. The sequence goes on along the minus strand of NZ_CM177770.1, from coordinate 3,708,489 downwards.
ATTGATGGAGAAAACGACAAGCTGGCTTGACCGGCTGAAACCTTAATAAAGTTGAGAATGACAAAATGTGAAAGGATGATGCATTGTGCAACCACAACGCAATAAAGGGCTGGCCTTTATCATGAATGTGATTCCCGGGTTGGGCCACTACTACTGGGGCAGAAGAGGACGGGCTCTTTTGTATCCGCTAATGTTTTTCGGTATTCTGATGGGCGGATTTATTCTGGCCGTCGGAACGGGTAGCGATAGTCCATTAATTCTCGGCATACTCGTTGCGTTATTGATATGGGGGATCAGCATGATCGATTTGTTGGTGGCCTTGTTGAGATATACACCGACCATAATCATTCACGATGAATATGGCCGTCCGATGACAGTACCTCTGGATAAAAGCGAAGACAGCGAACGTTTCTATACAATTTTGCTGTCGTTTATTCCTGGATTAGGGCATTTCCAGCTGGGCCTCATGCAGCGGGGATTATCCTTCCTCATCTCCTTTTTTGGTTTGGCAACGATCCTAATGTTTCTTACGGGGCTAACGAACGAATCCGTGTTTCTAGTGTTTTTCGGTATGCTGCCAATCATTTGGTTGTATTGCATGTTTGATGTCGTTCAGCTTGTTCATCGCAAGCAGGCAGGCGAATTGATCCAAGATCGGACATTGTTCGAGGAACTGGAATCAGGACGTGATGAAAGCCGGCGCAGTAAAATGTTCGCTACATTACTCTCTGCTTTTCCTGGAGCAGGCCAGATGTATCTTGGGCTTCAAAAACGTGGATTTCAGATGATGGTTATGTTTTTGGGCAGCATTTATGTAATGGACGTGTTAAGATTGTCGCTGTTTATGTTTCTTATCCCTTTGATCTGGTTTTATTGCTTCTTTGACGGGCTACAGCAGGTAAGCCGTTACGGTCGTGAACCTCTCCGTGATAAACCAGTAATTGAAGGTTTTTCCCATCAACAGAGATGGTTGGGATTAGGTTTGCTCGTGCTCGGTCTGTATTTTATCTTTTCAAGTGCTGTTCTACCTTATCTTGAGAGCATGTTCCCAGAATTGGAGATCGGCTACCATATTCGTAACTATGTGAAGACTGGGCTGGTAGCTCTTCTGCTCATCGGCGGCGGGATCAAACTGATGTACGGTTCGAAAACAGAAAAACTGAGAAAGGAGTATCCTTTCCGTGAATCAGATCATTAATCTGTCAGGAAATGAACCGGTGACGGTATCAGCTCCTTCTTCGTTAAAAGTTATAGTGCGTGACCGAAGCTGGAGTGTGCGATAGCACCAAACAAAAGCATACAAGGGAGAAATAAAAAAATGTAAAACGAGGCTTTGAGCCCGCTTTACATTTTTTTTAGTTTATTTTCGATCAAAATATTGATCAATACGAAGGAGATGATAGTACTAACGGCAGTTGTCGCAAAATGACCAGTTATTGCAGCAATACTCATAAGAATAATGCCAAATATCATCATCAATTGACTGAAGTATCGGTTCGCAGTTTTCCAACTCCATTCATTTTTCATCGAGGAGTGGGTCCGGTAGCCGTAAAAAGCATTTATCTCTTTAGGTGGGAATAAAAACAACACAGCGCCTGTAATGAATAAAATAGCGCCCAAGGTAAGACTTAAAAGCATAATTTCAAACCCTTTCTTGAACCGAAAGACAAGGCGTCAATTATGAAGGTAAGTTTCAATATTGACTGCCTTGAATGTTCTGGTTCTATAGGTGCAATAGTTATTACAATGTTGAAGGTGCAGCTTGAGCCCCATTCAGAAGCAGACGCCGATACGTGTACTCAAAAATAAATTCAAAGGCTTCCAGATGGCGTTTGGCTTCAAATGCATTTTGTCCCCACGCGTAAATGCCGTGATTCCGGAGCAGGATGCCAGGAATGGCAGGATCAAGCGCTTCGGGAACAAGCTCAGCGATTTTAGGAATATCCGCATAGTTCGGGAGGATTGGAATACGGATGGCCGCATCTTCTTCCCAAATATTAAAAGCTTTAATCAATTCGATCCCTTGAGCGGGGACGTAACCCTGCTCACCATACCAATCGCTGATCAAGTTATTATCGACCGTATGTACATGGAAAATAGCTCCGCATCCGGTTTTACGATAGATCTCACAGTGAATGAGTGTCTCAGCGCTCGGTTTCAAACCGGTTGTCTCACAAGGACGTCCGTCTTGATCAACGAACAGGTAATCCTCTGGTGTATGTATGGACTTGTCCTTGCCACTAGCTGTTACAGCAAAATGAAACTGTTCTGGTAAGTAATCCCCAACTCGAACGGAAAGATTGCCGCTTGTGCCAGGGAACCAGCCGCGAGACGCGAACAGCCCTTTAACGTCGCGAAGCTCGCTTAGCGCTGCTTGTTTTTGTTCTAATGTAATCTCTGAAAAGTTCATTTACAGCACCCCCTGGTCTTTTTTGAGCTTCATATCCTCAATGATTTCGGTGAAGGTTTCGAAAGGAACGTGTTTCACACCAAGCTCTTTACACCGCTCCGTTAGGGTTGATCTGGAGTATACAAGGTCAGCTTGCTTAGCTCCTTCAAAATCTGTAATGCTGTCCCCGATTAATATCCGGTTATATGTCTCGGCAGGGAAGTCGTTCATCACGGTCACCTTGCACATACCACAGTCATTAGTACAAGGCTCCTGACAAGGATGAGGCCATGTTATCTCGATATGCTCACCTTCAAAATCAGCGCCATTGCAATAGATATTCTCCTCTGGAATACCGAACGGCTCAAGCAGTGGATCAACAAAAAAATCGATGCCGCCGCTGGTAACATAAAACGGAATGTTCTCTGATTTCAGGTATTCTAGAAATTCGCTAAACCCTTCCCGAATGATCGCTTGTTCCAGTGCGTATGAGATAATTTCAGCTTTTCTAGAGGAGGGGAATAGAGCGAACATACGGCCAACGCCTTCCCGGATGGAAATACTCCGGTCCAGTACGGCTTCCATGACTGCTTCGTAGCCCTCAGGCTTAAAATACTTCATGATCGCAACGATATTGTCGTTGGCCGTTATCGTTCCGTCAAAATCGCAAAAAATGATCGGTTTTTTTCCTGATGTCATGCTTCTCCTCCCCATAATTCAAGTGCAGCTTTCAATTCTGGATGTGCTGCAGCATAATCGGTAAGCGGTGTCCGGTCTATTGCTGCTTGAATAGCTTGTACAAAAGCGCGGCCACCCGCCTCAGTCCCCATCGGATGACCGTGGATCCCTCCACCAGCGTTGACCACCACATCCAGACCGAAGTCACGGATGATCTTGGGAACAAGACCAGGGTGAATTCCGGCAGATGGGACTGGCATACTGCGTTTGACTCCCATATCAGCCTTGTGGAGCTCATTCCGGATTGCGAGGTTCTCATCACGGGGCATCGTCACAGATCCGTAAGGGGATGGGAAGAGTACCAAATCTGCTCCCGCAAGACGCATCAATTGGCCAAGCAATACGGGTGCGGATATTCCGTAGTGTGGTGATGGATAAAGGGCACCAGCCAGTGCAGGGTGAGCGGCGATCGGTACGTTGATCTCCGGATTTGAGCTGAGCTCCTGAAGAACATCGTAACCATAGGAGAGCACATTGAAGAGCAGTGCATTCGCACCTGCGTCAATCGCCCGCAGTGCCTGATCCCGGAGGCCGGAAGTGCGTCCGGTCAGATTGGCTGCATACAGAAGTTTCTTGCCAGTCTCCAGTTCTGTTTCGGCTGCAGCCTGCATACAGAGCTTCACGCGGGTGGTAATCGGCGTGAGTTCATTTTCAAACAAAATCTCATCGTCTTTGATCAGGTCTACGCCTCCGCGCGCTTGGCGAATAAACTGTTCTCTCAGCTCGTCCGCATTTAGTCCAATGACGGATTTAAAAATACTCATAAGCAGTGGGCGGTCAAATACACCGAGCTGTTGACGAATACCTTCGATACCGAACTTTGGACCCGGGAAGCCGGTAAGGAAATCGTCGGACAGATCAAGAGACATGAGCTTAATTCGCCCATCCATCGATATTTTGCCGAACACCGTTACCAATAGAGCGGGAATATCCCGGCTAAAGTTGATGTCAGGGTAAGCGATTCGGATATCAGCATATCTGCCTCCAGGCTGGCCGTCTGGAGATTCATGAATCTCAACCGTATAAACTTCGCCCAGATGTTTTTTCAGAGACTCTCGTTTGGCTTGTGGTAGCTCCGTCCAGCTGCCGACGGTCATACCGACGGCAATCGACTCGGCTTTTTTGCGGAAATCGGCATGGTCGTCATGGATACGGTAAGTTGCTATACATCGGCTCATGAGATTTGTCCTTTCAGCACAGCACCCATTTCGCGGGAGCGTTCGGCACAACGGTTAACAGCAGAGATGACCGTTTCGAAAAAGTCTCCTTGATCTAGTCTTTCAAGGGCTGCTTGCGTTGATCCGTTCGGTGATGTTATCTTGGCCCGCAAGGCAGAAGGATGTTCTCCGGTAACCTGCACCATGCGGGCAGCACCCATAATGGTCTGTAGCGTGAGCTCTCTGCTCTGATCGGCCGTGAGCCCACCCCGGATACCGGCGGCAGTCATCGCTTCCATCAAATAGTAGAAGTAAGCTGGACCGCTTCCGGAAATGCCGGTCAGAATATCCATCTTCTCCTCTTCAATAACCGTGACATCTCCGACTGCTTCGAACAAGGTCAATACAAGCTGCCGCATATGATCGTCCATTTCCTTGGAGAAGGAAATACCGGTAGAACCCATCCCAATGGAACTGGAGGTGTTCGGCATGGTACGTGCAATCGGCTGCTTTTTGCCGAGAAGATTTTGAGTGGTCTGAATGGATAGTCCTGCAATGACGGAGACGAGTAGTTGGTCGTCGGATAGAATTGGTCCGAGTTCTTTCAAAGCCTTACCTGCGTCTTTGGGTTTCATAGCAAGCACGATAACCGGGGAAGTTCTCAGTATCTCCAATTTCTCCTGATCATCATTGCTGATTTTCACACTATATCGATCCTGCAGCTCCTGCAAGCGTAAAGAGTTGCTTCGATTCAGCATGGTCATGTCCTCTGGACGCATCACTGAACGACTCACGAGACCGCGCACAATAGCTTCAGCCATGGAGCCTGCACCGTAGAAGGTGATTGCCTTTTCAATCAAAGGCCGATTCTGGGGAGATTGACACATAAGTTGTTCCTCCTTCTTGGATTTTATTGTCGGATTTGACCATTGCCATGAATGACATATTTGGTGGACGTGAGAGATGGGAGCCCCATAGGACCGCGGGCGTGAAGTTTTTGCGTGCTAATGCCGATTTCAGCTCCGAAACCGAATTCGAAACCGTCAGTAAAACGGGTTGAGGCATTGTGATACACGGCGGCAGCATCCACTTCCTGCAAAAAGCGCTCAGCATTGTCCTGTAACTCGGTAACGATACATTCCGAATGTTTCGTCCCGTAGGCAGCGATATGATCCATGGCATCATCCAGATCGTTTACAACCTTGACGTTAAGTATATAATCATTGTACTCCGTTGCATAATCCGCTGCCGAAGCCTGTATCACCCATGAAACTAGCTTTTTAGTTTCTTCACAGCCTCTAAGCTCCACACCCGATTCCCGGAGCTTCTCCGCAAGCTCTTCCAAATGTAATTCGGCATAAGTTTGATGGAGAAGCAATGTTTCCATCGAATTGCATACGGAAGGACGCTGTACTTTGGCGTTGATACAGATGGCTTCTGCCATAGCAGGATCAGCGGATGCATCGATAAACGTATGACAGATGCCTGCTCCTGTTTCAATGACCGGTACAGTCGCATTCATGACGACATTTTGAATGAGCGAGCTGCCACCACGAGGGATAATGACATCGAGCAATCCGTTCAATTTAAGCATCTCGTCAACGGAAGATCGGTTCGGATCCTCAATGAGCTGCAATGCATCTTTGGGAAGAGCGGTATGTGTCATAGCTTCATGAAGCACCTCAACGATTTTGCGGTTGGAGGAGAGGGCGGAGGAACCGCCGCGTAGAACAACGGCATTACCTGTTTTGAGGCACAAGCCAGCCGCATCAACGGTTACGTTGGGACGTGCTTCATATATGATACCAATTACACCGAGCGGGACGCGAATTTTGGTAATGTTTAATCCGTTTGGGCGTTCAATGACTTCAAGTGTATCTCCGACCGGGTCAGGCAGTTGAACGATCTGACGAAGCCCTTCGGCTATGTCCTCAATCCGGGATTCATTCAAGGCCAGACGGTCTAGCAGGGAAGGGGAAGTTCCTTGCTCTTTACCGCGACGGAGATCATCAGCGTTGGCTTCAATGATATCTGCCGATCGGCTAACAAGCGCATCAGCCATAGCTAACAAAGCCTCGTTCTTCTGGGTTGTGTTCAGTTTATTCAGTATGGAGGACACACTTTTGGCAAGTCCTGCTTTACTTCTTACTTCACTCATGGTTTCTTCCTCCTTCAATATTTCTATTTTAACGTAATCCATTCATCACGGTGAATAACCTCAAGCCGTTGTACCTCACCGATTGCGGAAATAACGGCTCCGCTTGGCAGACCGAGAATGGTCTGCAGCTGATCTTCGTCATAATTGACGATTCCTCGTCCAAGCCTTTCATTGCTGCTGTTAATGACTTCAACAACGTCTCCGGCATGGAAGCTGCCTTCCACACGCTTGACGCCAACGGGCAGCAGACTGTGGCCGCCGTGGAGCAGCGCCTCTTGTGCACCGTCGTCCACGACAATCCGTCCTATCGGGGACGACATAAATCCGAGCCATTGCTTCTTCATCGGCAGGGAAGAGAGGTGGGTGGAAAAATACGTGCCTTTACCTTTGCCATCTAATGCGGACATCAAATCTCCGGTATCGTTTGCTTTACCGATAAACACAGGAACTCCGCCTCGTGTGGCGATTTTGGCTGCATCAATCTTGGATCTCATGCCCCCTGTTCCCACACTTGATCCAGCACCACCAGCAAGAGCGTATATTTCATCTGTAATTTCCTCTACCTCTTCAAAACGCACGGCTTCAGGTGACTTACGCGGGTCGGCTGTGTACAGCCCATCCATGTCGGTCAAAATAATCAACTGACGCGCCCGGACTAGATTCGCAACAAGGGCAGACAGCGTATCGTTGTCGCCGAACTTGAGTTCGTCGATAGAAACGGTGTCGTTCTCGTTGATTACGGGAATGACACCTTGCTTCAGCAGTTCATCAATCGTCATGCTGGCATTATTCATCCGTTTTCGGTTGGCAAAATCGGTCCGGGTCAATAAGATTTGTGCTGCGATCAACCCCCGGGCTCCAAAAGCATTCTGATATGAACGCATAAGCAGGGACTGGCCGACAGCGGCAGCGGCTTGCTTCTCATGCAGCAACCGCGGGCGGAGCGAATAACCGATCTTACTGAAACCTGCGGCAACCGCTCCAGAAGTTACGAGCAGTACTTCGTGCCCTGCTTCGTGGAGGGCGGCTAGCTCCCCGGCAAAAAAGTTGATGGCTTCCAGATTTAAACCACCCTCGTCACTCGTCAATGAGCTGCTTCCGATTTTTACGACGATGCGTGACTGCATCGCTATCACTTCCTCTGTATTATGTTATAGATAAGTAGAAACGACTTCGGCGTCCTATTCAAAGGGCGATCGCTTTAAATAAAAAAACTTTCATCCTTTAATGTAAAGGACGAAAGTTTACTTCCGCGGTACCACCTTTATTGATGAAAAAATCTCATCCGGCTTAAGCCTTGTAACAGAAGGCGCTGTCCAGCCTGTTAGGGCAAGCCGCTCGGGGGTAGGATTCGGAAAGGTGCCACGGCAAATTCTCACAGCCTACGGAATTCGCTCTCTTATCGCGTCATTATCTTTCTTACTGGTCCCGTCATCACGTTTGTTTATCGAGTTCTTATACTACTTGCAAGAATACCACAAGCATCCATTGATTTCAAAGAAAAACCCTACCGGAACAATCCTAGCTTTCCGATTCGTTCCGCAGCTTCACGTAAGCGGTCTTCGCTGCTCAAGAGTCCGATCCGAACGTAACCTTCTCCATGCGTACCGAACCCGATTCCGGGGGCAACGGCGACATGCGCTTTTTCCAGCAGCAGATTGGAGAAAGAAACGGAAGTGAATCCTTCAGGTACGGGAAGCCAGCTGAAAAAGGAGCCCGCGGGTTTCTCTGCGTTCCAACCGATGCCAGAAAGAGCATCAAAGAATGCGTCCCGCCGTGACTGGTATTGATGAACTAGATCATCCACACAATTTTGAGGTGCTGTCAGTGCTTCCGCTGCCGCAGCTTGAATTCCGCCAAACAGACTTACGTAAATATGGTCCTGCAGCTGGTTAATCAGGGATATAAGCTTCGCGTTGCCGAGAGCAAACCCAACACGCCATCCAGCCATATTATACGTCTTGGACAAGGTATAGAATTCAAGACCAACTTCCTTCGCTCCGGGAGTTTGGAGGAAGCTGATCGGCCGCTTTCCGTCAAAGCCGATTGCACCATAGGCGAAGTCGCTTGCCACTACAATTCCATGCTCAGCCGCGAATTGAACGGTTTCTTCATAGAAAGAGAGTGGGGCTGTTGCCGAAGTAGGGTTATTCGGATAGTTTAGGAACATCAGCTTCGCTTTTTCCCTGTCTGACGGTGAGATTGAGTCGAAATCAGGCAAAAAGTTATTCTCTGCGGTAAGCGGCATAAAGCTCATTTTGGCTTGGGCCAGTGCGACGCCTGACCAATAATCCGGATATCCCGGGTCTGGAACGAGACAGAGATCACCGGGGTTAAGTAATATTTGAGGAAGCTGGACAAGACCGGTCTTCCCGCCGAATAAGATCGCAACTTCACTTTCCGGGTCTAGGTCCACGTTATAATCCTCTTTATACCGTTTAGCTATGGCTTCTTTCAAAAAAGAATAGCCGGTGAACGGAGAATATTTATGATACAGTGGATTTTCAGCGGATTCCTTCAATTTGTTGACGATATGAGAAGGTGTCGGCAGATCGGGGTTGCCTTGGCCCAAATTAATAACATCGTGGCCTAGTGCGACCTGCCGGTTGACGTTCGATACAAGGGTGGCGAAAAATTGTGTTGGCAGCTTGGACATAATAGAAGCAGGTTGTATTTGAAAAGGCTCTTTCGTCTTGGCCATGGTTAGATCACTCCGGTTCTGAAGATGTATGTGCTGGATGTGCATGAATAATAATCCGTTAGAATTTAGAAATAATTTAACATGATTTATCCGGGCTGTATAGAGGGAATTCGGCCTTTGATATTGAAATTGATAGCGCCCGAGGCTATGATGACTACAAATCGCAATGACAGCAGCAGTATAACATCATCTGAAAGGGGAAAAGTCATTATGAATATTGCGCTTATTCAGTCTTATATTGAATTGGGTGATCCCGCAGGTAACCAGAAACGGATATTTGATCTAATGGAAACAGCGGTGAGGGCTAATCCGAAACCTGACATTATCGTTCTTCCGGAAATGTGGAATACGGGTTATGCTCTCGATCGGATTCATGAGCTTGCCGATGAGGACGGGCGTGAAACGAAGGATAGTCTGAGCGCTTTTGCCCGTGAATATCAGGTTCAGATTGTCGGCGGTTCAGTTGCTGAAAAAATCGGTGAACGTATCTATAACACGATGTACATATTCAATCGCGAAGGGAAGCAAGTTGCGAGCTACTCCAAAATGCATCTGTTCCGTCTAATGGATGAAGAGAAGCATTTCCATGCAGGGGATCAGGCCGTTACGTTTGAACTGGAAGAGGGATTGATGGCGGGAGCTTCTATTTGCTATGATATCCGCTTTCCGGAGCTTGCCCGAGGTCTTGCCTTGGCGGGAGCTAAGGTGTTGTTCGTTCCAGCAGAGTGGCCACATCCACGTTTAAATCATTGGAGAACCCTTCTGACGGCCAGAGCTATTGAAAACCAGATGTATGTGGTTGCATGTAACCGAGTAGGCATTAGCGGAGATACATCCTTTTTCGGTCATTCGATGATTATCGATCCTTGGGGAGAGATTGTTGCCGAAGGAGGGGAAGAAGAAGCTATTATTACTGGAGCTCTCGACAGCTCACTTACGGATACAGTGCGGCAGCGGATTCCTGTTTTCGAAGATCGGAGACCCAATTTGTACGTAAAAAAATGATAAAATTTCGGTTTCATCTCCTGATGAGCGGGTATACTACTGGTAATTCCTTTAAAGGAGGTTGAAATATGGCAGATAATAACGAAACCAACAACAGAGACCAAGATCATTTGAAAGAGCAAAAAGATCAGTTTCGTAATTTTGTAGAGAGTGTGACGGGTGAAAACAACAAGTTTGATGCTGTGAATCAGGATACATCCTATAATACGGATCAGCAGAATCGGTTGATCGATCAGCATAACTTACGTAAATAATCGGTGTACGAAAAGGAGGCTGCTCCGCATGGGATATGCGAAGCAGCCTCCTTTGTTATGGTCAAATATGGTTCTTAATTGTTCACGTTAGAGCTTGTCTTTTGCTCCTTCAGATGCAAGCACATCCATAACCTCTTTGAAGGTTTGGATGAAGGCTTCGGCGGCTTTGGACAAATAACGTCCGTTGCGGTAGGCAACAACCAAAGTACGGCTCGGAACCGGCTCCGCAAGGGGCAAAAACACAGGAATAAACTCGCTTCGCTTTGCCCGCGCGATAAAGTGCGGAACAAGAGTAACACCCATGCCTGTCGCTACCAGAGATTGGATCGTTTCGATGTTGCTGCTCTCAAAAACAACGTTTGGTTCAAAACCGGCTTCCCGGCACAGGTCGAATGTAAGCTTGCGAAATCCTTGTCCTTTTTTCAAAACGATAAATGCCTCATCTCTCAGTTCCTGCAGAGAAATAGGTTCAGCAGGATGGTGTTGTGCGCGAAGTGCAAGGTGGTGCTGTGGAGGCACAGCCAAATCGATCCTCTCCTCACCCAAGGGAACCCAGGAAAGAGATGGTTCGACAAGCGGAAGGGACAACAGACTGAGATCGGCTTTACCGCTGGCCGTTAACTTCTCCAAATTTAAAGATGAATCTTCCATTAATGTAATCTCAATATCAGGATATGATTCTTTAAATGCCGGAAGGACCCTGGGTAGCAGGTGAGAACCGGTAATCGGCATACTGCCAACAACAACTTTACCTTTACGGAGCTGTGAAATATCGGACATCTCCTGACGGAGCTGCTCAACGGCATCCATAATTTTTTGTGCGTGCTCCACAAAGCTTGCACCTGCATGGGTGAGCTCGACCGTGCTTGTATTGCGCTGAAACAGCAGGACACCGAGCTCTTTTTCCAGCTTGGATAACTGTTGGCTGAGTGAGGGCTGGGCAATGTGCAGCTTCTCGGCGGCCCTTGAAAAGTTTTTATCTGCAGCGATCTGCAAAGTGTATTGTAGCTGTCTTAATTCCATTCGTATCACTCCATTTATAGGCGTTACCTATTATTATTACTGTATTATATAGGTTCACTCCCTTTTTTGAAAGATTAAGCACTTATAGTTGATACCTATTGCTTTTATAGATTTTATATCTTGGAACAATGAAGCGGGAGATGATATAGTACTATCAATCGAAAGGGAAGGTACTATCTTTCTTTTCACTTTGACCGAATGAATTAATGGGGTGATTATGATGAGTAAAAAGACGATGTTCGAAAAAATTTGGGATAACCACGTCATTCATCAGGAAGAGGGTAAGCCCGGTATATTGTATATCGACCTGCATTTGGTTCACGAAGTGACCTCGCCGCAGGCTTTTGAAGGGCTTCGTCTCAGTGGACGCAAGGTACGTCGTCCTGAATTGACGTTTGCGACGATGGACCATAACGTTCCGACGAAAGACCGTTACAACATTACTGATCCGATCTCCAAACAGCAGATTGATACACTGACACAGAACTGCCGTGATTTTGGTGTGACGTTGTATGATCTGGATACGATTGATCAAGGTGTAGTTCACGTAATGGGTCCTGAACTCGGCTTGACCCATCCTGGTAAAACGATTGTGTGCGGTGACAGCCATACCTCTACACACGGCGCGTTTGGCGCTCTCGCATTCGGTATTGGTACAAGTGAGGTTGAGCACGTCATGGCTACACAATGTTTACAGCAGGCCAAGGCGAAGACGATGGAAGTACGCTTTGTAGGCAAACGCAATCCTGGTGTCACGGCGAAGGATATGATTCTCGGTGTTATTGCTAAATATGGTACAGATTTCGCTACAGGATATGTAATTGAGTATACAGGTGAAGCAATTCGTGATTTAACGATGGAAGAACGTATGACGGTATGCAACATGTCTATCGAGGGCGGTGCTCGAGCGGGTATGATCGCACCGGACGAGACGACTTTTGATTATCTCAGTGGTCGTCAGCACGTGCCGCAGGGAGAAGACTTTGACCGCAGAGTGGAAGCATGGAAAGATCTTGTAACTGACGAAGGCGCTCAATTTGATACCGTTTTGGAATTTGATGTGGAATCTTTGATTCCGCAGGTAACTTGGGGAACGAGTCCGGGAATGGGTACGGACATTTCGTCTTCTGTACCAAACCCTGCTGATTTTGCAACAGAAAATGAACGTAAAGCTGCTGAAAAAGCACTTGAATATATGGCTCTCGTACCTGGAACGCCTATTTCAGAAATTCCAATCGATTACGTCTTTATCGGCTCCTGTACGAACGGACGTATTGAAGATCTTCGTGCAGCAGCGGCTGTAGCGAAAGGACATAAGGTGTCTGAGAAAGTAACGGCAATTGTGGTTCCTGGTTCCGGACGCGTTAAGATCCAGGCTGAGAAGGAAGGTTTGGATAAAATCTTTGTCGAAGCGGGATTTGAATGGCGTGAAGCAGGCTGCAGTATGTGTCTTGCGATGAACCCGGATGTGCTAAAACCTGGACAGCGCTGCGCATCCACTTCCAACCGTAACTTTGAAGGTCGACAGGGACGGGGAGGCAGAACTCATCTCGTATCGCCTGCCATGGCTGCTGCGGCAGCAGTTAAAGGCCAGTTTGTCGATGTACGTGACTGGAATTTTGTCAGCAAGGAAGCTGCAATCTAAGAAGGGACGGGGAGAAACCTATGCAAGCATTTACTAAATTAACCGGTATCGTTGGACCTGTGGATCGGGTAAACGTTGACACGGATGCAATCATTCCAAAGCAGTTTCTTAAGCGTATTGAACGGACAGGATTCGGACAGTTTCTGTTTTATGAATGGCGTTTTGATGAAGAGGGAGCTGTTATTGACAGCTTCCCATTAAATCAGCCGCGTTATCAGGGGTCTTCCGTACTGATCTCCAGAGCTAATTTTGGCTGCGGATCTTCGCGTGAACATGCTCCTTGGGCAATTATGGATTACGGATTTCGGGTTGTTATTGCACCATCGTTTGCTGATATTTTCTATAATAACTGTTTCAAAAACGGTATTCTGCCAATCAAACTTTCTGAAGAGCAGGTGGAAGATCTGTTCCAGCGCACCACTGCCAAGGAAGGATACCAGTTAACCGTGGATCTGGAGAATAAGAGCATTACTGATGAGCAAGGTCTGCGCATTGATTTTGATCTCGATGAGCATCGCCGTCAGTTTCTGCTTCAAGGATTGGATGATATTGGTCTGACGCTTCAGCATGAAAGCAAAATAGACGTTTACGAGAATAAGCATGGAGATCGTTTGTTCGCCTAATCTATCATTGCTTTCTACAAAAGATTACAAGATTATTAAACTTCCATTTCCGGTGTAGGAAATGGAAGTTTTTTCTGTTATTATGGATGTAATATACAGCTTCTAGATTAGGCAGATTTCATTACAATGTCGGTATATGTCCGAAAACGGCCTGCAGCGGAACGCTGAATTGCATTTGCGAAAACATAGGATAATAGAGGTGGATTCATGAAGAAGTTAGGTTTTCTGATGTTTTTAGTTGTCTTCTTGCTAGTTTTTCCGAAGGTGGGGGATGCATCCTCGAGTAGTGCCAAGATATTTTTGGACGGGGAGCAGTTGAATTTGACTTCCGATGTAAAGGTGGCCAATGTAAACAACAATATTTTAATACCGATCCGTGTGGTGTCTGAAAACTTAGGATTCAAGGTGGATTGGGAAAAATCAAGCCAATCCGTAACGGTACAAAACAGCATTACAACGGTAAAGATGGTCGTTGGAAGCAATACAGCAGAAATTGATGGATCACAAGTGAGCATGAACATTACGCCAGTGTTGAATGGCCAGACCACGCTAGTGCCGCTCCGTTTTGTGAGCAGCCAGATGGGGATGGACGTGAAATGGGACAACCAGATGAAGGCTGTATTCCTGTCTTCGAGTGGAAGTATGACTGATCCTGGGGAGGCGACACCATCCGAGCCGGATCCTGAGGTACCAGGTACACCGACCGATCCTAGCATTCCCTCCGTGCCAGGAACTCTAGCTACGGTGGATGGGATCAGCTTCAGTGAGGACCGGTTGATGATCGCAACAAGCGCCTCCGTTACGCCAAGCGTATTTAAATTGAGCGGACCAGATCGTATTGTCGTTGATTTACCCAATACGGCATTTTCAGAATCCTTTGGATATGAACATACGTTAAACAACCAAAATAGCGGGGAACTGAATGTAACGGGATACCCGGAAGTGACTCAGATCCGATATGCACTTTTTAGCGATTCTCCATCTACAGTACGGGTCGTTATTAATTTGACAGCGGCTACGAATTACACCGTTTCTACAGAAAATGCGGGCCTTATATTCATTGATCTTAACGCGACAGATTCGGAACCGGCACCTCCAATCGGTTCAAGCGGTAAAAAAGTTGTAGTTATCGATGCAGGCCACGGCGGTGGTCAACCAGGTGCACTCAGTGTTACCGGGAAATATGAGAAGACGATGAATCTTTCGATTGCTAAGAAAGTAGAAGCGCTCCTCAAGAATGAGAAGAGCATTGATGTCGTTATGACTCGAAGTGATGATTCTACCATGAGCCTTAGCGACCGGACGAAGCTAGCAAACAACCTGAAATCCGATATTTTTGTATCGATCCACGGTAACAGCAATACTTCCAGCACTCCGAATGGAACAGAAACATATTATACACGGGAGACAAGCATTGAGCTTGCCAATATCATTCATAAACATCTCGTCAAAGCGACGGGGCTAAAAGACCGTAAAGTTAAACCAGGAAACCTTCATGTTACTAGAGAGACAAAAATGCCTGCTGTTCTGCTAGAAATCGGATTTTTGAGCAACAGTAGCGATGAATCACAATTGTTTAACGAAGATTTCCAAAATCGTGTTGCACAAGGTATCGTAGATGGTATTAAAGAATATCTTAAAGTACAATGATGGATACAAGATTTAAACTACAGAGGGGGACAATCAATGAAAAGGAAGTATTTAGTCACAGGTCTGTTGGCACTTGTCCTGGCTGTTAGCACCGGATGTGGTCAGAAGCCAGCAGCGGCCCCTAGTGAGCCGAATGCGCAATCGTCCGGGGAAGTTGAAGCTCCAGAGACGGTTAATAAAGAGGTACCACCTAACGAAAATAATGAGAATGAGCAGCCTACAGGAAGTACTGGTGGGACTCAAGGAGAGCCGGCTGAGAAGCAAAATACCGGAACTCAAGAAGGCTCGACTGATACCGGAACTCAAGGAAATCCGGCGGGTAATAAAGAAACTGCCTCTCAGGAGAAGAAGGCTACGATTGAGCTCTATTATACGGATCCGGAGCTATTGGATCTGATAAAAGCTTCTCGCGAAATTACGTATACTGATGAAGAGAATAAATATGTTAAAGCATTTGAAGGGCTACAAAATAGCGGAGATGATCAGCTGGTGCCATTATGGCGTGATTCAATCAAGTTGACATCTGTAAAGTTTGATCAGGGAGCTTTGACGCTGGACATCGTGAAGCCAGATGAGGCAAATCTGGGATCTGGCGGAGAATCGTATGCTATTGAAGCCTTAAGAAATACGTTCTTCCAGTTTGAAGAGGTGAAATCGATTCAGCTGTTGGTTGATGGAAAGAAAGTCGAAAGTCTTATGGGACATGTATTGTTGGATCATCCTATGACTCGTAATTAACACTCTTGCATTAGGAATCATCAATAATTTCACATTTATGAAAGACTAAACTCCTATTTCTTTTTAAGAAATGGGAGTTTTTTTGGTAAAAAGGGTATATTTTCGCAACTTTCAGAAAAAGGGTGCGTCTATAGTTTGTCAGGTAATGTCGGACAGGCCGAGTTGCAGAAACGCCAATCTATGGCAAAACAATAGGATGGTAGGGGTGAAGGATGAAGAAGTTCGGTTTTTTATTGTTTCTGTTTGTCATTATGGTGGCTTTTCCTAAGGGGGCAGATGCGAGTTCATACAGCGCCAAGATCTATCTTGACGGTAATGAGTTGAGCTTGTCCTCAAACGTGAAAGTGGAAAATATCAGCGGAACGGTTATGGTACCGATCCGCGTGATTTCCGAGAACTTAGGTTACTCTGTAGGTTGGAATAAGGCGACTCAAACAGTTACCGTCAAAGAAGGCGGAAAAACGGTTGAGATGGTCATCGGCAGCAAGTATGCGATGATTAACGGTCAGCGTACAGAGATGGTTAAGGCTCCAATTCTGCGTGGGGGCACGACGATCGTACCCATCCGTTTTGTCAGTGAACAGATGGGCTTGAACGTCAAATGGGATAATCAAAAGAAAGCAGTATATCTTATTACCCCGACACCCGGTAAGTTATCCACCGTGAACGGTATCAGCTTTAGTAATAACCGTCTGATGGTAGCTGTATCTGGCAACGTGAAGCCTAAAGTCTCGAAGTTGAGCAGTCCTGATCGGATTGTGATTGACGTTGAAAATGCGGAATTTTCTGAATCGTTCAGTAGCAACAACAGTATCAATGCTAACTTGAACGGAGAACTAATCGTTACCGGTTATCCAGACGTAAAGAAGGTCAGATATTCGCTGTACAACAGTAATCCTTCCACGATACGGATTGTAATTGATCTCAACTATGCGAAAAATTATACCCTTTCTGGGACGGAGAGCGGTTCGAGCATGTTCATTGTGGATCTTAATACTTCCACAGAACCTGGGCCAGATCCAGGTACCGGAGGCAAGAAACTGGTAGTCATCGATGCTGGACACGGTGCTCATGACCCGGGAGCCATCGGTGTAACCCAAAAGAAAGAAAAAGACTTTACTCTGGCTCTTGCTTTGAAAGTAGGAAAGCTGCTGGAAAAAGAGAAGAACATCGATGTCGTATTGACACGTAGTGATGATACTTTCCTTGAATTGAAGGATCGGGTTAAAATCGCTAACGATTTGAAGGCGGATGCCTTTGTATCCATTCATGCGAACAGCGGGCCTGCTGCAGCAACAGGTACAGAGACTTATTACCAGAGAGAGGCTAGCAAAGCGCTGGCTAATGTCATACACAAATATTTAGTCCAAGCTACGGGGCTCAAGGACCGCGGTGTTAAAAACGGCAATTTCCATGTTATCCGTGAAACCAACATGCCGGCTGTCTTGCTCGAAGTTGGCTTTCTGAGCAACACAAATGATGAAAGCAAGCTGTTCAACACAACCTTTCAAAACCAGGTGGCTGAGTCTATCGTAGTCGGATTGAAGGACTATTTGAAAGTTAAATAATTGAGATGATTTCAGGAGGTGGGCATATGAACAAAAAAATATGGTCCGCTGGATTGCTAGCGGCGGTTATGGTGCTTGGGGCTGGTTGCGGACAAAAGCCAGGAGCTGCTCCCGGTAATACATCGGAACAAACGGGATCGACGAATGGAGCTGACGGCAGCAGCCAAACGCCGGGAGAAACAACAGAAACGATTAAGGTATATTATACCGATCCAGAGCTTCTGGAGCTGAAGGAAGGTTCTTCAAAAATCATGTTGAAGAAATCTAGCGAGAAGTATGAAGCCACATTTGAAGCGTTGAAAAAGAGCGACAGCGCTGAAATGGTTTCATTATGGGAAAAGGCTGAGCTGAACTCATCAACATTCGAAGACGGGAAACTGACGATTGATCTTCACATTCCGGATGAAGCCCGTTTAGGTGCTGGAGGAGAATTGTTCGCCGTTGATGCTCTCAAAAAAACTTATTTTCAATATGAAGAAGTAAAATCGCTTCAATTGCTCGTTGACGGTAAACAGGTAGAAAGCCTGATGGGGCATGTAGAATTAGAAAATCCTGAAATTCGGTGATGACGGTTAGAAGGAGATCACGATCTGCTGTCGAATAAAGTAATGTTAAGGAAACAGCAGTTAGGAGAGGGGAAACATAATGGTATCTAAACAAAACAAACAATATCATTCCAAAAAAGTGGTCTCCGCCGTCATGGCCGGACTTATGGTAATAGGAGCAGGAGCTTCCACGGTTGCAGCTGAACAGACAGTATCAGCAGTTTCGAGCACTACGGCTTCAGCAACCAAGATCTTTAATGACGTACCATCAGGTTTTTGGGCAGAAAAGTATATTTATCAATTGGCGGCACAAGGAATCGTTACGGGGAATAACGGCCAATTCCGTCCAAACGATTCGGTGACCCAACAAGAAGCGATTACGATGGCGATCCGCTTCTTAAATTTACAGGCAACTGACAGCACCGGCACGGCATTACCGACAAATATAAAAGTAAATGATTACGCAGTTAAGTACGTGCAATTGGCGCTTCAGCAAAACCTGCTCGACAAGAAAAAGGAATCCAGTTATTCGGACACTAAAGTAACCTGGGGCGCGAAAAAAGCGACCCGCGAATGGGTTCTGGAAGTGCTGGTACGCTCCATCGGAAAAACGTCCGAGGCGAATGCGGCCATGAACAAATCGACAGGCTTTGCGGATAACGCCAAAATTTCTCCAGATCGAATTGGCTATGTTAGTGTAGCCGTTGATCTCGGCCTGGCACAAGGGGTAAGTGGTAATAAATTTGATCCTCAGGGTGCGGTCACCCGTGCTCAGCTCGCAACTTTTTTAAGCCGTGCGCAAGCACACGTGAATGTCAAATATGACAATCAATATGAAGGTTATGTCTCAGCTGTAGACAGCGGAAAGCTTGAAATTTATATTGATGGAAAGCCAAGCACGTTTACTCTTGACGGATCAACAGCCTATTTTGAAAAAGATTCGGCTAAAAGGCTCTCTGTCTCTGATATCAAACCGTACACCAAGGTTATGGTTATCGGTAAAAACAACAAAGCGGAATATGTAGAAATTATAGATCCAACACAAAAAGTAGAATCCCTCGAACGGACTTACGCCCGTCTGTCACCGAACAACGTAATCTGGTTTGATTCTAACAACACATTTGAAGAATTGACATATGATTCCAATACGTTGTTCGTGGATCAGAATGGTAACAAAATCGATCCAAATACGATGGCTTCCGGTAGTGTAGTGACAGTTGAACGCGAAACTTTCAGTCCGGAAAAACGCGTTGTAGCTATTCGTGTGAAAAACGGACTCGTTAACAAAACAGCTGCAGGAGCTGTACAAGCTGTAGACACCGTCAACAAGACGATATCTATCAAAGACGGCTCTAGCAACGCTGTTGATACATTTAAGTACGATGACAGCACTTTGATTCAATATCAAAACCAATTGCTGACTCCTTCCGAGTTGAAGGCTGGTTCTGTTATAAGTTACACAGTGAAGAACAGCATTCTGCAGAAGGTAGAATTAAGTCAAAGTGTTGATCATACGGTTACGGGTATGCTTTATAACATAGAGAGCAATGGCAAAACCATTACTTATAAACGAAACAACAGCACACAGCTGGAAACGAAGTTTATGGTTGAAAAGCCTGAGATTGTAATCAACGGAGTTGCTAAGCCGACTCTTGATGATCTGGTCGCGGATGCAACCTCTGGTGATAAAATCGAGCTTACGATCAATGGGGAAGATAAGGTTAGCAAAATTCAAGTGGTGGGACGTCAAACGGAGCGCATTAATGCTGCAACCATCGTTTCTTATGAAGCCAAAAAGCGTTGGTTGACGGTTAGCGATGATAAGGGCTTGCCTAGAGTTATTGTTTTGGATGAAAAAACCAAGTTTGATTCCTCTGCCGGAGTCACATTAGCCTCCATTGAAAGACTTTTGGAACCAGGACGCAAAGTTGATGTAAGTTATATCGGTAATCGCGCTATATCGCTGGAAGTGGTCTACAAATACGAAGGTAAAGTTACGGCGATTAACGCTGCAACCAGAACACTGACGATTCAGGCTGAAAACGGTCAGAGCATCAACATTCCTTACAGCATACCAAGAGTGGAGCTGTATGGAAAACCAGTTGCTTCCATGTCCGATATTAAAATCGGTGATGAAGTCTCTGCACAACTAACTAACAGCCAGGATAGCTTGTCCAGCTTGAAGACGAAAATTTCAGTTCAGTTCGAGGTCGTATCTACCGATCCGTCTTATAACCGAATCCGGGTCAAAAGCGAAGGAATTACGAGCGAATTTTACGCAGATAAAGTCGTAATGACGGACGAGAACGGGCAAAGTATTCGTGTGAATGATCTTCGTCCAGGAACACTGATCAATGTCAACTTTGTCGGAACAACGCCAACAGCAGCTCAGATTGTAAAGTTGACACTCGGTCAAATTGTGAATGTGGATTTGGCTGGGTCTAAACTGACAGTTAAGGATTTCAACGGTGCCAACCATACGATTGATACAGTTGGTAAAGTGAAAATCGATCGCGGCGGCGTCATTTCCACCAATTTGAGCAGTCTTACAACGAATGATCGTGTTGAAGTCCGTAAAGATGTTGACGGGACAACGGTTGTAAAGGTTCTTGATTCTCTGAGTCGTTCTTTCTGGCGTTATGAAAACGGTGATGTCTTTGTAAAACGTAAGAATACTACGGAAAATTATCGTTTCCCTGCGACTCCGAATTTATATGTTCACGAGGGAGATCAGAACTTGTCCGTGCAATCCCTTAAAGAAAATGATAATATTGTACTGTATTTCAACAACGGAGCCGTTGTAGAGATCGTGAAACAATAGTTATCACTTTGGAAATACACGAGAAACACCGTCTTGATGCGGGGCTTTGTCGCATCAAGACTTTTTTTTTGCGGGAGGGACCTGAAATGAACTCGGCTACGGTACGGCATATACTTGATACGATGGAAAACATGTTTCCGGATGCGCACTGCGAATTGCTTCATGAGAATGCATTCGAACTGACGATAGCTGTTTTGTTGTCGGCTCAGTGCACGGATGCGACAGTTAACAAGGTGACGAAGGATCTGTTCCAAAAATATAAAACACCGCAGGATTATGTTTCGGTATCGATTGAGGAACTGGAACAAGATATCCGGCGGATTGGGTTATACCGTAACAAGGCGAAGCACATCCACAATCTGTGCCGGATATTGATTGAACAGTATGGTGGTGAAGTGCCTGAAGCCCATGATGAGTTGGTGAAGCTTCCAGGCGTCGGACGAAAAACCGCGAATGTGGTCGTATCAAACGCTTTTGGCGTACCTGCCATTGCAGTGGACACCCATGTAGAGCGCGTGTCTAAGCGTCTCGGCCTTGTCGGCTGGGATGACAGTGTACTTGAAGTGGAGAAGAAGCTGATGAAACGAATACCGCGTGAAGAGTGGACCTTAACTCATCACAGGCTTATTTTCTTCGGGAGATATCACTGCAAAGCCCAAAATCCGCAATGCGAGGTATGCCCGCTTCTCGACGTATGTCGTGAAGGGAAGAAGCGTATGAAAACGTCCAAGGTCAGGAAGAATAAGGAACAGACCGCAACAAGCAAGAAATAGACAAGAAGAAAGAGGATGGGATCAAACATGAAATGCATCTCGGTGTACACGGATAACTTCGAATTGTTTTCCGATATTTTTGAGCAAGTGGTAGAGAGCCAACTGGAAGAAGATGAAGAAAAAGAAGTGGAAGGCGTAACATTCAGCAACTCGGGAGAAGCTCCAGAGCATTATTTAGAGCGGATGTCCCAGAAACCTGAAGTTGTTGTTATGCGTGATAAATCAAGAGGTTTGACCATCCTGCAGCATGGCAATGTCTTTGAAATTCTAATTCCGGGGGCAGAGAGCGCAGCCTTGTAATAAACCATACGTAAGATATTAAGAAATCGGTCCCGAAAGGGGCCGTTTTTTTTGAGGTTGTTAAACGGAATGGTGATTTCTTTACGGGCCGGGTGGTGTTACAATAAAATAATCTGAGAATATGTGACATTCATTATAGTGCGAGTTCAAAAAGTCAGCTTTTCAGCACCGAAGCATATGCTTCCGATGTGCGTTTTTCAAAACGCTTGAGTTGGATGAAGCTAGGGATTGAGGAGCGGAGCGTAGGCAGAACCTACGTGAGCACCGGAAGGCCCGGCAGAATTCAAGATTCGACGCCGAGTTACTTCCCGAATCACTTCGTGATCAAAAGCGGACTTTTTGAACAACCTCTTAATAGATAAGATGGACAGGAGCGAGGATGACATTGAAGCTAATGACTGAACATGAAACCGGATACAGCACCAGCGGGTTAGAGGCTGTCCGAGATCGTTTTGTGGAATGGAATGACGAGTCGTCCGCGGCTCTAATTGAAGATTTGATGCGTAAACAAGTTGCTGGTGAACTGACACTTGCATTTTGTGGGCATTTTTCGGCGGGGAAATCAAGTATGATCAATGCACTGTGCGGTAAAAAAGTGCTTCCATCAGGCCCGGTTCCGACGAGTGCTAATGTGGTTACGATCCGAAATGGTGCTTCCAAGGCCGTCATTCATCGTCCGGACGGTGGTCTGGGTGAAACGCTGAATGTGAGTACGGAGGAGCTAGCAGCTTACTGTAAAGAAGGCGGGGAGTATTCCGCGATCGAAGTATGGGATGACATTTCAATTCTGGGCGATCATGGAGTACTGATGGATACACCTGGTGTTGATTCTACGGATGACGGACACCGGCAGGCGACACATTCGGCTCTTCATATGGCTGATGTTGTTTTTTATGTGATGGATTACAATCATGTGCAGTCCGAAAGTAATCTGTTGTTTGCGAAAAGTTTGTCGGATTGGGGCAAACCGTTGTATTTAATCGTGAATCAGATTGACAAACATCGCGATGAGGAACTATCTTTATCGTCTTATTTAGATGATGTAAAAAAGGCATTTGCCCAGTGGAAGGTCCGTTATAGCGGACTGATGTGCGTTTCTTTGAAAGTGTGGGACCATCCTTACAATCAGTGGAATGATTTGAAGACCGTTATAGGCAAGCTGCTGGGTAGCCGGGAAGCGCTACTGGATTATAGTGTGGCATGCTCCGCGCGTCATGCAGCAGATCATCATGCAGAAGCATATATTCGGAGTCATCAGGAAGAGAAAGAACAGCTGCTGGATGAAATGGGCGGAGAAGCAGTCGCTGCGGCTTTACATGCCCGAGTAAGAGAACTGGAACAAGAACAAAAAACGCTCAGCCAGCTTTCGGACGAGGTAAGCGCCGAACTCCGTCGTGAAGGAGATCATCTGCTTGCGAATGCCAATCTGACACCAGCAGATATTAGGGATTTGGCGCTCTCCTTTTTGGAGAGTCGCCAGCGCGGGTTTAAAAAAGGATTTCTGTTCACTTCTGCGAAAACGGAGGAGGAGCGGGCAAAAAGGCTTGAGATGTTCCATCAGCGGCTGTCTGAACAAGTAACAGCCCAAGTGGATTGGCACGCTCGAAATTTGTTCAGATCCTTTGTGGAACGATTTGAACCATGGAATAAGGAATGGGATGGGGTGGTGGATGACCTCCTTCCGACTCTCTCCCAGGATCGTATCACCAGCACAGTCAATCCAGAGGCAGTCATTTCTGGTGAGTACGTGCTCAATTACTGCAAGTTGCTGTCCGAGGAAATCAAGGGCAGCTACCGCCGAGCCGTGTCGGAGCTCGCTGACCGGTTACGGGCCTTGGTGGCGGACGACACCGCCGTCCGCCTGAAGGCGCTGGAGCGCCAGCACGCGGAGCTGCTGGCGCAATCGGCGGCTTCCGCCCGCTACGCTGCTTTGCAGCGGGCGGAAGAGGGCCGCGCCCTTGCTGCGGCACAGCTCGTGCCGCAGCTTACCTCCCTCACCCCCGGCCTCCTGCCGGAGGTGAGGGAGCCGGCTGCGCTGCCGCAGGCCGCAGCCAGCGCGGGTTCCCCTGCTGCGCAGCAGGGGAACGGCGGCCCTGCGCCCCAGCGCAGCGCACCGCAGGGCGCGGCCGGGGGCCGGCGCCAGCGGCTGGAAGCCGCGGCAGCGGAGCTGCGGGCCGCGGCGGCGCTAATGGCGCCGTATCCCGCGTTGGCCTCGCCCGCGCGGGATTTGACCGCTCGTGCGGATGCGCTTGCGGGCGGCTCGTTCACGTTGGCGCTGTTCGGGGCGTTCAGCGCCGGCAAGTCTTCATTCGCCAACGCGCTGCTCGGCGAATCGGTTCTGCCGGTGTCACCGCATCCAACGACAGCCGCGGTGAACCGGATTGTCGTTCCGATAGCAGAGCATCCTCACGGAACTGCCGCTGTGCGTATGAAGACGAGAGTGAGCTGGTGGGATGATCTCAAATATTCCTTCAGTGTGCTAGGTTTATCGGAACCGGATGAGGATAGCTGGAGAAAGACGGCGGAAGGACTGACGCCAGAAGGTGTCCATCCTGCTGGCCTGCCACATTACGGCTTCTTAAAAGCCGCGGCCGCCGGTTGGGAAGGCATGAATGGGAAATTGGGAACGACTGAGTCCGTCGGCATGGAGGAGTACCGCAGCTTTGTAGCTGACGAGACGAAATCATGTTATGTCGACGGTATTGATCTGTATTACAGCTGTCCACTCACAGAGCAAGGAATCGTGCTGGTCGATACACCGGGAGCAGATTCACTCCATGCCCGTCATACGGGGGTAACTTTCAGTTATATCAAGAATGCAGATGCGATTGTATATGTTACGTATTACAACCATGCCTTCTCTAAAGCCGATAGGCAGTTTCTGTCTCAGCTTGGACGGGTGAAGGACAGCTTTTCGCTAGATAAAATGTTTTTTGTGGTCAATGCCGCCGACTTGGCCTCTTCCCCTGAAGAGCTGGATGAAGTGGTCGCCCACGTCCGCAGCAATTTGGTTACTAGCGGTGTTAACAGTCCACATATTTTCCCTGTGTCCAGCCTGTTAGCTTTAAGAGGCAAGCTCAGCGAGAATGAAGAAGAACTGCATGCATCCGGTTTTATGCCATTTGAGAAATCGCTGGACCGATTCGCACTGGAGGATCTGCCTGGGTTATCGCTGCGGGCAGGTTATGACGAAATATCATCTGCAAGACGGCGGGCTGAAGCCTGGGCTGAGCTTGCCGAGCAGGATGAAGATACGCGCAGCCGCCGAATCAAAGGTCTTGAATTAGTAGGTGTAAAGGCGCTGGAATATTTCAACGCCTTAAAATCAATAGATATGTCGCGAGAAATCGCTCAGGAATGCGGAGAGCTGCTCTTTCATGTCCGTCAGCGGCTGGATTATGCGATGGGGAGATTTTTTCAAGAAGCATTTCATCCTTCTGTACTCAGGGAGGATGCCGGAAACCTGAAATCTGCATTTGCCGCATGCGGCCGGGATCTGCAGCGTACACTGTCTGTAGAGCTTGATCAAGAGTTTTGGGCGACCACCCTGCGACTGGAGCAAAAGGGCCGTGTATTAGCGGAAGAAGCTGCCCGGCACACACTGCATGAAATCAGCAGTCTTACAGAAGGTTTGGAACTCTCCTTGCGTCAAGACAGGGAATGGGCAACTCCTGAGTTGGAAGAGACCGAGCTGATTGTGGAAGGAAGCTGGATTTCCTACTGGTCTCACTTCAAGAATCCGAAACATTTTTTCGAAGGACACGGAAGCCAGAAACTACGTGAAGCGGCTGAGCCGAAAGTCAAGGAGGCGGCAGCTGCCGTAGTCAAACAGCGTGAAATCCTTCTTGCAGCCTACTACGCGGAGGAGATTAAGCAGTCACTTGAAATGCATTCTAATGTGCTACAGGAACAACTGGAGGAATCCGTCAAAGCGATGGTTGTATCCTTGCAGGACGGACAATCATCTGATATGTGGCGTAAGCTTTCTGAACGTCTTTTGGAGTTGGAACAGAGGTTGCCAAGAGTCGATAAATAGAAAAACAATGTGAAGAGGGAATCCGGATTTATATCCGGGTTCCCTTTTAATGTATGAGATTGCAGATGGTAGTGGTGAACCAAGGTGGTCACCACTCTCTTATTAACATTAATAGTAAGAAATATGAGCTGCAAAAAACGAAAAAATGACTGTTCTTTCGTGTTCTGATATGTAAAAAAGAAGCCGTTTCCATATCGTCAGGATTAACGAGAATTACTGACTATTTAATTATGAACGTATGAAAAGTTGCACTAAATGACTAGTTAAGGACGCATTGGCTCATTTATGACGGTTTATTCTCTTTGCCGCTTTAACAGGTCGATGATAAACTTCATAAATGCTACATAACTGATCGTAAATTTGAGGGAGGAAAAACATGAATGTTCTCAGGCAACTGCAGGGCTTCTTCTGGGAGAAACGAAGCTATCTCTTTCTTTCCATACTGTGTTTGGCGATGGCGACCGCACTTGGCCTCGTGTACCCGCACCTGCTGCAGCGGCTGATTGATGATGCAATCAAGCCGAAAAATTTCAGTCTCGTACCACAGCTAGCCCTAACGGTCGTAGGGGTAGTAACACTCAAAGCTATCTTACAGTTTTTACACGGATTTTTCGGAGGACGACTCGGTAACTTTTTGGCTTATAAAATGCGGAATGCCTGCTATGAAAAGCTACAGTTTCTGTCTTTCCGATACTATGACACCGCCCGTACAGGCGATTTAATGTCCCGTTTAACGGGTGACCTCGAAGCGATCCGGCAATTTATCGGCTTCGGCTTTGCCCAGATTTTGAACGTTGTACTGATGGTTGTCTTCGGTTCGGCAATGATGCTCTCCATCAGCTGGAAGCTGACGCTGATCACACTAGTATGTATGCCGTTTCTCGTAGTAACAGCGCTAAAGTTCGAATCTAAAATCCATCCGGCTTTCCAGGAAATGAGGCTCGCGTTGAGCTCGCTCACAACGTCGGTTCAGGAGAATATTACAGGCGTCCGTACCGTCAAATCGTTCGCCCGCGAACCGCATGAAGTAGAGAAATTTTCGGGACGAAACGAGCGTTATAAATCCAACCAGATTTTTGCCGCGACTCTATGGGCACGCTTCTTCCCGTTGATGGAGTTGTTTGCCAACATTAGCGTTGTTATCCTGCTGCTAGCAGGCGGGATTATGGTTATTAATAATGAGCTTACATTAGGTCAACTGGTCGCTTTTTTCAGCTTGATCTGGTACATTATCGGGCCGATGTGGAGTATCGGATTCCATATCAACAACTACACACAATCGAAGGCATCCGGTGAGCGCGTATTGGAACTGCTGAACCAACCGATTGATGTCGAGGATCGGGAAGATGCCGTCACATTAGACCCGTCTCAAGTGAAGGGGCATGTCGTTTTTGATAGTGTAACATTTGCTTACGGCAACAAGATGGCTGCTGTTAAAAACATTAATTTGAACGCGCCACCGGGTTCGGTTATCGGTCTGCTGGGCGGTACAGGTTCCGGTAAATCGACGATTATACAGCTGCTGATGCATGCTTATAATGTGAATTCCGGCAATATCACGCTGGATGGCGTCAATATTAAGGATATTAAAATCCGCAGCCTGCGCAGCCAGATTGCCACCGTGTTCCAGGAGACGTTTCTGTTCTCCTCGAGCATTCGCAACAACATTGCATACGGTAAGAATGTGTCGATGGACGACATTATCCGGGCAGCAAAATTGGCAAAAGCTCATGATTTCATTATGGAAATGGAGCATGGTTACGATACGATTGTCGGTGAACGCGGTATGGGGCTTTCCGGCGGTCAAAAGCAGCGGATCGCCATCGCACGGGCGCTGCTGGTAGACCCGAAAATACTAATTTTGGACGATGCGACCAGTGCGGTCGACATGGAAACTGAGCACGAAATCCAGTCCGGCTTTCAGGAGGTAATGAACGGTAGAACGACGTTTATTATCGCTCACCGGATCTCGTCTCTAAGGCATGCGGACGAAATTCTTGTCCTCGATGAAGGCCGTGTTGTGCAGCGCGGTAAACATGATGAATTGATCATGGAAGAAGGTCCTTATCAGGATGTTTACAAAATTCAATACGCGGACCTGATTGCCCGCCGTGCTGCTTCGGGCAATGGGGAAGGGCAGGTGCAGGCATGAGTGCGGAATTAAATATGGAGCGAAAACCGAAACAGAAGGCTCCACAGGGTGGAAAAGCCAATGGAGTAACGGGCGAACGATTTGTGTACCAGGATGACGATGCGATTGAAAAGCAGTTTAACTGGAAACAGCTGACGCGGCTCATATCCTATATGAAGCCGTATGCCAAACAAATGGTGCCGCTGATCATCGTGCTTATGATCATCGGTACCGTAACGAAGCTGACTGTACCATATTTAACGGGTACGGCGATAGACAAGGCGATTTCGCCAGAGTCCGGCAGCCCGAACCTCAATCTGCTGTATAAGATTACGATTGCTGTCTTGATGCTCTATATCATCCAGTACATCACGGGTATTTTCCGGATAAAATACACAAACATTATTGGCCAGCGGGTTATTTATGACCTGCGGACAGATCTGTTCCAACACATTCAGCGCTTGTCCTTTAACTTTTTTGACAAACGTCCGGCAGGCTCCGTTCTGGTACGGGTAACCAATGACGTCAATTCCCTACAGGATCTGTTCACGAACGGTGTGGTCAACCTGCTAATTGACTGCGTTCAGCTCGTCGGGATCGTCATTATCCTGCTTGCGATTAACTGGAAGCTAGGTCTTGCTGTTATCGTGACGGTACCGGTCATGTTCTTCATCTCTACGACCCTACGGGTCCGAATCCGCCGGGCGTGGCAGGATGTCCGCACGAAAAACTCGCGGATCAACTCCCACTTGAACGAGTCGATCCAAGGAATTCGGGTAACCCAAGCTTACACACAGGAAGAAGAAAACATGAAATTCTTCGACGAAATGAACATGGACAGTAAAAAATCGTGGGATAAAGCGTCCGCGATGAACCAGGCCTTCGGTCCGTTGATTGAAATTACGGGCGGTGTTGGTACGTTGATCTTGTTCTGGCTGGGTGCAAGCTTGATTCAGAGCGGGGAGCTGACGATAGGTCTGCTTATTGCGTTCTCCAACTACGTCGGAAACTTTTGGGAGCCGATCAACCGTCTGGGAATGATGTATAACCAGCTTCTGGTGGCGATGGCTTCCTCAGAACGAATTTTTGAGTTTATTGACGAGAAGCCTAGCATTGATGACGAACCAGGTGCGCAAAAGCTGCCAAAAATTAAAGGTGACATCAAACTGCAAAACGTTGTGTTTGAGTACGAAAAGGGCCGTCAGGCGTTAAAAGGGATCAATCTGGACGTTAAAGCCGGACAGTCTATTGCGTTGGTCGGTCATACTGGCTCCGGTAAGAGTACTATTATCAACTTGCTTAGCCGGTTCTATGATATAACCGATGGCGATATTACGATCGATGGCCATGATATTCGCAAGGTGACAGTAGAAAGTCTCCGCAACCAGATTGGCGTAGTCCTTCAGGATACGTTCATCTTCTCGGGAACGATTCGGGATAATATTCGTTTTGGGCGGCTGGATGCAACGGACGAAGAAATTGAAGCGGTAGCCAAAGCCGTAGATGCCCACGATTTTATCGTGAATATGCCGGGCGGATACGATACTGAAGTTGAAGAGCGTGGTAATATGTTGTCCATGGGGCAACGACAGCTGCTCTCATTCGCCAGAGCACTTCTTGCAGATCCCCGGATTCTCATTCTGGACGAAGCGACCGCATCCATCGATACGGAGACGGAACTTAAAATCCAGGATGCGCTGAAGGTGCTTTTGAAAGACCGAACATCCTTTATTGTCGCACACCGACTGTCCACGATTCGTCATGCCGATCATATCGTTGTTTTGGACCATGGGCGCGTGATTGAAGAAGGGGATCATAACCATCTTATGAAAATTAAGGGAACTTATTATGGGCTGATTGAAGCTCAATACAAGTTTTTGTAAAATTCGGGAGAAGAAACCTGACTGATTAAGGAGAATTTTGTCGTTCAACTCTTGCAATCTTCTTCAGAAACTACGAAAATAGATAAAGTGGAGTTGAAATCATAGAAGAAGGGAAGCATGAGGGTATAATGAGCATGGAAAGCGTCTTATCTGCGCCTGCACTGCTGGTTCGAACGTTTGAGAAGAAAGATTTGGAATCTGTCACGTCTCTGTTGCGTGAATTAAATTATCCGACTACGCTGAATGTTATGCGTGAACGGATGGAGACGATGGCATGCAACCCGCTGCACTGTAACATGATTGCAGAGCTTGACGGCAAGGTAGTTGGTATGATGATGCTTCGTCAAGTCAAATCTTTCGCAAGGACCGAACCGGTCACTCAAATCACTTCGTTGATTGTAACCTCAAGCTGCCGCAGCCAAGGAATCGGCAAACGATTGGTACGCGGAGCAGAGACATGGGGAAAACAGCAAGGAAGCGACCTCTTGTTTCTCACAAGCGGCAACCGGGAAGGCTTAGCCCCGGCACATGCATTTTTTGAACATATCGGATTTGAAAAAGCGGGTTATCAGTTCGTTAAACAGCTGTAGACGCCCCTTTTTCTCCAGCCCGCTCCTGACCTATGGGATCGGGCTTCTCTTTTTTCACAAAATACACAGTCCTCGCAGGAACGGTTTGCTCTTCAACAATTGAAGACAAGTCGTTTTTTTAATGTGAAGAATTTCAAACATTATAATGTTTTGATTTACAATACGTTACTACCATGCTATCGTAAACATTATAACGTTATATCATACAAAAGGTGAGGACAGTGAATGAAAAATTAGTACTACGTCACGTAAAACACGTGAACGGAGAAGAGATCGATATTGAGATCGAGAATGGCAAGATTGTCGGAATCACTTCTGCCGGAGAGGGATGCGGATCGCATGTTGTGGATGGTTGTGGTGCCTATGTGTCCAGCGGTTGGATTGATATGCACGTTCATGCTTTTCCTGAATTTGATCCCTACGGCGATGAGATGGATGAGATTGGAGTTAAGCAGGGTGTCACGACGATTGTGGATGCTGGAAGCTGTGGCGCGGACCGGATTTCTGATCTGGCTGCCCATAGAGAACAAGCAAAGACCCAAGTTTATGCATTTTTGAACATTTCGCACATCGGATTAGCTAGAATCGATGAATTATCAAATCTCGAATGGATTGCTCGGGAAATGGTTAAACAGTCGGTCGAAGCGTACAGTGATTTCATCGTAGGTTTAAAGGCGCGGATCAGCAGAAGCGTGGTCGGCACAAGCGGTGTGGAGCCGCTCCGGATTGCTCGGGAGCTTTCCTGCGATACAGGGCTGCCGATAATGGTCCACATCGGATCAGGACCTCCAGATATACGGGAGGTAATTGCTCTTTTACAGCGAAATGATGTAATTACACATTACCTTAACGGAAAGAAGAATAATCTGTTCGATGCTGAAGGCAGACCCCTTCAGGAATTCAGCGATGCGATTGGCAGAGGGGTTCACCTTGATGTTGGTCACGGTACAGCCAGCTTTTCCTTTAAAGTGGCTGAAGCAGCTAAACAGCACGGTATTGGATTGCATACGATCAGCACGGACATTTACAGGGGAAATCGACTGAATGGTCCAGTGTTCAGTATGGGAAAAGTTCTTTCCAAATTTTTGTACTTAGGGTACTCCCTTGAAGAAACCATTGCTGCTGTCACCACACACGCGGCGGCTTGGCTAGGTAAACCGGAGCTTGGGCGAATTCAGGTAGGTGACCGTGCAAATCTGACACTGTTTACGCTGGACAATAAAACAGTCGAGCTCATCGATTCCGAAGGGGAACGCAGAGTTGCGAATCAAGTCATTGAAGCTAAGGGAGTGATTGTCGATGGGGAATTCATTGAATGCGAAGTACGGTCTTAAACGAGTCATTAATGCCAGTGGACGCATGAGTATACTGGGGGTGTCTGCTCCGACGAATACCGTGATGGAGGCGATGAAGCAGGGCGGACAAAGCTATGTGGAAATCGCAGATTTAGTTGATAAAGCAGGCGATTACATAGCACGTATTCTCGGTTCAGAGGCAGCTGTCGTTGTAAACTCGGCTTCCAGCGGTATCGCCCTTTCTGTAGCTGCTATCGTTACACGTGGAAACCGCCGCCTAAGCGAACGTCTTCACCAAGAGGATATTTACAGAAATGAGATCATCATTCTTAAAGGCCATAACGTGCAATATGGTGCTCCTGTGGAAACGATGGTGTATCTGGGTGGTGGAAAGCTGGTTGAAGTGGGTTATGCTAATGAAGGCCGGGCAGAGCATATCGAAGACGCCATAACGGACAAAACTGCGGCTGTTCTTTATGTGAAATCGCACCACGCTGTCCAAAAAAACATGATCTCTGTAGAAGAGGCATGGGAAGTTGCCCAGCGCAAAGGCGTTCCACTGATTGTTGATGCGGCAGCAGAAGAGGATATTCAGAAATATGTGAAATACGCTGATCTTGCGATTTACAGCGGGTCCAAAGCGATCGAAGGTCCAACATCAGGGATTGTCGGCGGGAAGCGGACTTATATTGAATGGTTAAAGGTACAGCTTCACGGAATCGGACGCAGTATGAAGGTCGGTAAGGAGTCAACGTTTGGGCTGCTTCAGGCAATCGATGAATATATCGTCAAAAAAGATAACAGTGAGCAGGAAAAAGATGAGCTTCAGAAGCTGATGCCACTAAATGAAGTTCCAGGTGTGCAAGTATCGGTTGTCCAGGACGAAGCCGGCCGGGCTATTTATCGCGCAAGAGTGAAGATTGATCCAGCTCAGGCAGGAACAACGGCGAAGGAAGTCGCCGGAGGACTGCAAAATGGTGAGATTGCGATCTACACGCGGGATTACGGTGTAAGGCAAGGTTATTTCGATATTGATCCACGTTCGCTTATGGGCGACGATATTCTCGTTATACAATCCAAAATACGTGAATTAGCAGGGGGAAAGTAATATGTCACAAATATCAAAGCGTTTTTATAGAGACCGTGTTGCATTGAATGTATTAACTAAAGGTGTTGAGAACGCTAAAGACATATTTGAAGCGGCAGAGGGATATGTACTGGTCGGTGTATTATCCAAAGATTACGCTTCTGTTGAAGAAGCCGTAACTGCAATGAAAATATACGGAAAGGAAATAGATGATGCTGTATCCATCGGACTTGGCGGTGGCGACAATCGTCAGGCGGCAATGGTAGCTGAAATTGCTAAACATTATCCTGGCAGTCATATTAATCAGGTGTTCCCAGCTGTAGGAGCGACACGGGCCAATCTGGGTGATCAGGATAGCTGGATTAACAGCTTGGTGTCTCCTTCCGGACGACCTGGGTTTGTAAATATCTCGACGGGTCCGATTAGTTCCGCACATAGCGAACATGCCGTGGTACCGATCAAGTCGGCGATAGCTCTAGTACGTGATATGGGCGGTAATGCATTGAAATATTTCCCAATGCAGGGATTAAGCCGTGAAGATGAATTCCGTGCTATCGCGAAAGCTTGTGCTGAAGAAGGATTTGCCTTGGAGCCTACCGGTGGTATTGATAAGGAAAATTTTGAACCTATCCTCCGAATTGCTCTGGAAGCCGGCGTACATAAGGTCATTCCGCATGTGTATACTTCAATTATGGACTCGGAAACAGGTAAAACCAATATTGAAGATGTTCGTGAACTGGTTGGAATTATGAAAAAGTTGGCGGATGATTATGCCTAAGAGAATTGCAGCTTTCGGAGAGGTTATGATGCGGCTCCAAGTGCCCGGATATGATCTGTTGTCACAGAGCAACATATTGAACTATACATTCTCCGGCACCGGCGTAAACGTTGTTTCCGCTTTGGCGCGCTTTGGGCATACAGGGCACCTCGTTTCCCGTTTGCCTGGAAATTCGTTAGGGGACGCAGCAGCAGCATATTTAAGAAAATTGGGCATTGCCTCATCTTTAATTCATCGTGGCGGCAATTATTTGGGAATGTATTTTTTGGAGAACGGTTTTGGCGTTCGGCCGAGCCGAGTAACGTATAGTAACCGCTTGGAGAGCAGCTTTAATACAGCTCTGGTCGGAGAGTATGATTATGACGATATTGCAGCCCAGATTGATGCAGTACATTTCTGCGGAATCTCACTGGCGATGAATGATGGTGTCCGTTATCATATAAAGTCTCTGGCCCGAGCTGTTAAGCAGCGTGGCGGAAGTGTAATCTTTGATTGCAACTACCGTCCCTCCCTTTGGGGGGATGATGGGTATGTGAAGGCCAAACCGCATTATGAGGAAATGCTTCACCTCTCTGATATTGTCATTATGAATGAAAAAGATGCTATTTATACGCTTGGAATGGTTACAGAGAAAACGGATCGTACAGAGCAGCTAATGGAGCTGATTCCTGCCGTTGCGAAGCAGTACCAGGTTCAAGTCATTGCAGGAACACACCGGTCCATCAACAACGATAATACGCATACACTGCGCGGATATCTATTCAAGAATGAATGCTTCAGCTTCTCTGATCAACTTACGTTTTCCGTCTATGATAGAATAGGTGCTGGAGATGCCTTTGCGAGCGGAATTATTCATGGTGAGATGGAAGGATTCCCACCGGAAAAGACTGTACGGTTTGCAGCGGCAGCCAGCATGCTGGCGCACACCGTGTCCGGGGATACTCCCATGGCATCGGATATGGAGATCGTTCGGGCAATGACCGAATCTGTAGGCGATGTAGAAAGGTAGTGGAAAGTTGTGAGCTTATCCCGTAAAGATAGGCCCTTATATTTGCAAATCAAAAATATATTAAAGGATCGTATCCTATACGGCGTTTATCCGCTCGGAACCCATATTCCTTCCGAACCTCAGTTGGAGAAGGAATTCGGTGTGAGCAAAATTACGGTCAGGGGTGCCATTCAAGAACTCGTTCAGGAAGGTTATCTGGAGAAGGGGAGTGGAAAAGGGACAAAAGTAATCCGTATTACGTCCACATCCAAACTATCCAGATGGAAACGTTTTACAGAGATTTTGGTTGAACAAGGACATCAGATTCAAAAACAATGGCTACGTGCAGAAATAGAGCAAAACGAAGCGGGTACCGAGCCCTATCGTTTGTTTGGTGAGAGCTGCCTGAGGCTAGAGCGCGTTTATTTTTTGGATGACGTGCCTTACATTTATTACACACACTATTTGACAAATACGATCGATGATTTGGATTTGTCGGATTTAAATGCCCAGTCACTGTACGGCTTGCTGGAGGATCAGAACATCTCACTGGATAAACTGCGAGATGAATTTGATGTGGCTGCTCCTCCGGAGCACATAGCGACAATGCTTCAGATCAGTACAGGAAAGCCGTTGTTGAAAAGATCGCGTTATTCCTATGATGAGCAGGGAAATGTGAGAGAATACAGTATTGGCTATTACAATACGGAGCTTCAAAACTATGTAGTAAATTACGAGGTGTAATCTAGTTCAAGCCGCAGTTAAGGTTATCTTCCAACGTTTTTTGTTGGTGGTTAGCCTTTTTTGCGTTGCCCGCAGATTCATTTCCAAGATTTGAAGGATGGCTTGAGGTTTCAAACATGTTACACTGTGTCTGCGGTTGATTACAAAAATGTAACTAATTTTTTACTAAAGGAGATGTAAATTCATGAAAAAACCAATGATAAAAAAGATAGTTAGTACTGGTTTCGTAGCCGTTTTGTCCGTAGGTATTATGCTTCCTGCATCTGCGTCTGCAGCAACACCGACAGAAAGTGCACAGAGCTGGCAGCAAAAGATCCAACAACTCTTGGAAAGTCAAGGCTGGGGTGGGAACTTAAATTGCGTTGTTCAAAAACCGGATTTCAAACCGCAACCGGAAAAACCGTCAACTCCAGAAGTGGAAAAACCATCAACCCCAGAAGTGGATAAACCGTCAACTTCTACACCATCGACCAGTAAGCCTGCTGAGCCAGAACAACCGTCAACGCCTGCTAATACGACAGATAAATCTACTTTTGCAAGCCAAGTAGTAGATCTTGTGAATAAAGAACGTGCAAAAGCCGGTCTAAAAGCTTTGACTGTTAATGAAAAACTAACAGGTATGGCTGTAGACAAGGCTAAAGATATGAATAATAACAATTATTTTGATCATAATTCCCCAACCTATGGTTCTCCACTTGATATGATGAAGCAATACGGTATCTCTTACAGTTATGCTGGTGAGAATATCGCTAAGGGTCAGCCTACGCCGGAGAAAGTGATGGATTCTTGGATGAATAGTGAGGGTCACCGTAAAAACATCATGTCTCCTAACTTTACGATGATCGGTGTTGGGTACTACAACGGTTACTGGGTTCAGGAATTCATTAGTCAGTAATCGTTCAGAAGCAGTATAAGAGCAGGGATTCCCTTATTATGATCTAATCACAAAAAATCTGATAAAAGAAAGGGTTTAACATATTAGCTATTTCTATTATGTTAAACCCTTTTGTTTTCTCTTTTTGTGCTCCTATGTAACACTCCATCTTAGATATTAATTAGGAGTGCAAATTCTTGCATATAACTTTGATTATCGCTATTATTAAATAAGAGATGCCAGCTAAAGGAGAACAGAACATATATGTGTACTCTTTAATAGTAAGGTTTAGCCAGAGGGAATACCACAAATAGTGTTTATACACTATTTAATTCGGTGTTCGTATCTTTAACCTTACAGGGTATGCAGGGATGTGTGTATCATAAACCCGTCGTACGGATACCTAAATAGGTATCTTTTTTAGTTTTCGGGGAGTTTGCATCTCTTTTGATCTTTACCTGCGTATCCTCCAAAAATGAATGGAGGAATACTTAAATGATCTCTTTAAAAACAAAATTGCAATTGTTACAGGAGCAAGCAGATCAACAGGAATCGGAACAGCTATCTGTCGTTCGCTTGCAAAATTAGGAGCAGATATATTCTTTACTCATTGGTGTATTTTCGATGAAACAGACGGAAATGGCGGAGAACCGGAATGGCCAGAACATTTATTAAAAGAACTGGTAGGACTCGGTGTCAGAGCAAGTCATATGGAAGTTGACTTTGCAAACCCGGAGATGCCTGCTCTTATAATGGATCAGGTAGAAACAACTTTAGGGGTGCCATCTATTTTGATTAACAATGCAACCTATGAATCCCCAACAAACTATAGGAATCTAAATAGAAAGATGATAGATCAACACTTCGATGTTAACAATCGTGGAACGATATTACTGACTACAGAGTTTGCAAAGAGATTTGAAGATAATAAACTCTTTAAGGAAACTCCAGGAAGAATTATATTTATGATTTCAGGGGGACCGAACCCAAATAACTTAGCTTATATTGCAACAAAGGGCGCACTTATTGCTTTAGTTGAACCTTTATCGGTTGGTTTAGCTCCATTGAATATAACAGTTAATGGTTTTAATCCTGGTCCCACTGATTCAGGTTGGATAAGCGAAGAAATGAAGGAACAATATCTTCCATTGTTTCCTATGGGACGTATTGGAACGCCAGAAGATGCTGCTAGGGGAATTAGCTTTTTGGCGAGTGATGAATCACAGTGGATTACTGGACAAATAATAAAATCTGAAGGCGGCTTTCAGGGGAGGTAATGATTTAACCCCTTATGGATAATTTCTATATAGCATAAGGGGTTATACATTATTTTCTTTACTGCTCTTTTGCTTTTTTTGCCGGAATACGCTGTTTGTTTGCAAATTTCACATAGAAGTTTTATGTTAATGTACATATAGTCACGGAGTTGTCCGAAATACTATAGTAGATCTTGAACATCAATTATTTAACACCGGGGGGATCCTCTTGAACTCTTCAAAATGGATATGGCGGATTACCGCATCGGTTTCCGTTATTGTTACTATTGTTCTTCTTGTTGGTTTCATTTATGCCATTCAAGATATTAATTCGCCTCAGGCGGCTCCGTCTTCCGCTACACCATCGGCTCCCGCTCAGGATGAGGGTGATACAGTTGTGAATACGCCCGAATCTGCACCAGAAAAGGACGCTGAAGCCAGAGTGCTGCCTCCATTGCCGGAACAAATAAAGGTCACTGCCATTGGAGATTCCCTGGCAAAAGGTACGGGCGACAATACGGGAAGTGGTTTTGTGCGCCGAAGCATTCAAATACTGAATGACAACGGACGCCAAGGTGAACTTCTTAACAATCTTGCTATTAACGGCTTGACCACAGAGGCACTTTTGCCGAAGCTAGAAGAAAAGGGTATACAATATGCTCTGCAGCAGGCAGACCTCATTCTTCTGTCTATTGGAGGTAATGATTTATTCCGGGGAAGCGGTGTTATGGAGAACGCCTTAGCTGGTAAGGACGAGCTGGATCCGAAGGAGTTAATGAAGGCGGTGCCCCAGGCAACGGAACGCTTGAAACAAATTTTAGAGCAAATCCGGGTGATTAATCCAAAGGCGAGAGTGGTATATGTTGGTCTCTATCATCCTTTTGAAGACCTAAAGGAACTGCTTCTGCCTGGGAATATCGCTGTCTCAACTTGGAACCATGCGGCACAGCAAGTTGTGAATAGTGATCCTAATATGATGATGGTTCCAACTTTTGATCTGTTTCAAGGAAAACTGGATGTTTATTTATCCTCTGATCATTTTCATCCGAACGGCAATGGCTATCAGGCGATTGCGGAACGGATTGCGCAAGGCATCCTCTAGTGTGATGTGAAAGGAGAAGAAGGGATGGTAACAGATCAACAGCAGGACATTGTACTGTCAGTAGAGCGTGTGAAAAAGAAAATCGGACGAAAATGGATTATTCAGGACGTCACCTTTAATGTTAGGGCGGGAGAGATTTTCGGTTTTCTCGGACCGAATGGCGCGGGAAAGACAACGACAATCCGCATGCTGGTCGATCTCATAAAGCCTACAGAGGGAATCATCAAAGTGTGTGGCTTTGATGTAAACCGGCAGCAAGAGCAGGCGCTTCGCTATGTCGGCTCTATTGTTGAGAATCCTGAGGTCTACACCTATTTAACCGGATGGGAAAATCTCGAACATTTCGCCCGCATGCAGCCGGGTATTGATGAGGATCGTATCCGCGAAGTTGTTGATATTGTCCGGATGGACAAACGGATACATGACAAGGTCCGTACATATTCGCTCGGTATGCGCCAGCGTCTTGGTATTGCACAGGCACTCTTGGGCAGACCGAAGCTCCTGATTCTGGACGAGCCGACAAACGGTCTGGACCCGAAAGGAATCAAGGAAATGCGGGAGTTTATTCAGAGGCTTGCCGGGGAAGGCTTGGCAGTATTCGTATCCAGTCATCTGCTCAGTGAGATTCAGTTATTGTGCGACCGGGTAGCGATTATAAGCCGGGGCAGAGTGTTAGCTGTTGGCGGTGTGGAGGAACTCATTTCTGGCAGCACGGGATATGTGGTGTGGGATTTGCATCCTTCAGATGCGGGGTTGTCGGTTCTTCAGAAGCTGCAGCGGTGTGAAGTGATGGATAACCCGGGGGTTTTGCTGGATGATTCGATTCTAGCGGGAATGCCGCAGGGCGCAGTGGTTACTCGGATAGAGGAAGAAGACACGGCTTCTGCAGTAAAAGAGCTGGTTTCAGCAGGAGTGGAAGTTCGGGGTGTGAGCCGCATTAATCCAACACTGGAACAGCTGTTCCTTCAGATGACGGAAGGTGAGAGCATTGAGTAACATACTGCCACTTGTAAAGAACGAAACGATTAAAATCGTTAAAAAGAAACGTTTTTACGTAATTTTGTTGGTGCTGCTTGTTCTGGTGCCGATGTTTACATACGCGCAGATGAAATCAGCAGAACGCAGTCAGGGTAAATTTAACGGAGACTGGCGTCTGGAGCTGCAGCAGCGGATTACGGATAACGAGAACTCTCTGGGGAGCGACAGGGTACCGGAAGAGTGGAAGAGGTATCGACAAATATTTATTCAGCAGATGAAATATTATTTGGAGCATGATATCAATCCGAATGAGCCGAACGCTGTTAATTTTACTCGGGAATTTATGAACAACGCTGTGTCTTTGTTTATTCCGCTGCTTATTATGGCTATAGCTTCTGATATTGTGTCAGGGGAGCGGACAACCGGTACGATCAAAATGCTGCTGACCCGCCCTGTGAAGAGGTGGAAAGTGCTGCTCAGCAAGCTGATCGCCTTGGTTATGTTCGTCTCGCTGATCGTTATGGCGACATTTATTATCGCTTACTTGATATCTGGTCTAGCTTTCGGTTATAAAGGATTTGAGCTGCCGGTGTTTACCGGGTTCAAAATTGTAGGCTCAGACGTCGATATGTCAGCTGTTCATGCAGTTCCCCAGTGGAAGTATTTACTCATGCAGGGTGGACTGATATGGTTTGTTAGTCTGACTGTGGCGATGCTGGCATTTATGGTGTCTGTTCTCGTTCGCAGTACAGCGGCAAGTATTGTCGTCATGATGGCTACGCTGATTGCAGGTACGATATTAACGAATATGGCATCCGCTTGGAATAGCGCCAAATATTTATTTATGGTTAATCTGAAGCTCACAGATTATTTATCTGGAACTTTGCCTCCGATTGAAGGAATGACACTTAATTTTTCCCTTGGCGTTCTGGCGGTTTGGGCTGCTGTGGCAGTAATCATTTCATTCACCGTCTTTACGAAACGGGACATTTTGAATTAAAATGGACGAGGCATACAAAACATTTGTTTGCATTTTGGGGAGAATCAGCCCCGTTATAAGCGAAATATGAAGGAGGAGCATGAATGGTCGAACAGATCGATAGGTTTGCAGAGTCATCACAGAACGGCCCAGATGGCCGCTCGGGATACGATGCTGACGACATTCAAGTGCTCGAGGGCCTCGTTGCGGTACGCAAACGGCCAGGCATGTACATAGGCAGCACAAGCTCGTCAGGTCTGCATCATCTGGTATGGGAAATCATAGATAATGCGGTCGATGAGCATCTTGCGAAGTACTGCTCGAGAATAGACATCACTTTACACAAAGACAGTTCCATTACAGTATATGACAACGGTCGGGGGATCCCTACGGGGATGCATAAAACCGGTATTCCGACACCACAGGTCGTGTTTACGATTTTGCATGCCGGCGGTAAATTCGGCGGATCGGGATACAAAAAATCCGGTGGTCTTCACGGCGTCGGTGCTTCGGTAACGAACGCGCTGTCTGAATGGCTTGAGGTGGAAATATACCGTGATGGTAAAATTCACCGTCAGCGTTTTGAATATTGGCAGGATAAAAAAGGTATTGAGCATGTTGGAGAGCCGGTAAGAGGGCTCGAAATCATAGGCAATACGAACAAGACAGGCACGAAGGTAACGTTTAAACCGGACGCTCGCGTCTTCCCTTCAGGAATTCAATTGAATTATGACACGCTTGCGGAGCGACTTCAGGAGATTGCATTTCTGAACTCGGGTCTGCGGATCGTGCTGAAGGATGAGCGCAGCGGCAACAACGATGAATTCTTCTATGAGGGTGGAGCCAGCCAATTCGTTGAATTTTTGAACGAAGGTAAAGACGTCCTGCATGAAGTGATTCATTTTTATGCGGAAAAGGAAGAAGTTGAAGTAGAGATTGCCCTGCAGTATAACGCAGGATATACCGAAACGTTGGCTTCGTTCGTAAACTCGATTCCGACACGGGGAGGGGGTACTCACGAAACAGGCTTCAAGACGGCCTATACTCGTGTCATGAACGATTATGCCCGTAAGAACAACCTCCTGAAGGAAAAAGATAAGAATCTGGAAGGTAATGATCTTCGTGAAGGCATGATGGCTGTAATCAGCGTCAAGATGTCCGAGGTGGAGTTTGTCGGTCAGACCAAGGACCAGCTCGGCAGTGCTTCGGCCCGCAGCACAGTAGACAGTATCGTTACCGATAAAATGCAGATTTTTCTGGAGGAGAACCCGCAGATCGCGCAGACTCTCTTAAAAAAAGCGATACAAGCTTCTAAAGCCCGTGAGGCAGCTCGTAAAGCCCGGGATGAAATGCGTACCGGCAAAAAGCGCAGCGAAAGCTCCAACCTGGGAGGAAAGCTGACACCGGCCCAATCGAAGGATTTCACTCGTACCGAGTTGTTCATCGTGGAAGGTGATTCCGCTGGCGGTTCGGCGAAGCAGGGACGTGACTCCAAGCTGCAGGCGATTTTGCCGCTGAAGGGAAAACCGCTGAATCCGGAGAAATCCAAGCTTGCGGATATATTGAAAAATGATGAATACCGTGCAATAGTAGCTGCAATCGGTGCCGGAATTGGTACTGAATTTACGGCTTCAGACAGCAATTATTCAAAAATTATTATCATGACGGATGCGGATACTGACGGAGCGCATATTCAAGTGCTGCTCCTTACGTTCTTCTACCGGTACATGAAACCTTTGATAGATGCCGGCCGTGTCTACATCGCGCAGCCGCCGCTTTACAAAATTTCAAGTAAGTCAGGCAAGCTTCAGACGGTGAGATATGCCTGGAACGAAGAGCAGCTGGCAAATTACTTGAAAGAGTTCAAAACGTATGAATTGCAGCGCTATAAAGGTCTTGGTGAAATGAACCCTGACCAATTATGGGAAACGACGATGAATCCGGAATCCCGGACGCTGCTGCAGGTTCAGATTGAAGATGCAGCGAAAGCGGAACGGCGGGTATCGACACTGATGGGGGATAAGGTTGATCCCCGGAAGCGCTGGATCGTTGAAAATGTCAACTTTGCAGAGTTTGAGGAATAGAAGGTGAGAGCATGAGTTTATCAGAACAATTTTTGCCGGCTTTTCTGGAAGAGATTGTGGGTGACCGTTTCGGCCGGTACTCTAAATATATTATTCAGGATCGTGCGATACCGGATGTCCGTGACGGCTTGAAGCCAGTACAGCGGCGTATACTTTACGCCATGTATGATTCCGGTAATACGCCGGACAAGCCATATCGAAAGTCCGCTAAAACCGTCGGGGATGTTATGGGTAATTATCATCCTCACGGTGACTCGTCCATTTATGAGGGTATGGTCCGTATGGCACAACCATGGAAAATGGGACATGTTCTCGTGGATGGACACGGCAACTGGGGTTCTCAGGATGATGACCCTGCAGCAGCGATGCGTTATACTGAAGCGCGTCTGTCACCCATTTCGATGGAATTGCTGCGGGATATCGAGAAACGGACTGTATTGTTTAAGGATAACTTTGACAATACAGCAAAGGAACCGGTTGTACTTCCTTCACGCTACCCGAATCTGCTTGTTAACGGAACGAGTGGAATATCAGCTGGTTTTGCAACGGAAATTCCACCTCATAATTTGCGTGAGGTGATTGACGCTTGTATTGCAGTCATGCAAAAGCCGGACATCGAGCTAAATGAAATTATGACCTTTATTAAAGGCCCTGATTTTCCGACAGGCGGCATCATTATGGGCGGAAGCGGAATTCAGGACGCTTATCAAACAGGTAAAGGCCGTGTTTACCTGCGTTCAAAGACCGAGATTGAGTCATTGCGGGGCGGTAAGCAGCAGATCGTTATTACCGAAATTCCTTATCAGGTTGTTAAAGCCCGTCTTGTAACAGCTATGGAGAACATTCGCCTTGAGAAAAAGGTGGACGGAATCGCTGAGGTAAGGGACGAAAGTGGACGTGAGGGTCTGCGAATCGTTGTGGAGCTGAAGAAGGATGCAGATGCCAACGGTATACTCGCTTATCTGTTCAAAAAAACAGACCTGCAAATCACATATAACTTTAACATGGTTGCCATTGTAAATAAGACACCTCAGCAGCTTGGACTAAAGGCCATTATAGAGGCTTATATCGCTCATCAGCGTGAAGTTGTCACCTTCCGGACCCAATATGAGCTGGAACGTGCGGAAGACCGTGCTCATGTGCTGGAAGGGCTCGTGAAGGCTCTCAACATTTTGGACGAGGTCATTGCGGCGATCAAGGCATCCAAGAACCGTCAAGATGCACAAAATAACTTACAATGGATGTTTGGATTTACCGAACGCCAAGCAGATTCGATCCTTACACTCCAGCTCTATCGGCTGACGAACCTGGAAATTCATTCGCTCCAGAAGGAACTGGATGACCTGATGAAGAAAATTGAGGGT
This sequence comes from Paenibacillus sp. JNUCC 34, assembly GCF_058269055.1. Taxonomy (NCBI): domain Bacteria; kingdom Bacillati; phylum Bacillota; class Bacilli; order Caryophanales; family Paenibacillaceae; genus Paenibacillus; species Paenibacillus sp. JNUCC 34. Next base: position 3,664,232 of record NZ_CM177770.1, on the reverse strand, counting down.
CTGCGTGCTATTTTGGACAATGATAAGAAGCTGATCTCCGTCATCCGTAAAGAGCTGATGGAAATCCGCGAGAAGTACGGAATCGACCGTCGTTCACTGATCCAGGAAGAAGTGGAAGAAATCAAGGTGAATCTTGAGGTAATGGTTGCCGCTGAGGATGTTCTGGTGACACTTTCCAAGGACGGTTACATCAAGCGGACAAGCATGCTGTCATTTACACGCTCAGGCGGCGAGCCTGATAGCTCGGGAGTCAAGGAAGGCGATTACGTAACCCGTCTGCTCGAGGTTAATACCCTCGATAACCTGCTGATCTTCACGCAGAGGGGACAATACTTCCTGCTGCCGGTTCACCAAATTCCGGAATACAAATGGAAGGACGCCGGTACTGCGATTGTGAATGTGATTCAGCTTCCGAAAGAAGATGAGATCGTCTCAGTCATTCCGGTATCCAGCTTCGAAGAGGAAGGCAAGACTCTTGTGTTTGTTACCCGGCATGGTCAAGTGAAGCGGACGGAACTGAAGGATTACGCAACTAAACGGGCAGGCGCTGTAGCGGCCGTGAAGGTATCCGCTGATGACAGTGTACTTACGGTAGAGTTAAGCGATGGCAGTAAGGACATTATGTTAATCTCTAAAGAAGGCATGAGCATTCGCTTCCGTGAGCAAGAGGTTAATGCGATGGGCCGCGTTTCCGGCGGTGTAAGAGGCATTCAGCTTCGTGATGGAGATGAAGTGATGGCCGCTCTGTGGGTCATGGAGGATGAAGGTGAGATCCTGACCATAACCGATCTTGGATACGGGAAACGTACCTTGCTACTCGACTATCCGACTCAAAGCAGAGGCGGAAAAGGAATCGTCACATTTGAATTTAAGGAAGGCAAGCGGGTAAAACCGAACGGAAGCCGTATAGCCGGAGCCTTCTATTGCCGTGAACCGCTGCACATTATTGCATACAGCCACGAAGGGACTGCTCTTGCCTTCGACTCAGAGAAAGCACCGATTAGCGAACGCAAGTCGATTGGGAAGCTGCTTGCCGACGTGGGTAAAAAAGGTGAGATCACAGATATCATTCTGTCACCAGAACTAAAGCAAACTTCGACGGAATAACAGTAATTGAATAATGGCAACTTTATGATCGTAGTATTCAAAAGGCTACCCCACAAGCGGTAACCTGACTTTGAGAGTTATCTACGATGAAGTCAAAATGATTCAAAAAGATGACGAAATGGCGGTGCAGGGAGTTTTTCCTGTACCGCCATTTTATGATTACAAAGAATATAATATTTTGCCTTAACTTCTTCGACTTGAGCTTCAAGGCTGTACCCCTGCAATGCTGCTCCTCAGTGCTCACTCTGATGTAGATGACAGCTCATGGCTGCGCTAACCTGCCCGTTAGTTCAATAAAATGAGCAGACTGCGGTAGCCTGCTTAACAATATGTGCTATTCAACTATCGCGAACTTTACCATAAGTAACGGCAAGTTTTACGACGATTAAACATAAAAACAGCCCCTCCATCTTGCCTAGGAGGTCTGTTGATTGAACTTATAAGTGTGATCCGCCCGTGGCATCGACCATCTGTCCGGTAATCCAACGACCGTCCGATGACGAGAGGAAAGCCACGATGTCCGCAATATCCGTAGGTTCACCGACCCTGCCAAGGGCAGACATTTCTGCTGCATGTTGTTGGCCTTCCGGCGTATGCAGCCATTCCGCATTCACGTCCGTGTCGACGATGCCAGGGAGCACGGCATTAACTGTAATCCCACGGGGCCCTAATAATTTTGCAAGATGCAGGGTAAATGTATTTATGGCACCTTTCGTCAAGTTGTACGCCATGATATGGGGATACGCAATTCGTGTAACGCCTGAAGAGATGTTGATAACTCGTCCTCCGTCATGCAGAAGCTGCAAAGTTTGCTGGACGAGAAAAAACGGTGCTTTTACATTCACTGCAAAAATCGCGTCGAATTCTTCCTCCGTAGTTTCCTCTAATGTTTTGGAAGTTCCTATACCGGCATTATTAACGAGAATATCGATCCGGTTCTGACCAGTTAGGCGAAGGAGCGTTTCCTTTATAGTTTGAACCAAATCCGTTACCCCGGCAACGGTTTCGAGATTTGCTCCTATAGCCAAAGCTTGTCCTCCATGCGCTCCAATGGCCCGGACAACTTCTTCTGCAGCAGCACGGCGGTTGCCATAATGAACGATAACCAGAGCGCCCTCTTGCGCCAGTCGAAGCGCAATTCCTTTTCCGATACCTCGACTTCCGCCTGTGACTAGTGCAATTTTTCCTTCCAATCGTTTCATTGAACTCACTCCCTTATGATGTAATGCTACTGTACACCTTCCCGTAAAGGGGAGAGTCAAGAGGGGATTACAAAACTATTTTCAGAGAAAAAATGAACTCCGGAAGATGGCATGGAGATACCAATGATCTTAACCAAGCTCAAGGGGAAAGAGCAATTCGGCCAAGCGCATATTTCCGTAAATATCTTTGTCCGAAGTTAAATATGTTTCACGGATCGGATCTTTATAGGAACAGACATAGCCTTGAGACGAGATCCATGATGCTAACTGATCTTCAGCAGGGCAAGAGTCATCGTAAGGACTACACAGGTGTACAAGGGAAGCGGCCGCTTTTAACTCGGGCAGTAAGCGGACATTCACTCTTTCGTTGCTTGGAATAACCTTTGTCAGCGGTACTGCAACCTCTAGATCGGCTTGATCCGTGTACGTGCCGCCATGATCATACCATAAAATCGTCAGATCTCGTCCTTCGCCCTCCCCATATGAATTGACGTACTTTGTGAGTTCGTCAAGCAGTAGACATAGGTGCGCACGCGGAACGATATCACGAATCGAAGCCGTAAGTTGAGGCTGTACGTTACGAACGGTTATCGGTGTTTCATGTTGGCGCTTATCCGCTTCTTCGACGTGAGCAATCCTGTTATCGATTTCTTTCAACTGCTGCTGCGCTTCCAGGATGGAACGCTCAAGTTCTTTCTTCTTATCGGTTAACTTTAGTTTTACTTCAGGTAATGGATGCTCTTCCAGAAAGGTTTTTATCTGATCCAGTGTGAAACCGTGTTCCTTAAAGGCGATAATGCGCTTAACGGTCAGAAGCTGCTCCTGGGTGTAGTACCGATAGCCATTATTAGGATCTATAGCGGCGGGCTCCAGTAACTTCACGCTATCGTAAAATCTTAACGCCTTGACGGAAACACCGCTCAACTTGGAAAAAGCACTGATCTTTAGCATTTCACAACTGACTCCTTTATCAAACGCAATTTATCCAATACTATACGATAACGAAAATCATAAAGAAATAAGCGGGAAAAATTTGCCGTTACAGATAGCGCGATGATCCGTATTATCGATACCATTATTCTGCTCGTTAACTTAATCTACCGTTGAAAAGCGAAAAGCTCGCGCCGAGTATACCCATCCACCATGATGATTAAGAAAGCAAAGAGAGAGTTGACTGACTTTTTTTCGTCTGAATATACCTTGATTACTTACTTTAAAGTGCTTATGTCACTTTAAAGTGCGTACTTCCTATGTATGGTTAGTTGATGCAAAATAATGTTGCACAAAGAATTGTACAGAAGGAGCTGGAACACTATGAATAATGAATCTACAACAACACGTAAAGTCGCCTTGGTCGTGGGTGCAAATGGTGTTATAGGTCGCAACCTCATCGATCACCTCATCACTCTCCCTGATTGGGACGTAATCGGCGTATCGCGTCGCGGTGGAGAATCTAACAACCATGTTCGATATGTGGCTGCGGATCTACTCAATATAGACGAGCTTCACAAGAAGTTAAGCCATTTAACTGAGGTAACACATATTTTTTATGCTGCTTACCAAGAGCGTCCAACTTGGGCTGAACTTGTTCCACCGAATCTCGCCATGTTAGTGAACATCGTAGATGTAATCGAATCAATCGCGTCGGGCTTGGAACATGTCAGTCTGATGCAGGGATACAAGGTATACGGCGCACATCTCGGACCATTCAAAACTCCTGCTCGTGAGACAGACGCCAACCACATGCCTCCTGAGTTCAATATTGATCAGCAAGATTTCTTAGAACAACGGCAAAAAGGTAAGGCTTGGACTTGGTCGGCACTCCGTCCTTCTGTAGTCTGCGGCTTCTCACTTGGGAATCCGATGAACCTCGCAATGGTCATAGCGATTTACGCTTCAATTTCGAAGGAACTTGGAATACCTTTGCGGTTTCCAGGTAAGTCGGGAGCATACAACAGCCTCTTGGAAATGACAGACGCGGGACTTCTCGCAAAGGCAACAGTATGGGCGGCTACTGACGAGCGCTGTGTGAATCAGGCATTCAACATTACTAACGGCGATCTATTCCGATGGAATGAGTTATGGCCGAAGATCGCTCAATACTTCGGCATGGAAATGGCGCCACCGTTGCAGATGTCATTGGACGTTGTCATGGCGGACAAGGAGCAGCTTTGGAACAAAATGGTCGAGAAGCATGGACTTGCTCAACATTCCTATCAAGACGTATCGTCATGGCCATTCGGCGATTTCGTATTCTCTTGGGATTATGATTTCTTTGCCGACGGAACTAAGGCACGTCGCTTAGGCTTTCACGAATTTGTCGATACCGAAGCAATGTTTATGAACATCTTCGACGACTTCCGCAAGCGTAAAGTCATCCCGTAAACTACCGTATAAAATAAGAAAGCCGACCTTGTATATGGGGGCGGTTTCTTAACTGTTATTTTCGTCTGTAAGCATTGGATTAACCAGAACGGTAGCCTTTCCCTCGTACTTTCTCTCTATATGCGAATCCCCCCAACGGCACATCAGATGTAAGAGTTCCTTTAGACTCCAGCCGTAGTCTGTCAACTCATACTCAACTCTCGGTGGTACCTGATTATAGGAAGTACGTAAGATGACGCCCTCTTCTTCAAGCTCCCGAAGGTGCTGCGTTAACATCTTCTGAGTAATTGCGGGAATCAAGCTCTTAAATTCATTATTGCGTTTCTTACCAAATGTCAGATGAAAGAGAATAACAGGTTTCCATTTCCCACCAATTACCTCTAAAGTTGCCTCTACTGCAGTGTTGTAAATTTTTTCAGTCTTTTGCACACAACTTGCCCCTTTTCGAATATTTCGACACAGGTCATTGGTAACTCCTGATGAATTGGAACAATGAAATGGCCCTATTAAACATTATAACCACAACCCAAATATTACGCTATCCAGCCCGTTCGCGGGGAAAAGGCAGCCGAGAATATTGGCTATCTTTTCCTAATGGCTATTACGGTATAGTTACCCGTTAATTGAATTGACCAAATGGATTTTAGTTTTTTTCAAATCCATAATCCCGTTCGACTTTACAGACTCTCGTTTTATATCTGAGATACCAATCAGACATACCTCGTCTTTGAGCAATCAAATGTCGTTCGTTCTGCTTCCATTTTTGTATAGCTTCGAGAGATTCCCAATATGATATTGTAATACCTAAGCCATCTCTAGCATTTTCTACTCCTAAAAATCCAGGTTGGACAGATGCAAGTTTCTCCATTTCCTCTGCCATTTCCGCATATGCTTTATCCCCATCAGTTCTTTCAGATGTAAAAATCACCGCATAATAAGGCGGTTGTGGCGTTTTTGCAATTCCGCTCATAAGTCCCTCCTAATAAAAGAAATGTAACAAAGATATTGAATTAATTCGAGTATACAAATAAAATTAAAATAAATAAAACGAATATTTGTTTTATAATCAATTAATATTTTTCATGAAAACAGGTGTTAATTATGAACCTGAATAAAATGTGAGCTTCTGGATAGCGAATTCTTCTTCGAAAAAATTGATACGGATGCATATGATGGCTAATATTGTAAAATGGAGTGGTTTGCACCTATCAGAGTGAAGTACACTTAAAATGATCAAAAAAGTCCATTGAGCGTGCCGCTAATGTGGTACGTTCTTATTGTATAGTAACAAAAAATAGATGTTTGTGCGAAAGGGAGAATGTATGAATTATGATGAGGTTGTTTCAATCGGAGATACCTATTTACTTACGGTAGCATCGGAGTTGTTCGGATTAGAAGGCTGTGAAATCCAGCTGATTCCGCCACATGAAGGAGGGCGGAATGTCGTATATACCTGTGAGAAAGAGGGGAGCAATTCAAAAATACTCAGAATCGCTTTCTTACCTGACAGAAGCCGAGATGATTTTCTGGGTGAATTGGAATATATTCGGTATCTATTTGAGCATGGAGGCAGTGTCTCAAATGTAATCAGCTCCCGGAAGGGGAGTCTGCTCGAGGAGATCACCTACAATAACCACACCTTTTTTGTCTGCCTGTTTGAAAAGGCTAAGGGAAAAATGCTTGTAGAAAATAATTATCGGTACCGGGAAGGAGTTCCGATTACCGAATATTATTATAATTGCGGTAAAACCCTGGGGAAACTGCACCAATTGTCGAAAGAGTATACTCCTGTCCATCGACGGTATAGTTTTTTTGATAAATATAATGCCGAATATATCGATAAACTGATACCCGACTCATTATCTCTGCTTAAGGAGAAGCTGGTAGAGCTCCTTAAATCCTTAGAAGGATTGGACAGGAACCAGGAGACTTTCGGTATGATCCATTTTGATTACAACGATGGGAATTATTCGATCAATTTTGATACCGGGCAAATAACCGTATATGATTTCGATAATTCATGTTTCGGTTGGTATATGTATGACCTAGCAGATCTCTGGACAAACGGGGTGGGCTGGATACAATTCCAACCAGACGCGGACAAACGCAAAAAGTTTATGGAGGATTATTTCAATACAGTCCTCGCGGGATACAGATCCGAGACCGAGGTGGAAAAATCGATGTTGGATCAATTGTCCTTATTTATCAACGTAACCATCATGGAAAATATTTTAGGTTATTTTGAGGATATGCAGAACGATGGTGAAGAGACTGAGTGTGACGAGGTGCTGTCGTATCTCATAAAATGCCTGGAAGACGATATCCCGTATAAGGGATTTTTCCATGAAATTTACTCTTGTGAAGAACCCTTTGAGTATGAGAAACGAAATATTTAGTCTTTTTTGAGCAGTTATGGTCAAAACTCAAGGCCTATCTACGCACCGTTAAGGTTCGTTACGCCACGTGACGCCCTTGCCAGGTTTTCTTCTACTGGAAACTGACGTATTTATTTCTTCATTTAGTATTTCATATATGTCACCATTCCAGACAACAAAATTATATGCCCAATCGGCTGCACTTCCCCAGAGCTTGGACTTTCTTGAGAACTACATCCTGAAATCAGAATAAATAGAAGGCGCGCCAGCGCCGGGCCCGACGGGCTTAGCCTCGCAGGGTTGTCTGTCTGAAATCGCTTTCTATAATTCATCTGGCAGACCAAGGAGTGTCAGCCACGAAGCGTGAAAATGTTGTTATACGCAGTTACTGCCTTCCTCGCTCAGCCTCCAATATAATCCTATTTATAAAATCTGTTTTTGAATCAGCATAGGCAAACTTATTTGTTGAGTTTTCCTTTGTCAATTTTTCTTTTAGTTCTTGATATTTTTTTCTAGCGTTTTCATTGGTTCTTAAATAATCTCTCAACGTCAGTTGCTTATAAAGATATTCGCTTCCGGTCTGATACATATGGATTTGATGTGTTCTTGGTTCTCCTTTATTAAAATAATGGCGATCAGGTAATACATCAGTTCCTTTGTAAGAGTATCCAATCTTCTCTAATCCAGGTACACAACTAATTCCCTCTTCAAATGATTTTATTTCTATTGCGATATCTATTATGGGTTTTGCACTTAAACCCTTTATCGCGGTACTCCCAATGTGATGAATAGCCAAGATGCTGTCATTTAATTCGAACCTTATTTTTTTCTCTTCTTCTATAAATTCATTTTCCCATTGTTCAGTCCAAGGAACGAGAAAAACCTGACCTTTAGGTAACCCGAGCACTCGTATCATCCTTTGTTCATTTTAGGTTATTGATGAATGCATTAATTTCGTATAACGTTCTTGTATTCACGACGCCCCCGTGTCATTGGTAAAAACCCTACAAGCTACTTTTTAAAAGAACAGCTAAAAGTTGCTTGTAGGGTTTGATAAACGGCCGCTCTAACAAAAGAGGACCGTTACTTACTTTAAGCTCCTACCTAAGTTTCAATTCGCTCCCAACTGCATTCTTCCTTCTTACCTCAGTAAAACATCCAATAATCTAAACCACTAAATTGCTCTTTCGCCTGCTGTGGAACGTCTTGGCTGTCTTTCATCACAACAATGCTCTGAGTCGTGTTCTCGTCTTGCCAAAAAATATATCCCTGACTCTCCAAACTTTGCAACCCCTGAATAATTTCAGCCCTCGTTCGTCCGAGATCATATGCTCGATCGAATGCAGTGTCGGCATCCCATCCTTTAACCCCACGGCCGCCGTCTTACAAGGACGGCAAAGCCATTTCTACTTGTTGGGTGGAGAGCGTTTATAGGCGGATTAGGCTCAGGAGATTAGTGAAGTAAAAACAATTGTTACCTAAACGCCCTAACCGTTCAATTTAATCATCATAAGATAAGGTGTAGTTTAAAACAAAGGAGGAATCATTCATGGGTGAAGGATGCGGATGCGGCGGAGGAGTCGTCGGAGGATTCGACGGATTCGGTAGAGGAATAGGATTTATTCTGGTATTGTTCATCTTGCTGGTTATTGTCTCATGTCATTGTGGTTTCATCTAATAAGACCTAGCATCCACAAAGCTGAAGAGAGGCCCTACCAGCATATAGGCCCTACCAGCATATAGGCCGGTAGGGTCTTCGTATTCTTTTAAGCGCTTGGCAATTTAGATTGGATCGTATTGTAGAAGCGCAAAACCGAAGAGAGTTGTTGGAGGAAGAACTAAACGAATTAATCTCGTTCAGAGCCAGACGGATATTGACGACCGGCTTATTAAAGATATCCTATTTTCTAAGCAGCAGGAATTATTATCCGAAGACGAGGATACCAAAAAAGCCGTATTCCAGGAATACATCGATAAGATCGTCATAAAAACAGGCGGAGATACTAATAGTTTTCAGCACATAAATAACGTACAGGGTTTTAGGTAATGGCGCAATTTAAATTCAGAAATTTCATGTCATTTTAGCTGAGGGAATTTACATATAAATCTGGATTATATTAAAAGAGAATAATAAATTAATCGGAACATGTTGCTTGGGAAGTTTTGATGAAGGAGCTAGAAGGGGAGAACTTGGTTATGACATTGCTCAAGCAGAATGGGGTAAAGGATATGCAACAGAAGCATTAGAAGCAGTTATTGATTATGGGTTTGATATTATGAATTTGAATAGGATTGAAGCTACAATCACACCTGGGAATGATGCATCTGTTAAAGTATTGAGCAAGCTAAATTTTATTCACGAGGGAGTAGTCAGGGAAAGGGATTTGATTAAAGGGAAACTAGAGGATGGAATAATGATGTCAATTCTCAAGAGAGACTATATAAAAAATGACAGATTGCTCGATTGAGCGATTTGTCTTTTTTTTGTGGTGTTCATGGTGAAGAGTCGCGGCTCTTGTCGAAAGCATGAGATGTCTGAAAAAGCTTGTCACTACAGGCTTGACGGCATTTGTCGCATGCTTGGAAATTATATTTTTTAACGAAAATAGCAGGAAAATCAGGCTGTGGGCACGAAAGTTAATCATATAAAATACCGGATTTTCAACGTGCTGAACCTGTCGCCTTTTAAGTAGTACATTAGTATTTTTCTTGGAGAGGAAGGGGTAAATAATGCATACGAACGAATTTGCAAAAGTATGGTCCAAGTTGGCCAAGGATTATAAACTTCATATGGAGAATGGACTTGCGCCTGCTTTGACCGAAGCCCAGCTCACAGTGCTCGAAGTGCTGGAGGAGCAAAAGAAAATGAAGCCGTCTGATTTTATACCTTATCTGGCAACGAGTCCTGCTGCGGTAACCATGCTGCTTGACCGGATGGAGAAGAATGGTCTGATCATCCGGGAACGTGATGAAAAGGACAGACGTATTGTATGGGTTACGATCTCGGATCGGGGACGCCAAGAGGTGTTAAGGGGGATACAGGTCAGAGAAGATTATTTGTCCCACGTATTAAACCGGATCTCGTCCCATAATCAGCAGCTTCTTGTATACCTACTCGGGAAAGTTAGTACTGCTCCCCAGGAAGCAGGTTAAACAAGAGTTATATATGCTAAAAATCTGTTCCTGCCTGTATAGGCAGGAAGTTAAAGGGGCGACCTCTAGCCCCATTTCCAACCTGGACCGTGACTCATCTTCGAGTATATAAGGAAATTAAGCCTAACAAATACGTACCTTTTGAAGATATACCACTTGCATAGCTTGTTGATACTGCGTTTAATCTATTGAGAATGATGTTTTAATAAACTGCCTTTTCAGTGGGCGGTTTTTTTGTTCGTCAAAATTTTTTTTCATGCTTCTCTAAAAAAAGCATTGTATTGAAAACGTTTTTATGCTAATTTAGGTTTATAAATAAAAACGTTTTTATAGTAAAGGACGAATTGATATGGGAAAGGTAACCATCAAAGATGTTGCCAGGGAGGCGGGGGTCTCCATTTCTACGGTTTCCAATGCACTGAATGATGTAGATGTATTGAATCCGGAGACAAAATCACATGTTCTAGACGTAGCGAAGCGATTAAACTATGTCCCGAACTTAAATGGAAAACTGTTAAAGTCGGGAAAGACCAAGATGCTAGGCTTCTTTACAACAAGCGTAACGGGGCCGTACTTCTATATATTGGTTGAATCCATGTCACGTGAATGTGACCGCCTTGGTTACGGATTGAATGTTTTTGTTACGAAAGATAAGCAGGTCATTATGAGTAATATTTTGGGCGGGCGTGTGGATGGTGTCATTATATTTGAAGAATTGAGAATCGATGAAAAAGAAATTGCAGCCATGGAAAAAAGTAAAATTAAAGCGGTTTTTCTGGATCGTGTTGTTCAGAACGAGACGATGGGAAGCATTATTTTTGATTCCTATATAGCTGGTTATGAAGCAACCAAATACCTGATCAGCCTTGGACATAAGAAAATTGCCTATATCTCTGGCGTCGATACGATGTTTGATAGTGTTCAGCGGAGGGAAGGATATCTAGCTGCACTACGCGAGTTTCAGTTGCCGATTGATGGAGACTATATCTTGCAGGGTTATTTTGAAGAAGAAGGTTCCTATAATGCTGTCAAATCGTTCCTTCACCTACACCCTGGGAAAGTGCCGGATGCTTTTTTAGCTGGTAATGACGTGAGTGCAATTGGATGTATACGGGCATTAAAATCCCATGGATATGAAGTCCCACAAGACATCAGCGTAGTAGGCTTCGATGATATTGATATCGCGCAGTATTTTACTCCACCTCTAACCACTGTAAGGAATCAGATTGCGAGACAGGGAATGCTGGTCGTTGAGCATCTGGTTCGTATGATTCAGAAGAAAGAACAAGGCAAGGTTCAGAAATTGGCAGGTGAGCTTGTTGTACGTGGTTCAAGTCATGTAAAGATCGACCGGAATGATCCAGTTTAATCAAGGAATATGATCATTCCGGATATGTTTTCTTAAAAAAATGAGATATTCACGGGATTATTTTGGCCCAAAATAAAAACGTTTTTATTGTTCGTTTAATTTCTTTAAGGAGGCGATGCAGGTGAGCAAAACAGCTACAGTTCAGCCAACCGGCACAGGAACGGTTCAGCCAACCGGAAAAAAGCCAAGGGGGCAAAGAGTGAGGGAATTCTTGGTTGATTATAGGCGGCAATGGGAGCTTCAATCGATGATCCTTCCTGGCATTATTTTTATGTTTATCTTTTGCTACGTACCGATTTACGGTTTAACGATTGCTTTTAAAAACTACACCGTCATTGATACGTTGGATTCCGCTCCATGGGTTGGCTTGGACAATTTCAAAATTATTTTATCCGACAAGTATTTTTGGGACTCTGTAGTCAATACGCTGGGAATCAGCTTTCTGAAATTAGCGATCGGATTTGTCATTCCGATTATTCTAGCGATTATGATTTACGAGGTAAGTATGGGACGGTTCAAAAAGTTCGTACAAACCATCTCGTATCTGCCGCACTTTTTATCCTGGATCGTTCTGGGCGGTATGCTGATTACCTGGTTCTCGACATCCGGATTGTTAAACGAAATTCTGCTCAGTTTAGGGTTAATCTCGCAGCCGCAAAATATTTTGCTGGATCCGAATAAGTATTGGTGGATTGCAACTTTATCGGATATTTGGAAAGAGGCTGGCTGGGGAACGATTTTGTACTTGGCGATTATGGCTAAAATTGATCCTACATACTACGAGGCCGCTAAAATAGATGGTGCAAGCCGGATCAGACAAATTTGGAATATTACCATTCCTAATATGAAGATGATTATCAGCTTAAATCTGATACTAACTGTAAGCGGTTTACTAGGCTCGAACCTAGACCAAACATTAGTCTTGATGAACTCGCAAAACCGGGAGAAAGCCGAGGTTATCAACTCCTACGTATATCGTATGGGGATGACACAGGGTGACTTCTCTTATGCTACTGCCGTTGGTTTGGGTGTCTCCATTGTGTCTGTGATTCTACTCGTTACAGCCAATAAAGTAACTAGCAAATTAAATGATGATCAATCCGTCTTATAGGTCATACAGAGAGGGGGTTTTACAGTGAATTTGAAAGCAGCTAAAGGGGATCTGGATAGTCGAATTTTTGATACCATCAATATTATTTTGCTGGCTATGTTCACAATTATCATCATTGTTCCATTATGGAATGTTGTCGTTTCATCCTTCAGTTCGGGCAGGTCTCTTGCAGAAGGCGGGTTTATATTTTGGCCTACTGAATTTTCTCTGGAGAATTACCAGGCCGTATTTAGGGATGCAAGCATATGGCAGGCTTTCTTTATCTCGGTTGCCAAAACCGTGATTGGGGTAGCGACACACGTCTTCTTCTGTGCCATGGTTGGTTACGGTTTAAGTAAGAAGTACGTACGCGGTCGCAAGTTCTATGTCACGATGGGTGTTATTACCATGTTCTTCTCGGGCGGTATGATACCGACTTATTTATTGATCAAATCACTAGGTCTGTTAAATAGCTTTTGGGTTTATATTATTCCGGCTCTCTTAAGTTTCTATGATGTAATTATTCTGATGAACTTCTTCCGAAATGTGCCGGATTCACTCGAAGAGTCAGCGAAGATCGATGGCGGGGGAGACTGGAGAATTTTCTTAAGTATATTCATACCTCTTTCCATGCCGGCCATGGCTACTATTGCATTATTTAATGGGGTCGGGCAATGGAATGACTTTATGACAACCAAATTATACATCACGGATCAATCGCTCTATCCTTTACAGATGATGCTGTATGAAATTATCGTACAGTCACAGACGCAAACCATGCAAAATATTGGCTCGGTTGCGATCCAGACGACCACAAAAGGGGTCCAACTAGCAACAATTGTCGTTACGACTTTGCCGATTGTTGTGATGTATCCAATACTTCAAAAGTACTTTATCTCTGGAATGATGCTGGGGGCGGTCAAAGAGTAAAAATTTCTAGCAAACATTTATGCAGGGTCATTAAGTAAGCGCTTTTATTAAAAGGAGGGTTATAGGATGATTATGATGAACAAAGCTTTTGGCAAAAAGGGATTCACACTTTTCACTGCATTGATGGCTGTTGTATTGATTGTTAGTGGTTGTGGATCGGGCGGCGATTCCGGCTCGAAGAAGGAAAACTGGATTTCAATAGAAGATCGATATACACCGGATCCAGAAAAACCGGCTTGGCAGCTGGATAAAAAAGAAGAGGCGACAGACCTGACTTGGTACGTGAATGCAGATTGGTGGAACACGGATTTTGGTAAGGATGTTGTAACCAAAAAAATCAAAGAAGATTTGAACATCAATATTAAATTCATTACGGGTGACGACACCAAATTGAATACGTTTTTTGCCGGCGGCGAAATGCCGGATTTGATCACGACATTTGATTCCAATTCCCCGGTTGTGCAAAAAGCGGCTACATGGGCGCTGTCGTTAAATGATCTTGCTGAGAAATATGATCCTTATTTCAATAAGGTTGCAGCACAAGATACGATAAACTGGTTCCAGTTGAAGGACGGCAAGACTTACGGATATCCGAACTATTCCAATACTCAACAAGACTATGATAGCGGCAATATCCCTGCGAAAACTGCGTTTATCATTCGCAAGGATGTCTACGAAGCTTTAGGTAAGCCGACCATGGGAACGCCGGAACAATTTCAGGCTGTTCTTGGCGACATCAAGAAACAATTCCCTGCGCTGATTCCTTTCGGATTTAACTCCATCGGTCAAGGCACCGGATCGCTCGGCGATGCGTTACAGGATTTCATTGGGGTACCGTTTGAAGATGAGAACGGCGAATTTTACAATCGCAACCTGGATGAAGATTATTTAGCTTGGGTGAAGACATTAAATAGCGTATACAGAAACGGAGCTATTAGTGATGATAGCTTTGCGGATGACGGAACGGCTTTTGAAGAAAAAGTGAAAGCAGGCAAATATGCAACGATGCTGTTAGACGGAACCCCGCAACAAGGCGGTAATCTTCAAAGCTTCTTTAGTGGGAATCCGGGCAAGGAATACATCGCTATTGATGGGCCTCAAAGCACGGTTGGAACTGCGCCGACCCTGAATCAATCTGGTATCACAGGTTGGATGATTAGCTTTATTACTAAAAACAATGCAGATCCTGCTAAATCCATTCAGCTATTTACGTACTTGATAAGCGAAGAAGGCCAAATGCTGATGAACTATGGTATTGAAGGCGAGACATATCAAGTAAGCGCAGATGGTACAGTTGAGTTCTTGCCTGCGGTGAAGGATCTTCAATTGAATAATCCGGATACCTTTAAAAAAGATTACCGTATGGGCGAATTCATGTTCTTTGGTCATGACCGTCATAAAGCGCTGAGTGGTGATGCATTCCCAGATGCGATCAAGCAAATGCAAGATTGGGGTAAAGGGAAACTAAAACCGCACTTCATTCTAGAGAATATTAAACCTGACCAAGGGACTCCTGAAGCCCGTGCCCTAAGCGCCATCGATACCAAATGGAATTCAACACTGGTAAGTATGATTCGTGCCAAGGATGATGCTGGGTTCGAGAGCGTTCTGAATGAATATAAGACATTCCTGAAAGATAACAACTGGGATAAAATCGTGGAAATTCGCAATGAGAAGATGAAGACAAACAAAGAAAAGCTGGGGCTGAAATAAAGATACGCTTCATCATGGAAGAGCCCCTTTCCTATGTGAAGGGGGCTCTTCCTAATCTAAATCATGGGATAGGAAGTTAAAAAGAAACCTTGGAGGGAAACAGCATGCTGAACATCACAATCTATCAGTCAAATGGCGAAGAAGAGTTATTCGTAAAGAAAACGGTGCAACAATTATCCTCTGTATCTCCGAAAGCAAAGATGAATACGATCACCATTGATGAGGACCAGACTTATCAGGAGATGGACGGTTTTGGCGCATCTTTTACGGATTCCTCAGCTTTCTTGATTCATCAAATCTTGGAACCGGAACAGAGAGCGGAGCTCATGACCAGATTATTCGATCCGAAGGATGGGATCGGCTTGTCGGTATTGCGCAACCCGATGGGCGCATCTGATTATGCGCGGGACTTTTATAGTTATAATGATTTGCCGGCAGGTGAAACCGATGTGGAGTTAGAGCGGTTTTCGATTGCACACGACGAAGAAGATATCATTCCACTTCTGCAAGAAGCTATACGTTTAAACCCTGAAATCAAGCTGATGGGTTCACCTTGGAGTCCACCGGGCTGGATGAAAACAAGCGGGTCTATGATTGGTGGGGAACTAAAACAACCATATTATTCGGTCTATGCGAGCTATTTCGTACGTTATATTCAGGCGTATGCTGCGAGTGGTCTGCCGATATATGCCGTCACTCCACAAAATGAGGCGCTGTATTCTCCAGGTCATTATCCCGGCATGATCATGCTACCCGAGGCGCAAAGTGGTTTTATTAAAAATCATCTGAAGCCGCAATTCATCAAGCACAATATTGATACCAAAATTTTCTGCTATGACCATAACTGGGATGAGCCAGACTATCCACGGACGGTGCTGAAGCAAGCGAATGCGGAGGTAGATGGTGTTGCATGGCACTGGTATGGCGGAATGCCATCAGCTCAATCGGAGGTTTTTGATGCGTTTCCTTATAAGGAGGTTCATTTCACGGAAGGATCAGGCGGGGAATGGATTCCACCGTTTGAACAAGCCTTTTCCAATGTTATTCGAACAGGGATTGAGATTCTTAGGAATTACAGCAAGTCCTTTGTTTTGTGGAATATGGCACTGGATGAGAAGAATGGTCCAACCGTACCTGGATTTGGAAACAGCACCTGTCGCGGTATAGTTACAATTAATCAGCAGACGAAGGAGCTTACGTATACGCTGGATTATTATGCGCTGGCGCATTTTAGCAAATTTATTCGTCCTAAAGCATTGCACATTGCATCTTCCTCAAGTAATGACCTCATTCGTTCAGTAGCTTTTAAAAATACAGATGGATCGATGGCAATCGTTTTGTTTAACAATGGTGAGGAGTCAGAGAATGTGGCTTTGAAGCTGCAAGGAGCAGATATTTTAAGCTTTCAACTAGAGTCTAAAAGTGTAATATCTATTATGATACCGGCTGATTACACAGCATAAAAAAGGACATCACCACAGCATAGAAATGCACCGATAAGGGGCTGTTCCAATGCAGTTTTAACTGCGAGGGTAGCTCCTTTTTTGTTATAATTATGATGCTAAAAAGCCCTCTGCTCCATCAGCTCTAAAATGGCTGAAGATCAGAGGGCTTCTGATTTAGATCATAGGTTTGTATAAGGTAGTGTCACAATCGGATTATTTCAAAGACCACAATGCGGTCACATTTGTTGGCTCCCATCCGACAAGTGAGGTATGTGGCTGAAGGCACTCGTAAGTGTTACCGTTGTAAGTGACCAACGCTCCTGTTTGATAAGCTGTATTGGCTGCCCATTCCGCTACGCCAGGATTGGGATTGGTTGGACTGGAAGTAGTCGTGGCGCTTACACTATTGCTAGCTGCAGACACGTTACCGGCTGCGTCTTTTGCTTTTACCGTGAAGGTATAAGGTGTATTTGCAGTTAATCCAGTGACTGTATAGCTAAGTGTAGAGCCAGATACGCTACCAACCAGCGCAGTCCCGCTGTAAATGTCATAGCCGGTGACGCCTACATTATCATTCGCTGCATTCCAAGCCAGCGACACGCTGAAAGTTGTTGTACCCGTAACACTCAGACTTGTAGGAGCTGTTGGTGCCTGTGTATCGCTGCCACCTCCGGAATTATTCAAATTTGCGTCAATCACTTGGTAGAAAGCGTTGCCTGTGTCGGCAATTTCCCATACGCCGAGGATCAGGTTGTAACCACTGCGATCTGTCGGTACGTTGCATGTGTGCGATACTGTGACATCCGGTCTCTTGCCGCCGTCATCGAAGTAACAGAACAGCTCCAGATCAGCGCGGGCGAGAGGTTTGCTTGGATCCCAACCTTTTTTCGTAATGTAATATTTCCATTCCTTAGTCGCATGTGGTGCAGTTAAATGCCAGGTGAATGTGTTGGCTCCGCCATTCATGTCTACTTTTGCCCAGCGGGTTGGTGTTTGTTCGTACAACTCCTTAAAAAGGTCAAGGCCTGCACCTGTGATTTGTCCGTCAGCCGGGCCAGCAGCTGGGAAGTTCCCCGGGGCTTCCAGCGAGTTAGCGTTATACTTAGTATACTCGCAATTTGTATTATCACCGCTCTTGCACAGAACAGCACGGCTTGCAGGAGATTCGATATATCCGTGGGCCGAGGCGCTGCTCGAAAAAATCATCATAACAGCAATAAACATGAATGAGAAACCAAGAACCATGTACAGTGGCTTCAAATGAAAGCGCTTGTAATTTTGACCAGACGTAAATGTCATTAACAAAACCTCCTTGGATTATAAAAATATGCTTCAAGTGAACATCATCTTACTAATATGTATACAGTTGTGATATCACCTCCTAGAAATCTATGAGTTGTAATCATGCTATATAAACTCTGCTGGAGTCTATACCATACCAACTATGGATTCATTTGGTATTTATAATTACTATTTTTAGATAATCACTAAAAAATGTAAAGGGTAAATTTGTCTTCTTGGGGGAGACAATCTTGTAGTATTTAATGTGGAGAGAAATGTGTTAACACATAAATCTGCATGTCAAAAAAGCCGAGATCCATGAAACAGATCTCGGCTCTTGAATTGATTTATCAATAGTTTTTAATCTCTCTGATCAAACGGCCAGAAGGGAAGAGATTCCACGGATGCAACGTCGGTGGCATGGATTCAATCCTAATTTCTTCCTTGCTCACAGGATGCGGGAAACCGACAAATACCGACCATAGTGCAATCTGTTGACCTACCTTATTAAGACCGTTACCATATCTCTGATCACCATACAATGGCCAGCCTGCATGGCTTAACTGAACCCGAATCTGATGAGGTCTCCCTGTATGAAGCTCCACTAGAACGAGACTCATACCGTTTTCAGTCGCAAGCACCGTATAATCGAGTATCGCTTCCTTGGAGCCTTCTGTTCCTTTAGGGACAACGCGAACCGTGTTGCTGCGGCTGTCTTTGTACAGCGTATCTACCAGTCTGCCGGAAGGCTGCTTGGGCTTGCCATGCACTACCGCTGCGTATAGTTTGCGGAAGCTTCTGCTGCGGACAGACTCCGATAAGCGGGAGGCCGCTTTGGAGGTTTTGGCAAATACCATAGCACCGCCGACTGGGCGATCCAGTCGGTGAACGAGACCAAGGTACACGTTACCTGGCTTGTTGTACCGGACCTTGATGTCATCTTTGAGTATCGTAAGCATGTCTGCATCACCGGAGGCATCCTCCTGTGAAGGGATATTTACGGGCTTGCTGACTCCAAGCACGTGGTTATCCTCATAGACAATCGGTACCTCAGGATAATTGGCTTTCTGATCATTCATACTCTACGACTCCCAGCGTCCCAGAATTCCACAAGGCAGATTAAGTCCGGAGTTGGTGATCGGCAGGCCGATCTCGCCAGCGCTGATGCTGCCGCCGTATCTTGGCTGCATGGTCATGGACAGCATATTTTTAAGCACGGTAGGTGAAATACCCGTTGTATAGGAGTTAATCAGCATGAAGAGCGGATTATCTGACAGGATATCGAGGCAGCTTTCCAAGAATGGATACAAGCTTTGCTCGAGCTTCCAAGTTTCTCCGCTTGGACCCCGGCCGTAGGATGGGGGATCCATAATGATAGCTTCATACTTGTTCCCGCGGCGCTGCTCACGTTGTACGAATTTGAATACGTCATCCGTGATGAAGCGGACAGGGCGGTCTGATAGACCGGACAAAGCCACGTTTTCCTTCGCCCATTGTACCATGCCTTTTGCTGCATCTACATGAACTACCTGTGCGCCAGCATAAGCTGCAGCAACGGTTGCTCCTCCAGTGTATGCGAACAGATTGAGCACACGGATTGGACGACCGGCGTCCGAAATTTTGTTCATCATCCAGCGCCAGTTAGCAGCCTGCTCAGGGAACAGACCGGTATGCTTAAAGCTCGTCGGACGGATGTGAAATTTAAGCTGGTCATAGGAGATGTTCCAACGCTCAGGAAGCTGCTTCTTCATATCCCAGCTTCCGCCGCCCGATGAGCTCCGGTGATAATGGCCGTGAACGTTTCTCCATACACTACTGTCATTGTTGAGCGGCCAAATAATTTGCGGATCCGGGCGGCGCAGAATAACATCGCCCCAACGTTCGAGCTTTTCTCCGCCTCCGGTATCTATAACTTCATAATCTTTCCAATCATCAGCTAAATACATGTTGAAAACCATCCTTCAAATTGTCATTTAAGCTTTATTGTACAACATTTACCGCCGACATTGCCACAAATCTGGTTATGGCGCTGATTGATGAAGGATTGTTGTTTTTATTTATTGAAGCGATTCATTCCATTTCCAAAAAGGC
Source organism: Paenibacillus sp. JNUCC 34 (assembly GCF_058269055.1). Lineage (NCBI taxonomy): Bacteria > Bacillati > Bacillota > Bacilli > Caryophanales > Paenibacillaceae > Paenibacillus > Paenibacillus sp. JNUCC 34. Next base: position 3,644,091 of record NZ_CM177770.1, on the reverse strand, counting down.
GTCGGAATAGCAGAGCTCGCCCTTGAAACGGTGTAGAGCACCTTCCTCGATTTCGTAAACCATAAAGACCTCTTCCGGAACCTCGAACTGTTTCAATTGAAAGCCATAATCACCTGCCTTAACAAATCCAAATTGCGGATAATACGAAGGATGACCGATCAGAAATACTAACGGGATGTTGAATTGCCGGCATCTGTTCAGACCTTCTCGAATTAACGCCCCGCCAATCCCCTTACGCTGTAAGGTCGGCTCAACGGCGAGAGGGGCGAGACAACCTACTTGATATGATTGATCATCATCTAATACTTCAGTTAAGCTGAACATGATGTGCCCGGTAATTTGTCCATCTGCCTCGGCTACGATGGACAAATCCGGAATAAAGTCTTCGGTGTCACGGATACGTTCAACAAGTCGAGGCTCAGCCTCATTCTTAAACGCGTTTTTCAGCAGTTGTTCTACTTGGGTGTAATCCTGGATTTTTTCTGTTCTTATCATAGTTATGTCCTCCTTTAGGATTCAGGTTTTATTTCAATGGTTAGTCCCTCGACATGCTTTCGGTTCATCAACTTCCGTTTCTTGCGGTTCTCTTTACTCTCAAAAACGATATCCATGTCATAGTCTTCAGGATACAGATCTTTACCTGCAATATGCAGTGTGAGGCGTTTGTGGTTGATTTTGATCTTTTGTTTTTGGATCATCACGCCAACCATACCGCGCGAATCTTGAGTTTCACAGACGATACCCGTCCTGTTCAAGGACGATACGTACACGCTGTCTCCGAGCTCATAATTAGTGGATTTCGAGCTATGATCTTTCTCATGAATTCGACCTTCGCTGTGAGGCGTTTCCTCGGATCGTTTTTCTACATCGTGACTTGATTGATCAGAGAAATCATCCTCATCAGGACTGTGACTTTCCTCAATAGATACATCTTCCGGATTGTCTTCATTAGCAGGCACATGAATCTCATCTGTATGGGATTCATTCGTGGAGACGTTGTAACTTGGGAACATCGTATTGTCATGTCCTACACCAGCTTCAGAAATTTCTCGGGAACGTGCAATGATTGCTGAAGGAATCCCCAATTTCTCAGCAATGACAAAAGCATAGCTTTGTCCGGCCTCTCCGATTTTCAACCGGTATTTCGGTTCAAGTGTCTCTGTGTCAAACTCCATTCGTGCGTTTTCGAACCCAGGAGTTATACGTGCAAAATTTTTGATTTCTGTAAAGTGAGTCGTAACGACAACCGTAGCCCTGCGGCGATGCAGCTCTTCCAGCACGGCGATCGAGAGGCCGATACCTTCTCCAGGATCCGTGCCTGAAGCCATTTCATCCAGTAATATCAGCGTTTTGTCATTGGCGGTTTGTAAAATATGATTGACGTTTCTTATATGAGCCGAAAAGGTGCTAAGCGCATGTTCAATGCTTTGACCATCTCCGATATCGACTGAAATCTGTTCATATATGCTGCATTGACTGCCTTCCTGAACAGGGATGAGCAGACCCGACTGAACCATCATGGTTAATAGACCAACGGTTTTGAGTGTTAATGTCTTACCGCCTGTATTTGGACCTGTTATGATCAGGGACTTGTAGTTACGACCGATTGCAAAATCCAGTGGGACCATACCTGGCCCCAACAGAGGATGGGTGGCCTGCTTGAGCGCAATGATCCCCTGATCATTAAGTTCCACGTTTCGTCCGCTGATGGACAGGGCGTATTTACCCCTCGCGATAATAAAATCGTACATTCCGACAGTATCTGCATTCAGCTTCAATTCGTGACTGTATCTCTCAGCCGTTTCGGTCAATGCACTGAGCACTTTGGTCTCTTCACGGGTTTCTTCGGATTGCAAAAAGCTCAGCTCATGTTGGAGGCTTGCGACATCACTAGGCTCGATATAAACCGTTTGTCCGCTTGCCGATTCATCCAGCACGACCCCGTTAACTTGCTTGCGGTGTTCTTTCTTGATGGGCAGAACATACCTGCCGTTACGTTTGCTGACCAGACTTTCCTGCATGATGGCTCGGTGTTTGCTGAGTAAACTGTCGAGTTTTCGCTTGACTCGCTCTTCAGATACAGCGATTTTTTTGCGGACTCTCGCAAGCTCCTTACTTGCACCATCAACAACACGGCCGCTATAAATACAGCGTTCGATTTCTGAGAGCAATGAAGCGAGTTCATACATTGAAGTGGCGTATGAGGCTATCTTTGGAGCAATTTCGCTCTTGGTGGCCATATAACGTATGAGCTGCCTGCAGCTGCGTAGGAATTGTTGGATATGGCCGAAGTCGCGTTCACTAAGCACATAACCGGTCCCCAGCAGCTGTTGAACAGGTTCTATTCCCTCCAAGGAAGGGATGGGTATACTTGCCCCAGCACGGAGTAGTGTACTGGCTTCAGAAGTTTCATCCAGCCTATGCCGGATTACCTTGAGCTGGGTGAGAGGGGTCATTTCACGAATGTGATTTTTCCCGAGATATGAGACGGCAAAGCGTTCCAGTTCGGTTTGGACCTTGTCGAATTGCAGTAATTTCATTGTAGCTAAATTCATTTGTGATCAAACTCCTTTGTATTGGTGTATATTTGCCTGAAAGAGCCCGTGAAAAACAAAAAAAGGCAGAGAATGAACGTAGGTTCACTCTCTGCCTTTAGTCAGTCCGCCTTGAAATTGATCGTCTCCATAGGAAATAGAGCTGCCAGCACTTACTGTACGCAGTCCTATTTACCAAAAAATCCGTGCTGAACTCAGCACGGATGAAAAGACGCCAAAACAGGATAGACCTCCCGGGCTTCAATTGATATCCGTTGTTCTTAACTAATTACACAGATGGAAAAAACCATAAGAAAATAAACATAGCCTTTTCAGGCCATGAAAAAAAGGGTTTTTCCAATCATATGAAATTTGGTTAGTTAAGAACGACCACCGACATCAAAATCTCTCCTTATTAAGAGGGTATGACATTAATATACGGTTTCTTTTTGGAAAAAGTCAAGCGAGGTTTTCATTATATATGTATATGGTGAAGTCCGAATTGTTATAAGAGGTTGTTCAAAAAGTCCGCTTTTGATCACGAAGTGAATCAGGAAGTGGGCTCGGCATCGAATCTTGAATTCAGCCGGTCCTAAGTGGATGCTTACGAAGTATGTTTCCTCCGGAAACATTTTAGGTGCTCACGTACCCAAAACAGCTGATGCTTCCGAAGACGTTTTCTACGAAAACGTGCAGCTCCGCTCCTCAGTCCCTAGCTTCATCCAACTCAAGCGTTTTGAAAAAACGCACATCGGAAGCATATGCTTCGGTGCTGAAAACCGACCTTTTTGAACACGTACTATAAGTATCGAAAAAGTATCAATTTCGCTCTAAAAGTTACAATCTGTTCATAATTTCATAAAATGGACACAATTTCGACCTATATCAAAGAGCTGGGTATGTTACTTTATAATGGTTAACTTGGTTTATTAAGTGCTGAATCCAGACGAGCATAACGTTTGGTACGGGGGAGCTTTATTTGGGGTGAATGTTTATTTGAAAATATAAACTAGGAAATACCTCTTTCCGAATCCGTCAACTAACCTCGGAAGCAACAGGGAGGAAAACATCATGAATAACTTACTGAAATCGGTTTTACTTTCAGGGGCCATTGTCGCCTCGACTCTCGTACTTAGCTCTGATCCAGCGAGCGCTGCTACTTCTTCCATTAAGGTACAAATTAACGATTCCTTAGTTTCTTTTCCGGACGAGCAGCCGTTTATTGACAGTAAAGGATTCACTCAGGTGCCTATTCGAATGATCGTAGAAAAAATGGGCTCCACCGTAAACTATGAAAAGATTAGTTCTACGAGCTCTAAAGTAACGATTAAAAAGGGAAACACCACCATCGTACTAAAATCCGGTTCCAATATTGCTTTAGTCGGTTCTAAACAAGTTGTCATGGACACGAGCATGCGGATCGTCGATGGCCGTTCTTTTGTTCCCGTTCGGTTTGTATCAGAAACGTTTGGCTATTCTTTGAAGTGGGACTCTAAAAACAAAATTGCTATCATCAGTACGGATGGAAAAAATTATCCTCCTGCCTGGACAGCTCCAAGCACTTCCCAAGGAAATCAGGCTGTATCACTAGCTAAACAATACCTTGGGACCAAATACGTTTGGGGAGGTGCCTCGCCATCCACCGGATTTGATTGCTCGGGTTATGTGAAGTATGTGTATGGTAAAATGGGTGTCAGCTTGCCTCATAGCTCCGTGTCGATGCATGACAATTACGGAACTTCGGTGTCAAAGAGCAATTTAAAACAAGGGGATCTCGTATTTTTCATTACTAACAAAGTTTCAACATCTCATGTAGGCATTTATATCGGTGATAATAAATTTATTTCTGCCACTAGCAGCGGAGTAACAATTGACAGCATAAACAGCTCCTATTGGGGACCTAAATATAATGGCGCAAATCGGATTTTAAAATGATTTTTATATAACAAAAAAAGGGGTTGTCTTCTGGTCATCTGTGATGACTTGGGGACAACCCCTTCTTTATGTTAATAATAGGCATACACCCTGTATTGGGCGTATGCATACAATGAGGGTAAGGACGATAAAAGGAGTGAACATATGACAACAACATACCCGAGTCATCATGTCGTTTACCAATGCGACCAACATACCGCGCATTTAATGAAACAACACAAGGAAAAAGTACATCATGCGATGAATAACATGGTCAATCGAAAAGTGCAAGTCCACACGGTGCATAATGAGATTATTGTGGGTGTGGTAGTAGGGGTGGATGTGGATTTTGTGTATTTGAGCATGGATCCACTTGACGACATGCGTGGTTTCTTTCCGGGATTTTCCCCTGGTTTCAACCCTCCGGGACCTATTGCCCCTTTCAATCCTATTCTGCCGCTGGCCTTGTTTAATCTGCTGACAATAAGCCTGCTGTTATAAAAAAGATCCGCAGGAAGGAGGAAATTACAACCAAAACCTGCGGAATTCTCGCAGGTTTTTTGGTTATAGAAATAAATTGGCGTATAAAAAAACAACATATTCCGGATTTGTCCACATAACCATTTACAGAATGGATTAGAGCGAGTGTACATCCATTCGTCATTCAATCCGGATCTCAATCTAGAGAGGAGGAGGGGCTGTTTGTCATCCACCCCAGAAGGGAAATACCTATCCAATCAAAGGACTATGTCCAAGAGGAAGTTCAGATTTACACGTAATGATTGGATGGGTTACTTGTTTAGTGCTCCTTTGATTGTCGGTGTGCTTGCTTTTGCCATTTATCCGATGTTTGCTGCACTGTTTATGAGTTTTCACCAGACATCAGGCCTTGCTTTGAATGGAAAATGGGTAGGTATGAGCAATTACAGTTATGCTTTAGAAGACTCCTTATTTTGGCAAGCGCTTACAAACACCTTTGTGATGGGCATCTGGTCCGTACTGCTTGGCATTGCCCTGTCGTTCATTCTCGCAAGTCTGATCAACAATTTGAAATGGCATCTGGGAAAAAATTTTTTTAAAGCGGTCTACTTTCTGCCTAACGTAGTATCTGGAGTCGCAACAAGCCTGTTATTCTCATTCTTGTTCTTTCCTTCAAAGGAAGGGTTGATCAATTTCGTGATCAGTTTTATCGGTCTTGAGCCGGTTGGCTGGTTTACGAATCCGGAGGTTTCCCGGTACAGCATTGTATTGATGAGCCTATGGGGTGCGCTTGGCTATAACACGATCATTTTTTTGGCTGGATTGCAAAGTGTTCCCCGTGATCTATACGAAGCTGCAGAAGTGGATGGAGCGGGAACGTACCGTAAGTGGCTCTATATTACCATTCCCTACTTGCGGCCAATATTTGTCTTTATGCTCATTATGGGAACCATCGGTGGTATGAAAAGATTTACAGACGTTTGGTTGATCGGAGGTACAGCCGGTAATCCTGGAGGCAGTCTGATGACGGTCGTGCTGTATATTTACCGCAATGCATTTCTGGCTTCACAGATGGGGCTTGCCACGGCAGTGTCTTATCTGCTGTTCCTAATAATCCTCGTGCTGACGGTATTTCTCATGCTGCTTAACCGACGTAAAGACAGTCTGGATTAACACAAGGACCGTATTTGAACAAGTGAGAAACCGTCAGTAAAAAGGATAGGAGGGAAATCATGGCCGATACAGTAATACCCAAAGTAACCGTTCGCCGCAAAAGGATATCTTTAAGTCAGCTTATACTGACCATTGTTCTGTTTTTAGGCTCGTTTTTAATGATTGTGCCGTTTCTCTGGATGCTTGTAACGAGCTTCGATTGGGGAGCGCGGCTTAATATATCGTTTCCGCCCAAGATTTGGCCCGAGGAACCGTCGATCAGGACATTCGAAGCGGCTTTTACCAATATTAAAATGTTCAAATATATCGGTAACTCAGTCATTGTCAGCGGTGGGGTCATTATCATTAGTTCGCTTTCGGCCTTGTTGTCGGGCTATGCCTTATCCAAGCTCCGCTTCAAAGGGGCGAACCTAGTGCTCTTACTCGCACTGAGCACGATGATGATTCCATTCGAGATGACGATGATTCCACAGTATTTGCTCTTCAGCAAGTTAGGTCTTGTTGATAATTATCTGGCATTTTATCTTCCTGCGATGAACTATGCATTTGGAACATTTTTGGCCAAAGCGTTCTTTGACCAGCTGCCGAGCAGTTTAAGGGAAGCAGCCGTGCTGGATGGAGCCAAGGAAATCACCGTGTTCAGCCGGGTCTACCTGCCGCTGTGTACACCGATTATCGCAACCATGGTCATATTGCTGTTTCTTGGTGTCTGGAATGATATGCTGTGGCCGCTGCTTATTTTGAAGACTGCTGCTAAATACACCATACAAATCGGTTTGGCCATGTTCACGTATAACAATGGTATTAATCAGCAGCCTGCTATCATTATGGCCGCGACGACGATAAGTCTTATTCCGGTCGTTGTCGTATATTTATTCCTTCAGCGTTATATCATCGAGAGCATTGCTTTATCCGGTATCAAGCAGTAAAGAGCAAATAGAAAGTCTATTACTTTTGGAGGTGTTAAGGTTATGAAAAAGGCATTGTTGCTCATTATGTCCTTCATGCTCGTGTTTACAATGGCCGCATGCTCGGGTAGCTCAGGGAAGGATGTAACTGGCGGCGTCAAAATTGAAAAAGTGTCAGATATGTCTGGCATGGTTCGCGTTGCATTGGCCGGCTGGCAGCTCGAAAACGGGATTGATGCATTGACAGGAAATCCGACGATTGGCCTGAATGAATATCTGGATAAAACGTTCAAAATCATGTACCCGAACATTAAGCTCGAGATTTACCAGATTCCGTGGGAGAACGTGAAGGCGAAACAATCGGCGATGCTGCTCTCTGGAGATGCAGATATACTCTACACAGGCGGAGCTTTTGCCTCCCAATGGTACCAGGAAGGACTGCTGCGTGACCTGGATGACTTGATCGAGAAAGATAAATCATTTGACCCGAAGATTTATTTGGAAGGCATTATGAACAACTCCTATAGTACCAAATCACCTGATGGAGCTAAACAATTCGGTATTCCTGCAGTTCTCGGGCGGAGAATGACGATCTACGACAAAAAACTGTTTGAAGATTGGGGAGTCGAAGTGTTATCTGCGAAGGCGACTCCAGAAGAAATATTGGATAAGGCTAAAAAAATGACCGGTAAAAATCCAAAAACGGGAGAAGACAATTTTGGAGTGTACTGGAGTGGTAACTCGCTCAATGGATCGACATTCGTAGCTCTTACCTTGGCTTTTGGCGCAAAAGGTGCAGAAGGTTCCCTGAAGGACACCAAGAATATCAAGTGGCATTTGAATACACCTGAGATGGTAAAAGTGATGGAATGGCTCAAAGAAGCGGCAGCACTTCCGCCGGCAGGTTTTGTGAATGCTCAAGGTGCTGAGAACTTTGGTCTGGAAAAGAACAATATCGCCATCGCCCTGGATTCTACGGGTGGCTCTTCGATGAGTGAATACCGTTCCAAGCAGAATAAAGAGCTGTTAGACCGTTTTGAACCGGTATTGAACATGGGGCCAAAGGGTGAAGGCTGGGTTGCTGTGGATCCGTTTGTCATGGCGAAAAATGCAAAGGATGTGGATGCTTCATGGGAAGTGTTGAAATTCCTTTCTGGTCATATGACTCAAAAATATATGTATGAGACTTTCTCTTATACGCCTACACTGAAAAATGCTGATTTTGTGACAGCCGAAGATAAATTTGTGAAAAAGGCACTTGAGATTGCAGAAGTCGGTCACTCTGAATTGATGGATGAGGCCAATCCATTCTATATGAGTGATATCGCACCAGCAGTGAACGGGTTTATTAGCCAGGCAGCATCAGGTAATGCACCGGATATCCAGAAGTTCCTGGATGACTTGCAAGCACGTGCAGAAAAATGGTCGGCCAATCTGAAATAACCAAGGGGGACTGTCAATGATTCGCATAGGCGTTGTCGGTGCAGGGGTTATCGCTGCAGAACATTTTAAACATATTCATGCAAATGAAAAAGCAGAGTTGGTTGCCATATGTGATATCGTACCGAATCTGGCTGAAACGGCTGCCAATCAATATGGAGCCGCGGCTTACACTCAGGTGAGCAGCATGTTGGAGAAGGAGAACTTGGATGCGCTGTTTATATGTGTACCTCCATTTGCGCACAACGATATCGAAGAACAGGCTGCACAAAAGGGCATCCATCTCCTTGTGGAAAAGCCGCTTGGTCTAAACATGGCACAGGTGAGACAGAAAGCAGCAGTCATATCGGAAGCGGGAATACTGACAAGCACAGGATATTGTCTGAGATACATGGAAACAGTGCAGCGTGCGAAACAGTATCTAGCTGGAAAAGAAATCGGTATGGTACGTGCACACCGTTTCGGCGGCTTACCTCCTTCAGCTTGGTGGATCAACCATGCCAAATCGGGCGGTCAGCTTGTCGAGCAGACGACGCATAATGTAGATCTGATGGTGTACTTGGCTGGTGGAGTTCGAAAAGTGTATGCAGATATGGCCTTGCTGCTGAATCGCGATGTTCCGGGTATTACCACGCCGGATGCCGCCTCCGTTAATCTCGTCTTCACATCCGGAGCGCTTGGACATATCGATACTGGTTTTCTACCGCAGCCGGATGACCGGTCGTCCTTCGAGATTATGGGCCGGGATTTCCGCCTCTCCATTGACGGCATGAAGCTTACGATAACCGAACCGGGAAGAACGACAACGTGGGAGGGAACAGGAAATTTTTATAAGCAACAGGATGATGCATTTATCCGCGCTATTGAGACTGGGGATGACAGTCTGATCCTTGCTCCATACGAAGAAGCTATGCGAACACTTGAAGTAACTCTGGCTGCCAATGAATCAGTGGAGACTGGCTTACCAGTGATGATTATATGAGCTACTTTGCATAATATTCCATTAATAAGAAAAAGTGACGCAGATATTTCTTATTTCCGGCCTTTAACGGCCGGTTTTTTTGTGCATACCGATAAGTTTTGAAACAATGTATAATCGAAGGCGAAAGGAAAACAAAGCTGGGTATTCGCATCTTTATTAGCAATTCCATGGGAGGTATATGTGATGAAATGTTATCAAGCTGTATTTATCGATCGAGATGGTACGATTGGTGGAACGGGGCATTTTATTCATCCGAGAGATTTTACACTGTACCAAGGTGCTCAAGAAGCGATTCACGAACTGAAAGAAGCAGGGTTAAAGGTATTTGCTTTTACGAATCAGCATAGGATCTCACGAGGACAAGCTACCATAGAGGAATTTAAACGACAGTTTGATGAATACGGTTTTGATGATGCTTTTATATGCCCACATGGAAGTAGCGAAAAATGTGATTGTAAAAAGCCGGGAACAGGGATGTTACGAACAGCAGCTGAAAAGTATGGATTGGATTTGTCCAGATGTGTTGTCATAGGTGATGTGGGAGACACGGATATGATGGCTGCACATGCTGTTGGAGCTAAGAAAATACTTGTAAAGACCGGCTGGGGGGAAGAATCACTGAATACGTATAGAGACAGATGGATTGATGTTGAACCCGATTATATTGCAGATCATATTCAAGATGCGGTTAAATGGATTCTTGGGAGCGATACATAATTTAGTAATCACGACAGTTAAATTGAAATGATAGATTTTCGAGAATATCACGGGGATACCTGTTTCATCTAACAACGCATTAACAATGAATATATACTTTGTGAAATTTTTCGATGGCAGAAATATAAAGGAGGTAAACACAATTGCCTTGGCCAATGGTTCATTTTGCAATTGCTATACGACTGTCTCTATCCAATCCTTCTCCTCATTTTCTATTGGGCAGTATTGCACCAGACGCGATACATATGAGAGAACATGTGACCAGAAAAGAAAAAGGAGTTACTCATTTTGTGAGTGAAGACATACTTCCAGATGTCGAGATTATAAAAAAGAACTGTTTGCGTTATTTGAGTGTTAACACGGAACAAAATTGGAAGGATTTTATCCTGGGTTACTTTGCTCATATTTACGCAGATTTAAGGTGGACTGAGAGTGTTTATGTTGAATTTGAAAGAGAATACCGCGGAGATAGAAAAGACATTAGGAAAACATATAATCGTGAAATGAGCCAATTAGAGTTTAATTTGCTGAGATCTGAGAATGGAGCTCACAACGCGATTCATAGATTGCAGCAGTCAGAAGCATATTTAGTAGAACCATTAGTCACAGAGGATGAAGTAAATCAATACAGAGATTTAAAGATAGGATGGCTTCAGGACGTTAGGAATGAGCCTAAGATTAAGCCGATCTATTTTTCGGAAGAAGTAGTAGAGAAGTTTATTGCCAACACAACCAATGAATTAATAACATTATTTCATGATTGGGGTATACAGTTTCCCCGGAAAGAAACCAAAATGAATTGCTAATTTCATGGAGGAGGTTACTTATGGGAATTTATAATTCGGAAATTTAATATATATGCATTAAATCATGGTTTTGATATAATAGTTAAAATATTACTTTTTAATCTGACCACATACCTTTTCCCTACTGATACTTCATAACAAGAAGGGAGGTGAATTTAATGAAAAAAGTAGTGATGATCTTATTACTAGCGTGCTTCTCTTTCTCTACTAGCGCATTTGCTGCCTATACTGCAACATCACATGATTTGACAGTTAGCCAATCTGCTCAATATAAATTAAGTGTTGGACTTTGGAGCTCTACGAATGAAACCGTTGAGTTATCGCTTTATTCCAAAGGGCCCTCCGGTCAACTTAATAAAGTCTTCTCGATTACCGCAAATATTGGGCCAACCTCTTCAAGTCCTGTCGAGTATTCAGTAGGTTATCTTAGTCCAGGAACTTATGTACTTAAAGGAGAATTCCAAGGATCTTATGGTAGTCTAGGACCTATTAGTTTGAATCAAGTCTATTAGTAAAATGCATAGAAATTAAAACGGCCAAGCGTATTGTTTCAATCGTTTGGCTGTTTTAATTTCTTAGTAAATAGCCATGGTCACTTATTTTCATGAAAGGATCATTTTATCTTAAAGGCTTAAATTATTTCATAAAAGGGCTAGTTTAATGTCCATCAAGGTGATGGAACGTATGACTTTCTTTTTAAGAATGAAGAACTTTTTCCAAGTGTTTCACAGTTGGTGTCAAATTGGCAAAGAAATATGCTTCGCGAAGTCTGCGTGAGGGTGCGCTGTCTCTTAAATATCCTGCACTACCATTGTGAAGCATACTGGCTTGAACAGCTTCAAGTGTAAGATATACGGTTTCAAGGCGAATTTGAGCAACCTCTTTCCAATTCAGCGTTTCATTACTGAACAAGTCTTTAACCTTTTCCTGTAATTGACGTTCGGCCTCTTGCAAGTCACATGATTGTTTTTTTAGGAAACGATTACAGCCGTTTTGCTTTTGCCCCACTCTTTCAATTGAAGAGATTGAAGCTTGTGTCACACCGAGGCCAAGTGGAATTTGATATGAAATGAAGGCGGGCCGAATCTGTTCCACAAACGCAGATGCATTTTCAGACAAAACCAATTCATTAGGCACAAATACTTCATTAAAGGAGCAAGCATATGTTGCACTACCATTGACGCCAAGATACTCGACTTTTTCTTTCAGCTTTAATCCTTCTGCATCACAAGGGATGAAACACATAATGAGTTTGTTCTCATCTACACCCGCAATGACACCAAACCAATGCGACTTCTCGCCAAGATTGGAAACAGAGGGGAGAACACCGGAAACAATATAACCACCCTCTGTCGGTTTCGCATTTAAGTGCAGTTTTTCAAGTCCAGCATAATATTTCATCGGGTTGGACAGGCCTGTTCCGCCTAAAATATCCCCACTCTCGAGTGATGACAGAAACTTATTTTTCAATGTTTCATTACTTGTATGGCGTACATAAGTTAGAGCAGCGAGGTGGCACCAGAGGCAAAAAGCAGTGGTCATGCATATTTTTGCGGTTTCTTCTACCACACGCATCTCACTCAATAAAATTTCCTGTTGAGACTTATTCGTGGATGACAGCAATCCAGCTTCACCAAGTTTTCTTAGAAAGCGATCTGCGTAATAAGCCTCAACATCTATTTTTTTTACATAAGGTTTTAATTCTTCTTCAATTACCCTTTCGAGCGTGTGTTTCTTTTCGACAACGTCCCTAAACATAATTACCACTCCTGTTGTGGTCAAAATAGTTATTTCCCATCAATTTAGTTGGTTTTAAGTTATTTTATTATACTGTATAGAAAAAAACAACCATCAATCCATGTTTTGACATTGAATTTTTCGAAGGAATAGCAACATTGTTGAAAATAGAGGCAGTAAATCAGATATCTGATTTACTGCCTCTATTTGGACTGCTTATGCGCTCAACGCTCATCTGTAAGAATTTCTGTAATCGAATCAATTGGTGTTTGGACAGCTTCGCGTGCTCGCTTAACAGCTGCTTCATCAGGTGCATCGTAGAAGCAGAGGCATTTTGTCATATCTTCACACACGTAGGTTCTTGCAAACGCTACTTCTGGAACTTCTTGATAATGTACAGAGTTCTTTTTCTTTCTGGCCAAATATTGATCCATCGTTATGTTTTCCGGTATATTCCATTCAACCAAATAGTTTACCACATCGTTGTTCTGCTTCACATCTCCAAGCTCTTTCCCCACAAGACGAACCTCTTTTACAAGTTGTACTGAAATACCAGCTGCATTCAATATGTCAGTCGCCGTATTTTGATCTTCCGCTTCAACAATGAAGAAAGAACGAGAGAAATCTTTCGATACTTGTAGTTCGATTAAAGATGAATTTTGTTCATTTAGTTTCGCTTGAAGTGCAGAAGCCTTTTGATTCAAATCTTCTTTAGTTGACACAATTTCTTTTAAAGATGATTCAATTAAGAAAAGTCCCATAGTAAACCCCTCGCTTTTATATGATTTAGATTACTTAAAGTTATATTATTATACTCAGTTCAAAAATACAACTTTGTTTTAATAATTAATTTTATGATAAAATGAACGAAATAATGGAGGGATTACCTAATGAAAACGAGATATAATATTCCGTGCAACATTGCTCAGTCACTCAATATTATCGGAGATCGGTGGACCTTATTGGTTGCTCATGAAATTTTGAACGGACATACAATGTTTAATGAAATAAAAAAGGAGCTGGATGGAATTTCCTCAAATCTCTTATCTGAGCGACTGAAATATCTAGAAGAAGAAGGACTTATTAAAGCAGAACTATATTCGCAACATCCACCTCGGTACCGTTATACGTTAACAAAAAGCGGCGAAGAGTTAGAGGACGTCTTCAATTCCCTTATTATTTGGGGTAGCAGTCATTTGAAAAAATGTTATAAAAAGCTGGTTGATTCCACTACGGAAGAAGAGGTGGGAATCGCTTATTACAATAAAAAAACAGGGGAACGCGTTGAACATATCAAAGTGGTTCCCATTGAAGATAATTTTCAAAAAGCCGGAGAGCATTAGCTCCCGGCTTTTTTAGCATTTTTAAAAATAGTTTCTCGATATGATTGAAAAAATGAACAAAGTATAATAAAATGACTTACATCAATTAAATCACACTATTCTTATAGGGATTAAAAAGTTTTGTAAAGGTTGTTTATCGGATCTGGTTTTTATAGATGACTACATAGCTCGATTATCAGGGGAGGTAGAAAGAGTGGAGTTACAAAAACCGGAGATTATTAAAATTGAAAATTTGAGCAAGAGCTTTAGAAATAAGAATCAAGAAATTCCTGTTCTAGCGGACATTTCGCTTGAAGTAAAACAAGGTGAAATCATATCTATTTTAGGGGAAAGCGGCTGCGGTAAGAGTACTCTTCTCAATATCATTGGAGGGTTTGAAAAAGCCGATAAAGGCCAAGTGTTGCTCGACGGAAAGCTAGTGGATCAGGCAAATCGTAAATGTATCATGTTGTTTCAAGATTATGGCCTACTCCCCTGGCGATCTGTTCTTAAAAATGTTGAATTAGGTCTGGAAGGTTTGAAACTTCATTCTGCAGAACGAAAGGAAAAGGCACTTCATTACTTGGAGTTGGTGGGATTACAAGGGAAAGAAAACCTGTTTCCCCATGAGCTGTCTGGAGGAATGAAACAGAGGGTGGGCATTGCCAGAGCACTTGCACTACAACCCGAGGTGATTCTGATGGATGAACCATTTGCGGCGTTGGATACGTTCAATCGCTACTATTTACAAAATGAGCTTCTCCGTATCCAGCGTCAGGAAAAAACAACGACCATTCTGGTTACCCATGATATTGATGAAGCCATTTATTTGTCAGATCGGATTTTTCTTATGCATCCCAATCCGGGGCACATTCATAAAGAAATAAACATCTCTCTCTCGAAGCCTCGAGACCGCAGCGACAGTGATTTTCAGCATTATCGGAATATTATTTTTGAGGAATTCCATTTCAGCCGACCTGACAAACCAATCGAGTTTAATATTTAATCGAAAAGGAGAACTTCGATGAAAAGGATCATTAGATCAGGAGCATTTTTCTTTCTATCTGCAGTTTTGCTATTTACGCTGGCTGCTTGTGGGGCGGGAGGAAACGACAAATCCTCTGGAAGTGCCCAAGGTGAACAACGAACGATTAAAATCGGATATTTGCCGATTACCCATGCAGTACCTTTGTATATTGAAAAGGAACAGGAAAAGTATAGCGGTTTTAATCTTGAACTCGTGAAGTTTGGTTCGTGGCCTGAACTTGTAGATGCCCTAAACACAGGTAATATTGACGGAGCTTCCATGCTTGTTACCTTGGCCATGAAGGCGAAAGAGCAAGGGATTGATCTAAAGGCAGTCGCCTTAGGCCATCGGGATGGGAACGTACTTGTAACCGCAAAAGATATTAACAGTGTCGCAGATTTAAAAGGCAAAAATTTCGCGATTCCTCATAAATTCTCAACCCATAATATTTTGTTATACCAAATGCTTAAACAAAATGGACTGCAGTACAGCGAAGTAAATCCAGTTGAGATTCCGCCAGCTGAAATGCCGGCGGCCCTAGCTGAGGGCAGAATTGCAGGATATGTAGTTGCAGAACCTTTTGGAGCGGCTTCAGTGGCGATTGATAAAGGGAAGGTGCTTTTTCAGGATAATGAGATATGGCAGAACTCCATTGATTGTGCACTAGTGCTGCGCGGTGAATTTATTGACAAAGAAAATAAGATTGCTCAAGAGTTGGTTGATTATTATGTGAAAGCTGGTGAGGCAGCTGAGCTAAAGGATGCACAAACACATGAAATGTCAGCACATTATATGAAAGTGAATAAAGACGTTATGGATTTATCCTTTCAATGGATTGCTTATGATGATTTAAGAATCCATGAAGAAGATTACGAGGAGTTAACAAAAAATCTTGTTGAGATGGGTTTACAGAATAATCCGCCATCTTATGCAGACTTTGTAGATAATTCCTTGTTTGATAAAGTGAAATAACCATAAAAGGGATTTACTGTCCGTTAATCTGCGATAAAGCGATGTGAAAAGGATGCTAAAAACAAAAAATGTGATGAATGTAATCATTGGCTTCTTTATTATGATAGCCGTATGGCAAGCGATTATTATGATTGGAAAATACAATTCGGCACTTTTTCCGACACCTCTACAAGTTTGGGAGGGAATCCTATCGCTTGTTAAAGATGGCACCCTGTTTGTTCATTTTCAAGTGAGTATAATGCGGTTTTTGACAGGGTATCTGTCGGCGGTTGTGTCCGCCATTATTTTAGGTCTTATTTTTGGGAGAATCCCAGCATTATGGGGAGTGATCGACCCGATTGTTCAGGTGCTAAGGCCGGTTTCTCCGATTGCATGGTCACCTTTTATAGTTCTATGGTTTGGTATTGGCAATATGCCGGCCATCGTCATTATTTTTATCGCCGCCTTTTTTCCAGTATTGCTATCAACGGTGGCGGCCGTAAGAAAAGTTGATACAACGTATTTGAAAGTTGCTCAAAATTTCGAGATTAAGAAGTTTGAGCTTTTACGAAAAATCATTTTTCCAGCTGCGTTCCCTTACATTGCGAATGGGCTGCATATTGCTGTAGGAACAGCGTGGATTTTTCTTGTCGCAGGTGAGATGATCGGGACGCAGTCAGGTCTTGGTTATTTAATCGTTGATGCAAGAAATTCCTTGAGACTTGATTTGGTGATGGCAGGTATTCTGTTTATTGGAGTAGCTGGGCTACTTCTGGATAAAGTCGTAGGACTTTTTGAAAATTGGATTAATCGTATTTGGGGAAGGGCTAGCAGTTGATGAGCTTGTAAGATAAACGGAGAACTACATTTATAGAAAAGGCCTCAAACTAAGCACTCAAAAGATGACTACTGAATTCAGAAGTCATCTTTTTTTTCTGTCCATTAATGACGTGTTGAGTTGTATAATAAGAAATATATTACATCACTTGATTTTTTAGATGGAGGCTGTATGTAATGCGTAATAAGTATGAAATGATTGGGACGAACGCTTCAGAAATCCGCGGTAGTTACATGGAAAGTCTCTATACCTGTGATAACCGCAGACTGTACAGTAAATATACACGAAAAAGTACACCAACCGTCATCTTCATCGCCGGATTAGGTGATAGCCATGAGACATGGAATGTGGTTCAAGACCGCATATCGCAGGAAACGTCAACCTTTTCCTATGACAGAGCTGGTGTTGGCAGGAGCCAAGCGGCGTCCGTACCACGAACTTGTCATGATCTGGTCGAGGAGCTCTCCGAACTGTTGCTGGCACTTGACGTGGAACCACCCTATATTTTGGTGGGACATTCTTTTGGCGGTTTAGTCGCCAGGTTATATGCAAGCCTTTATCCGCAGCTTATTTCCGGCATAGTTCTTGTTGATGCGGCGCCTGAATATAAAGAACTCGCGTATGAAAAGGTTTTGCCAGAAAAGCTGGCTGCTGAAAATAGGGAATACTTCGAGAATCCTATGCTAAATAGTGAGAAAATCGATAAGCCACAGAGCTATAAACAAATCGTTGATTATTTCCGGCACAGCGATATTCCGCTCTCAATTATTACACGAGGCCTGCCGGATATAGGTGACGGGGAATGGCCCGCTGAGGAAATATTGGAAGTTGAGCAAAGGCTGCAGAGTGATTTCCTGCGGCTGTCAACGTCAAGTAAGCACCGGATTGCTGGTCGTAGCGGGCATTATATTCATCACGATGAACCGGAAATTGTGATAGAAGAAATTTTAATCATGTTGAACGGGATGAGGCAGAAATAGCAACTGCTTTATCCTGTTTTTTATGTTGAGCCGACATATGGTAAAAAGAATAATTAGGTGTGCAAAACTGCAAAGATGATTCATCTATGTTACATTGATGGAAGTGGTATCAGATATCCAGTGATATGAGGGTAGAAGCTGATCATTTTACATTGGGAGAAGGTTTCTATGGCTAACATTAACGAAATTGCTAAGCGAGCAGGTGTGTCTGTATCGACTGTATCCAGAGTGCTTAATAATCATCCGTATGTATCTGAGGATAAACGAGCAGCTGTTCAGAAAGTGATTGATGAATTGGATTATACGCCTAATCGGGCCGCTATCGATTTAATACGCAGGGAAACGAGAACGATTGGTGTCATCATACCCTACAATAATAATCAGGCGTTCGATCAGCTGTTACATGGAATTCTCAATATGTCTATTGAGCAGGATTATTCGGTTACGGTTCTGCCAACCAAATACAATAAAGATAAAGAAATCAGTTATTTGAACATGCTTAAAAATAAACAGCTAGACGGCATTATCATCACTTCACGAAGTAATGATTGGGAATCGATTGTTCCTTATACGAAATATGGAATGATCGTTGCATGCGAGTATACCGATCATCCCGAAATAGGATGTTCATATCTTGATCGTTATTCATCTTATCTAGATGTATTTCAACTGCTCAAAGAGAAGGGGCATACAACGGTAGCCTTTACAACTGCAAGAGGGCTTGAGAGCAAAAGCACACAACAAACGATTGCAGCTTACAAGAACGTGTTTGGTGAATTACGACCGGAGCTTCACATTTCGGATTGTTATAGTATGGAGGATGGGAGTAACGCAGCAAAGAAGCTGCTAAGCATGCACCCTAGACCAACGGCCGTTTATGCTAATGGAGACGAGGTAGCAGGAGGCTTCTACCAGTATGCTCTTTCAATTCAGCTAAAAGTACCTGATGATCTAGCGATTATTGGACAAGAGAATCAGCCCATTGGAATCGCATTAGGTCTTTCTACTGTAGATCATCAATTAGTCAAAGTGGGTGAGCAAGCTTTCAACCTCATTATAAATAAATCTAGAGAGAAGCAAAAAATACCATATCGAGTTATTCACCGCTTATCAATTTAGCTGTTGACCTGAAATGGATATCATACTTTAGCATACATATAGGCTTTCAAACCGCTTATACGATGTTAAGGAGGAATCGATTCATGTACAACACATTTATATTTGATATTGACGGAACCTTGATTGACACAGAGCAAGCCGTGTTGAGTTCATTGCAAAAATTGTTGAAGGTGGATTATGACAGGGATATCGATCTGAAAGACCTAAATTTCGCACTTGGGATTCCTGGGGTGTATGCATTGCAACAGTTAGGGATTGACGATATGAATCAAGCTTTAGACCGCTGGGACAGCTATATGAAAGAATATTATTCTACGATAGATGTTTTTAGTGGGATTAAGGAATTGCTCGACGAGTTGAAGAAACAGTCAGTAATAATGGGCGTTGTAACGTCTAAGACAGATCAAGAATTTTTACATGATTTTGTACCGTTTGGTTTAACTGGACACTTTCCGCATGTTGTTTGTGCTGACGATACCGAACTGCATAAACCGCATCCAGAACCACTATTCAAGTTTCTAGAGATTTCCGGTGCTGATGCGATGTCTTCTATTTATATTGGAGATACGATTTATGATTATGAGTGTGCTAGAGATGCGGGTATCGACTTTGGATTGGCATTATGGGGTTGCAAAAATCATGAAGCGATACCTGCAAAATATAAATTTGAGAAACCGCTGGATATCCTTTCACTGCTCCATGAAAAAGGAACTGTAACTAGGTAACCACTAATGGATGAGTCATCAATGATAAATACCCTCTCATTATGAAGAGACAGATATATTTCAGAGGTCTTCGTTGAAAAGAGTAAAAAAGAGCTGCGATCAGCTCTTTTTTGTTGTCATATAGTCACAAAAACAATCTAATTGGCCGGGTTTCATTGAAAATAAAAACTGCTCAACTTCAGAGCTTAAGGAAAAGAGGATGATTATGGATATCGAACTACACTCTCAAAGATTAATACTAAAATCTATTGACGAATCTAAAGCGATGCAAGTCTTAGATTATGTCGTGAGGAATAAGGAGTTTTTAGAGAGGTGGGAAGTTGTCAGAAACGCTGATTATTACACCGCTCAAACACAAAAAGAATTAATTTTAAGTGATAGATTAAATATGGAAAAGGGACAACTGGTTAAAGTTTGGATGTACAAAATAGATGAACCGGACAAAATTATTGGATCCATTGCACTGAGCAATATTGTTAAGGGAGCATTTTTATCTTGTCACCTAGGCTATCGCTTGGATCAGGAAGAGAACAACAAAGGTTATATGACAGAGGGGATCAGATGCATGATCAATTATGCGTTTGATGTATTACAACTTCATCGGATTGAAGCTAACATCATGCCAAGGAACGAAGCTTCCTTGAAAGTGGTGCAACAGCTAGGGTTTTATCATGAAGGTCTTGCTCAAAAATATTTAAAAATTAATGGGATATGGGAAGATCATATACATATGGTATTGCGAAATCATAAAATGGAGTAAGAATTTCAAAAAAACTATGTCCTGGATATGGAATTTATAGTAGAATGGTGGGGATTCTAATAAACCCTAATGCATAGGGTAAGTAGAGGGAGAAACCATGAAAAAGATCATAATGCTATTTATAGCACTAGCCGTACTTGTCGGAACTTCATCTGCTGCTTACGCACATTCAGGAAGAACCGACAAAAATGGAGGGCATAAATGTTCAGCAAAATCAAAACAAAAAGGACTATGCACCGGTTATCACTATCACAAGAAGAAAAAATAATGCCAAAGATAGCGTACTTTCGAAGATAAAACCCAGCTGAAGATAATTCTAGGCTGGGTTTGTCATTTTAGAGTGAATGGAGAAGGGAGTGGCTTACCGTGATATTAGAAGTTGCCATGCTACAAATTAAGACAGGGTTAACTGGAACATTTGAAACTGCTTTTAAAGAGGCGTCATCTATCATTTCCAGCATGAAGGGATATATCAATCACGAGTTACAAAAATGTATAGAAGATGATCATAAATATATATTGCTTGTAAGGTGGGAGCATTTAGAGGATCATACTATCGGTTTCAGAGGTTCCCCGGAATATCAGGAGTGGAAGAAGCTGCTTCATCATTTTTACGATCCTTTTCCAACAGTAGAGCACTATACCGTCATTTGAATTGGGGAGTTAATTTGTACATTTACCTTTGGATTATGCTCCGTTTGGTACATGCAACTCGTTATTTAAAGAGCTCGGAATGGAGCGTCTGGTGCAACTCTCATCACATCAAGAAGGAAGAAGTATTCCTGGTATAGGTGAACTAACGACGCCTATCTCATTTGGGACGTTTGTAGATAAAGTAAAAACGGTGCTTGATGAAGATGTAAAGTCGTGGGAAAATTCAGATCGGCTAATTAAGCGGGTAGGAATCGTGACGGGGGCAGGGAATAGCACGGACCAGATTCGAGATGCGTTTAACGGGGAATGCGATGTGTATATTACCGGAGAAAAAACCTTATACACGGTACAATATGCACAGTATGTGAAGATAAATTTAATTGTGGGTAGCCACACCTTCACCGAAATTTTTGGAGTAAGATCGTTAGCGGAAAAGATAGCAGAACATCATCCATATATCGAAATCGTACAGTTAGTTGAGGAGCATATCGAATAAGCAAACATAAGGAGAAGGAACAGAAATGATGTATAACTTTAAACCGATGACCAAACAGATGGCTGAGACAATAATGACATGGGAGTATCCAGCGCCCTATGACTTTTATAACTTTGATTCAAGTGATGAGTCCATGGAAGAATTAATGAATGGTGAGTATTATGCTGCTCTTGATCATCAGAACCAGTTAGCTGGATTTTTTTGCTGCGGTAATAGTGCAAGACTACCTGGGGGATATGATGCTGGAATATATGTGGAAGAGAACCGCCTAGATATTGGCCTTGGTATGAAACCATCGTTGACCGGGAATGGGCAGGGAAGTTCGTTCGTGGCGGAAGGGCTGCAATTTATGAAAGAACGTTATAAACAAGACCAATTCAGGCTGGCTGTTGCCACTTTTAACACAAGAGCTATAAATGTATATAAAAAGAATGGGTTCGTAGAGCGGGACACTTTACTTAGTAAAGTTCATGGAACAGATGTACAGTTCCAATGCATGGAAACATAGAAATAGATTTTAGATAAAAAATATAGAGGCTGATTATCGGGGGACTTCGGGGAGCAAAAAATTTGCAGATAAGTCATCCAATTAGTAGGCGGCGACTCCCATAATATTTGAGATATATTGCCAGAGTGAAAATGGTAACTTGGATGAAAACATCACGCTTGAGAGCTTAAATGGGAATGACTTCGAGTTTAACTACAATGTGAAATATGCGATAGATGCTTTAAAGACGATAAAAACAGAGTATACAGCCATTTATTACAGCCTTAATCAAAGAATGATCATATTCAAACCCCATGAACAAGAGAACAGTTTACATTTGATTATGGGTGCGATGAAGTAAAACCTAATGAGAGGTAAAAGTAGAGAAGAGAAATATAGCTACTTATCTCAATAAGGAGTGTCGTTTATAGCTATGAAAAAACTTCTTGTCATGTTGTGTATGGCTCTGTCACTTGTGATAGGCTGTGGAAATGATACCAAGGGAACACGAACTAACAGCATTGAAAGTACGGTAGATACAGCAGCATTTGCTCCTTCAGAATCCGGGAAATCAAGTGCATTAACAGATGATTTTTCGGACATCTCATCTTCGGAATGGGGCGAATACATCAGGGTGGTTAGAGAGTATTTATATCTTCGAACGAAAGCAGTCCTTGAGAAAGATATAAACGTTCTATGGAAGCAGTTCCCCCAGTTAGCACATCATATGGATCGTAAAACCGGCATTAATATCGAACAAGACGAGCTGGATCGCTTAAAATCATTTAACCTATTGGATGCTAATTATAACGAAGAGAGTAATGACCGAATTCAAGTTAAAAAGCTTGGCAGCAATAAAGCCGTTGTACTTGTTCACACGGAGATTACTTACTTATTGGATAATTATGATATTTCTGGAGGAGAGCTTCTCATTAGTCTATACGTTCAACGAAACCATGAAACAGACTCGTGGACCGTTGTTAAAACCGATGAATATACACTCCCGGAGTATAAAGAATGGGTGAAAAATAAACAATCGAAATCCTGATTAGGCTGTCAGTTGTTATTACTATATAAATTGGGGTTAATCTTATAATCAGTTCTTGACGGAGCCGTCAACATTTTGACGGCTTTTTTCCGTAATATAGACAATTATATCATTTAATTTGGTATATAATTTGCATAGATTTCAATAAAGTTGTTATAATCAATGGAAAAGTGTGAATATTGGGACAGACTGGAAGTGATGTACGATGCAATCCAAAAATAAACCGTTATACATGGTAATTCTGGAAGATCTGAAATCAAAGATTCTAAATGGTGATTTTAAAGCAGATCAGCAGCTTCCGACAGAAGTAGAGTTGGCGGAGCAATCAGGCGTCAGCCGGATTACATCAAAGCGTGCATTGATAGAATTGGAACGGGAAGGTCTTATTTATCGGAAACGCGGCAGCGGCAGCTATGTGAAAAAACAAAGATACGGTAATTTGCTGCCTGACACCGGCGTGACTAATTCCAGCCCTAATCCGATCATTTCGATGATACTGCCTTATTTGGTAACGAATGAACTTGATTACATTCAAGGAGCTTCCGACTACTTGGACTCCAAGGGTTATTATTTGAGCATCCATAGTAGTAACTGGGATAAAAACAAAGAGAAAGAGCTGCTACTTCGTGTTCCGAAGATCGGCTCGAGGGGAATTATTTTATATCCTATGAGTACCATCAGCAATATCGATGTGCTTAACGCTCTTTACTGGAATGAATATCCGTTCGTAACGATTGATCAATATATCGAAAGCTTGCCAGTTACCAGCGTTGTCTCCGATAATTCGGAAGGCGGTTACCTGGCGGCCAAAAAGCTGATTGATCTCGGGCATGAGCGGATTGCGTTTGTGTCCAGCATCAGCATTGAGTATCGGAGTTCGGTCAGAGACCGTTACCAAGGGTACTGCAAAGCTCTGAGAGAACACCAGCTGCCGGTTGATCCGGAACTGGTAATTACCGACTTTTACCGTGAGGTGGATGAACGCAATAGCAGTACATTTTATAAAACAATGGTTGAACGTTTGCTGGAGTTAGGTGTTACAGCGGTTCAGGCAGAACATGATCATTTAGCGGTAGAATTTCTGCGTAGCGCGATTGACATGGGGGTAAAGATTCCAGAGCAGCTGTCTATTATCGGATTTGATGATCATATGATATCCCGACTGGTGGAAGTTCCGGTTACGACAATTGCTCAAGACTCTAGTGAGATTGGCCGCAGAGCGGCTGAACTCATCGTCCAGCAAATCGAAAACACGGAGAAAAAGGCACAGCAGTCTGTTGTACCTGTCCGTTTTATTGAGAGAGAGTCAACCGCGGCTCCAGCTGTTCCACCAAAAGAGAAATAGCATAGCAAATCCCGAAGCTGATCTTATGGATCAGCTTTTTTAGTTGTCACAAGTACCTAAACAACGAAAAGTTATAATTAATCATATGAAATGATAATTAGATATATTCAGTATTTACAAAAAAGTATGAGGCAACTATAATAACTCCTAAGAGTGGTGTATAAGATATACCTAATACATAACAGTCAGCCGATATACCGACTTTATTTCGAATGAATTGTAAGCGCATTCTTTTTGGAGTTTGCAGGACAATCCATTTTAAAGGAGGGGATCGGTTTTTTGGTGTCCACTGTTTCGTGGGATTCGGAATTCAGTTCTTATTAAGAATCAATCATTTCCAAAGAAAATGGGGGTTTTACACGTGAAGAAATTCAAATTGCTTCCAATCATGCTCATCGCTATGCTGCTGATCTTTGTAATTTCCGGTTGCTCAGGAGGAAATACCACAACAGGCGGTGATAACAATAAGACCGCACAGGAAGAACCAGCGAAAGAGACTCCGAAAGAAGAAACAGCAGCAAAAGATCCGGAACCGGCTGTAGCAGAAGACAATAAAATCGATCTGAAGGGTGAAACGATCAAAATCGGAACATGGTATGATGCTGATCCGAGATTGAGTGAAGAGAAGAGCCCAGCTGCCGAAGAACAGATCAAGTTAATTGAGGCTACTGAGAAAAAATACAACGCTAAAATCGAATTTGTAAAGTTTGGTGATTACAATAAGTACGTTGAAAACTTCACGACAACTTCCCTTTCCGGAACTCCATTTGCAGATATCGTGCTGCTTGAGCTGTTCTGGGCCTTCCCTCAACTGGTCAATAAAGATTTTATACAGCCAGTTGACGATTTCCTCGATTTGCAAGATCCCAAATACATTGATTGGATGAAAAACGGTGGTTCTTTTGATGGCAAACAATATGGTATGACGGATGGTTCCCCATCTCCTTACGGTTTTTTCTATAACAAAACGCTCGTTCAGAAGCTTGGTCTGGAAGATCCGTATGAGCTGCAGCAGAAAGGTGAATGGACATGGGATAACTTCCGTGATTTTGCCAAGAAAGCTACGAAAGATACGAATGGCGATGGAAAAACAGATGTTTATGGTGTTGCTGGTGCTTATGGTAAGATCAATTTCTTTACTGAACAGTTGATCTACACGAATAAAGGATCCGTAGACAAGGATGCCGACGGAAACATAAAATTCTCGCTCGACAGTGAGAATGCTGTTCAGGGGCTACAGCTGGTCTCTGATATGTACAACAAGGACAAATCGATCATGCAGCCTATTCCTGATGATGCAAGTAAGGAATTCATCGCAGGCAAAGGCGTTTTGTATGGCGGATTTAGCTGGGAACTTGGCGGGTTGCTAGAGAACATGAAAAATCAGGAGATCGGCTATGTTTTCTTCCCGAAAGGTCCAAAGGCTGATAAACATGTGTCCTATACGCCATTCGGTAACATGTTTATGGTTTCAAAGTACTCCAAACATCCAGAAGCAGCTGTGAAAATTTATGATGAAATCAGCCTGCACGATACAGGAAGAAAGCTTTCCAAACAGTCTTGGGAGTCGGCATATCCGAATAAAGAGTCATTGGACACGCGCAGTCAGATGGCCGAGAGTATTGATTATATTTCTTATTATGCCATTCCGGACGGAGAGAAGTTGTTCCAAGGCGTAGTTGAGGACATTACAACCGGTAAGATCTCACCGGCAACGGCTGTTGATAAAGTAAAACCGCAATTCGAAGCGAATATCAACAAGCTGCTTCAGGACAGCAAATAACATCAGCATAGTAACTCTGGATGCGTACCCCTGATCCCTTATCCGATTAGGGGTACTGCTAAAAGAGAAGGGGTGGGTCCATGCAGAAACCGATCAAGAAGGCAGCATTGCTACTGCTTCTGGTGATAATAGCGGCAGTCCTGATTTTTTCTTCTAGAGGAGAGGCAACCCGTGAAGCTGCAGATGCTATATCTCAAATGCCGTTGGAACTTGACCTAACTGGCATAGGAGGGACGCTTAAGGCGGGCGGGTA
This sequence comes from Paenibacillus sp. JNUCC 34, assembly GCF_058269055.1. Classification (NCBI taxonomy): domain Bacteria; kingdom Bacillati; phylum Bacillota; class Bacilli; order Caryophanales; family Paenibacillaceae; genus Paenibacillus; species Paenibacillus sp. JNUCC 34. The sequence goes on along the minus strand of NZ_CM177770.1, from coordinate 3,617,612 downwards.
TGAGGAATATTTAAGCAAGATCACAAACGCGAACTATAACGTAAAGAATATTGTCATTGAAGGAGAAGAATACAGCAAGGTTAACGGGATGAGTGCCGGAATAATGGAGAATTATGAGGGCAGGAAGGGGAAATCGGTTCTTACAGAGGAGACTGGATCCATCGAATGGGAATTTCAGGTTGAAGAGGCAGGGCTATATAACCTCTCGATGATTTATTACAGCGGGGCGGGCAAATCCTCAGACATTGAGCGTGAATTAGAAATCGATGGTAAGGTACCTTTCTCTGAAGCCAGAAGCTTCATATTCAATCGCATTTGGCGAAACGAAAAAAATACGTTTGATCGTGATGATCGTGGAAATGATCTTGCTCCGAATCAGTTGGAAACAGAAATGTGGAGGAAAGAAGCCTTTAGAGACGCTGCAGGTTTTAATGAAGAGCCGTTCTTATTCTACTTGTCGGAAGGCAAGCACACCTTGACCTTAACATCTGTAAGAGAGCCGCTTGTCATCGACCAATTGATATTATCACAACGGGAAACAACGCCTTCGTACGACGAAGTGGCGAGTGTTTATAAACAGGACGGAATTCAATCTTCCAAAGATGTTTTCATTAAGGTGCAGGCTGAGGAGACCTTGTACAAATCAACGCCAAGCCTGCTTCCGTATAATGACCGTTCCAATCCGGCAGTTGAGCCGTTTCACGTCTCCAAACTGCGGAATAACGCTATGGGTGGATGGGCGTGGAGACTACCGGGACAGTGGATTGAATGGGAATTTGAAGTGCCAGAGGATGGTTTGTATCAGATTTCACTGAAGAATCGGCAAAATTATTTGCGGGGAATGTCAGCACTTCGGACGATTTATATCGATGGCAAGCTTCCATTTAAGGAGCTTCAATCTGTCCCGTTTCCTTACAGCACAGATTGGCAAATGAAAGTGCTTGGTTCGAGTGATGCGGAGCCCTATTTATTTGATCTCGCTAAAGGAAAGCACACCATACGAATGGAGGTAACCTTAGGTGATCTGGCACCAGTCCTCAGGACTGTCGAATCTACCATCTTGGAGCTGAACACCATGTACCGTCAAATCATCAGTTATACCGGAACGGTTCCTGATCCATTTCGTGATTATAATCTGGAGCAGCGCCTTCCGGAGATGACAGAGGTGTTCCGCGACACAAGCGAGAGATTGTATAGCATCGCCAAGGTCATGCAAGGTCCTTCCGGTAAAAGCGATGATCGAACGTCCATTATTACGACTGTCGCTTATCAGCTGAAGGATATGGCGGACAAACCGGAAACGGTTCCGTCAAGAGTCGAAGCTTATAAAGCTAACGTTGGCGCCCTCAGTTCGTGGATGCTGACCATTAATGAACAGCCGCTTGCTCTGGATTACCTGATCGTGAGCTCGCCTGATGCCAAACTTCCTAAGCCGATGTCTGGATCTTGGGATAAGTTGGTCTCGGATACTGAAGCCTTCTTCGCATCTTTTTATGAGAATTATGATGATTTCTCTACAGATGAAGCCGATAAACAGAGCGTTTCAGTATGGGTTACATCTGCGCGTGACCAAGCCCAGGTCATAAAAAAATTGGTCGACGATCAATTTACCGCAAGGACAGGCATACACGTCAATCTCAAGCTCGTTGCTGCCGATGTGATTCTTCCATCTACGGTTGCGGGGAAAGGGCCGGATGTTGCACTCCAAATCGGTAATGATCTTCCGGTCAATTACGCCAGTCGAAATGCGCTTCAGGATTTGTCGGAGTTTGAGGACTTCGAAACTGTAAAAGAGCTGTTTAATGAGAGCGCTTTAGTGCCTTATGAGTATAACGGTAAATATTACGCATTGCCTGAAACCCAGACCTTCCCGATGCTCTTTTACAGAAAGGACATTTTGGAAGATGAGCTGAAGTTAAAAGTTCCACAGACTTGGGACGATGTGTATGAAATGCTGCCCGTGCTCCAAAAAAACAATCTGCAATTCGGGCTTCCACAAAAACCGCTCGATGCGGTAGGGAACGAAGCGACCACGACCAATATTGCAACGATGCCAGTCAGTCCGGCTCTAGCGATGTTTTTGTATCAAAACGACGGACAATTTTACAAAGACAACGGGATGTCGAGCGCATTGGATTCCGAAAACGCGATCCAGCAGTTCAAGCGGTGGACTGATTTTTTCGTGAATTATAAAATTCCGATCGTGGCGGATTTCGCCAACCGGTTCCGGACAGGGGAGATGCCGATTGGCATCGTGGATTATACGATGTACAACAAGCTGAACGCATTTGCACCCGAGATAAAAGGATTATGGTCATTTGCTCCGGTACCAGGAACGATGTCGCCGGATGGGACGCTGCACAGGGAGGTAGGCAGCAGTGGATCAGCGGCGGTGATGTTTGAGCATGCATCCGATAAAGAAGCGGCCTGGTCATTCTTAAAGTGGTGGACCGGAAAAGATACACAGGTTGCGTTCGGCCGTCAAATGGAAATCCGTATGGGGACTGCTGCCAGATATCCAACGGCTAATAAAGAAGCATTATCACAGCTTCCTTGGCCGACAAAGGACTTCCGCAAGCTTGAAGAACAGATGCAATGGGCAAAGGGTATACCGGAAGTTCCAGGCGGATATTTGACTGGCCGAAATATTGATAATGCTTTCCGCAGGGTGGTCGTTCAAGGGGAAGACCCGCGTGAAACACTTGAAAATTATGTACGAATAATGAATGAGGAAATTACATTGAAACGTAAAGAATTTAATCTTCCCTATGAGAAATGAGGGACCATCTAAATGAAACAGCAGATCGCAGAGAAACCTGTCACTCCACGGATTCATACATCTGACAAGCGCAGACCCAGTCAGATGCTACGGAAAAAATGGCAGCGTAACATTGGGTTAATGAAACAAAACAAACATGCATACGTACTCTTGGCACCATATTTTATCCTGTTCTGTACATTTACCGTTACTCCGGTCTTGTTATCCCTCGTGCTTAGCTTTACAAACTTCAACCTGTTGGAGACACCGAATTGGGTCGGTTGGCAGAACTATGCGAGGATGTTCGTGCAGGACGATGTGTTTATCATCGCATTAAAAAATACGTTACTGTTCGCTGCAATTACTGGGCCAATTAGCTATGTTGCCTGCTTTTTGTTCGCTTGGCTGATCAATGAGCTGCCACCGAAACTTCGAGCACTTCTGACGTTGGTGTTGTATGCACCATCGATTGCGGGAAATACATATTTAGTCTGGCAGCTGTTATTTGCGAGTGATTCGTACGGTTATGCGAATTCTTTTCTCATCAATTGGGGTTTTATCATGGAGCCGATCCAGTGGCTGCAGGATACACGCTATGTGCTTATCATTTTGATTATGGTTCAGTTATGGCTGAGCCTAGGCACAGCGTTTCTGGCGTTTATCGCCGGCCTGCAAAATGTGGACCGTACGTTGTATGAAGCGGGAAGCATCGATGGAATTCGAAACCGCTGGCAGGAGCTGTGGTTTATCACGCTTCCGGCCATGAGGCCTCAGCTGATGTTCGGGGCCGTAATACAGATCGCATCCGCATTTTCCGTAGCCGAGATTTCCATTTATCTGATTGGATTTCCGAGTGTGGACTACGCAGCGCATACCATTGTTACTCATTTGGTTGATTACGGTACGATCCGGTTTGAGATGGGATACGCTTCAGCTATAGCTACCGTGCTGTTCAGTATCATGCTTCTGACGAATCTAATGACACAGAAGCTTCTCGGAAAAGTGGGTGAGTAGATCATGAAACTCGTACTGAAAATGCCGAAAAGACTGAACCGGTCGTGGGGCGTGGACTTGCTGTTGTTCCTGCTGCTTGGCGGTGTTGCCTTCTTCATGTCGCTACCGCTCGTATTCACAATCAGTAATGCGTTTAAGCCGCTGGATGAAATCTTCACTTTCCCGCCTAAGTTATTTGTCCGAAACCCAACGTTTAAAAACTTTACAGACCTGGTCGGGATTTTTAGCGATTCGTGGGTTCCGTTCTCCAGATATGTGTTTAATACGTTTTTTATTGCGATTATCGGCACTATAGGCCATGTCCTTCTTGCATCGGCAGCGGCCTATCCACTTGCGAAAATTAATTTCCCAGGAAGAAAAATACTGTTCAGCATCGTTGTGTTATCCCTTATGTTTACAGCTTATGTTACACAGGTTCCCAATTATATGATCATCTCGTACCTTGGACTGATTAATACGTATTGGGCAATTCTCCTACCGGCTTTTAGTATGACACTGGGTCTTTATCTTATGAAGCAGTTCATGGAGCAAATACCGGATGCACTTCTGGAAGCGGGGAAGATTGACGGGGCGAGCGAATATCGGATCTACTGGCAGATCGTCATGCCGATTGTAAGACCGGCTTGGTTAACGCTCATTATTTTTTCTCTACAAAATCTTTGGACTAACGGTTCCGTTACGAGCCATAAGTACATTTACAGTGAGCAGCTCAAAACCGTTGATTATGTATTCGGTCAGATCGCAAACGGCGGCTTGGTAAGAACGGGGCCGGTGGCTGCGGTCACATTCCTGATGATGCTTGTACCGATTACGGTGTTTATTGTAACACAGAGCAGCATAATACAGACCATGTCCACATCGGGCCTGAAGGAATAACAGGGGGGCTTACAGATGACTAGATTTATCACCGCAATCCTGATCGTGATGCTCCTGGTTGGTGTGATACTCCCTGGCCAGGCTTCTGCAGATGATAGCTACAGCTATTCATACTGGGGAGATCCGGTACCATCGCCCAATCCCTATACCTTGCAAAAGGTAATATATGGTGATGACTGGAATATTGGTCCGTTGTCATCACCACAGGATCTATACGCAGATCAAGACGGGCGATTGTATATTGCGGATACCGGAAACAACAGGATCGTCATATTAAACAAACAGATGAAGGTAGATAAGGTTATACAAGAGTTTGAACGGGAGGGAAAGAAGGAAGAATTTAATCAACCTGAAGGCGTGTTCGCAGATGTAAAGGGGCACATCTTTATAGCGGATACGGAAAACCATAGAATTGTGGAATTGGATGGAACAGGTGAGTATATCCAAGTGATTGATGCTCCGGAATCAAGCATGCTTCGGCAAGGGTTTCAGTATATACCTATCAAGGTGGCCGTTGATAAAGCTGAACGGATGTATGTCATCAGTCGGGGCTCCTATGAAGGCATCATGGAATTTGATGCAGGTGGGGCGTTTACTGGTTTTATCGGAACGAACAGGGTGAAGTTCAGCCCGATGGATCTGTTCTGGAAGCGGATATCGACCAAAGCGCAGCGTCAGCAGATGCAGCAGTTTATCCCTCTTGAATTCAACAATATCGATCTTGATGACGACGGTTTTATGTATACCTCGACGTCTGAGGAGAAATCCGATAAACCACTTAAGCGGTTGAATCCTTCCGGTGTTGATATATTGCGCAGTAAAGGTTATTTTCCGACGATAGGAGATACCGGTAATCTGGAGACAGGCCATCCTCCCGGCAGTTCGATTTTTATAGATATTATATCCGATCAGGGAGGCATGTTCAGCGCATTGGATTCCAAACGAGGCCGGATATTTACGTACGACAAGGACGGGAATCTATTGTACACCTTTGGCGGATTGGGCAGTCAGCAGAGTAATTTCCGCACACCGTCAGCCATTGAAGTTGTTGATGATCGTGTATTGGTACTGGACAAAGATAACAACCGGCTTTCAGTATTCAAGCCTACGCGTTACGGAAGTAAGATCCGAGAGGCTGTCATTGCTTTGAATCACGGAGATAGCGAAAGGGCAACGGCTGCATGGCAGCAGGTGTTGCAGATGAACGCTAACTATGATGTTGCTTATATAGGAATAGGTAAATCATTCCTTAAAGAAGGCAGCAACCGTGAAGCAATGGGGTACTTTAAGCTGGGCAATAGCCGGGAGTATTATTCGGAAGCTTATAAAAGATATCGGAAAGAAATTGTAATGAATAACTTCGGTTCCATTGTACTGGCTATCGTACTGTTTCTGGCGGCTATCGTGACTGTCTTCAAGTTAAGCAGAAGAAAAGCGCAAGGGCAATTCTATCAGGAATTCGGCATTATACGTAATCCATTCTATACGATGGTTCATCCTTTTAATGGATTCTGGGAGATGAAGTATGAGAACAAAGGAAGAATAAAAGTAGCCCTGGGCATTCTTTTTCTGTTAGTGCTCGGAACAATTATGAAACGACAGTACAACGGTTTTGTCATTAACTTTAATCATCCTGATCAGCTGAATACACTGAATGAACTAAGTTATATTGTGCTGCCATTCCTTCTATGGTGTGTGGCTAACTGGTCTTTGACTACGCTTATGGACGGAGAGGGAAAATTTAAAGAAATCGTTATAGCTACGGCATATGCGCTACTTCCCTTGGCCATTGTCTATATTCCGCAGATGCTATACAGCAATTTCATCACTTTAGATGAAAGCTCGTTCTACTACATGTTGGAGGCAATCGCTCTGTTATGGTCTTTATGGCTCCTGTTTACAGGAACGATGACCGTCCACCAATATACTGCCGGAAAAACGGTAGCCACCATGCTGCTTACCTTGGTAGTCATGGGCATCATTATTTTCCTTGGCGTACTATTTTTTAGCATGCTGCAGCAAATGATCAGCTTTGTGGGCTCTATATATAGGGAAATTTCATTCAGGCTGTAGCCGGCAAAAAAGGAGGGATGAGCGGTGGCCGCAAAACACAAAAAGGTTGTTGGCATCTTATGCTTGCTGCTTATAACAGGTGTTGTTGCAGGAGCAGTATGGAATGGAACGGTGAAAGTTGACAGCGCAGCGGCGCAGATCGACTCTAGTAATGCCAATACCACTCAAGAAGTTAGAGCAGTTTCTGAGGACGCAGTTACCGAGGAAACAGGGCAAGTGAATACAGCTGCGAAGATCAATGATGTAAAGAAGGTAAGCCCCAATAGTCCGCAAGAGCTGCAAGCTTTAAGCGAGATGGAGATGGCTGCGGAGAATGAATTTCTTCAATTATATGTTAACCGGCAGACTGCGGAGATTGCTGTAAAAGACAAGCGAGACAACTTTGCCTGGTTTTCCAATCCGGTGAACCGGCATGAGGATCCGCTCGCTTCGCCATTATATCAATCGGAGCTGTCTGCTCAAGTGGTACTCAATTATTACAACGACAAGGGACAGATTAATACATTTAACAGCTATGATGACAGTGTCGTGAAGAACCAGTTCGAAGTTGAGCTGAAAGAAGACAAAGTTAGAGTTGTATATCAGATCGGAAATGTGACCAAGAGCTTTGGGAATATTCCTAAGATTATCAGTCAAGAGCGGTTTCAGACGGTAATTCTGGATCAAATTCAAGACGAGGCTGTTCGGGAAGATGTAGCTTATAAATTCCGGCTTGACGAGGAGAGACAGGTCTACGAGATCCGTAAACTTCAGGATTACATCGCGGAGGAACTGTCCGCGCTGCTCGAAGAAGCAGGTTACACGGCAGAGGATACCGCCTTGGATCATAAGGAGAATGGACTGACTGAAGAAGCAGTGGAAGCTAATGCTGAATTTACGGTTCCAGTGGAATATGGATTGAATGGCGAGCACTTGATTGTAACGGTTCCAGGCGAGGAATTGAAATACAGTGCCGCGTATCCGCTCGCTTCCATTCAGCTGCTTAAATTTTTCGGGGCAGCGGATACGACCAGAGACGGATACATCTTTGTTCCAGATGGATCAGGCGCACTGATCCATCTGAACAGCAGCAAACCAGGTGCAGAACCGTATAATCTTCCGGTTTACGGAAATGACGGTACGTTTGATGTGAAGGATAAAATCCAAAGGAATCAGATTACTCGCCTGCCAGTATTCGGGTTGAAAAAAGATGATCACGCGTTTGTTGGAATCATTGAGGGCGGCGAAGCTATGGCTTCCATAAATGCGGATGTGAGCGGGCGCAATGATTCATACAACACGGTCAACAGTAAATTTCAAGTGACGTCCATGGATTTCTATACTTTAACCTCAGGAACGAAGAGCAGCTCTGTTCCTATGTTCCAGAAGAGAAATTATGAAGGGAGCCTGCAACTGAGGTATGCGTTTCTCTCAGGTGATTCGGCGGACTATATTGGCATGGCTGCCCATTACAGGAGCTATTTAACGGGAAAGTACAATCTTCAGCCGTTAAAGAAGTCAGATCAATCCCCATTTATATTGGAAGTAGCGGGTGCTTTTCGAAAGAGTGAATCATTTCTTGGCATTCCCTATCAATCCACGGAATCATTAACCACATTTAGCGAAACGGTTTCGCTCCTTGAACAGTTGAAGAAAGTTGGGATTCATAATATCGACCTGCGTTTGGTGGGTTGGTTCAATGATGGAATTCGTCATTCTTCACCGGACGACATTCAAGTGGCGGGTGTTCTTGGAGGCAAGAAAGGCTTCAGGAAGTTGGTGGAGTATACGAAACAAAATGATATCGGCATGTATCCGGATGCGGCGTTTCTTCAGAAATATAAAGGAGATTCCGGAGCAGCTAAATTTCTGGACCGTGGGATAGCTAAAAAATATGATTACAACCCGGTGACGTACGTTAAGGATTTGTCTAACTTCTCGCATTATATTTTATCACCGGTTCAACTTCCTAAGCAGGTTAATGGATTTATAAAGGATTACTCCAAGCTCGCAGACACCGGCTTGTCCTTGCGGGATATGGGCAATGAGGTAAACTCTGATTTCGATCCGGATCATACGGTGACCCGTCAAGAAGCTGTTTCTGTCATTCAGGGTGAAATGGAGAAGCTGGGACAGGCAGCTGGTTCACTACTTGTTAATGGGGGAAACGCGTACAGTTTGCCTTATACGAGCCTCATTGTGAATACACCAACCCGAAGCAGCCGGATGAATTTGACGGATGAAGACATTCCTTTTTACCAGATTGCACTGCATGGATATTTCGATCTGGCGGGAGCGCCGTATAACATGGATGAGGTTCACAACCCGCGTCTGTCGATGCTGAAATCCCTTGAAACAGGTTCTAACGTTTATTATCAATGGTTTTACAGCTCATCGTCCACGGTGAAGGAAACCGATTACGATTACTTGTATGCGCTTAACTACAAAGATTGGATTGATGAAGCCGTCTCGCTGTACATCGAGACAGATGAGGTACTAAAAAACGTTCGTTCAGAGGTGATCATTGGTCATGAACGTCTCTTCCCTGGTGTTATCCGGACGACTTTCAAGAATGGAACGCGAATTACTATTAATTACAACGATGAGGCTGTATCTGTTGATGGTGTAACTATAGAGCCCCAAAGCTATCAGGTAGGTGAAGGCGGTGAATAAAATGCTCAGAAAACCTATCACGCTCGCGCAAAAAAAGGCATGGTGCGGTGTGCTATTCGTTACGCCGCTCATTATCGGCTTAATCCTTCTGTTTATTTTGCCGCTAATTCAGTCATTTCGTTTCAGCCTGAGCTCCATCCGTCTGGTAGAAGGGGGCTTTGCGGTCGACTATCAAGGGACGGTCAACTACACTAGCCTATTCACGACCAATCCCGAATTTCCAAGGAAATTAACCGAATCGGTGACGAACATGGTCGTGAACGTGCCAATTATCATTATTTTCAGTTTGTTTGCGGCCGTGCTGTTGAATCAGAAATTCAAGGGACGGGTTTTAGCGAGAGCAATCTTTTTCTTGCCGGTTATTCTGGCGTCTGCAGCAATTGCGAATCTCGATATCAGTAGTTTTGTGGGCAGCTCCACACCCGTCGGAGGCGGCGGTGAAGCAGAGAACGGGCTAATGCAGAGCTTCGAGCTGGAAAAAATGCTGATCGAATCGGGGCTTGCTCCGGTGCTCGTTGATTATATCACCGGTGCAGTCGACCGGATCTACGAAATTATCAGTTCATCCGGCGTACAGATTCTGATCTTTCTGGCAGGGCTTCAGTCCATCTCTCCAACATTGTATGAGTCCTCCCGGATTGAGGGAGCAACAGGTTACGAAATCTTTTGGAAAGTGACATTCCCGATGATGACACCGCTGATTCTAACGAACACCGTCTATTCGATCATTGATTCATTCAGTCACAACACGATAAATAAATTGATTTCCGAAACGGCTTTCAAATCATTTGAGTTCGGTCAAAGTGCTGCCATGTCCTGGATTTATTTCTTGGTGGTCGCTCTGATCCTGGGCATATCGACAGCCATTATATCCAGAAAAGTGTTCTATTACGACTGATGAGGAGGTAGTGCCATGAAATCGCCAGCCGCTTATGCGAATTTCATCTCGTACAAATTCAATCCTCTGGAGAAGTCAAAATATTGGCTGTGGATTGTGGTGCGGACAGTACTTGTGACCGGATTTTGCTTCATTATATTGTTTCCGTTATTTCTTCGTTTTTCTGTAGCTTTCCGCAGTAGAGCAGATATCTATGATCCGACCGTACTGTGGATTCCGAAAAACTTTACGTTTGAAAATATTAAAATCGCTGTGGAAGCCACAGATTATTTTTCATCTCTATTAAATACATTTCTGATCTCAGCGGGAACGACGATGATCCAGTTAGCATCCTGCGCCTTGGCAGCTTATGCATTTGCCCGTCTTCGATTTAAGGGAAGTGGTCTGCTGTTCGGGCTTGTTATCTTTACGATCGTGGTGCCACCGCAGACGATTATGATTCCGCTGTACCTAACATACCGTTATTTCGATCTGTTTGGTGTTGTTAAGGTGCTGACAGGAAAGAGCAGTCTGAATCTAATTGATACCTTCTGGCCATTTCTGATTTCTTCAGCCACAGCGATGGGTCTCAAAAATGGGCTGTATATTTATATTTTTAGACAATTTTTCCGAGGGATCCCGAAAGAAATTGAAGAGGCTTCCTTAGTGGATGGTGCGGGGGTGTTCAAAACCTTTTACCGGATTATGCTTCCGAATGCCGTTCCTGCAATTGTTACCGTTGTGTTGTTCTCGTTCGTATGGCAGTGGAATGACAGTTATTATGTATCTTTATTTCTCAGCAAGGTGAAAGTACTCTCAACCCAGCTGATGGATATGGGAATGGCACTTGGAGATGAGCCGGACCTGGTGTTCCAGTCCATGCTGCTTAACACGGGTGTACTGCTGCTGATGGGGCCACTAATTATTTTATACCTGTTCGTACAACGATATTTTGTTGAAAGTGTGGAGCGAACAGGGATCGTAGGATAACAGTATGATCACGGGAGGTTTAAAGGATGCACAAAGAATGGGCATTGCGTGGCTTTCATATGAGATTTAGTGATCATCATGATCTGGACAATTTGAAAAGAGTGATAACAGACGGTCTCGTTCCACTGGGTGTAAATGTCCTCATTTTGGAATGCAATACGGGCTTTCAGTTCAGCTCCCATCCCGAGGTGTCGGGAGGAACACTGACCCGAGAGGACGCAAGAGATCTATCTACTTTATGCAAAGCCCATGGCATTAGGCTGATTCCGCTGCTGGAATGCCTCGGCCATCAGGGGTGGGGAGGCGCTAGAAATTCCTTGCTGCTCGCTTATCCGCAGTTCGATGAGACACCACATGTGCCGGAGGATGCCAAATGGCCGGACTTTTATTGCCCGAGTTGGTGTCCGTCTCATCCGGACGTGAATCCGATGGTGTTCGACCTGATGGATGAGCTGATCGAAGCCTTTGAAGCGGATGCGCTTCATGTCGGCATGGACGAAGTGTTTGCCATTGCGGATGATCATTGCCCGAGGTGCGCAGGCCGTAACAAAGCAGAATTGTTCGCGAAGGCCGCGAATGAATATTACGAGCATTTGGCTGTACGTCGTAATGTGCAAATGCTGATGTGGGCTGACCGGTTAATTGATGCAAAAGGAATGGGATACACGCAGTGGGACGGGGATGTGTATGGCATATGGCCGGCTGTGGATCTTATTCCAAAGGATATTATCCTGTGTGATTGGCACTACGATAAGCTGGATGCTTATCCATCGGTTGGTCATCTTCTGGACAAAGGATTTACGGTTTGGCCATCCTGCTGGAACATACCTGAGGCGTCGCTTGATTTCTTCGAGCAATCGGTTAAGCAGGCCGAAGAGCGGAATGCGCTAGATCGGATGCCGGGTATGCTTGTGACTGGTTGGAATGCAACCGGAGCTAATCTGCTGGCGGCTCTATTTGATGAAGGTGATCTCGGAGAGGATAAAGGAAATATTAAAGGGATTGCCGTAACTTTAAGAGCGGTTATGGAACGGCTGAATCAGACTGCATTGAAGCATGAGTTGAAGTAGGCTGTCTATTGAGGATTGCCTGATCTTTAATTTAAATGTAACTCGCCAAATGGCTGGTTAGGAAGGACGTTTGCTCCCAGCCTGTTGTTTGGCTTTTTTATTTTTATTGCAGAAATGGACAAGGAGACGATTGATGAATTTTCTTCTATTTTATGGAACTAGTGGTATGATGAATACATTGGGAAGCTTGGAATAGGCGTGGATATTTTGTTTGGCTAGCCAACAATAGTAGTGGATGTGGTGTTCTAATGATATAAGGTGCTCTAAATCAAGATGATCACCGGAAAGGACGATCATTGAAGTAAAGGAGTTGAGAAACATAGAACGCATTTTTAAGGTGAAGTATCCTTCAGGAGTTTTGATGATGATATTTATGGTAATATTAATTGGCTCAAATTCCCGACTATACCTTATTGAAAGAACCTATAGAAATAATTTTGCTGTTTTTATGAATTATTTTGGAATATTCTTGATCATTTGTTACTTTGCTATTTTGATATTTTCCATTATAAGAATGTTTATAAAGCCGTTTACTATGCAAATTAATCCAGAATCGTTAAAAGTAAAAAGTAGGGAGCTTAAGCCTTCGGACATCAAGGAGATCAGAGTAGAAGGGTACTTCAGTCCGCTTATCGGTATTATACCTGTAGGTAAGAGAATTACCCCTATGGATTTCTGTTTTCGATTTATAGAGCAGGAGGATGCAGCCATCAAGGAGTTAAGGGAATGGGCTAGCAGACACAACATTAAAGTCGTAACACATAAACGTGTAGTGAGATGGCTCTAATAATTACGTTTTGATAGAAGCTTTTTATCATGATGGTCACCTGAACGGTCAGAACATCGGAGCATAGGAGTTGATGAATATAGAACGTATTTTTAAAGCGAAGAACCCATCAGGAGTTGGAATGTTCATAAGCATGTTCTTATTAATGGCAATTCAATTTTATTTGTTGTTTATGAGAAAAATCGATAGAGACGATCCGTTAGATGTTTTTTTTTCTGGACAAATGTAGTTATAATCAGCATCTACCTTCTTCTTATAATCCTCATTATTCGAAGAATGTTAATGGAGCCTTTTACCACGCATATAAGTCCAGAATTATTGACTGTTAGGGGCAAGGAACTCAAGGCTTCAGATATCAAGGAAATTAGAGTACAGGGGTACTTCAAACCGATTATCGGCATTGTACCTGCGGGTAAGAGAAGCAATCCTGTTGATCTTTGTTTTCGATTTATAGAGCAGGAGGATGCAGCTATCAAAGCTTTAACCGATTGGGCCAGAACTTATAACATTAAAATAGTGCTTAATAAAAGTGTCAGGAAATTGCTCTAAATTATTGAGCGCGGGCAGCTTCCAGAAGCGCAGTGCGGCGATGCGAGCCGGTGCCGGTGGTTGACCACATGCGTACTTAACCCATTGCGGACTGACGTTCCACTATTTACTGATTTTTGCCTCATTCAAGAAAGAGAGAGGACAGGAGATCCATTATTTGCTTATAATCGTGTTCATTTGTACATGATTTGACCCGATAGCGGAATCTGTGTCCTCGGGCTGCATCAATAGCCACTTATTGTCATAAATAGCGGATCTATAGTCCGAAACGGGCGGATAGCTTGAGTGGTTGGCCGTACTTCTTTTACAAAAGGAATCAATACTTCACAGTTTCACATTTAAGTACCGTAGATTTTGGCAAGTGCAGTAATTATTTATTTTTCGACAGATAATCAATGGTTTTGAACATGAATCTAATGGCCTTTTGTGTCGTTCTAAATTGATTGAGTGTGCCTATGAGATACAGATCCATATCCGGCTGATAGAATAAAAGTGATCCCGTAGATCCAAAGTTTCCCCAGATGTTATATTTAGGTGGCATAAGGAGGGGGATCGTCCGGAATTTGACCAGTCCGTATCCGTAGTCTATCCCCATCGCAAACTTGGACCATACCTTCATCTGTTCAAAAGATTCAGCACTAATGATCTCGTTACGGACTAGCGCTTTCATAAATTTCAACAGGTCATCGGAAGTAGAAATAATACCGCCGCCTGCAAATTCTATGCTAAGACTTCGGTAATTATTTAATATCACCTTGCCAACGTAGATATCGGCAACGGGGTACTCGCTCTGAACTAATGGCTCAGAATAATGAACCATATGTGAATGATTCATCCCTAAAGGTTTGAAGAAATATTCTTCATATATTTGATGGAGTGGTTTTCCTGTTATATTTTCGGCAATAAGTCCTAAAAGATGGTATCCGGTGTCCGAATAGTGAAAGCCCTGTCCCGGCGGGAAGTATGATTTTAAATTGTTTTTGGACCAGATAATGACCTCCTGAGGAGTCCATAATCGGGAGGGGTCTCCAGTGATTAATTCCATCATGGATTTTCCTTGCTTCGGTTTGTCTTCGAAAAAATCATGCAATCCGGATGTGTGGCCTAGTAAATGGCTGATACGAATATCTTGAGAGTAATCTTTGCCTTTGTATACATGGAGTTTGTTCAAGAGGTCTTGTTCGAGATATAAATGGATGGAGTCGTCATAAGATAGCTTCTGCTGTTCTACGAATAGAGCGAATAATACGGAGGTGAAAAGTTTACTTATGCTGGCGATGAAATAACGTTGCTGACCATTTGCAGGCATGCTGCCGGTAAATCCTTCAGCCAGGTTCAGGTGAATCCCAAGTTTTTCTGAATGGGCCAGAAAATAGGCATTGTGAATTCGCGGATCTTTATGTACGATTTTCTTAAACAGGTTCTCGATCTTTGCCTTTGCCGACACCTTGTTCATTCCAGTCCCCTTTACAACATGTAATGGAATCACTTCGCTCGTCTGCACAATGTTCTGGTTGATTTGTTCAGAAAGTTAAGCGTATTCATAACATATTCAGAAATATGACATAATCAAGTTATGATCACCGATCGTTAAATATGTCGGTATCATATCGGGTGTTATATGCTGCGGATCTGTGCCAATAGCTGCGCTATGATAGATATGATTATGCATTTCGTGAAGCACAGCATTTGGATGAATCAAATATATACTCCTAATAAATGTATTTTAAACCCTATCAACTATTGTATACGACAATTGTCATTATGTATCTACATTTTTCGAGATCTGACCCACAGAAATATTCATAGAACAAGACTTAAGTCCAGTTTCAATACTGTCCTACGGTCGGTTTTGGAAGTGATGTGTCCCGAATAAAATAATGATATGGTATTTAATTGAGTTGGGGGATTGAAAATGATTCATCAAGATAATATATATGTTCTATTGACCGATACCGGTACGATGTTCACGAGTATGATCAAGAGATATACTTCAGCGCCTTATAATCATGCTTCGTTGGCTCTAGACAAGGGTCTTCGAGAGGTATACAGCTTTGGGCGAAAGTGTGCTACTAATCCTTGGTCTGCAGGGTTTGTGGAAGAAGATATCTATGAAGGGGTATACCGCTATTTCCCAGAGACTCGATGCGTAGTGCTGCGGTTAAATGTATCTGCTAAGCAACGTATAGAATTGAAGCGGTTAATTCAATACTTTAAACGAAATAAAGAAGCGTATAAATACAATCTTATAGGATTACTCTTCCTCACTATGAAAATCAACTTCGCGCCTAAAAACGCTTACTTTTGTTCACAGTTCGTGGCGGAAGCATTAAGAGGGATCGAACTTGACTTATGGAACAGGCCTTCTGCCTTGATCACACCTAATGATTTCCTCATACATCCGGCATTTGAAACTGTCTATGAAGGGATGTTGTATGATTACCCACAGTTGGGTTCTTCCATGGAGGAGAAGGAATTTAAGATAGAGTGTGAAGATTTACGGGGACAGGCAATATCATACTGATTACATACCTGAACTGTTTCTTCAATGAGAAAAGTTCAGTATACGAGGAGATTTTTTATGGTTCGTTATGATTCGTTCTCTGATGAAGGAAAAAGACGGTTTCTATGGGAGATCACCCAAAGAAACCGTCTTTTGTTTTTGGATTGTATGAATCTAAGCCCAAGGGGACATTTCCATATTGTTAATAATTTTATTTCACGCTGGTGAAGGGTCCTTCTTATGAATATTTTCTACCGATTCAATGATTCGTGCTCGGGTATCTTTATCAACAGGGTGTCCATATGCAAGTTCCATAGCCCATAATACAGCACCGGTTGCAGGCGGGACCTGCAAAAGAATATAGTTGCATTGATGCTCAGTTAATGTGGCCACATAGCTTTTGTACTTCTTGAGCAGCAGAGGGCTTTCCGCTTTAACCCAAACGGAGCCGGCCAGCACGATATCAACGTCTCTATCGAAATCCAGATTGTGCATACAACCTACTGTCGAATGCGCCAGCTGTCTGGCGGTATGATCGATGATATCAAGCGCAGCCTGATCTCCATGATCTGCCGCTGAGAACATGATTTGCATCAGCTTGGTATTCGGCAGGGTCCGCTTCAAGACTCCATCCATGGCGTACTCAATAAAGTATTCTTTACCCGGTATTTGAAGCAGGCTCATGACAGGTTCAGTCATTGAGGTCTTCGGTCCCATGCGGTAAAAGGAATCGTATACCGTACGAAGCACCTTTCTTGCTAAGAAATATCCTCCAGCTTCATCACCCGACAACTCACTGCCAACGCCTCCGACCTGCAGGCGGTTGCCGCTTGGAGAAATACCACCGGTAACTGTGCCTGAGCCATTGATGGAGCATATGCCGAAGCCTTTTTCACTGCCGGCTTTTACGCCTAGAAAAGAGTCATTGTCCATGGCATAATGAGTGAATCCGATTTGTTCTATTACTTTATTTAAATTGTCCTTCTGTGTGGGAACGTCTGCCCCGGCCAAACCAAATGCGCCTGCTGCAATGTGATCCATGGATAAATGATTCCGATTCAGCAGTTGCTGAATATTCTCATTCATGATCCGGAACGAACTAATATAAGCGTCAGGGAACTGTTCATGACTGCATGTTCCAGTGTTGACATGATCCACAAAGTTTCCTTGAAGATCAAACAAAAAGTAGTCCGTCTTGCTGTTTCCGCCATCAACGCCAATAATGTATTTTTTGTTCATTACGACATCTTTTCTTTCGTATAAAATTGCGGGAGATATTCCTTATGCGCTTCTTTCAGTTCTTGAAAACAGTTAAATGCAGCGTCATAATCACCAACGAGTGGATTCATCAGCAGTGCGCGCATAGCGGCATCTTCGCTACCGCTCACCGCTGCAGCAACAGTCTCACGCTCATAAGCTTTTACCATTCTCATATAGTCGATAATATGTTCATTGCTGAAATCAGGCACAGGGATCGGTTTCGCGCCATCTTTGCCAATAACCGCACACATTTCAACAGCATCGGAGTCTTTCATGAAATCCAAAGCGCCGTTATTTAGCAGGTTTACGACATGAACCTCTTGCTTATCGTTATAGATGGCATCCACTAAGCTGATCGCTACTTCGGAATAGTTCGCACCTCCACGTGAGGATAGAAGTTCTGGTTTACTATGCAATTCGGAATCGGAATAAATGCCCAGCAGCTCTTCCTCAATCTGCATACATTTTTCGCCTCGTGTAATTTCGCTCTCTTTAAGAAGTTTATATTTCTTCTCCTTGAAGTAGTAATACTCCAGATAGGAAGAAGGGATGGCCCCAACCATCTGGACAAGCTCTTTGCTGAATCCGCTGGAAGGTATGTTTTTCATCGCTTCACTGTTTAGACCCATATCAAGTGCGGATTTCAAATAGTCTGTTCCATCTTGTTCTATGGCTGTAATCCAGCTTAGATGATTAAGTCCTACATAAGTAAAATTTGGCTGGTTCAGCTTTAATGTTTCGCGGATACTCTTAAACATGTTGAATGGCACATTGCAGAGTCCCAGCATTTTTACCTCGGAGTGATTGAGCAGAGCTTCTGTAATAATTCCGGCTGGGTTAGAGAAATTGATTAGCCACGCATCAGGGCACAGCTCTTTCATCCGTTCTGTAATATGAAGCATGACTGGTATCGTGCGCATCGCTTTGAAAAATCCGCCAATACCGCATGTTTCCTGTCCGATCAATCCATATTTCAGAGGAATGGTCTCATCCAGCACTCTGGCCGGCAGTTTGCCAACACGGATCTGTCCAAGCACAAAGTCTGCATCCAGCAGTGCCTCATCCAAGTCCTGTGTCATGATGACCCGGCAAGGAATCTGCTCCGCCTGAATCATTCGTTCACAAAGCTTGCCTACCGTTTCCAGTTTCCTTGCATCAATATCCATAAGTACGAGTTCATCTATCGGTAATACATCTTTACGCTTAATCATACCTTCAATCAGTTCCGGGGTGTACGTGCTGCCTGATCCGATTATTGCAATTTTCAATTTTTTACTCATTTTCTTATTCCACCCTTCGATACATTGTGATTTTGTAAATATGCACTCATTTTTGCTGCTATTATAGCATTGCTTTTGAAAGCGCTGCAATATAAAATAGAATTAAATTTTCAGAATGATATATTTTTTATGAAATAAAATTTCGAAATTGGGAATTGATAGTTCTATCATGAAGCTGTTATATTGATCTTGTATTTTGTTGTAATTGAGCTTATGATGATATTGATTTTTGATTTGTAAGAGAGTAAAATCAGGTTTTTGTTTTACAGACTATAGGATGAGTAGGGAAATCATATGTCAATCAACGATAATATTTTGATTAAGATTCGGGATATGAAAGACAGCTTGACACCTGTGGAGAAAATGCTTGCGGAGTATATATTGGAGAATTTGGAGGAAATCCCTCATCTTTCAATTAAGAGCCTTGCCCAACTAACGAAGACAAGTGATGCATCGGTACTGCGGTTTTGTAAAACCATGGGGTACACGGGATATCGCAGCTTTATCGTGAGCATTTCGGCATCGCTAGGTTCAATGGATGAGGAACAGCGGCATCAGTATACCGATATTCAGCCAGGCGATGATCTGACCACAATTATTTCGAATATTTCGCGGAACAACATCAAATCCATTGAAGATACGATGAGTGTTATTAATAAAGACGCGATAGATCGTGCGGTAAAAGTGCTTCGTCAATGTAAGCGTATTGTATTTTTTGGTATCGGCGCTTCTGGTCTGGTCGGAATAGACGCAGAACAGAAGTTTTCCCGTATTAACAAAATGTGCCATGCCTATACGGATGGGCATAGTCAACTTACAGCGGCAACACTGCTTGAAAAAAATGATGTTGCTATCTTTATATCTAATTCCGGGGATACCGTGGATATTCTTGATTCGCTTGATATCGCCAAGAAAACAGGAGCCACAATTATTGCCATAACGAAGTACAATAAGAGTGAGTTAGCCGAGAAGGCTAATATTGTACTGAGTATTTCTACTCCTGAGCTAACGATACGGAGCGGTGCCATGGGATCACGGATCGCTATGCTTACCGTTATTGATATTTTATTCGCCGGTGTAGCAAGTGCCGAATACAGAAACGTAAAGAAATATTTAACCAAGACGCACAATATTATATCGAGTAAGCATCGAAAATAGTCATAAAAGGCACTGGTGATTTCAGCATAAAAGCCGGTGTCTTTTTATATTAAATATCAAAATAAAAAACCAATGTTATATTTTATTATAAAATTTTATTTCAGAAACTATTGACCAAAATGGAATTTATCGTTAAGATGCAATTAAGAAATTCAAATAACTGGGATAGGGGGATGGCCATGGATGAGTATCTGGCGGGATTGACGACAGAAGAGATCAATGAGAAGACTCAGATGATCGATGAATGTACAACGGAACAAATGCTGCGTCTAATGAATGAGCAGGATTCCAAGGTTCCGGACGCCGTAGCAGCAGAAATACCGCAAATTATGAAAGCGGTTGATATTTTACACCGTGTGCTTAAAAATGGCGGTAGAATGTTTTACATAGGGGCTGGAACTTCCGGGAGATTAGGTGTGCTTGATGCTTCGGAATGTCCTCCTACTTTTGGTACTGACCCGTTGCTGGTGCAGGGACATATTGCCGGAGGCGATGTGGCACTGAGGCTAGCAGTTGAAGGTTATGAAGACAATGCAGAGGAGGGGATCGCATTAATTGAACGATGCGGCGTAACGGACAGGGATGTTGTCATCGGGATCACAGCAAGTGGAAGTGCACAATTTGTCATTGCCGGTTTGAAGAAGGCAGGAGAGATTGGAGCGGCCACAATCGGTGTAGTTAATAACAAGAATTCAAGGGTTGAGCCCGTATGCGACGTATGTATCGCGCCGGTTGTTGGACCCGAAGTCATCATGGGATCTACCCGATTGAAGGCAGGCACGGCAACAAAGCTGGTTCTCAACATGCTCACAACCTGTACGATGGTAAAGCTTGGCAAGACATACAACAACCTTATGGTCGACCTTAAAGCAAGCAATATCAAATTGTATGACCGCTCAGTTCGTATCATTCAGGCAGCTACGGGGGTAGACGATAAGACAGCTATTAGTTATTTGGAAAGCGCTTCCATGAGCTGCAAATTGGCCATTATGATGATCAAAACCGGTTTAGATGCAGAGAAGGCAGAACAAGCGCTGGATGAAAGCGAAGGCAGTCTGAAAAAAGCATTCGCACTATTACAAAAGTGATGTGAAAAAGATTGTATATTCTTAAGGGAGGTTTGTGAGTAAATGAAAAAGAAGATGCGTATATTAGCACCGGTTCTCGCTTTAACCTTAGCATTATCAGCTTGTGGCGGTGGAAGTGGAAGTGGAACTGACAACAAAGATGCACAAAATCCAGGAACGACGGATGGAGGCACAAAAACCGAAGCTAAAGATACAATCACAGCCCTTATCCCACCAGTATCTGGTAATTTTCAGGATAGATTCACACAATTGGAAAAAGACTTTACTGCCATGTATCCAAACCTGACTTTGAAAATCGAGCCTGCCAGTTGGGAAGATATGACTCAGAAGCTCGATACTCAGGTTAACGCAGGCAGCCCACCGGATATCGCATTCATCCCTTCTGGCGGTCTTTCCAAATACGTTGAGCAAGGCATGCTGATGGACATCACGGATACAGCAACCAAGGAAATGATTGAAGACTTTGATGCGGCTCCATTGGAATATATGAAAATGGGCAGCAGTCTTTATGGATTCCCGGCTTACATGGAAGTTCACGCCATTGGCGGTAACAAACAGTTCCTGGAGGATGCCGGTATCGACTATAAAAAAGTACAAAAAGAAGGATGGACTTACGAAGAATTCCGTGAGCAGATCAAAAAGGGTGTTGTAAAAGAAGGGGATAAGACATCCCGTTACGGCTTCGTATTTGCAACCGCTGGTGTTGCTTCCAGAGACTATCTGACCATTCTGATTAAAAATGCGGGCATACCGCACGCCTTTGATAAAGATCTGAAGTATGCTTACACGAGCAAGAACTTCCTGGAAGTGCTGAAAGGTATCCGCCAAATGATCGACGACGGTTCCATGCCGAAAGAGCTTAGCTCTGTAGATGCTGGTAAACGTTGGAACATGTTCTTGACAGGTCAAACGATGATTACGGGTAAAGGTCTTGCCACTTTTGAAAATAACGCCAACCAAAACAATGAGAAAATTAAAGCAAATGATGGTAGTGCTGTGTCAGGAAGTATCCCTGTGGAGTATATCGTTCTGCCTGTTCCAACCTTTGCGGGTCAAGAACAATCATCAAGCGTTGCGGTTGACGGTTATGTAGCTTTCCGCGGTAAGAATGAGCCTACGCCTGAGCATAAAGCCAATGTCGTAAAAGCGGCTTACTTCCTCGCTAGTGGTGAAGTATCAGCTAATACGAACAACGACATATTTGCAGCACATATCACCAAGAGCGGTAGAGAAGCTGCGAAGGATATGAAAATCGATAGAAACCCGGATAACGTAGCAGCTGTTGAAACATTGCTTTCTCATGCTACACCTGCACGTACTGATATTCCAACCGATCTGGGTGCAAAAGGAATCAAATTGGAAGATGAGGTCATTATTCCGAAACTGCAAGCATTAATTGCTGGAGAAATTACGCCTGAACAAATGTACGATGCTGTGAAAGAAGCAGCCGTTAAAACCTTTGGTGAAGACGGAATTGTAAAAGACTAATAGGTTAAATCGGATAGCCGCTTGTCTAAGTCATGCGGCTATCCGGTATATGCTTGAACCGAGCAGTGAAAGGAGCTTCGCATGATGACACAACTCGCTAAACCAATCAAAAGACGTCGGATCAAAGGAGACAGCGGCTACGGTTATGCCTTTATCGCTGTTGCACTCGTTGTATTTGCGATGTTTACTGCGTATCCCGTCGTAAGTGCGTTTATTATCAGTTTTCAAAAATACAAACCGCTTGGTTCAGAATACATCGGCTTCGAGAATTATATAGCCACATTCTCTGACAGTCTGTTCTGGAAATCAATTTACAACACGGTTAAATATACGGTGCTTACGGTGCCGGTCGGTTTGTTCATATCCTTTTCCGTGGCTATTTTGATTCTTCCGTTAAGAAAAAAAACGCAGAGCATTTTCAAGGCTATTTATTATCTTCCGGCCGTAGCGTCCGGTGTAGCTCTTTCCGTTGTATGGCTTTGGATTTTTGATCCGATGCCGTCAGGTATTTTCAACCAGCTGCTCAGTGTGTTCGGGATAAGCAACAGCAACTGGCTGGGATCTAGCTCTACTGCTATGTTCTCTCTCGTATTAATGTCATGGCTGTCCAGTCATGGAACGAGTATTATCATTTATTTGGCTGCTTTACTCGGCATTGATGAAAGTTATTATGAAGCCGCAGAACTGGATGGAGCTTCTTTTCTGAAAAAACTGTGGTACATCGTTATTCCGTGTCTGAAACCAACTACTTTATTTTTGCTAGTAACGGGTGTCATCGGTTCCTTCCAGGTATTCCAGAACGCGTATCTGATGACGGGCGGTGGTCCGGATAATGCGACTACGATGGTAGGCTTGCTCATTTTCAATAACGCTTTCAAATATTTTGAATTCGGCAAGGCAGCAGCGCAATCTCTCGTTCTGGCCTTCATTATTGCTTCGATTTCATTCGTTCAATTTAAATTTCTGGGCAAAGAAGTGGAATATTAAGGAGAGGAGGGCACCGATATGGCGTTATACAACAGTCACACAGGTAAACCTGTGCGTAGGAAGACCCGTAATGCGGTGATCATGACAATTCTAGTGCTTTTTGCTTTAGCTACGCTGTTTCCAATTTATTTTATGTTTATTTCTTCTTTCGGGGATCCGGTGGAAGCCGGGGCAATGAACTACTCCCTCTTCCCAACTAAAATATCGCTTGATTCCTATAAATTCTTTTTCGATTTTAGTGAACATTCGGTGCGTTGGATGATCAACTCATTGATTGTAGCAACGACAATAATGGTTTCCAACGTGTTTTTTGCGAGTCTTGCAGGATATGCATTTTCCAAAATCCGGTTTAAGGGCAGAGCTGTTCTGTTCTCCGTCCTGCTGGTTTCGATGATGATTCCTTATCAAGTAACACAGGTGCCTCTTTACATCCTGATTGTAAACACGTTTCAAATTCAGAATACGTATACCGCAATGATCGTTCCCGGACTAGTTACGGTGTATAACATATTTCTGGCTAAGCAGTTTATGGGAAGTATTCCTTCAGAGGTATTGGAGTGTGCAAAAATTGAAGGATGCAACCAATTTCAGATCTATTTCAAAATCGTTTTGCCATTGTCTAAAACGGTGTTGGCCGTTATGGCCATTCTCACATTCATGGACAACTGGAATACATTCTTCTGGCCTTTCCTGGTAACGAACACCATGGATATGCAGACGATTCAGGTAGGACTTAAAAACTTTAGATTCGCGAATACAACGTATTTCGCGCCGATGATGGCGGGTGCCACCATTTCCGCACTTCCTATGTTTATTCTCTTCTTTAGCTTGCAAAAGTACTTCCTGGAGGGTGTAACGGTAGGAGCGGTAAAAGGCTAATTCGGAATACACGAATCTAATTTGTCATGACAACTACAACGATGAATACTTGGAGGGCCATTGCTCAAAAGGGCAGAATAGACGCCAATCTTCTTCGTAGTTGCAGCAAGAGGCATACAGTTTCTTGCCTATGCCGAAATCTTCGGCACAACCATTGGCTCATCTTATATAGATTTGCATTCTTTTATGCTTGCCGATGATTCGACATCTGATCTGCCAATCAACGCTCGTATTGACTTAGGAGCCCAGACGGCTCTAATCTTGCGGAAATAATCTGCCAGATGGTGAGGTGTACATCAACATGTTGGAGTCTTGGAAACATGAATATACTCATGCCGTTATTGATTTATGGAATGTAGAAGCTGTGAAAGATGGTTACAAGGAGCTGACGGAACAAAGCTTCGATCATATTTTTCTGTCTAGTCCATATTTTGACCCTAAGAATACGTTTGTGTGGCTGGTATCCGATCAGGTCAAAGGATTTGCCTGTGGATGCACTGGAGACGACCTGCCGCTTGGAAATATTGCAGGTTATATCACATGTATCGTGCTGTCGGATGATGTTAAAACAGATGATCATTATAAGCAGATGTTGGGCGCTGTGGAGAACCGGTTTAGACAATGTGGCAAGAAGCAGTCGGATGTTCTGTTCTTCAACCCGATGATGCTGCCATGGTACATACCGAATACACCGCAGCATGAGCACAATAACGCTCCGGGTGTACCGGTTGATAGTTCGTTGTATGCGTTTCTCGTGCGTCAGGGGTACATAGAGCGTGCCAGAGAATGTGCTATGTATTTGAATTTGGCTGAGTTCATCTTTCCAGAACAAAGTAAGTCCAAGGATGATAAGGCGGCTGAACACGGATATTATGTTGAATTGTTTGATCCGAATAAACATCACGGGGTGGCTGAAATGCTGCAAGGATTTGATAATCCTTTATGGCAAAAGGAGATCGCACAGTCTACCTCGGACGGGGTGCCTGTAGTCATTGCTGCGCATCACGGCAAGGTTGTTGGATTTGCGGGACCTGTCATCCGCCAGGATAACGGGCGCGGTTATTTCTCAGGTATCGGCGTTCATCGTGATCATGAAGGACATGGCTTGGGAAGTATTCTGTTCTTTAAGTTGTGCGAGGCATTCAAAAATATCGGGACCGATTATATGTCTCTTTATACCGGAAGTACAAATCCAGCTATCCGGATTTACGAGAAGGCAGGTTTTCAAACCGTCAAACAATTCTCAGTCATGCGAAGGGAGTTTTAACGATGAGTGATCAGAAGATAACGGTGCTCGCCATCGGCGGACATGTCGGTGATGCGGAGCTTACAGCGGGTGGCGTATTGGCACATCATTCCCTAAAGGGAGATCATATCGTAACCCTAGCTTTGACGGCCGGGGAGCGCGGCGTTCCTGCTGGTCAGGATATGGCGGAATACCGGGAGCAGAAAGTACGGGAAGCGAATGCTTTTGCTGAAATGCTGGGTGGAGAAGCTATCGTATTCGATACGCCTGACGGTGAGCTGAAGGACGATGATGAGAATCGTTGGGCTGTGTGTGACGTCATCCGCAGAGTACGTCCGAACGTCATTATTACCCATTGGAAGAACAGCATGCATAAAGATCATATGACTACGCACCGGATCGTCAATGACGCTCGATTTTATGCCGGACTTCCTTCATTCGAGCGTGAGCTTCCTGCATTTTTTGCATCCAGATTGTATTATGCGGAGAACTGGGAGGATGCGGTTGACTACAAACCGTATGTGTATGTGGACTTCCCCAAGGAAGCTTTTGATCTGTGGGTAAAAGCTGTGTCCCAGCACTGGTTCGTTACAGGCAGTAAGTCGTTCCCTTATCTGGAATACTACAAGCATTTGGCACGGGTGCGCGGGATTGAAGCAAGACAAGAATACGCGGAAACGTTCATGATTCCGGAAGAAAACAAGCGTGTTCTTAAAAACGAACTCTAGCCATAGCAAAATGACTGTAACAAGGAACTTGTTATGGTCATTTTTTGCAAACAACACATGAGTGGGGGAAGAACTATGATCCGAAACGGTATAGATCGTATTCAAGAGGAAGCCCATCTGTTTACAGGGAAGAGGCTGGGCCTGATCACATCACCTACTGGCATTAATCAAAACTTTGTATCCACGATACAAATACTGCATGAGAATTATGATCTCGTAGCCATGTTCTCGCCCGAACACGGTGTACGCGGTGATCAGACCGCAGGGGCCATGGTTGATACATACCTTGATCCGCTTACAGGCGTACCGGTACACAGCTTATATCGAAAAGACTCCAAACGGTTGACACAAGAGATGCTGGATGAAGTAGATATGGTCGTGTATGATATCCAGGATGTTGGTACACGGTATTATACCTTTATTTATACGATGCTGTATGCGCTGGAGGATTGCGCGAAAGCAGGTAAGGAAATTGTCGTCTTGGACCGGATCAACCCGCTGGATGGTGTGACCGTAGAAGGGAATATTTTAAAAGACGGCTATCAATCATTTGTAGGTAATTATCCACTCGCGGTCCGTTATGGCTTGACAGCAGGCGAGATCGCAGTGATGGCGAACGAACAGATGAACTGGAATGGCAAGCTGCATGTAGTGAAGTGTGATGGATGGGATCGGAATATGCTGTTCCCAGAAACAGGGCGTCCGTGGATCATGCCGTCCATGGGAATTCCCCGGTTCGACTCGGCATTGCTCTATCCGGGTACATGCTTATTCGAAGGAACCAACCTGTCGGAAGGAAGAGGAACCACTGCTCCATTTGAAATGATCGGGGCTCCGTTCATAAACGCAGAAAAGCTGGCAGATGAGATGAACGGAAAGCAGCTGCCGGGTGTTATGTTTCGGCCGGTGTATTTCAAACCTACGTTTTCCAAATTTCAGGGGGAGCTGTGTCATGGCGTACAACTTCACATCACGGACAACCGGAGTCTTAAACCATTGGATTCAGGCGTCCAACTGATGTATACGATTAAGGATAACTTCGAAGACTTCTCATTCTTGCCGCCGCTCAAGGAAGGATCCAGACCTTTTATTGATCTCCTGGGCGGAGACAACATGTATCGCGATGAGTCCGTAGATGTCCCGGCTCTGCTGGAGAAATTCCGTGAGGAAAGCCGCGAATTTGAGCAATTGAAGCGAGAGTATCATTTGTATTAAGAGGATCTTCGAATTTGCTTTGATTGTTTCACTACTTATTTACTGTTACTGCCATTAATACCTATTACTAGCTATTACTAACTACTGCTTTCCCTATGATAAAGATACGACCTTTTAAAGGCTCGTGTCTTTTTTTCATGATGATGAAAAGTGATTGGTGGGACGTGATAGCTGAAATGTGAAGCTTGATTGTGATTACTGAAACTCTCGTGAGTAGATAGAGCCAACGTGAGTGGCTCTACTCAAAGCATAGGGTTTGACCAATTGTAGCAGTTCTAATGATTTAAGACATATCAGTATTTAAAAAAGCTTCTTACACATGTATAGGATGTGACTATTCATATTTAACCAACAGATTTTAGCAGTAAATGTTGTACAAAGTACAACAGTATCTCGTGATGTAGCTGCTAAGGACGGATTGTTGTATATAGTACAAGAATAGGGATAGGGAATCACTTATTTACCTCTTTTCAGGAGGGATTGTTGTAGAATCTACAACAATATCAGTAGGTTCAGGCATTCTGCTCGTCCAGTGTTGTATAACATACAACAATACTTATCATGTCACGTTAGATCATTGCAACAGCCCCTTCAGACGCTAGACATATCAGTATTTTATCAAGAGCGATTGCAACCCATTCCATTTAATCGTCGTCAGGTACTAACATTTGTGAAATTAACCACATGTGATCAACCGCGCTATGAAACGCCTTACCGCGCGCTGGAAGCTGTGCGCCGTGATATAAATTTTTGTGGATTTTATCATGAGAACATGCTAATTTTATGGAAATATAATTATTTTTCAACAATGGAGTTTCATAAAACATAATGTCTTTACTATTTTTATGAAAAGAGGGGAAAATACGATGTTAAAACGGCCTTCTCATGAGGATTATCCAGAATATTATCGAGGTTACGTAGGACTTGTACCAGAAGGAGATCTTATACATATTATTGAAGAGCAGCAGAAGGTCTTGAAAGAGCTGATTACTTCGCTTACTGACAAACAGGCCAACCATCGCTATGCCCCAGGTAAATGGAGCCTGAAAGAAGTATTCGGCCATATGATCGATACAGAACGGATTATGAGCTATCGGCTGCTCCGTATCGCGCGAGGAGACCAAACTCCACTTGCCGGATTTAACGAAGATTTTTTTGTGGAGAATGCAGATTTCTATAAGCGGAGCATGACAGATTTACTTGAAGAATATATGATCGTGAGGCAATCTACCCTTGCTTTGGTAAGAGGATTACCGGAGGAGTCTTGGGACAGAAGAGGAATTGCGAACGAGAAAGTCACATCTGCAAGCGCTTTGGCTTATATCATAGCAGGACATGAACTGCATCATCTAAACATTATGAGGGATAGGTATTTGGAGTAGTGGCAAATAGACAAGGTCAATAAATGGTCAATAAAAAAGACACTAACGTTGCGTGTTGCGCTAGTGTCTTTTTTTGATTCTGACAAACGCTTCCTCAGTTGATTTTCTTCTCTTGTTGATCATTAATCTGCTCAAGATGAGTTAAGTGGTTATTCCCCCATTGCTGCAGCGAATCCAGAATCGGTATGAAACTCCGTCCATATTCCGTAAGAGAGTATTCCACTCTTGGTGGTACTTCTGGATATATTTCTCGAAGGATTATATCGTGATTTTCAAGCTCTCTTAAGTGAGATGTCAACATTTTTTGAGTTATTTCAGGGATAAATCGTTTCAACTCATTAAAGCGCACGGATTCGGATTGCGCCAATCGATACAATATCCTCGGCTTCCACTTTCCAGTTACGATATCTATCGTAGAGTAAGCCCCCGTACAAGTGCCATTATTTTCGTCCATTCCGGCTTAACCTCCTTTAACGGTATCCTTCTGGATACTATACCACATTATTGTGCGTACTTCTCAGGATTGAAAGTATCAATCATAATAATCCCTGTAAGCAACAGAAATAATTAAAAAAATGAACCTGAGGAGAGATAAACATGTCTAATGTAAAACTTGCAGTAATCTATTACAGTTCAGGAGGAACCAATTATCAATTGGCACAATGGGCGTCCGAAGGTGCACTCGAAGCTGGCGCGGATACAAAATTACTAAAGGTTCCGGAGCTTGCGCCGGCATCTATCATTGAAAAAAATCCTGCTTGGAAAGCCCATGTGGATGCAACTGAGCATGTCCCTGAAGTGTCTTTGGATGATATTGAATGGGCAGATGCAATTATCTTTAGCGTGCCGGCTAGGTTTGGAAATATGCCATCGCAAATGAAACAGTTCCTCGATACAACAGGCGGTCTCTGGTTCCAAGGCAAAACAGCGAATAAAGTGGTAAGTGCAATGTCCTCTGCGCAGAATCCTCATGGCGGACAAGAAGCTACGATCTTGTCTCTATATACGTCGATGTATCATTGGGGAGCGATCGTAGCTGCGCCCGGTTATTCTGATCCATCCGTATTTGCAGCAGGCGGTAACCCGTATGGTACGAGTGTAACCGTTGATAAGGACGGAAATATGGTAGAGGATGTGAAGGAAGCTGTGAAGTTTCAAGCACGTCGTACGATTGAAGTAGCGAAATGGGTGAAACAAGGTAGTAACGGATAATATTCATGAGAAGAAGGCCCCGCGGCAAACTGGTCGTGGGGTTGTTCCACAAAAAAAATGAAGCTGGGTGACGAGGGGACTGTAGAATCTGTTCATGCGGCCATTTATATTTAAGTTGCCGTCGGCATATCAAATCATGGTTTAGGAGTGGTCTTTCGTGCCTGTGAAATCAAAAATTCCAGCATACGCTGCTGCATGTATAAATGCTCTTATTATTGGATTATCTTTTCTGTTTGTTAAAATTGCTCTCCAATCGGCAGATCCTATCGATGCGTTGGCACATCGATTTACGATATCGTTTATAGTCATCTTAATTCCCGTACTGTTCGGCTGGTTGAAGCTTAATATTCGCCTCAAAGACGCTGTCAGCATTTTACCTCTTGCGATATTTTATCCGGCGCTGTTTTTCGGCCTTCAAGTGTTCGGTCTTGTGAACAGCTCTTCTTCTGAAGCCGGTATTATTCTAGCATTATCGCCGATTTTTACAGTGCTGTTAGCAGGGATTTTTCTAAAGGAACATACGTCGGCTTGGCAAAAATACTCCGTTTTACTTTCCGTCGCCGGAGTGATTTACATTTTCGTGATGAAAGGTACTTCGTTTGATCTTACCAATTTTAAAGGTTTAGCGCTTCTAGTTTTGTCTGCTCTATCCATGGCTGTTTACAGTGTATTGGCACGTCCGCTGACGAAAAAATTCAAACCGATCGAACTGACGTTTGTTATGCTGATGATCGGATTTATCTTCTTTAATGGGATGTCCGTTTTCAAGCATGTTTGGAACGGCAGTATGCATGAGTATTTTCAGCCGTTTACATCTTCATCATTTGTACTGACCACCGTATATCTTGGGGTACTGTCTTCCCTAGTTACGTCAATGCTGTCCAATTTCGCTTTATCCCGGATCGAGGCGTCCAAAATGAGTGTTTTCAGCAATCTGTCTACCTTGATCTCGATGTTGGCTGGTGTCCTGTTTTTACATGAGGAACTTGGTTACTATTACATTATCGGAGCGGTCATGATTTTAGCAGGGGTGCTGGGGGTTAATTTTTTGGACCCAACGCGCCGGAAGCAGACTGGGGCAACCAAAGTGATACCCAAAGAAAATTAATCGGAACAGCGAGAGATCATTACAAATCAATAATACAGCTTTAATCCCTACTTAGGTAGGGATTTTTTTTACTACAAAGTTCAGGGATATAACGGCCAGTGTAATGCAGTCGAACAATACTTAAGGTTTTCGTAAGAATCGGTTAAGAGAAAAGAAAACTCTGTTATGTACAATTATTAACAGAGAAGACAATATTCGCTTCGAGGAGTGTGAGTGATTTGAGTTCTAAATTACGCAAAACCACAGTGCAATCCGTTTGGATGATGTGGGAAAAAACGTTTGCGTTACTTTCATATTTTCGTGTATCGCATAAGTCGCGTTTTGGCATATGCACCGTGATGCTTAAAAAGCACCGGGGACAGTCCATTGTATGCCAGGACTCCACTGTCATTAACCATGGAGAGTGGGTGGGAGAACTCCACCTCGACAATGGGACTATCCTGAAGTTGATCCAGTCAGAAGGCTCGGATCGTGCCGCACTCCAAACGGCGCGTATGCTGCGTAAATCAATGCAGCAAATCAATGAAGCCTTCGAATCGCAGTCCGAGTTCAGAGAGGTCAAGGCTTTACTGGGTATTACATTGCTCCACCGGGGATTAACACACGGACTTGGCTTTGAACAACAGAGTATAAAGTCTGGCGTCTTTGAACGCATTACCACGATCTATCTTCGTTTGCTGCTATCTGCCATGCATCCGGAAGGGAGACAAAGAATCAATCGGCGAACCGAACAACTGGTGCCAATGTTACTAATTCATTCTCGGGCTTCATTAAAGAATCGATTCTCGCCTGGACGGAAATTCTCTGCATAAGGTACACGTTTATGTAAGTAAGATGTATGGCATTCTCCATAGAAGCAATACACATATATTTACTTCACTATCATTATTCTTGTTTTTTTAGAGGAGGAATCATGCTCATTTACCTAGTAGGAGGGATACTATGCATCACCACGTTTTACATGTTTATTCCGAGTTTGATTACGCGAATAACTGGCATGGGTGTCTTTCGCAAAGGAACGGTAAAAAAACAGGTGGCCTTTACTTTTGATGATGGGCCGCATCCGCAATATACTCCGAAATTGCTGGATTTATTGAAGCTGCATCAAGTGAAGGCTACCTTTTTCGTGCTTGGATCTCAAGCGGAGAAGTATCCCGAGCTTATCCGAAGAATGGATCGGGAAGGCCATCAGATTGGCATCCACAATTATTATCATACGTCCAACTGGCTTATGCTGCCCAGCACCATTCGGCGAGAACATCTGGACCGATCAGCCGATATTATAGAGTCTATTGTCGGAACAAGACCCAACTATTACCGTCCACCATGGGGATTAATCAATATATTTGATTTTTTTCGGCGCAAGCAGTATCGAATTGTTCTTTGGTCAGTTATGGGGGGAGACTGGAGAAGTCGGTTCTGTCAAACTCGGCTGCAGTCTACACTGTTAGGTGGAATCACCGATGGCTCCGTCGTATTACTTCACGACAGCGGTGAGACTATTGGCGCGGACAGACATGCTCCTTATTTTATGCTGCAAGCTTTAGAAGAAGTGCTAGACCAACTTCAGACAAGAAACCTCCAATTCGTTCGCCTTGATGAAATGTCTTGACGGAAAATACACCCGCTAGTTACATACGCTCTTACAAAACGAATATAAAAGGCATCCCTCAGATTCATAGACTGGAGGGATGCCTCTTTTTCTTAAAAATTCATATAAATAAATTGGCTGGTTTCACCAGAGAAAAATAAAATGCCCAATACAACTGCCATAATCGCCAATGCACCCGCAACTGTAATTGCACCAAGAAGCATTACGCGGGCAATACGCTTACCAAGCGAAATAATTTCGGGTTGCTCCTGTTCCTTACTGCGTGTTTGTAATTCCAAAGGTCTTCAGCCTTTCATATAGGATTTCGCCGAACATTTTGCTTCCTGTATCAATAAGATGTGACGGATCATGATAGTACTCGTGCGGAATAAGCTGGGTCTCTTCTTTATTAAATTCGATGAACGGATAGCCACGGGATTCGATTAATTCTTGATAGGCTCCCATAACGGTGTCATATTCAGACCAATTCAACATTTCATGTTCCGCTATGAGCTGGTTATCTAACGGAGCTGTGAAGAAGAGTGCTTTTTTATTATGTTTATCAAGCAGATCGAGTGTTTTTCCCATCATGAAAAGTCCGAAGCTGTTGTTTCTGTCGAAGGGCTTATCCCATTTATAAAGGCCTGTATAGTGTTTAACGATACCTTCTTGTTGATGTGTTTTCAGTTTATCATAAGGGCTGAACAAAGGGGTGTAAGTAGGTTTAATTCCCTTTTTCTCGTCCTGTACCTTCTGAATCTCTCGGCGTATTTTCTCCGTGGATGTCCGTGTCTTGAAAAAATGATAGCTGAGAACATCCCGATCGTGATATAGCGTCCAATTATTCAATACGCCAGTTGTCATCGAGTCATGAATAGAGCTTGGTACGGTTTCTTTGTTTTTTCTCGAAAATCCATCCAGCCAACCCCTTGGGATATTTTGATCCAGTTTGCTCAAGAGTGCGGGATATACCGTAACTCCCGGATCGTTATCTGTGACGGATAATATGCCGTAATTTATTTCATATATTACATAATCTATTTCATCCACCATGGATGCGATAATAGCGTACGTTTCTACAAGACGTCCACCAGACAATCCGAGATTAAGAACGCGCTTGTCATTGAGGTGAATCTGTAAAATACCGGAGGGAGTGTTCCAGCCATCTTTTACAGTCGTTCCAAAAACGGTGGAAGAACCGAACATACCAATTTCCGGTTTGCCGTTGTCCGGCTGCTTCTTCAAATATTCAATCCATATCGGTGTATACACAATGGAGTCAAAAGCAGGTACCCGAAGGTTCTTCTCTGCATGTGCAGCAACATCTTGCTGTACTTTTTCGACGACTGTATCAGCCCACATCGTAACTCCGATCAACCCCATTACAGCTAATAACACCATGAATACAATCAGTTTTTTTATTGGAAGCTTGTGCATCATCTTTCATTCCTCACTCTCTGAGCCTCATCTCAGACCAAACAGTCTTAACATTAGATTCCAACCATCTGCAACTGGAAGCACAAAGAATACCCGACTCAGAGTAACTCCGAAAAAAGTAATTCCTATGGCGAGCAGGGTTGTACCGGGCTTGAGCCAATTTGGTACAGGTTTCAACTTGGTCTTTACTTGCTTCAAATAAAACCGATGAATACATAGCATTAGGCCATGGAACATGCCCCATACGACAAAATTCCACGCGGCACCATGCCACAAGCCCGACACAGCCATCGTACACATCAGGTTTACATATACACGCGGCGCCGGTACACGACTGCCACCTAACGGGAAATATATATACCGGGTCAGCCAGGAACCAAGCGAGATATGCCAACGGTTCCAGAACTCTGCGATACTGCGTGCCAGATAAGGAAATCGAAAGTTCTCAGGCACGACAATGCCGAACAGACGTGCAGTACCTATTGCGACGTCCGAGTAGCCGGAAAAATCAAAATAGATGACAAAAGTGTAGGCTACAAGTGAAATCCAAAGAGTTTCTATATCTGCGCCGGCAATACCTGCCTGAGAGTAGACAGGCTGTGCTAACAGATCAATTGTCCCTGCAAGTACCAGCTTCTTAAAGAGGCCGATCCCAATGCGTGTAACCCCTACGAGAAGATGTTCAAGTTGAAAACGTGCCGTCAATTGGGGATAGAAGACTTGGAATTGTTTGATCGGACCTGCTACCATCGTCGGAAAGAAAAAGAGAAACGAGAAAAAACTCACTGGCTTGTGCTCAGGAAGGTTTCCACGTTTTTTTTCAACTAGATAGTGAATTAACTCAAAGGTAAAATAGGATATACCAAGCGGCAGAACAATTTGTTCTGCTTTTGGTAAGAAGGGTTTGTGTAAGAATCCTAATAAATCATTGAGGGTCATCACAAGCATATTGCTGTACTTAAAGTATCCGAGAACAAGAATGACTCCGATAACAGCAGCCGGATAAATCCAGCGCTTGGTTCGTTTAATGGCTATTTGGATAAGCACGAAGGAAATAATAGCTTCCAAAAGCAGCAAAATAACATAAGAACCAGCATAATAATAGTAGAACGTGATACCGGCCGCAACAAGCACTAAGGGCCTGAAACGGTGTGGGATTACGTGATACGTGGCAACAACCACAAAAACAAATAGCCAATAAAACCAATCTGTGTACATCATAATATAACTTCCACCATCCGAACCTAGTACTCTATAATTTCTGGAAAGAAATTAATAATATCATGAAATGAAAAAAAGGAATATATATGAAATCATTGTAGGGTCCCAAAATCCAACAATGGAGATCCGAACTTACTCTACTTGAAAGATTATACATCCAACTGAAAAATAGTGCCAACCTAGAACATAGATACATTATATGGAAACGGGTATTGTATAACGACTTTACATACTGAAGATTGATGTTAATAGAAAAGGGACCACCTCGAGTAATCCGTAAGCGGTCCCTAGCACTCTATTTAATTCGCTTACCAAGTAGTATAAGCAGCCAGATGAATCCGGCACCCAGAATGGCATGACCCAGTCCAGCGATGTGTGACAAATAGCTGATGTCTTGTCCATTGATTTGCAGCATCCCCCGGGTAGTCATGGCCCCGAGGGTTATAAGCAACCCGATGTTATACACGATATACCAGGCACCGAAAGATTTCGCTTCATGAATTTGAAACAGCTTGCCAAGGATCAGAACAATCAAAAAGAAAAAGAATCCTAACATTAAAATATGGGTATGTAGTGCAACTAATACCGTAGGGCCCGAGAAATCACTAGACTTCGTGATCTCACGATAAAAAATTCCAGCAATTAAACCAAGTACAGCGTAGAAAAAGGAAGTGTAGTATAGCTTCTTCATAATCATACTCCTTCAACAATAATCGTATTTAATGAAAGTGTATCATGCTAATAAGAACGCAATATGAACGAAATGTTACAAAAGTGAATAATTTCACGAAATCCTTCTCCATATGAAGACAAAAAATCCCATATCAAATATATGGAGTTGTTCTTTTGCTTCACTATTTGTCATATCTATATAAATCACATCCAATTTAAAGTGAAAAAGGAGAATGCTTGTGTCTAAATGGAATTATCCGTTACCTAGCAAACTGCTACATCGAACCGTCTGTTTATCGCTTGGGGCTGTTTTACTTGCCATGCCAGTAACAGTCACTGCAGCAGAAAGCAAAAGTATAGCCGCAAGTGATCAGAAAGCTTCAAGTAGTAGGGATATTCCATCTATTGAAAGGAGTTATGAGGGGAGTACACTCGCTGTTGGGGAAAATCGTTATCTTACTCTCAAGGAAATTGAGAGTGAATGGGACGGGATTGATCCTGACTATGAGCCAGACCAAGCCGTAGATGCTGTCAAAGCATTGTTACCTCAGAAGGAATACGAAGATTTGTTTCCGAATAGGCTAGGCTCTCCAGAGTGGCATAAAGTAGCCAAAGGTAAGGAGTATTTTAAAGAAGACCAGTTGGATTACTTTTCTTATGCCAATCTGATTGCTGCCGTAACTGAAGTATCGAATATTAAATTGAAGATCAGTACCCGAAAAGGTACCACTAGTGCTCAGGAAATTCATAGATTTGATAAGGATGCAAGAATTGAAACGTTAATATCCCGTTCGTCCGATTTTAATTCGGTAGAAAATAGGTCGAAGGAGATTGAAATCGTTATCATCGATTTTGGTACTTTCTTAAAGGAAGGTTTCAAGAAGGACCGTAAGAGTGAACTTGCCGCATTTCTGGCGAATCTTGCACACGAAACTGGTGGAGGCTGGGCAACCGCACCTGGAGGAGAATTGAAGTGGGGGTTGTTCTGGAATGAAAATATTGCAGGCCGGACAGGTGATAATATGGACCCGTTCGTTGATCCGGCAAGCAGTGAGCTATATCCAGGTGTGAAAGATAAGCGTTATTATGGGCGCGGACCCATTATGCTTAGCTGGAACTTCAACTATGGATTATTTAGTTCCATCATTTATGGGGACAAAAACGTGCTCCTGAGCAAGCCGGAAATTGTAGCAGCAGACGGGAAGGTCGGCTTTATGACCGCTATTTTATTCTGGATGACGCCACAAGCACCAAAACCATCGGCCCACGACGTAATAATAAACAAATGGAAGCCCTCGAAAGTAGATATTGCCAAAGGCCTTGGACAACCGGGTTTTGGTATTACCGTTATGGTATTAAATGGCCTGGAAGCTAATTTGGGTGAAGTAGAAGGCAGTCCAGTCAAACGACGTGCGGGGCACTATCGCGACATTACAAGCCGAATGGGTATAGATATAACCGACGAGAAAATAGACACTTTAGGCATGAAGCCTTTTTAAAATGAATAATTATTTATCATTTACCAGATGATATTACAGTTAAAGAGTGATTTTGATTGTGTTTACAATATCATAATACACTATGACTACGTCGCAGATTCTAAGATCTGTTTACATTGAATTAGAGGAGTGAAAGCATGTCAGTTGATGTTTATTTGAACTTTAATGGAAACTGCCGTGAAGCAGCCGAGTTTTATGCACAAGCGTTTAATACGGAGAAACCAAACATGATGACCTTTGGAGAGGCGCCACCTAACCCGGAGTATCCCTTGCCAGAGGAAGCCAAAGATTTAATTATGCACACACGGCTTAACATTAGTGGAAGCAACGTCATGTTTTCAGATGTTTTTCCTGGAATGCCATATGTAGAAGGGAACAATGTAACTCTTGCTGTAGTAACCAATAACAAGGAAGAGATTGATTCTGCATTTCATATACTGAAAGAAGGCGGCACGATAGAAATGGAACTCCAAGAAACTTTTTGGAGTAAATACTACGGTAGTCTGAAAGATAAATTCGGGATCCATTGGCAATTCAATTTAGCGCTTGAAGATTGTGGATAAATAATACAATAACTTTTGGAATGATGGAAGATTCAAAAACCTTGCTGCTTAACGCTTAATGCTGCAAGGTTTTTTTGTGGTTAGAATTAAGACTCTTTAAAGCTATGATGAATTCCTTAAGTAACAACTTTTTAGGCGCGTTTCCGCAATCTTCTACGCAAGTAATGGTTAGGTCTCCAGTAACTGCTCTGACAAGCGAATTAGCATCTTCATCCCGGTGCTTAACTTTTGTTCATTGGTATACGAATAGCTCAAGCGAATCCATGATGTTGCTTCTTTGGATGGATCGCAGATGGTGCCGGGAACAAATGATATGGACTGTTCGAGGCTTTTGGCAAGGAGCATATCCATAGCAATAGAATCGGGCAATTGGACCCATAAATTCAGTCCCCCCGTTGGGCTGTCCCATTTCCAGTTAGTACGGGAGAGTTCTTTCTCCATAATCGATTTGCGAATGTATAACGCGGTTTGGAGCTTCATAATATGCTGTTGGAGGCGCTTCGACTTGAAGTAGTGCAGGAACATTTTCTGATTGAGCAGAGGGGTGCCATTGTCTGCCAGTGACTTGACTGTAAAGAGATGTTTCATCAATGAAGGTCGACAGCAGACAGCGGCAATCCGAAGTCCGGGTGCAACGTATTTACTAAAACTTCGAATATAGACGACATAGCCTTCTGTACTATACGCAAATAGAGGCGGAGGAGGCTCCTGATCAAAATATATTTCTCGAAATGGGTCATCCTCTATGAGAAAACAGTGATACCGCTCGGCAAGCTCCACCAGTTGCTTCCGCTGTTCTGTCGGTACGACATAGCCCGTCGGATTGTGAAAGGTTGGATTGAGATAGAACAAACGCGGCTTGTACTGCTTCATATACAATTCGACCTGTTCCAAGTCATAGCCATATGGATGTATATCGACAGGAATAATTTGTGCACCTTGTTGACGGAAAATATCGATCGCGGCGCTATAGGTTGGTCGTTCCAGCAGAACGCTATCCATAGGCTGCACCAGCATCCGTGCCAATAAATCGATAGCTTGTTGGGAACCAGAAGTGATCAAAATGTCATCTTGAGATAGATGGAGTCGATGCTTATTGGTGAAAAAAAGGGCAAGAGATTCTCGGAGCTCCTCATCTCCCTGGATCGTCGAGTACGTACTGAGCACCGTAGGATACAGATCAAAGATTTCTTTCACGTATTCGGAGAAGTAGCGATTTGGCATGAGATAGGGGTCTATCAACGCGTAGGAAAATTGATAGGCTGCAGGCACTCGATGTATTTCCGACAGGTGACTTTTCTGCACGTAGGAGGACACGATTGGATAATCCAAGTCATCGAAGGGCATAGATATGCCTGGATGAACATAGTAACCGGATTTATCTTTTACATAGATTTTCTTCTCATCCTTAAGTTGTTGATAGGCTTTGAATATAGTCAAGCGGTTGACATTCAGCTCTTCTGCTAGCACGCGTACAGAGGGGAGCTTATCATGTTCTGTCCACTCTGCGCGCTGAATTCGATTCCAGATGTAATCGTACACTTGCTTGAACAGCGGCTTGCCATGTGAGCGGGATAATCCATCATAACCCATAGCCGGATGCCTCCTTTATTAACCATTCATATCTGTTCTATTCCGAACAAACTGTTCTATTGTTGTCTCATTATAATGGTGACAAGGAGGCATCACAATGATTCTATTTAATTATGTAATAATGTGCATCGTGTTTGGAACGACTTTTTTGGCGATTAAGGTAGGGATTGATGCGGGGGCACCTCCTTTTTTCTCGGCAGGAGTTCGATTTGTTCTTGCAGGTCTGCTGATTTTGATGTGGATGATCTGGAAGAAAAGAGTGAGCTTTTCTTTGCTGCTGCATAAAGAGATGTGGCTCACTGGGCTTGGTCTCACATTCGGTACGTTTTCAATGTTGTACTGGGCGGAGCAATACGTAAGCTCAGGGACAGCCGCGATTCTTTCGGCTACCGCACCGATCATCATTATTATGTTGCAGGCGGTCGTCTATCACGAGCGGGTAGCGGGCAAAAAGATACTTGGCTGCTTGATCGGCTTGGCAGGTGTGATTGTATTAGTGTTGCCGCAGCTCTCCATAAAGTCTGGTTTGTTTTGGTTGCTTGGGTGTATGGCAATTCTGATCGGACAATTATTTTATTCGGGCGGAGCTTTGTATTCTAAACAAGTCATACGCCGTTTTGCTAATACTTCACCCATTGCTTTAAATGCGGCCCAGATGTTATGCGGAGGCGTCATGCTGCTTATACTGTCTTTATTTACGGAGCGTGTTCACGTAGAGTCGATGCTCGCGCCTGAAGCTGCCTTTTCTCTACTGTACTTAATCGTGATAGGTTCGATGGTGGGTCATACTATTTTTTATTGGCTTGTAGCCAAAACGAATCCACTGTTCCCCTCTACTTGGCTCTATATCTCTCCAGTGATTGCGATGGTAATAGGAAACATTCTGTATAACGAATCCGTATCTTGGTTCATGGCAGTCGGAGCTTTGACTACGATTATAGGGATTATTTTCGTAAATACGGGATCACTCGGCTCAAAGGTGAAAGTTGTGAAAATAAATGATGATCTGGCACATCTGGGAGGAAAGCAAGGAATGAGTGCGGATTAACCGGTGGGTAAATATGTTAGTAATTATGAAATGAGTCATTGTTGATCTAAAGAACAAGCGATATAATAACAACGTAAAGGTCGTGAAGAACACGCCGCTTCTATACAAACACATCCTGATCCGGTAAACAGGGTGAATTGTATGGAAGCGGTTTTTATTTTGTTGTTGGCGCTAAGACAATACCTAAGTTGAATTTAATAGGAAGGGGAGAACAAGTACAATGACACGATTTGAGCAGCACTATGAGGAGTGGTTACAGGAGAATCTTGATAAAAAGAGAAAAATCCCAGAAGACGAGAACTACTTACGAAAGGACTGGGTCATGGAACTGTTGAGTTCCTTCGGTCCGTTTGGTTTCCAGCGGTCGGTAATTTGAATCATCTGCTTCCCGAATGGGAGGTTCGTGACTTCAGCAATGGCTATCGTTATCTGGATCTAGCCTATATGCCTGCAGGTGCAAAAGGCGGTATCGAGATTCAGGGGTATGGACCGCATGCCAGAGATCTTGATGTAAGACGATTTAAAGATTTATGCTGTCGGCATTGCTTGTTATCACTGGATGGATGGACATTCCTTCCAATTGCGTATCCTTCTATTGTCGATGAACCAAAACAGTGTCAACAGTTAGTCCTCTCTTTTATCGGGAAGTTCATCGCCTCCGACGTACCTTCCTCCTTAACTTGGTTAGAAGCCGAAACCGTTCGGTTTGCACGCCGACTGTTGCGTCCAATAACACCATTGGAACTCGCTAATCATCTTAGGGTGAGCGATCGGCATACTAGGCGAATATTGCATGAACTGGTTAATCTACAAATACTGGACATCGCAAGCGGTCAACAGCGAGCTCGCACCTATAAACTTCGATTGTAACCTCCGCATGTGGTCGACCGCCGGCATGGAGCGTTACAGCGTTGTGCTGGCATGAGACCCCACCGGTGCGCTGAAAGCTACGCATGGTGCGAGCAAATTACTATGCGAACAAAAATTGGTATAAGGCAGAGGCAGCGAAAATGCAGGCACGACACAAACTGCACACAGAGCACACAGCACGCAAACTGCACATAGCACACATAAACTGCATGTACACTC
Organism: Paenibacillus sp. JNUCC 34; assembly: GCF_058269055.1. Taxonomy (NCBI): domain Bacteria; kingdom Bacillati; phylum Bacillota; class Bacilli; order Caryophanales; family Paenibacillaceae; genus Paenibacillus; species Paenibacillus sp. JNUCC 34. Next base: position 3,575,719 of record NZ_CM177770.1, on the reverse strand, counting down.
AACCTACACGCATATTACACACACATGCTGGCGGGACAGAGAATCCGTTATTTGTGAGAATCAGCTGTTTATTGTGATATTCGCGGACAGAGGTTCCGTTAATTGCTCGTGAAACCCCTGAATTCCTTTAGTTGACGGATAATAGCGAATCTCCTGTCCGCGTACGCACCCAAAAAGGAAAATATGTAGAAATAGTGGAACGTCAGTCCTCTAGTATCTGCAATATAGTGTGTTATGGTGGCGGCAGGCACTGACCGCTAAAATGTTGGAACCACACCCTTACACCGTGTGCCAGTAAGAGCAATACGGTGTAAGGTTTATAAACTTAGAAACCCAACGTGGGATTGAATCCCGTTAGGTCATTCACAAAAATAAAAACGCAACCCTATTCAGGTTGCGTGTCAAATGCTATTTTGTTGGAGCGAGTAACCCAAAAATCCGGTGTTCCTAGGAATATTTCCCCCAATCATGATACGCCACTTACGATTTCTGAATACCGTTTAAACTAGCACCTTCTGCAAAAAAACGTTCGATGTTATTTTCAACGGTTGGATCAGGTATTAATGGTGGCGCTTGATGTGGCTTCTTACGGGCGTCGATAATTACATTATCGCAGCCCCAATGCTTGTTCTGGGTGTAACTATTCACACCGTGAATATCATGGGAAGGGTTGCTGCGAGTGAAGGTAGCCCAGAGAAAATTGTTGATCGTCTCACTCATAAAGTCGCTATCATCACATAGGATGATCATCGGACAAGTGGAGAGAGGACCCTTTTCTCTAATCGTTTCACTCAGATCGTTTATTTCCTGCTGCGCCTCGGCGTAACTCTTAAATGCAGGTCCTTGGATGGCGACAATGCCTGGCATCACCATTTTGGCAGGATCAAACCCACGCAGATCCTTCAGGGTGTCAGGCACCTCTGTACACAAGTCTCTTTTTTTATCCCCAACAGCGGCGAATACAACTTTGCTGCCGGTGTTCAATCCGGTTCCTGAATAATCGAGGGTGTCGATCGTCGTGTTGGTCTGAAAATGAATGTCCCGGTGCAGATCGATACGTTCCAAAATATATGCCAAAAAATCCTCAATATGATGTGTACTGATGGCCTGTTTCTCTTCAGCCGTAATGAATAAATACTTGGCTAGACTCAATTGACCCGTCCCTAATATCCGATTGGCAATGGTTAGAAGCTCAGCCGGCTGTTTCACTTGTTGATAGGGGGTATAACGTTCGCTTCCGATGGCAAAGAGCAATGGATGTACCCCCGCTGCATCGACGGCATGAACTTCTTTTACTCCAGGAATCTCTTGTTTAATCGCTCCACCTGTCAGCTCATGAATTAATTCACCGAAGGAAGTATCCTCTTGCGGCGGCCGGCCAACAACAGTAAACGGATAGATCGCATTTTGTCTGGCATACACTTTATGCACCCTCATGACTGGAAAAGGATGAATAAGGCTGTAATAGCCCAAATGATCACCGAATGGACCCTCAGGTTTGGTCTCACCAGGGTGGATTTCTCCTGTTATAACAAAATCCGCATCATGACTAATACAATAATCATCGACGTAACTGTATCGGAAATGACGCCCTGAAAGTAAGCCCGCGAAGGTAAGTTCACTCATGCCTTCAGGCAAGGGCATAATAGCTGATATCGTATGAGCAGGGGGACCACCTATAAAACAACTCACTTTAAGAGGCTGACCCAGCTTATTCGCTTTGTCCTGATGGACGCCAATGCCCCGGTGTATTTGGTAATGGATTCCCACTTCTTTGTTCATTTCATATTCGTTGCCACTGAGCTGTACGCGGTACATCCCTAGATTGGAATTCATAATTCCCGGTTTTTCTGGATCTTCCGAATACACCTGAGGCAAGGTGACAAAAGCACCGCCATCTTCTTTCCAGTGCTTGATAAGCGGGAGATCGGATATTTGGATTTCCTGGAAATCAGAAGGTAAGCCGCTACTTTTTTTGATAGGTAAAGCAGTTCTTGCTGCTAAACCCGTCCCGACATATTTAAACGGATTTTTGAGCGCTTTAACAGGATCGTTGCGCAAAGCGATTACATTTTGTGTCGAATCAAACGTATCCCGAAAAATAAATTTGCTGCGCTCGATTGTTCCGAAAAGGTTGGATACCGCACGAAACTTCGAACCTTTTACATTTTCAAATAACAATGCGGGTCCGCCTGCCTCATACACTTTCAAATGTATAGCAGCCATTTCAAGATTAGGGTCAACCTCTTCATGTATACGAACCAAATGCCCATGCTTTTCTAGATCGATGATGCATTGTTCTAAATTCTGATATTTCATTATATTGCTCCAATCTCTTGAAGATAGTGAACTCAATTTCACACGCTGAGCCACTTCCGAAATCATTACTTTGAACCATTATCGAAATATGGAATATCCCTTATATTATCGACAATATCGCATCTTAGGTCAATGATGCCGAACCTTGCCTTGCATAATAAAAATCGCCTAGCCCCTTTGAAAGGGACAAGGCGATAAAATAGGTACCGAATCTCCACTAAGAAAAGTTTCATTAATCAATTTGTAATTCATAATAATCATCTTGTCGAATCGGAACAAACCCACATGACTGATACAAATGCAACGCTCCAGCGTTTGTAGATGCGACTTAAAGAACTTGCTTTTCCTTTTGCAAAATTGTTCTTGCGTAGGTGATGGAATCGTTCAAAATCTTACGTCCGTAACCCTTCCCTCGTAATTCTTTTGAAACGACAAATCCATAAAAGAAAATCTCTGTCTCATTTTCTCTCAAAAGTATTTTTCCTACTGGTTTCTCCTCAATCTCTGCCATAAGAATAGTTACTTTCTCTGTCGCTAATGCTTTTTTTTCATACTGCTCTGCATCCTCAGGCGAGGAAGAGAAGCCTTCTTGATCGAATCGAACTAACTCAGCCAAATCATCTATCGTAGCCAGGCGGAGTCCTAACTGAAATGTGGATGGTTGTTTATCCTCATTTTCATGCTGTCTCTCCATATAATATTCGGAGATTTTAAACCTAGCGGATAAAGCTTCGCTGAATGCCTTACCAGATTCAGAAGATCCTGGATTAATGATCAAGATGCTGTCCAATTGTTTTCGTACAGCTTCTTCCTTCGCTAGCCTAAACATTTCCCGGAAAATTCCCTGTCTTCGGTACTCTGGATGTACCATGCCGCTTAACTCGATTTCTTTTGCCTCGATCATATATAGTCCAAGAAAGCCTACGAGCTTCCCATCTACATATGCTAACAAGTCAGTAATCTCGGTACCCTCTCTATTTTTTAGCATATTCCAGTTCAATTTCAGTAAGATCTGATCATGCGAGTTGCATACTTCCTCTAGTGATTTGACTTGTTCCAGCTCCAGTGGTGAAAGGATGCTTCGTTTGACGATTTCATAGGTTAGTTTCATCGGGGGGTTCCTTTCCTTATACGAAAAATTATATTCAAAATTATAGGATGTTAAAAAAGAAGCATCTCTTATCGCGATTATTCCATCGCCACCTTAGAGATACTTCCTTTCCATTTAAAAGTACTAATGTATCATACTATTTTTGAACCAACTCAACCTTGTAGCCTTTTTCTTTCAATAGGTCGACAACCATGCCTTCCACCACATAGTGTGCCGCGCCTACGACAACAAAGGAGGTATTTTCTCCTTTTTTCTCTAACAATTCTGCTAGCTTGAGTGCCATATTTTTGTCCCGCTCACCGATCAGACGCTGATTTGCTTCATTTTCAGTAAATTGTCCATCTGCTGTCAGGGTTTTTCTCAGGCCTTCCACATCGCCTTCAATCCAATCAAGCTGCATTTGTTTTAAATGTTTAGCAACTTCATCTGTCCCGGATTCGGATAAGAATGTATCAAGCATGGCAATTAATTCTTTCTCTTGCTGCTTATCAGGTACATCTGCAAACAGGTCCGCCTGCAATTTGATGCCTTCCAGCTCGTGAATCGGCTTGCCCATCAGCATCGCACTAGTGAGGAAGTGGCGATCGATACCGGTAGCATTGGCAATCCCGATCTCGGCTGGGTTATCGAAGTAAGCGAACGTCGAGAGACTGCTCGAAACGGCAAATGGCTTGTAACCATCGAAAGCATTTGCTGGTACTTCTAGCTTTGTAAGCACTTTTTGCAGCTTCTCGTAAGTCGCAGCGGCTACATGGTCCTTCAATGTAGTGCCGTCACTGTATACCATTTTTTCTTGAAAATAACTCATATCCCCGCCTACAAGATCAAGTTCGACCCACAGATCGTCCGACGCTTTAAATGCATCTCGGATACTTTTTTGCATCGGGTACATATCGGTGATGCCCAGGTGAATCGATCCTAGCAAATACAATGTGTTTTTGTCGTTAGTTACTTTCCACATGAGACCTTTGGCTCCGCCATCGGTTATATCGTATGAATACTCAACCATTCTGCTTGCCATTACAGCTGCTTGTTCAACCGTAGAAGGTTGATCCAATTGAAGACCAGCTTTAGTTCCTTTAACGATGCCTTTTTGCTGCATATAGTCAATTGGTTCAACCCCAGTTATCCCGAAAGATTCCGGCAGTTCGTAATTGGCTAGCAGCTTGTGTAACGAGGTAATTACAGTTTCTCTTGTGATCACTTCACCTGTCGTAAAGGACAAGGAAACCTCTTTTTTCTTGAGTCCGAGCAGATCCAGCTTCTTCGCAGTTGCATCCATCAAGGAATTGAACTTATTGGCAGTAATGGGCTTTTTGAAAGTTCCGTCGTAATACCATTCCATCGGATAAATTCCGTACTTCTCGCCTTCGTTCAGCGTAGAGATGGACCAACGACTGATGTCAGGAACTGCAGCAGGTGTGTCGGCATGAATTGGGAATACGTGACCTAACAGGATTGTTAAGCTCAGCGCCCCAGCTCCAGCCCAACGCCTAAATTTGCTCCAATGTTTATTGTCTTGCATGAAAAATCTTTCCCCTCTCGATTCTATGATGTGTGGAATTTTGTATACTACCACATTAGTAGATTATACCATATAAGAGAACTTTGCTCTTGGATTTATTTGTATATCTATGAAAGCGCGTAGTTAATCGAACTCTTTCCAACTCTTTGAGAAGGGGGGGAGATATGATTAAATAGTAGGGGGAAGTTTTATGAAGAAAGGAAGGATACATATGATAAAAATAGTCGAAGGAAGTTTATTGGATGCAGCGGAAGATATTATGGCTCATCAAGTGAATTGCCAAGGTGTTATGGGATCAGGGATTGCAAAGTCATTAAGAGCCGCATACTCCGATCTTTATCCTTCTTATAAGCAATTTTGCAATAATGTTGCACCTCATGAATTACTAGGGAAGTGTCATATGGTTAAAACAGGGCCTAAATACGTGGCAAACTTATTTGGTCAACTAAATTACGGAAGGCAGAAGCTCAGATATACAGATTATGAGGCATTACAAAAAGCTTTGGTATCATTAAAAAATGAAGCACAGGAAAAGGGGCTTAGTGTTGCACTACCCTATAACATTGGATGCGGTCTTGCCAACGGAGATTGGGATATTGTTTATAAAATAATAGAGGATGTATTTAGTGATTATGATGTGACTATATACAAAATTTAATAACCTGGAAAGGATGAAAGATATGAGTGAGAGATCTGACGCCGTGCACGGCGCGGAACAGGCAAAGGAGAGAGGAGGACGTCTGCAGGGGCGGACGATCATGCTTCAGGGAACCGCCTCGGATGTCGGCAAGAGCGTCGTGACAACGGCGCTGTGTCGGATATTCAAGCAGGACGGATACCGGGTAGCCCCTTTCAAGTCGCAAAATATGGCGCTTAATTCTTATGTGACGCCGGATGGCAAGGAGATTGGGCGCGCACAGGGCGTGCAGGCGGAAGCTTGCGGCATTGCGGCGACGACGGATATGAATCCGGTGCTGCTCAAGCCGATGCAAGAAATGAACTCGCAGGTCGTCGTGCATGGCAAGCCTTATAAAAATCTAAGCGCCCGCAATTACCGTTCTGGCTTCCTGCCTGAAGCGAAGCAGATCGTGGTGGAGGCGGTGAACCGACTGCGCGACTCCTACGATATCGTTGTCATGGAGGGAGCAGGCAGTCCTGCCGAAATTAATCTTAAGCAGAACGATATCGTCAATATGAACATGGCGGCCTGGGCGGAGGCTCCCGTCCTGCTCGTCGCTGACATCGACCGCGGCGGGGTATTCGCTTTTATTGTCGGCACCTTGGAACTGCTGGAGCCGCATGAACGGGAGCGGGTTAAAGGATTCATCATTAACAAATTCCGCGGGGACGTCACGCTGCTTCAGCCCGGGTTGGACTGGCTCGAAGAGCGCACCGGCATTCCGGTGCTTGGCGTGCTACCGTATGCCGAGGATCTGGACATTGAAGCGGAGGATTCTGTAGCTCTGGAGCAATGGAAGGGGAAGGTGCTTCCGGAGAACGACCTGGATATTGCGGTCGTGGCCTTGCCCCACATCTCGAACTTTACCGATATTGATCCGCTGGCGGCGGAGCGCGATGTGCGTATTCGCTATGTTCGCCGACCGCAAGAGCTTGGAACGCCGGATGCAATCATTATTCCGGGGACGAAGAGCACGATGGCCGATTTGCACTGGATGCAGGAGAATGGGTTAGCTGACACCTTGGTATCTTATGCGAAGGATGGGGCAGTGACTGGCATTTGCGGAGGATATCAAATGTTGGGCGAACGTCTGCGTGATCCTTACGGAGCGGAGGCTGAGGCTGGTGCGGTCATGGACGGCCTGGGCCTGCTGCCGATGGAGACGGTGTTTGCGGCTGACAAGCGGACGGAACGGGTACGGGGGACAGTGATCGCCTCCAGTCTGCGCAGCACTCCACTCTATGATTGTTCCGTGGAAGGCTATGAGATTCATATGGGCCGTTCTCTGCCGACGGCGGTGGATGTCGCAGCCGAACCGCTGATGGAGCTAAAAGCTATGGACAAGGATAGAGCGGATTTCGCCGGATTTGACGGCCTTCTGCATCCGAATGGACGCATCATGGGCACCTATTTGCATGGCTTGTTTCATAACGACGCTTTCCGCAGAGGCTGGTTGAACGGGCTTCGCGAGGCTAAGGGGCTGGCGGCTCTGCCTTGCGAATTGAACTTTGCAGCCCAGCGGGAGGCTGCCTTTGACCGGTTGGCGGATCAGGCTCGCAGACATTTAGATATGGAGCGAATCTACGGAATATTACGGAATACGGGACAGCAGTCCTAAAATAGTTAGAGGTTAGCATAACGAAACAGTCCGGCGCTTGTGGTTGCAGGTGCCGGGCTTTTTTTTGTCCGAAAAAAGGGGATCTTGATGGACTCCCAGTTATAGGTGCAATTTGAAATAATCCATTGACATTATATGGATTACCAATATAATGATGTTAGACCGACCGTCAGTCTATGGAATGGAGGCAACGATCTTGAGGATATTCAAGGAACCTGAAGAACGCAGAAATGAAATTTTAGATACGGCTGAAATTCTCTTTTTTACTAAAGGTTATGTCAAAACGACAGTGAATGATATGTTGCAGGCTATCGGTATCGCCAAAGGCACCTTCTACTATTACTTTAAATCAAAGGAAGAGGTCATGGATGCGGTTGTCATGCGATTCATCGACGAAGGGGTAGAAGCAGCGAAGCAGATTGCCTTGAGCACTGAGCTTACTGTTCATGAAAAGCTGTTTCATATTATTATGGCGCAAAAACCGGATACGGACAGAAAAGATCATCTGATTGAACAGTTCCACCAACCAGAGAATGCACAAATTCACCAAAGAAGCTTGGCTCAGACCATTCTAAAGCTCACGCCTGTTTTGACAGAGGTAATCGAACAGGGAGTAAAAGAGAAGCTGTTCCAAACTCCTTATCCGAAAGAGTCAATGGAAATTCTACTGGTCGCCTCTCAGTTTCTGTTCGATGAAGGGATATTCAGCTGGCAGCCTGAAGAAATCATCCAGAAAATACAGGCTTTTATTTATAACATGGAGATTATACTCGGAGCAGAAAAAGGCAGCTTCTCTTATGTGGCCCAATTGATTCAGCAACTGCCACAGGTAGAGCTTGAAAGTGAGAGGATGGAAGAGAATGGAGAGATTAAACAATAGATCCTTTGGCAACTTTTTAGTGTTATGGACTGGGGAATGGGTATCGAGCATTGGAAGTGGCTTGACGGCTTTTGTATTGGGTATTTATGTTTACCAAATGACACAGACTGCCACCAGTGTTGCACTGCTGACCCTTTGTGCCTTTCTTCCATCTATTGTGCTTAGTCCCATCGGTGGGGTGTTGGCAGACCGTTTTGACCGGCGGCTGATGATGATTGTGGGCGATCTGTTTTCTGCCTTAGGCCTTATCTTTATTCTAATGGCGATGCTGTCTGGCGATCCTGCTCTTTGGCAAATATACCTCGGTGTTACGTTCAGCTCGGTATTTGTTTCTCTGTTGGAACCGGCCTACAAAGCTACCATAACGGATTTATTGACAGAAGAACAGTTTGCTAAGGCCAGTGGTCTGGTACAGCTTGCCGCCTCCTCCAAATATCTTCTCTCCCCGGTCATAGCCGGGATTTTACTTCGCCTCATGGATATCAAAAGCATTTTAATCATAGACATCTCCACTTTTCTGGTAACGATGCTTGCGGTTTTAGCTGTGAAAAGGAACTTGCAGGCTAAACATAAAGCTAAAGTGCATCAGCCTTTTGTAAAGGACTTGAAGGAGGGCTGGAATGTCCTTGCTTCTGCGAAGGGGGTGTTACAGCTTACAGTCATTCTTTCTGTCATTACTTTTTATGTGGGCTTTCTCCAAACTTTGTTTACTCCTATGCTTCTACCCCTCACGGATTCAAAAACGCTTGGCACGGCATTGTCTGTAAGTGCAACAGGAATGCTGATTGGTAGTCTGATGATCGGTATTTTCAGCATCAATAACAAATATGCTCATGTGCTGGCTATCGGCTTAGGCTTTGCCGGATTGTTCTTTTCCCTGATAGGTCTAACCACGAATATATACTTTATTACAGCAATGGGATTTCTGTTCTTCGCGGCGCTGCCGTTTATTAACACGAGTGCTGACGTCATGATTCGTAGAAAAATCCCCAATGAAACTCAAGGCAGGGCATGGGGCATCATTGGCATCTTATCGCAGCTCGGTTATGTAGTTGCGTATGCTATGGCTGGTTTTTTGGCGGATCATGTGTTTAACCCCCTTTTACGAGAGGGAGGTATGCTTGCTTCCACAATGGGTGAGGTGATCGGTACTGGCGAGGGACGGGGTATTGGCTTATTATTCATCGTCTCCGGCATTCTTATCGTAATGTTGGCGTTTGTGATTCCGCGAATAAAATCCATCCGAACTTTGGAAAATCAATAGCTGCTTTCAGCTAAGGATAGAGGGAGAGGCACCAGATGCTGTTACAAATCGTAAAAAGAGATTTTCAACGAAACAAAATCATTACGATCATATTATTTATTTTTATTATGCTATCGGCGTTGCTTGTTGCCAGTGCTTCCCATGTCATTATGGAATTGTCTGGTTCATTAAACAACCTGTTAACGAAATCAAAGGCCCCGCATTTTGTTCAGATGCACGCCGGGCCCATAGACGACACCGCCATTGAGAAATTTGTATCGTCTAATCCTCTTGTGAAGGATCAGCAGACGGTAGAGATGCTCGGTATCGATGGCTCGAATGTTTTCTTGGGTAATAGTCAAAAGGCGGAAGAGAACAGTGTGATGGATATTGGCTTCGTAAAGCAGAATCAATCATTTGATTTTTTGCTGAATTTAGACAATCAGGTGATTCAAATTTCCAAAGGCGAAGTTGCTGTACCGATCTATTATATGCAGAAGAACAATCTGAACATTGGCGATCCAATCAGTATTTCCAATAGGCAATTTATTAGAACTTTCACAATAGTTGATTTTGTGCGTGATATTCAAATGAACCCGTCCATTGTCAGCTCCAAGCGGTTTGTCGTCAATGATGATGATTTTACAACTCTTAAGAACAATCTTGGTGAAATAGAATACCTGATCGAATTTCAGCTCACCGATATAAGTAAACTTACCGAATTCCATAATGACTATCAAACCTCAAACTTGCCGAATAAAGGGCCAGCGATTGACTACTCATTATTCAAGACCCTTAATGCCCTGACAGACGGAATGATTGCAGCTGTCATCATACTGGTAAGCATTCTGCTCATCATTATCGCCATCCTATGTCTAAGATTCACTATTATTGCAACGATAGAGGAGGATTACAGAGAAATTGGCGTCATGAAAGCGATCGGGATACCACAGCGAGATATCAAAAAAATCTATTTGGCAAAATACATCGTAATGGCTGCTATCGCATCGGGTTTCGGGTATTTGGCGTCTTTAGGTGTGATGCGGTTGTTTACAGAGAATATCAGTCTGTATTTGGGCGCTGCTCCGAAAAACTTGCTTCAACATATTGTTCCGATCCTGGCGGTTAGCCTGAACTTTGGAGTTGTTGTCTTTTGTTGCCGGTTCATTCTTAGAAGGTTCAAACGCATATCAGCGGTAGATGCTTTACGGTCAGGTTCAGTGGGAGAGGGGCGTACAAATACAAGCTGGTTAGTTCTGAGCAAGCGAAAATATATGAACGTTAATGCTTTTCTCGGCCTAAAGGATGTTTATGGGCGCTTTAAAATGTTTGGATTATTGCTCTTCGTGTATGTGATCTGTGTGTTCATCATCATCGTGCCGGTCAATCTGTTAAATACGCTTCAATCACCCGGTTTTATTTCTTATATGGGCGTAGGCCAAAGCGATATCAGAATTGATATGCAGCAATCAGACAATATCGATCAAAGATATAGACAAATGATTACAACGATTGAAAATGATCCGGACATTGAAAAATTCTCACCGCTGATCACCTCTCGGTTCAAGGTACTGGGCAGTGATGGGGTGTGGGAGAGTATAAATATTGAAACCGGAGATTTCTCCATCTTCCCATTAACGTATATAAACGGATCAGCCCCGGAAAGTGACAATGAGATAGTCCTCTCTGCCCTGAATGCCAAAGACCTGGATAAAAAGGTTGGCGACAATATTATTTTGCTAGTGGGTGGGAAGGAACAGAAAATGAAGGTCAGTGGGATCTATCAGGATATAACGAATGGAGGTCGAACAGCAAAAGCGCGACTGTCCTATGATCCGGAGAGTGTGCTGTGGTATGTCGTTGCTTTGGATGTGAACCCGGATATTACTGTCCGCGACAAAATGGATCAGTATGCAAAGGAATTTTATCCGGCAAAAGTTACTCATCTGGAAAGCTATTTATCTCAAACCTTAGGAAATACAATTGAGCAGCTAAGACTGGTCACCATCTTGGCTATTATGATTTCGATATCATTCGCGGTATTGATTACATCCTTGTTCTTGAAAATGCTGATGGCAAAGGATTCTCCGCAACTCGCTATTATGAGAAGTATTGGTTTCACTATAAAAGATGTTCGAATGCAATATTTAGTGAAGTCGTTGCTAATATCAGGTGTGGGTATTATCCTTGGAGCTTTGGCTGTCGGCACAATCGGACAAAGTCTGGTTCGAATCCTCGGTTCTTTTATGGGAGCATCCAAAATTCAGCTTGTGGCGAGCCCGGTGGTAGCTTATGTTATTCTCCCATTAGTATTAGTGCTGACTGTGGCGATCACAACTTTAGTAAGCACTGTATCTATGAAAAAATCCAGTATCACAGAACGGATTGTTGAATAAGGGGGGATAGAAGAATGCATATATTGGAAGCAAAGGGATTAAGTAAAGATTATTTGACAGGTCAAGGAAGCCGTCAATCCGTATTAAAAGATATCCACTTGCAGATATGGCAGGGTGAATTCGTTGCAGTGATGGGGCCTTCTGGCTCCGGCAAATCAACATTGCTCTATACAATCAGCGGCATGGACAGCATGACAGCGGGAAATGTCGTCTTTGACGGACAGGAAATCACCAGTCTTTCCGAGAATGAATTAGCGGCATTGCGACTGAAAAAGATGGGATTTATTTTTCAGCAGATGCATCTGTTAAAAAACCTGAATATTCGGGATAACATCATTCTGTCCGCTTATCGGGCGAAAAACAGCAGCCGCAGAACCATCAATAATAGAGCCGCTGAATTAATGAAGAGAACAGGAATTGCAACACTTGCTGACCGTGATATAACTCAGGTGTCGGGAGGCCAATTGCAAAGAACAGCGATCTGCAGGGCACTCATCAATGAGCCTGATATTCTTTTTGGCGATGAGCCGACAGGGGCGCTGAACTCCAAAGCTGCAGGTGAAATCATGGAGATATTAACAGACATCAATCGATCAGGAACAACGATTCTGCTCGTAACTCACGATACGAAAATCGCTGCCCAAGCAGAGCGCGTGCTTTATATGCTGGATGGCAGCATCGCTGCTGAGCAATGGCTTGGTAAATACAATAGAGAGAATGGGGATCTAAAGGGTCGAGAAGAAAAACTTTCTGCTTGGTTGTTTGGAATGGGGTACTAACGAAATTTCTATGACAATATTCAGCATTATTATGATTTTATAGGTGATAAGTTAAAATTTGTGTGTGTAATCACACTTGGAGGTTTGGAGCTCTGTTACGCTGAAATAACGATTGATTATCTTATATATGGAGGATAACGATATGTTTTGTTACCAGTGTGAACAGACTCCGAGTGGCGGATGTACCGTGGTTGGGGTGTGTGGCAAGAATGAAACCATAGCCAGTTTGCAGGATACGATGATCTTTGCATTAAAAGGTATTGCAGCCTATGCGACACATGCCAGACAGCTTGGATATAGCGATCCTGAGGTGGACCGTATCACCCACGAAGCCTTGTACATGACCTTGACCAATTCTAACTTTAATACGCAGGAGCATCTGGAGATGGCGATGAAGGTCGGAGATGCAGCGGTGCGGATTATGGACGTACTGGATCGCGCGCATACGGAACGCTTTGGTATTCCGCAGCCGATCACAGTCAGCCAGAATAAAATTGAAGGCCAGTGCATTGTGGTGACAGGACATAATTTGTATGCACTGGAGGAACTGCTGCGGCAGACAGAGGGGAAGGGTATCAACATCTACACTCACTCGGAAATGCTGCCTGCCCACGGTTATCCGGCATTGAAGAAGTATTGTCATCTGAAAGGTAACATCGGTAAAGCCTGGTACGATCAGCGCAGATTGTTCGAGCGTTTCCCCGGTGCGATTCTCGCTACTACGAACTGTGTAATGCCGATTAAAGGCACGTATGCAGATCGCTTTTTCTCTTATGAGGTTGCAGGGCTGGAAGGTGTCGCGAAGATCATAGATGATGATTTCTCGCCACTAATTGAGCGTGCTTTGTCGCTGCCAGCAGCAGATGTAAAATCAGAGCAGGTGCTCACGACCGGATACCATCATGAAACCGTGATCGGACTCGCTCCCGAAATCATTCAGGCCGTCAAAGACGGACATATCCGCCGCTTTTTCGTTATTGCAGGCTGTGACGCACCGGGAAAGGGTGGTAATTATTACCGCGAGTTAGCGACTTCATTGCCGAACGATACGGTCATTTTAACCACTTCTTGCGGAAAATTCCGCTTTAATGACGTAGACTACGGCACTGTTGGAGACACGGGCATTCCGCGTTATATTGACCTTGGACAATGTAATAATTCCGGTTCTACTGTGAAAATTGCCATGGCCTTAGCTGAAGCTTTTGACTGTACCGTGAACGAGCTGCCTGTCAGCATCGTGCTGTCCTGGTTCGAGCAAAAAGCGGTCGCCATCCTTCTGGGCTTGTTCAGCCTCGGCATTCAGGACATTCGCATCGGACCGAAGCCGCCTGAGTTCATCTCGTCCGGCGTGCTGGATGTGCTGGTAGAGCTTTTTGGATTGAAGCTGATTACCACCGCAGAAGAGGATATGAATGCGATGTTGGCGCTGTCGTAGGTACAGAAAAGGTAACATTCTACCCGAAATAACCCGCGGTTAATACTGCTAAAGACACTAACCCCACGTTAGTGTCTTTTTGTCTTGGCAAAACCCCAAGCTCCTTTGTTCATAAAAATACGGTAAAATACAGATTAAAAGCAATAAATGAAGCACTAAGAAGCGTTATTTTATTATTGTTCTTGAAAAAAACAAAAAAGCAGATTTAAAGGAACTAAGAGTAAAACTGAATTGCAGACCACTCAGTTTTGCTTCGGAAGAATCGTTGCATGAATATTTGGGATTGAGTAAAGGAGCAGTAACGCCATTTGGAGTATTAAATGATACAGACTGTAAAGTGGAAGTCGTTTTTGACAAAGAAGTTTTGACATTTAAGAGAATAGGGATACATCCAAACGATAATACTGCTACAGTGTGGATTAGTCCAGAAGATTTAATATCTTTCATTGGAAAACAAGGCAATTCGGTTCAATCTATTGAAATTTAAAATCTTGAAAGAAGACTAAGGGACTATAAAAGGATGAGTAATTGTGGAATGTGTAATTTTAATTGGGATTCAAGCATCCGGAAAATCAAGTTTTTATAAAGAAAAGTTCTTCAAGACTCATATGCGAATTAATCTTGATATGCTTAGGACTAGAAGCCGTGAGGCTATATATTTGACGGCTTCGATTGAGGCGAAGCAGCCATTTGTTGTTGACAATACGAATCCAACAATTGACGACAGGAAAAAGTATATTGATATTGCAAGAAAGAATAAGTTCAGGGTAGTTGGTTATTACTTCGAACCCGATTACGAATTGTCTCAAGCGAGAAATGAAAAGAGACAAGGGAAAGAAAAAATTCGTGAGGTTGGAATAAAAAGCACTTTAAACAAATTACAGATTCCGATGTACGCCGAAGGTTTTGACGAGCTTTATATAGTAAGATCAGCCGATGGTGAATTTGTGGTTGAGAAAATATTGTGAGGTTAGTGTCCGCCAAATCTTAAATAAACGCTTAAGTTGAAAAATACCGTCCTGTTTTCTTTTTATACTCCGAATACTCATCCCCAAATACTCTAGTTAGGAATTTTTCCTCCTCCAAAATCTGAAGATGAAGAACAACCACTGCAATGAAAGAAATGAATACTAGAATGACATTGGCAAAAGCCATAGCGATGCCTATATATAACAAATCAAAGCCCAAGAACGCTGGATTACGGCTATACCGATAGATCCCCGTAGTAACAATGCTTGTGTTCTGAGTTTCATCAACTCCTGCACGCCAACTGCTTTTCATGGTTCCCATTGCAATGATGAATACGATTGTCCCTGCCAAAGCGATGCCGATCCCTGCAAATCGAACAGCAGAATTAGAGTATACATAGGTATCCAATACGATGCTGATCAATTGTGCAGCAGCTAACAAATAAGTAATTGTCTTTAAAATAACTTCTATTAAAAACGTTCTCTTGTCCTTTTGCCCCTTACCCATTCGATCTGTGGATATGCCCTTCTTTTTTTGCATCAACATTTTCAAGAAATAGCTTCCATAAAAAAGACACCAAATGATCATTCCCGCTGCAATAAACATATTGTGTTCCTCCTCATTAATAATCTGCTCCAATAAAATATAGCAATGATTTCACATTTTTCAATAAAACATGTAACTTCAAACCAAAAATAAATGACATATTGACGTATGTGTCAACAGTGTATATATTGTATATATACGGTAGTTGATCGATCAACACAAGTGAGGTGATTCAACATGAAAATAATAATATCCAACGCATCGAGCGACCCAATTTACATACAGATCATGAACCAGATTAGGCAGAGTATCCTGAGCGGTGAATTGAATGCAGGAGACAGCCTGCCTTCCATTAGACAGCTTGCCAAGGATCTGCAAGTTAGTGTTATCACGACTAAGCGTGCCTATGAAGAGTTAGAGAAAGAGGAGCTAATCGACTCTGTTGTAGGTAAAGGTTGTTTCGTATCCGGAGCAAACAAAGATTTCATTCGGGAGCAGCGAATGAAACGACTAGAGGAGAAAATGTTAGAAATCATTCGAGAAAGCAAGGAATTAAGCATGAGTCAGCAAGATTTAATCGATCATCTGGCTTTATTATTCGAGGAGGAAGAGACACCATGAATGCGATTGAATTACGAAATTTAACCAAGGTTTACCCAGAATTTACAGTCGATCATGTATCTTTGGATGTGAAACAAGGCTACATAACCGGACTCATAGGTCCGAATGGCGTTGGTAAAAGCACCTTGATCAAGATGATGCTCGGCCTGATCCGTCCCGACTCCGGGAGTGTCAAAATACTAGGCTGCGATATGCCGAGACAAGAGATTGACATTAAGCAGCGCATCGGTATTGTATCGGATGATTGCTTCTATTATGAGCATCTTACGATTCGCGACACGGGAAAGATGATCGCACCTTTTTATAAGAAATGGAACGATAAGAAGTTTAAAAGCTATCTTGAACAATTCGAGTTGTCTCCCAAGAAGAAGGTTAAGGATTTATCTAAGGGGATGAAAGTCAAGTTATCCCTTGCTGTTGCGTTATCGCATGAGGCTGAGCTCCTAATCATGGATGAACCTACTTCTGGACTTGATCCAGTGTTTAGAAGGGAATTACTCGACCTGCTTGCGGATATGATGCAAGACGAGAGAAATTCGATTATTTTCTCGTCCCATATTACAACAGATTTAGATCGTATTGCTGACTACATTGCTTTAATCAATCGTGGAAAACTCATTTTCAATGAAACAAAAGATGAAGTGCTGGAGAGATACGCCATCGTAAAAGGTGACTCACAACTGCTCGATTCAGATATTCGAAACAAATTTATAGGGATTCGTGAGACTCCTGTTGGTTTTGAAGGTTTAGTAGACAAAAGGCAGGAGGTCGCACAGTTGTTTGGAAATTATGCCGTGTTCGAAAAACCCTCTTTAGAAGAAATCATATATTTCACCACCAAGGGAGGACGCATTCATGCTTAACTTACTTCGTAAAGACTTCATCGCTTTGAAGAGCTCACTTGGAATGCTTATCTTATGTCTGGCTCTATTCAGTATTTTTTTTATACCAAAACATGATATGTCTATTTTTACTGTGGGTATCATTGTAGCTCTCACCGCAGTTAATATGAGTACGATGATAGATGTCAGAAATCATAACCATAATTTCCTAATTACACTGCCGATTAGCCGAAAGCATATTGTTCTTGCTAAATACATAACAACCATTATTGGTTCGCTTTTTGGAGTCCTTGCTTCCTATGGGATTCACTTGCTCGTTGAACTAGCATTCCCACAGCTAAACAAACCAGACTTTTCGATCATGGGCCTGCTTGTTCCAATAGGAATGATATTTGTTCTACTTTCTATTTATTTGCCGCTTTTTTATACATTTAGTAAAAAAGGAACTGAAATTATCAATGTTGTGTTTTTGATAAGCGTGATTGTTCTGATGAATCCTGGAGCTATGTTGATGATGATGAGCGAGGAAAGCTCTATCAGTGGTCAAATTTTATTTCTTATTTCAATCGGGATTGTACTGTTGCTCATTGCTTCCTATTACTTAACTGTATATCTATTCACTAGAAAGGACTTATAGGAGGGCTATTCAAATGACAGACACACAAAAAAAACAAATAAAAAGTTGGATGATTACCCTTGGCGCTTTTCTCCTTATGCATATATACTTTATCGCCGCTGATGGCACATCATGGGTACCGAAGATGAATGATTCGGGCAACTTAATGAACAGGATTTTTCAATCGCTTTTACAAATGGAGATCTTTACGAAATGGATTACTCCTTATAGCTACCCATTTTTTAACTTGGTCACCGTGGTTAGCACCGTTGCTGTACTTATAGCAGCAGTATCATACATTTTTTCTAGGATCTTTTCCAAAAAATGAATAAGGAGGGTTCATCTATGAACCAAAATACAAGAAAATTCAATCATCGTTTTCAAAAAATCATATTAGCATCCGTCCTTGTTTTGAGCAGTTCTGCAGCTATGTTGGCTTCTGCCGATACGGCATTCGCTGAAACGACGAAGACAGAGAATACGCACTCTGCGAATTCGGCAGCGAATCAAGCTGCATCCGCTCGTACGTCTGATGAGACAATAAGCGACTGGAAGGCATGGGTGCGAGACCATGCTTACGGCATCAAATCTATAGAACCGGAGAAAACTGTCGATGGCGTTATTGCTTCAGATCGTTTTGCTGATTTGAACATGCTTAAGCCTTTACTTCATGACAAACGTTTTGTTTTCTTGGGGGAAAGCTCGCATGGCGCTGCCGAATACAACTTGGCAAAAACACGATTAATTCAATTTCTTCATCAGGAAATGGGGTACAATGTATTAGCTTTTGAGAGCGGTCTAAGCAATTCGGCAATTGCAAACGGTAAATTGAAGGAGCAATCAGCGGAACAGACGATGAAAGATTCGATTTTACACGTTTGGTGGACAAAGGAAACGCTGCCCCTGTTTGATTATATGAAAGAAACACAAAAGGCGAAACAGCCGCTAAAGCTGGCAGGTTTCGACATACAGACAGACCTCCCATTCATAAATGGAGATTGGCTGAAGGATAAGGAACTGACCAAACGCTTGGCTGAGACGGAGGAAGCGCTCTTCAAATGGCAGATGAGCAAGGATATTGAAGGTTACCGCAAGGCAAAGCCGAGTATTGTGAAAGTCTATGAACAGGTCAAGGCGCAGCTGAAAACGCACGAACAAGAGTTGACAAAGGCTTATCCGAATGAACCGCAAATAGTAAAGCTGTTGGATCGCGCCTTATCCAATCGTATTCGCTTAGCTGAAGAGTATGTGGAAATCACTATCCAAGCATTTGATGGGGCTGAGAAAGGCGACTTGACCATGTTCATGAAGTTGAGTGAATGGCGGGATCAAGCCATGGTTGATAACCTTATTTGGCTTGCGACGGAGGCTTATCCAACAGAGAAGTTTATCGTCTGGGGGCATAACGGTCATCTTCGCAAAGCAAATTCCGAAGTGATGGGGACAAGTTTCCCAATGAAGACTTTGGGTGAAATGTTGCCAGATCAGTACAAGCAAACTAGCTACGTAATTGGCTTGTATGCGACTGAAGGAGAGACGGCTGGCAATGACCGCATGCCAATAAAGGTTCTAACGCCGGAACCAGGGTCAGTGGAAGATATTTTATCGGCAGCGAACCAGCGGTTTACGTTCATGGACCTTCGTTACCGCCTGAACGAGCGAGGCAACTCGTGGATGTTCGAACCACGCTTTGCCTATGACTGGGGATTTAGACTAGAGAGCCTTGTACCGAGTGCACAGTATGATGGCATTCTATTAATTGACAAAGTACGTGTACCGCAATATATCAATCTAGAAAAATCGCAAAGCAAATGAAGAACTTGCGGACTCAGCATATTTTCTCAGGCCTCACATTTGTATGGCCAAAGTGATAAATAAAAAAGGAGAGCCAGTCAAATGATAGAGACACACAAAAAAGGTCGTCCTGTTCGAATAAAAGGTTGGATGTTGACTCTTGCCGGATTGCTTCTTATGCAATTATTCTTTATCGTCTGTGATATGTATTCGTGGTCACCATACAGAGAATTCAAACCCGGAACATTAATTGGTAAAATTGTTCATTCGACGCTTTTTACAGAATGGTTCACTCCATATAATACACCGGAATTTAATGTATTTACGGGATTTTTTGCGGTTACATTACTCCCATCTGCACTAATTGGTGCAATTAAAGACATCTTTTCTAAAAAATGAATCAACTAATACTATAAATGAAAGGACTGCGCTTATAAAGAGGCAGTCTTTTTTTGTATCACATAACTAGCATATATTATTGAAGATTCATGGGAAAAAAGCAGGAACATGACCGAGTACGAATTAAGAGGTGAGAGTGCCATTCACCTTAACCATAATGTAATGATCAATTGGATGGAGAAGATTCTATATTAAAAGAGGGGGGGCACATGATTACCCTTATTAACTCGGGTGTTATGAAAAAATAATATTTACATGTGCTGCCAGGTACTGGCATACTATATTCAATCGGATATTTCCGAGTGCTTTCCATTGCAAGAAATTTTGGGTACATAAGGAGGAACATATGATGATGAATCGTTTCAAATGGGGACTTGCCGCCATGCTGTCCTTGCTTCTGGTGGTGCTTGCAGGGTGCCAAGCCGTTGGTGGCGTGGATGTCAGCAAAGCGGCTCTGAGCACGCTGGATGTCAAATCATCGATATCTAAGCAGACATTGTCCCTGCAGCTAGTTCCGGCAGATGGCAAGCTGAGTGCAGAAGACAAGAAGTTAATCGATCTTTTCAATTCCTTATCCGTCACGATCGACCAAGCCATTATGCAGGACATGAATCATGTATCGTTGGAAGGGGCGGTTCAGATTCAAGGCAAGAAGCTTCCTTTCCATCTGGCAATGGACAAGAAGGCGCTGAATCTGTCCGTTGAAGGGATGACGCAGCCGATTTCCGTACCGCTTGATATGGAAGAATTGAATGCTGCTCTTGCAGTTCAGCAAATGAACAACGAAAGCTTGATTCAAATGTACAAAAACGTGCTGGGCTTCATGCTGAAGCATACGCCGAATCCGTCTAATATTTCGGTCACGCCTGTAACCGATAAAGTCAACGGAGAGTCGTTGTCTCTGCAAAAGCTGCATATCGAGATTCGCGGGGATGAACTGGCCGGCCTTGCCAAAGGTTTCCTGATAAGCTTATCCAAGGATGAGGAAGGTCTGAAGGAACTTATTAGTAGTTTGTACGACACTTATTATCCGCTCATTGCAGCCTATGCCGGAGTTCCGCAAGAAGATGCCGTTCAGCCAACCGCTGCAGAGAGAGAAAAGAATATCAATGCGACTGTGGAAGAACTGATGGTCGTGGTGAACGAGCTGCTGCCTGAGTTCGACAAAAACGTAAACGGGCTGTTTGAGGCAGCACCTGAGCTTCGCACCATTTTGGGCAAAGACACCGTGCTTTCGCTCAACTTCCTACTCGACAGCAAGCTGAATATCCGTAAGCAAAACATGGATCTGACCATACAGCTTCCAGCAAATGAAGAAATCCCTGTGAAGCAGGTTAAGGTACATTCCGAGTCGGAAACATGGAAAGTGAATGAGCCTGTGACGATCCATGCGGTGGACAGCTCCAAAGGCTTCTGGAATGTTGTTACTGGCGAAGGTACGCCAGGTGATGTGCTGCGTCATATGGACAGCAAGTCTGACCTGTACCAATTTGTGAAGGATGACATAGAAATTACCCGCAAATCAATTATTATGCATACCGGGGAAGACCCGACCGACCTGTATGGTGCAGGGTACAAGCCTGTGATCGTCAACAATACGCTGATGGTACCGCTAAAATATGTTGCGGATCAGCTTGATGCGAAGCTGTCCTGGGACAATGCCACTAAGAAAATCACCCTCACGGAAGACCTGACAGGCGCCAAAATCGTCCTGAAAATGGGTTCTAAGCACGCTTCGATCAACGGCGAAGCAGAAGTGCTTGCTGAGCCGGTGCAAAATTTTGAGGGCTATGCATATGTACCGATGCGTTTCATAACCAAAGCGCTTGGAGCGCAAGGGGAATGGGATGCGAAAGAGAAGATTTTAACGATGAAGAGAGACTAAAGGATCAAACATCCAAGAACGATTTCCCATGAGCAATAGATCATATCTGTTTAGTTCATCTAATGTGGTAATGGGAAGTCAGAAACGAAGTTTGAGCTATCCATGCTTAAGAGAGCAAAATGTTCCGAAAGAATCGAAGACGGTTGAAAAACCGTCTTTTTTTGCATGATTAAGCACTTTTATTATGGCAGTCAGCCGAATCCGAGTTTGCATCAGAAGAGGTACCTATGGAATCCAATATTGAATCGATTCGGCTTATGTAATAAGCTGGGATTGAGCTTTACGGTTGATAACCGACCAGAAATATGAAGTTGAACGAGATTTTTCGTTACTAGTCTAGTCAGCCTTTGGAGGGATACGCGGTGGAGTTTCAAAGCGAACGTTTGATATTTAGGGAATATAAAGAAGAAGATTTCCAATTGTTTTATTCTATTTTTTCGAATGAACAAATCATGAAATACGCCTATATGGATAAGGTCGGCAAAGAGGAGGAACTGCTGCCCTATTTTAATCGAATTCTCCAGAATAACCATACATCTGAGGGTCGCCCTTCTTATGAATTTGGTGTTTTTTTATCTTCTAGCGAGCAATTTATCGGTTTTGCTGATGTGGAAATGGTGAAACGGAATCGGGATGGCGGTAATGGGGAGATCGGTTATTTTTTGCTGCCGGACTTTTGGGGGCAGGGGTATGCGACGGAAATCGTAAATAAATTGCTTAAGATTTGTTTTGAGGAAATGAATTTACATAGGGTTTTCGCAAGATGCAATGCAAACAACCTGAACTCGGAGAAAGTCATGATCAAAGCCGGCATGGCAAAAGAGGGCCGTTTCCGGAAGGTAAGATACAAAAATGGTAGCTGGGATGACGAGCTTCAGTACAGCATTCTGATTGAAGAGTATAAACCTCTGTAAGGAAGAGGGCATGAAATACGATTGTACACCGGAAGATTCGCTTGAATGCATATGCTTCATCATACAAACATTTAATACTATATTTTTGGAGATAATACGTATTAAACATCATGGAACAACTATAACTATTTTGTACTCATGGAAAGAGAGCTGATATTGTGATGAATAACCTTACGAAGATGAACATATTAAAGCCAGCGAAAGAAGTATTCGAAGCCTTCGTAGATCCTACGAAAATTAGGAATTTCTGGTTTTCGCACAGTTCTGATAGGTGGGAGCATGGAAAGACGGTTACATTGAGATATGATGAATACGATGCTCAATTGGATATAAAGGTATTGGAAGTGGATATTAATAAGAAAATCGTATTCAAGTGGGGGGCAAATGGGGAAGGTCATATTGTTACGATAACACTTAAAGAATTGGAAAAATCGAGTACAATGATTGAAGTTAACGAAGAAGGTTTTAATGAAAATGATGATGATCTCATCAGTCAATTGATCGATAATAAAGAAGGCTGGGTTTATATGTTGACCTGTTTAAAGGCTTATTTGGAGTTTGGTGTTAATAAGTTGAGAGTAGGATTAGTTAAATAATCCTAGAGCCTGTTGGCTCTTTTTTAATTAGTTTAGGGTCTGTATTATTGATTACAATAATATAGTGTTTGTTGCATAGGAGGAGGAGAAATGTTCACTTATCAAACTTTCAAGATGCAATTGAAAAACAACTACTTCATAATCAAAATAAGAGTCTTTTTTATGAGTTGCCCACTGGTCGATTAGTATTAAACCCTTCCAAAGAGACTACGGATTTATTTAAACAAAGGGCCAAAGACATCGCAAATTTTATACAATTTTCATATTTAGATGGTACATATCAGCAACTGATAAAGTATATTTGTGACAAAACAGTAAAACTATTTATGGAAGTTAATCAGTATTTAGATTTTTCCCGTAAAGATTATCGTAAGCTTCAAAAAATTTATAGAGGTTTATTTGACCAGGTTTGTCTTGTAGGTAATAAAGAAGAAAATTCTGAAAGAGAAATTTCTTCTTTGTTTACTTCACATTATAAAAATTTGCAGATTTTCTTATTAGAATCAAATGGTACTAAAATATTTAAAAAGTATAGAGAAAATCCTGATTTATTCGAGATAAAATGCGCAGAATATAGTCCTGAATTTCAAATGAAATTATTAAATATCAATTTAGAAACAATTAAACAGCCGATTTTAGATGTAGGTTGCGGACCACAAGCCAGCTTAGTTCATTTTTTTAGAGAGAATGGAATTGAAGCATTTGGAGTGGATAGGAATGTAAATATAATGAATTACTTATATAAGACGAATTGGACAGAGTGTACTTTTACATCAAACACTTGGGGAACTGTAATTTCCCACATGGCTTTTTCAAATCATTTTACTCATCATCATTTAAAGACTGATGGGGAGTTCGAAATCTACGCTACGAAATACATGGAAATATTACATTCATTAAAGATCGGTGGAAGCTTTATTTATACACCGAGTCTTTCTTTTATAGAAGAATTGTTAATATTATCGAACAAATCATTTGTCGTAGAAACTAGAGAACATTCTACCGAAGTAAAACGAATAAAATAAATTTAACCTAACTTACATTTACTGCTGCTGCGTTCGATTTGCACATTTTGATTTTTATTAAGATCAATAAGAAAGCAAGCAGTGCAAACAAAATTCCACTCCAAATAAGTTGATGTATCCCCAAGTGAGAAATAGACCAGCCACCGATAGATGCCCCTACAGTAATTCCAAGATTGGAAAATGAGACAAACAAGCTGTTGCCGAATTCGGGAGCTTCTTTCGTCTCGGTTGTTAACCATGCTTGACTGATAATAAGTCCGCCGGAATGCACTGCTCCCCAAATGAATACGATAACTACCATCGGAATGAGATATGATCCCAGATAATAAGCGAATAAGTAAATTACCGCATATAACAGAGGAAACATGATGACGGTCTTTGTCATGTTTTTATGCAAAAGGCTTCCAAATAAAAAATTCCCAAAAATCATGATTATACCAAAGACCATCAACATGATGCTAATCCATGAGCCGTTCATATGTGTTACTTGTCCAAGATATTCTGCAAAGTAGCTGTATACAGAAAACATAGCTGCAAAGATAAAAATAACTGTTACGATATTTAACCATAATTGAGGTTTGCGTAATATACCAAGCTGCTTGCCATAAGACATTTTTTCCTTAACAGGCATCGAAGGAAGCCAAACTAGGATACCTACAAAGGCAATTATACTTACAACAGCTCCAAACAGGAAAGCGACTTCTAACGAAATTTTGTCCGCGAGATAAGAAGTTAAAGGCACGCCAAAAGCAAACCCGACCGTTATTCCGGCGAAAACCTTTGTGACCGCTTTACTGCTCTTTTCCGGAGGAACAAGTGTGGCTGCGGTCACAAGAGCAACTGAAAAAAAGACGGGATGAAAAATTGCAGGGATAATACGGAAAATCAGCATCACATCGAACATGGTAGTATAGGCATAAACAATATTTGAAATTGCAAAAATAAGCACAGCGGTTAATAGAATGACTTTACGATTAATACCGGAAACGAGTAATGTCAGGAATGGACCTGAAATGGCAACCACTAAAGAAAATATACTTACGAGCCATCCGGCTTGTGAAGTTGTTATATTAAATTTTTGAGTGACCTGGGGGAGAACACCTATTATCCCCATCTCTGTTGTGATAATGCCGAATACGCCTAAAGCTAGAATAATGATGAGCAAAGAGTTAACCTTTTTCATTGTAAATGCAAGCCTCCATTAATACTTAAATATATAGAAATGTAGATATGTGATACGAAAAAAAAGACCTCCCTTCCGTTTATAGTTTCTTTTGGATGTACTCGGAAAATTCCTGTATTGTCTTTTCGTTCCGACGATAGTACGTCCACTTCCCAATTCGCTCAGATTCCAACAAACCAGCTTTTTGCATAGTTAACAAATAACTCGAAATAACAGACTGTGCAAGTCCCGCTTTAGCCTGAATATCTCCTACGCATACACCAATTCGGAAATTGAGGCCTTGTTGTAAATAAGGCTTTTCATCAAAGAATTCCTCTGGATTCTTTAACCATTGCATAATTTGACTACGAGTCTCGTTAGACAAAGCTTTATAAATCAATAAAGGTTCCATACAAATTATTATATCTACTTTTATAGATTTGTAAATATAAAATGTGCTGCGCTGTTGAATCTATTTATAGCGTCATCTTCTTAACGGCGAACGATTTGGAAGTGGATGTTGTAACGGGGTTTGAACTGGGTGCCGATGACTATATCACCAAACCTTTCAGCTTAATGATTCTACGTGCACGAGTATCTGCGATACTTCGCCAAAGTTAATTCATGCGTTAGTGAAAACTTCTCGCTTGGAAGCGGGGATCATCTCGGTCACACCGAAAAAAGAGTCTATTGCAGATCTGCTCGTTTCGGTATGTGAAGAAGTGAAACAACAGGTAGAAGCGAAAGAAATTCAGATTCAACTCAGCTGTGTTAGGCCAAGAGTTCTTAAAAAGAACTCTTGGCCTAATTTTTAACAAAGTAACAATTGTAAATTTCCCTGTATGGAAGGCATATACTAATTTAATAATATTCCTAGTATTTTCTTTCATTAGGAGTGTATTTCTGTAATTATAGTGACAGCTTCTTTAGCGATTATTAATTTATCACAATTCAGAATATTGTATACATTAAGAGAGTCAACTACGGCGGTTTCTACACCAGGTATGTTATTGGCACTTTTAAAAACAAAATTATCTATCGAAGGTGTAACAATTAATGCCTTTTTATCTACACTAAGAGCTTTAAGCATCGCTACTATAGACTTTGTCCTGTAATTTTCTAACTTGATTTCGTCAACGACAATGAATTCTTTGTTCTGTACTTTGCTAGATAATGCAGATTTCATAGCAAGCCGCTTAACCTTTTTATTAAGTTTATAGCTGTAGTCGCGAGGTTTAGGAGCAAAGACAACTCCTCCGCCACGCCAATGTGGCATACGAATCGAACCGGCTCTAGATTTATCGATTTTATTCTGCTTATACGGTTTTCTGCCACCACCTCTAACTTCACCACGTGTTAATGCAGATTGTGTTCCACTGCGTTTATTTGCCAGATAATTCACAACTGCATCATGCATAACAGATTCATTGGGAATAATACCGAAAACGGACTCATCAAGTTCCATATCACCAACACTATTACCTTCCATATTAAAAATAGTGACATTCAACATTATTCTTTCCTCCATTTTCAAAACTTTCACGATATTATAAAAATATCATCGATTTCGGAGCGTATTACATTTTTTAATTGGGACCCTATATTTAAAGTAAAACTTCATTGTATAAGAGAAATTGTTGAATTAAATCGTGTATTATATCTACAATAACATCCATTATTTAAACCTCCGTTTACCTGCTACATTTAGAAGAACTCATAGTTATAAGGGTAACTGATAGAAATCACTTTAACTATATACAAAATGGTTCTGTATTATTTGGTATAACCATAAAAACAAAACAGGGCGCTAATCTATTGCTCGTTATTTTTGTGCTGCTTGCTGCCAATGCAAAAAACACCTTCAAATTTGTCTCCCTGATTCTACGATAGAGACATTTTTTGAAGGTGTTTGATTTTGATTAATGCTGCGGGGGCAGCCCCGTAAAGTTATCGAGACTGCGTTTTTATTTGTAATAAATTATTTTTCTTATTGCATAAACAGAAAGGCAATAAGATTCTGCAAGTTCTTGAATCGAAGTACCAGAAGTATAGGCTTTTATTATTTCACTATTTCGCTTATCAATCTCTTCCCGAAAGCCGGATAATTCTCCCCAATTTTTATGATGATCTTTTATTGCGGGAATGTAGATGTATTCACCTTGTACAAAATCTTGCAATTTTTCAACCAATTCTTTTGGGAGAATTTCATTAGCGTTGTTATATCTCATGTAGACTCACTCCTTGAATAGATATTAATTATATCTCAAGTAGCAAAGCCAGCATGATTGGTGATGATGTTATTCCATGCAAATATCACCAAATATCTGTCTTTGCATGGAATTGAACATGGGTTACTGTAAAGTTCTTATGAGACATATTCATTCTCCTATTTGGTCTGAATTTTTATATTTTACTTGTTGTGTCCGTATAGTTGACCGCATGCTGCATCAATGTCCGTTCCGAATTGAGTTCGCACAGTGACTTTGATTCCCTCTGACTTTAAGATACTGACAAACCTTTGAACCCGATCTTTGTCCGATTGATGGAAGCATTCAGGCGTTACGTCGGTTGAATTGTAGGGAATCAAATTGACGTGATATAAATGTTCCCAAGGACCTCTGTCCTTTAATAAAGCAGCAATGGCTTCCGCATGCTCATTTGAATCGTTTTCTCCTCGAAGTAAAATATATGCAATATACACTTTTCTACCTGAATCACGAATATGCTGATCCAACTTGTTCAACACATCATTAAGCGGAAATCGATTGTTAATAGGCATTAGCTCGGTTCGCTGTTCGTCGAACGGAGAGTGCAGTGAAAAGGTAAGGTTAACCTGTGGAAATTCCTTTGTCAGACGATCGATTCCTGGCAAAATTCCGATGGTGGAAACTGTAATTCTTCGATGCCCCAGGCCAAAGGTTCGTGGATCTGTTAAAATCTTAAGCGTGTCGAAGATATAAGGATTGGCTAGCGCCTCCCCCATGCCCATAAACGAGACACTATCCAAGGGTTGACCATTTAAATGAAAGTATAACAATTGATCAGTAATTTCATCAGCAGTTAGATTTCGTTTCAGTCCGATTGTGCCTGTAGCACAGAAACTACAACCATATCCGCATCCGCACTGACTGGAAATACAGTATGATTTCCAGCCACGTTCATAGCGTAGTTGAACTGCTTCTACACGTTCACCGCCCTCAATGGCAAAAAGCACTTTGTTCACTTGTTTGGATGTCTTTTGCATGACAGGGGTTAAGTTCAAAATGTGTTCGCCAAGGTTCTTAATTAATTCGTTTCTTATACCCTTGGGTATTATGGTCATTCTGTCATATTCACCAATTCTTTGCTTGAAGATCGCGTCCGCAATTTGTTGGAACCGATATGCGGGTTGTTTCAAATCTGTCAATATATGTTGAATCATTTCGTATTTCGAAGTTGATTTCATGCTTTTTCTCCTCTTGAGCCGGAGAGAATGTCATTAGCACTCTTTGTTGGTGCTTTGACATGTGCATTAACCAACTAGATAAAATTCACGAAGTTTGTTGCTAGAGTCGCTACGTGCATCTATCAATAGATGGAAAATGCTCCGGCATCCGTTTAGTTTGATCGTGAGCCGTGCCAACGGACAATGAACGGTTCACATGAACATTTACAACTTCAAACATTTATTTCAACCTCCTAAGATAAAATAAGCGTAATGTTACATTATATCTTTTTCAAATTGTATGCGCGGAAAATCGACTTTCCTTAAAATCGCTTTGAACAAGCTCTCGTCACATTGATTAAAGACATTAACAATATCCTCCATAAAAATAAAGAGCTACAAGAAAGTTACCTTTCTTGTAGCTCAAATAAACAATACTAAAATCTAAACCAATTAATGGGATAGAGTATGTTATTTTATTTGAGTGAAGAGAATAAGTAACTTTCTTGCTTAACAAAGAATAAAACAGCTTTTGTTTTATCTTTCGTAATATAAGCAAGAAATATTACATTATTCTCCTCATCTCCCGTCGCTTAATTGATTGCATTCTAGCACAATTAAATTAGAATTTCAACTTTGCACCAAAAACTTCACTGGTAAAGATGCTCAGATAATCTGTACGGGAAGAAGACACTTATTGAAGATACATATCTAGAGATTGATTTCTTCCTGCAGCTTCTCTATGGACTCTGCTGTCACAATTACGCAGGTGCGACAATCGTGTTGTCTCTCATCTTGAGCACATCGTTTTCTGCTTTTATTGTTACCTTCCCGATCTTGTTCTTGTTGTTTGTAGTCGTCCCCTACTTAGCTTACCGAAATATCCGTCGGCAAACGATCGTGGAGAGGTTAAGAATAGCAGAGTAACACGGAGTAATATGCTTTAAGAATGACTCGACAGGCCTGGCAGCACTTTAATATGGCTGAAATCTCTGATATTATGCAATTACAGCAAACAGGTGAACTACGTGCGTTTATTTGCGGGAAAATAAGCTGAATATTTGAAAGTGCATAAAAGGAAGGGAACACATGCAGAAATCGATGACGATTCAAGAAGTAGCCCAGTTGGCTGGTGTTTCTGTAGCCACTGTATCTAGAGTTTTGAACGAAAGTCCTTTAGTTAAAGAGGCTACCCGGCAAAAAGTATTAAGTGTTATTCATAAATTTGATTATCAACCGAACCTGTTGGGGCGGGATTTAAGAAGATCGGAAACGATGAAGGTGCTTGTGTTAACCCCTAGCCTGGATAGACCTATATTCGCCGAAATTGTTAAAGGTATAGAAGAACGTGCCAATGAAGCGGGTTATTATGTGTTGGTGTGCCCAACTTCGAATCATTTGGAGCGGGAAAAAGAACTGCTTCAAATGTTAAAAAACAGGCTCGTTGACGGTGTTATTACCTTTAGTACAACGCTTAGCAAAGAAGAACTAAGCGCACTGGGTCAAAAGCATAGCATCGTTCAATGCTGTGAGTTCGAAAATGCATCTTATACATGTTGCGTATCCATCGACGATGAACAGGCAGCTTTTGACGCTGTAAGTCATTTCATTGAATTAGGACATCAACGTATCGCAATGATCGGTGCTTCTACGCTGTTGTACTCCACACGTCTTAGAGAGCAAGGATATCGCAGAGCGCTTGCACAACATCATATACCTTGTCGGGAAGAATGGATCAAATACGGAGGCTTCTTCCATCATGAGGGTGAAGCGCTGACGAACGAGCTGCTGCAATTGCCAATTCCTCCGACTGCTATATTTTGCATGAATGATAGTCTTGCTATAGGTAGTGTCAATGCGATTAAAAAGAAAGGGTGGTCCGTACCGGGCGATATCGGTGTAATCGGATTCGACAACACCCATGAAGCAACGATGTCTACACCTGTACTTACAACTGTTCATCAGCCGAAATATGATCTCGGTTACACTGCTATGAATTTACTGATTCATAATATGGTTCATACAGAAAAGAAGTATGAGAATGTGATACTGCAACATCAGTTGATTGAACGAGAGTCAACACTTCTATCATAAATAGCAATATCTTATATCGGTTCAGGAGGAGCGCCGCTCTTACTGTTGCCGATTTTTTTTTGAGTTAAGAAAGTATGAACTACCGATTAAAGTGCATCCTTATCTCGTTAGAAAAACTACCGCTAAGTGGAGTCTGTCTTCTTGAAGGTACGTCGATAGGTGTTTTTTATAATTGACGAATTGAAAGGGTTGGAGTAAGATGAACCCAACACAAATGTAATCCGTTACATTTAATAAATAGTGTTAATTAAGGCGTTTAATTTATTTTATGTAATCTGTTACATTGCTGTTCAAGCGCCGTCCTATTACATTTGTGAATCTATTTTTCGGGAGGACTATTTATGAGTTTGGAATTTGGATTGCAGTTGTATTCGGTACGAGATGAATTAATGAAGGATTTTAAAGGAACATTGGAAAAAGTCGCTTCAATCGGATATGAAAATGTGGAATTGTTCTTCCATGACGCAGACAATATGGGGGCGACTATTGGCAATCTGACAGCGGATGAACTGAAACAGGAATTGGATCGCCTTGGATTGAAAGCTGTATCCGCCCATATCGACTTGGCATTTTTGGATGAGGACAAAGCGGAGAAAATTATAGCCTATGCCAAAGAAGTCGGCTTTACTTCACTTGCCATTGCAATCGCTTTCTTCAGCGATAAGCAAGAAGTTCTTGATCTGTGCGCTAAATTAAATACAGCCGGAAAGATGTTTAAGGATAACGGTCTTCAGTTGTATTATCATAACCATTTTGAAGAGTTTCAGAAGTTTGATAATCAGTATGTGCTGGACATTATTCTGGAAAATACGGATGAACAGCTTCTTAAAGTCGAATTTGATACTTATTGGGCACTAAGAGGCGGAATTGATCCGATTGAATATTTGCACAAGCTGGGAGATCGCTGCGATCTTATTCATCAGAAAGACTTGCCTGCTGATGCGATACCGGTGAATTTATTTGAAGTTATCGGTGACGACGCCCTCATCGATATGGAATTGATGATTAAGCTGCATAAGATCGAATATTTCACAGAAGCCGGTCAAGGCATTATGGACATACCTGCGATTGTGGAAGCGTTTAGAAGCAAGCCGGGAGCAAGATATTTGTTTATCGAGCAAGATTGGACGAACAAGAACCAGTTAGAAAGTGTTGAAATCAGCTATAACTATATTTCAAAACTATTTCAATCTTAGATGGTGAAAAGTTGGAGGATGAATATGAGCAAATTAAAAATAGGAATTATAGGCTGTGGCGGAATCGCCCATGCCAAACATTTGCCAGCGTTGGCCAAATTATCAGATTTAGTTGAAATAACAGCGTTTTGCGACATCATCGAGGACCGCGCTGACACGGCTGCCAAGCAATATGGTGCTGTTGGTGCAAAGACATATACGGATTATAAGCAGCTCTTACAGGATGAAGCGATTGATGCGATTCATGTGCTAACTCCGAATATTTCTCATTCCACCATTACAGTTGATGCGCTAGAGGCGGGAAAGCATGTTATGTGTGAGAAACCGATGGCAATTGATTCACAGGAAGCCCGAAATATGCTCGATGCCGCCAAAAGAACCGGAAAGAAGCTTACGATCGGTTATCAAAACCGGTTTAGAGAAGAAGCTTTAATGCTGAAAGAAGCTTGCAGTGATGGATACTTGGGCGATATTTATTTGGCCAAGGCACATGCCGTCCGCCGTCGTGCAGTACCGACATGGGGTGTATTCATGGATAAAGAGAAGCAAGGAGGGGGCCCGTTAATTGATATCGGAACACACGCTCTCGATCTAACGCTATGGTATATGAACAACTATAAAGTGAAGTCCGTATCTGGTTCCGTGTTCCATAAGCTAAAAGATCAGAACAGGGCGAACATGTTCGGACAATGGAATCCCGACGAATTTGAAGTAGAAGATTCCGCTGTTGGTTTTATTAAAATGGAGAACGGTGCAACGATATTTCTCGAGTCTTCATGGGCTCTGAATACGCTTGACGTTCGCGAAGCGATGACGACACTTTGCGGAACGAAGGGCGGGGCGGAGATGCGGCGTCATCCCGTCAGCGGGAAACCGGACTTGCATTTAAATGCCGAAATGTTTGGAAAACTTGTGGAGATCAAGCCTGAAATGAACCCTTCGATTCCGTACTATGGCTCTCGCGTGGAAGATGAAGGCGATCGCGAAGCCCGACAATGGATCGAGGCTATTATGGAAGATAAAGAACCGCTGGTGAAGCCTGAAGAGGCCTACGCGGTGACAACGATTCTTGAAGCGATTTATGAATCTGCGAGAACAGGTAAAGAAGTTATACTACCATCATTATAAATAGTCTCGTCCTCTGCTAGTGGTAGCGGAGGACGAGTTCGGTTTCATGGCAGAGATTCTTGTAAGGATAAATGTAAGGGGTTACACGTAGTGGGTTAATAGGGGGATCTCTTATGGATAATCAGGTTTCATGGAAAGAACGAATTAGTTATGGTCTTGGAGATACGGCTTCCAACTTAGTCTTTCAGATGATTACGATGTATCTGATGTTCTTCTATACGGATGTATACGGATTGAATGTGGCGGCAGTCGGTACTTTGTTCCTGGTGGCGCGGGTAATCGATGCTTTTGATAGTCCGATCATTGGGGTGATTATCGATCGCACTCATACGAAGTGGGGTAAATCAAGGCCATTCTTTCTGTGGCTTGCAATCCCATTCGGTATCGTTGCGGTGCTGACATTCATGACACCGGACTTCGGCAATACGGGCAAACTTGTATACGCTTACTTCACGTATATTGTACTCGGTATTTTGTATGCGGCGATTAATCTGCCGTTAACATCGCTTCTTACGAGCATGACTAGTAATTCGCAGGAACGCACGGTTGTCAATTCGGTCCGAATGATTTTTGGTCAACTAGGTGGTTTGGTCGTCAGCATCGGAGTACTTCCACTCGTAGCGGTTTTTGGCAAAGGCAATCAACAGCAGGGCTTTCTGTGGACGATGGTTTTGTTCGCATCGATTGCTGTCGTACTCTTCTTCATAACGTTTGCAAATACGCGCGAGCGAGTTCAGATGGGCGATAAAAATCAAGTTGTATCGTTCAAAGATGGCGTAAAGGCGTTAAAGGGCAACCTGCCTTGGTGGATTTTGCTCTTCATGAACGTGTTCTTCTGGGTAGGCATGACGAGCAAAGGGCAGTCCGCGGTATTTTACTTGAAATACAATCTTGACCGCGAAGATCTTGTTCCGCTTGTTAATGGTTTAAATGTGATTCTACTCGTTGGCATCGCATTGATGCCGATGTTGGCAAAAAGAATCGGCAAGCGTAATACGGCGTTGCTTGGTATAGCCATCGGCGCAGCGAGTCAGCTATTTGTGTATGTGGCGGCAGTAATGAGCTCTATTCCGATTCTGATCGGAGCCGTAGCGATTGGCAATGTCGGTATCGGATTTACAGTAGGCCTGATGTACGCGATGTTGGCGGATACTGTTGATTACGGTGAATGGAGATCCGGGATCAGAGCTCAAGGCTTGTTGACAGCATCGAGTTCCTTCGGTGTTAAATTCGGTATGGGCATCGGCGGAGCAGTGGCCGCGTGGGTGCTTGCTATTGGCAACTACTTGCCGAACCAGGAACAGGCTGCTTCGGGGCTTGCGGCTATCCAATTCAACTTCGTATGGATACCGTTCATTTGCTTTTTCATATGCGCTCTACTGCTTCTATTCTATAACCTAGAGTTCAATCAGAAAATGATTGGAGAACTGGAAATACAGCGTCAAAGCGGCACAGCTTCGATACAAGCTTAGTATATTGTGAATGCGTAATATTCTAAAGAACCGTTAGGATGATTGATATGATCCCTGATGGTTCTTTCTTTTTTCAGGTACGATAAAATCCATCCGAAAATGGAAAATGAGGGGATTCAGATGTGGCTTTGGAAACGAAAGAAAAAAGAAAGATCGAATCTTCCCTGTTCAATATTTGACTCTTATCGTACAGTCATAGCGTATACACCATTTATACATTTTTTGAATATGAAAGAAAGCCTGTGTTATAATTCACAACTAGGTGGAGTAAATATATGGAAGTGTATAGATTCCTCCTGATTTCAACAATCTCTTTGAGGGTGATTCAAAATGAGCTTTATGGATGCTTTGGAGCAATTAATAGCGGAGCAGGAGCGAGAACGTGACCGGCTTCGAGTCAATCAAATCACTGTACGGGTCGACTATAAGAAAAAGAGCAAAAGCAACGTTTATCAAAAGGAAAAAGTCATCGAATATGGTTTTGTAGAACGTGATTTGGATGATGAGAATTTATATGGGAGGTTTGAACTCTACTTCGCCGATCGCGACACTCTTCTCCAGCAAAATCGGTTTGGAGATGAAATTGCTTTTGGTGAGCTTACAGATGAACATGCAGTTGCAACGGCAATCTTCTCCTATTTAGCGGAGTATTATTCTCATTTTTTGGAGGAAACTCCCTTCGCTATTAGCTATAACCCTATTGCAGAAGCTTGGATTATCGAAGGAACTCTTCCTCCGGGAAGTCTAGGCGGGGTCATTTATATTGCTCTTGCAAAAGAAAATGGAAAACTTCTCATGATATTTGGAACGAGATAAATCACAAAAGAAATGAACAGATTTTAGGCAATAGGTTCTATATAAGCTTCTGATGCAACAAAAATATAATGAAACGGACTAATTATTTCATAAAATGCAGGTGGATGAGTAATGAAGTATTGTTATGTTTGTGGAACGGAATTACATTCCAAAGAATGTGAAGGTGAAGGATTGATCCCGTATTGTGATTCATGTCAGGTGTTTCGCTTTCCTATCTTTAGTACGGCGATAAGCACAGCAGTGCTGAACAAAGAACGGAACAAGGTGCTGTTGATCCGGCAATATAATATGAAAGATTACATTTTGCTGGCTGGTTATGTCAATCGGGGGGAATCAGCGGAAGAGACGTTAATCCGTGAGGTGGAGGAAGAGGTAGGACTGCATGTGGATGAGTACAAGTACATGCGAAGCCTGTATTTTGAACGCTCCAATACACTGATGTTAAATTTCGTTTCTGTAGCACATGATGAGACACTTATGCAAATTAATGAGGAAGTTGAGCATGCTGAGTGGTTTGCTTTTGATGAAGCCAGAAAGGTTATTATGAAAGGAAGTTTGGCGGAGTCTTTTTTGCTGACTATACTTGAACGAATTGAGGCAGATGACTTAGGGCGGCTAAACGGACTTGATTAAAGAAAAGCAGAACTGTGTAGTTGGAGAAAAATGCTTTGACCGAAATCGAATTGCAGATAAAGCAGTTGACCTGATCCCGGTCGAAGATGAAGGGCACTACCGATTCATAAATGCCCTGGAGGAGTTCGCGGAGAAACACATAGGGTGTGTGGGATAGATAATGATCTCTAGAAAAGTAATCCTTGATGAAAGCAGGTGATGGTGTGGGAACAGCTTATAAACTAAATTGCAAGCACTGTACATACAGTCGTGATGTGTTTCTGGGTATTGGATTCAGCCATATGTATCTAAGTTCAATCTTACCGGTAATTAAGAATACAGAGGCTCGTCAGCGGGTTGCGGCATTCATTCCTGATGAGAGTGCTGAGCACGACAGTTATGAAGCACTATTCGTTTGTGGTAAATGCAACAATGTGCACAATGAGCTGTTCTTGCAGATTCAGTCCAATTCTGATCGTTATGAAATAAGTTATATTTGCTCCCGATGCTCAGAGCCACTGCCGTCCGAACCGCTGGAAGAACTCTCCCCAACTACAATTGTGCTGACATGTCCTGATTGCGGGAAACAGAAACTTGATATCACATCTTTCATGGATTGGGACTAACATCAACATCTGTATACAAAAGTAAAAATAAGTATATCGAAGCTAGGAAAGCAACTACGTATAATAAATTTACAAAATGAAAACTACAGACGGATATTTTTGAAAGCGCTTTACTCGAAAGGAGGTATAGAGGACAAAACATTTAAAAACGAAGTGAATTCATATCATAAGGAGGACAGGGATGAACAATAAAAAAGCTTTTGTGATGTTATTTTTTGTTATCGCTTTCATGATCGGCATCGTTGAATCGGATAAAGTAGTTGCTTCATCAAACAATCTAGCATTAGGTCAGCCTACCTTTGCATCAGGAAATGAAGTGGATTGGCTAGTACCCGAAAATGCGGTAGACGGTGATCCAAAAACAAGATGGTCCTCATTAGCAGAGGATGATCAATGGTTTTATGTGGATATGGGTGAGATCAAAAAAATATCCCGCGTGGTCATTAACTGGCAAACTCCAGCGAATACTTACAAGATTTTAGTATCAAGTGATAGTGAAAATTGGACCAATGTTATGCTGGATGATGGAATTTTGACAGCGAAAGGTCCAGGAAATGAGGCTATCGAGTTCGAGGAAACAGATGCTAGATATGTGAAATTTCAAGGTGTGGAGAGAAGACCCGTCGAAGGTGTGCTGTATGGGTATTCATTTTTTGAATTTGAAGTGTATGAGGACAGAGATGTATTACCTGAGATTATGCAAGAGGTAAAGGAAGCTATCTCTATTGAGAAAGGCCAAGAGAACCTAGTACTTCCTGTTATTCGTGAAGGGTATAAATTATCACTATTAGGCACCGATAGCTTGCCTGTCATTGACAAGGAAGGAAATATTCATACGCCTTTGGTAGATGTCGATGTTCATCTGTTGTTGCAAATTGAAAGTGAGAGCGATCCTGAATATAAAATAACGGATAATACGCTTGTTACGGTTCCGGGTCAATATGAGCAATCTGGGGATTTGAATGCAGCACCAAGGGTTATTCCTTCTTTACGTGAGTGGCTTGGGCGTACAGGGGATTTTGTGTTAACGGAAGGCTCAAGAATTGTCGTCAATCCAGCGGATCAGGCTGCCTTACAACATGCGGCTGAGACTACGAAGCAAGATCTTGAGGAGCTAACTAAATTTACTCTTGATATCGAATATGGAGCACCGCGTTCAGGGGATATTTATCTATCGATGGATGCAGCTCTATCGAATCTCGGCGAAGAAGGTTATGTATTAGATATTCATGAATATGCCTCCATCACATCTACAGATATAACAGGTGTATTTTATGGAACGAGATCGATTCTACAAATCTTAAGTCATGATGCTGAACATATTCGCATGCCAATGGGGATGACTCGTGACTATCCCAAGTATGAAGATCGCGGTTTTATGCTTGATGTAGCTCGTAAGTTTTATACCATTGATTTTTTGCAAGATTATGTGAAGCTGATGTCCTATTACAAAATGAATCGGTTCCAAATTCATCTTAATGATGATGTAGGAACGCCATTTGCCAACGGTAAGAAGGCGGCATTTCGTCTGGAAAGTGAGCGATATCCTGGACTGACAAGTCAGGATGGCTTCTATACGAAGGATGAATTCAGGGAGCTGCAGCGGCTCGGCATGGCATACGGCGTTAATGTAGTACCAGAGATCGATACGCCTGGGCATTCTGGTGTCTTCATCGATTATGATCCATCTTTAGGAGAAGGTAAGCAGTTGGACATAACCAGACCCGAAACGATCGCATTTATCAAAGTCTTGTTAGATGAATATGTCGATGGTGACAATCCTACCTTTATAGGTCCTGATGTTCATATTGGTATGGATGAATATTTTGGAAGTGATAAGGAAGCATTCCGACAATATATGGACGCATTAATCAATCATATTAATGGAAAAGGAAAGCATGCGCGGGTATGGGGCGGACTGGCTCAATATGATGGCAACACGCCAATTAGTAATGATGCGACAATGGACATTTGGTATGAGCCATATGGTAGTGCGAAGCAAGCGGCTGAGCTTGGCTATGACATTATCAATGTCAACACCAATCTGCTATATATCGTACCGCAATTATATCGGAATTATTTGAACTTTGATTATATTTATAATAAGTGGGAGCCTGTGGATTGGATTGAAAATGTACTTCCATTTGGACATCCTAATGTGAAGGGCGGTATGTTTGCTCTATGGAATGACGTTTCCGTTGAAAAGGGTGTGTCCATGGCAGATTCCCATCAGCGAATCTTGCCTTCTATGCATGTGCTCTCTGAAAAAATGTGGGCTGGAACAAGATCGGATAAGAATTTTCAATTATTCCAATCGGAGGCTGCTCAATATGGAGACCCGCCTAATGTGAATTTAGCTCATAAGGTAGAAGTGAAAAATCAGGAAAATAAGGTAATTGAGTATTCGTTTGAAGATGGCTTTAGCGATTCTTCCGGTAATGGCTATGACGCTACTGACCATAATGTGAAGCTGACAGAAGGGATATTTGGGGAAGGGGTTAAGCTTAACGGGGGAGCTAGCTATATTCAAACGCCACTTCGCTCACTTGGTTTTGGCTGGACACTCTCAATGTGGATTAAGCCGGATGCTGACAATCCAAGCGACGCTGTATTGCTTGAGTCACCTGAAGGACAATTAAAATTCAACATGGGGAATAGCGGGAGAATTGGCTTTACGAAAGAAAATTATACTAGCGTATTCGACTATCAAGTCCCTACGGACAAATGGACGCATATCGTGCTG
This sequence comes from Paenibacillus sp. JNUCC 34, assembly GCF_058269055.1. Classification (NCBI taxonomy): domain Bacteria; kingdom Bacillati; phylum Bacillota; class Bacilli; order Caryophanales; family Paenibacillaceae; genus Paenibacillus; species Paenibacillus sp. JNUCC 34. Next base: position 3,536,254 of record NZ_CM177770.1, on the reverse strand, counting down.
ACAGGAGATACCAGTGGTACCTCGATCTTTATTAACGGCAGCGAATATTCCACGACGTTGAAGGATGGATCCAAGCTTGAAACCTTTGTATTACCGATGGAGAGAATAGGTAGTGCCACCAATGCTTTCAAAGGTGTGATCGACCAAGTCGTAGTACTGAATACAAACCTTGATTTGCATGGCAATCTAGCCCTAAATAAGCTGGCGGAGTCTTCTAAGCCTGAATCTGATTCTTATACACCGGATAAGGCAGTGGATGGAAAAGGAGATACGAGATGGTCTAGTGAATGGGTAGATAATGTCTGGTTCCTCGTAGACCTTGGTGAATCGATGGAAGTGGATAAGGTGGCTATTTCGTGGCAGACAGCTTACGGTACTAAGTATAAAATATTAGTGTCTGAGGACAAAGAAAATTGGACGAATGTCACACTTACGAATAATGGTATTATTAACGGCAAAGGCGGTCATGAGGTAATTACCTTTAACAATACTAAAGCCAGATACGTTAAATTTGAAGGTGTTGAAAGGGCGACGATCTTCGGATATTCCTTTGAGGAATTTGAAGTGTTTAGCGATAAAAACAAAATCGGAGACAAACGAGCGTTAGTTGATCTGATAACAGGTATCCATGATGAGAAGCTAAAGCGGGAAAAGTATTCCGCACAAGGCTGGCAAGATCTGCAGCAAGCTTTGGAGACAGCGGCAGCTACAATAAATCAATTATCCGCATCGAAGCCGGCAGTTGAGACTGTATTATCCGCATTGAACAAAGCTCGTGACATGCTCACGATTGAGGATGAACTTGCATTGTTAAAGCTGAAGGATGGCGATAGTATTATCTCAAACATACTGCTTCCTACGAAGGGGACGTATGATACTACAATTTCATGGAGCAGCTCAAATCCAGCTTATTTGAATGCTGACGGTCAGCTTTTGAAACGTCCAGCAAAAGGACAATCCGATTTATCGCTTGTTTTAACGGCTACGTTCACTAAGGGAGAAGCGTCTTTAAGCAAAGATTTCCGTGTTAAGATTAAAGCAGAAACAGGCTCCCCATGGTATCCAAGTGACCCGGGTCCGGGATCCGTTACACCTCCTGTGACTGTGCCTGATGCTAATGGAGGTAAGGATATTAAGGGTGGTAAAGATGATAAGGATGGTAAATCTACAGGCACAGAGCAAAAAGGGGGCGACCATGAAAGCTCCACTACTGTGCTGCGAGATATCGCTGGTCATTGGGCGGAAGGTTATATTAACCAAGCTGTCCAGCTTGGTTTTGTTAATGGTTACAATGGCGGGGTATTCCGGCCAGATAAACCGATAAGCAGAGAAGAATTTGTAGTGATGCTCGTTAGAGCTTTGAAGCTTGAAGGTGAAGGAAGTCCATTATCCTTCAAGGATGCAAAGGATATTCAGAGTTGGGCACGTCCTGCGATAGCACAAGCCTTGCAAGCAGGTCTTGTCAGTGGTTATGAGGATCAAACTTTTCGTCCGAAAGCACAAATTAACCGTTCAGAAATGGCAGCGATTATTGTTCGAGCCATGGGTATATCATTATCTGAAGTGAAGGAGCTTCCATTTAAGGATGCTGCTCAAATTCCGAAATGGGCACAGCCATATGTTGCAGCAGGTTATGAAGCAGGAGTAATCACTGGTCGCAGCGAGCATATATTTGCGCCAGAAAAGCTGGCAACGCGTGCTGAGGCGATTGTGATGATTTTGCGTATGTTAGGTATTAAGTAAGCAAACAGAGAATTGACCTCTATAGTTAAGAACTATTTCTTTAGATGATAGCCTTTGCCCAATGGGCAAGGGCTGTTTTTTAATGAATAATTTTAAGTAAACTCAATGCGTATAGTATAATCATGGAAAAATTGGGAGGGATTTATTTGTTGAAAATATTGTTTGCTCTAATTGCATCTATTTTAGCCATTTATGCTTTAATAACTGAAAAAGCTGTAGTAATGCCTTTTATGATTTTCTTCTTAGGAGTACTTCCCAAATTACAACGCTATCCCGCTGCTGTACGCTGATACCCTCGAACGATACCCCGAGCTCAGGCTGGTGTTGGAACAGCTCGAAGGCAGGATTGGCAATGACGACATGCGGGAGCTAAACTATCGCGTCGATGTGCTGCATGAAAAACCCGAAGAGGTAGCCAAAGATTATCTACTATCGAAAGGTTTTTTTACGGAATGAGCATAGAGTTCGTGTCGTCTTGAATAATCGTGACATAAAGAAGGCTATCGAGACTTTCTCGATAACCTGACGCTAACGCACGTTAGTGTCTTTTTTTCGTTGAAAAGGGGACAAGGAACATGAATATGAATTTGAGATGGGAGATTATTCCTGGTAATGAGTGGTGTCACCATATAAATCAACGTTCAGGACGTCATTATGAATCGTAACTTTGCATAGAGCAGTTGGGTGAATGTCGGGCATGCTCCCGATTTCATGCAGCTGTTTATTCATAAAATAGCTCATTATCGCTTTTAACGTGATCCGGTGCGTTACAATAAGCACTTGTTGGCCCTTATGATTGGTCATGATATCTTGGATCGCAGGAAGCGCTCTTTTCATCAATCCACTATAGCTCTCCCCCTGACCCATGGGTTGGTATAAATGAGGTTCATTGAAAAATTGATAAAATGGAGTAGGAGAATCTTGCGTAATTTGTTCGATTTGCTGGCCTTCCCATAGTCCCATGTTGATTTCTTTTAGGGAATCAAGTTTCACGATCTCCGAGAACCGATGACCTGATATTATACCTGCCGTAGTTATTGCGCGGGGACTGGAACTGCAATAAATTGCATCGAACGGAACGGTGGACAAGCGCTCACCCAACCATTGGGCTTGTTGAACCCCAAGTTGAGTAAGAGGGGAATCCATATGTCCCTGCATCTTTCTCACCAGATTCCATTCGGTTTGTCCGTGACGGGTCATATATAACGTTGTTTCCATCCTGTAATCCTCCTCATTGAAATGTAAGTCTAGTATAATGTGTGGACATATAAACGAATAATATATAATATCGAATACGTATAACTTTTATATATAGGTGGAGATGCTATTGAACCTTCATGCGTTGAGATTGTTTTATTATGTGGCGTTAACTGGCAGTGTAACGAAAGCTTCAGAAAAATTACATATTAGCCAACCAGCTATTTCGGCACAAATTCGTAAATTTGAAAAAGAGAACGATATAAAGTTATTCAACATTCAGGGCAGAGGCCTGGTTCTTACTCCTTTAGGGAATAAGCTGATTAAGCCATTGGAGAAGATGTTCTCAATCGAGGAGCAGGTACAGAATTTGATCGAAGATCATCATAACTATCCTGAAGGAAAATTACGGATTGCCGGAAATTATCTAGCTACGAGTGTACTCATTCCGAAGTGGGCCTCCTTATTTAAACAAAGATATTCTGCCGTTGAAGTGCAGATTACGACAGTCAACTCGCACGAAGCGATAGAAAAATTAATCAACTTTGAGGTCGATGTAGCGATCTACAGCGACATGGGTGTGCCTTTCGCAGATCCAGATGAATTTGAATGTACAGAACTGTACAGGGATGAATATTTGTTCGTCGTAGCACCCGGACATAAATATGCATTGCACAAGGTTACATTTAAAGAAATTGCATCAGAACCGTTTATTATGAGAGAAGAGGGAAGTGCTGCGAGAGAAAGATTATTTCAGCTATGCAGAGAACAGCAGATCCGTCCTCCCCAAATTGAATTGCAATTTAATGGGCTGCATGAGACTATTCTTGCTGTAATGGCTGGTTATGGAGTAAGTTTTGTCTCTTCTCTGGTAGCGGAACCTTTATTGAAGCAGTGTGTCCTTGCCAGAGTGGACGTGCCGGGGATTTCTTCAATGAATTCTATTTTGCTGGGCACGAGAAGGAGGGAACATCAGGAGATGTTTGTTCATGACTTCATTACTTTAGTTAACCATCATTTGGACACGAAGGTCTAAAAAACCTCAGATGGGTAGACAAATTCTGAGGACTTGTCATTGAAGGAGGAGAAATAAAGTCATATGAATCTATTTGTCGTTGGTGATGTACATGGCTGTCTTCATACGTTTAAAGGACTTCTTGACCGCCATTGGAATCCTGATAAGGAGCGACTCGTCCAACTAGGGGATTTAATCGACCGTGGGAATGATACGCCGGGCACACTCCTTTTGGCTAAGGAACTGAGAAAGCGTTATGGCGCGAACGCTATTTTTCTCAAGGGCAATCATGAATACGAGTTTTCAATGCATATTGAGAATGGTCCAAACGAATTTTGGCTTCCGCAATGCGGCTTTGAAACGCTGAATCAGCTCAGGTCCGCTAACATGGAACTGCAGGAGGTATCTGAATGGATTCAAGAGCTTCCGCTCGTTTGGGAGAACGAGCATATATTGATAAGCCATGCTGGTATTGCAGATCAGGTCGAATCCCCATTTGATGAAGGAAATGAGTTAGGCGTGCTTTGGAATCGAACACCGTTGAGAAATATCGGTAGACTTCAAATTATCGGCCACACGCCTTGCAAGTCTGGGTCTCCTGAATATGATGAGGCGTCTCACTCGTGGAATATTGATACTGGAGCTTACAGGAAAGTTGCATTGAGTGCCATCCGAGTCACCTCGCTAGGTGAAGTGCATGAGATTGTTCAGTTTCCAGTTGATCCAAGAGATGTGAGTGAAGAAGCGGGTATGGTTCTATAAAAAAGTCACATTAGTAGACGGATGGACGTTAGCAACGTTTATCCGTTTTTTTGTTTTGTAAGAATTTGACATTGACTTTTCTGGTAATTAGAAGTTACTATAGCAGTGAAATAACACTTAAACGTTTAAGTAATCAAAAAGGGGGAGCATCCATGTCAAAACGTTTGTTGATTTCCACCATTATTTTAACGTTATTTAGCTTTTCATTGCTTACTGCATGTGGAACGGATAATCAATCATCAAGCCAGCCATCGCAAGGGAATGAAGCAGCAGGAAACGAACAACAAGAGGGAATGAAGCCAGAGGTCGGGGCTGAATTACTTGTATGGGAATCAAAAGGTCCTGAATTCGATTATATGAAAGCGGTCGCACAAGACTTTGAAAAGGAATATGGCATAAAAGTAAAGGTAGAGCCTGTTCCTGCGATAGATGCCGTCAAGAAACTTACCACGGATGGACCCGCTGGACTTGGGGCTGATGTCTTCTCTTCGCCTCATGATCAATTGGGGAATGCGGTTATGGCAGGACTCGTATTGCAAAATGATGTGTATACCGATTCTGAAAAAAATGATTTTATGTCTTCTGCGATAGATGGTGTTAGCTATGACGGGGTTCTGTATGGATTTCCAACAGCCATTGACACGTATGCGCTTTTTTACAATAAGAAGTTGATGGAACAAGCACCGAAGACTTACGAGGAGATCATTAAATTCGCCGAAACTTATAACGATCCGGAAAGCAAAAAGTATGGTTTTATGTGGGATGTAGGTCAGTTGTACTTATCTTATTCATTCCTTGGTGGTTACGGTGGATATGTATTTGGCAATCATGGAACGGATGTAAATGATATCGGTCTTAACAATGAGAAGTCGATAGAAGGAGCAGAATTCCTACAGTCCTTTAAAAAAGTGCTGCCCTTAAATATAAACGACCTCAATGATAATATTATCACTGGATTTTTCCAAGAAGGTAAAACAGCTGCCATTATTAATGGACCGTGGTTCGCTTCAAGTTTGGTGAATACGAAAATAGATTATGGCGTGGCTCCATTACCTCTATTGCCTAATGGGGAACACCCAGTAAGTTTTTCAGGCATTAGAGGTTTGTATGTGAACTCGTACACGAAGTATCCGGTTGCTGCAAAATTGTTTGCGAGTTATGCGACAAGTAAACAAAATTTAACGAAGCGTTTTGAAATGACAACTCAATTGCCTCCGAGGAAAGACCTGATGGACGATCCGATTCTTACGAAAGACCCGAATACCATGGCTTTCTTAGAGCAAGCCCAATATTCAACTCCTATGCCGTCTATTCCGGAAATGGGTAATGTTTGGGTTCCTTCAAGTGCTGCACTCTCATCCATTTGGAATGACAATCAAGATCCGGGTACAGTCTTGAATAAAGCTGTAAGTCAAATCAAAACAGCAATAAAAACTACAAAGTAGGATGATTCTCCAAATCCCAATAAGGCGGTCTCAGCAGTATGTATATGAAAAAGAGTTCTCGTCAGCATCAGACAAAAGCCACGATTTTCTCTGCGGTTTTTATAGGATTAGGCCAGCTGTATAACAAGCAATATCTGAAGGGCCTGATTTATATAATTCTAGCTCAATTGTTCTTTTGGAACTATTATCCTATTGCCTATAAAGCCATCGTGGGATTTATAACGTTAGGAGATGTGCCTACAAAGGTTATTAATGGGAAAGTCGTGCAGGGTGACCATTCTATTTTTCTATTAATCAATGGTCTAATCACACTCGTAGTCATTCTTCTGTACTTGGGTTTTTATTTCATGAATATTAATGATGCCAGAAAAAATGGAGCGCTTAGAGACGAAGGAAAATATGCTCCGAAATTTGCAGATTCAATTCAAACCATGAAATTTCGTAAATTGCCTTACCTTTTGTTATTGCCCGCAGCTTTTTTTGTCCTGTTTGTTACCGTTATTCCGCTACTATTTAATGTGTTGATTGCATTTACCAACTATTCGGCTCCTGGACATATTCCGGATCGCGCATTAGTTGATTGGATCGGATTTAGCGTGTTCTATGATTTATTTGCACAAGAATCATGGAGATCTACTTTCTTCGGTATATCCGTCTGGAATTTGATATGGGCTACAGTTTCGACCAGCACCGTTTTTCTGAGCGGACTTTTATTAGCGATGATGGTGAATCATCCTCAGATTAGACTCAAAAAATTTTGGAGGACCATCTTTATTCTGCCTTGGGCGGTTCCACAATTCATATCGATCTTGGTTTTTAGGGTATTATTGAACGGCTCATTCGGTCCTATTAACGATTTAGTAACGAAGCTTGGTTTCTCACCAGTGCCTTGGCTCTCAGATCCGACAATGGCGAAAGTATCCATCCTTATTGTTAATTTATGGTTCTCAACTCCGTTTCTCATGGCGTTGATGTCAGGGATCTTAACGACAATGCCACGTGACATTTACGAAGCTGCAGAGGTAGACGGTGCCTCAAAACTACAAAACTTTTTTAAGATCACGCTTCCTCTTGTCTTATTGGCTACTGCACCTATTTTTATTATGCAATTCGCTTTTAACTTTAATAATTTCAATCTGATTTATTTACTTACGGATGGGCAACCGAATAATCCTGACTATTATTACGCGGGAAGCACCGATATTCTGATCTCATGGATTTTTAAAATGACACTGAACCAGAGTCAATTTAATATGGCTTCTGCAGTGTCTGTCATTATGTTCATTTTCATTGCGATTTTTTCTTTATGGAATTACAGGCGGATGAAGTCAAATCAAGAAGAGGATTTGGTCTAAATGTCGAAAATAAAAAACAACTTGCTGGTCATTGGCATTTACATGATTTTTATCGTGCTAACGATTACCACAGTTTATCCAATTATTTGGGTAATTGGAACGTCACTTCATCCTGGTAACACCTTGTTGGTAAGTCAGATGTTCCCTGATAATCCCACGATTGCTCATTATGTTGATCTGATGAAGAACACGGACTTTGGATTGTGGTACAAGAATACGATAAAGATCGCCATTTCGAACGCGTTGATATCCACTACACTAGTAGCGGCGACCGCTTATGCCTTTTCTAGATTTCGATTTAAAGGTAGACAACAAGGGTTAATGACGTTATTAATCTTACAAATGTTTCCCGGCTTCTTATCGGTTATGGCATTATTTGTTCTACTGTTGCAAACGAGATTGCTAGATACACATCTAGGGTTAATTCTGATTTATGCTGGCGGGTCCATTTCAATGGGGACATGGGTGATGAAAGGTCATTTTGACACGATTCCCAAAAGTCTAGAAGAAGCTGCTTTTATTGATGGCGCTAGTAATAAGGATTCCTTTTTAAAAATTATTTTACCTTTATCGTTACCGGCCATTACATTCGTTGCACTGAATAGTTTTATTACGCCCTTCATGGATTTTATTTTGCCGCAAATTGTTCTAAGATCATCGGAAAAAATGACGTTAGCGCAAGGGTTATATAATATGGTGGCGAATGAGACGAATTCCAGCTTTACCTTATTTGCTGCGGGTGCTGTGCTCGTTGCATTGCCGATTACGATCTTGTATATGTACTTCCAGAAATATTTAATTAACGGGATCGCAGCAGGTGCGGATAAAGGGTAAGGGATTACAAACCACATATGTCAAAGGAGTGTACCATGTTATTAGAAGCAATCTATCACAGACCTAGGAATTCCTATTGCTATGCCTACGATGATAATCTCATTCATATCAGAATTCGGACCCAAAAAGATGACCTCGAAGGGGTTCAAGCCATCTACGGCGATAAATATGATTGGGACAATACCGTATGTGAAAAGGATCTTCATAAAATAGCAAGCGACGAATTTTTCGATTATTGGCAAGTAGAAATCGCACCTCCACATTTACGACTTAGATATGCATTCCACTTGGTATCCGGGGATCAAGCGTATTGGTACACGGAGAAAGGTTTTTGTAAAGAAAAACCGAATAATCCTCTAACCTTTTTCGATTTTCCGTTTATTTGGTCGCATGAGGTGTTAAAGCCGCCAGCGTGGGTAAAAGAGGCCGTATTTTATCAGATTTTTCCGGAGAGGTTTGCTAACGGTGATTTGAGCAATGACCCGGCAGACGTGCGCTCTTGGGAAGACACCCATCCGGGTCCGCAAGATTATTATGGAGGTGATTTGCAGGGTGTGTTAGATCGGCTAGATTACATCCATTCTTTAGGTGTCAACGCCATTTACTTCACCCCTATATTCGAAGCCAAAACAAATCATAAATACGATACGACAGATTATTTAAAAGTGGACCCCCATTTTGGAGATGTTAAGTTATTGAAAGAACTGGTACATGCGTGTCATGAGCGCGGCATTCGTGTCATCCTTGATGCGGTGTTTAATCACAGTGGTTATGACTTTGCACCCTTTCAGGATGTGATCGAGAACGGAGAGGCATCTAAATACCGAGATTGGTTCCATATTAAGCAATTTCCGATTACGCGTGAGCCAAGAGCATCGTATCATTGCTTTGCCTTTGAATCACATATGCCCAAGCTGAATACGGCTAACCCCGAAGTGCGAAAATACTTGCTGGACGTTGCTAAGTATTGGGTTACCGCATGCGATATTGATGGTTGGAGACTGGATGTGGCCAATGAGGTGGACCACGATTTTTGGAGAGAGTTCCGAAAAACATTAAAAGCACTGAAGCCTGATTTTTATATTTTGGGAGAGATTTGGCATGATGCTATGCCGTGGCTGGAAGGAGACCAATTTGACGCGGTCATGAACTATCCTGCAACGGATGCCATTATCGAGTTTTTTGCGAAGGATACCCTGGATGCGGAACAGTTCTCCTATCAAATCAATTGGCTCTTGGCTAATTATCCGCAGCAAGTAAACGAAGCAACCTTTAACGTTCTGGGAAGCCACGATACGCCGAGACTGCTCACAGTCGCACAGGACGAGAATAAATTAAAGCTGGCTGTACTGTTTCAATTCATGTTCCTTGGAACGCCCTGCATTTACTATGGAGATGAAGTAGGGATGACAGGGGGGGCAGACCCGGATTGCAGGAAACCAATGATTTGGGAAAAAGACAAACAAAACCACGAGCTTTTTGATTTCTATCAGGATATGATTTCCATTCGAAAGAAACATCGTGTATTTCAAGAAGGCTCATTCCATTTTATGTATGCCAAAAATAATCAGCTTGTCGTGCAACGAAAGATGGACAATGAACGAATCTACATTTGTTTCAATAACAGCAACCAATGGGAACAAGTTGATTTCAAAATTCATCAGGCCTCTTCATTCGAACAATTGATAGGCAACGGATCATACGAAATGGAAGGTGAGACGATTACCGTAAGTTTACCTGCATTCGGATGGATCGTATTAAAGACTTCTAATGGATTGGTTTGACAAAAGAATGGGGATATGGTTAAATCGACTTAAAAACTTAAACGTTTAAGTAGGGGCGGATTATCCCATGAAAAAAACAACAATAAAAGATATAGCAAAAGAAGCAAATGTATCGATCGCGACGGTTTCTTACATTTTAAACAATGTGAAGACACAATCCATTTCGGATGAAACGCGTGTTAAAGTTCTTAAAATTGCTCAACAGTTGAAATACGTGACAAACCGAACAGCCCAATCTTTAAAAATCAAGAAAACCGGATTAATTGGCATAATCTTGTTCAAAGAGGAAAAGCAGCATGTATGGTCTGATTTGAAATATGCGAAAACCATTTTCAAGCTTGAGCAGTTATGTAGCGAGTTAGGTTACCATGTCCTCTTTATGCAAATCGACAGCATGACGCCATCCAACAAGATTATTATGGAAAGAAATCTGGATGGTGCGTTCTTAATAAATGTGGATCAAGACAGATTCTCGACGATATCCAATTACTTTGGATTTGGGGTTCCCGTATTTGTAATGGATAGTTATATTGATAACTCATTGTTTCATAAAGTCCTCCCAGATTTTGAGCAAAGCTTTCATTTATCCCAGCGTTTACTTGGTGAATCCCCCCAATTTCTGGTTATGGATTCTTATAATAATGTGGAATTCGTGGAATTTATTCAGCAAAAATCAAATTTATCAGAAGACCAGATTTATGTCTCAGATAACACGGCTAGCAGCATGAATACGTTCTTGTCTCAATTTCCAGACAGCCCTGGAATAGTCGTGAACGAATTTTTGGCTAATGAAGTATACAATACGCATAAAAATATCACCGCCATATGCACATGCAATTGTTCGGAAATCCTGAGAGACGGCATGAATAAAATCATGTTCGATTTGAATGATTTTAAAGAAATTGTACGCATGATGGATCGCTACATTCAGGATGTGGATTACGTAAACAATGAGAAATTCTTCTTCTTGTCGGCCCACTCCTAATTATATTCGTTGAGGGAGAATGCCTTGTGAATTTATCGCGGTTAATTGCCATCAAGAACTTTTATTCCAGTATTCTTAATAATGAGAGAGATATGTTTATTTACTTACCTGATAGTTATGAAAAGAATGAAGAAAAACGATATCCTGTTCTCTATATGCATGACGGTCAACATATGTTTTTTACAGATCAAAAAGGCGAGTCTTGGGATATTCATACGACAGTGGATACACTGGTTTCTCAGGGGAAAATGAAAGAAATTATCGTTGTTGCCATCTCTCATGTGGAAGACACAAGAATATCAGAATATATGCATGCCAATCCAGAGGGACACAATATTTTTAATACGACCAATCAAGGCGAACTTTATGAGGAATTCCTCACCCAGGAAGTTAAACCTTACATCGATAAAGAATTTCGGTCGTTACCTGATAAATTTAACACGGCGTTAATGGGATCCTCCGCGGGTGGGCTCGTGTCTTACAATATAGGATTCCGTCAATCAGAGACCTTTGGTATGGTAGGTGCGCTATGCCCATTTTTTGTCAGTGTCGATCCGAGCACGATGGAAGATCGATGGTTAAGCCGTGTCTACACAGAAAAAAAGGATCTAAAAATATGGATGGATGTAGGAGATGCTGAGGGTTTTACCGTGATGGAGAAGCATGTGAGGCATGTGGCAGATAAACTTATTAGAAGCGGCTACCAGCCCGGAAATGATCTGATGTATTACCTTGCTGTCAATTCCGGCCACTCTCAAAAGGATTGGGCGGATCGGGTTCATGCGCCTTTAATCTATTTTTTTGGCGAAATAGGTACGCCGGTCCGTGTTGATTTGCATGGTCCTAAAGTTGTTGGCATAGAGGGGCTCAAACAAACATTAAATGCGGTGGTTCACTTTGATAGCGGATTTGTGATGACGGATTTAAATGCTACCTATGAAGTGGATGATCCCGATATATTGGAGGTAACACGGGACGGAAGATTAATCCCCAAAAAAGCTGGGAACACTCTCGTCACTTATAGAAATAATAACCTGAAAGCCCAATTAGAAATCACAGCTGTGCCTCATATTTCCGATACGGTCACCGTGAATCTTTTCGTTAAAGTGCCGGCATTTACGCCAGATACAGATATATTATATGCCGGTATAGAGTTGCCGAAGATTCAAGAAGGACGATATGGCGGCACGTTTGAGGTTCCCAGAGGCATTTCGTTTGAATTCCGTATTTCTCGTGGATTAGGCATGCATGAAACAGATATTCAAGGCAGAGAAATTCCATATCGAAAGTTTACAACGGATGATGGATTAATCCTGAATTACGAAGTAGATCAATGGGTAGATCTCATACCCGAGAATTGCAGAAGGTGATGAAAATGACATACAAGTCTAGTATTTTGAGGATTGAGAGTTTTTACTCGACGCATTTGGATAATGAGCGAGATATTTTTGTCTATCTGCCTCCTAGTTATGTGTACGACAAGAAGAAGCGATACCCCGTATTATACATGCATGACGGGCAAAATATTTTCCATCCCGCCTTTAATGGGTATTCATGGCATGTAGATTCAACCGTCGATCGATTGATTCATGAGCATAAAATGGAAGAAATTATCGTTGTAGGTATTCCTAACATGGGATTAGAGAGAGCCAACGAATATACTCATGATTTAGAAGGGGTGCTGTATCCACTAGATAAAGTTTCGATTGAGCCCAAAGGTCATCTATATGAAAAGTTTATCATTGAAGAAGTGAAGTCTTACGTGGATTCGGTTTTTCGAACGAAATCAGATCCTGAACACACAGCGTTGATGGGTTCATCCAGAGGCGGGCAAGTTACCTATCATATCGGGTTTCGTAAACCAGATATATTCGGTAAACTAGCTATCGTTTCCCCTTATTTTTACTGTGTAGACCCCATTTCACTCGAAGAAATCAGGCTTTATCATACTTTTACATCGAAGCAACCCCTATCCCAAATATGGATTGATTTGGGGAGCACGGAAGGTACTTTAGTCATGGAGAAGCATACCCGTACAGTGACTGAGGAACTCGTAGATTTAGGGTACGAAGCCGACACCCAATTGATCTATTTCAATGATCCTGGAGCTGCTCATGTGGAGAAAGATTGGGCAGCAAGATTATCATCTCCACTCATTCATTTTTTTGGAAGGAAAGGTGAAGCACGCTCATTATCGTTAATTGGTTGTGAAGAGGTTGGTATTGTAGGTCCTACAAGCCGACTGAACGCGATTCTAGAATTTGGGGATGCCTTTAAAATGTCCTTATTACGAGCGGCTTATAATGTGCAAGATCAAGAGATCGCGGAAGTATTAGCGAACGGAACCATCGTGCCTAAGAAAACAGGGGTCACCTCGGTAACCGTTAAATACAAGAACTTGGAAGCTATTACAGAGATTCGTGTTGTTGATGAGAAAAAAGAGTTTGTGACCTTGGACATGGTTGTTCATGTTCCGCCAAATACACCCGTCGATATGAAAATGTATGCTTGGTTTCCTCTGATTCATGATGCTAGCAAGGGTACGTACTACAATCAACTGCAAGTGCCTTTACATGCAGAATTTATCTACCAAATCAGTAGACAGGATGGAATCGTTGAGGTGGATTCGAGCGGCGAACCCGTTCAACATAAATTTAAAGCTTTAGAGGACACCACGATTGAAATTAACGTCGAACATTGGATGAGGAATGAAGCATGAAAAAATTAGGTATAGGATTTATTTGCGGTGCTATTTTCTTCACAGGGATTTCCGCAGCTGCATCGAACTTAACAGCGGATAACAAAAACTATAAACTATTTATTAATGACAAAGAGCAAGTCTTGAGTGAAAAGCCGGTTTCAATAAATGGTATGGTCTATCTTCCAGTTCGAGAAGTTGCAGAAGCTGTTGGATACGAGGTTGCTTTCGAAAATGGAAACATCAAATTGAACTCAAACAGGAATGATCAAAAGAAAGAGGGTTCCACTTCTAGCGACAGGAATATGAAATTGCAGAAAATTCCTATTACCAAAAAAATGAAAGATGTTGAAGTTACTGTACATGCCATTAGGCTTACAGAAAGTACGACTGACTTTGAAGTCACGATCAAAAACAATACAGACAATGAGAACATCACACTTGATTTGCCCAGAACACTCGTAGAGGCGAACGATAATGTCGCGGGTAAACAGTCTGAAACCGCGGGAATATCTCCTGTAAATCCTGATTTTGGCACGGTTACAATTAAACCCAAGAAAGAAATACATGGTTGGGTAAATGCTAAAGGTTTGGTGGAGAAAAAAATAGACAACGTAACCTTGCAACTTTCGCTTCATGGAAAAAGTAAAAAAAGAACATTTACCTTCCATATCGATTGTAAGGATATGAAGTTTCGCACGCTTTAAAAGAGGATGGATCGCTAAATGATCGGATCTAAGCAAGAGACACTAGACACTACCGTACAGTATGAGGTAGTGTCTTTGTGTACTTGAATGAAATAATGCCAAAAAATACCGATAAATAGCGTATACGTATAATACAGTCAACTGGTATGAGTTAAATGAAAAAACGTTGATAGAGCGAGACGAGAGAATGAGACAAAGGAAGGAGCGAATAAGTAATGGAAAGGAAAGGCGATGAAAATGCTTCTAATAAAAGGGAGTCTCAGCTCATTGAGGAACTGTCAGGATCACAATTATCGGCTCTAGAATATGTTTCGAATTACGCGCAAGGCCGAAAAAATGAAGCGACTCGAGCCATCCATGAAATTCTTCAAATGTCTAATATAGAACGGGAAGCTTTTGAAGATGCGGTTGCCAAAATAAAGTCGCATGCGAGGATTGCGCTTCATTTCCATCCAGACAGACTAGACCCGGCAAAGAAAAGTGTTGCAGAGGCATTATTAGAGCAGGGAGTGTACAAGAGCCAATTTGAAACATTACTATCGAATGGCAGCGTATCAGCTTACCCCGGCGGTGAACGAGATTTGTGGGAGAAGGACCTTTTTGGAGGGGCATATCAAAAAGAAGGCTCGACGAACAGCCAACGTCCCAAATATGGCGCGCTTGATCTGATGCTGCATCCAGATGGGCCGGCTCCGCGTTTTGGCTCATGCTATTTCCTTTTATCTCCGAAAGTTTCTTATGGCCAATCGTAATCTCAATCACTACATTGAAGCCCAAGTTCATGGGGACATTAGTCTGAAGGAAGATGTGGAAATCCTAGTAGCCGATCCTTCATTCAAGGGTACTCCTATAGGACGAATCTTAGAGCAAATATGCTTACAGTATTCCATCCAACTCTATTGGCACATGGGGTTCGCGATGGGGGTAGATGAAGTTCCAGTAGATTTTCGAGGTCCATCGATGCCTTCCTTGGCGAAACGCATTTCACAAAACGATTATATAGATGTTGGCATGATTGGGTCTGCCGCAATGGACGTGAAGCGCAACCCGCCTGCTTGGAGTGACCGAGGAACCGATAAAGAAATACTTCAGGAATTAAAACTCTTATGGCATGTTTTGGTGAGGTATGGAAAACCGCTCCGAAATTTTAAATTGTGAGATGTTCATCAATTATTTAGAAGCTTCTGCGATAGGATGCAGGAGTTTTTTTGTTTGGCAACATAGGAAGGCGCATAAGAAAATATGGATCGTTCACTCTCCATTCATACAGGAATTTGCAAAAAAATGGGTCATTCACCGTCTATTCCTTATTTTGTTCATACCCATGGGACATGGTATAAAATATTTTAATTGTCACGATTTCGTGACAATGGTATTATTTCCTTAACGGAGTACCATTACTTGGAACATAGATGGAGGAATATATGGAGCATCTATTGTGTTTTCAGGTCATTTTATCGAATGGGGAAAGACTGTGGCCCGCATCTATTTTTCCTGCTCGGGACGAGATCATGCCGTTAAAGGATTTACAAATGGTTCGTAAACTCCTCGATCGCGATGAAAAAGTAAACATTTCTGTTATTTCTTATGATGTTCAAGGGGAGAGGTTGCAAGACCATAGACAGGTATTTGCGAAAGATGAGCTCTCTATGATTCAAGGTCCCATTCCATCTTTTCCTCCGTATGGCATCAGCGTTAATGAAGTATTCGGTTTATCCGAAGCGGCTCGACTGTGGGGAATCGAAGGCGGGGGAGCGACCATTCGTAAAGCTCTAGAGCGTGGTGAGTTTAGTCCAAGTGAGATTCGTAAATCGGATGGGATATTGCTTGTTACTTTTTCTGGAATGCAACGTAGATATAATGCAGTGATGAAAAACCAGTGGATGGAGATACACACTTATTTCGTTCAAGAAGGAGCAATCCTAGAAGAATCTGAGAACCCTCATGGTTCACATAACAGCTCATTGTCGACCATTGCACGACGTCATCGCAAGGCATCTGAAATCTAATATACCCTCGTTCATTTTAACTTGTCCTGAATATTTGCAGAGGAGGATTGAATGTTGTCTAGTACAAATGTGATCAAACTAATAGGTCTTATGCTTATCGTAGCTGTAGTTAACATCCTCGTACTCTCACCTGGGTTCATAGGTGTGCAGATCGGAACAAGCGCCCTCTCAACAGCAACGGGTGTTACATTATTATTTGCCAGCGCATGGGTACTTGTATACGGAATCTATCATTTACTGTTTAAGAAACCCGTCATGATTCCTGTGAAAGAAATCAAAACGTACGAAGAATATGTCGAAAATCTATCTCAATATCGGCATGTAAAAGGAATTGAAAGTGATATAAGTTTGGCCTTAGAACAAATGGAGCGAATGCAGAAGAGGAAGAGTACCTTGATCCATGTTCTGAAGCAGCAATTTGAAGAAACGGAGCTGAGTTTTAAGAAGTTCGCATCCGTATCCCAAGAAGTTGAGAATCTATTCTACCTGAATATTAGGAGTATATTGAACATCCTTCGTATCTTTGACGAATCCGAGTTCAATCGTATTATTCAACGCAAGTCATCTGGTTTTTCCACAGAACTTCTCCAGAAAAAAGCAAAGGTATATGACGATTACCTCTCATCCATGAAAAGCTCAATTTCCAATAATGAGGAAATTCTATTAAAGCTCGATCGACTTCTATTAGAAATATCAAGCTTAGACAATATTGAACCAGGAGACATTGAACAACTGTCTTGCATGCAGGAGTTAGACGCTTTAATCAAGCAAACAAAATACTATAAATAGTGTGAGGTGCAGCGAATGACTGGAAAGCGTAAATTTCTAGTATCTATCTTGATTGTGGTTGTCGTATTTATCCTTGTCTATCTTGGAGTGAACTTTACCTCGAACCTGGGGAAAACGAAATCGCAGGTTACTTCTGAAGACGCAGGGAAGCAGCTTAACAAGCTTTACTCCAATATTTCCGTGACGACCGAAACACCTGTGAAAGGTCAAATCGATATTAATCCAGCAGATGTTGGCGAGACACTGCCGGATATTTCGAAGTTCCCCATCACAGTAAATAACACGACCAATAATTTTGTGGAGATATTCTCTTCAACCGAGAAGTCGGGAACAGGAATTGATGGATGGCTAGTGGATGTCGCAACAGAATTTAATAATGCGAATATCCAAGTGAATGGGAAGCCTGCTTCTGTCAAGATTCGTAATATTGCCTCCGGTACGGCGGCTGACTATATTAAATCCGGCAAATATATACCTGATGCGTTTACCCCTTCGAATGAGTTATGGGGAGAAATGGTTAAGGCGAGCGGGGTTAAAACACAGCTTGTATCCAAGCGGCTCGTAGGAAACGTTCCTGGTATTGTTATTTCAAAAGCCAAACATGATGCTCTTGTAGCATCTTATGGATCTGTGAATGTCAAAACAGTTACGGAAGCGATCGCAAATAATGAATTCAGCATGGGCTATACAGATCCTTTTGCAAGCTCAACAGGTTTAAACTTTCTTGTAACAGCGCTCAATACGTTTGACAGCTCGAATATCCTTAGTGATAAAGCCGTCCAAGGATTTGAGAAATTCCAAGCGAACGTTCCGTTTCTTGCTTCGACAACCATTCAAATGCGCGACGCTGCGAAATCGGGTATGCTGGATGGCTTTGTGCTGGAATATCAAACCTATCTCAACACAGATGATTTAAAAAGCGGGTACGTATTTACACCTTTTGGCATAAGACACGACAGTCCACTGTACGCGCTTGGTGATCTCCCGAAGGACAAATTAGATGTGATTAAGAAATTTGCTGAATTTGTGACACAAGATAAATATCAAAAAATGGCTCAAGAAAAAGGATTTAATGAGTTAAACGATTATAAATCAGAACTCGCTGTCGTAGAAGGTGGCCTACTTTCATCCGCACAAAAAATATGGAAAGAAAAGAAAAATGGAAGTAAACCGATTGCAGCTGTTTTTGTAACAGATGTATCAGGCAGTATGGCCGGTGAACCCATTAATCGATTAAAGGAATCGCTTCTAAAAGGACAAAAATATTTGGGGAAAGACAATAGCATCGGTCTTGTTTCTTACTCCAATGATGTAACCATTAATTTGCCGATTCAAAAGTACGACACGACACAGCAATCCATGTTCGTTGGTGCGGTGAATAGCCTACAAGCGGACGGAGGTACAGCTACATTTGATGGAATTATTGTTGCATTAAAAATGCTCGAAGATGAGAAAGCCGTCAATCCATCGATTAAGCCGATGATATTCGTGCTAAGTGATGGCGAGACCAATCGAGGACACTCCCTCAAAGATATCAAGGATCTCGTTGCAACCTACAAAGTTCCGATCTACACCATCGGCTATAATGCAGATATTCAAGCGTTGCAGAACATCTCGAGTATTAATGAAGCAGCAAGTATTAATGCAGATACAGATGATGTTGTCTATAAAATTGCGAACCTGTTTAACGTTCAAATGTAACTCTAATCTAAAGGAGGATCCCTATGTCATTTTCGATGGAAGTTGTGAGTCCGGAAGAAATTCAAGCAGCTATTGAGCAAGAGGTTAAACCCGTTCCCGAAGAGGTGGCTAAACTTCAAGCGTTAGCTGAATCCAATGTCGCCTCAATCATGAATCTAGATCTAGATTCGCTGGAGAAGCGGAAAGAAATCCTGCAATCGATTGACAGTTTCGGCATGAATACCATGAGAACTTCCTCAGGTAAAAACAATTTACTGCAGGTTTCAGTAGGTAACCTTTCCAAAACCGGAGATGAGGGCGGTCAAGTAGCGAAGGGCTTAACTGAATTGCATATACAATTAAAGGATCTGGACCCTAGCATCATCGATTTTACGAAAACAGGATTATTAGGTAAATTATTCAATCCATTACGCGCTTATTTCTTGAAATATCAGAAAGCTGACGCGCTGATTGCGGATATCGTCGTCTCCCTAGATAAAGGGAAAACAACCCTGAAGAATGACAATACGACGCTCGAGATTGAACAACAAGCGCTACGCGATTTGACCAAAAAACTACAAAAGGAAATCGAGCTTGGTACATTGATGGACACATCCATTGAATCGCAGATCGAAGCTGCAAAGGCTCGCAATGAAGATCCAGACAAAATTCGCTTCATTACCGAAGAGGTCCTATTCCCACTTCGTCAACGGGTGATGGATATGCAGCAAATGATGATCGTCAACCAACAGGGAATTATGGCGATTGAAGTGGTCACTCGTAACAATAAAGAATTGATTCGAGGCGTGGACAGAGCTAAAAACGTGACAATCTCAGCCTTAAAAATTTCTGTAACGGTAGCTAGTGCACTGTACAATCAAAAGATCGTATTGAAAAAAATTGAACTTTTAAACCAAACGACGAATGAGTTCATCTCTGGAACTTCCAGGATGTTGAAAGATCAAGGAATTCAAATTCATAAGCAATCTCTCCAAGCCAACATCTCAGTAGAGACCTTGAAACAAGCGTTTACCGATGTATTATCCGCACTAGATTCAATCAGCACCTACAAACAGGAAGCACTTCCTAAGATGCGCGAAACGATCGACCAGTTCCGGGAACTAGCGGATAATGGTGAACAGCAAATCCAACGTTTAGAAAAGGGGCAAAAACTGGGTTTGTGATTATCTATTGTGGAATCCCTGGTACGGCGGACTTGGCGTAGGTATCCCCGGCATGAGTGGCTTCAGCCGACAGCGGGAGCCGAGAAGTGTGACTTGGGCAGAGCGGACCGATGTGCACGGCAACGTCTGGAAGGGACTCCTAATGACAACTGTCATCGAGAAGCAGGAAGCGAATCGGGGGATCACGATCGACCAGCATTACCTTATGCTGCACGGTGTCCCTGTTCTCTGTGTGCTGCATACGGTGACTAACAAAAGTGGCCTTGTTCTGCCGCATTATTCGCTTTCGGATGATAATTTCTTCAAGCCTTCGCACGAAAAGGAGACCTCACATGCCGATCATTGACATTCATATTCATCTGTCGGACATCGACAGCTTTCATCAAACAGCGATTGATCAGTCTAAAGTAGATTACACTGCCGCAGGCCTTAAGGCGGAGTTTGATAAGAACGACGTCATCCTCGGCATTGGAATGGGCGTCACGGAGCAGACGAAGGGAGCCTTTCCCGATTCCAATTCACCCAATCCGATGGGCCTCGACTTGGAAAACAGTGTTCCGCCATTCTTAATGGAATGCGTCGGCATCAATCCGAACTTGCTCACCGGGAAGCATGCTCTGAAGGAGCTGGACCGGATCGAAGCGCGGCTGCAAGCTCCCGAGGTTGCAGGAATCAAGCTGTATGCCGGTTATTATCATCATTACGTCTATGACAAAATCTACACACCAATCTATGAGTTGGCTGCCAAGTACAGCATGCCCGTGGTGATTCATACCGGCGATACCTACTCGATGAACGGTTTACTCAAGTATTCGCATCCACTTACCTTAGATGAATTGGCCTACCAGCAGCGCGGCGTGAACTTCATGATTTGCCATCTGGGTGATCCCTGGGTGATGGATGCCGCCGAAGTGGTGGCCAAGAACCCGAATGTCTACGCCGATTTGTCCGGACTTGTCGTCGGCGATCGGCCCCATTTTGAACGGTTCATGAACGAACCGCTGTTTATGGACCATTTTCGCCGGGCGCTGGTGTACTGTGATCATTACGAGAAATTGTTGTTCGGAACCGACTGGCCGCTCGCGCCGATCGAACTGTATGCAGAATTCATCCGCAGGCTCGTGCCTGAGCAGCATCACGAGAAGGTATTTTACGAGAATGCCTTTGGACTGTTTCCTCGTATTCAGGAGCGGATCGCGGCGCTCTGAGACCATCGGCATCAGCAGAGCCAGGGCACAATGAGTGCAGGAGAATGAAGGTTAAGATAACAAGCCATCCCCTTAGATAAAGCGAAGGGGATGGCTTATTTTTTGGTCAAAGTATAACTAGTTGTAAGGCTTGCAAAACCAGCAACAATGTGAATTGTTTCACGACATCATTCCTTGGTTTCCCCTAAGATATAAATAACTATACTTAGGGTGTTTTTTGAATTAGGGGGGCTGGTATGAGATATTCCATCGGAGAGTTTGCAACCATTACCGGTGTTTCGACGGATACTTTGCGGCTGTATGAGAAGCAGGATATTATAAGGCCGCTTAAGGATCATAGCAACAATTACAGGTATTATAATGATCTGGATGTTCGCAGCTTGCTGATGAGCAGATGGTATCGGAGCATGCAAATTCCATTGTGTGATGTTTCCGAACTTATCAACGGCGGGACCTCGCATCAAGTCATGGACAAAATTGAAGAGTCCAAGCTCAATCTGGAGGAACAAATCCGCAAGAGTACACTGCTCTTAAATAAAATGAACGAGATCCAGGCCGAGCTAGGCCAAATCGAGGAGAGACTACAAAAATGCCAGATCAAGCAATTGCCGGGCAGATACCGGCTCAAGCAAACGAATCAGAATCGTTTATTGAAAGAGCCTTTTTTAAAAGGAGTCGTAAACGAATGGATGGAGCTGCTACCGTTTACCTTCTTTTGCTTCCGGATTGAGAACTGGAATGAAACGCCGGATAACGATATGTTTGAGTATAGCTGGGGAGTTACTTTGACGGAAGAAGATTTGATGAATTTGAATGTTGGGATCAGTGATGGCGTGGAATACCTTCCTCCGGTCCGCTGCCTGTCTTCGGTGATTCGTACTCCAGCGCAGGAAAACTTCTCGGTCAATTCTTTTCGGTTTATGCTGGATAAGTTGGCTGCAAAAGGGCATAAGGTTACAGGCAATATTACGGGGAAATTATTGCTGAACGAATATATTCAGGAGGATCCTGGTTCCTATCTTGAAATTAACATTCCTTTTTAGATACTATTAGAGGTTGTTCAAAAAGTCCGCTTTTGATAAGAAAACCTTTAATCGAGGCCACTTCAAGGATGAGCGACCGCGATTCAAAGGTAGGTTTTCTTGCGATATAGAATTTCATCAGCTCCGCTAATAACTTATAAATTCTATATCTAACACGAAGCGAATCAGGAAGCAACTCGGCATCGAATCTTGAATTCAGCCGGGCCTAAGCAAATGCTTACGAAGTATGTTTCCTCCGGAAACATCTCAGGTGCTCACGTACCCAAAACAGATGCTCCCGAAGAAGTTTTCTATGAAAACGTGCAGCTCCGCTCCTCAGTCCCTAGCTTCATCCAACCTTCTCGGTGCTTAAAACCGATCTTTTTGAACTCGCACTATAATTTATGTCTCATCACCCAGATTGCGAATGATGTTGCAGATAGCAAAGCGAATCATTAATCTCAAGGTACGCCGGATTTTTTTGACTGACTTTGAGAATTATTTCACATAATCTTCATTGACCTTGGTGTTACACCAATGTTTACGATTTGGGTGTAGCCTTGAGCAACGAGAGAAGAGGGGCTGCGATAAACAATCACAGGGAGGACAATAAGTGCGAAACAAATCCGGAGTTAAATTCACGATGATTTCTCTATGCCTGGTCTTGATTTTGACGATGCTGGGCGGCTGTAGTGGAAATTCGAATTCGAACAAGTCGAAATCAGAAGGAGCGGTTAATAGCAATTCTGAACAGTCTTCGTCAAATGGGAAGGATATGGCAACGATGATGTCCTTTACTCCAGGGACCTATACGGCAGAGTCCAAGGGTAAAGAAGGAATTATTAAGGTTGAAGTTACATTTACTGAAGATGAGCTTAGCGATATTAAAGTAGTAAGCCAAGGAGAAACCGCAGGGATTGGCGATGCTGCGATTGATACCTTGAAGGAACAAATCATTGATGGCCAAACATTGGCAGTAGATGCCGTATCCGGTGCTTCCGAGACGAGTGCAGGATTGTTAGCCGTTGTCGAAGATGCCGTTAAACAAGCTGGCGGAGACGTTGAAGCCTTCAAATCGAATGCCGTGAAAAAAGCTGGCGAAGGCAAAACGGAGCAGCTCTCTGCAGACGTAGTAGTCGTAGGTGCAGGGGCGTCCGGTGTATCTGCAGCCGTATCGGCAGCAGACAAGGGCGCAAAGGTCATTATCGTTGAGAAAACGGCAACCATCGGTGGTGCGAGCAACCTGTCCTGGGCGGGTAAATTCTATAATTCTTCCGCATCTATCAATGAGGGGCTGAAGATTAGTGTTGAGAAGGAAATAGCTGATTGGATATTTAACAACCACTGGCGTGTTGACGCAGCTGCGATCCGCCAATATGTGACGAAATCAGGCGACACATATGATTGGTTGGCGAAAAAAGGCTACCAAACAACGTTTCTGAATTTCGCTGGTGAGCCTCTGCACGTGCTTCCAGCTTATGATACTCGTCAGGAATTACTGAGAAACATGCTGGCAGAATCGGTAGAGAAGAACAGTGGTCAAGTTATTACGGAGACGACTGCCAAGAAGCTTATTACAGGATCTAATGGTGACGTAACCGGTGTTGTTGCAGAGAAGAAAGACGGAACAACTCTGGAAATCTCGGCGAATAGCGTAGTTATGGCAACAGGCGGCTATGCGGCCAATAAAGATATGGTTAAGGAAGCTTTTGGTTTTGAAGGAATCAACGGTGGTTTGGGACAAAATGTCGGCGAAGGTCTGAAAATGGCTTGGGAAGCCGGAGCTAAGGTTCCAGACAATTTCGGTGGTCAAATGCTGCACCAAACGCTTGCAAGAGCGACTGATAAGCTGAAAGAGAATTATTCTTCCTTTGAAGCTAGCTACCCGCTGATGCTTAGCTATTTGCCGAACTTCATGAACGTAGGTCCGTCCGGTGCGAGATTCCGTGATGAAGCAACTACGCTGGAAGCGGTAGCGGCAGCGAACACAAGTGCATTTAATGGAGCTTATCATATGGTCATCGTATCGCAATCACAAATCGATACTTTGACTGCTCAAGGCATGAACGGCGTAAAAGCACCGAAGCTCCCAGGCATGCCGCCAGAATTCTATGCAGATTTTCAGGACCAATTCAAGCTAGATACCCCTTGGAAGGATGCGCAGAAAGTATTTGATACGATGGTGGAGAATGGTGATGGCTTTAAAGGCAATACAATCGAGGAGCTTGCTGAAAACGCCGGCATGGACGTCACAGTCTTTAAGGATGCTTTCGATAAATACCAGGAAGCCATCAAGACAGGTGTGGATTCCGAATTCGGCAAAACGAAGGAATATTTGCAATCAATGGGTGAGGGCGGTCCATACTACGCTATCATCGCTGAGATCAATAACCTTGGTTCGGTAGGCGGTCTGCTCGTTAATACCAGTTTCCAAGTGTTAAATGATGATCGTGTACCAGTACCAGGCTTGTTCGCCGTAGGTTTGGAATCAGAAGGCGTGCTGTACAATGATACGTATGTTGGTAATGGCGTGGGTATCGGTTACTCCTTCACTTCCGGACGACTTGGCGGTGAGAGTGCGGCAGCCAAAGCGCTGGCAAAATAATAAAACCATTGCTGACTATTGAAATATTAGCATAGTACTAGAAGCGGCCCTTTCTATCTTTAATGATAAAAGGGCCGTTTTGCGGACATTTGCTGCCGCGTGTATGGTGAAAATTTCCAGGAACTTAATATACAATGCGTCAAATTAACTTTGTATATTTGATGAGATTACACGAATAATAATGCTTGTGAAAATAATACAATGTGAGGGAAAATTCTTGCCTAACGAAAATTAACCAATCTTTGATAAAAACAAAATCCAACGCGGTCCCACCATTGTGAATAGCCGAATGTCGGCGCAAAGAGGCTTTTAAAGGAATCGATCGTTTAAAGGTCTCTTTTTGCCAATTACTACTTGGAGGTGCCTCATATGGAGAAAATTTCCATAAAGACTAATGTTTATCTAGGAGAGCGCGCGATGAATCGCCTGACGGTTTGGCAGAATAAACGGATTTTTATCGTCACAGATCCGTTCATGATCAAGTCAGGGATGATAAACATGCTGTATGAACGGCTGCATGAAAGCAATGAACAATACATTTTTAGCAATATCGTGCCTGATCCGCCACTCGAGATTGTGACAGAAGGCGTAGAGGCGCTCGGTTCGTTCAAAGCTGATCTGATAATCGCGATTGGCGGAGGATCGGCAATCGATGCGGCCAAGGCAATGAAGTTTTTTGCAAAAAAAATATTGGATCAGCACGATATTCCGTTCGTCGCTATTCCGACAACGAGCGGAACAGGATCAGAAGTCACGTCTTTCTCCGTTATCAGCGACAAGAGCAAGAACGTCAAATATCCGATTGTGTCCGATGATATGCTGCCGGAAGAAGCGATACTGGATCCAATATTAGTGAAAAGTGTACCGGACTTCATTACCGCTGATACGGGAATGGACGTTTTGACCCATGCGATTGAAGCATATGTATCGACAAAAGCGAACGATATTTCCGATGCTTTGGCGGAGAAGGCGATCAAGCTGGTATTTGCTTATTTGCCAAGAGCCTATAAGGATGGAAACAATTTGGAGGCGCGCGAGAAAATGCATAACGCTTCATGCTTGGCGGGAATGGCGTTCAACATAACTTCACTTGGACTAAATCACGGTATCGCGCATGTGGCCGGAGCTAAATTCAAGATTGCGCATGGGCGGATGAACTCGTTGTTGCTGCCTCATGTAATTGAATTCAATGCTGATTACAAGCCGGGTTACAGCAAAGAGGGGAGCAATGAAACGGCGGCCAGATATGCTGAGATCGCCAAGAACTTGGGTCTGTCGGCTCCGAACGCCAAGAGCGGCGTGCGTAGTCTTGTGCAGGCGATTAAGCATTTGCAGAAACAATTAGGAATGCCGCAAACGCTGCGAGAATGTAACGTGGAGTTAAGCATACTAGAAGAGAGGAAAGAAGAGATTGCTGAAAGTGCTCTGAAAGATGGTTGTACGGTTACCAATCCACGTGTTCCCTCTGCTAAGGATGTCGTTGGCATATTGAACAAAATGTTCCAGACTTAAAAGAGGTTGTTCAAAAAGTCCTCTTTTGAACACGCAATAAAGTTCATTCAATAAGGAGATAAAGCCGTTTCTTCTTGCTGCTAATTCACCAGTTATCTTTCAAAGAGATGGGATGATGGTATGGACCAACAACACAACGAAAAACAACGTGTAATTCAAGAATATGTTCCAGGGAAACAGGTAACACTAGCTCATATCATTGCAAATCCTAGCCCGGATATATACAAGAAGCTGGGATTAGGAAACGATGTGCATGCTGCTATTGGCATTATGACTATTACGCCGAGTGAAGCATCAATCATTTCGGCCGACATAGCAACCAAAGCAGCTGGCGTGCAGATCGGCTTCGTTGACCGATTCAGCGGTTCGCTAGTCATTACAGGTGATGTATCCTCCGTAGAATCTGCCATTAATGAAGTGCTGGTTGGCTTGCAGAATATTCTCGGATTTTCAGCTGCGAAGATAACGAGAACATAGGAGACGGTGTTATGAGGAAGATTATTTTTGCCGGAAGCACCGGATCAGGCAAGACGACGTTGTGCCAGCGATTGCATGGTCAGGAGATGGCCTATAAGAAAACGCAAGCCGTCGAAAATTTTGAGCAAGCTATCGATACGCCGGGAGAATGTATTGAGAACAGGTATTTATATAAAATGCTTCTTGTTTCTAGCGTTGATGCAGATGTTATCGGGCTTGTACAAGACTGCACAAAAGAAGAAAGCTATTTCCCGCCAGGCTTTGCGACGATGTTCGCCAAACCGGTCATCGGAATTGTGACTAAGGTGGAGCTGGCTCAGTCAGATGAGGACATTGCGAAAGCGCGAGATTATCTGCAAGCGGCGGGAGTGGAACGCATTTTCGAGGTTTCGTCTATGGAAAATGTAGGTGTGGAAGAGCTGGAGGCTTATTTGAAAGTGTAAGAAGCTCCTTTTAGGCATTCCATGCCAATGAGAATTCGCAGCATACAAACAAATATAGATCGACTACGGGGTGTATGCAATTGAATGGGAAAATTGTAATAGTCGACGACGAACCTATTACAAGAATGAATATTTGTGGGATGTTGGAAGAAGCGAACTACAATGGAGTAGACGAAGCTTCTGATGGTTTTGAGGCTATTGAGTTATGTAAAATGCATCAGCCTGATCTGGTCATTATGGATGTTCAAATGCCAATTCTGAACAATAGTGTCCTGCATTCGATCATTGATCAGTTGGAGGATGCCGTTCTTTTATTTGACAAAAACGGCTTTGTAAAGCTCAAGAACATAAAGGCAGACGCATATTACCGGCGGCTAGGTTATTTGGAAGACATTCAGGGATTGCATTATGACAATCTGTCTTTGGATCAGACGACCTTTTTGGGTGTTATGAAGGAATATTATTCGTCTCCTTCTAATTCGCTAGCTAAAGAAGTGAAGATAGCAAGCTGCAATTATCAAGTGAAGAGGATTTTTATTGCAGAACGGGATTTCCGTGTCGGCGTCATCATACATGATGTAACTGAAATTAAGGATAAGGAAGCGCAGATCATTTCCAAATCGGTTGCAATTCGTGAAGTTCACCACCGGGTTAAAAACAATTTGCAAACAGTAGCTTCATTACTCCGTATTCAAGAGCGACAGAGCGAAAGCCCGGTAGCGAAAAGGTACTTAAACGAAAGCGTCAGCCGGGTGTTGGCCATTGCGTCAACTCATGAGCTGTTATCAAGGGAGATCAAATCGCATGTTGATTTGCTTGGCGTCATTCAGCTTATAGCCACCAATATTCAACGCTGTTTTGAAGATTGTAAAAATATCCATATCGAGATGACAGTGGAGCAGAGCATCTGCTTGGACAACGATCGCACCGTAGCGATTGCATTGATTGTCAACGAGCTTTTGCAAAATAGCTGCGAACATGCATTTGGAGATGGTATGGACGGCACGATTACGATAAATGCACAGTTAGAAGGCGACTTGGTCACCATGGAAGTGGTGGATAACGGAAAAGGATTTTCCGTTGCAGATGGTTCGTTCGAGAGCTTGGGGTTGTCCATTGTAGGCAGCTATGTGAAAGACAAGCTGAAAGGAAAGTTAGTCATTACGTCGAGTGGTGACGGCACGACCGTTGCGTTTACTTTTAAAAAATGAATAGTCAGGCTACAAAGGCGTAGTCGCATAAGCAATGTGGCTTAAGGTTATAAATTCCCGCTATTTGGGGGTTAGTTATAACTTTGAGCCTTTTTGTTTACATGTATGTGGTATCAAGTGATGGAGGTGAGAGAAGTGAACGAACAATTGTTGAGCGTAGGTATCGATATGGGGACATCCACGACGCAGCTTGTGCTGTCGAAGCTGCATATTCAGAACCTGGCATCCTCGTTTTCGGTGCCCCGCATAGTTATAACGGATAAGGAAGTGGTTTATCGGAGCGATATTTGCTTTACGCCCGTGCTGGCGGACAACCGAATAGATGTGCAGCTAATTCAGGAGTTCGTACAAGAGCAGTACCGCAAAGCCGGCATTCGCAAGGAAGAGATTCAGACTGGTGCCGTCATTATAACGGGCGAGACTGCCCGTAAAGAAAATGCCAACGAAGTGCTGTTGTCATTAAGCGGCTTTGCCGGAGATTTCGTGGTTGCCACGGCTGGCCCTGACTTGGAAAGCATCATTGCCGCCAAAGGTGCGGGAGCTCATACATACTCCAAGGAGTATTCCACTTCCATTGTCAATATCGACATTGGCGGTGGTACCAGCAATCTGGCGTTGTTCTCTGGGGGCGAGCTGCTGGACACGGGATGTCTCGATATTGGCGGGCGTTTGATTAGAGTCAATCCAGAGACGCGCGAGATTACTTATATCGCACCCAAGATCAAATTGCTGGCGGAGCGAAGGGGAATACAGTTGACCCTTGGCCAGCGGGTAACACCGACCGTTCTGGAGCCGATAATCGGGGAGATGGTCAAACTGCTTGAAGAAAGCGTCGGTCTGCGGCCGCCAGACGATTTCTACGACACCATCATTACAAACAAAGGGTTGAAGCTGGATCGGAATATTCCGTGCATCTCCTTCTCAGGTGGGGTAGCCGACTGCATCTATCAGGAAGTGGAGGGTGACGTGTTTCAGTATGGGGACATCGGGATCTTGCTCGGCAGGGCAATCGCCGATTCCCTGCTGACTCAGCGGATGACTGTAGCTAGACCAGCCGAGACGATCCGTGCAACTGTCGTGGGGGCTGGCTCCCATACGACCGAAATTAGTGGCAGCACGATCACTTATACGGAAGAGAGCTTTCCGATCAAGAATATTCCGATTCTGAAGCTCGCGGCTATGGATGAATCGGGGAGCGCTGAGGTGCTGGCGCAAGCCATTGCCGACAAATTGAATTGGTTCAAGCTGAACAATGATCTGCAGCGGGTCGCCATTGCGCTGGAAGGGAAGAGCAATCCAAGCTTTCTTGACGTGCAGAAGTATGCTCATGGACTGCATCAAGGAATGGCAGAGCTGTTGGAAAGGGAGTACCCGCTTATCGTAATTGTCTATCACGATATAGCGAAGGTGCTGGGTCAGACTCTTTATGCCCTGCTTGGTTACAAGAAGGATGTCGTATGTATCGACAGCATTCAAGTTGATAACGGAGACTATATTGACATTGGCAAGCCGATCGCAGGCGGCAAAGTATTGCCCGTCGTCGTAAAGACTCTCGTGTTTAACTAACCTTAAGAGGTAGTTCAAAAAGTCAGCTTTTGATCACACACTTTAAGTAGAATTTGGAAGGAGGATCTTTTGTGATTTTGAAAACTAAACTGTTTGGTCATATTTATCAATTCAAAACACTTATGGATGTCATGGCAAAAGCAAATGAGGAAAAATCGGGTGATAAGCTTGCCGGGCTAGGAGCTGAATCGGCAGAAGAGCGTGTTGCAGCGAAGGTAGTTCTGTCCCAAATTAAGATGTCGGACCTTCGCAACAATCCTGCGGTTCCCTATGAACAGGATGAGGTTACCCGAATTATTCAAGATCAAGTAAATGAACGCATTTACAGCGAAATTCAGAACTGGACCGTGGAAGAATTACGGGAATGGATTTTAAACGATAACACGACGGAAGCTAACATCAAGCGTGTATCACGTGGACTTACAGCCGAGATGGTAGCAGCAGTTACCAAAATTATGTCCAACCTTGATCTGATATACGGGGCCAAAAAAATTCGGGTTACGGCTCACGCCAATACGACGATTGGACGTTCAGGTACTTTGTCTGCTCGTCTGCAGCCGAATCACCCTACTGATGATACCGATGGCATTATGGCTTCCTTAATGGAAGGTTTGACCTTTGGTATCGGTGATGCGGTACTTGGACTTAACCCGGTGGATGACTCCGTGGAGAGCGTCATGCGCAACTTGAAGCGTTTTGAAGAATTCAGGCAAAAGTGGGATATTCCTACGCAAACATGCATCCTGGCACACGTAACGACTCAGATGGAGGCTGTAAGGCGCGGCGCACCAACAGGCCTCATCTTCCAATCGATTGCAGGCTCGGAGAAGGGCAATACAGCATTTGGTTTCAACGCAGCAACGATTGATGAAGCACAGCAACTTGTTATGCAACATGGACAGGTGACAGGTCCGAATGTGATGTATTTTGAGACGGGACAAGGTTCTGAGCTGTCTTCCGAAGCCCATCATGGGGTCGATCAAGTGACGATGGAAGCGCGATGCTATGGATTTGCCAAAAAATATAACCCGTTTCTCGTCAACACTGTGGTCGGTTTCATCGGTCCCGAATTTTTGTACGATGCGAAGCAGGTCATCCGTGCTGGTCTGGAAGATCACTTCATGGGCAAACTGAGTGGCATTTCGATGGGGTGCGACGCTTGTTATACGAACCATATGAAGGCGGATCAGAACGATCTGGAAAATCTGGCTGTCCTATTGTCAACGGCGGGCTGCAATTTCTTTATGGGTATCCCGCATGGCGACGATGTCATGCTGAACTATCAGACAACCGGTTATCACGAGACTGCAACATTACGTGAACTGCTTGGGCTGCGTCCGATCCGTGAGTTTGAGCAATGGATGGAAAAGATGGGCTTTATCGAAAACGGCAAGCTGACTAAAAAAGCCGGAGACGCATCTGTGTTTCTTAAGTAGGAAAGGAGGAAGCTCTTATGAATGAAAAAGACCTAAAATCGATGATTGAATCAATTCTGATGGAAATGGTAGGAGACAAGTCGGAGGAAGCCACTAAGTCTGCGAGTACAAAGGCCCCTGTCCAACATGCCGCGGTCAATACGGTCTCTTCTGGATATTTGCAGAACAAAACAGCTGTAGAAGAGCAAGAAGACAGCGGAGAATGTCTGGACGATATTACGGAAATCAACCTTCGGAAGCTGCTTCTGGTACCAGAGCCAGCGGATCGAGAGGGATACCTCAAAATGAAAGAAAAAACACCCGCCCGCCTTGGAGTTTGGCGTGCAGGCCCGCGCTATAAGACGCTTACGTCATTGCGATTCCGTGCTGACCATGCCGCTGCCCAAGACGCTGTGTTTTCCTATGTATCCGAGGAGTTTGTGAAGGAAATGAACTTAGTCGCTGTCGAAACGCTGTGCCGGGACAAGGATGAATATATTACTCGTCCGGATCTGGGCCGTCAGTTCTCTACAGAGACACTTGCCTATATTAGGCAAAATACAGCCCAACAGGCCAAGGTACAGTTAATGGTCGGAGACGGTCTAAGTTCGGCAGCGATTGAAGCTAACCTGCGCGACATCATACCTGCTATCTCGCAAGGGCTCAAGATGTATGGCATCGAAGTCGGCGACATTCTGTTCGTCAAGCATTGCCGAGTTCCTTCCATGGACGTAGTCGGAGAAGTCACCGGAGCGGATGTAGTTTGTCTACTCGTTGGCGAGCGGCCTGGGCTTGTAACGGCCGAATCGATGAGTGCATACATCGCTTATAGACCGACAATAGGCATGCCAGAAGCGAGACGTACTGTAATCTCGAACATTCACTCGGGAGGTACTCCGGCGGTAGAAGCGGGGGCGCATATTGCCGAATTGATTAAGACGATGATAGACAAACAAGCTTCGGGTATTGATTTGAAAATATAGCAATGCAAGGAGGCTCGTATGAGAAACGAACACATTCATGCAAAAGTGTTGGGCGTGAAGCTCATTTCCAACGTAAGTCCTGACATGGCTGACAAACTGGAACTGAAATCTCGCTACAAAAGTCTAGGGATCATTACTGCTGACATTGACGATGTCACTTATGCAGCGCTAGACGAAGCAACTAAAGCAGCTGACGTAGATGTTGTATATGCAAAAAGTATGTATGCCGGCTCGGCCAATGCTTCCACGAAGCTGGCGGGCGAGGTCATCGGCATTCTGGCAGGTCCAAGCCCAGAAGAAGTACGCAGCGGCTTGAATGCCGCCGTTGAATTTATCGCTAGCGGCGCTCATTTTGTCAGTGCGAATGATGATAACAGCATCCCTTATTTTGCCCATCTAGTCTCCCGCACAGGAACATATTTGTCCCAGACCGCCAATATTAAAGAAGGTGAAGCGCTAGCGTATTTGATCGCGCCTCCGATGGAAGCGATGTATGCGATCGATGCGGCGCTTAAGGCAGCCGATGTGTCGATTGCTACCTTCTTCGGGCCGCCTTCCGAGACTAACTTCGGCGGTGCTCTGCTGACGGGCAGCCAATCTGCCTGCCAGGCGGCATGTGACGCTTTTGCAGCATCAGTGCAATTCGTCGCAGACAGCCCGATGAGTTATTAAGGATAGCTGCCAATGAAAAATAACGCGTTAGGCCTAGTAGAAGTGAAAGGGTATCTGGGAGCAATCGTAGCTGCGGATGCAGCTTTGAAAGCAGCAGGTGTCAACTGCATCGGCTTGGAAGTCATCAAGGGCGGTTTGGTGACGGTAAAGCTGAGCGGAGAGGTCGGTGCCGTGCAGGCTGCGGTGGAAGCGGGAGCAGAGATAGCTGCTCAACTGGATGTGCTGTTGACAAGACATGTCATTCCTAGGATCCATGAGGAAACAGCCGCTTTGGTTGTAAGCCCGGTTGATGTGAGTGCGAACACGAAGCAGCTTGTAGGAGGTACAGCGGACCCGCTTGCCAATAATGAAAAGCTGGGAGAAAGCACAGCGGACCCACTAGCCGCCGATGTAAAGCTGGCAGCCGTTGCGGCTACTTCGGAAGCTGATGAACCCAAGACCGATAATGTTGTGGCTCTTGAGCGAGCAGAGAGTCAGCCTGGAAGCCAACGTAAGACGAAGTCAGCAACTGCAGCAAAGCGCAGCAAGAATGCGAAGAAAGCCGGTTTGTAATAATACAACGTAATGGAGAGAAGGGATGTTAATGGAAACGTTGGATAAGGACCTAAGATCCATTCAAGAAGCTCGAAACTTGATTAAGAAGGCCAAAGAGGCGCAAGCCAAGCTGGCTGTAATGACACAGGTACAGATTGATGCCATCGTAAAAGCGATTTCCGATGCTGGCTACAAACATCGTGAGAAATTGGCGAAAATGGCAAATGAAGAAACAGGCTTTGGTCGCTGGCAGGACAAAATCGTCAAGAACACATTTGCAGCGAAGCATGTGTATGAGTCGATTAAAAAAATGAAAACAGTGGGCATCCTAAAGGAAGACAAAACAAATAAAGTGATGGAAGTAGCTGTGCCGGTCGGCGTAGTGGCAGGATTGATTCCATCCACTAATCCGACATCGACTGTCATTTATAAAGCGTTGATTGCCATCAAAGCTGCCAACAGCATAGTGTTCTCACCTCATCCAAATGCGTTAAAGTGCATTATGGAGACGGTACGTATAGTCAACGAAGCAGCTATCGCAGCAGGCTGCCCAGACGGAGCCATTAATGTTATGAGTGTTCCATCGATACAGGGAACAGACGCATTGATGAAGCATAAAGATGTTAATTTGATACTCGCTACTGGCGGTACGGCTATGGTTAAAG
Organism: Paenibacillus sp. JNUCC 34; assembly: GCF_058269055.1. Classification (NCBI taxonomy): domain Bacteria; kingdom Bacillati; phylum Bacillota; class Bacilli; order Caryophanales; family Paenibacillaceae; genus Paenibacillus; species Paenibacillus sp. JNUCC 34. The sequence goes on along the minus strand of NZ_CM177770.1, from coordinate 3,501,754 downwards.
CAGCGTATTCATCCGGAACGCCAGCTATCGGTGTCGGACCGGGCAATGGTCCGGCATTCATCGAGAAGAGCGCCAATATACCGCTCGCGGTCAAACGCATTATGGACTCCAAGACATTCGACAACGGTACGATCTGCGCGTCCGAACAATCGATTATTGTTGAAACTTGCAGTAAAGAAGCGGTCATGGCCGAGCTCAAGAAGCAAGGCGCATATTTCCTCTCCAGTGAGGAAGCCGAAAAACTGGGCAAAATAATTATGCGTCCCAATGGCACAATGAACCCGCAAATTGTCGGCAGAAGCGTAGGACATATCGCCAAGCTGGCTAATTTACAAGTTCCATTTGGTACGCGCGTGCTGATCGCCGAAGAAACTCGTGTTGGAAATAATGTTCCTTATTCCCGCGAAAAGCTGGGTCCAATCTTGGCTTTTTATACGGAAGACAATTGGGAGTCGGCATGTGAACGCTGCATCGAGATATTAAATCTAGAAGGCGCGGGACATACTATGATGATTCACTCAGAAAATGAGGAGATCGTTCGTGAATTTGCTCTGAAGAAGCCAGTGTCCAGGCTATTAGTTAATACGCCAGGCGCACTTGGTGGAATAGGTGGAACGACCGCACTTTCTCCGGCACTTACGCTAGGATCTGGGGCGGTAGGGGGTAGCTCAACGTCTGATAACATAAGCCCGCTTAATCTACTCAACATTCGTAGATTGGCTTACGGGGTAAGGGAGTTAGAAGATTTGATGGAGCCAGTACCGCAATCGTACCCTGAAGAGGCTGCTATAAATCTTGCCGATAAAGAGCAATTGATCGACATGATTGTTAAACGATTATTGGCAGAAAATGCAAGTGTAAGTTCAAATTGTTCATTTGTAACCGAACGTTGATCCACTATACAACATACATCAAGGAGGATTTTTATCATGGCAAACACTAACGCATTGGGAATGGTAGAAACAAAAGGATTGGTTGGAGCAATCGAAGCAGCGGATGCAATGGTTAAAGCTGCTAACGTAACATTAATCGGGAAAGAACAAATTGGGGCAGGTCTTGTGACGGTTATGGTTCGCGGCGACGTAGGTGCTGTTAAAGCAGCAACAGACGCAGGTGCAGCAGCGGCAGAACGTGTAGGTGAATTGTTGTCTGTACATGTTATTCCAAGACCACATACTGAAGTGGACTCCATCTTGCCTAAGGCGAGAACAACGGAATAAGATTTAATATCTGACAGGCCTGACCATCTTGACGGAAGACGGATGCGGATACTCCGCATCCGTCTCACCCGCCTGTCGCAATCCTATCGCCAGCGGCCCTCGATGCCTGAGTGTAAAAGGATGTGAAAATATGGCTGTTATTACCGAAAGCGAACTGCGCAAACACTTTCGAAATCAGAATTTGAAAGATGTTGCCGTATACGAGGCTGCGGCTGGAACGATTTTAACACCTTCCGCCAAGAGTTTTTTGACAGATCATCAGATTGAACTTCGTTATGTCGGAGCTACTGAGACTGAAGCCTCGGCACCACCCAACAAGGAAGTCAGGCTTCAAATTACAAAAAAACTGGACAGTCTGCAAAACCCGGCAGAAGGAAAAAAACGTTTCCGCACACTGTATGGCGGCTTTTTGGAAACAAAGCCGGAGCACATGACTCATCTGTATGGAAATATGCTTGTATTTAAAGATCACCCTCGGATCGTATTCCGCGGCAAACTGGATTCATTAGAAACGAAAATTTTGGAAGCGCAAATTAGTTGCTTTAAGCTCAACATGACCAAGCTGGTCGATGATTTGGAAGAGATTTTACTTTTTGTACGGCAAATTGTCCGATGTGAAGTGCTGAGTGAAAATATAGACGAGTTTCATTTACTAAGAATGTCACCAAAGGAATTGCGTGAAATGTCCCACTTTCCCAAGAAATACTTTGGATTAGAGCATTTTCAACCCAGCTATGATATGGGCGAAGCGGTTGTTGTCATAAATGGGTTACGTACATTGACAAGGGAGACGGAACTGCAGGCTTATCAGGCTTTTAAAAGCGAACACGGGGCCGTAGAGCGCGAAGATATCATCCGGACATTGAACCGGCTGTCTTCGTTATTCTGGATCATGATGTTCCGAATTCGCGTAGGACAGTACAACTGATGAGGTGTGAATGGTGAATAATCAACTGGTAGAAAATATCATGAGTGAAGTAATCAAGCGAGTACAGGAACATAATTTTATCGAAATCGAAGCATCCGGCAAGCACGTTCATTTGAACCGGGAAGCGATAGATGAGCTTTTCGGGAAAGGCTATCAACTGACGAAAGCACGTGACCTGTCTCAACCTGGACAATATGCTTGCAAAGAGCGTGTTACGCTAATTGGACCTAAAGGCGCTTTATACAATGTCGTCGTACTCGGTCCTGAACGTAGAGAATCACAGGTAGAGGTATCGCAAACGGATGCTGTCGTATTGGGCCTGTCTGTTCCCGTTAGAGAGAGCGGCAAGTTGGAAGGAACTCCCGGTATTGTAATTGCTGCTGGAAATAACATAATTCGACTGAAGCAAGGGCTGATCGCTGCCCAGCGCCATATCCATGTGAAAACGGAAGATGCCAAGAAATTCAATGTGCAGAATGGTGAAATCGTGCAAGTGAAAGTATATGGCAACCGTCCTCTCATATTTGACGATGTGCTGATACGAGTGAGTTCCAACTACGAAACATACATGCATATTGACTACGACGAAGCGAATGCATGTGGATTCACGAAAGGCACGAAGGGTCAAATTTTGAAGAAAGGCAACTAGGACCGGGAGTGTGTTAACAAATGGACATTCAAGCTCTGGATCGGACAGCAATCATCGAAGCGGTAGCGGCTGAAGTGTTAAAGAGGCTGCAGCAGGCGCAGACGAGCGAGCCGATTGCAATCAGTAAGAAAGCGATCCTTCTGTCTACGGAGCCTGTTCCCGTACTGGAGAGTATTCTGAATCCGTACTACGAGGTGCGCTATTACGATGAATCGGTCAGAGATTGCGATCTTCTAATTATTCCGAAGATGTGCATTGGGCTGCTGTCTTATTTAGCTAATGGCATAAGCGCAAGCACACGTGAAGTTTTTGTACTGACTATGCTGCTAAAAGGAAAACGGGTTGTTGTTCTGGAGGAAGGGCTGCTTTACAGGAAATATAAGCAAACATCTCCTGTTATGCTGTACAAGCTGTATGACGGATTTGCAAATAAACTCCAAAGCTATGGTATTAAAACAGCACGGGAATCGGACCTGCTGAGTGCTTGTCTGGAAGATGAACGACTAGCAGAGAATCTAGAAGAAGTACACAGCGAGGCTGCTCATGTTGACATGATCTCTCAATCAGAAGTAATAACAAGCAAAGTTATTACTGAAGCTGATGTGAAAAAACACCGTCTTCAAAACGTGAAAGAGATCGTAGTTGGCCCGCACAGTATAATTACACCGCTGGCGCAGGATTATTTGCATACGCATCAGATGCGTGTAAGCAGAAGGTAATGGGTGAGGTGAAACGATGATTGTAGGAGAAGTTGTGGGCAGTTTATGGGCTACCCGAAAAGATAAGAAGCTGAATGGTCTGACTTTCCTTGTAATCAAGCCGAATTCCTATGGTAATCCGGATCAGCATGATTATTTCGTAGCTGCAGATAATGCGGGCGCAGGCATCGGCGACACTGTGCTAGTTACGAGAGGAGGCGCTGCCAGAACCTCGCTAGCCGCCTCAGACGTGCCAGTTGATGCGGTCATCGTAGGTATCGTCGATTCGGTGGAGCTGGCTCATAGATGAAATGCGCTTGTTCATTATATTGTAATAAGATCTTCGAGAGAAGAAAAATAACAGTTCCAATAAGAATGGAGGACCAACAATCATGGAAATTAATGAAATCATTATTTACTTAATGGTCATTTTCATGATTCTCGGTGCGCTTGACAAGAGTATCGGGAGTAAGTTTGGGTTAGGTCAGCAATTTGAAGAAGGTATTATGGCCATGGGAGCTTTAACACTGGCGATGGTAGGGATCATATCACTGTCCCCTGTTTTGGCCAAACTGTTAAGCCCGATTGTCGTACCTCTATATACCGCGCTCGGCGCAGATCCCTCGATGTTTGCAACTACGCTGTTAGCAAATGACATGGGCGGTTTCTCACTCGCTCTTGAACTGGCGCAGGACCCACAGGCGGGCCTGTTTGCCGGAGCTATTTTGGGTGCAATGCTCGGGCCGACGATCGTGTTTATCATTCCGGTTGCGCTTGGCATAATCAGAAAGGAAGATCAGAAGTTCTTGGCTACTGGCGTACTAGCTGGTATCGTGACGATTCCGCTTGGCTGCTTGGCAGGGGGGCTTGTTGCCGGTTTTCCCATCGGCATGATTCTATCCAACCTGGTTCCAATCATCCTATTTGCAGTATTAATCGTACTTGGCCTTTGGAAAATTCCTGATGGTATGATTAAGGGCTTCACTATTTTCGGAACATTCATCGTCATTGTGGCAACATTAGGACTTGCAGCCGCCATTGTACAGCAGCTAACAGGGCTCACAATCATTCCTGGTCTTGCTCCTATTGGAGAAGGTATCGAGATCGTAGGTGATATTGCGATTGTGCTGGCTGGCGCCTTTACGATGGTATTTGTCATTACAAAGGTGTTCAATAAGTCGTTAATGAAAATGGGTAAACTGTTAGGCATGAACGAAGTTGCGGCAGCGGGGATGGTAGCAACGCTCGCCAACGTCATCCCAATGTTTAACATGATGAAGGATATGGATGCCCGGGGCAAAGTCATAAATGTGGCCTTCGCTGTGTCAGCTGCATTTGTGCTCGGCGATCACCTTGGCTTTACGGCAGGGGTGGCTAGAGAAATGATTTTCCCGATGATTGTCGGGAAGCTAGTGGGCGGTATTACGGCGGTTTGTGTTGCTGTATATTTGTCGAAGAAAATGACATTGGAACCGAAGAAAGATCAGTAGGAGGGCCGAAGGAGTTGAAAATAGCTAGGACACCTGCGCACAGAGAAATCCGTGCGCAGAAGCGTGTCGACGAAAGTACCTAGTTTACACGTACCTGTTATTAATGAGATGTACGCATGAATCATTGAGTCCTAGAGCTGAAAACTGGCTAAAGTACTCCTTTTATTGCTATTATAAACTCATATAAGAAATATCCCGCAAAACCTATTAAAATAAATCCAGCGATGATGGATACCCATTTTATCATGGTTTGACTCATTACTTTTCTTGTTACCGAAACAATTGCAAGTAGACCAACATCATGGACTAGGATACCAGTTAAAATACCCGCCCCTACGATTAAAAATTTTGTCGGTTGTGTCATATCATATGAATCAGAAAGTACAGCCCCAAAAACGGAAATCCAAAACACGAGATTTCCTGGGGAAATAGCTACTAGTAAGCCATTACGGTATGAGCTAAGAAATGATCCGTTTGGTTTATTACCAGCTAACGTAATATCTTGGTCTGAGTTTTTTATGGAATCATAGCCTAAAATTGCTAAGAAACATGCGCCAATAAGCCACATTGGTATTTGAATGTAAGGTATAGCAAGTACAGAAGCTAATCCCATATATAATGCTATAATTAATAATAAATCGATTGTCATTCCACCTAATCCAACAGCCCAACCATGCATAAAACCCTTTTTCAGACCTTGCTTCGTCATTTCAACTGTCATTGCTCCTACAGGCATTGCAATTGCAAGACCTGCCAGAAGATACGTGAAGAATATATTCAAGTAAACACTTCTTTCAAATTTGATGTCTAGAAACTCGTATATTGTTATTGCTGTTCTTTGAAATAGTATCCAATAGTATCAGATGTATCTTACTACATATCCCAAAATTCGACAATCTGACCCTTTAGTGAAATAAGTTTGGGTTTCCAAGGTCAGTAGAAGCTTTTGACAAGTAGATTAATTTAGAGTAATATCCACATGTAATAATTTCGCAAGTAAGGACTAGATATGAGCTCAAGGCTGTCTCTTTACAGGGAGAGCTTTTTTTCATTTTATTTGTTAGAAATCGAGTTATGGGGGTGGAAGCTATAAATACCGCTAATCGTAATCAAGTACTTATTGTTGAAGATGATGCACATATTAGACGTTTTGTATCGATTAATTTACTAAATAACGGATTTGTGGTGAGTGAGGCTGCATTTGGAGGAGAAGCGATACAACTCTTCACTACGAATCGACCCGATGTTGTTGTTCTGGACATTATGCTGCCAGATACTGATGGATTTGAAATCTGCCGACAGTTAAGAGAGATAGAGCCTGCGGTCATCATCGTCTTTTTAACTGCACGCGGACAAGATCTGGACAAGATCAAAGGATTAGAAATCGGAGCTGATGATTATATTGTCAAACCGTTTAATCCGTTAGAGCTTGTAGCACGAATTAAAGCGATATTGCGCCGAACAGAAACTGCTCTAAAACCGCAAAGATCCGTGATTCAATCCGGTCCAATTCGGATGGATCTAAATTCGAATAAAGTGTTCAAAGATGACATCTTTATTGAATTAACGCCGAAGGAATTTCAACTAGTTAGAACTTTTCTAGAACATCCCGATACAGCACTATCTCGAAATGAATTATTAAATCTCGTATGGGGAGAGGATTATATCGGAGATCCTAAAACAGTAGATGTTCATGTGCGAAAGTTACGGGAAAAGATTGAAGATGATGGCTCCAATCCACATTGGATTGAAACGGTATGGGGAGTGGGATATCGCTTCAGGAAGGACGGTTAAGAAGTGGGTATTCAGAAAAGATTAGTAGGAAGTTATCTTGTGGTCATTTGTATCACTGTTCTCATTCTTGAGATTTTTCTCATGGTATACGTGAGATATTATTATCTTCATAATGTAGAGCGGATTCTGATGAATCAAGCGGAGCTGTCTGCTTCTTTTTTTCAGCAATATTTTGCCGATGAAGATCTGGAGAAACAATCGTATCGATTATTGAAGGGGTTTGCACATAACTCGGATGCGCAAGTGCAGATTATTAATTCCTCAGGCCGACTTTTGCAGGACTCTACCGGACTTCAAGGCGGCAATGACATGACTACGTATTTAGATGTACGAACTGCACTCCAAGGACAACCCGGCACTTGGAGAGGGAAGGACCCTTCCACCCAAGAAGCGATATTAGCGGTATCTTTTCCCTTACGAGCCCATGACATCATCGTTGGAGAAGTTAGATTTGTCACTTCCTTGACTGAAACACTACATACGGTTAATCGTATTGCAGTCGTACTGATCTGTGTGGGTCTGCTTGTTCTTGCGATTGTTACCGTTCTTGGACTATTGTTGTCCTGGACCATCACGAGATCAATTAAGGATCTTAAACAGGCAGCAGATCAGATGACAGAAGGAGACTTCAGCATAAGAGTACAAAAACGCTATCAGGATGAGCTGGGTTCTTTAGCTGATACGTTAAATATGATGGCAGGTAGAATTTTGAAGAGCGAACAGCTTAAAAATGATTTTATTTCATCCGTGTCCCATGAACTGCGAACGCCATTAACGTCAATTAAAGGCTGGGCCATCACGTTGAAATCGAGTGGGAATCACAACGAGCAAATCCTTAAAGAAGGATTGGATATTATTGAATCAGAAAGCGACAGGTTAACTCGTATGGTGGAAGAACTGTTAGATTTCTCTAAACTGGATAACGGAAGAATTGTCATACACTCAGCACCTGTCCATCTATCAGAATTATTGCAACACATGGGTAGACAACTTGCCCCAAGAGCTGCTCGGCAAGGAGTCTCACTCGAAATACAAACTGAGGAGAATCTCCCTACCATTCATGCAGACGAGAATCGTTTGAAGCAAGTACTAATTAATTTAATTGATAATTCACTCAAATTTACAGATGCCACTGGTCGAATTTTTGTACACGCTTATACAGCTCAAGAACAAGTCGTTATTACCGTTGAGGACACTGGCTCAGGAATCGCAGAGGAGGATCTAGAGAATGTGCTGCAAAAATTCTACAAAGTAGATCCACATGCACCTGGCAGTGGTCTGGGTCTATCGATATCAGATGAGATCATTAAGTTACATCATGGAGAATTACGCATAATTAGCGAGGTAGGTAAGGGTACGACAATCCAGATCTACTTGCCAATAAAAGGGAAATTAAATTTAACTATTTCATAACCACTTCGTTCCCTTTCAAAGATAGAATAGTAAATAACCTTGACAATCGAGGAGCTGGTAATCAGAATGCTCAACAAACTCATTAGAATAGGTTTCATATCGACTACGTTATTGTTGCTCGGAGGATGTGGGATTCCAGCAACACCAATAGATATGATTAAGCCTCCACTATCAGAAGCAAGTATTCAGCGAGACAAAGTCAGCTATGAACTTATCAAATTACTGCCTGACGAAGTTCAATTGTTAGTCCCCACGCAGGGAAAAGAAGGTAATGAGTTCTCGTTCGGAGATATGGACGGGGACGGTATCGATGAAGCTGTCGTTGTATATGAAGAGAATAAAGCGACAGGTAAAATGTTGAAAGCGGCGCTATTTAAGCAAGATAATGAGGAGTGGCGAATCGTATCGGAAGTCGAGGGCTTTGGTTACGGCTTGGAGTATGCTGGATTTCCAGATATCGATCAGGACGGTCGGTCCGAGCTCGTGCTTGGCTGGTCATTAGGGGCTGCAGGAAATGGTCTGGACATTTATGGCTTGAGTGAAGATAAATTGAAGCTGTTATCCAAGAAGGAGTATCACGGTAAGTTCGATCTTGAGTAATCCTTCCCAAGGATTGTAGTTAACAAGAGGGAGGTGTCCTATGATTTGAACGGTAAAATAAGGGGCCGACCTGATTGTCTCCGATGGCCATCATAAAACATAATAGTCCGTAGCATTACGTCATGAAACAAGGCGTATTTTCGCATCGGATTATTTGTGATGTTCATTTTTAGGGGTATTCCTACAGAAATTCTACAAAATAGAGGTTGTCATATGTTTATAACCCACATAATTTCAAAACTAGATAAATCCATGCTGTTCATTATATCGTGTCTTGTTGCCATTGGTATGATTGCTATTTATGGAGCCACAGTGGATACGAATTTAGAAGGCCTTCACATTAGTTATTTATATCTATTCGGTGCATTCTGCATTCCTATGCTGGTTCTCGCATTGTTAGATTATAGAGTTCTGTTAGGTAAGATATCTTACGTTCTCTATGGAATTGGCATAGGGATGCTGGTTCTTGTCAAGTTTACCGGAGAGAACATTAACGGTGCTGTTCGTTGGCTAAGTATTGGAAGTTTTCAGCTTCAACCTTCTGAATTAGCTAAATTATTTACAGTGCTTCTGATTGCTCATTTATTAGGCAAGCGAGAGGGAGCCCAGCTTCGCATTGTTCAAGATATATTACCGATTTGTATCATTTTCATGATTCCTATCATCTTAATCATGCAGCAGCCCGATTTAGGCACTTCTCTAGTCTTTGTAGGTGCACTGCTTAGTATGCTGTGGATGGGTAACATCCGTTCATTATATATGATTCTGTTCATCAGTATTATGATCATTACGGTAGGCATAATATTATGGCTATACTATGCCAATTTCGAATTGTTATCCAAGATTGTGGAGCCTCATCAAATGTCAAGAATTCAGACTTTTCTTGACCCAGCCAGTGATCCCGATAAATCATGGCATGTTAATAACGCAAAATATGCGATAGCTTTGGGAGGATTGACTGGAAGTGACGTATCTTTTTTACGTAGAGGGTTTGTTCCTTATGCGTATTCCGATTCGATCTATGTAGTCATAGGCGAGGAATATGGTTTTTTGGGTTCTGCGGTGCTGTTGCTGTTATATTTCCTTCTCATATATCGCATGGTTCATATCGTCAAAGATAGTAGAGAACTTGCAGGGTCATATCTTGTTACCGGGCTTATAGGAATGTTAGTCTTTCAAATTTTCGTTAATATAGGCATGCATATCGGTTTGGTACCCCTGACGGGTATTTCCTTACCGTTCATAAGTTATGGAGGCAGCTCACTACTAAGTAATATGATTGCAATTGGATTGGTATTAAGTGTAAAATTTCATAAAGACGATATCTATATAGAATGAACTAAAGCAACCTTATTATTACAGAAATAGAAAGCAGGTTAAGAAATTGGGCATTTCTCAAACGGATGATCTCGTATTTCAATTCATCAATCAAATGGCAGTAACATTCTCTGCATTAAATCCATTTATGCGTTTTTTATCAGAAAAAGCGGAATACCTCTTTTACCTGGGGATTATTGTTTATTGGTTTACTCGCATCCATAAGAACAGGCAAATGGTGATAACAACTCTCTTGTCAGCTTGTGTTGGATTTAGTGTTGGTAGTATACTTTCTCACTTTTTTTATAGGGATAGGCCTTTTGTCCATCATACGGTTAACCAATTAATTGAACATTCCGCTAACGCTTCATTTCCAAGTAATCATTCGATTGGGGCCTTTGTAATCGCAACAGGCATATGGTTGTTTCGTAAGAAAGATGGCGTGATTTGGCTTATATTGGCAGGTTTGATTTCATTCTCCCGAATTTGGAATGGTGTTCATTATCCTTCTGATGTCATCACGGGAGCATTTATTGGTGTAATTAGTGCATTTATGATTTATCAAATGGTTCATCGATGGTCTGTAGCTCATAAATGTTTGAACGCTGGCATCAATCTTTATGAAAAAATCGAGAAGAAAATTTGGAAAAGTAATAAAAAAGCTTCTAAACTCAAAAATTGAATATTTATTAGAATTGAGTGGAGGAAATTATGTCTATCAAACCCAAGAGAAAAGCAATTCGTAAAGTTATGATGAGCATTTACCTTGTCATAATCGCCCTGATACTTGGAGTTGGAATCTATGCGGGGTATATATATTATAAGGCGGATGCTGCGATTCAACGTGTGGCAGCTCCTAAGCTGGCTGATGATCCGATTGATTATGTAAAGAAGGAATCGATTCAACCTATGACTTTTCTTTTGGCGGGTGTGGATAGCCGGGATGGTGCTGATGGGGTGATGAATACAGATGTTCTTATGCTTGTCAGTTTCAATCCACAAACCCAATCTGCTAGTTTGTTGTCCCTGCCGCGTGATTTGCTGCTAAAACCTAAATCATTGCCTGCTCATAAGTCCAATTATTATTATGCTTATTACTATATAAAGGATAAGTCAGAGGCTATTCCTAATACAAAACGCTTTTTCTCTGATTTGCTAGGTTTTCCGATTGATCATATGGTCGTGTTGAATTTTGATGCCTTACGGCAGACGGTGGACGCGCTTGGCGGACTGCAAATCGATGTCGACATGGATATGAAATATAACGATTCCGCAGACGGAACGCGTATCGATTTAAAAAAGGGCTTGCAGACTCTTAATGGTCAACAAGTGCTCGACTATGTCAGGTATCGTAAATCAAATCAAGGGACTCGGGAGTCCTCCGATTTCGCGCGTAATGATCGACAGCAGCAAGTGATCAAGCAGATCATTGAGAAACTGGGGGATTTTCAAGGGATTTCCCAATGGGGAAACGTATTGGACATTATCGGTGAAAATGTGAAGTCTGATATTCCTGAATCTGATCTTCAACAATGGGTCTATAATTTCCCGAAAATCAAACCGAATCATATTCGTTCATTACAGATGGAATCCAGTTGGAAGAGTCCCTATGTATACGTAAAAAAAGAGGATTTGCAACAAGCGTTGGCTGCACTGCGTGATGAGGCAGGTGTCAGTTCAGAAAGTCAGCTCAACCTAGAAGCTTTTGGGGTGATGGATTAAACGACGATGTCAATGTCCATTGATAAATAGTGGTTACTTTAAAAGCCTTGATATTGGTCTTACCCCTGTCAAGTAGACAGAATAAAAAAGCAAGCTATGCAGCTAGTGCGTGCCGATACTCAATTGGTGCGCACTGTTTAAATTTGGCCTGAAATCGCTGGTAGTTATAAAAATAGATATATCTCCGACCGCTAATCGCGTGTTGTACGCCTGAGACGTATATTGGAAGCCTTGGTCCGAATGGAGCACAGCTTCCGAGACGTCTCTTTTTCGTGTCCACTGTTTAATCGTGTCGAGTACCAACTTCACATCGTTACGATCAGAGATTTGCCAAGCTACAATCTCATTGTTAAATAGATCCTGAATGGCAGACAGATAATAAAAGCGAGTGCCATCCGAGATATACGTAATGTCAGTCACCATTTTCTGACCCGGAGCGGTGGCATGAAATTGGGGCTTTAGTCGGTTAGGATATATAACAGATGGCGTATAGCTTGAGAATTCTCGTTTCTTTCGAATCACAGATTGAATCGACAACTCTTTCATGAGTCGCCATACAAAAATCCCCTCCAAGTTCACTCGCTCCATCGTGTTAACTTAAAATTGTTGAATAACTTACAATGATAGTTTATTGTATTTTTGAAAATAAGGAAATTTATAACTAAATAGGAAGATCGAATGTGTGAAATATAAAGTTAAATAAATGGGGGATACTGAAAGAGTAATTTAGCTTTTCTGTTTCCTGGACAAGGTTCTCAGATTGTTGGGATGGGTAAGGGCTTTTGGAATAATTTTGATGTCGCTAAGGAGTTATTTGAAGAAGCCAGTCATGCTATTTCTTACGATTTAAAAAAGTTATGTTTTGAAGGCAGTATGGATATGAATGATTACGCGTTGACTGATGCAATTTGGTATAAATAACAGCAAGTTTATTTTCTTGTAACACTTATAAAACATTCTAGGCTGCCTCTTTAAGATGGTAGCCTGTTTGTAGTTTAAATCTATTAGATGACGTTTTGGATTTGTTTGATAGTCAACTATTTCGTCATAAATATGTAAAGTTAGTATTATTTATTCAATAATGAAATTATGTTATATTTTACAATAATATTCTTGTAATTACATTTATTGCTATGATAAAATCTACTTGAAAATATGTATAAATAGCATGTAGAGGGAATGATTGAGATGATAGATTTGGAGGATATATATGTATACTAAACAATTTCAAACATTAGTAGAGGTCATACAAGACAGAAGTAAGATAACTGACCGTGGTATTCTTTTTATAGATGCTGATAAGATAGAAAATTTTATATCGTTTAGTCAATTATTTAACGAAGCGCGAGGATATTTAGGTTATTTACAAGAAATAGGAATTAAACCAAAGCAAGAGATTATTTTTCAGATACAAGAAAATAAACGATTTTTAGTAGCATTCTGGGCCTGTTTACTTGGTGGAATGATACCCGTACCTGTAAGCGTTGGTGAAGATGATGAACAGAAGTTGAAAGTATGTCGTATTTGGGATTTGCTAGAGAACCCATTCATGATTGCATCTGAAAAGGTGCTGGATAAAATGAAAAAGTTCGCTTTAGAACATGAATTACTAGATTTTTATCATCAATTAGAAGCTAAAACGGATATCATACAAGATAAAGTATATGATTATAAATCTGTAAAATGTTATGAACCTAAGCCAGAAGAGTTAGCATTTATTCAATTCTCTTCTGGATCAACAGGTGATCCCAAAGGCGTTATGCTCACGCATCGAAACTTAATTTACAATACATGTGCTGCTATAAATGGTACAAAAATCAGTTCAAGTGATACCTTCCTCTCCTGGATGCCGCTTACCCATGATATGGGGTTAATTGGATTCCACCTCGTGCCGCTCATGGCAGGTGTTCATCAGTACTTGATTCCAACCGAATTATTTATTCGAAAACCCGTACTATGGATGAAAAAAGTAAATGAACACAAAGCAACCATCATATCCTCTCCTAACTTTGGTTATAAGTACTTCCTGAATTTCTTCCGTGAAGAAAAAGCCGCGGGATGGGACTTGTCATGCATCAGAATTATTTATAATGGTGCGGAACCTATATTACCGGAAGTATGCCATGAGTTCTTGAACGTGTTGTCAAAATACAACTTGAGCAAAACGGCAATGTTTACCGTATACGGATTGGCAGAAGCCTCTGTTGCGGCGGTTTTTCCAAACGTAGAAGAAGAATATACTGCTGTGTACTTACATCGGGATCATCTGAACTTCGGCGAGCATGTAATTGAATTAGACAAAGATGCTGAACAAGTGGCATCATTTGTTGCTGTTGGGAAGGCTATTGATTATTGCGAGCTTAGAATCTGCGACCATGAAGCTAACATTGTTCCCGATTATGTGATTGGAAACATTCAAATTAGAGGGGATAACGTTACCAAGGGCTATTATAATAACCCGCAAGCAACGGAGGGACTCATCACTCAAGATGGTTGGGTGAATACAGGGGATCTAGGTTTTATCATGAACGGCAATCTTGTCGTAACCGGGCGGGAAAAAGATATTATTTTCATCAATGGTAAAAATGTATACCCTCATGACATTGAACGCGTGGCGATTCAATTGGATGGGATCGACTTAGGGAGAGTCGCAGCTTGTGGTGTTTATGATTCTACGAGCAAAAGTGAAGAAATTATTGTGTTCGTGGTTTATAAAAAAACGGTTGAACAATTTCTGCCCCTTGTTGAAGAAGTGAAGAAACACTTGTATGTACATGGAGGATGGAGCGTCAAAGATGTCTTGCCTATTAAGAAACTACCGAAAACAACGAGCGGGAAAATACAGCGTTATCAGCTAGCTAAGCAATATGAAGCAGGGAAATTCTTAACAGAGTCCTCATTCATCCATGAACGGATCACGAACGATAAAACTAAAGAAACGGCTCCTGTATCTATTCATGTGTTGGAAACCGAATTAATTTCACTATTTTCTGAAGTGTTGGCAGGGAAGAAGATTGATATTGAAAATAGTTTTTTTGATATGGGTGCAACTTCATTGCAACTGGCTCAAATCGCTGAACGTATAGAGCAAAAGTACGGAGAAGAGCTTGCTATTACTGACCTCTTCACATATCCGTCTATAAATGAATTGGCAAAATATCTTGCTAAAAGCGATGACGAAACCACACCAGTCAATAAAATCATCGAAGATCATCATCCATCATCCAAAGATATTGCTATTATTGGCATGTCTTTAAATGTCCCGGGAGCATCGAATACGAATGAGTTCTGGGATGTTTTAGAAAATGGCAAGCATTTTATTCATGATTATCCTGAAAGCCGGGTAAAAGACGCAGCGGATTATTTGCAATCGATTCGAAGTGAAATAAATGAAAGCCAATTTATTAAGGGTGGTTATTTAGATCGAATTGATCAATTCGATTATTCATTCTTTGGTTTAACTCCGAAAACAGCGCAGTTTATGGACCCAAATCAAAGAATGTTCTTGCAAACTGCATGGCATACGATTGAAGACGCGGGATATGCAGGCGAAGGAATCAATGGAAGAAATCTAGGCGTATATGTGGGTTATTCCAAAGTGGGATATGATTATGAACGGCTCGTGACGGCTAGTTATCCCGAGGAACTTAAAAATTATATCATTGGGAGTTTACCATCTGTACTGGCGAGTAGAATCGCTTATTTTTTGAATCTAAAAGGCCCAGCGGTTACGATGGATACCGCTTGTTCTTCTTCGCTTGTTGCCGTTCATATGGCCTGTAAAGGATTGCACGCTGGAGATTGTGAGATGGCAATCGCCGGCGGCATTCGAACGGCATTGTTACCTATAAGCATTGGACTGGATATGGAATCTCCAGATGGATTAACAAGAACGTTCAGCGAAAATTCCAATGGCACTGGATTTGGTGAGGGTACCGGAGCGGTGCTATTGAAACCGTTGCAGCAAGCCATTAACGATGGGGATCACATCTATGGTGTGATTAAAGGAAGTGCGATTAATCAAGATGGCAAGACGGCGGGAATTACTGCGCCTAATCCTGAGTCTCAGACAAATGTAATTGAAGAGGCGTGGAAGGAGGCTGGAATTTCTCCGGAGACCCTTAGTTTTATTGAAGCACATGGCACAGGGACGAAATTAGGTGACCCCGTTGAGTTTAATGGGCTGTGTAAAGCTTTTGAAAAATATACGGATCGGAAACAATTTTGTGCGATCGGTTCGGTAAAAACAAACATTGGGCATTTGTTTGAAGCAGCGGGTATAGCTGGATTAATCAAATCGATACTCATGTTTCAGAACAAGAAAATTCCGCCATTGGTTCATTTTGAAAGGCCTAATCCACTGCTTAAATTTGAAGCCTCACCTTTTTATGTGAATCAAAAATCAATGGCTTTTGGCGAGGAAGACAGACCTTTGCGATGTGGGGTAAGTTCTTTCGGATTCAGTGGTACAAATTCGCATGTTGTCCTCGAAGAATTTGTGCCTTTGAATACAGAACATAAAATTACGGTTCATAAGCCTAATCTATTTGTTCTGTCTGCTGCGAATGAACGCGCACTTGATGAACTGGTTAAAAGTTATCAGCAATATACAACCGATCACAGTGAGGTTTCCATTCGACAAATTTCTTATACAGCGAATACAGGAAGAGCCAATTTAGATTATCGTTTGGCAATCATTATAAGCAATACACAAGAACTTAATGATAAATTAACACGAATTGTACATGGAGAGCGCAATCTCCCAGATGTTCATTTTGGTTATGGAAAAAAGGATAAGAAGTTTATTTCCGATAGCCTATATCAACAGGCAACGTTGCAATCGTTAAATCAATTAGGCGAGTTATTTACTCAAGGGGCAGTTATCGATTGGGAGAAATTATATGGCCGTGAAGTCATCCGAAAAATTCCATTGCCGTTATATCCATTTGAACAGAAGAGGTGTTGGATTGATGTGAAGCAACATTCGATACCATCGAGAAACATTTCAGAGAGAAATGGGGTTCCAGTGGAGATGAATACAAGTGATATTGAATTAAAGATTAAAACAAGTATAAGTCGCGCTTCTGGGATTAAGTTGGATGAACTGGATGTTCATGCTCATTTTCTCCAAATGGGATTGGATTCCATTATTCTGGTGCAAATCAGGAAAGAAATATTAGATATGTTCCGTTTGGATATTCCCATGGAAATGTTTTTTGAGACTCTTACCGACATTAACCATCTGGTTAAATATGTGTCTGAGAATGTACAGCATAAACCTGATGAGGTACACACTGCGAATCACACTGAGGATCATGCGGTCGTGAACAATTCGTTTGCGGTACAATCTTCTGCGAATGTTCCGGAGCAAATTGTTCTTTCTGCGATTCATCTGATGGAATCACAATTGAAAAGTTTGAATTTACTGTTAGGCGACCAAATCAATGATGTTCCATCACCTCATTTGGAAATTAACAGTAATGAAGTCAAAGAAACCCTTGAAATAAAAGAAACGAAAGTAATCAAACAAGTCACAGAATCAAAGGAAGCCAAACCATTCATACCTTATCAAGCATTGAAAATTCATGAAGAGAGCGGGTATTCGCATCTCAAGGAGCAGTATGTAGAACAATTTATTTCTAAGTATACTGCAAAGACTAAAGGCTCTAAGTTAAAAACAGCTCAAACTCGTTTTGCCCATGCGAATAATCGCAATGTATCCGGATTTCGTTCTTATTGGAAAGAAATAGTCTATCCGATTATTTCTATCAATGCGGATGGTTCAAAGATATGGGATATGGATGGGAACGAGTATTTGGATCTGACCATGGGATTTGGTGTAAATCTATTCGGTCATAATCCAGCTTTTATTAAAAATGTAATGGTAGACAGCATTCAAGACAATTTATCTCCATTAGGTCCCATGTCAGACTTAGCAGGAGACGTCGCAGAAAAAATTTGCGAGTTGACAGGTGTAGAACGTGTCGCATTTTATAATTCAGGTACAGAGGCAGTCATGGTTGCACTGCGTTTAGCGAGAGCAGCAACAGGGCGTTCTAAAGTCGTATTGTTTTCAGGATCATACCACGGTACACATGACGGTGTACTGGGTGTAGCGAATCCTGGAGATGTTTTATCTTCTGCGCTTCCAATGGCTCCCGGTATTGTAAAAAGCTTTATGAATGATTTAATTATTCTTAATTATAACAATCCACAAACACTAGATATCATTCAAAGCCTCGGTGATGAATTGGCTGCTGTACTTGTCGAACCGGTGCAAAGTCGAAGACCTGATGTGCAGCCAAGACAATTTCTGCATGAACTTAGAGAGATTACAAAACGATTTGGAATTGCACTTATATTCGATGAGGTCATCACTGGATTTAGAATTGGTTTAGGTGGAGCGCAAGAATGGTTTGGCGTGCAGGCAGATTTGATTACTTATGGAAAAGTTATCGGTGGCGGGATGCCTATTGGAATCGTCGCAGGCAAAGCCGAGTTTATGAATGCAGTTGATGGGGGAACTTGGAATTTTGGCGATCAGTCCTATCCTGCAGCTGCGGATAAGAAAACTTTTGTCGGTGGAACATTTTGTACACACCCGCTTACGATGAGGGTAACGTTAACGGTGCTGCATTATCTCCAATCCGAAGGAGGGAAATTATATAAGGACTTAAATGAAAAAACGAATTATCTTGTAAAAGAGTTAAATGAGTTTTTCAAAAAATCCAATGTACCAATACAAATGGTAAACTATGGATCGCTCTTTAGATTTATTTCATTTGGGGATTTGGAGTTGTTTTTCCACCATTTAATTTATAAAGGTTTATATATTTGGGAAGGGCGCAACTGTTTTATATCCACCGTGCATACGATGGATGACATGAATACCATCATTAAGATTGTTAAAGAAACGGTATATGAACTTCGCGAGTTTGGATTTATATCGGGTAACTCGCCTATTCCAGAATATCAACTTTCTTTAGAGCAGAAGCATCTTTTACTGACTTCACTGCATGGGGAAGATGCGAATGTTTCATTAAATCAAAGTATTATCCTAAAAATGACAGGAAATGTAGATACTCAAATCTTGAATCAGGCAGTGAATCAGATTGCACATCGTCATGATGCTTTGAGAACGGTGATTCATGTAGATCGTGAAACACAACAAGTTAGACCCGTAATGGAATTTCAGTGCGCATGTATTGATTTCTCAGAGGATGTTTATGCGAATCAAGAACTGGAAATTGCCAATTGGTTATCTAACGATGCGAGTGAAGCATTTGATTTACAGTCCGGGGACCCTCTGTTTAGAATCAGTTTGCTTAAACGGGCAGCGAATCAATATCTTATGGTGCTTACATTTCATCATATTATTGCAGATGGTTGGTCGATCGCTGTATTCATTCAAGAGTTGGAACAAACCTATTCTGCTCTTGTTCGAGGGGTTCCTGTTTTTTTACCAGTGGCCACTCCATTTCGTGATTATTTAACATGGCAGCAGCTCGAACAAGAAAAAGATACATTTACACAAGGGATTCAATTTTGGAAAGAGCAATTTTCCTTATCATTCCCAAAATTAATTTTACCAACGGTAAAGTCCCGTGATATTCAAAAAGGTTATTCAGGTGAAAGGTATTCCATAAAGTTGGATCGTCAATTAACAGAATCACTGCGGACTTTAAGTATAAATAATAATAGTAGTTTATTTGTAACCATGTTTGCAGCATTTCACTTATACTTGCATCAACTGACAGGCCAGTCTCAGCTTGTGATTGGTGTTCCTACGGCGGGTCAGTCCCATATGAATAAAAGTGTGCTTATTGGAAATTGCGTCAACATTGTACCTGTTCACAATACCGTGCAAACGGAGCAATCCATTTTAGACAATATCATTCATATCAAGGAAACGTTAGCTCGCGTAATGAAACATCAGCATGTTCCGTTGACGATCGTATCAGAACAGCTTTCTCATTTGCCAGCACCGGATACCCGCATTTTATTTAATATGGATAGAACGATCCATCAGCTTCAATTTGAAAATATAGAGACCGAATTTATATCGTATCCCATTAAATATGTTCCTTATGATTTATTTCTTAATATTACGGATGTTAGCCATGAATTGTGCCTGGATTTTGATTATAATACCGATCTCATTGGACATGAGATGATGAAATTGTGGTCAGAAGGATTTATTGGCCTGCTGCAAAATATGGCGAGTCATCTACGGGCTGAGATTTCGTCTTTAACGTTATTTTCACCTGAACAACAAGATCGATTAAATGAAATGTACAACCGTTTTGCATATGAGCGTATTCTTAGCGCCAATCATGCAGCCGTGTTTGAAAATCCTGCAAATGATACGGAGAGAAAGCTGGCGCTGATCTGGGAGGAATTATTATCCGTAGATCAAGTGGGGAGAAATGATCATTTCTTTGAACTCGGAGGGAACTCGCTCAAGGCGACGGTGATGCTTTCAAAAGTACATGAGCAGTTCAAGCACAAAATTTCAATTGTACAATTTTTCAAGAATCAACATCTTAAGGAACTTGCTAGTTTGATGACGGGCGAGAAAGTAGAAACTTTCATGCCTATTAAGGCATTGGAAGAAAAGAAATTCTATGAAACATCCTCTGCACAACAGCGGATCTATTTTCTGGATCAATTTGAGCCGAATAGCGTTTTTCAAAACATGTGCGGGCACATCACGGTCACAGGAAATATAGATGAACATAAATTGATTTCATCATTGGAAAAAATGGTACAACGTCATGAAGCATTTCGCACCAGTTTTCATCTTGTCGACGGAGAACTTTACCAACACATTACCCCATCGGTTGATTTTGAAGTGAAAAGGTCTCAAATGAGTCCTAGTCATTTTGAACATTATGTTAAGGAGTTTGCAAAACCGTTTGATTTATCAAAGGCTCCATTAATACGTGCCGAATACATTCGAATAGACCATGATCATGCAGAAATACTTATCGAGATGCATCATATTATATCGGACGGGTTTTCCGTTGGTATTCTCGCTAATGAACTCATCGATGATTATGACGGAAGAAACATTCCGGAAATTGGAGTTGAATACAAAGACTTTGCAGCTTGGCAGAAAGAATTTTTGGCGGGAGAGTCTTATACACAGCAAGAAAAATATTGGCTGGATCAATTTGAAGGGGAGTTTCCGAATCTCAATCTGCCTACTGATTTTGTTCGAACACCTTATTTATCTTCGGCAGGGTCAAGATTGTCATACGTTTTGGATCCACATTTGAAGAATTCGCTGGATAAGCTTGCGGGGCAAACGGGAACTACTTTATTTATGGTTTTATTGGCAGCTTATAATGTACTGCTTCATCATTATTCGGCTCAAGAAGATATTATTGTAGGTACGCCAACATCAGGAAGAAACCATCCTGATGTCGAAAAAATGATAGGAGTCTTTATTCAGACGGTAGCCATTAGATCGCAGCCGGCTGGGAATAAATCGTTTCGATTCTATCTCGAAGAAATAAAAAAACAATCCCTGGATGCATTGGATAACCAAGACTATCTTTTTGACAACCTTGTAGAGAAGTTAAACACACATCGTGATACAACCGGGACAGCGCTCTTCAATACGATGTATATCTTTTTAAATACGGAGCTAAATCAAAGACAAGAAAATGATTGCAAGTTTAAAGTTAGAGAATTAAATGTCGGTATTTCGTTGTATGATTTAATGTTCATCGTTGAAGATGACAGAGAGTGCCTGGAAATGCACTTTAATTATAAGACGGAATTATTTGCACGGGACACAATCGACAGGATGAAAACGCATTTTATCAACATCCTTAGAGATATTGTGATCGAACCGGACGTTGTCTTGTCAGACATTCAAATGGTGTCTGAAAGTGAGCAAAACTATCTTTTAAATGAATTTAACAACACAAAGATAAATTATTCGCGGGATAAGACAATCCAGGAATTGTTCGAAGCGCAGGTGGAGCGGACACCCGATCAATTGGCCGTTGTATTTGCAGATCAGCAATTGACGTACCGTCAACTGAATGAAAAGGCAAATCAGTTAGCGCGTACGCTAAGAGCGCAAGGAGTACATGCGGATCGATTAGTAGGCATCATGACAGAGCGTTCAATTGAAATGATGATTGGCATCTTTGGAATTTTAAAAGCGGGAGGGGCGTATGTGCCGATCGATCCGGATTCTCCAGAAGAGCGTATCCGGTATATATTGAATGATTCGGGAGTAACGTTGTTAGTCACGCAAAGGCATCTTAAACAGGCTGTATCTTTCAATGGTAAGTATATTGATTTGAACGATAAACAAGCATACGAAGAGAACCTGTCGAATTTGGAGTCCGCAGGAGATTCCAAACAGTTGGCTTATGTGATCTATACTTCAGGTACAACAGGCAAGCCAAAAGGCGTGATGATTGAACACCGTCAGGTTCATCACTTGGTTAAAGCGTCGTATAGCCAGGTTATTGATGATCAGCATAAAAATTTGCATATCGCTTTACTGGCGCCTTACTATTTCGATGCATCTGTCAAGCAAATTTTCGGAGCACTGCTATTAGGTCATGCCTTATATATCGTGGACAAGGAAACGATACAGGATGGACAAGATTTAGTGAATTACTATCAACACAATCAAATTGATTTAACAGACGGTACGCCTGCACACTTGAAATTACTTTTAAAAGCAAATGACTTTCAAGGGATATCGTTAAAATACATGCTGATTGGAGGAGAGGCTCTTTCTCAGCAAATTGTAGCTGAATTAACATCATTATTTTCTCTCAACCAAATAACGCCGCCAACAATTATCAATGTATACGGTCCGACAGAATGTTGTGTGGATGTGGCTACATTCAGTGTTATTCCAGAGCAGCTTGAATCGGAGAATAGCCGGGCTTATGTACCGATTGGCAGGACATTAGGAAATAACCGTCTGTATGTTTTGAATAAATATGAAAAAATACAACCTGTGGGAGTCGTAGGAGAATTGTGTATTTCCGGCGATGGGGTAGGCAGAGGTTACTTGAATTTACCGGACCTTACAGCTGAGAAATTTGTTAGTGATCCGTTTGTCCAGGGAGCAAAAATGTACAAGACGGGAGATTTGGTGAAATGGCTTCCGGATGGCAACATCGAGTATTTAGGACGAACGGATCACCAAATAAAAATCCGCGGATACCGGATCGAAGTAGGGGAAGTCGAAGCAGCACTGTTAAATATAGAGTGTGTGAAAGAGGTCATCGTCATTGCGCAAGAGGATGATAACGGGGACAAATCCTTATGTGCATACTTCACAGCGGATTACACGCTGACGGTTAAAGAGTTGAAAGAAAAATTGTCAAATGTTTTACCGAGTTACATGGTTCCATCTTACTTTATACAATTGGATCACATGCCTCTGACATCGAACGGAAAAATTAATCGCAGATCGCTTCCGGTTCCAGAAGAAAATATACAAACGGGAAGCGAATATGTAGAACCCCGAACATGGGCGGAAAAACAGTTGTTAGCCATTTGGCAAGACGTGCTTGCCGTAAAAAAAATCAGTGTAAAAGATACATTTTTTGATATAGGAGGGAATTCTTTACGAGCGACAAAGCTAGTATCCAAAATCAATCAAAAAATGAATATCAGTATATGTGTAAGAAACGTCTTTGAATGGCTTACCATCGAACAGATGGCTCAGTTCATTGATCATATGGAGCGGAATGTATTAATATCCATCCCCAAAGCTGAGGAAAAAGAATACTACCCTATTTCTTCAGCGCAAATGAGAATGTACATTATGAGCATAAAAGGCGGCAAAGAACTTGTTTATAACATGTCAGGCATCTTTATGATCGAAGGATCGCTTGATCGTATGAGACTGAAAGAAGCATTTCAACAATTAATTCGTCGTCACGAGTCTTTGCGGACGGCCTTTAAAATGATCCACGGAGAACCTAAACAAATCATACATCCAGAAGTGGATTTTGGAATTGAATGTATCGAGTCAACAGAAGAAGATATCGAAGACCAAATTCAACAGTTTGTTCGCGTATTCGATCTCGGCCAAGCACCTCTGATGAGAGTGGGGCTTATTGAACTTGAGCCGGAGCGCCATATATTGCTTGTGGATATGCATCATATCATTTCAGACGGGTTATCCGTCAACATTCTAATGACCGAACTTAGCCAGTTGTATAAGGGAGTCGAGCTTTCACCTCTTCGAATTCAATACAAGGATTATGCTGAATGGCAGCAGATTCAACTTGAAAGCGACCGGATGAAAAAGCAAGAGAAATACTGGCTTGATGTCTTCAGCGAGAAGATCCCTTTATTGGATATGCCAACAGACTATGATCGACCTGAATCTCCGAGCTATGAAGGAGATTTATTCGGAATTGCTATGGAGGATGAAATTTTTACAGGCTTAAGAAAAATGGAAGCTCTAACAGGCACGACGCTGTATATGATTGTGTTAGCAGCCTATACCATTCTATTGTCCAAATATAGCGGACAAGAAGATATTGTCGTTGGAACGCCGATTGCAGGAAGGACCCATGCGGAATTGGAACCGATTATGGGGATGTTTGTGAATACACTTGCTGTTAGAAATTATCCTAACGGAGGAAAAACATTTACGGAATATTTGCTTGAAGTTAAAGAAAATATGTTGAATGTCTATGAAAATCAAGATTATCCATTTGAGGAATTGATCGAGAAAGTAGATATAACCAAAGATGTCCGGCGCAATCCGTTGTTTGACACAATGTTCGTGTTGCAAAATACAGATGCAGCGGAGATTCAAATGGATGGTGTGATATGTAAGCCCTATGTCCAAAATAATCGAGTATCAAAATTTGATTTAACATTATATGCAACCGTTTTGGATCATAAACTGGAAGCCGCTTTTGAATATCGTACAGCATTATTTGAGGAAACAACGATTGAAGCGATGTCAAGGAATCTAATGTTGATATTAACCTCCATTTGCCAAAACCCTGATATCGAAATCAACCAGATAAAGTTGGTTGAAGAATTAATTAATAGTGAAATGTTAGCAGATTTAATAGAAGTGGATTTCTAATATAACTTACAAATATAAATTTTGGATCGGGGTGCCGTATGTCAATTTTTAAAAAGCAAGAATCTTTTTGGGCAAGTCAGTTTGAAGAGGATGATTATCTTATTCATTTGCCTTATTGTAAAACAAATTTAAAACATACAGGCGATACGGACCCTCACAATTTTGTATATAAACCTTTGTCACACGACGTTTCACATAAAATCAAGTCCATCTCGAAAAACGCTCAGATGGCGATTTATGCAATCTTGTTAACGGGAGTTAAATGCCTGTTTTATAAATACACGAGTGAAAAGAATATGATTATTGGCATGCCGACGATTGAAGAAAAGAACAATGATCTTTCGCTTTCGAATAAGTTCTTAATCTTAAAAAATGAAATAAATAGTACGATGACATTTAAATCCTTATTTAATCAAGTGAAATTAGGTTTAAGTGAAGCCATCCAGCATCAAAGAGTACCGTTTAGAAAAATGGTCGAACATTTAAATATGCAGTATGATTCGAACCATTTACCTATGATCCATACCATTGTTGCTTTGAATGAAATTCATTCATCTTTTGATGAAAATAACGTAAAAGCAGCTACTATGTTTCATTTTGATCTGGAGAAGGATTCCATTCATTTAAAATTAATTTATGATGAAGAGCGTTATGACAAAGAATTTATGATGCAAGTTATAGAACATTTAGACAAGTTATTCTCCGTTGTTTTGAACCAGCCTAACCTGGAGTTAGGCAAAGTGGAAATGCTCTCAGAGCTTCATCGAAACAAGCTATTATTTGATTTTAACGATACAGCGGCGGGGTATCCAACGAACAAGACGATGCATCAATTATTTGAAGAACAGGTGGAACGAACACTGGATCATGCAGCTGTGGTATTTGAGAATAAACAATTAACGTACAGAGAATTAAATCAACAATCCAACCAATTGGCCCGAACGCTTCAATCTCATGGTGTCCATGCAGGTCAGTTCGTTGGGATTATGGCGGAACGCTCGCTTGAGATGATCGTCGGCTTATTAGGTATTCTAAAAGCTGGGGGAGCTTATGTTCCAATCGATCCGGAATATCCGGAAGAGCGTATTCAGTATGTATTAGAGGATTCGAAAGTGAAATGGTTGCTGCTGCAAAGTCATTTACAGAAACCAGTCAATTTTGCAGGGACATGTATCATTCTTGATGATGTGAAGAGTTATAATACCAATCATTTGAACTTGGAGCACGCAGCGAGTCAGCGTGACTTGGCATATGTGATCTATACGTCAGGAACAACAGGGAATCCTAAAGGAGTGATGATCGAACACGGCAGTATTGCGAATTCCCTGCAGTGGAAATCAGAATTTTATAACTTTACTGGGGAAGATCGGGTATTGATGTTGAATCCATTCGTTTTTGATTCATTTATTACCCATTTTTTTGGGCCGATGATATCCGGATCGACGGTGTATGTGTTAAACCAACAACAATGTAAAGATGCTATAGCAATCAACAACATGATAAAAGAGCAGGGGATCACGCATATCCAAAGTCCACCCAGTTTTTTGATGACCTTACTAGAAAATGTGAATTCAGAAGATTGGATTTCAATGAAAAATGTTGTTGCTGCAGGAGAGAAGATCATGCCTGCCTTAATACATCAATTGCAGCGCATCAATCCGCATATTGAGGTGTGTAATGAATATGGTCCAACCGAAAATAGTGTCGTATCAACGGTTCTTTCTATCAACCGCGCGGTTCAAGACATCTCAATCGGGAAGCCTATCGCGAATAATAAAGTCTATATTTTAGGGGAACAAAATGCATTACAGCCTATTGGCGTACAGGGCGAATTATGTGTAGCAGGGGCCGGACTCTCCAGAGGTTACTTGAACCGGCCAGACCTGACGGCGGAGAAATTCGTAGATGATCCGTTTGTTTCGGGAGCAAAAATGTACAGGACGGGTGATTTTGCAAGATGGTTGCCGGATGGAAACATTGAATATATAGGAAGGATGGACCATCAAGAGAAAATTCGTGGATACCGGATCGAGCTTGGCGAAGTGGAAACGGCACTTTTAAACCTAACCATGATCCAAGAGGCAATCGTCATGGCCAGAGAAGATGAAACGGGAACAAAGCAATTATGCGCATATTTGCTAGGGAAGGATGCAATCACGATAGGAAAACTGCGGGAAGAATTGTCGCAGCAACTGCCGAACTACATGATTCCGTCCTATTTTGTACAACTAGACCAGATGCCGCTTACGCCAAATGGAAAAATCGACCGCAAAGCGCTGCCTGCTCCAAAAGAAAATATGTTGAAGGGAATGGAGTACGAAGCACCACAAACGGTTGTGGAACAACAACTCGCATCCATTTGGGAAGCGGTACTAGGCGTTGAGAACATTGGGATTTCTGATAATTTCTTTGAGCTTGGAGGAGATTCGATTAAATCCATTCAAGTTTCTTCGAAATTATACCAAGCGGGTTATCAGGTCCAGATGGATCATTTGTTTAAGTATCCAACCATTGCAAGCTTGCTACCCTATGTTCATCCGATAGGGACGATGTCAGAACAGGGAATCATAACCGGAAAAGTGTCGCTGACTCCAATCCAGCATTGGTTTTTTGAACAATATAAGGTAGATGCCCATCATTATAATCAATCTGTTATGTTACACCGGAAAGAAGGTTTTCACGAAGCCACACTTCGCCGCGTATTAAATAAGATTTGTGAACATCATGATGCGCTTCGTATCGTATACCGCCAAACGGAACAAGGCTATGAAGCATGGAATGAAGGGACGGAAAAAGAACCATTATATACGCTTGAAGTGATGGATTTCAACCCATTAGCAGATCCATCTCAACGGATCGAGAATAAAGCAAATGGAATTCAAAGCAGTATCAACTTGGATAAAGGACCTTTGATGAAGTTAGGCTTGTTTCAATGTGCAGATGGAGATCATCTATTGATCGTTATTCACCATTTGGTCATCGACGGGGTTTCATGGCGGATTTTGATAGAAGACATCTCGAGGGGATATGAACAATTATGTCATGAAGAACCGATTCAATTCCCCCAAAAAACAGGTTCATTCCAATTATGGGCAGAACAACTGAAGTTGTATGCGGACAGCGAAGCCATAAAACAAGAGCTTGAATATTGGAATGAAATAGAACAAACAGCAATTAAGCCGCTGCCTAAAGATGACAACCAGGATCATGCACTTGAAAAAGACAGTGAAGAAATAACTTTGGCATGGACAGCAGCCGAAACGGAGCAATTATTAAAACACGCGAATCGGACCTATAAAACGGAGATTAACGATTTGCTGCTAAACGCGTTAGGGATGTCTATTCATCTTTGGACGGGCATGGATAACGTTCTGGTCAATCTGGAAGGGCATGGAAGAGAACAAATTATACCGGATCTCGATATGACACGTACGATGGGATGGTTTACGAGCCAGTATCCTGTTGTACTAAATATGGAAGCAAGCTCAAATTTATCCTGTCTCATCAAGACAAACAAAGAAAACCTTCGCAAAATCCCCAAAAAAGGCATTGGTTATGGAATTTCAAGGTATTTAACCGGAAATCAGAAAGAGGTTCCATTTACATTGAATCCTGAAATTAGTTTCAACTATTTGGGACAATTCGATCAGGATATTCAGAACAGTGCGATGCAGATTTCCCCATACTCAGGCGGAGCAACAGCAAGCGAAAACCATACAAGAAATCATCTTATCGACATCAACGGCCTAATTGTGGAAGGGAAATTGTCGCTTTCACTTCGGTATAGCCGTACGCAATATCGAAAAGAAACGATGGAGCGATTGACTAAATGTTATAAAGATTGTCTGCAAGCAATTGTTATGCACTGCGTTACGAAAGAGAAACCGGAATTAACACCAAGTGATATTTCGTTAAAAGGAATCACCATTGAAGAATTGGAAGGATTTGTACAGCAATCTGAACATATTGGTGAAATAGAAGATATATATGCGTTATCGCCTATGCAAAATGGAATGTTTTTCCACAACTTGCTTCATTCAAGTTCTGAAGCTTATTTCATTCAAACGACACTTGATCTGCATGGGTCTTTAGATGTGGAAGCTTTTACAAAGAGTTTGGATCATATGATGCAACAGAATGCCATATTCAGAACTAATTTTCATAGTAAATGGAAGAATAGACCACTGCAAGTCGTATATCGCCATAAACAGAATGGATTTTTATATGAAGATTTGCGTGAAATGAATGAAGAAGATCGTGAAGCGTATGTTGCATCCTATACGAGAGCAGATAAAATCAAAGGTTTTGACTTGTCTCAAGATGTGCTAATGCGTATATCGATCCTGCACACCCATGAACAAACCTATCGTTTTATCTGGAATTATCATCATATTTTGATGGATGGATGGTGTCTCTCTCTTGTTATAAAAGAGCTGTTTGAAGGATATTTTGCGATTCTAGAACAAAGAAGGCCTGAGGAAAAAACAACGGTCCACTATAATCAATATATCGAATGGCTGGAAGAGCAAGATCATGAGAAATCTTTGAAATACTGGAGCGACTATTTGCAAGGTTATGATGGGCAAACCACTTTACCGAAAAACAATACAATTTCGAAAAATGAAGAATATCGTTCGGAGAATTTGATTTTTACGCTAAGTAAAGAATTAACCGGGCAAATGGGACAAGTCGCCAGTCAGAATCAAGTTACGATGAATACGTTCATGCAGACATTATGGGGCATGCTGCTCCAGAAATATAATGGCAGTGAAGATATTGTATTCGGCAGTGTGGTATCAGGCAGACCCGCGGCGATCCATGGTGTTGAAAGCATTATTGGCTTATTCATCAATACCATCCCTGTGCGCGTGCAGGCTCAAGGAAACGACACTTTTGTAGAGATCATGAAGCGGAATCAAGAACAAGCTGTTGCTTCGCATCATTTCGATACGTATCCATTATATGAGATTCAAGCTGTAACACAACAAAAACAACATTTGATTGATCATATCCTGGTATTCGAAAATTATCCCGTACAAGGGATTATGGAGCAACTTGGGGATGATGAGCAGACAGCTCTTCAGGTTACGAATGTTGAAGGAGATGAACAAACGAATTATGATTTTAACCTGATTATCAAGCCAGGTGAAGAAATGAAATGGATGTTCTATTACAATGCCAACGTCTATGATCGGGCAAGCGTAGAACGCATTCGAGGCCATTTGATTCATATGATTCAGCAAGTGATCAACAATTCACATATCCATATAAATGACATGGAATTGACAACAACACAAGAGAAAGCGCAGATTTTAGAAGTGTTTAATGATTCCATGGCCGACTATCCATTGGACAAGACTATTCATGGGTTGTTTGAAGAGCAAGCGGTACGGATTCCTGAACAAGTGGCAGTTGTATTTGAGGATCAACATTTGACCTACAAAGAGCTGAACGAGAAAGCCAATCAATTGGCAAGAACGCTGAAAGGCAAAGGTCTGCAAGCGGATCAGCTCATTGGGATCATAGCTGAACGATCATTAGACATGATCATTGGAATCCTCGCAATTTTGAAAGCTGGCGGAGCCTATGTGCCCATTGACCCCGAATATCCAGAAGATCGTATTCGCTTTATGCTTGAGGATTCGGGAGTACATGTATTATTGCTGCAAAGCCATTTGCAAGAACGCATCTCTTTTACCGGAAAGGTTGTCTACTTGGATTATCCTGAGTTCTATCATGAAGACAATTCAAACTTGGGAATCACCGCTGCACCAACGGGGTTGGCATACGTGATTTACACTTCAGGAACAACAGGCAAACCGAAAGGTACGTGTATTGAACATAAAAACGTCGTTCGTTTATTGTTCAATAGTAAAAACTTGTTTGACTTCAATGCATCGGACACGTGGACGTTGTTTCATTCCTTTTGTTTTGACTTTTCCGTATGGGAAATGTATGGGGCATTACTCTATGGCGGGAAATTAGTCATCGTGCCGCAAATGACGGCAAAAAGTCCGGAACAATTTTTACGATTGTTAAAAGATGAGCAAGTGACGATATTGAATCAAACGCCAACTTACTTCTATCATCTTCTTCAAGAAGAGTTGAAAGATCATGGAGGAGAGTTGACATTAAGAAAAGTAATTTTTGGAGGAGAGGCCCTCAATCCGGCGTTATTGATGGATTGGAAGGTGAAATATCCATTCATACAGTTGATTAATATGTATGGGATAACCGAAACAACGGTTCACGTGACATATAAAGAAATAAGCGAAATCGAAATACATGCAGGAAAAAGCAATATTGGAAAATCGATTCCTACCTTGCAAACATATATTTTAGATAACAAGCAACGAATTCAACCGATTGGCGTGCAGGGAGAATTATATGTAGCAGGCGAGGGACTTGCCAGAGGTTATCTGAACCGGCCTGATTTGACAGCAGAGAAATTCGTAGATAATCCATTTGTTACAGAAGGGAAAATGTATAGAACGGGAGATGCCGCGAGATGGCTGCCGGATGGAAATATTGAATATCTGGGACGGATTGATCATCAAGTGAAGATTCGCGGTTACAGAATTGAGCTTAGCGAAGTGGAAACAGTGCTTTTAAAAATAGAATCCATTCAAGAAGCAGTCGTTATTGCCCGGGAAAATGATGATGGATCGAAGCAATTATGTGCGTATTGGAAAGGCGACAGCTCACTGACGGCAAAGAAAATTAGAATGGCATTATCTCAAGAAATCCCGGATTATATGATCCCGTCTTATTTTGTTCGATTAGATCAAATACCGTTAACGTCAAATGGGAAAATTGACCGAAAAGCATTGCCTTCTCCTAAAGAAAGCATTCAAACAGGAACAGAATTTATGGCGCCCCAAACCCATGTAGAACAAACGATAACATCGGCTTGGGAAGCTGTGCTCGGCGTTGAAAAGATTAGCATCCTGGATAATTTTTTTGAACTTGGGGGCGATTCGATTAAGTGCATTCAAGTTTCCTCACGATTGTTCCAAGCCGGATATAAAGTGGAAATGAAGCATTTCTTCACCTATCCAACAGTTGCAGAGTTAAGTTTACACGTTAAATCAGTGAGCACGATTTCCGACCAAGGTGAAGTTACGGGACAAGTGATGCTCACCCCCATTCAGCGCTGGTTTTTTGAACAAGGTATGGCGGATGCACATCATTACAATCAGGAAATGATGTTCCATCGGGAAAAAGGCTTTGAAGTCAGTTTCATTCACAACGTGATGACTACGCTTATTAAGCATCATGATGCTCTTCGTACTGTATACCGTCAGGCGGCTGAAGGCGGGTATGATGCATGGAATCGGGGGATAGAGGAAGAAGAATTGTTCAGTCTTGAAATAGTTGACCTTAAGCATGAAGTAAACCCTGCACCTATCATTGAAAATAAAGCCAAGGAGATTCAGAGCAGTATAGATCTGTATCAGGGGCCTCTGGTAAAACTGGGTTTGTTCCAATGTGCTGAAGGAGATCATTTACTTGTTGCCATTCATCATTTGGTGATAGATGGGGTTTCATGGCGCATTTTATATGAAGATATTCAAGCAGGATATGATCAGTTCTTAAACGGTCAAGAAATCCGGCTTCCGCAAAAAACGGCTTCGTTTAAACAGTGGGCAGAACAATTGTCCCTTTTTGCTGACAGCGCCGCGATGGAGCAAGAGGTTAAATATTGGACTCGCATGGAGCAGGTTGAAATAAACCCGCTGCCTAAAGATATTGCTTGTGATGAGACGATCGGGAAAGAGAGTGAAACGATAACCGTTCAGTGGACAGCAGCCGAGACCGAGCAATTATTAAAGGAGACTCATCGTACGTATAATACGAAAATTAATGATATATTGCTAACGGCACTGGGCATGGCTATTCATGCTTGGACAGGCGTGAAAGAAATCGTCGTGAATCTGGAAGGACACGGGAGAGAACAAATCATTCCGGATATGGATATCACGCGTACAGTGGGATGGTTTACGAGTATGTATCCAGTGCTCCTAACGATGAAAGCCGGTAGCGATGTATCGAGGAGAATTAAGACAGTTAAGGAAAGTCTGCGCCAGATACCAAACAAAGGAATCGGCTACGGGATTTTAAGATATTTGTCACAGGGGCATGAAGAATTCGCTTTTGAGAAAAATCCGGAAATCAGTTTCAATTATATGGGACAGGTGAATCAAGGTTCGAATGATGGTGGAATTAAATTTTCAACTTATTCCAATGGTCCATCTGTAAGCGAAAACAACAAGAGGCCGTTTGTACTTAACATCAATGGGATCGTTATCGAGGGAAGGCTGTCGCTCACCATTAACTATAGCCGAAGACAATATCGACGGGAAACGATGGAGCAGCTGGCATGTTTCTATAAGGAAAGTCTCGATGAAGTGATTGAACATTGTGTTGCGAAAGAACAAAACGAACTTACACCAAGCGATATTTCATGCAAGTCATTAACCATTGATCAATTGGATCAATTAGTGGAACAAACCCAACACATCGGTCAGGTTGAAAATGTGTATCCACTAACACCGTTGCAGAAGGAAATGCTGTACGAAAGTGTACGAAATCCAATTTCGGGAGCTTATTTTGTGCAAATCATGTTTGACATGCGTGGGGATTTCGATGTTGCCTCTTTTGGACAGAGCTTGGATCATTTAATGCAAAGACATGCGATATTAAGAACTAATTTTTATAGTGATTTCATGGACATCCCGTTGCAAATTGTTTATCAAGAGAAGAAATTTGAATTTAACTATGAAGATTTAATGGATACGAATGAGTTTCAACGTAAGGCGTATGTTGACGATTATATCCAACAGAATAAGGAAAGAGGATTTGATTTACAACAAGATTCTTTAATACGCATGTCTGTCTTACGAACAAAGAATGAAGAATACCGCGTCATATGGAGTTTTCATCATATTTTAATGGACGGCTGGTGTATGTCTCTTGTAAGCAAAGAAATTTTCGAAAATTATTTTGCGATTCGGGAGAACAGAAAACCTGAAATGACTTTATTAACACCGTATAGTCAATTTATTGAGTGGTTGGAACAGCAAGACAATGAAGGAGCCATAACATATTGGAGTCATTACTTGGAAGGCTATGAAGGGAAAACGAAATTACCTGGAGAAAAAATCAAAACGAAGCATGAAAGACAAGATTCAAAAACACTAAACTGTTATTTGGATGATGTACTGATCCAGCAAATGAAACAGGTAGCGGAGCAGCATCAGGTTACGATTCACACGTTAGTGCAGACGGCTTGGGGTGTTTTGCTACAGCAATATAATGAAAGCAGCGATGTTGTATTCGGAAGTGTTGTATCAGGCAGACCGCCTGTCATTCCTGGTATCGAAAGTATGATTGGTTTATTTATCAATGCAATCCCTGTTCGTATTCACGCTAAGGGAGAAGATTCTTTTATATCAGTTATGAAAAGGAACCAGGCACAAGCCGTTGAGTCACATGCATACGATACGTATTCCTTATATGATATTCAAAATCTAACCCAGCAAAAACAATCTTTAATTAACCATGTTGTTGTCTATCAGAATTTTCCTGTAGAAGAGCAAATGGAGAATTTGGGCAAAAAGGGTAAAAGACCGCTCGAAATTGTGAATGTTGAGGGTACAGAACACAATAGCTTTGACTTTACATTGATCGTAAAGCCCCATGAGCAGATGAAGATCATATTGATGTACAATGCCAATGTTTATGATTTATCCACAGTAGAGCAGATTCAAAAACATTTTATTTCCATAATTAAACGGGTGGCAACGAACCCGGAAGTTAAAATTAATGAACTTGGATTGATTACGTCGAGTAGTTTTTAGTACACGTAAAAGTAAATGAACTATTAAATGGCCTTGAATTATGATTGAATAATTCTCTCTTGTTTAATCAGCGCTCACGTGATTTTTCGGTGAAAGAATCACCGTCAAAGGCGTGAGCGCTTGTACGTCAGGCACGTCATGAAAGCTAGAGAACTGTTGTTTCGATAGTTAACTCACATGTATTCTCCCAACCTTTTTATTACTTTCATTTTAATCGATTTGGGAGTCTATACAATCTATTTTACAGACTCGGACCCGCCACGTTTGTCGCCAGCACAAAATATCCTATCTGCTGTTCATGCGCGACCATCTGTTACAGAAAAAGGAAAAAACAATCCTAAGTCGAATTTAGTTCTTGGGGGTGTTTTATGTTAAAAGATCTATTACTGGATATTATTGGTATTTTGTTTCCGTTATTGATATACCAATTTGTTTGTATTACTAACAAAAATTTCTACAATGAGGGCCAACGTCGAAAGATGTTTCTGGGATTAATGTGCGGGGCGGCAATTGTTTTATCCATGCTTTTTCCGACTACTATTACCAATGACTTTGACGGTGATCTAAGAAGCATTCCATTAATCATCTCTGTTTTATATGGCGGCTATATGGGGGGATTGATTTCTTTTGCATTTTTAATAGTATGCCGTTTTTTTATTGGTACGGATGGTTTTTTTATAAGTTTCATCGCTTCATTTATTATCTGCGCTGCTGCTTCTCTTTTTGCTTCTCGTTTTAATAATAGACCGCCGAAAACTCGATTTATCATTTGTATATTTTTAACGTTGGTTGCAATGACCATTTCATGGTATGCATCCGTCTTTACGTATCAGAAGGACGAGTTTTATTCCATATCTAATGCATTTCAGATTTGCCTAATACAATTGATCTCCATGTGTATGTCTGTTTTTTTGATGGAAGTAACCATTAAAGCAATTTCGATGCAAGAACAAATCATTCGTACTGAAAAATTAAATGTAACCAGTCAATTAGCTGCTTCTGTGGCGCATGAAATTCGTTCTCCACTAACTTCTATTAAAGGTTTTTTACAGCTGTCGTTACGTAATGCGGAAGGGAAGGTCAAGCAGTATCTGGAAATATCTATGGTTGAACTAAACCGGATGGAATATATCATTAATGATTTCCTCAATTATTCAAAACCCCAAATCGAAACGATTGAAGTAGTCTCAATATGCGAAATATTAAATCAGATCAAAGAATCTGTAGATCCCTTTGCACATTCGAAGAATGTGGACTTGAATGTGGATTCAGAAGATAACCTATGGATTCAGGCAGAACAGTTTAAAATAAAACAAGCAGTTATGAATATCATTAAAAACTCAATAGATGCTTCAACAGGATCTAAAGGGCAAGTTTCTATCAAAGCATATCGTCAATTGAATAAAGTTTGTATAAAAATTCGTGATAACGGGGTTGGAATGACATCTGAAGAACTCGCGATATTGGGAACCCCTTTTTACTCTACAAAAACGAATGGCACTGGACTCGGTCTTATGGTGACGTTTAGGATTATCCAAGCTATCAATGGGCAATTGGAGTTTCTGAGCGTCAAGGGTGAGGGCACTACTGCACTTGTAATTCTTCCTGCAGTTGATGACCATACTTATGCCAGCAATGAAATGCATGAGACCAAATCCAATAGATGAGATCCAAAATCCAAACTCAGTTTGAATGCAAATATTAGTTTGATATGTTTCATAAAGATCAGATGTAAACATTTTTTTTCATGCTAATATATGATTGAGTCCTAAAAAAGGTCATATCATTTGTGATATAGACCTTTTTTAGAGCTATCAATATATAACTATTAATATGGGTGGTGCTTTACTTGTTAGATAGGCGAAATAAGATTGCCAGTGTACTTACATGGATCGGGGTTGCTATTATTGTAGCGGGTATCATTTTAGGTGTGGTATTAGGGAAAGTGAATATCGGTATCTATAGTGAGACATATGAACGAGTGTGGTTATTAACAATCATTTATTGGGTTACAGGATTTATATCAGGAATGTGTATTATCGGATTATCAGAAATTATAGAACAATTACATAGAATAAATTTGAAGATTGGAAAAAAACCAGAACCAGAGGATGATGATGATTTGGAATTATTAAATGGTTAATTCGGGGGTTGAAATGTTGGTGAATTTAGAATGTCCTGTAGAATTACTTGAATATGAATTATATAAAAGCAAAAGCACTGGTATGGTTTACTGTTCATTAACGTTTAATAACGTGTCAGACAAAATTGTTAAAGGACTTAAGGCTACGATCTATTGTTATGACCAATTTGGCGATTCCATTGGGGAAGGAAATAATAGCTTAGAATGTGAAATTGAATTTAAAGAGGGTTTAGTACAGAATCGAAAACGAAAAACTGACAACAAGATACCACTGTCCGATTTTCAAAATATTAGAAAAATAGAAATTGATGTAATAAAAGTTTTATTTAATGATAAATCGATATGGAATAAGGGTTCATCAGAATTAGAAAAAGTCGAATTAACCAAGATAGAGAATAAAATGCTTTTAGAATTTGTTAAGGGTCGTGCAGGAACGGATGCCAAGTACTTTGCCAAAAAGTATGATGATAAATGGGTATGTGTTTCCGGAAGACTAAATTATGACGATCAATCCACTTGTAAAAGGTGTAAAAGAGGTAGAGATGATGTTTTAACTGAGTATAGCGATGAGGAAAAGATTAGGAACGATGTGAAAGCTAATGAAGAAAGGAAGGCTGAAAGACAAAGAAAGGCAGAGGAAGAAAGAGAAAGGCAATTAGAAATCAGCAAACAAAAGGCAAAGAAAGTGACTAAATATAGTTCTATTGTTGCTGCTATAATACTAATCGTTGGAGTAACTGTATTTGGATTTATAACGAAGTTTACGTTTTCTATGGCAAATCATCAGTTGTTAAATGATAAGGATAATCCAGTGGGCGAAACAATAAAAGATGAGAGTTTAGTGAAAGATGATTTTTTATTAGAGAATGGGGCTGGAGAAGATCTTCAAAATAGCGGTGAAGAAAAGTCTATAGCTGTGAACGGCATTATCGACACTTCATTTGTATCGGGTGGAGGGAGCAATGGGCGTGGTGATTTCACAATTAAATATCGTAAAAACGGTAGCGTCAAAAATATACAGATCGATGATATTATTGAGCCCCTCATTGTGGATATTGATAACAATGGCGTGAAAGAGATTGTGATTAGCTACAGAATATATTTACCGGAATTTGGTAATGCCCAAATGCCGTATTGGGATGATGTATATGATTTTGATATTGCCAAGGAAGAGTTGGTTTTAGCTAGCATAAAGTATCCAGAATATTATCGAAGTTATTTCATACCGTCCATTAAGAAACGAGAAGCTGAAAGCACTAATGCTGCTGAAAAACATACACAAGCAGTGCTTATACAGGCAGCGAATGATTTGATTGATGGGAATTTCAATCCTGATGTTAATCAAGAGAAAATCACCAAACTACTGGAATATAATGCATCGGCAGTTAAACTGAATATTACCAGGGAAGATGATATTTTTTATATTCACGGTATTACACTTGGCATGAATATAAATCAGGTCATTAAGATGCTGGGTAATCCTGATGAATCTTTTGAGGTTGACTCGAAAGTCGCAGTTTGGTATTTCGAACACAATTTAGAACTAGTTGCAGAATACGGAATAGATACCATACATTATATCGCTCTAGGCGAATTTGATCAGTTGGCCATGGAGCAAAGCATGAATACCTTGGGGGAGCCAACGAAGAAATACCAAGATGAATATGATTACATTACTCCCAGCCAGCAACTTAGATTTCATGCCATGTCAAGTCCAGTAAGCTTCAGAGTGCAGCTTATGGATCCTAGAGGGCCTTAGAGGGAACGAAAACTAGATACTGTAATTTTATATCTATCTTATCAGAACAGCCCGGTCATTTAGTGACCGGGCTGTTCTGATTTTGCAACCAGACTGTGACTATACCAGTGTAAACTCGATAAGAGTCTTATCCCTTCTTCACATCGTTGTGAGAGGCCTTATTGCCAATATTGTACTTCTTCATCAAGTAGTTTCAAGAATAAAATAGGAATATCAATTACATTTACTGCTTTATTCTTATCGACAATTTTAGTGCCGGATGCGCATCTATGGTTGATATCAACGGATATATTTTTGGCCAAAAGCGCTTTGGTCAGATATATGATTGAAGTTATCTTTTCATCCAAAGAGTAGTAGCTTTTTCCATTTCTATGTTCCCATACCGTTTTAGTTGACTGACGGACACCATCTTCAAAGCCCATACCTTGGTGCTACTAGCTATAATTCCCGCATCTGTCGAGATACTAATGATGCAGATATTAGCACCAACTGTTAAGGTCTATGTATCATTTGAACTGTCTTTCATTTTGCTTGCAGTTGTTTTCTTTTGCCTAGCTCAAATTTTTGATTACGGTGGAGTGTTACAACAGCAATCTGATGAAACTCTTTAAGGATGGTGTATGATGGCTATTATTTTAAGATTAGATCGCATGATGGCAGATCGAAAAATATCTCTAAATGAACTTGCAGAAAAAGTAGGGATTTCTAATGTTAATCTCTCCAACATAAAAACGGGAAAAATAAGTGCCATCCGCTTTTCCACACTTGATGCGATTTGCGATGTGCTGGATTGTCAGCCCGGTGATATTTTAGAATATAAAAGGGAAGAAGATGTAAACGAATAAAATCCGCAATTATGACTTTGAAAAATCAAGTTTTTGGAGGGGCAGATGACTGATGACTGTTTCTATTTTAGTTTCTTCGATCATGCAAGTAGTTCTTGTTAGCGTAATCACTCTCCTATGTTGGTTTAAATTTGGGAGAAAAAAGCAGTCGTTTTTGAAGTGGATGGGGTTAAAAATCCCTAAAATAAACAATAGAATGTGCTTTTTCACCTTTTTAATTTTGGGATTCAGTTTGTTTTCGGCACTTGGAGTTGTGATTTTATTATTCTTTACCAATAAGTCAGACATTGCAGCATCCCAATTTTATGGAGTTGGTATTTCAGGAATAATAGCAGCTTTGTTATATGCTTTTGTACAAACAGGATTATCTGAAGAAATGTTATTTAGAGGCTTTATTGGGAAAAGAGCTATTTCTGCATTTGGATTTTTTGTTGGAAACACAATTCAAGCATTGTTGTTTGGTTGCTTGCACGGGGTAATGTTCTATTTTAATACTGGAATCTTAAATGCAACGATAATAACCATATTTACAGCTACAATCGGCTGGGTGATGGGTTACATTAACGAAAAGTTCTCAGATGGATCGATAATCCCAAGCTGGATATTGCACGGATGTGCAAATTTATTTTCAGCGTTCATTATGATGTTTAATATCTTGTGAGTACCAGAAATCGTTAAAGATGAGAGTTTAGGTCATTATAATCATGATTATTCAAGAAGAACAAGAGATCGTGTCTGGATAAGGGGATAGCGAACAGCAGCAAGAAGTTGTGGCACAGCTGGTAGCGATAATAAATTCGGATTAACCAACAGCCAAATGATCCCAGCTATTAAGTAAGTGATTGCAGATGGCTCAATAGAAAAATTGAGAAAGCTTCGCTCCATGTACCTGTATTCCTTCGAGAATTCACTAAGGTATTGAAGAAGTCCGAACGGGAATTCATTCAAAATAACCTGAAATAGAACAAGCCGGAGTGTGAATGAGTCATGCGCTCCGGCTTGTTTTTATTTTGTTAAGTTTTCTGACTGTCTTGCGTAGAATGATGCACTTTGGGGAGAGGTATGTCTATCTCGGCCTCCGCTTGGACAGTTTGGCTCAATATCTCGACCACATGCTCATGAAATTGCCGCAACGCTTTGTCAGATGGCTGATTACTTTCCTTGATTACATATTCACATTTTTTCATTGGTATACGTCTCCAAAATTTCACAGTTGTCATATTCGATGATGTGTCATCAAAAATGCTCAACATTCTACTTGGAAGGCGGCAAAAATTTAACAGGTTTGGAGTAGAAGCTATTATGGAAAGCAAAACAATTAAACGCGTAGCCGTTTATTTAAAAAATCACGGGACGATGGTGAATTTGAAGATGTTCTCTCGAAGCATAGGGATACCCTTCTGGCCTTGGTGGAGAATCGAAATTGGACCTATAGGCTATATGAAGAAGTGGCCTCTGGGGAAAAGATCGAGGCCCGAAAGGAAATGCAGAAGTTACTTCGGCATGTTGAAGATCAGCTTTATGATGGCGTAGTGGTCATGGATATTGACCGTTTAGGGCGTGGAGAAAACAAGGATTGGGCACTGATTAAAGATACGTTCCTTAACTCAGAGACGGTAATCATTACACCGAACAAGATATACGATCTGGAAATAGATAATGACGATGTATCATTTGATTTCATGTCTATTTTTGCCCGAATAGAGTACAAAACGATTAAGCGAAGAATGAAGCAGGGGAAAGAGGCAGGAGCCAAGAAAGGCATGTGGACAAACGGA
Source organism: Paenibacillus sp. JNUCC 34 (assembly GCF_058269055.1). NCBI lineage: Bacteria > Bacillati > Bacillota > Bacilli > Caryophanales > Paenibacillaceae > Paenibacillus > Paenibacillus sp. JNUCC 34. The sequence continues at coordinate 3,460,448 of NZ_CM177770.1, read as the reverse complement.
AAGCCACCGTTTCCTTACTACTGGTCGGTATTGGTGGATGAAACAAAGCGTCCAATTTATCGAGCGATTGTTGAAAAGTATTTGAATGGAACAAACCTTGGTCATATTGCCATTTGGTTGACGGATAACAAGATACCCACGCCATACAACATTAAGCCGGATGGAAAGAACAAGGGCTGGTTAAACATTACGGTTCAACGGTTGCTGGCATGGTTATATCACTTATAGCAAAAGCGTGGTCAGGTGGAGCTTGTACCCTAAGAAGAGCGGATTAAAGTCATGGGAACACATGAAAAGCTGAAAACGCGGGAAGAACATGAAGCGACTATGGAGCGGTTGCTAAAGAACAGAATGTTGAACCCGAATTCCAGAAGGAGCATTTTTCCGTTATCAGGCTTGTTGTATTGTGAAAAGTGCGGTTCACGGATGAGATTCCGAGTAGGTGAGAACAAAAAGCAAGGGCAGTTTTGGAGTGCCCTATGCTATCACCAGTACAAAGATGGAAGCAAATGTGAGCAACGAGGCAAGGTAATGGATGCTGACTTTTTTAATGCTCTATATGACCGAATTATTCATGTAGATCCAAATATTTTGCGGGAAATTGAACTTCATGGGAGCCGTTACAAAAAGACGATAATTGAAGTGAAGGAAGAGGAATCGAAAAAGCAGAAGCGGGTATTTGACAAGCTGCATGAATCGTATGAAGAGGACATGATAACGAAGCAAGTATTTTTGGAGCGTAAAGCTATCCAGTCTAGACAGATACAGAAGCTGGATGAAGAGTTGAAGGATTTACGGAAGGTAGTAGTAGATGAAGGGAATTATCCGACCGTGGAGCAGTTATATGAGCGGGTGGGTGAGTTTAGGGAGTTGTGGAGCGCTGCGATGACGAGTTAAGAGAAGAATCGGGCGTTGAAGAAGCTGGTGGAGCGGATTGTGTACAATCGGGAAGGGAATTGTGTGGAGCTGACGGTTTGTTATAGGTGAGAGTGAGTAGTTTTGGAAGTCCTTTCCACCGTCTCTACATATGTGGAGTGCTTAATATTGATGGTTTGTAATCTATAAATGAGATGTGACAGTATTGCTCAAATGTATTGATTTTAATAATTATGTACACTTAGGCTCTGTTATTAAACTACGGGCAGTTAAGATCGATCGCGGGGAACCGTATCACAAATAGTGGTAAAGCAGAAAATGATGTTAAGTATAGAAGTAGCAATTTTAAATATGCTGGTAGGCTTAGTTTTTTTTGCATTCATAACATTTGGAGTGCTGTGTGTCAGTAGTGGTTTGGGGTTACATTAACCTCTAGACAAAATATTATAACTTTTGGAGTTCAAGTGATATTATGCTTGAGCTCTTATTGTTGTTAAGGCAAATATTGTAGATTATAGAAGGGATTTGTATAGGTCTGTCGAATTAAATTATTAGGACTAACTTGGTAGGTTTTAGAAATACTGAGTTTTAAACCCCGGAACGGGGTAGGTAAGAATTAAGGGGGGGATTTCTTTGGCTAAGATAGATTCAATATTCGATAAACTGTTTGAGTCAAATAAACAAGATGTTCTATACAAATCACTAAACAAATCAGCATATTTCGAATCGGCGAATCAACAAATAGATTATGCTAGACCTTCATTAATTGAATTAAGAAGACTATTTGGGAAACCAGATAGTTGTTATTCTGACTCAATAGGTCCTCACCCTGATTTTTTGAATTTAGAAGGTGAAGATAGTGAGTACCATTATATAGTTTCGGTATTTATGGATATTTCCGGTTCCACTCGACTGGGATTGAAATTCGATTTGCCAGAAGTGAGACTTTATAAAAATGCTATTTTGAGGTCGGCTATAGAAATATTTCAAGCTTTTGATGGGCATATTCATAGACTACAAGGCGATGCAGTCTTTGCATTTTTTGGGCATAAGCAAATGAAAAAAGCAGATGCTATAATCAATGCTATTAACGCTGCATCTCTAATGCAATCTTTCAATAGATCAACGTTAACAGAATTTTTTGAAGCAAATGGACTTGATCCATTAAAAATTCGAATAGGAATTGATGTAGGAGACGATGGTGATGTACTGTGGTCAAGATATGGAATAGCGAACGTTACTGAAATAACTACAACAAGTATCCACACTGATCTAGCCGCAAAATTGCAGTCGAAAGCTAATGGTAATGGTATAATGATTGGTGAAAATATTTACAATTATTTAGATTTGCCCGAAAAATATTTAAATGTGAAAATATATCAAGAAAATTATAATCAAGTTGAAGATAAATATATTCTTCAAAATCCAGCATACTCAATGAGATTATTTCACTGGAATAATTATTTGAAGGATTTTCCCTACCAAGTGAATGATGATTCTAATAATATATCTTCTCCAGAATACTTTGAAGTTAAATGCTATGTTGTGAAGGATGGACAGGAATTTGAATATCACAGTAACAGTGAGGCTCTAGAAAAAGGACTTGAATTGAAATTCCAGTTGATAACGAAGCTCATAAATCCAAGAAATATTAAATGGTCTGTGGAAAATACAGGTGAAGAAGCAAGTAACAATGGTGAAGGGACATTGAAATTCCCTATGACTAATTATGATGGGCAATATGAATGTTTACAATCAACCGCATACAATGGTTACCATCATATGATATGTTCGTTTGTAACAAGCGACGATAAATCAATTGTGAATAAGTTTGGAATCTTTATAAATGACAACATGCGTGGTCTTAAAAGGCTATCTGTTACTCATACACTAACAAAATAAACATAAAACATATTTAGGGAAATTTTGAAATTCATCCAGATAGGGTGGAGATAATGTTCAAATTAGAATTTAATAAACATGAAATGGTATATCTCAGTGACTATATTAAGTTTGCAGACGCAAAAGCAGGAGTAATAATAGGCATAAATGGTTTATTGATAAAGAGTACAATTGATCTAATTTCACCGAGTAAATTATATCCTATCTCAGACTTCATAGGATTTTTGGGGATATTAATCTTGTTAGTAGGCATAGGTTTTTTAGTAAGTGTAGTGTTACCTAGAACAAAATTCAGGGCTAGTAGAGGTATTATCTTTTGGGATAATATTGTTCAATATGATAAATCGATTGACTATGTCAATGATGTTATGTCTTTAGATATAATAAAAATAAATGAAAAAATGGCTGAACAAAATTATTTCTTGGCAAAAACAGCAGCTAAGAAATATCGCTTGCTAGTCTTTGGATTTTGGATAAGTGTTATTGGCGCATTTTTCGTAATAACAAGATATGTTTTAGGATATATTCAATAAATTAAGAGTCTGCGCTTTGCAAGCATGCTTTAATCAAGCAATTAAAACCATTATAAAATTATGGAGCCTGTTTCAAGAGTATATGGATGGACTAAAACTAGCTATTGAAAAAGCTAAGTATTTTAATAAATGCGGTTAAGTCACATTCAATATTCTCGCATAAGTAGATGTGTTCTTTGTCTAAAATAAGAAAATGGTATTCATCGTTCTTAATAAGCTTTCGTAGATGCGTTAAGCATATCCTTAAATTGTGCCGAGCTTTTCGGTCGGGACATTCCCCCATAGATCATCACATAGTTGTTCTCTTGTTACGGAGGGGGTTAATGCCAGATAAATAAGAATTTGCTTGGCGTAGCGCTGATTCCAGCCTTCAATAAGTTGCTCATCATTAACAAAAACCTGAAACTGATTTATTAAATCTACCCTTAATGTATTCACGGATGAAGCTTGGTTCCTTTCATCCATTCTTTCAAATAATTCACTATTACGAGGAAGATAGAGGAATAATCACTATTACGGATTTGTTGATAACATTGATATCTCAGAAAATTGGTCAAAATAATCCATGAAGAAAGATCGCATTTGTTGAGGTTTAACGATATTTTAGATGTTGTATTGAAGGAAAAATAACAAATTTATATATTGACCGTTCAGACAATGCCAGCAGTAGCTGGCATATTATTTTTTCTGATTAAGCCTTAGTAGGTATATCATTCGATTGGGTAATTTAGGTAGTTGTAGAGCGCCGTGACAACGAGCGAGCAAAGAATAAGCCATTGAAAAAGCTGGAGGAGCGGATTGTGTATAATCGAGATGACAGCCGGATTAAATAGACGGTGGCTTATAGATGACATACATGGAATTAATGTAGTAAAGGAATATCAGTAAGATGAGCTGAGTCTGTGGAATTATTTCCATAGGTTCTATTAAATTTAATTACTCAACTGTTCAAAAGTTTAGTGTAAAAATTAACAAAAAATGTGTTATTTTGCGTAATAATATGGTACCCTAAATCATCCGATATTATATCAATAACTATGGATATCTTTTAATGATTTAGCAAAGAAGCTATAATCTTGTCTGAGAGTTGTTGGAAATATAACCAACTAAAACAGATTTCATGAGATATATACGAAAAATTTCGTTTGGAGGATTAATCCAAAATATAAATAGACATAATGGAGAGGATAGTTTGTATTTGAAATTTGTTGCTGTATTAGTATTAACAATGATAGTTATTGTATTTATTAGTAAACGTATTTTTTATCGGAAGTTTATTGGTATAAGTCGAAAATTCGAGAAATTTATGCTCTCACTTAAATATTCTAAAATAAAAATTCTATTCAAACTGGGTATACCACTAATTGTTATATTTTTTATTTATTTTGTAATGTTTTTGGGAATAAAATGCAATTTAGTTAAAGATTTTTCGAGTTCTGATACTCTTATTTTGTCAATAGCAATTTTCACAATGTATGGTATTTTTATTTCATCAATACAATTTATGATAAATTATTCAAAAACAAATCTAAAAGATACATATTGGGGAACAAGTATAATTAAATCAACATTAACAGGTAGCATTGAGTATAGAATATTTAATTCAATTGTGTTTAAGTTGCTTTTAGTATATATGTGTTTATATTCAGTTTTTAATTTCAAGGAATCATCATTTTTAAGTACTCAGGGCAAAAATATATGCGATCAATTTTTTAATGCGACAATTTTAATTATAATGGTTGAATTCATATTCTTTTTTGTAAAAAGCATATCAATTAGTAACTTGCTATTTTCTCAAGAAAGTAGATATTATAAAATTAAGAAAAATATTTTAAATGAATACGAATATATGTTTCATGAAGATCTTAAATCAAATGATAGATATTTTTTTGAGATATTATTTTCGAATTTGTCAAATGTTGAAAATAACCAACAAGAAGTTATGCTTAACTCAATAATAAAAAAAATATATTACTCGCCTTATTTTGCATTGGAAAAAAGATCTATCTTTTTTGTTATAGCTGAAAAAATATTGGGAATTATGATTAAACTCAAATTTTTAACAAAGATTAATATCTCTGAAACTGCTTATAGTAGTTCATATGAATTAAATATACCAGCTGAGTTACAAGAAAATTTGAAAAAAAAAGAAGAGGCGAAATTATATTCAAATTTGATTAATTTAAGTAGAATAAACTTGAACTTTTGGGACATATACGGAAAAAATGAAATTGAATTAACTTTTGATAATATGTTACAAGTATTTGAGTTACAACAAAATTTTATTTATAGTAAATGTGAACAAATAGATGATAAAATGAAATTTTCATTTATGTCAAAATATTATGCTAATTTAATAACACCTCTTGATATACCAAAAGCTATTTTGAATAATATTAATTCTGAAGAAGACATGGTTAAATTTAGCAAAATGTTGAGAAATCTTCACGCTATAAATAGATTATATAATTCATCAAGACATGATAATGAAAAAATCCCACAACATTTAAAAGATAAGATGATCTATAAATATTGCAAACTTATAATAAAAATTATAAAAAAGTTGAGTAAGTTATCGCCACAAGACAATACCACACTTACCAATATATTGAATAATTTTGGACTATATGAAAATATAAAAATATATAGTAACAAAGATGATATAGAAGAATGTATAAGGCACAATTTGTTTACCTATATTTGTTCTTTAGAAAATAATGAAATCAATAAAAAAAATATAAAAGAGTATTTTAAATTTTTGGGAATTAGTTATATTATGGCTTATGTATCCTATTGTATTTTATATACTGGTTATGGTGAAAGTTTTTGTGAATGGAAGAAAGAAATATTATTTTTCAGAAAATTCATCTCATCTAACTGTTTTGATAGAAAAAAAGCCTTTTCTCAAGATAATATTAATATGATTTCGAAAATAATTAAGGAAACTAATATTGGACATAGAATAACTCATTCTCTGATTGAACTGATTTTTACTAATATAGATGTGCCAATAAATGAATCCATAATTAAGAAATGTGATAAAACAGACTATTTAAATTATGGGACACTTATTTCATTTAAATATATATTTGGGAAATATGATCCTAATAGTGTATTTCAATCTTCTATTCAGTTACAGGAAAAATTTAAAATTCAACTAATTTTCCAGTTGTCAAATATAAGAAATATCATTGATGAATATTATTTTAAAAATATATTAGATTATCTTTTTTCCTACCCCCATAAAAAAATTGAATTAAACAAGCTACACTATGATTTAATAAATAATTTAAATTTTGAAACATTGATAATTTTGTCAGATTTTATTAAAATTGAGAGTGTGTTCTACTATATTGAAGAAAATAAATTCGTACATAATAAAGAAATATATGACTTTTTATTATTTAAATTAACTGAATACTTATCTAAAAATTTTTGGGATGTTTTTGATAATGAGTTATTAAAATATATTTCTGAAGGATACAATAGTAGACTATATTATTCTAATAAATCGACGGATGGGTATATTGACGATTTATGTGTAAGAATTGATTACTTGGGGTATAAAATACAAACAAACAGAAAAAATAATATGCTAAGTATTTTAGAAAAATTTATTGAAAATACTCTATCTTAAACTGATTAGGTTTTAGATTGATGAAAAAGTAATTGCCGTGTTAAGGTTAAATATTGTTTATTTTGAGGGCAAAAGATGAGTTAAATTGAGGAGTCACACATGTCTGCATTGATAATAAGGCTCTTCGCTATACTCCGTGGAAAATTTACGGTATTCGCTAAAATCGCAGTCTACTTTACCCATATCGAGTAGCGAGGAAGGCGAATTATTTCTATGTATTGATTTTTTTATTAAAAATTGTTATTCTACTCAAGGCTAGGTGGGCAATTTCTCGATGGAGGAGCAGCTAGCACGAGTGAAGTATTAATTCTTATTCGTTGTTTTTAAGTTGTTGTCTTATTTCAAAAATAATTTCATTTTAGAATATAGCGGAAGAGTTAATCTGAAAATTGGACGGATCGATAAATTGAAAATAGATCAATCCACTTTATTAAAGGGAAAATAAAATATGTTAAATGATTAGTACATTGATTAATAAACAACATTTATTCGAAAAATAGGCTGTCCCTAAACAACTTAGGACAGCCTATTTTTGTTGGCATCGAAAAACATTCACTCGTATAGGGGTGAAAGAAGCTTTGAATAGTATGTTTTTCTTTTTTTAGTTATGCTGAGCTCAATATATCCCTAATAAACCCAAAACCCAAGGAGGTGTTGCCCTATGAGAACTAATAGATTAATCGCTGAGAAATCCCCATATTTGCTCCAACATGCCTACAATCCCGTGAAATGGTCCCCTTGGAGTGATGAAGAATTTGAAACAGCGAGAAGAGAAAATAAGCCCATTTTCTTATCTATTGGGTATAGTTGACGTTGGTAATCCACACGTACCTGTCATTGATGAGATGTTCGAGAAAATCAATCAATTAATTATTGGGCGTCTACGATAGATAGCAGACATTATTGTTAATTTTAAAGTTTGGAATTAACATTTCCTTTTTAACACATTTCTTGTCTTATTTAGGTTGCTAAATCATGTGGTGTGCTTTATAACCGAGGCGGTAAAAGGCTCGACGGCATAGATGTGGTGCTGTAATCAGGCTATTGCCAAAAGATAAAGAACCTGATATATTGAAATTAACTCATACGTATGAGTTGTGGATGAGCTCATCCATCATGATATGAAAGCGTTAAATCACGTAAGCAGCAGGCGTTTGCAGATGTGTTCTGTGACCTGATTTCTTTTCCGTGGTTGCGTTTAAGGAGGCAATATGCTTAACAAACACGACAGTGTTCCGCTGTATGTTCAACTGCAGAACCTGATCCGAAATGATATCATCAGCAGGAAGTACAAGGAAGGAGAGACGATTCCTTCCGAGACGGAAATGATGAAGCTGTATGAGGTCACGCGGACCACGATCCGCAAAGCGATTGACGGCCTTGTGGACGAAGCGCTTCTGGTAAAGAGGCACGGTAAGGGCACGATGGTGTGCCTGCGGGAAATGAAGCATAACATCTGGAACTTTAGCGGCTTTACGGAATATGCGCGGAAGAAGAATGAGATTCCCGTTTCGCGTGTCCTGAAGAAGGAGATCGTTAACCTGGACGGGGTATCTTTTATGAATCTGGTGCGGCTTCGCGGAACCCGCAGGGAGACGACCATCAAGTGGTTGACCCTGGACACATCCTATGTTCCCTTGAACCTTTTTCCGGGCATTGAACAATATGACTTCTCCGAGCATTCCCTGTATCAGATCATGAATCAACGTTACAGTATTTATCCGCAGAACGCCTCGCTCGGTATTCATCCCATTAACAGCAGTAAGCGGACCAGACAACTGTTCGAATATGAGGGGGATTTCCCGCTGATCATGGCCAAAGGCAGTGTGCTGGATGAGAAGGGAACCGAGGTGGAAAAGGTAGAAGTCATTTATGGCCCGAACGTGGAGTTTAAAGTTGTGACGCAAATCTAACGCCGAGTGATCTCGGCTTCATTTAAAAGACAACTCATACGTACAACCGTATGTGTAATTATCATTTGGATTGAATTGAAAGACAACATAAGGAAAAAGAGTAACAAAGGGAAAGTTTGGAATCGTAGAACTGCCGCATTTAAATAGATAGGAGAGAGATAATCATGAAAAATAAAATTCTTGGCGCATTATACGGAATGGCCATTGGCGATGCCATGGGGATGCCTTCGGAGCTGTGGGGCAGAAACAAGGTGAAGGCGTACTTTGGAACAATTACGGATTTTCTTGACGGTCCGAAGGAAAATGATGTGGCGTGCAACTTTACCCGCGGCCAATTTACGGATGACACCTCGCAGGCGCTTCTGATCCTTGATGCACTGATTGAAAGCGATTTCGTCCCGGATACGATTGTGATTGGACGGCACCTGCTGGAATGGGCCGAAAGACTGAATGCTTTTGACAACAACATTCTTGGGCCAAGCTCCAAAGCCGCTCTGCTGGCGCTGAAGGAAGGCAAGGATGCTGCCGAATTCACTTCCAAGGCGGAAACGAACGGTGCCGCGATGCGTATCGCTCCTGTTGGCGGATTATTCCTCCCCGAAGAGCATCAGAAGCTGTCCAAATTTGTGTTCGACATCAGTAAAGTGACGCATTCCACGGACGTGGCTGTGGGGGGAGCTTCAATGGTTGCCGCAGCAGTCGGAGCTGCCATTGCCGACAAGTCCTGGGAGGATATTATGGCGGATGCCGTCTCGGCTTATCAGGAAGCGAAGAAATACGGCGCGGAGACTTACAGTGCCTCTCTTCCGGCCCGGCTGAAGCTCGCCTTGGAATACGCTGATCAATATGAAGGTCAAGACGAGAAATTTTTGCAGGTCATCTACGATGTCATCGGTAGCGGTGTCATCACCAGTGAATCCGTCCCGGCGGCGCTCGCCATTGCTTATTATGCCAAGGAACCGCAGCGGTGTAGCCTGTTGTGTGCGAATCTGGGCGGTGACACAGATACCATCGGAGCGATGGCGGCCGCTATCTGCGGCGCCAAAACGGGAGCGGAGGCCATTGATCCTGCATGGAGAGCATTGATTGACGAAGCCAACGGTGTGGATCTGTCCCACTATGCCAATCACATTCTTGCGTTCAGAGCACAGCATTAACTCACTGAAGCTTAATTTTAGGGGGAGTATGAAAATGTCCAATTCGAATTCTGAACTGTTTATCTCGCGTGCAGAAAGAACCGGAAGTCCCAAGGAACTGTTTTTTATCTGGTTTGCCGGTAATATCGGCATTCTGGGTGTCGTATACGGAGCACTTATTGTCAGCTATCATCTAAGCTTTATTCAGTCGGTGCTGGTGGCTGCAGCAGGCGCATTGTCTTTTGCGCTTGTGGGTTATCTAAGTTTGTCAGGCCTCAAGTCAGGGGGGACAACCTTTGTGTTGTCCAGAGCCGTCTTTGGTGTCAAGGGTAACTATATTCCCAACCTGCTCGGCTGGCTCAGTCTAATAGGCTGGCTAGCAGTGAACGTTATTACAGGAACACTGACCCTAATGTCTCTGTTTGGACTGTTTGGTATGGGGCAATCGGCGGTACTTACGGTTATTAGCCTGGCGTTGTTTGTACTGTTGATTCTGACTTCGAATCTGTTTGGGCAAAATGTTCTTGTCAAGGTACAAACTTTCTTCACCTATGTGTTTGGGGCATTGACCTTCCTGATCCTGGTGATTCTCATTCCCCAAACGGATTGGACGGCATTGTTTCGTATGAGCAACGGCGACTGGCTGAATGGATTTTTGCCGGCGCTCTCCATCATCATTGCGGGAACGGGCATCAGCTGGTCCATTGCCGCCGCTGACTACAGCGCTTACCAGAATCCGACCAATTCCGGCAAAAAGGTACTCTCCAGTGTGACGATTGGTGCCTTCATTCCGCTGTTCTTCATTATGGGCGTGGGGATTCTCCTCAGCACTTCGGTGCCGGATCTCGTCTCCGCTTCCAACCCGATTCAGGCCATTGGAAATGCGCTGCCCAAATGGATGACGGTGGTGTACTTCATTACAGCGCTCGGCGGCCTGATTCCGCAGTGCATCATCAGTCTGAAATCGGCTCGTGTAAACATGGAGACCTTGAATATCAAGGTCAGCGATAAAGTGGCGATCTCTATTCACGCTCTGATCATGATTCTGATTCCGGTCTATGTACTGTTTATTTCGGAGGATTTCCTCATGAATTTCCAGTTGTTCCTCGGTATCCTCGGCATCGGCCTGGCGGCCTGGGCGGCGACCTTTATGTTCGACTATGTGCTGCTGCGCAGCAAGACGGGCTATGACGCAGGATTGCTGGAGAATGCTACGGGCAAAGCTTTTAATTACAATGGTGTGACTAGCTGGATTATCGGTGTAATTGTGGGCTTCCTGTTCACCAACTCTTCGTTCTTCAGCGGCCCGTTCGCGACAGGAATCTTTAAGGATAACAGTCTCGGTGTGCTGCTCGCTTTCGCGGCGAGTGCGGTTGCAACGATTATATTGAGTCAGTTGAATGGCAAGTCCAAGCAAGGAGGGGTATCACATGAATGAATATTTACTTGAGCGTGCAAAATCAGACAAAAGCCGTAAAATTCTCGTTATAGGCGCGGCTGTGGTCGATGTCATCATCCAGCTTGACAAGCTGCCGAAAACGGCCGAGGATGTTATGGCAGAGCACAAAGAAACCGTTGTGGGCGGCTGCGCCTACAACGTATCTAACATTCTGAACCAGTTGCATGTCAACTACAACCTGTTTGCCCCGGTGGGAAAAGGAAGCTATGGCGATATCGTCAAAGCCCAGCTGCAAAAAGACGGCGTGCCCGTGCTGCTGGAGGACGCTTCCGGCGACAATGGCTGGAATCTGTCGATCGTGGAGCGTGACGGAGAGCGGACTTTCATTACCATTCCCGGGATTGAAATACGATGGGATGCCAGCTGGTTCGAAACATTGGATCTCGACAGCTATGACTATTTCTACGTCAGCGGTTACGAACTGGAAGGAACGTCGGGTCCCGTCATCCTGGACGCACTAAGCCGCCGGAAATCGGCTGGGAAGATTGTTTTTGATCCGGGTCCGCGTGGAGAATTTCTGGAGACGTCGATCTTGGAGAGAATCTTCAGCATGGGTACGATCGTACATGCCAACAAGTCCGAGATCAAGGGGATAATGAGGGAAAATGATGCAAAGGAAGCCGCCGCCAAGCTGGTTCGGCGGACGGGCGAGGCTGTTATTGTCACCTTGGGCGGCGAAGGCACCCTATACTGCTCACCGGATGAAGAGGGTATCGCAGAGACGGAGCCGGTGAAGGTCGTCGACACGATTGGTGCAGGTGATGCGCACACGGGCGCTTTTATCGCGGGACTATCCAGAGGGTATTCTCTGCAACAGGCCTGTGAGCTGGGGAATGTCATTGCCGGCATAGTGGTGCAGCAACAGGGCGGAAAGCTGCAATTATAAAATAGATTGCGGTGTTCAACTGCTGAGATAGAGGGCGGTAATTTAGAAGGGAATCTCGAGGCACTAATGGGCGCCGGGGTTCCCTTTGTTCTATTATATGTGCATCTTTCCGTTAATCGGAACCTCTATATGAAACTTATGAGTTCGAAAAATCTTTTTTCGGGTGGATCTTTTATTATGTGTCTACAAACGGGGTTACAGTTCAGTTGTAAATAAATTAGTTATTGAACTATCGAATTGGATACAGGAAAACAAACCTGTCTTCTTATCTATTGGGTATTATAAGTGTTGCTTTAAAGGGCTTGCCATCGGTGTCACTACATAATGTTGCCATCTGAAAATCTCAAAAAGCTTGAGCTCAAAAGGAATGAAAATATTTATGTATTCCTTAAACTTTCGAGATAGTTCTAAAACGTTAGATATTCTTACTGAACTATTTCCAGTTATGGTAGTTAATTCGGATTCATTAAGCAAACAAACGCCCATAATGTCAACTGGATGTAAAGTAACATGTAGGGTTAATAAGTAAATGCAGGAAATTAACCGTTCTATGTCGAACTATTGGACTATAACTTCTAGTGCAAAGGACGTGGACTTATTGGCGACTACTAAAATGGTCAATCAAAAAAATGATGACACGAAAACCAAACTAGGTGATATATATCATTACTATGTTGTTCTTTCCCATTGCCTCGAACTAGAAGAAAACGAAACAATTCTTGTTGAAAAATATGGAGATATTTCAGTTGTCTCTAATAATAATTCCAAGAACATTGAGGTTAAGCATCATGAAAATGAGCATACACTAAATGACCGTAATATCGATTTTTGGAAAACGTTACAGAACTGGGTGGCATATCACCAAAATATGAGAAATTTTAAGAAGCTAATTTTATATACCACCTCTACTATTGATGAACAGAATAAGCTATATGCATGGAATTCTCTTAAAGCTCATGAGAGACTATGTATATTGTTGTATATTGGTCTTGAAAATAAAAAAGCAGAAAAAGGATTTCGTCCAGTCTTTGATAAAATTTTCAAACAGGACGTAGAGATTATTCTGTGTATCTTAGAAAAAACGGAACTTTATACAAATCAGACAAATGTAGTAGATATCGAGAAAAAAATCTTGAAAAATGGCTTTTTTAAAAGCATTAAGAGAAATGACAGGAAGCATTTTATTAATAGTCTAATGGGTTATATACTGACCCTCCCGGTTAATAAACCTCATAAATGGGAAATTACATGCGAGGACTTTGAATCGCTTGCATGTGAGATGAGGAATAGATATACAAATACATCAGGTGGTTTACAATTACCACCCAATACACCCGATGGTCCACAAGATACAGAAACGTTTAAGGATAGGAAATTTGTACAGGAAATCAAGGACATTAAATATGATGGAAAGATTCCGACTGCCATCGCCAATTATTGGAGGGCGCAAGAGGCAATATTTTATTCATGCATGAATAATCCTACATTTAACCTAGACTTAGGCGAATTTCAGAGAGACATTAAAGATTCATTAATTGAGTTCAAGTCATCGTTCCAAGATGAATGTGATGAGATGGATTTGGATGACATTATCTATAAGTCAAAAAGGTTATATGATAAAGCTATGGAGATGCCAGCAACTGATTACCACTCTGTTAAACCTAATAGACCATACTTTCAAAGAGGAATTATTCACAAAGTGGTCGAGGAGAGGGGCTTTTCATGGAACGTCACAAGGTAAAAGTAGATGAGGAATATGAATATGTCGACCATATTCAGAACATTACTCTAAATCCATTTTTCATGAGTAGAATCATTCATAGTTTTATTGCGGGGTATGATAAACCAGCTGTTCCCTTTAATCTCATATATATCGTTTTACCAATAATATATTATCGACCATCTCGTAAATTATTAATATCAGCACAGAGTAGAAGTTCCTTACGAAGTTTATTTGTCGATGATGTGGAAAGAACAGCTGCATTAGGTGGACTTCAAGATAGGGTTTTGTATTTTCAAGAATTGACTAATCAATCTTTCATAATTGCTGTGAATGAAAGAAGAATCTCATTAAGTGCGGAAGGTATCCAAATTACACATAACATCGATTATAAAGATATTCTAAATAAAAATGTAAAGGACTTTATTAGAGCTGCGCACTATCTGGGTTTACTATGCTCAAGAATGGAAATTTCGAATGTATATCGATTGTTGGGGGTAACGCTTTTATGAATTTATACATTAAATCAATATTGGCATTCAATATAGAAGGCGAAAAACGGCATGTTGATTTGACTGATGGATTGAACGTAATAACTGGTGAATCTAAAAGTGGTAAAAGCGCATTACTTGAAATCATTGATTACTGTCTTGGTAGCTCAAAATCAACGATTCCAAAAGGTGAAGTGACAAAGTTTGGTTACATATTTGCGCTTATTCTAAAATTCCCAACGTACCATTTGGTTGTAGCACGAAAACGATTTGATGATGATGGTAGAAAACAAATGCACTTGTATCGAACTTCCGTGGATATCGTACCGAAAGAGTTATCAATGGAAATATTTACAGAAGAAAATGTGATGAGTTTAGACCAAGCAAAAATTGAATTAGGGAAAGAATTTGGTATTGCAGTTACAAAATCAACTGAAACCGTAGATGCTTTTAAGAATGAACCAAGACCATCTGTCAGAAATATGACTTCGTATATGTTTCAACACCAAAACTTAGTTGCGAGTAAATTTACTTTATTCTATCGTTTTGAAGATTCCCAAAAACGTGAGCAGACGATTAAGCAGTTCCCAGTCTTTGCAGGATGGGTGGACCAACAATACTATAATTATAGATTAGAATTAGATGAACTTTTAAAACAACAGAAAAGAACTGAAAAATTACAACAGTCATTTAGTAAGTCGACTGATAAAATTAAAAGGGATTTGCTGGATACGTTCAAACGTTATTATATGTTAGTTGGCAGGACGCTAGATGATAATATATCACTACATAAACTGCTAAGTTTAAGAAAGAACCTTCCCGACTTTACTAGGGAGAGCTATTTATCAGAAGAGATGGAACACAGATATAAGAACTTAAAAAAACAGCGTGAAGAGCTGAAACAAAATAGATACGATATTGAAATGAGTATTAGTAATTTAGAACTTAGTCATGGCTATGGACAGAATTACTCATCTAACTTAAAGTCTCTGAAAGCAATACTAAACCATTCCCTAAATCATAATGCAAGTTATGATTGTCCAGTATGTGGACAAGGCGTTGAGGTTCTATCAGAGAAAATTATTACCTTGAATGATTCTAAGAAATGGCTTAAAGATGAATTATCCAGTGTAAAAGGTCAAGGAAATGAGTTTCATTTGCAAATTCATAATCTAAGCATGGAGAAAGAAAAACTAAGCAGTGAAATTAGAAGGCTTGGTAGTGAAATAAGTAAAATAGAATCGATAACTGAACGATGGAAGAAAACAAAGAAGCTGGATGAAGAAGTGATTTATGCAAGAGCAGAAATAGAAATTGAATGTAAGAAAATCGAGGAACAGCTCGTAAATTTGCGTGAAAATGTTAATGCCGATGAAATAAGAATAAATGAACTTAACAAGCTGATTGATGGTTATAATCTACATTCTTTTTATTCCCAAGCAGAAACATTTTTTAAAACAAACATAAGCAGAGTTATTGAAAAACTTGATTTTGAAGAAGAGTTTAGACCAGCTGATATGAATTTTCTTTTGAAATCGTTTGATTTATTTCACCATGATAAAGAAAGTAAGTCGAGGGTATACCTCAGTGAAATGGGAAGTGGAGCGAACTGGCTTGCGTGCCATGTGAGTTTGTTTCTTGGTTTTTTACATTTTTTTGCGATACAAGACAAGTCAGCAATCCCACCAATACTGTTCTTAGACCAACCAAGCCAGGTTTATTTCCCTGAGAAGATAATTATAGACGTAGAGGAAAAATCGAATGATTTCCAAAAGGTCGAACAAATTTATAAAACAATCTTGGAAGAAATCGAAATGATAGAAGAGAAGACCCAGTTTAGACCACAGGTCATAGTAACTGACCATGTTGGTGAGCTAGATATTGAAGGGTATGAGTTTAGAAAATTTTTGCGTAAGAATTGGCGAGGGAATAATAATAAATTTATTTAAAGTCTCACATAATCTCACATGGTGCAATTGCTTATCGGACAAGCAATTTAGGCTAGAAAGGTATGATAAATTGCTACAAGCTTCTGAGAAGTTAGGAGATATCCATCAAATACACAATTGGCTAAACTTATGCGCTCAAAGTTACCATCTATCGAAAATGAGAAATAGGATTACAGTTGATTTATCGCAGCTCAATTATGTGTCACCATTGGGTTGCACGACATTACTATCAACCTTACGTTTCCTAGACAAATATTTCTATTTGGATACGATAGTTCCTCACGTTCCTAGAATTGAGGAAACGAATGTTGTTAGCTATATGGAGCGAATGAACTTTTTTCAATTATGTCCTGATGATGTGCGTTCAACATTTGAAAATGAATTGAACATGGGATTCTTATATGGTAGGAAGCGTAATAACAAAGAAGATTCTTTAAACGAAATCACCTTGTGCAGTTCTGACACTGATGTTGAGAAATTCGATAGCTCTCTAAAGCGGATTTTGAGAAATAAAGGAATAGCTCAAAATCAAGTTTCACGTATTAGTCGTATCGTGACTGAATTAGGGCTAAATTCGGTTGAGCATGGCAAGGATGGAGACGAGATTTCCTGTTATTATTGTGTACAATCATATAGCAAAGGAAAAATGGGTATTGCTATCTGTGATAGTGGAATAGGCATTGTAGAGAGTTTAGAACCTCATATAGATTCAGAAGATGATGATGATGTAGTAAGGCAAGCTATCTTTACAACAGCATCTTCACGTGGTCATCAAGGCAGAGGCAAAGGCTTACCTGATGTAAGGAATGTTGCTTTAATGTTGAACAATGCAAAGTTCTATTTGAGAACTCATAAAAAGGCATATCAGGTTTTTAGTGATAAAGTGGAGCCCATTCATAGTGGGAATTATTTTAATGGTACGTACTACTATATCGTAGTAAACGCTTGACTTGACTTCACTAAAATTGTTATAATAGAATTATAAAGATTTCAATTATGAATTTGAAGTCGAACGGAATGGTGGATAATTATGGTGTATTTAAATTTACTAAGTGAAGGGCAGGAGACAGTAAATCTACTTTACAGACCTAAGTTAATTCCGATTAGGGAAAGATTGATGGACCAGATGAATAGCGCTCCTGCTGGAACCGTTTTTTATTATGATATGAATCAAGTTGAGGGGATAAACGGTTCTGGGGCAGATGAGATTATTGTAAAACCTATACAAGAATTCATTAAGCATTACAAAACAGATGACAAGTATTTGGTATTAATGAATCTAAACAAAGAACACGACCATATCTATAACATTGACTTAACTCTTAAAGAAGAGAACGTAACTGTGGTTGGCAAGCAAGAAAATGATATAGCCATTATTGGAAGTATCGGTGATTCACTTAGAGAAATTCTTGAAATCGCACATGAGGTTGGGGAAGTGACCGCACGTGATATTGCTGATCGTTTGGACAAAAAGCTTAATCTAACAAGTACGCAACTTAATAAATTAAATGAAATGCGACTATTGCAAAGGTATGAAGTACTGCTTGAAGAAGGCGGTAGACAATACATTTACCGCAGCCTATTTTATTAATGGAGGGAAACCTCCTTTTTAAAATAATGGATTTCAAAATTACAATTGAACTCTCTGTAAAAGAGAGTTATAATCAAAACGGATTTCAAAATTAAATTTGAAATCGAAGGAGGTGAAATGATGAACAAAATAAAAAAATCGTAGGTTCTGTCGAGAACCCACGATTTCACAGCAACGAATCCATCATGCCTGCCTATGAAATTAGTGGTGATTTCATGATACTACGATGGACAAGTCTCGACAATCCATCTTGTTATGAAAGGAATGATAAATATGATGATATGCCGTAAGTTTATTATTCGAAAAGACGGTACACGTGTTTATGCAAGCCAATTAGGTCTCGAAGTGATTTGCTTCGAAGTTTTTGATGAAGAACATCAAGCTTATCTTGATAAAAAGAAAAAGATAAGTCGACAGAGAAATAGAGGTTAGAAAAAAAGATTGATTCCGTGGCAGGGGAGTCCTTTTCCTATAATCCTTTAATAAAAGGTAGGTGAAAAACATGGCTAACAATACAGGCAGCGGTTTCCGTAAAGGTGCTGTAACAAATCGCACTCAGTTCCTAGCACCAAACGGAAATTTCGTTAAAAGAAATGCTACAACTGGACGGTTCTTGGACCAAAAAACATCTGGTGGTTCATTCAAAGGTGTTCGTAAGGAAAACTAGTTTAAAAGGGTGGGTTATATGAGACCCACTCTTCATTTTAAAAATTAGGAGGGGCTTCATGGTTGATTGGTTTACGAACTATCTTGAACATAACTGGATAGACATGATAAAAGATATACTGATTGGTTTAATCTCTGGTTTGATTTTGGCTCAAAAGAGTCGGAACGATGGGATTAACAATCAAACAACTGTCAGAGAAAGTGTGCAGTACATAACACAAACAGTTGTTGTTCACTACCCTGATGGAAATAGAAGAAGTCCTGGAAACAATCGAAAATCATCATCGGAGGATGATAATTCTATCTTTGGTGTCATTGCAGTTGTTGCAGTTGTTTTATCTTATCTATATGTAAAGTATCATTCCGAATTAATGAACTTTATGACAAGTTTGATTGTTATTGGAGTAGTCGGTACTTTGACCGTTGCTGTTAAATTATACAGGAACAATAGCTATGACAATCTGAATCGCTTATGGACATTACAACTAATTGGGGTTTTGATTTTCGACTGTATTCAACTTGTTGTTATGTCTAAACAAAATACCTCTTTGATATCGACACTGAGTTTATCAGATTTCATTAGTACAGCGGGTGTTGAGGGAGTGGCTAGGTTTGGCATAATAGGTGTTGGATATATTCTAAGCCTGTTGCCTAACGTTCTTCTTTTCATTCTGTTAATACACATGCTATCAGTCAACTTGAATCGTGCGTTTAATGACAGAGTTACAGCATTCTTCATACGTCACACTGTGAAATTTACGACAAAGCCATATCATATGTTGATAATAGTGGTTTTGTTATGTGGCTTCTCGTTATTCTACTCAACAGGATACGTTTATGACTTAATTCATGGTCAACAAGAGAATGTAATTAAGCAGTTAGAGCGAGTTCTAAAAGTTAATATTAAGTAAAGGTAACTTCCACTAGGAGAGGGGAAGTTCCAGACACGCTAGTCGTTCCCTTGCTCAAATATATTGCTCCCGGACTACGCATTTGTGGTGTAGCCTGCCGTTATCCATTCATGGAGCAGTTGATCAAGGCAAAGTCGTTGGCAGATAACGGGACACCTCAACTGAATCAGAAGACATTTCTACATTATTACACCTCACCACGTCAACAGCAGCATTTGGGAAAGCTGCGCATTGCGTTTCAGGTTCATAAAGAGATTATGGAGGAAGAACTTGCGAAGGAAGGTTGGGAGTGAACGTCTCCAACGGGTGGACTTAATCTGTGGGTTAGGTTACCAGGAAATATTTCAGCAGAAGCACTCTATAGAAAAAGCATAGTTGCTAATCGATGAGTCCAAATAAGATGGGACGGACCCCGGTTTTTAGCACAGATCTAAAGTTTGCACTGAGACCGATCGCCGTTAATGCCATCACAATCATGAACTTGGATGCATGTCCCGTGAAGGCTAAGAATCCATCCCCGAATAGTCCGATCGTGTTTAATAGAGAGGCTATTAAGAATCACACGATAAACCACGGGAGAACATTAAGCGCATTATAGGTTTCTGCTCTGCCTTTCCATCTGTTGCTGTTACTTTTCTTTCTGGCAAAGAACATAGCAAGACAGAAAGTAACTGGAATAATTAACGTCATTCTTTTGACAATGGTAACATAATCCCCTGCTGTTTCCGTTGATCGGGCATTGGATCGGATCATTTGATTGATTCTGAGCGTATACATCCGTTAAATGTAACCATATTATATCCTCCTATTATTTCAATAGACTATGATAATCCTAAAGAAGTCGTATCTAATAAGGTTGAATGAGCCTCTATAACACCTGTCATTGATGGGATGTTCGCGTGAATCAATTATTTTAGAAACTTCTGCTATTAGAATTAGCAGGAGTTTTTTTGTTGTTGGAGATTAAAATATTTGTTAGTGTCACATTTTTCCATTTTATAGTACAATACGTGTAAGTGAACAAACTATGAACGATATAAGAGGAGAGAAATCGATGAAAGAAAAAGTAGTCAAAGGTCATCCAATTTTATTTTCATTTATGCTCGGGATTGTACTAACCTTATTGGTTGCAGTGGCATCCGCAGTCGTAACGATAATGGGGTTTGAGGACACAGGCATCATGCTTGCCCAAGCGTGTGCATTTTTCATAATGGCAGTGATTGTTACTGTGTACATGACAAAAAGGGACCGCTCTTTTGAAATATTTGGTTTCAGAAAGCTAGATATCCGCAAAGAGAAGGTAACGCTCTATTATATTCCATTGCTTGTTATAGCGGTTGTTCAGCCAATAATGGGAGGGTTCAACTTAGAGCTTACTACAACTAAAATTATACTTATTCTTATTTTTTCTTTACTAGTTGGGTATACAGAGGAAACGATATTCAGAGGGATCATCAGAGAAAGACTGCAGCCCAAAGGACCAGTGTTTTATATCGTCTTTTCTTCTATATTCTTTGGTATTCTACATATGGCAAATGCGCTGAACGGAAGTGATTTCATACATATCTTTCTGCAAATTATCAATGCTTTTCTAATCGGTCTTATTCTTGCCTTGCTTATAGAAACGACAAACAATATTATTCCTTTGATCGCATTTCATTTTATGTTTGATGCGCTTGCTCAAATGACAAGCAGTAATATTGAAGACAAAGAGGTGTTGGTTGTTTCGATATTAAATATTATATATTTGGTGTATGGAAGCTATCTGATTTTCGTTTTATTGCGTAGGAAAAAGATGAATATCCAAATAAGTGCTTGATCAAACTACAATGAATCAAACCATTAGTGGGAAAATATAATTTGCTCCACCCAGCAATTTCATTGAACCTCCAAGTGGAGGTTTTTTACATACAAATAAACGCGGAAGAAGGCTTGCCGGAGAATGACAAAATTCGTATCCAGGCGCATAATGTTTCTGGAGGCTGCACGAAAAGTCAGGCGAAGAAGCAAGTTTGAATAGATGCAAAAAATGTTATGAGTGATGAAAATGTAAGGTGTACCTATTACCATATGGGTAGCTGAAAACGCTCATGAACAGACAGGACTGCGATATGAAGTACTAGGGCATTGACACCGAAATCTCGGGGACGAATTCTTGGAGTATCGGTTGGCTAATGGAGATAAGAGGTTAGAAGATGGAAGGCAGTTTGAAAGCAATGTGATATTATAGGCTACACACCAATCTCTCAATGGACTACAACAATAGCATTAACTAATCCATATATACCATGAATTGCCGCAGTAGCAATAACAGAATCTGTTTTTTTTCTCACCCAACCTAAGAGCATGCCCAAAATGAAAGTGAATACTCCAATTTCGACTGCATATGAAATTGAAATATCAAAACCAGCAATGAAATGCAGGAAGCCAAATCCAATAGCCGAGATCCAAAATCCAAACTCAGTTTGAATCATGCCTCTCCAAAATAATTCTTCCCCAATAGAAACAAAAAGTAACTGGAAAATAATTGTGGTTAAGGCTGGTAACACAAATGAAATAGACCCACTAGAAATCAAATCATATGACCTCGTGAAAATTAATATTAATAGCAAGAGTGATATATACCATATTTTATGATCCATCCATTTCCCTAATTTGACTCCGAAATAGGCTATTGGTTTACGTTTGTAGAAGCAGAAAATAAAGAATAGAATATAATTTGCAGATACCCCAACGTAATTCCACCCCAAAACTTGATGTTGCCATTTCTGTAATGGCTCAATAAAATCTGGTATTCGCAAAAATAAATATAAAATCAAAAATATAGAAATGAACTTTAAGAATTTCATCAAAGTAAATGCCCCCATTGTATATTAAAGTTAAATATTTTTTACTTAGGCTTTTTTCTTCTTATTAGCTTGCGGATTTGAGTAATAACTATCCAATTATAATATTTATTTCCTTTGAAATATATAAGAGATCAAATTTTAACTTTTAGTTAAAAATAATTCAAAAACACGGAACCGTTGAGTCCCGTGTTTTTGAATGAATGTTACAAATTGAATTGCCTCTTACTAAATGAAGTAGGTAACGTGATAGTAACCTCTCAACTTTACATAACGAAAAAGGAAGGAAATTGATTGAGAGAAATGGAAGGAGTAGCATAACTTATGGAGTGCTTTCGACATTACTTTTATGATTTCTATTCATCGACTGGACAGAATCCAGGGTTCGTTGAACATAACAGTTGGGTAAATTGCGGTTGGAGCTTGGAGAGCTCTGAGAAATACTTTCCGATAAGGTGATTGGCGCTAACGGATCCATTCTGGAAAGACAGCGATGAGAGGGTCTGGACATGACTGTAATAGTACTTTTTTTCCCGCTTCGGCAGCTTGTAGATGGTTGGTGGAGCATGTGTTACGACATCAAAGGGATTGGCAACGCGGTAGCTGTTTCGAACATACTGTGTAAAAGCTTTCGCAAAGGCCGGATCGCCTACACGGGGGGATCCATATGTAAATAGGTTGGGTGAGATGTAAGTGGTGTTGGCCGCAACATCAATAGCACATAATGTCGCGAGTGCTCCACCGAGGCTGTGACCTGTAATGAATAATGTCTTGGTGGGAGACAACCTAGAGAGGGTGGAGGTAATCCCACTGCGAGCTGAAGAATAGATGCCTGTGAAGCCGCGATGTGTAAGACAGTCTTCCTTAATATATTTGAATCTCTTTTGTGAGGCGATGATGTTAGATATCCAATTGGTCGTCGAGCTGGTTCCCCGAAAGGCAATAATAATCTCTTTCTCAGATTCCAGAATAAACCCGAAGCGTTCCCATACGTTGCTGATGGATTTCGCTTCAATAGTATCACTGACCCAATAATTCGATGGAACGACGAACGAACCATCCGTATTTGTAAATTGTGCATAGGTCTGTCCACAGATAGCAGCTAGGAAGATACCCCATTGCTCTTGATTATTATTTGTACCCACGTTCATCCCGCCCTTCTCTCCTACACTATATTAGTGGGATGAAGGAGAGATTCCTATATTGTGCGAGAGCGTTTATCAATGTGATTACGGAACATGATACTATGCAAGGATGTAATAAAAGATGTTCCGAATAAATCCAGACACAAAAGTCAGGGAAAATATCTTGACTTTTGTATAAATACATGATAGATATTGATTATTAAGTGATTATTTAATTATTTAATTATTTAATCGTTTAAAATCCGATCCGTGAGGAAGAGGTTGATATGTTATTTAACGAAACATTCAAGGCATTGTCCGATCCCACCCGACGGAAAATTCTTGATTTATTGAAAGAGAGAGATTTGACCGCCGGGGAGATCTCCGAACAATTTGAGATGAGCAAACCCGCAATTTCACATCATTTAGGATTGCTAAAACAATCTGGATTGGTATGGGATGAACGGAAAGGACAACACATCTATTATTCACTTAACTTAACGATGTTCCAAGAGTTAATGAAATGGCTCCTACAGTTCAATAATGAAAAAGGGGAGGAATAGACTTGAAGAAAATAATTGTATCGCTGATTTTAATTGTAGCTTCTATTGCAGCGAGCTTATGGTTTTTCCCGCAGTTACCTGATGAGATTGCAACAAATTCGAAGTACAATCCGGTGACAACATCGAAGGCCATCGTAGCTTGGATTATGCCAATAGTTATGATCGTTGTATATCTTGTTATGATCCTAGTTAGAAATGTCACTAAAAAGAACGCAACGCAGGCAAGAATTGAAGGGCCTTTGTTAGGGATATTGAATGCCACTTTACTGGTTTTGCTGGTGGTCCATATATTAATTCTTATGTATGGAATGGATTATAATATCAACGAGGTTATAATCGGTCCTTTAGTTACGGGAATTGTGTTTCTGGCAACCGGTAATTATCTTCCACAGATCAGTGATAATGCTGCTGCAAGAAAAGGAAATGTTGTCACGTTTTCTTCTAATGAACAGGCATGGAGAAAAACTAGAACTTTCATGTCACGTGCATTTGTAGTTGGCGGCATAATTATTTTATTGGGTGTTTTAGTACCAAGCGCAGCTTTACTTCCAGTATTCATTACTCTGTTGCTAGCTACGATCTTAATCGTAGCAGGAGGGTTCTTCTTTTATTACGTGAAACGAGCTTAGACCTTAACTTTACTCACCTTAGAAACCGGCCCTAATTACTTTTGAAACCCACACGAGTAATTAGGGCCTGAACATAATTTAAAAATTTAATTAAATATTTAAATTAATGTGAACGACCATAGGCCATCCTTCATCAGAAGTTGTAAAGAATTTTAATGGAAAATAATTGAAATTGTAAACGAAGCTCTTGCGAACTATACATTAAACATGACTTGGTGTGAGTCCGAAATAAAACGAGATATAAAAAGAAAAGCCACTTTCGTCGTTCGAAAGCGGCTTTTCTAAATATTTGACGGATTATTGTTCCACAATCGCAATAATTTCGTCTTCCAGATCGAGTTTCACCCGATCACTATAGGTCCGAATGTTATATTCGGAATACAGGTAACGCAGAATTGCTTCGATCAGATTGGATTCGATCAAATATTGACTTCGACTGTTCACCCAAACTTCGGCGGTAAAGCCAGTATCTTCATCCCAGCTCAGTTCAACAGTAACATCGGTAGGTTTCACACCTTTGCGTTCTGCCTGATGAAGGCAAACTGCATTGATGATTTCATCCATACTCAGAATCATAGATTAATACCGATTATCCCGGCGATCGTTCTGACGACGACGGTTTTGAACGGAACGAACTACAGCCATAACTACCATAATAAGAACCCAAACAGCAATCAGGTTAATGGCAAGACCCAGGATGTTGCCCAGCATACCCATTCCGCCAAACATTCCGCCGAACAGCATGCCAGCAAGACCACCGATCATCAGACCTTTCATCAAGCTACCACCGCTGAAAAATCCACGATTTTGAGTTGCGCCCGGAGTGCCGGCTGTGTTGGACTTATTAGAGGATTTCTGAACATTGTCCGATTTTTTAGGAGTAGTGGAGTACGATTTCTTTCCGGAGCTGAAGCCACCGCCGCCTCTTCTAGCATCAACGGAAGTAGGGGCAATCACGACCAGAAACATGGTGAGAGCTACAAAAATAGCAAGTACTTTTTTCATTGTGTTCTGTTGAACCTCCCAGTAAAATTAAATATTTGTGTCTTGATGAGTGTAGTACGGACAAGTACACGATAAGGTTTCAAAAAATTATTGCTTATGAACAGAAGTAGTCTGCATACGGTGTTGCTTCAAAAGATCAAGAACCCAGTCACACCACTTCAATTCCGTCTCGGCCATCATCAAGCCTTTGGAAGCGAGGATGTAATTGCTGAATTCCTTGTTGCCGAAATGACATAGATCCTTAGGAATCCCCTGTAAAATACCTTCAAAAAATTGCTTTTTGTCCAAGTAGATCTTTCGGCGCTCCTCATAAATGTCGAACGCAATACCAATATCGCTTAACCAAAGACTAAATGTGCGTAGTGACAGTTCGTCTTTCGTTACAGAAGGCGCAATGGGCATGTACATCCATTCTCGCAGTTTCTGCATACCTAATTCTGTGATAGCGTAAATTTTCTTGTCGGGTTTGTCGCTTTGCTGAACCCAACGTGAGCTGAGAAGATGTTTTTCCTCCATACCGGCAAGAAGTGGATAAATCTGACTGTGCTTCGCTTGCCAAAATGGCTGAATGCGGAGCATCAGCTCATAACCGGACGATTCTCTTCGGGCGAGCAGACCTAGCAGGCCGTAAGACAACGTGTTCATGTGCAAAACTCCCTTTGAAACTTAATCGTGGAACACCTGGAATTAGATTACATCCCGGGTCAGGTCCGTTTGTTCAAAGTGTACACTGAAACTGTATGGTTTGACAACCTGAACGAAAATGAACTACACACAAAAGCACAGGCTGATATGAGCCCGTGCTTTTGTGAAACTATAATTTTTATTTATCATACCCGTCAACAACGAGATCCAAAGCTCCGGTTGTCGGGTCAATGACCATTCCATGTACAGGGATCTTAGGCGGAAGTAGAGGATGTTTTTTAATGATATTCACTGTATGCTCAACGGCGGCAGTAACGTTATCGAATCCGCGCAGCCATTTGGTCAATTTGATTCCGGAATTCTCGAGTGTTGACATGACTTCTTCCGAAACACCCCGTTCAATCATCGATTGGATCATATGATCCGCGTTCAGGGCAGCCATACCACACTCGTGATGGCCAACTACGATCACTTCATCGGCATTTAGCTCATAAAGCGCAACGAGAACACTCCGCATAACAGATCCAAACGGTTGTGATATGATTCCACCGGCGTTTTTAATCACTTTGACGTCACCATTTTTGAAATTCATCGCTTTAGGCAGCAATTCCACCAGACGTGTATCCATACAGGTAATAATTATAATTTTTTTATCCGGGAACTTACTTGTGCGGTAAGCTTCATATTCTTTATTTTCAACAAAAGTCCGGTTGTGTTCCATAATGCTGCTAAGATGTGTTGACATGAAAAGGTTCCTCCCAATATTCGGATGCGTGGCTGGATAATTGCTTAAAATTATTGTCTGGTATCCACCAGTTGAATGTTCGTGCCGTACGTTTGATTATTGCTGTCCAGTCGGAAAGTGCTAAGACCCGAGAAAACATCTAAAGTCATTGCATCTTCGAAAAAGACTTCTTGTCGGCGGTTGATTACAAATGCGACTGAGTCCCCGGCCGAGACCGTGACATCCTCAGAGTCAGGTTCGTTGAAAATATGTAATCCTGGTATTCCGTTGACGGCACAGCCGCATCCCTCAGTGTCATATATGAGCCTGACTCTGCCCGGCTTACTGCCGATCTTCTCCTTCAGTTTCCTTTCCGCATCTGGGGTCAGTTGAATCATCATGGCTTCTAGACACTCCTTTAATGTGTAAAAATTTATATTCTCTACTTCTTAAAAGTTGATTATAAACCTTGTAAAAAGTATCATCAATAGTAGGAATTATAATACATAAATGAAAGCAGGAGGGCTTACTAAATGGATACTCAATTTAAAGAACGCTGGGAACAGTTTCAACAATTGATTCGAAAAATAACCAGTTATTACGAAGCCGTTGGCTTATTGCATTGGGACCTCCGTACTGGGGCTCCTCGTAAAGGCGTAGAGGCTCGTTCCGAGACGATTGGTATGCTCTCGACTGAGGCATTTAAACTTCAGACCTCTACAGAAATGAGTGAACTGCTGGACTTTTTTGCAAAGCCGGAAATAGAGCAGCAGCTTGATGAAAGAAGCCGCCGTATGGTCGAGGAATGCCGGAAAGAATATGACCGGAGTAAATCGATTCCGGCAGATAAGTTCAAAGAGTACACCGTCTTGGCCGCTCATTCCGAATCCAAATGGGAGGATGCGAAGGAGAACAGCGACTTTGCCGGCTTCGAACCTTTTCTAACCAAAATCGTAGCGTTCAAGCAGGAATTTATCGACTACTGGGGCGTGAAAAATACCCGTTACGACACGCTTCTTGATATGTATGAGCCGGATCTGACAGTCGAAAAGTTGGATGAAGTTTTTGACCGCCTGCGTGCTCGGCTGGTGCCACTCGTGAAATCCATTCTGGATTCTTCCAATAAGCCAGATACCGGATTTTTGGATCAGTTGTATTCTAAAGAGCAGCAGGAAAAGTTCGGCCTGTTTATTTTGGAGCAGATGGGCTATGACTTTGAGGCGGGGCGTCTGGACGAGAGTGTACACCCATTTTGCACGGGCTTGAATGTCGGGGATGTACGGATTACAACGAATTATCTTCAGGATGATGTGACCAGTGCGGTATTCAGTTCCTTGCATGAGGGCGGTCATGCCCTGTATGAGCAAAATATCGATAAGGAACTCGTAGGTACACCGCTGGCGATGGGTACGTCTATGGGGATTCATGAGTCCCAATCCCGTCTTTGGGAAAATATGATCGGCCGCAGCCGTCCGTTCTGGCATCGCTACTTCGGCGATCTTCAGCAGCATTTTCCGGAACAATTCAGCAACGTGGATGCGGAACAATTCTATCTTGCAATTAACAAGGTTGAAAATTCCCTCATTCGGATCGAAGCAGATGAACTGACGTACAATTTGCACATTATCATCCGTTATGAAATCGAGAAAATGTTGTTTAATGAAGGTCTTTCCGTGAAGGATCTACCTGAAGTGTGGAATTCGAAATATAAAGAATACTTGGGTATTATGCCTCCGAATGATGGCATGGGTGTACTCCAGGATGTACACTGGTCCGGTGGAGATTTTGGATATTTTGCATCTTACTCTCTCGGAAACATGTACGCCGCCCAATTTATGCACACGATGCGCAAAGAACTTCCTGAATTGGACAGCTTAATTGAAGAAGGGAAACTTGCCCCAATTAAGGAATGGCTGACCGAGAAAATTCACAAGTACGGAAAGAGTGAGACTCCAGCCGAGATCATTCTCCGCGTGACCGGTGAAGAGCTGAATCCGGATTACTTGGCAGACTACCTGGAAACGAAATATAAAGAGATTTACAAGCTTTAAATTTTAAAAAATATTAGACATCTGCAGCTGCTCCGTTGACCGGGGCGGCTGTTTTTTGTGTTTTAGGGTTATCGTTAGAATTGTGCGAGAGCATGGCAGGATTCACCGAGTAATCCATTTTGTAAACCCTTCTGGGCGTTTAACCTTTACCGGGCTCTGTGCATATGCTGAAAGGAAACGCATGGTTAAGGGAATGGAGGGTTCATTAGGATGCACAGAAAGTGGTTTGGCCTGGCTTTTTCCATTCTGCTTGTATGCGGAGTGGCATTAGCTGGATGTGGCGGTGGTGGTTCGGGTACGAAGGTAAAGGTCGGAGAGGTTACGCGTTCCATATTTTACGCACCTCAGTATGTGGCGATTGAGAAAGGTTTTTTTAAGGAGGAAGGACTGGATGTTGAGCTCCAGACGACCTTCGGCGGTGACAAAACAATGACGGCACTGCTGTCCAATGCGATCGATGTGGCGCTGGTTGGCTCGGAAACATCCATATATGTGTATCAGCAGGGAGCGGATGACCCTGTCATCAACTTCGGCCAAGTGACCCAAACGGATGGCACATTCCTTATGGCACGGGATGCCAAAGGCGAGTTTAGTTGGGATATGCTGAAGGGGAGCGTATTTCTCGGACAACGTAAAGGCGGAATGCCTCAGATGGCGGGCGAATTCACACTGAACAAGAAAGGCATTAATCCGCGAACCGATTTGGAGCTAATTCAAAATATCGAGTTTGCGAACATTGCTTCTGCTTATGCCTCTGGTACCGGACAATTTGTTCAGTTGTTTGAACCGCAGGCTTCCATTTTTGAAAAAGAAGGCAAGGGCAAAGTTGTTGCTTCTTTCGGGGTGGAAAGCGGACATCTGCCATACACGGTGTTTATGTCTAAACAGAGTTTTATCGGCAAAAACAAAAACACTGTTCAGAAATTTACCAATGCCCTCTATAAAGCACAGCAATGGGTGGACTCACACAGTGCAGAAGAAATTGCGGATGCGATTCTACCTTATTTTAAAGATACCGAGCGTGATATCGTCGTTTCGTCAGTTAAGCGATATAAAGAACAAGGTACCTATGCAACAGATCCGATTCTGGATGAAGAGGAATGGAACAATCTGCTGGATGTTATGGATCTTGCCGGAGAGCTGAAGGAACGGGTACCTGTGGGAACGATCGTGGATAACAGCTTTGCGGAAAAAGCAAAGCAGGTGGCGAAATAATGGATGAATAACAATCTCACAAACGAAAGGAGAGAGCATCATGGTACCGGTAGTTGAACTCCGCAATATCGCTCATGTATATGTGAGCGACCGGGAAGCCTCTCTGGCTGTTGAAGGGATTCAATTAAAGGTGCTTCCAGGCGAATTCATCAGTCTAGTTGGTCCGAGCGGCTGCGGCAAAACGACAATTCTGTCCATCATTGCAGGCCTGCTGCAGCCTTCCCGCGGAGAAGCAAAGGTTTACGGCCATGCTGTGAACGGCCCTTCACCTGAAGTAGGCTATATGCTGCAGCAGGATTACCTGTTTCCTTGGCGGACCATTCTGGACAATACGCTGATTGGACTTGAACTGACGGATCGATTGACGGATAAAAGCCGGAACAATACGGTGGCGCTGCTTAAAGAGATGGGGCTTGGAGCCAGCATCAGCTTGTATCCGCAGCAATTGTCCGGCGGGATGCGGCAGCGGGTGGCGCTTGTGCGCACGCTGTCCACGGATCCGGGGCTTCTGCTTCTGGATGAACCATTCTCGGCATTGGATTATCAGACCAAGCTTCAGCTGGAAGATCTAATTGTTGAAACGCTGCATGACCGGAACAAGACAGCCATTCTGGTTACACATGACCTTTCGGAAGCCATTGCAATGAGTGACAGGGTAGTGCTGCTAAACCGGAATCCGGGCCGAATACATCGGACATTTGAAGTACCGGAGCATATCCGGAAGGTTCAACCGTTCTATGCGCGCAAGGAACCGGGATTTAATGAGTTGTTTCATGAGATATGGAGAGAGATGGAAGTCATTGGCGGTAAGGAGTGAAGCGATAAATATGACTGATCCGGAACTTCTTCAGGCTGGTACGGCTTCTACTGATCCCGGCTGGCTCAAGAATATACATGCCCGTCATATGAGACATAAACGCAAAATCAAGAACCGTGTCATTATGGTACAGACTGCGCTGTTGGTTCTGTTCTTTGCTCTTTGGGAGATAGCGGGACGTTCAAAGTGGATCGACGTACTGCTGTTCAGCTATCCTACAAAAATCTTCGTAAATATATGGGAAGATATCATATCAGGGGAAATATGGGGGCATCTTGGAGTGACGGTGGGTGAAACCGCTGTCGGATTTCTGTTAGGCACACTAATAGGGACGCTATTGGCGGTACTGATCTGGTGGTCGCCTTTCTTGAACAGGGTGCTAGACCCCTATATGGTTGTGTTTAACAGCATGCCCAAGGTGGCGCTCGGTCCGATATTTATCGTCATGTTCGGTGCTGGATTTACAGCCATTGTGGTGACGACCCTTTCCATTACGGTCATTGTTACGACACTCGTTGTATATAACAGCTTCTCTGAGGTGGACTCCAACCTGATCAAGGTCGTCCGCACCTTTGGCGGTACGAAGTCGCAGGTATTTAAACGGGTCATTCTTCCAGCTTCATTTCCTGCGATTGTCTCCACCCTAAAGGTGAATGTGGGTATGGCGTGGGTCGGTGTGATCGTGGGCGAATTTCTCGTGGCTAAATCGGGGCTCGGATATTTGATCATGTACGGCTTCCAGGTATTCAACTTTACCCTCGTTCTGTCCAGTTTGCTAATTATCGCTATAGTGGCAACGGCAATGTATCAAATGGTTGTTTATATCGAGAAAAAATTGTTGAGTCATCGATAAATTGGGTTGCAGTTTGTTGTTGTGCCGCCTAGTGATTGCTCTGGTTGTTTAGACGGCTGAAATCGGATACCATGGGAATACGATAAAGACAAAAGAGGGTTGCTCATGGGATTTCGTATCATTAAGACGGCAGTAGCAACGCTAATTGCCATTCTAGTTACAGATGCTTTAAATATACCG
This sequence comes from Paenibacillus sp. JNUCC 34, assembly GCF_058269055.1. NCBI lineage: Bacteria > Bacillati > Bacillota > Bacilli > Caryophanales > Paenibacillaceae > Paenibacillus > Paenibacillus sp. JNUCC 34. The sequence continues at coordinate 3,428,126 of NZ_CM177770.1, read as the reverse complement.
GGAGCGACTTCAGCAGGTCTGCTGGCGATTCTGGGCGTGGATGTGACGCGTAAGCGCAGTCTGCGTTCAGTATCGTCACGTTTTTTTGCATCCTTACTGGGACTGTTGCTGGGGTCGATTCTCTTCTCTTTGCTCGGTTTTCATTATTGGGTTCTGGCGCTATACATACTGATAGCCTTTCCTGCCATATCCAAGGCGAATTTTAAAGAAGGTATCGTCACAAGTTCGGTCGTTGTATTCCGTGTGTTTAACGGGGAAGCGCTTAGTTTGGGTATATTCTGGACCCAAGTGGAACTCCTGTTGATTGGTCTCGGTTCGGCGATGGTTGTGAATATGGCTTATATGCCAAAGGGTGAGGGCCGGTTAATGGAGATTCGCCGAGAAGTGGACGGGCTGTTCTCGGTCGTATTCGAGCATATTTCACTTACGCTTCGCGATCCGGAGCATGTATGGGATGGCAAAGAGCTGATTGAAGCGAATCAGGCGGTGGAACGCGGAATTCTAGAAAGCAACCGTGCCATGGAGAATCAGATGCTTCAGCCCGATGAGGCCTGGAATGTATATTTTTACATGCGAAAAGAACAGCTAGACAACATTCAGGCGATGATGCACCTTATCTCTCAAATTTACGAGAGGCTGACGCACGGTGAACTTGCGTCCAAATTGTTTGATCAATTGAGCAAGGATGTTGTGACTGAGGAATATACAGGAAAGACGGAGAAACTGCTGAACGATCTGGTGGATAAATTTAAAGAGATGGAATTGCCTCATACCCGGGAGGAGTTCGAACTGCGTTCTGCGATATTGCAGCTGTGCCGTGAGCTTGAATTTTTCTTGAAAATTTCGAAGAAGAGCAAAGCCCCTACAAGCCCGACCAATCTGAGTCTCATGAAAGACAAAAGGTTGAAATAGAATGATGTTTTGTCCGGTTCAAGGAATGAAGTGGTTGATTGTGGGAGATTAATATGTTAATATAGACCTCGTTGAAGCGCTTACAATTGGCGTGTTACTAGTGAGACTAGGCATGAGCCATAAGAGGTGGAAGCGGAGTATAGACTCCGTTCCCTTTTATGGTTCATGCCTTTTTTCATATTTCTCAAGATCAGGAGGTGAAGAACTCGGGTTCATCTAGGTAAGGTGTGGTAGTTAGAATAGGTGAGTTTTTCAACAACAATTACATTTAGACAACGGAGGGGCACTATGAAAATTTTCACCAAAAAATTCAATCGTCGTCTAGTAATGACGATGACAGCAGTAACCGTAGCTATGGCTTCCACGACTTCTTTGAGCTTGCCTGTGAAGGCAGCGACTGCGTCAATGTCGGAGAATTCGATTATTACCTATAAGAATGATGCGCCAACTTCAGAGCGTATTCAGCAGCTGATAGACACAGCTATGCATTTTTATTGGAACGGCGGAGACCTCAAGCAAGCGGAGAAAGATATTTTCAAAGGCATCACCCTTAAAGGAAAGTATGATGTTGTAGAGAATGCTTTTAAGCAAGCGACAGTTCTAGATCCTTACAACATAGATCTGAAGATGTCTCTAGCTTCCACGCAAATCATTCAAAAGAAAGTTCCCGAAGCGCTACGTACATACGAACAGATATTACATCTGCAGCCAGATCATTTTAATGCCAATTTACTATATGGGATGTATTCCAAAATAAATGGAAATGAACTCGCATATAAGCAGTCTATTAATAAACTGAGAAAAATAGATGAGGACCAGACCAACGCTTTTGTGCAAAAGTTTAAAGAGACCGAGGAAATTCTCGGCCTGAAGATGAATACGGAAGTTCCTGCGGATCTACCGTCGAAAAACCATGCTATCGTTATTCTTGGTTATGCTCTAGCTGAAGATGGAACGATGCAGGAGACTTTGGTGGAGCGCTTGAAGCAGGGCTTGAAATTGGCACAACAGTATCCAGACTCCAAAATCATCGTAACTGGCGGCGTTCCGAAAAACGGTGTAACTGAAGCTGATAACATGACCAAGTGGCTTGTTGAGCAGGGTGTTGCCAAAGAAAGAATTCTGCCGGAAAATAAAGCAACTGATACCGTAGAAAATGCACTGTTCTCGACCGAAATTATTGAGGAGCAAGGTATTAAAGATGTTACCGTCGTGACGAGTGCGAGCCACATCCGCCGTTCGGTTGCGCTGTTTAAGGAGGCAGATCGTTTTTATAGCAAGATGAACGGTAAGGAAGCAAAAAGAAACTTAACAAATATGGTATATATGGATTATGAAACCGTAGAAGAGGCGCATGAGGTGCCGAAGACCGAGCTGTTGGTAGTGTACCGCGATCTGTTTAGAACAGCAGGATTGTGGCAGTACCCAGGCATCCAGCGTTAAGCATATATTGAAGAGAAGCGTTCAAGCCGTAGAATAAGGGCTTGGCGCTTTTTCTTTTGTTCGGAAAATAAGGAGTAGAAATAACCCCTCCGATAAACAGGGGACAATTGGAGAGCAAGAATTACATATTAAATTAGGTGAATATTTGCTTAATAGATATGTGTGGGCTAGAGATCAATAAAGACATATTTACAAGTAATTACAAGTTGATTAAACTTTTAAAGATGGACGTACAAAAGGAGGAGAGGAGAATTATACGCTACAATTCTAACTGAATTGAAAACGCTTCGATTGTTACTGGAATAATAGGGGGAGCTACATGACTACAAAAAGTCCGTTTACACGTTTGTTAAAGTATATGAGTAGATACAAGTTGATATATGTTGGCTTGATGATCACGATGTTAATAGGCATTGTGCTTGATCTTTCAGTTGCATGGTTTTTGTCTCTCATTACGAATGCTGCTGTAAAGTTGGAGGTAGAGAGTTGGTTCAATTTAATTCTGTTAGCGTTGGGTATACTTATTTGTCTGGGCTTGAATACATACTTTGATACGTATCTTAAGCAAAAAGCTGCTCTTAAAGTTAGAAACGATGTTCGCTTGGATACGTTAGATCATGCCTTACGTTTACCGCAATCTTATTATGACAAGAACCACTCTGGTGAATTACTTACTCGTTTTACGAGTGATAATCAAGCTGTGGGAGATGCAAGTGGTAACATCATAATGGGTTTGCTAAGAAATCCGTTACTTGCCATTTCTGCATTTATATATTTATTAAGCATTCATTGGCCTCTCGCCTTAATTTCCATGTCAATAGGACCACTCATGATCTTGGTGGGCAAATTATTTGGCGAAGCCATGCGTAAAAAAAGCAGTAAACTTCAAACGGCATTAGGTACGACAACCTCTTTTCTCCAAGATGTTCTAGGTGCTAGCATGCTTGTGAAATTATTTGGCCTTGAAAAGAAAATAGCGAAACAATATCAACAATATAGCAATGAGATTTCTGAAATTGAACGCAGTCAAGGCAAAATACAAGGAACAGCTAATGCAGTATCAAACGGCATTGCAAACATAACTTTCATGATTGCAATTCTTGTTGCGGGTTACTTTGTTGCAAAAGGAGAATTGGAAGTTGGAGCTATGCTCGCTTTTATTCAACTGATGAATTATCTTGTGCAACCGTTCTCTATATTACCTGGACTTTGGTCAAGTATGCAGCAAGCTTTAGCAGGTGCAGACCGAATTTTTCAGATTATAGATGCTCCTAAAGAATATGAGAAACTTCCAAACGAGGGAGGAATTAATACATCTTTTAATGAGTTGGTTGTATCCTCAGTCAGTTTTTCATATACCAATTCCAAAGAATCATTAGCTCTTACAAATGTTAATTTTCGTGTGAAGGCAGGTCAGACAATCGCGGTTGTTGGTACAAGCGGTGGAGGAAAGTCTACATTACTGAAATTGCTACTTGGACTATATTCTCCAACAGAAGGAGCGATTGAAATTGATGGTAGGAACAAAGAGTCGATGGAACTTAGGGAATACCGAGACTACTTTTCACTTGTTCCTCAGGATACCGTGCTTTTTTCAGGGACGATTAAGGATAATATTTTAGATGGTAATCGAATGGCAGACGAAGAAAGTATGATTGCAGCAGCCAAGAAAGCTAATGCTTATGATTTTATAATGAAATTGTCTCAAGGATTTGATACGGAGATTGGGGAACATGGAAATCGTTTATCGGGTGGACAGAAGCAAAGGATTGCTATTGCAAGAGCTATTTTGAGAGACGCACCCATATTGCTCTTAGATGAAGCGACGGCAGCTCTTGATAATGAATCCGAAAAAATCGTGCAAGATGCACTAGCTAAATTAATGATTGGTAGAACAACGCTAGTCATTGCACACCGGTTAACGACGATTCAAAATTCAGACATGATTCTTGTTATGGAGAATGGGAGATTGGTGGAACAAGGGAATCATGATGAGTTGCTTCAATTAAGTGGTCGATATCATACTCTGTATAACGCTCAATTTAAAGAAAAGGATTTCGTTCTATCTTAGGTGAATTTATTGCCATATATAACCATTTAACTCAATTTTTTAATCTTTTTCTGCTATTTTTAGCATCATATGAATTTATTTGGACCACTTCATTCAACATTCGCCCATGTCGTGCATACACATGTAGGGAATGATTGTATGGAGGAGGTTCGAAGATGTCATTGAGTAGTAAACACCAATGTAGAGAGATCATTACGAAGGCGATCTGCGGCAAGGGTCGTAAGTTCTCTACCGTAACACATACCGTGACTCCGCCCAATAATCCGACCAGTATTTTGGGGGCCTGGATTATAAACCATCAATACGAGGCGGTAGCCGCCGGAGACGGAATCGAAGTTATTGGTACTTACGATGTTAACATCTGGTATTCCTATGACAAAAATTCGCAGACCGACGTGGCGAAAGAAACGGTATCTTATGTAGAACGCGTACCTCTTTCTTACCTGGATCCCAAGCACCGGGCATCTACGGTAGAAGTGTCCGCGGAAGCGACTCAGGAACCGAGCTGTGTGGAAGCAAGCGTATCCTCTAATGGCAAAAGTGTTATTCTGCGAGTGGAGCGAGAGTACTCCGTAGAGCTTATTGCTGAGACGAAGGTGCTGGTTAAAGTGTACGACCAAAAGTATGGTGACTTTGAGGACAAAGAATTTGAATTCATTGGTGGGGAAGATGGTGATTATGAGGACCTCGACTTCGAGGATCTGGAGGATGAGCTGTAAGCCTTCCCTATTCGGTAACTTAGTACAGCATATGCAGTGGGGGCAGCTTTGCAGAGGGCAAACGCCCTCTTTTTTTAACAAAGTTTGGGTTTAATTAAAAAAGGGATCGATAACATCTTCGAAAAGGCTCCGATAGGAGCTTTTTTTATAACAACCACTAATTGCAGTCTGTCTTCTTTGAGGTACGTCGATAAACGTTTTTATCATTATCCAAAGGGAGGGCTCAAGCTTGGCCAGGGTACTTGATGATCTGACCGATGTGTACACAACGGAAATGTTCTCTCCTGAAAGAATGGATGCCAGGCTTAGGCGTTCGGGTGTACCGAGCCGGATTATGCGCCCACTGAACAGGGATAAAGATCGCTATACAGCAAGATATCGGGTTAGGGTAAACGGAACTGAATCAACTTCTGTCATGCTGTCTCCGCGGGGCGGGAGCAGGGTTGGATGGGTAGATGGAGAAACACTTCCTGGAGGTCTTGAAGATGGTCTGCGTAAAAGAATGGAAAAAGCGGCCATACGCACATTATATGTCTTAGGTACGGACCAGGGAGAGGTACAGCTCGCTGCTCTGCCGGGACGGCGTTACGCGGTAGAGCAGGTCATTTTAAGTAAGGAGGCAGCTTCCTGCGAACGGAACCATAGCATGCAGCAAGATAGCGCTTTTCTAATAGGCATGGACCCGGAATTTGTACTGGTAAACCATGAGGGAAGTGTTGTGCCTGCTTCCTTATATTTAGAGCGTAACGGCACAGCTGGCAGCGACGCTGTGCGTGAAGGTGATGAAGTAAGCTATCCGCTCGCAGAACTGCGACCAGCCCCACAGCGTGATCCGGATGCTCTGCTGCAAGCCATGCGTCTCGCTCTTATGGAAGCTGAGCAATTAATTGGGGACCGTTCTCTGCTATGGAAGGCTGGCGGACTACCAGCTCCGGGGCTGCCTCTGGGCGGGCACATTCATTTCAGCGGAGTTCCACTTACATTGTCTATGTTGCAGTGTCTGGACAATTATCTTGCGCTTCCTTTAGCCATCCTTGAAGACCCGGCCAGCCGGGGCCGCCGCCCACGTTACGGCTATCTCGGAGATTACCGCCTGAAGCCCCATGGAGGGTTTGAATACCGCACCCTTCCTAGCTTTCTCGTATCTCCGTTTATCACCAAGGCTTCACTATATATGTCATACCTAATTGCTCTTCATCATGGTAGGCTTCGAGCCAGGCCCTTAAACCGGGAAAGATATCATAAGGCTTATTACGAGGGGAAACCGGAGGTGCTCCGGGAGTGTGCGGGCAAGCTACATCAGGATTTTACCCATCTTCCGGATTACGCTTCATACGCGAGGGTCATCGACCGGGTGTTTTCATATATAGCGGATGGGCGAACCTGGGATGAAAGCCGTGACATTCGTCCCCTCTGGAATATTCCGGCCATACCGTGACCTTCTAGCTTTTTCTGTTATAATAGAGGCTAAGCTTGAAACGGCATGGAGGTAAGTAATGGCAAAATATACGCCGATGATTGAACAATATTTAAGTGTTAAAGAACAGGCGCAGGATGCGTTTCTTTTTTTCCGTTTAGGAGATTTTTACGAAATGTTTTTCGAGGACGCCGTGCTGGCGTCCAAAGAGCTGGAAATCACGTTGACCGGCCGTGAAGGAGGAGGCGCAGAGCGCATTCCGATGTGCGGTGTGCCGTATCATTCTGCCGAAGGATATATACAGCGGTTGATTGAAAAAGGCTACAAGGTCGCCATTTGTGAGCAGATGGAGGACGCTTCTGCAACCAAAGGCATGGTTCGCCGGGAGATCGTCCGGGTTGTCACACCCGGTACGATTATGGACGGCAAGGTTGTCAGTGATAAATCGAATAACTACATGGTGTGTATTACGACTTTCGGTGGTCTTATGGCGCTGGCGGCATGTGACTTGTCCACAGGTGAGCTTTATGTGACCTCTGTCCCTTCTTCCGAAGAATGGCTTCGTGATGAGATTGGGATCTATGAGCCGTCGGAAATTATAGGGGACAACAACTTGCTTGAGATCGTTTCTTCTCAGGCTTTGTCAACTAGCCGTCCGGTGCCTGCCACACCTTGGGAACGACGGGATGATAACCTTGTGCGCTCTCAATTTGGCGAAGCGGTATGGGCCCGATTGGACGAAGAGAGACGGGCGTGTGTATCCTTGCTGATCGCGTATCTTAGTGAGACGCAGAAGCGCTCGCTTGGACAGCTTACACAAATTTCTTCCTATGAACCAGGACAATACATGGTTCTGGATCCGTTCACGCGTCGCAATCTGGAGCTGGTAGAAACCGTGCGCGAGCGTTCCAAGAAGGGCTCGCTGCTATGGCTGCTCGACCGCACGGAGACGTCTATGGGAGCACGTTTAATGCGGCGCCGTATTGACAAACCGCTGCTCCAACGCAGTCGTATTGAAGAGCGACTTGAAGCCGTGGATTACCTCTATAACCAGTACATACTCCGTGAAGACATACGGATGGCTCTGAAAGAGATTTATGATCTGGAACGATTGGTGGGACGGATTGCCTTCGGAAGCGCGAACGGTAGGGATTTGAATGCACTAAAGCTTTCTTTGCGGCAAATTCCTACGCTAAAGAGTCTGTGCGCGGAATCGGGATCCTTAACCCTGCAGAAGCTGGCAGAGGCTACCGATGTATGCGGTGATCTGTGTGAGTTTATTGAGGAATCCATTGTGGATGAACCTCCGGTGTCCGTTCGAGATGGCGGCATCATCAAGGCGGGATATCATGAACGGCTGGATGAGCTGAAAGAAGCCAGTACGAATGGCAAGCGCTGGATCGCTGAGCTGGAGGCCAGAGAGCGGAATGTTACAGGGATCAAGTCTTTGAAGATCGGCTATAACAAAGTATTTGGTTACTACATTGAGGTGACGAAATCCAATATTGCCTCGCTGCCTGAAGGCCGTTATGAGCGTAAGCAGACACTGACGAACGCAGAGCGATATGTTACTCCTGAACTGAAGGAAAAGGAAGGACTCATTCTGGAAGCCCAGGAGAAGATGGTGGATCTTGAGTATGCGCTGTTCACAGAGCTTCGGGACAAGTTGAACACCCAGATCGCAAGATTGCAGGGGCTCGCTGAGAAGATTGCGGAAATCGATGTATATCAGTCACTAGCGGCTGTTAGTGCAGAACATCGATTCGTTAAGCCTGAACTCAGTGAAGGCTATGATCTGACGGTCGAGGGCGGACGCCATCCGGTAGTGGAAGCCGTGATGAAGGATACGTCCTTTATTGCCAACGGAACGGAGCTCAAAAGGGACGGCTCTTCGATTTTGCTCATTACCGGCCCCAATATGGCAGGAAAAAGCACATACATGCGTCAGGTGGCATTGGTGTCTATTATGGCGCAGATCGGTTGTTTTGTTCCGGCTGATGTAGCTGTTTTGCCTTTAGTTGACCGTATTTTCACGCGGATTGGCGCGGCTGACGATTTGATCGGCGGGCAGAGCACTTTCATGGTAGAAATGGCAGATATTCAAGTGATGACGGAGAAAGCAACACCGCGAAGCCTGATCATTATTGACGAGTTGGGCCGTGGTACCTCTACAAGTGAAGGTATGGCAATTGCGCAAGCTGTTATTGAATATGTACATGACCATATTGGCTGTAAAGCACTTGTCTCCACTCACTTTCATGAGCTTGCTCATCTTCAGGAGAGTCTTTCCGGACTTCGAAATTACTCTATGGCGGTACAGGAGAGCGGAGATAAGGTTCATTTCTTGCGGAAGCTCATTCCTGGTGCAGCGGATAGCAGTTATGGCATATACTGTGCCAGATTGGCGGGACTTCCTGGTAGTATTATCGACAGAGCTTATGGCCTTCTACAAGGGTTGGAGCAAGCTTCCTCGGCTGCAGTAACAGGGGGTGGCAGTCTGTCTTCTGCGTCCCTTACCGCTTGTACGACTGCAGAACTCGTCTCTAAAGAACATGCTGTAGATTATGAAACGGATCGTGTTCAAAATCTTATTTCTCCATCGCAGCAGTTCGCAGAGTTAGACACATCCGGAGGCGGGAGCGCTGTTGTGCAATTGTCTATTTTCGGTGATGAAAATTCCGAATCAGTTAAGACTTCCAAATCGTCAACTCAGAGCGTGTCAGCAGCTCCTGCGGAGGTGGACCCTGAGGTTATGCGGATTATTGAAGCCGTTAAGTCAGTAGATGTTATGAACATGACGCCGCTGCAGGCCATGCAGATGTTGAATGATCTGAAGATGAAAGCTAACCATTTGTGAAATGTTATCTAAGGGAATGTGAAAGTAGGACGACATTCTGGCTGACTAAATATTGTAACGGGGGTAGGAATGATGGCCAAAATACACATATTGGACGAGCATATCGCCAACCAAATCGCTGCCGGTGAAGTGGTGGAGCGGCCTGCCTCCGTCGTAAAAGAGCTGGTGGAAAATGCGATTGATGCAGGAAGCACCAAAATCGACGTGGCTGTGGAGGAAGGTGGCCTGCAGAGCATCCGGGTCACTGACAATGGGAACGGCATAGATCCAGAAGATTGTGAGACGGCCTTTTACCGGCATGCGACTAGCAAAATCTCTCAGGGACGTGATCTGTTTCAAATTACGAGCCTGGGGTTTAGGGGAGAGGCGCTTCCTTCGATTGCAGCGGTGTCCAAAGTACGACTTGTTACCTCAAATACCCAAGACGGTCGGGGACGGCTGATCGAAATCGAAGGCGGTAATTTGAAAGCCAATGAGGAGACAGCAGCGCCACAAGGAACTGATTTTGTGGTGAAGGAATTGTTTTACAATACTCCGGCAAGGCTGAAGTATATGAAAACCATCCAGACGGAACTGGGTCATATTTCCGATTATATGTATCGTCTGGCGTTATCCCGGCCGGATATCGCCTTTACCGTTCGGCATAACGGCAATACACTGCTTCAGACGCTTGGTAATGGGGATCTTCTGCAAGTTATTGCAGCAGTATATGGTACCCAGTCCGCCAAAGCCATGAAGCCGATCAAGGCTGAGAATATGGACTATACGATTTCGGGTTACATTAGCCGGCCTGACTGGACAAGGGCAAACCGAAATGCCATGTCGTTTATTGTGAATGGTCGGTACATTCGGAACTACGGGCTGAGTCAATCTATTTTGCGGGGGTATCACACTCTGTTGCCGATCAACCGGTTTCCTCTGACGGTTCTGAAGTTTGATATGCACCCGTCGCTCGTTGATGTGAACGTACATCCATCGAAGCTGGAGGTTCGTTTCAGTAAGGAGCCTGAGCTGTTTGCTTTTGCAGAAGAAGAGATTCGGAAAGTTTTAATGCAGGAGGTACTCATTCCCCGTCCGGTTAAACAAAGCGTTGGTAAGGATGGGAATGCGTTCATTCAGGAACAGTTCCACTTTTCGAAGAAACATTCAGAGGGCGTACGCGGGAATGAAACTTCATCTGCGACTGTGAATACACCGGACAGTTACACGGGTGGATCGGCGTCAACGTTTGCACAAAATGCCGAAAGAAACGTTGTAAATCCTGGTGGAAATAATAATGCCGGGTATCAAAGTAATCATGCTCCAGAGCAGATTGAGCCCTCAAGAAATACAGCGTCCTACGGATTTGCAGGACTGACAGGGGGAACGCCGGGGCCGGTCCCCCCACAAATGAGAGAGACAGCTGCAACTGCCTATCGGCCTGATTACCGTACAGAAGGAAGGCCGACGCAGAATAGATCTGCAGTAACACAAGAGTGGCTGCAGGCTGCTGGAGGAGATGTACCGGAGATTCCGCCGTTTCCAGAGATGACTCTAATTGGGCAGCATCACGGCACATACTTGATTGCACAAAATGACACCGGGCTCTATCTGATTGATCAGCACGCTGCCCATGAACGGATCAATTACGAATATTACTACGAGAAATTCGGTAAGCCGGCAGAAGCATCACAAGAACTGCTGCTCCCTATTACATTAGAATTTACACCTTCCGAATCGGAAAAGGTAAAGGAACGATTGCACTGGTTTGAACAGGTTGGCGTATATCTGGAGCATTTTGGAGGCCAGACCTTTCTCGTCCGCTCTCATCCGTTCTGGTTTCCGAAAGGCGATGAGAAGGAATTGATCGAAGAAATGGCGGAGTGGGTACTAAGTGAACGAAATATCGATTTGGCGAAGCTTAGGGAAACATCGTCCATAATGTGCTCCTGTAAAGCCTCTATCAAAGCGAACCAAAAGCTTACAGAACAGGAAGCCGAAACATTGATACAGCGTTTAGCCGACTGTAAGCAGCCCTATACGTGTCCGCATGGACGGCCAATCGTCGTTTCCTTCTCTGTCTATGATCTTGAAAAAATGTTCAAACGTGTCATGTAAAACAGCAAGGAGGAATTTATGATTATCACCACAGGAGAGGCGGAGGCGCCGGCTCTCGTAGAAAGGGCGAAGTTGATAGCGGAAGAAACAGGCTGTCGTTATGTCACGCGCGGCGGTCAATCGCTAAGACGACTCGCTTTAAGGACCGGGGATGAGGATGTCCTGGTTGTATTAGATGGCCATGTCCGCTTGGGCGGCCCGGGACGCTCTGTTTTGGAGTTTCACCCCAGCATGGGATATGTCCGATTAAAGCGTGTACTTCGTGGAGATCCGGATCCTATGATTGAAGCCACACGCATGGAAGAGGGAGACTCTGTTCTAGACTGTACAGCAGGGCTGGGTGCGGATTCTCTAGTCTTTTCCGTAAAGGGTGGAGAGAGCGGGAGTGTAACGGCACTTGAAAGTTCGTTCCCACTCTATGTGTTCCTTAAAGAGGGACTTCGGACCTATGAAAGCAATATGCCAGCTAGTAATGAAGCTATGCGAAGAATTGATGTGAAGCACGGGCATCATTTGGATTATTTAAAAACACTGCCGGATAGAAGTGTGGATATTGTATATTTTGATCCGATGTTCCGGGAACCTTTGACCGAATCCGCTTCAATCAATCCGCTTCGGCATTATGCCAACAGTGAGCCACTTGACGAACAAAGCATTCGCGAGGCGATACGGGTCGCACGGAAAACCGTTGTGCTGAAGGAGAAGCGGGGAAGCAGAGAGTTTGCACGTCTTGGGTTTACCGTACCCGAGCGAGGCCAATCGAAAATTACGTACGGAGTGATATCCATTGACAGAACAATCTAAACCCAATCTTCTGGTATTGATCGGTCCAACAGCTGTAGGTAAGACAAAGATGAGTATTGAGCTTGCCAAAACTTTTGGCTGTGAGATTATTTCTGGGGATTCTATGCAGGTGTACCGAGGAATGGATATCGGGACAGCAAAAATTTCTAAAGATGAGATGGAGGGTGTAGCTCACCATCTGATCGATATCCACGAACCTGATTATCCGTATTCTGTAGCAGAGTTTCAGGAACAAAGCGAGCGTTTGATCAGAAATATTACCAACCGGGGGAAACTTCCATTTATTGTAGGAGGAACGGGGCTCTATATCGAATCTGTTTGTTACGGTTTTCAGTTCAGTGAAACAGGTGCAGATGAGGAATTTAGACAGTCACAATTTAAGTTCGCAGAGGACCATGGGGCAGAGGCATTACACCAAAAGTTGGAACAGGTAGATCCGAAAAGCGCTGAACGGCTGCACCCGAATGACCTTCGCCGTGTGGTTCGTGCTCTTGAAATATTTCACTTGACCGGAGCCCCTTTATCCGCCCAGTTAGCCTCTCAAAAGAAGGAATCTCCCTATCATCTTTGCTTGGTCGGTTTGACAATGGACAGGCAAATGCTATATAACCGTATTGAAGAGCGCATTGATATTATGCTGAGTCAGGGACTTGTTAAAGAAGTCTCCGAGCTTATGGATAAGGGGTATGCTCCTGGCCTCGTATCTATGCAAGGTCTGGGTTATAAAGAGATTGTGTCTTATCTTCAAGGAGAATACAGCTATGAGGAAGCGGTGGAACTGCTGAAGCGTGATACCCGCCGATTCGCAAAGCGGCAGCTTTCCTGGTTTCGTCATATGAAGGACATCGAGTGGGTGGATGTCACCAATTCTGAAAATTTTTCTGCGAATTATGAAAAGATCCATGGTATAATAGCAGGAAAGTTTCTATCAAATATTGAATATACTTCAAAACAATTCTAATTGAACCATTGGGGGTACGGCTAATGAACAAGTCCATAAACATCCAAGATACGTTCTTGAACCAACTGCGTAAAGAGAACATTCCCGCCACGGTATACCTTACAAACGGCTTTCAGATTCGTGGGACGATCAAAGCTTTTGACAATTTTACTATCGTGATCGACAGTGACGGGCGTCAACAAATGGTTTACAAACATGCTATCTCCACGTTCATGCCGCAGCGAAATGTTTCCCTGATGCAGGACAACAACAACGATCAATAAAAGTGGGTATTTTTAACAAAATTGATTAATCTGAAACTTTTTTGTGTATAATTCGTTTAGTTGTATAGGAGTGCAGAGAGCAACCTGAGAAGGTTGTTCTTTTCTTTCCAGGGAGTGAGAATTTATTAAGGTAGTCAGGAGGGGAACTATGGCTGGTAAAAATCAAGATCAAATGTCCAGGGCGAACAAAAATAAAGAGACCCCTAAGACAACAAAAAAAACTTCGAAAAAGAAAAAAGGTAGTCGAGGCAAACGAATCGGGTGGACTTTATTCTTCACGGCAGTTATCGCCATATTCTGTGCATTGGCCGGCTACTTGTTCATTATGGTTAGCGGTGAAAATTTGCTGGAACAGAACAGGGACAAGCTTACGGCACATGGGGCGTCCAAGGTATATGACCGAAATGGTACGCTTATGGGTGAACTTTCGATTCAAAAGAGCGATCCTGTTAAAAGTGAAGATATACCGGAACAATTGAAAAATGCTTTTATCGCAACAGAGGATAGACGCTTTATGGAGCACAGTGGTGTTGACATCTGGTCCATCGGACGTGCTGCAGTAAAAGATATTATGGCTCGCTCTATGGTAGAGGGTGGAAGTACGATTACGCAGCAGCTTGCCAAAAATATCTTCCTGACACGGGATAAGACATTTTTCCGTAAAGCTACGGAAGTATCGATAGCATTAGCACTCGAGCGGAACCATACAAAAGATGAGATTTTGGAGATGTATCTGAACCGGATTAACTTCGGCGGACCTTACTATGGCATTAAAGCAGCTTCGCAGCGTTATTTCGGAAAGAGCGATCTAAACAAGCTGAAACTGTGGGAAATGGCAACTCTGGCAGCCATGCCTAAAGGTCCTTCCAGATACAATCCACTTAAAAATCCGGACCTTAGCAAAGAGCGTCGCGCAGTCGTGTTAAATCTGATGCAGGAGCAAGGTTATATCACGGCAAAAGAAGCTGAAGAGGCCAAAAAGGTGGATTACAACTATAAACCGCCGGTCAAAGAGCAGAAATATACTGCTTTTATCGATTATGTGACGGAGGAAGCCGAAGAGAAGTGGGGACTCACTGAAGATGATTTGAATATCGGCGGATATCAAATTTATACAACGATGGATGCAAATGCCCAATCTGTCTTGGAAGCCGAATTCAACAATCCCGACAACTTTGAAAAAGGCAAAGGCGATGCCATCGTTCAAGGCTCCATGGTCATCATGAACCAGCATACTGGCGGAATTGTGGCTATTGCGGGCGGACGCGATTATCAACGCGCTGGATTCAACCGTGCTGTTGACAGTAAACGTCAGCCAGGTTCAGCATTAAAGCCGATTGCCGCATATGCACCTGCGCTTGAGAGTGGCAAGTTCACAATGAATTCCAGATTGAGCAATCAGAAACAATGTTTTGGTAATGGAACCTACTGCCCTAACAACCTTGGCGGGCGTTATTCCAATACGGTAAGCATGCCTGAAGCGATTCAATACTCAACAAATATTCCAGCAGTATGGACGCTTAATCAGATCGGTGTTAAGGCTGGATATGAGTTCACGCAAAAAATGGGAATTACGACGACGGAAGAGGACAAGAACCTGTCGCTTGCACTTGGCGGTATGAATAAAGGAACGAACACGTTTGAAATGGCTCGTGCCTTCAGTGCATTTGCAAATGGCGGCGAATTGCCTGAAACCTATGCGATCAAACAGATCAAAAACAGCAGTGGTAAGGTCGTTAACGAGAACAAAGGCGGCAAAAAAGAACGTGTGATGAGTCAAGAAACGGCATCACAGATGACTCAAATGATGGAGGCTGTCGTTCAAGAGGGTACAGGACGTAATGCAAAAATCAGCCGTCCTGTAGCTGGTAAAACCGGTACGACACAAAGTGGTTATAAAGACGTGAGCGGTGTGCGTGACGTATGGTTTGCCGGATATACACCAGAGCTCACTGCAGCGGTATGGCTTGGTTATGACGAACCTAATCGAGATAGACTACTGAGTCAAAGCAGTCCGATGGCAGCATCTTTATGGGGCAAGGTCATGGAGAAAGCAGTGCAGGGATATGAGGCGAAAAGCTTCCCTACTGTTAAGGCTCCTGAATCTGTCGAAGAAGAGCCGCCGAATGTTGAGCTTGAAGCCGTACGAAACTTGACAGGCTCCTATGATGCGCAACTCCAGACCGTAAACCTGAACTGGAGTGCTGTGGATGGCAGCGGTATTCAATATCGTGTATACCGTAAAGAATCATCTGAAGCGGACTATACACGGATAATGGACGCGTTAGGTGGAACTTCGACCGATGATATGGGTGCAATGGAAGGATTGACGTACAGTTATTATGTCACGGCATATGATCCATCACAGGATATAGAGTCGGAGCCTTCCAATATACTTCAAGTTATTACGGCAGGAGTGGCACCTCCGGAAGAAGAACCGGAGGAACAACCGGATGATAATGTAGAACCCCCTGTTCCGCCTGAAGAGGGAACGGATAATGGAACTACTCCTGGAGAAGAATCTGGTAACGGTCAAGGAACTGATCAGGGCAATGGCCAAGGCAACGGACAAGGTAATGGCCAGGGTGAAAGCGGCCAAGGTCAAGGAAACGGAAATGGCCAAGATAACGGTCAAGACAATGGCCAAGGCGGCGGACAAGGAAATGAAAATTCCGGTGGAGGCGGCGGCTCAGGTAATCCGGAAACCGGTGGCGATACCGGCGATACTGGCGGCCAACCATCCGAACCGGGAACGACCACGCCTGAAGGCGGAGAGAGCATTGACTATAATGCTCCTCTAGAGCCACAGAGCGTCGAGTAAATGATTTACATTGTAATCAGAACAGGATCGGAGCCTCTGCTTGATGCGGAGGCTTCTTTCTTTTGAGTGTGAAACTTAAATGTGGTAAGCTGAGGTTACGATATGGGGAGGAAAAGTTCCATGAAACGTAAATTCGGAGACCGGGCGAATTGGCGCCGTATTACCCGCCGGCACTTCACTTCCCGTTATGTGGAATGTGATCAATTCACAGGATATCTTACCTTGTATACGATATACGGCCTGAAAGAGCCGCTGTGGAAAACATACGGGCAGCATACATACCGCATTGCGGATAAGGGATATTCCTGGCTACAGTATTATCCAAAAGACAGTCATTTCATTGTAACAGCTATGTTTGATGACAAGCGCCAAATTGTTCAGTGGTATATCGACATATGCAAAAAGCAGGGCGTTACTGATCAGGGCGTTCCATGGTTTGATGATTTATATCTTGATGTTGTGGTAAATAAGAACGGTGAAGTATTTCTGCTGGATGAGGATGAATTGGAAGATGCGCTTCGGCGGAGTGATATCACCCGAGATGATTACCGGCAGGCTAAGGTTACGGCTCGCAGAGTGCTTCGGGCAATTGACGCACATGAATTTCCATACTTTATGATGTCCCTTGAGCATCGTGATCGTTTATTTCACAACGGAGAATTCAGGAGGAAGAAGTAATGCGCGAACCTATGTTTACCGGGATGAGAAGCTCTAATTCTTCTAAAGGACGTCCTTGGTTGAAGCGAAGTTTGTATGGAGCGCTCGCTCTATTTTTGATGGGGATTGTATGGTCCACCTACGTGTATTATCAGATTAATAGAGCTGAAAGCACGGTGAAAGCTGAAGCGGATGTCGGAATAATATTAGGAGCTTCTATGTGGGGAGACCATCCTAGTCCTGGTCTTAGAGAAAGGCTGGAGCATGGACTCAAGCTTTATGAAGAGGGATTTTACAATTCATTTATCGTAACCGGTGGACTTGATGCACCTGGATTAAAGTATACTGAAGCTGAAGGAATGCGGAATTACCTTGTTGAAGCAGGCGTTTCTGAGAGTGATATTATTTTAGAAAATGAAGCAACAAGCACTTATGAAAACCTGTTGTTCAGCAAGCGGATCATGAAAGAGCACGGATGGTCTTCCGCAATAATTGTTACTCATGATTATCACGGAACGAGGTCGCTCGAAGTAGCCGAGACGCTTGGTTATGAAAATCCGACGATGGCCTTAACCACATCTACGGTACTTCCAATGGCAAAGCATAAGGGTCGTGAGATTCTTGCTTATACAAAATGGACGGCAGACCGGTTCCTGATTGCACTTGGGTGGAAGTGATAAAACTTCTAATAACCTGCTAATAAATAGAATACATTGGAATAGATAGTCCATTGTTGCAGCACAATACCCTGCTTATTCGAGGCTGGTTCTAAGCGAAGGATTTCAGCGAGAGATATTAAGTCACTCTGGTGACTTGAAAATGGATTGTGAGCCAAATTAGGCCGTCTCAGTAGCATATTACAAAATACTCATCATGTTGGAACGTCATCGATAATTGCACACAATGTTGTTGCGAGGTGATTATTTTGGGTGGAAGCCTAAGACAAATAACGATTAATGACGCTAGGATGAACATCACATTCAAAAACCAAGATGAAAAAAACGAAATTGTAAAAGAGACATCAATTCACCTTGAGCACTTAGAATCAATTAATCATATTTTTGAAGAACTAAACGGAATGATCGGGCTTGAAAAGGTTAAGGATCTTATATACGAGATATATGCTTATCTACAGGTAGAAAAGATGCGACAAGAAATTGGCCTTAAAGTTAGTACTCATTCATATCACATGTTATTTAAAGGTAATCCGGGTACAGGTAAAACAACGGTTGCACGTATTGTTGCTAAACTATTTCAAAAAATGGGTGTTCTCAGCAAAGGGCATTTAGTGGAAGTCGAGCGGGCGGATCTCGTGGGGGAATATATCGGGCACACCGCACAGAGAACAAGAGATCTGGTGAAGAAGGCAATGGGGGGAATACTGTTCATTGATGAAGCGTATAGCTTGGCTAGAGGCGGAGACAAAGACTTCGGTAAGGAAGCGATTGATTGTCTTGTTAAAGTGATGGAAGACAAGAATGATGACTTTATTATTATTTTAGCTGGCTATTCAAATGAAATGGATGAATTTTTAGAAACAAATACAGGGCTTCCTTCGCGCTTTCCGATCAAAATAGATTTTCAAGATTACTCCATTGATGAGTTAATTCTAATCGCTGATAAGATGGCTAAAGAGAGAGACTATATTCTAAGCAATGAAACAAGTAGGGTACTAAGAGAAATCATTCTTGATGAAAAGATTAATGAACCCTTTTTTAGTAACGCAAGATTTGTTCGTAATATGATTGAAAAATCAATTCGTCATCAAGCAGTAAGATTAATGAGTAAACACGTAAAATTATCAAAACAGGACTTGATGAATATTCTTCCTAGAGATTTTATATCGGATATCGAAAATAACATTAAAACAGAAAGCGCAATCTAAAAAAAGCCCCTCGAATAGGAATTATCCTTACAATAAAAAATACATCTTAGGAGGAATACAGATGGCAAAGCCAAAAGTTGCAAAGAGACCCACACGTGATGAGTTTGTGTTAGAGGAGCTGGGAAACCAACTTACAGAAGCGTTCCGGGAGGAATCCGAAATCGTGTTGACTGTGTGGGGATGGGAAGAGACTGTTCGTGGGCAGATTGATCAAATGGACTCGCGAACAGGTAAAGTGCATATTAAACAAAATGGTGCACTTACTAAGGTTCCATTTATGGATATTATGGAAGTTAATTATCCTAGGATATAAACACATACAGAAAGACACTACGCAAAAAAAATGGACTATTTGCGTAGTGTCCCAGAGATATTAAACATTAATTACGGAATTATCTCGTTCCTTTACTAGTAAGCTTTCACAAAAACGTCGTATTGGGTATATTGCCCATTAGAATATACATTAATTAGAGCTTGTCCGGGTTTTAATCCTTTAACAGTCGAGGGAAGTGTTACGGCGATTGCACCCTGTGCATTATTAAGTGTGAAGACAGTACCGCTAAAATGGTGTGATTCACCGACGCGCAGGATCAAACTTTGGTTTGCGTAAGGAGATACGGAGTCTGTATTGGCAGGGGAAGCACTCGCACTCACACTACCAAAGAGTGCAGATACTCCTAACAGAGCGCTTATTGCTATAGTTTTAATTTTCATTTACAATTCCTCCTAATATTTGGGATATATTAACAATACCATATTGTGGAATCTACTTCTTGGGCGTTTGGTCTCATTTTGGCCCTAAGTTTATTGTTGGTATTTGGTGTAATATGTCTGAAAGAAGGAATAAATTTACTGGTGCCTATTATTCTTCAGGACTGAATTCATAGTAAACATAAAAATAAAGGTATGGACGAAGCGAAAGAATCTCTAGCTTATTGAAAGTGAGATTTCACTTAAATGAGAGGGGGAAAATATAGAGGCATTAGACGATAAGCAAGTAGTTGATGCTTTTAGAGATTTTCTTGTATCACAAGGAATATTAGATTCATGATGGAAGTCAATTTTTTAAGAGCAGCGAATTAGATTAAGATTAATTTAATTCGCTGCTCCACAAAAAATAATTAATATTCTGCACCGTGATTTAATAATTTAATTGTAGGATTATCCACTGATGCCAAACCCGATGGACTACTGCTTACTAACCCCAACAAAACCATTGCCAGAACTAATGTTTTTTTCATACTCTATCTCTCCTTTTAAGATTCTATTGAGTATACTTGAATACTCTTCTAATTGAGAGACTGTTGCGTGAGTTTTGAGTGCTTCAAATAAAGCAATAGACTTTTTAAAATACTTATCGTTATTAAGTTTATCAGATTTAATCAAATTTTGTATAGTGTTTTCCAATGCTTCAGAGTAATTTTTATTCTTGTATTTATAAAGAGCCAACATGTAATAAAAAGATAAGTACTTAGCCCCAACAACTTGCTCTTCATAATAGCTTGAGTCTTGAACGTGATGTATCAAGCTAGAAAGCTCATCATCAATACAATAAGAATAAACGATTGCCGACTCAAGGATTGTAATAATCCCAGATAAAGCTTGATCGGGATTGTTTTCGAGGAATTGAACATACTCTGTCAATTTCTCTCTGTTTCCTGTTAGGACTTCCAGTGTAAAATTATTAGCTTTAGCAAAAAAATTAAAGTCTCTAATAATCTTTGAGCATTCCTCAGTCGAATCGTCAAGCCAACTAAGATCAGAATAATATGATACACATTCAATTGAATCTGAATATTGTTTTAACTTTTGGAAAGCTAAACCTTTCATTAAGTAGCTGTAACCAAAATAATAAGCAATATGTTTATTATTTTTAGTAACAATTTGAGACTGATCTTTATAAATTTCTTTTGAGGAATCTAGTAATGTGGTAGACAAAGAGATTACTCTTTCCCAGTTTTCAAAAGCATATGCCATCTTAATCATACTTACAATTGCGTCTATCTCCATTGGCTCTACTAAGGTGTCGCTCCGAAGCACAGGTAAACCCTCCTTTATATTCCATATATTTACTATTACATTATAATGGAATATTTTACCTCAGGTCAATAAAATTATATGAATTATTCGTATATATTAATTGAGTTTTCAATAAGGACTGTCGAAAGAGTGGGTAATCTAAATGATTCTTGATGAATTGAAATTAGGAAAGAAGAAGTCCCGAAGCAGAGAACCTTCAGGACTTGATAAAATCTAACTATTATTTTAATTTCCCAAGAATGATCCCCTATAAACAACTAATGGGAGTTAGCTAATAAATCAAGAGTTTCTCTAAATCTGGAGCTTATATAAGTGTTTCCATCGTTCACTGTTTTACTAAATTGGGCCTGACTGAGCGTTCCTTTACCTTCAAGGTGAGTCTTGATCACTTTAACCAAGTCTGCTTTATAAACAGCAATGTCTTTAAGGGCTTGATTGCTTTGCTTTTTAAGTTTCTTTTTGTTCGCGGAACATTTCTTCTTTGCTTCACTCAGTAGCTTTCTGTCACTATCCTTTTCTGCTTTCGCTTTGGCTAAAACTTCTTTACTTGGCTTACTTTTTACAACGTTCTTATATCTAGCCAGAGACGCTTTTGACTTAGCCGTTAGTGTCTGTACGTCTGGGCATACTGCTTTATTTAATTTCTTTTGTGTCGCCCGAACTTCTTTAATACTTTCTTTATAGGACTCGAAATATAATTTATCTACATACGATGTAGATACTGATGCTGCAAATGCTTGGGATGACAGTGGAAGCATCATTACTAGCATTAGAAGTAGTGCAATAGTCTTCTTCATGTAAGATCTCCTTTGTAGTAGTCCTTTTATCATAAGGTAGATTATGGGATAAAACAATACTCCTTACACATTGGTAAAATGTCTAGACATCTTTCTTAGAAGAAGCGACTCTGGATGATTTTAATGAAACTTACCTTTCATAAAGATATGTACGATAAAATATTTTTTTAAAATAAATAATTAAAAAGCCCACCTTGTGGTGGGCAATAAAGTTTAGAAGTAAGTATTGCCAAAATCATGGCTTTCAGTGATTGTTTTATCTTTCTTTATAGTGATCTCCCTAAGTTCATATTTTTTTAACTTTAGATGATTTTCGAGAATTCGCATAGTCTCAAAATCAAAGATCTTTTGAAGTTTAGCATAATCGTAACTGTCCACGCGCATATCACTATTTGTGTTTTTCGAATAAATGTAAAGAAGATATTTACCTGCGGGTACATCGTCTATATTATAGAAGCCATTGCCATCTACAATTGCTGTGTGGATATTATTGTTATCTTCTTCAGTTTGCTTGTTGGTTAGTGCAAAAAAAGGATCATTTATTATTTTATTAACTGTTATAGGTATTAACGCTACTGCAGCGCCAACATCTGGTTTAGTTCCAATGTATTTATTATATTGCCAGGTAATGCTTCCTTTAATATTTCCAAGTTCAAAGGGGTTATAATTACCGAAGCTAATTATTTTCTCTTCAGGAGAGGATTTCAAAGTTTTTCCTGTAATTGTTGAAAAGAATTGAGCTGAAATCATTGTTTTACCTTGACTTGAGAATGCTGGATTTGAGACTTGCTTCTTTTTACCGTTAAAAGTGAAAGATTTATCATTTAGTTTAAAAACTGTAGTGTTTTGTCCTTTAGAAATTGTGTATGTATTAGTTTTAGAATTATGGGAATATGATAGTCCAGCAGCATTAGTAAGTGATTTACCGTCGAGATATAAAATATTATCTTTATTAAGAACCGAGACCTCTGCTTTTACACCCTCAACATAAACTTGATATGGTGAGGCTGCCGAACTAATGCTTGGTAAAGAGAGACAAAGTACAAGAATAAGCAGTGATGCGTAATAAAACTTTCTTTTCATTTTAGTAATGCCTCCATAGGATAATTTTAACAGACGAGATGATAATACCACAATTCTAACAATAGGTATATAGTAGTAGTCTAAATATCCTATGAAATCTCTGAGTCAATAGCAGTATTCGCTTAGACAAGTTCTGCGAAAAATATCATTAAAAGCACATTTTCAAAGAAAGAGCAATTTCATCAAAAATAAGGAGACTCAATATTCGGTCTCCTTATTTAATTAAGTATAAAGAAGGGGAACGAAACCGCTATACAGAAATATGCCGCAGGAATTATTAAAACACTTAAAGAAGTGGAAGATAAAGTTCTAATAGTGATAGACAACTTGGTGAATTAAGGAGGAACTTGCGTTTGTTGAACAAAATTTGTCAGTCGTACTTTACGAAAAAAGTGATGTAGGTTTGATTCAATAAACCTTCAGAAATTTCAACTGTATAATTAATAATGATCATATAACGATTGAGAACAAAAGAATGATTACGGTATTCTTATAAATAGGGTAATATTAAATGTAGGGAATGAAGTTGACATATACATGATTTTTTCACAAAATGAAGGGTTGAAGCAGCTTGGTAAAACACATGAAAAACTAATCGCCCGCTATGTTCGCAATCTGATTAGGAAATCGAACAAAGTGTAAAGGATTAAATACGACCTGATGCAGGTAAGCTGTTCTTGATGATATCAAAGATTAAAGGAGCAATGACTATGGCGAATAACATTCACGAGACGAAGACAAATTTACCGGATAAAGCTGTGCTGGTTAGTCTTGTAACGGATCAAGTAAAGAGGTCAGGCATCAATACCGAACATTCACTTCAAGAGCTTGTTCAATTGGCTGAAACCGCAGGTGTTCAAGTCCTCGAGGTTATTACACAAAACCGTGAAACACCGGATTCCAAGTGGTTTATCGGAAAAGGTAAAGTGGAAGAACTCCGTATGGCTATTGACGGCTTGGAAGCCAACACGGCCATATTTGATCAGGAGCTGTCTGGAGCACAGGTTCGTAACCTGGAAGAAACTTTAGATGTGAAAATTATTGACAGAACGCAATTAATTTTAGATATTTTTGCGCAGCGCGCCAAGACCCGCGAAGGTATTATCCAAGTTGAGCTTGCACAGCATAGCTACTTGCTGCCGCGTTTGTCCGGTCATGGTAAAAATCTGTCACGACTTGGTGGCGGTATCGGCACGAGAGGACCTGGGGAAAGCAAGCTCGAAACGGACCGCCGTCACATTAGAGGCCGGATTAGCGATTTAAAACGCCAACTGGACGAAATAACAAAACATCGTGTTCTGCACCGTGAGCGCCGGAAGAAGACTGGAGCGGTTCAAGTGGCACTGGTCGGTTATACGAATGCGGGGAAGTCTACGCTGCTGAATCGTTTGACTGCAGCGGATGTTTATATTGAAAATCAATTGTTTGCTACACTGGATCCAACATCCCGCGTGTTGGAGCTGCCGAGTGGTAAAGAAGTCGTGTTGACTGACACGGTTGGATTTATTCAAAATCTGCCGCATGATCTGGTTGCTGCGTTCCGTGCAACACTGGAAGAGGCCAATGAAGCAGACTTGATCCTGCATGTAGTAGATGCTTCCTCAGCAATGCGGGAAGATCAGATGTCCGTCGTGCAGTCAATTTTGGAAGAGCTTGGCGCGGCAGATAAACCGCAATTAGTCTTGTTTAATAAAAAAGACGCTTGTGATCCGGAGCAACTGGAGATGCTTCCTTCTGGCGAAGGATTCCTGAAGATCAGTGCTTATAATGAGAAAGATCTAGATACTGTAAAGCATGCGATTCAGGAGCATCTTTCGGGAGGTAATGTGAAATTCCGCATTCCTGCGGATCGTGGAGATGTCAGCTCTACCTTATACCGGATTGGGGACGTTATCGAGCAGACCTTCGAAGAGAACGACATTATATATGAAGTTCGGATTAACAAAGCCGATTATGACAAGATGGGTTATATGCTGAAGGATTATATCGAACAGTAGTTGTAAAAATTATGAGAGAGACAGAGGAGAGACCGTACGAAATGGCTAGATTTTCGAAAGACATCGAAGAATTAAGTGGTTTGGCAGAACAGAAAATTGCAGAGAGTTTACGAGAGATTGACCGCATTGTAGACCGGAATCAGTGGAAGGTCATTGAAGCGTTTCAGCGGAGCAAAGTAAGTGACTTTCATTTCGCCGGTTCGACTGGTTATGCATACAATGACCGCGGTCGGGAAGTACTGGATGAAGTTTATGCTGACATATTCAGGGCCGAATCGGCCCTGGTACGTCCTCATTTTGCTTCCGGGACGCATACGATATCCACAGCATTGTTTGGCGTTTTGCGCCCAGGAGATGAATTACTATACATAACGGGGCGTCCTTACGACACGCTCCACAAGGTTATTGGGGAAGAGGGAGACGGTACGGGCTCGTTGAAGGATTTTGGCATCGGCTACCGTGAAGTTAGTCTGCTTGAAGACGGGGGAATTGATTGGGACGGAGTAAGTAAAGCTGTAAACTCCGCAACCAAGGTGATCGGGATTCAGCGTTCACGCGGTTATGATTGGCGTTCCTCCTTTACAGTGGAAGAAATCGGTGTGATGGTGGACAAGGTCAAAGGTATCAAACCAGATGCTATCGTGTTCGTGGATAACTGCTATGGCGAGTTCACAGAGGAGCGTGAGCCGACAGAGGTTGGTGTGGATTTGATGGCAGGTTCGCTCATTAAAAATCCCGGTGGTGGATTGGCGGAAACCGGAGGTTATATTTGCGGTAAAGAGAAATATGTAGATCAAGCTGCAAATAGATTGACAGCTCCTGGTATCGGGCGTGAAGTAGGTGCCATGTTGGGAACTACGCGCGGGATTTACCAAGGATTGTTTCTTGCGCCGAATACAGTAGGACAAGCCGTGAAGGGAAGCATATTTGCGGCTGCTATCTTCGAAGAGGTCGGTTTCGTGACCAAGCCAGCTTGGAATGAGAAGAGAACAGATTTGATTCAGGCTGTTTCTTTCTCCGGTCCGGAACATTTGATTGCTTTTGTTCAGGGAATCCAGCGGGCAGCTGCAGTAGATAGCCATGTGGTACCCGAGCCATGGGATATGCCTGGTTATGAGCATCCCGTAATTATGGCAGCTGGAACGTTTATTCAGGGCGGAAGTCTGGAATTGTCGGCCGATGCGCCTATCCGTGAGCCTTACATCGGATATATGCAAGGCGGTTTGACCTATTCGCATGTTAAGTATGGAGTGCTAATGGCACTGCAAACGATGAAAGAACGAAATCTGTTGTGAGGTTTTCTAACATAGGGTTGACACATTAAAGTAGGAAATATACAATGAAACAGAAAAGATCACTTGGAAGGTTGATGAGTTATGGGTGATGAGATCCGGAGAAATATGGCTTTATTTCCAATTGGTATTGTCATGAAGCTCACCGATTTGTCCGCAAGGCAAATTCGTTACTACGAGCAGCACAGTTTGATCGTACCTGCACGGACGTCAGGTAACCAACGGCTGTTTTCTTTTAACGATGTAGAACGTCTTCTGGAGATTAAAGCATTGATTGAGAAGGGCGTTAATATTGCGGGAATCAAGCAGGTGATGAATCCGGTAACGAAGGAATCGGAAGAGGCAACCGTTATTACACCTGACACCGAGAACAGACGCAGGGAAATGTCGGAATCGCAGCTCCGTCGCCTGTTAAAACAGGAATTGATTACGGCTAAAAGACCGGGTCAAGTGTCTTTGATTCAAGGAGAGTTGTCCCGTTTTTTTAAATAAATAAACAGATCTTTTGTGAGGGAGAGGATAGAGTTGAGTTTTTCGAAAGAAGATATACTGCGCATCGCCAAGGAAGAAAACGTTAGGTTTATCCGGTTGCAGTTTACCGATTTGCTGGGAACGATTAAGAACGTGGAAATTCCAGTAAGTCAGCTGCCTAAAGCTCTAGATAACAAAATGATGTTTGACGGCTCTTCTATCGAAGGCTATGTACGGATCGAAGAATCGGATATGTATCTTTATCCGGACCTTGACACTTGGGTCATTTTCCCTTGGGTTTCCCAAGACCGTGTAGCTCGTCTGATCTGTGATGTTTACATGCCTGACGGCAATCCGTTTGCAGGTGATCCACGCGGCATTTTGAAGAGATGTCTGAAAGAAGCGGCAGAAATGGGATTTACGTCTATGAATGTCGGTCCTGAGCCGGAATTTTTCCTGTTCAAGACAGACGAAAAAGGCAACCCAACAATGGAACTTAATGACCAAGGTGGATATTTCGACCTGGCTCCTACGGATCTTGGTGAGAACTGCCGCCGCGATATCGTGCTTACACTGGAAGAGATGGGCTTTGAAATTGAAGCATCCCACCACGAAGTTGCTCCAGGACAGCACGAGATCGATTTTAAATATGCGAATGCGATTAAAGCAGCAGACCAGATCCAAACTTTCAAGCTCGTTGTCAAAACGATTGCTCGTCAGCACGGTTTGATCGCTACATTTATGCCTAAACCGTTGTTCGGTGTGAACGGTTCAGGTATGCACTGCAACATGTCACTCTTTAATGGTAAAGAGAATATGTTCGTAGATGAAAGTGATGAATTGGGTCTTAGTGCGACCGCACGTCACTTTATGGCTGGTGAGCTTAAGCATGCACGTGCTTTTGCGGCTATTACCAATCCTACCGTAAACTCCTATAAGCGTCTCGTTCCAGGCTATGAAGCTCCTTGTTATGTAGCATGGTCTGCGAGCAATCGTAGCCCGATGATCCGTATTCCGGCTTCCCGTGGTCTAAGCACCCGTGTTGAAGTGCGTAACCCGGATCCGGCTGCTAACCCTTACCTGGCTTTAGCTGTAATGCTTAAAGCAGGTCTGGACGGAATCAAGCGTAAGCTTCCATTGCCAGCTCCGATCGACCGTAACATCTATGTGATGTCTGAAGAAGAGCGTATCGAGGAAGGCATCCCTAGCCTGCCAGCTAACCTGAAGGAAGCTGTGAGTGAAATGCTCCGCAATGAAGTCATCTGTGATGCACTCGGCGATCACGCTTTGGCTCACTTCTTCGAGCTGAAAGAAATTGAATGGGATATGTATAGAACGCAAGTACATCAATGGGAACGCGATCAATATATGACTTTGTACTAATAGCTGAAACCCTTGGCGCTCTAAGCGTCGGGGGTTTTTGTTTGTGTGGGTGAAATGATGCGGGGAAGGCAGGGGGATGAGGCGCCCACAAAACACCCACAATTTATTCAAGAATGTTTTTGAGGTGATTCTCAAACTTGTCCATATTCATGGCTTCAAGTTTTTTGGATACGTGAGCATATACGTCCGATGTAATTTGAATACTACCGTGACCGAGGCGCTCTTGGACATACTTCATGTCGGCACCGCTCTCAAGCAATATTACAGCGTGGGTGTGACGTAATGAGTGGATCGGTATCGACGTTAAGCCGGCACGCTTCAGAATCCTGGAGAAGGCATTAAAGAGTGATGACTTCGGCATAAAATTGCCGTCCTCACGGCACAACACTAAATTCAGGTCATGATGATATGCATCATTAAGCGCTAGTTTGTTTTGGTTTTGCCAATTCATATGGTAGCGCAGATCATTAGTCAATGATTGGCTCATTGAAATTTTACGAGTAGAGCGGAACGTTTTGGTGTCTCCAAATAATTCGCTTTTATCCTTCGCAGTGAAGTCCAGTGTTTCATTAATGGTGATCGTCTTGTTCTTGAAATCAATGTCGTCCCATTAACTTACTTAAGATATAGATTAGATAGCTATTTATGACCCTCTTTTAAGAGGGTTATTAATTTTGTGAATTAAAACAGTCTACACTAAAATAAAATGATAGAGAACGCAACCTAATATTAACTACACGAAGTTAATGTGATCAGCTTTTAATAATGATCAGGTAACATCTGTCGATTCTTTTGTTCCTGAAAAATATTTGTTGGAGTATAAGGGGGAATTTAGCTCTTTACGAGGAAACAGCAAAAGAGGCAGGTTTTTCTCTCCAGGGAAAATCTGACGCAAGCGAAAATGGAATAATCGATGCAAGTTCAGTTGTGAATTTGCAGCTACTTTGTTTTATATCAATGATGCTAATCTGCTTCTTCTACAACTGAAGGTTTGGTAGCTCTTGCAAATTATAATCATGAAAAGACATTTAACGACACATATTTGGCTTGGAATAAAGCCTATGTGTACGTTACTTATACCGATTCACATATAATTGTCGGCATACCTACAACAGGTTCTGCATTCTTTGGAGTTCACCCAGGACAATCATGGGAACATAATCAATCGAAATCTGATAGAGCTGTTCAAGTGAATTCGGGTAGAACTGGTGGTTCGGCGACTATCTATGGAACCTTAACTCTTAATTTTGGATTTGAAATAGCAACTAAAGAACTAGATTGTTACATAAGTTTTTAAGGAGCGATTATGTCTAAACGAACTAAAACAGTCATCTGGTCGGTTGTTGGATTGTTGGTCATCTTAATTGTTATTGGTATAATCCAATTCATCTTAAGTTAGTTTTTTTATGAAACAAATCAAAACACCTTCAAGTAAACTTGCCATGTCGTAAGGTATGTAAGTTAACCTTGGAGGTGTTTTTACATTGATACCATGAGCAGGCTAACCAGTCCAGTGCACATCCGCTAAGATTATTTTGCGTCTGTTTTACGTCTCTATACCGCGTCGACTTTATAAAACGATAACATATTAAAGTAGGGATACAGAGCTAAACGCTCGGGTGTCCCTGTTACCCCTTATCGTTGCAGGACTCGATTACATTGTGGGCTACGTGCCTAGGCGTTTTATCGCCGATGATGTAGCATGCGGGGAATGCAGTTAAGATCACTGCAAATTTTATTATGACCTTAATGGAGTCAGGCAGGTTCGAATCCCGCCAAGGTCATCAAAATTATTTTCATGGGATGCATATTCACTATAATAAGATTTGCACAATTTGTGGACAATCTGCAAAAATATAATAAAGCTAACAGCCTATTCCTTGAAGGATAGGTTTTTGTTTATTTAAATGAAAACGATTCATTAGGAATATGTGACTTAGGAACTATTTTTTACATAAATAGACGATTTTGTTTAGACAATTCTTTTTATGCAAAGTATGCTCTTAAACATACTTATTGTAAGGGGAGAGTAGATATGAAAAAAATTTTTACGTCTGTTTTATTTTCGTTTATATTGGTGCTTAGCTTTTCCGGAAGTACCTATGCAGCAAGTGTTGGACAAGCCTTAACAAATCCAGAAGAAGGTTGGAAAAGATATGACGATACCAACCAAGCTATAGAGTACGTGGGTGACTGGAGAACTCAGAACCACACTTCGTTTTATCAAGGATCAATGAAATATACACAATCATATAGTGGGTCAAAAATAAAGTTTGCTTTTGTTGGTTCCAAAATCAGATACATAGGAGTAGGGCATCCCTCACATTCAACAGAATTGGTAATTACGATTGATGGTGTAAGCGAAAAGTTCAGCCAAAGAACAAATGGTGTTGTTTACCAGCCCCTTGAGTATGAAAAAACAAATTTAGATTATGGTTATCATACAGTTGAAGTAGTCTCTAAAAATAGTTTTGGACCAAGGTTAGATGCTATTGACATTGATGAGACAGGGTATTTAGTTGATTCTATTGCTCCGCTCGATCTTAAGGCAAGTGCGGGAGATAGCCAGGTAACTCTAAGTTGGAAACAAGTAGATTCGACAGAAAGTTATGTAATTCACTATGGTACAGAGTCAGGTAACTATACAAAGAATGTGACAGTTACTAAAGATGTTTACCAAAACTATGTAATTCCAGAGTTGACTAACAGTAAAACATATTATTTTGTCGTAACCTCAGTTATCAATGGTGTAGAATCTGGATATTCAAATGAAGTATCGTCAACCCCTCAAGGAAATACAACTGAACCAGAAGAACCGACTATTCCTTCCGGAGATCGGGCAATCTTGATCGTTACAATGATAACTGGATTGGAAAAAGAATTTGATCTGCCGATGAGTGACATAACTTCATTTATAAATTGGTATGATGCACGTGATGCTGGAACAGGACCTGCTAAGTTTGCAATCAATAAATACACCAACAATAAAGGGCCTTTCAGCAAACGGACAGATTATGTGATATTCGATAAGATTTTAACTTTTGAAGTCAGTGAATATACAACTAAGTGATATGTAGACAACTGAAGCTGCCGAAAGGCGGCTTTTTTGTCGTATACCTGTCACCTATATTAAAAGGGATGAATATTGGATACCCAGTTAACTATTCGGCACGTAGCTAGAAAATAGCTTATTCCTTGTGAGATAGTGATAATTATGGCAAAATATATGAATTAAACGTTTTTAAACTCAGATAAAAAGAAAAACAATGGGGGATCGATCCATCTTGAAAAAACAACAGTTTCCAGACCGAAAAGACTTAACTTACTGGATAATTATGTTAATATTATTGATGATTTTTATTATCACATTATTTACGAGTAATCCGACCTTAGTTAATTCAAAATTATCTCTGGCCTCAACGCTCTCTTCAATTGCTTTGGCTATTGTGGCAATTCTGTTTTCTTTTTTTCAGTCCTCAGATAGTTCTAATCAAAATGCTGTTTTGACAGGAAAAATCAATGATTTAATAAACAACATAGATAGTTTGCAAAAAGTTAGTGACACTCTCGAGAAGCATAACGACAAGAAAATCAAAGAAGTTGATGACCTACAACTCAAAATTCAAAGTATAGTCGGTGATTTAGAAACCAAAATTGCAACAATAAAAGAAGATGCGGGTGATATACCCCAGAATATTGTTACAGCTAAAGAAGAAACCTTGCAAGAATTGGAGAATATTAAAAATAAAAATTATAGCAAAATATCAATTTTTGGTCCTAACGCTTTGCTTAATACTATTAAGTCATTAAAATCTGAGAATGGGCTTGTGCACATACAAGTACTGTGGGAAGCGATATATAATCATAAAATAGATGTATCAATGAGTGAATTAATAGCTATGTTGAAAACACTTGAAGAAAAAGGTAATATTGAAATATTAGGAGGGATAAACTCTCGAGGTTCCATAAGATTAAAAGATAAAGATGATAAGGTTTACTACAGCAATAAGAAACAATAGTGTATACTATTGGCATTTCCGAACAGTCGCTGATTACTCAGCGGCTTTTTAATTACAACACTTACCGCCTAACAATGGCCTAATCAAGCTATATAATTAGGTTGGAGGTGGTAAAGTGTTTATTTCTCCGATGTTACTAGAAACAGCTAATGGCCCATTTTGCCATCAGGATTATATATTTGAATTGAAGATTGACGGTCATAGGCTTATATTTTCCCAACAAGAGGGAAACATTCGTCTGTACACCCGACACTAGACGGATTGTACAGGGCAGTATCCCGAACTTCTTTATCCTTTTGACGATGACATCATACTGGACGGTGAAGTAGCTTGTATTGATGCAGAGACCGGTCGCATTGATTTTGAATTGGTAATGAATCGGTTTCAAGCTAAGAGGGCAGATAAGGTACAGCAACTAACAACTATTCAGCCAGTCACGTTTGTAGTATTTGATGTTTTGAAGTACAAAGGGATGGACCTACGGAAGATGCCACTAATGATGCGTAAAGAGATCCTGAGCGGTATAAAGATGCCAAATAAACACTTTGGAGTGATACCCTTCGTTGAGGCTGCTGGTGAGGCTTTATTTACTCAAATGGAAGCTCAAGAGCTTGAGGGGATGGTCGGGAAAAAACAAAACAGCATTTATGAAAGTCGCCGATCTGCTTCATGGCAAAAGGTCATAAACTGGACATATGCTGATGTGTTTATCACAGGGTACCGTAAGAAGAGTTCGGGTGGCTGACTTCAGTCGTCACAGAATCGGGACAGTTGCGGCCGACCGGTATTATAGAACTTGGTGTTCCGTCAAAAGTTAAGCAAGCATTTTACGGAGTTAGTACAGCGTTGGTTAGAGACGAGGATAAGAACTTCGTGCATCTTGAACCGATGCTTAGGGCAAAGGTAATAACGCGTAATTGGACTAAAAAAGGTATGCTTCGATCACCAGTATTTGTAGAATTTATTCAAGCTACCTCATGAATCGCTGATAAATGTGTACTGATACACGTTAGCTAAATCAAGAAAAACAGACCATATTTAATCTGGTCTGTTTTTCTGTAATAATTACGAATGCAATAATCCTAATTCATTCATAAAAGATGTTGCCAAGGGAAGATTTTATTATTTGAAAGCTTTGACTGTTGTTTATAATCCATTCAGGAAATCTTCAATTTCTATGCTTGATGAACTATGCTTTTTAACTATCTCAAGCATTCTTTCATGGTTGAGCATATGAAACCGTTCAATCATTATTTCAGTTACAAGGTTAAAGCAATCCCTAGAATTTAATCTGTTTTCAACATTATGATCAATCACTAAATTCTTTGGTGCTTCATTTGTAACTTGTTTTATAGGTTCGTATGGAGGAAGATCTGTTGTGACTAAATTATTACTTTTTTTATCTATAAGCAACTCAAAAATTGTATAAATTGATTTATTCCTTGATTTCATCATCATACCGATATCTCCGAGAAATGCACACACAGTGAATTCCTTATCTTTCATATTTCTTTGTAGTTCATTAATTAATGCCTCTCTATTATAAAAGCTGACTTTTGCGATATTAAATAATGTCGAAATCCTCTTACATATGTCAAATTCATCGGTTTTCGGATATGAGGAATAATTATTAAGCTCTTCCTCATAATATTGAATATATTCTCTAAATATTTCAAACAAGATATGTTTTTCAAAGGACGGATAATCAATATCATAATATAAATCGAATAAATTATAATAATCACGGTCACTCTTAAATAATGTTTCTAAAATTCGACCTTGGTATTCTTTAGAATCTATTTCAATGTATTTAGCTGCAAAATACTCCATAATAGATTTATGTTGCCATTTATAATAATTCCCTGCATTAGAAAAAAGAGGGACCGCATTGTGGCAGTCATTTAAAAAGTCACTCGAATTAAATTTTTTTTCTGTTGTATCTTTTTTGACGTTTTCAATTAATTGGAGTAGTTCATCTTTGTTAAACTCTATTGTATTTCTGCGTAATGACTCAAAGGCAACCTTACGTAGTACTCTATGAAATTCGTCCGAGTCAAGCTGTGTTTTCTTTTTTCTTATAAAAGAATCACCTTTTGATAGATCGTGATGTTCAAATAAGGCGTCATAAACATTCCTATAAAATAAATGCTTTTTAAAAGGAATTGTTTCTTTATACTCAAACCCTTTGTAAAGTAACGAAACCATTAATGGGTTTCCAAGGAAATCATCGAGTTGCTTTAAATTATTACCTTCATTTATTTTAGAAATCAATTTATCTACATATTTATTTTTTACATCATATTTATGAAGTAATTCAAATGCCTCTGATTCATTCAGCGGTTTAATGCTAAAACGTTGAAACTTACCAAAACTATTTAGAGCATCTGACGGTCTGGATGATAAAACAAAGATATTTTTGTTAGCTTTATCTACAAAACTTTGTATATCTCGAGTCACAAATTCTACGTTCTCAAATGTTACTTCGTCATAACCATCCAACAAAAAAATAAAATCTCCAATATCAATTAAATCAAGTACAAATTGTTTATCAAAATCGTGGTTTAGTGCATTTATATTTTTGATTATTTCATCTAATATTGAATTTTGGTCATTTAACCTTCTTAATTCTATAATAATTGGTATTCCGGAATTCTTTTTTATTACCGATAGAAACAACCATTTCATTAATGTTGATTTTCCCATTCCTGCTGAATCTTTTATCAATATAGTTTTGTATGTATTGAAAAAATCCTCATTATAGCTATCTATTAACTCTTCCAACTCTAAATCTTTATTATACAGAGTTAATGGTATGTATATGTTTTCAATTTCAATTCTTTCATCATTAAAGACTATTGTATTCATGAATCTACTATTATATGCAGCCTTTTCTAGATAATCTTGAAATTTATTAAAGAATACACTTTCTTCAATATCCCTTCTACGATTTCTATTTTTTAGAAAATTCTCTAATGACGGTTTCAACCAAGTATTAATTAATAGTCCTATAGATTGCTTAAGTGATTCTGTTGTTATGACGTCAAGTATATTAGATGGATTCATAAATGTGTATTCTCCTTGCTTTAATCTTATTTATAACTGTTCATTGAACGGAGTTATATCTATTCCAACCTATCATCACATCTCGCTATGATCTATGTGGCATATTATACCATTACTTTGTATTTAGGAGCAGAGTCTTATTGATAAGTAATACCCGCAAAGACTTTACAGTTTATCTGCTCTGGATGCTTAATAGTCTCACTTTAAAAGAAAAACAGACCCTTATTAACAAGGTCTGTTTTTGTATATTTAAAACGATTATTCTTTGAAAGTATTTGCCCCCAAAATGTCCCCCTGATTGCCCCCAAACTTAAAATAAAGGATGAAAAGCTATGAAAAGCTTGGAATCAAAAGTCGTGAATTACGCGCTATACAATGAAGGGAAAAATTAATTTGAAAGTCTTGACCATAAACAGAACGCAAGTACATCAATGGGAACGCGATCAATATATGACTCTGTACTAATAGTTGAAACCCTTGGCGCTCTAAGCGTCGGGGGTTTTTGTTTGTGGGGGGAACTTATATGAAGAAGATTGCATGGTTCTTTTAATTCTTGGGTTTAAAAATGTTGGACAATGGGTCCAAATAGGACCGAGTGATAGCGATATCGAAAAAAGGAGTTATAAACACGCAGATCGTGATTAAGAAAATTAAGTATTTCTATCTTTATTTCACTTATCATATTGACGAAAGAAGCTCATTTTTCATACATATGAAGATATAAAAAAGGTTACCGCTTGTCCAAGACAAGACGGTAACCTTTAATTAGTGTATTGAGATAAAGGCTAGTGGATATCTCTAAACACGCCGACAACTTTACCAAGTATGGTGACATGGTTTAAGCGAAGAGGCTCATATGTCGGATTCTCCGGTTGGAGACGGATGTGGTCTTTCTCTTTATAAAAAGTTTTCACAGTGGCTTCATCTTCCTCGGTCATAGCTACGACAATGTCGCCGTTGTCAGCGGTCTGTTGCTGACGGACGATAACATAATCTCCATTATGAATGCCAGCTTCAACCATACTGTCACCCATTACGGTTAACATGAATACTTTGTTGTCTCCTACAAAATGCTGCGGTAGAGGGAAATAGTCTTCAATGTTCTCTGTAGCAGTGATAGGAACCCCGGCAGTAACTTTACCGACGACAGGAACTCTGGAGATGGTGTGTGTGAATAAATTACTATTCTCCGATTCTTCTTGCCCGAGTAGCTCGATGGCTCTTGGCTTCGTAGGGTCACGACGGATTAAGCCTTTCTTCTCCAAACGGTCCAGATGACCATGTACTGTTGAACTGGAAGCCAGTCCGACAGCTTCACCGATTTCTCGTACGGAAGGCGGGTAGCCTTTGCTCCGAACTTCGTTGCGGATAAATTCTAATATCGCCTGCTGGCGGCTGGATATCTTCGACATTCCGTATCAACCCCATTTAGTAACGTTTGGGAAAATTATAACATAGAACTTCCGTTCGCACAAACATAAGTTCTAAAAAAATAAATAGAACAACCGTTCGCAAAAGTATTGAATCAAACAAGTGTTCGTGTTATATTAAAATCCATAAGAGAACACTTGTTTGGGGGCGATGATTATGTTGAGATACACTACATACCGCAGTATTTATGAAGGACAGTTTCGGGAAGAGACACATAGCCAGGCTTCTCTATGGAATCGTACGGTGGAGTTGATTAAGTCACGTGGGGCAGGTAAATTGATGCTCATACTGCTGATTGTTGTTTTAGGATGTACTGGTGCATTCTCTGTTTTTGCCGGGGGATTGGAGAAACCGACAGCAGAGAAGAATATTATTGTGCAGCCTGGTGATTCGCTCTGGAGTATTGCAGCGGCTCATAAGCCGAAGAAGATGGACACAAGGGTATACATCAGCTCTATTAGGGAAGTTAATGAGTTGAAAGGACCGGATATTCAAGCTGGAGATGTATTGTCGTTACCTCTATGGTGAAGGATATGGTATACCGATACGGAATTCATAATCTGTTAAAATAATGGTATTATATATAGAAGAGTACATGTACGAGCTTGGTAAGGAGAGGTTTCCTTGACAAGCTCTTTTTGACATGTCAAAGTTAAGAATGAATTTTTTATTGGAGGCGAAGGTATGGATATCGATGCTTTAATAGAACGTATAAACGTTCTGGCGAGAAAAAACAAAAATGAAGGTTTGACGGAGGAGGAACAAAAAGAACGTTCCGATCTTCGTGAAGTCTATCTTAATAATCTTCGGAGAAATTTCCGACAGCAGTTGGATTCAATCGAATGGGTAGATGAGGAGAAAGACGGTCCTGGTTTGAAACATTAAACTATTTCTGCTTGTCAGCTCAAGAGATCTATAATATGAAGTTTAGCGAAGAGGGGGAGACTCATGTCTCGTTCATGGGAAAGAAAAGTTAATAAGAATATGTCTCAACTTAACAAGCAGCGTAAGAAGCAGGGACAAGCAATACTTGGAACGACGAACACATCATCCAGTGATGGAGATGTATTTAAAGGGCGTAAATACGTTCTGCCAATCATTTTGCTTGCACTAGCTGTTCTTTATGCGCTGCTCGGGATGGCTACAGTTGATGCGGGAGCAGGCAGTAAGACAATGAACTACATCGGAGTCAGTTTGTATATTTTGTTGGCTTTGATGATTTTTTTGCGGAAACCATACTTAAAAGTAGGACGCAGCACAGTATCGACTTTCAAATTTAACCGCGAACGTAAACTGACTGCATCAGAGATATCCAAAATCAGAATTTTGCAAGGTTCTGTTGTCATCGAGAATAAAGCTCGCGGCGGAAATTGGGTGTTCTCGCGTCTGATTAACCGTTATGATACAAAAGCGATGGGGGAAAGACTGGAGCAATTTGCGAAAGTCAATCAAATTCCAGTAGAGCACGAATAATGGATTGGCCTGCTATTTTAGAGGGCATGTAAAGGGAGATGGAGAGATGCCGGCATCTGCGGTACTGTTTGACCTGGATGATACGCTATTATGGGATGAAAGAAGTGTAGAGGAAGCATTTGAGGTAACTTGTAAGGCTGGAGCGGAAAGCACCGGAATCGATGCAACCGCTCTGCTCACAGCCGTTCGAAGCGAAGCGCGCTCTTTGTACGAATCCTATGACACCTTTGCATTTACGAAAATGATCGGCATTAACCCATTTGAAGGCTTGTGGGCGAACTTTACAGCAGGTGATCAACCGGAGTTCCGACGTCTTCAGGCGCTCGCACCTGTGTATCGTAAAGAATCATGGCGTAGAGGGCTGAAGTCTTTAGGAGTAGAGAACGATGAACTGGCTGAAGAGCTAGCAGAACGGTTTGCTGCTGAACGAAGAAAGCGCCCGTATGTGTATGATGAAACGTTTGATGTACTGAAAGAGTTGCAGAATAGTGTTAAGCTGCTGCTTCTAACGAATGGCAGTCCTGATTTGCAGCAGGAAAAGTTGGATGGAGTTCCAGATCTGGCACCTTATTTTGATCACATCGTCATTTCGGGCGATTTCGGAAAAGGTAAACCGGATGCATCTATTTTTACCCATGCTCTTGGTTTGCTGGGGATTGAACCGGAAAATGCTGTGATGGTAGGGGATAAGCTGACTACCGACATTAAGGGTGGAAACGCTGCGGGATTAACAACGGTATGGATCAACCGGACGGACCGTCCGAAAGATTCCTCCATTATACCGGACTATGAAATTCAGAGTTTGTCAGAGCTTCATGACATATTGTCTTCTTTGTAATTTTGGTCAATTCATAAAACATAACAAGCTTAAAAGACAAGAGCAAGCCGGACGTCTCACATATTGATGTGGAGGTTACCGGCTTTTTTTATGTTTATTTTCTGTGACAAATGTCACAGAATTGTAAGTGAATGAATATGTTAGACAGTTTAAATAGATGTATAATGATGGAACAATTGAAGAATTAGGAAAAAAATATAAAAAAGGTATTACATATGATTTCTAAAAGTAGGTGGATATCGTGAAAAAGAAAAGATACGCTTTGATTTCCGCTATGATTATGGTAGCAATCGCCCTAGCAGCCTGTAGTGATAGCAATTCAGACAAGAATGAAGAGCTAATGATGATGGATCCGATCATTGTGGACCTGACATTGAATGCCGAAACGGCTGCTGTCGGGGAGAAAGTGATGATCCAAGCGAAGGTGACCCAATCTGGTGAGCCTGTCGAGGATGCAAACCTTGTTGAATTTGAATTCACACTTGAAGGTGGAGGTAAGCAGGCAAAAGTACCGGTAAAGCATTCACAAGGTGGAAGTTACGAGCTGGAAAAGACGTTTAAAGAACCGGGAACTTACCGGATTGTATCACACGTAACTGCGCGTGGACAACACTCTATGCCGATGAAAGAGCTTAAAGTAACTGAATAGGTTTAGGGGTGACAGATAAGATAGACTACCCGCGAACTAAAACAGCAGCCTTGACATCCAACTGGATGACTAAGGCTGCTGTTTTTATACAAATAAATGATACAATAGCTTTTATTGAAAGCCTGGATCAGCAACGGGATGGGCTACCCATCCATTCTCTTCAATAAAAAGACGTACAGCAATGATTTGACGATTATCCATCAAGGTGAAGAAATGTGGTGTATTTTCTGGTACGGAAATAACATCTCCCGGTTCGAGCTCAACATTGAAGTAACCGACGTCATCGGCACCTTTGATAATGAAAATACCCTTACCACCTACAATCGCACGGATTTCATCTTCTGAATGCGTGTGTACTTCTTCGAATTTCTTCAAAAGATCTTCCAGATTAGGCGTCGACTCGGAAAGAGTGATGACATCCCAAATTTTATATCCACGGCGGGAGGCCAAATCACGGATTTCTGCATCATAAATACCGAGAATGCGTTTTTTCTCCTCATCGGTCAAGGCGAAGTTTGTCTGCAAGTCTTCCGGCAGCTTTTCAATGTTCCAGTGCTCATAAATAACTTCCTGTTTGTTCAAAAAATCCCGAACATTATCCACTCCGGTAATCCGCTCGTTCGTGTTACGAATAACGATTTCTGCCATATCATATCCCTCTTTCTCCACTTGGATTAATAAGTATTATAGCCTCGTCATCGTTATTTGTCATTAGAAAAATATCAATTAAGGCTGAAACGGCGCACATTTCCTCAGATCTCGTTCTTTTCTATTGAAAAATATTCTGTTACACTAAGATTTAACGTTTTGCGGGGAGGGGTAAACATTGAGCAAACCTAGCTTACAAGAAGTACTAAAAGAACGAATATTGATCCTTGATGGCGCTATGGGCACCATGATACAGCAGGAGGACCTCTCACCGCAGGATTTCGGCGGAGACGACTTGGACGGCTGCAACGAAATGCTGGTGTTAAATCGCCCGGATGTCATACAATCCATTCACGAACTATATCTGGAGGCAGGCGCAGATCTGATTGAAACCAACACGTTCGGTGCAACCTCGGTCGTACTGGCTGACTATGATGTACCTCAGCTTGCCCGAGAGATCAATTTGGAGGCGGCTCGTCTGGCGCTCGCCGCCGTTGCAAAATATTCAACTCCCGAGAAGCCCCGTTATGTAGTTGGGGCAATGGGGCCAACTACGAAAACATTGTCGGTTACCGGAGGAGTTACGTTTCAAGAGTTAGTTGAAAGTTACGAAGAACAGGCTGTTGCATTAATAGAAGGCGGCGTTGATGCCTTACTGCTCGAAACGTCACAAGATACACTTAACGTGAAGGCCGGAACGATTGGCATACGACAAGCGTTTGATAAGTCAGGCATTCAGCTGCCAATCATGGTTTCGGGTACAATCGAGCCGATGGGTACGACCCTGGCCGGTCAGAACATTGAAGCTTTTTACATATCACTGGAGCATATCGAACCGATATCGATCGGTTTGAACTGTGCAACAGGACCGGAATTTATGAGGGACCATATTCGCTCCTTGTCAGATATGTCTAAAGCGGCGGTCAGCTGCTACCCGAATGCAGGTTTGCCTGATGAGAATGGACATTACCATGAGTCTCCGGATTCATTGGCTCAAAAGATGGGCGCATTTGCGGAAAAAGGATGGCTTAACATCGCCGGAGGCTGCTGCGGAACTACGCCGGATCATATCCGTGCTTTGTCTAATGTTATGAGTCAGTATCCACCTCGCCAGCTTAACGGGTCTCACCTACCGGCATTATCGGGTATTGATCCCGTCTATATCGAGCAGGAGAACCGGCCGTACATGGTTGGAGAACGGACAAATGTTCTGGGTTCCCGTAAATTTAAGCGTCTTATTGTTGAAGGGAAATACGAGGAAGCATCCGAAATTGCCCGCGCTCAAGTCAAAAATGGGGCTCATGTGATCGATATTTGCGTCCAAGATCCGGACCGTGAAGAACAAGAAGACATGATTAAATTTCTGGAGCTTGTCGTTAAAAAGGTAAAGGTGCCACTAATGGTGGACACTACGGATCCTGAAGTCATTGATCTAGCACTCAGCTATTCGCAAGGTAAAGCGATAATTAATTCCATTAACCTTGAAGATGGTGAAGAAAAGTTCGAAAAGGTAACTCCGTTGGTTCATAAATACGGGGCGGCTGTAGTCGTTGGTACAATTGACGAAGAAGGACAGGCTATTCATCGAAAAGATAAGCTCAATGTTGCTCGTCGTTCGTATGATCTACTTGTTAATAAGTATGGCATCAAGCCGGAGGATATCATTTTTGATACCTTGGTGTTCCCGGTCGGTACAGGTGATGAGCAGTATATCGGATCAGCACAGGAAACGATTGAAGGGATACGCCTCATAAAAAAAGCTATGCCTGAATGCCATACGATCCTTGGGATCAGTAATGTTTCTTTCGGTCTACCAGAAGCCGGAAGAGAAGTGCTCAATTCCGTATTTTTGTATGAGTGCACAAAAGCGGGACTTGATTACGCCATTGTTAATACAGAGAAACTGGAGCGTTACGCATCGATACCTGAAGAGGAGCGCCGTCTGGCTGAAGATCTGATCTACCGTACAAATGATGCAACGCTTGCAGCCTTTGTGGCAGCGTTCCGGAACAAGAAGGTAGAGAAGAAAGAAAAAATATCAAACTTAAGTCTAGAAGAGCGCCTGGCTACGTATGTTGTGGAAGGCACCAAAGAAGGTCTCATCCCGGATTTGAATGAGGCATTGAAGAAGTATAGTGCACTTGAAGTCATTAACGGACCGCTTATGGCAGGAATGACGGAAGTTGGTCGGTTGTTTAACAACAATGAGCTGATTGTGGCCGAGGTTTTGCAGAGCGCAGAAGTAATGAAAGCTTCCGTAGCTCATCTGGAACAATTTATGGAGAAGAACGAAACGTCGGTTAAAGGCAAAATTATGCTCGCGACTGTAAAAGGTGACGTTCACGATATCGGTAAAAACCTCGTCGAAATCATCCTGGGTAACAATGGTTACGACATCATCAATTTGGGTATAAAAGTACCACCGGAGCAAATCATTGAGGCTTACCGTCGTGAAAAGCCCGATGCAATCGGTTTATCCGGCCTTCTGGTGAAGTCCGCCCAACAGATGGTTTTGACGGCACAGGATTTGAAGACAGCCGGTATAAGTGTGCCAATTATGGTTGGTGGTGCGGCATTGACACGCAAATTCACGAGAACACGAATCCGGCCTGAGTATGAAGGTATGGTTCTGTACGCCAAAGATGCTATGGATGGATTGGATATTGCCAACAAGCTCAGCGATCCAGTTCAACGGAAGGAAATTGAAGAACATATTAATACGGAACGGGAAGCCGACTTCTCTGAAGCACAAGTCGAAAAACGCTTGCCTGAACAAACACGGGTGAAACGGTCAAAAATATCTTCCGAAGCACCGGTGTACATTCCACCGGATATGGAGCGGCATGTCATTCGTAACTATCCAATATCTCATATACTACCTTATATCAATATCCAGATGCTTCTTGGACACCATTTAGGATTACGCGGTTCCGTAGAACAACTACTGCAAGCTCAGGATCCAAAAGCCGTTTCCCTGAAAGCAACGGTAGATGATATATTACAAGAAGCTACTCAAGACGGGATCATTCAAGCCCATGCGATGTATCGCTTCTTCCCGGCACAGTCGGAGGGTGATGATATTCTGATCTATGATCCGGAGGATAAAGCAACAGTTCTTCACCGATTCAGCTTTCCGAGGCAGCAGGTGGAACCATATCTCTGCTTGTCCGATTTCTTGAGATCGGTCGAAAGCGGGGTCATGGATTATGTCGGCTTCCTGGTCGTAACGGCTGGGCACGGAGTAGGCAAGCTTTCCGCAGAATGGAAAGACAAGGGAGACTATCTACGTTCTCATGCGCTGCAGTCTGTTGCTCTTGAGACCGCTGAGGCGCTTGCTGAACGTGTTCATCATATGATGCGGGATTCATGGGGATTTCCGGATCCAGAAGATATGACCATGAAGAGACGACTCGGAGCAAGGTATCAAGGAATTCGGGTATCCTTCGGTTATCCGGCTTGTCCGGATTTGGAGGATCAGGAGCCTCTGTTTAAACTGATGAAGCCGGAAGACATGGGGGTTCACCTTACCGAAGGCTTTATGATGGAACCTGAAGCCTCTGTTTCGGCAATGGTATTTAGCCACCCGGAAGCAAAATATTTTAATGTAGATAAAGCATAAACAACAATTTGGATGTGGGTGTTGACTTACTGGAAATCCTCCGAAATTTTCGGGGGATTTCTCGGTTTACACACCTGGAAGGGGAGAAGAGGCATGGAACTCTATTTTTTAGGGACGAACGCAGGGGTTCCGACACTGCAACGGAATGTTACCTCCATTGCACTAAGGCTGCTGGAGGAAAGGCGCAGTATGTGGTTGATTGATTGTGGAGAAGGGACGCAGCATCAGATTCTCCGATCCCCATTGAA
Organism: Paenibacillus sp. JNUCC 34; assembly: GCF_058269055.1. NCBI lineage: Bacteria > Bacillati > Bacillota > Bacilli > Caryophanales > Paenibacillaceae > Paenibacillus > Paenibacillus sp. JNUCC 34. The sequence continues at coordinate 3,384,168 of NZ_CM177770.1, read as the reverse complement.
AATGACCAGACTTGAGAAAATATTTATTACCCATCTGCATGGTGATCATATTTTCGGATTACCAGGTCTTTTGTCCAGCCGCAGCGCTCAGGGAGCCACCTCGCCAGTTACCATCTATGGACCGAAGGGAATTAAAGCTTATATTGAAACATCACTGGATATCAGCCAATCGCGGGTTAACTATTGTCTGGAATTCGTTGAACATAGCGGTGGAGTGTTGTTTGAGGATAGCGGATTCCGTGTGGAATCTGCACTGCTTGAACATCGGGCGGAGAGCTATGGTTACCGGATTGTGGAGAAGGACCGCCCCGGTAACCTGGATTTGAAACGATTGGAGTCTTATGGACTGAAGCCAGGGCCGTTATACGGCCAGCTTAAGCGTGGAGAAAGTGTGCAGACCCCGGACGGCCAAGTGGTACATGCGGTAGATGTACTGCTCGCTCCCAAAAAGGGAAGAGTTGTTACCATTCTTGGAGATACCCGCCCATGTGCCAATATTATACCTCTTGCTAAGGATTCTGATCTTTTGGTTCATGAGGCGACTTTTATGCACGAACTTCAGGATATTGCCCATGAGTACTATCACAGCACCGCTCTACAAGCTGCAGAAGCTGCATCTGAAGCGGGAGTGAAGGAGCTGATACTTACGCATTTTAGTTCTCGTTATAAGGATATTGAGCATTTACAGCCCCTGCTTGATGAGGCAAAACAAGTATTTCCGAATACAAGATTAGCGGAGGATTTCGGGCTTTATTCTGTTCAGAGATGAGGAAATAAACTGAATTATTTTCCGGGAAAGCGCAGGAAATGACAAGGTCTCCTCACGAAACCTACTGCTTGGACAACCTTCGATCCCATTCGACCAACAGCGGGGCAAAAGTCCAGCGATGTGGTCATGTTATGACGTTCCTGGTAACGTATGTGGTTGCAGGGTATGGTCCCATCTTTTACAATGAGACATAGTGGTAACGGCAGCATCGTTGTTACATTACATATTGGATTAAAGGTTGAAGGATGATCGTCTAAGTAGGTTTTTGTAAGTTGGATGTCAATGTTCCAGTAACTTAATTAATCATGTTAATAGTAAACAGAATAAACAAAGACAGATAAAGAAGGTGTTATCGTGGAACAAGTGAAAGGATTGCTGATCGACCTCGATGGAACGTTATATCATGGAAAGAATAGGATTGATGGTGCGGATGCTCTCATACAGCAGCTTCGTAAAAAAAAGGTGCCTTACCTGTTTGTAACAAACAATTCATCCCGAACCCCGGAACAAGTTGCTGAACATCTCATCGGGATGGGAATCCCGGCATCTCCAGAGGAAGTCTGTACTTCATCCTTGGCTGCTTCGAATTATATTGCTCATGAATCACCAGGCGCAAAAGTGGCGATTCTGGGAGAAGAGGGACTGAAGCGAGCGCTCACAGATGCCGGCTTAAACATAACGGATGAACAGCCTCAATATGTGGTTCAAGGAATTGATCGTTCATTCAGCTATGCCTCCTTGGCTAAAGCTGTTCAATGGATTCATGAAGGTGCGGTCTCCGTGCTAACGAATCCGGATTTGCTGCTGCCATCAGATACAGGATTAACACCGGGTGCAGGTTCTCTGGGTGCTGCTATTGAAGCTGCTTCCGGGGTGAAGCCTGTTGTGATTGGAAAGCCCTCATCGATTCTAATGAAATATGCGACAGACCGGCTGGGGCTTTCTCCGTCCGAAACCGCCGTGGTCGGTGATAATCTGAGAACAGATATAGCTGCCGGAGTAAATGCCGGATGCAGAACGGTACTAGTAATGACCGGTATCACGACCAATGATAATATGGAAGACCACATGACTGCTGCCGGTGTCCGTCCCGACTATATATGCCAAGACCTATACGAAGCAGCGAAGCTGCTATGCAATTGACGGAATAGACAGATAATTATGATGTGTGACACGAAGGGGTAGATGAATCATGCCAGAATTTCCGGAGATGGAAAATTACAGGAAAATGCTATCCGCTAGTATCCTGAACATTCCGATTAGCAATGTGATTGTAAACCGGGAAAAATCAATCAATGAACCTCCAGCGGAATTTTCAGCTAACCTAATGGGTTCCAAAGTGATTTTTGTGGAGAGAAGAGGGAAATACCTTATATTTCATCTGAACAATGGACGTCGTTTACTTCTGCATCTCATGCTTGGTGGTCTATTGTATATGACCCGTGGCGATGAAGAGCGTCCTTCTCGGACAACTCAGATTGAAATATCTTTTGGTGATAAGGTGTTGTATTTTATCGGACTTCGTCTAGGGTATCTTCATCAGCTGTCAGCAAAAGAAACAGAGGAAGCGTTAAGCCAGCTTGGGCCGGAGCTTCTTGACCGTAGAATGACTAAGGAACGCTTTGTCAGTCTCATGAAGAAACGCCGCGGCGCCCTCAAAAGTCTGCTTGTTAACCAGCAAGCGTTAGCGGGTATCGGCAACTGCTATGCAGACGAAATCGCTTTTCACGCGAAAATTCATCCAGCTTCCAAGGTTCAAAATCTAACCGATGAAACGCTAGGACAGCTTTATGAGAGTATACATCATGTCCTGAATGAAGCAACTGAAGGCGGAGGGTATATGGAAATGCCCTTTACCGAAGATGATGATTTGACTGGTAATTACGATGATCAGTGTAAGATATATGACCGTGAGGGTGAGCCTTGTATCCGCTGCGGTACGACGATCGTCAAAACAGAGATAACTGGACGCAAGGCGTTCTTATGTCCGAATTGTCAGCATGAAGTGTAACATCCGCATTGGAAGTCATGTCAGCACGCGCGGAGGTTACTCGGGAGCAGCCCGTCATATTGACCAGCTCGGAGGTAAGGCATTTCAATATTTCCCGAAAAATCCCCGTAGTCTGCACATAAAAACACCTGATTTCAGAGACGCTCTGGCCTGTGCAGAATACAGCAGGGAGCACGATCTTGTGTCTGTTGCGCACACTCCGTATCCAAGCAATATGGCTGTTGGTCTAAGCAGAGGAGAGGAGCACTATCGTCTTACGGTTGAATCTCTTATGAACGATTTAATTATTGCTGAAGCGTGCGGATCGCTCGGAATCGTTGTTCATTTTGGACATTTGAAAGGCGAGAATGTTCTTCAAGGATATCAGCATATTATTCGGTGTATGAATGATGTCCTTTCCGCGTGGACAGGCAGGGCCAAGCTGCTGATCGAGAATCAGGCTGGCGATCACGGAGACATGGGCATGACACTGGAAGAATCGGTAAAGGTCAGAGAATTGGCTGATGAACCACACAAAATCGGTTTTTGTATGGATACCTGTCATTTGTTTGCAGCCGGACATTGGGACATCAAAGACACAGAGAGTTTGCTTCATAAAGGTACGGAACTGGGATACTGGGATCAACTGGTCGCCGTGCATTTAAACGATTCTAAATACGGAGCAGGGTCGAGAAAAGATAGGCATGCGCGCGTCGGACGCGGTATGATAGGTACGGAAGCACTTCAGGCACTGGTACGATCACCGCAGCTGGACGGCAAAGCGTTTATTTTGGAAAGTGAACAGGGAGAGGACGGGACGCATCGTGAGGATATTGCGGAGGTGTTGTCCTGGACTTGAACAAGGAGAGGATTGAACATGATTCATCTGTATCTGGATGATTGGCGCGCTTGCCCGAAGGGCTTTGCCCTTGCGCGCAATGGAGAAGAGTGTCTTATGATGTTACGGGAATGCGAAGTGGACATTTTATCACTCGATTTTGAGCTTGGCCCGGATCAGATGACTGGTGGAGATGTCGTCGCTGCTATGGTTGTTGAAAAGCTCCATCCCCGTCAAATTTATTTGCACACCTCCAGTTCATGGGGAAGAAGAAAAATGTATGAGATGCTTTACGATAATATGCCTGCTAGTGTTACTGTGCATAACGGCCCTATGCCTGATGAAGTCTTACGGAAAGTGGCCGGTTTCTCCTCATGATTTCTGTAACGGAGCGTGAGTTGATCGAGCGTCTTGCATGGCAGGAACGTTTGGTTCAGCGGGATAAGAAAACTTCCCCGGTAATCGTATTTCTGTATACTCCGTTATGTGGCACTTGCGGAGCGGCCCGCAAAATGCTGGACGTCACGGAACAGCTTCTGCCGGAAGGAACTCTATTGGAAGCGGACGTCAATTTTTTGCCAGTGCTGGTGCAGCAATATCAAATACGAAGTGTTCCTGCTCTACTTGCCATTTCAGGAACGCCTGACAAGCCTCATCAAGTGCTTTACCGTATGGGGTCTGTGCAGGACATTTTAAACTTTGTTAGGGGTGTGATGCTGTGATTTCACTGCAAAATATTTCTCTCCGAAGAGGAGATGAGCAGATCCTGAAAGGCGTGTCCCTTGAAATTGGTTCGGGGGAGAACTGGGTCATCCTTGGACGGAATGGATCCGGTAAAACGACACTGCTCGAGATGATGACAGGTTATCTGTTTCCGAGCAGTGGTCGTGTGGAAGTTCTGGGCAATGTCTATGGACGCAGTGATGTCCGGGAAGTACGGAAAGAGATTGGTTATATTAGTCAATCTCTCATGGAGAAGTTGTCACTCAGTGACCCGGTATGGGAAGTTGTTGCTACTGGCGCCTTCGCTTTTTTACGTTTTTACCAGACCATTCCTCAGGATGTAAAGGAAAAAGCGCTGAAGATGCTGGGGGAAATGAATTTCAGTCATTTGGCGGAGCATCCGCTTGGCACTTTGTCTCAGGGAGAGCGCAAGAAGGTCATGCTCGCCCGATCTTTGATGGCCAATCCGAAACTGCTCATCTTGGATGAGCCTTGTGCAGGACTAGATTTGTATGAACGAGAAAAAATGCTGCTGGAGATTGACCGTTTAAGACAAAGAGATGTAGCAGTTGTCTATGTAACTCATCATATTGAGGAAATCGTACCGCTTTTTACTCATGTTGCATTGATTAAAGACGGCCAATTGGCTGGATCAGGACGTAAAGAAGAAGTATTAAACAAAGAGCTTATAAAACGGACTTATGATATTGATGTCGATCTGGAATGGGACGGAGGACGTCCTTGGATCAAAGTAATTTCTGGAGGGTAATCCACTTGGATGAACAAAACGCAGTGAATGAGCAAGTTAATGAACAGCACTCAGCAAAGTTAATATGTACCGCCAATCATGGTTTCGCGCCCTATGCGCAGGAAGAACTTCGCCGCCTGTTTGGCAGCTTGAAGAGCACGATGCTTATTCCGGGGGAAGTCTTTATAGTTACACTGGCAACGACGATACAAGAAGCTACAGAACGCATTTTGGAGAAGGCCCCTATCTTTTTGCGGCATATATTCCCTGTTGTTATGGAAATTCCGGGAGCTGACAAGGATCAGGCTTTCGAGCAAGCTGTATCTTATTTACTGAAAAGGGAGTACCTTGAAGGAAGTCGTGTGTCTGTGCAGGTAAGAAAAGCGGAGGGCAGCAGCTGGGCTGAAAACCCTGGCGCATTGCGTGATCAGCTGCAGGAGAAGCTAGCTCCTTTGGAGACCGAATTCACGGTACAGGAGCCGGAATGGGTGATTTCTCTATTTGCGGCAAAAGACACCTGGTATCTGGGTGTTTCACAACCTGACCGTAATTTATCCGACTGGAATGGTGGTGCTATACGATTTCAGCGTGAGGAAGGTCAAATTTCACGTGCCAAGTTCAAACTGTTGGAAGCCGAGAAACAGTTCGGCATTCCTTTCGATTCTTTCCGTAATGCGCTGGACATTGGTGCAGCACCTGGTGGCTGGAGCAGTTTTTTGCTGGAAAGAGGACTTCAGGTTACTGCAGTGGATCCGGCGAAAATGCATGAATCCTTGATACATCATCCAAACCTGAGAATTGTTAATAAGAATGCCTCCGAGGTTAAATTCAAGGAAGCTCAGTTTGATCTGCTCGTCTGTGATATGAGTTGGAGCCCGAAGCAGATGGCCAGATTGGTAACGGATTTGCTTTACAGTCTAGCTCCGGGAGGCACAGCGGTGGTTACGGTTAAACTTCTGACTAAAAAACCGATGGCTCTTGTTCATGATATCATGGATATCTTTGAACAATCCCGAATGCAGATTCAAGGAGCAAAACAGCTGTTTCATAACCGTGATGAAATAACTCTATATATGATTAAGTACTAAAATTTACAAATCACTTTACAAATGGTTTAATTATGATCTATAATGATTCCAAATTTAAACAACGGCTAGACAGGGAAAGCATCCCGCAGGATCAACACGGTTTATCGTGATGGTCCGGCGGGGTGCTTTCTTTTTTTTTACGGCCACTGATATAGAAAGAGGGGAAACGATGCAATGCACCATCCTTCGAAAATGGAGCGTGGAATGATACTTGGGGAGCGTTACCGGATCGAACGGAAGCTCGGTGAGGGTGGAATGAGTTGTGTGTACCTCGCTGAAGATTTGAAGCTGCCAGGGAAGAAATGGGCGGTTAAAGAAAGCGTAACTCAACCGGGTATGTTTCAGACGGTGCAGGCGGAAGCCGAACTGCTGACCACGTTAAGCCATGCTCGTCTGCCACGGATCGTGGATTTTTTTAAGCCGGATGAGGCTGGTTATACCTATATGGTTATGGATTATATTCATGGAATGACCCTTGATAAATATTGTCTAGACTATCGGGGGCATCTGACTGCAAAATTTATCCTTCAGCTTGCTCACCAGCTGCTTGAAGTGCTTGGCTATCTTCATTCCCATCAGCCTCCAGTCGTTTTCAGGGATCTTAAACCATCCAATATTATGCTGACGGAGGAAATGGAGGTTAGGCTCATTGACTTTGGTATTGCCCGAAGTTACAAGCAGGAACGGATTGAGGATACGGTTAAGCTCGGTACGGTCGGGTTTGCGGCGCCAGAACAGTACGGTGGTGGACAAAGCGATGCAAGATCGGATCTGTACGGATTGGGTGCGCTCCTTCTTTTTCTTTCAACGGGAGGGAAATACAGTGAATGGTTTACAGGTGTAGAGCAGCATATTCGGAGAGATATTTCCAAGGAACTGCTGTTCGTCATTCACAAACTTCTTCAGCATCAGCCAGAATTACGATACCAGTCAGCTGAAGAGGTGGCCCAGGCGCTCGATTTCAGTCCTGCAGGAAATGATCAACGATCAACGGCTAAGTCAAGAGCGGTCGGTACACTGGTGACTGCTGTACTAGGAACCTCACCAGGGGTAGGTACGACACATAGTTGTATAACGATCGGACATTTTTTAGCTCGAAGGTACAGCAAAGTGGCACTTGTTGAAATGGGGACGGGCCGAACGGCCTTTACACGTATACAGGAAATAGCTGAAGGCTCGTCTACAGGGTCTGTCCGCAAGTTTTCAATTAATGGTATTGACTACTGGCGCCAAACATCAAGGGGAGATGTCATCTCTGTGCTAGCAGGCGGTTATGATGCGGTAGTGCTAGATCTGGGAACTTATCGTGATAATGAACGACTCGAAGAGTTTCTGCGGGCGGATGTTCCGATCATTATTGGATCAGCTGCCGAGTGGCGTCAGAACGATGTATTAACTTTGGCTCGAATGCTGGCACGTCATGATCAGCTAAACCGGGTTTACGCTTTGCCACTTGCTTCTTCTAGCGCCGTGCATCAGCTTCGCAAATCACTTGGTGGCAGTAAAGTTGTAGCCATTCCGCTTCATAGAGACCCATTTGAGATGTCCTTGGAGGCAGAGAAGGCTATGGAAATCATTTATGAAGGATTCTTACCGCATAAAGAGCGTAAGAAAAGATTCCGTTTTGCATGGGGGTAATCCCTGTACTTGAAAGGAGAATGAACAAATGCCAATCATTACACGGCGCAGCAAAAAAATGCTGTATGCCGGACTTGCTGGAGCTGGATTCATGGGTGTTGTTCTGGCAGGGGGATTTTATTTTATTCAAAGTGACAATGTCAATCGTCATGAGGATGAAACACGGAAATATCAGCTGAGGATTGAGGCATTGGAAGAGGCACAGATCGGTGACCTGAAATCGATGAGGACGGCTTGGGTTCCGCGCATGGACATTCCGGCAGGGCACTTTATTGATAGTAAAGATTTGCAAGAAATTCGTCTGCCATTAGAAGCCTCCCCCGATAATCTTCCGACTAGAAAAGAAGATGTTGCTGGGAAGGGCGTGAAGATTGAGCTTCGGAAGGGAACGCCGATTACACTTGGAATGCTGTTTGAAGAAGAAGTCACTCCCCGGGATTTACGGAACAGGGAAATGAAGTCGATATGGTTGCCCAGCAATTTGAGACAAGATGATGTGGTGGATATCCGGATTCAGTTTCCGACGGGTCAGGATTATATCATTTTGGCTAAGAAGCGGATTGACAAGCTGTCGAATCCAGCCTTTTGGACAACCTTAAGTGAGCAGGAAATCTTATTGTTCTCCAGCGCTATGGTTGATGCTTATATCCACAAAGCTTCTATTTATGCCCTCACCTATGTTGAGCCGGAAATGCAGGAAAAGGCGGTTCCAAATTACCCTCCTAATCAGGAAGTTATTCAGTTGATCAAGAGTGATCCGAATATTGTCCGGAGAGCGGAACAACAGCTCGAGACTTCCGTACGTACCGCATTAGATCGGGATCTGAGCAAAGTGAGTCCAAATGAGCCAATACCTTCCGTAAGACAGGACGGAATTTCTTATAACCAGGGTACACAGGATTTCGACACATGGACTTCCGGAAACTACACTGCAAGTAACACAGATGATTCATTAGCAACTTCAACATCCTATACGGTGACTGAGGAGACAGGTGCAGATGAGAAAAAGGAGCGTTCAGATGAAATGAAGGATATTTTAGGAGGACAGGGTCTCGCTGAAGAAAATGTTAACAGTATACAGTAAAAAGGCAACGTGGAAACCATATTTACAAGTCCTTAATAAGTGAAATGAGGGAGTAGGAAAATTGAGAACATGGATATTTGCCGGCATTTGCGATAAGAGTGATTTGCTAATGTATCTTTGCAAAATATTAGCGCATAGCGGTAATAGAGTGCTCCTGATAGATGCAGCACAAGAAGGAAAGTACACCCATTGTATCGGCAGATTGGATCCGCGTATGTCGGTTACAGAATTCTCAGGATTTGATGTAGCATGTGGATTTGATCATTACACCGAACTGGAGAATTATTTAAAGGAATCAGGAGAGCCGGGATACGACTATTTGGTAATCGATGCTGAGAAGGAGTCGTTTCTAAATCAGGACGCCTGGGAGCTAGCGAGTGCGAAAGTCTGGGTGAGCAGTTTTGAGATTGCTGGATTGATGAGAGGGGCCAGTTGGCTTGAGGATCTCTCAATGAATAGCAAAGAACAAGGCTTTCCAGAGTTCCACCGGGTGTATTTGAACGTTGTCGAGGATATGATGGACGATGCCTATATTGAAAGCTATCTGGGAAAAGCGCAGATCCGATGGATGGATGAACCGATTAGAGTTCCGTGGGATGAACTTACTTTTGCTTTGAAGGTAGAGAATGAGCATACGGGAAGACTTCGGATTAAGCCGTTGTCAAGGCGATATAAGGGGGCACTTATGGAGTTGATCCGCCGGCTTACTGAGATGGAGCAGCGTCAAATTCGCCGTGCATTTCGGCAGGCAGAAAGGAGACAGGCATGAAAACAATCGCTTTGTGGAGTCCGTTGACAAGTGGAAGTGGTGCGACCGCATTAGCCGCAAGTCTGCCGATTGTGCTGGCAATGGAGTTTAAAGTGAAAACGCTTCTACTGCATGGTGGAGCGGCAGGGGAGCGTGTAGAGCAGGCTTATTCATTAAAGAAACAACCACTGGATCATTCACTGGTAACTTTCCAAGATCATGGAATGAATGCGGTGGAACGCTTGGCGGCAAGCGGCAGGTTGATGCCTGAGAACATACGTGATTATACTTCCCCACTGTTGCAGGATCGACTGGACCTTCTTGCGGCAGGACGCGAGCCCAAGTCAGAGTCAGACGAGACACAGGGACGGCTTATGAGCCAAGTATTAGAAACCGCTGTTCGGGGATATGACGTTATTGTAGCTGATGCGGGGAATGGAAGGGCAAATGGTGTCGACAAACAAATTCTGAAAGCTGCAGATCTAATATTCATTGGGTTAAATCAAAATATTAGATCATTGGAGAAGGTTTTTGAGAGTGATCAAATGCAGGGAGTCTTCCAAGGAAAAGACATTGGCTTTGTTATTGGCCGGTATGACCGCCATAGTCATTGTACACTTCAAAATGTAAAACGCAGGTTTGGAGTGAAGGGTATTTTTGAGGGGATACCCTACTGTTCAGAGTTCACAGACGCATGGAATATGCGTTCTGTTCAAGCTTGTATTCAAAGGGGAAGAGGCGGGATGAACCGAAAAAGGGAAAGTCCCTTCTATCGGGCTCTTCGCAGCACCGCGTTTGCTGCGGCAGAGCAGATCGGTCTACCTTCTTCAGGATACTCAGAGAGGGGGGCTTAAATGCTCTCAGGGCCGCTGATGAATTCGCTCTGGATAGGTTTAATCCTTCTTTTGGTTGCACTGTTTATGTATATTCGCTGGATGAGTAAAGCAAAGATCAGAGCTCACCCGCAGCTCGGTCCAGATCAGTTTTCTTTACAGGCGATGACGGAATTTGTGAAGGAGACGCTCCATCAGATGACGCACAGTCAGCTTTCGGATCTAGGGCTACATGAAGAGGAATACCGCAGGCGTTTAAGCAAGAGAAGCGAGCTGCGTCGCGCGCTCAAAGGTTGTGTGTCAGGCAGTGTGCTGGACAAACAGTATGTTAAAGAGTTTTTGAAAGAGCTGTTAACAAAAAGTTTGAAGTTAAATGAGTCGAATATTAATATCGCGATTCCGTTTGAGAATCATGAAGCTTTATCTCCCCAGGATAAATTCGAAATCATACTTTATTTGTACAAACAGCAGTACAGAGATGAAGCGTTATCTAAGTTGATTGAAACCTATGATTTATCAAAACCGAGGATTATACCGGGTTATGGTGAGGAAGTTGTTTATGCGGTGACGGGTGAAGATATAGCATTCATATATGCAAATGAAATACGCTCGTTAACTCTACCCGAGAAGCTGGACATTGTTGTACAGCGAATTTATCAGCAATACAAAGGCTTTTCCGTCATTGATGAGATTCGAGATCAACGGATCGATGGTGTTAGTGGAGGGGTAAGCGGAGTGCTGGGTGATTCTTCAGGGATGCCGTTACATGCGGAGCAACTGCCGCTCGGCTGGGGGAATGGTGATACTCCGGTCTCCGAATGTGAAAGTGTGTGGTTATTTTTTCGGGGTATTTCCATTCATATGGGGTTTCTGTCCTTCGGAAATGTACGGGAATTAAAGCGGGTATGCCAGAACATTTATAAATACAATCATCCCGGTCAGTTGTCAGAGGCCAGCGGGTTTAAAGTGAATGAGATGAAGGACGGATCGCGTGTTGTCGTTGTACGTCCTCCGTTTTCTGAATCATGGGCTTTTTTTGTTCGGAAGTTTGATGTGAGCAGTACTAGCCTGGAGCAGCTCATCACAGGCAGAGGTGCAGAAATCCCTATTGGTTTGCTGCAATTTCTAATGAAGGGAAGCCGGATTACAGCTGTCACCGGTGCTCAGGGATCGGGCAAAACCACTCTACTCATGGCAATGGTGAGACATATCTATGCCTCCTATACGCTGCGTGTACAGGAGATGGCTTTCGAGCTTCACCTAAGAAAAATATACAGCAGGCGCAATATATTGAGTTTTCGAGAAACGGAACATATCAGTGGTCAGGACGGTCTGGATCTTCAGAAGAAAACAGATGGAACTGTGAACATCCTAGGGGAAGTTGCAAGTGATGAAGTAGCCTCATGGATGATCCAGATGTCACAGGTTGCGAGCTTGTTTACTGTCTTTACACATCATGCAAAGACGTTTAAAGATCTTGTTCTGTCACTTCGAAACTCTCTATTGAAGAGTGGAGTGTTTCGTCAGGAGGATATTGCAGAGCAGCAGGTGGTAAGTGTAATCAACTTCGACGTTCACCTGAAACGGGATGCATTCGGCAATCGTTATATTGAGCGCATTACGGAGTGTATTCCTTGTGACAAAGAGCCATTTCCGGATTGGCACAATCCAGAGGAACACATAGGTACAGAGGAATTGGCCCGAAGGTATGTGGCTATAAGCTCCGAGCATTTCCGCAGGCAGAACAATACTACATTTTATGTCTCAAAAAATGTAGTTGAATACCGCGATGGACGGTATGTGGTTGCAGCACCTTTATCTGAGCGTAGCGTGAGAGAGATGGAGGAGCAGATGCAGCCTCAAGATATTGAAGCTTTCAGGTGTTATATCCAGACTAACTGGGGAGGGACACCGTGACCACAAAAGACGTACTTATTTATATTCTTTCAGTATCCCTACTGCTGTTTGCAGTTTTATATGGCGTAATCATATTCATACAAAAAAGAAACGGGCAGGAGGAAGGCTCTAGCATCGGGTATGAGTCCGGTGCGTCCGGTCAGTTGCGATATAAACATCGTCAATGGTTTCAAGCCGCATATATCCATGCTTTAAGACTGCCTCTGTTATCTTCCTATGTGAAGCGGATGCGGAAAAAGATATCGATTATACACCCATACGATGAAATTTCTCTTCGTTATGAAACGATGAAAATAACGCTAGCGGTCGCGATATCAGCCGGACTGACTGCTGTTCTCCTGATTTGGATGAATCCGGGTCTCGGATTTATATTGATTGCTCTTCTTGCGGCGATCGTTATTCATGATTTGATGATTGACGTGTTTATGAATCGGTTGGAGCGGAGACTTTTGGTTCAATCGGTTGAGCTGTTCTCCAATGTAAGGCATCATTACCAGCAGCACGGCATGGTGGAGGAATCGATCTATGAAGGGGCGGAGACAGCGGGTCATGAAATTTCAATTCATGCTACACGTATTTACAATGCACTAATATCTCAGGATCCTGAGGAACAATTGGAGCGTTATTATGAGACGGCACCTAACCGGTATTTGAAAGCTTTTGCAGGCATAGCACATCTGGTTATGGAATTTGGCGACCAGGCCAAAAAGAAAAGCTCCATCTTTCTTCAAGGACTAAGTGGTTTAACCAAAGAGATTCAGCTTGAAATACTTCGTAGAGACAAGCTTGACTACTTGTTAAAAGGTTTAAATATCATTGCGCTTGCTCCTGTATTTTTCACCAAGCCGATTGAGAATTGGGCTCGAGGAAGCTTCCCGGCCATGGATGAGTTTTATATGAGCAAGTTAGGCATGATCACGAAGCTGTCCATTTATGTGGTCATTATTGTCGCCTACACCCTCTTACAGAAGCTTCAACAAAACAGTGAATCGGATTATCGTGCAGGATTTGACAAGGCTTCATGGGAAGAACAACTTTATAGGTTTAAGCTCCTGCGAATACTGGTGAATGTGCTGATGCCGATTCCAGGTACCCCAAAGCATGAATTGCGGATTAGACTGCTAAAGGAAAGCAATACACGTTTGCGGTTGGAGTGGTTTTACATTCGGCGGATTGTCTCGGGGATCATTGCGTTTTCTGTTGTGCTAACGGCATGCATGTATCTTCATCACAGCAGTAAGCGTCAGCTGCTTTATGCACCAGTGTCACAGATTTCATTGTTCGGAAAGATGAACCCAGAGCAGGAGAAAGAAGCTTATCAGAGGGCTGAATCAGATCGGGCGGTTATGGATTACTTGAACCGATCGGACGAAGTTTCTTTTGATCAGGTAAAGGAAGCCGTGAAAACGGTTGATGGCAAAGGCATCACACAAGATCAAGTATCTATAACTGCCGAGCGGGTGCTCAGTAAACTAGAGCGGTTTAATCTCGAATATTTAAAATGGTGGGAAGTACTATCCTCTATTATGGCTGCGGTTATTGCATTCTATTTTCCACTCTGGACTCTTATCTTTCACCGAAAGGTTCGAGGTTTGGAAATGAAACATGAGGTATACCAATTTCAGACGGTCATCTCCATCATAAGGGGAATGGAGCGCATATCGGTTGAAGGTGTTCTGGAGTGGCTGAACCGGTTTGCTGTCATGTTTAAAGTTCCTATTCAGAAAAGTTTACTACATTACGAACACGGTGCGGAACTTGCGCTTCAAGAGTTGAAGAATGATGTATGGTTTCCGGATTTTCAGCGTCTCGTGGATAAGTTGCTTCTGGCTGTTGATAAAGTACCGATCAAAGATGTTTTTGACGATTTGGAAGGTGAAATGGCGTTTGTATTTGAACAGCGGAAGCAGGAGTATGAACGGATGATCGACACGAAGGCAGCGTGGGGAAGAATGATCGGATTTGCACCGATGTACGGTCTTATTTTTATGTATCTTGTCATACCGCTTATTGGTATGAGTTTTACTCAGATGAATGCTTATTATGAGCAAATCCAGAGTTTGTAAAATAATTCGTCTCTCCCATGAGGGACAAGGAGGATATTAATTATGAATAATGCTTCATCGGCTCTAAAAGTGGCAGCTGGTATTTTCCTGACGATTGCATTGATTACCATTGTAGTAATTTTGTTTATCTCTGCCCAGGAGGCAACCAAAACCGCACAAAATAATTTTTCGGACATTCAGACTGAGCTGTCTCAGGCAGCTTATACCGTGTATGACGGAACAACGATCAGCGGATCGCAAGTAACGAATGCACTCCGCAAGTACAAAGATAAGGATCAATTCGGCATTATGATTAAAACAGGTAAAAACCCTGGAGGACAATGGTACGGTAATGTCTTGAATACGGAAGGATCCGTGGAGCATCCAGAGTCCCGTCAAGGCGCTTTAGCACAAACTTTAAATGAAAAAAGTCCTGAGTATGTTAATCCTAGCGGTAAGTTTAAGGCAACGATTGTCAAGGACAACTCAAATGTGATTCGGGGAATTATTTTTGTTCAGTAAAGTGTTGATATTCAGGAGTTGATCAATTGAGAGAGCAAACAGTAACGATGATCGAAATGGCTGCGGCATTAGCTTTGTTCATGGGTGCTTGCTGGTTTTCCTTTCATATGCAATCTGAGATCGACGCAGGGTTAGAAGCAGCCAATCTAATGACTCAAGAACAAAGTTCGGCTATAACTACTTTAAAAATGCACAGCAGTGCGAATGACTTAACATTTTTGGGCAGCGAGGTGTTATTTATGCTGCAGGAGGTACAGCAGGGAAAGTATGAAATGTCTGTTGATGGCGTAATGTTCCCTCCAGGCTTGGATCTTGATTCCGTTAATCTATCAGTTATCGAGGCGGGTGCCAGATACCAGGCTAACTATTCGTACAGTACGTCTGGGACAATAAACAGCATTCAGCATATTAAGGTGAGGTAAAGGATGTCAAACTCGGTGTCCAAATGGTTTGCAGCTTTTTTGGCAGTCCTGCTGTTGTATATGGTACCGGCGGGAGAAAGCGCCAGAAGGCAGGATGATCTGTCCAGAATTGTTGTATATCAATCCGTGACCAAGTTCGTGGATAGTGTCCGGATGAAAGGGTATGTATCACCCCAAATGTATCAGGATTTTACTCGTGAGCTGGACGTAACGGGCAATCTGTATGAGATTGCGATGGAGCATCAGCATAAGAAGTACGATCCAGAGTATCGTGATCCGTCTGATCCTGAAACGTTTCTATATAGTTTTGCTGTCGTTTATGATGCTTATTACGAAGCGGAAATTTTAGGGCATTTATTTCCTGACACGGACTTGCCTTTAGATGATCGCAGTCGAATTTACAAGTTAACAGCGGGAGACTATTTCCAAGTGAAGGTTAGCAGTCAAAATCATACGCCTTCCATGGTGCTGTTCGATGCTCTAACAGGATCGAATTCAGGGAATGAGTCGGCTATTGCTTTTCCGTATGGAGGGATGGTTTTGAATGAGGATTACTGATTTGGCCATTCTGTTTACGGCTGTGTTCTTTCCTTTCTTTCTGCTGCTCAGCATGCACGCGGATAATATGGTAGATAGCGCTTTTGTTGAAATGAAATATTCGACGGGGCTACGGACGGCTATTCAGGATGGTGGGGAGATGTTGAACGTGAACGAGAGTCAGTCACAGGAAGCGGGATATGAATCATTCAAGCGGTTTCGTGCGGACAAGGAGAGGGCACTGGACACTTTTTCAAGAACAATGCATTTAAATTTTGGTATAGAGGAGGATCTCCAAGCCCAAGCGGCACTATGGTGGTATATCCCGGCTTTAGCCGTAGTGGATTATGACGGGTACTATATCTATGCCATGCAATCCTTTACAGGACCGGATGGAGTGGAATCTTTCCGTCATACTTGGAGCCCCAAAATTCCATATGCTTATTACGATGGTGAAGGCAACAGCATTCATTTCACATTGGACAATGAGGTGGAAGCGTACAATGGTTCCAGCAGACTATGGTATTCAGGATTGCAGTCTGAACTTGTGGGTAAGACAGGTATAGCACTTCTGGACAAGCAAGTGACTTTTGAAGAAATAAGGCGAACATCGATCGTACACGCAATTCAAGATAATCTGGCCTATTACATAGAGCGTCACAATGACTTGTCTGTAAAAAACGGTATTTCATATACCTTTTCATTGCCTGTTATCGCACAAGAAGAATGGGTCAACACGATTAACGATATCGGATTGATAGCTTTTGTCCAAGGTATACCTATTGGTGACCGATATTATAACAATTATGCTTTTGGTGGAGGCAGACTTGTTAAGACTCCGGTGTACTTCGGAAGTGTGGATTCAAGTACCGGTCTAAAATATTATTACAGAAATACGTGTTCATTTCCTTATGATGTGCAGGAAGCTTTCAGCAACCGGAAAGAGGCTGCTGCTGCGGGCTACAGGGAGAAAAACTGTGTTAACTCAGGTGTGATGTAAACCCCGAAAAGTTATGGTTTCGACTTGGACGCTTACTGTGATACAATAAACTCTTGATTGTGACAAAATCCCTATTTAACATGTAATGAGTTTATTATATAGACAGGAGTTACCGTAATTATGAGTCTATTGACTGTAGAGAACGTTTCCCACAATTTTGGAGACCGTACCTTGTTCAAGGATGTTTCATTCCGACTGCTTGCTGGTGAGCATGTGGGTCTTGTCGGTGCTAACGGTGTTGGTAAATCGACCTTAATGAATATATTGACTGGCCAGCTGCTGAAAGACAGCGGTAAGGTGGAGTGGACTCCAAAAGTGCGTTATGGATATTTGGATCAGCACACCAAGCTGATGCCGGGTAAAACGGTTCGGGATATTTTAAAGGATGCTTTTCTGCCCCTGCTGGAACTGGAACAAGAAATGATGACGATTACGGACAAAATGGGCGATGCTTCTCCTGAAGAGCTTGAAGTGTTGCTTGAACAGATGGGAGAAATCCAGGAACAACTGGAAATCGGCGATTTCTATTTGATCGATGTTAAGGTCGAAGAAATGGCTAACGGTTTAGGATTGTCTGTAATCGGTCTTGACCGGGATGTAGCCACGCTGAGTGGAGGTCAACGGACGAAGGTTCTGCTGGCCAAGCTGCTTCTCGAAAAGCCGACCGTTCTGTTGCTGGATGAGCCGACAAACTACTTGGACGTTGAGCATATTGATTGGCTTACGCAATATTTGAAGCAGTATCCATATGCATTTATGCTCATCTCGCATGATACGGAATTTATGAATCAGGTGGTAGACATTATTTATCATCTAGAATTTGCGAAATTAACACGTTATACAGCGAACTATGAGAAATTCCTTGAGATGGCTGATATTAATAAGAATCAGCATATCGATGCATATGAGAAGCAGCAGGAGTTCATCAAGAAACAAGAGGACTTCATTCAGCGGAACAAGGCGCGCTACTCGACATCCGGTCGGGCGAAGAGCCGTGAGAAACAGTTGGATCGACTGGAACGTATTGACCGTCCCGAAGAAGCTGCAAAGCCCATATTCAATTTTAAAGAAGCACGTGCAAGCGGTAAAACAGTATTTGAAGGCATTGATTTTGAAATCGGGTATGACCGTCCGCTGCTGCCTAAGATGTCTATTACAATCGAACGCGGAGAGAAAATTGCGATCGTGGGCTGCAACGGTGTCGGTAAATCTACTCTTCTCAAGACCATTCTGGGGAAAATACAGCCATACAGCGGCAAAACATATCAAGGTGACTTTTTGTTCCCGTCATACTTCGAACAGGAAGTGCGAGCTGGCAATCTGACACCAATTGATGATGTATGGAACGAATACTCGCATCTGAACCAACACGAGGTTCGCGCTCATCTGGCACGCTGTGGCCTGAAGAATGAACATATTACCCGCCCGCTGAAAGCGTTGAGCGGCGGTGAGCAAGCGAAAGTGCGCTTATGTAAGCTGTTAATGCGTGAGAGCAACTGGATTCTGTTTGACGAACCAACAAATCACTTGGATGTTGTTGCTAAGGAAGAACTGAAGAGAGCGCTCAAAGAATTCAAAGGCACCGTACTGCTCGTATCCCACGAACCTGACTTCTATGAAGACTGGGTAACGAAGATCTGGAATGTGGAAGATTGGTCACATCAATCCTGATTATACTTGAATGCCACTCCGCCCGGAGTGGCTTTTTTCAAAATATAGGTTGTTATGAGAGGAGAGAGGCTTGAACGTGAAAGAACATAGCCGGGAAAGCCGTTATTCCAGGCAAGAACGTTTTGCTCCCTTTGGAGTTGAGGGTCAGGCGAAGCTTGGAAGCAGTCACGTACTTATCGTTGGGGCTGGCGCCCTCGGAAGTGCAGTTGCGGAAACTTTGGTGCGGGCCGGTGTCGGCTGGATTACGATCGCAGATCGTGATTATGTGGAGTGGAGCAATTTACAGAGGCAGCAGCTGTTTACAGAGCAGGACGCGGAGAGTCATCTCCCTAAAGCGGAAGCCGCAAGGTTGCGTTTGAAGTCCATTAATTCAGAGGTGAAAATCGAAGCTCATGTTATGGATGTCCGTGCCGAAGAGTTAGAAGAGCTGGCTCGTGATTGTGATCTGATCATGGATGCAACCGATAATTTTGATACCCGGCTTATCATCAATGATATTTCTCAGAAGCAAAATACGCCTTGGATATACGGAGGGTGCGTAGGAAGCGCCGGCATGACGTATACCTTTCTTCCGGGACACACACCTTGTCTATATTGCCTGCTTGGTACGGTACCACTAGGCGGAGATACGTGTGATACAATTGGTATTCTCCCACAGGCTGTGCAGATGGTCGCGGCTCATCAGAGTATGGAGGCGATGAAGTTTCTCGCTGGTCATCGTGACACACTCCGTATGAATCTTCTCTCTTTTGATCTGTGGCGGAATGAATCCTTTGAAATGAAGCTAGATCAAGCTCGGAAGAGTGATTGTCCATCTTGTGGTACACATCCGGTATACCCCTTTTTATCTTCTGTCAACAGTACAAAAAGTGAAGTGCTTTGTGGACGGGATACCGTCCAGATCAGGCCAGCACGTAAAATGGAGCTTGATCTCAAGCTGTTGGCTGATCGCTTATCCGGATTGTCTGAAGGAAGGACATCACTCAATCCGTATATGGTTATCTTTCAAATGAGGCGCTGCCGGATCGTGGTTTTTGCTGACGGAAGAGCTCTAATACATGGCACATCTGATCTGATGGAGGCGAAAAGCTTGTACCACCGTTACTTGGGCTGAGACCTCATATTTTGAATCAATTTCATCCATTTCCCTTGCTCGGGAATGGATGTTTTATTTTTGAGGCAACCTAAAGGCCAGATGTGATCAAGCTTATGTAAAGTAAAGGATTGTTAACCTTAGCAGTGAAAGAGGGGGAAACCCTTTGAACGGACAGATCTTGATAGCGATGAACGATGGTGAGGAAGCGATCAGGATAACAAACAAATTGCAATCCGCTGGATATACAGTCCATTTGGCAGATCATCTCTCACAGGCTATAACCCTTATGGAGCAAGGGGAGTTTGATATGCTCATGATGGACAGCTGTTTATCGGGAATGCATGAATTTGATTTTATACGCAGAATGCAGAATGGAAAGCACCGGATACCGATTATTGTGCTGGGTCATAACGGATCTAATGAAGCGGCAGTTTGCCTAGAAGCTGGGGCCAATGATTACATTTCCAGCCAGGTGGACGAGCGTGAATTGTTAGCCAGAGTCAGCAATCTTCTAATTTTATTTAATTACGGAAATCAACACCGGAATGAGAAGATTGAGATTGGAGATCTGCTGATAGACCCTCAAAGCAGGCAGGTAAGCCGGGAAGAGTCTGCAATCGACTTGACCCAGCGTGAATATGAACTTCTTTTATATTTGACTCGAAGAGTGAATGAGGTCTGTTCAAGGGAAGAAATTTTAAGTCATGTATGGGATTATGATTTTAATACGGGTACAAATGTGGTGGATGTATATATCCTTCATTTACGTGAAAAGCTTGATAAAGGACGAAAATGGAAGCTGATCCGGACGATTAGGGGAGCAGGGTATATGCTTAAAGCGCCAGAGAGCGAATAATGTGGTTGAAGGTCGTTATGCACGGTCACACTGTGCGCTTGCGAGTTACGCATAATACGAATAATGAAGCAAAAGACCGCCCTCCGTAAAATAGGAAGGCGGTCTCTTACTTCAAATATATGAATGTTGCATTATTGATAACGAAGAAACAACTACAGTACGCGACGAGCTTTCAGATATGTCTTCTTCCAAGTGCCTGAGTTGAGGTCGGAAATGGTCACACCTGGTTTGCCGTACGTGTGAAGAATTTTACCGTTACCAGCGTATACAGCTACGTGAGTTACATTTTTACCATTAGCACGGCTACCACTAGAGAAGAATACGAGATCACCTGGTTTCAGGTTCGCTTTGGATACCGCTACACCTTGTGTCGCTTGTGCTGCTGACGTACGCGGTAGATTCACGCCGTATTTTTTAAAGATATGTTTCATGAAAGAGGAGCAATCAAATACTTTAGTAGTGCTTGTAGAAGCTCCAAATTTATATGGTGTTCCCATGTAGTTTTTACCGAAGTTCACGACTTGTTGGCCCTTTGTTGTGGCGTAAGAGGTGGAAGCCGCTGCTTCTACTTGAGATGCAGGAGAAACTGCCAAGAGCGTTCCCATTCCCATTGCTGCGCTTATGCTGACGATTGCGGCCTTCTTAATCCAAGTCTGTTTATTCATGTTGTATATTACCTCCAGATAATTGTTGTTTGTCTTTCGATGAACCGAGTATAACAGATTTGAAACCTACCGAAATTTTGGATAAAATCGTGAAAGCTATGGGAGACAAGGAATGAAAGCGAATTATTAAAAAACGATTAAAAGTTACAAAAGATTAATAACTTGAGATGATTTTAACGATAAAAAAGCCACAAACCCTTGCTGATAAAGGGTTTGTGGCTTGTCATAATTGTATTATTGAAAATGACAAAAAAGTAACATTTACTCGTCTTTGCTCTGTATAATCAAGAGCAATCCACCTTCTATCTTAACTGTACCCCGGCTTGCAGATAGACGGTTACTAATACCCAGAGACTGTCCGATTTTCAAAGTTGCATTATGGAGAGGATACTGGAAGCCTTCAAGGTCAATTCCGGTTACTTCCGGTGTGAGAGGTAGAAGAGACACATAAGTAAATCCTCGGTCTTGGACATCGCAAGTTGACCCGGTCAACGTAATGTAGTTGTGGTCGTCCAGCATGGAACAATGAACTTGATGCTGAACCCCGCGAAGCAGCATATGTATGTTGGCAAGAGTGTGATCCATACGCGTCCCCGTACCGCCCAGCAGCAAGATTTCTGTCGGTGCAAGTTCTAGAGCAACATCAAAGGCCAGCTCGGTGTCCGTTAAATTCTTATCTATTGGATCACATTGGACGATTCTTTCACTCATGGAAGTGACGGTATGAAGCTGATCCGTTGTAATAGAATCGAAGTCACCTACTGAAACATGCGGCTTTATGCCGTTCTCTATAAGAAAAAGAGCCCCCCGATCAGCTCCGATTATGTAATCATTTTTCTGAATTACTTCTAATAAATGCGTTGAAAGATTACCGCCGGTAAAGATCAAAATGCGCCTCACTTCCATAATATTTCCTCCTTTTGTCCGAAGTTGTCATTTTATATCAGTATAGATCAGTTTTTGTGCTTGCACAATTTCAGTCCTCGCGGATAAAATGAGAGGAGCAAAATGATGAACATCTCTGTATTTGTATCGTGAAAGGAATGAATGCAAAATGATCACTGTCTTGTTTGTTTGTCTTGGAAATATATGCCGTTCTCCAATGGCTGAAGCTGTAATGAGACATAAGATTGAACAAAAAGGATTGAATGATAAAATAACTGTGGATTCAGCAGGAACGGGTGATTGGCATATCGGAAAGGCTCCACATGAAGGAACCCGCAAGCTGCTAGACAGCTGGCGTATCAGCTACGAAGGAATGCTCGCGAGACAAGTGGAGAGTCGTGACTTTGCCGATTTTGACTACATGGTAGCGATGGATGATTCCAATGTCGCCAATCTCCGTAAACTGCCTGGCGGAGAAGATTCAGAAATACTCAAATTTATGGATCTTTTACCGGATGAAAAGCTGCGTGAGGTACCAGATCCATACTTCACGGGAAACTTTGAAGAGGTATATCGGTTAATTGATGCAGGTTGTGATGTGCTGCTGGACAGAATCATCAAAGAAACGTTATAATCAACTCGGACAAGCGGATGATCGTTACCGCTTTTCGTTTTAAGAATGATGTAAGCGCATGCAGAATTGCCGGGTGAAGAAAAAAGATGAACAAAGCACATTCCATGAAAAATGCGCGATTGTTCATCTTTTTTTGCAGGTGAATGAAGTTAAGAATGTAAGAAATACATAAGAGCGGCAGGGAGCTCTTTCTGCCAGAAGCCCCATAAATGGCGTCCATCTTTTTCTTCATAATGTACTGTGGCGCCTCGCTCTTCTAGGAGCTTCTTAGTCGAACGGTTCAGTTCCACAAAATTATATACCCCAGTATCTGTTGTATAGCTGTCCTCCTGCAGTCCGACAATCATGAAGATGTTCATCCAGAACAAGTCTGTTTCCAGCGCGATAATATGCTGGGATTGCTCGTAGAAGGCACCGGACAAGCTAATGATTCTTGTAAACAGTTCGGGATAACGGAGGGCCAGATGGACTGAAACACTGCCGCCTAATGAATCTCCGGCCAGAATACGTTCGGATGAATCTCGCCGTACAGGATATTTTTTCTCGATAAAGGGAATAATTTCTTCGGCGAAGCAGGCGAGGTAAGCCTCGAAACGGTTGCCAAAAGAAGCATATTCTTCTGTACGGACCTTCGTGTTCACCTCAACGCCAACGATGATAAAAGGTTCAACACCTTCTTCTAGTATAAGTTGGTTGGCCCAGGTGGCAATTCGTCCGAAGTTGAAAAATTCTTCACCGTCCTGACAATAAACGACGGGGTAGCTGAGAATTTCGTTATATCCGGGAGGGAGATAGATACGCAGTGTGCGATTCTCCTTTAAATGTTGGCTAGGTATTTCTTCTTTAACAATAGTTCGCTTCAATAAACGTTCATCTGTCATCATTGGTCACCTTTCGATGGTTAATTTTTGAAAAGCCGCTAACAATAAGTTAAGATTAAGCTGTTGCTTAAAAAGATACTGCTGTTCTGTTAGGTTTGTCACACTGTTATACAACTATTCGAATCCTGTTATACATACAAAAACAAAGAATTATTAAATTTATTAGGTATTTCTTTGACGAATGCAGTAAAACAGGTGTATAATAATTCTATAACAGCGGAACTTGATATTCAAATATTTATTGAGGTGAAGAAAATGACCAAGGTTCCTTACGAAGTATATACCGAGGAAGTCGAAACTCTATCCGTACTATCCCCGGATGGCGAGATCGTTAACAAAGATCTTTTGCCGAAGCTAACAGATGATCAATTGAAAGAAATTATGTATCGCATGGTATTTACCCGTACTTGGGACGATCGTGCCGTTAACCTCGGCCGTCAAGGACGTCTCGGTTTTTATGCGCCGGTATCCGGTCAAGAAGCGACTATGGTCGGCAGTGAATTTGCTCTAGAGAAAGAAGATTTTGTTTGCCCAGGTTACCGTGACATGCCACAAATCGTTTGGCACGGTCTTCCACTTTATCAGGCATTCTTGTATTCCCGTGGTCATCAACACGGCGGTGAAATTCCTGAGGGCGTTAATGTATTGATGCCTCAAATCATCATCGGTGCACAAATTTTGCACGCGATGGGAATTGCAATGGCTTATAAGCTGAAAAAACAAAAGCATGTTGTTATTACCTACACAGGTGACGGTGGATCGTCCGAAGGTGACTTCTATGAAGGTTTGAACTACGCTGGCGTATACAAACTGCCTGTTATTTTCTTTGTACAAAACAATGGTTATGCCATTACAACTCCGTTCTCGAAACAAACAGCTGCTCTTTCCATCGCTCACAAAGCAATTGCAGCAGGTATCAAGGGTGTGAAAATCGATGGAATGGACGTGCTGGCTGTTATTAAAGCCGTTCAGGATGCTGCTGAACGCGGACGTAATGGAGAGGGTGCAACTCTGATTGAAGCCGTAACTTACCGTTTCCGTCCACACTCCTTGTCTGACGACGCTACCAAGTACCGTTCTAAAGAAGAAGAAGGTCAATGGAACGAGAAAGATCCGATTGCTCGTTTTGCGAAATACCTTGAGAAAAAAGGTCTTTGGACAGATGAAGATACAGCTCGCGTAAAAGACGAAGCGAAAGCTAAAGTCAACGAGCAAATTAAGAAAGCTGAGCAAACTGAAAAAATGACCGTTTCCGGTCTGATTGACAGCATGTTCGAGCAAACACCTAAACATCTTGAAGAGCAAAAAGCCGATTTCAAATAAAATCGGTTCCTTTTGCCGCGGTATGATTCTGTTCTTAGCCTAAAGGCAAAGACGGAATTTTCTGCGGGACTTGTTCGATGAAGGTTGCTTTAGATAAACGATACGGTTAATTGCCAAGCATATGTGATCTGTAATGTCTAAGGAGGAAATGAAGCAATGGCACAAATGAACATGAAAGAAGCGATTCGCGACGCAATGCGCGTTGAATTGAACCGTGATCCAAACGTCGTCATCTTCGGTGAAGACGTAGGTAATGTTGGCGGTGTCTTCCGGGTAACTGAAGGCCTGCAAAAAGAATTCGGGGAAGAGCGCGTATTCGATACACCGCTGGCCGAATCCGCTATCGGAGGTATGGCTGTGGGTCTTGGTATTCAAGGCTTTCGCCCGATTGCTGAAATTCAATTTATTGGATTTATTTTTGAAGCTATTGACCAAATGGTAGTTCAGGCTGCACGTATGCGTTTCCGTTCTGGCGGACGCTATAATTCTCCAATCGTATTCCGTACCCCTTTTGGCGGTGGTGTAAAAGCAGCTGAGCTGCATACGGACTCATTGGAAGGTTTGTTGGCTCAAAGTCCGGGTATTAAAGTCGTAGTTCCATCTAATCCATACGATGCAAAAGGATTGCTTATTTCTGCAATTCGCGATAATGATCCAGTCTTCTTTATGGAGCATCTGAACTTGTACCATGCATTCCGTGCTGAAGTACCGGAAGGCGAATACACTATTGAGCTCGGTAAAGCAAACGTTGTTCGTGAAGGAACTGACGTTACAATTATCGCTTACGGTTTGATGGTTCATACGGCAACCAAAGCAGCAGATGAACTTGAGAAAAACGGCATTAAAGCTGAGGTTATCGACCTCCGTACAATAGCGCCAATTGATATTGACACGCTTGTTGAATCTGTCAAGAAAACTAACCGCGCTATCGTGGTTCAGGAAGCGCAAAAATCTGCTGGCGTAGCTGCTGAGGTTATTGCACAGATTAACGAGAAGGCTATTTTGCATCTGGAAGCACCTGTGCTTCGTGTTGCAGCACCTGATACGGTTTATGCTTTCGCGCAGATCGAGGACGCTTGGTTGCCGACTCCTGCTCGTATCGTAGAAGCAGTTAATAAAGTGATGAAATTCTAATTGCAGTAAATATTTAGGGAGGTTTTACAGTTGGCAAAATTTGAATATCGTTTTCCAGAGCTGGGCGAAGGTTTGCATGAAGGTGAAATCATCAAAATGCATATCAAGCCAGGCGACAAAGTAACAGACGACGACATCATCATGGAAGTACAAAACGACAAGGCTGTCGTAGAAGTTCCTTGTCCCGTTAACGGTACGGTTCAAGAAGTTTTTGCCAAAGACGGCCAAGTATGCCGCGTAGGTGAAGTTGTTGCTATCATCGATGCTGAAGGTGACATCCCTGAACAGGAAAGCCATGCTGAAGAGCAGTCCGCTCAAGAAGCTGATGCAGCAAAAGGTAGCGCGGACACTCAATCTTCTCCTGCAGCAAATGCACCAGCAGAAGCACCGGCAGCGCCTAGCAGAGATGTTCTGGCTACACCAAGCGTGCGCAAATTTGCTCGTGAGCAAGGCGTAGACATTGCACAGGTACAAGGCAGCGGAAACAACGGCAAGATCACTCGTGAAGATGTGGAAGCATTCAAAAATGGTGGAGGCCAGGTTGCAGCTCCTGCAGCTCAAGAGTCTGCTGAAACTAAAGCAGCTCCGGCAGCAGCCGCAGCAGCAGTGGATCCACGTGCTGAAGAAGAGCGCGTACCGTTCAAAGGTATCCGTAAAGCGATCTCTAATGCGATGGTTAAATCGGCTTACACCGCTCCTCACGTTACGATCATGGACGAAGTGGACGTTACTGAGTTGGTTGCATTCCGTACTCGCATGAAGCCAATCGCTGAGAAAAAAGGCACTAAAGTAACATATCTTCCATTCATCGTTAAAGCACTCGTTGCGGCTTGCCGTCAATTCCCTGCTTTGAACGCGATGATTGATGAAGAAGCTAACGAAATTGTGTACAAAAAGTACTACAACATCGGTATTGCTACAGATACAGACAACGGTCTGATCGTTCCGGTTATTAAGGATGCCGATCGTAAGAGCATTTGGATGATTGCTGACAGCATCCGTGACCTTGCAGTACGTGGACGTGACGGTAAACTGAGTGCCAACGAAATGAGAGGCAGCACGATCTCCATCTCGAATATTGGTTCTGCTGGCGGTATGTTCTTTACTCCAATCATCAACTTCCCTGAAGTTGCAATTCTGGGTACAGGCCGTATTTCCGAGAAGGCGGTCGTTAAGAATGGAGAAATCGTAGCAGCACCAGTAATGGCACTGTCCTTGAGCTTTGACCACCGTATTATTGATGGAGCAACAGCTCAAAACTTTATGAATTACATTAAACAGCTGCTCGCTAACCCTGAGCTGCTCGTTATGGAGGTGTAACATATGGTAGTGGGAGATGCTTCTCTTGATATCGATACATTAGTCATTGGTGCAGGTCCTGGTGGATATGTGGCGGCGATTCGTGCCGCCCAGCTGGGTCAACAAGTTCTGATTGTAGACAAATCCGAAGTCGGCGGCGTTTGCTTGAACCGTGGATGTATTCCTTCCAAGGCTTTGATCTCTGCTGCGCATTCTTTTGAGTCTGCTAAACATGCGAGCGCATTTGGTGTTAACGTAGGCGACGTAACCGTTGATTTTGCGAAAACCCAAGAGTTCAAAAACGGCGTAGTTAAAAAATTGACTGGCGGCGTAGGCGCTTTGCTGAAAGGCAACAAAGTTGAAATTTTCAACGGCGAATGCATGTTCATTAACGAGAATGAAGCTCGTGTATTCAACGAGCATGAATCCCCTCGTTACCGTTTCAAGAACTGTATCATTGCGACGGGTTCCCGTCCGATTGAACTGAAAGCTTTCCCATTTGGCGGACGTATTCTGTCCTCGACGGAAGCTTTGGAACTTCAAGAACTGCCTAAGAGCCTCGTAGTTATTGGCGGCGGTTATATCGGCGCTGAGCTTGGTCAAATGTTCTCGAAATTCGGAACTCAAGTAACCATCATTGAAGGTATGGATTCCATTCTGAATGGCTTCGATCCTGATATGACGAAACTAGTTGCGAAAAACATGCAGAAGTCCGGTGTTGAAATTGTAACGAACGCGAAAGCGGAAAGTGCGGAGCAAACCGATAAAGACGTAACTGTGAAATATTCTGTTAACGGTGAAAGCAAAGAAATCACTGCTGACTACCTGCTTGTAACGGTTGGCCGTCGTCCTAACACCGATGGCGAGCTTGGTCTTGACCTGATCAACGTTGAAATGACCGATCGCGGTCTGGTTAAAGTTGACCATCAGGGACGTACGAACCATCCGCATATCTTTGCGATTGGTGACATCGTTCCAGGTCCTGCTCTGGCTCACAAAGCATCTTACGAAGCTAAGGTTGCTGCTGAAGCGATTTCTGGTCTTCCTTCCGTAGTTGATTATAAAGTAGTTCCTGCGGTAGCCTTTACGGATCCGGAGTGCTCCAGTGTAGGTATGACTGAAGCTCAAGCGAAAGAACAAGGCTACAAGGCTAAATCCGCTAAGTTCCCATTCGCAGGCAACGGCCGTGCATTGTCACTGAACAGCCCTGATGGTTTCGTGAAAATCGTGGCTGATGAAGAAACGGGTCTTGTACTGGGTGCTCACATTGCTGGTATCGAAGCTTCTAACCTGATTGCCGAAATCGGTCTTGCGATCGAAATGGGTGCAACACTGGAAGATATCGCTTTGACCATCCATGCTCACCCAACACTTGGTGAAATCGTGGCTGAAGGTGCCGAGCTCGTTCTTGGTCATCCGATCCATGTCATGGCACCTCGTAAATAGTTTGATTATTTATAGCTGACCTGCATGGTCATTACAAGAGGCTGTTCCCCCTTGGTCTGATAAGATCGGGAGGAGCAGCTTCTTTTTTTTGGTGGTGTACGATTGTGTTATGTCACTTTTTTTCAATGCTAGTCGTATTAGGGTATGGTAAACTTATAGCTGATTAATAGAAATAATGAAGGTGGGTAATTCCGTGAAAAATTACTTGGAACTGCTACAAGATATTCTAGACCATGGAGTTGAAAAAGAAGATAGAACCGGTACTGGAACAACGTCCGTCTTTGGACGCCAGCTGCGGTTTGACCTATCCAAGGGATTTCCTCTCGTGACAACCAAACGGATACACTTGAAATCAGTTGTGCATGAACTGCTCTGGTTTCTGAGTGGAGAAACAAACATACGCTACTTAAAAGAAAACGGAGTACGGATCTGGGATGAGTGGGCAGATGAGAATGGGGATTTAGGTCCAGTTTACGGCTCACAGTGGCGTTCCTGGGAGACTCCGGACGGTCGGTATATTGATCAAATAGCCAACGTAATCGATTCGATTAAGAACAATCCGGATTCACGTCGTCACATCGTTAGTGCATGGAATGTAGCCGAAATTGATAATATGAAGCTTCCGCCATGCCACTTTGTGTTCCAATTTTATGTTGCGGGCGGTAAGCTGTCATGTATGCTTACCATGCGCTCTGTAGACTCTTTCCTCGGTCTGCCGTTCAATATTGCCAGCTATGCTCTTCTGACGCATATGGTGGCACAGCAGTGCGGTCTTATGCCTGGTGAATTCATCTGGTCCGGCGGAGATGTTCATATTTACTCTAACCATATGGAACAAGTGAAAACACAATTGGAGCGTGAACCTTATTCTCTTCCAACGCTTGTGATCAAGAGAAAACCGGACAGCATTTTTGATTACACTTTTGATGACTTCGAGTTTAAAGATTATGAGCACCATCCAACGATAAAAGCCACGGTTGCAGTCTAAGCAAGACTGAAATCGTTTGAGATCACAATACGTATGGAAGGGGCTGATTGAATGAGTATTTCTATGATATGGGCCATGGGAAAAGATCAGGTTATTGGGCATCAGGGAACAATGCCTTGGCGTCTACCTCGGGATATGGCGTTTTTCAGGGAAATGACCTTAAACAAAACGATATTGATGGGGCGTAAGACGTGGGAATCCTTCGGCGGAAAACCACTGCCCAAGCGGCTCAATGTAGTTCTTACACGTGATCAGGAATTTACATTAAAACCTGAAGAAGGAATCGTTATACATGACATTGATGAAGGTATGAAATTTGCCCAAGAGAGTGAATTAATGGTCATTGGAGGATCACAAATTTATGAGCAGATGCTCCCATCGGCTGATAAGCTATATGTAACTTTTATCGATGAAGACTTTGAAGGCGACACTTTTTTTCCGGAAGTGAATTGGGAGGAATGGACAGTCGCCCGAGAAATACCTGGGATTACGGACGAAAAGAATCCATATTCCTACCGGTTTGTTATATACGAGCGTAAAAGATAAGCTTCACTTTATCGGCATCCGTTGGAAGTTATTGCTGGGTTTTTCTTAGTAGGATAATACAAATGATTGTGCATATAATCCATTTAACAAGGGAAATGACAAATGCTACGATGTTTTTACATTGTAGATGACATAATGCGCGGAATCGCTGTAGACAAGCGGTGATAAAAGTTTTTCTTAATCTGAATAGAAAAAATAAATCAGGTTAATGACCATTTACGGCACCTTGTTTCGTTAGAATGTGGATGATTTATGATATGATGAAAAGTACAATCTTACTTGTTACTCAGCATGAAGAGAACGGATGGGGGAAAGCAGTATGTCAACACCAACAGGATTTATGGAATATAAGCGTCAGCTTCCGGTCGATCGGGACCCGGCTGAGCGTGTTAAAGATTGGGAAGAATTTCATATGTATTTGGCAGAGGAAGAGCTTCAGACCCAGGGAGCACGCTGCATGGACTGCGGAACTCCATATTGTCATACCGGTATAGATATGATCGGCGGTACTTCGGGCTGTCCAGTACACAATCTGATTCCAGAATGGAACAACCTTGTATATCGGGGGTTATGGAGAGACGCGTTGGAGCGTCTGCATAAAACGAATAACTTTCCTGAGTTTACCGGGCGTGTGTGTCCTGCACCGTGTGAAGGATCTTGTACAGTAGGCCTGATCGGCCAACCGGTCACGATCAAGAGTATTGAGCAAGCGATTATTGACAAAGGCTTTGAAGAAGGTTGGGTTGTTCCTGAGCCTCCTGCGAATCGGACGGGTCGCCGGGTCGCTGTTGTTGGTTCCGGCCCTGCGGGACTTGCCACAGCAGCGCAGCTGAACAAAGCGGGTCATTACGTTACGGTGTACGAGCGTGCTGACCGGATTGGTGGTTTGCTTACTTACGGAATTCCTTCTATGAAACTCGACAAGGGCGTGGTTCAACGCCGTGTTGATTTACTGGCGGCCGAGGGCATTGAGTTTATTGTGAATACCGAGATAGGCAAAGATATTTCGGCTAAGCAGCTTGTTGATGATTATGATGCGGTCGTGTTGTGTGGAGGATCCACAAAACCTCGTGAGTTTAATATCGAAGGCAGCGAACTGAAGGGCGTACATTACGCTATGGATTACCTGAACGGAACGATCAAGAGTTACCTCGACTCCGGTCTTGAAGATGGAAAATACCTTTCCGCTCACAATAAAGACGTTATTGTCATTGGCGGCGGGGATACGGGCTCGGACTGTGTAGCCACCGCATTGCGGCATGGATGTACCAGCATTACCCAATTCGGTACGCATAAAAAGGCACCACTTGAACGAGATCTGATTGCAAATCCATGGCCGCAGTTCCCGAATGTGTATACGCTAGATTATGCTCATGAGGAAGCGAAAGCACTATTCGGACAGGACCCTCGGGAATTTTCTATCATGACCACGAAGTTTGTTGGTGATGAAGAAGGAAACCTGAAAGAGCTGCACACGATACAGATTGAGCGGATTGTAGACGAAACAGGCCGTAAAGTGTACCAGCCTATTCCAGGTACAGAACAAGTATTTCCGGCACAGCTCGCTTTGATTGCTATCGGATTTGATGGTCCTGAGCAGACTCTTTTAGAGCAGCTCGGTCTTGAGAGTGACCGTCGTAGTAATGTTAAAGCAGCTTATGGTAAATATACTACCAATGTAGATAAAGTGTTTGCAGCCGGTGATATGCGCCGTGGTCAAAGCCTAGTGGTGTGGGCAATTAACGAAGGCAGGGAAGCAGCAAGGGAAGTAGATAAGTATCTGATGGGCTCTACCGTTTTAGTTTAAACTAGACTCATCCTATGTTATAATTGAATATCATTGTTTAAGGGGACTTCGCCTAAGCGGAGTCCTTTTTGGAGTCCATCCGGAAAACAAGCAACTTATATGGTTATTTCGTTCTTGGACGAATCGGGGAGGAGAGGTTACGTGAAGACGCTGGTCATTGCCGAAAAGCCGGACATGGGGCGAAATATCGCTGCGGTGATCGAACCTCGGGCCAAAAATAACCGGTCCTACTTAGAAGGAGAGCAGTACATTATTACTTGGGCGATAGGTCATCTGGTCGGCCTTGCGGAGCCGGATGCTTACGATCCGAAATACAAGCGCTGGAACATTCGGGATCTGCCCATCATACCGGAACAATTCCGAATTGTACCGAATCCGAAGACCAAGGATCAGCTCAAAGTTATTGGAGATCTTGCCAAGCGCTGCGATCATATTGTGAATGCCTGCGATGCGGGGAGAGAAGGACAGTACATTTTTGCGCTAATCCAACAGCAACTGGGGCTTCATCAGCCGGTGAAAAGGCTCTGGATATCAGATTTGACAGCCGAGAGCATCAAGCAGGGGTTCGCCCAATTGAAGGATGGCTCTGAATTTGAATCCTTAACGCTCGCGGCAAGGGCCCGCAGTGAAGCAGACTGGCTGATCGGAATGAATGCATCAAGGGCATTTACGACACGTCATCAGACGCTGTTGTCGGTTGGCCGTGTCCAGACACCTGTGCTTGCTCTGATCTATGACCGCCAGAAAGAAATAGAGGCGTTTGAGTCGCAAACCTTTTATGATGTTAAAGCTACATTCCGCCAGGATTCACTGGAATATGTTGGGACCTGGCAGGGTGACCGATTGACATCGCAGGAACGATCGGATGCAATCGCGTCCAAAGTGAAAGGGAAGAACGGCACTATTTCGAAGTATGAGGTTAAGGAGACGAAGGAGCATCCGTTTAAACTTTACGACTTGACATTGCTTCAGCGTGAAGCCAATGCCAAGTATGGTTATTCCGCCAAAAAAACATTGGATCTCGCACAAGGATTATATGAACGACATAAAGTTATTTCTTATCCGCGTACGAATTCTAACTATGTAAACGAGCAGAACATCGAAGGGATGCATAAGGCACTAAACATGCTCAAATCCACACCATACGGTCCTATGGTGCAAGGAGCGGACCCGAATCGTGTTCATAAAAACAATAAATCCGTATGTAATCCTGAGCGTGTTGAAGATCACCATGCCATTTTGCCGACATTGAAACGGCCTGGAACTCTCAGTAAGGAAGAACAGAATATTTATGATCTGATCATTATCCGTTTCCTCTCCCATTTCTATCCGCCAGCTATGTACAAGCAGCACACCGTGCTTACAGAAGTGGAAGGGGAGACGTTCAAGACCAATATTAAAGAGCTTCTGTCACTGGGATGGAAAGTGTTGATTCAGCAGGACAAGGACAAGGACAAGGAGCGAAAGTCCTCAAAGTCGAAAAAAGGTAAGGATGATGAGGAGGAAGAATCTCAGGAGTGGAATGACCGTTCATTCGACGTTCTAGCGGACAAGCCCGTCGTGTGCTTGAAGAGTGAAGTAAAGGAAAAGGCGACTCAGCCACCAAAAAGTTACACGGAAGGTACTTTGCTAAAAGCGATGGAGAGTGCCGGCAAGAGTATGGAGAATGAAGAGCTACGTGACGCGATGAAGGACAGTGGCCTCGGTACTCCGGCTACACGAGCGGCAACGATCGAAAGACTGAAGAAGGTCGGCTATATCACGATGCAGGGCAAAAGGATTACTGTGACGCAAAAAGGAAGAACGGCAGTTGAGTTGATCCGTCATGCAGGTGTTGAACTGCTGGCTTCTCCCGAAATGACCGGACAATGGGAGCGGCGATTGCATCAAATATCGAAAGGTGAAGCTTCTGCAGACGTATTTATGAAAAACGTGCAGAAGTTTACTGTTTCCATTATTGACAAGGTATCAACCCAGCGTCCTGCACCTCCATCGATGTTCGGTGACAGTGAAGATAGCAAAGGGAAGGGTAACCCAAGCTCCAAGCGTAGTCGTGCAACTTCAGAGATGGGTAAGTCAGCCTCTGCATCAGCAAGAAGTATGAGAGAGCCAAAATCAAACGAAGAGCCTGGTGCGAGTCAGGCAGCGTCCTCTGGTGTGCGTGTTCCTCTCGGGGATTGTCCTACTGCAGGCTGTGGTGGACAAATTATCGAAGGTCGTAAAGGCTATGGATGCTCCCATTTCAAAAGTGGTTGTAAATTCGTGATTTGGAAAGAATTCGCGGGTAAAAACATCTCACATGCTATGCTAAAATCTCTTCTTACTAACGGAAAGACCCAGCTACTAACGTTTAAAGACAAGAGCGGGGGATCTTTTAAAGCTCGAATTGCACTAAATGAATCTGGCAGCGGTCAATTAACCGTCCAGCGTGAGAGCACCGGTGCAGCAACTTGATTGATGCATTCTCACTAGCAGGGCAGGTCATGGAGTCATTCCATGACCTGCTTTTTTAGGGTGTTTCACAAACAAAAAAAGGCTGCCTCTGCCATAGACTATGGTCAGGGGCAACCTCTATTATTTCTTAGGGATTGGTTACAGTATTATCGGCAATAATCTCCGGAACTTCAGTCAAGGCCGATACGGTGTAAAGAACATTATGCGGCTCATGCTTCAATTCCACCAGATTGTAGTGCCATTCGCGCTGCTGCTTGATATAGATGCTATTTATCCCAGCTGTTAGAGCTGGAACAACGTCTGTTCTTAACGAGTTACCTATCATCCAGGTTAAAGAGCGGTTGAATTGTCCGGAAGAAAGGATTTCTTCCAGCGCTTTCACATTTTTGTGCTGACGGATGTAGATTCTGTCTTCGAAGAAGTCAGCAAGTTTCATCTGTTCAATCTTACGTTTCTGAATTCGGGTCTCACCACCTGTGTATAAGTACAGTCGATGCCCCTCATTCTGCAACGTATCCAGCGTTTCCACCATGCCGGGATAGGCTTCAACCTCCTGATCGTAGACACTCAGGCCGAGCTTGAACAGCTCTTCTTCTTCACGTAGTACAGGCGTTTTATGATGAAGCTTACAGAAGAATTGGTAAGTGTCGATCAAAGATTGTGGAAAGTTGGCGCTCGCAAATCCAAGCTTGTCTACTCCGGCAACATCGATTTCCATCTGTTTGGTTCTAATTTGTTCGGTTGTCACGCCATACTCCTGAAACCAGGTTGTCATCAGCTCGAAAAATTCGCCAAGAATCAAGTCAAAATATTTGTTGCAATGAATCAATGTGTCATCCATATCAAATATGATATGCTGTCCATCTTTGCTCATTTTTCGCACTCCTTTATCCACTTGCTTCTATGTATAGTGTCTATCTATTAATAACTTTGTAACCAAGAAAGGTTTGCGTCATCAAGATAATCTGAGGTACGACTCAAAAAACATTTGAAGCTCTGCTGCCCCGTCAGGACGAAGGCTGAAGCGTTCAGTCTGATCACCAGCATTCACATGCGAACGGAGCAGACCCGCTGCCCTTAGTATTAGCAGATGATGCATAAGTGTATCGTAGGGATGATTCAAATTTGTTGCTATGTCGTTTACCGTTTTGGGTTCATTCGCCACATAACGAAGTAATCTTAGGCGTTCCGGGTCAGCCAGCGCCTCTGTCATTCTTAGCAGTACAACCGGTGGATCATCCTCATTTTCTTCGGGAATGTCAACAGGATACTGAATCAGAAGAATGTTGTCGTAAAAACAATAGGTATTGATCGGCCGGAAATGAACACCGGGAAAGAGCAGGATGGAATCCACGGGTATATCGTCCAGTATGACACCGCCAGTGGCATATTCAATAAGCCCTTCAGGTTCCATCTTGAGAAGGAGTACTGATTTTTCCTGAGCATCTTCACAAATCAAAGGTTCTAACTCGGGTTCTATGTCCGCAAAATAATATTCGTACCACAAGCGGAGCAGCGGCGGGTAGTCTGTCTTAACACGTACAAGATGCTCCATGGTAAGTGACGGCATGTAAGGTAGTAATCGGGGATATAGATCATCCGGCGCAGTATTCCCGATCCAGTCGACAAAAGAAGTAATATCCGTATCCTGTTCACGCAAAATGGCTATAGCATAGAGAACATCATAATCTAAAAAAGGCCAGCTGTATGCCTTGCCGAGTTCCGTACGGATCTCTTGAGGGAGACGGGTATCCATATCCGTAATTAATTGTGTGCCGATATCTAGATTGTCGGTCCATTTTCTCGTTACATAGATCATAAAACTGCCTAGCAACTCGAAAACCACAGAAACGTCTATGCTTACTTTGTACTTCATGAAACCAGTACCCTCCCGAAATAATGACATTGTTTTTATTATGGCTTGTATGGATCAGGGTTGTCCACTATAATGTTCACTTGGCAATTTATTTGTTGTTCATCATTAAGAGGGGGATTATACAATCGTGTCAGACACAGTTCAGGCCCGTCAAGGGAGAATTCATTATTTTATATTAATTTCGGTCATTGTAGCGGCAGGACTCAGCCAAGGTTTGCTGCTGCCTGTGCTCGCAATATTTTTGGAGCGAATGGGGGTCTCTTCGTCTGTAAACGGACTGAACGCAGCCGCTCTATATGCCGGCTCCTTCGCCATGACGCTTGTAGCGGAAAGAGTGCTTGGTTGGGTAGGCTTCAAGAAGCTTATCATCGCCGGTCTGGTTCTAGTTATGCTCTCTTTACTTGCGTTCCCATTGTTTCCGAGTGTGGCTTTGTGGTTTGTGCTCCGGATCATGGTTGGTGTCGGGGATAGCGCACTTCATTATGCAGCACAATTATGGGTACTTATGATGTCCACGCCGCAGAACCGCGGTCGCAGCATATCATTTTACGGCATGTCCTATGGGCTCGGCTTCAGTATAGGGCCGCTGGGAATAATACTGTTGAAATACGGGGAAGCTGTTCCCTTTATCATACTCGCCATATTGTTTCTGTTTGTACTGCTTGTGGTGATCTTCAAGCTGCCTAATGTGAAACCGGAGCGGCAGTCGTCCAGCGAGACCTTTGCGTCTGGTCGGTACAGAAGAAGCTATCAATTAGCGTGGTATGCGCTCATGCCCGCATTTTTATACGGATATATGGAAGCCGGGATTAACAGCAATTTCCCGGTGTACGGTCTACGTAGTGGATTCACAATTGAACAAATATCGTCATTGCTACCGTTTATCGGAATTGGAGGACTTATTCTGCAGCTTCCGCTTGGTATTTGGAGTGACCGGTTCGGCCGCAAAAGGGTGTTGACGGTGGCCGGAATTCTGGGGGGAATCTGTTTTATACTTATTCCCGTTGCAGGGACAAGTTACTGGCCGGTGCTCATCTTACTCACATTGGCTGGAGGTCTTGTTGGTTCCTTCTTCTCACTTGGGCTCGCCTATGCGGCTGATATCCTCCCGAGAGCTTTGCTGCCTGCTGCAAACGTTGTTGCATCCTTTCATTTTAATATAGGAAGCATTGTGGGACCGAATATCGGTGGCTCATTGATTGAAACTGGTTGGAATGCAGGCATGTTTATTCTCCTTGGCGGTATATATATTATATTTGCCTGTACGAGTTTGTTCTTTAAACAGAAGACAATTCGGGAATGAGAACATTTGTTCTCATGGCAATTGCTTTCGCTTTCTTCTAAACTAGAGTATAGGAAAAGACACTCGACGGGAGAGAGACGAACATGATAAAAGTGGATCGCCTGATAAAGAGAGTAAACACTGAGAAGAACCCGGTATTGAACGACATTAGCTTTCAAATGGAAAAGGGTGAAATGATCGGACTCATCGGTGGGAGCGGGAGCGGAAAAAGTCTGCTGATGAGCTGTTTGGCCCTCCGTGAAAAATGGGACGGCGGACGTTTTTTGATTGAAGGGGAGGACATGCTTAAACCCGGCGGAAAGAGAAAAGTACGCCGTGAATGGGCTTATCTAGAACAGAATCCGACACTGAATATGAACCGGAAAGCGCTCAAAAACGTCCTCATTGGCCAATCCAGTCAAACTCCATTGTGGCGTATGGCCACTGGAATGGTGCGTTCCGACGATTATATGGGTGCGATGGATACCATTGAACACCTCGGATTACTGGATAAAGCGCATCGCAAAGCCAGTGAGTTAAGCGGCGGCGAACGGCAACGTATTGCGATAGCCAGAGCGCTAGTTCATGGTGCGAAGGTTATATTAGCGGACGAGCCGGTGATGGGCTTGGATCCAAAGTCAGCCGAGAACGTGCTGCAAACTCTGAAAAGTCTGTGCGAGGAAGAAAGGCTGACTGTTATCACAGTCATTCCGCTTGAACTCGCGGAACGGTATTGTTCCCGTATCATGGGGCTGGCAGGTGGACAAATTGTGGTTGATGTTACTGGACGACGATTGACGCACGGGGAAAAGAGCAGAATATAACAGAGTTACACTAGCCTATAAGGCGATTGAAATAGAAAGAGTTGATACTGTTGAAATCAAGATTAATGAAGGCAGCCGTATCCGGGCTGCTAATACTGCTTCTCGCCGGCTGCAGCTTTATTAGTGATCCTGTATCACTCATGACCACGCCGGACCTACCGGCGGATAAAGCAACTTTGATGGGGGCCATCAATTCGCAAAAACCGGAGAACGGCAATATTATCCGGCCGCGAAGTGATTCTGGTCCTAGTTCTATTCGTGTTGAAGACTTAAATAATGACGGGATTATGGAAGCTGTAGTCTTTTATAAAACACCTAATGAGGAAGTGCAAATCCATGGCATGATTTTGCAGCAGCAGGGCAATACATGGGTTAAGATACTGGATTTTGATGGTGAAGGCACCGTGCTGGAATCCTTTGATCTGATTGATATTACGAACAACGGTAAAATGGATATCGTTGCCGGGTTTTCACGTGGGGAGGAAGATCTCCAGAATGGACTTGTCGTATATACTTTTTCAGGTGATTCCTTAGAGAAAGTGCTCCAACTGCCGTATACGCATTTTGAAGTGACAGACTTGAATGGAGACGGGATTCCGGAATTGACTGTGGTTTCTTTACAGAAGTATGAATTGTCATTTATAACAACTTCTCAGTTTGATAAAGAGACGAATAGTTTTAAAGAATTAGCCAAGTTGGATCTGGGACAAAATGTTGAGAAATATTACAATATTGTCTCAGGAGAAGTGGCTAAGGGGAAAGAAGGTATCATATTGGATACCGCCATTGTCTCCAACTCTTCCACATCGAAGCTGATTGTGATGGAAGATGGTGTTCTGATTGATGTCATGAAAGAAGATGGTGCTTACAAAGAGCTTCCGGTTGACAGTCAGGATATTAATGATGACGGAATTCTAGAAATTGGACTTATCGAAACTCCCATTGGCTGGGAGGACAATAAACCAGATGAGATTCCTTATTTTCAATCCTACTATCAATGGGACGGAAAAACATATATGGCGAATGAGAAGAATGGTTTGAAATTCGTCATGCAGAGATATCAAGACACGGGAAACCAATTCTATCTAACATTCCCACCCGAGTGGCATAATAAGGTGACCGTCCATCCGGACTCGGATAAAAATCGATACTTGAATTTTATTATGGCGGATAGTGGAAAGACGGTGGCCGAGGTGAAATTCTTCTCACTGACTGAGTGGGAAAGAGCGAAAGATGAATGGAAAGTGCTGGTTCGTAAGAACGATCAGGTGATTGGTTATAAAGGGGAGTTCAAGCTTAAGAATGACAAAAAGAATAACAGTGATGTGGCTCCCATTGAAAGAAAGGGGAATTAGACATTGAGTAAAGTACTTATATTAGAAGATGAAGAATCTATCCGCAGTTTTATCGTAATTAACTTGAAACGCAATGGTTTTGATGTATTGGAAGCAGGCGACGGACATGAAGCACTGCATCTGCTGCAGACCGTTCCTGACATCGACATTGCGCTGCTTGATGTTATGGTTCCTGGCATAGACGGCTTTGAGGTTTGTCGTCGGATCCGGGAGACGAATGAACGCATTGGTATTATTTTTCTCACGGCAAAGGTACAGGAGCAAGATAAGGTATATGCGCTGTCTGTCGGAGCTGATGATCACGTCAGCAAACCATTCAGTCCAACCGAACTAATCGCACGGCTGCAATCGCTGCTGCGGCGTGTGAATGTGCAGCGTGCAGGTGCGGCAAAGGTTTCGTTTCAATCGGGACCTTTTACGTTGGATTTAATTTCGAAGTTGTTCAAGAAGAATGGCAAAGCCGTTGAATTGACACCGACAGAGTTCTCTCTGGTCCAATTCTTCTTGGAAAAAGAAAACACGCCGCTCAGCCGTGATGTCCTGTTGGACCACGTGTGGGGCAAAGAATATATGGGCGATCCTAAAATTGTGGATGTAAACATCCGCCGTCTTCGTCAAAAAATTGAAAATAATCCTTCCGAGCCTGAATTCCTGCAAACGGTATGGGGTCACGGCTATAAATGGAAGGGTCAGGGCCAATGATCAAAAAAGGAATCCGGCGGCAGATCGTCTTACACTATTTTCTTGTTGTGTTTATGGCTCTGCTGCTGGTCGAGATCATATTTTTAGTTGCAATACGATCATATTATTACGATAGTGTTTACAGTCATATCGCAAAACATATCGAACTTGCCGATGAGTATTATCATAAGTACCGTCTGAACGAAGATGATACAGCACAACTTACGGAGATCATGTCCTATTTCGAATTGTCTGGTACGGAACTTCAGTTATTAACCCCGTCTGGTCAAGTATTGATCAGTTCTAACAATTTCGCTACAGATATGACGGTTAAAACGAGTGATGTTACCCAGGCACTGGCGGGAGATACGAGTCGCTGGGTTGGCAAGCAGCAGGGAACAGGTCAAATGATAATGGCTGTGTCCCGTGCATTACAAGATAGCGGAGAGAATAAGTTTGTACTCCGCTACAGTACATCACTCGATAAGATTAATGACAAACTTCTCAATTTGACGCTTGTCGCGATTTTGATTGGAACTGCGGTACTTGCCACAGTACTTGCTTTTAGTATCGGTCTAGCTAACTCGATCGTGAAACCGCTGAATAACATTCGCGCGGTATCGGCCCAGATGGCAAAAGGCCGGTTCGACGTCCGGATTAAAGGAAACTACAAATACGAGATTGGTGAACTGGGTTCCACGCTTAACTATATGGCTCAGGAGATTGTACGTAGTAACCAGGTTAAGGATGATTTTATTTCCTCCATTTCTCATGAGCTTCGAACCCCGTTAACTAGTATTAAAGGCTGGAGTGAGACGTTGATCTCTGGAGGATACGACCCGGCTGAGACGGAAATCGGGATGCAGATTATTACAAAAGAGACTGAACGGCTTATTGGTCTGGTGGAGGAAATCCTTGACTTTTCCAAGTTGCAACAGAACGAGATGAAGATGGTAATGGGCATTGTCAGTCTACGGGAGCTGCTTCAAGAAATTATGCTTAACTTGTGGGCCAAAGCGGAGAAAAAGGGAGTACAAATCAAGCTGGAATCGGAAGAAAAACCTATGATATATGGGGATGCCAACCGGTTGAAGCAGGTTTTCCTGAACTTGGTGGACAATGCAATCAAGTTTTCGCATGAGAATGGTACAATTCTTCTCTCGATCGAGCTGGAAGACAAGTTCGTAATTGTAGCTGTTCGAGACTACGGCATCGGAATCAGCGAGGAGCATATCCAGCGCGTAAAAGACCGATTCTTTCAAGTTAACCATGTGAATGGAGGTACTGGACTCGGCCTTGCCATCACACAGCAGCTCGTTGAGCTTCATCAAGGGACGATGGACTTGGAAAGTGAGCTGGAGAAGGGAACAACCGTGAAGGTGAAATTGCCACTCCCTGAAGGAAAAATTCCAATGGCAGGTGGTTTTTCCGACGGGGAAGAGGAACCCAAGGAATTACAGGAATAATTCGGATATCAAGTAACAAAGGGTATGGAGAGAGGGGAGGGCCTCTATGGGGTTTAAAGTTCTTGAACGTTTTGAGACGGTACAGGGAACGTTTGAATTGGGTCTTGCTGAATCGGAACATAAGGAAGAACTGCTGTGTATTCTTCGCTCAACGGCAGAACAGATGGTGAAGGAAGGCCTGAATCAATGGACGCCATCACTATTTACGTCGGCGTTATTGGATGAATATCTGGCGGAAAGAGAAGTGTTCCTTCTGCGATTTGACGACAAGCCTGCCGGTATGTTTACATTACAAGAGAGCGACCCTTCATACTGGGGGAAGAGGAATGACACCCGTTTTGGATACTTGCACCGTCTTGCGGTACTCCCTGTGTATCGAGGTTTGAATCTTGGCACGACGATGATCCAGTTTGGAGAAGAGCGCGTACGGAAGCAGGGGAAGATTGGACTTCGGCTTGACTGTGTTTCCCATTTGGAGGGATTGAATCAATTCTACCAACGTCAAGGGTATCAGTTTGTCGATAAGCAAAATATGGGGACACGTGAAGTTCATTTATACGAAAAACATTTAATATCCAATAGTTAAACATGCTCTTTTTACACATAAAAAAGCGATCCGAAAATGTCGGATCGCTTTTTTGAAAAGAATCAAGATGAGGAAACATTAGCATGCAGTCGGCCTTTTTCATAAACATCCTGCAGTAAGCGAGCTGGTTGTGTACGTACTGTAGGCTTTGGCATAACAGTTTCGTAAGGGCCAACCACGACAACCTTGCCTGGTGCCCCTTTAACTATGGCTCCATCCTTGATAATCGCCCCTTCGCCTATAATGGCATTCTCAACATGTGCACCCTTGCCGATTTTGACGTTCGGCATCACTACACTGTCTTTGACTGAAGAAAACTTGCCAATTTCTGCACCACAGAAAATAACAGAACGTTTTGCTCTGCCTTCAAAAGTGCAAGTATCATGGATGAGGCTGTCACTGTTTTCAATGGAACGCATGCGACGTGCGGCCAGCTTTGTACGCCAAGAACGGGTGTACATTGGCCAATCCTGTTGTTCCAATATCAGATCTGTTTGATTCAATACATCCATATGTGCTTCCCAAAGGCTTTCCACCGTACCTACATCACGCCAGTATCCCTGGAAACGGAAGGCATGCAGGAAGTCATTGCCGGACAGCATTTTAGGGATGACGTCTTTCCCGAAATCATGACTCGATGTCGGATCATCGGCATCCTCCATCAGGTGCTGCTTCAGATAATCCCAGCGGAATATATATATTCCCATTGATGCCAGATTGCTCTCAGGATGTTCAGGCTTCTCAGCAAACTCGGTAATTTTGAGGTTATCATCCACATTCATGACACCGAAGCGGCTTGCTTCCTCCCAAGGAACTTCCATAACAGAGATTGTAGCGACTGCAGCTTGATGAATGTGAGCATTCAGCATTTCCCTATAATTCATATGATATATATGGTCACCAGATAAAACGAGCACATGCTCCGGGTTTTGGCGATCAATGTACTCCATGTTTTTGAAAATGGCATCTGCCGTACCCAGATACTCGCTTTGACTGGTATTGTATGAAGGAAGTAAGGCAATGCCGCTGTCATTGGAATGGGTAAGTCCCCAAGGATCTCCTTCACCAATGTGCTCATGAAGTGACTCTGCTTCATATTGTGTAAGTACACCTACAGTATCGATTCCCGAATTCACACAATTGCTGAGAGGAAAATCGATAATACGGTAATGACCACCAAATGGAACAGCGGGTTTAGCCAGTCTAGACGTTAATGGAGCCAATCGTTTACCTTCTCCTCCCGCCAACAGCATCGCAATGCATTCTTTTCTCTTCATTACGTTTCCCTCCCAAATATTTTTCAGGCGTAGTACATAAAATAAACGGTTATTACTGTGTCTGAAACGATTATATTGAAATATCATTTTGAAAATTACATTTTTATTTTTCAAACATCATTTTTATTTTCAAGATGGTTAGAATGGGGTAATAACCTTTTATTGTATAATAAAGCAGGTGATAATA
Organism: Paenibacillus sp. JNUCC 34; assembly: GCF_058269055.1. NCBI lineage: Bacteria > Bacillati > Bacillota > Bacilli > Caryophanales > Paenibacillaceae > Paenibacillus > Paenibacillus sp. JNUCC 34. Next base: position 3,340,047 of record NZ_CM177770.1, on the reverse strand, counting down.
ATGACAGGTCAACCGTTTTGGGAAGGAAACTTAAGTCCGGAAAATGTGTACTTGTTTCATGAAGGGAACTTGTATCACAGCTATCGGTTCATGGGAGCTCATCCCGCCAAGGAGGACGGTGAGGAAGGCGTGCGTTTCACCGTGTGGGCCCCTAACGCGAGACATGTTGGTCTGGCAGGGGACTGGAACGGTTGGGACGGCTCAAAAGAATCATTATATAAGATACCCGAATCCGGCGTTTGGAGTCGGTTTTTCCCGGGGATAACGGCTGGAACTTTTTACAAATACCACATCACAGGACCATATGGAGAAACCTTCCTGAAGGCAGATCCGTATGCTTTCCACGCGGAGGTTAGACCGGCAACCGCTTCTGTAGTAACGGATTTGTCTGGCTACCGCTGGAATGACGGTGCTTGGAAACGAAAATCTAAAGCTCCGTATCAGAAACCGATGAACATTTACGAAATGCATTTTGGCACGTGGCGCCAAAAGGAAGACGGCACCTTTTACACGTACAGGGAAATGGCGGATATCCTTATTCCATATTTGCTGAAGATGAGTTATACCTATGTGGAATTTATGCCGCTTGCTGAGCATCCTTATGATTTGTCGTGGGGCTATCAAGGAACGGGTTTTTTTGCCTTGACCAGCCGATACGGCTCACCTCATGATTTCATGTATTTAGTGGATCAGCTTCATCAGTCAGGCATCGGCGTTTTGCTCGATTGGGTGCCTGCTCATTTTGCCAAAGATGCGCACGGTCTAAGGCAGTTTGACGGCACATCGCTGTATGAATATAGCGATCTGCAAAAGGCTGAAAAGCCGGGATGGGGAACACTGTCTTTCGATTATTCCAAACCGGAGGTTACCTCATTCCTTATCTCTAACGCCATCTTTTGGATGGAGATGTATCATATCGACGGATTGCGGGTAGATGCGGTAACGAGCATGATCCAGCTTGATTTTGAAAAAAAAGAAAACCAATACAGCCGTAATGAGCAAGGTGGGCTGGAGAATCTGGAAGCCATATCTTTTCTTCAGGAGTTAAACAAAACGGTGTTCGAATACTATCCAAACGCTCTGATGATGGCGGAAGAATCAAGTGCATGGCCGGGAGTAACGGCTTCGGTACACACCGGAGGACTTGGCTTTAACTACAAGTGGAATATGGGCTGGATGAACGACACACTTTCTTACATAAAAGAAGATTTCGGGGCACGTGCTTCAAAACATAATCTGTTAACATTCCCGATTTGCTATGCATATTCCGAAAACTTCGCACTTCCGCTATCCCACGATGAAGTGGTACATGGTAAGAAATCATTACTGAGTAAAATGCCAGGCAGTTATGAACAAAAATTTGCGGGTTTACGCATACTGCTCGGATATCAGATGACGCAGCCAGGAAAAAAGCTTCTGTTTATGGGGGGAGAGTTCGGTCAGTTCATTGAGTGGAAGGATGAGGAGCAGTTAGATTGGCTGCTGTTGGATTATGAGGCTCACCACAAAATGCTTGCGTACACAGCAGCCCTTAACCGGACGTATGTTGAGCAAAAGGCTCTGTGGCAAATAGATCACAGCATGGAAGGCTTTCAGTGGATCTGTGCCCATGATGAGAGCCAGAGTGTAGCTTCTTATATGCGTATTGGGAAAAAACCAGGAGATACACTCATCGTGGTTATCAATTTTCAACTACAGCATCATAAACAATACCGGATTGGAATGCCAAGACCGGGGCAGTACGAGGAGATCATTAATTCTGATCTTATGGAATTCGGTGGAAAAGGCAGGGTCAACAGAGGTTATTTGAGAACAGAGAAGAAGCCGTGGCATGACCAGCTTCAAAGTCTTGAAATTATCGTACCTCCGTTAAGTATGGTGGTCCTAAAAAAGAAACCGCCGCATTTACGTAAAAATATCAAGTCAGAACTCTGTTGATGCGGCCGAAATGTCAGTTGTTGATGTAACAGTGGGCAATACGGAGCAACTAGCGGCGAAGCCAACGAAAAAAAGCAGAAGGGGGAAGAGAGAACAATGAAATTGTTATTCGCAGCCGCAGAATGTGTTCCTTTTATCAAAACCGGTGGTTTGGCGGATGTCATCGGCGCGTTGCCCAAAGCACTGCAGCGTGCGGGAGCAGACATTCGGGTGGTGCTGCCAAAGTACAAAAGCATTCCTGAAGACTTCCGGAACCGTATGGAGCATATTGGCGAGACCCGGGTTCAGATCGGCTGGAGACAGCAGTTCTGCGGGGTAGAGAGATTGGTTGAAGATGGAGTAACCGTTTATTTTATCGATAACGAGTATTATTTTGGCAGGGATGGAATTTATGGTTATATGGACGATGGGGAACGATTTTCGTTTCTGAATCGAGCTATATTGGACATATTACCGCTGATTGATTTTCAGCCGGACGTCATTCATTGCCATGATTGGCATACAGGAATGATTTCGCTTCTTTTAGAAGGAAACTATCGCCATGAGCCATTTTACAGCGGGATTCGCACTGTATTTACGATTCATAATCTTTTGTACCAAGGAGTTTTTCCTTACGAGGTTCTTGTTGATGTACTTGGGATTCACAGCAGGTACTTTATCTCTGAGGGTGTTGAATACTATGGCAATGTAAACTTCCTAAAAGCCGGAATCGTGTACGCTAATCATGTTACTACGGTTAGTCCGACGTACGCCCGGGAAATCCAGACTGCTTATTACGGTTATGGGTTGGATGGTCTTCTGGCTTCGCAGGGCGATCGTTTAAGCGGAATTGTGAATGGTATTGATACGAAAAGCTACAATCCTTCGAGTGACCAACATATTGCCGTTAAATACCGCAGTAACCTAAGCAAAAAGATACAAAATAAAACTGAGCTTCAGCAGGAATTGAATTTACCTGTTGCTCCGCAAGTGCCAATGATGGCCATGGTCACGCGTCTCGTCGACTCTAAAGGATTGGATCTCGTTATACGGATACTGGATGAACTGCTCCATTATACCGATATTCAGTTTGTACTGCTCGGAACAGGTGATCCTTCCTATGAGCATTGGTTCCGTGAAGCCGCCATCCGTTACCCGAATAAGATGTCGGCCCAAATCTGGTTTAATGAGCCGCTGTCACGCCGACTGTATGCAGCCAGTGATCTATTCCTGATGCCATCTAAATTCGAACCTTGCGGGATTAGTCAATTAATTGCTCTTCGCTATGGCAGCATTCCGATCGTAAGGGAAACGGGTGGTCTGAATGATACGGTTTATTCCTATAACGAGTTCACCCGTGAGGGCAACGGTTTTACCTTTGCGAACTATAATGCTCATGACATGATGAACACGATCAAACGCGCCATTTCGTTTTATAGTCAGCCGGAGCATTGGAGACAGGTGACCAAGAACGCGTTGTCCGGTGAATACAGCTGGCAAGTATCTGCTCAGCAGTACATGGATATCTATTGTAAAATTACAAATTAATGATGCTGCTATTTAACAGCGGCAAGTTAATGTTTATGTACATGCTAATATACAGCAAAAAGGCAGTCGATTTTTATCGGCCTGCCTTTTTTGTATGGGACATATCAATTCAACAGGAACAAATACTCTAAGGTTCCTCTAACTATGGATCAAGGCAAATATTGGCTCTATTGGCCGGTTCGGTTGAGCGTGATAAGGTTCGGGTATACTTTCCACCATACAGATGAATTGATTACCGTAGGTTTAGCCAATCTCGGAATGCATTAAACTCACATAAAAATGCAAGCTTAGTTCCCGGTGTTTCAAACAGGTATGTGTAATTAAAAGTGTTTGGATACAGAAAATAGGGTCTTTGACTGTATAATAAAGGAAATATAACTCTTGTTTTACCCGCGCAGAGATCAATGATTCCATATCCCCCAAGCCTCGGATTTTGCACGATATATCTCCGTTAAATTGACCAATGTCTTATAATAGAAGGCCTAAAAGCGGTTGAGGAAAGTTAATATATTGAAAATGAATGAAAGAGCATTGCATAATCATGCATCCTGTTTTATAATGACTCAATCGCAAACAATTGATGAATGTAGATAAGGGGAGATTCAAGAGTCATGAGAAAAAAAATAACGACTTGGATGCTTCTCTGCATGGTTGTACTACTGTCCTTCGGCAGTATTGCCGGTGCGGAAGCAGAGAAGAAGACGGTCATTCTTGGCACTAGTGCCGACTATATGCCGTATGAATTCCACAAGACGATTGATGGTGTGGACACCATTGTCGGATTCGATATTGAGATTGCCAAGGAAATCGCCAAGGATATGGGCGCTGAGCTTGTTATCAAGGATGCTTCTTTTGATGCATTGCTACCTGAGTTGACGAGCGGACGGGTTGATTTTGTTATCTCGGGTATGAATGCAACAGAAGATCGCAGAAAGAGCATTGATTTCTCCATCCCGTATTATAAAGTAGAACAGGCTATTATCGTTCGCAAGGGTGAAGAATCCAAGTATAACACAGTTGAAAGTTTGGAAGGTGCGCGTTTTGGTGTCCAGAAATCGTCCATTCAGGAGCGGATAGCCAAGAGTATTCCGAATTCGAACGTAGTTTCATTAGATAAAATACCGGATCTGATGCTTTCGTTGGAAACGGAACGGGTCGATGTGGTCATTGCCGATTACCCAATCGCCAAAGTTAACATGAATGAAGAAACGATGGTTATTACGGATGCCAAGCCGACAACCGAGAATGATGAATATGCTGTTGGTGTCAAAAAGGGGAATGAGGAGCTCCTAAATAGCATTAATGCCACATTGGAGCGTCTTATAAAGGACGACCAAATTCAAAAACTCGTCGATGAAGCAGGTGACCTTGCGGCTGGTCGGAGTGAAAAAGAAGAACTTAACACGTTCGAATTTTTCTGGAAATACCGTGACTATTACGCAAAAGGCGTTCAGTATACATTACTCATATCGGCGCTAGGCGTTATATTCGGTTTTTTACTAGGCTTGGTCATCGCACTGATGCGAATGTCAGGTGCTTCAATCTTGAAATTTATCGCGACTGCCTATATCGAAATTATGCGGGGCACACCAATGCTTGTGCAATTGTTTCTTATTCATTACAGCTTGGCCGCATTCGATATTAAGTTTACACCGATTCAATCCGGTATTCTGACTCTGTCTCTGAACAGTGCTGCTTACTTGGCTGAAATTTTCCGTGCAGGGATTCAAGGAGTTGACCGAGGCCAGCTGGAAGCGGCACGTTCGCTCGGGATGACCAAGAAGAAAGCCATGCGCCATATTATTTTGCCACAAGCCTTAAAAGGGGTACTGCCTGCGATTGGCAACGAGTTTATCGTTATTATCAAAGAATCATCTATCGTTTCGATAATCGGGGTCATGGACATTATGTATCAGGCGCAAATTTTGCGCGGCAGCACATACGCTGCACTGAATCCGCTGCTCGTTGCTGCAGTGATATACTTTATTATGACATTCGTTCTTTCGAAGCTTCTGGGTGTCTTGGAAAGGAAGTTGAGCGCTAGTGATAACCGTTAAGGATCTTCATAAATCATTTGGTAAGTTGGATATTCTCAAAGGAATCGACGTTGAAATCGCTAAGGGCGAGGTTGTCGTTGTCATTGGACCGAGTGGCTCCGGTAAAAGTACGTTTCTGCGCTGCCTGAATCTGCTGGAACAGCCGACCAGTGGCGATATATCTTTTGAAGGTGAGAAGATCACCGAGAAGAACCATAACATCAATACCACCCGTCAAAAAATGGGCATGGTATTCCAGCAGTTTAATTTATTTCCTCATAAGAGTGTTCTGAACAACATTACACTCGCTCCGGTGCAGGTAAAGGGGACTTCAACTCAAGAAGCGGAGAAGATTGCGGAGGATCTTTTGAAATCGGTTGGACTACTGGAGAAGAAGGATGCCTATCCTTCTCAATTATCCGGCGGTCAAAAGCAGCGGATTGCGATAGCACGCGCTTTAGCAATGCAGCCTCACGTGATGCTTTTTGACGAACCCACTTCGGCTCTCGATCCGGAAATGGTTGGTGAGGTGCTAGAAGTTATGAAGAAGCTGGCTGTTGGCGGGATGACGATGGTTATCGTGACCCACGAAATGGGGTTTGCCCGCGAGGTTGGCGATCGTATCTTGTTCATGGATGGCGGGAAAATTGTTGAGGAAGGAACACCCGAGCAGATCTTTAGCAACCCGCAGCATTCGCGGACCCAAGAGTTTTTAGGCAAGGTTTTGTAATCTTTTTTAAATTCGGATCAATGCTCATAACAGCGGTTCTGGTGCCTATATTGGCATTCCAGAGCTGCTTTTTTTGTTTTATTCCAGCATTTTCATAAAGAAAAGGTTACAAACTTGTGATATATTCGTAATCGTTAAACAAGGGAGGCATCCAGAATGATACAGACTATGAAATGGTGGCATAAGAAAAACGACCGGAATGAAACCGGAAAGAAAGGCAAGTTCGCGAAATTATTGACTGCAGCAGCATTAGCTTTGGGATTAACGTTCGGAGTACCAACCGTTCCTGCAGAAGCAGCAACTAATCATGTTGCAAAAGAAGGGGACACATATTACTTCCTAGCCAAACGGTATAGCGTAAATTTAAATAAGCTTATGCAGGCAAATCCTAATATAAAGGCAACGAACATTTATGCAGGCCTGAATATTAAAATTCCAACGGCATCAACTGTTAAAGCAGCAAGTGTTTCAGCAGCAAATATTATGGTTCCAAATTTGAATGTAAATGCCAACAGTAAAGTGGTAAACGCTTGGGGCAAAACGTTTAACTACAGTAAAACGGCAACGATGAAAGCGACGGCCTATTCATCTGCCGCGAGCGAGAATGGAAAATGGGGAGCTGTGGACTATTTCGGCAATTCTCTGAAACTGGGGACCATCGCTGTGGATCCGAAAGTTATTCCGCTCGGCACGAAGGTGCTCGTCACCGGACATTCTCATTCAGGACTGCCTAATGAGGCGTTTGTGGCTGTAGCTAGAGATATTGGCGGAGCAATCAAAGGGAATCGAATAGATATTTTTATTCCAGGTTCTCAAAAATCAGTTAGTCAATTTGGTATTCAAAATGTGAAATTATATTTTATTGATTAATTTGCAAGGTATAGGAAAAAAACGGCGGTAGGCTGAGTGTTCAGCTTTAACCGCCGTCTTTTTTTTATCTAATTACATCCCCTCAGAAACACCTAACATCTCAGGTAGGGTAACGAATGAATAGCCTTTTTTCTTTAATTCTTCTATCACCTCAGGCAGTGCTTCAATGCTCCCTGTCAGATTGGAACCTACTCCACCGCCTGCATGTTGAAGAATGATCGCACCAGGTCCAACAGCTGACAATATATTATGTTTTACTTCATCCTTGCTCAAGCCTTTCCAATCCAGTGAGTCTACGTTCCAATTCACGACCTTATAATTGTTCCTGCGGGCCCAGCGGAGCTGTTCCTCGTTGATCTCTCCATAGGGAGGACGAATAAGACGAGGCTTTATTCCTGTGATCGACTTTAAAATACGGTTGGTGCGCTCAATCTGGTCTCGAAATTGATCGAGTGTAAGCTTATTGAACTGTGCATGATTGTACGAATGGTTGCCAATGGCATGTCCTTCCCGTCGAATACGGGCTAAGATTTGCGGGTGTTTTTTAGATCTGGTGCCAACAGCAAAAAAGGTAGCCTTCACTCCCTTTTTTTTGAGCACATCCAGAACCTTAGGAGTGAAGCGGGGATCTGGAACATCGTCAAAGGTTAGGGCGACTTGCTTTACGCGCGGGCCTCTGGTCCGGAACGTATCCGGGTATTTTTTCATTAACTGACTGAGGGAAAGTGATGCAGAGCGTTCCTTTTTTGTGGTATCTTCCTGATTATCGCCGCCCGACATCACGGAAGAATGAACAGGGCTCAGTGAAAAGGAGTCTGTAAATCGCGTAACGGCGTTAACAGCTGCTGAAGTCTCCATACGAGGGAACAACAACGTGATCAATATCAAACCCCATATTCGGGTGTGGTTTAACACCATTCAACGCCTCCTTTCTTTTTAATGGTATACCCATCTGTATCCTGAATTATCCTATTTATAAGATCATGCGTTTTTTTGTTTTATTACATAAAGGTGTATAATAGCCATTGGGTAATATCATATGAGTACGGAAGGAATGAGATCGTTGGCTGACTTATTTACACCTTACAATTTTAAAAACCTGACGCTTAAGAACCGAATAGTGATGCCTCCGATGTGTCAATATTCCGTTCAGGCAGAGGATGGCATCCCAAACGATTGGCATTACGTTCATTATGTAAGCCGTGCCGTTGGCGGTACTGGTCTTATTATTGTTGAAATGACTGCTATCCATCCAGATGGTCGTATTTCCAATCAGGATACGGGTCTATGGAGCGATGAGCATATTCCGGCTTACCGGAAAATTGTGGACGGCGTTCATTCGTATGGCACAAAAATCGGTATACAGATCGGTCATGCAGGACGCAAAGCCCAGGACGCGGATCCGTCTGTGGCACCTTCCGCAACCGCTTTCAGTTCCCGCTACAAAATGCCACGTGCCCTTTCAGGCAATGAAATCGAAGAGCTGATCCACGCATATAAAGAAGGCGCACGCCGGTCAGTGGAAGCTGGTTTTGATACGATAGAAATTCATGGGGCACATGGATACCTTATTCATCAGTTTCATTCTCCTCTTACAAATCAACGTGATGATGAATACGGACAGGATCTTGCTTTATTTGGCGAACGGGTAGTTAAGGCCGTTAAGGAAGTGCTGCCAGAAGGTATGCCACTGCTGATGCGTGTTTCCGCTAAGGAATATGTCGACGGGGGATATGACGTAGAATACTGCGCGAAGATAAGCCAGCGGTATAAAGATGCAGGTGTCGATATTTTTCACATTACATCCGGTGGCGAGGGGCCGATCGGTTCAGATGGAGGTCCTAAAGCCGAGCCTGCTTATCAAGTGGGTCTGGCCAAAGATTTCAAACGACTTCTGCAGGTACCTGTAATCGCAGTCGGACTTCTGGATGATTATGAAGTCGCACAAGACGTTGTATTGTCAGGCAATGCAGACTTGGTTGCCGTCGGAAGAGGAATGCTGCGTGATCCGTATTGGGCATCTCATGCGGCTAAGGTTCTGGATGGCGGGCAAAAGGTTCCTAAACAATACGAACGTGGTTATTAGTGACGTTTAAGTTAATAAGAATGAGCAAAAACCCGGGAAGTTACCCGGGCTTTTTTGCGTTGTGAAATGTGTCACAGACGCCTGAACATTTTCCATGCAAAGTTATTGGGATTAGATATGTGCAGGAGGTCTTAGGATGGGAACAGTGATATCGAACAAGAGGGTAACAGATGAGATCGGCCTGCTGGAGGTTGAGAGCAAACAAGGAGGAAAGCCTGGACAGTTCTATATGCTGCGAGCCTGGGATAACTATCCGCTTCTCTCCCGGCCAATAAGTATTTTTGATGTATGTGACAATCGAATTTCTTTCTTATATCAGATCGTAGGTGAAGGAACGAGGCGGTTTCAGGAGCTTCGAGCAGGTGATGAGCTGCATACCGAGGGTCCGTTTGGGAATGGCTTTCCTGCTGCGAACGGTTCAGTAGCCCTGGTTGGCGGTGGTATTGGAATGGCTCCACTGTTCTATATGGCAAAAAATACACCAAATGCAGACGTGTTTCTTGGCTTTAGCCAACAACCGTATTTAACTGAAGTGTTTCTTAAAGTGAGCAGATCTTTGCATGTTGAAGTAGGTGGTACCATTTTGAATGGTATTGACTTTAATCAATACGATACGGTGATTGTGTGCGGTCCCCATGGGATGCTGAAGGCAGTACAGGACAAGCATGGAGTGAACGGAAGACATAATCATGTGTTCGTTTCCTTGGAAAACCGGATGGCTTGCGGAATCGGGGCATGTCTCGTATGCAGTGTGAAGTGCAAGGACGGACGTAAGAAGGCATGTACGGATGGTCCTGTATTCCCCGTAGAGGAGGTTATTTTCAATGACTGATCTAAGTTGTGTTATTGCAGGTGTTACGTTTAAAAATCCTGTCATGATGGCTTCAGGTACGTTCGGATTTGGACATGAATATTCACAATTTTATCCGATCGATATTTTAGGAGGCATATGCGGCAAAGGTCTTACTCTTCAACCGAAAGAGGGAAATCCCGGAGTCCGTGTATGGGAGACGGCTTCTGGTATGCTGAACAGTGTCGGTTTAGAAAATCCAGGAGTTAACGCATTTCTGGAGCAGGAGTGTCCTTACTGGGAAACGCTGGATACCGTTCGTATTGCCAATCTGGGCGGTGGTTGTCTCGAGGATTATATAGAAGGTGCCAGGTTGATCCAAACGAATGAGAACACTAGACGTAAACAGGGACGATCAGCTGTAGACATGATTGAGTTGAATATTTCCTGTCCCAATGTGAAAGAAGGCGGGATGGCATTCGGTATCCAGACAGAAGAAGCGCAGAAGGTGGTTCGTGCCGTTAGACGCGAGGTATCGATGCCACTGATCGTAAAGCTGTCTCCGGGAGCAGAACGGCTGACAGAGATGGCTTATATGTGTGAACTGGAGGGAGCAGATGCGGTTTCGCTAATCAATACCATATCTGCGATGAAAATCGATGTAAAATTAAGAAAAAGTGTATTTCGTCACGGTTATGCAGGGCTGTCCGGACCTGCGATCAAGCCGATTGCTCTTCGCATGGTCCATCAGGTTGCACATGCGGTAAACATACCGGTTATAGGTGTCGGCGGAATATCTTCAGGGGAAGATATTATGGAGTTTATTATGGCAGGAGCGGCAGCCGTTCAGGTTGGTACAGCCGGCTTTGCTGATCTTCGGGCAGGTGTTAGGCTAATCAGCGAGTTAGAGACGTTTATGGTAGCGGAGAAAATATCTCATTTGGATGAAGTTCGAGGAATCGTGTAGAACCCAACATTGCTATTGGAATAAGGATGTGAGCATATGACGAAATCGTTTGAGGACGCTCTAACCTTAGAGGAAATAGATATAGGGCGTGATACATTAATTATCATTAAAGGCGGCGATGCCCACATTGGTGCGGTTTCAACAGCCTATTTTACTTGTGACAATCCGCCTACAGTAGATGTTGGAACCACGTCTGTCCCGGGTCACAAAGAGTATCTGTTGTCCGAGAGATTTGCTCGTCAATGCGCCATGCATTTGCTTCGGACGGTTACTGTTGTCATAGGTATCCACTTTGACGATCTGCAAAAAGATGAAATCGATATGATTGTTCGGACGACCGAAAATATGTTGGAGGCCTATTTGGCAGGAAAGATGCGTGCTGACTTCGAATAAACTTAAAATTAGTAAATAGAAAAAAAATTTTGTGAAATATTTGAAACGTTCTTTCTGCTGTGACGTAAATAATGAGCATAAGAAAATATTTATGTTATTGGGAGGCACGAAACCATGTCCATTTTCAAAAGATTACGTGATGTAACGATGTCCAACATTAATGCCATGATCGATAAGGCGGAAGATCCGATCAAAATGACCGACCAATACATTCGGGATATGACCGAAGATCTTGAGGATGCTGAAAAAGCGGTAGCCTCTCAGATCGCCATTGAGAAGCGTTTCAAAGCACTGTTCGAAGAACAAGATGCTCTGGTTGAAAAGCGTACGCAACAAGCCCACACGGCTGCACAAGCTCAAAATATTGATCTTGCACGCCGGGCGCTTGAGGAGAAGAAAGCAGCGGAAGCCAAGCGAGATGAGTACAAAGCCAGTTACGATCAGAACAAACTTGCTGCCGATAATCTTCGCAGTAAGCTTGATGAAATGCGCAAGCAGCTTACAGCGATGAAGAATAAGCGTGAAACCCTGGTAGCCCGTTACAATGCAGCTAAAGCCCAGACTGAAATCAATAAAGCCATGAACGGATTCAGCTCCGATACCGCGTCTTCCGGTCTTAAGCGTATGGAGGAGAAAATGCTTCAGATGGAAGCACGCGCTGAGGCAAGCAACGAATTGAACAGCAAGGAAAAGTCGCTGGATGAAGAGTTCGAAAGCCTTGGCAAGGATAAGGTCGTAGAAGACGAATTGGCTGCATTAATGAAGCAGTATGAGAATAAAGATCAATAATATCGATTGATATTTACGGTTCAAAAAAGAGTTAGAAAAGGCGAAGGGGAATAGCGCTTAACATGCGGAATTCTCCTTCGCTTTTACATGATCAGTATGTTGAATGTGGAGGCCTTTAGAATGAATTTTGAGATGATTTTGGGAATTCTGGTCTGGACCGGTGTTGGCGCGCTTCTACTTTTTGTGCTGATGTTCGTGGACTCACTTTTTACAAAGTATAAAGATCTGGAAGAAGTGAAGGCCGGAAATATGGCGGTTACGACACGGCTTATCATGAAGCTGGTGGCTCAGGGCTACATCTTGTCCGTATCGATTGGAACTTCTGCTCACTTGCTGGAAGCGATTGTCGTATCCATTGTATCCTTTGTTATCCTGCTGATTTTGGAAGCGCTGGCTGAACAGATGCTTAGAATGCTAGGCGGTATTAACTTGGACAAAGGAACGCAAGAGGGCAAGACCGGTTATGGATTGTTTGCAGGCACACTTCATGTGGTAGGAGCATTGATCATTACGGCCTGCCTTTAATCATGCATATCTGCGATAGGAGACTGGAAGAATGAGTGTATGGAAAAGAATTGGTAACTTATTTGCGAAACCGGAGCCTCCAAAGGTGGAAAAGAGCATGCTTCAGCTCTCTCCCGGCGACATTTGCGAAGTATCTCTCATCACATATGAAGTTACCGGGCGTGTTCATAACCGTAGTCGGAATGCGGTTGTATTAACACTTCAAGATGGAAGTAGCATCGCATATCTTCATATTGAAGAGCGGGAAACCGTACAATATGCTTTATATACACCGATTGACGGAAGGCTTGACGCCCCGGATGAAGTGCCTACGATTATTGAACTTGATGATGGCGTGTATCATCTGGAGGAAGAGTATGGCGGTCATGTAGCGATCACCGGCCGTACGCCTTTCACACAAAGCGGAGAGCAGCATGTGTGGCAGTATCAGTCAGACGATTACCGGCTCGTACGGATTGAATGGCAGAACGGGCGATTTATGCTCTATGAAGGAGAGAAAGTGATTCCGGGAGATGTAAAAGTCATCCGGGCTACTTAGGAGTGGTAACATGAAACGACGCTCTTTATTATCAATCAAAATTATACTGGTGCTCAGTTTCCTCGTATCGCTGCTCAGCGGATGCGGAGCACCGCCGGACGTTAAGGCTTCATATCCGCTGGAATCGGTTAACCGGGACGGGAATTTAACTTCCTACGTATATCGCGCAGCTGGTGAAAGTGTGCCATCTGTCGCTGCGGATTTATCTGAAGAGAATAAACCTGACCAAATATCACCGGAAAACAATGAACGGATGTTTCTCGTATACGGGAATGAATATTACCATCTGCAGCAGGATCCAGAAAAACCCGAAGACACCCTCATTGAAATCGACTCGAAAGAGTATGTTCAGCGCAACTATGATTCCAATTTCCTTCAAGGTTATCTGACAGCTGTACTGATCAACGATTTGTTTGATTCACTTGGAAGATCTGGTGGAGGGTACAGGGGATACACAAGTAAAGACGTCTATAAACCGAAGGAAGGTAACTATCGTAAGCCTACAGATAGTGACAAGAAGGTTGCGCCTCCGCTAACCGTAGATCGAAGTGGAAAGATTTCAAGACGCGGTCAAGGGACTGTTGGCTCGGATGGTAATATTTTTAAAAAGGAACCATCCAATAAACAGAGCCGTGGTACCATTAAACGTGGTGAAAGCGGGGGTGACGGTGGATTATTCGAATCCCCGAAAAAATCATATAAGAAACCGAAGACAAGATCCGGCTCAGGAAGGATCGGTAGACGGGGACGAAGGTAATGTAACTATAAGACGTATGGTGGAAGGACGCCATGCGTCTTTTTTGGTGTGATTGATGCTGCCAAGGTTTGCTATCGGATTCAATAGAAGTTATAACTGATTATAGGCATATTATTCTTATTAATGATGTTAACTATAAGAGTATTGGGAAGAGAGGCTTTGATATAATGAACCACAATATGAACGATAAGCATCAAGAGTTTGATCGCAGCAAATTCCAGCGCAAAGCGGTACAAGTTCCGGATGCGCAATCGATAATTAAACAATATGTGAAAAAAGGTTTTACAGAAACCGTTAGACTGGAACTTGTGGACGGCCGCGTTTTGGCGACCGATATTTTTGCTCCTCATCCTTATCCTGCTTTCCGCCGGTCTGGGATGGACGGATATGCAGTATTATCTTCCGATACCGATTCATGCAGCAATGGGGAAGCCGTATGGTTAAAGGTGATCGACAATATTCCATGCGGTACCGTTTCGGATCAAATCGTTACAACAGGTACAGCTTCCCGAATTATGACTGGCGCCCAGGTTCCGGAAGGAGCAGATGCTGTGGTTATGCTGGAAATGACAGAGAAACGGTCAGAGGATGGGACTGAGTGGGTAGCACTAAAGAAGATTATTGAAGCAGGTACGAACATAACCCCCATTGGATTTGAACTTCAGATGGGAGATTTGATCTTAAAAAAAGGAACCTTAATCGGACCCGGAGAAATTTCGGTGCTCGCAACCTTTGGTGTTCATGAAGTAGAGGTTTCGAAGAGGCCGGTGGTTGGAATCTTTTCAACAGGTACAGAGCTGCTCGATATTCGCGAACCACTTCAACCTGGAAAAATTCGCAATAGTAACACCTACATGCTGGCTTCCCAATTACGTGAAGCAGGAGCAGAACCAGTCGTTATGGATGCTATTCCCGACGACATCACACTTGCCAAGCAAAAAGTCGAGGAGGCGCTTGAACGCTACGATGTAGTGGTCACGACAGGCGGCGTGTCGGTAGGGGATTATGATGTTATGGGAGATCTCGTTCGTTCTGGATCGATGAAGATGCTGTTTAACAAGGTAACTATGAGACCGGGGAGTGTTACGACGGCAGCCGTAAAAGATGGAAAGCTGCTGTTCGCTTTGTCCGGCAATCCCGGAGCATGCTACGTAGGGTTTCTGCTCTTTGTAAGACCTACTGTACGTCAAATGCTTGGCATGGAAGAACTATATCTTAAAGAATGGAGCGCGGAACTCGGATCTGATTATCATAAAGTGAACAATTTTACCCGCTTTGTAAGAGGCGCGCTGGAAGTGAGTGATGGAAGGGTTATAGCCAAGCCGGCACAATTGGATGAATCTAGCGTAATGATCACGATCAAGGACAGCTCTTGTCTGATTGTCATTCCACCGGAATTGAAAGGTGCCCCCGCAGGACAGAAGGTAAAGGTGCTCCTACTACCTGGAGTGTTGTCATGAATGCGACAGTATGGCAAATAACAGGATACAAGAACAGTGGGAAAACGACTCTTATTAACGCTTTGATTCCGTTGTTGAAGGCAAAGGGTTGCCAGACAGCTGTCATAAAACATGATGTTCACGGGTTTAACCTCGATCATCCGGGAACTGACACCCATTCATTTCATGAGGTAGGTGCTGATGCGGTAGCTATCACTTCACCAAATCGGACCGCTGTCATTGTTGAGGAAGGAGAAACACTGCAGCAGATGGTGGAGCGGTTTCAAGACTATGACGTTATTTTGGTGGAAGGATTTAAGCAGGAATTGTATCCGAAACTTCTTCTTCTTAGGGATTATGAAGATGAGGAATTGTTGGACAGGGTTAAGGGGATAAAAGGGCTTGTAGTACATCACGATATGAAAAAGGAACACGAACTGCTCATTGAATATAACAAGAGCAATTCGGTTCCCGTGTTTACTTGGAACGAAACGGATGAGATTGCCGCATTTCTGTGGCATGAGATGAAGCAATAAGTATTTGTGGCATTAAGAAGATTCTGTCCGGCGCTCAATCGCTTCAGACATCGTTTTGTCAGTCAGATGGGCGTATACTTCCGTTGTCTCCGTAGAAGCGTGCCCAAGCTGCTCTTTTGTTTTGTAAATATCGTTCTGGAGATAATAGTCTGTAGCAAAAGAATGGCGCAGCTTATGCACCGTGAGAGATGGCTTACCAAAGCGTTTGGCGTATTTAATAATCATCGCCTGAATGGCACGCTTGGTCATCCTTTGACCCTCGTTCTGGCCGTTACGGAGGGCAATAAACAGCGCCTTTTCTTTCTTCGGCACTTTATACCTTGACTGTCTCAGCGTCAAGTAATGTTCTAAATCATCCTTGGCTTGCGCACGGAAATAGACCGGCGTTTTAAATGTCTCGTCGTTATTACCTTTACGGTATACATGGAGCATTTTGTTATTAAGATCTATGTCGCCGATATTTAAATTCACGATCTCAGATACCCGGAGACCGGAGTTCAGGATCAGGCTGGTAATACAAGCGTCACGCTCTTTATTGAGCTCATGGGCGTAAAGAGCCTGCTTGTTGTTCGCAACGTCTGCGGCATATCCTTCGTGGATGTAACCGATAAAATCGAGCAGCTCCTCGTCCTCCAGTATTTTTCCTTTAAGTTTGGCAGCGGTATCTTTTGGCTTGTGTATCCTCTTGTTCTCCACCTTGGCCATAATATTACGCTTAAGAAGCGGGTAATAATTCTCATCTTCAGCAATCTGGCTTAAATAGTGAAACAAGGATCGCAGGGAAGAGAGCTTGCGTGACACGGTAATCCGGGAATTTGTGCCTTCTTTCCTTGTCGTTAAATAAAGGCGATACGCTGTAATGCTCTCCATCCGAAGGGTCTCCAGCTCAAGGAGAGTTACCTTGGAATTGTTCTCTGCTTCAGACAGGCCTTCAGCACGGAGCCAGTTGAAAAAGGTTTCGTAATCCCTTACATATTCCAGCAGGGTGGATGGTGATAGGTCTGGTAGCTTATAATCGATAAACTGCTGTACGTACCAGGGCATGGAAGGGGCTTTTTCATCCAACCTTGTGCGGTCGATGACTTTTTGTATGTTCAAGTCTTTCACCTCTTAAATCATGATATGTCCAAGAAGACCACATAGTCTCATCTATTTTATCATAATGAATTTCCGTATTCATAACATCAGCATCTATATGTTCTTTATTAAAGTTTTGAAGGAGGCAGCTATGTCTATACACACTGGTAATGTAAATGCTATGGGGATCAGCTTGGTCCCTGCAAAACAGAAAGTTGTCATCGAACATTTAATGCAGTTTTATCTGTATGATTTTACGCAGTTTTTGGATATTGATGTTAATGACGAGGGAAGGTTTGCTCCGTATCCCGACTTGGATGAATATTGGATCAAGCGTGAAACTTGTTATCCGTACCTGATTACTTACCACAATAAACCAGTGGGTTTTGCGCTGGTTGAACGTATGGATGATCCTGCCGAAGCGGATTTTTACTTGTGCGAGTTTTTTGTTATGAAAAAATATCGCCGAAGCGGCCTGGGGACGTGGGCCGCACACCAGTTGTTTGATCGTTTGAGAGGTCGCTGGAAGGTAACTCAGATCAGTACAAATACGCCGGCTCAGGCTTTTTGGCGGAAGACGATAGGTGCCTATACCGGTAATCGTTATGAAGAACTTGTGGACCCGGAACGCGGCAATCCATCGCAATATTTTTCAAGTGAAATTAATTCATTGCATTAAATATTAATTGTATGAACTGAAATAAAAGTCTATGCATGCAGGATTTAGTGTACATCACATATATTATGTAAACCAATATAACCATCCGAAGATGTATAACTCACGTCTTTGGAGGGTATTTTGAACTTAAGGTTAAAAGTCTTGCTTATAACACTTCATTTGTGGTATCATTAGTTTAGATGGCAAATACGAAAACCTTGTGATTCACATATTGAAAAGGTTGTCACTTCTGCTGGGCAACTTTTTCAATATGTGAATTTGTTATTTTGTACCTATAATTTCAGAAACGCATGTTAAAAAATTTTGGAGGTTTTTATATTATGGAAACAGGCACAGTGAAATGGTTTAACGCAGAAAAAGGTTTTGGATTTATCGAAGTTGAAAACGGCAATGACGTATTCGTTCACTTCTCAGCTATCCAAGGCGACGGCTTCAAGTCATTGGATGAAGGCCAACGCGTTGAGTTCAACGTAGTACAAGGCAACCGTGGACCACAAGCTGAGAACGTTGTAAAACTGTAAATTGATTACCGGAAAAACTGTCCTTAACCCTTATGTTAAGGACAGTTTTTACTTTAAGGAGGGGTCAAGATGTACTTCAGAAAAAAATCGTTAGAAGAGCTTCCTCAAGAAGAGACCGCGGTTTGGACATGTGAAAAGGAAGGATGTAATGGCTGGATTCGTGATGATTTTGCCTTTGAGCATCAACCGACATGCCATCAGTGCAGCTCGCCAATGATCAGAAGTATTAAGACGCTGCCCCAACTGGTAAACTCCAAGAAAGATATCAAAAACTTGGCAAAAGGTACCCAGATATCCTAAAGAATAATCTGAGGGGTACCAGCAAAACTTGAAGACGCCCTCGTGGGTGTCTTTTTTGCGATCGTGGCAAAAGAGAATAACGTTAAAATAACTATGGTACTATAATTCTAAAAATTCAACATATGAAAAATTCACAATAGGAATTGAAAGATATATCCCCTGATACTGTATCCCCGTAAAGCAAAAATGAACTCCCTTGAAACTATAATAAGTAAAAAGTAAATAGTAACTTTTGAATCTCAAAAATGCAAGGCTATATTTTTCCCCCTCATTTAGAGGAATATCCCCCTTTGAATACAGGCATAGTTGGCATAAAATTTGGTAGACAGCAAGAATAACTTGCCTGTTGCAAAAATACACTTAGGGGGATTTAGAAATGAAAAGGTCTTCATTACTGCTCATGAGCGTAATGTTATTACTCAGCATGTTCCTTGCTGCGTGTGGTAATAACAGCGGAACCAAAACTCCTGCAGCTGAAGGAGAGAGTCCTAAACCGGCGGCTGAGACTCCAAAAGAAGAGGAGAAAGCGAAAGATGTATCACTTCGCGTATTCTCAACATTCGGTGGTACGGATGCTGCTCGTGAAGCTTTCCAAGGAGTTTTGGATGAGTTCACAGCGAAATATCCGAATGTAAAAATTGAGAATGACGTTATGTCAGCAAATGATGACGGTTTCAGAACGAAAGTTAACACAGACATGAACAGTGGCAACGAGCCGGACTTGCTCTTCTACTTCATCGGCGCTGATGCTGAAGGTTTTGTGAATGCAGGTAAGGTTGTTCCAATGAATGAAATTCTGGATGCTAATCCGGATTGGAAAAATGGCTTTATTCCAAATGCTCTTGAGCTGGCCAGACAAAAGGATGGTAACATCTATGCAGCTCCACTGACAGGTTTTTATGAAGGATTGTTTGTAAACAAGCAGATCTTTGAAGAAAACGGTCTTGAACTTCCAACAGACTGGGAAAAGATGAAAACTGCGGTTAAAACTCTTTCAGCAAAAGGAATTATTCCGATTTCCGCACCATTCGATCAATCTCATTACCTGATTGAACATACGATTCTGGCCGCTGCCGGTCCGGAAGGTCAAAACAAAGGATTGCTTGACGGAATCGATCCGAACTGGGAAAAAGCTTATGCTGGGATGAAGGAACTTTATGATTTGGGCGCATTCCCTAAGGATGCTGCTACGATCGATTTAGGTATGGCAGGCAACTACTACAGTGAAGGTCTTGCTGCAATGGTTATTGAAGGCTCATGGGCTATCGGTGGTTGGAGCGACGCGGTTAAAGATAACTCAACCGTTATTCCATTCCCGGCTATCCCTGACGGAGCAGGTAGCGGAAATGATATCATAGGCGGTTTCGGTACTGGTTTCTATGTATCCAAGGCTGCATATGACAATGCAGACAAAAAAGAAATGACAGTTGAATTGCTGAAGCATATGACATCTCCTGCAAGTATCCAAAAAATCGCTACAGCGAATGGCGGAACTCCTGCAGCTGAGGTTGAAGTAACAGGATTGGCACAGGTAGCTCTTGATGGTTTTGCAATGGCACAAAAAGCGGCATCGATCAACTCACCAGTTGACAGCAAAGTTTCTCAAGAAACGTTCTCCAATCTTCGTGCCAGCGTTCAACCGGTTGTGACAGGTTCGAAAACACCTACACAAGCAATCGAAGATGCGAAGAAAACCGAGGATGCCAATAAGAAATAGGTTTCATAACGTATACGGTTACCTATATGTGGTTGCGCCGCCCCTCTTGTATTCATAAGGGCGGCGCAACCATTTAAACAGAAACTGAAGAAAAATAAACATCAAAGGTGATAAATATGAAGGGTGATCGCAAGTATATTTTGATGTTTTTGTTACCAACAGCATTATTGATGACAGTCTTTTTGTATTATCCATTCTTTAAAAGTTTGTATCTTAGCTTTTACCGGACAACCGGCTTTTTTGATAAAAAGTTTGTTGGGTGGGATAACTACGAACGGCTGTTTACAGATAAGCTTTTGGGAGCCGCAACACTACACACTTTGGAAATCATGCTCTATGTCATCGTATTCCAAGTTGGTATAGCCTTAGTACTAGCCGTTATGGTTGATAATATTACGAAACTGAAGGGCTTTTTCCGTACCGTATTTTTCTTTCCAGTAGTTATCTCCGGTACGGCGATTTCCTTGCTGTTCGTTCTGTTCTATAACTATAATTTTGGACTTTTGAACAATGTATTGGCTAACTTTGGAATCGAAAAGATCCTTTGGCTCGATGAAAACAATGCTCTCAAGGCGGTAGCTATTCCTACCGTATGGCATTATGTTGGTTTTTACTTTGTATTGTTCTTGACGGCGATGTCAAAGATTCCTGCTGATTTTTATGAAGCAGCTAAACTTGAGGGAATTACCGGGTTTAAGAAAACAACCAAACTTACGATCCCTCTGATTATGAGTGATATTAAAGTTGTTATTACGCTGGCTATTACCGGGACAATGAAAGTCTTTGAATTCATTTGGGTTATTACTAAAGGCCAGAATGGTACAGAAGTATTGGGAACCTATATGTACAAAAAAGCAATGGTAGATCAAAACTTCGGTTACGGCTCAACGGTTGCTATTTATATGGTTGTATTTGGAGTGTTGCTTGCTTTGATTGCCAACCGTTTGTTAAAAAGAGAGGAAATTACATACTAAGCTGTTATAGGGGTGTACTATTATGCAGCAAGAAGTCGTTAAGAGTCAACAGGTTGTACGGCCAGTTAAATCAAAGAAATTTAGCATAGGCAGCGCCTTTATGTATGTTATTTTGACAGCCTGGGCCATGACAACAATATATCCGATGTTCTGGATTGTGAATAATTCCTTCAAGACATCCAGAGATGTAATGAATAATTCGTTCAAAATTGCTTTTGACCCGGTGATGATTAACTATGAGAATGCATTCGAACGTATTAATATCGGTCGAAGTTATATCAACAGTTTGATCATGTCAGGTAGTGCTGTATTATTGGTGCTCCTGTTAGGCGGATTAGCCGCGTATGTATTATCTAGATTCAATTTTAAAGGAAAGAGAACGATTTATTCGATTCTCTACGCTACGCTTTTGATTCCTGCGTTTGCAACAGTTGTTCCGGTTTATGAAATTTTAATAAAAACAAGTCTGGTGAACACGTATCCAGGATTGATTTTTCCTCAAACAGCCGGTAACTTGACCTTTGCCATCTTGGTTATAGCGGGTTATATGGCGACAATTCCTAAGGAGTTAGAGGAAGCGGCCTTTATTGACGGGTGCAACAGGTGGCAGATGTTCGTAAAGCTGTTCGTTCCGATTACCAGACCGGCATTCGCGTCAGTAAGTATTTTTGTTTTCCTGTGGTCGTATAACGATCTGTTCTCAGCGTTGATCTTTGTTAATAAAGAAAACGTTCGTCCGATTGTTGCTCTATTGAATGAGATCAGCTCACAATATGGGACCGATTTTGGACTAATGGCAACAGCGGTTGCTCTAACTGTTATTCCAGTATTGATCATTTACTTATTCATCTCGAAGTTTATCGAAAAAGGTTTGACAGAAGGAGCTGTAAAAGGCTGATCGATTGGTTCTGGAGCAACCCCAAAAGCAAGTCAAAGGAACGGTTTTACCGAGCCTCTGACTTGCTTTTTTGTTTGAAGAGTTAAGCTTGTACAAACAACTAGATGATAATTTCAACATATGAAAAATTCACAACAGTATACAACATATTTATCTCCGCTCCTTTGCTTTCCCTCGAAATATAAAAATCATTTTTGTTGTATTTATCAACTTAAAAAAGGAAAAAGAGTAGACATTATAAACGTTATTGTGGTATAATTTTCCTAATTGACAAGGAAGGAGGGGATTAGGATATGACTGGATACGATTACATTAAGGTAAGTACAAAGTTATCATTCGCTGCCCCTCATTCAATCGGACGCTAGTAAGTTTTTATGCATTCCGCATGAATTTGAGCCCAGGCATCGATGCCTGGGCTTTTTTGTGCCTTTTTTGGACATAGCCCGGCGTAATCAACCATGCCTCGGGCTCTTTTTTGTGACTGGATATTTAAAAGGAGATGGATAAATGTATTTATTGTCAACAGATCAGTATGAAACTGTAAAACCATTGTTTGAAGAGCTCATGTATGATTTAAATCTAGTATCTCTTTTGCATCATACGATTCCAGCTGAGATTTATGTGGACCAATTAGAACAACCAAGTGCTGCTCTTGTTTGGGATCATGGCCGGGCGCTGTATGCTGCTGGTT
Source organism: Paenibacillus sp. JNUCC 34 (assembly GCF_058269055.1). Taxonomy (NCBI): domain Bacteria; kingdom Bacillati; phylum Bacillota; class Bacilli; order Caryophanales; family Paenibacillaceae; genus Paenibacillus; species Paenibacillus sp. JNUCC 34. The sequence goes on along the minus strand of NZ_CM177770.1, from coordinate 3,317,269 downwards.
GTAATGTTGATTTTTTTAGAGAAGTAAATATCTTCTTAAGAACTAAAGTGTTTCCCGGTATGGTGGAGTCCAATTCTGATATACTGGATTATTACATTCGTTATCCTCATTCTTCAGCCTGTTTTGATCTATTGGAAGAGAATTTGATTAACGGCCTTCATTCTTCTTTTATTAAGCGAAGATATTATTTGTTTGATCAATCGGTGGACGTAATGCAGGTTGAACTTCCCGAGGGGTATCATTTACATGAAGTGAATCTGGAATTGCTAAAAAGAACAGATCTCACGAATCTGGATTTTATTTTGGATCAAATTCATTCCAATCATATGACCGTTGAAAATTTTAATGACAGAGGGTTCGGGTACTGTATACTAACTAACGACAACGAGATCGTAAGCTGGTGCTTAACGGATTATGTGATCGGAAACAAATGTGAGATTGGGATCGAGACCGATGAGGATCATCAACAAAAAGGGCTTGCGACGGCTGTTGCTTCTGCATGTGTTCAGTTAGCACGATCGAAAGGGATCGAGAGCATAGGCTGGGATTGCTTCGACACGAACATCGGATCATGGAAGACGGCGGAGAAAGTAGGGTTTAAGCTATTCAAGACGTATGACCCATGGTTTGGCTGGTTTAACCGTTTTGACAACTATCTCGTTCAGGCGAATGAGTGTTATCAAAAAGATGATTTTGAGGGTGCCGTGTTCTTTTATGAATTGACGTTTGATCGGTTATCCAAGGATAAAGAAGACCTTGAAATTAGCCGGAGTCGGATTCTGAATGAACATAATCAATATTGGTTTTATTATAATGCTGCTAGATGCTACGCCCAATTGGATCAAGAGAGGGAAGTGTCAGATAAATTAATGAAGTCCGTATCGTTGGGATTGGATGATCCATCGATGATCATTGATAGGCAGGTGTTTGATAAATACCAGTCCCTAAACTGGTATCGGCAATTGATAAAGAAACTCGAGAATTTATGATGATATACATGTTAATGAGCATATGAGTTATTGATTTACTAATTATATGTTAACGCAATATATATTATGTAAACTTATAGTTATAAGAAAAGCCATTAGAACAATTTCCGATGGCTTTTTCTCATGAACAAAGAGGAAGTACTACATAATAGTTTGACAATCCGTCTGTTTACAGAAGGCTAACAATCTTTGCGCGATGAGCTCTTCATCAGCTTGTATTTGTTCAGTTGCAAAGCCCTCAAGTTCTTTATGACTGCCGATCATAATAGAGGTGTGGGCATGCTGAAACATCGATATATCATTCGCATCATTTCCAAATGCAATATAAGATTGATCTTGTAAACCTAATCTCATCAATCCATCCCACTTATCAATACCTTGGGGACTGATATCGAGGATACCTTCGTTTCCATGCTTATGTATAACAATGGGTAATGCCGATAGCTTCTCTAACACTATACTGTGATCAGAAACGTCAAACAGCACAATCTTTATCATTTTGCGAATGGATTCTAAGGATACATGGTTAGCCCGCTTCTGGGGGTCGACATTGCGCCTAATGGGGTGATCTTCACTTCCAGTGTAAGAGTAGTCCCAATCGCTATCGATCAAATATTTCAGATTAAAGTCATTGATCAATGAAAGGATACGGTCCCTAACGTCTTCTTCAAAATGGACTGTAGAAATGATATTCTTTTCTTTAGCAACGATTGCACCGTTTCCACCGACCATTGGGCAGGCATGCATATGTTCGGGCAAGATAGGCAGCAGATCGCGAATAGGACGTGCTGAAGCAAAAATGATTTTATGGCCATGATCTGTCAGTTTATCGAGTGCATCGATAATGACTGGACTTAATGGCTTTCCTTGAAAACAAATGGTACCGTCTAAATCGAATACAAATATCAATTTGGCACATCCTTGTTGTTTTTGATTCCATCTTAATCACCTTCCGAAACAAAGCAAAGGACATATGTCCCGAAAGGAAAACTTATTCATGAAAATGATTCATGACCCTATACTCTTACAATCTAAAATCAAACAATTTGAAATCGATGAAATATTTCGTTTATCGGATGATACTCCTTATGAGCTTCGCCGTTATGATCCGGGTGAGCTTGTATTAAAAGAGGGAGAGGAGATGGATGCTCTTTTGTATCTTGTTGAAGGTAGAGTTAAAATTTCATCCAGTGTGCAGACAGGAAAAGTATTACTGCTTCGCTTTTGTGAGCCTTTTGCAATTATTGGTGATATTGAGCTTATTCAAAAAATCGTTGTACAATCCCAAGTTGAAGCTGTTCAGAACACGCTTTGCATTGCAGTTCCATTTAAATACATATACGAACATGCCATCCATGAGCCGAAGTTTTTGATGTCTTTGCTCACACACGTAACATATAAACTTCAAACATGTACTACCGCCTCACGAGTCAATTTATTAGCCACTGTTGAAAATCGGTTCGCAAGCTACTTACTGACAACGATCCATGATGAAAATGAATTCGGAAAAGAGATTCGAACCACAAACACGCAAGAAATCGCGGATTTGATCGGTACAACTTCCAGGCACTTAAATCGTGTCATTTTAAAGTTATCAGAGCAAGGTGTGATAGGAAGAGAACGGGACACAATTTATATTCTAGACAAGAAGGCGTTACAGGAGCTCTCAAATGGTATTCGTTACGAATAAAATAAACCATATTATGTAGATGAGAAGGTGCCATTTTGACTATAAATATATTGAATGCTGAGGTTCACAGTCTTTTTGATCAATTCACGGAGCGCGTTAATGGCCATATTCATCATAATGAATGGGAACAGCATATATCCATTCCACCTGAGGTTGGCAAGGGGAGCATTAAGCGGACACGTATTCGTTCAGGTATGGAAATTGTGGTTACGGATCTCACATTCGAACAAGATATGAAGCTTCACATTCAGGAAGCCTGTCAGTTGTTTGAGCTAAGCTATTGCATGAATGGCGAAATCTATTGTGAGTGGAATGGAAAAGAAAGCCTTACAGAAAAAATGACGGGGAACGTTCTCTTTTTTGAGGATGAATTGGTTTATGAAGAGAAAAAAGCGAGTGTTAGGAATCATTTGCTGGAAATTCGGTTAGCCCCGAAGGAGCTTTTTCATTATGCGGCAGATATACCTGAGAAACATAAAATGGAATCATGGTTGAAGCGTTACAAGGGACGAATCGACCAATATCCGAATACAGCGGCAATCCATAAATGCGTAAATGATTTGATCAATTGCTCCTATAACGGAGCGATGAAACGATTATATATGGAAAGTAAGGCCATGGAGCTCATTGCTTTGTTTGGAGAGGTTGATGGACATGGAACAGAGGGGAGAAAACTCTTTTTAAGCCGTGATGATCTATCAAAGTTGGATATGGCCAGGGAATTAATCGCTCACCATTTCGAACAACCGATGTCCATTCAAGAGTTAGCCAGAAAAGTCGGATTGAATGAATTCAAGCTGAAGAAAGGGTTTCGTGAACGATTCGGAATGACCATTTTTGAGCTAGTGCGGAAGCAAAGAATGGAAAAAGCACTTTGGTATATGGAAGTGGAACGGATGAACGTTGGAGAAACGGCTGTCTCTGTAGGCTATAGCAATGTAAGCAATTTCGCGACAACCTTCCGAAAGTATTACGGCTGTAATCCGAGTGAATATTTGAAAAACATATCTTATCAGAACACAATAAATGAATAAAATCAAAGCAATAAAGTACTCCAACCATGCTGGTCATGTTTGGAGTTTTTTTGGTTCCGGCTCCTTCTACGGGGAAAGAAAATACCTTAGCAGGTAGAACAAACTATCAATATAAATGATAATGATTATCAGTTGAAATATTGATCTAAAGGGAGGAAATAAAATGAATGATATTTCTACAGCATTAATTACGAAACAAAAGACAAACCAGCAGGCTGATCCACGCCGTTGGTTTTCGCTTATTCTTATTCTGCTTCCAACCCTCCTGATTTCCTTGAACAACTACATGATGCAGGTTGCACTTCCGATCATGCAAAACAGCCTGCATGCCAGTTTTTCCGAAGCACAGCTCATTTTCTCAGGTTATTCTTTGGGGCTTGCGGTTGCCTTGATCTTGGGCGGAAAGCTTGGAGACATATATGGTAGAAAACGTATACTGTTCTATGGTGTGTTGGGATTTACGTTAATGGGTTTACTAGGTGGAGTGGTATCCCATCCTACATTATTAATTGTTATCCGTACCATCCAGGGTTTGTCAGCAGCGATGATCCAGCCGCAAGTCCTATCCATTATACAGAGCAGCTTTCTGCCAAGAGAAAAAGGCTTGGTCTTTGCTATTTATGGAGCGGTCATTGGGATTGGCTTTACACTGGGTTTAATTCTGGGGGGATTTCTGGTGGATTGGAATCCGTTTGGGCTCGGCTGGCGTATTGTTTTTCTATTTAATGTACCCTTTGGTCTTCTTGTATTGTTAGGGCTGCCTATTGTTCCGGAGTCCCATGGAGATGCTATGCATAGCATTGACTGGGCAGGTACTTTACTGTTGATGCTGGGATTATTTCTACTCATTTATCCACTCACAGTAGGTCAAATGCAGGGGTGGCCATCTTGGACCTGGGGATGTGTTCTGTTATCAATTATGATTTTGTTTGTTTTTATTGCTGTACAAATAAAGAAGAGAAAGACGCATCGCACTCCGTTGATCGATCTGTCTATATTCAGATCAGGTTCGTTCAATGTTGGCATACTAACTGAGATCACCATTTATCTCAGCATGTTCACATTTTTCTTCGTATTAAACTACTATTTGCAATCAGGCCTCCATTACAACATCGAGTCGGCCAGTCTGGTCTTTATGCCACTGGGTTTCGGTTTTTTCCTCACATCATTATTGTCGTCTCGTATGGTCAAGAGATGGGGGAGTGCGGTGCTGAAAACAGGCGCTTTAATCATGGGCTTGTGCAATTTCCTGCTTATCGGGTCATTGCATGTAGATGCTGTACATTTGTTTCATATCCAGAATATTTTGATCTTATTGGTTTATGGCTTGGGTCTTGGCATGGCAACGACGCCGCTCGCCAATATTGTGCTTAGCGCTGTGCCGGTTAAATCTGCTGGGATTGGTTCCGGATTATTCACGACTTTTATGTATTTGGCTAATTCGCTAGGAGTAGCTTTGATCAGCATTTTGTTTTCTTTTTCACTTAGACATACACTTTCAGAAGCGGGTTCAACGGATTATATAAGAGCATTCTCTACTACCACTGCAGTGAGCGGAGTACTTGCTTTAGTTGCTTTTGTTTGCCTATGCTTTCTAAAAGAGCATCAAGAAAAAAATGAGAAATAGTGGATCAAAGCACATTAAAAAACTGAAATATTTGACGATATCTTTCATTAAAAAATATGCGTATAACATAAATTATACGCATATTTTGATTTGGAGCATTTTTATGAACGTTATTGGGGGGATAATTGCGATCAATTGAGGTGCCTATTCATCTTTTGAGTTTATAAATAGCGGATGTGCACATCCTTGAAACGCCCATTGGACATTTTTGGCATTTTAAGCTGAAGGGAACCCTGTTTAAAGGACGCCTTGCTTTGATCCGGATTGATTGGTGTTGGCAGCAGAATGATTTGGTTTTGGTCATCATTCAGTCCATTGATTTTGATTTGAGTGCGGTTGAGCTGTACCCAAATGTTCTCTGGATGAACTCGATTAGGAATGCGTATCTTTGTGATTAAGAAGTTATGTGTATCCAAATGTTCATACTGAAGCTTGGATCCGTTGTTGTTCATAAATTGCGGAGAGCTAGAGGTTGCGTGACGAATTGCATTTTCAACATATTGATCCACATCGTCCAAATCCAGATTCAGATGCTTTTCAAGTGTTTTAAAAGGAAAGTGCTTCTTGAAGAAAGGATCCTCCTTAAGCCACTCTAAGTTGGTCAGATTTGAGCTCATGGCTTTCCTCCTTGCTTTTTAATGTATTGTATGGGTGAATGACTTATTTAGTGACATCTGGGCACCTATCTACATAGAATGACTTATGATTCTGGACTTAAGATTCTGAAGGAGGTGGATTGGTGGTTTCCATAGTAGGCAATTTAAAAATTAACAGCGTTGGCCCCAGTTCCACAGTCTTGGTAGGAAACACAATTGCAGTTATTCTCCATAGCAACTCAAAAAATCATGCGGGCGCGAACTCCTTTACAGCTGGAGATACCTTCGGAGTTAGCGTTACTAACAGCCCGGCAAGTGGTTCAATTACATTAGATCCGGATGGTATTGATCAAGCATCTGTTTTATAAGGTTGTGGAAAGTATGAATCTGTCTGTTTACCAGTCCATAACGGTCCAACAGCTACGTATCGGGACAGTGACGAACTCATCCGTGCTGCAGATTGGCACCTCAGGCACCATTAAGGCATTATCTCACGTTTATAACACAGGGAGCTTAGAGAATTCCGCTGCTCAAAATGGTTTGGAACCTGAAAAGAGAGCACCCAAGGTTCCATTACCTGAACCAACCTTAAAGCTGTGATCTATAGAATAATGAATCTGACTAAAGGCCCCCACATACAATAAAATAGGAGGGGGTTCTATGCATCCTTTTTACTTTCAACAGCTATTACATGTACTGAAGACTCAATCAGAAAAACTAGGACAGATGGAACTACTATTGCAGCAGCTACGTAAAGATGTGGATGGTTTAATGAACAAGAGCCATACCCATATTGAACGGATTGAAAATCACTTTGATCTACTTAAAATCGAAAAACTGGAAGGCACCTTAAATATAGGTGTGACATCAAGTGATGGTAAAAATCTAGAGGATATTATGGTCAATGGACAGTCTATGGAACAAATCCAAAAAAGCCCCGAACAGTCAGCAATGATTAGAAGTATAGAGCAGCCTGTTATTAGCTATCTCCAGGATGAAATTCCGGAGCTGATTCGTGATATGGCTGGAGAACAAAAAATACACATGGATTCGCCATACACACAAATGATACTTGAGGATGTGCGTCGGCAGATTGATGATCGGATTCTTATATACTTGGATAAGATTCAAACAGATGAAGAGGGAAATAGGAATGAGGATTATATCCGGACTGCAATCATTGAGTATATGAAGAGGGATATTGAAACAGCTGTAAGGCAGCATATGGAGCGGAGCAAAGCTTCGCCGGAAAGTGGGATGTAAATGAAACTGAACGTCGTGAATAAGGAACTATATGTAGGTGCGGTAAAAATCATAGAAATAAGGGGCTCGTCGGTATTTTTGGTCGGTGATACTCAGGTGATTAATTGTTCGTCAATATACGATACGCCTCAGGATTCCTTGATGGTAAGTCCAGTCCCTCAGAAAGATCAAGAACAACCATTAGCCCCGAGCCAACAGGTTATCCGATGAGGACTTCGAAACTCTTAAATCTATACATCAATAGAGTTTTGGATAGTTCTGCGATTATTTGCGGTGAATCCGGAAATATAAAGTCCAAATCATGTAGAATTAATGTTCAAAGAGATCCATCCATATCCAAGAATGAAGAAGTGGAATTCTCGGACCATCCTATGTTTCAACGGCAAATACCTCAATGGATGGAAGATGATGAAGAGGAACTAATCATAACAACAGATAATACTGGATCTGTCATTAGAGGAGACAGTATTAAAATTCTAACTATCTCAGAGGGAACAACATTTCAAGTTGGACCAAACCGAACTATTGATCTAGAAAATCGACTTAAAATGATCAAACAGGTTGTGAGCTCATCACAAAAATAAAAATACTCGAATGAAATAAGCGTGTCTAGTAAAGTCTGCGTTCTAACAGTCGTGTAGAGCAGACTTTTTTGCATGCATTCATTATTTTGAATAGATGAAGTTGCCGCTATCAGATAAAAATTGTGTTAAAATTAAGGTTCAGCACAAGGAGGAGAAGCGCTATGTCCGATGTGAAAGACTTCTATGAAGAGCCACTAGACGCTTTTCTGATCTGGATGAAGGATGCCGGTTATACAGTTTATACGCAGAAATCATATATGAGTGATGTTTATGAATTTTTGGAATCGTTAAATGGCAAAACGCTGGATCATGTCAAAAAGCTTCATGTCATGTCATACTTGTCTTCTGTCCGCGAACGCGGAGTTAGCGACTCAACCCGGAACCGCAAACATGCGGCGGTTAACTGCTTTTTTAAAGCCTTGATGGATCTGGAAATGGTAGCGCAGAACCCTGCATCCGGGGTGAAAAAATCAAAAACAGAGACGAACAAAGTCCCCTCATATCTAAATGAACAGGAACTCATTCGCTTTTTTGAAGCAGTACAAGGCAAATATCGTACGCGAAACATTGCTGTTTTTCTCCTTATGGCCTATATGGGACTACGTATCGGTGAGGTTCATGCACTTAATATATCCGATTATAATGCCCAGCACCGTACGCTGAGCGTATTCGGAAAAGGACGTAAATGGCGCTCACTTCCTGTCCCAGAATCGGTTAGTCAAATCTTGGAGCAAGCCATATCCCAGAGGCTGGAGCCGTGGCGAGCCAAAGAGGATGCCATGTTTACTTCTCAAAAAGGCCGGCGTTTGTCCATCCGGTGCATCCAGCAAATTGCATCTGAAACCTTTGATCGCTTTCAGGAAGATGTACCCGTGCAGCAAAGATTATCTTATTCCAGTCACAAGCTAAGACACTCGTTTGCGACTATGCTTCTTCGGAAGGGGGCGGATCTGAGAACCGTCCAGGAGCTGCTCGGACATTCATCGATACAGACGACAACCATCTATACCCATGTCAGTAGCCGTGAAAAAGAGGAGGCTATCGCTCGATTGGATATTCAACTTCCGACCGGTTTTTAGTTACATATTAAATATTATGTAAACAATGAAATCTAATTTATCGTCCTATAGGCAGTGAAAGAACAGATTGAAATTAATTTATTGTATAAATAATTAATGCCATTAATTATAAAAGAACAGGAATAAAAGATTGAATAAATAAACGGATAAAAACGTCCGGTCAGCTCCTTTAGGGAGTAGATCCGGACGTTTTGTTATTCTTTTAAGAATAAAGACTTGCGATCTCAGACTTCAGCTTGTTAGCCGATTTATGGAACAGGGCTGTCTCCTCTTCATTAAGAGGAAGGTCGAGTATTTCCCGTACACCGGTACGGTCTACGACACAAGGCACACCTAGGTATACATCGGATACACCGTTATAGTCCTGGAGCAGAGTGGAGACATTAAGCACTGCGCTTTCGTTCTGCATTATGGCAGTTACAATTCGGTCTAGCGCAAGGGCGATGGCGTAGAACGTAGCCCCTTTAGCGTTGATGATTTCGTAAGCAGCGTTTTTGGTGCTGTCATAAATCTTTTGTTTATCCTCTTCATCGATATCAAGACCGATGCCTGCCACGTTAGCGAGACTCCATACAGGGACTTCAGAATCTCCATGTTCCCCGACAATGTGCGCATGAATACTGCGCGGATCAATATGTTTATGCTTGCCGAGAAGATAGCGGTAGCGCGCACTGTCCAGCAGTGTGCCGGAACCGATGACTCTATTAGCCGGGAAACCGCTCACCTTGAGTGTTACGTAAGACAATATATCCACCGGATTGGTGGCAATCAGCAATATGCCGTCTTGATTATACTTTGTAATATTTTGTACGATCTCGTCAAAAATAACAGCGTTTTTCTTTAAGAGATCGATACGGGTTTCGCCCGGTTTTTGCGAAGCACCAGCCGTAACGATAATAATATCGGCTCCTTCACAGTCCGAGTAGTCTCCGGCCCAAACTTTGACACCACCCACGAATGGAAGTCCGTGATTCATATCGAGTGCTTCACCTACGGCTTTGTCGTGATTGATATCAATCAGAACGATCTCCGCTACACGCTTGCGAAGCAGCAGGGTGTAGGCAGTTGTCGTTCCTACCGCGCCTGTACCGATGATAACAGCACGGCTTGGCCGAAAGATTGTGGAATTCATTCAATCATCTCCTTCTCCTAGTTTGTCTGGTTTTTATGGGAAAATGTTGTACGTTATACAATTACCCATTATAGGGGTAAATCAATGAAATGGGTATTCTTGACACGAATCTGGCTTCCGTGTTATTTTAGAAGGCAACCTATTTTGTCACAGTTTCATCATGAAAGGACATCTATATGTTACAATTTCATTTATAAATCGCTAAAAATATCGTAAAGAACCTGTTTTAGGTTATTTCGCTAGAACATTCAATCATCGTCTTCTGAACAGATTCTGTTTGGAGAACTGACGAATATCGCCAGAGGGTTCGTTTTTTTATCTACTCGGTTTGAAGTTGCTGTTCACGAAGATTCCAAAGCATGGATCTGAATAAAAAACAGGAAGCTCGCTTGAGCCTCCTGTTTTTTTATTACAATTGATAAAGCAGGGAACGTTCATTATTCTCCGCGCTGGAATTTCGCTTCATCCTTGATTTCTTCACGAAATCCGGAAATACTTTTCTTGCGTCGTTCATTTTTTTCCAAAATCTGCTCTTTCTCGGTTTCGGAAATTTCATCACCAAACTCGTTAAGATAATCCTTGGCTTCACGAAAATTCTCGATTGTATCCTGTACAGCATCCTGCAAACGATGGACATTATCTTCGCGGTTATCCGGTTTAGGCATGATTTCACCTCCTCAAGCTTAGCTTTTATGCTGAACCAGCACATTGTGAAGTTTTCCATGGGAGAGCGTTCCTTATGCATCTGCATAACTTTCTGTGAATATTCGTCAAATAAGCTACAAAATTGTTAACAGTCTGAAAAGGTTCCGTTCTGTAAACATATTGGGATTATGATATAATGACCGAAAACGCGACATCAAAACGTGACATCAAAACGCAAGAGGCGATACGAAGGAGGAAACTGCTTGATATTACGCAATCATTCGTACTGTCGAAGCATATTATTGCTAACCATATTCATTTTTTTACTGACTGCTTGTACATCAACATCATCTAAACCGGTGCCGATGAAACAATCCGTTGTTCAGCAAGAGACGGAATCTGTTGAGGATGGACAGACCTTAACCGTGGTAACACCCGAAACGGCCAACAAAGCACCTGAGGAGAAAAGTAAATACCAAATACAGACAAGACTAACCGATTTCCATATGCTAAGTGATTCCGAAGGAATCGCATGGGGACTGACAAAAACCTCTATACGTTTGTACCTTACTGAAGATTTTGGAGAGACGTGGGTTGATATTTCCCCTTCATCCAACATTAATTTTGTAGATAGGCTTGTGTACGGACAGGATATTGTGTTTACAGATAAAGATCATGGCTGGATTGTCCGAAACGGAGTAGGGAGTCAGGAGACCATGCTACTGAACACGAATAACGGGGGGAGTGAATGGAAGCTCTCATCTTTACCTGGTGCAGAAAAAGTGTCGGCTCTTTCGTTTACTTCATCCAGTAACGGCTGGGTGATGGCCGCTAGGGAAGCTTCCCCGGGCTCGCAGGAAAAGACTTTATTCCAGACGAATAATAATGGCGGTAGATGGTCCAACATTATGCAGAATTCAGATTATCCCGCCTCTCGTATTCCAGGCACGGTTATTCCGCGAACAGGCTTAATAGCAGGCATGACATTTGCCAACGCTTTAACCGGATTTGCTACCGTGAAAGAAACACAGGGCTCGAAACTGTACATCACGAGAGACGGAGGCACACAATGGAACTCTTCAAAGCTGGTTTTTCACGATGACCAAATGAAGATGTGCAAGTCCTACATACCCGGAGTACCCAAGTTCCTTGGCAGTACGAATGATGTATGGGTTCCCGTAACCTGCTTAAACGATAATAGTACCGAATACTTGGGATATTTCTCTTCAGACAGCGGAGAGTCATGGAATCTTGTATCTTTCCCTCTGAAACCTAAAAGCACAAGCGGTACACTAAGTCCCGTATTTAGACGTCTCAATGAAGGCTGGAGCATGATCGATGGTATCGTTTATCGCTCGGAGAATATGGGTAAGACTTGGACACCATACCCAGCTGATCCTGAACTGGGTAAACATCTCGCAGATTATCCAATCGTTTCAAAAATGGAGTTTGCCTCCTCCGAAGTAGGATGGATGCTTGTTGAAACCACTGATTCGAAGCGATCTCGGCTTCTTCTAAGCATGGACGGTGGAGCGACCTGGAGAATTAGATAAATCAATCATATGTAGACTTTGTCACTGTAAGCCTGAACAGCAGTGGCAAAGTCTTTTTTTGAAGATTGTCCCATACGACCTGTCCCACGATGATCGCTATTCATGAGCATTCAAGTTTGAATTATCACATTTTGAATAATGTTCACATATTTGTGAAAAAAATCACAATATACAGACGTAAATCATGTTACTATAAAAGTGTAAAGAAGAGGTAATAACAAATAGGAGTGATTGAGATGAGAATGGAAACAGATATGATGACAGTCAACTTGCTTCGCCTTTGCTACAACTGTGACGATGCCCACTTGTGTGAGACCGAAGAACAGTGTAAAGCCTGCTGGGCTGAACTTGGACTTCTTCCGATCGAAAACGAAGATGAAGGACAACGCGAAACCAAGGCATTTCTGCAAATGATTCATGAATAATTCTCCGATTAACCGAACATGGAAGAAAAAGAGTCAACTTTTGACCTAAAGCTGGTGATTTGTAGCGATACAAACATCAGCTTTTTGTTATGTTTACCCCCTTGTCCAACACCAAACGAGTTTTTTTTCCGAATCCTGAGTTAAAGTTGTCTTAATCGGCGCATATAATCTAATGAAGACAAGGAAGTCAGGCGGAATTAGGATGCTTAAAGACGGAAGGGGGAGCCGTATGGGATCGGAATCATATTGGATGTTCGATTTTTTCGGCAGTGTTATACCTGTGGTTTTTGTTGTTGTGCTTGGTATTATACTGCTGTCAGCAGGTAAAGGCATTATGCAATGGAACCGGAATAACAGGCAGCCGCTGCTAACCGTGGATTCTCGAATCGTCAGCAAAAGAAGCGAGGTTACACACAGCCGTCATCCGGATGACAGCATGTCCAGCCGTTCTAGGACTTCCTATTACCTGACTTTTGAAGTCGAGAGCGGAGACCGGATGGAATTTGCAGTCACTGGTAAAGAGTTTGGGATTTGTGCAGAAGGAGATGAGGGAAGATTATCTTTCCAGGGGACCCGATATTACAGATTCGAGCGTTACCCCCGATTACACCATGAACCTGTCCGAGGGTTTGAAAATCATAAATAAAAGACTTTTGGCCTGTTTCTTTCCTTGTTATATAATAATGAATACAGAACACAAGTCCCAGATCTGAACGTAACACAAGGAGGAAACAGCCCATGAAATTTCAAAAGATGACTGTTGTCATAACGGGTGCAGCCAAAGGCATTGGTCTTGGACTAGCGCATGCCTATGCCGCGGAGGGAGCCAACGTTGTTCTCGCTGACATGCAAGAGGAAGAAGGCCGTCAAGTCGAGCATGCATTGCTCCAAGACGGCTTTTCAGCATTCTTTACCACTTGTGATGTTCGCAAGGAAAAAGATGTAGTCCATTTGATGAAATTTGCTTATGAAAAGACCGGGAGTATTGATATAGTCATTAATAACGCGGGTGTATCACGCTGGAAATCGCCCTATGAACTGACTCTGGACGAGTGGGACGAAGTGTTAAACAGTAATGCCCGCAGCTGTTTTCTTGTCTCCCGCGAAGCGGCCAAGTATATGAGAAACTCAGAGAACGGCGGCTCCATTGTAAATTTATCGTCTACCCGTTCGGTCATGTCGGAGCCGAATTCCGAAGCTTATGCCGCTTCAAAAGGAGCGATCGTGTCCTTGACTCATGCGCTTGCCGTCAGTCTGGGGCCAGACGGAATCAGAGTCAACTGTATCAGCCCAGGATGGATTGAGACAGGGCAGTATGACGTATTAACAGACAGGGATCATGCACAGCATCCAGCCGGAAGAGTTGGAAGACCCGATGATATTGCACGAGCCTGTTTCTATCTAACAGATCCTGATAATACCTTTGCTACTGGCTCGCATTTAATTGTGGATGGCGGAATGACTCGAAAGATGATATACGAGGAATAATAATTAATAACATTAAATATTCATAGAATGAATTAATGACGATAAAATACATATTTTCTTATGGTTCAAGCATGAAAGGATGCAGCTGTTGTGAACAAAACAGAACGTCTGCTAGCAATCGTTCTTGAGCTGCAGTGCAAACGGGTGCTGCGAGCAGAAGATCTAGCGGCTACATTTGAGACGAGCAAAAGAACAATTTATCGAGATATTCAAGCGCTGTGTGAGGCTGGAGTGCCTATTGTAGGTTCTACCGGTCTAGGATATTCCTTAATGGAAGGATACTTTCTTCCGCCATTGAGTTTCACAGTGGAAGAAGCTGTTGCGCTGCTGATTGGTACCGGCTTTATTGAACACAAGTTGGATACCGGCTATGGTAAACATGCTCAGAGCTCCCGAAGTAAGATTGAGGCTGTCTTACCGGACAGCGTCCGGAAAGAAGCAGTAAGAGTACGTACAACCATTAGACTGCTTGCTTCCGATATATCATCAGAGAATAGTGTGCGTGAGAAAGAATATATTGAAGCTTTGCGCCGAGTAATATTAGAAAAACGCAAGGTATCCTTCAAGTACACCAAAGTCCACTCCACAGCTAGTGAGAGTCGTCACAGCATTCGCACCGTTGCTCCATATGGTCTTGTGCTTGTGAACGGTTCGTGGGTCTTGGTTGGGCATTGTGATTTACGACAAGAACTTCGCCATTTCCGTTTGACACGGATGCAGGAACTTTCCATTCTAGAGGATCGATTCACTCTTCCTTCTAATTTCAATTTACAAGAATATTCACCGATGGATGATCGTCACATTACAGTTCGGATTCAAGCAGATCCGGGTATTGCACATAAAATTAAGGATTGTAACAATTTTTACTTAGAAGAATTCTCGGACATAACAGATGGCTTGCATGCCACCTTCCGAGTTCGTCACATTGAGGAGCTACTGCCATGGCTGCTTCAATGGGGAGCAGACATTGTCGTACTGGAGCCTGATTCATTACGAAATCGGGTTCGAGAAGAAGCTGAAAAATTGTTGAGACGCTACTGACATAACGCTGTCAGTAGCGTTTTTATATGATAAAGCTAAATGATGAGAAGGAGATGTTATACCTATGAATACTAATGAATCTTTACACAGACTGGAAGAACTCACGAATGTATACCTTAATGAATTATCGGGCTTTAGTGAGGAGCAGCTAACAAGAAAATCCAATGATGAAGAATGGTCGCTTGGACAAATGTACGTTCATTTGATTCAGTCAGCTTTGTTCATGCAGATTCGAAATATAGAGTTATGTATGAGCTCAAGTAGGGAGGAGATTTCTTCAACAGGTGAAAAAACGGAGGCAGGCAAGGCTATATTTGCACGGGGAAGCTTTCCTCCGGTACGAATTCACGTACCAGCTTCACCACAATATACTCCAGCCCAGCCAAAAGATAAGGAGCAACTCGTGGAGGGGCTTGGCAGGGTCTTGGAGCGAATGAAGGAGATCGAGCCTGCTCTATCTAAGTTTTCGTCGCCCCATACAGAATTTCATCCTGGCTTTGGTGCCTTAAACGGAAAGGAATGGTTCTTGTTGGTTGAGATGCATTACCGTCATCATTTACTACAGAAAGATCGATTAAAGAAGGATCTAGAAGATGTCGTAAGAAAATAGGATAAATCAATGAAGACCCCAGCTTAATTAAAAGCTGGGTCTTTTTTGTTAATGTAAATTACATAAAAAATATTATGTAAACTTTAATCCTTACATATCCGATGTGTTTTTAAATAATTCACAAATTGCTCATTAGCTTTACTAGCATGTCTTTGATATTATGAGGAAGATTAAAATTTTAGATAATTCTCGTCGAAGAAGGAGGAATATTGTTGAAATCATTCAAATCTGTAATCATACTGTTTGCTATGCTACTTGTTTTTGCTTTTCCAGCAGGCACTTGGGCGCATTCGAAACTTGAATCAAGTATTCCCGCAGCTGATGCTAAAGTGACCGAAGCCGTGCAGGAGCTCAGCTTATCGTTTAATGAAAAGATTGACTCAACATTAAGCACATTAAGTATTTCAAATGATCAAGGTGTAAAATTGGATACAGCGGAGGTAAAGGTTGAAGAGAACCTTTTAAAAGCTTCTTTGGAAAAACCTTTGGACTCCGGGTCCTACACAGTGGAGTGGAAAATCGTTGGTCGTGACGGTCATCCCGTGAAAGGTACTTATGCTTTCCAAGTAGAAACTCCAAAAGAAACTTCAAAAGAAACTTCAAAAGAAACTTCAAAAGAAACTTCAAAAGAAACTTCAAAAGAAACTTCAAAAGAAACTACGGCTGCTGTAAAAGATAACAATGATGAAAATACTACTGATCAGCAAGAGAATAATGCAGCCGACGATACAAATACAGATCAAGAGAAACCGGGCGAAACTCCAACTCCAACGGATACGGATGAAGCTGCTGCTGCCGATAACACATCTGCCGAACAGCCTCAATCTTCATCGGGTGCTGATGAATCAGGATCTGGAAATACCTTATGGATTGCACTCATTGTGGTCGTAGCTGTTATTGGAGTATACATTGCTCTTAAACAATCCCGGAAAAAACGGTGATCCATGTACTGGATTAGTGAGCCATTTCTATATTTAGGATATTCAATACTGGCAGGCATTACCGTACTTTCCTTCATATCAGAATCCAAGAAACCAGAAATCAAATTTCCGGTCTGGCTTGGACCTGTCGCTGCTCTTAGTGTAGCGATATGCGCCTTTATACCGATTCTGCAGATCATCATGTTTTTTAAGGACGATGTTGGATTCTCCCAATCGTTTAAGGCGATTATGTTCTCCTTCAAGGAAGGGGAGAGATACGCTTGGATTGCTGGACTTTCTATTCTAGTGGCTGTACTAACGGTTATCGTCCATCGTAGACCAAAGGCTGTCGTGCGTTGGCTGTTGCCTATTTGTTTATTAGGGATCTCCTTTGCGATGTCTTCGTTCAACCACGCGGCTTCCTTGTTCGGGTTTAAAGGTGAAATGGCTTTTTTCGGGCATTTTACCGCGATGGCTCTATGGACAGGGACACTTCTTATTGTTGGCTGGTTTAGTAGAGGAACGGAAGGATGGGGCGCTTTTCTAAAATGGTTCCATCCCTTAGCGATTATCTGTGTTCTTCTTGTCGTGGGCTCCGGACTGTTTCTCATGAGCGGAGTGACACCTGACCTCGTTAACAGCTGGGTGCTGCCATATGGTCAAGCACTTTTGATCAAACATATTCTGATTATCCCGCTTCTTGTATTTGCCTTTATTAACGGAAGTCTGATGAAAAGAAAGTTGATTCGTGACAAGGGGTTCAAACCTGCCATCTGGGCAAGAAGCGAAGGAGTTATACTCTGGTTGATCTACATTGTGACGGGGTATATGAACCAACAGCCCGCACCGCATAATCAGACTGCATCATTAACCGAGTCTGATGCTGCCACCATATTTAAATGGACCCACCCTGATTTCGAAGGAGGGACGCTAAGCTTTGGTTGGAGCTTGCCAGGCCTATTACTGCTTCTAATCGGGCTTGCGCTCTTAACATTTATGGTAACTCTGTTTAAGCGAAATAAGCGTGCTGGTATCGTTCTCCTGAGCGGGCTCTGTGCTGCGGTAGCAATATATGCCGGAATCATGTTTTCTTTTAGATAATATAATGAGCAACAAAAATGGGAGTGTCCTAAAGGTCTATTGACCAGGACACTCCTTTTGTCTGTTTTTAGGAAAGAATCTTTTGTCGTTGAAGATAATTTACTTCACGGTTTTATTATAAATTTCGATTTTGGATGTTATTTCTGCAGCTGCTTTATCCAATGCTTCCTGTGGTGATTTTTGTCCGTTTAATACTTCTTCAATGGCCGTTTCCGTGATTTGTCTAGCCTCAGGGAATACGCCCATGACAGCACCTTGAGTCGCCAAATTCGGTTCTGTCTGATGCAACTGGTCGACGGCAGTTTGGAACTGAGGGTATTTCTCCAGGTTTTCCTTCACAATGGGTTCGTCGTAGGCTTTGGTGGTTACCGGGAAATAGCCAGTATTTACGTGCCAGTAAGCTTGTGTTTTCGGCTCGGCAAGGTATTTCATGAATTCCCACGCACCTTTTTGCTCAGCCTCAGACTTGTTGCCAAGCAGCCACAGGCTTGCTCCACCAATGATTACGCCGCCTTTGCCGCCGTTTGACGGCTTAGGCAAGAAGGCTGTTCCAACTTCGAACTTGCCTTCAGAAGCACTGACGATTCCACGTAGGGAGGCGGTGGAATCCAACATCATGGCAACTTGTCCAGCAGCAAATGCTTTTTTAGTGTCATCGGTTTTACGTCCAAGGTTCAGAAGGGATTTATCATTAAGCATTCCTTTCCACCATTCGAGCGTCCTCACACCAGCCTGACTGTTTACCTGAGAGGCTGTTGAAATCGAACTGCGACCGTTTCCGTTGTTCAGCAACTCAGCGCCTTGGTTGGCAAAAAATTGCTCCATAAACCATCCGTAAATTGCGAAGGAGGCGCCTGTTGTTCCGTCTTTAGTCAACTGCTTCGCAGCTGCGGCTACTTCCTCGTAGGTTTTTGGAGGATTTTCCGGATCCAACCCAGCGGCTTTAAAGGCATCTTTATTGTAATAAAGAATTGGGTTGGACGAATTGAAAGGCATGGAGTACAGCTTGTCGTCGAAAGTGTAGTAATTTTTAATATTTGATTCAAGACTGGAGATATCATATTGTTCAGCATCTATAAAGTCTTGAACAGGTTTAATGGCTTTGGTATCCATCATAAAGCGACTACCGATTTCATACACCTGGATCATCGCCGGACCGCTGTTCGAGCCGAGAGAAGCCTTCAGCTTGTTTAAACTTTCATCGTACGTTCCCTGGAACACACCCTCTACCTGAATATCCGGATGCGCCGCATTGAAATCCGAGATTAGCTTGTCCGCAACTTTTCCGAGATCCCCGCTCATGGAATGCCACCAAACGACTTTTACTGGTTCCTTGGCGGTTCCGGAGTCAGCAGCAGCGGCAGTTTCAGTGATTTTCGGTGAACCATTGCTTCCACAGGCTGAACTCACAATCATCATGCAAGCGAGCAATAGCAGGGTGAAGGATCTTTTTCCAAAACGTTTCATGATCGTTAATCTCTCCCTTTGAAAATATAGTTTGTATCTATGTCAACATTACGTAGCCAAATGCAGCTGGCCCCGCAAGACTGATTTCTCATATTCTTATCACTTGAGCACCAATATTACCCTTTTAACGCTCCTGCCGTAATTCCGCGAACGAGCGGTTTAAGTCCTATCGCAAGCAGCAGCAAGGAAGGGAGCAGCAATGTAAGAACCCCTGCAAGTATCAGGTTCCACGAATTCATCTCCTCGAATTGAAGCATGCCGATCCCGATCTGAACGGTACGCATCTCCTCCCGGTTGGTTGTTAACAGCGGCCATAAGTACATGTTCCAGTTGTTTAGAAAAGAGTAGACACCGAGCGTGGCGATACCTGGTAGGGATAATGGCATCACCAGCTTAAGGAACATCCGCATATGTCCGCAACCATCCACTCGGGCTGCTTCGAATAGCTCTTTTGGCAGCTGTAAAAAGTACTGTCTCAGTAGAAATGTCCCGAATGCAGAAGCGACAAAAGGAACAATGAGCCCTTGATAAGTATCAAGCCAGTTGAGGCTTTTTACCGTAAGGTAATTAGGGATCATAATGACTTCCCAAGGAACCATCATGGTGGCAAGAAACAGGCTGAATAACAGCGTTTTTCCAGGGAATTTGAGAAATGCGAAGGCGTATGCAGCAAGGCTGGCCGTTACGATCTGCCCTGCCATGATTGCGCAGGATACGATCATACTGTTTCCAATGAATCTTAGAACCGGAATGGTATCGATGACCTTGATGAAGTTGGACATATTCAAAGCATCAGGCAGTAATGGAGGTGGATACACAGCAGATTCTGCTTCACTCATCATGGAAGTGGACAGGGTGTAGAGCAGAGGGAAAGCGACGAGAAGTGAACAGAGCAGCAGAGCCAGGTAAATAAAACTTTTTGGCAGGAGACGCATACTCATTGGTAATGCACCTTCTTTTCAACGAATTTGAACTGAGCAACGGTGAGCAGAAGGATGATAGCAAACAGGATCAGCGCTTGAGCACTTCCTATACCGAAGCGAAAGTTAATGAAAGCATCCTGATAGATGTTGTAAACCATCACATTCGTGCTGTTCATCGGACCGCCCTTTGTCAAGATGTTAATCTGGCCGAACGCTTGAAAGGAACCTATGACGGATACGACCAGCGTAAAGAAGAGGGTAGGGGAGATGAGCGGCAGCGTAATCCGGAAAAATGTTCGCATCGGACCCGAGCCGTCGATTTTTGTGCTGTCATAAATATCCTCGGAGACGCCCTGCATTCCGCTCAGCATCAAAATATAGTTGAAACCAAGATTCATCCAAACAGTCATCAAGGCAATGGACAGCATCGCCCATTTCGGATCGGTTAACCATTGTACCGGCTCAATTCCGATGAGTTGCAGGAAATAGTTAAGTATCCCTAGGGTTGGGTGGTACAGGATCATCCAGATCATTGAGCCGGTACCGACAGAGACAGCCATCGGTAATGAAAATATGAACCGGAACACTTTCATGCCCTTCAGTTTGTTGTGGGTTAATGCTGCTAGGAGAAGAGAGGCAGCAATACTGATAGGCACCGTCAACACGATAAACAGCATGGTATTCGTAAAACTCTTGTAGAACATGTCGGATAACAGAATCTGCTTGAAATTGTCTAGACCTACGAATTCAGCCACTCGGCCTTGGGGATCGGTTAGAAACAAGCTGAGGTACACCGATTTAATGAGAGGATAAAACAAAAATATACCGAACAGCAAAATCGAAGGGGTCAGTAGTGCATACGCCAACGTAATTTCTTTACGGTGGATTTTTTTGATCGATGTGCCGCTTGCCCTGGCAAGCAATTCTTTTTCATGGGCTGAAGGCGTCAGAGAGTGCCTCGGAGGAGAGAGCGTGTATTCTTTTTCCATGGGTTTGCATTACCTCACTTTCATGCTCTTGGCCTTACTTGTATGAGTATAGAATTCAGATATTAAGTCTGATGAAGAATTGTGTAAGACGAAAGTAATTTATACAAAACTTTGCTGCGAGCTGTAACCTCTATGGGCGAATGCACATAAGATACAGGGTGAAAACAAGGAAACGAGGAGGAGAACTGTGGCCGTTATCAAAGCGAATTCATCAGATGTGGATTTATTGGCAAGATTGATTCGTGCCGAGGCGGAGGGAGAAGGGGAACAGGGCATGCTCATGGTCGGAAATGTTGGAGTAAACCGGATCTTGGCGAATTGTCTGGACTTCCTTAATATCCGCAACATGAATGACATGGTGTTTCAGAGTCCCGGCGGATTTGAAGCGACCCAGAAGGGTTATTTTTATCAGAGAGCCCGAGATAGGGATAGAAGGTTGGCTCGGCGTACCATCGGTGGGGAGCGCACCTGGCCTGCGAATAACGCTTTGTGGTTTTTCAGACCTGAAGGGGATTGCCCACCGACTTGGTATAACCAGGAAAATACCGGTCGGTTTAAGGCTCACTGCTTTTTCAGACCTACTTTCGAAGATTGTCCGAATGTATATTAATAGCGTTTTGTATAATGAAGGAGGAAATTACTTATGTTAAACCATGGAAATGCACCGGTGAACTATACGATTGGTAATGGATATCCAGGTATTCAGCAAGGCTTTCAGCAAGGTGGCCTGCCACAACAAAATCGTGGTATGACTCCCACTAATATGCCTCCACAAGTGATGAGTGGTTCTCATATGACACCACAAGGTAAAGTTGTTCAGACTCCACCTCAGTTTGAGCAGTCCTATGTAGAAAATATTCTGCGTTTGAATCTTGGTAAGCAAGCCACATTATACATGACTTATGAGAACAACTCCCAATGGAACGCAAAAGTATTTACAGGGATTCTGGAAGCAGCTGGCCGCGATCACATCATTATTAGTGAGCCCCAAACAGGCCGTCGAATCATGCTTCTTATGGTGAACCTTGACTATATCGTGTTTAATGAGCCTTTGATATATCAATATCCTGGAGTGACTGGCAATCCGCCAATGGGAAGATAATAAATTTGAATCATGAAAAAGCCGTACATCTCAGTCAGATGTACGGCTTATTGTGTAACAAAGTTATTTCTTAACCTTCTCTTTAACCGGATCTAATTGCAATGCTGCCATCATATTTCGGAATATTTCAGTATTATCCATGTATCCGCTAAAGAAAGAGGCTCCGGGACCTGATGCATTGATCGGCACATCGTCAAACGTGTGAACCTCTTGAGCTTCATCATGAGGAAGGTTGCCGTTGTAATACACTCCATTCGGGTCCTTATCCGGATTAGCAATGTACCAAGGCTTGTCAGTCACCGTCGGGTCCTGGATCGTTGGACTTATCGGTTTCGGATTTGTCATGTAATCTTCATTGTGATCCGGGTGGTTACCCCAACCAATGGCCAGTTTCCAATCGGAATCCGGATTGTCGGGGAAACCGTCTCCATCGGCATCCTTATAGGTCGGGAATTTCGAATCCGCATAGGTGCCGATTAACTCGCGGAGCTCATCACCTTTTTTACCGGCAGCATCTTTTACGGAGAATGTACCGTTTAAAGTCATGGAGTGGCCATGGTCGGCTGTTACAATAACAAGCGTGTCTGGGTGCTTGCGAACGTACTCCTTGACGAGTCCCACGGTCTGGTCAAATTCAATCGTATCCCAAATCACGCGCTCCATATCCATGGCATGTGCCTGTTTATCAATCGAAGCACTTTCGACCATCAAGAAAAAACCGTTTTTGTTATTATCAAGTACGTCTAGTGCTTTTGAGGTCATTTCCATCAAAGTAGGCTGGTCATTATACGTTCCAACGATGTCGGGATTATTAGGCTGTGTATATTCACGGTCGAAATATACGTTCATGTTGCTTGGACGGAACAGACCGAGAAGCTTTCCGTTGGCAGAAGTTTTATTCAGCTCCGTAGCGTTCGTAACGTACGAATACCCTTGCTTTTTGTACGCATCAATAAGATTAGCCTGATCTTTTCGTTTACCACCATCAGAAGCAGGAAGGAACCATTCTCTGCCACCTCCAAGCAGCACATCCGGACGATGGAGAGGATCTAGATAGGATTTGGCTATAAACTCTGATTCATACCGTGAACGGGTATGTACAGTCATGGCAGCCGGTGTTGCATCGGTGATGTCTGCTGTCGTTACAAGACCTGTAGACATCCCCCGTGTACGTTTTAGCAGCTCAATAATGTTCTCTACTTTAGGATCATCTAACGGATCGGCTGTATTGTCAGGGTAAACACCCTCTGCGTTAACTGCTGTTTTATGACCCGTAGCATAGGCTGAGGCGCTATTGGCAGAGTCTGTAACGATCGAATCCATACCTGACGTAGTAACCATACCCATGAAGTCCATGTTCTCCATTTCCAGCCAACCTTTAAATTTGCCTTCATTTATTCCTTTTGAAACAACGCGTGCAGCGGTTCTCATGTTTGCACTCATTCCGTCGCCTATCATAAGAACGACATTTTTCGCTTTTTTACCGTTGCCAATGGCTTGATACACTTCATAATTTACCGTTTTAGTAAACGTTTTTTTTGTGTGATTGACGGAGGCTTTAACGGAAATACGTTCCGGTTTTTTAAATGATACATCGCGGATCGTATACTCCGTGCTATTTGGTGTGGTGTTAGTAATGACAGGCTTTTTGCCAAAATATTGGCCAGCATCCTTGCCGTTAATAAGCACCTGCAGTGGTTCTTTGCCTTCAATACCTGTAACTTCTACTCTGAAGTCCAATTTTTGACCTGCCAATATAGCAGCTCGATCAATAGGCAAAATCGTTATGACTGGTGCAATGGAAGCTTGCTGATTAGTGCTTATTCCTTCTGCATGAGCGGGGAGTGGAGCCGTTCCCCCGAATGCAGCTGCCACTGTAAGTAAGATAGCAGCCATACGTGTTAACCGATTGTTTTTCACACTAGTTCCTCCTTAAAAGATGTCTTCGAATCTAGTATGAAGGTCAATTATTAAGAGATGATCAAATGGGTGTAAACGAGTGTTAAATGACGATAATCAAAAAACAGCTTGTAACAACGCGGTTTTATGTCATATCTGAGCGTTTGACTGTGTATCGTATAACTATATAATTACTTATATAGGTTGTTTACGTTTTAAAAAGACAAGGAGATGAGACCATTGGGAAGTTGACGCGTTGTCCGATTACGTTGTTATGCGTTATGGCTCCACACATTTATAATAACCGAAGGAGGTGTTCCTATCTGTCTTAGCAGTTCATACGGCGGATAGGAGAACGATTGAGTGACCCTTTACCGAGTTGGTTGGGAATATCCTTAATATTGTTTTTAGTATTACTAAATGGTTTTTTTGTATCGGCTGAGCTGGCTTTCGTAAAGGTCAGAGGTAGCCGGGTTGATGCACTTGTTGAAGAAGGAAAGAAGAACGCAAAAATAGCCCAGCGGATTTTGCGCAACCTGGACGCATACATGTCCGCTTGCCAGCTCGGCATTACGATTTCATCGCTTCTACTTGGATGGATCGGAGAACGTTCTATTGCGTTCATGATAGCTCCATGGTTTCAAGCATTAGGGCTTGAAGACACAGTGTTACATGTGGTGTCTATTGTGATTGCATTTGCGTTTATCGCAGTGATGCATATCGTATTAGGCGAACTCGCACCCAAAACAGTTGCTGTCCGCAAGGCGGAAACGATAATCATGTTGTCAGCAAAACCGCTTGACATCATCTACAAAGTTTCGTATCCGGTTATCTGGTTAGTTAACAATTTGTCGAACGGTCTTCTGTACTTATTCCGGATGAAACCTGTCGTTGAACGGGGAACGGCTCACACAGAGGAAGAACTGCGTGATCTGATGAAGGAAAGCAGTGAGATTGGTCTGATCAATGATACGGAACTGACCTTGGTAGATAACATTTTTGAATTTGCGGATACAACAGCAAGAGAGATCATGATTCCTCGTACGGATATGATCTGTTTATACAGCAATCTGTCCATGCAGGAAAATCTCGAAATCGCCCATGAGGGAATGAGGACCCGTTATCCAATCTGTGATGAGGATAAGGACCATATTATTGGATTTATTCATATTAAGGATTTAATGCGGGGATATGTCCGGGACCAGATTTCACTTATTCGCCCGATCATCGCGGTTCCTGAATCGATGAAGATTAGTGATCTGCTGAAGCGTATGCAGCGAAGCAAGACGCAAATTGCGATTCTGATCGATGAATATGGTGGTACGTCCGGCCTTGTTACTCTGGAGGACATCATGGAAGAAATTGTTGGTGAAATTCAGGATGAGTTTGATGAGGAGCGGCAGGGAATTGAAATCGTGTCTGAGGATGAGCATTCTATTGATGGGTTGATGTTGATCGACGAAATTAATGGCCATTTTGGTCTGGATGTGGATACAGAGGATTATGATACGATTGGTGGTTGGTTGTCTTCCCGACTGGAGGTCATCCTTCCGCACAAAGGTCAGTCCTATTCTTACGGTGAATACTTGTTCGTCGTGGAAGAGACGGAAAATAAACGAATATCCCGCATCACTTTGCTGAAACAGCAGGTGATACAGGCGGAGGCCGGCGCATAATACATGCGATGGCAATTAGAAGACAGCGGCTTATAGCCGTTGTCTTTTTTTAATTGAACTAAAAATGAAGAAAAAGACATTTCTTTGTCGTATGGGTATGTTAATATATGGATGTTCGATAAAATCATGAGAGAAAAGGTGATGTTATGTCAAACGTAAAGAAGCTTTCACGCGTAATACCGGCTTTTACAGCAACCATGTTGATCAGCTTAGCAATTGCGGGTGGGGCATCCGCCGATACGACAGTAGACAAAGCACCCGGGGCAGCAACGACTCCGCCTCCAGTTGAGATGAACATCATGAACGTAAATCCAATGAATTCATATTTAATCGATGCGGTATCTTCTATTCGAAAAACTAGTTCAGGAATGGATATATCAGGAAATACATACGCAAATCAGAAAGCAAGCTCTATTGGTGTAGATTTTTTTCTTCAGCGCTGGACGGGCTCCGTCTGGGTAGAAGTCGCAAGTAGTTCCGGTAGCTCTACAAATTCTAACAGTTATTACGGGACAAAGTCTTTTAGTGCAATCGAAGGTTATTATTACCGTGGAAAAACGATACATTTTGCTACGGTGAATGGCAAAACTGAATCGCAGATCATGTATACAGAATCATTGTTAATGGGGAACTGATTCATTTATAATAAAGGGCGTACCCGATAATGGGTACGCCCTTCATCATTATGGTAAGCTGTTAGCCATTCTTAGCAGCTCTTCCTTGCTCATTTCACCAACGATTCGAATCATTACGCCATTGTGTGTAAATTGTATAGAACTGGCGAGGCCTTTTGTGTATAAGGCTTCTATTCCTGAATGAAGCTGAAGACTCTCAGAAGATGGTGAGCTAAGGGTGCTGACTGAGACGGGACCGTTAATCATATCGATATATGAGATATTCAGAATCTTGCCGCTCTCGGACACATATTGAATAGCCATGTCATTAATCGATGATTCTTCGTTTATCGGAGCCACAAGTACATCAAGGAACTTATATCCTTGAGGAATGTACTCGAACTCCGAGTACGTAAACGTTAACCTTGACTTAACCTCTTCTAATGTCAGATTATTGTCTTCCGCAGAACTGCTCCACAAAACCTTTTCACCTAAATTTTCGTATATTTCTTCTGATCTTCCGGGTGGTGGACTCGTCTTTGCCACAGTATCTGTTACAGAATCATCCTTGCCAGAGATGATCGTTACAATACCGTCACCCCACTCCTTAATTTGCTGGTAGATCGGTGATACAGCCTGAGAAATCGTTGGTGGAGAGAATAAAATTGCTCCAATTGCCATAGAAGCGGCAATAATCCCTGCCAATTGAAATCTGCGACGGCGTTGCTTACGTCTAGATTTACTCTCAAGCTGCTGCTTGACCTGTAACCAGGATTCCCGTTTGGTGTCATGATCAGGAGTAGAGGAATGAGAAGCAGCACGCTCAAAAGCCTCATCAAAAACTTCGTTAAACCAATCATCATATTTTTCGTTGTTCATCCATAACACCCCACTCCCTATATAGCATTTTCTTAACAGATTCCCTGGCTCGGAATAGACGTTGCTTCACAATGTCTTCCCGGGTATTCAGCAGCTCGGCGATTTCCTTATAGGTTAATCCGTGCTTCCAGCGGTACTCGATGAGCAGCCGATATTCGGGCTTCAACTGCTCAAGATATTTCTTAATGGATTCTTCCATCATTTTGGACTCTACCTGATGTTCTACATTAGTGGAAGAAGGAACCAATTCCTCTTCACTTATAAAAACACGGTCAACATCAACTTGGTTACGGTATTTTTTATTTTTTCTTAAATAATTCATCGTTGTATTTCTAGAAACCACTCGCAACCAAGCTTTTAATTTGTTTTCATTATCAAAAATAGGTTTGTTGGTTATTACTTTAATGAATGATTCCTGAATTATGTCCTCAACAGCAGCGTGGTCCCGGAGCACATACATAATCTGTCCGTAGACCAAATCATAAAATTCATAATAAACCTCTTCCTGAAGAGGTTCGCTTATTTCATTGAATTCTGCTGCGAGGAGCAATTGCAATCGGTTAGACACGCACTAATCTCCTCTCTGGTGTATCCCCTTGCTAATCCTCTCATTATTTTACATCATTTTTGTATTAAGCGCCCAATATTTTCTAGTTGGTATATTGATATGATAAAAGTGGGGAAGATCGGGGGTTTTTGATGCTATCCTTTGATCATACAATGCTTATTATCTCTTTGATGCTTCCTATTTTGGCATCTTTTTTTAAAAAGTTTAAAACAACTCAAAGAGACCGCCGTTAAATCGATCGGCGGTCTCTTTGAGTATGAAGCAGACAGAGCAGATTAAGCCCAGTTTCCGTTAATAAAGATCGGTTCTTCCTGACCATCATGGCTAATGCCTGTAATGTTCAATTCTTTGGAACCCATCATGAAGTCAACGTGAGTTATGCTTGCATTCAGTCCGTTTGAGGCGAGCTGATCGGCAGTCATTGTTTTTCCACCTTCCAAGTTGAAAGCATAGGCACTTCCGATGGCCAAGTGGCAGGAGGCGTTCTCGTCAAACAAGGTTGTGAAGTACAAAATCCCGCTCTCCGAAATAGGTGATGCATAAGGAACTAGAGCAACTTCGCCCAAATAATGCGATCCTTCATCCATTTCAATTAGACGGGTGAGTGTATCTTTGCCTTCTTCAGCTGAATATTCTACAATCCGTCCATCTTTAAACGTAATTGAGAAGTTGTCGATAATGTTTCCGCCGTAACTTAGCGGCTTCGTGCTCCGTACGGTACCGTTAACTCCGGTTTTTAGAGGAGCTGTGAATACTTCTTCTGTCGGAATGTTCGCTACAAAACGATCGCCCTTTTCATTGTGACTTCCTGCTTGAGCCCAAATATGCCCTTCGGGTAGCTCAATCGTCAAGTCTGTGCCTTCGGATACGAAATGAAGCTTGTGGTACTTCTTGCTGTTGAGCTCATCCGATTTATGCTGCAATGTATCGATATGTTTCTCCCAGGCAGCAATCGGGTCTTCCTGGTCCGCACGAACCGCTTGGAAAATAGCATCCCACAGCATGTCGACTTGTTGATCTTGACGAGCATCAGGGAAGACCTTTGCTGCCCAATCCGGTGATGCAAAAGCTATACCGGTCCAGCTCATCTTGTCTGCCTGTTGATATTGACGGTATTTTGCCATCGAAGCACCAAAGGTTCGTTGGTAATTGGAGATGCGTTCTGGATCTACACCTTTCATGAGATCCGGATTTGCCGAAAGAATGGTCATGAAGGCAGCACCGTTCTCCGCTAGCTCTGTCATTTCCTCAGCTTGATGCTTCGGCGGCTCCAGGAAGGATTTATCGGGAGCCAGATCGTACCGGATCCGGTTTACCTTTTCGTCACTGTAATTGACTTTGACCAGCTTGGCACCAGCTTCGTACGCTTTTTTTACGACGAGACGAACGAGCTCAGCAGCTTCAATCATCGCGTTAACGACGAGAATTTGATCTGGTTGAACATTCGCTCCAACCTTAACGGCCAGTTCAGCGTAACGCTCCAGTTTTTGTTCAAAAGTAAGCATGTAAGGACCTCCAAATTTATGATTAGCAAAACACTTAGAATCAACCTCAGGTCAATAACAGGGTAGAAGAGGTTTGTCATTACAATCATTACAACACAGCAGCCGTCACTCCAAAGAGATGAGGCTGCTGTGATCGTGATATTGACTTAAAATGCCCAGTTTCCGTTACGGAATACAGGTTCTTCTTTTCCATCCTCGGTAATTCCGTTAATGTCCATGTCGCCTGAACCGATCATGAAATCGACGTGAGTTACACTTGTATTCAGTCCATGCTTCACCAGGTCGTCCTGAGACATTTCCTTTCCGCCCTCCAGGCAGAAAGCATAAGCACTTCCGATGGCCAGGTGGTTGGAAGCATTCTCGTCAAATAGTGTATTGTAATACAAGATGTTCGACTCTGAAATCGGAGACTGGTGTGGAACAAGTGCGACTTCGCCGAGATAGCGAGCACCTTCATCCATATTGAGCAGGCGCTCAAGTGTTTCATAACCCTGTTCAGCCGTAAAACTGACAACTCGCCCATTCTCGAAGGTGAGCGAGAAATTATCCACGATGTTACCCGCATAGCTTAGCGGTTTGGTGCTGCTTACGGTTCCGTTAACGCCCGTCTTCAGTGGCGCTGTAAATACTTCCTCCGTTGGCATATTCGCAACAAAGGCGTGACCCTGCTCATTAATGCTGTCTCCTTGCGCCCAGATATGACCTTTTGGCAGTTCAATGGTCAGATCCGTACCTGGAGCTATGTAATGCAGAGCTTTATATTTCTTGGCGTTCAGGACTGCCGACTTCTCTTCAAGTACATTCAAATGGCGGTTCCAGGCTTCCACCGGATCCTCTTGATTTACACGGACCGTGTGGAAAATGGCATTCCACAGCTTGTCCATCTGCTCAGCTTCAGGTACGTCTGGGAATACTTTCGCAGCCCAAGCAGGGGAAGGTACGGCAATCAGGCACCAGCTGAATTTGTCAGCTTGCTGATAGGCACGATACTGCTTCATAGCCTCTCCGCGTGTCTTGTAGAAATTCGCAATTCTTTCCGGATCGATACCGTTCAGAAGATCCGGGTTCTCGGCAAGCACATGAAGAACTGCTGCACCGTTCTCTACGAGCTCAACGATTTCACCCACAAACCATTTTGGTTTTTCCGTAAACACGTCGTCAGATGCATTCTCATATTGAAGCCGGGTTAAGGCTTCATCATTCCAGAGCACTTTGACCAGGCGGGCACCCGCTTCATATGCCTTTGCGGCGATTAAGCGGATAAATTCAGCGGATTCTACAGGTGCATGGACAACTAAAGTCTGTCCCTTCTGTACATTGACCCCTACTTTGACAGTCAATTCCGCATACTTGTCCAGGGATAATTTAAAGTCGGACATGAGGTACCCTCCAATTACATTATTTTAAAAGCAATAACCACATTATACTAAATTGCCGCTCAGATGAAAAACACTAATCGATCTACATAAAAAGTGATATACTGAGTTTTATGAGCAACATTGTTAAGCATTTTGAAGGAGAGTGGACCTATGTCACAGGTTACCATCGATCGTGCAGGTATGCAGCGTGATGAGGAGAATAATTTTATAGGATACACCGTCTTTACCATGGAAGGACAAGCTTCTGCCTATGAGATCACATTTATGAGTAAGAACGGACGAGACTGGGATTACAGTCTGAATTTCGCCGGTGAGCCGGGTCCGGAGGAGCAATTTCTGAAAGTTGACGCTCAAATTGAAGAGAATGACGAACTGTTTGACGATCTGCTGGATGCTGCTATTGATGCCGGCGGATTCGCATAAAGCTCTAGTCTCTGTCCCATTTAAATCGTTAGGGCTGATCACAAACAAACCGTCCGACTCCCGTGAGGGAAGCGGACGGTTTGTTCTGTGAATCAAAGGGTGTCATGTCTATAAAATGATTAGCCGATAATGATTTTGCCTTCCGGATGACGGTATAAGTCCTTATAGCGTTTGCGGTTCAGCGCGTATGCCAGCGTTAGTGGTCCTAAACGTCCAAGGAACATGAGCAGTGCAACCGTTACTTTTCCGATCTCGGACAGCTCGGTTGTTAGTCCCATCGATAGTCCAACTGTACCGAAAGCGGACACGGATTCAAACAGAATAGCCAGGAAATCACTGGATTCCGTCGCAGACAAGAACATGGAAAACCCAACCAGAAGCAGCAGGGAAATAATAGTTAAGGTGACCGCACGATAAACGACTGCTTGAGAGATACGGTTCCGGAACAGCACGACATCCCGTTTACCCTTTACCATCGTGATTACGGCACCAATCAGGACGGCAAAGGTCGTTACTTTAATACCTCCGCCCGTTGATCCGGGAGCGGCACCAATAAACATCAGCATAATCATGAAAAATTGGGATGATTGCTGCAGTCCACCAATATCAATCGTACTGACTCCCCCTGATCGTGACGTAACCGATTGGAAAAAGGAAGCCATGATCTTTTGCGGGTAGGAGAGTGGACCGAGTGTTGCCGGATTACTAAATTCCAAAATAAACAGCATCAGCGCACCGATAACAATTAGCAGTGACGTTACGGTAAGGACTACCTTGGAATGTAGAGAAAGCTTTCGGCACTTAGGATATTCAATGACATCAAACATGACGATAAATCCAATCCCACCTAGAAAGATAAGGGCCATATTAATGATATTGAGTATCGGATCAGTGCCATAGGCTGCAAATCCGGTGAATGGACCATGAATGCCACCCAGTAGATCGAATCCTGCGTTATTGAAAATGGAAACACTCTGGAATATGCCAAGGTAAGCTGCATCGGTCAGCGGCATCTCCGCCCAAAAACGTAAAGTGAGCAGCAATGCGCCTATCCCTTCAATTGTAAATGCATAGACGAGAACGCGACGGATCAGGTCGACAATTCCTTGGATCTGGTATTGCCCCATCGCTTCCTGAAGAATCATTCGTTCCCGTAGAGATATTCTGCGGTTCAACATCAGCGCGATCCATGTCGCGGAGGTCATAAATCCAAGACCTCCAAGCTGAACAAGCATCAGCATGACTATTTCTCCAAACATTGACCAATGCGTACCGGTGTCTACTACGGTAAGACCTGTTACGCTGATGGCGGATACAGCCGTAAAAAGCGCATCGACCAGCGGTGTCGGTATACCATTTTCAGCAGAAATCGGCAGCTTGAGCAAGAACGTACCGAAGAGCGTAATGGAAAGAAAGCCGATAGCTAAAAACTTGGGAGGGCTCATTTTACTTCGTTGGTGTTTCGTTGTCTTCATAGCGCTACAATTAATCTCCTTACGATATAATAAACTATTCTCTAATAATACACGAAAGGTGAGACATTTAACCATTATGAATCCAGAAAAACCGCCAATTCCCGTAGCTATTCTACTTTTTATCGGGATAACTGCTATTTCATTCTCATCTATCTTTGTGAAGTGGTCCGATGCGCCTGTGTCGATTCAAGCTATGTACAGGCTCATTCTCACCATGCTCTTCATGCTGCCTTTTGGAATTAAATATATCCCGCAAGCCCGAAAGCTTAAAAGAACTGACTTTCTGAAACTTATGGCTTCCGGTATGATGCTGGCGATTCATTTTCTGCTGTGGATGGGTTCGCTGCAATGGACCAGTGTGGCAAGCTCAACGATCATTCTGGCGCTCCAGCCGGTTTTTGTAATGATCGGAGCTTATATCTTCTTTAAAGAGAGAACGTCTGTCTCAGCGCTATCCGGGATGGGAATCGCTTTTCTTGGCGTGTTTTTGTTGATCGGTAAAAGTGGAATGAGCGGTACAGGTAACCATCTGGCAGGGGATTTAATGTCACTGTTCGGAACGGCAGCAATCGCGGCACATATGCTTCTAGGACAAATGCTGCTTAAACGGATTCCTTCATTTCTTTATAGCTGGTTTGTATTTGTTTTTGCAGCATTGTTCCTGGCTGGTTACAATGTG
This sequence comes from Paenibacillus sp. JNUCC 34, assembly GCF_058269055.1. Taxonomy (NCBI): domain Bacteria; kingdom Bacillati; phylum Bacillota; class Bacilli; order Caryophanales; family Paenibacillaceae; genus Paenibacillus; species Paenibacillus sp. JNUCC 34. The sequence continues at coordinate 3,283,914 of NZ_CM177770.1, read as the reverse complement.
TTCTCAGGTATCCCGCTGACAGGATATCCAGCGAAAGAGTGGGGAATATTCGCCCTGCTTGCTGTCGTGCCGACGGTATTCGGCCATCTTCTATTTAATTGGCTTATGCGTTATTCATCCGCTTCAACGGTATCGATGAGTGTTCTAGGGGAACCGGTGGGAGCAAGCCTGCTCGCGTATCTCCTTCTTAATGAGTCCATGAATGGTCTACAGGCTGCCGGGGGTGCACTCGTGCTGCTTGGACTCATTCTGTTCTTAAATGTCCGACCATCTAAGAAAGCTGCAGCCGTAGCTCCAACCGATCTGCAGACAGAGAGTTTGGGCTGAATTTTCGATTAGTAATGAGTTAAATGGCGCAAACTGAGAAGGATCTCGAATGAAATCATTTCATTTAAAGGTACGGGTTAACGAGGTACAAGATGCAAGATGCCTCGCTTCAGCGAAGGGGGTCATAAATAAAGCGCCATCGATCAGCTTTTGATCGGGCGCTTGTTTTTCATACCTCTATCGTTGTTTGGAGAAGACACTCCAATATCGGGTAGTTTCCATTAATCCTTGTTCAATTGTGTACTCAGGCTTCCAATTCAGCATAGACATGATCTTACTGTTATCAAGGCAGCAGTGTGCAATGTCTCCCGACTTGGCGGGAAGGTAGTTCACGTCAATGACACCGGGAAATTGTTCGCGCACGATATCGACCAGCCGGTTAACGCTTGTGCACTGTCCTGTACTCACATGAAATGTATCACTGTGTCCAAGGTCGATGGCGGCCAAATTAGCTTCGACTACATCTTTTACATAAATAAAGTCCCGTGTCTGAGTACCGTCTCCAAATATGCTCAGAGGGAGTCCGCTACTCATCTGTTCACCAAAGTCTGCAATAACACCACCTTCACCATTTGTCGTTTGTCTGGGGCCATACACATGGCTATAACGGAGAATGGTGTATTCCAGTCCATAAAAGTGTTTATACAGGCGGATGTACTGTTCAGCTGTGAGCTTGGATAAGGCATAAAAAGAAATCGGAGATACCTGATCGTTCTCAGTCAGTGCATCCTTCACCAAATTACCATATACTCCGGATGTCGATGCAAATATGATTTTCCGAACTTTGGCTGCCCGGCATGCTTCCAAAACATTAAGTGTACCCATAATATTAGCAAAAGCATCAGCAGTTGGTGACTTAATGGACAGCTTCACATCCGCTTGCGCCGCCAAATGAAAGACGACATCCGGTTTAAGCAGTTTTATATATGTCGCCGCCTGATCACTGCCCACATCCGTGACATGCAGAACCGCCTCGGAATGCAGGCGACCTGGATCACCGGTTGTCAGGTTATCGATAACATGTACCTCGTGGCCTTGTGAAACCAGCCGGTTGACGAGGTGAGAGCCGATAAAACCCGCTCCGCCGGTTACTACTATTCTCATGCGTTGAACCCTCCAGCCTTTGATTGGAATGCTCTATCGTACGTAAGACAGGAGAGGTGTGCATGAGACATTTGACCATGATTTACAAGCTTTGGGCGTTCTTTCACCTGTGGCCGAATAGATTGAGGTTTACATACCTGTTATAATAGAGGTTGTTCAAAAAGTCCGCTTTTGATCACGAAGTGAATCAGGAAGTGGGCTCGGCATCGAATCTTGAATTCAGCCGTTCCTTCCGGTGCTCACGTACCCAAAACGTACGCTCCGCTCCTCAGTCCCTAGCTTATTCCAACCTTCTCGGTGCTGAAAACCGACCTTTTTGAACATGCACTTACGGGGAACGATTCTTAAAAATACATTTTAAAAATAGAAGTAGGGAGATAGATAGAACATGGAAAGAACGTGGAAACAAAGAGCAGGATTGTTCAGCGGTGTTTTCTTGCTTCTGCTACTGAAATTGATGTTGTTAAGGTTATTTTTATTTAATGAAGTCATGTGGGGAAAAGTACCGACAGATGCCTTTTCTCTGCTTGTATTGATGAGTTTTCTAGAGCTGCTCATTCCCATGAAGGGACGACATGTCGTTTATTGGGTGTTTAATTTTGTTGTGTCGCTCATTTTGTTTGCTTCAGCGATCTATAATGTGTACTTTGGCTCCATACCGACATATACTGCGTTGTCTGGTCTTGGTCAGGTGCATCAAGTACGCTCCAGCATAACGACGTTACTCAAACCAGAGCATTTTATTTTCTTTGCGGATGTACTGGTTATGGCTATTGTTTGGATCATGAACCGGGTTCGCAGGCGAAATTCCAGATCCGGAGGATTCACCATGTTTACGCAGACTTCTTATAGAAGCTCAAAAAGGATTTCCGGATGGAAGCTATGTATGGCTAGTTTATTGATCCTTAGTATAGTCATATCAGGGTTATCGATCCGCAAAACATGGGGAATCGAGAATGAACTTGTTCGCGCGGAGCATATGGGCTTTATGAATTATCAGGTGGCTGCTGTTGTAAGAAGCGGGCAGGAGAAAAAGGCAGTGGCGGAAGGCAATCTGCAGGATACAGTTAAAGAAATTAAGAAGTTGCAGGAAAGCTATCCTTACCGGGAAGAGAAAAAGGATGGGAAGAAGCCGGAATATTTTGGAATGGGTAAAGGTAAAAATCTGATTGTCGTTCAGATGGAGTCACTGCAGAATTTCCCGATTCATCAATCTTTGGACAATCAGGTGATCACGCCTGTAATGAATCAGCTTGCGGATGAGGGGTTGTACTTTCCTTATGTGTTCCAGCAGATTGGCCAAGGCAATACATCGGACGCTGAGTTCTTATCGAACACCTCGATATATCCTTTAGGTTCGCTTGCGATGTCAACTGGCTTTGGCAGCCGGGAACTTCCAAGTCTGCCGCGTCTGCTTGGCGAGCGGGGTTATATATCCAATACGTTTCATGTAAATGATGTCACCTTCTGGGACCGAAACAAGATGTATCCAGCGCTCGGCTTTAATCATTTCTATGATAAACCATACTTTACTAACGACAATTTTAATAGTTTTGGACCATCGGATGAAGAATTGTATCGTGTTGGAATAGAAACAGTGAGTGATGTGCATAAAGACAACAAACCATTTTATGCTCAATTTGTTACCGTCTCGAGCCACTCTCCGTTCACGGTACCGGAAAGTTTTTCGAAAATTAATATTCCCTCTGACCTAAAAGGAACACAGCTGGGCAATTATCTGGATTCTGTCAACTACTCAGATTTCGCACTGGGTAAGCTGATCGAATCACTGAAACAAAATGGGTTATGGGAAGACACGGTTCTGGTCGTATATGGTGATCATTTTGGAATTAACAGTAACGAAACAGATCCCAGTCTGATTACGTCTTCTCTGGGTGTTCCTTACCATGAGAGAATCAGTCGGTTTAACATTCCTTTTATAGTCCACATACCAGGGCTGAAGGAAGGGAAGACGATTGAACAGGTCGGAGGTCAAGTTGATATGATGCCAACGATCGCGAACATTATGGGGATTTCATTGAAAAATGAACAGTTTACTGCTATGGGGCAGGATCTGCTGAACATTGATAACAATGTAATCGGCATGAGATATTACTTGCCAACAGGCTCGTTCTTCAACAATGAGGTTATGTTTGTCCCTGGAGATGGATTTGACGATGGAACGGCGGTTTCATTAAAAACATTGCAGCCCGTTCAAGATATTTCACCTTACCGAGATGATTATGATTACGTGCTGAAGCTTATGAAGTTGTCTGACGAATATGTAAAACTTCTGCCACAGAGAGCTCCATAATATAAAAACCAACAGGCCATCCAAGAATTCATCTTGGGTGGCCCTGTTGGTTTCTGTATATTTCAAAGTCGTTATGCATGAATCTAAACGCATCAATAGGATTGAAGCAGCATTGGGACTGGCAGATGATCGAAGACCTTGGGTTTGAGATTGAGGAGTGCGCGCTCTAAACTTATCCAGTAAGATCTGGATGGAACCACACGGATCGAAAGTCGACCCAACCGGAGGACCGTAGTGTTATTCCCTTAACGGAAGAGTGAAACTGTGTGCTGCGCTTTTTATGGGTCAGAAACAGCACGGAGCGGGAATCCCGTATAATTTTCTCAAGATTTTTTAAAGTGCTCTCACGGATGTGGGTATCTGGCTCACGGAGTATAGAGGAAATAAACTTCTTGGAGGTTTCTGTTATCTCCTCGCTTAGGCAAGTGCGGAAGATGCTTTTCTGCAAATACATTTCGATCTCACTCATTTCATCCTGACGCAGAACTATTTCATACATAAGAATATCCTGGGTACTTACATATGAGGGATTTGTTAATTCAGACTGCGTGATGATCCGGATTTCTAATTGTATACCAAAGGCTCGAACACAATTCTGAATCCACTCCGCATCGAGACGATGACGGTCGAACGTGCTTAGATAAATGGTTTCTCCCGCATAACCACTGTCCTTAAGAAGCTGGCGGATATGCTCGCAGTTTGCAGGCCGGAGGGCAGGTTTAGATTCATCCCTAGGGTAGAAGCCGCACGCGGGAGCAATCCGATCCTCGCCTAACTGTGCAATCATCTGATCTCTGTCAATCATACAATCCATGGCCTCCCGGAAAGCGATATGGTTCTGGGGGCCTTTTTTTTGCTGATTAAAGAGCAATATGCTGCATCCGCTCATAAAGATTTCAAGTTCATTCCATTCCGAGGCAGGACTTTTCCCCGGTCCTTGGTTTTCTTGAACAACACTACTGTTCGTGGTCATCAGCGGAGTCCAATCAAGCTTTCGTAAGGAGAAGGTCTCATGTTCTGGAAGAAGTAAAATTTCCACACGGTCGAGATTGGGTCTACCTTTGAAATGAGCCGGATAAGCTTCCAGAACACATATTTGTTCATCAAGCTGTACTAAACGAAATGGACCGGTACCGATAGGTTTTTTTATAAAGGCTTCTTCATCTTGTTCAATGACATCCTGTGGCACAATCGAAGCTTCAGTGCTGCTCATAAAGTGGAGGAATAAGTAGTTCGGTTCTTTCAAGGTGATTCTTACCGTCTTACGGTCAATAGCAATTACAGATTGTATACCTGCTGACATCCAGCTTTGTTCATAACGCTCTGGATCATGGCGAAGGCGATTTAATGTAAAAATGACGTCCTCCGCTGACAGCTCACGACCATGATGAAACATTATGCCCTTCCTCAAATGAAACGTCCAGGTCTGGAATGTGGAGTCACTCTCCCAAGCATGAGCGATGGAAGGGAGGATCTTGTTATCTTCAGGATGATGTTCCACCAACGTATCGAATAGGTGCTGGGCAATATGTTCGTCGAACACATAGAGCAGCCTAGCCGGATCAAGATGGTGGATGGGCAAGCAAACCGGAAATCGAAGTCTGTCCATGACCTGGTCGGAGATAATCTCGCGGGAGACACCCATACCCGAGGACAACCACTCCATATAAAGCTCTTTGGTACTTGGCACATGGCTATATTTGTTTATCAGCTCGAACGCATGCTTAATTTGTCCTTTAGAGGTTTGGGTTTTCGCTTCTTCCAGAAGTAGTTCATCCGATGGTGTTGCAATGGTTAGCAGGGAGAGATTACCCCGACCACGTCCAGCCTGCCACTCGATCCAGCCGAGGTGGGTAAGTTTCCGTATAATAACCTTGACGTTGCGTGGAGTGCAGTACCATATATTTGCCAAGTCTTGCGATGTAACGGGGAAAGGCACCCCGATTTTATGGTCTTTAAAAGCAAAAGTCAGCTCAAGAAAGTGATGAATGGACACAGGTTACAACACCTCCTGTTCTAAAGGTGAAATAGATAAAGGAAATTATACCCTTTTCACCCACTATTGGATAGATACACTTGATCTACAAACGTTAATTCAGAGTGAAAAAGAACACTAAGCAGCATAATCACCCTATGATTACACGTCCAGTATTATGAGTTTCGAAACTATGGTCAACGACTTGACATACGAATCATTACATCTTAATATTATACCCACAGGGGTAATACAAACCTTATTTCTGGGGTGCATTTTGCCTAATCAAGAGGTTAGTAAGTGACCTTGGGGAGGAATCGGTTTTGTTTTTCGTATATATGATTGCAGCTATGCTGCTGGTTTACGTTTACCGCCGTTGGGTTCCAATTCACGGACTGAAACTGATGAAGTGCAGCGAGCTCGCTCAGGCCAAAGAAGATCACCCGAATCTAAAGGTGCTCGATGTTCGGGACGTCTCTGAATATACTGCCAGTCATTTGAAGGAAGCAGTTAATATCTCCCTCGGTAGGCTGCCCTTTGTATGGGATAAAGAATTGAGTCCGGAAGACGAGGTCATTATCGTAACCCCGAAATGGTCTGAGGGACTGCTCGCCGCACGTAAGCTCAAAAAAGTCGGGTTCAAATCGTTGTTTTACTTAACAGATGATTGCCATTCCTGTACATCAATCCGGTAAATTTCTCTATAAGAGCCTGACCATCCTTTAAGGTAGGCAGGCTTTTTTAAGTGATAGCTTCTATTGGTTGACAATGATAATCTTTATCATTTAGAATGAACCTTAGTAGAATTATCCTAAGGGAGTGGATAGGCATGTTAATCGAAACTAAAACCATCATCGTAAAATCCGGTACGTCTCATCTTGTCGTGGAAAGATTTAGCGGACCAGGACCGATCGAGGAGATCGAAGGATTCATTGATCTGAGTGTCATGGTCAAAAATGCTCGCAGAGGCGACGAGACTGAAGAAGTTATCGTGATGATCCGTTGGGACTCTAAGGAAGCATGGAAGCGCTGGGAGACGAGTGAAGCGCATATTCAAGGCCATCGGAACAGTCGTGGCAAACCAACGCCTGAACATATTGTAAGCTCTTCACACGGGATGTATGAAGTTAAATCGTCCAAGGGTCCCAGACCTGTACAAGCTGCAAACTAAATCTAAATATAAATTAGGATACCTCTCAAAAAAAAGAAGAGAAACAGGCTACCCGTGCATTCATCATTGGGTGGCCTTCTTGGTGTATAATGGTCTATGGTATATTGAATATTCAAAAGAGATCTCTCCTTGGTAATTTGGTGGCTCGATGATGCTCCCATGTTACCAAAGGGTGGTTTCTTTTTGTCTTTGTTTTGTGGTCATACGCGTAGCGTCTCACAAAAGACAAAATTGGACGGCCTCTTACTTGATCAAGTGACTAAAGTGGAAAATTTAAGGGAAAGTTAGAGCTGGAAATGACATTTTTTATAAGGAGCTGTTCATCCATGTATTATTTATACAGCCATAATGATCTTGATGGAGTGGGCTGTGGCATCATCGCAAAGTGCGCATTCGGGGATGAGGTTGATATCCGTTACAATTCCATCAGCGGACTGAACTTCCAGGTGGAAAGGTATTTGAACCGCGTACCCGTTCAGGGAAACCCCGAAGATCTGCTGTTTATTACGGACCTAACAGTCAACAGCGAACTGGAGCAACGTTTAGATCGCTATGTAAAGGACGGCGGCCATGTCCGGTTGATTGATCATCATAAAACAGCAAATCATTTTAACGACTATCCTTGGGCTCAGGTCGATGTATATCACGCTGACGGACGGCTTTCCTCAGCTACATCATTGCTTTATGAATATTTGATCGAAAATGGAATGCTTTCGCGTACCGAATCGATGGATCAGTTCGTGGAATTGGTCCGGCTTTATGATACATGGGAATGGGAGTCCGAGAACAAGTTACAAGCCAAGCGGTTGAACGACTTGTTCTTCATGGTATCCCTTGATGAGTTTGAGACTAAAATGGTGGATCGGTTGCGGAGTCAACAAAGCTTCACCTTCGATGAATTCGAGGAGAAAATCCTTGACATGGAGGAGAATAAAATCGAACGCTACATCCGCCGCAAAAGAAGGGAAATGATTCAGACATTTATCGGCAGCGAGTGTGCCGGCATTGTATATGCGGAATCATATCATTCCGAGCTAGCCAGTGAGCTGGGGACAAGCAATCCACACTTGGATTACATAGCCATACTAAACATGGGCGGTCGAAAAATGAGTCTTCGAACGATTCATGAACATATTGATGTATCTGCTATTGCTATGCGCTATGGAGGAGGCGGCCATGCCAAGGCTTCCGGCTGCAATATTGGTGATGTGGTATTTCAATTATTTGTGGAAGAGCCGTTTGAACTCGAGCCTATGAGAGCGGATGCTGCCCGTAATCAGTTTAATATAAAAAGTTCAGAAACCGGTGTGCTGTATGAAAGTTGGGGGGATGATAAGATTTTCGTATATCTATCACGGTCAGGGCAATGGGCGGTGGAGTGGAATGATGAACCGCTTGCCTTTCATTTTCAGACGTTTGAGGATGCTGAGCGCCATATCAAGCGTAACTATGGAGCCTGGCTTGCCAGAGATGAGGTTTACGTCAACATGTTGACTGATCATATGAGGAGAATTCGAACGGGTGCAATGCCTCTTGCCCCCCCTGATTTTGATGATGAAGCTACTCTAGAAGATATGTAATATTTGAACCCTCCAGAAAATTCACACTTCCTACACAGATTCCACATATTTGCTGGGTAAGTTGATAACAGTCCGAAGATAGGGCGAGATATAGCAGAAGATCTGGAGGGATTTATCTATGAAACAAGTGTTAACTGTCGGCGCTACAGCTCTGCTTGCAGTAGGTATTTTGGCAGGCTGTCAGGACAAAGACAACGCTGAGCCACCGTCTAATCCTTCTACTGAAAGCAGTGCTGTCTCTCAGACGGAAGTGAATACGCCATGGGTCGGTACCAAGAATACGACGCGTATTAACACATCGAGCCCCATAGAAGCAGCTGTATTGACTTCCAAGACGCTCTGGACATCAACGAACGATAACAACAAGGCTGGAAGTGTTGTGCTTGTGGATTCGGAGAACTGGCAGATTGCGGCGGCCAGCGCCGATCTGATCCATCATCCGAGCAACGGACCGATATTGTTTGTGAATAAGGATGGAATTCCGGAAGCTACGCTTAATGAGTTGAAACGATTAAATCCCAAAGGCTCTGCGAGCAACGATGGAGTTCAGGTTATTATTGTTGGCAAGGTTGCCGGGAAAGTGGAAGAGCAGCTCAAAGAGCTGAAATACAAAGTGGATAAAGTGGAAGGGGAAGAGCCTGCCGCTGTAGCTAAGGCTATAGACGCTTATTACGCCAAGGTAGCGGGGAGTACCCCAGAATCCGTCATTGTCGGATCGATGGACAGCCCTGAATATACACTGCCGGCTGTGAACTGGATTGCTCATATGCCTGAACCTCTACTATACGTTAATAAGGACGAGGTCTCTAAAGAGACGATTGAGGCTCTGAATATACGTGGCGGTAAAGCGAATATTTATTTGATTGGACCTGAATCTTCGGTATCCAAAAAAGTTGAGGAAGAATTGAAAGCTTATGGAAAGGTTACGCGGATAGCCGGTGAAGATCCATATGAGAATGCTGTGAATTTTGTCAAGTTCAAGGATCCTGAAACGGAGTTCGGCTGGGGGATTGACAGTCCGGGACATAACTTCTCGTTCCTACCTGTTGACTCTACCATGCTGAGTATTGCGGTCGCCCCATTCTCTCACTTGGGCAAGCATGCACCGCTTCTGTTTACAGACAAGGACGGAATGCCGGAGTCCGTGATGAAATATGTAATGTCGATTCAGCCTACATTCGAAAAGAGTCCTACAGAGGGGCCGTACAATCACGCATGGATCACAGGGGATGTAAATTCAATTTCTGAAAAAGGTCAAAGCGAAATCGATGATATGCTCGAAATTGTTCCGTCTTCCGGTGGGGATGCTCATAGCGGACACTAATTCACATCAGTGTCACAACATCCACACAAAAACCACATCATTTCTCGCTATGATGTGGTTATAAGGAGGCGATACATCATGAAGAACAAATTTCTCGCTGGAATAGGGGTTGCAGTACTTACATTTGGACTCGGTACGATGGTATATGCCGATGCTAATGACCTGTCTTTTCAGGACATGCTGCCGTTTATGAAACAAATGCACCCGGGAGCTTCAGAGCAGCAGCTGAATGAAATGTATGAGAGCTGTCACGGGAATAACGATGGTATGATGCGTAACGGGGGACAAACCTCTCGTGATGCCGTAAATAGCGGCCACATGATGCGCGGTAACGGTGGCCACATGATGTGGAACAGCGAAGCTGGCTCATTGCAAGATTCCTAAAGAACAGATGTCAAGAACCAGTCTGACACGTTGTGTGTTTTAGACTGGTTTTTGTCATTTCGGACTGACCATCAACGTTAATCCATGGGGTTCGTTTTCAACATAATTTTGACTTATAATAAGATGAATTAAGATTGAAGAGCAGGTGAAGCGCTAATGAAAATACAAGTACTTGTAGTTGATGATGAATGGAATATGCGCAATTTATTGCGGATTTATCTAATGAAGGAAGGTTTTGAGGTCAAGGAAGCGGCAACGGGTCATGAAGCGTTGGCTTTAGTGAGGCAACATTCTTTTGATGTCATTCTTCTTGATGTGATGATGCCGGATACGGATGGATGGCAAGTATGCAAAAAGATTCGCGAACACAGCCAAGTTCCAATTCTAATGTTGACCGCACGTTCGGAAACGAAGGACAAAGTTCATGGTCTGGGCATCGGTGCTGATGATTATCTAACTAAGCCGTTTGAATCCGAGGAGCTCATTGCAAGAGTGTATTCCCTAATCCGCCGGTATACGATATCGAAATTGAGTGCACCGCCAGAAGTGAAGCTGCACTATCTAGAGCTGTCGATCCACCCTGAGGGACGTGAAGTATTAATTCATAATCAGCCCGTAGATTTCACACAAAAAGAATTCGATCTGCTGCTTACGCTTGCACAAAACAACCATCGTGCCTATTCCCGAGAAGAGCTTGTTGAACGTCTGTGGGAGCATGATTATCACGGGGAATCGCGCGTCATTGATACACATGTGAAAAATATTAGAGAAAAAGCGCACAAGGCGGGTCTAAGTTATAATCCGGTACAAACGGTATGGGGGATCGGTTATAAGTTTCATCTTGCCGGTGAGCATCATGATTCATAACCGAATCGGAACAAAGCTTGGTTTATGGATGATCTCCTTGTTTTTGATCGTAATCCTTTTTCTGGGTGTGGCTATAGATCGTATGTTTACTAATTTTCACTATGCGGATATGAGAAACAATTATAATGAAATGACAGCGCACTTTGTCATGATGGCTGCATCGAAGGATCAATCATCCGAGCATTCGCTCGATGCATTTGCGGATTTCTCTGACGTGAGTATATTCTTTATAAGCAATGAAGGAGAGGTAACAGCTCATTCAGGGGCACATGATCCTTCGGATCATTCTTTCATTCATGACAAAGATGTTCAAAAAATTTTCTCCGGCCAGACGGTAAACTTTAAACACACAGATCCAGACGACAATCGCTATCTGGTAACCGGCATGGCTATTCCTCAGGATGACACCCATCGTGTAAGCGATTCGGCTATATATGTGCTTGCTTCAACACAACATGTCGATGAATCCATTGCCAACATACGTAATCTGCTTATTCTGTCAGGCGTTGGAGCATTCCTGCTTGCGTTAGGATTTATTTGGATAGCGGCTCAGGTATTATCCCGCCCATTACTGCAAATGCAGCAAGCAACCCGTAAAATTGCCGCGGGAAATTTGGAAACACGACTTTCGATTAAGAGTAATGACGAAGTTGGATCCCTTGCCGAGGCCATTAATGATCTGGCAAGGGATCTGCAGCGCTACCAGGATACGAGGCAAGAGTTTTTTGCTAATATATCGCATGAGCTACGCACGCCGATTACGTATCTGGAAGGCTATGCAAAGGTTGTAAAGGAGAAGTTATATACTTCTGAGGAAGAGAAGGACAAGTATCTTGATATTATTCAGGAGGAAGCTGTTCGACTGCAGCGCTTGGTTAATGACCTGTTCGAGCTGGCCAAGATGGAAGAAGGGAAGATCAGCTTAACTCTGGAGTGGATAGATCTGACGGAGATCGCCCGAAGTTCGGTTCGTAAAATGGAATGGAGAGTTAAAGAGAAGGGTTTACATTTACAAGCTAATTATGGCTCTGATATTCCATTGATCCGAGGTGATGGTCTCCGTATGGAGCAGATTTTTATAAATCTGTTGGATAATGCTGTGCGATATACGGAGTCTGGTGATGTTACAGTGTCACTGCACAGTGATGTCAATCAAGTTACGTTGACGATTGAAGATACAGGTATAGGAATACCTGAGAATGAGATTCCATTGTTATTTGACCGCTTCTACCGGGTGGAGAAGTCCCGCTCTCGCCAGTATGGCGGTACTGGATTGGGATTATCTATCGCTAAAAAACTGATTGATCTGCAAGGCGGAGAAATTCACGTAAGCAGCACAACTGGAGTTGGCACGAGATTCGATATTCGTTTTCCTCTTGCGGGGAGTCAGGAGGAGGATTATGAGGAAGGTTGAGTGGATGCTCGCTGTGGCACTAATGGCGGTTGGCCTAATGTGCCTCATGGTCTCTGCAACGTCAGACCCTGAAGGATCTCTGATGAATCTTGGTCCGATGCTGGTTCGCATATGTTTGCTTATCGGTCTAGTCTTGATTGTTGTTGGTAGTATCTATGTACTGATAAAATGGATGCGAAAACGATGAACATAAAAAGCCCTCCTTGATTTTGATTTCTCAAGGAGGGCTTTTTTAGTGTATCAAGCTTCAAGCAGGTTTGGTTCACGAGTATTAAGCGTACCAGCCCCACACGAAGATGAAGAGGGATCCAAAAATCGTAACCAATGCAACGAACAATGCATAGGCGATATTGATATATAGTGATTTTTTATCGTCCGATTCCCCGATGTGCATAAATAATACGAGCTGGAGGGATGCCTGCAGTATAGCTGTTACCATCAGTATTCCCATTTTTACCGCAGCCGGAAAATCCATAAGCACAACAAGCGCAAGGGCTGTAAGGACGAGAGAGGAAACATAACCTACTACATGCTTAATCGGAAACAGCTGCTTCATCATGTCACATCAGTCCTTTCAGGTAAACGAAGCTGAAGATAAAGATCCACACAACATCCAAGAAGTGCCAGTACAGCGAGAAGATGAATGATTTGTTAGCTGTACGATGATCCAAGCCATGCTTTTTCAACTGGATTAGAATAGCCGATCCCCACAAGAGACCGAAGGCAACGTGCGCACCGTGAGTACCCAGAAGTACGAACAAGCTAGACAAGAAAGCACTTGTCGATAATGTAGCACCTTCATTAACGTAAGTGATGAACTCGTATATTTCGATTCCAAGGAACGCAGCGCCGAGCAGCAGGGTGATGATCATGAAGATCATCATCTGCTTTTTCAGACCAAGGCGCATACTGTGTACCGCGAGTCCAATTGTAAAGCTTGATGTTAGCAAGAGGAAGGTCTCGACCATAACCGGACCAATCTCAAATATTTCAGCACCGCTCGGGCCAGACGCAAAGCGATTGACCAAAATGAAGTAGGTGGTAAACAGAGTTGCAAACAGTGCGATTTCAGCTCCGAGAAACAACCAGAATCCAAAAATTTTGTAGCGGTTTTCGTCTGTCCCGTATTCAAGCGGCTGAGTGGCATCTATTTTCATACCGTATCACCCCGCAATTTGTTTTCTGTTTGAACAATCTCTTCTGCAGGAATATAGTATCCGTTATCCCGGTCAAAGGACATCGTAGCCAAAACTATGATGAGGGCAATACCGGAAATAATAGCTGGTGTCCACCAACTGAATACCATGAAGAATCCGAAGAAGAAGAAGACTACACCGAGAATAAATGGTTTTCCTGAATTGCTCGGCATATGAATTTTTGTAATCTTTTCATCTGAAAGTGGAACTTTATCCTGCTTAGCGAACCAGTAGGCATCACGTTTAGTAATCTTTGGCGTAACAGCAAAGTTATATGCTGGTACAGGACTTGGCGTAGACCATTCCAACGAACGAGCATCCCATGGATCTCCGGTTTTGTCCCGAGGTTGATAACGTGTGCTCCAGTAAATGTTGTAGCAGAGAAGAATGAAACCAATCGTCAAACCGACTACACCGACCATCGAGAGCATGTTAAGTGGTCCGAATCCTGTCTCAGCTGAATAGGTGTACATCCGGCGCGTCATACCTTTCAATCCCAGGAAGAACATCGGGAAGAAAGTTACGTTAAACGAAATTGCGATGAACCAGAAGGCTGTCTTACCACGTCGCTCGTTCAGGCGGAAGCCGAACACTTTAGGGAACCAGTAATGGAAACCTGCGAGTACTGCAAACACGGTACCTGGTATGAGAGTGTAGTGGAAATGCGCCACCAAGAACATCGTGTTGTGATACTGATAGTCCGCGCTGGCCATCGCCAGCATGACACCTGTTACGCCACCGATTGTAAAGACTGGAATAAAGGCCAGTGAATACAGCATCGGTGTCGTAAAGGTTATTCGGCCCTTTCGCATCGTGAACAACCAGTTGAATATCTTAACTCCGGTCGGAACGGCAATAGCCATCGTTGTAATAGAGAAGAAACCGTTGACCATAGCGCCTTGACCCATAGTGTAGAAATGGTGAGCCCAGACAAGGAAAGACAAAGCGGAAATCACGGCCATACTGATAACCATCGATGTATAACCATAGAGATTTTTTTTCGAGAAGGTCGAAATAATCTCACTGTAAATACCGAAAGCAGGCAGAATAACAATGTATACTTCAGGGTGACCCCATACCCAGAATAGGTTGGCCCACAGCATATCCATACCGCCGTTCGCCATGGTAAAGAACTGGGAACCGAAAAGTCGGTCGAACATCATCAGAAGCAGTGCAATCGTCAATACTGGGAATGCAAAGATAATGATGACACAAGTAATGAGAATGGACCAGGTAAACATCGGCATTTTCATCAGAGTCATGCCTGGTGCACGCATTTTAAGAATGGTAACAATAAAGTTTACACCGGTAAGCAGTGTCCCGATCCCTGATATTTGAAGGGCAAGGGAGTAATAGTTCATACCTACACTCGGGCTGAATTCATTGCTGGCCAGAGGGAAATATGCGGTCCAACCTGCGTCAGGCGATCCTCCGATAACGAAGGAAATATTAAGTAGCATAGCCCCTGCGAAGAACAACCAGAAGCTGATTGCGTTTAGACGCGGAAAAGCAACGTCACGTGCACCGATCTGCAGTGGGATGACTATGTTCATCAAACCAAAGACAAATGGCATTGCCATAAAGAGAATCATAATAAGGCCGTGTGTTGTAAACACTTCGTTATAATGCTGCCCATCCAAGAATTTCATATTTGGAAGTGCGGTTTGGGCACGCATCATAACTGCGTCAGCTCCGCCGCGGAACAGCATGACTAAGGCTGATATGATGTACATCACACCTATTTTTTTATGATCCACTGTAGTCAGCCATTCCCGCCACAAATATCCCCATTTTTTGAAGTAGGTCAGACCTACGAGAATTGCGAGCGAGACGAGTACGATACTCACCATGGCGCCGTAGATTAATGGATCTCCGGTAACGAAAAATTCGTCCCATTTCATAAGGGCTTAACTCCTTTCTGGATGTCCGAAGTTCATTTTGTCTTATGGAGGAGCAGGTCTTCCATAACATTAATGTCCTTCATGGTTTGTTGAGCTATGTTCGTCCGGGTTATCATTATGTTCACTGTCCGGATCGGAATGCTCTGTTCCGTTCTCCTGATGAGCTGCATTTCCGTGATGACCATGCTCTTCAGGTGGAGGGCTGAAAGTCAGGTGGTTATTTGAGAAGGACATTCTGCCGACGTGATCTGTTTCGAGCAGCTTGTTGAAATCGGCTTCGGTTAATTCAGGTGCAGTCGTCTTCACGTCGTTTACCCACTCATCAAACTCAGCAGAAGACATGGCCAGTGCTTCGAATTCCATGTGTGCGAATCCTTCGCCACTAAAGTTCGAGTTCTTACCCATGTAAGATCCAGGAACATCAGCAACCAGATTGAGTTTAGTTAACATGTCGCTCATGGCGTACTTTTGTCCTGCCAGCTGAGGAATCCATAAGCTGGTGATCGGCCCGAAGGAATAAATCCGGAACTCAATCGGACGATGTGTCGGAATGTTCACATAGTTAACGGTCTCAATGCCTTCCTCCGGATAACTAAAGTGCCATTTCCAGTCCGAGGAAGAGGCATAGATAACGAGAGGTTTCTGGTCCTCATAGCCCTCTGGAACGTTTTCAACGGCAACCGTGGTTTTCACAGTTACTACCGACAGAATGGCTACAATAATAATAGGAATAGTAATCCAAGTTATCTCTAACCACTTGCTGCCCTCTTCATGAGGAGGTGTATAACCTTCATTAGATTTCTTAGCCCGGTATTTCACCAGCATAAAGACAAACAAGGCGTAAACTACAGCCAAGACTCCGAGCATCATGAGGATAGAAAATATGATGGTCTCGGATAGGGTCCTTGCGGCTGGTCCCTTAGGATCTAGTACCGTAAGCGAGCTGCATCCCGATAAGAGCAAGGTTAAGCTCAGGAACAATGCAAATAACGGCCCTCTTTTTTTCATGTTGTACCCCTTTCCTTCCTAACTTCGTTCTTCAAGCGTTATTCATTCCTATTGCTATAGTAAGAAGTACGTCAGCGCTTTGCAAAATGAATTTACTTGCTTCGTTTACAAATAATGGATCAAAAATGACGAAGTGTGTAACATTGTGTGTTCAAATTGTTACAAACCGGATTGTATGTGAGGCAGATCACTGTAATACTGCGGTTTCCGGAGAGTTCATAGTTTGTTCAAACATTCGCGATAGTTACCAGTTCTGTCACAATTTCAGAGTGATAAAATCCTTTTAATCCTTGCAGGACAAGACATTTAGCGAGTTATGTAATTGGAGGAACCTCAGCCAAAGTTTGGTGAAGCGGAAAAGATGTAATTCGTTCTTCTATAAATATCTAGTTATTCTTATTCTATTAATAGATCAAAGTTGTAGACACTCGTCCTGTTTGGTTACTCTTTGTTCCTCTAACTAAGTGGTTGGAGGTATTTATTTACTGTTGTTTGTAACTATTCCGGGACTGATGACGTTATAAAAGTAATACCGATCGAAATTAATAAATGAAGGGAAGATCGAGATGGAGGCGTTGAGCAGCCCAGGATTCGGCGGAGCTCCAACATTTATTCCAATGTTTGTTGGCATTGTATTTGTGGTTGTTGTTGTCATTGTTCTTGCCAAAGGAGTTCAAGGCTTGTTCACTTGGTCATCTAACAATGCGGCTGAAATGTTGAACAAGCCAAGTGAGATCATCACTAAACGGACGGAAGTTTGGGGTGGATCTGGTAATTCAAGAGCATCGACAAGTTATTACATTACCTTTGAATTTGAAGATCATTCACGGCAGGAGTTTCAAGTGAAGGCCAAAAAATTCGGGATGCTTGTTGAGGGGGATATTGGTATACTTACCTATCAAGGTACCAGATTTATAGATTACTCTCGCTATGATGAACCTGCTAAGGCAATTGACTAACTAAACGATTAAAAATAAATATCGGAGTGAAATTATGATTATTTGGATCAACGGCGCTTTTGGATCGGGAAAAAGCCAGGCTTCTTACGAACTGAATCGAAGAATCCCCGACTCATTTTTGTACGATCCCGAGAATGCAGGTTATTTTATACGTAAAAATGTACCGGACGAATCTAAAGTAAGTGATTTTCAGCATTACCCTATGTGGAGAGAATTTAACTACTCTATGCTGCGCTATTTAGATGAGACGTCATCTCGAATCATTATCGTACCTATGACGATTACGGATACTCAATACTTTGATGAGATTGTCGCCCGGTTAAGGCGCGAAGGTGTGAATATACATCATTACACGCTTTGTGCTTCGAAGGAAGTCTTACTCAAGCGGCTTAGAAGTCGGGGGGATGGATCAGATAGCTGGCCAGCTCAGCAAATTGACCGTTGTATTCATGGCTTATCTCATGAAGTGTTTGGTCATCATTTGGACACCGATACGATGAGCATCGATGCTGTTGTGGAGCAGATTGCCTCTATGTCTGCTATCGATCTTCTTCCAGATCACCGAACGGATGCTAGAAAAAGATTGGACCGGATCCTGACGCAGATTAAACAGATTCGTTTATTCAATTGATGAGGGGGCATAGAATTATGAGCTTGATACTGCTTGAGTTTCCTGAAAGCTTTGAAACGGAACGACTGCTTATTCGCGCTCCGTTATGGGGTGATGGTGTGGCTGTTAACGAAGCAGTCAGGGAGAGTGCGGAGGATCTGCGTAGGTGGCTTCCTTTTGCGAATAACATTCCCTCAGTGGAAGAATCGGAAGCTTTTGTACGCAAAGCCAGATTGAATTTTCTGGAACGAACGGATCTGGTGATGCATCTTTTTGATAAGGAGACAGGGTCCTTCGTGGGCAGCAGTGGTTTACACCGAATCGATTGGGAAGCACGTAGGTTTGAGATCGGGTACTGGATCCGCAGCTCATGTTCTGGAAAAGGACTGATGACTGAAGCTGTGACCGCTATTACGGATTACGCCATCCGTGAACTTGAGGCTAATCGGGTTGAGATTCGAATCGATTACAAAAATACTCGCAGTCAACATGTGGCGGAGCGGGCTGGTTTTTCACTTGAAGGCATTAACCGGAATTGGAAGAGAGACGGCAACGGCGAGCTTATGGATCTTATGATATATGCTAAAGTGCGCGGACATGAGTACTAGAGCTTCCATAAATCAATTATTAATAGAAAAGCTCCTGTTCAATAATTATCAGGCCTGAAATATTCGGTCGAATAATTATTGAATGGGAGCTTTTTTGTGTTGCATTTCTGTTTAGAGTCATATTTTAAATTTTTTTCATGTAGTTAAAAATGTTTGCCTAATGAAAAAAACATGCTGCTGTATATGTGACTTTTTGTGCTGTTTAGGCTGATATTACGCATGTTATAAGGAGTTTCTTCTTTACTATCAGATCCTTGTGTAGGTCGGATTATGCAGATTTCTTAAAGATATGACCTCTTGACAAATAACTATTTTGAAATTACCTTGGAGTTAGAATATATTTTGCCTTAGGGAAAAATATTTGTTGTTGTCCATATTTGTTTTATGAGGGCACACTATACAAAACTTCCCATACATATTAGGAGGAGAAGAGGGTGAAGAACAAGATGTATCAAAAAACAGCAAAGTTCATGAGTATTATGGCATTAGGGTTTTCACTTGTGCTCGCAGGATGTTCTGCTCGTCAAGAGAAGGCTAATGGGCAATCAGTGGACGGGAAGATCCAGATTGTGACGACCATTGCACAAATTGCGGAGCCGATTTCGGTTATCGGCGGTGACAAAGTGAGTGTACAGAGTCTGATGGGTCCTGGCGTGGATCCGCATTTGTATAACGCAACACAAGGGGATATCCAGAAGCTCGAAGGCGGTGACGTCGTATTTTACTCCGGTCTGAATCTTGAAGGGAATATGTCGGAAATCTTCGAGCAGATCGGTAAGAGCAGACCTGTTCTTGCTATCGGTGAAGTCATACCGAAAGATCAGTTGCTGACGGATGATGCCAATGCCGTAGATCCGCACATTTGGTTTGATCTAGATTTGTGGAAGAAAGCTCTAGACTCTGCCGTTGAAGAGCTTAAGAAGTTTTCTCCGGATAACGCAGAATACTTTGAAAGTAATAAGGTTAAATATTTCGAAGAGCTTGACGCTCTGAGTAAAGAATCTAAGGATAAGCTGGCGAAGATCGAGAAAGACAAGCGTGTCATTGTCACTGCGCACGATGCTTTTGGTTATTTTGGAAGAATGCATGATATGAAAGTTGTTGGCCTTCAGGGACTGAGCACCGAAGATGAAATCGGGATTTCGGATATTGACGAGACCATTCAAATATTGCTCGAATACAGCATTCCAGCCGTATTTGTGGAAAGCAGCATTAATCCAAATTCGATTAAAGCGGTCATTGAAGGAGCGGCAAGCAAAGGACTGGAAGTTAAACTCGGCGGAGAACTGTTCTCGGATGCAATGGGTAAAGAGGGAACGCCAGAAGGCACTTATATCGGAATGTATCGCCATAATGTGGACACGATTTATAAAGCATTAACAGGAAAAGGTGAGTGATTATGTCTGTACTTAATGTTCAAGGATTAACGGCATCTTATCGTAAAAACAAAGTGCTGAACGATGTCACATTTGATGTTCAGCCTGGTTCGCTGACCAGTATCGTAGGGCCGAATGGTGCGGGGAAATCTACGCTTCTAAAGGTCATGCTTGAGCTTCATCCGAAACTTTCAGGCACCGTCAGCTTCTTCGGTTCTACACTCAGCAAGACAAAGACACGCGTTGGATATGTGCCGCAGCGCGGGTCAGTGGACTGGGATTTCCCGACCAATGCATTGGATGTTGTCATGATGGGACTGTATGGTCAGGTTGGATGGCTGAAATGGCCTAAGCGCAGTCACAAGGAAAAAGCCATGGCATCGCTTGAGCAAATGGGGATGGCAGACTACGCGGAGCGGCAGATCAGTCAGCTATCCGGGGGACAACAGCAGCGGGTGTTTCTGGCTCGTGCTTTGGTTCAGGAAGCGGATTTATATTTCATGGATGAACCGCTGGCTGGCGTAGATGCAGCAACAGAACGTGCCATCATGACGACACTAAAAGAGCTGAAAATGTCAGGCAAAACTGTGATGGTTGTCCATCACGATCTCCAAACCGTAGAGGACTATTTCGATCATGTGCTGCTTCTAAATCGAGGTGTCGTGGCCCATGGCAAGACGGAGGACGTCTTTACGAAGGATAATGTGTACAAAGCTTATGGCGGGGCATTGCGCTGGATGAAGGAGGCGTAAAGAATGGACACGCTTTTGTCACCGAATACACAATGGGTTCTCTTAAGTACATTGATTCTTGGGATGGCAGCTGGCGTAATTGGATGCCTAGCGTATTGGAAACGACAAAGCCTGATGAGTGATGCGTTATCTCATGCAGCTTTGCCTGGTGTCGTAATTGCCTTTGCACTATCCGGCACGAAAAGTCTGCCTATAATGATCACGGGAGCAGCCATAAGTGCCTTGATCGGTGCTTTCATGATCCAGTGGATTCGATCTTCATCCCGGATCAAGGAAGATACGGCTATGGGCATGATTCTGTCGGTATTTTTCGGCCTTGGAATCATGTTGCTGACCATCGTTAACCGTTCGGCCGGCGGTAACCAGAGTGGTCTGGACAGTTTTATTTTTGGCCAGGCGGCTTCTATGGTGCGTCAGGATGTCTATACGATGTTGATGCTTGCGGTGCTCGTCATGCTCGTTGTGTTCATCGCCTTCAAGGAATGGAAGCTGTTCTTGTTCGATCCTGATTTTGCCAAAGGATTAGGTTTGTCCGGCCGTCTTATGAACTCTGTTTACTTGGCCGTTCTTGTACTTGTAATCGTCATCGGCATTCAGGCAGTAGGCGTCATATTGATGTCGGCACTGCTAATCATTCCGGCTGTCAGCGCCCGCTACTGGACACACTCCTTTAAATGGATGGTTATCCTGTCGGCGATATTCGGCGGGGGAGCGGGAATGACGGGAACGATGATCAGCACGCTTGGCAAAGGATGGCCTACCGGTCCGTTCATCGTCGTCTCATCTTCTGTATTATTTGTTATATCGCTTGTGTTCGGCGCAGAGAAAGGTCTGCTGATTCAAGCCTTGCAGCTTCGCTCGCAGAAAAAGCAGCATGCTGGGCAAGCTCAAGTCTGGTCCAGACAGACCGTTTCAATTAAGGAGGCGGATTAAGATGAGTTATACAGCGTGGATATTACTTACCGCTTCTCTTGTCGGCTTATCATGCGGTATTATCGGCGTATTTCTTATTTTGCGCCGAATGGCAATGATGGCCGATGCAATCAGCCATACGGTTCTGCTCGGCATCGTTACCGCTTTTCTGATCACCCGGGAGCTTAGGGGAACACATATGCTGGTAGGAGCCATCATTGCCGGTTTGTTGACCGCCGTGCTTGTGCAGTGGTTTCACTCACGAGGTGTTCAGCAGGATGCCTCCATCGGAGTGGTGTTTACAACGATGTTTGCGGTTGGAGTCATTCTTATTGCCACCCAAGTTGGGAATGCCCACTTGGATGTGAAGCACGCATTGATGGGTGAGATCACCTTTGTGCCGTGGAACAAAATCCAGGTTCCTTGGCTTGGAGAAGTTCCAGAGGCGACATTTATTTTGTCTATCGTATTGCTGGTCGTTATCTTGGTCATTCTCGCATTTTATAAGGAATGGAAGATCACTTCATTTGACCCTGCACTAGCGGCAAGTATCGGCATACCCGTTGTTCTTATGCATTATGTGTTTATGTCACTTGTATCTGTGACAACCGTTGCTGCATTTGATGCGGTAGGCGCGATTATGGTCGTTGCCATGTTAATTACGCCAGCTGCCGCTGCCTACTTATGGACTGATCGTATGTCGATCATGTTAGTGCTGAGTGCTACATTCGGTGTTGTATCGGCGGTCGCTGGGTACTACATTGCGGTATGGCTAGACACCTCCATTTCCGGATCAATGGCATTTGCCACCGGAATTGTATTCCTGCTCAGTTTCCTTCTGTCACCTAAACACGGAATACTGTCCCGTTATTTAAGACCGTATACAGTGTCAGATGCATAGCTGAGTGGATCATTGAACCTTATGCTTGATACGAATAGATCGGTTCAAATGAATAAAAATTTCCCGAATGATGGAAGGGAACTTTCATCTTATGCTGCCAATCTTCTGTGATGAGAACTTGCTCACTACCGTTAACCAGAATATTCATTGTCATATCTTCAATTCTGGCGCTGTGCCAAATATGCCATATGATCGAATTGCTGGTGTCCGTCATACGCACAGGATAAGTTCGAAATGTTTCTTCTTTAATGTCTGTTAGTAGTTCATCCTCCAGACTTTGAATCTCTGATCCTGTCATCTTCGATGAATACAATAAAGCGTGCTGCTTTAAAAATAATTGTACTGCTTGTTGATGTTCAGCCGGTTTTGCAATGATACTCGTTAATTGCTTATGATTCGCATTCCAAGCTTTGCGTTGTTCTAAATTCATAGTATAGTTCCATCCCTTTCAAGATAATAAGTACTATTATTAGGAAGTGATTGTTGAGTTTTTGTTCATCCTCATGCCCATACATAAAACCGTAGAGCCTTAAGCTCTTCGGTTTTTTTGTGTGCTAAGCATTCGTGATTACAAATTATAACATTTAAAAGTTATTTTGATGATACAATAGAGAACAAATCCTGGGAATACAAAACGTTACAGGTATGATGCTCAGGTTACACTATTATAAGGAATGTGATGATCAAAATGGATTATGAATTATATCTTGCTACCAAAGAGGAAAAAGATATTTTTGCAAATTTAATGCAGTTTTACTTCTACGACTTTTCGGAATTTATCGATATTGATGTGGAAGGCGACGGGATGTTTGGTTACGATCCTTACTTGGATAGCTATTGGACGGAAACAGCCATTCGGTTTCCTTATCTCGTGAAGATAAACGGTAAATATGGCGGTTTTGCTCTTGTTAGACAAATTCAAACGGAGGAGAAGACGTATTTCTCCATGGCCGAGTTTTTCATCATGAAAAAATACCGCCGGTCTGGTGTTGGTAAACAAGTCGCCAAAGAGTTGTTTGATCTACATCTAGGAGCATGGGAAGTGTTCCAATTAGCAACGAATATACCTGCACAGCATTTCTGGACCAAAGTTATATCGGAATACACAAAAGGTGAATATAAAGAACACGATGATAACGGAAAGAAAACCCAAAAATTTGTATCGGGAGAGGTTGGGTATGTATATTGAAACAGAGCGGTTAATGATCCGTGATTTTACCAAGGAAGATTGGCAGGAAGTTCATACGTATGCCTCCAATTCGAAGGTTGTGGAGTATATGATCTGGGGTCCTAACACCGAGGAAGAGACACAGGAATATATCGACCGTGTGATAGCTATGCAGGAAGCTGTGCCGCGTGTAGGATATGAACTCGCCGTTTCTCTTAAGGAGAATGGAAAGATCATTGGCGGCTGCGGGTTACATATGGAAGGAAAGAATACGGAGATTGGCTATTGTTTTCATCCGGATTACTGGGGCAAAGGATACGCATCGGAAGCGGCTAAAGCCATGTTAACCTTAGGATTTCAAGAGTTGGGTGCTCATCGAATTTATGCAACCTGTCGACCGGAAAACATTGGATCAGCCGGTGTGATGATCCGAAACGGCATGATTAAGGAAGGGCATTTACGGGAGCATATGTATCACAAAGGGAAATATCATGACTCTTATTTGTATTCGATTTTAAAGGATGAGTTTGACCAGAGTCTTTTGGCGAGTGCTATTGATTGATATCAATATATTTGAAAGGTAAGATTGATATGAAACGAATAATAACTGAACAATACAATATTCAAAATATCCCTCTATTTACGGTATATCCTGAAGGGCTGAAGGCTATGCCTGTAGTCATCTATCTTCACGGTTATTATGGAAGCCGAAAGCAAGGTCTTGAGTTGGGTCACCGACTGGCAGAGCAAGGCATATACTTTATTTCTTTTGATGCAATGGATCATGGAGAACGACAGTCTATCCGGGCAATGGATGCGAGACAAGTCTATCCGCCGGATACCGGTCTGGATACGTGGCTGCATATGATTGAAGTGGTTCAACAAAGCTGCAAAGATATAAGCCTTATTATTGAGAATCTTTACAATGATCCAAGAGCAGATACCAAGCGAATCGGTGTGACCGGCATGTCCATGGGGGGATACGCGACATACTCCATTTTAGCGCAGGATGATCGTGTGAAAGCAGCCATCCCTATGATCGGATTACCTTCTTTTCTCAAACGCTTCGAAGATGTATGGCTTGAGACCTCAACCTATTCGAAATGGTCGGACGAATTGTGTAAAACGCATGAAGAAACCTTGAAAATTATGAGAAACATAGCGGAAATTGATCCGGAAAAACGAATTAAGAACTTTTATCCCAAGCCACTCCTTATACTTTCGGGAGATCTGGACTTGGATCAGCCTAAAAAATACACCATTGATCTATATAGGGAGTTAAAAAGCGTATATGCACGGAAGCCTGATCATTTAAAGTTATCCGTTCATGATGGTGTAGGACACTTTGTATCTGAGAGTATGATGGAAGAAGCATGCCAATGGTTTATCAAGTATTTGTAATTGGAGACTAAAACAATGGAAGATAAGCAGATCTTACTTAGCAAGAATGGCGTGACGATTTACGAGGATAGATATGGCAAGGTGTATTTCTCCAAACAAAATCCGGAATCCGTTGTTATTCTGGCCAGAGATAGCAACCAGTTCATCTTGATCCGTCAATTCCGAAAAGCGGTAGACTGCCATGTCGTACAGCTACCGGGCGGAGGTGTAGAATCAGGAGAAAATTTGGAAGCGGCTGCACGACGTGAATTTTTAGAAGAGACAGGAATGCAGTGCGGCACTATGATCTATCTTGGAAAGCTGTTTCCCGCTTCTTGGAGATGTAATGAGATTGCCCATGTTTATTATACCGAAGAAGTGATTAGTACCAAGGATCAGCAGCTTGAAGATTATGAGAATATCGCAGTTATACGCTTGGACGTTCAGGATTGTATCCGCCAGATTAAAGAGAACGAGATTCAAGATTCGGAGCTGATCTACGCGATATTGCAGTTGAAGTTACGAGGTTATTTGGAGGTTTAGTTTTTGGAATACTGTTTATAGCTTTCTCCAAGTCCACGGCCAGCCAAAAATAAGCAGTTAGAACACATGGGCCTTCCTCCTAGACTTAAGGGGAGAAGGCTTTTTTAATTTGGATAGTATTCATTACCATTTCCGGAGTTTGGAATTTGTTTCACTCTCAGTGGAATGTTTCTATGGATTATAGGGTTGACTCTATTCATACTGGGCGCCGTTGACTATGCCTATCGTCCACGTGATGTATAATAGGGCAAGATAGCAATCGATGAGAATGTACGTTCTCATACCGTGGAAATGTTGACTTCTCCGCACTTGAATGACTTCTATTTTATCAGATGGTCTATGCTGTTTACATCTACCTTTCTATTGATCATTTATCTTCTGAGCCAGCGAAAGCGGGGGACTGAGTAGTTGAAGCTGATCTCTATTGAATGTGATCAAGTAACTCTGACAACTATTGTTACTCCTGACCATGGTTCAGTGGTGTACTTTTAATGGGTAGAGAACAAGTGTTCGGTGACCGTAAAATGACCACCCGAGAAGAACGGGAAGTGACCGGCTATATGCCTCAGTACTTTATCAGTAATTTAATGAGTAAAAAATACATAGGAGGTGCTATATCGTTATGAACAATCAACACGATGAAGTACTGAAACAGGCAAGACTTTTTGTAAGAAAAGAACTGGAGCATGACAGCAGCGGCCACGATTGGTGGCATATCGTCCGTGTAACCCGGACCGCCAAAATGCTCGCTATGACAGAAGGCGCAGATGAATACATATGCGAGCTGTCTGCACTGCTGCACGATATTGCAGATGAGAAGCTGAACGAGTCAAAAGAAGCTGGAATGAATAAAGTGTTGAACTGGCTTAAGCAGGCCGGCGTTGCAACAGATATACAAACACATGTTCTAGATATTATCGCTACAATGTCGTTTGGTAACCATACAGGTGAGCCTCCTGCAACGCTGGAAGGCAGGATTGTCCAGGATGCGGACAGGCTGGATGCCTTGGGTGCTGTCGGTATAGCTCGCACTTTTGCCTACTCCGGCTGGAAAGGGCAGACCATTTATGATCCTGAGCTTAAACCCAGAGATAGCTTTACCCGGGAAGAATACCGCAGTGGTCGAAGTACGGCTATTAATCACTTCTATGAAAAACTGTTAAAGTTAAAATCAATGATGAACACCAATGCCGCTAGGGTGCTGGCTGAGGATCGGCATGAACGAATGAAACAGTTTTTGTGGGCGTTTGATTCGGAGTGGGGATTCGCGAATGAATCATACATAGAAGAGTCTCTGAAATTTCATGGTGAGGTTCGGCGGGTTCATATCGTCTTCGATGCATCCTCGCTAGGCTCCCTTCGAATGGCGCTTCGCGATCATCCGGGTGAGGTGCCTGTCATGCTGGAAGATAATCTGATGGTGGGACCTCTACCAGATGATCGTGATCCTCAAGGAGCTGCAGATCGAATGAGCTGGTTCCGCGAGAGGTTCTCTGGGACAGAAGAGCGTGACGAGTTAATAGATACCCATATGAAAGCAGCATTTGCCTGGAAGACGATGCCGGAACAGCTAGCCAAGTTTCCAATTGTCATTTGGGCAGGCGGCTCTGCTGCAGAGCAAACGGGTCTCAGAAGATTAATTGCTGCACTGCCTCGAGAGGCTCATGTTTCTGTTATTCATACAATCGACGCTTTAAGTTCCGAGACGGTTCAATATTCTCATACAGGTGAAATTGTACATAGTAAACTGGCGCTTCTTTACGGTAGTGAACAGACTCTTACTTTACAGTTCAAAGATGAACTGGCTCAAGATTGGTTTCGCTTGAGTGCCGAACAAGGTACGCTTCGGGTTCTTAAAGATAAGAAGCTGCAGACCGTACCGGAAAGTTATTTCGATCGCAATATTTTGGAGGCCGCACTGGAGTTAGGCGCATTGGATGGTACTTTCAAGAAATCAGCCCGTATTATCGGACAAATGATTGGGTATTCAGAGCAGCGAGTTTCGGATTCTTTCATCGAATATCGGGTGCGGGAGCTCATTCATGACGAATTGCTGGATTATGAGGGAGAGCTCACTGCCATGCGATATTACAGCATCTCACTGAACGAGAATGGAGTAAAAGCTGCAGGTGGTACATCTAACCCTCGGTCCGCACAATATGCTATCCTCAAGTCTGCTCTGGAAGGTCTGAGCGAAACCCATTTTGAAGAAAAAACCATGGTAGATGAACTTCAGAAGCTTGTACATGGTGAGTCTATTCTAAATGTGGAGGAAGATGAACTTCGGACTCAGCTTGCGGAGATCATTGAGAGCTGCCAGAATCATTTTGAGAAGCGGGCAGAGTTATTAAATGTTCTAGCCAATACTACCGAGCGATATAGAAGCAACTAGAATGTACGAAAGGTGATATTAGAGGTTTCCATAGAAAGTGGCAACTAACCCATACACAATGTCAATTAAATAAGATTGTGGCTATAATCTAGACAGCCATGCCATCATATTGGTATGCTTATGTTTTGATACCCTACATCCATTGGATATGGAGAAAGTTTAATACATAAAATATATTTGAAGGAAGATTGATATGAACATCACAACATGGCTGCCTGGGCTCATTATTTTTTTGAACATTGTACTTGCGTTCGTCGTAATTTTTCAGGAGAGAAGAGACGTCGGGGCAACGTGGGCATGGCTGCTGGTGCTGCTGTTAATTCCTATCGCCGGTTTTGTGCTGTATTTATTTTTTGCTCAGAACTTCAGACGCAAGAAGTTGTTTTATTGGGACGACATTAAAAAAAGAGGTTTGGATCGGGGCTTGAAATCCCAAGTGTCACAGTTTCGAACGGACCAGTTTCAGTTCCGGAATTACTCTTCAGCTCTTTATAAAGATTTAATCACCATGAACCTGCTTAATAATCAAGCTGTGCTCAGTGAAGATAATCAGGTGAAGATTTATACGGATGGTAAAGAGAAGTTTGCAGCTTTGTTTAGAGATATCGAGGAGGCTACAGATTTTATCCATGTTCAGTACTATATTATTCAGAAGGACAATCTGGGCAGACAACTGATCGAGTTGTTGACCAAGAAGGCCAAAGAAGGCGTTAAAGTCCGTGTACTGTATGATGAGCTTGGTTCCAGACGGATCAATAAAAAGTTTCTGAAAGATCTTCGTGATGCCGGCGGACAAGCTGAAGCATTCTTCCCGTCCAAATTTCGTCTTATCAATATTCGTCTGAATTATCGGAATCACCGCAAGCTGGTCATTATTGATGGTAAAATCGGTTACGTGGGCGGGTTTAACGTAGGTGATGAATATCTCGGACTTGATTCTAAATTCGGCTATTGGCGGGATACACATCTTAGAATTGAAGGAACAGCCGTGTATTCAATACAGACCAGGTTCATACTGGATTGGAATCAGGCTTCCAATATGCACGATATTACTTACTTCCCAAGTCTGTTTCCTCATATCCCGGCCAAAGGCGATGTGGGCATTCAGATTGTATCCAGCGGTCCCGAATCGGAGTACGAGCATATTAAGAACGGTTATTTAAAATTGATCACCTCGGCTCGTACGTCCATCTACATTCAAACGCCGTATTTTATTCCGGATGCAAGTGTCCTTGACGCCTTGAAAGTTGCTTCCTTGTCCGGGGTAGAAGTGAATATAATGATTCCGGATAAACCGGATCATATATTTGTGTATTGGGCTACACTTTCTTACATTGGAGAACTGCTAAAGGCTGGCACGAACGTCTATCTATACAGCAATGGATTTATCCATGCGAAAACATTGGTGGTCGACGAAGAAATCGCATCTGTGGGAACAGCCAATTTTGATTTTCGAAGCTTCAAACTTAATTTTGAGGTGAATGCTTTTGTATACGATGAAGGAATAGCCCAGCAGTTAAGTCATGAATTCAGGCAGGATATTTCCGTATCCACATTGCTAACGTTAGAGAACTATTTGGAACGCTCGCGATGGATTCGGATTAAAGAGTCTATATCGCGTCTGCTGTCACCTATTTTATAAGGAAGCACCACAGTATGATAATAACCAATAATCCCTTATTATTTGATAGCGCCCCTGCTAGGGGCGTTTTTCATTGGTTAGAGATCACGAGGATACTCATGATAGAATAAGAGTAACGAAATTGACGAAAGTGGTGGAGAGATGCTTCTAACACAGCAACAAATGAATAATATAAGAGAACAATCGTTACGAATGGAGCAGGAAGGGATCGCATCCGAGGAAGTGCTACAGCTCATTTACGATCTTCGGTTGTTCCATCTGTTTGTGCCCAATGAACTGGAAGGACGAATGACTTCATTACCGGAAGCCGTACAGATCTTTCAGAATTGTTCACGGATTGATGGTAGTTTTGGATGGCTGGTCACCATCGGTGCCGGTGGAGGTTTTTTTGCGTCATTTATGACTCCTGAAGTAAGTCAGAAAGTATATGCCTATCAAACAGCGGTCATTGCCGGCAGTGGCACTCCGTCCGGAACAGCATGCCGTGTAGAAGGTGGGTTCCTGGTTAACGGGAGCTGGAAATATTGCAGTGGTTCCACCCATGCGACGGTGTTTACAGCGAATGCGATGGTGGAATCGAATGGGTCAACCGGGGATACCAGATCAGGAGAGGATCAGGAGATTCGCTCGTTCATTTTTTTGCCGGAGCAAGTACAAATTGATCCTGACTGGAACGCATTTGGACTCAAAGCGACCTCCAGCCATCTTATTTCGGTTACGGATATTTTCGTGCCTGATGACATGACGTTTGATATAACGGAAACGAAGGCTTACGAGAATGAAATGATTTATAAGTATCCATTCCTGCCCTTTGCACAAGCATCTTTCGCAGCCGTTACGCTAGGGATTGCACAGCATTTTCTGGAATCAGCTCAAGAGTTATTGGAGCAAAAGACAGATCATCCATACGTTCTAAGTAAATTGAAGGAACAGCAAGAAGCTTTACAGCAGAGTGAAATCGCCTTTCATGAAAGTATCGTTACGTCCTGGAATGACCTGCTGCAGGATGGACAACTCTCTCCGAAAATGGAAGAATGGGTGTCTGGACAATGCGTTTCTACGGCGCAAGTGTCGTTAAGATGCGGGCAAGAGTTGTTTCCGCTGCTCGGTTTGTCGGCTGCTATGGAGAACAGTACAATGAATCGAACATGGAGAGATCTGCAGACTGCTTGCCAGCATGCACTGCTAAGAAGTTATTAAGCGCGTGAGGATATAGATTAATAAATGATAGAAGCCATGGCCTTAAGTATAAAGGTATGGCTTCTTTTTATTTAAGCTTTCTGTAATTGTACGCGTCTGCATATAGAGGTAATAGTAAATATTTGTATTCTATTCGGTTTAGCCAAGGTATAATGAAATACGTCATTATTTTGCAACTTGAAAACGATTTCCCCGCATGAAGTTCTTTCAGCAAAGACAGCAGCCCTCATCTAACCCGTACCTTCTACACTAGGAACATGGCGTACATTCAATCCGATCAATCTTGAATTTACATACTGGAAGGAAGTGTTTATTTGAGAGAAGAACCACAGAATGATCTCAACAAGAAAGATAAAAGTCTTGGTATGTACCGGGATATGCTTGTTCGTTATGTATTACCGCAGCGGAAGCTGTTAACTGGCTTAACCGTGCTCCTATTCTTTTCCATAGGATTGCAGCTCGTCAATCCTCAGATTATTCGTTACTTTATTGATACGGCACAAGGGGAAGGCAGCCTGACACCCCTTTATTACGCAGCAGGTTTGTTCATTGTATTCTCTGTTCTTCAGCAAGGAATCTCTGTGGCAGCCGCATACTTTAGTGAGAACTTGGGTTGGAAAACAACCAATAAACTCCGCTCAGAACTCGTAGAACACTGTCTCTCCCTGGATATGAGTTTCCATAAAACACAAACCTCCGGCTCTCTGATTGAAAGAGTGGATGGAGACGTTAATGCACTGGCGAACTTCTTCTCCAGCTTCATCATTCATCTGTTCGGAAATCTGATGCTCATGATCGGTATACTTGTATTGCTGTATAGGGAAAATGTGTGGATCGGGCTTGTCATGACCGTATTTGTCATTGGTAGCGTGTATGTTATTCAATACATTCGCCGTTTTGCCATTCCAATCTGGAAGCAGTGGAGACAGCTGAACGCTGATTTCTATGGCTTTATTGGTGAGCATTTGGAAGGGACGGAGGACATTCGGGCGAACGGTGCAGCCGGATATGTCATGAATCGCTTTTATGAAATGTCACGCCGTATGCTGCCGGTGCGGGTAAGGGCTTTTCTCGGTTTTTTCATGATGTGGAGTACAACGATTCTTGTGTTCGCTTTAGGTAATGCAGCAGCCTTTATCGTATGCGCCATCCTGTGGAAAAGTGGACAGAGTGGCCTGACGATCGGAACTGTTTATCTTGTCTTTTATTACACAGAGCTGCTCGCCAAGCCAATTGAGAAGATCCGTACCCAGCTCGAGGATCTGCAGAAAGCCGATGCCAGTCTGCTGCGCGTTCGGGACCTGCTGGCCATCCAGCCGATGATTAAAGATGGACCGGGTGCGCCACTTCCTAATGGGCCGCTGTCTGTGAAGTTCCGCGGTCTTACGTTCTCGTACGAGGAAGATGGACAGACAACGCTTGATAATTTGGACCTTTCTCTGGAACCGGGACAGACGCTGGGACTATTGGGGCGCACCGGCAGCGGAAAAACGACGATTGCTCGCCTTTTATTGCGTTTTTATGATCCACAATGGGGAAGCATCGAGATCGCGGGTACGGATATCCGCAGCTGTAAGCTTCACGAGTTAAGACGAAAAGTAGCGATGGTAACACAGAACATCGAGATATTAGAAGGCTCTGTACGGGACAATCTGACATTGTTTGATAACGGGATACCGGACAAACAGATTGTAGAAGTGCTGAATCAGTTAGGACTTGGAGATTGGTACAATGCTCTCCAAGACGGACTGGATACGGGCTTGGCATCAGGAGGAGGCAGCCTTTCGGCTGGTGAAGCACAGCTTCTGGCTTTTGCGCGGGTATTCCTGACTGAACCAGGACTTGTTATTCTTGATGAAGCCTCTTCGCGTTTAGACCCATTGACGGAATCCCGGATTGAGGAAGCAATAACACGTTTGCTGCGCGAGAAGACGTGTATTATTATCGCGCACCGTCTGGCTACAGTGCAGCGAGCGGATCGTATTCTTATTCTTGAGAACGGGCGGACCATGGAGAGTGGTGATCGCGAGAAACTGGCTGCCGATCCGGAATCCAGGTTCAGCCGAATGCTTGCTGTTGGAATGGAGGAGGTGCTGGCGTGAAAACAAGACATTTTTTCTGGCGGCTTATTATGTATCGGCCCAGCTTGTATTTGCTGAACCTTCTGGCTTGGTCGCTGATTCATATGGCACCTCTCGTTCCTGGATTGCTGACGAAAGCGTTCTTTGATCATTTGGAAGGTACTTATACTTTATTTTATGGCGTGTGGGGCATCGCGGCTTTGTTGGTCGGAGCGGCATTGGGACGAATTGCTTTGATATATGGGGGCTTTATGACGGATGTTCATTTTCGTTTTCGTGTCAGTGCTCTCGTAAGGCGGAATATGCTCTCCCATGTACTTAAACAACCAGGTGCCCAGGCGATACCCTGTTCTCCAGGTGAGGCTATCAGCAACTTTCGGGATGATGTGGAACAGGCGGAGGAGGCCACAAGTTGGTCCGTTGATACGCTAGGTCTTGTTGGGTTTGTCATAGTAGCAAGCTGGATCTTGATTTCTATAGATCTACAGTTGACGGTGCTGGTATTCGTACCGTTGATTCTCGTTGTGACAGCGGCTCAGATTGCGACCACCCGAATTCAGAAATACCGGGCTGCAAGTCGGGAATCCACCGCCAAGGTAACAGGAGCCATCAGCGAAATGTTCGCCAATGTGCAGGCCATTCAAGTCGCAGGTGCGGAGAAACGCGTTGTCGACCGATTCGTTAAGCTTAGCGAGAATCGCCGTCAGTCGATGGTCAGAGATAAACTTCTCACGGAGACGCTTTCGTCTGTTTTTACGAATTCCGTTAATCTAGGTACCGGTCTGATTTTGGTACTGGCTGGTTATAAAATGCGCAGCGGCGGCTTTACTGTAGGTGACTTGTCTCTGTTCGTGTATTATTTAACTTTCGTCACGCAGCTTATTTCAAATGTAGGTAACTTTATGACCCATTACAAACAATTAGGGATAAGCTTTGAGCGTATTAAATCGATGCTAAGGGGTGCACCGGCATCACTGCTTACGGCATCCAACTACATCGGTATCGGGCGTCCAAAGCATCCAGCAAATAATAGTTCTTCCGACACATTAGAAGGAACTCCGGCGATCTCGGTCGCGGAGGACGGCCTTCTTACTCCGTTCATCCAAGCTCCTATGCTTAAGGTGCTAGAGGCACGCAGCCTGTCCTATCGTTATCCGGAAACAGGCCGCGGAATCCAGGACATTGATCTAACACTGAAACGAGGTTCTTTCACGGTAATTACCGGTATGATTGGCAGCGGTAAAACAACGCTCGTGCGCACACTGCTCGGACTTCTTCCGGCTGAAACGGGTGAGATCCGCTGGAATGGGGAAAGAATTGAGTCCCCGGCAGACTTTTTCATACCGCCGCATAGCGCTTATACCGCTCAAATCCCGCGGCTATACAGTGATAAGCTTCGTAACAATATTCTGCTGGGAGTAACGGAGCAGCCTGGCAGTTTAGAGCGAGCGCTGCATTCAGCTGTCATGGAAGAGGACATCATTCATCTTCAGAACGGCTTGGATACGATCGTTGGGCCTCGAGGTGTAAAGCTATCTGGAGGTCAGGCCCAGCGAACAGCTGCTGCCCGCATGTTAGTGCGCGATGCACAGCTGTATGTGTTCGATGACCTGTCCAGCGCACTGGATGTTGATACAGAACGCAAACTATGGGAGCGTCTGTTCCGTGAGCGGGGCGGAGTAACCTGCCTAGTTGTATCTCACCGTAAAGCGGCACTATCCCACGCTGATCATATCATTGTTCTTGCAGGCGGAGAGATCGAAGCAGAGGGTACGGCTGAGGAGCTCTTAGTATCAAGCGAAAGCTTCCGCCAGCTATGGTACGGAGAAGAAGCGGGCTAATGATCAAGTAATAAAAAGTTATAACATGAGATATAGTAACTAATCATACGATTTGAGGAGGATTAACATGTTAGCTGTCATACAAAAAGCTAAAGAAGGATATGTTGCTACATTCGAGCGTAATCTGAAACATTCGGATGAAAAGGTCTGGGCTATGTTAACAGAGAATGAAAAACTGAAGCAATGGTTTCCCGAACTTCGGGTTGAAGATCTCCGTAAAGGAGGAGTTATTAAGTTTGACATGCAGGATGGTACGTTTGAGGAAATGGAGATATTAGAGCTAAAGCATCTTTCTGTATTGGAATATACTTGGGGAAATGATCGCGTACGTTTTGAACTTTATCCAACGATGACAGGATGTGATTTCTTCTTAATTGAAGAGATCAGTCAAATTACGGATCATACCCCAAAAGATCTTGCTGGTTGGCATGTATGCTTGGATGTTATCAGCGCTTTACTGGATGATACAACTCTAGAATCACGCGAAAACGAATGGAAACAATGGTATGAGGAATATACGCAACTCATTGAGAGATTTAGTCAAGATTAGCAGACAATGGTCTACTCTGGAAGTAAAAAAGTCATAGCTGATCCCAAGGGATATCGGCTATGACTTTTTAGGTAACTTCGTCATTCCTACATACTCAAGATTGACTTTTACGGTAACCAAATCCAACGAATTTTCATCGAGCAGCTCTTTACCTGATTGTTGCAATTTCTTCCAAATTCCAGTCTTTTGTTTAAACAAAAGATGCTCCAAGCTGTATATGTCCGATTTTATTTTTAATCCATTGTTATAGGTATCTACTATTTCTTGTTTTATCATTTCAGCTGCTATCTTCTCGATTTCCGTCTCCGATATTTCTGTCAGCGCCTCAGTTACATTTGCTCTTAAATCGACGTGAACTTGGTACCTAGGAACGCCGTTCACCATTTTAAATGATCTCCGAATCTTCGGTTCTTCCAGGTACATAAAAGCGGCATGCACTCCGTCTTTTTTAACGGCTATTGGAGAACGACGCGTTTTCTTTTGTAACCAACGTAGCCCCGATAGTTCTTTATCATTAAGCAATCCGCTGTACTTTCCTTCCGACATGGCAAAAGCACCGTCGATAATTAGTTTCGGATCTTTTTTTTCATTTAATTTCCATGTTGATGGATCAATGTTCACATTGGGAAGTATTGCTGTGTTAGCCGGTTCAGTTAGTTGTGCAAAAAAATCAAAAAATCGAACGGGAACGATGTAGGACTTCTGTTTAAATCCCTGCAATGGTTCATGTAACAATGTTTTCAAGGGGGAAAGATTAAAGAATGCCGTTGTCGTTAATAGTCGTTCGATCGATTCTTTTGTTCCAAATACCCATGGAGTCCAGCGAACCTCCTGATAGCGGTTGATCGTGTCGGTGTTTTTAACAATATCAGTTTTTAAGTAATTTTCACTCATGATAATACATGAGATGTGGCTCCAAACGGTTCGTTCCTGTGCTGAGTTAAATATTTGGCTTATAGCCAAATTTAACGTTTTTCCCGTAGTCTTTCCAGTCCATACTTGAGCAGGCTTATCCGATTTCCCGGTTTCTGCCTTTGCAACATATGAGAAATCAAGCATTTGAGTATATACGATGTAATTCCCATCCTCATAATCTATACCCAGAGCGGTTATATAATTCATGTCTTGTACTTCTTTGATATCCCAGCATCCGCAAAGCAAGTTCAGGAGCATCAATGCAGATGTTATTTTTATTAATCTAACGTAAACTCTCATTTCATCCAGTTTCCCCTTCTTGTGATGTGTTGTCTATTGTGTTGAGCATCTCGGGTCTCTTTTTCTTGAAAACCCATGGCTTGGTAATAAAGGCCGACATCAGATCTCTCCAGGTCAGAGGGGAATAAGGTGCCAGATAAGGCAGACCGAAGGACTCTAAAACGGATAGATAAGCTACAATGCTCATCATACCAATAAAGAAGCCTAACATACCGAAAAGGGAGGAGCAAAGGAGTATATATATTCGGATGATGCTGACAGTCCCGCTCAACGTTTGGTTTACTAATGTAAATGTCGCGACGGCCGTTGTGGCTGAAACAACGAGCATCGTGGGGGAAGTAAGACCGGCACGAATCGCAGCATCACCAATGATCAACCCGCCCAGTACGGCGATTGTTTGGCCGACTGCCTTAGGAAGACGAATACCTGCTTCCCTGAATAGCTCGAACATACCAAGCATTAAAATAAGTTCTACTGGTGTAGAAAATGGAAGTCCATATCTTGAATTAGCAACTGTTGCAAGAAGTGGGAATGGAAGCTGGTCCATATTAAATGCAGTCAAGGCGATCCAAAAGCCTGGCAAAAAAATAGCTATGGATAAACCAAGAATCCGAAGTAATCTTTCAAAAATAATAATATGGTAAGGGAAATAAGTGTCTTCCGGCGACTTTAATACCGAAAGCAAATTACATGGAGCGATTAATGCCATCGGAGATCCGTCCACCATAATAACAAAACGCCCTAACAACAAAACTTCGCTGCAAAAATCTGGTCTCCCAATATGGTCAAACAGCGGGAATATGGATAGTGTAGAATCAGCTAGCCCTTCTTCCAGCTGTCCCGAGCTTATTACTGCATCGACTTTTAGGCTAATCAATCTTTTCTTTGCTTCTTCAATGACTTCCGGACGAGCAATATCCGAAATATAAAGTAAAGATACTCTGGTTTGACTTCGTTCGCCGATGATAAATTGTTCATTATGCAAGGACGCTGTTCGCAGCCTTTTACGAATTAATGCTACGTTGGTGTTTAGATCTTCAGTAAATCCGTCCCTGGCACCTTTAATTGAAACTTCTGTATTCGATTCTTGAGGCTGCCTTTTAGGGAGTTGAGCAATATCAATCGAATAAAAGCATTTTTGTTCAGGGAAAAATGCAATTAGGTGCCCGATAAACAAAAGTTTCTCGACTTCCGATTGCTGTTTAACCCGTTTCCATCTCATCGATTTATTAAGCTCGAGTGCGAGTTCTTCCCAATTCGTGAAAGTTTCCAGCATCCATTCCAGATTAGGTAGAACATGTTGTGTCATTACTGTGGTATTGATCATTCCCTCACTGTGAAGAATTAATGTTGAAATTTCTCCATCTTGCTTGGTGGGGAAATCTGTGATGATGACATCGGAAGAATCTACAAATAAAGCGCGCAAAGATTGTTCGTTCAGTGTTTCGTAAACAGAATCATTGTTGACAACGTTCTCGTTTTGTTTGGTTTTTTTGCGAAACATCTTATTTCGGGGTTTGTTATTCATCGTCTAATCACCTTTTGTCTTGACTTTAATTGTAGTACATAACGCGATAACCAAAGTGAATGCCGTTAAAAATATAAGGGAAACGGAAGAATATTTGCCCAAAACGTACATTTCCAGCTCATGATCGACACTTGGGATTAATGACACACCGCTTAATAAAGCACCTAATAACAATAAAAAAAGAAGGCGCCGCTTTGGTTTTTTAAATGGAATGCTTCCGGAGATAATGAATAAGAAGAGGGAGATACGTATTAATGCACCAGACATCCACTGATACAAAGCGAAGAAGTCGACATGGGTAATATATTTTGTTATCGTAACCAGCATCCACTGTTCATACGCAGGATATCGGGATTGCGATGCAATGTCTGGACCAAAATTAGCTATAGCCCCCATAAGTGGTCCGATGGTAAGCCCGCCCAGCAAAACAGACAAAATGACAATGGATAAGTAACTAAGTTTGCGGGACATATGTTGTTGAATAAAGATTAAGATAATGATCTCCATAAAACCCCCGAAGCCAATTGCCATACTTCTTAACATAGGTTTGTAGCCATCAACAAAGAGAGGGGTTAATAAGGAGTAATCTTTGTATTGGAGATTTGCTACAGCTACAAAATGCCCTAGAATCCATACGAATGGGATCAGGACACCAGAAATGATCGCAATAGATCGTATTCCTTTATTGGCAACATAGATACACAGGAGAATAATAATAATCGATACAATCGATTTAGGTGTTCGCGGCAAGTAAGATACTTTAAGCCATGTCGTTGTTTCCCTCAACATGACAAGTGCCATGAGAAAGAAATAAACGGTAGTAACAATGATGAAAATCCACGTCAACACAGAGCCAAAGCGCTCCTTAAACCAGGAAAATATGGGCTGTCGATTTGTCCGCTTCATTATAAAGTAAATGATATATACCCAAGCTATATGTAAAACCATCGACATTAAAACACCGAACCAAGCATCACGACCAGCGGTTTGAAGCAAAATAGGGATCATAATGACGTGGTTGGTAATTCCTAGGGCTAGAAGCATTATAAAGAAAATGCCTAATAAGGATATTTGTTTGGTGTTGGTCATTGTGATTATCTCCAGATGCTAATTTGATACTGAGAGTATTCTCCACTTGTTATTTTTTATGTATGAGGATGCTATTTGTGGGATTAGATAAAACAGATCGGCAGACCGAATCAAAGTAAGTAAGCGTATACTATTTACACCTAAAAGAAGTCCTTTATAATGGAGATATTAACGAACAAGGAGGCAATATACATGAAAAACATGACGAATCAAACCATACAAACATATAAGGGTGGAACACTTTTTTAGTTTGTAAACAGTGAACCCCCTTATATGTGTTTTTAAATAAACACAAAAAGGGGTAAAATATGCATTTTCCAGTAAAAAAATTCTTTTCATATTACAAACCATATTTAACATTGTTTCTTACGATATTGACCTGCGCTTTTATCGTATCTACTGTGACTCTGGTGTTTCCGCTACTCGTTCGGTATATTACGAAAGATGTTCTGGAAGGAGACTTGTCCACTGCCATAAATGAAGTGTATTGGATTGGTGGGCTGATGCTTGTTTTAGTTGCGATTCAGAATATTGGGAATTACTTTGTGGACTACAAAGGTCATGAAGTTGGTGCGCGTATGGAAAGTGATATGCGTAGCGAACTATTCGAGCACATGCAAAAACTTTCCACTGGCTTTTACGATAAGGAAAAGACAGGTCAGCTCATGTCTCGAATAACAAATGATCTGCTCTTACTGTCCGAGCTTTATCATCACGGTCCAGAAGACTATGTCAAATATCTCGTCCGATTTGTTGGAGCATTTGTCGTTTTGTTCTCAATTAACGCACCATTAACGATAGCTGTATTCTGCTTCTTACCATTATTAGGTTTATTTTCATTGTACTTCAATAAGATGTTGAATAAGGCGTTAAGAATAAGCAAAGAGCGAATAGGGGACGTCAACGCACAGGTTGAGGATAGTCTATCGGGAATCCGCGTAGTAAAATCGTTTGCTAACGAGCATGTAGAGATCGAGAAGTTTAACCGAGCCAATAATCGTTTCCTTGATAGCAGAAAGAACACTTACAAGGCTGAAGCACTTTTTTACAATAGTTTTGAAACCATTATCCAACTGATTTCGATCACGGTAATCATCTTTGGTAGTGCGAATATCGTCAACAGTACTTTAGATTTAGCGGATTTGATTACTTTTTTACTGTATATCAGCTTTATGATAGAGCCAATTCAACGATTGACTCATATGAGTACGCAGCTTCAAGAAGGAATCACTGGCTTTCAGCGCTTTATGGAAATCATGAATCTGAAGCCGGCTATCGAAAATAAACCCAATGCTAAAACCTTGTCAAAAGTACATGGCGAGATTGAATTCCAGCAAGTTTCTTTCCGTTATGAAGAGCATCTGGACAATGTCTTAGAAAACCTATCACTTCGTGTACAACCAGGAGAGTACATTGCCTTAGTTGGTCCATCTGGTGCGGGAAAAACTACACTATGTTCGCTCATACCTCGCTTTTATGATGTAACAGATGGAGACGTGTTACTAGATGGGATCAGCGTCCGTGATATTTGTCTTCATTCATTAAGAAAAACAATAGGCATTGTACAGCAAGATGTATA
This sequence comes from Paenibacillus sp. JNUCC 34, assembly GCF_058269055.1. NCBI lineage: Bacteria > Bacillati > Bacillota > Bacilli > Caryophanales > Paenibacillaceae > Paenibacillus > Paenibacillus sp. JNUCC 34. The sequence continues at coordinate 3,243,023 of NZ_CM177770.1, read as the reverse complement.
TCTTTTTGCGGGAACAGTGATGGAAAATATCCGTTACGGAGATCCAGCAGCCAGTGATGAAGATATTATTACGGCAGCCAAGCATGCCAATGCGCATGATTTTATCATGAGCTTGCCAAACGGCTACTACTCCGAGATCGGACAACGAGGCGTCAAACTGTCTGGTGGTCAAAAGCAACGACTAAGTATCGCTCGCGTATTCTTAAAGAATCCAGCCGTTCTCATTTTAGATGAAGCAACGAGCGCATTAGATAACGAGAGTGAAAGTATCATTAAAGAATCACTAGAATCGTTAGCAAAAGGGCGTACAACTATCGTCATTGCCCATCGTCTATCTACGATCCGCAATGCAGAGCGAATTATCGTATTAACGGAGGACGGTATTGTGGAACAAGGTACGCACGATGCGTTACTTGCATGCGATGGAGCGTATGCACATCTGTACTCCAAGCAGTTTGAATTTCAAGTATAATCTTTTCAAACAAAAATCGGCTTCTCTCTAACACAGGAGAGAAGCTTTTTTGTTCTATGTCAAATTTAAAACCACACCACTCCATGACCTGCTCCTTGCACTAAACAACCGTTATAAACAGCCAGTCTATAGAATATTTGCCTATTTTAGGGGGAATATATAATTTAGCTATCATATGATGACAAGGAGGCAGGGTTATGGGCTTTTTTAAAACAATGTTAAATAACAACCAAAGAAAAAGCAGACCTATGTCAAAAAAGTCCGCGTTATCACCCCAACCGGTATTTCCAACAGTGCAGGAGAATATTCAATATTTGAAAGAAGCGCTGTTTCATACAGATGATTTAGTCCGCGAAACGGTATCGATCCCAGGGCATACGAGCGAGTTTCTCTTTATGTACACCATGTGTGACCAGAGTAAAATTCGTGAGGAAATAATAAAACCGATAATGCTAAGAAGAGATGGAGATTTAGAAGAAATTATAATCGCGATGCGTGCGAACAAGTATAGTGATCTTGAGAAAGTGATTGATTTGTTAGTTAGTGGAAATGCAGTTCTTTTTATTGAAGGTATGGAAGAATGCTTTGTTATTGAGGTGAAATCGAGTCAAGTTCGAAATATCACCGAACCGAACAATGAGAAAGTTGTGGAGGGCTCACACGAAGGTTTTGTGGAGAGTGTCAATATAAATCTACAACTCGTTCGCAAACATATCGAGAATCGAAATTTAGTTGTGAAACGATATAAACTTGGAAATGAAACAAAGAGTGAAGCGGTGATTGTCTATTTACAGAACTTGGCCAATCCCAAGCTCATCGAGGAAGTTGATCAAAGGATACGCAATATTGACGCGGATAATATCACATCTTCCGAATTTATCGAAGAATATATTGAAGACAAATCTTTCTCACCCTTTCCGCAGCTACTGCATACGGAGAGACCCGACCGAGTCATAGCGAATTTGCTGGAAGGCCGAGTCGCATTGTTAACTGAAAGTAGTCCTACGGCCTTAATTATGCCTGTGACCTTCTTTGCCTTTTATCAATCACCGGACGATTATAGTTTCCGTTCTCTGCAAGCGTCGTTTATCCGATGCATCCGGTTATTCAGTTTTATCATCGCTATCGGTCTTCCGGCTTATTATATTGCGGTCGTGTCTTTTCATTATGAAGTGGTTCCACAGGATTTGCTCATGCCGATCAAAAGCAGTGTTGAGCACATTCCGTACCCACCGATCCTTGAGGCGCTGTTTATGGAGCTGACGATTGAATTGCTTCGCGAAGCTGGCATTCGCCTCCCTGGGCCGGTAGGACAAACGATTGGGATCGTCGGTGGTCTCGTCATCGGAGATGCGGTTGTCAGAGTAGGTATGGTATCGAACGCCATGATCATTGTTGTCGCCTTAACGGCGATTGCTTCTTTCGTGGTACCTTCTCATGAGATGAGTGCTTCGGTCCGAATGCTGCGCTTCCCTGTTATGGTAGCTGCATCGCTATTCGGATTTTTCGGGATTGTCTACAGCTTAATGATTATTGTAATCCATTTATGTAAATTAGAATCGTTTGGGACTCCTTATTTTTCCCCTGCAGCACCGTTTCGATGGAAGGATTGGAAGGATACGATTATTCGGTTACCTCAATGGATGTTGAAGCAGCGTTCGAATGATCCAGCTCCACAAAGACTAGATCAACAGCGATCTTCAGGGGAGGAGCAGCAGAAAGATGACTAATAACAAGGATCAAATTACGTCGGGGCAGCTTGTATTTTTGATTATCCAGACTCAAATTGGTGTCGGGCTGTTAGGGTTGACAAGCAAGGTGCACAGCGTAGCGAAAGGGGATGCATGGATATCCGTACTACTCGCTGGTATGCTGGTTCAATTGTTTATTATCGTTATGTGGTGTTTAAGCAGAAGATTTCCTTCGCATACGCTGTATGATTATTTGCTAACTCTATTGGGAAAATATATAGGTAAATTTATTCAATTGTTATATGCAGCTTATTTTATGTTGGTGTCCTGCTTTATCATTCTACAGTTTAGTAAAACGGTACAAGACTGGGTGCTGACCGATACGCCCAGATGGATCATCATAGTCATGATGACGGGCGTATGTTTTTATTTGGTAAGAGAGAGCCTTCAAACGATTGCCCGTTTTTTTGTTCTCGTCTTCTTCTGCAACATTGTGGTGGTCCTCATTACAGCGTATGCGTATCTCCATGTTAACTTTTTATATGTATTGCCAGTGGGACAGGCAGGTGTATGGAAAATAACGAAGGGCGCACACGAAGCCATGAACTCTTTTTCGGGGTATGAGATTCTGTTGATTTGTTTTCCCTTCGTGGAAGGAAGTAGCGCTAAGAAATTCAAGGCAGCAACCTTTGCGAATATCTTCACCGCTGTGTTGTATACCTTTGCGGTCTTTACCAGTCTTATCGTATTCAGTCCACCGGAGATGGAACTGCTTCCTCAACCCTTGCTTTACATGGTTAAAGCGTTATCCTTCAGTGTGTTTGAGCGGCCAGACCTTTATTTCCTCTCGATATGGGCGGTTGTGGCGGCCACTTCATTAATGGGTTATCTGTTCATGGCTTCCAGGGGGATCGCTAATCTCTTTAAGGCGAAGAGTAGTCATCGGAAAGCAGTTCCTTACACGGTGGCCCTTGTATTAGTTATTACTCTGATCTTTCAAGATCCACTTTGGATTGAAATATTGGGGGGGTTTTTAACCATCGCTAATTATGTGATTTTATTTGGGATTCCATTCGTTCTATTAATGATTTCCGTTCTGTTCAAGGTAAAGGAAGCTAGGAGGAGTACGGGGTGAGATTAGGTATAATCATATTTGTTGTCTGCTTCATGGCAGCGCTGCTATCGGGTTGTTGGGATCAGCAATTGCTGAAGGACGACAGACTCGCATTTATTGTGGGCTTTGATTTGAGTTCGGACGGGAAGATTCAGACGACTACTGCGATACTTGATGTGAGCGGTTCGGACAGCGGAACGAAGAAGTATAGCGAAATTCATACGGTGAGTGGAAATACAAGCAGACATAACCGGGATATTATTGATCGTGAAGTACCCGGTAGATTATCGGTTTCCAAGATTCGTGTCATACTAATCGGAGAGGCTTTGGCGAGAAAAGGTATTTATCCGATTCTTGATGTATTCTACCGTGACCCTAAAAGCGCTCTGAATGCGAAGATTGCAGTTGTTGAGGGCACATCTAAAGATGCCATCAAAATGAAATTATCAGGCACAAAACTAATCAGCGAGCATTTCAATAAGCTGATCGAAAGTGCGGAGAATAGAACGGTTGTTCCAGAGGTTAACCTTCAACTTATCTGTTCGAGCTTGCTGGATCCAGGTGATGATTTTGCTGTACCGTATATTTCTAAAAGTGAGACAAATCCTTCGATTTACGGAATAGCACTTTTTAGTGGGGATATCATGAAAGATACGTTAAAGTCAGAAGATTCATTTTTGTACCTGCTGATGAATGATAGATTAGCTAAGGCTGCTAACTTGACACTTAAAATAAATGAGGAGGAAAATAAGGAACAGGAAAAATATATCGCTATGGACATTGATAGATTAAAACGGAAAATGAAAGTAAACGTTCAAGGCTACCGAAATATTAATGTGACGCTGGATTTGAAATTAAAAGTGACTGCCATTGAATATCCGAAGGATCATTTAAATGATCGGCGAACTAAGAGACAGTTAAACAAGAAACTTTCGGAAGAACTGACGAGAAGAGCTTTAGCTACTACGCAGAAAATGCAGCAGGCCAATTTTGACGGGTTTGGGATCGGTCGAAGATTAATGGCTTACTATCCAAATACATGGAAAAATCTGAATTGGATAGAGGATTACCCGAAGGTGGAGTTTATTCCTAAAGTGACGGTAGAGATAGTGAGCCATGGAATTATGAACTAAATAAGCATCCAAATGTGTTGGGATAGATAAAGAACAATCGAAATTAATCAGAAGCACAGGGCACCCACCCGTTATGATTAATCTTTGACTATTATCATAAAGTATAATAATATCATTATTGAATTTAATAATGGTAAAAATCGACATTCAACACAACGGCTCATCAAGCCGCTTTACGAAACAGAAAGGGGCATCGTATGAACACAACCACCGTCAAGGCAAAGCGAACCAGTCGGAAGAGGAACTGGGCTAAAATGCTGGTTACAGCCCTGGCTGTCCTCGTGTTCATCATCGGTCTCGGCTTTGTGTATGAACATATCGCATCTTTGCAGGCCAAGCAGAATTATCCTCCGCCGGGCAAGATGGTCGATGCCGGTGGATTTAGCCTGCATGTGAATAAAATCGGAATTGGCTCGCCGACGATTGTCTTCGAAGCTGGCAGCCGGGAGGCAAGCCACATCTGGAGAGATATTCCTGAGCAGTTGGCGAAGGACGCAACGGTCGTCACATATGACCGGGCCGGCTATGGCTGGAGTGAGCAGTCGGATGCGGAACGGACCGGCAACCGTATCGTGCAAGAGCTGCATACTGCGTTGCAGCAGGAAGGCATTCGTGGGCCGTATATTCTCGTCGGCCATTCCCAGGGTGGCATGTATTCCCGACTGTTCGCGCAGAAGTATAGGGATGAAGTCGCCGGATTGGTGCTGCTGGATGCACGACCGGAACAATTCTCGCAGGCAACGGATGCTATCTTTGAGCGGGAAGGACTGGATCCGGATAAGGTGGGAATGCCGCTGCCTACGGCCTTGGTGAAGTTATTAAAAGCGTCAGGGGCTATGCGGCTGTTCCAGAATTCCCTATTAGCTCAATTGCCGGCTGAGGAGAGGCCGCTCTATGTCAATGTGGACGCAGCGTCAGCTTACTTGGAGACGGCGGAAGAAGAAGACAGACATATAACTGAGGTGGAAGAGGCTATCCGTGATCAACAGCTCGGTTCCCTTCCAGTCAAAATTGTTACTCATGGCATTCCGAACGACGCCACCGCTTTTGGCATGTCCGCAGAGAGCAGTCGCCAGCTGGAAGATATTTGGCAGGAGCAGCAAATGGACATGCTGGACATATCCACCGACAGCGAACTAATTATAGCTCAGAACAGCGGCCATATGATTATGCATGACGAGCCCGATTTGGTAATTGAGATCGTGCGGGGATTATTGGCACAACACCGGAATTGAAGTCCGTTGTTGTGTCATTTTGCATTTGTTAAGCCTCGCTTAGCTTGGTTGCCGTAGCCATTCCACACGCTTAACAAATGTTAGTTGATTGACAAGTCGATGTATAACCGGTTACACATGTGTTTCGATTGCAACCGTATCCCGCGTTCTCAATGAGTATCCTCATGTCACCAAGGACAAGCAAGAAAAGGTTATGGCGGTTATGAAGGAATTGAATTATTCGGTGAATGGCAACGCGGCGAAGTTAAGCAAAGGAAAGACAAATACCATTGGTGTCATTGTGCCCGGTGAGCTGTAGGTAAAAAATTAGAAATATGTCTAATGACACAAAAGGGACTACATTGTAGGGAATATGATGCTAAAGGGAAAGAGTTGTGCCCAAGTGACAGCTTACTGATAATGGTGGCCTATAATATTGTTCAAAACTCTTTGGACGTAGAAGTTGTTACAATATAATCAATAAACTATGTTCGAGATGGAGCCAATTTGATCGAATCGGGATTAATTGATAAAAAAATTAAAGACAGATTAAGGAGTTCATGATATGCGTTATGAAATAAATGGCGTTACGGTTGATTCTGCTGAGGTTTTGGAATATTTACAAAAGAACTATCTGCTCCATGTCTGTAAATATGTGCAAGAGAAAACCGGATGTACTCTAACCGAAGCAAGGCAGCTATACGAAAAAATGATTCAGGACGAAGGTATTGAAGAAAAACCGAGCGCCTTAGAGATTCGAGCGTGCTTAATGGCTGAATACGAAGATCCGATCCTTTAAAAACATATGCACAAAAAATAGTCATTAATGTATTTAACGGCGGGCATGAACTTGGGTACTTTGCCGATAATGACAAGAACTTGTACACTTAGCCGATAGACGAGTATCTAATGTTAATCAATATCGTAAACCTGTTAAGCTAACGGGCAGTTTCCGCTAATAATGACACCTATAAAGAAATGGATATAATATAATAAGACATCGGTTTAGGATAGGTGAAAACGTGAATCGAGATAGAAGGTTATGATTAGAACAATTACTACACAAACAGAAGTCTAAACAAAGAAGAGCGTACGGTGCATTGTTTGAGGAATGTATTTATGCTTTAGGTCCCGGAACTATTATCTTGTCAGAAGAAAAGAGCCAAGAAGCCAAACCATTCCCTGTTAAGGCCGTGGATACTTTCCGTACATCATCCAAATATCGACAAAGTTTAATCGTTCCATTTGGCATGACCTCAGCTGCATAAGGAAAAGCAGACTCAATCATTATAATTAATACTTGTTTTCATTAAATGATTTGCGTAATTTTCTTATTTCCTCTGTTTAGTCAAGTATATTGTTATTCAAAACTCTTAAGGCATTGTATATCGCATAAATCCCAGCGAACAATAAACAACCCATCAATAAATCCAAATTTTACACTTTCTAAAATTAATGATATTCAAGGGTAATACAAGTGGTTTCTGACATCAACTTGATTGTAGCCAATATAATTCTTAAAGACTAATTTGTACCTACAACTTTTCTCAGCATATGTTACGTTTAGCTCATATTCAAAATATAAAAGAGGTAACATGATCCGATTACTGAATTATTTATCCTGCTATTTACTCCATATCAAAATGTAGAAAAATGACGAATAAAGTGATTGCTAACTAATTTATTGTATGATATTATGATCCAGTAAACGTTTACATCGATACGAATTGAATATTAGCAATGTTTGGCTGTTACTGGTAAAGCAGGCATGACCAAAATGATTTTGCATTTTCCTTATGTGAGTAGGGGAAGGCATATCGTTTTGGTCTTTTTTATATCCAAATTCAGAAATGGGGCAAAGGTATGGATTATCGCAAGTTGGGACAAGAGATTACAGAATTGGTTGGAAATAAGGACAACATCGCTCGGCTTACGCATTGCGCAACCCGACTTCGGTTCGAATTGCACGACATCTCCAAAGCGGAGACAGAAAAACTCAAAGCACTCCCAGGTGTCATTACCGTTGTGAACAATGGTGGACAATACCAGGTTGTCGTGGGCAATGAAGTGCAGCAGGTCTATCGTGTTATTACTCAACAGATGGGTTCGGCAACCGGTAGTGGGGACACCAAATCGGATTCCGGCAAAAATAATGGATCAAAACAAAAACAGAGCTGGATTTCCAGATTCATAAGCGTGATCTCGACTACATTTACTCCCGTAATACCAGCAATCATTGGCGCGGGTATGATCAAAGCTATATTAGCTGTACTTGTGCTGACAGGCCTCGTAACCACGGAAAGCCAAAACTATTATATCCTTAATACTATTGCGGACGCGGCGTTTTACTTCATGCCCATTCTGTTGGCTTATGGAGCTTCCATTAAGTTCAAAACAAGTCCAATTCTGGCGATGACGGTTGCCGGCGTGTTGTTACACCCGGGATGGAGCGCCCTGATGTCGGAAGGAAACAACGTGTTTTTCATCGGTGTTCCGGTTCGACTAACCGACTATGCAGGCTCCGTGCTGCCGATTATTATCGTCGTTTGGCTTATGTCCTATATTGAACGTTTCGCGGATCGGGTATCGCCTTCAATGATTAAATTTTTCACGAAACCGATGCTTGTGCTATTGATTACAGCACCACTCGCATTGGTAGCGATCGGGCCTTTCGGAACGTATCTGAATGATCTGGTCGCGATGGGTGCAGAAGCGATTAATGCCAGAGCCAGTTGGCTGATTCCTTTGTTAATGGGAACTTTACAACCGTTCCTGATCGTGACAGGCACCGCATGGGCGATGACGCCGATTGCAACTAGCCAACTGACCAAAAATGGATATGAAATGATCAACGGTCCTGGAATGCTCGCGTCCAATATTGCTCAAGGTGGGGCAACGCTTGCTGTAGCATTAAAAACGAAAAACAAAAAACTCAAGCAGCTCGCTGCTTCATCCGGTTTCACCGCTGTGCTGGGCATCACGGAACCATCCTTGTACGGCGTTACGCTGAAACTGAAGAAGCCCTTGATTGCCGCAATGATTGGTGGTGGCGTAGCAGGGATATACGCTGGTCTGACCGGATTAGTACGTTATGCCTTCGTTTCTCCTGGGCTTGCGGCGTTGCCGGCCTTCATTGGCAGCAATCCGATGAACATCGTTCATGCCATTGTGACTTGTCTGATCGCCTTTATCGTTACCTTTGCTCTGACATGGATCATTGGTTTTGAAGATCCAGTGGACGATGAGGAAGAAGGCAATAACAACGTTAACGATGACAAGACGCTTTCCCAACAGCCTGTTAAAGACAACACCCCAAGCACGCAGTCTGTTGCAACAACAAATGCGAATGTACCGAGCCAAAATGAATTACGCCCACTTACGATCGCCAGCCCGATGCAAGGAGAATTAGTCCATCTTGACCGTGTACCAGACGATGTCTTCTCTTTGGGATTGTTGGGGAAGGGTGCTGCAATTATTCCTGCAAAAGGAGAACTTTATGCACCGATAGCAGGGGAAGTTACGGCTTTCATGGACTCCAAACATGCGGTCAAATTAAATGGTTATGATGGAGAAGAGGTATTGATTCATATTGGAGTTGATACCGTCAATCTGAAGGGGAGGCATTTCCACTCTTCCATAAAAGTGGGGGATCGGGTGCAACGGGGTGACTTGTTGATCAGCTTCGATATCGATGCAATCAAGGCGGAAGGTTACGAAGTCATAACCCCTATCATTATCGCCAATTCGGATCGTTTCTCGGACATTAAGCTGGAGAAGCAGAGTCTTGTGGATGTTGGAGCGACCATTATCCAACTTTCGTAACGACCTTAACACAGTTCGTCATTTATTCTGATCAACATTAAAATGAAGGAGTGCTTGAGATGTTATATCAACACATCAAACCATTCCCCAATGAATTTCTGTGGGGAGGCTCTACCTCTGCTTATCAGGTGGAGGGAGCCTGGAACGAAGACGGCAAAGGCTTATCTGTGATCGATATGTGTGATCATCCGGCTGGAACCGCCGATTTCACAGTTGCGAGCGACCACTATCACCGATTTAGAGAAGACGTGAAGCTTTTTGCAGAGCTGGGCCTCAAAGCGTATCGTTTTTCGATTGCATGGACTCGAATCTTGCCCTCAGGTATAGGTACGGTTAATGAGAAAGGACTCGATTTTTATCACCAATTAATTGACGAATTGCTGCTCCATGGCATTGAACCGATTGTGACCATGTACCATTTCGACTTACCCTACGAGCTTGAGAAAACCGGAGGATGGAACAACCGGGAGACAATAGATGCCTTTGTAGAGTACGGGCGTATATTGTTTACGCAATACGGGCATAAAGTGAAATATTGGTTGACCATTAATGAGCAAAATACGATGATTCTCCATCCAGGTGCCATTGGTACACCGAAAGGCGGACGTTTGCCTTCCAATAAGGAACTGTATCAGCAAAATCATCACATGTTTGTGGCTCAAGGTAGAACGATGCGACTATTTCATGATATGTTCCCGCAAGGCAAGATCGGTCCTGCATTGAACATGACTTCCATGTACCAAGCAACCTCCAGACCAGCAGATGCAATCGCTGCACATAACTGGGAGACGATTCGCGGATGGGGTTTTCTCGACTTATCGGTGTGGGGACGGTATAATCCATTATTCTGGAGTTATTTGCAGGAACGTGGCATCGAGCCGGTTATTGAGCAGGGCGACATGGAGGACATCAAGGCAGGCCGTCCCGATCTGGTAGCTATTAATTATTACTCAACGGCAACCATTGCCGCCAGTACGGGCGATGTGTCGGATGTTACAGCTCGTGCGGGTGATCAGCAAATTATGCTTGGCGAGCAGGGAGTGTACCGGGCCGCGGAGAATCCTTATACGGAAAAAACGAAATATGGCTGGGTTATTGACCCGGTTGGCCTAAGGCTGACATTGCGCAAGGTATGTGAACGATATGGTCTCCCGATTTTAATTACGGAAAATGGCATAGGAGCTCCGGATGTACTGGAAGCAGATTACACTGTTAACGATACGTACCGAATTGATTTTATCGAGAAACACCTGGAGCAGATCAAACTGGCTCTAACGGATGGTGTGGATGTAATTGGTTACTGCCCTTGGTCCGTTATTGACGTGGTAAGCACCCATCAGGGTTATGGGAAACGCTACGGTTTGATCTATGTAAACCGTGGTGAACAGGATCTGAAAGACTTGAAGCGCTTGAAAAAGAAAAGCTTCTCGTGGTATCAGCAGGTCATTCAACAGAATGGCAGATGTATCGGAAATTCGGATCAGGCGGTCACGAAAGAATAAAGGATCGTGATGAATGCATGAAAGTAATCAAAATATTGAATAACAGCTTGCTTCTGACCAAAGATGAACAGGGGCAAGAAGTGATTGTCATGGGAAAAGGCTTGGCATTTAAAGGAAAAGTCGGCGAGCAACTCGATGAAGAGCATATCCAGAAAAGATTCATTCTGCAAAATAACCCGTCTGCCCAGGCTTACGTGCGAACCATCGAAAACATGCCAGAATCACATGTGAATGTCATTAACAAACTGATTTCCAATGCCAAAGAAAAGCTCTCACTCGACGACCAAATCTTCTTTACGCTTATGGATCACCTGTCGTTTGCCATTGAACGATGGAAAAAAGGCGTATCATTACAGAATCGCATGTTGTGGGAGATTCAGAGATATCATCCCGTCGAATTCGAACTGGGCCTTGAAGCAGTCCATATGTTGAATCAAGAACTTGGCATTAAGCTTACGGAAGAGGAAGCGGGGAATATCGCCTTTCATTTCGTCAATGCCCAAACGCATGAGCAGAATATGGAGCGCACGATGCAATCCGTTAAAATGTTAAAAGATATTTTTAACCTTATTCAATACAGCTTTGATATGCAATTGAACAAAAACTCCATCAATTATGTGAGACTCGTCACACACCTGCAATTTTTTATCAAGCGTTTACAAGAGGGCCGACTGGGCAATTCGCCGAAAGATTTTATATTCCAGCACATGGTGAAGGAGCATCCGCTTGAATACAAATGCGCGGAGATGATCAAAACCTACGTGCAAAATATGCTGGATATCACCATATCGAACGAGGAATTATTATATTTGATGATTCACATTGCCCGAATTGTGCAAGAGGAGCAAGATGACAAGGGACGATTATAAAACAATGTTAGGTGTATTCTTATATTGATTAGAACGTATTTAAAACCCCCGTTGAGCTTTAGCTAATAGTTCGGCGGGGGTTAAATTTTGGTTCGCTTATACACAAAACTCGTATTTTGTACATATGTCTGGGAATGGATCACTGTCTCCAAATGTCACGAAGCATCTTGATATAAAAAATTATGATGATACCAAGTTGGTATTGAATATTCCGTAACATCTCTCTCCCTCCCTAAATGTGTTTTGACAAGAACTTGATAACATAAATATAAAAAGCCGCATAATCAGCGGCTTCTAATGTTACTATGTTTTTGTCACCCGACATTTTTTTTTTTAATTACTTCACATAGTTTTTTAATTCAATTCTGTTTCCCTCTGGATCAATGATTACTCCGATTATTCCCCAATCAAATCTATGTACCTCGACCTGAACATCTCTGTCTATAAGCTCTTTGACAGAATCATCAAATTCCTCAACTTCAATTCTAATAACAGTAGGATTCTGACTTCTATTCTTCTCTGTCATACTTGATACCCCATTGTTTTCGACCATTAAATAACTACTACCGAACTCAAATTTTGTAAGTCCTTCTTTTCTTTCTCTGATCTTGAGTCCAAGTTTTTCAGCATAAAAATGAACATTTTCTTCATAATTGCCCAAAAATAAAACTATCCCCGTCTCTTTGATTTTCATTGTTTTGTCCCCTTATTTGAGTCTTCTTTTGTTTTATGGAAGTTATATATCTTTGAGCAAGCAAGAATTTCAGCTAACGTCTTATCTACGAACTTCACAAATAACCCGAAAAGTAACGTATTCGCGAAATCATTGAATTATCCTGCTCGTTAGCTTAGTGAATTTAGAGATAATCGGTAATCGGAACATGTTCTTGTCCTTTTCGGCAATCGGTACAAGTTCTTGTCCTCTGTTTTTTATCGTAGAAATATAAGTTAAAAAACACACAGCCGGCCCCCTATAGAGCCGGCTGTGTTGAGTCAGCCCATACTTTAGTAAATTACGCTGCTCCCAGGTTAATGAATACTATTATAAATGCTTTTAAATTCTTGAACAAAGTCAATCGGCAGCATAGGCTCATCAGAAGCGGCTATTTGTTGAATCTCTTTTAACCTGTAGCGACTTTCAATGCGACCATGTTCTTGTCCCCCGACAACCGATAAACAAAAAAACCGCTAAAATAACGCCGTTCTTTTCAGATCATTCATCTCGTCACGTCCAATTGTATGGTTTCCTGCAAAACTCTTTCCCTGTTCTCAGTAAATCGATAAACCCCGATCTCGGCAATGGAGTCATCCAGCCATATAATATCAAATCTATCCAGAGAGTCTAAATCAAAATCATCAAACTCTTTGAAGTTTTTCAATGGCGAAGCATATTTCCCGTAATATATACGCAAAGAAGAATAAGCATATCGAACATTCCTATCCTTCACATCCACAACTTTCGAACTCGTCTCCTGCAGGTCAATTGTATGAATGTTATTAGGCGAGTGACTCACTGTAATTGATGTTCCAATATAAGGAGCATAATCAGTAACTTCCTCCTCCCATTTTGCTGTTGAGGAGCAACCACTAAGCACAACTAACACTCCCGTGATAAGCATACTTAATTTCAGTAATCGATTTAGTTTCTTGTATTCCATACTAAATTTCTCCCCTATATTTTGATTACAACATTGTCTTGTACTAATTGACCATTAAGCCAGTTGTAAATTTCATCAATAAGATAATCTATAGTAGGTTGGTTTTTAACCATAGTGTTAGTAATTCCGTTAATTTCACTACCAGCCCTTGGAATGGATCTTCCTGGATTAATTAAGTGGTTGAATTCTTCGATGATTTCTCCATCTTTATTTTTTATCATTGCTATGTTTGAGTATCCCCATGTATTAATATTAAGTCTGGCCTATCCTCTGCTACAATCTGATCAAGACCGGATATTGCAGATGAAGTGAAAGATGCTAATGTTTGGTTATCTTTCATCAGAGCTAAATCCACATCCGGTTCGATGTCAAAATGCTTTAGAGATTGATGTAGCTGCTCTCGATGTTGCCCTGTCACGACTACTTTTGTTTCAAACCATTCCAGATACCTTTTTAGCTCCTGAACTACAGGACACATCTTCGTTGCCTCTGGTCTTGTACCAAAAAAAGACCATGATTTTCTTTTTATTCAAGCTCGAGACCCCCAATTTAGTTATACTTGGCTATAAATATACTGTCCTTCAGGCAATTTTTCATTTAAAGATTGATTTATTAAGATAGCCTGAAATTTATGTAGGTTATCTTGATTCCACTCTGGAGCATCATCTTTAGCTCCGAAAAAACACATAGAAAATGAATAACTCCGATCTTATTACTTGATAACATAATTAAAAACACCGCATAATCAGCGGCTTCTAATGTTACCATGTTTTTGTCACCCGACATCGGCTCATTCAATCTCCCTGTCTTCTGTCGGATTAACCAATTCACCTTCTTGATTTACAACAGGTCTCTGAACTTTTAGTATGTTTTTTTGATCTATTTCTCGAAGAAAAACCATTTCTGACTGTAATCCATCTCAATGATCGGCTCTATGAATGAATAGTGCAACAATACTTTCTCAGCTTCAATTATCACAAAACTTCCCTCCTTCAGATCTAGAACATCCCTCTATATTGTAACAGTTACTCGTTGTTTTTTTTGGTAATAAATAACTATACTTAAATTATCCTATATCGGGAATGTAACCATGTTCTTGTCATCTGTCGGGAATGTTATCAAGTTCTTGTCATTGTGTTTTGACAAGAACTTGATAACATAAATATAAAAAGCCGCTTAATCAGCGGCTTCTAATGTTACTATGTTTTTGTCACCCGACACTAAAGCAAGAGCTAACAAGAAATCAATGTAGTAAAAAGACACTGATATTCTATTCATCAGTGTCTTTTTTGTTGATACTTTTTCACCAGCATCATGTTTCATCGTTGAACTCAGACTAATTCACTTTAGCCCTATTCGCTGTAATTGACTTCACTTTCTTGTAATCATTTCAATCAGAGAGTTGTAATTTAAAGCAACTTAATTAGCTCTTCTAGCTCATCAACCAATACTTTTGCAAATTCAAAATTAGTATCTTTTAAAGCCAATTCTATTTTCATTTCAACTGCTTTTTTGTTTTGTTCCGCTTCTAAATAGTCTTTATCAAAGTGACTAGCATAAATCATCTGTTTAAATTTTTTCATAGTCATTTTTCTAATCGTCTTATTGTCAATGATTAATACATAATCCATACCATTTACAACAGAATAGAAATCATGAGATATCATGAGAATTGCACCTTTATAGTCTTCAATGGCTTTTTCCAGTGCAATTTGTGTATATGTATCTAAATGGCTTGTCGGTTCATCAAGAAGCAATACGTTTGCATTACTAGCAGAAACTTTAGCCAATTGAAGTATGTTTTTTTCTCCACCAGATAGTGATTCAATCTTTTGATTAACGATTTCGCCTTCAAATCCATAGTTTGAAATATACGATCTAACTTCATCATAAGTTTTAAACCCAGCATCGATGAATTCTTCTAGTATTGTATTAGAATCCTTTAGCATTTCGCCTTGATTCTGAGATAAATAAGCCATTTTAACATCATCATTTATTTCAATGGAATCAAGATTATTGTTAAAGATATCTCGGAGTAAAGTCGTTTTCCCTGTACCGTTTGGACCAATAATGGCTACTTTATCCGTAGATTTTATCTCAAAGCTAACATTCTCTAAAAGCAGTTCATCAAAGGCAACACTATAATTATTGACTTTTACAACAATGCTGTCTTCAATTTCATTCTCAATACCGAAACTGATATTCGGTTGCTTAATATCAACAAATGGTGCCTTAATTCTACGCGCTTCCAATCTCTCTTGAAATCTAACTCTAGCTTTTAACGCTCTACCTCTAGATGCTTCTGAATTAATAGTTGCGATAGCTCTAAGATTATCAATAATGTTATCGTATCTCTCAATTTCTTCAGCTTCAGCGACTGCGATTTCTTGCAACTCAATTTTTGTCTGAAGTAATGAGAAATTATACTCAATATATCGCCCATCAAACTCTTGGATCTCTGTGTTTTCAAGGTGAATAATTTTGTTGAAACAATGATTCAATAGATATCGATTGTGCGTAACAACTAGCAGTATGCCTTTGTGAGTATTAATAAGTTTTTTAAGCGCATTTAGGTTCTCAAAATCTAAAAACACATCCGGTTCGTCCATGATCATTAAGTCTGGACTATTAAGCATTTCCTTCATTACTTGAATAAGTTTGAATTCCCCGCCGCTCAGGTCGGATACCCTAACATCTTTTAGCTTCAAGAGGTTTGCAAGATTTAGCTTCTTATTAATGTTACTCTCAAAATAATCTCCGCCCATTGCATCAAATGCGTCTAAAGCGAATTGATACTTTTCGAGTAACGGCTCAATATCCGATGATGTTTCCATTTCATTACAAATAGATGTTATTTCATTTTGTAGCTTAATAAAATCTTCTCCGATATATTCAAAAACAGTTGTTTCTTTAGTTCTGTCTAGTTGGGAGAACTGACTTACATACCCAATTTTGCAGGTTGGATCTATCTCTAACTTGCCTTCGAACAAATATCTTTCTGGATCCATCAGTATATCGATCAGTGTACTTTTACCACTGCCACTTGTTCCAATAAAAGCGCAATGCTGTGACTCTTCTAACGTAAATGAAATGTCTTTATATAGTTCTTTTTGTGGAAATGAGAAGTATAAGTTATCAACTTTTATCATAGTAGTGCCTTTCTTTATAACTAAAATGGTGACTATTATTAAATGTATTGTCGAACACAGACTTTTAGAGTAACACTCTTTACTACCAAGTTCAATCCATTTTTAGCCCTTACCCTCACTTCGAAATTCTAATACTTTCTTTAGAATGGTGGCTTGTTGGCCGTTTATCCAATCCCATGAAAATACATCAAACAAAATCATGACAATGATCCACCCTACGCATATTATGGGACCAAGCTTTGTGCCCTGGCACAATGATATGATTTATGCCATGCTTCGAGACGGTTAGCTTAATGAATTAACGGACATAAATCGATTAGACGATTGAAAACATAGGGAAAAATTGAATAAAATAGAGTAAAAAAAGAAGACATCCTTCCTAAAATGGGGTTGAATGTCTTCTCTTTTGAAGTTTATACATACTCCTTAAGAAAAACGTAAGTTCTTCAGTGCCCTCTCCTATAGATTGAAGCTTTTTGCAATGGTATGGAGGCGAGCTTAACCAGTTGAGAACCCTGCAGCTTCCCTCGGATCGTCAGTTGATTTCTATGGTCAGGGAGCTTGTGAAATTCGCCCCCGGCTTCAGGGTGATTATTCCCTCTTTAGCTTGAAGTTCACCTTCGAAGACGTCCATATCCGCTACTCCTTGCCAAGGCTCGATGCATATGAAGGGAGCGTTCAAAGGCTGCCAGATGCCGAGGTCGGGAAATCCTTTATAGGTGACAACTACGCTTTTGGCGGAGTGCTTGCTTCTAAGCGAAATCTGCCGAGAGCTTACATTTCGGAAAATCAATGCGCCTTCGGCGAACATTTCATGGGATAACGGCAGGATGGTCTCTTGTTTCAGAACGGGCTCCGATTTGCCGCTGATCAGCAGGCCGTCCGAATTCAAGAACAACCTTTCAAGGTTTTCCGATTCAGCGAACTCCAGATAGTAATCGCTCAGGCTACCGTTGTCATCAAGCGGACAATTGAACGCCGGGTGGGTCCCGAGCTGGAAGAAGATATCCTGTTCATCGCTATTTTCCACCCGATAACTAAGTTCCAGTGTGCTTACATTCAGTTTATATGTAATATATAGGTTGAATTTAAAAGGATAACTGGCCAGGGTTTTCTCATCATAAGAGAGGCGGTAAACCACGTGGGTGTCGCTTTCTTGGACCAGCGTAAATTCGCTGCGTCTGGCGAATCCGTGATTGCCGATCTTATAGGCTTTACCGTCCACCTTAATCTCTCCGTTCCGGGCCGCACCAATAATGGGAAACAGCACCGGAGAACGGCCTGTCCAATACGTGGCGTCACCACTCCAGATGTATTCAGCTTCCGGATCCAGCTTTCTGAAGCTGATCAGTTCCGCCCCAAGGGTATTAATCTCAGCTTCCGCCGAGCTGCTGCGCAAAATTTTATTCATTGTTGTACTCCCTTTCATACTTATAGTCCAGATACCCATATTATATCAAAGTTCTTGAGGGAGTTGAGAAAACGACAGCCAATTCATCAGCTGCCGTTTCTTCGTGCTTATTGAGCTAACGTTTCCCGTTAGCTGAATAGGCAGCCAATAATCTCAGTTGCCTATTGTTATAATGCTATCGTTTCCCGTTAGCTCAACAAGGTCCACTCACTTCGGCGGATATGGGATAATAAGATACTTCGGCCCCTTCGAAGAAAGGATATTTCTCCCAAACGTCGAAAGTATAATCGATTTACTGACCAAAGGAGGCATTCTAAACAACCATGAACGAAAAACGACACTCAACATCAATCCATTCTTCGAAACGATTGCTTATTATCGACGGTATCCCCGGCTCCGGCAAAACGACGACGGCGACCCGCATTTATAACCGATTGACATCACAAGGCATACGCGCAAGATGCTTGCTCGAGCAGGCAGAAAATCACCCTTTGCTGCCGCCCATGGAGCAGTACTATGCGTTGAATACAGATGAAGGCGCTGACGCCTTCATCCGGCAGCTAGTTGACCGGTACAGCCGGTTCGTTGAAGAGCAATTAAGCAGCTCCGAAGACATCGCCATTATAGAAAGCGTCCTTTTCCAGGACATTGTCAGCGTTTCGCATCTGCAAGGCATGAATATCGCTCAGCTCCAAAGCTTTACCGAGTCGTTGCAACTGTTGTTGATGCCGCTGAACCCTCACCTGATCTACTATTACCACACCGATGTCGAAGGGCAGTGGCGGTACATATGCGGTATTCGTGGCAACGAATGGGGACCAGTCTCCTTTCAATCGGACGAAGATTTCGTTCAGGCTGGCGAGGTGTGGAGCGCAAGTCAGGCATTCGTACGCGCGGCGATCGATGCATGGCCGATCCCAAAATTGATCATAGAGAACAAGGATTATGCGTGGGCTGAGTATGACGCTCGAATCGACAGCTTTGTGTCGGAATCGTTGCTGAGCGACGGTATGAACATACGACCAAAATGAAAAAGGGGCTGACCTGAATTCGCTTTGATCTTCGAGCAACTATATTCCCGTTTTAATTGAAAAATGGAGCAGTTTCCGACTGATGAGTCTGCTCCATTTGATTTAAGCTATTGTGTCACGTAAGCTGAAACTTTTTTGAGCTACAATCACACTCCATTAGGTATATTGCATTGCGTTCTACTGCCCGTTAGCTTAACAAAGTCAGCCGATCACAATGATCAGCTGACTTCTTATTTTGATTGAGCTATCGTGTCCCGTTAGCTTAATGAAGCGTAGCCAAGGATATCAATCAGCACAATTCCATTACTTCTTTGTCCGTTCCATTCGGAAATAATTATCATTTATGGTTTTATATTACCAACTAAGACTCATGACAATCGGTACAAGTTCTTGTCTCAAGTAAAATTCTAAACTACCTTTTATTCGCCAGATATAATAATCAGTTGCTTCCTTTCCCCTATAATGAGTTGATTTATCTCCCCGTATCGGTGTATTCTTAAAACTTTTAGGTACTCATTCATGTCGTAACTATTGAGCTTTGTTAACTCTACTTTAACAAATCAGCAATGAGACTATGTTCTTGTCCATTATCGGCTAAGGGATCAAGTTCTTGTCTCGAGCAAAGGACAAGAACTTGATCCCTTAAATTAGAAAAACCGCGTGGGACGCAGTTTCTTAAAGGACTATGTTCTTGTCCTGTGACATTAGTGTCATACACTAAATAACACCATTTTTTATCGGAAAAAATATAAGTTAAAAAACACACAGCCGGCCCCCTATGAGCCGGCTGTGTTGAGTCAGCCCAGCCCCTACTTTAGTAAAATACGCTACTCCCATGAATACTATTATAAATGCTTTTAAATTCTTGAACAAAATCAATCGGCAGCATAGGGTCATCAGAAGCGGCTACTCGTTGAAGCTCTTTTAACCAGTTCATTGATTCTTCATCCAAATGTGACACATCGTTTGCTTGATGAAAATAAACATACAACAATACATAACGAAGTTTAATAGAATCTTGTAAATATTCTATTTCTTCTTCTTGGATTGTATTTTCCTTTAGATATCCTTTTATAAAATGGCGGAAAAACAATCTATAATATTCCGTTTTATTTTCAAATTCCTTAAACGGACGAAAAAGTGCATAACACAATGTAATCCCAATATCGTTTACGAAATACGTATAACTGCAATCATCGAAATCGAACAAATAAATGTCTCCGTTATGCAGATAAAAATTACTTTGATGAAAATCAGTATGAGTCAAACCGTATGTATCTTTGGACTTGGGCATAGAAGTAAGTTTTGTTAATCTTTCTTTTATAATTGAAATCATTACATCATCAGGTTGCAGGTATTTCTCCGCCTTTAATTGAACTTCTTGCTCCCAATTTTGTCGTTTAAACGCTGGATTACTCCATTCAAAACCCTTTGAGGCATAATGGATTTTTCCAAGAAATTCGCCCCATTTTTCATAAAGCGATTCATTCCAATCATCACCAGACACTTCATTTCCAAGAGACTTTTCATAAGAAATGGCTAGAAACGAACCATTTTCTGTAGGAATTTCTTCAACCATATTACCCCTAGTCGATGGAACAGCATTTGAAACTGCCAGTCCTTTATTCGACAAAAAATTTAAAAATTCAATTTCACCCCGTATATTATTTCTTGATCTTCTAATTGTGTGTGAGATTTTTAATATGAAAAATGCATTGTTTTTCTGGTATTCATAAACAAAGCTTTCATAACCGCCCAATAAACGAACGGTGTCATTATTAATGTCATATCGCTTTATTGCTTCGGTAAGGATCTCTTCAGTGAATTGCTCTTTAATTTCTCGTATCATCTTCTATACCTTCTTTCATTCATAATTTAAGTAGTTGCATAATTTTTTCAATCGAAAATTTCGGCGACCACCTGAAGTAAGGCTTCCTGCTGACCGCTTTACAGGTAATTGTTCAGCAGCGCCCTCTCTCAGAAGCACATCCTCATCCGATTCCGTCCGGCTCGAACAAAACCTCTTGAGGCGTACCAGTCCTCCCGATTGGATGGGCTTTATTAATTTATCTGTGACACTTCCAACCCAGTCCGTATGTATTGTACCTGGACAAACGGCATTAGCGCGTATCCCTTTTGATGCATACTCAACTGCTGCCGTACTCGTTAGACCAATGATACCGTGTTTGCTAGCAACGTATGCAGCGTGGTGTTTAAGACCAATTAGTCCAGCAATTGAAGAAGCATTAGGCTATCCCGCTGGTTAGCATAATATCTAATCGGCTATGTTCTTGTCCTAAGCTAGTGGCATAGTTCTAAAACTCCCCGGATTGTTCAATGAAACAAAACAACGCCCCAATCAAATCATTTGATTGGGGAAACACTAACATTTCTTTTACGTAATTTCTTAAATACCGAGTATTCCTTATTGGACTTAATAAAACTTAATATCTTTTCAGCACATTCTGTTGGACTCATCTCTTCCGTATTTACTTCGAGGTCATACTCATCAAAGCAATATACTTTGCTAAACTGTGAAGCTGCTAGTCCAATCTGTCTATCACCTCTTGTTTGCTCTCTTCTTATGAGTTCTTCTTTCGAGCATTTTACACCTATAAATAACGTAGGCTGATCGAAAAATTGATCAAGAAACTCATTAAACCTCTTGTCATTGTCGATTACGGTATCTACTATTACATTAAAACCCAATTCTGATAACAGTTTAATTGTCGAATGGTACACTGAGAATATGGAATCATCAAGTATTTGTGAGACAACTTGATGATCTATTTCTTTTGGAGGTTCATCTGGAAATTTATTATTAATAAAATCATTGTAATTATTAAAAAAATCATCAATTGATAAATGATAAAAATGAATCTCTTTCTGATTTATCAGTTCAGTCGATATGGAGGTCTTTCCAGAACTTGAAGTTCCATTTAGAAAAACTAATATCCCTTGCTTCAATTTAATCATCCCTTCAAAAAATAATCATTGCGTATCTTTTTCAGATAACGTTTATTCACAAAGTTCTTAAAATTATCCAACTGAGAAAATATTCGAGAAGCGATTGAAATATCCTGCCCTATGCACTAACCGCCTCTCTATTTTTATAATAAAAAAATGGACATAGCCGTTATATTAAAACGGATGTCCACTTATATTCCCAATGAGTTAAGGCACAAATAACACTTTTGTTCAATATGACACACTACATAAATAATACGCGATCTCATCTGGTAGTTTGCTCTTAATATAAGAAAGCCCAAACTGACCGTTCTTATCCATTCCCCTGTAGTTAGTACCTAGCGTAATTATTACCTATAAATAAAACAGAATATTCATTAAACGCTCAGAAAGCCGTATTGTTACACTATCCTGCCCGTTAGCTTAATACCTCGGCGCATAAATACGATCTGTATCGGTATCAATTACGAAATCAGATTCATATGGTGAAGGCATTCGCTCATATTGAAAAAGCCTGCAAAAAACATCTGTGAGCTGCCTCAAGCTCGTACAGTGAGTTTTGGCTATTTCATACTTATCCCTTAATTCCGTAACAGAACATGTCTTTCCGATAAGAAGTGCTTTCTCGAAAAAACCATCGATTTCGACTATCACATAATCACCACTGGTTGCTAACCACCTATAAGCTTAAAAATGAAATATCACGCCATTGATCCCCATTAGTTGAAAGATACGAGCTTGTTTTCTGAAAGTTTAAACCTTAATAACGAACATTTTTCCCTAGGTTTCCATCCTCGCCTGATTGCCTCAGGAATTATTGAAGCTACTTCAGCAGGCGACACAATTTTATTATTGAATGATTCGACATTCGGAAACTCCACCCATAATTCATTGATGTCTGATTCTATATCTATCCGGAGCAATTGCCCTTTCACTTCATTATGCTGAACGGTCAACGTAAGAGTTCCCCTTTCTGAAGGAGTAATTCCTCATCTATATGACTCTTGCCCGATAATAATCTTTGTGGAGCGCTCGAATGGCAAGGTAGATGTTTTCTTGACGGTGTTGGCTTAGTTTCGCCTCCTTTGGAATTCCCGTAACTTTTTTAAAAATGCATTCTCCGCTCGAAGCCGCTCAATTTCATACTCCATCTTCTTCATCTCAAGTTTTTGACGATCGGCCTCTGTTAATTCCTCTGGTGTTTTCTTTCTTCCACGTCCATCCTTTAACGCATCTTGACCGCCATTTTCAAACTTCTTCACCCACTGATAGACTTGCTGGTAGGAGACCTGAAACTGGTCAGCTGTCTTACGATAGTCATGCTGATGGGTAAGACAGTACTGCACAATATCGATCCGTTCTTGCCAAGTTGTCAATCGTCCCTTCGTCATCGCTTTCTTTCCCCCGGAATAAGCTTTTAAACTACTATGACAATTATACTTCTTAATCCAGTTGGAAAGCTGCGTTGTACTCGCAATTTTGTATTTATCGATGATCTGGTATGGGGACAATCCCACTTCCAGGTAATCCTTCACAGCTTGAAGCTTAAGCTCAGCACTGTAACTTCGATTATGAGTTCGCTTTTCCAGCCCCTCGTAATCATACACCTTGTAACGTCTACGCCATTTCGCCAAAGTCGTTTTGGGGATCCCATATTTCTTGGTTGCAGCCTTAATACCAATTTCGCCACTTTCAATCTCATTAAGGATAATGAATTTCTCTGAAGCACTATATTTTTTATTAGGCAAAAAAAATCTCCCCTTACGGTAGCAGGTTTTATTATTTCACCTGTCTACCGTAAGGGGAGCATATCACTGTTGAGAAAGTCTCTACAGCTATTTTTTTGTACATTTAATTCAACACGACATGTATTAATGTACCGTTTTATCAACTATCCTGCCCTATTCGACTAATGTTTCCCGTTAGTTTAACCCCAAACAGAAAACAGCCATCTCCTCCTCAGCGGATAGAAATGGCTGATATGACGGTACCGGGCGGACGTGTTTGCCGTCAGCGCGCCTTCGCGAGTTTCGTGCCGCGAACCGATGACGCAGCGTATACGACAAGCGCCGTCCAGATAAGCGCGAAGCCGATGAGAAGAACCGGCGAGACCGATTCTTTGAACACGAATACGCTCAGTAACAGCATGATCGTCGGCCCGATGTATTGTACGAAGCCGAGCGTGGACAGCGCCATCCGGGCGGCCGCTCGCGCAAAGAAAAGCAGCGGTAGCGCTGTTACTACGCCGGAAAGAAGCAGTTCGACGATTGTGGACACAGGTAGCGTCCATGCCGTCGTCTTTCCCACGGCGGCCAAATAGATCCAGTAGCCGAGCGCAACGGGCAGGACTACAGCCGTCTCCGACAGCAATCCTACAGAAGCGTCTTGTCCGATCTTCTTCTTCGCGAGGCCGTACAAGCCAAACGTCGCGGCCAGTGAGATTGAGATCCATGGGAACCGTCCGTAGTCGATGGCAATGATGAGCACCGCCGCGCCAGCGATGGCAATCGCGAGCCATTGGCCACGGTTTGGCTTCTCACGAAGGAAGACAACCGCAAGCAGCACGTTCAGCAACGGGTTCAAATAATAGCCGAGACTTGTCTCGACGACATGGCCGTTGTTGACCGCCCAGATGAAGATGAGCCAATTAGCAGCGATCAGCAGTCCGCTAGCGGTGAGCGACAGTAGGAGCGAGCGGCTAGCCGCAATCCGCTTCATGTCACCCCAGCGACGCTGGACGGTGACGAGAATACCCATGAAGACAAAGGACCAGACAACCCGATGTGACAGAATCTCTCCTGCCGGCACATCGTTAAACAACTTCCAATATAGTGGGAGAATCCCCCACATGATATACGCGATAATAGCATTAACCAACCCGTTGTTCATAATCAATTTCCCTCTTCTCACTCCGATGTCTTAACGGATTATACGCCTAGATCATCGTTTAAGTAAAGGGATTAATATTTGGCCCAAGTAAACTGCCTGTTAGCTTAATGAAGTAGCATTGGGATTACTTAGATATTCATCTAATCGGTAATCGGACTTAGCGTTTCCCGTTACTTTAATGACATTTATCTCTGTATGATTGCTTCCATTATTTTTTTACCTATAGGGTCTACAAAAACTCCTTGAGAAGGCTCTTTTTTAGTAATCAATTTTATTAATTGATCAAAATAATGATCAACAATGGAAATCGATGCATAACAATAATTTGACAGTAATACAATCCCTATTCCAAGTTCCTTATTCAACGCTAAATAACTATTAAAACCATATGTGGCCCCGTTATGCCAGAGGATACATTTATCTAGAAGTTTATCATTATGCGAGCCAAAATATCGGTTCGAATCTCCGTTCAATATAGGGAGATGACTTTTTTGTAGTGTAGAGGCTATCGGATTATCATCATATAGATTGGCTTGGATAAATAAACTCAAATCTCTAACAGATGACTTAATCGCCCCTGCTCCTTCATGTACAGAAAGATCCCAATGAGGGACTCTTTTCCCAGTTGAAGTGTGTCCATTCAATAATCTGCTTTTCTGTTCTGAATCAAGGATAACGGCTGTCTCACCCATTTTTAATTTTATGATTCATTCATTACTCGAAAGTTGGAATCACGTTAATCCACCTATTTTTGGAAATCCGAATTATGTATTCGTTACCACTCCTCTTATGAAAATTCAAAATAATTATATTGCTTTAATTGTATTTAAACCATTTTCAAGCAACAATATGAGTTGGCCATGCCACGAGCATTCCTCCAAATCCATATGGGTAACTATTCCACAATTTATTTTAACACGAAATTGAATTCTACTGCCCGTTAGCTTAACAGACTACCGATGATATCGACAGCCTATTATCATGGTGCTATCTGTGTCCCGTTAGCTAAAATTTCCTACTACAATATAAAACCTTGGATAGATACGAATAGTGAAAATGCAAATATGATCATCAATAACCAGCCTTGCTGCTTTTTATTTTGCTGAAATTCTTGTAGTCCCATCACTAATATTGTTAAACTTAAAGATAGAATCATAAATGGTTGATAATCAAAATTATTTGATATTATCCCATAACCTGCTACTGCTACTGTGATAATTGAAAATAGTATCCGCAAAAACATTAACAAAGTTTACCCCCCCTATTTGTCGGCTGCTGTTGTGTTGGATTGAGCTTAGTCCACCATTAACATCCTGCCATGTGCCGGACGAGTTTTTATATCTAGGAGAATTCAAACTATCCTACCTTTAGTTTAATAACTCGCGTACTCCTTGCTATCGGGATTGTATAGAGATTCTTGTACTAGTTCTTGTCTTGAGCAAATGACAAGAACTTCTATAATGAAATGAAAAAAAGGAAGTCCGGGTGCTAAAGTTTGATGAGTAAACGATTCCTATTTCAAAGACTGACGAGGAGTACGGCTTGATTCTTTGCTTGCTGCATCCTCCCTTTTAAGATGTTCACATAAGAAAAGAGCCTTGTGGGATGCTTTACCTATGGGCTCTTTTTACTGATTACCGATGCTTTCGGATTTAATGCAAATATAGTTTAATATTTTTTGTTAGTCAATAAATTCCATTCGAATGACTTGGCTCAGGTAGATAACGTTCTTCGTTGGAACACCTAATCGACAAAGGTCCTCCACAATGTACCCAATTTTGTGTCAAAATCCTACAATGGGGTCACATTTGTGCATTTTTTAATGACACAAATCAAACCACATAAAATAAAAAAAGCCCAGAGAATCAGGCTTTAGTACTTTTCGTAATGTGGTCACATTTGTGTCATTAGACATAAATGTAAACATATATCGTTAAAGGACAAGAACTTATATCGTTAACTCCGTCGTCTTCACTGTTAATTTAAAAGACCACTGATTCGAAATTCAGTGGTCAATCATTGATGCAATCAAGCTTACTCTGGGAACAACGTTGCATCTTTCCACTCATCCATAAATGGATATGAACCCCATTTCGGTAAACTGGATTAAAATTCTTGCTTAGATTTACTATCCTATCCGTTAACTTAACAATAGTGGCATCTTTTTAACTTGCCTGCTACCGATGAGATCCTATCGGAAATGTAACAAAAAATTATGAAATTGATTCAAATAGCAAGAAAACACGCCATTGAAGGCGTGTTTCCGATTTATGCCTTGCTGATCAAGGCTTCAACGGAACCGTATAATCACGGTTCACAGTAATCGAATCTCCGGTTCGGGACAGTGTGAGCGTATACTGGTCTAGCTTGGGCGCTAGAATATAGACATTCAGATGATCCGACTTGCGGTTATCCTCGGCGATGCCGAAGGCGTTCACATGGAAGGACTTCATGTCCTCTCTTTGTTTTTTTCTGTAAGCATCGTAAGCTTCGATTCCTTCTTTATCGAATTTCTCTGTAAGATTCTCCTCCTGAGCAATGCCAAAAGATACGCCCTTCAGCCTCTTCTGTTCGGGACTGTCTTTTTTGATTTTCAAATGCAGATACCCTTCAGGCACGTAGTTCGCCCCCTCGATAACGATTTCCTTATTCTTAAAATGTATCGTACGCGGATATTCGCCGTTTAAAGGCAAATCCAGCTTCTCGCTTGGCTCGAATTCGCCTAGCCGGAGACTTCCAATATGAAGGGTCAATGAACGGACATTCGGTTCGAAATAAACGGACGATGAGAACGGCAATTGCAGTTGTCCACCCTCATAATACAATAGACCGGAGCCTGAAGGATCGTACCGATACTCCCGGCCTTGATCGTCCTTCAAATACGGGGCAGTCTCATCGTCTCTCGGAAATTCGTAATACCATCCCTCAGGCCCTTTCAAAATCAGATTCATCGTCGTCGGTTGAATCGTCAACTTTTCCAAGCTCAGTTCCTTCAGATCAGAATCACCAATAGGCAACGCCTGCTTCGGCTCTAGCACTTTATTGTGCAACAGCTTGTCAGGCTGAATCGACACTTTCATAATCCCCATTTGCTGTATATCTAATTTACGTCCCTCATCGATAAAAGTTCTTTTGGTAACCTCTAGCTCAAGTTCGGTGCCCTGCGCTAAAAACTGCTTAACAACGCCATCGGACAACTGATACTTATACGTTTCCTGAAGCACCGGTTTCCCGCTGCCATCGGCAGCCGTGATGACAGACGAAGAGGTCGTCGTTCCTTGACCAGCCAAGGTATTGAGGGGAGAAATCCAAATCGATACCGGACTGCTCTCATCGGTTAAATCGAATGCGTCAGTTTGAATGAAGCTTTTGAACAGTAGCTCCTCTTCCGTCAGATAGATGTCGCTGATCGTAATGATTGTGCCGTCTAACTTCGTCGTCACTGGATCGATCGGTAAATAGTCGTGGTTCATCGCAGTCTGAACACCGTCTTGCTCCCGGATATGCTTCAGCCAATCGATAGCGATATCGATGCCAGGCACACCTCTGACGAGCGATGCAAAAGCAGGAGACATGGTCACACCTGCAAAGAACGTTACCACTAAGATCACCGCCGCTGCCGTGCCTTTGAATACGACAGAAATCTTCCGACGCTTGGACCGTCTAGATACAATCGGTTGCGATTCAATCTTCGGATTTCCATCCAGCTCCAGTTCGCCTCGATCGAATTTGCCGGGCAGTTCCTCCGCGAATTGAAACAATGATTGGGGTACCGGAATCGTTGCCAGCGCTTGCGCTAAGCCTGCTTTCAAATCTGTATCACATTCTCTACTCATATCGTCAGCTCCTTTGCCTGCCCTTGTGCCCGTTGAAGCACAGCGCTGAGTTTTAGTCTGGCATGATATAGCCGGGACTTGACCGTACCTTCTTTTATGTCTAGAAGAGTGGCGATCTCCTCAATCTTTAGTTCCTGAAAATAATACAACACGACAACGATCCGCTGATGCAGCTCCAGTGTAATGATCGACTCGAACAACCGCTCCGACTGTTCCTTCATGAGCAAATTTTCAAGCGGTGTAGAAGCTGCGTCCTGAATCTCCATGCCATCGATATCAACGGTAATTTTATTACCCTGCTCTTTCCTCGCGATATCAACCGCCCGGTTAGCTAGCAACCGACTAAACCAACCATGAAGTCTGTTAATTTCTTTGCCGCTCACGATCGTCGAATACAATTCAATTAGTGCGTTCTGTACCGCGTCCTCCGCCAACGGCTTGGATTGCAGCATCATATATGCGGTCCGATAAGCCTTCGGAATCAGTGGATTCACCAACGTCCGGAAAGCGTCTTTATTCCCCTGCCTAATCTCATCCATTAGCCGTTGTTCGTTCTCCACTTCCATGATGTCTCTCCTCTCACATTTGTCTCTATATAGATATGGCGTAAAGAACCGGATTTCGGTTCACTTATTTCTCGTAAAATTTCAAAAAAATTCATAGCGTATCGGGATACACAAATGATCATACATGAATCTGTCTATTTGGACGCTATTGATTCACGAATATTATCGTATGTTCTTGTCATTAGTTTTTGACAAGAACATATATCGTTAAAACAAAAAAAGCCGCAACTACGCGACTTTAAGCATATAGTTCTTATCACGACATTTGTCTTTATTAAATATTCGTGTCCCGTTCATATGAAATGGCTAGGAACGAACCATTTTCTGCAGTAATTTCTTCAACCATATTACCCCTGGTCGATGGAACAGCATTTGAAACTGCCAGTCCTTTATTCGACAAAAAATTTAAAAATTCAATTTCACCCCGTATATAATTTCTTGATCTTCTAATTGTATGTGAGATTTTTAATATGAAAAATGCGTTGTTTTTCTGGTATTCATAAACAAAGCTTTCATAACCGCCCAATGAACGAACAGTGTCATTATTAATGTCATATCGCTTTATTGCTTCGGTAAGGATCTCTTCAGTGAATTGCTCTTTAATTTCTCGTATCATTTTCTATACCTTCTTTCATTCATAATTTAAGTAGTTGATAATTTTTTCAATCGAAAATTTCGGCGACCACCTGACGGAAGGCCTCCTGCTGACCGCTTTCCAGGTAATTGTCCAGCAGCGCCCTCTCTCAGAAGCACATCCTCATCCGATCCGTCCGGCTCGAACAAAACCTCTTGAGGCGTACCAGTCCTCCCGATTGGATGGGCTTTATTTTATTAATCTGTGACTCTTCCAACCCAATCCGTATGTATTGTACCTGGACAAACGGCATAAACGCGTAACCCTTTATATGCATACTCAACTGCTGCCGTCTTCGTTAGACCAATGATACCGTGTTTGCTAGCAACGTATGCAGCATGGTGTTTAAGACCAATTAGTCCAGCAATTGAAGCAGTATTTAATAATGACTCCACGTCCTTGCAGAGTCATTGCTTGTATTTCATGTTTCATACATAACCAAGTTCCCTTCAAATTTACACTTATAACATTATCAAAATCCTCTTCATTGCACTTAGCCGTTAATCCACCAATGCATATGCCTGCGTTATTAACACCAATATCAATTCTTTGAAAAGTACGGAGACAAGTACTTACTGCTTCTTCTACTTCTGACCCTATACTTACATCAGCCTTTCTAAAGGCACCTTTTCCACCTAAGGACTCGCACTCTTCTATAGTCCTTTTACCTTAATACTGGCGCATTGCCGAGCAAAAGACAATGCTGTCGATCTACCTATTCCCGATCCGGCACCTGTAATAAATACTACTTTCCCTCTTAAATCTTCATACATAACGATCCCTCGCTGGTTTCTTCTTTATATAAGACCACTTTAAATCCTTTTTTTGATGAGGGTTATTTGCCCTCTATTGTGATTTCCTTTATTTGTAACTATCGTGCCCGTTAGTTTAATTTCAAAACAATTTCAATAATATCCAAATTATCAGTTACGATAATAATCTTTTCTCCATAACCACAGCTTTCAACAAAATGAGGGAGCTTTTCAAGATTATATTTTTTGTTCCACTCTAATAGGTTCTTGATACCTTCGAGAGTCTCTCGTTTTTTACTTACGACGGTTCCTGAAACACGTTCTTCATATCGTTTCCATATTCTTTCTTCTTGGACAGGCAAGGGAGGCATAAGAACTAGGAAAAGAATGCGTCCGTATCCTCGTCTGAAACAGTATCCGGCTCAAGAGGATATACCTCTTCCCTGACCATGGCCGAGAAATCATACCGCAAACGTAGCTGCGCTTCATCTAGCTCAGACATAGCCTGAAGTGCTCCTGTAACTTGCTCGGCGCGTAAAGTGAACGCCCCAAATGAGCCAAAATCGATGCCTTTGTCTGACTTTAGTGGAACCACATTGCCAAGAGGGAGCTCTCCATCGGAAATATCTCCACAAAGCAAATAGTGAATCGCCTCCCAGGTTCGATCAATGTTCAGTCCCGGATAATCGCCTATTTTCAAATTCTTCAGTGCAATGTCGCCTGCTTCAATCTGCTGCACCAGATTATCATCCATGGCTACATAATATCCACGCATTCCCATGTTATCTGACTTCTTTCTATTTTTTATAGTAACCATACTGCCCTATCTGATTTATTCTTCTGATAGCCAGTGAATTATTTCGTGGAATATCAAAATCTACCCGACATATTGAAGAATTAACTGATACAATGCTATAAGAAATCCTAAAATACTTGCTTTTATTTTAGAAGGATGATTTCTTTCGCTGCGAAACAAATAAGGGAAAACCACCATAAATCCTATGGGAATCCATAGCTGAAAGACACCTTCTTTTGTTCCGTGGGAAAAAATGGGAGTAATCGTTGTACTGATCAAAAAGTAAATGAAAACCGTAAAACGTCTCGTTTCTAATTGCTTGCTCCACCTTATTAAAAAGAAAATAATAATTATTGTGATAATCGTAATGTGTAAAGGGGGTAGATGAAAAGAAACGTCCCCAAGTTTGAATTCCATTCTGCATTGCCCTCCTCTTTTTTAGTGCATCACCACTTATGTTCGCATGAAGACATAGCCTTCTCCGTAAATAGCATTTTCCTTATTTCTAATTAACCAACCAAGTAAACCGGATAGCTTAATCCAATTATATGCTTACTTTGAATAACGGAATAAACTAAGGATTAGTTACACACTAATTCATACAACCTGCCCGTTAGCTTAATAAATTAGAGCCGTGTAAATAATTAAAAACGTATCTAATCGGTAATCGGAATATGTTCTTGTCCTTTACGGCAATCGGTACAAGTTCTTGTCTTTGGCTCGGGACAAGAACTTGTACCGTTAAAACAAAAAAAGCCGCTAATAGCGACTTTCAAAGGGACCATGTTTTTGTCCCCCGACAGATATGATGTGACACATTACAAAAAAAGGAGCAGTTAGTGTCTCTCGACAACTGCTCCTTTTTATGAATTTTACAACTATTTTGAAGAATCCTCCCTTAAAAAAATTCCATAATCAAAAACCAATTGATTGGTATTATATCCAATATCCTTTAATATTCGTGCTATCTCAGACTCATTGAAAATAGTTTGTTTTTCTATTCGGACAAAATCACCGTGCTTTGTAACAATTTGCGCTATACTATCGAGATTTTTGGCACTAGGAGATAATTCCGGATCTTTTGAGATTCTTAATTCTGTACCTAAATGAGTATCTGTACTGGTAGAGTTTGGTGATGACTGTTCTGGAATACTTAATTTGGGGCTCAAGGGCATATCATTACTACTAGGATCCACTAATAAATTTGCAGTTAGGGCTCCTGCTGTAAACAGTGTTATTATAGAGGTTATTACAACTATTTTTTTCAACATGTTTTATTTCCACCTTTCTAACAATAATTATTTCCTATTTTCAATTCTCATATTCAATTGGAAAGTCTATGCTTTAAGAGATTTCACTATTCAACTTAGCTATTAATATTATAGTGTCTTTGATGATAAATATGAACTAAAAATTTCCATATAAGATCGAAATCTATATTATACTTGGAGAAGTAATTGCAGAAACCAAAACAAATCCAAATAAAAAAACAACATCGTTTTGGATGTTGTTTTTTTAAAATGCTTCAAGTATATTTTTCAAACTCATTCCTTAGCCAAATCTGATTTTGTTCTGCTATATACTGCTCTGCATTTATAAGTAGTATTATGAGTTCTCTCCACATATGATGTGTAACACTATATGAAATTACAGTAGAATCATAGATTCGTCAACTTAGTTGCCCTTTAGCTTAATGAAAACGGCAGCCGATTGTCTGGTCGGCTGCCGCGGTATCCATCAACTCTGCTATTTAACTAATCACTGGAAAACGAATCTTTACGGTCGTACCACACCCTACCCCGCTGCTAATGTGGACAGAACCTTGATGTTGATCGACGATCCAACGCGCGATCGATAGCCCTAGACCCGCTCCATGATCCCCTCTATTTCTAGAGGAATCTCCCTTGTAAAAGCGATTAAATACGAGTGGCAATTCGTGTTCCGAAATACCCACTCCGTTATCCTTGACGGTTACGAGAACTGATTTCCCCTGCCTAAGACACTCAAGATCGATTTGCCCATCCGCCTGCGTAAATTTAATAGCATTGTCCAACAAAATCATGAACAACTGTATGAGACGATCCTCATCTCCATTTATGAGCAATTCCGAGCCTTCGACATGAAGCTGTAACCGCAACTGCTTGTAATCCATTATCGGCTCCATATTTTTTGCAATCTCTTTAATAATCCCGTCAACTCGCACAGGTTTGCATGAGATGACTTCCTCATGAGAATCGCCTCTTGCCAGAAGAAGCAGCCCGTCTACCATGTTGCTCATTCTTTTGGTTTCTTTCAGAATGGCTGAAATTGGAGCGCTTTCTTCCTCGATCGTATGATCGGGATGGCGTAACAATATTTGTGTTTGCCCTCGGACGACCGAAAGCGGGCTCCTCAACTCGTGAGAGGCATCTGCAACGAATTGCTGCTGCTTGTCCCAAGCCTTCTGAATCGGAATGAGCGCCCGTCTAGCCAATGCGTAACCTGCGATGATAGATAATAACGCGCCGATACCGATTCCGATACTAATACTCCATAGTAACCGATTTAAATAATACACCTCTGCAGAAATTTCCGTAAATATCTGAACTGTTTTCAAAGGCGTGTTAGACAGCTTCTCGACCACTGGCAAATTGCCTTGATAGGGTCTGCTCACGAATCGATAGGTTTTCTCACCCGCACGTATCGACTCGGGTCCCATGTGGTTTTGTTTTTCCCCAAGCATCGAACCCAATAGGATATATGGCCATTTATAATATAAGCTTTGAATCAAGGTATCGTTGGAATCCCAATAAAATGACATCATAAAACGTTCCGGTTCCTTCGAATCAATGTTAATGACTTGATCCCCGTTACTTAGAGAAAATTGATACATGTGGTCAATATTAAATACCAGCTGACGGTCAATGTCGGAATAGATCCGATAACGCGCCAGCCCGTATAACGCTCCCCCCAGTATGATGAGCAAGAAAAATACGACCGAGCTGTTCCATATCGTCATTCGTACTAGCGTGCGTTTAATCATATCGGGGTCTGCTCTCCTTTTATTTGGCGGACTTGATGTATTGATTCACTTGCTGCTCCAATATCGGAAATGGCATATTACCGTTTCGAAGAAGAACGGAATGAAATGCCTTGATATCGAAGCGATCCCCGAGTTCGCTTTTCGCCTTCTCTCGAAGGGATTGGAATTGCTCCGATCCGATCGCATAGTTTCCTTTTTGTCCTGGATAGGCAATGACACTGTCGATCAAAGCATCGCTCCCCGTTCCGATGATACTCACCAGATACTCATTAGCTTGTTCTCTTGTCCACTTCAGCCCATGGATACCCGTATCTATCACTGTACCTATGAAAAGGTCCGCCAAACGGATTAGTACCGTGTTCCGATCAAGCAAGCCCTTCTCCGCGCCTAAGCTTTCCATATAGACCGCCCATCCCTCTACGTATCCAGACGTCATCGTTATTTTGCGGATTAATGGAATGGTTGGTTGATCATATTGAATCGAAAATTGAAAGTGATGTCCTGGAATACCCTCATGCAACGCAAGCATTTTAACCATTTCCTCTGAGGTCGGGCTTTCGAGCGGAATGACAAATCTCCCGCTCCTATCACCATCTATAGATAAGGGGATATACATTCCACCTGCCGATGCGAAAAGAGCCGAATACGCCCGCACGTCCACGGGATGGTCCGGGATAAGCTCCTCTTCAAACCAATCAGACAAGTAGGGAGTGGCATCCGACAGACTGCTATTTAACGCTTGCAGCAATTCATCTCCGGTTAGCAATCTGGCTGCAGATGTAGTCTGTGCTTGACCCGAAGCCCCTCTTCTTAGCTCTATCACGATCTCTTCTACCTTGCGTTTAGCGATCTCGTGCATTTCCTGAGGACCGAGGTCCGTACCCGTAGTAAGTTTGAGCCTTGCAGAATAATACTCGCTGCCGCCCGGCTGACTCCAGATTCCTTGGCTCACGGATGCTTGCTTCATAAGATCGTTCTTGATTACATCGGCAAGTCTGCCGTAAGAAGCCAGTACATGATCGGTTAGGGTTTGCGCTAACGCTTTTTTTAGCTTCTCCTCTTCGGAGGGATCGAGTTTTAACTCGGTTAATTTCTCTGCATATAAACTGTACAGAATCGTTTCTTCCGGTTTCGTATCCCGCAAATTGCTGTAACTCGTAAGCATTTCCTTAAGAAACTCAGAAGGAGGGACAATACCTTTCTCCCGTCTGTCTTGAATTCTATCTATGACATGCGCGACTTTATCCGAAAACCCGTTCAGCGCAACGATATAATTCTTTGCATCTGCTTGGTTGCGAATCGGATAGTTGTTCGCGAAATACGGCGGAAAAATGGATAGGGAAAGGTAGTCATTCGTGACCAGCTCCCAATATTTATATACTTGCTGCGCCGCGCTTAGGTCCCATTTGAGGATATCGTAGGTGAGTTTGTCTTCCGGGGAAAGCTTGGCAGCATCATAGTCATTCAATTTTTTAAGATAACCATTTCTCTCTTCGCTTAATTGTTCGTAATCGGCATCTGACAGGTCCGTAAGCTTAGTGGGATCCCATCGGATCCCCTCCACATTTTTCACGTCAAAATAAAGCTGTTTCTCAGGGTCATCCTTAAGCGTATCAAACGCCATCTTCTGAATCAATGCGTCGAAGCTCTCTGACTGATGTTGGGTCTGCCATAACAAACCACCTACAGTCAGCAAGACAAGTAATCCTGCTACCAATAAAATAGTCAATCTGGTGTTCTTAAACATCTCTCTTACAAGGTTCATGCATTAATCTCCCCTTTATAGAGTATAAGAAGAATATATAAGATGAACCTTTGATTTCCCTTTGAAAAACTACTCGTTTATTCTGAGTATGTAGCCCAAACCTCTTACGGTTTGGATATATTGATCGGCATGCCACGAAGACAGCTTCTTCCGAAGATAATGGACATATAGCTCAACGATGCCAATTCCCGCTTCCGAATCGAGTCCCCAAATTCGGTTATAGATTTGCTCCTTCGTCACGATCTGCTCTTTATTCATGAGCAGGTACTCAAGCAGCTCGTATTCCTTTTCTGTTAAAGTCAGCTCTTCTCCTGTGACCGTTATTGCTCGATTTCTAACTTGAATAGCAATCGGCCCGTAGCTAATCTGCTCTTCTTGATTAACCTTGCCATAACGGCGCAGCAGCACTTTAGCTCTGACGATCAGCTCTGGAATCTCGAATGGCTTCACCACATAATCGTCCGCTCCGATCGTTAACCCCTTTACCCGGTAGTTCAATCCGTCTTTTGCCGTCAGACAAAGAATCGGGGTATCCACTCTTTGCTTCCTCAGCTCTTGGATGAACGTAAATCCATCAACCTTAGGCAGCATAATATCCAAAATAATTAAATCGAACTCGCCGTACAATGCGTGATGCAAGCCCTCTTCTCCGTTATGACACTCCGTAACATTATGCCCTTCATCCTGCATAACTCTTGCAATTGTATACGATATCCCAATATCGTCCTCTACGATCAACAGCTTCATAAGATCCTCCATGGATGAACAAATATGGGATAGTGTAACATATTTAATAGGTTTGTGAGTCCACTGCGAATAATATTTCCATTTATTCTTACTGGTTTAGCAATCATATGCTTAGCCAGGTTGCCACCGGATTCCCCTCATACTCGTAACTAATCCAATCGCTCTAGCTTCTTATCCCCGCAAAGGGTGGATGGGCTGCGTTAACACAAAAAAGCCGCGTAATCAGCGGCTTCTAATGGTAAGAGCTACATCTGCAGCTTGTTCATGTCCATTTGTTTATGAACTAGAACAGTGAAATGTAGTTAGATACTTATCTAATCGGTAATCGGGCTATGTTCTTGTCCTTTACGGCAATCGGTACAAGTTCTTGTCCTTGGCTCGGGACAAGAACTTGTACCGATAAAATAAAAAAGCCGCTAATATAGCGACTTTCAATGGGATCATGTTCTTGTCCCCCGACAACATACCCTGCCGTTCCATAATACATTTCGAAGCTAGGTCGATCTTTATTTTAAAGGACAGAAAAGAAGAAAAAAACACAATCAGCAGCGTCATATTTAACCGGGAAGATTGGAAATTCTTCCGCACTATATAGATACCTTATGCCAAAAGGCGGGTGTGAGCATAGAGTTGCTCCCCCGCCTTCTACCTGTGTTGCTCCACAATTGTGCCCATCAATGGAAAGTCTGTTATTATTCACTAATAAAATATTTTGTCTTGCTTAAATTGACAAATCAAATGATAAAAACTCAGGCAGTTGTTGTTCACGCTTGTCGAGCATAATCTGTTCCGGCTTGATGCCCTGCTCACGCAATACTTCAATGTTCTGAACGAGGAATTCGTCGCTGCCGACAACATAGAAAAGTCCATCTTTGTCTGCAGCAAGTTTTTTCACTTCTTCATAGTAATCTTTACGATTATCGACGAACAGTGATGTGAACTTCTTGCCAGGAACGGATTTGAAAATATTAGTGAACAAGAAATCTTTTGATGAATCGATGTTCAGGGAATGAATTTGATTGACATTGTCAGCACGTTCGAAATAATCAAGAACAAGCGGTCTGAAAGTTGCCAGACCGACACCTGAAGACAGCAGGTAAACATTTTTGTCTTCTCTTTTAAGCGGTACATTCGAATGAGTTTTAAATATTGCAACTTCATTGCCGACTTCAAGATTTCTTAAAATCGTTTTAAACTCAGAGCATTGCTCTCTGATGCGTGTTGTGATACCGATTGATTTTTCGTGCGGTAAAGTAGAGATTGACATGTGGCGAATCAGGCCACGGTTTGGTTTATCTCCGGCATTAAAACCTTCCAGTGCGAAGTGGGTGTGGGAACCTTCTTCCCATGTAAAGTCTTTCGGACAGTCGAGCAGGTACGTTTTAACCTCAGGTGTTTCTTCAATAATCTTATTTATTTTAGTCCAATATATTTGCATTATATATCCTCCTTACTCAATTATATGTATCGTTATTAATATACAATAAGTGATAACAATTCTCAATTAAAAGGATTGATTATTTCAGATAATTTATGTAACTTAAATTACTAAGAATGTTCTATTGTCAGAACCTTCTTTTATTTATAATATGCTGCTCTAGCATTCGACCCCATCTATCCTAGGCCTGGTAAAGAACCTGGTAGTCCCCCTCCTCCGAAACCCTATTACCCTAACGGAATTCATCAAACGTGTAACTTACCCTAAAGGAATTCATGCACCGTGTATCGCGCTTGACTAATGTTATGATTTGGCGGGAGAACTCCTTCCGTCTCTTCATTTCTACAATTACCGTTGTGTTAAAGCAGCTCCCTGGATATGAGCAGCACTGCGCCGCCTTCCTTTTGAAATCTTCTAGTATCTCCTTGATAGGAACTGATTCATTGTCCTCCGTGACTCCCTTGCTAAAAGAAACAAGCGCATTATCCCGATCTACACTCAAATACTTGACAAGAACATATATCGTAAAAAACAAAAAAAGCCGCAACTATGAACTTTTAAACATATATGTTCTTGTCCCTCGACAATTTAAGCCCCGGTATTACAAGAGAACTTGATAACATAAATGACAAGAACTTGATAACATTCCCCACCACCCTTGGCAACCGATCGCGTTGAACGGTTGCCTTCTTGTCATTATTGAGCTATCGTGTCCCGTTAGTTTAATGTTCTACCACTTCCAAGGAAAGCTTTGATGCATTGGCTTCAATTTTAACAACCCCACCAATAGGAAAGGTAGCAAAGGGAAACTCATGACCGAAATCTACATTAGAAATGATTGGAACGTTGTTCAATTGTTTTTTCGTTGAAATCATTCTTCGTATAGTATTAATATCCATTTTGCAACTATCCTCAAAGCGCCCCATTACAATGCCTTTCACTTCATCAAAGCCTGATGTTTGGATGAGTGATTGGAGGTTTCTTTCGAACTCATATCTGAAATAGTCGCCTACAATGTTGTCATCCTCAAGGAATAATATCTTATTTCCGAGGTCAGGCATGAATTCTGTTCCTTGCAAAAGGTTTAAAGTACAAAGGTTGCCCCCAACAATTTTTCCCTGGGTGAAGCCTTCTTGGATAACATAATATTCCTTTGCATGTTTCGATGGCTCAATAATAAAGTTCTCGTTCTTTAATAGACATTTTTCAAAGTAGGCATTTGTGTACTCAATTTCTTTGTTAAATCCAAAGGATGAGAAATGTGGTCCATGATAAGTGATTAATCCTGTCTTAGCATAAATGGAATTCAGCAAAGCAGTAATATCAGAAAAACCGCATATTATTTTGGGATTCCTTTTTATTAACGAGTAATCTATGTATTCTAAAATCTGGTTCACATTGAATCCGCCGATACAAGTTAGTATGGCTTTGACATTTTTATCAAGAAACGCGTCATGCAAGTCTTCAATACGAGAATGAATACTCGAAGAATCACTTTCATCAAGCTCACGACAATTTTTTGAAAACGAAATTTTAAACCCCTTATTTGTGAGAACTTCTAGGGCTTTATCAAACACCTCCTGCCAAATAATGCTTAGGCTTCTTGAAGGTGCAATTACCCTTATTTCATCACCAAAATTTAGTTTATTTGCAATCATCAAATTTCCCTCCTTAGGGTCCCTTTATGCAGAGCTGAAATTTATATAGTTTGTTGAGTTATTCTACCTTGATGTCTTGACGAAGCTGTTAACATTTAAACATTGCGGCAGCTTTGTGGTTCTTGGTTATTGCGCTCTCGTCGCCGTTTTAAACCTCATCAATTTTTTGATTTGTTTCCTCCAATAATTCTCTGATTACACATTGCCTTGCTGTTTCCCCGTCTTCAATAATACCACCAAGGCAATTCCTAGCTGTTTCTCCATTTATTGTACATAAAAAGATACTTACCCTCACACTCCACAACAATTAATGCATGTGTTAGTGCAGCATCAAGTTCAGCAGCAGCAAGTTGCTCCTCTTCAATTTTTAAGAATTCTAAGAAAATATTCCCCTTGGCGTCTGTCATGATTTTCATTTCTTTATCCCTCCGTGCTTTTAATTGCTAAAACAAAAAAAACGCGCTGGACCCCTTGGTCCTACGCGTTGTATCTCGCAGGATGGGTAGCGCGAAAAGCGTTAACCCATCCCCAATTTTTGAGGAATGTGTTAACGCTTATTGTGATGATAGGATTGTTTCAAGACCGGATTAATCATACGTATTTCCCCATTTCATCAACATTATGGTAATAATAACCGTATCCTTATAGATTAGTCAAGGATTAAACTATCCTGCCCGTTAGTTGAACTGGTGTTTTGAGTATTATTTGTCAGTATCAATCTTGCAGTTGAGTTTGATTATTACTAGTTAACTTCTTTTCCATTTTATCAGATCATGCGATTTCCCTGAAAAATCTCCTTCATCTGGGATGAAGGTACTTACTTTATTTTATTTGAACATAAGGAAAA
Organism: Paenibacillus sp. JNUCC 34; assembly: GCF_058269055.1. NCBI lineage: Bacteria > Bacillati > Bacillota > Bacilli > Caryophanales > Paenibacillaceae > Paenibacillus > Paenibacillus sp. JNUCC 34. The sequence continues at coordinate 3,202,040 of NZ_CM177770.1, read as the reverse complement.
AATTCTTTTACAATCATTGTCAGTACGTTATAATACAATCAACAGATGGATTACCCAACAAAAAAAGTTAAATATTGTAATTAATTAGTGAAGTCTAAGTAATAACTGATATTGATTAACGGAACATAGTGTTGGGTGATGGACACCATGTAAATTTAGGTTGGACTATCTCCTTTTCACAGTCATGTAGTCACCTCGGCTCGTCATAATCTTGAGCCGCTTATTACATAATAGATATCGGAGGTATGGTTATGGTCAATCGCAATAGAAAGAAAATTTTCACAGCCCTCAGCGCAGCTTTAATTGTCTCTATGCTGGCTACTGGCGTGATAGTCGCTGCCCAAGGTAAAACAACGTTAGAGGTAGCGAAGACAGCAGGGGATAAAAAGGTTGAAGTTATTAAAGCATAAGCGAGACCTTACTATGAAGAAGCTACCGTTATTATTAACGGTAAGGATCAAAACTACAGTCAACCCGCAATTGTTAAGTAAGGTGCGACTCTAGTCCCAATTAGAGGGGTATTCGAAGCACCTGATGCGAAAGTCAACGGAATCAAAAGACTTCAACAGTGGTAGCAACTAAAGATGAAGTGCTCCCTGCCAAGTAGAAAGTGAAAAACAAAAATAGTTAATTTATTAACCTCAGCTCGGTTAACCCAGCTGAGGTTTTTTCATTATGAAGCTCGTCGGTATTCGTTAGGTGGCAAGCCACACAAACACTCTGTATAGCGGTAGTTGTAATAGCGAATGTATTCGTTAATGTCTTTGAGGGTGTCTTCATAGGTATCATACTTTTTGACACTCCCACCCATACAGGGACAAGGTCACTATCGTGACTGGGATTCCTAGCTATACTTCTGTGTGCTGTCAAAAAAGATATTAATAGATATTTAAAAGGCTGTCGATTTCTCGACAGCCTGGACAGAAGAATTACTTCTGCTGTTCATTGTATTTCAAATGTAAAATGGGGTAAGGGCGGCCTGCTCCATCCGTCAAATCTTCACCGATTATTCCGAAACCGCTTTTTAAGTAAAACCTTGTCGCATTCTCATTTTGTTTATTCACATCAACGGACGTGATCCCAAAACCATTGATGCATATTTGCATAATTTGTTTCCCATACCCTTTGCTAATTTTATCGGGATCGAGAAATAGTGCTTCCAAGTGATTTTCATTGATGGCGGTAAAACCAATGATAGAGTCTTCGGTATACCAGAGACGTACATCAAGATGAGGAAAATACATGGGTAATTCTTTTTTGATTTCCTCTTTATCCTTGAAACTCAAAAAATGATGAGTGGCCATTACCGATCTTTCCCAAAGATTTATAATCATATCATAGTCAATAACGGTTGCTTTTCTGTTTTGTATCATTTCGTTCTGCTCCTTTTTCTTTTTAATTTATCACGCTCCTTTCATCACTTTTTTGTAGATGGTGATCGTATATCTCCAATTGATATATGACTTCATGCTTACCACTCTTTTCGGAATTATATTAATCGATTTGCAATCAAATAGATTCCACTTTAATTATCTATATTATCATATTTAGTTGATGCCATTCACCGTCTCTAAATAGACTTTGTCTGCTGCTTCCTTCCTGTTGAAAACCAATCTTAGTGTACAAACGAATAGCTTTATCATTAAATGAAAATACAGACTGCCGACCATATTCCAGATCGTATCCTTTCGTTTGTAGTGGGCCAGTTCATGCGCGATCACATGTTTAAGCAGTTGTTTATTAACTTTCTGAATGCATTTTCGAATATTTTCACAACGGATCGCAACACAAGTATGACGAAAATACTCCATCATTGTTACTCTTTTTTTCACTCCATTGCAGGTCCCTCCTTTCGAACTCAATCATAAAAGAATGGATAAATTAATAACTATACTTAATAACCCACCGAATTCCTTAAAGTAAGAATATTTTCCTGAAGGAACTTTTGATTTTTTTCAATTCCTCTGTTTTTACACCAAACAACTGCGCTGAAGGCATCGTAAATATCATAAAATGGCAGCACTCTTTCCAGAGCCAAAATAGGTCGAATCGATTGATAACCTTCAATGAACGGTATCTTTGTTCTCGGATTGACTTCCCAAATATATCGATTGACTTTTGTAAAATCTATTTCCGACGATCCACCACGGGCACTCTCGAAATCAATAATGCCAGCAACCTCGTTACCATTCACCAATATATTACCTGGTCTAAAATCCATGTGAACAATGCATGGTCCGTCAGGATCCGGTAAAGCAGAGAAAATTCCATCAAAGTGAAGAATACATCTTTCATACAATTTTGAGTCGAGAATTTCTTTGCATGGCTCTTTCCACTTTTCAAAATTACTTTTGATATGTAATCTCCAATTATTTTGGTCAAGTAACTTAAAACCATCGGTTACATGGTAACCATACCCAGGAGTTTTAACCTCATGGAGCATAGCATGATACACGCCAATTTGAAAAGATAGTTTCTCATCAATGTCTCCTGTACAAGGCATACCTTGAATTGCTGAAAGAAGCAATGCTCCAGTAGTATTTTCATCCCCGTACCAAATGTCCAATACCTTAGGAACAGGTATTATACCCTTTAATGTTTCAAGCATCTGAAATTCACGGAATAGTTTATCCTTGTTAAATGGAATTTTCACAAAAACGTTTTCTCCACTGGCAAGAGTAAGTTTGTATACATCAGAACTAAATGACTCTGGAACATCTTCAACATTCAAGACGTTCAACTTTAGCTTTTCTATAACTTTTAGAATAGAACTCATATGTAACCTCCTGATTTGGAGCGATTCTTCCGATTTGTTTCTCTGAAAACCGAATCAAACCCAATATCTTACATATATCATATTTTTGACCCAGTACCAAGACCCCTTTTTCGAGGGGGCATTTTCATTTTTAGGAGGGATGTATGAATGAGGATCATCAAGAGACGGCAGGACCTTGTCATTCTGCGCCGGGTTGGAGCACTTCCTGCGGCACTCCTCGATCAGGTCGAGGACTACTTCAACCAACTACGTGTTGAACTGGAAGGTGAAGCGGAAAGCTAATTTTGCTTAGGCGAGAACGGCTACATCGTCTTGCTTGAAGCGGGCGACAACGTTCACGACCTCGGCAACGTCGGGCTGAACTACAAAAACGGCGGACTGCTGGGCAGTTGACCAAGTGGAAAGAAGCTGACGGCTGACGAACTAATTCTCCAGAAGACGAAAGAGACGTTCGAGCGGAACGAAAACGTCACAGTCGACAGCAACGGGACGAATATTTGGATCATGCTCGTAGCGGTGGAACCCTTCTCTGACCTGGTTGTAGAGAACCTCTCGTACCACTAACTGACCAAAAGCCGACACACCGCGTCCGCGTCGTCCTGCGAACCACTGACGCCCAAACAGGAACCAACCCGTACGTTAACGGCTCCGGCTTTTTCCTCGCCGTTGACGAGCAGCAACAGTCGGCAGACTTTGTTTGGGAAGACGAAAGTTTCGGAGATACTCCTCTCTTTCATGGCGGAGACGTAGCCAGCGCCGTCCGCTGGGTGAAAGAACTGGGAGAGCCTTTCCATTGTTACTTCAATTAGCTAAAAAGGAGCTGCCCAAGGCAAGCTCCTCAATTATCGTTCTGCGTTTATTGGAAAATTTGTTGTCTATTATTATCTTCTTACAAAGAAAAATATGCATTTACAGAGCTTTTCTATTAAAAGATTAAAGGAAATATAAATGTAACGAAAGCTGCCCAAAGTCCGTAGACCGGCAAATACTTAGTAACCGCATCCTGGATGGTTGAAGGTCCGGTTTTGTTAAGTAGAAATCGCATATAGGAGAGCATAATCCAAATTAGATTGGCACAGATCAGTATGTTTACGCCTAAAACAGCAAGTCTGTTGGGCGTAATCCCATAAGAAGAGAGCCTGAACACTATGGCTGATAAAGCCACACAGTCAATGATAAGTGCAAGAACAATTAGGCCAAAATTTATATAATCAGAAATGCTCTTTTTCTCGTCAGTGCCACTCTCGGTAATGGAGAATATGGTGACGGCCAATACACTAAGGAGTATTCCGTTGAAGGATACGAGAAAATTGCGGTCCAAGAATGGATTTTTTTCGACCCAAATCACCGTTATAAGATAGACCAACAATGTTACCAGTACAAGAGGACTAAAAATTTTGGCTATATAGGGTGCTATATTTTTAGCAAGTTTAAGGTTGCTTGATACCAGGTATGCAGCCACAATAGCGAGCGCGGCAGCACCAAATAAAACGACATTTTCAAAATAGAATTCAGATATATCCATGCCGACAAAACTAAATAACTGCATGGTTAATGCTGTTAGCAGCATTCCGCTAATTGCCATGCTGGCGTAGAGTATGCAAAATTCCCCATTAAATTTAAGATAGGCTAATCTTGTCCTGCCCATGCCATATTCATTTCCTGTAAATGCAATCCCTACTAATACCCATAAGAAAATGGGTAGGTGTAGATAAGCCAGGATAATACTGTCTTTGTTCTCTAGTGGAAGCATATTCATATAAATTCCTGAGATTAGGAATAACGCTACAAGGGTGTAAAGAATATTTTTGTTGGCTGAATTCTTGTATACAAAGTAGGTGGCAATAAAGGGAAGTACACCAAATACAAGGTTAATAGGGGATATTGCTTGCTGTTCAACAAAATGCATAATGATCCTGGTGCTAATCCCGGCCAGAAATGCTAAAATGCCCATGAATAAGAAATCTTTCTGAAGCAAGGATGCTTTTTCTGTATTTACCGTCTCCTTGAAATGCAATCTTTCAAACCAAACGGCAAGAACCTGCGAATCAGGGTTTTGTTCCCAGGCGTATGAGAATGATTTTTTAAAAGCTTCGGGTTCTATTCTAAACATTCTCTCTAGCTCATGGGGGTTATCCATATTATCAATAAACCGATTGTTAATGTCCATGGTTATACCTCACCTTATAATTGTTTATCCTTGCGTATCTTTATCACTTCTGTATTCTAAAATATCGCCAGGCTGACATTCTAAAGCTTTACAAATCCCCTCTAAAGTGGATAATCGAATCGCTTTTGCCTTTCCATTTTTCAATATAGAAAGATTAGCCATCGTTATTCCAACCCTCTCCGAAAGTTCAGTTACGCTCATTTTCCTTTTAGCCAACATCACGTCAATATTGATTATAATAGCCATGTTATTCACCTCAGACCGTCAAATCATTTTCTGATTTTATATCAATAGCCTCTTTTAAAAGCATTTGAAGAACAGCAGCAAAGACTGCAATCACCATTGAAGCAAAAATAATGACCAATCCGATTACTATGACGCCCGGAGCGTCGTCTTTTTCCCCAATGAGATAAAAGAGTGGCATGTCTACAACATACAAGATACTGATTGTAATTGCACAGTATTTTATAGTCTTTAAAGTCTTTACAGATAAATCCGAGAAAGCTTTATTCTTGTCAATATAGTTTAAAAGTTTAAAAGCTTGATACAGAGCAAAGTAAAAAGGTATTGCTGTGACATACAAACCGATAAAAACGAGATATTTCAAAAAAGTCATATCTGGATACAATACTACTGCATAATTCGCTATCTCAGGCACCAAAAATATACACAAAGCAAGAACAGGAATTCCAATAAAAATAACAGCTATCTTTAAAAAGAGTGTTGTTCCTCGTTTCACAAAAAAAGCACCTCACTTAGTTATTGTCAATTTGACTTTATCATACATTTTATCGTTTTACAATAAAAATATAATGAAATATATTATATTATTATTGTTACAGGGATATCCTTTTTATAACAAAAAAAGCATTCCTCATTGCAAGAAATGCTCTATAACTTTAAACATTCAATTTATAACTTATTGAACTAATTGCCTGTTAGCTTAATGAAATAGTTGTAAATCCAATTAGATATTTATCTAATCGTTAATCGGACCATGTTCTTGTCCAAGTTCGGTAAACGATATATGTTCTTGTCACCCGACACCTGATTTGCCACTTTCTCTTTTCTATCAAAAATCTTCGATCAAATGGCATACAGGGCCTTTTTTGGTCCTTTAGCGTTATGCTTTCCGATTAGCGAAGGAGCGATAATGCTCGGTCACCGCGACCGACTGGCTTCCTCTCAAGTAAAATCGGTCGTTTACCTTCCAGGTATGAGTATTTTTATTCTTTCTGCGAATGTAAACGTAGTTATATGGGGAAGTGGAGTATATCTTGTGCCCTTTCTTGCCACAACTTCTTAAAAACCGCACGTCTTCCCCAAGGGAGATATCGGCAAACCGCACATCCTTCAGTACGTTGCTCCGGAATAAGATAGTTCCCCCCTGAACAAAATTCACAAATTTATGTCTCTCCTTCGGAGACCGGATAACCAATTTCTTGCTGGCGGCGAGGTAGACCAGACAGGAGTGTTTACCGACAACGGAGCTACGTGTAAGAATGAGAGCCTTGACCTGCTCCTTCAGATAGTTCGGAGCGTAATAATCGTCGTGATCAAACTTGGCAATCAACGTGTGCCTGGCTCTTGCGATGCCGCAATTCAGGCATTGGCCTAACGAGATTCGCTCGGGGACCTGATAAACCGATACGTTCGGAAGTGAACGCGCTTGTTGGCGAAGCGGTCGGATATCGACTGCATCCTTGTTGACGATGATGATTAACTCTTTATACAGATAGCGCTGATTGCGGTAGTTGTTCAAGATGTTTGTGAAAAACTCAGGACGATTCGTGCAGGCAATGATCGAGACGCTAGGTTTGTTCAAAGCTCCCCCCTCCATTCGTATATATCATTTTATGAACTCCAGGGGGGAAACGCTTGGATGAAGACCTATAGATCAGTTCCATTTACCTTCACAAGCTCTGATTTATTGAGCAATTCTGCCCGTTAGCTTAACGATCCAAGAGTATTCTTTTACATACGATAGATCAGCCTTTAATCCATATTGTTGCTTAGCTTCCTCTGTGGTAAGGAATTTTTGTTTATTAGCTAGTAGAGGCTTTACGATATTTAGGTTCAACAATTCTCTAAAGTTCATTTCCGATCTTAGCGCGGGGGATGCCTCATTTATCTGCGTCATAGTAGCTTGTTTGCAAGACCTACAAGATCTCGTTGTTAGTGTACTTAAAGGAATTCTTATGGTTCTTTTAGTTAGTCTTTTTGATTGTTCCATACGTAGCAATTTCCTTTACTTTTTCTAAAAATGCCAATAATTCCTGTATGAGTGTATTCCGAGTCCGCAGTAATGGGTACACTTTTGTGTCATAAAACCACAATGGGGTCACATTTGTGTCATTAGACAATAATTTTCTTTTCTAAAGATGTGTCACATTTCGTAGGCTCCTTTTGTTCTACGAACATTAAAAAATCCCCGTTTGGGGATTGTAATAATTTTTTGCGGTCTTCTCTTCAATACCTTGGTTATAAATGTTCAATATTGTAACAAGATCAATTGTTGTGCTCTCTATCCTTTCAACTATTTATTTTTCTGCTTTGCAACTTGCATACCGCCGATGATAAGCATGATAATCCCAATTACTGCTAGAATAATCCGAACTAAGAATGGACTCAATGAAAACACAGTTTCACCTTGCCAGTGCAATCCGAACAACCTTTCATTCAGCCCCACAATCGCCAATAATGGCTTAAGAAACAAACTCAGCGCTAATAATACTATCCCCCAAATTATATTGCTATTCATTGATTCAAAACCTCTTTTCCAATTAAGATAAATGAAGATTAGTTCACAATAAAACGATCTATCATTGCCTTTCTAGAATTTTATCCGATATTGTCAATGTTTGCTTGATAATATCCACAACAGGTCCATAATTCTCTGTAATAAAAAAGTGTCCACCATCTACCGTATGAAAAGTCGCTGCCCCACCTGCATAATATCTCCACTCGCACATGTCATACATTATAGCACTGTGGTCGTTGCGACCATTAATGATTGTAATATCACAAGCGATCTTATCTTTTTTCTCTTGGTGACAATATGTTTCTGATATCTTAAAATCAGCGCGCAATATCGGTAAGAATAAATCAAGCAACTCTTGATTTTCAATTATTTCATGCGTATTGCCCCCATAACTCATAACCGCATGCAAAAATTGCTCGTCTGGCAATCGATGAATTGAAGTTTGGTTATGCATATTTTGCGGTGCGTTACGTCCGCTAAAAAAAATATGCTGCGGTTTATGAACACCGTTCTCGATTAACTTGTAATACGTTTCAAACGTAAGTATTGAACCAAAGCCGCATAATCAGCGGCTTCTAATGTTACAATGTTTTTGTCATCCGACAATTGATACTAATAACCTTGATAAATGATCAAAGAAAAGAGCGTGTTTTGGAAAAAGATTGATCAAAACACGCTCTTAATATTTTCAGTTGACTCATTTTTTTATAAAAAAGTTTGATTATTTTTTTGTTGCTCCACAATTGTTGGTTTAAAATAGAAGCTTTGCGTAAAGAAATTAATTCAGTTAAGCCATAACCATTCACCACAACTAGAGAGTCTCATCCAATTTCTGAATCTTTGAGTGGGAAATTAAATATACATTGCCTAAAATGTCGATTTTGTCTCCCTTTACACGTACAGCGCAATCTTTGTTCGACACATAAATATTCATTTCCTCCGATAAGGGAGACAGTTCGCCTTGAACCAACGCAATGTTATTTTCAAGATCAAAATGAGACAGGACGGAAAAATCGTCAAGGCCGATTCCGTCGTAAACAGAGCTTATTTCAACTTTATAGCCAAAGTTTTTCGAGCATAACCATTTAGCGGACATGTTGATCGCACCAGCGCTTGCTCCCATCACAATGGCTCTGCTTTTTTTAATCAAATCCGACAATTCATATTCCATCAAAAACTCATTTTGTTTAATAGTATTTCCACCCAACAAGAAAATGACTGAAGCATTTTGAATTAACGTTTGGGCATCTTCCTTCTGTACGCGATAGTTAATTAAATGATATTCATCAAACATGATGCCGGCCTGGTCAAGCCACGAGCGTTCTGTAGCACCATCATCTTCATATAAAAATGGATTCGAGCTAATCATAGCAAGCGATTTTCTATCAGCTATATCCTCCTGTAACACCCTGACCAGATTCTCTGGAAAAAAATTGTTAAACCAACCTAAATAATAGTGAGTTTTCATAAGTACCCCCGTAGCAAAGTGTAAATAACATTAATTCCCTGCGTTACTCATTCTGTTTTCTTGTCACAACATAATACTCTCAATATATCAAATGTTTACGGAAAATTGACTGTCAATTGAAGGACCTTTCAAGTATTTAAAAGGGATAAATGGTTCTAAGACTCTTTCGAAGGATTTATATGAGATAATGATATCTAAATAGATAATAATAACCACAAAAGCAACATCACTTAAGATGTTGCTTTTACTTTTTGCTGTAACTTGATTATGTTAACTTTTCAAACTCGTGTTTCAGCCATATTTGATTTTGTTCTACAATGTACTGCTCAGCATTAATTAGCAATGCTATGAGTTCGCTTAATGTTCCTATAAATTGAATCATCCAGGGTGATCTTACGTTTATCTAAACGATCATTGTAGTTACTAGAGCTACTATGTTGCAGATAATATGAATAAAGTTGGCTCTGGTTTAAAGTTGTGTGAGAAATACCTGTAGTGGAAAATCAGGCTCACCATCATTGAATCTAATTGGTCTAGGGATGATTTGGCATCATCGATAAGTTCCTGCAATTCGTCCCATTCATCAGTATTGTACGACCTAAGAACCTACTTGACCAAAGTTTGATCTTTTAGTTTCTTCAACTCTCCAATCAAGCTTTCCCTTTCATCACACTCATTAATTTTCTCTATTAGCTTTGTATTGGTATAACACTTCGTCTTTATCCTCTCTTCGAGCAATGACGTCTAGATCAGACCTATAAAGAATATGGTTCGTGCAGCTTTCCTTCTAATCCATTTTGATCTATATTATCATACCTAAATCTTTTATTGACTGGTAAAGAGATTCAAATCGTTAGCCTGAGACAATATTGTATGTAAACACCTTTGTGAAATAAGAAAGTTATCGGCTACAAAGAGGATCAAAAAAACCGGTGCCGAGTGTGCTCGACGCCGGTTTCATTCCAAAACACATTGTTCGCCTAACTTTTACAAACTAACCTTTACCGTGATCGTTTCACTCTTGGTTATACCGGCTGCATTGACCAGTTCCGCCACATATACATAGGTGCCTGCCGCTTTGTCTGTCAGGTTGGTTATCACCTGTTGCGCATTCGAAGCAGATTCTGTCAGCGTTTGCGTGTCAATCAATTGGTTGTTCTCATAAAGCCGATATTCTGAACCTTTTGTTCCCCACCATATATTCATGGATATTTTGAAGTTTCCGTCTCCGTCCCAATTGTCATGCGAGAGGACCGGTTTTCCGGGGGCTGCGTCCGAGACAACAACGACATGTGGCTGTGATTTGGTCATACCCTGGAAGTTTATCAGTTCGCCAACGTAAGTGTACGATCCGTTCTTTTTTTCCGAAATGTCAACGGTTACGGTCTGGGCCGATGGAGAAATGTCCCGCAGGTTAATCGTTCGGATGAGATCCTCGTTTTCGTACAATCTAAACTCCGTACCGTTATTGCCCCACCACATATTCATGGTGATTTTGTAGTTGCCATCCTTAATCCCGGTATCCCAGCCGTTATCGTCCGATAATATTGGCATTCCCGGCACTCCTGTCGCAAACGTTTTGCTGATCTGGAACGTGTAGGTATTCTGTGTGATATTGCCTGCTAAATCTTTGACCTCAAATTTTACCGTATGATTGCCGATCCCAAGGTCTTTGGCCGAAATCGGTTTGCCGTTCTCTATCTCAATCCCGTCTATCCATAACTGCTGCGAGGCGATACCGGATCCGGCATCCATACTGCTCAGCTCAAATTTCAAGGTATCCTGCTCCAAGGCATCCACTACGGGTTGGCCCGACTGGGTCAGCGCGGCTTGCGGAGCGGTTTTGTCCTGCTTCACTTCGATCGATTTGGCAACCTCTTTCGCACCTTTCGGGCCAACCGAGTAATAGCGGATTACGCTGATTCCTTCAGATTCCAATAGAATCGGCTGTGTATAAATGGCTTCCTGTTCTTCATTGAAAATGTATTTCGTCACCAGTCTGTCCTCGGTTTGGCCTTTGCCGGGCACAGCCGTCAATGTTAACGATGTATTGTGGTTTAGCCATCCATGCTCGTTCGGCACCTCGGACAGGGATGCTGTCGTTACGGGTGGTGCTGCGACGGAAGAAAGTGAGATGTCTCTTATTCCTCGGGGCTTCAATTGAAAAGCGCCTTTGAATAAGGCGGAGATCCCTTGCAAATCTACAATTTGTCCTTCAGTGTAAGGAAAATCGGCCAGTTTCATACCGGTTCTGACGTCTACGCGCACATGATTCTTGATCCCTCCGTTAATGGCGTCGAACTCAAAGGAACCTGTCGGAGCCGCAGTGACGATATTTTGGATTTCTGCCCCGCTTATGGAGATCAGTTGGCCTTGGTTCGTATCATTTACAGATTCCACCGGTTTCGGTGCGGGAAGAGAGGATGTCCCGGTTTTTTCGATTGTATCCGGATTCGTAAGCTCCAGTTCCGTATTGTAAAGGGCTAATGGAGCGGTTATTTTGACCGTGTCTCCTTGGTGAAATCCGCTGGCACTTTGGAATACATAAATGCCGCCGGTCTCATCCTGCAAATAGAACGATTGTCCGCCAAAAATCCCCGGTTCGGTCGTAATCGTCCCCTCAACCGTAACCACGGTTCCTTCCGGCTTGGTACGGCTTTCAGCGATAGTGGTTAAAGCGGGCGTTCCGCTTTCCTCCTCCGGGAGCGGCTCGGCGGGTACGTCGGCCAATTTCACCGAGGTTGTCACCAGATTGTTGCTGTTCTGTCTCAAACGCAGATTTGCTGTTCCCGCTGTGCCGGGTTTGATCCGAACAGTCAAATCTTTGTAGGCACGGCCCTGGTTGTTTGCGGTCAAGCTGAAAGGAGTTCCGAAGCCGTAGCTTGCCGGCCAGGAACCGTCGGCATTTTGAGTCTTGGCGCCTTGAGTACCACCTGATGTAAGATAGATTCCCGCGTTAAACCCCGAAACGGTGGAGTTTGCTGGCAGACTTTCAGCCACGACGCGAATTTGAAAGTCAACTGCGTTGGGCAGGGTCTCTTGATGGACAAATTTATAGGTGACTACTGCATTTACCGTAGATGAACCATAAGAGCCAGGCTTAAATGTAGACGGGTCCCACCATTTGTATCCTGCAGCAGGCTGTGACCACGGCTCGGATTGAGGCTCGGTGGATGCTTGCGGGGTTTCAAATAAATGAAGGACTGTTGCTTGGTCGAGCGCTAAATTTGGAACTTGATCCAGCGACCCATAATTCTCTTGCTCCGCCAGCCAGTTCACTAAATTGAGGAGCAGTTCCGCATCATCTTGCTCCTTGAACCCGTCATAGGTCGTTTTTCTCGTGCCGGTTTCTTCCCTGAGGTATTTCGGAGTAGCATCTTCAACAGGGGAAGAATCCCCGATGAATGCTGCTTTGCCCAACCCTAACTTGGAGACCGCCACATAGGGGCCTTCCTCGAACCCTCCGCCGTTATAGACCCCTTGATCTACCGCGTTAGCCCAAGCCTCGTTAGTCTTCGGGAGATACACGATTCCCTTGGCTTTCTTGGGATCGGTTATGGCCAGCGTGGAACCGGCATGCATTGCTACCCTGGATACCCCTGCGGTGATGCCAAGCGCCTGGTCTGAAGGAACGATTACGTTAGCCGTTATATCTCCCAAGGCATTATAGCGGAACCGGACCCCGAAATTGTCTGAAAGCCAGTCGGAACTGCAAACACCCTGCATGGCAGCAGAGCCTTTTTCATCCGAGCCCATGCCTTTGGTCGGATCCTCCCATGCACCGCGGCGATAGCCGTTCATTGACTCGGAGCCATCCCAACGGTTTTTGTTGCGGTCAGCATTGTAGTGGTCCCCGATAAAGAAGATACTTCCGCCTCCCTCTACGTATTGCTTCATCGCTGCCTGCTCCGTTTGCTTGAAGGGAATGTTCGGTTCGGCTACCACGAACACCTCGTAATCTTTTAAGTCGTTGTACGTAATGGGCGAAGCTTTGCGAAGCTCTGTTACATCGAAGCCGTCCCCGGCTAAGGCTTGTCCAAAGTCGGAAAAACCGCCGTCTATGACCCAATCGGCCGCTCCCGCCGTCTGTCCGTGTGTATTATCGAACAGCACTTTTTTGCCTGCATGCTCATTGACCACCTTCGCGGCAATGTGAGGTGCGGGATCGCTAGGCCCTTCTGCATGAACGGATGGCAATTCCATTCCTATCCCGAATTGAAGCGTTAGCGCCAGCGATAACGCGATGCCTGACTTCAGCCACTTGGCACCGATTCCAGCCTTTTTTTCCATGATCTTCCTCCCTAATGATAAAGAGTAGTATATTCCCCCTTATTCTGGCATGGGATTATTTGCGGGGAGCCCAGATTATGTAAAAACTATTTTAAATTCTTTTATCCATAAAAAAGCAGCCCGCTTCTATCGAGTTAGGCTGCCTTGTCGATTAGGAGTAGCAAAAACAGCGGATTTGTGGTAGAACGAGGTCAGGACAAAATCGGAAGTTATGGAGCAGATATGTAACTTATTTATTTTGAAGGGAGAAAGGTCATGGTTGCAGATACTTTATTAGAGCAGTTGAAAAAAATAGACTTTTCAAATAAGGATTTTGATAAGGTGTTAGATATGAGGGATTTATCCGTATTTGATAAAGAATGGGTACGTGTTTGGAACGAATTAGAGGCATTAAAAAAGAAAAAAGAACCTTTAGACGGGGAAGAAAATTTTTCAGAAAGTGTGCGTAAAGAAGCATATTTGGAACTCTATAATATGACCCAAAATGAAGAAATCGCTGCTTATGTTTCGGACGATTTTGGTTTAATGTATGACAGTGAAATTTGGGGATATCGTGATGAATGGTTAAGTAAACTAATAAAATGCTATCAAAATGCTCGATTCCCACATGGAAAATTATAAAAAGTTCAATTCCAATTTGTCATTTAAGCGTATATGTTCTTGTCCTCCGACACCTACAATTGTTCATTAGACAGCATATATTGTTGTCGGTTGTCCAGTCCCTGGCTTCTTGTATTGGGGTAAATTATCTAATCGTCTATGAATACAAGTTCTTGTCCATTTCGGCTAACGATATAAGTTCTTGTCTTCAGCACGGGACAAGAATCATCTGATACTAGCAATGATATCATGGATGGATCTCCTTCTCGCTTCTAGTCGCATTTCTTAACGTCTCCACGATAATTGGCCATTCTGAAACTGGCCCCGCATCCATAAGACGCTTTTGAATTGGGATTATTTATGGTAAATCCGCCCAACATTCCGCTTTCTTCGTAATCGATAACGAGTCCTTCAATAAACCGGTATGATCGGCTTGCACTAGTATGCTGAAATCTCCTTGATCCAGTATAATATCTTCATTGTCTTGCTGCCTATCCACAATCAACGTGTACGATAATCCACTGCATCCCCCCTCTTCAACACCAACCCTTAGAAATGCGTTAGGTATGTTTGCGCTTTTGATAATTTCGGTTATTTTTCGTGATGCTGTTTCGGTAGGTAACCCTTCATAACATAATTTTAGTAAATCATAATTAATAGAAGCCCAGCTAGCCCTACAAGCTATTCATGTTCATAGGTAATCCAGTTCATTAGACCGGGAATGAAAGCAGCAAGCGCAGCCCCTTTGGGTGTCAGTTCATACATGATCTGATTCCGTAACTTAAAATGTACACATTCACGTCATTATCAAGGTTTTACAGTGGAGGTCTGCATTGAGACAAAATCAAAATAAAAAAGATGCCTCCATGAATACTCGGAGAGCCATCATAAATTTACTAAAAGAACATGCAGGTATGGATGTTGTGGTCCTTTCCGATCATTTTCCCTGAACGGAATGGCGATTCGCCAACATTTAAATGCCTTGCAAGAAGAAGGGTTGGTTACATACGAAGAAGAGGCTCGTCCGATGGGACGACCAACCAAACTATGGAAATTAACGCCTGTGGCTAATCGCTTTTTTCCAAGCGGATATTCGGATTTATCACTCAGTCTGATCCACTCGATGAAAGAGGCTTTTGGAAGCGAAGGCATGGATAAACTGCTGGCTGTCCGGAATAAAAAAATGCAAAAACAGTATCTGAATTACATTGGCGACACTTCCGTCACCAGAGAAAGGTTGGAGAAACTGGCGGAGATTCGGACCAATGAAGGGTATATGGCTGAGATCAAGCAAGAAGAAGGTTGAACATATTTTATCCGGAGGAAGAAGCTGCGTTTACAGGGTTCAAAAAATGGCTACAAAGAATCAGTCAACGAATCCTAACATCTCGCCATATATTTAATCTAGCATTTTTCATCAGAATACAATAACCCTGTGCTATTTAGTGTACAGGGTTATTTCGTTTTTAATAGGAGTAAGATTTACCTAAACTATAGTTTTTTTAAAGTGTGGTAATTCCAAAACCTCTGGCACTGGAGTCTAGAAATGGTGTCTCTAAAGAGGATTACACTTTAGCAAAATGATTCATAATCATTTCTGCGGCCCGCTTGTAACCGCCGGAATTCCGTAAAGATTCACCGATGAGGTGAGCCTGCTTTTTATAAAGCGGATTGCTCAAAATTTCTGCGCTTAGCGTATGTTTATTTAAAGTGACACCTGCTCCCAACTCCTGCACCCGATTGGCGACAAGAGGCTGGTCCGAAGTTAGTGGAATCATCACCAAAGGGACGTTGTTATAAAGTGCCTCACTCGTACTGTTCATTCCAGCATGTGTAATAAAAACATCCGTATACTGCAGTATATCCAGCTGCGCAATGTATGGCTTGACGATAAAATTGTTAGGAATCCGATCAGCCAGCGGCTCCATACAAGTGTATCTTCCTGAAGATACAACAACATTCACTGGCAAATCTCCAAATGCTTCAAAACAAAGCCGATAGAAATCCAAGTTTTTATTTAAAATGGTGCCCATGGAAATGTACACGGTTTGCGGGTAACGTTCACGAAGCAGCTCGAACGAGAAGGTCGGAGCATCTTGGCGCGGTATGATTGAAGGACCAGTGAAAATAAAACTATCGTCCAGTTTTTCTGCCTGCGGCTGAAAATAACGGCTTGTATATACGAGCTTTAACCGACCTGCATGTGCCGGAATCTCTTCCAGCGCTGGAATCCTCACTTGAAACTCTAGGGCTAACTCACGAGCTATCTTCATCGTGGTCTCATACAGTCCCTCAGTATCTGACTCCTTGTCATTCGAGCTTTGGCCAGCCCCTAAAGGTTCTACGAAAGCAAAGGAGGCGATTGAACACACCGCAGGAATTCCCAGCTTTTCTGCAAGAATAGTCCCTCCCCAGCCCATTAGGGAATCAAAGATCAAATAATCGAATTTTTGATTTTCAATCACTCGAAGCACATTGGGGATCATCCTCCGAATGATCCCGCCTACCATCATATAAATGAACTGATAAGGATGCTTGTACTCCTGCGGTTTCAAAACCGGATCATGAGAGAAGGCATCTTGCGGAAATGGATAGGCAAGTAACTGAGCTCCGGTTTGTTCAATTCGGGAACGGTACTCCTCCGTACACACATAGACAACTTCCTCGCCATTGTCAATCAACTGAGTAACTATTCCTAATGACGGATTCACATGGCCTTCAGCCGGTGTAATGACAACTAACACACGTGCCATCTTTTTTACCTCCCAATGTAATAATTCACCCCGTTCTTCGTGATGGATTTAACGACGATCCGTTATCTGTTACATGGGAAGATTCTCCTTCGCATGGCTTATCGGATGATGTTCTTGATGAACGAGTTCTGTGATTCGTAAGGATGCTAAGAAACTTAACAAAACAAATAATAATTGGAGGGCTAACACCATCAAAACTCCCGTTGATATGCCCCACTGCAATGTTTCGGCCAAGGCGATCAGTGCACCGCTTACACCAATGCTCACTGCCACATAGAAGGAATCTACGAATTGGAGATTGGCGGACATTTTCCCCTCTTTCCCCTGTTCGGCATGTTGTAAAGCAATGGCTGCAGTTGTAGGATTGGCTAATCCAACACCGAACCCTGTAATCATTTGTGAGACCAAGATGAGTGTAACTCCACTGTTTGTCATGAAAAGCGCTAGCATCACAAGTACAGTTCCAGAAATCATGATCCCGATTCCCAATATGACTCTGTGCTTGCGGCCAACACCGCGATCTCGTACATCGAGTCTCGCTTGTAACCACGCGGCAGCGGACCAGCTTAGAGAGCCTGCTGCTACAATCAGGCCAGCAAGGTCTGCCGATAACCCCTTCATTTCGGTTAGTGCAAGGATTACGAAACTCTCCGTTGCAAAATAACAAGCGACATACAGCCCTCTGGAAACCAACGTTGCGGGCAGCCCTTTTTTCACCGAAAAAGTGCCTAGGGGCAGAAGTTTGCGCATTAGCGGAACCATGACGATTAATCCACCAAAAGCGAGTGCCATTCCTTTCCAAACGGTAATCATTCCGAGCCCTGTGAGTAACAGCCCCGTTCCAATGGCAAGTAGAATTGCCTGGATGATCTTCGTATCGGCTGTTTGGGTTGAATCAGTCAAAGCTTGTTTGAGCTGCAAATTACGGAACGTGCGGTATGTTAGACTAATGGCCAATACAAGCAAGGGTAATACAATCCAGAAAACAAATCGCCACGAGACATAGGAGGCAATAAGACCTGCCATATAAGGTCCAATTAAGGAAGGCAGAACAAAGGCCAAGGAGAATGCTGCCAAGATTTGAGTACGAAGAGCATCCGGGTAGTGCAACGTTACACAGGCATACACACATGTGATCAGCGCTCCCGCTCCAAAACCCTGAAGAGCTCTTCCGGCAATAAGCATGTGCATATGAAGAGAAATAGCCGCAACTACGGTACCTATCACAAAAACACTGAAAGAGACAAGGTGGTAGTGGAGAATATCTCTTCTTGTTCCTTGCGCGAACGATATCCGCTGGTAATGATGAAGCCCTTAACACCGTCCTGCTGTGCCGCCGCAAACATCTTGTCCATTGCCTCAAAAACGGTTTCGCAAATCTCAATGTCAGCTTTCGCCAATTGAAAATGCCTGCTCTTCTGGTCGTATAGATTAACAAGACTTTCGGGGCGAAAATCTTTCTGCAGAGGATTCTCAGCGTTTACAAGCAAAATGTCTTCCGATGGTTTGCCTGTATGTGGGGCGTTTGTTGATGGTTTGCTCGTAGACAGTTCGCTCTCAAGGGGCTTGCTCGTCTGCAACTCGCCACTTTGTTGAACTCTGTCAATCGGTTTATTCTCGTTGCGTTCCGAGTCCGTGTGTCTCATCAAAAAAAATGTTGCCACGCACAATATCAGAAGAATCCCTACGATATAAATAAAGCGTTTCAATATTGCAGACTCCTTTATAAAAACAGGTATTTGTGTGTTCCACAGCTGCTATTATGTCAAAACAATCTGTACTCTCTCTGTAGCCAACCTGTAATTTGTCTGTAGCGGCGAGAAATCAAAAAAGACCGACAGTAAGAAACCTGTCGATCAAAGCAATACAAAAAAGATATTCAGAATCTCATTTTTATCATGAATAAATAATAGAATATAACAGGTAATCCTACGATAACAGATAGTACTGTGGATACAGTATATACTTTCTTCTCATCTCGTAATAGAAATAGTAAAAGCTTATACCCCAAAATACCAACCCATCCACCTAAACAATTTAAAATAATATCATCAATATCTGCTGTTCCAATGCCTAAAAGCCCCTGGGTGATTTCAACAAATAAACTTATTATAAATATAAACAACAGATTGATTATTTTATTGTTCTTAAATAATGACAAATATACACCAAGGGGAATGAAAACAAGTATATTGCCAACCACATTAGAAAATGCGAATTTTTTTAAATTAGCAGAGCTACCAGATATGTAATCACTTATGCTATCAAAAGGTATGAGATTGATTGACCTATCTACAGGCCTTTGGCTACTAAATAGCTCCGAAATCGAAACTCTCGATAAGAAAAATATTTTAAGTAACAAAAGTAAGTAACAGATGAAAACAGCATATAAAAAGACTTTTTCTATTCGTTCTCGTTTATTCATAAAAGCTCCTTTTTTTCTATGAATGATTACATCTTTGGTAAGCTCATCCAAAACAGAACGCCGTTCGGAGTGTTTTCCAAAGCAAAATCAACGTTCATGGATTCCAACGTTTTACGGACAATGGCCAGTCCCAAGCCACTTCGTTCGTTTTTCCGGCTCCGCGCCTTATCCACGCGGTAGAACGGGTCAAACAGCTTCGGCAGAACCGTATCGTCAATCCTCACTCCCATGTTCAACACACAAAGGCGGTATTGGTCAGCGACAGACTCGCTCCATATTCGAATCTCGCCGCCGTCCGGCGTGTTCTGCACCGCATTCAATATAACGTTTGAAAACGCCTTTTTCAACATCTTAGGGTCGGCGAGGCAGGTCTGCCCGTCAGGAATATCCGTAACAATATGCTGACCGTTTGCCTCAGACAATGTATGAAAGTCAGTCAGCATGTCGGCAACGGTACGCCTGATGTCCAGTTTTTCAGGAACGGGTACGATTTTCCCGTCGCTCAGACTGACGATCTCCAGTATATCGGAAATCATTTTGCTCTGTGCATCCATCATCTTCATGCATTCGCGCAGGTATTTGGGATGGTCCTTGTAATCGCCTATATTTGCAAGCATTCCCTCCAGCAAGACGCTTGTAGCCGCGACAGGCGTTTTTAACTCGTGGGAAGCCGCAGAGAAAAAATACCGTTGTGTTTCCTCCAATTCGCGCTCCCGCAGGATTTCGTCCTCTAATTGGGAGATGGTTTTTTTCAGCCTGTCGTACATGGAATGAACGTCGCGGGCTAATATGCCAAGCTCATCTTTACGCTCCGGCAGGGGCGGGACATCTTCGAGATTCGCCATCTTAGTTGTATTATCCGCCAAAGTTTTGATTGGTTTCGTCATCTGCCGGGCAAAGACAAACGCGCTTATGACGCAGACGGCAAGCATGGCAGACAACATAACAAGCACACGCGCAATCAAGTTACCGTATTTTAATGAAAAAACGTCGTCGTCGAAGACGTGGAGTACATAGCCATTGCCAATATAAACTATGAACGCAGATGTTTCGCTATCGGCGTTCATGCCGACCAAACTGCTGGATGTATCAGCGTCAGGAGTCACATAAACGATGTTGCCGCCTTTGTCTGTAATATAGAACCGAAAAGTCTGGTTCCTATCATGAAATTGATTGGCTATCTCAGTAATATCGACATTCCCTTTTGACTGGTCGATTAATTGCTTATATGTGTTGCTGATTTTTTGGAGTTGGAGGCCCGAGTAATAGGACATAATCTGCGACGAAAAGAGGGCTGCCGTCGCGCCGACCAACAATGTCGAGAAAATGATTGTGTAAATGAACACTTTGATGAATATTCCGCTTCTCTTCATTACGTTTCTTCCTCCAAGCGGTAACCTACACCTCGAGCCGTCTTGATGATATTCTCAGGCAGCTTCGCCCGCAGGTTTTTAATATGGGTGTGCACGGTGCTGCCGTCGCCGTCAAAATCATAGCCCCACAAGCGAGATAAGATGATTTCATGAGATAACGTCCTGCCCCTGTTCTGAACCAATAGCATAAGGATTTCAAATTCTTTGAGTGTCAAGGGCAGTTCCACGCCGCCGTAAACGGCTTTGAAATCCTCCGGCAGAAGCTTCAGCTTGCTGTAGCGGATTTCTTTTGCCAACGCGCCGCTTCGCCGGAGCAAGGCTTCCACACGTTTCAACAGAAGCTGAATCTTGAATGGCTTTGTCACATAATCATCCGCTTCTGCGTCAAACGCCTCGATTTGGTTTTCGTCGTCTGAAAGGGCGGTCATCATCAGTATAGGTGTATTATTTAGCTTGCGAAACTCCCGTAAAAGCTTATGGCCGCTCATACCGGGCAGCATGATGTCGAGAATGACAAGCTGGTAAATATTATTATAAAATTTTTTATGCGCTTCGTTACCCTCTATGCAGGCATCTACTCTATATCCAGCTTCGCATAAAAAGGTTTTGACGGTATTACATATATGCTCGTCATCCTCGACAAGCAGAATTTGTATGTCCATAAATATCCCTCCTGAAAAAAGATAGCATAGTAATCTGTAGTTTGACTGTAGATTTAAGATAGATTTTTTTCCGTTCCAATTTCAATCGTCCATCATGTAGCTTCGTTATTACTATCGTCCACCTGTTAGATCACATTAAACTAATTCACCTCCAATAGTTGCAATAGCCTGCCCGTTAGCTTAACGATCCAAGAGTATTCTTTTACATACGATAGATCAGCCTTTAATCCATATTGTTGCTTAGCTTCCTCTGCGGTAAGGAATTCTTGTTTACTAGCTAGTAGAGGCTTTACGATATGTGCTTAAAGGAATTCTCATGGTTTTTTCAGATAGTCTCTTTGATTGTTCCATACGTAGCAATTTCCTTTACTTTTTCTGAAACTGCCCATAATTTCTGTATGACAAAAATTCCGAGTCCGCAGTAATGGGTACACTTTTGTGTCAAAAAAACTACAATGGGGTCACATTTGTGCATTTTTTCATGACACAAATCTTACCTCATTAAAATAAGAAAAGCCCGAGCGATCAGGCTTTAGTGCTTTATGGAATGTGGACACTTTTGTGTCATTAGACATTTTTGTCGGAGGACAAGAATATGTACCGTTAAAGGACAAGAACTTGTACCCTTTGCCGCCCTTTTCGACTTTTTTTCCTTGTTTTAATGAAATTGCATGGAAACATAGTTAAAGGGTATAAATCTTTGTAGTTTGAATTGATGAATGCCCTAATTGATTCTTCAAACGTGGTACATCATTGTTCTCTAAATGATAGCGAGTTGCAAATGAGTGCCTCAAGGAATGCACCGTTAACGCCGGTGTGTCTATTTCAATCACTACTGCTGTGTCTCTCATCATAATAAAAGTATATAGTACACCTGATGCAGCAATAATAAACGCCACAGGAATGGTTATAATTGCCAATGCCAAATGCTTCGTGGATAATTGAAACCCACGTCAAGGTATCGTAGTTAAAGTAGTTCGAATCTGTCCACCAGTATACTCCGAACAAGTAGCTAAGATACCAAGAATAATGAACCCTGCTTGAAGATATCCCATAGAAGCAAGTCCTATATTCAGTATACTTTGCGTTCCTGCTGCCCCTTGTAGACCAGCAGAAGAAGTAAAAGCTGCTCGCAGCCGCTACAAGTGTCTCAATCAAAGTAAAAAAAGCTGGCGCCGGTAGGTTTCCGGAGCCAGCTTTTTCAGCTTCGTTAATTTCATTGTCCCTTAATCGGGGCAAAATAAAAGGCTTATTTATTGCAGGCTTACCAAATGCTTACGCGGTCTTTAGGAGCGACGTACATGGCATCCTTTTCGGTTACTTCGTATGTTTTATAGAACTCTGGGAAGTTGGAAACTGTACGGTTTACGCGTACTTTGTTTGCTGAATGCGGGTCGATTGTCGACCGATACGCAGCCGATTCCTTACTCATGGTCATACGCCAGATCGTTGCATAACCTTCAAAGTAGGCTTTGAAGTCCGGGTTTTCCATTTTGGACAGCACTTGAAGCGATACGGCCATACCGCCAAGGTCGGCGATATTTTCGCCTACTGTCAGCTTGCCGTTATTGTACACGCCAGGAATCACTTCAACATGATCATAGTAGGAAATAACCTGATCGCATTTTTCCTGGAACTTTTTAAAGTCTTCCGGAGTCCACCAGTTGACCGCATTTCCGTTTTCATCGAATTCAGAACCTAAATTATCAAAAGCATGGCTGATTTCATGCGCAATGACCATGCCGATCGCTCCCAAATTCGTTTCATGTTTGGCTTTGATATCATAAAATGGAGCTTGCAGAATGCCCGCAGGGAACACAATTTCGTTATTCAGCGGATTATAATAAGCATTTACCTCATAGGCGCTCATCATCCAGATGCTCTTATCGACAGGTTTTCCAAGCGAAGCGATCCTTTGTTTTTTGGCTTCTTTATTGATTGCCACCATGTTGTCAAACAGCGATCCGCCGTCCGCAAAAGTTTTAATCGAAACATCCTTCAAGGAATCATTCCACTGATCTGGATATCCGATTTTGATCGTCATTTTATCTAGCTTTTTGATGGCTTTGGCTTTGGTTGCTTCAGACAGCCAGTCCAGCGTTTGGATCCGTTCTTTATAAACCTCGATGAACTGCTTAACCATTTGTTCAACGTCTTTCTTGGCCTCTTTCGTGAAATATTTTTCTGCGAATTCCTGGCTGAGATACTGACTCATGACGGCTTGGGTGGTCATAACCGCCATTTCTTCATTTGTCTTTTCGCCTTCAATTCCAAACCGTTGGGCTTCAAATTCATTTGCCAATTTCAGAAAATCTTCCGATAAAGTGCCGCCGGCATTCATCAACAAAGTGGCTTTGGCGTAGGCTTTGAGCTTGTCCAGGTTTTTCTCGTTCAATACTTCCGCGCTTTTATTCAATAATCCAACGTCGGTTACAATCACTTTGTCTGCTTTATCGACTTGGAATTCTTTCATATATTTGCCCATATCGATCGATTTAAAGAGCTGAACGAATTTTTCTTTGGTGTAAGGATTATAGGAAATTTCCACATTTCCCTGAACTTGGGGGTCCATAGTGGATGCAGCGAGTTCTTTTTCGAATGCATACACATCTTCGGCTTGCGCTTTTGCCGTTTTCTCGTCGGTACCGGACAGTACAAACAATTTGGCTAGATAGTTCGTGTACACTTTTTTGGTCTTTTCGTCGTCGGAGACATAGCTGTTTTTGTCAAGGCTCGTGTTAAGGCCAAAGAAATACAGCGCATTGACATTACTGTCCTTCGCGTCGCCTAGCACGGCAAAAGACAACAAAGCGCCTTTCGAGATTTCGTTCTCCATCGTTATGCTGGCAGCAAATAATTCCTTGACGGAGGAAGCCTTGTCCAGAGCGGTTAAATAAGGTGCAATCGGCTTGATTCCTTGCTTGTTGCGGTTTTCTATATCGAGTACCGATTTGTAGAAATCGGCGATTTTTTGCTCTTTAGAGCCTGCTGGGTTTTGTTTTTTTACAAGTTCATCGATGATTGCTTTAATCCGGTCTTCATTGGCTTTTGCCAGCTCTTTAAACGCGCCGTTGGACTTTTCGCCTGCCGGGATCTTGGAGTCGTTCAGCCATTTTTTATTGACGTATTCATAATAATCATCGCGTGGATTCGAGCCTTCAAGGGCCATGACCCGGTTCGTCAGCGTAAGCAGTTGTTCTTTCGTGATATGATCAGAAACGCCAAGTTTGCCGTCCGGATAACCGGTGACCACGCCAGAAGCGATCAGCTTGGCGATTTCATCTTGTGCCCATTTCGGCACGTCGGTAAAGGATGCGGAGGTATTGGCTACGCGCAAATCATTGCCTTTTGGTGCAGGCAGGTCCGAAAACGCGCGGCCGAGCATGATCAAAGCTTCAATTCTGGAAACTTCCTGATCTTCTTTGGCATCTTCTTTGCCGTAACCTTTCAAAATATCTTCTTTTTTGATGCCCGGATTGTAGTCATCTGCGGCATTCAGCAAAAACTCTACAACTTCTCCCCGTGTTAGGTTCGGTTTGGCTTCTTGTGCCAGCACGGATGTAGGCAACGCGGTCAGGAACAATGATGAGGACAATAATAATGCTGCAATTTTTTTCAAGTCGTCTCCCCCTAATGATGAAACCTAAAGTTAGGCATCTCGTTTACGGTAAAATACAATAGCTACTGTAATAAAGATCAGTGTCCATAACATTAAAATACCTGTCCCTTGCATTGGTGTAAGGATATTTATTTCATTAGAGGAAGGCGGCATATACATATAATATCCTGCCGTATTCGGAAAATAATTAGGTAGAAAATCTCTCGACAATGGACTGACAATGAAATAATAACCAAGAAGTATTACTAAGGCAGGAGTGGTTCGTCTCAGTAAAGCACCTATAGCTGCACTGAGAAGTGTGGTTAATGTTAGATAGCCTGCTGCACCTGCTAATGTTTTTATCATGGTGTCTATTTCAAACCCTACTGCTGTGTCTCTCATCATAATAAAAGTATATAGTACACCTGATGCAGCAATAATAAATGCCACAGGAATGGTTATAATCGCCAATACCAAATGCTTCGTGGATAATTGAAACCCACGCCAAGGTATCGTAGTTAAAGTAGTTCGAATCTGTCCACCAGTATACTCCGAACAAGTAGCTAAGATACCAAGAATAATGAACCCTGCTTGAAGATATCCCATAGAAGCAAGTCCTATATTCAGTATACTTTGCGTTCCTGCTGCCCCTTGTAGACCAACAGAAGTAAAAGCTGCGGTTAAAACTAAATTAAGAATGAATGTACCAACAAGAGTGAGCCATATCAATGGTAATGTAACTAATTTATCCAGTTCAGCACCAAGGATTTGTGTTATCTTTCTACCAGATGAGACATTCATGATGCAACGTCCCTCCTATGGAATACAATAGCTGCAACAATGAAAAAAACGGCTACCCAAGCAAACATGACTAAACCGCCTGTGAACGGGGTGTGAAATCTATCGAATAAACTGCCTGTGGACGGAGTGTGAAATTTGTCGCTAGTAAACATAAACATTTCAAGGCCAGCCCGATCTGGTAAGTAGAACGCCAACTTTGTAATCTTAGAAAGCAGGACACTAAATGATACAACGGATGAATTTATCATGAGCACAGCAAGCGGGATGATGCCATTCTTAGTTAGCAAAGTAATCCCAAGTGCTAAAAGAGCGGTGAATGTCCAGTAACAAACTGCACCGATCAGTCTAGACCATTCAAATGCAGGGGCATATTCACCAAGAATTAGATTTGTTGCTGACGCAGTTGTCATAATAGCAACCATACAAAGCAGTATGCTGATCACTGTCACAGCGCCTGCTTTTGCCAGCAAAAAATGAAGCCGGGATGAAACAACAGTTAAACTTGTTGTAATCTGTTGCCCTCCACCAGATTCACTGCTCTCTGTCAAATACTCACTGCTGACAGCAACCACACCAAGAATAATGACACCTTGAACACCAAAACTTAATCCCGAATAGCCAATTTCCGATAGCCGTGTGCTAACTCCAGCTATAATATCTTCTTTTTCTACTATACTGTCGAAGGCAGCAATGACCGCTGGGGCAAATGCTCCAATAAGAAAGGCAAGCCAAATGCCAGGCAGGGAGAACAATTTAGATAGTTCCGCGTTGAATGCTCTCATACAACATCACCTGCATGTTCAGATGTCAGGGCAAAAAAGGCTTCCTCCAGCGTAGAATGGTTACCTATTATTTCTTCCAATGTTCCATCTGCAACGATTTTTCCATGATTAATAATCACCACATCATCAACCGTCTCTGCAAGCTCTCCCATGAGATGACTGGATAGCAACACCGTGTTACCAGACGCAGCACGTTCACGTAAAAATGTCCGAATAAAGCGGATTCCTTGTGGGTCTAGCCCGTTAACGGGTTCATCTAAAACCAATATTTTTGGATCACCAAGTAGTGCAGCTGCCATTCCAAGTCTTCTCCCCATGCCAAGGGAATAATTCCCGACCCTTTTCCCAGCTGCATTAGTAAGACCTGCTATTTCCAGAACTTCCTCGACACGTGAGCGAGACAATCCTGCGGCACGAGCAATCCAACGCAAGTGTGCCCGTCCTGTTCGCATACGATGAGCTCCAAATCCATCAAGTGCAGCACCTATTGTTGCTAGAGGATTATGTAATTCTGCGAATGGCTTTCCATTAATTAGTGCACTCCCTGAGGTAGCACGATCTAATCCAAGCAGGATGCGAAGTGTAGAACTTTTACCTGCCCCATTTGGACCTAAAAAACCAGTTACTCTGCCTGGTCTAGCTTTAAAACTGATACCTGATAAGATTTCTTGAGTTCCGCGATGTTTGACTAAGTTATTAATTGTAAGCAACCATAACACTTCCTTTCTGTTATGGTTCTAATTATAAAGAAGCAAAGTTACATCTCGGTTATCATGCTGTTTACTTCTGGGTTAACTTTAGGTTAAGCTCTACCAATAGCTACTCTTGTGCCATATTCATTTGATGTAAAGTCAGCTTTCAGCTTCATTTTTTTCAACATATAATTTGAAGCCGATAAACCAATCCCCGCCCCACGCTCATAGGAAGAGTTATCCATACCTGGACCTCTGTCTGCAACAATGATCTGTTCTTTTTCTACATCAACCACAATGTTTGCATATTTCCCCTCTGCTGCATGACGAAGAATATTCTGAAATAAATTATCCAGAACTCGTGTCATCCATTTAGGATCTGCCTCCCAATAAAAAGTCTCCTCTGACGGTAAATCAACATCGAGTTGAATTTCTTTTTCTTCAAATACAGGATACCACGCAGCAACAGATGCTCTTACTAAACGTCCAATATCTGTTGATGTAGGCTCAAAAGGATGTTTCCCTGATGTAAGCAATGTATAGGAAAGTAAATCATCCATTAGATCTCCGACTCTTGTAATCGTATGGTTCATCTCTGTTAATGAGTTTTGTCCTTCTAAACTTATTGATTCTTTATTTAATCTGGTGATATGCCCTCTCAAAATGGTAAGTGGCGTTCGTAAGTCGTGAGATAAATTCGCAATGAGTCGATGTCGTAATAATTCCTCTTCATATTCTCGCTTGCGGCTGTCTTCAAGCTGCTGAATCATCCAATTAAAAGAACTTCCTAACTGGTCTATTTCATCCATACGATCCGTTTGAACAGATATTGGTTTAGGAAGTGAGTTGTTATTAGCTGAAAATGACATGACTTCCTGTAAGCGGGTGAGACGTTTACGAAGTCTCAAGAAGAAAATCCAAGATATTACAACAAAAGCGACAATAATAAAACCAAACAAAAGTACTATAATGTAAAATAGATTTAACGTATTCAGATCTTCTCTATTGATAGAATCTCCATTGATAGAAAACCCAACGAATGCAAAGAAGAAAATAAGCACAATTGGAGGAAAAAAGATAAATAGAAAATGTCCTTTTAGAAAACGACGAAATAATGATCTAGTCTGTTTCATAGTTTCACCCGATAGCCTATTCCCTTCAACGTTTCAATAATCTCTGGGGAATCTGGATTACGTTCCAACTTTTGACGCAGTCGACGGATATGCACCATTAATGTTTTATCACCAGTTATATAAGCTTCTTCCCAAATTGCTTCATAAATTTGTTCTTTTGGTAAAACTTGATTAGGGTGGCGTAAGAAATACATTAAAATTTGATGTTGTTTCCCTGTCAATATAATTTCTTCTCCTGTGCGTTTGTCAAATACCATTTTGACTTCTGGATCTACTTCAATATGATTTCCTAATGAAATGCGTTCGGAATGTGTTCCACCACTTCGACGGATTAATACTTCTAATCTTGCAACTAATTCATCCGTATGGAATGGTTTCGTTAAATAGTCATCAGCAAATTGTAAACCATCTACCTTATCATCTATCGATGTTCGAGCAGATAACAGCAAAATAGGAACAGCAGGAGCTGCCTTTTTTAATCGTTTTCCCACAGTAAATCCGTCTAAACCGGGTAACATGATATCCAAAATAACTATTTCATGCTGATTTACTTCTTTTTCCGCTCCTTCACCAGAAAGCAGCCACTGAACTGAAAATCCTCGCTGTTCCAATTCTTCTTTTACCCAACTGCCTATTTTCTCATTATCCTCAATATATAATACGTTTGTTTTCAAGTAACATCCCTCTCTCTAAATTGAGTTCACTATTAGACAGATTAACACAATCTAAAAAATAGTTTCCAGTTAAGAACATTTATTATGTTGGATCTCTGTTTTAGTACCATTTGAAACATAATTGCCGATAACTCGATGAGCCCTCAAGATACAGTTTGACGGCTTTCACTTTAAAATCCTCTGTATACGATTGAAATACTTGCCCCTTTTTAGCCATAAAAATATCCCCTCCAAGTTCACTCGTTCCTCATGATAACATAAGGCTTTTTTCGAGTGTCTACTTTTAGGGGATAATACCAACGATCAGGCTTTAGTGTTTTATGGAATGTTATGTTAGTTGCATAGTTGTGATACAAGTATTGTCATCTTTAAAAGTATCGATTTCAGATTCTACTGATTTGCCATCATACTCAATTTTCACTTGATATGTCCGATCTCGCGGTAACCATAGATCAATAAAACCATTCTCTAAAGAAGTAATCGTTTCATCCATCACTACAGTACCTTCTTCATCCTGAATAAGCACATCGAAGTTTTTCTCTGCTAATTCCCCTTGGCACCCCGTTAAATTGTGGATAGCACATTCATGTGTGTTTTCAATAAACGGTGCAATCGAAACAAAAAACTCGTCCTCTGGAAGGCCAAAAGAAGTCTTTTTACCATTATCAGTCACAATGAGTTCATGTGATGTAATAGATGCAGTTACATTCTCAAAGGTACCAACACTATACGCATGAACTTTTTCTTTAATATCCTGTGTCCCCGCTTCATTCGATGAACTATTATTGTTGTTACAAGCTACTGCCACCAGACTTAGTAATAATCCCGAAACTATGAGCAAACCCTTTTTCATACATTATTCCACTCCCGTTTTCTTCTCATATTGAAAGGTCAACTATTTTGATTGTATCACATATACACTCCTTCATAATTATGCGATACAGAACTTATGACTTATTAATGAAACTCCAAGAGAATCTTCTAATTTGATGTGCACAAATTGTTGAAGATTCCACAAATCTCATTCACTGATGGTTTTTTATATTCTAATTACAATAACCGTCAATACTAATGAATCCTATCCAATACACTGACTTTTTCAATTGAAAGCTCCTTTATTTCTAACTTATGATACTATTGCGTCCAACTCATCATCACTTGGCTCACCGCCAACAATGGTGATGTGCATCCGCAAAGGTAAACAGATAATTTCTTCATTGGACTTTGTAATATGTCCGAACGTAAAACATATTTTCTCGGGACAATCAGACTCCACAACTTCGATTCCGAAATCCCGAACTCGAAGCAGATCATAGCCACGTTTCGTGCGAATCTTTATCATTTGCGTCTCTTGTGTGAGTTTAACGGTTTGATAGATTTCACCATTAACTTTGATCTGTGCATAAGTCTCACCACGTGGAATCTCTTCAGGTGACTTTTGAAAAGCGTAAAACCCATGAATCGCCACTGCGACCACCAGTAATACGGCAATTACGATGTAATCTCCCTTTTTGAATTTCATGGTGTTCAACTTCATCACATCTCTTTAAGTTGATTCTCTCTCCACTTCTTATTGACGAAGCCATAGACCATGAAGATCACACTAATCACAATAATAGCAATGCTTGTCCACTGAGCAGCTGTCCATCGGAGTGCATATCCAGGGGTGTCCCCTCGTAAGAACTCCAAAAAGAATCGCCCTGTGTTGTATAGAATGTTATAAGAAAGGAAGATGAAACCTTTCGGCCACTTCACATTTTTCAGTCCGATCAGAATCGCAAATACAATCATGTTCAACTGCATTTCAAACAGTTCAGCCGGCCACAACGGTTGTGAACCAAATGTGTCGTAAGCCAATGTCCCTTCGGGATAGACCAAACCAAAACCTAAATTCGTTGGAGCGCCAAAGGCATCCCCATTTAAGAAACAAGCGATTCTCCCTATGGCTTGCCCTAAAATGATGGCAGGAGCCAATACGTCCGCAAACTCCCAAAACGATAACTTATGAATCCGCGTGTAGATCAGACCCGTTACAAATCCACCTACCAAACCACCTTGAATAGAGAGTCCTCCATTCCAAATTTGAAAGATTTCTAATGGATGTTTGAAATAGTAAGCGGATTGGAAAAATAACACTTCCCATAGACGTGCACCAATAATTGCGCCAATAATTACATATAACAGCAGATCAAAGACATGTTTTCGGTATTTCGTACCTTTGGCCAAGTAATAGGCAACGAATGCCGATAAAATAATCGCAATGGCTACGAAGAGCCCGTATGATCGAACGGGAAAACTACCAATATGAAATAAAATCACCTGCACGAGACTCGATCCTCCTCTGACCTATGATAACCATCATTATACGAAGAAGTTTTGTTGAAACTGTGAAGATCGAATAAACATTCACAACAAATCCGTAACACCTGAATTCCCTATTTACTTCCATCAATGCTAGATTGCGAATCTGACTAATAGGTCCTTTGACTATAGATACCTCTAAGCTGGAAGTAACGCATCATAGGATGAACCCCGAATAATCAAATCTCGTTGTGGTCGTGCCTCCCCATACATAGGGGTTCCCACGACCTTATCTACATATTTTTGCAATGTGACTTTTTCTGCCGCATAGGTACTGCCTGAATATGAGCCAAGTAGAACAGAAGTCACTCTTTTTTTCTCTTCTCATGAATATATCGAGTCAATCGATAACCGAAATAGATCACCACTCCAACCAGCGCTATCAATAAGCACGTAGATTTGAGCGTTACCAATCCGATGGCTTCTCTGATTTATTCCCCTTCATCATGAAGAATAACATCGGCAGCATCATTAATGGACACATCAGTGCGATTAACCAGTCCATACTTTAAACCCCTTTATGTTGTAGTGTAAGTTCCTATTTACAAACAGGTTTTTCACTAATCTGTATGACCTTTCTCACTCTAGAATCTACCTTGGTTGCGAACAAAACAAATGCCGTCAGCACCTAACGCAAACGGCACTCCACTCCTTAATGGGATGATTTTCGATGACTCCACCTATTCATGAGAGGCATTAGAATCATATGAGAAATCGGGCAAATTAGTAATATTACCATTAGCAGATAATTCGTTGGTTCACCTCGATAAGCGTTCATCAGAATAACAAGAACGACTAGGACGATAGGGAGTACACAGCAAACGCTCATCATTAAGTTGTGAGATTTTGATTTCTGACCATGCTGTGAGGCTTGTTGGTTATCGTTATTACCATGATTGCGATTTCCGCAACAATTCAACACTTATTCCTCCTTTGGATACTCCTTCTAGCGAGTTAAATCTTGAATATCTTTACGCATCATTTCGTTCTGAGCTTTTAACTCATTTAGTTCCCTTTGCATCCGTTCCGTATCCTCGTTACTACCTTTTCCATGTTGACCGTGTCCATGACCTCCGCGCATTCCAAACATCATGAAGATCATCATGAGGGGGCAAGCCAGTAAAAGTAACCATGTCCAATCCATTTTGAACTCCTCCATTTCTAAGAACAATTGTTATACCTGAATTTTAGAGCAAGAATGTGTGGAATACATGTTGAAATGATGGAGGAGAGATGTGGGTTATTGAGGTGTATATTTCCAAAATGCATCCGTCATAAACCATGGAGAATAGAAAAGGAGATTACCCTAAAGCACTTTTGCACCCTAGGACAACCTCCTAAACATTTTTCTTATCTGAACAGCAACCTTCTGTACTTTTCGTTGTGCTGCAACTGGAATACCAAATGAATTGTAAGCCTGCCCCAATAATTCATTTCCGAAAATACCGATACAATCCCCATTGTTTCTACACTTTTTTGTTTATCACGAGAAAAATATGTATTAGAGATGGATGAAATTTTCGCTGAAGTGCTTCCACATCAAAATTCTGATAAGGTCGAGCAAATTCAAAAGCAAGAAGGTTTGCGAACTGCGATGACAGGCGATGGTGTTAATGATGCATCTGCACTTGCAAAAGCGGATTTAGGTTTGCGATTGGTACAGGTACCGATGTGGCCATTGAGACCGCTGATGTAGTTCTCATCAAAAGCAACCCGAGAGATGTCTCAACATCATCAAACTCTCGAAAGCGACTTATCGCAAAATGATGCAAAACCTCTGGTGGGCTACAGGATATAATATTGTGACTATCCCACTTGCCGCGGGGATTCTATTTCCGTTTGGAATTGTTTTGAACCCTGCCGTTGGTGCGATCTTGATGTCATTGAGTACAGTCATCGTAGCCATTAACGCCAAGCTGTTAAAACTTCATTAATAAAAAAACTCCTGCTGGTGGTTTCCACCCTCAGGAGTTTTCCTGTTTATTCTGGCTTATTGCCTACACTTGGATCTGGAACATAGTCACTCTTATAACCATTGTACATCACATCCGTCACCATACCGGCAGATGCATGATGGAGATCGTGACAGTGGAACATCCAATCCCCTGGGTTATCTGCTTCAAAAGCAACCACGTAGGTTTCTCCTGGCTTCACATTCAGGGTATCTTTAATGACAGGTGCACCTTCAAGCGGTTGACCATTCTTACTTAATATTTGAAAGAAGTGCCCATGCAAATGCATCGGGTGATCGTCAGTCATAGACTGATTCACAAACGTCACCTTCACCTTTTCCCCTTTATCAACTTTAATGGGATCAGTCTCTGGAAACACCTTTCCATTAATCGTATAGACCATTTCACCGTTCTTCATTTCAGTGTTCAAATTTAGAAGAACATCTTGGTCAAAAGCTTGATTCAGCGAGAACTTTGTTTCCGCTTGCTTGCCATAGTTCATAAGATCGAACTGCGGAAGCTTTTCTGAGACATTAGAAAGAGCCGATAATACAGGTGCTCCTTCATACTGAATCACCGCTCTCATATTGTTCACTCTTTCATCTGTACCATGTTCTTCGAGTAGCCAAGTGCCAGGATTGTCGGCTGTAAATTCGATATCATATCGTTCACCTGGAGCAATTGCAATCCCTTGATCTGTAATGACAGCAGGACTATTTACAGGCTGGCCATCCGAAGCAACAACTTTGAATTCATGTCCATGCAAATGCATTGTGTGCGTAATATAACCTGCATTAATCAGGCGAATTCGAACCTTTTCGCCTTCCTTTACCATCAGCTTATTTATGGCATCGCCAGTCTTTCCATTCATCGTATATAGATCATACATACTCATGTCATGACCTTCCATGTCACCCATGTTCATGTTGTTGTGATCCATACCTTCCATGTCACCCATGTTCATGTTACTATGATCCATGCCTGCCCCATTATCACTGTCCGCTTGGTTTGAGTCCATATCCGTACTACCTGAGCTCATCCACTCATCCAATACCAAGGTATAATCGCGATCATAACTGTCATTCGGATCTTCTACGATTAACGCCCCATAGAGCCCCTTATCGAGTTGATTGACACTATCTTGATGGGAATGATACCAATAGGTGCCTGGAACCGTAGCCTTAAACTCATACGTAAAGGTCTTACCAGCAACTACTGCATCCTGTGTAACACCTGGAATACCATCCATATTGTTTGGAAGAGGATATCCATGCCAATGAATAGAAACAGGTTCAGCCAGCTCATTCTTCAAATTGATCTTAACCGTGTCTCCAACTTTCACACGTATTTCAGGACCGGGTACCGAATTATTGAATGTCCAAACAGGAAGTGTTTTCCCCTCAGAAATCTCTAAATTACTCGCTTGAGCGGTGATCGTATATTCTTT
Source organism: Paenibacillus sp. JNUCC 34 (assembly GCF_058269055.1). Taxonomy (NCBI): domain Bacteria; kingdom Bacillati; phylum Bacillota; class Bacilli; order Caryophanales; family Paenibacillaceae; genus Paenibacillus; species Paenibacillus sp. JNUCC 34. The sequence continues at coordinate 3,167,322 of NZ_CM177770.1, read as the reverse complement.
ACTCCCATCCACCTTGGGTGTTTCTTTCGTTAACGCCATATTACCTGCTTGATTGGGGGTTGGAGGATCTGACACATTTTGAGTGTTATCCATATTCATGTTTGAATGATCCATACCTTCCATATCGTCTCTACTACCAGCATTGGTACAACCTGCTACCACCAAACTAATTGCACCTATGGTAAGTAATATTTTTAGATTCCTTTTCATTAGCGCATACCTCCACTGTATTCTATTACATTTATCACTGTAAACAAAAAATGTGTGGAAACGATGAGTTCGCATTAATGATAAAAACTTATTTGTAGTCAGAATCCTGAGTAATGGGCTCTATTTTGTGTCATAAAACTACAATGGGGTCACATTTGTGCATTTTTTCATGACACAAAACTTATCACATTAAAATAAAAAAAGCCTTTGAGATCAGGCTTTAGTGCTTTATGGAATGTGTACTCATTTGTGTCATTAGACACTTTCTTTCTTTTTGTTCGTTTGTTCTGACTGACTTCGTTTCGTTCTTCTTTATTAAGTTGGATCATCTAAGCTGCTATGAATATAAGTTCTTGTCCTTTTCGGCTAACGATGCAAGTTCTTGTTCTGGCAAAAAAGCCTCCCCTTATGAGGTTTCTGATTTTACTCTGAAAATTAATGAAACAATCCTTACTTAAGAATAGAAAGTATTTAAGAGTAGCAAAATAACCCTCCGCCGAGTAAAAGGGGAGTTTTGTGTCATTACCGCTGAATAAAAGGGTGCTTTTTTGTCAACCTACATCAAATCCACGTTGTAGTTGATATAGGAAACAGCGGGCTGTTGAAGGTTCAGCGCCAGCGGCGCTGCATCCGAAGAGAAAAGTTCTTCCACCCGACCGGATTCGAGTTCCTGTATAACGTAATCTAATATTCGATTAATCCGCTCGTATCATAGTTAGATACTTATCTAATCGGTAATCGGCTCATGTTCTTGTCCTTTACGGCAATAGGTACAAGTTCTTGTCCTCGAGTCGGGACAAGAACTTGTACCTATACAACAAAAAAGCCGCTATATTAGCGACTTTCAATGGGACTATGTTCCTGTCCCTCGACATGATACTAATAACCTTGATAAATGATCAAAGAAAAGAGCGTGTTTTGGAAAAAAGATTGATCAAAACACGCTCTAATATTTTCAGTTGACTCATTTTTTTATAAAAAAGTTTGATTATTTTTTTGTTGCTCCACAATTGTTGGTTTAAAATAGAAGCTTTGCATAAAGAAATTAATTCAGTTAAGCCATAGCCATTCACCACAACTAGAGCGTCTCATCCAATTTCTGAATCTTTGAGTGGGAAATTAAATATACATTGCCTAAAATGTCGATTTTGTCTCCCTTTACACGTACAGCGCAATCTTTGTTCGACGCATAAATATTCATTTCTTCCGATAAGGGAGACAGTTCGCCTTGAACTAACGCAATGTTATTTTCAAGATCAAAATGAGACAGGACGGAAAAATCGTCAAGGCCGATTCCGTCGTAAACAGAGCTTATTTCAACTTTATAGCCAAAGTTTTTCGAGCATAACCATTTAGCGGACATGTTGATCGCACCAGCACTTGCACCCATCACAACGGCTCTGCTTTTTTTAATCAAATCCGACAATTCATATTCCATCAAAAACCCATTTTGTTTAATAGTATTTCCACCCAACAAGAAAATGACTGAAGCATTTTGAATTAACGCTTGGGCATCTTCCTTCTGTACGCGATAGTTAATTAAATGATATTCATCAAACGTAATGCCGGCCTGGTCAAGCCACGAGCGTTCAGTAGCACCATCATCTTCATAAAAAAATGGATTCGAGCTAATCATAGCAAGCGATTTTTTATCAGTTATATCCTCCTGTAACACCCTGTTCAGATTTTCTGGAAAAAAATTGTCAAACCAACCTAAATAATAGTGAGTTTTCATAAGTACCCCCGTAGCAAAGTGTAAATAACATTAATTTCCTGCGTTACTCATTCTGTTTTCTTGTCACCAACACAATACTCTCAATATGCCCCGTTTGCGGTGCCAAATGTAATAGATTGTGATACAATCATATCAAATTTTTTCCAAACGGTACGACTTTATTTCAAATCTACACCGGTAACCACAAAACCTAAACCAGAAAACATTCGATGAGATCGCTCATAATAATCATAAACTTGTTTTACCTTTAATTCTTTCCAATCTTCTTTCTTTGTTAATTCAATAATTTTCTTCATTACCTCTGTGCCTATCCCTCTGGAACGGTACTTTCTATCACCAATGACTATTGGAATTGACTCTTTCGAGAATGTAACATCTCCGCTGGATACCCATTCTCCGTCTTCAAAAACCTCAATAATTAACAATTTTCCAATTGAATTCAGGTATTCATACATGGCTTGTACTGTTATTAGATCATATGGTTCTACATCAGGCCCCTCTGAGAAATGAATAACTTCAAGATCTTGATACCATTGAAGTGCAAGCTTACAGTCTTCATATAGATTTACCGGGCGAAGCCTAATTGGGGTTTGATTATCCATGATATTGTTCACCTTTCTCTGTTTTCGGTAATTTAGCGACTTTCAATGGGACCTTGTTCTTGTCTCTCGACATGTGTCACATTATACACCCCATTCATTTAGGATAAAAAATAAGATATTATGTGACACATCATATCTTTAGTGATTCAGTACATATGAAGATTACAGACACTTTCATCGAATACATGGTTCATCCGTTTTTTTCGTTATCCTAGTAATTTATATTGTTCGATATCATCTAATAATTTTTGAATTGATCGTTGCCAAAACTCTGCTTGTTCAAGTTCTATATTGAAGTGTTTATTGATTAAGTGTTCAAGTGGCAATGTTCCGCTTTGACTTAAAAATCCTTTAAACTTCTTGTGGAATGATACATCCCCTTTAGCAACTTCTAAAAGACCAATGCTTAATAAGAAGCCGAAAGAGTAAGGATAATTATAGAAAGGAGTACTTGCTTGAAAGAATTGTCCGTATTTAATCCATACATAAGGTTCATATTCACTGAGAGTTTTACCATAAGCATATTCCTGACATTGTAACGAAAGTTCTTCAATCTGCTTCACATCTATCTGTCCCATTTTCCTAGACTCATAAAATCTATCTTCAAATAAGTAAGCTGCTCTAATGGACATCAAATAATTAAGACTACGCTCAATCTTCCATCCGAGAATTTTCTTTTTAATTGAGACATCAGTTGCATTTTGAATCACATAATCAATAAATACAGTTTCAAAGAAAATCGATGAGGTTTCCGCCATTGTCATTTCAAAAATTTCTTCTAAAAAGCGAAGCGAGGGAACATTTTTCATTTGATGATAATGCCATGCATGACCTATTTCGTGTGCAAGTCTTCTAGCACTATCAACACTATCATCAAAACTCAATGTAATCCTTGACTCCCCTTCAGCAATAAATGGAGCACAGAAACCACCTGGTGGTTTTGTATGGCGTTGTTCAGCATCCACCCAACCTTTTGAGATGATTTCCTTAACGAATTCAGACATATCGCTATTAATACCCTCAAGAGATTTCATTATTCCATCGACGGCTTGTACAAATGTAATCTGATGTGATACTTCTTGAGATGAGGTCATCAACTCATGCCAAGATAGTTTTTCCTTCCCTATTTCTTTTGTCTTAATAGTTATATAATTCGAAAGCCCTTGTAGATTAGAATCCACGACATTCCACATGGTATTCAGTATTGGTCTAGAAATGCCATTTGATTTTAATGTGTCATCAAGATAATCTACATTTTTTACCTTGTTTTCATTTAGTCTTAGCCCAACCATTTGATTATAAATAGATGCAAATACATTTGATTGTGTTTTTAGAGTGAGATTGAGTTCCTTAAATACAAGTTGCCTTTTGAAGAGATCTGGATGGGACATCGCTAGATTGTTAGCTTCAGCAAAAGATAACTCATCATTATCTAAGTCAACTTTTATTTTAAAAGTGTTACGAAGTTGAGAATAGATATCTTCAAGACAACTTAAAGTTTCATTGACAACACTTGTAATTATTTCTTCTTCACGAACTCTTTTTGCACCATTTTGTAATAGCTCCGTTACAAATCTTTTTTGCTTAATATTGTTAGACCAATCAAGAAGTTGTTTTTCACTCAAATTCATTAATGTTTTTTTCAAATTGGATATAATGAAACGAATCCGGGATTTTAACATAGAGATATCTGCGTTTAATGATGTCAAGAGATAAGGTTCTATATTTTCTGTTGTTAAACAATAATAAAACGATTCTACTGATTCAATCTGTTTAATGAATTCTGAGAGAGTTAACAAGTCATTTTCATTTATGTAATTTTCTGTTGAATTTGTCTCCATTTTCATCAACTTTTCTTTGATGCAATTCATATGGTGTTTTAGTTTATCTAAATCAAGACCAAAGTGAAGGTTTTTCAGATTCCAACGTGTTGGTAAATTGATTGATTCCAATACCCGGTTCCTCCTTTCTATAATGGACTCTACACTCTGAGAAACTTTCTAACTCAATGCTTTATACTTGCTATAATATTAGCATAAATAACCATAAATAGCGGCGTCTTCCTTCGCAAGCACTTGGTTTTGGCCCTCGGACAGCGGCTTTTGCCGAGATACAATGTACATGTATATTCCCCCTGTGTCCTGAACGATCAAATACCTCTCCGGATTAATTTCATCGGAACTGCTTAGCTTACCATTCATAAAAATTTTCCTCGATCATTTCCTCGAATGAATCCGCTAGTAACTTTATCTCCCCGGTATCGTGATAACAGGTTGAAACCCTCCCTGCCTGATTAATGATAATCGGATCGCCGGAATGCCTACTAGTGTTCTATTATCTTCCCGATGAAGAAAATCTTTAATCTCTCCATTAACGCATCTTTCATAGGTAATCCCCTTCCCCATGACTTCATGATAAGGTACTTACTTATCAATAATTTCCCAATTTAGTTCAGCAGTTGTACCTCGCCGCCGATCATGATCATGTTCTCCATGTACCGAACCGTGACCTGGCTGCGTGTAAAGCCATCCATACTCCGAATGATTTCCAGGCACGTTTCAAGCGATGCATGAGAATGCTCCATCGTGTCCGCTACAGCTCCACTCCGCTGTTCCTCATAAACGGTGATCACCGGTCAACACCCTTTTACCCACTTGTAATTTTCCGATCCCATTGCCCGTTCATGATCTTCTTTAATCAGTATTCTCGCGCTGCATCGAACCAGCGCCCGGCCATCTCCTCCGTTATAGGCTGGCCAATCAGGTGATCGGACTGGCTGAGTTGCCATACTGCTTCGCCAAGGTCTTCTCTTTCGGTGGTTTCGATGCCTTTGAGGGTATTGAAGCGCACGGTGAAAGCGGTAATGGCTGCCTCGGCATCGGCAAGGCTGCGGGCCTGGGCCAAGGATGCCTGTGCAACGTTGTAAGCTTCGTTAGCCAGTTTGGCAAGACGTTTAGGCCAAGACGAGAACGGGCGGCCAAATTCGGTCGTCCACCACTCAGGCTTGCGCAATTGGCTCACTGAAGCATGACCGGTCCACGGGCAGGTTTTGGCGCGTGTTTTCATTTGCTGCCTTAGGCGCTTGCCCGTGGTCTCTTCCACATTGTAGGCGATAAATCTGTCAAGCAACGGCCATGTATCCAAGGGGGGCAAGTCCTCCAAATCAGGCATGAAGCGCAGCTCCAGATTTGTTAACTGGGCATGACGAGCCAACAAGTCCATGTCACAGAAGTTCCCCCACAAACTCAGTGAGTCAAGGTTGGGGAACCGATCTAGACAGTCCAGCGAGATGGGCTGTCCCATCGGCGTATTTTGCAGCGTCAGGCTAGTCACCTGGTACAATTCACCCAGATCGGGCAGCTTGAAAGGAGGATCGTTCTTGCGTCGGCTGGTACGCGGCGCTAGTGTCAGAGATGACGGCATAACGCCAGTGGCCGAGAAGCGTGATAGATCGCCAGACACGTTCAGGCGGAAAGGTCTCTTTGGAAGCATCAAGCTCAGGCGCCCTCCGGACTGGCCCAGCTCGATATGCAAGCCATGTAAAATGGACTGGTTGGCGTCCACCACCGTATCGGCAGACAGGATCGGAGCCCACGTCATCTCTTCAATGGGACGTGTCTGCGCCCAATCCAAGAAGCCCGCGTCACTGCCTGAATAGTACAGAAATCGCGGCCAGGGCGAGCCCGCCGGCGTTGCAAAGGCATCGAATACGGTCCAATCGATGCGCGCGTCTGGCGCGACGTGAAGGTCCGCCTTTTTCCCCAATTGCGACGGTCCGATAGATAAGCTGCCCACACCGGGCCGAATGACAAGAGTGTGGCTGCGAGGACCCGTCAGGTCAATGGGATAACAACCGTCTTCTCTAACAGAATCAGAAGGGTGAGCTTGGTTATGAATTGGCATTTCCGTCATCCTTTCTTCTACCCTTGATTTAGATGCTCCATTTTTGAAAACCCAACTTGAATAAGGAGTCTTGTATTTCTTGATCTACTTTGCTTTTGGAGGTTGCGAATTCCAATTCGGACAATCTCGGAAGCTTTTGCCCGATGAAGGAATCAAAATCGATGGCCGTTTTGAGAATGCGGAGCTTGCGCAGCGATGGCAACCGCTCCATTCCCGACAAACGATCCAAACCTTTACAATTTGAAATGGTTATCTCCTCCATCACCTCCATCCCATGATCAAAGGCGATTTCCCGCAGCCTGGCTTGGTCCTCAATCTTAAGGCTCGTCAACGCTCGGAATTTCGTAATATTGCTCAGGTCATGAAAACCCCGGATTCTACAAATCTCCAAGTCGTCGATTTCATTCTCTTCGATTTCCTGAATATGCTCTCGGCCTCCAAGTAACATGCGAAGATGCTTCAGCTTCTTCAATCGGTTTATAAAAAGTAACGGTAATTTACTAATTGAATGTAGCGCGAGGTAATTCAAACCTTCCAGATAGCCTATCGCATCCAGGTTTTTCACCTTACCCCCAACATGCAATTGTTCCAGATGAGAGAACTCTTTAAAATATTGTAGGTTGAGAATCTTTTTATCCGAGATAATGGCTAAATCTCTTAAAGAGCGCAGCGAGTCTATTCCCAAAATATCCGAATTCTCCAGTTCATATATGCCCAGATTCAAACTGTGCAAGTGTTCCAGGCTGGCCAATGTATCGGTGTTATGTGCCTGGACGAGACTATTGAGATGCAGCATTTTGACATGGGGAATCCTCAGGAGCGTACGACCATCGAACGAGAGGGAGTAATGTCCGTAGAACCGTACTCCGAAGTTCTCATCCAAACGCGCGCAAAGCTCATCCACTTCCTCCAAAATGGAGGCATAAAAATCCGGGTAAGAGAACTGAACAATCACTTGGTTACCGTCGCGCAAGTCCTGCTTGATCTGTACCCGGTCCAGCGCAACAGGATTATTGATCAGAATCTTCCTTTTCCATTTCTTACGCATTCGTAACCTCCTATTTGCCCTCGAGCAGAAGTCTGTGATTTAGTTGCTAGTCATAACAAGCTTATATTTCTTAAAAATCCAAGAGTTCATCATATCATTCATCGCATTTTTGCTTATGCGAACAGGCGGCTTTTGCTCTTGCAAAGCATCTGCCGCATGTGCAAAAAAACGAAGCAGCTTTGTGACTTTCTTGATATCGTTCACAACTTCGTTAAAAAACGTATACGTCAACGGCTGATGTTCCCGAATATCCTCGTAAATATAATACTTCCCTTTTTCGTCCTCCAAATCAATTTGGAAACCTTTCGGAAATGATAGCATAATATACGGCAATTCATCTTCCGCCCATTGTTGAAGATATGGAAACCTGACGCTTTCATTTCTTACAAAGAATCCAGAGCTTTCATTCTCGATCGTAATTGAAATAGAATAAACAAAGAAAGGGTGGTAATCGGGTTTTTCTTGCTTCGTAAAATACCGGTAAAATGTTTCATAAGCCTCATATACCTGATTTTGGTCATGTTTTGTTTGAGCATAATTAGTACGACTAAATTGTGCTTGTTTTTGCTCGAAAAGTTTTAAAACATCCTTAAATTCCTCTGGCGTTATAAAGAATTTAAGTTTATAGAATCCGCTGTGTTTTAATCTATCCATTCTTTTCACCGCCTAATAAGTCAGAGTGGATTCATCTATCGTGGCACTCTTACTCCGCCGCTTCCGCCAGCCATGCTTGCATGGCCGGAGACTCTGCCCGATTCAAACGCAGGGCGATTTCGGTATTGATTTCATCCGGTGGCATAACCTCGACAAGGACGCATACCGACTCTCGCGATTGATTTAAGGCAAACACGCCTTCACCATCGAGCATTTTCATCGCCTGCTCCAAGGCCTTCAGCCTCAACTCAAACTCGCGATTCCCTTCGTCAGCCTCAAGCTCTGCAATGGAAGGGCGCTCCATAAACAATTGTTTAACGTCATCGAAGTTCTCATCCCTGAAACAACAGTAGGGCGAATCGGCATAAGACCATTTGATGAGTTCCGCAATCGTTGATTCCGGCGTGTCGCTCTCGTCTCCTTGCCTGGCCGCTTCCCTCTCCAAGGCCTCCCATGACCAAGCGGAGATGCTTGGCGCATGTCCCTCTTCAGTAGTAAATAGGGTGCAGTAATAGAAATGCTCGCCATTTTCAAAAAGAGTGCGAAAAGACATCCTGGCCGCACCAGCGATCTCTGCCGCCAGCTCCTCAATTTCTTGCGTCGGTTGCATAACTTTTACCCCCTCAAACAAAATAGAAATCCTTAAACGCAATAACATCGTCAGTATACGAAAATTGATTGGACTGGAGCCTCTTTAAAACTTCGTTGGAGAATTCTTCAAATGAGTTTGCAATCACCTCTTGATAGCTCATACCTGAGTGATATTTAAAGATTTGTCCCGAGATGCCGTTTTTCCCCGGATCTAAATCCAGTATCAGACGCGAGGATGCCTCATAATCGGTAAACGGAATCCACTTTTTGCTCCAAATCAGAGGCTTAATTCGATCTTCGTCGATCCAATCCACCTGATCTTCGTCCTTAAACAAATCATTCATCATGAACCATGTATCGATGATATCCGGGATAGACAAAAAGGAGTTATAGCCGATAAAAGGTACTTGCTCTTGTTGTCCGTTCCATATAGACAGATAGTTGCGAAAATGACTCGGTAGTTTTTAAAATTCATATTTCCCAAATCTATTTCTGAGAGCTTCTTCGTGGGGTATCCACTCCGAATCACTCCATAAAGACATTTTTACAAGTTCCGACAGCTTATCTACGGCTTGTTCTGGGATAGTGATCCTTATAAAATCGTCAAGATCCTTATTACGGATATCCAACGCTTCTCGCAGGTAGTCATCATTAAGACGTTCTTCTTTGAGTTCATATTCATCCCTCGTCCACTGTTCGCAAAAGATTCTTTCGGCCTGGATTTCTCCATCCTCGAAAATCGACAACTCGAATATTTCCTCATTCATATATCCGGCGGTCATCACCGGCCCCTCAATAAGCTGAGACAACGTTTTGCCGATCCTCTTCACTGTCCCCCATACGAAATAATCGTGGAGCACGCTGATCCAGTCCTCGTTGCTTTTGCTTACATACATGACAACTTTGGTCTCTTGAGTTTCATTTTTACCTAGTACTTTGGAATGCCCTTCGCTTAGCGCTCTTAATGCTTCGACAGTCTTCTCAAAGTTTTTCGACTTGATATGCAAATTTGCGAATGACCTTCCCATAGGAGAACCTCCTTAAACTAAGGCTGTTTTATGCTCATTACCTAATATAGTAGCCCTAAATAATATGTATCTTATTTCCATTATAGTGATCGTTTGTCCTGAATCCACCTACTTTTTACCTGAATTCTGGAAATGTACGCGATACGCGGCTATTGATGCGACGGTCGGGGAACGGTCCGTTCGCGGAGCTCCTCCCAACAACGCCTACTTTGCACATACAAAAATAGAAGGGGATGCCCCAAGCCATTTTCATGGCTTCTGGGATATCCCCTATCTAAACGCCTGTACCTTCTTCTTGATGATATACAAATACTTTATTCTTTCCTGAGTTTTTAGCTTTGAATAATTCTTTATCAGCATAATAAATCATTTGCTCTAAGGTATATTTCTTTGTATTTAGGTTGGCTCCCCCTATACTTACGGTAATAGGAATAGGTATCCCTAGAGCTGATGTTATAACTGCCTTCTCAACATTTTTTCGGATAATTTCTGCTTTTTGAATACATTGCTTCAACGTTTCATCGGGAATTCCCACCATAAACTCTTCCCCGCCATATCTGCCTACCCTATCCTTTTCTCCTATGCTAGCTTGAATCAGATCTGCCACACGCTCTAGCGCCCTATCTCCTTCCTGGTGACCGTAAACATCATTTATTTTCTTAAAATTATCCACATCAATCATCAGGATACATAGTGTTCCATTTGAGTTCTTGCTTTCTTTAAGTTGCTCGTACATTTGGGTTGTTTCTTCAAACAACTCTTTTCGATTAAAGACTTTGGTTAACATATCATACTTAGATGCAAATTCAACTTCCATATATAGTCTAGCATTCTCTAACCCAATCCCTAGATAATTAGATAGGGTCTTTAATGTACTCAAGTCTTTTAAGTTAAAAGAGTTTTTCTTATAAGCTTGAGTACTTATCACCCCTATTACCTTATCTTTCATAATAATAGGTACAAATATAAGAGAATAAGGTATTGTCTCTATTACATACTCCTTTTTCTTCCTTACCTTCTCTAAGTATTCCTTAAAATCTTCAAAATAACGGCTATATTCCTTTTCAATATCCTTAATAAGGATATCCTGCTTGTGCTTGACACTATATGCCCAAAAGCTATCTTCTAATATAGACATAGGCCCTTTGACCAACCGTTGTCCCTTTTCGATAGACAACTCATTGTTAAGGATCCCTTCCTCTTCGTTATAAATGCCAATTTGAATAATATCCGCTTGGATCAAATCCAGTATTTCTTTGGCAACAATATTAAAGATACTTTCCTTGTCCAAGTTAGAAAGGATATTCTGACCCACACCATTTAATGCTTCAGCTTGATTATAGAGAAACTTGTAGATTTTCCCCTCTTCCTCTTCTCTTTTTCGATTCAGCATTTCCATACTCTCAGCACTGCGAATAGCCTGCATATGTTTTTCTAATTCCATATGTTTTTCTAAATACGTATAGGCTTGTTCATAATTTCCCTGTCCTTTAAAACCTTTGCTCATATTCAAATACACTTTATTTAAATTCCGTTTAGAATTGGCCTTTCCTATCCCTTCTTCTACTTGTTGCAGCTTATCAACAGTCTCCTTATATCGACCTTGTACCAAATCTAGCTCTGCCCAGTACAATAGTGCATCTTGAAGATACAGTTGCGCTCCTCCCGCTTTCGCCAATTCTACACTCTTGACGAAGTATTCTTCTGCTGTACCGTAGCACCCTTTAGTCGCGTAAATATGAGCCATTTCTTTTAACACATTGGGCACCATTTTGGGAGTGTATTCTTCTGCTAACTCAAGCGCCTTCGTTATATACACTATCGCCTGATCTAGATCGCCCAAATGGTTGCAACATTCAGCTTGATTAATGTAACAAGCCACTTTAGAAGCATTACTATAAACACGAGGTATGTTTACGATCTGATCTAATAGCTCTTTTGCCTTTTCATACTCATCGATTTCCATATACAGCGCTGCAAGGTTCCCTTTGATTTGAGTTAGTCGCTCATAGTTGCCCACTTTTTCTGCTAGTTCTATACCCTGCATGCCATGCTCAATGGCTTTGGAAAGTTTTTGTTGTACCGAATAACCACTTACAAATGCACTACTAGACGCCAATTGGCCATCTATATTGTTATTTTCTTTAAAAATTTGATAAGCCTCTTCATAAAGAGTAGTCGCAGTTTTAAAGTCTGTCGAATCAAAGTATAACCAGCCTTTATAATAAAGAATCCATGGGTAAGCACAGGTTAACAGATTATTTTCTCTTACAAATTTAGTAGCTGCTTTGTAAGCTTCTATTGCAACTTTAGGCTCAGTTTCTCTTATTTTTTCACACATTTTGATGATATAATTTTCATCATCCTTCAACTTGCCTAGTTCTTTGTTTAACTCCTCCAGCCACATTTCATTTTCACCTAGTTTCTCATTGTAGCTTTTGTAAAAAAATTATTAATGTTGCAACCCGGCTATCCTAGTTATCGCCTTAGACCGTGGGCTATCCAACTCTTTTATGAGCGAAGAAATTGACTTAGTTCACTCTATTATAATGAATAATTGGAAATTGTTATAGTGTTTCTCCTGTAGGAGAGAGCGACATTTTCATTGATCATCAATGGGGGGCTAGATTCCAACCCTGTAAATCTTTTTAACAACATCCCCATTCACTACTTACAAGCAATCTAGTACGACCTCCACCCAAAAATTCGCCCTACTTATGATACGGTTCTCCGCGCTGTCTGTAACGGCAAGTTTTTTACGAAATCGAGGGAGCACTTTTGTGCTCCCTCGGACAGAAGTTCTGTTATTCCAATTCCAAAACTGATTCACCGCTAATAATAGTACCATTATTTTTCCCTTCACAAATCTCTTTCATTGAGCCTGGCTTGTCAAAGTTGAACACATGCATTGGTAGGTTATAGTCTCTGGCTAAGATGAAAGCCGACTGATCCATTACTTTTAGATTATGTTTCAAGACATCGTTGTAGTGAAGGGATCTAAACTTCTTTGCATCCTTGTCGTACTTAGGGTCTGCATTGAGAACGCCATCAACACCTTGTTTTGCAACTAACAGAGCTTCACAATTAACCTCAATTGCCCTTTGAACTGAAGGATAGTCTGTTGTAACGTAGGGTTGCCCGTTTCCTCCTGCAAAAATCACAATGTAGCCCTTCTCCAGATGGTGAATTGCCCTTAGTCTAATGTATGGCTCAGCAACTGATGTAATTGGTATTGCTGTCATTACACGGACTTCTTTGTTTGTTTTGGCTTTAAGAACTCCACGAAGCATCAAGCTGTTAATAACAGTTGCGAGCGTCCCGATGTTGTCAGCTTCTGCTCTTTCGATTCCCCAGCTTTCCGCCATATTACCACGGAAAATATTGCCGCCCCCTATGACTAATGATACTTCAACACCTAGGTTCACAACTGACATAATTTCATTTGCAATATGGTCCAACCTTTCAGGCTCAAAACCAAATTCCGTGTTTCCAGCGACTGCTCCACCACTTAGTTTAATAAGAACTCTTTTGTACCTTGTCAACTTTTACACCTCCGCTCAAAATAAAAAACACTAAAGCAATGAATGCTTTAGTGTCTTAATGGAACGAGAATATGAGATTGTAACAGTCGACTAGTCGATTGATTGTAAACCTTCCGTTTTAACCTCATATTCCCACCCCTTCCAGTAATTTTTCATCAACTTATTCTATACTGTGTGGAAGTAAAATGCAACTAACGTAAGTGGCAGAATTTCAACCATATATTATTTTCATGAGCTCCTGTTCTACGGGGCTATTTCTGTATCTTGAGGAGGTATTTGTTTTGCGTATCATCGTTACGTGTCAGGATTTAAAAGTGCTTCGCCACGCCAAAGCAATTCAACTGGCGCTCTTCGATCTTGTCCAAGATTACTTCAACCAACTAAGGGTCGAACTTGAAGACAAAGCTAAGGGCGAATTTCGCTTGGGCGAAGATGGCTACATTGTCGTTCTTGAAGCTGGAGACAACGTCCGTGACCTCGGCAACGTCGGGCTGAACCCTAAAAGAGGCGGACTGCTGGGTAGTTGCCCCGAGTACGTCGAACTGCTCGACATAGGCGAAGGACTCCAGGCGTACAAAATCTCGGTGCTGTACGACAACGACTACATGATGACGTTCTTCACGCAGACCGGAGCGCATGACGAGGAGGTCGAACAATGGCTGAAAGACCAAGCGGAGAGAATCTGACAACAAACGAACTAGTTCTCCAGAAACTGAAAGAAACGTTCGATCGGAACGAAAACGTCACAGCCGACAGCAACTAATTGTTGACAGTATTTTTAATTCTCTAAGATATTGTTCAGCAGCCAGCTTACTATTAGAGCTATTAAATCTAGTTTGCTTCTAATAGAAGGTTTTAATCTTTCTGATTTGAACTAGTGTTTCCCGTTAGCTCAATAACTACATCAACAAATTAATTATCATCCATATTTGCTTGTATAACGTCCACCCAATTTGTATTATGCAACATCTCGGAAGAATCCCCATGAAATGCCTTCATGGCTTCCTGATCATCAAACAGCCGATATCTCATCCAAGCCGTCAAGTACCCTCTATGATTGCCACCATTACCTTCAATCGCTGTATGAGCTGCACCTTTTGCCATCCCCATCATAACAGGCGTGCTTGCGTTAGTATTATGCAAGGCTAATTGATTCGTTGATACCGGTGAGATTAGAAAATCTCGTGTACCGCCCATAATGAGGAAAGGAACGGTAATACGTGCAGTATCGTACACATCTTCTGGATCACAATGCTTCAAATCCGGGAGAGCGATGGATACAACCGTCTTAATCAACGATCCACTTTTATAGTTGGTATGAGCATTAATAACCCCAGTAGACCCTTGAGAATGTCCAGCTACACCAATATGTTCCATTTGTATTTTTTGATAAAACAAGCTGTTTGCTAGTTGGTTTTCATTTTTCAAATAATCAATAGCCTCCACAATTTCTTTGCCTGTTCCTGTTGTCTTGCTATAGGAATCTATTACAATGAATCCCCAGCTAGCAAGATGAGTTAAGAGCTCATCATAACGATCTGGCGTGGCATCTGTTCCATTCCCCCATGAAATAATAGGATAGGATTCGTCTCCTTGAAATGCTGGGTAGTATATTCTAAATAAAGCCTCTCCGCTCATACTCTTAACTTCTTCTACCTTTACATGATAGCTTCCTTGCTGTGCATACCGCTGCTCAATGCTTCCTTCTGCAAGTTCTGGTACATTAGAATGAATGATTATTTGCATGAAAATTGTTATTGGAACTGCAACGATAAGGACTAAAGCTGACAACCATAAAATCCACTTTCGTTTTTTCAAAACCGACATACACGTGACCTCTACGATAGTCTATAGGTTTCTCTATCGTTTTCTCTGCTAAAATATGAAACTGAAGGATATACGTGAAAGATGTAGTTATGTCTCATTAAACAAGATGCTAGATTGAAAAGTAGATACGGAGGACCGAGGTTAGTTTAATCCCGCTTCTTCTTTGATTTCTGCTAACTCTCCGTTAATTAAACTAATTTTTCAAGGCTCCATCCGGTATAGGTACCATATTTTTTACCGTACATACTCATGAGATGCGTTTGATAATCAATAAGAGCTAAGGCTTCCGTTTTGGTAGCTTTAAATGTGACTATGTCATTCGTTATGGAAATCTGCTGAATCTCGAACGATGTGAGTGCGATTTCTTTTGCAAACTTACTGGCGTTTATGGACGGAATCTCGAAATGATGCGATATATGACAAGTGTTAGTTCGCCTAAGGTTGATACCGGAATCAGTCACTTTTTTTTCGTTAAGTTCCCATCGAATCTTTCGTTCTTGATCTGTTTCAACTATTCCGGTGAGCCCTTCGGCGAATAGGCTGTCAATTTCATATCGGTTATAATCCAAAATCCATTTTTGGTATAAATGGTAAATAGGCAAAAGAGTGTCTTTGTCGGAACTGAAAACATCACAGCCGCGATCGTCATACATATGATACAAAATGTCTTTTGTTTTGTTGTATAGGTAAATCCGTCCACCGGGCATTGGTTTACGCATGAAGTCGTCATTTACAATGCATTCAAGTACATATGGCATTCGGATTTCTTTCGCTTTGACTTCAACGTTCCATTCTTTTGTGTAGTGTTCGTCATCCGATTCATCAAATTCATATGGCAAAATACGCAATTGCGCTTTCTTTATTTTTGTTTTGAAAAAACGCTTTAACCTTATTTGACTAACTCGTTTTTCATCCTTACCGTAGCTGGAGCGATGGATAAATAACACATCATCCTCAGGATTAAAGATTGAACGATAAATGGCACTCGCGCGCCGAAGACTTTCGCGCCGATACTCCTCCCCCATCAAATTCTCAAGTCCTAATTCAAATCGAATGTATGGATCACGAGCCTTCATTTCTTTTAAAATATTCACTGCAGATATTCCCTTCTAGATGTAACTTTATTTTTACAACGTCATACCGGGTAGCTGTCTTCAAGTCTTACTTAAACTATCGTTCCCCGTTAGCTTAATGAAAAACTGACTTAGATCCTCGAAATGCTATGGGAGAATCCAATAAACGGAAGCGTGAATATGGTGTTATACGATGTTGCACACTCCTTGAAATACGGTCAAAGCTTCTTAATATGATAATTTCTTGTTAGAATAAAAATAGTAAGTGTTTGTTTTCTTTCATCTTCTTTATAAATTTAACGATTCCTCGAATAATAAATATTGATAAAATGATAATAATGACTGGAGCAATTTCTAAAATAAAAACAGGAAATAGTGCTGATAATGAAACGAAAATCTCGTAAATAAAAAAATAATCAACTATTCCAGCAACTACGAAAGACATTACAATCAATTGAAATTTCTGATAATAATAACTAAGCTTATAATAGGCTCTTCTTAAGTAATCAAAAGCTTTCATACTTCACCTCAATGCAATTTATTTACAATATGCTACGATTATGTTTAGAAATGGTTTCAGGTGTTTGTGTAATTGTGTATATCGATTACGAACTTCGCAATTAATTCCATACTTGGAGTTATTCGCGAAGCGTTTAAACTATCCTGCCCGTTAGCTTAACACCACTGCTTAGTCTGTATCATTTATTCATGAGATAGTTACCCTGTCTTTTTGACTAGAACATATATCGTTAAAACAAAAAAAGCCGCAACTACGCGACTTTTATGTATATATGTTTTTGTCACCCGACACCATAGTTGTATCAGGAGATCCTGCCCGCCGGTCGGGAATTATTCTGGCAGCTTGTCCGCTCGAAATTGGTACCGGGGCATCGCTAAAGCCCCAATTCTGAAACCATGGAGCCCGGAGTATACCGTACAATACTGTTGCGGCGGTTTGGGTTTCGGATTGCAGTTCGTAGCCCCTTCACATTCTGCATGTCCACTTGGGTCAATATATTTCAGCGGATTATTCTGCACTTACGTATACCGATTCAAACTCAGCGGGTTCGTCAGTTCCCCTTCATACGTATCCTCCGATATAAACCGCTTTTCCTACGTCGAGTAGAAATTAGAATGTTACGCTTGTTCTGCCCAGTTAGCCGGATATGTTACATAGATAAATCGTGCATATTCTGGCACAGAAAATTGAATCTTACTTCCTTTTGGAATCAGGATCACTTCTCCTGGACCAGCTGACACCTTTGTACCATCAATGATAACATCCAGATGTCCCTCAATCACATAATCAATTTCATCATAGTTAAGTGTCCAGTCAAAGGTTGTTTCTTTCATCTCCATGATACCGCAGCCAAGTCTTGGACTTTCCTTTAGCGAAAAAAGATCTTTACAATAGACGATATCATTAGGGTTGCCTGTATCGAGACGATCCTCTTCTGTTACTTTCATATTTGGCACTTTAACAGAAGTAATCCCTTCAGGACCTCTATGAACGTTCTGTTCAATAGCATCAGCCCCTACTTTTTCCATGATGATTTTACGAACCATCTCTTCAATCATTTTTTTATCGATACTCATGGGTATCCTCCTCTACTTCTTAGGTGCAGTTTTTTGGAACCATTTTACTTGCAATGAGCATAGCAACCATTACAGCTGTGATACACTTTTGAACATCGATTCTGTTCTCGGCTAAAAGAGGATGTGAAACAAATTTCACTACGGTATATGACTTCTTTCTCCGTAATCACAATACGCGGAACGGAAAACGGTGACGCCATATTCTGGATATAAAGTTTTGGATAGGACAAGTTGTGTTGTTGATGTTCCTATATCTATTCCTACACTTAACAATTCTTCTCCATTTCCTCATCTCTCATACCAGAGAATAAACATAAAGAGGCCTAAAGTTATACCGCTTCCTATCAAGTAGGAATGCTATAACCTTAAGCCTCTTTGCTTTAGTAAGACTACGCCTTTGTAGTCCTCTATACATTTTAAACGTGAATGAAACTGTTGTTCCACACGCTGTAGATTCAAATTGCATGCTCCCTTTTAGTTTATCCTCTACATAGCTATTTACAATAGATAAACCTAAACTTTTTGTGAACATTTTTCAACGTTGAATCCTTTGCCATCATCTATTACTCCAATCGTGCAAAAGCCGTTGTTGGAACTCATAGAAATAACGATGTGTCCATGCTCACAATCTTGAAAAGCATGTTCAAAACAATTTTGCAACAATTCATTAGCCTGAATTTCGAAAGTAATTTTTAAATGTGAATCTTTATGCATATTTACAAGTTTTTGGACAAAAAAGAACGACCTCATTTGAGATCGTCCTCAGTTAGCAACAACGGCTTGAAAGGTTCATCTAAAACCTCAAACTGTTTTTTGTATTCTTCATACTCTTTTTTAAGCTCAGGCGGAGAATCTTTGGAAAGCCTTCCGCCTTCGTAATATTTACTTTTCATAAACTCTGGCTTTTTGATATTCAACTTTATTTCTCCTTCCTGTATTTTTCGAGAGCCTGCTCAATTGCTTCTCCTATTCTTCGAGCAACTTCACGCGGCTGCGGATTATGGTTATATTCAGCGAATGCCTCCGACAACTTCACGAGAATTAATTGAATGACTATCGTTAGACACTGCATACTCGCTTAGGTTATCGATTACCCATTTTTTAGTATCGAAGGATATGACCTTCACCTTCGAAAAATATGAAAAAGATCAGTCGACCTCGAAATATGCAAAAAAGCGCTTGAAATGGTCATTTGCATTTCAAGCGCTAATAAAATTGTGAATATGCGAATACTCAAAACGTTTTAAAAGGCATCACGGCTGCGCTCCGTACCGCTCCAGCACCCGAAAAATCGCATCCGTGCCGAACCCGATCGCTTCTACGGGAATGCGTTCATCCGCCGCATGAATCAGTTTGGTAAACTGCATGTCCTTGGGAAGCGGCATTGGCAGGAAACCGTAGGTTTGGATGCCGAGCCTCGCAAACAATCTTCCGTCCGTTCCTCCGGGCAGCAGCATCGGCACCGGAACGGCCTCCTTATCCGCTTCTTTCAGCACATCGGACAGCAAACCGAACATCCCCATGTCGGGAGCTGCGGCGCATGGGTCATGACGCAGCACTTCCAGCCTGATCGAATCATTAATCGCGAATCGGCGCAGCTCGTCCATAAATTGCTGCGGAGTGACGCCCGGTAGCGTTCGGCCGTCCAGCTCAACCGTAATTTCGCTTGGATGAACGTTGATTTTCTCGCCGCCGCGAACGACGGTCGCGCTGACCGTATTACGCAGAAGCGGGGCGAACGTCCCTCCCTTTTCCCCCAGCAGCTTCAGGATGAGGCCGCCCAGCCGGGGACGCAGCAGCCCTCTCAGCAGCAGCGCCGGCAGCAGCGGCAGCGCGTCGGCCATGCCTTCAATCATCAACCGGGCCGCCGGTGTCGCACGTATCGGCAGCTTATTCCTGTTAAGCGATTGAAGCATGTTCCCCAATTGCGCCATACAGTCGGCTCCCGGCTTGCCCATGGAGCCGTGGCCTCCATCTCCTCGAATCGTCGCTTTGAGCCAACATAGCTGTTTCTCCGCCACCATAATCGGATAAAAGGTTTTCCCCAGGGCATGAAACGCAAAACCGCCAAATTCGCCGAGCGCATACTTTACGCCCGCAAAATAATCGGCATGCCGCTCTACCAGGAAGGAAGCCCCGTATTCGCCCCCTGCTTCCTCGTCGCTGACAATCGCCAGAATGAGATCGCCGCGCAGCGGCAGCTTGCGGACATGCGCGCGGAGGAAAGCCGATACGAGCATCGCCACGCCGCCTTTCATGTCAAGAGCGCCCCGCCCCCAGACGAAGCCGCCCTCAATGTCGCCCCCGAACGGGTTGCGGCTCCAGGCTTGCTTGTCGACACCAACAACGTCGACATGCCCGTACAACAGCAGCGGCGGTGCTTCCCCGCTGCCCTTCAACCTGGCCAGCAGATTGGGACGGGCCGGATCAAGCGACTCTACTCGCGTCTCAATGCCCGCATCCTCAAGCAGTTGCCGGATATACATGATACATGCGGCTTCTTCACCTGGCGGATTTGTTGTATTGAAGCGGATCAAAGCCTGCAAAATCTCCACGGGAGACGGCAGCTCCGCCGGGCTCCGGGCTCCATCCTGTTCAAACTCGTCATTTGCCAGCCGAATTCCCATGTCTCCGTTCCTTCCTATAATAGACTGCCCGCATATGATCGGTCGGCAGGAGAAACGCCTGGTAAGCTGCGCAGGCCAAACTCACCCTGCAGTCTTGCAAGCCGCCGCTCCTGCTCTTCGGTGGACGTGCCTTTGGTGCGAAACACCGATTCCAGCATCGCCAGCGCTTGCCGAACATGCGTCTCCGCCACTTGCTCTCCCGTCTCACGCAGCCGTTCGACCAACTGCTGCACGCCGCGGTAAGGCGAAGCGACGCCTTGTTCATATTTGGCTGCGTTCCAGTTGCGGTTGCGGACGCAAGTGGCGATAGCCAGACAACGATTCAGTAGTTCAATCGAATAAGCGTCCGTTTGCTGGCTTGCGGCAAACAGATGCGCCTCATCCTCCTTGTCGTCAAAAGCGAATACGTGCAGTCCGTAGGGTGGAGCCAGCCGTTTCAATACATTGCCTGGACCCAGTTCCACGGCAGCGGAAATGCCAATGCTCTTCTGAAATGCAAGGA
This sequence comes from Paenibacillus sp. JNUCC 34, assembly GCF_058269055.1. NCBI lineage: Bacteria > Bacillati > Bacillota > Bacilli > Caryophanales > Paenibacillaceae > Paenibacillus > Paenibacillus sp. JNUCC 34. The sequence goes on along the minus strand of NZ_CM177770.1, from coordinate 3,146,384 downwards.
CCGCTGGCCAATTGACGGGGTCCGTCAATCCCCTTGCCAGTATACCCGCGATCTCTGCCGTATTCCTGTAAGGCAGACCCGTCAAGGAGGAAACGACGGGAAAAACCATTTCTCCAAACGAGACGCAGCTCAGCACTTCGGCAAATTGTGCCGCCGCCGGCGCCATCAACGGGCTATGGAACGGCGCGCTTACCTGCAGCGGAATGACTGCGGCCCCATGGGCGGAGAGTCTTTCGGACGCTTCATGGACGGCCTCTTTGTGGCCCGAAATCACCGTTTGCCGCTCTGAATTCATATTCGATACCACAACAATACGGCTTCCGTCCGCGCAGCCTGCGCTGGTTTCCAGACATACTTTGGCGACAACATCGGGACTCGGCCCATTCACGGCGGCCATCGCGCCGATCCCTGAAGCGGCGGCCCTTTGCATCAACTCGCCACGGCGGCGTACGAGCCTGAGCGCATCCGGGAACGTTATAGCCCCCGCGCAGGTTAAAGCGGTAATCTCGCCCAAGCTGTGGCCGGCAGCCATCGCAGGTAGGTATCCCCATTCCTGGCTGTAAACGCGGTACATCGCCACGCCAAGCGCAAGAATGGCGGGCTGGGCATTGTCTGTCCGCGTCAGCTCCGTCATCGCTCCCTCATACATCAGGCTGTCAAGGCGCATGCCCAGCGCTTCGTTCGCTTCCTCTATCGTCGCTTTGACAACCGCATACCGCTCGCTCAGCGCTTTTCCCATTCCGACGCGCTGCGAGCCCTGACCGGGAAACCATATCGCATGTTTGTTCAGCATTTTCCATCACGCTCCTTACGGTTCAGTATCGGGGCAAGCGCCTCGGTCAGCTTTTGGTTAATCACCGCTACAACATCGCGTTCCCGCTCATGCAGGAAAAAATGCCCGCCTTCAAACAGCATCAGCTCGCAGCCTCCCGTCGCATAACGCTCCCATTCATCGAGCGGGCCTTTGACGCAGCCATCATCCTTGCCGCTCAAGATGGTGAGCGACAGCGGCAGCGGCGGCCGCATCCAATGCTCGTATTCGCCGACAAGCTTGAAGTCGGCTCTTAGGATCGGCATAAACATATCCAGCAGCTCCCGATGATGAAACAGCTCGTCCGGCATGCCGCCGAGCCGTTTCAGTTCCTCGAGAAACTCGTCATGTGGTAGAAGATGGGTCCGGCGCGCCTCCTCCTGCTCGCAATGCGGCGCCCCTCTGCCGGAGAGGAAGACTGCCCTAGGCAGCGGGAATCCTTCCTGCCGCAGCGCATGCAGCAGCTCATACCCAAGCAGGCTGCCCATGCTGTGGCCGAATAAAGCATATGAATCGGAGCCGAGCGCCGTCTCCAGCACCAGCGGCAGCAAATCCTGCACGGCTTCTTCCACGTCCGCATAGAACGGCTCGCCCATGCGGCTTCCTCTGCCCGCCAGTTCGGCCGGCACCAGACGCACGTCAGGATGCAGCCGGTTCGTCCAGCGCTTGTACACTTGTGCGGAGCCTCCTGCATATGGCAAACAAATTAAAGATATCGTCATAACGCCCGCCTCCCGGGTAAAATGTTGACTCAAGCGGCCTTTACGCGCCGGCGACCAGCGTGGTCCAAAACGCCTTTTCCTTTGCGAACAAATCGTCCGCTAGTGCCAGCTCTCTGCCGCGTTCGAAGTCTCCCGTCACAAAGCGGTCCTTTAACTGATCCCATCCATCCCTCACTGCGCCAAGCTGACTCGACAGCGACTCAAACAGGGCTTCGCCGATCAGCCTCTTCTCCCGCATGGAGTGGAGCAGCGACATGTTGGCGATATGCCGGTTGCAAATGATGTTGACGCCGACAAGGCCATAGGTCAAATGAGCTTGCTTTTTCTCCGGTTCGGAATCTACATTCCACATGCCCTCTATTGAGAACTCGCCAAGCTCCCTCACCAGCCGCTCCGCATTTTCCACCACTTCAACCAGCTTTAACTCGTAGGGATGAACCTTTTCCTGCAGGTTGTATACGTAGAAGGCAGGCCCCAAATAGTCCGGATTCACGTTGTATTCCGAGTTGCCGTATGCCTTAAGCAGCCTTTCCTCCGGAACCTCGTGCTCCTCGTAGCCCGCAAGCGTATCGTCAATGACGTAGAAAGTGCCTCGCTCCTTGTCGTATCCGTTAAACAGCGAATAATGATACCAATGGAACTTTTTCCAGGCCATGCTGCCCGGCAGCCAGTCATATAGATCGATGTTTACGCTCAAATTGCGTCCGCCTTTCAATATCGTCCTGATTTCCTCCAGAACCGTCTCCTTGCTGCGGAAATGACCGGGCTCGATATAGAGAATTACCTGCGACAGCGGAAATCTAGCCGGATCGTCCAAATAATACAGCGTGTCAATTGTCGGATAGCGGAAGTCCTTGTCCGTTGCCGCCTCCCAAGGATAGTAACGGTAAATGTTCAAATATGCCGCATCCCTGTAGCTGGGCTCCACCGACACCGCAATAGAAAACGCCTGGTTCAGCATGCAGTTCATCCAAAACTCGTTAAACGGTTTCCTTTCCATCGACAGCTTCATCGTTCGCCGCCTCCTTAGGCTCAGAATGTTGGTTCAATCAAGCTTGCTTGCCGCAAGCACAGTACTGATTTTTTTCATTGCTCCGTCTTCGACCAACGCGCGTATGATCGCCGTATAATCATCCGCCAGCACCCGGGCGGTCTCTTCGCGGAAAAGACTTTTCGAATATTCCATCGCAAAGCGGAGCCTGCCGTCCTGCTCCGACGCTTCAAGTGTTAAATCGAATTTGCTGACGCCCGGATCAAACTCCTTGGGGTCGAATTCAATGCCGCCCGAACGGTAAGCGACGCGATCGATATTTTGCAAAATAAACATCGTATCGAATAGCGGATTGCGGCTGCGGTCCTGTTCGATTCCCAACTTTTGCACCAAATCCTCGAACGGATAATTCTGGTGCTCCAACGCCCGCAGCACATCCTCATGCAGCTCGGACAAATAATCGCCAACGGTCCGGTACGATTCCGGGAAGCTGCGAATCGCGACCGTATTGACGAACATCCCGATCAACCCTTCCAGCCCCGCATGATTGCGGCCCGCTACCGGCGTGCCGATAATGATATCCTCCTCACCGCTCCATTTGCTCAGAAGCATCGAATAAGCTCCGAGCAGCACCGTATACAACGTCGTACTGCGCTCGCGCGCAAACGCCTTGATCTTGAACGTAAGCTCCACATCCAGTATGAAGTTGATCAGACCGCCCTCGAAGCTTTGCAGTTCCGGCCTTGGGGAGGCCGTCTTGAGATCTAGCGTTGGCAGCTCCCCTTCGAACGCCTCCAGCCAGTAGCGCTCATGCTCCATATAGGCCTCGCTGCCGATTTGTTCTTCTTGCCATACCGTGTAATCCCGGTACTGGATATCCAGCTCCGGCAGCTCGCCGCCGCCGTACAACGTGGTCAGTTCCTGCAGCAGGACGCTGACGGAGACGCCGTCGGTAATAATATGATGAAGGTCCAGCAGCAGCAGATGGCGCTCCTCGCCAAGCGGAATTAATCCGGCCCGGAACAGCGGGAGACGGCTGAGATCGAACGGACGGATAAAGCGCTCCATCAGCGCGCTGATGCCGCCGAACAATCCTTCGTCTCCGCCTTCCGCGAGCAGCTTGCCCGCAGCCATTCTCAGCCTGGCACCCTGCTCCAGCGTAAATATCGGCTCCGCATGCACGCGCTGACGGAACTCGTCCTCCTCGTGATGAAACGTCGTTCTGAGCGATTCATGGCGGCGCATGATCGCCAGGAAAGCTTCCTCCAGCCGCTCCACATCGAGCTTGCCTTGCATATGCACGGCGAACGGCACATGGTACATCATCGTTGCCTCGCCCGAGATCAGCCCCATTATAAACTGGCGGCGCTGCGGCCTTGACATCGGGTAATGTTCGCGCTCCGACTGTTTCGGAATGCGCGCGGCCGCCACGGTTCCACTAGTGTCCAGATGAGCTGCTAAACTTTCAAGCGTAGGATTCATAAAAATATCGCGCAGCGGCATTTGGATGCCAAAGCGTTCCGCAATGCGGCTGACCATGCCTGCCGCCTTCAAGGAATGGCCACCGAGCTCGAAAAAGCTGTCCTTGGCGCTGATTGCATCCGTACCGAGCAGCTCCTTCCAAATCTCCGCCAGCTTGCGCTCGGTATCCGTCGACAGCGGAACAAGCTCGCGTATGCCAGCGTCGGCCGGTCCCGGCTTCGGCAGCGCCCTTCTGTCGATTTTGCCCGTTGGCGTAAGCGGAATCGCATCCAGAACGACCATGAAGGCCGGAACCATATAAGAAGGTAGCTTGTCCCCGAGATATTCGCGCAGCTGCCCGGTCAACCGGCCGGATGGCGCGGCACCGTCCGGCTCCGCATCCGCTGCCGGGGCGTTCTGCATGACAACATACGCACAAAGCGCATACTCCCCATCCTCTTCCTGAAACGCGGTGACGACCGTTTCCTTCACCTGCTCATGGCGGAGCAGCAACTGCTCAATTTCACCGATTTCAATCCGGTGCCCCCTGATTTTCACCTGGAAATCGCGGCGTCCCGCATAGGCAAACTCCCCATTTTCAAGCCTGCGCCCAAGGTCACCCGTGCGATATATGCGTTCGCGCGGCGCATACGGATTCGGCACAAAAGCGACATCCCATTCGGGATGGCTAAGATACCCGCGCCCGACGCCCGGCCCGCCGATGCAAATTTCGCCCGTCACGCCTGTCGGTTGCAGCTTCAGTCCTTCGTCAAGCACCATCATGACGGAACCTTCGATCGGCGTGCCGATCGAAATGTCCTCGCCTTCGGTCACTTCCCGGATGGAGGTCCACACCGTCGTCTCCGTCGGACCGTACAAATTAAACAATCTGGCTCCGGTAGCGGTGCGTAGCCTGCCAAGCACATCAGCCGTCAGCGGCTCCGCCCCGATCATCAATATACGCAGCTTTTGCAAACCGTCCGTTTCGCCTCGCAGATTCATCCACCATTTGAAGCGCGACGGCGTAATTTGCAGCACATCGACGCTGTGCATGTCGATCAGGCCTTGCAGCAAGGCGGCGTCGCCCCGTTCCTCTTCATTGGCCAATACAACCCGCAACCCCATTGTGAGCGGCAGCAGATTTTCAACGACAAAAATATCAAAGGAGACCGATGCCATCGCCAGGATGCTCTGACCCTTCTCAAATGGAATCCGGTTTCTGAAGCCGCTGATGAAATGCGCCAGCCCGCGATGCTCGATCATCACGCCTTTGGGACGCCCGGTCGAGCCCGACGTATACAGCACATACGCCAAATGGTCCGGCTTATGGACACACTCCGGATTGCCTCTGTCCGCCGCATACAGCTCCGGATCGTCCAAATACCACTCAGCAACTGCTCTCGTTACGACTCCCGCATATGCTTTTTCCGTCAGCAGAAGCGCTTCACCGCAATCCTCAAGCATCCAGTCGATCCTCTCTTTCGGGTAAGCCGGATCAATAGCGACATATGCGCCTCCAGCTTTCAAAACACCCAAAATAGCGACAAGCAGCAGCGGGCTTCGGGATGCCATCAGCGCGACAATGCGCTCGGGCCCCACACCCTTCGCCCGCAAGGAATGGGCAAGCCGATTCGCGCGTTCGTTCAGCTCGGCGTACGTCACCGTCTCCGCGCCGAATTGAATCGCCGCCGCATCCGGCGTGCGTGCCGCCTGGCGCTCCACTTCCTGCACAAACCCCGTCCATTCCACCGTTGCTTGCGTTGAAGCCGCTCCCGCGTCTTCTTGCCGATCCGTTATGCCTCTCTCAGCTCGATTTTCCATCCTACCACTGCCCCCCTCTCTACTCGCGGCCTGTACCGGCATGCCTCCTCCGGCCAACTGAGCCAGCAATTGCTCCCGCTCCCTTTCACTCATCAGCTCAAGCTCGCCGACCGTGCGATCGCGCGATTTGCACATCTCCCGTACGAGTACGGTATAGCTTTCCGCCATGCGGCGCCCGGTTTTCTCATGAAACAAATCCGTTGCGTATTCCAGTTGAAGCTCGATTTCCGATTCCCGCTCCACCGCTTCCAGAGTCAGGTCGAACTTGCTTGTCCTCGCCTCGAACGGCATTTCGCCAAAGACGAGGCCGCCAGCTTCCATCACCGCCCGGTCCATATTTTGCAAGACAAACATGGCGTCAAACAAAGGATTGCGGCTTCTGTCCGCATCTGCCTTCAGCCCTTCGACCAGCTCCTCGAAAGGATACGTCTGGTGCGAAAGCGCCTCTACGACATGGTTATGCAGCTCCGCCATATAGGCCCGTACCGTCTTGTCTCTTTCCGGCCTTGTCCGCAGCGCCAGCGTGTTGACGAACATGCCGAGCATGCCATGCGTATCGGCATGCTCCCTGCCGGCGGCGGGGGTGCCCACAATCACTTCGGCCTGCCCGCTGTATTTGGCCAGCATCGCGGCAAAAGCGCCCAGCAGCACCGTGTACAGCGTCGTCTTCGCTTCCCGTGCCATCTTTCGCGCCTCCGCCGTTGTCCGCGCGTCCAGCCGGAACGAATGGCGGAGGCCCTTATAGCTCGGCAGAGACGGCCGCGGCCGATCCGTCGGCAGCTCCAGAACAGAAAGCTTGCCTTCGAAGATTTCCATCCAGTACCGCTCCTGCTCCGCATAAGCGGCATTTGCAAATCCTGCTTCCTGCCACACCGCATAATCGCTGTATTGCACGCGCAGCTCCGGCAGCGACTGTCCGGCATACAGCTGCGACAGCTCATTCACCAGCAAACCGGAGGATACGCCGTCCGTAATAATGTGATGAACATCCAGCAGCAGCAGGTGATCTTCCTCATTCAGCCGCAGCAGCCCCGCCCGCAGCAGCGGCAGCTTGTCCAGATGAAACGGCCGCTGGAAGACTTCCATCAGCCTTGTCACCTCGGCGCCGTTCGGCGGCGCTCCCCGCAGCGCTTCGTCCCTGGTCAACGCTGCAGGGTCCAGCACCTCCAGCTTGAACGCATACGCCGTATGAACCATTTGCCTGAACTCGTCCTTTGACATATGGAAGGTCGTCCGCAAGCTTTCGTGGCGGCCGATCAGCGCCGTAAATGCGTCTTCCAGCCGCGCCACATCCAGCCTGCCCTGCAAGCGGAGTGCAAACGGCACATGATACATGGTGGCGTCTCCGGCCAGCATCTGCATCATATATTGGCGGCGTTGGGCGCGCGACATCGGGTACCACTCGCGGCGCTCCGCCTTCGGGATCGGATCAGCCGCCGCAGCAGTGCCGTCCCGCTCCTTCAGCCAGGCGGCCATTTCCGCAATGGAGGTAAGCTCGAATATCAGGCTGAGCGGAACCAGGGCGCCCGTCGCCTGCTGCAGCTTGCCCGCCAACACGGCAGCCTTCAAGGAATGGCCGCCAAGCTCGAAAAAGTCGTCGTGAATGCCGGTTGGCCCGGCCGTATCGCCCAGCACTTCCTTCCAAATGGCGGCGACACGCTCTTCCATCTCGTCTCGCGGTAGCTCCGGCTTTCCCCGCTCCCGAAGCCCGAATTCCGGCTCCGGCAAGGCGCGCCGGTCCACTTTCCCGTTCGGTGTCAGCGGTATCGCGTCAATCGCCGTGATATAGGCCGGAATCATCGCGTCCGGCAGCTTGTCTTTCAGCCTTCTTCGCCAGTCCCGCGAAGGGAGCTTGTCCGAAGCGACCACATACGCGCACAGCTCCTTATCTCCGCTTGCTTGCTCGCGGACGACCACAACCGCATCCTCCACCTCGGGAAGGGAAATCAATTGCGAGCGAACCTCGTTCATTTCAATCCGCACACCTCTGATTTTCACCTGTTGGTCGGCCCGGTCCACATACATCGCGTTCCCGTCCGGCAGCCACTTTGCGATATCGCCGGTGCGATACATAAAGTGGCCCTCGCGGTACGGATGCAGCAAAAAGCGCTCGGTTGTCAAATCCGGCTTGTTCACATAACTGTCGGCAAGGCCGCTGCCGGAAATATACAGCTCCCCGGCTGCGCCGAGGGGAGCAAGCTGGCCGCCATAGCCGAATATAAAAATTTCAACATTGTGCATCGGCCCACCAATCGGCACATAGCCGCCCCGATAAGCGCCCGGCTTGTATGCGTACATATTGGAGCAAACCGTCGCCTCCGTCGGGCCGTAACCGTTCATAATCCGAATCTCGGGATTAAGCTTCGTATACAGCTCCAGCGTTTCGTCTTTAATCGGCTCTACCCCAACGAGCATCTTGTTTAACGCAATCACGGAAGCCGATTGCTCCAGCAGCCGCGCAACTTCTTTCAGCAAAGACGGCGGCAAATAAGCGAATGTAATCCGCTCTTTCGCAATCACCTCGGCAATTCGCCTCGGATCAAGCAATTTCGGCTCCGGGTAAAGCACCGTGCAAGCCCTGAACATAAGCGGCATAAAAAGCTCCGCTACGCTGACGTCAAACGAAATATTGGTAAGGCTGAGGCATCTGTCTCCCTCGCCGTATTGCCCGTCGAAAAACGTCCTGAACGAATGCCCGAAATTGTAAAAGCTGCGATGCGGCACAATGACGCCCTTCGGCTGACCCGTAGAACCGGAGGTATAGATGACGTACATCGGATCGGCGGCGTCCTGCGGCCATGCGTCGGCGGCATCGTCAGCGCCGGAGAACAGCGTCTCATCCGCAATGTCCAGCACCTGCAAGGAGGCCGGCACGACTGCCGCGACTCCGGAACGTGCGCCATCCGCGAATACCAACTCCGCCCCGCTGTCCGCCATCATATAGCGGATGCGCTCCTCGGGATAATGCAGATCTATAGGCATATAAGCGCCTCCGGCTTTCATAACGGCGAGCATAGCGGTCATCATGGGGATGGAGCGCTCCGCCATGATGCCGACTACGCTGCCGCGTCCCACATCTTTGGCGCGCAAGGTTCGTGCCAGCGCATCGGTACGGCGATCCAGCTCCCGATAGGTCATGGATTCACCGCCGCAAGATACAGCCGGCAGGTCGGGAACGGCCGCCGCCTGTTCCTTGAAGCAATCATGCAGACAGCGCGGGGGCGGAAAGTCCGCTTCGCGTCTCCCCAGCGCCAGCATGTGCAGGCGCTCCTCCTCCGTCAGGATCTCCGCTTCGCCGAGCGCGGCTTCGGGACGAAGCGTCACGCTGCGCAGCAGCTGCACATAATGCCGCATGAACCGCTCGGCTGTCGCGCGGTAAAACAAATCCGCATTATATTCCACGACAAGCCGCAATTCCTCACCATTCTCCACAGCCTGAATCATCAAATCGTATTTGGCCGTGCCATGCTCAAAGCGCTGGTGGCGATACGACAATCCCTCCGTCGAAGCGTTTGGAATACCCAGGTTTTGCATGATGAACATCGTGTCAAACAGCGGACTCCGGCTGGCGTCCCTTCTGTCTATCCACTGCGCGATTTCCTCGAAGGGATAATCGGCGTGGGCGTAAGCCCCAGTCGCCATCTCTTTCACTTCGGACAAAAAGGCTCTGAACGGTTTGTCGGCGCGCGGGTAAGCGCGCAGCGCCAGCGTGCCGGTGAACATGCCCGCGATCGCTTCCAGCTCGCGCCTGTTCCGTCCCGCAATCGGCGTACCGACGGCAATGTCCTCGGCCCCTGTATAGTGGGCGAGGAAAGTGTAATATGCCGATAGCAGCACCATAAACGGAGTCGCGCCCGATTCGGCCGCTAGGCTGCGCACAGCCGTCATCAAACCGGCCTCGACATACACGTCGAACGTTTCGCCGCGATTGCTTTTGACGGGCGGACGCAGGGCATCGGTCGGTAGGGCAAGCAGCGGCCAGTCTCCCCGGCATTGCTCACGCCAATACTGTTCGGCGTTCCCGGAGAGCGGCCTGCTCTCCTGCCATACCGCATAATCCTTGTATTGCAGCGACAGCGGCGGCAACGAACCGCCCTGATATAAAGTCATCAGGTCGGACAAAAGAATACCTGCCGACATGCCGTCGGATGCAATATGATGCATATCAAGAAACAGCACATGTTGCTCGGGCTCGATTGTCAGCAAGGCTGCTCGGAGCAGTGGAGCCGTATCGAGCCTGAATGGCTGGAACAAGCTTTGAAGTACGCCTTCCACTTCTGCTTCATCAGCCTCCATGCGAATCAGGCGGAAAGGAATAGCAGCATGAATGCGCTGCCTGATCTCTCCGTCGATGACGTGGAAGGTGGTGCGAAGCGTCTCGTGACGCTCCACGATGGCTTGCAGGACGGCCTCCAGCCGATCTGCATCAATAGCCCCGTCCAAGTGCAAACATTCGGGCAAATTGTAGCTGCGATCATCCGGCATCGCCTGCTGCTGCAAATACATGCGTTTCTGTGGCGATGAAACCGGATAATGCTCTTGCGGGGCCGCCTTTGGTATCGGTTCCAGTGTATCGCCAGACAAAGAGTCGGCCGCTTGGCCGGTTAACGGCCCGACATGCCCGCCGTCCGCTCCTGCTCCATCACGGCCGCCAGCCGCCGCTTGCCAATCATAACCGCCATTCGCCTCGTGTCCGCCGTTCCCAACGCCCGCCCTTTGCCCATCGTGCTGGGCGTTCGTTCTTTGCGCTGTCGCCTCGCCGCTCTCTCTGATCCGTCGCTCGATCAAGGCTGTGAACGAAGGCAGATCCGCATGCCCCAGTAAATCCGCCGCCTGAATGCGGACGCCCGCAAGCTCGCTGAGCTGGTTTACAATTTTGAGCGCAATAATGGAATCTCCGCCTAGTTCATAAAACCCGGCATTCGCAGGCAATTCGTTATAACCGAGTAGCTCTCCCCAAACATCCGCAACTTGTTGCTCCCATTCCAGACCAGAACGCCCCCCGGTTAACGCAACGCTGCGGCGGCGCTGACTCGTCATCCCGCCGCTCCGCTCTAGCGCGGCTTGCCATCTGGCAAACGTCTCGTTCATCCCGCCGCTCCGCTCTAGCGCGGCTTGCCATCTGGCAAACGTCTCGTTCATTTCTTGCCTAAGCTCCTCAGGAATATCTCCACCGAGCGAATATCCGCTCCAGGCCGCAAGTGGCGTGTGAAGCGCCGCTCCGGCGCGCGCTTCCTCCACCCAGCAACGGTGAGAATCGAACGGATACGTCGGAAGCGGCAGCCGTTGGCGGCGTTGTCCTAGGTAGATCGCTTTCCAGTCGATCTCGTAGCCGCCCACGTAACGCTGGCCCAGCTCCAGCGCTTCCATTTCCCGGTCGTTTGGAACAGGTTGCTGCCGCATATTCCCGGTCGCAACCGAATCGGCCATCCCGAAGAAGACGTTTGGCAGCGCAAGACCGGTCAGGCCGCTTTCGGCTGCGGCTTGCAAGGTCTGGGCAAGCTCTTCCCAGCTGCTTACTGCAATCGCCAGGCGATAACGATGGGCTCCCCGGCCAACTGCCAAGGTGTAGCAAAGGTCGGCCAGACTGCGGCTCTCATCGCCGCGATGCTGCGCTGCCCAGTCCCGGAACAGCAATACGAGCCGCTCCAGTGCCGTCATGCTGTGTGCGGACAAACAGAATAGCTCCACTCTGTCCGATCGAATCGAAGGTATCCCGGCGGGAGCCTCTTCCAGCACAACATGGCAATTGGTTCCGCTCATGCCGAACGCGCTTACTCCGCATCTTCTTGCTCCGCCGTCCGTCTCCCATGGCGTCAACTCGTCATTGACATAAACAGGCGAATCCACAAACGGAATGTTACGGTTCGGCGAGCGGAAATGAAGCGTTGGCGGAAGCTGCTTGTGGACAAGCGATAGGATTGCCTTGAGCAGCCCTGCAATACCGGCGGCATGGTCGAGATGGCCGATATTTGTTTTCAACGAGCCGATGGCGCAAAATTGTCGTTTATCGCTATATCTTCGGAAGGCGCGCGTCAACCCGTCGATTTCGATCGGGTCGCCCAGCGAGGTTCCCGTGCCGTGCGCCTCCATATACGTCACCGTTTCGGGATCAATGTCCGCATCCTGCCAGGCGCGCGCAATGACGTCCTCCTGCGCGAGGGCGTTCGGGGCGGTAATGCCGACCGAACTGCCGTCCTGATTCATCGCGCTGCCTTTGATGACGGCATAAATAGGGTCGCCGTCCTCCTGCGCGCGGGACAGCGGCTTCAGCAGCAGCGCAATCACACCGTCGCCGATACCCGTTCCGTCCGCCGAGTCGTCGAACGTTCTGGCCCGGTTGTCGCTTGACTCGATGCCAAGCCGTATGCCGGTATCCAGCGGCAGCACGTTAATTTTGACACTGCCAGCAATCGCCGCCTCGCATTCGCCGCTGCGGATCGATTGGCATGCCAGATGGACGGCTACCAGCGAGGAGGAGCAGGCGGTATCCACGCTGATCGACGGTCCGCGCAAATTAAGCAAATACGAAATCCGGCTTGGTATCATGGAGCTAAGATTGCCGGGCGCCGCCATGGACAAGGCGTCCGGGTCCAGCGTTTCGATGATTCGCTTATAATCATGCAGCGTGTCCCCGTTATAGCCGATAAAGACGCCGGTGCGCGAACCATGCAGCGCATCTCCGCCGTACCCCGCATTCTCAAGTGCGCCCCAGGCCGTCTGCAAGAACTGGCGCTGCGCCGGACTCATCAGCGAGGCTTCTTTGGGCGAAAGCCGGAAAAAAGAATAGTCAAAACCTGAAATATCTTCGATATACGCACCGTCAAAAAAGGAAACGGAGCCGTATTGCGCCTCCATGCGGCGTAAATACGGCTTTAACTCTTCCTTGCGGGAATCCGGTAAGCCGCCTACCAGGTCCTTCCCGCTTCGCAGAAGCTCCCAGAACTCTTCGTGCGATTCCGCGTGCGGCAGCTTGGCGGATATCCCGACAATCGCAATATCCTTGAGGGAAACATTGGAGACGGAGCCCCCGCTCAGCCCCTTCCGCCCGGATGTGTCCTTTTTGGTATCCAGCAAATCCAATTGAAACATGGCGCCCTTCCCTCCTAGACAGTAATAGAATCGCTGACGGCCTGTTCTTTTTTCGCCCTTCCACCGCTCCCGCGCAGCAGCAGCAACACATGCGCCGCGATGCCAAGTCCGCTGATCAAGGCTAATAATCCAAGCGTACCGGACTGCCAATCTCCCGCCCATTGCAGCACGATATACAAGGTGCCTGTGCTGCACACATGGGCCGCTAGCGACCCCCAAAGCGAATGCGAGCCGGCGCGAACGGCACCGTATACGATCGCGCCCAGCGCCGCAAATGCGCCAACCGTCACATTCATAAATACCGCGCCGAACAATACGGCCTGGAGCAGAACCGTCCACAGAACCGAAAGACGTTGACTGAGTGTATGGAACAGCATTCCTCTGAACAGCCATTCCTCCAGCAAAGACCCCAGCAGCAAGCTGCCAAGCACAAAAATGATCAGGCTGCCGCCGGCGACAAAAGCGACCAGATCCGAAATTGCCGGAAATGTCGCTTTTATCCACGGAAGACGAATAAACACAGCGATAAACAAGCCAAGCCAAACGCCAGTCCCTGCAGACAGTAGCAACGATCCCCCGCGCGGAGGAACAAATCCCAAATCCTTCAGCGAAATTTTTTGCCAGCGCAGCAGCGGAAGATAGACGGCAAGCACGATGATATTGGATACAATCAGCACAATGCCGGAATTGCCTGTGATCCAGTCTTTCAGCCCGGGATCGCCGACCCAGTTGAAGAGCACTTGATTGACAAGCATCACAATCGCCGCATAAATGACCAAATATAAGCCGGTATTTCCCGCTATTCGCAATCCCTTCACCAAGGCGTCACCGCCTCGGAAGACAGCGTGGAGATCGAAGAGCGATGCTTGACCGCAAGGAATATGCCAACCGCAATCATGGCGGCCGCCACAGCCATCCAGGCGGACATGACGGTGACGTCCGTCGTCTCCGGCCCGTAATGCCAAAGCAGGTATTGGCTACCCTGACAGGCGACTTGCGCGGCAATCGGCGCCCAGATGGATTTAAACCAGACATACAAGAGTGCAAAAATAACCGCACCGAGAAAACCGTACAGCGACAGCGGAATGTCTCCGAAAAAGAACAACGCCCCGTACAACACGCCCTGAATCACAATTGCGATCCAAACTGGGAGCACGCGTCTGAACTCATTCATCAGAATGCCTCTGAACAATGTCTCCTTGTAAATATTTCCGAGAATCAGGAAAACCAGAAATACATACCATTCCGCGCGGTTCAGGTAATCAAACAATTCGCGGAACTGGTACTTGTCCGATGCAATGGCGGGAAGCCGGGAGAAAGCGACTGTAAACAAGCCGGCTCCAAGCCCGATCCATAAAGTGATCGCCACCGATTTGCCGCCCATCACGCGGAACTTAGCCGCCTTAAACAGATTTTCTTTGAATATAAACCTCCAGGCCAGCAGCATGAGCGGCAAACCCACCATATCGTTCAAAATAATGACGGTTACCGTGTTCTGTTCAAACCACGTGCTTCTGGGGTACACATAATCGAAAAATAATGTCGTCACGGTAAAAAACCATGCAAAATACAGGCCGATAACAACAGCCACGCGAGCCAGCATCATTCCCCACGCCTTCATTCGGTCATCCCCCCTTTTGTGCTGCCGATGGCGCGTCAGCCGTCAGCGCTTGACCGGCGCGTGCGCCGATGCTGCCGTTGCCGGAGGTCCGCCAGATATAGACGGAACCTCCAATCAACGCAGCCAGACAGAACGCTGTAATGATATACAGAGAAACATCGCCCAGCTTGTCAAACCATTCGTAGAACCCGATGTATTTAAATAGAAAGATTGTGCCCATGGCCGTATTCTGTACCAAAATAGGCGCCCACAGCGACCCGGTGCGCAAATACAGCGACCCGTAAATCAGGCCCGAGCCGATGCTGATGACCGAAAGCGCCGCGCTTGGCTGGAAGTAGGCGTAAGCCGCGGCTTGCAGCACCAAGGCCACATATACCGGCATAACCCTGCGAAGCTCGCTGAAAATGAGGCCCCTGAACAATATTTCTTCAAATGCCGGGCCGATCAAACCGGCGCCCAGAATGACATACCAGATTGAATCCCCCCTGATCAGATCGTCGACCAGTGCGGGAATGGACGGAAATTGCCGCGCAATATCGTCAATGACGATGAGGCCGATGCTGAACAAACTTCCGGCAAGACCCAGGCCAATCATCAGCAAAACGCGCGAGGCGCTCAGCCGGTTGAAGCCCGACGCGCGGAACAGATTTTTTTCCGCATGGGGCCAGATCCATCCTTTGATACGAAAGATGAGCATGTACACAAGCGTAATCAGCGTGAACAGAACGACCATAAACATGGCCGGGTTGCGATCCAGAAACTTGGCGAAGGACAGCGTTACTTCGTACTTGTAAGTAGAGCGAAGTAGATAGAGCAGCGCATAAAAGACCCCGAGATAAAGCGCGATATTCACTATCATGGTCAACACTTTTTTCACAGGAAAGCTCCTTTCTTCCTTCTGTCAATACATGTTAAAAAAGTCAGACACATCCCGGTTTGGCTCATGCTACTCCCTCGAGGCGGCACTGTCGGCTGCGGCGCGATATTGCTCGATCACGCTCGACAGCAGCTCCAGATAAGCGGAAGCCCAATCCAGCACCGCCTCCATGCCGAGGCGCCGGGCGTTATACGTCCATATCCCGCCAAGCTCTGGCCCTTCCGCCCCGCTTGGTGCGGCAGCGCCATCCATATACAACACAACATCGAATCGTTCCAATAGCGCCTCCCGCTCCTTGAACCCATGCTGCGCTGCTCCAGCAAATAATGGGAACAAGGCAAATCCGGCTTCGGCTTGCGGCTGCTTTCTGATTTGCCGCGCGGTATAACATTCTCCCGCGCTTACCCGTTTGGCGGCATACCGCAGCAGCGTATCGAAATCGCGCACCTCCGCAAAGTCGATTTCCTTTGGGGCAATCAGCCCGTTGTCCATCATTGTCGGAAGCACAAGCCGATTGATGCCGGACTCGCCACGCCAGAAGTACAGATATACGGCATACGCCGCGGCTTCAACCGTCACCGAGCGGGATGCCGCAAGTTCCACAAGCCCTTCTGCAACCGCCCGGTCTAGTTGGAACTGAACGCTGCCGATACGCTCCGCGGCATAGCCGCTACTGGCGCAGTCGTCTGCCACCGGCAGACCGCTCCAGCTCCAGCTCGCGAGCTCGCGATTTCTCGACTCCAGATAAGCCGCAAGCGATGCGATCGTCGGATAGGTGAACAAATCCGTTACGCCGAGAGCGCCGGGATACAACTCCTCCAGCCGTTGATGCGCCCGCACCAGCAGCAGCGATTCTCCCCCAACATCGAAGAAACGATGATGGATGCCAAAGTCGTCCCTTTGCAGGATTTCGCACCATACGGAGGCAATCGCCAGTTCGATATCGCTTGCCGCTTCGACAAACGGAGTACCGCTATCCGCCGCCAACTCCGGCTCCGGCAGCGCCTTCCGGTCGATTTTGCCGTTTGGAGACAGGGGCATGGCTGGCAGTTCCACCACGACCTGCGGAACCATATAATCCGGCAGGCGCAGCGCTGCAAAATCCCGCAGCTCCTGAAGGTCCGCAGGTTCGAAGCAAACGATGTACGCGCATAAATATTCGCTTCCGCTTGCGGCGTCCCGCTTCATGACCACCGCTTCCGAAACCGCCGGATGACCGAGCAGCACATGCTCGATTTCCCCGCATTCGATGCGCTGGCCCCTTATTTTTACCTGATGGTCGATTCGGCCCAAATATTCGATCGTTCCGTCAGGCAGCCATCTGGCAAGGTCTCCTGTCCGATACATCAGACTGCCCGCCGCAAACGGATTATCGACGAACTTTTCTTCCTTCAAATCGGGCCGGCCGATATAACCCCGTGCCAGGCCCGCGCCGGATATGCACAGTTCCCCGGCAATGCCGACAGGCTGGAGCTTCATCGCTTCGCTCACGATATAAAGCGAGATGTTATCGATCGGCTTGCCAATCGGCACCTGGATCGGAATATCACCGTGAGAGCAATCGTAATAGGAAACGTCAACCGTCGCCTCGGTCGGGCCGTACAAGTTCACAAGCCTAGCATCGAACGGAACTCCGATCCGCTCGCGGAACCGCCGCACCTGATCCGCAGTCAGTGATTCACCGCTGGCGAACACATGCCTCAGGCTCTCCAGCCTGGCCTCGCCGCGCAGCAAGCCGGGATGCTCCAGGAACAGGTGCAGCATGGACGGCACAAAGTGCATCGTCGTTACGCCATGCCGCGCTATCGCATCCATCATAAGCGCGGGGTCCTTTTCTCCGCCCGGAGGCAGCAGGACCAGTTTGGCTCCCGCAAAGCTCCACCAGAACAGCTCCCAGACTGATACGTCGAAGGTAATCGGCGTTTTCTGCAAAATGACTCCGCTTGCGTCCAGTCCGTATTGCTTCTGCATCCAGCCGATCCTGTTGACGATGGAATGATGCTCGATCATGACGCCTTTCGGCTGTCCGGTCGATCCCGAAGTAAACAGCACATAAGCAAGCGAACGTGAATCATGCAGCTTCTCCACAGGGAAGTCGTCCCGCTCCTGCGCCAGCGCCTCATGAACGTCCATAAATGACAGGAACATCTCCAGCCCTTCCGGGGCTTTGCCCTTCGTCAAGACAAGCTTGGCTCCGGAATTGTCCAGCATGTAGCGGATTCGCTCCGGCGGCAAGCCCGGTGCAACAGGCACATAAGCTCCGCCCGCCTTCAGCACGCCAAAGATTGCAATCATCATCTCCAGGCTGCGATCCATCACGATGGCCACGCGCTCCTCGTGCTTGACGCCTTGCTTTCTGAGCGCCTGTGCTAGCCGGTTCGACCTCCGGTTCAATTCCGCATACGTCAATGCTCCGTCCTCCGCCGCAACCGCAACGGCCTGCGGCGTTTCCGCCGCTTGCCTTTCGAGGTAAACCTCTACCGTATCGCCGCTTGCATACGGCGCGGCCGTGCGATTGAACGCTTCGTTCTGCTTCTCCGCCGCGGCGGCGCCCTGCAGCCCGATCCCTCCGAGCGGCCGCTCCGGCTCGGCCAGTGCAAGGCCGACAATACGGAGATACCATTTCGCCATTCTGCGTATGCTGTCTTCTTTAAACAGCGCCGTCGCATATTCGATCGTCAAGGCTGCACCTTTTGGGCCCTGATCCGCAAGCTCAAACGTCAAGTCCAGCTTCGATACGCGATTGTCCGGCACTTGCGCCTCAAATTGCAAGGCGTCCGCCGCCTGTCCGGCCTCCATATGCTGCATGACAAACATCGTGTCAAACAGCGGATTGCGGCTCAGGTCGCGCGGTACATCCAGCATCGTCACCATATGCTCAAACGGGAGCAAGCCGTTGTCCAGCGCCGCAAGCGCAGTTTCTTTGAGCTGCTCGGCGAACGCTCTGAACGGCAGTTCGCCGGATGGCCTGCTGCGAATTGGCAGTGTATTGACAAACATGCCGACCAGAGATTCGGTAGCGGGATGGAAGCGGCCGGCGATCGGCGTGCCGACAATAAGATCGTCCTGCCCCGTCATCAGATGCAATAACGTATGGTAGGCGGCAAGCCAGATATGGAATGGCGTAACGCCCCATTGCTCCGCCGCCGCTCCGATTCCCTCGGCAAGCTCCGCCGGAATCGGCAGCGCAAGCTTGGCGCCTTCGAAGCTTTGTTCGGGCGGACGCGGATAATCGGTCGGTAGTTGCAGTACAGGAAGCGTACCCGCTAGCCGGAATGCCCAATATTGCTCTTGCTGCTCTCTCGCCTCCGAAGCCATCCACTCCTGCTGCCAAACGGCGGCATCCTTATAGTGAATTGGCAGCGGCTGCAAGGAGCCGCCCCGATACAGCTGCTCGAAATCGCGCGCCATCACATTCATGGACACGCCGTCGGCGACGATGTGGTGAATGTCCAGCAGCAGCGTATGCCGACTTTCGCCGTCCGTCGCGAGAAACGCCCGAATTAACGGAGCCTTTCGCAAATCGAACGGGCGGACGACCTCGCGCGCAAATGTATTTAAGTCCGCCGCATCCATCAAGGCATGCACGGCGAGTTCAAACGAAACCCGCTCATGGACACGCTGTACCGGCTTGCCGTCTGCCCAGTCAAAGCTGGTGCGCAGCGGTTCATGGCGGTCAATCAGACCTTGGATCGACTCGCGAAGCCTGTCCTGATCAAGCTTACCCGTCAGGTTCAGGGCAAGCGGAAGATTGTAGGCCGTGCTGTCAGGATAAAGCTGCTGCAGAACAAACAGCCTGTTTTGCGCGAGCGACAACGGGTAGTACGGTCGGCTTGCCGCCCGGGTAATAATCGTGGCCCGCTTGGGGGCCGCGTTGTCGATGCGGGCCGCCATTTCCCGCAGCAGGGGAGCGTCGAACACATCCTTCATCGCAAACGCTGTTCCATATCGCTGCTCGATCAAGCCCGCAAGCTGTGCGGCGCGCAAGGAATGACCGCCCAATTGAAAGAAATGGGCTTCTCTCCCGATCGCCGCTCGATCGTCCGGCTCGATGGAGGCCAGACCGAGCACCTCCTGCCACAACTCGGCCAGCCGCTGCTCCGTCGGCGTAGCTGGCGCTTCGCCGCAAGCCGCCTGTTCAGCGAACCGGGGCTTCGACAGGTTGCTGCGGTCGACTTTGCCGCTCGGACTCAGCGGAAACGCTTCGATAGCAACAAAATACGAAGGTATCATATACTCCGGCAGCAGTTCCTTAAGTGCGGTCCGTAGGCTCGCTTCCCCCGGCGCCTTTCCATCCGCTGTCACGAGATATGCGCAAAGCGCCGGCTCTCCCGCAGGGTCCGTCACCGCCGTCACCACGGCATCGCGAACTTCCGCCTGCAAGAGCAGCACGTGCTCGATCTCGCCGCATTCGATGCGGAGACCGCGCAGCTTGACCTGATGGTCAAAGCGTCCCAAATATTCAATATTGCCGTCCGGTAGCCACCTTGCGCGATCGCCGGTACGGTACAGCTTCTCTCCTGAGACAAACGGATTCGTAACAAAGCTTTGCTCCGTCAAATCCGGCCTGTTGCGATATCCGCGCGCAAGACCGGCACCTGCGATGCACAGCTCGCCGGATACGCCGATCGGCTGCGGTCTCATCCGCTCGTCCACAATGTAGAGCCGGATGTTATGGATTGGCTTGCCGATCGGAATCGTACCCGCCCCAGCGTCCGGGCAATCGTAATAGCTGACATCGACCGTCGCTTCCGTCGGGCCGTATAGATTAATGAGCCGGCATTGGCCGCCGCTGCGCTCCATCAGGCTGTAAAAACCTGCGACATGCGCAGGCTTGAGCGCTTCGCCGCTCGCAAATACGTATCGCAGGGAACAAAGCTCGCCACCTCTGCCGCTGTCCGCCGCATAGGGCAAAAAGACGCCCAGCATGGACGGCACAAAATGCATAACCGTAACCGCCTGCTCTTCAATCGCGCGCAGTATGACCGACGGCTCCTTCTCCCCGCCAGGCTCCAGCAAATAAAGCGAAGCGCCGGCAAAGCTCCACCAGAACAGCTCCCATACGGAAACATCGAACGTAATCGGCGTTTTCTGCAAAATAACGTCGCGCTCATACAGCGGATAAGCCGTCTGCATCCAGTTCAGCCGGTTGATCGCCGCGCGGTGCTCCACCATAACGCCTTTGGGTTTGCCGGTGGAGCCTGACGTATAAATGACATATGCCAAATGCTCGGGGCCCGCTTGTGGCGACAGGTCCGTTTCTTCTTCGCCCTTCGGCAGCTCCGATGCGGCGGTAGCCGCAACCGCGTCCAGATCGATCGTCTCTCCCTGGAAGGCCGGGAGCGTATGAATCCACTTGGCCCCCGCCAGAAGCAGCCTGGCTCCGCTATCCTCCAGAATGCCGCGGATCCGCTCAGGCGGATGCTCCGGGTCGATCGGCAAATAGGCCCCTCCCGCCTTGAGCACTGCCATGATCGCAATCATCATGGATAACGAGCGTTGAGCGGCAATCGGCACAATCATTTCGACTGTAACCCCCTTGCCTCTTAGCACGGTAGCCATGCGTTCAGCGCGGACATTCAGCTCCCCGTACGTCAGCGAGCCTTCGGCCGACCGCAGCGCCGGGAAGTCCGGCCACCGCCGGGCGGACTCGGCGAACCATCCGTGAATCGTCTTCTCCGCCGGGTACGAATGTCCCGTATCATTCCATGCCGCAAAAGCGGCTTCTTCGGCAGGCGTCGCCATTGCGATGTCGCCACAGATCAGGTCGGGGCTGGTGGCCGTTTGCTCCAAAATGTAAAGCAGCCGCTCCGCTAACCGCTCCATCGTGCCTTTATGGAACAATCCCGTATTATACTCCAGCTCCGCCCGCAGACCACCTTCGCCATCGCTGTACAGATCGAGCTTGAAGTCCAGCTTGGATGTTCCATGGCTAACGGGCAAAGGCTCCATGCTCCAGCCGTCGCCGTGCGCCGCCAGCTTCTCGTCTTCAAACTGGTTATGAACGATCAGCAACGTATCGAACAACGGGTTACGCGACGGGTCATGCGGATACCGGGCCGCTTCCATCATGTGCTCGAAGCTGACATCGCCATGTTCGTATGCGGCAAGCAAACGCCCATGGGTCTCGCCGACAAACGCCAGGATCGGCAGCTCGTCCGCCACCCGCATCCGAATCGGCAGAAACTGGTTGAACATGCCGATCATCCGGGCCGTGTCCGGATGCGTCCGGCCTGCCGCCAAAGAACCAATTGCAAATTCCGACTGATGCGTCGTTCCCTTGAGCAACAGCGCGTAAGCCGCAAAAAGCAGGCTGTTCATGCTCGCTCCGGCGCTTGCGGCCGTCTCTTTCAGCCGTCCGGCGAGCGCCGCCGGAATGTGGAAGGTATACGTATCGCCCGCAAATGTCTGACGGTCGCTGCGCGGCCGATCCAGCGGCATATCGAGCGGCGCCGGCGGCTCTGCAAGCTGCTCCGTCCAAAATGCTCGGCTTGCCCTGGCCCGCTCCGAGCCGGACTGACGCTCCTGCCAAACGGCATAATCCTTGTAATGCAGAGCCGGCGACGCAAGTTCAGCGCCGTCGATCAAAGCGGTCAACTCCTCCAGCAGCAGCTTGACGGATATGCCGTCCGCCGCGATGTGGTGGATGTTGAGCAGCAGATAGGCCTCCGCTCCTTCCGATTCGGGCCGGCAATAACATGCGGCGAGCAGCGGCGCTGCGGCAAGATCGAGCGGCCGGAAAAACTCGCTCAAGCATTCCGGCAGCGGCGTCCCCGCGAGCTCCGCCGTTTGCAGAACAAAGGTGGCCGAATCGTGCACGATCTGGGCGGGAACGCCGTCGATCCAATGATAGGAGGTCCGCAGCGGCTCATGCCGTTCGATCAACTTCCGAAGCGCCGGCCAGATTCTGGTCTCACCCACCGCACCCGACAGTTTAAGCGCAAGCGGAATATGGTAGGTTAGTCCGATATCAGCCATGCTTTCCGCCAAAAACATGCGCCGCTGCGGAGGGCTGAGCGGATAGGATGCAGCTTTTGGCGCGTCCGCAACAGGTTCGTACGCTTCCTTGGCAGCCCTGTCGATCCAGGCCGCCTGCTCTCTGACTGTCGGCAACTTGAAAATTTCCTGAAGCGGCATGCGCACCCGGCAATGCTTGTAGATTGCCGAGGTCAATGCGGCCGCCTTTAGGGAGTGGCCGCCATGCTCAAAGAAGTGGTCAAGCGCGCCAACCTTCCCTGTATGAAGCACTTCTTGCCACAATCCTGCAACAATGATCTCCGTATCTGTGGCGGGCGCTTCATAAGGGACCGTGCGCTCCGGCGCAGGCAGGCGTTTTTTGTCCACCTTGCCGCTCCCGTTCAGTGGCAGCTTTTCCAACCGCACAAATGCGGCGGGAATCATAAATGCCGGCAGCTTGCCTGTCAGTTGGCTCCTAACGTTTGCCTGCCCTTCGGTTTGCTCTGCAACGATATAAGCGCATAAATACGGCGCGCCGTCATTCTCGATCAGCGCCACAAACGCTTCCTTGACGCCCGCGCAATCCAGCAGCCTGCTTTCGATTTCGCCCAATTCAATCCGGTAACCCCGCAGCTTGACCTGGCTGTCGATCCGGTCCAGAAACTCCAAATTTCCGTCAGGCAAGCGGCGCACCAGGTCGCCGGTTCCATACACAGTTTCGCCTTCCCGGAACGGATGCGGCCGAAACTTCGAAGCGGTCTGCTCCGGCAAATTCACATATCCGGAGGCGACTCCATCACCCGCAATCCACAGCTCCCCCGGCACCCAGTCCGGCTGCAATCGGCCCTGCTCATTCAGCACTAGCGTTTCCGAAAGTGCAATCGGCGCGCCGATCGGCACAGTGGACGTTCCTTGTCCGTCCCATGACTCCGTGATCGGATAGCAAGTAGCGAAAACCGTCGTTTCCGTAGGGCCGTATACATGAAGCAGCACACCAGGTCCAAGCGCGTGGAGCGCTTTGCGGATATGCGGCACGGAAGCCCGCTCTCCGCCAAATAATATATGGCGCAAACCGCGCAGCGACTCCAGCCCATGATCGACCAGCGTATTGAACAACGCCGTCGTCACAAAGAATACTGTAATGCCTCTGCCCTCAATCAGATCGGTCAGCCGCACAACGTCGGCAACCTCTTCCTCGCCGACCAGCGTCAGCTTCGCGCCGTTCAACAGCGCTCCGTACAAATCGAACGTTGAACCATCAAAGGTGTAGTTGGAAAGCTGCAACAGCGCATCGTTTTCCGAAATGCTTACATAATCGGTATGGATGGCAATCCGGGACACATTGCGATGCGCGGTCATAATCCCTTTCGGCTTGCCCGTCGAGCCGGACGTGTACATGATATAAGCGAGATCGTCCGCCGAGCCGTCGATGTCCAGATTATGGCCGGACTCGCCGGCCCATCTCGTATCGAGTTCCTCCATGTCGACGACATCTAAGCTGTCTCCAACAAGCCGGGCGCTCATCTCCAGCGTCGCAGCCTCAGCCACGATCACCCGCGCTTCTGTATCCTGCAGCATAAACAAAATCCGCTCTTCGGGATATTGCGGGTCGATCGGCACATAGACGGCTCCCGCTTTCAGCACAGCCAATATCGCCGCAATCATATCGGGCGAGCGCAAGAGCAGCAGCGCCACCTTCGCCCCCGGTGCGACGCCGCGCCGAGCAAGCGCGCGCGCGAACCGGTTGGCACGATCGTTCAGCTCGCTGTAGGTATACGCCAGCTCGCCCATTTCAACGGCAATCTGCCGCGGTGTCTCTAACGCTTGCCGTTCAAACAGCCTGTGCAGCGACAGCTCCTGCGGCTGCGCGGCGAGTGAACGGCCAAGCCGGAGCAGCCGTTCCCGCTCCTCTGCATCGACGGGATCAAGATCGCCAAGCGCCGCATGCGGCTGCGCGGCGACTGCCCGGGCCAGCGCTGCATAATGCCGGGCCAATTGCGCGGCGACCCGCTCATCGTACAAATCCAGCGCATACTCCAGCGTAAATGCGATACTAACGCCGTTATCCGCGCACTCCCAAGTCAGGTCGAACTTGGCCGAGCCGCTGTCCATCGCTTGGGGCGTATAAACGACATCCTTGCCCCGCCATTCGGGCAGCTCCATATTTTGCAGCGTAAACACCGAATCGAACAGCGGATTCCGCCCGTATTCCCGTTTCACATTCGCCAGCTCGGCTATTTCTTCATAAGGCACATCTCCGTTGCCGATAGCCGCCAGCGTCTCCCCATTGACCTGCTTCAGCCATTGATCGAAGCGCAAACCGCTTTGCCCGCGCAGGCGGATCGGAACCATGTTGACGAACATCCCGACTACGCTTTGCAGCTCCGGCCGCACTCGTCTCGCGGCTGCCGTGCCGACAACGATGTCGGATTCGCCCGTATATTTCGCAAGCAGCGCATAATAAATCGAAAGCAGGACGGTGTATAACGTTACGCCCTCACGTCTAGCCAACGCACGCAGCGATCCGGCAAGCTCCGGCTCCAGCTCGAAGCGCTCAATAGCCCCGCGATAGCTTGGCGTCTGCGGCCTTGGACGGGGGGACGGAAGCGCCGGCGCCGGCGACGGCACGCCATCCCGAAAGATTTCGCGCCAATAATGCTTCTGGCGCTCCAGCCAGTCGCCGTTTCGGCCCGCTTCCTCCCACAGCGCCATATCCCCGCCATGAATGGACAACGGCTCCGGCGCGTTCCCCTCGTAAAACCTCGTAAGATCGGACATCAAAATACCCATCGACGTTCCGTCCGTAATGATATGATGCATATCCAGAAGCAGCACGCTTGACTCGTGCTCCATGCGCACAAGCTCCATGCGCAGCAGCGGCGCTTGCTCCAGACGAAACGGCTGCAGGAAGCGCCGCTGCCGCAGCGCCAGCGCAGGTGCCGTCCAGCCGCTTCCGTCAACGACAGCAAGCGGCGGCTCGTCCCCCTGCTCGATGCGCTGCATTACATTGCCTTCTTCCCTATAAAAGGACGTCCGAAGCGCCGGATGCCGCTCTATCAGTGCCCGCCACGCCGCGCGGAATCGTTCGATATCAAGCGGGCCCTTCACCTGGACCGCAAACGGCAGATGGTAGTTGAGCAGCCCCGGATTCAGCTCTTCCAAAAGGAACAGCCGCTTTTGCGCCGAGTTCGCCGGATAAACCGTCCGCTCCTCCGCTTTGCGCAACGGCGGCGGGGCGGCGGCAGTTCCTTCGCCCTCCTGCGCCTTTTGTTCCAGCAAAGCGGCCAGCGAACTCACCGAATCATGCAAAAACAGCTCGGTAAGCGTAAGCTCGACGCCAAACGCCTCTTGCAAC
This sequence comes from Paenibacillus sp. JNUCC 34, assembly GCF_058269055.1. Taxonomy (NCBI): domain Bacteria; kingdom Bacillati; phylum Bacillota; class Bacilli; order Caryophanales; family Paenibacillaceae; genus Paenibacillus; species Paenibacillus sp. JNUCC 34. The sequence continues at coordinate 3,120,676 of NZ_CM177770.1, read as the reverse complement.
CTGGCGGAGGCATAAGCCGCCTTGAGCGAATTGCCTCCTTGCTCAAGAAAGCTGTCCTTCCGGCCTATGTAATCCTTTTTCAACACCTCGCGCCAGATGGACACGATCCGCTCTTCCGTCTCCGTAGCTGGCTCCAAGCCGACATCCCCGAGCAAGGCATCGCCGCCTTCCGCATCACAGCGCTTAAGCGCGGCCGCCGCTTCCAGTTCCGCCAGCTCGGCAAGTGCTTCGGCAAACTCACCTTCGCGCAGCGCTTCCGCCAATACGTAGCGTTGAATTTTGCCGGAGGTCGTTTTTGGAATTCGCCGAACGGGGACAACAAAAGCAACGTCCAGACCGGCCGATCCGTTCAGCAGCTTTTTCACCTCGGCCATCAGCGGTACAAATCCGCCGGTCTTGCCGCGATGCTGAATAAAAACTGCGATTGCATCCCGTTTGGTCGTTGCATCCTGAACGGCGGCAATCGCCGTTTTCCCGATTTCGGCCCCTTTCAGGCCGCTGATCAACGCCTCCAGGTCATGCGGATACACATTTTGCCCGTTGACGAAAATAACGTCCTTTATGCGGCCGGTCACATATAAACGCCCTTCCAGCAAGAAACCCAAATCTCCCGTATTCAGCCAGCCGTCCGGGGAAATTGTTTGCTTGTTTACATCGGTCCGCTTATAGTAGCCGCTTGTAACGTTGCGGCCTCTAATATGAATCAAGCCTACGCTGCCTGTTGCCGAAGGGTTTCCCGCTTCATCGCAAATACGCACCTCGCACTCTTGTACGGGGAAACCCAGCTCGACGATCTCGATCGCGGCATGATCCCCATGCGCGGCCATTCGTACAGGTTGTCCAATAGCGAGGGATTGGCGCTCTAGCTTAACGGTATTCAGATGATCTTCTGTCCTTGGGAACGTCGCGGCCAGACTCGCTTCCGCAAGCCCATATACCGGAAAAATGCAATTTCCCTTTAACCCGTACGGCTTCATCGTCTCCAGAAAATCGCGGCAATGGGCGGCCGATATCGGTTCGGCCCCGTTAAAAATCAGCCTGACGCAAGACAAATCCCATGCCGCCGCTCCTTCCGGCTTCCAATGCTGCAGAAAATGCACATAACCGAAATTCGGCGAAGAGAGGCATGTCACCCGATGCTTATGTGTAAGTTCCAGCCATTTCATCGGATGAAGCACAAACGTCGAGGTCGGCAAGTGCAATTGATTCATGCCGCAAAGGAGCGGCGAAAGATGAAAGCCGATGAGCCCCATATCATGCGTCAACGGCAGCCAGCTTAGCGAAGAATCCCGCTCCGTCGACTGCGCCCCATGGATAATGGCACGCATGTTTGACAGAAGATTGCCATGCGTCAGCACGACCCCCTTCGGGTCTCCGGTAGAGCCCGATGTAAACTGGATGAATGCGATGTCTGTCTCGGCAGCGTCATACGTCTCAGCCTCGGGCCGGCCTGCATCCGCAGCCGCCGCTAGCACTTCCACAATCGGCACGCTGCTGGACTCTAGCTGGGCCAGCGCCTCCGCCTCCGCCTCTCCGTGCTTCAAAGCGTAGCCTTGGATTCCCGGCAAAAGTTCTTCATCGCAGAGCAATCTCGGCGCTTCCAACTGCTTGCATACCTGAATCAGCTTTTTGCGTCCTTCGTCCGTACGCGCCGCCGTCACAGGTACGGGGACAATGCCGCCGAGCACGCAAGCCCAGAACAGAAGGATAAACCGTTCGTTATCTTCCGTCTGCATGACGGCAAAGTCGCCTGGCCCAAGTCCCCGCTCGCGCAGCAGATGGAGCACCTTTCCGGCCAATGTAAGTAATTGGCCGTACGACAAGTAGCGCTCCTGACCGCCTTCGCAAAATAAAATTCCCGCATCGTTTTCCTTGCGCGCCAGCAATACGCTGGACAAATTACGAATGGTTCTCATAGTCGGCAGCCCTCCGTTCTGTTCTTCATCACAGCGTTGTGGAATGCAGTTCTTGATAATCCTCCGTTACGATACGATTATGCTCGTCCATAATAACGACATGCGGACGATACGTGCGGGCTACCGATTCCTCCATCATTGCGTAAGAAATAATAATGACGCGGTCGCCCGGCTGCACCAGTCTGGCAGCGGCGCCGTTCAAGCAAACCATACCCGAGCCTCTTGGGCCGGTTATGACATACGTCTCTAGCCTGGCTCCGTTATTTATATTGACAACTTGCACTTTTTCGTTCTCCAGAATGTTCGATGCATCCAAAATATCCTGATCGATGGTTATGCTTCCTACGTAATTCAAATTGGCCTCCGTCACGACAGCATGGTGAATTTTGGACTTATGCATCTCTCTAAACATGAATACACTCTCCTCTTCTTATAACGAACGTTATTTTCCAAATATTCCTTTTAAGGAACATCCAGAGTGCAAACAAACCTACATTGTTTCTCTGTCTTAACGAAAAAGAACAAGCTGGAGCAATCAAGCCGTTCAAAAAAGAGATTCTGCGGCAAATTCGTGTTAATGTGGCGGTTCGTGCGGAATAAGCAAGTTCATGCTTATGTGTGGGATCATGCTGAATGGGTAATTTCAAGCGATTGTGAGAGGTTATGTTGACTGGCAAGTTCATGCTTTTTTTGTGTGGAATCTTGCTGATTGGGCAAGCTCATGCTATTGGACGAGGTCATGCTAATTAGATAGGTCTATGCTATTGTGCGGGTTCCAGTTGATTGAAAATTCCGACAGTAGAAACAAAAAACGAGGCTTGTACATCACAGCAGCTCATCATACAGGCAGTTCAGTGCTGCAAAGGGGGAAAACGCCCCGTAACGAGGTGTAGCGGTAATGAATTAAAGTGTTGCAGCGCAAAATGTATAGGAAATTTCCTGAAACCTACCCTTATAGTAGTGCTAAACTTTCACTTGCGATAGGGAGATAATCTTACAATAGAGGGGAAAATTCCTTTTTGCTTTTTTGATCAGCCCTACCAGAGATTGAGAGCTCTTTGTAAAAGCATTACCGCTCTTGCTTGAAAACAGCAGCTTAACAAACAAAAACATATTAAAAATCGTAACTTTGTAACGAATGGATTGATGGCAATAGTTGAGCGCTTTTTTGCGGTCGTAACGGTTCAAATGTTAACATTAAAATCTACTTTTCTTTCGAAAGGTCATCTAAAATCCGTTTAAAATGACGACGATCGTCTTCTTCCAAGTAAAAATAGGGTTCCTCCAATACAAGTGTAGGCTGATGCGTTAAAAAGGCACGCAGCAATCTCACATACATCCTTTTCGATGAGCTTAGTACCCTAATTTTTACCTTCCGTTCTTCTTTTAAAGCAAAATAATCCATTAATAGAGTGACATGCTCATTCCTCTCCGTTACTTTGATTAGAAAAGTGATTAGCTCTTCTACTGTTAAACGCATATACTCGCCTTGTTGAGCTCGAAATAATTCCCCATCAATTGCATGCCGTCCTCCCGGTCTGTTCCGCTATAGGATATATATTACAATTATAATGTTGGGATACTTTTTGTCGGTTTCTATTGAAAATTATAACAGCATGTATCAGTATATATTTTGACCATAGAATAGATATCAACAATGCATAGGCCTTTGAAAATACACTGTACCTACCCATCTATCCCATACTTCAGATATGAACGAATGTCTTTTTCCGTTAATCGTCTATACTCCCCAGAGACATTGGATTCGGGAGCTCAGCATGCCGTCCCTCACTCCTAGTTAGAGCAATAAGTTATCTTTACATTAACTCCTATTGATATACCGTTAGTATACTTAGGCATCATCCAACAAAAGCATTTATCAGTCAAAGAATACATACTCTCTCTGGATTTAGACACGCAGCAGCAAAAACATAGTTCGAACTGAAAGGGGCAAAAATGATGAAGCTGATCTATCAATTAGAGCTTGTGAATAAAACGTACAAAAAAGGAAAGGTTGTCGCCAATCAAAACATAAGCTTCGACGTTCAACAAGGGGGAATTCTCGGTTTGCTCGGTCCGAATGGAGCAGGCAAATCCACGCTAATCAAGCAGATGGTAGGTCACCTTGCTCCGACCTCAGGTACGGTACGCTATAAAGGAACTAGCGTACAGACACAAACAAAGCGAGTTGCCCAGGAGGTGGCCTACTACTCACAAGAGCCTCACGCCCTGACCAGTTTAAAAACCTGGGAAGCTTTGTATTTTACAGGAAGATTGCGGGGGTTGACGAAGGGTGCCGCCGTAAAGCAAACAGAGGAATTATTGGAACGCTTTGGAATGCAGGACCTCCGTCATAAGCTGCTGAAAAACGTTTCCGGCGGACAGAAGCGTTTAATTGGGATTGGTACTTGCTTGATCGGCTTTTCCCCCGTCATGATCCTGGATGAACCGACCAATGAACTGGACCCAAAAAAGAGAAGGCTCGTATGGGATCTGATTCAAGAACGCAATCGCCAAGGAGTAACCGTAATCTTGGTGACACACAACGTGCTGGAGGCCGAACAGGTCGTGGACAGAGTAGCTGTTGTAAATCACGGCAAGCTGTTGGCCATCGATCATGTCAGTGTCTTAAAACAAAGGGTCGATCAGCGGATGAAGCTGGAAATTACGACCTCCTTAGGTGAAAGCGATTATGTTTGCCGAAGCTTAAGCGCGCTGGGACAGTGGACCAAAACGGGAGAAAACCGAATCCGGGCACTGATCGAGAAGCAAGACGCCAGCTACGCGATTGACTGCCTGACTGAGCAGCATTTACCGATTGAAGAATATTCGTTGGTCCCACCGAATCTTGAAGATGTCTATTTTCATATCGATGACGAACAGGATAAGCCTGCCAAAGCGGGGTGGTCTAAACATGGAAAAGATAAAACCATCAATGCAAAGTCATGACTTGCAACTGCAAGAAGCGGTCTTTCTCCAAGGGCACCAGCAGCAGAGCATAATCCAACGCAGAATGACAGAATGGCTGATCCTGGCCCGCATTCAATTCACGATTATCCGCGAGGCATGGGTTTGGATTTTCATCATGGCATGCATGTTTCCGTTAACAACGCTGATGTTTCTCAAATTCTTTACGGTCGACCCAACGCCGGCTGTCATGACACGTATTATTACAGGGAATATGCTCTTCGGCTTGATCGTCATGGGACTCAATTCCATGGCTCAGGAGATATCTTGGCAGAAGCATCAAGGCCACTTCACGTACTATTCGTCCCTGCCGATTGCCAAGGTAAACTTCATCTTCGCCAATTTGCTGCGCGGCTTGATCATGAGCGTACCGTCTTTTATTATCCTGGCCATGATTGGTCAACTTGCTTACGGCATTCAATTCCACTACAGCTGGGGACTTGTCCCTGTATTGCTGCTCACCGTCTTTAGCGTGGTTGGCGCGGGTGTACTGATCGGCTTCTGGTCACCTAGCCATCAATTGACGAATATGCTGGTCCAGGCGTTGATGATGTTCATCTCGTTTTTGACGCCTGTCATGGTGGATATGGATCAATTGCCTGTGATCTTGCAATGGTTCTCTTATATCTTCCCAACCACTTACGCCGCTGAGGCCATGCGGGAGGTACTGATATCGGGCTGGTCCGGGTCTGTCGCCTGGAACACGCTTGTACTCTTGTTTTTCTCGCTGATCTCCATCGTATTGATCTTGAAAAAGGTAGATTGGCGTGTTGAGAAGTAGAAAAAAGGGTGCGCAGTTCATTTTTTTCGAAAAAACAAGAGGGCTTCTAATTGGACGTTGAATATGCGGATCTGGCCTTAAAAAGCATCACAAGCAGCTAAGCCCCAAGCCAGTTCCGTAACCTTCATAACTAATGCTGCTCTTTTAAATAAATGATTTTTTAATATTATCGTTGGAGAGACAGAATGGATCAAAAGCTCATCTATGCTGCCCCGTTAGTGGGAAACAGGCAGCCGATAGTATTTGGCTGCCTGTTTCCTAATAGTTATTGCGGTATAGTGTCCCGTTAGTTAACGTTCCCCGTTAGTTTAATGGTGCTTGTAGTTATCCTGCTGTTAAGATAAATCAGTAGCCGATTAAGCACACGTTGATGTTTCACGTGATAAAAACGACAATTGACGAAGTAAAATAGAATAAGCAACGAAATTAGAGCGCCCACTGGCGGAGTTGATCGGTAAGTTACGGTCGTTCCCGCTGGTGGGCGCTTTTAGACAAGTGACGCGATTGAATTAACGGGCCGGAGAGTATAGTGAATAATTCTGCCGGTTACTCTACCTCACTAAGCATCTTTTCGATCTTTCCAATTCTAGTTCGAATTTGCGACAATTCATCTGTTGATTTGTCCTGTCTGTACTTGATTTCGTGTTGCATGACGGAAAAACTTCCCGCCAGTTTGCGGAACTCATCTTCAAGATTGAGCGAAATTGTGTTTTGGGTTTCAGCACGTTTAGTCTTGGACCTCTGAATGGTGATTACGAGTGCGACAATTACTCCCAGAACCAGAATACCGAATCCGAATGCCATTCCGAAATAACCATATAAACTTTCGCTGTTTTGATTCATTGATGGACCTCCTATTCATCATCATCTTTTTGAGTAGCTTTGACGCTTAATGTTGGGACCAATTTCGCAATTGTTTCTGGTGATAGTGGGATATTAAACTCCATTAGCTCATAGAACTTCATCGCCTTGCCGTCATCTGATAACTCTAAGCTGCCAGATACTAAACCGGTTACTTCTAACCTTTGTAGGTGCAGATAAAGCAAAGGCCGACTTATACCGATTTCTCGAGCAAGCTCGCTAACATATTTTCGTCTATCCTTCAACGACGCAACGATACGTAGACGATAAGGATTAGACAGGGCTTCCAAAATACGTAGCAAATCATTACCGGTTTCTTTCATAGATGATTTCTCCGCTTCAAATTGCATTAATGGAACATTTTAAAAGAGATACAAGTTTTTATTTCACCTGTAATAAATATATTACATATGTTTCCTTATTATGTCAATCCATTTTAGCTGAAGTATTTAGATAGGTGCCCACTCTCGGTAATGACGATCGGACGTTGTGATCTGGATATATCCTATTTTTCTAAATATTCAAAAATGATATAATTAATTTCGGTTTGTTGAACTATCCTACCCGTTAACTTAATGATTACAAATAACAAAGGAACGACAATCGGTACATATTGTTGTCACAGAGGTTTGACAAGAATATGTACCGATAAAATAAAAAAACCGCGTTGTACGCGGATATTAATCGGTACACTTTCTTGTTACTCGACAGTGTCGGATGTCAAGTTAAATCGTGCCACTTGCTTATAAGCAAAATACGCCCACCAACTTAGACCCGGCATCCTGATATTACGGGATTTATCGTCAGCCTTTTTAAAATAAGTATTAGAATATCCCTAAAAATGAATCAGCGGCCACTAAGACTTGGGGAATATTGTCTTAGACTGCCGCTGTTTTATTGTGCTATATTCTCCCGTTAAAACTAGAACGTCTACGTCGATAATATTGTCTTCGTATTCACTAGTTCCAAATCCATAAACACATCCGCTCTTACATAGGGCATGGGCCCGATCTGATCGACAGGAACGTGCTTGAATCCAACCGATTCGTAAAGATGAACGGCGTTCGGTAGCTTGGTGCTGCTGCCCAAAAACAGCGATGTTGCACCAAACCTGCGTGCGCGGTCAATAGCGGCATGGATGATACTCCGTCCGTATCCGCGCCCCCGCAACTCGGGTGTAACACTCATCTTCGAGAGCTCGAACACGCCAGCACCAGTCGGTATGAGTGCAACGCATCCGACGATCGAATCGCCATCGCGTGCGATGAGTACGTCTCCTCCTCTGTTCATGATGTTCTCCATCGGATTATCGAGGATGACCCGGTCCGCCTCTTCGATGGTGAAGATTCGGGCGATCCATTCCTCGTTAAGTGTTTTGAAGGCCAGAGCTTCTTCGTGCGTCTGCATCGAAGTGATCGTGAGCACTGTTTCATGCATGCTATGTTTCCTCCTCTTTTTAACCTGCCGTTATTTGTTAGTATTCCATTACATCGCCGCCTACTGCACCCGTCCTGTCATCAAATAAACAACGAGTCATTGAAACCATCGCCGCTCGTTTCATGGGTATGTCCTGCGGGCCTACCTGCCTTGCGCCTTATCACCCCTTAATGTCATACAAGTGCTTGAGGCATGAGCGATGAGTTTGCCGTTCTCGTCAGTAATATTACATTGGATGAACCCGATGGTTTGTCCTCGCTTATACAGCGTAGCATGGGCCTTTATTTTGGCGTTCCACACAGGTCTAAAAAAGTTTACTTTCATCTCGATCGTGGTGAAGGTTTCGTCTTTTTGCAAGGTAGATCCGTAGGCAATTCCCATGGCCATGTCGGCAAGAATGCCGATGATGCCGCCGTTGCATGTACCTTGCGGATTCGCATGTTGTTCCGAAGCCTGCATTTCATACGTGGCCTCGCCCTCTTCTACGCTAATTAGCTTCAGTCCCATAAGGCGCTCAACGGGAGACTGCTTCAATTCTCCGTTCAGCACATTCCGATAATGATCAAGAATGGTCATTTTGCATATTCACCTGCATCTTTCCTCTGTCTCTGAATCAAATTATTAATCACCAGCGCGATGATCACGATGAAGATCCCTGCCAACTGCAACCTTCCGACTTTAACGCCCTGGAGGGCACTGATCGTGACTGTCGTAACAGGGACGATGTTCATAAATAGCATGCCGTTCTCCGGCTTCAAAATTTTATTGCCGACGTTCCATGTGAACACGGCAAGTACGCCTGCGATCAGGATCATATACAGCAGTTCCGCCCCTGCGCTTCCGATCCTCTCCACGCTTGGCATCGTCAAGACTCCGAAAACCGTTGCCGACAGCACGATTAAAATATTCATCAAGGCTCCGAAGCATGTTGTCAAAGCGGTGTAGCGAAGCGGAGACCAGCCTACAAATTGACTGCCACCTATCGTATAAATGACCCAGCATAGAGCACCGAGCATAATCAGCAGACTGGCGCCAATGTGCTCTTTAGTTTGTACGATTAGGGAGGGATCTCCATTCGTTATGACCAGCAGCGCTCCTGAAAGCGCAATGAAAATTGAAATAAAAGTAGATAGCTTGGGTTTACTTTTTTGCACAGCCCAATTTACGCATGTCGTCATTAGTGGCATTAACGCCATGATAACGGAGGCAATGATTGCGCCTGAAGATCCGCTGAGCTGTTGTCCGACAAAGGTAAGAAAGTCGAATCCCGAAAACCCTACAGCGCCAAAAAATAGTAACTTCCATGATTGCCCCTCCAATCGGAGAACGTCCTTCCCTTCGAAAACGATCAGCATTCCCAAAAGAATGAGGCTAGCCCAAATGTAGCGAATCGTCGTGAAATAGAACGGATCGAGAACCTTCAAGGCAACTTGCATGACGGGAAACATTCCTCCCCACGCCAGCACAGGAATCAAACAATAGGTGATACCCGCTAATAAAGTGTTTCTGTTCATTCCCAAAACCTTCTTTCATGAGCTATGTGGATTTTCCGGCAGAATTGATCAGTCCCCCTTTTTTTTCATCATAAACGAAGGTGAATAGAACAGATCGATAAGACCAGAATAGAAGCCAGGAATTTCCTGTATAATAGAAACACACGCGCAAGAGCGTATTTCGGGTTAATCGGCCTGGGGGCAAAACATATGAAAAAAACAGTTATTTCAAGCGGATATGCAGGCAAACTGTTTGAACAAATCTATGATTATATTCTGGATCGGATCCGTCGCGGAGAATGGAAGCCGCACGAGAAACTTCCCTCCATCCGCTCGCTGGCGATGGAATTCAATGTACATCGACTGACGGTCTATAAAGCCTATCAGCTACTAAAGGAAAATCGGATCGTTGAAGCGAAGGACAAATCCGGCTATTATGTGAGACTGAACGGCAGTCTTCCTGCGGATTCGCTGCATGATCCGATCATTTCCGCTTATGTGCATGAGAGCCATCTTTCTGAAATCCATCAGGTACAAGCCGAATATGTACTGTCAAAATCGCTTCTCGACCCGAACCTGCTCCCTAATCTCTATTTTTCGGAATATGTGAAGCAAGTGTTCGATTTGTATCCCAAAATGCTCGGCACCTACTTTACCGCGCAAGGAGATCAGGAGCTGCGGGATGCGTTGTGCCGTTACTTTACCGATTGCCACCGGTTTCACTTGTCTGCGGACGAATTGTTGATCACTTGCGGATCACAGGAGGCCATGGATTTGGTTGCCAGAGCACTGGTCAAACCAAGAGATGCCGTTATGTTAGAGCGTCCTACCTACAGCACGGCGATTGATATTTTCAGAAGACAAGGCGCAGTTATCGTTCCGGTCGAGATCCACCCGTACGGCTACGATCTGGAGCAGATTGAGAAGCTGATGCAAGCCTACAAGCCGCGGCTGTTTTATCTAAACCCCACCTTTCAAAGTCCAACAGGCTATATCGTACCCGCCGAACAAAGGAAAAGGCTCGTTGAGCTTGCCGAGCGGTATCAATGTTTGCTAGTAGAGGACGACCCTTACCGCGATATTTATTTTGGCGAAGAGCCGCCACTGCCTCTTTTTGCTTACGATACGGCAGGATGGGTAATTTATCTTCGCAGCTTCAGCAAATATATCGCTCCCGGCCTCGGCATCGCCATCGTTGCGTGCCGCCCTTCCATCATGAACTACCTAATAAAACAAAATTGTTGTCGGACAGCGGGACGCCTTTGGTGAATCAGAAAATTTTTCTGCATTATTTTTTCTCCGAGCGGCTGCAGCAGCATATGGAGAAGCTTCGCATTGCACTTTCGGTTCGCAAGGATATCGTAGAACAGGAATTGTCCGCTACCGACTGGCAGTGGAACTCCCCTGCAGGCGGATTCAACTTATGGGTAAAGCTTCCGGAAACGGTGGAGATTGAACGTTTACTCAGTACATGCATCAAGCAATCAATCACCTTTGTGCCTGGAGCGATTTGCGATCCGCTCAAGGAGTACAAATCATGGATACGCCTCAGCTATTCCTATCTGAATGAGCAGCTATTGAGAGAAGGCATTCAGAGGCTTGTCGAATTGGCAGACGGGGTTTGAAAGGATGAAAAATTACCATTCCAGCACTTCCGGCTTCACGTTTGCCCAAATTGTGCCTGCAAACTGTTCAATTGGATAACAGCGTAGCAAAAAGAGCGAGCGCTCGTGGAAAACTGACCGCGAACCTCGCTCTTTTCTTTTGTTATATCAATGGCTATTTTGTAACCATGACCGCACGTTACCGCAGTAATCTACTACCTGTCTCTATATGGAGATGGACTTATGACTTACTAGTGAACTCTTCTAAAACGATATAACCAAAATTTGATGTTAAGTGTATTTCTCTTCTTTAAAGGGATTCGTTATTTCAGCGCTCCTATTGGCAAGTCTAATACTGTATTATCTCATAACAGCAGTATAGGGCATTATTTTCCTGTCCTCGGTTGCCGCGATATCGCATTTTTATATAGAAATCATGGTGACGGTGGAGCTTCTCATAGAGCAGGATCGCGAAGCCGGCATGAACAACGAATTTCCTGTATTTGCCCAAAGACTTTTCAAGAAGGCCAGTCTGTAACGGCAAGTTTTTAATGGTTTCTTAGGCGCTAGACCATACACGCTCCCCCCTCCATGAATAACCTGAAAAATAGCACTATTCTCCACATTTTCTCTTGAAAGAGGCGATGTTGCCTATGGTAAATGCCTATACCAAAAGCCGAATACGCAAAATTGTCCGCTGCTTCGGCCTGATTCCGTTGCGTTCAGACTCTATCGCGTCTCTTTATCGAAAGAACGCCATCGTCCGAGTACAGACGGAAAGCGGAACTTATGCGTTGAAGCCCTTCTTCCGGAGTAATTTACTCCGCTCAGGTACAATTGATCAAATAATAACAACTGCAGACTATATACAGCATTTGATGGATAATGGCTTCAATTCCATGCCTAAATGGCTTGCGAGCATTTCCGGGAAATTGTGGACTTTAAACCAAGGAAGACCCTTCTATGTAACCACATGGATAAATGGGAGAAGCATGGATAATCAAGAGGATTTTGAAAAGCTTGGACGAGCTCTTGCCTCCTTGCATGCAACATCCAGGCATTCCTTCCCCATTAAAGGTCCCTTTTATAATCAGATTCGATTATGGCAGAACCACGATCGTCTCTTTCGCAGACGGATGGCAAAAGCAAACCAAACGAATAAATGGATCCGCAGATGGTATAAAAGGTTCGGAGAATCCTGTAACCAGTTTTCTGATCGGTCCTGGACCGAATTAATGAGCCCGGAGATTGTAGACCTTTTTGCGAAGGAAATGATTCGTCCCGCATTGATACACAGCGATATTACTTCTCAGAATGTCATTATTGCCGGTGACGGACAGCTTTTCATTATTGATTGGGATCGCATTAAGTTAGGATCCATCTATGTTGAAGTAGCAACAGCCCTCATGAACACGACTCGCTTTAATCCCATCCTCATTCATTCATTGTTAAAAGGGTACGAAGAACTCCGTCCTTTAGACCGAACCGAACGTAAAATGATTTCTTCCTTGTATCGGTTACCTCGAGAAGCTTGGTTTGCCGCTCGGTTCCCTAAAAGCCCGAGAAGTCGCAACATGTTAGAAATTATGGAGCAAACATGGCCTCTCCGACTAAAGGCAATGGATTTATTAGATGAATGGGCAAATCAGCAGGGAGAGGAATGATGTCGTACAAAACCCTTTTTAGGAAAAAACTTGCCGATACTTATGGTACGGTTTTTCCCCGCGCTGTCTGTAACGGCAAGTATTACGAAAAAGAGGGAGCGCTGTTATGCTCCCTCATAATCTTCAACTCATTCCAATTCCAAAATTGACTCACCACTAATTATTGTGCCATTAACTTTCCCCTCGCAAATTTCTTTCATTGAGCCCGGCTTGTCAAAATTAAACACATGCATTGGCAGATTGTAGTCTCTAGCTAAGATGAAAGCTGATTGATCCATTACCTTCAAGTTATATTTTAAAACATCGTTGTAGTGAAGTGACCTGAACTTCCTTGCTTCTTTGTCGAACTTAGGGTCTGCATTGAGAACACCATCTACGCCTTGTTTTGCTACTAACAATGCTTCACAATTAACTTCGATTGCCCTTTGAACGGAAGGGTAATCCGTTGTAACGTAGGGTTGCCCGTTTCCGCCTGCAAAAATTACTATGTAGCCCTTTTCTAGATGGTGAACTGCTCTTAGTCTGATGTATGGTTCTGCAACTGATGTAATAGGTATTGCTGTCATCACACGAACTTCTTTGACTGTTTTGGCTTTAAGAACTCCTCGAAGCATCAAGCTATTAATAACAGTAGCAAGCGTCCCGATGTTGTCAGCTTCTGCTCTTTCAATTCCCCAGCTTTCCGCCATATTACCGCGAAAAATATTCCCTCCACCTATTACTAATGATACTTCTACACCTAGATCCACCACTGACATAATTTCATTAGCAATATGGTCTAACCTTTCGGGCTCAAAACCAAATTCCGTGTTTCCGGCCACAGCTCCACCACTTAGTTTAATAAGAACTCTCTTGTACCTTGTCAAATTAACACCTCCGCGCAAATAAAAAACACTAAAGCAACGAATGCTTTAGTGTCTTAATGGAACGAGAATATGAAATTGTAACAATCGACTTATCACAAGCCTTCCGTTTCCTCCTCATATTCCCACTCCTTCCAGTAATTTTTCATCAATTTATTCTATACTACGTAAGGGTAAAATGCAACACCGAAAGTGACAGAATTTTAATTATATATTATTTCAATGAGCTCCTGTTCTACGGGGCTATTTCTGTATCTTAAGGAGGTATTGGTTTTGCGTATCATCGTTACGTGTCAGGATTTAAAAGTGCTTCGCCACGCCAAAGCAATTCAACTGGCGCTCCTCGATCTTGTCCAAGATTACTTCAACCCAACTAAGGGTCGAACTTGAAGACAAAGCTAAGGGCGAATTTCGCTTGGGCAGAGATGGCTACATTGTTGTTCTTGAAGCTGGAGACAACGTCCGTGACCTCGGCAATGTCGGGTTGAGCCCTAAAAGAGGCGGACTGCTGGGTAGTTGCCCCGAGTACGTCGAACTGCTCGACATAGGCGAAGGACTCCAGGCGTACAAAATCGCGGTGCTGTACGACAACGACTACATGATGACGTTCTTCACGCAGGTCGGAGCGCATGACGAGGAGGTCGAACAATGGCTGAAAGACCAAGCGGAAAGAAACTGACGACAAACGAACTAATTCTCCAGAAACTGAAAGAAACGTTCGATCGGAACGAAAACGTCACAGCCGACAGCAACGGGACGAACGTGTGGGTCATGCTTGCCGCGCAGAAGCTGTTCTCCGACCATCTTGGAGAAAATCCCCGATACCCACTGTCTGGTCGAAAGCCGACTCACCGCGTCCGCGTAGTCCTTCGAACCACTGACGCTCAAACAGGGACGAACCCCTACGTTGACGGCTCCGACTTCTTCCTCGAAGTCGACGAGCAAGCTGATTTCGTTTGGGAAGACGAAAGTTTCGGGGATGCCCCTCTCTTTCAAGGCGGAGACGTAGCCAGCGCCGTCCGCTGGGTGAAAGAACTGGGTGAGCCTTTTCACTGTCAGTACGATGCCCCCTTTCTCTCAACAACCCCGGGAGACATCACAGACCAAGAATAGCGAAAAAAGCGAAAGTACCGCTTTGCCGCTTTGGGCGCAACTGACGCTTTTGTTGTAGCCTCCCTCTGCCTGGTACTAGCCCAGGCTCTTTTTTTCTTCGAAAAGCCCCAAATTACAAATAGATATTATTAATTAGCATATAGAATTGATGCCTAATCGATAGGCAATCTTGCCGGATCATAGGGATCGCAAATAAAATAATCAAATCATTGAAATTCGGCGAATTCAGCCAAATTTTCTTCTGTAGAGGAAGGAAAGGTTCAGGAAGTGCTCGTTTGGAAACTGGATAGGATCAGTCGTAAGATGTCTGACTTGCTCCAAATCGTCGAGCACCTGAATCGCAACAACGTCAAGTTCCGCAGCTACTCGGAGAAAGACTTCGATACCGAGACAGCCTCCGGCAAACTCAACATCCAGATGCTTGGTGTAATCGCTGAATTCCAGCGGAATACCATCGTGGAAAACGTCAAAATGGGCATGAAACAGAGGGCTAGAAAAGGGAAATGGAGTGGCGGTACGGTCCTTGGTTACGACGTAGTCGAGGTGGAAAGCGGTCGCGGCAAGGACTCCATCCTGAAGATCAATCACATCGAGGCAGAACTCGTACGGAAAATCTTCAGGATGTACGGGAGCGGACAAGGTTTGCGAAGCATAGCAAACCAACTGAACGCCGAAGGATTCAAGACCAAGCCGGGGAACGCCTTCAGTAGCGTCGCTGTCAAAACGATCATCAACAACCCCGTCTACATTGGCAAAATCCGCTACAATGTACGGGAAAACTGGAATGAGAAACGGCGGAAAGGGACAAACAAAGATCCCATTGTCGTTGAAGGTGAGCACGAACCGATCATTAGCCTGGAATTGTGGGAGGCTGTTCAGAAGTTCTACAAGAAGAAGGCCGTCTCCGCTCCTCGAAATTTCGACGGCATCTACCTTCTGACGGGGCTCATGAGATGCCCCCAGTGCGGAGCAACGCTTGTCGCCCATCGTGTAAATGACACGCTGAAAAGCGGGGAAAAAGTCGTCCGAAGATACTACATTTGCAGTAACTTTCGAAACAAGGGGAGTCGCGTCTGTAACTCCAACTCAGTCAAAGCAGACTTCGCCGAAAGCTATGTAATCGAACGGATCGCGGCGGTAGTACAAACGCCAAAATTGCTGGACGACATTGTCGTAAGCCTCAATAAGTCGCGGAGCAAGAGCGTTGCTCCGCTTCAAAAAGAGCTGGCCGCAATCGAGCGCGAGTTGAAAACGCTAGACTCCCAGAAGCAGAGGTACTTTACCCTCTACGAAAGCGACGCGATCGACAACGACATGCTGGTCGAGCGCATCAACCAGTTGAAGTCGAAGTACGACGTACTTGCAAACCGAAAGTCCGAAGCTGAACGCCAGCTTGACGAAAATCGGGCGGAACCCATCCCGCTTCAACTTGTACGCAAAGTGCTCGGCGACTTCAACGGGCTTCTACAGACCTCTCCGGTCGAAACACAGAAGACCCTAATTCAAACCATTGTGAAGCATATAGCCGTTCAGCAAGGCCAAAAGCTTCGAGGCATTGAACTGGAATTTGACGAGACGCTACGACAGTGTCTGGTCGTCGCAGCCCCGTCCACCGACAAGGTGGACGGGGCTTTTTCTTTGTCCAGACGCAAGTACCCCTCGCCCTTTACGATCGTGATCTAGATCCTCTCCCTTTCTGCAAAGCGAAAGTACCGTCAGTAGCGCGTTCGCTGCCAGCATCTACACTTCTGACACTTTTCTTTCCTAGCCTCGGGGAGCCTCCTCCGTTCACGAAGCCCTCTTCCTTCCGTGGGATGTGACGAGGATGGTGCGCTCAAAATACGATAGCCCAGTGTACCTTTCCAGTGTTACCATATCCCGAAACCTACACACATATATACAAATCCATGCCCCGCAAGGAACTCCGCAAAAAAACTTGCCCTTATTTGTGATACGGTTCACCGAGTATGATCTTAAACAATGCTGCCCGTTAGCTTAATGAAATAGCTGTCGAATTATAATTAGATATGTCTAATTGGTAAAAGGACCATGTTCTTGTCCCCGCGACAGAAAAAGACGCTCATTTTCGAGCGTCCCTAAACTATTCAATTTGACATTTATACCATATCGGACCATTGGTCGTTTCAATTCTCCGAAACGTTTTGTTCCATTTTCTAAGAGAATAAATCAGCAACCCTGTGACTAGCCCTATTTGTCGTTGTGGAGCTGCACCAAACCGTAACAGTAACGCTGTGACTCATGTTTTTTTCGGAAGTACTTTCTAGATTGAACGTTTGGAAACGAGGCTAAGAGTAACCCTGTCTCTTTCCCTAAGTACCATCTTTTTTTACTTTTTATTGAAAAGCATCAAAACCTTATGCATCAGCGTACCAAGAATCATTAATATCTAGTTAACTCCTTTAAATTAATGACTCTGTTCAAAATACCAAAATTATTATGTTTCAAACAACAAATGTGATAAAATGTAATTAACAATAAATGTAAGGGGGCTGATTTTATGAACTTATCGATCTTAGCTCTTATCCTTGTTGGGATAATCACCATCTATGCCATTGCATTTACATTGATAATTAAGTTACTTGGCCGGAAATTTAAAGATAAATCCAATATGTATTTTCTATATGCATCAATTATCTTGGTTATCCAATCTTATCTTATAATTAAGGATTTTTTAGGAAAACAGCCTTTAAGTTCAGTCAATATTTTATTTTTCTTAATGGCGTTTATGCTGATTTTCCAAGGAATAAAACGAAAAAATCAAATATGTAGCTAGGTAAATAAGCCACTTGGAAAGGAACCAGGTGGCTTATCTATGTCATATACAATTCATCAGTCTTCTAACACAAACGTTCGCCACTGCGGATGACATGCATCCCAGCTCTCGTAAAAATGCACGTTCTGTTCGTTCCGCGACGGCCATTTAGGTGTTCGCCTGGCAGCTGGTGGTTTTTTAATCCGTTTGACCGGATTATCTGGAATGAATTAAGTATCTCCAGATCCCCAGCCATGTGTTAAAGCCGTAATTTCAGGATATGGATTATTTACTGCATTCGGTCCTTCGACTTGAAAGAAGGTAAGACTCAGACTACACACTACAAGCAGAGTGGTTATTGTTTTTTTCATGAAGTTTCTTCACCTCATTCACTATATATTTATATTTGTTTTCTTCCTCTGATGTTGACAATCCTCTATACTCTTCAAAAATAGTCATACATTTGATTATATTCTTATCGTTATTGATCTTAACAGAGAATCCCAATCCTTGTAGTATAGTTTCTATGCCCATCTCTGGTTTATTTCGCAGATAATATACTCCTAATTCTATCAATAATTTAGCATGCTGTTCTAGCAGGACAGATTCACTATACCCTGGGATTGTTCTGTAAGAAATATATGAAGAAAATCGAGACAAAACATCATCAATATTAGTAGTGTATCGGTTTGCCACATTAAGAATCTTATAGAGTGCTACGGGTAACTCTTCTTCTTTTGTCGCAATCTGCTCAATATATTCAGGTAATACATGTAACTCTCCTGATTGTAAACGGTAGAGAAGTACGTTTACATGTGCCCATTCCTTGAATTGCTTGATTATCGTTGCAGACTCTTTGGTGTTCTCCCGAATCCAACTCGTATCCGCATATAACGATGTATGTAACAGAGCTTGATCGTATTGTCCATATTCTTCACATACTGCGGCTCTCATCAGATGAGAATATAGAATGTAATAATACGTTGGCCGGCTATTATTTTGTTGCTTGTGATTATTCTCTAGCTTCAGCTCATATTGAAGTTGTGCGATCCGATATAACTCTTGCGCGAGCGCATCGACTTTGTTCCATCGTCCTAGTGCCCCAAAAACATGAGCTAATTTTACAATTGCTCCTAAGCGATCAATTACTTCCAGACGATCTACATAACCCTCAAACAATGTTGCTGCTCTATAGTTGGAGTCCAAATCCTCACCCAGCGAAATATGAAATAATCGATACTGACAAAGAGCCAACCTCTCTGAGTGTTGGTATTTCTCACTCTCACTGATTCCTCTATATATGACGTTAGCTGCTAGGAAGTTTTTCTTAACGAATAGATCTTCTGCCACATCAAACAACATTGGAACGTAGGTAAGATCCTCAAGAATTTTACTGACTATCTTATCAATGCAGTCTATCTTGTTCAACTCAGCACAACGATAAATAAATGGTCTGACTCTACGCCAAGTCACTTTAGATTGATAAAAGCACACTTCAACATATTCCCTGAAGAAATAGCCCTCGGGCTGCCCCATAGCGGCTGTGATATTATCTAGCTCTCTCATCGACATCGGTTTAGTACCATGCAAAATTCGGCTAAGTGACCCTGAATTAACCCCAGAAATCATTGCAAAATTTGAAAGTGATATATCCGAATCTCTAAGATAATTTTCCAATGCAGTCCTTATTATGGAAATCTGATCATTCATTTGATTCACCCCAAAGATTTCAAAGATTACATTCTGGATTATTTGTAAAAATTAAGCACCGGTCAATTAATTATAGCATATATTTACAATACAGGATATATTAACCTCAAAAATTATTTTTTATAAAAAGTTTGATCATTTTCTATTTATAGTGTTCCACAATCGCGCACCGTTTCAGCAAGCCCAAACTAAGTTTTCCCTTTGAATCTCCATCAGCGCCCATTGCTTGGGGAACTCGATACGGCCATCTAACACATGTACCAAGAGATCAGAGCTTGTATTATCCGTAATCAGGATTTCTGGAAAGCTTCGTTTATGTTCTTGGACATAGGCGTGAATGACCTCTACGGTAGCCAACGGATCGCCCCGGTAGTAACGACCGCCCTTTTCTATGAAACGGTAGCCTAAATACATCATCCCCTTCTCCTTTCTGTTTACATATCCGTGGATGTAATATCTAGTATTTGATGAAATAAAAAGAATGGGCAACTCTACATTGAATACTGTAAAGTCGCCCTTTCTGACTAGCTAAGTTAACGTTAAAATGTTGGCTGGATCCCTATCGTTTCCCGTTATTTCAATGCTTTAGGTAATTTTTATAATAGACTTTCACAGTTCTAAAATATCGCTTCGGTATTCAATTCCTAGTTCTTCAAGCAAATTATTCAAACCAAACCACAAGTTTTCACATAGTAGATAAAGCTCTTCCTTGTCAGACAGCTCACCATTTATTACTTTTTTTGCTAACTCAACATATCCTTCTGGCTTGATTGGTTTTTCTATGGATTCTTCCAGAGTCACGGATCTACTAGTGTAATATTGTTTATTCAACAATCCAATCAATTTAGCAATTTGCCATGTGAAATCAAAAACTGCACGGGGCAGATAAGAGAGGTTATTGGAAATTCGGGTATTTCGAATCTTGCCCATAGTTTCGTACGGCTCCCAAACCATAAATTCTGCTATTACTTCTCTAAATACTTCTTCGGGTACTGAGAGTGCAACCTCTTTCGCCTTATTAAATATGCCATTTGGATCATACAAGGAGGTAATATGTATGAAACTACCCATTTTAATCGCCCATCCATCGTCCACCGCGCTTGCTTGATCTAACCATTCTGATTTCTGCTTTGTAGAAATCTCTAATTTAAACGGATGAAAAATTAATTCACGGCTAGGTATACTCGCTCCATCTCTACTAATTATGTGCAATTCTATATCTGAATAAGGCCCCTCTTTTTCTTGAGCAACTGAACCATAGATACCAATTGCCTCAATGTCCTCGTCGTATTTTTCTAGTAACTTGTTCTTTATCTCATTTATAAAATCCAATTTTTCTTTGCGACTAGTTTCAGCTGGAAAAGGCAACATGTCAGTCCTCCTGTTATCGTGATTCCCTTTATTCTATCATCACCTGCCCGTTAGCGTAACGAAAGGCTGCCTAGCGACAGCCCCTCTCAGTGTTGAACTATAGTTTCCCGTTAGTTGTATGATTAATTACGAGTATTCAATGAGTTTTTTGTCGATTTCTGCAAATTTAGCCGATCTCTGATATACCATCCCAAAGAATTATTGACTCAGCACCAGCAGGTACTTTCTTTCGCGCTCCACTACGATTAAAGATGGGTTATTGGAGCATCGAGAGAACTGTAAATAAGTTAATCTATGCAATAAATTGTAGGATAATTCACGGTGAACCGTATCACAAGTATCAACGGCAGACTCGATGGAGCTGACTGACACAATCTGCGCTATTAGGTTGATTTATTTTCCAAAATAGGTTATTTTATAGACAGCTTAGCGATAAGCAAGTTCCTAACACGAAGGGAGATGTTTTTTAATGGCAACTACTTATATGGTGGTTTGGTCTTAAAACTGAATAGCAGGCATACGCGAAAAAAACGGGAAAACACCCGTATTATTTGGTATGCCATCCAAAGTAACCTTTCGTGAATATTGCTGTTTGCAGGATACGATGAAGGTCGTATCTTTTTTGCGTCCTGATGCCGCGCGACAGCAGCTTCTTTAGAGGCTGCTTGTCCGTGGCATTTTTGCGTCCAAAAAACAACATTAAAGGAGCTAACAAAAAAACTATGATGGATTTGAAAACCTATGGCTACACAGAGATAGAAGCAATTCAAGGCGGATTATTGCCCGGCAGGGTGACGGAGCTTCGGCGCGAGCGCTTCACGGTCATGACCGAGCGCGGCGAAGTAACGGCGGTGCTCAAAGGAGCGTTCTATCACAGCGCGGAAACGCGCGTAGATTTTCCGTGCGTCGGTGATTTTGTCTTGCTGCACTACAACGAGAGCGGAGATTCTCTCATCGTTACGGTACTGCCCCGCCGCTCCAAGTTCTCACGCGCGGATTACTCAGGGCATGCCGCAGGCTATGCCAAAACCGTGCGGGAACAGGTCGTTGCAACCAACTTTGACTATGTGTTTATCCTTTCTTCTCTGAATTGGGATTTCAACGTTACCCGCATCATGCGGTACCTGACACAAGCCAGGCAGAGCGGCGGCCAGCCGGTCGTCATTCTAACCAAGGCTGATCTCGCCCCAGATTATAATCTCCTGCTCGCAGAAGTCACACAAAGCATCCCTGATGTGCCGGTTCACGCGATCTGCAGTCATACAGGCCTGGGGCTGAACGAACTCGATCCCTACTTGATGCCTGGTAAAACAGTCGTCTTTCTCGGCATGTCGGGCGTCGGTAAATCGTCTCTGCTAAATGCGTTGATAGAACAGGACGTAATGAAGGTTCAGGCGATACGGGAGGTCGACAGCCGGGGGCGGCATACGACAACGCACCGTCAGCTGTTCATGCTCCCCTCCGGTACGATGGTCATCGATACGCCGGGTATGCGTGAGCTTGGGCTTTTTGATGCCGACGAAGGCATACGCGCAAGCTTTACCGATGTGGAGGAATGGTTCCCGCAATGCCGATTTACGGATTGCCGCCATCAGGCCGAGCCGGGCTGTGCCGTTCTCGCCGCACTTGCCGACGGTTCGTTGCCGCGTGAACGGTGGGAGCATTATGTTGCCCAGCATCATGAGAACAAGTATGTCCAGGATAAAACGAGCTACCTCATCGACAAGAGGGCTCGAAACAAAACGATCACCATGTGGAGCAAGCAAACGAAGAAAAACGGAGGATGGAAGAAATGAATATTAAATTCGAAACGCTGATCTATGCTTTAAGCCGACGGTTCAAGAAGGATATTATCTCGGCCGACTGCCAAACCATGCCGTTACAGGGCGGAACTGTGGGAAATGTGTCCCTGGTAACGGGGATCGCTGAAACCGCGGATGGCGAAAAATTGCCGTACCGTATCGTGCTGAAAATCCAGAAGAAATGGGAGCGTTACGGCGATCCGGGTTCATGGCGCCGGGAATATGATCTCTATGCGTCTGACTTGGGAGCGACGTTCTCGGATGCCTTCCGCTGGCCGACATGTTATCACGCCGAGATCAATGCCGAAGAAGATAAATTTCAGCTGTGGCTGGAATTTATCGATGGCGTAACCGGTTTAGACTTGACCGGTGACATGTATGAACAGGCCGCGCTGGAGTTAGGACGCTATCAAGGCAAGCTGTATGTGGAGCAGCCCGCTGTGCTGCAGAGCCTGACCAACCTGAGCCATGCGGATCTCATGAAGAATACGTATCTGCATTACCGGTCATGGCCGGTCGTCTACGATTATATACGCTCGGAGGACTGCGAATTCCCGCAGCACGTGCGGCAAATGCTCATTGACATCGATGAGCACGCAGACGAGATACTCGCCCGCATCGAAAAATTGCCCCTCGTGCTATGCCATCGGGACTTCTGGGTGACCAACCTGATCTATGCCGACGGGAAAATCGCGCTCATCGACTGGGATACATCCGGATGGGGCTACCTGGGCGAGGATCTCGCAAGCCTGATTGCGGATGAAGCGGATATCGATCACATGGTCGAATACTACCAGCGATGTGTCCCCGCGTATTACAAAGGCTTTTCTGAGTATGCGGATGTATCCCCTATCGCCGATCACTGCGTCTACGAGCTGATCCTTCTCGTATTCGGGTACAGGCTTGTGGAGTGGTATCTCCACACAGAGGACGATGACGAGAAGACGAAGCATGTCCTTACGCTCCAAAAAATCTATGAAATAAAGACCAGCCCTGTGCAGGGTTGACTCTAAAAAAAGAACTCCGAAAACCCTTGAATGTAGTGGGTTTTCGGAGTTTCTTTCATTACTCCCATTCGATCGTCGCTGGCGGCTTGCTCGTGATGTCGTAGACGACGCGGGGCACTCCAGTCGGTGAATCGACAGTGGAATTGACAAACGTTTACGGCGTCACATCGGAAGCTCCGATGTACGTCATCGTTGCTGGAAACTTTCTGGATTCCTGCCGACATCTTGCCTTAACACTTCGACTTGAGCTTCATGGCTGTACCCCTGCAATGCTTGCTCCTCAGTGCTCACTCTGATGTAGATGACAGGGCTATCCTGCCCGTCCTTTCATGTAATATGATAATGTGCTTGGTCTTGTTCTTTTCCAGAGGTAGAAACTTAATTTGAACTCGTTGCTGGTGATTCCCCACTCCTGGTTAAAGAAATAAGGAAATCCCTAACCTCGTCGGTAATCTCAAAATAGTCGGTTAAATATTCGGACGGAACTCTAAAACCTTTTATTGTATCAGGCGATATCTGCATCTTAATCATATTCGTATCTTTGTAAATGGTAATATTTGATATTTGTTCTAGGTTCCCATCGTTAACAATCGCCGCTGGTGTTTTGAAAGATGTGATTATGTATTGCGGTTCGTAATCCTCCAACATTTGCCGAATTTTCTCTTGCTGGTCTATATAGTCATCAGTATCTGTATTAGTCCACTGTTCTGCAAAAGCAGTATTCTGATTAAATTTAATTAAGATATCTTCATCTTCAATAGTGTTAATTAATGTTTGATTTGCCGCAGAATATATCTTTATACATGAAAATCGTTGCAAACTATCAGTGGTATCGTCATTTGTGGAAGCCTCAAAAGATATGACTTCACTACAGCCGACCAATGTTATTGCTATGAACAATATTATAAATTTTTTCATAAAAAATCCTCCTAGTATCGCGTGTTTTTTCAAACATTATAGCGCAACACAAAGAGGACTTTTTGAACATGTCAAAATTGAACATTATATTCGTTAAAATTGGTTTATAGGCCATATAGGACAATTTCTACTGAAAAAGAATCCGGTTTGCTTTCTATATGAAGTGACCCGCTTAACTCAACTTTTTGTTGTACACTTTTTAGCCCCAATCCGTGGTTTATTCGGTTTGGCTTGCTTGTTGCTGGTAAAGAGCCCTCCCATTCGCTTACTTCTCTTGATGCTGCATTTACAATGCTAATAACCAATGACCAGTTTATAAAAAATAAAGTAATACGCGCCCAACGTTCTTGTTCCGGTAGAACTTCACAAGCCTCTTGTACGTTATCCAATAAATTACCGAAAATCGTAGATACCTGCTCAAACGTAATGTTCAAATTTGGGGGTATATGTATATCTGTTTTCACGACGATCCCCGACTGCTTGAGTTCCATAATTTTCATATTAAGAATAGCGTCCAAAGCCGGGTTACCCGTTAATACCGATTGCTCATAGATACCTATTCGGCAAGATACCTCTCGCAAATATTGTTCCAGAGTTTCCTGCTCTCCTTGCAGAGCAAGCGTTGCCGCGGTATTCAGATGGTTCCGCATATCGTGATGTAGGGTACGTATTTCTCCATGAAGCCGTTCTAATTGCTGATAATGCTTGTTTTGCAGTTGTAATTGCTGCTCCAGTAAATATCGTTCCCGGTCAGCCTCGGTAAAAGCGGCAAAGCGGTCGAACAACACAAATAGCGAAATGTTAATAAACAGTAAAGCCAGCAGGACCATAATTTCAATCATGTAGGCATAAGGCCCCTCACGGCTCATAATGTGATAGAACAACCCAATGTATACCAAAATACTAATAGCCGATATAGCCGCAAGAAGTGCCCACATAGAGAGCGGAACTGCTTGCCGTCTTTTACGGCCAATGTAACCCGTTGTCGCAAGAATCATCCAGAAACCTACATGATACAAGGCCTCTATAAGCCAATAGTTTTTATGAGCCATTGGAGTGACAAACATATCGTAAGCCGATATCCAAAAACAGGCCACTGCAAACAGTACAATACTGAACAGGATCTTTTTGAGCCAGTTCGATTTACGATAAAGAGGCAGCAGCAGGAGGCTGCTAATAACCGTCGCTACCGGCGTAGAAGTTGGGTGGTAATACTCCAGCAACAATCGCCAAACGATGGCAGTTATTGCTCCTAAGACAAGTGCCAAAGCATATACTTTACCTCTGTTGATAACAGGCCGGCCATATATACGTTCATACACGAGGGTAAACAATGTCATATCTACAAGCCCGAACGCGGACTGCAACAAAAATAAATATACAAAATCAACAGACGGAAAAATATTCATTGCAAACCTCCCCGCCGTTTCAGAAAAGAAACATGCGCGTGTTTTAATGAAACTTGATATTTCCGACTTATCGGTAGCTTTACACCTTCTGCAAGTTCAATTTCGTCTTGTCGGATTGCGCGGATATATGCCATGTTCACAATATAGGAAGCGTGGATTTGAGTAAACAAGTTAATATCCAATATAGACATGACTTTTGAAATTTGCCCATAGTATTCCGCAATACCATTTGTGTTGTGGACACGCACCTTTCGCCCGGCTCCCTCGAAATAGACAATTTCCCTATAAGGTAATTGTCTATTTTCATGCCCAATCTGAAAAAAGAAAATCTTATTTTCGTTGTGGATATGCTCGATTGCATCCTGCAATACAGCTTTCAAAGAATCAAACTGTACCGGCTTGCACAAAAATCGGAATGGTAGTACCTCAAAAACCTCGTAAACATACTCCTTGTGACTGGTAATAAAGATAATAAGAGCATTTCTGTCTGCTTTACGAATGTAGGCAGCAGTTTCAATTCCGTTCTGTAAAGGCATTTCAATATCCATTAAATATATGTTAAAAGGTTCTTGATTGGATTCCAGATACTTTATCAACTCAACACCACTAAGAAATACATCACATGAAAGTTTTTCGTTACCAATATTGCTTATATCATTTTCAGTAGAATTTGTCAGATTTATATTATCATCACATATTGCTATTCTTATCATCTGCGTCCTCCAATGTTTTAACTCCTTTAAGTCTGCCATTCAGGGGCTTTTTCGCACCTTTGGGTATCAGCCACATACGGCTAAATCGAATTTCGCCGGGGATACGGTCTTACTATTTACGTAATAGCCTTGAAATAATATCTCATTTATGCAATAGAAAGTGAAGTGTAAACTAACAAAAAATGCGATTTAACGGATCCTTAGCATAAATAACAAAAAGCCTGATTCATCAGGCTTTCTTCATTTAATATGTAGGTAACTTTGTGTCATTAGACAGCTGCGTTAAATTATAATCGTAAGAATTGCTGACAAGAGACTAACTCTTGTCAAGGCTCCGAACGAATTTAGTAACATTACCCAAACAACAGGCTCCTTGGGGGTTATTAACCTCACAGCCACACCGATTAGCTTGAACTTGTTCTCGTATATGGTCAATCGGTTGCTTATTGTCTTTAACTGCTTGAATTAAACGTTCTCTTGTCCATCCAAAGCAATAGCAAACAGGCACATCCATTGATTCGTCTTTTTGGAATATCGAGACTTTTAGCGTATCTTTGCCAAAGGTCTGCACATCACTAAAATATACTACTTCACAAGACGAATTAGTGCAAAAAGAGTAATTCAATTCAGGGTGGATAGTTTCTAATACGGTTGGTTGAAGCATAGCCTTGAGTGTAATCAATTGAATACTTTTACCCTTTTGATGACAAGTGGGGCATTGAGAAGGTGTTGTTGGCTTCTCAGTGGATGTTTGGCAACAACTATCCATTTTGATCACTCCTTATTCAATTTTTTATTTCATCACTGTTTCAATAATAGGGCATTCGTAAATATCTTTGTTTTCGGGGCATCTTTCTTTAAGATCCACAAGCATTCGTTCAATTCTTTGGAGATCTTCAATTTTACGTTGGATATACTCTATCTTTAGAACAGTGAAATCATACATATCGCGGCACTTTACTTCATCTCGATCAACAACACCTAACAATTTGTTGATTTCGTTTAAAGCGAATCCCAATTCCTGCATACGTTTAATGAAACTTATACGGTTAGCTGTTTGCTCTGAATAAATTCGGTAGCCTGAATCGGTACGTGAATGTTCTGCAATTAGACCGATTCGTTCATAATACCTAATGGTTTCTTTGTTAACGTTACACCTATCAGCAAGTTCTCCGATACAAAACTGCATTTGCTTCACCTCACCTGTAGTATAAACCCTGTACTTAAGTACAGGGTCAATAGATATTTTCTCTCTAAGCTCCACTCACATCGTTCTGTGGCTTGACACATATTACCTATTGTCCACTTGTTTATAAAGCGACTCTGTAGAGAAAAAATGGACGGGGACCTTTTCCAATCTCCGTCCATTTGCTACACAAGCCTAAAAGATCTACTTGAAATCTCCACATCAGGATTTAGTTCCTTCAATTGCATTCCATAGTCTTTTTTCATCTGTGAGATATGCAGTGATTCTAAATTAGGAAAGTACTCCTTTAGATGAATTAGATCAACCTGGACTCCGCATAAAATAAAATCAATATGCTTAACATTCTTTAGCCCGCCGATCTCTGTTAGATTCATTTCATTCGGGCAGCTGTTTACTATTAAGGTCTCTATTCCCTCAAAAGTCTTTAACGTACGTAAATCCAGCTTTTTGCAGTCATCTACAACCAGCCTTTTAATCCTCCGGTTATTCCCTGTAAAACGTTCTAGACTACGACAACCTAATACATTTATAGTAGTTAAACCTGATATTGCTGCTGTATTTCCTAATTCTTTAAATTTGCATTTCTTAAATGACAAATTTTCAAAATGAACGTCTTTCCATTCCTCTAAATCAGGCTCCATCGAGCGATAGATGTCTATTGTTTTAAGATATTTGAACCCAGCAATAGCCAGTAAATCCTCTTTTCGCTCTACATAAAGATCAATGCCAGTTACTGTTGTATTAGAAAGCTGAGAGATATCTCTGCGACGATTCGAGTGGGTTTTAATTTTAATATATTCACCTTTAGTAAACGATTCAATCCCATCAAATGATTGAATATGTTGTCCATATATATACAAAATCTTCAGATTAGTAAATGCGCTTACTATACTAAGATTTTTTAAAGAAGAATTATAGTCGATTATCAGTTTTTCAAATTTATCAATGCCTTTCATCCGTTTCAGATGCTCAATCAAAGCCTCACCATCTACTTGTATTTCCGATGGATTGCTTATCCTCAAACTGTCATATTGCGGTTCTATAGATGCGAGTTGTGTAAATCGAGACTCATCTACTATTAGCTCTTCTGACATATTGTTCATCCTTTCTGATCAAAGTAATTTGGTAGCCCAAATGGAACCAAGTTTCATTTGGGCCATTACTTCACACCACTATATAACTATTTCTGCACCTGGTAGTACGGGGTTGAATAGTCCTAGAACAAAATACCCCCATGCATCCCAATATCCCCAAAGCGCTTCTCCCCACGCTTCCAGAAGTTGTATTCTTCCTTATCAATATACAACTCCCTCGGGATCCTTGAAAGCCATTACAGACAATGAACGTGATGTATGTTGTGTCTTGACTTTTTCCATACTAAACCGACAATCATTAATGAGAAATTCTATTCCCTATGATTTTTAACTATCGTTTAATGCTCTCAGAGCAGCTTCCGCTTTCTCGCATGTAACCCATAACTCGGGAACTACATGACAAAGACATTGTAAGTGTGAAAGAAACACTTTAACTTTAGCCCTTTCCAACTTGGAAAATGCCAACTCAGTGAGACATGCCCCAATAAATTCCCTCCAGTTTTCCTGGTTTTCATAACATGCAGCTGCGATAAGGCAAATTCTTAAAGCCTCTGCAATTGTCAAAGAATACTGCGGGTCATGCCTGTAAACACGTACAAGTACCCGATAAACAAAAAAAGCCGCCAATTTAGCGACTTTCAATGGGACCATGTTTTTGTCCCTCGACAAAACGAGCCAATCCTCGGTTATCGCGGGGCGAATTATCTCCATGAAGCCCTCTTTCTGTGAATTGTGTTGAGGTGACTCACTATCCACCGAAGATTAAGGTTTAAATATATATCTAACGTATCTTTCTGAAACCTTTTATTCTATTTATACAACTGATCTGCATTGGGATAGCGAATCTCTTCCGACTTTACTCGAGTGCTGTTTCTGTCGGGATGAGTCGGTGGTTGTTCAAATTCCGAAATGGTTTGCTCCCCGACTTCAGGAGCCTGAGTTTGACTATATTCTGATTGTTGGTTTTCACTCATACGAATTCTACCCTCCTTTTAAGACTTACATGTTTTAATTGTTATTTTAACAACTTGTTATTGAACAATTGCCCCTAATTTTCTCTTATGTAATTATTTTTTTACGCAAACGACTTTTGGAGAAAACTGTTTATATCAATCCCAAAGTCCCCATATACTGCTCACATTTTTGGGGTTGTTTTGGTCTTATATTGTCCGTATTATGAATTAACAACTTTCTCAAGAATATTCCCCTTTGATTAAATTCTTTAACAACTGTATGTTCCCCTGTTATTGATGGATTATACTTGGGACGTTAATTGGCCCCAGTACCTGAACCGAAATCAAGAATGAATTTATTATCAAACTGGAAATGGTTCAAAATGTAATCAAAAGCGAATTGGTTATCTCTTTTGATACGATAAAACTAAAGAGATTAATCCAGCTTGCATCTGCTGACCTGAACTGTGACCCGAGAGATGGACACTTTGAAAAAGTGCCCTCTCTCGGGTCATTTTACGTTTATAATCGATATACAGGAAAGGTTGGGGAATGAAATGGGTCAGAGTTGGTCTAAAGGGGAAATTAGATTTAGCGAGAGCCAGATCCGTCAAATCGAGACTAATGCTAATGTTATGCATGTTTTAGAGTGCTGGAGAATATTTTCAGCAGACTCGTAATGCTCCCCAAATATAGCGAATTCAAATACCATTGTAACCTTCTTTTTTGCACAGCCTGCGGAAAAATCATGTCTCATCCCTAACATGATCCGCCACAAAATAATAAAGTGACGATACCATCAAAACAGTCACCTAAGACAATCTGAAAGTTAGCTTATTGACGGCGGAGCCATTCTCGGGCGCTAACGTTTCATTTTGGCTTGTTTTAATTTGAATAAGGTTGTACCCGGGCGTACTGGTTCAACATACGTACTGTTAGTCCCGCCAGAATGTAGGCATTTTTGTGTCATTATCCTACAATGTAGGCACATTTGTGCATTTTTTCATGACACAATTTCTCCTACATAAATAACAAAAGCCTCCATCAGGATTTCTTTACTTTAAATATGTAGGTAACTTTGTGTCATTAGACAGTAGTAGTTGATGATGATGATACTTACTTCTTTTTTTCAATCATCTATGTTGTTGACCTTCCTGGAGTACCCCTTATTGCACTTAGGACAAGTACCATCCATACGAGGTGTGTTGTCATAAGAAGGGTAAGTATGTTCCAAAACGTTATCGCAGCTATCATTAAAACACTTTACTCGAATTGGTACCCCCAGCGCTCCCGGCACTCCCGCCATTGAGGGGCCTTCCATGGAAGCCGTGAAAGAGGGGCTGGGCGTCGAGATCTTGCAGCGTCAGATTACAATCACCACGCAAACGGGGAACGTCATCGTGATTCCGATGGACTAACAAGCAGGTGATCTCACCCTAACAGGTATAAGCAGCTGTTTGTCAGAGCTAATACAGATCATACAGATAGACAGACGAAAGCCGGGGGTCACTAACCCCTGGCTTTCGTCTGTAAATATCATGGCCTTCCGCCCGCGCGTATCATCGCAAGGGCTTATTTTGTCAAATAGGAACTAGTCAGAGGAACAAACAGGGAAGTGCCTGGACCCTCATCAACGATCTCCACAAAAATAAAATCGGCAGCGGATACATCGACGTCTACGCCGACCAGACCATCTTCAGCAGCCAGGGACACCTTTTTGAGCGTTGTGTTGTTGTGGTCCATTATTACGATTTCTTGCGCGCCGCCAACCACGGCCAGCTCAAGATGCAGTTTGGCATATTTTTTACCCGTCATGATCTGGAAGCTGCTGCCTTGTTTGGCCGAATCGGTATGTAAATAAACGTCTTTATAATCCTTGCCTTTATAGACCGTATCGCTGGAATCTTTGGTGTGCCAAGCCGATGTCCCCAATACGGAGGCTCCAAGCGTGCTTAATAATAACGGACTGGCGGTTTCGGACGGGGCTCCCTGATTGCCGCCAATCAGTACTGAAGAAGTTGCGCTGTCATAACGAATGTCGATATCCATCAGGTCGCCTACAGCTCGCACAGGCAAGTATGTCGTGCCGTTGTAGGTAATCGGCAGCACGGCTTTCCCGTTTGCGTCTTTCGGCGTTACCACCGTACCGTTTAACTTCAGGGAAATCTTGCTGTTCAAATAGGCTTTGATGGGCTCCAAAGCTGACGATGCCATAGCGCCTGTACCGATCCCCAGCGTGAGCGTGCCTGCCAATAACCCATACATTACTTTCTTCTTCATCAAAAATCCCTCCCAGAATATAGTTTAAATTTCATGCTTTATAGTAGTAAAGCATTAGAGGAAAGTCAACCCTTTTTAAAGGGGGAAGGTCCGGTCCTTCATTGCCATATACGGGTGTCCGCTGTGCGTCCGGGTTATGCTTGTTGCGAAAATGGACTTTTTTCCGAAAGCTTGCCAGAAAAGGGCGGGATATTTTCATGAAAAGTGATACAATGATAGAAATACGTAAATAAGGGTAGCGGATGGATCAACGTTTACCTGGCAGCGAAGTGGGAGTGTGATCGAGAGAATGGAAGAGACGTATACGGCAAAACGGGCAGTCAGCATGGAGGACATCGTACGCGCACACCACGTGCTTCGCGAGTAGTAATCGACCTGCCCTGGGAACCCATACATATAATACACTCTCCTATTCATTGAGTTTCTTTCTGACTTATTCTTACCGAAAACCCCAGTCTCTCTCCATCATTTGCTCCAATGACAAGAAATCAATGCTTCTTCTTTCTTGATTGATGACTGACTAAAAAAAAGATTTGTTCTAAACTTCAGAATACCCTCCTTAGAACTATCCTGCCCGTTAATTTAACAAAGGCAGCCGATCACAATGATCAGCTGCCTTCTTATTTTGCTTGAGCTATCGTGTCCCGTTAGCGTAAAGCATCAGTGCTTTCAAGTACTGCCTTTATCCTCCTTACGCTAGAAGACGAGCTCTCTTCCTTAACAATTTTAAAAGTACCAAGGTCAGCCGTATTCACCGCGTGAGGACCGCCGCATATCTCTTTGGAGAATTTGCCCATCGTATATACTTTTACCATCTGGCCATACTTGCTCTCGAATAGACCAATAGCCCCTGTTCTACGTGCATCTTCAAGCGTCATCTCTTCGAACGTAATCCCGACGCCTTCGGCAATCGCTTCATTGACCAGCCGCTCGGTTGCCACGATCTCTTCTTCAGTCATTTTACGATGGAACGAAAAATCAAAGCGCAGTCTCTCAGCCGTTATATTGCTGCCCTTTTGCGCCACCTCATCTCCGAGAACCTTTCGTAGTGCAGCATGCAGAAGATGAGTTGCCGTATGCAGATTTGCCGTCTGTGCAGAATTATCTGCTAAACCGCCTTTAAACTTTTGGGCTGCTCCGGCTTGAGATAACTCTCTATGCTTCTGAAATTTCTCTAGATATCCTTCCAGATCGATGGCGATGGAACGCTCTGTTGCCAGTTCCATGGTCAATTCGATGGGAAACCCATACGTATCATAAAGTTTGAATGCAGCTGCACCGTCTATTTGACCATTTACTAATGAAATCGAAAGCTTATCGAATTCACGAAGTCCCTGCGCGAGCGTTTTTTGAAAACGAGCTTCTTCCGCCTGGAGTTCCCTAATAATTTTATCGCGATTGCTTTGCAGCTCTGGGTATATTAGCTCGTACTTGTCAATCACAGCGCTAGCGATATCCGCTAGACCGCCTTCTTGAATACTCAATTGCATTGCGAATCTAACAGCTCGGCGAATCAATCTTCGCAGCACATAGCCTTGGTCGACATTAGACGGAGTAATGCCGTAATTATCACCAAGGATAAATACTGCCGTGCGGGTATGATCCGCAACAACTCGATACGCTTTGGGTTGATTTTCGTATGCCGTCTCCGACAGTTCTGCAATTCGTGAGAATATCGTAGTAAACAGGTCGCTATCATAGACTGTTCCTCCATTCAAAGCGACTAGCACTCTCTCTAAGCCCATTCCCGTATCGACGTTTTTTTGATCAAGCGGTTCAAACTTTCCCTCCGCCGTTTTGTTATATTTCATAAATACATTATTCCAGAATTCAACATAGCGCCCACATCCACATGCTGGCGAACATGTAGGACCGCAACGTTCTTTATCCGAGATAATGAAGATTTCCGTATCGGGACCGCAAGGACCTGTTTGACCTGCTGGCCCCCACCAATTATCGGCTTTAGGCAAGAAGAAGATCTCTTCCTCACATTGACCTAATGCACACCATATCTCGTACGACTCCTGATCACGGGGAGCATCATCATCTCCTTCGAATACAGTAACCGCAATTTTATGCTTGGGTATATCGAGCCAGTTCGGCGAAGTGACGAACTCCCAACTCCACGATATGGATTCATGTTTGAAATAATCGCCAAGTGACCAGTTGCCCATCATCTCAAAAAAGGTGCAATGGGTATCATCACCGACTTCATCTATATCCACAGTACGTATACACTTCTGAACATTGGTTAACCTCGTTCCAGATCGATGCTTCTCTCCAAGTAAATAGGGCACCAGCGGGTGCATGCCCGCTGTCGTAAACAATACGGTGGGATCGTTATCGGGTATAACGGAAGCGCTAGAAATGACGGCATGACCTTTTTCTTGAAAAAACTGAATATACTTCGCTCTAATCTCTTCAGATGTATACAGTTTCATTGATATTTCTCCTTTTACTCTATTTTAGACAACAAAAAAACGCCCCAAGATTGGGACGAATTAATCGCGGTACCACCCAAGTTATTGTCTTCGCATTTAGCGATACAATCAGCTCAATTGACTATAACGAGTCAAACCGGCGGGCATTAACCGCACTCCTGAACCGGCAACATACTAAGTTTCGTAGGATTTCACACCAAAACATCCCTCTCTGAACGAAATGTAGCATATTTTGTTCATTCATTGATTTCATTTATATCATTTCCTAATTATTGTTATTGTAGCCAGTTAGAATTCAGATGTCAATCGTGTATATTAGCAACCTGCATAATACTCGAAAACCCACTCGTAATTAACGTAAACTGCCCGTTAGTTGAAAAAAGGCAGCCGATCAAGATCAAGAAGCCAGCTACCTTCAAATGTCTTTATTGAGCTATCGTTCGCCGTTAGCTTAATTAATTTCCGGTGCAATTCTAATGGCCAACCTGCGTTTTTTTCTGCAAAATCGCACCAAAATTTACTCAAGTTTAGCAATACTAATGAATGTATCGATTAGATGATGGATAATAAATTAATGAACAAGGTATATATGTTGAGGATTAGAGATTGTTTGTATAATATTATAAATAAATATGATTTTGTAACGAAACAGATTGAAGAGATCCAGTTAACCTTTGATGAGAACGTTGAGGAATACTTTCAGACAATTGACCCTTCTGCTGATGAAGCAGATGGGTCTTTTTGTGTTCCTAAAAATAATATCCATAAGAGTGTGAAGTTTACAATAGTAATCTGATTATTGAACATCTAGTATTAAATATAGTGAAATGACACATTTGGCAAATAAGGTGAACTATATTAATGATTAGGAAAATTCATAATGATGTAGGGGGTAATATGGATAAGAGACAAATGATGCAGCGAGTTTATAATCAACTTGCTATAGACTATAGTTGCTCACCACAAGATTTTTTAGAAGATGGGTTGATTTTTACTGAGGCAAACGAGTTAAAAGGTAGACGTCCATATCCATTTATAACGCCTCGTTTAGAAATGATTACGTTTGGAAACGGCG
Organism: Paenibacillus sp. JNUCC 34; assembly: GCF_058269055.1. NCBI lineage: Bacteria > Bacillati > Bacillota > Bacilli > Caryophanales > Paenibacillaceae > Paenibacillus > Paenibacillus sp. JNUCC 34. Next base: position 3,085,224 of record NZ_CM177770.1, on the reverse strand, counting down.
TTATTATTAATGCTTCTGCTGACATTTTACCGTTGGTTCGTAATAAACTTGAAGGAAAATCAAGATATGAAGCATTGAATATGCCATTTGCTTATGGAGTGAATCCTTATTTTTTACCAGACTTAGATAAAATTGTTTTATTAAATAAGAATAGCAAATTTGAATTTGAGTTTATAGAGAAAAATGATATATCAAAGCTTTATAAGCATAAAGGGTTTGATTATGCCTTGCAGTATGATGTCAATAGTTTGCATCCGGAATCTTTAGCCGTTATAGCAAAATACAAAGGCGATATAGTCGGAATTGCAAGTGCAGTTGCTGAATGTGAAACTATGTGGCAAATTAATGTGGATGTCTCATCTGCATACAGAGGAAATAACCTTGCAACCATAATGGTAAACACCTTGACTATTGAAGTCCTGAATCAAGGGATTGTTCCGTATTATAGTACAGATTGTGGAAATGTTATTTCTCAACGTGTCGCTGTGAAATCCGGATTCCTGCCAACTTGGTCACACTGCTTTAGAACAAGGTTGAATTTATTATAGAGATTATGTTTATTGTTACGTCTTATTGGATTATTGTGAAGTAGACATTTGATAACAAACAATGTTAGCACAAAGGGAGTGTCTGCACACTCCCTATTTTTCGCCGTTACTTATGGTAGGGTTCACCGCAAATGATCTCAAACTATCCTGCCCGTTAGCTTAATGAATTAGAGCAGTGAAAAGTACTTAAATATTTATCTAATCGGTAATCGGTACAAGTTCTTGTCCTCGCCTTGGGACAAGAACTTGTACCGATAAACAAAAAAAGCCGCTAATTTAGCGACTTTCAATGGGACCTTGTTCTTGTCCCTCGACAGACGGTTGTCTGTCGACACAAAGTTCCCCTCATTATTGACACAATAATCCCCTTTTATGTTGTATTACACTATTGTAACACTATTTCTCCTATGATTATTTTCAAAATTATTAAGGAAATCTAGCAAAAGGGTATTTTTGTGTCATAGCTTCCAATCAAAATGGTTATTTTGTGTCATAGACGACATATGTGACTTAAGGTTAATTTGTATCTTTTTCTTTCCTCCACATCCACACGAACATGACATTTTGATTCACCTGCTTAATCAAATTAAATTATGATGTATCGTATGTAATAGCTTGTTCAGGTGCGTGGACAAGGGTTTATGTTAATTGGTTATATATTTCGAAACACTCTAACCAAACGGATTTGGGCATCCGTGAAAAGTTCGGTTTTTTTCGAGGTTACCTCTTCTTCGCCGAACATTCGATTCTATTCGGGAAATGTTTTAATTATCCTTTTTTTCGCCGTCAATTGATTTTGTTTTCCCACTTGTCCATTTTTTTCCTAATTAACTCGTATAATTCCTTATCGTTCTCGGATAATTTGTAAAACATAGCTAAGGCTACTAAAATAACATCAATACATTCTTCTTTTACATCTTCGATTCCTAATTGCTTGTACTTACTTCCGCTTGCTTTTATGTAAGATAGTACAGCTTGAGAGGTTTCGCCAACTTCCTCTGATAGCTTTAATGCCATTTGCTCTAACGTTTTTGGTTCCTTTTCACTGAGTAACTTAATTTCTTTTAGCAGCTGTTCCAATATTTCCGCCTCTTTCTTTGATTATTTCTGAAGTTATTTTAATTTTATTATTGCCATTTATGAATAAATCGCCAGCCGTGTTATGCTAACGGGCAGGATATGAAGCCTTGGTCGATCATATGGTCTATCACCATTCTGAGCAAGTTGAATGAGATCAATGACATCACGCATCCTGCCAGAAATCCGTCCCAGGCCTTGATTTCGCGCAGAACAGCAAACAGGGCTTCACGATCAAAGACGTCCACCAGTACAGGCTGAACACCTTCCGAGTGAAGAAATTCCAAATTCCCCGGATTGCGAGTAAGTCCAACCACTACATGTCCCGCCTTAACCAATAGGGTACCTTCCAAAAGCGCCGCTGGCCCCTGCAATAACAATTTTCATACATAGATCCTCCCTCTTAGTTTAAACGCTTCTTAGAATAGACGATGTGATACAAGAGCTGTGACAAGAGCGTCAAGCGGACATTTTGCCTTTCAGCGTCTGCCGCTTCAGCCCACGGTAATTGACACCCAGCACGCCGCCAATAATGAACACTGCACCTATGATGTGATAGTAGGCCAGCTGCTCATTCAAGAAGACAACGCCCGCCAATATCGAAACAAGCGTTCCCACATTGACGAACACGCTCATCTGGGAAGCCTCGATTTTGGACAGCACATAATTGGATAACAGCGCGCTGACCAGCGACGACAAAATTCCGATATATAAAATAGCGACTACGAAGCTTCTATTTTTAATCGGCTCGAGCAGCTCAAGCAGTGTGCCTTGAGTTGCATGGTTGATGATGGACATTGCATTAAAGCAAATGAATCCTAAAGCCATCATGGCAAAAGTTATTTGGAGCGCCGTAAATTCCGTACTCAGCGACCGGGCCAGCACGCTGTAGACGGCAAGCATAAGCGATGACAGCAGAAGCAGCGCCATGCCTTTCGTATTGGCCACGTTAAGCGATGCTCCTTTCATCATCAAGATATAAACGACCCCGCCGACGGAGGCCAGGACGGACAATTTTTGCAGCCAAGTCGTTCTTTCTTTGAGAAAAAACGCTGCCAGAACCATAGTGAAGATCGGCGAGGAAGCCTGAATAATTCCACCCTCGGACGAACTTGCATACACCAGGCCGAAGGCTTGGAAGGCAAAAAACATCGCCGGATAAAACAGTCCGATAAGCAGAAGGCGCCACACTTTTTTCCCGTGGAGCCCCAATTGAACCCAGCCCGCCGCAACCGGAATCAGGATGGATAAAAATGAGATTGTAAAACGATATGCAAGCGTATCGATCGGATTCGATACGCCGAGCGCCACTTTCGTAAACAGAAAAGAAAAACCAATAATTAACGCGTATAATAGTGCACATAGATAAATAATTTTTCTTTGCGTCATATTTAATCATCGCCTTTGCTTGGATTCATTATCAATGCTAAGAGCCGGCCGGCTAACTGAGTTCAGCATAACCGAAACCGAAACCACTAACTAACTGCTTACAATATTAAAGACAACCTGTACCGGTACAAACATGTACAAAAAGGCGGATCGTCAGAACGTAATCACGAACCCGTGCGGTGTACACTTCGCCATCCGGAATGTTCAGGCCGCCGTCGCATTTTACGGCGCCAAGCTATCCCCTTCCAATCGGCTATAAACCCGAGTCCGGTCAGCAGCAAGCCCGTTCCAATAGCCAACAACACCGTATATACTTCTTTACCGCCGCTTTTTTTGACCCCTTTCTCTCTTACTGAAAGTTTGCGGAAAGCGGGGAGAGTCAGTAAGACAGCCAAGCCAATGAATGGAAGCACCAGACAAAAAACAAATCTCCAGGACAAGTGCTGAGCTAAAAGCCCGGCGATATAAGGGCCGATTAACGCAGGTAAAATATACGCGCTTGAATATTTTCGTTCTCAGCTTATCAGGATAGCCTAAAGTAATGCTGTAATAAACACACGTAATGATGGCTCCCGCGCCAAACCCCTGAAACGCTCTCCCCCCGATTACAAATAATAGAATCGATGTGACAAATGACGCAAACACGCCGTTTTTATTGATCCGCTGCTTGTTGCCATATCATTAATTGAGATAGCAAATATTTGAATTCAATGAGTTTCTTGTCGATTTCTGCAGTTTCACCGGACGTTTGGGGTTAAAATCGGAGAAATACTATCACAATAGTGGAAAAGTGGAGAATTGAGTTGAACGTCGATGCCACTACGCTTAGTTTGCAAGCTGTTGGTGCTTAATAGAAAAGGAAATGATATAAAGGGAAGCTTAAGCTGAAAGATAGCTTGAGCTTCCCTTTATTTGTTATAAAGATAAACGCGTGTTCCTATCTGGAAATAAAATTATCTAATCAACGAAAGACGATCATAAGATCGGCTGCCTCAATATTTTCCTATTTAGTTGTTAATTTTAAAGCTTGCTCCTCAGCTTCTTTATAACCTTTTTGTAATACTTCATTTCTGTCCAGAACACCAACTCCTTGTACTCGAATGATTTCATAATCTTCGATTCCAATCAAATGAAACATGGACTTCAAAAATTTATGTGAGTACTCCACTTCGGTATAAAAGTCATTATTGGTGTATATTGATCCACTGGCTTGAATGACAACCACACTTCTTCCATCATTGATAAGACCGACAGACATTCTTCCATTGTCCGCTGCAGTCTCGGTATATTTAAACGTTTCCCTTGGAATCATTATATTATCCATATAATCCTTTAGTTTTGAGGGGATATTAAAGTTATGCATTGGATAAACAATTACGTACTTATTAGCACTTTTGAATTGTTTTAATATCTCACTCATGCGGTCTGTTACTTTTTTTTCTTGGCTTGTTAATTCTTTTCCTTCTGCTTGTTTCCCCCATGCGTTAAGTACATTTTTATCTAACAGGGGTACTTCATCTTCGTACAGATTAATTTGTTCAATGACTTCGTCTTTTGAATGATTTTCTTTGTAAACTTTTAAAAAGTAATTAAACACATCCAGACTTGCAGAGGTTTTAGAATCAAAATTTGGGTGTGCATTGATGATAAGTAATTTACTCATGAGTATTTTCCTCCTTGAATGAAAAGTACCTAGATTGATTTTTTATTGTCGATCGTATTAATCGACGATTAACATAATCAATAATATAAATGCTACATAGTCTTTTGTCAAATTCTATAGACAATATTCTAAAGTTAGTTTTGGTGATTTACAAAAAAACACTTAGGGCTTATAATAATTTTTTTGATAGCCTTTTTACAGTGAAAGCAGGTGAGTCTATATGCAGTATAGTGTTATGGTTGAATATGCGTTGCATAGCCTTGTTTATTTAATAGACGTACCCGAAGAGGAAAGTATTGGAATAAAAGACCTTTCAGAATTTCAAGGGCTTTCAGAAACATATCTCTCAAAAGTTTTTGGTAAATTATCAAAGGCTGGTATCGTGAGTTCTACACCTGGTGTAAAGGGTGGTTATAAATTAGCTAAGTCCCCCGAAGAAATTTCCTTTTGGGATGTAATAGAAGCAGTTGAAGGAGTAAAACCTATTTTTCAATGTAAAAATATTTTGAAAAATAATCTTATGCATTTAGATAAAGAATGCTCTTCATGTAATTCCGCCAATTCTTCTTGTACAATTAACTTAACTATGCTTGAGGCAGAAGAGTATATGCGTGAGTTTCTTCGTAATAAGACCCTTGCATGGTTAACTGATGAACTTAATCACGTTTTACCAGAAAAATTGCGGACAGATAGCCGAGAATACTTTATAAGAAAAAACACAAACTGACTCATTTTAATAACGTAATTATTAATATAAACAAAGCCCTGAAAATTCTCCGCAAATTTTCAGGGCTTTATATATTTTTTATCAGTTACCAACCTCGACAGCCTGAAATTTTCGGATTATCGGATAGGAAACATGAATAATTTTATGATAGAAAAAGAGTGGATGGAGAAGCATCCGCAATCAGTAGATTACGAAGCATTAGTAAAAACTTGAAGCCGACCTCCTGTCACTTTTGGAATTATTTTGCACCTGTTTTAAGTGCTATTTTGCACTATGAAAAAATATAAAAAGTCCAATTTCTCAACATTAAAATTAAGAAATTGGACCAGTTGCTTACTTCACAAACGCGCCCGATTGCGGTGTAAATATCATATTTTTGCTTAGACAGAGTTAACAAAACTGGCTTTCCGAGAGAGCCTATTCCACTACGGCTTCTGTTATTTTCTCAACTAGATTTTTAATCGCCAACATCGAATTATCCTGAATGATGCCTGTATCTACGAAATCAAATGAAGCGTATAATGTTTTAGCTTTGACATTACTTGTTCGATAAAAGAGGGCTACATATTCTGCTTCCCCATATGGCATAGTTTCAATATCCATCAACATTTTTTCAAAGGCAAGTTTGCCATATCCTTTCCCCTGATAACTCTTTTCAATCATAATATGCCAAATAAAATAGCTCTTCTTCCCGTAAAAAACTTCATTTTCAAATGATTCGTGATCCAACGTATCATAAATATACATCAAAAATCCAACCGCAACTTCATCGGCATAAATGGCAAAGGGAGTCGCTGGTATCCCGTCTGCGTTCAACACATGAGCGTCTGCAAAGCTTCTGAGGTTAGTAGTTTCTATAAAGTCTTTCTGGTTTTCTCCAACTTCAAGTGCTATTACTTCATCTATGTTATCCCCGGTTATTTTTCGTAATTCAATCATTTTTTTATCTCCTCTCCTAAGACAATCCACTACCACACATGGTCTAAAACATTCCAAGTATCATTTCCATTATTCTCAAAATAGGGTACACAAAATATTCACCAATGCTAAACTCTTCTCCCCCTGTGATTTCTAATCCTTGTTCCGCAAAAGATTGCTGAACAAAATTAAAAAGCGCCCTTTAATCAAAATAATAACATGTTAATATCTTACAAGCTAGATATATGTTACAAAACTCGTCCTTTTCTGAACACGCAACTTTTTACTCCCTAAGAGTGTCACTTTTAATGGGACTATGTTCTTGTACCCCGACAAGAACTTCTATAATGAAATGAAAAAAAAGGAAGTCCGGGTGCTAAAGTTTGATGAGTAAGCGATTCCTATTTTAAAGACTGATGAGGAGTACGGCTTGATCCTTTGCTTGCTGCATCCTCCCTTTTAAGATGTTCACATAAGAAAAAGAGCCTTGTGGGATGCTTTCCCTACGGGCTCTTTTTACTGATTACCGATGCTTTCGAATTTAATGCAAATATATTTTAGTATTCTTTGTTAGTCAATAAATTCCATTCGAATGACGTGGCTCAGGTTGATAACGTTCTTCGTTGGAACACCTAATCAACAAAGGTCCTCTACAATGTACCCAATTTTGTCTCAAAATCCTACAATGGGGTCACATTTGTGTCATTAGACATTTGACTAACTAATGACATTCTTCTCAGTTAATATTTATTATACAAAAAAACAACCCAAACTTTATATAAGTCGATCCTAGCACTTCCTTTTTCACTTTTTTTCTTGCCCTTTACGCTCAAGCTCAATTTTCATATCTGCAAGCTGCTCCCGAAGAGTGGCGACTTGCTCTCTTATCCCCGATTGTTGATCCATCATTCTTCGTTCTGTCTCCAGTACAGCTCGTTCTTTATCAACGATTGCTTTTTCCGTCAGACGCTCGGGTTCGCGTATATGTGTCTGATCCTTTTTCTCGGCCTCAGCTGTTATACGTTTCAAATCATCTCGTGAATTTTTTAATTCTTCCTGCATCTCAACAGTTTTTTGGGCAAGGCCTTCATTGCTTCAGCTTTTTGCTTGGCCGCTTCTCCTTTCGCCTTGCTTACTCTTCCGCTTCTTTTTTTCAATTATCCTCTGAACTGATTGAGACATCTCATCAATTTGCTCAGATCATCATTTTGTACTCTATGCAACTGTTCGCTTACCTCAAATGAATGTGCCTTAAGTCCCTCAACTTCCTTACTCTTTCTATTGTTCCTTGTAAGACTAGCTCTTGATCCCGTGAGGTCAAATACATCTCGGAGTAAATTCCCTCGAACCTCGAAAAAAGATATCTAATATCATCCAGGCGTGGTATGGATCGACCGGCCTCTTCTTCTTTTTTCATTCGATTTAATCTAAGAAGGTGATCTATTATTTGCAGCTTCCGCCTTGTTGACCGACTACACTTGCGACCAATATTTCAAACAAGCGTTTGAACACCTCATAAGGTACATCAGCGGCCTTCTTGGAGAAGGTAGAATAATTCACGGTCGGTAATCCGCATTCTGCTGCTTTGTCTGTACCGGCTCGGTAACTTTCCCATTCTCCTGCCGCGGCATTACCTGTTACTGGATAATCAACACACCTGATATGGGTTTGATCCAGATATCGTGGTTGTCTGAAATAAAGAATAAATGAACCGTTCAATTAGCGCTAACAAATTGATACACGTAGGTTAACTCATCGTTCTTACGATGATAAGACATGATTGTTGCGGGCTTCCATAGTTACTTGTCACTCCAGCGTTCCATTATTATACTGGAAGTATATATCTGATGGGAGTGTGATTGAAATGCGGCAAAGAACCACATTACGAAAGGAGAACTATATGAGAGAAGAAATGAGGATTTTTATAAATGAGTATTATCAACATCGGGATCGTCGCTCATGTCGACGCAGGCAAGACAAGCCTTAGTGAACGATTATTGTATGAGACTAAGGTCACCCAGGTATTGGGCAAAGTAGATGCGGGCAATACGCATACAGACTCTATGGAGCTAGAGAGAAAAAGAGGAATTACGATCAAGGCTTCGGTCGTATCTTTTGTCGTGAACGAGGTCAAAATTAATCTAATCGATACGCCCGGTCATGCTGACTTCGTAGCTGAGGTTGAGCGGGCATTCAGGGTATTGGACGGTGCGGTCCTCGTCCTGTCGGCGGTTGAGGGTATACAGGCGCATACAAAATTGCTGATGTCGGTGCTGGAGAAGCTGGAGATTCCAGTTATCCTTTTCGTGAACAAAATTGATCGGAGTGGCGCCCAGCCTGAGGCGGTATTCGAGGCGATACGTCGTCGGCTTGCTCGCAGCTCAATTCCGCTGTACCGGACCGTACATGAAGGAACGAAGATGGCCGATATAGTCAAAAATATATGCCACGAAAACAACCCGGAGTTTTACGCGCAATGCATTGAATTGGCGGCCGACCATGACGAACAACTGCTTGCATCCTATGTACACGGCGACACGATAAGCGGGGAACGGATCGAGGATTTGTTGACCCAGCTAGTCCGGCAGGCTCGCATATATCCTGTGCTTGTGGGCTCGGCTATGACCGGAATCGGCATTCCCGAGCTGATCGAAGGCATAAGCCGGTTCATCCCGTCACAACAGATGAGTGCGGATGCGCCGTTATCCGGGGTCGTATTTAAGATCGAACGGACGCCCTCCGGTGAGAAAATCGCCTATCTCCGCATATTTTGCGGAAGCTTTGGTATCAGGCAAATGATTCAGGTGAACCGGAAGCTAGGCGACGGACAGATTGAGGCAACTTCTTATAAAGTGAAAAGGATTCAGATTTTCGATCGCGGGCGAACTGTCGATACGGTAGGCGCGGGAGCCGGCGAGTTCTGCAAAGTATGGGGTTTGAAGGAAGTTCGGATTGGTGATGTCATCGGGACTTGGTCGGAGCGAATAAGAGAGATTAATGTTGCCGATCCGCAAATGGAATCTCGCATCGAGGCAGTTCCGAAGAGCGGCGATCACCGACTATATCAAGCCTTGATGAATATGGCGGAGGAAGATCCACTCATCCATCTTTGGAGAGATGACCATCATCAAGAGACGTATATTCGTCTGTTCGGCGAAGTGCAGAAAGAAGTCATCGAAGCGACGCTCAAGGAAGACTACAATCTGGATGTTCACTTTGCGGAGACGAGAATCGTCTGCATCGAGAAGCCAAAAGATACGGGGAAGGAACTCGAAGTAATGGGGGCGGAAGGAAATCCGTTCGTTGCGACGGTCGGGTTTCGATTAGATCCGGGTGAACCCGGAAGCGGTGTAACCTATCGACTGGAGGTGGAACTCGGCTCCCTGCCGTTCGCGTTCCACACAGCCATTGAAGATACGGTATATGCTACATTACGTCAAGGCTTATATGGCTGGGAAGTAACGGATATTGTCGTGACATTGACCCATACGGGGTATGCCAGTCCGATTACGGTAGCCGGAGATTTCAGGAAATTAGTGCCGCTCGTGCTGATGGAGGCGCTGTCCCAAGCGGGAACCGTTGTATTTGAGCCCATTAATGAATATGAGCTTATCGTTCCTGCTCACAGCATTAGCGCAGCGATGCATAGACTAGCCGGATTGCAGGCGGTGATGAAGGAACCTATCATGTCCGCGGATACGTGCCTGCTGACCGGAACGATTCAGGTCAAGATGACCGAGACGTTCAAGCGCAGCGTCCATGCGATTTCGGAAGGGGAAGGCGTATTCATCACACGGCCGGGCGGCTATACCCGAATAAAATCCGATTATCCGGTGCGGAAGCGATCCGACTTCAATCCGCTGAACCGTAAAGACTATCTTCTCCATGTGCTTCGCGCATATTAAAGAGATTTACTTGATGCGTTCGAACGAATCCGGCTAAACCGAAATCGTAACCGAACGCTCACTATCGTTCAATTAAAACAGCGGCAGTCCAGGACTTGCTTCACTTCCTGGTTCGCCGCTGTTTTACACATCTTAGAAAAACGTTTCACTTTTTCGCTGATACGTATTGACAGTGCTTTACAATTCAGCGGGTTTTCAATCGTTACGATAAGGTATATTTTCGTTAAAATATTGGTTGGACTCTTTGTAGTCCCGTCAGAATGTAGGCACTTTTGTGCATTTTTTATGACACAAATTATCTTATGAAAAAAAGGTTCATGACTAATCCTCTGAATGATTCTTCCTGATAACTAAACGGAAGTTCATATGGTGCTGCTCTCTGTTTAGGCTTAATAGCCTCGTTAAGGAAAGGATTCAAATTATAAAAGCTTCCTTCCAAAATGTATACGCATAAGCATGAGTTCTTCCCCAAAGGACATGATTTTGCTGCGGTAACGGAGAAAGAACTCGCAGATGCCATTCTCCTAATCAATAACCGGCCTCGTAAATGTCTGGGCTGGAGGTCCACTCACGAAGCCTTCATGGAAGAGTTGTCGCACTTAGATTAAATAACAGATATTTTTTCACCATCCACTAAAATCACTTGATTATCAGTAATTGGCAACAATTCAATCTTATTCTGGTATTTCTTTATTATTTGTTCTACTTCTCCTCCTAGATAGTCATTTTGTAAGTGTGGCACGGGATAAAAATTAATTTCATTTAACCCTTGATAAGAACCTAATTCGGGAGCTTTTTCTTTATTGTCTAGTAAATAGATATACTCAATATTTGGAGCCATTATAATTGTTCCTGCAGATTCACCTATATACATTTTACCATTGTTCACTTCTTGAATGATAACCTTGTCAAGTGACTTCTTTTTTAATTCTTGGAGAAGAAAAAACGTATTCCCTCCAGAAATGTAAATAAAATCATTGTTTTTTAGATTCCGAATAATATCTTCTCTAAATTCTTTAGATATATCTAATTCAAAAATATTCATTCCTAAGTTATGAAAAGCTTCTTTAGCTAAATCAACATGATGAGTTACTTCCTCTACCATACTTGCAGTAGGAATAAAAGTAACACTCTTGTTTTCAAGATTCATTCCTGCAAAATTTTTAAAAGAATTAACACTGTCTGCAAAGGACGAAGACAAAAACATTTTTTTCATTAGCTACGCTTCCTTTATATTTTTTATTTACATAACGATTTAGACTGTAGAGCTTTTGAGCACGAACGCGAACGCAGTCTATTGATATATTCACAGGTATCTCTAAGAAATATTCTAACTGCCATATCTGAGTTTTTTGAGCCTGACGGCTCGTAGGCTTGTCTGTTTTATTCTTCTATACGTGGTTGAGAACACAATTTCTAATGTCATACATATCTTACTCCTTTTCTAGTTGATAATTATAATATAGACCAAAAAGGTATCAATACATGACACCTTTATTAGAGGGAAATATGAAAAAATCTGAGCGAATAAATGAAGAAATTAGGGTACCTTTATTCGGCATTTGTATGGGAGCTTCCAGCAGCGTTGTCTCGTTACTGCTACCGCATCCATCGCAGATTATCCCGGTCTATATCTATAGGAGTCCATGTGAAAATATGGCTCGACGCAAAGTTTAAAGTACATTTTAGCTATTATTTACGCCACACGATCTGCCACCGTTGGCACGCCGAGCAAACGAGTTCCCCACTCTTCTTCGGTATAGAATGCAAAAGAGCACCAGTAAGATCTGTTTTTTCGCTAAGCATGTCCACTGTTTTCAAAACAAGGGGAAGGTCGTTTCGCTCAGACAAATGCCATGCCACAACCTCATATTTATTCAGATCTTGGATCGCAGATAATATACTAAACGCTTTCCTACTCGAATGTATGTAATGTCAGTGACCACTTTATGGTTAACATGACGCACTTCGCGTTTCAGGGCCACTGTCATACGCAATTATCCAAAGTAAGGGTGTAATCGATGTGGCCTTCAAGAAGTTGTTCATACAGAACACGGGGATTGGGAAGGCCTTTTTACATATTTGTAACTACCGTCTTGTAGCCATGACCTTCCTCCAAGAACATCGCGACGGCCCTGCGTTTATAATCGATGTCGTATGTCTTCCGTATATCGCCCATGAAAAAAACCCTCCAAGTAGACTTTAATGCGCTTTTTACTCACTGTCTACTTAAAGGGGATAATATCAGATCGCGGCAGCACACCTTGTAGGAATTTTTCATGATCAATTAATTGGAATCAGGGTATTCAAATGAGCTGCCATCGACATGGGATATAAGTTATCGATTCCTTCTAACCCAAGAAAGCAATAGAGCGTTTTACTTTCCTTGCAAATTCAATAGGATTATCGATCGATTCCCAGTGAATATACATAAGACGAGGTTCCTCAAACAGCCAGTGATTATGAACTGCTGTTACTTTAATCCCGTTTTTTCGAAGATTTGATAGTAATCGATTTACTTGATTTTGGAAGAGAGCCGTTTCCCCTAAACAGAGAGCGCGTCCTGAACTGTCTAATGATTCAAACGAGAACAGTTGATAACGGACCAATGGGGATGTGGTACGTCTTCCTAAAATAGATGCTCTAATCCTTCTATTTCTGCTAACAAAACAAACCGGACCTTTAGTAATTTCATGCTCTGTTCCACCTAAAATGGTTGAAAATTGATTACATAGTCTTATAAAGCGGGGACTTGCTTTAGCTTGTTCAGACATGCAGTATCATCCTTTCATTAAATGATCAATACACCTTCAACTCGACAGCATCAACCTAAGAATTCAATGGATTCTTTGGTTCTTCTAGCAAATACAATAGGATTCATAATGGCTTCCCAATGCATATACATTAACCGAGGGTTTTCATTTAGCCAGTGATTATGGATCGCAGTCACTTTTATCCCACGTTTACGAAGATTCGATATCAATCGATTAACCTGATTTTGGTGTACGGCAGTCTCACCCAGACAAAGCGCGCGTCCCGACTTATCAAGAGATTCAAACGAAAACATTTGCATTTGAACTAATGGGGATCGCGTTCTTCTTCCCAAGATCTTTTCCCTTAGGTTCGTCATCCGCATGACAAAACAAACCGGACCTTCATCTACTTCCGATTCGCCCCCTAATATTCTTCCAAATTGATTACAAAGCTTTTTGAATTGAGGGCTTACCTTCACTTGTTGTGCCATATAAATCCTCCCTTTCATCATGTTCGGTTTATCCTATGACGAAAGATAAAAACGGACTTGGATGACTGTCAGTATTATGAAACTATTTGTTAAATAGCCTAGGCGGAATGCAACTCCCGGTTTGATGAAAAGGTCGGTGCAGAAATAGGCACCTTTTTCAGAACAAAATAATATTCTAAATTAGTCTTCTAAAGGGAGGGCGTTAATGAAAAAGAACTTAACTTATGATTACATTGTTGTGGGCACAGGTCCAGCCGGTTCTGTTATCGCGAAGTCGCTTACTGACGACAAACGAACCTCTGTACTTGTTCTAGAATCGGGAGGAAATCATGATAAAGATAAACCGATCAAGGATTCCACCTTTGCACCGGAACTTGAAGAAAGTTTCTCACCAAATTATTTCTGGCAAGGTGAAGGTGTTCCCCTGGAAGAACTCGATGGTCGCTCATTTGAGTGGACAACGGGACGTCTCTCAGGAGGGGGTTCATCCATTAATGGAGAACAATATGTACGACCGACAGCAGCTGTACTCAAAAAATGGGAGCGACTGCTTGGGCCCCTATGGTCACCTGATAAAGCCATACGGCGTTTCAAACAATTGGAAAATTACAATGGTTCCACTACAAATAAGGCTGCACACGGTTTTAGAGGAAGAATAAGTATTAGGCAAGCGCCTGAAAATCCAACATCGATGGCGAAAAAATTAGCAACTGCGATCGAGCGGGCTTCAGGTTATCCTATAATTCTTGACTATAATGATCCTAATACCCCCCTTGGACCGTTCACACGTTGGCAATTATACCAACAACCAGATGGTCGAAGGGAAAGCTCATCCACTGCCTTTTTGTCATCGGATATTATGACGCCTTTAGGCCGGGGGGTTAATAACCGTAAACTAACCGTACTGTTCAGGACAACAGCTCTTCGTATTCTCTTTTCCGGTAAGCGTGCCATTGGAGTTGAATATTTGAAGGATGGTAAATGTACCCGAGCGTATTCTCGTAAAAAGGTTATTTTATCGGCAGGAATCAATAGCCCTCAGTTGTTGATGCTGTCTGGGATCGGATCCGCTAAAATATTAAAAAAGGCGGGAATCCCTATCATCTTCGATAATCCAAACGTGGGGCAACGGCTAAAAAACCACACTCTAAATTTTGCTGAATTTGCTACCAATCCGAACGATCTCCCCCTTCCTACCCAAGATCCAAATGCACTTTATACAGGAGGAGCTTTCTTACCGGATTCATCCGGTAACGATCCAGATCAACGGGCCGTTCAACTCATTGGTATCGGATCCGATGAACAATTGACAATAGCGATTCTGTACTTACGGCCTAGGAGCAAAGGGAATATCCGCATACAAAGCAAAGATCCGCTAAACATTGTATTGGCAGACGAAGGATTTCTTTCTGATCCAGACGATATGGAGGCAGTAAAAAGGATTTATCGAACTTATATCAAGAATATTGCCCTGGAGTTGGAACGAATTGATCCTTCTTATCAGCTCCTCTCGCCTACATTAGATATGATTGATGATGATGAGAGACTCGAAGAATTTATTAAAGGAAATTTCGACCATAATCATCATCAGCAAGGTTTTCTGCGAATGGCTCCTTTATCAAAAGGAGGAGTTGTTGATCGTAGAGGAAATGTACATGGGGTCAAGGATTTGATCGTTGCAGATGCATCCATCGTCCCATTTACAGTTGATGGAAACACTTCTTCTGCTGCATATCTTATCGGTTATACAATAGCGAGGCAATTATGTAAAAAAACAATCCGTCAAAAAAAACAGCGAACACGAACGGAATGGGCAGAAGAGTGAGTAAACAAGATTCGCCAGATATCATTTCCGCATACACAGGTATTTCGTGGTGTGAAAGAAGTAAAGGATCTAAAAGCTAGAAATTACGGTAATAACACCATAGTCGATGCTGTTATTCTAGTTCAACCCAATTTGGATATTCAAGAAGCTCATGATATTGCTACTCAAGCGGAGAATGAATTAAAAAGAGAGTATGATGTATATGATGTACACATTCACATAGAACCTAAATAAATGGACTATATTTCAGATAGACAAAAAGAGCACCTATCGGGTGCTCTTTTACTTTTTTGAAAAGGATACTCAAACCACTTATCCTCGATCTAATGTTAACGATACATCATGGAGTTTTCATACGTTCTTGAATTGTGATGCATCATTGTAGAAGATTGCGTATACCCTCACTTATATTGATTAGGAGAATTTCACCTAACTTCTTATCCACGAACTTCGTAAATTATTCCATATGTAGAGTATTCGCGAAATTATTGAGTTATCCTACCCGTTAGCTGAACAGGCTGCCGATGATCTCGGCAACCTGTTGTCATGGTGCTATCGTGTCCCGTTAGCTTAATGAGAGAACCTTATTTTTTTCCCAATCCTTTAGTAAGGCCCACGTAACCTCAGGTTTATCTCCTACTATGGTTATCATTCGCTCCTCCTAGACCTTAAATGTTTTCCTTTATCCAAGAACGCAACTTATCAGCAT
This sequence comes from Paenibacillus sp. JNUCC 34, assembly GCF_058269055.1. Taxonomy (NCBI): domain Bacteria; kingdom Bacillati; phylum Bacillota; class Bacilli; order Caryophanales; family Paenibacillaceae; genus Paenibacillus; species Paenibacillus sp. JNUCC 34. The sequence goes on along the minus strand of NZ_CM177770.1, from coordinate 3,069,219 downwards.
AGAAAGAGCGTTCATCTGGATCGGACTGAGAACCCTTTGTCAGATAAAGTTGATCATTCACATATCTAGGGTAAACATGGAGATGATAATGCCACACGTCTTGATTGCCAGCAGGCTCATTATGTTGCCGCGTAGAAATCCCATCACATCCATATGTACTTTTCATTGCAAACGCTGTAAGCTGAGCCGCGCGGTGAATTTCAACAGCGTAATCCGCAGGGAGTTCAAAGATGTTCTCGAAATGTTGATTAGGAACAACAAGAACATGTCCTTTATTGTTTGGCCACCATTTGCTCGCTATAAATGCCGTTACCTTTTCATTCTGATAGATGATTTCCCTTTGTTTTGTTCCCTGATTAGGTCGCTCGATACCCCAAACACGACAAAATGGACATTCGTATCCTTCGGGCTTATGTGAAAATGATGCTGTCATCTTTCACATTCAACTCCTTTCATATTTCTCCAACCAGCTATTAGACGCAGGCAACTTCTGTTCGTTGCGTTATTCTGCTCCGTTAGCTCAACCGATTGAGGTTATCAGTTTAACTGATTTAAACCTAATTGACCAATTAGATCGTCTCCATTTTGGAGCTTAAATACAGCACGTTTAATATTATAGTTCCAGCCACTACTTATGGCATGTTGAATTAACCTTACACAAACCATCGGTTGACAAAGATTCGTTGCCCAGTTGATTTTCCATGAAAATAATATTAAGAAATACGATGTTTTCGTCTCGGACGGGTATATTTTAAAACTAATGAAGTCCTTTTCAGGTCTTTGGTCGATTACGCAAAGAAACTCATAATTGTTGACTACAATCTTCTTAACTTCTTTTGCGAAAAGCTTCATAAGGTTAGGTCTCCTCAATATACAATGATTGATTAATAATTCTACAGATAGACCAATTCCCCTATCACATTGCTTAATTTTTCCCAAGCTATACTGCCCGTTAGCTTAACAGGCTGCCCGATGTAGAATAACATTAGACAATCATCTAATCGGCTAAGTATACAAGTTCTTGTCCTCCGACAGCGCTATCCGATTACATTAGATATTCGAGCTTTAAATTTAAGTTCCTTTTGTTGGTATAGAATAAAGTTTGATTATTATTCACTCTAAATCCTTGATTTTACTGCAAATAAAAAGCAATCGTTTTGAATAGAGATTGATCAAAACGATTGCTTTCTTATAATTTTAAGAACTGTTTTTTATAAAAAAGATTGATAATTTAAATCTCCTTATTCCACTAAAGCACCCGGTAGTTAAGTAACTTTATTTGACTTTTTGTTTAAACACTCGTCACGAAATGGCGAATCGGGTTTTCAGCCTTGCGGCATTTTGCTCATATCCATATACAACGCGTTCCACCGATGACCGTCCGGATCGGCAAAACCGCAGCCGTACATCCAGCCACCCTTTTCGCCCGGTTTGCTGAATACAGTGCCACCGGCACGTTCAGCTTTCAATGCGAACTCATCAACTTCATCCCTGGAGTTCGCCCCCAGAGAGAATAACACTTCAGTGCCCTGCCACGAATCCGCAACCGCATTACCAGCAAAACCGCGGAACGCGGATTCCGGGAAGAGCATCAAAACAACCTGATTGTCGCCGACGATCAAGCTGAATGAGCCGTCTTGACTCGCATACTGCTCATTCAACCGAAAACCGAGATGGGTATAAAACGCCTTTGCCCGTTCTGGTTCACGCACTGGCAGGTTCAACCATAACTCTCTCGACATACCTAACAAACCTCCTGATATAGAGATACAGTAATCACTCACCCCTATATAAATTCAATTATAATCTTTCCTTCTTGTTTGGAAATTAATCCTTCTTCAACTAACCTGCCCGTTTGCTTAATGACGGCGGAGCCATAGACAATCGAAGATAGAATCAGTCTTATCATAATGGACATACACTCTGAATAGTGTCTTTATGAAGGGCCTGAGCGAAAGTGCTATGAGGGGGAATTACATGACAGATAAGAAAAAGATACAATTCGAGATAGATAGTATCGTCAATAATCTTCTTCATTCACAAGCCTCTGACGGTTCTTGGCGATATTGCTTTGAGAGTGGCACGATGACAGATAGCTACATGTTAATCCTATTGAAAGTGTTGGACATACCAGATAAAGAATGGAGGAATCAGCTTTATCAACGCATCCTGTCCCGACAGCGTCCTGAGGGGTACTGGTCTGTATATCCGGACGAGAATAATGGAAGCTTGTCTGCCACTGTTGAAGCTTTCTACGCGCTTCTCTGTTCGGGATATATATCTGAGAATGATCCAATGATGAAAAAAGCCAAAACCTACATCCTCTCAAGCGGTGGATTAAGTAAGGTGAACAGCGTACTTACGAAAGTACTCTTGGCAGCAACGGGCCAATATCCGTGGCCCACCACTTATACATTTCCGATCGAATTCATTCTGCTTCCAGATTGGTCCCCTATCAATTTCTATGACATTGTCGGATACGCCAGAGTACATATTGCGCCGATTCTAATTATGTCCAACCAGCGATTCGCAATTAAAACAGCATCCTTGCCTGATTTGTCGGACTTGCTGATCGACAAGCATCGCGAACAAGACTTATTTCAATCAGAAGTCGATAGTTTCCTTACTTACCGGGATCGAAATCTGATGGATAAGATCAAGAAGGAGTGGCTTCAGCTCTTACACTCGCCCAACTCGGTTAAACAAGATGCTCTGGATAGAGCTGAAAAGTTTATACTGGAGCGTATTGAACCAGACGGTACGCTATACAGCTATGCAAGTGCAACATTTTTGATGATCTTTGCATTCCTCGCATTAGGGTACGATCGTAGACATTCACGCATTATAAAAGCCATTAAAGGCTTGAAAGGCTTCATGTGTCAAACAGACAACTCCTATCATATGGTGAACTCTACGTCCACCGTTTGGGATACTGCGCTTATAAGCCATGCCTTGCAGCGAGCACGTGTGTCAACAACTCATCCTGCCATTATGCGCGCTGGAACGTACTTACTTAACCGTCAGCAGACGGTAATGGGCGATTGGAGCAAGCATAACGATTCGGCCATTGCTGGCGGCTGGGGGTTTTCGGACAGTAACACGATGAACCCGGATGTAGATGATTCCACCGCGGCTCTACGTGCGATTCATCGGCTGGCGGCGCATGATAATCGTTTCCAGGAAGCCTATGACAAGGGGTTTCACTGGGTTCTCTCCATGCAAAATGATGATGGCGGATGGTCTGCCTTTGAGAAAAATACAAACAAAGCTTTTTTGAATTGGCTTCCATATGACGGTGCAGATGCCGCACTCACCGATCCCTCTACCGCGGATTTGTCAGGCAGAGCACTGGAATACTTGGGTTCAATGGCTAAGTTAACGATTAAGCACCCCTTTATCCAGAAGGCTGTTGATTGGCTGAAGAAAAACCAGGAGCAAGATGGGTCATGGTATGGAAAATGGGGAATTTGTTATATTTACGGAACATGGGCTGCTGTCACAGGGATGAAGGCTGTAGGAGTCGAAGCACGTGATCCAGCACTTGTAAAAGCGACGAAATGGTTAATGACTATTCAAAACTCAGATGGTGGCTGGGGGGAATCCTGCTCAAGTGACAAGGTGAAGAGATACGTTCATTTACATGCCTCCACGCCATCCCAGACGGCTTGGGCATTAGACGCGCTCATCGCAAGTTCCCCAGCACCTACTGATACGATTAACCGAGGGATCGAATGCTTGATTGCACTCCTTCATAAGAAGGATCAATATGCCAAGTACCCGACAGGCGCCGGCCTGCCAGGACAATTTTATATCCGCTACCACAGCTATAATTCGATATGGCCACTGATAACACTTAGTCATTATAGAGAAAAATTTACTCGTTAATTACCGTCTTCACGGCTTCATCCAGTTCTCCCTTGCCATAGTAAGTACCATTCATTACTACCCCGTAAATACGTTCGGTATTTTCGATTTGATCCAACGGATTATCATTCAAAATAACCATATCAGCAAGTTTGTCTTCTTCGATCGTTCCGAGTTCCTGTTCTCTGTCCATGAACTTGGCAGGTGTCAGGGTTGCCGCTTGGAGAGCTTCCAGCGGCGTCAACCCTGACGCTACTAGTAATCTAAGCTCCTCATGCACGCTCTTGCCATATACATGGTTAGGAATGCCGAAAGTAGAGTCAGTCCCTGTCATAATCGGAACACCCGCTTCATTCATCCGCTTGATCATTTTCTTGCTATTCTCGTGATTTTGGAGAGATTTTTGAATGAGTTCATTATACTCACTCATTTCCTTCTTAGCCTTTTCCCAAGCTACCCAATAATGTTTGGGGACATAGGGTGCCAACTCTTTGTTAAGCGGACTTACAACTTGTAAATAGGTAATCAAGGTAGGAACCTGATACGTTCCATATTTTTTAAACAGCTTAAACAGTTTGTTGGCTTTTTGAGCGTCATATGTCTTGAAGGCTTCCAATTCAAAGTTCAAATGCTCATCCGGATTTTTATTTGCTAACTTCAGGAGCTTATCTTCTTCACGTGAAGTCGCGATGAACAGTCCATCCAGATGCTCAAAGGATCGTTGGCCCATACGGGACGCCTCCTCCGCTCTAACTGGAATTGGCAAATGCCCCCCAACTTTCATATTTAACTTGCGAGCTTCGTCTATGATGTACTTATAGAGATGTCGAGGAAGGAAGGAGTATACTTTAATCGATTCTGCCCCATACTTTTTCATCAAGCGAACCGCATCACGCGCTGATTTCTCGGAAGTGACCGGATAAAGATGCGGAAGAGCGTCTGGTTGAGGCTGTATAAGTGTGGAACCAGAATAAGTAATCCGTGGAGCCGGTTTATTGTCTTCTACTTCCTTTTTCCAATCCGCAATATTTTTAAGCTCAGTTGCCATATCTCTCACACCCGTTACTCCGTTTGCCAATAGAAGCGGGAATGCATACTCAAAGTCGTTCATAAGGTGTACATGCATATCCCATAACCCAGGAATGAGATATTTGCCTGTTCCGGGAATCACTGTAGCACCATCTGGAATCTCGATATCATTTGAGTCGTCAATCTCTACAATCTGATTCCCCCTAGTAACAACGGTCTGATTCGGCTCTAATTCCCCCGTCTTCACATTTACAATTGTAATATCCCGAATGACGATAGATCGTGATTCATCTGGTTGTTTGGGTTCAATAGCAGCAAATGAATGGTTTGAATGGATGAACAGTGCTCCTACCAGCGCAATGCTCAGTACCAAAGAAAACGAAAAGCGTTTGAGTGCATGCATGATTCTAAATCTCTCCTCTCTGTAATGTTGCCGATACAATCGACTAAGATGATGTTACCTTCCATATTGTTTGGGTCCGGCATTCCATTACAGCATACACGCAAAAACTTTCACCCATCTTTCTACATTCTTACATGAATCTTACAAATAATGACCATGAAATTAATTTAGGTCGTCCCTATCCAATCTTACATTTGTAATTATAGTAAAAAAACAGACTTCCCCTTTCTGAAGAACGGAGGGAAGCCTGTTTTCAATGAAGGCCGAAGGACTAGCCCAACAGAGCAAGTTTCTGGCTGACCCGGCTGCGCGGCGAGAGCAGCTAATCCGCTCCTTCTATTGCTACTTGAGCAGATTATTCTTCAGCTCCTCGGCCGTGTCCGCCTTCCAATAGCTTATTCTTAATTTCTTCTCCTGAACCAATTGTCCAACCTGTTTAAAAAGGACTGCTCTCTTCTGGGCTGGCCAATGGGTAAATGACTGCAAATCACTGGATACATTCCAAATAGAGGTTGCATTTTCCTTTTGGGACCATTTTTTCATAAGAGTCGATTCAACGTCCTCATAACCTATCCGATACAAAATACCAACATATGTCGCGCCAATTCCATCATCCAGAATCGCTCTTTTCAGAAAATATGATTGAACCTTTTGGCAGCAAATTTCATTATTTAGCGGAAGCAGATCACCCAGCACATCATCAAATTCTCCAGTTACTTTTCCAACATAATAGCTCGTTTTAATAAGACCGCTTAGCTTTTTCTTCTCCGGATCAGCTGCCAAAAGTTCTATCCAGCGCACATCCAAATCCTCAAACAGCAGCGGTGTAAGTGAAAAATATGTATCATTCCTAAGCATATGACCCCAGCCAAACATAAACGTATGCCGGTTTTGCTTAGTATCAAACTTCACCGTACCTAGCACGTTCAAAATAAAACGCTGCGTCACGGGATCTTTGTAATACTTTGAAAACACCTCGAAAACATCGCCAGCAGGCTTGGTTAGAAGTGCAGAAGCGAAGACAGGAGACAGCCAGGCTCCCCCATATTGTTCATATAGCTTGCAAGCCAGCGCTTGCAGTCTAATATCTCCATCCATCAAAACAGAGCCAACCAAAATCATAGGAAAGGCTTGCTCTAAAGTCACACCTTCCAACGTATTGCTAATATTAAAGAAAGAAGTATCTATGTAGGTTAACTTTAGTACCTCGCTGTCGCGCTTAAATGATGAAACCTTCTGGATATGCTCTGCTACTAGCTCATACACCTCGCACATCTTCTCACTCGCTTTGCCCGGCATCATGCCAAGTAAGGCAAGCAGTGTTTCATGCTCTTCCCAGCTGATCTTGCTGCCAGGCTTCTTCTCCAGAAACGTCTGCAAAAAAGCTAGCAATCGATCAGCAAGCAGATCCGACACTGTATTTGAGAATGTGTGGTTTAATATTTTTTCGCATTTTTGAGGCGACTTTAATAGCTTTTTCCAATAAGTTGCAGCCGGTTCATAATCAATCTTAGCCAGTGCCCTCTGGGCGGCAAGCTTACTCTTCCCGCGCTCTGTACTAGCCAGATGCAACAGCTCAGGCGCCTCGTTAGTTCCGAGCTCCGAGATAGCCTTCTCTCTGCTACTCCCTTTGGGTGGCAATCCATCGAAAACTTGCTGATTATAATCTGTCAGTACTGCGTTCCTCCTCATCCTAACTATTTCTATTATAGTAGCATTTCTTCTACCAAATGCCGATCATGTCGGCAACCTCGTCTTCAAAAAAAGACTAATATTACCATCCCTTAATCCATCGGATAGAAATACGATATGGCATATTTCCAGCATGTGGCGCGGGACGCCTCGCCAAGGGCTATGGCAGACTGCGCTCCATCACCACCCGTCTGGTTATCACAAATTGCTCCGGAGAAGTGTACTTTACTGAAATCATGCTGCAGGCCGTTACCATTGCCACAGGATGGGTCGGTCATGTTTGCGAGATCAAATGGACGCTTAATGGAATATTTTAGGTGGATTTGTTCATAGAAAAATGGTACATTATTTTGGGGTTAATAGCGCAGAGTGTTCGTGTTCGATATGTGTTATTGGGATAACGCGTAAGTCGGGATATACGTTTAGGCTCATATTATTTATATTTGGGGAGGGCGTCGGCATGGACAAGAATTCTGTTTATAAAACAAACAGCTTCTATTGGGATACACAAGGAAATGACTTCTTAGGAGCAATCGTGCTTCCTTTTTATGGAGCATTTGTCTCAGAAGAAAAATGCCAGCTTTTTGGCGATGTCTCAGGGAAAAAGATGCTGGAGATAGGCTGTGGAAACGGTCAATCCTTGCAATATCACGGGGAACGCAAAGCATCTGAACTATGGGCTGTGGATATATCAGAAAAACAAATCGAAAAGGCGACGCAGCATTTGAAGGCATGCGGTCTTTCAGCAAAATTGATCTGTTCTCCCATGGAAGAAGAATGTGGCATACCAGTGGATTATTTTGACTTTGTTTATTCGATTTATGCCATAGGCTGGACCACCGACCTTGAGGGTACTTTTTGCCGGATCGCTTCTTACCTTAAAAAAGACGGTGTATTTATTTTCAGTTGGTCTCACCCTATACACAAATGTGTTGTTACAGAAAATAATATGCTTGCTTTTAAAAAATGTTATTTCGATGAATCTTGGTATTCGGTATCTCTTGATGAAGGTGCGCTAACATTATCGGATCGTAAACTATCAACCTATGTGAATGCGCTCTCAAAAGCGGGATTTGTAATTGAGCAAATGATTGAGCAATCTGATGATGAAATTATACAATCGCGGGACGATAACAGCGATTTTGCAAAAAAAGCAAAGATGCTTCCTGTAACTTTTGTAGTCAAAGCAAAAAAACTATAGTATCCGTTATGCTCTTTAGTTGGTTGCGACGTTATTCACGAAAGAAGATGACACCTCTCTGACAGCCCCGCCCGCTGCGACGCCGGCGCCCGCTTGCCGTTGTGCCCACCACGGCTCAGATGAAAGGCTACAATCTGTGTCTGTCCTACTCTCTTTCAAACAATTGCTTATGCTTATTGAAAAATCGATAAAAAAATTGTACATTGTCTAGTTCAAACCATTCTGCTGTTTGAAGAGGCTTGGCATCCAGATTATAAATTTTTGCATGTAACGTGCCTAAAACAAAGGGAGAATGAGTGGCAATAATAAATTGACTATCAAAATATCGTGCCAGCTCATTTATTTGTTCTGCCATTCTTATTTGATTAGCAGGAGAAAGTGACGTTTCCGGCTCGTCCAATAAATACAATTGCCCTGGTAGCAGATATTCCTCAAAAAACTGCATGGACGTTTCTCCATTAGAGTATTTTTCTTGTGAAAATTGAATGTTCTCCAGCTTCTTCTTAAACGCATACGAAGCTTCATATTGTGCTGCCTGAGCCTTGCTCATCCCTTTGTCAATCTGCTCATATATTATTCCCTCACTCAGCACGGAAGATTGCTGTATCTTCTTGATCTCATATAAAATATCCTCTGATTTCATATATCGGCTTCCTTCTGGAAGTTGCCTGATTTCATGCTCTTGCTCATCATGCCCAAGCTGATAGCTACTCAAATCAAGGAATCGCTGAGCATAAATACTATGCCCATAGCTTGTCATTCTTTCAGCCCCCGAGATTCCTAGCTTGTTGGAAATTACATTGAGTAAAGTAGATTTTCCGCTACCGTTATTGCCATACAACACAGTAATTCGATCAAACAAAAGCACCTCTCCAGCCACGTGCTTAAATACATAATCAGGGTATATGTTGGGATTTCGATCCGTATAATCAGAAAGCTTAAAGCTTCTTAAATAAATCATTGCCGCACTCCTTCTACCTGTCTTATAGTTTGAATTCTATTTTACCAGAAAAAAGACAATGTATTCTTAGGGGTGCAGCCGTATTTCTCCCACCTTCCCAACTCTAATAATCTATTCCCTTCCCCCTTCTTGTCTTCTGACATTTTTATAGATGCAAAATATTTTCTATTCAAGTCCTTCAAAATTGCATCGCCAATCAGACACCCATGCGGGAAAATACCCTAATCGGTGAGCTACTCTCTGTGAAGCAATGTTACTGGCGATTACGTCATAACTCGGTATCTCTCCACGTTCTAATATTTCAAAAGTTAACTTGTTTACAAGATAACTAGCCAATCCCAAATTACGATAGTTGGGTAATACTTCTATGCCAATTTGCCACAGTTTTGTACAGGTTTTGCTTGCTCCTGCCACACCAACAATTTCCCCGTCTTGCTTTGCAAGCACAGCTAGATCAGTCTGCCAGGGAAGATTCGTATCATATATAATAGCTTCATTGAATCTTGTAACATCAAATAAACTGATCACTTCTTCTCGCTTAATCAGTTCAAATGAAAAAAAATTCGGCGGTGACATTGGCTTTATTCTTTTTACATCAGGCAGAAAATGCAAGTAAAGACCTTTGATAAATGGCAAGGAGAATACGGTATCCCTGTTTTTGCCCTGCATCTGTGTTTTGGCAATTAACAACCGTTCGGGTGTAGCCTATACTACAATTGATTTTCCCATAGACAGGATTTCGAAATAACGTGCCTTCCTCGGAAATGGTCTGCATCCAGGATTTTCTTTAGCTTCAACAAAAATAATGCTATCCTTTTCGCCGTTCAGGTCATCGACAGAGCAATTCAGGTCAATAGCAAGTTGTGATTGCACAATGAACAGCATTTCTTTTTGTGTCACAATCATCGTTACCCTTCCTTTCGCTTCCCTTATTGTTTTGCGCCGCGGTCGCATAAATAACATACAGTTTTCACCAAATAATTAATAGACTTATGTTGCATTTTTTTATATACTATCATGTATCCATGGCTTTTTTAGGGGTACCTTTTTATATATTGGCAATTGGTTAATCGGCATATAATTGTGCCGGTTTTATTTTTTTGTTAACGTAATCTTCCCGTTAGCTTAACGCCCCACCAGCCTATGACCTTTATTCAAGCATAGTTGTTTCGGTAATGATTGAACAAATCCCGAAATCGAGCATTCAGAGAACTCGTGTTCTTATTTAAAAAAGACTTCACCAGATGACGTAAATGCGAATGCACAAAAATCCCCTCTTGTATGCAGGAAGAGTTCACGATCACGCGATCTCTCGTTGCCCTGTCCACCATGAGGGGATTTTGGCTAATGCGCAGGCTCTGCTTGATGCATCGCACGCTTTATTCGATTATTTATTGAAAGTGACCTTCTCTGAACCGCCCTCAAGAACAATCGACGTGTCCCGCGGCTTCGTTTCCGCGATTTTGCGGCCGCCTCTGAACGAATAAAGCACTCCGGCCTGTTTGCGAATGGCCTCATATTCGTTCTCTGCTTCAAGAACGATGAAGTTGGCAGGCTTACCTTCTTCAATGCCGTACACATCCTCGATATGCAACGTTCTTGCGCTATTTTTCGTAATGAGATCGATCGAATTCACGATTTGATCGTAACCGAGCAACTGCGAAGCATGGATGCCCATATGCAGCACCTGAAGCATGTTGCCCGTGCCTAGCGGATACCATGGATCAAAGATGTCATCGTGACCGAAGCACACATTAAGACCGGCTTCCTGCAGCTCTTTGACGCGAGTTAGCCCTCTTCTTTTCGGATACGTGTCGAAGCGTCCCTGCAGGTGGATGTTGACCAGAGGATTGGAGACGAAATTTAGGTCAGCCATCTTCAGCAATCTAAACAATTTGTACGTATATGCATCATTGTATGACCCCATCGCCGTCGTGTGGCTTGCCGTCGTGCGGGAGCCCAGTCCACGTTCGTAGGCTTCTTTAGCGACGACTTCAACGAAACGGGATTGCTCGTCATCGATTTCGTCACAATGGATGTCGATGAGACGGTCGTATTTTTCGGCGAGGTCAAACGCGACCTTCATCGAATCGACGCCATATTCCCTCGTGAATTCGAAGTGCGGAATGCCGCCGACCACGTCAACGCCCATTTTCAGCGACTCTTCAAGCAATTCCGCGCCATTCGGGTAGGAGTGAATGCCTTCCTGCGGAAAAGCGACAAGCTGGATGTCAATATATGGTGCCATCTCTTGTTTCACTTCAAGCATCGCTTTAACTGCGGTCAAGCTTGGATCGGTGACGTCCACATGCGTCCGTACATGCTGGATGCCCTGCGCCATCTGCCACTTCAATGCCGTTTTGGAGCGTGTTTTGACGTCTTCATGCGTCAGGAATGCCTTGCGTTCTGACCAACGCTGGATGCCTTCGAATAGCGTTCCGCTCAAATTCCATTCAGGCTCGCCCGCCGTTAACGTTGTATCCAGATGGATATGAGGTTCAATGAACGGCGGCAGCACAAGCGAGCCGCCCACGTCAATTACTTCCTCATTCGCAGTAGCTTCCAGAGACTGCGTGATTAGCCCAAACTTTCCGTCTTTCACGACGATATTCCATAAACCTTCTTTACCCCGCAATTTTGCGTTCTGTATAATCATTTATTTTCCCCTTTTCTTTGGATTCTTTCGCAGGAACGATCAGCATCAACACGATGTAGGCCACCGCCGTACCGATCAGTGCGTTCAATGGCGTTACTCCCGGAGCCAGCTGGGCGAACGCAACGCCGATGGCCCAAGCCACCATCGCTATCCAGTTTACATTCTTGAAAGTCATGTCGGCAAACGGTTTATAGTTTCTGCGCTTCACTAAGAAGTAGTCCGCGATGATGATGGCCCCGATGGACGGTATCGCCGCGCCCAGCACATTCAGGAAACCGACGAAATTGTTGTACATCCACATGGCAAATACGGTACCCACGATGCCGTTTACAATGACGAAGAACTTCTTCGGAATTTTAGTGATGTTGGCAAAGCCCAGCCCGGAAGCGTAAAGGGCATTATCATTGGTCGTCCAGATATTCAGCCCCAGAACGATGATCGCGGGAATGATCAAACCTTGCAGGAACATGACCTCCGAGATATCTGCCAGGTTATAAGCCATTGCGCCGACTGCGCCGAACAGGAACATGAGTGAGTTCCCCAGGAAGAACGAAATGACCGTTGCGGTAACCGCCTGCCGAGAAGTCTGAGAAAACCGGGCAAAATCGGGCGTCAGCGTTCCGCCGCTAATGAATGACCCAATACAAATGGTCAATGCCGCTGCCGCGGTGAGCGACTGTGTCGGCGTGTAATCGAGCAACCCTTGCAGACCGCCCAGCGAGCTTGCTCCTTCGAACACGGAGTAACCGCCGAGAATGGCAATAGCCGGAACCGCAACATAGCCCAGAATGACGAGTGACTTCATACCGAAGATGGCTGATGCCGTCATTGCGAGACCAAACAAGAAGATCAACAGGTACACGTTCCAATCCATCGCTCTGGCGACCGGAACCGCGAACATGGCCACGCCGACGCCGAACCATCCGACCTGCGTGAAGCCGAGTAGGAATGAAGGCAGGTACGACCCTTTCTCACCGAACGAATATTTTGCCAGCAAATGCGTGGAAAGGCCCGTTTTGGCAGCGATATGTGCCAGCGCTCCCGTATAGATGCCGAGTACCAAATTGCCCGCAAGCACGATTCCAATGAACTCCATGAACGTCAAGCTGACTCCGAGCGTCCCCCCTGCCAGCATGCTTGCCGAAAAGAAAGTGAACGCCAACATTACGGAAAACGTCTTCCCAAAATGGTTTCTCTGCGTTTTCGGCACCTCTTGCCACGAAAACTCTTGATCTTGTTTGCTCATCAGAATACCTCCAGTTAAAGTGTCCTGATACCAAAAAAGCAGAAAAAAGAGGCTACTCATCAAGTCTCAAACTGACAAGTAGCCTCTTTCTTTCATCATAACCCGCGCGATGACGCAGAGCATCTCCTGACGGAATATGCCCTGATTCACGCGTGATTATAAAAATCCGCTGCCCTTGCCAGCCTCTCTGGACTGAATTAAAGGTACCAGTATTCAATTACATTCTATTATTTTGGAAAAACCTACGGTTGTCAATGTTATTATTATCCAATAACTATAATCCTCTTTAGCAAGCGAAATATATGAAACTTTAATAATTAGTATAGTCTAGCTCTATCCTACCTACCTAAAGCCTTACAGAACCTCAAAACCAGTTACCCGAAGCACGCATCTTTTTAGATGAATATCAAATCGGTAATCGGTCAGGGTTACGTGCATTATTCTTATCTCCAATGCAATATTGAGAGAATTTGTTCCATACGATGAAGACTGCGCTGATCGCTTTCTTCATTTGACTTTTATTCATTTATAGTCAAATCTCTACCGCTTAAGATGGCAATGCACCATGGATGGGCTGACAGCGCTAACGATTTATAGTACAATTTCTACATTCTTTTCAAAAGGTGATCCGATATGCTTGTACTTGAACTTCATGTCCCGCCCCTTCCTTTGATCGCCACGGTCGGCCATACATTATGGCCGCCGGGGATTGTACATGCGAAGCGTCAATTTGGGGCTTTCGATATCATTGTCTGCGTGAAAGGTACGCTCTACATGGAGGAAAACGGGATTCCATATGACATCAAAGAAGGCATGGTCTTGGTCCTTGAACCTGGGAAGATGCATCGTGGCTACCGCCCGACCGATACCGAGACGGAAGTATATTGGATTCATTTCCAGTATCCAGGATTCCCTCAGCCAGCCTTGATCGACAAAACGAACTGGCAGCAGCCTCTGCTCAATCGAACAGACCAGGATATAGAGGTTCATCCAGGTATGGTAGATATACCGAAATTTACGGTCATCGATTTGCGCCCGATCCTGCCGCTGCTCACGGAAATGATACATGCGCATAGCATGTTATCTGCTTCGCGATCCTACGAGCTACAAATATTATTCGGCCGATTTCTCTTAGAACTACAATACAGTTTACGAAACCGCAGTCCGCAAGCCCGCTCTCTTTCACTCGGGGAGCAAGTCGCTTCTTATTTGGCCGAACATTTGGAACAACCCTTCGACGCCGTAGGAATGGAAAATGACCTTCATTACCACTTCGATTATTTAGCCCGCTGCTTGAAGCAGTATTCAGGGATGAGCCCCTTGCAATATAGACATCATCTTCAGATTGAACGAGCTAAACAATTATTAGCGCATTCAGAACTGTCAATCATTCAAATCGCTACGCGATGCGGGTTCAGCGACAATAACTATTTCACGCGCCTATTTAAACGTCACACTTCCTTTACGCCAGGAGAGTTCCGTAAACGGTATCAGTTTATTGTAATGGATTGAACCTACCTCAGCATGCATCGAACGAGAAAAAGCGCTTGTCAAATCGAATGAACAAGCGCTTTTATATTCGGCATCGTTTCGGTTAATCTACTGTCGATGCAACCAGTTTGTAGGAATTGTTACCAGATCCTCTGGTTTTCGGTATCTTCCTCCGATTTCTTTGAACCGCTCGATGATATTGGCGTCCAACAGCCCATGCGGATTCGGTGCGCCATTTAATAAGAATGTCACGTTATGGCTGTTCGCATCATGTATTTTGTCTAAGACCCAATCCGTCGTTTTAAGATCCATCGTCGTATCCGTTGCTCTCCAGAACCATGTATCCGTCAAAATATTGCAACTGGCGCCCGGCCCCTCGAAAGAGTCTTCAATTTCCTGTCCGGCAGCATTTTCGTAGAATACGATATCGGTATGATCCAGATTGGATTCACAGCTTATATTCATCAGGAGGCAATTGGGTTGCAATCCCTTCACGAATTCATTTATTTCTTCGAAGGGAAGGTCCTCGTACTTCGGTCCTCCCCAATGGGCGTTCCAGCCGTCAATGATGAGAAACGGAATATCGCCATAACCTGTCAGCAATTCTTCGATTTGGTTTTTAATGAACTGCTTATCTGCCGGTGTGCATTTCTTACGACCGATCTGATGGTGCAGATCCAGCATCGAGAAATAAAGACCCGCCTCAATTCCTTCCTGCCTGAACGCGTCAAGATATTCCTTGACGACATCCCTTTGGCTGGTTGCATTTCGAATACAGTGCTCCGTATACTGTGTCGGCCACAAGCTGAAGCCTTCATGATGCTTGGCCGTCAGTGCGGCGAAGCTCATTCCCGCGGCTTTGGCAGCTTGTGCCCATTGCGTACAATCCAGTTGGTCCGGATTCCAGTCTGACGGATTGAACGGGAACCTGCGCGGCTCATCATGATTCTCGTGTCCATATTCCCAGTCTTTCATCTCCGTGTCTGCGAACTGGAAAGTAGCGCTGTTAAAGTGTATAAACATGCCGAATCTTTGATTCACGAACCATAACTGTCGTTGTAGCATAACCTGGTGATCCATATCACTGCCTCCTCGAACTGTGTTAACTCATCCTTAGATGATATCTACCACTGTAAAGGATTGCACCCATGGATTCATCGGTCTACG
This sequence comes from Paenibacillus sp. JNUCC 34, assembly GCF_058269055.1. NCBI lineage: Bacteria > Bacillati > Bacillota > Bacilli > Caryophanales > Paenibacillaceae > Paenibacillus > Paenibacillus sp. JNUCC 34. Next base: position 3,053,509 of record NZ_CM177770.1, on the reverse strand, counting down.
GCGACATCCTATCGTACGATTTCTACTATATCTTACCTGCGGTAACTCGATCCTTCTTGTAATTGACCTAAGTTCGCTTGCACCTTCAGGATGCCTTTACGCATCGTTCCTCTCACGATTCATAGATGTAAGTGCGGCATTCTTATCCATGATCTTGGCTTGCTATCCATTGTTTCCCTCACGTAAATGGTCATGAGCTCTACATCACCAAGGTAAGCATAGTTTTGTTTGCTGTCTTTATTGTACAGCCACTGGAATCCGTTTTTCGTGGCGCTTGTGGAACCGGAGATCAGAACGATCGTTTTACAGCTGTCAGCAATTACTTTAGTGATGTTAAGCTTTTCATTCTTCTTTTCAATAGCCAGGTTGATATCCTGTTGCTTTTGCTTGCCCTAAGTAATGATGAAATCTAGCGCCCATGCTAACGCTTGTCCATTTTAGGTTCGCGTAACTTCAATGCAGGATTTGAGCTTAAGTATGTTTCTTCATAGGCAAAGCGGAATAGGGAACGAACAAAACGGCCCCACAGACTTACTGCGGGGGTATTGTTCTAAGCTCAGATGAATAATATTAAACGAACATAATCCAAGGCGGAGAAAAGAACTACTCGAAGGAGGAAGTCATTAAATGCCGACATCAATTCGAACGAGCATGGTTTACATTATGACCAATATGGAAGTAATGAACGAAGTCATTGCTTTTTACCGGGACATGAATGGAATGCTCACCTTTACGGGTCACTACCCGACATATGGAAGAGGTACTGGTACAAGGAAAGTTTCACCTGCAACAGCAAACGATGGAATTGACCCTCTTGTGTCACAAGGATCACTGTCTTTATCCCGTGATGGTCGTTTCTTATTTGCAGTTAATGCAGGCAGTAATAGTATCAGTAGTTTCATCATTACCGACAGCGGAGGACTTGTTCTCGCCGATGTGAAGCCATCGGGAGGTGCTCAGCCAAATAGCGTAAATGTATTCGATAATCTTCTTTATGTTTCAAATGTGGGTAATGCCGCCAATAATTTTGCATCCAATATCACCGGTTTTCGCATAGAGGATAATGGACGTCTTACTTATATTCCGGGGTCCACCCATTCGCTAAGTACGATCAATGCTCAGCCTGCGCAGGTTTTATTCACTCCAGATGGCAGTAAAATCGTTGTAACTGAGTTAACTACAGACCGTCTCAGTGTATTCCATGTACATAAAAATGGTACTGTTACAGGACCGATCATTAACGATTCTAATGGTACGAGACCGTTAGGCTCTTATTTCCTATCCTCAGGAATCCTTTTAGTTACGGAAGTAGCTTCTAGTGCGCTGTCATCATATTCATTGAGTGACAACGGGCTGCTTAATGTTATCAGTGGCTCCGTACCGAACGGCCAGAAGACAGCATGCTGGGTTGCAATTTCGAGGAATGAACGTTTTGCATATACCACAAATACCTTAAGTGGCACAATATCCACTTACCGTATAGATGATAGCGGAGTTCTAACGGTACTCGGGCATATTACAAGTACACCAGTTGGCGAACATACTGGTATACCAATAGATGCTGGAGTAAGTAAAGATGGACGCAATTTTTACACCCTAAACGGGAATCAGGGCACAGTCTCAGTATTTCATATCCAGGATGATGGAAGTCTAGTCAGATTGCAGGTTGCCGCATCGACTAACTTTCCATACTTTGGATCGCAAGGTTTAGCTGTACTTTGATTCTGGTGGGTCCACCCGCTTCTATTCAATCATGTTCCCAAATATTCTGACCATTTAGCCTTTCTTTCGTTCCCCCTCCTATTTGTGTTGAGTTGGTTTTCTATATATCGTCGCAAGATAAATAGGAACACACGCCAACGTTGTGCCCCTTCTCTTAAGAAAAAGCACCCGATGGTGCTTAAAGTTTCTTCTCATTATTCTGATTTTTTCGCCCACCCTTTATTCGACCCTTAGGCTGAGCAATTCCTGCATATATTACTTAACTAATCGCAACAATTAAAGAATGATAACAATCCATCACGACTCCTCCCTCCGGATCGCCGGTAATTAATTTATGAATACACAGAAAACTTGGCAGCCTTGTGTTAAATGAAATTAAGTAGTTCCCGTTCGAAAAGAGACGAATGTTATATTCCTAAAATGATCAATATGTAAAAAAGCCCACCAACCAATTAAGGTCAGTGGGTATATTCATGGCTTATTTCTCTTCTGCTTTTTCAAAATAAACGATTTCACATAATCGAATGTGATGCATTTTTCCATCAACTATAAGAGCTACGTGATCAATGAAAACATCATCCAGAGTACCTACCAATTTGCGAGCTGGGAATGAGGTATAGGCTTGGGGATAGCCATAATACACAAATCTATTCAAAAGTAAATTCTATTAAAGATTGGATGCATTATACGCCATCTTATGAACTTCGTAATTAAATTCCAATACCTTTTTTAAAGCTATTGCTTTGGAAAGAATGCAATGAGCTGATTTATAATACATATTATGTTTCCTGATGGTTGATTTTTTTGACATAAGTTAACGACAAGTCGCTTGGAAGTTGACTTTGTGAACCGTAAAATAATTAGCGGAGGTGACGTTGATGAAAGAAATCAATCTAGCGTCGGTCATTGTAGCAAAACGCAGAGAAAAAGCAGTCACGCAGGATGCGGTTGCTGCATATATCGGTGTTTCCAAAGCGTCTGTTTCTAAATGGGAAACGGGGCAGAGCTGTCCCGACATCACATTTCTCCCACAGCTTGCGGCCTATTTTAACATCAGCATTGACGAGTTGATGGGCTATTCCCCGCAAATGGAGCAGGCGGACATCGCAAAGCTCTACAACCGGCTGGCCGATGACTTTGCTTCCCTCCCTTTTGATGAGGTAATCGCTGAATGTGCGACTATCATCAAAAAATATTACGCCTGCTTTCCGCTCCTGTTGCAAATTGTCAAGCTATACACAAACCACTTCACACTGGCGGGAACACAGGAGCAAAAAGAGGCGCTTCTTAACGAAACGGTGACGCTATGTGAGCGGATTCAGGCAGAAAGCGGCGATGTGCAGCTTTCCAACGAAGCGGTTTTGTATCAGGCGGTTTGCTGTCTGGCACTAAAGAGCCCGCAGCGGGTCTTAAATTTACTTGGGGAAAGCGTCCGACCCATGACACCAAAGGGCGTGTTAATTTCACAGGCATATCAGCTTATGGGCAACATCGGCAAAGCTAAAGAAACCTTGCAGGCTGAACTGTATCAGTACGTAATGTCGGCCTTTCAAGGGTTGCTGAACGTCCTGCAAATAAATATTGATAATATCGAAAAAGCGGAAGAAGCCTTTCTGAGGGCGACAGATTTTGCACGGATTTTTAATATGAAGCGGCTAAATCCAAACAATGTCGTCCTGCTTTACGCACTAGGTGCTCATATGTATTGCGCAAACAATTTCCCCGAAAAATCGGTTGAACTGCTTGGAAATTATGTGGATACCTGCGTGGGAGGATTCTTCCCCTTCGAGCTTCATGGAGATTCCTTCTTTGACCTGATTGACCCGTGGCTGAATGATTTCGACGTAGCCGCGCCCCGCAGCGAGCAGGTAATAAAGGAAAGCATGATGCGGGAGGTACTGATGAATCCAGCGTTCGATTCGTTGCGAGAAGACCCCGAATATCAACGGCTAGTCCAAGAAATGAATAATTTCTTAAGAGGAAACGGACAATGAAAAAAATCATCAACTGGAAACTGTTTTTCCTGCTTGTTGCCGTGTCCGCCGTGGCGGGCGTAATGGTTCTGCCGTTTACGTTCGAGCTTGCGTCGCTGTTCATATGAGTTCGTACAAATTAATTGGAGGTCATGGATATGAATGAAAAACTAATCATTGGCAAAGAAACGAAATACCCTTTGAATGGAATTTTGTCGCTGCCGAAGAATTGCTCTTCAAAAGTTCCGGCTGTGGTATTGGTGCATGGCTCTGGCCCTACGGATATGGATGAAAAAATCGGAAATAATTACCCTTTTAAAGACCTTGCCGAAGGTTTGTCGGAAAAAGGAATTGCAGTGCTGCGATATGACAAGAGAACATTCGTATATGGCAATCAGATGAAAAACGATACTGGAATATCAGTTAAAGAAGAAACCATTGAAGATGCCATCCTTGCAGCTGATTTTTTACGAAAAGATTCACGTATTGATTCAAACAAAATATTTATTATTGGTCATAGTTTAGGAGGGATGTTAGCTCCACGAATTGATGCAGAAGGTGGAAACTTTGCTGGTGTCATTATTATGGGTGGGTCTCCACGTAAATTAGAAGAAATTTTGATGGACCAAAATAACGATGTTTTAAACTCGTTGAATAAGTTTTTGAAAATGATTGCTAAGAAACAAATAGCAGCATTATCATCCAAGTTTGATAAAATCTATAAGTTAAGTGATGAAGAAGCAAAATCAACTGTAGTTTTGGGGAAATATTCTAGAGCCTTCTACTTCAAAGAAATGGGTGAACATCCATCTATTAATTATCTTAACTCAATAGATAAACCAGTATTAATTTTGCAAGAAGATAAAGATTTCCATGTATCAGTAGAAAAAGATTTTAAGGCTTACAAAAATTTATTGGGTGAAATGCGAAATGTAATGTTTAAACTTTATCCAAACTTGAATCATTTGTTTATGCCAGCTGTTTACGGAAAGATATTAAAAATGAAAAAAAAGTATAAAGTTGCACAACATGTAGATAAGCATGTGATAAATGACATTTCCGACTGGATTCTTTCGGTTTAGGAAATATATAAATTCTAGTGGGCAATATTAATAAATTACGTCACATTGTAAGCCCCCAATCAAACAATGCATATAAACACGATGCGCCTTCTGTTACGATGAATGTAGCCACTTTTATGTCAAAATCCTACAATGTGATCATTTTTTTGCATTTTCTAATGACACAATTATGGCTACATAAAAAATAAAAAAGCCCGATAAATTAGGCTTTTCAGCTTTATTAAATATAGACACTTTTGTGTCATTAGACAATTTGTTTTAGTATTTCACTTAATTGTATCTGTACGTGTGGAGGAATTTCCTTCCAACCATTAATTGTCCTTTAGCGGAATGGAAAATTCAACATAAAAAGGATGAAGTTCTTCATTCAAACAAAGCTCAATTCTTTGCTTGAAATTTCCCCAATTTACCATCTCTAATGCTGTTTCGATTGGAAAAAATCCTACTTCTAAAGACTCAGGGGTAGTTGTTAATTCACCTCCGACTGGTCTTCCTAAAAATAAAGTGTTACAAATACTAGCACTTACATTTTGAAAAACACCACAAAACTTAGTCACTTCTATAATCTATACCGCTCTCTTCCTTTGTTTCCCTTATCGCTGCATCTTTCAATGATTCACCTTCTTCAACCTGCCCTCCTGGCATTTCCCATCCTCGTCTAGGTCCTTTTATCAATAATATTTCGTTACGCTCATTAACTACAATGGTTGCCGCAGAAATTATATGTTTTGGAGCCACTTCATCGTCCTCCCCCTTATAAATTAACAAAACTAGACTACCACCATTTCCCATTACTGTAAACTGCCCTGCCCGTTACTTTAATGCGAAGAGGGAGCAGCTGCCGCGGCAAACTGCTCCCTGGATCGTTTCAACTAACGTTTCCCGTTAGCTTAATAAACACGTCAAATTCTTTGAATAATTGGCTTGGTTTCATTAAATCTACACCTGTATTTTATATCTATTTCCACTCTTCCTTTAGAATAGCGTAAAAGTATTCGTCCCACCATTCTGTACCCTTCTTAAAGTTGGCAGGCATACACTTTTTAAAATGAGCTTCTCTTCTCATACCAATCTTCTCCATAATACGATAAGAAGGAATATTCTGTGGCTGACAAGTAGCGATTATTCGATGGACGTTCACTTCTTCAAAAGCGTACTTAACAATTGCTCGTGCTGCTTCCGTTGCAAACCCTTTATTGTTGTAATTCGGATGTAACACCCAACCAATCTCATAAGTATTCTCGCCATACCATTGATGAAAAACCATATGACCAATAAGAGCATTTCCATCATTTAATATTACAGCGAATTTTTCTGAATTTTCATTAGTGTTATTATTCACAAAATCTTTCGCATCTTGTTCAGTAAATATCCCGTCAGGTAAATATTTCATAACATTACTGTCAGATGTATATTCAAGAACAGCTCGCCAGTCCGTTGATTGAAACTTACGTATTGATAATCTTTCTGTTTTTAAGTGCATTCATGTTCCCCCTTGTAATGATTATGATAACAGTCAAAAGATCTAAGTTAACCCACCCATAATATCTCCTCCGACATCGCATAATTTATTCAGCTAGAAACATCCATCTGTATTATTTTACAATATTATTGTGTTTATAGATGTACAAAACAAATATAGGATTCTTACCCAATCTATTTTCGAAAAAATGCTTCATCATGCACAACTGCCCGTTAGTTGAGAAAAGAGGCTGCCATATGGCAGCCTTAAAGCATTCAACTATCGTATCCCGTTACTTCAATGATCCCTCATACGAAACAGAGACGGTATTTATCCATCTATTGATGATCCAACGCTCTGTTTGTCTTCATCATTCAGGAAGTTTTTCGTACCGCGAACCACAATTCAACATAATTAAGGCCATTTCTGCCGCCATAGACTTCTAATTCCATCCCATCGACCTGCTCGTATCCTGCTGTTGGAAGCCATTCTGAATAAAAGCGGTGGTATAACGACTCGATGGAATCATTAAATTGATCCCATGTAAACAGTTCTGATGGGAATATAGCCCACGTGTGTGAAGGGATCGTGATTTCCAAATATCCATCCGTTTTACTGGAATCGCTCTTAAATGAACACAGCATATACGGAAACGTATCATTTTCGGTTTTTCGATAGCTGCACACTGCATGCACTTTATACAAATCCTTACTCAGATATACGGGCAATTCACCCGCATTGGAAGTGAGTCTCTCTACCTCGCCATTGGCATGGCATTGCTGCCATAATCCCCCCGGTGTAGTCGGTCCATCGCCATCTCCGCTTGTCTGAAACACTCTTTCAATGCCAAATACTTGGAAAGATTCCTTGGTTTCGATCCGATAATTCATCGCCTCAACCCCTTTGATTGAAATAAGAAAGGAAAGCCGTGGATATGCTTTCAACGCGACGCCTTCTTGACGAGCCGTAGTTGGATTGACACCATGCATCGATTGAAAAGCTCTTGCGAAAGAAACCGGTGAATCGTAACCGTACTTAATGGCAATATCAATCACTTTCGCATCGCTATTCAACAAATCAATCGCTGCAAGAGTAAGCCGTCTGCGTCGTATATATTCCGCCAGTGTAACATCCGTAATGAAGGAGAACATTCTTTGAAACTGATAAGACGAACAGCATGCTTGACTTGCTATCTCCGTCAGGTCGATTTCTCCGGATATATTCATTTCGATATAATCCAATGCCCGATTCATCCTCGTAAGCCAATCCATTTCTTTCCCTCCTCTCAATCGAAGTATAGAGTAACAGCGACTTTGTATCGCAACTTTTTATGCACAAGTAAGTTGGCATTATTTCCTCTACATAATTCGGCAGGGACAGAATTAACTCCTTTATTAAACAAAACTGCCCGTTAGCTTATCTAATGCCCACTACCATGTCCAAGTATTTCTTTAAGTCATCTTTAGCGTGTGAATTACTAGTCCAAGCTCCTAAATTCCAACTCATATATCTAAGTCCTAGGTAGCGAGAGGCGATAGCATACATTTGATTGAAATGATTATCAGGAAATTCTATATTTTTAGCAGCCAATAACTTCCTATAATCCTCGATTTGTTCCGAGGTACAACAACGCAGAGGGATATCTAGAAATAAAGAGCCATATCTAGCTTCTTCCCAATCAATAAATATTACATCAGTATTGTTATGTACCAACACGTTTCCTGGATTAAGATCGTTATGAATTAATGTTTGGCTGTTCTCATCATTTATTACGTATTGTATATCCTTGAAAATCGTATTCGCTACACTTTCCACTAATGGGATGTATTCCCCGAAGATGTCTGTAAACTGTTTGTTTCCCTTAGCTGCCTGCCATTGGGGTTTCCACCGCTCGTATATCATCTTCTCGATATGGAGGCTGTTTACTTCAGGTAACCATGAAAGTTCTTTCCTTTGACCAAAGTTAGAGATGTGAATGTGTGATAATGCCTTCGGTTCACTCTTCTGAAGTAACCTAATATTTATGTTTCTATAGTCCGTTTGATAATCAACATCCTGTATACAAATAAGAGACCTCTCATCTACTTCAGAACCATATGGCAAAGAAAAAGGTACACTTGCTTTTTGTGAGTAAAGCCTTGTCAGTACCTGCCGTTCTATCCTGGTTGCATGTTTTGAAACAAGAGACAACTTCAATGTTTCGTCAAGTATCTTTATTAGTACACTATGGCGCATTAACTCAACTGCTTGTAAGCCCATATTAATAGGCGTGCTATCAATGCTTAAAACTTCTGCTTTAGGATCTATAAATTTCTTTACAATCTCTTGTACCAATTTTAGAAGATTATTATTTATTAACGCCAAGTTACTCACCTAATCCTAAGATATTTTACCGAATTATACCGTAATCTAGGCTTCAGTGTGAGAAGAATTTTAGAGCCTTTGCTCCACTAACCTGCCCGTTACTTTAATTAACATCATAGAGAAGTTATCCTTGAGGCAGATCCAAAATATCTCGTTCCCGTTAACACAATTTTCTTTTTCATAATTTTAGATCGCTCTTCACTAAATCCAAAGCTACGGCTATTTTAATCTGATTCGTTCTACTAAGTCCCTTAATCAAATTCTGTATTGAATACACATCTACAATCGGAGCTATTTTATCATCGTAGCGATCCAATTCAATCTTAATAACTGAGTGTGTATCTACAAGAAAAGTGATAATATCTTCCCCCTACTCAGGTGTCCAGTATAAGATGTACGCTGTTTTCATTGCTGGAAAGGTCTCTCTAATAATGTTTAAAAACCGTCGCATGGTTATATCATCGAAAAGACGAATTTTTGAGGCTTGTAATTCTTTTCTGTACGCCTGTTCTGTAATAGTTCCTCTAAGTTTCATAACTTGTCCTACTTTCCTAAAAATGCCGACAATTATTAGTACATAGTACATTACTTATTCATGACATTTCCACGGTGACTTGTAACCGTTGTGTAATATCCTCTGCGGAGCGTGTAATCCCACCATCAATATAGGGCAAATCACTTGATCTTCAACCTCTCCACTCCTCTAATCCGTATCAAAAAGCATGCTTTTCGAAACAGACAATAGCTTGTTTGAAACCCTGCTTTACAAGAGTCATATCGCCTATCAAGAACTTAAATTAAAAAAAGATAAATTAAAGGACATTACATATTAGTTATATAAAATATGTAATGTCCTTTTTGATTAAACAAACGTACCCTATAGTTTAATAACCTGATTTACTGATTATATCTTCAATTCTCATATTCAACTACATAGATATAGTTTTTGTTGCAACTGTTTGTTGGAATGCCTGATCATGCTCTACAAAAACCATTGTTGGGTTAAATGTTTGAATAAGCTCTTCAATCTGCATGCGCGAATAAATATCAATAAAATTTAACGGTTCATCCCAAATATATAGATGAGCCTTTTCACATAAACTTTTGGCTATAAGCAGCTTTTTCTTTTGTCCACCAGAATAATGAGATATGTCTTTCTCGAATTGTATTCGGTCAAAATCCATCTTGCGTAAGATAGATTTAAATAATGATTCATTAATCTCATGTTCTTCAATGAAGTCCGATAATAGTCCCTTCAAATGAGAAGTATCCTGCTCAACATAGGAAATGATGAGGCCAGAACCTAAATTCATTGAGCCGGTATGCTGTATCGGATTTCCTAAGATTAGTTTTAGGATACTACTTTTTCCGCTTCCATTCTTTCCATCAAGTACAATTCGGTCACCTTGTTCAACTTTAAAGCTAATTGGCTTATTCACTATTTGGTCATCGTACTTAACAGACAAGTTAGACAACACAATCAATTCTTTTGACTGAAATTCCAATGGTTCTAATTTTAATGACTCGGTTTTTTCCACATTTTTTAGCAGTTTTGACTTTTCTTCAATAGCTTTTTGTTGCCTTGATTCAATATTCTTTGCTCTCTTCATCATCTTTGCCGCTTTATGTCCTACAAACCCCTTGTCCAACTTAGAACCTGAATTCGTTGTCCCATTTTTTGAAGCTTCCACTTGATTAGACCAACCTGCTGAACGTTTTGAGGAATCTTTTAATCTCCCGATGTCTTTTTGTAGACGCTCATTCGTTGCCTCTTCATGTTCCTGCTGTCTATCAAAATTTAACTTCCATGAAGAATAGTTACCACTTTGAACTTCAATATTCGCTCTATTGATCGAGAGGATATGGTCAACGCATCCATCTAAAAAGATTCTATCGTGTGAAATTAAAATAAACCCTTTTTTCTTCTTTAAATAACTAGAGACAATCTTACGTGCCTCAGTGTCTAAATGATTGGTAGGCTCATCGATTAATAGGAATTGGCCTTCATTCAAAAATAGTGCGGCAAGCAATACCTTTGTTTGTTCTCCATTTGATAATGTTATAAATGGCCGGTACATGACCTCGGCATCAACATTTAGATAGGATATTTCACGAAGAAATTCCCAATCTTCTGCTTGGGGGCAAATTTCTTCAAGGATTTCATAGGTATACTTATTTTTATCCGAAACTGGATAAGGAAAATAATTAAATTCTACCGAAGACGTGATTTTCCCACTATACTCATAATTCCCTAATAACAGATTAAAGAATGTTGTTTTACCTCGTCCATTTCTACCGATAAATCCAAGTTTCCAATCCGTATCTATCTGAAAGTTTACGCCTTCAAAAATATTGTCAAAGCTGCTTGGATAAGAAAAAGTTAAGTCTTGCACTTGTATCATTGACATGTTAATTCCTCCGTATAAGTTTGATAGATATTAGCGACTTATACGGAGCATTACATGTGTAACGATAGTGTCTGAATTACTCATTTCTTTCTCCCCCTTATTTAACAGATAAAAAATATCAATCTTTCTATGAGAGAATAAAAAAATCCCCCCAATTTGTAATTGGAAGGATTAGTCTTTCACTTAACTCAAATAAGTTCGTTGTTACCATCAGAATCATGGTTATTCAAGTGAAAACTGATTTATAAAAATGGATAGACTAACCCTATATTTTGTAGTTTGAAGTTATTCATTTCAAATAAAAATATAGATTAGTTAATCATTGTCCATCATCAGTCCTCTCATATAAGTACATTAATATTAACAATTTTTTTAGTAGAATACAATATCAGCATCAATCTCCCTTCAAATTACTAATTGTTGCTCTTTTGATAATTTCCATACAATTGACCACAGGCAGCATCTATATCGATTCCAAATTGACTTCTAATGGTCACATTAAAAATCAGCAGACCTCTGCATACTGGAGAACGTAAGCAACTTATAACAGCTCAACTGCGATCATTTTTGCCGTTTCCGCAAGCTCCCTCATATCATCGGCCGGAACAAGTTCGGCTAAATCGTAAGCCAACGGATTACGGGAAAACTTGTACAATTCATCCCGAAGCAGGTTTCTTTTTTCTTCGGAGGCATCAATATAAAGTTTGCACGGCTGCCTAGCCTCATCCAAATCATGCAAATCGACATAGCCTGATTTAAGAGACTCCAACACAATGGCTGAAAGATCGATTAGAGCACCGCAGGCAATATCAAGTTCTGCCCGAAACATGCCGTTAGCATTTTTTATATCAAATCCAATACCTCCGCCGTTTTTCAAGTCTCCCTCGGAAAGCAGAACATCGAAACCCAAGTCCTTTAAAATCTGATTGAGCGTCACATCCGTTGAGTCCAATTGTTCCAAATAGTCTATTAATGCCAGCGAATCATCGGAACCGCCAATTAAATCTCCCCACCATTTGCTTATATACATGTTCTTCTCCCACTTTCTTTTAGGCATTGTAATTTTCCAAATAAGATAGTTTCAGTATACAAGAGGTTATAGGCTTTAACTACGCTTAATCTCCCAGAAGCATATTTATCAATGCCGCTTCAACCTATATCATCATTTTCGGCTTTACCACTATTTGTGGTGCGGTTCTCCGTGCTATCTGTAACGGTAAGTATTAAGGTCATCCTTTACGGGTAGCCCTTTTTTTGAAATACATATCTCAATAGTCTCAAATCTACTAACGGATAATTTCCGTCTTAAAAGTTTATTTTTGAGAATCAAGAATAAACATAGATGCATCATGTCCCATGAATATTTTACTTCCATTATAAAAAGTTTTGGATTGAAAATCTGCAGCAGTTCATTCATTCTTGCACCTGAGGATGTTATAATGTCGAATGCAAATCTGGCGAACATTCATGTCAGGTAAAAGGTTCGATTTAAATTAGGATGTTGTCACTTGACATCTCTACGTTAAGAGTTAGTTTTTAGGGCCAGCCCATTGCGGGATGGCCCTTTCTAATTGAACTACTTTTTCCAGAATTAGCTACATGTTTTTAGGTGCTTCTCAAGATGATATTTGAAACGATCCGTTGTTGCTCGACATAGCTCAATCCGCAATACCTTTCACCTTATAAATTATGCGAACCTCGTCCATGACCGCAGCGTTTGGGACACATCAGCACCATCGAGAATCATCCTGTGGATGTCTTCGTTAATGAGCTGGCGTGACGAATTCCACTTCTCGCTTAGGTAAAACCCGCTTGGCCGTACACGGTCGAGCTCATCCATGTAACGCGACCAAAGGTGGTGCTCGGTCAGACCGCGGTCCTTCGCCTGAGCGCGTGTAATCGGAAGAGGCCAAGAATGCCGAACAATGAGATAATGATGTAGAAACTCCCAGGCTAGACGAGGGTTCTTCGACTTCGAAGTAACACCGGCCGCGCCCATGTAGATCATATTCGACGGATCGCCTCCCTGCATTTTCGGTAGACCAACCACCCTGAACTTGTCGTCGATCTTGTGATAGATCAAATCGCCGGTAAACCACATAAACCCGAAGATCATCGCAAAACCCTCATGAAGCTGACCCGCTTCGGAAGGTTCGTCCGGCTTACGGATAATGCCGTGTACACGATACGCGTCGATCACTTTGCGGAACGCGTCAATGGTTGCCGGACTATCGACATACCCCCTAGCAGTCGATCCATTCGGAGATAGATAGCTTCCGCCATTACGAAAAACAAACGGCTCATACCACTCGATATCTACACCGATGCCAAAGCCGAACTGCGAAGCAACGCCATGCTCATTGCGGATCGTCAATTTTTTACCCATCTCGATAAAATCGTCCCATGTTAAATCCTCGGTCGGATACGCCAGTCCGGCACGATCAAACATCTCCTTATGATAGACAATAAGCGGGATGCTGACGTCCACCGGCAGTCCTGGCAGCAAACCGTTGTGGCGGGCGACCCTCATCGGACCTTGGTATAGATCCTCTTCGAGCCCGTCGACTTCTGCGACATAGGGATTTAAATCTACGAACATGTCTTTGATGTTGAACAGCGACCATCCGCCCGACTCGATGATATCCGGCGCCTCGTCGGATTCATAGGCTTTCTTCGATTCGAAGTGATCGGTCGATTGCTCGATCACGACTTTTACGTCAGGATTCACCTGTTCGAACGACTCCTTTGCATCCATTACCCTCTGCAAATGTTGAAACTCCGTCATAAACCGCAACTCTTTCATTGTCTGCTCCCCTCTTCCTCAGCCATTACGGCGATAATGTTCTCCATATAACCAATCGCGGCGCTTTCGAAGGCCTTGGCTTTCTCCAACTGTTCAACGCTAACTTCACGCATGTCCGGAGATAGAATTTCCGATGTCCGGATGAACGGCACGAGCTTGCAGAGTTCAGCCATCGCACTTGCGGCCTGCTCATAGGCTTCTGACGCCAGCAACGCCAGCCGCTTCGCCTCTTCTTCAAGAGGTACGCCCCGTAGGTAAAGCGCAGCATAACGCTTCGTTTCGGTATATACCGCGGAGAGTTGACCCATCCCGTAACGGTTCGGCGCAATATGCGGGTTACGCAGATGGCCAATCCAGCGATCATATGCCGCCAACCCGGACGTGTAATTCAAGTACGAGGTTCGTGGTCGATATGCGCAGCCGTGCTTGGCGTAGGTGATTGCGAAGTGTATCGTCTGCAGCGCTTGCTCGCGGGCTGCTGTCTCCCTAAGTCGCCTTACCGTTTCTCCTGATGTCTGTTCCAACTTACTGCCGATACCAGCTAGAAACCGGACAGGATTGTTTATCACATCGTCGTAAGATAGCGTTTTGCCTTCCGGCCGAATCGGATCGGTGAGATGAACAAGTCTTACCCAATCGTCGTAGCCATAGATAACTGACCATTCATGCACATAGGGCCTAGTAACCAGCGTATCAAAGTACATAACCGGCTTCCCGGCGTCGATGTGTCTGCGGATGAACGGAAGTACTGCTTCCTCAATCGGGAGCACGATTGGGAACCGTTCCACCGCCCCGAGCAGCGGAATGGGTGAATCTGCCAGTTGACCGCAGAGCATCGAGATCTCATAGCCGATTTCTCTCATCAGTTCTTGCAGCGTAGCTCCCCAGTCAAACACGTAGATGCCGTCGGCGAACGTCGTTTTATCCGAGAGCTTCATACGGAATGCGAAGGTGGACAATCCCATGAGTTCTGCAGCTTCCCATCGGTCGCCTTCTGAAATGAGCATTCGACCAACGCTGTCTACGAACGTCGACATGACTGGAGGCTCTGCTTGCCATGGCCGCATCTCAATTAGTTTATGTTTTAACAATCCGCTTCCTCCCTTCTTCTCAGGCAAAAGGCCTAACGAGACGCGAATATGCTCCTTCCGAAGCTTCTGGCGAGAGCGGTGGATATACGTATAAATCGAGCCAGTCGTCATTCGATACATTGCGGCGATCTCATCTGGACTCAATTGTCGGAAGAAGTAAGCTTTGAAAATATCTCGCTCTTTGCGGTTCAAGCAATGTAACAGCGCATGAATCGTCTCGTATAGTTCCTTGCGCAAAAGGTGCTCCGCCGGGTCCTGCTCCCTCATCGCAGCATCTGTCGCCGTACGTGCTAGATGGTAGAGGATGCTGTCTAAGTCCTCCCAGTTAACCTGTGAGTCGTTAGTTTCGGGGGAGGAGATGGATACGAATGGCCGTTCATTCCGGTGTGGTCCGCCCCGACGTAATCGCATGTTCGCTTGATTACGAACGATACGGTAAAACCAAGGCAGAAAACGACTCGTATCGACGAGTGTGCCCATATGCATGAATGCACGTATAAGAGCATCCTGTACTACGTCGTCAGCCATGTGGGGATCCCCTGTCAACCGCTCCGCTAAGCTGCGTGCTTTATCGCGATGCTGCTCGATCAATTCGCCGAACGCCTCGGTGTCCCCTTGCTGCGCTCGCTCCACCAGCGACTGATCCCGATCGAAGGACGCCATCGATATTGATTCTACCTTGTTAGCTGTACTTGCCCTATCTTCCGCTTCGAATGCCATGCTTTCCTCCTCGCGTCTCTTCGCCCTATTTATTTAGATGCCGCCCGTTCGCTCGATTTGAACACAATTTAAAATTTATTTTGTGTGAGTCAGTTAACTAGAGAAATTATATTCTGCTAAAGCTCTTAATTATCCTTTAATGTAGCGCTTATCTGCTTAATAGTTGAAGGGCTGCCACACGGCAGCCCTTCGGCATTGAACTATCGTGTCCCGTTAGCGCAATGACCTAAGGTTTCTACACACTGTCTGGTCTGTAACGGCAAGAGAATACAAAAAAGGCTGCCTCAAACGTCATCTTGGATGACTTTTTGGCATACCGTAATCACATTGAAATCATCATCACAGTACTTTCCCCAGTACTAAAGCACGATGCTACTATGACTGCTACTAAAAAACAAAAAACTAATCTTTTAATCTTACTGATTCTTACCACTAATATCACCAAATACAAGTTATTGGTATATTAAGTTATATACTCCATAATAATTTGATTTTCTAAATTTAATAGTTATAATTAACTGAAAATTGAATAGTTTAGGAGAAGAGAAAAATGTTTAAAAGATTAAATTTTGTTTTACTAGCTTTCATTACGACAACTCTATTTTTTACATCTTATAATACTGCTAGTGCTAATGATACTATTAAAGTATTTGTAAACACTAAAGAAGTAGTATTGGATCAGAAACCTATAATAAAAAATGGCCGCACTCTTGTGCCACTTCGATATATATCTGAATATTTAGGTAATGATGTAAAATGGGATCCGAAAAAGAAAGTAGTTACTATTGTTTACTCTATCGAAAACATTAACTACACTGTTACCTTACCAATTGGTCAAAAAACGGCTACTAAAACTCCCAGCTCTTATTTGTATAAATACAGTCAAGAAGATGTAGTACATATTCAATCAGATGTACCTAGTCAGATTATTAATGGAAGAACTGTTGTCCCCTTAAGATTTATAGGTGAATTGCTTGGTATAGATGTCCGCTCAGATTACCAAAACAAAGATATATATATTTCTAGTTTAGGCGTGAACTTAATCCCATCTGATTTTGAAAAGGATGTTTATGATAAAGAATTGCGTAATGTGAGAGATTTTGGTAAGCCTACAGTCAATTATGAAAAATTCCTAGCTCTTGATGCTGATCATTTCAACTCAATCGATCTTGATTATCTTTTTGCTAAAAAGCCTAGTGTTGACTTATTTGGAGCCCCAGAAGCTTTCCGTGATGGCTTCAATGAAATTATAATATCAGGGCCCATTAAAACAAATTATCTAAATATGATGATATATAAGGGAAAGGATCTACCCATTTTAAGCTACCCAGATGTTACAGCTGAAAGTACTGCTACTATTAAAGAAGGCATGACCTATGATGAAGTAGTCAAAATATTTGGTGGTCCTGGAGTATTATCAGGTAAAGGTACTCTTCGAGAGGAATACAAATGGGTATCGTCCACAGAGAAGGGTGAAGCGTATATCACATTTGTAAAAAAGGACACTTCTCTTTATGTCACACCATCTCCATATAGATCGTATTCTTGGGAAAATAATTATTGAGTTTGACAATTAAAATTCATACTGTTTCTAACGATCGCAATCCAACTGAATACTAGATACTTTTATTCAACTACAATCTCTTCAAGAAATGGCTGATCAATATGGAGTAAGCATCTCTGTGGTCAAATCATGGAGAAGCTCTGCGCGGTTGCTTATATTAAAGGATTAGGTTTATCTGAATTAAAAATTGAATTTGATGTTTGGGCTGCAGGTTAAAACTCAAATATGATTTCCTTTACGCAAAACGTGCCTCAGAAGCGATTCTGGAGGCACGTTTTTTTATTATTATTTTCTTAAATAGTAGGCCATCATATCAAATAAACGAGTGCATCTCTCTGTTTCTTCCGAATTTATAAGCGGCTGTCAATGCTAGGACGAGAGCAAAGGCGAGTAGAATTGCCAGATTCAACAGCACGCCGGATGCCGGCTCTCCCTGCTGCAGCCGACTGACCGTATCCAATAGCCAGTATTGCGGGAGAAAATGGGCAGCTTGCTGCATTAACGCTGGCATCGTTGCGATCGGAAATAAACATCCGGCCACCAGGCAAGTTGGAATTATGACCATAGTCTGTATCCCGCCCGCCACCATTGAGCTTGATGAGAACGCTACGATGGCCAAAGCCAGACTGACCGCCACCAGGGCAAACAGACCAAGCAGCAAGAACATTTGAAGAACCGGTATTCCTGAATCAATATGAAAGAACCGGGTCATAACCGCTAAAGTCACAGCAATCTGGATCAGCATGACGACAACGTTCACAATGATGTTGGCTGCCACGTATGCGCGACCCGTGACCGGTGCGGCAAACACTCGGAAATAGGTCCGGTTTTCTTTTTCCTTCAAAATCATCCCTGACAAATTGACGGCTGAGAACAGCATGAGCATGACCAGGTAGCCTACCGTTTGAGCCGACTCTTGGTGCTGAACGGAGCGATCCTCCACCGTTTCGACCGAGAGTCCGGATTCTGCTTGAAGATAGCTTTTGTACATCTGGTCGAACTTTGCCTGCTCCCCTCCGGACGATCGGCCGATGGACAAGAGATTCCCGATATACGCATTCAAATACGACTTGATGTAAGCTGTGACTTGCGAGCCTTGAACGGATGTTAGGCCGACGTTTGCCGGTTGTCCGGACAACATACTACCTGTAAACCCTTTAGGGAATGTTAACACCGCATCTATATTCCCACTCGCCAGGAGCCCCCCCGCCTCCTCCGACCGCATTTCCCGAACTTCCACCTGATCAAGCTTGCGGATATACTCCACCATATCCACAGTTACCGCCTGACCGTCGTCGTGATTGACCACGCCGACTCTCAAAGGGCTCTCTTCGGAGCCGCTGTAGATTGACGAAGCCAACGCTATGCCAAGAACCGGTAAGCATAAATATAACAGCATCATTTTATAGTTTTTGACTGTGCTTAACGCCATCCTGCGGACCAGCCAGATCATCTCTCTCATTACAACCCCTCCCTTCTTCTCATTAGGACAATTGCCAGAGCAAGCAGCAGTGCCGAACATCCCAGGTTAAGCATCATGGCCGGAGGCGCCGCCTTAAGGTTCCCCGCATAAATAATTTGCAAAATAGCATCATTGGACCAATGCAGCGGAGAATATCGGGAAAGGAAATTCATCATTCCCGTCGTTTGATCGACCGGCGTATAAGCCCCTCCCACAAACGCTGCCGCTTGGATAACGATCATAAGTACGCTTCCAGCTGCGTTGCCCTTCAGGCAATAGCCTACGCCGAGTCCAAGGCTGAGCGCCAATACAATTTCAGTTAATAAGACAAGGAAAACAAGCCACAGATGTTCTCCCCAATTCACACCGAACATATATTTGCTGAGCAGCACGATAATTGCGACAAATATTGCATTAAGCACGAGTGTCCCGACGATTTTCCCTGCGAAAATTTCTCCTTTCGTGATCGGCGATGCTAACAAACGGAGCTCGGTATGCCTGCTTCTTTCCGTTTCGATTAATTGCCCAGCCGTTAAGGAGCTGTATAGGATGATCATGGTTGTAACCGCAACGGCAAAATAGTCCAAGCCCCCGGGCTGTCTAACCGCATCGACCGAAGCTTCGGTCACATAATTTCCATCTGGTGCGAGAAGATCGGTCTCTACTATCGTCAATCTATAGCGATCCGCCAGCGCTGCCAATAAGCCCTGAACGATACCATTTTCCATCCCGTTGCCGCTGTTGCCGTAATAGCTGATTCCGTCATCAACGATTCGCGCATAACCCGTATAAAGACCATTTTGCACATCCCTGACGACATCCGTTTCCGTTCTGCTCGTAACCTCTTCAAATCGGATGCCGGAGGTTTCCGCTTCCAGCAGAGAAGCCTTCCATTGCGTCTCTACCATTCTACTATTGCTGTCACAGCTATATATCACGCGTATCGGATCGACCTTCAAGGTTCCATGGAAATTACCGGAGAACGCTGTCCCCAAAATGAGCATCAGCAGAACAGGTGTCGCCAACATAAACAGCAGCATTTTGATATCCCTAAATACCTTCAATTCTTTCCCGGCGATCCGCAGAATGTTCATTCGTTCCGCCCCCTTCCTCTTTCGTATTCGTAATATGGCCCTTGATTACTCGTCTCGCAGCGTTCGGCCGGTTAAAGTCAGGAACACGCTCTCCAGACTGGGCTCCTGTGCTTCCACGCCGCGAATTTCCACGCCGCTTGCCACAAGCAGCTGAATGATTGGATTTAAGTTGTTGATTTCTACAACGGAGCTGATGTTAATCGTCTGTTCCGCCGCTTCGACCGTGTTCACACCAACAATGCTTTTCAACTGTTCCATCGGAAGACGTTCGGTCGATCGGACCGTAATGCTAATATTTTTCTGATTCGTAATAATCGCCTTAAGCTGTGCCTTCGTCCCTTCCGCAATGATCTTCCCATGGTCAATGATCGCGATCTGCGAGCAGATTTCTTCAACTTCCTCCATATAATGACTCGTATAAATGATTGTACTGCCCATTCGATTCAGCTTCCGAACCGAGTTCAAGATATAATTGCGGGATTGCGGATCGATACCCACCGTCGGCTCATCCATTATGATCAGCTTAGGTCTGTGAGCAATCGCGCAGGCGATATTCAGCCTTCTCTTCATTCCACCTGAAAAGCTCCTCGGATAGCTCCCCTGCCGATCCGCAAGGCCAACGAATTCCAAGGCTTCGAGTGCGCTGCGTTTCAGCTCTGATCCCCTTAAACCATATAGCCCGGCAAAAAAGTGTACATTCTCATAAGCAGTCATATCTTCATAGATCGCTAAATCCTGGGGCACGAAGCCGATCGCCTGCTTCGCAAACCTACTGTGCTTGGCGATATTCCGGCCTATGATCTCGATTTCACCTTTCGTCGCGGAGAGCAAGGAAGCAACCATATGAATCGTCGTGCTCTTGCCTGCGCCATTAGGCCCCAAAAATCCGAAAATTACTCCCTCTTGCACCGATAGCGATAAATTGTCCACGGCGGTAAATTCTCCGAATTTTTTCGTTAACTGTTTGATTTCCAGTATGTTCACCGTTGTTTCACCCTCCCGTTAAGTCCGTTTCTGATGTTCTTATCGTACAAAAAAAGGACGTCCTTGCAGAAGTGCACAAGTTCATCCTCTTCCCATGAATTTATTCATGTAATCCCCCTTCAAACATTCATGGGGCATATGGTATTAACGTTGTGACCGAAAACCCCTGCGAACCGTCGACAATGACCTTTCCTCCTACTGCCGCCGCCCTTTCCTCCATTCCAATAATACCTAGTCCCTTCACGATCTTCCCTTTCCCTTGGCCATTGTCAGTAACTGTAGCCTTAATTAGTGTAGGTAGCACCTGAACATGGATTGAAACCGCGGTGGCTCCGGCGTACTTCATCATATTAGTGAATGCCTCTTTCATATTATCTTGGATGATCTTCCAATGGATCGGCGAGATGAAATCCATATTTCCTTCATAGGTAAATGCCGTACGGATCGGGTGGTTATCCGAAAATTCATCAATGAAAAATTTCATTCGGTTAACGCCCATCTGTTCCGTAGGCGGCTTCATCTTCTTCAGATCGAAACGAATGCTTTCGATGCCCTCTTTCGATATATGGATAGCATTGTCCAGCAGCAACGACGCTTGGTCTGAATTGATCTTGATTAAGCGCTTCGCCGCCTCCATCTGGATCAGTGCGCTGGTCATCGCGTGTCCGATGTTATCGTGGATGTCCTGGGACAATCGGTTGCGTTCCTCCAGCTTAAGCGTATATTCCGCTTGCCGCAGAAACTCGTTATTTTCCTGCAGCCGAGTGTGCACCCGTTCAAGATCGCCGCGCATTCGCTCCAGTTCGGAGTGCTGTCCGCGCAGCTTGTTATCGTATAACTTTAGTGTGGAAAAATAGATCAGAGTCACTGCCGCAATGAGTATGTAGAGAAGCATTAGTTGCCGCGGCACGAGTAATAAGGGGATCATCATGAGGAGGGACGACGCAATTCCTTGTTTACCGACAAAGATTGACGCCAACTCGTAAAGATGAGCCGGAAGCAGCAAAATCACCAGCGGATGATCCTGGAACATGGCGATAGCTATTCCTATGGATAGCACAGCGACGAGGGGGCGAAAGCTCTCTTTTTTCAACATATAAAACAGCAGGTTCGTACTTAGATATAATAATACGGATAAAATATACCAGGGCGTTAAGCTCGTTTCGGATGATAGGGATTGGCCGATTGTAAAGACAAGTAGGGCCACTTTATAGCCGATCTTCAACAGTTCCGATGCATCTCTTGGTTCGCTCATCAGGTCAATTCACCTGTCAAATAGTAAATGGCGATTTGGGTGCGGTGCGTGAGGCCCGTCTTGCCTAATATAGAAGTAACGTGATTGGCAATGGTGCCCTCAGAGATATAGATCTGTTTGGAAATTTCCTTGTTTGTCCTTCCCTTGGCGATCAGCGCCATAATATCCAGTTCTCTTTCCGTAAAGAGGCTCTTGTCGATCCCGGGCCCTTGGTTAAGTGCGGGCGGCTCTGTGTCCTTCCCCGTCTTTCCCCCAGCAACATCCGATTTCAACTTGTCTAATACCGTGTCTTGCAGCACATTATGACCGTAATACAGGGTTTTAATCGCATCGCAGATCCGCTCGGGGTCGTTATTTTTCAGCAAATAGCCCTTGGCCCCGTATGTAATTGCATCCCTTATATATTCGTCATCATCAAACGTCGTCAAAATCAGCGGCCTTGTTGCTGTACGCTCGACGATCAGCTTGGTCGCTTCCACTCCGTTCATTTCCGGCATTCGCACGTCAAGCAGCGCTACATCGACCTCATTCTGCTCGCAATAGGCAACAGCCTCCTGTCCATTCTGAACCGTGGCCACAACCTCAAATCCTTCAAACGTGGTTAGAATAATTCTCATCCCTTCGCGAATGAATGAATTGTCGTCGGCAATAAGCACCTTAATGTTCGGCACAAATCACTCCCCCTTCCCTTCCATTTATTATGCATTATGAAAGGCGTCAGCACCATACTGAGTATTCAGCAGCGTGGTTCAGTATGCACTGTTGGACAACGATTAGAAGGCGGTCAATGTAAAAATTTCGCCCATTACTTTCATAATATCAAACAAATCAGGTGTATTGGTTCTGTTAGTTAGAGCGACCCTGATTACCATCGCCACATCACCAACATGTCCCTTGTAATTGTTAGGATTAGCTTTACATTGCTTCATATCCTTTGCAAAGCAATTTAGAAAATGAGCTGAAAATGTGTCTTTACTACGTTTAATCTCCAAAGCAAAAGGTGCCCGAAGCCATAAGGCATAACGGGCACGCTCTGTTTCTTATTACTTTTTTTCACCGTTAATTGTTTCAATGGCCTTCTCCAAATAGATATCGCGGCCTTCACGAACTTCCTTAATCGTTCGCTCCACGGGAACGGTAGGCTGAATACCAATGAGATGGTGTTGGCTGCCGTCTTGTTTTAAAGTTACTAGACCCGTCCATGCAACGGTACAGCCACCCGGCAAATTTATTACGTTTACGTCCCCGTTTGCTCCTGCAGTCGGTTGACCGACAATTTCCGCCAAGCGGTGATGTTCAACAATGCCCATAATCGTTTCAGAATAGCTTATGGCGCCCCCATAAGTCAGAAACACAATTTTGCCTTTTAGTTTTGGTTGCAACGGTTGTATCGTATATGATACGGGATTAAATGTTACTTTTTCACGATCCGGGTATACAGTTAATGGTATATGGAATTGTGGCGTCTTCAACGGAGCATCTGTCAGATACGGCAATATATCTATCCCAATTGAACCTGGATACGGGTAACCTCTAAGATCGAAGATGACGCCTTTAGCTTTTTCTAGTTCAGGGAGCTTTTCCTTAAACATTTCCTTTGTTAGCTGTGCCAAATTAATGTAATAGATACCATCTTCCACCTGTTCAATGATCGCAGGACGAATGAATTCATCAACTGTTCGGTCGGTATAAGGAATCGCGATATCAAACTTATGCTCGCCGCGCTGAACTGTCAACTTCGATTCCTTTCCTTTTACGCCTTGCAAAATATGGCGAGAAGCTGCTACACGTTTATACTGCTCGCTCCCAGAAATAATTCCTTCTAGTTCTTTGTAATACGAGGTGGCCTCTCTACCATTTATCGTTAATATGACATCTCCTGGCTTTAGAGCGATTCCTTCTTTGACGTTCGTAACGACGACTTGTTCTTCGATCCATTGCACGCTATAAGGAGAGAAGGCTACATTACTTGTAAGACCAGAAGCTATAACGAAGTTATGCCCATCCTGGAGATTTGCCAGCATTTGTTTCATTCTAAGTACGAACTGATCAGCCGTACGCTTGTTCAAGCTTTCTTGCAACGCTTCCGTTAACGCTTGCTCCCAATCGACCTTCACGACATCAAAATAAGGGTAGAAATGTTGAATCGCATTCCAAGTAATAACGAAATTGGCTAATTGCACGTTAGGGTCATCTAATGAAGCTTTATCGAGATCGATTCGCGAAAGCTGCTGTTGGAGCTGGGTAAATGCTCGTGTCGATTGCGGCGTTGCGCCGATTGTACCGCTATCATTACGATACAGGACGATCGGTATATGGGCAAATAGATCCGTGGCAATTCGTTTGACGGTCGTTTCCCCTGGCTGCAAAACATGATTCAATAACTTAATCTGGCTAGTGTCGACGGATTGTAGCCGCTCACTAGTATATTGTTCTTGGGGTGAGTTCATTTTGACACTTATGTGAAGCCACGCGGTCAAATTTTTTGCTTGTTTTGGCGGGCTGAGCGGTGTTACGTTGTTCTGTTTCGAAAGGCTCATCGTCGGAGCAACCGGATAAAAGAGTTCGTGCAGCGTTGTTGTTAATTCCTTGTTTGTTTTGGCACTCCTTACTTTGCTTACCCCATGAATGGCAAAGCGATGCCAGTCGATTTTCTCATTCTCATCACTTGGGTGAAAAAATCTCACATAGCCATACAATTTTGCAAACGCTTGTACATTCGCAAGCTCTTGATCTTGAATCGCCGATGTCTCCTGTTCCTTCGCAAAAGCGGGGAGCGCTGACATGAGAAATACGATTGTTGCTATGAGTACAAGACTTATCCGTTTCATTTGTAAGTTCACCTCTTTTCATGATTTAGCATAATGGCGCCACCCATTATTTTGTTACTTTCCAACTTTGCAAATGAACGCTTTATTTATGCTGCATCCCTCCCCTTCAACTTCATATACCAATTTTAACCATCAATTAATTCTGGGGAACCCGCCCTGGGATGAGTCTTTTGATTGGACTTTGGTCTAGTTCGTGAGCCAAACCATCTTATAAATTCTACATTATATTTTATGCTAGGCTGTGCATCGATCGCTTCTTATGACAACATAAATCTCTGCATTCGTTCAAAAACCCTTTTTTCGCCCATTACTTTCATAATATCAAACAAATCAGGTGTATTGGTTCTGTTAGTTAGAGCGACCCTGATTACCATCGCTACATCACCAACATGTCCCTTGAAATCGTTAGGATTGGCTTTATATAGCTTCATATCCTTTGCAAATCCGAGTCTTACTGCAAGTTCTTTAATTTCATGAAACCAAGCTTCCTTTTCATTATTGAACCTATAAGTTTTGCTGAAACCTAGTACAATTTCTTTCGCAACATCAAAACCAACATTTGTAGGTGATTTATAGCCACTTAATACATCCTTTTCAAACAATTCGTCATAAAAGAAATCTATCATTGGTTTCACATCGGACCACTTTGAATAATCTTTTCTTGTTTTTTCACTCGTTCGACCTATATTTAGAATGTTTACAGTGTATTCCTTATTCTTGTCAATTAAAGTATATAGCTCAGAATCAAATTCCTTTGACCAAGTGCATAAATGGTCAAATACTTGTTTACCCGTGAGCCTTGAGATAACATCCTTGCTGATGTCACCCAGTTTTTTCATGTCTAATAAGGCACCACTGGCATTCATTTTATCAGTATAGATAAAAAAGTCTCTAAATGATTTATGAGGGTTTGCCATCCTCCATTCTTCAAAGTCAGAATTGATGAGATTCATGAAGTATTCACCTATAGCTATTCCTGGGTATCCTTGTTCTTTGTAATAGTCAGCGGTACCATCAAGATCCTTACGTTTACTGAATTTCCGTTTCGAAGCTCCGACTTGCTTCATATTCTTGTCAATTTCGGAAAAAACAAAAAAGCCGGACATATCAAACCTAATTCGTCTCGAAGACTAAGTGCATTAGTGCTGGGCAGAAGGTTTCATTAAAAAAATGATGAATTCAACTCACGTTATTGTGCTAACGGGAAATGATATTGTTCGTAAAGATGATTTCCATAAACTCAATTAGTAACTGAAAGAGCCCGATTCAGTATGAAGAATTGGGGGATATACTAAGGGAATTACATTATAGGGAGTTTAGCGGCAATAGGGTCAAACAACAACACCCCCAGATAGAAAACCAGATATTGGTAATTACATGCTATTATTTTGTTGAACTGAGGTCAATAGTTATAATTATGACATTAACTATAATAGATACATAAGAACGATTTACCAGCAAAGCTGCATAAATTCAGAACATAATAAAAAAGATAGCTCCAGATACACCTGAAGCCATCACTTTATGATTCTAACTATTATTAAAATACAAAAACATAAAATGTAAGAATTAATCCGTTCCTACTCCGTGATTACTTAATTGCATTATCTGAATTTGTGAAATAGTGTTGTCAGCATTTACAGTAAAACTCGGAGTTGCTACCACAAAAAGAAAACTAAAGGCAATCAATAGATGAGCCAATTTTTTTTTCATAATTTCCTGCACCTCACTAATTTGTTTTTTTATCTCTTCATTGTTTTTATCGTGAAATATGGCTAAACTACACAAATATTCCCGCATTTGGAACATCTATAATTGTAACAGAATCTACTATATTTTCCAATAAAAATATGTGAAATAGTAACAAAGCTATAGTTATAAAATATGATACTTCTCCGCTAAGCTAATAAACTAACGGAAAGACCAATTTTTTTATCATTTAGCTTTTGAACTTCACACACTAAACCCCTGTATCTTTGCTGCACCTCAAGTGTAGAAAAATTACGAAATTGTTCAAACACCCCCATACATCTTAACATTCCATTATCGCTGTTTATAGTAATGGACTTTTCCAAACTATCTAGAATTAATTCCAATCCCTTATCAAACTGCTTTAAATTCAAATAATATATTCCTAATTCAGCTAATAACCTAGTATATCGATCAACGGTTATTTGTTGAAAAATTACCCCTATATGATTCCTTTGTTCTTTGAATCCAATATAACCCTTAAATTTTTCCAAGATATGATCAACTCGTAGTTGATATCTATTTGCAGCAATCATAATGTTGCAAATTGCGAGAAATATTTCATCCTCCTTATCTGTGATGTATTTTACATACTCCGAAAGTGCTCCATCATTTCCAGCCATTAGTTTATATAGATATCTGTTAGCCTCAGCCCACTCATTAAACTGTTTAATTATAAGGAGTTCTTCTTCATTTGGCTCATTTTTGAGCCATTCCGGATCGGAGTACATAGAAACATACTTTAATGCTAAATCATAAGCCCCACGTTCATAATAAACAGTGGCTTGTATTAAGTATGAATATAACTTATAGAAAACGATCGGTTTACTTCTCTCTTCTTCTTGTCCAAACATGCCCTCTTTGTATTGATATTGGATTGAAGCTATTCTCCCCATTTTATCAGCTAGTTCATCAACTTTGTTCCACCTATTCAATGATACGTTTAAGTTTATCAGCTCTCTTAACGCATCCAATTGATAAACTTCATCTAATCTATCAATATAAGGTTCAAAGTATACTGAAGCCCTTGAATTAATTTCCTGATCATCATCCAATCCCAATACAAACAATCGATACTGGCAAAGAGCCAACCGCTCGGAATGCTGGAATCTTTCACTCTCAGCCACGCTCTTATAGATCAAGACAGCTGCCTCATGCTTTCCCTCTTTGAAAAAAAACTCAGCCGTTTCAAAGAGTAAGGGGGAATAGGAAATATTATCCATCGTCATCCGGACAGCCTTGTCCAGACAATATAGCTTCCCCAGTTCTGCGCATCGGTGAAGAAACGGTCCCAGTCGACGCCAATCCGGCGTAGTATGAAATATACACTCATCGATGTACAACTCGTAAAAATAACCCTCTTCCAGACCCATACCTAACGTAATCCGGTCCAATTGCTGCATGGAAATCGGGCGGTTCCCATTCAGAATGTTGCTGAGTGTGCCGCTATTAACTTCCGATATTTCTGCAAACCGATTAATCGTCATTTCGTTCCTATGTAAAAACTCTTCCAGTTGTTCACGAATCGTGGCTGTCATTTCCAAGCTAACACCACCCTTTAGGATCAGAACCCAAATATTAGTATATTTCTCTATACAGTAATCATATTGATTAATATTCCAGCGGTCAATACTTAATTACGTCATTTTTTTGCATAAAACAACCAATATGATTTAAAAATCCCAAATTCACTTGCATTTTTTTATCTATTTTATATAGTGTCAAATTGAATGCTGCTAATCGGGTAGGAGGCTACCCATTAGTTGAGTAGCCGACCTCCCACACCACCGTACGTACCGTTCGGTATACGGCGGTTCCTTAGTTTACGCTGTTACTTGTCGATAATAATCTGAAAAGAATAAAAATCCGGTTCCTTTGAGGGTATTATTCCCGAGGGATTTAGAGAGGATTGGGCTATTGGATATTCTCCAATAGCTCTTTCTTGTGTTTGCGTATTCCCATGCTTTCTGTTCCTGGATTCCGAGTGATTGCAACATCGTGAACTTTGTCTTCACTCGTTTCCATTGTTTCCAGTAGATCATGCGAATTCGCCTTCTCATCCATTTGTCCGTAGTTTCGAGTAGTTTCTTCATGTCGGCTATTTTGAAGTAATTGATCCATCCCATAATGTAGCGTTTAAGCTTCTCCGCCCGGTCTTTATTCCCCACTCCATTGCTTCTTGATGTATGCTCTTTTATTTTGGCTTTCATCTTTGCGATGGATTTCGGGTGTATTCTGACCTTCGTTTCTCCATTCCGTTGGTAGAACGAGAACCCAAGAAATTTGACTCTCGTCGCTTCATCCACTGTCGTTTTCTCCCGATTCACTTTGAGAAATAACTTCTTCTCGATGTAGGGAAGAATGTTTTCCAGTGTCCGTTCTGCACTTCTCCTGCTTTTGCAGAAGATGAGCAAATCGTCCGCATACCGTACAAACTTGTGTCCTCTCTTCTCCAGTTCCTTGTCCAATTCATTTAGCATAATGTTGCTGAGGATTGGACTCAGGTTTCCACCCTGTGGTACGCCGATTTCCGTGTCCTCGAACTTGTGCTTCACGACGACACCCGCCCTAAGATATTTATGAATTAATGAAATGACTCGACCGTCCTTAATCGTTCTCGAAAGCACCTCGATGAGTTTGCTTTGGTTAACGGTGTCAAAGTATTTCTCTAAATCCATATCCACGACATAGCAATAGCCTTCCTGAATATATTGCTGACTTCGTCTTATGGCTTGGTGAGCGCTTCGTTTAGGGCGAAACCCGAAGCTGTTGTCCGAAAACTGCTTTTCATAGATCGGTGTGAGCACTTGAGCGATCGCCTGTTGGATGACTCGGTCGACCACTGTTGGGATGCCTAGGTTTCTTTTCTTTCCGTTCTCTTTCGGGATTTCTACCCTTCGAACGGGATTTGGACGGTACTTTCCGTCCAGAATGGATTGCTTGATGGCTTCGCCGTTCTCTTTGAGATGTTGTAGAAGTTCATCCACTTTCATCCCATCGATCCCGTGAGCGCCCTTGTTTGCTTTCACCCTCTTGAATGCTTCATTCAGGTTATTACTGCTCACAATTTCCTCAAGTAATCCCTTCTTCGACTCGTTTGCGTTGGTGTTGTTGTTTTCAGTTATCCTTGCAGGACTGTGCACTCCCGCATATCCTTCGTGTTCCGCACTATCTTTCTGCGTGGAGCCTTCCGCTCGAAGTTGGCTGCCCTTTATTCCTGTTTTGGTAACTTTCATTGACTAACACCTCCTAAGGTTCAGCCCTTCCCTCGTGTCGTCGACTACATGAGGTAATATGGCTTCTGCTGACTTCTCATGATAAATCTTGTTTCAACCGTGATTCGAAGTTCATCTCCTCACGTCCATGAGACCTCCCACGGTAAGACGATTCACTTTCCTTCCATGTACCCACATCATTTACATTGGTATGTCCGTGTAGTTGATTGGACTTCGTTTTGTTCAGCAAACTCATCCCATATCCTATGCCTGATGATGTTCGTGTTCCTTGGGTCGGAATTTTGCCTCCAGCTTCCTTCAGATTCCACCTCGCGATGGACACCTTTGCTCTTGGCTAGTGGTTGGTAACTATAAACCCCCACAGTGGATTTTCACCACCTAGTTAATCGCCATGCGTGGCACACTGAGAAAAAGCGCTCCGAAATTTCCGGAAACGCTTTTTTACTAACCAGGGGTCTGGACAGCGTACTGCCGCGCGGGGATAAGCTCATCGCCTTGTGCTCCTGCACGAAATGGTAGAGATACTCTTGCTTCGATAAAGCCTTGATATGTTGCAAGCATGGAATTGCGTAATTTACCCATGACGCTGCCCGTTTCTGCAACCGATCCAGAAAGTTGGACAACACAATAACGGCCCTGACTTCAACCAAGTCAGGGCCGATTACCTACTATATACTCTTCTGCTTTAACGCATCGATAATGTTTTCCTTTTTACTTCTAAATGGAAAGTAGGTCCAACACGTATTAGCTCCTTCTTGCCTGAATTAATGTGAACCAATTCGAATCCCCGTTAAATACACCGTATACTCTGTATACAGGCTGATAGAAGTTCTTCGTGTCATATATAAACGAAAGCTCAATTCCTGTTATATCAAGTTGGTCACCTTTTTTAATAACGAGTTGATCATGCTTTAATATTGCATTTCTTTTTATTTGAGGAAATTCACCATTCTTAATACGCTCATATACCTCTGCAGGAGACAGTATATCCACTTCCTTAATAAATTGATTCTCTTGGAGCAAATTATTTATCGAATATATACTGCCATCTTGTTTAAGACCGAGAAACAGTTCGCCAGTCCAATAATTTTCATTTAACTCCGCTTTATCCGGGAGGGACCATTGAAATTCTCCGCCCTCCAATGTTGTAAAATCAGCGTCTTGAGGGAGTAGGCCAAGATCGGCCATAATGGTTTTGGCCTTTGGGAGCATCGGTTCTTGGTCAGTGAATGAGGTTCGCTCTGGTGTATAATTGTTCTCGGTTAACGACCAGTTTCCCTCTTTGGATTGATATAATGTATATTGTGTTCCTGATTTGTCTTTCAATAGAACCTCACGATCGCTATCCTCATCCTTAACTTTCAACTCAGATAATCCTAATTTCTGCTGCAGCAGGGCTTCAACTCCATCCCGATGAATGATTTTCTTGTATACGGGGGCGACTGCTGGTGCTGAGCTTAGCTGAAGGGATGTTGTCATATGAACATCTTTCATATTCCATTTGGTAAACGAGTTTATGGCCAGATTTCCGAACTCCTGCTGGAAGTAGACGATATTCATGCCGACAAAAAGCAAACCCATTAGTAGAGGTATCGCAAGGTTTCCCAGAAGACTTTTCATTTTGACTTTTTTGTTATGAACAATGGAAGCTACTAGTCTGTATAACTGGTATCCAAAAATACCACCAAGCGTGTTGTTAATGATATCATCAAGCTCAAACAGCCCTGCGCCTGTTAGCGTCTGGTAGGTTTCAATAAATAGCGTAGAACTTACAACGACAAGAAGAAGCCACTTGAATGCTTTAAATTTTCGGCTGATTAAAGGCAGCAATATTCCCATCGGGATAAACATGATTATATTAAAAATACAGTTCTGAAGATCACGTAAGGAATACTTATTCCATGCTTCAATATAACCGCTGAATGGATGGAGATTCATCTGCAAGAAATAGGAGTGGCCGCGGTCGAACATGGTTAGCTCGAGCACAAAAACAACATATCCGATGAACAGCGCGCCAAGAAAAAGCTTTTTTATGTGAATCACTGGCTTTCCCTCTGATTGTCGATTTCTATCATAAAGGAAATAATATAGCCCTATAAGAACGAATTCGATCCCGATAATTACTATGACCGGCAGCATTAAAAAACTTAGGTTATTATAGATTTCATCGATCCCCAAGACGAGGTCCTCCCTATGATTTTACTCTAATGATGGTTGACACTGTCATTCCTTGCATCTTCAAGTTGGGGCCGGTTACCTTTATGCATTCTCTTGCTTTAATGCATCCATGATGTTTTCCTTTTTTACTTTCGCGCCGGAATATAACATGGCAGAACCGACAATGACAAATACGGCGACAATGACAGACAGAATGCTCATCCAAGGAAGGGTGAACCCGTAACTGAATTTGTTCGAAAACGCCCTATAGATCAGATACATCACGACGAAACTGACGGGAAGCCCGAACACTAGCGACTTGACCCCATAAAAAACACTTTCGTAGTTCATCATTTTCGCAAAGCCTTTTGGCGTCATGCCTACGGATTTCAGCATCGCGAATTCTCGTTTGCGAAGGGATAAGCCCGTCGAGATCGTATTAAAAATATTCGCAATGGAAATCGCCGAAATCAATACGATAAATCCATAAGAGAAGACGGACATCAATAGAATCTGTTGTTCTTCGCTTTTTCTGGATTGATATACATTGAAGACATTCAGATTGGTCTCATGCATCTCTTCGATTTCCTGCTGCGTTCGCAGCGGTTCCGTGCTTTTCAAATGGAGGTACATCTGAACGTTACCAAGATCGTCGTCTGCCAATCGATTCATGACGCGTTCCGACACGATCATATTTAACCCGCCTACGCCTGTCGGGCTCATCCCCATCGGTGCTTGATCCGTTAACGCGGCAACGGTCACTTCGTTTGCCTTCGTTTCTTCCCCATTCTCTTTATAGAAGTTCGTTAACGCGATACGCTCTCCAACATTCGTATAGATGGCCTTCGTCTGGACGTATTTCCCCGTATCCATATCTTTGTAATGGATCCTATCCATCACGATCGCGGCGGGATGATCCGGATCCGTAAGCTGCGCGTAATCTGCGCCGACCGCTCTGGCATAGGCTTGCAGGCTCGAATCGTCCAATGCATGAATCTTAATATCGTAAGGGTATTTGCCGTCTTGCAGTAAGCTCTTGTCCTTCTTCACCTTCGCTTGCAATTCATCGGCGATGATCGCTGCATCGACCCAAGCGTTCTCATACAACTCGAGAATCACGTTATATTCCGTGACGCTATCCATGGATACAATCGATCGCATCAACCGATCGTCTATTCTTTTTCCGTTGCTGTGCGACACTTCAATATCATAATTGATGCCTTCCCGCGACAGTTCCAGGGATTGTGTCATGCCGGCGGTAAAAAACGATACCGTCAAAAACAAAACAATGCTGATGACGAGCGAAAATACGATGGCATGATATCTCCGTTTGTTCCTTTTTAAGTTTTTCAGCCCGATCTCCGCTTCGATCCCGAAGAACTTGCGAATGAACTTCGACGTTCTCACGGCTTTGGCCGTAAGCTTGACGTCGGCAGTCTGGCGAATCGCGTCCATCGCGGATACCTTGGATGCTCTGATCGCCGGAAGATACGACGAAATGAAAATCGTCAACAGCGATACAACACAAGTAATCAAGAGCGATAACGGCGTGACGATAAGCGTCAGCTTCTCATTGGTCCATAATGCCCCTTGAATCATGGAATTCATGAACCAAAAGGTGATCCCGATCCCGGCAAGACCGCATAGGATGCCAATGGGAATGCTGATCAATCCAATGACGACACCTTCAAAAAGCACCGAATTACGCTTCTGCCTTTTCGTTGCCCCCACGCTCGCCAGCATCCCTAAATGGCGTGAACGTTCCGAGACGGATATCGCAAAAGCATTATAGATCAGCGACACCGAGCCGATCATAATGACCGCCATAATGATCGCCGCTAAGAAGAACATCATGCTGGACGAGCTACTGCTTTTGGACAAGCCGTAATAACGAAGTAAACTGTTATTATATTGGACCGACTCCATATGGTTTTTCTCAGCCAAATCCTCCGCATGAGCGAACAAGAACGGATTGACACGCTGCAACATCACCAACGCATCGACTCGATCGTTTGCCCCGATGATATTTTTATCGACATAGCTAAGGATCGTATACCCCGGAGACCAGGCCGTTTCCCCTAAGGGAGGCTTAATGAAGCCTACCACCGTATACTCCCTTGTCTTGATATGCTGCAACGTTTCCGTCACTATGCCGTCTTCCCTACGCAACGGTTCGGTCTGATCCAGGGGATGATCGCCCCCTTGTTCGAATCGTTCGCCGACGCGAAGGGTTAGATGATCGCCGATTTCATACTTCACTTTGGCGTTCATTGCAACGGGTTCGGAGATAACGACTTCCTTGTCCGTAAGTGGAAGACGCCCCTTGCTTAGTTCAACCTGAAATTGCGCGAAACCTTGCGCGTCATATGACTTGATGAACAAGTACGGCTTATTGGGGTTTTGCCCCCCTTCTAGTGGGGCAAACCCCAGATCTCTTGCCATCGCGACGGTTTTGGTTGCGTCATCGCCCTGTATCGCCGTAAGCTGTTCTTTGGTGACATCTTGGTATTGGACATGCCACTCCCCTGTATCTGCGATGGATTGTCTGATCATTAAATCCGAAAAGGAAAACACAAGCGTAGCGACGGCGGTCACCATGGCAACCGAAATGATGACGCCGATGATGGTTACGAGCGTTCGTCTCTTGTTCTGCTTCAGATGCCGGATCGTTAGCGTATTAACAATATTCAACGTCGGATCACCTCGTCTTTGGCAATCCTTCCGTCTTCAATCGAAATGACCCTGTCGGCTTGCAAAGCGATTCGTTCGTCATGAGTAATCACGATCAATGTCTGATGATAGGTTTTATTCGACATTTGTAATAAGTCGATGATCTCGCTGCTATTCTTGCTGTCCAGATTCCCGGTCGGCTCATCTGCCAGCATAATGGCAGGATTACTAATGAGCGCTCTGCCGATCGACACCCGTTGCTGTTGTCCGCCGGATAGCTGATTCGGCAGGTGATTTAGTCGATGATGCAAATTCAACGTATTCACAAGGCCATCCAATTGCTTTTGATCTACCTTTTGGTTATCCAGTAAGAGCGGCAACGTCATATTCTCTTCCACCGTCAGGACGGGAATCAGATTGAAAAACTGGTATATCAGGCCGATTTGTCTGCGCCTGAAGATGGCCAGCTGCGTTTCGTCCAAGTTATACATGTCCGTATCCTCAACGAGGACTTTGCCGCTAGTCGGCCGATCCACACCGCCCAGCATATGCAGAAGTGTCGATTTCCCCGATCCGGACGGGCCGATGATCGCGACAAATTCACCTTTTCGGACCGAAAAGGAAACATCGTCAAGCGCCTTTACCGCCGATTCGCCTTTACCGTATATTTTAGACAGATGATCTATTTTTAAAATTTCCAATGTAAAACCTCCATCTCTTTGCTGATGGATATCATTCTATCTGTCCAAAATGACTTTCAAGTGACTGTGAAGATGACAATTTACTCACTTACGGTCAAATCACTTGTTTATAAAATTTAATTCGAAACTGTGTACCCTTGTCGCTGCTGCTCGTCACATCGATCACTCCGTTCTGACTAGCAATAATGCTGTAAGCCATCGCAAGACCAATACCGATGCTCCCCTCACTAGCATTTTTCCCTTTATAAAAACGTTTAAAAATATAAGGCAAATCTTCTTTTGGAATGCCTTTTCCATTATCAGCAATGATAATTTCCGTAAATAGCGCGTTTTCGGAAAAAGAAATGACGATTATTCCTCCTTCATGCGTGTGCTCCACGCCGTTTTTCAAAATATTGATGATCGCTTCAGTAGTCCAATTGAAATCACCGACAAAAGAGACGTTGTCATCGCCCTTGATGGAAATCGTTTGTTCCTTAATATCCATCGGAATCAAAACCGGCTCTAACGCTTTTTGTACAAGCTTTTTCACCGATACTCGATCTTTTTTGAATTGGATTGTCTTTGCGTCGATTTTTGATAGCTTCAATAATGACGAAACAAGCCAATCGATTCGTTCAAGCTGAATACGAATATTACGGGTGAACTCCGTTCTTTTCGCTGAAGGTAAGTCAGGTTTGCTTAACAAATCCGCCATCACCATCATAGAGGTAAGCGGCGTTTTCAGCTGATGAGAGATATCGGAAATGGCATCCGTCAATTTAGTTTTGTCTTGCTGCAGAAGCGATCGCTGCTCTGACAGCATGAGCGTCACTTTATAAATATCATTTTTTAAAATGCTAAGCTCGCCTTCTTGATTATCGCGAACGTCAAGGGAATAATTGCCGCTGCTAATTTCACGCAAATAGACGGACAGCTTTTCAAGTTCGCGGTATCTCCATCTCGTGAATAACAGACTGCTTCCAATAAGTAAAATAGATAGGATGAAAATGAGCGCCGCCGCAACAGACGAAATGAAAGCAGCGGCAACGATCGCCGTTAAACTGATTGAACCCATGATGAACAATAAAATTTGAATCTCTCGATTACGCAGCATCTAATCACCGACCTTATATCCTAAACCGCGTACCGTTTTGATCATCGTGGGATGCTGCGGATCATCCTCCAGCTTTTCTCTTAGCCTTTTGATATATACCGTTAGCGTATTGTCGTTCACGAAGTCGCCTGCCACGTCCCAAATCTGCTCTAAAAGCTGATTTCTTGAGAGAACTTGTCCAATATGGTTGCCAAAGATCAACAATAAGCGATACTCCAAAGCGGTCAATGAAATTTCGGCGCCGTTTTTATACACTTTTCCTTCCAGCGTATTCATGCGGACATTGTCAATGTTAATGATCGCTTGGGTCTGAGACGGCTTATGATATCTCCGCAAGACAGACTTGATTCGCGAGAGAAGCTCGCGAATTCGAAAAGGTTTTGTAATATAATCATCGGCTCCCATGTCAAGCCCCATCACGACATTGACTTCATCGTCGATCGCCGTTAAAAAGATGACCGGAATATCTCGTCGCTCTTTCACCATTTTGCACAATTCATAACCGTTTCCATCCGGAAGCGATAAATCAAACAAGCATAAAGCGACTGAATCTATATCTTCGGCGAGCACCTTTTTCGCTGATGCGACATTATGGCAAAGAACGGTAGAAAATTGATCTTGCTGGAGCGAATATTCTAGACCGGACGCGATCGTTTTATCATCTTCCACTAATAATATTTTCATATGCAGATCATCCTAACTATAATATTAAATTCATTCTTCCATCTTAGCTTCGACATTATAACAAATTTATTCTGCAACAGGGAAAAAATCACTTACTCCAAGTTCGATCGAAAGGTTTTTCCTCTTGTCGTACGATTCTTGTAACCATTCCCGTTCATTTATTTTGAGGAAATACGGATTTCGGTTCCGGACCTCTAAGAATGCCCTTTGGATTTTCTCGGTTTGTACGGCATGAGTCGCAAAGGCGTGTCTCAATAGGTGGGTTTTTAGAACAACTTGATTTCCTTCCACTGTTTGAATAATAATGCTATGTAAAGGATGAGTGTTCTTAGTATAATGTGATTTAATATTATATAGTATTTTGTACATATGTCCTTATGAATCTACTAATTATACTGCAATTTACAGGATGTGTGCTTTATGGAATATGATTTGGTTGATTCGCATACTTTTTTTGTTGGAAGTAAACCTTCCTTCCCCTCGCCTTCGATGAAGCCAAACCATGCAATACAAATCGTCAAATGACCAATATTTGTATGAATGTCAGTACGATACTCAAGGCGTTTTGAGACTAAAACAATCAACCAGTATGCTGTATTCTTAGCGACCAACGGCATAATCATACGTTAGAGTAGAGCTCGAAAATGCTTCCTGCCTCTCTTCGTAATTGGAGCATGACCTACATGCTTACCTGGAGTGTTTTCTTTCTGTTCATCCCCGCGAGCTTTAATGGTGTCATCCTAAACGAAAAAAATGACCGGCGTTCGACCGGTCATTTTACTTTAAAGTTTTATGACAACATAAATCTCTGCATTCGTTCAAAAACCCTATTTTCGCCCATTACTTTCATAATATCAAACAAATCAGGTGTATTGATTCTGTTAGTTAGAGCGACCCTGATTACCATCGCTACATCACCAACATGCCCCTTGAAATCGTTAGGATTGGCTTTATATAGCTTCATATCTTTTGCAAATCCGAGTCTTACTGCAAGTTCTTTAATTTCATGAAACCAAGCTTCCTTTTCATTATTGAACCTATAAGTTTTGCTGAAATCTAGTACAATTTCTTTCGCAACATCAAAACCAACATTTGTAGGTAACTTATAGCCACTCAATACATCCTTTTCAAACAATTCGTCATAAAATAAAGCAATCATTGGTTTCACATCTGACCACTTAGAATAATCTTTTCTTGGTTTTTCACCCGTTCGACCTATATTTAGAATGTTTACAGTGTATTCCATATTCTTGTCAATTAAAGTATATAGCTCAGAATCAAATTCCTTTGACCAAGTGTATAAATGGTCAAATACTTGTTTACCCGTGAGCCTTGAGATAACATCCTTGCTGATGTCACCCAGTTTATTCATGTCTAATAAGGCACCACTGGCATTCATTTTATCAGTATAGATAAAAAAGTCTCTAAATGATTTATGAGGGTTTGCCATCCTCCATTCTTCAAAGTCAGAATTGATGAGATTCATGAAGTATTCACCTATAGCTACTCCTGGGTATCCTTGTTCTTTGTAATACTCAGCGGTACCATCAAGATCCTTACGTTTACTGAATTTCCGTTTCGAAGCTCCGACTTGCTTCATTATTGGAGCAATATGTCCGTATTCCGGTATTCTAAAACCTAAGGTTTCAAACAACTGAATATGGGTAGGCACAGAAGAAAGCCATTCATCGCCCCTAATGACATGGGTTGTACCCATCAGATAATCGTCTATGGCATGAGCAAAGTGATATGTTGGTAACCCATCCGTTTTCATAATAACAATATCTTGGTCATTTTCAGGTAACTCAATCGGACCTTTCACCAAATCATGGTACTTTATTCTCGTATCTGATGACCCTAAAGATTTAAGTCTAATAACAAACGGTTTACCATTTAAAATCTCTTCTTTGGCTTGCTGAAAAGAAATATCTCGATGTTTAGCCCATTTACCATAATAACCTGTTGTTACCTTTAGGTTCTGCTGGCTTATTCTTATTTTTTGTAAATCGTCCGCATTACAGAAGCAAGGATATGCTAATCCATTTCGCACTAAGTGCTTAATAAATACCTTATAGATTTGTATTCGTGAGCTTTGTTTATAGGGTCCGTAATCACCCTTATTATCACCTGATAAGGTAGGTCCTTCATCAAAATGAATCCCGAAGTATAACAATGAATTGATAATGTTTTCGAGGCTGCCTTTTATTTCGCGTTTTTTGTCTGTGTCTTCGATACGCAGGAAAAATACCCCATTACTTTGGTGCGCTAATCTCTTCGATATTAAAGCTGCGTAAAGCCCCCCAATGTTTAATAAACCTGTTGGGCTTGGTGCAAAACGTGTTACCATAGCAGATGAAGACAAATTTCTTTGTGGATACAGTGAGTAAATATCAGCTGGTAATTGCCCGACATCCGGAAATAACAGTTCTGCCATGTTCTCATTTGACATAATCATATCCCCTTATAGGTTCAAAATAAAAAAGCCCTTCATCCTGTTAAAGGACGAAAGGCTTGCTTCCGCGTTACCACCTAAATTGGTTAAAAAACCCGCTCATTATGCAACAATTCATTATCTTGCTGCACATTTCTTTAACGGGAAATCCCCGGTAGACCTACTCCAATTTTTCGGTCTACTACTCCAAGGCTTCATTCATTAAGCTCGAATACCCAATTTCACCAGCATGGGCTCTCTAAGATTCGAGTGATTAATTACTCTTCCTCTTCACTTCATTTTACAATATGTGGATATGCTTAGTGATACGATAATTCATTATTACCAAATTGTCAAGAATCTATTCGGACCTCGAATATCCCAACCATGGTCCATGTTATGCTCCCTTTATTGCTTTCAATTTTCGAGGATGATCGCTTAGGAAAACTTCTCAAATTCGTTTTTCAACCAGTGCTGATTCTGATACGTAATATACTGTTTTCATCCGTATCAGTAAATCGACCAACTCTGGTCATATTCGGAAATAGACATAAATTAAGTGGTATATCTAAAGTATCTTCCGGTACACTTAACAACTGCCGATATTAAGTAACATTAAATAATGGTTCCTTTATCGTCGTACTTCAAGATGACGATGAAGGTACCAGGCTTGGATTCGGGATCGAGAGTTGCAGCGAAAACATTCAAAGGGGATTTTATTTATTTGCAAGATCATCCATGGCTTGAACAGCTAGTTCAAGTGCTTTAATTCTTCTTTCTAAAAGCGTTTTTTGAGGGCTACCCGCTTTTGACTTACCATAAATGTTCTCAAGTGATGGGAATAAACCAGTCAAAACATTGCGAGCTTCTGTTAAATCTTCCTCGGTGTAATGATGAGGTCTTAGATTCCAAGCAGCTTCTAGCATGGCTAAACCGATGTATAAAGATTTGAGACGTTTCTTTAATAAGGTAGTGTTAGCACCTTTCTGAGTCATATTATCTAAGGCGTTTTCGGATTTACGGATTGTCGATTGGAAGGCTTTGATTGATTCCAATTTATCTTCATTTGATACGTTTTCCATTAGTGCTGGCCTCTCTTTGTTTCTGAATTATTTTGCTTGATACTCGTAATAATCGCTGAGAACCTGATTCAACTCATTCAATAGCTTCTAACCATAGTCAGAGAGTATTGGAAGGGTAATTTTATCGACAAGCAATTTCACATCAGGAATATCATTTTACGCTACTTAGAGGAATTGACCAAGTTTTTATCCGCTACCAAAAAGACGACAGTCTCCATTTCCGAAAAGTCATTAGGGCGCGCCTAAGATTAGCATTCCCCTCCCCCGTAAAGACTCACGTGCAAGGTCTGTCGTTATAATTCTATCTCTAATTTTGGACTGTCAAACTAACCTTTTCGATTACAGATTTAAAGACCATATCGATAGTCACCACGGCAGCCAGCTAGAGCGATCGGTTGCTTTTTCATTTACTGACTGAATTGCATTTATGCTTTTAGACGTTTTATATCTTGTTTAGGCGGAAAGCCAAACATTCTGGAGTACTCACGGCTGAATTGGGAAGTACTTTCATAGCCTACTCGATATGCAACATCAGAGGCATCTGCAGACTCGGTTAATAATAGTCGCCGGGCTTCCTGAAGTCTCATTTGTTTTTGAAACTGAATAGGACTCATAGCCGTTACTTCTTTAAAGTGCCGATGAAAGGACGATATACTCATATTCGCTATTTCTGCAAGGTCTTCGATCCGAAAAGAATGATTGTAATTGTTCATGATATGTCCAATAACATCTCTGATTTGGTGGATTGAACTCTCTTCTACTACAAGTCCCTTTAAAACATTCCCATACTGACTTTGCAGCACCCTATAAAGAATTTCCTTAGTAAACAGTGGAGCAAGCACAGGAATATCTTTAGGATTATCTAACAAACGAGCTAATCGGATGACCGCATCCAATAAAGAAGATTCAATATGGCTAACAAACATAGCTCGTTTAGGATTTTCTTTCGGAATATCTCGGAGTTCAGAGTCATGTAAAATCTCTAGAATTTGACTCGGTGAAAATTCGAGCCTGAGACCCAAATATGGTACATCGGGAGTAGCTTCAGTGACTTGGGTGGTAACTGGTAAGTGAACAGATGCAACAAGGTAATCGGCAGGACTGTACCTAAAGTGATCCTGCGCTAGCCATACCTCCTTTGCCCCTTGTACTACCATACAAAAGGAGGGCTTGTATACTCCGTGGTTTGGTCCGGTCACATTCGACCGATGCATGAAAAATAAGGACGGTATAGCGGTTTTGTGAACTCCGTCCTTTTCTGAATAACGTTCAATGATATAAACGAGCTCATTCTGCCGATTTGTGATTATTCCAGACATTTGATCCTCCTTATTCCGTCATTATTTGTAGTCCGATTATAGCCCATTTTCGTTTGTTTCTTAAGTGGTACTGAGAGGATTAGGCAAACATTTGAGACAAATGGGATAACGGTCCCTTTGTCATTTGGTACAAAATAATGATGAGTAAGGAGGATAGAATATATTGCTGGGAGGCAACACTTTGAAAGTTAAAATCAAGAATCATTAACAACTTTTTGATTGCACGTCATAGTTCTTGATCTCAGGTATTTTAGATAAGTTTGTACTTTCGTCGACGTGTCGTTATCAGCGGCGGTTTCCTTCGAGATTATCTGTACGTTCTCAAAACGCGTGGCGAGTGAATGGGCCGGAAATAGATGTAATGGATATCGTTTTACAATTAATTGCAAGAAGAGGAGGATTTTAAATGCAAAAGGTCATTTTAAACAATGGTGTAGAGATGCCAATACTTGGATTTGGTGTTTTTCAGATTACAAATCAAAATGAATGTGAACAAAGCGTTTATGATGCTATCATGGCAGGTTATCGCTTAATTGATACTGCTGCTTCTTATCTCAATGAAGAAGCTGTTGGCAGAGCAATTAAACGTAGTGGTGTAGCTAGAGAGGAATTATTTATCACTACAAAGCTTTGGGTTCAGGATACTGGTTATGAGCGCACAAAGAAAGCATTTGAAAAGTCCCTAGAAAGATTGCAACTTGAATATCTGGATTTATATTTAATTCATCAGCCATTTGGCGATGTGTATGGCTCTTGGCGAGCTATGGAGGAATTGTACCGGGAAGGAAAAGTTCGTGCAATAGGCGTTAGTAACTTTCAAGAGGATCGTCTAATCGATTTGATTATTCATAATGAAGTGGTTCCTTCTATTAACCAGGTTGAAACGCACCCTTTCAATCAGCAAATCGAAAGTTCAAAATTGATGAAAGAGAACAATGTTCAGATTCAATCTTGGGCGCCTTTCGCTGAAGGAAAAAATAACTTGTTCCAAAACGAGGTATTGGTATCCTTAGCTGAAAAGTATAATAAATCCGTTGCTCAGGTGGCAT
Organism: Paenibacillus sp. JNUCC 34; assembly: GCF_058269055.1. Classification (NCBI taxonomy): domain Bacteria; kingdom Bacillati; phylum Bacillota; class Bacilli; order Caryophanales; family Paenibacillaceae; genus Paenibacillus; species Paenibacillus sp. JNUCC 34. Next base: position 3,010,520 of record NZ_CM177770.1, on the reverse strand, counting down.
TGCGTTGGTTGACACAAAGAGAAGTCGTTGTGATTCCAAAGTCTATTCGCATTGAAAGAATTACCGAAAACTTCAATATCTTTGATTTCGAATTAAGAAAAGAGGATATGGAGTCGATTACTACGTTAGATACGAAACAGAGCCTGTTCTTTTCACATCGTGATCCAGAAATAGTGAAATGGATCGGTACTCGTAAACTTGATATCTGACAAATTTCGAAAGACCACCAGCAGGTTCTATTTTTACAAAAAAACTTTAATATTAAATGTTAAATTAAGGAGCAAATGCACTTGGTAATCTGCTCCTTATTCGTTGGCAGAATCCTTGTTATTAATTTAACTATCCTGATTGTTAGCTTAATGGGCTCCGAAGTCGAGTATAATTAGATAATCATCTAATCGGCTAAGTGTACAAGTCCTTGTCATTTTCGGCAAAGTACCCAAGTTCTTGTCATTGAGTTAGGACAAGAACTTGGGTACTTAAAACAAAAAAAGCCGCAGTTTACGCGGCTTTCATAGTCTATATGTTCTTATCGTCGGACAACGCTTCTGTGTGTCACAATTCGAGGAACAAATCGATCTGTTCTTCGATGGACGCCGACACGCGGAAATAGGAGTCGTCGTGGGATTTTTGCTATCAACCGAGCAACAGCATATCGCGGCCAACGTCACCTACGACCCGTCAATATGTTACTTTCTCGTACAAATTCGCAGGCAATGCCTGCATGAACGGCGACAGATCTCCCGTCGTGTAAAGATGAAGCCGGTGCATGGCCCGCGTACACGCCGTATAAAGAAGCTTGCGTTCGTTTTCCCGGCTGTAAGCTTGAGGTGATGCCTCATAAATCAGAACTGCATCGAACTCAATACCCTTGGCGAGATATACGGGAATAACCATCGCTCCTTTCTCAAAGGTGACCGTCTCCTTCGTAATGAGCTGCAATGCTTCGCTTCCTTGAATTCGTAATGATTCAAAGGCCTCGCGGCTTTCGGCTGCGGTCTTCGTAATGACAGCGATGGAAGCGAAACCCTCAGCCCTGAGCGAGGCGATGTCTTCCAGTATTTGTGCATCACGCTTCTTTACACTGTTCGAACTGATCAGTAGAGGCTTGTTTCCTCTTCTGTCAAATGGAACGATCTCGTCCCCGCCGGAAAGCAGCGATTTCGTAAATTCCACAATCTCTCTGGTTGAACGATAGCTGCGCACGAGGCGGATGAGGTTTGTATCGGTTTCGCCAAAAAGCCGGATCAGCGGAGAATCGGATGCTTCTAGGTTTGTGGCCTGCATGAAGATCGCTTGCCCGAAATCGCCGAGTACCGTCATACGAGCGCGTGGAAACAATTTTTTTAAATATTCATATTGAAACGCCGAGTAATCTTGGCCTTCGTCGACGAAGACATGCCGGATCTCCTTGTTCGTTCGGACGCCTTCGACCAGTTCTTTTACAAACAAATAAGGAGTCGCATCCTCGTGGAACAATTCGTTCCGGCTAAGCATATCCTTGGTTTCTCTACAGATTTCAGACCAATGTGGGGGAATGACGATCTCATTTGTTTTCTCCCGATACGAGGTTTCGTCACTGAATAATTGGTCATATATACCTTTGATATCGACAAACGAAAATTTCCTCACGCTTTTCCTTAGCGGCTTAAAGCTTTTATTCACGATTGATCGAAGGATCAGTTCCTCCTCCCGCTGGGCGAAGTCAACGTCGCCTTCGTCTCCCCGACGCTTGTTATTCATTCGATCGCGGGCCACAGCGTATTGCTCCGAAAGGTCGATTAGTTCCTTCTCTTTGTGCAACATGTCGAAAACCTCAGCGTACTGATCGTTATCAAGATAATTTAACTCCTCCTGAACCCAGAACGCTTTCCGTTCCTCGCGTTCGAGAGAAGCCAGTTCATGGAGCAGCCATTCCTGCAAGAGAGCGACACGACTGAACAACGGAAGGGAACTGTCGAAATCATACATTTTCGAGCTCATTTGCTCCGCAGTAATCAAAACGCGATCCCGAAACCATATGTCTTTAAACAGCATACCTTCCCGCCCTAACCACTTCCCGTAGTTCTGCAGGGCTTTCAGAAAAGCTTCGGAGGTTTTGTACGCGATCCCCTGAAGGCGAGCCTCATATCCCGACTCCCCATGTGCTGTCAGTGTGTATTCGATCTGATCGAAGGGATCCTCTGGCCGCAATGAGGATCCGAGCCAATAATCAAGATATTCCTGAAACGTCGTCTGCTGCATATTCTCTTCACCGAGTTCTGGAAGGACGGTGGAGATATAACTACTAAACATCGAATTGGGCGAGAAAAGCACAATCTGATCGGCCTTGATCGTCTGGCGGTGTTTGTAAAGTAAATACGCCACACGCTGCAAGGCCGCGGAAGTTTTCCCGCTGCCAGCCGCTCCCTGAACAATAAGCATCCGGCTGTTGTCGTCCCGAATGATGGCGTTCTGCTCCTTCTGGATGGTTGCCACGATACTCTTCATTTGCGAGTCCGCGTCCTTGCCGAGCACTTGCTGTAGCAATTCGTCTCCAATCGTTTCGCTCGCGTCGAACATGGTGCGGATATGTCCGTTCTGAATCTGATACTGCCGTTTGAGCGTCATCGTCCCTTCGATTCGACCTACCGGTGTGTCATAAGAGGCCGGGCCCGGAGGATAGTCGTAGTATAGGCTCGCGATGGGGGAACGCCAGTCATAGATCAGAAAATTCAGTCCGTCATCATCAACGAAGGAAGATACCCCGATATAGACCTGCTCGGTTGCGTTCAAGCCATTCTCCTGAAAGTCAACGCGCCCAAAATAGGGTGATGGGAGCAACCGTTTCATGCCGTTCCATTGATGCACCAACCGGTTGTGGCTTCGCTCTCGTTCAGCCAACATCGCGGACTGCTGCTGAACTGAGTAAAAGGTCTCTTCGAAATCTTCGTTCGTGCTCGTGTTGATTGTCACTTCTTCCCAAAACCGCTTTCGGATGTCCGCTGCCTGATCGTGCAGCCCGGTAACCTCCGGCTCCAAATTCGCGATTCTTGTCTGCAGTTTGCTCCTGACCTGTTCAAGCCGTTCCTTTTCCTGCTGCCAATCCTTCTCTTCCATATCTCCCTAAACACACTCCTTTTTCTAATTTTTGGGATAATTACTGTCTGAAGATCACGCCATCCGGGTGGGCAGCTCAATTGCTCGCACCGACCACCGAGAGGCGTTCTATCTAAGATCAAGATTGCTAAACCAGAATGTTACGGCTTCATCATCCAAGCCATATTTACCTTCCCACCAAGCCAACGGATAACCCATTTCTTTCTTATAAAAGTGACTTGGCAGCTCTTGTTCCAGTTCATAGGTTTCGCGAATTCGTTTGTTTACGCTTGGATTCAAAATGTCGCTGATGCCAAGAATGCGCAATACAATTTGTCTATACGCCTTATTTCCCATTAAAAACGACTTTGTTACTTTTTCCAATTCCGATGGTTGCGTTTCGTCAGGTAAATTTTGAATCGCTTTCAGCGTATTCACCAGTATGGCGGTTTCGGTTTCAGAAGTAGATATCCTTTCAGTATTGGAGAAGTCGAGTAAGTCAACATAAGCGTACACCGGATCTTGATGAGACATAATGCCTGACCGGAACAACCTGTCAAAAACTCTTTCATTATAGTTAATGACTACTTTGCTCGGGTTGAAATGACGTTCTTTTCTTCATAGCTCAAATAAGTATCGACAGAATTGTCATCGATTGATAAATAATATGAATAGCTCCCCAGGACTGAGATATAGGCCGGATTCTGCGTGGCGATCCCTTTTATAAAAGCGTTGCTTACTTGTTCCTTTTCCAGTCCATTTATTAGGGCCTCGATCCTATCGAAAAGTTTTTGCACGGTTATTTCCTCATTCTGCCTCAATAATCCTTTTGATCTGCCATATTCGAATTCGGCATCCGGAATTTTATTATCACCGCCGCTGGAAGCAACCCAGCCAAATAATTCGTCATCATAATCCCAAATCGAATTAAAAAGAATATTCAAAGCTTTAAAATCCAAGCTTAAACCAAGTTTATTTTTGAGAATCGAGAATAAACATAGATGCATCATGTCCCATGAATATTTTACTTCCCGTATAAAAAGTTTCGGATTGAATATTCCTGTACCCTATTTTAGTCATAATGTCAGTCAGCTCTGCTTGATTAAATCCGTTATGAACGAGATCCGAAACTATTTTTTCATTTTTATTAAAATCTACGATTAGTAAATGTCCTCCTTCGTTCAGAACATCAAATAACCTTGATAAAACGAATTCAACATCATTAATATGGAGTAGAACCTGAGCCATAAAAATATAGTCAGCATGTAAATCCGATAGACCTTCCTTTTCAAAATCAAAGCATAATGTATCTACATTCTGAATATTACAATCAGAAATTTTTTGCTTTATTTGATTAATCATGTTTTGTGAAGTATCCAGAAAAAGCATAGAATTAAAATCGTTTAACAAGTTCATTCCGACAAGACCAGTTCCACACCCAAAATCAATAGCATTCTTACTATTAGTGTCAACTAAATATTCACGAATGGCATCAGATGATACCTTTGCAATTTGAATTCTTTCAGAAGTGTCATATATATCAGCTATCATTTCAAACTTATCCGTATTTCCCATTATTACCTCCCAAAAGTTGTCCAATGCTACAGTATTTCAACGTACCCTTCTGTTCCATGCACGCGAATTCGTTGCCCGTCTTTTATCAGTTTGGTAGCATTCTCCACTCCGACAACTGCTGGTAAGCCATATTCACGTGCGATAACGGCTCCATGCGTCATTAGTCCCCCAACTTCGGTGACTAGACCTTTGATGGATACAAACAATGGTGTCCAGCCAGGATCAGTAAAGGAGGTGACTAATATATCTCCATCTTCTAGATCAGCATCTTCCATGTTTAAAATGACGCGTGCTCGTCCCTCTATCACTCCGGTAGAAACAGGTAGACCTACAATTGCTTCGGCTGGGAGATCTTCTCGTTTGTACGACCCAACAATGATTTCACCATCAGACGTGATAACACGTGGTGGAGTTAGTTTTTCATATAATTTGTACTCGTCTTTTCGTTTGTCGATGATCCGGTAATCCAATTGATTGGTGCGTACGACTTCATGAAGTTCCTCAAAAGTCAGATAGTAGATATCTTCTTTTTCATGAATAACGCCGAATTGCACGAGTCGCTCGGCTTCTTTCAGTAAAGCTCGCTTATAAACGAAGTAGCGGCTAACATAACCGTATTTGGGATACTCCCTATACCCAATGAAATTCCGAACGAGGTCGATCATTCGTTTGGTTTCTTTAGCCTTTTGTTCGCCATCCGGCAATGGCTTCAATCGATCCAATAACTCTTGTTCTTTTGCCAAAGCTTCCTGCCGCCCTTGTTCAAATTTCCGGCTACTGGCATTAGGCTCAAAGTTTTTGATGTTACCAAGAATCAACGGGACTAGAGTGATTGGTTTTTCGCTCCATCGAGTTCTCGTAATATCGATTTCTCCGGTACACCTCATTCCGTATTTGCCGAGAAAATCATAGATCGCGTCACGGGTTTCCCGTCCGCCCTTAAACTTAACTAGTTCATCCAAAAAGTCATCATCTTTTGCATGTTGTAAATAATCAATGACTTCCGGATAAGGGCGAATCACATCCGCGACATCCAATAGCGCCAATCCCATTTCCGAAGTAATGTTGTTTGGTACAGATTGAGAAAGCGTATCTGCTGCGTTTTTTTCACCTAACCACTCGTACATTTTTTCATTGATCCATGACGAAGCATTCATAGCAGTCATAAAAAGCTTTGAACTTTGTGGGTCAAATAAGATCTTCTTTAATTCCTGGAGATCTTCCAGAATAAAACCAAATAAATCCACCCCTAATTTTGTTCGGATATTTTGTTTTAATTCTTCTATCGAGGTTTGACTACGCTTATTCAAATCAGAAACGATTGTCGGATCGTTCTCGAATTGTGCCAGCATATCTGTATTACTTCTGCCCAGAATCGGTGCTGTTTGATCATTTGCTAACAATTTTATAAAATCTCGCTCTATTATGGTCATGCATGCGCCTTTTATGAGCGGATCGGATCCCATGGTATTTAATAAAGTTTCCCGGCCGACAGCTGTAGCCAGCCTAGGTGCAACATCAACAAACAACCTCCCACCGGCTTTACGCATAGGTGCAGGAGTAATTAACAGGTAAAAAGACAATCCCAGTGGTTTCATGGGATCGGTCATCATTTGTTGATGACCGACAGATAAATAAACGTGATTTTCCTGATCATTCGCTTCAGGGATCGGGTATAAAGTCGTGATTGGACGACTCTGGACAATATAAAATGTATCATCAACCAAACACCATTCGATATCTTGTGGGTAACCAAAATAAGCTTCGATCTGTCTTCCGATGTGTGCCAGCTGTAAAATTTGTTGTTCAGTAAGTGTTTGAATCTTTTGCTGATCAGTATCGATCTGCTTTGTCTCTGTTCCGCCTTCTTTTCGTCCATAGATAGCCAATGTTTTGGTTGCTATCATCTTATCGACGATTTCCTCTTCCTGTACTTTATAACAATCGGCAGATACCAAGCCAGAGACCAGTGCTTCTCCAAGTCCAAAACTGGCATCGATTGATAGAAGCTTTCGGTTAGAAGTAATCGGATCAGCGGTAAATAAAATCCCCGAAGCCTGAGGGGAAACCATCCTTTGAACGATAACGGATAAATAAACTTGACTGTGATCGAATCCATTTTGCATACGGTAAATTACCGCGCGATCCGTAAACAGAGAAGCCCAACATTTGCTGATATGCTGCAGGATGGCATCGACGCCAATGATATTTAAATAGGTGTCTTGTTGACCGGCAAAAGAGGCATGCGGTAAATCTTCAGCTGTCGCACTAGAACGAACCGCATAAGCATGTTCCTCGCCAAACTGGGAGAGAAAGTGAGTAACTGCTTCCACAACATCGGAAGGAATTTCTACTTCCATAAGGATTTGCCTGATCTTCTTGCTGATTTCACCAATTTGATCCCGATCTTCTACTTTTAGCATGGTTAGTCGACCCAGCAAAGCATGATATGTTTCGTTTTGTTCGATGGCTTTTTGATATCCCACTGTTGTAACACAATATCCTTCTGGTACTTGTATTCCTTAAATTTTTGACAATTCCCCTAAATTTAACCCTTTTCCGCCCACGAGAAAAAGCTGCGTTTTTTTGATTTCCTGGAAGCCGAGAACCAAAGAACTCATTCAACATCTCTCCTAACCATTAAATTGAGAAAAAAACATTTGACAAGGAATTACCGGCATGGTAATCTTAAAGTATAAGATGCGATAATTTCGTCTGTTTATATTTCGGGAGTCGCGATCTGATTATATCATCGCGTCTGTTTATATGCAATATTAAAGAACCTGATAAAACTACTCAGGTTCTTTTTTGATTTCCGCTATCATTTGTGGCATCGCAACGCTGCTACCGATAAACGCCGACCGTCACGATAACAAAAAGCAGCCGATCAGAATGGCCGGCTGCCCTCTTTTATTTCAGTTCAGCGCGATTGATCTTCAATCTCTTCCTTCATGAGTCATCAGTCCACCAATTTCGGTTACTGGGCTTGTTTAATCCTTTCCCAATAAATCATTGGGGATGACACATTCATAGTTACCGCGCAATAATATCAAGTACATTACCGCTTCCATCATCAATAATACGTATATTTTTGTTATCAATGAGTTGAATGGTGCCGTCCGACTTTAAGATTTCTTGCTGCTCCATTAATCCTTGAGCTACGGATTTGCGAATCAGCCCTTGATTCTTGAATACTAACGCATACAGATCATAGTCTCCAGTCTTTCGATTAGAATGTTCAATGGTTACAATAAGTAGATTCTTGGGAGTCCACTTGAAGTTTAAGGTGAGATCATGAGTATTTACATTAATGTCCTTTATGCCTAGCGGAATCGAATTCTTTTGTCCCGTATAAAGATTAGTAATCTCAAGATCTCCTTTTGCTGCGCGAATCATATAGCTATATCCCATCATGCTGCCATAAAAAGTATCAGTGTAATTATTGAGTCCCGTCACGGTTACTTTCCCGGTCTTCGTGTCCCGATTGGCCACTTCCCCGTCCAAAGCAGTTGCGAGGAATCTAATCGGCACATAAAGGTGACTAATATACCGCACAGGCTCTCTGCCCATATCCACTTCTCGCCCGTCTACTTCGGCGATTCTGCTTCCCATGTTTACAACAATCCGCTTCTGATCCCTCCACAGAACCGCCATATTGTCATTTTCCATCCCCCAAAGCAGACCTGCCTTGCTACCCAGCGAGAATAAGCTTCCGTAAGTCACTCCGTCCTTATGAAGCGTCTCAATATGAGTGGTACGACCGTCTTCCCATTGCATTTCCAGCTCGACGTACTTGGAAGCTGCATCAGATTTTTGAGCTCCCAGCGGTAAAATCGCTGACATCATACATATAACGGCAACTGCATTTTTCCAATTCTTCATTTTCACGGTCAACATCACCCACTTATTGTAAATTCCAATGCTACAATAGTAACGCTTATAACTTACAAAAAGTTGCTAACACAATAGAATCTATCACCTATGATCCTTATTCGAACAAACTGTTCCCATTTGATGCAATGACATCTTTATACCAATAGAACGACTTTTTACGATAACGCTCTAGACTTCCTGAACCGTCATCATGACGATCTACATAAATAAAGCCGTATCGTTTTTTCAGTTCTGCAGTCGATGCACTCACTAAGTCTATGCATCCCCAAGTGGTATAACCCATAAGCTCTACGCCGTCTTCAATAGCTTCAGCTGCTTGAATCAAGTGCTCTTTGATGTAGTTGATTCGATAGTCATCCTCAACCGTTTTTTCGCCTTTCTCATTAGTCACCAACTGATCTACTGCACCAAGACCATTTTCTACAATAAACAGCGGCTTTTGGTACCGATCATAGAACGCATTTAAAACAATACGTAAACCTTGTGGATCGATTTGCCATCCCCAATCGCTTGATTCAAGATAAGGATTAGGTACTCCTCCGAGCAAATTTCCCTCTCCCCTAATCTGTTTGGCTGGATCGGCCGTTTCACATGTACTCATGTAATAACTGAACGATATAAAATCAACCGTATTCCGAAGAATCTCTTCGTCGTCTGGCTCGAACTTGATGTTAATCCCGTTTTCCTCGAAATAGCGTTTCATGTAGCTTGGGTAATACCCCCGCACATGGACATCGGCAAAGAACGTATTTTTATGATCGCTCTCCATGCTTTTAATCACGTCATCCGGATGTGGTGTTAATGGATAAACCGGCATACTAAGTACCATACAACCAATCTTGAACTCCGGATTGATTTCATGACCGATTTTTACGGCTAAGGCGCTGGCCAAGAATTCATGGTGAATCGCCTGGTACAGATCTTGCTTACTAAGCTTTTCCTTCGGCGTATTAATACCTCCACTCATAAACGGAAATTCCAAGATAGAATTGATCTCGTTAAAAGTGAGCCAGTACTTTACCTTGTCCTTATAACGTGAGAAGATGGTACGAGTGTAATGTTCATAAAACCCGACGAGCTTGCGATTCACCCAACCATCGTATGCTCTAGCCAAATGTAAAGGTGTCTCATAATGTGAAATCGTAACGAGTGGCTCAATACCGTATTTATGGCATTCATCAAACAGGTCGTCATAAAATTGCAGACCTTTTTCGTTAGGCTCCAGTTCATCACCTTTTGGGAAGATTCGAGACCATGCGATCGATGTCCGGAATACCTTAAATCCCATTTCTGCGAACAGTTTGATATCTTCTTTGTAGCGATGGTAAAAATCGATTCCAATTAACTTCATGTTGCTTTCTATAGGCACTTCTGTGGGAGGTGTTTTGATGCCATTAGGCATGACGTCTTGAGTAGACCAACCTTTACCGTCTTCTTGGTACGCTCCTTCTAATTGATTGGCAGCGACAGCTCCGCCCCATAGAAAATCTTTTGGAAAATGCAAACTCAATTTTTTCGCCTCTCTCTGTATTTATAATATGTTGTTACCATCATTATTCTGTTCTAAATAGAGGTTTCAATTCCGACACTTTCTGAAAGAAAAAAAAGAGCTGCGAAGTATCGCTGCTCTTGTCAGTAATGCTTTAATATTCTCCTTTAATTACAAAAAACGAGCCCCGAATGGTTCCAGCTAGTTTAGACTTCTGCCTAGCAAACTTAAACTTCGCTTCTAACTCCTTTGGTACCTCCATCCCCTCAGAAAGCTTAAAACCAACGGCCCGCTTCTTAGGGTCATCAACCGTATACATGACATTGAGCCCAAGACCATCCTCGTAAAAGACGTAGGCAAATTGAATATTTTCCACTTGAAAACGCGACGTTTCTAAAGGTTTAGCCGCAAACTCAATATCACGTTCTTCTTTCAAAATTCGGTTCACATAATCAAGGGTCTCCTGGCTTTCGCTAGCTGGTACAACCGTAAATTCATGCTTATACCTGTTCATAAAGTAACGGGCTTCATTCGCTCGTAAACCAGCAAGCGCTGCTGCTACCGCTGAAGACTCTAAACCAACCGTAGACACATTTTTAAAGTCAACGATATAGGACATTTCCATCCCTCCTAAAAGTTTTACGAGCGTTACTTCTTAGAACCTACTTCGAGCCAAAACTCACATCGGAAGCATTCACTTATCTCTTTATTTCCTAACAACAGGAATCCACATTTCACCAAATACTAAGCCGTTTCGTTGCCCCATCTCAACCGCTGCATTTGGTCCACCAACATAGGCAACATTCTCTGCTTCCGCCAAGGCTTGACCAAAAGCAATGCCAGTAAGCTTATTACTCAGCTCATCAGCCGTCTCCGCTTCCCCTTTAACAACTAGATATTCCCCTTTAGGAAATTGAATAACTCTGGTTGCTTCTGGTACCGATGCCTCTGTCATGACACCAGCATAATGCATCATCTTGTTATTCACCGCTTCGTTCACGGCAAAAATGTAGTCATTTGCGGCTATGGCCTTTAAAGTGTCAAGCCTTCCATCTTGTTTCACTGCCTCCCAAAAGTCTGCTTTCTCTTTGTTGATGCCAGCAAAGTCTGTGTAATCGCTCTTAAGCTCAGTTCCAATACCTAAAACGATAAAGCTGTCTTTTTCCTCTAGGGTATAATTTGCCATATTCAAAACCTTCCTCTTTTTAAATTTATCAGATGATTTGTCTTTTCACTTGATGGGTTTATAATAACCTTAAATCATGTCAAATAATGATACTGTTTAGGGGGGCCCGATGAAAAAAGTTGAACGGATTAATATCATCATGCGGTATATCAACAACCGCGCCCACTTTACTATTACTGAAATCATGCGAGAATTTAACATCTCTCGTTCGACAGCTATTCGAGATATCAGAGAAATTGAAGCTATGGGGATGCCACTTGTCGCTGAAGTTGGGAGGGATGGGGGTTATTTTGTCATAAACAACTCTGTCCTGCCCACTGTCCGCTTTACCGATAATGAAATTAAAGCTCTGTTTATTGCTTTTATGGCCACAAGAAATCAACAGCTCCCTTATCTGAAGAGTCGTCAGTCTCTAGCTGAAAAATTACTAGGCCTCATCTCAGAAAACCAGCAAGATGACCTTGTTCTTTTAAATCAAAAATTGCTTTTTGAAGGAACCAACCCCCATAATCCCGACCTGCTCGATCTGTCAGATCTGCCCCATCCTATGTTAGAAAAACTCATCCAAATCCTTCTCTTGGACAGCTATTTATTGGTTTCCATCGAAGAAGAGAAGGAGATAAAGTCTTATCCCATTTATCTCTTGCACCTTTATCGTGAAAAAAGCTTATGGCTAATTGAAGGCTTTGACTTAGTGGAAGAAAAGAGGCGGATTTTTCCTGTCGATAATCTCACCAATGTAAAATCATACCCTACGAAAAAAAGAGTAAGTAAGAAAAATATTTTAGAACAACTAAGTAATCAGGAAGAAGTAATCAACCTTGTCCTTGAACTTGGTCCAACGGCGATTTCCCAGTTCAAAAAATACCATCCTTTAAAGTTTTCAATTTCATATACGACTCCTTACCAAACTACGGCCATCTTAAAGACTTTTATCAATGTTCATAATTCAGAAGAATTAACAGAAATAACAAATTGGCTGCTATTCCTAGGTGGAGATATAAAGGTCAGGGAGATACCAGAAAAAGTCTTAGAAAATTTACAAGAGAGATTAAGCTTATACTGCCCATAAGCAGTGCCAGTTAAAACCAAAATAATTTTGAGCTTGGCCAGTTGTCAGCTACCCCCTATTTTCGAACATCCAGACAAGATATAGAGCGACAAGAAATCGTATCCATCTGAAACGATAGATTCGAATTTAAAAATAAACATCCCATTCCTCTTTTGGTGAGAATGGGATGTTTATTGGTTTCATCAAATGGTTTTTTGCCAATTCGACCTGGTTATGCGGATCGCTACTTGACGAGTTCGTCGGCGGTCGGGCCGAAAGTGCCCAGGATTGGCTGGTCGAGCAGACGCAAGTACACGCCAATCATACCGAATAATTTTCCTCGAACCATCATCTAAGTCCAACTATATTCCATACTGGTGTTACGTAATCCTGCCCGTTAGCTTAAAAAAGAAGCAGTTGAATAGTAAATGTAACACTCAGGCTTCATTGAAAAACATCTCTGAATTATTTGTTTTAGTCAGTTTCATATAACGTCCTCAGTATTCACGATTCCGAGAGGCTTAAAGGAGCGTCAGCGACTGGATCGAAGACTTAGCCTCTCAGGATTGTCTGCTGATCCACTTCTTAGAATCACCTCTTGCAGACCAAGGGCCGAAAAGTCCACAGCGTGAATACGCTGTTATCAGATGTCTGTGCCATCCTGATTGTTCTAACACTTATTTTATTCACTTTAATTTTAATCCTTTTAAATATTTTTCTGTTATCTCATTGGTTATACTAATTGCTTCTATTCTACTACTGGCTGGAGCTGTTATCATTTGACCACTCTCCGAATTCCATACAGTACCGCTGTTATCCTTTAATTTATTATGATCTGAAGCTAATATTGTTACCTTAGTGAATTCGTTATTGATCACTAAAGTTCCATAATAGTAAGTATGCGAACCATTTGCTGCACCATTATCTTTTCGATATGTAAAATACGGATAATTAATGACACCCGCTCCTTCATCTGAAATGAGTATGGTTAGTTTTCTCTGATCTAATGGAACAGGTATTTCTTCACCCGCTATGTCTATAGTACCTTCAAATTTTCTTTCCCCGAAGATATTTTTGTATAACTTTCCTTCTATATTTACATTTACAAGTTTTTCTGACTCTAAATGCTCAGTTCCTAATCTATATTTTATACCTTGTGCATTTATATTAATTTCCTTGGGAAATAAATTTATAAAAATAACAATTACTAAGGTTGTTAAAATTATTGTAATAACAGATAAAACAAGTTTCTTCATTGTGAACTCCTTATTTGTACAGATTTCCGATAACCTTTCTGTATTCACGAACTTCGTAAATAATTCCATATGTAGGGTATTCAACTACACTTTTTTCATCCAAAGCTTATAATAATCTACCCACCCTTGCGCATTGATTGTTACACCTGTTAACGCAGGCTGTGAGCGCATCGTAATTAGATTACGATATAAGGGCAGGTACCCATACTTAGTCAATAAGTGGCCTTCTGCCTCTTCCCAAACTTCATATCGTTCTCTTCTATCTTTAGTCGCGTATAACTTCCGTGCAGTCTGTTGGATGAATTCACGTTGTTCTTCATTAAAATGCTGATGGAGAAAGCTATTCCCTGACAAAAGAAGGTGTAACAAGGACAGCTCCACATCTTCCCCGATCGTGGCACTATCATGGATCAGATCTGCTTCCCTCATCCGTTCTGGCGTTAGTAATTCTTCAGTGGAAAAGTGGAATACTTCCAGCTTAATACCATACTTAGCACACCTGGCTTTTATCCACTCACCATCCTGTCGATGATCTTCTTCCTTAAACGTGTACAGACGAAGCGTTTCGCCTTGATAATTGCTTTGTAAAAGCAAATGTCTTACGGATTGTGCTAGCTCTACCATCTCCTCCATATTTCCGCCCATTACACGTCCCACTTCGCTCCCATCTATCCCAAGGAGTTCATGTGAGAAGAAACGATCCGTGGTCTCTGCACGTTCTCCCCCTACCTCTAAAATCAAATGCTTGGCATCAAGAATCAGAGAAAGAGCTTGTCTGAAATACGGAGAGGATAGAACACCTTCACGCATCTGCTGAAAGCTGAGAAAAGTAATATTACACTCCATACGTGCAGTTCGCCTGTCCCCTTCTATTCCTACCTGACATGACGCATCTTGATCTACGGATGGGACACTTTGTAGATCGTAGGTGCTCTCCTGGCTATCTATTGTGTCTTCGTAAGTTGGTACGATCCAAATCTCGACTCTATCAAGCAAAGCCCGCTCACGAAAATAGGATGAAAAAGCCTCCAGCACAACCATCGATTCATCATTTCGGACTAAACGGAATGGGCCTGTCCCAATTAAATTATTTCTGCCATTCATCTGGGATCGTCTAGCAGCTTGTTCTTGCATAATGGACAAATGTGGACTACAAACAAACCGATCAAACCAGTAGCAAGGGTACTCAAGCTGAATACGTAAGGTGTAGGCATCTAGTACGTCCATTGTTTCTATTATCTCTGTCATCCATGTATAAGGGGAATTTTCTTGCTGTACTCGCCCAAAAGTATATAGGACGTCCTGTGCATCAAGTTCTTTACCATCATGAAATTGCACACCTCTGCATAAGTAGAAGGTCCAGATCCGTCCATCCTCACTAGACTCGACATGATGAGCCAAATGAGCTCTCGTACTCATCGTGAGTGGTTCATAGTGCAGCAATGTATCCGTAATTTGCATAACAATATGGCAATCTGAACGCAGATACATGTGTATGGGGTCCACAATATTAAAAACATCGTCATAACGTAAACGTAACGTATCATGCGGTTTATTGTTGCACAAATCTTGCTGATAGCCAAACTGTGTGTCAAACCAATTTTGGAACTGTTCATGGGCAAGAGGAAGCGTTTTTTTATAGGTATGATGAAGCGCTAATGCTTCTTTAATTTTTCCTTGGTAGACAAGCTCTTTTGCAATCTTTTGATAGATATCTCCCAATTCCACGAGAAAAAATAGCTGAGAGCGATTCCCTCTTCCTATGCCGGGAACCCATCTAATCAGCCCCTGATCCACTAACTTGTGGATAATCAGCTTGGTATTGCGATCGGTACAACAGAGCAGCTCAGATAATTGATCAATAGAAATCGTCATTCCTTGATGAAGAGGAATATGCTGATAGGGGGTACGTATCCGATAATAATCTTCGAGTAATTGCATCATCATGGTTCCTTTCTAAAAAAGCTGTAAAAAACATGAGTAATCTCTTCCCTTTTTACATTTATTCACCCGCTTTACAATGTAAAAACAAAAGGGGGACTACTCATGAATAAGCTGAAACACACCTGGAACTATATCGTGCAAAACTATCATACCACGCTGCAAGTCAGAATGTTTGGAGAGTTGCTAACAAGTCTAACTGGTTCGATGCTAGCGCCCTTTCTACTCTTATACTTATACGAGAAGTTGGACGGTTCCGTTCTGTTGCCTTTGATTATTGTCGGATTACAACCTTTTGCAGAGATTGTAGTTACGATCGCAGGCGGCAGTATTACGGATCGTTACGGGAGAAAGCCCATCATCATATTTTCCTTGTTCTTACAAATAGGAGCGATGACCGGATTTATGCTTGCTGATTCAGTTTGGTTATTCGCATTTTTATATATCCTGAATGGAATTGGCCATTCCCTCTACATTCCGGCAGAACGGGCTCAGATTGCCGATATCGTCCCGGATGAGAAGCGGGCGGAAGTATATGGTGTATTAAACACCTTGGGGTATATCGGGCAAGGACTTGGTCCGGTACTCGGTTTGCTGGTATTTATCTTAGAGCCCGCTCTCGTATTCGGTTTGCAAGCATGTTCGCTCCTCATCTACTTGCTTGTATTTTGGAAGACCACCCATGAGACTGCACCGCTAAATCACCTGAATAAACCTTTGGCAACGGTCGTTGTTCAAGATTCTCAGACCGATCGTTCTATAGATAAGTCACGATCTGTATTCAGACGAACAAAACAGTTCGTATTCCTTCACCAGCATGTAATCCTTCTTATGCTGTGTACATTACCAATCAGTTTCTTTTATGCACAGACAGAAACAACTTTTCGTATACATGCTCAAGCTATCTTTACCGATCACTTGTCTGTGATCGCTATTCTGGCTACCGTAAAAGCTTGCCTATCTGTTGGACTGCAAGTCTGGCTTATCAAAAAAACGGAGCATATGTCGCTCATAACCATCATGTTAATCACTTGTCTCTGTTATACCATGACATCACTTTTATACGGGTTCTCCTTCGTGTTGTGGCCTTTACTGGTGGCTCAATTGACGATGACAATCGGAGAAAGCTTAGGACTTTCCAGGCTTCATCAGTACGTCGCTGGTATTGCACCAGTTACGGATCGAGGGCTATATTTCTCAATTCATGGAACACATTGGGATATATCTCGTTCCATTGGACCTTATTTAGGCGGTATCGTATTCATCCAGACAAGTGGCGCTGTATTATTTATAATCGTCTCTATACTACTCGTCGTCTCATATCTATCATTCCGATGCCTATTATCTCGTAATGTTCGCGCGGCTAACAATCTTTAGGGAATTTAAAGGTTAGTTGAATAGTCGCTTATTACTCGCTTAAACTTACTATTAGTAGATTAAGAAATGATTGCAGCCGGTGGTAGTTTCTTTCCGTTACCACCATAAATGCATCAAACAAATACATGGAGCAGCTGCCACCGGCAAACTGCTCCATGTATTTGTTGAACTATCGTGTCCCGATTGTTGAAAGGAGATCAGACTAGATAGGCACCAAAATGCTCCTCAACCAAGCCAACGATAACTTCAAAAGGGGTTGAGGACTTCACTTCTATAACCTTTAGACCAAGCTGGTTTGCTTCTGCTCTTATCTGGGCATCAATCAGCATATATCTTTTATTTAGATTCTCCAGGGCAATTAGTTCGATCTCTTTTATCTCGAACAACCCTGACAATTTTTTACGTTTCTTTGCAGAAGTCATCTTAAAATCCTGATCTGAAACCAGCCAAATGGCTTGTTTGGGGTTATTTAGAAGAGGCCCAACCAATTCAGGTGTTAGGCCGAAGCCTTCTGCTAAAATTGGTCTCTCACTTTGTATTTCAGATAAATCACGGATAACCAAGGGAAATCGACCACGAAATGATCCATTTGCCCTGTTTAGCATTTCCTTCGGGCTAATATGTACCCAATTATCTTCCATGGAGGAGGATAGTATCTCTTCAGCACCAATTGAATGGGCAGACAGTTCCTCATGATGCTTATCCTCATTCATGTCATAATCATAAAAAGAAAGGTTGTATTTCTTGACAATGTATTTTGCTATTGTACTTTTCCACGAATCGGGTGAACCACCAATCCAAAGTAACGAATTTTTCAACTTCAACTTTACCTACTCCTTCTTCGGTTTTTTTGTCATCCTGTTCTTAAAATCACTTAAGGTGATAATAGAGAACGTACGTTTCCTATGCAACACAAAATTCCAGCACTCCCCACGCTAAACTGCCCGTTAGCTTAACAGGCTGCCGATGTAGATTAACATTAGATTAGACAATCATCTAATCGGCTAAGTGTACAAGTTCTTGTCATTTTCGGCTAAAAACAAAAAAACGCAATTAATTCAGCTTTCAAAGGCTACGTGTTGTCGTCTGACAAATATGTTATTGTACTCCGACACACGTACTGGTAGTCTCGTCAGAATGTAGGCACTTTTGTGTCATTAGACATTAGTAGTAGTTATCGCTCGTAAAACTTGATTTCAACTGTATTGAAGTCCTTAACCCAAAAGACGTATACTCCGAGCTTTATCAAAGCGTACTCAATTTCTGCGATAACTCTACGATGTTCATCATTATCGGGTAGAGCAATAGCAATACCATAGTTGATTGAATCTTGGTAATCAGAAATCAGCTTAGTAGCTGCAAGTAAGGCTTTACCAACATGGTTCTTTATCTGATTCAGGTTAAAGGGCTTGCCGAAACGACTGAAAGTCTCTAAAGCGCTCGTCTCACCCTTAGCTTCAATCAATAAGGTGAAGCTCCCTTCACAGCAATAATATCGATACCTGGCTCCAAAGTATGTAGTCTTTGACGGATTATAAAGTTCATATCTTCAAATTAGACATTCATCATCGAGTATGGCTACAAGTTCTTTTCCATTTCGGCTAACAATGTAAGTTCTTGTACTCAGCTCGGGACAAGAACTTACATTGTTAAAACAAAGAAGCCGCGGATTCCGTAACTTCTTATGCGTGTATGTTCTTGTCCTCCGACAATAATTGACCTTCTAGTAAATTACAGAGGAAAATAGAGCAAGCCAGTTGAATAATATCAAATTTATGCATTTGATTCAGTACTCTGCATTCTTTTGCCATATTTACGTCATCATCAAAGGGAAATTTGCGGATCATTACAGGCAAAAAGTATGAATAATTTCCATTCATTTCGTACTTTCTTCCTTTTGGCCTTTATTCGATCCATTGGATCAAATTTGGATTTTCATCCAATATAGAGAGATACTGTTCCTTCCATCCATATTTCGCTTCTGGGTCAAGTAGTATATATCTTTTGTATTTTTCGAGACGGTGTTCGGGTGTAGCCCATCCAAAGTGCTTTAAACGGAGATCAGATAGCCGGTGAGAGAGTTCAAAAATATTCTCCGGGAACCGTCCGCAATGCTGATGCTGAGGGGTCTCTTTTGTCCATATCCAGAGAGGATAATCCGACATTTTGTCGATTGAGTTCTCCATTACTCTCTTGTTTGAATCGTTTCACCCCGTTTAGATCGGATTCCCTATAAATATGATAAGCTGGAAAATGAGTATCAACATATAACGAGAACCCCATTGCAGCTGCACGAATACAGAAATGACGATCTTCACCCCAGAAGGAAAGATTCTTAATGGGATTGAAGTTTACACCAGAAACCAATGCGCGTCGGCTGATAAGAGTACAAGCCCCTAATCCCCCTACCTCATATACCCCCGGAACTTTTAATTGAGAAATGAATTGATTGTAACGGGTGATAATCTCCTCCTCGCTTAGATTCTCACCCCGCTGCTGTTCCCACTGCGTATACTCATCACGAAGCCATACCTGAGGCTGAGGCATTGAGTCAGGCTGCCATGAAGTCCAAAAAATTTCGGATACAATATCTTTCCCTATAACGATCAGTTGTTCAACCGTTTTAGGATGCAGCAGTAAATCGGAATCGACTAAAAACAAATAATCGTATTGCTCATCAATGGCATGTTGAATAATTATATTCTTAAAATCCGCGACTTTCCAAATAAGATGTTCATTCCAAAAATGTGTAGTTTCGTTACGAGTATAGTCACTTCTATGCCCGGATGCCTTTACCGTAACATGGTCAACCACCTCGGAAAAATTGCGAAGCATTTTTCTTGACTGTTCGTCCTGGTTGTCATCAACAAATATATATCCGAATACCGTATGTTCCTGCCTTAATTGGTACAGAGAATTTAAAAACTCGCGTAGAATAGCAGGTTTTTGATGAATAGGGCTTCCGATCAACACGCGCGGCTTATCATCCAAGACAATCACCGCCAACTCCTGCTTCTTCTTTGTTTAAGATAGCTTCCAGATACCTTTTATTCTGCAGGACTCTAGGATCCGTCGGTCGATAGCTACGGGCAATCTCATTATGATATTGGGCTAAGCCATGTTCACCCACTCGGTCGTAACATACGCAAAGCTGAAGATGAGGGAGCCAAGTCAAGTATATAGGATTAAAAAAACCCAAGTTTTCTCGTGAACGTTCAAGTTGGGTGGCCATCTTATACCAGAAAATCGCTGTATGGATATCCTCCTGATGTAAAAAATGATACCCAAGCCGACAACAGAATTCGGCACGAGGGCTACCGTATCGAAAAGAACGTAACGAAGATTCGAGCTCTCGTTCCCTATTTCCGAGTTCATGGTAACAATCTGCTAGTTTCCCGCAAGAAGCAATATTATCTTCGATCCATCCCTTTCCTGTGGCCAAGAATTTTTCATAATAAGAAATCGCTTGCTCGTACATCTGGTGATCAACGAGTTCATTTGCAAAATAATATAAATCCCGAGGTGAAAAGTGTTCGCCGCGAAGTAAACGTTTTTCGTAAATTCTAAGATTTCTGTCGCTATCATGATGGAGGCTGCTATGTGTGATAGCAACCTCACTATTCAAAATGTTCCCCGATACTTCGAGGTATTCATGAACTGCGCCAATCCATTGGAAGTTATTCTCCCTTTTTACAAGACGATTACGTCTAACACTAAAAGTAACATTCTCAAATTCGTCGAAAGCCAGGTGATAGTCCATCGTCACGGAATCCACTGATCGATCGACTGTCTTTTTTAGTTCTTTAAATTTTTTACGATCCTCTTTCTTTAACATGTCGTCCGCGTCTAACCAAAATATATAGTCCTTAGTAGCCAAACGAAAAGCATAATTTCGGGCAGTTGCAAAGTCGTCAACCCATTCGAAATCGAAGATATGATCCGTATATTTACGCGCGATTTCTTTAGTTTTGTCGGTGGATCCTGTATCCACAATAATGATTTCGTCAACCATATCCTGCACTGAGCTCAGGCATCGCTTAATACTATCCTCTTCATTTTTTACAATCATACAAAGACTGACAGAAATCAATTTACTCACCTCATTTTCAGGTATATACCGGGGAAACTACCCATGTGAGTCTTGAATTATTTTAAAGCTATACCTAACCCCAGAGTGAATTAAAACGGCCATCGGCATTCGCTTTTTACTTAAACTATTTTAAAGCCCCTGTAAAAGTAATGGCTCCAATGGCATTTGCTGTACCTACAACAGTTAGTGCAACTAATGAATACGTAACATTGCCAGTTCCCGGAGTTGAATCAACATGATCAACACTGGTAGCTTCAAATGTGTTATTTCCAGCTGCATGATGATTAATACTAAAAATAATAGTTGCCCCACGGAGAATTTGTAATTGAACCGCTGTAGTACCTGCTGTAGACTCCCATCCAACGATTCCTGTTAACCAAATGCTGCTTCCTGTAGGAACTCCCGTTATTGTTATTGTTTTTAATGTAGCTGGGACTGCGGTTATCGAGATTGCCGAACTCCCTGATGTATTTGGAGTATTCTCGGATACCTGAAATTGCAAAAAAATCCCCGCGCCTCCTGTAGGGCCCGTTGCTCCTGTGGCTCCAGTAGCTCCCGTGGTACCCGTGGCTCCAGATACACCCGTGACACCTGTAGCACCTGTTACTCCAGTTACTCCAGTTGCACCCGTCGCTCCCGTAGTACCTGTTACACCCGTTACACCCGTTACACCCGTTACACCCGTTGCACCTGTTACACCTGTGGCTCCCGTTGCCCCGGTTGGCCCCGTAGGTCCTGAAACTCCTACTGGTTTAATTACTCTCATATTACCCGTAACTCCTGAATCTCCTACTGCTTTAATTACTCTCATATACCCATAACTCCTATCAGATCATTTAATTTATAAACTTCAAGTTTATTGAATACATCTTTTAGCCCCTAATAAGATGTATCAAAGATTTTGCAACTTTCTTCTTGGCATAATTTTTTTTCGTTTCACATAATTCTTTGCAGCTTGTAACTCCAAAACGTACCACTGAGAATAAACAAGGCAACTGTAATCTCTTTTTCTGCTTGTTCAAATCTTCCACGTTGCAAAAAGTGTTTTTCCTTTGTTAGTCGCCGTTTCGCAGCATTCAATATGCCCATCGGTTCTGATGTAAGATCATTTGCTGGTTTCCCTCAGAAACTTTGTTTACGTAAAATGTTAATTATTATACGTAACCTACTACTTTATCGAATATAACAGCAGTATACGAAGAAGCGACGAATACTAACACGGTATTTACCTATTTTTAAAGTGAATTTTATGAACGACATAAACTTCGAAAAATTAAGTGATTGGAAAATAAAAAAGGAGTGGATCTTTTATGAAAGTCTTGAAAAATAAACTCGTACTGATATCGCCCATTATTGCATTCTTGGTCATCTTTATTTTTTCACTTACACTGTTTCCATCGGTTCAAGTCCAACCGAAGAACTTGCCCATTGCTATTGTCAATGAAGACCAAGGAGTTGAAATTCCAAATCAACCTAAAATGAATATGGGGCAAACGATCGTAGATATGATGCAGAACACCTCTTCGTCAGCATCCGGCGAGGAACCGGCTGTAAAATGGGTTGAAGTAAAAAGTGCCGAAGAAGTACAAAACGGCTTAGATAACGAGGAATATTACGCGGCGCTTGTCATTCCTAAAGATTTTAGTGCAAAGCAAGCATCTTTGAGCAGTCCAACACCTGAATCGCCTGAAGTTGAAGTCTTTATTAATCAAGGGATGAATACTGCGGCTTCCACGATGGCTGGACAAATCCTGAATGGAGTCATTGATAACATGAACAACAATGTTCGTGCCCAGATCCTTGAAAGATTTAATAGCCAGAATGCAACGCTGACGGCGGAGCAGGCTTCTAGCTTAGTAACTCCTATTACTAAGAAGGTTACTGATGTCAATGAAATTGGTACGAATAGCGCAAGTGGCACTGCCCCTGTATCCTTGTTCCAACCGCTTTGGATGGCATGTATGGCGAGCGCAGCTGTTCTCTTTTTTGCCGTCAGCAAGACGAGAACAAACAACCTAAAAGAGAACCTTGCAGCGAAGTTAATACAGAGCTCCAGAAATGATGTCCCCTTTCTATCGGGACTGGGTGCACCCTTGGTTGCCAATGCGTTTTATGGTAGACGGTCTTCGAGAACTGTTCTACTTCGGTGAAGGATTGAGCTGGAATAATGCTGTATCCTCGCTTACTTGGATTGGCTTAGTGAGCACAATTATAATCTTTGTCTCTGTTTTGAAACCTCGAAAAGTACAAAAACAGCAAAAACTTGAAGGCTAATAATAATATCGAGTTCATAGAGATAACATGGGGGAAAACAAATGTATTTGTTTGTAATCAATAAAAAATCGGGAAATGGCCACGGTTACCGTAGCTGGATCAAAATCAAGGACGTTTCCAGCAGCAGAACATTGTCATCCTGAGCCGGGCTGAAGTACTTCCGGCAATCGTTGTGATCCCTAGCTTTCCAGCCGAGTTTGGCCCACCTAAGCCATCCAAGTCAAACATACTTTCACAGGCTCCTGCGAGTTTCTCCCTAAGGAACTTCCCGCTACTTATTGATACGGTTCTCCGCATTGTCTGTAACGTCAAGTTAACACAAAAAAAGGCTGCCTTAAGTGTCATGTTGAATGACATTGAGGCAGCCTCCACTTTCTTAACTTATCATTTATGGTTTTGGCATACCGTGATCACGTTGAAATCATCATCACGCATATTGAAGAAAGATACAAACTCATTTCGGATAATTCCACCATAAATGACTTGGAATCCCAGACTTTCTATGAGAGCAGCCGCTTCGTCGATATCGTCAGCGGGCACGAAGCAAAGCGGCGGAGCTTTGTCTGGGATCGGAACATTGTCCATTCCATTGGAATCAATCATGATGTCCGTTCCATTCGGCAAATGCAGGACATGAATGTGACCGAAACGCTCGTGTTGCTCGCTTGAAAGGTTAAGTAGCCTGCTGTACTGCTCTGCCGACTTATCAAGATTTCTGGACCATAGGATTACAGAACTGATCTGACTCCGAATGGGATTCTTACCTTCTACAGATCTAATCAATGTGGCCTTCCTCCTTGTTTTGAGCTTAAGAGACTATCTTTTTTAGTGCAATCCAGGTTTGAATCTTTCTGCAACTGCGTCGGTACGCAAGTGTATTCCCTGCTTCGAGCCAATAATTTTTGCGGTATGAACACTATGAAGGAATGGGCATAGAAAAAAACTTAAACCTCCCTTTAGCTTAATAAAGGTATCCTAGTAAATCTATCTTTCCATTTTCCCATTTTATATTGCCCACTTCTTTAATCATAAGTTCATTAATTTTTTCATGTCCTATTCCGTAAGTTGTTTGATTTTCATCGTCTATTTTTAGCCATTTACACTCATTATTTACAGACTTAAATCCTGCATTTAAATACAATTTTTTGTTATCTGCAAACAAGAGTAAAAAATCAACTGGCTTCCCTTCACAGAAATCATCTATTTCAGAGAGTAGTAATGAACCTATTCCCTGTGAACGCTTCATTTTTGATACACATAAGTCGATTATGCCAAGAACTCTTATTGGTTTCCCATTTAAATTCATTACTCTATAATCCAAGCCGACTTGACCAACAAGTTGATTTTTATCATCAATTGCTACGAACCTAAAATGAGGTAATTGCTTAAAATAAATCCTATCTTTTGGATATTCTTCTGTAAAACACTCTACTAATAACTGCTGTAACTTAGTTCTCAATTGACCAATAATTTCATATTCAAAAATTTTTTCGATTTTCAATTCAGTTGCTCCTTATTATCAGGGTTACTGATGTAAAATTCCTCTCCCACCTATGCTCGATGCTGCATACACCCTTAGGATCTTTGTTCATACAGCTTAACGATTTCGATGATGCTGTTCACAGCCTGCACCATGTTGTCAGCTGAAACATACTCGAACCGCCCGTGGTAATTTTCCCCGCCTGTGAATATATTCGGTGTTGGCAACCCCATGTAGGATAGTTGGGAGCCATCCGTACCGCCGCGAATCGGCTGAATAATCGGCACGATTCCGAGGTTTTCTAGTGCTTGTCTAGCGATGTCCACTACTTCCATTACAGGCTCAATCTTCTCCCTCATGTTGAAGTATTCGTCTTTGATTTCGAGCTCAATTCGCTTATCTCCGTATTTTTTCTGTAATTCTTCTACGATACGAGCCAGCTGGGACTTTCTCTCCTTAAACCGATTACTATCGTGATCCCGGATCAAATAACGAAGCTGTGTTTGCTCGACGTCACCCTGAATGGACGACAGATGATAGAAGCCTTCATAACCTTCCGTCTTCTCAGGAGTTTCATCAGCCGGCAGCCTTCCATGCAGCTCCATGGCTATTTTAGCAGCGTTAACCATTTTTCCTTTGGCCGTGCCGGGGTGAACGTTCTTCCCTTTGCAAGTAATGATGGCTGATGCAGCGTTAAAGCTCTCGTACTCGATCCCGCCAAGAGGACCGCCATCCATCGTATAGGCATATACTGCGTCGAAGGCGGACACATCAAACTTATTTGGACCTCTGCCGATTTCTTCGTCAGGGGTGAAAGCCACTCTTACTTTCCCGTGTTTCAGTTCTGGATGTCGAATCAGATAAGCCATAGCAGTCATGATTTCGGCAATACCGGCTTTATCGTCAGCGCCAAGTAATGTGGTACCGTCTGTCGTTATTAACGTGTGGCCTTTGTAGCCAGCCAGCTCAGCAAAATCGCGCGGCGAAAGGACAATATTCAGTGATTCATTCAAGACAATGTCTTGTCCGTTATAATTTTCTATGATTTGCGGCTTCACGCCAGCGCCAGTAAAATCGGTGGCCGTATCCATATGAGCAAGAAAACCGATTGTTGGAATCTCTTTGTCTGTATTGGCCGGAAGGGATGCCATTACATAACCGTTCGAATCCATCGTAACTTCCTGCATACCTATGGCTCTAAGGTCGTCTATGAGCATTTGGGCCAGCACTAGCTGCCCTGGTGTTGAGGGGCAAGTTTCGCTGCCCTCATCGGACTGTGTATCAACTTGTGCGTAAGAGATGAATCTATTCATGATCTCTGTTTTCATAGTCTTATCTCAACTCCAATACATTGGGTGGGGGATTGTCCTCTTCGCATTTTGGCTATGTAGACGATTTGTCCTGTATGACCGGGTAAATGTCTAAATTGATGCAAAAACATTTCAAGGATAGTAGCGTGGTTGTTAACTCCACTGTTTTTTAGTGGTGGTAGATTCAAATAAGGTTGTTCTTGTAACATATCAGGGTTCTCTTTCACCTTTTTCAAAGCCTCAATAATACAGTCAAAAGACTTGGTGATAAGTTCCAGCGCTTGCTCTTTTGATAACTGGAGACCACATTCAAATTCCTTTTCTCGGTCTCTTGTGTCTGGAACATTAAAGAATACGGTTTCAATTCGTTGATGAACCGTTCCCCATATGTGTGCAACTAAATTGGCAATGCTGTTGCTCCCAGATGTGGGTGCCCATACAATATCTTCCTCTGATAATTGTTGGATGACTTGTAGCATGCCTTGCTTTTCTGAATAATATTTCTTCAAGAGAAAGTCAATTAGTAATGATATGCTATTCACCCTACACACCTCCTATAAGCAGTTCTTAAATTTGATTAGTGCTCCAAATTTCTATAAAGTTCCCATCTAGGTCATTTAACTATTTCTGTAGGGACTTTTATAGAAATAGGAAGCTTTAAGAATTTGTGCAAGTAAACGTCCACAGCCAACATGTACGCTCTCGAAAAGCTTCTATAGAAAAGTATACTACCTCTTCTCCACGCGAAATAAGCTCTTGCACAACTCCAATAGTTGGATTGATATGTCCCTCTGATCCACCATTAATAAATAAAACACGCGCTATTTCTATCACTCCATAGGTAAAGTTTATCATAGTACAATACTTGAAAATCTCAAAACTGTGATTAATCACTGTGTAACTTCAGTCTAATTACGGATTGCTTAAAGAAAAATGAACTTAAACTTATTGTATAAAGAGACTGCCGGTAAACTTCTCCGACAGTCTTTCTCTTTCAAGTAGTATGCTCCTCTTCCTATTCGCTGGACAATTCCTTGAGCGATTTGATTTTACCATGGGGATGCTGTTCTTGCTTTCGTGACTTCCAGGCAGCTTCTTTCCTTCTCTTCTGGTGAGCCATAACAGATATCCTCCTCTGGAAATTGAGATGTATACTACTTCCTTATGTTGTCTTTCCTGGGTTCTGTTCATTCATGAAATTAATTCGATGAGTTTTTGGTATAGCTGAGGGTGAGCACTGTCCCTCTTTTACAGTTCCAAATCTGCTGGTTCACACCGGAAAGAAGCTTATCCCTTTTCCAGAATATAATCATCATGCGTGCCAACAGCATTGTTCAATATCTGCAAAGGCTGCCCTTTCAGATAATGATTGAAGAAATCAAGCGTAAAATCGTTGACGAGCCGATGTGTCCCGCGCGCGTTCACTCCCTGCGCCCACTCTATAATTGGAGAGATCAAAAAGAAATCGGAGAAACTCATATGAAGCGTGTTGTGTAGCTTCAGCCAGTAATTCCCGCCAACCTTTACCGGCACATACCGAGCATTTAACTCTTTATTGTATCGTTCAATATTGCTGTGGGTCGTGTCCAAGGCGGCTTGCTGATCGTCACTTGTGGCGCTGGAGCCCGCCAACTCGTCCTTCTCGTCCGCACTGATCATCAGGAACGGCTTGTTTATGCCAGCCGCCGGAATGCGGCGTTCACCGTACAAGGCCCCGTCCATATTGATGCCTGCCCGAACCCGCGGATCACTTAGCAGCATCTGTACCGTAGTCGCCCCGCCGAACGAGTGTCCGAACATGCCAAGCCGCTTCATGTCCATTCGTCCCGTAAATCGCCGATCCGGGTCAGCGACAGCGAGCTGTTCAAGTTGATCCAGCACAAACCGCACATCGTTCACCCAAACCTCATTCGTCCTGTCCGATTTTTCAAGTGGCTCTATCTCCGATTCTGTATTTTTCACCGAATCGTACAACGCAACCCGCCCATCTGGAAATATCGAAGCCATACTGTCGTAAGTATGATTGATTCCCGCCACAATATAACCATGGCTCACCAACTGCTCGACCTGGAACATGTTCTGGCCCTCGAATCCGCCAGACCCGTGTGAAAAAATAATTACCGGATACGCCGCTTCCGCATCGGACAGCACCGCGTGTTCAATCGCATGCGTACGGGCTTGTCCAAGGCTCGTCAAAAACAACTGCGGCAGACCAGACTCCTGCTGAAATGCCTCGGTATACACTTTGGAATCGGGCACATACGGCGCTCGGGTTCCCTTAGCGTCCTTGCTGGACGGATACCAGATCTGTACTTTCAGTTCCCGCTTGGCCCCGGCTGCCGCCAAAGTGGACGTTTCTTTGCGGGTGTTGTCAATCCAGTGATAAGCGACCGTGCCAATCCCATACGGACCTGCCGGTTCATCGAATTTAAACACCGGGAACAGCAACGGCGCAGCAACGGTTACCGTCCCGTAGAAAAAGGCAGATAACAACGCTGCAATTCTGCGTACGCCGCGCCTTTGAATGTCCCCTTGGCCGGCTCGGGCGCGCCGCCGAAAGTCCAACACCAGCGCCCATAAAGGAGCCAGCGTCAGTGCATAAGCGGGGATCAGGGGCCAGCGCCATCCCTCAACCCAGCCCTGTACAACGAGAAGAACTGCCGAGACGGCCAATCCCCCCCACAATAACTGTCGCGGCTTTTGTTTCCCAACAACCAGCCACAGCAACATAGCCACATTAAACGTCACCAGAACAACTTCCATGATTCTCATCTGATGATGACCTCCTCGAATACTGTCCGCCGAACAAGCAGTTCGGCAATATGTTACAACAGCGTATAACCTCCAAAGCGAGAATAAGTAGCCTCCGATGGAATGGAGTATTCTCCTTTCATCTCAATGTTTTGCTTGGCCGCTAACATTTTTGAGGTTTTGGGGAGGTGCTCCTTTTTGTTTTCTACGACGAGTCAAGCCACTACGTTTGTGTAGACTTATATTGGATTGCAGCAATTATAGGCATAATTAATAATGCGACTAAGATACCTAATATAGGTGCAAATTTTAATGTTTGAGCGGTATAAATAACATAGATAAAAGGTGCCAATAAAATAGTTGTTACAATAGTCCAGCTAGCTATTACTATATAACGATAATTAGAAAGCATAACTTGTGGTTTTTCTAGCGCTACAATTATTAAAAATACCCCTAGTAAAGCAGGAAGTACAAATAAATAACTGATTCCTTTAAATGTTAAGCTTGTAGTAATCGCTAATGTTATCCAAATCAATTGTATGCTAATAATAAAATGAATAGCGCTAATATGTTTACTAATCCAACGACTAATAAAGGCACTTAAAACTACCGTAATAAGCATAATAAGTAGGAAGGCTGCATAATCATAGTTGCCTAAAACGATTAAACCCTCATCATCAATAACACCATCAAATACTATAGCTAGTATTTTTACTAAACCATAAAGTATTGCAGCAACTCCTATAAAGCTTGCCAGCATACTACCAAATGTTAGAGCTAATGTTTTAACTTTAATTACCTTTTTACGGATAAGTGTAATTGTCGCAATGCTCGTTAAACCAATTAGCAATGTCATTAACGGTAAAACCACTTCGTCTGAATATACAACTAAGACATTTTTCATTAGAGGGAAGTAAATGGCATCCCCTTGATTTTTCTCGAACTCTTCAAACTCTGTTGTTGAAAGCATAGCATATTTTTCAGCTAATGGTATGGCATAAGCACCAAAGTGACGAATAGTATTTCTATCACTATTTTCAAATGTATCTATATTAGCGTGATATGTTTCAACACCACCCATATTAGCAATATTATAGCCTAGCTTCGGTATGTCCTTTATTTCTGTAAAATCTGTGTAGTTTGGCATCTTTTTATACATTTCAGAAGCAAATGAATAAGCTACCGGATGAGATACCGTATGACTAAATTCTTTTACCAATTGTGCATTATGATTTGTAGTTTCAAATAAAATGGGCACTCCTGTATTACCACGCGCCTCAAAATTAATGATCATACGTGTCTTATCAAAAATATCTTTGCGATCTTTTAATGCTGTTGCCCCTAGTACACCTTCTTCTTCACCATCAGTAAAAACAAAATACAATGTATTTTCAGGGGGGGTTAACTGACTCATAATACGAGCAGTTTCCATTAATGTTACAACACCGTAACCATCATCACCTGCACCTGGTGTTTCAGGTGTGGAATCATAATGGGCAAGGAATAATACCGCGTTATGATCTGGAGATGTACCTTCAATCTTTACAATAATATTTTCGAGATATTCAGCATCTGTAGTAAGCTCTTCCTCCTCATCACGAACATCTTCTATAGCCTTCGTTTGTATTTCTACAGGTAGATTTAATGACTCAAAATATTTCACAATATAGTCTTTAACTTTTTTATTAGCTTCTGAACCTACTGGATGTGGTTCTTTAGCTATTACTTCTAAATGCTGCATTGCACGTTCTACCGAAAACTTCTCGTCATTAAAATGGCTGCTCTCATTTGGGTTTGAAAATTGAGTAACACTTACGGCTATTGTTATTAGTATCAAAATACTTGTAAATAATATTATTTTCCATTGTTTACGCATAAAGTCTTCACTCCTTTGAAATGAACCGAATAGTCTAAAAATCTCGTAAAAAAGGCTTGAAAATTGTGTAAAGCTTTTAAACAACGTCAACAATGCAAGTGCACTCGCAAAAATAAGTAACTTTCCCTTTTCCTTTGGTCCTCTCCTTTTCATAAAACTTAAAAACAGTTGGTACACAAAATAATAAAAACTAACCGATTGGTCAGTTTTTATTTTACCCAAAACTGACCAATCGGTCAACAATTTTGTATTGTGCTGTAGTAACTGAAGAAAATGTGACAAACCATTCTAGGAGGAACGGTAATTGGACCTCTGTCAAGAAAGTGGACACCAAATAACGTTGCTAAAGCGATGCTTTTGTAATACGCTGCTTCAAACCGGTCTAGGGATAAATAGACGAGTGAACTGTGGATTCGCTTCCGGTTGTAAAAGAGCTTGATGTACTCAAAGACCGTGCTCGTTCATGATTTTATCTACTAGTCACTCAGATACGCTCCATCCTTCGCGGCGTAGAAGCTGTGTAATCTTCGGGCTGCCGTATCGCTTGTGGGAGTCCAGGAAGAGCCGGGTGATGCGCGCCAGCAACGTTTTACGACGGCGTTGGTAGCTATCTTCATTATTCTTTTCTTGCGCCCATTTGTAATACCCGCTTTTGGACATTCCGAGGACTCTGCACATCTTCTCCATTTGAGCGGCTCGGCTCTTACTCTCCTTGTTATTCAACAACAAATCGAGGGCGCTGAATTATTAAAAGTGAATACTAACGCAATCGTATTCGGGCAAATGAAGAACAACCGAGGAATCAGACGTTTTCTGCTCCGAGGCTTGCCGAAAGTAAGCCTTGAGGTCGGGTGGCTTTCGCTTGCCCATAATTCACAGCCCCTTCGCTCTTAATGGATAGCGCGTGATGATGCATATATAGGCTAACATTGATATAATTTCATAAGAAGCTAATTCATTTATCTTTGTTCTTTTGCACAACAATTCTTAAATCAGAACTGTGTGTCGATAGATACTTATACTTTAGAGAAGTGATTATGAAGGAGATACAGCTATGTATGAGATGACGCATAATCAAGCCCAAACAATTGTTGATAGAATGATGAAGGATATTCCATATAATATTAATATTATGGATCGAACAGGCAAGATCATCGGGAGTGGAAATAAAGGAAGGATTGGTACGCTACATCATGGTGCTTTGAAAGCCATAAAACAAAGGAAAATTGTGGGAATTAACGAGGATGAAGAGTTCGTGAAGAAGGGCATTAACTTACCGATCGAATTGAATGGAAATATTGTCGGAGTGGTAGGAATCAGCGGCGAAGTAAAGGAAACGAGACCCTTCGGAAATATTTTAAAATCAGCTGTTATTTTGTTAATCAACCAAAGCATCGCATTGGAAAAGGAGACTTTGAAGAATAACTTAAAGCAAGAATTTTTCAGCTTAATTATAAATTCGGACACCACTTATACAAATGAATTAATGAATAAGGCATTGACCTATGGCATTCAGTTAACAAAACCCTCTCAAATCTTATATGTGGTGTCTCCTAATGAGATTGCTGAGGATATCACTAAAAGCTTATCCTCCTTTAAAATGTCCAAATATTCGCTTTGCTTAGTCATTCAGGAAGAAGATAAGATTGAAGCCCTACAACAAACAATTAGAAATCAGCATCCCGATGCTTTCATTTCAATCAGTAAAATGAATGACACGATCTCAGAAGGTCTTTGGCAAGCTAAATCAGCTATGCGTGTATTGAAGGGTATTTATGCCAACGAAAAAACCATCTTCTATTCAAAATGTGAGTTCATCGCCGATATGTCAAAACTGCAACAGAATGATACAAAGGCAGAGCGCCTGGCCCATTTACTCGAAAAAAATGATGAATTGATAACAACACTTCAGATTTATCTCAACTGTAACCTAAACGCCAATGAAACCGCCAATAGGCTCATGATCCACAGGAATACATTGAACTATAGATTAAACAAGATATATACGATTACAGGCAAAGATCCCAAAAATATTTTGGAGCTCGTGGAACTCATTTTTATGCTGATTAATCGGATCAAATAAAGAGGATGTCCCCTATGAGACTTCCGGGACATCCTCCTTGATTCTTATTTTAACAATCTAGCAATGCTTTCAGATGTACGGGCAACATTTACCTTACCTCTCGCCAGTAAGGTATCAATATCTGCTGCTCCGGGAACAATCCCAAAGATGGCATCAAATCCTTCATCGTATAAGGTTTCAACATCCATGCCCACATAGCCTGCCAAGGCAATCACTTTCATATCGCTGTTAACACTTTTTGCTGCCTGGGCAACTCCGAAAGGTGCTTTACCGAATTTCGTCTGAAAATCTATGCCCCCTTCTCCTGTAAAGCAGTAATCCACATTTTTCAGCTTTTCTTTTAATCCTGTATATTCAATAACAATTTCTATTCCCTTTTTCATGGTAGAGTTGGTGAAAGCGATCAATCCACCGCCAAGGCCACCTGCACCACCTGCACCAGCTACATCCAAAATTTCAACTCCAAGCTGCTGTTTTACAATATTACCGTAATGCCTTAAATTATCATCCAATATTTTAACCATTTCAGGAGTGGCACCCTTTTGCGGACCAAATACAACAGATGCGCCCCGCTCCCCGCATAATGGATTGGTTACATCCGATGCAACCAAAATTTTAATATTTTTTAATTGCGGATGCACATCAGTAGTATCTATCTTATCTAACGCACCCAGATATCTGCCGCCAAGCTGCAGCTCATTCCCGTCTTTATCCAGGAATTTATACCCCAGTGCTTTTGCCATTCCAGTGCCCCCATCATTCGTAGCGCTTCCGCCAATGCCTAGAATGATATCCGTAATGCCCTTTTCAATACATTCCTTAATTAATTCACCGGTTCCTAAGGTAGTCGTAATTAAAGGATTTTTTGTTTCCTTCGTAACGTGATGAATTCCACTGGCCGATGCCATTTCAATCACACCCGTTTTGCCGTCTCCCAAAATTCCATAATGGGCGAGAACTGGTGTACCAAGAGGCCCTGTCACTTCTTTGTGTATCAAGGTACCGCCCGTTGCATCTACCAATGATTGGACAGTGCCTTCACCTCCATCAGCCATAGGTACGTGAATGCACTCCGCATCTGGAATAGCTCTCTTTATGCCGATTTCCATTGCATTGCATACTTCTTTTGCCGTCATGCTTTCTTTAAACGAATCAGGAGCCAACATGAATATTTTCCCCATGAGTTATTTATCCTCCACTCTTTCTATAAGATAAATCCGAAAAGAACTACTGCTACGATAGTCATTGTTAGACCGACCATACTTTCATACAGGACAACCTTCATTCTATCCTTCATGCTCATGCCCATAGCATCACGTGTAACGTGGAAGTAGGTTCCATGTGGCAAGTGGTCGATTACAGTAGCACCGGCATGGGTCATAACTGCAGCCGATAGAGGTGCAACACCTGTATTTATAATCGCACTTGAGAATGAACCCGTAGCCAAAATGACACCTGTTGAAGTGGATGCTGTTGCTGCTCCCATTAATACGCCTGCTATTGGTGCAAGGAATACTCCTGAAATGCCTGAAGCTTCTACAAGAGCTACAACTTCTGCAGGCAGGGTTGACGCAGTAATCAATCCGCCAATGGCACCTGCACCTATAATGATCAAAATAGTTGGTGTCATTCGATTTAATCCGGCCGTACAATAATTGATTATTTCTTTTGACTTACCTAACGCCAAGGAGCCAACGACACCGGCAAATGGCAGGATAAACAAGGAGTCAATTTTTAGTGCTGCGAGGAAATCAACGCCTAACATCGAGCCAATCGGGCTAATCATCAAAAGAATAATAGCGATAACCGGAGCTACTAGAGCTTTAGATAAAGGTGGCAGATCCGAGGAGCTGGTCTTTTCCAACTCGGCGGCTTCAAGATCCGTTACTTTAGTACCTTTATACTTAATGAATGATGCGATAAGAACCGCAACTACTACCCCGAAGAGAGCAGGGACTAATCCGCCGATCATCACCTGGTTAACATCGAGTTCGAATCCGCCTGCGGCTGCAATGGTATTCGGGTTTGGAGAAATAATATTACCCGCTTTACCACCGCCCGATAACGCCACTAGCAAGGCAATCTTGGAATATCCCATTTTATGGCCAACAGCCAACGCGATGGGTGCAACAATCAATACGGCTACAGGAATGAATACCCCTACCGCTGTGATAACCATGGTAGCGAGTGCAAGCGATAGCATAGCTTTCGCTCCACCGAGTTTATCAACAATAGCTTTTGCAATGGTTCCCGCTGCTCCAGATTCCATCATAACGCCAGCAAAAACACCCGCAGCGATAATCCGAATAACTGTACCTTGAACACTTTGTGTTCCGGAAATCAAAATTTTGATGACCTCTGAAAAATCAGCCCCACCAATAAAACCGCCAATAATTGCTCCCAGAATCAATGCATAAGTTGGTGCCAGTCTAAACAAGATTAAAATGATTGCAAGCGCGAGACCGGCTAAAGCGCCAATCCAACTAATTTCCAATGCTGCTTCCATCTGAAATCCTCCTCTAGGTGATCTAGCTTGAATACGTTTTCATGATACTTGCATTATATTTGCATCATTAACTTTTAACAATTGATATTCCAATGAATATTTTTGTGCATATGCACAAAATAATGCAAGTTTAATAGGGTCTCAAATGTGAACCCTAGATACAGCAAGTAATAGGTTTAAGTTATCCTAAAATTAATGATTTGAATCAGAGGAGGTTTAATATAAATATTGTGTGACAACATGTCAAAAAGGCCCCCAACCAATTTCTCAGTTGAGAGCCCTCTATCAATACAATATTCCATTTACTTTCGAGTGGTAGATACTTTCCCGAATTCGGGGGACACGTGACGTAAGTGTTCCTACACGTGTGTTCACTTGATGAGGGTACGATCCATTTCGATAACTATGCATTTTACCATTAAGGTGAACGTAATGACGATCCGACAAACTGAAATTTAGTTTGTTGTCACATATCCAGCCTTTTTCTAATTTCGTTGTTTTTAATAGGGTAAATTCTTTCTATTGGTAAATTTTTAGAGTTTAGTTTTCCCTGCTTTCGCTGTACATTCCATTTCTTCACAAGCGGTGTCAAATCCTCAATGCTGTAAATTCCATCGGTTAGAAATTCTTTTAAAGTGGTTCCTTTTAGACCGATTTGAATTGCTGCACGATTTATGGAATTGCCATTCACATTTCTATCGGGATCCCATTGGCAATAAACTGTTGTTTCCTCAAATGCTTTTTCCCATTGAGTTGAACCTTTGTAAATCATTGAGTCTGGTGAAGTTAGCACCGCTTGCCTCAACAATTCATTAAATTTTTCCATATATACATCCAAAGCCAAAATACATTCCTGATTTTTCTTTGTTCCCCAATTAGACCGATACATCATCCACAAAAAGGAAGGTTTTATCCATGTCATGCGATTGAGATTAAAGTTTTCGCCAAAAGTCTGTAAGGCGACTGCTTCTTTTGCAATTACTGGATTATAAGCCTGATAAACCCGAATACATTGTCTATCGTATTGTGCAAATACCTCTTTTATATATTCCATGTTGTCTCCCTAAATTCCGATTTGTCGTGATACGGTTCAGCTTAACGGGTCTATCGGTGAAAATCCGCCGCGGCGTTTAACCGCCAACCTTCTTCTTAATAAGTATTCGGGTAGAGCTGAAGTGAAGTATAGATTTTGGGAAGCAGACAGGGTTTCTGATTTGAATCATTTGCTTGTAGGTGGTCGATTCGAAGTCACAATTATTTTATAATCATTATGTAGAACAATTATTTTAGGGTGAAAAATTTATGAAGAGTCAATTAAGAAATATTATCATTGATAGTCAGGCATTTGTTTATTGGTATTCGGGTGGGAAAAGTTTCACATTAAATATTTCTCCAAAGGAAAACAAAAATATCAAAATCACACTTATTTTCGAATCACATCCACCAGATGAAGATCCTCTTACATTCTGGGCTTTTTACAATATTACAGCACAAAAAAATGATTTAGAAACAACAATACACCTAGGCAAGCCAAAACATATAGCTGAGATTATTTCATATCTAATGAAACAAAGAAAAGAATTATTTACAAAAGGACAGCCTCATATTTTAAATAATGCATGGGATTTATTAATGGATATGGGATATTCAAATTTTAATCCAGTTTGGGTTGGCGAATGGTAGTACATCGTCATGAACGATGGTTTTTTAGCTTAACGGGTCTATCGGTGAAAATGAGATGAGAGTTCCGTGCGGTACCTTCAAGTTGAATCTTCATTAATCCAAAATATACGGATGGCCTGTAAACAAGTTGTTGCATGTGTTTAACACCGTATTTCTGTTCCTTTCGACGAATTGATACCAATCAAGTCCTTGTGATCATACCTAATCTCATTTTTATTTCACGCGGATTTTAGACGGCTAACCATGGAAATGAATTCGTCAATTGCTTGTCGCCGCGCTGCTTCGTCTTTGTTTTCAGCATTATCACTTCGAAATAAATTTGCTGCATCAACTATTCCTTTATGCTTCAGATTTTCAACAGCTTGGTTTCAGCTCAATCTATTCTTATTCCTATGTTACCGAATTGCTCTCCCTACTGCATTCGTTGAAAGGCTTGAACCGTGTCCTGTAAAGGATACATACTATTAATAATAGGACGGATCGAATGGAGTTCCATAAATTGAAGCATAGCCTCAAACTCTTCGCTGCTTCCCATTGACGTGCCGATGATACTGATTTGGGGAAAGAATATGTCTCGGATCGGGATCTCAATTTGTGCTAAAAATCCACTTCGAATATCTTTCGGTTGGCTTCTTGCCGTAAGGAGCAAAACAGGGAGCCCCGTGAGTGTAAACCGCTCACGAATCATTCGTGTCAGCTCGTAACCTGACATCTGTGGCATCATAATATCAGAGATGACTAGATCCCCGCCGAGCTGCCCATTTATCGCCGGGGACGCTGGCTCGGCCGCGCTCGGCGGGCAAGGCGGACCATATCGCCAGCATGATCGCGTAATAGCTTTTTCCTCTGATAAATATGTTTTAGATTGAACCAACTAATATAAATAAGTGCAGTCTAAAACTTGAAAATAAAGTCTCAGAGGACTGCACTTCAGTCAACTTCAGCACCAAAGCGGGCTTATGCCTGCTAGTTTAAATTTTAATAATTGCTAACATATCATCACCGTCTTCGTCCATACCAACTTCAACGAAACCAAAGCTGGAGTAAAAGCTTTTCGCTACAGGATTATTCGGGTTGTAACAAATTTCGATCTCTTCTAATCCAACTGTCCGCTTAATTTCATCAAGGGCCAGTAGCATTGCTTTGCGCCCAATACCTTTGTTTTGATGGTGCTGATCCACCATAAATCGCCAAATCGATATTCTTTGCTCTGTCTCAGGCACCCACATGAAAAATCCGACAGGCTTGCCGTCTAAGTAAATTGCGCGTGTTTGGTATGTGGGGTTGAATTTTGACTCAACGAGTGACCACGTATTATCTGCGACATAATCATATTGATTATCAGCTACAGATAGATCACAGACCTCTTCATAATTGTCCTTATCCACATCAGTAAGGGTTATATTCATGAGGAAACTCCTTTTGAATTCGTCAGTTAATACTATGGATTGACTATCTTCATATTAACCTCTCTCACTTGGCGAGAAGAATTGCATTAACAGATGTTTTGAATCCATTTTTAATATAAAATTTTTCTGATGGGAATCCCTTGGAAGTAGTTAACACGATAGTATTTATATCCTGCTTTTTAATGTCAGATTCGATAAGCTCTAGAAACTTGCTGCCTACTCCTTGTCCTTGGAATTTTTCACTTACACAAAATTGATCAATGAAATATTCCATTCCTTTTAAACATGGCTTTTTTGCGCCTAGGCTCAATCCAACAAGTTCATCGCCTATTTTTAGAACGTAACCAATAAAATAATTGTTTTTCATGTAATGCTCAAAAAAATCTACAACCTGTTTTCTTGACTCATAGACATCATTCCAAGGTTCTTTTGAGAAAGTGTCCATGAATAAATCAACACAATCATTAAGCATGTCATAATTCAACAATTTTAGATCAGGCTTTAATCCCATATATATCTCTCCATCAAATAGAACGTTTATTAGTTTCCTTACACATGAGCAATAAATGAATAACGCATTGGCAACAGCTGTATTGTCTTGTAAAGGAATACGTGAGCTTCCTACATCATAATTGCTTATTTTTAGTCGGACTCTCAGTCTATGGAGTCGGGAGAAATCACATCCCATTTGCCAAACAATGTCAAACCCGCCGCTTTTGCCAGCAACGTAGATGCATGGTTATCGAGCTGACATCGGTACTGGGGTTCGTATCCCTGATCATAGGCATACTTGCAAATGGAACGAACCACTTTGCGGGCATGACCCTTTCCTCTAAATGGCGTCAGCGTCAGTACGCCGAGATCCGCAATTTGCGCATTGTCCTCCCAGGGATACATGCTGGCGACACTGACCAGGCGGTTTTGCTCAAAAGAGCCGAACACCGCCCAATGATCCAACTCCACATATGCGTCATCCAAATCCTGTTCCGAGGCCGAGGACTCGAACTCAGAGAAAACCGCATCATCGTGCTCAGTTAACTGGCGCAAGTCACCTTGCATGTTTTCTTGCAGCAATACATTCTTTTCGGTTTCTGAAAAATAAAAAACATAATCTGCGCCATGCAGAAAGACTCCCGCTTCTTTTAATTTCCGGCGAAAGATCTCCTCAGACAGGTCTTGTCGTTGATAAAGGCCTACCTTATCGGCCATCGCAGGCGTCAGGACCGCCATAATCCGGCCGTCGGTGGTTTCCAGCACCATGACCCGACTGTCTTCGTCCAGGTCTGGGTTGATGGCGACAGTAAAGACTTCATCGCTATAGAGGACGTCTCCGTTCAAAAATTGCTCCCGCCAATAGTCAGTTATCGTTTGTGAAAATAAAGGCATATTTTTCACTTTACTTTTCATTAAGTTCACTTCCTTATTCTACGTTATGTAGCAGAGTATAACTCTGCGGCACCAATGAATGGTTAAACCATTTTATAAAGCTTCACACAGTGTGAACCTCAAGACTTTTCGTATGTCCTTCCAAACCATAAAAAATGAAAATTTTATGGCAATACACTTTCATACGGGCTACTCTCCTTCCATGTCGTTAGATAGAGGAAAGGAGATCCGGCGTAAAGCTTTCAGTCCCTCGGCCGGAAGCAGGGCATCCGGAAAGACGAAAAAAACGGGCGCCGAGCGGAACTCATTTCCGTGTGGCAAGCGAACATTTCGCGAGAACGACAGGCAGCAGATGTCCTTGTTTGTGTAGAGTGAGGGGCGGTTGACAGTTTCATCGGTCACAATTTGCATCACTCCGGCGCGGCCGTCAAAGCCGAAACCGTAGTCTTTTGTTTCGCGCACGCTGAGTTCGTCCTTGCCAATGGCGTAACGCAGCATTTTGCCGTCAGGCGCGAAAGTTCGCAGCCAGCTGCTCGCCTCGCGAGACTCGCTGGACGATCCTAATTCGTCAAAGCGAAGGAACAGCTCGCTAAGTACCGTTTTTTCCAAATAAGCTCCTGTGTGTTGACGGATATCGGTCATATAGGCGAGTACCGGCGCTCCAGGGAGCAGTAGGTAGTAACTGTCCACGATCGTTCCTTTGAAGATGTCGTGCTGTTGAATGGACTGGCGGATCCGGATGCCTGACCAGACGTTGCCTTTGTCGTCGGCAACACGGACGAAGCTGACGGAATGTTTTTCCTTGCGAACAGACGTCGGGCTCATATCGTCAAACTGATCGGTTAAACCGCCGATCCACGGATTCCACCAGGACCTGATCCCGTATTCCGGAAATCCGGAGGCGAGCCATTCCTGGCCTTGCACCGCAAGCGACCGGAGAGCGGGATAATAATTCGGCGCGGCGGAGATCCGAATCATCCCGTTGTCGGCTTCATACACCGGGTATTCTGCTTCCGTGTATGTGGTACAGCGGACGGGAGCGGACGACACCGGGAACAAGGCGCTATAGTACGTCTCTTGCTGCGAGCCAAGCCGTGCATCTAATTGAATGACGCTGCAAGGGGACGACGGGGACGGTAAAGCAAAAGAGGCTTCTGAGGCTTCTTCATCCGCAGACAACACCCTATGGGCTGCCGGACGAGTTTCGCCTGCATAAGAGACGGACAACTCGCCTTCCCATACATTCTGTTTGACATCATGCAGCAGAGCCGTCACTTCTTTCACATAAGACGGTACGAACGGGTTTCCTTCATTAGCCGTCAACTCCATATGGCGTACCGGCGGCGGGAGCGTTTCCAACCCAGGTAGTTTCGAGGCAAACGCCCGGAATTCGTTCCAATCATCAAAACCGCCTATGGACATGAAAATCGTTTCCGAAGCTTTCGTTTCTCCCGGTTCCAACGATCCGATGACACTTTCCAGCTCCAAAAACCATTCATCGAAACGCATTCGATGGCTGCCGGACCAACAGATGCCGTACGCGGTTTGGCCGCTGCGGGCAAAGAGCCACGGTTCGCTCACCTTGGCATCGTCCCAATATTCGTGACCGTTCCCGTGGGAATCGGTCAATTCGACGATGCGGCCGCCGTAAGGCAGTACCAGCCGGTATAAGTCCGAGCAGATACGCTGGGAGATCCAGATCTCGCGGGCGACTGGCGCCCCGGAACTGTTCTCCAGCTCATGCCACAGCTTCATCGTTCCGTCGGCGTAGAGCAAGGTGCAGAGATGCAGTAGAAGTTGGGGAAAAGCGTCCGACCGATACGTATGGCGGAATCCGATCGCGCCGCGCTCTTCGCAGATTTCGACCCGCAGCGGCTTCTTGCGTGTAAATTCACTCGAATACGGTTTGCCGATGGACGGCGGTAACAGCAGAATTTCTTCGTCTTTCCGGCTCACGATCCGAAACGACATCTCGTTATGATCCTTGTCGCAATGGAGACTGTACCCGCCGTTCCAGGCCATCCAGCCGCTATCCGTTTCTCCTGCAACCATCGCGCCGGGCCCGCCGAAAGCGCCGCCGACGGTAGAGGTAAACAGCACCTCGGGCCCATTGTCCGGAACGGCCCGAATCTGCGGCCGAGCATGGTAGAAGCCGTAATCCAGCAAGCGGTAAGGAACGGCCAGCGAGACCCGCTCTTTCGCTTGCAGCCTCGTTTCGAAGGTTTGCTGTTCGAGAGCAAGCCAGGCGGTACCAGGCAGGGTGAAGGAAAACGCGGCCGGCTGCGCAAAATGATTTTGTATATCCAGATACAACGTATAATTGCCGCCCATGGCATGTCTGACTGCGGGAATGCTCATTTTGACGCTGGCCGGAAACTTCGGTACGATGCCGACCTTCAGCAGCGCTTCAGAACCATTAATACGAACCCGGGTCTGTACAGCCGGGCAAGTACGCCATTCGCTCTGCGGCTCCTCGATCGCTCCGACGAAAAAGCTCGCAGAGATCTGATGTTCACCTTCCACCAGCAGTTCGTCCTGCCAATCGAAAGCAATGTTGCGGTCCGATTCGCCCTGGAGCTCGATTTTGAGCGGCGCGCCCGATTTGTTGACAATGCGGTACTTGACTTTATATTCGTTGCCAAATACCGGTTCGGCTTGCTCAGCCGTGGCCGATAGCAAAAAATCTTCCGTCTCGATGAGGCAGATGCCGCGGCTTCTGCGTTCAATATCGACGCGCAGCGATCGGCCGTTGTCGTTGGCCCAGGCATAAGTGTACGTCTCGAAGCCGTTCTCCTTCTGCCCGTCCGGTTTGATTTCGATTGTCCGCATCAGATCGGCATACCAGTCGAATTCCCGGAAATAAGGAGCGAGCGCTTCACAGGCGGCCACCTGGGGGATGAAATTCATAAAATGCACCGCATCTTCGCGGTCTTCCCAGAAGAACCCACATCGCTTGTACAGAGGCACGGCCTTCATATTCGCTTCCCAGGTATACAGGTCGACGCGTGGCCAGCCCAGACGAATCGTTTCTTCGACCGCCCACAGCACGAGCCGTTTGCCAATCTTATGGCCGTGAAAATCCGGCCGAACGTTCAACAGCTGAATATACAGCGCGCCGGTATCCTCGCGATATTCGCTCAGGTTGCAGTATCCGACGACCTCTTGATTGCAGGTGGCAAGAAACACCGCGATGGCATCCGAGTTTTCTTCGCTTTGGCGGACTTGTTCGGCTGAACGGACGGTAGACCCTCCACCCCATTCGTCGTTGCTACGGTTCCACATTTCAGCTACACTTTCCGCATAATCGGGATGATAAGGCACAATATCTACAAGCGTCATGTTTTCACCTAATTTCGCCCCTTGAGGCTTTATGTAATAAGCTTATTTCATTGCTATTATAAATTTCGATCCCGGCTCACCGGCAAATACGATCGTTCCATTCTTGGGCAGAGTCACTTTGTTGTTGCCGCTGACAAGGCTATAGTTGACGCATAATCCTTGCTCGTTATATACCGCGAAAGCACCATTCGTTGGCAGCTTGACCGTCATCGTGTTGCCTGCCGCCGCTGCCGGGATAGTATACCATTTAGCATCCCCGTTCGCTGACACCGTGGCCTTGGACTGATTTCCTGCATAGATCGGTTTTACGTTCGCCTCGCTCACAAGTGAGTACCCGTTTACGTTCAAATATTCGATGTCGTCTTTCATGTAGAAGCGGGCTTCCGTTGTATCCCGGCCTGCTATTCCTGGGATTTGGATCTGACTCGTCGCCGTATTCGGACCTGTAATTTTTCGGTCCTCCCAATAACCCGGCATGCTGTCGGCGAGGCTAATTTCGATTGCCGGCTGCCCAAAGAAATACTCTTCGGAGCTGAATTTCTGGTTCACGACATAGAACTTAGCGCCTTCCCGTTTTGCCCAAGCTTCGGCGGTCTCCTTCGGCAGCACGTTGTCTTCCAGCTTCTCGGCCGCATACTCTGACGTTGCTAGCTGCCCCAATCCCGGCAACGTCTCATAGGCTCTCTTCCACAAATACGTGCGTCCGTTTTTCTCGGTAACGAAGCTGATCTTGGAGGTTCCTTTCTCGTTGATAAAGCTTCCATCCGAAGTATATATATACTTCGTCTCCGGGTCGTTTGCCATGGACAGTTCCCCGTCCTTGGTCATCTCTATCCGGAACTGCGTTTCACTGCTGGCATAATAGCCTGCTTGCTTCACTACATCATTGGGCATCTTGGCCTTAACCGGCTTGCCGAATGATTTATCCGGCTTGACGTTCTTGATTTCGCCCTTTTCATTGAGCGCCAGCAGCAGCATTTCGCTTGCCAGCAGTTGATTCGTGCTACTGCTACCGCCGGATGTTAACACAGCAGCTGCCATCTTTTTCTCAGGAAGCACGACGAGAGAAGCAGAATACTCAGAGATGTCCCCGCCCTTGGCCAAGCCCTTTATTCCGTAATCATTGAACGGGTATAACTTCACACTGTCCCAGCCGAGTCCGTAATTGTTACTATCATCTACATCTTCCGGCCAGATGCCTTTCTTGTATTCCTCCTGTTCCATCGCCCGTACCGACTTATCAGAAAGGATGTTGTTTGCCTGTCCCATAAATATTTGCGAGAATCGCACCATATCTTCTGCCGTGGAATTAATCCCTCCTTCGGCGATCACATTAACAAAAATATCTGGAAGCTGTGCTTGGTAATCCGGGACATAGAACCCGGCAAGCTCGCCGCTTTTCAATGAATCCTGCGGTGTCTTCGTATGATTCATCTGCAACGGCTTCGTGAAATATTGATGGAAAAATTCAGTAAAGCTCATGCCACTGACCCGTTCAACTAAAATCTCGGCAAGCGTAAAACCGCTATTGCAATACACCGAGAATGCTCCAGGGTCTGCCTTCAAGGT
Organism: Paenibacillus sp. JNUCC 34; assembly: GCF_058269055.1. Taxonomy (NCBI): domain Bacteria; kingdom Bacillati; phylum Bacillota; class Bacilli; order Caryophanales; family Paenibacillaceae; genus Paenibacillus; species Paenibacillus sp. JNUCC 34. The sequence continues at coordinate 2,965,917 of NZ_CM177770.1, read as the reverse complement.
CTGGTCGGACAAGGTTTTCAAAAAGGTATCATGGGCATAGGTGTCATTATCCTCGAACAAGGAGTCGCCCGTAGATCCAGTACCGCGCAGACCGGAGGAGTGGTTCAACAACATTCGCGGAGTAATGCGCTTATACCGTTCGTCCTTCATCTTGAAATCGGTTATATACTGGACGACGGGAGTGTCCAGATCGATTTTCCCTTCGTCTACCAATTTCATGACGGCCGCGGCCCCAATTACTTTGCTGACCGAACCGATACCGTATAATGTATCTTTGGTCAGCGGCTTATCGTTCCTGCCCGTCTGGCCAGACACAGTGATTTTTCCATTATCAATCAGCGCATACTGAACGCTAATTGTTTCGGTGGATTTGAGTAGCAACTCAGCCTTCTCGGCAGCGGTCTTCCCCAATCCTTGGTTATCCGCAACCACAGGGGTGGCGCTGGAAGCCATTGCTCCGGTTGGTGCAATCATAGTCAACGCAAGTGTAGCAGATAACACCCAAAAAAGTCTTTTTTTCATGATAATATCCTCCATATAAACTCAAAATGGTACGTGACAAAAGGTGAATTTCAAAAAACTTAAAAACAATTGGTACACAAAATTAAAAATAACCGATCGGTCAGATATATTTTACTCAAAACTGACCGATCGGTCAACGATTTTGTTTTATGTTATAATAACTGAAGAAAATGTGACAATCATTCTAGGAGGAACGGTAATGATAGATGGTAGAGAAAAAAAGGGGAACAAAACAAAAGAAGCTTTATTAAACGCTACAATCACTTTAATAGCAGAAAGTGGGTTAGAAGCGTTAAGTGCCAACAGCATAGCAAAGAAGGCAAATATTAGTAAAGCAAGCGTGTTTCATCACTTTGGTTCTATGGAGACAATTCAACAAGAAGCTTATATTTTTGCTGATGTGTTAATGAGTGAAGCGCTGGAACAAATTTATCAGGAAGCGAAGGAAACGAATTCTTTTGCGGATATTATGCTCAAATACTTTCTCTTTTTCATTGAAGAAAAAAATAATGACTACTTGAATTTAATTAATGTTCAAATGCAATTTGTATTGAAGTCTTCATATGATACGGAGTTTGAAGAGATTGTCTTTGGTAAAGACAGCGAAAAAACACCGTTTGATTTCTTTGAGATTTTAGTAGGTGATTTTTATGGTGATATACTGAACGCGAATGACTTGGAGTTAGTAAATGATTTATTACTAATTTATATTAATGGTTTTGCATCATTTCTTATCTCTAAGGCAGACAAAGAATGGCTTGTTTCAATATGGAAAGAAAATATTAAAATGATTGAAATCTATGTCCAATCATTAATTGAATCAAATTCATAATACATCATCTAAAAAAGTAAAAATTCAACTTCCATATGCCGCAATTATCTAAAATATCCCTCGTCCTAAAGGCCAGAGCAAGTCGGGTCTCAAAGAATCGGAGGGATACTATTGGAGAAGAACTATTGAAGTCCTTCATATAAAGGAAATTGAGATGTAATCTCACGTACACTTCCCAATATTTGATCTTTAACCGCCCGACTCTTAGGATTTTTAAAGGCAAGTCCAATAAGCTGGGCAATTTCTATCATATCCTTGGGTCCTAATCCTCTTGATGTCATAGCAGGGGTCCCGAAGCGAATGCCACTCGTTACTAACGGGCTTGCCGTATCATGAGGAATTGCGTTTTTATTAGCCGTAATCCCCACTTCATCAAGTATTGTTTCAGCTTCTTTGCCCGTAAGTCCAATGGAGCGCAAATCAACCAAAACAAGATGATTATCTGTTCCTCCCGATACGACTGTTAACCCTTCATTCATTAGTGTTTCCGCCAATACGTTAGCATTCTCAAGAACTTTTTCCATATACGTTTTGAAATCCGGTTGCAATGCCTCGCCTAGCGCAACCGCTTTTGCCGCGATGACATGCATAAGCGGGCCGCCTTGTGACCCGGGGAATATCGCTTTATCAATGGCTTGCGCCCATGGTTTACGGCACATGATGACACCGCCTCTTGGTCCTCGCAACGTTTTATGCGTTGTCGTCGTAACAAAGTGTGCGTACGGCATCGGGTTAGGGTGCAAACCTGCCGCGACAATTCCCGCAATATGTGCCATGTCAACAAAGAAAAGGGCCCCAACTTCGGCCGCAATTTGGGCGAATAACTCAAATTCGATCGTTCGTGGATAGGCGCTGGCGCCAGCAACAATCATGCGCGGATGATGCTTATGAGCAAGTTTTCGCACTTGGTCAAAGTCAATGCGCCCCGTTTGCTCATCGACACCATACGGTACAAAATTAAAAAGTCTTCCAGAGAAATTCACCGGACTCCCGTGTGTAAGATGACCACCATGGGATAAATCCATGCCCAAAATCGTGTCACCATGCTTGACTGAAGCAAAATAAACCGCCATATTCGCCTGTGCGCCGGAGTGAGGCTGCACATTAGCATGTTCAGCGCCAAAAAGCTCTTTGACACGGTGAATGGCAAGTTCCTCGATCATATCGACATACTCACATCCGCCATAATATCTTCTTCCCGGATACCCTTCAGCGTATTTGTTAGACAGTACCGTCCCAGTGGCTTCCATGACAGCCCGGCTTACAAAATTCTCCGATGCAATCAATTCTATTTTATCCCGCTGCCTTGTAAGTTCTTGCTGAATAGCGCTCACCACTGCTTTGTCTTGTTGTTCCAAATATTTCATGAACATCTTCCTCTCTGTGTGCACATTTCGTTATCGAATCCTTAAGTTTGTCTAGTTCTGTCGTGTTGCAAAAGCAACTATTGTCATGATAGTATATCAATCATTGGATTGTTATTAAATATCCATAAATCATCGTTTGTATCAATCCATAATCACAGCAGAACTACTTGAGGTGAATGAATGCTAAAAGTAAATCGAAATGACGAACGTCCCATCTGGCAGCAACTACTGGACCAAGCGATCCATAATATTACAACCGGGAAATGGCCGCCAGGCGAATTGCTGCTCCCATCCCGCGAACTCGCTCTATTGATTGGCGTTTCCCGTTCAACCATACAGATTGTTTACGAGGAATTATTCAGCCGCGGGTACACCGTTACCTCTCGTCGCGGCGGGACAAGAGTTAGCGAATGGACATATGCGACTCCTCCTTCAGAGGATGCTGCGACACAAGGACCCGTCCCCCCCGAATTGCCTTTATTAAACGATGCAATCGGCCATTTACACAGTTGGTTCGGAGACAAAGAAAATCGAAAAGTTGAGATCGATTTCAGCCCCCATGAGCCTTATTTGGACGAACATTTTCAAAAGAATTGGAGACAATCATTTTTACAGGCCTCCACAGAAGCAGACCTGGACAGTTGGGCTTACGGCGACGCCTATGGATTCCTGCCGCTACGGGAACAGATTCAACGTTATTTGTCACTTGAACGGGGCGTTCATGTGAATACCGATCAAATCATATTAACTTCAGGTGCACAACATAGCATCGATTTGATCGCCCAAGCCCTTTTACATGAAGGAGAAACGGTTTCGGTTGAAGATCCCGGCTTCCCTGCTGCTTGGATGGCGATGAAGTATCGGCGTATGCAAGTTGTCTCCGTTCCGGTCGACGAGTACGGGCTATGCGTGGACCGCATTCACCCTGGGTCCAAACTTGTGTTTGTTACGCCATCGCACCAGTGTGCGGTTGGAGTTATTATGTCGGAACCTCGCAGGCAACAATTGTTACACAAGGCTGCTGAGCAGCGGTTTTGGATTGTTGAGGATGATTACGACAGCGAATTTCGATATCGCGGTGACCCACTTCCAACCTTATACAGTCAGCGACCTCAGAACACGTTGTATATGATGAGTTTTTCCAAAATGGTTGCTCCTGGTATTCGAATATCGGCAATCATTGGCCCCAAAGAGGCCATTCGTCAGCTTGCCCAAGTCCATGAATTAACCTATCGTCATCTTCCGATTATGGAGCAATTAACGCTCACTCATTTTATCGAACATGGTCATTTCATGCGCCATATGAGACGAGTTCGAAATGTATATCGGCGCAGACACGAAGCCATGACGAAGGCCATCATCACAACAGGTCTGAGTGAACACTTCACACTAAGCGGCGTAGAAACGGGGTTGCATATGCTTCTTGAGGCTGATAAATCGTTTGACGAAGAAGCAGTAACGAACTTAGCGCTCGAAAAAGGAATCCGTGTTTATCCACTTAGCACGTATTGTTTGGAAAGTGATCGAAAAGGATGGGTACTGGGTTTTGCTAAAGTAGATGAAGCAGCCATTGAAGAAGGAATTTATCGTCTGGCGGAGATGCTTTTATAATACAAGCATCTCCACCAGAATTTGCTCTTCCTATCAGTCAATTCGTGCTGCCATTCAGTTCCCTCAGCACATGACCTAATATATCGATCGCTTGATCTATTTCATCATTGGTTACATATAAGCTGTCATAAATCGGATGACGTGTGTTCGTTGTGATCTTCAGTCCTATTACTGACCGCGTTCCTGCATCCGTTCATGCTCCCGCAGACTCGATATTTCAATTCCTTTCATCGGAGTCCCCAAATTTTTGGATACGCTCGCTATTAACACATAATCTTCGTAGTGTGTAGTGGCTTCAACAATCGCACACGCAAATTTCTCACGCCTCCTATTGTTTTTGTTCGGCTTGTTGTACTCCACTCGGCCTGTATTGCTGTTTATGAAATTTCCCATGAATCAATAGATGTGCTGCCAAACCCGCAACAAGTCCCCAAAATGCGCCGCCGACGCCAAGCAAGGTCACATTCGCGGCTGTTGCTAAAAACGTAATCAATGCGGTTTCACGTCCCTTGGGATCCGATAAAGCGCCCGCAAGACTACCGCCAATTGTGCCAAGCAATGCCAATCCCGCTAATGTTGCGATAAAGGTAGCAGGAAGAATCAAAAACAGAGCAGCCAACGTCACGCCAAAAATGCCGACAACAATGTAGAAAATGCCACAGGCAATGCCTGCAATATAACGTTTTGTCGAATCCTCATGCGCGTCTTTCCCTGTGCAAATCGCTGCTGTGATAGCTGCTACATTAAAAGCGTGCGAGCCGAATGGTGCTGCAAGGAGCGACCCCAAACCCGTTATGGTCAAAATCGGATTCGCGCTCGTCTTGAACCCATCATTCCGCAATACGAGCATTCCGGGCATGTATTGTCCCGTCAAAGTAATAATAAACAGCGGCAATGCAACGCCCAATAAAGCATGTAACGAAAACTCCGGAACGACAAATACCGGTGATGCGATCGCCAATTGGATCGTACTGAAATCCACTTTCCCCATACAAATCAAATAAATTAGTCCGATAGCCAGTATGCCAACAATCGCATAGCGGGATGTAAACCGTCTTAGCACGACATAAGCGGCAAACAGTACAACGACAAGCAATGGGTCAACTTTTGCTCCTCCAAAGGCTGAAATGCCAAACTGCAGTAAAATACCTGCTAGCAACCCGGAAGCGATGCCTGGAGGAATAAGCCGGACGAAACGTTCAAACATGCCCGATAATCCTAAAACAATAAATCCTACTGCAGAGATCATGTAAGCTCCAATTGCTTCCGGATAAGGGGTTACCGCTAATGCCGAAACGAGAAAAGCCACGCCTGGTGTTGACCAAGCCGTAATAATTGGTTCCCGGTATCGATAACTTAGCCATATCCCGGTTACACCCACTCCAATAGAGATCGACCAAATCCATGAAGCGGTCATTTCGGGACTTAAACCCGCGACTTTTGCTGCCTGAAACACGAGAATAAAAGTACCCCCGTAGTTGACAATGACAGATATTAAAGCGGCTATGGTCGGCGATATCAAATCGCGGCCACGCAGCGAAGGGGATGTTGTGTTCATAAGCGTTCTCCTGCCTCCTCTCCTAATCGTCCTGGCCCGCGTTTTCGTTCCAGTAATAGCCGTCCGGCAAGTAACGTTGGCCGAATATGCTTGTACCTACGCGGATAATGGTAGCTCCTTCTTCGATGGCCACCTTGAAATCACCAGACATGCCCATCGAGAGGATATCCATTTCTACACGCGGAAACTTTTTCTCCCTAATTTGCGTTTGAATAGATTTTAACAATCGGAAGCAGTGCCGAGTCTCGTCGTTTGTAGCATTCAGTTTTCCAATCGTCATTAAGCCTTTCACATTTAACGTTTCGAACTGGGACAATTGTTCCACCAACTCCAGTGCCGTTTCCGGAGGAGCACCAAATTTACTTTCTTCGTAGGACGTGTTGATTTGTACCAGAATATCTATGGTCTTGTTCTCTTTGACGAGCTGATGGTGCAGGGCCTGCCCCAATTTCAATCGGTCCACAGAATGAATGAGCGTAACATATTTGACAACGTCCTTCACTTTATTCGTTTGTAGATGTCCGATAAAATGCCATTCCACCTGATTATACTGCTGCATAAGTGGAAATTTGTCCCTAAGTTCTTGCGCTTTGTTTTCCCCAAATAGAGTCTCACCCGCTTGTATAGCCATTTGCAATTTTTCAAGCGGTACGGTTTTGGTCGCCAACAACAATTGCACGTCCTCTATCTTGCGCCCCGAGGCTTGGCAAGCCAATTCCATCTGCTGTCTCACGGTTTTGAGATTCTCTTCAACTAGATTACCCATGTCTCCTACCCTCTTTCTGGTCCACGCTTGTGATTACATCACCAAAACTTTAAACATCGACCTTCCTCCTTCTCTATGTGTATGCTAGTATATCAATAGATGGATTGGTAATATATATCCAAAAATGATGTATTTGAGCAATCCAATAAAGTGCAAATTTCATTCCAACATATAAAGGGGGGGAATCTAATTGATGAAAATAAATCGCGCCGACAAAAGGCCCATTTGGCAGCAGTTGCTCGATCAAGCCATCGATCATATTACAAATGGCGTTTGGAAACCAGGTGAACTCCTGACGCCTTCTCGTGAGCTCGCTCAGCAGCTAGGAGTGTCCCGCTCCACCATACAAATTGTGTATGAAGAACTGCTAACCCGTGGTTTTACGGTGACTTCACGCCGCGGCGGAACGCGTGTCAATGATTGGATTCAGTTCACTGATAAACGGAAAAAAGATGCTCCCCCTCTTGTTCCGCCACAGCTTCCTGAACTGCCTCTACTTGTTGAACAGTCACAACATTGGTTTAGAAGTAAAGATAACCGGGAATCGGTTATCGATTTTAGTCCCTATCAACCTTATATGGATACGCAGTTTCTAAAAACGTGGCGCAAATCGTATTTGAATGCCTCTTCGGAATTAATGGTATCCTCTTGGTCATACGGTGATGCTTATGGTTTCGAGCCTTTACGGAGGCAGATCCAACGTTATTTATCGCTGGAGCGTGGAATTCATATTCAAACGAATCAAATCTTGTTGACATCCGGTGCCCAGCACAGTATTGATCTCATCGCACAAACGCTTTTGACCAAAGGAGACATCGTGACGGTCGAAGATCCCGGCTATCCCGTCGCATGGATGACGATGAAGTACCGACAAATGAAGATTGCTCCAGTTCCTGTTGATGAGTACGGCCTTGTCGTAGAGAAAGTACCGTCTGAAGCGAAACTCATTTTCGTTACCCCCGCTCACCAATGCGCCGTAGGAGTGATGTTATCGGAACCACGCAGGCAACAGCTTTTGCATAAAGCGGCGCAGCAAAATGCATGGATTATCGAAGATGATTACGACAGCGAATTTCGATACCGTGGAGATCCGATGCCTACTTTATTTAGCCAACTTCCACAAAATTGTCTCTATTTAATGAGTTTCTCTAAATTGACCGCGCCAGGCATTCGCGTATCTGCTGTTATTGGACCTGCCGAAGCGATTGCTCAACTGGCTCGCGTTCAAGCGCTCACCTATCGTCATCTTCCCGTCATGGAGCAAGTGACATTGGCACACTTCATCGAGCACGGGTATTTTATGCGCCATATGCGACGAGCTAGAAATATCTATAGGCGGCGCCACGAAATTATGCAAAAGGCGATTGTGGCAAGTGGTCTCGGCAATAGGTTTACGTTGCGAGGGATTGAAACCGGCTTGCATGTGCTGCTGGAAGCGGATGAATCGTTTGATGAGGATATGATGACCCTTCGGGCGCTTCAAGGCGGAGTTTGTGTGCATCAACTCCATTCCTATTGTTTGGAGAGTAAACGCAAAGGGTGGGTATTGGGCTTTGCTAAGGTGGACGAGGGGCTAATTGAGGAAGGCATGTACCGACTTGCTGAAACGGTCTTTTAGAATGTATTGGGATCTATTCATCAAGGCCATACCGTGATAAATTTCGTTTCCTTGTTCAAAAGTCAATATTAGAGCACCCGTCTCTGCTATCAAGGGTACTGCCCGCAAATCCTATAGTTGAAAATTCATTGTACAATGACAATAAAAAAGATAAGAGCCTTGCTACGTATAAATTGTAGCAAGGCTCTTTAAAGTTGTTTACTTCTGATTCTACTATCGTATCATTAAAGTGTGATTCTTTAAAAATATTGAGTTTATTTTTTATTAAGATAATCCTTTACCTTATTTGCTTCTTCATAAGGATATTGATAATCCAGAGTACTGGCCAATTTAATAGCTACTTGTTCAAATAAACAAATCATTTCAAACAGAGAATGCCATACTTGTTCATAATCTCCATTAGGATATGTCTTCATTAACCTTTCCCATATATCCTTATCAACATAGCGCTCTAGGTACTTACTGTTTTTTCCTACACTCAATGAAAAATTGGTTTCTACACCTATTTTCCACTCAAGCATTGTTAGTAACATTTCTCTTACGCTATTTAGGTGTTCATAAGCGTAAAGTATTTCTCCTCTCCATAACCCTTTGGCTACATTTGTAGAAATCCACCAAAATTCATTACAACAATCAGCAAAAAAGACAGTGGATGGCTTTTTCACCCAATATCCTTCATCTGTTGGTTCAGCTAATTTAGGCATATTTCCATTTTTATCTAATAGAATAATTGTTAGTCCATCTTCAGAACAATACTCACCTTTTTCCTCAATAGGAATAAGCATTAAATCAATTCTATTCCCATCTTCAAATAACATTAGGTATGTGAATCTTCCATCTAATTCAGGTGGAATTAACTCCATATCCTCTGGTGTTTGCATTATTATCCTTTTCCCAAAAACATCTACCCAATCAGGATTATTTAAAAACGATTGAAAATCTGATACAAGATAAACGATATCGTAATCTCTTAAATTATCTTTAGGTACATTAGAGTTAACTCTAGAACCATTCATTCCAACAGCTCTTACTCTATCATCGTCATTAGCAACTTTTAATATCAATTCCATCATTTCTTTTTCTGAACGCATTCTTTATTCCTCCTAAAAATATAAATTATATTTATGAACATTTTTAAAAGGAGGACCTGTCAAGAACTGATTATTAGATTGAGCCGTTAGTTCAATTGATTGTTCGATAAAGCTTAAACTTTATTCTACTTAATTCTTTGGGCAATAGGGTGGTCATCTTTTAGTTGCAATAAATCCCATAAATTCCCGTATAGATCCTTAAATACTGCAACCATTCCATATGATTGCTCTTTCGGTTCTCTCACAAATTCTATTCCTCTTGAGATCATTTCATTATAATCTCTCCAAAAATCGTCAGTATTTAAGAAAAGAAAAACTCTACCGCCTGATTGGTTACCAATAAAGGGCTCTTGCTCAGGTTTAGATGCTCTAGCTAGTAATATTGTGGTGCCGACTGAACCAGGAGGAGATACCACTACCCACCGCTTGTTTTGTTCTGGCTGATAAATATCTTCAACTAATGTGAAATTTAGTTTCTTTGTATAAAACTCTATTGCTTCATCATAGTCTTTTACTACTAATGCGATATGAACTATCGATTGAACCACTATTGTCCCTCCTAATCTTACTCACTGATCAAGTTATATTATATCATTTCTAGTTTTAACCTGTCCGTTGGCTCTTCTTAAATTACATGCAAATCATTCTCTTTATTCAATATTATTCATTTTAGAACTATAAATTAAAGGCTTAATTCAGTAGCTATCAGGACTCATGCTCCAGTTATCAGCTAGAGTATTTACAAATGATGACGCCCCCCTCATACTTACATCATACTGCTTACCTGCTGGATCGTACGCTTTCCATGTCTCATGACTTATTTCATTTTCTATTTCCCCATAGAACGAGACTGCCGTTTCAAATGTTCCATCGCCATTTTGTGAATCCTCTAGCGAAGTCCCCACCAACTCAAATCTATTATTCAATATTTCAAAAGATTTAGGCACTGCCAGCTCCGACGGCCTGAAGGAAATCCTGCTTCCGTCCATTTCTGCGACCGAGTATCCATCCAGGACAAAACGGTACGGTTCATGCTCAGGCAGGTACTTGAAAGTATAACTCCAACGCATTTTTCCGTTTCCTATCACTCTATGATCAGAAGTCATCAGACTGTATTTGGAACTACTTTTCCTCGCATTCACCGAATGAATCTCCTCCCCATCATTAGTTTCAAAATGATAACTCAGCATTTGATTTTCCCATAAATCACCGGGGATCTTGCCATTGCCGTATCATCGAGTTCAGTCTCCAGCTCGAAACGTACCCCTTGCACCATTCTCGTCAGCCTTTTTAATGTGACAGTCATGCCGTGCGGCGTTGTATAGCTGCCTGAGAGTTCCTTTGTCCAAGCGTCCCAATATTCCCTTCTATCGTAATCTTGTCTGTTTGCAGCGGTTCGCTAAAGAAAGCAACCATATAATAAAAATCATTCGTGTACCCCATATCGTACATGCTGCCCACTGCGTTTCCTTTATCATCTTTGATCGTAATCTTGTTCGGATCACTAAGGGCCAGCCTGTCGCGATCATGTTTCTCTTTTTTATCAAAAAGTTGAAGAGCAATCGTCACTCGGGTAGGATCCGCAACAGCTTCATCAATCACCAGCGTGTAACCTTCGTCCTTAAGCATGCGAAAAAAGACGACCTGCTTAAGGTACTGCTTATCACAACCGTAATATCCTGGAAATCGCCATCGGATAGTTTGCCTTCTTGACCGCTGTTACTTACCACAATGTTTGGTTTTAATCTTTTGGATGCGAAGCTCACGCTTCCATTCCTAGAACGCCTCACACCATAAAAGAACAATATCGTCCTTTCCGGTAACGGAAAGATTATTACAAGAAGAAGACTGCCGGTAAATTTCGCCGACAGTCCTTCTCTTCCAAGTAGTATACTCCTCATCCTATTCGCTGGACAATTCCTTGAGCGATTTGATTTTACCATGGGGATGCTGTTCTTGCTTTCGTGACTTCCAGGCAGCTTCTTTCCTTCTCTTTTGGTGAGCCATAACAGATATCCTCCTTTGGAAATTGAGATGTATACCACTTCCTTATATTGTCATTCTTCGGCTCTGTTCATTCATGAAATTAATTTGACTGAACATCACATCAGCCCTCGGAGCTTTGCTCGAGGGCGATGCTGCTTGCTCGGTATTATCCTCCAAAATCATGGGCTCATCCCGAAGCGCGCTAGTTGCTAGCGTCGGCCAACTGGGATTGACTTCCGACCCAGTCCCCCGCAACATGCAAGTGGATTAAGCTATCATTTCCCGTTAGCAATCCTGTAGCGGAATGGAAAATTCAACATAAAAAGGATGAAGTTCTTCATTCAAACAAAGCTCAATTCTTTGCTTGAAATTTCCCCAATTTACCATCTCTAATGCTGTTTCGATTGGAAAAAATCCTACTTCTAAAGACTCAGGGGTAGTTGTTAATTCACCTCCGACTGGTCTTCCTAAAAATAAAGTGTTACAAATACTAGCACTTACATTTTGAAAAACACCACAAAACTTAGTCACTTCTATATCTATACCGCTCTCTTCCTTTGTTTCCCTTATCGCTGCATCTTTCAATGATTCACCTTCTTCAACCTGCCCTCCTGGCATTTCCCATCCTCGTCTAGGTCCTTTTATCAATAATATTTCGTTACGCTCATTAACTACAATGGTTGCCGCAGAAACTATATGTTTTGGAGCCACTTCATCGTCCTCCCCCTATAAATTAACAGAACTAGACTACCACCAATTTCCTATTACTGTAAAGAATGTATCCCCTGATAATTCATTCATTACGGAAAACTATTTCATTACCTGTCGGTTTATTCTTAAAGGGTGCACTGTACTCCTTGAACATAAATTCAATTCCTGAAATATCGTCAGATAACGGCGGAGATACTACGTAGTTATAAGATGAATGTCCGGATGTACTTCCACCATTAGTCATTCGGCAGTCGTATTTTTCTCCTAAATACAGCTCAAAATGACTGTGATTATGAGGATTTTCTGGACGGTCAGTTGTCATGTCCCAATCTATACTAAAAGTTAATACACTTGCATTGCTATATTGTCTTATAGAGATTACCGAATAAAATAGCTCACCTTTTTCAATTGATTTAAGGACTGGAATATGTTTTCTGAATCCAAATGGTTCAACCATAGGTTTGAAATATTCTTCACTTCTCAAAGCTCCAAATACCGCTTTCAAGAAATCCTCGTATATTTCAAAGGAACGTGCCCATTTAGAGATATACTCAAATGGTGGAAAACCTGGATTATTGTCCGAAATTTCTTTCCGTTGTTTAATCAATGCACAAATTTGCTCATCAACATTAAAAATTCGTTCATCATAATGCTCAGTTGGACGTTCAAATGGCATTCGTTTCATCATTGTCCTCCTTATGGCAATTCTTTTATCCAATATTCCCACCTAAATATTAACATATAATAGAATCCCATTATGACATATTTTCTCCACTATCCTGACCGTTAGCATAATGAAATAGAGTTGAATTTTAATTAGATATCTCTAATCGGAATAGCACCATGTTCTTGTCCTTTACGGCAAAGGAATCAAGTTCTTGTCCTTAGCTCGGGGCAAGAACTTGATTGAACTGTGACCCGAGAGATGGACACTTTGAAAAAAGTGCCCTCTCTCGGGTCATTTTACGTTTATAATCGATATACAGGAAAGGTTGGGGAATGAAATGGGTCAGAGTTGGTCTAAAGGGGAAATTAGGTTTAGCGAGAGCCAGATCCGTCAAATCGAGGCTAATGCTAATGTTATACATGTTTCAGAGCGCTCCATTGCTTACCAGCCCGCATTTAAGCTGGCTGCCTCACCTAGAGGGGGAAACGCCCGCGGAAATTTTCAGAGAGGCAGGGTTCAATTTAGATATAATCGGACGAAGAAATCCAAGAGGATGTTTAGAGCGCTGGAGAAAAATCTTTACTTCTCATGGAGAAGAGGGGCTTCTGAAGGATCGCCGTAGAAAAGATAGCACGGGCAGACCCGCTGGTGAGCAATCGATTGAGAAGAAGCTGGCAGAAGCCGAGGCGCGTATAAAGCTTATGGAAGCGGAGAACGACTTCCTAAAAAAGCTCGAAGCGCTCGAGAGACAAGCCAAGCAGAACAATCGCTGACACCCTCAGAGCGCTTCGAACTCATCAATCGCACAGTCCGTAAGCACCAACTGGAGAACATGACGCATTATCTTTGCGAGTTGGCGGGTGTCAGTAGAAGCGGATATTATCGGTGGTTAAACGCGGAAGAAACTCGACAGCTTAGAGAAATAGCGGACGAACAGGATTTTCTACTCATTAAAGAGCACTTTGAGAAACGCAATGGGAAAGTCGGCGCACTTGTTATAAAAATGCGATTAGAGCATAAGAGCGGCGTGATCATGAACCACAAGAAAATTCGCCGTATCATGCGTAAATATGGACTGGCCACCAAGATCCGTCAGTCCAACCCATACCGTAAGCTTGCAAAGGCCACACAAGAACACCAGACGCTACCTAACCTTCTTAAGCGTCAGTTTGATCAAGGCGAGCCTGAGAAAGTCTTACTCACCGATATCACCTACATGCACTATGGTCAGGGAAAATGTGCGTACTTGTCGTGTGTTAAGGATGGTTCAACCAAACAGATTCTGACTCATTATTTATCCTCATCCTTAGAAAGGATAATCGTTGATCGGACATTGGACAGCCTCCTTCAGCGGCTGGACGGTAACATTCATCCTGAAGCCATCATCCATTCGGATCAGGGTGTTCACTACACGCATCCTCGTTTTCAGGCCCGTGTTAAAGATGCTGGCTTTCGCCAATCCATGTCTCGAAAGAGTAACTGCTGGGACAATGCTTCAATGGAATCTTTTTTCGGGCATATGAAGGATGAGCTCGATTATCGTGACTGTGCCACAATCCAAGAGTTACGGGCACGTATTGATGATTACATCGAATATTACAACAGTGATCGTTATCAATGGACATTAAAAAAGATGACCCCTGATGAATACAGGGACCATCTATTAACAGCATAGTCTAGGCTCTTTCTTTTAAGTGTCCACGAGTAGGGTCACAATTCATAGCTCCTACACCGCCATTTTTTCATGTTTTACTACTTTTTTGCTCAAAGCGAGCTATCTCTCCAGCAAACTTACCACTTTTGGGACGGCCCCTTTTATGACTACTAACTTAGAATCCCTGTAGAAAACCCGGCCTTCCAATATGTATCGCATCCAGTTCCGTTGGTTCTCACAGGGGGCTTTTTTCAGCCTTCGAGCAGTGTAATCAGTTTTTGCAGGAGAACAGGCTCTTCATTTCGGAATTGGTCGAACCGGAGCCTCAGCCGTTCAAACACTTCTTTATCTTCGCGGATTTCATGACGAATGTACTGGTCCCTCAGCTTCATCGCCCTTTTGGTCACATCCTTGTAGCCTTCCACAAGCTCTTCGTCGTACGGGATTATCCCCTCATCCACCAGATATCCGATCCGCTCGCTCATCATTTTTTTATGCTCCCAGAGCACATGAAGGTGCCTCACATCGTTACGGTCACCGAGCCGGGAATCGTTGCTCTCTACGGCATCAAAGTACATTCGCAAATAGTCGTATACCTTAATTCCGAAAGCTTCCTTGTCGTCAGGATTGTAATTGATCCGGTTTAAATGGGTCTCTCCGTTTAGGTAATCGCGCAGCTGGTCGATCGCGGCTGTTTTATCGAAAGGATAAGGAGAATGCGGTTCGTATTTGTAAAAATACGTATGATGATCGGCCGTGAGGTTCTCCTTCAAAAGCTGTCTCATGGACTGTACGGCATCCTGGAACTCCCGGAACGAGATCTGCAAATTGCGGTATACTCCCGTATGGTCGAACATGGAAGCATAGAAGACACTTTTGTCCCAGTCGAAACCGTATAGAAAAAGATGATGAGGGAACGGCTCTTTCTGATAGGAGGCCGCTGGTGATAGTCTGGCTTCGTCCAAAAACACGACGCAATAGTAGCCGTTGCGGATCTGATCCGCAAAAAATTTAGGCCAGGCGTCGTGCGCCAAACTTTCCAGAATCGCATAATTAACGGAGCAGGTAAGAAGAAACGGGTTATTGAAATTCAGCTCGTTAGGTTTGCCACGAAAAAAATCGACATAGTACTGCCTGCCGTCCTCCAGAAATTTTTTGTTGCAGTGCAGCTGGATAAAATTGCTGTAATACCAAGGAATAGTTTCTTCGTGGGCGCTGGTGATCGAAAGCGTGTAAGCCCACCGCAAAAATCCTTTAAGTGGCGGATTCAACACCGGAAGCTGAACAGCGTTCATCTATTCTCCCCCTTCTTACGAGTGATCCGGAAGCGTGACCGGCAGTGTTCCTGCAGGCACCTAATATGTCCATCAGAACACGGGACAGGCCTGCAGGGTATACGGAATGCTCGTAACAGGCCAGAAAGTTCGATCCGATCCGGATCCTGAAATACGTAATTTAACAAGGTGCGGCCTTGGGTTGTCGCAATGTCCGGCATGCGTTAGCACTTCCTTTTCTAAGTGTAGGATAGAAAAGCCGTCTCAACTGCTCGCGCTGCTGTATCCCTTCACGGCCTGTTTCCAGAGCAACCGTACAGCTGCGAAGAGCAGAAGCGAACCGACCAGTGCCAGTCCCACATAGAGCCAGCTAAGCTGTCCAAGCAGGAACATCGGTCCGAAATTGGTGATAAGGAACAGTGGAATGACGAAAGTCCCGATCCGGCGGACCCAGGCCGGGTAAATAGCCATGGGAAAATTGTTGGCGTCCCAGACGGAATTGGCGATCTCCGACACGGAGCCCGTCTGAACGAACCAAAATGAAAGCAGCGCCGGGATAATCATCAGGCAGTATGTGATGACAACGGAGACAAACAGCAGCAGGACAAACCCCGCGAGTTGCAGGAACGTCAGCGGAATATCCATGGCATGCCAGCCGATACCGACCATGGCGAACCCGACCAGAATATCGGGGATCGGCAGCGCCAGATCGACGTAACGCAAGGAAGCCATGAACTGGAGGGAAACTGGCTTCGTCAGCATTAAATCAAGCGAGCCGTCCTTGATATACTCGGGAATTTTCGTGAAATTTGTAAAAAACAGGCCAACATAAATTCCGGTCACCACGGTGTGCATGCCTATAAATAGAAGTAGTCCTTCAGGCGGTATGCCGTCTACGTGAAGGTCGGTGCGGAACACGACGAGCACATATAACAGCTTGGCAAGCAGGTAGACGGATTCGACCAGCAGGCTCATCATAAAGTTGCCCCGGAATTCCATCTGGGCGATGAGGCAGTTTTTAATGAACATGCCGTACAGGAGCGCGTATTTTCTCATGATTTTAAACATATGGAATGTCCGCTACCCCCCAACCGCCGAATATTTCTTCAAGGAAACGCGCCACGTCAGGCGGGATAGCCAGAAGAACAGCAGAATCCATCCGCACTGGATGAGCAGCCCCTGGTACATAGCCGCCGCTTCCGTTTTGCCGCTGAGGACATTGACCGGAAAATAAATGGTATACGGGAACGGCGTATATTGGAGCGCCTTCACAACCGACTCCCCAAAAATCTCCAACGGAAACATGCCTCCGCTCAAAATATTGACGAGCAGACTTGTAATTACGAAAAAGTACGAGATTTCATGCAGATAAAAAGCGCTGGCGCAGATGCAGTAGGCGATCAGGAAATTGAGCAAAAGCGCCCCCCACAGCGTGACGGCGAACAAGATAAGCCGTACGGCCTGGAGCTCGAGCACGCCCCCGGCAGATGCGAACCAGATAATCCCGACGAGCAGTAAGACCGTAATACCGTAATAGATCGCCTTCTGGCCGAAAAAGGACACCAGCCGGTAACCGAAATAGCTCACAGGTTTGATCAAATACTTGTTGAGGCCGCCGTTTTTGATATCGTCGGCAATCTGGTGCTCGAAGTGGGTAGCGATCAGCTTGGACACCAATCCCGCCAAGATCGTATACAATATAATTTGACCATACGAATACGAGAACAGCGCCGTTTGGCCGGAATGCTGGTACACCGCCGTCCAGATGAAATACTGGACAAGAATCGGAAAAGCGGCCCCGAGAAGACCGAGAAAGAAGTGAAACCGGTATTCCATCGAATGCTGGACGCCCATCGAAAAAACAGCCATGTACAATCTGCGTCTGTTCATCCGACGGATTCCTTGCGGTAGAGCATCGAAATGCTTTCCTCGATCGGCACGTCCTCTATCGTCCAATCAACGATCGGAAACGAATCGAGCACGGCGCGCGACACTTCCTTCAAGCGGTGCTTAGGCAGCTCCAGAACAGCGTTGTAGCCGTCTCCGCTGACGATTTTCCCGAATTTGGCCAACCGCTGCTCGGCAACGGGTTCGGAGAACTGCAATCTAATAATTTTGTGCTCACCAAAAAGATCGTTGATTTTGTGAAGATCCCCGTCATACAGAAGACTTCCTTCGTTAATGATGATCGTCCGCTTGCACAGGTCTTCCACATCCTTCATGTAGTGGCTCGTAAGCAGGATCGTCGCGCCGAACTGCTCATTGTAATATTTCAGAAACTCCCTGACCTTCTTCTGGGAGGGGAAATCGAGGCCGATCGTCGGTTCGTCGAGATAAAGCAGTCGGGGCCGGTGGATAAGAGCAGCGATCAGCTCCATTTTCATTCGTTCTCCCAGGGACAGCCGACGCACCTGCACGTCCAGAAGCTCCTGCACATCGAGCATTTCCGATAATTCGGCAAGACTCCGGCGGTAAAGATCATCGTCCACGTCATAAATACATTTGTTCAAATAAATCGACTCGCTTGCAGGAAGATCCCACCAAAGCTGGTTTTTCTGGCCCATCACAATGGAGAAAAGCCGTTTGAACTCGTTCTTCCGCTCCCACGGCACATAGCCGAGCACATCGGCTTCACCACTGGTGGGATACAGAATGCCCGACAGCATTTTGAGCGTTGTGGTTTTCCCCGCCCCATTGGGACCGAGAAATCCGACGCACTCGCCGGGGCCGATGTCGAAGGAAACGGATTTAACCGCTTCCTTCACCAGCGACTTGCGGGCAAATAAATTTTTCAGTGAATTTTTAAGCCCGGCTTCTTTCCGGTAATACACGAATGATTTGTGCAGTTCCTGCACACGGATGAAGTCCATTCCTGCCCCTCCTGAACAATTGCCTGTTTACCTGATTGGGCGGCATAAATTCTAAACGCTTAAATTCCATTGTTATAAAGAAGCACGCATTTGGAGCAAATCGGCATCAGACCGCAGGCCAGAACCTCGCGCTGTTTGCGGAGATCGTCACCGTGGAAAATATCCGCCACGCTTTCTTCGTACAAATTGCCGACACTGAATTCTGGGAAAAATTTGCACGGATTCACTTTGCCGTCCGGCATGACGTCCATGCGGTTCGAGATCGAAAAGCACTTCGTCCGCTTCATGGCCGGCTTCTCGCTGCCCTGGATAAAACCTTCCACCTCTTCGGGCTCCAGTGCGGGCTGATAGCGGATGCGGACATTCCACACCCGGGAGTTGACTCGATTAAGCTCTTCGATCAGTGTGTCGAAATTGTCCGGTGAGATGTGGAACGTGAAGGAGTGCCAGCTATTCTTGTGGTCGTCAGCAAAGCGGGAGGCAAGATGCGGGAAATGAGCATCAAAGTAGGTGTCCATTTTCTCAGCGGTATCGGAAGGGATGTACCAAGGGAAGCAGAAGTAAACGGAATCAACGCCCATGTCTTCGAAAAATTCCATAAAGCTGTAAAGCTGGCCGACCATCTGGTCATTTACGGTCAGAGCTACGGACACTTTGCCTTTGTACAGGCCCTGCTTTTGCAGATCCAGCAGCAACTGTATGGCATGAATCACTTTCTTGAAGGTGCCTTTGCCCCGGATCGCGTCGTTCTCTTTCTCGAAGCCTTCCAGGCTGACGAGCATGACCAGATTTTCCGACATTTTCAGAATCGAATCCAGCTTCTTTTCAATGAGAATCGCGTTCGTACAAATGGTCGTGTACCGGTCTTCTCTGGCCAGCAGCTCCGCCAGTTCATCGAACTTGGAATAGAACAGCGGCTCCCCGCCCCATAGGAATACACGCGATTTGCGTTCTCTCGTTTCTGCCAGCAGCTTCTCCACGACGGGAATCTCGATTTCGTCGTTCTTCACTTCTTTGGCAAAGCCGTGATGGAAGCCGTCCGGATTCCATTCGAAGCAATGCTTGCAGCGCAGGTTGCAGCCGTTATTGAGCTTGATCCCGATCTCGTAAGGCACGGGGGCCGCATAAGCCGGATCTTCCCGACGCTTCCTTCCCGTTTCCGCCAGCGGAACTAGGGTTCTTTTCATATTACGGAATGTCAGTTGGTCAAACGTAACTGCTGTTTTCGGCTGCATAAGTAATCCTCCCAAAATGGTTGATTTTTGATCGCTGCTCCAGCAAACGTCTGTAAATCTCCTCCAGATGATGTTTCGAAAAATCCCTGGCTTTCCATTCCGCAAACCGGATACCGAAACCGCAGGATTCCCAATAGGTTGAATTATGAAACTCATGGTCACCGAACGGCTCTAACATGACAAAAGGGATTCCGTACGACAGCGAGTCGTTCAGAGTCGCTCCCCCCGGTTTGCTGATGACCGCTGCACAATTACGCATCAGGTCCGTGTAAGCGGAGTAATCCCCGAGCGGAAACTCTCGGAGAACGCCGTCTTCACGGACATAACGGACCATCGGCGGAAACGTGTGCCGCCCCTGCGCGTCCCGGCTCCACGGATCCCAGGAGGCCTCCGTTCCGAAGTAGCGCGTAACCCCGTCGTCCTCCTCCACCTCGGAGGGATCGTAGACGATCACATCAAGGCTGTGGCCGAGCTTACGAAGCTCTGAGATCGTTCCGGCATAAGTCCCGATCCCCCAGCCGCCACCATGAATCAGAATGCGTCCGGCGCGCTGCCCGTAAAGCAGTGGCTCCACTTCGTCCGAAGCGATATAGCCGTCCGGGGACAGCTCCGATGGGTTGTAGAACCAGACGTTGTTGTAGCCGGGGTACAACTGCTTGTGTACCTTGAACGACGGTGTATCCCACGCATCCAACCGGATCAGCCGGATGTCCAAGGGGCTGTCGACAGCTGCCTTATAGCGCTCCAGGATCGGCAGCCAGAAGCCGGTAAACACTGCAAAGCTGGAGACACCGGCCCGTTTCCAGCCGTCCAGCAGCCTCTGGACCGCTTCCTCGTCCAGGGAAGAGTCAACAGGCTTGGCCAACTTATGACCCATACGAGCAACGGAGAAATCCGCATGGAATGCTTTTTTGGTGGACCGAATCTTATGCCGGACTTCCTCGTGATACAAGTTCTCCAGAACGTGAACGTCTGTTCCGACTCCTCTGCCTTGCAGGTACGTGTGCAGATGCATAGCCGGAATGTATGCGCCGAGCGAATTCCCCGACGCCAGCAAGGTAACCGAAGATGAATTCATGCGCAGCCCCCGAGTTCCAGATTTAGTTGTACACTTTAACGGACAAGTCGGCGAGCACCTGCCGCAGGCTTTCGACCAGTTCGCTGCGGTGTCCGTCGTCACGGCCCACCACCGATACATACAGCCGTCCCTTCGGCATGCCTCGTTTGTTCTGCGTTCCCTCAGCGATACGGCGAGAGGTCAGAATCTCGTTCACCATTACCGTATTGGATGAGAGAGGAACGATCCCGTACCCCCCGGGTGCTGTCAACAGAAGATCGGATACGCGCATAGCGTACAGCAGTCTCCCGATCGCGAAGCCTTCCGGAAGACCAAGGGACAAGAACGTAAGCCAGCCGGTAAGGCCGTACGTTTCCCAGTATTTATCAAGATAAGCATTAATGAGGCCCATGGACTTGCGGGCGTTAATCTCCACAATGGATACGACTTCCCCGTCCTCCAGTATCATGGAGTCGAAGCAGACGAAGCCGTGATAGCCGTCATCCGCCAGAAGCCGGAGCGCTTTCTCCATCACGCTGAAATAGCTGGCGTTCTCCAGCTGGCGTATAAAAGCTTCATCCGCTTTGATAGACCCGCCGTAATTTTGCTGGTGATTAATCATTCGCTGAACCGAGATGAACTCTATCTCTCCGTTCTCCCCGATTAACCAGTGAGAACTGAAGTCGGTCTCTTTCAACAGCAGGGGTTCCAGTAGGAATTGAGAGCGCAATCCGATTCCCTCTTGTTTATGCAGGTGCTCCACTATCCTTCGATGAATGGCTTCGCTGTCGATGAGCAGATTGCCCTTGCCCGAAACGCCGAAGGGATCTTTCAACAGATACGGCCCCCGCTTCAGAAGCGCATTTCCGGCCGCTTCCATTTCCGCTGCGCTGTTCGCCTCCGTGCCGTAGCACTTCTCACCGATTCTAGCCAGGAGCCGATTGGAGTACATCTTGGAGTTAACACGCACAACCGTCTCAAGGTCCGGCAAAGGACCAAACGGTCCGGCGGCATGTAGGTAAGCTTCCGTATCTGCCGTAATGGCGTACGGAGACAGATTTTTTGCGGCGCAGGTGAACATCGCTTCATCATTTGATTGTGTTTGCCGTAAATCTCCGGCGGCATTCATGGGTGAGATAGATTCCGGCAAGACCGAACCCTCACGATAAACGGAACCGGCCGCCTGCAGCATCCTGTTTGCCGGTATATGACATTGGGCTTGATCGGCCGCAAGCCTGAACATGCACCGCTTAAAAACGTCCGGTTCAGGCAGGGGCTCTTTCTCATCGTTCAAATCATAGTGATAAAGGTTTCGAAAAGAAAAGCCCAAACCGTTCAGGTATTCGTACAGCGCTGGATCGATTTTGCAGCGGCTGTAGAGGATATCGTCCGGCCCGCAAAATGGAAAAAGCAGCTCGTCCATACACAGGACAATTGATTCTCGGTCCTTATCGGGCATAGCGGGTAGCCGGGCGAGATCCGGATCCCTCCAACGCGTTTCGGGATCGAAGGTACCCATAACGATTTTCGGAATCACGCCGGCTTCATTGCTTGACATCTTCGTACAATGGCTGCTCCTGCGGCTGGCAGCTTTTCAGAAAAGTGATAAATGCGTCGATCGATTGGAGATGTTCGTAATCGAATTGGTCATAGTCAATGACCACGTTCAACTGATCCTCGACTTTGAGCATAAACTGGATCATTTGCAGAGAATCGAGGCCTATATCGTTGTTCAGATCCGTTTCGGGGGACAGGGATTGGCGGAGTTCCGGTTGCTCTTCTTTGATAGAGCACAAAATGTCTACGATTTTATCGTACATGACTACACTCCTTTAAAGGGTTAATATGCGAGGTACAACCGAATCCATACGTTTACAAATTCCATTCAAATTAAACTGGTTTCCTGTCCTCCCTCCCTCTTCCATAGTTACAATTATTATCTTCTTATTGCTAAAAACTGTCAACAAAAAATATAGTATGATGCTGTAACATTAGACAATTATCTAATCGGCTATGAATATAAGTTCTTGTCCTTAGCTCGTGACAAGAACTTACATCGTTAAAACAAAAAAGCCGCGGTTTCAGCGACTTCTTATGCGTGTATGTTTTTGTCCTCCGACAGATCCCAGCTTCATGTAAAAATGCCTTAGATATGTAGAAGATATACCAGTTTTCTTTAATAATTTGATGATATAGTTAATGTATAATGCATTTTTATAACATTGAAAGGGAGCTTTCAATTATGACAAAAAAAGTAAACCGGCAGTTGAATGATGGTCCTAAAATTCAAAGAGAAAAAGAAATTGTTTCAAAAATGATTCGTATATATTGTAAGAAAAAACATCATCAAAAAGTGTTCTGCGAGGAATGTCAGGACTTAAATGATTATGCCATTAAAAGATTATCCCTCTGCCAATTCGGTGAAGAGAAAACGGCTTGTGCAAAGTGCCCTATCCATTGTTACAAACGGGATTATCGTCAAAGAATTAAGGATGTTATGCGTTTTTCAGGTCCATGGATGCTACTATATCATCCAATAGAGTCCATTAGGCATATCCCAATACCAGTTAAGTTAAGAAAATAACCCTGCTCGCTAGGCGATCACGCCTCCGGCGATGTGCCCGATAAGGATCAGCTGATCCGCACCTACTACATGCTCGCGGATGATTTGCAATGCGTTAGTAAGCATGATCCCAGCCCATTTTTGCGAAGAAACGCCAACATTCTACAGGGTGCTACTTTTCAAAAATGTATCCCGACTTATGTTCAAAAAGGCTTCGATCGCAGGCGAGATCCACTTCTCTTCATGCCAAAACATTTGGGTTGCAAACGATGTGGCGGTCAAATCCCACGGCAACGGAACCAGTTCTCCCCGATTCACTTCTGCTGCCACAGCCATTTCTGGTAATATGGCGATACCCATTCCTATTTTTGCACATTGTTTAATGGCTTCTGCGCTGTTAAACTCCAATTCAGTAATCCCCCCCATGCCTTTCTGTGAAAGACTTTGCTCAAAAAACGTGCGATAGGAGCATCCCTTCTCCGTCAGCAAAAAGGTCTCACCATTAAAATCTTCAATCGTCAACGCCGTTCGTGCAGCCAAAGGATGATCGGGCGCTGCCAATACATAAAAGGGTTCATCCAGCATTTTCTCTCCGCAGAATCCGGTTTCGCCCTTGTTCTCATCCAGCATGAAAATAATGTCCGCGTCCCCTTCCCGTAAGCTCTGTTTGAGGTTCGGAGTAGCCAGAGGTCGAAACATCAGCCGAATCCCTGGATAACGTAAGCGAAATCGGCGCAGTACAGCCGGCAGCCGGTACGTACACAACGTTTCATCCGCACTTATGACCACCGTACCTGTCACCTCGCCAGATTGCTTGACGGCATGCTGTGCTTCTTCAAGCTCACTCAATATGTTGTCTACATAGCGCAGAAAACTTCTCCCCGCATCGGTCAGGATCACTTTTTTACCCAATCTGTCCACCAGCTTGACACCCAGTTCTTCCTCCAATGATTTCATCTGCATCGTAACCGTTGAGGGGACATAGTTTTGCACTTCTGCAGCGCGGCTAAAGTTGAGTGTGGAAGCAAGCGTATGAAAGGTTTTTAGTTGGCGCAATTCCATGGTACATCCCACCCCCTTAATTCAAAAAAAATGAACGTTCTATTCAGAAACGTTTCTTTGACTTAACAATAGCATCATCGTAGAGTGATGACAAGAAAGACAATTCATCTTTAGCTATGAAAAGGAGATTTTCACATGAGAGATTATGAAATTTTTGAACTGGGGGATGTTCTGCTGCAATCTGGCGTCACCCTGCCACATGCCGTTCTCGCCTACAAAACCTACGGAACGCTAAATGCAGCAAAAAATAATGTGATTGTGTACCCCACCTGGTTTGCAGGTCTGCATACTGATAATGAATGGCTAATCGGACCTGGTAAGGCACTGGACCCGGAAAAGTATTTTATCATTATCCCTAATATGTTGGGCAATGGACTATCCTCCTCGCCAAGCAATACGCCTCCGCCATATCACCAAGCTAATTTTCCGCAGGTTTCGATTCATGACAATGTGCGGTTGCAGCATCAACTGGTTACCCAGAAGTTTGGCATTACGAAAATTGCCCTCGTCGTAGGCTGGTCACTCGGAGCCGTACAGACCTTTCAGTGGGGAGCAAGCTATCCGGATATGGTTGAACGAATCGCTCCATTCGGAGGGACTGCAAAGACCCGGCCACATGCAAAGGTTGTATTTGAAGGAATGATCTCTGCCCTTCAGGCTGATTCTGCCTGGAAAAATGGCTTTTACACGCAGCAACCTAAAGCGGGATTAGCAGCCATGGGTCGGGTCTATGCGGCTTGGGGCTTCTCCCAGGCTTATTATCTCGAGCAGCTCTATCAGCAAGAGGGCTACCACACACTGGAGGAATATCTCGTGGATTACTGGGATCAAGTGTTGTTGACCTTTGACGCCAATGACCTGATCACCATGCTGCGTACCGGAATCACCGGCGATATTAGCGCAAATCCGGTGTATGACGGCGATTTTGAACTTGCATTAAGCAGGATTACAGCACGGACACTGGTCATGCCGGGAAGCACGGACCTTTTCTTTCCTCCCCAAGATAACAAATATGAGGCACAACATATGCCTGATGCACTCTTCCTCCCGATTGAATCGAAGTGGGGGCATTGCGCAGGTATCGGACAGCATGAACCAGATTCCGTATTTATAGATAAAAAACTGAAAATGTTCTTACTTGAATGAAAACTTCGCACACTTGACTTTCCCCTGCACGGGAAACTATATACTTCCATTATGTTATAGATTGGAGGTGATATTTTGTTTAAAATCAGTGAGTTTTCCAGGCTAAGCAAGGTCTCCTTAAAAACATTGCGCTATTATGACCAGATTGGCATGTTAAAGCCGAGAAAGGTGGATCAGGGCACCGGCTACCGTTACTATTCAGCAGACCAGCTTCTTGAGCTCAACCGAATCTTTATCTATAAAGAATTGGGGTTCACATTGCCACAAATTATTCAGTTGCTCCGCGAAGATATTACTTTGGAACATATTCAAGGGATGTTTAAGCTGAAAAAAAGTGAAATCCAGCATATCATCGATATGGAACAAGCCAAGCTCGCCAGGATTGAGGAGCGTATGCAACTTATAGAAAGAGAGGGGCAAGTGGAAACAGGACAAGAAATCAGGATCAAAGCAGAAGGTGCTCAACCGTTTCTTTCTTTGAAAGCGCGCGGGAGAGAAGAAGACATTCCAGATCTCTTTCGTACATTTAATCAATTATTAACAAAGGAAACTCGCCAATTGGCTCAAAGTCCCCAGATCGTTTTGTGGAAAGAAATAGACGAACAAGAGGATGAGTTTGAATTTGAAGTCGGATATTTTTTAACCCGCGAGTTTCCATTATCATCAGATAGATTTCAACTACGGACCCTTCCTCCTGAGCCGATGATGGCCACAATGGCCTTTCGTTCGGATTCTACCTTTGCTTGTACAGCCTGTGTTGATTTAGCGAAATGGATTGAGGAAAATAACTATCTGATCAAGGAAAACGAACCTGGTAGGGAAATATATTTACCGTTATCTACAAAACAAGATGCACAATTAATGGAAATACAAATTCCAATAATAAATAGATAACGGAAGGAGGAGTGGCTTGAATTGAAAAATAACCTAATCATCTATGTCCTGGCACTTGCTGTTTTTCTGATCGGAACCATTGAATACATTATTACAGGAATCATTGAAATGATCGCCGTGGATTTGGGAGTAACTACTTCTGAAGCTGGGTTATTGGTGACTGTATTTGCTCTCGCAGCGGCCATTGTCGCTCCGATTCTGATTGCTTTAACGATAAATGTAGATCGCAAGAAGCTACTTATGGCTACCCTTAGTGTGTTTATTGCTAGCAATGGACTTATGTTTGTAAACCTTTCTTACGAAACATTACTATGGGTACGAATTATTCAAGGGGTTAGTGGAGGAATTGCTACCGTAGTAGCCATGGCAGTAGCTACTCGACTGGTTGAAAAAGAAAGAAGAGGCCGTGCTATCGGCATTATTTTGATGGGACTCAGCAGCTCGCTCGTGCTGGGTGTTCCGATTGGCACATTTTTTAGCGAGATGTTTGGATGGAGAGTTTTGTTTATTTTGATCGGTTTATTAAGCGTTCTTCCATTGCTCATCATCTATAAAAAGGTTCCGGCAATTAAAGAAGAAGAAGCAGTCACCCTCAGGATGCAGCTCTCCATCTTAAAAAACCCAAAAATTCTGACTGCCTTGGTTATTACTTTATTTTATATCGGTGGCTACTCTACGCTATTTACTTATATTACGCCTTTCTTGCAAGCCACATCTTCTCTTTCCATAACCGAAATTAGTGGCATTCTATTCTTGGCGGGAATTTGCAGCTTCGTCGGATCAAAACTAGGTGGACAATTAGCAGATGCAAAGGGATCGAAATTTACAATTTGTTTCGGACTTCTGTTACAAGGAGCAACTCTCCTTTTATTCGCTCTAGCCGGTGTCAATCTCTTTGTATTGATCTTGGTTTTAATGATCTTTATGTTAGCAACCTGGAGTATTTCACCTGCCCAGCAGCTATTTCTGGTCACTCTGGTACCTCGAAATCCGGACATTGCCCTAAGCGTAAATACTTCCTTCATCCAATTTGGTTTTGCGCTGGGATCTGGATTAGGCGGGCTTGTCATCAGCCGTACCTCTGTCCTGAATTTGAATTGGGTAGGTTTGGCTGCTGTAAGCATCGCTTTACTTCTTGCGATCCTGCTATTCAAAAAAATGAGCAGTGGGATTGTAAACCCTATTGTTACTAATGAAAAATGAATAGCCTCAAATATCCCCACATCCTTCCTTTATATTGATGTGTTCGACTAGAAATCGGCATATTCAAAAATAGGGGCAGGATGTTTTTTTATTATCTTGAAGGGAAAGTGAACTCCGATATCGATCCCGATTAATTCAATTGATTAATTCATCTGAATGAATTATACTTAGCTTGCAAAAATCATCAACATTATCCAATTGAAGGGAGCCGAGAAATCTATATGAGTGCTCATGAGACGAAATTCCCTGCTTTTTCACTTTCCGAAAGAGATCGTAGATGGAACATTGCAAATCAGCTAATGGAGGAAGAGCATGTAGATGCTCTGATCGTCTATGGGGATCGAGAAGGCACGTTCCCTGCTGTCTTTGCCCCGGATACTTACTTTACTAATGAACGTCCAGGCTCTATTGTCATTTTTCCGAAAGACGAAGAACCGATCTCTGTCGTGTTCTTAGCAACCTCTGTGGAAGATCATATTCAAGCTCGATATACGAATACGCAAGGCTGGATACGACCGGAAAATATGTATGTCGGAAAAGTGGGGACTACTATTGTCAAGATTATAGAAGACCTGAGGTTGAAAAATAACACATTCGGTGTTATTGGTCTTGAACCTTATCCTCCCTATTACTTCGATGGTGCCATGCCTTATAATACGTGGCAAACTATATTGAAGGAATTGCCGAATGCGACGTTTAAGCCGGTCGGGCGCGTGTTCTTTACGCTGACTGCTGTTAAAAGTCCAGAGGAAATCGAAGTATTGAAATGGTCAGCGAATGTTGGGGAAAAAATGTGTCAAGCTATGCTTGAAGCTACCCGACCCGGTGTTAGAGAAAATGAGATCTATGCAGCAGCCATGAATGCATGTGCTGAACATGTCGGATTTACCACTATGATATTGATGGGATCAGGATCAGAGTTTGTGGGATGGGGGCCGCCAGCGTGGACCTACCGTCCAGAAGAGCCTCGGGTTATTCAAGAAGGAGATATCATTTTGGCTGAGGTATTTTCATCGTTTGGAATGCTGGAAACGCAGCATCAACCCTCAATAGCCGTAGGCAACGTGCATCCGGATTTTGAGAAGGCAGCTGTGGCAGCAAGACAATCTTATGAAAATGGTGTGAAAGAGCTTCGCCACGGAACGAAATTTGGAGATGTTGTCAAAGCAATGAATGAACCGATGCGCGAGGCAGGTGGTTGGCATGTTCATCCTCTCATTCATTCCATCAGTCCTTTCGGTCTTATCGGGGTCGGTGACGAGATTGCCCGATTGCCTGAGACGAAAGAGTACGGCAATATGATGCCGATCCCCTCCATCGGATTAGATACGGAACTAAAAGCCGGGATGGTATTTGCCTTTGAACCCAATTGTGCGATTGGAAATAAGGTAATCAATCTAGGCGGAACTGTTATTGTGGGTGAAGACAGAGGAATTGAACTAAACAGAAATTCCACACGGCTTATGCGGGCTACCTGGTAAAAATAAAAAATAGGACGTGAGGTAGAAACTACGCTCTCTCCCCTCACGTCCCATTCCACACAATCTGTTGTTATCTCACTTCATGAAGGTTTATCCTTTACATGCGCGAATCGCCAGCTCACCAAGCTCCCTGGAGATGAGAGCAATATGCGCTTCATCCAAATCCTTGATACCTTGACGTCGAAGATAGGTTTCTTTAGCTACCGAGAAGGCAAGCGACTGTCCAACGATGGCATGAGCGACTAAAATCGTCTTTTGATCTTCTGCGTCTAAATCAATTAATTTCCCTACTAATACGGAAATGATTTGGTGCAAGGGCTGAAAAAATTTCTCGTACAAGATATCGTAAGCTTCAGTAGGTTGCAGTTGTTCTCTAGCAAGAAAGACACTTCTTATATTTGTTTCCTGATTGCCAATCATCGATTTGGAAAATTGAATCATTACTGCCTTAAGCGATTCTGCGGCTTCTTCCTTGGTGAGTCTATCGCTTCCTTCCGCCTCTTCTAAAGCCCTTTCCAAAAAAACATCATTCACCGTTTCTGCCAAACGATGAGCAACTTTCAGGTACAGCCCTTTTTTTCCGCCAAAATAATAGGGGATCGCCGATTGGTTGACACCCGCTTCATCTGCAAGTGTGCGCGTACGGACACCTTCATATCCATACATGCCAAAAATACGTAGCCCTGCGTCCAATAAGCGAGTTTTTGTTGTGTCGTCATTCAATTTATTCGTATCGCTACTTGTTTTTGTAATCAAATACCGTTCCTCCATGTTAACTCGATGTTAATAAGTATAATTAATTCAACTGAATGAATCAACATGGACAGTTTATATTATGACCTTATATATCCTGAGTTCTTCTATAAATTAACCTTTGCTTAAGTATTACCGCAAGCTCTTCAACTGTATCCCAAACAATGGGACGGATCTCCTTTATTTTTACAGGATGCATCTCGGCATCACTGCTGTTCACGGTCCATACCACCGGGATGTTCAAACCAATCGCATATCCCGCCGCGAAATACACTTCAGGGGATTGACCGGTTAGATCCGCGATAATCAGTTTACTGTCTGCTATAAGCTCCAACGATTACTTTTCTCGGTTATGCGTGTTTTTATGTGTAAGCAGACGCGGCAGATAATCATACTGCTCAAAAATAGGCAATAGTCTCTCCAACCACTCCGTGCGCAGCTCTCCGTCATTCGCGATGAGAACAGAGAATGTCTGTACAAATATTGCAGTAGACGGTGCCTTTATCTTCAATGGTCCAGGGATTTTCGGAGAATTCACAATAGATTCCATGTCATTGAATGATAGAGCGACCTCCTTCATCAGAATCATTTAGCTCACGGATATAGGCCGATACTAATTGAAGCATTCGGTTTGTTGTGGCTAGTGGGAATCAATATTACTGCTAACGGAACATCAGCGGTTGAATTTGCTAAAGTAATTCTTAAATATTGGAGGGTAATGGAAGAAAGCAAACTATAAGATTGGTATCAAATGTTTAAAATAGGCTTTTATAAAGAATAAAACCATTGACACCATTTTTAACGTCGCACGACTCGTTAGCTCTAAATTAGGGTAAATTCTTACGCCTTTTAAACAAAAACGGAATTATGCAAAATACTCATATAAGTGGTATTCTACCGAGCAGTCCCTAGACCAAACGATAATTTATCATTATGCAACACTTGAAATGTATCGAACAAAAAATAAGATCCGTCTTGCATCCCAGCAGACGGATCTCATATGAGGAGAGCGCCAAAATTTTTAAATATCTGGGCGGCCGTTCCATTAGCTGGTTTAATAGACGTCCCAATGTTTCAGCCGTCGCGATGTATATCAGAAGTTTTCTCGATGGCTGTTTGGGACACCCCCTTGTTTTTAAATAAGGTTAGATGTCGGTTCTAGGTGAGGATCGAGGATCAAGTCCTCCATTTTTCACGAATATTTTCTGCATCCTTAACCATTCTGTCAATCAACTCAGACACGGTTGGGATATCATGGATCATACCGGTTACTTGGCCTGCCCAGCCGAAACCTTCTTCTTTTAGGTCATCGTAAATCCAACGTTTGTTGGCTTCACCGCTGATATAGTCTTTTAATGCTTCATACGTTGATGACACGCGCTCAATTTCAAGAATTTTATCGACATATTCACTTCGCAATGCTCTGGCAGGAGATTGGATCGAACGTTTAATTACAACCGTATCATTTTCTGAACTCTCAATTAAGGCCTTTTTATAGGAGGATGAGGCATGGACACATTCCTGAGTAGCAATAAATCGCGTCCCCATTTCAATGCCTTCTGCACCAAGTGCGTGGGCAGCCATCCATCCCCGACCATCCCCGATCCCACCAGAGGCAACGACGGGAATCGAAACGGCATCGACTACCTGAGGAACAAGCACCATGGTTCCAACATCGTCACGTCCTAAGTGTCCTCCACCCTCCTGCCCCACAATAATAACAGCGGATGCACCTAGTTGTTCAGCTTTTTGTGCCTGTCTCCTTGAAGAAACAAGCACCAGCGTAGGGATATCCGTAGATTTCAACATCCCTAATATCTCGGCAGGGTTTCCGCCTGTAATCGTAAAAGCGGGTACTTGCTCGTCAATCGCGACCTGCACTCGGTCCACATAGGATGCACCGTGCATGCCAATAGCAAAGTTCACACCAAACGACTTGTCTGTTAATTGACGAGTACGCACAATTTCTTGACGAAGTGCATCTGCACTCGGGAGACTCATGGCTGTGACTTGCCCCAGTCCCCCAGCATTTGATACTGCAGCCGCAAGGTCTGCATAACCCAAATAGGCAAGTCCTCCTTGAATGATCGGATACTTAATTTGCAATAATTCGGTGATACGGGTATTCCATTCCATGATAGGCGCCTCCACGATAAGATCATTCATATCAATAATAAGATTGGGATCAATGCAACGAAAATGGCTATGGCTCCTGCTTGATAATCTATTTTCTGAAATTTCAATTGTTTAAAACGGGTTCTTCCTTTTCCATTACCGTAAGCACGTGCATCAATAGCGTATGTCAGTTGTTCAGCACGCTGAATAGTTGTAAAGAGTAATGGAACTAGAATCGGAATATAAGATAACAAACGTTTGGGTAACGATAAAGTCTTTATATCAAAACCTCTGGCCTTTTGAGCCAGGAGAATTCGATCTAGCTCCTGCTGAATTGTCGGGATAAACCGTATCGCAATGACAATCATTAATGAAAACTGCTCTACGGGAACGTTAAGTTTGGATAGTGGTGATAGCAATTTTTCAAGACCATGGGCTAAAGTTAGCGGTTGTGTTGTTAACGTTAGAATGGAAGCTAGCAAGACGAGTAAAACAATACGCCAGACGAAACGAATCCCATTTTGCAATCCTTCCCTGGTTAACTCGATGAATGACCAAGACCAAATGACGCTTCCTTTGGTGAAGATCACATGATATAGAAAAGTAAATGATAAGATAAATAAAATAGGCTTAATTCCTCTCCAAATAACATGAGTCGGAATCTTCGATATTATCAATAAAACAGTAACAACAATGGTAGCGGCCACGTAGCTTAAGCTGGACTCTAGCATCAAGAAGCTCAGCATAATCGCAGTGATACTTAAAATTTTTGTCCGCGGGTCCAGCCGGTGGAATATGGAATGCGTCTCCAGATATTGACCTATTAATACGGTATTAGCCATTTAGACGCTCCTTGTATTCCAGATTGGCATGATTGCGTTCCAAATATCTTCTTCTCTACAGCTCGTGACCTCAATCTTCCGACCGGATAACTCCTCAACCAGCTTTAAGAACTGAACAGACTCTGGTAATGACAAACCAAGTTCCTCTAGTAATTGTGGTTGTTCTAGAAATATAGTGTTGGTATTATAATGCCCCATGATATGACCTTCATGAAATACGAGGACCTCGTCAGAGTACTCTGCGACATCTTTCATTTGGTGTGACACAAAGATCAGGGTGCGATTCTTTTGTTGCTGCCAATTCTTTAATAACTGTAACATAGCTACTCGACTGACCGGATCGAGACCCGCAGTTGGTTCATCCACAATAAGTACCTTCGGGTCCATCATTAACACAGAGGCGATCGCTACCCGGCGCTTCTGCCCCCCACTTAATTGAAATGGTGGTAATGTAAGAAGCTCTTCTGAAAGACCTACTAGTGGCAAAATGCTTTGAATTCTCTCTTTGATCTGCTGGTTTGAGTATCCATGTTGTTTCGGTGCAAAGGCAAGCTCCTTATAAACCGACGTTTCAAACAACTGATGCTCGGGATATTGAAAAACAAAACCGATCTCCGGGATAACCTTCAGTTGGCCTTTAGCATCCCGATCAACGGGCTGATGACTAATCAAATAGTCTCCATCTATGCTAGGTATTAATCCCTTCAGCACTTTAACAAACGTAGATTTACCCGCACCGGTCTGCCCAATGACAGATAGCCACTTTCCTTCTTGAATGGTGCAGCTTACTTGGTGCAAGGCAACTTGACCAGAATAATACACACTTACATTGTCTAGTTGGTAGACCATTGTGAGCGAATCATCTCCTTCCAATCCGCTATCAGTGGAGATTTTTGTTGGAGCTTTTGATGAAGTCTCACGGCAAAAGGCAATTGTAGTTGGTAGTCAGCAGCATTCATCGTTTCAAAAAATCTCAGCGGATCGCCATCGTATTCGAGTCTCCCCTGATGGATTAGGAGCATGCGCTCAGCTGATAACACTTCCTCCATATGATGAGTGATGTGAACAATCGTCATGCCTTGCCGGTGCAACTCATGCATAATGGAAATGATTTGTTCTCTCCCCTGTGGATCAAGCATCGAAGTTGCCTCATCAAAGATAATCATTTCAGGGCGCATGGCTACAATAGCCGCAATTGCTACACGCTGTTTCTGACCGCCGGATAACTCGTGAGGCATCTTTTCTAAATAACCTTCCATTTGAACAGCTTGCAGAGCATGATGGAGACGATCTAGCATTTCTTCACGGGGGACACGAATATTTTCGAGTCCAAATAACACCTCATCCTTAACAGTTGTGGTAATGAATTGATCTTCTGGATTTTGGAAAACCAAACCGATCTGTTCATGTATTTGGATAAGCTCTTCTGGAATTGACGACTCAAGATGGTTAAACTTAACGCTTCCTTCCTTCGGAAGTACCAATCCATCCATCAGCTTAGCGATGGTAGATTTACCACAACCGTTAGCACCAACAATCGCTACGAACTCACCAGGTTCGATTGTAAAGCTGATATTATCTACAACAGGCTGTCCCTTTTTATAATAAAAATGTACTTGATTGAATGTAAGCATCTATGAACTTCCCTTCTGTCGGTACCATGTAGCGAAGAATGCGTCGATGTTGTCTTCGGAAAAGACAGGCTGAGGTTTTTGCCATTTTGTCACCTTAGAGCCGTTCACACCAAATATTTCACCTGTTAACTCTGGATCAGGCTGTGCTAATAAAGCGGCCACGAAACGAGCGATATCCTCTGCTTCTCCTACCCGCCAGAATTCTGGAAATGGCTCATTACGCTGGTTGTACTTTTTCGTTAGATGATCAATGATAGGCTTCGTCATATCTGTTAAGGCTGCTGGTGCAATGGCATTTACCCTGATCTGATGTTTCTTCAATTCGGCTGCGAGCGTCCACACGATGCCGAGTATTCCAGCTTTCGCAGCACTATAATTCACCTGCCCAACAGAACCTGTTAACCCCGCAGTAGAAGTCATCAGAATGATGTCTCCTCCGTTCTTCTGCATATGCGAAAGGACCCGCTGAATCGTATAAAAGGCTCCATTCAAATGAACATCCAGTACAGAATTCCACTCTTCATCGGTCATACGGACCATTTTTTGATCATGTAAATTGCCGGCATTATGGATCAGCACATCAATGCGTCCATATTCAGCGATAACAGTATCTATCATGGCTGTAACTAAGTTCGGATCAGCAATATCGGCACAGTAGCCCATCCCAACGCCACCCGCTTCATGAATTTCCTGTACGACTTGGTTGATAAACGTTTGATTGGTCCCATTCACAACAACCTTATAACCGGACTGCGCTAGATGTACAGCAATACTGCGCCCTATTCCCCTCGTTGATCCTGTTATGATCGCTACTTTTTTCATGGTAGCTTCTCTTTCACTGACAATGTACCGGATGCAATCATTTCGCCATCTACTTCTGAAACGGTTACTAGAATATGGCTTCTGACATCTTTAAAATCAAAAATCACTTCCGAATCTACTAAAAGTGGATTTAGAAATTTCAGTTCATACGTTGTGATCCATTGTTCTGGATGCTCACGAATATAAAGGGATTGCGCCAATCCCATGATATACATACCATGTACGATAGGCCGCTTAAATCCTGCATTTCCAGCGGCTTCAGCATCTAAATGAATATCTGCTGTATCTTTAGAAGCAGCAGCATAACGATGAATTGCTTCAACTGTTATTCGTTTCTTCAATGCTCATCACCTACCCGAATTAACACCGTTTCTGCTGTGACAATATGCTCACCTTCACATGTACATATAAGCGTATGTGTATACAAGGTCAATATCCCTTGTCTCCCGGATTTTCGCTCAACCTTTGTTAAGGCTAACTCACAGTCTAAGATCATGCCCGCCGTAATCGGGGCCTCATATGAAAAATTCTGTGAACCGTGAATGAAGGATTCACTCCCATCTATCCATGGAATATCAAATTCTTGCCAGAAAATGATAGGCATTGTCGCAGGAGCAACAAGATTACCCTGTATGCTCTGCAGAGGGGCTTCAATACTGTGTGCATACTGAGTAATCCACTCTGCTGTAATATATAGCTGATGCTGCAGCCTATTCATTCCATGGCCTCAACGATCGTAGCGATCCCCATACCCCCGCCAATACCGAGCGTGGCAAGTCCTCTTTTGTAAGGATTATATAGCATTTCAGCACATAAACGCGTCATTAATATAGCCCCTGACGCACCATAGGGATGACCAATAGCGAGTGCGCCGCCTCCCAGATTGACTTTCTCCTCTGGAATCTGAAGCTGATGAAGTGAAGCCAATACTTGTGAGGCAAATGCTTCATTAAATTCCACGATGTCAAGATCAGCCACCGACAGCTGTTGACGACCCAGCACCTTTTGAACAGCAGGAACCGGACCCATACCTAAAAGATTCGGATCTATTCCAGCCGCTTGAGCATCCACTATACGCAGGATAGGCTTTAGCTTATACTCCTCACATTTATCACGAGACATGATTAATACAAGAGCGGCTCCATCATTGAGCGGACAGGTATTTCCAGCAGTTACCGTACCCTGCTCCAGAAATATAGGTGGTAATTTTTGTAGCTTATCGAGGCTCGTATTGGCTCTTGGACATTCATCCTCGGTGATCCAATCGCCATGAACATGAAGAGGCACGATTTCCTGCTGAAAACGACCTGTTTGCTGAGCATGAATCGCTTTTTGATGACTTTTCAGGGCATATAGGTCTTGATCTTCTCTGGATATGGCGTATTTATTGGCGACATTCTCTGCGGCTATACCCATATCGGGATCGCCATAGGAGCTTGGGGTAAAATGAGCTCGTGTATAGAGCCTCGGCACACCCATTAGTGTTTCTGGCTTGGCCATTTTCCATGGTGCTCGGCTTGTGCTTTCCACACCACCTGCTAAATAAATCTCCCCTGCGCCACTTTGTATAAGACGTGCCGCTATATTTATAGCCTCAAGGCCTGAACCGCACTGCCGATCAACCGTAACTCCAGGCACAGAGACCGGCAGGCCTGCTTCCAGTGCTGCAACTCTTGCTATATTCCCACCTGGACCGACGACATTGCCTATGATCACATCATCAATGGATTCCTGAGGCAATTTCGTTTCTGCTACAATATGCTTAATAAGAGGTGCTAATAAGCCTTCCGGTTCAAGCTGACTTAGAACGCCGCCCATTCTGCCGATCGGCGTACGTTTTGCCATGACAATCACAGCTTCTGTCATACCATCACTCTCTTTATGTAATTTTTCATTGCTTGGCGAGCTAATTTGCCGCTGCTGGTGTAAATGAATTCATCTACTGTGATGAGCTGCTTAGGTGCTTTGTAACTTGCTAAATGCTGACGGCAATATTTTTTTATTTCTTCAATAGATAACCGATGTGGACCTTTCCATTTCACAAGTGCCGTCACCTGATCTCCCCAATAAGGATCTGACATTCCCAGCACCATGACTTCATGAATTTCCGGAAGTTGCAGCAGCAAAGACTCTATTTCCTCCGGGAATACGTTGAGCCCGCCGGTCACCATCATATTTTTGGAACGTCCCGCTAAATACAAATAGCCATCCCCATCCAGATATACATAATCTCCAAGGATAAGCCAACCGTCTTTAAAAACTTTTTTCGTTTCTTCGCGCAAATGATAATAGCCTGTGAACATCATCTCACTTCGTATGTAGAGCTGCCCAACGACCCCAAAGGGAACCTCCTGAGAATATTCATCCCGAATGGATATCTCCACACCCGAAAAAGGCTTGCCAATTGAATTCACTTTACGCTCGTCATGAACATCCAAATAACTAATGTAACTTGCTTCAGAAGAGCCGTAATATTCATAAATCTTAGCACCGCTAAACACTTCTTTACTCCTATGCTTGGATGCTTCGGTCCACTTCC
Source organism: Paenibacillus sp. JNUCC 34 (assembly GCF_058269055.1). NCBI lineage: Bacteria > Bacillati > Bacillota > Bacilli > Caryophanales > Paenibacillaceae > Paenibacillus > Paenibacillus sp. JNUCC 34. The sequence continues at coordinate 2,928,044 of NZ_CM177770.1, read as the reverse complement.
CACCTGAACTAATGATGGCTTGAATTTGCGTCTTTCCCGGCAGTGCCTGCTGCAGCATAGATTCAATCATTGTAGGCACGACAAACAAGATTGTATTTGGAAACTTCCCGCACAGCTCTAAAACTTCTTTTGAGTCAAATTGTTGTACCATGTGAAAGGTCGCACCACTATATAAACTCTGCATTAATGCGAATAATGATAAGGAGTGAACGAGAGGACCTGGTGCGACTATATCCTCGATCGTATCCAGTTCAAATGCTTCGCTTGTTGCCTTAAAGCTTTTGATCCAGGACAAGTGAGTACGCATGAACCCTTTAGGCGTTCCAGTTGTTCCTGAAGTGAAACCAATGAACAATAATGGATTCGTTTCATCCATTTTAGCTTCCGGCTTTAAAGCTTCCATCCAGTCATCATAAGAACCAATATCTTTATCGCCAAAAGTTAGTATTGCTGGTTCTATAGCCTGAAAGACTAGATTCTTAATGAATCTAGTCTCTATAAACATTATTTTCGGCTGGCACTCTTGTATTATTGCATTTATTTCTTTACTGCTCCATTTCGGATCTAGAGGAATAGGTACGCACCCTGCATAAATAGCCCCCAGAAAAACTTCCACAAATTCGATGCGATTCCCAGACAAAATAGCTACTTTATCATGGATGAGACCATTTTGCTGTAGTCCCCGGGCGATTTGCTTCACTCGCTGCATTAATGCCGAATACGTACGACTCTCTTCACAATGAGATAACGCCACTTTATCCGGTTGCCTTGCTGCATTTTCCAGAAATTGTTCTACTAAATTCATCTCTCATCACACCCATTAACATTATGTAATTGAATGATTGGAAATCGCTTATCTAGGCGTTGTTTACCTTATCTTCAATCGGGCTAATAGCTTTCAATTGAAGCGCAATAATGGCTGCAATGACTGCTTTAATACAATCCCCTGGTAAGAATGCCGTAGCACCCACAAGTCCGGCCCAGATCGATGTACCTGTCATAAGAGCCATCACCGGAGCGCCAATTAAACTAATCAGTACTACACCAAATACAAAATTGATGATGATCAATTTCCAAATAGTTAACTTTGGCCATACCTTTTCCGTGGCATATCCAATACAGAATACGGCGAATGGCCAGCTTAGAAAATACCCGACCGTCGGCGCTACGAAAACCGAAGCTCCTCCACGGCCACCAGATAATAAAGGTAAACCAATAGCAACCAAAACGATAATTAAGATCAAGCTAATCGTTCCCGTCTTTTTCCCTAAAAAGCAGCCCGCTAACATGACGCCTAGCGTTTGTGCGGTTATTGGTACGGGTATAAAGCCTAGTGGAATCGGTGGAATCAAGCCCAATACCCCAATTAACGCAGCGAATAATGCTGCAAATACCATCTCTTTTGTCTTCACATTTCTTCCTCCATCACTATGTCTCGAGTTAAACATCTACAAGAGTCGACATCTATGTATGGATAAATCATATACTGATACCTCTACATTGTAAACCCGATATTTATATTTTTGGTTAACGATAATATCGAATGATACAATAACATCAGCTTCTTTATAACGTAATACAGATAACATCGTCAGGACGTGTGATATAATATTTTCACAAAATATAGTAATGCTTGTAGAAGGTGATTTGTTGAAGATTGATAGGTTGATAAGTATTGTTAGTGTATTAACAAATAAAGAACGAGTTACTATACAAGAATTAGCGGATAAATTTGAAGTATCTAAACGTACAATATTTCGTGATATAGATACATTAAACATGGCTGGAATTCCAATTGTTTCTTTTCCCGGGATTGGAGGCGGAATTTCAGTAGCAGAGGGATATAAGGTAAATCGAAGTATTTTATCAGAGGAGGATATTAAAAACCTATATGTCGGATTAAGTGGATTGAGAAGCATTAAAAGTGAAGGCTCAATACAATATTTAATAAACAAGCTTTTGCCTAAAGATGAAAGCTTGATACTTGCTGAAAGTGATATCATCATTGATCTGTCATCCTGGTTTGAACAAAGTGAAATGCATAAAAAGGTCAAGCAATTACATACCGCAATTTTGAATAGACAGTGCATTGAAATGGACTATATAACGAAGCATGCTCAATCCAAGAGAATAGTTGAGCCTCATAAACTTGTTTTCAAGCAGACATATTGGTATCTATATGCTTTTTGTTTGGAGAAAAATGATTTTCGCTTATTTAAATTGTCTCGAATCTTATCTTTTGAGGTATTGGACAGCACATTTAGCTATAGACCGAATTGTGAGATCGACTTTGATTTCATAAACACGATTTCTTCTACCTCGGAATACTCGTCGGAATACGCTATAGAAGTAATATTAGAGTGTAACAATGAGGACAAATTTTATATAGTAGACAAAATAGGTTCAAAATATTTACAGCCTTGTGATGACAGTGAAGTTAAAAAATGCTTGATTCGCTTTTATACGTCGAACATAGATTGGGTCGCAGATTTCGTTATTAGCCTTCAAGGAAAGGTTCGTGCAATTGAACCCGCTTCCCTACGTCAGACAGTGAAGAGTAAACTTGAAAACATGTATTCCTTCTATAAAGATGACATATAGCTGTCACCTATTGCCCTGTAGAATGACAATAAATAAAGAAAGGGAGCTGAGAGCATGAAAAAAGAAGTACTTGTGTTTATTTCAGAAAATTTTGCGGACTGGGAAAGTGCGTATATTTGTGCAGTGCTGAATAAACCAGAAACAGGATTCATCGTGAAAACGTTAGCAGTTAAGAAAAACCCAATAAAATCAATGGGTGGTTTCACGGTTATTCCAGACTACTCAATTGCTGAAATTCCAACACATTTTCATATGCTTATCTTAGTAGGTGGAACTTCGTGGATGAAGAGTGAGAATGATGATGTGAAGCAAGTAGTTGATTTGTGTGTGGAAAAAGGAATTCCGGTTGCGGCGATATGTGATGCAAGTACGTTTTTGGCGGATAAAGGATATTTAGATGATATCGAGCATACAGGCAATTCACTCCCCTATTTAGAGGAGTATGCACCAGGCTATAAAGGCTCAGAGCACTTTATTGAAAAACAAGTGATTTCAAAAGAAGGGTTCATTACGGCAAACGGAACATCAGCGGTTGAGTTTGCTAAAGAAATTCTGAAATATTTACAGTTTATGCCTGAAGACCAACTAGAAGAGTGGTATCACATGTTTAAAGTCGGCTTTTACAAATAAAGGTCGACAGTTACCAGTAAATAAAAATGGCTCATGATTGATTCGTGGGAATCAATCATGAGTTATTGTGCGGACTAATTTTGGCTTATAAATTCAAAAATCTCATCAACAGCCTGTACATACCCACCTGATTTTCGTAAGGATTGTTGCATATTTGCTGCAGCTTTCTTGAAAGATGAGACGCTTAACACATGATCTGCAGCCTCGCGTAGTTGATGTGCAGTCAAACTTTGCATTGGTAAGGTAATGCCCGCTCCGATATTGGCGACTTGTCCCGCAATGATCGGCTGATCCGCGCTTTGCGGGATTACAAGGAGCGGTACCCCATAATAGAGACCTTCATGGGCACTATTCATTCCACCATGTGTTATAAATAATTTAGCGTATTGCAATACATCTGTTTGCGGCACAACGTTGTTTACGATGAAGTTTGGAGGAATCTCCCCTAAATCAGAAATATGGGCTTTATCCCCTATAGACATGACAATCGTATGCTCCGTGTCCCCCAATGCCTCAAAACACAGCTTATAGAAATCAATCGCTTGGTTAAAGACGGTACCGAGTGAAATGTAAATGAGGCTTTTCCCCTCGATTGCCGTAAAGTCGAAGTCTTTCTGATTTACTCGTGAAGAGATGGATGGGCCTACAAATTTATAAGAATGATCGAATGCTTCTCCATCAAGTTGGAACTCCTTTGTTGTATACACGATAGTAAGCGGTGCCGGATTACAAAATACTTCGTAAGGAGAATGGATCTCCACATGATAGGTTTCCTTCACCTTTTCTGATAGACTTTGAAATGTATCATTGATAGGCTTAGCGATTTCTGCTGGGACACTTGTATGAAACTGTTCCAGCATGCTGTCGAATGATACCTTTGTCTGCGCAAAAGAAGTGCAGGAATTGATTGCAGGCAGCTTCAGCATTTGAGCAATTATACGTCCACAACCGAACATGGAATCATGAATGATGTAATCAAAATGCTCACCTTTGATCTGTTCAAGCACATTTGGTATGACGATATCTGACGTAAGTAACAGGCCGTTGATTCTTTCGAGTACATAATTTCGCCCGCCTGATATAAAGGCTTTAATCAATTTTTGACCATCAAATGTTCGTACGGTTGCTCCCGTTTCTTCCATTCGCTCCCGATAAGCTTCTATACAAAAGTATACGACCTCTTCACCACGCGAAATAAGTTCCTGCACAACTCCAATCGTAGGATTGATATGTCCCTCTGAGCCGCCATTTATAAATAAAACACGCGCCATTTCCATCACTCCTTAAGTATACGGTTGACTTACATTCACTCTTGATGTAATTAGTGAAAATCCTATTATAAATGAGCCGTAAGCAAAAACATGCAAAAGCACAAAAGCAAAAAAACATCTCCCCAAATGAATGGGGAGATGTTCAGATATGACTAGTGAGTAATGGATGATTTCGGATATAACGTTGTTCCCCAAATCGAAACGTTAGTATTGCTAGTTAACGGAACGTTATACTCATCAATAACTGTTCTCCACCATTCCCAAGCAAGACCTGTACATTCTCTCGCAAAAATTCTTATGTTCTTGGCATTAGGTGGAAGTGGAATCTCTGTCGAGAAATGCGCTGTTTTATCGCGCCAGTTTCCTTCCCAACCTTTACGAGTAATGATCTCTTGTCCATTTTCATCAAATGTGAATTCATCCCAATATACTTCGAACTGAGCAACATATGCACCACTATGATCAAGGGTTATTTTACCCTTCGTATATTCTGTCGTTTTCGTCTCGATATATTCTGTATTGTTATGAACCGCAGCTATGGAATTGTCTTTCAAGAAGACACTAGTATATGAAATCGGGTAACCTGGGTTTTTGCTGCTGAATTGTGCATTGTCTTTGATTACATTTTGAATAACATTGAAGTCTTTCGTGACGACTTGGTTATGTGTCTGTGCGTCGCCGCCTAATACAACCGCAGTAAACGAACTGTTTTCATAAATATCTTTGTACTGTCCGCTAGTTTGTACGCTAGGGTTATTGAGCAATAATTTAAATGCCGTTTGTACGTCGTTGCTCTTGGAGGTCGTCTCCAATTTTACGTAAATGGTTCTGCCATAAGCTACGTTAGATACCATCAGTGGCGGAGTCTCATTGCTTACCCCTTTGCGGGCTAACTCAGCAAACGTCACACTGTCATCAAACAAGTCCGATGGATTGTTAGGTAGTCCCGCACTTACGGTATAAAAGATTTGCTTATAAGCAGCAACCATCACTTTTTTCTCGCCGTTGGCAACCGCGTTAAAGTCGATTCCCAGCGTACCGTTAAGCACTTGTGCGTTTACATTCAGTGCGCTGGAAATTTGATTTTGGCTGTAAACCATAGATTCAGCGTACTGCAATCTCGCTGGCAGTGTATGCGTGCCGGAATACTTCTCGCCCCAAGTCGATATGAGCTGATCAACGGCACTAGAAACATTTCCGTAATTTGGATTTTGAACGGTAATTGTATTCTCATTCTTCAACCCAGGCAGATCAATGCTTATATCTAACGGTTTTCTCGCAGCCATAACCAGACTAGGCTGATTATCCGCAAAATCCTGATTTGCAAGCTGTATTGCACCTGGATAAGTGCGATTTGTGATCGAATCAATGATTGAAATATCTACGGGTGACGTTGTGAGTGATTTTTTGTCCCGTTCAACCACGATAAATTTACCATTGGATTGAATGCCTTCTTTGGGAACAAAACTACTGATTTGATCCCCTTGTACAGCCAAAACCTCATTGCGATTATAAGTCAGGCCTGCGATCCCAATATCAATATCATTGGGGCCGTTTGTTGCAGCATAGGAAATACTCGAAAAGGCGAACACTTGTAAACTCATTAATAGACTTACGAGTACTTTTGCTCCCTTCACATGTTTTGAATTCCTCATACAGATCTACCCCTTTTTATGTATAGTATAGTGCTATAGTACTATACTGATTTTATCGGTATTTTAGCGCGAAATTATTAGATTTATATGACAAAGAACTCCGTAATTTTTATAGCACAAGATATTTCTAGCATATTCCCCGATGGCTTTGCCCTATCGCTCAGGTAGGTTTCAATCCACTTACGTTTCTTTAAAAAACCGTCTTGTCAATTGATTGTCCGCTAGGGCATTATGTTCACCTACATACACTTTTTCTAAATTGTTACATAGGCTAACGGAAAGAAGCATTTTGGAGGGTTATTATGAGGTATCGTTGTCCCTTATGCGGCAATTGGCGATCTGACCATACAATCATCGATGAATGGAATAATGTTATCCCCCCACCTGCACCTGAGTTACAAGCAGTCTATATTAACCCTAGAAATACTGCACTCCTTATCTTAGATATGGAGAATTCTATTTGTAACAATCATCGCTGTATTGCGTCCATCTCTAAGATTAACAATTTATTGTCTGAAGCACGTGAGGTAGGTATGTTAGTCGTTTATAGTCTTACGCATGCAGGGAAAGCTTCCGATATAAATCATCAATTAACCCCTTCCCTGATTGATCCAATTGTGAAATCGAACGTAGATAAATTCTACAAAACCGATTCCTGTTGATGGAATGTCTGCTGCCAACCCGTATGCCGAACAATATACAGCATGGCATATGCTTAATAGTCCGGGAACACGTAACCGAGCAGTATTAACGAATACTGATTTCATAACACTTGTCCCAAGTTTATGTTAGATGGTACGACAAGAACTTGGAACATAATTAAAAGCCGCGTTTTCCGCGCCAACAAAAATCCCCCTGCTGCAACACGCGCGGTGTTACCGACAGGGGGAACGACTGATTCTCCAATGGAACAAGATTAGAATTTCGTTGTTGGTTCCTTCACTTTATCGAAGACGATGATGCCGTCGAACTGCTCTTTCGGAACGAATCGCATTGACATAGGAATGATAATCTCGGAGGTCATGCCATCCTCCGCTGCATAGATCGGCTTGAACATCCATGAGTTGCTCTGGTTCGGGGATTTGTGCTTGGATAGATCGGCAAAGGCAATTTTATAGCCGCTGCGCATCATCAGTTCCTCCAGACTTCCCTTCGGCATCGGCTTGATATCGAAGTTCTTTTGCGTCGTAATGGTGCTGGCCTTGCCGCTGTTCATATATAGTCCGACCACATAAGCTTTATCCTTCAGCTTCTTATGGAGCAGTTCGCCCATGCTGGTAAAGCTGCCGATCCATTTCCCTTGCTCTTTCGTCTGAATCTTGGATGTATTCTTCGCCAGATGATCATTATGTGCCCATAAAATCACTTTCTTACCAGGGTACATCACTTTCATTAACCACTCGACGTTGTCGGCCATAATCCGGTCGCGGAATTCATAGCTTTCCTTCGTATCGTACATTCCCATCTCGATGAACTTGATCCGATCTTCGAGCGTCTTGAACGCAATATCCACCATATGCGGGTTGGCTGGGTAAGCTGCGGCGAGTTCTTTCTTATGCTTTTGGATGAATTGGATCAATGCCTTATATTTCGGTTCGTACGCTTCCTTGACCTTCTTGATCTCCGCCTTCGCCTCCGGATGGCTATCGTCCATGCCGTATTGGTTAAGCACTTTATACAAATCCGTCATTGCTTGCATTTCGAAGTTGAAATACTGCTCGCCTTGCTCTTTGTCCACCTTGGCAATCCAACCGGCAATAAACTGCGTGAGATAACCCGAAGTGAATTGCATGTCATAACCCGCAAGATAGAGTGGATTTTTGGTTCCCTGCTGCTTCTTAATGTAATCGAATAGATTCAGCGTCTCCTTGGAATGCCAGATCGGGAAAATCGAACGCTGCATCATCTCTGCCGAGGTCAATGTGTCGACATTCTCGCTCGTCATGAAGGCATCCCCAAGTCCTGATTCAAATGCGATCACGTCAAAACCGAGCTCTTCGTGCAAATACTTGATCAGTCTCGTCTTCATGCTGCTGTATTCCGCAACACGGTGGAAGTTCTCGCCGAGGCTCACGACCGTCTTATCCTTCAATATCGGCTTCAAGAACGCCAAATCCTTGTAGTCTGAAGACGTGAGCGATGTAATCTCTCGTACATTCTCATTCATTCCGGCGTTCTTTTGTGGTGCTGCTGCTGATGCGTTGACTGGGGATAGAATAAGCGTAAATGCCAGTCCCAGAGCTATCAATCTTTTTAATCGTTGTACTGCTTGCATGCTGAATATTCTCCTCCTTAGAAGTCCATTATCGTTACTCTCTTATCTGCAGGAACATCGTAACAAGAATTTCTAAGGAAAGTATAAAGTTGGAGCTCTTTCTAATGACTTCTATATTCTGAAAGTTTTCATTAAACCGGCTGCATCACTTGCATAAACCTTCCCATCCGCTCCAGCGCTTTCTCCAAATCGACGAGAGAGGTTGCATATGAGCAGCGAATAAAGCCCTCTCCGCCTGATCCGAATACATCCCCGGGTACGACTGCCACCTTCGCTTCCTTCAGCAGTCGAAGAGCAAACTGCTCAGATGTCATACCAGTAGAAGTAATTGAAGGGAAGGCATAGAATGCCCCCTCAGGCTCGTGACAGGCCAGCCCGATTGCATTCAAGCCAGCCACAAACAGCTTGCGGCGTTCATTGTAGCTCGCCATCATCTCGTCTTTGGCAGCCAGGCCATGACGCAATGATTCGAGCGCGGCAATCTGTGCAATAGTAGGAGCACACATGGTCGTATATTGGTGGATTTTCAGCATGCCGGCAATCAGCTCACGCGGACCGCACGCATAGCCTACCCGCCAGCCTGTCATCGCAAAAGCTTTGGAAAAACCGCTGATGACAATCGTGCGCTCCTTCATGCCGGGCATAGAGGCGATACTGACATGTTTTCTCCCATAAGTCAGTTCGGCATAAACTTCATCCGAAATGACAACCAGATTATGTTTGATAATAAGTTCCACAATCGGCAACCAATCCTGCTCTGTCATAACTGTTCCGGTCGGATTACACGGATAATTGATCATCAAAGCCTTTGAATGAGGCGAAATTGCCGCTTGCAGCGCTTGAGGAGTCAGCTTGAACTGCTCTTCAGCAGTAGTCGTCACCTCCACAATTTTACCACCGTGCAGATGGGTAATTGGTTCATAGGCAATATAGCTTGGCGCCGGAATTAGTACCTCGTCACCAGGATCGATCACTGTCCGCAGAGCTAGGTCGACGGCTTGACTGCTTCCCACTGTCACGACAATTTCTTGCTCGGGATCATAGGAAAGCGCGAAGCTGCTAGAATAATAAGCCGATAGCTCCTCACGCAGCTCCATCAAGCCGGCATTCGAAGTGTATTTCGTCTTCCCTTCATGCAATGCCTGAATGCAAGCTGCACGTACCTGTTCCGGTGTAACGAAATCAGGCTCACCTACCCCAAGGGCGATTGTATCTCCGCCTGCTGCATTCAGATCAAAAAAAGCGCGAATTCCCGATGGCCGAATATCCCTAACGCGTGAGGATAATAATCGCCCCGTACCCTCTTCACTATACATATTGCACCATCTCCCATTCCAGTTTTCGCTCATGGAGTGAGCTGGCAATAATGCGGTCCAGCAGCTGTGAAAAGGTTATACCCGCAGCAGCTGCACTCTTCGGAAGCAGGCTGTTCGCGGTCATTCCTGGCAATGTGTTTACTTCCAGCACGTAAGGCGTATCCTGACATAAAATCAAATCGACCCTTGCATAGACTTTACATTGCAGCAGCCGGTAGCTGGCCAGTGCCGCCTCATGCACACGCTGCTCAATAACTGGAGGAAGAACGATCACATTCTCTTCAGCGCCACCGGCTTCATATTTTGCTTTGTAGTCGAACCACTCCGAATGAGCGGAGCGAATGCCGATAATTGGCAATACCTCGCCATCCATTATCGAGCAGGTGAGTTCCTGTCCTTTAATATAGGGCTCAATCAAGATCGCTTGATCCAAACTGCAAGCCTCCTGAACAGCCGGCAGCAGCTCCTTCTCATTCTGTACAAGCTGGATGCCGATACTTGATCCCCCTGTATTCGGTTTTACAATAACCGGGTAGCCCAGTCGCTCCACCATCTGCGGATCATAATCGTCCATGCCCTGCCAGCAAAGGCCAACAGGCGTATGCACACCCGCCGCCTTCAGCAGCATCTTGCTTAGCTTCTTATTCATGCATAGACTGCTTGCCAAGACACCGCTGCCTGAATACGGAATGCCCAGGGTATCCAGCGCTCCCTGTACCGTGCCGTCTTCGCCATATTGTCCATGCAGAGCCAACAGTGCAAAATCGATGCCAGCCAGTTGGACCTGCGAGATTAAATCCACTCGCTGCTCGATCACAATTGGAACCACTTCATAGCGGCTGTGATCCAAATGATTGATCATCTCTTGACCAGTTTTCAGAGAAACCTCACGCTCAGTGGATATACCGCCCATAATAACGCCAATTTTCATCATGACACCTCATTTTTCTTAAAAATCGTCTTAACCGTTATGCCTTAAGAAAGCTACGCGCCTGTTTACCGATTATTTTAATACCCCGTTCGATATTTTCATCCGATACTCGTGAAAAACCAAGCCGCAATGTATTCGTCCCTTCGCCTTCTTGAATAAAAAACCTGTCTCCCGGTGTGAAAATTACACCTTGCTCAATGCAGGCATCAAGCAGCTGGTGTGTATTTATGCCAGTTGGAAAGGTGAGAAACAAATGCAAGCCCCCGTCGCCAGACAGCTGCACCTCAGGAAGATGTGCTTCACAGCAAGCCTTTGTCAACTCATATTTGCGTTTATACTCCGTACGTGCTTTTTTTACATACTTATCGAAATTTCCGTTAAACAAATATTGGTATAAAATCGATTGATCGATTGTTGATGTATGAATAGTGCGTGCACGCTTAATGCTTACCAGAGTGTCGATTAGCTCTTGGTCTCCAAGCACCCAACCTACTCGCAAGCCAGGGAACAGCACCTTGGAGAAGCTGCCAATATAGATGACTCCGTTTCCTTGCCCTGCTGTCGCTATTAAGGGTGCAACATGCGCTCCCGAGTAGCGCAGTTCCTCATTGAATCCATCCTCGATCACCGGAATCTGATAACGCATCATTAGTTTCATAACGGTACTGCGCTTTTCCGGCGACATGACGATGCCTGTCGGATTGTGATAGGAAGGAGTTAAATAAGCCAGATCAAAGTTCTTGGTCTGCAGTGCCGCCTCTAGCTGCTCCACATCGATTCCATCATGCTCCATCGGAATGCCGGTAATCTCAAATCCTTGCAGCTTCAAATTTTTGATCGCTGTATGATGTGTCGGATTCTCACAAATTGCCGCTCCGCGGCGTGCAGAAGGACGTAATGCCGACAGCACAATGTCAAAGCCTTCTGTAAACCCGCTTGTAATCAGCATATCCTTGCCGCTTATATCGACGCCCTTATTTTCCATATAATGCATCAGGTAATCAATCAGCGGCTTGTAGCCCTTGGCATAGCCGTAGTTGAGCAGCACCTGCCCTTCGATTGCCATCCGGTCCATAAAGGCTCGCTTTACATTTCCGAGATCGAACAGTTGCTCATCCGGTGCGATGCTTGTGAACGAGATGGTTCCTTTTTTGGCACGAATGCCCTGTTTCATCATATCCAGCTCTACAGCCGATACAGCATATTCATTCATTCTTGACTTCCAGTCGATCTGCCCAGCAGCAGAACTGTCAGCTTCTCCGTTATTAACAGCTGCCTGGCCCACCATAGCAGCCACATAGTTGCCCTTGCCGGGAATAGCATACGTAAATCCGTCATCCTCCAAGCCTTCATAGGCTGCAATGACTGTATTGCGGCTCACCTTAAGCAGACCACTCATTTCACGTGTGGAGGGCAGCTTCTGATCCGCTTGAAGCGCCCCTTTTATAATTAAACGTTTGACGAATTCTTTCACTTGTATCGCGACCGGACGGTCACTAACGAACTTGAAATCCTGGAACATACTTCATCGCCCCCATATATAATGTGGCATAAAAAACGAGAGAAAAAAAGAACCACCCTACTTGATTTTTCATCCTTTGGTGGTTCTTCCACATTATTTCCTCTGTACGGCCTCATATCCTTACCTCGCATCATAAGTTCTTGTCCTCCGACATCAAAAGAAGAAGCGCCCCTAGGTTAATAAACCTGTTGGGGCGCTTCCTTATCCTGCAACCTTTTTTCTATCTTATTTTACCGGTCCGGCTTCATCAAATATTGCACTATTTTTTGCTCCTCCGGCCCTTGGCCGCTGAAAACGGCTTGATAACAAACCTTACCGTCAAGCCAGAAGTAGCTGACTAGTCTAAGATCATTAGGTCCTTTAGGTTTGCCATCCAGATTGTAAGGTTCAGTACGAAGTACTTCTTTCCCCTGCAGAGTTAGGGCCGTGAGCTTAACATTATTACCTTCACCGTCAATTTTCGAAAAAGAAACCTGGCCTTTCTTTTTCATCTCCTGATACATATCCCCGTTTAAGATCTGCTTAAATGAAACGTCTCGGATGCCGGAATCAGCTTTATTTTTCTGTTTGTGATCGCCTCGGCTATAAGTGACATTAAACAGTTTGCGCATGGAATCCTCATCATTCTCTACATGATTGAAATTCGCTTTACGGGAAACATAGGAACTGCTGGCGGCAAAATCCCCGAGCAGCTTGCGCGGAAAAGCGGCTTTAAAACCAACCAGCTTCTGGGCACGTCGGATATCCTCGGTATCATACAAATCGGTCAAGATTTTGCCATGATACTCATTGTCTTCATGAAGTTTGTTCAGCTCCGCATCGGGTAATTTCATGGAAGCGATCATTTGCTCCATTTCGTTGCTAGACAAGATGTAGGAGCTTAATTCATAGCTTATGCCTTGATCCTTCCAGATATAATAATATCTTTCAGGCTGTCCCTTCCAGGTGGTCATGCGAATCGTAATTTTATAGCCTTCATCTATGCCGGCTAAGGATAGGGATTCTTTCTCTATAACTTTCCCGCTATCCTTCTGATCGGTTCTGTCTTGCTCTCCCTTGAAAATTTGATCATATTGTTTCTGAAGATCAGTGCCTGGCTTGATTCTCAAGCTGAAGTTGCCACTACTTTTGCTTATTTTAGTGTCGTACGATAGGCGGACACTCGATGGCGAAGCATCGAACTGAATGCTCAAATCGCTAAAACCATAGCCCTCTGGCAGCAAGGATGGAACTTTAAATTTAAACGGTGCCACCTTTGCCCCTTTTTCAAGGTTATCATATACCCGAAATTCTTCATTCGGAAATAGCATTTCATTCCCGCCGTCTTCGGCATGAACCCAAGCGGAAGCTCCCGCTCCGGATGCTCGTGCATTGGTCAGCGTTGCCGTACCGATCAAGAGTACGAGAATGACCGCCATCATTGAAAATTTATAAGAACCCTTTTTAAAAGATTGGATCATTCTAATTCTCCTCATCATCTCTTTTTGATCGTTCGAACCCTTGAAATAAAGAAGATGCGCCTGGCTTCTTTCCGCAGCATACCGTCTCAGAAATCCGATAATCGTCATGCCGTAAGGCACAGCCTCCTCTTCCCCAAGCGCCTCCAGGACACAGGCGTCACAGGCCAGCTCCCGGTCGGCTTTCATCTGCCGCAGCATGAACCAAACGAATGGATTCATCCAGTGAACAGCAAACACCAGACTACCGACCATATTCCAGATCGTATCCTTTCGTTTGTAATGAGCCAGTTCATGAGCGATCACATGTTTCAGCAGCCGTTCATTGCCTGCTTCAGAAATAAGCGACTCAGGCAAATAAACCGACGGACGGAAAACTCCTGTGATATACGGACTCTGAACGGATGGATCCACGTAAATCCCCACAGGATGTTTAATGGAAAATAAGTTTCGGCATTCTTCAGTAATCTTCATTATCGCATCACTTTCGATAGGACTACGATATTTTTGTTTTCTTTGGAATCGCAGCCAGTAGGTCAGGGTATGTCCGAGCAAGACGGCCGCACCCGTCAGCCAAACTACAGCCAGCACACGAACAACGGGATGGCTTTCTCTCTCTATGCCCGCTTCGGCATGTTCTTCCGTGTCCTTCATGGTCATAAGAGGCTGAAAAACAGTATTCTTCTTAGCTTCATTTGTTGTATAATATGGTTGATATGTGTTTTTTATTTGGCTGTGTTCGGATATCGTGTCAGGCTTTCCCAGCTGGTACGAAAGCCCGAATACAGCATTTTTTATGTCTGTCAGTGTAGGAACTGCATTAAACAAGCTTACCGGACTTTGTGGCAGCACCGGTAGCATGAGCCTCAACAGTACAATTAGCCATAGCGCATGCCTCAAACGCGCATGGATGCGTCTGCGGAACAGATGCTGAACTGCCAGCACCACGACTGCAACTGCGCTTGCCATCAGCGTCGAGGCAACAAACCAATTGAAGAGACGTTCAGCTATATCCATGGTATAACCTCATTTGGTCAAATTTCACGCTTTTAGAGGTTGTTCAAAAAGTCCCCCTTTGATAAGAAAACCTCTAACGAGGCCATTCAAGGATGAGCGACCGCGACCCAAAGGTTTGTTTTCTTGCGATATAGAATTTCATCAGCGTAGCTGATAACTTATAAATTCTATATCTAACACGAAGTGAACCAGGAAGGAACTCGGCATCGAATCTTGAATTCAGCCGGGCCTAAGCGGATGCTTACGAAGTCGTTTTCTACGAAAACGTGTAGCTCCGCTCCTTACGCCCTAGCTTCATCCAACTGAAGCGTTTTGAAAAAAACGCACATCGGAAGCATAAGCTTCGGTGCTGAAAGTCTGACTTTTTGAACACGTACTTTTAAGGCTGTGATTAGTCTTTTGAATCTTTAGATTCTTTTCCTTGCTTCTCCAGCAAAATTTGCTGCAACCGCTCGATCTCCTGATCCGACAGCTGGGTCTCCTCCAAAAAATTGGTCATCATCAATCCGGCTGCGCCGTTAAAGACCCGGTTTAGAAAAGAACGGCTTTCCGCGCGCACGCACTCTTGCTCTGAAATTAACGGATAATACAGATAACTTCTGCCCGATTTCTGGTAGCCCAGCGCTTTTTTCTTCATTAACCGGTTAATAAAGGTTCTGACCGTCTGATCGCTCCAGTCCGTGCCCTCCGGCAAATGCTGCACAATTTGCTCGGCTGTCATCGGGTTTTCCCGCCAAATGACCTTCATGATTTCCCACTCAGATTCCGAAATCTTGGGCATTTTCTCCATTGTTTTTCCTCCCTTCTCATCTCAGATTAACTATTACATATGTAAATATAACCTATGCAAGAAACTATTACAACTGTAAATTTACGATGAAGGTTCCATGCCTTCACTATAATAGCCTAATGGAATCCTATTTTAATAATGTGAGTGTATTAGAGAGGAAGAAATAGAGGCCTTCGTAATCGAAAATATTAAAGAGTTTGTTCATTATTTTAAGGAAAATGTAAGTTTTAACTCAGACATCGCAGGATACCTAAAGGTGTAGCTGGATTTAGAAAAAGAAATCCCGTCCTCCTGACGGGAGAACGGGATCTTCATCACTCCTCTTCCACCGATTAATCAACACGGACGCGCTGACCTGCCGGATTGATCCGTTCGGTGAAGAAGACTTTAACCACAAATAGATTATATTTTAAATTTATTATTTTTGCGTCCACTTTTTAGGCAAGTATTTATTGATCGTATGAATTCCCTCATCGTTGATCGCATAGTACATACATAATTCCCCGTTAGCATCCAGCTCGTACCGGACCTCGTCAATCAGTCCGTTTGCCTGCAACGACAGCATATGATCTAGAAAGTTTGCTCTTGTAAATTGACGTTCTCCACCATATTCGCTTTTCAAAGCGTCCATTGCATCATCAATATTTGCTTGCTGCACAGTGGACATGAAAAGCAGCACCCGGGAGCGAATCGGCAACAATGGCATTTGCTTACGCCTCCTTCTTTTTGAACAGATCCATTGGATTCATCGAAACTAAAAGCGCTCCAAGTGTAATAATAACTGCGCCGGCAATTATTGTAGGAGTCAACGAACTACCGAGGAAGATAGCGGCAAAGACAACCCCCCACAGTACATAGGTAATGTTGAGCGACATTCCGACTGCAACGCCAACCATACTATTGGCCATATACCATGTCAGGAAAGAGATTGCCGTAAACAGGGCCGCAGCCGCGATAATGAGCATAGGCGACACGGAGCCAAGTACGGAAGTAAAGAGATCTGTCGCGCTGAAGATAGGGATCAGCACGGCAATGTAAACGATTCCGGAAACGCCCTCGCGAATGGTAATGGCGATATTGGAATCAAGCATGGACATCCCGAAAGTGGCAAATACGCCTTCCAATCCCCAGCCAAGTGCGGCCACCAGAGCAAAAATAATGCCTAGTGTGAAATTATCGACTCCACCTTCAGGCTTGACATAAGAAATGAGCGCCGCTCCGATAACACAGATGAACATGCCGAGGGCCACCCGTTTATCAATCTTCTGCTTTAGGAACATTCGCGCGAAAATAGCACCAAACATAGGACAAAGCGCCGAAATAGGAATAGCCGCTGCTCCAGCCATATCAATTCCAACTAGATAGGCCCCGTTAGCGATTGGACCGCCAAACACCGCGGCAATTGCGACCATCAACCCCGGTATTGTTACCAGACTGCGGCCGATTTCTTTGATCATCCCATTCTTGAAGTTCCAGATCAAAAGCCAGATTGCCGCCAAAGCATCATTGATCGCCGATGCCACTATAGGCGCCGCAAACGCTCCTACGACCCCCAGAAAAGGCTCCTTCATCATGGCTAGGGCAACGACGGTACTGTAAAGGCCGAACGTTAACCCGGAAATCAGCCCGTAAGCGATTCCATTTCTTCGGAAACGACTGTTCATCTTTTGTTTCAGCATGCCGGCCGTAGCCATGGGAGCTGCCACTGTTTCCTTCATCATCCATACACCTCTGTTTAAGTAGATTTATCTTAGTAGATGTATCTTCATTGTATAACAAAGCGGCCATTGCGCCTTTTACTAACCGTACCTCTTGTTGGACTCCCTGAATTACTTTTTCTCCATTCTTGTACTATTCGTACTTTTAGGACGATAAAGCCAATAAAATAACCCCAAAAAACTTATAAATTCTATAATGTCAAAAAAGCCTCCCACCGTAATCGGGGGAGACTTCTAGAACTCTATTTCGTGTTTTTTCTTTTGGCAAGTACGCTTTTTTTGTATTCCTTCGGCGTCATATCCATTTGCTTGTAGAATACCCGGTTGAAATAAGACGGATCGGTAAAGCCGCATTCTGTGGAGATGCGATAGGCGGGATACCCGGTAGTCTCAAGAAGCTTGCAGGCATGTGTAATCTTGAGCTTATTCACATAATCCGTATAAGTAACGCCGAGCTCCCTTTTGAATATGCGGCTAAAATATTGGGCATTCATGTACACATGACTCGCCACCATTTGCAGGGTCAGCTTATCTTTGTAATTCTGCTGAATATAATCGACTGCTTCTTTAATAAAGCGCTGACATTCTTGAGCCGATTCTATCTGATAAGTTTCTGTTAAATAATTATCTTCTGATTGAGAGGCCTTCTCCAGCCCCTTACGAATCATTTGCCGCAATTTTTCCGGCTTGACCGGCTTAAGCAAATATTCGTGTACCTGCAGACTGATTGCCGCCTGTGCATAGAAGAAATCCGAGCTGGCAGACAATATCGTCACGCATGCGTCAGGGAGAAAACGGCGAATTTCCTGTAACGAGGATATTCCATCCATTTCAGGTAGCATGATATCCATAAAAATAATATCCGGCCGATATTGCTTGGCGAGCTTAATCGCTTGCATACCCGTATCACAAATTAGAAGCTTATCTTCAGCACCCAGGATTTCCTGCGCGATGGATTGAAGAAATTCCAGTTCTATCGGTTCATCTTCAACAAACATAACTACGCTCATTGCATCACCTCGCATTTGGTTGGGTGGGGATGCGGATGTTAACCGTGCTCCCGCTATAATCGGATTTCACGATCGATAACCCATACTCTTCTCCGAAATAACGCTTCAAACGGCTATCGGTACTCCGGAAGCCCACGCCGATCTTGCTGTCCGGCTGATGAATGAGCTTTAGTACCTCTGGCGAGAACCCGTTACCGTTGTCAATAACAGAAATGGTGATATCATTTCTGTACTTTTCGGCAATCAGACGAACGGTTCCCCCGTCCCGCTTAGGGGTAATTCCATGAATTACTGCATTTTCCACGATAGGCTGAATCACCATATTCGGAATGCGATAAGCCTTTATTTCATTAGGAACAATGATTTCATACTGCAGACGATTCTTGAAACGCGCCTTTTGTATATACAAATACTTCTCAATGTTATCCATTTCGGATGCGATAGTATGAAGCTGATCATCCTGTTTAACATTGTATCGGAGCAAGTCGGACAGGCAATAGATCAATTCCTCCGTTGTATGGGAGTGTTCGAAATAGGCGATGCGGGCAATGGAATTCAACGTATTGAACAGAAAATGCGGATTGATGACTAGAGACATATTTTTTGCTTCTAAGTCAATCACTTTCTTCTCCAGTATTTCCTTTTCCGCAGATAGACGATTGATAATCCTTGTGTTGTCCTGCGAGCTTTCGGCGATGTCGAGCGCAATATTCCTTGCGATATGATGGCAAAGCTGCTCGTGAATATCTGCTTTTTCCTTGTCAATGGTTGGAAAAGCTGATATCGCCTTCGCGACAACTTCCAAATCCAACCCCTTCATTTCAGCCAATTCCGCCGTGTTAATCAGATACTTCTGAAATTCCCTCTCCTGGGAATATGCCTGCATCCCCGATATGAAGCCAACAACCTCATCTTTGACCATAATAGGTAGCAAAATATTCTCCAGGCCGTAACAGCAAACAAATCGCCCCTGTTCGCCGGTATTAAAGCGCTTCAAATAATCCGCGCAAGGTCGCGTAGGATTCTCCCAACAAAAATGCCTGCAGAAATCAGGGGACGGATTGAACTCCAGCAAAACGTCTCCATTGTGATCGTGCAGCAGCAGCGAGAACTTGGAAAGAGACAGGATGCCGCTGTATCGTGCGTATACTTTGGTTGCGA
Source organism: Paenibacillus sp. JNUCC 34 (assembly GCF_058269055.1). NCBI lineage: Bacteria > Bacillati > Bacillota > Bacilli > Caryophanales > Paenibacillaceae > Paenibacillus > Paenibacillus sp. JNUCC 34. The sequence continues at coordinate 2,908,690 of NZ_CM177770.1, read as the reverse complement.
TCGGACTATCGGTTTTCAGCATAATCTGGTTGCACCCTTTCACCGAGAATGAACGGGAAAATAGACGTTACATGCTAAATTTTTCACAATATATCATCTCTATTATAGCAATTTTCAACTTGTTTGGAAATAGTACTTCCCTCCTCCTCAAAGCCTTATTTATAGAAATACACCACTTCGACAAGCTTTCGAAAAGCGGATTCTTGCAGACAAAAATAAAAAGGCCAAAACCCGTTTTACTGAGTTTTGGCCTTTTGCAGAACATGAATATAAATTATTGCTTAGCAGCGGGAAGAATGGTTTCCACTTCACTGTGAGGACGAGGAATCACATGTACGGATAACAGTTCCCCTACACGCTGTGCAGCTGCGGCACCAGCGTCCGTTGCCGCTTTCACTGCTCCTACATCGCCTCGTACCATTACGGTGACAAGTCCGCCGCCTACCATCTCTTTACCGATCAAGGTGACATTGGCCGCTTTGACCATAGCGTCCGCTGCTTCGATGGAACCTACCAAACCTTTTGTTTCAATTAAACCCAATGCTTCCGATTTCATGTTACATTCCTCCTAAAAGTTTTGTGAGACTATAGCGCTAGCTTACCGAACAAAACTTACTTCGGAAGCATAGGCTTAGTTTTGTGAGACTAAAGCGCTAGCTTACCGAACAAAACTTACTTCGGAAGCATAGCCTTATTTTAAGATTATAGAATTTATAAGTTTTAAGCGGAGCTTAAGTAATTCTATAATCGCAAGGAAAACATCCGCTAAATGCGGTCTGTCTTCTTAGAAAGTACATCGATAGACGTTTTTCTTATAATTTGTTGAATTATTGCTTAGCAGGCGGAAGGATGTTTTCCACTTCGCTGTGGGGACGTGGAATTACATGTACCGACACGAGTTCCCCAACATTCTTCGCGGCCGCAGCGCCGGCATCCGTCGCCGCCTTCACCGCTCCTACATCGCCCCGTACCATCACGGTAACAAGGCCGCCACCTGCCATCTCTTTGCCGATTAGGGTGACATTGGCCGCTTTGACCATAGCGTCCGCTGCTTCGATAGAACCTACCAAACCTTTTGTTTCAACCAAACCAAGAGCTTCCGATCTCATGTTCATTTCCTCCTAACAATTTTTTATGATTTTTATAACAGACGCCGACGTCAGATCCATCGCGTTGGCCTCTTCAACGTCGATATGACAGTCGAGAGCGGCGTCACTGCTAACTCTGATTGCGACCTGATTGTACCCTCCGCCCCGGAGACCATCAAATTGAATAGTGACCATTTCTCCGTCGGTTACGCCAAAGAAAAGGGCATCATCAGGCGTCATATGAATGTGGCGCTGTGCAACCATCAATCCGCAGGTAATATATACACTTCCCTTGGGCCCGACCAACGTGACGCCCGGTGTGCCTTCAAGCTCCCCGGACAAACGCACTGGAGCTTTCACGCCCAACTTAAAACAGTCTCCCCGCATAATTTCTACCTGGGTCTGTTTCCGCACTGGGCCGAGAACCCGCACTTTTTCGATGGCCCCCTTGGGCCCGCAGACCGTAAGAGTCTCATTACATGCATACTGTCCGGGTTGGGACAAATCACGCATTTTGGATAGCGTATATCCGGCTCCGAAGAGCGTATCCACATCAGCCTGGGAAAGATGCACATGGCGGTTCGAAATCCCTAAAGGGATGGAGCGCGGCTCCTTTTCCGCCTTTCCAGCACCGGATACAACCTCCATTAACAATGAAAGTACTTGATCATAGTTCCCCACTAACAGTCACCGCTTTTCTGCAAAATAGACACCAACTCATCGACCAGATTCAACAGCAGCGCATCCTCCTGTTGCTTCGGCGGCTGCGGAGTTGGAACAGAATAAGGGCTTTGTGCCGTACAGTCCTTAATGCCATAAGCCACACGCTTGATATTAATCAAGTGCTGTGGTCCCACATTATCTGAAGTGGCGCTGCCGCCCCAGGTTCCACATCCCAAAGTGAAGGCCGGGGCAAGCCCGGTGCTTGCACCCACACCGCCCTGCGTGGAGCCCGTATTCACCAAAATGCGGAATACAGGTTTTTGCGCAAACTCCATGACCATATCGTGATTCTGCGTATGGATGGAGAAGCTATGTCCTATGCCGCCGTTACGCAGCAGCCCCACACTTAGATCGCAAGCCTCACGCCAGTCCTGTACGGTGTAAAACGCCAATACGGTAGTTAGCTTTTCGTAGGACAGCGGGAATTTCTCTCCTACGCCCTGCTGTTCGCCTAACAGCACCTTGACCCCTGTTGGAATTTGAATACCGGCCGCTTCCGCGATCACCTGAGGTGAACGTCCCACCAGTCTTGAATTCATGGCATGGCCTTTTACAAACAGCTTTGCCGCGACTTTAGCAGTTTCCTCCTGATTCATAAAGTAACCGCCCTGACGCTCAAACTCCGCGACCACCTGAGAACGGATGCATTCCTCCACGATAACAGCCTGTTCAGATGCACAGATTGTACCGTAATCGAAGGTTTTGCTGGCAATGATATTTGCCACCGCCTTTGGAATATCAGCGGTACGCTCAATATAGGCCGGTACATTGCCAGGTCCCACCCCCAGCGCCGGCTTACCCGCACTGTAGGCAGATTTCACCATCGCCGAGCCGCCCGTTGCGATAATCATGGCGATTTCATCGCACTTCATCAGTTCCTGCGTCGCCGGCATAGAAGGCTTGGTGACGCAGCCAATGATTCCTTCGGGAGCACCTGCCTCGACAGCAGCGGCATGCATCAATTCCGCGGCCCGCATGATGGATTTCTTTGCCGAAGGATGCGGCGAAAAGATAATTCCATTGCGAGCCTTTATCGCAATGATAGATTTGAAAATCGTAGTGGATGTCGGATTGGTTGATGGAATAATACCCATGAGCAGTCCGACAGGCTCGGCAATCTCTATTAATTGATTCGTCTTATCCTCACGGATAACCCCAATCGTTTTCGTATCCCGAATGGATTCATACAGCTCCGTGGAAGCCAGACGATTTTTGAAGATTTTATCCTCAATCTTGCCAAATCCGGTTTCCTCAACGGCCAGCGCAGCCAGTTCGGCAGCGTTGACCTCCGCAGTCCGCACCATGTTTTGTACAATTCTGTCAATCTGTTCAGCATCATACCCGGCAAGGATATCAGTGGCCGCTTTTCCTGCACGGGCCAAGTCCCGGGTTTCCTGAATCGATTGCAAGTCGTAATCATAATTTTCCAAGTGAAACATCCTCCTCTCGCTTACTGCTTACTGTTGATAATACTGGCGGAACCGCTTGAGCAGTTTCACTTTGTTTGCCTTGGAAATTGTCGTCATGCTCATCCCATACGCGGGACTGCACTCTCTGGCCAGTCCGCGCAGCTTCAAGACTGTCATCGTTTCCAGTAGCTCCATTGCTTTGTCAAGCCCAGATTCCTTTACCAGCACATCAATCTGATGCTTGAATGGACTGTCTAGCTTTGCCGGATCTCCATTGTCCATTTCCGGACTGGCGTCTTCAGCCGCAAGATCCTGATCAGGATCGGCCGCCAGTACAGGGAAGCCTTCTTCGCTACCGGTTTTGATTGAGACATCGGCCGCCGCTTCCAGCGAAACTTTAGGAGCCGCGTCCATTGGAACATCAGACACTGCGTCCAGTTCCGGAGTCTGCTCCGGCATCTGTTCTGCCGCCTGAGTATGCTGCACTTGCAGCGCCGGCTCGTCCTTCTCCTTGGCAATGTTCGAAACGTTGCCAAGGCCGATGATGCTCGCTATGTCGTTGTGGGGTCTTGGAATGACATGCCGGCTGATGAGCACATCACTGCCCAATTGTTGCGCCGCGGAGGCACCTGCTTCCACGGATGCTTGAACAGCGCCGACATCGCCGGTTACCGCGATCGTGACTAGCCCGCCACCCACATTGCACTTTTCTATCAGTTCTACCTGAGCCGATTTGAGCATGATGTCCAGACATTCAATCGCCGGAAGAAGTCCCCGCGTTTCAATTAATCCAAGCGCCTGCATGCTACCACCTCCTGTTACTGCAGCTTCCGATCAGGATCGCCCGCCGGAGAAGTCATATAAAACATTCTCGCGCAGTCCGTCGATCCCTTGGTCGCTTTTACCCCTTTGGGGATGAAGAGTACATCTCCCTCATGAGCAGTGAAGGTTCTCTTGTTCAAAGTGACATCGAGCGAACCTTCCAACACGATATAAGTTTCTTCGTGGGCCGTCTCCTGCTCGAAGCTATCATGATCGACAGTCAGAAACCCTGCGCTCATGGAACAATCCGGTTTCCCGATTACCTCTTGACGATATACCTTGGCACCGTATGTTCCCGTTTCGTAAGCTTCCATTTTTACCGTTCGACCCCGCACAAGTTTCAAGCCAGTCGGATCCGTCTCCGCCTGATAAGGTGGCTCAAGAGTCGTTCCCAACAGCTTTTCAACCAGTCCTTTTTCCGATAAAATCTTGAAAAATTTAAAAATAGCATTCATGTCGAGATCATTCTGAGTTTCGCAGCCTGCGGCCTCGGAACTCATAGTCCCACAAGGCTCATTGGTAAACTCTAACCCCAGCTCTATTGCCCTATCTCGGGCCGCCGGTGTCACAATCGTGTTACTGTCAATGCAGCACCGCTTCTGTCCGGAAGCCACCCATTCTTCCACATCCGCAGCGCATATCAGTTTTTTCACAGTTCTCGCCCCCTCTCGCTGCATTCGATTTCTGTTCGAATATTTATTCGAACACGCAGTTCGCGTCGATGATGCCGACGACGACGGCATCCACAGGAACATCTTCTGTTTGCAGCATTTTGCGGGCCGAAGAGCCGGTGCAGACAATCACTCGATCACCTATGCCAGCGCCGATCGTATCGACTACAATCAAACGGCGCCCATCGTCGCTTCCACCAATCACCTCGGCCAGCATCAGTTTCATTCCCACAAGGGAATCTGCTTTACGGGTAGACCAGATATTGTGAATCAATTCAGCCGCAATCATCGCATTCCTTCCTCCCCGCTTTTCCGCTCCTCTGCTTAATCTCGGCGATGGCGTCCTCTACGGAAGCCGTGTCACCAAAAATGGCGAGAAGAATCATGTTCTGCGGGCAGCTGCCGCGAATATCCTCCACTGTCACGCCCACCACTTTTTCAGCTACATCAGCGGCCCATACCATATCAATCAGCCTTCCCTGCACTAGTCCAACCGCGTCGCATTGGGGAACTTCCCGACTACTGGGCGCTCCTCTGCGGCGAAGCAAAATGTCCAGCGTCCCCTTGGAAGGAGATTTGATAATCCGAAATTCCACTCACATCGCCTCCCGCGTACAATTCAGAGCAATGCCCAGCGGCGTGACAAACAGAGGGTTGCTAGGCTTATAGGTAGCAATGCCAGTTTTCTGCTCAATGATCGTCTCCATACCGGACAGGCAGCATGTTCCGCCTACCAAGTACAATTCTTTGATCTCATGACCCACAACATGGTGGTTGATGATGGAGGAAACCTTATCGATGACCGGCCGGAGCAGCGGAAGCAATTCTTGGTGATGGGCAGGGTCGCGCTTGAAGCAGTCCGCTTCAGAAAAACTCATCTGGTACGCCCCGGCAACCACCAAAGAAAAGTGGGTGCCTCCCGTTGCTTCGTCGGCGACATAGACAACCTTGCCATCCTTCAGAATCGAAATGCCCGTCGTTCCGCCGCCAATGTCTACAATGGCTCCGTTGGATATTTGCAGCACGGCATTAGCCGCCGTAGGTTCATCCAGTAAAGCCGTAACTTCAAACCCCGCACCCTGGATCACATGCTTGATGGCGCCAGCATCCAGTAAATCGGTTCCCGGAGGAATCGCCGAAGCCGCATATTCTAGTTCTACACCTAATTGCTGCTCCAACTGCGCCTTAAGCTCCCTCACGATCTGAATCGCTCCTAAGTAATCCACCACCATTCCGTCGCGGACGACATCGGCGTAACGGTAAGCTCCCGCCACCGGCTTCCGAGAGTCATTGATAACCGTAAGTACCACACAGGCCGTTCCCAGATCCACACCGGTATAGTAGAACGAAGACCGTCCTAGAATTGGTTTCTGGATGACAGCTTCAAATTGCTTTACGAGTTGATCGCAGTATGCAAAGGGTTTTGTCTCTGGCATGTTCTACCTCCTGTAGTTCTGCAAATAAGCGAGCTCAATGCGTTAATCATATAGTTGATTTCAGGAATGATCGGTTTCTCCGCCTTTTCTTGGGGAACACCTTCCACGGCTTCCAACACCGCAAACCCAAGCTCGCGCAAAGCGCTGCGCAGACGGTGGAGCAAAGCAATTTCTCTGCCCTTTTCCAATTGAATGTGAAACTCGGTTACCTCAAAGCAATCTCCCGCATCCTCAAAAAGAACATCGGCAGTAATGCCGGTACAACCCTGGAAAGATAAATCGGCAGTGGATGTGCCGTCTCCTTCCCCTTTCTGGAGGGCCGAAAACAGCCTTGACAGCTCTAGCACCTTCTGGGCCAGCAGCACATCCCGCTCCAGCAACTCCTGCCCGGTTAACAAGAACAGGGCTGAGACGGACTGCATCTGACAGCGCAGCTTCCCACGCCGCCAATCCGGCTTTTCTGCCTGTCGCTCCGGATTCGGGTGTGATTCTTGCTTTTGTTCCTGATTTTGCTCTTGCGTCCCATAGGATACGTCGATCTGGCGATCCGTCAAAAATTGGCGCGCTTCCGGCGTCAATCGGCTTCCATGCTCCACCATGTATGTTGTAAAAGGCTCTAGCCTGTACACATTGCGCAATTCCATTTCGGTAATAAATTTCATGGTATCAACTCCACTCTTATTACCCGAACAAATAACGTTTCAATTCCCCGATTCCCCTTCCCACGGGAAGACTAATGCGGAAAAAGGGTTCGGTTATCCCGCTACGTTTTAAAACTTGTACACAGTAATTCTCATTTTCCAGCGCAAGATCGGCTTTCGTTATTACCCCGATAACCGGTTTTGTGAAAGAAGATGCAAAGCCGGGCGAGTATACTTCCTGATGCCGGGACTGATCCACCAATATCAAAATCTGGCTCGTGTTCTGCGCCGTTGCAATCAAATGGCTGTACATCCAGGTATTCTCGACATACGCGCCCGGCGTATCGATCGTCTTCGGCCCGTAGATAACATCCTGCGTCCGCCGCAGCGGGCGATCCGTACCGTCAAGCGCATGGGCCAGCGTCGTTTTTCCGCAACCTGTTGGGCCGATCAGCAAAATACGTTTTTTCATGTCCTTGTAATTTCCGCCGTCGCAAAGCCCAAACTATCGCCCAACGTCTTAATGATGGCCCGTAACGCCGTTTCCACACTGGCTATATCCCCAGTAAGAAGCACCGAACCGGTAAAGCGATCCAGAAAGCCGATTTCCACAACTGCCACCTTGGTGGCGATATCCGCGGCAATAATGGAGGTTTCAGTGGGCGACAGTGTTAAAATGCCGATAGCCCCCGCATCATCGATGCCTAGTCTTTCATAAATGTCAGACACGGGTGAAGCAATGATATGGGCCAGCGTCACTTGTTTGCCCGGCACCGACTCCTGAATAATCCGCCCGAGATCAGGCCCAGCAGGCTGCTGCATAAGCGTCCTCCTAAAAGTTTTGCGAGTTTTTAAAGCGCTGGCTTTACCCAAGCGTAAACGGCTTTGTCGTCTTTGACAGGTGAAGCATACTCTTAATGTTTGATTACCCGAACCGGGAAATCGTATTGGCTGATTTGACGTTCAATACGCTCCAGATCGGCTTCATTAAGGCTTAAATCGCGTTCAACGGTGTAAACCATATCCAATTGCCTGTATTTGTTAATCCCCAGCTTGTGATAAGGGAGCAAATTGATGCCTTGAAAATTTCGGTATTCCTTAAAGGGAAGCAGAAACTCCACCGTTTTGCGGATGGTGTCCTCATCATCATTGAGCCCCTTCATTAGCGGCATCCGCACCTCTACGTTATGTTTGCGAGTGATCAGTTCCCGTAAATTTTCGAGAATGCGCTCGTTGCGTACACCAGTCAGTTGATAATGGCGGTCTGAATCCATATGTTTCAAATCGTACAATATCAGATCGGTATATTCGGCCATGGCCAAAATCGCTTCCGGTTTGGTATGCCCAGAGGTTTCAATGGCCGTATGGATTCCGGCGCGCTTGCATTCCTTAAGCAAATTGACCGCAAATTCAGACTGCGCACATACTTCGCCGCCGCCCAACGTGACGCCGCCGCCGGACGTAGTGTAGAACAGCATATCTTGCTCTACAATTTCCACAATTTCCGATACCGTCATATTCATCCCGACGATAGAGAGTGCCCGTGCGGGGCAAACCTTCTCACATTCCCGGCAGCCAATGCACTCGATCTTCCGGTCAACCACATGCTGCGGCTTGGACGGATCCTGCGAGCCGGAAGTGGCAAAACGGTGGATTTCCCGGGGACACGCCGCAACACATGCACCGCAATCGTTGCACAGATCCCGTTGGTACATCACCTGATATTTCTTTTCCAGACCCTCCGGGTTAGCACACCACTGACAGCGCAGGGGACATCCCTTGAAGAAAACAAGCGTCCGGATACCGGGGCCGTCGTATATAGAATATTTTTGAATGTTGAAAATACGTGCCTGCCTTTCCGGCATACCTAACTCCATAGCTGTGGCTCCTTCCTTTGCCGCATATCTAAATGCCTGAATGTCTCTTCCCCGGTGTACAGCACCGGAGAAGAGGCACGGGGCTATTTTAGAAATGCTCAATCATTGTTCTGCTGATGATCTCATCCTGTACTTCTTTACACAACTCCACAAAGTATGCGCTATAGCCAGCGACCCGAATGATTAAATCACGGTATTGATCAGGATTTTGCTGCGCTTTAATCAGCGTTTCATTATCCACATAACTGAACTGCATTTGGCCGTTTCCGAGAATGGAGGCTGTCCTGAGCAGATTAATCAGTCCGTTCTCTCCTTCAGGTGTTTCCAGCAAACCGCGCAAAAGCTTGAAGTTATGCACCATACCAATATTCATGGCCTCGACATCTATCTTGCTCACCGATTTGATGATAGCCGTCGGTCCTTTTTTGTCATGGCCCTGGGTAGGGCTGATACCGTCGGACAGCGGCAACCAAGCTTTGCGCCCATTGGCGGTAGCACCGGTCATCTCACCGAAAGGCGTATTGTTCGAAATAGATAGTGTGCCGTGGCTGAAGGTAGAGTACAACGTTTTAAACTTTTGGTGATATTTCTCAGTCCACCCGGTGATATCGGCCGCGATGCGATCGGCATAATCGTCGTCGTTGCCGAATTTTGGCGCGTCCAGACAATCCTTGTAGATCTGCTCATAACCTTCGAAATCGGCAAGCAACGCGTCACGGATTTGTTCGAGCGAATATTTTTTGTCATCGTAAACCAGCTTCTTGATGGCAGCCATCGAATCGGCGTAAGTTGCCAGACCGGACCAAATCAAGCCAGGTCCCCAGTTATACATGGCGCCGCCGGCGGAAACGTCGCGACCACTTTCCATCGTGCCTTCATACATGATTGACATAAGCGGCTTCGGCGCATAATCGCGGTGAACGCGCTGGCTGATTACAGTACCCACTGCGGAGAGCTCGGTGATGTATTCTACCTGCTTCTTAACCGCCGCTTCAAATTCATCATAGGTCTTGAAGTTGCTCAAATCGCCCATGTCCAATCCTGGATTGCTTCCGTGCCAGAGCATTTTGCCACGGTTAAGGACGAACTCAATGGCAATCGGCCACTGGGTGTATCCGGTGGAGGTCCACTGATACAAGCGTCCGGATTTTTGCGGTTCCACACAGCCCATCAGACAGTAATCACGGGCATCTTCGATACTGCAGCCCTTCATCAGCATCATCTTGATGTGGGAATCGTCGAAATGGCAGGCCGGGAAGCCCAAACCCGCACGGACAACATCCACAATCTTCTTCAAGTATTTTTGAGGAGAACTATTGTGGATACGGCAAGCGAGCGAAGGCTGATAAACGCCGACATGACGTACTGCATCCATGAGCAGATAAGTCAAGTCGTTGGTGGCGTCGCCGCCCTCTCGTTTTTGCCCGCCAACACACATATTGACGAACGGCTGGTAGCCGGCAAAAAACTTGGAGCCGCCCGCGCTAGAAACCCACATCATCTCAGAGCATTTGATCAGGAAACAACCTGCAATCTCGAATGCTTCAAACTCTGTCAGACGGCCGGCTTTTCTGTCCGCCTCATAGAAAGGATACATATATTGGTCCACACGGCCGACAGACATGCCTGTCTGATTTTCTTCCACCACGAGCAGAGATTCTACGGTCCAGACCGATTGTACTGCCTCATGGAATGTAGTCGGTGCATGAGCCGGCACGCGAGCGTTGACCTCGCCGATTTTTTGCAACTCTGCCTTGCGCTTCGGATTTGTTTCTTTAGCAGCCAGCTGGTATGCGTATTCAGACATCCGTTTGGCATACGCCATCACGCCTTCAGTCGTATCCAGCACGGATTTATAGTAATAGATTTTGTCGATGTCTTCAGGGTTTTGCATGGACAGCTTCGCAAGATGCTCCTTGGCTTCCCGCTGGATATCCAGCATCCCTTTCTTCATTAGAATGACATCGTAGCCTGGGTTGGAGTCTCCGCCGCCGTTGATCTGATGATAGGAAAGATCGCTGACGAACGCTTCGCCGGAAAACTCCCAAAGACCAGCATCCCGGTATTGCTGTTCACATATTTCATCTACCGATTTACCTTCCCAGAACGGGAACAGCTCCTCGTGCATGATCCGTTTGTCTTCCTCGGAGACGTAGAACGGATCCTGAGGACGGTTGTGAATGGTATCGAGCTCATCCCGAGTCCAGCGCCAAGCAATGTCAGGCGAGAAAGCACCCGCACGCGGAGCACCGCAAGGATGACCAACGATCAACTCGTTGTCCTGGATGAGCAGCGGAGCCTCTTCACACGCTCTACGGAAAGCCTTGGCACGTAGCATAATCTCTGGCAGACCTGGATTTTCCTTATATACCTGAGTAAAGGCTTTAGCACGGTAGGTTGTAATGCTTGGCTTAACGGTCAGATAATGTTCTTTCAAAGCCCGCAAACGCTCGGTCATTCCTTCCGGGTATGCGCACTCTTCCTTACGAAGCTGGCCGGAGCCGTCTGCTGCCAGCGGCTGAGCTCCCTTATCCGAAAGTTCTTTTGATATTCCCTGGAACAGCTTCATGATGGCTTCTCGTTCTTGTGGAGCCATGGCCTTCGTTGCTTTGGCAAATTTGCTTGAAAACTCATGAATATCCAATATTTTTCCCTCGCAATCTAGTTAAATTTAAATTATTTAAAGTGCGTGTTCAAAAAGGTCGGTTTTCAGCACCGAGAAAGTTGGATGAAGCTAGGGCCTGAGGAGCGGAGCGTACGTTTTGGGTACATGAGCACCTGAGATGTTTCCGGAGGAAACATACTTCGTAAGCATCTGCTTAGGCCCGGCTGAATTCAAGATTCGATGCCGAGTCCACTTCATGATTCACTTCGTGATCAAAAGCGGACTTTTTGAACAACCTCTTAAAAGCTTTTACGGTAAATGTGCTCCAACTCTTCTTCTGTTGGCTGACGAGGATTGGTTGGCGTACAGCGGTCAGCCATTGCGGTCCGCGCCATGCGGGACAGCGCCTCATCAAAAGCATCCTGATCAACGCCAAGCTCACGAATTCCGTTTTCGATATCGATGGATCGTTTCAGCTTTCCGATCGCCTGGATCAGACTTACGGTTCCTTCACGGGCGGTTCGGGCCGGCAAGTGCAGCAGCGAAGCGAGCCTAGCATAGCGTTCACAAACCCTGTCTATCGCTTTTCCGCCCAAGTTGGCGTTATACTCCATTACCGCCTCTAGAAGCAATGAATTTACACGTCCGTGAGCAATGTGAAATGTTCCGCCAAAGGCGTGGGACATACTATGAATGATACCAAGACCGGCGTTAGTAAACGCCATTCCCGCCATACAGGATGCATTCTGCACCCGATCCCGCGCCTCTGCATCTGCCGGATCATGGTAAAGCGTTTCCAGATGAGCAAATACCAATTGAACGGCCTTTTCGGCTAACGCATCGGTAAAGTCGGTCGCTTTAGTAGAGACATAAGCCTCCAGCGCATGGGTCAGAACATCCATCCCGGTGTCCACCACCACTTTGTTTGGCAATTGCTTGGTAAGGGTGGAATCGAGAATCGCTATGTCCGGTGCGATAAAATCGTCCACTATGACGATTTTGTCTCCGTCCACCGTAATCACCGAAAAGTCGGTCACTTCCGATCCGGTGCCGCTGGTGGAAGGAATGGCGACAAACAATGGTTTGATAAAAGGCGCGTCTTTCTCCTGTGCATATTGCCGAGCGAAGTACAGAACGCCCTTCGCTGTATCAATCACGGAGCCGCCTCCCAGCGCCAGTAACACATCAGCGCCGCTTTCCCAATACACTTGAAGCGCTTCGGCCACAATACTCACGCCCGGATCGGGCTTAACACCGGTAAACACTGCAGTGGAGATTCCTCCGCTTTGCAGTAGATCAACTACCTGCCCCAGATAACCCAGCTTCTCCATCATCTGATCGGAAACGATACAGGCTTTCGTGCCTTGAATTTCCGCCAGTCTCTTCAGTGATTGTTCTCCTGAATATACCTTCGATTTAATAACAAAGATGTCGTTTATCACGGTCACCTCCCTTGAATTTCTGTCGATAACCTGCCCCTAAGAAGGAAGGGCATAGCGGGCTATGATCTTTTCAATGTCTGGGTGTGGGTTAGGAATAACGTTTGAACTGTACACCTCTGCCCCCATCGCCTGTACAGCGGCGACGCCAGTATCTACTGCAGCCCTTACAGCCCCTACATCTCCGCGAACAAGGACAGATATATAACCGGACGCCACGTTTTCGTAACCGATCAAATCTACATCGGCCGCTTTGCACATGGCATCCGCCGCTTCCATGACGAATACAATTCCAAAGGTTTCAATGAAACCCAGTGCATCATGCTTGCTCATGACCTCTCTCCCTTCCCGGCAATTATGCGTGAATTGCATGCGCTTTCACAATTCCTGCAATAGAACTGAGCGGACGCGGCATCACATTATGGGCAGTGACTTTGCCAATCTTCGCTGCCGCTTCAGCGCCGGCCTCTACTGCCGAACGAACCGCCGCGACATCACCTTTTACCATTATCGTTACGAGCGTGGAACCAACATTCTCGTACGATACCAGAACAACATCTGCTGCTTTAAGCATAGCGTCCGCCGCTTGGATGGCAGGAACCATGCCCAATGTTTCCACAAGCCCGAGAGCTTCTTCTCCCCGGTATTCCATTCGAACCTCACCTCACCTGGGTATTTGTATTTGTGAATTTGCTGTAATACAGATACTCAACTCCTACTAGCAGGTTAACATAGGTTCTCCCCGTGATTATGGAGGATTCGGTAGCTGATTTTAGGATTCTAATGCCCCCTTTACCGACAATCTGGTACAAAAACGTCTTTCTTGCATCACAAGTACCAGAATGTCCTCAAACTCGTTCATTTCATTGAATTTATCCTCCTATCTTGCTATAATTGTGGCAAAATCTGTACGGCGAATGTGTGCCATGTTAACGCATGCATATGGAATGCCGAGAAAAGGCTATCATGAAACCTCTAACCGACTTTTCATCCAAACAAATGAATATGGAAGACCTGGTGCAGCAAAAACTACGTCTTTTTTTTGAAGATGAGAGTATTGTTTTTGACAAATCTCGTTTTGCGGGTGGGTTGACCAATTATAACTACATTATGAGTATCCACGGAACGGAGTATGTGATTCGCAAGCCCGGTAACCTGACGGATCAAATGATCGACCGCAGGATAGAGCGTGTGAACAACGGCATCGCTTCGGAGTTTGGCGTGAATTCGGAATGTATCTATTTCGATGAGGAAAGCGGCATTAAGATCAGCAAGTATATAACCGATAGCAAAACGCTAGCCACTGCAGGCCCCTTGGCTTTGCAAAGCTTGCAGTCTGTTTCTTCTTTACTGAAGAAGATTCACGGTAGTCCCAAGCACTTCCCTAACAAGTTTGATTGGCTCAGTGAACTTGCCAAATATGAAACCATTGTCGCGCAGCTCAACGGAGAATTGTTTTTTGACTACGCCTCCTTGAAAGAGCAATTGCTTCGTTTCATGCAAGACCATGTCAAACATGTCATTTCCGTACCTTGCCATAATGATACGGTTCCAGAGAATTTTCTCGTAGATGGGGACGGCAGCGTCTATTTGATAGATTGGGAATATTCCGGAATGAACGATCCGGCCTTTGATATTGCCGCGTATATCATCGAATCACATTTGACAGCAGAGGCGATTGACCAACTGTTTGAAGCCTATTACGGCAATGCGTTTACGCAGGATGATCTGATGAAGATCAAATGCTATATGATGGCCCAGGATTTGTTATGGACGGTATGGGCCCTGCCGCGTCATTATACGGGGGATGATTACCTGGATTACTTCTCGCTGCGCTATAACCGCCTGCGTCGAAATATTCAAGTATTAAGCATGCAACCGGATTACCCTATTGCTGACATGGTGATGCGCTAGTACTAGCCGTCGCTTGCGCTGGAATGAGAAACTTTCGGATGTCTATCCAGTCCTTTTAAAAACGAATGACCGGTTAGATAATATACAAAAACCTGTACTTTCTTATCTAAAAGGATAAAAAAGTACAGGTTTTTGTAAGCCTATAAACACGTTTATGGTTAACATGAAGCCCTTCGCGTTTCAGGACCACTGGCATCAAAGTAAGGATGTAAGTCAGTTAGTTGCAATGATCTGAATCCCTTCATTCCATTAACAATTTCTAATTTGGCTGCTGCGATTTCTTCTCGTGATCCAAGACTTAATAAATGTGATTCACCTATCATTGTAATTACGGCTATGTCAGGCTGCGCAATATGAGAAAGTCGATCGATTTGACCACGCTCACTCATCCCCATCTCGATTACGGCAACCTCCCATATCTTTTGTGGTCGTCTTACCATTACTGCCTGTGACACCTATTACTTTTATTTGATAATTCCCTTCGATAATTAGCGGCTAGAATTTGAAGTGCTTGCAAGCAATCATCAACATAAATTAGCGGTAAATGAACAGGGGGATGATCCTTTTGCCATAAAGAGGCGATGGCCCCTTTGGATAATGCTTCTTCCACGTAATCATGACCATCCAATTGTCTTACAAGTGGGATAAATTACGTATCTTTACTGTTCTAGAATCAATGGATACCCCTTGAATGATGAGGTCCTTATATTCATTAGATATGCTTCCAAGGCACATATCCTAATACGCTGGCCTCGCCTGCGGAAGGATACAAAATACCAAGTATATGGTTGCATAGGAGATAGATTTGTAAAAAACAAAAAAAGCGGAAAAACCCTGCTAAGGGCTCCGCTTCGGCTCAAGATAAAGATAACCTTGCGTTTCGTAATGGTCAAAATAGGCAGACGAATCACTTGGTCTAAAATAGGACTTTTCTGCACTATTCAATAAGATCGACCATTACAGGTCAGCTGGCATAAAGATTAGCTCCCCCTTGATAAAGCTCTGTCCCTATGTCAATTGTTTTGCAATCTCCCAGGCATGTCCTGCCGGATCGATGAATGAAGCCGTACGCACTCCCCATGGCCGGTCAATTGGACCGTGAAGTAGAGCAACCCCGCGTTTTTTCAATTCATCACAGACCGCATCCACGTCATCGACCCAAATGGTTAGCAAGAAACGGGATCCGGATTCACGTGTTGCGACTGACCTCGGGGTTATCAATTCGTGTGACTCGGAAATATCCAAGAGGTTCACGCTCATATTCCCGAAATGAAACACCGACGAGACCTTGTCTTCATATACGGCTTGAAATTCGAATACTTCCTGATAGAACGCCTTCACCTTCTGATAATCCTCAACAAATAGCGTAATGACATCCACATTTCATAGACCCTAAATTCTTCATGTGCTCACCCTCACCTTTCCGTTTATAGATTGTTGCTATTCATACACTCATAGTAAATATGAAAATGAATATTTCTAGACAGCTTGTCAAGACTTTGGAATCGAGCACGAACGCATTCCGCCACGAACGCCAAATATGAACGCACATATTGAATCTTTTCACAGGCTGCTACAAGACGAGTGCCTAGCTCGTTATGATTTCGAAACATAAAGTGAAGCCTATGAGGCAGTTACAGAATTCATTCAATTCTACAATGAACAAAGAATTCATTCGAGTATTTGTGATTTACCGCCGTCACAATTTTATGAAAACAATCGTGTGGAACCGATCGCCATTAGTTTAAAAAACTAAGACCGATTGAGTAAGAGTGAGCTAGTGTCCAATTTTAAGGGGTTAATCCGGTATTTTTAATCAAACACTTGACCTTAGGTCTGACCTAGGGTGTATCGTTAAAGATATTCCAAGCCTCAATTCATAAAATAAATAAAACTTTTCACAAGGAGAATTAGGATGAAAAAGAAAATAACGATTTCCATAATAATCATCGTCCTGCTATTTGGCGGTACGGGACTTTATATTTTGAAGCAACACAGCTTTGACATGGCCCAGCAAGCTGTTGAAATCCAGACACCGCAAGGCAAATTGGCCGGTACGTTTGTACTTCCTAAAAATCACACCGGAAAAGTAGGTTTAGTGTTGTTCATCCATGGCGACGGCCCGGCTGATTCGACCCTCGACGGGGGTTACAGACACATCTGGGAACGGTTAGCTTCCGCTGGCTACGCTTCCTTGTCGCTGAGCAAGCCGGGCATTAACGGCTCGGAAGGAAATTGGCTGGATCAAAGCATCGATGATCGCGTGGAAGAAGCGCGTCACGCTATCGCCTGGGCAAAAGCACAGCCGATGATTGACTCGACAAAAATAGGAGCATGGGGAGCAAGTCAAGCAGGATGGGTTATTCCAAAACTGGCCGGTAAAGAACCGCTTGCCTTTAGTATACTCGTAGGACCTGCCATAAACTGGCTGAGTCAAGGGGAGTACAACACGCGTATGCAAATGCAACATGATGGCTATGCAGAAGCTGACATTGAAAAAACAGTGGCAACAGGCAGGGAAGTAAGGAAACTTTTAAGGGAAAATGCGTCCTATGATGAATATTTGAAGCTAGTTGGCGAAAAAGATGCAATGTCAAAAGAGCGGTGGGCTTTTGTCGGCAAAAACTTTTTGTCAGATGTAACCGATGATCTTCGCCTTTTCCGTTCTCCTGTGTTGCTGCTATTAGGTGATAAAGATATCAATGTGGATTCGAAAGAGACGGAGCAAGTATATCGCAGTATCGTGCCGCCGGAATTATTGACTGTAACCGTCTTCCCTGACACGGAACATAGAATGATGAGCAAGAAAACGGCGGATTCAGAGATTCGAGCTTTGATGATAAGCATATTCGCGCCCCGGCAAATTACGGTGCCAGAATATTTGGATGAAATGGAGACGTTCCTGAAAGTAATTCCGCAACCATAGTAACATAACGCCTCAAGGCAACTGGCTGTATAATCGCTTGAGAAATGTATGATTTAAAGTCGGCGGTGCTGGAATACCCAAAGGGATTACGTGAAAAAGCAAGTGTATTATCAAAAAAAGGGTGAATTTATATGAACGACAATCATACATTGTTAAATTTTTCCAAAACGGATAAGGTTATCCTGTGGCTTGGTTTCCCTCTCATCGGTCTAGTGTTTGGTTGGTTTCTACCGGGTATTGCTAAATGGGGTAGTTCTTTGCCGTGGCTACCTTTCCAAGGACCCTTAAAACTAGTTGCATCCTATAATGGAGCATGGGTAGGTATTGTTACAATGATCCTTGGTTTGATTGCGGGGATTGCATTGACTTTTCTATCTTTTCATGAAAGCTTAGAAATGTCTATATACGATGATAAAGTGATATTAAAACTTAGAGATGATGAAATTATCTTGAAAAAGAAAGATATCTCACTCGTATTTATGGATAAAAAGCAATTGGTATTATTAGGCAGTGATGAGAAAGAACTATTCCGTTGTAAACAGGAACTTAGTAAAAGTACAGTAGGTAATACATTTTTAAAACATAATTATCTTTGGAGTGATACGGATCCATTCAAAAAGGATTATAAAACATGGGTTGTGGATTCTCCTGATCTATCCACTGCTGCTAATGCTTTATTAAAAGCAAGGAAAATAGCAATTGAAAATGGCGATGATAAAGAAGCTTTTCAGTTGGCTAAAGAACTTTGGAAACTAAGAGTATCAGTAAAAGAAATCGATAATAGGCAATTTTATCGATAAAAATCAGTACATCTTTTCATCATAATCTGGAAGCCAAAGCAAGGGCATCGGTCACCTCTACCCTTGCTTTTGGTTTTGTTCGCTTGTTAATCACGGCCATTAAAGTTCTAAATTCGCTGAATGACCCAAACGGTAGTCGGACAAATTGTAATCACGAAATGCTTTGCCCCTGGTTTGTAACACCCTTCGCTTAGCGGACAGGTCTTACACTTCTCAACATCAAAATAAAACACAAGGAAACAGGGTTTAGTTCGCTGCTGCCAGGCGTGACTTCAACCGCTGTAATAATCTCTTCTTCCATCATAGCTAAATGCTCTTCGAAGCCTTCCATAAATAACTCATTTCTCGTACTTAGCCAGGATTCTACCAACATAGTCTCTGAAACCGTCCCGTACTTCAGAAGGTCCCACAATTTCACATTTATCTCCAAACCTGAGCAGCGTGTCGTAGCCATATTCATTGTGAATAATGGGATACGTAGCCAAGCAAGTATCCCCTTCTACTCTTATTACATTTCCTTCGCCAAATCGTTCAATCACTTTATCCATTACGGATAGGTCTATACGGATCGTAACCACAACCCAATCTTGATTCATCCAATCCATTCCATCCATCGGCAGCGGAGAGAAATCCCGTGACTCAAATGTTTCTCGCAAAACTTGTAACTTGCTCATGCGAGCCAATTTGAATATCCGGTAGTCCATTTTTTCAACACAGTAACCTTGCAAATACCAACTGCTTTCTTTGAAAACGACCCGATAAGGCTCGATCTTTCTGGAACTGATATGGCCTGCCCTATCCACGTAATCAAAACTTAGATACCGCTCTTCATTCAAAGCTGTTTCCACGTGACTAAGCAAAGATCGCAACGATTCATTGCCCTGATTCAACGATAAATCGACAACAAACTTTCCTTCCGGGATCGAAGTTCCTCCGTTATGAGCGATGGCGCTTACTTTCTCCAGCAAATGGACAATATTCTTATGGTTGAAAAGCTGCTTGTAGCTCTTCAGACTGGTCACCAGTGCTTGAATGTCCTGGTGTGTGAGCAACTTTTTGTCCACTTTATACGATTTCATGAGACCAACGCCTCCCGATGCTCCTTGCTGGGTAAAGATGGGGAGCCCGGCAAACGTTAACGTATCAATGTCGCGGTAGATGGTTCTTCTGCTAACTTCAAGCTTCTGAGCTAACTCTCGAGCATTAATGACCTCATATTCCAAGAGAATGACAATAATCGCAATCAAACGATCAATTTTCATGCCGCACCTCCACCTCAAATATGCCATACTGCTGTCATATTTGACATGCTACGATAAACATGAATTCAAAATTAAACAAATTGGGAGGCAGTTAAAATGAACAATTTCAAAGTAGAAAAAAAAGAAGCTTTTCGAATCATCGGATTCAAAACCGCATTGACAGGTGGGACAAGCATCCACTCGCCGCATTATTCAAACAAAAAAACAACGTTTTTCAAAAGTATGATTGACAACGGGCAAATGGCGAAGCTCCGTGCATTGGCAGAAAACCCGTATGGCTACGCTGTGGTAACCAAGGACCACGAAACCGTGTTTTATTACTCGGGCGTCCAATCTTCCCGGCCTTTGCCGGGTCATGCCGAAGAAGTATGGTTTCCGGAAAGTGAGTATTTGATACTATCGGGCAGCGGCGGTTTGTCGCGCCTGGCCTTCGATCAGCTGGAGGACCAGGCTTTTGGAACCCTCTTAACCGATGCGTTTGAGTGGGAATATTCCGGCGCACCTGTCGCGGAAATATTACTGAATGGAAATCCGGCAGACGCGGAAGTGGAAGTGTGGGTACCTGTACTGAAGCGAAAATGATCGGTAAGCAATTACCGGTCTGAAGTCTTCGCTTTTCAGGATCTGGATCGAAAACTGTAAGCCTACTACAAACCCCCACAGTGGACTTTCACCACCTAGTTAATCGCCATGCACGCCACACTGAGAATAAGCCGCCCTGACGTGGGCGGCTTATTTTGCACCAATCGTATGCATCCCAGAGGATCTTCACGCCGGAGAACTCCTATCATGAGACCGAAGCCGATATCGCCGGAACGAATCGATCGGTCAGCTATTCGCCTCTTCTCCCTTCAATATCGTAAGCGCTTGTTCCGCCGCTGCGCCTTCATGCACGATCGACATTAACGCAGCCGTCATGCCGGTAGGATTCGGATGCTGAATCACATTGCGTCCGTATACGATTCCTGCAGCGCCCTGCTTCATTAGCTCCGCTGTGCGATGCATGATCTCTTCGTCGCTTGCGCGGCCACCACCTCTTACGAGCACGGGAACGCCGGAGGCCACCTCAATCACCCGATGATATTCAGATACATCATCGCAAGGATCCGCCTTAATGACATCCGCACCGAGCTCGACGCCCTGACGGACAAGCGCAGTAATTTTACGGATGTCGCCATCTACCATATAGCCGCCGCTCGCTTCATTCGGCAGCATGACCAGCGGCTCGACCATGAGCGGCATGCCGTATTTCTCGCACTCCGTCTTCAACCGGGAGACGTTCGCGACGCATTGATGATGCAGCTCCGGCTGGCCCGGAAGCAGCAGCAGATTGACGCATACGGCAACCGCGTCCAATCGCACGGCATGCCAGATCGCCCGATCGGCCAACTCGCTGAACAGGTGCCGCGGCAGCTCCTTTCCATAAATGTTGGCCGCATCCGTCCTCAGAACGAGACCAGGCTTTGTCTTCCCAGGGATTTGCTGATATTGGCGGGCTTGCCCGACGCTCAGCTGCACACAATCTGGATTCGCCCGAATCACGGTATCGATCGCGCGCTTCATGTTTTCAATCCCGGACAAAAAAGAAAATTCATTAAAAAATCCGTGATCGATCGCGACATCGAAGCATTTTCCATCTTGAGCAAACATTCGATTCAATCTTGCGGTGACCGACACTTGCTTCACTCCTTCGGAATATTCGTTTTTAACTATTTTAGTGATAATTACAACTATATTAATGCCTATAAAATGGTTATACGTCTACATATAACAGCCCTAGAGCATGGAGTTAGGGTAGAGTTGCCATGAAGCTTCATGCGGACTGCTCCCAGCGCGCGATGCGAAGACCTCCGAATCGCCGCGGTCAGCCTTTGACCGCCCCCGCCGACAATCCTTTTATGAAGAAACGCTGGAAACTCAAGAACAAGACCAGAATGGGCAGCAGCGTGATCGTGATACCTCCGAACAGCAGACTCAAGTCCGCCATGCCGCGTCCGGCGAAAAACTTGTACAAGCTGATGCTGATGGTGGGGTAATCCTTGGCATTGACGATAACGAGCGGTAGCTGCAGGTCGTTCCACACATAGATGAATTGCAAAATAATCAGCGATGCCGTCACCGGCTTGACGAGCGGGAAGATGATGCTGAAGAACGTGCGCGCCGGCGAACTGCCGTCGATATAAGCCGACTCTTCCAGATCGAACGGCAGGCTGCGCATGAATCCGCTGAACATGAAGATGCAGAAAGGCGACAATACGGCAACATAGACCAGCGTGATGCCCATAATGGTATTTTGCAAGGATAGGCTTTTCAAGAGAAATACGATCGGAATGAGCACCGATTGCACCGGGATCAGGATGGCCGATGTGTACACCCAATACAGCGTATTGAAAATCGGGTGTCGGATACGGGCCACGGCGTAAGCGGCCATCGCGGACAGGCTGATAATAAAAATCAGAGCGATGCCGCCGATCGAAAACGTGACGCCGTATGCTTTGAGCGTGTTCATCTTCTCGAAAGCTCTTGCGATATTGTCGAAGCCGACGGAGAAATCGGGCAACGCAAGGGGTGCGGTTACGATTTGCATATGGCTCTTGAACGCATTGATCATGATTAGGTACAAGGGAATCGACATGATCACGGCGAGTAAACAGGCGAACAGCTCGATGGCGGTTTTTTTCGCTATTTTCACCTAAGACACCCCCTGTTCATATCTTCGGGTCATCGCGAGGAAAAATAGCGTCACGACCAGTGCGACAAGAGTCAGGACGAACGACGACGCCAAGCCGTATGACAATTCGCTTGAAGCGAACGCGTAGCGGTAGATCCGGATGGCGAGTGTCTCGCTTGAATTTGCCGGACCGCCGCCCGTCAGCGCAAACGGCAAGTCGAAGATGCGAATGCCGTTGGCGAGGCCGATCAACGCATTCACGGTAATGCCCGGCGCGATCATTCGTAAGGTGATCGAGAAGAACGCTCTAACCTTAGAGGCGCCGTCGATGCTGGCCGCTTCCTTGAGTTCGGCGGGAACACCCTGCAAGGCGGCCAGATAAATGATCATGACCGGACCGATCCCTTGCCACACGGCAATGAAAATAAGGGAGTACACGACATAGTCGGGCGAATCGATCCAAGGAATATTAACCTTTGCGTCACTCAGCTTTGTCAGAAGCGCATTCAGCAACCCGGTGTTGGCATCGAATATATACCGCCAAACAAACGAAGCGACGACAATCGGGATGATGTTCGGAATATAGAACAAGGCGCGCAATATGTTTTTGGTCTTGAGCGCCTGATCCAGCATCATCGCCAGCAGCAACCCGACGCTATTTGCCAGGAAAGCGGTGGAAATACCAATGATGAGCGTTCGGGTCAGCGACTCGGTGAACACCTTGTCCTGGAAAATATCCCGGTAATTTTGGAAGCCGATGAACCGGTAGGCCCCGACCCCCTTCCAATCTGTGAAGCTGTAATAGAAGGACTGGACGATCGGGAATAGCAGAAAGATCGCGATGACGGCTGTGATCGGGATGACGAACGCAACGCCTGTGACAAACATTTTTCTCTGCATAGGGTAACCCTCTATTCATTCGAATTCATTGTTGGCCCATAGTCGCATTTGTGAATAGCTCCTAACCTGTCATTTCGCTTTTGTCTTGTTATATTCGGAAATAAACTTGTCGATCGCATTGTCGAGATCGCCTTTGAACGTATATTCTTGCGCTGCATTGCCGAGCGCAACCCAGGTCGCACCTGGGATGGGGCCTGTATTGGCAAACGAGATCACCTGATCCGTCTTCAACCAGCGCTGCACGTCGCTATACGCTTCGTCGGACTTGCCCACTTCGGGCTGAGCCGAAAGCGAACCTTTGGCCACCGAGATTTTTCCGTAAATCTCCTTGCTGAAGAGCCAATTCAAGAACACTTTCGCTTCCTCAATGTGCTGACCCTTGGCGTTGATGGCGAACCCGTCTTCCGGTATGAACATATAAGCGTTCTCCTCGTCAGGCGCGTAGGGCAAGTTGATAAAACCGAAATCGAGGTTCGGCCCAAGCTCGTGCAAGGTTCGCGCTTCCCATGTGCCCCCCAGCAGCATAGCAGCATCTTCATTAGCGAACGATTGCTGCGCGATTGCGTATTCATTCGTGAAGCTGCCCGTGCGCACAAATTCGTTCAGTTCTTTGAAGCGCTGGAATCCTTCCGCTAGGATGGCACGGTTCTCCGGCAGGCTCCAATCGATACTGTTGGACAGATAGGCTTGCTTGAACGCGTCATTTTTGACCGCATGCATGCCGAACGTCCAATGGAACACATTGCCGATCCCGGTCTCCCATTTGGAGGAATATACGAGAAGATCCTTACCTCTTTCCTTCAATTTCTTACCGGCATCCAGCAGTTGATCCCATGTATGGGGAGGTTCGTTGTAGCCGACGTCAGCCAGCATCGCTTTGTTATAGGATAATCCAAGCACGCCGAGGCCGAAGGTGAAGATCGCCTGCTTGTCTCCTAATGAAGTTGCTTGACGGATGGATTCGGAGTAGTTCCGGCTTGCCTCCAGCCCACTCAGATCGTAGATATATCCTTCCTTCTCGGCCATTGCGGTTGTGTCGTGGCCGATATTCAGTTGGTAGATGTCCGGCAATTCGCCGGTAGAGATGCGTGTACGCAACGTATCGAAGAGACTGCTATCGGGAAGGGTTTCCGCCTTGATTTTAACACTCGGATGGTCTTTCTCGAACTCCTCAATCAACTGATTGTGGATGTTGTTGAACACTGATTCCGCGAACAGCATGGACACTTCCACTTGACCGTTCCCGTGGCTTGCCGTACCGCCGTCTTTGCCGCCTCCCGAACAAGCGGCCAGCACGCTGACGAGCACAACGAGGGCAAAGCCGGCGCACGTCATCTTCTTCAACCTCATGGTCACATTCCTCCTGGTCATCATTCTGTATCCGCTTACAATTTGATGATTTGATCCGCATACGAGTCGCTTTTGCGGAAATCCGGCATATCCATCACCCGGCCACCATTCATAACGGACAGCTCGGACAGCAGCGCCACCGCCGTCCATTCGCAAGCGTCGTACACATCAATGGCAGGCTTCTGCAAGCCCTTGATAGCATTCACGAAATCCTCCACGATAAAGAAATCGCCGCCCCAATGCCCGGCATTTTTCTGCTCCTCGGTGGCGTCCTTGTATCGTTCTGGCAAATAGTCGTTGAAGTCGCTCAGCGGGCGCCATGTGCGTTGTTCGGGTTCTCCGCCCATGGACTCCAGCCAAATACGGTGCCCGTCCCCCAGGAAGCTCGGCCCTTCAACGCAGCCCTTCGTTCCCTGTAGCGACTGGGAGGCGTTCAGCGGCCGGTTCGAAATGCAATCCGTGCGCAGCTTGATCAGTTTACCGCTCTCCATCTGGCACAGCGTAATGGTGGTGTCTTCTTGGCGAAAACGGGAATCGGTGTGCCATCCGGAGCCGAAGCACGACACCGAGCGAATCCGGTCGCCTTCCATCCACTTCATGATGGGGCCGAGGCTGTGGGTCGGGTAGAAATTGCCTCGCTTGCCGAGCTGCCAATATTTGCGCCAAGTCGGTGCGGCGCGCTCTCCCGCTCCGGCTCGATTGAATTGAAAAGCTAATCGGCGCACGTCGTGCACATATTCGCCTTCTCCGTAATAAATGTCCCCCAGCAGCCCCTGCTTCACCAGATTGTTGATCAACTGGTTTTGGGGAATGTAACAGTAGTTTTCGGCGAACATGTACACTTTGTCCGATGCTTCGACGGTCTCCTTTAACCACCATAATTCATCCATCGTAACGCCCGCTGTCACTTCGCACAACACATGCTTTCCAGCGTGCAAGGCGGCGATCGCCTGCGGGACATGAAGCTGCATGGGCGTGGAAATGACGACGGCATCGATGTCCGACTCCAGCATATCCTCGTAAATTCGATACGTCCGGGGTATGCCGTGCTCGCGCGCCGCTTCCTGAACGTAATCTCCGTCCAAATCGCAAAGCGCCGTGATTTCGGTATCGGGAAGGCTCCGGAAGCCTTGTAGGGTGCTCAGTCCCCTTGCCCCGACAATTCCAACTTTAATGGTCATACCGCTCCCCCATTTCCAGCATCTTTAACGAAATTTGGTTGCCTGATGATGATCGTGTGCCACCCCATCGCCTCTCCGAACTTCTCCAGCACGTGCATCGCGTCGCCGTAGACGATGACGCCGTGATGAGTGCCGCCCAACCGGCTGTAATCGGCGAGAAAGCGTTCGATGGGAACGGGGGGGCGGAACCAGCCGCGAATCGCGTCCGTCATCCGGTCTTCACCGTCGGGCTCGCACATCTCGATCGGCGCCAAAATGAACGTAAATGTCCCCTGGCGCCCCGGCGCCAGGTTCACGTAGACCGCCTGCCCGCTGCGGAAACGACCGTAGGCGACGACGGGCGTCTCGGCGTCAGCGAACGGGAACGCTTTTTCCTTCAACACAGGTCTGCCCGCCGCGACACGCACATTCATCTCGCCCATGTGACTCAGGAAGATGCGATTATGCTTCCAATCGGGACAGAACATCTCCGTGAACGAGCTGTCCGGGTAGACGGACAAGAGCGCGCTCGTCAACGCAGCCGTCAGCACGTCGCCTTCTCCCGCATAGCCGACGCCGCGCGCCATCGCTTTGCTCGCTTCCAGGAAAGGCATGCCGGGCAGACCGGATCCCCGGCCGACGTCCAGGAAGTTGACGGTGAAGGCCGCGAGCCCGTTGCGCTCGATCCAGCGTCTCACCGTCAGGTCTGACCGGATCGATTGCCGCAGCGTATCGCGATCGACTCTGTCCGCATCGTACCGCTCAGCGTCCTCGGCGATTTCCCGCTCGATCCACTCGTCGGGAATCGGGTCGGCTTCGGATGCGTCGGCGTCCAGGAGGTCCCACGCGACTGTCTCGATACCGATCGACGAACGCAATTCGTCCGCCGGCACCTGGAAATCGCCCATGCCGGGGAACGGCCGGCCGATCGCGCCGACGCGGGCGCCACGCAGCCGCCCGGCCAATCGGGCGGCTTTCACGCCGTCGACCACACGGTCGAGCACGTCGGATTCCACCCAGTGTCCCGCTTCAATCTGAAACCGCTTCCCATTTCGGAGAAGCAAGTTGCACATATCCTGTACGCCGTGTATGCCGTGGTTGTACATGATCTCGTCCGGGTGCTGCGCCGTGCCGAAATCGAAAGTCGGCGTCGTGTCCAGCACGATCAGCGGCAGCCCGGTGGCGGCCAGCGCGTCAGCGGACTCCAACGAAGGCGAGTATGCCAAATGCAGCGTCACGATAGCGTCCGCTTCCTCCCGTTCGAACGCTTGCACTGCCACCGTAAATTCCGGCTTGACGGCGCATACCGGCGAGAGTACGACCTCAAGCCCCCGGTTCTCGAATTCGTCGGTGATCGTGCGATAGAACGCGTCCACACGCTCCCGTAATTCTGGCCAATAGTCGTCATACAACTTCACGTACAGCGGCAGCAGCCCAATTTTCAGCTTCTTCATCGGTGCGGCACCTCGATTCCGTCGATCATCGTCTGGGCGTTGTTGTGGAAAATATCCTCGATGTCGGCCCGCGTCAAGCTCTCAGCCTCCGCAGCGGCGCGGAAAGATTCGATCTCTTCGTAGAGGAAGAAGGAGATCGAATCCGCCTCGGCCCCGGTCACTTCCCGTATATGCGAATCACCGGACACGTCGCCGTACAAGCCAGCGGGCACCAGGTTCACATAGCGGCCGTTCTCGCAAATCCGTCTCGTCCGCATGCGCAAGATCGGCAGATCACTGCCGAAAACGATGCGCTTCGGCCCCACGGCCCGAATCAATTGTCTGAATACGCAAGCATTTGTATTCGCGCTGAAGTCGAACACCATATTTTTCGTCTCCGCGAGAATGTCGAAGGCGTCGCCCACGTCTTCAGGGCAATACGCGCGCCCCACATGGGCGATGATCAGTTTCAGCGACGGATAGCGGCGCTCGATCTCCAGCATTTGTGCCAGATTGACAGGATCTTTCAGTCGGCCGTCACGGGGAATGTGCAGCATGGCGATCCAGCCGTGCCGGTTCAACACTTCCAATTGATGAGGCGGCAGAAAATCGTAAATGCGGATCTCTTTCTCCGGGATATAGGGAGCGGAGAAGTTGAGATATACCTTGCAGCCCAGGAAGCCGCCCCGTTCGATGCCTTCTTCGAATTCGGAAGCGCTCTGCTCTGGCCTGGCTATCATCAGCGACGGCAGCCGGTGCCGTTCGGCGCATTGACGGACATACTCGTTCCCGGCCGCGATGTCGTAGTCCATACTGACTTGGGAGAAAATGAGCGGCGTCACGTCCTTGCCGGGGAACATTAGCCGGTAGGTCTCGAACAGATCCTCGATCGGATTGTCCTTGGCAACGAGAGACGGCCATATAACCGCTCTCACGGGCGCGCCAGACGAAGCCAGCCGGATGCGGTCCGGCCATACGTGCGTATGGATGTCGATGATCCGGTCCGGGAGAAAAGCTTGCAGTTGCCGCTCGTAGAAGTGCCGATCGACTTCTTTTACTTCGAACAAAGCTTTCATCATTTACCGCCTCCGTAATTCGTCATGTGTATGAATCCTGGAACTTGCCGTATCTTTCGCGATAGACCGCCGCCGCCGACCGGTCCGGCACGCGGACCAACTTGGGAAAAGCCAGTTGCCGCAACGCGTCCCGCTCGTCAGCATATTGCCCCGCACCGATGCCGGCCACTATCGCTGCACCGACGGCGCCTGCGCAGGAACCGTTGACCGTACGAACTTCCATGCC
This sequence comes from Paenibacillus sp. JNUCC 34, assembly GCF_058269055.1. Lineage (NCBI taxonomy): Bacteria > Bacillati > Bacillota > Bacilli > Caryophanales > Paenibacillaceae > Paenibacillus > Paenibacillus sp. JNUCC 34. The sequence goes on along the minus strand of NZ_CM177770.1, from coordinate 2,880,261 downwards.
GAGCACGTCGGCCACGATCTGCGGCCACGGGTGCGTCTCGGAAGGACCGCCCACGAGCGCGGCCGACGTGAAGTGCATGCCAGCAGCCTCCAGCCGGTCCAGCTCCCGCTTCAATAGATAAGCGGTGCCTTCCATCAGCGCTCTGGCGATATCCGCCTTGCCGTGCCCTTCCCGGTTGTCGAACCCGTCTTGCTGGGTCGGATCGAGGACGAGCCCGCCTGCGCCATGTTGAGCGGAAGCGGCCAGCCGATTGAACTCGTGGTACCGATCCGGGCCGTCGGACAAGTAGCGGCGGATGTAAGAATCAATTGAAACTGCGATCGCTGACAGCGAGAACATGCCACCCCAGGCGCCTGCGGGATGAAGATAAGGATCGGTCAGCAGCCGCAGCTCGATGGAGCGCTGCCGGTCGTTCACCGGACAGAAGCCTACCCAGGACGTGCCGCAGGACAGAAGCAACTGACCTTCGTCGATCACTCCCGCTCCTCTGGCCGCGCACGGATGATCGAATGTGCCGAGAACGACGGGCGTGCCGTGCGCCAGCCCCGTTTCGCGGGCGGCTTCGGCCCCGATTTGCCCGATCACCGTCCCCGTGGGACGGATGGGCGGGAGCTTACGTTCGGGTATGCCGAGGGCATGCAGGGTGGGCAGGTGCCACTGCCCCGTCTGTTGATCCTGCAAATACATGGAGGTGGCGGTTGAGGGATCGACAGCCCAGTTGCCTGTCAATTTGAAAAGAATATAGTCCGTGCTCATGCAGATGACGGCCGCCGCGTCCAGCAACTCCGGCGCATGGCATCTCATCCAGGCCAGATGGGCGAGTGGAAACGCCTTCAATAACGGCCAGCCGACACGCTCGTGCACCTCGCCGGTGTCCATCCGCCCGAACACCGTTTCGATCTCATCGCGAACGCGCGTATCCATCCAACTGATCGTCGGCAACAGCGGCTCGCCCCGCTCGTTTACCAGCACCGTGTTCCCGCTGGCCGAAGCGATGCTGAGCCCGGCGATGGTGCCGCCAGGAGGCAGCGCAAGCGTCAGCCGGCGGATGACGTTCGCCACCGACTGGTACAATCGGTCCGCGTCAAACTGCACCCGATCGCTCTCGGCGGGCAAGTAGGCCACTTTGTGCGTCTCGCGGGACAGGATCGTCCCTGCGGCAGACATCAACACGCCTTTGACGGCGGACGTTCCTATGTCAAGTCCGATGAAGCCGATTTGCTCGCGGTTTAGTCCACCCGGCATCGCGTTCATCCTCTCTCGTCAAGTGTTCCGCTTGCAGCAAGCTTGCGGAATCGGAATTTCCAACCCGATGCTGACCGCGACCGACCAGCATTGCCAGTCCAATAAACATCAACAATACTCCCTTTGTGTTTAGACGAGCCGGACTTCGACGCCCTTTTCCTTGATGGCTTCGATTTCATCCTTGTTAGCGTTATGGTTGGAGATCAGGCAATCGATCTTGTCGATGGCCTCGATGCGCGCGAAGTTGGCCCGGCCGATCTTCGTGTAGTCGGAGACCAGAATTCTTTTGTCCACGAGCGCAATCATTTTCCGGTACAGCTCCGCTTCCAGGTGATGATAGGTCGTCACCCCGAATTCGGAGCTGACGCCGTCCGACGACAAAATAAGTTTGTCAGCTTTATACCGATTCAACTGGGTAATGGCGTCGTCGCCGGTAATGAACTGGTACTCCAGATTGATATTCCCGCCCAGCATTACTACAACATTAAGGTTGCGATGAAATCCGGCTTCATGGACCACGGGCAACGAATTCGTAATGATGATCAGGTTCTTGTGATTTTTCAGCTCCTGCATCACATATAGCGGAGTCGTGCCAGAACCGATGATGACCGTGTCACCATCCGAGATCATGGCGGCCGCTTCCGCGGCGATTCTCCTTTTCTCCTCGCCGTTAGCCGCCGATCGGTCGTGAAACGTCATATTGTAGTAGTTTTTGTACGTGCTGATCGCTCCGCCATGTATGCGTTGCAGCGCTCCCTGCTCTTCCAGAAGGTCGAGGTCACCCCGGATCGTCACTTCGGAAATGCCGAACAGCTTGCTTAAGTCGGCGACTTTCACTTTGCCCTCGCTCTGCAACAGCTCCAGGATCCGCTTTCTTCTTTCGTCGATGTCGATCTCTCTCGCATCGTGCTCGGTCATGAATATTCCTCCAGTATCAGATGATAGGATGGACCGATTCGCCGGAACGGCCGCACTTCTCCGCGCGGATCGCCCGCAGCGCTTCGTCCATGCTGCACAATACGTAGTCTATCATTTCCCTGGTGGCGATTATAGGGGGCTTCGTAAGCGCCGCGGGCGGACAGCTCGCTTTGTACGTCTGGGCGCTAACATCGATGCACGCTTCGTTCAGCTTCTTCGTGAACCGCGTGACTGTCTGCGCTTCGCGGAAGAAGATCGTCGACAAGTGACCAAGCCCTTCCGTCCGTTCGATGAAGTCTGGATAGCATGCCGCCAGCTCCCGCAGCTTATCTTCATAGTATTGACCCACGCCGCGAATGTGGCTGCCGTTCGCTTCCGTAAACTTCATCGTAATCAGATAAGCCAGCGCCGCCAGTTCCTCCTGGCCGTTGGTGACCAGTGCGCCGAATTGGTTAAGCGTATCCATGGCCGCTGTCGTAATGATACGGGAAGCCGGATATTGGCCGCCCGGGAAGCCTTTGCCGATGACAACGAAGTCGGGATTCAGCCCGTATTCACGGAACAGGAACATCGGCGGATACCACATGCACGATTGAATTTCATCGCATAGGATCGGAGTATCGTGCTCGTGGCACAGCGCATAAACTTGCTGCAAATACTCCGGTTCGAGCTTAATGCCCCCGTAATTCATCAGAATGATTTCGTGCATAAACCCCGCAGCCTTGTAGGGCGGCTTGTTGTACTGTTCGAATTTCGTCCGGAAATCGTCCCAGTCATTGATTCGTACCGGACAAACCTTCAAGATCCCCGCCCGCTCCAGCTTCTCGCCCAGGCCGGGCCACATGTCGCGCATGATCTGGGCAAAAATCGTCGTTCCATGGTAGTTCGCCTTGCTCCCGCCGTCATGGTCCGCCATCACGAAAAACACCGGCGTGCAATTCCCGTACTTCGGCTGTTGGAAGGTTTCATCCAATGGATAAAACCGGGCCAGCATCATCTTGATGCCCGCTTCGCAAGCCAACGTTCCGGTCTCGAGATTGATGACCCGGTTCAGCACATGCGGTTCTTCGGAAGCGAGGATGGCATCTAACGCGTCCGTCTCCTCCGGACGAAGCCCATTGATCGTCCGCACGAGCTCCCGTTCAAGCAGGCGGGTAATGTAGCCGCGCGTGTTGTTATGGGTCGCATTCGTAATGCCGAGCGCTCTGGCGTTGTCGATCAGCCGGTAACCGGGAAAATTGTGGCCGAGCGGGGTATGGTAGTGCTCACTCTTGGCCGCCAGGTACAGCCTGCCGTCTTCACCCAGGCGTAGATACCCCAGGCCGCCGATCGGACTCGCTTTCGTATTGGTTGCGTTTCTGAACGCATTCGTAGGCGCCCCGTCAAGCGACGATTCCAGAGCCGGGACGAACGGCTTCCCGACATGCGCCAACAAGCGATTTGCATGGCTGACGCATTCCTCCGGCAAAAATTCAACCTCGTCGTGTGCTAGCCGCTCAGCCTCTTCGGGGCTGAGCCCCGACAGCGAAGTTGCTCCGGCAATGACGGCGTTCATATAGGACGCGCCTAACAACTGGAACAGAGACATCTTCACGGAATTCAATCAATCCACCTCGCCTTCCGAGTAGTCAACTTTCGTTATTGTTTCGTTTAAATTTTATTTAAATTTCGAATTGGTGTCAATATTATTATTTATTATTTTCGTTTGTATTTCATTATTTTGTTGGGAGAGGTACTGAGAACTTATCATTGTAAAAATCATGAAGGCATCCAGTTCAGGAAATGAGGCTGGAAAAAATACTGGAAAGCGTGAATTTGATGCGTACGGTGATCTCCGCCTTTAGGGAAATACCTTCTTCATAGGGCACTTCGAAAGTCGGAATATTGTGTTAATGCCAAAATATTGTAATAACAGTTCGAATCTAGTTGACTTTGTCAACTAAAATCATTATTCTATTTTTAATTAATAGTTTTGATCATATCAGGGGGATTAATGATGGAATCGATTCAATATGTTGAAAAAATTCGTAAATTCAATAGGTATTATGCAAATGTGCTTGGTAAAATCGATCAAGAAATATATAATAAAACTTTTCCATTAACAGAGGCACGGGTAATAACAGAAATCCATCATAGAAGTGGCTGTACAGCAACTGAAGTTAGAGAAAAACTTGGGATTGACCGAGGATACATCAGCCGTATTATTCAACGATTTGAGGATGAAAACATGATCTTCAAAAAGCAGTCAAAAGAGGATAAACGTCAGTATTCTCTTTTCTTAACCCAAGATGGCGAGAATATTTATAAGGACTTGGTTGAAAATGCACGTCGCGGAGTTGATAACATGATTCAACCCCTATCGAAATATGATTTGTCTAGACTTGTCGCAGCCATGGAAATCATCGAATCCATTTACTCGAAGGAAGTTTTAGCCGGTTCAGAAGTCTTCATTCGGCCATTTAAACCTGGGGATGCTGGCTATGTGGCACACCTACATGGAAGAGTATATGATAGGACCTATAAGTTTGACCAAATGTTTGAACATTATGTCATGAAAGGTTTAGCAGAATTTATGATTGATGCCGATGGAGGGGAACTATGGGTTGCTGAAGTCAATGGCAGAATTGTCGGTTCAATTGCAATTACAAAGTCTAGCGATACAGTTGCCCAACTTAGATGGTTTATATTAGATGAACCTTTTCAAGGGAGAGGAATAGGAAAAAAACTTATCGAAACTGCCCTCAGCTTCTGTAAAGAACAAAACTATGAACATGTGTTTTTGTGGACAGTAAGTACGTTAGAACCTGCTCGCCATCTATATCGAAAATATAACTTTGAATTAACAGAAGAAAAACCAAACGAAGAATGGACCGAAACGAAATTAATTGAAGAACGATGGGACCTTGATTTTACCCGATCAATAATCAGATGAATCGAGTGGCGTTCCACGAATTGCAGATATATTCACAAACTCTTCGCTGCTTCCCATAGATGTAGCTATGATACTAATTTTGGGAAAGAAAATGCTTCGTATTGGGATATCTATTCGATCTCCAGAACTTGCTCCAAACGTAACGATCCAACCGTTTGGCTTTATGACATCAATAAGCATAACCATTTTCCAAAGCTAGTTGTTGAAGGTGCTTAAATGTCATTCGATATGTAGGTTCCTAAAACCCATTCATCTTCCGGAATTTGAAATCGGATTGGATATTATATATGAAGAAAAAGTATCCGCTGCGACAAAGGAGCACGAACAACTTCAAAAAATGTTAGAGGATTTACAAGAAGGTGACATCATTTATGTTACAGACTTAACCCGGATCACTCGTAGCACACAAGATTTGTTTGAATTGATCGATGACATACGAGGTAAAAAAGCAAGCTTAAAACAACAAGGCATTAAGACAAGTAGTGGAGTGAGCTAAGATATACAGCCCACTCCTTTTTGCTAGCTAAATAAATATTTAGACACTACTCTATTTAAGGTCTATTTATTATATCCCAAGCATTGGTAGATGCTTTCGAGTATGATAAGTAAGTGCCATTGCAATGCAATGTTTTAATTCATCTACTGGTATATCATCATTAGCAGCAAATACAATCGCTCGATTACCTTCATAGTTGAATAAATCTCTATAAACCTCTTTAAACGTATCAACTAGCTTTGTATTACAGTTAAAATACATGGCGTATTGATCTGGGTTTGACTGTTTCCAGCCTATTCTAATTGTACTCCCTTTTTTTGTGATATAACTAGGCTCTCCCCATTTTAGCGTTTCATCCACATGATCATCGCCTTCTATCTCTATTGCCGTATCCAAAATTAACTGACGAAGAATCAATAGTCTCGACTGAATGTGTTTAGGATACTGTTCGAATACTTCCTCCACCTTGGTATTTTCAAATGCACTCATATTGATCATTCCTTTTTAAAAATAACAAATTAGTCAACAAGTTGTCTGGTACAACATGGAAGCTATTTTATCGAAATATAAATTTCTGCTTGTCCGTCCTCTGGATTAATATCCTTGCTATAATATTCAAAATCACCTGTGAATGCTCGGTCATCGCCTGGCTGTTGTGACCATTGCCAAATATCAGCCCAAGTACGCTGCACCATCTCTATAATTGGTCCACGTTCTGTGACGAATACAGCATATTTTGCAGCAGGAACAGTAAATGCTTTTATCATATCTAGGTGTTGAAGCTGTAATGTTTCCTGTACATGTACGCTGACCATTAATTCATAAAGTCCCGCATCTCCCTGTTCATAGTTGGAGTAACAGCTATAATGACCATCCTCTTGTATATTAACACCTAGCTTCTTACCGATATTTTGAGAATGGAACTGTTCAAATAACTTACCAATTTTTCCATCTTTGCTTAGTTCGGCTTCATTTGTTGTAACGGCACTAATTCCAGCTAATGTGAAGGAGGGTAACCCCTCAATTCGGTCAGGTTCAATTCGTTCTTGTTTCATCCTTAATCAATCTCCTTATTATAGAATGAAACCAGTATAAAACAATAAACCTGACAACCTATTGTCAAGTTACTTTGTCATTTTTATAAATCCTTGCTATTTTTTCCGCACGACTAGCAATGATTTTCCGTAAATGTTGGGGCTCAAGCACCTCTACATGATGTCCCAAGCTAAGAATGAAGCTATAGAGCCATTCATTTTCCGGATATGCCTTTTTTACTAGCCAACTGCCATCCTCAACTGGCAAAAGCTCTTCAATACCAAACCATTCTTCTGCTAAATGACGAGCTTCATCTTGGAATCGAAAGACAACTTCTGGTACATTGGATGGCTTGAATTTACTCTTGTCTTCGATATGCTCCTGAGTAGCGGGATCTCGACGAATGAAGGTTCTTTCACGATCTATCGCGAGCTCTTTCATTCTTTTTAGTTTAAATAGGCGGAACTCTTCTTTCTCTATACAATAAGCTTGTAGATACCATTCCCTTCCTTTGAGAATGAGCATATGTGGCTCTACTATTCGCTGGGAAATTTCACCTTCTGCATTCGAATAGGTGAAGTTAACTAATACACAGCTATCTATTGCTTCCTCTAAAAGTTGTAGTTTCGGACGTAGACGTTCAATACCACCCCAAGGAGAGTAATCGATTAGTACGCGATTTGTCTTATGTTGAAATTCTTCTTCATGTGCTGGCAGTACGACACTATTTATTTTTTCTACTAGTCGTTGGTGTTGCTCTTTGCCATATAAAGTGGAGATACTCCGGAGGGCGGTAACAATAGCAGCAAGCTCGTCATTTGTTAGCATATTTCGATCCAAGCGGTAACCTTCTGACAAACCAATGCCACCATTTGTTCCTTGATAGGTGACGATCGGGATGCCGGCTGCATTAATTGCGTCAATATCTCGGTATATCGTCCGAATGGATACCTCAAACCGCTCCGCCAACTCCTTAGCCTGCACCATACGACGGTTCAGCAGTAGAATAATGATGGATAAGAGCCTTTCCAGTTTCAAAATATGTAACCTCCATTTCGATGGATAAGCAAGAAACTATTTCTTTGTGAATATTACCCCTAATTTTCCAATAATTAAATGCATCACTTAGATGAAGTATAAACATGTTATTCAACATAAGGGCGCTTATCTGGAGTAACGAAAAAAGTCCAATTCCTCAATTTTAATACTGAGAAATTGGGCTTTTTAATATTGTAATTTCGGTCTAGTCACCTAACATTTTCTACAAACGCTAATAATAGAAGAGGATAAAGGAGAGAACAGAGTTTTATCCCAGTCTGAATACTGGTTTTCAATACTAAATCCATGACTAGTTAACAAAGACTTAAGAGTATCATTATCAGTAAAACGACATGCAATTCGAGAAGTAGTTCTCTTATATCCCCAATCACGGAAAGTGACCCAGTGCATTATATGACTTTTTGCATCATAAGATTGCATTCCAGATACCTTGACCTTAATTCCATCCTTATCGATAAATTCTCCCCAAATGGTTTCTTCTTCGTTTGATAAGTCAGTTCCCATAGGATTACGTGTTTCAAAAGCAAATATCCCATTAGGTTCTAAATGCATGTAAACTGTTTTGAGCAAGGAAATTTGATCTTCATCACTCAGAAATGCTTGAAAAGCATTCCCCGTTAAATAAATCATGGAAAAACGCTTTTCCGATTCAAATGTCCGAACATCATCTTCAATAAAAGTCGCAGGCAAACCTTCTGCTTTAATCCTCGCATATTCAAGCATTTGTGAAGCTATATCAACACCAGTAATTTTTATTCCAGATTTTGATAAAGGTATTGTTGTTAATCCTGTACCACATGCAAATTCTAAAACTTCCCCTGGGTTCGACTTAGCAAGTTCAAGATAGAATTTATATTTATCAATCTCACCACCAAATTCTAGATCGTAATTAACCGGGTCCTGGTATTCTTCAAGATTATTGTGTTCTATCAACATATTATCTCCTATTCACGATAGTTTTGTTTCCTTTAAACATCATCTCTGTCTTGAAAAGAGTACAACTAAAAGCGCCCCATAGTTTTTCATCGGTTTAAACATCCGTTTTCAACAATATCCACTATAAAGAGTAACTTCTTATGAATAATTGTTTTCTTATTTTAACATCCCTCCGAAAGAAGTCTCCCACTTCTAAATCTTGCGAAGCATGATGAAAGTGGGAGTTGAATTTCCGTAGGCGTAACCTAAAGTCTTTTTCTACATATTTCCACGGTGTGATACAATCGGTCTTAAGTAAGAAATATAGAAAACCAAGGAATGAAGTGAGGTGATTCGATATGGCAAACAAAGCATATAAGTTCCGTCTGTACCCGACTCAAGAACAAGAGCAACTTCTTGCAAAAACCTTCGGCTCTGTTCGTTTCGTCTACAACAAAATGCTGGCTGAACGAAAGGAAACCTATGAGCAATTCAAGGATGACAAAGAAGCATTGATGAAGCAAAAACTACCTACACCAGCAAAATACAAGAGTGCGTACCCATGGCTAAAGGAAGTAGACAGCCTTGCACTAGCGAACGCACAACTCAATTTGCAGAAGGCATATCAAAACTTCTTTTCTGGTCGTGCTGAATTCCCCAAGTTCAAAAACCGTAAGGCAAAACAATCCTACACAACCAATGTGGTGAACGGAAACATTATGCTTTTGGATGGCTATATTAAATTACCGAAACTAAAACTCATGAAGATGAAGCAGCACCGGGAAATTCCGTCATATCATATCATCAAGTCTTGCAGCGTTTCCCGAACGAAAACGGGAAAATACTATGTTTCGATCCTCACCGAGTATGAACATCAACCTGTACCAAAAGAAGTACATGCTGTTATTGGCTTAGATTTTTCCATGAATGGCTTATTTGTCGATAGTAATGAGGGTAAGACAGCCAATTATCCACGTTTCTATCGCCAGGCCCTGGAAAAATTAGCGAAGGAACAGCGTATTCTATCGCATAGAATGAAAGGCTCTAATCGCTGGCATAAACAGCGGTTGAAAGTAGCAAAGCTACATGAAAAGATTGCAAATGGGCGGAAAGACTTTCTACATAAGAAATCACACGCATTAGCGAAACGATATGATTGCGTGGTGATCGAAGACCTCAGCATGAAGGGAATGTCACAAGCTCTCCATTTTGGTAAAAGTGTTGCTGATAATGCCTGGGGTATGTTCACGACATATCTACAATACAAGTTAGAAGAACAAGGTAAGAAGCTTATCAAAATAGATAAGTGGTTTCCATCATCCAAAACTTGTTCAAGTTGCGGTCGCAAAAGGAAGTCTCTATCTCTTTCTGAGCGGACATTCCACTGTGATTGTGGATTTGTAGCAGATCGAGACTGGAATGCTTCGATCAATATCAAAAATGAAGGACTGCGCTTATTAGCGTTAGTATAGCAAAAAGACCTCTTGGAACGAGAGGGATAGCTCGGTCAGTTTTCGCTGGCTACTAAAAGCAGCGATAAGTCGAGAAGCCCCCACTTCAAAAACCGTGAGGTTTTAAGTGATGGGTAGTTCACTTAGCGGATTTTCCAATTGCTTGCTTTTCTACTTATTTCACAAAATCGTCTTTTTACATCAACATACAAAATTTAGGGGACTGTGTCAAGGATATGCGTTCTCTAGTTAAAATGTTATATAATGAGCTTGCCAATTTGCCGGCTGGGAAATGGAAAAGCCGCTTTGCAGCGGCATGCTATATCTTCTCTTCTATTCTCGGTTGATCCGGCTGGCATTCTGGATCTGGGACCAAGCCTAATTGAGCTAGCTTCATTAAATAATAGCACTCTTCCCTCATCATATGATCCGGCATGAGCGGTGAGATGCGAGCCAGCACTTCGGCTGACAGCTCCAAATCCTCCAGCTCTTTCAAGAAGGCCCTGAACAAATTCATCTCCATGTCTACGTCCATATGAAATCTGCGGAATGCCGGGAAATCTCGAAGCTGCGTCCTCATGTATCCCGCCATTTCAATACTTTTCAAATAAAAATGTTGAAAGTGTACTTCAAAAGCCTGGCTTTTTTGAATCAATCGCTTCTCTACAAAATCCAGATCGCTGGATATGGCTGCAGCATGACCCACTGCGTCAGACAGCCACAGAAAGTCATGATGCAGTGCATCGAATTGCGGAACCGGCTTACCTTCAAGCAGGCTGCTTAAAATGCGTAAGTACTCCTCAAGCTCATTTACCATATGATTAAGAAAAGTTGGCGTCAGCCCAATCGTAATTTGCCCGACGAGAAGGCGCTGAAGAATATTAAGTTTGAATTGCCGTAGGTTGCTAGTTAGCGTGTAGGCTTGCTGATTCAGTGATCCAAGCTGAGAGTCTGATTGCATGCCTCGCGCTTGATGAAGAAGTTGGTCGAATGCTTGAATGAATTGCTGTGCGGTTTGTATATCAGCCGTTTCTTTCGGTGAGAGCGTGTTGAAAATGAATCTTGAGTGATCACCTAGAATTTGCAGCCAGAAGCGGTGCTCGAAAAGTGCTGATTGGTTCAACGGATGACCTCCTTTATTCGACGTTCTAACAAAGGTTATGAGGAAATCGCAAAAATAATAACACTTGGCTGCAGCTGCTAAATACGGCATAACCAAAACAACCCGAGTGGATTTAGTTTGGCCAAGGTCATCCACGACCGTCGGAAATTTGGCTTTCAAGGATTCATCAAACCATTAATAAGCTAATGTAGGTTTGGAATAAAGTTAGATTAAAAGCATCTCCCAAGCCCACATTTTACGATAAATAAAAAGAATCCGTTTTGAAAAGAAGATTGATCAAAATGGATTCTTATAGTTCTAGAAAATATGTACAATATTTCCATTGTATTGTTATCGCTTTTCCTGGGTCTGGCTAAGACAAGATTCTATAGAGTTTTTCATATGATTAACGAGTGCTGTCACCTCGAAATCCAGTCCTTCCCACTCATCAACATACTCTCCTCTATAGGCTTTTCTGGCTAAGTTGAGTACAGTCGAATATTCTTTGGGCAACCGAGGTAAAGCCCATTTTGCAGCCACATCTTTTGGAGAAATTTCACCGATAGACACTGTCTGCCACATTCGAGCCAGGGTTAAAATTACATTACGCTCATCACCTTTGATACCCTCAATCAACCCAGGCAAAGACTCCTTAATCGCTCTTCGAATATCTGTCATCGGAACGGGGTCAAGTATATCTGAAGCATCAGGACCAAATAGAATAATGCTATTCTTTCTCGCTTGTGCTAAAACAATAGCCAAATCAGGGTCATAGGTTGGTTCCTGGATTTGTCCTTTCTCAAACTCACTCCTGAGCCACTCACCATAGGTAAATTCATTTCTTGGTGGATATAGCCAAGGTACAACATCGCTATGGTTTATAACCGTGACTTCAAGTGGCCTCACAGAATCTGTATTTCCTATCTTTCCAGATATAAGCATTAGTCTATCTGTTAGTTTTTTTCGAGTTACTTCAGGTAAGCTATGATTCACGACCACTAGGACATCTACATCACTGTTAATGCGTAAGCCACCATTTACTGCAGAACCAAATAGATATACCCCGACTATTGAACTTCCAAGCAACTCCTCTACGATTTTTAATGCTTGCATCGCTTGTTTTGGTATTTTTTCGTTACTCAAATCGCTCATCAACTGTAAACTCCTCTCCTCTGATTTTGTTCGCATATATTATTTTTGTCAAAAAAAATAATAGGAAATCACTTTAGAGATTAGGTATACTTTGAAATCTAATCCATTCAAAAAAGGAGATTATATATGAATAATCAAGAACTAAATGAATTGAAAAAAAATCGAACGATCCCTATCTTTGACTGTCTTTATGAAATAGATCAACAAATAGAATTCTATACAGCACTTGGATTTAAAATTACGTATTACCAAAAAGCTCCCTATCGTTTCGCAAGTGTAAAAAATGAATTTACTGAATTAAGCTTCTATGGAGACAAGAATTTTGATTTAGAACAAAAACAGGGCGGGTGCTACATTGTAGTTTCCGATATTGAAACAGTGTATAACAGGTTGAAGTCAAATTTGAAGACATTTTATGGAAAGATACCTATCAAAGGGCTACCTAGGTTTTCTAGACTAAATTTAACCGCAGAGGACCGAAGATTTAATATCACTGATCCAAGTGGAAATACCCTAATCGTAGGAGAACCGTTAGGCGATTCTACAACTTTAATGGATAGGTATACAGAGGATACTAAGAATGCTTCTAAATTTGAGAAAGCTTACAAATGGGCTTTTAGATACGCCTACTCCAAAGAAGACTTCCTTGGAGCTAGTAACTTATTAGAATCTGCTTTTAATAAACAAAGTGATCCTCTTTCTAATGAACTCTATTTCAAAGCCAAAGTGCTCCAAATAGATGTATTAGTTGCTCTAGGAAGAACTGAAAACGCTATAGAAATAGCTCAAGAATTAGAATCCTTCGCATTATCATCAAATGAAGAAACAATCTTACAAAATGAGATTCAACGTTTTTCGGAACTAAAAGAAGATCTATTTCTTTAACGGCTTATTTAGTAATTATATAACCCCAATAATGGCTGGAACGGAATAAAGAAGAAAACCCGCAGAGTGGATTTCATGATCCAACTGCGGGTTTTTTGCTATATTATGGGCTTACAACAACTTTAATGACCTTATCTGTACGTTGTTCGAACATTTTAAATCCTTTTTCGATATCATCGAGTGGAATGCGATGCGTAATCATCGGAGTTAAATCGATTTTTCCCATTTGAATCAGCCTGATTAATTTCTTAAGGTTACCCAGATATGATAGTCCCATCTCAATCCGTACATTCTTCATAAATGCTTCCTGAAGTGGGATGGTGACCGGCTTCCCGAAAATGCCGACAAGTGATACCCGGCCGCATAGTCCTACACATTTCAGTGCCTGCTCTAACGTAATCTCGGCGCCCGCTGCTTCGATGGCTGCATCTGCGCCCTTCCCTTCCGTTAATTCCGCAATGACAGCAAGCGGGTCCACTTCCTTGGCGTTGATCGTATGGGTTGCTCCCATCCGGGAACCGACTTTCAAACGGTATGGATCAATGTCGACCAGAATGACTTGTTTAGGGAGAAATAGCTGAGCTGCTTGAACTGCACATAATCCGACGGGGCCCGCACCAAACACAACAACGCTATCCCCGTGCTCGATCGCTGCCTTTTCCGCTGCAAAATATCCGGTTGACAGAATATCGCCTACAAATAATACCTGCTCATCCTCTAAATCATCAGGTACATGAATCAGATTCACATCAGCATAAGGAATCCGCATAAATTCACTTTGAGATCCGGATAGATTTCCGAATTCTTGGCCGCTGCCATGCACGCCGCCGTTTAAACAATGCATAATATCACCCTTTAAGCAGCGCTCGCATTGCCCGCAATAAGGTGCAGCAGGACCAATGACCCGGTCGCCCGGTTTAAACTGGGCAACCTTGCTTCCGACCTCTTCAACAATTCCGACGTATTCATGGCCGAGCGCATACCCTGGTGTTGTCGGAATATGTCCGTGAACTAAATGAACGTCACTTCCGCAAATCGTAGTCAGTACAATACGGATGATGGCATCCGTATCCGCCAGCAATGCCGGCTTCTCCAAGTTAGTCAGTTCTACATCGTTAGCCCCTTTGTAAACAAGCGCCTTCAAATCAAACCCTCCTAAATGACTAATAATCGATTCGCCCCAAATAAAGCGTTTGCAAGCCAATTATATCAAATATTAATAATCGCAAGTTGTGTAGATCATTATTTAATTGTTTGAATTGTGACGATTTGGTTAAAAACCCCTGTTATTGTCTAGTCATCAGAAGGAACAGCGGCAGCCATGGATATATCGTATCCGGGCTGCCGCTGCAACTTTGGAATGATCCTCTTAAATTTTAAACTTCTTAACGAGCTGCTTCAGTTCATTACTTGATTGACTTAATTCCTCTGCAGATTGCGAAACCGTATCGATCGCCTGCAATTGGTCTTGTGTAGAAGCACTTACCTCTTCGGCCGAAGCTGCGGATTCTTCAGAAATTGCGGATAGACTTTCAATGGATTGAACAACATCATCCTTCAAGGTTGACATCCTTTGCACTTCATTCGACATTTGACTAATCGAGTGTATTACTTGATACATCAATTCCTGAATGGTTGTAAACGCCGTCTCTGTATCTTTTACAGCACTATTCTGCTCTATGGTAATTTCTTTCGTTCTGCTCATCGCTTCTGTGGCACGTTCAGCCTCTTCAGTAATACCTAGAATAGTTTCACGAATTTCATCGGAATGTTCGGCTGATTTCTCGGCAAGCTTGCGAATTTCTGTGGCGACTACAGAGAAGCCTTTTCCAGCCTCTCCGGCTCTCGCTGCTTCAATCGACGCATTCAGAGCAAGCAGATTAGTTTGGCCAGAAATCGCATTCATCGTTGCGACGACTTCTTTGATATCATTGATTTTCTCTACAAGAATATTTAACACATTTTCAATCGATTGAATTTCACGGTAGGATTCGTCTGAACGGGTTTGTAGAACAGCCAGCTTCTCCGTGCCATCAACACTCGCCTTCTGTGTCTCGTTCGATTTAATCTGCATATCACCCATTGTTTCTTCGATTAATGTAAACTGTGAATCCAGATCACCTGTCACGCGCTGCATATTATCAAGATTGCTCGCACTTTCTACCGATCCTTCGGCCACGTCCGACATCGCATGGGCAATTTCTTCACTTGTTGCCTTCGTTTCCTCTGAAACTGCACTCAGACTTACCGCTGAATCCGACAATTTCCCGGAAGAATCGACAACTTTAGATAGAACCTCGCGCATTTTTTGCACCATCTCATTAAAGTGACCTGTTAATTGGCCGACTTCGTCCTTGGATCTTACCTCCCCTTGAACGGTTAAATCTCCTTCAGCCATTAACTGTACCTGTTTCGTTAACTGCACAATTGGTTTTGTGAAATAACGAGCAATTACATAAACAACGACACTAACTATCACAATTGCAATAAGGGTAATCAGCGTATTCAATTGTAGAATTTGATTAATGAGTTTTGATAACTCTGCTTCTTTATAAACTACCCCTATTTTCCAATTCGTGTTTTCCATCGTTTCATAATAGATGATTATCTCTGTATTTCCCTCTGTATATAACACTTTGCCAACGTCTTTCTGATACATTTCATCTATATACGGCTTTTCTCTCACATTCTTTCCTGCATCTGTTGGATGAACGACCGCATTTCCTTCAGCATCCACAATAAAGCCATATCCATTGTATCCTAAATTTAATTCATTGATTTGGTTGGTCACCGTATCCAAAGGTAAATCAAGTCCGATCACACCTATCACTTGACCATTTTCCACAATTGCTTTTGAGGCAGCTACTTTCATTTGATTGGAGCTATCTAAATATACTTTCGTAAACTGCACTTCTTTCGGATTCTCGCTAGCTATTTGATACCAAGGTCTTTCGGCTGGATCATAGCTTTCATCATATGTCTTAGATGTATCGGGATCATACATACGCTTCGATGAAC
Organism: Paenibacillus sp. JNUCC 34; assembly: GCF_058269055.1. Classification (NCBI taxonomy): domain Bacteria; kingdom Bacillati; phylum Bacillota; class Bacilli; order Caryophanales; family Paenibacillaceae; genus Paenibacillus; species Paenibacillus sp. JNUCC 34. The sequence continues at coordinate 2,864,053 of NZ_CM177770.1, read as the reverse complement.
TTGCCATATAAATAGAGGAAACTTCCGGCTTCACCTTTATATAATTGACCATTTCATCTTGTATTTCAGGGGTTAAAGTCTCTTCATTGTTTTGTATCAGTGCTTTAATACGTGGATCTTCACTGAAAACTAAAAGATCTATCCCATAATTGGTTATGCGTAATTCCGTCATTTTCGTTAATGTTTCAGCGTGTCCCGCTCCTTCTATGTCTAATTTTGCTTTAATGTTTTTAGACATTTCGTTTCCTGTTACTAACTGCGAGATGACCATTACAATAATAAGTAATGACGCAAAGATGAGAATAAGTTTGTTCTGCAATTTGTTTAACATGATGTTTCCTCCCAGATGTTATAAGTGTTGTTGCATTCTTCATTACTATATATCGTCTACTATCAAAAATAATTAAATAACCTGAGCAAATATTTCTCACTCAGGTTATTCATTATAATTCGGTATAGTAGATTTTAAATTTTAAACTTCTTAACGAGCTGCTCCAGCTCATTACTTGATTGACTTAATTCCTCTGCAGATTGCGAAACCGTATCGATCGCTTGCAATTGGTCTTGTGTAGAAGCACTTACCTCTTCGGCCGCAGCTGCGGATTCTTCAGAAATTGCGGACAGACTTTCAATAGATTGAACAACATCATCCTTCAAGGTTGACATCCTTTGCACTTCATTCGACATTTGGTTAATCGAGTGTATTACTTGATACATCAATTCCTGGATGGTTGTAAACGCCGTCTCTGTATCTTTTACAGCACTGTTCTGCTCTATGGTGATTTCTTTCGTTCTGCTCATCGCTTCTGTGGCACGTTCAGCCTCCTCAGTAATACCTAGAATAGTTTCACGAATTTCATCGGCATGTTCGGTTGATTTCTCTGCAAGCTTGCGAATTTCTGTGGCGACGACAGAGAAGCCTCTGCCTGCCTCCCCGGCTCTCGCTGCTTCGATCGACGCGTTCAGAGCAAGTAAATTGGTTTGGCCGGAAATAGCGTTCATCGTTGCAACGACTTCTTTGATATCATTGATTCTCTCTACAAGAATATTTAACACATTTTCAATCGATTGAATTTCACGGTAGGATTCGTCTGAACGGGTTTCTAGAACAGCCAGCTTCTCCCTACCATCAACACTCGCCTTCTGTGTCTCGTTCGATTTAATCTGCATATCACCCATTGTTTCTTCAATTAATGTAAACTGTGAATCCAGATCACCTGTCACGCGCTGCATATTATCTAGATTGGTTGCACTTTCTGCCGATCCTTGGGCCACATCTGACATCGCATGAGCAATTTCTTCACTTGTTGCCTTCGTTTCCTCTGATACTGCACTCAGACTTACCGCCGAATCCGACAATTTCTCGGAGGAATCGACTACTTTAGATAGAACCTCGCGCATTTTTTGAGCCATTTGGTTAAAGTGACTCGTTAATTGCCCAATCTCGTCCTTTGATTTGTACTCCCCTTGAACTGTCAAATCACCATTTGCCATTAACTGTACCCGATTTGTTAGCTGAGTAATTGGTTTAGTAAAGAAACGGGCGACAAAATAAATGATAATGCTTGAAATAACGATGGCACATAAAGTAATAATTATGTTTAATCGCTGAATATTGTAAGCGAGTGTCAACAATTCCTTTTCTTTATATACGACACCGATCTTCCAGCCTGTCAGCTCTAATGTGGTATAGTACAAAATTTTATTCGTGCCACTTTCATTGTACTCAATCTTTCCCGAATCCTTGTTATACATCTTCTCTACATATGGTCTGTTTCTTTGATTTTTGCCATCTGAATCCGGCAGCACCACCGGGTCTCCTTCGGAATCCAGAATGAACCCAAAGCCATTATATCCTACATCGCTCTCATTAATTTGCTTAGAAACATCATCCAGTTCTAGGTCAAACGCGATGACACCCAGGACTTTATTATTATCTACAATAGCTTTAGAGATTGATAATATCATTTTCTGATTCGTAACATCCATATATGGCTGGCTAAATTGCACATTATCCTTATCGTCATTGGCCAGCTTGTACCATGGTCTGATAAGAGGATTATAAGTTGCCTCATATGCTATCGATTCGGAGTCATACATTCTTTTGGCCGAATCACCCATATAAATAGCTGATATTTCCGTATTAATCTTTGTATACGAGTTCATTTCTTTAATCATAGATGGCGTTAGCGAGCCTCTGTTTTTAAGAATATCTTTTATTTCTTCTTGCTCACTGAATTGCAGAATATCCTTAGCATAATTATCAAGACGCAACTTCGTAATCTGTGACAAAGCCTCTGCTCCATCTATTCCTGTCTTATCCAGATCCTTTTTCAAGCTTTGAGTCATTTGGATACCGGTCACTAATTGTGAGGTAACCATAGCGGCAATAAGTAATACAGCAAAAATAAGTATGAGCTTGTTCTGTAACTTTTTGAACATGATGAATTCCCCCTAGATAATGTAAGTGTTACAAAACCATTACTGAATAAGTAGAGATATGTTAAAAAATGGCATTATAACGTCTCTTAAAAAAGATTAGCATAATTTAACTATGTATAAAATGTTTTTTTTCGAAAAAAAAAAGCCCCTCCAAGTGAAACTTTAGCGCCTTTTAAGCACTTGTTCACTCAGAGAGGATTAATCCGCCGCTACAGCACCTTTTCCAGGAAGCTGATCGTACGCTCATTATTTGGGTTGCCGAATACTTCTTCCGGCAAGCCTTCCTCGATAATATAGCCACCGTCCATAAATACGACCCGGTCCGCCACTTCCCGGGCAAAGCCCATCTCATGCGTAACGATAACCATCGTCATCCCTTCACGCGCCAGGTCCTTCATGACGCCGAGCACCTCGCCGACCATTTCGGGGTCAAGCGCAGAAGTCGGCTCATCGAACAGCATTACGTCCGGATTCATCGCCAGCGCGCGGGCAATTGCTACCCGTTGCTTCTGTCCGCCCGACAGTTGGCTCGGGAACGCCTCGGCTTTATCCGCCAGGCCAACCCGCTCTAGAAGCCGCAGCGCCGTGGCGCTCGCCTGCTCCGCATTCATTTTGCCCAGCTCCATAGGGGCGAACATGATGTTCTTCAGCACGTTGAAATGCGGAAACAAGTTAAAATGCTGGAACACCATGCCGATATTCTCGCGTGCCTTGTTAATGTCCGTTTTTGGATCGTTTAGGTCCTGATCATCGACGATGACCCGGCCAGCAGTGATCTCCTCCAGCTGGTTGATGCAGCGCAGGAACGTACTTTTCCCTGAACCGGAAGGGCCGATGAGACAGACAACCTCCCCTTCCTTGACCTGCATATCGATTCCTTTCAGCACCTGATTTGCGCCAAAGCTTTTCTGTAATCCCTCAACCTGGATTTTACCCACGACGCACCTTCCCTTCCAGATAACCTGAAATTTTCGTCAAAATCGTGATGACAATCAGATACATGATAGCAACGACAAGCCAAATATCGAACGACGAGAACGTTCTGGCGATAATGATTTTGCCGGATTGCGTCAGCTCGACGAGACCGATGGCCGACAGAATCGACGTATCTTTAAGCGTAATGACGAGCTGATTGATGAATGCCGGAATCATGACGCGAACCGCCTGCGGGATAATGATCTTTATCATCGCTTTACGGTAAGGCAAGCCGAGCGAACGCGCCGCTTCCATTTGTCCCCGGTCGACCGACTGAATGCCGCCCCGGATAATTTCCGTCACATAAGCGCCTGCATTCAGGCTGAGCGTCAAAATCGCCGCCAGGAACAGCGGCATCGTGAAACCGAATGCCTGCGGGATCCCGAAGTAAATAAAGAAGGCGAGGACAATCAGCGGAATGCCGCGGAATACATCGACGAACACGGTCGCAACGCCGCGCAGGAACCGATTCTGTCCCACTTTCATAAATCCGAAAACAAGCCCAAAAATAAAGGCTAAAAACAGTGAAACAATCGTGTACAACAGCGTCTTGCCAAGACCCTTCAGCAGGGACGGCAGAGACTCCTGAATTAGCTCCCAGCGGCTTTGGTTCGCCGGTCCGGATGCATTCTCACCAAGATATTTCTCGAGAATCCGGTCATACTCACCGCTTGCGCGAAGATTGATCAGGCCGGTATTGAATTTCTCCATAAGCTCCTGATTCATTCCCTTGTTCACCGCAAAGCCATAGGAGCCGCCTTTTTCCTTCTCAGTCACGATTTTCAGACCATTATTCTGGGTTACCCCATAAGCCAGTACTGGATAATCGTCGAAGCAGGCGATGGAATTGCCTGTCTTAACATCATCATACATCTGCGAGGATTCATCGAATGGGACGATCTTGAAGCCGTACTTTGAGGCAATCGATTCAGCGAATCTATAGCCTTCTGTACCGGTCTTTACTGCAACCTTCTTCCCTTTCAAATCTTCGTAGCTCTTGACAGTGTCATTGTTCTTGCTGATCGCCATGACCACGCCGGAATCAAAATACGGATCCGATAGATCGAATTTTTGCTTCCGCTCATCAGTGATGCTCATCCCTGCGATCACGCCGTCTACCTGTCCTGACTCGAGCGCCTGAACGGCTGCGTTAAAACCCAGCGGCTTGATTTGATACTTAAAATTCTGATCCTTAGCGATGGCCTCCATTAGGTCCATATCAATGCCGACGAAATTGCCGCTCGCATCCTGAAATTCAAACGGCGCAAACGTAATGTCGGTACCAATCACATAGGTTTTACCGGGTTCCGGCTCCGCCGCAGCGCCTCCTGCCCAACCGGACAAACCGGTCACCATGAGTAGCAGCAGCGACATAATAAATAATGATAATTTTCTTGATTTCATGTGTCCTCTCCTTCTTAGTCAACTCCGAAGTTAATTTCCACTTACTTTTTCCTTGTGAGGTTTTCTACCACCAGTTATCCTATTTTAACAAATAATACACCATTTCTAAAAATACAATTTCTAACAGAGAACTAGAAAGCTATTTTACGCCTATGGAATGAAGCACAGCAGCAAGCCGGATCGCTGTTATTCATTACCCAAATAAGCGCTCATCTGCACTAGAATCAAGGTGATTTCTCTAAGATGATTTTAATTTCCTTTTGAGAAATATTCTCACCGAAATATGATAGCAATGGAGATATTTCGATATTTTTACCATGTAATCTATCTAAGGATACTCCTTGCTTTAGTAGCCATTTTTTGTGCAAATTAAAAATCATTTTTCGAGCAGTACGAGGACTGTCTTCACCTTCCTTATTTTTAATGGGTGCAAATTCCGCTTCCCTCTTTACTTTAAGAACTCCGATCTTGTCACAGAAATTAAAAAAGTCAAAAATAAATCGCTCATATTTATACGCATTGGTGTTTTGTGGAATAGTTCTATGGCCGACATCATCAATATACTTAATTTTTTTTACCGCAGTATGGTAGGGCAGGTATTGCTCCGCCATTTTTTCTACAAACTCGAGTTTGAACATATGTACGGAAATATTTGCGCTTCCGAAGAGTAATTTACCTTTTTCATCGGTCTTTACCTTCAACTCATCAGGTAAATCAATATACTCGATTACTGATGGACGATTGTCTTTCATGCAAAGAACGCCAACTTTTTCATCAGGATATTTTTTTTCAATAACTTTTACTGTTATAGGATAATCTTTTGTTTCAGCGAAACCAATCATATTAGGATCTGCGATTTTTATCAGTGCGTTATCAACATTATTATAAAATATCCATTTAACACCATTTATTTTCATGGTATTTAAAGCCCCTGAGTTTTTTAAAGCCACAAAACAATCGCCATTACCACTTGGAACATTGCAAATTTCATCTTTATCTGACAAGAGTATTCGCCCCTGGAAGTCAACTGCAGGTATTGAACTTTGCTGAAAGAAAAAAATATGATCAGAACAATATCCAAAAAAATTGTTATCTTTAAAGAACGCAGTAGTACTTTCATGATTATCCTGGCTTGTCATAATAAACAAATAGATATAATTGCCTGTATATTCTGAAAGTTTTGACAGTCGCTCAACCTGAAGTTGAAAAAGTGATTTTCTTGAAGGGAGACCGATATCAAGAGTTCCTTTAGGCAATATCAAGAATCTGTTTTAACAATTTTGTTTTTGAGTCGTCTGGAAGATCTTTATAAAAATTAAGTAAATGTTTTTGTTTATGTTTTCGTGTTAAATTCATCGCTTCTGCTATTGTAAAGTCCATATAACATCACCTTCTATTTTAGAATTAATTTAAAAAAGTATCACTGAATTGATATATTTGAAAAATAAAGTAAGACATCATCATGAAACATTAGTTACCCGGGTACAGTTCATGGATTTTGGAGACCAGGTCTTCTGAATTGGTATGGAACACTTGGTTCGAATCCGTCCAGACCGATTCCAGAAAATACGAGGCATGAAACCGCCATCCCTGATGATCCGGATTAAATTCCATTTGAATTTCGCGCCCCGGCTTTCCCAGGTACACTCTAGAACCTGGCTTGCGCCAGCTGCCAATTTGAGTGATCCTATCCGGATTCTGGCCAGTGATATATGTAAATCTGTCATTGTATGGAATGTCCTTCAAATAAAACTTTGGACACCCTACAGCAAATACCTGAACTCGTTGAAAGCCGTACTTCTCCTCCAAATAAAGCCCTACCCGATAGGCGATTACGCCTCCGGCGCTGTGCCCGATAAGGATCAGGTGATCCGCACCCACTACATGCTCACGGATGATTTGCGATGCGTTAGTAACCCGCCGGGACTGGTTACGGGCCAGGTCATAGCCGACTTGAGTAAGTTGCCGTGACAGCAAACCGATTAAAGAGGAACCGGTAGTACCGTTTGCCACCCCATAGGGAAAGATCATCACAATTTTGGCATTTCGATATCTTTTGGCAATCTCACTGGCAGCGGCTTCAAAATTATTCCGATACGTCAGTACACCGGCAAAAAAGAAAACAACCGTACGGCACTTTATTGTACATGTGCTATTGGAGGATACGAATGTCTCTGTCATGATTTCACAGCCCCCTCCTTATTCTGCTTCCTTGCTTCCCTTTTCTATCTTCGATCAATCACGTTTAAATAACTATTCTTTAGCTTTATAGACATTCCTGCCCTTGGGCTTAATAAGTAGTCGGTGCCGATGTTCATTAGACAATCATCTAATCGGCTATGAATACAAGTTCTTGTCCATTTCGGCTAATGATGTAAGTTCATGTCCTGGTGAAAGAATAAGAACTTACACCGTTAAAGTAAAAAGCCGCGATTTCCGCGACTTCATATGCGTATATATGTTCTTGTCCTCCGACAATCGGTGTCAGTACTATACGAAATCCCACGACTCATGCGTCGGGGATGCATGGTGTGCTTTTTTATATGTACGCAGCGAATCACGGCTCCACTCTATAACTAATTTAAACCTTATCGGTAACGTTCTGCTTTATTTGTATGAATAAAAATCCATCATTCACTTGAATTCCCTACAATACATAATATCAACTCAACAAGCCTGGGCTAACATTAACCAATGCGGCGTAGTTACAATCGAGTAGGAGGGGGCGCCAAGCCCCCGACCTCTCACACCACCGTACGTACCGTTCGGTATACGGCGGTTCATGAAATATCCCTTAGTTGGTTGTAACGTTCCATCAGACTCTTGAGTCCATTTGTTTTCCAATACTGGTTATTTAATGTTTGCTCAAGAATTGGACTACCCGCAATTCGCCAATATCTCTTTCGTGTATTTCCCCATTCATGTGCTTTACCTTTTGGAGCTCCTAGCGAAAGAAGTTTTCTCACTTTTGTGTGTGGCTTCTTCCACTGCTTCCATAAGCACATTCTCATCCTTCTTCGTATCCATTGGTCGAGCGCTTTAAAAATACTTGGTGTTTCTGCTAATGCGTAATATCCGCACCAGCCTATGAGGTATTGATTCAGTTCCTTGATTCGGTTCTCCATCGAAATCGGGCGTTTTCTCGATGTTATCTCTCGGATTTTTGCCTTTACTCTTCGTTGGGACTGCTTCGAGATTCTAACTTTCGATTCCTTTTCATGACTTAAACTGAATCCTAAAAACTTTCGTCTCCACGGGCGGTCTACCGCACTTTTCTCACGATTCACCTTCAGTTTCAGTTTTGTTTCTATGAATTGGATGATCGATTTGCTTACCCTTACGCCTGCTTTACGTGTCCTTACATAGATATTGCAGTCATCTGCATATCTCACAAAGCGTAGATTTCGTTGTTCTAATTCTTCGTCGAGTTCATCAAGCATAATATTAGATAAGAGCGGACTTAACGGGCCTCCTTGTGGAGTCCCTTCTTCCGTCGGTTTTACCAGTCCATCGATCATCACTCCAGATTGCAAATATTTACGGATAAGTCGAAGTAACTCTTTATCATCCACTTTCTTCGCTATCTTAGCCATCAACCGATCATGATTCACTCGATCAAAGAACTTCTCCAAATCTAGGTCAACTACAACCCTATGCCCTTCCACCATGTACTGTCTTGCTTTCCTTACAGCATCATGACCTCGCCTTTGTGGACGAAATCCATAGCTATGCTCTGAAAACACTGGATCGAAAATAGGGGTTAATACTTGCGCAATTGCTTGTTGAATGAAGCGATCTGTCACGGTAGGTATACCTAATAATCTTGTTCCGCCGTTAGGTTTCGGGATTTCGACTCTTCGGACTGGACTCGGTTCATAGGTGCCGTTCTCTATACTTTGACGAAGAGAATGCCAATGTTGAAGAATGTGCTCTCGTAAGGATTTTACGGGCATACCATCTATACCATGGCTTCCTTTGTTCGCTTCGACACGATGTAGTGCCGATAGTAAGTTTTCTCGTGACAGTAATGCCTGCATCATACGATACAATCTCCTTCGTGAATTGTTCTTCTGCTTGTGCCGTGAATAAACTCCGCCCTTCCAAGATCCCCTATGGATTCACCATGTCCTCCCTTGGATAGGTCCTAAAAAAAAATTAGGATTGTCTGCGTTCATTGCCTATTCTCGAACGCCTAGTTGTTCAATTCCTATTTCATGTTCAGCCCTTCCGCTTCTTGCCGTCGCAATCCGCGTACTATGGCGTCTGCTGACTTCTGTGCGTTCAACACCTCTTCACAGAGTTGCTTACAGAGTTCACTCTGCGTTCCACACAGATCTCCCCAGGTAAGAACGCTATCTTCCTCTCCATCTATCTGCTTCATTTACTCTCGTACGCCTTTGGCAGTATGGACTTTGGTTTGTTTAGCAACCTCTTCCAACGCACGTTAGCCTTATATGAAGTTTGTGTTCCTCAGAACGGAGATTTGCCGCTGACTTCCTTCAGATTCGTCCTCACGGACGACACCCTTGTCTTAAGCTAATGGCTACTACTGCCTTCGCCACTCAGGACTTAAACCCTATAGATAGCGCCCATGCTGGGCGCACTAAAAAGGAGCCTCTAGGGCTCCTTTCTTAACTAATACAGTCCAAGCTCATCATGGACATGGAAAACGGAAAATATCTACGATGATTCCAATTGGAATTCGAATCGTTATGAACACTCTGTCAATCCCACTAAAAATACGTAAACGAATCGTATTTCTTCCAACACTTAGTAAACATCCCGTAAAAGTATTAAATAGTGTTCGAACAACTACAACATTACCAACTAAGCTCGAGGATACATTTCTAATCCTGCTTTGTGTTTTCAAAGGTACTCTTCTAGCTGTAGTTAATTTAAATTCTTTAGACATTCATCTCTCTCCTTTTACTTATTGGTACTTAGGTAACGCGTTGTTTCAGTTCGCGATTCCAATCTCATCCAATTTTTTCAAGATGTCGAATATAAATGGTGTGGTTATCGAATACATATGCATTGCCTGATGAGTGAAAGTTTGCTATTGAATTGGAGATTTGATCTACAACAACAGTTTACGGAGAAGTATCTAAGGTGCGCACGGCAAGTGCCTAATCAACAGCAATAATGTACTGGAAATAGACGATTACAATAAAACAAGGTGAATCTATAAAAAGTATGTAGGATCTCGTTAAAACAAAAAAGCCGCCAATTTGGCGACTGGGAATGGTCCACAGTTTCATATATGGACAAAAGCAGCCGAAGGATCGGCTGCTTTTGAAGTGTTGAACTATTACGTTTCGGCCGACATGGCATCTGCCTTGGTTTCATGAACCGTACCGTGGGGATGCTGAGGCGGAGCATAGATCACGTAAACTTTAAGCGGTGTATTCCCCGTATTGGTTACATTGTGCCATGTTCCCGCAGGTATCATTATGGCATATCCGTCACGAGCCATTGCTTGGATACTAAGATTATCTTTACTATCCCCCATTTGGACAAGACCTTGCCCCTCTTCAATCCGTATGAATTGATCCGTTGTGGGATGAACCTCTAAACCAATATCATCGCCAGCATCAATGCTCATAAGGGTAACTTGAAAGTATTTTCCTGTCCATAAAGCGGTTCGGTAAGTATTGTTTTGCTCCGTAGCTTCTTCTATATTCACTACTAAAGGTTTTGGACCGTAGTCCATTAATTTAATGTTTTCATTATAAGAACTCCGGTAGTAATTATGCCAACGGTGATAATAAAGATTTGAATTAGGATCCAAATTGTTAGTCCAGTAGTAATGCACAGGATTATGCCAATGATAATGACAGCATGAATTACGATACATGTTCATTCTCCTTTTCATGTTTCAGTATGCATTTTTTATCCTATGCAGATGCCTAGTCAACGGATTGAAAAATGGGCAGCAGCCCATCATGCTTAAGTACGCCCGATCTCCCCAAAAACTTATCCTTTAGTGCGTGTTCAAAAAGGTCGGTTTTCAGCACCGAGAAGGTTGGATGAAGCTAGGGACTGAAGAGCGGAGCGTACGTTTTGGGTACGTGAGCACCGGAAGGACCGGCTGAATTCAAGATTCGATGCCGAGCCCACTTCCTGATTTACTTCGTGATCAAAAGCGGACTTTTTGAACAACCTCTTTAACTGTTCTTGGCTTGTGACGAGATCGGGGAGCAGAACAGGACTAACACAAAAAAGTCCGCTTTTTCTACGGACCCCAATTGCTTATTTAGGGAGAAATCGTTGTCATCTTAATCAATTATTGTCCTACCATGCATAATGTTACGTCTACTCGGATGGCAAACTTGACTTGAACCTTTGCAATTGCGCTTCCGTCTGTTCCACTACATCGGTGAAGATCTTCTGTGCAGACATACTGCTGCTTAAGCGTGTCCCCTGACCAGCCCACAGGCTTAAATATTCGGGCAAACTCTGGTCAGCCGCAGTTTTGCGAATGTCACGGGTAAGCGCATTTTGGATCGGATAATCAGGAATGATCTCCTCATAAGCCCCCATTTCGACCAAAAATCGATTGCGAATCCCGCGAGCCGGTTTACCGGAAAACGCACGGGTGATCGTCGTACTTTCCTCTGTGCTATTCAATATCGCTTCTTTATGTTTAACATGTGTTCCGCTTTCTGGAGTGGTCAAAAACGCCGTACCCATCTGTACCGCCTCGGCTCCCAAAGCGAGCGCTGCTGCTACACCGCGACCGTCCATGATGCCGCCTGCCGCAATGACCGGAATGTTGACATTGTCCACGATCTGCGGAATCAATGCCATCGTTCCAATCATTGCTCCGCTGTGATCACTGAGAAACGTCCCACGATGTCCACCGGCCTCACTGCCTTGACCACAGATTATATCCACGCCGGAATGCTCCAGTGCCACTGCTTCCTGTACCGTTGTCGCAGTGCCAATTATCGTTGTACCGTTCGCTTTCAAAGATTCGATCAAGCCAGGTTTCAGCAAGCCGAAGGTGCAACTGAACACCGGTACTTTTTCCTCCAGTACAACAGCAATCTGCTCTTCAAAAGATTCGGCGAAGCGACTATTTACCGTTGCTTCCTCAATTCTCAGCTCTTCGCGGTATTTCTGCATGATGCGTTGGATCTGTTCGATCTGTTCCGACTGCTCTGTTACATGCTCTGGCACAAACAAATTAACCGCAAACGGATGATCAGTTTCCTCGCGAATCGAACGAATAGCCGACCGAATCTGCTCCTGCGCCATATAGCCTGCTCCCAACGAGCCGAGCCCCCCGGCATTCGAGACCGCTGATACCAACTGTGTCGTCGTTGTCCCACCGGCCATTGGCGCTAAAATAATTGGATATGTAATATTTAATTGATTTGTCACACGTGTCTGATGCCACATCATACCTTCCGCCTCCCACTGTTTCACCTTGTTAATATTTGCATGATTGGAATGTATTTCTATCATTAGCACAATGATAGGTTCAAACACGCATAATGGCAAGAGTTGTCCTGAAGTCATTTACATTTTGCATGATTTTATACATGGTGTAATCTCCGTCCCCTGCCAAAAAGAAAAACGGGAATCAACTCCAATTGGCTTGGAGAAGATTCCCGTTGCTTTAATATTTATTATTCCAAATAGCCTTCGGCAATTTTCATCAAAGTTTCTTTACTTACTTTATTTATGTCTCCACGTAAAGTATAGGCGTATTTCACCTTTTTGTCTGGGCTCTCGTATACCCATTTCAGCTCGTGCCTCTGCGAAGGACCAAATTCTGTATGCAGCATTTCTACTCCCTTCACTTGAACCTTCTCCTGCTTAAATTCAACGTTCTCGTCAATATACATTCCAGCGTTCATGCCCTTTCCACTCACATTAGTGATATCAACCGCGATTTCATCTTCGCCATTTTGATACTTAGCAAAGAGAAGGAAAAACTGATCTGTCATTTCAACCGGCATCATGGCATATCCCTGATTGGATGCTTCCGCCTGTTTTCTCAGTTTTTCCGCCAGCGCCTTTTGTTCTTCCGGAGAAGGTGGATTTACTTCCTGAGCATTTCTAAACATCACTTCCGCTTGTTTGAATGTATAATTTCCATTGACACTGTCTGGAATCTTAACGGATTTATCCGTAATCTTATCTCGCAATTGAGTGAGATTTTGGAATGGAGTCATCTTCGTTCCAAGATCCGTTTGATGATTCGGGTTATTGGCAACCAGATAGAACAGTCCAGCTTCACCGCTCTTTAGCACCTTCTCCTTAAGAGCATAAAATTCTTCGCCATGCTTCCTATCCTCTTTCGATTCTGGTCCCATCTCTTTCGCCGATTTAGTCTCATATACGACTTCGCCATCCTTATTCGTCAAAGAATGATATTGAACTGCCGCATAACCTGTGGAGCCCATTAACATCATCCCTACAAACGCAGTCAAAGCAACTTTATATTTCACAAAAAACCTCTCCTTTTCTTTTGGCTTAGCATTTAGTATTCTCATTACTTTTCCTGTCAAGTCGGCGTCGGGAATGCGCGGGTCATCAAACAGTTTTTTCAAATCCCGATTTTTGTCCATATTCATACACTCCCACTCCCTTCACTTGAGCATAATACTTTCGAAATTTTGCAGATGTACGTTCGTATTTTTTACGAAGGCTTGCGCTGTTTTTGCCGAGAATCAAACCGATCTCCTGGTAGCTTTTATCCTCTACACAACGCAAGATTAACAAATTACGCTCTTCCGCCGATAATTTCGCCATAGCTTGATGTACGGATTCATCAAAATAGTTGGCTTCAATATGCATATCGACTTCATTATTTTCTTTCTCATCCTGGTAAAAGAAAGGCATATATTTCACCAACTTTCGCTTACGGATGATGTCGATGCATTGATGGTAGGCAATCTTGTATACCCAGGCGCCAAAATCTATCTCATATTGGGTATATTTCTTCAAGGTGCGGAATGTCTTCAAAAATACTTCCTGTGCGTTATCCTCGGCTTCGGCATAATTGCCCAGCATATGATAACAGTAGAGAAAAATCGGTTTTTGATAAACCTCCATGATTTTCTCGAATTTTTCTGTGTTCCCATCCAACACATCTGCAATGATCTGACTTAACTCCGCATCATTCAAGCCGTCTCACCCCCTTCACTCTATACAACGAACAGCTCGGCCCAAAATGTGACAGCACCAAAAATCACTACAATCTAAAACGAGCTTCGCAAGGAGCTTGTTCGGTCCGATTCCCTATACCCAATTCCGTTATTTACTCATAAGGGTTCATTGAATAATTTATCGGATACTTTTCAGTATATATTTGGCATATGCAAAAAAAGAGACTACCAAATGGCAGCCTCTAACGGAAAACTTGTATCCTATTCATTTAGACAACGACCGTAACCGCCTTGCCTACTTCGAACACCTTGCAATCGCCGACCTGGCGCTCCGTATGAAACATCAACTGGCTGCGTTCAAAGAGCTGCTCCAGCTCCTGTCTGCTATGCCATGTCCATCCTGCCGTGGTCGCGAGATATGATACATAGCTATCGTTGTATAAAAACACAACTTTCTTACTGATCCGATAAAGCTCCTTCAGCATAATGCCAATGAGCGGCTCGCTAAACATTCTGAAGTAATCCGTTACAATGATGACATCAAAGTACTTGGACGAATAAAGGGTATCCAACCCTAGCAAATAGACAAATTCCTTCTCTGGCCAGGTGCTTTGGTAACGCAGGAGTAATCCTTTATTTTGCAAAAAGACGTGAGACACATTCAACGTAGAAAGGACAGCATGACTGTCTGCCCCGATGACCGCTGTTCGCTCTGCTCCCTGCACATACTCACGGTTCAATAGCTCAATCAAGGAATCGCTGTACGCAGGTACATAATAGTGGGTCACCAGCCGATTAAACTTCGCCATAATCAGATCAAAGTGCAAATCTGCTGAATAGGGATAAATCTCAGTGTCAAAAGTACGGTGCTTCATATGCATTTTCTTGCGATTCAAGTAGCTGGACTTTATCTTCTGATCGATATTATCGTCGGAAGGATGAGGCAGATGCAGCGTGCAAATGTCATCCGTTGCATACATCGACGCCCCATGTTTATGAAGCTGATACGCAAAATCAGTATCCTCCGCTCCCCAGCCCTTCAGCGTCTCATCAAAGCCTCCTGCTTGAAGGACGATATCACGAGATGCCGTAACCGCGCCGCCCCATCCCATCGACCATGGTACATCCATCCGATTCAGGTCATGGTCCACCAGCTCAAAATGTGAGGTTCGCATGTCCTCCCAATCGGGATGATACCTGAGCTGCTCGCAAATATCAGCAAGATTAGATGGTTTAATATTTTCGATGACTAACAAATCCTCTTTGTTCGGCTCCGTAAACGCACCCATGACATAATGGTACAGCACCATGTTCGTACAATCACCGATCCGGTTCACGACGCGCTCGATAAAAAAGTCAGGGATGACAATGCCGCAGTCGAGAAAAACAAGAATGTTGCCACTGCTCTCGCGAATGCCTATGTTGCGAGTCCGTGAACGGCAGGAGTGCTTATCCCGTTCTAGATACAAATATTTTAGATTTTTGATTTGATCTGTATAACAATTGATAATGTCCTTTACTGGCTCTGTTGATCCATCATCGATAACGACGACCTCAAGCGATATTCCTATATCGATCTGGTTCGCAATGAAATTGAGTGAATGCTCTAACTGCTCCATTTTATTGTATACAGGAATAATGATTGATACGTCCAACATACTCACTCCCTCTTATCTCTTTTTACTTGCGAAGCTCCTCGATTAACTGCGTAATCAATGCTTTTTCTGCAATCAGCATCTCCTCGAGCGAGTGTACAAGCGGCTGTAGTATGTTTCTATTGTTACTCATAAAGCCTTTCAGCATGAGATTACGGTGGGTATAGGCTTGCTTCTCAAGACGCTCAGCTTCGGATAACAGTGAAGTCTCTTCTTGGAGATAGCCTAACTGCTGCAGGTATTTAATCCTTGCAACCATCATCTTCTTATGCTCCCATAGGATATGAAGCTGACGAACGTCGAAATTTTGCACGCCTTCGATCACGCGCGTAACGAATTCCTGGAGGTAAGGATAAATCTCAACACCGAAATAACCTTCCATCGGCTGCTGCTGA
This sequence comes from Paenibacillus sp. JNUCC 34, assembly GCF_058269055.1. Classification (NCBI taxonomy): domain Bacteria; kingdom Bacillati; phylum Bacillota; class Bacilli; order Caryophanales; family Paenibacillaceae; genus Paenibacillus; species Paenibacillus sp. JNUCC 34. The sequence continues at coordinate 2,848,066 of NZ_CM177770.1, read as the reverse complement.
ATACGAAGCCGTTCCGTAGAGTTTCGTCCTTCCAAATAGTCAGTAAGCACATCAATCATTAGCTGCAAGTCAAAATCAAATCTCCCTACGCCAGAGCCGTATTTGCTGCCTTCATAATCCAAGGGCTCCATCCTTTTGCATGAGCTAATCAACGAATGAGTTGTTTTATCTTGTGATGCATAGGCTTGACCAAATTGCTCAAAGGTAACCTCCTGCATCGCAAACTGACGATTCTTATCAAAGATCGCAACATGATAAATCTGCCGATCCAGATCATAACCATAGATGAAAATATCATGAACAAAATGGTTCTGTTGATAGCAGATCGAATTGTGAATATAGAATTCATCCACGTACGTTACGACATAATATTCACGTTCTAGCTGCGTAATCAGATAACGATGAATATCTACCCCAAGCTGCTCCAGCAGGACTTTATCGGAGTGCTTATACATCAACCATGGCATATTGTTATAAGCAATCATCAAGTCTGGATAGAAATCCAGACGATACTCCTGCAGATCATTCAAATAATGCTTGGCTATAAACAATTGAATATAACTCGTATGAATCCACGGCTGAGCGTACTCAAATGGCTGAAGAATGCCGAGTACATAAGCATGGCCCAAAAAGCCATATACCTGCGGCATCTCAAATGGCAGCTTGACGCTTCTCATGGTCTTATCCGTAAGCACGGATTCCATTTCCACGATGTTCATGCGACTGACCTCCATAATCTTGATTACATTTCAGGTGTATTAATATGATTCTGGATCAGCAAACATCCGTGTGCAGCGATTGCACATCATCAGATTGGTCGTCTTCATGTAGTCACGGAACTTGGTCGCACGTTCGCCCTCCCACATTTCCGCAAAGCTGTTCTCATAAATATTGCCATACTTAAAATCAGGCAAATCCACACACGGGTATACATCGCCTGTACGGCGGATAATCATCTCATGCCATGGTGCCACGCATTTAGAGCGACCAAACACATTCTCGATGTCAGCATAATAATCGTGAATATCAATATAATGAGAGGAATCTATGCCTTCAGAAGCCCACAACTCCTCTAGCTCCTTTTTCAAAAGCTGGGTATCCATCGGGATCGACTCTTCAACGAAGCCCTGCCATGCTGGAGATACATCGCAATCCAGATCATGCTTCATTTGAGTCGCATAAGCACGGCCTCGTTCGGGTGTGGTGAACAAGAGCGGTGCCAGATTCACAGACAAGTCACGACGTTTTGACCACGGATTGCGAGGATCATGCAGCATAACCTCTGCGTCTTTGAAGCGTTCGCGAAGCGCGCTCATAAATTGCTTAATGCTGAGATAGTTGGACGGAGAAAGCACCATCGTAATATTAATGAAAGGGAACATCTTCTTGCGTCTACGCTTCTCTTCGATCAGTGCGTCAATGTTCTCGCAAATCTTCTGGAAGCTGCCTTTTCCACGAATGGCATCATGGAACTCTTCCGGTCCATCTATGGAAATATTCATGGCCACGATATTTTCCATAATGAACTCAACACGGTTTTTAATTAACGAACCATTGGTCAGCAGGTAAATGTTCGCCTTGCGCTTCCGCAAATGCTCGACCAGCTCTGTAAAGTGCTTATACAGCATCGGCTCGCCGCCTGTAATGATGACACCGAGATTTTTGTTTACTGCGGTTACATCATCTAGAAACTTCTTCAGGACATCGATATCGAGCTGTTCACGGATCGCACGTTGCGGCTCTTTCAGCGCCCAGCCAGTCTCCCCCCATATATGGCAGAAATTACAGCGATAATTACAAAGCTCTGACGGGAATAACGTAAGCTGCTTAATCTCTGGTACTAAATTGTGAACGTGCTCTTCTAGAGCCACCCCTCCGAGTTTACCTGCCCTGGTTAGCATAAGTCGTCATCCCCCTCTTATTGTTCTTCGTTCTGGTTCAGGCTGATATAGTTCATAATTTGATTGATCGTGCTAAAATTACGGAAATCGAGGTCCTCATCGCTCCATGACACCCCAAACTCCATCTCAGTTGCAATAACAAGTTTGATGAAGGTTAAGGAATTAATGCCAAGCGATGACAAATCATCATCAGGATCGCATTGTTCTAGCAGGTTTGGATCATCAACGTTGTCTTTCAGCAACTCCATTACTCTCTTTTTCAGTTCGTCCTTCGTTTCTATTGTCATCTTCGTTTCCTCCTAAATGGTTGGTTCGTATATGGATTAAATAAGTTGTAGCTCGTGAAATAGTTGGGATAGGAACTGCTGCTCCGCGGCGAGCAATCGCTCCAATCTCGCTTGAATAGCCTCGATTCGTGCCCCCTGATACACAGGGGCATAGAAGAAGCGGACGATTCCTTTTCGAATTGTTTCCCAATACTCTACGCATTCGCGATGAGTCGCAAGAAGCGAAGCATCCTCCCCATATAGAGCCGTTAATCGATATCCCTCCACCTGCTTCGCATTGAGAATTTGATTAAGCGTCTCAATCATTGACTCGGCATGCTGCTTCAAGCTGGCTTCGTTAGAGCTGGCATCGATGAACCACGCTGCAAATTGTTGAAGCACATCCATGCTTTCTTGCAGACGATGACGGTTATACGTCAGATTACTCTCGAATCGCTGCTTCAATTCGTTAAGCTCAGGCTCCCGGTGTGGAGCATTCGGATAGTGTTGAATGATATAATAAGCAGCCCGGTGCTCTAGCGGTTGATAGTACGTCTCATAGCCTATGCAGGCACGGACGAGATCATCAAATGCGATCAAGCAAGGCTTGTATGATAGATTCTCTCGTCTGTCATGCTCGATGATATGGAACATTTGAGTCCCCTCATCAAATCCGTACACTAGCAAGGTGTGATCCACGTGAAGCTTCTGATAAGCGTCGCTGCGGAATGGAATCTCGTAGCAGTCGACCCACACGATAACGGGATTTCCTTGGCCGATGCTTTGGATGAGCTTACTTTTGATATCTCCAAAATCATACTCGGTTTGGACGGACAGATTCATTTCTGTAAAGAGGGTTTCCTGCGGCTTTATCTCTTCATACCGCAGTTCATAACACTGATCTTCCTCCGTATCGGTACGATGATATAGGAGTAAATCATTGACGAGATACGGAAGTATGCTGCCACCAAAGTGCTTGACCACTGGGAAAAAGGAATTGTAGAAGCAATTTCGATAATAGAGATCGTTAAATGGTTCGATATTTGGAAGAATGACTGAAGCCGCTGCTTGTAGATGAATGCTTACTTCCTTACTAGATTCACTGGAAGTATGAGATTCGATAGACACACTAGAGTCATTCAAAGTAAGAGCATCAGCAGAACTCCCAGAGCTGCTGGTTTCATGGAAGTTTCCAGATTCACTAGACTGCTGCTCTAGATAAACGGCTGCCTCGCGAATCGACGAGTACCGATACAACAGCTCGGAATCAAACGAAATCCCCGCTTGCTCCAGCTCGACCTCAACGCGTATTGTTAGAATCGAGTTACCACCCAGCTCAAAAAAATCATCATCAATATCGATTTCCTTAACACCAAGCAGTTCTCCCCAAAGTGTTGCTAATCGTATTTCCATAGATGTAAAAATGCCGTCTGTTCTGCCTTTTAGAATTGGAACTTGTACTGCATCAGTACTTTTCAGGCTTGCTGAAAGCTTCATGTCCGTTTCTTTGTTTGATTCAACTGCAGTCGACATCACCCGAGCCATGTAAGTATCTGCCGAAGGATCAATCCAGCATCGCGACGGTTCAAAGCTGTACACAGGGAGATGCAGCTTCGAGTGCTGCCGCCCATCGTATAATACCTCCCAATTCACGTCTGCTCCTTGGACATAGAACTGGGCGAGCTGTTCAAGCACGCTCTTGTCGATATCTCCACCTGAAGAAGCAGCTTGATGAATTAGCTCATTTGCCGCCTCACTCCGGGCTTTTAGTTCATCCGATGTCCATTCCCCGCGCTGTCGCTTCTCTCTTCGGCCACCTGCAATTCGATACTCGTTGTAAAAAACTCCTTTTTCTGCTGTTCCTTCAAGCTGCTGCTCTAAGCCCACTTCTAATAATGAGTACAGCTTATCCATTAGGCTCGGAATACCGCTCGCAATAATTGCCAATCTGCAGCTATAATGTCCTCGCCCAGTATGAGCTGTGTAGCATAGATCGGAAAAGCTTCCTCCAAGCTCAGGCAACTCGCGAACATAAACTTGTATAATCCGCTTTAATGCTGACCTGCTTTTAGCTGACAGGACCATTAGCTGATCACCACGGTACGTATCTGATTGAGCTGCATCTGGCATCCCTAATGGGGATTCCTCAAGCACAAGATGACAGTTCGTGCCGCTAAAGCCGAATGAGCTTACGCCGCATCTCCTTGGATACTCTCCGCCCCTCTCCCAAGACTCCAATCGATCATTGACATAGAGTGGGGAGTTCTCAAAAGGAATATTTCGATTCGGTCTCGTAAAATGCAGGGTCGGCGGCAGCTTCTTATACTTGAGTGATGCGATTGCCTTCGCAAGTCCGGCAACTCCTGAAGCTGCGTCCAAGTGCCCTACATTGGTCTTTACCGATCCGATGGCACAGAACTGTTTGCGATTCGTGTAGTGGCGGAACGCTCGACGGATCCCATCAACCTCAATCGGATCGCCAAGCTTCGTCCCTGTGCCGTGGGCCTCGATGTAGCCTATCGTTTCCGGATGAATGCCCGCATCCTTCCAAGCCCGCATAAACAGCTTCTCCTGCGAGGCAGCATTCGGTGCGGTCAGTCCTACGGATGTACCGTCCTGGTTCATGGCACTGCCCCGAATGACCGCATGAATAGGATCTTTGTCTCGAATAGCTTGGCTTAGAGGCTTCAGCAGTAAAGCGACCGTTCCTTCCCCCCAGACGGTGCCATCAGAGCTGTCGTCGAATGCGCTCGTTCTACGATTGGAGGATTCGATACCAATCTCGAACAGTCCATCCACTGGCATAAGACATACCTTTACTCCGCCCGCAATGGCCATCTCGCATTCCGTATTCCTGAGCGCCATACAGGCGAGATGGACTGCAACCAGCGAGGAGGAGCAAGCAGTATCAACCAACAATGCTGGACCTTGCAAATCCAGCAAATAAGCAATCCGACCAGCGATGATAGAAGGCGTGTTCCCTGTGCTTGCCATCGGAATCTGCGATGGCTGATTCTTTGTAATGTACTGGCCATATACAGGCCAATCAGCATACCCGATATAGACGCCTGTTTTACTGCCTTGGATACGTCTACCTCCATAACCCCCATCCTCAATAGCCTCCCAGGCGGTCTGTAAAAATAGCCGCTGATTCGGGTCCATTAAGGCTGCTTCTTTTGGAGATAGATTGAAAAAAGCATAATCAAACTTGTCGATATCCTGCATGAATCCGCCATGACTAAAGTGAATGCTGTCCTCTTCAAGCTGGGTAAAGGTACGGATAAAGCCTAAGCTATCCTGCTGTCGTTCTTCCGATAGAGGTCCGATGAAGTCACGACCCTGCTCGAGGTTGTTCCAGAACTGATGGATGTTATCCGCTCCAGGCATTTTTAAAGAAAGTCCAATGATCGCAATATCCTTACTCTCATTTGGCTGCTGCTCCTTAAGCGTTCGAAGCAGCTGCAGTGCTGCCTTCTCATCCAATTGGCCTTTAGCAACTTGCTCAAAGATTTGACTCGCTAGTTTATCCATTTGCTACCTCCATCCCGCGATAAAGCTCAACCGCATTCTCGATGGATAATTCGCCTCGCTTTACTCGCTCAAACATCGCGAATATTCCTTCATTAAAGGAGTTCGCCTCGATCGATTCCAACGAAGCTTCACCCGTTTCTTCCTTATCAGACAAAACAGTATAAAGATGGTCGGTTATCCGAGCGATGGTTGGATAAGAGAACATATCCGCTACAGTAGTCAGCCCAGGAAACTCCTCATCGATATAGTGATGCACTCTCGTGATAAGGATGGAGTCTCCGCCGATCTCGAAGAAATTTGCATGAACATCCAATTCCTCATAGCCAAGCACTTGCTTCCATGCCTCGGCCACCGCTTCTTCGATCTCACTATGCGTGGTAGGCCATATATTTGAAGCTGCAAAAGTTCCACCATTCGCAGTACCTGCTGAACGTCTATGATCTGCCTTCGCATGAGTCTTATCGGTTGTTATGGATCGAGTTAGAGCCTGTTGAACCTGCTCGGATTGACGGAATGGCAGCAGCTCCCCTAATGCAAACAGGTGGCTACCACGATTCCACCTCCCGACAATGGCCTGTCTTACGTGAGCAGCTTCAGAAGCCTGGAGAAGCTCTTGGAACGCTCGTATTCCATCCTCCTGAGACATGAGACAGAACATCTCCTTCGATTCGTCTACCCCATCTGCCTCATCCTTCTCGGTCTGCTTCCAAGCCGGCCAATTGATGGTCAAGGTTCGTAAGCCAAAACGGTTTCGATAAGCTGAATATCCATCCAAATATGCATTGCCTGCCGTGTACGGACCTGAGCCGATTCCGCCTACCAGCGTAATCGCAGACGAGAAGAGGACTAAGAAGTCCGGCTTATCCTGCCGCGTTAAATGATCCAGCAGCCACGTACCTGTCGTCTTGGACGCAATGACGGATCGCAGCTCTTCTGCCGACAATCGGCTCATCAGATTCCCTTCGGAAACTCCAGCAGCATGAACGATGCCTGCAATTCGTCCATGACGCTGTCGAAGAGACGTGATTGCCTTATCCAACTGCTCTTTATTGGATACATCCGCTTGGATGACTTCAATCTGCCCCCCGGCATCCTCCATCTCACGAATGGCATGTATCGCACGAACGATCCTTTTATCCTGAACCGCATGCTCTAGATCAGGCCACAGATCTCTTGGCGGCAGTTCTGTTCTACCCATTAAAGCGAGGTGGATGTTACCTTTCGACTCTTTTACAAAGTACGAAGCGATCAGCAGTCCGATGCTGCCAAGACCTCCTGTAATGAGGTATGTTCCGTTTATATCTTGGGAACCGATCGCTACCGTTCCTGTATGATTGGATACGGCTTCTGGCAACTTCAGCACATCAACGCGCTCTACATATCGCTTTTCTTGGCGATAGGCCGTCCAATACTCATTCGAGTCGCCTTCCAGCTCAGAACATACACTCTCTACCAGATCCGACTGCTCATCCACATCAATCCAGCGGATTCTAAGATTCGGCTTCTCCCAGCCGGCAGCTTTACTCAGCGCAATCATGGCGAATTGCTCAGGACGTACTCTTGGCTGATCGACTGTAACTTCGTCTGCGTAGGAAGTAACAAGCGTCATAGCTATTGATTCATGACCATCCCGGCGTGCTAGTGTATGTATTAATCGATAGAGCCGATAAATCGATTGCTCCAATTGCTCTTCATGCTGCTTCAAGGTCTCCTCTTCATGACCAACGGCAGCAAACCGTAGGTCAACGATTTGAAGAGATCGATCACTTGCGGATTCGTATGAATCTAGTGAATCTAATGAATCGAATGCATCTATCAGCAAACGCTCATAATCTTCTATTTCGTCCCGAACGATATACTTTGTCTCATTAACCAGTTCATAGTGGTCACCCATTGTAGCCTCGATAACCTTCGAACCCGCTGCTTTCCATAGGTTTACAAAACAGCTGCTGTCTTGATGCTCTTCCGTTAAGAGGAGAATCGTCTCTCTGCCGCGGCTTTTTCTACCGCTCTGAGGCAAGGGCTCTTGGAGCCATCTCCGTTGATGATAGAACACACTTTGATCTTGATCATGACTTTCATTCCTTGCTGCTTCGTGAGCATCATTGCGCTTGGCCGAGGTATGACGAGCTCTACCTCTTGATGCATGATCCGTCAGCTTCACCCAGCATCGCTGCCGATCAAACGGATATGTAGGAAAGCTGATGCGACTTCTGCGCTCCTGCCGATACAGACGATCCCATGGAATGTTTGCCCCTTGCACATAGAGCCTGCCTAGCTCTGCATAAAGTGCGCGATCCTTCCTGTCAGAGGACAAGAATGCATCAATCACAGCTTCAGCCGAAGCATGTATAACTTCATTCTGCGAATGTATGCGATCAATCAAATTCACATATAAGGAGTGGTCACTCTCTCCTTGTGATCGATCTTGTACCTCTTTGAATCCAACGCTCTTAAAGCTTCTTAGCTCATCAACCAACTCATTAACACTTTTTGCTGCAATCGCAATCCGATAGCGGTAATGCCCTCTACCCGTGCCCAATGTATAGCACAGATCACCAAAATCAATGGATGGATAACGCGTCAGATAATTAAGGCTTACATCTACATAAGTCTCCAATGCAGACTCTGTCTGCGCGGACAATACGAACAGTCGATACTCATCATGGTGAGGCTTCATCCATGAGCGCTCCTCCGGGGCCCCCTCCACAATGACATGGCAGTTCGTGCCGCTGATGCCGAAGGAACTCACTCCACATCTACGAGGATGTGGTCCGCTCTCCCATTTCATCAGCTTATCGTTCACATATACAGGAGATTCCGCAAAATCAATCACCCGATTCGGTCGATCAAAATGGAGCGTCGGATAGATGCATTTGTTTTTTAGAGACAAAACCGCTTTGAGCAGTCCTGCAATGCCAGCTGCATTATCTAAATGGCCAACACTGCTTTTGAGCGCCCCAATCGCGCAAAACTGCTGTTTGTCCGTAAAGCGTCGGAACGCCCGCTTAAGCCCTTCAACTTCAATTGGATCTCCTAGCTTCGTACCGGTACCATGGGTCTCGATATATCCAATCGTCTCAGGTTCGATACCCGCTCGCTTCCATGCATCTACAATCGCAGCCTCCTGTGCCTCTGCATTCGGAGCGGTAATGCCTACGGAGCCGCCATCCTGATTCAGCGCACTCGATTTGATCACGGCATAAATATGATCACGCGATTCGATGGCTTGCTCGAGCGGCTTCAGCATCATCGCAACGACGCCTTCGCCAGTTCCAGTCCCGTCAGCCCGGTCATCAAAGGTTCTCGCCCGTGAAGTCGAGGATTCAATGCCTACCTCATACTCCCGGATCGGGATCAGGTGAAGCTGAATCCCTCCCACGATCGCGGAATCACACTCGCCATTGCGAATCGCCTGGCACGCAAGGTGAACGGCCACTAGCGAGGAGGAACAGGTCGAGTCGACGATGAAGCTTGGCCCTCGAAGATCCATCAAATACGATAAGCGGCTGGCGATGATGGGACGTACATTTCCCGCCATGGACATAGAGACGTTCTCCGGCTCTACCTGACGGATCAGCTTCAAGTAGTCTGCATCTGAGCCATAGCCAACATAGACGCCTGTCCGGTTCCCTCCAAGCTTACCGCCGCCATAGCCCGCATCCTCGATTGCACGCCAAGCCGTCTCAAGAAATAACCGCTGGTTGGGATCCAGCAAGCTCGCTTCTCGCGGCGAGAGCTTAAAGAAGGAATAATCAAATTTATCAATTTCATCGAGATAAGCTGCCTCACCATAGGCCAAATCCTCCGGCTCAAGCCCCATCTGCTTGAAATACAAATCGGTATCCTGCTTACGAAGTGAAGGGATCGGTCTTACACAATCTCGCCCTGTCTTAAGATTGTGAGCAAATTGCTCAACCGTATCTGCAAGCGGCAGTTTCACCGCAATTCCGATAATCGCGATATCCTGACTCGATGTTCGATCAAAGGAAACATCCTCAAGCTCATCCGCAGACTTGCGATTTAATTTGATTGACTGAAAATCCACCCTGATCACCTCCACACATCATCAAGCGATCACCCATGAATCAGGCGAGAATTCTGGAAATAGCGCAGTTGTACCCGTCTTCTTGAGAATGTCGCCAAAACGCTCCTGCTGCTCTTCTTCAGGTACAATTTTGGTATCCAGCATCTGCTTCAACAGCTTAAGCGCCTCCAGCATCTGTGATTGAGTAGGAGGCTCCCCAGTCTCATCCAGCCGCTCCTGCAGTCGTTGAACTTCCCGATAAGGAAGGACGAAACCTTGTTCATACGCTTCCAGGTCCCAATTACGATTGCGCGTACATACTGCAGCCGCAAGACATCTTGTAACCACGTTATTTGAAGCTTTCTGGCGGGCCTGCTCCAGCTTGTCGGCTTCCAACTCCTTCTGAAGCAAATCAAGCTCTGCTGCTTTTTCATAGGGATAGCAGACAATGAACTTTGCATCTGTTCGCATCAACTGTGTTAGCACCTGCTTTGCGCCAAGCTCAGCCGCAATACTGACCCCTTGCTCCACTAACAACTTCATCGCCCAATCCCACCGTACGGGAGCGGTAAGCTGTTCGGTCAGACAGCCGACAACTTGATCCGGGGATTCATACGGTTTGCCTGTAACGTTCGATATCACCGGCCATTGAAACGGGCTATAGGTGTAGGAATCCAGCTCATCTTTAAACTGGATTGCCGCTCCTTTCATAAGAGGACTATGGAAAGGCGCGCTTACTTGTAAAAATGCAATACGTGCGCCAAGTCCTTCGAGCTCACGGGCCGCCTCCTCAACCGCAATGCGATGTCCGGAAATGACAAGCTGTCCGGAGGAGTTGTAATTGGAGATGACAACCTCTTGATGCTCTGAGATGGATGCGCGCTGACAAGCCCCTTCTACACGGTTTGGATCGCCGCCCATAATCGCACACATGGCGCCGATACCCTCGGCAGCCGCCTCCTGCATGAGCTGACCTCGACGTCTTACAAGCATTAGCGCATCTTGGAATGTCATCACGCCTGCGCAGGTAAGCGCCGAGAACTCGCCTAAGCTGTGTCCGGCCGAATAGGCAGGCTCCACACCGATTTCCTCCATGTATACACGGAACGCTGCGACGCTAACGGTAAGCAGCGCAGGCTGCGCATTTTCCGTTCGTGTCAGCTCCTCAGAGCTTCCATTTGCGATAAGCGCTTGAAGATCAAAGCCCAATACATCATTGGCTTCAGCGAATACCGCTCTCGCGGTTGCCGATCGTTCAAGCAAGTCCTGGCCCATTCCGATATATTGCGAGCCTTGACCTGGAAATATAAGCGCTAGCTTTCTCATCTACAACTCCTCCTCACGACATCACGCGGCTTGCAGTCAGCTGACGCAGCAGATCGACATACCCGTTAGCGAGCATCTTGACCGCTTCCTTTTTCATCCGCTTGTCGTTGAATTTGATCGAAAGAGACAACTGATGCTCATCAGCCTGATCCTCTATCCCCCAAGCCATATCGTATAAGTCAAGCCATGCCGTATCGACATCTAGGTCTTGTTGACGATAGATGAGAGGGAGTACCTCATCCATTCCCTTCTTTACATATGCGGATTGCATGCGTTCGGTAAAATAAGCATTCGTACCGTTTACTCGGCTCTGATGCACATGTTGAAACAGCTGCTCAAATCCGCTGATCTTCGTAAATTCGATCGATAAGGGAACGGCTTGTTCACCTTCTATCTGCAAGCTGTGGATCGCAGCGTCAGGCTTTTCATTCCATTCACTGAACAAATACAGCGCCATACCAGTTAACACATCAAACGATTCCACATTAGTGTCAGAAGCAAGTCCATCTATGCCCTCTCTAAGTTGGGATTGAAGATGGAACCGTACAATGCCCATCCCGATGCCGTTCATGTGATGATGGAAAAAGGTTGCTGGAAACTGTTGATAAACGCTCCATGTGGCCTGCTTCTCTTGCTCGACTACGCCGTGCTTTTCGTCCACCCATTTTGCCAACTTCGCAATTGTCGTATAGGTGAAGAGATCCACGATCTGAAATCCAAAGCCATATTCCTTCTCCAGCTTGGCATGCAGCTGCATAAGTAAGATTGAATTGCCACCAAGATCAAAGAAATGGTCATGAAGCCCGATCTGCTTCACCTTCAGCACTTCCTGCCACACGCGCCTTATGCTGCTCTCCGTCTCACTAGCCTCATTCTCTGCAAACAAGGTTGCAGGTTCGGTTACAGCCAGTTTGTCCGTAACCTGCAGCAATGCTTTGCGATCCAGCTTGCCGTTCGGGGTCTTCGGAGCCTTGTCAATGCGGTAGAAGAAGGTTGGGATCATGTAGGCTGGCAATGTAGCAGATAGCTTGTCCCGCAGCTCATTAGCGGTTATGTCACAATTAATCTTGACATAGGCGGATAGTGTCATCATGCCATGTTCATCTTGATGCGCAAGTACAACGGCTTCATCAATCGCATGAAGGCCAAGCAAGTGATGTTCAATATCCCCTGGCTCCACCCGGTAACCTCGAATCTTCACCTGCTGGTCATTTCTTCCGACATACAGCAGGCTTCCATCTGAAAGCCATAATCCGATGTCGCCTGTACGATACATGCGGGCCTCGGCATCATACGGATCGGAGGAAAAATGCCGTGCCGTGAGCTCAGGTCGATTCAGATAGCCTCTCGCTACACCCGCTCCTGCAATGCATATCTCCCCCGGTACTCCTATTGGCAGCGGATGTCCATAAGCATCAAGGACATATACGCGGTAATTCAGTATGGGCTTTCCGATTGGGATGCTGTTTCTGGAAGTAGGCTCTGACAAGCAGCGATGATAAGTTGCACACACCGTCGCTTCTGTCGGTCCGTATGTGTTATAGACCTCCGCCTTTTTGAGCAGCTCCGACATATACTCTGGCTTCAGAACGTCGCCGCCGCTTATAAAGATTCGGACACTGTCCATTCCGGATTGCTTGTTAAGCTCGTTCATAAGCAGAGGAGAACACGACACGATCGTGACTTGGTGACGGTCGATCAGCTGGATAAGTTTCGGCATGTCGATCACATCGGTCTTGCGTGCAATCACAACCTGTCCGCCAGCGAGCAGCACCGGATACACTTCCTCGACAAATTGGTCAAAGGAACAGGAGGCTTGCTGCAAAAAGGTATCTCTGCCCGTTAAGTGAAACTCATGTTGGAAGGCATCAACGTAACCCAACAGGTTGCGATGCTCAACAACAACACCCTTCGGAGTTCCTGTCGAGCCTGACGTGTACAGGATGTAAGCTGCATCGCTAGGTTTATGACCAAGAGGCACAGGGTCATCCTCGACTACATCCTTCACTGACAGCACCTTCTCAATGCAGACGCAAGTGCCATCAAAATCAATCGAATCTGGGATCACATAGTCACCCATCACCAATATGCTTGCTCCGCTATCTTGGAGAATCTGGTTGATGCGGCCGGGAGCGTAATCATAGTCGATCGGTACATAAGCCGCTCCCGACTTTAGTACAGCCAGCATCGCAATGAGGAGCTGCTCGGATCGATCAAGCCATATCGCGACAGGCTCATCAGCATGAACACCAAGATCTCTGATCTGATGCGCAAGCCGATTGGACGCTCTGTTGATCTCTTGATACGTATAGCTGCGTTCTCCGCATATTACGGCTGTGCAGTCTGGTGTTTGCATAACCCGTCTCTCAAATCGAAGTTGAACAAGATCCTCCTGACCAGTCTCTAGCCGCCCCGATTGAAGACACTTAGACGGCCTTGGGTTAAACGAAGAGAGAAGCTCTTTCATTTCCCCTAATGTCAGAAGCTCAAGCTCATTTATCCTTGGCTCAGCCTTGCTGTATATTTGTAGGATAATCTGTTTATAGTGGTTGGCGAGCCTTTCGATCATCGGCTTCGAGAAGGAACTGGGATCATAAGCAAACTCTAGCTCCAGCTCCCCTGTTCTCTTGGTCTGAACACCGATCGTCAGCCCATAATGCGTGGATTCCTCCATCTCATAATGCTCAATTCGTAAAGCTCCTGTTTGTCCTATGCTCGTATCTAATGGGTAATTTTCAACAACTATAATCGAATTGAACAGCGGCTCATAAGAATCAGCACCGCAATAAGCGTTTATATCAACTAGAGGGGTGAGCTCGTAATCTACACGGCGCTTGAGCTTCTCATTAACAGAGCTGACGAGCTGGTGGACAGGCTCATCCGCTGTCCAGCATATCCGCAGTGGAACGGTATTGATAAATAGGCCAATTATCTCCTCCATTCCAGGAAGCTCTGGCGTTCTACCTGACACGGTTGTGCCAAATAGAACATCCTCAGTCCCGCAGTATCGTCCAAGCAGTAAGCCCCATGCAGCATACAGATACGCAGCCAGCGTAACTTCATGACGCTGCGCATACCGAGAGATAGCCTCTACCTCTTGGAGCGAGAGTGCTAGAGTATGAAGAGTCTTTGATTCAACTGCGTTGCCCTTCCCATACAGCTCTTTTTGCTCTGTCAGCTGGGTACGTTCCTGCCACCCCAGAAACTCCTGCTCCCAATACTGCCGCTGCAAAACCTTGTCTTGACGCTGCAACAGCTGCACAAACTGCTTAAACGGAGTCTTGGCAGCTGTTCTTAAAGGTGCTGGCGCTCCTTCAATAATGGCTTGATAAGCCTGCATAAACTCCTTGAGCAGTAGCCCATTGCTCCAACCATCAAATAAGATATGATGCCATGTGATGATCATCTCGCAAGTCTCATTGTTTATAAGACATAGCGTAATTCGCATCGGTTCTACTTCGAGCTCAAGCTCCTGCTGACGATCCCGTGCTTTAAGCTCGGCAATTAATACTTCCGCCTGCTCAGCCGAGTAGCTAGAGTAATCCAGAACGGTAATCGGAATTTCCATATCTCTCAGCACAATCTGAACAGGCTTCTCAAGCTTCTCCCAACGATATACGGTCCGCAGCACATCATTCGCACGCGCAACGCTCTGCCATGCTTGCCTGATGACTTCAACCGAGCAGCGGCCGGACAAGCGTGCTGAAAACTGCTGCGTGTAGTACCCCTTGTCCTTGTCGCTTCTATAATGAAACAGCAAGCCCTCCTGCAGCGGTGTTAATGCCACGATATCTTCCACATTGGTCCTGTCCAATTTGGTTGAACGACTTTCTCTCATCTCGCTTCATCCTCTCATGCTGGAAGTAGACCGTTTCAGCCATATTTTCAATTAACGAGAGCTGTATTCTCTTTAATCTCATCGTTCCGCTCCACCTGCACAACCTGACCCAGCTCCATCTTGATGACCTGATCCGCCATGTGGAAGTAGCGGTCATCATGGGTAATCGCGATAATGCATTTTCCTCTTTGTTTAAGCTCAGGCAGCAGGGTGTGATAGAAGAACGCTCGATATTCCGGATCCTGGTCTGCCGCCCATTCATCGAACAAGCAGATTGGCCGATCCTCCAGATAGCTAATGAGCAGCGCGAGCCGCTTGCGTTGTCCTGTCGACAACTTCGTCGTATTGAGGGAGCCGTCACGAATCTCAACTTTATCCTGTAGATGGAGCACATTTAAATAATGCTCAATCTCCGACTGCTTCGAGGAATAAGGAACGCCATACAGCTTCTCGAATAAATAGAATTCACTAAATATAGCGGAGAATTGCTGGCTTAGCTCCCGTGTAGGCACGGACTGCCCATTTACGGTAATCCCGCCATCCACCGGTTCATATAGACCTGTTATCAGCTTCGCCAAGGTTGATTTCCCACTGCCGTTTCCACCGGTTATAAAGGTAATCTGCCCTGTGCGGAAGGAGCAGTCGACCGGCCCTACAGCAAAGGTTTCGCCTTCACGATTGCCGTAGTGGTATTCCACGGATTGCAGCTTAAGCTCTATCGGCTCCGCCGGTTCTATACTAGAAGCTGCTTGCTGCTGTGCCTCCTGAATGGAATCCAGCTCACGTGACAGCTCATTAATTCGGTTCCAGCTGATTCGAACGCGGAATATATTCGGAATGGTACCCAAGATGCCGTGTACGGGACCCGTCATATAAAGAAGAACGAATACATAGTTGCGCAGCGTACTCACTTTCAGCTCGCTGAACAACAGCGGGAATATGAAGACAACTGCACCGATAACGAAGGTAAACAGCAGCTCGCCGATCACGTTCACATTCGCGAATTTCAGATCGCCACCGATTCGCTTCTCTCGGTATGAATGGCAGTTATCCTGCATGTCCTTCTTGAAATCTGCTCGCTTGTCTTGATTAAGGCTTAGCTCCTTGAATCCGCCCGTTAAGTCGTTAATAAAGCGGAAAAACACGTTTTGGATATCACGCATTTGTTCCCACAGCCGATTCGCCTTCAGCCCTGTAAAGTAATGGATCCCAGCTGCTACCACGATAAAGCTAATTGCCATGATCACTCCCATCGGGCTGATCATGCCCATATAAACAAAGCAGCTGATTAAAGTGACAAAGCTGGTTGCTCCTGTAATAACGATGTTAGAAAAGCCGCTAATCGCCTCTGTATCGTTATTCAGGGAAGCCGGAATTTTGCCATCCTCTACGCCTTCAATTTTCTGATATGATGTATTCAGTATTTTGCCAAGCAGCTCCATTCGCTTCTCATATACCATGTCATTGGCAATGCGTACGAGTCTTGTTCGTACGAGCTTTTGTCCAAACACGTAGATCGCAATCCCGAGAACAAAGTAGAGCAGCATACCGCTCTGGAATTTATCGAGATCTCGATTCAGTGTCTCATTGACAATAAAAATGATGAGCGCATTGCCAAAGCCGCTTGCTACGCTAAGCAGTGTAATGGCAAAGAAAGAGCGATCGTCAGACTTTGGAAATACGGTCGTAAATAGGAAGTACAATCCGAACAAGCAAATCGTCGCAAACAAGGAATAAACGGCATAGATCAGTGTGTTAGGCGCCCATACTTGAACGAATGCCCAGTTTACGCCCCAGAAAAGCGTATCCGGAATTTGATATAGGCAATAAGCAAGACCTGCCATGAATAGGGCAAAGATCACAAATCCGCTTACCGTCGTAGCGTGACGGCCTACATAACTGCGACTCCCACGAATTGCTTGCCACACAGCCTTCCCTGTCAGCCAAAAGACTAATAGCAGTACCGGTACCGTCAAGAGAAGCACCACGGATGAAATCGCATCGATGTTTTTATACATATCGCTTGCAGGCTCGAGGACTTCCTTGCCGACAAGCATGTTCATGATGCCCTGAGCGGCTGCGCCCGAATATGGTGAGTTCATGTTGGCAAGAACCGCTACCCCATAACCATCAGCCGGACGAAGAACGAAATATGTAGAGTAATTGGGATTGCCTCCAGCGTGAGCCAGCATCCCTGTTCCATCCTGATAGACGCTCCAACCTGCCGCATACGAGGAGCCGTCTCCTGCTGGTGCAACAGAGCGATCTGGCTCATGGGAGAGATCCAGCCACTTTTCGAAGCCCTTTGCTTCTTCAGCCGTACCCATTTGGATTTTGAGCCATTTTGCCACGTCTAAAGCGTTGGAAATGATATAGCCCGCAGGTGTGTTCCCTCTATACATGGGAGCATCGTAGGCTGCTGGTCTTAACACGTTGAGTTTATACCCCACCGCCATGTCACCACGAGCGGCATCCTCACGAAACATGTACGTTTGCTTCATATTCAGCGGGACCAGCACATGCTGCTCTACATACTGCTCATATGACATGCCTGAAACTTGCTGAATGATAAGAGCGAGCACATCATAGTTAATGGTTGCATATTCGTATTTCTCTCCTGGCTCGTGATCGAGCTTCTGCCCGATTTGGGTACGAACCGTTCTCTCTAGCGCCAGATCATCATTGGCTACAGGAATGTCCCCGATGCTGTGGAACGGAATCCCGCTCGTATGATGAAGCAAATGCTTGATGCGAACATCGGCAGGCTTACCCTTATACGAGGTCTCGAACCACGGGAGGTACTTCGTGACGGAATCCTCTAGATTCACAAGCCCTTGATCCTCAAGCTGAATCAAGGCCAATGCCGTAAAAGCCTTACTCGTCGAGCCAAGCTCAAATAAAGTCTCTGGCTTCACAGGCACATCGTTCTCCGTGTCGGCGTAGCCGAATCCTTTTTGGTAGACCGTCTCGTCCCCTTTTACGATGACCACCGACATTCCTGGAATCTTTGATTTGTCCATCATGTCCTCGATATAGTCATCTATATCGCTAACCGTTGCAGATCCGATTGTAGGGGCCGCTGCTGCCAAGCTCCCATTTGTCATACTCACAACAAGAGTAGTGATTAATCCGATCGCCAATAGCAGCCGTGTTAGTTTACTCATGGCACACCTTCTGTTTCGCAAATTCAATGACTTTATTTACTGCATACTCCAAGCCGCCTGCTGACTTAAAGGATTGCTTGATCAGCTCACATTTTTCACGGTAGAGAGGATTCTCCAACACTTGATCGACAGTCTCTTTCAATTCCTCTTTCGTAGGAAGATAATCACGCAAATAAATTCCCGTACCTGAACGCTCTACCATCAAAGCCCCCATAAACTCATCAAACACCTGCGGTAGAACTATCATAGGTACAGCGCTGCACAACGACTCGTAAATGCTATTCGCCCCACCATGTGTGATAAAGGCGTCCGCCCTGCTTAATAGCTTCAATTGAGGTACAAAGGTTCGAACGATGAAGTTGTCGGGTACTTGACCTAACGACGAAAAATCCGTTTGAATGCCGAGCGACATAACTACCTGATACTTGGAATCACCTAATGCGTCAAAGCAGGTCTGATAGATCTCAGACAGGTTATGAAGAATCGTCCCGAATGCAATATAGATCAAGGGTCTGTCGTCCAGCTGTTCAAATGGAAAGTCTGTGGGCTCTTCCCTTGGATAAATCTCATAGCCGGAAAACACATGCGTATCGTCAAATACCTCTTCATGCACTTGAAATTCACGGGAACTAAACACCAAATTAAGCGGCTCCTTACTGCAAAAAATATCATTAATCACATTCATCGAAGGCTTTCCATATTTGAGCCCGATGACGCGCGACAGCTTATCCATCAGCTTCCGGTATACATCATGCTGCCCCTTATGCTTGAGATAGAGCGGTTCATCCGAAGCGAGCAGTACATAATCCATGAAAAATGCAGGCTCCTTTTGGGCCATTTCATCGACAAATGGAAAGTTAGCAAACACGGAAACCCCTGGTATCCGAAGCTCTGCCGCAAGCTCTTTTCCCCATAAGCAAAAGCTGTCATGAATGATATAGTCCGGCTGTAATTCACAGACCTCTTCACGCAAGGCCTCAACTATGGTGCGGCACTTGTCCATAATAAAGTCCGCGAATACAAGCAGGGTCTCTATGCCTGTTCCGTTATGCCTTCCAAAGCTTAATAGGCCGTGGTAGCTGCGAAAGGTTGCCCCTGTTTGTTCAATTTTTTCACGGAAGGGCTCACTGCAATAGTAGATGACCTCTTCACCTCTCTCGGTAAGCTTGTGGATCAATCCAAGCGTTGGATTCACATGCCCGTGCAGATCAACACCGAAAAACACCACTCTAGACATATCGAATGACCCCCTTTGAAATCTCAGATCATAAAATTCTTACACTGTCGTTTATTCATCTCTTAGAGAGATGCTGTTAGAAAAATAAGCTATCGAGATCCTCCTGAGACAACTTTGCAGTTTCAAAGTCCGAAGGCGTATATTCCCTTACTTGATTGCCTGCACAATGGTTAAAGATCAGCATCAGTACTTCTCTATAGGTCTCCATCAATCTAGCAATCGTCTCGTCATTGAAGCGATTGCGGCTATAGGTGATGCTGAACCGCAAAGATTGATTGACGACCATCGCTTGAATGTCGAGCAAGCAAGTTAACTCATGGTGTCTGCTCGTATCGAGGCCGCTACTCTCTTGGGCTAATGCGAACCAAGGGTTATCCCAGACACCGTCAAAGTCGCCTAGGTAGTTAAATCGAATTAATTTCCTCGCATCATAATCTGAGGAGAGTTTCCCATTCGAACGCAGGATGCCAAATCCGATACCTTGCATAGGAACCGAGCGAATTTGCTCTTTAACCCCTTTTATCAGAGAAGCAAGAGCAGAAGCATCTGCTTCGCGAACTGGCTGAGTAAACCTTACGGGATACATGCTCGTGAACCAACCAATTGTACGAGAAAGGTCAAGCTCCTCAAGCGGCTCTCGTCCGTGTGATTCCAGCTCGATAAGCGTCTCTTCTACCTGGAAGCTCTCACATATCGCACGAGTTAATGCTGCAATGAGCAAATCCAAAGGCTTCGTGCCATACGCCTGATGACATTCGTATAGCAGACTGTTCGTCTCCTCAGGTGTAAACTTATGCTCCAGCGTATTTGAACTGCTCATCAAAGCTGCTTCATCGTTACGCTCTGCCTTAATTAGACAGATTGCAGCAACGATATCTTCCCAATACTGCTGCTCCTGTTCCGTAACTGAATATCTCGACAATGCATCAGACCACATCTGAAGAGATGCCGTTTTGGAAGGAAGCCGGTACCCTTCCCCGCGTGCATAACTACTCAGAGATTCAGCCATATCCTCCAGTAAGATTCGCCACGATACACCGTCTATGACCAGGTGATGTGCCGTAATTAGAAGCCTCTTTCCATTACAGCCAAGATCGAATAGACAGCATCCGATCAAGAACGTATCGCGCAGGTGGAACTGTGACTTAAAGGTCTCGCTTATTTCAGCCATACGTACGATTTGCGTATGATCATCGACCTCTGCTAAGGAAATGGATTGGAAGAGCATCATTCGATCTGCGTGATTATGATAAACGAGCTCTTGTGTATCCAGATTGACTTGCAACCTCAAGCCATCATGATGTTCGATTAGTCGCAACAGGATCGCTTTCACGAGGTCGGTATCAACATCTGCCTTTAATTCAAGTAATACCGATTGATGATAGTAGTCTGGATGCTCAAACTGCTGTTCGATAAACCAAGAGATGATCGGCCATGGCGCGACCTTCCCTTCACAGTGCTCCTGTGGATAGGTGTTAACATGCTTTAAGGGTTCCAGCCTTAACGCCATTTGTTCAATGATCGGGTTCTCCAATATGTCTCTGACCTTGAGCGAATAACCGAATCGATTCATTCGTGAAGAAACTTGAATCGCTTTAATCGAATCTCCACCTAAATCATAGAAGTTATCGTAAATGCCTACTCGTTCGAGTTGCAAAACACTGCTAATAACCTCGGTTAAATTTGATTCATCGCGACTACGTGCTGCCGCATGCACGTTTTCCTGCATTAAAGTGAAATCCGGCACAGGAAGAAGCGCTCGATTCACTTTGCCGTTAATCGTAAGCGGAATGATGTCCAGCTCCACGAATGCCGAAGGCACCATATAAGCTGGGAGTTTAAGGGATAAATGCTGCTTGAGATCACTTACTTCAATGGATGCTTGCGTTACAATATACGCGCATAAATATTTTCCGAGTCTCTCATTCTCGCGATCAATTACGACTGCGTCTGAGATTGCTTCATGTTGGGAGATGACCTTCTCGATCTCCCCAGTCTCAATGCGATAGCCACGAATTTTCACTTGATGATCTACACGACCGATATATTCAAGCTTGCCATTTGCAAGCCGCTTCACCAGATCCCCCGTACGGTACATTCGAGTGTCAGGCACGAACGGATTATTTAAAAATCGTTCCTGTGTCAGCTCTTCACGGTGCAAATATCCTCTAGCGACACCATCGCCGGCAATGTACAACTCCCCAATCGCTCCTGGCTTAACAGGATTCTGATCCTGATCCAGAATATAGAGCATGACATTATCCGCAGGCACGCCAATCGGTACAGATACGCGCTTGTCCTCATGAGGATTGAATAGATGGATCATGCAGCCCACGACCGTTTCGGTTGGGCCATACTCATTGTAGATCTCGATTGCTCCTCCAAAAGACTCTGTGATCTCTTTTGCTAAATTCGTCTTTAGATCCTCACCGCCAACAATAAAGCGTCCTACGGAAGATTGCGTATTGTCTCGCTCTTTAAGCAATGCAAGATGGGCAGGAGTCAGCTTTACGATGGTAGAAGCATTATCTCGCATAATTCGATATAAAATAAATTCATCACCGTTGTCTCGATAAACGATAATACGTCCGCCGCATATGAGCGGAGTAAATATCGAGGTTACGGTAAGATCGAAGGCGAGAGATGAATACAGTGGAAACGTCGGAATGGAATCGCGAACGTACACCTTTTTTGCCCACCAGATATAATTCGTTAAACCTCTATGCTCAATCATCGCGCCTTTTGGACGGCCTGTTGAGCCTGAAGTATAGATTATATAAGCCAGATCGCGAGGCTCATGAACATGATTAACGTTGTATGAATCGAGTCCATCCAGAGAAAGATCAGAGTAGGCTATGATCTCACCCGGATATTCCATGAGAACGGCGTCCGCTAAATTGGTCATGACAAGCTGAGCACCAGAGTCCTCCAGCATATAACGAATCCGTTCTTCGGGATAAGCCGGATCAATCGGCAGATAGGTACTGCCTGCCTTCATCACACCCAGAATGGCGACAACCGCCTCTATCGAATGCTGCATCCATAGTCCAACGATCGATTCACGAGTTATGCCCTTTTGGATCAAATAATGTGCTAATCGATTCGCCTGCTCATTTAACTGTCGATACGTCCATTTTTCCTGGTCATACACAATGGCTGTGACACCTGGATGACGTCTTGCCTGCTCCTCAAAGAGCTGCAGGACGGTTTGATCCTTCGGATAAGACACGTCCGTTTGGTTATAGTCATACAGCTCGCGGTGCTGTTCCGCAGCTGTTAATAGAGTTAAACTTCGAATCGCTGCCTCCGGCTTGTCTAGCATCTGCTCGATCACGAGCAGCATTCTTCGAGACAGTTCCTCAATCTGCTCAGCTTGATAAACATCTAATCGATAGTCATAATCCAGCGTCAAGCCGCCATCGGCGGACCAATGCTTAATGACAATCTGAAGCTCGTACAGCTGATGACCATTGTAGAACTCTACATTCTCAATTGGAATACCATTCAAGCTTGTCTGAAGCTTCGTATTGTAATAATTAATGCTGGTATGAAACAGCTGATCGTAGCCTTTTCTCTTCAGTTCGAGTTCCTGTGCAAGCAAGTCATAGGGATAGCGTTGATGGAAGTAGCATTCCATCAGCCTTTTTTGAACCGATCTAAGCGCATCCCAGGTGGTCGCTTCTGTATCTAGCTCGTAACGGAATGGCATCGTACTGGTGAACATCCCATACATCGCTTTCTCTTTTTTGCCGGTGCGATTCAATACAGGAGTACCTACAACCAAATCCCGCTGCTGGGTCGTCTTGTATGTGTAGATTAAATAAGCAAGCACAAAGAACGTATTCAATGATATTCCTGCTTCATTTGCCCATGATTGAATACGTTGTGAAAGTGCTACATTGAGCTGTAAGGTATACCTTCTTCCCTCCGTGCTGCTGACAGATGCTTGGGTAACACCTTCGGGAATCGTTTTAAATTTATCATGCCAGTATTGCTTGCTTTTACTGAACCTTGGTGAAGTCAAATAAGTGTTCGCCTCTTGAACGTATTCGAAATACGATGGCGGTTCCGGAGCAGTATCGATAGACTCTCCATGCAGTAGCTTTGTATAAAATTCCGCAATCTGTGAGGTTGTCAACTGATTCGACCAGCCGTCAGAGATGATATGATGGCTTTTCACCAAATAACCGTTATCTTCGTCCGATAAGCGAAACATCGCAAAATAGTACAGACTGGAGCCCACTAACGGGATTGGCTTTCTTGCCTCCTCATTCACCCACGACCAAAAGGCCGCTTCCGGATCGGATTCACCCGAAAAACCAAAAAAATCGAGCGGCTGCTCCTCATAATCTGTAACCCTTTGTAGAGCATCTCCATCGCATTCGGCAATCTGAATCCGAAGCCCATCATGACGGCGAATAAAAGCGTGAATGGCTTGCTCCAGTAAACCAAAATCAACGGTACCTTTAATTCGAACAGGGCCGCCAATGTTAGCGATCGAAGTGTCAGGAAAGATCTGCTCCATATACCATATGCGCTTCTGAGGATGGATCAAAGGACAAGTGACATCGTTCAACGCTTGTACCGATGTCATTACGCTCATGTGAAATTCCTCCCATACACCAAGATAAAAAAACAGATGGAGAAGATACCTATCAAAAAAATGGAAAATGGGTAGATTGAGCCCTATTAGGGCGATATTCGATTACATAAAAAAGATTTAGAGACGTTATTAACCATGAATGTTGTTACTCGAATTAGCCTTGTTAGAAGAAGTATATTCTAGGTTGGAAATGATGTTGAGTAGATTCTAGAAGGGGGTGTTTCCCTATTGCTGGGATAAGTGGGGTTATGGAAACATTATAGTTTATTAGCCTTAATCTACCAAAAATTATCATAATAAGTCAATGTGACCAATGGATTATTTTGTAAATCACTTCTGTCGATATAAGTTGATAATTGTTGATATTGTGATTAATGTCGTTGAAAATGATAGTAATTTAACATAAAAGTCGTGAACGGTATTCTTGTCACTAACATGATTCACATATTTGTCACAAGTACCGTGCAATAATCCGCTAGTCTATCAAACATTTTATTCGTCCAATTCTAACCTTACATGGTTCTAAAGGTATGAACGCAATCATCATCTCGTGCATTTGCGAAGTTCTTTTAATGATTCGTTTCAGGCCAGATTATCAATCAAATCTTTATAATCGTGAATTTGTATTGATGCCGGCAGATGATTGCCAAGTGAGCAGACAGACAGCTTATACTCAGGGTCGATCTCAAACTGTGTAAACCTACATGACTCCCAAGCTGGATCTAGCATGAATTTGTTATCCTTTATGCGAATACTGAAAGAATCTAGCGGAGTCGACAACCCTGTACCCAACGCTTTGATATAGCTTTCTTTCAGTGTCCACAAATCATAGAAATATTCCTTTCGTTCTGACTCCGGCTTGGACATGAGATCCTTATTCTCGAGAGGGGAGAAGAACCGTCTGGCAATCTCAAGATCATTCTCCTGGATCTGTTCAATGTCGATGCCCACGGCGTTCTGACCCCAGATCATGACAACCCAACACCCTGAATGAGAAATATTAAAATGAAACTCTTCATGCCCGAACAGCAGCGGTTTTCCATAATTGTTTTTAACAAAATGAACGTCCCGGTTCGGCACGCCGAGATCCTGGCAAATCATTGCCCGGGCTAGCAGTTCACCGAATAAGGAGCGGTTTGCATCTTCTTTTCGGATGAACCGGTTGATTTGGGTACGCCTTTCTGCTGAAATTAATGAAGCACTCCGATCATATTCCTGCATTCCCATCGTCTCAGGAAGTTTTACTGCTGCGGCTTTAGGCATTTTATCATCCACACCCTTCGATTATACTCTGTCTATCTTGTCTCTACATTTTCAGCCACGTTCCAATCCCATAATAATAGGCGCACGTTATTATAGCGATATTAGAAAACCCTTCATAAGTGAACATTTTGTGAATAATTTATACATTGTTTGATTCATACTTGTAGCGTTTTATTCTCTTAATCAATCCTGCCAGTTAGTCCAATACAAAAGGACGCTCCCGTGCTTTCGTTTGGGCTACGTCCTCCTCATTATATTAACAAAAGTGGCCATCTCTCGGGTCACAGTTCATAGCATCTACTACTCGATTTATTCTATACTTTTTAATGATTCAATCATATTTATTTTGTTTACTTTTCTCCTTAGTAGCAAATTAGATAGGATGGTAAGTAAGAATGCAAGTAGAACAGATACCAACATGATAAAAACATTTAATTTATCTGGGATTTGTTGATGGGTACTGGACAAGGCCTTTACAATAATTGCATAAAAATAACCGCTTATCGGTAAAGCTACAATTACCGCAAAGGTGGTTAGTATGATGTTTTCAAAAAAGATAAGTCTGTTTATTTTATTTTTTTGATAGCCTAATACCTTAAGCGTTGCAAGCTCACGGTTCCTTTCATAAATGTTTATGGAAGATATCGTATATATGGCGCCAAAGGAGAGTATGACGGCACAAATGATAAACATGATAAATATAAAACTGTTTTGTTTCAAAATATATTGAGCTGATTTCTTTAGATCATTCTTATCTGCAATTGTATCTACACGAGGATCCTGTTCAAAAAAGTTACGAACGCTTATAAGATCGGTTGAGCTATTGGCTTCAACTAACAGCGAGGTTGGAGTATAGTCTATGCCAAAGCTCTTTAAATAGTCTGGTGTGCTATAAAACGAGGGATTCGAATACTGTGTAGATATTTGTAAAACCTTCATATCCACAGATTTATTTTTAAGCTCTGGTGCTGTGAACTTTATTGGGATGGTATCCCCTTCTACAATATGATATTTGTCGGCGTAAGACTTGGGTACCAGTACACCATTATTTTCTAAAGATATCTGATTGGCATTTTCGTCAAAGAAATGAATGAGATTGTTTTCTTTTTCAGTCACAACTAAAGTGGCATTTTCTTTATCACCGCCTTTGATGAATTCAACAGGAAAGGTGGATGTAAAATAACTATTTTTAATACCGGAGGGTAGTTGTAGCGTATCAGAAGATGTTCCGATCTTATAATCTACTCGTATATCGTAGGTATAAACATCCTCGATTTGGTTCGCTATTTTTAGCAAGGCCGATTGCGTGCCCAAAGCAGTTATCAATAACACTGTGCTTACAACAACGCCAATGGAGCTCACTAAAGCTTTTTGTTTATTTAAAAATATATTTCTCAAAATGAGCTTGTAACTGTAGGAAATATGATTCCAAATACCCGGAACTCTTTCTATAAGCAGCTTTTTCATCTTCTTTGGCGGTTTAGGACGCATCGCCTGAGCCGCACGTTCTTTTAATATCGTTCTGCCGCTTAAGTATACGGACAGGATCCCAAAAGCGCTGGAAAAGATGATGGACGGTATAATCGAAAACCAAGAAAGTGAAAATGTAATGTCAGGCAGAGTGTAGGACTTTGCACTCGATGCAGTTACTAGTGGAATGAATACAGTAGCGGCAATGGCACAACCTATGATTGAGCCTACTATACCTACCAGTACAGGGTATCCCATGTAATGAAGCATGATGTTTCGGTTCCTTACACCCAAAGCCTTCATGATACCTACTTGATTTCGCTCAGAATCGATTGTCCTCGACATGGTAAGAAACAGGATAATTGCGGAGATCAAAAAGAGAACTAAAGGTATAACCTTACTCATCATACTATTGTTATATATCGTTTGTTTTATTTGAGAATAACCGTAAGTCCGTTCCTTACTTGTTTGGTCTAAATAAGGAAGATGTTTGGATTGTCCTTCAATTGATTTGCCTAATTGGTCAATATCGTAACCTTCTTGAGCATCAATCATGATTTCATTATAGTAAAAGCCGTCCCGGATTTCAGGTATTGTCTCTTCGGCAATATAAGCGATTCCGTGAGTCTTATGGTCTTGCGTGGGGTTCTTTTTTATATATTCCACATTCTCGCCCAAGCCGCTAATGCTAAACGTAACATCTCTTCCATTCGTATTTATACGGATTTGATCGCCGACCTGATAATGATGTTCTTCGGCATAATGGGAATCTAATAAGACCTCATTCTTTTTTGACGGAATACTGCCCTCAATCATAGTAGGCGTATTGATTTCATTGTTTACAGGAATCGAATGGATTTTTAATGAAGCTTTATAACCTTCAAAAGATTGCGTCGCATCAAAGGTATAACGTCCTTCTATTTTGTTGATACCTTCAATTACACTTAAACCAGCCACATCATCTTTGGAAATTTGACCGTAATATACATTTAAGTCGCTTAAATGATGTTCTTTAAAGTAAGCCTCCGTATAAGCACGATGCTTATTGCTATAACTATTCAGCCCCGCATAGAAAAAAGCGCCCACTGCGACAACCAAAGCCAAGGCTATAAATTGAACGATCGATTGTTTTACATTCCTTAATAACTTCGAAAATAATTTCATAATTACCACTCAATCCCTTCAACGCTTTGTTTCTCATCATTAATCGTAACGCTCTCGATCATTCCGCTTTTAACCTTAATAATCTTATCCGCCATAGGAGCAATTGCGGAATTATGGGTGACCAGAATGACGCACTTGTTCGTTTCCCTGTTCAAATCTTGAAGAAGCTTTAAGACGGACTTGCCTGTCACGTAATCCAAAGCTCCGGTTGGTTCATCACAGAGTAAAAGTAAAGGATTTTTGGCAACAGCTCTCGCGATAGCAACTCTTTGCTGTTCTCCTCCAGAGAGCTGGGAAGGGAAGTTTTTGATACGATTCGTTAAACCCACTTTATTTAAAATGTCTTTAGCGTCCAGATGGTTTTTACATACCTCAGTGGCAAATTCAACATTTTCCAGCGCGTTTAAATTCGGAATCAAGTTATAGAATTGAAATACAAAGCCAACTTTCTCACCGCGATAGACTGTTAATTTTTTTTTCGCTCAATCTTGTTATTTCTTGATCGCCAACTAACACTTGACCTGAGGTAGGCGTATCCATACCGCCAAGTATATTCAAAATCGTACTTTTACCGGCACCGCTTGCTCCCAAAATAACGACGAATTCTCCCTCCGATATGGAAAAATCCACACCATTAAGGGCCTTGATTGACACTTCTCCTACATTGTATTCTTTCGTTACTCCTTTGAATTCGATAAGCTTTTTCACTTATTACATCTCCTCGTATCGTATTTATAAAAACTTAAGTATTAACACAGTTTCCAGTTTTCTAGAGAGATGGAGATAGGTCAAAATCAGCTAGTTATCGACCACCTCGCGCTTAATTTACATAATATAACAAATGGAAGAAATTGCATCCTGCAGCCGATGTATTTTGGCATCGGTCTCCAGAAGGAGTTTGAACTCGTCTAATATTACCCCTTGTACCATTTGATTAATTCACTTATCATGAACTTTAATTAGGGCTTGCTATGGCAAAGATATTTAGTCGCACGCCCTTTGTGAATTTCTATACGAACAACTTGAAAATAAGAGAAAACAGATCGCACGTAGTCGACCTGTAGTAATTTGAATTTTCGTGGGTGGTAATATGAAAATTTCTATAGAAGAAATAAGCAAAGAACAAGAAGAGGAAATCCTCATCAGGTGTCATGAGGTGGATGAAGAAATACATGAAATCGTAAATAAACTAAAAACTGAAACCCTTATAATACTCGGATATCAAAATGATAGAGTTAACCGTATAAAACTTAGTGATATCTATTATTTCGAGGCAGTTGACGGAAAAGTTTTTATTTACAGCAAGGACAACGTTTTTGAGGTAAAACAAAAGCTTTATGAGTTAGAGGAATTATGCAAAGAAAAGAACTGTTTTCGTGCATCCAAATCAACTATTTTGAACATAGCTAAAATTTCATCTATTCATCCGTCCATAAGTGGGCGATTCGAAGCGGTGCTTGATAACGGGGAACGTGTTGTTATATCAAGGCAGTATGTGCCTGTGCTTAAAAATATGCTTGGATTGTAAAAGGAGGGACAAATATGAAGCTTTCTGGATTTGTAAAAGAGATTATAAAAGATTCCTTGATCATCTTCGCATCCATAATAATTATTATTACGATTTTGCGACAAATTTTTTATCCTGATATGGCCTTTGATTTGAAGTCGATTTATATCATAATGACATTCTCACTAATTGGTGCATTAATGGGATTTATTTTGTATTCTCCTAATGATCTAAGTGAGAAGCAAATGCGTATAAGAATTGTAATTCATTTTTTTGCATTAGAGATTATATTGATTTCCCTTGCAATTATCATTGGTATTGTAAATAGTGCATTAAGCATAATCATTCTTGCATTGCAAATTGCGGTAATCTATGTCATCGTTCGCCTGCTGTCATGGCAAAATGACAAAAAAGTAGCCAAAAGCATCAACGAAAAACTAATGGCATTGAAGAAAGATATTTGAGAGCAGCGGTGAGCTTCATAGCTTATCGCTCTTTTTTTGCATCTTATTGGCCTGTAGATACAGCTTATTGATTTTCTATATACATCCTTTCAGCAGTTTTTTATGCTAAAGCCATAAAAAATAGTCAGAAAGGGTTTGACACTATGGGAACTTTAATATTATTGATCGCTTTGATTTTCGAGATTGCTTTTGCAATCTACTGTATTGTAACGAAACAAATCCATCAAAAAATAAAGAATTGGATTAGGATTGCTATATTTATAGCATTTGTCATTCCCACACTTTCATCGGTAATTGAGTGGAGTTTCCGCTGGGTAGTGCTTGGTATACTGCTTTTCATACTGGCGGCAATCGGAACGGTTTCGCTGATCCGCAACAAAGAAAATAGCAAGGAATACAAAACCTCTCGTATTGTAACAAAAGCAATTATGATGATATTCGTGCTGGTACTTGCACTTGCACCTGCACTTGTTTTTCCGCAGTATAAATCGCCAAAAGTTACAGGTGAATATGAAGTAGCAACCACAACTTACACAT
Source organism: Paenibacillus sp. JNUCC 34 (assembly GCF_058269055.1). Classification (NCBI taxonomy): domain Bacteria; kingdom Bacillati; phylum Bacillota; class Bacilli; order Caryophanales; family Paenibacillaceae; genus Paenibacillus; species Paenibacillus sp. JNUCC 34. The sequence goes on along the minus strand of NZ_CM177770.1, from coordinate 2,817,768 downwards.
ATGTTGACAAAAACCGTATTGAGGAATTTACCGACAACGGGAAAAATAGATTTGTTAATGTGGAATTTTGGTATCCGGAACATGCAGATGGAAAATACCCTCTCTTGGTGTTCTCACATGGAGCATATGGCATTAAGGATAGCAATAGCTCTACCTATACTGAGCTTGCAAGCCACGGTTATGTAGTCGTTTCAATCGATCATCCCTATCATTCCTTTTATACGGCTTCAGATGATAGAACGACTGCTTTGGTCAATTCAGATTATATGCGTGAAGTCAGCAATGCCAACAAAGGCATTTACACAAGGGAGGAATACTACGGACTCATTCAAAAATGGATGAAACTGCGAACAGACGATATGAATTTTGTAATGGATACGATACTTGAAAAAACCAAAAGTGACAATAACCCCATTTATCAACATATCAATACAGAGAAAATAGGTGTGTTCGGACACTCCATGGGCGGCGCAGCAAGTGTTTGGCTCGGCAGAGAGCGTGATGATGTAAGTGCAGTTGTCAATATTGATGCCCCGTTCTTTAGTGAGCTTGTTTATAAGAGAGAAATTGATGATTTTGTTGCAAAGGATGAAGCCTACACGACCCCACTTCTTAACATTTATTCTGACGATGTTTGGGTTCAACTGGATAGTTCTCCTGTTTATATAGCGAACAAACTCAATAATAAACAGTTCGAAGGAGCATATACTACTTATTTTAAAGGGGCAAAACATTTAAGCCTGACCGATTTACCGCTTTTCTCACCTATACTTACAAATATTATCCAGGGCGGAAAAGCGAGTATTGATGAATATTACTGTATTGAAACTGAAAATGAACTTATTCTTAAATTTTTTGACTATGCATTAAAGGACATTGGTAGTTTCACTTCCAAAGGGACATATTGATTCCATCAAATAGCTATACAGTTCTCCGCGCTGTCTATAACGGCAAGATTTAGGGCCATCCTTTGACGGATGGCCCTTTCTCTAAAAAGTATCAACCTATGGATTTTTCTAATCACAGTCCAAAATGTTCACGAACTAATCTAAATTGTTCTTCAACACTCAAACTAGTTGTTCTTTTAATGGTCTTGATACCATTTTTAACACAAGCATTTCTTATATCACGAGAAAACTTTACCATGCTATTGTTGCCGTTTTTGATTGTTTCCGCTGGATTAGCTGTAAGGTTAATAACATCCAAAATCATCTTATGGTCTTCCCTAAAGAAATATAGCCTTTCTATCTCTTCATCAGATGTATAGAGACATACCATTCTTTCTTTAGGAATAAAGGGTAATATTTGTTCGGGCATTATTCCTAAATCTATTATGATTGGTGTATCAGTAGGCATTTTCAACAAATCGATAACAAAAAACTCCATCATTTCTTCGACAATTTGAAAAAGCCATTCACAATGTTCATCGTTGGGTTTATTAAACCATTTATCCCAGTCCAAACCAGGATGAGGATATTGAAGGGCAGGGTATTCAACAGGGCTAGTGAATGGCCTATATTTTAAGACATTATCCTCTAGCGTTTGAAACCTTAACTCCTCAACAAATTTCTTCGTCATTGTGGTCTTACCCGCACAACAACCACCATTTAACCAATAAACATGCTTTAATTGTTCTTTCAGATAATTATCATTAACCTTCATATTTACCCTCCTCAAATTTTAATTTTGAGGAAGCTGACGGATTCTTATCGGCTTTCTATAACAGTGAAAGTACATATTGAATCCTCCTTTCCGAAGCATAATAATATTATTCCATCAATTGTACATAAATTCCTCCCACTATAATTCACCGCATCACATTTGTCGTTATGAACTCGGATTAAAACATTTGACCACAGTGGTCAATTCATACTATATTAAATATGACCACTATGGTCAAAGAGGAGGGTTTTTATGAACAATGCTTTTTTTAATATGGATATGGATAAACAGCATAGGATAATTAATTCAGCGTTTCAGGAATTCTCAAACTACGGTTACAAGGATGCTTCTACGAATCGAATAGTAGCAAGGGCAGGAATATCAAAAGGCTCTCTTTTCTATTATTTTGAGAACAAACAAGACCTTTTAAATTTCTTATTCAAATACGCTATCGATTATTTAATAGAAAATTATGTTGCTAGGATAGATACTAATATTCCTGATTTTTTTGAAAGATATAAATTGCAAAGATCCATTAAGTATCAAATATTTTCCGAAAACCCTTTTATTTTTTCTTTTATTTCTTCTTATTATTATGTAAACAACCAAGAAATGAATCTTCCTTCTGAATTAATAGAAGAATTAAAAAAACTTGAAGATCAGATTAATAATAGATTATTTCAAAACATCGACACTTCGATTTTTAGAGAGGATATTGAAATTAATGAGTTGTTAAGGTACTTCAAATGGTTAATGTATGGATATGAAAAAGAACTAATTATTGAAGTAGGAGATAATAATATTTCGTCCATCGATTGGAGTTTTTATTTTGAAAGAGATTATTCTTCTTTAGAGAACCTAAGAAAAATGTTCTATAAAAAAGATTATGAGGAGGTGTAAAGGATGATATTTAGGGAAACAAGTAACCAAGACCTGGAAACTATTATTTTATTACATGGTGGAGGTTTATCCTATTGGTCATTACAGCAACAGATTAACCACTTGTCTCAAAAATTTCATGTTGTCACACCGATCATTGATGGCCATGGCGAGGATGGAAATACAACCTTTATTAGTATAGAAGACTCAGCAGATAAACTAATCGAATTTATTGATGATAATCATAATGGTAAAGTGTATGCAATTTATGGTCTCTCACTTGGTGCTCAAATCGCAATTGAAATTATTTCAAAAAGAAAAAATATAGTGAAATTCGTGATTATTGAAAGTGGTTTAGTAATTCCAATGAAAAATATTACTGCCATATCTTTGTTTATGCAAAAAGCTTTTTATAAATTAGTTAGTCAAAAATGGTTTGCAAAACTTCAGGCGAAAACATTAAATATTACAGAAAATATGTTTGAAAATTATTATAAAGATAGTCAAAATATTTCAAAACAATCATTAATTAATATTACATATAGTAATGGGAATTATTGTCCTAAGGAACATTTAAGGGACACAAATGCTAAAGCACTAATTATAGTAGGATCAAAAGAGATTAAAATCATGAAAAAGTCTGCACAAATCCTAAAAAAGACAATTCCTAATAGTAAACTATATATCGCAGAAGGAATGAATCATGGTGAAATTAGTTTAATTCACTATCAAAAACATCTTGAACTAATTGAATCCTTTTTTCGACAAATAGCGTAGAACTGACACTGCTCACAGAAACTCTCGCAATAACCGATAAAAGGGAGCTCCACAGCGTACAGCGTGTGAGCTCCCTTTTAATTACTGGCTGGTTACCTACTATATTGTTGCCTTATTGTACAATATTCTGCACAACTCTACACGTCCCCCCTTGCTGTTCCTTTTCATCACTAGAAATCGATTTTATATAGGTTTTAGCCCTTTAAACCAGGTGGCAGGCAACATAATGATCGTTGCCCATATTACGGAATTCGGGCACCTGCTCCTTACACTGTGCTACGGCATATGGACAGCGAGTATGGAATTTACATCCCGATGGCGGATTCGCCGGACTTGGAATATCGCCTTTGAGCACGATTCTCTCCCGCCTCAGCCTCGGTACCGGAATAGGTATTGCCGAGAGCAGCGCTTTAGTGTAGGGATGAAGCGGCTGGCTAAACAATTCGTCCCGTGAAGCCATTTCCATCATAGAACCGAGATACATCACTCCGATACGATTACACAAATGCTCGACAACGCTTAAATCATGGGAAATAAACAAATAGGTCAATTCCCGGGTATGCTGAAGCCTCTGGAACAAATTAATAATCTGGGACTGAATTGAGACATCTAGCGCGGAAACCGGCTCGTCGGCGATAATAAAATCAGGGTTGAGCACCAAAGCCCGGGCGATACCGATCCGCTGCCGTTGTCCTCCGGAGAACTCGTGAGGGAACCGGTTATAATGATAGGAAGAAAGACCGCACGCCTCCATCACATCAAGTACCCGGTCGCGAATCTCCTCCTGCGGCGCAAAACGGTGCTCCAGTAAAGATTCTCCTATCGCGTCTCCAATACGAATGCGAGGATTAAGCGAACTGTAAGGGTCCTGAAAAATAAGCTGCATCTTGGGCCTTAGCTTACGGACTTCCGGTTTGGGCAGCTCATGAAAGGGAATTCCCTTAAAGAGCACTTCCCCGCTGGTTTTCTCATGCAGCCGCAAAATCGTGCGCCCAACAGTGCTTTTTCCGCTGCCGGATTCGCCAACAAGTCCGAACGTTTCTCCCGATTGTATCGTCAAGCTGATATCGTCTACCGCTTTGACATATCCGACGGTACGATTTAGCAATCCCGCGGTGATCGGAAAATATTTTTTTAAATGGCGTACCTCAAGCAATGCTTCACTCATGCTTCCGCCTCCTCTTCATACAACCAACAGGCTGCTCGATGACCGGATTCTACTTCCTTTAGCTGTGGCTGCCGGGTTCGGCAGATAGGGATGCATTTTTCGCAGCGATCGTGGAAATAGCAGGATTCGGACAGTTCAAGCGGACTCGGGACTTGCCCCGGAATCGAGTATAACTGTTCCGTCCGCTGACCGATAACCGGCTTGGATTTAAGAAGTCCCCGTGTATAAGGATGTTTCGGCCGCTCAAAAAGCTCCTCGACGTCCCCTTCCTCGACGATTTTTCCGGCGTACATGACGATGACATAGTCCGCCATTTCCGCCACCACACCAAGGTCGTGGGTGATCAGTATGATCGACATGTCGGATTGCTCCTTTCTTTGCCGGAGCGTTTCCAGTACCTGGGCCTGGATTGTTACGTCCAGAGCGGTCGTCGGTTCGTCAGCAATAAGCAGCTTGGGCCCGCACGAGATCGCAATGGTAATCATGATTCGTTGTAGCATTCCTCCTGACAATTGATGTGGATAAGAAGCTGCGATTTGTTCAGCTCGGGGAATGCCTACCAACTCGATTAGTTCCAGTGCCCGGACATAGGCTTGTTTTTTGTTCAGTTTTTGGTGGAGCATAAGCGGCTCCATGATTTGCCTGCCGATGGTGATGACCGGATTAAGGGAGGACATCGGTTCCTGAAAGATAATCGAGATGTCGTTGCCGCGGATGCGCCGCATCTCTTCTTTGCTGATCTTCAAAAGATCTTTATCCCCGAACCGGATTTGACCGCTTACGACTTTCCCGTGAGGTCCTTCGACCAACCCCATGATCGACATCGCCGTTATGCTCTTACCGCATCCGGATTCGCCCACGATGCACACCGTCTCCCCTTCATGGATACGAAAGGTAATATCGTCTACCGCTTTTACCGTGCCTGTCCCCGATTCAAAATAGGTACTTAAGTTGTTGACCTCGATTAATGGATTCATCTTCCGTTCACCTGCTTGTATTCTGTTTTGGATCGAGAACGTCGCGCAACCCGTCGCCGAAAATATTGATGGCAATGACCGTCAAAAAGATGGCCAGTCCTGGAGGGATCCACAGCCAGGGACGCTTCTCGAAATCGATCACATTGTTGGCTGCATCAATCATATTTCCCCAAGTCGGAGTTGGAGGCATGACCCCCAGCCCAAAGAAGCTGAGCGCGGATTCCGACAAGATTGCCCCTCCAATGCTTAACGTGGCAATAACAATCAGAAGCGGGAATACATTGGGCAGCAAATGACGAAACAACTTCCGTCTATCGCTAAGGCCAAGCACGTCTGCAGCGTGTATATACTCCCTCTCCCTTAACGTTAGTATCTGGCTTCGGACAAGACGTGCAACGCCTGGCCAGCCGATTACACTAAGCATTAACATGACGAGATAGAGCCGGTAATCAGTCGGAACTTTCCAATCCGACATGAGCGCTCCCATAATAAAGAGGATGGGGAGTCCAGGGATCGTAAACAGCAAATCGGCGATTCGCATGATCATCTGATCCATGACCCCGCGGTAATAGCCCGAGATGACGCCGAGAACCGTTCCGATGGTCATCGACAGCGCCATGGATGCAAGACCTACCGTCAGCGAGATTCTGCCGGCTTGCAAAAGTCGGGTGAGTACGTCCCTGCCGAGCAAATCGGTTCCCAACCAATGCTTGGCGCTCGGGGGCTGGTGCATCATGGCAGGATTGATTTTGCCATCCGCATAAGGAGAGAACAATGGTCCGATAAAACAAATCAAAAACATAAACACCATAAAAGCGAAGCCGGCTACGGCCAGCTTGTTTTTGCCCAACTGGCGAGCCGATTGCCGCCATATCGAATCCGAAGCATCCGAAAGGCGGCTGGCTTTCCCCGCCTGGCCTGCCGTCGTAGGAATGGACACGTGAGTTCCTCCTTTCTTTAAAGCCTGACCCGAGGGTCGGAAGTATGATAGAGTATATCGGATATCAGCGTACCGACGACCGTCAATATGGCTAAAAACATCGTAAAGCCCATTAAGAGCGGGTAGTCCCGAACGGTAAATGATTGCATGTACAACTGCCCGATTCCCGGCCAGTTGAAAATTTTCTCAATAATAATGGAGCCCCCGAAAAGACCTGGCAATTCGAAGCCGATCAATGTAATCGCAGGAAGCATCGCGTTTTTTAAAGCGTGGCGGTAAAGGACCGTTCTTTCCTTCAATCCTTTGGCACGTGCGGTCCGCACGTAATCCTGCCGGATGACTTCCAGCATGTTGCTGCGGAAATAACGAGTCAGCGAACCTACGCCAAGCAGTATCATGACAGCAACCGGAAGCAGCATATGATGCAGCACCTCGACGATATAATCCCAGCCTTCGGCTCGGCTGCCTGTCGTAATCATTCCTCCGGGCGGGAGAATTTTCAAATCAACGGCAAACACTTTGATCAGGAACAAACCGATGAAGAACGAAGGAATGGACATCGCGGCGAATATTCCGACCATGATAAACGTATCCAACAGCGAATACTGCTTGTAGGCTGTAAGGACACCGACGATAACGGCAAAAAACCAGGTGAAGAATGTCGAGACTACCGCAAGCAAAAAGGAGTTCCATATATAATCCTGAAACAGATCGAGGACCGGACGCTGCTGAGCCAAGGAATAACCAAAATCTCCTTTGAAAATATTGGCCATCCAATTCACGTATCGTTCGAATATCGGCTTGTTCAGCCCGTGAATTTCTCTCAGCTCTGCCTTGCGCTCCTCGCTTAAGCTCAAATTGTTGTCAACGTAATCGCCGGGCGTTAACGAATACAGAAAAAAAATCAACAGAGACGCGCCAATCAAAATCAAGAGCATATACAAACATCTTCGGAGCAAATAGGTTCTCATGTTCTCTCCTTAATCAGGCATCTCCGGCCTAAAGAGTTCAGGCTGGAGATACCTTAGTTAATAGAGCGGGCCAAAGGCTCTCCGTCCTAAACAGCCTATTGAAGTTCCCAATCCGGCAAGCTATAAGCGATTCCGGCCAACGGGTTTAATTCGAAACCGTCAATACGGCCATTGATGGCGATAACCGATTTAGTGTAGTTGGTAAACATGATCGGCAGTTCATCGTTTAAAATTTTGAACATTTCATGGTAAATCTCTTTGCGCTCCTCAACGTTGCTTGTAGCCAATCCTTGTGCATAAAGCTCGTCGATTCGAGGATTGTCGTAGCCTTTCGTCTCCCCTTTAATAAATCGGCTTACCCCTTGCGAAGGGTCGCTGATAATGGTAGTAGAGAATGAGGCCATGTCGTAATCGCCACTGTCGACCTTGGTTACGAGTGTGTTGAAATCCGGGAATTGCTCAGGGATAAAATCGACGCCGATTTCTTTATAGTTCTCCTTAGCAACCGCTATAAAAATATCGGTGTTCGGGCTCTTCGATCCAAGGTAGTTGATTTGCAGTTTTTTTCCTCCCTTCTGACGAATGCCGTCAGCTCCGATTGTCCAGCCGGCCTCGTCTAACAGTTGATTTGCCTTTTCCGGATCGTACGGATACGGATTGATGTCTTCTTCCGTATAGGACCACAGAATTGGAGAGGAAGGAATGTTGGCGATCGTAGCTGCGCCTTGTCTGGAATCAACATAAATCAATTGGCGGTCGAGACCGTAAGTCAAGGCTTGGCGGACGCGCTTATCTTTTAGATGATCTTTCTCCAAATTGAATTGATTGTATCCGTAATTGCTCGCGGTACTTGGCACCAGGTTCAAGAACCCAAGATTTTTTAGTTTTTCGATATTATCCGTGGTGGCTGAGAAGCTGCCGTAGTCCACTTCCCCCGTTTCGATAAATTGCCATGTGTCCCCCTCGGTCGTCTTGTAAATGAAGTATTCCGTCTTTGGTTTTCCGAAAACATAGTGTTCGTTGGCAACAAAACGTATTTCTTGGCCTGGAATGAACTTTTCAAGCTTGTAGGGCCCGTTCGTGATCGGGTTGGCGTGCAGGTTTTTAATATAATCCAGATTGCCGAACTTATAATCCTTACCGTAGTAGGCTTTGGATAATATCTGGCCGCCCAGCACAGTCAGTGCGGTCGCATTCGTCTCTTCCAGCGTCACGGAAATCGTTCGCTCATCGATAACTCGAATACCTTCGATGGAATCCGCTTTTCCTTCCTTGTATGCTTGCCCGCCTTTGATATTGGTTTCCACGACACTGTTAATACCGTCGTATGCCGGATCATGAAGTAAGGTCCATGTAAATTTAACATCCTCTGTCGTCATAGGCGATCCATCACTATATTTCAGACCTTCGCGAAGATGAAATGTATAGGTCAGCTTATCTTCGGAAACTTCCCATTTCTCGGCGAGCCCAGGGACCGGCAATCCGTTCGTATCGACTCGGACAAGCGAGGTGTACAGTACGGAGTTTACGTTACCGTCATAGCCGACCTGTGTGAAATAGGGGGTAAACGCGCCGCTCGGGTTCGTCAGGGTGACAATGATCGCATCGTTACGCTGCTTTGCTCTATCCGGGATTTTGGACAAATCCGTCGCAGCTAAAGGCTCTTGAAGTAAATGAACTTCCGTCCCCTGCTCCGTTAACGATTCATTGGTGGCGTTGGACTGGGGAGAAGGAGACGAAGCCTCCGGCTGATTGTTGGTAGAACTTGACGAACAACCCGCCAGAATAATCGAAAACGTCAAGAACCACAACCATAACAAGCCTGTATACCATTGCTTTTTCATAATAACCACCTTTAATTTTTTTTTTATAAAACCTAACTTCAAAGTGACACATAATTCAAATGGGTTAAGTAGGAATTATTGCTGAACTGGTACACCGTTTTACCCTTCGTTATATATTCTGAATATCTCCCCCTATTGTGTGCGAAAACAAAAAAACGCAGGAAATAGCTGAAGCAGCTATCCTACGTCTCCAATGGTATGGTCGACTCTGTTTTCATTTTTCGAACTAATAATTTGATTAATCCTATAAGAATAGTAGTACTTATTGAAGCATACCATCAGACTATACAGAGTGTCAATATTTTCGACAGAACTTCAATAAGTCTTTTCTTACGACTTAATGCTTAGAAAGCTTGCTTTATTGTACATAGTATTGATGAGAATCGGTTGCTGTGTTTTCAAGGAAATAATCGATGTTCTGACCAGGCTCCGCGTTAATAGGAATATGCAAATGAATTAGACCAGTTGTCCCTCAATCATCGTCCATTGTACTTCATACTTCTCATTGAGGAGGACGAAATCCGCGTCGCAGCCGATTTCAATTTTCCCTTTGTTCGACATGCCTAGAATACGAGCAGGCGATGTCGAAGCCATCTGTACAGCATCTGTCAAGGATATTCCATTCTCTACGGTTAGTCGCAACGCTTCATTCATCGTCACCGTGCTTGATGCCAAAGTACCGTCCGCTAGCCTTGCAATTCCCTCGGATACGGTGACATTGTGGCCGCCAAACAGATATTCTCCATCGCCCATTCCCATCGCTTGAAGCGCGTCTGTAATTAGCACCATCCCTTCCGGCCCTTTAATACGATGCATCAGGCGGATGATTGCAGGATGAAGATGGACTTGGTCGACAATCGCTTGCAGACTTACATGCGGTTCCTCAAATGCGGCAACGATCAGACCGGGGTCTCGATGATGAATCGGTCTCATTCCGTTAAAGCAATGTGTCACATGACTCGCGCCTGCTCCAAATGCTTCCTTCGCTTCCTCATACGTGGCGTCAGAGTGCGCAACGGCAATGACAACCCCTTGATCCTTCAAGTAGGAGATCAGTTCTAATCCTCCAGGTAATTCCGGAGCAATCGTCACCATTTTAATGAGCGAACCGGCTTCCTGAAAAATAAGTTTCATTTCATTGAGATCAGGATGACGAAGATACTTCTCATTCTGCATCCCTTTACGCTTCGGATTCAAATAAGGTCCTTCCAAGTGAATACCGGCGATCTTCGCCCCTTGCTCACGACCAATCACCGACTTCACGCTGCGAATCATGTTCAGCAGATCATCCATCGTTGAACTTACGGATGTAGCTAAGAACGACGTGCATCCGGTTGCAGCACATGTATGGGATACCTCTTGAATACTAGCCTCCGTGCCATCCATCATATCGTAGCCATTGGCTCCGTGAATATGAACATCTATCATCCCAGGGATGAGCCACATCCCATTGCCATCTATCCGTTCGTACTCCTCGTCGAACTGCGGGGATTCTTGCGTCTCAATTCGCTCGATCTTCCCGTCTGTGACCCAGACTGTAGTGTAAGGTAGTATTTGATGTGGAAGCAATACGTTGACATGTTGAATGATTTTGTTATTCATCTCTGCTCAGCTCCGTCCTGAGGATTATTTGTTGTACATTCAATTAGCGTGATATTTTTCTGATCTAATATTTCTTTCATTTCGCTGGAAATAAACTGATCTGTCACGATGATATCCACGTAATCAAAATCCAACTTAAATCTTGACTTTGCCACGAATTTCGTATGATCCACAACAAGGATCACTTGATCCGATTGCTTGGCCATTTCCTTCTTCACTCGAACATCTTCTTCATAGGGATAATAGAGTCCGTCTGGCTGTATAGATGTTGCCCCAATATACGCCTTATCTGCTCGTATTTCACTAATCTTATCAATGACGGAAGGACCATATAAAAGGCGGTTCTGGGTATGCAGATAGCCCCCAAGTACATAAATGCTCAAATCATCTCGTTTGGAGAGAATACCTACATTATCAATCGAATGTGTAACGGCTGTAATCTGTTTCGCCTGAATATGTTCCGCGACAAATTGGACCGTTGTCGATACGTCCAAGAATACCGTCTCATGATCGTGAATCAGCTTGGCTCCAAGCTTACCAATATCGTTTTTGCTGGTGGACTCCTCAATTAGACGATCTTGATAGGAAGAGAGCTCCTTCCGAAGTTCTGGAAGAGCTACCCCTCCATGCGTCCGAACAACGACACCTTCTTGTACCAATTTGACAATATCTCTTCGCGCCGTATCTCTGGATACTTGAAAGATCGAGCAAATTTCCCCAACGCTCATCGATTGATGTTGTTTTAAGTAATCAAGAATTTTCAATAATCTATGTTCTTGAAACACTCTTAATGCCCTCCTTAGTTACGCATTCGAATTCATGATTTAAGTATATATAAGCAATTCTTGAAAATCAATAAGTATTTATAAGTAAATAATAAGGTCACCACACCGTAGTAAATCCATTTCGCTTCAAAATTAACGTTAGAAAGTGCGAATTGTTACAAAAACAAGATTACTTATAAACCAAGAATCTCCGTTTCAGAATAGCAAAAAAACTCATCTACAATTCATAATTGCAAATGAGTTCTCTTTCACTGATTGACATCTAGCTCTGTATTAAAGTATTGCTTGTTTTAATAAATTTCATTAAAGATCTGTTCATAATCACTCATATGCTTATCTTCCTAACACTAGGTAAATTTATGAGATTTCAGGCGAGCAGCGCTTGCTTAACATTCTTCACGGGTAGAATGAGTTAATATTATAGCCTTATATCTTTATTTCAAAAGATTAGGGAACTATCCTGTTATGCGCTTTTGTTCGATACTGTCCCGGAGATAAACCCGTCCACTTCTTAAAAGCGCTTTGAAATGCGCTAGGCTCGGAAAAATACAGCAAATAGGCAATATCGCCGATGGAATACTCTCTTTTTTGCAAATAAATCATAGCCAATTCCTTGCGTACCTTTACAGATAGCTCATTATAGGAAGTTTGCTCGGCCTTCAACTTATGTTGAAGTGTTCTTGTGCTTATTTTGAAATATTCCGCAGTTTGCTGTAAGGTCGGAAAAAAGGAAGGAACACATTCTTTCATCCACTGAACTACCCGGTCTGAAAACGTACTTGCCTGGGTCAGCTCATCCTTAGTTTCCCGTGCCATATTCTCGAATACTCCCAGCAATCTTGCATCAGCGTACAGAATCGGATATTTCAGCACTTCCTTACTCATACGCAGAACATTATCTTTCTCGCCAAAGCAGGGAACTTTCCCGAAAACCGCCATATAGGGCTGTGTATCCGCCGGTGCGCCATGTGTAAATCGAATTTCATGCAACGGGATGTGTTGATTGCTAAGCTTGTTGATCTTATGATACAGCGAACTTGCCATCTCCTCTACGACATGACGCGATGCTTGACCGGGATTCTGCAAAAAAAACCGGATAAGGACATCGTCCCCCTCCACTTCCCAATCCAGGTTGAATACGTTGCACAGAATCACATTGTATCTCTGATAAGCGGTAAGCGCATCAACAATGGCTTTAGAATGATGCATCACATAACCGAGAATACCCATATCGGCAAGGTCTATGATCTGTCCTTGGTGCAAGCCAAAATGATTGTCCTGCGTGTAATTCGCGGCGGTAATCATCAATCGCTCCAATTCCTCTTCGCTAATACGAGCCTCCGTATTCTGTAATAAACTACGGTCAAACGAAGCATACTCGAAATATTTCTCTATTTCATATCCTTTATGAACAATAGTCTTCATAATCGGATATACCATTGTGATGGGAACTCCCGGGTTCTTCAATATCCATTTCCCCTTTGCGTGAATAAGCAGGATACTTGCGCTTTTGATTATTCATTTATCTTTCTATTCGTTCTATGCTAATTACAGTTTTATACTAACTATTATATCGCAAACAATTGCAACAGGAGGAACTAGAGATGAAATCGAATATTCTCGTTATTAACGGACATCCCGACCCAGAGAGCTTCTGTTCGGCCTTGTCCAAAGCGTATATGAAGGGGGCTTCGGCCAACAAAGCCCAGGTTCGCTCTATTGATTTGAGCAAGATCCAATTTGATCCGAACCTAAAGTTTGGCTACCGTAAAAGAACAGAATTAGAGGAAGATCTGAGAGATGCTCAAGAGCTAATCCGCTGGGCGGATCACCTTGTATTTATTTATCCTACATGGTGGGGTGTAATGCCGGCCATCCTGAAAGGATTTATCGATCGGGTCTTTCTCCCCGGCTTTGCTTACAAATACCGGGAAAATTCTTCTGCAGTGGACAAGCTTTTATCCGGAAAGTCCTCGCGTTTGATCGTCACTGCCGATACTCCGTTCTGGTACAATAAGTTGGCATATAAGAATGCAGAATACAATGTGATGAAACGCAATATATTGAAATTTTGTGGAGTATCTCCTGTACGTGTTACTGAGATTGGTCCAATCCGAGGATCTTCGGATAAAGCGCGAGCTGAGTGGCTAGCCAAAGTGAATCAGCTTGGCGCGCAATTAGCTTGACCCTCTTCTGATTGGTCCCTACTCAATAAATCACTTTAGTTGTACTTATTTTTATAATAATTATAATTAAGAAGTATAGCTATTTAGAAGGAGTGATTGAATGAGTAAGAACTTTATTATATTTGGAGCAAGCCAAGGGCTAGGCGATGCATTTGTAAAAGGCTTACCCACTAAGGGAGATACAGTATGGATGGTATCACGCACACGACCAAGTAGTTTAGATATAAATGATGGCGTAAATCGTAAATGGCTCGCCATTGATTTATCTAGTCAACAACAAATTCCTTCTTTACAAGAAACTTTAAGAGACATTGCTATTGATGTTTTAATTTATAATGTCGGAGTATGGGAAAAGCGTGGTTTCGAAGATGACTATACGTTTGATAAGGATGAAGTTGGAGATATTTCGAACATAATTAATATTAATTTAACTTCCACTATTACATATATTCAGGCGCTTTTACTTAATTTAAGACAGGCGAATAACGGGAAAATTATTTTAATTGGTTCAACAGCAGGTTTAGATCATACGAATAATGCACAAGTTTCGTTTGTCACATCTAAATTTGGATTGCGTGGTATTACAAATGCTTTGCGTGAGCACGTGAGGAAAGATAAGATCTCTGTAACGTGTATTAATCCAGGAGAGCTTGCTGCTGAAGTCCCTTATGAAGAAGGTGTAGAAAAGGCAATTACGTTGTATGAAGGCACTCGTATTCCTGTTCAAGACATTGTAGCCATTGTCCAATGCGTTATTAATTTATCGCCTGTTTCATGTGTAAAGGAAATTAATATTCCTGCCATAACAGACTTAAATGCATGATTGTATAGCAAATGAATAGAGTTTTTCGGTATATAAAATATGATTCATTCGGTACTAAAAACAGCTCGCATTTTGATCAATCTTTTTTCAAAATGCGAGCTGTTTTCTATGCCTAGAATCAATGATTGTAGATATCTTTCAATCAATCTTTATTTCTTTTGTTCCTCCTTCCTACAAACGGTAATAATGGATGAGGATTCAAGATTATTGTGCTCGCTTAGCATAGTATCACCTACCATTAACAAATATAATGAAGTAACTATGACTCCTATTCATAATGGTGCTATAGATTTCTCCTGATCTGTAACAAGATTATCAACAACTGGTGATACACGTTTAACAAAGAATGTAGCCAGGAGTCCCAGCAGTAAACAGCCCGCCAAGATTGAGAACGTGAGGATATAATTACCCGTTTGGAGCATCTGAATGACTAGGATGGGTCCAATGGTAGCACCTAAATTCACTACAACCGTATAAATAGAAATCGCCGCACCTCTTGAGGCTCCCCCTAGTTCACCGACCAGTGAAACCAATGAAGGGATGGCGGTTGCAATGCCGGATACAAATACGACGCTCATCACAATTATAAACACCATGTTTGTTCCAAGTCCTATCAAAATCAATCCGCTCGCAGCTAGGATTATTGCGCTTCTAAGTACGGATATCATGCCAAATCTCCTAACCAGACTACTCGCAAAAAGAGACATTAACATCCCTATGATCCCTACTGAACGCACATATAATATCTGTTGTTTCGAGAAGCCGAAAAGAGAACTGCTTAAAAAGTCTCCCAATGCAGTGTACATGCCTACAAAAGAAAGCAGCATGACCAATGCGATTACATAGGCAAACCATAGCGATTTTTGTCCCAGCGTCTTTCTCATTTGTTTGAATGCTGCCGCAACACGAATTCCATTCGCCGGGAGGTTTGGTATAAAGAATATCATCAGTAGTATTAGTATAAGATAAATCGCTGCCAAAATGATGAACACATATTGCCAACCTAAATGAAAACTTACAAAGCTGCTGAACACCTGCCCGATAATCCCAGCCATAAGAAAGCTTGCACTCATACAGCTAACTGCAAAGACTCTTTTATTTTGCGGGAACAATTCCATCACATAGGGAAGGACTACGGGAGAGAAAGTAGCCGCAGTCAAGCCTTGTATTCCTCTGAAAAGAATAACTGAGGATAAACTGCTTTGAAACCCTAGAAAGATAGTAACAATCGTTAACGCAGCTAATCCCCAAAGCATGATTTTTTTTCGGCCAAAACGGTCTGATAATGGTCCAAATAATAAGCATCCAACAGCGAAACTTAACGTAAACAAACTACTAGTCCATACTGCTTGCCCTTCTGATACAGAAAACTCCTTTGAAAGTACCGAGATTAAGGGTATTGTAACATAGAAGCTGGACATAATTGCCAATCCCGCAAAAAACAATATCAATATAATGAAAGAATTAGGTTGTGCTGTTTTGTCTGACTTCTTCATTCATTTTATCTCCTCTTAAAATTTCACTACTCAACTTAACGAAAGCCGCCGATTGGGCCGGCGGCTTTCGTTGGGAGTTTTACGTTGTTAAATTATTTTTATCTGATATGAACTGTTTTAATGAATCAATATGAACAGCTCCAACAAATTTATCGATCGGCTCACCATTTTTAAATAGAATCGTTGTTGGAAGGCTCATAATTCCATAATGAGCGGCAGTACTTGGTTGTTCGTCTACATTGATTTTTAGTACCCTCACTTCTTTGCTATACTCCTGATCGAACCTCTCGAGTATAGGTGCAAAAGCGCGGCAAGGTCCGCACCAAGGCGCCCAAAAATTAACTAATGTAAAACCTTCTTTTTTCAAATCACTTTCAAATGTTGTATCCGTAGAGTGACAAATAGTCATGTGTATCTTCCTCCATTTTATAATTTTTCACACATTTTCTACCAAGGATGAATCGACTGGATCTCATCACCTCCTTAAACAACACGTTTGAAATCATGAGGCTTTCTCATGAAGATATTAAAGACTTTTTATATCCGTAATTAACCCGTAGGTGAACTCCCACGATTTGTAAAATCCTCCTCCGCCAAATCCATATTTACGCTCATAGCCGTTTGGCTGCCGTCCGCTGCAGCAAAAACCACTTGGGAAGGAGCCACATACGAAGTATCTCCGGCGATATATAAACCAGGTATTGCGGACCTCCCCTTTCCGTCTGTTTTAATCCCGCCCGAGGCCGTCATTCCACAGCCTAATCGTTCTGCGAACGGAACGCTTTGCACAAATTTAGGAGCCACGAAACCGCTAGCCCTCGGAATTTGAGTTCCGTCTGCAAAGCGAACATGTTCAAGCTGCCCATTCTGACCAATGAAAGCTGCAATAGGTTGCTCCATTACCACAATATCCTTTGATTGAAGCTGCTTTTTGTGCTCATCTGACAGAGACGCCTTGCCGTTCGTACAGACAACCAGATCCTTGCTCCAATTGAGAAGCAGTTTGGCCGTATGAAATAGGTTTGGATATTCGGATACAACAACAAGCGGTTGATCTTGAAGCTCCCAGCCGTCGCAATAGGGACAATTGAACAAGCTTTTCCCGTAAAGCGGATAAAAGCCTTCAATATCTGGATATATCTCCTTTACGCCTGTTGCCAAGATCAGTTTGCGCGCCTTAAGGTGAAGGCCAGCAGAATCAACTAACTCAAATCCGAATTGGGTAGTGTCAACAGAAACAACTTCGTTTTGAAGATGATCGACTAACGGATAACTTTTAACTTCCTCAAGAGCAATTCTGCGGAACTCGGCCGGCGTTACGCCGTCTCTCGTAATAAAGCCGTGAGACGCATGTGTAACAGCATTTCTGGGTCGATTGTTGTCAATGATAGCCACGCTTCTCCTAGCTCTTCCAAGGATGAGGGCAGCATTCAATCCAGCCGGTCCTCCACCAATAATGGCGCACTCGTAAATCATGATGCTCAACTCCCTTATATAGACTTTAAAGACTTATTATATCTATGATTAGATAAAAAATATTTTTATATGTATCAAACTGCTCTCCTCCTTTCAATATAAAATGGCTCAACCTTAAACCTGCGTTTTACTTTTGGACCAGATCCGTCAACTTCGTGTTTTTAAGATGGCTTTCCATTTTCTCTTCCGCTTCCTTCATTACAGCTTGAATCGAGCATTCGTCGCCGTGGAGAAAATCACATTCAAATAAGGATGCCGTTCCCTCAATAGCGTGGATAATATTCAAAAATCTAATATCGTCTTTCTTGCGAGATAAGCGATATCCTCCGTTGACTCCGGAAACAGACTCGATCATCCCTGCTTTCACGAGCCTTGTTAAAATTTTGGATAAATAGGTTGGTGAAACACCTTGTAATTCTGCTAACTGTTGAACACCAATCGGCTTAACCGGAGAAGCGTCAACGAGCGCGAGCATGGTGTGCAAAGCATAATTCGTTGCTTTTGTAAATCTCAAGGTATCACCCCATTCAAAGACTTGATGTATCTATAATATCCTCGAAATCATCAATGTGTCAAGTTGTAACTTTTCATAATTTTCGCAATATATGCGGTTCGATGCTCACACTCATTACCATCGCGTGTAGTGAGCCGCCGGAGGATTATAGCCGCTGGTCCGTTCCGTTGCTGCCAACCGCTTGAAGAAGCGCAAATTGACTGCGTCATGGCGGACATGGACCGATAACGGGGAACGGTGGGATAACCGCCGTTTTTCGCTTCCCCCTCGATTGGCGTTAGACTTCTTGGGCTGTTGACGTGCCTGACACACAAGCGCTCACGACAATGACGGTGATTTTTCGCACCGACAAAGTACGTGAGCGCTGACCATTTCGTTCCGCATTTTGGTTATCTATAACGCCTAATTCCACCCCCCGTTTGCCGCTTTAAGCCCAGACGTCAAGGACAGCACGTTTTAGTTGGCCAATGTAGGTCTTATTACCGTTTCTTCTACCAAGGTGCCCTTTTTGGTCGTGTGGTGATTGACGAAGCGGTAATTTTTAGATTGGTTATCCCACTTCACTTTTCTAAGTGTAGCCCCTTTGAAATTAGCGTCTTGATTCAAGACCGTTTTTGGCACTTGCGGTTCAATTTCGTTCGCGTCGTCAAATTCCATGACTATCTGGCTTACACGTAAATCAGTTTTGTTTTGCGAAAAGTCGTTACTTAGTTGAACGGTAAAGTTCTTTCCAGTCAATGCATACGTTACAAGATCGCTTAATTTAGCATTCTTGTCATCATAGTGTCGATACATGATCACTTCTTTGTCAAATGCGTAGGTTATGTTTGGATACAGCTTATTCAGCTCTTGAAGGGCCTTATCCTGATCCTTTTTACTGATTTTATCGAGTGGGAGCTTCTCGCTAACAGTTATATACTTAACGTCTTTAGTATCAAATAAAATTACAAATTTTCCGTCTACCGATTCAACTTCCGCAAACTCCGTGTCGACGGCATCATAACTGAACTCGCCAACATCCTGTAACTTGACCTCTTTCCCTGCTACTTGCTTTAACACTTTTTGCAGCTTTGCGGCTTCCGTTTGGTCGAGCTGAATCTTCTTCTCTGGTTGCTGCTGATCTTGCGTAGCCTCAGCAGCTTTTGAATCCTGCTCTGCTTGCACGGAAGCCTTTTGCGGTATGCTCGCGGCGTTGCTTTCCTTAGCGTTTACCAACGTCACGCTGCCAAGCGCGAGAATCATTCCCAACCCCAAAATGGACAGACCATAGGATTTTTTGTTGAATTGTTTAATCATTATAAGTCTCCTTTTCATTTCTTTATGTGTCGCGGACAAGCCGGCAATCCCCGGTTGATGATGGCTGCCTGAAAAATGCTCCAGCACATGAATAATTGTTTGTCCGTATGCCCTATTTTGCTGCGGGCTCATCCGGTCCAAGACGCATGCATCGCAGGCCATCTCCTGGTCCTGTCTTGCTTTATGTACGGCAAGCCATATCAATGGATTAAACCAGTGGAGAATAAGGATGATGTGTATCATCCAATTCACGGCCACATCCCGTCGCTGAATATGTGCGAACTCATGCGCCAGAATATATTGAAGCTGCTCCTTCCTCAACGTGACGAGCAGTCTTGGCGAAATGACGACCGCAGGTTCACGAAAACCGACTACGGCAGGTCCGGGAATCCGTTCCGATGCTACAAACCGTACTTTACTATTTATGCCCAATAGCTGCTTCGTCTCTTGAAACACTGCCGATAAAAGTGGCGTTTCGATGGATCGGCCTGCACGCAGGGCTTGTTTCAATCGAAGGTGGTCGTATACCGTTTTCGCAGCAAGAAACAATACCCCCAAAAGCCATACCAGCATCAGCCCATTGGTAAATCCCAGTTGCTTGATCTGATTCCACCAGAAGCCGCGCTCCTGCACGGTTCCCGATTCATGGGATGAAGCAGGCACTTCCGAAATTCCGCTTGTTTCCGGTTTTAAATAGCGCTCACCATGAACCGCCGTCTCGCTCGCTCTCCCCACTTCCTTCCAAACCGAAGGATCTTGGGTCTTCTGATGAATTCCGGGGGCTATGGCCTCCAGAGACAAAACATTGTACAGACTAAGCGAAGATTCCGGCGCCCAAGGAAGCAGCAGACGAATCGCCACAGGCAGCCAAATCAAATATTTCCATCTAGCTTCTAGCTTGTTTTTTAATAGAAACTGCAGGATCAGGACAAGTAGGACCAGTATGCCGGCCATAAATGATCCGCGGATCACCCAGCCAAAAAACGATAACAAGCTTGCATGTAATGTTGGACCCATCAGCTATCTCTCTTTTCCGGTCCGCCGTCTATGCAGTTTTCGTCAAATAAAGCCTTCAAATCCTCGATTTCCTGCGCATTCAGCTTTTTATCCTCTAAAAAATTGGCTAGCATTGGCTTTAATGCACCGCCATACAGCTTTTTCACAAAAGATGTGGTTTCAGACCGTAGATATTCCTGCTCGCTGATGATGGGGTAAAATAGCTGGGTACGTTTTGAACCCTTTTCCAGCTTTGCCCCCGCTGCTTCTTTCTGCACCAATCGATTCAGGAGTGTCCGCGTCGTGTTCGGGCTCCAACCCATTTTCTCTGCCATCTGCTTTACGACTTCGCTGGAAGGGCAATCCGGATTTACCCATAACACGCGCATAATTTCCAGCTCTGCATCCGTAACCGCTGGTATTTGGTTCATGCATGTAACCTCCAAGGTCAATTTATCAGACTACGTATGTAGTTACAAATCCATCCTACATTTGTAGTTTGGTAATGTCAACATATTGTTACATGCAAAAATCCTTAATGTTGCATGGATACTTTTGATATTACGTTCATTTTGTATAGCTCCTCCCATATGACTATTATTTACACTACGTTTGTAGTCTTTGTCTAATATACTACAGTTGTAGTTATATGATGTCAATACCTTTGTTACAAAATCGCTTCATCGTTTTGGCTAAGAGCAAACAACAACAAGAAGCGCATGGAATCGGACAAGGGGTAGCTCACTCTAGTTGCCAACGCAAAAACACCTCCAAGGTTATCTCCATATCTTACGACATGGTTCGATTCTCTTGAAGGTGTTTTGATTTGTCTCACGTTATGGGGTCAGTCCCCACCGACGGCAACCCTATTTCGAGAGCTTCTTTATCGCTGCCACCTACTCGGCTGAAGACTCATCCGTAGACGAAATCCACTTTGCATAAAGAACCGTATTGTCGGTGACCACGCGGGTTTCAAAGTTCCACGCTGTCGTATAGCTTTCGTCTGTATACCAGCCGCCGAATTTATATCCGTTCCTCGTCGGGTCCGTTGATGGTTTGGATACAAGACCGCCAACAGGTATAGCTTGATGCTGAATATAGCTTCCTCCCTGCCCTGTTTTAAACTCAACAGCCTTCAGGCCTTCATTCCCAATTTGATGCACACCGATGTCGAGCACATCATCAGGCCGAATGGCATTTCCAAAGAAGTCGCGTGTCAAAGGGAATATTTTGCTTAAGTCTCGCCGTCCTTCAAGCGTTTGATCTGCTCGAAATCCAGCACCTACCGCAATATTTGGGTCTACTGACTTGAGCTTGAAGCCTGCTAGCTTAGACACATCAAATTCTGAGCGGGCAATCGCTTTGCCGATCCCAGTATTTCTCGAGTTGAACAGAACTGTATTCTTATCCCCGTTCTTAACAATAGTTCCGTTGGTTGGAATGGCGTCTTTAGGAATGACGTCAATATCCATAGACTGTTCTATATTTGCCAGTATAGTTGTCGGGTCCGCATAAATGTTATGCGATCCATAAACGCCTGAAGCAAATTTGCTTCGATCGATCAGAGTTTGCGGATAAATGATATTGTAATCGAAGCTGCCATGCGTCATGACGCTCTTTGAACCTATGTCGAAGACACTAATCATATCCTTGCCATACAAAATATTGTTATAAAAGTGACTCCAGATCGGACCTGTGCTGCTTGTACCGAATATTCGCGTCGTGTTTGCACCAAGCTTGAATATATTGTTGTGAATAATCGGGTAATCTGTACTGTTCGAGCTGCCGCCAACCGCATAATAAAACAAATGCGAGTATGCCGCAGATCCTTCTTGGGGACTGCCATCATCAATACTAATGTTGTAACGCACAATGCTGTTCTTCGACCCTGGCATGAACAACATGAAGCCGCCATAATTGTTTCGGCTATAGTTATATTGATAAACTGCCCCGTCATTGAAACTGTCAATGTCAAATGCTTCGCCATCGGCGCAATTGTACGGGTTATCCACCACTTCGTTAAATTCCATCACGGAATCCTTGACGCCCATGAACCACAGAGCGGCATAATTGGCCACACTGATATATTTTCCAACCCCATCGGTGATGTTTGGACCTTCCCCGTTCGGCTTCGCGTCAGTTAAATACGTTTTTCCAAAACCCGTAATATAGTTGTATCGAGCTTCGCCCTCAAGAGCGTTGGAAAGAACCATCGCATCGCCAGAGCCATTAGCCATGTAATTGTTGAAGTAACGCACCTTCATAATGGCGGGATATCCGCTCTTGGTCCAACCGTCCGGGTGGAAACCTGTATTGCGAATTCCTTCGTTGTCGCAACGGATTGCGGTATTGCCCTCGGCCAGAATATCGTCGATATAGCCGTAAAATATAATGCCGCCGGCCACCTTAGCACCGCCATAGGACTGATGAAGGGCATTGACATCGTGTACATAAGAATTGGTCACGTATACATGACTTTTTTTGCTGGCCATAAAGTTTTCGGGAGTACGCTCCTCAAGCGTCTCAGCATAATTATTCATAATCATAATGCCGTTGCGCCCTATTTCCCATTGGGAACCAAGGTTTGTCACTTCAAGCCCGTCGATTTCCCAATTTTCCTCGTTCACGAGCTCAACAGCGCCGGAGGCTAAACGTCTTTCCACCGGATTGGTGTCAAAAATATAGTAGGGATCCTTGCTTATGGTACCGCCGCCATTAATGACAGGTCTCTTGTACTTTTGACCTCCGTCGTTATATTTGCCAAGCTTAATCACCTTGTCCTCCGTACCGGAGCCTCGCAGCTTCAGTTGACCGTTCCAAATCGATTCGGCATCCAGGAAGATTTGATCCCCAGGATAGAATCTAGTCTGATTTATTTTACCCAAAGATTTCCAGGCAGTCTCTGGCGTCAAGCCGTCATTGGCGTCATTCCCGGTTTGATTTGAAACATAATACGCTCTCGGTTCATGATTCACAATGTCGACCATGACGTCCAGGGTCTTCCCGCCTTTAAATTCAAGCTGGACTGCCGCTTGGCCTACAGGGAGCGAGCTTAAGAAGCCGTTCTTCAGCAGCATCATACTCGTGGTGTCTATCAGACAATAATCGACATCTTCGATAAGTCTCTGGCCATTGTACAGCACCCCTGTCAAATCGGTCAGGTCCGGCGTCACGCGCAGGGTGATATTTTCCTTGTTCTCAAGGTCAAATTCAACAGCAGCAGGCATTACTTTATATTCTTTACCAGCCAACTTGATCTGAGTGGAGATCGTAGCGGTTTTCAGAGTCGCCGACTGCGAAACGACAGAGACATCGTCAAAAAAGTAACGATTTTCGATATTTCCAGCGTTAGCGTTCCAGTTGGTCATCAGCACAAGGGCGCCGATGTTCTTGACGGCAGTAGTTTTAAACGCTGTTTGTCCGTCAATTTTAGCAGTCATACCGTCACTGTTGACGATCCACTCGAACTTATGCCATCCCGCGGAACGTTCAATTTTATTGCTGGTCGAACCGTCTGTAGGATTCCATGCGCTGCCCGCACGCCAAATATAATAACCTTGTCTGTTTGTATCGCTTAAATCCTGTACAACGCCTAGCGCATAATAATTACTGGTACTATTGTTATTAGCGGCATTTTGGACGCTGAACGCCAGTTTAATCAGTTGATCCATATCGCCATGATCATAGAACCAAGCCGTTACCGTTCCATGAACCGGATTGACCACTCTTGAATTCACCAGCGCTCTGGCAGGCCCTGTAGTACCGGACACAGCGGTAGCAGCATTACGCCCATAGTGCGGCCTCACAGCAGAATGACTATAGGAACCCGGAGCCCCTGCAGTAAATTTCTTGTCGCCCTCAAAATTATCCATGAAGAGGATGTCGCTGCCCTCATAATAAGAGACCGTCGCGTATACAGTGACCTGGTCGTCTTCTTCACCCGGATAATAGGAGGGCTTGACTTGAATATTCCCGTCTCGGTCCACATCAACCTTAGCCTTATCTTCATCGTTTAGACTAAAGGCGACATCATCAATAACGTAATCAAATCCGCCATCAACGAACAGCCTGTCGCTGGCTCCCTTGCTCAACACTGTTGAATCAAAGCTCAGCGCCAGATCATTACCGGAGAGTTGTTGCGCAATAGATAGACCGAAGCTTTTGGGATCGCTTAATGCGGAATCCGAGGTGTGCCGATTATCAGCCGTTACGCCCTTAACCTTGAATGTGTAATCACCCGGGCCATGTTGGCTGATCAGGCTGTCCCAATCATATTGGTTAGTCAAAGAGGCTTCCAAACCCAATGAAGTTGTGTTCTTAAATAATTCAACCACATAGCTGACAGCATCAGGCATCTCCTCCCAAATCGCCTTGCTGCCAGACCATGCAAGACCTGTCACCGCATTCAGTTCGCTGCCTATCGTTAGCTTCAATTCACGTCCAGCATTCCCAAAGCTCAATTCAAGCAAATAGCTTCCCGGCGACAAGCTATCCAAATAGTGATTTGAAATCAGAACAGTATTTTCGGACGTATTAACGGTGTAATTTTCGCTGCTGATAGACTCGCCGTTCAACTTTACCTCCGTAAAATCCTCTAGATTCGGCGACTCTTTCACAATCAGACCCTGTGCTGATCCATGACTATAGACAGCGCTTTCAGGATAACTGGAATAGTTCTCCTCGTTCTCATTAAGAACGATCCGTCCGCCTTCCCCCTCCCCACCTTCTGGCTTGTCCAAGCTAGCATCCAGAGTAAGCAGCCCCGCCTCCGAATTACCGGCTTGAACATTAGTTAGGGCCAAATTTGCTCCTATAAGTGAGAAGATTAGAACAAGTGATACAATCTTTTTGAACCGTCTAAAAAGATACATACTTTCCCTCCTCAAATTAGAATGCTTCCCCGAAACTTCATGAATTTAAGACCTAAGATTCGTAATATGCTTTTTCACCCCCCCTTTCAATCTTCTAAAGATTGCTGAATAGATGCTTCATTTTAGGCTGGTTGATAGATGAGGCTTAAAATCGGATAGAGTTAAATTTCTGCCGGTCGATGTGAATATTTGCGTTTTCAACGCGTTCTTTCACCATCAATTGAAGCTGATTCTCCGCATTTATTTGCAGCAATAATTGTTTAACCTCCGAATAAGGCTTATCACCCATTTCCTTTCTAGACATCAACAATACATCGACGAGCTCGCCTTTGTATTCAACTTTACTCAACTGCTCCCCCGCCTCCAGCTTGTTCAATTCATACCAAATATTAAGCGCTTCCATATCTCCCTTTGGAATATCATTCTCCGTCTGAGTCAACATTTCAGTGGAGCCTTCCTGCCGCAACATCATATATTTAAGTTCAATACCCAGCGTAAACATATCTTTGTTCTGTTCGTAAACAGGATATAACTCTTCATCCGTCACCCTCGTTGTATCCAAATACCACTTGACGAGCTCAGACCAGACATTGTTTCTGACATAGTTATAGTATTGATACTCATCAAAGGAAGACAAACCGTAAAACACCTCGCCATCCTTCAGCATGCGTTCACGCTCGGCATTCGTAATTTCCCGTTCATTCATGATGGAAGAAAAACGGATATCCTTGTCAATCAGCCCGTGTTCTACGGCAACGATAGCTTCCATTTTGGCTGTCTGCAGCTTTTCGAGCGCGCTGTTGCGGGCATATTCCAAGGGAGTTTGCCCGTCATATTTGCGATCCCAAGATTCAGAGTCGGCATCAGCTCCATATTTCTGAAAAAAAGTGTTGGCGGTTAATGCACGTTCATCATATAAAAATAGTAGAAACTCCTGTTCGGATACCCCAAATCCGTCAATGACAATCAAGTCACCCTCCTGAGGTGATCCGCTAACCGGCTTTATTAGTGAGGAAACTACGAAAATAAGGCTTACGGCAACGACTGCAACGAAAGAAACCAATGCAACTCTCTTAGTTTTGCTATGGATAAGCAAGCGTTCAGACAAAAAAATGCACCCCCCAGAAGGCTTAATGCAGGCGTTTTGTTTTAATACTATAATAGGGAATCGTTTCTTCTGGAGCGTGAACAAAATCTACTATTATGTGCAATTTTTGTACGAGAATATTTCACGGCACAGGTCAGCTGCGTACTCAAACAGACGAACGGCCCACCCGCCGTCTGGCAGATGAGCCGTAACAATTCCGAATATTCTCCTATCAGTCTAATTCCTCTGCCATCAGGGTCAGTTCGATTACCGTATCTATTTCATCAGGAAGCGGAAATGTATAGTGTTCAGGACGGGATAAGGAAAGAAACGCATCATCCGGATACAGCGCCGTGTTCCATGGACGCCCGATCAACACCTCAGAGCCGTCTGCCAGCAGGCGAGCTTTCTTGATCCGTCCGGCTAATCCTGGCAAATTGATCGCACCTACATTTTCTTCAAACAAATGGGCGTACAGCTTATCGCCTCTCCTTGTATAACGTCCCCACTCCGGCTTCTCTATCCCGGCTTCGCCGCATCCGTAGACACTGTCCGAGTTGCGCCGCATCCATGAACCGATTTCTTCCAGTATAGCTATCGACTTATCTGGAATTTCCCCTCTAGCATTTGGTCCCACATTCAATAGCAGATTGCCATTTTTACTGACACACTCAACCAGCTTGCGAATGATCATTCTTGCCGTTTTATATACCTGGTCGCTTGAGGAATAACTCCAATGATTATTTAACGTGATACATGCTTCCCATGGTATGGATTCACCTGCTTCATTCACAACCCCTTTGGGCGGAATGATCTGCTCCGGAGAAGCGAAATCCCCGGAGTAGAAGCTGGGATCATTGGAGTATATGCTTCCGCCTATCGAACCGCTGGCTTCCAATCGATTGTCCACGATAATCTCCGGCTGCAGTGAGCGAATCATCTCCATTAATTCATTAGCACGCCAAGCTTCCCCTTGCAAGTGTTCATAGGAGAAATCGAACCACATGATATCCAGCATGCCATAATCGGTGAGTAGCTCCCGAACTTGCCCGTGCATATAATCCAGGTAGCGGTCAAAGGTGGCCGGATCCCGCTCGAACTCGGAATTGTCGCGCATAGGATGATGGAGATCCCCATAAGCCGGATAATCAGGATGATACCAGTCAAGCAAAGAGTAGTATAATCCTACCTTCAATCCTTCGGCGCGAAAAGCATCCAGAAATTCTCGGACGAGATCCCGTTTTGCCTGCGTATTCGTCGACTTGTAATCGGTGAGCTGGCTGTCAAACAAACAAAAGCCGTCATGATGCTTCGCCGTCATCACCGCGTATTTCATGCCTGCCTGTTTGGCTATCCTCGCCCAAGCTCGCGGGTCATAAAGGACTGGGTTAAATTCATCAAAATAAACCTGATAATCTTCCAATGACATTTTTTCCTGGCTTCTTACCCATTCGTCTCTTGCCGGAATTGCATACAGTCCCCAATGAATGAACATCCCAAACCGGTCGTGTAAGAACCACTGGGTACGTTCCGTTCTTTCCTCAACAATACTCCTATTCATACGAGCACCCCTTCATTTATCTTTCATACCAGTATCCAGAAACTCCCCGTTCAAGACGCATCAAAGCCTCAAGGTAATAATAATCTCCCCATATTACGAAGTCGTCTGGCGAATGCCCATGACGTACGCTGTACGAGCCGTGCCGGAGAAACCCTTCCGCATCCGGATCGCCGATCGTCGAATACCGCTCCACCAGAGACTCCATAGATTGCTCCATCCACTGCTGGAAATAGTCCCGTTCCGGGTCGTTCGTTTCCAGATGACTCAGCAGCTCGTGCAGTCCCGCACAGACGATAGCGGAAGCGGAACTGTCACGCGGCGTATCGGTGTCGACTGGCGCATTCAGATCCCAATAGGCGACATGATCCTCAGGCAGATGCTCCAGGAAATAGCGAGCCAGCCGTTTGGATGTTTCCAAAAACAGCTTAATTCCGGTATAACGGTACGATAAAGCGAAGCCGTACACGCCCCATGCTTGTCCGCGAGTCCATGTCGATCCGTTGTGAAAGCCTTGATGAGTTGAACCGCCGACGGGTACCCCCGTCAACTGATCGAAGGAGAACGTATGATACGAGGAATCGTCGCCTCGGACCAGATACCTTCTGCTCTTCTCCGCATGAATCATGGCCTTCTCGCGATAGCAGTCGTCTCCTGTTACATCCGATGCCCAATAGAGCAGTGGAAGATTCAGCAGACAATCTATAATAATGCGGCCTCCTTCTACCTCATCGCCCTCCTTCCCCCAAGCCTGGACCAACTGCGACGGTTCGCGCCAACGCTCCATCAATTTATCCGCAGCGCTGAGGGTCAGCCTCTTTGCCTCTTCATCCTTCTCGAGAATCCATTGAGCCTTGGTAGACAGCGAAAATAGGAAGCCGATGTCATGATGATCTAAAGAAATATGCTGCTGCAAACGATGGCGGAAGCTTTCGATTTGTTTGATCGCAGCATTGCGAAAAACCTCGTCCTGCGTGTATTCATAGCAGAGCCAATTGATTCCCGTCCAAAATCCGTTCGTCCACTCATTGTTTGGATTCAAATTTTGAGTATAACCGCCGCCATTGATCCCGACATGGGAAAACTGATCTCCGAATCGAGCAATATTGGCTCTAGTTTTCTCAACTGCATCCTCAATCGCTTTATTCCACATCCGTTCTATCCCCTCTACTTATAATTTATTTGATAACTATAATTTCCGCTTGCACTTCTCCTTGGCGCCTACGAATCCATACAACTTCACCGTAGCATTGAACACCATCCACGATGTAGGCCTCGATATGCATGGAAGGCTTCTTGTGACAAATAACGATGATATGACGTTCTCCCGTCTGCAGGAATTCGATGGAAACCGCTTCGGCCACATGATCGGCAACGAGGTCTCCGTTGTAGGTTAATACCTTAACCCGGCGTGTTTCGATCGGCTCAAACAAATCCCCTGCCTTTTGGGGAACAAGCAGTTGAAACATCGATGCGAAGCCACTCGACTCCAAGCGATATTCTACATAGCGTTTCGATTCAGCCAAATTATACTCGTATGAGATTATCCCGTCCCTTAATTGGGCCTCTAGCTCTTTACCCCCACCCGTCACAGGGATAATACGAATATTCGCCTCGTCCTTCGAAACCGTTCTACATTCCTGCGTCTCCGGATTGAGAGAGACCTCTCCCGGAGAGAAGTGGAAATATTGGGAGAACGTATGAGCTTCGCGGCAATAAAAACTGTCGACCAGAATCCAGAAATGCGGCTTGAGGAATAAAATCCGCCGAACTGGACGAACAGGATCCTCCAGCTGTTCATAACCGTCATGACTGCCCTCCACATAGTCGAACTGCTCGTCTGTAATCCATACCGAATGTACAGGTCGGGCCATATTTGAGAACGTCCAACTGGCTGTGCATTCGGTGAAAGGAATATTGTCCACGATCGTTGTATTATGGCTCTCGCATGATTTCAATTGATTGCGAAGCGGATAGTAATCGCTGTAATTATATCTACCTGAATCGGTCAGCAAATCCCGACCATAGGCGTGTATATCGATGTGCAGAAGATCTGCGTGTCCATGACCGCCTCCCATCGGAGCGCAGTCGAAATACAAGTATAGATCCTGCTCCCCCCAGCCGGAACGCATAACGTAATTGCCGGATCGTTCGAACGGGTAAGAGCGATACGTTGGTTCCATTAGCTCGATTCGCCGATAACGTTCTGCCCCAGCGACACCAAACTGCATAAAAGTATCAAAATCAAACTGATCGAAGGCTCCGAACTTCAAAACCCCGTCACCCAGAAGAAATGCGGCCTTCGTCAGCATATCCCGAACATCATTGTCGTCGCTGTCCCCCTGCATCGGCTGGTGATGATTCGGTTTGGCCATATAGAGGCTGGCGTAGGCCATGCGACGAACCGTCCGGGTGAATATCGGATCAAGTTCGATTTCGTTACATCGAGCCAAGCCAAGTACCTCCATAAAGCTATGCAGCACTTCATGATGATACATGGGCGATTGCTCCCAGTGCATGCCATCTGGCGCTACTTGAATAAGCGCCATCTCCTTCATTCGGCTTAGACTGAGCTCCCGCCAATGAGCCGATTCCTTAAACATTGGGACAAACACAGCGAGTTCGAATAGGCCGTGATTCTCCAATACGCCCCAATTGCTGATGCGCCTCCAGCCGTCCATATGAGCAGTAATATAAGCTCCGTGCTGATGCAAGGAAGCAAGAAGCTTGGAGAATAAGCGCGGGGTAATATAGGAACTGTCCATTAAATATGAAATCGCTTTCATCCAATTTTCCAAGCGAATCCCCGCATCGATCGTTCGCCAGGTTGTCTGCATGGATTGCGGTGTAAGAGGATTCCGGTCAATCCAATCCTCCAGCTGTTCCGCGAACGTCCTTGCATATTTGTCATTCCCCGTGAACCAATAAGCTTGACTAAGAGCGATCCAGTAACGATGACGGTTCAGCATATATACCCACTCCGGATCGTGATCCGGAATGAACTCCCAGTCAATCTGATCCTTGAATCGAACAGGGACTTGAGTACGCTCCATATCCCAGGGATATCGGAACAGAAATGTCCGATCAACGATCTCATCCGCTATCCGAATCTCCCTCTCGATGTCATCCTTATAACGCTGCCGGACATCATTTAACGTTGAAAGCCTTTCTTCTAGGCTCAAAAACCAGACCGGTTTATTCTGCCAGAGAAAATATTCCCGGAGGGCCTCCTCCGCTTCAGAATAAGATTGATGTTCCACAAACTCTTTAATCTTTTCCAATCCTGAAAAATCCAGATTTAGCCAATCCCAATTCAAACGCGACAAATTCATTCAAGTTCCCTTCCCGTCTTAATGCCTATACTCGCTTGGAGTCACTCCGTTATACTTTTTAAACACCTTCGAGAAGTAAGTTCGATCCGAATAACCCAATTTCATGGAGATCACTTCGATCTTGCCCGCATCGTTCTTGATCATCTGCGCCGCCATATCCATCTTCAGACTATGTACATAATCCGTGAAATTCATGCCGCTTAATTTCTTAAAGTACCTGGAGAAGTAATTCGGATTCAGAAACAGGTGACTAGCCATCGTAACTGCTGTAATATTCTCCGATATGTGCTCTCTGACATAATCTTCAATAACTTTCAGCCTGGGTGTTTTCGAGAACATCATGACGGAATTTGCCGTCGGTCCCATGACATGCTCAATCCGCATATGGATCAGCTCCAGCGTCTCTTCGATTCTCCCAGCATGCAAGAAATAGTAATGAAAAGACTCGGATTCTCCCTGATAACCAAGCTCAAACTCAATCATACGAATCATTTGCGAGCATTCCGAACGCCCCCTGGAAGGAGATACCCGGCTTTCCTTCATTTCTGCTAGCGATTTATCGAATAAATCCAGTAGCAACTCCGGGTTCCCTTCTCTCGCAGCAGCCAAGAATGATGCTCTTACACCTGTCGTCATATGGGGTGTTCTCAGCCACTCGGCCGGCTTCCAATCCTGCATGACAGCTGAGGAGACCGAATCGTAATACAGGTCTGAATCATACTGCTTCAGGCGGGAATGAATCGAACCGATTGATTTAACGCCTTGGAACGGATTGCTGACGACAACCCGTATTCTAACCTTGACATACTGCTGAACCGCTCTATGAACTTGATCTATATATCTACCGAATCGTTCACACGCATTTACAGCAAGATTCTTCTCGTAATTATAGATCAGCAGAATCGTTCCTTCTTCGTCTTGAAACACTGACATTCCGTCAATACCCAAAGTCAAATTTTCCGCAATATTATAAAGAGCGAACCGGATCAGCGGAAGATCCCTGAAGCTGTAGCGCGCCGCGTATGAAGCGTAATCGAACATGCCATGTGCCATCAGAAAGTCGTTTTTTTTCCATACAACCCCTATTCTTAAGCCCAATTGCTTCACCGAATCCGAGTCGTCTCCGCACAAAATTTGCTTCATGAATGACTGTTTAAGCAAGTTCTTATGCCGTTGAATCTCTATCCGATCCGATAATTGCTCCAGGCGAGTGGTCATTTCGTCCAGATGCGACACCGCCTTGAGAACGCTTTCTTTCAATTTGCCAGAAGTGAGTTCATCCTTGATCAAATAATCGTCCGCGCTGATCTGTACCGCCTTGCGGGCGTAAGAGAAATCCTCGTGACAGGTGAGGAAGATAATCCGGACATCCGGATTGATTTTCTTCATCTCCATAGCCAGCTCAACCCCATCCATCTGCGGGAGACCTATATCTGTAATAACCAATTGCGGGTCCTTCTCTTTGAACAGACGCAATGCCTGAATACTAGAACTGGCAGAAGAGGTTATTCTCAGACCGAGCTCATCCCATGGCAGCAGTTGTTCCAAATAACTTAACATAGGAACGTCATCGTCAACCAGCATCATCCGATATATCATGCAGCTTCCCTCCACATCTGCTGTAAGTCTATCCTTTGACTCCTCCCATAGTAATTCCATTAATAACTTGTTTCTGAAGAAGCACGAAAACGATAAGAATAGGCAAAATCGTCGATAAGGCAGCCATCATTATTACCGCATAGCTTGTACCGTATTGTGAAGCAAACGACTGAATTCCAAGCGTAACGGTATACTTGCTTTTACTAATCAGGAAAATCAACGGGTTCTGGTAATCATTCCATGTCCAGAGAAACTTCAGAATGCCTACAGTAGCCAAAATAGGTTTGGCCATCGGCAGAATGATCTGCCAATAAATTCGCAAATGCCCGGAACCATCGATCTTCGCTGCTTCGATATACTCTGTATGAATATCTTTAATAAATTGACGTGCCAGAAACGTCAGCGGGATCGAACATGCTCCCATTAGGATCAGTGCGAAGTGCGAATCATAAAGTCCGAACCATTTTATAAGGATATATCTTGGAACTAAAGTCGATTCCTGCGGAATGAGAAAGAACGAGAGCACGAGTACGAATAGCCCATTTTTGAACGGGAAATTCAATTTGGCGAACGAATAGCCGGCCATCGATGAGAAGAGCAGTGTCAGTAATGTCATTAGGACCGCGAGTTTCAGCGAATTAAAATAGTACATGCCGAATGGCACATTGCCAAGCCATACGGTTTTGAAATTCTCGATCAGGTTCCACTTGGTCGGAATCCATTCAATTGGAAATTTCATTACATCAACTTCATATTTGGCAGCAGCCGATAACATCCAAACCAATGGAGAAATGAACAATAAGGAGAAAAAGCCGACTATGACGGTAGTTATCAATTTACCTAAACGTAATTTTTTCATCGGTTATCCCCCCTAGAACTCGTTCTTCTGCATACGTGATGTAATTATCGAAATAATAGCGATAATCATAAACAGCACCATAGACAATGCAGAAGCGTAACCCATGCGGAAATTTTGGAAGCCTTCCTCGTAGAGGTAATAAACCAATACGTTGGTCGAGTTATTCGGACCTCCGGAAGTCAGAAAAGCGATCAGATCGAACACCTTGAAGGAAGAAACTATGCCGGTGATACTTAAGAAAAATGTTGTCGGCCCAAGCAAAGGAACGGTTATCTTGAAAAATTTTTGTAAAGTCCCGGCGCCATCGATATCTGCCGCTTCGTACAACTCATCCGGAATGTTCGTTAATCCGGCCAGGTAAATGATCATATTGTAGCCAAGAACCTGCCACACCGCGATAATAATAATTGCCCAAAGAGCATAATTTGTGCTGCCCAGCCACCCCGGAGGCTCGCTCATCCCTAACGACATCAAGATGTTGTTGATTGCGCCTTGCGTAGGGTGGAATAATATGCTGAACACGGTTGCAACTGCTACGGTTGTAGCAATATACGGGATAAAGAAGACCACCTTGAACAGTTCCTTCAGATATACCCTCGAATTGATTACTGCGGCCAGAATCAATCCGAGCAGCATGCTTACCGGAACAAGAATGACTGAATAAAGCAGATTGTTCTTCAATGCTTTGAGAAATTTTGCATCAGAGAGAATCGCTTTGTAGTTATCGAGACCGATCCAATGAATCGCATCGAATCCCCCAACCAGGTTCCACTCTGTAAAGCTTAAATAAAGAGAAAATAATAACGAGAACACGCCGAACAACAGGATGCCCGTAATCTCTGGGACAACAAACAAAAATCCGACTAACGATTCCCTACGGGAGTTTGTCCAAAAAACCTTCCTACCTTTCTCTACATCTGTTTTCGTCGAAACCATTGCCATATCCCTCACCTCAATCTATATGTATCTATGAGAGTATGATAATGGATTACTAGAAAACCCGAGGAAACGATTTATACTAGTATGTGAAATATTGTTACCATGGACACTTACCGCTCATCGACAACAATATATTCGGCCTGCGCTCGTTGTCGGTTGCTCTCTTCCGGTTTGGGAATAAACATGATAAAAGTGGTTCCGTCATTCTCATTTCGCAACACATCTATCGTTGCATTAGGTCCGTAAGTTAAACGCAAGCGCCTGAGTGTGTTTAACAACCCGACTCTGCGATTTTCCTCTATATACTTTTCCTCCCGAAGTGTTGTCCTGAGCCGATCGATCTGTGCATCTCCCATGCCGATCCCGTTATCTTTCACCTGTATTATCACCCCTGACTCCGTCTCGCTGATTTGAACCTCAATCTCTGCATAATCGGGCGGATCTGCAAAACCGTGTACGATCGCATTCTCGACCAGAGGCTGCAGAACAAGGCGTGGAACTTCGAATGACTCCAGATTTTCCGGAAGATCTACGATCAGGTAAAGCCGTAAACGGCTTCTGACCTTCATGATATCAACATAATCCTGGAGCAGCTTACACTCCTGCCTTAGCGTACTCTTATCGTTCACACGCATATACGCTCTTAAAAGACTCATTAAAGCTTCGACCTGCCGGCCGCGGATGGAATCCCCAGCAAGCAGCAAATCGCACTTGATGGAATTCAAAGTGTTTATTAAGAAATGAGGCCGAATTTGGGAGAACAGAGCCTGCAGCTCAATAATCCGCTTCTCCTCCTGCTCCTGCTCGACGTCGAAGATCAACTGGTTGATCTGATCCAGCATATTGTTAAAGGCGTTACCCAGGACCCCGAATTCGTCAGAACCTGTTACAGGGAATCGCACGAGCCGATTCCCGTCTCCGAATTTCTCGGCAATCCTCTGCAGATTGAATAACGGTCGATGAATCCGTTTCGCCAAGACGATGGAAAGAGCGATAAAAATAAGGACCGATACGACGAGCACTAGCCCGTACAAAAAAAATATATTCGTTATCTCGTCCGTAATCTCCTTAGGTGAAAACCGATACACCACTTGCCAGCCCGTTCTTGAAACATTTGACTGCAATTCGATAACTTCAGGGGCGGATTCAAGCTCTGATTGCTGCGGGTATAAAAGAATCGGGTTCCCGTCTGCTTCATACAAGCCGATCTGCCCCGCTCCGATGCCTTCGAACAACTGATGAAAGTACCTGTGGGAAACCGATACATACAGCACCCCCAAGTAATCATTGCCATTATGTTCTTTGATCACCTTCACAAAAAGATAATTTGATTCATCAATATCGTATAATTCTCCTTGCCCAGCAGGTACGTTAAACCAATAAATTCGCTCCGGATTAGCTTCTTTCTTCCATCGTTCGGTAATCCATTCCGATGATATCGCCTCGATCCTGTTATTGGCATCGTAATCAGCACCGGCAGTTCCGATCTGGAACTGAGCTTTGTT
This sequence comes from Paenibacillus sp. JNUCC 34, assembly GCF_058269055.1. NCBI lineage: Bacteria > Bacillati > Bacillota > Bacilli > Caryophanales > Paenibacillaceae > Paenibacillus > Paenibacillus sp. JNUCC 34. The sequence goes on along the minus strand of NZ_CM177770.1, from coordinate 2,781,626 downwards.
CACATAGAATACAAGCGCTTTCAAACCAGAAGTCTTGGAAAAAGCCAGGTCCAGCATTTCGGAAATCCGTCCATATCTCTTATAATCTTCCGAAGAAGCAATCTGGTCCACATTCTTGAATGCATGCAAATCATCATACAGCGCGTTATATCTGAATAAGTTCGAGGCGTATATGATGTCCTCTACACTCTTTTCCATATCTCCGGCCATTACATTGACCACATTCTGACGCGAGTTTTGTACCTTGTCGATTACAACATCCTTAATCAGGAAGAAGGTCATGAATGAAACGATGGACAGCGGAAGCAGGATAAACATTAACAAAGTCAGCTGATTCCGCATATAGAACGACCGTTTAAAAAGTTTGTACATGCGCCTTTCGCCTCACTCCGATCTAAGTTCCGATTCAACCGAAAGCCTGAAAAGGCCGCCTTGGCGGCCGCCTTTTCAATATATCAATCTATCAACCGATCAATCTATTCATTTTTTCGATTGGCTGATGATTTTATTGGCATCTTCCATCATTTGCTTCTGTGCGGTTTCAAACGTGAGGTTGTCAAGCATAAAAGCGCTGAAACCGTCCTCGATAACCTTCTTCATCTGCCCTGCATAATCGGTTGTCCAGTTCGCGTCGTAAACCGTTTTCGCTCTACTGTCAAAGACTGTTGCTTTCAAGGATTCCTCCTCGATCAACGCAGCGTCCGGGCCCACCAGAGCTTGGATCACTTTGCTGGCATCCGTCTTCTTGTAGCCTGGGAAGTCTCGAATGACATCGGTCTGTAGAGCTACATATTCAATGAATTTAAAAGCTTCTTCTTTGTGCTTGGAAGAAATGCCCACGGATAGGTAGTCCCCGCCGATATAAGAAGATCCGATTTCCGCGCTGTCGGACGAACGAGGTAGAGGCGCAAAGACAGTCTGGAAATCATGAGGGTATTTCTCTTGATCCTTGATCATTCCGACAATAAATGTTGCTGTAGGCACCATAGCTGCTTTCCCGCTGAAAAATTCTGAAGCGTAATGAAGCTTGGCACCAACGATCTCAGAGAACGGCTTGACCGATTTGTCTTCCTTCTCCATAGCGCGGCGCAGCTCGAAAAATTGCTTGTAGGATTCGTCGTCGAAAATCGGCTGCTGATCTTGGGACAGATACGGATGCGGCTTTTCGGAGTATGCCGGGAAGCCCACGTACTCTCCCCAAGTATGGAAGTAAGCTCCGAATTGTTTATCTGCTCCTTCACCCTTATTCAATTTTTTCGCATAATCGCGGAAATCATCCCAGGTCCAGCCCCATTCCGGAACCGGAAGATTCGCTTCATCGAGCGCCTGTTTGTTGATAATAACCACCCAAGGGCTGGCCATATCCTGAAGACCGTAGACTTTACCCTGATAGACCGGATTGACGTAGAAGTCGTTAGCAGGATCGATGTTATTGTTCTTCAGATAATCGTCGATCGGAGCCAGGACACCTCGCGCTGCCCGCTCGATAATAAAGTCAACATGAGAGAATTGAATCACGTCAATAGGATCGTCTGCCGCGCTCATAATATCCAATTTCTTATAGAAGTCAGTGCTGTTTGCGTTATCTACAAGCTGTATCGGTTCTACATGGATATCAGGGTTCTCCTTCTCAAAGTTATCGACAATCTTCTGTATATCCTCAAATTGCGAACCATTGTACCAAGTGTAGTATTTGATCGTAACCTTATCCTGTTTCTTGTCTTCCTCTTTCGTCTGAGTTGCGGCCTGATTTCCATCCGTATTTCCTGCTGCCTGATCGTTCGCTGGCGTATTTCCCCCGCTTGAGCCGCATCCTGCAACCAATGCAAGCGTAAGGAAGCTGACCAATAACATTTTGAACCTTTTCATTTCGCATCCCCCTACCTATCATTATGACCTTCGATTTAGATATTAGTAGTAAAAGCGCTTCCATAGTGTGCAATATTTCGATATGTTCGTGCAATATTTCGATATTCTACGTATTTAGATCGCTATACAAGTATTCTCTGTTGCAAGCTTTTTTGAAAGGTAAAGCACTGGAGAAGTAAGCTACATCTTTAACAGAGCAATGACACAGTTATTTTGAATTTTAAAGAAAAAAGACGAAAGCAGTTTCCCGCTCCCGTCATGAAAAAAGAATTGTTGTTGTCTGCAATAGTTTCTTGTGTCAAAAACGATAGAGGTAGCATAACAGAGGTTTTTCATCATTCAATGCTCTAAATTTCTTATACTCTATTTTGTAAAAACTGTATACATATACTTACTAATTCAGCGGGAGATTCTTTTGCTCCATTCTCTATCCATGTGTACAGCATTGACCAAAATATGCCAGTAGTAAATGCATTTGCATAAATTGCAGTGATATGATTAAATTCTTTGTCAGTTAAATAATTTTGATTAAGCTTAGGAACATACCTTTGATATTGCTTAAAAATATATAACATTAGTTCGTTGTTATACATAAGTTTAAGAAATGTTAAATGATTACTCCAAAATAAAAAATGATTATGAATTAGCACTTCATATTTAGAAGAAAAATAATTTTCTTGAAAGGAGGAATACTCTAAGAATAACAAATTTATAGATTCTTTAAGTACTTCTTCTTTATTTTTAAAATATCTATAAAAGGTTTTTCTTCCTACGCTAGCTTCCTGCGTGATTTGGGTAACAGTGATTAGTGAAAAGTCATATTTTTCCATCACAGAAAATAGACCATTAATTATATCTTCTTTTTTTCCCATTTTCTCTCCTGACACACTTTCTACCAATGTGTTTCCATTGATTGCAAATCAATTAGTTCATATATAGACTCTACTTATATGACACATCTGTGTCAACGAAAGTAGGGAGATTAAATGTATAATTACAGCAAATGGTATCCCATAAATGGTGTTAACCAATATGTTCAAGTAGTAAGTACTAATTTGGATAATCCTATTTTAATATATTTACATGGCGGACCTGGTGATGCGGCACTACCTCTTGTTGAGCATTTTAATTCAGATTTATCCGAAAACTATACTTTAATCATTTGGGAGCAAAGGGGTGCTGGAAAATCATACTATAGGTTTAGAGAAGATGAACATATTACTATTAATGATTTTGTTCTTGACTTGAAGGTCTTAATTGAAAAACTCCTTGTTGAATTCAAAAAAGAGAAAATATGCTTAATGGGACATTCATGGGGAAGCATTATTGGAATGAAATTCATTATTTCGTATCCAGAATTGATACATTTTTATATTGGAGTTGGACAAGTTATTTGTTCGCAAAAAATGTTTAAAAAAAGTAAAGAATACATTGTAAGTCATATTGATAATCATCGTCTTAAAAACAGAATTTCTTCTCTAAACACAAAGTTTAATCAAGATAATTGGTATTCTGATTTAATGTTTTTTATGAGTCAACTAATCAAGCAAGGTGTTTCTCTTTATGGAAAAAGTACGTATTTATCATTATATCGCTATTTTATTTTTTCCAAAAACTATTCATTGATGGATTGTATAAAACGACTAAAAGGTTCTGAGCAGTCCATAGTTAAGCTATGGCACGAAGTATCAGAAATTGATTTTTCTGCTTATAAAAATTTTCAGGTTCCAATAGCTTTTATCGAAGGTGAGTATGATTATCATGCTTCCTCCGAAATAGTTTTTGATTTTTATCGAAGTATTACATCTCCTAAAGTCTATTTCAGTATAAAAGACACCGCCCATTTTCCCCAGTGGACAAGGTCTGACACCTTTAATTTGATTGTAAATTCTTTGAATAGTTCTATTTTTTCAAACAGTAATGAAATAAAGGAATTCTAGTACTATATGTTCAGTATTTAGAAGAATTTATACTGCAATAATCCTTTTCTAGAAAAGAAGATATATATGAAAGAAAAAAACAACCATTGACGACTATCCATGTCATCAATGGTTGTTTTTGAGAACTACCAATACAACGGTAAATATGCTGCCTTTACCCGATTGACTTTGAACGCCAACGTTACCACCGCAAAGTTCCACTATGCGTTTTACAAGTGGAAGTCCAAGTCCGTATCCTGTTTTGGAATGAGAAGTATCACCCTGATAAAATTTATCGAAAATATGAGCTTTAGTCTGATCGTCCATGCCAGATCCGTCATCCTGAATAACAAACCGAATCTCGTCATTTTCATATGCAAGGGTAATATCTATAAAGCCACCTTGATTGGTAAATTTAATGGCGTTATCTAAAAGATTAATCCATATCTGCTGTGTCAAATCTTCATTTCCGCTATAAATCACCTTATCTAAGTCCACATTTACGGTAATCTCTTTTGCAGACCATTTGGGCTCCATTAAAACGATTGACTTTCTAATTTGTTCATCCAGCCTGAACGGGGCTTTATCCGCAACAATTTCAAGGTTCTCGTATTTTGACAGAGTAAGAACATTGGTGGAAAGTGCAGCTAAACGCTCTGATTCCGTTATGATAATGTCAAGATACTCCCGTCGTTCTTCGTCCGAAAGATTATTTTCTTTGAGCAGTTTTGCAAAGCCACGTAAAGATACGATAGGTGTTTTAAATTCATGGGAAAAGTTGTTGACAAAATCGCTTCTCAGTGTTTCAATGCTCGAAAGTTCTTGTGTCATTTTATTAAAGCTCTGAGACAATTCTTCCAATTCTCCAATGCCTTTTAGGTCTACCTTAACGCTAAAGTCTCCTCCGGCCACCTTATGGGTGGCATCAATTACCTTGCGGATGGGATTCAGCGCTTTTTTGCTGAGAAAGGCCGTAAGTGCAGTTCCAAGCAAAATGCAGAGACCAAAGAGTATAAATAACGGGAATAGAGCTTTCCCAGTGGTCCCTCTCGAATCCAGTGCAGGATGACCAGAAAAAGAACTAACGCCCATATGCTGTAATAGGACGACACTTCCTCCAATCAGCACAAATGTTGACACCAATACACCGAACACAAACATCACCAATGTTATAGCAAGACTCAATCGCTTCTTAAAAAATTCTCTCATGTTTTTTCACCGCCTTATAGCCAAGACCCCGAACTGTAATAATATCAAACTCTGGCCAATCTCGAAATCTGTCCCGTAAGCGGTTTATATGAACATTAAGTGTGTGGTCATCGGTTTCGGATTCCATTCCCCAAATCTCATCCATAAGTTGAAGACGGGTAAAAATCATATTCGGATAAGAAAGCAGCTTAAATAATAGGTAAAACTCTTTTTGCGGCAGTGTAATAACCTTATCTTCACGGGATACGGTGAGCGCATCATAATCAAGTACAACCTTGTCGACTGTTAGCTTATGTTCACTGGCAATCTTTGCTCTGCGAAGAAGTGCCTTAATACGAAGTACCATCTCCTCCTCATCTACAGGTTTTGTCATATAATCATCCGTACCAACAAGAAAACCCTTCCTTTTGTCCTTTGGCTCCTGCTTAGCTGTAACCATCAAGATGGGCAGATTCTCCCATGAAAGCCGGAGTTGCCGTGTTAATTCATAGCCGTCCATATTCGGCATCATTAAATCAAGTACTACTAAATCAAAGCGCTGCTGTTCCATTAAATTAAGTGCGATAATGCCGTCCTCCGCCCAGCATGTTTCAAAACCGTTCTGTTTTAAAACGGCACACATTAACTTTCTGGTGTTAGTATCATCTTCTACGACTAATATTTTCAGCATATAAAGTGCCTCCATTTACCTTATTATTGCTAATTAATTTTACCTTCAAAAAGTAAACTGAAAATCAAGTGTATCGTTCCATCCAATTGATATTGAGTTTACTTTACACTGCTACCCTATTGGTGCAGACAAAAAAATGGAGGAATGTTTATGCTGAAACTCAAACTGGAGAAGATTAAAAAAACATATAATAGCGGCGAAGAAGTTACCGCCTTAAAAAGTATATCACTTGGATTTCGAGAAAATGAACTTGTTTCCATTCTCGGTCCGTCGGGCTGTGGTAAAACCACACTTCTTAATATTATTGGCGGTTTAGACCAGTATGATAGTGGCGATTTAATAATAAACGGTTTGTCCACAAAAGAATATAAGAACAGTGACTGGGATGCTTACCGTAACCGTTCTATAGGCTTTGTATTTCAAAGCTATAATCTAATCGGACATCAAACGGTATTGCAGAACGTTGAAATCGCTATGACTTTATCTGGCGTATCAACTTCCGAAAGAAAACAACGGGCGAAGCAGGCACTAATAGAAGTCGGGCTTGCAGACCATTTGAACAAGAAGCCGAATCAATTGTCTGGCGGTCAAATGCAGCGTGTTGCCATAGCAAGGGCGCTCGTGAACGACCCCGATATTATCCTTGCGGATGAGCCGACCGGAGCACTTGACAGTCATACCAGTATTCAAGTCATGGATATTTTAAAGGAAGTGGCCAAAACACGTCTTGTCATCATGGTAACCCATAACGGTGAACTGGCAGAGGAATATTCAGACAGAATTATCCGTTTTTTAGACGGTGAAGTTCAGTCGGACAGTAATCCAATAGTGGAAGCTGAAACAGGAAAAGCATCCGTACAAACACCCAAAGAACAGAAGTTTAAGAAAACCTCCATGTCACTGATAACAGCAACGGTGCTTTCCTTTAAAAATCTACTGACAAAACGAGGCAGAACGCTTATTACGGCATTTGCAGGAAGCATTGGCATTATCGGTGTTGCGCTTGTTTTGGCTCTTTCTAACGGACTGTCTACCTATATGAACAGTATGCAGTCCGATACACTGAGCAGCTTTCCCATCACCATCGGCACAGGCGAGCAAACCATAGATTTGACCGAACGTGGTCCTGGTGGTCTTGAAGGAAATAATGATGCTGCAGGATATACAGAATATCCGAATGAAAACGTTGTGTACTCCTATGACAGTGAGAAAAACAGTACAAAGCATAGCAATATCATTACCGAAGACTATCTTAATTATATCGAAAACCTTGAAACTGAATTACCTAATGCAGTCAACAACATTTCCTATATGCACGGAGTAAACATTAATTTGTTGGCAAAAGGACAAGACACAGCCGTAAAGTTTGAAACAACTTCAGCTCCAAGCGGTATGGGAATGATGATGGGTAGCAATAAGACCTACTTGCAGGAACTTCCTGAAAATAATGACTTTATTTTATCTCAATATGATTTAATTGGTGAAGGAAGCAGGTTGCCTACAGTAAAAAACGAAGTCGTTTTAGTTGTTGATAATTATAACCGCATTGACAAAGCATTTTTTGAAAAACTTGGTATTACTGAGAATACCGAAAATTATAAGCTGACCGATTTTATTGGTAAAACAATTTTAAAAGTAATACCGAATGATGATTTCTATACTAGGAATGGAGATTTATTCACTGCGGCTGCGCCTACAGATTATGAAAAGCTGTATGACAGTGATACTGGAACAAAACTCACGATTACCGGCATTCTGCGTTCCAAAGAGGATGTGTCAAGCAGCTATTTGTCACCGGGGATTGCATATACCACGGCTCTCACCGCAGATGTAGTTGAAGTTGCGCAAAAGAGCGAAATTGCAACCGCCCAAAAAGATTCGGATAAGGATGTTATGCTTGGCACTTCTTTAGACAATAAGGCGAAGGACAATGCATTGATAATGCTTGGAGCTGATTCCACTCCAACGGGTATCAATATTTATCCGAAAGATTACGAAAGCAAAGACAAAATAAAGGAATACCTTGATGAATACAATGATGGTAAATCAGACGATGATAAACTGATTTATTCTGATATGGCGGAAATGATTTCTTCCATAACAGGAACACTACTTAATACCGTAACTTATGTTTTGACCGGATTTGCTGCTATTTCTCTCTTGGTTTCCACAATTATGATCGGTATCATAACGTATGTTTCGGTAATTGAGCGCACCAAAGAAATCGGCATCCTTCGCAGTGTGGGTGCACGTAAAAAAGACATTTCAAGGGTATTTAATGCGGAAACGCTGATTATTGGATTCACGGCAGGAATGATTGGGGTAGGTCTTTCATATCTGCTTCAAATACCGATCAATAGCATTATATCTAATCTGACAGGAATTTCTGGAGTTGCAAGTCTTAACCCACTTCATGCAGCAGTGCTGGTTGCCGGAAGTATGATACTCACCTTAATTGCTGGATTTATTCCATCAAGAATGGCTTCAAAGAAAGATCCAGTTGTTGCACTTCGAAGCGAATAGCACTCTTTAAAGGCCGCCTACCTGGCACGAATAAAGGAGGACACATATTATGACAATATGTGTCCTCCTTTTATTCAATTAAAGCTCCCAAATAATGATGTTTGGTTTCAGCGAGTAGTCCAATGCCATTTGAGGGCTTCTTTTTCTATTTTTTTAACAAAATCATCTTTACCGTCACCATAGCCATCAATGTCAGTTGGATATTGGGCTGCAAGCTTACTTTTTAATTCTCCGTATTGCTTACATATTTCTGGACTTTGGCGAAGATAATCTCTGAATGATAGGTGCCTTTCGATTTCTTGGATATTATCATACTGGAATACATGAATTTGATGAGTGCGATTGTCTCCTCCCTTACGGAAGTACCTCCTTCCTTTAATTCCAAATTCGCCCATAACTTCATATCCGATATTTTCAAATTGCACAGAATAAGTATCTAACTCATTGATGTCGTTAACTACAAGCAGAATGTCAATGATCGGTTTTGCTTTTAAATTTGGAACAGAAGTACTCCCGACATGAAAACTGTTCACTAATTCATCTTGAAGAATCTCCTTTATTGCATGTTCTTCTTTTAGATACTCTTCTTTCCAACCAGGATTGTGTTCCACAACAGTAATATTCATAGGTTCACCTCTTTTCGCTTTTCACATTTTCACCTAGATGAGAGCATTACATCAATATACATAAGCTGGGAAACTGTGTCAACGAAATTGCATAAAACACTTGACCTTAGGTCTGACCTAAGGTATATCGTTAAGATATTCCAAGCCTTATTCTTAGGAGTGAACTTTATGAAGAGTGAAATTACGATTAGTGAATTAGCCAAGCTTATGAATGTTTCTGTTCATCAAATTCGTTATTTTGAAGAGAAAGGAGTTCTTACTCCCGCTTACACAGATAACAATCAGTATAGAATGTACGACATCGAACAAATATACCAACTTGCACATATTCTATTGCTTCGTAAGCTGGGAGTGTCTGTTCAGTCCATAAATGATTGTATGACCTCCTTTTCTGCGGATCAATATCGACAGCTTCTTCATCATTCCTTGCGGGAAGTGGATGCGGAGTTGTTCCGGCTCAAAGAGCTTCAGCATTTCATTAAAAAAGTTTTGCATGAACAGCAGAACTTTAATTCGCAGTCCAACCACTATCAAATAAAGCGGCGAGACACCACCTATTTTGAACATTGGATTGAAATGAATTCACACACTAAGCTTAATGCCAAACAGTTGGCTGAACAAGCGAAGCGTGTTCCGAACTTGTTCGAATCGGACATTCATTATATATATGATGGTTCGAGCACAATTACCTTATGTCTAGAAACTCAAGGGCCTGGCGATTTTTCTTTACCTGAAGGCAATTACCTTTCCATTCAGAGCCTAATTCATGAAGATGATGAGCTCGAACAAATGATTGAACAGTTGTACGACTATGCTGCTGCGCAATCATATACCATAGCTGGACCCCTTATCCTTATTGAAAGATCCTATTTATCGTTATTTAGCAAGAACGGGTTGCATTACGAGTTGCAATTGTTGATCGAATCGGCTACAAAATCCGAAAGGAGTAACAATCATGACTACAGCACCGATAACAATTGAACCTATGCAGGCCAAGTATAATCTACAGGTCGGACGCCTGCTTGTTCACGGGTTTCGCGGAAAATTTCAAAACTTAACTAACATGAATGATGACGACCTCGCTCTTTTTTTCGAAAAGCTGTTTGAACATTTCCCCACCGAACCGGCAAGTCAAAGAATGGTCGCCCTGCAAGATGGAGAAGTTATCGGGACGATATCTATCAAATGGAAGCCTGAATCTGACATTAAGCAAAAGCAAGAGCTTCCTTCGTGGAAGAGCTTCAATAGGTTGGGAAAATGGAACCTGTTAAAAATGCTGATCGGGTTATCTTTTTTAGATCATAAACCACAGGCTGGAGAATGTTATATTGCAGACATTGTTGTCCATCCGGACCATCGAAGCAAGGGGATTGGAAAGCTATTATTTCAGTGGACGCAGCATTTTGTGCAAACTGAGCCACACCTAGATGTGCTGAGCTTGCACGTCGTAGGTAGTAACCCACGTGCCAAGCATCTATACGAGCTTCTGTCATTCCAGACTCATTTACAAAAGAATAGCTTAGTGCGGCATTTGTTATTTAAAGAATTGAAGTGGGATTACATGGTTTTAAATTTGAAATAATCAGTAAAATTTTAAAGGAGCTATTTATGAACCCAATCGGGAAAGGAATTAAAAGGATGTGACATCGATGAATATTGAAGCGCTATTTGATCAATATGGATATGCAGTCCTGTTCATAGGATTACTGCTGGAGTTCATTGCTCTTCCCTTTCCAGGTGAAATAACAATGCTGTATGTGGGGTATCTGTCTTATCTGGGTGTGTTAAACGGATGGACGGCACTTTTTTTAGCGTTTACCGGAACGACATTAGGAATGACTGTGACATATGTTATCGGTCTGAAAGTGGGAATGCCTTTTATTCGGCGTTTTGGCAAATGGGTGTTTATTACACCAGGCAAATTCTATAAAACGAAAAAATGGTTTAACAGGCGCGGTCATTTTCTTGTATTCATCGGCTATTTTATTCCCGGTGTTCGTCATATAACCGGTTATTTAACAGGTATTTTGGGTTCTTCGTTTCGAACCTTTGCACTCTATGCTTATAGCGGCGCTTTGTTTTGGTGTATTAGCTTCATCGGGTTGGGAAACATGTTTGGCCCACAATGGGAAAATTTGCTGCACGCCATTGAGAGTTATTCTTGGAGCATCGCAATCATCTTGGTACTGCTTGGAGCTGTTGCCTGGCTAGTAAAACGAATGGTTCAATCATCGCGTCGAAAAACACTAAAAGGGAATGATGTGAAATGAGTCAATCGAAAGCGAGGATCACTGCCCTTGATTTTGCGAGAGCATTGGCGATCTTCGGAATGATTATCGTGAACTATAAGCTTGCAATGCAGGCAGAGAATAGCGGACCGGGATGGCTACAATCGATATCAGGTCTGTTTGAGGGCCGAGCATCTGCATTGTTTGTCGTACTGGCCGGCATCGGAGTAACCCTAATGACCTCAAAAGCCCGAAGCTCTATGAATGGAGAGCTTATTCGGCAAAACCGGTACAGCTTATACAAAAGAGCAGCTTTCCTGTTTATTGCCGGCGTGCTTTTATTGTTAATGGACTGGAGCGCAGACATTTTGCACTACTATGCGGTATTTATGCTTGTGGCTGCGGTATTGATCACCGTATCCAACAATAAAATACTCGGATTGTTCTCGTTTATCCTGGTAGCATCACAGTTGTTTTTAGTCATGTTCGATTATACCCAAGGGTGGAACTTGAGTTTTAAAGAATATACGGGTTTTTGGACAATAGAAGGGTTCATTCGTAATCTGTTATTTAACGGATTCCATCCGATCTTTCCTTGGCTGAGCTTCTTCCTCTTCGGTATGTGGGTTGGCAGAAAAGGCTGGCTGAGCAAGGAGCATCGATCGAAGTTGTTGATATATTCATTGTCAGGAACGGTTGTTTTTGAATCCCTTTCCTTCTTCTTGATCAAATGGACTTCCCCTGTACTGGGAAATGAAGCGGCATATTATTTGTTTGGAACGAAACCGATGCCGCCAACAATGCTGTATGTGCTCTCAGGAATTTGTTCGGCTATGGCCGTGATCGCGATTTGTCTTTATGTCGTCGATAAATTTGAGCAGTCCGTTCTTACGCAAGCACTGATCAATACCGGGCAGTTATCGTTATCTCATTATATAGGACATGTGGTGATCGGATTGGGGATGCTTCATATAACAGGCTATTTGGAAAATGGCAGCCTTGTTTTTGCAATAGCATACGGATGCTTATATTTTATAATGGCCATTATCTTTTCGCATATGTGGAGAAAATGGATGACGAGAGGGCCGATCGAGTTACTTATGAGAAAATTATGCTAACATGGAAGATGCAAAGCGTTCTGTAATATGACAAACAATAAAGAATCACAACCACGTCTCAATTCAAGTGGTTGTGATTCTTCTACAGTTCTTTTCAGTCTCACTTCAATGATGAACTTGCAAACTGTTTTTTATCCTCTTCAGTTATTGCTCGAATTACCCGGCATGGATTCCCGGCTGCAATGACATTGGCAGGTATATCTTTAGTGACCACACTGCCGGAGCCAATGATACTATTGTCACCGATCGTGACCCCCGGATTAATAATGGCTCCTCCACCAATCCAAACCCTGTTCCCGATATGAATAGGATACGCAAACTCCACTTCAGCGGCTCTCATCTCAGGGTCAATAGCATGTCCTGCTGTAAAAATACTTACATTAGGGCCAATAAAGACGTGATCGCCGATCGTGACTCTGTTACAATCCAGTACTGTGAAATTATAATTGGAATAAAATTGTTCACCAATTGAAATGTTGTATCCATAGTCACAACGGAATGGCGGCTCAATGAAAAAGTTTGTTCCCGTTTGCCCCAGTAATTGCTTTAACAGATTGTCCCGTTTCTCAATTTCACTTGGCCTCAACGCATTATAATCAAACAATATTTCCTTCGCACGCTGTCTTTCCCTCAGCAGTTCCTCTCCAAAAGCCTTGTATGGCAGGCCAGCTAACATTTTTTCTTTTTCTGTCATGTTAAACGACTCCTCTGGTTGATTTTTATCCAGTATTATTTATATTGGACTCATCAGGTATCTCTTTTTTCTGGTTCTCCGTCGCTCTGATTCTCGTCAAATAACGCCTTCAGATCCTCGATTTCCTGCGCATTCAGCTTTTTATCCTGCAAAAAGTTGGCCAGCATCGGTTTTAATGCTCCGCCATACAATTTTTTCATGAAAGATTTGGTTTCGGACCGCAAGTACTCCTGCTCACTGATAATCGGATAAAATAATTGGGTGCGCTTTGAACCCTTTTCCAGCTTCGCACCCGCCGCTTCCTTCTGCACCAGACGACTAAGGAGCGTCCGGGTCGTATTCGGGCTCCACCCCATTCGATCCGTCATTTGCTTTACGACCTCACTGGAAGGACAATCCGGATTTGCCCACAATACGCGCATAATTTCCAGCTCTGCAGCTGTAATGGGTGGTATTTGGTTCATACATGAAACCTCCAATGTCAATTCACTCAGCTACGTAGGTAGTTTTATCCATGCTATAATTGTAGTTTGATAATGTCAACATGTCTTGTGCAAAATATTATGGCAATCTAAGTTTTCCTCATTTTTGTTACATGCAAAAATGACCCGCAGCGCCTAAAGGAATCATGATTAACAAAAAGAACCCATACAATCCTATTTCCAGGATTGCATGGGCCTATCACGCAAGACCTATGATTGGCTAAGAATATAATTTTTTTACCGCTGTTTTCAGCATTTCAATTTTTTGTACCTTAGACATATCCGTTGTGGTTGAGATACTGTATTCGATTTTGTCGGTATGCCAAAAAACGAATTTTGGATAGATATGCGCCGGGAGGTCATCTTCAAAGAAACCTTTCTTCTTACTTCCCCCTGAGTCCAACGAGTTGTGGCTGGGGAGCTGTAAATAATAGAAAAGGAACTGCCAAGGGCGCAAGCACTCGGCAGTTCCTTTGTTTTTGTACGATTTATTTCGTGTATCCTTTGAAAATACGATATACCACTACGGCTGCTTCGGCACGAGTTGTATTCTCCTGTGCGGCGAAGCGGGTCTCGCCTCTACCTTGCATAATGCCAAGCGCAGCAACCTGGGCAACTGCAGCCTTGGCCCATTCCTGGATCTGTGCTTGGTCAGCATAGCCTGGAAGGGTTGCTTCCGCACCCTCAGTCACTTCCAAGTGCTTCAGCACTCTGGACAGAATGACTGCCATTTCGGCGCGAGTAATGCTCTGATCCGGAGCAAAGGTATGATCCGCATAACCATTGATCCATCCGGCAGATACTGCAGCCTGAACCGCGTCATAGTACCAGCTTCCGGACTGAACATCGCTGAACTGAGTCCCGCTATTCTCACCCTTGCCAAGCTCCAGCGTTCTTACTAATAAGGAGACGAATTCAGCGCGCGTCACCTGCTTACCAGGCGTGTACTGATTCGCACTCGTTCCCGTAACGATATCCTTGGAAGCGAGCACTTCAATTTCATTAACAGCCCATGGATAATTCGTCTTCGTGACGTCTGCAAAGGAGATATTCTTAGCGATGAACATATAGCGGCTGAAGCTGTTCAGATGGGCGACGACTTTGCCGCCAACCAGGCGAGCAGTACGTCCGCTCAGTTCTCCTTTATCCCCAATCTTGAACAGATTAATCTTCTCACTGTTGAAGTCGCCGATCTGGAGTGTCTCCAGCGGTATTGAAACTTCTACCGGCTTGCTGAAAGAGATATTTTCGATTATCTTTCCATCTTTATCAAGAACTGCAAAGTCATAATATACACCAAATGCCTTAATCGTCGAGCCTAATTGCAGACCCTTCAATAAAGCTTCCGTATCTTCCTTCGAGGCAACACTTCCTTGAACAAATGCAGCCTCTTGCGAGGTAATCGCCCCCGCCGGAATCGTTACTGTCAAACCGCCTTCAAGCTTCAGAACCGTTGGCTCTCCAGCCTTGATTGCTTCCTTGACAGTACCTTTTGCTGGAGGAGTGGTTGGAGCGGTTGGCGTTGTTGGAGCAGTTGGTGTTCCACCGCCGCCGCTACCGCCACCGGTGCCGCCTTCACCGCCAGGGTTTCCACCCGTACTTGATTCGGTTACGGTAACAGCAACAGTCGCCTTCAGACCTTCATACGTAACTTCAATGTCTGTGCTGCCTTTCTTCTTGCCTGACACAATACCTTTCTGCACAGTCGCGATCTCAGCGTTGCTTACTGTATACGCCGCCTTCTCAGTTACGTCGGTAACCGAACCGTCCGGCGCTTTATAAGAGACCGATACATTACCCGTAGTACCTGCCTTGATAGATAGAGATTGCGGCGATACAGACAATTCCGCCTGTTGAACTGGCTTAACTGTCAGCTCAATTGTATCGCTCACCTCAACCGGAATTTCTTTACCGTCCCGATCTAGCAGTTCCAGGTTCGCTATTTTGAACGAATACTGTCCTGCAGGCGCTCCGGCAAAATCGAATGAAGCTAACGAGCCTGTTCCTCTATATCCATCAACATCATTCAAACTGATCGAAAATTCATGTCTGCTTAATTCAGGATCATATTCATACACTGTATTTGTAACAGTTAGCGAAGCATCCGGATTAAGTTTAGCCTGATGCTCTTCCAGCTCCGTACTCGGTGTAACTTCCACATCTGTAAATGTATTGCTGTATAACAGATCAAATTTAGCAGAATAGACGGCATCGGTTACGTCGAATGCAACATTTAATGAGAATGGTTCATTCGGCTGAACCTGAACCGGACTAATTGCCGGAGCTACCATGTTAGTCAGTTTATAATCCACGATATGGGCCGGATCAATCAACCCGTTGCCTGCAATATCGTATACATAAACCTCAAAGGAATTGTCTCCTACAGAAATCGGTACCTGAATCGTAAAATGCCCCGAGTTATCGACTTCCCCATCAACTACTTGCCCTTTATTGCCATCATCGTACCAAGCAGCAACTCCGACCACATCATTCATTTCAAGACCAACAATGTCCTTAAGTTGGATTAACAAGTCATACGTAATTTGGCCGGAAATCGTTGCAGTCAGATTGCCTTTATCAACGACAATACCCGGATCGTCCAGCTTGGATACAGGAGCTTCCGTATCGATGATAAAAGGAGTAACTTGAGACTCGACAGGAGCAGGATCATCCAATAAGCTGCCTGCGAATGGTACTAATAAATACAAATCATCCGACGGATTCACTAATTGACCCGATGGCGCAGTGAAAGATCCGTTCCAATTTTTGATAGTATAAGTTCCAGGATCGATTCCATCCTGTTCAATGATAGTACCCAACCATTCGCCTTCTACCGAAAATACATCTAACGAGAAATATTCAATAAACTGGGTAATCGTAAATCTTATAGTGCTTGTATCGTAAAGCGAATCGCCATTTGGCGAGAATATATTCGGAGTCAGCTCCAAGTTAGTAACAACCTCAGCTACCGGAGCTTCACCGACATATACAGCAATCGGCAGTTGAATAACATGGCCGCCTGCTTCTGTCAGGATCAGTTCACCTTCATAACGCTGATCCGCTGCATTAGCCGGAACGGTAGCTGTAACTGTAAAGGACTCCTCGCCGCCTGCAGATACACCAACTACATTTTTCGATGTTGTTAATGTAATTGGAGAAGATCCATACCACTCAGTGCTAATCGAGTAGGACGAAGCCGCATTGGCAATATCCTTGACTACCACCTTACGATTGGTACTCTCGCCATAATTAATGTAACCGTAGGAGAGGCTACCTGTATGATAGAGAACTTCTACCCCATCCTTAACGGCAGTTGTCTTCCCCTCTACCCCAGCAACTGCTTTCGCATCCAACACTTTATTCAGATCAACTCTTCCGGCGCCTTGATCCATATGAGAGTATCGTTCATTGTTGCGGTCGGAGAGTTTAACAGCATTGTTCATGAGCAGTGACTTAATATCATACTGATCCAAATTAGGGTATTTCGCTTTCAGTAACGCTGCTGCCCCGGCAATATGTGGAGCTGCCATGCTTGTACCATTCTGTGCTTCATACCATCCTTCATATTCGGTCACACTGGAGCGAATGCCAATGCCTGGTGCAGAGATGTCCGGCTTAACCGCATAGGAAGGTTTGGATGGACCGCGTGAACTAAAACCTGCGATAATATCCTTTTCAATGGTTGTCGTGAAATTAACTTGTAAACTCGGATCCGCATCAAGTTTGGCCTTTATCTGATTGCCATATGTGCCCGAAAGAGCATATACCGGAATAGTAATATTGATATCGCCTAAGGTACCGCTCTCTAGAGCTTCTGGCGCATTGTTGTATACAACTGCTGCGGCGGCCCCTGCATTAATTGCATTCAGTGCTTTATCGGTGAAAGACAATTCACCACGTTTGAT
This sequence comes from Paenibacillus sp. JNUCC 34, assembly GCF_058269055.1. Classification (NCBI taxonomy): domain Bacteria; kingdom Bacillati; phylum Bacillota; class Bacilli; order Caryophanales; family Paenibacillaceae; genus Paenibacillus; species Paenibacillus sp. JNUCC 34. The sequence goes on along the minus strand of NZ_CM177770.1, from coordinate 2,764,383 downwards.
GAAGGCGATTTTCCCACTTAAGTCTTTTCCAACATAATTCTCAGGCTTGCCTAAGCCCACATCAACAAGCTGATATAAACCTGTAAGATTCTCAATACCTTGGGATTTATCAAAGGAATCCAACTTGAATTCTCCATCTGAGCCATCGATCTTCAGGATCGGAGTCACTATCGGAGGCTTCGATGCGCCTACGGAAATCACTAGTTCGGCCGTACCCGGATCGGTTACTGTAGCATCAGCCGGACCGCTGTTGCCATTCGATACGACAGTGATAACACGTGCAGCCATCGCATTGTTCACGGCTACTGCATCAGCGGATCTCTCATTATTAGTTTCCGAACCGAGCGACAGATTAATGACATCCATTCCATCCACTACAGCACGTTCAATACCCGCAATTACATTAGCCGTCGAACCGCTGCCATAAGGTCCAAGGACCTTGTATGCATGGATTTCAGCTTCTGGGACTACGCCTGTAATCCCTGGTTGTCCTTCCTTGCCTACGCCACGACCAGCAATAACCCCAGAGACATGGCTGCCGTGTGAAGTCCAGTATGGTCTACCCGTTACTGGATGCGTTTCAGGTAGACTTGGATCTAACGAATGTGCATCATCATAATCTTTTCTTGTCGTTTCATACGGATCATTATCATTATTAACGAAGTCATACCCTAGATTGTTAGGGTCTACTGTACCGACAAGATCAGGATGATCATGGGCAATACCGGTATCGATGACCCCGACCTTGATTCCGGCGCCTTTAACACCTTGGCTCCAGAATGCTTCACTGCCGATAAACGGCACGCTTCCTTCGGGAACAGCAGTGGAACCTCCAACCGGCTCCTCCAAAGCATATACTGTGTTGTTTGGATAAATCGCTTTAACACCAGGAATTTTCAGCAAATCTTCGACTTGATCCGCAGCAATCTCCAGCGAGAATCCATTGAATACTTCGGAATACTCACGATCAATGTCTACATTTAGTCGTTTATTCGCTGATTTCTTGAAATTGTCCTGCTCTGTCTTTACCTGTAATTTTTGAGATATGGCTGACCTACCCATCCGTAAGTTCTTATGACTCTCTTCAAAAACCTTCACCGGCTCGGATTGTAGTTCTACGATGACGGAAATGCGTTCTGTACTATCTGAGAGGGGAACATAGTTCTGTGGTTGAATCGCTGCCTTGTCGAGGGTGTCTATCTTATCAATTTGCAATCCATTGGCCTGCCGCTTCGCTGATTTCAATGTGTCCGTCTTCGACGGCTTCTCCAGCGTTACGTTCTGATCCAAGCTGCTCACATCAAGCGATATGGCCTTCGGATCTAACTTCGAAATGATCTTCTGGGCTCCGCCTGTCTCAGGCGAAATGCCTTCCTGCGCTCCTACTGCTGGCAATATTAGCGTGAAGGCTAATAAGAAGCTCAGTAAACTACCAACAACTCTCCTCTTCAAGCACTCTCATCTCCTTCAAAAAGTATATTGTATGCGCTAACAAAGTTGTGTTTTATAGTAACTTCTATATTTCCTACAATTTTCCTTCTATTATTACAACTATATTTATCGGGATAATAGACTAAAATCCGACGATTATCTTCTTTTCTAGCTAATAAACGAGTTTGTTTCTTGTCTAACTATGTAAATCGGGGCTTTACTGGACATATTCTGACAAAAAAGCCTAAATAAGGAGAGCCCTGCAAAACGAATACAGTACCTGTAAAATGGAGCCCGGTACCTTGTCGGTACTGGAAATCGCAGAAGATGAGCGGTCAAGAAGGATTTGAATACAACAAAGATGCGGATTTTGTGATATGCCCTGCAGGACAGCACAGCACTCGGAAAGCGATGCAAGGAAGTAAGCAAAGCGAAAGACCAATCATAGAACACAAGAACGCAGAGATGAAGAGGTTCCACGGGATGGCAATAGCCAAATACCGAGGTCTATTTCGCATGCGAATACAGGCGTACCTCACCGCCTTTGTTGTAAATGTGAAACGAATGGTGAAGCTAGCAGAGCAAAAGCAGCCCGCCCTCGGATGAGGAACGAGCTGCTTTTTTTAGTCTTCACGAGTACATTTTCAATTTGAAGCTCACTTCGAAGTATGGAATACACATTTATTTATTGTAATCTATCATCAAACATTAATTGTATTTGAATACCGAACGGGTCTTCAATAATACCGTATGCTTTACTGAACACATTATTAGATAAAGGAACAATGATTTTCACTCTATCATCTGTAATTAAGCTATTATAAAAATGTTCAATTTCCTCTAAGTCAGCACTTTGAATACATAATGAAGTGTTATTGCCAACTGTATATTCTTCACTGGTATCCATTGTATCTTCCGCTATCATTACCTTTGTTCTTCCGATGGATAAGACGGAGTGAGAAATATAATTCTTTTTTTCATCCGTAAGCTGTATGGAGCTGTCACGTTTGGCCATGTCTTGATAGGTAACAAGTAACAATTCCTCTGCGTTAAAATGATTTTTGTAAAAATGTATAGCTTCTTGTGCGTTTCCGTTCATGGATAAGAAAATAGCTACTTCTAGTGTTGTACTCATGGTATCAATCTCCTTTTATATAATGATTTCAGGTAGTATCTTATACATTTGATATATGACCTTGAACTCATCATAATATATAAAGGTATCAAAATATGAAACCTTTAATGAGGAGATTTAATATGAATAAATCAGAAAGATTAAATGACATGATAAGATACTTAAACAGTCGAGAGTTCTTTAATTTAAATGACCTAATGAATAAATACAATATTTCAAAAAGTACAGCTCTACGTGATATTAGTTCATTAGAACAATTAGGTATGCCTATTTTTTCGGAACATGGCAGACATGGACGATATGGCATCTTAAAAAATAGATTGCTATCCCCCATAAATTTTACAATTGATGAAGTGTATGCTCTGTACTTTGCCATGTTGACGTTAGAATCTTATCAATCAACACCATTTCATTTAAGTGTTACTAAGCTAAATGAAAAATTTGAAAACTGTCTTTCTAAAAAACAAATAGAGCAGATTCACAACATGAAAAAAGTCCTACAGTTTGAAATATATCAGCATCATAATGTCAGTCGTTTTTTAGATAAAATTCTAAAAAGCATTCTTAATGAGAGCAACTGTAAGATACAATATGTAAAAAATAATCAGACAAAAAGTTACCATGTTCAATTTTTCAAAATTTCCGCTAAGTTTGGTCAATGGTATGCTACTGGAATAGAGTTAAAAACGAATAAATATAGAGTTTTCAGATGCGATAGAATAACCTTTATTGAAGAAGGGGAAATCAAATCTCACTTTTCTATAGATGAACTCGTTAGTCGTTCATTAGAAATGTATCAATCTGAGAAGAGTATTCACTTTGAAGTAGAGATTTTTGAACAAGCAAAGGATCTTTTTTATAAAGAACATTATCCTTCTATGACAATAGAAATCGGGAATAAAACAGTCATTAAAGGATTTTTTAATCAAGGGGAAGAGGAGTTTATAGCTAATTATTTTATGAGATATGGTAATTATGTTATATCAGTGAAGCCTGAATCACTAAAACAAATTATCCAAGATAAAGTAGAGAATCTCTTAAATCACTATCGAAAAATATAACTATACTATATATCCATATAATTAAAAAACCGCGTATCTACGCGGTTCCAATGAATATCTTATTTATTCAAGCTGCTTTCTTCCTTAGAACACGCTTCGTACCAAGCCCCCATCAATTCGGAGTGCTGAACCGTTAATGGCCGAGGACTTGGAGCTGCTCAGATACGTAACTAAATCCGCAATCTCCTCCGGTTGAATCAGTCTCTGAATAATAGACGTCGGCCGGTTTTCCTTCATAAACCGCTGCTCGGCTTCTTCGATGGTAAACTTCTCATCCGGGTACAAGGTATTCAGCATCGTCTCAACACCTTCGGTAAGGGTTGATCCAGGCATGACGGTATTCACCGTTACGCGTGTGCCTGTTGTCAGCTCAGCCAAACTCCGGGAAAGGGACAGCTGCATCGTCTTGGTTGCACTGTAATGTGCCATCTCTTGCGAAGGCATAATGGCTGCTTCACTCGCGATAAAGATGATTCTGCCTTCATTGCGATTGATCATGTTTTTCAGATAGTGCCGTGTTAACCGAACACCGCTCATAATATTTGTCTCAAAGAACTTGAACCAATCCGCATCCGATATATCGAAGAATTCAGCAGGTTCAAAGATCCCTAAATTGTTAACCAGAATATCAACAACCGGAGCAGCTTCCCTGACCTGATGGCAACCCTCCTCCGTGCCAAGATCTGCTACGACAAAACGCAACTCGGCATCTGGATACTTCGAGTGAATGTCATGTATTGTTTGTTTCACTTTATCCTCGTGTCTTCCATTAATAATGACCGATGCCCCTCTGATGCAAGAGACATTGCTATCGCTTTGCCGATGCCGGACGTTGAGCCTGTTACCAATGTTACTTTGCCCTGTAGATCCAAATTCATAATGCTCTCTCCTTCCATCTATGTAGGAATGGGCTCTCTTTGTTCCGGTAGAGCTACTGGAAGTAAGGAGAGCCACAATATTCATTACACTTATATTGTTGCCGTAAACGTGGATTTCTTAGAAATCAAAATTGTCCGGATCTGGACCCACTCTGTGATCCTGATTCAAGCTGTTGATGCGCTTCATATCTTCACCAGACAATTCAAAATCAAAGATAGCTGCATTCTCCATAATTCGGTGTTCCTTGGTTGATTTTGGAATCGTTACAACGCCGTTCTGTAAATCCCAGCGCAGAATAATCTGGGCAATGGATTTATGATGTTTCTCCGCGATGTTCCGAAGCTCCTCTTGATCGAGCAGTTGACCCTGCATTAAGGGTGACCAGGCTTCAAGCTGAATTCCGTTCGACTGACAGAACGACTGCAGTTCTGTTTGCGTTAGTCGCGGGTGATATTCAACCTGATTCACCATCGGCTTGATTTCGGTTTCCTTCATTAATTGTTCAAGGTGATGAATCTGGAAATTACTCACGCCAATGGCTTTCACGCGTCCTTGCTTGTAAAGCGTCTCTAACGCTTTCCATGCTTCTATATATTTCCCTTCAACCGGCCAGTGTATGAGGTATAAATCCAAATACTCTAGACCCAGCTTCTGAAGACTTTCTTCGTAAGCTTTCATTGTCGATTCATAACCCAGATCAGCATTCCACACTTTGGATGTGACAAATAGATCTTCTCTATTTAAACCTGCAGCTACCAGGCCCTCACGAATTCCTTGCCCGACACCTTCTTCATTACCGTATATTGCGGCTGTGTCTACGCTCCGATACCCATGCTGGATTGCCGTACGTACGGCACTTACCAGTTCCGGTCCTTCTTCTACTTTAAATACGCCAAGTCCAAACCAAGGCATATTGACTCCATTATATAAAGTGGTTGTATCTTGTAAGTGTTTTGCTGTCATGTTGATAAACCTCCGATAATTTTTTGTAAAAATGTTAATTCCCCAATAATATCCCCGACCGAACGCTTAAGACACCACCTCCCTTCATGTAAAATAACGATTTTAAGCTGCTTGCTCCTGCTGTTTCTGCTGCTCCCGCTGATCCTTCCGTTCCAGCTTCAAGCTCCAACCCGTGAGTACGATAGCACCTAGTACCATCAATGCTCCAATCCATGCCGTATGAATCATGCCCATCGAATTCGTGATCAAACCGCCAAGGAAAGCACCGATGGCAATACCGGCATTGAACGCGGCAATATTGATCGCTGAAGCAATATCCACGGCGCTTGGGACAAACCGCTCAGCCAGCATAACGACATATACCTGCAATCCCGGCACATTCATGAAAGCGAGAAAACCCATTAGGATTATCGTGATTAAACCGGCCACTTTAAACGGTGCCGTAAACGTAAGAATGAACAGCACCAGCGCTTGGGCAATAAACATATAGAGCAGAGCTTTGAGCGGATTCCGGTTGGCTGCCTTCCCGCCGATAACATTACCGACAGCGATGGCAATCCCATACACAAGCAGAATGACGGCCACCGTAGTTTCCTTAAAGCCGGTTATATCCTGAAGCAATGGAGATAAATAAGTGAAGACGACAAAGGTCCCTCCATAACCTAATGCGGTGATCAGGAACATAAGCAGCAGTCTGCCATTCGTCACCAACTTGACCTGATCTCGGAAAGAAGTGCGCTCCCCTTTGGGCAATTCCGATGGCACAAGTATACAGTTCGCGATAAATGCAACAATACCGACCACAATTATGGCGACAAATGCTAGTCTCCATCCCCACTGCTGACCGATAAATGTTCCAAGCGGCACACCCGTAACCGTAGCTACCGTAAGGCCAGTGAACATAAAGGAGATAGCAGATGCTCTACGGTCCTCTGGTACTACGCTTGCTGCAATGATCGAACCGATCGACATAAATACGCCATGAGAGAAGGCGGAGAGCACGCGTGCAGCAAGCAGTATGCCAATGGATGATGCACTGGCTGCCACGCTGTTTCCTATGATAAAAATGATCATAATCCACAGCAGCAATGATTTTCTGGACATCCTTGAAGTTAAAGATGTTAATATCGGTGCACCGAAGGTAACGCCGAGTGCATACATCGAAACGGTTAATCCTGCAGTGGTCACTGAAATATTCATATCTTCCGCTATCAGCGGAAGTAACCCCACGCTTATAAACTCTGTAGTACCGATAGCAAAGGCAGTAACGGCAAGCGCCAGCAGCGCAAACATGCTACTTTTTTTATCTAAAACCATGATGGATAATTTCCTCCTGTCCAATGTCTTGCTTGTATAATGTGAAAATATTGAGTATGGTGTAATCCAGCTGGCAAATGCTATTATGATCTATATCATTTATTGTGTGAAGAACGTACTTTTTTGTAATGTAGGCACCTGTCAGTACCCTAGGTACTTTTTAGTGCCCATAAGAATATGGAGGATGTTTATGCAGGCGAAGAAATACAACATAGCAGTAGAAGCGACATTGGAAGTCATCGGAGGCAAGTGGAAATGTGTGATCCTGTGTCATCTGACCCATGGTCGTAAACGAACAAGCGAGTTGAAGCGTCTCATGCCTCATATCACACAAAAAATGCTGACTCAGCAGCTGCGGGAGCTGGAGGATGATGGTGTGATCAATCGCATTATCCATAACCAGGTTCCGCCAAAAGTGGAATATGAGCTGAGCGACTACGGCATGAGTTTGAGCGGAATTCTGGATTTGCTCTGTGCATGGGGTGAAAAACATATTACAAAAGTATACGGTGACAAATTCAGCGTGCTTGAGGATAATGTGCTTAACGATAAACTTAAGGTTGCGGATGAGCCATCAGACGTACGCTAAACCGAAGAAGTGAATAACGGCGTTATCCGTTTTTTCGTTACGTTATCAGTAAGTGTAGCTTGGATGGTGCTACGCATTCCGCAACATTTGAAAAAGGGCTAAGTCAAATATTTGACTTAGCCCTTTTTCATGTTACAATCGCTTTCACACGTTTCCCAAAGTAACAATTGATAAGAAATTTATGGTCTACACGGTCCCAATTTTCTTTATAGCTTTTGATTCTTTGGAAAAATAATTTCAAAACATGTTCCCACTCCAACCTTGCTTTGTACTTTTACTTTGCCATGATGTTTGTCAATAATCCAATTTGCGATAGCTAGCCCAAGACCAACTCCCGCTTCTTCAGTCCGGGATTTATCCACTTGAAAAAATCGATCAAATATTTTGGATATATTATCTTCCTCAATACCAATGCCATTATCCTGTACTTTTATTAATACGGAATTAGAGGTCTGGGAACAAGAAATCAAAATTTTTCCTCCCTCTTTCGTATACTTTATAGCATTATCTAATAAAATGACCATTAATTGATGAATTCTCTCCTTGTCTCCGATAAGAAAGACAGAAGATTGGGCATCTAATACAAGTTCTTTTTCTTGATATAAAGCTATTTCTGAGTAATGTTCGATTAATTCATTCAACAAATGACTTAATGAAAACTCTTTCTTTTCCATTTCTAGCTGATCTGAATCAGAACGCGCCAAAGTAAGCAAATTGGCAACCAGCTTTGACAATCGTCGCCCCTCTTTTGATATGACAGATATATCTATTGCCTTATCTTGTATAGTAGAAGTCGGGGAACGCCACAATAGATCTGTCTTAGTCTGGATAACAGCTAAAGGTGTTCTTAATTCGTGAGAAGCGTCTGACACAAACTGCTGCTGCTTTTGCCATGCTTTTTTAATTGGAACGAGCGCCCTTTCAGCCAAAAAGAATCCCGCACCAATCGCACACATACTTCCAATACTGGAACCGATAACTAAAATTAATAACAATGTCTGAAGCATGTCTTTCTCGGAAGTAATGTTTCTTGCAAATTGCGCCGTTATTACCCCAAAATTTGGATGGTGAACCTTTTTTGCAATTGTTCTAAAGTGGTACCCTTCTGCTTCTGTGTCTAGAAGCATTCCTAACTCTTTAGGGCGAAATTTTGATTCATTGTCGGCAAAAATTGTTCCATCCTCATTTAAAGTAATCAGTTCATTTTTTTCATTCCATATTATTAAAGAAATACGGGAATCTCTAGGTCCACTCGACAATCCATCCGGCCGTATAAGGGACCTACGTTGCCCTGACCCAACTACACGTTCTACCGCCTCAAGCAAGTCATTGTTTACATCCCGATACAAACGCGATTGAGCATACGAATAAATAACGGCTGTAAAAACTCCAATTAATATGATGAAGACTAATGAATTTAAAATAGTGAGTTTAATACGGGTTCGTTGAAACATCCCATTCTCTCCTACTGTTCCGTCAAAATATATCCGATACCGCGTACCGTTTGGATGTCTTTATGATACCCGAACGGTTCCATTTTTTTGCGCAGATGATGGACAAATACTTCTACTATGCCGATTGTTGTATCGGAGTCGAATCCCCATACTCGATCGTAAAGTTGTTCTTTCGTCAAAATGGCACCTTTGTTTTGAATCATATATTCCAGCATTTCATACTGTTTTAACGTTAATTTTATAGGATGGCCATCCATTAAAATGGCTTTTTCTTTTCCAAATAGTTCAATCCCTCGATATTGAATCGTTTGATTTGTCGTCAGACTGCCGCTTCTTCTCAATAACGCCCGAATACGCGCTTGTAGTTCTTGTGCTTGAAAAGGCTTGGTCAGGTAATCATCTCCTCCAGAGTCCAATCCTCTGACCCGATCTTCTAATGAATCTTTAGCAGTCAAAAACAAAACAGGGGTCTCAATATGTCCTCCGCGTATCCTTTGTATGACCTCAAATCCATCCATTTCCGGAAGCATAACATCAAGGACAATCAAATCATATATATTTTGCATGGCCATAAATAGCCCTTCTTCTCCATTGTCTGCGCAATCCACTTCAAATTCTTCAGATAAAATTTGATCAATAGACTGCAGCAAGGATACATTATCTTCTACTACTAATATACGCATCGTGTGTCACTCCTTTCTTACATAGTAACAAAACAAAGCGTTCGCATTACACGATCGCTTTGTTTGTTCTATTCATATCGAAGCGCTTGAATCGGATCAAGCTTAGACGCTTTATTCGCCGGAAATACACCGAATACAACTCCAACTAATAAAGAGAAACCAAATGATAACAGCATAACAGATATGGAATATGCTATTGTTGTACCCGTGGCTAAAGTAAATATTTGAGCACTGATTACCCCAATTCCTACTCCAATGATTCCACCGAATGAACTTAATATAATTGCTTCAATAAGGAATTGAAGCAGTATGTTTCCACGCTTTGCTCCAATTGCTTTTCTAATACCAATTTCCTTGGTCCGTTCTGAAACGGATACAAGCATAATGTTCATTATACCAATCCCACCAACGATAAGAGAAATTGCTGCACTTCCGCCTAACATTAATGTCATGGTTTCATTGACAGATGATGCAGTTTCCATTAAATCCTTTGGACTTGATACACTATAACTATCCGCACTACCTACAATTGAATTCATCGTTCTTTCAATTCGACTTGATACGAAATTATTCACATCTTCATTTTCTACCTTCACATATGTTGTCCCAATATTAGTAGTAGAAGCTAAACGTTGGCCTGTGCTAAGAGGAACAATAATCATATTATCTCCGCTTGTTCCTAATGAACTTCCAACTGATTCAAGAACCCCAACAACTTTATAGGATGTTCCATTCACCTTTACATATTCTCCCACCGGATCACCCAGTCCGAATAATGTTTGGGCAGTGTCTGAACCAAGTACTGCAATTTTTGAATGATTATCATGATCCAAGTCAGCAATGAAGCGTCCTGATTGTAGCTGTAAATCACGGACATCTAAGTAGGAAGAAGTTGTTCCAATCATTGACACTTGCACGTTATTTCTTCCGTTTTTAACCGCCACTCTTCCTGACACTGTTGGTGCAATTTCTTTAATACCACTGATAGCTTGAATCTGTTCTGCGTCCTTTTCTTTAAATGTAACATCCGAACCCGTAACTGTTATAGTTAATACATTTGTACCCAGGCTGCCAATTTGCTCTTGTACTTCTTTTGTTGATCCTTGTCCTATCGCAACCATGACTATAACAGAGGATACACCGATAATAATCCCCAGCATCGTTAGGAGTGCTCTTATTTTATTTGCTTTGATGCTTTTCAGTGCCATTCTGAGCGTCTGCAAACCATTCACCTCCATTCTCATAGAGTTGTCCATCGTGAATACGAACAACACGGTTTGCTTTTTTAGCAACATCTAAATCATGCGTAATGAGAATAATAGTATGCCCCTGCTCATTTAATGAATTCATAATCTCTAAAATTTCTTTACTTGTTTTACTATCTAGTGCACCAGTTGGTTCATCTGCTAGTAAAATAGGAGGATGCCCTGCCAACGCGCGCGCAATTGCAACACGTTGCTGCTGACCACCAGACAATTGAGAAGGCAAATGATTCGCTCTATCTACCAATCCTACTTTTTCTAATGCTTCTAATGCAGTTTCTCTTCGTTTCGCCGCTTTAATTCCTCGGTAAATGAGTGGAAGTTCGACATTCTCAACTGCTGTTAGCTTCGATATAAGATTGAAGTTTTGAAAAATAAAACCTATTTTTTCGTTTCGAATGGTCGCAAGTTGGGCGCTCTTCATTTTCCCTATTTCCTTATTATCTAATAAGAATTGACCTGAATCCGGTCGATCTAAACATCCAATCATGTTCATAAATGTTGATTTTCCGGAGCCCGATGGGCCTATGATAGATATAAAATCGCCCTTTTGAATATCGATAGAAACATTTTGAAGAGCCAATACTGTTTCGCCGCCAAGTTCATACACTTTCTGCATGTTTTTAATTTGAATAATCGGCTCATGAATAGTCATTAGTTCCCACCTCGTCCACCTGATGGAGCACTGCCGCCTGATGGAGCACCGCCTCCATTTCTTCCTCCAAAGTCGCCACTAGGGAAGCTTCCACCACTTGGGCCTCCACCACTTGGGAAGCCACCACCTTGCATCATCATTCCTCCTCGAGAAGAATTACCACTAGATTGTACTATCGGTATTTGAATTGACTCTCCTACAGTTAACCCGCTTGTTATTTCTACAAACGTATCATTTGAAATACCAGTTTCTACTGTTACTTTTTTTGTAGATTGTGTGGAATCGTCAGAAGTTGCAGGAACTAGTACATATTTTTCATCTTTGCTTTTATACACGGCTTCTACTGGAACATATAGTGCGTCTTCTTTACTCTCTATTGTGATACTTGCTTCTGTTGACATACCAATTTTTAAGCTTTTTGGTTCCGTGATTTTTACAGTAACGTCAAATGTAGAAACTCCATTTGATGATGTTCCTTCTTCTGCTACTTTCGTTACTTTCCCTTCGAATGTTTCATCTTCAAATGCACTTGCTGTTATTTTTACCGACTGCCCTACTTGTACTTTTGTAATATCTAATTCATCAACACTAATGGTTGTTTGCAATGAGCTGTAATTTGTTATGTGTGCAACTGTCTCCGAAATTTGTACAGAATCACCGCTTGCAACAGAAAGGCTAGTGATTGTCCCAGCAACTGAAGCTTTTAAGATACTTCCATCTGTAAAGGTTACAAGTGTTGCGCCTGCTTTTACAACATCTCCTTCCTTTACGCTAACAGTATCCGCTGTCAAGCTATTTCCACCAGTACTTCCGCCGTTTAAGCTATCTGCAACATTATTGTCTCCTCTTGTTACTGGTGAAATGATTCCATCTTCATCTTCGATACGAAGAAGGACTGTTCCTCGTGAAGCACCGCTGCCGCTTTTCACATTAATTGCTGTGATTTCTCCATTATATGGAGCCGTAACAACAACACCATTCTTAAACGTTACAAGTGTTTCACCTTTATCTACTGTATCTCCAGATACTACATTTACGCTATCTACAACAAGAATTGTATTATCTGCTGTTACATCTTGATCTGTAATTGCTGTAACCGAACCTGAACCACTAACGGTTACCTCTAATTTTCCTTTTTGTACTGTTGTTGTTTGTGCTACATCCGCAACACTTTGAGCTTGATTTTTTTTACCCAATAATAACCAGCCACTTACTCCTCCTATTACAACAACAATTACTGAAATAATAATCCATTTTTTCAAATTTCTATCTCCTTTTATCATTAATTTTGACCTGACTGATCTTGATCTGGCTGGTTTTGCCCCGGCTGGAATTGTCCATTACCCGGGAACATCTGACCGTCCCCTCTTGATCTCATGTCTGAAAAGTTGGGGCTTGTACTTTGTTTATAGGCTATATATCCAACCCCAATGGCTGCACAAGTACTTATCACCAGATTTACAATGAGTAAAGTTTTTATTAGATTTTGTTTGGACTGTTCCATTTTTATTCCTCCATCTATAAATGTTAATAGGCCCATTATGAATTTCGTTCCTTAACTTTTCCTTAAATTTTCAACCCTACATGTGATATTATTGTTTGGGGGCACTGAAAAAGTCCCTATAGTTAAGATAAACGAAGGCTTCCTCAATGAGATTGAGGAAGCCTTCGCTTTTTTTCATGTATGTTATTTGTATTCATAACCCTTTCACAAGAGGATTACTATTTTCAAAGTGTCCTTCTTGTGGCTCACAGTTCAATTCAACGAAAGAGCGAGTTTTTTTAAAAACAAACTGAATTAACTTTCACAAATTACTCGACGGAATTTTTCTTCCATCTCAGCTAACTCATGCATGGCATCGGCGAGAGCCTGAAAATTTTTCTCCACAATCAGAGTGTGACAACGTCCGAATTGCTTTGCCTGCTTCTCTTTGATCGCAGCTAGTTCAGGAGCATTCTTGATGAAAAATTCAGCATAATCCATAGCTCTCCTCGCCCCTAGTTGGAAAGCAAAATAAGAGAAATGAGCAATTTCCGCTGGCATGAGCCCTTCTTCTTCCTTGATCCGTTTTACTACACGCAAGATCGCTTCTTTTCCATATAACACTTCGGAGTTAGGAGCAGCTGATGCACTTGTTTGATAGATTTCTCGAAAGTAACAAACCGCATTCGCAAATATCTCATTCTCTGACGGACTGTCCTTACGTTTAGGAGCTGCCCAATAATGATAAGAGAAGACTCGATCAATGATGCTTTCAGCTTTCCACGCTAACACAAACTCCGATAATGGCAAGCTTACAAAAGGGAATCCTGCGGGATCATGTAGATATATCGCATTGTCATCAATCTTATAAGCGAGTACAAAATGATCGGAACCACCCAAATACGCTGCGTTTGGATTATAAGTCAGATGCCCCATATCAAGGGGGCCGAGCAAAACAGGTCCACACTTCAAATCACGCCGTAATTCTTCTAAAGGCGGCTCACCCTCTACATCACCTGATATCTCCTTCCATTCATAGCCAAGAAGTTCGAGCGCATGGCTAACACCCCGATCTGGAATCACTTCTCCGAAAAAGAGCAACTTTGGCTGCTCGATCCATGTCGCCCCGATCCCTACGCCAGAGAGGACTTCGAGTAATGCAGGTGACACCTTCTCACCAATCGTCTCCAAAAGCATGGATAAAGAGTTTGCATAGCAATACGCGCCATTTCCAATGTAAGATAACATGTATTTTCCCTCTTTCTAAAATATAATTGCTTTCATGTTATAGACTTCGGCGCGCCTCTTTTTCTGACAATTCATAAGTGGTAACAACAAAAAAAGAAGAAATACATGATAGCTGTATTTCTTCTTCCAATTCCTATTGGTCAATAGACAAGACTAATGTATAAGAGGAGAATTCTGATTTCCTATTGCCCGTTTTCTTTAGAAAAAAGTGTTTCTTCAGCAACCTGCGCTAATTCCTCTGCTTTAATACTAATCTCCTGGATCGTTGCAGTGAATTCCTGAATCGCCCCTGACTGGCTATCGGTTAGAGTGTGAATATCAGAAAAGGCATGATTTAACCCCAGCAAAAGTTCCTGAATATTCTTAGTGATGCCATTTATCTGGTCCACATTCTCTTTGGAGCTCGTCGCTAGCTTCCGGATCTCATCGGCAACGACGGAGAAGCCTCTGCCTACTTCCCCTGCTCTTGCCGCTTCGATGGCAGCATTAAGCCCTAACATGTTACTCTGATCCGAAATCCCCTTAACAGCAGTGGAAATCTTACCGATCTGCTGCGCACTGGAGCTAACGTCCTTCATTTGGTTTGTTACTTCGGTCACACGGTCCGTAAGGTGAGAAACGGATTGGCTGATATCTTCAATGGACGCAGTTGTCTGTTCGACAATAGCAGAAAAGCTCTCGGCCATCTCAAAAAGCTTATTCGCTTTCTCGAGGCTTGTACCCATACCTACACCACCGATAACCCTGCCCTGCTCGTCATGCAGCGGTATCGCGCGTGCAGCAAGCGGAAAACCAAACAGCTCTTTCGGAACGACAGCCGATAAAGCTGTATTATTCCTAATCGCATTTGTCACAATATCCCCTTCCATAAGGGGGTCCCCCGGGCTGACATTCAGCGAGAAGGTATTGCCCGGAATGTTGATGATCAGCTTCTCCGTGTCATAAATGCCAACTGTGATATCATCATTAGTGAGACTTTTCAGCAGTGGAGCTACCCTTACAAAAGCTCTGATCAACTCATGCTGTGTTTGCCCTTCAGTCACGTTATTCATGCTTTCTCCCCCAGCCCTTAGTACGGGAATCTCCTTTGTCCGTAGTTAACCGAAATCCACTTCATCGTGGTAAACTCATCCAGGCTCCATTGCCCATTCAAACGGCCCAAGCCGGACTGCTTCTCACCGCCAAAAGCTACAATCGGCTCGTCGTTAATCGTGACATCGTTCACATGGATCATACCAGTGTGGACCTTCTTCGCTATTTCTACACCACGCTCAAGATTGGAGGTGTGAATTGCCCCGCTAAGACCAAAACGCGTATCGTTGGCAATTTCAATCGCTTCCTCTTCCGTTTCGAACGGAATGATACACACAACCGGGCCGAACAACTCCTCTTGAGCTACAACCATATCCGGTTTGACATTTACGAGGACTGTAGGCTCTACCATTCTACCGGTAATCTTACCTTGCACCAGGGGGACAGCGCCCTGCTCAATGCCCTGCGCAATCAGCTTCTGTAGTGTCTCTGCCTGACGGTTGTTGATGACGGGTCCAATGATGGTTTGCGGATCACTCGGATCACCAGTTGTAAGCGTTGAGACCTTCTCTTTGTATTTATCTACAAAATCCTGATAGATCGACTTCTGTACAAGAATCCGGTTGGCTGACATACAGATCTGCCCTTGATGCGTGAATCTGCTGAATGTTGCCGCTTGCACCGCGTAGTCGATATCCGCATCTTCCAAGATAATGAACGCGCTGTTCCCGCCGAGCTCCAGTAGCGGCTTTTTGAAGTTCTTAACTGCCAGTTGGCCAATATAGCTTCCGACCTTAGTCGAACCCGTGAAGGAAATGATTCTCGGAATCGGATGCTCGACGAATGCATCGCCAATCTCTTTAATATCTGTCACCACTACATTCAATAGGCCCTTCGGTACACCCGCTTCTTCGAAAATCTTGCCGATCAGAGTTCCACCTGTAATCGGTGAATCCTCATGCGGCTTCAGCACCACGCCATTTCCGGCACCCAGTGCTGGAGCAACCGATTTCATGGACAAGAAGAAAGGGAAGTTAAACGGACTGATAACACCAACCACGCCGGCTGGCATCCGGTATAGCCTGTTCTCCTTACCATCCTCAGTAGAAGGCAAAATCTTACCCTCCATTCGAAGCGGGAAGGTAGCCGCTTCCTTAATTATATTTTTCACAAGACCGATCTCAAATGCTGCTTTCAGACGCGTACCACCCAGTTCCCGAACAATAATGGACGTAATCTCTTCCTCATTCGCCTCTATATATTTAACAGCATTCTCAAGGATGTCGCGTTTTTTGTAAGGATTAACTTTGTCCCATTCCAGCTTCGCTTTATAGGCAGCTTGGTAAGCATCATCAATGTCTGCAACGCTACCTATTTGAAACGTGGTGATAACTTCATCATTATATGGATTGATGTCAGGCAGCGTTTTACCGCTCTTGCCCTCTCTCCATTCTCCACCAATAAATTGTTTTCCTAACTTTGAGTATTCCATATTGTCCCTCCCATGGTAGATAAATTCCTATCAATATGTATATCGGCAAAATACCGATGGTTGTTAAGTCAGATTTTTCAATGACCTTTTCTTCTCCATTTTCACTTCTCCCAGTAAACAGAAATTAAAAAAGAAGGCAGAGGAGCTGCCTTCCTTACAAGGATCATCATTTCATTATTTCTTCTTTGACGATTTCCGTTCCGATTTGGCGATATTCTCAGCCACTCTAAACTTCACAATCTTGGTTATTAGTTCGTACGGGATGGGCTTGCCTAAGGGAAATTGTATCGTTCCTTTGCCTGCGATATAAGGAGCCAATTCTTGCTCGAACTGCCCAATCCCGCTAGGCGCTGGATAGAAGCCGATATGATGCTTGAACGCTGCAAAATGCACTACATTGCCGTGCTGCGCAAACGTCGGCATTTGATAGCTGATCTTCTCCGTCGCCTCGGGCGCGGCCTCTCGGATGACCTGCCGGATCGACTCTAGTATCTCCTGAATGTCCGGTGGAAAGGTTGAAATATAATGATCGATCGATTCATATGCCGTTTTGTTCCCGTCCATAGAAGCGCCTCCTCTTCTCATCGTTCTCTAAAGTATTACAACGTCATGGCTTGTCCATACCTCGCGAGGAACGCTTCCTTCGCTTTGTAATCCGGCATCACGCTTCCGACGCGCCGCCAGAAGGATCGATCATGATTCATGTGCAAGAGATGACAGAGCTCATGAATGACCACGTAGTCAATGACCTCAATGGGCGCCATCGCGAGACGGTAATTGAAGGTGAGATGCTTAGCCGAACTGCAGCTGCCCCACTTCGTTCGGGACTCCTCGATTATGAAGGATTTCGGTGTGACTTTCAGCTGCTTTTGATAGATTTTGATGCGTTCCCCGATCACCTTCTTACAGCTTGCGAAGTAGAACTTCTTCAGATCACGTTGAAGCTCTTCTTTCGTTCGCCCATTCGTCTCGATTAACTCATGAAGCGAATAGTATTGGCCAAGATGAAGGAACTTGCCTTCCTCTTCGTATTCTCTGATCTTTGGAGCCGTGCGAGCTGCCTCAATCGCCTGCAATTGCTTCAAAATCTTACTCCCATGCTGCCTCACGGCGTTCATCACCTCATCATCACCTGTATGATTCGGCGCCTTCACTGTAACCAGTCCCGAAGGGTCGATATGGATCGAGAGCTTTTTGCGTGGGCCGTATTCCACATGAAATTCTATTTGTTGTTGTCCTAGTTCAATTTTCATCATCAACATCGTTTCTATAAGGTTTTATCTCATTCTCTAATGTATTCGCCCTGGTCATGGTAACTATCGTTCCCCGTAAGTTTAACAGACTCTAGTGAATGTGCAATACAAATAACGCTAATTTCAGTTGCGTCCATAAATAGCTGTACTGCCTATTAATTCACTTCTGTCGCTATAATATTTGTCATAGTCTGGAATTACGATAAAAAAGATAATTTATACCGATAACATTTTTTTATAACTAAAAGAGTGAGAAAAGAAGGCCCAGATCATGAATCAAAATCAATACTTACCGTTTACAAGTAATCCGATTAAAACTGTGCTCAAACCATTGCAGGAGGTTGGAGTAATTCTCTTCTCCTCCCTGCTTGTGGCGGCTGGTCTCAACTTGTTCCTGATTCCCCATCAGCTTTTATCCGGCGGGGTTGCGGGGGTTGCTTCCATCATTGGTTATATAACCGGGTGGAATATTTCCATCGTTTATTTTTTGCTTAATGTCCCTCTTATCTTCTGGGGATGGAAGGCGGTCGGACGAAGATATATCGTCCTTAGCTGCGTCTCGGTCGTCAGCACCACTTGGTTTATCGCAATGATTCCCGTCATCCAGGTAACCAAAGACCCTATTCTGGCCGCCGTATTCGGCGGCATCATCTCGGCGGCGGGCATCGGCTTTTCACTGCGAGTCGGCGGCTCTACCGGTGGGTTCGATATCCTCGGCTCCATCGTAACGCGCAAACGGGACGTTCCGATGGGTAACATCCTGTTCCTCATGAACGGCATAGTGATTTTGGCGCTTGGCTTTTTCCAGAGCTGGGACCTGGCGCTTTACTCCATGCTGTCTACGTTTGTGAAGGGAAAAGTGGTCGACATGATTCATGTCGGGCATATCAAGGTCACCTGCTTCATCATAACAAAGCAAAAAGATCAGATGCTTAGTCAGCTGCGCAAACTGCACCATGGAATAACGTGCATCCATACGGAGGGCGGGTACAGCGAGCAAGAAAACTACACGCTTATGACGGTAACCACCCGTTATGAACTGGCGGCCGTCCGAAAAACGGTAGTCCAAACCGACCCTCACGCTTTTATGAATGTAGTACAGTCCACGGAAATTGTCGGACGATTTGCGAGACCGAAGCTTTAGCGGCTTCCATTACCGTAGGTTCGTTGAGAATCAACATCTTAACTCAATTGCGTTAATCATATCGGATGGGCCTGTGTCACTGATATTTTGCACATGCCCAAAGAGTGTGGCCAGCCTTGAAAATCCTTCTTCCGTTACGCTACCAAGACGCATATTCATCTCTTGAATGGTAAATCGGACTTTTAGCAGGTAAGTTACACTATGCAGGATGGTTAATTTGTAAAAGTCGATGTAGCACAAGTTGTACAGCAATAGCATCGTCTAAATAACCGATTGGAAATAAATAATCAGGGATAATATCGGCGGATAAAATGAAATATAAGAGCCCACTCCCCAGTACAACACGTTCGTTAGTAGGAGTATTCTCATGGCAATATTTTTCATACATTTGTTTCAACTGTTCAATAAATGGGCCTGCACTATTTACTTTTTCGACTTTTGAGCAAAAATCATCATATATCATCTGACTTCCCTCGGCTGTCTGTGCATACTGTTCATACTTCGTTAATTCCTGCTTAACACGATCTGTAGTATATTGTTGATCAAATAAATAGGATGATCCAAGGAATTCTTGAATAGTGTCAACGGAGTAATGAATATCTCTAGGAGGATCACCTTCTGATTCCATAACATCAAAAGAAGCGTTAACTAATTTCTCTAATGGAATATGCAAGTGGTTAGCAAATTGTTTTAAGTGATTCAGTTTTGCTGGTTGTTTGCCATTAACAATTCGAGAAATCGTTGCTGTATCGATTCCTGTTAGTACGCTAAGTTTACGCATCGAAAGCGAATGTTTCTTCAACAATGACTTTACTAAAAATCCGACATTTGAATCCCTTGACATCGAGCTCAACCCTTCCTAAGTGATTTAAAATTGAGTTATTATCAACATATGTAAGGAGCATGCTTCATGCTCATCATTCTCAATACAAATTCTAATTCCTCATATGATTCGGTATCGCATCGATTTTAGTGGTTGGATAACGATGGATGGAAGTCGAATGAAATATACGTTGCAATTTTATCAATACGATCTCAATGGACCTGCACTCCTCTCAACATTTTTCATATGCTGATTTCAAAATAGGTTAGGTGGTGGAGATTTTAAAACTGTTTGACTGATAACGACGCTCGGAAACGTGTTTTGAATATCTTCATAAGAAGAGGTGAATATGTATGTACTATTGCATCATTTGTTCACGAATACACAATGTAAGAGATAACCATGGAAAGGTTTTTGAGAAAGGGTTATATATAGATCCAGGGACTGGAGTAAGGATTCATTTAGGTATGTGCGATATATCTGATGAAGTATATAGAGGAACACAAGATAATAAACAAAAAACAATCGATAATGATTACTTACAATTGAAAACCATTAACAATTGGTTACCCGTTTATGATTATATTAATGAAAATTAACGGAGTTGGTATCGTACCAAGCTAAGCGGAATAAGATCGGTAATTTTTCTGTATTTTCCTAATTTAATCAAAAAAAAGAAAAAGAAGAGCTGCGAAGTATCGCGGCTCTTTTCATTCTCCATCTCTGTTTTTTCAATCATTACCTTTTCAACTATAGGCCAGTTCTTTTTCGCTTAGACCAAGCGTCTGCGCTGTTGAAGTATGAATTTTTTGGAAAAGCTCTGGGTTTTCCACTAGTGACATGCCATAAGAAGGAATCATTTCTTTTATTTTCGGTTCCCACTCTTTCATATGTTGTGGGAAGCATTTTTCTAATACCTCAAGCATAACGTGAACGGCAGTAGAAGCACCCGGAGAAGCACCAAGCAATGCAGCTACCGAGCCATCAGCAGCACTAACAACTTCTGTACCAAATTGAAGTGTTCCTTTACCGGCATCCGTATCTTTGATAACTTGCACACGCTGGCCCGCTACCACAATATCCCAGTCCTCACTTTTAGCGTTCGGAATAAACTCACGTAATTCTTCCATACGCTTTTCATTCGATAGCAACACTTGTTGGATCAGGTATTTTGTCAATGCCATCTCTTTTACGCCTGCTGCCAACATCGTGAAGACATTATTCGGTTTTACGGAACCTATCAAGTCAAAATACGAACCTGTTTTTAAGAACTTTGGTGAAAAGCCGGCAAACGGTCCAAACAGCAATGATTTTTGATTATCGATATATCTTGTATCCAGATGCGGAACAGACATGGGAGGAGCTCCGACCTTAGCTTTACCGTACACTTTTGCATGATGCTGCGCTACAACTTCCGGATTGTTACATACCAAAAATAGCCCGCTTACCGGGAACCCACCAATATGTTTTGACTCAGGAATACCGGTTTTTTGCAGTAAAGGCAGACTTCCGCCTCCACCACCGATAAAGACGAATTTTGCAGTATGGTACTCGATTTTACCGCTATTAATATCATGCACTTTCACTTCCCACGAGCCGTCGCTAGTACGTTTCATATTCTTAACACTATGCTTGTAGTTGATCTCAACGTTTTTACTCTTTAAGTGGTCAAATAACATTCGCGTTAAAGCGCCAAAGTTAACATCCGTCCCAGAATCGATTTTTGTTGCCGCTATCGGATCATTCGATGTACGGCCTTCCATGATAAGTGGAATCCATTCCTCCAGCTTGTTAGGGTCATCGGAAAATTCCATCCCTTGAAACAGGGGATTGTTTGACAGCGCTTCAAAACGTTTTTTCAAATACGTTACATTATTTTCCCCTTGCACTAAACTCATATGAGGTATTGGCATGATAAAGTCCTGGGGATTACGAATCAGATTGCTATTTACAAGATAAGACCAGAACTGTCTTGAAAGCTGAAACTGCTCATTCACTTTTACAGCTTTGCTAATATCTACGGATCCATCCGATTTTTCAGCTGTATAGTTAAGTTCGCATAGTGCAGCATGTCCTGTACCGGCATTATTCCATTCGTTAGAGCTTTCTTCTCCCGCGTTTGCGAGTTTCTCAAACACTTTGATTTCCCATTCAGGTGCTAACTCTTTCAGTAAGGATCCCAATGTTGCGCTCATGACTCCGGCACCAATTAAGATAACGTCTGTTTTCTTCTGCATGTTGCTCATGATAACCTTCCTTATCGCGTATATTTGAAAAAAAGAGTAGGCGCTCCTGCTTAGCATTAAAAAGCAAGGCGTCCCTAGAAACACACCTTTTCTGTGTCAATTGTCACCATATTATAGTCTATTATAAATATTTATAGATTAAAATATCTACTATTATCTAATCATTATAAACTATTTAAAGCTGGTAACAAGTGAGAAGATCATCCACAAAGCTCATAGAACACACAACAACCATGGCCTTAACTTGCTTCTTGTAAGGGTTAGAACTTATATTTATAAACAAAAAAAGCCGTCATATTGAACAAATTATCCAGAATTGCTACCAGCCTTGTAGCTTAGAGAAAATATTTACACAAAAAAATACTGTCCTATAAGGTCAGTAATGACATTATAGGACAGCCTCGTAGACTAGCTCGTATTTACTTTTCCAATGAAATAGCAAACTTCGAACCGACCTCACCTGCAAATACGATCCTACCGTTCTCCGGTAATACGACCTGATTCTTACCGCTGACCACGCTGTGATTAATACAAATTCCGTTCTGATCATAGACAGCAAAGGCTCCATTTGCAGGCAAATTCACTGTCATGACTTTTCCTTTCGCAGTAGCGGGTACCGAAAACCATTTGGCATATCCATCTGCTTGAATGGTTGTTGCGAATCGTTTACCCGAATAGATTGGTTTCACCATTTCCTCACTGGCGTATACAAAACCTGAAAATGTAAGATACTCTCCTCCGTTCTTTTTGGAGAAATGAATGTCCATCGTATCTCGTCCGGCAGTACCCGGAATCTGCAATTGATTGGCTGCTTCGTTGGCTCCAATAATTTTATTATTGGACATATACCCTGGATTCTCTTTATTGATATGAATAGGCAGGATCGATGTAGCATTAAGATAGAGCATTGATGTGTATTTCTCATTCACCAGATAATATTTTTTACCATCGCGCTTTGCCCATGCAGCGTTAATCTCCTTGGGTAATGTATTGGCTTTGAGCTTCTCCGCATTATATTCTGAGAAAGCCACCTGTCCGAGTCCTGGAATGGAGATATAAGATCGAGACCACAGGTAGGTATTCCCATTTTTCTCCACAACGAATTTCAACTTTTCTGTACCATCATCACTCACAAAAGTACCATCTGATGTATAGGTGTATTCTTGAACCGGATTACTTGGAGCCGTGAGATAGGAGACCGTCATTTGTCCAGCCTTATTTATTTTGATCTTCGTAACTAAATTATTGCCACCATATATCCCTGCAAACTTGGAGATTTCTTTAGGCATATCAGCCTTCACAGGTACACCAAATGATTTTTCCGGTTTCCGTTCTTTAATAATGCCCTTTTCTTCAAGTGCGCTAAGTAATAACTCACTCGCAACGAATTGATTGGTTATGCTTGCTCCGCCTGAAGAGATCACGGCTGCAGCCATGTTGTATTCCGGAAGTACGACGAGTGAAGATTGATAAGATAACGTAGCTCCAACTTTCATAACAGCCTGAATGCCGTATTCGTTGAATGGGAACAAGTTCACACTATCCCACCCCAACCCGTAAGACATCAGCGTATCGCTATCCTCTTGCCACATGCCTCTTTTATATTCTTCCTGCGCCATAGCTTTTACAGACTTACTGGAAAGAATGCCATTGACCTCTCCCGTGAAGATTCGTGAAAATTTCACCAGATCTTCAGCGGTGGAATACAGACCTCCAGTACCGAGGACATTATAATTCTCTTTTGGAAGTTGTCCCTCATAAAAAGGGGAATAGATTCCCGCCATTTCTGCCGGATTAACCACATCCTGTGGTGTTTTGGTATGGTTCATATCCAAAGGCTCCGTGAAATACTTGTGTATAAATGCGGTATAGTCGAGGCCGCTCACTCTTTCAACCAGAATCTCGGCTAACGTAAAGCCATCGTTGCTGTAGACCGAGTATGCACCGGGATCTGCCTTCAGGTTTTGATCCGCCAATTGATCGAGAAACGTATCATGTGAATACGTGTCATTATCTCCGTACAATGTGGCACTGCTGGTTGAGGTGCCCAGAAGACCAGAGGAATGATTCAGCAACATACGGGGTGTAATCTGTTTGTATCGGTTATCTTTCATTGTAAAATCAGGCATATAGTTCACTACAGGCACATCCAAATCGATCTTGCCTTCGTCAACCAGCTTCATTACAGCGGCTGTAACCATCATTTTACTGGTTGAACCAATGCCATAGATCGTGTTCGTAGTAAGAGGTACCTTGTCGTTTAGATCGTTCTTCCCCGTTTGACCGGACACCGTAATCTCTCCACCATCAATGAGCGCATATTGCAGACTCGTCGTACCGTACGTTTCAGTCAGTAATTTGGCTTTTTCGATTACGGTTTTCTTTGTTGTCTCATACGTAAGGTTAATGCTGTTATTCATGGCAGCCGGTGCGGCCATTGCAGATAGCGGGGCTAACATGGTTAACACTAGCGTTAAAGCTGCAATTGAAGTTCGTTTTTTGACTGTTCTCTTGACTACGTTTATTTTCTCTTGTTGTATCATTTGCATCTTCTCCTGTCATTATCTCTTTTTTAGAGCATCTTTCTTGGTGCTAAAATAATCTTAACGAATATAGATGTACTCTTCGTGACGGCTATATGAACTGAATATGAACAGGCAAATTCTTTTTTTGCGTACATGATGATTCATGATACTTGATTCGTCCTTTTTTTCTCCATAAAAATATCCCCTTTATGAGAAACTTAAAGGGGATAAAAATTTCGCTTATTTTAATGAAATTTCAAATGTGGAATCAACGTCACCAGCAAATACAATGCGTCCGTTTTCCGGTAAAACAACCTCATTCTTACCGCTGACCACGGTGTGATTAATACATACACCATTCTGATCATATACGGCAAAGGCGCCATTTGAAGGCAGTTTAACGGTCATGAGTTTTCCATTCACCGTTGCTGGCACCGAAAACCATTTGGCATAACCATCTGCTTGAATCGTTGTTACAGATTGTTTACCCGAATAGAGTGATTGTACTATTTCCTCACTGGCGTACACACTACCTAGAGCTGTAATGTACTCCACTCCGTTCTTTTCAGCGAAATAAATTTCCTTTGAATCCCGTCCTGCCATACCAGGGATTTGCAGATCCGTGACTGCTTCGTTGGCTCCAATAATCTTACTATTGGTCATATACCCTGGGGTCTCTTCATTCATATGGAAAGAAAGGATTGGTGATGAATGGAGATATACAGTTGATGAATACTTCTGATTCACCACGTAGTATCTCTTACCTTCACGCTGCTCCCATGAGGCGGTAATATCCTGGGATAATTCATTGGCTTCCAGCTTCTCCGCCGTATATTCGGAGAACGCCAACTGTCCCAGTCCCGGCAAGGAAATATAAGATCGAGACCACAGATACGTCCTTCCATTCTGTTCCGTAACGAATTTCAGCTTTTCTGTGCCTTTATCGTTAACAAACGTACCATCTGAAGTATATGTGTATGTTTGAGCTGGGTTATTTGGAGCTGTTAGCGCGGATACAGTCATTTTTCCAGCATTAATTTCAACCTTCTTAACCGAATTATTGGCGCCATATATACCTGCATATGTGGCATTTTCTTTAGGCATATCTGCCTTCACTGGCACGCCAAAAGATTTTTCCGGCTTTCGTTCCGTAATAATACCCTTTTCCTCAAGTGCGCTAAGTAATAATTCACTTGCAATGAACTGATCTCTGGCACTCGTTCCCCCTGATGAGGTAACGGCCGCAGCCAGATTATATTCCGGCAGTACGATTAGAGATGAGTGATACGATATCGTATCTCCACCTTTCGTCACGGCCTTGATGCCATATTCACTGAATGGGTACAAATTCACACTATCCCACCCTAGCCCGTAAGAGATGGACGTGTCGCTATCCTCCGGCCACATACCTCTTTTATATTCTTCTTGCGCCATGGCTTCTACCGACTTACTGGATAGAATGCCATCGACTTCTCCTGTGAAGATTTGTGAAAATTTCACAAGATCCTCAGCGGTGGAATAGATGCCTCCAGTAGCGATGATATTATAATTCTCTTGTGGAAGCTGATCCTTAACCAATGGAGAATATATCCCCGCCATTGCTGCTGGGTCAACGACATCCTGTGGTGTTTTAGTATGTTTCATGTCCAGAGGTTCCGTAAAATAGTGGTGTATAAAAGCTGTAAAGCCCATGCCGCTCACTCTCTCAACTAAAATCTCGGCCAATGTAAAACTGTCGTTACTATACACCGAGTATGCGCCAGGATCAGCCTTCAGGTGTTGATTCGCCAATTGCTCCAGAAACGTGTCATGTGAATACGTATCGTTATCCCCGTATAATGTGGCATTGCTTCCGGTGCTGCCTAACAGACCGGAGGAATGATTCAACAACATACGTGGTGTGATTTGTGTGTAGCGGTTATCTTTCATTTTAAAATCAGGTAAATAGGTCACTACAGGCAGATCCAAATCTACCTTTCCCTCGCCAACCAGCTTCATCACAGCGGCTGTAAGCACCATTTTGCTAGTTGATCCTATACCATAGATCGTATTTGAAGTAAGCGGTACCTTATCCTCTAGATCGTTCTTGCCTGTCTGACCGGACACTACGATCTCTCCGTCATCCATTAATGCATATTGCACACTAGTTGTACCATACGTCTCGGTAAGGATCTTCGCCTTCTCCGCTACTATTTTCTTGGTTGGTTCATACGTCAGATCACTGTTGTTACTCGTAGCTGGTGCGGCCATGACTGACATTGGAGCTAACATCGTTAATACCAGAGTTAAGGCAGTAATTGAAGTACACTTCCCCTTGTGTCGTCTCATTCACATCATCTCCTAAGTTTGAATGATTTGGCTGATTAGAGTTCTTCCGAATCTATAAATTTCACCTCTGGATAGTTGTCGTTCGGCCCCTGAATCAGGTTTCCACCCGTTCCTTTCAATTGCTTGTTAAAGAAATCGAGTACATATTGATTTACGATACTTGACCCTCTTTTACCATTGATGTCTCCTGTGATCCCTGACAGCTTAATCAGCTCCGAATAGAATTGAAGATCCGTGAAATTGAAGTGTTGGGTTCCTTCTATATAAATCACATTTCCCCCATGTTCGATAACATTTTTCATAATGTGCAGCTCATCTGAAAGAAATTTATTGACTTCGTCATCCGAATTTCTATCATTTTCAAAATTGACTAACCAGTCTTTAAAACTTCCCGATCTGATGAACATAAACGGCTTGTTGATATCATCTCTATTTTCTACTTCATTCAGTGACCCGTCCATATTAACCCCGGCCTTGATTCTATGATCCAAATACGTTGCATTAAACGCCGTTGCACCCCCAAAAGAATGCCCCATCGCGCCGACGTTATTTAAATCCATTTTCCCTTTGAATTGACTTTCAATTGCACCTGAATTCAGCTTTTCAATTTGATTGATTACAAACTCCACGTCTTTTGTCCATATCTCCCCAATTTCTCTACGGTCATCTATGGTAGTCATCTTTGTTGTATATCCCGTTACACGTCCATCAGGAAAAAGGGTAGCAAAGGTGCTGTACGTATGATCGATCGTCACTATGATAAACCCATGACTAGCCAGATTCTCCGCCTGTGATGCTTGTAGAACTCTACTGGTTCCCATACCATGAGATAGCAGTACCACGGGATAAGGAGTTGCAGAAGGTAATATTTCTACATTTTCATAAGAGTTGGTTTGACTATACTTCCAGTAATTGAGCACAAATTCAGGCAGCTTTAAAGAAGCAGAGAAGCTCTGAATATATTTTTTGAACATTTCTTTATTATTTGGAAACAGCGTGTCACGCTTATTGTTATTGCTGTTTTCAGTAGGGTACCAGACTTGGACCATTAACTCCCTCTTATCACTTTGATCTTCAGTTAAGACTTCATCTCTGTTCTCATCTGTAAAATGAAATGTTTGAGTCCCCACCTTCTCTGGTCCATCCGGCTTTGGCAGATCAAAGACAGGTAAGTATACAGACAAGAGAGTAGAAGCAACAAGTAGAATGACGATCAGGGAAGATAAACTATACTTCAACAGCTTCCCTATTTTTAGATTAATCATCTTGTCGGAATGCCTGAATAAAACGATGAATATGAATAGCGCCGTCATGATATATACCACAAGTAACTGCCATCGGTATCCCTCAACCAACAATTGAACTACGAGTATAACGCTACTTCCTATACCTACACCCAAGCCTGTTTTCTTTGCACTTCTTTTCATAAACAGTAGGTCTGCGAGTAAAGCAAAACAGGATAGAACTAACAGTACTTCAAATAATCTCACTTGTATTTCCTCTCTTTCATCAAGGACATCATCCGAATTGAATTTACTATGGAAAAACCGCCCCGCAGGACGGTTTCTCATATTCGTAATGCACATCTGTTAAGTCACGAGAAGGCTTCTACAGGATATTTATTTCGCTTCGGCCATAAAAGCTCTAACGTCTTCAGCAATTTTTTTGAATTGAGTATGGTGTAAATAATGTGAACCATCCATTGTAACTACTTTCCCATGTACTGAGTCTTTGATCTGTCCTTCATGTAATGGGATCCATCCTTCTACCCCTTCATTATTCGCTTGTACAAAGAGAAGAAGTGGAAGATCTTTAGGAAAGCTTAAACCTTGAGCACCTTTAAAATTGGAATAAATATGATCCATCTCGTTTAATGACGTGGGATTATACATGTTTTTATTCGAGATCATTTTCATCTGCTCAACCGTCTGTTCATCGAATGCAAGTCCCTCATAGGGGTCTGCACCCACTTTCATCATTAATCTTAAGAGACCTGTATTTCTGAGAAAAGCAAACGTTTTTAATGGGAACTTCGCATCTGTAATACTTGGTTGGGTAGAAACGCTGCTATCAATACCGACAAAAGCAGTTACCTCATCCGGATATTTATTCACATAATCAATGCCGTAAATGCCTGCAATGGAGTGACCCATGAGCATGTACTGATGAATATCAAGTTGTTGCAGAGCTTCATGAATTTCACTTACGATATTCTCTGTGGTTCTTTCTTTTTCAGTTTCATCACTTAATCCATAACCGAATGGCTCAACAGCAACAACTTTGTAATATGGTGATAATTGATCAATAAGCAACTTGAAATCAAGCGCTGGTGTTGCGGTTCCATAACCAGGCAGAAGCACAATCGTTTCCTTGCCATCGCCTTGAATTAACACATTCATATTTTTTCCGTCCACAGACACGTGTTGACCGTACGGCACGGTTTTTGCTTGATCCGATTTTGTTGCGAATATATTCACGATAAATATAATGGCTAGAAAAAGCACGATGGCAGCGGCTATAGCTCCTAAGGTTTTGAGTAAAATGCGCAGCGGCTTACGCATCCTTTTTTTCGTTACCTCTTCTTTTGGTTTCATGTTCATCTTCTCCTGTCCCTCATCTCTATATTGGGCTGCCTTGAATAAGAAGCCGTTAAAAGAAGCTTATACGATGAAGATGTACTCCTCATGTCAACAATATGAACTGAATATGAACAGGCAAAAAAATGCTACGAGATCCCATGCAAGGAAACTTGCACATGATTCCCTAACATGGAGGTCAAATCTTCAAACAGTGAAAAAACCGTCCATTAGGACGGTTTTTTATCACTTATCCATATGATCAAAATCGTTGAGATACCTTCTCTAGTACACTTATTTTATTTCTTTCATATATTCTTTAAAGTTCTCTACGATTTCTTTAGCTCTGGTACGATGGATGTAATGATCTGCTTCAAACCGCATCACTTTTCCATGTACAGAATTTTTTACTTGTGCTTCATGCTCAGGTACCCATCGATCCGTTACTGGATGATTCGCTTGGATAAAGAAAATAATAGGAAGATTTTTGGGGAATGATACGCTTTCAGCTGCTTTAAAATTTGAATACATATGTTCAACTTCATTTATTATGTTCGAATTAAACATGTTTTTGTGCATAAGAATTCTCATTTGTTCTTTCGTTTTATCATCATACGGCAGTGCAGCTAATGGGTCCGTACCCAATTTCATGGCCAATCTGGAGAGACCTAATTTTTTGAGCCATTTAACCATTTCTAGTTGGGAAGATTCAATCTTCTCCGTTAGCGTTGGAACACTGCTATCGAGCCCGACAAATGCCAAAACTTCGTTTTCGTATTTATTCACATAATCGAGTCCGTAAACGCCTGAAATGGAGTGTCCCATGAGAATATAACGTTCAATGTTAAGACTTTGTAAGGCATCGTGAATTTCACGGACAATATTCTCTGTGGTCCGTTCCTTTTCCGTTACATCACTTAATCCATATCCAAAAGGCTCAACAACGACGACTTTGTAGAAAGGTGATAGCTCTTCGATTAGCGGCTTAAAGTCTAGTGCGGGTGCCGCTGTTCCAAGACCAGGTAGGAGTACAACGGTTTCTTCGCCTGTTCCTTGAATCAGAACATTCATATTTTTACCATCTACGGTTACAGACTGACCATAGGATTCTATTTTACCTTGCTCCGATTTGTTACAGATCACATTCACGATAAATACAATGGCTAGAAAAAGCACGATGGCTATGGCTATAGTTCCTAAGGTTTTGAGTAAAATGCGCAGCGGCTTACGCATCCTCTTTTTCATTACCTTTTCTTTTGGTTTCATGTTCATCTTCTCCTGTCCCTTATCTCTTTATTGGGCTGCCTTGAATAAGAAGCCGTTAAGAGAAGCTTATACGACGAAGATGTACCCTCGATGACGACAATATGAACGGAAAATGAACGGACCAAAAACAAAGGCTTCACACACAAGGAAACTTGCGCATGAAGCCGTAGCAATCGAATTAATCTGTTGGTGATGTGATTGGCAGTGTGACAATGAAGGTCGTTCCTTGACCAGGCTCGCTCTCCACTCGGATGTCGCCTTGATGAAGCGATATGATCTGCTTCACGATGGCAAGCCCCATACCGCTGCCGCCATACTTACGGCTATGGGAACGATCGGCCTTAAAAAACCGCTCGAATATACGCTTCTGATCCTCCAAGGAAATACCAATGCCCGTGTCAGATATTCGGACGATCACGTTTTTGATATCTTGTTTGATGCTGACGTTAATTATGCCGCTATCCATGGAAAATTTGATACTATTGCCGATGATGTTCGTCCAGACCTGATTTAATAGATCATGATCTGCCGTTAAGCGAATGGCCTTCAAATTCAGCTCGAAACGAATATTGCGGGCAGACCATTGCGGCTGTAGCGCCACGATTACCCGTCTGATCTGTTCATCAAGGCTAAGTGTGGACAGACGAAGTTGCTGTGACTGCGATTCAAGCAAACTTAGCTTGAGCAGGCTGTCGCTCATCTTGGACATCCGCTGCGCTTCAGTGATGATAATGTCCAGATAACGACTTTGTTCGTGATCTGAGAGGTTTACTTGCTTAAGGGCTTGAGCATAACCGGATATCGAGGTGAGCGGTGATTGTACCTCGTGCGATACATTCGATACGAATTCTCTGCGCATCTGCTCAAGTTGCTGTAGATCATGCATCATTTCTTCAAAGCTGCGAGCCAGCGTACCCAGCTCACTCGTCTGCTTAATATTCAACTTAACGTTGAAGTCACCCGCTGCGATCCGCTTGGTTGCTTTTGTCAGCTTTTTGATTGGTCTGACCAGGAATATAGAGGCAACCAGGATCAACAAGCTTCCTGCAATTAACGAACAGGTTGCAAAGATCATTGCCCAATTGGCGACAAAAGAGGCAGAAGGAGGGGCGAGTGTTTCCAAAAACATCGCTTTTGTTCCCATTTCCGTTTTCAAGGGCAACCCTAAGAGGACTGAAGCAATCCCATTCGGCGTGGCTTGAACAACGCCTCCATCGATTACTTTCTTTAGTTGCTCCATCGTCACAGGGGCAGGTTTATGTCCGTTAAGTTTTCCGTAAGGCTGGAACTGACCCGTTGCTTCGTAAATTCGAATATAATAGGAATCGAGCTGTTTCATTTCACTTACGAACGAGTCAGCTTCACGTAACGGAAGTGTCTTGTAAATCCGGACGATGTCTTGGCCAAAGTTACGTAAGTTGATTTGCGCATTCTCATTCAATTTTTCTTCGAATATCAAAGTTGACGCAAAAAAAGAAATGATCGTTCCCCCAATGACGGAGACTAGGAATGTCAGTACGACACGAATATATAAGGACTTGATCATTCGTAAACCTCAAGCCGATACCCAAGCCCACGTACCGTTTCGATCCGAAAATCGGGTGTGGTCGCGAACCGTTCGCGCAGGCGTTTAATATGTACATCTACCGTTCGATCATCCCCGGCGTAATCAATACCCCAGATCTGATCGATCAACTGCTCGCGCGTATAGACTTGTCCGGGTGTTCCAGCGAGTTTATACAGTAATTCGAACTCCTTGAGCGGCAACGTGAGCGACTCCGTCCCTCTCATCACCTTATAGGTCTGTCGATCAAGAGTGACGTTGCCGAAGTGGATCGTCTGTGTGGAGCCAATCCGGTATCGTTTCAATAATGCCCGAACACGAACCGTCAACTCCAAGGGATCGAATGGTTTCGTCAAATAATCATCGGTCCCAAGTTCGAAACCTTTCACTTTCTCCCATGTTTCGCCTCTCGCAGTCAGCATAAGTAACGGAAGATCAGGATTGGCTCTTCGGAGCTCTTTGCATAACGTCCAACCATCCATAATCGGCATCATAATATCGAGTACGACAAGATCGATATGCGTCGAGGAATAGACGGCCAGTGCTTCCTTGCCGTCCGCAGCTTCGGCTGTTTCGAATCCGTCGTTGCGTAGAAATAAACAGACGAGTTCGCGAATGTTCGCATCGTCGTCAGCAACCAGTATAGTAGGCATCTGTTCCCTCTTTCCCTGTTTTCAATCCCATATTGAAGTAACCATTATACAATAAATAAATATAAAGTTCATTTCTGATACAGGAATTTCGTTCCACTAAACTGCCAGTCACAGTACCACCCGTTCAACGGGTGGCCTGATATTGACAGTTTCGTATCCTGTTTTACTCTCGACCTTTAATTACTTGCACTCGTATAACGCTTAAGCCCTTGTAAGAACAAAATTCGGACAAAAGCAAAGAATAGAAACGGCGCACACATTCCCCACACCAGACCAGTTAAAGTTAACTTGTCTAACACATAAAGAGGGGCGATATTCGATACAAGAAAAATAGGAAAAACAAACGTACCAATAGCTTGAATCATCCGATTATAGATGGCCATGGGCATCGTATTCGCTTCCCACAGCTGCGCCCCAAGGTTATACAGACTAGATGTATTGGTAAACCAGAAAGCCAAAACCTGCGGGAGCATCATCAATGCGTATGTTATGACTCCTCCACCGATGATATAGCCCGCGTATCCTAACAATTGCATGGCGTTTGTCTCAAGCCCCAATCGCTGCCAAGCCACGCAAACCAGACCTATTCCCACGATGAAATCAGGGATACCCATCACATTGATTAATCGTAAGGAAAGAATAAATTGAAGAGAAACCGGCTTAATCAGATACATATCCATCGTTCCATGTCTGACATGCCCCTGGAAAGCGAAAAAGTTGTTTACAAAAAAGAAAGCATAGATCGCTGTCATAATAAAATAAGTTCCCATAAACAACAAAATATGATCCGGGGTTAATCCTGCGATATCCACACCTGATCGATACACTACAATTACATAGACGAAATGGGTTAGAAGGGATGCCAATGATGCAAAGATTTGCATGAAGAAATTAATCCGATATTCCAGCTCGTTTAATATGCAATTTTTCACAATTATTGAATAAATGGCTCCATACCGTTTCGCGCCCTTTATTAGCGAATGCATATTCCCTACCCTCCTACAGCACTGTATTTTTTGTTGCCCAGTCCCCAGCAAATTCTAGATACCACAGACATGATCATGATCCAAGTTAATTGTAGACCAAGCCCTGTCAATATCTCGTTCATTTCGTACCGTCCATTTATGATGTTGACTGGAAAGAAAATGGTATACGTAAATGGTAAAAAGCTAGCCAGAGATGATATGGTCTTCCCGAAAATATCCAAAGGAAAGATTCCTCCACTTAATAAAGTAATCAAAAAACCCATTGCGAAATAGAAGTACCATACTTCATCCAACCAAAATGCCAACGAGCTAATGATATGGTAGATCAGAAAATTGAGAACAAAAGCAAATAGTAGTGCAAGCATGAAAACCGGTAATCTAAGCCCACTAGTCGCAATATCGATCTTAAAGGCTATAAGCACCGTGTAAATGATCAGAAACGAAATGGCCAAATATATGGCTTTCCCTCCCAGGTAGGACGATATCTTATACAGGGTATATGAAGCTGGTCTGTATAAGAAGTTGCTTAATTGTCCGTGTTTAATATCATTGGAGATTTCGAATTGAATGCCGGAAGAAATAATTTTAGATATCATTGCTGAGAAAACCGTATACATGAACATCTGCGGGAATGTATATCCAAAAACGACCGTATCTCCACTCGCTTCAAAAATTGACCTCCACATAAAATACTGAATGACAATAGGCAGAAACGCACCGAGGATACTGAAGAAAAAGTCGATTTTGTACTCCAGTGAGCTCAATAAGCTTAACTTGAATACATGGACATATTTTTTCATCGGAGTTGATTCCCTCCTTCCCTCTCGTACAGCCAAGTGATGGCTTCGTCAATCGGGATATCGTGAATATCGACATCTTCCACTGGGAATTCCGACATCAATGTTGCAAGTATTTGTTTGACCTCTTGCCTTCCGATTTCAAGAGTCGCGGTTGATTCAGTAAGGGACGTAACTTTTCCAAAACAATTGAGATGGTTCATGTCAATCTGGTCAGAGAACTGAAGCTTAATGACCTTTTTATTAAAGATGTCATTAACCTGATTTAGATCACCGTCATAAACCACTGTTCCCCCATTTATAATGACGCTTCTTTTGCACAGATCCTGTATATCTTCCAAGTAGTGACTTGTGAGCATGATCGTCGTTTTATTTTCGCGATTATACTCTTTGAGAAAGTTCCTTATGTTTTTCTGCGAGATGATATCCAAACCGATTGTAGGCTCATCCAAGAATACGATCCGTGGTTTGTGCAGAAGGGCAGCAATCAGTTCCATCTTCATTCGTTGTCCAAAAGAGAGCCGTCTCACCTGCATATGCATACAATCTTGAACATTCATTAACTCCACTAACTCCGTCAGATTTCTTTTATAATCCTTCGTATCGATATCATACAAATATTTGATGAGCAAGAAAGATTCACTCGCGGGAAGATCCCACCATAGCTGATTTTTCTGGCCCATAATAAAGGAAATTTGTTTTTTTAGTGCAGTTTCCCTCTTCCATGGCACATATCCTAATACGCTTGCCTCACCAGCGGAAGGATACAAAATACCAGATAACATTTTCAATGTTGTTGTCTTGCCTGCTCCATTCGGACCGAGGAATCCGATAATTTCGCCTTCATCGACATGGAACGAAATCTGGCTTACCGCAATTTTTTCTTCCGTCTGTCTGGAGATTAGACCTTTAAATGCTCCTTTAAGCCCGGGTTCCTTTTTTGTAAATGTGAATGCCTTTGTTAGGTTGTTTACCTCAATTACCGTTGATCGCATGTTGACTCCTCCTAAAAATTCTGATTTTTTAGAAGGAACGCAAGTGTATGGTTGCATCGGAGACAGATTTGAAAAAACAAAAAAAAGCGGAAAAACCCTACTAAGGGCTCCGCTTCGGCTCAAGATAATGATAACCTTGCGTTCCCGTAATGGTCAAAATAGGCAGACGAATCCCTTGGTCTAAAATAGGATTTTTTCTGCACTACTCTATAAAATCGACCATTACAGGTTAGCTGGCATAAAGAATTGCTCCTTCCAAATATCTCCTATACTTTAAATTACGTCTATTTTAATTGAATGTCAATCATGTTTGTGTCACGCGATGATTCAGCCTGGATATACAGCCCAATCGTCAAAATGCAAAGTCAAAAACTTTTCAAAAAACAAAGCAATTCGCCGACGCCGATTTCCAGCATGAATATCTGGACTATAGGGCACCGTCGCTGCATCGAATAGATCTGGCTCAAAACTGGCGAGCGGAATGGTTGTGTAGAGGTATACGCATACGAGGCCGGGGCTCGCCATGTCAAAATCGATCAAGGCCACAGGGTGCTGGTCTCTAAAGACAATATTGTACGGGGCAGCGTCGTTATGACAAACGACTTCATTGATCGTTAGATCTGGATAAGCATTTTTGGGCATAGCTTTGGAAGCAAGACCTCTTGTTGCATCGTGAAATTGCCGCAGTAATTTCGCTATTTCTATAAGCGAAGCATCCGACCACATGTAAGGCGCTAGATCAGGATAGTCATTTCCGCGAACCTCACCTGGGATAAAAGTAAGTATTTCGCGCCCCTGATGATCCATGCCGAGAAAACGCGGGGCCTTATCAAACCTGTTTTTTCCAGATAAATCAAAAGATCATTCACGTATGGATTTTGCTTATCACTTCGGCGTATAGTATCGCCTACTCGTAAGTCTTCTTTCTGCTCAAAGTAAAATATGAAATTCCTTAATAACTGATATACCACTTTTATAAGAAGATTATTTTCGTCTTTTACTACTAATCCAACCAAAGGCTAGAGCAAATACTAATATAATAATAATCCAAAATAGAATACCCATAATATACTATCAACTCTCCTTTAAAAATTCCGCTTTGGCGGCTATTTTTTTCAGCTTGTCCGTTCCGCCCCAAATCAAATAAACGATATGCTCTATCACGTAGTCCTGAAGACCACGAACCTGATCGAGCAGTAGCTTGAGATGCTTCTCGTCTTCCATATCGGCATTGATCTTCAGCTTCATCGAATTTGTGCTATGCAGCATGCACTTCACCAACGTAGGAATCGTCTCCGCGTTCACTCCATGCCGCTCAGCCAAACCTTTGATCGGCAGCCATTGTTTGACGCCGGATTTCAGCTTGATTTGATAGCTTTTAGGGAAGCCCAGGCTTAACAAGCGAGTCAGAAACCGAAGCGCACGCGTGAAGCTCTCCTCCGTTTACTGCTTAATGGCTATGGTTCAACGGCAAACACGTCGTTGGCTGTGCATTCCGCCAGTTCGTCCTTCAAGCTGATGTCTTCTTTGGCGAACGTTCCGCTGCCTTCCTTTGTCAAACGTTTTGCCTGAATTCAGTTTGTATCGAAGTGTGGAATGCAATTTAGTAGAAACTAATATTTCAAAAAAACCGCGTATCTACGCGATCCTTATGTGTGTATGTTGTTATCCTCTGAGACCATACGACCCTATGTCATAAAACGATATAAACATTTTCTTTTGCTTTGGTTGGCCACAGAATCCAAAGAAATTCTATTGGCCATCACACGAGACTGATTGCGTGCAATTTTCAAATTTTTTTTCATTTACTAATTCATGAAAGTATTGACCCAACTGCTCTATGCTCACACGATTCGGTTCTTTATTCCACCACGCACTTAATGTAACCATTGTAGACACATGAAAATCTGCCAATAAATCATGCGGTATATTGGTCGTTTTATTATGTTGTATTAGCTTAAACGAATCTTTCTTTAGCAGCCGCATTGAATAAATTGTCATGCAGTCGAAGAAAAGCTCATCACCTTTTTGAGAATTGACTAACTTATGAGACTCGGAGCCTTCAAAAAACTCATTGGACCAGTAAAACGGCTTTAGAACTCTTTTTTCTAATGGAATATTCCAATATCCCTCCATCAGTTGATTCAGTCCGTGCTCTAACAATCTTGCTTGGTGTAATGATTGCTATAATTGTCATTGTGGTTTCTCTATTCTTGAAACGAACCAAGCAACAACAACAACGAGATCATTGATCAAAATGATTGATAAACTTCTTAATATTTATGACTTCTCTACTTTAGAGTAGAGAAGTTTTTTAGTGCCCTTTTTATTCACTAAGACTAACATCAAATTACGTCATTTATTGTCGTAGTAATAGAAAAAGGTAAAAAAATCTCCTTCCTCTACAAAAGCCTACCCATAAATCCACTCTTTTCCATGGTCACGAATGAATTTAATATCGTTTTGATAATGTTCAAGATGTCCTTCATCTATCATCTTTTGAAAAGCAATGTCTCCTTCACTGGCTTTTCTTGTAATTGTTTTACATAACCCTTCTAATCGTAGCAATACCATTTCCAAATAATCTTCTTCTATTCCCTCACCATAAGATTCAAAAAACAATCTAACTCGTTGTTTTATTCGGTTAGCATGCTGTAATGAATTATAATGAACTTTCTCACCTGTTTCAGAAAAATAAAATCTACTTAAGGGGATGCAAGTAAAAAGAGTATAAGCTATGTCCCAAAGTCTTGGACCAGGTCCAGCAACATCAAAATCAATAATCCCTATTGGTCTTTCACGATTAAAAATAATGTTGTACATTGCAAAATCATTATGGCATAGTACCTCAAAAGGTTGGGGGGTGTTATCTATCGATTGCCAGCTGTCATCAAATGAAAAATCACGTACAGAATCATGATAAAGACGGAGCATTTTCGCTATTTCTATTAAGACATCATCAGACCACATGTATTCTTTTAAAGGATAATTACCAGCTTCTCCTTCAATAAATGATAATATCTCTCTTCCTTTTTCATCGATACCTAAAAACTTTGGTGCATAACTGAAACCTTTGTTCTCCAAATGC
The DNA here is from genome assembly GCF_058269055.1 of Paenibacillus sp. JNUCC 34. Classification (NCBI taxonomy): domain Bacteria; kingdom Bacillati; phylum Bacillota; class Bacilli; order Caryophanales; family Paenibacillaceae; genus Paenibacillus; species Paenibacillus sp. JNUCC 34. Next base: position 2,725,455 of record NZ_CM177770.1, on the reverse strand, counting down.
TTTAATAGCTTATGGATTTTGGGACTATCTGGCTTTATTTCTCGTCGCACAGTATCTCCCGAACGATAAACGTTAGAGACATTCCCTCCTGCTAGCATTTCTTCGTTTTCATGGTTTGTCATCCTAAATATCCCTCCCTATATATGACTTTCTATAAACCTTTAAACAAATCCTGGTTATTTAACTAATCTGCCCGTTAGCCTAATGAACTCAGATACTATACTTAATATAAAGGAAATAATTAATCAGAAATTAACAAACATAAAACCGCGTATCGACGTGGTTCCTATCTGTATACGTTGTTATCCTCTGAGTAAGGCCATTACGTCATTTCCATCTTGCATCCATATCTCTGTTTCACTTTGCGGTATTCCCCATTGCAATAGAAACTCTATCAAATTCACCGAGAGGACGCCCTTTTCAAGCGACGCAGGAGCTAAGGGGGTGGTGAATCGGGGACATCTGTGAAATGCTTGTAACAATTCCTTTCAAATCACTCCCTCAATCCAAACATATGTGGTAAAATGAAATAGAACATATGTTTGGTTTCAAAAAGGGGGGAATGTGTGTCAGAACCAACATACAGAACCTATCAAATTTGGATCAAGCCTGGCCATCGGTTGTACGCGTACGCGGAGCAGATGTGTCAGGACGCTAAGAATTTGTACAATACGACGAACTTTTATATCCGCCAAGTGTTTACGGCACTCAGGCAGGACAAGCCTCTTCAACCCTTGCAACAACAAGTCATGGACACGTTACTGACGAACATCGGATTGATGAACGTACGCCAACTTGAAGCCCATCAGGCGAGACTTCAGAAGCAGCTTCTGAAACCAGCCGACCAGCGGAAGGATTCCCGCTGCCACCTGTTCGAATTGCCGACGAAGGCGTCTCCTTATGTGGATTATCCCTTTCTCGATTGTCTGTTCAAGGCGATGGAACAAGCGGATTACCGGGCGCTCCCTGCACAATGCAGTCAGTGGGTTATGAAGCGTGTATTTTCCAATTGGCAATCTTTCTTCGCCAGCATCACAGATTATCGCCTGCGACCTGACAAATACGCCGGAAGACCGCATATTCCCGGCTACGCCCGCACCAAGACCAAGGAAGTCGTTTTCACCAATCAGGATTGTGAGATCAAGGATCGCAAGTACCTCAAACTCCCAAAGACGAAACAGCGGCTCAATATCGGCAAGCTCGGCTATACAGAGGGAGATTTGAAGCAGGTACGCATCGTTCCGAAATACGGGCAATATGTCGTGGAACTGGTATTCGCTTGCCCAGTAGAAGCGACAGATGTCGCGAAAGAGAATGCGCTGGCGATTGATTTGGGCATTGATCAGCTTGCAACCATCGTCACAAATACGGACCATCGACCGGTATGCGTGAAGGGCAAGCCGATGAAAGCAATCAATCAGTATTACAACAAGTTGAAGGCACATTATACTGGGATTCTCCGCCAAGGCAAACAACCGCAGGAAGGTGCATTTTCATCCAAGCGACTAAATCGTCTGCATCTGAAGCGTCATCGGAGGATTAAGGACTTGTTTCACAAGACGAGTCATTATATTGTCAGACTAGCTGCCGAGCAGAAGATCGGGACAATCGTCATCGGATACAATCAGGGATGGAAGGTGGAATCCGATATGGGTCGGAGCAACAATCAGTCGTTCTGTTACATTCCACATCAGATGCTTGTTTCGATGATCCGGTATAAAGCCGCGGCACTCGGAATCGAAGTGATTCTCACCGAAGAGGCGTATACGTCGAAGGCCAGTTTCCTGGATCACGACCCATTGCCCAAGTATGAAGAAGGAGCTACAAGGGCCTTCTCGGGCAAGCGGATTCATCGCGGGTTGTATCGAAGTCGGAAGGGCCTGATCCATGCTGATGTGAACGGAGCAGCGAATATCATGCGTAAAGTATTCCCAAAAGCATCCGCCAATGGGATAGCGGGGTTGGTCGGTAGCCAGTCCGTCAACGTGTCAACTCCACTGATGTTAAGCATCCAGTAATAAGCAGAGATGATACATCAGAAACCCCCACTTCAATCGAAGCGTCAGCATAGGTAAGTGGTGGGAGTATTCATGAAACCTATTAGTGAATTTTCATTCATTTATAAACATGAAAAAGCACTTAAACGGAGTCTGTGTAATCTCAAAATTACAGCAGGCTCAAGTAAAAGTGCTTTTCGTCTATGTATTATTTTGTCCCACATCAAGGTTAACCGTGGCCGGCAACTTGTGCCAGCTCAGAGAGCCATATTCCCTGATCCCCTTCCGCTTTGGCGGCTATCTTTTTCAGCTTCTCCGTTCCGCCCCAAATCAAATAAACGATATGCTCTATCACGTAGTCCTCAAGATCACGAACCTGATCGAGCAGCAGCTTGAGATGCTTCTCGTCTTCCATATCGGCATTGATCTTCAGCTTCATCGAATCTGTGCTATGCAGCATGCACTTCACCAGCGTAGGAATCGTCTCCGTGTTAACTCCATGCCGCTCGGCCAAAGCAACCGTGAAATTGTTCTGAACGGACTGGTGTTCTTCGTCAACCTTCTCCATATATTCTTCTACTAACGGAAAATATGCCCGATCCGCCAATCCGAGGCCAAAGACGGCATAACTGCCCGGCATGCAATTCTTTTCCCCATCCGTATCTTCATACCATTCGAACGGTTCGATCGCCGCCCGAGCATACTCCTCCAGCAAGGGATGCAAATTCGGATATTCCAGGGCATTGGCGAAAAAGCGATGCGTCCCCGACTTGGCCAAACCTTTGATCGGCAACCATTGTTTGACGCCGGATTTCAGCTTGATTTGATAGCTTTTAGGGAAGCCCAGGCTTAACAAGCGAGTCAGAAACTTAAGCGCACGCGCGTAGCTCTCCTCCGTTTCCTGCTTAATGGCTATGGTCGCAACGGCAAACACGTCGTTGGCTGTGCATTCCGCCAGTTCGTTCTTCAAGCTGATGTCTTCTTTGGCGAACGTTCCGCTGCCTTCCTTTGTCAGACGTTTTGCCCGGGCGCTTCCGAGCTCAATAGCGCAATTCAAAATAGCCAGTCCCGTGCTTCTGCTGTGGGAGGGCCCGTATTTCAGAATCAACATCGCGGCATAGATGACCAGTTCGATCGGACCTTGCTCGGTATCTTCCAGCCGGGCGTCACACTTTTTCATATATTCTCTTTGCCACTGTGTCCCAATATTATCGAAATAACGTGGCAACAAATGATTCTCTACCCAATTCCGCAATGCGCTAATTAGATAAGAACGATGCTCTGTTAGATGTTCGTTCCCTTTATTCACTTGTTGAATGTTCTCGAAAATGGAAATGATCCGGTCGGCATCCAAATCAGGAAACAACCGCTCGTCCAACAGATGTCTGGAGAGGAAAAACGTCTCCAAAGGTTTGGTCGGATATTTTCCCGCTTCGAGCTTATTCGCGATATAGATGGAGATTCGTTCCTGCAATTGTTTTTTCTTCGTCTCATCGACGTATTCGAGAATGCAAACGTTGACACTGCCTTCCCGCGCCCGAAACTTGCCGTTAAATGTAAATTGATAATCAATTAACGAGCGTGGCAGTTCGTCCAATTTATGCCGCACATAAGAAGAAAGCTCAGGGACGATCCGCTCTCGCACTTGTTCCTCGGTCAGCGGCTCGCCGAGTCTGGTCTTGCCTCCCGGCATCGAAAAATTGAGCTCCTTATCACTCACGTTCACTTTGCCTTTGGTATATTCGAGTAGCGCGTGATCGTGAATGCCCACCTGCAGCGAAGTACGTTTCACGATTCGTTCCGCGTCCTTATCGCTAATATTGGCAATCCATTTATCGATCTCCTGTTTCATTTTGTCCAGAATCGTCTCCAGAGTGAAATCCATGTTCATCTAATGCTCCTTTATACAGATTGATTTTCGTGCGCTCTCTATATCATACGGCAGCAATGTTGAACAAATTGATTCTAATTTGCCATCTGATGCTTGTAAAACCTCTGTAATATTTATGGCTGCTTGATATGTCGGATTCTTGTCTTGTAGAAGCTCACGCTCGTTATCTTTCAAATGACCCTGCACACCGAATTTCTGCAGCAGATCAGTTATGAAGTCCTTCGAAGCCTACCTGACTCCCGAAGCGACTATCAAATGCACAAATGCATTTCCCGTCCTTGGATCTGTCAAGAACGGCGTACACAATTCGCTCGAAGAATCTTCCGTAGCCTTCCTTGATGAGCAACTCATGCCACCAGTCGGCGACCTTCTCCGGATCATTGCGGAATACGCCGCATCCGTATGCCCCAAGGACAAGATTGCGGTCACCCCGATCGGCAAAAATAGACAGAGAGAGACGTATACGATCTTGCATGACCTGACGCGCCCGCTCAGGTTCCTCTCCCTTTAGCAGAACCTGTCCGTAATTGACAGCCGGCAGTGTCAGTACGGAGGCAGTCACCGGCAACTCCAGTAGCTCGAACCTCTCGTCCCGAAAAAACACTACATCCGGCGAATAGATCGCATGGTCGGTATACATCATCGACTTGCAGGCGCGGTTGGCCCGATAATAGCCTTCATGGCGCAACTGTGTACCATACAGACCACTCGATGCAGCAAGGCTTTCCTCTTGTGCCATCGCCCCGTTGAGGAATCCTCCGCCCGGATTTTTAGCGCTTGCGAAGTTAAGCACACCCACCCGTTCGGTGCCAACCCGAGCGAAATCAAGAATAGCCTTGACCGTCGCCTCATTGACGACCGTCTGCTTCGCTAGCTCCCCCGTAGAAGGAGGGATAGAGTTCCGCACCAGTTCAGCCCCCTGTTCGGGCGTAATGAGCACGCTGTTATCCTCTGAATATTGCTGCTCTGCGGCGAAATCGACCTGCCGCCCGTTCATTTCATAATGTCCTTGCTGTATATAACGCAGCGTATCTTGTGCAATTGCTTTTCGGTTCATATTACTCCCCTTACTTTCCTTCTTGTGTTAGTAGCTTAGTTCTCATATTTCCTTGTCGAAGTTCTTCACGGCACGTCCAAATGCTCTTCTATTTAAATCCTCTCCCTGCTTCTCCGATACAGCCGCGACGGACGATGACCAGCGTTCTCCGTATAATGATCTGTCTCCTCAACGAGATGAGCCACCTTCCGCCGGAAGGCAGCCTTCAGCAGCTCCCGGTCCAGAATAACTTCGTATACTTGTTGCAATTCCGTCAAGGTAAACAGCTTCGGCATCAAATGGAGCGCGATGTCTGTATACTCAACCTTGCCTCGCAAGCGCTCGACAGCGCGCGCAATAATCTTCGCGTGGTCGAAGGCGAACCCTTCGTTAGAGACAATGGCGTACTCCGTGGCATTGACCGTATCCGTCGAGGTAATCTTCCGTACCACTATGGCGTTCAACCTGACGTCTCCATTAACCAGGCTCAGCTCGTACTGCCGCGTCTTGATATATCCATCCTCCAGCAGTTCCTTCGACTCCCGCAGCAGCCGGTAAGAGATCTGGAACCAGGCAGCACTATCAGCATCGTCCCCCGCCTCCACCTGCACCTGACTGCTGTCGATGAGTGCCATATAGGAGCAGCTCATCACCCACGTCCGTGGGTCGCGCCCCGGCTCGCTGAACGTATACAGTTGCTCCAGATAGACGTTGTCCACGCCCGTCTCCTCCCGCAGCTCCCGCGTTGCTGCCTGCTCCGTCGTCTCCGTAGGACGTACGAATCCGCCCGGCAGCGCCCACCGTCCCAGATAAGGGTGTCCACCGCGCTGGATGAGTAGGATGCGCAGCTCCTTCTCCGGTAGCTTGCGGTAATTGTCCTCCTCGGTATCCGTCACCGTGAAGATGACCATATCCGTGGCCACCGACGGACGCTCATAATCTCCTGCATGATATTGCTCCAAAAACTCTCGCTCTGTTAGCCCGTTGCGATCCCGCAATTCCATTTCTCATCACCCATTTAGTAATAATTTGTTATTATCAAATCGATACTATCAATGTATGCGATTAACCGGACCTTGTCAAGCTCAATTTAAAAGAGCGATGATTCAAAACGCAGATTTAAGACTGAACGTAAAGCAATCGGTTGAGGATACATCACATTCCTACGAAAAAAAGATGGCATCATAATGAGGCCACCTTCTGATTTACAGGCTGAAACTATCTTTCTCCCAAGTGCTTTACTAGATGGAATCCAACGCTCTACTACACCAAAGCACATGCAGCCTAGACAAAGCTGGGATACATCCAAGCTTCAGATGCTCCTGTTGATTGTTCCCCACTTTCCAATAGATTTCATTTCTTTACTTTTGAAATAGTCATCCCATCACCGATCGGAATAAGAAGGGATTCTAATTGAGGATGATTGGCCACAGTTTCATTGAATTTCTTCATTAATTCAGTGTAACGTTTAGGTTTAGCCCCCTGGTCTGCTACACTACCGCCAGCAAGTACGTTATCAGTAACTATCAAAGCACCTGAATCCGCAAGTCTAATGCAATATCTCAGGTAATTTTCATAATTTTCTTTATCAGCATCGATAAAGAAAAAATCAAATCGTTTATTATCCTCAACTAATTTTTCAAGGCTTTGCAAAGCTTCCCCGGTAATATAGGTTACTTGATCGCCAAAGCCGGCTTTAGATAGATTGCTGTATGCTAACTTTGCGTATCTTTCCTCTAATTCAAGGGAAGTTAATTTTCCTTCTCTACCGAATCCTCTGGCAAGGCAAATTCCGCTATAACCTCCAAGAGCACCTATTTCAAGAACATTTTTAGCCCCTGAAATTGATATAAGCATGGTTAGAAGTTTTCCAGAGGAAGGAGATACCGATATGCAGGGCATTCCGTTTTCTTCAATGGACGAAATGACTTCCTCCAAAAGAGCATTTTGATTATAGAACACGGAATCGATATAACTGTTAATTTGTTTCATTAGATCTAATTCCCTCCTCATCATTATCTAAAGACTTTGTACTACCCAACACCGAATTTTCTGTTTCTTCATTATTACTCGGTATATCCATTACTTCATTCTCATGTATTTCAAATAATTGAATAAATTCGTTAATTACCATATCAATGGCTTTTAATTCACCGACTAAAATTGGATGAATAGATTGAAACTCTGGTTTATCTAGCTGTTGCTTAATGGTTGAACGCTTAAGATTCATCCTCTCTAAAAAGGCAATTGCTCTACCCCGGCGAAAGGTTTTTGCTCCACGTTCTTGTGAACCATCTCTTCCTTTGTGACGCTCACCACGATGATGTCCCTCTTTCTTAAAGTCCTTAAATTTTTCATTTCTCATTATAAATCACCCTTCTTTGTATGCAATTGTATACACATTGTTTGGTTTTGATTGTATACATATGTATACGAGTTGTCAATCTTATTTCAAATTCATCAAGAAAAGGATGAAACGTGTGGCAACTGCCGCCATATCGTCTCATCCTTTCAGGCTTCTCTTATTTTATTTTGAGCTCCAGCATATGTTTTTCAACTTCCTGTTCAGATGCATACGATTTACGGGATTCAGGATACAACTTCATTACCATGGATTGGGGATCATCCAGCATGTTGCTGCTGAAAGTATGCTGAGTTCCATCCTCGGTTCCCCATCCTGACAAGTTAGACAATTTAAAAATCCGCCCATCGCCCGTCTTCGACACAATTTTAAATGGTTGTAACATGTCGCTAATTGAAAGCTTGGTTTGAAAATCATTTTTTTTCCCAGGATCATAAGCGAATGTTGCCCGGATCATGAGCGGAGAAATTTTAACCTCAGATAACACGACCTGATGACCGCCGAGCATTAAGGTTTGATCAGGTTTATACGTCTCGGTCTTGATTTCAGCAAATTTCGGGTCCAAGTTGAAGTCAATTTTCATTCTCTCGGAGTACCGCATCTCTGACCGGACCGTGCCTGTCTTAGGATCAGCAAGTTTGCCGGGGTCTACAGATGCGATTTGAAAATCAACTTCAATACTTTTAGGGAAGGGTTGGCTGCGATCGAGCTCTATTGTTCCACGCCCATGCCAACTATGACCTTTCCCGCTCCCTATTTTTGCGATATTCCCTAGAGAGCGACCTGTTTGCGTATCAGTCACTCTAACACTATTCACACTATAGATCTCCTGGCTGGAATCCGTCTTGGCCGAATATAACAATATTAACTTGTTCTCGTCCGCAGTAACAGCATCGATATTAATCTGGTAAGATCCCGACTTCGCCGACTTGTTGATCATCTGAATATAATTGTTTCTTATCGCCGATTCCAATGTGCTTCGATCGACATCGATGACAGCCATTTCCTTAAACTTGTCCAGTGCCCCCCAGTCCACCGTCTGTTCCTTCGTTTTCTGCTGTATAACGGTGTCCCTGATCGGACTGGACAACCACAAACCGGCAGTCATTATGGTTGTGAGCGTTATAGCAGCCACTTTTATAGCGAAATTTCGTGATTTCCGGCGTGCCCGTCCCATCGCCAATCCACGCTGAATGGCGTATGTAGCATCGATAGCATTTAGCTGTTGCTGTCGTTCCTGATGGATCTGTGCCGCATCGGCAAGCATTGCTTGCTCTTCAGGACTAGTCATCTTGCCATTCCCCCCGATTATTCATTAATTTTCGTAATTGCTCCAGCCCCTTGTGCTGCCATGTCTTCACTGTACCCTGGGGCTTGCCGAGGATCGCAGCTATCTCTGTCAGCGTCATGTCATTGTAGTATTTCAGCAGCAGCACATGTCGATATTTGGGCTTTACCTTTTTCAGAACGGGCCACATAGCAAGCCTGTTATGATTGAATCCGCCAAAAGAAGGTTCGACAATAGCTTTTTCCAACTCATCATCAGGCAGTGGCACAGCCCGTTTGCGACGTCTCTGTTCGTCAATGCAAACATAGATCAAAATGCGGATGATCCAGGCTTTGAATGCCTTCCCGTCTTTTAACGTTGAACGCTTGACCCATGCTCTGCACGTCATCTCCTGCACCGCTTCTAAGGCATCATGTCGGTTTCGCAAGTAACTGTAGGCAATATTGATCAGTGTATCCCGGTGTTCCATAATGGACTGGTAAAAATCGGTTTCATCTTCCGTTTTCGCCAGTACCACCTTTTTCATCTCGGCTTGGGAGCCCATCATGATCTCCTCTCCTTTTCTTCTCTCTCTCTTTTATAACGTTCTGTGGGTTAAGACGGACGAACACCTCAAACGGTTTTTATCATAAGGTTTTTTGGGAGTGGGAGAGCCATAACAAAGAGATCCACTGCTTTGTCAATAAGCAATGCTCCCTTTGGATAATATAAAAAGCTAATTCTATCCAGAATATCGGTTTAACGAATTTTTAATTTCAAGATAGGATTGGTAGTTAATGTTATTATATAGTTTAATATCGATTAACTGGTGGAATGAGGTAACTACTAATGAAATATAAGTATATTGGTCTAATAGCCGCAGGAATAATCGGAATAACTACATTAATTCTCATTTCCTCTTCAATAGCTACTACAATAGATAATCAGAAAGTTAATGCAGACCACACCAAAGATACCTTGCTAGGTCAGGACGGGAACACTGAATTAACTATAAAAAATACGATTCCAGTAAGTATGAAACCAGGAGCTATCTTAAAGTATGATGAAAACACAGAACCAACCGTCACATTTGATCCATTAGCTATAATTACTTCTCCTGATGCTGAACCACAACCTTATTCTACTAACACTAAAACAGTAGAAAATAAAAAAGTAGAAGGTGACACAGACAGAGTTGCTGAAGATGCATTCTTTGAGTCAGTTAATGAAGAGGTGAAAAATTTACCAGTATATGATTTAGGTTATGATCTCCCGGAGCCAGAACCTGGCCTTGTCGTTATTTATGGTACTGATGGAAAAATAAATCGATATTATAATGAGAACGATTTCAAAGTTGACAAATAGGTGTAGCTAGGCTTCCAATTCCTTATGCCTGATGATGTTCGTGTTCCTCGGGTCGGACCACCTAGTTAATCGCCATGCGTGTCACACTAAAATAAAGCCTGCCGTTTACCGACAGGCTTTTGAGTATGCTCAACAATATTATTATTTCTTATATTAGAAGTATCTGTCATAAATTTCACCCCCTTTCCGTTTGCAAAAGGTGAGCTATCCTTTGCTCGTTCCTATCACAGATGGTGGGTGGTGAAAGTTCGATAAATTAGAAAAAAGATAAAAAAATACACATTTAAACCTCACGGAAAAAATGTGTAATGGAATATCATATTCAATTTTTATTAGTATTACTTTATGTGTTTTTAGCATGGCAATGCCTCCTAGAGCCATTGCCTAAGCCATGCACTATGCCACTACAATCAAAAAAACCAACAACAAGGAAGTACTAGTTCCTTATTGTTGGCTCTGCGCCTTAGCGTCTGGCTCTTTTATGATTGTTATTTTCATTTTTTCTATATTTATCAAGGTTTCCTTTTTACATTTTGGACAATAAAAAGGAAAATTGAATATCTTTGTGTCATTTCGAATTTTCATTCGTGTTTTATTCCTACATATTGGGCAATATATCCATTCGAGTCTCATAAATGTATATAACTCCTCTCAGGCTTATAACATGGATAGAATCTTATCTATCAACCCTTTTCTATTTATATGCTTAGATATAATTGTTGAAGCAATTGCAATTACTATTTGTCTACTTTCATTTATATAAATAATATTTCCTCCTGAGCCGGTTGCCATATACTCATATTTGTTATCTCCAATCCACCAAAGATATCCATAATACCCATAACTATTTTTTACTGGAATGATAGACTCTTTTAACCATTCCTTGCTAACAACTTGTTTTTCATTAATATATCCTTCTTGGAGACATAGTTGTCCAATTTTAGTCATATCAGTTAGTGATAATGTTAACCCCCAACCCCCAGCACTGTATCCTAAAGGGTCAGAAACCCATCCTTTCATTTTTTTACCAAAAACATGATCTATATCATATTCCATTTGGTAATCAGGAATTTCATCAATAAATAATGGTATAAAAAGATGGATATTCGCAAACTCACGTGCACTCATTTTTGTAGCTTTTGTAAGAATTGCTGATAAAATATGAGCTCCAGTTGTAGAATATTTAAAAGTTCCAATTCTTCCACCAGTTCCCATTATTTTAAGAGCATATTCTACCCAATCTTGCTGTATGCATATTCTTTTTAATGGTTCCCTCATATTAGGAAAAGGAAAGGGCACTGTCATTGTCAAAAGATTTTTAATAGTTATTTGACTTCTTAAAATATTGTTATCTGTAAACTTGTATTCTGGGAAAAAGTCCATAACCGTTTCATCAACACTTTGAATGTAGCCTTTATCTATAGCGATTCCTATCAACAGAGATAGGACACTTTTTGTTATGGAAGCAACATTAAATTTATCATTTTCTGTTTTACGACCATAATATGTTTCAAATACTGTTTTCCCGTTTTGAAGAATAGATAACCCCCTGATATTCGAATGCTGTGTTTTTACTAATTTATCAATAAATAAACGTTCTTCGGGAAGCAATACGGTTGTTTTTTTCATTTATAAATACCTCCCTGTGATAGATAAATTATTGTTCATCAAATCACTTGGCTTACCTTGTGCAATGATTTTCCCACCTGCATTTCCACTACCTTCGCCAAGTTCTATAATCCAATCACAACACTTTAATATATCGATATCATGCTCTATAACTATAATTGAATTTCCTGTCGAAATTAATTCGTTCAACAAATAAAGTAATTTTGAAATATCATATTGACTCAGCCCTGTTGAAGGTTCGTCCAATACATAAAGAGTGCTATTTTTTCTTGTTTTCCCAATCTCTTTTGCTAACTTAATTCTTTGCGCTTCTCCGCCACTAAGAGTTGATGTTGGTTGTCCTAACTTCACATAGTCCATGCCTATTTTCTTGAGTACATTTAGAGCAGATAAGTCAACAGTTGAATCTCCAAAAAATGAAATAGCTTCACTAACGTTCATTTCCAGAACGTCATTAATATTCTTGCCCTTATATAAAACTTGCAAGGTTCTTTGATTAAACCGTGTTCCATTACATTCTGGACATATTTTATTAAATTGAATATCATATCCAACTGAAATACTTTCAATCCCACTACCTTTACAAGATGAACATGCCCCTTTTGAGTTGAAGGAGAAATCTCCTGATTTTAATTTATTATCCATTGCTTGGGGTTGTTTTGAAAATAATTCCCTTATCTTATCCCATAAACCTAAATAAGTAACAGGATTTGAATTTGATTTGCGCCCAATAGGAGCTTGTGATATTTCAATAATATTTTGTATATTTTCTATTCCTTCTATATTTTGAATATTTAAATTTTTATATTTCAATTGCTCTTTGCAAAGTGGCACTAGTGTTTTAGAGATTAATGTACTTTTTCCACTACCAGAAACTCCAGCAATCCCAACTAGTTGATTAATGGGGATTTCAACAGAAATATTTTTTAAATTATTTTGATTCGCATTATATACACCTAGTTTTCTTGTTGTTTTCTGTTTATTTCTTTTGATGTCCTTTGACATATCATAATCTAAGTATTTTGCAGTGAGTGAGTTTTGAGTATTTAGAAATTCAGAATATTTTCCTTGGTAAACAATCTCCCCACCTAAATCACCAGCCTTTGCTCCAACATCAATAATATTATCAGCAAACTTAATTATTCTTTTATCATGAGAAACAATAATCACAGTATTCCCTTGATTTTTTAATGATTGAAGTGATTCTATAATCCCTTGTTTTTCAGATTCGTGTAATCCACTGGTAGGCTCGTCAAACACATAGATAAGTGAAGCTAATTTCGATTCTAAGTGGTCATGTAAAAATATCCGTTGTAATTCTCCACCACTTAGAGTTGGCATTTCTCGATACATAGTTAAATGTCCTAATTTAATATTAATTAGTGAATTTAAGATTCTAATAATAGAGTGAGACATTTCAACTCCAAAAGCTGATAGTTTGTTCATATCTATTAAATCATCAAGAAATTCTTTTACTTGTATTAAAGGCATATTAGCAATTTCACCAATGTGATAATTATTGATTTTCATATTTCTTGCCTCATCACAAATGCGATAGCCTTTACAAGATTCACAAGTTTCTAAGGAATACAACATATGAACATCTTCATCACGAAGGTATCGATTATGTAATACTCGTTCAATACAATAACTTGTTTTTCCAGAAATATTATCTACTACACCATAAATTAGTTCATTTTGTATCTCATCAGGGCATTCCAAAAAAGGCTTGTGAAAATAAGACTTATATTTTCTTTGTAATAAGTTGAGATATCCTTTTGTTGAACCAATATTTTGAAATAACTGTTCGACTGTCATTGCAGTAGATAAAATGATATTTTCCATATGCATGTGGAATTTCTTACCAGTCCCACCACAATCAAAACACATTCCTGTTGGTGAAAGATAGGAGAAAATATCCGAGTCCATAACATCATTTGATAATGTAAAGTCTTCACTATCTGAACAAACACCTTCATTTGCGAATAATAAGCCCAGTTTGTTTAATATCCCTGTCCTTGAACCTACAGTAGAACGAGGATTACTCTGCCTGATTAAATTTTGTTTAACTGCTACAGTAGGGCTTAAACCTGTAATATCTGTATAATGGTCTGTCCCAAAATCTAATGCCATCCCGATTGATTGAAGATACTTTTTTCTACCTTCTTCAAATATCAAATCAAAGGCTAAGCTTGATTTTCCTGAACCGCTAATGCCAGTAATTACAACAAGCTTATTTTTAGGAATATTTATACTTATGTTTTTTAAATTGTTAATATATGCGTTTTCAATCTTAATATACTCCATATTTTCTCCTCACTAATTAGTTTATTGATTCAATAGGAATATAGATATCAACAACATGCATATTCAAAGGGTCTTCTAAAGGGTTATTTAAATACACTTCAAATGGAAATGAATTTCTTGGTAAATAACCGCTAGATGGAAGCCATTCTCTATAAACAAAATTCCAAGCATTTGGATATTCATTTTGAGAAATTTCAAAACGAATAACACCATATAGACCAGATGGTATCTCCATAATTCCAATCTCATCACTGTCCACATGTTGTATATTTTGTTTGATAATAATGCAATTGCTAGTCCGTTGATTACTTTCGGAAGTCAAATCAGGATGACTATGATAAATAGTCAGAGGAAGAGACAGATTTTATCATAAAAATAACCTAGTTCTTAGATACTTCTTATTCATGATCATTCTCCCCATCTAAGATGCTATTTGTAATTGAATAATCATTCATATTTTTACACCTCAAGCGGGTAAATTCAAAATAATAGTCATCATCGCCTTTAAATAGAAACAAATCAGACATATGTGTAACATCCCGCAATAAACGTTTGTTGCACCATGAGAAAAACACGACTCATATCCCGTCAGTAGGAAGAAAAAAGGCAGAAACGATTCCTTACAGTATTCCTCTGCTTTCATCATTCTAATATCCTTCTAGGTCAAATCGAAATTCTCTACTACAGCCGAGAGAATACATTCCTTAATCAGTGTCCACCGATCACGAGGGTTCATGATGAATTCGGATGCAATGGCTACGACTAGGTCTTTTTCTGGAATGCAGCAAATGATATTACCGCCATCTCCTATCGCTGAGTATGCAAAAACTCCGTCCTCCTCGCGCAACCACCATAGATATCCGTATGTATTGGGGTTCATCGCTGTTGATTCGAGGATCCATGTCCTCGAAATAATCTGATTATTGTCCCAAATGCCACGGTTCAGATATAGAAAACCAAAACGGGCCATATCACGTGGACTTAGCGTAAGCCCCCATCCACCTGTGGAGTTACCGTTCGGGTCTTGAACCCATCCTTTCACGTTCTTCCCAAATAAATCATCAAAGCCGAATGATTTCATGTCATAGTCCGGGATTTCTTTCATCCCGATCGGTTTAAATAAGCGTTCGCCCGCAAACTCTCGGGCACTTTTCCCAGTGCTGCGAGTGATGATGGCTGATAGCAGATGCGCCCCTGCGGTGGAATATTTAAAAGGTCCAATACTTCCCTTTTGGCCTAACATATCCAGTGTATACTTTACCCAGTCTGGTTGCATACACATCTTGTCCAGCGGTTCGTGCCAGTCCTCAAATGGATAGGGAGCTGTCATCGTGAGAAGATGGCGTATGGTGATTTCTCGCTTCTGCCTTTCAGCCGCATTGGGAACATATTCGGGGAAAAAATCCAGCACCTTCTGGTCTACATTTTGAATATATCCTGCATCTATGGCAAGACCAATGAGGGCAGATATGATACTTTTCGTTACAGAGGCCATATGATGCGTATCATCCGGGCCATAGCCATTATAATATCTTTCATAAGCAATGTATCCATTTCTTGCAATCACAATTCCGTTAATATTGCTATACTCGGATGTTACAACAGGTTCAAGCTCAAATAGCTTTTCTGCGTCCATTCCCAAAGTTGTGGGGTCTACGGCTTGCCAGTCTGTAGTTGGCCAGTAGTTTCTTTTCATTATTGATACCTCTCTAAAAGACGTTTTTTGTTTTGTCAGCGAGCGTTAAGGAAATATGCCAGGTATGTTTTTATTTTTTCCTTACGGGAAAATACACCTCGGTAACCAAATCCTCGGCAGCAGCGGCTTGATTGGGGTCGGTTACATATACTTCATATGGTGATTTCACCAATTCAAATCCTTCATTTTCTACCCATTCCCTCAGCTTGGCATATACCGATGTCAATTCTGAATATGAACCCTTTACAACAGACTTCGCACAAAGGCCTCCAGGTAAATCTCTCGTTCCCTTTACCGTCTCCTCTATCGGGATGGCAAACTCTGTATCATTACCGGCAGGATCGTATTCAGGGCTGTGATAAATCGTCATTGGCGTACCAAGCAGGGTGAGTTTTTCAGTAGCAATCTTTTCATATAGCCTGCTAAAATACATTCCATATCCTAGAGCATAGTCATCACTGCTCATCATCTGACGGCTATAAAGAATATTCATCGGCTGGGATTCAACAAGTTGCACTTCTATATTGCCAAGGTATGACATAATGGGTATTCCCTTCTCAATATTTAAAATATCATCACTCATTTGTTTTAGGGTATATTCAAAAGCATTTATCTTTTCCTGTATTTCCCTTCTCTTGCGATTTAGGGCGGAATAAAGCTTTTCTTCGGATTGATCCTCTTCCAATTCTAGAATGGCTTTGATTTCTTCCAGAGAAAAATGATAAGATTTCAACCGGTTGATAAAGAGCATCTTTTTTAGTTGCCTGATGGAATAATATCGATAACCGTTTTCAGGATTAATCTCATCCGGATTAATTAATCCGATTTCAGCATAATATCGAAGCGTTTTTGTAGATACTCCGCATATTTTTGAGAATTCTCCAATCGATAGCAAGAGATCACCTCCATTCTTCATATTTTATACTCACTAAAAGCACTACATATGGATACTTGGTTCAATATCACTGTACACTTTCCCCTAAGGACAAAGTCAACTGCAACAAAATACAACTTGTTACGAAGTGACACCTATGCTATTTTGAATATAATTAGGCGACTTACTACAATGATATTGGAGGAGTTTCCATGCATCCTAAAATAGTCCCCCGTTAATCCCGAGGTCCTCCATTCATGTGTTTGTGAATACTTACCTCAAATTTAACCAAGGGAGATGTACGCAAATGAACATGAATGGACCAGTAAAAATTTCTCGAAGTGAAAGACTTCAAAACTGCCAAGAAATTGCTGCAAGATTACAAGAGGTATACAACGAAAATATTCTGGCCATAGGCGTCTATGGATCTGTTTCTCGAGGTACAGACGGCCCCTTCTCAGACATTGAGATGTTTTGTGTACTTGATGAATCAAGCGAAGATGTTGAATTTAGTTATGAATGGTCAGCGGGACCCTGGAAAGCTGAAGTAAATGTACTTAGTACAGACGTTCTTTTGAAAACAGCAGCTACTGTTGAAGATGATTGGCCGTTGACACATGGTCCTTTCTTCTCCCCACTTAGTCTATATGATCCTAAGGACTTTTTTCCAACGCTAAAAAAAGCGGCAGAAGCACCAACAAAGGAAGATTTCACAAAGGCAATTAACGGAATTCTTGTAGGTGAAATGTACGAATTTATTGGGAAGCTTAGGAATGTAAATCTAAACGGCCCTCATACTTATCTACCCTACCTGGCCATGCAGTTTGCCCAATACGGTGCCATGTTGATCGGACTGCACAATCAAAGGCTTTATTCGACAGGTGCCATGGTTTTGCCTGAATCTTTGGAACTGCCGAATCGTCCGGCGGGATTCGATAATGTAGTCAGAATGGTGATGTCCGGAGAGTTGGCAGAACCACCGAAAATCGTATTCGCCTGCGAAGATTTCTGGAATGGCCTCACAGCCTGGGCAGCTGAACATCATTACGTGATTCATTCAGAACGAATACCTTTTTGATCAATGATATACACAAAAAAGCAGAAGGTCACTTCTGCTTTTTACTATAATTTCTCCTTTTTCTATGTCTGAAAAACCTTGTTATATTACATGGTCGACTCTTCTTCAAGAGCATCCCATGGTACCAAATATAGCTCCATCCCCTCATCTTCGACGAGTGCTAGATTATCGTTAGCATAGGCGTGCAGCAAGGTAAGCTTACTGCCCGTAGGGATCTCTTCGATTTCTCTCGTAAGCGTGACGCTCTTCTCTACTTGATCCTCAGGGTAATAATTCGAGATTTGAAGCAGCTTGGATTGCAGCTCGTCCAATTGATAGGTCATTTCAGTATATATGTGTCTGGCTTCTTCACTCGATTCTCTTGCAGCTAATTCATTATATCCGTTCGCTAAAGCTTCCATTTCTTTGGCAACTTCAAATGCATTCTTGATGTTCATGTCGTTAACTCCTTTTCTATATTGATTGTTACAGTTAATAACTGTATTCGACATTTACTGTATTCGACATTTCCACTGTACAACCTTTTCTCAATTTCAACCATGTTATACTAGAGTATTCTTAAGCCTCGCCTTTTAAGTTTGAACTTGCCTGTTTTACACAAAAAAAGAAGCGCGCCTCTCCCTGATTGGAGGTGCCCACTTCTTCATTCATATCTGTACTTTATTGCGCGAAAGGTTCCCGATAAAAGTAGACATCCTCCGTCACTATGCCTTTCCAAGGCGTCCACCAATCACTGCGGATACTCACGACAATGAGCAAGGTTTCGCTATCAATATTTTGATAAGCTTGGAACTCTCTTGACGTCTTCGAAGAATTATAGATATCTTCTCGGCTCATGTATACCTTAACGATTTTGTTAAAGATTTGCCGCGCATTGGATATAGGTATGATCTGAGAATGATTATAAGAATCGCACAAAGTTAATTGACTGATTTGCTTGTTCTTCATGATTGTCCTCCTTAACTTTGATGGAATCTCTTAGTCTAGGACTTTATCGATGCGTACACCCTTCTGCTCGAGCCATTCCAAAATAAAAGTGAACCCGTCCAGGGATAATTGAATTTTGTTACGCTTCTCATCTGGAGAGATCATATCGATTCGAATCGACTTGTCAAATTCGTTGAAGACAACGAAATAATCCATTTCCTTATCATCGACCTGTTCTGAGAACTTGCACATGATACTGCTTGCGAAGTTCCTCATATTCTTACGTTTCAGTTCTGGCAGCAGGCTAGAGCTGCTTGCTTGATCAATTGTTGCCACATGATGTTCCTGTCCGACCTCAGAATCTAACATTTGCGGATTTCTTGCCATCTCAGCATCCTCCGTTTTATTGGAATTGGAAAAAATCATTTGTTCAAACCAGTCGGAAGGATTCGATGAACGGGAAGGTGATGCTTCTTGTTCCTCTGCTTCGCTCTCATCGGAATGAATTGTTCCGGCCTGCTCTTTGATGTTCTCGTTTAAAGATGCTTCCTCTTCTGGGCTGGCTTGCTGCTCTTCTGTCGACTCGGAGTTAGACTCCTCGGGAATATGATCGTGTTCAGCATCCAGACGATGGGTTGAAATCGCAGTATCAGCTGTCAAAGGATCTGTAATAATGCTTGTCTCATCTTCCGCGATTAGAGAAGCTGCGGCTTCCGTATATGCAGCTGTTATGTCTTCCAATAGATCAGCGTTACTTCGTTCATGATCTATAGTGGGTAACGTTGGAGCCGCATTTTTGATGCTTTTAAGTAATGAGCCGAACTCTTCTTCCACTTCTTGAGACAGGCTTGCTTCCGACACGTAATCTACCTGTTCCGCCAAATCGGGCGTTTCCGAGACAAGTGCTTCCTTCACTTCTAGGCGAGGTTCTACTAGTGCTTCTATTAGTTCTTCTATTGATAATTCTAGTTCTGGTTCTGGAAGAGAGGCTGATATAGGCTCTACGACTGCTTCAGTTAGGCTATCCTGTTCACTGATCTGCTCTTTTTTATTGTTCTCGATCAGCGGCATGACTTCTAGAATGATTTCCTTCACTAACTCAGGTTCAAACGGCTTCATCACATAATTGTTCGCCCCTGCCTTTAATGCCTTGGAAATGAGATCCCGCTGACTCATTGCGGAGCAGATTAAAATGACAGACTTCGGGTCGATGGCCCTAATCTCCTTTAACGCTGTGATTCCGTCCATCTCCGGCATCGTAATATCCATAATGATCAGATCGGGCCGCAACTCTCTGAACTTGTCGACGGCAATGACACCGTTCTCTGCTTGACCCACAACCTCATACCCTGATTTCATTAATATATCCGTTAACATCAAACGTACAAATTTCGTATCATCAACGATAAGAATCCGAAGTGACATAGCAGTTCACCCTCTTTCTTAACTTCCTGGAGTATTGATTATCGGCTTGTTTACGTTAAATGGGTTTATTTTCCCGCTTGGTAAAGGATAAGATGCTGGTGGCAGCTCCTCGACCACACCTTCCATTTGTGGAACGTAGAAGGTAGAAATTGAAAGACTATAGGTATCAGCCTCTTCCGTTAAATTTAGCGTATCGACCTTTATAACACGCTTTAAGTTCTCCAACCCTAGAATAAATTTCTCGAGATCTGCAAATGTTGGTGTTTTAACAGTCATCCCGAGTACCACTTTATAAATCTCAGGTTGAACGCTTGCGTTATTAGGCGAAGGTGATGCTTGGGCTTCTGTTTCCGTCGTTGCTTCTCCTTCTTCTGTCTCCTCGGAGTTCGATGCTGTTGATTCATTCGTTGAATTCTCCTTTGGACTTGAATTTACGGCCTCTAGATTCACCCCCGAAGCTTGAAATAGTTCTGTCATCGTTGTCTTGGAGTAACTAACTCCGATATTCTGAACAGTATTCAAAGATGATTTCTCTAGCGCCCTAATGTCGAGCAATAATTGATCAACAAGTGCTTGAACTGGAACCTTCTGTTGTAATGCTACGGTATCCACTTTCACATTCTGTTGCTCTTCTATCTGCATCCGCAAGGTTTCAAACAATTTTTTATCCAGTGTAATTTGTTTTTCTATAGTTCTAACTTCTTTTTGTGTCGGGCTAACTTTATTCATGTAAAAGATCAACAACCCGGAAAGGACGATCAGACTTAACGCGGCTAAAGCAAGCACTTTTATATGTTTCGCGTTCAGTTTCCATCAGCTCCTTTCGCGCTCGGAAAAGCTTCTCTTATCAATTGAACCGTATAATTTGCTTCATAGAGGATGGATTCTGTCGCATTATCCTGTCTGGAGACAGAACTAATCTCGATATGCTGCACCCAATCCGAGTCCGTTAGTTGATGGAGATATTGTGCTGTCTCTTCCATACTGCTAAAGGTTGCTGTCAGGGAAATTGTACCTGTATCTTGATAGGTATACGATTTAAAATAGCCATTTTGCGGGAGAGCAGCCGTCATATCATTCAGAATCTTTACGGTTTGAATGGGCAGTTTTATAAGCGTATTTACAATTTTTTGATACTGTCCTGTCATGGATTGGAGAGAAGCTGTTAGAAGTTGCGCCGTTGCTTTCTCAATCTGCTCCGCAATGATCTTGCTCTCCGACTGCTTCGCATCTTTTTCTTTCGATAACGATTGGTACTGATAGAATAGTATCCCCCCACCGATAAGCCCAATGGATAAAATAATGGATAAAGCTAGAATAAAAAAAATGCTACGCTGCTCTCGCTGTGGAAGTAAATTAATGTCACTTAGCATTAGACGCCCCCCTTTAAGGACAAACCAAGCGCCAAATAGTATTTGGGAGTAATTAATTCTTTGGATTGGGTATCGAATAATTCGTTGCGAAATATCAGCGGAACCTTCCCGAACGCCTGATGCAGGTTTTGACCAATGCCTTCAAGATCCGGGTAATCCCCCGTAAGCAGAATGATTTCAATCTCGTCGTCATGCTGCGTTAAAGTCCGATAAAAGTTGATTACACGCTGAATTTCGCCCATCATCACATTAATTTCATATTTCAAATAGTTCTCTTCACCGATCCATACTGGCACCGATGCCCCATGTCTATCTATTTTTCGTTCCCAGTTCTCTAATGAGAGATTCATTTTAAATTGGCGTAATAATAGCAGCTTATGTTGACTGAGCACACTAACCGTAACGGTCTGCAAATCAAACTGAACCGATAAGGTTGTGGATCCCTCAGGAATTGCATGATCTGATTCCCCATAGACTTTATGGAACAACCGATATATTGCTAATGAAGATACATCCGCTACGGCTGGTTTCAGATTGACACTTTTCATAATTTGGGTATACTCCGTTATTACATCCTCGGGAGCTGCAAATAATAAAATTTCTTTTGTATCTTCTTTCTGACCGAGAAAGTCAATATCAAAGATCGGGTTATCAAACGGCAAATGAATATTCGTTCCTAATTCTAGATATAGATGCCCTTTGATCTCGTCGTCCTGAACATCTGTAGGTATTTCGATCTTACGAACGATTACAAGCGAATCGGGTACAAGAAATTGGACTTCACGATCCTTCAAATTCCACTTACGAACACAATCTCTTAGGATCGTCCGAAATCGATCAACATCCACAATTTTTCCATCTTGAATAACACCTGACGGCAAAAAGTGCTCGCCACAAGCAACAACGCCATAAAAATCTGGCTTTTTCGAATCGATATAACGAATGACATGATCTTTAATGACGAAGCTAACCATCTTCCTTTTTGGAATGCTTCTTTTGTTGCCTTTGATTGAGCCAGGCAGTCCATTCGCTGGACGTTCTTTACGTGTTTGATTTGCTTTATCCCGTCTGCTAGCAATCATATTTTCTCCTCCACTAGATCAAAAAAAGGACTGATAATACCAATTGATAAACGCATCTCCCCACAAATAAGCGGTCATGGTTCCCAGCGCAATCGCTGGACCAAAAGGCATCGGCTGACCTCTGCGAACCTTGCCGAGGATCATTCCAACAACCCCAATCAACGTTCCGTAAAACGTAGAGAACAAGAAAGCGAGCAGAACTCCCTTCCATCCCAAGGCTAACCCCAAGACAGCAAACAACTTAATGTCTCCACCGCCCATACCGTTCTTGCTGACGAGGGCAATCAATAATAACAATGTGAAGCCACTCGCCGCTCCGGCAAACATATCCCACCAAGGATGGAGCGGAACAAGAAATCGAAGAAGAATAAATAGAATGGCAAACACGATCAATATCTTATTTGGAATCAACATATAACGTAGATCTGTAATCGTAATAATAACGAGAAGTGAGGTTAGGCTCCATGCTACGAGTAATTCAAGCGACCACCCCATAACCCACGGGGCCATAGCAAAAAGCAAAGCAGTGCCGATTTCGGTGATAAGATATAAGGGTGAAATCTTCGTGCCACAGCTTCTGCAAGCGCCTTTTAACCACAAATATGAAAAAAAAGGGACAAGTTCACTTGGACCTAATGTGTGTTGACAATTCGTACAATGCGAGCGAGGCCGAATAATCGACTCCCCTTGCGGTACCCGAAGTCCCACCACATTATAGAAGGAACCTAAAAATAAGCCAATAATTGCTGCATAACTATAGTAGATAATGGTCATGATTCTTTCCCCTTGATGAGAATAGCACTCCCCCGGAAGGGGGAGTGTTTTAGTTGTGAACGGATGAACGAGCGATACTGGCTTCTGGAACGTAGTCGTCGGCATTGGTTCCGTCGTCACTGTCGGCTGTGTGAATGCCTCGCGTGGCAGTTATGAAGCTATTGGTAAATACCAAAAATTGTTATTTAACTTCCTCACGTGCTACTTTATCTTCCTCTACATAAGATGTCCCCTTACCACCAACACCTCTTTTATCATTAAAAAGAGAAACCTTGTATGTTAACGTTCCTGTTTCTGAAGCAGATACCTCTACTGCTGATACTTTTGGATCCTTATCAGAAGGGTCAGCTACAGTACCCTCTCTCGTATATCCATCTTTCCCCTTATCTGGATCTTGCATTTTATCAATGTAGCCATTAGTTTCTAACCATAATAATGAAATATATAGCTTACCTTTTGGTTCTGGTCTTGCTTTGCTGTCACCTGCTGCTGCAATTTTTGCTGAATGTATCATTTGAATTGCATTCGCAGCATGCGCATCCTTCTTACTATTGTCGATAATGCCGCCAATCGCCGGAATCGCAATTGCCGCGATAATCCCCAGAATTACTACAACCGCTAGTAACTCAATCAACGTTAACCCTTTCTCATTTTTTAATGCCTTTCTCATTGCATGAACCATTTGAATACCTCCCAATTTTTTAAAATTAATCTATTATAATGTTGCCACTATAACCTATTTGACGTGGTTGAAAATATCGAACATCGGCACCATGATCGATAGCACGATGAACCCTACCATCCCAGCAAGCAGGATGATCATAATCGGCTCGATTAGACCTTTCAAGGCATCTGCCGTTGCATCTACTTCCTTCTCATAGAAGTCAGATATCTTCTCCAGCATGAGGTCCAAGGAACCGGATTGTTCCCCAATCGCGATCATTTGCGTCACTAACGGCGGGAAAATCCAATGCTGTTTCATGGGGTCTGACAGTGATTTTCCTCCTTCAAGCGATTTCCTTGATTCTTTCAATACGCGATTCATTACTTCATTCATTACGACCTTTTCCACGATGACTAGAGCTTCAAGGATTGGAACGGAACTTTTAAATAAAGAACTCAAGGTTCTCGTCATCCTTGCGATAACAGATTTCTGTACTAATTTTCCGAAGATTGGAACCTTCAATATGGCATAGTCGAAATAATATTTACTGGATGGTTTTTGTAGGATTAGCATGATCACGATCACGATGCCAGCGAGGATAAGTAACATAAGCCACCAGAATGCCTGCACCCACTCACTAATCCCCAAGACGGTCTTCGTGATCGCTGGCAACTCAGCGTCAAATTGCATGAACATCGATGCAAAAGTCGGGACGATGTTCGTTAATAGGAAGATCACAACCGCAATCGCGATGATCGCAATCGCAGTCGGATACGTTAAAGCAGATCTCACCTTTTGCCGGGTATAATGCTGTTTCTCAAAATAAACAGCTAGTCGATCCAGCGTCTCATCCAGATTACCGGTGGCTTCGCCAGCTTGTACCAAGTTGATGAACATTGGAGGGAAAATTTTCTCATGATTCGCAGCAGCGACAGATAACGGCTTCCCCGAGCGCAGCTCTTCTTCGACATTCATCAATGCTTTACGAAGTGCCTTGCTTTCGGTTTGTTGAGCCAATATTTTCGTTGCTTCAGCGACCGATACCCCCGCTATGATCAAAGTTGAAAATTGCCGCAAATAGATTACAAAATCTTGGGTTTTAACAGGGTTACCAATCGAAATCTCCTGATTGAACACCGTGGTCTCCAGCTCAACAATGTCCGATACCGCAATCCCCTTCTCACGAAGAACCATGACGGCATCTTTACGGGCGGCACTCGTTATTTTCCCTTTACGAGCCTTACCGG
Source organism: Paenibacillus sp. JNUCC 34 (assembly GCF_058269055.1). NCBI lineage: Bacteria > Bacillati > Bacillota > Bacilli > Caryophanales > Paenibacillaceae > Paenibacillus > Paenibacillus sp. JNUCC 34. The sequence goes on along the minus strand of NZ_CM177770.1, from coordinate 2,700,461 downwards.
ATCTGTCGCGCCCGATGTACTGAAATTGCGCCATTAACTCATCTCCCTAAAGTAAGGTGCTGCAACCTCTCTCGTAATAATTCTCTTCTCTATGAGTTCGTTCATCGACATTTCGAGTGTATGCATGCCGTAGGATTTGCCTGTCTGCATGAAGTTGTAGATTTGGTGCACTTTCTCATTTCGTATCAAATTCGCGATCGCATGGTTATTGATCAACAATTCTGTTGCGACATGTCTGCCGCGATTATCCATCGTTGGAAATAAGCGCTGTGACAATATGCCAATTAATACGGAAGCTAACTGAATCCGAATTTGCCCTTGCTGATTCGGTGGAAACACGTCGAGTATACGATCAATTGTCGCGGGTGCATTCGGGGTATGCAGCGTCCCCAGCACCAAGTGACCCGTCTCAGCAGCCGTGATCGCAATGGAGATCGTCTCCAAATCCCTAAGCTCTCCGACGAGAATGACATCCGGGTCTTGACGAAGCGCAGCGCGCAATCCATTCGCAAAACTATGTGAGTCATAGCCGATTTCCCGTTGATTTATGACCGAGTAACGGTTGCTGTGCAAATATTCAATCGGATCTTCTAACGTAACGATGTGTTTTCGCATTTTTTGGTTCATATCATTAAGCAGGGAGGCTAATGTTGTAGACTTTCCACTCCCCGTTGGTCCAGTTACTAAAATCAATCCTTGCGCCTTCGTAGACAGTTGACGCAATACTTCCGGTACATGTAAGTTATCAAGCTCTGGAATTTCCGTCGGAATGAGTCGAAGTGCGATACCAACATTCGAACGTTGGTGATAGACGTTGACACGGAAGCGAGTTAAATCTCTAATCCCGAAAGAAAAGTCCAACTCCCTCTTCTCCTGAAAAACATCCCATTGCTCTTTTGTCATTAAACTTTTAGCCATCTTCACTGTATCTTCTGGAGTAAGCTTGTCCTCGCCATGTTGTTTCAGTTCACCATGAATTCTCACAATGGGAGGCACGTCCACGGTTAAATGCAAGTCAGAGGCCTTACTCTCAAAGGCCATTCGTAATAATTGCTCCAATGAATCCAATGCCATCTCACCTCTCACTCACTAATCGCGACACGCAGCACTTCTTCCGTGGTTGTATAACCTTCTTTCACCTTCATCAACCCATCATCCAGGAGAAAAATGGTCCCTTTGTTCACTGCAATTTGTCTAATCTCTTCAATCGATCGATTATTCATAATCATCCTTCTGATTTCATCATCAATAACTAGAATTTCGTGGATGGCGATTCGTCCTTTATAACCTGTCATATTGCAGGCTCCACAACCTTTGCCACGAGCAATTGTATCCACCTGTAATCCGCGATTTTCAAAAATCTCTTGTTCACGATTCGTAGGCATATGGATTGTTTTGCATTCCTGGCATATACGTCTGACAAGCCGCTGGGCAACTACGCCAGACAGTGATGCGGCTACGAGAAAAGGCTCTATTCCCATATCAATTAAGCGTGTAATCGTGCTGATCGCATCATTGGTATGAATGGTACTTAATACAAGATGACCTGTAAGTGAAGCACGCACCGAAATTTCTGCAGTTTCTGTATCCCTAATCTCCCCTACCATTACGATGTTAGGATCTTGACGCAAGATGGCTCGTAAACTTTTGGCAAATGTCATCCCTGTGTTTGCATTTACCTGTACTTGATTGACGCCCTCCAAGCGATACTCGACAGGATCTTCAACCGTAATAATATTCACATCGGGTGTGTTTAATTGGCTTAACGCTGAGTACAATGTCGACGATTTCCCTGATCCTGTCGGACCCGTAATGAGTACAATACCTGTTGGTTTGTCAATCATTTGAACGAAGCGCTCATAATTGGTAGGGTGAAAATTCATCCGCTTCAAATCAATCGCTGAACTGCCAAGATCCAGAATCCGCATAACCACCTTCTCACCGTAAACCGTAGGAAGGGTAGAGATACGCAGGTCCACCGCATTGCCATCCAAGATGATTTTGATCCGTCCATCCTGCGGGACACGAAATTCGGTAATGTTCAGATTAGACATGATCTTGATGCGGGCTACGATCATACTTAACATGTTCTTTGGAAATTTCTGCTCCGTTCTCAATATCCCATCGACTCGATACCGAACCACAACCTCTGCTTCTCCAGGATCAATATGTATATCACTTGCCCGCTGCTGATAACCAACAAGAATCATTTGATTAACCAGCTTCACAACAGGTGAATTCTCGTCGGTAACGGTATCTTCTTCCTTGTCTTTGGATTTCAGATCCATCCCGAGCAAATCATCCATGTTATCCACTAAACTGTAATATTTATTGATGGATTTCTGGATATCTTCTTTGGTTGCGATAACGACTTCAATTTGGAATCCTGTCGATAATCGCAGATCGTCAATCGCGTAGAAATCCATTGGATCCGCCATGGCAACAAATAACTTATTATTTTCTTTTTTCAGCGGGATCAGCTTATTTCGTTCAGCCGTTTCTTTCGGCACGATGTTAAGCAGCTTCGTATCGATAGGATATTTAAACAGACTCACGTAGGGGATACCTAATTGGAATTCCAGCACCTCGATTAACCTTTGCTCGCTAATAAAGCCTAATTGCAACAAGGTTTCTCCTATTTTCTGATTTGCCTTCTTTTCTCGAAGGGCAGTCTCTAATTGTTCATTCGTGATTAGTCCCGCCTCGATAAGCAAATCTCCAAGTCTTTTGTGAGGTTTATTCATCCTTTATCACCTACCTTCAAATTAATAAGGATGCCAAAAATTTAAGCGCTTTCTTTATAGGCCAGGGCAAAAAATGCTGAAGTCCCCACTGTTGTAATCGTTTTTTTGTTTAATTCTATGTTTAGCAGGGATACTTCGGAATTCACTTCGAATCTCTGCTGATTCTTATTGCTTATGATTTTGTAGGCGAGAATGGAAGAGCTTGTCTTGCCAAATTCAACACTATAAGTAATCGGATCCTTTAAGTTTTCGGTTACGATTCTACGTGTCACATGGGAAGCTGAAGCGGTATCATACACATGCTCTTCAATACTTCTCCCATTCTTCTGATTAATGCAGATATAGTTGAAACCTGGCTTGAAGGTTGCTGGACAATCACTCAATAATTCAACTTCACTAGCGAAGCGTGTCTTCGACGTGATCACATGTGAAGCAATTCGTACTTCATCTTGAAGCTCGCTTTTCTCATTGGCTCGTTGAAATGCATTTACACCGAACTTGTAGGCGGAAAAAGCTAAAGATGCGACAATCGTCAATAGCACAATCGATGCTAATAATTCAACCAGGGTTAGTCCTTTCTGATTCAGCTTCCAGTTCTGCATTTTCGCCCCCATTCTGAACATGATCGATTTGCGATCGAGAAAAGCATGTCCATTATTCCTAAATAGCCGTCCAATAAGAACCCTCAATGTTCGGCGCATTACTAATACTTGATGTGTGAGGTTGTATGCATTTATAGTTCTTCCCGTTATATCTAACCTGATCGTTCAACGTATAATCAACGGTGGCCGCCCACTGCGGTGGGGTTGCAATAAATAGATCCAAACTACTTCCCGAGGCCCCCGTTATTTGCTTATTCACCGTCTCACCATGTATGGTGATCGGAGCACCAGCGCCAGAAACCTTATTAATCGTCAAATTTCCATCGGTTCCACTCGTTGCTTGTTCAATATCCTTACGGGTCAGATGCATCGATTCGCTGCGGTTCCCAAAATCCGTAATGGACTGAAAACCTTGCGAGAAAAGACTTAATGTAACCGTTGCCAAGATGGCGAGCAATACAAAAGAGATTAAGACTTCAATTAGCGTAAACCCCTTGTTTTGTCTTAATACATTCAATCGATCCCCCCCTATACATGGCTAGTTACTCCATTTCACTTTCTCGAATTTACGTGTTCCTGCAAAAAGGTTTGCGACAGCAGCGTCATAGTTGACTGTCGTAGAACCAGTTAAAGTAACATTTTTTGTGATCATTGCTCCTGTAAGCAACAATGATCCTTCGGCGGAAGTATATTCTGCATTAGGTGCATATAATAGCACCCCATACAAAGAAAAAGAACCTTTTAAAATAAGTGAGTCTTTTACAAAAAGAATCACTTTATGTCCATTTGACTTAATACTGAAAGAAGTACTAGTCTCCAACTTATTAGCATAGATGCATACAATCCCATTTCCACTTCCAGTAATTTCGATGTCTTGTGATGGTTTAAATTCATCAAATACAATATAAAGATCTCTATTATCAGCTACGTTAATGTATTGTAATTGAGTACTACTCGATGAATAATTGCCCGATTGACTAATTGTGGATCCTGTTATAGTTAGAGGAGGCCAACCACTTACATCTGGAAACTGAATTTCAGGTGGAAATTCTCCTCTATAGTCTTCTACAAGATTACCTCCCCCAAGAGATGCGATTTCACCTGTAATTTTCTTTCCTGCGGTAACATCACCTTTTTCAAATACTGCTACTGTTCCGTTGCTAATTATATTTTCCGAGGCAAAAATCGCATGATTCATAGGAACAATGGGTGCATCGGGTTCTAAGGTCAATGTGGCTTGATTTGTAACGTTCCCTACTGTGGCTGTTGATTCAACAAAGATGGTGTATGGATTGAGAGGAGCGCCTGTTGTAACTTCTGCGTGAAAAGTACCTTGCCCAAGATGAATATCTTGATCTAAATAGTCGCTATAAAGAGTGGATATTGCTGTTGATGTTAGTGTGGCTGGATTATAATTCTCGATAATATACGACGCGATCGCATCTGCACCAGACTTCGCAATGTAGAACGCCTGCTCTTTTTTCTCCTGATGAACGGTTCGGGCAGCTTGGCTTACGCTAACTCCAAGAAGGGCCATTCCTAATATGGATAAAGCTGTTACTAAGATGAGTACCATCGGGAGAGCAAATCCCCGTTCGTTCTTAATCATCGTTCACCCTCATTTCAACATCTAATCCATACAATATTCTCCAATTTCTTCGCAATTGTAGCAGACAACCCCTAAATATGGAATATGCGAATTTACAATTTTTATGAAAAAATGTCGAAATGATGGGAACTTATCCCTATTTTCGAGAAAATTATCCCCCTCCTGAAGCGCAACAATAGACCTATATACCGGGAAAATCGTCGTTTATGGTTACCCACAAGCCCTAGAAAAAAACCTTTTCTTGATAATTTTCGTCATCTCCAGCTATCGGCCTAGCCTGCTAAATACCGGTCACGCTACTATGTACTTAAATTCACAATATTCCGCTTTGAAATCGGTTGCGCCCTTATTGGTCTTGCTGCTACCTTTCGAATTCATATGCACTTCATTGCTAGATTGAGGGCTGATTTTCGAAAATGATATAAACAAAAAAGCAGAAGATCACTTCTGCTTTTGTTGGGATTTCTTTATTTATTTCCTGTTTATCCTTGGAATTCAAAAAGCTATGAGTAGCTGTTGCTGATTCTTCCCATAACTTTAATCAACTTTCATCCATAGCTTTTCGAATATTATAATCATTTAGATCGATATCCAGAGCCATTCCTAGTGCCATCTTTGCAAGCTGGCTGCCAATATAGGGGCCCATCGTCAGGCCGGACGCTCCAAGTCCGTTTGCCGCTATAAGACCATCCCAGCCAGGAACAGCCCCGATCACCGGAAGAAAACCGGGTGTAAAAGGGCGAAAACCAACTCTTACCTCCTGAAAAGTGCCATTTGCTAAATCAGGTGCCAATTCTAACCCTTTATTCAGAATTTCCTGTATTCCTCCAGCTGTTATTCTTGTATCGTAGCCTTCAATTTCATTTTCGTGAGTCGCCCCTATAACGATCTTCTGATTATCAAAAGAAAGTAGATATTGATCAGTAGGCGGAATGACTACAGGCCAAATCCCTGTGTCTTGTCTATCTAGAACTTGTAAATGCATGATTTGTGCTTTTTGAAAACTAACCATAAAGTGAATGCCTAAAGGCTGCAGCAGTTGATTGGCCCATGCGCCTGCACAAACAACAACTACGTCAGACGAGAAGCTTTTCGCACCGACAGTTACTCCTGTTACACGGTTCGACTCATATTGAAGTCTGGCATCCCCATTTATAAGCACAGCCCCGTTTCTTTGTGCTGATCGGACCAACGCATCGCGCAGCGCACGACCGTCTACCCTTGCGGCACCGCTAATATGAACAGAATGATGATCTTCTGTTAACAAAGGAAAACGCTCATGCGTTTCTTTTTCATTAAGCTGGGTAATTTCACCGATTTCCGGTGCATCCACTTTTCGTAGTTGTGCCCGCTCGTCCATCTTTCTTATTTTCTCCACATCATTATGAATACTAAGAGCACCAACTTGAGCATAGCCTGTTTCTGTTTCGCCCTCGCTTTTGAGTTCTTTAATCAACCCAGGGTAAAATCGTGCGCCGGCCTTTGCCAGCTGGTACCAAGCCTGATTACGCCTTTGTGATAGCCAGGGGCAGATAATGCCAGCAGCGGCATCCGTAGCCTGTCCTTTATCTTTGCGATCTACAATAAGGACATCTGCACCCATTTTTGCTAACTGGTATGCTGTCGATGCCCCAAGAATTCCTGATCCAATTACGATGACTTTCTTCATGATTACATTCCTTTCGTAAAATCACTGTATCCATTATAACGAATACTTCATCCATAACCCACATAGCCGGTTAGTTTCTCTCCTAATTACCGCTAACAATTAGTCTGCCTGCCCCATTAAACAGAACTCCCGCCTTTCGGCTGATCGCCAATGGACGGGAGTTCTGTTTACATAGGGGTATCATTTTCCTGAATGTTGCACTTGATGAAATAATCGCTCCTCTTACTTCAATTACTTCAGATTGTTATTATGCGGTGGACCATATAAGCCCGAAGTGTCTTTGAACCATTGGAAAATATGAGATGCACAAACCTTAAGAACCGCATAGCCAGGAACGGCCAGCAGAATGCCAACTACACCGAACAGATTACCCGATGTCAGAATAACAAAAATAATCGTGATGGGGTGAATCTTCAGCGTTTTGCCCATGATCTGTGGCGAGATGAACTTACCCTCTATTAGCTGTACGATCGTCCAGACTGCCACCATCTTCAGCAACATTATCGGAGATGTGACCATAGCCACAATCAGCGCTGGCGTAATCGCAATCGCAGGCCCTAGATAAGGTACAACATTGGTAAACGATGCAATTATGGCTAGAATAAGCGCATAATCCAGACCAATGATCATGTAACCAATGTAGAGTAAAATACCAATACAAAAGCTGACGATAATCTGTCCACGGATAAACGAACTGATCTGGTGATTAATATCTTGAAGTACATGCAATATGCCGGAACGACTTTTGGTTGGCAGGAAGGACAAAATCTTCTGCGGCAGCTTCTTGCCGTCTTTCAGCATATAAAACAGAACGAACGGAACTGTCACAATCGACAACACGATCTCGGTAAAAGCACCCAGGAATCCGCCCACTCTGCTCCACGTGTGGTTCAGAATTTCCGTTGCTTTCTTAGTAACTGTGCTCCACCAATCTTGGGAGTTAATGCTCACAGCTTCCTGGAACTGACTAAATAACTGACTACCCGTGAGTTCTTCAAATTGCAGTTTAACACTTTCACTATATGTCGGGAAATTGTCAATCAACCCCATTATCTGGTTGCGAAGCACCGGAATGACCGCAAGCACTACCACAGTCAGAATACCGGCAATAGCCAAATATAGGATCAGGATGGACCATCCGCGCTTGATTTTCCTATTTTCCATAATATCCACAAGGGGATTAAGTAGGTAATATAATATTCCGGATAGTATAATCGGCAATACGATCGTCTTAATCAATACTGCAAACGGATGCAGAACAAATGAAATTTTGCTCAGCACCAATACGTTAAGTCCCGCCAGTAGCAGGATAAGCAAAAGAAGTACAAGCTTATTGTTCAGAAAAAATCGCTTGAACCGATCCGGCCAAATGCGGGGTTGCTCCATATATGTTCTCCCTCACTTATGTATCGTTTATTAGTTCGTCTAGCTTCATTCTTGTAACTATAATATTTAATATAGTTCATGTCCAGTTCACCAAGGATCAAGCTAGAAAAATGCATATAACCCTTTCCCCATTATATTGGCTGCTGTCGGTTCCTATTCATGGAATTTCTGTTTTGATATCGACAGACAAAACAATTCTGCCAGCGAGCAAAGAAGACACCCCCGTCAAGGATGCCTTCTCGTCTATTTTTCAAACCAATCGTGATCTCATTTATTTCAGCGTGAAATTCCCAGAGCTTGTGCGAACGTTCAGCACCACGCCGCCACTGCCGAACGTTCCCTTCAACTGGTTCTTGTCTTTGTCGTTTGTCTCATAACGCATTCCGTCCCACTGCAAATCCCCCTTGCCGGAGCTCCCTTCGAAATCAACTTCCAGCGAGGATGGCTCTTCAACCAGATCGACGGTCACACGACCACTGCTGGATCGCAGGTCGGTATCATGCATGAGCCGGTCTGCATTCAGACGTATGCTTCCGGAGCCCGTCTTTCCTTGTACGCCTGACTCTCCGTCCTTCAGTTCGACATCTCCGCTTCCGCTCTGAAAGCTTAACATCGAAGCGTTATAGCGTTCGGTCGATATATCGCCAGAGCCTGACTCCAGCGCGATTGATTCAGCATCTATCTCCTCGGCCTTGATATCGCCGCTGCTGGTGTGCATTGTTATCTCGTCAGCCTTCACCTGCTGTACGTTGACATCTCCGCTGCTTGCCTTGATTTTGACCGAATCTCCCTGCATTTGTGCGATCTCGATATCGCCGCTCCCGCTTTCAATCCCGGCCGATGCCCATTGCTTCTCCGGTAGTTCCACCGTCAAATCGATATTCATGACCCGTACGCCCAAGTCAATTCCTTGAGGTACATCGACCCCCAGCACCAACGTATCGCCGTTAGGTTCAGCCTTCAATTTCACTTGTTCCGCAATTTGGGGGCTTACCTTTCCATGAAGGCGAACCTTGATCTGATCCGAATTCCCTTGAACGACATGTATATCGCTGCCACCTGTACGAAGGTTCAAGTGATGGAAATCATTAGCTTCGAATGTTTGCTCTTCGTTAATTTCTTTGGTATCCAATGAAAAACCGAAATTAATACCCGAAAAAATTTTCATCGGGTTCATCGCAATAATCAGAAGCAATACACCCACCGCAACGATCAAAAAACCTGTTTTCTTCTGCATAGCGTTTTCTTCATTCCTTCCATCTTTCCTTTTTCTCTCTCCGCTGCAAATCCCGAAGTCTTGTTCAGTATAGCACTCCTGAAAAACTCAAACATTGGGCCTGCGAATGAGATTGGAGCCCCGACTTAAGTCCAGTTTCGCTCGAAAGCCGAGTGCTCAGCGGCGAGCCAGCACGCACAACAACCGTATTGAGCTAGAATAGCTCCCAAATAAATCATCGACGTACTGCCCGTAGTGAATATGCCAACGGCTTTCTCATTCAGCCTGTTCTACGGGCATCGGATAACTCCGTGTTGTTTGAATATCGATAAAAACAAAAAAAGCCGCGATTTTCGCGACTTTTTATGCGTGCATGTTTTTGTTCTTATTCTATTTCATCCATAAACTCCTAATGTTTCCAACGATTTCTTTTGATTTCGTATGGTGTAGATAATGTTCTCCTTCAAGTGTCATTTGCTCTTCATGCAGAGTATCCAATCTTTAACGCTTGTATTATTCGCTTGTATAAAGAAAATAAGGAGAAGATTTTTGAGAAATGTTAAATGTTGTGCCCCTTTAAAAATGGTTGTATATCATTACAACAGTCGGCCTTATATTAAATTAAACTTGCATTATCCATTTATCGGTCCATGGCTCTCCACTTTTTCTTTCGACTTTACTCCTAGTGGCTTAGGCAGAACTACTAAGATCAACACGGCACATAGAATCAACAGGGCCGAGCTGATTTTCAATGTATAATCCATTCCATCAATATAAGAAACATTGATTCGCGTTAAGATCGAGCTTCGAATGGATTCATCCATCGTATAAGCTGCTTTGGTTGCTGTTCCGATGGAATTCGTTATATAGTCGACATACTGGCTTGGTACATCACTAATCACCTTATTGATTCCATTTTGGTATCTAGTGGATATCAGAGTCCCTAGGACTGCAACGCCCAGCGCACTGCTGACCTGCCGCAAAGTATTATTCACCGCTGAACCGATCCCCACTTCTCCCCTAGGCAATGATTCCATGACTGCCGACATACATGGTGACAGTGCCAAACCAAATCCAACTCCTTGGATCACTAAATAGATGGCGACAAACCCATAGCTGTCCTGAACATCTATGGTTGAAAGTAAGAACAATCCAATGCCCATAATCAGCAATCCGGTTGCAATCGCCCATTTGGTACCCAATTTACTCGCAACCCGAACACTGAATAGCGAAGCTACAATCATCCCGGCCATGAAAGGAATCAGCCTCAGCCCCGTTTCATAGGCATTGCTATCCAATGTAAATTGAAGATATTGGGTCAAGAAAAACAGGAGGCCATTCAGGACAAACATAATCACACATACGGCAAGGGTGGCCCAGGTGAATAAAGGATGTTTGAACAAGCATAAATTCATCATAGGCTCCTTTGCAAACCTTTGCCGTATAATGAACAAAGCAATAAAGAGTCCCCCAGCGCATAAAGTCAAGATGACTTGCAGCGAACCCCATCCGAGGCGTGAGGATTCAATAATTCCGTACACCAAGCTGCTTAATCCGATACAGGACAGCAGCATACTCAGCCAGTCGATCCGAAGAGCCTTTTCATTTTTGGATTCAGGTATTAGAAAGTATCCCGCTATCAATACGGCTGCAATGATCGGTACGTTGATAAAAAAGATGGAACCCCAGGAGAACTTCTCAATCAAAAACCCTCCCAGCAACGGACCGACCAACAGTCCCACGCCCGAGCTCGCTGACCAGATGGCGGAAGCTTTCCTTGCTTCCTGAGGAGTGAATACAGTAGGAAGAATGGAAAACGTGAGCGGCATAATGATCGCTCCCCCCACTCCCATAAATGCCCTTGCCACAATTAACACATCCGTCGTTCGAGCAAATCCTGCCACAAGCGAAGTTATGGCAAAAATGATTAAACCAATAAACAGCATTTTTTTTCGCCCGAACCGATCTCCCAAACTGCCTGCGGGAAGCAGCAACACGGAAAAAACCAGAAGGTACGAATCCATAATCCATTGGAGCTCATTGGTACCGGCATCAAGATCCTTGGAAAGCGTTGGCAGTGCGACATTAAGGACGGTTACATCAAAACTGATGATCAGGAGACTCAAAACCAGACAAGCCAGTGTCCACCATCTATATTTATGACGATCGAAAGAACTCATTTAACTCCTCCTAATGGAAGATTTTATACTTTCACCGTATACAAATCGTTCGATACATTCACCACAAATGGATTCAATTCACCGTTAATACAGACATGCAGGTCATGCATCGCTCTTGTACAGGCTGTGTAGAACAATTTGCGTTCGCTTTCTTTTCCATACGTTGCCTGTGAAGCATCATAGATAATGACCGCATCAAATTCAACGCCCTTTGCCAGATAAGACGGAATGATCAGAATTCCGGCCTGAAAGGAGGCTGTTTCCTTTTCAATCAGCCTTACATTTATCAAGTCCTTTAATGCCTCATATGCCTTGCCGCTCTCGGTCGCTGTCTTGCAGATTACGGCAATCGTCCGGTGACCCGCGGCCTGCAGCTCCTGAATACTCTCCACCACCACGGCAGCATGCTTCTCCGAATCAGACGTTTGCTTCAGGACGGGCTTATCGCCTTCCCGGTTAAACGGCTCAATAACCTCTCCACCTTCAATGAGCGCACGGGTGAATTCGATGATTTGCCGCGTCGAGCGGTAGCTTCGAGCTAAGGTCACATGGCTAGTATCCTTCCCTCCGTATAACAGCGTTAAGTTATCTGTGTTCAAGCTGCCCTGGTCATGGATGAATATCCTTTGATTCCAGTCCCCCAGCACAGTCATTTTGCTCCGAGGAAACAATCTTTTGATGAATCTGAATTGGAACGTGGAGAAATCCTGCGCCTCATCGATAAATATATGCCGGATCGTATTGTTCGTCTGGAATCCTTCAATACATTCGGTTAGATACAAGTAAGGTGTAGCATCCTCATAAAAGAGCTTCGTTTGATCCAAATTCTCCATCGTCTGGCTACAAATCTCCGCCCAGTGCGGCGGAAGCTCGACATTGTCCATAAAGTTTGAGACGTAGCTTGGATCCCCGAACAGTTGGCGATATAACAACGGGATATTGACGTAACGGAATTGCGTGATTTCTTTTTTTAACGGCTTGAAATACAAATCCACGATCTTTTCGGCAAGAATCGTTCTTTCGGTTTGAAAATCATCGAACGTATCGCCTGCATTGCGCTCTCGCTTTTGAAGCTCCTTAAAAGCCCAGTTGTACTCATCCTTGTCAAGCAGCTCAATTTCCTCTTCAACCCATAATTTAGCCATCTCTTGAGCAGCCTTTTTCTTCAGCTCCTTTAGGAGCCACTCCGATAGAAGTCCCAATCGGTTGGGCATCCGAAGGCTGGAATCATACCCGTAGAACTGCTCATGGATCCGTGCAGCGGGAATCAGAACCTCGTCACGAAACGTAATATCCTTAAATATCATATCTTTGCTGCCCAAGGAAGACACGTACTGCTCGATCCAATCCATGAACTCTCCTGAAGCTTTGAACTGAATACCTTCAATCCGCTCGGTATATCCCTCTTTCCCCATCGCCGACAGAATGAACTCCATTTGGCTGAACGGATCTTCAACCTGAAATACCTCTCCCAAGCGATGCTCCAAATATTCCTGGAAAGTGGTTTGTTCCATATTTTCTTCCCCCAACTCAGGAAGGACGGTAGCAACATAACTGTTGAACATCGCATTTGGAGAGAACAGTACGATCTGGTCTGCACGCAGCGTATCCCGGAAACGGTACAGCAGGTAAGCCACCCGCTGCAAAGCGGCTGAAGTTTTACCGCTGCCTGCCGCCCCCTGAACAACAAGCATTTGGCTTGTCACATTGCGTATAATCAAGTTTTGTTCTTTTTGAATGGTCGCCACGATGCTTTTCATTTGCGAATTGGACTGCTTGCCAAGAACCTCTTGCAGCAATTCGTCGCCTATGGTCACACTGGCATCGAACATGCTTCCAATCACGGCATCCCGAATCATGTACTGTCTTTTTAAGGTCATTTCCCCGGTAATGATACCGCTGGGCGTATTGTATTGGGCTGGTCCGGGAGAAAAATCGTAGTACAGATTGGACACAGGAGCGCGCCAATCATAGACAAGAAAATTGATGCCGTCTTCATCGACCAAAGAAGCAATTCCCAAATAAATTTCCTGAACCTGTTTATCGTACTCATCATAAAAATCAATGCGTCCGAAATAAGGAGACTGCTTCAAGCGAGACATGGTTTTCATTTTCTTTTTCGCATGCTGATAAGTACGCTCGTTCTCGGACAAAACCTCGGCCTGCTGCTTCAGGCTCGCATAGGTGCCTGCGTCTTCAAAATTTAAAGACACATCCTCCCAGAAGTTTTTCCGGAATTCCACGATATCCGTTTTTTTCTCGTCGATGTCTCCCGCGATCCCTGCCAACTGCCGGTCGATCTCGGATACGACAAGGTTTACCCGTTGTTGTTCATCTTCCCAGCTCTCAAATTTAGCGCTCATCTTAACACTCCCCATCCAGACTGTAGTTCAGTTTCTAAAACCAATATCAATCACTTGAACTCTGCAGCCTCATGCTGATGATAAATTTATGTGAGACAGTAATTGACAACGAGATAAGATTGTGATATGATAAAATTGTAAATATGTAATATGTTTGTTATTCTGTAAAATATTAACTCGTTGATGACTTTAGCATATAAGCATTCACATATCAAGCTTTATTTCCCAATGCATTCTACACTTGTAGAGGACATTGGTTATTTTTGTTGTGAAAAAAGGATTCTGAGTAAGCAGAAGAACACGCCTCTCCATCTCGATACTTCCTTACCCACACTTTGAGCTGGGTGCATTCTAATACCTAACTTCTCTGCCACGACTTTATAACTCGCCGATCCCTCAAGATACAATTGGACTGCCTTCACTTTGAAATCGATTGAAACGCTTGTCCTTTTTTAGCCATAAAAATATCCCCTTCTAGTTCGCTCGTTCCTCATGTTAACATAAGGTTTTTTTCGAGTGTCTACTTAAAGGGGATAATACCATTTATCAGGCCTTTCGCGAATCCAGATAATCACTGTAAACCATGATGGGATCATACAAAAACTATTTAACTCTATATCTTATATTATTGTCATCTCCGCCTCTAATTCCAGGCCGTAACAATCTCCTCTTTCCGCTCTTTCAGCAGCTCTTCCTTATCATCCCGGTAAAAGAGATTATACGTATCGAACGGAATCATTCGGCCGTCTGGATGGACGATATGGACACAGGATTTTTTGACTGAGCGAACATCAAAATTGTAGGCATCCAGGAATTGCATGATGATGACCCGAAATACATTATTATAGGTAATCTGCTCCGGCACGGCGGCCAACGGCAGACAGCACAGCAGGCTTTTCAGGGAAAGTGCCGAAGACTGCGGCGAATGGCCCGTGGATAGCAGCTCGAACATTTTGTTCCGAATCACCGGGTCTTGTTCGAATACGATCGTATTACTGTCTCCCTCAAGCAAAATTTCAGGGTCGATCATCCTCGTCAGGGGCAGTACTTCCCCACCCAGTTTCAGTGCATAACCCATAGCTAGACAATCCGGGTGGCAAGGCACCGGCAAAATGTCCGCATCCTGAAACACTTCGGTCTGTTCGATAATCATCCGCCGCACTTCGCTTACCGTCAGACGGTCGGTAGCCGGGTCATACCCTTCCAGCCGGCCAGCAGCCTGAATGGGCTGAATCGTAACACCACGCACAGCTCTCTGCTGAAGTCCGTAATTGATGATGTCGCCGATCTCTCCGTCATTAAGTCCCTTTTTCAGCGTAACAACCAGCGTGGTGGATATGTTGAATTCATTCAGATGATCGATGGCCTGCTGGCGAATACGTCGGAGATCAGCGCCCCTCAACTCTTTTAGGACATGAGTTTCAAAGCTGTCGAACTGCAAATAGATTTCAAAACCAGGCATATACCCCGAAAGCCGGCGCGCGAATTCCTTGTCCTGGGCGATGCGAATACCATTCGTGTTCACCATAATATGCTTGATTGGCCGGCTTTTGCACATGTCCAGAATATCAAAAAAATCTGGATGCGTAGTCGGCTCACCGCCGCTGATCTGCACGATATCCGCCTCCCCTTCGTTCTCCACGATCCGATCGAGCATAACTTCAATCTGCTCAAGCGACCTGTAAGAGGTACGATGCGGCGAGGATTCCGCGAAGCATATTGGACACTGCAAATTGCAGTGGTCCGTTATTTCCAGCAGTGTGAGGCAGCTGTGCTGCTCATGATCCGGACAAAGCCCGCAATCGTATGGACAGCCGTAACGAATCGGCGTATTCCACTGAAGCGGCATTTCGGAAGGCTTGATAAACCGCCGCGTCTGGTGGTAGTAATCGACCTCTGTGGAGATCAGCACTTTTTCCGGACCGTGAACGAGGCATCTTTTGACCATATAGATTTTGTCATTCTCCTCAATGATCTTCGCTTCAACTTTGCGGTAACATGTGGTGCAAATGCTGTTCGTCAATTCATGATACAGATAAGGCCGGTTTGGCATAAAGTAACGCTCCTTTATCAACTTGGAATTCGAGAACGCGGGATAGAACGACCTATTCTGTTCCTGCCGCCAATCAGCCAACCATAATAGATTAGGCCGAATATACAGGCCAGCTGAATATTGTTAAAGCCAAAGTACGGATGCAGCGTAGGCTTGATCCATTCAATTACAAGGCGGAACAATAGGTAACCGGCCATAAACCATTGAAACATCGTACCAGACACATAGCCCTTACGAGTAGACTTGCCGCGGCTGAGGCGGTACAGCGGTATTAGCAGCAGCGCGAGTATGATCAGAAACAAGATTTCATACAGCTGAGTGGGATGGCGATAAATTCCGTCGCCGAAATCCACAGCGGTGATCCAGGTTGTTGGCGTGCCATAGGTATGATCATCCAATCCTGTCAAAAAGCAGCCGATCCGGCCCAGACCCAGGCCAAGAATCAGCGGGTACACAAAATCATCGCCCGTAGATTGCTTCCAACCGACCCATCGCTTCGTCAGTTCAACCCCGATCAGCCCTCCCAAAAGACCACCGACAATCGTTTTCCCGCCCCACAGCAGGTTCAATTGACTTAACTGTTCCCATGTAGCAGAGGGATCCTCCAGCCAGAACAGCAGCTTGGCACCAATGGCCGCTCCCGCAATAATGCCGGCCAGAATTTGCAGGCTCATCAATTTGGACATAGCGCTCGGGCGCCGGGTCCATAAATACACTCGAAAGCCGATAAAATAGGCCAGCGATTCAAACAGCACATGCGGGTGAATCCTCCAGGAACCCAGATATAAATATACAGGAAACTCCATCTTCAACTCCTTATAGTGTTAACTTTAATAGGAAAAAAGCATTGCTCCGCAAATCGTGATAAGCAACAGCGCAAGCCCGCCAAGGATGGCAAGCAAGGATACAACAACGGTCCATAACGTGCTCTTCTGCTGTACGGGCATTGATGATCCGTAATTCATTTCACCGCAACGATACCGGCAGCGACCGGTGTCTGGGTCATAACATTGCTCGCAAACAGGTTTCCCGCAGCGACTGCACTGGGCAATTGCCGGTTCACCGGGATGATTCATGCAGCGGTAGACTTCCATCCTTCCACCTCACTTGACAATTAATTCATATTATTAATATTGTAAACGTTGTCGCGGCTTTAGGCTACCGTTTTAAACGGGACTGAGGTATTCCTTTCATTCAGAAACGGACTAAACGAGGTTTTATTAGAGCGCGAGAGCCTTATCTTATTAATTCATTAAATCTGGCATTTTCCTGTGTTTCGTTTTTTGTTCGAATGCAAATGCAATACGAATTAATGTCGGTTCACTAAATGCCGTTCCTGCGAATGTAATCCCGAATGCTCTTCCATTATCTTGGAATCCAGCAGGTACTGCTATGGATGGATAACCCGCTTTAGCACATATATCAGCTCCGACATAAGAAGGAAACAGGATTGTATCTAATCCATACTTTTATAATGCATGATCTATACCCATATTTTGTGAATAATATAAATCAGTAATAGACTCTAGAATGTATTTCTGATTCTTTATTGGATTATCTAGTTGTAATTGATATTTCAATGAATCTTGTCCATATTTCAAAGCCTTCTCAGTATTCTGCTCGTTCCATTCAATCAACTCCTTTAATGAATGAATAGGAAATTGAGCCGGGAGGCTTTGCAAATAATTTTCAATAGAATGCTTAAATTCAAAGTTTTTTTTGTTATATTCCCACTCTCTATAGAAAGATGGGATTTCTATATTTTCTATTACATTGGCTCCAGAATCTTTAAGTTTAGCCACAGCATCATTAAATAATCTTTCATCATACTCGCCAATATCACGATATTTCTCAGGTGGTACATTCCTAAAAACGCCTATGGTTGCGTTACTTAATCCGTCTTTATCCAAAAATGTTGTATAGTCCATATTAGAATGTTCATTCTTCCAAGTAGCGGGATCACTTTCATCTTTTCCCGTAAGAGCACCTAATAAGATCGCTGCATCTGTCACAGTCCTTGCCATAGGTCCAGCTGTATCCTGAGAGTTGCTCCACGGAATAATTCCTGATCGACTTATTAAACCTACGGTTGGCTTGATACCAACAATAGCGTTCTGTACAGATGGGCTTAAAATAGAGGCAGATGTCTCTGTTCCAACTGCGATTGTAGCAAAATTTGCTGCAACGGATGCACCTGATCCTGTACTAGAACCACCAGGAAAATAATCCCCATATGGATTTTTCGTTTGTCCACCAATTGAACTATATCCAGCCCACATTTTTGATGATGCCATCCCATTTGCCCATTCTGTCAAATTTGTTTTTCCTAAAATAATTGCACCTGCGTTCCTTAATTTTTGGACGAGAAAGGCATCTCCTGAGCTTACATGGTTTTCCAAAGCTAATGCACCCGCATTTGTATGCATTTTATCATTTGTTTCAATATTTCCTTTCAATAATACTGGGACACCATGTAGAGGGCTTCTTGCTCCTAGTAATTTTCTTTCTTGGTCTAATGCTTCTGCAATAAAAATCGCATCTGGATTTATTTCCATAATAGAGTTTATCATTGGTCCACTCTGGTCAAACGTTGCGATACGATACATGTAATACATTACAAGTTCCCTTGAGGTAACTTCCCCCTTATTCATGGCATCCTGTAATTCAAATATCGTTGCTTCTTCGCTATTTAATTTTTTCAATCCAAAATTATGTTCCATGGTGAGCTCCTATTTTCGATTTTGGGTCTTTTATTTATTTCATTCTTGTGAATCCTATGGTCTTTATTATAGAAGTGATATATTTTTAAAAATATATAAAAAACAATTACTAAGCGTTTAGAACATAAAAAAAGGCTTGCGGGCTTAACCCGACAAACCTTTTGATTTATTTCTTTTTTGAGTACACAATTTTTCTGATACTATCATGGGAAAGACTGAACAGTTCTGAGAGCTGATCAATCGTTGATCCCTCATTGAATTTTTGGCGAATCTGGCCGTTTCTAAGGTTAAGGTAATTTCTGCTCCCTGATTTTTCACCCCATTTTTTGCGAGACCCTTCTGAGTTGGGGATATAGACCATTCGACCTTGCACATATTTCTGTACTTCCTTTAGCAAATCTTCTGGCAAAATAGCTTCAGCATTTGTATATTTCAAAGTAGATATACTCCTTAAAATAGATTCTAATTTTAAGGGAGCAAAATCTATACTATAAACTATTTTCACCTTACAGGTCAGAATGAAAACATGCGGTTACTTCATTAAGCTCCATACAAAAATCCGCCATGGTTATAATATAGACTTTGCATGGAGCTTGACATTTGCGACACTTTTGTTCAATCCTCACCCTCCTTATCACGATTTATGATAACTGATTACTTGATAACTAAATATTCTATGGTATTTACGTTAATTCCTTCTTATCATTAAGCTCTCGTGTTCCTTTAGCTAAATAAAATGAGCAGGCTGCGGCAGCCTGCTCAACAATGGTTTGTTATTCAACTATCGTGTCCCGCTAGTTTTAATGATCAATGTGTTTTGAAGTATTGATATACTACCTTTATTCCATCCTCAGTTTCTTCTTTTTCATAAGGAGTTACCCCATATGATTCATAGACTTTTCTCCAAAATTTTACGGCTGGAATGTTGGTTTGTGCCTGACCAATTGCATATCGACCAGGATACATTTCAAAGAACTTAATAGAAGCTAATTTCCCAATCCCTTTCCTTCTCTGATTCTTGATAATAAAGAACGAATTCAACACATAATCTGCATATTCTTGATTTGAATACGGACCACTTTGCAATAGAATAAATCCTATTGGTTTACCATTTAAGTTAATAAAAAATGGTGTTAGCCCCTCTTTATCAAAAAACAAGTCAAGTACATCGAATTCGAAAAGCCCATTTTCGGAATTCAAACTTATGTTATCAATGAATTCGGATAAGTCATGTAAATACAACGTCATCAGATTTCTCAATATTTCTTTTCTGTCCAAGTTCACTTTTTCTATGAGTAACTCCATTTTCCTTGCCCCCATTTTCAATCAAACTATCATTTCATATATGAACGAACTTCCATATACAATTACACTATCCCCCTTGAAAAGTTGTTAAGCAAATAATAACAATGAAAGCAGACTGAATATATATATAAAACACCTAAAAAGTATTCTTTACACAAAAAGTCACTATATTCTTAAACAAAAAACGTGTATCTATCCGACAGAAAAAAAGCCCACTCTATTTTTAGAATAGAAACTGGGCTTGTTCATTGTTTTTATACAAATATCAGACCTATTACTTATTTTCACTTAAAAATTCAAGAACTTTGTTAAATGCTTCTTGAGCAGCCGGGGTATTCATTATAAATTGAAACTCATGTGCTAACTCGCCAGATACATTTTTATCAAAGAAAAGTCCATCTACATGCACCCCTTTGTTTTGCAAAGCAGAAACCAATGCCTCTCCTTGATCTTCGAATGACGCAGTATTTCCATCTGTGATAAAAGTTGGTGGATAATCGTTTGTAACATAGTTGAAAATAGAAGCAATCTCTATCTCAGGTGATTTTTCAAAGTTTTTATCCCCGAAGTAAGCCCAACCCGCGGCACGCAAAAAGTCTTGTACTTGTTTAGTTGTTTCCATCTTAGCTAACTCAGGCATATTATATGGGCCACAAAATAACAGCACGCCTTTTATTGTAGAAGGATCAACAGTAGCGTCAATCTTGGTTAACTTGGCATACTCAGGAGATGTTTGAATATTAACGAATTGACCAGATATTTGCGCTCCGGCAGAATCTCCTGCAAAATAAACCTGATCTAGTTCCAAGTCATATTTCTTTGCATTTTCTTTGATATATTCATAAGCCTCGCCTAGTTGGAGTACTGGCGTAGGATATTCTCTTTTAGGAGCAAGAGCGTAGTTTATATTCACCACTGTATATCCACGGGCTGCTAATTCTACTGCATACCCAGTGATGTCTGATTTATCTCCACCTACAAATCCGCCTCCATGTACCCAAAAAATTACGGGTGTTTTTTCTATATGATTTTTTGGGTAAACGATGTCTAATCTGCCATCCGGAAATTTGGAATTATAATTGATATCCTTAATGATTTCTGTTTCTTTTAGAGCGTTGTCATAGTTATCAGAGGGAACAAACATTCCGCCTTCAAATGCTTTTTTAATCAAGAATGCCTTTGGTGTTGGTGAAAGGTTCCAATAACTGATTCCTGCAAGAGCCAGCCCGAAAACGATTAGGACCGATATAAGCATTCTCTTTTTCCATACTCCTCTAGGTTTTTTCTCTATTATTTGCATTATAAAATGATCTCCATTCTTTATGTGGCTACTATGTTGTTTTTTATGGAATATCTAAATAATATATCATTTCATTTGCATTTTCTACACTACCAAATAGTATTCCTTTTACGTTATCATGTTCATCGACAATCAATTCAAGATGCTTGTCATGATGGTAAGCTATAATTGAAGCACTATTTTGGCAACCGTGAAGTAAATAATAAGCCCGGTGCCATCCACTAGCGTAGTAATGAATGGACTCGACACGACCGCAGGGTCTGCCTTCAGCTTATACAATATTAATGGTAAAATTGCTGCTACAAAGGAAGCCCAAATGACGATAGTCATTGCTGAAATACTGACAACAAGTCCAACGTTCCAATCAACCCCAAGTAATGCAGCGCGACCATACGCTATCAATGAAATTGTGGCACCCGTCATTAAACCTGTGGTTACTTCCTTCTTTACGACTTTAAATAGATCCCTCAATTGAACTTCACCGACAGCAAGTGCCCGTACTAGAGTCGACACCGTTTGCGTTCCTGTGTTTCCACCCGTTCCAATCAGTAATGGAATAAAGAAAGCCAATGCAATTACTTCTGATAACGTCTCCTCATAGTGTCTCAGAACAGTTCCCGTATAGGCCTCCGCTACAAATAAAATTAATAACCAAATGATACGTTTTCGATATAATTGAAATACGGACGATTTTAAATAAGGTACAGCTAGAGGTTGACTTCCGCCTAGCTTCTGAATATCCTCTGTCGCCTCTTCGTGAATGACATCGATTAAGTCATCGACTGTGATTACGCCAATTAAGCGCTCTTGATTATCAACTACAGGTAGAGCTACTAAATCATAACGGGTTAACAGGTCGGCTGCTTCCTCTTGCCCCATAGAAGCGGGTACTGAGATCACATCTCCCATAATAATTTCTGATATTTGGGTCTGGGGTTCAGTTAATATGATTTTCTTCAACGAAATTACACCTAGAAGCTCCCCTTTATTTCCTGTGATATAAACATAGGAAGTAATCTCTGCTTTATGACCAATTTTCCGGATATGACGTAGTGTTTGCTCCAATGTCCACGTACTGCGTGCAGCAATATAATCGACCGTTGCCAGACTACCTGCGGTATGTTCAGGAAAGGTCATCAAAGTCCGAACTTTTTGACCATAATCCACCGGAAGTAGAATGAGCAGCTTTTCGGCTTGATACCGATGTATGGCAAGCATCATATCTGCTACGACGTCACTAGACATCTTGTTGAGTACTTTAGTTGTCAGTGCTTCCTCCAAATGATTCAGAATGCGATACTGTAATACAGGTTCTAAATATTCCAATATCTCTGCAGACATGGCAGGATCCAATATCTCTAACAATTTAATCTGTTCCTTGCTCTCAAGTTGTTCTATACATTGAGCCAAATCAAAAGGTCTGAATGATTCAATATAGGTTCTTATGAACTTAACATCTGAATTCTTTATAATATTTCTCATTTCTTCGATCTGGATCATATATGTCTCCCCCTTCATGTTAGGATGTTGCAAATGGTATAAGAAGATTGGCGACGCTATAATAAATTAATAATGCTACGATGTCGGTTAAAGTTGTTACCACGGGTCCAGAAGCAATTGCAGGATCTATATTCAGACGTTTAACGATTAAGGGAAGTATTGCTCCGGTTATCGTTCCGAACAGAATAGATATAAATAGTGCCAAACCGACGATAGTGCTAAACATCAGCGACGAATCCAATAATAGGATTGACAGCACGATTGCGAAAACCCCACAGACAAACCCCGTCAGCACACCGATGCCCGCTTCTTTTCCAAGTAAATACCAACTATCCTTACCGCTCACTGAACTCTCACTCATCCTTCTAATGACAACAGATAAAGATTGAATTCCGCCGTTACCCGACATTCCTAGTATTACCGGGATGAATAGTGCTAACGTGGTAAAATGCTCCAACGTGGCAATGAAAGGTGCCATGATTTTAGTCATCAGAAAGCCAAGCACCGTAAGTCCAATAAGCCAAGGCAATCTTTGGCTTACTAATCTAAATGTACTTGAAGAAAACGACAATCCACTTTTTAGCGCGGCAATATTCTGGATTCTTTGCGTCATCCGTTCTTCCAACAAATCGAGAACATCATCAACCTTAATGATTCCAATCATGATTCCGTCTTGGTCCGTAACAGGGAGCTCATGAAGATCATACTTTTTGATTAAGTCTGCTGCGTTGGTTTGATCATCATGATCGTAAATAGAGATGATATTCGTGTTCATGAGCATTTCCATCTTGCTCTCTGATTGGGCTCGCAAAAGTTGATGTATTGACACTACACCGACCAAGCGAAGCTCTTGATTGGTAACATACAGAAAATAATAATTATCTTCGCTCGATAGACGCAATCGACTCAGTACCGCCTCAGCAGTATCCACTATATCTGCAGTTTGAAACTCTGTATGAATAAGTGTACCCGAAGAGTTTACTGGGTATTTCATGATCCGCTCCACCTTAGTTCTAGCTTCAGGCTGCATAGCATTCAATAGTGAAACGGCTTTACGTTTCGATATGGATTTTAGGAAAGCCGCTGCTTCGATCGAGACCATAAAGCTCAGCATTTCCGTAACATATTCAGAGTCAAGATACGCCACTATAAGCCTTCGATCGTCCAAACTTAATTCCTGAAATATGCCGGCAAACTCACTCGGTTTTAGAGACTTAAGAACCGTTCCACGCTTCCTTTCATTCAGTCCTAAAAAGAATGTTGCTTGGTCTGAAACATGTAGACTTAGAAAAGTTAAAATGAATTGCTGAATTTCGTTGGATGCAAGAGACAAGCGAAGGCGATTCGTAACTTCATCGTTCTTGGTGTATCTGGGATTCATAGTTATTGCTTCCTTCCTTCGATTATCATAAAAAACTATCTTTAATAAATATTGTTATTATGAGCTTTCTATAGAATTTACGGAATCTCCATGACATATACCAAAAGGGTCATACTGAGTCTGTAGTAACTGTGACCATAACAAAAAGAGTCCTTAAAAATTAAGGACCCCTTAAAACAGATTTAAATTATTTCAACATAAGTGCAAATGCTTCTATATCAAAATAAGGCATTCTCCCGAGAATAGAATAGAATGAACTTAATACAAACTCTCCAGCTCATCAATAAGTGACCCTACGTATGCTGCAGCGCTGCGAATCGGATCAGGCTTCGACATGTCCACGCCTGCCAGTTTCATTAATTCGAGTGGGCTCATAGATCCACCGGCTTTTAATACTTCAAGCCAGCGATCCACGGCAGGCTGCCCTTCCTCTCTTATGAGCTGTGCTACAGCAGTGGAAGCGGTAAGACCAGCTGCATAAGTATAAGGGTATAAACTCATATAGTAATGCGGTTGACGCATCCAGGTTAACTTGGCATCCTCATCGATAACCACATCCTCTCCCCAGAACGAAGACAGGATATTTCCTTTTAGCTCACACAATTTCACGGCAGTAATCGGTGTATTTTTCATTGCAAGGTCGTATACCTGGCGCTGAAGCTCTCCTTCGAGTAAATGAGTTACAAAGTTGTGGAAATAGGTGCCGAGCAACTGGGAAATAACCCAGCGACGCATTCTCGGATCGTTAGAACGTGCCAGCAAATGATCCACCAGCAAGAGTTCGTTCATCGTTGAAGGAGCTTCAATGAAATACAGTGAAGGTCTTGAGTTCGTCAAACGCTGATATTTGCTCGCCAGCATGAGATGACCGGCATGTCCCACTTCATGGGCCAGCGTAAAGGCACCTCTCATGCTATCAGCCCAGCTGATCAAAATATAGGAATGGACTCCAGGAATCGACATGCAGAACGCACCCGTTCTCTTCCCTGCGTTATCCGCGTAATCCACCCAACGATTATTAAAGGCATCCGATACGATCTCCCCGTATTCCGGACCAAGGATGGTTAAGGCTTCTTTGATCAGATCCCCTGCTTCCTGAAAAGAAATGCCAGGACTAAAATCAGGATCAAGCGGAGCTTTCAGATCCGCAAATGTCATCTCGTCTAAATGGAGCACACGTTTCTTGAGAGCGGCATATTTTCGCATATGAGGTGCAAGCTCTTCCTGCATAATATCCAAAATGTTGTTATACATTTCCGTTGTGACCTGCTGCGGCATCAAAAGCATATCCGTAACGGAGTCATATCCGCGCAGACGCGATTCAATCACTTGGCGCTTTACTTCGGTACCGTAGGCTTCAGCAAACGTATTGCGGTATTTGTATAGTGTCTCGCTAAAGGCTTTAAACGAATTACGGCGTAGATCTGTATCCGGAGATTCAACGTACTTGTTCTCATAAAGTGCAAACGAAACCGGTACTTCTTCCCCTTTGCCGTTCTCTGTGGACGGGAATGTCATATCTGCCAGCTTGCTCCGCTCATAAATGCGGTAAGGCGACCCTAATACTTCGCCAAAAGAAGCAAGAACCTTTTCCGTCTCTGCCGTCAGTCTGTGCGGCTTGGTTTGCAAAAGCAAGCCGAGACTGCGTTCGAACACCTGAAGTTCGGGCTGTTCTTTTATGTACTGATCTATCGTTCCGTCTGGAAGCGCGATAATCTCGGATTTGATAAAGGAAAGAGCTGAACTGACTACTGAAGCAAGATCGCGCGCTTTTGCAGCGTTCATCTGATTCTCGGGACTGATGCTGTCTCCAGATTGATGCAGATACGCATAGGCTCCTACACGGTTGATTCTGCCTTGCAGCTCTTCCTGTGCGTTAAGACAGGCTAGCAGTGTATCTGCTCCTTCTCTGAGTCTTCCTTCATATTTCGTAACAGAGGAGATGTCCTGCTGAACAGCGTTTAATTCTTCTTCCCATGCCTCTTTTGTTTCAAAGATATCATTCAAATTCCATGTTGTTTCCGTATCCACTTCTGCTCGGGTTAAAATTTTCGACATACGCTAAGCACCTCTCCCATGTTATTAATTGACCAATGTATGGCACCAATAAATCCCATTGTATCATAGATTCGTATGCCTAAAGAGGTCATTTTAACCATGACCTCTTAATGTTAATCATTTTGTTGAAAATCTCAACTTCCAATTGCCTTTTATCTCTAGGCGTGCATCTCCCTTACTATGTTCAAAAAATGAATTAATGACTATGTTAAATGTGTCGTCAGAGCCTAAGAGTTCTTTATCAATGACAAGGTTTGCTTCAAACTCCCTTTTTATGGGATTTTCGTTTTCTACTTCTGTTAGTAATTTGTGGCTGTCTTCAATGTCAAAGCTGAATTCCTTTGATGCTAGAGGTTCGACTTGAATTTGCTCCGCAGTAACTTCAACTCCAGAATGACTTATAACTTTAAATTCACCGAATGTTAAGGCTTCAGCCATAATATAAGGAGCTTTATCTGCTTGTTCAAAAATAACGGTGATTGGTAAAACAAAATGATTGTTTTTCACGTTCAAGTCGGAAACCGTAACACTTATTTCATCAGTCGCTTGATAGTACTCCGTACCTATAACTGCACCTTTCCAATTCGTAATGTCCTTGAAAAAACCTTGAAGTGAACTTGCGAAACCAGGATTAACTGCCGCCGTTAAACTAATTGATAAAACAGCTACCGCAGCTACACCTCCTAGACCTTTTATAGCTTTATTCATTACTCTTCCCTTCATTTCAGAACTTGCTGCTTTAATCCCTAGTTCACTTCTTTCATGTAATTCTTTTGGGATTTCAATTTTTTCTAGTTCTTGTTTTATTCGATTACTCATACATACCCGCCTCCTTCACTTGTTTACGTAGCTTATCTAATGCACGATATAATACGGATTTTGCTGATCCTAAGGGAATTTCTAATATCTCTGAAATTTCCCTGAAGGTATGATCATAATAAAACCTTAGAAGAACAATACTTTTTTCATCTTCATTTAACGTATCTACTAATTCTTGGAGTGATAACGAGAGTGGAACATCTTCATCATCCGAACCTACAAATTCTTCATATCCTGGCTTTAAATGAACTACTTTCTTGCGTTTTCGAAGAAGATCTATTGAACAACTAATAGCAATTTTCGTTAACCATGTTTTGAAATACTCTGGATTCTTCAATGTATTGATCTTTTTAAACGACAGGTAAGCTGTTTCTTGAACCACATCCAACGCATCGTCTTTGTTTTTGACATACACATAAGCGATACGATATAAATCTTCCTCATATTGTTGGAATAGTTTTAAGAATGCTTTATCGTTTCCCCTTTGTGCCTTTCTGACTGTCCGAATGATACCAATCACCTTCTTACTCTGTTTAATTTCTGACTTACACCCATTAGACGGAGAACTATTTAGTTTGGCTTAAATTTTCGAAAAAAAACTGAGCATGAAATTTGCCCAGTCGTCACATCTTTTCAAATAACTTGCCTTAGTCAATCATTATCTTTCTATAAATGCTTATTTGATGTTCTTCCATACAATTATCCGATTTATGATTTTAAAAAACCAATCTCACTTGAGAATGTTTTCTACGTGAAAATCCGAATACCCAAAGAAGGAAAGATCCACTATTAATACTACATGATATTTTATTGATAAATTTAGTAAATCGATGAACATGACACCACTTGCTTATAAAAGAATCAGTTGGAACAAGGAACGAACTCGGTAGGCGTATAAATGCCACTTAACGAAAGTAGGCGACATCTCCTGGATGCCGCCTATCTTGTGTGCACTTCCTCTAATATTCGTATTGTCTGATTAGCTCCCGGAGCTTGCTTTGTATTTGTTCGCGAACCACTTGTGGACGCTTCACGTTTGCCTCCATGCCAAATCCGAGGAAAAAATGTACCGCCCATGGTACATACGATGCGCTCATGTTTGTACAAATCGTACCTGAGCCGTCCTCACGCAGATCGATCCACCGGGTTAACCATAAGTCTGATTGGCATCGTCTCACACCCTCCGGTGTCAGATCCACCTCAAGATCCAATGTATCAATCTCATCCATTCGCATGATCCATGACTGAATGTGCTCCTCAGTCGTATTCAATTTCATGCTTTGGTCGCCCTCGAGCGAAAAATCCTTCACTCGATCCACGCGAAACACTCGATAATCCCCTGCCATGAAACAGTAAGCCTGACAGTACCATAACCCGTTCATCGTATATATCCCGAGTGGTTGAATCATCCGTTCTCTTCTCGAAGATGCTTCGTACATGATTGTGACGACACGCTGATCCAGTGCAGCCTCGAGCAACTCCTTCAAGAAAGAAACTTCCATCTCATGCGGAGGAACCCAAAATACAAGCCGTTGTTGCATACTTTCGATCTTTTGCTTAAGCTCACTCGACAGATAATGAAAAAACTTATGCAACGCGGTATCCACTTCATCTTTGAAGGGGAGAAATTTGTAATTGCGTAACGATTGACAGGCAAAAAACAACGCGATCGCCTCATGTTCCGTAAAGCTGATGGGTGGCAGCACCTTCTCGCGTAGGACGCGATAACCGCCCCTGGGCCCTGCTTCGGAATAGAGCGGCACGCCCAGTTCACTCAGCTCCATCAAATCGCGGATCATCGTTCGGCGCGAAACGCCGCATTCGTCTGCCATCTCCTGTATCGTAAACTTCTTGCGTTCATTGACCATCATCATAAGTTGAATGAGTCGCTGTGCTTTGTGCATGGACCGCTCTCTCCTCTTAACAACCCAAATAATAGTGCCATTAGTTGTCACTATTATCCCGTATGCTTAACCTTGAAGTCAATGTTTACACACCAAGGAGGATTCGGATATGCAATCAGATGAATTGACATTTTCATAACTTGGAAGTTACCAATCTGCGTTTTTGATCTTTTCGGCAGGATAAAGATTATGTAGAAAGTTCCGACCATAATCAGGAGTAGTAAATGGAATCTTCAAATATGAAAACGAGGGGAGATTTAAAAAATGGAACAAGTAAATCAACACTACGTGATGGAAATGGTTTTGTTCAGGTTGAAGGAAGATACGGATAAAAATAGTTTTTGTCAGGCGGCTGCCGCACTCACCGAGGTACTGCAAACTGAGTTTTCTGGCTTTAAAACGCGCACTTTGCTGCATACACCAGACGAAACCCAGTGGACGGACATCATATACTGGTCCGATATGGAGATGGCATTAACAGCGATGAACCAACTCAGGTCAGTTCCTGCTTTCCAAACATTTGTGTCGATGATTGATTCAAGAGAGATCATGCTACAGCATCTGATCCCTGCTAATTTGAGTATGTAGGGAATTTGTGCAGGTGTCAGGGCGGGACCGTTGTCACTTGGCATGATGAAGATAATTCCAAGAAAGGTGATGAAGCATGGGAGACACATTTGCGGGTAAATATACTCCGGATTTTTTCAACCAATTTATAGCTATCGTCAAACTCAAGTATCCGGCATTTGATTCAACAAGGTTTCTGAAATTGATCTATGATGATCGCTGGGAGCAGGAACAATTGAAACAGCGTATTCGGCATATAAGCAGCTCATTACGATCGACCCTACCTGCGTCCTATAATGACGCACTATCGGTATTGACCCAAATCGCTCCCGAATGTAGCGGAGTCGAATACTTGTTCTTTCCAGATTTCGTGGAAGTATACGGGCTTGATGATTGGACAGCTTCCATTCCCGTATTGGAATGGTTCACCCGCTTTTCCAGTTCGGAGTTCTCCGTTCGTCCTTTTATTGTGCAAGATCCTGTTAGAATGATGGACCAAATGCTGCAGTGGGCAAATCATACTGATCATCACATCAGACGGTTAGCCAGCGAGGGCTGCCGTCCTAGATTACCCTGGGCGATGGCCCTGGACATATTCAAAGCTGATCCATCCCCAATTATTCCAGTATTGGAAAAACTCAAACGAGATTCATCTGTCTACGTGCAGAAAAGCGTTGCTAATAATCTGAACGATATATCCAAGGACCATCCTGAACTGATCATACAACTCGCCCGCGATTGGCACGGAGAAAACCTGCAGACCAATTGGATTGTCAAACACGGATGTCGTGGTTTGCTCCGAAAAGGAGATCAAGATGTGCTTTCCTTGTTCGGCTTTGAGATTTCGCCGGATGTGACGGTAAGTGGATTGTCGCTTGACGAAGAGACGCTGGAGATCGGCCAAACTCTTCACTTTTCTTTTTCGATCCGAACCAACTCCTCTGTATCCCAGCGGCTACGGGTCGAATACGCGATTGATTTTGTTAAAGCCAACCGTACGACATCGAGAAAGCTATTCAAGGTAACAGAACACAACTACGACAAAGTGGAGCGACAATACATACGTGCCCATCATTTCAAGGATTTGACGACCCGAAAGCATTATCCGGGCAAACATCGGCTATCCGTAATCATAAATGGAAAAGAGCTAGCGGCAACGGATTTTTACATAACCGCTACCTCAGAGCCCTCGTGAGAATGATCGTAAACAATCAAGTCGATGCCATCAATTTAGAACTTTATGACATGGAGGAAATAATATGAGTAATGTATCAGTAATCGGATTGGGATCAATGGGTGCATCACTGGCTCAAGTGTTGCTTCAAAATGGCTATCGAGTGACAGTATGGAACCGAACGAGCGCTAAGGCGGAGCCGCTCGTCAAAAAAGGAGCTCTCCTTGCCCCCAGTGCGGCTTCTGCTATAAGCGCAAGCACGGTGTCAATTATCTGCGTCTCTGACTACAAGACTTCATACGGTATTTTGGATACAGAGGAGGTCAGAGATGTCCTTGCGGGTCGCGTTCTTATCCAGTTGAGTACAGGCAGCCCCCAGCAAGCACGCGACAATGAAGCATGGGCTCGCGTACACAATGTGGGATATCTCGACGGAGCAATAGCGGCTTCACCGCCCCAGATGGGCAAACCGGACGCTACAATCTTCACGTCAGGTTCCATGAACGCTTTTCAACAGAGTGAACCGTTTCTGAAATGTCTAGCCGGAAATGTGCCTTATCTTGGTGAGCAGGTTAGTGCAGCATCTTCGACAGAATTGGCGTTTCTTTCATACCTATTCGGTTCGTATCTCGGATTTTTTCATGCGGCACGTATCCTTGAATCGGATGGTCTACGCGTAGATGCTTTCGGGTCTATGATCGCTCATGTCTCGAAGGTTGTCGGTGAGGTTATCAAGTATGAGAGTGAAGTGATTCAAACAGAAACTTACGATAACCCACTGAGTTCTGTTAATATGTGTATGACGACAGTGGAACTCCTCATGGAACAAGCTCGTGAAGCTGGAATTAACAATGAATTTCCGGTGTTTGCCCAAGGGCTTTTTAAGAAGGCCTTGGACTCTGGCTACGGACAGGAGGAACTCGGTGCCCTTATTAAAGTAATGCGATAGAACACTGGTGAGCATCGTTATATACAATATCTTCTTACGGATCAATCGATTCTCTCATAATCTAAAAGCAGTAATTCCTGCGCAAAGGAATAACTTAAAGTATTGAGTATGCGTCCAAGTTTCGTCTTAGTAGGAAATGTCCCCGCTGAGTGGGCGCAAGTGAGTTGGCTGATTTCCCCCTCTCTTCTTCCTGTGTGGATTGGAGAGGGTTTTTGCTGTCTCTATATAGCCAGCTTATTTGGTGAGGAATCGTCCGTTGACAAACATAGTGCGCTACGAGACCACAAGACGTGGAAAGACAAGACGGTCAAAACCTTACTCAACCGACTCTTGCAAAAGGGAATTCTCACGTTTGAACAGATCAACCGAGTCTATTATTACTCTCCTGCACGAAGTGAAGAGGAATGCAAACGTACAGAACGCCAATCCTTTTTACAACGAGTGTATGGTGGCGCACTTAAATCGATGCTGGTTCACTTTTTACAAGAAGAGAAGCTCTCCTCCCTAGAAATTGACGAGTTGAAGAAAATCCTTTCCGAAAAGGAGAAATAACCTGGTGGATTGGCATTCAGTCACGTTTTATCTCAATCAAGCATTTTTGTGGACACTGCATAACTCCATTCAGGCCAGCTTTCTCGTAGTTCTAATCTTGCTCTGTAAGCAGCTTGGAAACGAACGTCTGCCCGTTAGATGGCACTACGCCGTATGGTTCCTTCTCGTATGGAAACTTGTGGTTCCGTGGTCGGTCGATAGTTCTATTAGTTTGTTCAACTGGCTGCCTACGCCGTCATTGGACAGCATGCAGGAAGCCCACCCGCAAGCGACATCTGGCTCACTTCAGCCTACAGAAGCGGTCTATCCGCATAGTTCCGTCCCTCACCGAGATACATACCTTTCAACTGAAGCGAGCTTTTCATGGTTCAGCGTCCTTTCTCTCATATGGATCGGCGGGGTCATGATTCTTGCTGTCACCACGATTTACACCACATACAGATTCCTCTCTCGGCTAAAAGACGATTCGACTGTTCAGGATCTAACTATTTTGCGAGTCTATTCCCAGTGCAAGCAGCAGATGGGCGTCACCACACGCATACCTTTGCGGATGAGTCACCGAATGACGAGCCCTGCTTTAATGGGGATATGGCGACCACAAATCTGGCTTCCTGCAAGCATTTTGGAAGAACTCGACGAGCAAGAGCTACGGCACATTTTACTGCATGAGCTAGCGCATTGGAAAAGATGAGACATTGGCGTGAACAGTATCATAAGTATGCTCCTGATTGTAAACTGGTTTAACCCGCTGTTATGGTACGCCGCTTCCCGCATGCGCCAGGATCAGGAAATAGCTTGTGATGCTTTGGTCCTTACTTATTTGAAGGAAACGGAAGTACCGCGCTACGGCCTCACCATGATCAAAATACTCGAGCTATACGCAGAGCCAAAACAGATAAGCATCACAGCCGGATTTTCCAGCTCCAAAAAACATGTGAAAAGGAGAATCGAAATGATTAGTAGGTTTAAAAAACGGGCTTATACGTGGACGGCATCCGGTATCATTGTTGCCTTGGCTTTAGGTGTTTTCACTCTTACCGATGCACAAAAAGTACTAGGTAAAGAACTCACCTTCGTCACACCAGTGTCAGGTGACATCCACAGCACGACTGATCAAAAGGGAATCAACATTATTAACAGTTTGAATACGCCTGCAAAAGCAGCCGCGGCTGGCAAGGTACTCAAGGCGGAATACAATACCACATCGGGCAACCACGTCATTCTCATGCATGAAGACGGGTATCAAACCGTTTATTCTCACTTGGAAAAGCTGGAAGTTACCGCTGGAGCTACTGTCACCCAAGGTCAGCTCATCGGTCTGTTAGGTAGTACTGGACGAAGCACGGGACCGCATCTGAACTTCCAGATTCTCAAAAACGGCACGCCCGTCGATCCGATGCAGCTTTTGGTAACCGAAACAACAAAAGAGTAGCCATGGAGCCACTCTTTGTAACAAGGACAGCTCCTCATGGGCTGTCTTTTTCATATCTCATAAAAAACCGTGACGGTCCTCTATCGTTGTTCTAACAATCCGAATCTGTAGAATTTGTTGTAGCTATAAAGACTATCATCCCAATGATACAAGCTGTACCTAACCACTGAAACCCTTCAAAAGGTTCCTTTAACCAAACTACCGTTGTGAGAACGGCTGCCAGCGGCTCTAGACTACCTAGGAGACTTGTTTCCTTCGGCGAAAGACTTTTCAAGCTTTCGATATAGAACCAAAATGCGATCATTGTGCCAAATACCACAACGAATATTAAATATAGATAGCCTTCAATTGTAAGCACATTAAAATCAATTCTCCACGGCGGATGGATAAAGCTTAAGGCAACACCGCCAATGACCATTGCCCAGCCGACAACGACAAGCGAATCAAATTTCTCTAGAAGCGGAACGGCATATAACGTGTAGAATGCTAATGCTGCACCTGACAATACACCCCATACGATGGCAGCGGCTGGAACAGATAATTGAGAAAAAGAGCCATTGGTTAGCAGGAGAAAGCAACCGACCAATGCAAGCGAAACAATCAACATATCTTGACGCTTTAGCATAGCTTGTTTACGTAGAATCAAATAGAAAATAATCATAACAGGTGCCAAATATTGCAATAGCGTTGCAACAGCCGAATTGCCTAGTTTAATGGAAGCCATATATGTGTATTGTACCGCAAGCATGCCAAATAGCCCGAAGATAACCAGCTGTGCGGCTGTCTTTTTATGTTTCCAAACATGCAGGATCTGGGAGCGGTCCTTTGCAAGATATTGAACTGTTAACAGTAAGATACCGGCAATGAGCAGACGTGTCGTAACAAGCCAACTCACACTTATGCCATATTGTTGAAAGAGTTTTTGGGATACGGTACCGCCAACGCCCCAACAGATGGCTCCCGTCATTACGAGCAGTAGTCCTGTTTTTCTATTAGGTTGGTTGTTTATCATGGATGGTCCCCTCAATATAATGATATTGTTATAATAAAGAGGAATATGCTGTTTTCATACCATAATCGTATATTAAAATATAAAGATATTGAGGTGATGGCTTGCAGATCAAAAATATCATGATTGATCCAAGTTTAAAGGAACTAACAGAACATCGTACAGTCGAATTACCCATCGCCCGTTATGAAACAACAATAAATCACAATATATATGGCTATATCCCTCTCCATTGGCATGATGAATTGCAGTTTGTATACATTGTGCGAGGCGAAGCTCTTTTTCAAATCAATGATGAAGAAATGGTCATTCGGCAAGGTGGAGGGTTATTTATTAATAGTGGTTGTCTGCATATGGCAGAAGATTGGAACGATACCCGTTGCACGTATATCTGTTTGAACGTTTCTCCGCAATTTGTTTTACCCAAGGAGCTTCACGCTTCTTATGTATATCCCTATATTCAAGCAACGAATATTCCTTACTATTTTTTAAGTCCTAGCGAAAGCTTTGGAAAGGACATATTAGATGCAATCATAAAAATAAATCAATGTATTGAGAAAAAACCTCCACGGTATGAGGTCGACATATCGGTTATGCTGACTTTTATATGGCGTAGCATTGTGTCGAACACCCCTCAAATAGAAATCGATCAGACGGAAAACATAAGTTATCAAAGAATTAAACGAATGTTGAACTGGATACATCAGCATTATACAGAGAAGATCAGGCTCGAAGATATTGCTAAAGTTGGCCAATTAAGTCGTTCTGAAACATGCCGTTATTTCAAACGAATGATAAAAACGTCACCGCTAAGTTATGTCATCGAATACAGAATCCAACAAAGCTTAGACCTGCTTCGGCGTCCGGAATCAAATGTAACCGAGGTTGCCTATCAAGTCGGATTTAATAGTACAAGTTATTTTATTGATAAATTCAGTAAATCGATGAACATGACACCTCTTGCTTATAAAAAGAATCAGTTAGAACAAGGGACGAACTCGGAAGGCGTATATATTCCTGCTGATGGAATATAAAGTGAGTTCTAGGAATTTTGAAAGGGTTTTCTCTAACATATAACAAAGTGCCTTCATCTTGTAGTATACTAAAATTGGTTGCAGTAAAATTTTAGGAGGTAAACTTATGCGCGTGAGAAAGCTTGCTCCTTACAAACACTACTTATGCGGCTTGTTGACTGCTAGCTTATTATTTTCAATGATACCGATATTAAGCAGTTCGGCATATGCTGCAGCTCTGCCTACAGAGATCTCTGCTTCTACTTCCTCGCAGCAGCTAACGGATCAGAAGCTAACTTCAGCCGCAGAGCTCCTCGAATATGAGGCACAAATGGCATTTATGGCTGCACTGCACGCTTGGCCAGCTTTGGACAAGCTATGGCCAGGCACTCAGTATCAATCTCGTCTTATGCTCCTCACGAATGGCGAGCAAACGTACGAGATAACCACGTCAGGCTATAAGCTAGTCGAACCGTCCAATCCGGGATTACCGTTAGGAGTGTATTTTGACAACCAGTTTAAAGTATTGGATTGGAACGGCAAGCAGGCAGTCGCCATTTTTGTTGATAAAGATAAGCCCCTTCAAGATCGATTCGAGCCTCATACGAATACGCCAATAAGCTTTACAATCACTACACATGAAATGTTTCATTTCTACGATCAACCGTCATGGCCAATAGTACAAGATCCGAACAAAAACTATTCCCGTTCATCCATTTATCCAACTGAAGTAAAACCACGAATCCAACGAGCTATGCTTTTCCAGGCCTTGTATCAAGCGTATACGGATCCAGAAGCAACCCCCATGCATCTCGGACATGCTGCTTATTGGTATCAACAGTATAAACAAGACAATCCTGCTGAATACGAAAATAGTCTGTATTTCGATACTATAGAAGGTATAGCATCGTATATTGACAAAATGTCAGTTATGTACAGTGCTTTCGAAGGCAGCGCATCAGCCCAGCAAGTACGTGATTACTTCACAAAGCAGTATCAAGATATTAATATGAGTGGCTTTATTACCTTCGATCAAGAATCATACCAAATTGGGAGCTGGCTGGCGTTCTTGTTGGATGCATTGAACAAGGATTGGAAGGGGTTGGTGCCAGAGGGGCATACTCCGATTGAACAACTTCTGGAGGGTGTTACGCCGATACCTCAGCAAGCGGATGACAAGATTACAGCAGAACGTGAAGCAACGATTGCAAAGTTTAATGCGGATCTTGCCATTACGCTTGACCCGCTGAAAAAAGCGTTGGATGACCCAAATATACCACTATTATTGATTCCACTAGATATTAAAAGAGGTGCGTTCGGTACAACAGGATTTATTACATTGAAAGGTTATGAGCCAGGCTATGTCATTATGAATATGTCTACCCAATTCACAACGAGTGCTGGAAAGTTAGAATTGAAAGAACGCTCGATGTTGATGATGCCTACCTATATTGAGACCATAGAAGGAAATTATTTTATTACACCGCTGCAAGCAGACGAGTATGTAACAACAGATGGCACGCTTACGTTCGATAAGAACGGGTTGAAGGGTACGGTCTATGTTAAGCCATTTAAGTATAATGGGCGTGAAGCTTATATGGTGGCACCGTAGTACGGTCATCGTGGGCTATCTTCAAGTGATGAATGGCTTTGCACGCCCGTCGATCCGATGCAGCTTTTGGTAACCGAAACAACAAAAGAGTAGCCATTGAGCCACTCTTTGTAACAAGGACAGCTCTTGATGGGCTGTCTTTTTCATATCTCATTAAAAAACCGTGACGGTACTCTATCGTTGTTCTCCTAGATTATACTTCAGAAACTTGTTGTGCCTTGATCCTCCATCCCCCAAGTCTCTGCTGCTCTTGCCACAATCTGTGGTATATTCCGCCCATGGACAAAAGTTCCTCATGTCTGCCTGCTTCCACAATCCTTCCCTGATCTACAACTAGAATCCGGTCTGCCCTTTCGGATATTGGCTGCAATCGTTTCATTAAATAGATAGAGCTGCTGCTGAACCGTGCTTACCATGGCCAGGAGTTCATCGCTTAGCATAGCTCTTACATCGATGCCTCCAATCTTCACAGCACCTCCCGTTAC
The DNA here is from genome assembly GCF_058269055.1 of Paenibacillus sp. JNUCC 34. Classification (NCBI taxonomy): domain Bacteria; kingdom Bacillati; phylum Bacillota; class Bacilli; order Caryophanales; family Paenibacillaceae; genus Paenibacillus; species Paenibacillus sp. JNUCC 34. The sequence continues at coordinate 2,662,859 of NZ_CM177770.1, read as the reverse complement.
GTCCCAAAAACGCGAAACCAAACTGGCAATCGTCGACTTTCCCGCACCAGAGGGTCCGACCAAAGCGACCAAATTGCTTTCGGGAACCTGAAATTGAATCCCGTTCAAAATCTCCTTGTCTCCATAAGAAAAATGCACGTCCTCTAACTCGATATCGAATGAGGAATAACCCTAGAGGTTGCGCGAATAACCGGTAAACCCTTGACTCTCCCCTCAACTGGATAGTTATACTCGTAAAGACAATAGGAGAACAGAAAAAATTCATTCAGGAGAGGTATCCATGTATAAAATCAGTGAGTTTTCAAAGATTAGCCAAGTTTCCATCAAAACCCTTCGTTACTACGACCAGTTGAATTTGCTCAAGCCAGCTCACATCGACAAGTTGAGTGGATATAGGTATTACTCGGCCGATCAAATGTTTCAACTTCACCGTATTTTAGCCTTTAAGGAATTGGGATTTTCGTTGGATCAAATTCGTCAAATGTTGGACGAGAATATCCCGCTCGATCAAATCAGAGGGATGTTTCGACTAAAACAAAGCGAGGTTCAATCTAATCTAGATAAGGAGCAAGCCAAACTTGCGCGAATCAAAGAACGTCTGTGTACCATCGAAAATGAGGATAACGGCCTGTCGTCACAAGATGTCGTACTAAAAGAAGTGGAGTCGCAACTTGTGATGTCTTACCGCCAAAGAGCTTCCCTAGGCCAAATTCCTGCGCTTTTCCAACAGTTGGACGATCATATGGGAAACTCCGGTCTGTCTTCTCTGTCCCAATTGGTCCTTTGGCATGACTGTGTAGAAGGCGATGACGATGTCGACATTGAAGTGGCTCGTCTGCTCAATCACAATATGCCAAGCCATTCACCATTTACAGTAAGACGATTGCCTGAAGTTCCGATGATGGCCACGCTTATTCATCATTGTCGGACAACGAGCCGCTGCACCGCAAGTACAGAATTGGCGGTGTGGATCGAACGAAACGGATATCGAATGAAGGAGAATGAGCCGCGGCGTGAAATCTGTATTCCTCATGAAAGATTAAGCGATCCGGAATCTTACGTTGCCGAGGTACAAATAGCTGTCGAAAGAGCTTGACTGAAGATCATGTGGAAGGAGATACACCTTTGACTAAACAACAAAAGCTTCTGACTATAAATTTATTTTTATTGACTTTCGTTTTGGGAACGAGTGAATTTGTCATCGTCGGGTTGTTGACTGAAGTGTCAACCGACTTAAACATCGCAATTTCAACAGCAGGAGCTCTGGTATCGGCTTTTGCCATATCTTTTGCAATAGGTACGCCAATCTTGACGGCTCTATTCAGCCGATTCTCCAAGTACCCTCTAATGCTTGCCTTGATCACTGTATTTATTGCTGGCAATATCCTAACCGCTTTATCTGGGACATATGCTCTGCTTCTTGTTTCCAGAATAATCACTGCCGTTGTTACTGGAGTTTTAATCGCTCTAGCAATGGCAGTTGCCAGCGAAACCGTGTCTACCGAAAAGAGGGGTGTGGTTATTTCAATCATCTTTACGGGGTTTACAATCGCTAGCGTAATCGGGGTCCCTCTTGGTACCTATATCGGACAATGGGGCGGTTGGCATATGGCCTTTTGGTTTACCGCTCTATTAGGAATCGTCTCTCTAATCGTAAGCTCGGTAACTATTCCAAAAGGGCTAAAGGGAACGCAGAATTCATTAAAAAAACAAATCGGATTATTAACCAATTCTCGTATTATAATCGCATTCTTTATTCCGGCGTTAAGCATTGGAGCGACATATACCGTATATACTTATCTAACTCCTTTGTTACAAGAAGTGCTTTCTGTCCCGGAACGGTATATTAGCCTTGTTTTTTTACTTTACGGAGTTGCATCTATCTTCAGTACTCTAATTGGCGGGAAATTGGCAATCCACAACGGAATCGGAAAGCTTCGGTATGTATTTTTACTACAATCAGCCATTCTCGTATCGCTTTATTTTTCATCCAACTCGATTGTCGGGGGATTGCTTAGCATATCATTCATTGCCCTTATCGTTTATACAATGAACTCCACCATGCAATTGTATTTCATTGATCTTGCAGATAAACATTTTCCGTCAGCCAAAGATCTAGCTTCATCCTTAACTCCTGTGTCCGTAAATGTCGGAATTGCGCTTGGATCAGCTCTGGGGGGATTTGTAACGACGAACATGGAACTCATCGATGTTTCCTGGTTTGGAGGGATCATTGCGATCGCTGCCTCAATGCTGACCTTTATCAGCTATAATTTAGACAGAAAAGCAACTCTCTATAAAAATATGAAGTCGTCCATATAACTATCCTACCATGTCGAATGAGGGTGGTCCCTAATTAATTCAATAGTTTTAAAATCAGCCGGTATGTCTAAACTTTTAAGTGCCATCATCACAGCACCGGATACTGCTGATAATTCGGGATTATTAAAACGATATCGTTTATTTTTACCGGATTGCAAGCTTTCAATAAACTTAGATTTCATATAAGGACTATTGATGACACTTCCTATTCCCGTTACGGATATGAGGTCGGATTGGAAGAATGATCCAAGGATCTCCACGCCTACCATGATTTGATCGATGGCTTTATCGCACACGATCTGAGCCAATCGGCTCCCTTCCTGAGCGGCATTCGTGATGGATGAGGCCATCTCTCCAAATTTTTTATCTCGTTCCCTTCGATCCTCTATAAATCCTCGAGCCGCTAGGGTACGAAGTTGATCTAAGTTTTCAACATTCCAATAGGATTGAATATTACGAACCATCGTCTCATCTGATCGTTGAATATTCCCAGCCAGTATTTCGAAAATTGTATCATATGAAAGAAATCTTGCAGCACTCTCGGCATAATGATGGAAGTCATTATTTTTGAGTTGAATCCCTTGTTCAGTAATTGCAAAAATGATCGAGCCCGTACCTGAGACAACCACGATACCAGGCTCCCCCAAGAATGCTCCCGCGTGAGCAACGACGGAATCGTTCACATACCATTTCGGACAATGTAACCCCTTTACATCAGTTAAACGTTGAACCCACTTTAAGTCTTGCTCGGACTCGTAACCAGCTATCCCTGCATATATTCCTTTGACTTGATCGGTGGAGCAATCAGCTATGGAAAGCGCCGTTTGAATAGTTTTTTGAACATTTTCGTGGGCGTTGCTGTCTTTATGGATCGACGATGCCCCGCCTTCCGAATAGGACAATATATGTCCAGCCAAATCGCTGACCATGACTCGCGTTTTCGATCCGCCCCCATCGATTCCAATAACGACTTCATGAACCATTTCAGAGGTCCTCCTGTCTATCAAATCATATAAACCTGCCTGATCTATATTTTCTTCATTTCAACTAAAAATCCCTTCTTAACTAAGCCATCCTGTCCGTTAAATTAATAGCAACGATCCTTAAGCATATGTTAAAGGAGCGATCACAACGATCGCTCCTTATCGTTTCTCACTTGCGCTAATTGAGTGCAGACGGCTTCATCAATTCTGACTTTACTAATCTTGCCGGATGACTTAACTCTCTGTTCTTATGAACAATTAATCCATGCATGGAATAGCTTTCTGGACATAAAGGAAGTACTTTAAAAGTGCCAGCATCGAGTTCATGTTGCACCGCAACTTCCGGAACCAAAGCAAAACCAATCCCGCATGCAACGGATTGTTTAATCATTTCCAGACTCGGGAGTTCAATTGCATCCTTTACCTGAATTCCCGCCTCCTTCAGTGCTTTACTGGCATGTGTATGGTATAAACATATGGTTCCGAAACTGATCAATATTTCCTTATTTAATCGGGAAACTCCTTCAGCCTCTACGTCCATCATCAAAGCATTGGATGCGATAAATATCAATTTCTCTTCAACCAAAGGATAGAATACAATATCATTCCGCTTTGGATCACGGGGTAAGATTCCAAAATCAATTGCATGTTCAAGCACTTGATCCAGTATATCCTGATGAAATCCTGATTCAATCCGCAATTTCACTTCCGGATATTCCTTCCCAAAATGTTGCATAAATGAAGAAAACCGTGTCAAAAAAAAGGATTCCTGCATACGAAGGTACACCGTGCCTCTCGGCTGTTCCATCTCATTCATAGCATCCTCGATCGCAGCTCCTAAGTGAACAAATTGATAGGCATATTTCAAGAGTTTTTCACCAGCTGCTGTTGGTTTTACACCACGAGACAATCGGTGGAACAATTTCTGTTTACACGCTTGCTCTAACAATTGAATATGAGTTGTCACCGTTGACTGAACATACCCCAGTTTATCCGCTGCACGGCTAAAGCTTTTTTCTTCCATCACAGCAATAAAGGTTTTAATAAATCTCCCTTCCAGCAATTCAATCACTATAATCCTCCTCCTGATATCGAAAAACGAAATGGATCTCATCGGTTTTTATCATCACTGCAATACATGAGTTCATGATATCATAATTTCCGAAAGAACATAAGAAATAGATTTCTAAATCCGATAGGAAAGTGAGAGGAGTATTTATGAGTAAAAAACAAGGTTTCAGAGTTGGTGTCTATGTTTTCAAGGATGCTGAGGTCGTTGACTATGCGGCACCTTACGGTGTGTTCTCTGTCGCGCGGAGGTTGGATCCAGAGCTTGACGTATTTCTTGTCGCAGATTCATTAAGACCCGTTCAAACCCAAGCGGGCCTTACAGTGCATCCCAATTACAGTTTCAACGAATTACCTGATATGGATGCATTTTTGATTCCCGGCGGTTTCGGAACTCGCCAGGAAACCTATAACAAACGACTGCATCAATATATTTGGTCTCTGCCCGAGACAACGTTACTGACCAGCGTGTGCACCGGTTCTTGGATATATGGACAAATGGGACTTTTGAATGGACTGCCAGCTACAAGCCGGAAGGAACCGGATCGTCTGGAAGCGTCCGAAATGGGCAAAGTGCCGATTGATCGCCTTGCCGAGATCGCGCCGACTTGCACAATCAGTAGAGCGCGCATTGTCGATACCGGTAGAATCATTACTGGAGCCGGCATCGCTTCCGGCATGGAAATGGGATTCCATTTATTGAGACGTGCCGGATATGACGAAGGCTTCATCTCGGATGTAGCTAGAGTGATGGAATATTCCGAAGCGTACAATGTGTACAAAGATGATATTGAGTATTACAAGCAAGCCGCAAAATAAACCGTCCGAATTTGTTATTTACCCACAACGTAGGCAAGACAATATTGTTACGCGTCGACCGTCCCCCCAGTACTTTACTGCAGGACGGTCGTTTCTCTTTTTGTGAAACCGGTCTTACAATTCCTAATGAAAAAAGGATGCTCTCGTGCATATAAAAAAGCCGCTCTATCGCGGATCGGCGCGATGAGCGGCTGATATATATGTTTAATACAAAAGATATTCCTTTTATGGACGAGCCTTGAAAATACCAAACGGACGACCGATAGGAAGAAATACTTTTCCAAAGTGAGTATTCAATACTGCTGCACCCGCGCCATAGAACGAGAATAGAGCGATACCCATCTCAGCATAGGCAGCCATTGTGTGGAACACCTCAGAGGCGATTCCGAATGCATCAAAAGTCAGGCCCACAAAAAGCAGGTCGATTAGTACGAAAATAAAGAATAATACTTTGTTTGTCTCCATGGCCCCAATCGTCATGAGTACGGAGAAGATGAGATAACCAGCAAATGCAAATCCGAGCTGCTTGCCGTCAGCGTTTGTTGCTAAAACTTCACCGAATACGCCGAGTTTTACCAGCCAACTGCATGCAGTCGCGAACCAGAAGAAAGCATATGCACCAAAAGCAGTCGTGCCGAATGTATTGTTGTGTTTAGAATCAAGAATCGAAGCATAGAGCTGCGCAAAAGCACCGAGGAAGATAGCCCATGGGATAACGAGGCCGAGGCCTTCAGTCAAACCGAGCTTTTGTGAGGACGCTACGAACGTAACGATAGCCAGTCCAAACAAGCCGATTGCGCTTGGGTCGGCTGTTACGATTTTGATGTTAGTATTCTGTTGATTGTTCATGGTAGTAAAAAAGCCTCCAATAATTTCAGGGGTGATCCTGTATAATATGTCATTCTGCCGATACCAGAATAGTACTGATCTATTCTAACGGAAAATATACATTTCGCAAAGGGGAGAATGCTAAAACGGAAAAACAAATCATACTTGAACATTCATTATGTTCCAAGTTACTCTATAATCTGATATGTTAAAGGACACATTGATGTTGAATTGAAAATCAATTGTTTGGTCATGGAATATTATTATATAAGTGACCACGTATGGAGTTTCGATGTAGAAAAGAGTAAGTTGTAACGTATTTTCATCCTGCCAAGAAGCATAAGTGATAACCTCTTGAAGATGCATGGATAAATCTTTATTGAATACATCCTTAGTATGGATCGCTTTCGTAAAATCAAATGGTAAAATGTTGTCTCTATCATCCCCATAGAAAACTTGAAGTTCCAATTGTTTATCTTGCATGTGGAAGGCAATTTTTTTAAGTCCCTGCGGATTGTCATTCATCATATAACAACTATTATTTGCAATCGGTATGTTGATGGGAACAGGCCGAATTGTAGGAACAAAGTGGTTAAAATTAGATAATAGATTTTGCAGTTCGATATTGTCTTCAGAATTGCAGGAAAAATTCTTATCTAATTGGTCAAAAATATGTTCATAAATTAAATCTAAAAGTGTCTGTAATGGCTTCATATTCTTGAAGCTAGAAGTTGCCGCAATGACTATATTTTCTTTTGGAGCTACAAAACATAATTGACCAAAAGCACCATCGCCCCTGTAACAGCCGCGCCGACATAAATGAAATTGATATCCGTAACCTTGTGCTGAATCTATTCTCTCTGCTCCTGCACGATTATCACTTTGTTCTGATGTAGCCAACTTAATGAATTGCTCTGAAACAATTCTTTTCCCTTCGTAAACCCCTTTATTTAAGAGCATAAGACCAAATTTAGCTATACCTTCGGTTGAAATGCTCAGTCCCATTCCACCTGCTGTAATACCCAATGGGCAGGTTTCCCATGATGGTCTTGGTATCCCCAATGGTTCAAATAATCTAGGCATTAAAAAATCAACCATGTTGTGACCTGTTGCTTGTTCAATAATTGCAGACAGCATATATGTAGAATGGGTGCTGTAACAATAGTGGCTTCCCGGTTCATGTTCAACATCTAAAGATAAAAATGTCTTTACCCAGTCTTGCTCCTTAGCTACTGCAGCATAGATATTATCATGGTGCCCTGCGTTCATAGATAACAGATGGTGTACGGTCATTATCGCTAAGTTTGGAGTAATATTACTCGGTAGTTTTTCAGAAAAAAAAGATACAACTTTATCATCTAAGTCTAAATATCCGCTATCCCATGCGATACCTACAGCTATGGAAGTAAAGCTTTTGCTCAGAGAATATAATAGCTGTGGACTATCCATCCGATATGGTGAGCGACAAAATTGAGCGGTGGCTTTGCCATCTTGTAACAAAATAAGACTGTTTACTTCTAATTTCAGTTGTTCTATTTTTGTGAAAAACTCTAATAAAGCCTTCGAAGATAGCCTATGATTCTCAGGAATATCGGTTGATATTTCCATAATATACTCCTCCTACTTCGTCATTTCATCTTCAGGAGATAACTATTTCTATTAACTACATACACTTACCTTCTATTCGTCATATATAAAAAGCACGCAGCAGGTTAGCCTGTGCGCGCTTGGGCCATTCACTATTTTCCCTCCAACTCATCCGGTATATCGTATTTATTGATATGTGAGGTTATCGCTGCAACTGTTTCGCTGGCATCCGTCGTAGCAGGTACTTGTCGCACTACATCATCCGTATCGTCATTAAAATTTAAACGGTCGGCCTCGATCTCTTTTTGCTTATTTTTTTCCATCTTCTCAACACCTCCTCACCTCTTATATAAGCTCCTGATCTTGTTCTGTTAACGCGTACAAAGGGACTTCCCGCTCCTCTTCCGGGTTATTTAACGCATAGATGCGTGCCGTCTCACTTTGCTCGTTCACATGCTGAATATAGATCGCTGTCCCATCACACAACACATTCGCCATTTCGGGGGAGGACGCTATTTCTTGTGCTCTTTGAACATTCATACAGAAAGACCTCCCTTACTGAGTAGAGTTCGTCTTTACTATGCACAAGGTAAATATCTGTTATGCATACTGCATTCCAACGCAAAAAAAGAGACTCAAGTAGCTGGTTGGTTCATTTTTACAACGGCGTTCTCAGCAGCTTCCATCATGACTTCCCCCAGCGTAGGGTGAGGATGGATAGTTAAAGCCAAATCCTCCACGCTCGCGCCCATCTCGATAGCTAGAGCCATCTCCGAGATAAGGGTCGAAGCCTCCACCCCTACGATTTGCGCGCCGATTACGGTTCCTGAGGTCCGATCCGCAATGATTTTGACGAATCCATCCGTAGCTTGTAAAGCTAAAGCCCTTCCATTAATTGAAAATGGTGACTTCCCGATGACAGTTGGAATGGCATTTGCTTTTGCGTCCGCTTCAGTCAGGCCTACACTTGCCAGCTCTGGCTCTGAAAAAACAACAAGCGGAATCGCCTTGTAGTCAACCATCGAGCTTTTACCAGCAATCACTTCAGCTGCAACCTTGGCTTCATATGACGCTTTATGGGCAAGCGCCGGACCTGCCGTTATATCTCCAATGGCGAATATATGCGGAATAGCCGTTCTGCATTGTTCATCGGTATCGATCAATCCCCGATCTGTTGTGTGCAGACCGATACGCTCCAGTCCTAGATTTCCGTCAGTATTGGGTTTTCTACCGACGGTGACCAGCGCATAATCTGCCGTAAGAACATGCAGTTCCTGATTTTTCGAATACTGAAGCGTTACCGTATCAGAAGTTTGTTCCGCTAGTACGGCAGTCGCGTCCGTTATGATCGTTATGCCGTCAGCTTTTAACTGCCGGAGAACTGGAGCCGTCAGTTCCGGTTCAAAGCCTGGCAACACTTGACTCCCTCCCTCCAGTATTGTCACTTTTGTCCCGAATTTGGCATACATCTGTCCCAACTCTACACCAATATATCCGCCTCCGATAATGATCAGGGTGGTTGGAATACGCGAAAGTGAGAGAGCTTCTGTGGAGGAAAGAATTCGTCCGTCAAACGGCAAAGTTTTCAGTTCGATCGGACGGGAGCCCGTTGCCAATATGGCGTGCTGAAAAGAGATCGTGGACTCCGCGTCTGTTTGTTTAATAGCAGCCGTATGCTCATCAACCAGGCTTGCTTCTCCCTCGATGATCGTAACTCCAGCATTTTTCAACAGAAATCCAACTCCACCAGACTGTTTGTTAACGACTCCTTCCTTGAATGCCTGTGCACTCATGAAGGAAGCCGCGGCCTCCGTCTTATTCGATTGACGAAGAACTTGATAGCGATGAGATTCGGCAATCAACGCTTTCGATGGGATACAGCCTACATGGGTGCAGACTCCACCAATCTTGCCTCGCTCAACAATGGCCGTTTTCAGGCCAAGCTGAGCGGATCGCAGCGCTGCCATGTAGCCGCCGGGACCTGATCCGATAACCAATGTGTCTACAGTTACAAGCTGACTCATACTCAGATACCTCCTGTAAAAATGGTTTTTAAAATATGATGATCATAATATATTATAGTCATCATATTTTAAATCGGTCAATGGCCCTCTTTCATGTTCTCATCATAGCAGCAGCAGAATTGACATCTTTTATTATGATGACTATAATATTTTAAATGAACAATTCGGAGTGAGAGGAGCGATTTCGATGCCTTATCCAGAAGGCCATAAGGAGAAGGTTCGAGGTAAAATCATTGAAAGTGCTGCCCGTGCTTTTCGCAGAAATGGAATTCGCGACATCAGCGTTCCTTTCATAATGAAAGGTGCTGGACTGACACACGGAGGATTTTATGCGCACTTTAATAACAAAGAACAACTGGTTGCGGAGACTTGCCGTTATGCAATCGACGATACGATTGCGTTCCTCCAGAAAGCTGCCGAACAGGAGAAACAAAGACCCCCAATCCATGTGGTCATTGATTACTACCTCAGTCAGCAGCATCGAGACAGTACGGATTTTGGTTGCATCCTTCCTGCCCTTTCCAGCGGAATTCCACGCTCTACTGAAGAGGTTCGGCAAGTCTACACCGACGAGTTGAAACGGATGATCGATTTTATTGCAGGTGTCGCGAATATTGACAACGCTACAGCATCTAGCTTGCTTAGTTCGATGGTTGGATCACTTATGCTTTCTCGATCTGTCAACGATCCTGATATGAGCGACAATCTACTCGCCGCAGGTAAGCAACAAGCGAAAGCGTTAATTTTTAATCATGAGTCCGTCATCCAATGATGAAACGGACCAAACTCTTTTATACTTAAAGTAAAAATACCGATTAAAACAAAAGAATCGTACATGTTATCCCGAAATACAAACAAAGCGGACTATAGAGCCATGTATCATTTCTCGCGAATACTGTGTGATTTATTTTCTTGAAAAATCCTATATGTCTAAAGTCACCAATCGCCCGAAGAAAGAAAACTGAAGCGCAAACGATACACCCAATTCTTGTTATGGAATTTGCTAGAAAGTAGTGTGTATAACCGCCCTGAATAAGAAGAATAAAGCATACGATTAGAAGTAGAATAGCCACAGACAGCGTACCCACCTTCCCAGGAACAAAAGCAGCTTTATGCTCCCCCGCTCTCGAAGGTATGGCTGCCTTGACACCCCAACGCCCCCCATACGCCCAATAAACATGTAAGATGCTGATTAGAGCCAAAAGACTTACAGTTGATAATGTCATAACGAATTTCATTATAACGCCTCCTAAATCACCTTATTTAAACTTGCTCAAAAAATCCTAGCAAGGTTTCCAAGAACATTAAACACACCAACAATTTCGTTTGCGGCCTAGGGAGTACACGAACTAAAAAAAGTGAAAATATAAAAGTCAGTACGTTATTTACTTGGCAAATATAATTCAACAAACTGGGTCCCGTCTTAACGTTAATCATTGCTAAATTAATGCTAGCGTTTGAAATCACTGCCAACCCACCGCTTACGAACCATATAGATTCTTGGGTCATGGATTTGTATATTCTGGGTGTTATCCAGATATGAATAATCCCCAAAAGCATTATCATTAATGCCACAATAAGGTAAAAAGTATTTATATGAACATCTCCTTTCTCCATTTTATGGTTTGTTAGAAGCATAAACATACGATGCCGTATGTTTATGCATTTTTTATGTCCCTATGGATCGTACAACCACATTAGGGACATGCGTAATCATATATTTAATAAAATCACAAACATTTTTTCTATATCAAAATTGGTATTGGACTCAAACCTAGTCATCCACCCTACATAAGTTAAATATGTAAGCCTGGCCCTGTCTATCGCTTCTGATGGCGTCACCCCTCTCCTTTGATACAGTCTGGAAATACAATTAATTCTTTGTTCCTCAATATCAACTAATCGTGTTGCCACGATAGGATCATGTTTGGCCCAGGCATAAATGCCAATCTCAATTTTCTTGTCCCGATTGATACTAATGTGAAGCAGCTGTTCCAATGAGGAATTATCTTGTTCTATACTATGAATGATCTGCTTAGTTGCATAATCTTCCCAGTAATCCATCATGGAATCTAGAAGTTCTTTACGGTCTCGAAAGTAGTGATAAAAACTACCTTTACTTATTTTCAGCTTCCGAGCAAGTATTTCGACACGAACCTCATATATTCCAGCTTCGGCCAATTTATTTAATCCAGCTTTTACCCAGTCTTCCCTGGTTAATTGCATAATTCACCTCTAGATACGGTAGCGTATGTTTTCATTAGAATACATTTCGATTTTTATTTTGTCAATAGAGTGTCGATCTACATTAATGTACATTATTTCTACAGCTACAGCATTCGCCCACTCCCCATTCACTATAGAAAATCGCCGACCGGAAGACCAAGATCAATCGTAGTATGGCGTAACATCGGCTCATGGGCACGAGCTTTCGCTGAAAAATGGCGCATCAAAACGACAACCTGTAAGGACTCACTGGATAAAGCGCCTTCATCACGACTCCCAATGAGCGCCACGTCCGGCACAACCGACCAGGCACCGGCACGTTCATAGAAATAGGCTAAAGACGGTTTGCAAGTGAATATGCCAAAGTCTATATCCCTCTGTTCGATCCAACGAGTAGCGGCAGCAACCGTACGCAATCCCAACCCTCGGCCTTGATACTTAGGATCGGTTGCGACACAGCTAAGTCCAGCTATGTTGAATGTCTGATCACTGTGCTTGATGGTCTTGCGGACTACACCTGCATAGCTGACTAACCGTCCATCTACGCAGGAATAGAAAGAGTGAGCATTGAGTGCAGCATCGTGAGCGTCTGGAATTGTCTCTTCAGGCATTGGACTAACATCTGGCCAAACCAGATGCATTATTTCGGCGATCTCACGCCGTAATATGTCAGATGCTTGATTATAGTAGATTGATTGTACGATATCAGTCATCATCTGTTCATTCATTTTTCGATTCATTGCTGTTCCTCCATTGTACATACGCTGTTATAAATAGAACAAACAAGGTGCTTCGGTGACAAGCATTGTTTTGTTTTATTTTCTTTTCTTTCCATATTAACAGAATGAGAGAGCAACATTTCAAAATTCCCCTTGTGATATAACTAAACATGAATTCCAAACAAGGAGATGTTTGCATGAATAAGTTAAAAGGTAAAATCGCTTTAGTAACTGGTGCAAGCCGGGGGATCGGTCGTAGCATTGCGTTACGTCTGGCACAGGATGGAGCATTAGTCGCAGTGCACTACGGAAAAAGACAAAATGAAGCAGAGGAAGTGGTTCATAAGATTGAGCAAAGTGGAGGTTCCGCATTCACGGTCGGTGCTGATTTAAGTACTCCTAATGGTATTCATGATTTATATACGACATTGGATGAAGCCCTTCGGGAACGTACAGGCGATAATCGGTTTGATATTCTTGTGAATAACGCTGGAATCGGTCAAATAGTAACCCTAGAAGAGACGACAGAAGAATCTTTTGACGAAGTCATGAACATTAATGTCAAAGCACCGCTTTTTGTTATCCAGCATGCTTTGCCGCGTCTGAAAGATGGAGGTCGTATTATCAATATCTCATCGTTTGTTACACGCGTAGCTTCCCCTAGTGTTTTCGCCTACAGCATGTCGAAAGGGGCTGTCGACACACTTACGCACGTCTTAGCTAAGCAACTTGGGAGCCGTAATATTACGGTGAACGCCATCCAGCCTGGAATTATTAATACAGAAATGAATGCCGGGACGTTGCAAGATCCCAATGGACAGAAATTTGCCGCTGGTCTTTCAACCTTTAACAGGTGGGGGGAGCCTGAAGATGTGGCGGATATAGCTACCTTTCTTGCCTCATCGAACAGTCGGTGGGTAACCGGACAATTGATTGATGCAAGTGGCGGATCTCATCTGTAATACCACCCTCTGCAGTATACAGTCTTATTCCGTTTAATCAAAATTAGTATTGAGTTAATAATATCTGATGAAGAAATTATTAAATTAATCCAGCAAATAAATATCATGAGTGACTTTAAGAAACCAGCTCGTACCAAATAGTAACAATTTCAGTTCATTGACATACACTTTCGTTTTCTTTACTTTTTTTAAGTAAAAATGCAGAAAACCGTTAGAGTTGCATCTCCAACGGTTTTTCCTGTAAACATTGATTTTGTTCAAAATAGCCGTGTAGTCTCCCTCATTCCCAAACTCGGTTCGTTAATCTTATAACTGAACGATACACTGTTCGACCGCGACAGCGACTGCTTGGGATCTGGAGTTCACTCCTAGTTTGTTATAGATGTTCGTCAAATGAGCTTTGACCGTACGCTCGGATATTCCCATATCGCTAGCTATTTCTTTACTTCTATAACCACGCGTAACGGCCTGAAGAACGATTCGCTCTTTCTCGGAGAGCACTGTTCGCTCTGAAGACGTATCATGCGCATCATGGCGTTTATTCCTTGCCGCGAATACTCTTGCCATAATTTCAGGTTGTAGCAAGGTGTCGCCGCGAACCGCGGATTCTATCGTATGGAATAAATGATCTCTACCGGTATCTTTCAGAAGATAACCTTTGGCCCCCAATTCCAGCCCGCTTATCATCAGTTCATCTTCATTATAAGTCGTTAATATAACAACGGGGATATCGATGTTTCTTTCTTTTAGCTCCTTCATGGTCTCCAATCCGCTCATTATAGGCATATTTAAGTCCATAAGAATGACATCAGGCGTAAGCGACTCCAATAATCGCAAGGCCTCCACTCCGTTCTCCGCTTCTCCCACGACTTGAAAGTTTTCGTTCGTCTCGATCATAAACTTCAGCCCTTCTCTTACTACAAGATGATCATCAACAATAAGCACGTTGTATGTCATGAGTTCTCTCCTTCCTCATCAGATGTATCTATCTTAATCAGAGTTCCACGAGGGATATTATTGGTTATAATAAGCGATCCACCTAAGATGCGAACTCGCTCCTTAATGCCGATTAATCCGTAATGTCCAGAGATTGAGTTCATTTGATTTGAAGCAATACCTATCCCGTCGTCTTTGATTTCAAGCTTCATGTTCTCCTCCTCAATTCGAATATATACCCACACATGACTGGCTTCCGCATGCCGGGCTACATTTGTTAAACATTCACCTATAATACGAAGGCCATGCTCCATCATCAACTTGGGTATGCTGCCATCCATGCTCATATCAAGAAATACTTGAATACCAGTCGCATTCCTGAACCTCTCTATTTCGTCACGAATGGCATCTGAGAAATCGACCGTTGCAAACGTTTTTGAACGAAGATTATCAATAGCCAATCTGGCTTCCGATAATGTTTTCTTTGCATGGATCATGGAATGCTGGACGATTTCTTGAGCTCTTTGGGAATTGCCTTTCGTCAAATGTGCGTCGACCGCATCCAGCTGCATAATGATACCTGCTAGACCTTGGGCCAGCGTATCATGCAAATCCCGCGCCATTCTTTGGCGTTCGTTAGCCAATGTCAATTCCTCAACCTTGCGATGTGCGCGCTCCAGATCTTCAAGAAAGGTTTGGGTACGGATTCGAGCATGAACCTGCTTTAAAAATAAATCGGCAAAAGAAACGAAAATGACAGTCATCATTACGTATAAAATCGACAATAAAATCAACATTTCGGATTGTCCCGAAATGAAGAGAGTCGATATGACTAAAACATAGTACAAAACGGATAGCATTACCATTTTGATTCTGTGATAATAGACACCAACGCTTTGCCCAATCAAAACGGGATACATCCCAAGTAATAGTATAGGAGTAGCTTGATCCATAATAAGCGCACATACTTGAATAATCAGACCTTGAATCACGAAATAAATCCAAGGATATTTTTCCGTAAGAGATGAGAAGTGCCAAATTAACGAAGCGTTAAGAAGCATCAATCCCGAAAAGAAGGACAAAGAAATAAACGATGTCTCATCCAGAATCTGTACAAACATGGAAAGGAAATAAATGAAAAAAACCCAAGTCATGATCGGAACTCTGGCATTAAACAAGGCATCGGGTAAGTCGTTATATTGATTTTTTTGCGCCCACTGTTTGAACCAATTTCCCGTTTTCATGAGTTCTCCCCTTTCGTTCTATCTATTATATATAAAGATTTTACGTTTTTCGATTTTATCTTCTATTATAGCTTATTGTAAACATGAAAAAATCGTACATAAGGGCAGAGACCCTTATGTACGATCGGGTAATAATGTAATGCAGATATTAATTTGAGCTCACTAGGCGATTTCTTTTTTGCTCTCCGATTCTTTCTCAATGGACTCACCTTCAACATCGATGTTTGGTAAAATGCGTCCAAGCCATTTCGGGAGATACCAAGCCGATCGGCCCATAAGGGTCATGACCGCAGGCACGATTGTCAGCCTTACAATAAATGCATCGAACAATATGCCGAACGCTAATGCTAAGCCCATTGATTTAATCATGGTATCTTCAACGAAGATGAAACTTGCGAATACGGCAATCATGATAAGACCTGCTGCCGTAACGACACTGCCGCTATTTTTAAGACCGGACAATACGGCATGTTTCGCATTTCCCGAATGGTTAAATTCTTCGCGCATGCGACTGACCAGAAATACTTCATAATCCATGGCTAAGCCGAATAGAATACCCGCAGTCAAAATAGGCAAGAAGTTTAATACAGGACCGGCTACAGGAATGTCGAACAGCTGGGTCAGGTTGCCATCCTGAACAACAAACACGACGAATCCAAGTGTTGCCGTAAGTGTAAGGAGATAACCTAACACGGCTTTGATCGGCACTAAGATAGAACGGAATACCATCATGAGAAGAATTAAAGCTAGTCCCACAATCAGAGCTGCAAATTTAGGCAAAGCCTCATTTAATTTCTCAGATATATCAATATTTACTGCTGTTGTTCCTGTAACCATAACCTCAACTTGATCCTGTTGCTTAAATTCAGCCGCCTTATCGCGGATCAAATGAACTAAGTCGGTCGTTTTCTCATCTTTCGGATCGGTTCCAGGGATTATAGAAACCATGGCTACTTTACCCGTTGCATTCGGGATTGGTGGAGTTGCCATTGCCACATTCGGCAGCTCGCTTAGTTCCTTCCCTACCTTCGCAAATGTCGCTTGTGCGTTCTCTGCTGACTCTGCTTTAAGAATAATCGCGAGCGGTCCGTTCATACCGGGCCCAAACCCTTCCGCCATTAAATCATACCCGCGGCGTTCCGTTGTATCGATCGATTTAGATCCTTTATCCGGAAGACCCGTTTGCAAATGCAGTGCAGGCAGACTTATAACTCCTAACAATAAAATGCCTGCAAGAGCGATCGGTAAAGGATACTTGGTAATAATTCTGCCCCAACGATTTGAATCCTCACTGGCTTTAGGGGAATTCTTACTGGAAGCAGCTTTCGACTTCGGACGAATCCGTTCACCTGCAAATCCAAGAAGCGCAGGAACGACGAGGACGGAAATAATTACGGCCACAAGCACGGTGAATGCTCCCGCTACGCCCATTACCGTGATGAATGGAATTCCCGTTACGGATAATCCAGCAAGTGCAATAATAACCGTTAATCCGGCGAAAATAACAGCGCTGCCGGCGGTAGCATTTGCATGCGCAATGGACTCTTCTACGCCTTTGCCTTCCATAAGATTTTGTCTGTATCTCGAAATAATGAATAAGCCATAGTCGATTCCGACGGCTAATCCAAGCATGATTGCTAGAATTAGTGAGAATGATGCCATTTCGATAAAACTAGAAGCAATAATAACGGACATGACGCCGATCCCGAGTCCGATTACGGCTGTTAGGATAGGCAATCCAGCCGCGAGCAAGGATGTGAATGTAATGGCCAGGATCATAAATGCGGCAATAATACCAATGACCTCAGATATTCCGCCAATTTCAAGTGCGGAGAATTCGACGCTTCCTCCGAGTTCAGCCTGTAAGCCCTCGCTGCGCGCTTGCTCCACACTTTCCAATACGAGCTCTTTAGATGCATCTGTGACTTCCAAAGCCTCTGATTTGTACGTGATTACCGCATATCCAATCTCTTTTTTATAACTGATCGTGCCGGCCTCGTATGGGCTGGCGATCGATGCGATCTCAGTGTCTTTAGATATAGACTTTAGCGTCTTAGCGATTATTTTTTGCGTTGATTCCGATTCTAGCGTTTGACCGTCAGGTGCTTTGAAGATCACTTGGATCGTGCCGCCTTCAGGGCCTGTTCCTTGTGAGAACTCTTTTTTCAATACTTTCATCGCTTCCTCGGATTTGGTGCCGGGAATGGTCATTTCACCGTTTAAATTAACGCCCATGCCAAGACCAATAGAAACAGCGATGATGAGTACCGCTATACTACCGAACAAGACTTTCTTTCTGTTTCGAGCAGCTGAAATTCCAAGTTTGTACAAAAATGATGCCACGCGTAATCACCTTCCCTATTTCCATGAATATCACTAATGTATCTTATAATAGCAACCAAGCAGCGGTTTGAAATCGTACATGCGGGCATTCGCTTGATGTACTTTTGGGCATGCCCTTTAGTGAACCCATGGCAAAAAGGCTTCATTTCATAGACTAATTGATGAAAACTACTTGACGTGTGAGAAGGAATTGTTATAATAAACGATAATGTATGAATATATGAGCAAGCAATCATATATTGATTTTAAAATAGGAAGTGAGATAAAGAGATGTTAGATATTATTGTGATTGGTGCTGGCCAAGCTGGATTAAGTATGGGGTATTATTTGCAACAAGGAGGCTATAATTTTGTAATACTTGATGGAGACAAAAGAATTGGAGATAGATGGAGAAATAGGTATGATTCCTTGATCCTATTTACACCTAAATCATATAGTTCACTGCCAGGGATGAGATTAGAAGGAGATGAAAACGCATTACCTACAAAGGATGAAATCGCGGATTATCTTGAAGCATATGCTAACCGTTTTTTGTTACCGGTGAAAATGGAGACAACTGTACATAAAGTACAAAAAATAAAAAGTACATTTGAAGTCTCTACCAATAAGGGGATATTTCATTCCAAACATGTTATCATCGCATCTGGTGCTTTTCAGAAACCGTTCATTCCTTCAATTTCCCAAAGTCTTTCACAAGAGGTGTTTCAAATTCATTCTTCCCAATACCAATCACCTGAGATGATTCCAGATGGTCCTGTTCTTGTGATTGGAGGAGGAAATTCTGGTACGCAAATTGCGACTGAACTTGCAGAAAATCGTGAAGTAACCATTGCTATTAGCCATTCATTTAAATTTTCACCACTTAATATTATGGGCAAAAGCATTTTTTACTGGTTAGAAAAGATTGGTCTCTTATATGCAGGAACTGATACAAGGCGCGGATCATGGTTTCGAAAACAAAGTGACCCTATTTTTGGCCTTGAATTAAAGCATCTGATTCGTAAAGAGAAAATTAATATTAAACCAAGAGTCATACAAACACAAGGAAGAGAAATAACTTTTAGCGATCATAGTAAAAGAAACCTGCAAAATATTATTTGGTCAACAGGATTTGTTCCTGACTACAAATGGATAGACATAGAGGGAATTTTAGATGCAAATGGTTTTCCTCTTCATAAAAGAGGTGTGAGTCCAACACAAGGGTTATATTATATTGGACTACCGTGGCAACATCAAAGAGGATCGGCACTTATTTGTGGAGTAGGAAAAGATGCTGAGTTTTTATATTCGGTTCTGAAAAAGATGATTTAAGTTATATCAACCTAGATTATTCATCATATTTGGAGGGAATTTAGTATGAGTTTACAGAAAAGAAATATCATTGGCTTTACTATTTTAAATGCTCACATGATTGCTATTTTAATCATAGACCTAGCAAATGTAACATCATTCGAATGGCTATCTACTTTTTTTACGATAGTAGGAATTACTGTGACAATATCCTATATTTTCTATGTAAAATATAAAGTTATTAAGCCGATTAATCAATTAGCAGCATCTGCGAAAGCCATAACTGAGGGAAATTTGCATATTGCTCCGATTGAAATGAATTCCAATGATGAAATTTCAGAGTTAGCTAAAGCGTTTATAGAGATGAAAGAACAATTACATACAATGACACAAAAAATTGCGAGTAGTTCTACAGATTTATCAGCGAGCATAGAGGAGCTATCAGCAAGTACAAATGAAATTACGATTGCAGTTGACGAAGTTGACTCACAAATGGAGAAAACAACTGAGGGTCTTAAACAAGCAGCACAGTCTGCTAATGAAAGTGCCATTTCTATGCAGGAAACTGCAGATGGCATTGAACGTATTACCACGGCAACGCAAGATGTTTTTGATCATGCGAAAGAAGCAAATGACATTGCAGGCAATGGTGGGGAAATTTTACACGTAGCTAAAAATCAAATGAAATTTATTTCAACTTCCACTAAAAAAACAAGTGAATTAATGCAACAATTATCAAGCAATATGACAGATATCAAAGCGATGACAGACATGATTACGGCTATTACTGATCAAACGAATTTGCTGGCATTAAATGCTGCGATTGAAGCAGCGCGTGCTGGCGAGCATGGTAAAGGCTTTGCGGTGGTAGCGGAGGAAGTTCGAAAATTGGCAGAGCAGTCTAAGCATTCGGCTACTCAAATTGTCGAGCTAATCGTTGGCATTGAAAACGATACAAAACAAGTAGCTACTTCTGTCGAACAGGATTTGAAAAACGTTCAACAGGGCGTCTATGTCATTGATGAGGCTACAAAGTCATTTGGTACGATCTCTCAGCATGTAAGCAAAATGACGAACCAGCTAGAGGATATTTCCGCAACAGCTGAACAGCTTTCAGGTAGCGCTAATGAAGTAACAAAATTAGTATCGACAATCGCCAACGGAATGGATAGTTTATCTAATTATACAGAGGTCGTTTTACAATCAGTAAATGAGCAAAGTGCCTCCATGCAAGCAGTCAACATGGTAGTGTCACAGGATTTATGTGCACAAGCTGAAAATTTAAAAAAGCTTACACAGAGGTTTAATGGACAACAATGAGTAACAAATTAAAAGAAACAGTTACTAAATACAGAAGGAACTAATCTCCATATTGACCATTCATCATCGAAATCAGATACCTTCATATCATCAGGGACGTCTATTTTTTGATAAAATCGGAGCGCAGACTACTTTGAAGTAGATGCGCCCCTTCTCTCTTTATTTGTAGTAAAATATCTGGCTTAACCCGATAAGGATAAACAACTAATGCCGGCTTCACAACATGGTTGCGAGACCAATCAGCCGTGCAGTTTGCGATACACCTCATAGCTTCGCCGCGCGCAATCGGATATAGCGATCGGATGAAAGCCGTTAATTTCCGAATACATCGTGTCATTTAATTTGGAAGTCCAGTTTTCCGGAAGCTGCTTCGCCCCATCGATGGCGCCCATGATCGAACCGACGGTTGCCCCGTTGCAATCCGTATCCCAGCCACCGAGTACGGCGGTCGTGATCGCCGTCTCGAAATCGCCTTGGGCGAATACGAGCGCAGCCGCACACAACGCGGCGTTGTTATTCGTGTGCACCGGATGGTAGTGCTTGAACGATTCCCAAATCCGGTGAACCAGATCCAGCTGGCTCGTTGCTTCATTCGCGATGCTAACGGCTAATCGAATATCGCTAGATAACCGGCAATGACATGGAATTTCGCTTAAGCCGATCTCTACAATACGCTCCGGATCAGTTTCTACAAACGCCGCAGCAATCATGGCCGATACGAACATAGCTCCATAAATGCCGTTTTTCACATGCGAGAACGAAGCGTCGCGCCAAGCAAATTCTGCTGCGAGCTCAGGCCTTCCTGCCGCTCCGTAGGCCAATCCGTCAACGCGAATTTGTGCTCCAATCCATTCGCGGTACGGGTTCAAATGAGTCCGTACCCAATCCTTCTGTGCTTCGGAATCCTCTCCTCGGTTCCAGCCGCACTGGTTCGCCAGCGCCGCAAAATTCGCATACGATTGCGCCTCCGCGGTAAATACTTTGCCGAAAGGCAAATGCTTGAACCACATCAATCCGGTGTCCCACGAGTCCCAATCCACCCCCTTCTCCTCCAGCATCAGAAGGCCTAGAACGGTATACCGAATATCGTCATCGGTTTCCATATACTCAATGCGCTCTAGCTCACTTTGCCGTGCATAATCGGCCAATTCAATTCCATGTTGTTCCTGTGCCCGCGACTGTCCTGGCGTATAGCTCTTAATTGTCCAAGCGTTCGCTCCTTCGAACCACAGCTGTACGTTTTTCCAGCCCGGATTTTCGTGTGTACCGTTCATGAACGACCAGCTTTCCAGCGGTTTGCCAAGCGCGCAACCGACGCTTCTGCCGAGCCAGGCACCATGAAACTTGTCCCGCCACTGCTCCTCTGTCCAGTCCACATTCATATTACGAGGACCTTCCGGTCTCGCCGCACGAATCTCCTCTAGTCCGTTCGGTTCATAATACGGGAAGTTAGCAGCGATCGGAAGCGCTGCTAACTCTTCGTAAACTGCCGTCAGCTTGCCAGCATCCTGTCCCGCGTCTTCCAGCTTCTGTTGAAACCCTCCGACCTCACAGCCCTCTTCCGTCCGCTGCTTGATTTCCATTTGCACCAAATTTTGCAGCACTTGCCATCCCCAACTTGACATGAGCTTATCCCCCGATCTTCATCATCATAGTATCATAACTGAATGAATGGTTTACTTCTTCATTCTAACGAGGGAGAGCTTCTCACGTCGTCTTGTTTTCACCCGATAACTTCTCAAAAAGGGCTAACTTTGCAGTCTGCTCGCGGTAATCGAGCGGAGCGGCGCCAACGAACTGCTTAAACGCGCGGTAAAACGGCCCGGGACTTTGAAAGCCCGCCGCGTACATCACGTCCACAATCGGCAGATCGGAGCTCGTAAGCAGCTTTTTTGCTTCGTTCACTCGCAGTTGGAGCACATATTGCTTGAACCCGGTGCCGAGCTTCTCTTGAAACAGATGTCTCGCCCGGGATGGGCTCAACGCCAACCTTTCGGCGATATCTTCCAGCGATATCGGTTCCCGAAAACGCTCGTTAATATAGTCGAGCGCAGGCTTGATTCGATAATACGACGTCAACGTGCGATTCCAGTCGGCGGACGGGGTTTCTTCGACGTAATGGCGGAGCAACTGGGCACATATTTGCAAAATTTTCCCTTGCATCATCCCCCGATACCCTCGCAGCTTACTCTCATGCTCATCTGCAAGTTCAAGGAACAGATCCCCGATTTGCCGGGCTGCCGTAAGTCCGCCGGGAATCCTGTTCTGGAATTTCGTTGGCAAGTAGACAAACGGAAGCAACAGTTCCTGATCCGCCTGTTCGATAAGAATCGGATCAAAATACAAGAACAAATATCGGCTAGGGTTGTCCGCATTTGATGCGGCGGCATGCCGTTCCAAATGATTGACGACAAATACATCACCCGGTTGAACGGGAAACGTTTTATCCCCGAAATAAAACGTTCCGCTCCCCGACAAACAATAGCCGATTTCCAAATGGCTATGCGTATGGAAAGGATCCGCATGCACATGCGGCGACCACTCAAATAGATGAATCAATGGTTCTTTCACCATGCGACCAAACCGCTCCTTAATGGTTGTTTATTCTTATTTTCCTATATTCCCAGGTTAGTAGAATGATTGTTGAAAGTTGTCTGTTCTCAACAGATGCTATCTATGATAAACTTTGACTGTTAGAATTTACCAAATAGAAAATCAACAACGTTATTATACTAACGGAGCAGTGTAGTTAAATAAGGAGGATTTCTTATGCTATATGATAATCAAAATAAAACAATTACCACTAACAGGCTAGTATTAAGACTTTTTCAAAAATCTGATGCAGTAGCTGTCACTAAACTCTGTAATAATTATAATATTTATAACAATACTTTGTACCTACCTTATCCATACTCTTTAGAGGATGCTTTATCGTGGATTGAACATCATCTTGATAATTTTAATGCTAATAAATCATATGAATTTGCTATAACAGATAAGGAAAAAGGAGAATTATATGGAGCTATAGCGCTATCTAACAACCAAAAGTTTAATAATGGTGAAATAGCCTATTGGATTGGTGAAGAATTTTGGGGAAATGGATATGCTACAGAGGCAGCGCAAGCTATATTACAATTTGCATTTGATGAAAAGCAATACCATAAAGTATTTGCTCGTTACTTTAATTCAAATCCAGCTTCAGGAAGAGTTATACAAAAATTAGGCATGGAAAAAGAAGGGGTATTAATTGACCATGTGAAGAAAGAAAATCGATATGAAGATCTAGTATATTATGGAATTATTAACTCAATAGAATAAGGAAAGACCAAGTGCTGTGAACACTTAGTCAGTACAATTGGCTTGGATGGATGTTCCCTTCTTAGTCAGTTAAGGACGAGAACCCACCTTCTGCTTTCAATCTTAGGGTGGGTTTTTACTCGTCTCAGACCATCAATTTTCTGCTACAACATTGCTAAATCCAACAAGTCTCGTCTCCTGGTCCCATTGTCTTTATTGCTTATCCCAGAGGTAATCTGGTCTCGCCGTCGTCCAAGCGATGGACAAATTTCATACCCTATGGATTTTTTCTTAACGGCCAATAACAAATTCAACCATATACTGTTTGCAAATGAGTTCATAACCAATCGATTGATATAGACGAATTGCACCTACATTCTCCTCTAGGACATTCAGATATACGTTTGGTGTAACCACTCTCCCCGTGCGAGTTAGCTCTACACAGACCTTTTTCCCGTAGCCTTGTCTTCTCCATGCGACGTCCGTTCCGATATTTCCCAGTTCAACGTAATCCTCACTATAAACGTGGTATCCTCCTACCGCAACCAGCTCCCGTTGTTCCATCACACCATAGAACGGGTATCGTAATTCTTCTCGTGTAAAAGCCATTGAATGCAGTTCGGCCATTTTCGATTCAATAAGCTCAAAATAAGTCGATCCCAAGTGTAAGACACATTTATCCACTGGTGGCAACGCTTCCTGATGGATATGCTTCATTAAAAGCAGTTTTTTCGGAGACCTGAGAAACTCAAGCTGAGAAGCGAGAACTGCCATTTCTTCTTCATTAACAATAAAGTTACCGATGGCATCATTAGGTAAATGAAGTTGTTCTTTCACGAACGACAGCATTGACCGTAGACAAAATGTCTTTTGGACGGGAAATACAGAAAAAGCATAAAAGGGAAGTCCCCTTAAAAAAGCCAATACTCCGAGCAACTCGCCCTGGTCTGTATACTGTCCGTAATGCACCGTATTTTTCTTACGGACTGTAAGGTATGAATAGTAGAGAAAATGCTGTTCCCTATTTATCGAACTCAAAATTACCTTCAACTCTGTTGGCGTTAATTCTCGAAACATTTTCCCTTCCCCCATCAACGATTGCTGGTACAAGCTGCAAATTGTTATTCTTTTCATTATGCATTCAACAAAAGGGTTTTGTCGATGATCAATGACCAAATGAGTCGTTATAGTAGCACCATAACAATAAAAAGGTCTTGTCTCCTGAATATTTAGGAGGCAAGACCGATGGCTGCAGTAATTAACCTGAAATCACTTTATCCTTACCAAGCGAGTTCTTCTGCAATTTTGGTATTAAGGCATAGGCAAACGTGAACAATGGGCTTAACCATAAGAAAGTTGCATAGGGTACATATTCGATAACCGGAACACCAAGTGTAGCTGCAAAGAAAGCACCGCTGACGCCCCATGGAATCAATGGATTAACGAGCGTCCCGCAATCTTCTAGTGTACGGGACAGCGTCTTCGCTGGAATATTTCTGCGGGTATATTCATCCTTGAACATTTGACCGGGCAAAAGGATAGAAAGATATTGCTCACCGGTCATACCGTTTACTGCAATAGATGATACACCTGTCATGAGGACAATGTTGCTGTTACGCTTCAGTGGTTGAATGACTTTACGGAAAAAGGCTTCGATGACGCCGCAATGCTGCAACAATCCTCCTAATGATAAAGCAATTAAAATCAGAGATACGGACCACATCATAGATTGCAATCCGCCGCGGTTAACGATGGAAGCGACCGTTTCGTTGGCGATCGTGCTCTTGTAGCCGCTCTGCATCACACTGAACCAGACATCGATTGCCGTCTGCTGCTGAATCAAGGCGGTCACTAGAAGTCCGGTGACAATTCCGACGATTAGCGTCGGAAGAATCGGAACCCGCTTGAAGGAACAAGCAATAACAGCGAGTGGTGATAGCAACGTTAACCAATGAATATGGAATCCGTCATGCAATGCAAGCTTGATTTGTTCTATCGATGATAAATCGATGGTATTGGTTTTTGGCGCGAGCAGGAAAAAGACAGTTGTTACGATTAGAGCCGGCAGTGTTGTGTGTACCATGTTGCGAATATGAGTGAATATAGATACGCCAGCCACCGCGGGAGCGAAATTTGTCGTATCGGATAATGGCGACATTTTATCACCAAAACAAGCCCCACAGATGATCGCTCCAGCAGCCAGGGTTGGAGAAATGCCCGTCGTTAACGCAATCCCCATGAAGGCGACGCCGACCGTACTGACTGTCGTGAACGAGCTTCCGGTGAACATCGAGACGACGATGGTGATATATAACGTGCTCACTGCAAAATAATGCGGTTTAATATAATCCAAACCATAGTATAAAATCGTCGGTACCGTACCGCTCATCATCCATACGGCGATCAGAATTCCAATGAGCGAGAGGATGAGAATCGGCATTATAGCCGTTTGAATGCCTTGAATGATGGCAGATTCGAGCTTCTTCCAAGAAAAGCCGAATAAGCGCAATAAGGTGGCTGTGCCAACCGTTGTTGCGAGAAGCGGGAGATGCGGTTCCGCTTTTAAAAGAAAGATCGATACAAACAGAAGTGCCAGAATAAAAACGATGAGAATGATGCTTTTTGAGAAACTAAGCTGTCGATCCATGATGATAGGACTCCTTATACATTGTTATAGCGGAATAAGATTCATATCCCTGTGCTTTTTTACTTTTAAGCTTTTCTGCTTTTCTGCTTTTTAGCTTTTTTGCATTGAAGTACAGAGGTAATATTAACGATAAGTATGAATAGAGTCAATGTTATGAACATACAAAGCTGGATTTTTCAGCTAAATGGAGCAGGGTGATATTCATATCGTGATGGAGAGAATGGAAAAATGCCAAAAAAGGCGACAGCTTCGAGCAGTCGCCTTCAGACAAACTTGCGTATTTTTTATTTGGATTGAATGTACCCTTCAGCTTTAAGCAATTCAGCGATCAGGACGGCACCGCCTGCTGCGCCACGTAAAGTATTATGCGATAGTCCTACAAATTTATAATCGTATATCGAATCCTCGCGCAATCTTCCCACCGAGACTCCCATACCGCGCTCAATGTCACGATCCAGTTTCGTCTGTGGTCTGTTTTCTTCTTCAAAATACGTTATGAACTGCTTTGGTGCACTTGGCAGATCAAGCTCCTGCGGTCGTCCTTTGAATTGCAGCCAACGATCCATAATTTCTTCTTTCGAAGGTTTGTTCTCGAACGATACAAATACAGTAGCTAAATGTCCATCCGTTACGGGAACGCGAATACACTGCGTAGTAATTAAAGGTGAATTTGCTTTTATAATTTCGCCATTCTCAACGCTGCCCCATATGCGGAGTGGCTCCTGCTCGCTTTTCTCTTCTTCACCGCCAATATACGGGATTACATTGTCTAACATATCCGGCCAATCCGTAAAGTTCTTGCCGGCTCCGGATATCGCCTGATACGTTGATGCAACCACGTTTGTTGGTTTGTAATCGAGTAATGCATGAAGTGCCGGTACATAGCTCTGAATGGAACAGTTGGGCTTAACAGCAATAAACCCAGTCGAAGTTCCCAGTCGCTTTCTCTGTGCAGCAATCACTTCAATATGCTCTGGATTAATTTCCGGAATGACCATCGGAACATCAGGTGTCCAGCGGTGAGCTGAATTATTGGAAATTACGGGTGTGCCCGTTTTTGCGTAAGCCTCTTCTAATGCTTGAATTTCATTCTTTTTCATATCAACAGCGCAAAAAATAAAGTCGACCTGAGCAGCAACCTCCTCCACTTTCGAAGCATCCTGTACGACGATATTTTTCACTTTTTCAGGAATTGGGCTAGACAGCTTCCATCTGCCTTGCACGGATTCTTCATATGTTTTGCCTGCTGAACTGCTACTTGCTGCAATGGACGTTACTTTAAACCAGGGATGTTCATCCAACAATTGAACAAGGCGCTGACCAACCATACCTGTTCCACCTACAATACCAACTTTAAGTTTTTCTGACATGATTTATTCAAATCCTTTCGAAATGGTATCATATTTCCAAGCATCGACGATCATCTACAGTACGAACAAGACTAAGCAATAAGCCTCTTCTAGATAACTATTCAAACTGTCTGAATTGGTGTACGTTTCTTACATATGTGCTGCGTTTTCTTCTTGAAACAATAAAAAAATCCCACCCCCAAGACCGTAGTCTTAGGGACGAGATTACTATACTCGTGGTACCACCCCAGATTTGCCAATATGTCGCCATATTAGCCTCATCAAGTACAGCATTACAGTGAATGCATATACTCTAGCTCTGTAACAGGAGCTCCTGTCACACCATCCCTTTCTAATAAAGTTCCGATGTGCTGCTCTGAGGCTTTATTCAATAAGGAACCCTTTACTCCTTTTCACCTGCCGGAGCTCTCTGTAAAAGAATTCATTTATTTACTCGTCTCTTCATCGCATTTCATACGATTATAATATAAAAACATTTCAAGGGTAAACATTATTTTTTAATTACGCCAAAGTTCCAGCATGATACAGTAATTCGGCTTGTTATTTATACATGTCTTGAATAATAGCAAGATCGAAATCATTTACGACCTCGTAAGTCCAGGAGTATTTCTTATGCATACTGATACTATTACTAATTCTCAAGATGTTCTGATCGTTGAACAACACTGAAAACATAGGGCCGCCTTTGGGATGAATATACATCCGATAACAGTCTTCTCCTATTGGAGAATAGCTATCGCTGACCCTTAATTTGATATCAGAAAAAACATTCATGATCATGTTTATCGTC
This sequence comes from Paenibacillus sp. JNUCC 34, assembly GCF_058269055.1. NCBI lineage: Bacteria > Bacillati > Bacillota > Bacilli > Caryophanales > Paenibacillaceae > Paenibacillus > Paenibacillus sp. JNUCC 34. The sequence continues at coordinate 2,634,084 of NZ_CM177770.1, read as the reverse complement.
TTTCTGTCCGTAATTTTGATTCCTAGATCGTCGGGTTCGTGGAATTCTTTCATCAAATGGATAGAACGAATTTCTTGCGATTCACCCATCTGATCGAGGACTAACGCCTTAAATGAAGTTCGAGATTGGATCGCAGAGACCACGAATCCGCTCAGGATAATCAATAAGACAACGGTTATGAAAATTTTCCATGACCTATTACTCATGACGACACCTGCCAATCCTTATTTTTCCCAATCATTATTTCACTTAACTAATGATCTTCTTGTACCTTCCGAACGATCTTTTCTATACAGTTTTCTAAGCCATCTATAAATGTATCGACCTCTAAGTCATAAACCTCTTCCTTGTGTACAAACTTCAGTTGTTCTTGGGCTTGCCCTATTCTTCGGTCTCCTCTTTCTTTCTCTCTGCGTTCAAGCTCTTCTACCGGACAATGTACACCAATCAATAGCATCGGATATCCTATTATTTATATCCTCTTTATATTGTTGTATGAGATTGCAGATTCGCACGATCATATTTATATTCTTATCATTGTGAGTTGGATTATTAGGCAAATGTAAACCCCACTCATTGTAATACCCTTCTTCTTTACTGACAAATCCAGATGCATAAGGTCCTTTTCCATCTAGGTTTATATGCTCTAATGTAAGATTCTCTTCATGAAAAACAGATACTAATATGTTTTCTGTTCCCAGGAAGAATACAGGATATTTTATATTTTTAAAAAAATCTTTATACTCTTTTTTTGCTGCTTCTTCAAGATATTCTTTAGAGATTATTAATCCATCAAATTGTTGATTTTCGTCTTCAATTAGATCTTGAAGCTTTATATTCACGTAATTTACATTATCAATTACTGGCATTGGATTCGTTCCTAATACAGCTATTTTTAAAGCGATAGAGGGACCACTTGGAGTTTGATGTTCAGAAATATCTTCTTTTTGATTAGAACAGCTGACCAAAATAATAGAAAATAATAAGAGGAGTAAAGAGAATTTTTTTATCACTAAGACTGCTCCCTTTTAATTTTTCGTGCTTTCGGAATCATCGGTTAGCGCTTCAACTTTCTTAGGATGTGGTGTTCCGTCCAAGCCGTAAACCTCATCATAGGCATCGAAGATTTTACGAGCGACTGGGGCGGCGCTATAAGCTCCAAATCCACCTTCCGGAATAATGACAGCTACGGCAAGCTTTGGCTTCTCGCGCGGCGCGAAGGCGATGAAGACGCCATTGTCGGTAATATGCCTTTTGCCCCCAGGAAAAACAATTTGTTGTGAGGTCCCTGTCTTCCGGGCAAAGTCATACCTGAAACCGTCAAACGAAGACAGTCCCTGCGTATTCATTCCCTTGATGACTTTGTCCCAATATTTCTGGGGGAATTCTACTTTGTTTAGGACCTCACGACCGAATTTCTTAATTACATTACCTTCCTGGTCTACGATTTTACTGACCATCTGCGGTTTTATCCTGCTCCCCTGATTAGCCAGCGTGGCGGTGTACTGGGCAAGCTGAAGTGTTGTATAGGCACCGCCTTGACCGAAGGAAGCAAATGCAAGTGCAGCAAGGGGACTACCGGCTGCCTTATAATCTTCATACTCTGCTCTCCCGCGATGCTCTTTCGGAAGTCCCGACTCTGTACTGACTCCCAGACCAAATTCGTTCATATATTTGCCCCAAACTTTTATCCCTTCAATTCCGTACTTAGCAAAAAGTTTCTCTCCTACCCAATCGATCATAAAAGCGTTTGAAGAATGTTCTATAGCAGTTGCGGGATCAATTGAGCCCCATGCTTTACCTCCTGAATTACTTACATTGGCGTTGGAATCGTTTCCAATTTGAGCGGATCCTCTGTCGTAATAGTAGTCATTTACACTAAAGAAGCCTTCATTAAGTCCAATGAGGACACTCAAGGGCTTAATCGTTGAACCCATAAGCAAAACGGACTCTAGATTATTGGCCGATCTTCCAGAGCTGTAAGGTGAAATCGTCCCGTTCCCTTTAGAATTAAACACGCTTTGATCATTTGTGCCATCCTTCCACACATTCGGGTCGTAGTCAGGAATGCTTGCCATCGCCACCACATTCCCCGTCTCCACTTCCATCGCTACGGCATATCCGGTCAAGGCCTCGGGATGTGTTCTGCCTGAGAAAGGCGTTGTCCGGAGCCACTCCAACTGATCCACAATCGCCTGCTCCGCCGTCATTTGAATCTTTTTATGAATCGTTGTATATACATTGTGGCCCTTCTTCGGTGCAACCATTACCGGTTCGCCGTCGATCAAATTTTGCGGATTAATCGGGATGCTCATATAACCGTTTTTTCCGCGCAGTTCATCCTGAAACATCATTTCCAGACCATCCACCCCGACGCGTTCAGACTCTGTATATTTAAGTCCGGGATCTTCCTGTATCTTGTTTTCCTCATCAATCATTGCATATTTTTCGTGACTTTTAACTCCTTTAAATTCCTTCAGATAACCAATTGCCTGAACGGCAGCCGTGTCGGGATCGTAATATCGTATATTCTCTTCGACTATCTCAATACCCGGAAATTTATCCTTGTTCTCCATAAAAAAAGCGACCTCAGCATTGGTCAAATCACTCTTAACCCGTCGAGGCTCATAACCACCTTGCTTTTTTGATTTTAGGTCTAACGCCGTAATGACTTCGTCAGCCGTCATTTTCTCCGCTTTCGGATCACCGTATTTTTCAAACACCTCAACAATCCGTTTGGACACTTCATCAATCTCGGGATAATTTTCAACCCCTTTTTCATGCGTAGGGTCATAGTTTTTAAGCAACGTCACATATAACGTATTGGTTGGCTTGGAATAAGCCAAGGGGGTCCCGGTAGCATCCAGGATACTGCCTCGAATCGGCTGAAGCGGAAAATTTTTAGTGCGACTGCCAGTTTCTTGTTCTGTCAGTTCCGGTCCTTCGACAAACTGCAACATTGCAAGACGGATAATAATAACGCTGAATATTATAAAGGTAATGAAGAAATATAAATTAACTCTTAAATTAAATTGTCTTCCGGCATTCCCTTCATCCTGCTTCTGTTTGTCTGGCACAAAAAAAATCACCCTGAGTTCCCCCCCCCTTTGTTCACACTCACATAAGGTCATCTTATCATAAAGAGATACTCTGTTAAATATTTCTATATAAGTAAAGTAATATTTTATGAAGCTTATTAAGTATCGGTTGGAAACATCATGTTACTCTACCTATTAGCAACCGGTAAGCGTCCATAACAACTTAAGCTTTATCATTCAGAAAAGCTTTGAATTCTTCAAGAGATGCAAATCGGTTTATTTTGACTTCACGGTTTTTAAGATGACTTTCTAAAAGATTGTCTAAATTTTCTATTGCTGTTTGAAGTGGTGTTAAGTCATCAGGATTAAGAAGATGGATTAGGTTGGGAAACCCAAGCTCTTTATATAAATCCAGATGGACCATAGTGTGATCTAATGGGCTTGGCCAATGACCCTTTTCAGCGAAATAAAGAAAGTGGGCAATTTGATCCTGTACACCAATAGCCCCGTAAAAGGCTGTTGAATAATCGTTCTGTTCACATGCTGTTACAACCTTATCTAGCACCCCTTTTACCTCTTCGTAATATCCCGACATTCTATCCGGATATGAAGGGGAAGTGGTGTATGTTTCCTTTTTGCTCAAAATCAATTCAAGAGTATCCGATACTAGCTCTTCACAAGCTTGTCGAACTTTTGAAGCAACCTCAGCTGTCATAATTGCGTCAATCAAAATCTCTAAACGAGCTGGTTTCAATGGAAGTCCCATAATCTGATCCATGTTCTTGCCCCATCCCTTTGTGTAAAAAGTCTGGTTTAATAGTGCAAGACATTCAAGTACTTTCGTTAAGACTTCGTACGCTTCTATACGGAATAAGGTCAAACTATCAGATTCCTGATTCCGTCTCATCTTATATAAATGTACATAGACGTCTTGCAACAACGCTTCAGCTCTCTCTGTGAGATGCTGCCCATTCTTTGGATCTTGCATATCGTTGATCTTATCTCGCAGCTTCATAAAACGAGCATGGTCTTCATCCGATCGAACGTACAGTATTCGACTGTCCGCAATAATCGTAGTTTTTGAATCCTCCAGTTGAGCCATTTTTTCAGCCCGTTCCCAACTAATAGGCCAAAAGTCAAAGCTTATATCATTCACAATAAACTGAATGCTCGCACGGTAACCGTCAGATGTTGCTGGAATGAAAAAAAAGTCCAAGTCCGACCGTTTCGTCGCTGTTCCTTGAGCATACGACCCATAGTAAGCAATTATTGCAATGTCATCTGAAAAATTGGTCCTGATATGATTCACTAATACGTCAGAAACGTCAAATACGTTTAACAAATAAATTCCTCCTCTAGTCTTCATCACTTATCCCGAGATCTCAGCACAAAAAAGCCGTGAATGAACTATGTTCATTCACGGCTTCTAGTAAAAGACAACTATAAATAGACCAACGTCTACTAATAGCAATCTATACGAAGCAATGATGATCAATATGGTTCAATCAGACATGCATGAACATTGGTAAGACAAAATTCACCTCTCTATACTGAGTGTGAGATGCCTACTTAGCTCATGTGCTATTCAGTTAATTATTAACCGATAACTATTGTCTGGAACATATTCATCATCAAAGCACTGATCCCACCATTTCTTTAAATTATTCCAAGTATAACCCTTCCTTACTTAATCAGCCAGCATTTTTTTGGCGAAGCTGAGCACATCCGATTTCGCGCTTTCAGCCCAAATGGTGTAGCGGACTTGCTTTTCCTCATCCACCCAATCCAAATGGTCTGTTCCCTTCGAATCTGTTGTATATATACATTCTACACCGTTAATCTGAATGGTTTCAGTCTTCTGGTTAGGATTCGTAGACGGTACAGGCGTTCCGCCAATCGGCTGGGAAGGATATAGGTAGGTGGCAACTACAGAAACCTTCACTTTTCCTTTCTCATAATTGAGGATTGTGCTGAACGATTCACTAACCTTTACAGATTTAGAGTATACGGATTGTCTGCCTTTTGCTGCCTCGGCTTTCAGATCTTTTTCCAATTCCTTGTACAAAACAGACGTCTCATCTGGGCTCTTTAAATATAGAATCCCTTCCTTGAGTTTATATCCTTTTGGCAGAGCAGTAGGCTTCGTAAGGGACGGGGCTTTCATTTCCTTGGCTTTGGCTAAATAGTCGTTATATTTATTAAGAACGAAGCCTTTTCCTGTAAAGAATATTTTATCAAGCCGGTTATATTCTTTGTCTGAAACATAATAAGCGATCATTTGTCCCGGTTTAAGTCCTTTTGTCAGTTTGTCAATTTGTTCATCGATCGAGGCTGTTTTGTTCTCTGATTTGGTTGAAGCGGCAGCTATGGGCTTCATTTGTGTTGCTGATGTACTTGCTGCATATGCATTGGCTGATCCAACCATCATCGTTGCAGCGAGAATCAATGCGATTTTCATATTGTTATTCATCATGTAACTTTCGTGCTCCTTTCGGCGTAAGGCCTTTTGATTTAAATTACATTTCGTATAACACCTTACGAACAACAAAAGGGACACTTTGTTACAAATAATTCAAAATTTACATTTGAATATCTATTTATTTACGGATCATGCCCGCGGCTATATTAGCAAACTCGTCATTAGACAACGGATCCTTCGGATCGTCGGTAATCATATACAATACTTCCTCGTTCTCACTAAGCCATGTTAATCTGCGGCTTTGACCAGTAGAGGATGACAAGATCATTTCTGTTCCCTTTAACGTCAGTTTTACTGCTTGTTTTGAGGGAACCTTTACCGTCGAACCCTTAGATCTGGCGAATGCAATCATAGTTAATTGACTCTCCCCTTTACGGTATTGGATCACTGTTGAGGCTACCTGGGACCAAGGGACGATTTTGTAAAACAGCTCATGCTCCTCCTCAGTCTTCTCGGCCTTTTCCTTAAGTTCATTCAAAAGACTTTCATATTCCGGTGTATTCCATACAGGTTCGTTCGTAATTTGAATTCTGCCATGATCAAATGTATATCCTTCAGGGACATAGGCAGGATTCTGTATCTCAGGAGCACCTTTTTCCTCAATGTCTTTTGCAAGATCATCATAATCTTTGTGCTGGATCGGGAGATAGAAATAATTCAGGGGGTGCTCTTTGGCATCCGCAGTCATTTGCTTATCCTTGATATAATAAACGGCCTGCTCACCCGGTTTTAACTTTTTCTTCAGTTCCACCTCTGTCTCCTCTCTACGTTTTTGGTTATATTCTGAGACTGAGAATTTCCACGGCTCCATCGTAGATAGAATGATTTGTCCTTCCTTGTTTTTGATTTGTACCAAATATGTGCTCGCGTATACAGTAATGGAGGAAAGAACAAAAATAGCAGAAAGTGTAGCAATGAGAATGGATCTCCGACGATTACCCTGTTGTTTCCCATGTCTCAATTGGTGGATTTGGCGTACCTTTTGCATAATAGCGGGGGTCACGTCTACATCTGCATCAACGGAGTGTATTTCCATGCTTCTCAAAGCTCGATCTTGGTCCGGCTGTTCTGGATTTCGCATAGCTCCGCACCCCCTTTCTCCTTAATCAGCTTCATTACTTTCTGTTTCATCCGCGCATATTTTTTCTTCACTGCACTTGAATTCTTATCCAGAATTTGAGCAATCTCCGAAAACGGTTTATCTTCAAATACTCTTAGTACCAGTAGATTACGTTCTTCATCCGACAGCTTGGTCATCGCATATTCCAGCGGCTCACTGAACCATCGGCGTTCCAGCGTCTGCTCCGCACTTTCAACGACCCCTGCCGGTTTAATAAGCCGATTCACCCTTATGCGAACGCGTCTCTTACGCAGCATATTGAGACAGTAATGATAAGCAATCTTGTATAGCCAAGATGAGAACGATACCTTTACTTCATACAAGTGGATCTTAGTGAATGCCTTGATGAATATGTCTTGAACAGCGTCCTGGGCATCCTGCCTGCAGCCGAGGATTCGGCAGCAGTATATGTATATTTGTTTTTTGTACGTTTCGACGATCAGTTCGAAACAATCCACCTCGCCAGCTTTAACACGCCTTATGTGTTCCTCTATCGAGTCCAACTCTTAGACACACCCCGCTTTTTCCTTGTATAAGTTATATAACACTTATTCATACGTAAAAGTGACACCTAAACACTGAGTTCGAGTGGAGTGCCAAGAAGGAGTCGCTTTTGCTGCCCCTGACGCGTAGTATGTTTCTTCCACTTGAAGTAAAGCAATAGATGATGAAGACTCTGAACTTATCGTTGAACCAACAAAGAAGGCTGCCTCCGGCAGCCTTCTTTGTTGGTCGTTGAATATTTTTTTGGTTGTTACGGGTTTTGTTTATTTCATTAATGCTTTTTTACTCCATAACTCTTTAAAAGAGTCACAATGTTCTATTAAATAATCAAATTTGCCATCACCAACGACAGAACCATTCCCCACCACAATTATCTTATCAACATCTTTTATGAAATTTAATCTGTGTGCAATAATGATTATTGTTTTGCCCTTGAATTCATTGAAAATGGTTTCCATTATGCTTTTCTCAGTAATATTATCAAGCGCTGACACAGGTTCATCAAGTATTAAAACATTTCGTTTTTGTAAAATAATTCTGGCAAATGCTAATCGTTGTCTTTCTCCTCCCGATAATTTAACCCCTTTCTCGCCGACCAAAGTATCTAATTTTTCTGGTAAAGCTAATATTTTTTCCTTTAAATGAACTTTTTCCAAGATATCATAGATTTCTTCGTCTGAAATAGTATGATCAAAGTCAACATTGCCCCTAATTGAAGTATCAAAAATTGGAGTATCTTGTGATAAATATGAGATATGATCATAATAACTATTCAAATTAATATCATCAATATCCGTACCATCCAATAAAATATTACCTTCGTTCTTTTTTAGTAATCCTACTATTAACTTTATAATCGTTGATTTTCCACCCCCACTTAATCCCACAAAAGCGACAGACATTCCTTGCTCAATAGAAAATGATAGATTGTTCAATGTTCTAACTTTTCCATAATCAAAGGATACATTCCTGAATTCAATATTCCCTTTAATTTCATTAACTGCTACTCCAGATTCTAAATTTTCATCTTCTGGGGCGTTAATAAAAGTCTCAAATCTTTTATACGTGACTTTGTTAAGCTTATAATCTACAAATAAAATATTGAAAATTGCAATAGGTGTATAAATCTTATCAATAAACAAAAATAATGCGACCATTATCCCAATCGATGTCTCGCCTGCAAGAATGCTTTTTATGCCGTAAATCAATACAATTAATTTTATAAGTGTAATAAACAGCTCGAAAATAGCAAAGAAAGATTCATGTATCATCTTAAGTTGAGAACTTTTATTTACTATTTCACGTGCTGTTTGGGTCAGTTTATTTATCTCTTTATCATATCTTTTATTTGTTCTAAAAACGACCAATTCCATAAATCCACGTATTGAGTATCTGGACATATTTTCTTGTTCTTTGAGAATTGTTGACTTAATTTTATACAAATACTTCAAAAGCAAATTCGTTACAAAAAAGATTACGACATATCCAACTGCAATAACCAACATAATTCTTATGTCATAAAAACTAATAAAGAATAAGCTAAACAGAATGGTTGGTAATAACTCATGTGCTGTTCTAAGGAAAAAAGAGAAAATGATGCTATTCCCAGCTGATGCACCATTTTCAATAACCTTTATCATTTGTCCAGTACCAATATCTTGATACGCTTGATAATCAATTCTTGATATTTTGGATAATGCAATAATTTTTAATCTTTCTGTTATACTATTCGATAAGTGTACACTAGGATATTCGTCAAGATAATTGAAGATAACCGTTCCACCTAACAATACCCCATAAATAATGATTAAATTTGACATTTCCCCTAAACTGTTGATTTTCACAGCTTGATCTAATATTTTTTGGAAGACAACAATCCCTAAACTGCTTAAAAATTGAATTGTAAAACCTAAAAAGATATATAGAAATATCCACCATTTAAAATACAAAAGACACTTTTTCAACATTTTAGATAAACTCCAATCTTTTAAAAGAGTATAAAAAGCCAGGACCACGCAATTTAACTACAAAGAACCTTCATTTGAATAAATTCACGGTTCTTCATGTTAAATAGCTAAGTGCCCTGGCTTTAATAATGACTAGCCGACACCATTCAAAGTTCTAGTTTTAGTACAATCAAAAGGACAGACTACCCCCTTGATAGCTGGTACGCGTTTTTACCCAGCCCGATAACTAGTTACTTCGAACGATACGGAAAGACATCCTTTTCACCTCAACTAAAAGATTATTTATATTGTAGCTCTTCAATAGTTATTGTTCAAGAATTTTCCCGACATTACATTGATTGAAACACTCAGTCATCGTATTTTGTAAACTTCTAATAGTAAGGTACAATAAAAGAATATCCGAAATGGGAATTATTATCACAACTGGAGGTTTCGATAAACTTGAACATTGCACACGACCAACTATACGATTTGACTAAATTAGAAACGATGCTGCATGAAGACCATATCGCGTGGAGCTTTAGAAATATGAACAAAATTATGCCTAAAAACGATATTCAAGCCCCGGAACACAAATTTCTGTTTCAAAAAAATGAACAGCCCTTAACCGAAATAAATTATGAAATCGATGGCCGGAGCATCAAAGTCAGTGATTATTTACAAAAGGTGTTCGCCACTGGATTTCTAGTCATAAGAGACGATACGATTGTGGCCGAGCAATATTTTAACGGGTATAATGAGCATTCGACTGCAATGTCCATGTCCGTGGCTAAATCGATAGTTTCCGCGTTAATAGGCATTGCGCTTGATGAAGGGGCAATGAACAATGTTCATGATCCCGTGACCTTATACTTGCCAGAGTTAATCGGCAGCGGATATGACGGGGCGAGTATTAAGGATATATTGCAAATGTCTTCCGGCGTCCGCTTCAATGAAGATTACAGTGACAAAAACGCGGAAATTCACACATTCTTGAGTGATGTATTCAGCGAGAAGGCAGTGCCTATATCGAAATATGTGCAAAAATTGACAAGATTGCAGGAGCCCGGCCGTTTCCAATATAAAAGCGTCGATACTCAAATTTTGTGCATGCTGATTGCAAGAACAACCGGAAAGAAAGCTTCGGCCTATTTAGAAGAAAAAATATGGCAGCCGCTTGGTATGGAGCACGATGCTTATTGGAATACCGATCTACATGGCAACGAGATAGCATTCACGTTCGTTAACGCGACACTGCGTGATTACGCCAAGTTCGGTAGACTTTATTTACATAATGGAGATTGGAATGGCCGCCAAATCGTATCTGAAGAGTGGGTCAAGCAATCGGTTACACTAGATGGCCGGGTAGATTTGCTGCCTGGGGCAGCCGATGATTTCTTCGGGTACCAATACCAATGGTGGGTTCCGCAAGACAGCAACGGCACTGAATTTATAGCGCGCGGCATTTACGGGCAGCACATATATGTGAACCAGAAAGAACGCACGGTCATCGTGAAAACTGGAGTTGATCCGACGATATTTAATGTTCATGATTACGAAGCGGTCGCTGCTTATCGCACGATCATCGAGCATTTGAAATGATGGATAAACAAGCTGCAGTCCTAGTAAGGCTGCAGCTTGTTTTGCTTATATATACTTAGATCTACTCGTTTCAGATCACATTCCCCCAAGGTTTGGTATAATTATCTTGAATCCGTGATTATCATAATTTCTCATTAGCAGGGAGGTATTTTCCATCCGTAACGATGAGCTGAACGATCTTAAAACACCTGCCGAATCATTAGATGATACTACAGAGCCAGTTCATGAATGGGAAGAAGAATTTTGGAACATGGAGGACGACGATGAAGATGATGAGCTGAATCCCCCACCCCGTAGAACATGGATCAAAAAAACAATTATTGTGATGCTGGCCCTTCTGCTATTCGGCAATCTGATCGCTTTTATACCGCAGATATATAATCTTCCTTCACTCCGTTTTTTGAAAAAGGATTCAGAGTTATCGCAAGAGGAACAGATCCAGAAATATAAACAATCCGTTGTTAACGTCAGTGTCGGCAATCGTAAGGGCACCGGCTTCAATATTTCCGCAAGTGGCCTCATTATTACGAATCAACATGTAATGGCAGATGACAAAGCTGGCATTATCCAATTTCTTCATGGAAAATCCTATTTGGCAGATGTCATCGTCAGTGACATAGAGCTCGATATTGCCATACTTAAGATTAGAGACCATGAGACCAACCTGCCTACGCTGCAGTTGGAAACAGAGACATCGTATCAAGAGGGCGACCCTATATATGTCGTCGGAAATCCATTAGCTTTTTACCGGATCGCCACTGAAGGCACGGTGCTAGGATTAACGTCATCAGAGAGTCGCGAGCTTCCCATGCTCATGATACAGGCGCCTATTCATAGCGGAAACAGCGGCAGCCCTGTGATCAATAATAAAGGGAATGTTATCGCTGTTGTGTTTGCCACTACAACTACAACACAGGGAGATCAATCCATCACCGTAGGGCTCGCCATACCAACCGATTATTTGCAAAAATATGCAGAGATCATATTTGAATAAGGGAGCAAATTGAATCAGGGCGCAGGCAATTTTAACGAAGCTTTTAACCCTTGACCAGTGTCACTCTCTAGTAAAAGTTGACCTTTATGAGCCTGCGCGATGCGTGCAACCATAGGAAGACCAAGACCATGACCCTGGCGAACGGGACGGACACGTCCCGTGGTATAGGGAAGCACAACAACGTCGGATAAATACTCTTTGGGGATGCCTGTTCCGTTATCAGAGACTACAAATAGATAAAAGGAATCTTTCAGTGACCGTAAGGTTTCCAGCACAATCTCGCATCCTTCCGGGTTATGCAGCACGCTGTTATGTACAAGATTCGTTACAGCACGATACAATAATCTCTCATCCCCCATAATATGTAAGCTCTCTTCTTGGATATTTAAAGTAATTGAATAACGTTCATCCAGGCCATTATTCAGAAATTCAGTTGCCACCTGTCTAGCCATAACCGAAAGCCTGATTTGCTTCAAGTGAAGCGGCTGCATTTCGTACTCAAGCATAGAAACGAGGTTCAAGTCACTCACCAGAGAACGCAGCCTCTCCCCCTGACGGCGTATGATGCCTGCCTGCTGCTTCTGTTCAGTTGTCAGCCCAGGCTGGTCCTCCAGTTCACTGGCATAACCCAGAATCATCGACAACGGTGTACGTATATCGTGAGAAATGCCTGAAATCCAATTGGAACGTGCTTCATCCCTCGCTTTAAGAGCGTCATTTTTGTCCTGCAAAATATTGGACGTAGTATTTATACTTTCTGATAAATCGAAAAAAATCCCCTTGGTATCGACTTGAACCGGTTTCTCTTTTGCAAGTGATTGAATTCCGTTAATCAGGGGCCTTATACCGCGAATGAGTCGGGTACCGATCAGCACCGATAGCAATAAGGCCAACGCCACATTACACACCAGCAATAACAAAATTCTTATAGGTAGCGACTTAAGCCAGTCAGTCAAAAAATTGAATTGATATTTTCCATAACTGTTTTTAGGATAGCCAACAACCAGCAGTCCCTCTTTATGCTCCCATACATACACGGGATATTCTTTTAGATAATAACGTGAAAACTTGGCCACATCCGTGATGTTATAGGTATGGGGAATCTCTTCAGGGAGCCGGTCACTCCACTTCATCTTCCCTTCTGAATTCAATAGCATAGCCCAAGCCTGATTCGAATCCAGGAGACTTATCGCCTGTGGAGCCAATACATAGTTTCCATCCATACCTTCGAGCCCCCGGGCAATTTGCTCTACAACTGACTCTGGTGAAGGCTCTGTATGTATTTCCTTAAATATTAGAGAACCAAGTAGAATCAGGTTGAATAGCAGTAACATCAACGAAACCAGAATTGTCGATCCGACAAATCGCCGTAAAATCCGGACAACTCCATCCATCAACAGGACTCCTGAACCATAAGTTTGTATCCTAAACCTCTTACCGTAAGCAAAAACAAGGGGTTAGAAGGGTCCTCTTCTATTTTCTCCCGAATTCTTCGAACATGTACCATTAACGTATTCTCGTAACCATAGCAATCATCTCCCCATACCGCTTGGCATAAAGCATCACTTGTTACAATTCGGCCCTGATTATCGTACAACTTCATCAGGATGGAGTGCTCTTTGGCTGTCAGTGATAATTCTGTCTCTTCTCTCTTTACGACAGCACTTTCCAAATCGATTAACTGTCCACCGAGTCGAAAGACAGGTAGTCTCTCGACAACATTGGAAGCATACACCCGCTTCAGAATAGCCATCAGCCGCAAAATCAGTTCCCTCGGCAAAAAAGGTTTGACCATATAATCGTCAGCCCCCATCCCTAGGCCCAACAGCCGATCCTCATCCTCGCCACGCGCAGACAGAAACAGCACAGGCATGTCCGAAAAAGATCGGATTGATGAGAGAAGTGAGAACCCGTCTCTGTCAGGCAGCATCACATCCAGAATGGCCATATCCGGTTTCTCCAACCTGCAAATGGATAACGCAGTGTCATAATCCTTTGCTGTGTAAATACGATAAAAGCCCTCTTTCCGCAAAAATCGTTCAATCATTTCCCGAATTTCCGGTTCATCATCAACAATCAATATTTTTTTATTCTTCACCATGTCCAATTTATATCACCCTATTTATTATACATGATAAAGTTTTGCACCCGATATTCCCCACTTCTATTTAAGGTAACCGTAAGGTTATCTTCAGCTGAGTGCAAGAAGCTCGCTCTATATTATAAGCATGATTAAACACTTATTGAAATGGAGCTGAGTTGATTGATGAACGCTTCCCCTATAATCGAAACCCATAATCTTTCCAAATCTTATGATGGAACACACCGGGTACACCAGATTAATTTAGCTGTTCAAACCGGTCAGATTTTTGGCTTTCTCGGCCCTAACGGAGCCGGCAAAACCACAACGTTAAAAATGCTGCTGGGGCTTATCAAGCCTACTGAAGGCACAGTCAACGTGTTTGGTAAAGATTTGAAGAGCAATCGCCCGGACATTCTGAACAAAACAGGTTCTCTTATCGAATCTCCATCTTATTACGGTCATCTGACCGGCTTGGAGAACATGAGAGTTATGCAGCACCTGCGAAACATCCCGAGCAAAAATATTGATGAAGCACTGAAAATCGTTCGTCTTGAGAACCAGAAGCATAAACGAGCGGACCAGTATTCACTTGGCATGAAACAACGCCTTGGTATTGCCATGGCCTTACTCGCATTTCCGAGTCTGCTGATTCTGGATGAACCTACGAACGGCCTTGATCCGGCAGGTATCGGAGAGATCCGGGAATTAATCAAGTCCCTGCCGGAGCAATACGGAATGACCGTTCTACTCTCCAGTCACCTATTAACGGAGATCGAACAGATCGCTACTTCTGTAGGCATTATCAGTGACGGCAAACTTCTATTTCAAGGAACGATGGAAAGCCTTCAGATGAGCAACAAGGCAAAGATACTGATTCAAACGAATGATATGGCCCGAGCTGAAAAAGTGCTCTTAACTCAAGGGTACATGCCCAGAGTACTGGGAAAACGGCTTGTGCTCGAATATTTGCACGATGAAGAAGTAGCCCGAATGAACAAACTGCTAGTTGAACACGACATCCCCGTAAGTCGAATTGAGGAACAACAAAAAAGTCTGGAAGATATCTTTCTTGATCTTACCGGAAAGGAGCGAAGTTTGTGATTAAAGCATTAACGCTGGAGTACTTTAAAATTCGTCGTAAAAAGATATGGGTCATGCTGACTCTATTCCTTACTGCAGAGATGATATGGGCATCCATGTCCATGAGCATCTCCATTTCCCGCAATGCAGCTAATGCTAGCTGGGAAGCACTGATCTTTAGCATTTCTTCCATGAACGGTCTGTTTCTGCCGATTATTTCAGCCATTGTTGTGTCGCGTTTATGTGATATGGAGCACAAGGGCAACACCTGGAAAATGTTAATGACCACCAATACCGGACGTAATCATGTGTATGCGGCCAAATACATATGTGCCAACAGTCTCATTCTGTACGGAATCGTTGTGCAAGCCGTGTTTATCGTAGGGTTCGGATTATCCAAGAACATCTCCGGGCCGTTGCCCCTATCACTGTTGATACAATTCATTGCGGGAACGCTGTTAACCAACTTGACCATAACGGCTTTACAACAATGGTTATCACTTGCGGTGAAAAATCAGGCCTTTGCCTTATGTCTGGGCATGTTAGGCGGTTTTATTGGAACAACGTCAAGTCTATTTCCTTCGGCAATACGCCATTGGTTTATCTGGTCCTATTACATGGATCTGAGCCCGGTCACGTATATCTACGGAGCTTCCTCCGGAACATACGTGACGGAAACGATGCCCCTCGGTTTGCTGGTAGTGGCCATTATAACGACTGTAATCTTTTATTTTGCTGGTAATACCCATGTCTCAAGGCAAGCGATCTAAGGAGGGATCTAAATGTTCAGGAGCATTTCTGCCGAATGGCTTAAACTTCGTCATTCCCGAATCAGCCTGGTACTGGCCGTTCTGCCTGTCATCAGTCTGCTGATCGGAGGTTTTAACTTCTACTTCAATCAAGCTGCCCTGCAAAATGGTTGGTATAGCTTATGGACACAGGTCAGTTTGTTTTACGGGGAATTTTTCTTGCCCATACTCATTGCCATCTGCTGTGCTTATGTATGCAGACTGGAACATGCCAACCGGAACTGGAATATGATACTCGCTTCCCCTGTACCCATAACCAGCCTGTTTATCGCTAAATTGATCATTGTAAGTATTTTGATTTTATCTGCGCAGACGTTATTTATGGTGATGTACTGGTTGGCAGGCCAGTTGTTCTCCATCCCGGGCCCATTCCCAATGGAAACGGTGATTTGGAGCTTCCGGGGCTGGATTGCTTCCATCTCCATTGCCGCTTTGCAATTAGGTTTGTCGATACGTATACGGAGCTTTGCTACACCTATAGGTCTCGCTTTGTGCGCCGTTTTTCTTGGCCTGGGTATGTATATATTGAAAATCGGCATGTTGTTCCCCTACTCCCTGCTGACCATTGGTATGAGTGTACTTAGCCAGCAAAATCTTACACGTACGGAGAACTTAGCCTTCCTTCTCATGAATGGTATCTTCATCATATTGTTTGCTGTCTGGTCCATCCATCGACTAAAACACAAGGACACTCAATCCTCCTGAATATATTAAAGAAAGGTTAACTCAGAATGAAAAAAACATTTACATTACTTACTCTGGTTATTGTTATTTTGACTTGCATGTGGCTGTTCTTCATGGACCCGGAGAAGCTAACCCCCGACAATCCGGCAGGTAAAACGACGTATTATACCATCGTAGATAATTCTATAGCGAATATAGATGATAACGGCAGGTACAATTACGAATTAACAGGTTATACAGACCGAGGGAAGCCAAAACAACTGAGCTTCTCGGCCAGCAAACAACTTCAAACGGGGGCTTATATAAAACTGTATGTAACTGTGTTTCGTGGCGTAACGCACTGGGAAGAGATCACATCAGACGAACTTCCCAGAAGGTTAAACAGCAAACTTTAAGTCAGAACAGCGGATAACCTTTTTGGTATCCTTTTATCAAATTCAAAAAAAGTGCTCATCATACTTACCTAACCGATAAATCAATAAAACAAATAGGAGCTGCCTCATAGCAAGCTCCTATTATATGTCACGTAAGTTTAATCGTCTTCTTTTTTACGTTACTTTTATTTAAAATTTTTATTGCCCTTTTAATTCCTTCTGTCCCCATGATACTACTAGCAGATGCCGCTAATACACTTAAAGAAACTAATTTAACTACATAAAAAATTCCTGTTCCGATTATTAAATCTAGGATTACAAATTTCCTTATTGTAGAGCCTTTTATAACGTAAATAACCATTTGGTTGTTTTTATCCTTTTTCAACAGCATCACACCTTAATCTGTTTTACAAAAAGGGTATGATAAGATAGCCTGGTCATATAACTGGAGCTTAATTACCTTATTTTCTTAATACAAGTTGAATGACATGGGCTAAACCGGTGTGCGCCTTTCCTTCCACTCGCTCTTGTTCTCCATAGAAGAAATGGATCACCTCATGACCTTCGCACCAAGTAAGAATTTCTTTTGGTTCGTAAAGCATACCAAGATCTTCGGGTCCGCCTGTACCATACTTTAATTGGTCCTTGGAGTATACCTCAAGCATAATAATCCCTTCAGGCTTTATAGCATTTTTTATTTTATTAAGAACTATTGTCTGAGCATCTCTATAAAAATGTCCAAATACCATTATTGCAGCATCATATTCCTCGAATGGCACACTATCTGCCAAAAGGTCTAATTTTTTTGTATGCACGTCAACTGCATACTTCTGAGCTAGTTTTTTAGTTTTTTGCAGACCACTCTCTGCATAGTCAATTGCTGTTACTTCATGATCTCTTTTTGCCAAAAAAACAGCATTTCTACCTTCACCCTCTGCAAATGCAATAACTTTTTGACATTGTTCTAATCGAAAGGCTTGTTGTTGAATAAATACGTTAGCTTCTTCACCAAACATATATTCCTCTGAATTAAAACGCTCATGCCATGTAATTGCCATGCAATAGCCTCCTATGATTAATGTATTACTATCACTATGCCTATCTATCGCTCCCTAAAACTTAGGAAAGCAAATAAAATGGATTTGGCACCTTAAACTTGCGTTTGCTTTTGGGCCAGGTCCGCCAGTTTTGTATTTTTGAGATGCGACTCCATCTTCTCTTCCGCTTCCTTCATTACAGCTTGAATCGAGCATTCGTCACCGTGAACAAAATTACATTCAAATAAGGAGGCGCTGCCCTCAATGGCGTGGATAATATCCAAAAACGTAATGTCGTCTTTTTTGCGGGTTAACCGATAGCCTCCGTTAGCTCCGGAAATCGATTCGATCATCCCTGCTTTCACGAGCCTCGTTAAAATTTTGGAAAGATAGGTTGGTGAAACGCCCTGGGATTCCGCCAACTGCTGAACGCCTACCGGCTTAACCGGAGAAGCGGTAACGAGCATGAGCATGGTGTGCAGAGCATAATTCGTCGCTTTTGTAAATCTCATGGTAGCACCTCATTTATAGACTTATTGTGTCTATAATATCCTCGAATTCGCTAATGTGTCAAGTTTCGGATTTTCATAAAAATGTACCTGCAACTTAGGAACTTAGCGCAGATTGATCGCTGAACTCTCCACTTTTTCCATTCTTATGAACCAAACTGTCATAAAGGAAAATCTTGATTGGCATACTACAAGTGCGTGTTCAAAAAGGTCGGTTTTCAGCACCGAGAAGGTTGAATGAAGCTAGAGACTGAGGAGCGGAGCGTACGTTTTGGGTACGTGAGCGCCGGAAGGACCGGCTGAACTCGAGATTCGATGCCGAGCCCACTTCCTGATTCACTTCGTGATCAAAAGCGGACTTTTTGAACAACCTCTACAAGAGAAATCAAATCATTGTGTACCAGCGGAGTACTATGAACGAATAAAATGAACATGGAGCCTAATAAGATGACGAATAAAATGATGGATTTTATCAAATACAAAGGGGTTGTCTGGAAAACACCATTAGCTGCAGCACTGTCATGGGAGCTCGCGGAGTGGGCTGGATCTAAACATCCTTACTTAGCTCCTCTGACGGTTATTTTGACCATTCAATTAACCGTTGACAAGTCCCTACAATTTGCATGGCAGCGTGTCATGGGGACCATTGCCGGCGTCCTTTTTACAGCAGCAATAGCACCTTATGTTGCTTTAAACGGCTGGAGTATAGGACTCCTTCTTTTTGCTGGGGCTCT
This sequence comes from Paenibacillus sp. JNUCC 34, assembly GCF_058269055.1. Taxonomy (NCBI): domain Bacteria; kingdom Bacillati; phylum Bacillota; class Bacilli; order Caryophanales; family Paenibacillaceae; genus Paenibacillus; species Paenibacillus sp. JNUCC 34. Next base: position 2,615,091 of record NZ_CM177770.1, on the reverse strand, counting down.
AATCATAATGTGGCTGAAATTGGATCATGCGATCATGATCCAATTTGCTCTCAGCATTTTATTAGTGATGTTCTTTCAAAGCAAGATGCCTAGCTATCTCTTTGATCGGATACGTGATACCGTGATCGGCGCTACTGTTGCGGTACTGATCCAAATACTGATATTCCCCCCCGATTCCATTAACAAAACCCAAAAAAAGATGATCCATTTCGCGGATCATCTAGCCAATCATTTTAAAAACACCGGATTCTGGGTAAAGGAAGGCTGTTCCTCGAGTGAAGTCCAAACCTTACAAACAAAATTGCAAACCTTATTTCAAGAACTTCATCAAACGACAACCGAGCTAGATAAAGCGGAGCAAAGTTTGCGTTACAATCCGCTAGGTCACAAAAAACGCCGTGTACTGAAACAATTAACCCAAAAAATGCTTCAACTTCGTTCTGGATATGCCAATATTGCTGACATGATGCGAGTTCTTGTGAAATGGTCCGAGAGCGGCAACTTTTCGAAAGAGGATCAACGAATTTGGGCAGATCATTTGAACGCGTTAGCAGAGCTTGTGGGGGGATGGAAAAGTGTGTTAGATGATCCAACAACATCCTTGGTTTACAATGGCTCAGCTCTGCACATAAAAGCGCCTGCACATGTAGAGGACTATCAGTACCCGCTAGCATTATATATGAACGCCGAACAAGTCATTCAAGATTTCCAAAATGCGGATATTCCCAATAAAGTCTTGTAATCTTCAGCGGTATTCACATCCATGAACAGATCCGGGTTTGCGAAATCGATGCAAACTCCGGATTTTTCCTTTCGTATCAGATGTCTGGCTCCTTGATCATTCTGCAATCGCAGGAGATTCGGAAACATTTGATGCGCAAAAATAACCGGTGGTCTTGCCAAGCCATCATAATTCGAGGCTACGAAACCAATGTTGCTATTCAACTGATGTTTTTGAAAACATTTAAGCAGTTCATTGATCATCTCACCTGTAATTAAAGGTTGATCCGCCAGCAATACCATCACGGCTGTCGCTTCCAGAGCAAGTGCAGCCTGTATACCGCACCGCAGTGAGTATGCTTGCCCCAAGTGTGCTTCGGGGCAGGTAATAACAGACCATTTTCGTTTGATCGGATCCCGGTAAAATGTACTATCTATCCAATCTGCCGAGGCGTCATTTACGATTATACAAACATAATCCAACATGGAGTTCAAAGCTGCAGCCAACGCATAATTTCCCAAGTTCATAGAACCGAGCGGAAGTCGAAGTTTATCCGAACCCATTCGGGTACTATGGCCTGCCGCTAAATAGATGCCAACGATATTATTCCGGCTCATGAATAGCAACTTTTTGCGTTCTATTTTTTCGATATGTATAAATGATTTCTGCGAGAATGCTTACTGCGATTTCCTCCGGCCCCTCTGCACCAATCGCAAGTCCTACAGGAGAATGAACGTTCATCGGAACGGGTTCACCGCTTATTAAACGTTCCGTTCTATTTTTCGATCCCAGAATGCCGAGATAACAAAGTTGTCGCTCCGAAAGAAAACGAACAAGCTGCTGATCCCGCCTGAAATGATGAGTCATTACAATTACATAATCATGAGCTGTAAAATGAATCATCCCTATCGTTTCCTCTGGAAAGCCCAATAAAATTGATTCAGCATCCGGAAAATAATGCCAATCGCAAAAAGCGGGTCTCCAATCGGAGACGATGACGGAGAAACCGGTGGCCGCTGCAAATGCGGCAAGCGGTCTTGCGTCCGGTCCCGCACCAAATATGATCAGACGTGGCTTGGGATAAAAGGTATGAACGAAAACATCCGATTGCATGGATGAGACAAACTTCATTCCACTCCTCCACGATTCCTCGGACGACGTCAAATCCAATAGTACCTGCGGAAATTCACCCCTCCACTCCCCGAATAGGTGCTGATCTATAGTCAAGAAACCATAATCGATAACAGATTCATCCGGGCCGAACCTTTTAACAATTGTGACCTCGGTCTGATGATCCAGATAATTCTTCAATGTAAATAAATGATCCTTAAACAGATCATTTACCGGTTCCATCGTTACATGAACAACACCACCGCATCCCGGTTCTTCCCCCCAGGACAGCGGATCCGATGTTTGCATATCGAACACAAAGCTGCGAGAGATACCTGTCGCCAAAATATTCGGTACGCGGGCGGAAAGATCAGCCTCCAGGCAGCCAGCGCTTAATACCCCTATTTGTGAACCATCTTCAAGAAACAACATGGAGGCTCCTTCTTTACGGTAAGCGCTCCCCTCCACATGGGTAATCGTCGCAAGCACACTTCTTAGGTCGGTACGTTGAATCGTTTCCAGAATACGATGAATTTCTTCCAAACTCGCCCCTCCTCAACTCTACGTTAACCATCATTTTTCGGCTTGAAGACGGTCTCAACTGCATTATGAATTTCTTCATAGGACATGCATCTGCAAATGTTGGACTCCAGCCATATTCTAATTGTTTCTTCATTTGCGTCTGGATGAGCGTTCCACAAGCCATGACAGTTCACAATAAAGCCAGGAGTACAATAACCGCATTGAAAAGCCTGATTTTGAACAAAGGCATGTTGTACTGTTGAGTTCATTAAACCCTCGATCGTTGTGATTTTCTTTCCATTGGATTCCACAGTGAGCATAAGGCATGCTTTCATAGGCAGGCCGTTTACCAGTATCGTACAAGTACCGCAGTCTCCGTTATCGCAACCGGATTTACTCCCCGTGAGTCCGAGCTTGTCTCGAAGTGTATATATCAGTATATCCGCTGCCCTTACTCGAATGGATCGCTGTTCACCGTTCACTTGGAATTCAACTGGATAATCGCAGGATGACATACTTCACCTTCTTTCCAATACAAGTACCGCGTCAGCCATCGTTTGTTTAAGGACAAATTCCCGATAAGAGGCGGATCCTTCCGCATTATTCAGTAATGGAGCAGGAAGTTTGCCGATCGCCTCTTCTATTCTTGCTGTTAGTGGTATTGAGGTGTCGTTCAACATCTGATCAATTTCAACGGATCGAAAAGGGAATGAACAAACGCCGCTGTATGCTGTGTGAATCTGACTATCTTTTTTAAGAGCGGCTACTGTTACGAGGGGGTAGCCGACATTACCTATCTGCCGTTTTTTGAAATGAACGAATGGCAACGATAAATAGTCACGGTCTGTTAGGATTTGTACAAGAAATTCTCCATTTTTCAATCTCAATTGTTGTAAGAACACATGGTGAATGGAAGTCTCTCTGATCCCTTGTATTCCTGCTATAATCATACGACTGTTCGCCAACAGAAGCGGGAGCACGGCCTCCCTATAATGAATTTTGCCGCAGATGTTTCCTCCGAGTGTAATTTTATTCCGGGCTGTTTGGTCGGCTGCTCCCTGTGCCGTTTCACTGAGAAGCGAGAAAGGGTTCGCTGCAGATAAAGCCGATAACGTGACACAAGCTCCGATAACCAGCTTATCCTTCTGAATTAGCATGACGTTGCACTCGGGAATGGACTTCAAATCGATAACAGCTCCCAGTTGAATGGAGTTTGTTCGAGCCCATGTGATGATCTCCGTCCCTCCGGCGTAATACATCGGTTTCTTCCCTTGTTTTTGCAAAGACTGAAACATTTCCACAGCCATCTGTATGGAAGAAGGTTTGTGGTATTCAAAATCAAACGGGATCATGGATCGCCCTCCAGATCATCTCGGGGGTCAGAGGCAAATGATTAAGCTCCACTCCAGCGGCCATTGTAAGGCTATTCGCAAGTGCGGCGGGCATGCCAATTAAGCCATGTTCACCGATTCCGCGCAATCCGTAAGGCGCTTCCAAATGAGGCGTCTCAACAAATTCAACACAGTACTCTGGCTGTTCTCCATAGCGAATCAATTTATATGTTCGGAATTGCGAATTTAGAATGGCACCTCGATCATTGAATAGAAAAGCCTCCCGACTAGCAAAACTTAACCCCATACTCATAGCGCCCGTGATTTGGCTGCGGGCGAACTCTGGATTGATCACCTTACCGGCATCAATAACCGTTGCCGCTTTAACGATTTTATATGTGTAATCTCTTGTATTTAATTCTACTTCTACTGCCTGTGCGCCTACCGTCCATTCTGGACCGGGATTTCCTTTGCCGGTTTCAGGATCCAATAATGTTAAATTACGCATCGAATAGCTTCCGCGTCCGATGATTTGACCACCGATCGTATTCCCATTCGGAAATTTGTATCCGTTGGCGATTTTTTCAATTTCTATCTCAATATCGGGGCGATATTTACAGTAAACCTTGCCTCCTCCAACATCCAAGTCTATTGGTAAGCATTGCAGTGCAATGGAAGCGATATTTTTTAGCTGTACGATGGCATCGTCAGCCGCATTCAAAATTGCATTACCCACTAAAAAGGTACTACGGCTCGCCACCGTCTTCCAATGTTGGGGATCCGTTTCGGTATTTACTTCCATAGAAATATGTATCATCTGGACATCCATACGTAGCCGTTCTGCTAACAGTTGAGTAAGCGCCGTTCTTGTGCCCTGGCCGATTTCTACTGCACCGCACAGCAGATTAATGCTTCCGTCGGAATTAAAAACTATAACTGCACCCGCTCCGGCATCTGTTGGCGTATTCGAAGTTTTCCAGAAACAGCATACCCCTCTCGCCTTGATGAGGTGGCCATTGATTTCACGTAGAGGACGATCGTCCCAATGGATTAACGATTTCAATTTTGCTATGCACATGGGCAAATCGCCCATATTACTTCTATTTAATAAGGTTTGTGTTGGGGATGTATCGCCTGGTCCCATCGCATTATGAAAACGAAATTCCAAAGGATCCATGCCCACTCGATCCGCCAATAAGTCCATCGCCCTTTCTATGGCGAACGTGAGTTCTGGATGTCCGAATCCTCGAAATGAAGTGGAATAGGGATGATTAGTGTACATGCATAAAGAATCGCAATGAACATTATCGATGCGATAGGGTCCCGTACAATCGACGGCTCCCGCTCGGCTCATGACCACACCTCGATCTGAATAAGCACCACCATCATACAGATGCAGAATTTCGGCGGCCATGATTTTCCCTTCACCGGTACAGCCAAGTTTGATTCTAGCATCTAATCCAATATGGACTGGTGAAGAGATCATGTCCTGCTCCCTGGAATTAACCAGTTTTACAGCTCTTCCACCAACTGCAACTGAAGCTAAATAAGCAAGATACTCCGTCTGAATTGCAGATTTTCCACCAAAACTGCCTCCAACCAGAGGCGTGTGAACAATAACTTTGTGAAGCGGAATATGAAACGATTGGCTGATTACCCTTCGGATTACATAGGGTGATTGTGAAGTGGAATGGATGATCACTTTTCCGCCCGGCAAAATTTGTGCCGTACTGCATCGCATTTCCATCGCAGCGTGATCTGATTGCGGTGAAGTGACCCGGATTTCGATGGTATGATCGCTATTCCTCCAACCTTCCTCCATATTTCCCTTACGTATTTTTGTTCGGTTCGCGATGTTGGTTCCCGGCTCCGGGTAAACCTCTTCCTGTCGCTTGTACGCGGCAAGCTGCTCATGAATGAGCGGCGCATCTTTCTGAAAAGCTTCGCTTGGAGAAAGGACAGCCGGTAAGAGTTCATAATCCACTTTGATATGAAGAGCCGCCATCTCTGCAATATATTCTTGTTCCGCGACAACAAGGGCGACGGGCTCGCCATAATATCTCACTTTATCAATAGCAATTGGCGGCCGATCTGCCAGTGGTGACCCGGTCAAAATCGGATTATCTACTCCTGTTATAACCGCCTTTACACCCGGTATTTTCATAGCTTCCGACGAATCAATTGATTTTATTTTTGCGTGAGCATGGGGGCTGACCGCTATTTTGGCATGTAAAAGCTCCGGTCTTGAGATATCATTTATATATTTGGTTGCCCCTGTCACTTTCTCCCATGTTTCCTTTCTGGGAACGCTTTTTCCAACCGACCGTCCGATCTCATCCCCCTCCTTTAATTCAAGTCCTCTATAGCCTATATATATACAGGATTTATTGTCCGTATTATTTAAAATTACACAAATGTACGAATGAATCTCATCCATTAGGACAACCTACATCAATAAAATACTAATTATGGTGAGTAAAATAATGATACAAAAAATACCATATTTTCCACTTCGGTCTATTGTAATATCTTTACTGATTATAGCCATGACTGAAGGAATTGCGCACAGCCCTGCCTATGCCGAACCATCCTTGCCGATTGTGGCTGACCAAGGCATTTATTCTATCGAAGTTTACCCTCAGTATCATCAACTGATTGTACGGGCACAGGGACAGAAATTCAAAACATATCGCATTGCTGTTGGAAATCCATCCACTCCTACCCCTGTTGGAGAATACCAAGTTGTATATAAGGGGAAAGATTGGGGACCTTCCTTTGGCCCACGCTGGCTTGGTTTAAACGTCCCATGGGGGAGTTACGGTATTCACGGTACAAACAGACCGTACTCTATTGGGCAGCCTCTGAGTCACGGGTGCATTCGCATGCGTAATCACGATGTCCTTGAATTATTCGAGATGATCCCAGTCGGTACTAAAGTAACCATTTATGGCCATGTATTAGGCGGGCCGAATCATGAACCAAGGGATTTAGCGGAGGGTGATGTCGGAGGAGATGTGCAACTGATTCAATCCCGTTTAAAAAGTTCCGGTTACTTCAATGGGATATGTAACGGCAAGTTTCGCTCAAATACAACTGCAGCTTTAAAAAAATTTCAACGCGATCACCATTTGGCACAGAACGGTGTCGTTTCGAAAAAGGTGTATGAAGCATTAGGATTGTTGGAATGAAGCATCTTACGTTTTGAATAAAAAAAAAACAGATCGGCATTTACGCCGATCCGAACAATGTGTGCTCGTGACCTCTGTTAGAGAAACATCTCATTCATGTTTTCTAGTTTCTTTTCAGTCCAATACCGCTCTCATATGCTCAATCGTAACCGCCCAGTGAGATGCAGTCCAATACTTGGCTTTGTTCGTCACAAAAATAATTTGTGGCGATTCATGCTTCATATTTAGATCCTCTGCAATTTTATTGGAAACCGGACGGGATTCGATGACTTTAACAAGAATGTAATCCAAATCACGATTTGGTGTCTCCTTCAGATAATGATCATACTCTGCAAGAGCATTAGCACTAACTGGGCAGGTCGTACTATGCTTTAAAATAACTTGACCGCGTTCTGAAGACTTCTCCAGAATCGCACTCCACTCTTCTAAGGTCATAATTTCTTTCCACTGCATTTTTTGGTTTATCTCCTTTGAATTTAATATAAGTGTACCCACAATACTTCAATTATCTATTTTACATAGTTTTGCATACTAATTCGAGATTTTCATTGGAATCAATCCGTAATCATGCTCGCAGCCATTTTTTTGAGCTCTTTTTTACTCAATACATCTTCTTCATTTACCCAAATCGTATAGGCAATACTGCGTTTACTATCATACCAGGCGATCGTATCTCCACCAGTCTCATTATTAATATAAATTGCCTCCACATGTTTCAGCTTGATTTTCTCAGAAGAACCATTCGTCGGCTGTGTTACGCTTAGCTTTGTACCATAACCCGCTTGGATAATAATAGCCCGGCTGTTCTTAACGCTAGATAAGTATAAAAACGTATTATTAGCCTTCGACCAATCCAGTTTTTCGATAAACAATTTCTCCTCATTCTTAGATGAATTTGCCTTCATCATCAAATTTTTCTCCAATTTATCATACTCTTCTTCGTAACTCAGAGGTTCCAGAGGAATTACTTGTCCAGAAGAGAAACTTATACCCTTTGGAAGATACCTTGGTTCCTTAAGAAGAGGCGCCGAGGTACGAACCTGCTCTGTTATAAAATCCTCATAAGAACAATATTCGATAGGAAGATATTGGAATTTAATCGAATTTCGGGTGTCATAGCCGTTCAGTTTATTGATGTAATCATCCTTGATATAATAGGCCGCCAACTCGCCGGGTTTAAGGACCGTCAATACTCTTTGTCTGTATTCCTCTAGTAAATTGCTTAATTTAGTAGGCAGCGACGACTGCGGGTCAATAGTTTGGACCACTACCTTCCCTTTACTATTAAATATTTGGATATGCCCGGTTGCAGCGTAAGCAGTGAATGAGGCTAGAAATATGCAAGATACAGCAATTGACATTACCGTTTTTCTCTTGAAGGAGCGAAGTCCAGAACGTTTTTTATGGTGCATCATCTTAATGTCATGCCAGAGTTTGGACGTAATATCAATATTACGAAAATGATCATCCGATACGGAATTCTTTTTCAATTCTTCGTTTGAATCAATGATTGCTCCCATTTCTCTTCCCCCTGCCATTTACTCATTTTATCTTTTACTTTTTTCTTTATTCGATTTATTTTTTTCCGAACGGCTTCCGGACTTTTGCCGGTAATTTCACCAATTTCCGTATAAGTCTTGTCGTGAAAAACACACAAAATCAATAAGCTTCTTTCCTCAACGGGAAGGACGGCAAGCGCTCTAGATAACGGTTCACTGAATGTCCCTCTTAAAACCTCCTGCTCTGCGCTTTCCGCGAATATCTGCCCTTTCAATAGTCTGCCTAGCTTCTCGTATAATTGACGTCTATGTATCAGATTCAGACAATGATGATAGGCGATCTTGTACAACCATGCATTGAAGCTGACTGTTGGCTTATAGCTTGAGATCGATTTGTAGGCTCTCAGAAAAATTTCCTGTACGGCGTCCTCCGCATCCTGATCACTACCAAGCAGCCGGCAGCAGTAAATATACAATTGCTGTTGGTACTCCCTTACGATAGGGATGAATGCTTCCTCCTGTCCAGCTTGAACTTGATGAACGTATTGTTCAATCATTGCCGTGTCGATCATCTTCCCCTCCTCTCTGGTAACATGTATACCTATATAACAATGCAATGAACGACAAACGGACACCGATCTGCATTTTTTATTGAATAAGAAAGTGGCGGCTTTAGCAGCCTGGAGTACTGCGCTTAAACGCAAAAAAGGCTGCCTATCCGTGGCAGCTTTTGTTCATTTCTATTCTCCACCCGTATATCAATTCGCCACTTCTCTTTAAGTGACCTTCCAATCGAGGTGGTTGCTTACATTTCTCTCCAAAATTGTTCTGGGTTGTTAATACTTGCATCATCATACCTGCCTACAATTTCTTGAAGTCCCACTGGTGCATCAAAATTGACAGAGTGCCATGGATTCATATCTGGCGGACCAAAACTAACTTTCAGTTTTTTATCTGTCACATCAAATACCATACTTCTGAGTGTACCCATTCCACTTGAATAATAATGGCAGCAAGGACCATATGGATACTCCGTGGACAGTAAGTTCCTTATCTTTTCATCATTGATGTAAGGTGCATCCCGCAATAATGAATTCCAGACGGATGAATAACGTATTCCGGAATTCCAGAAATGATGTTCATCGAATTCTTTCATTTCGTGGCTTACAAAATGATTTGTAGCTACCATTAAACCACCAACTGGTTTCCGCACAGATATTCTTTTTTTATTGGACGAAAAGCTTGCTACCTCAAAAATAGAAACATTATTAGCAGCATCTGCTACCATAATATTCGAATTGGTACATAACGGCATTTCTTCAATCAGACTTGTAATGAGAAACCCATATGTTTGGGTTTTCCGGTTACACGAGTAATGCATAAACTCCTTTCATCTCTTACGAAATATTCATAGCTCCGTCCAACATAAAAATGTCCATCACTAGTGTTTGAAGGAAGTACAGCAAATTGACAGCAGTTGGGTGAGTTGTGATATGAATTTGCATAACATATCATTTTTTCCGCTTCTGTATTTACTTCATCAGCAAAACCTTGTATTTCATCCGTGAATCCGGGACATATTTTATCAATCATCATCATTCTCTTATGAGCTTTTGCCGCAGATATATAGTCTTGCCCTTCCATCGGGCTGGTATAATAGGCGATATCACCTGGATAATGCTCCTTAAATGTAATCGCCCGCTGTTTACCTACCTCATAATTGCTTCCTTCCGTCACATGGATATCAAAAATCATCGGTTCTTTCTGATCGTTATTTTCCATATCTTTCAACCTTTCTGACATGAAATTTACTAACTTTGTTGCTTTCGTCGCAATCATAACATTTTAAAAAAATTAGGTCTAATGGATACTTGATCATAGATTCGAGGACCTTAAAATGTATACAATCCTGTTCATTTCGTAGTTTTAAACCGAAAAAAAATATAAGTGATCAGTTCATCTAACAACAAAAAAAACCGCGATTTACGCGGTTACTATATCGTTATCGTGTTGACTACGCCTCACCGACTTAAAGCCCGAAGAGCTCGCCGCGGCACTGTTAGTCGGTGCAGGTGTCCCGGCAACTACTTCCTCGCCTTGGACCAACATAGTGTATTAATGAATATACTCGTGCTAATAAGTGGATATGCACCATCCCATGAGGTAAATTGGACATTGGCTCTACTTCATAACAGCAATAAAAGTCACAAATCCTCTGTTCCCTTAATAGTTTGGCGGAGTAATGCCATAAGTAATATTCGGGTTTTTTACCTTTATTCACACCTGCGTACAAATGTTCTTATAATGATTTTGATCTTCTGATTTATCATATGGTTTAATACAATTCGCCGCCCTTTCAGATAACGTTGTTGTATCTACGAACCGTTTTCAATCTATCTTCTGTTCTGATTCATCCAGTCTAAGGCGAAATCAACCATTTCTTTCATTGGTATTAAATAACTCACCGCATCTCCTACCTTTCCCTCTTTTACCAACGTAGTCTTGGATTTGAACTCATCAAAAATCATATTAAAATCGTCAGATTCATTATTGATATCATCATAAGTAGTCCATTGTTCTTTTCCATCTACACTCATTTTCACTTCCCAAATTTTAGACTTGATATAAGAATTTTTCTGGCTATACTCAGCCAAATGTAATGAAGTATTCCCATTCGTAGAAACTCCAAGCAATAGAATATATCCTTCTAAATCATAGATTTTCCCCAAAGGAGAATCCTCACTTAACGCATAATCTAATCTATGATTCATAGTTATTTTTTTTGCATCTTTCCCCCACGCAGCAAATGACATATGAGGGTGTGAACTTCTTAACACTCCATTTTGTTTTCGAAATGTTTCAGGGATAAATCCCATATACGAAGTTGGTGTTAGATCAGGGTAATATATTGGCATATTTTCTTTTATTATTTTTATTTCCTCTAAGGTTAAGTCACCATCGTAGTTCGTCGGAGCACACAAATGTTCAGATTGAGTCGGCATAACAATATTCCCGTTAATTCCTACCGCCTCTTCCAATGCTAAAATTACAGTTACAGGTCCCCCTATAACATTTCCTAAAGATTTCAAAGAGGAGTGGACAATCAAAGTCATTCCCTCTTTTACACCAAGTCGTCTTAAATCATCATTAATTGTCTTTCACGTATTCACAGTACTAGATGCTTCCATTTTTATCTCCTCAAAAAATTATTGGTTGAAATATAAAGCAAGTCTTTCAGAAAACGTCTCTCGTATTCACGACGTTCAAGCGGCTTAAGGCATAGTACCAGGTGACTCTGCCACTTAACCGGCTGAATGTGCCGGGTGAATTCGCTCCATTGCCGCCTCCGGCTCAAGGGCCGAGCTTGTCTCGGCCCGCTACGTTGAATACGATGATATCTGCAGTACCCGACTCCATTGAATTAGCTTGAATATGTATTATTGAATTTATCTATTTCCAATTTCAAAAAGTTATCATCCATATAATTTAATATGCCAGTAAAGAAATAATTACATACCTCGTAGAGTAAGTCATAGGCTTCATTATAATATTCTATCAAATTCACCGAGAGGACGCCCTCTTCAAGCGACGCAGGAGCTAAGGGGGTGGTGAATCGGGGACATCTGTGAAATGCTTGTAACAATTCCTTTCAAATCACTCCCACAATCCAAACATATGTGGTAAAATGAAATAGAACATACGTTTGGTTTGAGGGGGGGGAATGTGTGTCAGAACCAACATACAGAACTTATCAAATTTGGATCAAGCCCGGCCATCGTTTGTATGCGTACGCGGAGCAGATGTGTCAGGACGCCAAGAACTTGTACAATACGACGAACTTTTATATCCGCCAAGTGTTTACGGCACTCAGGCAGGACAAGCCTTTTCAACCCTTGCAACAACAAGTCATGGACACGTTGCTGATGAACATCGGATTGATGAACGTACGCCAACTTGAAGCCCATCAGGCGAGACTTCAGAAGCAGCTTCTGAAACCAGCCGACCAGCGGAAGGATTCCCGCTGCCACCTGTTCGAATTGCCGACGAAGGCGTCTCCTTATGTGGATTATCCCTTTCTCGATTGTCTGTTCAAGACGATGGAACAAGCGGATTACCGGGCACTCCCTGCACAATGCAGTCAGTGGGTTATGAAGCGTCTATTTTCCAATTGGCAATCTTTCTTCGCCAGCATCACGGATTATCGAGTGCGACCTGACAAATACGCCGGAAGACCGCATATTCCCGGCTACGCCCGCACCAAGGCCAAGGAAGTCGTTTTCACCAATCAGGATTGTGAGATCAAGGATCGCAAGTACCTCAAACTCCCAAAGACGAAACAGCGGCTCAATATCGGCAAGCTCGGCTATACAGAGGGAGATTTGAAGCAGGTACGCTTCGTTCCGAAATACGGGCAATATGTCGTGGAACTGGTATTCGCTTGCCCAGTAGAAGCGACAGATGTCGCGAAAGAGAATGCGTTGGCGATTGATTTGGGCATTGATCAGCTTGCAACCATCGTCACAAATACGGGTCATCGACCGGTATGCGTGAAGGGCAAGCCGATGAAAGCAATCAATCAGTATTACAACAAGTTGAAGGCACATTATACTGGGATTCTCCGCCAAGGCAAACAACCGCAGGAAGGTGCATTTTCATCCAAGCGACTAAATCGGCTGCATCTGAAGCGTCATCGGAGGATTAAGGACTTGTTTCACAAGACGAGTCATTATATTGTCAGACTAGCTGCCGAGCAGAAGATCGGGACAATCGTCATCGGATACAATCAGGGATGGAAGGTAGAATCCGATATGGGTCGGAGCAACAATCAGTCGTTCTGTTACATTCCACATCAGATGCTTGTTTCGATGATCCGGTATAAAGCCGCGGCACTCGGAATCGAAGTGATTCTCACCGAAGAGGCGTATACGTCGAAGGCCAGTTTCCTGGATCACGACCCATTGCCCAAGTATGAAGATGGAGTTACAAGGGCCTTCTCGGGCAAGCGGATTCATCGCGGGTTGTATCGAAGTGGGAAGGGCCTGATCCATGCTGATGTGAACGGAGCAGCGAATATCATGCGTAAAGTATTCCCAAAAGCATCCGCCAATGGGATAGCGGGGTTGGTCGGTAGCCAGTCCGTCAACGTGTCAACTCCACTGATGTTAAGCATCCAGTAATAAGCAGAGATGATACATCAGAAACCCCCACTTCAATCGAAGCGTCAGCATAGGTAAGTGGTGGGAGTATTCATTGAATACCTAGTATTACTTTTTCTAAAGCTTTCATGTGAAGTCCAATCCTGAACAAAAGTAAAGATATACCATATTCCACTAGCAATTTGTCGATCTAGTTGAATACATGTATTTATATTTTCAGTATATTCATTAATTAATGTTATTAGGTTAACAAATTTATCATGATCCCAATTTATATTGCATCTAATATCCAATAAAAAGGAATCCTCTCCTGCTTCCAGTTCTTCAATAAGTAACGGTGTAATCTCTGGAATAAGTCGCTTATACTATATGTACTTTATTCCACTATTGTAAAGCTTTCTTCACCCTCTCTAATAGGCAGATCAATTATAGTCATTTTCTTTACAGACGCCCGTTTCAATGACCGCATGCAATTGACCAGAAAATCAATATGCGACTCTTCCCCTTGTAATTCTGCTTCCACACTTCCATCTTTTAAATTTCTCACCCATCCAGTTAGTTTCATTCTTCGAGCAATACAATATATTTCCAAACGGAAGCCTACCTTTTGCACCCTTCCAGAAAAAGCTACGTTTTTTCTGACTATAATGCTTGGTGTAAATTTTGGAAACTTAACACGATTTGCATGCCAAATTACATATTCATTTCTTAATTTCTTAAAAACACTCATTCATCCACAGACTCCTTTTTATTACTATTTTTGCTTTTAGATTATTGAAACATACCACCCTGCCTGTATCAGCTGCTTTGAAATTTCTCTGACGGACCGAGGAGCCGCCAGGCTCCGATGCGTGAATATAATGTTATGCGATACCGTCTCATCTTGAAATACCTCAGAAAAGTTCCTTACTCATATGTATTGATATGAATTTCTTTGCATCTATACTTGTAATCTTCATATCGAAAGGTTTAAAGCCATATTTCGAATAGAAAGCTAATCCTCTTGAATTCGTGCTATGACAGACTAATTTTATCTTCTCGATTCTTAAATTGTTCTTTGCTTTATCAAGCATTATATTTAAAAGATATTGAGATGCCCCTTTACCCCTATATTTAGGTGAAACAATAACATTTCCGAGCCAAAAACTACCTTCTTCGGAGTCATCTTTATAAATATTAGCATATGCCACCACCTCTTTCGTTGCATTATTGATGATGACAGTTGGTTCAAATCTATCTTTTACTTTATTTAAAATTTGGTCTGTTGTTAACGGATAAACAAACCTAGGACCAATATAAAATAATTCTTCTTCACATTGCGGAAACAAACAAATTGTTTCCAGATCTCTACTCTCAAGACTTCTTTGAGAATACATAACTACAACTCCTTTAGACGATTTCGGATAACGTTCTTGTATCTACGAACCCGAGAGGCTTAATGAAGCGCCAGCGACTGGGTCCAACGGACTTAGCCTCGCAGGGTTGTTCGCTGAATCCTCTCCTCTCTGCTTAACCACTTCTTGCGAACCAAGGGCAACGACCAGCGTATATATGTTGTTAAGCGATGTCGGATACTTCTTGAGTTACCTTCATTCTAGAATCCCTTGGTTTACTAATTCGCTTTTAGTTGATGGCCTTAAAGTAATGTCTCTTTTTAGACCAATTTTATTTCCATTTTTACCGTTATATAAACAACCGCACGTTCTACATTCTTTTAATACTGTTTTATTGATTGTATTTGTATAATATCGGAGCTCACCTTGGCAAACATCACATGATTCTTCATACGATTTATTATAAATAGTTAGACCTTCAACAATTGAAATATATAAATTAAAATATTCTTTAATCTTTCGCTCCTTAACTATTTTCTCCACTCTCTTATATGTATCTTTGACCATGTCTTCTGAAATAACCAATTCATTTGAATTTAATGATTCTAGTGTTTGATTCCAGTTACTTGTCCAATTTGGATGTGCATTTTTTATATACTTTTCGATATAAACCCAAGAATCCTTAAATTTATATATGATAACCTGCGGAACGAAGTTAGTTCGTTGTGAAACTAGATCTAGAAATATTTCATTAACCTTATTTAGATGGCCATATATATTCATGACATCACCCTAATATTTATTTTGACCGATTTCGCTTAACTACATATTCACGAACTTCGTTAATAACTCCATATTATGCGTATTGCTGAACTTCGTAAATACCCAATCTACAAGTATCTCCTTCCACTAGGCTTTCTACCGTATTTCTATATATGATAAATAAAAAAAACAGGAGAATGCAAGCTTTCAAACTCTAGCCCACATCTCCTCAAAATGTATTGAATCCTATTCATTTCGTAGTTTTAAACCGGAAAAAAATATAAAGTACACTGCAGCCCATATATATGATCATTCCTATAACGGTTAGGATTGTTTCCGTAAATATTTCAGATTCTTCTATCGTATGAGTAAATTGACTAACAAGATACATTAGTAATGTAATGACGAGCGCATCAATAATCAACCGATTATATCTTAACTCCTTCAGTACAGGGAGCATAACAAGTAGATTCCAACTAACAGCAACAAACTCCAATATAAGTATGCCAGCCGAAGCTCCCCGGTAACCTAGTCCCGGAATAGCTATAAGGAAGTAATGAACCGTAACGGCAATGCATATTCCGCAAATAAGACCAAGTAACGGCGCTTTTTTATGGTCCTGGACCCAAAGTATGCTTGTACTAATTTCACGTAAACCGACAAGCAGTGGAATGATAAATAAATATCGTATCGGCTCCGCGGCTTCGGTAGTGCCGAAAAGAGAAACAGAAATTTCTGTATTATAGACGTAAAGAAATAGACTGGATGTACAGCCCCACACCCAACATACCTCCATTGCTCGTCTGGTTCGCCGATGAAAACGCTCATAATTTCTTTCCCGCCAATCTGTTACCATTTTCATTGTTAATGTGTGAGAAAGCGCCGCAGTAACAAGGGTAGGCATATAAGTGACAAGTGCAGCCATACCTGTAAGGACTCCGAAAAAAGCTGTCGCTTGTACGGAGGAATAGCCCGCAATTTGCAACCTATTAGGGATGACTATAGCATCCAGAACATCGGACAACGGAATGAGCAATCTTGTAAGGGATATTATGAAAGAACTATGTAAAAACCACATCAGATCCTTTTGGAGATTCATATCCGTACCACTGATTGAGATCTTACTTTGTTGACTAAAATAATAAAAATAGTATGAAATTAACACTAAAAAAGCAGAAATCGCACCGAACGATGTACCTAACATACTCTTTCCCGCTGCAAATGCTGGACCACGATCCAAGAGAAGAAAAACGATAGACATCATAAACAACACTCGAACAGCTTGTTCAATGATTTCGGACACGGCGATCACATTGTATAACTCCATGCCTTGCAAATAACCGCGGAGTAGACTTAACAACGGAACTACGAAGAGAGCCGGGGCCAAATAGCGAATGAAATAATCGAGCTCCTCGTTGCCGAGAAACTTTGCAATGTCATCGGAGAAATAAAAGGAAAGAATGCTTGCGCTTCCCCCTATAAGGATTAAATACATGGAGATAATTTTAAACCAGATCCAACCATGAGAGGAATTTCTCGCGGTAAATATGGCTATTGCAGTCGGTAATCCACCTGTTAACACCATTAACCCTAAACCGAAATATGAGTAAGCGATCTGAAATAGACCAATGCCCTCTGCACCGATTAGCCTCGTTAGAGAGACTCTGCCAATCAGACCGATTGCTTTCACCATCAGAATAGCACTTATACGGAATGCCATTTGTTTGATGAAATGGGAACTATTCATCGTTCACCTCCATTGCATAAGACTTGTATCATCCTATGACAATGGAGATTGCGATATGATTGAAGCAATATTTTACCTGGCCTAATCGTTAATGTGAATCAGAATGTATTTCGTATGTTTATCCCAACCCAAATCAAAAGGTGCCCGAAAACGATCTGCTGAATGAGAATTTACAAGAGGATAACCTTTGTCATCAAATCCGGTTACTACTGAAAAATGGTCTACGTCATTGTCTATAACATGAGCGATTAAGTCGCCGGGTAATAGTTTGGCAAAAGCACTATTCGGATGCTTGCGTGTTGGTTTAATGAGATCTGAGAAATACCCGCTTGCAATGACCTTGCCATAACCGGAATGAAGAATGAAGTTCTTTAAGGCATCTGTCTGTACCCAAGTTCGGTTGCCTCCTGCAGAGTAATGGTAACGCCAGGGTCCCATCATTTTAAGGCCCCCGCCTTCTTCTTTATCTCCGATAACCTGGGAAGCAAAATTCGTGCAGTCTCCTCCTTTGACGTTATAATTTAAATATTTAGAATTGTATCGCCCTTTATTGCCAGCACCCCATGCAGTACCTGCATATTTATTCGCATAAGCGACGGCACTCTGCCGCTTGTATTTTTCCCCATCTTTAACCTCTTCATTATGAGGAGGAAAGTGAACGGTACCTCCTAATTTTCCCGCAATCAGCTTAGGGTTTTCTTCCAAAGGATCCAGATACCATTCTTTAAAAACAGTCCAGGCGCCATCCTTTTTTTTCAAAGTAATCGCATGCCATGTCCCTATCCCAAACGATTGAGGATGCAAAATTTTATCTACATATATATAGCTTAGTTTTTGGGAATGGGCTAATGACACTTTTGCTGTATCCCCTTCGATTCGAATTCGAGTGATCCGAATACCACTTTTGGAATCGGTAAAATGAATACCTCTATGATTCCCCCAAGTATTGAGATATGTCTTTCTTTTTTGCTCGACACGATAAGCATTACGGCTCGTAATAGAAGCTTGATCGTAATACTTCGCCACACTCGAGGGTTTGTTCACTAGAAAATTGGAACGAGCAACAAACAAATCGTTTAAAAATGTTCTTACCTCTTCCTCAGAATTTTTAGCGAACGTTTCAGATACACCACCGTACAACAGCACAATTATCGTGAATATGCTTATGCAAAATGTTTTAGTCATTTTTCATATCCTTTTTTTATGTTCAGGAAATATTATTTCCATTGTTGTGTGGTTTCCCACCTTATAGTTTATCCAAAAGCCATATATTACAAATGGTGATTATTGTTATTTTAACATTCGCGTATATACAACCAGTCTTTTTTCATGTTCGCCTTTTTGTCGGTTGTATTTACCTGTACAAGTAATTAAATTTAGTTGTTCTATATCGGTATCACCGAATATTTTTTCTATTGGTGCCTCAGCTGTAGGGTATGATTCTACGGCAATCACTTTGAAAACCAGGTATTTCCCTTCCCTGTCCGATAACACAACAGGCTCTCCAGGTTTTATTTTTTTAAGCGGATAGAAAATAGCCGGTCCAGTATAACTGTCAACATGCCCTGCCAAGATTGCGTTTCCCTTCTGTCCGGGTAAGATCCCATCAATAAATACTCCTGCCACCTTACTAGACGCTGGAACGTCCATCTGCCCATTCTTTAGCAGTCCCACTGGTTCAATCGGGGCCTTAAGTCCAATCGATGGAATCCAAACTTGATTCGGGGTAATAAATACAGGTTTTTGGTCAGTTATTGTTTTCTCTTCTTTTTTTTCTTCTGTTTTCTCTTCTGTTTTCTCTTCTGTTTTCTCTATCGTTTTCACCGATAAAGATGAGCTGGGTTGAGGCAAAGATTCTGGGGATGATTTCTTTATGTTTGAAGGTTTCGCATTATGTTGACAACCTGAAAACAAGAGGACAAAAAGAGTAATAAATACGATTAGAGTTAATTTTCGTTTATCATTCATAATTATCATCCTTTATTAAAAGAAAAGAGGAAAAGTAACTTTTCCTCTTTTCGATCTCTATCCTTACTCGCTTACGCCACCGTAACCTGTTTTCGGTAAAGCTTTAGGTTTGATGCTTTTGCTGTGTAGCTTATGCGCTTTGTGTTTTTTTGCATGCATTTTGTGTTTGTGCTCTTTTGCATGCAGTTTGTGTTCTTTCGCATGGTGTTCTTTTGCATGCATTCTGTGTTCAGCTTTATGGCTATCGACTGGTGCTGCAGATGCTGTGACTGCCGAAGCTGAAAGTAACAAACAAGTTGATAAGGCAAATGCTGCTGCTGCTTTTTTCATTTGTGATTCCTCCTGTTATTTATCTTTTCCCCGGCTTAATATCTGCATCGTCGCTTGAAGTTATTTCTGGTAAAAACAACCTGAGGATTTTTATTTATTTTTTTACATCATTAAATTTATCGATTTATTCTCTTTGTCATGCCAATGGTAAATTTCTCAAATCCAAAAGCTTCATAATATGATTCCAGATTTTCTACACACATAAGTTGAGGAATTACTCGATTATGCTCACAATGTTGAATTATTCGATTCATCATTTCTTTACCGATTCCCTCGGACTGATAGCTTGGTAGTACACATACACCACATACAATTCCAGTAATCACACCATCCGAAATAACACGTCCCATACCCACTAATTGTTCTTCATCAAATGCATAAATCGCATACCAACTTTGGTTGCACATTTGTTCCAAATCATTGACTGTTAGTTTAAGTGAATTCCATCCTAAAGATTCATATAAAGTTAGTAGTTGCTCAAAGTTATTAGGGGGTTCTATCGTATAATGTATAGATTTATCCATGTAATCACCTCATGTTTATCTGTTTATCGATAATTGGTATGCATTTCTAAGTGTTCATCGAGCAATTGTAGAAGCCGTTTCCGAGTGAACCGAACGCAGCTTCATGATCCGGTTGATTCTTTCAGAACCAAATAGCATGATTACAATATATATCGCCACGAAAAATGGTAATATCGCGATCGTTGTCTGCGCAGCAATCCAACCGAGTAGCGGAGGCAGCAGCGTTGTACCCGTGTATGCAGTCGCCATCTGATAGCCCATAAGCTTCTGCGTTTGCTTTTTGCCAAAGCGCTCAGGGGTTGCATGCAGCATACAAGGAAATATAGGTGCGAAGCCTAAGCCAATCAACATAAAACCGATAAGTGAAACAAAGATTGGTAATGGCAAGAGAAGCAGCGATGCTCCAGCCAACGCAATTAACAGTCCACTACGAATCAGGACACGATTGCTTACTTTTAAAGTAACAAATCCAGTAATGAATCGGCCCACAGTAATGCCACCGTAATACATGGATACCCATTGTGCTGCCGTAGCCGCCGATAGATCCTTTACGTTTACCAAGAAGCTGCTACCCCATAATCCCACTGTTGCTTCAGCACCGCAATAGAAGAGGAATGTTATTAAGGTTAGTTTAACACCCTTTATTCGCATCGGCCGTTCAGTAGACTCAGCATCATACAGATTATCTTGAGGCCCCTGACCTTCTATCACAGGATGACTCTGTACTTTCTCCATCCGTTTCCACAATGGAAGTGTAATAAACAGCACAACCACTAGCGCAAATTGTATAACAGCAACGGTCAAATACCCATCCCGCCATAAATTATGTTCACGAATGAATCCAGACATAATAATTGGACCAAGTGTAGCTCCCACACCCCAGAATGAATGCAGCCAGCTCATATGATGTGCTTTATAATTCGTAGCAACATAATTATTCAGCGCCGCATCGACAGAACCTGCACCAAGTCCAAGCGGCAATGCCAACACCATCAGCCATGCAATAGAAGGCGCAAAATAAAATCCGAGCAACGCTGCAGCCGTCATAAAGCAGCTTATCAGCGTGACTTTGCCTGTTCCAAGTCGTTTTAATACCGTACCACTTGCCAAGCTTGATACAATCGTTCCGGATGCAATAATAATCGATAGCACACCCGCAGCACCGAACGGTGCTCCAAAATCTGCTTGTATGACCGGCCAAGCTGCTCCAAGTAAGGAATCAGGCAGCCCTAAGCTGATAAACGACAAATAGATAATAATCAAAAATAATGTTGCCACCATTCCCCGCCCCTTATTTATTCATTTCTAGATAATACAATGCTTGGTTCTAGCGTAGCTAACGTTTGTGCGACCATGCCTTCCAAGTAGTCAGCTGAAAAATCCTCTGAAACTATAACTTCAGGCACCGCACTTACAGGCAGTTCTAGACTGCACAGTTCTGCGATTCTCCTTCCATTCGCCTGTTCTATGAAGCTGCCGTGTAAAACGACGCAATCTGGATTTAAAACAGCACAGATGGATACGATCAATTGGACAATGGCCTGCTCAACCTTCTCGGAAGATGCCATAAAGGTCGCCTCTCCCCATGGGATACCTAAGGGGATTTTCGCAATTTCACCTGCAAAGTTTCTTCGTCCTTTAAACAACTTTCCGTTTATGAGAAAACCCGCCCCTGGCGGAAAGCGATCTGGAAAATACAAATAAACCACGTCAGCACCTGAACGGATATGCTTCCTCTCGCAATAACCAACCACTGCAGCATTCACATCATTTTCCATAATGACTGGCATTCCATAGAGCTCTCTGAAATAGTCCACAATTGAAACACCAACTAAAGCTTTATAGTCGGAAACAATGATTTTTCCTTGCCATTCTGCACCAGGCAATCCAAAGCCTATCGCTCGTATAGCAGGATATGAAGCCATCAGCGAATCAATAATATGCTCGAAACATGCCAAATCCACTTGCTCTACTTCATCCATTCGCTCATAAATCATATTGCCGACAAGATTAACAATTGTACTGCGAATGATTATACGTCCTGTAGCTTCGTAGGGAAAAAGAGTCAGTGCGTATGCATAGTCTCCGTTATACTTAAAGCGCTGAGCAGGTCTGCCCCCTCCTGAAGAACAAAGCGCCGCTTCCTTAACCTCAGACGTTTGCAACAATTGCTGCAATATGGTTCCTACTGTAACGGCGCTAAGACCCGTTGCCTTCGCAATTTGTTGCTTGGTTGCTTCACCTTCTGCCTTCAGCACCTTTCGGACAAGATTGATATTCACTTCTTTCATCACAATTGCATTGCCGCCAATGCTTTTCATCGTAAACCTCCTCAATTAATAAAATACTTTATAAAAGTGTTTTATTAAGCTCACATAATGTATCTGATTCATGCGTAATTGTCAATTACTTAAGTAGCTGACCTGTCTAGGGTTTATAAAAAAATAAAAAGCCTGTAGATCAGGCTTTCTTAACATGAATATGTAAGTGATTTTAGATTTACGCGGATTCTTCGCATTGTGTTTCATTTAGAATTTATTAATAAAGAGAGAGCCATCTTTCTGAATTTCAGCATAAAATACCTCTTCAACAGACTGAATCCCATTTTTTTTCAATTCAGCAAGTACCCAACTTTCACTTAGGTTTAATTCCTTCAAGTTCTTTTCCACGATTTTACCATCTGAAATAATTTCTGATGGTAAATATGTAAAATCATCGGTTTTCACCTTCATATCCCCTTTTGTTACTGTTTGCTGGAATTCTTTCTTTAGAATGCTTAATTTTCCGTCGGGTTCTAGAATGGCATAGTGAACATCTTGGGTACTAAATACTTCTTTCTCTCGCAGCATCATACTCAAATCGTCCAGGTTTAAACGAGTACCTTTAAGTGCCTCTTTTAGGATTTTTCCATTTTTTATAACGATGGTAGGTTCTCCATCTAGAAAGACCCTTGCTTTGCTTGATTTTAGCGATATGTATTCAATAAGAACAGTTAATAAAGACCACCAAACTATACTTATTAGTCCGTTAATAAAGGGAGTTTTACTTTTCCCAGCAATTTCCGCAACTATTGAACCAATCGTAATACCTGTGACATAATTAAAAAAAGTAAGTTGGCTCAGTTGCTTCTTTCCGAGCACTCGCGCCAAGGTGAGTAATACAAAAAAAGAAACAGTTGATCTTAGAATCATCTCCCAAAAATCAACTTGTAATAATTCCCCCATAACTATCCATCCTTTGTACTTATTACACTTTCCGTTGATTATATTATTGGAATAATAGTTGATCGACATACTATCTTCAACAAAAAAACCGCGATCTACGCGGTTCCTTGTGGCTGTCCACCAATGCTTGGTAGACTCCATTCAACTTATTCTTTTGAATCGATTTGTACTTTAAGCATATCTATTACATTATTTAATGTATTTGTTCCTAGATCACCCTCGTTACGTTTTCGAACTGCTACAAGGTCAGAGTTAACCTCTTTCTCACCTAAGACAAATGTGTATGGAGTCTTCAATAGACCTGCTTCCCGGATTTTATATCCTAATTTTTCGTTTCTTACATCGACATCGACTCGTATACCTGCTTGCTCCAGACGTTTCTTCACTTTCAGAGAGTAGTCCAAATAATGATCAGACACCGGAATTATTTTGACTTGAACAGGAGCTAACCACAATGGAAAAGCTCCGCCGTAATGCTCTGTAAGGATTCCGATAAATCTCTCGATAGATCCGAAAACTGCTCTGTGAATGACAACAGGCCGATGCTTTAGGTTATCTTCTCCAATATAAGAAAGATCGAATTTTTCAGGGAACTGGAAATCCAACTGGATTGTACCACATTGCCAACTTCGTTTTAATGAGTCGAGGATGTGAAAATCAATCTTTGGTCCATAAAATGCGCCGTCGCCTTCATTGATCCGATATTCCAACTGTTGCTGATCCAGTACCTGTTTTAAGGATGACTCTGCGCGTTCCCACAGCTCTTCCGAGCCCATTGAATCCTCCGGTCTTGTTGATAATTCAATGCTGTAATCAAACCCGAAGACCTGATAAATCTGTCCAATGAACTCGATGATCCCCTTGATCTCATCTTCGATCTGATCCGGCCTTACAAAAATATGTGCGTCATCCTGACAAAACGTACGAACCCGCATCATGCCATTAAGGGCCCCTGAGAATTCATGTCGGTGGACTTGACCAAATTCTGAAATACGAATAGGAAGCTCCTTGTAGGAATGAAGCGTGTTCTTATAGACTAACATATGACCTGGACAGTTCATCGGTTTCAATGCATACTCCGTCTCATCAACTTGAGTAAAGTACATGTTATCTTTGTAGTGATCCCAATGGCCGGACATTTCCCAAAGACGCTTATTCATCATCAACGGAGTACGCACTTCATCATAATCACTATGAAACTGAAGCTTTCTTGCAAATTGCTCCAGTTCATTACGGATGATCATCCCATTAGGTAAGAAGAAAGGCATGCCTGGCGCTTCTTCTGAGAACATAAACAGTCCCAGCTCCTTACCCAGTTTACGATGATCCCGTTTTCTAGCTTCTTCAAGTAAAAACAGGTGCTCCT
This sequence comes from Paenibacillus sp. JNUCC 34, assembly GCF_058269055.1. Classification (NCBI taxonomy): domain Bacteria; kingdom Bacillati; phylum Bacillota; class Bacilli; order Caryophanales; family Paenibacillaceae; genus Paenibacillus; species Paenibacillus sp. JNUCC 34. The sequence goes on along the minus strand of NZ_CM177770.1, from coordinate 2,590,309 downwards.
CAAGCTGTGACTTCTTAGGAAACGCTGTTCCATATATTCGTTGCAGCATTTTATTATCCGAATTCCCGCGCCAATAAGCTCCCGCAACACTCATCAATTTAAATGCCTTTATTCTTCCAGTGGAAGGAAGATGCGGTCCTCTGCACAAGTCGATGAACTCCCCTTGCTGATAAACCGTAATGACTTCGTCCTCGGGCAAATTATGAATCAGCTCCCGTTTGTAAGGATCGTCATGGAAGATTTGTTCGGCCTCCTTGCGGTTGACCTCTCTGCGGACTATGGGAATATCTTCCTGTACAATCTTCTGCATCTCCTGCTCAATGACGATCAGTTCATCCACTGTAATCGAATTATCCAGGTCCATATCATAATAAAAACCATCTTCAATAACCGGTCCAACTCCCAGGTTTACGGAATTATGGCCATAGATGCGTTTAACCGCTTGAGCCATCAAGTGGGCCGTACTGTGCCGATAAATATGAAGCCCATCCTCGGAATCCAGTGTAATCACATTCACTTCCGAATCTTCACGAAGTTCCCAATTCAAATCAACAAGATTTCCATTTACTTTTCCCGCTACAGCGTTTTTTTTCAGACCTGAACTAATGGATCCCGCGATTTGCATTATCGTCGTTTGTGCGGGATACTCCTTCTTACTTCCGTCTGGTAATGTTACTACAATAGACATTGTTATCCCTCCATAAATTTTGATTGAACGCAAAAAAACACACGATCCCTAAAGGGACGAGTGCGTTCAGCTCGTGGTTCCACCCTAATTTGATCCAGACTTGCAATCGCTACAAATAGCGTGCTCATCGGACCCTCATTCAGTCATCCTGTAACGGGAATGATTCGGTGTTTTCTAGTACCGTACCTATACTGATCAGCAGATCACGGGTTCAAAAACACAGCTACAAAGGGGTAATTTTTGAAACAAGTACTGAAGAAGCTTTCACCAATCGCTTCTCTCTCTGGACAGGTTGAATCAAGAATCATGTCTTTGATGATGGCTGATAGGTATGTATCTTAAACCAGTTATTTCTAATTGTCAACTATCGTTCTTCTCAGGGAATTGGTTTAAACGTCCGATGGGGAAATTTCAGATTCCTAGTCCGGCTATAATATATATTACATTCGAATCAAGTCATCCCGACTATTGGTACATATTTCGCTTCTGCTTAAAGCCAACCTGATCTGGTTTCCTTCTCTCTGCGCCATACAGGCATAATTGCCTGGCTCTAGCTCTATAAAAACTCCCTCACATGTATGATCTGGCTCTAGACCATCTCCCGTTACATCATCTGCGGCCCCCACAAATACGCTGCCGGAGGAAACGCGAAAGTACAGCACTTCAGTCATAGGCCCCCCATCCTCTATGCCCTCATCAGCTTCTATCCAATTGACTTCATAAACCCCGTCTTGACCCAGATTCAAAAATAAGCAGTTGCCCGCATTCACTTCTGCAAGCTCGTCTTCCGAAATAGACCACCAGTCTGGCGTGTCATCCAAGCGATGTTTCAGCTCTCCGAGATCGTAAACACACATTGTGGCCGTATCGGTTATAAAGCGAAATGAACCCTGCATCTTCTTTATCCCTTCCTTCCTATTGCTTAATATACTAAAGATATTGACCGAACCACTGCTCTGCCTTATCCCAATCCACGCGAAGTTGGATACATGAATTCAATTATATGGTAGCATATGACCTGGATGGATCGAATAGAGAATTAGCACTAAACAGACGCAGTTATGAAAGGATGATATCACTTGAACAATCTGCAGACAGCGATTCAGCTTTTTCTACATCAGCAAGATTTGTACAATCAGCAGTATGGTTTATTTAAAGATCATCACATCCAGTGGCATTCAGCTCCGGCTTCCTTTAAAGTTGACGAGCGAATAGAACTCTCGCCGGAACTAAAGTACTTCTACGAGCATTGCGAGATGATGGATCCCAATGCACAGCTGAGTCATAAGGTCAAAAATGCTGCAGTAGAAATCGGAGATGCAGCCGTGCTGTTTTTTGCAGCTCCCGATCATTTAGATCGTTATCAACAAGGATTTCGCTGGGTTGGTCAGCATGAACCTTATGAGGAATCGGATCGTTGGGATCGTTCGCTTGTCGTGATCGCTTTGCTCAATGATGACCCCATTACGGTGAATACGGCACTACCAGGGTCTCCGGTATATGCTTCCTGGGGGGCCGATACTCTAGCACCAATTGCTGCGTCGATGGCGGATTTTTTTGAGGCATTAGCGCTACTAATTGAAGCAGCCCGAGCCATGCAGGGTGATCTGGTAGATGAGGAAACCTGTGAAGTAAAAGAGTTATTCCTGCAGCAGATAGAGCCGAAGCTCCGTTCGCTGCTGAGTGACACTTGTACCCGACAATTGTTCCGGTTTCTCTCTTTTTGTGAGTAGCCTGTAAAGATGAACCACTGATATCTAGGCATTTTTCATATCGGAATTATACAAATGTTCTTATCCATTATAAAAAAATGAGCAGACACCGCAGTGCCTGCTCAACCATTTCGTTTTGTCATCTTTAGCTTCTCCGGTTAACTAAGCAGTCTAGCATTACACCTTAAGGGAATGCTTCTCGCGAGCAATCTGCGTGGCTTCAACCATGTTGCGCAAAGAATCAACGGTTTCTTCAATTCCGCGGGTTTTAAGTCCGCAATCTGGGTTGATCCAGAACAGGTTCGGATCCAGTACACGCAAGGCGCGCTCGATCATGCTTGTCATCTCTTCCACTCTCGGAACGCGCGGACTGTGAATATCATATACGCCCAACCCGATGCCAAGTTTGTAAGTGTTGATCTCAAAGCTATGGATAAGTTCACCATGGCTGCGCGAAGTCTCAATTGAAATTACATCCGCATCCATCGCTTCGATCGAATCAATCATGTCATTAAACTCGCAGTAACACATATGCGTGTGAATTTGTGTTGTATCCTGAACAGTGCATGTTGTCATGCGGAAGGCTTTTACAGCCCATGCCAGGTACTCTGCTTGATCTTCTTCCTTAAGTGGAAGTCCTTCGCGAACCGCTGGCTCATCCACTTGAATCATACCGATACCTGCCTGCTCAAGCGATTCAACCTCTTGTCTCAGCGCATAGGCCAATTGGTAAGCGATTTGTTCGCGTGTGATATCCTCACGGACAAATGACCAGTTCATGATGGTAATCGGACCGGTCAACATCCCTTTAACAGGTCTCTTGGTCTTCGTCTGGGCATACTTGGTCTCCTCGACCGTCATCGCTGCCTCGAATGCTACATCCCCGAAAATGATAGGCGGTTTTACACAGCGGGAGCCATATGACTGCACCCATCCATATTGAGTAAAAGCGAACCCTGCAAGTTTCTCACCAAAGAATTCGACCATATCTGTCCGTTCAAATTCACCATGTACGAGAACGTCCAGCCCAATCTCTTCCTGCAGCTTAATCCAGATATCGATCTGCTCCCGGATGAAGTCAGCATACTGTTCATTGTTCCACTCACCTTTACGCCACAGTTTACGGGCTTTACGTACCTCAACGGACTGCGGAAAGCTACCGATGGTCGTCGTCGGGAAAATCGGCAATTGCCATTTGTTCTGCTGAGCAATATGACGTTCAGCAAATGGCTGACTGCGTTCTGGATTTTTTGCACTAATGGCAGCAACGGTTTGCTGAATGTCTTTACGATTACGCTCATCCGATAGCTTGAGTACCTGAAGAGCGCTCTCGCATTGCTCCAGTTCTTCTCTAATTGCAGCAGCCCTGCCAGATGAGACTGCTTTCGTCAGAAGGATCAGCTCGTCTAGCTTCTCATCAGCAAAAGCGAGAGCATTTTTCAGTTCAGTTAGGAGCTTTACCTCATTTTTCACCGTGACGGGTACGTGAAGCAGACTGCAAGAAGATTGTACAATTAGCTTGTCGGCAGTCACGAGATCCGCAAGTTCTTCCAGTAAAACGAGTCTATCACGAAGTGATGCCTTCCAGATGCCACGACCATCGATGACTCCTGCACCTAAAACCTTATCCGCAGGGAAACCGAAAGTTTTAATCGACGACAAATTGTCAGAGAATCCATGCACGAAATCGAGCCCTATTCCTTTGACCGGCAGCTGGATAATATCACTGTAATTCTCTACCGATTCAAAATAGGTTTGCAGCATGATCTTCAGATCAGGCACTGATGAAGAAAATGTCTCATAAATCGTCTTTAACCGCTGGAGATCAGCTGTGCTTAATTTCGTAACAAGAATCGGTTCGTCTATCTGTACCCATTGCACGCCTTCTTGAGTAAGCTCCTGCAGAATCTGTACATAGAGCGGTAGTAAACGCTTCAGCCAAGCATCCGTCTCCGAGACGTCATATCCTTTAGACAGCTTCAGGAAGGTTAATGGTCCAACGATAACGGGCTTTCCTTCGATACCGAGCTTTTCCTTCGCTTCTCGATATGCCACAAGGGGTTTATTCTCGGTAATTACCGGTGTTGCCCCATCCAATTCAGGAACGATATAGTGATAGTTGGTGTTAAACCACTTGGTCATTTCACTTGCTGCAGCATCCTTTGTCCCACGGGCAATACCGTAATAAACAGACAAAGGTACAACACCGCCCTCATAAGGGAAACGTTGTGGAATAATGCCGAACATCGTAGCTGTATCCAGTACGTGATCATAATAACTGAAATCATTTACCGGTATGATATCTAGGCCCTTGTCCTTCTGCTTACGCAGATGGTCCAAACGGATTTCCTGCAGCTTGCTGTGAAATTCCGATTCTTCGAGCTTACCGGACCAGTACGCTTCGAGAGCTTTCTTCCATTCGCGATCCGCACCAATACGTGGATATCCCAAAACACTACTCTTTGCCATCTCGTAACACTCCCATACAAATTGTTACAAGTAAGATATCACGGATTCGTGGATATAGAGTAACAGTATTAAACTATATCTAGTTATAGCCTAAGGCTATATCAAAGTAGTGGACTCCCTATGTATTCCAGCATCAACTCCGTGAAGATGATACTGGATCTGTCGGACCAACATATCAACGAAAACCTCACATCTGATTGCAAATAAAATGACCGTCTTCCTGAGAAAACGGTCATAATCTTGAAAACTTACGGAGTCTCCACCATTGACATTCTTCTTGCAAAATCTACAAACTGGAACTTGTCTAAACGATGTCTCGACTCCGTATATTGAAAAAGCGTTGTATCCTCCAGGTGAACATAACCCCGTACGACAACCACATGGGTATCATCTCTGAGATCCATATACTGATGGTCCATCTCCGTAGCCCGTTCCACGCGAATAACCTTCTCCGCGTAGCTGATCTTTAAATGAAGCTCCTGCTCCAGATATTGATAAATGGAATCTGACGCAATCTCCTTTGTCAAATTCGTAACGATATCGGCAAGCAAATAATCGATATCCAGAATGATGCGTTCACCCTCAATTTCCCTGGCGCGTATGACCTTCCATACGGGCTGATCTGAACGGATATGAAGCTCCTTTGCAATGCTGTCCCCTGCTGGAACACATTCTGTTACATAAACAAGAGTTCGGCTCTTTTTGCCTAAGCGTTCGGAAAGCTCTTTATAACTGACCAGGCCCGATACTGGAAATTTTAATCTTCCTGTATCTAGTACAAAAGAACCTTTCCCTTTAACTTTGTTAATGTAACCATTCTGTGCCAGTAAGTTCAATCCCTTGCGTACGGTTTCTCTCGAGATCTGATATGTCTCGGAAAGCTCGTTTTCAGATGGAAGCTTACTTCCAGGTTGAAGGGTTCCCGCATCAATACGATCGGCGTAATCTTTGTAAAGTGTCAAAAATATATTGTTTGTCATCGCTTTATCACCATCATTATTGTACCATGTTTTGCAGCGATTTCATTACTCCTTGTCTAGATTAAGTGAAACCTGAAGGATCGGGGTCTTGCCTTGAATTGCTTTCCCCTCATATTCTTTAATCTCCTGAATACCATCCTGCCCGTCCGGGATAAGAATCGGGGTAATAATAGGCAAACCCGCTTGTTCAATACGCTTTTTATCAAATTCCAGTAAAAGCTGTCCTTTGGTTATCATCGATCCTGACTCCACATGGGCAGTAAAGCCGTCCCCTTTTAAGGAAACCGTGTTAATTCCCACATGAATCAAAATCTGAATTCCGTTAGGATCGGCAAGAATGAGTGCATGCTTGCTCTTGATCAGGTGTGCAACCATGCCGTCAAATGGAGCATACACTTTCCCTTCAGAAGGAATAATGGCAATGCCCTGCCCCATCTGTTTTTCCGAAAAAGCAGGGTCAGGGACTTCTGACAGAGGCACGATCTGTCCATTCAGCGGCGCAGATATGTCTATCTTAATCTTCTCCGAATTTACGTTCACTTCAGCTTCAGATTTTGGTGTAACCGGATTCTGAGCACTGGTGGCTTCCGTCATTACCGCCTGTTCACTCACTGCCGCAGCCAGCGAATTCCCCTTCTCCAATCGGTTAGCCTGTCTGGCCATCTGGTATCTGCCATACAAAAGCGTACCGGTAAAAGGAATCACAAGGACTATAGCCATTCCCAAGAAAAAGATTCCCCACTGGTTCGGGAAGATCGACAAGAATCCCGGAATGCCGCCTACGCCGATGGAAGAAGCAAGAACGTTATTTACGGCTAATAGTACGCCTGCGATCCCGGAACCGATCATTCCGAAAATAAAGGGGTATTTGAAACGTATATTGACACCGAAAATCGCCGGCTCGGTTACGCCCAAAAAGGCGGAGATGGATGAGGTTACGGCAAGGCCTTTCGCTTTCTGTTCTCTTACAATGAACATCATGGCAAGGGCTGCTGCACCTTGTGCAATATTAGACAAGGCAAGCATCGGCCACAGGAACGTTCCACCTTCACTTCCGATGAGTTGAATATCCACCGCAAGGAAGGTGTGGTGCATCCCCGTAATAACAAGTAATGAGTACAGTCCACCATAAATCAAACCGCCGAGAGCAGCAAAAGAATCGAAAATGCTGACAAGTCCCGAAGTAAGCGCATTACCTATCGCGAATGTGATCGGACCTACCACAATAAATGCAAGGAACCCCGTAACTAACAAGGCAACAGGTGCTACTACTAACAATTTAATAGAATCATGTACTCGTTTGTCTAAAAACTTCTCGATCTTCGCTAAAATGTAAGCGGAGACAAGTACAGGTAACACTTGGCCCTGATACCCAATCTTCTCGAGTTCAAATCCGAATAGATTCCATACCGGTACCGTGCCTTCCAGCTTGGCATCTGCATATTGATATGCGCTCATCAGATCCGGATTCACAAGAATCAGACCTAAAACAATCCCTAACAGCGGATTTCCCCCAAATTGCCGCACGGCTGACCAACCGATCAAGACAGGCAGGAAAGTAAAGGCCGTACTTGCAATAAGGTTAATGATGGAAGCCACGTCTGCCCACTCAGGGTGCACTTCGATTAGAGAGTTTCCTTCGTAGAAAATGCCGGCTCCGGTAAGAATGTTATTAATACCAAGTAGCAGACCTGCCATAACGATGGCCGGCAAGATCGGGATAAAGATATCAGCAAGCGTCTTAATGGCCCGCTGAAGCGGATTTTGTTTCTTGCTGGCAAGCGATTTCACATCATCCTTGGTTGCTCTGGCGCCCCCAGTAATTTCAATCATCTCATTGTAGACTTGGTCGACCAGACCCGGTCCGATCACGACCTGAAATTGACCCTGTGAAGAGAATTGTCCCTTCACCAGATCATTTTCATCAAGTGCTTTAGAATCTACTTTGCTTTCATCCGCAAGGGCAAATCTTAATCTGGTTACACAATGCATAGCGGCTTCAATGTTGTCTTTTCCTCCGACTGCCTCAATGATCCGCTCCACATTTTTACGATCTAATTTCGCCATAGCCTCCTGCTCCTAACTTTATGAGATTTTATTGTATGGTTTTAATCAGCCACATATATGACCCGTAAGGTGAAAGCTTAACGATTGGAGTGAGTTCTGGTTCTTCCGCTGTATTACCTAAGAGAAGCTCTGCTAACCGATCTTTGGGGAGATTCTCAGTGAACTTCTTGGGAAGTTCAAACCGAACCTCTTCCTTGCTGAAATTTGAAATAACGACAAGTGTTTCTTCTGAATTTATTCTGGCATAGGCATAAACCTGGGGATGTCCTACATCAAGACGAACGTATCTTCCATCTGTAAATACCGGGATACTTTTACGAAACTCGATTAACTTTCGATAGTGGTGATAAATCGAATTATAATCTTCTACCTGTGCCTTTGCATTGATTAACGGATAACGTTCATCGATCTTGATCCAGGGCGTGCCTGCCGAAAATCCAGCCTGATCGCTATCATCCCATAGCATGGGCAGCCGCGAATTATCTCTGGAGCGTACACTTACAATATGAGCAGCTTCTTCGGGCGTTTTTCCCTTTAGTTGGATAATTTCATACATATTCCGTGATTCAATATCCCGGAACTCGGAAATATCGTTCCATTTGGGATCTGGCATACCGATTTCTTCTCCTTGATAGACATAAGGCGTACCTTGCAATCCATGAAGCGTGGTTGCGAGCAGTTTAGCGCTTTCGTTCCGGTATTCGTCGTCGTTCGTAAACCGAGTAAGCGCGCGCGGTTGATCATGATTGTTCCAGAATAGCGCATTCCAGCCACCGCCCTGTTGCATGCCGATCTGCCAATCGGAGAGCACTTTTTTTAATTCCTCGAAATCATAAGGCTTAAGTTCCCACTTTTGTCCGTTAGGATAGTCCACTTTAAGATGATGAAAATTGAATGTCATGGAAAACTCGTTTTCCTCCGGATTAGAGTAACGGATGCAGTGTTCCAGCGTTGTCGAAGACATTTCTCCAACAGTAACCAAGTTATATGGAGTGAACACTTGTTCATTCAGTTCTTTGACATACTCATGCACACGAGGTCCATCGGTGTAGAATTTACGCCCATCTCCTGGCTGTGTAGAGCCGTCATCATTCGAGAAAGAGGGGTCCTTGGAAATAAGATTGATGACATCCATCCGGAATCCGCTCACACCCTTCTCAGCCCAAAACGTAAGCAAGTTCACAACTTCTTGTCTGACCTTCTCATTTTCCCAGTTCAGATCCGCTTGTGTTTTATCAAAGAGAGTCAAATAATATTGCTGTGTTCCTTCGTCAAACTGCCATGCAGGACCTCCGAATTTGGACTGCCAATTGTTAGGCGCCCCCCCATCCTCTGCGGGATCTCGCCAGATGTAATAATCCCGATATGGATTATCACGAGAAGACTTTGCTTCCTTGAACCAACGATGTTCAGTAGATGAATGATTGACCACAATATCAATCATAAGACGCATATTTCTGTTCTTAAGTTCCTGAATGAGCTCATCAAAGTCTTCCATCGTTCCGTAGACAGGATCGATGTTGTAATAATCCGCAACGTCGTAACCGTTATCATTTTGTGGAGAAACATACACCGGCTGAAGCCATACGATGTCGATACCCAATCCTTTTATATAATCAAGCTTCTCAGTAAGCCCGCGAATATCGCCTGTACCACGGCCGGTTGTATCATTGAAGCTCTTCGGGTATACCTGATAAACCGTAGAAGTTTTCCACCAATCTCGAGGTTGGTTTCCCCTAGTATGCATAAAAATCACCTTCCTTTTCATCTTGTATATACAGGATGATTATAGCTGAATCATACACTTGTATATACAGGAAGTCAACTACCTAAGAATATATACCCACTTCTGTGGGTTACAGACTAATATTTCGAAAAAAATACTGCAAGCAGCATTTCAAGTACAAATGGATCATACTTGCGCCGATTGCAGTATTTAGGGACAAAATAAAGGATATGTTATGAATCAAACGTAACCTTTTGGTTTTAACATCGCATATAACTTGTAAAGACGAGAATCCTTCGTTGTGTCTATTTCGATAGTCAACACAAAATGCCGCCTAGTCCTGAGATATCAGATTTCAAAATCCGTATCTCAACAACACACCTCCCGCATCATCGCTTTACCATTCAAAACAAGAAAATCAGAATATAAGCGACACCAACGATTAATAAAATCAGCGAAATAATATGCTCCTTCGATTCCCTGATGTACTTCCATTCTGCGAATGCATTAAAGCTAGATGCAATGATGAGAACGCACAGTAAAAACCATCTCATAATATTCATATCTGAGAGGTCGAGATTCAAGAGAACCACGAAAGTGATCAAAAAAAGGATCCATCCTCCCCAAGAGTAGAACTTTTTTCCGCTCGTCTCTGAAATTTTGATCTTTTCCCCTTTAACGAACCATAGTTTTAATAAAATTCGAACGATGACCAGAATAATAAATAATGATGAAATTGAGTTACTCATAAGGATGCCTCCTCCATCAATGCATCTCCAACAATATGCATTAATTCCCAATTTATACCTTCTTGTTCCCTAATGGATTATATCATAATTTTATAAATGAAAAAGCCGCATAGCTGCGGCTTTTTGGGTTTAACTTCGTATTCTCAGACAATGGACAGTGACTTAAACACATATCGTCAAAGATTTTAAAAGCGACTGATCGCTTAAAATACTTTTGTCGTCCATGATTCACAATTCCAGATATCTGTTGCAATATCGCTGTAGAACTCCGGTTCGTGGGAAATCATCAGAATGCTACCTTTATACGCTTTTAAGGCCCGCTTCAGTTCATCCTTCGCATCCACATCCAAATGGTTTGTCGGTTCGTCAAGTACAAGCAGATTGGTTTCGCTGTTGATGAGTTTGCACAAACGTACTTTAGCCTTTTCACCACCGCTCAGAACAGCAATTTTACTCTCAATGTGCTTTGTTGTGAGACCGCATTTGGCTAACGCAGCGCGTACCTCAAACTGGCTCAGGGAAGGGAAGGTTTCCCAAATCTCCTCGATGCACGTATTGTAATTGCCTTCCTTCATTTCTTGCTCGAAATAACCGATCTCCTGGTTGTAGCCCAGCTCCACAGAACCGGATAATGCAGAGATTTCACCTAAAATACTGCGCAGCAGTGTCGTCTTCCCAATCCCGTTCGCACCAACAAGCGCCACCTTTTGTCCGCGTTCCATCTGCAGATCAAGGGGTCTGGAGAGTGGACTGTCATAACCGATGACTAATCCTTTAGTCTCAAAAATCACTTTACCAGAGGCTTTGGCTTCCTTGAAGTTAAATTGCGGCTTCGGTTTTTCTTTCGTTAGTTCAATTACTTCCATCTTGTCGAGTTTCTTTTGTCTCGACATCGCCATATTCCGGGTAGCCACGCTGGCTTTGTTACGGGCAACAAAATCCTTTAACTCCGAGATTTCTTGCTGCTGCCGGTTATAAGCCGATTCAAGCTGTTGTTTCTTCATTTCATAAACCTGCTGGAACTGATCGTAGTCACCTACATACCGGCTCAGCTTTTGACTTTCCATATGGTAAATCAGATTGATTACGCTGTTCAGGAACGGTATATCGTGCGAGATCAGTATAAATGCATTTTCATACTCTTGAAGGTAACGTTTAAGCCATTCAATATGCTGCTCATCAAGATAGTTGGTTGGCTCATCAAGAAGCAAAATATCCGGTTTTTCCAGCAACAGCTTGGCCAGCAATATTTTTGTCCGCTGACCGCCGCTAAGGTCGTTAACGTCACGGTCAAGTCCAATGTCAGTTATACCCAAACCGCGGGCTGTCTCCTGCACCTTGGCATCAATCATGTAAAAATCCTGGCTGGTGAGCGTATCTTGAATAGTTCCGACTTCTTCCAGCAGTTTTTCTAGCTCTTCCGGGGACACTTCCCCCATTTTGTTGTACATTTCATTCATTTCTTGCTCTAGGTCGAACAAGTATTGAAACGCACCCCGAAGTACATCTTGAATCGTCATCCCTTTGGTCAAAACAGCATGCTGATCAAGATAACCCACGCGTACCCGCTTGGACCATTCAACCTTGCCTTCATCCGGCTGCAGCTTGCTCGTAATAATGTTCATAAAAGTAGATTTGCCTTCGCCGTTTGCGCCGATTAATCCGATGTGCTCGCCTTTTAAAAGTCTGAACGAAACATCTTTAAAGATAGCGCGATCTCCAAAACCATGACTTAATCCTTCAACATTTAATATGCTCATCTATACACCTTTTTCTAATATTATCGATCTATTATAAGCTTGATGAAGTAAAAAATTCAATATGAAGCCAAAACGTTTACTAATTCGGAAATATTATTAGCATAACGTTTGATGTCATTTAGCGTCCTAATTACTTGATCAGTCCCCAACTGATATTCTTCTTCGTTTGTACACTCAATCCACAAAGAACGCTTAAAATTATATTCTAACCAGCCTAATTTGCCTAAAAACCCACTCTCTAAGACCGTCTTCCAATCTGCTTGTAGTGTTCCATAGTTCTTTATATATCCGTTTATAAAAGCCTTAAATCTTTCTTGATCAATGCCACCCATGTCATCTTCAGACCAGTAAATTGCTGTTTCAATCAAATCTTGCATAGGATTTATATAGCCAGCTGACTCCCAATCAATAACAAAGGGGTTGTCTTGGCTCCACAAAACATTTTTAGGGTCTAGATCTCCATGACTAATTACCTTATCTGCTGCAAGCAATCCAACTGCTCTATTGGCTTCAGCATTCCAATCGTAAAGCTTGTCGATGATTTCAAGTAGCGAGGTAACCCACACTGCGTTATTTTCTTGTCCTTTTTTCAAATAATAAGACCAATTTATTAGCTGTGTAAGATCTGAAACATCATCATTGATTAAGCGCAACTCTGAAAAATCCGTCATATGTATTTTCGCAAGAATCGCACCAATCTCAGTACAATTGGCTTTAGTGATTTCATTAGGTTTCAGATTTTTTCCGTCGACCCAATTGAACACAAGATAGAATTGATTATCTATTTCATGCAAAAAAACATCATTAAATTTTTTTGCTGGAATAGCAGATACATTATTTACTACGAGATTGGCAATTCGTTCTGATCTGATAAAGTTCTGATATGCCGTAGGCCTAAGCATAATTTGAGGGTTTAACGCTTTAACAGCATACTTCCCTTGAGTCGTCTCAATAGCGTACATTCTGTGTAGAAGTCCGCCCGACAATTCTTTAGGAACGCTGACTATCTCACCGAGTTGCAGAATTGTACATAGTCTTTCAAATTGAAAATTATATTGCATATTCGTCGTTCCCCCTTACACCCATTTCAAACGGATCTTCTCATGCTCCAGATCTTCATGAACGAATGCGTGACATTTAAGCAAGAAAAGCGCCTCCATTTTATCCATCATATCATCTCCTATCACTTACACGGTGTACGTTTACTCCTAAACTTTCTTCCCCGTTATGACAAAGCCTTTAAGCATCAGCTAGAAGTTGTCTTCGGTATAGCCTGCTATGGTACAAGCAAAGGCTGCCAATCTACCGGCAGCCTTACGTGGATTATTTGTTTTGCGTTGTCAATGAATCAATTATTTTACTGATGGCATCCACATTAAAATTCTTTTCTGCCATCTGATATAATTCGTAGGTGAACCCTTCATATTCCCAAATCACGATTCCGTTTGCAAAATATACCTTTTTCCCGTCAATCGTTTCAGTCTTGACCTCATCTGTGGTGCTGATAGCGTGTTTTGCCCCACTTGAAATCAACAACGATATAAATTCTCCCTCTTTTTCATATTGCAGCTCAACCATCTGATCATCATGAAGGACACTATTCATGAACTGATAGTTATCTGACAACCAAGTTGGTGCTGGAAAGTCGGTTTCCATTGCTGCACGGGCTTCTTCTAACGACATCTGCTTAGAGGCTTCTGGTTGGATTCGCTGTGATTCATCCCCTTGCTCCCCGACATCTGAACTGCTTACTCCCGCATCGGGTTGTTCTTTATCGTACTGAGTAATTTCCATATTCCCCACCTGGAAGCGTGCCAATATGTTCTGAATTATTTCTTGGGCAAATGATGTCGTTGAGAATACACCGAAGAGAAGAACCGTTACAGCAGCGCTGACAACAATAGATTTCCCTTTGTTTTTTTTCAAGAATACCCCATCCTTTTTCGTATCAAATGTTTGAATCTTTCCTGCTTCTATTTTAAATTTTAGACGATTGAAAATTTGCTCTTTACGAGCGTTGTCATCTATTTCGACACTTGTGAGCAAGTTCGTTAAATCACTAAATTCACTGAGATCCTGCTTTTTATTCAAATTTGAACCCTCCTTCATCTAATTCTTTTTGTAATTTTTTTAAACATCTATAGAGGACTACGCCTATATTTGAACCACTTACTCCTAGCAGGTCTGCAATTTCGGAGTTTTTTAAACCAGTTGCATATTTCATTGCAATGATATTCCGTTCCTTGTCACTTAGCTTTGCAAGTGCCTTAAATAATGCTTGATTATTGTCATCTTGGATAATGATTTCTTCTGGTGATGACTTTGATAGGACCATATCCAAAATGGAATCCAGTGAAAAGACAACTCTTCTTTTCTTCTGTAAGCGGAAATAATCTGTCACGGAGTTTCTCGCAATAGCAAACAACCACACTTCAAAGTTTGATTTTTCCGGTGAGAAGCTATTGTATTTTGAGATAACAACTTCGAATATATGACTGCATATCTCTTCAGCGGAATAGTGATTATGGATTCGATAGCAAACATACTTATAGACCCGTTTATAGTACGTATCATATATTTCCGTAAATTTTTCTGCCGACATGAATTCGTCATGTAAGTCACTTTTGGTGGATCGGGAAATTTCTGTGCTCACTTGGGCGATCTCCAATTGCAACCCTCCCTTCATTACGTCATAAACAAATTGCGCAATTTGTTCTTATGAGTCTTACAATAGTTAATACGAAAAACTTATTAAAGTATTAACAAATAAAAACCGTAGAGAGTAGTTTTTGTAATGAAGAAAACAAAAAAACCGCAGTTTACGCGGTTCCTTAAGCCTATATTTTCTTGTTTTCACACTACAAAACCAAACAGGCCGGCCAAGGATGACCACCTTAGCCGCCCCCGTTTCATTTCTCTTCTTGTTCTCGTGTTTAATAATCTTTCAGATAAAATTTAGAGACAGCATGTTAGTCAGTACAATTTGCATATTCCTCAACAGAGGATTGCTCTCCTTGCCACAGCAGCTGCATCTCTTCAGAAGTCGCCAGCAGTTCAGACAAGCTGCCTTCCGCTTCGATCCGGCCATCTTTCATGACGATAATATGATCTGCCTTCGCAAGAGCTGCCCTCCGGTGGGATACCGCAATACAAGTAACATCACGCTCCTTGAACAGCCCATCCCAAACCTGCTGCTCCGTCTCCACATCCAGCGCACTAGATAGATCATCAAAGATGAATAGATCCGCACCCGTCATCAACATACGCGCAGTCGCTGCACGTTGGATCTGTCCACCTGACAGCATGACGCCCCTTGGACCTACGAATGTTTCCAGCCCTTGATCCAAGTTCTGAATGTCCTTTTCCATGACAGCTAGACGAATAGCACGTTCCAAGGATTCTTCAGCACGCTCTTTCTTCCCTTGAACAATATTCTCTCGTAAAGTATCGCTAAACAGACGAGGGACCTGCGGCGTATATGCAGCTCTAGGCGGCATTAGAAAGGTAGCAGGATCGACCTCCTCCCTATTCCAGCGAATTCTGCCCTCTTGTTTGGGCAGCAGCCCAAGTAGTGTCCGAACAAGTGTAGATTTACCGGCCCCGATACGTCCAGTGATAACTAAGAATTTGCCGCGTTCCAGACGGAGACTGATATCCGATATCCCATTCTCTGAATTTGGATAATGATATGACAAGTTGCTAACTTCGAGCTCTCTCAGCTTCTCGTTCGGATCTCTGTTGATCGTGGGTAGCTCTGGAGGATCCTCATTAAGATAAGTATCCCGTGCCTCAATGATTCGGTCTTCCTCGCCCGGGCGGAACAGTGTCCGCATCCGGTCAAAGGATACCTTTAACCGCTTGTGCTGAAATATCATGTAACCGAACAAGGAAATACTGTAGCCGATGTTTGCCATATAGGTCGTAAACAAAGCAAAATCCCCTACGGTAAAATGCCCAGCCTGCATCTCAGCAGCACACATCAGAAGGGTCAGCCCTGTACAGATGCTGAGTACATGTTGATTAAGTGATCTCATCCACTGTTTGAACAGATTGTCCTTTAGCGCTGCCTGACGGCGATCTTCGTTCAGCTTCGTAAAACGCTCATGCACATGATCCTCAGCCTGCCCCAGCTTCAGGGCTTGAACCGCCCCAAAGGTTTCCGCAATAAAGCTAGTAATGCGTCCAGTAGCTTCACGGTTCTTCTGTCCATATCGACGGGCCCGGTTACCAGATAGATTGTTAAGCAGCGTCACAACCACAAACGGCAAAACAGCGACCAGCATAATCTTCCAATTAATGCTCGCCATAATGACAACTGAAACCACTGTAAATACAAGCTTCCCCCAGAAATCTACCCAGGATTCCACATACTCGACAACCTCATCCACATCATCACGGAAGCGACTCATCGCTTCCCCAGGTGATGCTGGAAGGTTCCGTCCTGGCCAGCGCATAATGCCTGCCAGCATATTCGTACGTAGAATGGCCTGAATGTGATAGATATAGGTTACCCATTGGTAGAATGCTGCAAAAAATGTCCCCACTCTTGCGACCCTCACAACGGCAATGAAAATCAGTGGTACAGCCAGCCACAAGTAATCGGTAGAATTAGACGTGGCACGATCAAAGAACCACTGCATTCCAATCCCAATCAATAGCGGTAGGGAGTGAAATATACACCATAACAAGCCGTTAATTAAAAACAATGAAGGCTTAAATCGAAATAGGCGCCCTATAAAACCAGCGATCGTCATGCCAATTCCTCCTCTCTGCCTGTAATCAGCAGCCTGGCATAATGTGAATCCGGATCTTGCGCCAGTGCCTCACGTGCTCCGAATTCCAATATCCGACCATCACCCAGTACCATAATTTTATCCACCTGCTCCAGTGTTGCCAGGCGATGGGCAATAATGATCCCTGTACATTGACTCATTAGCTGATCCACCGCCACCTGCAGCATCGTTTCCGTTGCAGCATCAAGGCGTGAAGAAGGTTCATCCAGAATCACCAAACTCGGCTGTGTCAAAAATACCCGGGTTAACGCAAACAGCTGCGCTTCCCCTGCAGACAAGGAGGCCCCGCCTGTCGTCAGATGGGTATCCAGTCCTTTCGGCTGCGCATCGATCCATTGACGTAATCCCAGCCGCTCCGTTGTTTCCAAAATGAACGCATCCGATACACGGTTATCAAACAATGTCAGATTGTCACGCAGTGAGCCATCGAACAGCTGAACATCCTGGGTAACCATACCGACCCGGCGATACAGTGCCGGAAGCTTCAACTTCGTAATATCCGTACCACCGACACGAATAACCCCACTGTCGATATTGTACAAACGAAGCAGGACACGGCTGAGACTCGACTTCCCGCTGCCAGTGCGTCCGATAATGCCAAGGCGTTCCCCTTGCTTAACCGTAAAGTTAATGTCTTTTAACACTGGCTTATCTTCGTTGTAGCTGAAGTTGACTCCCATAAATTCCAGACCCAGCGCTCCTTCAGGAAGATGATCCTGCTCCCCGTCCACGATCTCACTGCGGTTCGAAAGCAATTCTCTGGAACGAAGCATGCCGGATTTTGCTTTTTGAAACTCCTGAACCTGGTCACCTAACATTTCAATCGGGTCGTTCAACATCTGTGTATATTGATAAATGAGGAACAGCGTTCCCAGGCTAATCTCACCGATCAAGTAGTAACGAACCCCTAATAACAGTACAGCGGTAACCGCAAGAGCAAACAGGATGACGGTGGTGTTCCACGGAATGACCCGGAGCATCCAAGCTTTTCTTCCTTTCAGAAACACGGTGCGCATCATGCGGTGAAATCGATTCATCACATAAGGCACATTACCGTTGGCCTGCACATCCTCGATCCCTGCAATGCGCTCTTCAATTAATCCGAATAGGGAAGCGCTGGCTTCACGTTCTTTTTTGGATGAATTGACGCCCAGATTACGGATGAACACCATGAACATAATCGACAGCAGCGTAAATCCCGTCATCACAATGGCAATTGGCAAGTTCACGGTAAACATAAAGCCTAAAATTCCGGCCAGCAGCACAAAACTTCCGATGACCCGCACGATAAACATCGCGAAAAAGTTCGAAATGCTCGTCACATCACCATCAATCCGTTCAATCATCTCACCTGGCGTTTTTACGTTGTGAAACCTCATATCCAGCCGCAAGCAGTGCTTCAAGAGATCCCCGCGAAGCCGGTTCGTTGCCCGCCACGAAATATCGTTACCAAGATAACTGACAGCTACCGTAATCAACTGGTTTAATACAGCAACAACGAGGAATAACCCCGCAAGCTGAATCAGACTGGCTAATATTCCGCCACCTGCTGCCGTATCAATAAAGCGTTTGATAATCTGTGGATTCAGAAGCTGCAAGCCTGTCGATGTTAACAGCAAGATGAGCAAAATCATCAGCCGCCCTTTGACCGGGATCAAATACCGTAGCAGCCATGACATTGATATTTTCTCTTTTTTGGGCACTGTGCCCACCCCCATATGCATACAAGTGTGTATAGATCAATACCACCCAAGACCTTATGTCAGACATTAGTAAATCATGACCAGTCTAGATGAAAGGCCTGGGCATTCCGATGTTTCAGTCGGAAAGTCGCTACGAAGTATCGTATAACGCAACATTACAACAAGGGACAAATTCTGACTTCGCGTAAAAACAATTCATGATTTCCAAATGATTCCTTTTCATTCTTCAAACTTCTCCTTCCTATGTGAAGAGACTATTGGAGACGCAAAAAAGCCATAGATGAACAAATGTCCATCTACAGCTTATAACAACAAGAGAACAGCATAAGTAAATACACTTTTGCAGATTCCTTGTATGCATTGCAATAATGATGAAGGTTCATAACAGGGAGTGCACAAACGTTGGCAATACAAACAACCTTAACTAGGGCTTGTTAGAATCACCTTAATCGTTCATACCTTATTCAGTTATCGATTAATCGATAGTTCCTGTCATAAACATTTTCATCGTTACCAACCCATTCACATAATTTGTTCTCATTGTATCCGTTTACACAATAAACGTCAAGATATTATTTACTATAAATACATCTATATCCATTTATATGTCGTATATTTAGAAATAAAAAGAGTCCCTAATTTTTTCGAGACCCTATTCAACATCATAACAAAAATGAAATTATAAGTCTACTTTTTTTTGCCGGATTGTGTAAGAATATGATTTGTTAAAGGAAAAGAGGAGGCAATATATATGATTCCAGCAAAAATATCAGCTTATTGTTCGAAGACGCCCTTGTTGAATGAGGTTACTGAATGGTCACCCTTGAGGAAATGGGCTCTTTCCGAAGTTTACAGAGTACAGTTTTTACAGGGTGAAACCCGCATTATTAAATGGAGCGGAAATGAGATGGCTAGGGAAGCTACAATTTATAAAGAGTTGGTTCACCCATTGGAGTTAAAGGCACCGCAGATCTTTGAGATCATTCAAATGAAGGACAGCGCAATTATCATCATGGAGGATGCCGGAAAAAGAGATTTGGAACAGCAGATAGAACCTAAGTATTTTCTAGAAGCTGCGAGGGAATTAGCAAGGCTTAGAGTGAAAGCAACAGTCAACCTTGAAAGGTTGCTCTCAAGAAAGATCATCGAAAAATATTCAGTCTCAAAAGACGACTTTCTTCAGATGTTAGACGATCTTCTGAAATCGGATAAATTAGCAGGGAACAAATTATTACTAGACGTTAAGGGAGTATTACCACAACAATTAGAGATGTTATATCAAAAGGTCCCTACTTCGCTAATACATGCTGATTATCATGCAAAGAACCTTCTGATTCAAGACAATGGAATTATGGCAATTGATTGGTCCCATGCTTATTTAAGTCCTCATCTTGGTGACTTGTATTGCTTAATTAAGGAGGCGCATCACTGTAGTAATCTATCAAGAGAAGATTTACTATCAGCATTTCTAGAGGTAACTGATATAAATATCGATCATCTGAACTGGCAAGTGCAAATCGGAGGTTTATGTTGGCTGATAAAAACTTTGCGATGGCTTGTAAATGGCGGCACAGAGACAATCCCAGGATCTGAAGCCTGGATCCCTGATCTAATGAAAGATTTAGAGAATATACATCAGCAATTCTAATATTCTCCCCTTTAATAGACAGTAAAATTACTGTTGATCTTGGAGGGGATTTATATATATATCCTCTTTCCTTCTCATCATTTCTTCCATCTATACTAAAAGTTTACCATTTCACTATACCACCGCGCCTGTGCATGATACATATCGGCATATTGACCGCCTTTGGCTAGCAGTTGTTCATGATTGCCTTCTTCTATAATTCGTCCATCTGCAAACACTAATATGCGATCTACAATCGAGGTAATACCCAAGCGATGGGAAATTAGGATCGTGGTTTTGTCACCCGTAATCTGAGTAAAATCTCGGTATAGCTGCGCCTCAGCAACAGGATCTAGGGCAGACGTAGGTTCGTCTAGCACCATGATTCTTGCCTTGTCACGATACATTGCGCGAGTAATAGCAATTTTCTGCCATTGTCCGCCGGAGAGATTATTGCCACCCTCACTAAAAGTTCCTACCATTTCATCCAAACCGTGAGGCTGTGATTGAATAAACGAATACGCATCCGTCTTACTCGCTAATGTCATGAGTTCTTCATCCGTTACTTGACGGTCCTTATCTGAAATCGTAATATTCCCCCGTATAGAAGTCTCGTACCTACCGAAATTTTGAAACACAACTGAGATGGCATTACGCACGGTAGACAAATGATCCTTCATATTGAGTCCACTTATTCTAATCTCACCTGTGGTAGGCTGATGCATGCCACATAACAGATTAGCAAAGGTGGATTTACCTGAACCATTCTCACCAACGATCGCAATTTTCTCACCTTGCCTGATGGTTATATTCAGGTTCTTCAGTGCCTGTGCCGCCGAATTAGGATAGGTGAAATTCACATCATTAAATACAATATCTGCATGATCTAGAATCTGTGGGTTATCCTCAAGCTTTTCTTGGGGCGTAGCAGCCAGTTCGAAGAAATCATGCATGAATTTAATATCACCAAAGAATTGTGCCGCACCCACAAATACTTTTGTAGTAGCGGTCTGTAGTTGTACAGCGAGTGTAGACACTAACATAAAGATTCCTAGCCCAATAGTTGGGGTCTCATAAATCTCCTTTGCAACTAGCAGCAAGATACCAATATACACACAGTTCCGTAGAATATCCGCAATTGAATTATAGATAACGTGCTTGCGAGTTAAGCTATTCTTTTTCTTAAGATAACGTAGAGATACGGTGCGCCATCGCTCCTTAATCCACGGATAAATACCATTAAATCTAACATCATTCATAGACTTACAATTTTCATTCGCACCCGATGCCATATAAAACAAATGAACGGACATGGCACCATCTTTCATGTTTTTGGTCTTGTTCTTGTAATCCTCATCTTTTTGCATAATAGAGAGCACAACAGCTGGAATGCACGTTAAGAGCAGAATGACAACAATCCACACACTAACATCTGCTAACACAGTAATAATGGTAAAGAAAGCAATCAATTGCTGAAGTACCACAATGGTCTGCTGCATACTTTGCGCCACTTGTGCGCCTCCAAACCTCTCAGCAAATTCCAACTTTTCGCGAAAATCGCCTTCATTCTCAATGTACTTGTATTCCACTCTGCTCGCACAATCGATCACGGTCTTCTTGATATACTTAGTCGTACGTTGCCGATCAACCTCTGAAAAATAATCATGAGCAAATGTATAGCCCGTCTGTATCAGATAAAGAACAATAAGGATCAGGAAGATCATAAGGGCATTCATCAGCGTTTCCTGTCCCTGAGACATCAATTGCACATGATCCGTAAACCGCCGTAGCGTAATGGAGATCCACGCAGGTACAAAAGCTACAGCAAAACCTAATAGATTTACCAATAGAGATAGCTTACTTTTGGTACGAAAGCTAACTTGTAATGCCTTCCATGCAACGCTTAGAACTGCACGGGTACCAAGCTTTTCATTAAGCTCTTTGTGTTTCATTCTCTACAACCTCCTGATCGTACCACTGCGCTTGCTCCTGAAAAAAGTTAGCATATACGCCTCCCTGTGCCATCAACTCTTCATGGGCACCATCCTCAACAATTCTACCGCCATCAATCACCAGAATACGGTCTGCTAGACGAGCAAACCCAATACGGTGGGAAACCAGAATGGAAGTCCTTCCTCCTAATTTCTGTTTGATGTGAAAGAACTGCTCCATCTCCGCAATTGGATCTAACATCGAGGCTGGTTCGTCAAATAACATAACTTCCTTATCGCTCATATGAGCCCGAGAAACAGCCACACGTTGCCCCTCTCCACCAGATAGCACAGCACCATCTTTATAAACTTGCTTACCAAGAAGGTGATTGACCCCCTGCTTCAGCTTCTGGAGCACCTTACTAGCTCCCCCCTTATGAATCGCATCTAGAATCATCGTTTCGTTCTCGATTTCTTTTACATTCCCAATGCCTACGTTCTCGCCAAGCGTCAGATGAAATAAGTAAAAGTCTTGGAAAAAAGCCCCCATCTTCTCATTCATATACGCTTTGCTGTAATCCGAATAGGGTCTACCCCAGAATTTCACTTCTCCCTCTGTAGGGTGATATAATCCGAGCAGAATTTTAACGAGAGTCGTTTTGCCGCAGCCGTTACTACCAACTAGTGCAACTGTTTCTCCACGCTTAATTGTAAAATTAAGATCCTTAAGAATAGGCTTTTCTTTGTTATAGGCAAAAGACATATGGTTCACTTCAAAGCAGATTTCCTCATCAAGTGCCGTATTTGCTTTATGCTGCTCTTCTTTGAGATCTATCGTTGGGGTGTTTTCAAAGAAGCGTCTTTGAATGTCCAGACCATAAAGACCATAATCTAACTGTTGATAGCTCTTAGGTATAGTGGACACCGCATCCGCAATACTGGTGCAAAGAATATAGATCATCAGAAGGACATCTGGTCCCATTTTGCCATTAGATACTTGAAACAAGGAATAAAGGATCATCAACACCATAAATATATAAAAACCTATTTTGCTGAAAAAGGTCAGCTGAGCGATACCATAAGCACGGCGTACCTGACTCTGCTCGATCTGATTGTAAGCGTTCTCCCATTCCTGTTTAATTTGATCAGCACTATTAAAAATTCTCGTCTCCTTAGCCGTATCACCATTCTGAGCAAGCTTCTCAAAATAATCTGCCTTGCGAAGCATTTCCCTCATCTCTTTCCATACCGTACGTGCCTTATTCGAGAAAGCAGAGTTCAGGCAAATGACCACAACAATATAGATCGCTGTCATGAGAAAAATGAATTTGGATGTTATGAACGCCACCACCATCAAGGAAATGATAGAGGCAAGCTTTGCAAGAAGTGCACAGCCTGAACTAGTTAAATCAGTAAGTGACCCACATCGAGAAATGGCTGCGTAATAATCATCGTTGACCTCCTTCTTCACAAGCTCAGTGAGATCAACACGTTGTGCGCTGTCCATCATGACCTCTTCCAGACCCAAATAGTAGGAATCATACATCATCATGTACAATAGGTCGTCATTCAGCCTTGCCGAAAGTCCAGATACGGTAAGGATAATTCCAAGCACTACAATATCGGGTATAACGGATGAATAGGTACCTATTCCCGAGGAGATAAATCCAGATAAGTTCGCGATTACATCTCGGTTATAGGCAAGTGCCACTGCAGGTAGTACTGCAAGACCGATGCTAATAACCAGCCAGATCAGAAACATTTTCTTATCAATTTTCCACGCAAGCTTAATTCCCCACTGAGCTGCCAAAAGCTTATCTTTAAAAACTGCTTTTTTGTTTTTAGACACGACAAATCTTTGTCCCTTCTAACTAAGATATATGTTAATTTTTTCTATCATATAGATTAATTCCACGAAAATACTTTTTTGCACAAAAAAAGACGCTTAGAATCCAAATAAATCCCATAATTGGATTTTGGATTCTCGCGTCTCTTCCATTTCCTATTGAGTACATATTGTTATTGTTTTTAATACTATCAAAATGTTTCCTCGTTAAACATAACTTCCCATTTTATATTTGTCAATTATTATCTGGGAAGGGTTTCCCTTCATATTCCAAATAAATTTTGCTGCCGAGGAGCAGTAGCTTTAAGACAAGTTGTCAGCTGGAATATAAAGAACAATAGGTATGAGCAAAATTTCCCGCAAGCAAATCCTCTTTACGGATATAAAATTGCAGTTCTCCGGCATCCCACCAACAGAAGCCCACCTCATCATCCGAATCGATGGCCAGTAGCAGCAAGGTATCCCGAATCTCCTGCTCAGCCCGTTCCGAGCTGCCGCCAAAATGATCGGTGATTTGCTGTATAGCTGCTTCGGGAGAATAGGTGTATTCCTTCCCTGTTAACATCATTAAAGCGGCCTCATATTCACAATCTCCGTGCTGGGTGGCGGGATAGCCGAAGATTACAGCCAGATCGTCACTATCCGAGCCGCTCAACTGGAAACACAGCTCTTCATAAGCTTCAAAATCATGCTCATCGTCTTCTACCTGTTCATCATCCACATATGCATAGTTGGGAGGTTCAAGTGACGCCCTTGTTTCAACGTGATAACCGGTATATTCCTCTTCAAGCGTAGTCAATTCTGGAGAAGGGCGCCGACGAGCGTTAACAATTTGATCTTCTTGCAAAAACAGAACCCGATGCTCAATGTTATAGGCAGGCTCATCCACACCTATAAAGAAATACAACATGCCGTTAACCGGAAGCAATGAAGAATCATCATGCTTGGCCAAATCCTCCAATTGTAGCTGAGCCAAGAAAGTCATCGGCTTCCCCTCCGAATTCTGCGGCCATTCAACATGTGGGAGAAGATCCGGATCTCCGCCTATTCGGGAGGTACAGGGTATGCCATAGTTAGCCAATCCCTGTTTGGATAATCGAATACCTTGTCGTGTATGTTCCAATAGATATTCCTCAGCATGACTAAATTGATGCTCACTGATGATGTGCTGTAACTTTTTCTTATTTTGTTCGTTTAGCTGCATGTTTTTTAAACTCCTCCTATGGCTTCATATACTAAAAATATTGACAGAACCACTTCGATAAAATGCAAAAATCATATCTATAATTGCCGTTCTATAACTATTAAAGTTTCTCTTCCCATATCCAAATTGGCTGCTGAAGAACGATGGATGTAAGATTACGGTTGATTCTTTTTGAATTCACCGTCATCTCGTTGCTAAGAACGATCACTGTTAATTCCTCGTCATTTAGCCGTGCAACATAATGACGGAAACCACTTGGATATCCTCCTGAATGCCCAACTGCTTTTTTCCCCATAACATCTTGAGTATACCATCCATATCCATATTGATACGGAAACTTTTTAGCATGGGTCATACTCATCAGTTCTGATGTTTCTTTACTTATCAATAAATTATTACGCAGGGCTCTGTCAAACAGTTCTAAATCTTCAGCTGTAGAAATGATATCCCCAGCTGCATACGCTGCAGAATTATGCATTAAGGGTCCTACTTTCCCCTCTACATGTCCTTCCGCTTTTGGTATACCAGCCGAAACCGTAAACATAGAATTAAACATGTTACTTGGCTCAAAAATATGCTCTTCTATGTAATTTGCATATGACTGTCCGCTGACTTTTTCAACAATAAGTCCTAACATCACATAACCAGTATTACTATAACTAAAGCTTTTACCTGGGGTAAACTCTAATTCAGAATCGCTAACGGTTTTTACAATATCATTTGGATTCCATTCTTTGCTGTAGTCAAATTCGAAATTCGCCTTTAGATAATCCGGAATTCCCGAGCTATGACTTAGTAGATGACTTATTGTAATAGACTCTCCATTCGGAAAGTCTGGAAAGTATTGCGAAATTGGATTATCTAAGTTTAGAAGTTCCTTTTCTACTAGTTGCATGACTGCTACTGCAGTGAATGTTTTAGATAATGAAGCAATCTGATAGAGCGTGCTTGGGCTATTAGGTAAATCAGTGGCTGCCAATCCATAACCTTTTGTAAATAAAACTTCACCCTCCTTTGCAATTAGGACGGTTCCCTGAAATTTTTCATTTGTCAAATACTGATCGATTTTATCAGAAACGCTTCCAGATAAATTACTATGGTTGTTACGTCCAAATAATAGCAAAGCTACTATAGACATGATTACAATAACAAGAATAGTAATAGAGAAAATTTTTAAGGATTTTTTCAAATTTATACCTCTCAGTCTATTTCTTTATAGCTTATTAAACACTCCCTAATTATAAGACAGAATTAGACATAACACACGAAAAAATGAAAAAATCACCAATTATATTGAGTTATATTATCGAAATTCTTTTATTCCATTTTCAAAAGCTTCCAGATCATCATGTTCTAATCCATGTAGAGCTTCCTGTAAAGCAAATGTACTCCTATAAAAGTGAACACGGTTTGAAATTTGCTTTCCACCTGGGTACAAATAAGTGCATCTCTCAAAAAACTTTTCTCCGTAACTGGAAAGAATCCCTGCAAAATCGTATGCAGGATCCCCGAATCCCGAGCCTCCGAAATCGATAATTCCTGCAATTCTACATTCCTTTGGATCCCAAATAATATTACTTGCTCCAAAGTCTCCATGAATAAAGGTTTGTTTTAAATTTTGATTATGATGGTTATTCAGAAAGGCAATAAAATTATTCTCTACTCTTTCTCTTGCTTCTGTTCGCATAAACTGGAACAGATTCTCTTTAATCCTTAAAAACAATTTTTCGATTTTTTTATGTATACTCTCAAATTCCTTTTGAGAAACAATTGTTTCCGGTATATTCATGGAATGGAATTCAATCAAAAAAGTGACAAGTTGAGAGGCAATGATATCATAGAGGTTTTGATTATTAATATTCAATAATTCTTTTTTCCAAAATGGGGAACCTTCAATTAACTGATATCCCATAAAAGTTTTGCCCACTTTCATTTCATCAAATGATTGATAGGCTGGGTAAGGAATTGGTATTGATACGTGATTTTTTATAACTTCTAATAATT
Source organism: Paenibacillus sp. JNUCC 34 (assembly GCF_058269055.1). Lineage (NCBI taxonomy): Bacteria > Bacillati > Bacillota > Bacilli > Caryophanales > Paenibacillaceae > Paenibacillus > Paenibacillus sp. JNUCC 34. The sequence goes on along the minus strand of NZ_CM177770.1, from coordinate 2,563,050 downwards.
CAGTTTCTCGTTTCAACTTTTCTAAACCTTGCTCATACTTAGGAAACCTAAAGACGAGAGAGTGATTAAGAATAAATACGTCATTGTTCTGTCCTATCTCATTTAGTTTAATATCATGTATAAGTAAATTTGGATAAACTTCTTGAATACGCTGAATATATGCAGAGACCATGTCAACACTCCTTCAAAATATGAATAAATTGATTTTTGCTTTCGGCTGATTTCCTATAATCTCGTTTCCCACGCTTTAAGCTCATTTATGCGAATGAGTCCGGTTCTCTATCGTAATCACTGGATGGTACGGTTCGTCTTTCGGGAGCATAGTCAACAGGAGTGGAACTAGCAGAGCCATACTTACTGCAAATATAATATAAGGAATAGTAGGGCCATATGTATCAAACAAAAAGCCACCCAATACAGGTCCTATGATCATCCCAAGATTTGAGCCAATGGAATATTTGCCAAAGGCATCCCCAATATGTCCTTCTGGAATCCCCCTAAAAAACATGGCATCGAGAGAAAGATAAACGTAGAATAGAAAATGATAAAAATTGTCCAAAGTAAAGCAAAAATGCTTAGACTAGAAGAAAATACAATTGTCGAAATGATTATGAAGGATATAACTATTGATAAAGTAGTAGCCTTACGATAACCTACGCGATCCCCAATTTTTCCTAAAAGGGAACCTGAAAAAGAGGAGACAAGCAATGGCAACAAAAAAGTAATTGCGATTTCTTTGATGTCCGCATCAAATTCAGCCTGTAGATAGGGGATTAATAAAACACCAATCATACTGTATAACAAACAGAAAAGCACATTAACAAACCAGATTTTGCGCTTTTCTGGAGATAAAACAAGTTTAGGTATATAAGTCATACGTTGCTGCTCAGATGCTCTGGATATGACCAAAGAGTAAACAAATGCCAATGCGGCAACTGCTCCACAAGCCGTAAATAATACTGTCCATCCGTTCAGCAGCTCATATCTGTTTAGAATAAAAAAACTTAATCCAACGCCAATAAGACCGCCAAAATTTCGGTTACTGCTAAAGCTTCCTAATTTTTGTGCAAAACCACTTTTTGTATCTGTGATCATTCCGTACATGGATATTGTAAGCAAAATACCTGCTACACCATGTATCACTCTGGCGAGGAGCAGAATCGATAATTCAGTCGCAACGGCATAGACAAAGTACGCTATGAAAAAACACAATAAAGAACTTATAAATATGGAGCGCCGACTGTATTTATCTGAGACCCTACCAAGAATAAGTCTCATGATCAATTGAAACATTGAGAACACAGAAATTAAGATAGTGAGTTGAAATGTAGTAATTCCCAGCTCTTTTGTATACACAGGCAATAAAAAGTCAAAAAAAATGATTGGTAAAGAAATCATAATAATAGGAATCTTTAATTTTTTATAATCCATGACAACACCTTTCTATTTTTTCTGAAGCCGATATAAATCCTTATGAACAAATCACAACGCAATATCAATTTATCCTTAAATGATGGGATTGATAGAAAACGCTTGAGTAATTCTGATTATCCCTGTTACCCTCTGTTACTAATATTTCTTTGTCGTTGCATGCTAAAACAATACCAATATGATCAAATGAATCAGTAGAAAGCAGTTTATCATATTTGTTCCCACATTGTTCCAAAGCTTTAGCCCCCATGATTAGCTTATTATTTCATACCTTTGTTCTAGATTTACTTCATGATCTTGAGGTTTTTATTTGTAAAGATTTAATGAAATGTAGTCCTCTAGTCCTCCGACCATCTCTTCAAGGGGTAAAACATGACCGATCCCGCCAAGGTAAACAATTCTTAGAAATTCCCCAAATACTCTAGCTCGACCTATATCCGTATCCATCCACCGCCTGTGACTATAATTTATTTACTCAACCCTTTTTGATAGGCCTGATCAAGTGTTAATTTCGGTACAATGGGTTCTTTGGGTATTATTGGTTTTTGCATCTTGAACCTCCTGACATTTATGATTTCGCACTGATTTCTTATAACATTAAGGTATTCACGAAACGACCCACCCTAGATAGCTCTTATCTTGGGCTGGGTCGTTTGTTGACTGATCTTCTTCCATGACTATACATCTGTCAATCAAGGGTCGATAGCATCGCTGCGTAAATATGTTGTTATAGGATTGTATGCGTCCTTCTTGAATAAACAACAGAATCTATTCAAACTTGACACAGTAATTTATCCCCTTCAATATTTCTAAGTCAGATAATTTCAAATCCAATAATTTTAGTTCCATATTTTTAATCTCTTGATGTCCATCCCCAAACCATATAGACCATATTTCAAGTCCAGCCTTATTATTCTGTAATCCTTTCAGATAATCATAAAGTTGTTCGTTCCAAGATCCTCGAAGACAATTTCCGTTAATCCAATAAACAAATTCTTTTTTAATATACACCTCTAAACCATAGGGTGGATTTGTACAAAGGGATATTTTAAGATCATGTATTTTTGTTTCATCTTCTGCATATAGCAAATCTGCGTCATCATCTAATTCAGCTGTCATGGAGTGTCCTTTTGTTTGAATATTCAATTTCTTAAATTCCCCAACCTTCATTCTAACAAAACCGATCAGGTCTATTTCAGGTAATGGACTATTTGAAACTATAAAGGAAAATCTACTCATGTTTTTCAACCTCTTTTTTGTTTTATGAGTTTCACTCCTATTTCCTATAACGTTGTGTCTCTACGAACCCGAGAGGCTTAAGGAAGCGTCAGCGACCGGGTCCAACGGACTTAGCCTCGTAGGGTTGTCTGCTGTGTCGCTTCTTCGAAACGCCTCTTGCAGACCAGGACGAACAGCCCGCAGCGTAGATACGTTGTTATGCGCTGTACCCTCTTCTTTAAACTAGTTTCAAGTATTCTTAATCCAATATCTCTTAATTACGTTTCCATCTTCTTCTATGTAATCTCTATCGGACTTCCCACCGTTCTTAATAATGGCTCTTTCAGATCCCACATTACAAGCATCACAGACAACTAATACATCTTTTATTCCCAGTTTCTTGGCCTCAATCAAGGACAGTTCCAATAGTTTTGTCGCATAGCCTTTTAATCTCTCTGACGGGCGGATACCATAACCTATATGCCCACCAGCATTATACAAATGTTCGGTTAATTGATGTCTAATATTAACTGCACCTAATACTCTATTATGTTTATCGACCAACCAAAACGTTGAATCGGAGACCCAACCTTCAGGTAAGCCAACACCCTCCTCATTATTAGACAGTGACTTCAACATCCCTTGAAAATCACTTGGATCCATACTTATGACCCAAGGAACCATATCCTCACCAGATACTTTCCACTCTTGATAAAATGATAAATACTCATTTTCAAGCTCTATTTGAGGCTTTACTAATTTTAAGTTGTTCATATGTTTCCACGTCCTTTGATGATTTTTTTGACCTTAGGGTATTGCACATAACGTTCCTGTATTTATATACGAACCCGAGAACCTTAAGCCCCGTATGGGGCGGCCGCGACTGCGGTTAGGTTCGCAGGGTTGTTCGCCTGATTCCACTACTCTGCCGATCCCTTCGGGCGAACCAAGGAGCCGCAGCTCCGCCGCGTGAATACTATGTTAACTGTTGTCTCCGACATCTTGAGCTGCTTTCAAAATACGCTAAGCTATTATTCAAGCCCTTATTTGGAATTGTATCCCATTCCCTTTCTTATTTCACTACTTCTTTTAAATAGGCTTTGTTAAACTGTGTTGTTAATTTTTTTGTTAAAGTAACGGACAGCATAGTTGTAAGGATTGCATGAATACCCGTGGAAAAAGATAGTAAAAACGAGTTGACATTGGAGTTTACTCCAATGTTATTGTGAATGTATGGAAAAACAATATTCTATAAATGAGGTTTCACGGATACTTGGTATTCCGAAGGATACGCTCCGGTATTATGACCGTATTGGAATCGTATCGCCGTCTCGGGGACACAATTCTTATCGCAGGTATTCTAGGGACGACATCGTCGATTTGATGAATATTCAAATCATGCAGTATGCGGACTTTTCTCTAGAAGAAATCAAGGGGAAGTTTCAGTTCCACAGAATGCAGAGTGTAGATCCTGCTTATTGCCAGGAGGTCGCTGAATTTCTTGATGCCAAGAAAGCAGAAACACGCAAGAAAATCGCACATCTTGAAAAGGTCAGTCAGTTGCTCGACGTAGCAGTTAAAACGCTAAGGGACTTTAATCATGAAAGTGACCAGCAGCTGGCAGTGTTCGTTCGGGAGATTTACCGGGATCTTCACAAAAAGGAACCTGAAATAACTAAGGAGGATTGTGATGGACATCAGAATTAAGAATTATTATTGTTTGATTGCCGGCGTTCTTGCAATACTTTTTGCTGTTACGCACGCATGGAACGGGCAATCCGCTGTACTGCCGACGCTCTTAGTGAATGATATAGCCTTGGATACACGGATAACATTTACGTATGTCTGGCACATTATCACCGCTGAGAATCTGGTTTTTGGCATAGTATTCATTATCCTGTCATTTCAAAGCGAGAAATCTAAGATCCGGTTTGCTGCGTGGATGATCGTGTCACTTCTGCTCATTCGTCTGATGGTCATTCTCGGTGTAACCGCATTTTATGATGTTTCGGTACTTACGAATACGTTAATCGATTCGATTGCCATCTTAATCTATGCCGCTTTCATTATACTGGGCACAAGAATAAAGAAAAAAGAGTAAGGAGGTCAATCATCAAAAACCAGTAGAAGGTTTGAAGCACTAAACTGCGTTTCACTGCCAGTGATTTGCAATACGCAAACGGGAAATTAGTTCAGAATAAACCGCCTAATGTGGCGGTTTTTCTTTTAGTCGCAAATCAACAATCAAGGATAACAGAGCCTATAAATAAAAAATTCCCCTGGTCATTCACTTTCGACCAAGGACATTTCACAATATCATCTCTTATTAAACGCACGTACTTTCTAGGTAACCCTATGCATTCAATTCGGATCTAGACATCGCAAAATCCAAACAAACTCCAGCGGTTCATCTCCTTATATTCTCTCATCAGCGTTTATGGTGTAAGTAAAAGCCGGTCCCAACTACATATGGGACCGGCTAATATTGACTTATATAGTCTAACCAAACAATAAATCCAGAATCTTTTCATCCGCTCTTCTATTCTTCCCGATATAAGGGTAACAGTGGATATGAATCGCTGGATTAAAATTGATTTCGATGATGCTGTAATTCGCATCTGTTGCTTCCTCTTCGATATGATCAATCATCATATCTACACCACAGATCGTTGCCCCTGCAGCTTTAGCCGATTGAATGGCTAGATTTTTATAACTTTCTGGTATGTCATCCGTAAAATCGATACTGTCCCCACCTGTACTAATATTTGAGTTTTCTCTCAGATAGATAATTTCCCCTAATCGGGGAATATCGTCCCAGGTTTTGAAATGATTCTTTAAGAACATCTCTTCAGCTTCCCCTAATTGAATTTTTTCAAGAGGAGTCTTATACCCTTGACCTCTAAGTGGGTCTTTGTTTTTCTCAAGAACAAGTTGTTTTATCGTGTGAATACCATCTCCGACGACATTAGCAGGAACACGATGCAATACTCCAACCACTTCATCGCCCATGACCAGAAAGCGATATTCTTTGCCTGTCATGAATTCCTCTAGAAGCACCGTCCGATCATGCTTAAAAGCTATTTCAAATGCTTTTTGCATATCTTCTCTCGAAATGTCGCGATTGAAGATCGTAATACCTAGTCCGAAATTGGTCGATTTAGGCTTGATCACAATGGGTGAGCCACGATACGTTTCATAGGCGGTCATCGCTTCATCCAGACTTTGGAATGCTTCGCCTAACGGTACACGAATTCCATGTTGTTTGAGAACTTCTTTTGTAACAATCTTATTCTCCATAATTAACACGGTACTATAGGAATCCAAGGACGTTTTTGTGGCTTGTTTCACATATTCATTGTGATTACCTTCTGAAAGCACTATAAAATTCTCATCCCGATCCATCAATTTAAACTTAATGCCTCGTTTCACAGCTGCTTTCAAGAGCAATTGAGTCGATAATTCAAGGTCCTCATATCCAGCGAAACGATATCCATTTATAATACTTTCCCCAGCGTACTTTTTTGCTTTATCCAAATGGTACGTCAGATAGGATGATTCTTGAATGTCGGTCATCACCATAGATGCAGGGCTCAAATCTGAATGAAGGATTTTTTGCTTTTCCCCATTCAGTATATGCAGGTAATCCTCCCCCCTAGGGAACAAGAGTCCCACCATTTCCTGCATCTCATGGATACAAGCGAGTGCCATCTCTTCCATCGTTGACTGACAATCTTCATGATCGTTTAAACGTCCTCTTAGGCCCTCCATTATTAATTGATCATGATTCAAATCGGCTATCCTTTGATCTTTTACATCGAAGGGTTCGTCTACTTTAAGTAGCATAAAAAGAATAAACAAATGTATAAACTGCATCGTTTCTTTACTGATACCAATCTTATGAAGTGGATTTAAATCGATTAAGCGAAGCTCTAAATAAGCTACTCCATCTTCAATAAGTTCCTGCAAGGGGTTAATACCCTTTGCTGTTTTCATGCGAACAGGGCTATAAAATTCTTTTTCGCTCAGCAATTCATTCTTTCGAATCAGCTCATTCATATCATGAACATAGTCTTTTGCCGAATCAAAGGATACATAAAACGGTTTTTCATTCCGATATCCGCATACGCTATTTCGAAGTGAGTTCATGTTCGGAAAATAGTAACTTTTATCATCATGTGAATCCCCTAGTGCAACGCATCGTTCCATATAGGTTTTATCAAAAACAGGACTTGCCCCTGTTAAATAGATGAGCAACCAGCGGTATCTCAACAGGTTACGAGCTAATTTAAAATAGATCGCATCTTTGAATTCTTTATAATCTTCGTTCCGCCCCTCTATTTTATGTAGCTTTCTAAGGAGTCTTTCATCGAACGAGAAATTATAATGAATTCCACTTAGCAATTGTCTTTTACGCCCATACTTATCCGCCAATTCGCTTCGATAGTCGTCCGCTATAGGATCGTTCATTTTTGCGATCGGAATCTCTTGCTCTTGGGGCAACATGGGAGGATTACTGCTTGGCCACAAGTATTCCCCGCTTCCGTTCAATTCTAAAGAAACAATATCCTGTAAGGCTTCCATGAAACGATAAGTCTCATCAATCGAGTCAAAAGCTGGGGTAATCATCTCGATCTGGCTCTCTGAGAAATCAGTTTGAATATAAGGATTTTTCGTTTTACTGCCAAAAGCTTTAGGGTGAGGTGTCAATGCAAGTTTTCCATCTTGATCAACCCTCACATTTTCTTTTTCTAAACCGAAATGGCCACGAAGTAGATCTTCATTTAACGATTTGTCTATCAAAATCTGTATGAGTTCACGATTTAGCAAATTCATCTTAACGACCTTCCTTTATCATCTGTTTAATAACGAATTGCTTGTGGAACATTCATTTTGCGAAAAGATCTCTTAAACCAGAAGACTAAAATGACACCCTTGAACACACTACTCAGCGCAATCGACATCCACACCCCGTTTAGGCCAAACGGCTCGGATAAGATCAAAGCTAGCGGTATTCTTAACGCAGTAAATAAAATACTAAAAATCGGCGGAACATGTGTTTTACCGATTCCGTTAAATGCACCTACTGTCATCAGTTCCATACACATAAACATTTGGGAAAAACCAATGATTCGCATATAATCCGTTCCTAACGCTAAACTAGCCTCATCGGTTAGGAATAGCGAAAAGAGTGGTTGTGGAAATAAAATAAATATAAGCGATATGATAATGCCGAATATAGACGTCAACAGCAATGCTTTATGATACCCCTGCTGAATTCGATCCAATCGACGGGCTCCGTAATTTTGTCCGAAGAAGGCAGCAATCGCTCCTTGTAGACCACCGATGGTCATATAGGAAATCGATTCAATTTGTATCCCGACTTTTTGAACCGCAATGGCATCAGCACCCCAACGCACAATGATCTTAGCAATGATGATCGAAATAACCGTAAAAGTGACCCGTTGAATTGTAATCGGAATCCCCATTCCGATGACTTCTTTCATAAGACGGCTATCCCATACAGACGAAATAGAGATCAATTCCGAATTTCTTGTTTGGATGATAAATAACACGGTCACTAATAAATTGGCTGTTAGTGTGGCAATGGCTGCCCCTACAACTCCCCAACCCTCAAAACTGCCCACTCCAAAAATCAACAATGGATCGAGGATAATATTCAAAATGAGACCTACGGAGAAGATATGAAACGGCTGCTTACTGTTTCCCATAGCGTTCAAAATGGTCGCATACAAGGTATTTAGAATTGAAAATACAGTACCCATAATGGATATCAATAAAAATTGCTTGGCCATGAGCTCAACTTCATCACTTCCCAGATCAAAGAAACCAATGAGCTGATCCCGAGTTAAAACGATAAATACCATATACAGAAGTCCCAATAATACAGACATGATTAATCCGTTCTTCACATAGGACTTAGCTTTATCTGCCTGACCGGCCCCCATACAATGTGATACCTTGATCCCTGTACCAATCGTTATCATTGTTGATAAAGCAATCGCTAGATTAATGAAGAAACTAGCCGTGCCAATCGCTGCAACAGGTCCGCTTCCTAACCTTCCAACCCATATCATGTCGACAAGACCATAGGTTGTAGATATGAAATTGGTTCCGATGATAGGAAGTGTCAATTTCATTAAGGTAGGCATAATAGGACCATGGGTCAAATCATTTATGCCCTTCATAACTAGTTACTCCTTCTTAGCCTAATGTAAAAGCCGACCACGAGGGTCGGCTCAAAGCGTGAATTATTTTCCGTCGGTTAGGAAATATTCAATTCTTGCTTTTATTGCGTCCCGTACATTTCGAAATTGAGTCATAATTTCTTCTTCTGTACCCACTGCTTTCGCTGGATCATCAAATCCCCAATGCCACTTGATTACGTTAGTATTGGTTATGATCGGGCAATGCTCATCTGCATGACCGCATAAAGTGATTACATAGTCAGCGCGATTTAATATTATAGGATCAATCACATCGGATGTATGGTTTGTTATATCAACCCCTGCTTCATTCATCACTTGAACCGCTCTTGGATTTAATCCATGAGCTTCTAAGCCAGCACTCTTCACATCATAGCGGTCGCCACCGAGCACTTTTAGCCAACCGTCTGCAATCTGACTACGACAAGAGTTTCCTGTACATAGAAAATAAATTAATGGACTTCTCATCTCTACTCTCTCCTATTTCTCATTTCTATATAGTTGGCTCGAAATACTTTCGTTTAATCCAAAGCGACACATTTACAAGCCCGATTAATACTGGCACTTCAACTAACGGACCGATGACCGCAGCAAATGCAACCCCTGAATCCAAACCGAAAACACCAATCGCTACTGCTATCGCTAACTCAAAATTATTGCTTGCCGCCGTAAAAGATAATGAAGAAGCGACTGGATACGAAGTACCCGACTTTTTTGATAAGAAAAAGGATACCAGAAACATCACAACAAAATAGATGATCATTGGAATAGCAATACGTACTACATCAAGTGGCAGCTTCACAATCAAATCCGCTTTTAATGTAAACATCAGTACGATCGTGAATAATAAGGAAATGAGCGCAAGTGGGCTGATCCTCGGAATCAAGACTTGTTCATACCACTGTTGACCTTTCAATTTAATCCCAATAATACGAGTAAGTAATCCTGCTGCAAACGGAATTCCTAGGTAGATAAGCACACTCTCTGCAATTTGTCCCATGGAGACATTTACAACGGCTCCTTCGACACCAAACCAGCCAGGCAACACCGTAATAAACACATACGTGAAAACGGAATAGAACAAAATCTGAAAGATGGAATTGAATGCTACGAGACCTGCTGTGTATTCAGGATCTCCCTTCGCTAGATCACTCCATATCAAAACCATCGCAATACATCTAGCCAGCCCAATCATGATGAGTCCAATCATATACTCGGGCATATCACTTAGGAATAGAATCGCTAGGAAAAACATTAAGAAAGGACCTATAATCCAGTTCTGTACTAAGGACAATAAGAGAACCTTCCAGTCCTTAAAAACTCTTCCGAGCTTCTCATATTTCACTTTCGCAAGCGGTGGATACATCATGACAATGAGGCCGATTGCAAGTGGTACAGAAGTAGTACCTATTTGCATACTGGATAACACTTCTGAGAAGTTGGGTATCATATACCCTAAACCTATACCAACAGCCATGGCTCCGAAGATCCAAAAGGTTAAGTAACGATCTAGAAAAGATAATCTCTTCGTCTTTCTCTCACTCATAGGATTCATCCCCTATTCGCACATCATGCTGTTTATTTTTTGTTGGACATCTTCTTCAAGCTTCGGTAAATATTGAAGAGCATCCTGAATGTGCGGATGTTCTGATACTTGGAGTGAATATATAATCCATTGTCCTCTTCGCTCTTCTTTAACTAAACCAGCATCCTTTAGTTTTCGAAGATGTTGGCTGATGTTCGGTTGCGTAGTTTGAAGCAGTTCAACCAGTTGACAGACACACATGTCCTGTTGATTTAAGATCGATACAATCTTTAATCGAGTTTTATCTCCTAACAGCTTAAAATGCTCAGCCATTTCTTCGATTGAAATCATGATTTGAAGTTCATCCTCCTCCATAAATAACTACTACATTATATAACTACATACTTATATAAGCAATCGATTATTTCATCATAAACGGTAATTGAGGTCAGTGACGGTACGGAGATGTCTAACATGGAGGATTTTCAAAAACTATCTGATAGAGAAATGGAATTGATGCAGGTTATTTGGGGATTTGACCATCCTGTAACTTCCAGCAAGTTGCTGAATATTTTTTCTCAAAGCAGAGGGAAGGAATGGAAAAGACAAAGTTAGAGGGGGCATTTTATGAACTCATTTCAGTAAGTCGATCAGACGAAAGTAGATTTAAACCTGAAACATGGAAAGAGATACTTTCCAAAATTGAAAGTGGCGAGATCATCTGGGAAGATTAATGAAGTAATATTGAAGTTCAACGCTATAAAGAGCCGATTACATTCATCGGCTCTTTATTTTGCTTTATCGTAAATAACGGATCTCATATTCACAATGATCATCTCCGCTTACGTTGCACAGAACTTCTCGCACGGATACCCTGTCTTCCCATATTTTATTGATAGCCCCCTCCAATATGGCCCCTTCCAAATCGCAGATCATCTTCCCTTCCATCACTGGAAGCCCCTTGCAGAAACATTCCTCAACTGCTATCCGAAGCTTATACTCATCCTGATATACAACTTTTGGAATACCAATCTGAAGCTCTTCGAACAAAACCAAGATATCCTCTAATGTAGATACAGGCAGTGATTCTCCTATTTTGCGACCAATTGTAACGGTAGTTCCCTTCCCGCCCATTGGTAGAGCTTGATGTAAACCAATCAACCGAATTGTCCGGAACAACTCCAGTGGCACCTGGGTTCCCAGCTTCTTCCGACCGATTAACTTCATGTCCTCGTATGTAAATACCTCTTTCATGCCTACTGCGCCTCCCCTTTATTTACTCTATTGGGTACTGATACAGTTTAACATTTCACAATTGGAAGAGAGTGATCCTGCACACATTTATGAATAACAGTGAGCTCTCTTTAGTGAGAACCAATTTGAGAATCACCGGCTTACAAATAACCCATAAGATGATCACTTTCTTGTAAAGTGTCACCTTACGGGTCATGTTGAACATCATTATATTTGTTACATCAAAACAATTGGATTTGGTGTAATTCCCTTCTCCTTAGCTTGTACTATAAATGCCTTTTCAAGAACTCAAATGTTTGACGTTTCTGGTAGCCGCCGACAGCATGGCCCGTAAACGGATATATGTTCAGAATCTTCTCGGACGAAATACGATTGTACGCCGCGAACACGGTCTCCGGCATGCACACTGTATCCTTCAGCCCGACGGACATCATCACCGGAATATCGATGCGGTCCGCCAGATGGAGTATATCGAAGTAACTCAGTGTTGTCAGAACGGCGTTCAGATGCTCCGGAAATCGTTCTACGAACTCGGCCGCCTCTGTCAGGGAACTAGTTGAATTCAGCAGCCCGAAGTCCATATGGCACATGTTCGGAATATTTGCCACAACGATGGACGGCGTGTCGCTTATAGCGGCTGCCAGCAGGCTAATACCTCCGCCCTGACTGCCACCGGCCACGACGATCCGCGACGCGTCGATCTCCAGTTGTGAGGCCACCCATTCGATCGCCTTCATAGCATCAACTGCGACGGCTTTGTAATAACAGGTGTCCTTATCAAGGATCCCCTGTGTTATCCAGCCCTTCGTCATCCCGTATTCGCTGTCCATCCGGTTACCCGTCTCTCCGCCTTGTCCGCGCACGTCTACGGCGAAAACTGCGTATCCCAGCATAAGCCAATCTGCATACTGTTCCGGATAGCCTTTGCCCCCCGTATATCCGTGGAAGAGCACTACGCAAGGCAAACTCCGCTCCAGCGTATACTTCGGTATGATGTACCAACCCTTCAGCGGCGTGTTATCATATCCTTCATAGGTAACATGATAGACGTCCATTGCTGGGAAAGGTGTCTCCGTTTGTACCCGGATGCCGACACACGGACACTCCCCCGCCTCTGTAATCGTCCGGTTCCAGAACTCGGTGAGGTCGGGCGGTGCCACCACGTCCGGGTTGTATCGATACAATTCCTCGATTCTTTTTTCAATCGCGTTCATAAGCTGTTACCTGCCCTTCCACTTCATCTTGTTTACCATCTCCCACCATACATCATTCCGATTCGCCGCGCTATACCGAATGTAAAAAAGAGATCGCCGAAAGTTATCATCCTTGTATAATGAAGAATAAATAACTTTTTAAAATTGGAATGATGCCATTTGTCTCATTATGGGTATGCCTTCCTGATAATTAATAGGAGAAATGATGGATAAAATCGCTTACTTGTCACAATTCAATCTGCTGCAGTGCCTCTCTTTGGAGGATTTAAAAGAGATGGACCAAATGACCTCCATTACAACCATTCCTAAAAACAAATATATCCAAACTCCGAGTTCTTTCACAGAAGGATTATACTTTATAAAAAAAGGAAAAGTTCGAATTTACAAACTGAATACCGATGGTAAGCAGTTTACCTTGGATATACTCAATGAAGGGAATGTATTTGGCGAGCTGTCCGGGATTTCTTTTGGCACAAGAGAAATGTTTATTGAAACACTAGAAGAATGCGACATCTGTCTGATGGATAAATCTCGGTTTGAGACTTTTTTAATCGATCATCCCCGCTTCATGATGAATTTGCTTCAAGTGATGAGTGAACGAATTGTCAATATGAACCATTTAGCTTATAGTCTGGCTCTCGGCAAATTACGAATAAGAATTTTACATGTTTTGATTAAGCTTGCTGACCAATTTGCAACTGAAATTAGCGACAGTTTTGTACAAATCGATCTCTCTGTATCTCACCAAGAAATTGCTAATATGGTCGGAGCAACCCGGGAAGCGGTGTCCTCCGTGTTACAAGATTTTGTGAAAGAAGGACTGATTCGAACAAGATATAAAACCATCAGTATTCATAGAGAAAAACTGATACGAGAACTAGATCGGGAAGATTTGTAAACTGCATTACAGTTTTTACTGAATCCAGTTATGTATAGTAAAAGTGAATTAACAAATATTCGATATGGGACTGATTATTATTGAAAATATGATTTCGATTTCAGATGCCATTTTACAACGAAAGGGTGCTCGGAAGGTTACGGAGATTCCTCCAGAAGTTGTTAGTTTATTGCAAAAGGGAGTTTTGGAAAGTGTCAATCTAACAGAGTGGCTGGCTGTTGATCACCTGGAACTACTTCGCAATATTTTACTTGAAATAGGATTACAGCAAGAGTCAGAACCCATGCTAACTGCACTGTATGCTCAGAATGAAAAAAAGATAATGAAAATTATACCGGCAGTAGCAAATGAATGGCTGGTACTGTTGGAAAGACAACAGCCAGTAGAGCAATCACGTATTTTTTCGTTACTAGCTGACCATCGTTCTGACAGTGTACGCTGCTGGGCTGCTTATGTCGTTGGATTAAACAAAAAACTGAATCTCGATCAGAAGCTTGCAGGCATTCGCCCTTTTGCTGCCGACTCTCATTTTGGTGTACGTGAGATTTCTTGGATGGCTGTAAGAGAGTTGATTATCAATAATCTGGAACAATCATTGAATATTTTAATCAACTGGGTCACAGACTTGGATCCGAATATCAGAAGATTCGCGATCGAATCCACTCGTCCACAAGGCGTTTGGGCCAAACATATATCTGCTTTAAAAGAAAATCCTGCTCTAGCCTTACCGCTTTTAGAAGCAGTAAAGTCTGATCCATCCCGATATGTGCAGGATTCGGTTGGCAATTGGCTCAATGATGCCAGTAAATCTAATCCGGATTGGATAATTCAGTTGTGCAAAGATTGGTCTGAGACTTCCAATACTAAAGAAACGAAACGCATTGTTAGTCGTGCTCAACGAAGTTTATCTAAAGACGGGCTTGTATAGTTATATTAGTGGAAAACAGCACCTCAATAATGAGATGCTGTTTTCATGTTATTCTTTAGAGGCGATCTTACCGATTTCACTAGGATTGTAACCAAATGTTTTTCGAAAGAGTGATGCAAAATGACTTACATTGTGGTACCCAACCTGGATGGAGGTTTCGCTAACGTTCGCTTTTCCCTGCTCTAATAGATTTCGAGCCTCGTTCATTCGTAGTCCACGCACATAACCGAATACTGTCGTTCCGAACAATTCTTTGAAGCCAAGCTTCAACTTGTAATCATTAAGCCCAGTTAATCTCGCAAGCCCAAGTAAACTAGGAGGTTGCTTCCAGTTACGAGATAATATATTCTTCGCTTCATGAAGGCATTGGATATCATAGGACGTTAACTTCGATGTAACTTCTTTTTTCATCTCTACTTTATCTGTTCCATCTAAGTGAAAAGCTAGTAGCTCTAGTGCCTTTCCTTCTAAATAAAGTCTCTGAAGCGAGCCGTTATAGGGACAGTTCTTCATTTGTTCTACGAGCTGTGAAATATGAGGTGAACCTGCGATTTGTCTGCAAAAGACTGGGTTTGCAGTCAATCGATCCAGCTCAGGAAGAATGGTGTTGAACTGCCGCATATCGAATCGAAGCTCCATATGCAGCATTCGTTCATTGTGTGACATCTCTGCATGCATTTTTGTGTCTTTAATATAGAGAAGCGTCGATACTCCTGTAGACAGTTCGAAATCTTGCGCCTTAGCAGATGTTTCCCAGCAGCCTTTGCCCGATATGGTATAAGAGATCTCCAGATGCGGATAGTGGATGCCAACATCCATCGTCATCGGCTCATACATTTGTGTATCGATCCAATTCACCTCGAGCCCTCTTCTTAGATGAATTCGTTGTAAATGCCCCGTTCCGCTCTGTGTCGGAAAAGAATAGTATTGATGATACGGATTCTGTGCCGAGGTTGATGGTTTAAGCTCGTTAAACTCGCTGTATACGCCTTCCAAATCCCGGGTTTCTAGCTGTAGTCTCAAAACCATTCTCCTTCCGTTCTATTCTAAAAAAAGCAGCAGGATGAGTGTGGCTTACACAAAAATGCCATTCATTTGATTCCTGCTGCTCTTTCATTCACCGTCTCTTCACGCTTCAGATCATGATTCATTAACTATATATTAACGAGATCGATAATCATTATCAATACATTCTTTAAAAATAAGTCCTTTCTCCAAGGACGCATCCCTCCACTATCTATGCCTCTAAATCAATTGTGCGGAGAATCAGAGGGTTAAATGATCGTAGTGGCTATGTTGCCGAGCTTCGTTCCACTCGCTTATTGTTCACCGTAAATAACGTTATGCCCAAAACAAGAACCAATCCAGCAATGACTGCAAAAGGAAGATGTCTATCCAATTGATACAGGCTTGTGCTTAAAATTGGCGCGATCACAGCCGATACACCTTGAACAAAACCTACAAGTCCTGCTAGGCCTCCTTGCTGGTCGTGGGCAACTGCTAGCGACGCACCCGCCATAAAGCCCGGCATCATTAGACCTGATCCTACCCCGAACAAGAAAAATGCGATGTAATAGCTTATTAAATGATTGGCTAACAAAAATAGCGCTATGCTAATGATAAACAATATTGATCCAACCATTATAAGCTGCTTAGGTAGCCATTTTTGCTTTTTCATTTGAATACCCTGTGTGATGATCATCGCTACCCCTGTAAACATTAAGCCCAATGAGAGCATTCGAGCGGTTTCCTGTGTGGTCAAAGATAATTGGTCTTGGAAATAGAATCCTCCGATTACCTGCAAGGTAACAATACTTAGCATGGTTACGAGACCTGCAAATAGATAAAGGCGCACACCTTTTTGAAACGGATTCACCTTTGGTGGCTTTTCTTGAACAATTGGTTTGTGCGCAGGGATTAGTACTAGTACAACGATAATAGCTATTATCGGCAGCAAAGCTCCAATATAAAGGGGCCAGATTAGTCCGATCAGGGCGAACACCCCTGCGATCGCCGGACCAAGCACAAGGCCAAGTCCATTGGCGGCTCCAATGAATGCCATACCTGCAGAACGTTCTTGTTCATCGGTGACGTCCGCCATATACGCTTGCGCCGACGAAGGGACGGCCGGGATAAATAGTCCGACCATAGCACGTGCTGCAATGAGCAATACGACTAAAAGTCCACCGTTAATTAGTCCGTTGAGTCCAGCATACATGGTCGCTGTAAACGCGACGTAGCTTACAAACATTCCTATGAAGCCAACTATAATCACAGGCTTTCTTCCTTTTACATCACTAAGACGTCCCCATACTGGAGCCATTAATGCCATCGCAACGGAGCCTAAAGAAATAATTAAGCCCGAGTGCGATTCACTCAAACCCAATTCTCGAATAAGTGGAGGCATGACAGGTGCAATAATCATCAGTCCCACCATCGCAACAAAGACACTAAAAAATATACTAAATCGAATTCTAGCCATATAACAAATTTCTCCTTTCGCAGCATCTTCGAATGACGCTTTACTTCCTGAATGTTAAGAGAAATTCGTAACTTCTGCTACCTTGAAACGGATTGATTCTACGGATAAACGGATTTAGTTTTTCTAATGCTAGTTTAAATAGTGAGCATTCATCTTTCACCTACGCAGTCATAAAAAGTAACTGAGTTTACAAAACTCAGTTGCTAACCTCACTTATCGCTCCAGTAACTGGTCGCGCACCTCGGTCAGTGCAAATCCAAGTAAGTTCTTCCCCCGCCATTTCAATGGGTTATCTACGTTCGGATTGTCCTTCGACATTCCAATTCCCCAGATCCGGTCAACAGGACTCGCTTCTACCAATATTCGGTTTTTCGTAGTTTTCATAAAATCCCAAAGCTGTGAGTTTTGCTCGAACTTAGCATAGTTGCCTCGTTTAACAATTTCGTAGCAATGTCTTTCCCAAACGTCGTTATTGAAAGATCTAACCGCACGTCCGAACTCTTTCATCTGTTTTGGATGCTTCGCATTCATAATCGCTTCAAGCATTTTTTCATCACCGAACAGCCGCGCCTTTTCCGCCATCATATATTGCTCGGTACAACTGTAAGATTCGCCCTCCACAATGAAATGGCATTTCCACCATTGGCTAAAACAGCTCGAATTAACGCCTCCGCTAGCGGGGGGCGTGTGGCCCCAGAAGTATAGGAACTTCCGTCTTTCTCCCGCTCGATATACTTTTTGCAATTCATCAATGTTATATATCATTCTATCCTCCGTCAGCCCATTGTGGTCTCTTGCTACCAATTTTACCACCTATTCGCGGCTATTAGTTATTCACAACTTGTTATTATCAAAGTGTTAATAACAAGATACACTCTTTGGGACTCTTTGTCAACTGGAGTAGTCGAAAGCTTTGCTGTATCTGAATGATTTATCCGACTACAAGTGGTGTTACCCATTTCCCATTCCCCTCTTGATCACCCTGGACAAACAGTGTTTCGAAGACATATATCCCCGTATACAGAGCATTCGGTTCATATTCTTTTCTATTTCCTTAAACAAAAAATCCGCTAAGCTAGCGGATTTTTAGGTTCAAAAATAATTTGTCACGCTTTTGTTCATACTTCATCTCTTCTTCCAAGTATCTTTCAACGGTACGATACGATTAAATACAAGTCGGTCATCGGTAGTGAACTTCTTGTCTACACAAAAATAGCCATGACGTAAGAATTGAAATTTTTGTTCCTGGCAAGCATGTTCAATGAACGATTCGATCAAAGCGTCCTTTATAACAACATGTGAGTTTGGATTGATGGCATCCGTCCAATCAACACTGTCATCCTTTGGAATGTTCTCTTCAAGAAGTAGTTTCTCGTACAAATGAACGTCTGCTTTTATGGCGTGATCCGCTGAGACCCATTGGATCGTTCCCTTCACCTTACGCCCGGTAAATCCTGTACCACATGAAGATAACCGTTAGGCTCGGGTGGAAATCGCGTGCACATGTCTCGCTCGAGTGGTCTCGATTCAAGCTCATCATTAATCAATCTAACTAAAAAATTTTCGGTTGGATACTTCGTTTCCTTACTCATGTCGACTCCTCCTAATGAATTTGATACGTGGTAATTGCAAATAAAAAAACTTCACCTCCAAGACATCATGTCTTGGGGACGAAGTTATTCGCGGTACCACCCCAGCTTCATTAATATGTCGCCATATTAACCTTATCAAGTACGACATTGCAGGCAATGTTTATACTCTAGCTCTATAATGGGAGCTCCCGTCACGCCATCCCCGATTACGGTTCCGACATGCTGCTCAATTGCAATATGATAACAAATCATTCCCTTTTTTGTAAACGACTATTCTCCGATATATACGCTCACTGTATGTTTTGTCTTAACGTGATTTATAGATCATTTTTTGGCTGTTTCGATAAGTAAATTATAGACAATCGATAGTGCATCTTTAGGCTCAAACTGGCTCATGTTGCGAATGAATACTTCCTTGTTTTGAGATATTTCATCAATATAATCAAGCAATGTTTCCGTGGAGAGATGCTCCTCGTACAAAACTTTACAATAACCGTTTCGTTCAAAAGAAGCCGCATTAAGAAGCTGATCCCCTCTACTCTGTTCTTTGGTGAGTGGTATCAGAATCATCGGTTTCTTAAAGTATAAAAATTCAAAGATCGAATTGGACCCTGCTCGAGAAATCACAAAATCGCACATGGCCAATAGGTCTGGTAATTCTTCGTTTATGTATTCGTATTGGCGGTAATCTGAATTTGTTAGTGAGGAATCCAACTGCCCTTTCCCACACAAATGAACGATCTGAAAATGTTCAGTTAATTTGGATAAAGAATCTCGAACAACTTGGTTAATCCTTCGTGCTCCAAGACTCCCTCCCATGATTAAAATGATCGGCTTACTGTATCTCGTAAATCCAGTGAACAATCGTCCTCGTTCCGCATTTCCCTGTTTTAATTTTTCCCTAAGTACCGGACCTACATAGTGACATTTATTTTTGCCTAATGAATCTGCTGTTTCCGGAAAGGTAGTACATATTACACTAGCAAATGGTATGGCAAGTTTATTGGCTAATCCAGGAGTAAGATCCGACTCATGAATGATCACCGGTATTTTGTTTAGCCATGCTCCAATGACAACAGGTACAGAAACAAATCCACCCTTAGAAAACACAATGTCTGGTTTTTGACTTTTTATGATCCGAAAAGCTTGAAAGACACCTCTTACAACTTTGAATGGATCTTTTATGTTTTGGAAATCCAGATACCTTCTCAACTTTCCTGTTGAGATTGAATAATAGCTAACGCTTGAAATAGGAGTGACTAATTCCCTCTCTATGCCATTGTTAGATCCGATATATCCAGTTGACCAGCCTGCCTCAATAAATTTTGGTATTAACGCGAGGTTCACTGTAACATGTCCTGCAGACCCGCCACCAGTAAAAATTATTCTTTTCATCTATTCACCCGAAATGTTTGTATTGGTTAGAGTATACTCGATGTACATTCGATGTAGTACGGTATTAAGGGAAATGAGCATTTTCCTCGATACTATCTCTAAGGCTTTTTGCCATGAGCCATTACAAAAGTCATCATTGCATATGCATCTGGAGAATTGGATATTTTCTCAGATGCTGACTTCAATTGGTCGAATTCCTCTTGATTTATAAGACCATTATTAAAAAATCCCACAAAGCGGTTAATATCAAACTGTCGTTTAAACCCTTCAATACCATGTATATCACTATGTTGAATTACAGCATCGATATCGACATCTACATAGCCCGCATTCGTTAAGAGACGTGGTAAGCTCCTGCCAATATATCGGTTGCCCCCTTTTGCAGCCTGATGATCTGCTAATTTCTTTAGAACGGACGGTAGTACTTGAACATCCGGATTAACAGCACCAAATATTCCATCGTCAATGTCAATGATTACAAGTTTACCTCCGGGTTTTAACACACGAAATATCTCTTGCGCAGCTTCCATTGGATCATGTAAATGTAAAAAAAGTAACCGTGCAATTGCAAAATCAAACGATTCATCAGGCAATCTAGTATCATAAATTGATGATTGAACAAAGCGTAGCCGATCTTCGGGAATGTGATTTAACATGTTTTGGGCTTTATCTAATAACGTCTTATCAATCTCTAGCGCCGTGATCAGACTGTCGGGTAAGCTATTTACTAGTTGTTGCGTAATAAATCCTGGACCGCTACCCAGTTCAACTACGCTCATTCCATTCTCCAAACCATACCACTTTAAGTTACGAAACTCTTTATCCCAACCCATTAAAGCCTGTACTTTTAGCCTCTCAATCTCTGTTTGTAAACCCAGATTTGCATTGTGGATATTATACGTTGAATTATATTGCACGATTATCCCTCCTTTGAAAATTTAGAAATCTCTCCCATATTATATACTTTTGTCGGAGTAGCTGATAACTATTTAGTAATATAATTTGCTTATTCGGAACATTTAGCATCTAAAAAAGAAGCCGATTTTCTATAACAGAAAATCGGCTTCTCGATGCTGATGTGATTACTTGCATTCATAACCTATGATCTTTTTCATGAAAGTAGGTTACCTTGTTTCATGTCGAACAATCTTCCTGCTTACAAGTACCATGATAAACGCCAGTACGAGAAAATACAAAGGCATCGTTGCTAATGATCCATTGTGAAGATAACTCATGCCACTCGTAATAAGGCTGACAACAATGTAGTAACCTAATCCAAAAATCGCACCTGCTGTACCAAGTACATCACTATAATGAACAAGTGCTAAACTCAGACAATTCGGAATGGCCATACCAATCCCCAACAGCAGGGTAAAGATACAAGCTACCATAATAGCCAAAAATATAATGGAAGGACTAATTCCATAAAGAGCAAGGCCCGTGAGACATACGGCCCCCACTGTCGTAACCATAGAGCCGAAAAGGATAATTTTTTCTGCTGGATATCTGGTTAGCATTTTCTTCGAAAGCATCGCCCCTAGTATGGATGACAATGCCACAAAAATACCAAAAAAACCAAACATTCCAGGACTCATATCAAAAAATTCAATAAAAATAAATGGAGCTTCGGCATAGTAGCTAAACAGTATACCATTGGTTGCTCCGATAAGAAAACCAAATCCCCATACTCTTCGGTCTGAAACCAGACGCTTGGCCACAGAAAGTGTGTTAATTCTTGAGGTTGTGGGCACTCTTGTTTCAGGCAGAGAAACGAACGTATACGTAAAAATAGCAACGCTCATCACAATAAGAGTGAAGAAAACAGCCCGGAAACCAAGCCATTGATCTACCCATCCTCCAATGAGTGGCCCAATTGCCGGCGTAAAAGCAAGAGCTGCAGAAATTTGAGCAAATACAGCGTGACGCTTAGCTCCATCGATACTCTCGCGCAGAATCGTTTGTGTAACGACAGAACCAGTACTTGCACCAAAAGCCTGAACGAATCGACTTATTAATAACCATTCGGCGGAATCAGACAGGAAGCACCCCAGACTTCCTACTCCATAAACTAATATTCCCCAAAGCAATGCGGGACGCCGCCCAATAGAATCCGAAAGCCTACCCCAGCAAAAAACGCCAACGGCGAAACCTAGAAAATAAATACTGAGTGTCAGTTGAATCATGTTACTACTTGCATTTAGATTACTAGCTATATCCGGTAATGAAGGTGTATATATCGTTTCGCTAATTTGTGGGAAACCCACAAGGATAATTAATAATAACAATGATGGTGTTGAGATTTTTCTTTCCACAGCTAATCCCCCTATAATTCAAAAATCTCAGTTAACTGATGAAGAAATCACGGGATAGGGGGTTTGCATTTGATCAATCTAGTAAATGAGAGCATGTTTTTCACCTTTTATTCTTTATAGGGGGGAAGATATATCAAGCATTATAGCAAGTTTTGGGACAAAAAGAAAAAACGGAGTAAATATCAGGCGAAAACCCTGTATCTACCCCGCAGCTGCTATGTAACTTTATGATCTCTAATGGAATCCGTTTTGGCGTGAAATATACAAATAGAGGTTTTCCATCATATTCTGCACATCAAGAATAATAATCTCTCGATCACCCTGCTTCGAAAGACCGATGTAATAATCGAAATCTGTATCCATTTCGAAAGGTTGAATCGTGTCCTCTGAGATGTCCATCACATCCATTGCACTATCAACGATTATACCTACGAGGTCATCATTCCGTTCAACAATAAGCAATCGGGTCATCTTAGAATCTGAGCTGTTCTCATTCCCTAGAAAATTGGTGCGTAGGTCAATAATAGGCGCAATCATCTGACATTTTGTGGGGCTTCCCTTCATATATTCAAGGTTTTTGGAATTATTCAATACAGGTGGCATCTTTTTATAAGCTACGACATGATTAATATCGATTCCGAATTCTCTATTCCCAACACTGAATATAACTGCTCTTAAATAATTCATAGGTGCACCTCACATTTCTGTCATAAGAAAATACTCGCTCTACACTTATCCGTAAATTTTGAATTGATTAACCTTGTCTTGTAAATCTTCCGCCATTTGGGATAACGAAGATGAGGATGCCGATATTTCTTCCATGGATGCGAGTTGCTCTTCTGTTGCGGCCAAAATATTTTGCGTCCCGACGGCTGAAGTTTGAGCAGCTTCATTAATGTGTTCTACTGAACGAAGCATGTGATCTGTCCCTGATGCTAAATTTTGAACTTCTGATGAGACTTCTTGAATTTGACTGACCACCTCATTTACAGACTGCTGAATTTGTTCAAAGGATTGACCAGCTGAATTGACGGTATCCATGCCACTAAATACTTCAGTTGTAGCCCGTTCCATTGAATGAACTGCTTTTTCCGTTTCTGACTGGATGGTGGTAATGAGTACCGAAATTTTATTAGCAGAAATTGCCGATTGCTCGGACAACTTACGAACATGATTAGCGACAACAGCAAACCCCTGGCCATGTTCTCCAGCCCTAGCCGCTTCAATAGCCGCATTTAAAGCAAGTAGATTGGTCTGTTCGGCAATCTCTGTAATAGCCCCTACAATTGCGCCAATTTCTTCGGATCGCTGTTTCAATCCATGAATGACAAGATCTAGTTCGTTAATAGCCCCATGGATCGAATTCATCTGATGTACGACGGTCGTGATGGCTTGATTACCTTCTAATGATTTATCCGACGCCTGTATAGCTGTTTCGGACACAACTTGCGCATTCCGTGCAATATGTTGTATTCCATTTCCCATATGTATCAGCGTTTCTGCAGTTTTCTCAACCACTTGGACCTGCCGATCTGCTCCGCTTGCCACTCCTTGAACGTTGGATGCAATATGCTCGCTAGCAAGGCTCGTCTGTTCAGCATTTGCCGTAAGTTCAAGCGAGAACGCTGCTACTTGCTGTGAAGTTTCTGCAATCTGACCGAACAAGCCTCTTAATATATGAAGCATACTATTTAATGAATCGGTTAATTGCCCTAGTTCATCTTTGGAACGATAGTTTACTTGACCAGTGAAATCCCCACGCTCCGCTTCTTTCATTAATTTCTGTACGCTTTGAATTGGCTTTACAATCATACGAATGATCAATATCCCTAATCCACAGCATATCGCAATCATTACAATAGAAATGAAGACTGTAAGCTGAATGCTTTGTTCGGCACGGTCTGCATTCGTTCGGTTAATTGCATCAGCACTATTCATAAGATCATTCTCTAACTGAACACCTAACGGATAGATCACATTATAAGCTTGTTCTACTACCGATTTGTAATAATCGTAAGCTTCATCATTTCGATTCTGTTCTCCCAAAGCGATTACTTGTCTCATTGACTCAATATAGGCCGGATACCCTGCGTTAATATCGGTTACCACCTTCTTTTCATCTTGCGACATCCCAGACTCGAGAAACATATCTAGATACTTCAAGTTTTCGGTTAACAATTCCTCAAATTTAGCTTTTAATTCCTCCGTTTCTTGCCTCGATGTGTTCTGCATCAATTGAAAAACAATCGTCTCCATGGCCCGATTATTAGCACGATACTTTATAAAGTTAGCTTGAGGTACCATGTGATTGAAATATATCGCATCCGCATTCTTAGCCATAGAGGTCATAGAAAGAAATCCAATCACTGAAAGCGTTACCATGGAAACGGTAAAAAATCCGATTAACAGAAACAGTTTTGTTCGTACTTTTAAGTTGCGTAAAATTCGCACTGCACAATCCCCTTTTTCACTGAATAGTCAAATTAATAATCAAATGATAAACGAGGTTTATTAAAACAATTCTAAAATAAGTGTTTGATATTTATGTTTTTTCCTTATATTTCTTGCTATTTTCTTAGTTCTATCTTTCTAGACAGAAAAAAACCTTCTAAAAGAAGGTCTCAAAAGACAAATCTAATTTGGCGAAAATTTATACCCTATTCCCCAGACCGTTTTAATATATTTCGGATTTTTGGGATCTTCCTCAATTTTATTCCTTAATTTCATCACGTGTACATCGATTGAACGCTCATTGACCAACGTATCTATTCCACGTAAATAAATAATCAGTTCCTCTCGGGTAAATACGCGTTCCGGATGATTATAGAGCAAATTCATAATTTCAAATTCTGAAAATGTTGTCTCTACACGTCGTTCCTGAACTTTAATCGCTCGATACTCATGTTCAATGATAATGCTCTTTCCTTCTGTACGGGATCCAATGTCTTTATCGTCTGATCCTCGCTCGATAGATCCCTGGTATGCTCTTCGCGTAAGAGCAAACATTCTCGCCAGAAGCTCCTTCATACTGAACGGCTTGCATAAATAATCGTCCGCTCCGGCAATCAAAGCTTCTACTCGATTCAGCACTTCTGTATTCATTGATATCATAATAATGGGTACAAAAGAATCTTTACGAACCTCCCTGCATACTTCCGTACCGTTTAGATCTGGCAGAAGAAAATCAATGATAACGATATCCGGATTAAATTCTTTTATGATGCTTAATCCCTGAACCCCTGAATCAACTCTTAATACGATGTACCCCTCATCTGTCAAATACATTTTGATCATTTCACCAATGATTTCGTCATCTTCAATTAGAATTACTTTCATTGTTAGTCCCTCTCACCATCATTTTCATGAATAATGTTACTTTCGTATCCGATATCTATATAGTTTTGTAGCGAAGAAATTATCATTTGCATTTCCCAATCCAAATGTTCCATGCTAGCTTTAATATCTCCGCCTTGATCTAGAATACTTTCAAGCTGATTGGCTGCTGCAAGCAGTCCATCTGCAGATATATTTGCAGCTACGCCTTTCAGCGTATGAAGCATTCTTCGGGTATTTGTGAGATCGAATCGAGACAATGTCTCCTGTAATCGGTTCGTAAAATCACGGTAGTCACGCAAGAATACGATGAACATATGAACCAAAATATTTTCTTTTCCATTGACCCTTCGTCGAATCGCTTGAATATCAATCCCTTGTAAGTCAATTTCGATATTGTTTTGATCTTCACGTTTCTTGTACACACTACCATCTTTTGAAGCATCCCGTCGGTTAATCAATGAAAAAAGTTGATCGACTTCAAGCGGTTTCGTTAATACGCCATTCATTCCAATACGGTAGTACATCTCATGATCTTCCTTCACCGTATTAGCCGTTAAGGCAATGATCAGCAATTGATCAAATCGGTGATCTTCGCGAATTTTCTTCGTTGTTGCTACTCCATCAAGTTCTGGCATATGAATGTCCATTAAGAGCAGATCCCATTGTTCTCGATTTAGTAATCTAAGAACTTCGTTGCCATGATTAGCTATGGTTACCGAGAACCCGTAGGATTTTAATAACTCTGTTACAACTAGCTGATTAATTGCATTATCTTCAGCGAGCAAGATATTCATTTTTCGATTTCTCAGGGCATTGAATTGGGTCCTCTGAATCACTGTTGACTCTTTGAATTTATGCCAGAACAAGGATCTCATCGTTCGATACAGTCCAATCCGACTAACCGGCATCAAAATTATTGCATCCGGCTGCAAATGCTTGGGGAGTTTCATGATTTCTTCACGAACCATTGGAGTTAAAATAACGACATGACGAACTGATATAGCAGAGGTCCGTCGCTTTAGATTCAACCAATCATTAAGGTCATTCATTGTATCCTTACTTAAATCTGTCAGTATCACTTCTAAATGAATACTTGAAAAATCAACATTCATATAATTGTCGCAGCAAATCACTTGAAAATTCATAGATTCCAACATGGAGCATATTCCTTTGCTGACCACCTCATTACTTTCAATTACGAGTACGTTCATCCGAGAGAATTCGATTGGATCTTCCCTCCTTATCTGGGCATTCAGTGGCACATGGTCAAACGGGAGTGTAAATGAAAACTTACTTCCATACCCAGGCTGACTATTAACCGTAATGGTCCCCCCCATCAACTCAATGAAATACTTACAAATAGATAACCCTAAACCCGTTCCTCCATATTTATGTTTTGAAAAATGTCCAACTTGAGTAAATGGTTCGAACAGATGACTCATCTGATCACTTGTGAGTCCAATCCCCGTATCTTTAACAGAAAACTCTAAGTAGAACATGTCATCTTCATAGCTAAGCAGTTCCGCTTTGACATAGATATATCCGCTGTCTGTAAATTTTATAGAATTGTTAATCATGTTAATTAAAATTTGCTCAATACGCAAAGAATCGCCATAAAGCGTTTCCGGGATATCCGCTGACGTATCAATAATAAATTTCAATCGCTTCTCTCCTACGAGAACGGTTAAGATATCGGATAATTCCTGCATCAAATGATGTAAATTGAACTGTACCTTCTGAAGTTCAATTTTGCCAGCCTCGATTTTTGAGAAATCGAGAACATCATTAACAATCCGAAGTAATGTTTTAGAAGATGAGAGAATCTTATCTAAATAATCTTTCTGTACAGGTGACATCTCCTGCCTCATTAACAACTCTGTTAATCCAATGATTCCACTTAATGGTGTACGAATTTCATGACTCATTCGAGCGACGAACTCACTCTTGGCCTTATTGGCCTCATCAGCTTCTCTACTCATCTTAAGATTCTTGATATCATGAGCGGTGCACATAATCCCTATGATCACTTGATTGATATCAAAGAATGGAGACAGTGTGACATGATAATCAAATTCTATGTTATTGAACTTGAAACTGTATTCAAAACTTTCCATTTCCCTTCCAGAAATGACCTGGTTAAAATAATACAACCACGACTCAATATGTTCTCCTGGAGGTAGATGATCGGTAATGAATTCCCCTATAACCTTTTCTGGCTGTGTTCGGAAGGTCTCTAGTACTTTTTTATTCACTGATGTCACACGCCCATCAACATCAAAGTGCACAATAAAATCTTGCGAGCTTTCAACAAGAGAACGATATAATTCTTCGCTTTCCACGAGCTGCCTCTCTGATTGTTTACGTTCTGTAATATCAATCGCTGAACCAATGACAGAGACAACATTGTTGTTGCAATAAATCGGTTTTAATGTAACTAAAAGAGTGCGCTTCGCAAAGCATGTTTCAAATGATAGTTGCTCGCCACGCCAAGCCCTTTCATTTTGACATTGTAAGAAACTGCTTAGTTCATCAGGAAATACAGAAATATTGTCAATGGATTTTCCTACAATATCTTCATTACATAATCCTAACTCTTCAAAAAGAGCCCCCCCTCCAATTTTATATATAATCTTCCCATTTTCTTTCGTTAATTTATAAATTAATCCGGGTTGAAGGTGAAGAATTTCTAATAAATCGCTTTGTAAAACATCAAATTGATGCTTTAATTTTTGAGCATTGCTCATGTAATACAACTTCGCAGCGATAAATAAGCCGAATGCCTGATAAGCGAGAAAGTATTGTAATTGAACAGATATTAAAGGAGGATTTTCCATGTAATAATAAATAGTAAGAATAACGAAATTGGAGCATGTAACGGATATTAACCACTGCATCCAGTAATGCTTAATAAATCGAACAGATGTGTTGCTAATGATCAATAGGAGTGACATGATGATTGTCCCTTGAATCATAATATCTATTGAAGAGACGTAGGATAACTGAAATATGAGGATCACTAACATCGTGATCACTGCTGAGAAGGGACCTCCGATGTAGGACGAGATCAAAATTGGAATCGTTCTTAAATCCGCTAAAAAATAATTATCGAAATGGTGCCCGAAGTACATTAACAGGACACCCACAATTCCTTGATAGAGCCCTACCTTCCATACATACCATGTTATAATTTTTAAATTCATGTTGACTTTCATCATAAAATGCTCGAAAAAAAATGTGAAAATCGTCAATAAACAGAAGCTAAGCATTAAATCCCGAATCATGATTGTTCTCACCTGCAGTATGGATTCAATTTGTCTAAAAAGAATAGCATATATGCAACCGTTAATATATTGAGTTTCACTGGAAAAAACTACGATATAAATCAATAATAAATTCATCGTGCTTATATGAATTAATATAAAACTAAGATGTTATAAAACATATTCATGAAATATTAAATTTTTCTTAAATTATTAAATATAATATTAATAAATCGATCACAAAGAACCCGATCCAATTGGATCGGGTTCTTAATCTTATAGATTCGCAACTTAGCACAATCGGTTTTTGTTTAATCGATAGGAGTCTTGAGAGCATGGGCTGCGAATTCATAAAAAGCATACGCATCCTCCCAAGTTGGGAATCCCGCCTGTGCAAGATTATTGCTGCCCCCGCCTTTTCCGCTGTAATTCCCCAGATGTGCTTTGAAGAATGCACCGCAGGAATGTCCGGAATTGCTATTCCGTGATAGAACAACTTTATTCTCGGCTTTAGTAGCCAGCAGTACTGGTACATCACTTTGCGAGGTGATTTTGGCCGCCAAGTTTTGTAGATCTTTAAGACTTTTGTCTTCAAATATATGTGCGATTAGAGTGCTTCCATGGTTAGATAACAATTCTTGCGCAACATACTCATCATTTTTATCTTTAAGAATGGACAGCTCGGCTTGAAGCTGTTTTTGCTCCTTCTCCCATTTTTCAATTCGGTCTAAGATTTCATCTTTGCCGGTTTTGAATTTGGTAGACAAGGCACCCAATATCCGTTGGCTATCATTAAACTCCTCTAAGGCTCGGTATCCGCATTTAAAATAGATCCGAATGTTCCCCTTTTGTTTCTCCGCTTTGAGTAGCTTGATCATTCCAATTTCGCCGGTTGAAGAGACATGTGTCCCTCCGCATGCGTTGTATTCAACTTCCTTGATTTCAACAATTCGAATATTCTCCGTCACCTTTGGCTGCTTTACAAGATTCAGTTGATTGGCCTCTTCCCCAGAAACGAAATAGCTCAGAATGTTATGGTTCGAATAGATTTGCTGGTTGACCTCGCGCTCAATGGATTCAAGCTGACTTGTACTCAGCTCAGAAGCTTCCACGTCAATCGTGCAGTAATCGGTTCCTAAATGAAAACTTAAGGTCATGGCTTGATACAAGTCCAGACAAACCGCCGAGAGCAAATGCTGTCCGCTATGCTGCTGCATATGGTCAAATCTTCGATTCCAATCGATGGAACAGCTTACTTTGCTTTCTTCAGGAATACGCTCAAGCTTGTGTAATATTTGGTCCGCTTCACTCAAGACATCTAGCACAGGAATTCCTTGGATATATCCTACATCACATGGTTGCCCACCCCCATGCGGATAAAAAGCCGTCTCTTCCAAAATGACATAATAGCCGTCATCTTTCTCCACCGTTTCTAAAATGCTTGTTTCCCATTGGGCCAGATAAGCAGAATCGTAATATAGTTTTTTAGTCATGACAATTTTCCTCTCTAATCTCGTACATTATTTTAAATATATAGTTGTTTGATTATACAGTCAAAAAAAGACGTAGCATCTCTTGTAACTTTTAAAAGTCTTTTCATTTGAGGTACATTTCCAACAGGAAGATATGCAAATTTTTACATATGTGATTCCTTTTATACAAGATTAGTAATTAAGTTCGGATTTATTTTGCTTTTGTGGCATGATCAAAGGAGAGATGACTCTGTTTTAATTACTATTGTGAATTTTTCATATGTTGATATTTTCACTTCCTACGCAATGCATGAAAAAACCGAGCAAATATCAGGAAAAATCCTGGATCTGCTCGGCTATGCAATATATTCGTTATGGTTGAAACATCAACGATGGTTAGCTTTCATTTAAAAATGATCCATAAGGAAGGTCTGCCCCACAGGGACCATGGACTCGAGCTGCGCTACTTTCAATGGATTACCGTTTAGACGATTCATCTGGTGTAACTCTCGAGGGCGCTTATAACCCATTAAGAGTGCAGAAAGCGTCTGAATATCTGTAGATATATCGGTTTGATTGTCATCATTTGAAGACAGTTGAATGACATCTGCTCTTCCATCCTTGTTTACTGACAGTTTCCACGAGCCGTTATTCCACGTAGCCGCTGAATCCTTGACTGAAATCGATAGCTCAGCCTCTCTATTCGCCTCGAACGAGTATTGTTCTATAAATGATTTCAAATCTACAATACGCGCCATGAAATAAGGGACTAGTTCCTGAGTTATACGGGGTTCGGGTAGCATGTATGGCAGCTGATCGTCACCTGGCACCATCATCATCTTTACTTGTTCAATACGGGAATCATGGTTTGAAAAGAACGTCCACAGCGCACTTCGTGCTTCTTCATTCAAATAAATGAATTCATCACACTCGATCTCTTTATCGTTTAACTCATATAAAACATAACCTTGCGGTTCACCATCAGCTGAAAAATAAACAGCGCTATGTACAGATTCCTGCAGCACCGACTTTTTCCACCAAGCTTCATCGCGCACCAAGGTTCCATTATATCGATTTACAAATGATTGGTATAATGAATTGAGAACGGAGAAATCGGTTACGCCTCTCACAATTTTTCCTGGGACATCTATTTTAGACGGAAATTTCTGTACAGGGATCGTATATCTTTTATACTCTGTATAGAGCTCCCATCCGAATTTACGGTAGAACGGAATTGAAAATGGATGTAAAAAGGAAATGGTCTGGCCCTGGTTTTTCATTTCTTGAAGCGCATGCTTAAGGAGTGTGGATACATGTCCCTTTCTTCGGTTCTCCGGCCAAGTAGCCACCCCTGCAATACCGCCCATATCTACAACCCTTCCTTGCAGATAGATTTGAAAAGGTATTATTGTCAGTTTTGCTTGCAGTTCTTCTCCATCAAAGATCCCCCAGAATTGTTCGGGCTTGAAAAGCTGCTTGCTGGATTCTTTTTCCTCTGGAGTTTGTGTATATTGAAAGGCATACTCAGATAATTTCACGCTTGCTTCAAATTCATTCTGCCTTAGCTGCCTAAGTTCCATATTTCCACCTCTTTAATCATTGTTTTTGTAAACCCCTGTTATAGGAATACTCTATCATAATTCCTCTGTCATATATATATTCGTCGAACAAACTTTTTGTAAGTTACTTGACAATGTATACTTACAAAGTTTATTATTAGCTCATACAAAAAAACGAAGTCAGAACATAAATTCATGTGAAAAGAATCAGGAGGGAAAAACAATGTCAAAGTTGAATATCGGAATCATTTTGGGAAGCACGCGTCAAGGTCGTTTAAGTCCACAAGTTGGAGAATGGGTAAAGAGTGTCGCAGATCAACGTGGGGATGCTAATTATGAAATCGTAGATATCGCAGATTTTAAACTTCCACTTTTAGGAGAAGCCGATGCTACAGAACAAGCAACTGCCTGGAATACCAAACTTTCAAGTCTGGACGGCTTTATATTTATCGTACAAGAGTATAACCACAGTATTACAGCATCATTAAAAAATGCTCTGGATTATGCTCGTGAAGGATGGAACAATAAAGCAGCAGGTATTGTAAGCTATGGTTCTGTTGGTGGTGCACGGGCAGCAGAGCATTTGCGTGGAATTTTGGGAGAATTGTCTGTAGCGGATGTTCGTGTACACCCAGCCCTCTCCATATTCACTGATTTTGAAAATGCATTTGCACCTGAAGCTGTTTTCAAGCCAGCTGATCTGCATCTCGTAAATGTTAATGGTATGCTTGACCAAGTGCTTGCATGGAGCGGAGCACTGAAAACTTTGCGTTAATACAATGATAGTTAGGTAAACCTTTCGATCCGTAATATAGGAAATTGTAATCTGTATTCAAAAGAGAGACCGGCAACTTGTGCGGGTCTCTCTTTTGCTTTTTTGCTAGTTATTATTTAACTGGAATAGTCAGCCCCAGATCCTTCAGATACGTTTTATCACCAACACTGTTCTTTCCTTGTCCAACCACACTTCAATCCTTCTGGTTTACAGTCAAGGTAAATGGCTTGATCGTAATGGTTTTAGGTGTTTCATTAAACGGACTGAACAGTTGATCAATGTGATTTTACTGGAATTTTGAACTCAAAGGTTCCCTTTACCCCTGTGACATTCGCCTGTATCGTTAACTCGAATTGGTCAGGCAAGTTCAGGCCCTTTGTCAATTTAACGATATAAGCATTATCCTTCTCTGGATAATCCCCAAACATACCTTCGCTGAAATCCACTTTTTGTCCATTCGCAAGAATGGTTGGCGTCTTAATATATCCTTTCTTCTGATCCTTTTCAGGAACCTGCCTGGATTTGATATATTCAGGAGATGAGATTATCTCCGCATCTTCACTAATATATGGAGATGCAGTATTCGGCAAATCTACCCCTTCACGATCCAAAATGAAGGATAAACGGTCTCCGTCATACAGTAAATCAGCTACCGTCAGCGTGATTCCATCATGAGTTGCACTCAAGTTAGGCTCAGATACGACTCCTTGTTTAATGGCAGCTTGCACAGATTTTTCGAGCGCTTTATTATCTATATTTACTGGAATTTTGAACTCAAAGGTTCCCTTTACCCCTGTGACATTCGCCTGTATCGTTAGCTCGAATTGGTCAGGCAAGTTCAGGCCCTTTGTCAATTTAACGCTATAAGCATTATCCTTCTCTGGATAATCCCCAAACATACCTTCGCTGAAATCCACTTTTTGTCCATTCGCAAGAATGGTTGGCGTCTTAATATATCCTTTCTTCTGATCCTTTTCAGGAACCTGCCTGGATTTGATATATTCAGGAGATGAGATTATCTCCGCATCTTCACTAATATATGGAGATGCAGTATTCGGCAAATCTACCCCTTCACGATCCAGAATGAAGGATAAACTGTCTCCGTCATACAGTAAATCAGCAACCGTCAGCGTGATTCCATCATGAGTTACACTCAAGTTAGGCTCAGATACAATTCCTTGTTGAATGGCAGCTTGCACAGTTTTTTCACTAGTTCCCTCATAGAGCGTGCCAAACATTGGAACTTTCTTCAAGCTATCCGCCATTGCTGGCGATATAAATCCTGTGCCAATCACTGCTGCGCCGAGAACTGCTGTGGCAGATGCCACCATGATGGTTCTTTTAATTAAATTAGGCTTTCTTTTGGATGTTGTTCTTGTCATTTGGACTCTCCCCAATCTTAATCATAATTTGATAACTCATACTGTCTTGAGCTGGCGGCTCTGCTTTTTCTTCATATGGATCAAATGATGGTAGGCAATTTTATACAGCCAGGCAGAGAAGGATACTTGTCTGCTATACTGAACAATATTTTCATAGGTGCGGATAAAGATTTCCTGTACAGCATCTTGTGTCTCAGCATGATTTTTCAGAATATAGTAGCAGTAAGTATACATTTGTCGTTCAAACTGGATAATGATCACTCTGTATGCCTGTTTGTCTCCTGCTTTGATCTGTTCTATAACCGCTTCAATTGCATATCTTTTTCCTTCCACTTCCCCGGGGATGGGTGACTGCAAGAGCGCACCTCCTCTCTTCTTTACCTATATAACAATCCCGAACACCGATTTTGTGACACCATCTTATTATTAGGGGGAATACTTGTTAGATTATCTTAACTTCGGCGGTAAGTATGGCAGCATTAAGATATTCCACGGCAAAATGAGTGAAATATGGCTTTCTTCCCGAACAAAAAAAGGAATCCGCGCTGGCATCAGCGTGAATTCCCCTCATCGATCGATTGTTACTTCATTGTAATCTTCATTTCCAAGTTCTTGTAATACGTCTTGGCCCACTTTCTGCCACTACTGTCTTTCATAATTTCACCTTTAGTGTCTATGGTATATGTAAACGGCTTAATCGTGATTGTTTTCGGCACTGCTTTGAACGAGGAAGCATAGCTCAGGTCTTCTTTACTGTTTGATCCAGACTTTGACTTTACGTCGATATCGCTAACGGTTACCTCTTTTATATTTCCTTTTTCATCTACAATGTCATAAAACATCTTGCTCGAGAGCCCCTTCGATTTGGCTACTGCCGGAACTTTGCCTTGGCTGTTCACCTTGAGTTTCATCATTAACGGCGTCATCTCGAAATAGTCCACGGTATAGCTAAAATCCCCACTTTTTTTAGTGGTACCCGGCTTCAATGTTACGAGACTATCAAGCTTTTTCACTGGGACGTTAAAGATAAACGGTTCCGTAACGTTTTTAGCGTGCAACTTCAAAGTCATATTGAAATTATCCGGGAGCTTCTGTTTGCCATTTATGGAGTAGGAGATCAAAGCTGTGTTGTTTCCCTCACTAGTAATTATACTGGTAGAAAACATCATTTCTTTCCCGTCAACAGACAATACTGGGAAATTCAACGGATCCATCGTCCCCCCCTCTTGTCGAACAGTAATGTCTAGACGATTTCCGTCATACATAACTTTGGGTAAGCTAAACGTCACGCCGCTATGTTTAATCCCCTTCATCGCTGCGGCGGTGTAACTGGCAGCAGCCGCCTGTTTGGAAGTGTCGGCACTAACGTAAGTAGGAAATTCACTGCCTATGACAGTCATTCCCAATGCTACTATCAATGCAGTTAAAGCGATTTTATTTCTAATGTAATTTGATTTAGTAGAGATCAATGGTCTCGCTCCTATTCTATTATTGTCTGCTATACCTTCTTTGAAAAAGGCCGGTTTTCAAAAAGGTATTCATACTTAGGGTGAATCGGCTCGTCCGAATGGTTATTCAGACGAGCCGATCGCTACGTTTACAACATGCACAAGATGATAAAGCTGATGTATCATCACTTTTCTTGATTATTGTTTAACTGGAATGGTCAATTCCAGATCTTTCAGATATGTTCTATCACCTTGACTGTTCTTCCCTTCGCCGACAACACTCCAATCCTTGGTGTTCACAGTAAGGGTAAACGGCTTGATCGTAATGGTTTTAGGTGTTTCATTAAACGGACTGAACAGTTGATCAATGTGATATTCTGTTTTTGGTTTGCTGTTGAAATACTCAAATCTACTTGGGTTCAGGACATTTCCTTGGTCATCCACAATCTCATAATATACCATGCTGGCGCTGTAATCGCCTCTTTGCTCTGGAGAGTTTGGAACCTGACCCTTACTATCCAGAACGAGACGTGTAGATACTGGTGAAAGGTCCAGCTGCTTGACGGTATAACTGAATTGTCCGTCAGATTTGGAGGCCTCCGGCTTCAGAACGAGCGCTTT
This sequence comes from Paenibacillus sp. JNUCC 34, assembly GCF_058269055.1. Taxonomy (NCBI): domain Bacteria; kingdom Bacillati; phylum Bacillota; class Bacilli; order Caryophanales; family Paenibacillaceae; genus Paenibacillus; species Paenibacillus sp. JNUCC 34. Next base: position 2,526,724 of record NZ_CM177770.1, on the reverse strand, counting down.
ATTATTTATATTTACTGGAATTTTGAACTCAAAGGTTCTGTTTACCCCTGTGACATTCGCCTGTATGGTTAGCTCGAATTGGTCAGGCAATTTCAGATCCTTGGTCAATTCAACGATATAAGCATTTCCCTTCTTTGGATAATCCCCAAAACTACCTTCGCTGAAATCCACTTTTTGTCCATTCGCAAGAATGGTTGGCATCTTAATATATCCTTTCTTCTGATCTTTTTCAGGAATCTTTCTGGATTTGATATACTCGTTATCAGGATTTCCAATAATCTTGGAATCTTCATCAATATATGGAGAAGACGTATTCGGCAAATCTACCCCTTCACGATCCAAAATGAAGGACAAGCGGGTTCCATCATATAGCAAATTGGCTACCGTCAACGTGATTCCATCATAAGTTACACTCTGATTAGGTTCAGATACGATTCCTTGCTCTATGGCAGCTTGCACAGATTTTTCACTGGTTCCTTCAAAGAGTGTTCCAAACATTGGAATCTTCTTCAAAGCATCCGCCATTACCGGCGATACAAATCCTGTGCCAATCACACCTGCACCGAGTACTGCTGCGGCAGATGCCACCAACACGGTTCTTTTAATTAAATTAGGCTTTCGTCTAGAAGATGTTCTTGACAATGGACTCTCCCCAATCTTATTCATAATTTGATAACTCATACTGTTCTTCGATAATGACGATTCACGAATCATTTGTTCAATGGCATCCATATCAGCGAATTCCGTTTGTTTCGACAAATTTCCCATGTATCACCTCTCCTTTCTGGCTTGTGCAATCCATCAGTTTTCGACGCAATCGTTCATATCTCTTCCGTAATGTGGCGGACTTGATGCCCATGATCTCGCTTATCTCATCAAAGGTGTACTGTTCTACCGCCTTAAGGAGTAAAATATGACGCTCTTCCGCGGTAAGATTAGTCAAGAGTTCACTAACTACTGACTCGTGTTGAGAGATTTGCAGCACAGGCTGCTGCTCTTTGTAATGTTCGACCAACTTGAGCCAACGACTCTGCTTTTTCTTCATATTGATTAAATGATGATAGGCCAACTTATATAGCCAGGCAGAGAAGGATACTTGTCTGCTGTACTGATGAATATTTTCGTAGGCACGGATAAAGATTTCCTGTACAGCATCTTCTGTCTCCGCATGATTTTTCAGAATATAGTAGCAGTAAGTATACATTTGCCGTTCAAATTGGATAATAATCTCTCTGAATGCCTGTTTGTCTCCTGCTTTGACCTGTTCTACAGCTTCTTCAATTGCATTTCTTTTTTCATCTATTGTCCCGGGGATGGTTGACTGCAAAAGCTCACCTCCTCTCTTCTTTACCTATATAACAATCTCAAACTGTGATTTTGTGACACTATTTAATTCATGTGGTGAAATAGAATAGATCTGCTCAGCTGTAACGAAAAAAAACCCGCCATTAGCGGGTTCCTCCAAATCATTTCCCAAGATCATTAATTCGTACTTATCAAAAATCTGTTCAATTTAGCTTCGGCTGCAAGTATGGTAGCGTTAAGACTATTTCCCCGGCTATCCTGTCCTCTCCTGAAATAGAGGCTTCGCAGAAAGTTCTTGCTGTTCACCCGGGCGATCACCTGAATACGGCTTCTAGGCCACTCGCTACATTGTGCCAAGGCGTTTATCCAGTCATCGATCTCCTGGTGAGGAAGCAGGTCTTTGTCGATCATAATATCCACAATGCTCGAGATCCGCTCATCTTCCTCGTCACTAAAAATATGGTTGCCATTATGCAACATCCCTTGGATAGCGGCAAGAACATCAAGAAGTAAATCTGAATCGCACTCGGGGCACTGTACCAGTTCCACCAAAGCGTCTGCACCGTGGGCCGCGCTGTGAGCCCATCCTCCTTCGGGCAGATAGCCTCGCAGATCCTTCTCCTCCTTATAATAGCGGAGCAGTGAATGCTTTAGGTTTTGAAAATCATTAAAGTTTAGAAAAGGCTTCTGCCTGTGACACCCTACAATTAAAGCTATGGGAAGGACTGAGAATGTTCTTGTAAATACAGTCTGATCACCCTCGCTGCCGATATGATAGAACAAATGCTGACTGTCGGTCAGGACAGTCAGGAGATTGCGCAATTCCTCTTCCGTTAATCTGTTCTCCTCATTAATCCATTCATAAAATGTCGGATAGATAAGATTGTCCCGCAATTCTGGATCAGGATCACCGATATATTGCAGCATCAGAGTTACATAATCCTGAAGCTGCTCGCCTTCACGAAGCTGGTAGTTTTCATTCTCGATTCTTTGCAGGTCCAGCATAAATTCTGCCCTTGACTTGTTCATTCTTCCATTCCTTTCAGAATAATAGTTGATTAATAAATTCATTTTCTTTGATCGTTAATATTTCCCAATTCATTTTATTATACCACATTCTGGATTTGATGCTTCCATAACTATATTGAATAAATGTTGCTAGGCAAATAAGCGCCCCTTCTCTCTAGTCATCTAAAGGTCTGAACCGTTCTTGCGATCAAGCGTTGAAGATCCTGCATCCGGTTTGGGGTGTCTATGGTGGAATTGTTCAGCATATCACACAGGGCAACGAGATCTTCAAGCTTGGAGAGAAGTTTCCAATTGTCTTCAAGAATCGCTCCTTGTTCCTGATAAGCTCGAATAAAAAACTCTTCAAAGATTGAACCATCTTCTTCATATCGCAGCATGTTGCCAATATCAACGTGAGGTCTCCAGGAAAATGCCTCCTCCCAATCAAGAACAGACGATACCGAACACCCGGTTGGACCATACTTCATCAGTATATTTAATCCGTTGAAATCCGAATGAACGAGGACAGGCGGTTTGCTGCTTTCCGACAATAAAGGGCCATATGTTTTGCAAAAAGACCATAACTCTTGTGTGAGTTCCTTACCCAGCCATTTACCGCATTGGTCATGAAAAAGAATTTGTTCCATGAATGAGAGAAATCGATCACCGTCCATCCTTAAGGGATGGTTGATTTTCAAATTCTTGCCGAAAAAACCTGATTCAGTAAAGTGGTAGCTATGTATATTTGCAAGAACGCTGCCGACAGAAACTGCAGCTGAAGTAATATCCTGGAGAGTTCCGCTTCTGAACACATCGCGCAATAGGAAGCCCTCCTTCCACTCCAACACTGCCCAAGATTTATCGAACCTGCTGCAACTTGTTTCGACATATATGAAGTCGGCGACAGGCACGGTTTGTTGCACAAGCCGAGTTATAGCAAGCTCTTTGTCTGCAATCTCCTCACCGCCCCTGAAAAAACGAACCACATAAGGCTCGACGCACCCTTCCAGATGAATTTTGTAGTTCGAATTACTGAGTCCGGTGCTGATTCGTTCAGCTGTGATTACCCTTTTACCCGGAAAGGCAGGTCTGATGATTTCATTTATTTCTGAAAGGTCAAGAGTTATGGGCAGATTTTTTCGTTCCCAGCCTTCTTTCATGCTTGCGCCTCCTGTTTGCAAATCTTATTAGATATTTCGTCATCTTCCTTCTCGTTCTCTAAATAGTAACATTCCGTTCACTCCTATGACATATCTCATTAAATATTGTTTTAATCTCCTAAAATGTAGAAATCCGAACCATAACAGAGGCAGTATTCGAAAAGCAACTATGTATTCGTTTTCTTGCTCCATTGAGCGATTTTACATTTGGAAGCGATCTAAGATAGTTTATTAAATAAGATGTCATTTGGGTTTATATGGAACGAAAGGTTGTAACTGGGTGTATTTATCCCCCGATAATGATTTTTTGTCCCTTGACATCGATTTCTATAGAAAATGTGCTTCATCAAGCCATTTCAGATAGAAATGTAGATGAAATGGACAGAAGCGCAGCCATACTGGTTTTACAAGAAAGAGAGATAGATAGAGAAAAAGGAGTGAGGAAATTGCAGTACTTTTTTTATGGATTAGCAGGTGTATTTCTTGTGTTTCAAGCCCTGTACACGATCATTCCGTTATTGTGCAGCAAGGTCAAAAAACTGAATCCGGATCTTGCCGAAAAATCAATATCGGTTCTCGTTCCTGCTTATAACGAGGAGCTTACGATCCGAAATTGCATTGATGCCATGGCAGGCTTGCATTACAGCAATTATGAGATCATGATCATCAACGATGGTTCCAAGGATGGTACCTTGTCTGCGCTTCACGAGCTGCTGGAATTAGAGCCAGATTACCGGAAGCCAGACCACAAGCTCTCCTATAAAACGATAAGAGGATTTTATCGTTCGAACCGCTATCACAACATTTATGTTATCGATAAACTGAATGGCGGGAAAGCCGACTCGCTGAATGCGGGTATCGATTGTGCTGCCTCGGATATCGTCATTACGCTTGATGCGGACAGCATGCTGGAGACCAACTCACTCAAGTATGTAAATCAATATTTTCATAATAGCGACATCATTGCGCTTGGCGGTACAGTCAAGATTGTGCAGGGTGCCGAGAGGAAAAAAAACGGTGCTATTGTGGAGAACTTTCGCGGAAAAGGGCTAATCAAGAGCCAAATCATCAATTATACACACGGCTTCTATGTCCGAAAATTAACGCAATCGTTCTTTAATTCCATTGTTGTCATTTCAGGCGCTTTTGGGGCCTTTTACAAAGATGTTCTGGTTCAAGTAAACGGCTTCCGTAGCACGGTAGGCGAGGATATCGATATTACCCTTAAAATTCATGAATACATAAAAGCAAATCGCTTAAAGAAAAAGCTAGTATACGCACCCGAAGCGGTATGTTATACCGAATGTCCCGAGAATCTCCCGAACTTCTATAAGCAGCGCATTCGCTGGCAAAAAGCGTTTGTCGATTGTGTCCTGATCTATTGGTCCAGGCTCTCTCAGAAATTCAGTGTCAGTGTGAGTCTGTTTTTTGCCATCGACGGATTTATGTTAGGGACGCTCTCGGCATTTACCACTTTATTTTATCTGGGCCAAGCGCTGATTTCCGGCGGAAATATTATACAAGCGATCATCTTTCTGCTCATTAGCGTGCTGCTCAATGCGGCGCAAATCATCATTTCCCTATACTTATGCCGTAAATACGGCAGCACTTATACTTTAGCAGAGTATCTGAGAATGTTCCTGTTTAGCCAAGTTGAGTTGTTGACCTACCGGAATCTACTGGTCTACATCAATATTGCAGGAACGTTTAAATATTTTGACAATGATGAAGGCTGGGGCTTCGTGGAGCGGAAAGGTGTTGCCACCATCAGCCAGAACATCGCGGCAGGATCGAATTAAGTAATGATGAAGGAGGCTACCATGAACAACAGCATGGTTCAAAATAAAAGAATTATATATATAGATATTCTAAGAATCCTATCTATCGTTGCCGTCATTATTTTGCATTACACGGCGGAGGTTTTGACCAGCACGAATGATTTCAATACCTCCTCGTGGTGGATCAGCAATGGATTTAATTCCATTTCGCGCTTTGCCGTGCCGGTATTCTTCATGATTAGCGGGGCAATGATCCTTAGAACGAAGATCACGTCCTATCGGGAATTCTATACCAAGAGAGTGCTCCCGCTGGTCATTCCCCTCTTGACCTGGTCACTTATTTATGGCTTATACAATCAATACTATATTATGAGAAGCCAGATGAATGCCTATGAGTTCGTTATAGACTTCGGTTACCGGCTGCTTACCGACAGAAATTATATCCATCTATGGTTCCTGTATGCCATTATCGCGATTTATATAACGGTGCCGCTGATCAGCAAATTCATAAAATCGTGCAGCGAGAGGGATCTCCGATATTACCTGCTCTTATGGTTCATCATCAGCATAGCGTACCGTTTCATCTCGGATACTGTATTCCGTGCAACGGATCAATACATCAACATTCCTATTATGAACATCCCTTTTTTCATGGGATTTCTGGGCTACTTTATTCTGGGATACTATCTCTTCCATTACGACCTATCGCTGAAAGCGAAAAATGTATTATACAACTTAGGCATCATATCGTTCTTTCTGACTCCTATAGCCACATACTTTGTCTCACTCCGTAGCGGCGTACTGGATGAGATGTTCTACGGTAACTATTCCATCACCACGTTTTTCATGGCAGTCGGTTTATTTATTTTCTTCAAAGAAAACGAAACCCGGATGAGCGATAAAGTGAATCACAAAATCCAAAAATTAATCAGCTCGATCTCCAGAGCCAGCTTCAGCATCTATCTCATTCACTTACTAGTTGAGATGATGCTCTCAGGCAGAACGGAATTAGAGGCAACATTTCTGGAGGCGACCCTCAGTCTTATCGTGAATATTGGCATCATCTTCGCCATCAGTTACATCACCGTCAAGGTGCTCAACTTAAGTAAAACTGCAACCTACATCTTATTTGGTGGGAGGGGTTAACAGAATGAGAATAAATAAATTTACGAAGATGTTTATCGTTGTGTTGCTCGCAGGCATGAGTCTTTACTTCTACCAAGTATCAGCAGCAGACGACCGTAAAATTACGGCGGTGTACGTGGAAGCTTGGCAAGACTACAAGAACATTAAGCTGTCTGAGAAGGGTGTTGACATTGCCTTTATCGCGTTTGCCAAAATCAAGGGAACGGATATATATTTTCATGAGGACAGTACGACCAATGCCCAGATTAAAGAAAACATTAAAAAGCTAAAAGAGCATAATCCGACCACCCGAATGGTATTAGCGGTAGGCGGCTATGGCGCGGATGGCTTCTCGGATGCTTCATTGGACGGAAACCGCTATCTGTTCACCGAGAGCATCATCAATATGATTAAGGAGCTGGAGTTGGATGGGGTTGATATTGACTGGGAGTATCCAGCATTCCATGCCTGGAATACGCAGAAAGCGCGCCCTGAGGATACGAAGAACTTTACAAATCTGATGAAGGAATTAAGAGAGAAACTGTACAGGTTACCTCACAAGAACAAAAAGTATTTGTTAACCTTCGCATCGGGCACGCAGGACTGGTATTTTCAAAATGTCGAAGTGAAAATAGTCGAGAAATACGTTGACTACATCAATGTCATGGCTTATGACCTGACTGGCAAATGGTCGGACACGACTGGCTTTAATGCCAATCTGTATCCGGATAGTAAGGGTAAATCCAAGCACAGCATCGATCAGATCATCACGATGTACCTGGATCATGATATTGACAGCAAGAAGCTGCTACTCGGCGTCCCGGCATATTCCTACGGTTGGAAGAATGTGAAGAGCGATAAAGACGGCCTATTTGAACCAGGAAAGCCCATCGACATCAACAAGGTGGATTTAAGTTATAAAAGGCTTGAGAAAGACTATTTCAACAAAAAAGACTACAAGCGTTATTATGACGACAAAGCCAAGGCAGCCTACCTCTATAATGGCAATACCTTTATCAGCTACGAGGATAAAGAAGCCTTGAAGGAGAAGGTAAATTACATCAAGAGTAAGGACCTCGCAGGTGCGATGGTCTGGCAGTATGCTCAGGATGCAGAGGATGGAATTGTGAAGTTTCTGACGGAGCATTTGAATGAGTGAGGAAATAGGACTTTAATACATGAACTGACCAAACAAGAGTTGTCTTGCTTGGTCAGTTTTTGTGTATAAGGCGGTTAAATTTTTTTGTATTGCTTCATGATCAAGTACCACAAAAGGTTCGGTAAGAACAGTCGGATGGCTCAGGCAGTGTGGAGTAATCAGCCTGCTCGGTAGAATGCGCATAGGGTCTCGAAAGAGCATCTAGTAGCCGCTCCATCACGCTGTAGTCTTCCTGTAGCACCGCTGCTTCGAGTGCCTCTTCTACCCGGTGGTTACGCGGGATTATAGCAGGATTACTGCTGCGCATCAACTGATGCGAGGAGTCTTTTGATTCCTGCTGCCTGCCTAATCTCGCTTGCCAAAGCTCATGCCACTGAGCAAATTCCGCGGTGCCAGAAAGGCCCGTATCCTCTAACTTATCAAACGTTAATGCGCGGAAGGTATTGGTATAGTCCGCACGATTCTTCTGCATCATACCGAGAAGACCTTTAACAAGGGATTCATCCTGTGGCTCTTCGTTAAAGATTCCCAGCTTTGCCCTCATCCCCGCGAGCCAATGATGATGATACAAATCGGAAAATTCGGAAATTGCATCCTCGGCTAGTTTGATAGCCTGCGCCTTGTCTTCATGCAGCAAAGGCAATAAGGTTTCAGCAAATCTCGCAAGATTCCACGCAGCAATATTCGGCTGATTACCATAGGCATAGCGACCTTGTTGGTCAATCGAACTGAATACCGTTGCTGGATCGTAAGCATCCATGAAGGCACAAGGACCATAGTCAATGGTTTCTCCGCTAAGCGCCATGTTGTCCGTGTTCATCACCCCATGAATAAAACCAACAAGCTGCCATTTAGCAATCAGCTCAGCCTGACGCTTGATCACTTCTTGCAGAAGGAAAAGATAGCGGTGCTCATCAGGATCAACTTCTGGAAAATGCCTGTGCAATGTGTAATCAGCAAGAGTCTGGACATCCTGGGCTGTACCCCAATTCGAAACGTATTGAAACGTGCCGACGCGCAGATGACTCGCCGCCACGCGGGTTAGAATTGCACCAGGCAGATCGGTTTCACGAATGACGGACTCACCGGTTGTAACCACAGCTAAGCTGCGGGTGGTAGCAATACCAAGCGCATGCATGGCTTCACTGATGATATATTCGCGCAGCATTGGTCCAAGTGCCGCTCGACCATCGCCTCGGCGAGAGTATGGTGTTCTACCTGAGCCCTTAAGCTGAATATCAACCCGCTCACCCAGGGGAGTAATCTGTTCACCAAGCAGCAGAGCCCGACCGTCCCCTAGCATGGTAAAATACCCGAATTGATGCCCAGCATAAGCTTGGGCAAGCGGTAAGGCTCCATCGGGAATTTGGTTACCGGCAAACACCGCTGTGCCATCATTGCTTTTCAGCGCTTGGGTGTTCAACCCTAGGGATTTTGCCAACGAATCATTAAGAAGTATCAACTTTGGTGAGCGCACAGGGGTAGGGCTTTGCTTAGTAAAAAATGAATTCGGCAGACGAGCATAACTGTTGTCAAAGTTCCATCCGGCATCTATTATTTCTTTCTTCTCTGTCATCGTATCTCCTCATTTCGCTTATTATCTTGATCTTTCATAGCTTCGCTTCGAACACGCTCCATAAATTCGAATACAACCTTCTGATTATTTTTGAAACCCATTAGCTTCAACATCACCTTGCCCAACCAATTGACTCCTTTGTTCTGACCGCTATATATGAATCGGGTATGATTGTCATCCACTTTAAGAAGAGTAAATGATGTTTCAATCTCAAAGATTCTGGCTAAAGTAAACCCGCTTTTGTTATGTTTTCTGTGCGGTGTATTTTCATATTCAAGATCTTCTACAATATAGGTTTCAATTCGCTTTCCTTCCTTATACTTTTGTCTATACTTGGTTCCAACAACGCCCTCTTTACGTTCGATAACTTCATTCTCCACTACCTGTGGCATAATTCGTTGGATGTTCTCCAGTGCAAACAAGTTCCAGATGGTCTCTATATTAGCCTCAATTATTGTTTCTTCGTTCCATTGGAGCATCAAAATTCTCCTTACTTATCTTTTGTCACATTTGTAAGTAATGTACCGTAAAAGCAGATCATAATCCTACTTTCTGTAATAGCATACCACTACCTCTCGATATTTATTGATTTTTTAATCTAACCTCAGCTATAGTCAATCACGTACCAGTGTCCTCCTTGATTCTTTCTGACTATTGGAATATAACAATAGAATTACAAACAAAGTCGCTACCGGATCATTCGGAGCGACTTTGTCATATTTATATTCAGATGTTATTCCCGCTAAGCTCCGAAATTTAATCGGTTATATGAACTAGATCGCATAACACTTTGTTAGAGCTGTATCAAAATCTGCGGATCTTTGATCTTGTTGTCTTCAGCCAGAAGCACAACCTTAGACAAGACCTCAACCGTTCTCGGATCTTCATCGAGAAACGGAAGGAACAATCGACCACGGTGCTGTGAATGCACCGGAATGATATTCAACCCACCTGTTCCTTGTTTGTAGGCAATTCCACTGCCCAGATGTACAGCATATTCTCCAAGCTTTCCATCAATACGAGCATAATTACCTTCAAGTTTCACATTGTCCAGCTTGAGTAGGCGCAGTGATTCGCACACGATAGCGCTCCGCAATTCAATCGTAGTCAGGCTCGCTTCTGGATCGACTCCACCCACATGTGCCGTACTTACGACAAGATCAATGTCACGCATTGTTTCTGAGAACAATATTGGCGAGATCTGATCCATCGGTATCGGTTTATAAGATTTACGATCCAAGAATTCCACTGTCTCCAGTGTCGGCGCCTCACTGTCAGCAGGTGAGAACCAATCTGCCATAGCATACACGGTGGCAATTACATTTTTTTGATAACTCACCTTCTGCAGACCTTCCTCATAACTGACCGTCCAACCGCGACTGCGCAAAAGCGCTACCGTCTTACTCGGTTGCACCTGATGTCCGGCATAACGCCGCGATTTCATTCTTCCTTCTCGTTCATCCGCATTGGCAAGATACAACTCACGGAACACCTGCTTAAACGGCTGGCGGATTCCACGTTCAAACAGATCTCGCTGGTATTCACTCCAATGGCCGCTTTCATACAGATGCAGCGGATGGGCGATCGTAATCTCATCCTTATCTGCAATCACGTACACTGCACCGGTCGGCCCTTCTAGATGATACATGTCGTCTGCTGCTTTCATGAAATAACCGAGATGACTCCCTGCTTTAAACACAAGCGTGCGCAGCAGCGGCTGGATGACCGGATTGTTCTGCAGAGCTGCTAACTCACTGACGGTAAAGCAGCTTTCCACTTCCATCGAACGCTCCAGCTCCCTCTTGGCCCGGCGATACTGTTCGGTAAGATCGGATTTTACTTCCTTCAATTCGGCAATATATTCGTCTTTTTTAAACCTTGCAGGCACAGATTTCAGCGCCTTACCTTTACTTGTCACTTCAAGCTCTGTATTTCCTTCCTCATCAATCCTTAGGCGTACATTCGTGTCCTCATCCAGTGAACGGGGCTCAAACAGACTTTCCAGCTTTTCCAGCCTACGAGCTTCCATATCCCAGGTCAAACGAGTCACGTCAGCATATCCTGCGCTTCGAGCTAGATTGCCAAGTGCTATTGCTGAAACGACACCCTCACTGGCCCGGCGCTGTGCTCCATATCCCCGACTTTGCTTGAGAAACAACTGAATGAAGTCAAAGCGCTCCCGCAAATCATTCTCTTGAATTGGCCCAAGTGGAATAAGGCTATAGGCTAGCAGATGGTCTTTATTACGCTTATCCGTTACGGACAACTTCATGTCTTCAAGCCGCAGTTGACCGAGCACCGCATCGGCGAACAATTGAGAGCGCCGGTGGTTGGCACCGGCCGAAATATATTTGGCACAGTCGTATAGCAGCTTAAAACGCTCCTCACCGAGCGAATGATATGCTTCTTCAAACCATTTCACATCAAATGCGCCATTATTGAAATCCTCCGGTGTAATCGGCGAGTAATGAGCAACAATCGTTTCTTTTTCCGCCGAAAAGGTCTCGTTGATATGGGCATGGAAATACCAAGCGGCACTGCGCAGCCCTTCCCAGCCCAAATATTTGGCAATAATTTCTATCCATTGCGGTGCATACATGGCGGCTTCAAGCAGACGTTTTTCCGAAATCCCCGTACCTTTTAGCAGCTGTTCAAGTTTCTGTTCGTCGTCACCCTCCTGCGGATAACAAACTTTCAAAAGATGACTCAGCGATTCTTTTTTCGTGATCTGGTCGCCATAGCCGTAAATATAACCGCGCACGAACGTTTCGCCGCCTAAACTGGTTAGAATGCGGATAAATGATTCCAGCCCGTGAATACGTTCAAATGACATCGTATATGGAGTAGCTGTTGTCGTCAGATCTCCGCGCACGAGTTCGATATCAAGCAAGCGCGAAACAATCCGCTCACGCAAAGCCAGCAGTTTCTCACTTCTATTAACTAAAGAATCTTGTGGAGAAGTTAGCACTCTCATGTGACTGCGAATATCTCTGCCCAGTAATTCTTTACAAAGTTCATTTTCCCCGATTATAGCAAGTGTGTACGCTCTAAAATACTGATTCCAATCCATGACTGAATATTCTGAATTCTCCATTTCTGTACTCAACAAATCATATTGGTAGGCAGTATGGAAGAAATTACGGAGTGATTCCTTGTTATATACACGGCTACGTAAAATAGAAAACCAAGGCTTTGCAAGGACGAATAAGGTCGGCTTATCCTGGTCAGACAATTCTTTGATATCACTAACGATTACCTTGGCGAGGGCTTCTCTTACGACTTCAAAAGTGTCACTTCGTTCGCTGTCTCTAAAGAAGGCCTTAACCAGTGTCTCAACCTGTTCTGAATAGCGGAGACCGTCATACAATTTCTGTATCTTTACTATGCGCTCAAGGGGAATCATGCGCTCCAAATAGCTTTTTCGTTCGTTTTCAAGCAATTTGGTCCGTCTCATGACGTCATAATCCACAAAATCAGAGAAACTATGATAGAACTCATACAACGTACCGCTTAAATCTCCTATCAAAATACAGTAGTAGAGCTGCATCAATTCACGTGATTCCACGCCACTGTTCATGAGGTAATTCTGCCATTGTTCAGTCAACGGATAGTTGTTCAGAACGTTCGCTATTTCAAAGTTGTCGTGTTCAATTGGATTTTCATGCTTCTCATACGAAACAGTACATAATTTGACCCCAACAAGCTGTGTTTCTTTCTGTCCAAAATAATTCTCGCACTCATACTCGGTATCACGCCATTCATGAATAAGTTCATCCAGACCGCTTAGAAATGCCGAAGCTCGTTCTTCAGTTAGTGAGAAGATTTGCTCAAAGCTAACATTAGACGTGTCAGACCGCTCAAGCAACCACTCTTCAGTCTCCTGTGGGTTATACAGGCCAAAACCATTCTCGGCGGTATAGTCTCCCTGCTGTTTCAATTTATCCAGCAGTTGCTTCTCCTTTGGTGACGGGCTGGGGATTTTATTTGCTAAGGGACGAAGGGCCTCGTATTGAGTCTCTCGGTTCTGATCATGCTTCAACTCGGTTAACAGCTCAAGGCCTGCAAGGCGCTGCAACTCACCTTTTGCCTTCAGGAGACGCTCAAGACTTAGCGCGAGCTCTTCCTCCGGCTGATGCAGAAGAATGTCGATTGCGCTCTGACGCAAAGAGCCTGTTTTCAGTTTAAGCATGTCTTCAACCTGTTTCCGTTCGCTGTCATTCAGGCTCAGTTTTTTCACCTGACGAAGCGCACGCTCACGGTTCGGCAAACTTTTGTCAGACAGAGCTGCAAAGATGAAAGAACGCTGCACAGTTGACTTGGAATCATCAGTGTAGTAGCTAATCAGGTCTCCCCGTAGGTCTGAACTCATTTGACCTGAGAAACCAATCAGATCGGTGATCCAGGAATCATCCATGTCATATGCGGTCAAATACATCATTTTGCGCAAAACAAGGTCTGCCTGGTAATGGAATTGTATAAAATCAAGCACTCCGGATTGGCCTGACTTTTCTCTCACCGGCACTCCTGTGAGAATGGCTTTGAATTTCTCGAATTCCTTTCTTCTTACATCTTTATCTTCCAGAGCCGGTGTACGGTTGATTTTCAAGAGACGCTCTTGTATCCCGCCGACCTGCCAATCATATTCATAATCGAATGTGTAGTTACTCAGAATCAAATACAGCAGCTCCGGATCACTTTCATCCAGACAGCGCTTCGCGATTTCAAATCTCACTGTATCATTCTGACTGTTGGACAACACGTATTGGGCAACGACCTTCTGATAACGCTCCCCGTTCTCCATCAAGAACTGAATCCGTTCTGGTAGATCATCCTCCTCATAAACGGCGCTAGCCCACAAGCTCAGGTAGACCTGGTTCGCATTCTCGGAAGTCAGCCATGCTGAGCGCTGTTGTTCATCTGTAAGAGCCGTGTAAGCTTGTTCCACAAGCTGACCGGCTACACGTTGATTTACCGCTTCAAGTCCCATTCCCGTCCAAGTGCCGAGGGCTCGGACAATTGAGCTATACCTAATCAGATCATGATCCAAAATAATTCTCAGTATATGTAAATTAGCTTGAAGAGTACCGGCATCCATCTCCTCAGTAATTGACTGACGCAGCCCCTCCTGCAGTCTGGCTGCAACCAGCAGTTCACCAATCATCTCGTACAGTTCGGAGCGGTGACTCATCAGAATTCCCTTGATCATCTCACGCTTCAGCAGCGCGGTCTGATTCTCACCGTATACGATTTCTTTAAGGGCCGCTTCAGCCCAACTATCACCGCAATCCAACTCATATGCAACCAGGTCAGGAATAGCATGGCTGAACCAATAGAGCCCCTCAACATGGTAATCCGGCTTGGTCAAATAATCCTGCAGTGAAAAGTTATTAGCTTGTGCAGTTAACAGCCTATTTAATTTAAATAGCAGAGAACCGAGATGCGTTGCGTGTCTTCGCGTCCGAAACGGTCTGCGGTAATAACCTTGTGCATAGGGATATTCCGCGATATGCTCTGTCATATATCGGACGATGGCTCCGGTCATTTCGCCCGCAAATGCCGATACAGCTTCCACAAGAGGAGTGTAATAAGATTCCGGTTGCTCTACAGACAACATCTTCAGATCCTCGTACAGCGTCTGATATTCATGACTATCACGATCGATGTATGATTCGCGGCTCAGATCGTAAACCTTGCGAATCAGTGTATTCCCGCCTGCCTCCAATTCTTTTACTTTCGTTTCAACACTTTCCCAAAAAGCTTGTTCTTCTTGATCCGTGTATGACATGTCCTTATCCCCCTGTTCTTTACCACATGCCTCCGGCTAGCATCGTAAATCGCATAAATACGATCTTATCACCATCCGTGAGCACAAGCGGCGTATCCAGTTGCTCAATTTCCTCTTCATTTACGAATACCCGGTATAGTCCATCCGTGAAAGCCAACAGAGCCGACTCAACCGCCTGATGTTCATCAGGTTGTCGGTCATCATGAATCGTTCCAAACCCAACCTTCCCGCTACTGGCGCTTGCCGCGATATCCACTTCTGTCAAGTAAGGAATCAGGCTTTGTTCAGCCTGCTTGTCCTTAAAGGCGATTACGCTATCGTGCACAATTCCAGTAATCATTTCACGAAGGGTATATGGCACTTTGTTCAGCCGAAGCTCCTGTGTCATGAGTTCTTTGCGCTTCCCTGGCTTTTTCACCATCACATTCAGCTTCATCATAATCCCCCTTCCTATTTAAAGAAATCCGTTTAATATTGTGCTAGATTCCATTCGCTATCTACCACAGTTCCCATTTCTCCGTGCACAGCTCTATAAAAGAACTTGCAGCTTGCTTACAGTCTTCATATCCCAAGTTGCCAGAATGAGCGATGAGAATAGGATATTCGTTGTTCCTCGCTGCCTCTCTCATATCAAATAAATAGTGATTCCCGCTGCCATCCATCGCAAACGATACGGCAAAAGGCATATACTCCGGCATTTCATAAGCGAAGTTCATTTCCCGGAAAATTTCCGTATCAAAAAATTGAAAACAACGCTCTCCATTTTGGAATTCTCCGCCATTGGAGTATTTCAGAAAATCGATATAGCTTGCAGGAAATTCTCTTTGCGGCAGCTTCCAGCCTGCAGGATCGAATGGTTTGTATTGATCATAATATGGAGACGATTTCGGAAAGGGGTTAACCTGCCGCTCCTTTATTTCGTTGATCTCCTGCTCCGAAAGATTTTTGTTCCATGCATTCAGAAAAATGCTGATTTGCTCATCTGTCACACCTGGATATTTGGCAAATTCATGTTCAAAACGAATAGTCCACATGATGACTAACCTCCACAATGGTTATCTTTATCCTAACAATTCCAACAATTGCTCAAGTTGTTCTTTTAAAGGTGATGACTCTTTTTTTGCCGCCTGCGCCAGCTTTTTGTTGCTTCCGAAAATGCGGTATATTACAACTTCACGTTCATAATCTTCTTTTGTCTCAAGCTCCCGTAAAAGTGCATGACCAAGTTCAGGAGTATCAATTACTATGTTTTTTACAGGTTTCGCCGACTGGTTACCCCCAAGCAAAATAGAGACGAATACAGGCATATGCTCTGCTGTAAGGCCGTGAGCTTCGATAAAAGCTTTAGCATAACCGTCTTGCGCAGACTGATGCTCCTCATCAACCAATTCCATATAACGCTGAACTAACGAAAAATAGGCGTCACTGTACAAGCCGAGACCGAATACCGCATAGGTTCCAGGCATGACAGATTTCTCACTAGGCTCCACATCCTGGTACCATTCGAACTCCTCCATAGCAAGCCCCGCATATGCTGCAAGTTGAGGGAATAACGCTGGATAACGCACTGCATTAGCAAAAAACCGATGATGACCTGACTTCGCCAGCTCTTTTAACGGTAAGTAGTGCTTTTCTTTACTCTTCAGCTTAAGCTTGTACCCTTTCGGAAAACCTTGCCGCAGAAGATTACTGATAAATTCCAGTGCCTCACCGTAGGCGGCTTCTTCTTCGGATACAATACGAATTTCAATGGTTTGTATAACATCATTGGCTTTTCCTTGAATTAGATTGCTATTATACACACTTTCAAAGAGACCGCTTCCTTGTTTCAAGTAGTCCGCTGCTTGCTTCGATCCGAGCTCAACGGCGAGTTTCAAGTACTTCTCTCGGGTGTCTGGTTCCTTTGGTCCGATCTGCAAGGCCGCATAAATGAAAAAGTCCAGCTCTTGAACATTTAGTTCATTACGCTCGGTCTCATTTTTCAGAACCCAATCCAAATCGAAATTTCCGGACCGGTCAAAATATTGATTTAAAAACCGCTCCTCAGCCCAGTTCTTGAAAGCCGAAGTATACTGGTATGTCCACTTATCAGTTCGTTCTCTATTTGTGCGTAGCTTGTCACTAAGACGCCGGATCAACGGTTCGATTATTTCCTGTCGCTGTTCCATTAGATCGGGATTCATTAGATGACGAGCGAAGAAAGACCCGTCGTTTTCTTTTGGCAATACTGGAGGGTCCGACAAAATTTTAGTATCAATAAAGAGATCCAGCGTCTGTTTGAGACCCCGTAGTTTTTCTTCGTTTAATAAACATTGGGAGTGGTACAGTTTAGATCGCTCCCGCTCAAACTCAAACACGATTTCAAACCGGTAATCAAAAAAGTTGGGGCCATAATCGTCCGATTGGAATAGTTTATCCATCCGGTCACACAGAGCTGGGAAAAAATCATGAATTAAAATTTCATCCGTCAATTCTACTATGTAAGTACCCGCTTCGAATTTATAAGAGCTATCGCTCCAAGAGAATGGTTCATAAATGTCGATATGGATTTTGCCCTGGGCCCAGTTGAATTTCCCTTTTCTCCACGCCACTTTCAGGTAGTCATATACTCCCGCCTGAAGCCGACTTCGGTCTTTTAACTCACTAATTCTCTGACTCTCTTTATCGTAAATAGCTGTAATATGACTCCATATATCGTTCAAAAATGCTTCTGCATCCTGGTTCAATGAGTTGTCCTCCTATCAAAAAATCAGTCAATAGATTTCTTTTATGTATTTCATGTGTTTATAAACCATTCTATCTTTGCAAGAACGACATCTTCCATTTCAGACCTGCTGTGATCCAGTTTATTATGGATACGTGTAATGTCATTTTCCCTAGGTCGACCTGTAAACTTGCGATTTGAAGACTCCGCCCAAGTTACAAGCTGCTCCCGTATTTTAACTTTAAACCTATCTTTTCTCGTATATGTCAGTAGATCTAGCAAAATCTCAAGCTGTTTCCATCTATCAAAAGCAGGCAACAGGCGCAGAGCATTCCGCATCACATGATCCGGCTGCTCCCGGGACATTATTGAGGCTAGTTCATCCGGGTTGACCAAGTATGGATATCGTCGGAGTGCACGAGAAGCTTCACGTGAGATACCAGGCTGCTCGCTTTGGAGCGAGTCAGTAAATAGAGATGCATACGGTACAGGGTTTAACTTAGCAAGACCACGCAGAACAGCCTTCCGCACGGAGACACTCGGATGGTCTGAATATTCAAACAGCACTTCGTTCTCAAAATCCTGACCTGTTTCTCCCAAACCTGCGATTGCCGCTGCAAGATGCTGCTCCTGCCCATTCCAGATGACGTCCAGATAATACTCGGAATAATCCATCGGTTGAAGATGGTTCAAATACCGTCGTGCCGTCTCCCTAACCGTCATATTGTAATCCAGAAGCCTGTCTATTAAAATTTCCTTGGCAGCATCGGGGAAATAGACTGCAAGTAAAGCCAGGCTTTCCCTTCGGATGGAAGGTACTGGATCACTTTTCATTCGCAGCAGTATCTTATACAGACTTTCATTTTCAAGCCACATTTCAACCTTTTGCGATGCCCAGCGGCGTATTTCTGTATCACGATCCATGAATGCCTGTTCGATAACAGCTGCAGCATCAGCGCCCTCGGCTTCAACAGATGCCCGATATGCAAACCTGCGAATTTTATTGTCCTGCGAAGTAAGTGCTTCGGTCAGTGCCTCCGTACATTCACTCCCCCGCAGAAGCTGATGAATCGACTTCACAAACGACTCAAAAGAATCTCGGCCGCATGTTAGAAGACGATCAACAAGTGATATGTTTTGAATCCAGTGCCGTGCATTATTGGAAGTACGCCTTTGTTCCAGAGATTTCCTAGCGATATTACGGATCTCCGGTACCCAATCGTTCATTCGCAGGAGCAGAAACGGAAAAGCCCTACCGTTATCCTCCTCTGCTAATCTTTTAACAGCCGCCTCACGGACGTATCCGCTCCAATGCATGCTGCTCATAGACAGTCGAGTAAAGCTGGCTTGGTCCATGGCTTCCACCAAACGATTTGTTACTCTTTTCCACTCCGTCAGAGATGGATGCCAAGCTCGAATATGCTCATTCAGCCAAGCCAGTTCAAGGGCAGGGCAGGAATCAAGTAGCTTAGAAACCGCCATTTCGGCAGAACCCACTATCTTGCCATCTTCGCTATCCATCAAAGGTAGTATATGTGGAATGGCATAGTATTCACCGGACTGTCCTATTTGATCAAGCACGTTAATTCTATTTGGCGTATCCAGATCTTCAATTAAGGAGCTAAGGTAAGGTGACAGTATCCTCATGAGATCTACTCCTTTCACCTAGAGGACTAATTGTACGCGGACTTTCTGATAGCGTCGTACCGTCGAATGTGACAATAAGTTGTTAACCGATGACCTTTACGACGTTACCTTCGGTATCTGTAATTAAACTAAAAAAATCAGGAGATTAGAATCCCTATTGCCCATTGATAGACGAATCAGAAGGAAGGGGTCCAAGAGCCTGATTACTTAATAAAGTATAAAGCTTTATGGCAACAATTATCAATTATGAGCATGATTTATACGTCTGAAAACCTCTTTCGACCTAACTTTATAGTATGTTTTTCCTATTCAATTCTTTTTCCATTGTCGTTACACTGATTCTGAAGGAGGTTGTTACATATGGGAGCATGGGAAACAGGTGTATTTGATAATGATGGTGCGGGTGATTTTTTAATCATCGTGGAACGTGACTACTCTGCTATCGTTAACCAGATAGAATATGTGGAAACTACATGGTCTGAAGAAGAATATATGGAAGTCGATGAAGGAAGCTGCATTCTCGCAGCGGGAGAATTGATTCTCGAAGCATATGGTGTTCATCCAGTTCATCGGCTTTCAGAAAAAATCGATCTGACTGCCGTGAAATCACAGATCACATTGGAGTTGCTTCAAAAGGTCATCGGATTAATCCAGATTGCCTTAAACATGGACAATAGCGACCGGTCAGAAGTGTACGAACTTTGGGTGGAAGCTGATCCTGAGGATTTTGCAAAGTGGAAGCATACGGGGCAAGCCATACTACATCAGCTAGAGCAATTGAGTGTTGGTGCTTAATTTTTTCATAAAATAACAAACAGTTGCCATTTTATATTGGTTTCATTATTCGGGATTACATGATACTCAGCCTCTCCTGTTTATTTAAATTAACAACGGGCTACTCTATTGGGCTCGATCGGTTTACTTAACCAATGCTCATCGGTTTGCACATGATTTTTACGGACAAATTTGGCCGCACAATGCTTGAACTCTTTATATGCAAATGCAGATGTCAGTCTCACCACATAGCCTTCTTGCTCTCCGCCACAGCAGGATTGCTTCGTATAGCACTTTTTGGCGGCTTCTTCGTTCCAAATCCCCCGGTACAACTCAGGGACTATAGCAACTCCAAGGCGGGACGCCCACTCTACGGTCTCATCCCAAGATAGGCTAACGTTATGTTCATTCCAAACGGAAAACAGCATGAAATAGCTGGGCAAAGATGTATACAACAATGAATGTTTGGCATAAACATTTTCCCCACACAACCGATATCCTTCCGGTATCAGATGCTTAATTCCACCATGCAGCGTCTTGACATAATGCCGGGAGGGATGGTCCTTGCTATCAAGGGATCTTGCGTGAATGAAATCAGAGTACATCGTCGTATTCTCCCCGTCCATTTTTTCCGTTATGACCACCTCTTGTCCTGCAAAATGATCGGTATTCCGGAGAATCTTGTCATCATCCGTATAACCCCTTGACCAAGGAAGATGCATCGTTTTCGGATATTTCATTTTCATGGTATCACCTCTTTATTTTGCGAATGTATCTGCTTCAGCGAAGAAGTACATTTGGGCTAGTAAATCCTCTCCGAGCAAATGATAAATTTTAGACGCTCCTGCGTCCCCTCCGTGTAAAATCTCCATGTGGAAACTTACTATATTCACAACCTTCAAGATAAAATCTTGGTCATAACCAAGCTCTTTAAGAACATGACAAGCTATTGCAGCGGATACATGCTCGTGTCCAAAATACGAATAATATCCCCGATTCTGCTTCCATACCTTGCAAAACGGTTTACCCACATCGTGAAACAAGGCTGCTAACTGCATCGCAAGCAAATCTTCACCTTCGTAACAGACGTTGATGTATTCCATGACCGCAAAGGTATGCTCTGACAACGTTTTGGAATGATGGGGATTCTCCTGATCATATCCCAGCATGACTCGGAAGTATGGGGATTTGGACAAATAATCAAACAGCTCATCATGATCCGAATTGCCAGCAAGATGTTTTTCCAGCTCTGTCCTTTCAATCATAACTTCGTCTGAAGTATGGACGATATGCACGGCATGAAAGCCTTCTCCAATGACAGGAAACTCAAAGTTCTTGGCATACTTGGTTAATATCTTGTCGTCGATCCGCCTTTTTCTCGCTTGTATTCGTTCTCTTACGATCTCGTAAGGAGTAATACATACATGGCATTCGACAGGAACATTCTTGAATCTCTTCAAAAATTTAAACCTCCGGTCGCGGCTGACATTTGTAGCGTCAAACACGACATTCCGGCCCGTTTGCAAAGCATGATCGATTTCCGCAAAAGCTTCGTCAAATACCGCATACGCATTTTTTTGCTTAGATTCGCTTCCGAATAACCTGTTTCGAATCGAATCGGTTGCAACGTGCGCAGCCCTTTGTCGTTTGCACAATTCTTTTGCATAATGACTTTTTCCGCTGCCCGGAATGCCGACCAGCATGTGTACAGTGCTCATATTGATCACCTCCTTTCACTCTTTCTACTATACATAAAAATGTCCAAAAATTCAGCGACTTCTTGCGCTTTTATTGATCCCTTACCCATTCAGCCAGGCTTTCATATAACGCAAAAAAGCCATAGCTGGCTCCCCCTTCGACAAATCCAAGTCTCCGGGTGGAACTATAGCTATGGCAGGTGCTATCGTTTCAGGATTTTCAATGCAATCCTACTTCAATATATTTTTAAAAGCTTCCGTTTGCTGTTTGATACCGACTTCCGTTGCAAAACGTTCAATGCTGGATGCTCCGAAGAAACCTTCAACTCCTTTGGTTTTCGACAATACATACTCCGCATCTTTCGGTTCGGCAATTGGACCGCCATGGCAGAGGATCATGATATCCGGGTTGACTGCTTTGCCTGCGTCACAAATCGCCTGAATTTTGTCCACGCAGTCATCGAGAGTCAGCGCAGTTTTAGCGCCAATCGTTCCTTTTGTAGTCAGGCCCATATGAGCGACCAGGACATCAGCACCGGCTTCGGCCATCTTTTTCGCTTGATCGACATCAAACACATAAGGTGTTGTCAACAGATCCATCTCATGGGCTTTACGGATCATATCAACTTCCAGATCATAACCCATTCCTGTCTCTTCAAGATTTGCGCGGAACAGGCCATCGATCAGACCAACTGTTGGGAAGTTTTGAACACCTGCGAATCCTTGCTCTTTAAGCTGTTTCAAGAAAATATCCATAATCCGGAATGGGTCCGTTCCGCACACTCCAGCCAGCACCGGTGTCTCTTTAACAACAGGAAGCACCTCATTTCCCATCTCCACCACGATTTGGTTAGCATCGCCATACGCCATAAGCCCGGCGAGTGAGCCGCGGCCAGCCATCCGGTAACGTCCCGAGTTATAAATAATGATCAGGTCAACGCCGCCTGCCTCAGCACTTTTAGCCGAAATCCCGGTTCCTGCACCTGCACCCAAAAGTACATTTCCAGCCGCTACCTCTGCTTTTAATTGGGCCAAAATCTCTGTTCTAGTCTTCATTGTATGATTGCCTCCCTGGGGGTCATTTAGTTCGTCGTGTTCAGCGATAAATTCAGTTCATAATATTCAGCTGTTAATGTTGCTTCATCATCTCCACCAATTTCTTGGCAGCCGCGATGGCAAAAGCCTGATCATTAATATCTGTGTCTACTTCAATCAGCTCAACCGTCTGGCGGTCAATATTCTGTCTTAGTGTGTTAAACAGCATTTCGTCCTCTTCGGTCCCTCTAAACTGCTCTCCCTCTACATCGAGCATGGAGACACCTTGCAAAGGAAGCATTAACACCGTCGGGCCGTTCGCCTGATTCAATTTATCCGCAATAATTTCACCAAGCTTACGATTCTCCTCCACTGTAGTCCGCATCAAGGTTACCGACGGGTTGTGTTTATACAAATTGCGGCCCTTGAAAGCTGTCGGTACCGAATCATAGGGACCAAAATTGACCATATCCAGCGCGCCAGTCGATACGACCTGTGGTACTTTGCAGCGTCCGGCTGCCTCAAGCCGATGCGGCCCGGCAGCTAACACACCACCGACAAGCTCGTCGCACCATTCGGTTGTTGTGAGATCCAGCACCCCGTCGATAAAGCCTCCTTCGATCAGGCTTTCCATCGTTTTTCCGCCCGTGCCGGTTGCATGGAACACCAGTACCTCGTAGCCCAAATTCTCTAAGTATTCTCTGGCGAAATTCACACATGGTGTCGTGACGCCAAACATAGTGGCTGCGATTAACGGCTTTTTGTCCTGAGGCGGTGCCGATTCAAACTGTACCATACCCGCAATGGCATGTACTGCGTTGGTAAATATTTTGGTGGAAAACGAATTAAGGCCAGATACATCAACGATGGACGGAAACATGATGATGTCACTTGTCCCCACATAGGGTTCTGTATTGCCGGAAGCTACGGTAGATACCATCAATTTGGGAACCCCGATCGGCAAACCTCGCATGCCTGCGGTGACAATAGACGTTCCCCCTGTTCCTCCAAAGGAAAGGATTCCGTCAAATTTCCCTTCTGCATACAGCTTCGGAATGATTATTTCCATTCCTTTTGCCAAAGCTTCTGTCCCGGCAGCCCGGTCTTTTCTGGCAGCTATTTCATGAATATCGATACCCGCAGCCTCTGCAACTTCGGTGTTGGATACATCAGGTGTAAACATGGGCTCGAACACACCACTGTGTATTGTAAATGCGTTTAAACCGAGACTTTCAATGACCGATTTCACATATAAAAACTCTGCACCTTTTGAATCAAATGTTCCTGCAATGGCTATCGTTTTCACTAAATAACCTCCTTCGTTAAACATGCTATCAGTATCCGCCGCCAGCCCTGCCAGGACCACCGCCGTGAACCTTTACAACCCAATATTACAGCGCTTTCAAGATAAAGTAATCGTATGGGTGTATGATATTTATGTATATTTGTCTTATGTTTGTTTACGAAAGTTTTGCGGGGTAACACCGACGTATTTTTTAAACGTTTTACTGAAATGCACATAATCAGGATATCCGACCAGCTCCGCAATCCTTGATAATGAAAGCTTCGTATGCTTCATCACGTCCTGCGCTTTATGAATTCGGTATTTCGCTAAGTATTCCGGAAACGTGCAGCCCACTTCCTTGTTAAAAAGCGCGCTTAAGTGTGTCCGCGAAACATGAATTTGGTCCGCAATCTCTGTGAGTGAAATGTTGTTCATGTAGTTATGGGCAATATGCTCCTTAACAAAAGTCACATAATCATACGGCTCATCTAAAGCGTTCAGCTTATCCATCAGTTGTTGGTCCTGCTCCAAATGGCCAGTAACCTTGAACCGATGTGTTGTATCTACGATCGCCTCCTCTGTCGGAATCCGTTCGAAGCTGGAGCCGCCCACATATCCCATCGCAGTTGTATTATCATACATATACTGCACATCAATCGGAGTATGGACCGGTCCGCCATATACGAGTTTTATAGGATTCCGATTAGAAGCATCACATACAGCAAAAATCTGTCTCGCGATCTCCGCTCCCTTTTCCAGAGAATATACTTTTTTTGTACCCATCAATCCGCCTGCCGTTACCCCCAAGTGGGCGCAGATCACATCGGCCCCCGCATCCAGCATGAAAGCCGCCTGCTCTGCATTAAATACAAAAGCCATCGTAAACATATCCCGTTCATGTGCGAGCCGGACAGCCTCTACTTCTTGAAGGTATGACATTCCCTCTTCCTCCAACGCTTCACGAAACTGTCCGTCGATCAGACCGACCGTCGGATAATTGATGATGCCGGAAAAACCGCTGTTTTGAATCGTATCCAAATACGATGTCAGTTCTATAGTGGGATCTGTCCCGCAAAGTCCAAATACAACAGGTTTATCCCCAACAACGGACAAAATCTCACGCGAGCCATACTCCATTACCATTTCATTGGAATTCGCATAAGGCATCAAGCCTGCAATGGAACCCAACCCCATTTGTCTGAACCGTCCCGAATTCAATGCCAAAATAAGATCTGCTCCGCCTTTTACCGCATATTTAGCTGATATTCCCGCTCCCGCCGCAACGCCAATGATATGCTCTCCAGTTATAGCTTGTTGAAGCATCCGTTCTAAAATTTGCTTTCTGCTTGTTGCCAATTTGATGAGCCCCTTCGTTCAATTAGACCGCCATCTCATATTTTACCCTAGCAGTTCTTTATCTAATATTATAAGGGATAACTTGATCCTGTTAAAAATATACGACTTAATCGCTCCTATCAGCAATACGAAATGATACGATAAAGCTCAATATGACAAACAGCAGCTGAATAAATAAGGTCATCAGGATCCCCATAAAAATACCTTGGCTTATGTTTTCGCTTACGGCAATTAAAGCTCCGCCTATTCCGATGCTCAATCCTGGACCAAACGTATCAACGAATTGAAGGTAGGCAGAAATCTCACCTTCTTCTCCAGCCCGGGCATGCTGCATCGCAATGGCGCCCGTAGTTGGATTTGCCAATCCGATGCCGAATCCTGTTATTATTTGGGAAACCAATGCAAATACAATTCCGCTACTGTCAAGCCCAATAGCCAATATGACTAACGATACACCGACGATCATCAAACCGACCCCGGCAGTAACCCGTTTTTTTCTACCACGACCAAGGTCCCTCTCATCAAGTTTGGATTGCAGCCAAGCAGCTGTCGACCAACTTAACGCGCCTGCGGCAACGATCAGCCCGGCAAGGTCTGCTGAGAATCCCTTAACTTCCGTAAGAGCCAATACAACATAACTTTCAGTGGCAAGGTAGCATGTAACATACAACCCTCTTGTAACAATGATCGCCGGCAACCCCTTTTTGACGAGAAAAGTACCTTCGGGAAGCAGCTTTCTTAGAGGTTGAATCATTATGACCATACCAATAAGCGAAAGTGCGAAGCCTTTCCATTCGGTTACAAATCCTAATCCAGCCAAAAGCAGACCCGCTCCGATCGTCAGCAATAAGGCATAGCCTTCCTTGTGGCTTCTTTTTTTAACCGAGATGTTATTGGCTTGCAGTTTACGAAATGAAGGAAGCGTGAGCAATACGGCCAACCCAATCAATGGCAATACAATCCAGAATACGAATCTCCACGATACATACTCTGCTAGTAATCCGGCAATATAAGGCCCAATCAAAGCAGGTAAAATATAAGCGCTTGAAAAAGCTCCCAAAATTTTTGTTCTCAATGCATCAGGATAGCTGAGTGTAATGCTATAGTAAATGCAAGTTATACTAGCACCGGCACCGAAGCCTTGAAATGCTCTTGCACCGATCAACATCGGCATATTCAAGGAGGTGGCCGCAATCAGAATACCCACAACAAAAATAGCGATAGACAAGGTAAATGAACGAAACACGCCGATTTTGCCAATTTGCTGCCCGATAACCATCGTTCCCAATATTTGCGACAATAGAAATGCGCTGAGTATCCATCCGTATAAATGAATACCGTTTAAATCCTGTGCCAGACTGGGAGCAATCGTCGTGATAGCCAAGCCCTCGAATGCTACGGTAGTAACTGCCAAAATGATGCCGATCGTCAATGCTCTATATTGAACGTCAAAAATACCTGTCTTTCTTTCAGCTTTTTCCATTCTCATGCCTCCATCTACTATTCAAAGCAGTAATTGTCTTAACGAGTAAAAAAATTGCTCAGGAAATAAACTAGTCATGATGATAGTTGCTATAGCAACTATATGACCGAAAAATATCATAAGGACGAAACTAGATTTTTTATAGGTCCTTAACGTTATTGTACATGACAGCAAGTATTCTTCTAAATGTTTCAACTTCATCCTCGGTTAATCCTTCGATCGTTTTCTTATAGGCTTCTATCGATGGTGCAAGGATATCGTCTTTGACCTCCCGGCCTTTAACAGTTAGATATACACGTAACGATCTGCGGTCCGTTTCATGGGTTACACGATGAATAAAGCCCTTTTTTTCGAGTTTGAACAGCATTCGGGCAATGTTTGTCTGATCTTTATAAAGCCTTTCCGCAAGTTCTTTTTGAGTGATCCCTTCCTTCTCCCAAAGTATAACTAAGATTTCCCATTGATCCACGGTTATATCAAAAGGATTCACTACGGATTGATAGTAATTGTTAAGCTTTAAATCTGCACGGTGTACGATAACACCTATATACTTTTCTAATTCCAATGGTATCCTCCTGTATAATAGATATGACTATAGTTGTTGTGACCATTATATATCCGCTCTCGGATAGAGTCAATTCCACACGCCACACTTACCCATCAAAATCCCAACTTAACGTATATTTTCATCTTAACAATCAATAAAGAAGCGATTCCCTAAAAAGGAGAGCGCTTCTTTATACGACTTCAGTGTAATATCTTCATTTACTGAACAGTAAATCAGCTAAATTCGAAGCAGACACTTATTTCAAGAGCTTGGCCTCTGCAGCATGAATTGTACTCCGAATATTCCCCTCCCATACAAATATCTTCTTCTGTGAAGCATGAATTTGGTTGAGATCGCCAATGATCAGCTTTAATTCTGCTGCAGCCTTTATAGCATCTCCCTGCTTGACAGCTGCATTATAACGTTTATTCGCTTCAATTTTATTTTTATTGATGTCTGTTATTTTTTTGTTTTCGGTTGTTATTTGTTTCTTTAGCGTTTGCACCGGTACTAAAGCATCTTTAACGATTTTGGCTTTTGCTGCAGCCTGCTTCTTCGCAGCTGTTAAAGCATCCTTTTTCAATTTGATCTCCTGTCGCGCCGCATTAGTAGAAGCCTTTATACGGTTTCGCTTGAGATCATACAGAAGAACAGACTTTCGATCTTTACGTTTCCTCGCTTCTGTCGCTTTCTTGCCGAGATCAGTATATTCCGCAAGCAAAGGAGCGTATTTTTTCTGAGTCTGGTCTGCTTCTGTCTTTAACTTGTCGAGCTTTACCTTGTCAATGAGCTGTACTTTCGAATTAATTTCTTTAAGCTTGTCATTGTTTTGCTTGCGCAGCACCTGTACTTGCTGCTTATCCTGTTTATTGGCTAATTCCAATGCGGTAAAGCTGTCATGCAACTGGTCAATGCTTGTTAACGCAGCATCCCACCCAGTATTTGAAGCCTCTACATAGGGCGGTCTAGCCACAAGCAGTAGGACACACATGGTTAGAATTACCAGACCACTTATATAACGGTAATATTTGCTTCTTCGTTGCAACAAAACAATCATCTCCCTTATCCATTCATCCTCAAAGGAAGCGCAAAAAAGCACCCCACAAGAAAGGCTTTATAGCCTGTCCTGCGAGGTGCTTCTCCCGCACTTCTTTCGATTTGATAATAGTATATATTGGATCAAATAGGATGTCAATCACTTTTAAGAACATTCGTTCCCGTTTCAAACCCGGTTAGAACGGAATTTGACAAAGGACGTAACGATAAGTATGAGCAGAACCCCAAGACAAGTCCCAATACTGAATCGGTTCTGACTTTCAAAGAGGAACATGGTTGCAATAACTGAAAGACATACAACTACAAATCCTGTCACATAGGGATATCCCCATACTTTGAAGGCAGGTTTAACAGGATACTGCTTACGTAACTTCAGCTGGGATAGAGCAATACAAATCCATACCAGAATCACAACGAATCCCGGAACAGCCATTAGTATACGGAAAAGCTGATCCTGTGCGAATAGCCCCAGCATAGAGCCAGCAAGCAAAATGACCGCACACAGCAAAAGCGTATTTACTGGACTGCCCTTTCGGTTAGTTTTGGCCAAAGACTTAGGTGCCTCACCTGCCGCTGCCATGGAATAAAGCATTCGAGATGCACCGTAAATACCCGAATTGGCCGCCGATAGTACAGCCGTTATTAGGATGAAATTCATAATATGAGCCGCACCCGAAAGTCCGGTCGCTGTTAGCACCTGTACGAACGGACTGCTCTCGGCCCCCAGCTGATTCCAAGGAATTAAACCGCAAATAATTAGAATTGGCAAGGTGAAAAACAGAATGATTCGTAAGATAAAGTTGCCAACCACCTTGGGCAATATACGTTCAGCATTTTCCGTTTCAGTCAGTGTTAATCCGATAAGCTCGGACCCACCGTAGGAGAACATCACGACGAGCATTGCAGAGATTACTGAAGTCCAGCCATTCGGTAAAAAGCCTCCGGCAGTCGTGTAATTTTGCAGGTAAGGTGTATTATTACTTGGAATAATACCGAATATCAGACATGCTCCTAACACGATAAAAATGATGATCATAGCAATTTTTATTCCCGCCAACCAAAATTCAAATTCTCCAAAGGTACCTACACTCAACAAATTGATAAGAACAATAAAGGCGGCACAGGCCAGACTTAGCATCCATAACGGCACTTCTGTAAACCAATATTGCAGGAAGCTTCCCGCAGCAATAACCTCTATAACACACACAGACAACCACATGAAACAGTACATCCAACCCATGACAAATGAGACCTTTTCCCCAAAAGCTTCGCGGACAAAATCCTTCATATTCCGGTTTGGATATACGGTCGCCATTTCTGCCATGGCTGCCATTACAACCAGAAGCAACAGCCCTGCAAATATATAGGACATGATAACCCCAGGTCCAGCCAAACCAATCGTTTCAGCACTACCTTTAAAAATCCCTGTTCCGATTACACCACCCATAGCCATAAAACTGATATGTCTAGGTTTTAATTTTTTCTGTAATGATCCCTCTGCTTGTCCCATTCATATCCTCCTGATGTACATTCATGAATGACTATGTATATTTAAATGCATATTACAGTATAACCTATTATACCTATTTGTGAATATGCTGAATTTTGGACAATAAATGCAAATCACTTTTTTGAGAAAGTAACGAAACTTCCTGCTTCTTTTAAGCGTCTTCAAGTTGTACATGATAATGAAAAATGATGGAGGATAGGATATGAATAAATATTATTACTATTGATTAGCTGCGATTAGCTAATATCAATGACTTATATTGTATTTTAGCCTATTAAATTACAAATTATCTATGCTGTTCAACAGCAGAATAAGTCCGGCAATACACATAATCCAGGAAAGTGCCGATCCGGAGCTTTTGGCGATTTTCACCCTAAGCTTCTCTAAGGGTCTTTGCATCAAACGACCAAATACGAGGTGAAATCCAAACAGCAATAAAGGAGGTAGAATCATGATAAAATTGTATGCAACCAATATGGGAACCCACTGAACAATTGGCAATTTCGCAGTGGTCATAAGCCCAATCGCCGCAAAATAAGGCAGTGCTGTCGCCACCTCAATCAATGAAGTGGTAAATCCGAGACCAATCATCGCACCGATGCTTTTTGATTTTGGACGACGTGGTTCAGATGTCTTATTTGTAGGGACATAAAAACTGGCGATAAATAGGGCTCCTCCAACTATAGCCATGATCCAGCTTACCGTCCGATTCTGAAAAATGCCGGACATTGATTCAAAAACGGCATCTAATCCGAGCATAAGCAAAACGCCAACAAAGAAGTAAAATCCTGCTACTGTTATCAAGTAGACGAGTAAACGTGGTACAAGCCGTTCCTTCTCAGCAAGTAGTAAATAAACGGTTACTCCTATCGTGGCTGGGCTTAGCGTATCTAACAATGACAAAGCCCCAACGGAAAGAAGCAGTTCTATGGTCAAAATCTCTCCTCCTGTTCAGGGTGTTCTTTCTTGCGAGCCAAATATATATCAAATGCTCGGTCCATCAGTTCAAGAAGTTCTTGTTCTATTGGGTATAAACCCATTTGCTCAGACTGATCCGGCGAGTTTCTGATCTCCCATATTTTTTCTACGAAGGCGTCTTCCTCCCCAAAACTCTCCAATCGTTTCTCATCCATTCGTCCTACGATTCGTTGAACATCAGGCGATTCCGGTCCGTCGTTCATATGTCTTTTGAGCTGTCCCAGCAAAGCGATCCATTCTAGAGAGTCAGGATCGTCTCTATTCATATTAGGAAGTAGACTCAGCAATTCCTTTTCGTGCTCTTCAAACATTTGATTACGGAACGCTTGCCTTAACGCCGTATCACTTCCCGATAGTTGGATAAGTTGTTGAATAACTGTCCAACTCGTTTCTCCTTCCACCGCGATACAATGAAGCAACCCTCGCAAAGCAGACTCTATCTGTTCTAACTTTTTTTGTTCATTAAGAACATAGTTTAATTGATTTTTCAAACTAGTTGACCAATTCCACTCTCGGTTCTTGAGCATGTCTGAAATTTCTTGGAGGCTGAAGCCTAAGCTTTTTAAAAATTGAATTTGCTGCAGCTTCTTTAATTCTTGATCGCTATACATCCGATGTTTCCCCTCTGTCCTCGCTGAAGGGATCAATAAACCGATCTGATCATAGTAACGCAGCGTTCTAACGGTGATACCCGTCTGTTTTGTTATTTTTTGAATAGGAATCGATTCAAACACCTACTTTCTTTTTATCGTATAAACCGACTATACAAGGTGACGTTACGTCATGTTCAAGCCTTTTTACGTGAAATAAATAATAAAGCAGCATTAATCCTCTTTTTTAAAAGAAAATTTAATTAGATACCCAATCCCCAAACCGACTAGAACACCTGGAAATGCACTGCCAAGCATTAGCCCTATACCGGCACCAATAATTACACATGCGTAAATAACGATATCTTCTTGCTTCATCTTAACTCCCCCCTCTTTTTCCTTCTCTGTAATTAGATCTAATCACCAATACCATTGTCGAAAGCTAATAAAGCGTTACTTTACGTTGGGATTGGCAGGATTTTTTCATCATACAAGATGACGTCGCGTCACTTACAAGTGTTTTTCTTGAAAAAGCACTTGAAGGTGACGTTACGTCATCTAATACAATGAGATCTAGCAAACATAAGGAGTGGTTAAAATGAAATTCCGATTTATTATGCTTCTAGTTCTTGTCATGTTTTTACTAAGCGCTTGTGGGAACGGAAGCGACGAGGCAACCGAAAATGTACAAAGTGTCTCCCTAGAAGATGTAGATGTTCTTCAAATCGATCATGGTAGCACCAAATTAAATGTGGAATCGGCAGATATTGATTCACTGGAAGTCTCCTTGCTCTTTCACGACAATGGGCCGGGGATTGTTATGGATAAGAGTAAGCAAAAAATCAAAATTCGATTAAAAAACGATATTACTCGCATGTTAAATATCGGAAAGATGCCTCAGATTAAAGTGCGCATTCCGTCTGATTATAAAGGAGAGGTGCTCATTGATGGTTCATCTGGTAATGTTGCGGGAAGTGAGTTACAAACCCATAACCTAGTAGTAAAAGGCAAGAGCGGCAACATCTCTCTTGATTTCGCGAAATTCCATAGCGATATTTCTGTTTCAGTTTCAAGCGGTAATGTGAAGGTATCGTTAAATGATGACAATCCGGATGCCAGTTGGCTCCTGCAATCAGGCAGTGGAAGTCGATCAATTTCCATTCCTTTGGAGAATCATCAACAGAGCAATAAAAAGACGGAAGGTCAATCGGGTAGTGGATTATATAAGGTTAATCTCAAAACAGGTTCGGGAAAAATATCAGTACAATAGACACAAAAATGGAGAGAAGCGATCTACGCTTCCCTCCATTGAAATTGAACAAACTCAGCACTTGCTATAGGCATGTAATTGGGGGCTATTCTCCCCTTTTCGCTCACGCCTTTTACCCGTTGTTATAAGAGACATTGTATAAGGTCTTTTTTAAAATATCTTTTACAAATTCAGTCTTGTGATTGCTGTATGAATCAATATCGAAACGGTGTGTTTCAGCAAGCCTTATTTTTAATAATTCATATTCTTTTCGAGCTAATTCATTTCCACGTAAATAATCCCGAAATGCAATATGTTCTAAATATCCTTTTCCGTCTTTAGGACATACATAAAGATGATACTTCATGCATCCATCGTTAAAAAGCCTCCGAAATGCTTCTCGTCCCTCTGTCCCTAAATTCCCCTCATACTCATATCCTTGCTGTTCTAATCGTTCAACAATGCTTGGAAATACATCATAACTCTCAATGACTACATCAAGATCAATAATCGGTTTAGCTGATAAACCCTCCACTGAGGTGCTTCCAACATGTTCAATAGCTAGAATTAAATCACCGATATAACTCGATATCATTTTCTTAATCTTTTCAAATTCGGTTTTCCATTCGGGGTTATATGGTACAACCTCAATGATTCTTTTTCCTTCTGTCATTTTAACCTTCACCCCCCTTTAATTTAATAAATTCAACTAATGGATGAATCAATTCAAATGTTTTCGCATCCTATATAAATAATATACAAAAAGAATACCCAATGAGCCACTGGGTATCCTTTTTGTTGGTGCTATATTTCAATGATGATTGGTAAAATCATCGGTCTTCTCTTTGTCTGACTGTAAATTAACCGGCCGATATTATCCTTTAATGTTTGTTTAATCACGTTCCACTGGCTCATTTCTGATTCCGTTAAGTTATCCATGATGGACTTTACATTCTCATGAATTTCGTTCATGAGTGCTTCAGAATCTCTCACATACACAAAGCCTCTAGAAATAACCTCTGGTGCCACAAGCATCTGCCTTTGATTTTTACTCAAGGTTGTAACGATGATTAACATCCCGTCTGAGGACAGCTGTCTCCGGTCACGCAGTACGATATTACCTATGTCACCTATCCCTAACCCATCTACCAGGCTGTTACCAGCAGGTATCTTTGGTCCAAGGAGAGCTTTTCCAGCTTCAATCTGTACCGTCTCACCATTACGAACAATGAACACATTCTCATTAGGTATCCCTACTGATTCTGCCAGCAAGCGGTGCTGGTACAGCATCCGAAATTCACCATGAACGGGAATCAAGTATTCAGGTTTCATCAAGGTCAGCATTAATTTAAGTTCTTCCTGGCTACCATGCCCTGAAACATGCATACCTGCTGAACTACCTGATCCATAGACCACTTTTGCACCCAACACGTATAAGTTGTCGATAACATGCGCAAGATTTCGTTCATTCCCCGGGATAGC
This sequence comes from Paenibacillus sp. JNUCC 34, assembly GCF_058269055.1. Taxonomy (NCBI): domain Bacteria; kingdom Bacillati; phylum Bacillota; class Bacilli; order Caryophanales; family Paenibacillaceae; genus Paenibacillus; species Paenibacillus sp. JNUCC 34. The sequence continues at coordinate 2,492,435 of NZ_CM177770.1, read as the reverse complement.
TCCTGCAGCGATAATAACCGTATCACCGGGTAAAATTTCTATATGGGGATGCTTGGAGCTAGCCAATCGTGACAGTGCAGCCATTGGTTCGCCCTGACTACCTGTGCATAATATCGCAATTTTCTCCGGCGGGTATTGCTCCGTCATTTTTGCATCAATCAGAAGATCATCGGGTAATTTCAAGTAACCGAGATCTTTTGCCACCGATACAACATTTACCATACTCCGACCGAGCAGAACCAACTTGCGATTGGTCTCCAACGCTGCATCGATGATTTGCTGGACTCGGTTTACGTTGGAAGCGAACGTGGTTATGAATACCTGCTGTTCAGCCCTCGCGAATGCATCCAGAATATGTCCACCAACCGACCGTTCTGAAGGAGTAAATCCGGGCCTTTCGGCATTTGTGCTCTCAGATAGAAGCACCTTAACCCCCTGTTTACCGATATCAGCCATTCGGTGTAGATCGGGATAGGGGCCGCTTACGGGAGACATATCAAATTTAAAGTCGCCCGTGTGAACCACATTTCCTTCTGGTGTCTGAAAAAAGATACCCACGCAGTCTGGGATACTGTGACTTGTAGCAAAAAAAGACGCTTGGATGGCACCAACATGAACAGTTGAATCTACATTTATAACTTGCAATTCAGCATTTCTTAGGAGGCCATGCTCCTTAAGTTTAATTTTAATCAATCCGATCGTGAGCTGTGTCCCATACACGGGAACATTCAATTGCTTCAGCAGATATGGGATTCCCCCGATATGGTCCTCATGACCGTGTGTCACGATTAGCGCTCTGACTTTATCACGATTCTCGAGTAAATAAGTAATATCAGGCACGATGAGGTCGATACCCGGTAAGCTCTCATCGGGAAATTTTGATCCACAATCAATAACGACGATATCCTGATCGTACTGAATCATATACATATTCTTCCCAATTTCATTTACGCCGCCTAGAGCAGCAATAAGCAATTTGTTCTCAGCGAGCTTCAAGTTTATGAGACCTCCTAATGATTCTCTCTAAGCCGAGTATGAAGATGTTAAATTTACTCGTCCAATGAATCCAAACTATAAAATTGGGAACTTTCCTGTACTTATTATTTAATACATCGCGAAACTTATGCACCTTTGCTTTACATTAAGACGTAAAGAAACCACATGGAGTTAGACACTATCATGTGGCCTCTAAATATTATTTATGCTTCACTCCTTGAAACAAAGTTTCAAGACGTGAACATTCTGTTATAATTGCTGTATTTGAATTACGAAGATATTTAATATTAGTGAGGTATAACATGGATAATAAATATTTGAATAAGTACATAGAGTTATCAAAGGAATTTAAGTCTAGTAACAAATCTCCTCAAAGCATCGAAAAACTGTACGAGTTCTCAAATACATTAAAGACTGCTGAGGAAGATAACCAAGCGAGACTTATTTTATCCTATGTCTACTCTCTACTTGGTTACCATAAAAGTGCTTATGATATTTTCTTAACCGTTGCCGATTCTAATAATCGAAAAGATCAGAGTAAGCTTTTTGAAATGAAGAAACTGGCAGATTCTCATGGAGATCGTTTTGTTATAAAAAGATTAAAGGCTAAAACTGTTCAAAAAATAGAGAAATTAACAATGGAAAATGTTAAGAAGAAGGATGAACAAGGTAGTGATTGGCTAAGCTATGAAATTGATAAATCGATCATGATTTTTGGGTCTCCATTTGACGGAAAATCGTTAGGAATTACAGTTCATAAAGATGTGGAATTAATAAACAGTACAAATACTCTCACGGAGTACATCGATTGGCTTGGTCACTGTAAAGATGTTTTACAGAAATTCTACAATGAAGAATTTGAAGATGAAGCTAATGATGAATGGTATGAATCTTTAGAAGTGTATCGTGTTCAAGTAACTGTAATCAATACAGGCGATACTTTTGCGGAAATTACATGTGGTGATAATATTTGGTCCGATCATCTGCTAGATATCGAATTCAATGGAAAAGAAGTTGAAACGATGGGTTATGACGGATAGGTCTCTTAGAGAATATAATAGCCGCCCCTTAGGGGCGGCCAGAGTTAGAACGAGTTCGCCATTAAACACTGACTAATCGTTCTCTTTCAACGTTTAAAATCCGGTACAGCTCATCAAGACTTTGTATTTGATAGGTTGGAACAATATCCGTATCATTCGGCTTCAGCTCAGGGTTGAACCAACATGTATTTAGACCCGCTTGCTGTCCGCCTGCAATATCCGCGCTTAAAGAATCACCAATAATTAATCCTTGTTCCACAGAGAAATTAGGAATTCGTGCAAAAACATAATCAAAATATTCTTTCATTGGCTTTTGGAAGCCCGTATCCTCAGAAACAAATATCCCCTTAAATAGCGAATACAATCCTGAACCACGTAAACGTTTATCCTGAGTCTTAGAAACGCCATTTGTTACAATATATAAGTCGTATTTATTGTGCAAGTCCTTTATTAATTTGAACGCCCCATGAACAAGCTGATGCCCTTCTTCCAAGTAGCTGCGATAGTTCTTTTCCAATAAGACTCCATCTACCTCTTGACCATACTCCTTAAACAAGATCGAAAAGCGCGTATTCACTACCTCATCACGATCCAATGTTCCTTCTTCAAACGACTTCCAAAGACCTTGATTTATTTTTTTATAATGAGCTTTCAATTCTGCGGTTAAGGTAATGTTGTGATCCTCGAAAAGCATACACAGCGCTGCGTTTTCTGCTGCACCAAAATCCAATAGCGTATCATCTACATCAAATAATAAAGTCCGGTACTTCTTCAACATGATCTCTCCATCTCCTGACGTACACCGCCCAATTTATATACAATTGCACCACCAACGATGACCAACACACCTAGTAACTGCTGAAATGAAAAAGGTACCTGCTCCAAGCCTAGCCAACCTAAGGAATCCCATAATAGAGCAAATCCCAACTGTGAAGTCAGCACGATCGAAGTAGCAAGCGTAGGACCTAGCAGCTTTATTCCTTGTGTCAAACAGATGACTACACCTACTCCAATTACACCGCTGAACCAGTACCATAGCTTCATATTTTGCAAAGTAAATAAATGCCCTCCTTCAAACAGGAGACCCGTCATAAGTGATGCCAAAAATCCCATGCCCAATACGATAGTTGTCGTAGTCCAAGTGCCTACACGTTCATTGACTTTACTATTAAAAATATTTTGCAAACCGACTAACGAACCTGCAACCATCGCAAGTAGCAGTCCTTGAATCATAACCTTTGCACTCCCAATAGTAGATTGCATTCAGATGCATATCATTATAGCCGTACTGAATTGCTTGCTACATGAACACATGCGTTTATTCATAAATATTGTGACCGGCGAGCGCTTGTAATCCTTCCCGATCCTTGACAAGGATGAACGTCTTGTTGCGTTCAATCAGTCCCTGTGTACTTAACTGATGAATAACTCGATTAAGATGTCTATAACTCGTTCCAATTAAATCGGCTGCATCCATTAAACTGCTTGAAGAGAGCTGCCCTTTAAATTCAGAATTGGATTCATCAAAAGAGACAGACAATAAATAACTTGCCAATCGCACTTCTACCGGATACATCAAGTTGAAGCTCATAGAATTAGATTTGACGCAAAATTTCCGCGTAATAATATCTAACAAAAATTGTAGCAACGGCGGATATTCTTTTCCGAATTTTTTCAGCCAATGACGACGAACAACGATCATACAGACAGGCGATACGGCCTCAACCGTATTGATCATATCCATGCCTTGTACGTATTCAATATCACCTACTACCTCAAGCGGCGTCTTAAAAGAGAGAATAAGTTTCTTACCTTCCGGGGATATAGTAGAGATTTTGATCTTCCCTTTAACTAGAACATATACATACTCTGAAGGCTCTCCTTGGGAACAGATGAGTTCCCCTTGCTCATAGCTGTACAACGTTAAATACGGTAGCAATTGTTCAGGAAAAATGGATTGAATCTGGTGAGCATGCAAATATTGATTGAGTTGCTTTCGGTCGTTACTTTCTTTCATTACTCGGATACACCCCCAACCCTTTCCCCTATTCCATGGAATTAATCAATTGATCACAAGGCTAATATTACAACACCAACAATCATCATCCCAATGCCGATGAATTGTGGCAATCTCAGCTTTTGCTTTACCACACCGAACCATCCATTTCGATCAATAAAAAAGGTTAGACTCAGCTGGGCAATCAGTACAGCGGATATCGTTAGGGTAGCACCAATCTGATGAATAGCTGTAATGTTACTAAAAATAATAATCGCCGCTAAGGCTCCGCCAGTCAAATATAATGGCTTTACTTGCTTGAGCATTTTCCATTTTCCATCTCGGACGAACATCAGGACCAGCAATGCGATTATAAATCCCGTTAATTGAGTAACTGTCGCCGCTTGCCAAGTACCAATATCTTGGCTTATGCGAGCATTGGCGACACCTTGCAGCGTAATAAAGGCTCCGCCAAAAAAAGCGAATAAAAATCCTCTCATCTGTTCTCCCTCGTGTAGATGTTTCCTTTATTACATAACGAACTCATGTATTTGCAAAGGACATATGTCCTTAACTCGCTATCCCTATTTCAACAATCAGTCTTTCTCTTACGCAAATATGGAATTAATGAAATGAAACCTAAGGTGGCTAAACAAGCCCCCAGCCATAAAGGCGATACAAATCCATATCCTGCACTGATCCCTATACCGCCAACTGACGAACCGATTACAATACCAAGCGTAATAAAGGAAGTATGGACGGTGTTTACCATAGTCCCACTCCCTGCTGTCTTCATTATTCGTGCAACCATGGCCGGATTCATCGCTACACCTGTCAAGCCAATTAATATGAGGGAAATGACAGTAATATTTTTACTTGTAGCACCCGCAGCAAATAGAACTAACGCCGCTAGTAATAAAGATAATCCAGTTACAAGTACTTTCATTGTAAAACGATCAGCAAACCTACCAATCACAATGTTTCCAATCACTGTCGCACTGCCGTAAAGCGCAAGCAAATATGGAACACTTGTATTCGAAAATCCCGAGACATTTGTAAGAATAGGAGTAAAATAACTAAATGCTGCAAACGTTCCGCCTATGATCAACATACTCGTTACATACGCCGCCCAAAGATGGAAATTTTTAAAACTCGTAAGCTCTCCCTTCAAATCCATCTGGTCTGTGGTTGATGTTGACGGCAGCAACCATTGAATCATTATTCCGGATAGTAATACAAGGACTGCAACTGCCCAAAAGCTAATCCGCCAGCCGAATTGTTGTGAAATTATTGTTGCAATAGGCAGCCCTAGTACAGTTGCGAGCATTAAACCCGCAAGGACAATCGAAGCTGCTTTTCCTCTTGAATTAGTATGAACTAAAGTTGCTGAAATGGAGACAGAAACTCCAAAAGCTGCGGATGAAGCTATACCCGTAATAATACGCGCGATCATCATTGAGTCATAATTCCAAGCAACTGCTCCTAACGATTGGCCTATCAAAAAGACAAGAATTAAAGCAACCAGTGCTTGCTTACGACGAATTTGCAGAAGAGTTGCAGTTAAAATGGGACCTCCTATAACCATCGCGCCTGCATAAGCAGTAATTAAATAGCCGATGGATGATACCGAAACCTGGAATTCAATAGCAAGCTCGTTCATCATACCTGCAACCATAAATTCAGATGTGGTCATAGAAAATATCGTAAAAGCTAACAAGTAAATAATAGATGGCATAAGATAAAACTCCCTATTCATTATTGTAGTGATCGGTACAAAATTAGTGAAAAAAAAGAGCGCTTTAAGCGCCGAAAATTAAGTCCATTGTTCCATTCATAATTTGTTCAGCCAATGTCCTATTTTGCGTGGATGTATTAAGCACACGGAATCCGTAGTAACTGCTTAAGAATAAGCTTGCTAAATCTACAGCTGATTGTTTTTTTGAAATTTCGCCAGTTCTTAAGCCTTCCTCCATTACCTTCTCTATCGCTTGTATAAGAAGTTCAACATGTCTGGATACAATTTCTTCAACCATTGGATCATCTTTAGCCCGTTCCAAACCGGCGTTAATCAGCAAACAACCCTTTTGGTCGGTATGTTCAAAATCTTCTTCCAATGCCCATTTCAATAAATTTCGTAGCCGTTCTTTAACTGAAATCGAACTTTCTAATATTGCCTTCTGTTCTCTAATCCCAGTTTCGTGGTAGCGTTCCAACACTTGTGTATAAAGCTCATGTTTACTGCCAAAAGTATTATACAAACTGCCTTTGCCAAGCCCTGTATCACTGCATAAGTCCTGCGTAGAACAGCCCTCATATCCTTTTGTCCAAAATGTTTTCATGGCAACATCCACGATGGAGGAGTAATCAAAATCTCGGGGTCTGCCGCGTTTGCTCAAGTGGTATCCTCCTTTCATTTCAAGGTACTATGGAAATAATACACTTTTTGTACCGATCAGTCAATAAATATCAGTGACAGGCCGTGGGCTAATAAAAAAAGGAGTCTTGTCAGTTAATGGTGACAAGCTCCTTTTTTGAATCCAACCTTGTATCCTATGCTAGATTACTGGATGATGCGGGTACCCGCTGCTCCTTCCAGAGCGAGATCAGCCTGATCCAGGGAACAAATGATAGAAGTGCCGCCCTTTTCTGCAAAGCCTATGGCAGATTCCATCTTAGGCCCCATACTTCCGACACTAAACTGGCCCTCATCCGCATATCGCTTGGCTTCTTCCAGTGATATCGTTTCCAGTGACTTTTGATTCGGCTTTCCGTAGTTCACATATACATTATGAACATCGGTCAGAATCATAAAGATATCCGCCTGCACATCCTGGGCCAGCTGATATCCGCTGCGGTCTTTATCGATGACGGCTTCCACACCGATAAGGGTCCCGTCTGTCTGCCGGGATACAGGAATACCGCCACCTCCTGCGGCAATGACAATGGCTCCCTGACTAGTCAAAGATTTGATTACATCCGCCCCAACAATGGACTGTGGCATTGGAGATGGAACTACGCGACGCCAGCCTCTGCCTGCATCCTCTTTGACAATCCAGCCTTTTTCTTCAGCAAGGCGCTTAGCTTCTTCCTCACTGTAAAACACACCAATAGGTTTAGTTGGATTTAGAAATGCAGGATCTTCCAAAGATACTTCAGTTTGTGTCAGGATGCTTGTAACAGCCTGATTTAGTCCCAGTTTTTGCAGTTCATTCTTCAAGCATTGGTCCATCATGTACCCGATAAAGCCTTGGGATTCCGCACTGCACACATGCAGCGGAAACGGCGGAACCACTTCTTTGGCTTCGTCCTGCTGACGCAATATATTCCCTACTTGAGGACCGTTCCCATGCGTAATAATTACTTCATAACCTTGCCTCACAATGCGGGCAATCACTTCACAGCTTTTCTGGATATTTGCAATTTGATTCTCATAGGTTGCCTGTTGTTTAGGTTGTAGAATAGCATTGCCGCCAAGAGCAATCACAACTTTTTGTGCCAATTTGAATTCCTCCTAATAATCAGCATACCGATCAGTATGCCGAATGCTGTATCCAGACCTGAGCTGTGGCCTACACGCAACAATTCCCTGGTCCGCTTAATCAAGCTGTTTGTATCTTGTTGCAAAAGAGCATTCATGACATCTGTCACTGTTGAACTGAAGTTTCGCTTCAGCGCATACTTTAGGTATTCCCGGCTGATATCGGTAGTTAGTGCTTCATTCTCCACCAGTTCAGATAAATGTAAGCGGAACGTATCCGTGAATATCCCTGCTGTTGCATCCACCGCAAGCATTCCCGCCAGCATGTCATCTCCGGCAGGGGTTAGGCCTTTTCCTCGCCCAATCCAATATCTGAGTATTTCATCTATCTGTGACAAATTTCCGGCCGGTACCGTATTTATTAACTGTATAATTTTTTGTTCACTATCCGAACAAGTTGCATGATCTTCCTTAATGAAACATTCGATGAAATGATCTATCGAAATACCTGTGCCTGTCAGCTCATTATTAATTAACAGCTCGCTTGCAAACGCATTCAGAAGATGGAGAAGGGATTCCGGCTGGTCCATTGTCGGTGCTATCTCAGACTGATAAGTTACCTGAGGGTCTAATTTAATACAAAATGAAGAAAAGAGAAGAGACGATGTGTCGCTATCATAATGAATCATTTGATCTTCTTCATCTTGCTGGAGCATAGAAATAAGCTTCGGCACTTGTTTGTCTTCCAGATGGATACCGAAAGGAAGCTGCCCGTTCTTTGTGGTGCCTATAAAAATAAGCCCATCTCCCATCAGGATATTCCAACCATTGTGAAATATACTATGCACATATCCTGGCTTACCACTATGAAGGAGAGGGAGAACAGCTGCGCTGTATACTCCGTCTACTTGGATTAAATGTTTCATGCGACTGCCACTCTCCTCTGTTCCTTCATGTTGTTTAAATTAGACCTAGTTTTTGGGCATACGCTTCAAGCGCTTTTTCAAAGCAAGCTAGAGGTGCGCGAACTGTACCTGCCCCGATTTGACCTACTCCTGGCTCTTTGTGGGCGATCCCGGTATTAATTACTGGTGTAATGCCTGTTTCAACGACTTTTCTTGCATCAATACCGAGACAGATTCCCTGGAAGTTCCAAGTTGGAATCGTAAAGTTAGGGTTATGACCAATGCAAATTTCAGCCATTTCATTGCTGGTTGCCAGTGCATCGTCAAAACCGCCCGCACCTACGAAGCGGGTCACACCTGGAGCAGCCACCATGGCCATGCCTCCTACACCGAATGCCTCCGTAATGGCGCTATCACCGATATCAGGATTCGCCATTTCTTGGGAATACCCGGTGAAGAATAAACCTTGCGGTGTATTGACTGGAGCGGTAAACCATTCGTCTCCCAGGCCGCTGATTCGGATTCCGAAGTTTTGGCCGTTTCTACACATTGCCGTTACGACAGTGCCGTGCTCAATCATTCTTGCAGCATCTAGTACCGCTTTAGAAGTTGCCATTGCAACATTGAGGAAAAACTGATCGGTATCAGCCAGGAACTTCACTACAGCCAATTTGTCTGCTTCGGTTGCATCTGTTTGTAAAATATAAGGACTTATTTCTTTCAAAAATACGAGAGAAGCTGCGATATTCCGCTGATGGAATTCGTCTCCCATTGTGATCGACTTCGCCATCATCACATTAATATTCAGACCTTGTTCAGTCTGATGTAGAGCTTTAGAAAGGGTAGGTCCCAGCACGTCTCTCATCCATTGCAGACGCTGAATAACCTCTTCGGAATAGGCTCCGAAGCGCAGCACTTTACCGATTCCTTCATTCATGGTGCAGAAGGCGCGGTTACCATCTGTCTGATTTTCAACAACTAGCAGCGGCATGTTGGCGGAAGTGATTCCGCCCATAGGCCCCACAGCTTTGACATGATGACACGGAATAAAGGTTACTTCTCCTTGCTCCAGCATGGTCATCGCTTGTTCTTCGTTCGCTGCCCAACCTTCGAACAAGACCGCCCCGATACAAGCGCCCTGCATGGGGCCTGTCATGTCTGCGAATTGAATGGGTGGACCTGCGTGCAGAAGCACTTGTCCATTTAATTCGTCCACCACTGATTTGGCAGGAACGACATCTACCAAGAAAGGGGCACCGGCTACAATTTTTTGAATGACTGCCTGATTTGCTTCATCGATCGTTTGATATTGTCCATACATGCTGCATATCTCCTTTTATTTAAGAGGTTGTTCAAACTTTAATTTATTTGAGTAGGCTCAGAATTTTCCGCATCTTCTCATTGCCTCCAGCTACCGGGCGCCAGTCAAAGTGAACGGCATTTCCGCCGTGACTGGTTACTGCATTCACAAATTTTTTGAGTCCCACATTCACAACTCCCGGCTTTCCGCTCAGCAGTGTAATGATGGATTCAGAAACGTCGATGTTTCCTTGTTCGGTCTGCACTGCAAGAGTGAATGATTTATCCTTATCCTGAAGCTGGATGCCCATCATCGCCAGAGCGGTCCGCACAGCCTGATTGTTACTATCTTTAACAATAACGCCTGCTCGTTCAAGTTTGGCCTTTTGCTCTTGATAATTTTGCGGGTCTTGTTCGGTTCCACACACTGTTGCTACGAAATACAAGTTTTTACCTTGTGCTGCAGCTTCACTCTGTGTTTTCTCAATGACAGGCAACAGTGCGCCAGCCATATCTTCATGAGAACCGTATCCTAGAACGACATCCAGCATAATAATCGCTGTGGATTTATCCTGAGCTGCCTGCTCGATGTAATGGATTCTCGTTTCCGGATCAATCATCGGGTGTGGTTTACCTTGTGTATATTTGTCATCTCCCAGATCAATCACTTCATGACCTTTAGCTTTTAACATGTATCCATCTTCATGAATTAACTGTCCTAGTTCCAAGCCTTTGGACATAAGAACTGCAGCTTCGTAAGCGAGTGTACCACCGGAATATAGGCCTTTAATCGTTGTCTGCTCCGGTGTCAGCTTAGTCTGTGGAGCCGTAATGTTCTGTTTATTGTAGTTCGCCCTAACTTCTCTGCCTTTAGACAAATCCACGGCAATCATAGCAGTCTCTTCCAGCGTATATGCATAATGTACTGTGCCTTCATGTGTTTCTGGCTCCTCACCGACAAAGATAGCTACTACCGGTTTGGATAAACGGTTTAAAAGTTGAACTACCTGATTTCGCACTTCGATAGCGGGCGGTTTGGAAATAACGACGATCACTTCAGTAGCTTTGTGATGCTCTAGGCCTCGAATAGCATCCAGCATCGTAATCGCTCCAATCGGTTCAGACAGATCACGTCCGCCTGTTCCGATAGCCTGGCTCACGCCACTGCCCAGCCGGTCAATGAGGGTGGTAACTTCTTGAATCCCTGTGCCTGAGGCACCGATAACGCCAATGTTGCCTTGTTGTACTACGTTGGCAAAGGCTATCGGAACACCGGATACAATGCCGGTTCCGCAGTCTGGGCCCATGACCAGCAAGCCTTTGTCATGCGCTTTTTGTTTTAGACGCAGTTCATCCTGGACGTCAACGTTATCGCTAAAGATAAAGGCGTGCAACCCACGGTCAAGCGCTTGTTCCGCTTCTTCCGCTGCGTATTGGCCAGGGACAGAAATAAGAGCAAGATTAGCATTAGGGAGCGCTTGCAGCGCTTTATCCCAAGTCCGTACAGATTGGAATTCCTGCTTGTTGCTACTTACCGCCTGATTTTTCAGTTCCGATTCAATGGTATCTAACACCTCGGATACGTGTTCTTCACTATTGGTCTTGATTACGATACACATATCGTTAGGACCCGCTTTGTCGAGTTCATCCGTGTACATACCGGTATTTTGGAAAATATCTTTATTCGCCGGCGTCCCCATCATAATAGAGGCCTGCTCTACTCCATCCAGCGTGGAAATTTTGTTAGTTAAGAGCATGAGGTTAACTGAATCTTGATAGGAATTTTCTTTAATGATGGAATATAGCATAAGTACAAGCTCCTCTTCGGTCAGAATAGCCAATTTGTGAAGTTACTTCGCAAATGGATCTTTGTTGTCATACTGATTTCTATGAACGACGTCTGATACCAGATATTCATAAATTTCGTCTACAATTTCAATACCATTTTTCTCGTATTGTTCTTGAATCAGATCATTATTTTGTCCGGGGAACAGCACTTGCTCAAAGCCAGGCGCCGGTTTAATTTGATTCAGATCGTCCATTGTATTCGAAATATGTTGTTTAAACATGTCAGGATCCGTGAAAAATGCAGGGTTAATTACAAGATGTAGCTGACCAAGATTTCGGTATTCGGTTAGATCATGGTACATCGATGAAACTTTATTCCCAAATGGCAGGCCGAGCAAAATACCTGAGAGCACATCCACCATCATCATCAGACCATATCCCTTTGGACCGGCAATTGGGAGTAAGGCATTGACTTTAAAGGGATCTGTCGTCGGATGGCCTTCTTTATCGACTGCCCATGAATCCGGGATCGACTCGTGTCTTGATCTGGCATGAAGGATTTTGCCCCAAGCTTGTATCGTTGTTGCCATGTCCAGCGTCATGATCCGCCCGTCATGGGCAGGAACGGCAAACGCAATCGGGTTCGTCCCGTAATAAGGTTCTGAACCGCCGAAGGGCACGACCATCGGATCTGATTGACACATCGAAATACCGATCATTCCGGATTTGGCTGCTTGCCGTACAAAATAAGATAGGGCTCCGCTATGTCCGATTCTTCTGATGCCAACAGCTGCTATCCCATGTTCCTTAGCCATCTCGATGGCCTCATCCATAGCTAGTTTGGCAGCGACATGGCCTACTCCATTATCCCCATCAAATGTCGCTGTGCTGGGGCCAGTTTTGTTAAATTTAAACTCGGGATTTGTATTTAATCCGCCTTTGGCGATTCGTTCCGCATAGTACTCCACTCGCATAGCGCCGTGAGAATGAATGCCTCTTATGTCGGCATGGACCAGAACATCTGCTACGCCGGCGGCATGTTCTTCTGTTAAACCCGCCTTGTGCAGCTTTGTTGTGATTAGCTCTTGTAATTCTTGTCTGAATATTTTCAATGTTAACACCTCTGTTAATTCGATTTGCTACATGATAAGAGCTTAGAGATCCGCATCCCGATTGCAGTCTTTAGAGTAAACATAAGCAAGTTTCTCACGACCAACTGCATAGCAAGCTTGTTGCACATACGGCCCCATAAAGATATAGTCGCCTTTTTTTACCGGAATCCACTTGTTATCCAGATTGTACATTCCTTCACCAGACAGCAGGTAAGCTCCATGTTCCTGTACATGCGTTTCGATGAATGGATGGCATGCACCCGGATCGAAGGTTAATATGTGAAAATTCATATCGAAAGCGAGATCTTTAGGAAGTAAATCCTGAATTCGCATATTTGTCATTCCGTCATAATCTTCTTCTGGAATGTTGCCTGAGTGCCCAGAGACGACCCATGGTTTCAAGTTTTTTAACGGTTTATGCTTTTGTTTGTACAAGAACAGTTTGCTGTCGCCGTCTATCAAGTTGTTCAGATACATCTTCGTTCCTGGCGGACAGTACAGGTAGCCGCCGCTTGTCAGCTTATACGTCTTATCAGCAGCAGATGCCTCGACTTCACCTTCCAGTACATAAACAAACGTTTCGACCTGTTCTTGTCCGCCAAAACCATCCGTATTTGCGCCGCCTTTGTGCATAGTAACAATATAATCGACAAAGCTTGCTCCAAGTTTTGGAGTTGCCAGAATAGATATAGTGCAGTTGTCAAAGCCCGGAACTACGTTATTAACCAGACCTTCTGGAGTGATTAAGGCATATTTGCCATGTTTAATGATAGAACGGCTGGACAGCAGATCAGTTGCATAACCCATTGTGTTTCTCTCCCTTTTCTCTAAAGTTTGTGTGTGAAATAAATGCTATTGTTCTTTTACAGCGCAGGGCGCTTCCTTAAATTTGCGAAGAACAGGAATACAGTACCTACAATAATGATGCCGATAGCTAGGTAAAAGCCCAAAACCTTGCTGCCTGTAGCGTCTGAAATCAAACCAGTTACGAACGGAGCGATGACCGAGGACATCATTCCGAAGAAGTTAAACACGCCGAATGTGGTACTATACCCTTGCTTAGGCGCAATGTCTGCTACGTAGGAGATCATGATCGGGTCAACAGCCAGTTTACCGAAGAAACCGTACATAATCAGGAACAAAATCAGCAGTTCGTTACTTTGAATAGCCACTGTTAGATACAAGGTAACTGCGGCAATAGCTTGCAAAATAATAACGACCATAATCTTCTTGTTCTTAAACTTGTCGGATAACCGGCTGAACAATAGCGCACCTGGCACAGATGCAAAGGCAACCAGAGCTGAGGCAAAACCGATAGCAGCACCTTGGAATCCTCGCTCCATTTGCAGGTAACTTGGCAGCCAAGTCACAATCATGTAATACCCGTAACATATTGCAAAGTAAATAACGTAAGCCGAAATCATTCGGATATCGCCAAAGAGCGTCTTCATCGTTGCTTTATCATTTGCATCTTTTTCCATGTTAGTTGCAACGTTATTCGCTGCTGGTTTTTCCTTAATGACTTTGGCAAAGGCGATCACCATAATAATAACCAGGGCAGTTGTGACAAAGAGCAGCGGTCTCCAGTCCCAACCTAGCCCTTTCACCAAGTAAGAGGAACCGATATATCCGATAGCCATTCCGAGTGCTGAACCGCTGTTGATAATGGCGGTAGAGAAGCCCCGTTTCTCAGCCGGGATTGTGGACGATGAGATCGAATAAGCAGGTCCGTAGTACGTTCCTTGTCCAAGTCCCGCCAGGAAGCTACCTACCAGTAGGAAAATTAGGGACGGTGCGATTCCGACGGTAAAAACTCCGAAAGCAAAGATAAGGAAACCCGGAATCAGCATTATTTTCCTTCCGAATTTATCAGCCATAAAGCCGGATGGAATCTGCATTGAAGTGTACGCTAGAAAAAACAAACTGGAGATCAGACCCATGCTGGCATCCGATTCAACGCCAAGTTGTATTTTGATTTCAGGTAAAATTGGATTCAGTATTGTTCTGTATATCCACATGACAGTCCAACCAAGGCAAAATAAAATGACGACCTTTTTCCAATATTCAAGTCCACCTTGTTTAGCTGTATTAGGGGTTTGTACCTTCATCTTTTTTTGCTCCTTATAATAAGGTTGTGGGCAAGTTATTTGCCAAGACGTTGTTTATTCTTTGTATGCCAGATTATATAGAGTTCCGATCAGAACCTTCACACCTTCGGCTAAATCATGAGGCTCGGTATATTCTGCCGGATTGTGGCTAATTCCTTGTCTGCTTGGAACAAAGATCATGGCCGATGGTACAAAAGGAGCCATAATCTGGGCATCATGCCCTGCCCCACTATGCATCAACTTGTAATTCAAACCTTGTTCCCGGCACTCGCGTTCAATGACTTCTACGACATGTTTATCCATAGGAACAGGATCTGCATCCATCCACATATCGATTTTCAGTTCTACTTTCCGTTCTTCTGCAATGTTCTTCAAGGAAGCTGTAATTTCTTCAGTAAATTGAACAAGTGCGTCTTTCTCGGTATGGCGGATGTCCATAGTGAACAAAGCATATCCTGGAACTACGTTAACTACATTTGGCTTCACTTCGATTTTGCCGATCGTTGCCACTAACGGATCTCCGTGTTTGTCTGCGCGGTTTATAACGTCAGAGATCATAGCGCTTGCAGCTTGGACAGCATCTTTACGGTAACTCATCGGAGTCGTGCCTGCATGGTTAGCTTCACCTATCACTTCCACGGTAAATCTGCGCTGCCCTACAATGCTGTGGACTACACCAACAGGTTTTTGCTCTGTTTCCAGTACACTGCCTTGCTCGATATGGATTTCTACAAACGCTTTCAAGTCATTGCGAAGTTCTCTAGATTCCTGACGGAAATTAAAGTTGCATTCTCTCATCGCATCTACGAAAGCTACACCGTCAAAGTCTACAATACTCTCTACGTCTTTACGTTCTGCTGTGCCTACGATGTTTTTTGACCCCCAGAATGTATAAGGGAAACGGCTGCCTTCTTCTTCAGCCATTGATACGACCTGAAGATTGCGTAGCGGTTGCCCATAGGTCTCTTTCAAGTATTTAACCGCAAGCAGACCTGCGACAATACCGTATTGTCCATCGTATAAACCACCATTGCTTACTGTATCCACGTGAGAACCGGTCATAATCGTTTCATCTGGATACTTCGTTCCTTGTAGACCTCCAAACAGATTGCCCACCTCATCAAAGTGAACATTAAAACTTTCTTTGTTCATCCAATCTTCTAAAGCTTTCTGAGCGTTGAGCCATTCTTTGGAATAGAGTAGTCTGGTAATACCTCCTTCAGGATCATTTCCAAAACACCCAAGCCATTCTAACATCTGCATGATATCTTTACTTAGTTCTCCCATACTTACCGTTCCTTTCTACGATGATAAAAGTACTTCAAAAGTGCTGATTAACTTTGTTGCATCTTAATTGTAAACGCTTACTGATGTGTCTTCATTAACAAAGGTGGATAAAAGAATAACTGCTTCTTTATCCACCTTGGGTAAAAACAGGGTTTATTTAGTTTAAATTTTAATGTTCTTCTTCGTTATTTACCAAATTTAGAATTTTTAGACCAACCCGGGTTTCCAGCATCTCTTCTGAATTATCGAAATCCATGTCGCTAATTTCTTTGATCCGTTCCAGTCGGTACATTACCGTTTTGTAATGGACAAACAAATCCTGAGCTGCTTTCGCAGCATTTTGGTTATGCTGCAAGAAGACCTCAAGCGTATGCAGCAGATCTTTTTTGATGGCGCTTTTGCTTTGAACGAGCCTGTTTAAAGAAGCGGGAATAAACGAGGTCAGTACGGCAGGATCTGGATAC
The DNA here is from genome assembly GCF_058269055.1 of Paenibacillus sp. JNUCC 34. Lineage (NCBI taxonomy): Bacteria > Bacillati > Bacillota > Bacilli > Caryophanales > Paenibacillaceae > Paenibacillus > Paenibacillus sp. JNUCC 34. The sequence goes on along the minus strand of NZ_CM177770.1, from coordinate 2,475,962 downwards.
TGACAGAGCAGGCGGAATAAACCAAGCTCGGCGAAGGCGGTAATCGATTCGCTGCCATAGAGTGTACCGCCGAGGTTCAGGGCTTCTTGCGCCTCTTGATGGCTTCTCGCAATATCCATAACAGTGGCCGCCACGTTACCGATGCCGACCTGCACTACAATATCTTTGGTTTTCGTGCGGATGTTGTCTTGAATCCCGTGGACTTTATCTTTAACTGTAGGCAACCAGTTCTTCTCTTTCCCTTCCTGCAAATCAACAGGTAATAGCAGAATGATGGTATCGCTTCGGCTACGCATAATTGCGTCTGGAAAATGAACGTCAATAGCTTCATGTAAATAAGTAAACGTTTTACTCTGCAGTCTGCGCAAATTTTTAGGTTTAAACATTTCTTGATGGTTGAACGAGGTGAACTCTTCTTTCACATGAAATAAAAGCACAGCATATGAACGATCTAAATCCCAGCCGATCAGGTTAGCTCGTTGGTACACCGTCTCCAACACCTGACCTTTTCCAGCTAGCAGGTCATCAATAATGTCATTTTTATATTCCCGCTCGACCTCCGCTACAGCAAACTGTTTGACCAGTTCCAGGGATAGAGCAGTAGCGGCATTCTCTATTGCAATGAAATCTAATTCTTCTAATTCTTTATGAATTTCAGTGATGACGAGATGCACCTTAATACGGTTTACTGTCCGAATAGGCACGACTACCTGGTAGACCGATTTCATCTCCGGTTCGGTAACTTGCGTAGTTATCCAATAATAAGGAAATTTGGTTTCGAATATTTTCTCACGTTCTACAATGTGCTCCTGTTGTAGTATGGGAGGCGTGTATAAGGAAATAGGTGTCATGCAGACAAAATTCCGATCATAGATGGCAACAGGGTTTCCGATTAATTGTTCCAATGTAGTGATAATCGGTTCCATACCGGTATCTGTTAAGGAAAGTGTAGTGAAGCGATCATGCACCTCTTTAAAATATTTGAGCTTCATTACCTGATTATTAAACAGTTCCTCCATAACCGGATAGAGCACATCTACATAAGGGATGTCCTGTGGGATTTGGATAATAGGCAGCCCCGTCTGTTCGCCTATTTCTATGATAACCTCGGGTATGTTCTTGACAAAACGGTGGTTTTTGATCATTATGGCACTGACGCTTTTGTCAGCCAAGCGGAACATAAAGTCGCGTTGTTCTGCCTCTGTATAATTGAGGATCGGATATAGACTGGTCAGCAGCATCTCTCCACCTTTCAGCCAATCTGCGATGTCGGGGGCTTCCATAATTGTGATGCCTTTAATTATATTCGTAAGCCCTTTGCTGCCCCCTAGCACTTTTGCATTTTGCAGTCGAGCCATCTTTAATACATGTTCTACTCTGAATTCCATATCTCTAACTCCTTATGAATGCAAGTCTGATGTCTTCTATTTGTTATTGTATCGGAGTAAGGGTGGAGTATAGCATAATAGTGTATTCGCTTTCACTCATGCCCAATGGATTACCTTTGAAATTGAAGCACAGACTACACTACAATTTTGAGCGAAAACGGACGAAAGTGTTTTGAATTTGATGCATATGGATCAGCTCCTTTATATGTATGTATAAAGGATAAACAATCTAGAAAATGAAGTCAAAAATAGGGGGAATATCGATGAGAACGATTTGTTATAAAACAGTTGAAGGTGTTGAGTTGCTTGGAGACTTTTACAGCGCTTGTCAGACTAGTTCTTCTGTAATCGTCTATATTCATGGAGGCGGATTAATATTTGGTTCAAGAAAAGATATTTTGCAAGAGCAGGTGAAGCAGTATAATCAGGCTGGTCTGCACGTCCTGTCCATTGATTATCGACTAGCCCCTGAAACGCGGCTTCCAGCTATTATTGAAGATATTCAGGATGCTCTTCGCTGGCTACGAGAGCAAGCATTCACCGAGCTTGGTTTTGAGCCATCCGCTATAGCCGTCGTAGGCAGTTCGGCAGGTGGATACCTTGCTCTGCTCGCCGGATCCAGGGAGCCGGCTTTAAAAGCGGTCGTGTCTTTTTATGGTTATGGGGATATTCAAGCCAGCTGGTCTTCGAGTCCTAGCTCGTTCTATCTACAAAAACCTATTGTGCCTAAGGAACTGGCCGATCAGTTAATTACGAACCGGACGATTGCTGAAAGTTCCATTCAGCAAAGATTTGGTCTCTATTTATATTATCGTCAACAAGGAATCTGGGCTCAAGAGGTTACAGGGTTAGACCTTGTTCAAGATAAAGAGGAGCTGGACTTGCTATGTCCGGTACAAGTTGTGGGCGACTCTTTCCCACCTACTATGCTGCTGCATGGAGAGGTTGATCAGGATGTGCCTTGTGAACAATCTATCGGTATGGCGCAGCGGTTGCAAAGTGCGGGAGTTGAGCATGCGCTTCTTACTCTTTCAGGCGAGGATCACTTGTTTGACATGCAACTGAATAAGGAAAATGTTCGACAGGCATTTGCACAGGTTCTAGAGTTTTTGCAGCGTCATTTAGTTTAATATAGTAGCTGTTACAGATTTGAAACACCAATTCTGACAATGACCAGTCAGGGAACAGTTCCTTTAGTTCAAATACTCGTTGTACGTCTAATGCTTCATCGAGATTGATTTCGATTGCCTTCTGACCTTTCTTGGCTTTGTAACCGAACGCCGCCCTGTTGGGCTTTCTTGTTGCGTCCTCGGCTTAGCTTCATGGAGATTTCTAGCCGTTGGTAAGCGTCAAGCAGTTCCATGGGTTCGTTGATTAGGAAGTCTGACGGGTCTTTCTTGTAGATAATGTAAGTCGGCTGTTAAATCCTTTTCACATCCACGCTTGCACGAAGGATGAACATACGACCAAGCACAGTAAATCATCTCTGCTCCGATAAGGTCAATGCGGCTTACTTCGATACGTTGGAGCAAATTTGCCGGACACTCAAGATCAGCCTGAACGAACTTCTTGTTTTGGAAGATGACTAACCTTATCGGACAGAACAGCACAAGGAAGCGTAATCGATTCTTGCCATTGCTCCGCCGCGAGTGAATTCAGGTCAATAACTTCTTGCGTTATCATTTGTTCCTGAATTTTCTTGCGGTAATAGGGGGTCGTATCCTGCGGTAGAAGTTCTCCTTGCTGAATCTCCTGAACTAGCCACCCCACCTTCGGGGAGAACTTGGATAAGTCCGTCAGCACAGCACATAGATACTTACTGTTAAACTGCGGCGGATATTGAATCAGTGAAGCAAGCAGTATCTTCCCCTTCGGTGCACATACAATCTCCACCCTCGTTTGCTTTCCTTTGATTTTCTGTCGCCTTGTCTCCAACAACTGACGTTTTTTTGTCATACACCCGCCAATAGCCATCTTCTTACGTTGATGCTTGCCGTTGTAATAGCGAGTACCTTTGAAAAGTCGTAGCTTATGACCCTTCTTAGACATGGTGAACAGGTCTTTTATGGGATTAGGGATGTCGAAAGCCACATCGCACCGCACAAACAAGATTTGATTGGCATAGTCTCGGATTTGTTCGAGCCAATGTCGGAAGTAAACAAGCGACTTCGGATAGACTTCAATTCTCAGCGTGTTCTTTCGAGTTTTCGGAGCAAAGACTAACTTGTAGGAGATATGCAGGAAGTGTTCTCCTGTATTGATTCTGATGCGGTATTGGAATCCTCTATCCCCCACCGTCATTCTTACTCCGTAGAAATGGTAGATATGCTTGTGGAACTCGTTGAAGAAATCTTAATAGACATCTGTAAAGTCTACTACAATGCGGTCAATGGATACAGTAACCCCTTTCATGTGCCACCCCCTCCCGAATTTTTTCATGAATTTTGGGCTTAATTAAGGGGCAGGTGGCTAGCCTTTAACACATGACCTTCCCGTTGTGAAATGTTCAGTTATGTCCTGACAGTATAGTGGTCGGAATATCCTGCATTTTATTTACGATGACCTCGACAGTATATCCATCGGGGTATCTATTCGGAAAGTTGCGATTGATTTCAAAAAACTGCGAGAAAACGAAGACAATAAAGAACAGGACAATCATGGTGGTATCTGACCATAATCGACCTGTTTGTTGTAACGCAATAGCGTTATTAAGGTTATACTTTTCAAGCATTTGATGTGCGTACAAATAAGGTGGTGAAATCTTCATACGGGTATTACATGGGTAATATCTGTTTTTGAAAGAATAATGAGTTCATTCGGTAGTGGGTAGCCCCCCTCAAAAGAAAAAACCTTGAAAAGGCATATTGCCAATCAAGGTTTCTGCACTATATTACTTCATTCCAAAATAAGGGTCTTCGACATGTCCATCTAGTTCGGCAACAGTTTCTTGAATAGCGATTCTAACTTCATTTTTCACATTATCATTATTTAATAAATTTTTCAGATGCTTATAAACTTTTACTAAACCTAGTCTACCGATAATTGATGCGATCAACTCAATTTCATCTATTGATTCTTTATTACAAATACCAATTATCCAAGTTTCAATTTCACTTTTCACATCAGAGTCCAGTAACTCATACGTATGCCATTGCCTGTCCGATAATTCAAACAATGACTCTAAGGCAATTTCCACATCAATAGTTCGTGAACTAATTGAAAATAAAAATTCTTCAAACAGTTCTTTTAATTGAATTGTAGAAATGTAATCAGGTAACGATTTATAATAATCCAACAACATTTTTTTACCTCCCAAAATCAACAGGAATGTGGGTAATATCGCTTGGATTTCTATAGAATTTACCGTCTTGCCCAAGCAATTTGTTTCCGATTTTTATTTGTGCAGTCCACTCACTTCCAGAATTGCTACCCGGAAATCTAGAAGCTGCATTGGCATCAGGGGAATGCCATTTGATTTCAACTTTTGTACCGTTGATTTCATAGTTATACTTGTATCCAACAGCAATTGTTGATGATGGTCTAAACCCGTTTGTAGCTCCGTTAGGAACCATATTCTTCAAATTCTCTATTGGGATTCTGCCGTTCTTCAGCATCTGTTGAGCAGCAAATTGAGGGTTATAAGTTGCTATTGTAGCTTGACCCGTCCCCTAAGTAGTAATCTTAAACTTAGGAATAAAAAGATGATAGCCGTTTTACCAATTACCACCATTATATCAGCTTGCTAGACGCTCTGTCAGAGGACTTGCTATGTAAGGCGTTTTGTTCTTCATCATGCTGTAAATGATGTTTACAAGCCTTCTCATGACACATATGAGGGCTTGTTTCTTCGTCTTACCTTCTGCTAGCTTACGTTGATAGAACTCGTAAAATAAGGGATTGCGTTGTCTCTTGTTCTCCCCTTTGGCTACTTGTATTTGTTGAACCGCTAGGTTGTGAAAGATGCTGTTCAATACTCTATTTCCTTGTCCACTTGCTTGGTCTTTACCCTTGCCGCCCGAACTAAAGCGTATCGGTGCGATTCCTGCGAATCGGGCTAACTTGTCTGCACTGGAGAAGCAGTGAATATCACCAATTTCAGTAACCAGTTCTGACGCTGTAACCACGTTAATACCGTCCATAGACTCTAGCTTATAGTCGGTTTGGGCTAACACCTGACGAATCTGTTCCTCTGTTTGTTTGATTAGCTCTCTGCTTCTTCGCATGTCATGAACCATACTGACGATGAGGAAGTCTCTGTATTCTTGGAAGTTTCGCTTTGTCTCTCCATCCTGCTTAACCAGTTCAAGTATTTCTTCTGCTTTACGGGTAGAACAAGTATTGTTACTCGATTTACGTAGGTACTCGGCTAGTTCTTCGACGCCCACCGTTAGTGCTTGATGCGGTGCAGGATACTTCTCCCAGAAAGCAAGAGCGGCTTTACCATCTATGTCACAAAAGAACTTCTTATAAGACGGAATTAACCAAGGGTGCGAAATGTGAGGGATCAAATAAAATAGCCGTCCTCCTCAGCAGTTGATTGCTCGAAGGGCGGCTCGACTAAGACAACGCGAGAGTTAGGGACTACTATTATTTCTTGGATGTAATAAAAGTGTTCTTTATTGGTTGCGTATAATCCCAACTTATTAATTTGATATTGTACTTTCTAAGCAACTCATCTGCCTGAATAACACCGCTACTAGTTCTTCCATCCTCATATTGTTCAAAATAACTAGCATCTGGAAAAGACTGTTTATATTCTTCATACTCTTTCATATCTCCCATGTAAAATCGTGCACTTCCTACTGAATAATAGATTTCTTGTTTCACAACTTTTCCATCACTCCCTAGGGCAACAGGATTATCGACTTCCAATAGTAATAGTCTCTCTTTCCCACTGGCTAAATATCCTTTCCATTTCCGATATTTACCTTGCCCCTCATCCCATCCATATCCATCAAATTCACATATTAAAGTATCTTGAATAATCTTTCGTTGCCCGTTTAACTCATATTCCAATCGAAATGGAAATTGTCCATATATGATAGTTGGTTGCGATGGGTTCGGTTGTGAATTGATTCCAATAATCAAGAACATCCAAGGCCACGACACATAGATAATTACTGCAAGCATTAAGAAACATACCAATCCTGTTATACTAACCAGCTTTTTTTTCATTATTGGCCTCTTAGAGCTTTCTGTACCGCTTCCATTGAATGATTTTGAATACGTTTATCCATGACTACGCCGAATCCTCCTTTAAAAACTTCCCAATAAGTCCACTTATATTGAATTGGTAAGTAAACCGTTTTTCCAACTGATGCTTCTCCTAACAACCAATTTAATATATCACCCGATACCACATAGTTTGTTACATTACCTTTATATCCTTTCTTACTTAAACCATATTGAATTAGATTTGGATTTGCAGGATTAAATGTAATGGCATTTTTATTATTAGCAACTGCATTTACAATCGCTTCTGCTCCTCCCTTAGAATGACCAACCATTGTAATTTCATTATTTTTATGTGTATTAACAAATTTAGTTGATTCTAAAATTGAAATTTTCATATCATCAGACCACCCGAAAGGTTGCTGAAAATTATTAGCCCAGTCCCCTTTGCTAGAGGGAGTGGTGCCCTTATTAACCAGAGCATACTCTAAAGTCCCATCCTTCTTGACTTTAAAATACACACCAATTTTTAAGCCTGCATTCGATTTGGTTATAATGTAATTAAGTGCCCAAGTACCACCAGATACAGATTTACCATAATCCTTATTTGTTGCACCATAAATATGTTCTGCCATTTCAGCAGCTTCCATAGGTGTTGGAATATGCCCACTCGGATCCACAAATGTCAAAGAATTATTCGCAACATACGTATACATATTCAAACTCAGCGGATTATCAATCTGCCCCTCATACGTATCCTTACTTGTAAACCTACCATCCATGGGGTCATAATATCTAGCCCACTGGGTGGGGCATCCACCAAAGAAAAAACCACAATATGATGGTTAGTCGCATTGTGGTTGATGAAATTTAATTAACTCTACTTGATGTTCCTGCTAAGATGTCTATTTTGAATTTCTCTTCAGGCAAGCGACCAAGATCTTTTGTCGTGTACAGAATATATTGGGATGCAATGTCCGATGGTTCAAGTCTCACCCAATGATTAACCTTGCCAACTCTAAGACCTATAATTTTATTTGTCTGAATATCGACGGGAATGTAGATTACTGTTCCCGAACCCACATCCTTGAGGTAGAGCCGTGCGTGACTGTTCCTTTGAAACAAATTAATTAAATCGATTCGATACTCATACTTGTTATCTGCTGTAATTTTGACTGTGTCGCTTTCAATCTTTTCCTTCGCCCAACCGTGGGTGTTAACGCTTTGAATCAAAGCGGCTGAGAGTAGTATTGAAAACAAGAGCGCTACAGAAATTCCAACATAGTCTATTCTACTCGTTGGATTCCATCCTTTAATGAGCAATATAGTAAAAAATCCAACAAACAAGAGAACAGGAATAGCCGCCCCCCAAAATACTGTAGTCCCTATAATATCCATCCCACGTTGGAAATATGCTGTTGAACCTAATAGAAACCAAACAAATGATGAAACACTAAAAATTATAACCGCTATCAGTAGAAGTCGTAACCATATTTGCATATTAGCCCCCCTTTTGAGTTATATATAACATTATTGCAATTTTAATATGGGCTGAATATACTTTTTCCAAATATCTACGTTGCTGTGCATTGCTGAATGAACTTGGACTTTAGTCCCTTTCTTCTCAGCATCCTTAGCTCTAACATTTTCAGCTCCTTGGAATTTTCGTGTAGAAGGAAAAAGAACCAACCATTTTCCTCCAAAGTCTCCTTGAACGCTATCACGGTTATTATACATCTGAATATGTTGCCCGACCTCTGTTTTGAGTTTGTATTCCCTCACAGGGGTTGCGACAGTAATTAATGTTTCCACTTCCATTCCCTTTTCCTCTAGAAGATTGGCTAGCATGATTGCCACATTTCCCCCATGACTATGCCCTACTAATCTAATAGGCTCATATGTTCCATCTTTTCTCTTATTTTTAATTTGCCATTCATAAACCTGTTCAACAAAATCTTTAGCCGCATCTGAACGAGCACCTTTAGTATTATCGCCCGTCCAGTTTAGCTTATCACTTGACTCATTAAATAAGTTTCCAACATACGTCACAAATTCAGGTGTCCAAGTATCCCCATCCGAAAAAGTACCATGAATCAACCAAACTCTATGTCCAGTAGGGTCTGTATAAATCAACGGATTATTATGCACATACGTATACAGATTTTGACTCAGCGGATTCGTCAATTTCCCCTTCATACGTATCCTTACTTATAAACCTACCATCCATTGGATCATAATATCTCGCCCTTAAATAATAGTAGCCCGTCTCTTCATCAAGAATTTCTCCGGCATATTTGAAGGAATTCTGAATCTGTTCTTGCTCCGAGAGAATGTTACCCCACTCATCATATTGATAATTATTTACAACTTGACCAGTAGGATCAATAATCTGAACAACATCGCCATGGCCATTGTACAAGTAAAAGTAGTTCTTCCCTGTTGCTGCTTCTTTCTTCGCCAATAAACGATCCGGACCCCATATATAATTCGCGATAGCTTGATTAGTTCCGTTCAACTCTGCAATGACTTCACCACTATTATTATATGCATATCTCGTCGTTGAGGCATCTGTTGTCTTCGATAGTCTCAAACCTTGCATTTCGTAGACATAGTCTGTCTTTAGACCATCTTTTGTAGTTGATTCGAGTTGATCCCATACATTATACGTTGAGGTGATGTCGGAATATGACTGAGTCAGTCCGCTAGATGAAAATGTACTCCGATTGCCTCTCGCATCATACGTATAATTAATGGTTTGTCCCGATGGTCGCGTCACTTTGGTCAATCGATTCAGCTTGTCATATGCGTAGCTTGTCGACCCTGTTCCATCTGTCACTGTCATGATGTTACCGTTATTATCATAGGTATATTGGTACTGAGATAATACCTCGGTATTTTTCTTATTCACAACTTTTAATAAACGACCAATACTATCATAAGTATATTCGCTCTTAATAATAGCTCCGCTCGCTAAAGTTGGATAAGTTATACTTTTTAATTTCCCATTAGCTTCATATTCATATTTTGTGTTGGCATTGTCTGCGTTGTTTACTGTAGATGCACCATTCATCTGAACTCGATTAACCCGAGTTTTGTCATATTTATATTGTGTAACGACATTGAATGGATCTGTTACGCTCAGAAGCTTGGATTGGTAGTCATATTGATGCTGAGTTTCAAAATCAGCGTTATCATAGACAACACGTTTATACTTTTGATTGCCCAACATATCATAGCCATTCACTATGTTCTTAATATTGGATCCACTATTATACTCACGTTGAACCACAGGACCAAACGAACTGAATTGATATTCATTTTTAAGCATCGTGTTATTGATGTTTTTAATGAGAGCACGGCCAATTTCATCATAGCTGTAGTTAATAGAATTATTATTGGCATCTTTTTGTACTGCAATTTGACCTAATGCATTTCGAGTAAAAGTATCTTTACTATTTGAAGCATCTGCGCTTACCTTTAGGAATCCTGTTTCATCATATTCTTTTGAGGTTGTCCAAGTAGTCGCCCCATCCGTTTGCACAGTTGATTTCAAGTTTCCTAATGAATCATACAAATAGCTTGTCGTTTGATTCAATGGATCTGTAACAGAAGTTAAGCGATTCAACTTATCATAGGTGTAGCTTGTACGAGATCGATTTGGATCCGTATATCCAATCACATTACCAAGATAATCATATTCAAAGTTTTCTTCTACTGTTGGAGCTGTTGACGGCCAGTTAGGATAAGCTCTTCGATTAATCTCTCTACCCCAAACATCCAGATAGGATTCAAGTACATTTTTCTTTAAAGTATTTGCTGGATTACTTCTAAATGATGCAATATCACCAGCAGCCACCAAATATGAAGTGTTTTTTCGATTGATGATATCATAATCAGTTTTATATAAATTACCTAATGGATCAATGGCTTCAAATGGTCTTCCCCGACCATCATAAGATACTGTTGATGTATTTCCATAAGCATCCACTACATACTTTGGACGTGCCATCATATCATAATGATATTGTTGCATTCGACAACGCTGTCATCGAGAACTTCTTTGGCATCATAAAATCTGAATTTCTGTATTTAAAGGAATTTGAAAGTATCGCACATTTTAAAAAAGAGCTATCAAAATACATCGATTATTACAACAACAAGCGTATTAAGGCAAAACTAAAAGGCATGAGTCCGGTACAGTACCGAATTCATGCCCAACAAGTCGCCTAATGACATTACCTGTCTAACTTTATGGGGTCACTTCAGAGTTGTTACACTCGCATGTGGCATTTAAGTTAAATTAGATTTACCAATTTAGTTATTAGAGTATAGTTAATTTCAATTAATGAAAATAATTATTCTAATTTAACTGCTTTAGCATCTTTTGAGAGCGTAAAATATCTTGTGTAAATAGATAAATAGCAAAAAGGAAGACCTTTTCTTGTAGAATTGAGTTACCACACAACAATTCATAGAAAAGAGGTCTTCCCTATGAATCATTTTACATCAGATTTAGTCCAAGCTCTAGTCACGAAACAGGATGTGACGGAAGTTTTTCGTTCTCACCTAGAATCAGCTATGAATCGTTTGTTAGAAACGGAATTAACGGCATTCCTAGATTATGAAAAGTACGACCGGATAGGGATAAATTCAGGTAATTCGCGTAACGGAGTGTACACACGTACACTTCATACGGAGTATGGTGACCTGCAGCTCCACATCCCACGAGATCGCAATGGAGAGTTTAAGCAGCAAACTGTGGCTCCGTACAAGCGTTCCAATGACACGCTCGAATCCTTCGTCATTCACATGTTCCAGAAGGGTGTGACGATGACAGAGATTGCTGACCTTATTGAGAAAATGTACGGACATCATTACACACCTCAAACCGTATCTAACATGACCAAAGTTATGGTTGAACACGTAGAGTCCTTCCTGAAGCGCACACTAACTAAACGTTATGTTTGCGTCTATTTAGATGCGACTTACATTGCGATAAGCGAGAAACTGTATCTAAGGAAGCGATATATCTTGCTGTTGGGATTCGTGAAGATGGCTCAAAAGAAGTCTTAGCATACGCCATTGCGCCAACTGAATCGGCCTACGCATGGAAAGAACTCCTGCAAGACGTTCGGGATCGTGGTACACAAGAAGTACTACTCTTTGTCTCAGATGGATTGAAAGCATTGTAGATGCAATTAGAGAAGTCTATCCACAGGCCAAATACCAAACGTGTTGTGTTCATTTGGCACGTAATATTGCCCATAAAGTCCGTGTATCTGACCGTGCAGAGATTTGTGGGGACTTTAAATCGGTGTACCGGGCGGACGGTGAGAGAGCCGGTAAGCCAGCTCAAGAAACCTTCTGTGACAAGTGGAAATCTACTTATCCTAAGGTCGTTAAATCTCTACGAGAAAATCCATATATCTTCACATTCTACAGCTTTCCAAAGCCCATATGGAGAAGCATTTATTCGACCAATCTAATTGAGTCCTTCAATAAACAAATTAAGAGATATACCAAGCGCAAAGAGCAATTTCCACACGAAGAAGCTCTTGAGAAATTCTTGGTTTCACAGTTTGAAAGCTATAACCAACGCTTTGCTACACGCTGCCATATTGGCTTTGACCAAGCTCGATCCGATCTACTGGCGATGTTCTCCACCAAAGACTAGCACCATCTTCTACAAGACAAGGATATTTTCATTTACACATAATTCTTGACGCTACCTTTAGTTATTCAATCTCATTGATTTACTATTAATTAAGTCAATTTCATATTGTTCCTCTGGCAAAGGAAATTCTTGAGTTGTTTTCAATGTATAGATGTTCGGATTTGATGTCGGTTCCAAAACAATCCAATAGTACTTTTCTTCCATAAATAACACTTTGATTTTATTTACTTGCATAACTAGAGATATACGAGTTTCTTCTTCTGTATCAATGTTTTTTAAATAGATCCGGGCAGTGCTATTTCTTTGTAGTGAATTGATAAGTTCGAGATGGTATTCATATTTTCCATCTGCTGTTATTTGTGTAGAATCAGTTGTAACATTTTCAGACAACCAGCCACTAGTGTTTACATTTTTATATAATATTAGGCTAAGAAATAATATACAACAAATTATCAAAATAACACTCAGAATGCCAGAAATAGATGAAGGGTTCCACTTTTTTAATACTAAAATGAATGATAATACACTCAATAACAGCGATGGTATTCCACAATAAACCAAAATGACCGTTTCTATTATATCCATACCTCGTTGGAAATTTGCAGTTGATCCCAATATGAAATATACAACTGCCGCCAAATTAATTAAAACAACTACCATCCATAATACCTTTATAGAATAATACAAATGCATCCATCCTCTTTAAATTAATAGGAATTCTCCAAGAGTAAAATAAACATGCGGACTATATATGTTTTGCCCGCATGTTTAGTCAATCTTATTTTTTCTTAAATTCTGTCAATTGATTTTTGATATATTTTTCCCAGACACTCACATTTGAATGCATAATCGAATGGTTTTTAATTAAATCCCAACTATTTTGAAACGGTATTTTAACCTCTATATTTTCAGCATTTTTGAAGGTCCGTTTCATTGCATTGCCTAATTTCCATATGCTTCCGCCGTTAGTTTGAATCATATCACCTTGATTATATACATGGATGTGTTGACCTACTTTAACATTAAGTTTATATTCTCTTACTGGGGTTGCAATTGTTACAAGAGTGTCCACATCAATTTTCTTTTCTCCCAACATATTTGCTATCATTATTGCTACATTGCCTCCATGACTATGGCCCACCAATCTAATGGGTTCATTCGGGTTCTGCAATTTCCATTGAAGTATTTCTCTATAAATATCCCCTGCCGCTTCTTTTCTCGATGGTTTGTTATTCCCTCCAGACCAACGTGGGTTAACCACATGTTCATTATATAAGCCACCTATATATTTAATGAAATCAGGTGTCCAAGTTGCTTCTGGATTGACGATATCTTTATCAAGTTTAGTTCCATGAATAAGCCAAATTTTATGACCACTTGGATCAGTATAAATCAACGGATTATTATGCACATACGTATAAAGATTCATGCTCAGCGGATTCGTAATATCCCCTTCATACGTATCCTTACTTATAAACCGACCATCCATTGGGTCATAATATCTAGCCCTCAAATAATAGTAGCCCGTCTCTTCATCAAGAACTTCTCCGGCATATTTGAAGGAATTTTGAATCTGTTCTTGTTCCGAGAGAATGTTCCCCCACTCATCATATTGATATTTATTTACAACTTGACCCGTAGGATCAATAATCTGAACAACATCGCCATGGCCATTGTACAAGTAAAAGTAGTTCTTCCCTGTTGCTGCTTCTTTCTTCGCCAATAAACGATCCGGACCCCATATATAATTCGCGATAGCTTGATTAGATCCGTTCAACTCTGCAATTACTTCTCCACTATTATTATATGCATATCGAGTCGTTGAGGCATCTGTTGTCTTCGATAGTCTCAAACCTTGCATTTCGTAGACATATTCTGTCGTTAGGCCGTCTTTTGTGGTTGATTCGAGTTGATCCCATACATTATACGTGGAGGTGATGTCGGAATAAGACTGAGTCAGTCCACTAGATGAAAATGAACTCCGATTGCCTCTCGCATCATACGTATAATTAATGGTTTGTCCCGATGGTCGCGTCACTTTGGTCAATCGATTCAACTTGTCATATGCGTAGCTTGTCGACCCTGTTCCATCTGTCACTGTCGTGATGTTACCGTTATTATCATAGGTATATTGGTACTGAGATAATATCTCGTTCAATTGTGAGGCTCTCTGTAGGTGTTCTCTGACCGATGAGTTCGATACTAAAGCCTGCTTTCAAGAAAATCTCCATTTGCGGCTCTCCCGCATGGTTAGCTTATACAGCTGAGAGTTTAAAAGCTGGGGCATACAAGATGTTCCTCCCGATACCGGCTTACGTTCGGATTGCACTCCAACAGTCTGATCTCTGTTTCAGTAAATCCTGTTATGATTTTCCTCATGATGTTCATTCCCCGTGTATTCTTGATAGTATGATTAAAGCACAAAAACCCGTAAGAAGTCACTTTTTTCAAGTGTCCATCTTACGGGTTACAGTTCACTTTCTGGACAGCCTCTTTTGTTTTTTGCAAAGAAGAACCACATGGAGTTGTTACACTTGCATGTGGATAAATTATTCAAACCATACTCAACCTAAATGTGTTTAAGAAAAAGAATTCACAATTGGTTGTGTGTAATCCCAACTTATCAGCTTAATGTTGTATTTTTTTAGTAAATCGTCTGCACTAATAATTCCACTATGAGTTATTTCCCCTTCAGTTTCAATTACCGCAGCATTTGGGAATATATGATTAAAAGTTTCGTATTCCGCTAAATCGCCCATGTAGTAATCGGAACTGCCTGGTGGATAATATATTTCTGTTGAATTATCGACTTTTAACAATGTAACACTTTCATTCCCACTAGCTAATCTTTGACTCCATTTCCGATACTTCCCCCTCCCTTCATCTGAACCAATACCATCATATTCACATATTAATGTATCTTCTATGACCATTCGTTTCCCATTTAACTCATATTCCAATCGAAATGGAAATTCTCCATATGTGATGGATGGTTGCGGCGGGTTCGGTTGCGAATTGATTCCAGTAATCAACAACATCCAGGGCCACGCCACATAGATAATTATTGCAAGTACTAAGAAACATACCAAACCTGTTACACTAACCAGTATTTTTTTCATTATAAACCTGCAAGTCCTTTCTTTACCGCATCCATTGAATGATTTTGAATACGTTTATCCATGACTACGCCGAATCCTCCTTTAAAAGCTTCCCAATAAGTCCACTTATATTGAATTGGTAAGTATACCGTTTTTCCAACTGATGCTTCTCCTAATAACCAATTTAATATATCACCCGATACCACATAGTTTGTTACATTACCTTTATATCCTTTCTTACTTAAACCATATTGAATTAGATTTGGATTTGCAGGATTAAATGTAATGGCATTTTTATTATTAGCAACTGCATTTACAATCGCTTCTGCTCCTCCCTTAGAATGACCAACCATTGTAATTTCATTATTTTTATGTGTATTAACAAATTTAGTTGATTCTAAAATTGAAATTTTCATATCATCAGACCACCCGAAAGGTTGCTGAAAATTATTAGCCCAGTCCCCTTTGCTAGAGGGAGTGGTGCCCTTATTAACCAGAGCATACTCTAAAGTCCCATCCTTCTTGACTTTAAAATACACACCAATTTTTAAGCCTGCATTCGATTTGGTTATAATGTAATTAAGTGCCCAAGTACCACCAGATACCGATTTACCATAATCCTTATTTGTTGCACCATAAATATGTTCTGCCATTTCAGCAGCTTCCATAGGTGTTGGAATATGCCCACTCGGATCCACAAATGTCAGAGGATTATTCGCAACATACGTATACAAATTCAAACTCAGCGGATTATCAATCCGCCCCTCATACGTATCCTTACCTATAAACCGACCATCCAATGGGTCATAATATCTAGCCCACTGGGTGGGGCATCCACCAAAGAAAAAACCACAATATGATGGTTAGTCGCATTGTGGTAAACAAAATTATTACTACTTGATTCTATCTGACTTTCCTGCCCTAATGTCAATCAAAAATTTTTCCTCAGGTATACCAAGTTCCGTTGTCGTGTAGAGAATATAATAAGATGTATTGTCCGTTGGCTCAAGCTTCACCCAATGGTTAACCCCACCAACCGCAAGGGTTTTAATTTTGCGTGTCTGAATCTCAGTTGGGATATTTTTTTCCTCCCCTGTACTAATATCTTTAAGATATAATCGTGCATGACTGTTCCTTTGGAACAAATTAATTAAATCTACTCGGTATTCATATTTTCCATCTGCCGATGTTTTTAATGTGTCACTTCTTATCTTTTCCTTTGCCCAACCGTGGGTGTTAACGCTTTGAATCAAAGCTGCTGAGAGTAGTATTGAAAACAAGAGCGCTACAGAAATTCCAACATAGTCTATTCTACTCGTTGGATTCCATCCTTTAATGAGCATTATAGTAAAAAAACCAACAAACAAGAGAACAGGAATAGCCGCCCCCCAAAATACTGTAGTCCCTATAATATCCATCCCACGTTGGAAATATGCTGTTGAACCTAATAGAAACCAAACAAATGATGAAACACTAAAAATTATAGCCGCTATCAGTAGAAGTCGTAACCATATTTGCATATTAGCCCCCCTTTTGAGTTGTATATAACATTATTTCAATTTTAATATGGGCTGAATATACTTTTTCCAAATATCTACGTTGCTGTGCATTGCTGAATGAACTTGGATTTTAGTCCCTTTCTTCTCAGCATCCTTAGCTCTAACATTTTCAGCTCCTTGGAATTTTCGTGTAGAAGGAAAAAGAACCAACCATTTTCCTCCAAAGTCTCCTTGAACGCTATCACGGTTATTATACATCTGAATATGTTGCCCGACCTCTGTTTTGAGTTTGTATTCCCTCACAGGGGTTGCGACAGTAATTAATGTTTCCACTTTCATTCCTTTCTCAGCCAACAGATTTGCCAACAAAATTGCTACATTTCCTCCATGACTGTGCCCAACTAATCTTATCGGTTCGTCAGGATTTTTACTATGCCATTGATATACTGTGTTTACAAAGTCCTCAGCCGCATCAGAACGTGCACCTTTGCTATTTTTGCCTGTCCACTCTAGCTTTTTACTTGACTCATTAAACAGACCCTCCACGTATTTCACAAAATCCGAAGTCCATGTGTCCGCATTTGAGAAAGTACCATGAATCAACCAAACTCTATGACCTGTAGGGTCAACATAAATCAACGGATTATTATGCACATACGTATACAGATTTTGACTCAGCGGATTCGTCAATTTCCCTTCATACGTATCCTTACTTATAAACCGACCATCCATTGGATCATAATATCTAGCCCTCAAATAATAGTAGCCCGTCTCTTCATCAAGAATTTCCCCGGCATATTTGAAGGAGTTCTGAATCTGTTCTTGTTCCGAGAGAATGTTACCCCACTCATCATATTGATAATTATTTACAACTTGACCGGTAGGATCAATAATCTGAACAACATCGCCATGACCATTGTACAAGTAAAAGTAGTTCTTCCCTGTAGCTGCTTCTTTCTTCGCCAATAAACGATCCGGACCCCATATATAATTCGCAATAGCTTGATTAGTTCCGTTCAACTCTGCAATTACTTCACCACTGTTATTATATGCATATCGCGTCGTTGAGGTATCTGTTGTCTTCGATAGTCTTAAGCCTTGCATTTCGTAGACATAGTCTGTCTTTAGACCATCTTTTGTGGTCGATTCGAGTTGATCCCATACATTATACGTTGAGGTGATGTCAGAATAAGACTGAGTCAATCCGCTAGATGAAAATGAACTCCGATTGCCTCTCGCATCATACGTATAATTAATAGTTTGTCCCGATGGACGCGTCACGTTGGTCAATCGATTCAGCTTGTCATATGCGTAGCTTGTCGACCCTGTTCCATCTGTCACTGTCGTGATGTTGCCGTTATTATCATAGGTATATTGATACTGAGATAATATCTCGGCATTTTTCTTATTCACAACTTTTAATAAACGGCCAATACTGTCGTAAGTATATTCGCTCTTAACAATAGCTCCGTTCGCTAAAGTTGGATAAGTTATGCTTTTTAATTTCCCATTAGCTTCATATTCATATTTTGTGTTGGCATTATCTGCATTGTTTACTGTAGATGCGCCATTCATCTGAACTCGATTCATCCGAGTTTTGTCATATTTATATTGTGTAACGACATTGAATGGATCTGTCACGCTCAGAAGCTTGGATTGGTAGTCATATTGATGCTGAGTTTCAAAATCAGCGTTGTCATAGACAACGCGTTTATACTTTTGATTGCCCAACATATCATAGCCATACACTACGTTCTTAATATTGGATCCACTACTATACTCACGTTGAACCACAGGACCAAACGAACTGAATTGATATTCATTTTTAAGCATCGTGTTATTGATGTTTTTAATGAGAGCACGGCCAATTTCATCGTAGCTGTAGTTAATAAAATTATTATTGGCATCTTTTCTTGTTGTAATTTGACCTAATGCATTTCGAGTAAAAGTATCTTTGCTATTTGAAGCATCTGCGCTTACCTTTAGGAATCCTGTTTCATCATATTCTTTTGAGGTTGTCCAAGTTGTCGACCCATCCGTTTGTACAGTTGATTTCAAATTTCCTAATGAATCATACAAATAGCTTGTCGTTTGATTCAATGGATCTGTAACAGAAGTTAAGCGATTCAACTTATCATAGGTATAGCTTGTACGAGATCGATTTGGATCCGTATATCCAATCACATTACCAAGATAATCATATTCAAAGTTTTCTTCTACCGTTGGAGCTGTTGACGGCCAGTTAGGATAAGCTCTTCGATTAATCTCTCTCCCCCAAACATCCAGATAGGATTCAAGTACATTTTTCTTTAAAGTATTCACTGGATTACTTCTAAATGATGTAATATCACCAGCAGCCACCATATATGAAGTGTTTTTCCGATTGATGATATCATAATCAGTTTTGTATAAATTACCTAATGGATCAATGGCTTCAAATGCTCTTCCCCAACCATCATAAGATACGGTTGATGTATTTCCATAAGTATCCACTACATACTTTGGACGTGCCATTACATCATAATGATATTGTTGCATAACCAGATCTTTATCTGTGTATCCATCGTACTGGCCTTGTAGTATCAGGTTACCAAATCCATCATAGAACGAGCGAGTGACATTATCATGACTGGCTGAATTATCACTAATACGTGTTATTTTTCTTTTGGAATCCACACGTGTTGTAATGACATACTTGTTTTCACTATCCATGTTGTTCGGCGAATTATCTACGGTCTGATCATAAAAGTCAACGATATCCTCGACTTGGAATGTGTCACCACTTTGATTATTCACCACAGGATAGGCTGTTTTGGTGAGTCTTCCATACTTATCATATTGATACGTTGTGGTCTTATTATTGGCATCTGTCGATGAGGTTTGAACACCATATAACAAATCGTAGGATGCCTTTGTCTCAGAAGTCGTCAATTGACCCGAGTCGTCTGTATAATATGTTTTTATCGAAGTTGGGAACAATTGAGAAGTCGTATTTCCATATAGTGTAAGGGTTTTTGCTGCTTTTCCATTTTCTAAGGACTTCGTAATTTCTTCAGTTCTACCGTCTGTAGTCGTTGCATAATTAATTGTTGTGACTTCCCCGTTTTCATTTGTTGAGGTTTTTAATCTTCCCTGGGAATCATAGGAGTTTGTAGAAGTGAGTAATGTGGAAGAATTCTGGTAAGATTCTGTTTTTGTTGGTAGTTTAAAGTTTGAATCATATTCATACCTCATTGTATTTTCTTTGACTTTAGTCGCATCCAAAAGCTGTGAAGCAGTTAAAGGCTTCGTTTCAGATTGCAAATCTCCCCATGAATAATACTGATATTGAGTATACAATGTATCCTGTTGACTACCCTTAATGACTTTGCTTTCAATCTTGGTAGGTTTATATTTAAAATTCGTATCGTAGGACTGAATCGTTTCAATTTGCTTCTCGCCATTTGTAGCCGTCTGCTCTGTTGTTAGTAATTGTTTCTTTCCGTTATACGTATATTTTGTATTTACTTGATCATTGTTCACAACTTCGGATCCGAAGCGATAGCTTTCGGGTATAACTTCTTCAGAACTGTACGACGGATAACCTGTAACATCACCAAAATAGGTATAGTCCCTTGCATGATACACTCCACGTGCTACTATAGAAGGATTGGGTTGATCATATTTATAAATGTTTAAACCATCCCATCGAGCGGTAACTCGGAATGTTTGATATGCACCTTGACTTCCCCAATTTCGTGGTACTTTATCGTATTGATAAAAAGTTGTTGAGTGAGGATACATCGCATATTGTAATAAATAAACAGCTGTGCCTGCTGAACTGCTCAGCGATTTGCTAACGGCATCAAAGTTTTCTAAAGCTTGGTAATAATTATAGTATGTTGAACGCCCATTTTGATCTATAACTGAGGATAAATATGGTTCATAACGCTTACCGATTACCGCCCCATTTTGCCTGATCGTTACGCTTTCTCTTTTCTTTGCATACGTTAATGTAATGGTTTTAGAGGGAACCGAAGAATGTGTAACCTCTATAGTGATATTCTCGGTCATATTCTTTGAATCAAAGTTAGGATCATTTAAATTTGTTTGATATGTGAAATTAATATTTCGACCAATGGAATCAACAATTTTAGAAATTACGGGGTATGATGAACCATTGAGTGTTCGATTAATATGTGTAAACTTAATTTCATTCCCAAAGCGGTCTTTGATCCCGATTAACCGACCATCACTTCCAAAGTATGTTTTCTTTTTATTTTCATCTTGTAAGACATAACTTGAAGTTACTTGACCATTAGAATACGATGTATCATTAAGCAATTCAACATCCGTTCTTCCATAGTCCTCTAGTTTGCCACGCCTGTTACCATCAAATGAAACCGTGTATGCCCCTCCATTACCATCATGGTAGTGGATATATCCACTATCCATTTGCAGTGAAGGGAAGGCAAAACTCCAACCTCCACCTAAATCATACCGCAATCTACTATATGAATTTTCATCAGGGTAGATTTTTGTGGTTGTATTATACGTAATTTGAACATAGAGGACACTATTGTATTCAATGTCGTAGCCATTTTGAATATATACTTTATCACTATCAGGTTGATTTTTATAGAAATAGGAGTACATATTATATGCTTGTTCGTAGGTTGTATAATAACCTGGGGAATGAACTCCTATATTATTAGTTCCTTTAACAATGTAGTATAGATATAAATAATAACCAGTTCCATAACCTTCTCGCTGCTCCGTTGTTTCCGTTACAGAAACCCTTTTTGTGCCAACCTCCGCTTGGCTGGAACTATAAAATCGTCCAATGTTTAGATCTAGTCCGTCTTTCCCCGGAAGCACAAGATCCGTTTCCTTTAATAATAAAGAACCAGAGGCTGGATCGATACTCTCGCTAGTTAATTGACGATCAGAATATTGAGCTTTATTTGATCCATTTACAAGTTTGGGTGTTAATAAACCATTTAAAACCGACTGCATAAGATCTCCGCTAACTGCTGCATGAGCAGTGCCACTACCGATTTGGGATCCTATGATAAAAACCATTAATCCAAGAACTATATTTTTTAGTATCTGTATTGGCCTACGCATCAAACTCACTCCTTTTTCACCAATATTTCGTCTACAGAACTTTTGGCCTTAATAAAATTGTCCACAAGTTCATTTAATGGCTGCCCTGATTGCTCGGATATCTCCTTTAAACTTTCTAAGACGATAGGGTCAATTGAAAAAGAAGAAGTTTTTGTACCTTTAGATAGCATTTTTTTGTCTGAAGACTGATTCATGCTCAT
Organism: Paenibacillus sp. JNUCC 34; assembly: GCF_058269055.1. Taxonomy (NCBI): domain Bacteria; kingdom Bacillati; phylum Bacillota; class Bacilli; order Caryophanales; family Paenibacillaceae; genus Paenibacillus; species Paenibacillus sp. JNUCC 34. The sequence goes on along the minus strand of NZ_CM177770.1, from coordinate 2,453,825 downwards.
AACCCCTTGCATACCTTTTGCCTTGAACTGTTGGATTAGTTCGTCTATCGTTCCTTTACCTTGTTCAAACATACTCAGCAACATCAAATTATCGTTATTATTAAATTTTTCAATCATAAGAATTCCATATTCTTTTGGGAACTTCTCTTTAAAGTGCAAAAGATGTTCTTCTAGCTGTTCTTTTTGAACAGTTGTTTTCAGGGAGTCCCAATCTAATTTTAATTCCTTTTTCTTGTTAGAAAGAGTCTCTGGATCAATCAGTAGTTCATTAGATAATTCATCTAATTTATAGACATCTTCAATGGAATAACCTTCAGAGATAAGCTGTTCAATCTGTTCTTTGGTTAAGTTAAAAATATCCTTCTTTTTTGTATTAATCTGTAGAGATTTAGCAAGATTAGGATTCACTTTTGATTCTGTCTTTATTGATTTGTGAACAACTTCTTCCACTCCCGTAGCTTCACTAAACTTTAAAAGGTCATTGTTTTGTGTGGCAGTAATATTAGGTTCTGCATTTGGGACTTGAATCATGTGGTTACTTGACGGCAAGCCCAGAACCTTCTCATTAAATTGTTCTACTACTTCTCGAGCAAAACTAGTTGTAACAGTGGAAAACATAGAAGCTACTAATCCTACGCATAAAGATACGGCGATCAGTTTCTTGGAATTTCTTTTTTTGAATATTTTCATTTTCATCACCTTTTCATTAATATTTATTAACCCAGCAGTACTTTTCTTATTAAATTTCCGTTATTATCATACACATATGCTAGTAGCTTGCCTGATCCATAAGAAATATGCCATAAACTTCCAGAGGCATTGTATGCATATTGCGCTGATGTTTCTGAGAAAACGATAGGTTCCATCATTTGCATAGTAATTCGACAGTTCAATGAAGCCGTACTGCTATAAGTACGAAGTTTTATGTAATATTTCTGTCCGGTGTTCGGTAGAAAGGTAATAGAAGAAAAAGCTGTCCCGTTGTAATCGTCATTGCTAGCAATTAATTTAGTAAGTGCCGCATCAGAATAGATTTCAAGAACGGTATCATTATGTCCCCCTACACCTCCATAGGGTCCAGTGAATACTCGGTGTGCTTTTGTCTTTGTTGCTGTAAATTCATAAACCTGAGAAATACCTGGATCAAGACTAACATCAAAAAATTGATTCGTATTGATCGTCACATTACTACTCGTTAATGCTTTTGTTGCAGCTGCAAATCGGAGATATTCTGTTGGTATTTGGTGATCAGAATACTTTAACTCAACCAAATAGTATCCCTCGGTAATAGAAGGATCTCTTTTTACGGTTATATCTAGATTTTCTTCTGAATGAATATTTTTATATTCCTCTTGGGAAATGATTGTTTTCATCAGAGGTAATTGATCATTGTTGACTTCCTCTGTCTCGCTTTTATTATTTTGTTGATTATTAGCGCTTTCAGGTTGATCATTGTTGACTTCTTCTGTCTCGTTTTTATTATTCTGTTGATTGTTAGCACTTTCAGGTTGATCATTGTTGACTTCTTCTGTCTCGCTTTTATTATCCTGTTGATTGTTAGCACTTTCAGATTGATCATTGTTGACTTCTTCTGTCTCGCTTTTATTATCCTGTTGATTGTTAGCGCTTTCAGATTGATCGTTCTTGACTTCTTCTGTCGCGCTTCCATTATTCTGTTGATCATCTTGTACATGATAGACTGTAACCGTAACACTGATAACTTGTTTATCTGTTAAAACAGACCTTCTTATTTTAATATCTTCAGTCTTAGGTGTGAAAACGGATTGATAAAGCGACGCTCTTAATTTCTCATCCACTGGAACATTTAGCGCTTTAGAGTACTTTACAATTGCTTCTTGATATTTCTGCATTAAATTGTTAAATTGTTGTTCCTTGCTCTTATAATAAGAGTTCATTTGTTCCTCATATTTTGATTCCTCACCTTTGATGTATTTTTCTTTGAAATCATGAAGCAACATATTCTCATTGTTCAACTCAAGGTACTTTAATGAGATTTCAATTGATAGATTATTCGGTTCTTCTACTGCTTTCTTACGTAACTGCAACAATTCATTTTCTAAGTCCAAAAGCTTTTGATCAATTGATTTAATTTTAAAAATTGATTTCTCCGAAGTAATCTTGTTCTCACCCAATGGATTAACCACATCAGAGTTTTTTGTAGGAATCTCATTCTGTCCAGATGATCCTTCACTATTTTCTACGGAATTATTTCCAACCTCTTCCTGTTGAACTGAATTCACCTGTGTTAGGTCAGACTCACTATTTGTAACAATTGGTGACGCTTGTACATTCATAGTTGCACTCGTAAATAATAGAAAGGCAGTACTAAATGCAATAAAATGACTTCTCTTCTTGAATACATTCCCCAAAATTATCATCCCTTTTCTCTGAAATTTTAATGTTTTAATATTTAATTTCTACATACCATCACCCCTCTAAGTGGTAAAGATTGTGGGAACTTGTCAGGAATATCATCAATTATTTTGTTATTTTGTAATTTAGTTGGTTTATTTGTATAATCATGTATTTTTAGTATATATTAGTTTGGTTATTTCAACAACCAAGGAACCTGATCTTCTTGAGGGTTTCTTCAATCTATGAGATTTCTACAAACAGGCTAAAGGCTAATCCGAAATTTTGGTGAGTTCAAAGAAAGTCACTTTTTGGGGTGTTGGGAGCCATGATTTGGCTTCATCATCATAAAATGCTCTGAGGTCCGATTGAAACACATCTTTGATTGGTTCCTCCGTAAACTTCAAGTATGACGACACACAGCCATCAAAAAACTCGCATTCATCTTCTGAACGACCCTGCACTAAAAGTGCAGGGAAATGTCCTCTTGCTAAAGCAAACTGAAGTTCGTGACTGAAACTCACTCTTCTATTTTGAAGGTCTCATCGTGATCATCCTTACCCTGGTCTTCGATATACTGTTTGATGATCTCTTCCGTTACAGTGCCGACTGTTCTGCAAAAATAGCCAGATGCCCACAGATGCTGGCCCCAGTATCGCTTTTTCAGCTCCGGGAATTCATCCTGCAGCATCTTCGATGACCGCCCTTTCAGATATTGCATGTTTTTACTCGGAGCCAGCGTCGGCGGGCATGAGAGCAACAGGTGCACATGCTCTTTTCCTATACTCCCTCGGACGATTTGGATATTTCGCGCTTCACAGCCCTGACCAATTAAACGACCACCTGCTCTGAACTGCACCCCAATTGTTAGACACCATCTAACTATTGGAGGTGCAGTTTTTATATGACCAGATTCAGTACAGATGAAAAAATACAAGCAGTTATGCGTTACCAAAAGGGATCCGACAGCTTAAAAGCTACCGCAAAATCCATAGGCATTCACCATACTGTCTTTTTAAACTGGATTAGACAATATGAGCATCATGGTGATGAAGCTTTTAAAAAGGGCTATAAATCATATCCTGTACAGTTTAAACTAGACGTACTTAATTATATGAACGAATTTGGGACGTCTGTTAGAGAAACGGCTGCGGTATTTAATATTGCGAGTCATAGTACCATTTTAAGCTGGCAAAGGAGCTTAGAATTACATGGAATGGACGCTCTACAACCAAAGAAAAAGGGGCGTTCACCCATGAAAAAAGAATCTAGTAAACAAAAGAATCAAACGTTAGTAGAAGGATCTGTAGAGGCTTTACATGCAGAGGTAGAGCGTTTACGAATGGAAAATGCATATTTAAAAAAGTTGAATGCCTTAGTTCAAAACAAGGAAAAATCACCAAACAAGACAAAGTTCAAGTAGTCTATGAACTAAGGAACGAATTTTCGGTGAAAGCACTTCTACAGCTAGCAGATATCCCTCGTAGCACGTATTATTATGCGATAAAACTTTTGTATGCCAGATAGAGATACGAAGTTAAAAGACATGATCCAAGCCATTTGCCATTTATGAGGAGCATGAGGGGCGCTATGGTTATCGTCGTATTCGTGACGAGTTAGTGAATCGTGGATACCGTGTGAATCATAAAAAGGTACAACGTTTGATGAAAGTATTGGGATTAAAATGCTTGGTACGCATGAAAAAATATCATTCGTACAAAGGGACGGTTGGCAAGATTGCACCGAACATAACTTTCCTCCATGAAATAGCCTAAATCCCCGTCATGGAAAAAAGCGCGATGATTGGGCCTCCCCGACCTGTAAATTTGTTGCCGACATTAACCGTTTACGCCCTCCTTTCTAGATGGAGAGCGATCTGCTTGCGTTAGCGGTCATCAACGTTTGTTACATCACGTTGTTCAACCCCCTCAGGACTCCTTTTGGACATCATAAAAAAACTCCCATCATGGTAGAAGTAGAAGTTTTTTTCTTCTACCATGATGGGAGTATATCAATGAAATCTCGGGTAGCCTGCTTTAGCTATTTTCTGAGAAAAGTTTATTATTCTGCTTCAGAAACAACGGTAAATCGTTCATTTATGTGCTGAGGTTTTTCGATCTCATCCAAAATCGCGATTGCATAATCTGCATAGCTTACATAGCTGTCACCTTTTGCATTTACGATCAGGTTGTCTTTCCCTTTTTGGTAAGAGCCTGTTCGCTTTCCATCTGGGTTAAAGAACGCCGCTGGACTCACAAATGTCCACTGAATTGCGCTTTCGTTCTGCAGATCTTCTAGATTTTTTCCTTGGTTAGTTGCTGTAGCTAAATATTCCTTAGGGAACTGAGGCGTATCCATCAGTCTAACGGTTTTTGCTTCATCAACATAGAGACTTCCTGCACCGCCAACGACAATCAATCGAGTTTCTGTAGCTCCTTTAATTGCGTTGATCAACACTTTTCCTGCTTCAACATGAAGATGCTCTTGACCGGGAACAGCTCCGAACGCATTGACGACTACATCGAATCGTTGAAGATCGCTAGATGTTAAATTAAAGATATCTTTTTCCAAAATGGCTGTTTGAGATTCGCCGATTTTAGAGGTATTTCTCACAATCGCTGTGACTTCATGTCCACGACTTACTGCTTCCTTTTGAATAGCTACTCCAGCTTTACCAGTTGCTCCGATGATTCCGATTTTCATAGTTGAACCCTTCCTTTTCCTCATATTTTGATGGTATGTACCATATATTTCACAGGCCAAAACCAATGCTAGATTTGTGTAACTCCTGCCCTTTCCTGTAACCACAACCGTTACATGTAACTATAATAGTTACAATTACTCGTTATGTCAATACTTTTATTTAAATTTACCTAATCAATCTCTCAGGCTCCCCTCTGTTTTAGTCCAAGAAAAAAGGACCGACGATTGTCAGTCCTTAATGCTTTCCTATTTTATGAACCACATACCTATCTCTGCTGTCCCTTTAAAGCTCATGTTATTGTAGGCCGACTCAAATCTAACGTGAACACATCGGGTCAATTGCCCATATTATGGGGCATATCATTACAAAGGGAGGATAAGTAATATGTATCCTTATTGGGGATTCAGCACTTTCACACATAAAATACCTTATTTCGTTCCAAATCAATATCCCACTTATTTCACGACGCGCTCTAAATGCATAAGCGAGGCACAGGTTGATCTTATGAATTACATGCGTTTACTATGGGAACAGCATGTTGCATGGACTAGAATGGCTATTATAAGCATCGTTTTCAGTTTGCCTGACTTAGATGTTGTTCTAGCCCGGCTCCTCCAAAATGGACCGGATATGGGGAATTCACTTAAACCCTTCTATGGTGAAAGAGTAGCAAAAATGTATAGTAACTTAATAAAAGAACACTTAGTGATTGCTGCAGAACTGGTTAAAGCAGCTAAAGAAGGTGATACAAAAGCGGTGGCCGATGCTGAAAAACGATGGTACTCTAATGCAGATGAAATTGTTGAATTTTTATCTCACATTAATCCATATATCCCTAAAGAAGAATTCAGGAAAATGTTCTATGAACATCTGGCATTGACGAAAGCAGAAGCAGTCGCGATGCTGAATAAGGATTACAAGTTAAGTGTTCAATTGTATGATAAAATCGAGCTGGAAGCTTTAGAAATGGCAGACACAATCAGTGGTGCAATTATTAAACAATTCCCACAAATGTTTTGAAAAAACCCCCTCCTTATCCAATAGCGATAGGATTCATAAGTAATCCAGACAGTTACATTGAAATGAAATGATCAAAGGTCGCCCAGCGCGACCTTTTGTTTTTGTAAACGATATTAATTCATATTACGCACAAATTTTTTCACGTATCATCGAAAATCTCTATATACTACCATCATTTTGCTATAAAATAACTATAACAATCTATGACTATACGCTGAATCGAAAAGGAGATCATGCAAGTTATGTTTGAGAATCCAGAATATTCAGAATCTTTATCCGATAAAAATCCTCTAAGTATGCATGGTGACTGTGAGAACTGCTTCGGCTTGTGTTGTGTCGCGCTTCCCTACGCTGCTTCTTCAGATTTCGCGACAGATAAGGATGCTGGACAGCCTTGCCGCAACCTGCAACCGGACTTCCGTTGCGGCGTTCACGACAGCCTCAGGCAGCTGGGCTTTCGCGGTTGCACGGTTTATGACTGCTTCGGCGCGGGACAAAAGGTTTCACAGATTACCTACAGAGGACGGGACTGGCGGCAAGCTCCCGAGTCCGCGAAGCAAATGTTTGAGGTGTTCCCTATCATGCGTCAGCTTCATGAGCTGATCTGGTATCTGTCAGAAGCACTAACGCTGGAATCGGCCCGTCAGATCCATGCTGATCTAAGATTAGCGCTTGACGAGACGACACGCTTGACTTACCTCAGTCCTGACTCTCTTATGAACCTGGACGTAGCAGCACATCGGGCAGACGTCAATGTTCTGCTCTTGCGGACCAGCGAACTTGTAAGAGATGAAGCCCGCCGAAAGCACAAAGGTCCACCAATACGTCATAAGGCTCAAGGTAGAGGCGTTGATCTCATCGGCGCCAACCTAAGAGGAGCTGATCTCAGATATGCTAACTTGAGAGGAGCATACCTTATTGCCGCTGATCTCAAACGCGCCGACCTAAGAGCTGCTGATCTGATTGGTGCTGATTTTCGAGACGCTGATCTTAGTGGCGCCAACCTCACTGAGAGTATTTTTCTCACCCAAGCGCAGCTCAACGCAGCAAAAGGCAACGCTGACACAAAGCTGCCACCGTCACTCGTTCATCCGATGCACTGGCTCTCTCCAGGCAAGCAAAGTTGAATCAAAAGGAAGTATTTAATGACAAGCTAAAAGGTGATTTCGAAGAAATTCGAAATCACCTCTTTTCAAACTACAATTACCGTTGAAGTGTTTAGATCCAGCCGACTCTTTGGATCGTATTTAAGATTCCCTTGTGCCTACCAATGCAGAACCCGCAACACTACCTCCTCCATACATCCACTTCATGACTTGAAAAGCTCCATAGCCAAGTAAACCTCCGGATACATTAAGGATGAGATCATCCACATCAAAGATTCCCATTGAAAATAGTACCTGTGAGCATTCCAAGCCTAGGCTAAAACCAAAGGAACTCATCAATACACTTAAAAATTTGTTTTTGGTTAATAAACTGATGAATATTCCGTTAGGAACAAATATCACGATATTACCGATGAAGTTAACCAGGTTATGCCCGCTTGAAAGCCCATGGAGGTTTTGTTTGATCGATTTGAAAGCAGTCAAATTACCTGATTGCAATCGATTCATCATATATTCTGGATTCTCAATAGATTCATGAAGCTGCTGCCATAGAAACGGAATATCCACTGAACCAAACTTAAACAAGATGACCTTAACTAGCACAAATAAATAAAGGGTAAACAGCGTCAATACGATAAGTTTATTCCATGACTTCATGACCTTAACCCTCGTTTTGACGAATGGTTACAATTACCCCATCCACATTATTACCTGATAATTCATAGTGATGCTGAACGGGTACCTGAATCGACATGTTTTGAGAAACAGGCACAAATGAAATATCGTATTTCACGCCATCTATTGTTGTGATAAAGTTCTTTTGTTCCTTCAGAAAGTCCAGATACTCCTCTAATGTAAAATTCTTTTCTTTCATGATTTTACTGTGAGGTAAGCCCACATATCGAAAATGCCAAGGCTCAAACTGAATGCCCGTAATCTCCGTTTTATCCTTCGGATACCTGAGAATAAACCCGAATTCCGATGCGTTCTCTTTCAACCATTCTCCCTCAGGTGCTTGATCGATCGCCTTGAGGGTTGACCCTATATCAAGTGAAAAACCGATGTTATGTTCGCTGTAGCCCGCGGGTAAAGCGTAATCGGCACCCTTATCACGATATAACTTTTCCTGCTCGGAAGCATCTCGGTAGCCGCTACTTATCATAAAATGACTGACCCCATTCTTGCTTGCAGCATTTATCATTTCTCCAAAATTTTGCGCCACGCTTCTCGATAACTGTATCGTATTATCCAGCAAAGCGTATCCTTGGATCAGCTCTTTATTTTGATACAAGTTAACGATATCAGTAGGAATGCCATCCTTATGGATTGGGTGCTCCTTATTGACCAATACTAAATTCCCCTTATATACCTGTTCCTTGGGTATCAAAATTGTATCATGGGTAACTTCTGGAACGGATTCCGAAACTTGATCTTTCGTGTTCTCCTGAACATTAATGTCGTTGTTTTGCTTAGGTAGCACGGATTCACAACCCATCAGCAATAAAAAAGATAAACATAAAAACCACTTCTTCAACTTCAACATCTCCTTAACCTTTGTTCGTCTAAGATAGTATAAAATGCTTAAAAATAAGTGTGGAAAAGTTAAAGATTTTCTAAAGAAAGGTGAGTGAGGGTTCGCTAAACAGAAAAAAACGCTGAGCAGAGCCCAAGCGCCAGAATGAATCATTTATGTCTTCCGTATATATCGTTAAGCTTTCAATAATCCCATCAATGGCATAATTGATTTTATCATATTCATACCCACTTGAATATGAGGCATGATTTGTCCGAAAAACCCAAATAGGCCAAGCCCATTGCTTCCACCTTCCGCTGCTGCTCCAGAGGGGCTGTTAAACCCGCCAAAAAGAGAACTTAAGAAGCCTGAAATTTGAGCTTTATTCCTACTTTCGATAACGGAAGCTGGAAGTTTCTTTTCAGGTCGCAAGCCGGAAAGTGTTAATTTATCGTCATCTATGCTGTTCATTGTTCCGATATAATAACTTCCATCTTTTAAGACAACCATGACAGGTTTTCCTAACCATTGAGCTGTTGATGGTGGTTTATGGTTTGTTCTTTTTTTTGAAGGCATTTTATTCACCTCACTTTCACTTTCTTAAATATCATTTTATTCAGCTTATGTTCGTATTCTTGTGTCTTTTGACTCCGGATAAATACCCGAAAAAATGAATATACCTTCTGGATACGGTATCACACAGCTAATTCCTTCTCGGTCGTATAGGAATAGAAAAAGAGAACCTACAATCATTGCAGGTTCTCTTTTGAGGATATCGGTAATATTATGCCAATTGGTGTGTAAGCTGTGCAGCAGCTTCTTTTACTTTTGCCAAACCTTCGTTGATGATTTCATCTTTACGGTCCGGGAATGCGTTATGGCCTTCAATCACGACTTCATTGATGATTTCCATACCGAAAACACCGCCAACAATGTTACGCAGATAAGTTGCGGCCATTTCCATAGGAGCCGTTTCTGGAGTTGAATATATTCCACCGCGTGCGGATAGAAGGATCGCTTTTTTGTGAGTCATTAAGCTCATCATTTGACCTTGTTCATTAAATTTAAAGGTGAAGCCAGCTTGATATACATAGTCAATGAACGTTTGCAACTTAGCTGGAATTGTTAAGTTCCACAGTGGGAATGCGAACACGATCACGTCAGCAGCAGTTAAAGCGTCCATCGCTTTTTGTTTGGCAGCCAGGATGCGTGTTTCTACATCTGTTAATTCTCCACCAGATTGTACTTTACCAAATGCGTTAAACAAATCTTGTCCGAAGTAAGGCATGTCTTCTTCAAACACGTCGTAAGTCGTAACATTCAGATCTTTTACTTCTTCCATAAATGTTTCGTACATTTTGCTAGATACTGCCTCAGATGCCGGGCGGTTATTAGCTTTTACTACTAAAATATTCATTCGTTTACTTTCTCCCATCATGTTGTAGTAAATGAGTTCTTACCACTCACTGATAATAGTATAGCATCTTTATCTTATTTAGTCATTTCCCAGTGTCCTTCCATCGTATCAATCACAAGAACGAATTCAATCGACAGATGAGAAAATTTCCTACATCGCGTTTTCCGTCGGCTATAACAATCTCAATTATTTCTATACGCACTTTCACAGCTTTTTCGAAAAATCTCCTTCTGAACTGCGGGGAAAAGGTTAACAACGAACGCTGCAGAAAGGAGGATATCGATGTTTAAGCACCCAAGACACACACGCATCTTAATGATCATCAGTCTAATATTGCTACTCACATCATATACAACCGGCTGCTTCCGGTAGCCTGGTCATAACGACGATAACTATGATGGTGACACGGTAAACCTGATCTATTATACGATAGGAGAGCCTGACAAGGATCTACGGCTCGTAAATGATAAAATCAATGAAATCATGGCTCGTAAAATAGGCGTAACGATCACCTATGTCAAGGTAGGTTGGCAGGATTATGAAGATCGGCTGAACACGCTTATATCCGCCGGAAGTCCATTTGACATTGCTTTTGCACCCGATTATGCAACCAGCGCGATGCGCGGCGCATGGCTGAGACTTGATGACTACCTTGCAGGCCTGGGTAAGGAGATGTACGACGCCATTGACCCAACCTTTTGGCAAGGGGTACGTATGAACGATGGCAGCATTTACGGTGTGCCGACCAATAAAGAGTTAGCCGTGCGTGTAGGTGCTAGTAGCTTCGCTTCCTGCGAGCGGAGCGGCTCCAATATTGAAATGTTGATAGTATCAAAAAAAGAGGCCCTGAAGCTAATAGCTTCAGGGCCTCTTCACCGATTTTTTCGAATTGTATATCGGTTCTCACGTGTATGTTGACTTAATTTACAGTTATATGTTTGACCTCTGACATATTCCCCATATAATCTTCCAATGTAATACCAATGACGGATCCCTTCTTAGGCACAGCAAGTCCATTCAAATCATGATATCCTCTAATAAAGTAATCCGTTGTTGTCCCGTTATACTCTTTCTTAGGTTTTACCGCCTCGCCATTGATTGTAATGTACATATGCCACCAATCTTTTGATGAAGGAACATCAATCCCTAATGTATTGCCATCGATATAGTAACTACCATCGAATGGTTCGGAATAAATATCTTTCATTTTACCTGTGTAACTGACGGTATCAATGGCTTTGCCTGTAGAATCCAAATTTGATATTTTTAAGAGGTAACGATCATCGTCTTTCACGGGCACTTCAAATTTGGTAGAAGCCAGCTTTTTATCTACCGTCTTGGTGTACGTATCTTTTCGACCATCGGTAAAGCTTAAGTCGAATCGAATCTTACTACCGCTGTTTTCTTTGCCCCAGCTTATATCAAATCCTTCATTCGTTTCATTAACCTTCACATTTGAAAGGTAGTTCTTACTGTTAAGAGAAATAATAGCCGGTTTACTTTCGGTTTGATCGGAGCCAACGGCAGTCAATTTAAGGGCTACAACATGTTTATCTAAGTTTTTCACATAAAAATTGTCGCCGTATACACCGCCCAAAAATTCCTCTTTACCATTATTCAGTTGTGCATAAAGATTGTATTGTTTTACCTTGCTATAATCTTCTAGATTCCATACGACATTGATCTCATTCGTATCAAACCTATCTTTGACTTCAAACCCAGTTGGCGTACTTGGCGTATAATCTTGCCCATCTGTAATTTTAAGCTCGCCGATATTGACTTGATAATCTTGGACAGATGCTCCCTTTGGATCAAACGCTATTCCCAAGACTGCAATTTCTCGATTTGCGTAAGCGCTTAAATCAAGTTTTGCTGTGACATAACCTTTTGTTCTCTCACCACTATTAGGTACAGCGATATATTCAACTTGATCGGGAGCATCTTTGAAGATAATCCCTAACTGAATCTCAGAACGATCTTTAGCTGACGTTTTGTTATACGTAATCGAAGCTGTTGATGTACTCTTTACATCCAGATCAGTTTTATAAAGGCGCAGGAAGTTTTTCGCATCTAGAGTTCCGTTCACGACAAGTGAGCTTCCACCTTTGTAGCCACCAATCTGTTGATAGGTGAATTTATCGCCGTTCTCCACTGAGTTCCCATAATCAAAATCTGCTTGCAGCTTGGTTCCCTCTGTGTCGATCCACCACTGCCACGTTGGAAGAATATCCTGTAGATTGATGTTCGACCACTCTTCGTCATTCGATACTTTGCCATTCATATAGTATTTCATGCCGTGCCCTGTATTAAAGTTCGTCACAAAGGTGCTTTCATCAATGACAGAACGTTCTGTGATGTATCTGGAAATCCCAGTCCATTCCGAAGCGTCTTTCACGCCCACATCAGGTCTTGCGTACCCTTTCTGTTCCTCAGTATCGGTCGGATCAATCTTAACGCCGGTATACCACATACGCTCACGCTCGGCGATCATCCATTGATGATTGTCATCTGCACGAAGGTTCTTGCTCGGATCTCCTAGATGCTCGTCCAGTGCATGCTGAACGAAATTTCCGCCCAATGTTGCAATCGATGTCAATGGATTCCCTGTCTCTTGATCTAAAATGATATCCATATTGCGAGTCGAGTTATGGGATCCATCAAAGCTTCCCATTCCTGCCTCTACACCGGAAAAGACAGTTTTCAGCGGATCGATGCCTCTCCGTTTCGCTTCTTCAACAGATTTCTTAATATACTGTTGATCCGTGCTATCTCCATTATTCCAACCATCCGGCGAATTCCAGTTATAGTTCATAAAGACAGAGTTATTTATGGTTCCGCCCATTTCGTCATCTCGAACAAAAGAGCTGTGGGATGGAATAAGCGAAGGCTGATAGGTCAGTTTCCCCTGTTTATCATCCACCGTGTCATACCACTGTGTGTATACCCCTGCATCTATCAACGTTTTTGTGAATGCTTTATATTTCTTAATATGTTCAGGTTTGATCGAGGTTTCCTGGTTGATGAAATACCCGTCAAAGCCAAAGTATTCTTTGATTTCAATGAGCTTCTCGGCTACTGGGAATGTACCGTCTTCTCGTTGTTTGAGCAAAAGATCATAAGGCTGACCTCCGCGGGGGATAAAAAGAGTACCTACGGATTTTACGCCATTTTTGTGCGCCGCATTCGTATAGGCCGGATTAGGCAAATCTAAGATACCAAATTCAAATGCTCTTTTCTCCCACGATTCCGTAGGGTCAAACAAATTAGTAGGCACATCCTCTGTTGCTTGTCCATGCCAACCACCGTAATAGTCTGTATACTGCCAGAAATTAAATAAATAGTTCGAAAACTCGTTATTGTAAGGTGTAGATCCAAAGAAATAGTTGTCATAATCCCCGGTCAAGTTAAAAAACTCGGTTTCTGGACTTAATTTCGGATTGGCTTGTGTTGGTGCAAATGACTGGTTTCTCTTTTGTAAAGGCACATGGGCTCTTAATCTTTCTGCATCCGGGTCAGTCTCTGGATTCCAATTCTCAATGTCCACAGCTCGATATCCGTGGGTTACCGGTTGATTCTTCTTAAAGACAGCATCGCCTGTAGGCGGCATGGCGTCTCCTGCAAATACATGAAGGGGAGGTGTTGAAAGCGTCATCACTAATGCTGATAGAAGTGCTAATTTTCTTTTTTTCACTGGTCTTTCCTCCTAGGTTGTAATGTTGGCCCTCTGCTACTTGAGGCAATGGAGACTAGTGTTACGTACAGACTGACAGTTCCAGCATTTTTCAAAAAATGAGTGGAAGCGGTTTCACAAAGACTGTGAAATTGTACATGGCACCGCCTCATCCACGCCTTGTCGGCTGCTTTTGAAGCATCCATAAACGGCTTCCTTTCCTTCAGCGCCTTAGCTCGAAAATCATCAAATCATAGCTCATTTGAATTCCTCCAGTTCTTGGCTGTCTCTCTTCTTCTATTGTAATGATCGCTTGTTCCAAGTCTATCCATCTTTCGTCTCAATTTTGAATCGTACACCTATCCGTTCTTTCATTACACCAAAATCACTGGTTCCTTGGTGTAGCTATCTAACCATAAAAATGACGATCATCATCATAGCCCACCGGCTGTCCACGATCCGCCATGCGGACCAGGTCAACGTGATGGAGCAGGACCGGGTCATCCAGCAGGGCGCTAACTGGATCATCTAAAGTTTAGTAGAAGGTTCTTCATTGTAAAAAAGTACTATAAAGAAGATGGTTGGAATGGTAGAATAAGGATGCATGTGGATGGTTTATCTGAATTCGCCTTAGCAATCTGAAAGACTATGAGATTCAGTAACGTGAATCCACAGGTAAGGAGTTGAAAGCGTTCACTAAGCGTGTCACCAAGACGTTTTCAATCGTAGAAGCGAACAATAGGAGGGAATTATGTTTAAAAAGATTGTTATACTTTCTATGGCTATCATGCTTTGTATAGGGACAGGCAGTACACTGGCATATCGCGCACAAACGCAGGCGTATTCTGATGTTCCGAATGATTGGGCTGCTGGCAGTATTTATAAGTTATCCGCATTAGGTGTGATATCAGGCATGGGAAAAGGCACGTTTAAAGGAGATGCTGTTCTTACGAGAGAAGCTTTTGTAAAAATGCTGATGGCTTCGCTTCAAGTAGACTCCTCCACAACCCAAACCATGAAATTACAAGATATGCAGGATCCGAACCGTTGGTCGTATCCTTATATTAAATACGCTTATGAGCAAGACTTGATTGATTTTATGATCAAGGACAACCGCTTTAATCCTACCCAAGAGATTACAAGAGAAGAAGTCGCTGTACTCACCGGCCGTATGCTGCTTCAAGACCTGGATGATCAGAAGCAGGCTAGCTGGAATCAGACAGGCTGGAAGTCCGAGGCGGACAAACGAAAGTTCAAAGATGCCACTCAAATTGATCCAAGCTATCAGGCAGAGCTCTATTACAGCGCCCAGTTGGGCATGATGGTTGGCGACGCAGCAGGTAAATTCAGTCCAAAAGCATCATTGACACGCAAGGAAGCCGCTGTGATCATCGAACGAATGATCAATGAGCGAATAAAGAAAACCGAGGTAGCGGGCATTGGTTATTACGCTATTGAATCCTTCAAGCAGGCTCAGCAGATGCAGTTCTTGAATGAAGTGAAATTCGGTTGGTCGGAGCTGTCTTACACGGCGGATGGCATAGCGGCTCTGGATCTGGATAATAGCTTTTATTCTGTACCAAGCGGTTGGGAGTCTGCCATCCAGATTGCTGATCAGTATCAGGTTCAGAAAGAGCTTAGTTTGTTTTCCGATAACAGGGATCAAAAGTTGAGCAAATTTCTAAAGGATCTCCCAGCGCAGAAGGCCTTCATCCAATCCGTGAAGGATACGATGAAGAATAATCCGTATGGATTTACCGGGATCTCGATCGATTTTGAGGGATTGAAAAATTCATCAGAGCAATCTGCTTTTGTTACCTTTCTTAAGGCATTAAGACAGGAACTTGGTGGACTCACCCTATCGGTAACGGTTCCTCCAACGGAATGGTACAAAGGTTATGACTTACGCCAAATTGGCGCAATTGCAGATCAAGTGATTGTTATGGCTTACGATTATACGCATTTGGAGAGCGACCTGCCTTCGGCCCCGCTTCCATTAGTCAATGAAACAATCCAGACTGCGCTTGAGAATATTCCGAAGAACAAACTGGTTCTCGGGATCTCCAAGCAAGCGAATCAATGGATTACGCGCAAGGATGGAACGGTTGTACTTGAAAATCCGGCCATTAAGCTTGTGGAAGAGCGGGCAGCTAAGACAAGCAGCAAGTCAGTGTTTGACTATCCTTTCTTTTTAGAAAAAATTACTTTTACAGATGACCGCGGCAGTCATGTGATCTGGTACGAGGATGAACAGAGCATCGAAGCCAAGATATGGCTGGCCAAGTATTATGGACTTCACGGGGTTTCCTTGTGGTATATGGGGAATTACACGGCTGCTGATTATGAAGTTGTAAGGCGGGATACGAACAGGTAGCTTCCGTCCATCTGTCGAGCGAGCGGGGTTACGAGATAGCGTTTTATACACGGTACAAGCAGTTCTTATAGTTTTTTATGATTCCTATTTCGTTTTTCGCATAAGGGCAACACCCGTCAAAAGCGCCTTTCCGGCCGCCATTGGCGGTCTTTTTTTATTTTCCAAAAAGATGATTGTAACACCTGTCTCTAAATACATATTTATTTCCTATTTAAAGGCTGGACAATCGCCTCTCATTGTGATTGATTTGTAAAATATGCTATAATCCACAAAAAAAGGAGATGGATACAAATGCCCCTCCTCACAAACGAGAGTATTAATCTTATTTTTCCTCATGGAATAGAAATGAAAGGAGTGAGATTAACTGAGCAAGACTTCAATGAGCTTGAACTTAACGCTATCATTCATATGATAGACAATAACCGCAAACACTTTAACGATATTCGGAATATATTTAGACAACTAAGCTATGATCCTGAAACAATAAAATTTAGGTTAGATATTATAGAGGACTTGTTGAATAACTCTGAATTGTTGCTATGCCTAGAGGAGAGTTTGTCTATCATTGCTGATATGCGGTTTGTATCTGGAAAGTATTCCAGCGTAAGCGTCGATATGTTGCAAACAGTATCGAGACTCAAGGAATTGGGTATTTATGTACATTTTGTAAAACAATTACGCAAATCCTTTACCGAAAAAGCCCACTTAAAATCCGAAGGACTTATTCGTCTGAGAGATCGTATTATTCAAATTTCGGAAGATTTCGACTTCAAAAACCTATCCGAGCAGCTTCCTAAATTGCAAAAAGGGCTAGATTCAATTTCGAGCGTGACCATCGGCATTAATTTTGATGCTCAATTAAACCCTGTTGAAGCAACACTTGTCTCTATTAATGATAAGAGATTTTCCGGGAACTCTCTTATCGGCAAACTTTTTGCAAGCGGTAATGAGTACCAAGGCGTATCCGAGTTATACAAAAACCCAGAACATGTTGAAACCGTACATATTTCTAAAAATGATACTTCCACTTACGACATGTCGCCTGAAGAGACCGAACTGCGAAGACTATTGTTCCGTGATTTGAAAAAGGTGCTTAAAAATGTTTTGAAGCCTATTCAACCGATGATTGAAAGATATTCATATCTTCATTTCAACTGGATTCTCTCGCTAGAGACGGATATAGCCTTTTATGTTGGTGCTGTTAAATTCATCCACAAATTGCGAGATTGGGGCATGCCGATGTGCAGACCTACTCTGCTTCCATCAGACGAGCGAAAGGCCCACTTGAAAGGGAATTATAATCTTAATCTTGCACTTAGAATGTCTACACGATATGAGGATGGAAAATTGGGAGACCATATCGTAACCAATGACGTTATCTTTAATGATCATGGTCGCATATTTATTCTAACGGGTCCTAACTCTGGAGGAAAAACGACATATGCCCAAGCGATCGGTTTGACGCAAGTTTTGATGCAAGCAGGGCTATATGTCCCTTGTGTTGAAGCGGAAATTAGCCCTGTAGATGGACTTTATCCTTATTTCAACGTTGAGGAAAACTCCAATATGGAAACGGGACGGCTAGGCGTTGAATCCAAAAAAATAAGTGAAATTTTCCAGAACGCAACACCCAACAGTTTAATCTTGCTTAATGAATCATTTTCTTCAACCAGTCCAGGGGAAAGTTTCTATTTAATGAAAGATATTGTTTGTGCGCTTAAATTGTTGGGACTTCGCGCTGTTATCGCCACACATCTTCATGAGCTGGCAGAAAGCATTAATGAAATTAATTCCCAACAAGCCGGTGAAAGCAAGCTCATTAGTATGGTAGCAGGAATTAAAGAAGAAATAGAACATAAATTAACTGAGTCCAATCGCTCATATAAAGTAACTCCCGGGAAGCCGCAAGGACAAAGCTTTGCAAGAGATATCGCTCGGCAGTACGGCATAAGTTTGAAGCAACTTACCCAAACCATTCATGAACGAAATCTTGTTACAACCCCCTCCGAATAACTGATCAAGACCCTATTTTATAGACACTGAAAAAAGACCCTAGCCTACAATCTGGTGATAGGGGGACTGACCCCATAGCGTGAGACAAATCAAAACACCTTCAAGTGAAATCTACTATGTCGTAAGATATAGAGACAATCTTGGAGGTGTTTTCACTATGGCACCAAAGTGAGTTACCCAGTTGAAGTGAAAATGAAAACGGTCGATGTTGGACACTATACTAAATGGTTCCTATCCAAACTCCATCAATCCCACCAAAAATACCACACATCATGCTTCATCAAATAATCCGCGTAATCCCCTAAGCTATCATGACCTTCCAACACGTATGAACAAAAAATAAAGTGCTCTTTCGCCAGCTTTAATGCATCCTCATATGTCTTCGGGCGTTTTCCTGTTTGCATAACCCATGTATCGTCCGATACAGCGAGAAGTTTAATGCCATGTTCCTTCTGCCAGTGCTTTATAACAACCGACTGATGTACTGGGAAAGGACATTCATTAAAGCCTCCCATTGGAATCCACAACGGTGCTTCATATCCGGATTCCTGCGGCAATGTCAAAACAATTAGCTCATCATCTTCTTCTATGCCTTCCTCCAGCCACTCTGTAGTTACAAGAAATGGTTCCGTCTCCGTTTCACATTGCTCTTCACTCAAAAGCTCATGCCCATCCCATAACAAAGAATACGACCGATAAATCTCATTAAAATTTTTGCCCTCCAGATTTTTCTGCTCCGAAGATAAATCTGAATACTCAAGTTGAGACCCTACAATCTTCCGCCATACATCCTCGACACTTAGGCTATGTACTTCTTCAAGCTGACCGCGAACATACGCAGAGAGTGATTCTTCTTCCTCCATTGTTTCTTCCATCATCTCTACCAAATTGTATCCAGGCAGAACCAAAATGCTATGCTTTCCTTCTTTTGTCGCAGGCAGCGACACGTTCTCCACCTCTACAACTTCAATGTCACATTCCTGTAGATAATCAGATAATTCTTCGATCATACTTCCACCTCTTTTATAAAAATATCTTCGACTCTATCATCCATCATTTGTTAATTCTAGCATGCGTTTATCTGTTACATCAAAAAAAGAAACGCTTTTGAACCATCCAGCTTAAGGACGAAAAGCGTTTCTTCGAGAAAAAGTCCACGATCTTCATCGTGGACAACGCTCATTCACGAGCTATTTTCATAATATATCTTAATTTTTATAATTTCAAAAAATTAAATCAATCCACTTTAGCCCGATATGCTTCCGCAGTAAGCAGTTTTGCAAGCGCTTCCTCTAGATCGCCTTCAACTTCGATTTCAGCGATCCAGCCACCCTCGTACGGTTCACTGTTCACCAGCTCCGGCTGCGCCTCAAGATCTCCATTCAACTTGGTTATTTTACCGGATACCGGACAATAAAGCTCCGATACCGTCTTTACAGATTCTATCGATCCAATACTATCCCCTTCAGCCACGTCTGATCCAACCTCCGGCAACTCTACAAAAACAATGTCTCCCAGTTGACATTGTGCATGATCGGTAATACCAATACGTACGATGTTGCCTTCCACCTTCAACGCCCATTCATGATCTTCGCTGTACACCAATTGCTCTCTGATTTCACTCATTTGAATTTCCTCTTTTCTTAATATGAAATGGATTCAAACAGAATAAAAAAGGACAGGAAAAGACTCACGCCTCTTCTCTGTCCTCGGTACCTGAGAGTTTATGAATGCCCGTCTCTTCACGGCCCTTCGTTTCCCCTTTGGCGGCTTTCGCTCTCTCCAGAGTTGCGTCAGATAGCGGTACTTTTACCTGAGAGATTACTCGTTAACTGGCAGGTGTAACGAATTGCTCCTTCGGTGCCGCCGCCTTTATTGGCGCTGCGGTCTCTCCCGTCCATCGTCATCCACATATGTAATTTGGTTGATTTCTTCCACAGGATAAAGCACTTAGCAGATCATGTCAATATAGCTGACAAAAATAATGTTTTTTGACGAACTAAAGGTTGACACGTTACTGAGATCGACGGTTATAATGATGTGAAGAACAAAAAGCATAATAGAGCTGAATAAGCGGATGAAGGTATTGGGAGAGATTACCGACTAACGGGTAACGCCGAAGGAGTAAACCGAAACAACGGTGAATCTCTCAGGCAAAAGGACTTTTACTGGACGCACCTCTGGAGAGAATCCTGATACATTTAGGATCACCAAAGGGGAAACTCACACGCGCTTCATATCTTGCTTACATAATTTGTGTAGAGGTAACTCTCAGGTACAAAGGACAGAGCAGAAGGACAATGATACGGCAAAGCTTGCTTTGCGCGTATGTTATTCCTTTTGCCTGTCTTTTTTTGTGTAGTCCCAATTCATGCTAAAGAGGTGCTCAAAATGAGTTCATTGCAACGAACGCCGCTTTACCCGCTTTACTCGGATTTCCCATCTGTCCGCTGCATCGATTTTGGAGGCTGGGAGCTGCCTGTACAGTTTCACGGAATTGTTCGAGAACACGAAGCTGTACGCCGACAAGCCGGTCTGTTCGACGTTTCCCATATGGGTGAATTTCTGGTAACCGGGCCAAACGCCGAGGTTTTTTTGCAGCAAATGGTTACTAATGATGTTTCGCGATTGTCTGTTGGTCAGGCCCAATATGCTCCCATGTGCAATGATAACGGCGGCACCGTGGACGATCTGCTAGTCTACAAGCTCTCAGATAATCAATTTATGCTAGTTGTGAATGCATCTAACATTGACAAGGATTTACAGTGGTTAAAGGACCATATCATCGAAGGTGTAGACCTTCAGAACATCTCTGCAGAAACAGCGCTCATTGCCCTTCAGGGCCCTGAAGCCGAAGCTATTTTGTCAAAGGTGTCCGCTGAGCCTGTTCATACACTGTCATCTTTTCATTTTATTCAAAATGCGGATGTATGCGCTACCTCCGTTCTCCTCTCCCGTACCGGTTACACCGGCGAAGACGGCTTCGAAATATATTGCCCAGCTGAATCTGCTTCGGCCATATGGACAGGGCTGCTCGCTGCCGGCGAGCCGAACGGCCTGATTCCGGCAGGGCTTGGTGCGCGTGATACTCTTCGATTCGAAGCTAAGCTCGCACTGTACGGCCAAGAACTGTCAGACACCATTTCTCCGCTTGAAGCAGGTCTTGGATACTTCGTAAAGCTGGACAAAGGCAACTTTATTGGACGGGATGCATTAGCTCTTCAAAAAAACGAAGGTGTACAGCGCAAGCTCGTTGGCGTTGAACTGATTGATCGCGGGATCCCCCGCTCTCATTACCCGGTGTATGTGGACGATTCTCTAATCGGTGAAATCACTAGCGGTACGCAGTCACCAACGTCGAAGCGAAATCTCGGTCTTGCACTGATCGACAGCAGATATACTGCAGTAGGGACTGAAGTCTCGATTGAAATTCGCGGCAAACGACTTAAAGCGGTGGTTGTAAAGACGCCATTTTACAAAAAAGGAGAAACCTTATGATGAAGCATCGTTATTTGCCGATGACTGAGCAGGATCAATCGGAAATGCTTGCTACCGTTGGGGCAAAATCGATTAAGGATCTATTTGAGGATATCCCTGCTGAGGTGCGTTACGACGGCGTTCTGCCGATGTCCGAAAGACTAAGTGAGCCTGAACTTCTAAAGTATATGAACGGACTTGCCGCTCGCAATGCAGATTTTGAACGATATGCCAGCTTTCTGGGAGCAGGGCTGTACGATCATCATATTCCCGTAGTAATTAATCATGTTATCTCAAGATCCGAATTTTACACAGCGTATACGCCTTACCAGGCGGAGGTCAGCCAAGGTGAGCTGCAAGCGATTTTTGAGTTTCAATCTTATATTTGCGAACTGACTGGGATGAAGGTAGCCAATGCCAGTATGTACGACGGCTCCACTGCTCTTGCAGAAGCGGCGGCACTTGCGTCAGGCGCTACGAAACGCAAGAAGATAGTCATTTCCCGTACCGTTCATCCGGAAGCTCGGGAAATACTCCTCACCTCCGCTCACGGCCTTGGCCTTGAAGTTGTGGAGGTAGGCTTCAAAGACGGCGTTACCGACACCGATGCTTTGACGGCTGCTATTACAGATGATACGGCTGCTGTTCTTATCCAATCTCCGAACTTCTTCGGATGCATTGAGGACGTAAAAGCCATTGAGCCGCTAGTTCATGCCCAAAAATCACTGCTCGTGCTTAGTGTGAACCCGCTTTCCCTTGGCTTGCTCGAATCACCTGGAGAACTAGGTGCAGACATCGTTGTCGGCGATGCCCAGCCCCTGGGCATACCGGCTTCGCTTGGCGGTCCAACCTGCGGTTTCTTCGCGGTATCCGAGCCGTTGATGCGCCGTATTCCAGGCCGGATTGTCGGCCAGACGGTCGATCAGGACGGCAAGCGCGGCTTCGTTCTTACGCTGCAAGCCCGTGAGCAGCATATCAGGCGCGAAAAAGCGACATCGAATATTTGTTCCAACCAGGCATTATTGGCACTTTGCGCCTCTGTGTATATGTCTACCCTTGGCAAGATGGGGATGCAGGAGGTCGCATTGCTTAATGTCCGTAAATCACATTACGCCTCCGAATGCATCACGAAAGGATCCCTAGATATAGAATTCGCTTCGTCATTCTTTAATGAATTTGTCGTGAAATTGCCGGATGGCGTTGATTTAAAAGAAGTTAATGCGAAACTTCTCAAGGCTGGTTACATCGGCGGCTACGATCTTGGGCTAGCCTATCCTGAGCTGCAGGGTCGCATGCTCCTCGCCGTTACGGAACGGCGAACTAAAGAAGAAATTGAGCGATTCATCGGAGAATTGGAGGCAATCGTATGAAACCGGAAAAAGCGCTGATCTTCGAACTAAGTAAACCGGGCCGAGTGGCCTATTCCTTACCTGATTGTGACGTACCGGAAACGGACGTTTCAGAATGGATTCCAGAAAACATGCTGCGTTCCAAACCGGCCGAACTTCCAGAGGTGTTCGAGGTGGATGTCATTCGCCATTACACGGAGTTGTCACGTCGTAACTTCGGCATCGATAACGGCTTTTATCCGCTTGGTTCCTGCACGATGAAATACAACCCAAAAATCAACGAGGATGTGGCCCGCTTTCCCGGATTTGCCAAGATTCATCCTTATCAACCCGAGGAAAGCATTCAGGGAGCTCTCGAAATGCTCTATACGCTTCAAGACGATCTCGCCGCTTTGACCGGGATGGATCAAGTGACATTGCAGCCAGCGGCTGGCGCTCACGGGGAATGGACCGGACTGATGCTGATTCGTGCATATCACGAGAGCCGTGGTGAGCAGCGGACTAAAGTGATCGTGCCGGACTCCTCACACGGAACGAACCCGGCCAGTGCTACAGTGGCAGGATATGATACGATTACAATTCAATCCAACGAGCGCGGTATGGTCGATCTTGATGCTCTCAGAGCTGTTGTTGGAAGCGACACAGCAGCATTGATGCTGACGAACCCGAGTACGCTTGGTCTGTTTGAAGAACAGATCGTGGAAATTGCTGAGATCG
Organism: Paenibacillus sp. JNUCC 34; assembly: GCF_058269055.1. Classification (NCBI taxonomy): domain Bacteria; kingdom Bacillati; phylum Bacillota; class Bacilli; order Caryophanales; family Paenibacillaceae; genus Paenibacillus; species Paenibacillus sp. JNUCC 34. Next base: position 2,430,092 of record NZ_CM177770.1, on the reverse strand, counting down.
TACATGAAGCAGGCGGCCTTCTCTATTATGACGGAGCGAATTCCAATGCGATCATGGGAATTACCCGCCCAGGAGACATGGGCTTTGACGTGGTCCACCTTAATCTGCACAAAACGATGAGCACGCCACATGGCGGAGGCGGCCCGGGGTCGGGTCCGGTCGGGGTAAAAGATAAGTTGATCCCTTTCCTTCCTAAACCGATTGTTTCCAAACGTCAGGACGGAACATTTTACTGGGATTACGATCGGCCGCAGTCGATTGGCCGTGTGAAAGCTTTTTACGGTAACTTCGGCATTCTGGTGCGTGCCTTTACGTACATCCGTAGTTACGGGCCGGACGGTCTTCGCCGGGTATCGGAGCTTGCGGTCTTGAATGCCAACTATATGATGCATAGGTTGGCGCCTTATTACGAAGTCGCTTATCCCGGTCTTTGCAAGCACGAATTCGTATTATCCGGCAAAAAGTTAAAGGAATACGGCGTTCGGACCCTCGACGTTGCGAAACGATTACTCGATTTCGGCTATCATCCGCCAACTATTTACTTCCCGCTGAATGTCGAGGAGTGTATCATGATCGAGCCAACCGAAACCGAAAGCAAAGAAACGCTGGACGGTTTTATCGATGTAATGATTCAAATCGCACAGGAAGCTGAAACGAATCCAGAGCTAGTCATCAATGCACCTTACACAACGGTTGTGAAACGCCTTGATGAGACTACAGCTGCACGCAAGCCGGTCTTGAATTGTACTTGCGGTTAATGAGGTTGAGCAAGGGGCTATGGGACCGCCGTCATGCAACGCCAAATCGCGCGCTGCTTTACTCAAATAATCTAACAAGATTCAGTGAGTGTGGTATAAAGTGCAGTCATATATCATGACATCACGGCGAACGACGAATTGTTGCATGTAATGCAACAAAAAGGACAGATTTACCTCGTTCCAAGAGGAATTGTTGTAGAATTTACAGCAATATAAGTAGGTTCAAGCATTCTGTTCGTCCAATGTTGTATAACATACAACATTACTCATCACATCATGTTTGATCATTCTAGCAGCCCTTTAAGACGTTAGACATATCCGTAACTTCATCATTGCAACCTATTACCTTCCATATAAATAATCTTCAGACACTAACTTTAGTGGAGACTTAAAAAACAGATATTCTACAGAAAAAAGTAAAAGCAGGTCGCTCGAGGATTCATCCTTTGGGCGACCTGCTTAGTTTTAGGGTGCAACATGTTCTGCTTGATTCGGAGGCAAGAACGATTGTAGGAACGATTATTACACGTAGCGTCTCCTTATTTTATTTCATTCCAAAAAGCCACTTGATTCAAAGGAAGTCTTACAGTTTGGCGCGCCGGTTGAGCGGCTTTACCAATCGCAATCAGCATGATGCTCTCATAGTTCGAAGGAAGGTTAAACGCTTCTTTAAATTTATCATGGTTAAAACCTCCCATAGGCACGGTATCATAGCCTTTTGCCCGCGCGATTAGCATAAGCTGCATGGAGATTAGACCTGCATCGATATCCACAATGCTTCTCTTTTTGGAATCATCCAGATGGCGATATATTTGATTCGCAGTTGCGATCATTTTCTGTTTAATTTCCTCCGTCATATATCCCGCTTCCTGCGACTGTGTATAAATATGTTCCGCTTTGTCATACCACTCCATATCACCTAATACAGCGATGACGGCGGATGCATCTAATACTTGTGCCTGATTATTAGCAATTGGATAAAGCTTTTCTTTCAAGGCCTGATCATCGATGACGAGAAATCGCCAAGGCTGAAGATTGCTTGAGGATGGTGCAGATGTGGCATCCGTCAGCATTTCCTGCATCTCTTCCCGCGATATTTTTACCGATGGATCGTATTGCCGTACAGAATGGCGTTCTCTTACAACGCTAAGAAAATCTTTTTGTGTCAAAGTTGACATGGTTGAACACTCCTTAAAATTATTGTGCAAAATAATGCACAGTTTAGATCGCACTTATACTGTGCCGATAATTGCACAGTATAATGCAAATATATTTCGTTTGTCAATACACAACATCGTTACATCATTCTTTCGACGATGTCAGCGATCGTATAGGATTTCAGTACATTAAGTGTGCTTTCCTCAACCTCAGATAAAATATCAGAAAAAGCGTTTTTCATCTGCCCACCTAAGCAGTTGTCTCTTGCAGCGTCCAACATGCTGTCAGCGATGGTATTATGGATCTGGAGCGCCGAATAAATATCACCAAGCGATATGCGATCTGCACCTCTAACTAAACGGTATCCTCCGTCTCTTCCTTCACGGGATTCGATGATATGTTCTAAGGCCAATGCCTTTAAAATTCTTCTGATCAGCGTCGCATCGATATGCAGATGAGTTGCGATATCACCGCTGGAACATTTACCGCCTGAGTGTTTCTCAAGAACAACAAGTGCTTGGAGTGCTAAGCTAAAAGTTTTATAGGTGGATGGGCAGGCCATGGCCGATTTCTTAGAAGACGATACTTTATCCACTTTGTTGTACCTCCCCATTTATCGTAGTTCATTAGAATATTGTAACTTAAAACCTAACACTCCAGCAAGGTAACAAAAAGGTATGAGTATTTAATTTTATAAAAATTGTGTTATGTCCTGCTTTTTCCGGTTAACTACTAACTGAAATACATCTGGACGGCTATAGTGACCTACCACATCAAAATCATAACGACTTTGAACGATTTGAGAAAGATCCAGCGTTGCGAACAGAATGCCTTTTTCATTATACAATGGTTCAACGACATATTCTCCAAGAGGACTTACAATAGCACTTCCCCCTCTGTTCAAAATATCGGGATCTTGTTCAACATCTTCATAACAAGCTAAATCAGCGGGATATGAGTCTTTGGTCGAATACTGATTGCAGGAGATGACGAAACAGCGGCCTTCACAAGCAATATGGCGCAGTGTAGCCTGCCATGTATCGCGTGCATCTGCTGTTGGAGCGATGTAAATATCAATTCCTTGTGCGTACATAGACGTGCGAGCAAGCGGCATATAATTCTCCCAACAGATAAGTCCGCCAATTCTTCCAAACGGCGTATCGATAACCGTAAGAGTACTTCCATCACCTTGTCCCCACAACAGGCGCTCCGAACCCGTAGGTACGAGCTTCCGGTGTTTACCGAGAACCTCCCCGTCTGGTCCGATATATACCATGGAATTGTATAAGGTCCCTCTGCTGAACTCCTGATCTCTTTCAACTACTCCGATAACAAGATAAACACCTGTTTCCTTAGCAAGTTCCCCTAATGCGTCTGTCTCCGTTCCAGGAATATCGATCGCGCTTTCCCAATATCGTTCCCAGTCTTTTCTGCCATCAGCATTTCTGCTCCCGACACGGGTTCCAAAACCCAACCCTCGAGGATAGCCCCCTAAAAAAACTTCTGGAAACACAACCAGGTCGGCTCCTTGCTCTGCAGCATCTCTCGTATGAGCATCAATCTTGTCCATAGCTGATTGTTTATTAAACAAAATAGGAGCGTCCTGTACAACGGCTACACGAATATGTTGACTGTTCATGTCATCCTTCCCCTCTCGAACGATAGCATCTGTCTACGCCTAAAAATATCGCTCACACCATTAACTATTTCAATATTTTTACTATGATATATAATATATGACAAACCCTCATTTCAAACCGTCCATTCATGAATGAATTAAACCATCCAATTTATTCGACAATTTCCCCATCCATGTTCAACATATTGATAGAGTTTTGTCGTACATATGATAAAAATTTATACAGACCGAAAGGGTGAATAATGTGTGGAAACCTGATCGCAAAAGCAATCAGCCTCTTTATCAACAAATCGCAGATGATCTCGAACAAAGAATATCCTACGGGGAGTTTCCACCTGGAAGTTTGCTTCCTTCCGAACGAAAATTAGCAGACCAACTGGGGGTAAATCGCAGCACCGTTGTACTTGCATATGCAGAGCTGCGGTCGCTTGGAATCATAGAAAGCAGATCTGGAAGCGGTACCCGGGTCAGCAGAACGAAATGGGGAGCAACACCCAAACATACTCCAAATTGGCATCGTTATGCAGAAGGTGGTAATTTCTTGCCTAACCTGCCTTTTTTGCGCCGAATTCGTGTCGCTCTGGAGCAGGATCCATCCATCATTGATTTTGCCAGTGGTGAACTCGCTGGAGACTTGGCACCCATTGACGAGATTAATGCAATAATGAACGAAAAACAAAATACGTCGTATTTGGGATATGACAACCCCCAGGGATATATGCCTTTGAGACAGGCCCTGGTATCGTTTCTAAAAGAGTATCGAGGTATCCATACGACTGAATCGTCAATACTGATTACATCCGGTTCACAGCAATCTTTATACTTGATAACCCAATGTTTGTTATCTCCAGGGGACGCAGTCGCCATAGAAGATCCATCGTACTGTTATTCATTGCCCATGTTCCAGTCTGCTGGTCTTCGATTGTTCAGGCTACCCGTCGACGAGCGGGGTGTGCAGCCTGAAGACATTCGTTCTCTATTCAAGAAACATAAAATCAAAATGGTGTTTATTAATCCCAACTTTCAGAACCCGACGGGTACTTTACTTGCAGAAGAGAGAAGAAAAAAATTGCTTGATGTTGCAAGCGAACTCGGACTACCAATCGTTGAAGATGACCCTTTTAGCTTAACGGCATACAAAGGTACGCCCCCTTCACCGTTAAAATCAGCTGATGCGATCGGGTCTGTGCTTTATATCGGGTCTTTTTCCAAAATTGCCGCATCCGGCTTGCGTGTTGGTTGGATGGTAGCTCCTCATTCTGTTGTCGAACGACTGGCTGATGCTAGACAGCAAATGGATTTTGGGCTTAGTGTTGTACCGCAAAGGGTTGCTGCTACATTCCTGGAATCACCGTATTTTGATCCCCATATGGATCGGTTGAGGTCAACCCTTCTTTACAAGCGGGATTTAATCATTGAGGCCATTCAAAAAGAGATGCCAGATCTTGTTGAGTATCATATTCCTGATGGAGGACTGCATCTGTGGTGCAAAATTGTACCTAAGGTGAATGACAACAAATTACTGGATGCCGCTATTCAAAAAGGGGTAATCTTCGTACCTGGAAGTGTATATGGATCGGATTCCAGTTACGTTAGGTTTACATATGCCCGTGCAAGAACTGAAGATATTCATACTGGTATATCCAGATTTGCGGAAGCGCTTCGCTTAAGCATTAGATAAAGAAAATTAGAAAAGGTGCATGATAGGATTCAATGTTCGTAAAGAATCTTTACCATGCACCTTTTTGTATATCTTCTTCTCGTCATTTACTTCTGTAAAGCTTTCACATCTTTTATAATTTTGTCGTATGGAGTATCCATAGTTCCATCATACTTTGCAACGACCGTTCCAGATTGATCAACCAAGTAAAAGGAAGTGCCGTGTATTACTTGATCTGAAGCAGTATCCAAGATAAGTGGCGTCTTGAAAGATTTCAGAACAAACGATTTGATGTCTTCGTATTCGTAACCGGTTAAAGCATGCCAGTTCGTAAAATCAGCATCAAACTTCTCTAAATAGCTTTTTAATGCCGCAGGGTCATCACGCTCGGGATCAACAGAGAATGAAACCAGTTCAGCTTCTACCCCTTCTTTTTTCAATCGTTTCTGAAGTTCTGCCATATTGGCTGTCATTGTTGGGCACACCGTAATACAATGTGTAAAGACAAAATCCGCAATCCATACTTTACCACTTAGATCCGATAACGATACGGTCTCCTCATCTTGGTTCATATATTCAAATGGTTCAACCGGGATGCTAAACTGGTTTGGCTTGGAATTGCCGCATGCCGTTACCAATCCAAGGATCATGCTGAGTAAAGTAACTATAGCAAGCTTTTTCAAAACAAACTCCCCCTTATTTCATTTTTGCCAACCACCCAGCTAAAATCTCAATCTCGTTATCCTCTAACAGCTTTTTAAAAGAAGGCATTCCCTTCGATCCATCCCGAATAATTTCGTTTATTTTTTCCTCCGTCATTGTTGAGCCGATATTTCGCAGGTCCGGCCCCACTTTTCCGCTTAAATCCATTGCATGACAGGAGATGCATTGATTTTTATACAATGCGACAGCCTCTTCATCCTCGGGAGACGTAATCGTTGCCCGTAATGTTGAATCATCCACCGCTTTCTGGTTGCAGGCGCTTAGGAGAAGTACTGCTAATATGGCAATGATTAAACCGCGTATTCTTGTCACTGCTTTTCCTCCCTAACCGTAAAATTCATAATGGTTTCATTAACGTATCTTGCTAGCACCGTCATGATCGACATTACTGTATAAGAGAACAGCTGGAGTGTCACCAGCCGCTCTTGCAGAAAAATTAGCAGGCCATGTTCAATTTTCTGTAACAAATGTCACATCATAATTAATCTTGTTTCATTTCTTTGAACGGTCCGACTTACCAGTGTCTCCTCTTCCACGACCGAATCGACAAAGTAGTCAGTATACTGAATAAGAAGGTGGCCAAAACATTATGAACAAGACTGGCAAACAGATATGCGTCTGGATCATTCATGACAAATGTGAGCCATGCTCCACTGAAAATCTGTGCTGTCACAAAAACAAGCAGGCCAGCTGTCGGGAATGTAAGCTCTGAGTGATCATTTTTCACTTCGTGCCTGCGAACAAGAATAAACAGAATAATGGCCAAAACCAATAGAAGCGCAGCTGCTACCCGATGAATGAATACGATCCCTGACGCGCCGTGCATATAAGGAATGACTTGTCCATTGCATAATGGCCACCCCATACACCCAGCATCCGACTTGGTATGACGAATATACGCGCCAAGATATATGACTATACAGCTATGCACCCATGTTCCCCAGACGATGACTCTAATGGGGGTTGGGATGGGAGCTGCATGAAAGCTCACTCTTTCTTTTTGCATCTGGTACATCCATACGACTAGAAGCATGCTGCTGGCTACTGCAAGCAGAGCGATGCCGAAATGGAGTGCCATTACAGCTGGCTGCTGCGGCCACATAACAGCGGCAGCTCCCATTAAAGCTTGAACAATGGTAAAAAACAGTGTTCCTCCAGCGTAGTACAACGCTTCCTTATGTAACTTGTAATAACGCCATGTCGCTATGAAGGTTGCAAGAACCAACAGTCCCACCACACCTGTTATCATGCGGTGAGAATATTCGATCATGGATTCCAGCGTATAGGCCGGGACAAATTTGCCATTACATAATGGCCAATCGTCACCACAGCCTCGACCTGATCCCGTTTTGGTTACGATCGCTCCAGCAAGCAATACGAAGAACATACCGATAAACGAGGACCACGTCAGTAGTCGATAACGGAACGAAAACAATTGAATCACCTCTTATGTCTGTTTTTATAAGCTACCCTCAACGAATATAATGACTATCATTTCATTCGTGACCATCCATTTTTTATTTTGACTCACCATCCATTGGACACATTTCTACTGGTGGGGAATGCCTTTAGCCTTAGAAAGAACAAAAAGCCCCGTTTAAATATCTGTTCGAAGGAACAGATACTTAAACGGGGCTGAGATGGTATTATCCAATGTCACTCCACTTCTTTGCCGGGGAAGTAACGCACGATAACCTTATTTAAATATCATCCAAATCACAATAAACGCTATCAAAGAAAACACATAAATTAAGGTTAATTTTGTGACATTCGCTCTAGTTTTACGTTCATAATTGGGGTTTGCTTTCTTATTCTCTTGAGAGTGACCGACAAGTAATGTTGAAACTCCCCCGATTAATGCTAATGTAATGACGATAATGTACATGCCCATCGCTATCAGCCCCTCTTTTAAGGTAATCTTTTAGTTCATATGTCTATCCTTATGCAGTTCAACAACAACCTTAACCTCTTTTGTTGTTGAATCCTCAGGTCCTTTAATCGGTAATCCTGCCTTTACATGCCGAATAATATAGTCAACGACATCCTGGGATATAATCTGTCCAGGCATAAGAATTGGAATACCCGGGGGATAAACATAGATGGACTCAGCGATGATCCGCCCCGATGATTGTTCAAATAAAACGGTTTCAGTATCTGCATAGAAAGCATCTCTTGGTGACATTAAAAATGGTGAAGCATCAGGAATGGTGGCAGGCGTAAGAGCAACTGCACTCTCTTTTTTCCTGAACGTATCATCCATATGTTTCAATGCGAGTATTAGCTGGTTAACTTCATACTCGGTGTCCCCAAGCGTGATAAGACATAATATGTTCGACAGATCGCTTAACTCTACCTCGATGTTATATTGTTCACGCAACCACAGCTCCGCCTCATAGCCCGTAATGCCAAGTCGTCCAACATGAACGCACAGCTTCGTTGGATCATAATTGTCTACACCTTTCAGGTCGAGTATTTCTTCGCCATAGCAGTAAAGCCCAGGAAAGACATTGATGTGACTTCTGGCTTGATTCGCTAAATTTATAGCGTTCTCCGCAAGCAGTCGCCCATTTACAGCTAACTGCCGTCTTGCAGTATCCAAGGAGGCTAGAAGGATATACGAGGTTGAAGTCGTTGTCAACATACTCATAAGAGTGCGGATCCGTTCTATATTTACTAATTTCCCCTTCACATTGAGGATCGAACTCTGAGTTAATGATCCCCCAAGTTTATGCACACTGGTTGCCGCCATATCTGCGCCCGCTTGCATAGCCGACACAGGCAGATTCTCATGAAAGTGAATAAGTGTTCCATGTGCTTCATCCACCAGAACCGGTATCCCATAGCCGTGAACGAATTCGACCATCTCGGTCAAGTCCACGCTCGTTCCATAGTAGGTTGGGTTTATGAGTAGAACCGCTTTCACACCCGGGTTCTGCTCTATCGCTTGCTGGATCGATTCTTTCAACACTCCATGCTCGATCCCTAACTTGTGATCTCGTTCAGGCGTTACCCATACCGGAATCGCTCCAGCAAAAATAATGGCCGACAAAATGGATTTGTGGGCATTGCGCGGCACGATGATCTTGTCACCTGGCGCACAAACAGACATGATCATTGTCATAATTGCCCCAGTGGTCCCTTGTACGGAAAACAACGTATAGTCTGCGCCAAAAGCTTCTGCCGCGAGGCGCTCCGCTTCCAGAATAACTCCTGACGGCTGATGAAGATCATCAAGTGGGACAATATTGATTAGATCAATGGCTAGAGCATTGTCACCCATATAGGATCGGAATTGCGGATCCATCCCTTTACCTTTTTTATGGCCGGGTATATGAAAAGGCAACGGGTCGCTCATTGCATGTTGTACTAAAGCGTCAAACAATGGAGTTCTATGTTGGTTCATGGTGATCTTTCCTTTCAATGAACTATCCTTATCGAGTGACTTCAAAGAAGCCATATCAATCAAATAATACTGGCTACAATACCAATCGTAACCATCCAATTTTCAATTTTGTATACCATCCATTTTGAAAGAAATAAAAATTTTTGCTATATAGTAGAATAACCCCCAAAGCCATTCGATTGAATAGCCTGGGGGTTATTGTCATAAGCTTATAAAGTTCATCATTCGTATAATGGCTCTATGCACCAGCAGCGGCAGTTCCGCCTGCAATCAGCATGTCAACGTGGATAATATCTTTTGTAACCGGATTGCGTTGGATTTCTTTCAGTTCGACAGACACGGACGTTCCTCCGTCAATCGACAACTCTAATGTCTTGGATAATCCGTCCCGCATCAATAGAGAGAATTCCCGTGCGTTTATATGAACCATACCAATGGTCCCCTTCTTCCCGAGCAGATTGCAAGGCAATCTTCCCTCTTTACGCAGATTCCGCAAATCGGAACGTTTCTCATTCTTTCTTGTAAGCGCTTCTAAATGATGTGTCATATCAACATACTCCTTCTAGGTTATCAATAATTAGTCGTAACTATGGTTCATGCTTTCCCGTATGATCACTCGTTCGGTACACGACCAGAATGCTGCTTAGTTGCTCAGACGTATCTCGATTCGAGCGATATCCCGCGAAATACTTAATGTCAATCACTTGCTCGTCCTGTAACGTTGCCAGAAATTCATTCGCTTTCTTCTCCGCCGTTACGGAACCCCTATCTAGAAACTCTTTCACCTGAATCATCGCATCCATCCTTCCTCACCTGACCATTTAATGTAAAATCATTCTAACTATACACAAAGGCACTTCGCCCGTGAGGGAGCGAAATGCCTCGTTGTTTATACTGTATCAAGATTGGTGCACATTGTCAACGTTACCTGATGTATCCATTAAAAGTAAATTCTGAATAAATGCAGTTATTTCCTTTTAACCATAGGATCAGATGATCTTAATTCGTACATACCGTTTTGGAGAACCATACGGGCGGAATCGGTACCTTCAATGGAAACCCTGGTGTCGAATAAGCCAGGGATACGCCCGTCTGGAAACCAGGGCCGGTGCTTGTCCACAACAATTAATCTACCTTCCGCGTCTCCAAGCGCAGCGAATTGCTGGCCATCCCCGCTCCACAGACGAAGTCGGAATGTTTCGGTAAGTTCTTTAACGACTTGTGGGACATTATCGACAGGAAGGCCGATCTCACTGATACATAGTAAATTTTCTGACCCAAAAGTTTCATCCGTCGTATTGTTAAGCATATGGTGAGCAATGAATTCGATTAGGTTGCCGGCTGGATCGTAGAAGTAAAATGCCGTTGCACTCCAGTTCTCGAACAGGAATTCATTTTGACCATCCTTGGAAAATAACGTGATTCCTCGTTCTCTCACCCACTGCTTCGCTTCTGAGAACTTATTGGCAGGAATCGTGAAAGCAATATGATAATATGGTTGATCCTGAGGAGAAGCCTTACGAAAAGCGAGAATTGTACTCCCAGCCTGAAATAATAACTGAGACGGTTGATCCTCCAGAACATCCAGTCCCAATAGAGAACCGTAAAATCCCTTTATCGCTTCGAAATGTTGAGTACTTAATAAGACTTTCGATAATTTCATTCGGTGTACCTCCCACATTGTTATTTCTCATCCTTGCCCTCATTATAGATTTACCCATATAATAGTTCAATACTATATATTCTATATGAATAATAGCATAATCCTATGATAAAGGAGTTTTCTTAGGTGGAAATCAGACAATTACACTATTTTCTTATGTTATGTAATGAATTGCATTTTTCTGAAGCTGCATATAAATTAGGGATTTCACAACCAACATTAAGTCAACAAATACGGGTGATCGAAGATGAGTTAGGCGTGCCTTTGTTTGACCGGATTGGCAAAAAGACAGTTAAAACCGAAGCGGGAGAACTTCTAGAGAGCTATGCTTTACAAATTGTTCAAACATTAGAAAACGCAAAAAATGCTATCGCCGATCTTAGGAATTTGGACTCTGGACAAGTGCGTATAGCTGTATTACCTTCGGATCTGGATTATCGATTAACATCATTACTCATCGATTTTCACAAGGATTTGCCTAATACCAAAGTTCAAATGATTCCATCCATAGATATTTTGAATAAAGTGTTGAGCAATGAAGTAGATATTGGCGTTGGTTTAGCAATTCAAGATGATCCTCGTCTCATTCACATCCCCTTTTATACGGAAACGTATAGTCTTTATGTAGATAATGAACATGACTTAGCGATGAGGGATATTATTTCACCTGAAGATTTGACGAAGATACCTTTAGTTATGTACCCTAAGGGTTTTTATGGACGAGATTTAATTGATAACTGGTGTAACGAACAAAAAATCACGATCCACACCGTAATGGAAACAGGCTCTGCCACTTCCTTGTTTCAACTGGTTGAAGAAGGCATTGGAGCTACTATTCAACCAAGCCAATTGAATGATATTCTCAAGTCACCAAATATCCGTGCCATTCCAATTGAGAATTCCCCCATCAGAGAATTAGAGATTATTTATCGTAATGATAAATATCTAAACCGAGCTGCAAAAACATTCATGAAAAGGTTGGAAGTGTTTTTTAGGATATAACCATCATTCCATTCATAGAATCGTCAATAACCCCTCTATGCGATTGTCGGTTTCACCCGAACTGGGAAATCATAGTATTAGAAAAAGCAGGTTACCCGAGAATTCATCCTTGGGTGACCTGCTTGGTTTATATCTATAGTTAATTTGACTTGATTTATTTTCTCGCTGGTAACGGGGTGAACAGCAAGTTAACCGGGAGATTACTGCCTGGAGCTGCCGTCAACAGAATCTCAACCTTCTGTTCGAATCCGCCTGTACGATACAGTACGGATTGTTCATCAGGTCTGACCTGACCCAAGGAATAAATAGGGACGATATCCCCGTTTACCATAGCATACCCGGAATATTTGCCTCCACGTGGATTAAAGGAAATCAGTGTATTGGGTGCTACATTATCAAGGGTGATTTTGTAAAGAACTCCAAAGTTACCAGCATTGGATGCTACCTCTCCATACATAGGATCCATCCCCGACAAATTGGGATCATCTTGGTTGTCACCCAAGATGAGGCGCTGTGGTTCTCCCCCTACCTGGTCTGAGTATTGGATGACGCGAGTAGAGTTGGGATACGTTCCACGGTTGTGTACTCCATCACTATCCAGGATAGGCAGTTGGTCTATTACGCTTAATGGTTCCGATTTCTCATCAATCATGATTACATCAAACTGTACAGGCAAATCGCTGTACATATCCGAAAATAGAGAAATAACATCCCCTGTTTTCATTCTTTGTTTATTGAGCTCTGTCATGACGATTTTACGTTCACCCGGCTCAAGTGTAATCGAAGATTGCTTTGATCCATCTTTCATCGATTGGAAATAATTCTGAACTGACTTTTTACCCGCTGCTGTCGCTATATATGAAGGCCCTGCAAATCCTAAGTAATCCGTTCTAATGGTTGCTGCTGTACTGTTCTTATTTGTAGCCACAACGTACATTTTTACATTTTTATCAAGATTGTTAACATGGTGAATCATAAATCGCATATCGCCGACGGCCGTCTCTCGATATACAATCCCTTCAGTGTCTACGGTTTCTGGACTATTACTTCGAATCAAAGTACTCGGTTCGTCATTAAATGTGTAATTGATCTTGGACCGAGAAGAAACATTTGAAGTGAAGGCGAATTTCTCACCTGCAGGTATAAAGAGCATATTAAAATCATCTTCGGAATAGAGTGAATCACTTGTAATATTAATACTTGTTTCATAAGTAGAGCTCAGACCCTTGTTATCCGTTACAGTGAGTTTGATTGTTTTGGGACCTGGAGTAAAAAAGGCAAACTCCTTGTTCTCCCATTTCGTAGTCTTAATCTCCCCATCATCAGTGCTCTCGTCTGTATAAGTAATCAATTCACCCATCTTGTACTCAGACTTGTCTGTTGAGAAAAAAGCCACAGGAGGTTGATTTGGCTGAATTACGGTTATGGTTTGTGTATAAGGATCACTCCATGATCCACTTGAATCCTGTACAGAATAACTAATTTTGTATTCTCCTGGAGCATCAAACACTTCTTGTTTGCCTTCCCACCGTTCATCAACAATAGGAAGTCCAAGTGATGACTCCGATTCTGTCTTATATGTAACGATGGTCTCACCTGCAAAAATCTCTTTAGGCTGCACTGTAAATTTAGCTGTCGGTTTAGTCTCCAGATTCATAATAACTCGCTTACCCACATTGTCTGCTTTGTATGGAATATTTAAAGCTTGAGTTATTGCTGTTAACGGCACCATGAACGTGCTGTTTGTCTGATAGGAAGTACCTTTCATGGTCTTTGTTTCACCATTTACCGTATATTTATTGCTATCTGTTTTGAAACGAAGCTCGTTGCTGCCTTTAAGGATAATCGTTTCCTTTGTTTTCTTATCATAAGTGACCTTGAAGCCAACACGGTCTACAAGGGCACGAATCGGAACATAGGAGACTCCATCTTTAACTTGCATAGGCTGGGGTGCATTATAGACTTTACCGCCGTGTTCCATTTTAGTGCTATTGAAGTATAAGATCAGTTCATTCATATTTGATGATACCTGAGTTATAGGTTCCTCGATATCGTCGACGTTAGGCATCGTAGCGTTCGGATCATAAACTTCTTGAGTAACTGTCCCTTGTGGAATATCCGTGTTACCCGCTTCCGCCCCTACAGGGACAACTGTTGCTACCTGGGAAAGGGCTAGCACCGTTAACAAAATCGATAGTTTCTTCAGTTTCATTCTCAGACTCCTTCAATCTCTAGTTTTTATTTTCCAATTAGTCATAGTATTAGACGTCTGTTTGTATAAATAGTTTCTATAATTGCCCAACAAATATTGAATAATGTCTAAAAAACGAATTTTTTATAGTATGCATCAGCTAAAATGTCGATTTTTCTGCAAAAAAAATGACCGTTTGGAAAACTTGTCCTCTTTCTTGCCTATGAAACCATGTCATATTTAATCATAGATATTCACTCATGTACGCGGAGTGTCTTCCAACAGAAGTAAAGGCTGCCCCGCAAGATCTAAGATCTTTTGGGACAGCCCCGTCATTTTTAATTGAGACGAATTTTGGAGCACGGCTTGCAAAGCAAATACTATTGTCATTTGTGAAGTTAAAAAAGTGATACTGTTTACGAAGAAGAGGAGATCTTTCACTAAGCGTTATGTAGCACCCCTCTAAGCAACGTCATATGATATGTCATCGGGTCAAACACCCATCCTAAAACAAAGGCGGTAATAAAACGATGATATCTTATATGGATTTCACTTCACCCTCTGTGCAATTTTTCTATGATCTAAGCCAAAATCAATTTTTCAAAAAAGACAAGTGCAATTATATTAATTCTCTCTCCGTCAATCAGCTTAATACGTTAGGTAACGTCTCTTTGTTAGATATTTTTCTTAGTAAATCGAACGTAGTCGAGCCGCATACTCATCAAAATGCATCAGAATTAGTCTACTGCATATCAGGTGCCGCAGTTGTCTCATTAATTAATCCATTTACTAAAAAGCTGGTTAACATCCCTATTACACCTGGGCAAGTAGCCAATGTTCCACAGGGGTGGTGGCATTACGAAATTGCTACCGTGGATAATACACATTTATTAGCCATATTTGATGCTCCCGTACCAGAATTCATAGCAGGATCAGATCTGCTGCGTTTAACACCTGCTGACATTTTGGCGCATACGTATTGCTTGGATGAGGCGAAGGTTCAAGAAACGTTGGCTCCTATTACAGAAACTGTTGTCATTGGACCACCGTGCAATTGCAAAAACGTTCAAAATGGAAATGAAAACTGTGCACCAACACAACAGTATAATCAAGGGCAAAATAATACGTATGACTACACAAGAACACAACAGCATCCGCAACAAGTTATCGGAAATGGATGGCAGTATCATCAACGCTAGAAACAGAGTCTAACGGAGTTGAAACTCTCTTGCTATACAATTATTTCACCTGAACGAGCTGTTCCTTACCTTTCATAACTCGATAATGTCGAACACCATCGTCAGAGGATAGTTTGAATGTTTGACTCTTAGGTTCAAAGGTAACGGAATCGCTTGATTCTGCGTCCAGAGCGCTATTTACATCCGCCCATACGATCTCATCACCTCTTTTTTTAATGATAAAAACTTTATTGTCGAATTTGATGTCCGTTGTTGCAATCAGTTCCGCAACTCCATCGCCATCCAGATCAGCTTCGTGGCCTTCTGAGTTGAGTGTATACTTAAAATTGACATGATCATCCCCGACAGTTAACAGATACGTACAGATCAGGTTTGGTCCGCATTCCCCGGATAACGTATGCAGATTGTCTCCAAATGCTTGGCTCCTTCCCCACTTAACATGTTTCAGGGCGCCGTACCCCAGTTCAAGCAGTTCTCCCGGCCTGGAAACCCCTTCTAATTGAAGGCCTTGAAAGACAGCTTTCCCTCTCTCATCTGATCTGGTGTAGATTACATAGCTGTCTTTCCCGTTTAAATCGATGATTTCTTGCAGGTCAACGGATGATGTACTCAACCTAGAGAACCGGCTTTCATATTCCTCCCATAGTTCAATATTCGTATTAGGTATAATAACCGGTTCTTTGGTGAAGGTCAGTTTATTCTTTTCTGTCGAAGTTACTGTCGGTTTCAGCTCGTTATTCTGCGGCTGGCCGGGCGCAGCGCTTTTATAAGACTGGAAAGGATCAGCGATGCTATCCCAGAAAAGAATGAGTGTCGCGATGGCACAAATACCGATCATTGTGGAGAATGATATTTTCAGATAGTTATGTTGTTTCATACTCTTCTTTTTATGCTGAACGTGGTGGATGACGTTTTCTTTCATCTCCGATGTAAAATCCCCTTTAAAACTGCCTTTGAATTCAAGGTACCAATCCGGCTTCGTAGGTTTCATCTTACCCGCTCCTCCCTTTTCTTCCATTCCTTCTCGACAGCATTTCGTGCCCGATAGAGTCTGGATTTTACCGTTCCTTCGGACAGCCCAAGCAGCCTGGCCATTTCTTTAATGGTCAGATCATGTTCCAGATCCAGCACGAGGACCTCCCGGAGTTTGATGGAAAGTTTCATCACGATGTCCCATATCTCCGCTGCAGCTTGATTGTTGAGGAATGCCATCTCCGCAGATGGCGTGACTTCACGGTTTGTAATCCTCTCGAACAACAGGATTCTGCGAAAATAACTTGATTTTAACTCGTTGAGTGCTACATTTCTCGTAATAGCGAACAACCATGTTTTAATAGAGGACTGTCCACGAAACGTATGTATTTTGTAAAAGGCTTTAATAAAGACTTCCTGGGCGACGTCCTTAGATAACTCCCGATTCTTGGTTATAGCATAGGCATAACCCCATACATCATCACCATACAAAGTCATCAGATTGTAAAGCTCCGTGGAGTCAACTGTGACAACATGATTTAAATAGTCCGTATCCATCACTCTTCACCTCCAACCTTTTTGACAACTGCCATTCAGTAAAAGTTCCCTACATAATTTATACGGCAACAAAATGGTGGAACATCAAGAGGGTCACTTACGTGACCCCTTAAAGTACACCCTCCATTGACGAGTTAGTCTATAATCAGACATGCGTCAGCTTTTCTGGGTTACGTATGATATAGATGTTTTGAAGTAAATCTTGTTTCATATTCATAAGTACAATGTTTGTAGCATGATTACCTTCACGAACTATAATTCCAACCTGATTGTTTATACGTACCATTTCGAAACCGGATGAGTCGCTATCGTCTTTTGGCGCTTTGCTGATTATGCCGAGCAGGAACCTGGCAACCAATTCACGAGTTTTAATTGGACGAACAGCGGCTGATACTTTGCCGCCACCGTCAGAAATGACTTCAACGTCCTCGGCAAGCAAAGACAGCACAGAATCAACGTGACCTTGCGATAGCGCAGCAAGAAACTGGCCTATCCACTCCTCTCGCACCGCTTCAGCGTTTGTTAAATCCTCTTCCGATATTCCCATCTTCCGTCTAGCGCGACTCATCAGTTTGCGACAGTTCAGTTCGTTTTTTTCAACCAGCTCGGCGATGACGGAATAATCAAAGTCCAGCGCCTCCCGCAGGACAAATACTGCCCGCTCTGAGGGAGAAAGCCGCTCCAGAAGCACAAGCATCGCATATGACAGCATATCGTTACGTACAACCTGTTCATATGATTCGTCTTCCGTCATCAGGATCGGTTCCGGAAGCCAATAACCGAAATATTGCTCGCGCCTTCTCTTCGCCGATTTAAAAATGTCTAAACATCGGTTCGTTACCATTTTGCATAGATAGGCTTTCGGTTCTGTCATTTTCGAAGAATCTATATCGATTACTTTGACGAATACATCCTGCACGACATCTTCCGCGTCAGAAACAGATCCGGTCATCTGGTAAGCAAGATTAAACAGTAACCCTTTGTACTGTGTATAAAGCTCTTTCATGTCACAGCGCTCCTCACCATTGAAGCAAATATTTCATCAAAGCATACTGGAAAAATTCCACAAATATGATTTGATTTTATAACCAAGGCTACCGGTTATGGTCATATCAATTCCCCACTTTCGCGTCCAACTCAAGCCATTTTCCGGACCCAGACCGACAGTGAACGATTCGATCACTGTTTTATGCTGCGGAGCCGGTCGCCCATCCAAATCAGCCATAATGATGGCTCCGAGCCGGTTGGCCTGAAGGATCGCTTCTTTACACGTCATCCCGTCGGCTTTGCTAGTTGTTGGATCAACAATGTGTGCGCAATCTCCTATGCAGTAAATGCCTGGAGTTTCTCGAACACGATAGCTTTCATCAACGATCACTTGACCATCCCGCGTAAGCGGCAGTTTCATACTCCGAAGCACCGGATTGGGAACTAAACCTAACGTCCAGACTACCAAACCGACGAACAGAGGTTCATCTCCAGATATTGTAAGCTGACCACCCTGTTCTCGTAAAGCTTTTCGTCTATGATGAACCGTCACGCCCTTTGACATAAGGGAACGTTCCAACTTGATTCCAACTTTCGAAGGACCTTCAGGGAATAACCGTTCGTTCTTATTCAGAAGGTGGATAGTAATCTCCGACGGGTCAAGTCCTAGAGTTAACGCTTCCTCCCTCATAGCGTATGCCAATTCTGCGGATGTTTCGATACCCGTAATACCCGCACCTGCAACAGCAACACTCATCAAACGCCGCTTTTCCTTTTCTATTGGCTCTGTTAGGGCAAGTTGCAAGTTTGTTCGCCACTGCTCTAGAATTCGTGCTGCCGCTTCCAATCCGGTCAATGCAATACCACCCTGTTCCGGGTCAGGTTGCCTGATAACACTGCCTACCGCCATGACCAGCACATCATAGTTCATCAATTGCTGCTTGCCTTCTGCATCCTGATAACAAAGCCTTTTACTCCGGCTCTCCACTCTCAGTACCGTACCTTGTACGAATTGAGACCCTTCAGGTAGTATTCGCTGCCACGGTACGGTAATCTCCTCATTCCCTACAGCAGGTCTAAATAAAAGAACTTTCCGCAAATGGTATGTTTGCTTATCGATAAGGATCAGCTGAAGCCGGCGTCCGTCTGTTCTTTTTCGATACGCTTTTTGGATCGCTTTAACCGCATGAATACCAGCAAACCCGCCTCCCACAACAACACATATAAAATCTTGCATTTGTAACCACTCCTCTTTTTGCATTTGCAAATAAAACGAGGAACCCATGTTTTTTGTGACATGTGAAGTACAAAGATAATTATAAGAAAAATGTCCATCGACCCAGTGCTTTTTATAAAAGGGGAAATTTAAAATCACATATCAGCACTTTTTTACCTCCAAACTGCACTGCATAATAAAACCATAAGACATCTTGCGTATGCGTCTTGACGTAAATTTTGGAATGTCTTTAAGGAGGTACTTATGTACACTGACAGCTACTCAACAGAGAAATGGTTGGAATTCCAACAAGCCGAGTTGGAGCAGCTTGATCGTAAAGGAGCATTTGTCAAATATGACGGAAGCAGTTATTATGGCGTAACAGCATTACCCAGAAACGTTCGTTTAGTAGATATCCTCTATGGTTTCTTTCGAAAGCGCAGATCACGAAGAAACAATTCCATGTAAGCAAAAAGAGAGCAGGCGCATTTTGCGCTTGCTCTTCTTCCTTTTTCTCTCTTCCAAATAAGAGTTATTATGTTATAAACATATATATACTAATCAGAAATGTGGTGCTATCAAATTTCATGGATAACCAATTGGATGTACAACAATATCTAAATCGCATTGGGTACAGCGGTCCCATCAACAATAGTCCAGAAGTACTCTCTCAATTACAGGAGCATCATGTCCACACAGTCCCTTATGAAAACCTGGATATACTAGGACACATCCCCTTATCGCTTGAAATCCCGGATCTGTTTCATAAGATTGTAATTGAACGCCGGGGAGGCTACTGCTTTGAACTGAACGCGCTGTTCGGATGGCTTCTGCAGGAACTCGGCTTCAAGGTTACTAATTATTTCGGCCGGTTCTGGCGGGGTGAGTCCCATACGCCAGTCAAACGACGTCACCATATCCTTCACGTTGACATACATGATAGACGATTTATCGCTGATGTTGGAGCGGGCATGGCACCTCGACTCCCGATCGAACTCATTGAGAACGTCGAACAGGTACAAGGCAATGAAATCTATCAAGTTAATAAAACATCATCTTATGGATGGATGTTGTACGAGCGTAAGAATGGAGTTTTGGACCCTGTTTATTCCTTCACGGAGGAAAGTAACTTACCTCAAGATTATATAACGACGTCCTACTGGTGCCAGTATTCACCTGAATCGGTATTTAATAAAGGAGCCAAAGTATTCATCCGTACCAAGGACGGTAGAAACACTGTAGATGGTCATGAATTTCGTATCTTTACATCTGATGGAGTCCGTACATTTTCACCGTCCAATCCACAAGAATATGCGGATGCTTTATATGCTCACTTCGGAATCAAGTTACCTTTTGAATTGAAACAATAATGTACCGCATATAAGCATTAATGCTTTGTTTTGAATTGATCAAAACACGCCCTTTGTTATTTTTGTCCGATAATCGTCTGAGGGATTAAACTTATCGTAAAGCTAAAGTTCCACAAAATGCCCTTTCTATTGCCTTAGGCTTAAACTCATCTAATAAACAGATTGACCTTCCTTGACCTGATCTGAGGCGTTAATTCTTCATTATTTTAATGAGCTTCATCATCATGCCCGCAGCACCGGAATGACCGGTATACTCATTGATCGTTCCCGTGAAGAACAGATCGGTATCTTCGTGATAAAAGGCAAACGCCCCGGATTGCCCCCAATGCCCGATCAACCCCTTTTTCAAATTAAATAGAGTGATGGGCTGTTTCGAAATACCGATTCCATAATAAAAGAGTCCAGGTCCGAATAACAGATTCCAATGGGAGGTCAATTCCGAGAGATCTTTCTTGGGAAATAGCCGTCCGCTAAAAAAAGCTTTTAAGAAAGCCATCGACTCCTGTGCGTTTGAAACAATGCCTCCCTCCGAATCGATCGAGGACATATAAAGCGGAACGTTCAGCTGCCGTTTCTTGTAAAACATAGGGACTGGGCGAACGTCGCTTACATCTTCAAACAAATACGTCTTGGTCAACTGCAGTTCGTCAAAGAGAAAAACTTTGAACGCCGCTTGAATGCTCAGATCGGTAATGTTTTCAATAATCTTTCCAAGCAACCGAAAGTTCGGGTCCGAATATTGTGCTTTCCCTTTCTGGCCCGGTTTAAATTTTGGCTTTTTCCCCTTGATTACCTCCAGCGTTCTTTCAAGAGACCACGCCTGATCCTTTCCATTTACCAACTCCGAGACGAGTTCGGACGTAAAATAATCGGGAATGCCCGAAGTGTTGGACATCAGATGCTTAATGGTAATGTCATTGCTGTAATCAACCCCATCCAGCACATGAATTCGGTTCATGATCTCTTGCGAGAGATATTTGGAGATTTTATCCTCCATCTGCAACTTCTGTTGCGAGCGCAATTTCAACAAAATCGCTGTGATGTACAACTTGCTAACGCTGGCGATGAAATACTGAGCATCGAATTGAATGTTTCCCGCTCCGCTGACAAGCGAAAGCGATCCATCTCCCTTTTCCACGCACATCACAGCACCGATAATATTTTTCTTCCCGATGGCTCGAGCCACAAGATCGTCCAACAGCGATTGGGTTAATTTATCGTTCATTCCGCGCCAACGCTCCTCTCCCGACCTCTTTCATATTTCTTTCTGGCGTACGCGAGCAGACATGACAATGTCTAACGCAACGCTGTCCAACACTTCAATTAATTGCTCGTCTTTCAAATGGTCCGGAAGCAATCCATTCGCCGCCATAACCGAAAGGCCCGTTTGAAAAATTTGCATCTTGAACAAAATGTTCATCAGCTCTTCATCGGAGAAACCGGCCAATTCCTTGTCCTGCTTCATCCTTTCCACTACAAGGTTGACGTCATTCCGATCATGATTCATATAAGAGTTATGCTTCATAATTAAATCCCTGAACAGCACGCTATATTCCTTGGCAAAACGAAGACTGGCGATGCCGACGTCGCGAAACGGTTGCCCCGAATTTTGCTCTAGTAGCAATTGCTTCGCAACTTCCTGCGTTTTTCTAACGACTTCCTCCTTCAATTCTTCGATATCGTTAAAATTAACGTAAATGGGCGCGATCGAGCTCCCCAGTACCTCCGCCACTTTCCTGATCGTAATCGTATCGATTCCTTCGACTTTCGCGATTTTAAAAGCTGCGTCAATAATGTCTTGTTTGGAAAACTTTTTTTTCGGCGCCATCGTAATCCCCTTGCACTTGTTTGAGTAACGATCGATATATATCATGTGATCTATATTCGCATTGTATCAAAAATATCCATAATTTCAATACCGAAACGACGTTTTTCATAAAGAAAAATGTCAGGATAGGCGAGTGGTATGGGAGATTGCCGTTGATTCCCCCACTCCCTTCTCCGTTTATGCCGAATATCAATTACAGTTGTTCAACATTTTTCTTAACCTCTTGTCGTATAATTGGATCAAATCTTTTTTTTCGAGAGGAGACCATTTCAATGACCGCGAGCGAATCCCCGAAAAATCTGTTTACAAAAGAATTCACCCAGAACCCATACCCGGTATACGAAAAATTAAGGAAAAGCGATCCCCTGCTTAATTTGATGTTTCCGGACGGTTCTTACGGCTGGCTTGTCAGCAGTTATGAAGATGCAGTAGCGGTCCTAAAAGATCCTAGATTTATCAAAGACATAACGAAAATATACGGTAACGAATATGCGAGCGTTTTTACAAGCAACATGCTATTCTCTGATCCACCAGATCACAAAAGACTTCGTGGACTTGTACAAAAAGGGTTTACTCCGCAAATCATTGCTGGAATGAGAGACCATATTCAAGATATTGCTGATGAACTTCTTGATGCCGTGTCCTCACAAGACAGCATGAATCTTATCGATGATTATGCCTTCCTCCTACCGATCATCGTGATCAGTGAATTACTCGGGGTTCCTCTCGAGGACCGAGATAAATTCCGGATCTGGTCCAACTCCATTATCGGAGCTTCCAATCAGGAAACTGAAGAAGAAGTGATTCAACATATGAACGAATTCGTTCAGTATCTGCGAGAATGGTTTGCTAAGGTCCGTGAAAATCCCGGAGACGACATGATCAGTCAGTTGATTATTTCCGAAGAACAAGGAGACCGCTTGTCTGAAGAGGAGTTGTACGGTGTCGTCACCTTGATGATCATTGCTGGCCATGAAACGACGGTCAATCTGATCGGCAATGGTGTGCTTGCACTTCTGGAGCATCCGGAACAACGCAAATTACTGCAAGAACAACCAGACCTTATTCATGGCGCGATTGAGGAGATGCTCCGTTACAACGGCCCTGTCGAATTCAGTACATCCCGCTGGGCAAGTGAAGATTTGGAATTTAGAGGCCAGATGATGAAAAGAGGTGATCTGGTCATCGTAGCATTGGATTCCGCCAACCGCGATCCAGAACAATTTATCGATCCTGATATTTTTGATATTACAAGGGATAAAAGCAAGCATCTGGCTTTCGGTAAAGGTATTCACCTATGCCTTGGTGCCCCACTCGCCCGTCTGGAAGGTGAAATTGCAATAAACACGCTGCTGCGGAGATTTCCGAATCTCGAACTCCGTAGTGACATTCAAGAACTCGAATGGAGACCCGGCATGATTGTTCGGGGTGTAAAAGAGCTCCCCCTTTCCATCAAATGACCAAATATTCTTCATAACAGCCCACAATCTTACAGCAGTTTGTCTGCTATGAGATTGTGTTTTTTTACTTCTTTTAAAAAAAATGATCATCGTTATTGACTCTACCACTATGGTACACCTCATACTAAAGATGAGCTCAATAACACCGCGGTGGAAGGAAGATAACAATGTTTCGAATAGGTGATTTCTCCAAGCTGTCGAGGATCAGTATACGGATGCTGCGACATTACAATGAGTTAGGTTTACTCGTGCCGGAATATGTTGATGAAATGACGGGCTATCGTTATTACAAGCCAGGGCAGCTCTCGCTTGCTAACCGCATTCACTCCTTAAAGGATATGGGCTTTAGTCTTACGTTAATCGGACAAATTCTGAAGGAATACGGTGATGAGGAGAGTTTGCGTAAGCATCTCATGATTCAACACGCACAAATGAAAGAACAAGAGCAATTATTACAGAACAAGCTGTCACTGCTTCAAACAACCATCCAGCAACTCGGAAAGGACTGTCTACCCATGAAATACAATGTCACCCTAAAAGAAATTAGTTCAAGATATGTAGCGAGCTTACGCAAAGTCATACCTTCGTACAATCAAGAAGGACTGTTATGGAACCAACTGATGGAAGAAACAGCAGCTCAAAAACTGCAATTTGCAGAACCTTGCATAAGCCTTGCGGTCTTTCACGACGAAGGTTATAAGGAAGCTGATGTCGATGTTGAGATTCAGATTTCTGTCACTGGCACGTATCAGGACACGAAAAATGTCCATTTCAAGCATGTTCCTCAACTGCTCGTGACTTCTACAATCATTGAGGGAAGCTACAATCAATTGGGAGCTGCGAATGAAGTGATTGCAGCTTGGATCTCTGGCAATCATTATGAAATAAACGGGCCTATGTTTAACATTTATCATGTCGGACCTGGTACTGAAGCGAACCCAGACCTTTGGGTAACAGAGATATGTTATCCAGTGAGAAAGCAATAAGAAGAACTGAGTGTCTCGACAAGAAGGAGGGCTTAAAACCCTCCTTTTTTTTATACCTATCTTTTCTTGTGCAGCACATTCATTTGTCAATATCACGGACTTCCTTTGTTATGGGGTTCTCGGAATAATTTTCAAATGTTCTGGGGAATTTATTGGGTATTAATCATGGGAAGGCGAGCGATCTAATTATGAATACTCAAACCGCTGTATCATTTTCCTCTATAGATCAAAATATGCAGTACATCCAAAACGCCCTGTTTCAATCAAGTGATCTTAAAACTAGAACTCAAGCTTTTAAAGGAACTTCTGGAGTACTTCTATATCTCGAATCTGTAGCAAATAGTGAACTTATTGAGCGAAACGTAATTACACCATTAAGCAAAAGCGAAGAAGACAAAGAACTGATCGATATTTTTACAACTCTCAGTTTTGAGCAAGAAACCTCGTTAGATAAGGGAGTTCAAGGACTCATACAAGGAAAATGCCTCTATTTTTTGGAAGGGAACCACGAGTTCTACATCCTCTCCACACCAGCAAATTTCTTACGAAGCGTAGCTGAGCCAGAGAATGAAAGTGTTATTCGAGGCGCTCATAATGGCTTTATCGAAAGTTTGAAAGTGAATTTATACCAAATTCGCAAACAGATCAGCACACCTAATCTCACTGTGCGTTACTTCCAGCTTGGGAAAACAAATCCTAAGCAGGTTGCCATAGTATATATGCAAGATCTTGCTAGTGAAGAAGTAGTACAGAAAGTTGAAACAAGACTTAACCATATCACTTTGGATACCATCATCAGCACGGGGTACATACAGGAGGAACTGGAGGATAATCCGTATTCGATATTTCCCCAGCATCTGAACACGGAGCGTCCCGATACTACCTGTGGACACTTGCTCGGTGGGCATGTAGCTATTTTACTGGATGGTGACCCAACCGCTTTGATCGTACCTGTCGACTTTTTTTCTTTTTACAAATCTCCTGATGATTACAGTAACCGCTGGATGATCGCCTCCTTTATTCGCTGTATCAGGCTGCTAAGCTTCATTACGGCATTCCAGCTGCCCGCTATTTATATAGCGACCGTTTCTTATCATTCCAATGTTCTGCCACTACAATTGTTTTTCACGGTTCAAGGTTCATTATCACGTGTACCGTTTCCTCCATTGGTTGAAGCCATGTTGCTTGAGCTCATTTTTGAATTGCTTCGGGAAGCGGGACTTCGTCTTCCTAACCGAGTCGGTCAAACCATAGGCATTGTAGGCGGTTTGGTCATCGGGGATGCCATTGTAAAGGCTGGGTTGATATCTTATACAATGATCATTGTCGTAGCCTTAACCGCTATATCCTCTTTTCTCATTCCCTCCAATGAGATGAGTTCGGCTATTCGTATATTGAGGTTTCCACTGATGCTAGTGGCGTCCATATTCGGTTATATCGGAATTTCATTTGGTCTGACGATTTTGTTCATTCATTTAGTCAAGCTTGAATCCTTTGGCTCGCCATATTTTAAACCATTGGCACCGTTAAGATTAAGAGGTCTAAAAGATACGTTTGTACGATTTCCCATTTGGAGTATCCGCAGGAGTCACGGCAGTTCAAAACCTGATAAATAACAGTCCACTTCTTGCAGTAAAGGATGAGATAAAATGACCCTTAGTGAGAAAATGATCTCGAAAAACCAGCTTTTCTTTTTATTAACTCAAGCCCAAATCGGAGTTGGAGTTCTGTCGATTCCTCACAAGTTAAATGATGATGCGATGGGCGGTTCGGGTCTCTCCGTTTTGATCGCAGGATTAGTCACCCAAATCATCATCATATTGATGTGGTTCTTATTAAAGAAGTATCCTGGACTCACCCTGTTTCATATTTGTCTAAAACTATGTGGTCCAGTTATAGGAAGATTATTGATTGTTTGTTATGTCGCTCACTTCATACTTCTAGGTGCTGATATTATGCTCAGCACGGTTGATGTTCTACATCGCTGGATACTTCTGTCAACACCCAAATGGGTATTATTAGGTATCTTCTCGATCATGATCCTCTATCTAGCCAGAGAGAAACTCACGGTATTGGCCAGATTCTACACCCTGGCATCTTTTCTGTGTATTCCTTTGATCTTTTTTGTCAGTTATGGTTTAACTCAATCCAATGTAGACAATATGTTTCCGCTGCTTGGGGCCGGCTACCTGAATATTTTAAAAGGGGCCAAGGATACCACCATCTCCATGTATGGATTTGAGTTGATTCTCATCATTTTCCCTTTTACAATAGGTTCGAATAAACAAAGACTAAAAGTGATGAGCCTGGCTAATTTGTTCGTAACTTTATTCTATACATTTGTCGTGGTCACCTGTTTGACGGTATTTAACACTGAGCAGCTGCGATTAATACCTGAACCAGTGATCTATTTGATGAATACTCTTAATTTCTATATATTCGATCGTGCGGATGTCTTGTTTTTACCCATATGGACCATTACACTCGTGTGCTCAATAGTCAGTTATGTTTATGCCGCCTCTATTGCTCTTGCGGTTATATTTCAGAGGAGTAATCACAAGAGCTTTGCACCCTATGTCAAAATTATAATTTACATCATTGCGTTGATCCCTGTCACCCCGCTAGCCATACATCAATTAGATAAAGCAGCTGAATATTCTGCATACCTTTTTATAATCGCTATCCCTCTCGGTTTGATGATTCTATCTCTCTTTGTCAAAAGGAAGGCCGGTGAACTGGCATGAAGCTCATTTCGTGTATCTTGGTGATGCTCCTCTCCTTCGTCTCCCTAACCGGATGTTGGGATCGAGAATATTTGAAAGATATAAATCTAGCTTATAGCGTGGCCTTTGATCGTAAAGATAATGGGAATATTATGGAAACAGTTGAAATCATTATTCCTGCTCAAACAGAGCAGGCCGGCACGAGTAATGAAATCCACACCAGTGAAGGGGCATCAAAACGCGGTGCAAGCAATGAGATGCGAAATAAAGTTCGAGGTAATATGAAATTTATAAAAAGCGGGCTGCAGCTTATAGGGAGACCGTTAGCAGAGCAAGGTCTGTATTCTGTTCTGGACGTGAATTTCAGGGATCCCAGCAACCCGACTTCCAATGTTCGACTGGTCGTCACTGAAGATGAAGCTACAAAAATAATAAGTAAAAAAACGGTGGGGAAAACAAAAATCGGCGAGTTCATATCACAGAAAATTAAAAGCTTGGAAAATATGAGTGTATTCTACCCTTCTGAAACCCTTGATAAAGTGTTCCGATACTTAAAGGATCCTGGGCAGGACTTCGTTTTGCCTTATATTGGACAAGAAGGTAAAGAAGTAGTGGCTAAAGGTGTGGCTCTCTTTCATGGACAGCATCTCACCGGATCGCTTAATACGGATCAATCTATTATGTTGGTTCTTCTCAAGGGACAACATGGAAACAATGCACGCTTCAACAGAAAACTAGAAATAAGTTATCCAGATAAGTTAAACGGCACCATTAGCTTCAATGTCGGGAAGAAAAAACTAAAACGAAAATTTAAAGTGCATATTTCCAAGGATGGGGACATTCATGTGAATTTGAATTTGAAACTCCAAGCCATCGTTGAAGAGTTTACGGAGGAGAAAGCGCTTAATGAAAAAAAGCTAAAAAGTGTTAATCAAAGGCTCTCTGAAATGCTGACGGAAGAGGCAGAAGAAGTCATACGAGAACTCCAAAAGGCGAATTGCGATATTTTCGGCGTAGGGAGAAAAGTGATTGCCTATCATAATAACGTATGGAAAACGAAAAACTGGGATAAAGATTACCAAAAAGTACAATTCCATACGAAAGTAGATGTTGAAATCGTTGATACAGGCATTATTTTTTAGAAAACGAAAAATATTCCATCAGGAGGCGGGAACATGAAAAAATCAGCAGCACTAGCGCTAAAAAGCACAGTCTTGTCGATAGAGCGAGATATCGATCCCACCATATAAAGCGGTAAAATTTGTGGAGTCTCACAAAGAAGGCTAAACAGAAAAGGACTGTTCACCATGATGAGCAGTCCTTTTAATGTCAATCCGTTTCGTTCTACATTCCAACTCTTGAACGGCATGATGCTGAGCCCAACCATGTATGTGGATTGCCCGCCCAACACCAGCCAAGCTTCGGTTTTCCGGCACTAATCCATAAGGCGGTTACCCTGCGGTCTCCACAGCGAGAGCCAAGCAGTGAGAAGCCATTATTTTTCATTAATAGATCAGGGTAATGCGTTATAACAGCTATCCCCTCTTCCAGGGTAAGTGGTGATCGGTTATTTTTAGCAATAGTCTTAAGTGCTTCGTTAGGTGTGACGTTACGAGTTTCTTTACCTGTATCTATATCCATGGCCAGGTATGCTATTCCTTTGGGGAGGAGCTCTATCCCCTCAATAGGCTTAAACCTCTGAATGTCTTCAGCATCCATAACGCTAAATCCCTTTTCTTTTTTTCGCTCTACGAGTTGCATCGCTTTCTCTCCATCCACCCACTCGCTTTTGATAACGATAACATAAGGAATATAACCTTCTCGATCTTCCTCACTCTTCTCAAACTCTATTGTTTTTGTTTTTAGAGGCTGAAGCAGACTCCTGAATTCATCCTCATTTAACCCTGCAATCGCAGGATAGCCTTTTTGAATCAAATTCTCTACTTGTCGGTTAAATTCGTTAGTGATCATTTGTCGTACCCTCTCTTTCGCTGGACAAGCTTTGGAAAGCTCTTCACCATTAGAGCAATTATTCTTACTCTTTTATCGTACTACATTCAAGCTAATACTAAACTAATATAATTTCTGCATTGTTTCTGCTAGACTTGTTTTAAATAACTTTATAAATGTACTTTAATCTTATTCAGCTTGAGTGTTAAATATTGAGGTGAACCCATGAATATAAGACCGATTGATATTGCAACAAAACTTAATATAAGTACTAGTGCCTTAAGAAATTATGAAAAACAGGGAATTGTTCCCCCTACAAAGCGTTCAGCAAGCGGTTATCGGATCTATACAGAGGAACATGTCGCATATTTTGAATGCATTCTAGCTATGGCCCCAGGTTTTGGGATGGAAGTAACTAAAGACGTTCTACGTAAAATTCAATCTGAGGAAGTGGATGCTGCACTCCGGTTGGTTAACCAAGTTCAGGCGAACCTGTATCGTGATACAATTCTGGCTGAAGAAACGATTCAAGTCTTGGAGTCGTGTGACCTCTATTTTCTGGATTCAGATGGAAGCAAAGAATGGATGACCATCGGTGAGGTTTCTGCTGCAACGAACATCCCAAGTTCAACAATCCGATACTGGGAAAAGATCGGGCTTATCACTTCTTCACGAGATTCACGAAATAGGTACCGAATCTTTAATCAATCTCAAATTCGTAAAATCATCCTGCTTCGTACCTTGCGGCCAGCCGTCTATTCATATGACTTAGTAGGGCTTAAACAAGCAATCGGGGCAATGGATCATCACGATCTGGAACATGCGAAAAAAATCGCTCAAGATTCACTAGCGTACCTGAACAACATTAACCAAGAACAACTTCGTGGCGGGTACTTTTTATACCTTTTATGCCAATTGTTGGATTTAATAGATTAATACCAGATTTAGTCGACACTAGAAAAAGGTAACATTACACAATAATGAGCGTACAAACAATTTGCCTGTACGCTCATTCGATCTTGCAATTTTAAAATACAAGCATCACAGCTTAGAAAAATACTTTTTTGCCATCCACGTCTTTCTTCACATGCCACTTATCAAAGAGTCGCCCCTCTTCATCAATAGCCCTCACTTCCAAGTTATCGGATGTTGCAACCACCTGAAGAAAATGAGGTACCGCCAAGGATTGCGCTGTGTGCCACTCTCTTTTCGGCAGCAACCATTTCGGCATGGATCCGGCACCACCCGCAACAATATAGACAATACCATGGTCAAAATCAACTTTTTCTTCACGAAGAGGATGACTCCGTTCATAAACAATCGTGTGTGAATTGAAGACGATATCCACTCCATATTGCTCTAATACAGGACAAAGCTGTCGCAAATCTTCCACCTGATACCCTCCGGATATATACGGCGGGTAATGAAAATAAACGACTTTCCACTTGGCAGTGGAGGATTGTAAATCGTTGATCAGAAATTCATACTGCTCGTTACCTGGACCGATTTCTTCTATGCTGTTAGGATAATGGTCCGGTTTGATAAAGTCAGTACTATCTAAGCAAGTAAAGTGAACATCTCCGTAGTCAAATGAATAGTAGTTTTTAGGCTCTTCAAATGCGAAGAAATCATAGTACCAAGAACCATTATTTTCATGGTTACCGAGACAACTATAGAACGGTGTAGTTGTCAGAAATTCGCGGCCGGGGCCAAAAAAATATGTATACCAGTCATCATAATTACTTCCGTCATTCACGATATCACCTATGAACAACGTAAAGTCGGGACGATATTTTTGCATTTGGCTGAAAATATTTCTGTTTATCATTCCATCCGTCTGATCGAATCCACTGTACCCACCAGTCTCACTTGTTACCGTAAATGAAAACGGCACGCCTTTAGATATGGCTGTCTTAAAAGGATGTGGTCCTGACTCAACATTAGTTTGTCCGTTACCTGAATCTATTTGGTAAAAATAAACCGTTCCCGCTTCAAGGCCGCTCACTGTGAGCTGGTGAATTTTTGAATGCCCCTCATTAGAGACGGTTGTGATCACTTGCTCCGGTTTTTTGTAATTACCTTGATATCCGCTATGGATTCTCTCCGCTAATAGAACATCTACTCTGGACGATGCCGGTTCAGATGTTTCCCACATGATCGTCATGGAGTCCACCGTTGGCCATTGCAAATAGGGTCCCTTAATGATTGTGAACACTGTTCCTCACTCACTTCCGCTTGGAGTTTTTCGTACCGCGCGTAGTGTTACACGATGACGATCGACCGATTTAAAACGTTTACATATTTAACTTTACTTTATTCAGGACTCCACAACCGCTGAACATGGCTCAACTGATTATCTTCAAATTCCAACTTATAAATATCCGGTTTGCTTGTCCCCTTCCAAAATTCAAAACCGTAATTAGAATCGAAATAATTCATTATGATTGTCATTATATTTCCATGGGTGCCAAGTGCGATTTTCTTCCCTTTATGTTCCGAGAGCAGTTGCATAATGATCGGTATAGCTCGATCCTGCGCCTGCCTCGTTGTCTCCCCTTCAGGCATGCAATAATCTATATCGATAAAAGATTGTTCAATTCCTATTAACAGCTCCTCATCGGATACAACTTCATTCAAAGTACCAATTGGTCTTTCAATAAGCTCGTTATACAAAATGATCTCTTTCTGTAGCAGTTCAGCAAGTGGAGCTACTGTTTCTCTTGCCCTGTTATACGAACTGGAGACGATCACATCAATTCCTTCATCTCTTAACAGCTCTGCTACTCTTTTAGCATCAGATTGTCCCTGATCGTTCAAGCTTGCGCCTCCCAAGCGCTCTAGTTCCAAAGAAAATGGAGCAATTCCATGACGAACAAAATACAGATATGTTTTCATTGTTCACCCATCCCCAAATTTTTTAAGTAATAATAACTTAATATACTTGTTAGTTGAACAGGTTGTAAAGACGTTAAAAAGAGCCGTGCAGGTGTCGGATATTGCAACACTTACACGACTCTAATTCAAACAATACATTTCGTTTGGCTTGTCACTCTTTGACAGGATGATAGGTGAGAACAACGACCCCCGAACTAAATGTCTGCGTCTCGGACAGTTTCAGTACCTTTTTATCCAATCCCTCTCCAAAAAGACGTTGTCCACTTCCCAATACAACCGGGAAAACCATGATCCGATATTCATCGATGAGGTCAAGCCGGATCAGGCTTTGAACAAGCTGGCAGCTGCCGAATACCAATATATCCTTGCCTGGCTGCTGCTTTAACTTATGAATCTCTTCACCGATATCCCCACTGATTATGGTTGAATTGTTCCATTCTGCCTTATCCAGTGTTGATGAGACTACATACTTGGCATAACCGTTCATCATCTCACCGTATTCCCCGGTTTGCTCGACCATATTTGGCCATGCCGCCGCAAACCCATCATACGTTACACGCCCCAGCAATAAAGAGTCACTATCTTTCAGTTCATTGAACTTGAACTTCTCCTGTTCTTCGCTATTAAACGGGAACGTCCATTGCGGATCTTCCATGACACCGTCAAGAGAAACGAACTCCGATACAACAACTTTTCTCATGATTATCTCCTTTAGCTACTTAAGATTTTAGATATTTATAATGTAGCATAAAGAAGTACTTTTTCAAAAAAACACTTTTAATTATGATTCTACAATAGCAAGCTCATCGAGTGCCAATCTTGCCTGGTTCCGTGCCGTTTCAACCGAGTCGGACGTTGATAAAGCGACTGCCATTCTCCGACCCGGCTTTGTAACCGGTTTGCCAAATACACGAACCTGCGTGCTCAGGACGGACAACGCCTTCTCAAGACCGGTAATACGATAGTGTTCGAGTTCAAGGTTTGCTTTTAATGGACGGCTGGCTCCCGGTGTCATAAGTACAATTTCAGGAATTGGATAACCGAGGATTGCACGAACGTGTAGTGCAAATTCAGAAAGATTTTGTGTAACTAATGTCACGAGTCCAGTATCATGCGGACGGGGAGAAACTTCGCTGAAATAGACTTTATCCTCCGTTAAAAAGAGCTCAACACCAAACAGACCATATCCGCCTAACTCGTCTGTTATCGTTTTCGCGATATGCTTTGCCTCTTTAATTTGAGTCTCTGTCATATGATGCGGCTGCCAAGACTCAATATAATCCCCGCTTTCTTGAATATGTCCGATTGGTGAGCAGAAGCTTGTTCCGCTTACGGAACGAACCGTGAGCAGCGTAATTTCAGACTCAAAGCGGATGAACTCTTCTATAATAACCCGCCCGTTCTGAACCCTGCCGCCTTCCATTGCCACGTTCCAGCACTGTTCAATGTCCTTCTCTGCACGGCAAACACTTTGTCCTTTTCCTGAAGAACTCATCAGAGGTTTGATAACACAAGGATACCCCATCTCCTTTACCGCTTGAACAAACTGATCATATGTGTCTGCGAATTTATAATCGGCTGTTGGCAGCCCCAGTGTTTCAGATGCAAGACGTCTAATTCCTTCTCGATCCATCGTCAGCTTCGCAGCACGAGCCGTTGGAATGACCCGGTGGCCATCTTCCTCCAGTTTGATAAGCTCTGAAGTTGCTAATGCTTCAATCTCGGGTACAATAAGATCCGGTTTTTCCTGTTCGATAATTTCCCGCAGCCGCTCACCATCCAGCATATCGATCACATAATGACGGTGGGCTACCTGCATAGCAGGTGCATGAGCATAGCGATCAACTGCTACCGTCTCGACTCCCAGACGCTGAGCTTCAATCAAAACTTCCTTTCCCAGTTCTCCCGAACCGAGCAGCATGATTTTCTTAGTTTCCAACATTGGCATATCCCCCACTTTTACCGCTCATAGCGGTAGTTTATTCTTGCGAGATAAGGATGCACTCCGAAGTTTATTCTTTCTTATCTCAAAAATAAAAGAGGCAAGGAGAAAGAAACTCCTTACCTCTGCCCAGGCGTACGGCCGTTGCTATATATGTGCTCCCTCATGGTTCCCCATGCTACGCCAGTTACACATAAGCATTTCATTTGTCACGTAAATCATACTGAAATCTTCGTCTATTTGCAACTTGAAGGGTATTTTTATTGATGAGTTTGGATTTTGCCTAAAATGGTATTTTTCCGCTGCAGGCCCACCAGTTTTTCCACCGGTTGGCCGTTTTTAAATAGAATCAGTGTCGGAAGACCCATCACACCATACTTAGAAGCGAGCTCTGGCTCTTCATCTGCATTCACTTTCCCGACGACTACAGAATCTTGCAGTTCAACGGAAAGCTCTTCCATAATGGGGAGCTGCATTTTACAAGGTCCGCACCAAGGTGCCCAAAAATCAACCAGCGTTATTCCTTTGTCGATGAGCTCTGAAAAATTTTCTTTTGTCATTGTCTCAAGCATTCTGCTATCCCCTTTATTAATAAAGTTGTTTATAACTTGATATTCAAAGCTTTTTCCAGAGCATGAAGCACTGATGTTATTCCCTGTTCCAAATCATTGTCCGTGATGTCTCCCGCTGCATTCATTTTCAAACTTATTTGTGGAATACACATCGTTCCCCCAGAGACTATATGTGCATTCAACATATTCAGAGTCATTAAAAGTGACGCATGAGCATTTTCACCACCTGATGGATGTGGCGAGGCACTCAACACACCAGTCGGTTTGTTATACAACTCACCTGATGACACCGTCCAGTCGATTGCGTTCTTAAGAACGCCTGGTACTCCGCTTGCATATTCCGGTGTGCTAATTAACACGCCATCTACGGACATAAGTTGGTTCCGGAAAGCCATAACGGCTTCCGGTGCATCCTCTCCGTTGATTTCGGGATTGAAATGCGGAAGATCACCTAATCTATCGAAAATCGTGAGGTTAATATGTTTAGGTGCCAATGCCGCAGCTGCTCGTAACAGATTTGTATTAGAAGAACGGTTACGGAGACTTCCGGATATACCTAAAATGTGAATCGTTGGTTCATTCATCGCTGCATCCCACTTTCCAGGAATTGATTTCACTCGCTGGGTGTTCTTCAAGAATCGAGCTTATTCGTTCCTCCAGGTTTGACTTTATACTCTCGAGCTGCTTGATTTGACCATCAATTTCCTTCAGTTTCTGTTGATATACCGGGAGAACCTCTTTACAAAATGCTTCTTTGTTCATCAACACGCAATTCAGAAAGCCGGCAATTTGTTCAGTAGTCAAACCTAATTTCAAGTAAAATTGAATAGTTTGCACTTGTTCAATCATGAATGAGGAATATTCACGATATCCGTTATCATGCCGTTTGGGGGCAAGTAAGCCCTGTTGCTCATAATAACGAAGGGAGCGGATGCTGACTCCGGTTCGATTGGCGAGCTCTCCAATTCTCAAGTGTCATGCCTCCAATTGTAATTGTATGGGTTTAATCAGATTATAAACGATGACACTAATGTCAGGGTCAATACAATCACATCAATTTTTTGCGATTTAATATTCACAAACAAGCACTGTGTCTCTGTGTCTTACAAAAGACACAAAAAAAAGCCGCAAGCATGCGACTTTTTTTCATTCATAGTACACGTAGATTTACTCCTCAGAATCCACATTATGATACACTTGCTGTACATCTTCCAGATCTTCCAGTGCATCAATCAATTTATCGAATTGCGGCACAGAATCTGTAGGAAGTTCAACATAGTTTTGGGCAAGCATCGTTAATTCAGCAACGGTAAAATCAGAGATACCAACGTTTCTGAACGCTTCTTGCACCTCATGGAACTGATCCGGTTCCGCATATACAATGATAGACTCATCTTCTTCAATGATATCGCGAACCTCTACATCAGCTTCCATCAATAACTCAAATACTTCATCCAAGCTCTTGCCTGTAACACCAATAACAGCAGTCGCATCAAACATATACGCAACAGATCCGCTCACACCCATATTTCCGCCATTTTTATTAAATGCGGAACGAACATCAGAAGCTGTACGGTTCACGTTATTCGTCAATGTATCTACGATGATCATGGCTCCGTTCGGTCCAAAACCTTCATACCGAAGCTCCGTATACGTTTCTTCCGCACTGCCTTTAGCTTTATCCAAGGCGCGGTCAATGATAGCTTTAGGTACGTTATATGTTTTTGCTCGCTCAAGTACAACTTTTAAGGCGCGATTAGATTCAGGATCTGGCTCACCTTTTTTTGCTGCTACATAGATTTCAACCCCGAATTTTGCATAAATACGACTTGTATTCGCATCCTTTGAGGCTTTCTTCTCTTTGATATTATTCCATTTACGACCCATGCTGTTCCCGCTTTCTTTATGAATTTTACAACCCTATTATAGCATTATAACCTATGATGAAAAAACTCCCTTACATAAAGAAGTTATGTTATTGAACATTTCTCCAAACAGTCCGATATTTCTTCTGATATTTCGTCATTTAGAGATCCAAAAGGAGGATGATTTACTTGAAAGTCGGAGCTGCACGTAAGGCTGCTATTGAATGGGTCGATCAATACGCTTCTCGAGAAAAAGGCTTCTGCGGGGCTTATTTCAGTGGTTCAACTGTAGGTCAAACAGATGATGAGGAATTGCCCGCATCATCAGATATTGATGTTGTGATAGTGACTAAAGCGGATACTCCCCCCATTAAACTCGGGAAGTTTGATTATAAGGGAACACTCGTGGAGGTTACTTATTTATCTTGGAAGCAACTAGAATCTCCCGAAAAAGTCCTAACTTCCTATCATCTGGCAGGTAGCTTCCGTATGGATAGTATTATCTCCGATCCAACAGGACATCTACGTAAACTTAAGATACAAGTATCGCAGCACTTCTCGGAGTGGGCTTGGGTGTACCGCAGGTGTGGGAACGCACGGGAAAGAATCGAAATCGGGCTGAAGACGATCGATACATCGGCCCCCCTTTTTGACCGGATCACCTCATGGCTATTTCCAACCGGTGTAACCACGCATGTTCTCCTGGTGGCTGCACTTCGTAACCCCACGGTTAGGCTGAGGTACCTTGCTGCTCGTGAGGTGCTAATCAGTTACGGTCATATGGATATTTACCAGGAATTGTTGGAACTGCTAGGCTGTCACCTTATAACACCTCGGCGAATCGAATATCATGTCAGACAACTGGCTCGCACTTTCGACGTTGCAGCAGAAGTGGCCAAGACACCGTTCTTCTTCAGTACTGACATTACAACTTGGGCTCGACCGATTGCCATCGATGGAAGCCTGAGATTAATACAGACTGGCTTCCATCACGAATCAGTTTTCTGGATCGTAGCTACCTTTGCCCGATGTCATAAAATATTGGCAGCTGACGGTTCACCTGAGCTACAGCATGAATTATTACCGGCCTTTCAGGAGATCATTGCAGACCTTGGCATTACCTCTACAGATATCCTGCTTGATCGGGCTGAAAAGGTCATTCATTACTTACCCAGACTCTGGGATATAGCTGAACAGATCATGTCCGTGAACCCTCACATCGTGAATAAGAAATTCTAGCTAACCAAGGGAAAGGTTTTTTATGAATTTTTTGATTTTCGCCTACAAATAAACAAACAAAAATAATATTCGTTTATTAATTTGCATTGAATCACAACACAACCGCTTTTATGGTCAAGAGTTGATCTTACTACCTCCCAGCGGTATGATTAATTCAACAGTTTAGAATGAGAGGCATGTGTGATTATATGATTAAGAACGAAAAGATTAAAGCCGCAGAAGTGGAACTGACAGGGATCCATGGAGAAAATTTAGGAATTATTCCAACTGCAGAGGCGCTTAAGATGGCCCGGAAGTTAAAAGTGGACCTTGTCTGCACTTCCCTGTTCAGTAGTCCTCCGCCTTGCCGTCTGATATCAGCAGGAACGGTTAAGGAGGAACGCCAACAAACTCGCAAAAAAGAGCAGCCCGCTAAGCTCAAAGAAATACGATTAACTCCAAATATTGAAGAACATGATTATGATACGAAGAGAACTCAAGCGGATAAACTTCTTCGTGCCGGTAATTCTGTAGCACTCGTTGTCCGAGTGCAAGGTAAAGAAGGAGCCAAAGCGAAGGTTCTTTTAGAGGAATTGATTCAAGATCTGAAAGAAGTGGGTATTAAAAAAACCGGCATTCAATTGAGCGGTAAACAAGCGATGGTCCAGCTCGATCCAAGATAAGGTTCACGGGATGGATAACTCATATGAGGAGATCGTAAATGGATTTAGCCATGAATCAACAACAAACCAAGGAGCTAAAAGAATGAATATTAACACGAACAATCCTCAAGCGATTGACGTCATTCACGTATTGATTAGAGCAACACATTCTGTTCAGAGAGAATTTATGTCGCAATTATCCGCTCTCAACACACCGTTTCACATATCGGGTCCGCGTTTACAAGTACTTTCTATTGTTTCAGAAGCAGGAAAGATTCGTATGAACGAATTAGCTGCTAAGCTGGGCGTTAAGGCACGCACGGTTACTGATTTTGTTGATGCTCTGGAAAAAGAAAACCTTCTCCTCCGCACCCCCGACCCAACGGATCGACGTGCAACTCTTATCCAGCTAACGGAGCTGGCAGAAAGCAATATTAGTGGAATCCTTGACATACAAACAAATATCGCTGATAAGTTAATCAAAAAGCTCACTTCTACGCAGCGTAAAGAGCTTCTTGATATACTATTTCAGCTTATAGAGGATGAGAAAATAACGACGATATGTGACGATACCATAAATGAGTATCCAGATGGAAGGAAAATATGATCGATGTATCTTATTTTTGAAGGAGATCAATCATTTGCATTTACTGTATAAGGATCATGATAACGATCAAGAGATCACTGTACTGGACACTCCAAAATTATATGGTGAGAATGGGAATTTTCGAGTATTACAGTTTTCTAATGAGGCGATACAGGGCGCTCTGGATCTTAATCATCCGGAACGTATTTTGTTTGAATATCCCCGAGCCATGATCCATCTCATGGAGTTCAATGACCCGTCTTTCGAAGACTTGTTTATAATCGGGCATGGGATTGGGACCATCCCGCGTTATTGTGCCGATAAACGATGTAAAGTAGCAGAACTCGATGCTAGAATCGTGGAGTTAAGCAGGAAGTACTTTGGGTACAACGGGGATAATGTCATTGTTGCCGATGGACGTCACACTCTCGAAGGTGAGGATCCGGAAGCCTATGATTACATTATTTTGGACGCCTTTACGGATAAAGGAACACCGCGGCATTTAACATCGTGGGAATTTTTTAAGATGACATCAGAGAAGTTGGATTCCCATGGGGCAATCATACTAAACCTTATGGGAAGAAGTGAACATGATCATCACGTAAACGCGATACATACAACTCTTCGCGAATGGTATCCTTATGTTAAATCTTTTGCTCTCCCCGCTGAAGGTGCTGCAGACATTCAGAACATTCTGATTGTCGGCGGGAAAAGTCCCATCCAATTCCAAGCCCGGCATATGTCTGGTTTTACCGAGATTGAACTCGGCGAGGGGTATATCATTAGGGACGCTGACTCCCTCATTTAAACAGCCTATTCGTCCCATTGATGAAATGAGTGTACATAAAAACACGCGCAGACCGGAGTCTGTGCGTGTTTTTTGAATTGAGCAGATTACATATGTGAGGAACCTTGTCGCATAATTTAATAATTATTTGAAACGATAGGTCCAGAAAGCTTCATTGCCAAAGCGCTTGTTAATCTCTTCAGAGCTCGGTTGATTACTGCCCAGTAAGCCTGCTATCTGGAACTGGGAACGATGAGCTTTGATGGAGTTCATCTTGTGCTCGATAAAGCCTGTCACATCATTAACCACATCCGCCTTCCCAATATGCTGTTCACAGTTCTTAGCGAAGGCTATACAATGTACGACAGGACGCTGTTCTTCCGGAAGCTTTTGAACGGTTCGGATAACAGAAGCCCCCGTTGCATCATGATCGGGGTGAACGCTGTATCCCGGATAAAAAGTAATAATCAGTGCAGGATTCAATTCATTGATCAGCGATTCAATCGTTCGATCCAGTACCTCATGTGGCTCGAATTCAATCGTTTTATCATGAAATCCAAGCATTCTCAAATCCTGAATTCCAATAGCCCGACAGGATTCTTCCAGCTCCAGCTTACGAACAGAGGGAAGGGTGATCCGACTTGCAAATGGCGGGATACCCATATTTCGCCCCATCTCTCCCAAAGTCAAGCATGCATAAGTTACCCGCGTTCCTTGATGCACAAGCTTTGCAAGTGTTCCAGATGCTCCAAATGACTCATCATCCGGATGCGGCAGCACGACCAGAACGTTATTATCCATGTTGTTTCTCATCTCCTGTTCCATTTAGAAGGGCTTCCGGCTTAATTGTAAAGCTACGACCAGCTTGCCTTGGTTGTCATGGCCTGCCATGATCAGCCGTTCAGTCTCGCTCTTATCAAAATGGGTAAGCCCTTCCGCGTAAACCCAACCCTGTTCCATCTTTAATCCGACACGATAAGGTCCGTTTCCAGAAATCGAACCATGTGAAAACTGGATCTTCGCATTCGTAATAAAGTTCGCAGCAGGATGTTTAGAACTATCATAATGGGCAGCGTACGCTCCCGTTGTTAGCTCAAGATGTATGTAAAGATCTTGATCCGTTAGCTTATCAATCATGTGTTGTACTTCTAATAGATGTATGAGTTCCATATTCCCCTCCGATGTAGTTACGTGGATTATATATTAGTTCTACTAATATGTTTATTCTAACATAATTATTTATAAAGAAAAAACGAAACCTCATATTCCTATGTTGGTAACTTTAGAAAAGAAAGAGCAATCAGTCAGAAATAATTATAAATAAATCCCAACTTAGCATGCGGCAAGTTGGGATTTATTGTATCGAGTAATAATCTAATACATACCGCATTACGCATTATCCCTTGGGCTTAACAAACAAAGCTGCCAAAAATGAAAAGATAATGGCTGAGGAAATGCCCGCGCTAGTGACTTTAAAGATGCCTGTAACAATGCCGATCCAGCCGTCTTCTTTGATTTCCTCCAAGGCACCGTGCACAAGAGCATTGCCGAAGCTTGTAATTGGGACAGAAGCACCGGCGCCAGCAAATTTGATGAATGAATCGTAAAAACCCATTCCGCCAACGATCGCCCCAAGAACGACAAGCAATGTCATGGTATGAGCAGGAGTTAGCTTGAAAACATCGAAGCATATTTGACCGAATACGCAAATAGCACCGCCAATCAAGAACGCCCACAGAAAAATCATATTTTCCCCACCTCCCTTTCAATCGAAACCGCATGTGCGATACAGGGAATACTTTCTCCCTGCTGGAAAGATATCGGTGACAGCAGCGCCCCAGTTGCTACAACCAGAATCCGGTTTAGTTCATGGTTTTGCAATCGTTTCAACAGGTGGCCATACGTAACGACCGCCGAGCATCCGCACCCGCTAGCTCCAGCCTGTACCTTCTGTTTTTCGTAATCGTAAATCATCATTCCACAATCTTTATATTCCGTTTGTTGTATTGGCACTTTATGTTTCTCAAATAAATCGCATGCAATTTCATACCCCACTTTGGATAGATCGCCTGTCACGATTAGATCATAATGCCCAGGCTCGATCCGAAAATCACGGAAATGGGCTTGGATCGTGTCTACTGCCGCAGGAGCCATCGCTGCTCCCATATTAAAAGGATCCGTAATGCCCATGTCGATAACCCGCCCAATCGTTGCAGAAGTAACATAAGGTCCTTTACCTGTCTGC
Organism: Paenibacillus sp. JNUCC 34; assembly: GCF_058269055.1. NCBI lineage: Bacteria > Bacillati > Bacillota > Bacilli > Caryophanales > Paenibacillaceae > Paenibacillus > Paenibacillus sp. JNUCC 34. Next base: position 2,387,874 of record NZ_CM177770.1, on the reverse strand, counting down.
GAAACAACGCTCGCTCCGGCTCCAGTTACCGTAAACTGTGCAGTTGGGGGCTTTTGGGAGCCATATTCTGTTGGATAACGAAATTGTTTTTCCGCCGTTGAGTTATGGCTGCATGCGCTGGACAATGCATATTTCGCCGAACGCGAATTAACAAGATTGGCGGCTACCGCTAAGCTTTCCATTGAGGTTGAGCATGCCCCAAATAAGCCAATATAAGGCACCATAAGTGTTCTTGCGGCAAAGCTGGTACTGATGATTTGACTCATCAAATCGCCGCCGAGAAAGAAGTTGATTTGCTCTTTCGTTAATCCTGCATTCTCGATAGCGAGCTTGGCCGCTTCTTCCAACAGGGTTCGTTCCGCTTTTTCCCAACTATCCTGTCCCAGCAACAAATCCCCATGAATGATATCAAAATCTTCGGCTAACGGCCCTTGTCCTTCGAATGGACCGACGATGGTTGCAGCGCCAAGAATGGATGGACGGTTTTCGAAAATCCAGCTCTGATGACCTTTCAGCATATTCAAGATCCTCCCACAGCGCCAGGATTTATAATCAAATGCAGAATTCCGATTAAAAAAGCCGCAACCACACCGAATACAATGACGGGACCGGCAACCTTAAACATTTTTCCTCCAACACCCAGAACAAATCCTTCGCTTCGATGCTCAATCGCTGCGGAAGCCATAGTATTAGCGAATCCCGTAACAGGTACGGCAGAACCGGCTCCTGCCCATTGCCCAATCTTATCGTATACGCCAAAACAAGTAAGAATAACGGACAGCAGGATCAGTACAGCAACAGTTGGGTTGCTGGCTTCTTTCTCGCTAAAACCCGCCCAATGGACGAACATTTCCTGAATAGCTTGTCCAATTAAACAGATTGTGCCACCGGTAATAAAAGCCCGTAAACAGTTTTGAAAAATCGGTCTGGCCGGCTCTCTTTTTTTAGCAAGTTCTTGATATTCCTGCTGTGTTGGAGTCAGCTCTTTATTTTTATCATTTGACATAATTTCGAATACCTCCTTTTGAAAATTTAACGATGTAAGCACGGTTTTACTTCCGTTATGACAGACTGCAATTGTTTTGCGCACTGTTCGTACATTTTTTTAGCCTCTTTGTTTTGTGTCGTCAAGCCAAATAGCTCTAAATCCGCTTCGCATTTTTTCAAAGTAGCATATAATGTCGCCTTGATTTGAGGCTGTGGTATTGTAATCTGATCGTCAAACAAGTCGACATAAAATTGCCCATAAGAATCCACTTGACCAAGAAACACATTTTCAACAGCAGCGCCTACTTTTTCTAGTTCGGCATTTAACCATGCCCTGTTTAATCCGATTGTTGCCAGTGGTTCATCCATAATCTTGCCATCCATGATCACAGTTTGCGACTCTGGTTCAGGTCCGACTTTAATGCCAAGATGATTTGGCGTCAAAGGCTGATTCTCTCTCTTGAGCAGCACATTGATATCGCCGTTTGGCTCCATTGTCGCAAATTCGACATCCGCCATTTTAAAGACGTCTTTGCTTCTTAGTTGCTGCAATAACTCGTCGGTAGCGAGACGCTCTTTCTTCAAATTATCTTCCAATACTTTACCATCTTTAATGAGCACAGTAGCTTTGCCGTCTATAAAGTTCCTGGCCTTTTTGCTTTTAATCTGCAAATATTCAATGCCTATAGATACCGCGACCCATACACCTAAAGAAATTATTCCTAGATACCAATTTGCTTCCAAATCAGTCGAAATGTACGCTGCCAAGCTACCGATTGTAATTCCTGTAATGTACTCGAAGAACGAAAGTTGAGCAATTTGCCTTTTGCCCAATAATTTCGTCATGAAAAAAAGGACCGTTACGGCAACTAAAGTACGAACGGAAATTTCTAACCATTCCGGCACAGTTTGATCTCCTCCAGTCAACACATTTTTGGACTAATCAAATTATTTGTCAAAAAGGCTAACACCAAACTTATAACTCTTTTCCGTAAAAGGAATCCTTTTGGTCGCATACCAATTCAATGAATTTTTGTTTCACACCAATTTTTCCCTTGAATGTTTAATGGCTAACTGAGTTATATTATTTTCGTTACTACAGCTAACTCCTGGAAAGGAGGTGACATCGATGACAGTTGCTTCCCAAGTTAAAACTACCCTCGCTTCTTTGAAGAGCGCGCAAGCGAGCCTTGAACAATTTGCTTTGGAAACTCAAAACCAAGAGGCTAAAACACTTTTTACAAATGCAGCACAGCAAACAGACCAAATTGTTCAACAAGTGCAAGGCCGTGTTCAACAACTAGAAAACGAGGAGCCTCAATACAAAGGCTTTTAATTTATGTATCCCTAATAATGTTTCAAGCCGATTTCCCATTCATATTGATTGGGCAAATCGGCTATTACTTCATCTTTGTTATACTCTGAATATCTAAAAGGGCGAACCCATCTTCATGGTTTCTTCATCGAGATCAAAAAAAACACATGCATGTACGCACGTGTTTTTTGATCAGGTTTATAATTATTAGCTTATACTGCTACGCTTCTTCCCATTTCTGTTTGAAAAATCTGACGTAAATACGACTAACCACGATTTTGATTACCATGTACACCGGTATGATCACGATGATCCCGAAAATCCCAAATAAATCACCACCGGCAAATACCAAAACGATGGTCGTTAACGGATGTATATCCAGCTGTTTACCGAAAATATAAGGTGCCACGAGGTTGTCCTGAATTTGCTGTGCAACCAAAATAATGACAAGGGACCATATCGCTACGGAAGGTGATTGCACGAAACCTATAATGACAATCGGTACAGATGACAGTATAGCCCCAACAAAAGGAATAAAATTCATGATCACTGCAATAACGGTCAGCAGTAATGCATAAGGCAAGCCGATGATGATAAATCCAATATACATCAGAACACCAAGCGCCACATTAACTAAAACTCTTCCTACAATAAAGCTACTGAGTACCTTGTCGATGTCGTTCATCGTCTCAGTGCCTTCTTTACGAAAACGTTTCGGTAGGAAGCTTACGATTTGCTGACCAAACTTCCCTCCCTCTTTAAGCATATAGAACAGGAAGATGGGAAAGGTGAACAAAATAATAGCAAAATTCGAGAAGAAAGAAAACAAGCTTGACATATAATTCGTTAGGAATGAAAAACCTTTATTCAAATACTCTGTAACTTGGTCAAGTCTGTTGGTATCTTCCGGGAAAAAATTTGAAAGAAACGTGGTGTTCTTCAGCTGTTCCAACTCTTTGGCCAGTGCTACGAACAGACTTGGTGCGTTCTCCTGCAGAGCAATGACCTGTTTGCTTAACGAAGGCCATACCCCCCAAATGAATGCTACAATCATAATGGCGATTACAACATAAATAAGCAACACAGCTAATGAGCGATTCAGCTTTCGCTTTTCCAAGAAATCCACTAATGGTCGGAGTAAATAATAGAAAAACCCCGCCATCAAGACTGGAACAATGATGAGCAGGCTGAATAATGCAATAATCGGCTTGAAAATAAAACTCACAAGTGAACCCAAATAGATAATAACCAATACCAATATGACACCAATACATATTTTATAAAACTTATTCATCTTAATCAGCACAGCAGCCCCCAAACAATAATTTTCGCAAAAATGTATGCATGAAATATTATAGCAGAATATGGCTTTCAACCAAAATCTCTCCTATGCCCATTGAACTACCAATGAGCATAGCACGCTTTTTTCTAATTAGAATCCAGAAGCTGTTTATTCAACAGGTTGGTTTCCTCCTCGATCTGACTGACATCAATGCGCTCAAACAGTAATTCTAGATTGATAATACTCTGCTGTGCGGGTACATTTATCGTCTGCCAGGACGGCTGCGCCAAGTTCAAGAACCTTCTCACCTTCTCACATGAAAAAGGGATGAATGGATGAAGCAGCTGCGACAGATTGGCAATGATCTGCACACAAGTAAATAACGTTTGTTCACATGCCTCCCGTTGGTCTTTTATTTGAATCCACGGCTTTTGTTCATCAAAATATTTATTGGCCTTGCGAACACCAGCAAAAATATACTCCAGTGCTTCTTTAAGCTTTCCGTCTTCAATAAGTGCCCGGATTTCAAATACAGTTCCTCTATCGTAATTCGCCATTCTTCCGACAATTCCCCTTGCGGAACTTCTCCGTCGAAAGATTTTACAATAAAAGCCAAGGTTCGGTTCACCAAATTACCGTAAGCTCCGAGCAGCTCACCATTGTGACTGTGAATGAACTCCCTCCATGAGAAGTCGGTATCCCGCTTTTCAGGTCCGTTTGCAATGAGAAAATAACGAATCGTATCCGGATCATACCGGCTCAGTAAATCCGGAACCCATACCGCCCAATTCCGACTGGTAGAAAATTTCTTTCCTTCGAGTGTCATGTATTCACAGGAAATGATATGATCAGGCAGATGAAGTTCACCAGCCCCCAGTAAAATCGCAGGCCATATCAACGTATGAAAAGGTACGTTATCCTTGCCATGTACATAATACGATACAATGCTGTCTTCCCCTTCAAGCCAGAACGGTTCCCAGTTACCTCCCGTTTCTTCAGCCCACTGTTTGCTTGCAGACAAGTACCCACTAACGGCTTCAATCCATACATAGATTTTCTTGTCCCCAAATCCACTGACAGGAACATCGACTCCCCAAGACAAGTCCCTTGTCGCTGCACGGTCTTGAAGCCCCTCCTCCAAATATCTTTTGGTCAATTGCTTTGCGTTCTCTCTCCATCCTTGTGCATGAACCGCATACTCCTCCAATTCCGTCTGGAATCGGGATAAAGCAATATAGTAATGTTCAGTTGGCCGCTCTACCGGAGTAGATCCGCATAATTTGCACTTTCTCTCACTCAAATCGGAAGGGTCTAGCAAGGTCGAGCAATAATCACACTGATCTCCTCGCGCCCGCTGTCCGCACACAGGACAAGTTCCTTCTACATAACGATCCGGCAAAAACCTCCCATCGGTCTCGCAATAAACATTTCAGAAATTCATCATGGTACCTGCCTGCATAATCCGAAGGTGATATACCTTCTTTATCAGCCTGAACCGCCACAGGTGTACCATGACAATCACTGCCCGAAACATATAGTACTTTCTCACCTTTTGCGCGAAAATAGCGTGCCAGTACATCACCCGGCAATAAACTTGAAAGCCTCCCGAGGTGCAACGATCCGTTCGCATACGGCCATGCACCACCAATAAAAATATTTGCCATCTTGATCCCTCCTTAATTTTTGACAACAAAAAAAGCCCTCATCCCAAAGGGACGAGAGCTGTGCTCACGTGGTACCACCCAATTTTATAAATGCCTTGCGGCATTCACCTCTTCAGGTACGGCGCGTAAATACGCGAGTATACCCTAGCTCAGTAACGGAAGCGGGTTCCGGCGCAGCCTACATCCCAATCGGGGTTCGATGCGCAGCTCAGAGACCATATTCCCACAGATCTTCTTTACTCCTTTTCAGCTACCGGAGCTCTCTGTTCAAAGATATCACCATGGTACTCTTTCTCTTCATTGCTTTTTCATAAAATATTCAAGTTAATGGTTATCATAAGGATAACCTTGAACGATGTCAACCTTATTCTTAGCGAATTCCCGCCCATTTATCACTTTTCGTAGCTTTGTCACGTGGTTGAGCGAAATTAACACCAATCCTGTACGGACCACACCTGCGTTACCCAGTCCAGATAAAAATCAGGCTCGTGCGAGACAAGCACAATCGTACCGGGATATTTGGATAAAGCATCTTTCAGTGACTCTTTGGCGTTAACGTCAAGATGGTTGGTCGGTTCATCAAGCACAAGTACATTACCCGGTGTGATCATCAGCTTGCTTAAACGCACCTTTGCCTGTTCACCACCGCTCAGCATCGATATTGAACGACGGATATGTTTATCCGTCAAACCGGCACTTGCCAGCGTCTGCCTGATTTCTTTTTGCGTGAGGTCAGGTCGGTAGCTCCATAAATGTTCAAGCGGTGTCTCCTGAGAAGCTATATGTTCCTGCGCATAATAAGCAGCATGAACACCATCGCCCATCAGTAAAGAACCGCTGAGTGGCGCAATATTACCAAGCAATGTTTTTAGCATGGTTGATTTTCCGATTCCGTTATGACCGGTTATTGCGATCTTCTCCCCCTGCTTAATTATAAGATCTTTTGGACTAAACAGCGGGTGGGTATAACCAACCTGAAGATGTTTCGTCTCAATAATCTTGTTAACAGGTTCTTTGTTCACTGTAAACTTAAAGCGGGGTTTAGGTGCTGTTTTCTGGATCTCGATGCGCTGAATTTTGTCCAGCATTTTTTCTCTGCTCTTCGCCTGTTTGGCATTACGGTTTCGGTTTTTCTGAACAAAACTTTCAAGCCTTCCAATTTCCTTTTGCTGCCGAACATAGGCTTCTTGCGATTGATTGCGACTTAGCTCATATCGATTTTTAAAAGCGATATAGTTTCCGGTATATCGCTTGATACTCTGATGCTCCAAATGAAAAATCGTGTTAGTTACCTCGTTCATGAACTTCTCATCATGGGACACAACCATATAAGCTGATTCATAACGTTTCAGATATGAAGTTAACCACTCAATATGCACATCATCCAAGTAGTTCGTCGGCTCATCCAGCAGCAACACGTCCGGCTGATCAAGTAAAAGCTTTCCTAGCAATAGCTTAGTGCGCTGACCTCCGCTCAATTCACTAACATCACGGTCTATCCCGATATCCAGTATGCCGAGTCCAGCTGCAACCTCTTGAATTTGTACATCCAGATGGTAGAAACCACTGTGCTCGAGGCTGTTCTGAATTTTTCCATACTGCATTAATAGTGATTCCATACCCTCTGAAGCAGAAGACATTTGCTCTGCCAGTTCAAGCATTTTGCGTTCCTGATCGTACAAATGACGGAACACATCCTGTAATGCTTCCAACACCGTTGTTCCGGCTTTCAAATCTAGATGCTGCTGGAGGAAACCAACCTTCACTCCCGGTAGCCAGGTAACCGAACCGGAATCCGGAATGACCTCTTCAGTTAACATGCGGAGCAAGGTTGATTTGCCAGCTCCGTTGCTTCCGACCAATCCTGCGTGTTCTCCTTGCAGCAGACGGAAATCCAGTCCGTTAAAAAGTTGTTTATCTCCATACGTATGCTTAAGTTGTTCTACGTTTACAATACTCATCCTTACTCTCTCCTTAGGTTTCAATTCTGAAGCCAACCGGAAGAGCAATAGGAAAGAACGATATTCAATTTAGATATAACAAAAAATGGGTAAGGTGAACACACCCTACCCATTACAATATATCACTGTAAAGACAAGGAAGAATGACGTTCTCGATCTACTGTTCTTCGGTTGGAATAGCTATAAATGGGCAGACTTCTCCCGTCTATCCCATTCTCCGAATTAAAACAGTAGACAAAAAGAACATATATTCTTCCTCCTCATTTCAAATATTGTTGATTATTGGTTTTAATACAACTAGTTGAAGTATAACTGGATGCTTCAGAACATGTCAAGACATGATGGGCCTTACGGAAGCCGCCCAATGAAATATAGGCTTTCAACCGGAATGTGATCCATACTTCCGTTTAGAATCGCTTGTACATCCGATAATGTGTCCTGAAGGCTGACCGACTCTCCTTTTGTTCTGGTAAACGGTTCGGCAACGCAGAAGGGCTGGGTAAGATACGCTTCTAATCGCTCGCCCCGGTGATAGGTTTCCACTTCTGAAGCAGGTATCCCGGCAAGCCCCTTCACATTGACAAGCGCACGCAGCTCACGGTACCGCCGCAATAGCTTTTGGGCCCGCTGTTGTACTGATAAATGATTTTGGTCTAGATGAACGCCTTCCAGTACAGAGGATGTAGAGTGCATCGGATTTACAGCCGGATACTTGTGTCTGGCGGCAAGATCCGCATCGAAAACCCATAAGGTTTCAAGCGGTCCATAAGGTATGTCCTCATCCACTACCGCCCCTTTGAGGTCTACCAAAAAAGTCGTAATATTAGCGACTCCTTCATTCTGAAGGCGTTCCTGCAAATCATATATTTTACCAGTCAATACATGTTCCCGGTCAGCAGCAAAAACAATTTCTTTATCCGGTCCCGCAGCTTTAGTAATGCTATACACATCTTCTATGGAATAAGCGACTTTTTCCACATCATCAAGCATATCCTGCAGCTCAGGGTAGTTCCCTTCCGGCTTCAGCAGCAGTGTCAAGTACCCGTCCTGTTTAAAATGATGAAACAGTTCACCGAGAAGCACTAGCTGCCCCATCCCCGGCCGGGCTACTAAACCGACGGTTCCCCCTTTGGCTAACGGTGCGAACAGATCAAGCGTCTTTATTTTTGTTTCAATCATATCAACTGCTTCTCCATTGAGAATCAACTCATCCAGACTACATTTCGCTAGAGCTGCTAGTGCTGCAATTGTCCGGACTTCTGCTCGACCCACAGGGATCTTACCGGTGCATAGATTGGAAACTGTGGCTGGACGCAATCCTACAGAACGTGCTGCGGTGGTAAGGTTTGGTACTCTTTGTCTCAACAAGGAAACATTAAGTTTTAGTTTCATTTGATCCATGAAGTCGTTCCCTTCCTTTTCTTCAACTTACTCTCTTTTGCTTGATTGATCCACTTTTCTCATAAAATCATCAACCGTTTCAATAAAGGTCTCTGGACTCGGCTCAAAGAGATTATGATCGAATCCGTCAAAGACAACAATCTCGGCCTCAGGCAATTGCTCTTTATACATCTGCATCGCTTCAGCTGACAGCGGAGAATCTTTACCCGCCTGAATAATGAGGGTTGGGCAAGTTACCCGAGAAAGCTCCTCCCAAAAAGCAACGTTTACGGACTCCTTCTGCAGCGCTTCCAAAGCTTCCCGCTTCATTCTCTCCAGCAGCATTTTCCCCCTCCAAGGAGGCATCGTGGCCATGAAATCCACCCAACCGTCCCTTAAATGCGTGTGAACGGCAGGATAATCACCGATAATGAGGCCTTTTAACACGGTCGTGTTTTGCAGGGCGTAACCGAGCGTGTAGGCGACTCCTCTGGAGTAGCCTAATAAGATAAAATCGGTAAGCTGCAGCTGCTGAATTGCGGCTTGAATATCGCTAATATGATCCTCCAACGTGTATCCTCTGGAAGGCGAGTCACTCTTTCCTCTGCCGCGCAGGGTAATAACGACACAATGTCTAGGTGCGAACCGCTCCATGATCGGCAAATAATCTTCTGCGGATTCGGATAACCCAGGAATAATTACGAGAGGTATCATCTCTTTCGATCCGGCATTTGTTTCGGCAACATGAATCGTTACACCCTGATTATTTACTTTACTTTCAGTATAGGTATTGTTCATATGAATACTTCCTCCTCATTTTATCATCATTTTGGTTCAAGGTTAAAAGTGATTTTCATGTGATCAACGAAGTGCGTGAAATGGCAAAAAGGCATGAACTCCTTTAGATACATTGACGATTTGGGTGACTCGAAGGTCTACTGTTAACGAAGCATAAGCATAAGCCTCCACACGTGAAATGTTATATGTCGTCATCATCAGATCCAGCATTCCATTTAAAGCGATCCACATGGCTTCCTCCAAATCTTCATGGAACCCCATCGTCAGCCATCCGTTTTTTGTCCTCGCTCGTGGCATCGTTAACGGCATGTCATCCCTAACATGAAAGGTTAAGCTAACCTTATCCATTGGACATTCCAGTGCAGGTCCGGAAACTTCTCCGTCTCCTTGCGCTGCATGACCATCCCCCGTCGAGAAAAGCCCACCTTCTACAGGAATCGGTAAATAAAGGGTAGTTCCGGCTTGCAGTTCTTTACAATCCATATTCCCACCGTATGCCCGCGGTACAAAAGTCGTATGCTTTCCCTCGTCTTTAGGCGGCATCCCCATAATTCCCATAAAGGGGTTTAAAGGAACTCTATACTTAAAGTTACCGAACTGGCTTCTTCCCACCATCTGCTCAATATCCAGTTCGAAATCCATTGTTATTTCTTTTTCTTCTGTCATCTCCATTTTCTTATTCCAATAGCTTGGAAAGCCTCCTGCCGAAGTCCACCCCCACTTTCCAGGAACTATTTCATTGATTACAATTTCTAAGGTTTGACCCTGTTTTGCTTGCTCAATATAGATCGGCCCAACCAATGCATGACCAAACTGCTTGCATTCCCGGCTTTCTTTTCTCTCGGTGAACTTTCTTCTGGGTTCTCCCGGTGCTGAACGATTCTCCAAGCCCCACCCGGCATCCAGTGTCTGAAACACAACCGTATCTCCAGAGTCAATCTTCAGTGCAGGTTCCAAATCTTTGCTAAAAAAACCGTGAAGTGTATCTAGCTCTGGCTTTAGAAAATAAATATTTGACATAACCGCACTCCTCACATGATTTTGTAGTAGACCTGGTAAAAAATGAATGTACATTTCATTACTTTATAAAGTAATTTAAATTACCCTAATAGTCAATATTTATTTCTTTTTAGAGTAATAAATTTTACTTTTAGGAGTCTTTTGTAATTACTAAAGTTTAATCGCAACAAAAAACCTACCGGTATCTTGTATCTTACCGGTAGGTCAACACCAAATATAACAATCTTCACTTTGATTTTCATCCCACTTTCGGCCATCATGATCAGCCATTGACTTATCTCTCCGTGCAGAGTTCCAAGCTGTTCCCAAAATCCCAGCGGCGAATCAAGCTTGGCGCAACCTTGATCGCATCAGTCGGCATCTTCTTACTGAAAATTGACCCAATTCTTCCTCAGTTGTTAAAGCGTTTAAGCCTAATGGCTAACATTTATATGAAAAAGAGCCGTTTCCTTCAATCCGGAAGCGGCTCTTTTAAGTTATTTCACAGAAACCGTAACAGTCACAGTTTTGGTACCAAACGTAGCTTTAATACGTGCGGATCCTTTAGACACCGCTTCGATTTTGCCATCAGTCACTTTAGCAACAGACGTGTTGCTGCTAGACCATTTTGCACTGCCTGTTACGCTGCTTGTCTTACCGGTGTCATATTCAGCCGTTAACGATACGGTTTTGACAGCACCTGGAGCCAAGCTCAGCTTCTTCTCACTGGCAGTTAATTTTGTCAGTTTCGGCACCACATTCACTTTTACACTAACCGGAATACCTTGATACGAACCACTAACAGTTGCTGTCCCTTCTCCGACTGCTTTAACAGAAGAACGGCTTGTCGTTACTACTTTTGGATTCGATGAAACCCAATTCATTTTAGTCGACAGTGCAACGGTTTTTCCATTCGCATAGTATCCTGTTGCTTTAATAGATTTAGATTTCTTAATATTTAGTTCAACCGTTTCAGGGTCTACGATGATCTTAACAATCTCCTGTTCCACAAGTACAGGGATCTTGATACTTTGATTTAAATAAGTTCCTTTAAGAACTGTAGAGCCTTTAGTCAGTCCCTTAATCCGGCCATCCTTGATAACACCAACAGTACCCGTTACCGACCATTCAACGGATGAAGTTACATCTTCCTCATCACCGTTTTCAAGTACAGCCGTTACTTTCGGGAGATCCTCAGTTCTACCTGTAACTATCTGATATTCCTCAATGGATGGCAAAAGGATCAATACCTTCTCATTAACGATTACCTTAACCTCAGCCACTTCTTTACTGCCGATTTTCCCGGTCAAGACCGCTTCGCCTTTAGCTTGGGCTTTGATTTTGTTATCATCTACAGTTGCTACTTTCTCATCACTCGTTGTCCATTGTACGGATTTGCTGAAATCCTGTTTCTCGTCATCAAGCAATGTTCCAGTTACCTTTGGTACCGACTTGGACTCGTCTTTGAGAAGTTTAATTTCGGTTTCGTCTGTTTTGAACTCTGTAACGGTCGGCAATACCGTCACTTTGAATTCTTTAGATATTCCAAGATATGAAACTTTGATATTGGAAGTACCTGTTGCTCTCGCCGTAATTTTCCCACCATCTGCTGTTACTGCTAGCGGATTAGAGGATGTCCATGTCGCAGCGACCTCTATTGATTCCGTTGCCGCATTACGCACCATAGCCTTAATCGTTGTCTGATCATTCAGGAACATCAGTGGATTTTTAATGAAGTCCGGCTCGGTCAAGATCAAGGCTTCATATGGATTACGCACGTAAACATCGATTGAAGCGGAAGTTCCAAGATAAGTCGCGGTGATCGTCGCTTTACCTAATGCTACAGGCTCCAGCTTACCGTCGTCATTTATCTTCGCTACAGAAGAATCGGAAGATTTAAGCTTAAGCTCCTCGTTATCTGTCACCTCTGTACCCAGACCTGTTTCAGAATCTGATGTTCTAGCATAAACCTTAAGCTCTACAGGATCATCTCCAACGAGGAGCTCCTGATCCTCACCTGGAGAGATGGCAAGCTTCTCGTAAGGTGATATTACTTTCACTTTATAGGACGCGCTGAGACCTTTATATGAAGCTGTAATCGTTGCATTACCTCTACCGATCAGCTTCAACTCGCCTTTATCAACGGTAACAACACCTTCATCCGAAGATGTCCATTTAGCTTCCGAAGTAACATCATTCGTACCGTCGGTAAGTGCTTTAACTTCTATACCTTCCGTACCAAGCTTATACTCAACCTCTTTAGGTTGGTTAATCGCAAACTCTTCGGCCGCATATTTGGATATGACTTTAATCGTGGCTATCGAGCCTTTGTATTTAGCTGTAATTGTTGCCGTTCCCTTATCAAGCGGTGTAAGCAATCCACCCTCGACTTTAACTGTTTTGGTGCTGGAAGAAGTCCATGTCGCCTCGTTGGTTACATCTTTCTTGGCACTAGAACCTTCAATGGTTGCCAGGACGCGAAGCTGTCTGGTCGTTTCGGCGACCGTTAGATGAATCTCTTCCTCATTCGTGTCAAAAGCGATAGATGTCAGATCCCCGTTCGCAGCAAAAACGCTCGTGGGAAACACCATAGCCAGCATCATCACAATGACTAGAGATAACTTGGTTGTTCTCCTGTTAACGATCATTCGTTTCTCTCCTTTGTTCCTCTGTTACACAGGTATTTTCCAGTACTATACCAGTTTATCGACATTTCTCATGTTTCTTGTTACCTTTTCACTAAAAAATAGGTAGAAAGTAGTACATTATGAGTCATCACATACCGATATACATTCTATAGACACGTTGTTACGTACCATATACATACAAAGGAGAAGAATCGTACATGAAAAGAATCACCGCTTTAGTTCTGCTAGTCATGCTCACACTGGTTACGCCACTCTACGCCGCATCCTCAGCAAAAATGATGGTATATGTGGATAAGAGCAGTCAGTCCTTTATTCCTGTTGGATTGTTAAAAAGCTACGAAGGGATCAAGGTCAACTATCAGTCAGCTCAGAAAAAAATCGACATCTCCAAGGAAGATACCAACCTTACTCTCTATGTTGGCAAACGCACGGCATACGTAAATGGCAAGAAGACTGAGATAAAAGCAGCCCCTTTCCGTGATAATGGTAATACATTTGTACCACTACAATTTATTAGCCAACATTTGAATCTCAATATTACATGGAACAAAGATACTTCGTCGGTCCAAATCTCCCAAGGGGAGACTACGACCCCTTTGCCGGTTCTTTCAGGCACACTAATTCCGTCCAGCTCCAAGCCAATCGTATCCTCACGTAAATCCTTTAAGGTCGGTTCACGTACATTCAGTGCACAGACCGTTACGGTCTCTCTGCTTCACCCTAAGGTAGAACTGGATGTTGTACTTGCTGGCAATAAAATAGGCAAGGTAGAAGACTTGCGCAGTTTGGCCAAACGCAATAACGCCGTAGCAGCGATCAATGGAACGTTTTTTGACGCATACACACCAGGCTCTTTCAAAACACCTTATGGTTATATCGTCGGTGGCGGTAATCTTCTGAAAGACAGCCCTGCTGATAGACGAACCGTATTTACTTTTGACTCCAACAACCTTGCTCAGTTACTCCCTGGGTTGGATTTTAAAGAACACTTTACGTCAGGCAAATCGGCGGGTGCCGTACAAGCAGGTCCACGATTAGTCGTAAACGGTAAGGTTTCTCTTGATGTTACAAAAGAAGGGTTCCGTGATCCGAAAATCCTGACTGGTGGCGGAGCACGGAGTGCTCTGGGCATTACGAAGGATCATAAGCTAATCCTGTTAACGACCGGTGGCGCTACCATTCCACAACTCGCTGAAATCATGAAACAAGCTGGTGCCTATCAGGCTATGAATTTGGATGGCGGTGCATCCAGCGCCCTTTACTACAACGGCTCCTACCTTACGGCACCTGGACGCCAGATCAGCAATGCGATTATCGTAAAATATAAATAAACATAATGTAGACTAGATTATCAAATTAATTACAAGAAGCCGCTCGGGATGAGCGGCTTCTCTTGTGTTCAAACCGTTGGACAGATCGTTGAACGCTGTATGTGCATTGTATTGTTCTTATTTCATTGCCTGCAATTCATGTTCCAACTCTTCGATTGTAGTCTGGATGATGATTTCCAGCCCTTTTAACATCGTATCGTGAGTTAATGTCGGGAGCCCTGGCTTGTCCACCGCCATTTCAGTCGATGCTGGAAAGTGTACAAAACCTCCAAGCATCGGCAAGTTATGAATCCGGATATAGTCCAGCACAGCATACATCGTATTGTTGCAAATAAAGGTTCCAGCTGTGTTGGAGATGGAGGCCGGTATCCCTTGTTCCCGCATCCGGTCTACCAGTTTGCGGATAGGTAGTCGGCTGAACAGCCCATCAGGACTTTCCGGTTGAATCAACTCATCTTGCGGTCGGCCGCCCCGATTGTCTGGATAAGGTGAATCCGGAGCGATATCCTTAACATTCACTGCGATGCGTTCCGGAGTAATCGATGTCCGGCCGGCCGCAACTCCGCAGGCAATAACCGCATCAGGTTTGAAAGATTCCATCTCACGCAGCAGCAATTCGGCACACTCATCAAAATAAACAGGTAGCAGTATTGTTTTCAGATCTACATTTTCAAAAGGTACATTTACAATTTCCTGTATTAGTCGCTCTGTCGGATTTATGCTGCTGCCGCCAAAAGGCTCAAAGCCGGATATTAATATTTTCATAGAAGTGCCTCCTAATAGTTCTCGTTTATATGAATCAATTCTCTTGCTCACTCGCGAACAGCTTTCACAACGACTCCCTCGGCTGCAAGCCGGGAGCGAAGCTCGGATGCAAACATGGAAGCATAGGCTCCATCTCCATGAATACACACC
The DNA here is from genome assembly GCF_058269055.1 of Paenibacillus sp. JNUCC 34. Classification (NCBI taxonomy): domain Bacteria; kingdom Bacillati; phylum Bacillota; class Bacilli; order Caryophanales; family Paenibacillaceae; genus Paenibacillus; species Paenibacillus sp. JNUCC 34. Next base: position 2,372,594 of record NZ_CM177770.1, on the reverse strand, counting down.
GTATCCGCTTGAATCGGTATTCTCTTGCCTGATGTAGATAGGACCACCTTTTCCTTCACCATACGGATAACCTGTTGTACGGCTTGTTCGGAATCAGTAATCATCGCACCTGGAAGCCGTCTAGGAGTAAGAGTGCCGTCATCCTGATATGTACGGTCTGCAAACACCTCTTGAGCTGTTGACAGCCCTAGTCTCTGTCCGGCTTGAACCAACTCACTACCGGATAGTCCATACAAGATCAGGCTTGAGTCGATACCTTGAACGGCGGCAGCTATTGCATCAGCAAGAGCTCTGGAGGTAGCTGCCATATTATACAGAGCGCCGTGCGGCTTCACATGCCGCAGGACGCCTCCTTCCTGTTGAATGAATGCCTGCAAAGCTCCAATCTGATAGGTAACCATATCATAGGCTTCCTCCGGAGTAATATCCATGTTTCTTCTCCCGAAGCCCGCAAGATCCGGTAGTCCGGGATGGGCACCGAGAGATATTCCTTTACTGAGCGCTTGTTTAACGGTAGAACGCATCACGGCGGGGTCTCCGGCATGGAAACCGCAGGCAATATTAGCTGAGGTTACATGATTCATTAACTCTTCATCCATATCTATGCGGTATGCACCGAAGCTCTCTCCCATATCACAATTCAGATCCACCTGTAACATGAAACTCCTCCTTTAACCTCATGTAGATCATCTTGGACAGGAACTGGATCTTCTGGCTCCATTCAATAAATAACGTTTCAGCTTCCTGCAAGGTGATCTCGCTGAATCGTATCGAGCCACCAGGTGGCACCTGGGCCATGACCGGAATATCAATGCTCGCGACTTGCGCTATCTTTGGATATCCTCCATGGGTCTGACGGTCGGCCATCAGAATGATCGGCTGCCCGTCGGAAGGGACCTGAACGGTGCCCAGTGTCACGGCTTCAGATATGTACTCACTTACTGAACTTAAACGTAACGGCGCTCCTGACAAACGGTATCCCATGCGGTCCGATTGGGGTGTCACTTGAAAAGTCTGATCATACAGAGACTTCCTACTTTCCATATCGAAATCATCAAATTGGTTTCCGCGGATAACACGAATCGTCGGATGCTCGTGATAGGAAGGAAATAAAGTCGTTGGAACCGACCATTTTACGGAATAAAAAGGGCTGCCTTCATCAAATTCGATCGGATGTTTATTGGACCCGCCAGGTTTAACAGATATCACATCTCCGGACTTTAATGCTCTACCATGAAATCCACCAATTCCAGCGCGTAAATAGGTGCTGCGACTGCCCATCACCTCAGGGACATCGATTCCACCTGAGACAGCCAAGTATGATCTGCATCCGGTAATTGGTTTAAGAAAAGTGAGTGTACTGCCTCTTCGAACAAACACCGGCCGCCACATCGGAACACTTTCACCTTCAATTGCAGGCGAAAAATCTCCTCCAGTGATTGCAATCCATTGATCCTGCTCGAATTGAGCGGTGAAGCCCGACCAGGTCAATTCAAGCGTGGCCTCTCTTTCATCGTTTCCGACCAGCCAATTCGCTATGCGATGAGAAAAGTGATCCATAACACCCGACACGCTAACCCCGTATTTACCATATCGGGTTCTGCCTAAATCCTGAACGGTAGACAGCAACCCAGGTTTCATAACTGTTATGCTCATACGCTGCCACCTTTTATAAATTCAAACTCCGCACGGTCTATTTTCCGAAACCTTATGTATTGACCCCCTTCAAGCAGCGTCGGAGGATATCGATCCGGGAGAAACAAAGATAGTGGTGTCCGGCCGATAATCTGCCACCCGCCAGGTGTTTCGATCGGGTAAATTCCCGTCTGATTCCCCGCTATCCCGACCGATCCGGAAGGAACTTTAAGTCTTGGTGTGCTTTTTCGTGGAGCCGAGATCATTTCAGATACTCCACCGACATAAGGAAAGCCGGGAGTAAAGCCAAGAGCATATATAAGATAGTCCTGCCCGGTGTGAATATGGATCACTTCTTCCGGAGTCAACCCGTTTATAGAAGCTACAACTTCCAAATCGGGTCCGTATTCCTCTTCATAACATACCGGAATATCGACGACCACAGGGACCCAATCTTCCTGAAGCTCGATTTCGTTTAACAATTCATTCAGAAGTGAGCATACAACTTCAAAGGAAGAGCTGACTCCGTCACGCCTGGGTAGCTTGAGCAAGTCGTAGTGGATACTTACTGTTGTGAAAGAAGGAATGCATTCGATGTAACCCGGAAACGGATGGTTCTCGATGTACTGCATTGTAGCTTTGACCTGACGGTGTACTGACTCACTGAGAACATGACCTAGCTGGATAAGCACCGCCGCATCACCAAGCGGAAGCATTGCAAGAGGCTTTATCATTTCAATCAACCTCCTTTATTTATGTCTGTAGGGCTAAATGATTCCTCAAGGTACTAACTACATGATATCAAAGAAAAGGCTGTACGAAACGATGAAATTAGAAATGTTATTATATCGCTGGTCACACTCATTTTGATAAACTACAATTAGAAATTTAAACATTGTTGGCATAGAAAAAAGCCTCCTACCATCCCGAGGTGGCAGAAGGCTTCCTTGCTCTTATCAGTCGTGGAGTCATGCGACGTTTTCACTTGGCGTCATGAAAGATGATCCCAAGGCTAAAGCGTGTCCCGGAAGTAATCGTGCTGACTCCATGCCTCATCGTTGTTCTGTAATAACCTCGGGATCCTAGCACAGGTCTGTGCTGTGTCGGAAAAATAAGCCCCTCCCCCTGTTCCAGGGTGATGGCATGACCCCTGCTCTGTGCTCGGGGACGCTGCTCCATCAATAAAAATTGTCCTCCACAATAATCCTTTTCCCGCTGATTTAATGCAAATACGACCTGAAATGGGAAGAATACATCTCCGTACAAGTCCTGATGAAGACAGTTATATCCTCCTTCTTCATATTTCAGGATGAGCGGTGTTGGGCGAGTCTGTCCCTGTTCATGACATACTCCCAGAAATTTCTCCAAGTGATCCGGATAAACTTGCTTCTTTCCCATATATTCGGACCATCGGTTCGCTGTTCTGGACAACTCTGGATAGAGAGCCTCTCTTAGCTGCTGCAGTAAGTCTGGAAGAGGTGCTTGAAAATACTTGTACTCCCCTGCTCCAAACCGGTATCTGGACATATTGATTGTACTGCGATAGCGTGTCTCTTCCTCATATGCATCCATCAACTCTTGGCATTCGTTATTGCCGAATAGCGCCGGGAGTTTAGCGAACCCCTGTTCATCCAGGTGGTGCTGGATAAGGGGCCAATCCAGTCCAGTAACCCGTTCTTTAAGAAGTAGAGACATGCAGCCTGCTCCCCTCTTCTGGAATCACCAGGTCTTTCTTCTCCAACTCCAACAGCCTGGTTTTCATCTCCAGACCTCCCCGGTATCCTGTCAGTGATCCATTCTTACCAATAACCCGGTGACACGGCACGGTGATTAACAGAGGATTCGCTCCTATTGCTGTTCCAACCGCTCTTACCGAAGAAGGCTTTTGGATATGCTGTGCTATATCTGAATACGATTTCGTTAATCCGTAAGGTATTTCACTCAAAGCATTCCACACCGCAATCTGAAATGCGGTTCCCCGAAGATCAATCGGCTTGCTGAATATCTTACGCTCTCCTCTTAAATATTCGAGGAGTTCTTTAACATATGGAAGTAACATCTCATCATCTCTAATGATCGGGCTTCCCAGATAACGAGTTTGTGCCCAATCGATTAGTTCATCTATCGCTTGATTGTGGGAGCCCACAAAACAAAGTCCCTTTTCCGTAGCAGCCATATGCAGACTCCACTTTTGATCGTTTAATAATGTCCAATAGATAGGTTCTGCCGCGTCTCTTTGTTTGGTGTTCATAGTTTCTGAACCTCCCTAGAATGGTGTATTTGATGTTGGTGACGATATTCCTTAGGGGTATATCCGGTCTTCTTCTTGAACAAAGTTATGAAGTAAGGGATATTAGACATCCCAACATTCAACGATATTTCCGAGACCGATTGGTCCGTGTGTATCAGACTCTGTTTCGCTTGCTCGATCCGTTTCTGCTGCACATATTCAACAGGAGTTATCCCTGTTACTCTTTTAAAAGTTCGCTGTAAATGATAGGGACTGCCATGGCAAATATCAGCCAGGTGTTCCAGTGTGATCGTCTCAGCGTAGTTATTATCAATATACATCTCAATCTGTTCCACCCATTCCCGGTCCGGCAATCGTTCTCCCGTAGGTTTGCATCGTTTGCAAGGCCGGAAATGGGCGGACAGCGCCTGTTCCGCATTTTGAAAAATTCGGACATTTGATTTCATGGGTGCTTTTGATTTGCAGGAAGGTCTGCAAAATATTCCTGTTGTTCGTACCGCATAAAAAAACTGGTCATCATATCTAGAATCGTTGTTAATAATGGCACCCCATTGTTCATCAGACAGATACTTTCCCTCTGGATCTTCTGGAAGCTTTTGATTCATAGAGCCATTCTTACGTTCTTCATCCATGGTGCTTCACCTCCATCTCCAGTATACCCTCGCATAGGGACGTATGTACGCATTATGGAATGTAATAGCAAGATAATGAAATGTTGAGATTTCAATATATGGTACAACTAAGAAGAGAATGTCAATTCACTTTGGAGGAAAAGAATAATGACTGGACTATACGAACAAAATTCAGGGCTGCCCTTAAAACTTCCGGTGCCTCGGGAATTCAGCTTTTCTCAAAACTTAAATTACCTGACCAATGCAACTAATGAATGCATGTACCGTGTCCACGAAAATAGGATTTATAAAGCTCTGCCAATCGGACAGCATATTTATGTCATTGAAATATTTGAAGATCCCGATGTCCCCCATTCGCTTATGGTCTCCTTTATTGGAGATATTGTGCCGAAAGATACCACTGACTTTGAAGCTATCATCCGCTATGTAAGGGAATGGTTCGACCTGGATGTAGACCTTGTTCCCTTTTATGAGATGGCCGAGCAAGACGAGCTTCTTCAGACAACGGTACATTCCTTTTACGGACTCCGAAATATGGGCATTCCGGATTTATTCGAATCTATCTGCTGGGGGATTCTTGGGCAGCAAATCAATCTAACCTTTGCCTTCACACTCAAAAGACGGCTCGTAGAAACCTACGGCAGAAGTGTAACAATTGATGGCATAACGTATCATGTGTTTCCAGAACCAGATACCATCGCCGCCCTTTCGGTTGCGGATATGGAGGAACTTCGGATGACTGTTAAGAAGCGCGAGTATCTAATTGCCATAGCTCAGCTTTTTGTAGAGGGTAAGCTGTCGAAGGAAGCATTGCTCCAAATCGGAGAACATAAAAAAACCGAAAAATTGTTGGTGGGCATCCGGGGTATTGGTCCATGGACAGCCAATTATGTATTAATGCGCTGCCTGCGAATTCCTACTGCCTTTCCTATCGATGATGTCGGTTTGCATAATGCTGTAAAGCATGCTCTTGGATTAGACCTTAAGCCGTCCCGTGATGAACTTCTTAAGCTCACTGCCGGCTGGGCAAACTGGGAATCTTACTCGACATTTTATATGTGGAGATTGTTATATTGATCACGATATACCATAGAGCATGCCTAGTATTTGCATAATATTCCGCTGATTCGGGACACTAAATGATGTTGCAAGTTACAAAAGGAGGTGTCCATATGAGCAAATCGAATTCTAATGAACCAACAAAATCCGAGGTATATACCACGAAGCTGAACAGAATGCCTGCTCCGGGTGAAGGATTAGACAATACGGAATTTTCTGCTGAGGAAGCGGCAGAGGTATTTATGAACAATCCGTCTTCCGAGAAGACTTCGAAAGAGCAGCAATAACATAAGACCTCATAGCACTTCCTTTAGTCGGAAGGCCGTGAGGTCTTTCTATTATCTCCTTGATTTACATATCTTCCTACTCACTGTACATCTTACTGGCGCGTTTAACAATCATCGTATCTCTAAAACAGCTATATCATTCCATAAACTTCCACCTCACCAAAAGGGAAAAATTTAATATATTGTCACCTCCTATCGTCATACACTGTAAAACGGTCGTTTTATCACTTTACAGGATGGGAGGCTAAGCCATGCTTAAATGTCGGTTCCTCGTTTCATGCTTGATCGTTTGTATCACCTTATTTGTAAGCGGTTGCTCAGCTGATCAATCAAACTCAAAAAAGAAAACGCTTACTTTATGGTATTGGAACCGAAGTCTGGACGACGATCTGATTAAAGCGGTGGAAAAGGAGTTCCCCGGCATACGAATTCAGGCTCAAAAGATTGGCGGTGATTTCAAATCCAAGCTTAAGACCACTCTAGCCGCTGGATCTGGAGGTCCGGATATCGTTGCCTTCAACGACTGGGTAGCTGAACTGTTCACAAGCTCGGACCGGTTCTACGACTTGTATGAGCTCGGAGCCAAAGAGATTGAACAAGATTATCTCGATTGGAAATGGAACCTGGGGGTAACGCCCCAAGGTAAAATGATCGCGATGCCGATTGACACCGGACCGACTGCTCTCTTCTACCGGGCTGACCTGTTTCAGGAGGCTGGACTACCCATCGATCCTGAAGAAGTTCATCGTCAGCTTGCGACCTGGGATGATTATTTAGATGCCGGGAAGAAGCTAGATCAAGCTTTCGGGGGTAAGGTCAAACTCACAGATAATATCAATAATGTTTACAATCAGATCAATTCGCAGTCCAAACACATTTATTTCTCAGAAGACGATGCCTTTATCGGAGAGGATTCCTCCTCTTCCATGAAAACCGCATGGGACACCGCTGTGAACGCATCACGTATGGGACTGTTAGCCAACGCTGGCAGCTCATCTTCCGAATGGAACGCAGCAATGAACAACGGAAAAATCGCTTCTTTCGTGGGAGCCGTTTGGGTCAAGGAGATACTTATGCAGGCAGCACCGGATACATCGGGCAAATGGCGAGTAACCCGAGCACCCGGTGGAGATGGAAACAATGGCGGCTCATTCCTAGCTATTATGAAAACCAGTCCATATCCGGAGGAATCGTTCAAGGTGCTTCAGTGGCTACTGAATCCTGACAATCAGGCGAAATCGTATGAAAGCATTAATCTTTTCCCTTCGGCAGCTAATGCATTGGATTCACCTGCTATGCTGCGGAAGGATCCATTCTTTGGCGATCAGGCGACGGGTAAGATTTTCACGGAATCAGCACGGAACGTCAAATCCGCTTATTTCGGCGGTAAGTTTGGTAATGTAAACGGGATTGTTAACCGGGAGCTTCAATCTGTGGCGCTCGAAGGCAAAGATCCGGATCAAGCTTGGGAGGATGCGTTGAAACGCGTTAAGAAAGAACTGCTGCGTTAACCCCTTCAGTGATGAAGAGAAGGATAACAATGGAGGTTGAAACGTATGGAACCACCCCTGAATCAACAGACATCACTGCATTCCGGAAACGGGCCAACCCAGGCCAAGAACCGGAGAGGTTTTGCCGCGACACTCTGGAAACATCGCAAAGAATACCTGGCCATTTCGCCATTTTACATTTTATTCGCTATCTTCGGTCTGTTTCCAATCGCCTTCTCCATGTACCTATCATTTCAAAAATGGGACGGCATCGGCGAGATGACATTCAACGGATTGAATAACTATCAGTTCATGCTCACTGACCCCGAGTTTTGGAGAGCTGTCCGCAACACACTCGTCATCTGGATCTACTCCACCATACCCATGCTCTTTTCCGCTTTAATTATTGCCTTTCTGCTTAACGCTTCGTTTGTCAGGTTCCGCACTTTCTTTCGGATCGGTTACTTCCTACCGAATGTTACATCCCTTGTAGCTGTTGCTATCGTGTTTAGCACTCTGTTTTCGAACAATTATGGACTGCTTAATTACTTTCTAAATCTGATAGGACTGGAGTCTGTCGAGTGGTTGAATAAAACGTGGGGTATACAACTCGCCATCTCCGTCATGATCATTTGGCGCTGGGTCGGCTATAACGCCATTATCTACCTAGCAGGCCTGCAGAGCATTCCAACCGTACTTTATGAGGCAGCCAAAATTGACGGCGCTACCGGTATTCAAGCTTTTTTCAGAATTACGATTCCGAATTTAAGACCGATCATCCTCTTTACCGTAATCACCTCTACCATTGGCGGCATGCAGGTATTTACGGAACCCCAGGTGCTTGTCGGCAATGACGGCGGTGTCAGCGGCGGAGGACTAACCATCGTCCTCTATTTATACCGGGAAGCTTTTGTTAACAATTACTTCGGATATGGATCCGCTGTAGGCTGGGGAATGTTTGTACTGATTGCCCTTTTCTCGATCATCAACTGGAGAATGGTTCAAGGCAAAGGATCAAATGAATCGTAATAGGAGTGAGACAAATGATGAAAGGTAAATCACTTCTGCTGCATTTGGGGCTGTTTGCCGGGCTGATCGTATCGATTTTCCCATTCTACTGGCTTCTCGTCATGTCCACGCGAACGACAGCAGACATATACAGCTTCCCGCCCAAAATGTGGTTTGGCTCCCATCTGCTTGATAATATAACGCGGGTACTAAACAGTATCGATTTTTTCGGCGCTTTCCTAAACACATTATTCGTTGCTACGGCTTGTACACTTCTTGTCCTGTTCTTTGATTCCCTGGCCGGTTTTACATTTGCAAAATTCAACTTCCCGGGTAAACAGTGGCTGTTCATCGTTCTGCTCGCCACCATGATGGCTCCGGCACAGCTATCACTTGTCCCTTCTTTTGTTATTATGGCAACTTTCGGTTGGGTAGGTACTTTTAAAGCATTAATCATACCAGGAATGGCTAACGCCTTTGGAATTTTCTGGATTCGGCAGTATGCGTCGGAATCTGTTCCCTCCGAACTGTTGGATGCCGGCAGGATCGACGGCTGTGGTTTTTTTCGACTCTATTGGAATGTTGCTCTTCCCATCCTGAGACCCGCTCTTTCATTCTTAGCAGCCTTCACGTTTATCGGAGTATGGAATGACTACCTTTGGCCGCTTATCATCCTAAATGATGAAAGCAAATTTACGCTTCAAATTGCACTTTCTTCTTTAAACGGCATCTATACGACCGATTATGCCATGGTCATCGCCGGTACGTTAATGGCGGTCATCCCGCTAATTGTTCTGTTTCTGTTTATCAGCAAACAGTTCATTTCAGATATTGCAGCTGGAGCGATCAAAAGTTAATCCTTCACGCCAAAAGGGCGTCTCTACGGTGATATGGACGCGGAGACCCCTTTTTCTTGTCTAAATTTGATTACTAGCCATGTCCAAGCATTTGCCTTGAATATCTACAAAGTGTAATTATCTTCGATCATCCATGCTTACTGTTCAAAACATGTTAAACTATTGAAAGTACCGATTTATATGACATGGAGGAATATACATATGAGCAGTTTTGAAACGATGTTGGAAAAATACGCAGAGCTCGTTATACGAGTGGGTGTAAATGTACAGCCTGGGCAAGTTCTGCTGGTTCATTCTCCCCTAGAAACGGTGGAACTCACTCGATTGATCGTAAGCAAAGCTTATGAAGCAGGCGCGAAATATGTTCAGGTCGATTGGGAAGATGAAAAAACCACCCGGATCCGTTATGAAAAAGCGCCGGATGACTCTTTTGGCTATTATCCGAAGTGGCAGGCCGACATGATGGAGCAGCTCGCTGAAGGCGGCGGTGCCGTGCTGCATATTAAGGTACCAGATCCAGAGCTATTCCGTGGAATTGATTCGTCCAAAGTGTCCACAGCTGTAAGAGCAGCTGCCGTAGCAAGAGAGAAATACCAGACCTATGTAAGAAATAACAAGGTTACTTGGTCGTTGATCAAAGCGCCAACCCGGGCTTGGGCGAACAAAGTCTTTGCCGACCTGCCGGAGGAGCAGCGATTGGATGCCATGTGGGAAGCTGTGTTCCTGATGAATCGGGTAGGCACAGAGGATCCGGTTGCCGCTTGGCGCAAACACATTGCCGAACTGAAACAAAGACAGGAGTTTATGAATAATAAACGTTACAAAAGTTTTCATTACCGCGCTCCTGGTACGGATTTGCGTGTCGAAATGCCGGAAGGCTATCTCTGGCTTGGAGGTGGGGACTATAACGAAACCGGCATTTATTTTGTCGCCAATATGCCTACAGAAGAAATCTACACCATGCCACATCGTACAGGTGTCAATGGCACGGTAACCAGCACACTTCCACTGAACTTGAATGGCCGTCTAGTTGAAGGGATTACCCTTACGTTCAAGGACGGCAAAGTAGTTGAGTATGATGCAATATCCGGACGTGAGCATTTGACCTCGTTGCTCGATACGGATGAGGGTGCTTCCTATCTTGGAGAAATGGCGCTTGTGCCTTTTGGCTCTCCAATCTCCCGTTTAAAACGTGTGTTTTACAATACGGGTGTAGATGAGAATGCATCATGCCATTTTGCATTGGGCAGCTCCTACCCGGTTAACATCGAAGGTGGAACTAAGCTTTCCAAGGAAGAATTGCTCGCTAAAGGCGCAAATGTCAGTTTGACGCATGTCGATTTTATGATCGGCTCGGAAGAGTTAGAGATTGATGGTGAGTTGGCTGACGGTACCATCGAACCGGTATTCCGCAACGGAAAATGGGCTTAATGTCTAATTGAAGCCGCAAGTCCAATATATGTACACAACATAGCCCCTGCTGATCGCGGGGGCTATTAACGTGGGAAGTGATATGATTTTTTGGGCTGAAACCCTTAAGCCTATTTCGCAATCCATTTACGTATCCGACCATCAACAATCCTTGTACGGTCAGAATGAAAAAAGACATTTTGACTATCATCCGCTATCGAAAAAGAGTAACCAATCGGATCATCGGTATAAAAAACCATAAGATAATATTGAGGATCTCCATTTTTCATATTAGGTGAATAATTAGGGGAATCAACCCCATCATCCAGAAGCTTCATCAAATCTTTCATGTCTTTCCCAGTAAGTGTTTTGTAAGGCTTCGATTCATTGTCACGATACAGCCCAATGCTATTCACCTTGTCTTTAGGAATCTTAACGTACCACGTGGTAATAGAGCTTCTGAATTGATCCTCTATATACAATTTATAACCGTTTACCCGAGTGTCGTCAGCAACTGCAATAATCTCATCTGTTCCAAAGCCATTTACACGGAATAATTTAGTTCCAATGTCCATAAAGGCGGCATCTCCGTCTTTGGTTTTGTAACCTAAATCTGTTACGACCTCATCCACTGTAAAACTCACTTCACCAACCTCTTCAGCCACGTCATTCTCATTTTTTAGTACGATTCCCCAGTCACTTGAATACATGTTTCCATTCAGCTTTACAAAATCCACCCAATCGATAATGGTATGTGTCTGATTCTGATTAAACGGGAGGCTGGAGCATCCACTTAGAAAAATAATCATAAGCAGGCCTAAAGTTTTTATCTTCATCATCAATCCCCCTTTATCTGCTAAACGTAAGGGAATCCGATTTTGTTCCACTTCTGGTAAAATTTTTTAGCATAGCCTATTTAGGCAGCTGTCACCCGATTAAAAGGCCGTGGTACAGATTGGTTTGATACTATGCCGAAAACATTGTTCAAGCAATGCTATATCTTGTGAATGGGAAGCCTTTATTTTTCCAAATTGATATAGCTTATCCGCAGTAACCGCCCCCATAAACAGGGAAGAAAAATCTGAGATGTCCATTTCGATAACAGAATCGCCGCCAGCTTCTTGTTGTTCTTCCATTGAAATCGTTAATGACTGTTGCTCAATATGTAAGGTAAAAATGACCGGTTGCTTTGAGGAGAAGGTGTCAGTTACCTTAAAATGCAAAGTAACCGGCTCCGAGCTATACACAGCACCTGTTTGGGCAAGCTCGATTATAAACTGCTCAATATCAATGATCTTGTACATCAAGCCCACACCTGATGTATGACTTTCATGAAACACACTCGGAAGAATGCGGTCGCTGCCGTTGCGAGGATCTCCGATCCAATATTCGATTGTATCATCCTGTGTCGTCCATATAATCCGGTTGATCTGATCACTTTGCGTATGTAAAAAAGTCCCCATCTGTTGCAGCGCCTCCGGTGTCTCATATACAAACTCATGAATGACCATGTCATGCAGCAGGAAGTTATCCGAGCTAATACTGTTAAAGGTGAATGAAATGTAGCCATTTAATTTGTTATCTTCCATATATCCGATCAGCCTCTTACCCGGAGCGTTGAACAACGGATTCAGTTCATAAGGAGTTTTCAGCATCATTCCGTGTGTAGATGCGGTTTGTCGGTCGCTGCAGTCACGAATCAGATCTTGATGGGAGCGATCCAACCACACTAAGCCATGCTTCTCTGCTGCCTTTGGAAAACTATCCGGCTTGATTCGATATTGATTCATTTTTGTGCCATAGCCAAATCCCATATTTTTATAAAAATCCGGTCTGAACGGATATAGGAGCACAAGAGAAATTCCTTTTAACTTAAAATGTGAGATGAAAAACTCAATTAACTGTTTGGCTGCTTTTTCTTTCTTATGAAGGAGGTCTACGGCAACCTGCCCTACACCGCCCACTTGGATCATTCGTCCGTAAAGATTCATGGTGTATTCATGGATGCGCATCCCGGCTATCAGGCGCTTATCCCGAAACAGACCATAATATTGAACCGTAGGCATATTCTCTTGAATGTGTGTGAAACGTGTAATTTGTCGTTCTCTGAACTCCGGTCCCGGTACGGCTTTTGCAGGATATGCATTCAGAGCGATGTCCACAAACACAGGAATTTCATCGATATTTAGCTTACGAATAACCTCATTCATGACAGGCTTCCTTTCAGGTGAATTGGATAGTTTGGAAAGTGACTTCCATTACTACGATAACAAGCTAAACTTATTTACACAATATGGTCAGTTAAAATATTGAGGTTGATCGATAATGGATACGCTAGCTATTCACTTTCAAGAAAAACACAAAAGGGTACCGGATAAAATCCAGCACCCTTCTATTCATGTTATTTTTTGGGGACGGCCTATATCGAAATTGTTAATTTGCCTTTCCATTCGTACTCTCCTAGCAACCCGGATTATCTAAAGCAGTGCCTTGACCATCCTGATTATTCAAACGGTTCAGTACCAGGTAGACCGCAATGGCGTCATCCAAATATCCTATTGGAAAAACATAATCGGGAATGATATCAGCTGAAGATATAAAGTACAGTATTGCGCTACCCAGGAGCTCCCGTTCGTGGTCAGAGGTATCTTCTTCACAATATCGTATGTGCATTTTTTTTAAATGTTCGATGAAGGGCCCCTCACCGCTAACCTGTTTTATTTTCGTGTTAAATTCGCGGCTGATCATAAGACGGCCCTCTTCTGTTCGCTCATATTGGGCATACTTAATTAATTCTTGTTCAATATGTTCCGTAGTAACTTTAGGATTGAAAAGTTTGGAATACCCCAATATCTCTTTAACAGCCTCTAGTGAATGGAGAATCTCCATATCATTGCCTTTTCCCCTGCCATTTACTTCGTAACCCGCAGCTTCGAGCAGCTCATCCAATGAAATATCCAAGTGTTCAGAAAAGGTTTTTAAATGAGTAAGCTTTGGTTGCTGCTTCCCATTGACAATCCGTGAAATGGTGGCGGCATCCATGCCACAAAGAAGACCCAACTTACGCATTGAGAGCGAATGCTTTTTGAGCAGCACTTCAATCAAGTTTCCGAAACGGTTATCTTTCGACTGCTCAATGATTTCCATATAATCCCCCTCCTATTCTTATATAATGTATGAGGGAACGATGTTAAACTTTCCTCAACGTCTCGTTTCAACAGAAATAATTGTTGTTGCGTTTTTCTCAATGTACTGGCACTTTTATTTCAACAAGGCATACATTAATCCAAATTCAACTATTTGAGGTGATAATATGGTTTGGTTACTTATCCTCGGTTTTACTATTTCATCGAGTCTTGACAACCTAGGTGTAGGACTATCTTATGGAATCCGAAAAATCAAAATCCGTTTCTTTTCGAACCTGCTGATTGCTGCTGTATGCTATGTGTTCAGTTATTCAGGGATTATGTTCGGAAAATGGATTTCTACCGTACTTCCTGGCATCCTTCCTATCCTTCTGGGAACCTTTCTATTGTTAGTGATTGGTCTGCGCATCATTTTGTTGGCCGTTCCGCGTAAGACAAACGAAATGAAACAAAACAATTCGAAAACGAAAGGACTTTCCGCAATTCTGCAAAATCCCGAACTTGTGGATAAAGACAAATCAAATGATATCGGAATTATAGAAGCATTAGTTTTAGGGGTTGCCCTCTCCGCAAATGCGTTGACTAATGGGTTAAGCGCAGGAATTTACGGCTTACCCCCTATCACTCTCTCCATTATGGCAGCCGTCGGTAGCTTTACCACGGTATGGCTTGGAGTCGTATTAGGCGGTAAGTTGGCAAACGTACGCATCGGAGCTCTTTCATTAGGACAATTCGGGACACTCATCAGTGGTGTGATTCTAATCCTGATTGCGGCAAACAGCTTGCTCTAATCAGGAGTACAAACCAGCTTCGAGCAAGCGCTCCATGAATCACCTGTGTTTCTAAGCATGCCAATCTGCTCTCCTGCTGCACTTTAATCATTCATCGCCATTGTCGAAGTAGACCGATCCGTCACAGGCTCCCTAAAACCACAATTACAAACTGTCCGTACAAGGGAGCCAACATATTAAAATGTTTAGGTGAAGCGAAGGAATTTTCGGTTATCGTCACAGTCTTGTAATCCTGTTGCTGGACTATAGCTCGAAGCTTTCGTCAGCTCAAGTCATGAGCAATAGCCTAAATTTCATTAGTATACAAAAAAGGCTCGTAAATCGCTCTAAGAGCAATTTCACGAACCTGTTAATTGAAGGGTTGGTGCGGTCAAGAGGACTCGAACCTCCACGGTATTGCTACCACTGGCACCTGAAGCCAGCGCGTCTGCCAATTCCGCCATGACCGCATAATAAGATGAGCCATGAAGGACTCGAACCTTCGACACCCTGATTAAAAGTCAGGTGCTCTACCAACTGAGCTAATGGCTCTTAAAAAGAAAAAATTATTGCGAAAACGATAAGATTGGTTGCGGGGGCAGGATTTGAACCTACGACCTTCGGGTTATGAGCCCGACGAGCTACCGAACTGCTCCACCCCGCGTCATTAAAAGGTGTTATTATTACTGAGGAGAATTTAAAATCCCATTTAATGATCTTACTTAAGTAAGATCATTTTAATTCAACCATTTTTCAACAGCCGGAATTATAATATATCATAAATATCTCGAAATTGCAACTTATAAATATATTCTGGAATCCACTTACTTCTACTCGCTTCAAAATGTATTTAGTCATACGCATTCAATAAGTCATCTAAAACAAAAAAGCCCGCGATCGATATAAAATCAACAACGGGCTTAACTGGCTTGGCGACGTCCTACTCTCCCGGGACCCTTCGGTCCAAGTACCATCGGCGCTGGAAGGCTTAACGGTCGTGTTCGGGATGGGTACGCGTGGAACCCTTCCGCTATCGCCACCAAACGGAGCATTTGTTATTCAAATGCTATAAATCAGGTTTCAGCATCGCCAAATGCTGAAAGCCATATGTGCTTTCCTTAAACCACTTGGATTTAGAAAAGTCATCTTGACTCCCTGAAAACTAGATACGAAACGTTTGCGAATAGTGTTTCCGAAGTACCTCCTTCGATGCAAAGCGTAACGCTTTCGAAGTGAGTTTTCCTTCGGAAAACTTTTAGGATAAGCCCTCGACCGATTAGTATTGGTCAGCTCCATGCATTGCTGCACTTCCACCTCCAACCTATCTACCTCGTCGTCTTCAAGGGGTCTTACTAATTGGGAAATCTCATCTTGAGGGGGGCTTCACGCTTAGATGCTTTCAGCGCTTATCCCTTCCGTACGTAGCTACCCAGCCATGCTCCTGGCGGAACAACTGGTGCACCAGCGGTACGTCCATCCCGGTCCTCTCGTACTAAGGACAGCTCCTCTCAAATTTCCTACGCCCACGACAGATAGGGACCGAACTGTCTCACGACGTTCTGAACCCAGCTCGCGTACCGCTTTAATGGGCGAACAGCCCAACCCTTGGGACCTACTTCAGCCCCAGGATGCGATGAGCCGACATCGAGGTGCCAAACCTCCCCGTCGATGTGGACTCTTGGGGGAGATAAGCCTGTTATCCCCAGGGTAGCTTTTATCCGTTGAGCGATGGCCCTTCCATGCGGTACCACCGGATCACTAAGCCCGACTTTCGTCCCTGCTCGACTTGTAGGTCTCGCAGTCAAGCTCCCTTATGCCTTTGCACTCTTCGAATGATTTCCAACCATTCTGAGGGAACCTTGGGGCGCCTCCGTTACTCTTTAGGAGGCGACCGCCCCAGTCAAACTGCCCACCAGACACTGTCCCCGCACCGGTTTACGGTACTAGGTTAGAACCTAGATACGATCAGGGTGGTATCCCAACGGCGCCTCCACAGAAGCTTGCGCTCCTGTTTCTTAGGCTCCCACCTATCCTGTACAGATCGTACCCAAATCCAATATCAAGCTGCAGTAAAGCTCCATGGGGTCTTTCCGTCTTGTCGCGGGTAACCTGCATCTTCACAGGTATTAAAATTTCACCGGATCTCTCGTTGAGACAGCGCCCAAATCGTTACGCCATTCGTGCGGGTCAGAATTTACCTGACAAGGAATTTCGCTACCTTAGGACCGTTATAGTTACGGCCGCCGTTTACTGGGGCTTCGGTTCATAGCTTCGGATTGCTCCTAACCACTCCCCTTAACCTTCCAGCACCGGGCAGGCGTCAGCCCGTATACTTCGCCTTACGGCTTCGCACAGACCTGTGTTTTTGTTAAACAGTCGCTTGGGCCTTTTCACTGCGGCCCCCTCGTGCTATTCACACTACCGGGGCACCCCTTCTCCCGAAGTTACGGGGTCATTTTGCCGAGTTCCTTAACGAGAGTTCTTCCGCGCGCCTTAGAATTCTCTTCTCGCCTACCTGTGTCGGTTTGCGGTACGGGCACCTTCACCTGACTAGAGGCTTTTCTTGGCAGTGTGAGATCATGACCTTCGCTACTATAATTTTCGCTCCCCATCACAGCCCAGCCTTAATGATGTGCGGATTTGCCTACACATCAGCCTCACTGCTTGGACGGACATCCATCAGTCCGCGTCACTACCCTCCTGCGTCACCCCATCGTTCATAACGGTTTACGGTGGTACAGGAATTTCAACCTGTTGTCCTTCGATTACGCCTTTCGGCCTCACCTTAGGTCCCGACTTACCCTGAGCGGACGAACCTTCCTCAGGAAACCTTGGGCTTTCGGCGGATCAGATTCTCACTGATCTTTTCGTTACTCATACCGGCATTCTCACTTGTATGCTGTCCAGCGCTCCTTACGGTACACCTTCAACCTACATACAACGCTCCCCTACCCCTGAATCGACTTCACTCCGCCTTCGAAGTGTGTTTATCCCCTGAGTGCATTTCATCGTCAGCCTGTTTTCTGGCTTTCCGATCAAAATGTTCATT
>NZ_CM177770.1:887500-2350000 GCF_058269055.1 Paenibacillus sp. JNUCC 34 | reverse complement strand
AAGACATTACTTTTGCCGGATACGAGAAGGTATTCTCCAACAATGAAATCCTGAGAGGGTATATGAACACGATCATTTATACGGTTGTCGGTACGATCGTAAACATCATCATGACGATATTGGCCGCTTATCCGCTCTCTCGCAAAGATTTTCACGGACGCAATCTAATTACAGCTATATTTGTCTTTACGATGTTCTTCAGTGGGGGCCTGATTCCAACCTATCTGATCGTTAAGCAGCTTGGCATGATGAATACCATGTGGGCCTTGATCATTCCTAATGCGGTTGCGATCTGGAATATAATCATCATGCGTACGTTCTTTCAGCAGAGTATACCTATTGAAGTTCAGGAATCTGCGCAGATCGATGGCTGTAGCAATACAAAGATTCTATTGAAAATAGTGCTTCCACTTTCCCTGCCGATTCTTGCCGTCATGACACTGTTTTACAGCGTCACGCATTGGAACTCATTTTTCAATGCACTCATTTATCTTACTGAACGTGAAAAATACCCGCTGCAACTCATTTTACGTGAAATCCTAATCCAGAGTAACATGCAGGATATGATTCAAACGAGTGAAGAGTCGCTTGCCAAGAGTGTTATGGAGGCGGAATCCATTAAATATGCCGTTGTTATTATCGCCAATTTACCTGTTCTTATGTTATATCCATTTTTGCAGCGTTATTTCGTTAAAGGCATGGTTATTGGAGCTATTAAAGGCTGATAACCTAATAACAATACATAGGGGGTATTTCTTTGAAGAAATCGAAGGCAATCTTTCACATGTCCATCACAGCTTTATTGGCTCTCTCCCTGCTCGCCGGGTGCTCCGGCAGCGGCTCTTCCCAATCACCAGGGAATGCAGAACCGTCCAGCAACTTCAACCCGACAGGCTTGCCCATCGTAAAGGAACCAATTACACTAAAAATGATCGCCGGTAAAGCGCCAACAACAGCGCCAGACTGGAATCGGACGATGCTGTGGCAAGAATACGAAAAGATGACAAACATCAAAATTCAGTGGGAGATGGTACCGACCGACACCATGGCGGAGAAACGTAACATTCTGCTCGCAGGCAATGACTACCCGCATGCCTTCTTCACTGCAGGGATACCACCTGCTGATCTGCAGAAGTACGGCCAGCAAGGTGTTTTTATTAAACTCAATGATCTGATCGACAAGCATGCACCGAACTTGAAAGCAATTATGGATCAATACCCTGATGTTAAGAAAGGGCTGACGATGCCCGACGGCAACATCTACTCCTTCCCAACGATCTACGATCCGGAATTCACGTCGGTACTGTCTTCATCCAAGATGTGGATCAAGAAGGACTGGCTGGACGCCCTCAACCTTAAAGAGCCTGAGACAACGGATGATTTCTATAATATGCTGAAGGCATTTAAAGAACAGGATCCGAACAAGAACGGGCAGAAGGATGAGATCCCTTTTCAGGCCGTAGGCATTGATGCGCTCCACAATTACCTAAAAGGAGCATGGGGACTAAGCAACCGTGGCGTCCGTAATGCCAATGTCGACGTTGATCCGGGCACCGGGGAACTCCGTTTTATCCCAACTCACCAGAACTATAAGGAAATGCTTCAGTATATGAACAAGTTATATAAAGAAGGATTGCTCAGCCAAGATATTTTTACGATAAAAGCAAATCAATATTACGCCACTGGTGCAAAGGGAGTGTTCGGGTCGACCATAACAACAAGCCCATATACATTGATGGGCCAGAAGGATTATGTCGGTGCCAACGCATTAAAAGGCCCTCACGGAGACCAGATTTGGTCAGCTACGGGTTCCCCCCTTGCTATACCGGGCGCATTCGTCATCACGGACCGCAATCCGAATCCGGTTGAAACGGTACGCTGGATCGATCATCTATACGGCGAAGAAGGTAGCAAGATGTTCTTTATGGGTTTTGAAGGGAAATCATATAACGTGAACTCGAAGGGTGAGTATGAATATACCGATGAGATCAATAAGAACCCGAGTGGCCTGACATTCGAGCAAGCGTTGGTTAAGTATGTGGTATGGCCGGGTGGTGGCTATCCGAATATTGTACAACAGAAATATTTTAAGGGGGCTGAGAGCCGGCCGGAAGCTATAGAAACAGCAACTCGATTCTCTGCGCACCTGCCAGAAGAAATCTGGCCAACCTTCACATTTACATCAGAGGAGAATGAAGATATGTCTACGATCGGTTCTGATATCGATAGCTATGTAACCGAAATGCGGGCTAAATTCGTCTCCGGTAACGCCTCATTCGATGAGTGGGATCCGTATGTGAAGACTTTGGAACAGATGGGCGTTGAACGATATATGGAAATATATAAAAACGCTTATGATCGTTATAAGAAAGAATAACAGCAAATTAGTGGCGGTCGAGGAATATCTAATATACCTCGACCGCTCAAGCATTTTCTATAAGATTATGAATAGGGGTGATCCATACACGGATGATCAAGAGTCAGCGATTCTACCGCTATTTGCTTTCTTATATCTTATTGACTGTCATATCTCTGTCGATCATGAGCGGCGTCGTCTATAAGCAGTTTTTGAGTACCTTGCGTTCAGAGGTTGAGCATTCGACCATCAATTCCCTGGATCAGTTCCGTCTGGCGATCGACCAACGCATACTGGAGATGGATCGGATGGCGATGCAGATATCGAGCAATGCCCAACTGAAGCCATTCAAAGCAACCTCCCACGGATACGGCCCATATGAAGCTATCGAGGAATTAAAGCAATATTTATCGACCAACATGTTCATTAGCGACATTATCATTCGTTATAACGGCCGCAATCCTGAGCAATTGTATGCAGCAAGCGGTACATATGATGTCGATCTGTTCTTTGAAGACATTTTTCAGTTTAAGAACTGGGACCAATATGAATTTGTAAAAATGAGCAATACGCTCAACGCACCACTCATGCGGCCAATGGATACCGTGCAATATAACCACATCGTCAATGAACGGTACGCGACCTATACGATACCTCTCATCGCAAGTTCTGACACCCCGTATGGTGTCGTTATGTTTTTAATTCACGAAAGCGCTTTCGAAAAACTTGCGACAAGCGTGCTAGGAGAATATAACGGGACACTGTATGTCCTTGATCATCAAGGCACTGTCCTGTATGAGTACACGAGAGGTAATCATGTCAGTGGGCTCCTTAACGCTACACTTGATACGATTCGAAGTCATAATGGCGCTTGGAATATTACCAGCCTCGAGCATAACAAAGATCATTATACGACAGTCAAGCACGATTCAGATCGACGCGGCTACAGTTATGTAGCTGTTATGCCTTCAGACCAGATTATGCACAAAGTTAATCAGGCGCGCTTACTGTTTAATTTGACTGCAGCTGTCATTTTCCTAATCGGCGTTATTTTGGCAATCGCTTTATCCGTCCGCAATTATAAGCCTCTGCAGAAGCTAGTCGGCGTAATCTCCAATCAGAACCAAGCTATCCAGCGATCATCGGGTACATCAAAGGCTAAAGATGAGCTTGATTTTATCTCCAACGCGGTTGTGCAGATGGCAAGGGAGAATGAAGGACTAATTCACCAGCTTCACAGGCAGGCGATCGTCCTGCGAGACCAAGTGCTGCTCTCACTTATTAAAGGCAAGCTCAAGTCGCGTGAGGAATGGGAAGATAATCTACAATTCTCAAGTCTCCGTATGGATGGCCCACATTTTGCTGTACTGCTGTTTCTTATTGATAACTATCAGACATTTCGCAGGGATAATTCGGATTCTATGCAAGAACATCTAAAGAGCAGCTTTATCAAAATACTTGAGGAACTGTCTAAGGAAGACGGTCGCGGCTTCGGCGTGGAATTGATTGATGGGCGCAGCATTGTATTCTTGTTTAACTTGGAAGAAGGCAATAACAAAGATGAAGTGTTGCGTGAATTTGCAATGAAGGCGAAACAAATTCTTCAGCAGTATTTCCGCTTTACAGTGACGACTGGCATTGGATGTATCGGCAGTGATATTACGTCTATCTCTCAATCATTCATTGAGGCAAGCCATGCCTCTCGCTACCGCCTCATCAAAGGAGGAGATCAAGTTATCTTCTATTGCGATATTGAGCAGGATAGCGCCCGAGAACGCTGGTATCCGGTCGAGACCGTGGAACAGCTTATCCGTGCGATCCGGCAAGGAGATAGCAAAGCTGTGGAAGAGGCTGTACATAAAGCTTTCGGACAGATAACGGAGAAAAAAATGCCTATTGATGCGGCTGAGTTCATCTGCTTTGATATCGTCAACAACAGCGCAAAGACCCTTATCGAGCTTGATATTGATCTCGATGAGGTGACGAACGAGGCACTAGAGCGGCTATTCGTACCACATCTCGAAACGATCGAAGAGCTCGAACGCCTCGTTACCGACATTTGCTGTAATGTGTGCCGCTTTGTTGCAAGCAAAAAGGAAAGCAAAAATGTGGTGTTATTAATCCAGCTGAAAGACTACATTCATGACCAATATACGGACCAATCCATCTCCCTGGAATCCATTGCGAAGCATTTTGGAATATCTCCTTCGTATGCAACCCGTTTCTTCAAAGACCATACTGGTGATTCCCTTATGCGATATATCGATGGAATGCGAATGGATCAAGCCAAGCAGCTGTTAACGAAAACGGATCTGAAACTTAAAGATATTCTGGATGAAGTGGGGTATGTAGACTCAACAAACTTTATTCGCAAATTCAAGAAGAATGAGGGTGTAACGCCGATTCAGTACCGTAATATTATGAATTCAGATATTTAATAAATGGAAGTATCGATCCACCAAATTACGAAAAGCAGGCCTCACAAGAATGTATTTTTCAGGTGGCCTGCTAGTAATCTACATTTGAGACAGCGCCCTATTATTTGATCGGAATAATAAGACGTATGGCGGTACCTTCTCCCGGGGCTGTATCGATGTGGAACTTGGCGCCGATTCCCCGTGCACGTTCCTCCATGCTGAAAAGCCCTACTCCTTTTTTTCCACTATCCCGAATAATTCCTTTGCCTTTATCAATAATGGCAACCTCTATGTGTGTCTCATCCTGCTTAATCACGACTTTAACCTGATCCACATCAGCATATTTACCAACATTCAATAAGGCTTCCTGGATGATCCGGTATATGACCGTTTCCTGTTGGTAATTTAATCGTTTGGTCAAGCTGGACTGAAAATCCACCCTTATGCCGTAATGCTCCGTAAAATTTTCGATATAGGTTCGGATAGCAGGCACAACACCAAGATCATCCAGAATGGATGGCCGAAGCTCCCATGCAAGTCCGCGAACATCTTCAATAATATGAGAAACTTGTTGGCGGATAATCGATAGTTCCTCTACAGCTGAACCGTTCTTCGCAACATCTGTCTCTAAAGAAACCTCTGAATGCTCCTGCTCGGCAATAAGGAGACGGTCCATACTTATTAGAAGTGAAAACAAGCTCTGTCCAATACCGTCATGTAATTCACGGGAAAATCGTTTGCGTTCTTCCTCCTGAATATCCATAACCTTAGCCATCATATGCTTCAGCTCTTCTTCGACCTCTTTCAGTCTAGTAACTTCATGCCGGATCGCCAAATACTGCACGGGCTGTCCCGCTTCGTCAAGCAAAGGTACAATCGTTGTATCAACCCAATAATAGATTCCGTCTTTCGCTTTATTTTTAATTTCCCCGTGCCATACGAAGCCTGATTTAATCGTTTCCCACAGATTTTTCATAAAGGATTTGTCGTGGTGCCCTGAATTAATGATCCGATGATCCTGTCCCAGTAATTCTTCGCGTGAATATTTAGATATTTGGCAAAATTTATCGTTAACAAAAAGAATACGGCCTGTATGATCTGTAACAGCAACAATCGATGACTCATCCAAGGCGATTTTCAAATCGTTTAACTGGCGTAGCGAATTTTTCACATTTTCCAAAAGATGCTGATCAGCATGAATTTCATCCAACTGGTTCAAAAGCTCCATCACATGCTGACCAATCACCTCGGGGTAATGAGCACCTTTATTTTTATTCAAAAGTAAGCAGCCCCTTTTTCATAGCATATTTAATTAAATCGGGACGCGTTTTGAGCCCTAACTTCTCCATCAAATTGCTTTTATGACTTTCAACCGTTTTGACGCTAATGATCAGATTTTCGGCGATTTCCTTGTTGGAATATCCTTTGGCAGTCCAGGACAGCACTTCCTTTTCACGCTCCGACAGAGATTCGAATTCATCCGCTCCCTCCCCGTTCTTCACCTTTTCAATATACTGACCCATTAATCGCTTCGTAGCTAATGGTGTCAAATAAGCGCTGCCTGCAGCCACGTAACGGATTGCTGTTAGCAGCTCTTCATGAGGAGCGTTCTTCAAAATATACCCGGAAGCGCCTGCTTGAATCGCACGGAATAAATATTGCTCATCGTCATGCATTGTTAAGATTAATATGTATATATCCGGCAGTAGCTTTTTCAGCTCCTCCGTAGCTGTCATTCCATCTTTACCATGCGGCATGCTAAGATCCATCAAAATAACGTCCGGCAGCAGAACTTTCGCCAAACGAATTGCTTCATCCCCATCCGCCGCTTCACCAACCACATCAATATTTTGTTTTTCCCCAAGAAGCAGCTTGAGTCCGGATCGAACAACTGCATGGTCGTCCACGATTAACAGACGTATCATAGTTCTCCCTCCTATATCCGTTCCAGCAAGTGTGACATATATCATGATATAAGAAAAAAACAATCCCGGCAATCGAGGATTGTTTGTCTGATTATATAAATAGGGTCTGCCTTTGTTTAATTAACGTTGATCTACAACTGCTGCCTCTTGGTCTCTTCCCGAAAATGCTCGGCTGCAGATTCCAGCTGTGTCAGTTCTGACACCCCGTAAATCTCGCCCTTCCTTCTGCCCATCAGCAGTATTCCTGCGGTTTCGTTATGCTCTCGCTGTATAGGTGTCGCCGCTGATACGATAAGATGTTCAGCAAGCATCATATAATCACTATCTCGCCTCTGTTCATCCGATAAGCAGGTTTTCTGCACCGTCCGGCCGATCCGGATCACATCACCGGCTATACCTTGACCTGGACGATTCACCATATAACGAAATTTTTCATTGGTGTAACCGGAAGCTGCAACCCATCGAATCTGCCTCTCGGAAGCAGCATATATCGCAACTGCGCAAAAATCACTATCCGTCAGCTTGCGCAATTCCGATAAACGTTCTTCCCAATCCATTACTCCGGCCATCATAACGGGTCCCTCCATGCTTACATTGTACTTACATCATTTATTGTAGCCCTAACCGTCAGGATTGTACCTCAGGGTATTCCCTGAAAATAATCTAAGGGTGTAAGTATGAATGCGTGCTAGGATACCCGATAGCTTACGGGATTTCCCCGCTATCTTCTGTGATGAATCTCACAAAAAACAGGGAATACCCCCATTAATAATTCAGAGCCTTCCCCGATGTCCCTAAAATGCCCCGTGCGCTATGATAAATGTAACAAGACGACACGGGGGGCAACTATCAATGGCTATGACAATTGAGCACCAACAAACATTTAAAACATGCGGAAAACGTACGGAAACAAAAACCGGATCATCGAATCAATATGGTATCACACAATATTTTTCAGAAGAACAATTTCAATATTTGCAAAACATCATGCAGACGAGAAAAATAACAAAAGGCTCTTATTTGTTCTGGGAAGGCGATAAAGCCGATAAACTGTACTTCATCATTTCAGGTCAGGTGAAACTTCTAAAATCGACTGAGGAAGGTAAAGATCTGATCATTTCGATATTGCAAAACGGGGATTTCATCGCACAGTTCAACGGTTTGCAGAACGCCCAATACAGCTTTAGCGCCGAAACCATGAGCAATGTGCAAGTAGGAGTGATTTTGCGAAAAGACCTCGATGAATTATTGAGTCTGCACGGAGATATCGCCATACAATTTATGTATTGGCTCGGAATGAACAATCAGGTTATCGAGACCAAACTGCGGGATCTGCTTTTATTTGGGAAAGCAGGCGCGCTTGCCTCGACATTAATCCGCATGAGCAACACATATGGGATTCCAGCAGTTGATGGATCTATCCATATTCAGCTTAAACTGACCAATACAGAACTAGGCGAAATGATTGGGTGTACCCGAGAAAGCGTTAATCGTATGCTGGGGGATTGGAAAAACGATGGGACGATTGAGTTTGAAGAAGGTAAGATGATCATCCGTCAGATTGCAAATTTGCGCGAAATCTGCAGATGTCCTGATTCTCCGAGATGCCCGGTTGCAGTTTGCCGGCTTTAAGCTGAACTTCATGCGCTAAAAGAAGGGGTGTTCCAAAGGTCCTTTGACCTGGAACGCCCCTTTGTCTGTTGTAAGATGCTACGTGTACGAATCGCTTCAATCTGGATGAATACTTACTTTTGCATCAATCGCCGAGCAATGGCGTGAGCCGTCTTCTCACCATTAGCGATACAATCTGGAATTCCCACACCGTAATAGGAACAACCCGCCAGCAAAACATTCGGATAGCTTTGTTCCAGCTTCAGCTCCAGAGAATCCACAATTTCACGATGTTTCAGATGGTAGTTAGGCATATTTTCATGCCACTTCGTCACTTCTGCCGTAACTGGCTCTGCGGTCAGTCCCAAGCTTTTCGTAATGTCCTGAAGTGCTACCGACTTCAGTTCTTCCTCCGACAGACGAATTAATCTTGCGTATTCCGGATTAGAGCTTTTATAAAAAAGTCTGAGCAGAAGCCGTCGTCCCTTGGACGTATGCTCCCATTTCCGGCTAGTCCAAGTACAGGCGTCGCACAGCACATCACTTTCTTTTACGGAAATGAACCCGGTCCCATCACTCGGTAGCTCGCTGTCCAGAACATCAAATCCAAGGTAGATGCTAATCATCGATTTCGTATGAAGCTGTGCAAAATCCTCAGCAAGCTGGTTATCCTGAAGCAGCTCCTGAGCCTGCCGGCTGTTGTTGCTGAGCACAACATAGTCCGCTTCGATCTTCCGACCATCCTCCATGGTGATGATATAACGTTTATCCATTTTCTCAACAGACTCCGCTTTTATCCCTTTGTAAATTTGAGCATCCGCCAGCAACTCCTCCATCCGGTCGATCAGGACCGACATCCCATTTTTGAATGAGATAAACTTTTTGTTTGCTGCACCTAAATAGATATGTTTGTTTTCGGATAAGCCCTGTATAATGCTCCCATATTTGTTTTTATATTCGAGCAAAAAAGGAAATGTGGATACAATCGTTAAGTCATTCAGCTCGCCGGAATATACACCCGAAACGACCGGTGCAATTTGCTTCTGAACCAGTTCCGTTCCGAGAAAAGTTTCCAGAAACAATCCAAGCGAATCATTAATCGTGAACGTTTCGTTTGTTGTATAAAAGTCTTTAAGCGCTTCCACTTTGCCCTCAGCAGAAATCAACTCACTCTGGACCAAAGATTCTAATCCGGTGGGAATGCCAAAAACGGCATCCGCGGGAATCTTTTTCAAGCCGTCTTCTGTGTAAATATATGAGATTCCGGTCGCGTTATACACAACCTGATCGCTTAACCCCAGCTCTTCTAGAAAAGGGGAAACGTTCGACTTGCGGGCAACGATGGAATCAGCTCCGGTCTCCATGGTAAACTCCCCGTCTGAGAACGTGCGGATTTTCCCACCGAGCGTATCATCACCTTCCACCAGCACCAACTGCATGTCCAAATTGTTCGCATTCATCTCTTTCTGAAGATAATATAATGTAGACAGACCGGTAATTCCTCCACCAATGACTACGGTTGTTGTCATTATGAATACACCTCGTATATATAAGTTAGGATCATGCATAATACCCCTGATAAACATTCTATCCAAATCAGAAGTATACCATAGGGGTAAGCGTCCCGTTCAGCACTTTCCCTTCAATTATGTGAACATGAGGGTGAAATATGTCCAATCGTTAGGCAGTATTTCACTTGATAATAGAAGGCCAAAAAAACTCTGCGAATGCTTAGCAGAGTTTTTTATCAGAGATGAAACACCAAATTCACACTAATTCGGCTAGCTCTAACTTGACTTTAAGGCAGCCTTATTATTGTTAAATAGCTCCTCAATTCGGTTGCAGGTGTCTGTCGGGTTTTCCATACCAGCCCAAAGTAAATTCAGTTCATCAAACAGCATTAAAATTTCGGACTGACTCAAATTTAGTGAATGCAGAGGATGTGCATGTGGCAGAACATCCAAATACCGGTTATAATGCTTCGGGTGAATATCAGGAGTCAACAGTGAATCATCTTCTGCCACGGAACGAAGAACGGGAATCGTACATCCATATTGCTTAATCAGTTTCTGCGCTTCTTCCCCAGTCATAAAATCAACCAACCGCTCCGCAACACTTCGATGGCTGCTACTCGCACTGATGGATAGGCCGCCACCGAGAAGAAGTGTTGCGGGTTTCCGCCCTTTCGGAAGCTGCATAACATCCCATTCGATGGAATGATCCCGGAATTCGTTCATGAAATAATACGTCGACATAATCATAGCTACTCTTTCTTTCATGAACAGCCTTTCCGCAAGATGACTGCTGCCGTGCGAATAAATCGGAGACACATGCTCTTTGTACATGAGTGACAGGCAGAATTCCAATGACTCAATATTTCGCTCATTCGCCATCGTGCTGCGGCTTCGGTCTTCTGTCATCATCTTACCGTCATTCTGCATGAGGAATACGGGCCAACGGTTAGGCGAGGAAGAGAAACCGAAACCAAACTGCTCAATCATACCATCTTCATTAGGCTTGACTGTACATGTCTTGGCTGTCTGCAGTAGGTCTGACCAGTTCTCAAGCAATTTCTCGTCCGACAGACCATACTGACGGAAGATCGATCGGTTAAAACAGATTACAACTGGCGAGAAAATAAACGGCGCTGCCAGGATGCGGTTATCATGTTGAAACAATCTGAATATCTCCGGGTAGGAAACTCCCTCCTTCAATAAATGAGGGGGTACATAACCCGTGACCATATCCGTGCGTTTGCTTTCCACCCAGTGACGATAATGAGAATCAGACATCATAAACACGTCTGGTCCCTGCTGATCCTCTAGTAGGGCAATGATCGTGTCCGTGTAGTTGTCTTCCGAATATAGGACAATCTCAACCTTTACGAACGGATGTTTCCGCTCAAAAGCTTCAATGATTTTTTGAACAATATGAATCTCATAAGAACTGGAGAACCAAGCCAATTTCAAGACGACAGGCGAAAGGTCCTCATCCGGCAGCTTAACTCGATTTCCTTTACCTGCAATTTTCTCAATTAATCCTTCGTTAACCAGTTCTTCAAGTGCTTTACGAATAGAAACGCGGCTCATTTCATACTTCTGGCTTAGCGTATTTTCCGGCAATATAAATTCACCAGGCAGCAGTGTGCCGCTGACAATTTCATTTCTAAGTTCCTGAAGAAAGCGTTCATAACGCTCGTTAAATTCATTTCTTCTACGCAACAATATATACCGCTCCTATACATGTCTATAAGTACCAGTATACCATGTGTGGCATGCCGTTTCCATAGTCTGTCATTTCTAAGTCTCTGCTGTTATCGTCCAAGGTGTTGATCCAGAAAACGGTATGCTCTTTCGCGTATATCAAGCGGAAAATCATGCCCTTCCGCTCCGAACCAACATTCAAAAACCTGTTCCTTGTTCAGAAAACGGTAAAGACTTTCAATGTCGGCCAATCCTGCTGCATTCTCACGCCAGTTCGGAAAAATGTTGTCTCTCGTTCCGCACCACATGAACATTGGTGTAGGAGCTGCTAGTGCAGCAATTTCATGCCATTCAAAAGAGTAATGGTTTCGGTTGATCTCTTCGGTCAGCGATGGGATGTGGGAGAACCATTCCCGCTTTCCCCATCGATTCGGCTCCGGGTCCCCAGTAAACATGGAAAAGCCGCAGCTGGACACCACAGCATGAATTCTGCGGTCTATTCCTGCCAAAAACCAACCGTTATATCCGCCGAGAGAATGACCAATAACTCCGATCCGGTTCCCCTTTACCTGAGGAAGCGAGACTAGTATATCAACGCCGCGGATATGATCAGCCAGCATTTTTCCGACCGTAGTCCATGCCGGATTACGGTTATAGAAAGGCGCTGTCTGAAAAGGTTTCTCCCCTTCGTACACCCGATCCCCGAAGGTAATCGAATCCGGAGCGAGAACGACATATCCTCTCTTTACAAGCTCCAGTCCATACCTGCGGTTGGCTCGCCCTTCCTTGAGAGAGATGTCCGCTTTCCCTGCCTCTGTGGTTGGATGAAGAGCCAAAACCGCAGGATGAATCTTATAAGCCTCACCGGACTGCTGCGGTAATAGCAGATAGGCAAAAACCGTGTCTCCATCCCTTGTCTCATATCGGATATACAAACGACAGTGATCCTGTTCCTCGTCTTCGGAGATGACTTCATAACTCCCATCACTCCCAGCTTCAAGATTCATCCATTCTATAGGAGGTGTACCGAGCATCTTCATCCAGTTCGAACGGATTTGAGCTTCTTTAATCTCCCAGTCGGCTAGCGAATCGATACCTTGAAGAAGTGGTTTCATGGAAACGTCTTGACTATTCATCCCGGTTTGAGCTGTTTTTTGTGCATGATCCATACTTTTGATTTCACTCCTCTCCCCATCCAAAGCGCCAGAGCTCGGCTCCACTGCCGTAATAAACCCCGCCTTTTATATAGGCAATGCCGCATGTCGCCCCTTTCGGCAGTTCCGCAAGTTGATTCGGAACGAAATCTCCTGGTGATACGGTAAACAATGCTCTGCTCAGCAGGCCAAGAACTATCGGTCGCCCCTGATGAATAATCTTTATCAATCCCTGTCTGACAACCGACCCCCAAGAAGATAAATCCTGTTGATAGACAACGATCCCCTTTGAAAGATCGAATATGAAGAACATACTGTCAGAGGTGAGGCCATAGATTAGATCGTCATCACCCGCCGACAGTTGAGAGATTTCACGGGCTTCAGGAATTGGTATCCACTGCTGCTCAACCTTACGGTTAGAAAAGTTCAACTCATAAAGAACAGCCTCGGAAGCGATTGGCTCGCCCCCACCCGGTGTTTCGATACTGCTTCCACCGATAATACGGCCATCCGATAAAGTTGTAAGTGAGACGGTGCTTTGACCATATACAACCTGATGATGCTCCATCATGGTCACTTGCTCTGTCTCCAAGTCAACGATTCCTAATCCGCCGCCAACAGCGCCATATCCCGGAAAACCGCCATACAACACATGGCGTCCATCCGGATATGAAACTGCGCATCTGGGACGGTGAATCCGATCATCAGCGTAAATGAGTCTCGGGTTTCGATTGGATACGCTCTTTGTATCCAGCAGCTTCGAAGTATCGAGCACATGAACCAGCCCACCCGCATAAGCAGCTCCAATGAGCTTGCTACCTTGTACAGCATACGCGGCAATATTACCTCCGCCACCGTGCTCTATTATCTTGCTTCCATGATTCACTATACGGGACTCATCCACATCATAAGTGTACAAATGAAGGGGATGATTTGAGGTTCCGTATAAATTCCCATCTGGCCCTATACATAATGGGGATAACGCCGTACCACCGCCATCATAACGGAGAGGCAATTCGGTAACCATTCCATCCGGCTCTTGGATCGTTACTTGCCTGTCGGAGAGTTCCCATTCTACCAAGGAGCGTCCACCAGCCAAGTTACCGTGGAGCTTCTTGTACCCATCGCCGTTATATACTGAATCTGCGCAATCCTTTTCAGATATGGATACTACCTTCCCACCGTTTAACCTGTACCACTGCCCTGGACCATGACCATTTCCATCCGGAAGCCACCCGTAAACATTTCCATCAATGCCATTGAACACTCGTCCGCTTCCCGGTTGAATCATATCCGATTGTCCACGAACAAAAACTTTCTGTAAGCCATCCTCCAATCTGAAGCAGAGGATTGCAGGAGAAGTTGTACCTAATCCAACATACACCCAACCAGCGCGATCGGCAGCCAAACTCATAGCATATTTTCGCTCACGGTCCAGACGGGTTACGACCTGGCACTCACCTGCTAAAACGTCCAGTTTCATTAAATAACTGCCTGGATATGTCGTTGCATAGACATGACCGAATTCGTTCTCTACAAACGCAAATCCGGCCGATTCTTCCCCGGAAGGTACTGCGAAACGGCCGATATATGCGGGAACAAACGGATCAAGAACATATATGTAGGGTCCCGCCCCTGTATAGAATAAGCCATCATTTCCACTCATCGCAGCATAAGGATATTCGTGGATACCATCCGGAAATGCTAACTGTTGGCATGCCCCCGAGAATGGATGAATTACAAGTGAATACCCTCTTGCCGCAATCACGAGGCGTTCCTCGCCCTCTTTATTCCGACACACTGCCGCTGAACGGGTTTCGTCAACTGTGACTGGCATGCCAAGACATGTGAATTGTTCTAGTTCCATCGCTCCCTGTTTACTCATAACGCCACCTTTAGTCTTTGCCGACTACATAATGAGCCGCTACTTTCTGCAAAGCACGGATAATATCCTCAACGTCTTGCTCCGAATAAAATTCGTTTAACGGTATTTGTACAGCCGTCTGTAAAATCTCCTCCGCAACGGGACAAATTCCTTGTGAATAGGTCGTATCGCTTAAATCGAATGGAAAATGACTTCCTAGATAGGCTTCTCGGTTCTGAAACAACGGCTGCATATAACATACTTCTGGTATATAGCCCGCACGGTTCGGTATCCCTTCCGCTTCAAGAGCTTTGCAGAACTCATCACGTTCACAGGTTAGCGCGTCCATCTCCAACCTGAACATATAAAACCAATAAGTACATTCATCATGGGCCTTTACCTTGGGGATATGAATACCCGGCACAGATGACAACGCTGCATTCAGTCGGTCTCCATATGTTCTTCGGCGTTCACAAATCCATGGCAATTTTTTTAGCTGGGCGATACCCACGGCACCCTGCAGTTCGGTCATTCGGTAATTCGGGGCAATAAATCGCGTCCCCCTTTCCAACGTTGTTCCGAGTCGGCGATAATTTTTATCTGCAAAAGCATGCGTTGTTGCATAATCCTTCTCTCCGGAGTTGACCAGCACCATGCCGCCGTCTCCCGTGGAAATATGCTTAAAGTCATTCGTACTAAAACATCCGTAATTACCGATCGTTCCTACAAGTCTGCCTTTGTACTTCGTAAGATACGCCTGAGCACAATCCTCGATTACTTTGATGCCGTATCGGTTTGCTATGTCTATAATAGGATCCATATCGCAAGGATTGCCTGCAAGATGAACCACAATGATAGCCTTCGTCTTTGGTGTAATCCGAGCTTCTACGGATTTCGGATCCAAGTTGTACGTGTTCGGTTCAAGGTCGGCAAACACCGGCACGGCATTTTGATATAATATACCAATCAGTGTTCCTTGGTCAGTGATCGGGCTTGTAATCACTTCGTCGCCGACGGTTACACCAGCCGCACCTAACGCGACATGAAGCGCTGCCGTACCTGATGAAGTAGCCACACTATATTTACTTCCGTACATGGCATTGAAGTCTGACAGAAAATGCTTCACCTTTTCACCAAAATGATAAAACAGCGTGTTCTGTTCCAGTGCTTCTAGCAGATGCGCTACCTCTTCTTCTCCGAATCGCTTTCCCGTACTAAACGGTGTAATCTTACTTTGAGGACCCCCGTAGAGCGCTAGCTGTTCCATTCTGCCTAAGCCTCCTTTAAATCTGTTGTTCCATTAAAATGCTGCCGAGGTTAACCTGTTTACGGCAAGAAACGCCGAAACGAATCACTCGATTCCCCACTTCTGATGAACGCTCATCTTTACTGACAGGAGTCAGCATCACCGCACCTTGCGGCAGTTGTTCTGCATGAAAGGATCTATCCGCTTCTACATATAGTCTCGCCGAGCGGCGGGATTGTTCCCATTTCGTTATTTCTTCGCACGTCCAAAACGCATAACCCATGCTACGTGCTGAAGCTACAAGCGACCTGACAGCATCTCGAACTGCTGGAAGCTGATGAATATGCTGCTGATGAAACAGAAAGTGAGCTACGCCTCGAACACCTGCCACCGCTTCCAAAAACGGCTTGATCACCGAGACGTCCGGCAAAGAAGGATGCTCAAGATCCTGAGTTAATAATCCGATCTCCAGCACACGGTAAATCCTGTTACGTTCATCGGCCCAAGCGATAGGATAGTAGGGTTGGCAGGTTCCGAACGGAAAGCCAACATTTCCTTTTTTGCTAGGACCTCGGGACTGGTCAGCTTGTATGCCACTGTCCTCGCACCACCGAAAGAACTCTCCCCACCCCTCAAAACGGGTATAGTGGTTTTTGTTCGAGATGATGGATGCGCCGGTGGTCTTCCTGATGGCGTCCAGCTGACGATTAAACTCATCTTGACTCCAAATACCATCTTCCTTTTCCAGAGCATTGTAATGAAAAGCCAATTCATGTCCTTGTTCCTGAATAAGCTTATAAAGACCCTGCGAGTATCCAGGTTCAATCATGCACCAAGTCGAACGAACACCGCACTCTTCCAACACCTGCAATGTGGTATGCGCTGCTTCCTCTACGTTAAAGTCACTGTCATGCGAGATCATCGCAACCTGTTCTGTCCCCTCTGGCCAATAATCGAGTAACGGCAGAGTTAGTCCAAGCACATCTGATTCCGCTATGAGCTCACGTACCATCACTTCACGCCACAAATCGGCGTAAGGAATATCAAAGTAAGGAACCCCCGTCTCGGTTGTACTACGGTCCTTCTCCCAATCCATCTCGAAGCCATCATCAGCTTTGAGTATTCCTTCATCAATGCCCCCCATGCCATCCAAGGATGGAATTCCATCCTGATATACAGGCTCTCTTCCCTGCTGCATCCAGACGATCGTTGATGGAATATCAACGTTCCAGCGGATCAGCTTGCCCTTCCCGATATCAAAGGTCAAACGGGCAGGAGCAATTTCCGTACCCTCTTTGCGTAGACGAAGTGTTCCATAGCTCTGAATTGCAGATAGACCCTGCTCTTCAGGAATCCAAGGCTTTACACGCAACGCTCGAAGTGTAGGTTTGCTATCCCCAAAGCTCACTTCGTCCAGCTCGGTATATACCGCGTCACGGTATCGTATTTCTCTACAGCCCAGCTTGCTTGCCATTCGGTTTAAACCGCCGTAATCGATCACCGTGGCACCGTCTTTAATCCATTGTTCCAATGTGGCAATATCGGCTTCCTTCTCCCCATGATGGGCGATCAGTATAATATCGGGTTCGTAGTTCTTCAGCGAGTCAGCGTCCTCGAACTTCCGGTATGGAACCCCGGCATGAGACAGTATTTCTTCGATATAAAGCTGAAAAAGATTTTGCCCATGCTTCCAGTAATATTCTGCTGAATCTCGTTGTACCCAAACCCCAATTTTTGCTGTATGGTTCATTTCAATCGTTCCCTTCTTTGGTGTTGATTTTATGAAAAGAGAAATGGGGGGCAGCAGTATGCCCCTCAATTTCCTTACGGCTCATTTGAACAATGCCTTCGGATCTTTTTCTTTAATGCCAGCATTATATTCCTGAATGATCTTGGCTCCGCCTTTATCCTTATACTCCTGAACGAGTTTATCCCAGTCGCTGACCGGACGAGTGCCGGCAATCATCTTGACCTGCTCATCCATCACGTATTTTCTAAGCTCTGCCCCGCTCGTATTGTCCGTCGGTGATTCCAGGCCGCTAATCGGATTCGCATAAAGTTTTATGTCTTTATACATCATTTCGATAGACTCTACCAAATCGGCAAGCTGTTTCGTCTGATACGTTATCGAGTAATCATTGTCGGAATCATTAGGCGCCCAAGAGGTGTTATCCACGAAATAGGTGGATGGAGCGAGACCGTCTGAAGCAAAGTTCTCTTTGTTCACGGGAACGCCGTCTGTCACATCGTAACCAACGCCAATTTTACCTGACCACCAATCGAAGTCCGCATTCTTCTCATTTCGCTCGTCCTGTGGATAGAACTTACGGCCGAAATCGATCATTTCCAAGATACGTTTTACCTTTTCCGGTTCCGAGGATAACTTAGCGCTCAACACCGTAATACCGTTATAACCCGCGCCGGATGTCAAACCCGTGTTACCGTATTTATCCTGGAACGGCGCAAGGCTTACAAACTCTGCATTGGGATGGATTTTCAGCAACCCGTCCATATACTCCTGAGACATGCCTCGCGGTGTACCGATAAAAATACCAGCTTTCCCGGAATAAAACTCCTTGTTGGTGTCTCCCCAATTCAAAATGGCATAGTCTTTCGTCATGGCCCCTTGCTTATAGAGCTCGGAGAGCATCGTTATAAATTCCTTGCGCCCTTCTCCAATGATTCCCGGGATATAATTGCCCTCCTCATCTTGGTGATACCACGCATCCGGATCCCAATATGGGCCTTGGTTGAAGTTAGGGTTAATATCTTGACCGATTGCGATACCGTAAGTATCTTTCTTTCCATTTCCATCCGGATCATTATTCGTAAAAGCTAATGCGACTTCTTTCAGTTCTTCATAACTTGTTGGCACTTTGAGGCCCAGTTTCTCTAACCAATCCTTACGGATAACCGTAACAACCTGGTATTTAGGCGAGTACTGTGGAATGGCGTATATCTTGCCATCTACACGAACAGCATCCCATATGAAATCAGGTACCATCTTGAGTGAAGGATATTCATTGATGTATGGTTCAAGCTCAAGAAATGCCCCCTGCTTCGCAAATTTGTTGTACCGGTTTTTGATGTCCGCAGACATCAATCCTACAATATCCGGAATTTTACCGGACGCAAACGTAGCATTGATCTTCTCCTCGAAAGCTGTATTCGGAACGAAGGTAGGTTCATATTTCACGTTGAACTTCTCGTTAATCATCGTCAGCCCCGGACTTGACGTTGGCGGCGGATCACCATACCGATAATCGATCGCTGTGATGGTATACGTCTCTTGTACATTTGTAGGCTGCTTCTCACCTGTTGTTGCGGTTGCGGGTTGTTCCTTCACACTCTGCGTATTCTGGCTGCATGCTACCAGGCTGACCGACATGATTGCAGCCATAATGACTGTGAATCTGCGTTTTCTGGACATTTACGTCCCCCCATTTTTTCATAATAATGTGGAGCTTAGGCTCCATCTATGATTCATCCAGATGACCGCCATGGTTCGATCACCTGAAATGGTCAACCCTTTACAGCCCCCAGCATGACACCCTTGGCAAAATGCTTCTGCAAAAACGGATATACGATGAGGATTGGAACGGTTGCAAGCAGGATCGCTGCCATCTGAATCGTCTCCGGTGGCGGCGGATTATCCGTAAACATATTGTCTCCGCCAAGCGTACCGGTCGTTTCGCCAACAACAACAATTTGTCTAAGAACGACCTGAATTGTCCATTTAGCTGAATCATTGATGTAGAGAATCGGAGCGAAGTAGTTATTCCAATGCGTTACCGCGTAAAACAAACTGAATGCGGCCAGCGCAGGTTTGGATAACGGGAGAATAATTCGAGCGAAAATTTGCAAATCGTTCGCACCGTCCACGATCCCTGCTTCAATCATGTCATTCGGAATATTGATGAAAAATTGCCGGATAACAATCAAGTTAAATGGAGTAATTGCAACCGGCAGGATGAGTGCCCATATCGAGTCGAGCAAACCTGTCGCCTGCACCACCAAATAGGTAGGAATCATTCCAGCCGAGAACAGCAATGTGAATACAACCATAAACATTATGGACTTCTGACCAACAATCGGTCTGGATAAGGCATAGGCCATTGTGCTCGTAAAGAACAGGTTAACCGCGGTTCCGAGAATTGTTACCGTTGTTGTCGTCAGGAGAGCTTGACGGAATGTTCGTGATTTCCATATATACTCATAAGCATCCGTTGACCAGGTGGATGGCCAGAGCAGCAGCTTGCTGCCAAGAAAATCCTCATAAGACGAAAATGAGACCGAGAACAAATACAGAAACGGAAACAACATGACCGTACAAATCAGCAGCAGCAAGCCGATATTAACCGAATCAAACAGCCTTTCAACAATTGATTTTTGTTTCATTGTTTACAATCTCCTTTCCAGTGGCCCGATAGGATGGATCAATACACACCTTGTTCGCCAAACCGTTTAGACAGTTTGTTAGCGCACATCACTAGCACAAGGCCGACCAATCCTTTAAAGACCCCCACCGCTGTGGAAAAGCTGTAATCGGACTGCTGAATCCCTTTGTAATAAACGTACGTATCCAGCGTATTACCAATCTGCATGTTAAACGCGTTGAGTTGGAGGAATACCTGTTCGAATCCGACTTCGAGCACGTCACCGAGCCGGATAATAAGCATGATGACTATTGTGCTGCGTATAGCTGGTAACGTAATGTGCCAGATTTGCCGAAAACGACTAGCACCGTCCATAACCGCGGCCTCGTATAATGCTGGGTTCACGCCCGCGAGGGCGGCAAGGAATATAATCGTTCCCCATCCGGCTTCCTTCCAAATGACCTCAAGCACCAGAAACAGCCTGAAATAATCTGGTTCCGTTAGGAATCCAATACTCTGCTGTACACCGAACAATTCCCTTAGTATATCGTTCACTAATCCCTCATTCCGGAAAAAGATCGTAACGATGCCGACAGCGACAACCCACGATAAAAAGTGAGGCATGTATACTACCGACTGCATCACCCGTTTCAGCAGTGGATTAGCGATCTCGTTAAGCATGATGGCGAGCAGAATCGGTGCAGGAAACGCAAATGCAATCTGTAAAAATGAGATGATCAGAGTGTTCCATATGACCTGCAGCACTTCGGGATTCTCAAATATCCTGCGAAAGTTGTCTAACCCGACCCACGGGCTATCCGCAATTCCTATGAAAGGACTAAAATTCTTAAATGCGATGGTAATACCCAGCATCGGCAAATAGCGATAAATGAGAAAGTACAAGAGACCTGGTAGCAGTAGCAGATATAAGTAACGGTCCTTCCACATTCTCGTTTGAACCTGCTGCCAGCGATTACGTTTTGGTACGGTTTGTTTCAAATCATCAGCGGTCTGAATGACGGTTTCCAATCCCTTCACTCCTCTCTCGAAAATGCACCGATGCATTAAATAAAGTAAACGCTAACATTTTATGTTGGATGTATTGACCGATTATGTATTCTGACAGAGCTATACATGTCTCATTAGCTAAATATCCTTTGAGTGTCAATCATGTCAGTCAATATACATACATGTATTTTACTTGTATATAAAGTTAAATGTCAATTCAATTTTAGGACATAATTTCATGAAATTTTAATTAGAGATGACATAGACGCTTCTTTGGCTTGGTTTGCAGATCATAAGAATCATAAGAAAAAGACTCTACGATAGTTCGCAGAGTCCTCCTCGATTCAGTTCCCAATTGCTATTCAGCTAACAATTCATAAATCCTTCTTAAGTACTTCGATCAACCCGGCAGGCAGCTTAAATTGTTGATTGTTCATTTGAAAGCTTCGAAGTTCTTCTAACAAAGCTTCCTCAGCATGCGAGTCCTTGATAAGCTGAACTTCACGCTGCAGTCGCTCCATTTGATGATCAAGGTCATTTGCCGTATCCGCCGCAGCTTTCAGCTCAAGCAGCAGCTGTTCCGGTACAGACTGATTGTATTTGTAAAATATTTTGTGCTCCAGACTTGCCCAGAAATCCATGGCTATGGTCCGTATCTGCACTTCTACACACACATTCTCTACACGGTCAGACAAGAACACGGGTACTTCAACGAGTAAATGAAGACTTTGGTATCCGTTTGGCTTCGGATCTTTAATGTAATCCTTCACGTTTATCACTTTCAGATCGCTTTGCTTCTGCAGCATTTCACTGACTTTGTAAGTATCGGAAAGAAAAGAGCAGGTGATGCGCAAACCCGCAATATCTTTAATATTTTCTTCAATGGATTCCAGAGAAAGATCGTTTCCTTTACGGTACAACTTCTTTAAAATACTCTCCAAGGATTTTAACCTTGATTTCGTGTGCTCGATTGGGCTGTAGTCATGTAGAGCCTGAAACTCCTCTTTCAATATCTCGATTTTTGTCTCGATTTCATCCAAGGCGAATTTATATTTCATCATAAAACGGGTAATTTCATTTCGGATTGTTTTAAGTTGTCCTATTTGCTGTTGGTTCATTTCAAGTCGTCCTTTCGGTTACGTGATGGATCAAATGAATAAATAGCATCATTTCTTCTCCCCTATAGATTTTAAGCCTTTAAGGAGCATCACTGCAACTTTCTATGGTTATGATGTACTTTAAGTATCCGTTTTCGTTCCGAACCTTCGGCTAATTGTCAAATTTTTCACGCTTTTTTAATAACATACAAGCTCTTTTTCGCTCCATCTGCCTTTATCCTTTATATTTTTTGTGCTGTCTTAGCTCTAACAGTTGCGATTTGCGGATACGCGATACCTAAAAGGATGACCAATACCCCAATCCATTGCAATCCCGTGACAAGCTCATTCAAAAAAAGGACAGATACGATCACTGCAACCGGTAGCTCTCCTGCTCCAAGTATGGTTGCCAGCCCCGTGCTAATCTTAGGCGCACCCATGGCGAACAACAGAACTGGAAGCACCACCCCGAATGTGCCCAGTATTAGCCCATATACCCACAGGCCGCCGGCAGGCGATACTTCTAAAAATACTTTGGGTGTAAAAAGCACGGTTAACAGGATCAAGCCGCCACATGACATATAGAAGCTGCGGGTAATCGACGGCATTTGTGTCTCCACTCTCCCGCTGAAAAATACAAACAACGCCATCATGAGAGCAGCAGCGAGTCCAAGTAACGTACCTTTCAGATTAAGCTGGAGATGATCTGCTCCAATCAATCCTCCTGCTAATATCGTACCGATGAACAATATAACGATAGACACCAGTTTTGATTTGTCAGGCATTGACCTGGTCACAATCGCTTCAATAATAACCCCCATCCATGTGAACTGAAACAATAGCACTACTGCAATAGATGCGGGAATACTCTGCAGAGACTGGTAGTAGAACACCCCTGTTAAACAGGTGCATAGACCGACACCCGCGAGTCTGACAAATTGTTTGAGCGATACTTTTCTCCTCGCAAAAAATAGCATCAGAACAAGCAGAATCATCCATCCCGTTCCGAATTGGCTTATCATGATCTCTTCGAACACAAACCCTTTGCTATAAGCCAGCTTGACTACCGTCGACAGAATACCGAAACAGCAGGCTCCCAAAAATACATACAGCGAATTTTTCAGCAATTGAAACAAGACTCTCTCCTCCATAGAAAAACCCCACTCCTTTTTGTTTTGGATACCAGAAAACAAAAAAAAGTGGGGTAGAAAATTTCAATATATTATTAATATATTGTATGATAAATTATGGTGAATGTAAATGGTCGCGACTCTTATCTTTCGCGCTTTACAACCCTTTCAGAATCTTACGCAGTACCTCAACCACCTTCATCTCTTCTTCTTTAATAAGACGCATTTGTTCAATATCCTCAGCTCTTGACTGTCCATTCGGCGTCCCTCCTTCAGGGAACGGATACCGTTCATGCAGCTTATCAAAATGTTTCGTAATATTTCGATAAGCAGCTTCCGCTTCACCGAACCAATCCCGGATGTTCCGGTCTTGATCCTGTTCCGCCGGCCAATTTTCCAGAAGCTCCTTGAAAAATGCAGCCGCATTACCTCGAGCGTCTCTGACCACAGCGATATTGTAAGCATTCCCGTTTGGCTCAATGCTACCATTCTCGAAAGCTTTCATCCACACATCGTATCCTGCCAAACCTTTAACACTATCAACTGGGATATTTCCCTCTTCCCCATCGTAATGCTCCAAAATCGATTGCAGTGCATTTTGCAGCTGTTCACGTAATGAGACCTCGGTGAAGTCCTCAATAGCAAGAACGAATATTTCTTCGAGCACACTGCGTCCTAGATTATCGTAAGACAGCGTATCCTTTCTTCCACATTCCTCGGCGAACAGGGAGCTCTGTGCATCATCATACCCATATATAATACCAAACTCCGGGAAAAATAGATCCCACGCCAGCACCGGCACTCCACGGTCCAAAGAACGATGTATAAGCTCCAATGCCTCCGGTAGCGCCTGATGGATATCACGTTTCTCCATTGCGTTAACGTTTAGTTGGTCTTGTTGAAGCAAGTTCGTATTGGGACCTATTCCAGCCAACTTCCCATCTACCGTCTTAGAGCGGAAGCCCATGTTTTTTAATCCTCTTGTCAGAACTTCTGCAAAGCTGTACGCTGTTGGACCCGCAATATGAACACTCTCTGGTACGATATTGATTCGGAACGCATGACCTGTAAGCCCCATGATCATAGGGAGTGACAGCTTATGATCCGTATATTGAAGCATTTTATAGATTGACTCTGCAGCCGATGTCCAAGTTTTGACCTCTGATAGAGTCTCTTTGTACGCAAGTACCGTTTTTTTCATAATCCCCAAATCCCTTCTCGATTTAATATAAGAGTCAACTGTGACACGGATTTTTTGTTGAATAACTTTTTTTCGCGATCGAGAAATAATCTGGTACACGTTGGATGTCTTAAGCTGAAACAGATTCGCGATTTCTTGTGGTGACAGCTGTTCGAAGAAATGGGATTCAAAAATCAGACGTTCCCTCGGCTTAAGACATTGAATGATCTCAGCCAAGACGCGAAGCGTTTCCTTCTGCATCAACCGGCTTTCCGGGACATCTGACATAAACATGTCCTCCATGTGGGTCTGGTTAAGACGCCGCAAAATACCATCGAGATCATTCCAATCTGCGGAATCATTAACCTCCCGCTCCATGATGGAAGCCAGCGCGGTAAACGACTGTTCCTTCACAGCTGCTGAGCTGTTCAGTCTAGAGAACGCTTGGTTTCGAACAATTCGGTGTACCCAGGGCAGGAATCGTTCCACATCGACCAGTTTACCAAGATGCATAAATGCTCGAATGAGAGCATCCTGCACAATATCCTCTGCTAGGGAGGATTCTTGAGTATACGCTCTGGCATAGCGGTACACCTTGGCGCGATGCCGACGAACCAGTTCTCCAAACGCCTCGTTTTCACCAGACTGAGCCCGCTTCACCAGTTCTCTGTCTTCTAGCTCTTCCCAATCCTTGATGCTGCTGTCTTCCAAAGTATTCAACATATAACCCCGCTTTCAAAAAGTTGACCTGCTATATAGACTCGGGAAGTTCTTGGTTTCTGACAATTTCTCAAAAAAAATGATCCATAATTTAAGTTACCATATAGCACCTTTGATTTGGGGACATGATTTCTATCTCTTCTAACAAATTTTGAACGAAAAAAAAGACTGCCATGACAAGCAGCCCGGTCTGATTCATATTGGTTTAATAGCTTTTTTCATTCCCTGTGTTTCCAGCGTATTTATGGGTATGCGGAATTGCTCCATTAACCGTAGTGTAGCCTTCAAAATGATGATAATGGCCCCCTTCCGATAAAGGGAATGCAGGCCCTGTCGTGCCCCTAATCGTATGCTTGTGCCCATCATTAAATGAAGTTACGGCATAATAATTGTGGACATGCGGAACTCCGGATGGTGCAGCCTCTGTAATGCCGGCATAGTGATGATAATGACCTACATCATACGAGGTATTACCGGAAAATGGATGAACATGAAGGTTAACAGGTTTACCGTCCCAAGAAGTAATAAACAGCTTATGAGAATGCTCAGAGTTAGCATCAGAATCGTCTAAACAGAACAAAACCCCTTTTACTGGTTTGCTCATGAAAAAGCCCCTCCCTAGATCCCATTTAAGATTCAATATATGGAAAATAGAGAAGATGGTTCAATGACTTTGCAGCTTAAAAGAGCAATTCTCTTTTGTTGACATGATGACCTGATAAGGATCGATCAAACATTTCAAGAATGAAGAGGAACCTTTCGGCTTCGCGGAACACGTGGTCTGCCAACAACGGATGAATAATGCTCTTTATTCGGCACTGCTCAATCAAGTCAGCCGCTGTTTTCTTGAAATCGCGAAGGGACTTTACCGATACTTTGTTTTCATCGACAAATTGACTTAATAACGGTACGGTTTGTGATTGTGGTCGCATCGAACTTAAATCTATAGCCTGAAACATCAATTGGTCAAACTCATGACCGAACTCCCTAGCCTGCTCTACAAGCTTCCGCTCTGAGGGGTCCAGCAGATGGCCTATAAATTTTGCATGGTCAGCCATGATTCTTAAGAAAAATACATTTTCGTCGATAATCGCATCATGCAAAGGCTCCAGTTGCCCAGTATTCAATTCATGGAGCCGATTTCGAAAATAATTCGCTTCTCTGCTTACATGATCGACCAATAGCGGAAAATTGGTTTGCCCGGGAAGTTTACATCGTAATATGAGACCGAGCACCTTTCTTTTAAACGCCCAAATATGAGTTGCTGCGTTTTGCACTTCCGAATTAAACTCCCTAATCGTGGAAGGATCCGTATTTAAAGAATATGCGTGGGACCTTCTCTCGATATCTTCGAAAGTGGCTTGAAACTGCATCGCCTCGGCAATAAGCTGGGTATCTTCGCATCTAAAGCCTAATCGAAGAAACAAGGAGTGCTCCTTCATGATTCTTGACCAGAATTGTATCTCGTCTAACGACCGTGCCACGAAAGCATCTGTCAACCTCATCCCTCCTCCTGTAAATTTTACTTATCCTCATTTATTTACAATATATGTAATATGCTTGTTTCAATATGTCAAAACTCAACGCCACTATTTGATATATGGATTTTGACGGATCATCTGAATGAGGTTCATTGAGGAAGCTGATAATGGTTCGTTTTTTCGTGTACAAATAGCAATTGAATTTTTTAAATGGATTCCTTCAACATAAACTCGGGACAGCTCACCACGTTCTACATATTCGCGCACAACCAATGATGAGACGAAATTTGCACCGTATCCGGCAATAACAGCTGTGATAGCTTCATGCAGTCCGTTAAATTGCAAAGAGATTGTGGGAACTGATGAATTGTAT
Organism: Paenibacillus sp. JNUCC 34; assembly: GCF_058269055.1. NCBI lineage: Bacteria > Bacillati > Bacillota > Bacilli > Caryophanales > Paenibacillaceae > Paenibacillus > Paenibacillus sp. JNUCC 34. The sequence goes on along the minus strand of NZ_CM177770.1, from coordinate 2,322,859 downwards.
GTACGACATAAAGATAATAGTCTCTCCCTAGTTGAACTACCTTCCTCACGCATAACAAAAGGTTCTTTCATCATTTCGGACAGAGTAACTTGCTGATTCGCATATCGGTGATTAGGTGCAACTACAAACCATAACTCGTCTTGAAACAATTCCTCTGTCAGAATCGTGTCCGGATATTTCTCGGCTATCCCCCCATAAATAGCGATATCCACATCTACATTTAAAAGTTGCCTCAGCGCATCACTTGAATTGGTCGTAGTAATCATCATTTCAACCTGTTCATATTGTTGTTTGAACTTTGCGATCCATGCGGGTATCAGGAAGTGAGCGGGTAAATACGTTGCGGCTAATCTAATGCATCCTTTCGTACCATTACGATAATCCTGAGCGAATTGTTCAATTTGCTGTTCAACCGCGAAAAGTCTTTTTGCAAGTAAAGCAAGCTCTTCACCAGCATCAGTTAGTGCAATCCCTCTTCCTAGAGGCTTAAGCAGGGTGAGTAACAACTCTTTCTCAAATTTCTTAATTTGAGCGGTAATAGCTGGCTGACTTATATTTAACAATTCTGAAGCGCGTGTCACGCTTCCAGTAGATGCGACCACATGAAATAAGCGTAATGCATGTAAATTCATTTATACGCCCCCTTCGCTTTAAATATATATATTATATGTATGAATCAACCAGAAACATATATTATTTTTATGATTAATTCTCACATACAATACAGCTGAAGGTAAAAAAATTAAGAGGAGAAGTGATAAGTATGAATCAAGCGAATACATGGGTGAAGGTTGATCAGTATATTACGGAGCGTCTGATTCCACATGACTCTGTACTGGAAAAAGTGTTGTCCGCAAATCAACAGGCAGGGTTACCACCCTATGATGTTACACCAAGTCAAGGGAAGTTATTAAACTTATTAGCTCAAATGAAAGGCGCAAAACGAATTTTGGAGATTGGTACATTGGGGGGATACAGTACAATCTGGTTGGCGAGAGCACTACCGTCTGATGGACAATTAGTGACATTGGAACTCAACCCAGTTCATGCTCAGGTAGCACAGGCGAATATATCCCTTGCTCAGCTAAGTGATATTGTAGAACTTCGAGTAGGAGAAGCTTTAGATCAATTGGCTCAAATGGAAAGGGAGGGTGTAGAACCCTTTGATTTTATATTTATTGATGCTGACAAACCAAATAATCCAAACTATCTAAAATGGGCACTTCATCTCTCTCATCCTGGAACTGTTATTATTGGAGATAATGTCATTCGTGAAGGCGAGGTCATTAATGAAAATAGTCAAGACCCCCGTGTCAAAGGAGTAAGGACGTTTTATGATCTGTTAGCTGAGGAACCCAAGATTACGGCAACTGCCATTCAGACGGTTGGCAGTAAAGGTTATGATGGTTTTGTATTAGGTATCGTAAATAGCTAATACAATCTTCATCAGTAGCAAAAACCATCGTCTTCTGGTTTACAGAAGACGATGGTTTCATGAACACTGTTTTATCAACAAACGCAGATCGATCACCAGTACCGATTTTCGTATTGTCAAACGTTTTTTCTGACATGCATTTCCTCATACCACTGCTTAGTGAAGAATTTCAAAGAAGGACTCCGGTTGGCAACGTGAAGTTTCCGTCCTCATCTGGTATAAACTCTACAATCTGGGTGACCGCATCTAAATTTAAAGGTCCATATATATGTGGAAAAAGCTTTCCTAACTCGTACAAATCTTCATATACGATATTTGATTCAACCTTCTCTTCATCTATAAACAACAGGAAGAGTCCGGTTTGACCTTTGTATATAGAATTCGCAACGTCAACAACCTGATCCGGTTTGGAGCAGTGAATAAAGCCTTCCTTTTTTAAACTTGCTGGAGCGTACTCCCCATCCTGAAGGGTCTGTCTCCAAGCCGAATAACTCAAGATATGCATAATCATAGATTCGCCCACCTTTCATTCATATAAGTAAATCATATATTATCTCTATTTAATTCGCTATATGGACCTCTCTCTAAAACTGTCAATGAAACGCTGAGCACTTTTGGATAAATAATGGTCCTTAAGCCAGACAATCCCCACTTCGGATTGGAAGTCTGCATCCTCGATTTCAAGCATTTGAACAACGCTGACGGGGTATGATGACATGACCGATTTAGGAAAGATCGTCGCTCCGATCCCGCTTGCTACAAGTGACATAATAATCGCCACACTCGAACATTCACAGATAATATTAGGCTGAAAGCCGTGACGTTTACATTCATTCATGACCTGCTCATGCATACGTGTCGTCTTGTCCGTCTTCAGGGTCAGGAATGGAAAGTGTGCAAGTTCCTTCATCTGTACGGACTTTTTTCCGATCTGAGAAGTCCACGAACTTGGAATGACGGCTACATAAGGATCTGATGGAAGAGGAAGCACCTCACAATGATCAATATGTGTCAGTGCTTCAAAAGGAAGCCTGGCTACAACCAGCTCAATGACTCGTTTCTGCAGCAGCTCTCCCAAATAAATATGATCACCTTCCAGAATCTTAAAGGTCACCTGCGGGTATGTTTCTCTAAACAACTGGATGCGGTGCGGCAACAATGATATACAAGATACCACGGATCCAAGTGAGAGAACTCCCCTTACACCTTCTTCTATCTCCTTGACTTCCTTAATGGTTTCATCAAACTGTGCCAGCAAAATCTCTGCTCTCTGCCTAAGAAGCTCCCCTGCTTCCGTCAGGTTTAGGCGTTTGGAGGTTCGATCAAATAATCTGACGCCCAGCTCTTCTTCCATCAGCTTCAGCTGACGGCTAAGCGGTGGCTGCTCCATGTTCAACTGCTTGGCCGCACGGGTGACTTGACCTTCCCTGGCAATGGCAAGAAAATACTTCATTTGTCGCATGTCCATAACATTCACCTGTCCGCCCATACCTAAATGATATGATAATTAAACAAAATAGATACTTTAAATATACCTTCTGAAGTGATAGCATTCAATTAAGAATAAATATGTTAGGGAGCGATGGGAACAATGGCTAGATCAATAGATATCCAAACAACAACAAAGAAAAAACAAAAACCGCTTCAACATGAGTTAGGGTTCGGTATTCACTTTACAGATCACATGTTCATTATGGATTACACTGACGATCGAGGCTGGCATGAACCCCGGATCGTGCCTTATCAACCGATCGTACTGGACCCCGCTGCCAAAGTATTTCATTACGGCCAGACGATTTTTGAAGGATTGAAAGCATACAAAACCACAGAAGGAAAGGTCCTTCTTTTCAGACCGGAAAGAAATATTCAGCGTCTAAACCGCTCGAATGAACGTCTGGGTGTGCCGGCATTGGATGAAGAGTTAGCTCTTGATGCATTGAAAAGCCTAATTGCCGTTGATCAGGAATGGATTCCTACGGAACCCGGTACCTCTTTATATATCCGTCCGTTTGTTATTGCAACGCAGCCGGCGCTTGGGGTTGATGCTTCAACCCATTATCAGTTCATCATCATCATGTCGCCAGTAGGCAACTACTACGCAGAAGGTGTGAACCCAGTTAAAATATTTGTAGAAAGTGAATATGTGCGTGCGGTAAGAGGCGGAATTGGTGAAGCTAAGACCGCCGGTAACTATGCTGCCAGCTTGAAGGCACAAGAAATTGCTAAGGAAAAGGGTTACTCCCAGGTTCTGTGGCTGGATGGTGTCCACCGTAAATATATCGAAGAGGTCGGCAGTATGAACGTCTTCTTCAAGATCAATGGAACCGTTCATACCCCTGCACTAAATGGAAGTATCCTGGACGGCATTACCCGGAGCTCGATTATTCAGTTGCTACGGCATTGGGACATTCCCGTGGAAGAGAGTACGATGTCCATCGAAGACCTGTTCAACGACGCAAAGAGCGGCGCTCTGGAAGAAGCATTCGGCACAGGTACTGCAGCTGTCATTTCTCCGATCGGTGAACTTGACTGGCTTGATGAAAAACGTGTCATATCTGATGGCAAGACAGGTGAAATCTCCGGTAAGCTGTACGACACATTAACAGGCATTCAGCGCGGAACCATACCGGATCCGTTCGGCTGGATGGTAGAAGTAAATATCTAAATAGTAATAACAACAAGGTTCCTGGAGATGTTCATTCCTGGGAGCCTTGTTCCTTTTATATTGTAGAAACTGGGGCTTCTGAAATCGGTAGCCTTATCGTGAAGACAGTTCCCTTCTCCAACTCACTTTGAACGGAAATCGAGCCTCCATGATCCTCCACGATTTTTTGGCATAAGGATAACCCAAGCCCTGTTCCTTCTTCTTTGGTTGTATAAAACGGATCAAAAATTTGATCGATATCTGCTTCGGCTATTCCCTTCCCTGTATCCGAAACTTCAATTATTGCAGTCTTACCCTCTATATGTAATGAGAACTGGACATGACCTGTCGTCTCCATCGCCTGAAATGCGTTACGTATAAGGTTAATCATGACCTGGATGATTTTGTCCCTATCCATATAAACCATAGCCGAATCATCCAGAATATCCATCGTAAACGAATGACCGCGAGAGGCTGCCTCGGATTCACAAAGAGAGAAGACTCTGGTCATACAAGAACGTAAAGAGTCCGGCTTCATATTGCTCGCATGAGGCTTGGAAAACTGAAGAAACTCTGCGGTCAGCTCTCCGACCCGCGTTATTTCACCCATGATGACTTCATACCATGGCTCAATGTTGTAATTTTGAATTTTGGAGAGCTGGACAAACCCTTTAATCGCTGTTAATGGATTGCGGATTTCATGAGCCATACCGGCCGCTAATTCGCCGACCGTTTTCATTTTAGCGGAGCGCATGAATTCTTCCTGGGTTTTTAGCCAGCTTTCTCTACGCATTTGGAATATTCTTTCTTCGGCCATGCTGATGATTTCTTGAAATGTTGATGCTTCTTGGGGAAATTTAGTTACGCTGTAGGTGATCTGTATGCCGAGTTCATCAAAAGGCATTAAATCCCTTACCCTATCAGTAGATGGTAGAAGAATCGCAAACCGATCTCCTGCATATCGGGCGGAACCAAGCATGTTCGTGAAGTGGTTTTGTATAGAGCGTGAAAAATGAATAAGAATCTCATTTGCTGTGGCTATATCTTTGGCATTCAATGATTTGAAGTTGTTAATATCGAGCAGTACAAGCTGAAAGTTAGTCCTGTTATCGGTAAGCTCTTGAACGGTTTTCATGTAGCCTTCGTAATTCAGGAAACCAGTAAGCGAATCATGATTAATGAGGTAATCGTTCTGCTTCGTTAAAGTTATTTTCTCCGATTCAATACGGATAATAATGTGGAACGTCATAATGATAACAAACAATGATATGATATCAAAAATCGATACGAGCAAGTTGTATTCATCTAATGGAGTGTAGGTCAGTCGAATGATGGAGTATTGCAGGACTAGCAGAAAGCCCACGGGCATCGTCTCTTTAAACTTCTCTTTGTGCTGGTTTAGATTAATAATCACGATGTAATACAGCAGTATACACCAATTTAAATTGCTGGCGAAATGAAATGCACCTAAAAAGATAAACTGAAACGCTTTGAGTCTCGGGTATTTACAATCCAGAGCCAAACTCACTGATAATAACAAAGCTGTAAAAATCATCAGTCCCAAACTCACATGTTTCCCTAATAAAATCGATGAGACGATAATAAATAGGGAAATAAAAGGAACAAACAGGAGTTTGATAATATTAATAGACAATCGAAATCACTCCCAAACTCAACTTACAAATGTTACTAATCATTCACTTTCATATGTTATAACATAAATAGGTGTTCTGAACAGTTAAAGTACAAAAAAACTTCACTGACAGTTTCGGTCAGTAAAGTTTAAAAAAGACACTTTTAATTGATGATCCAAAGAAAACTTTAATCCGTATGGGTATTGGCACAGGTACATCTGTCCTTACCGTCATACTATACCCAAGATAAACACACAACTTAACAAGAAGGAGCTGTTGTAATGGCTGGTCTGGGTGGAGTAACAGGCGGAGCAGGAACGGGACCCTTAAGAACTGAAAAAGGTGTTCCTGATGTTCATATGAAAACAGAATGGGGTGGTGGGCACCACATGACTGGACATGGATATGGTCACATCCATCACGAACACATGCATGGTCACGTCCATCACGATCACATGCATGGTCACGTCCATCACGGTCACATGCATGGTCACATCCATGGTCACGGTTGTGTACCTGCCCCAGTTCATGTGCCTGTTATCAAAAAAGGTGTCGCTCCAGAACTGGTTCTGTTTATTTTACTCGTTATCGCGATTCGGTGCTGTCACCATTAAATATAGGCTGGATTAGACTAAAAGATTGCATTGTAGTCAATTGACTGCACTGCAGTCTTTATTTTCATAAGATTTGTTATTTACACACACCACCTGATAATGAGAAAATGATATGTACTTTACATGTTCAACGGGAAAGGAAATGAGAATGGCACAGTTATATTTCAAATATGGAGCAATGAACAGCGGAAAATCGATTGAAATTTTGAAGGTTGCACACAACTATGAGGAACAAAGTAAACCGGTCCTAATCTTCACTTCAGCCTTAGATAACCGCGATGAAGTTGGATATGTCTCCTCCCGGATCGGCCTTAGAAGACAAGCTACTCCGATCATGGAGAATACCGATATATACGGAATTGTAAGTAGTCATGAACCTAAACCTTACTGTGTTCTCGTTGATGAATGTCAATTTTTAAGCAAGAGCAGTATCCTACAGCTGGTTCGTATTGTGGATGAGCTAGACGTCCCAGTGATGGGTTTCGGGCTCAAGAACGACTTTCAGAATGAGCTCTTTGAAGGAAGCCGCCTCATGTTGACATACGCAGATAAAATCGAAGAAATGAAAACGATCTGCTGGTTTTGTGAACGTAAAGCGATTATGAACCTTCGGGTAAAAGACGGAAAGCCTGTCTACACCGGAGAGCAGATCGTCATTGGCGGGAACGACACCTACTTCCCTGTCTGCCGCAAATGTCACACCAATCCCCCACTATAATAAAAGGAGACACAACCAACGTCATGCCTATTGTCAGACCTTTGATTACAGACCAGGATTTTCAGGAAGCAGCGGATCTCCAGTACAAAATTCGAATATTTAAAGATAATCATCTCATTGATTCCGGTACGATCGTTATCCGGTTTACAAATGAGACGATTATTACACAATCCGGTGTCAGCTCTCTCGGTTACCATAAACGTGATGAATGCGAATTTTTTGAGATACGGAAATAAATCAATCTATAACAAAAAGCCCTTTGCTAGGTTATACCTGTAAAGGGCTTTTTGTTGGATTTAAATGAATAAAGATTACTAAATTTTTTCAAGATAAATTAACTATTTGTATGAAATAAAAAAGCATCCCATGCGTTCTGACACATGAGATGCTTTCTGTAGTCTATTACGTCTAATGAATATCTTTCTTCACATTGCTGCCGCCAAGTACATCCGCAACATTTTGAATCGAAATAAATGCGTTCTTATCAATTTCCTGGACGACGGTTTTCAGTTTAGATACTTCAAGTCTGTTAACTACACAGTAAATCATTTGAGTCTCTCCCTTGGAGTAACCTCCTCTACCATACAGCAGAGTCGTGCTGCGTCCTAGGCGATCGTTAATCGCATCTGAAATATCCTCATAATCATTGGAGATGATTGTAACGGATTTGGACTCGTCCAAACCTTCAACAACTATGTCCATAACTTTCGCGGCGATATAATAGGTGAAGATGGAGAACATCGCTGAATCTGCACCGAAAACAAAACCGGCTACAATAAAAATAAATACGTTGATGAACATAACGATCTGGCCAACGGGTATACGCATTTTTTTGGAGAGAAGAATAGCAACGATTTCCGTGCCGTCAAGCGCCCCGCCGTTACGGATTACCAGCCCTACCCCAAATCCAAGAATCAATCCGCCGAAGAGAACGGCCAATATTTTTTCATTCGTAAAAGGCTCAACATTATGAAGCAGCGCCGTTGTAACTGATAGGACGATAATGCCGTACAGCGTGGATATGGCAAACGTTTTGCCAATTTGCTTGTAACCAATAAACAGAAAAGGCAGGTTGAACAAGAAAAGGAACAATCCAAGTGCAATAGGAGTAATTTTGGATAAAACGATAGAAATACCAGTTATCCCTCCATCAATGATGGTATTAGGGACGAGGAATACTTCGAGTGCTACGGCCATCATGATAGCTCCAAGTGTAATAAAAATGAAGCGTTTGATGATCTCGCCGACAGATAGCTTTCGGTGCTTTTTGGACATGCAGAGGACCCCTTCAGTGTAGAATATCATCGCTTTCGCGATAATTGTCGAAAATTACTTAAATAATAATATAGGAATTCTTAGCAATGATCAAATATTGTTGCTTTACATCAGCATTATCTCCTGACAAACTAAAAAAATTACCCGCATTCAATATCTTCTAACAACTGTTTTTCAAACCCCCGATTTGCTCATATGCGGCCCAATGGGTTAATATGATATAATAAAATTCATTGATTTTTTACATAAAACGACTGCATAAGTTTATCAAATAAAAGCATTATTTAAATAAACAGATAACCATAGGGGAGATCGTACTTATTATGTTAGATTGGATTGAGCAGGTTTTGACGTTTATGAAAAATATCGACATGAATCAGGTAGAATCCTGGCTTCACAAGTATTCCAGCCTGGGCCCTCTGCCGGGCATATTACTTCCCTTCATTGAAGCATTTCTTCCGATTCTGCCGCTTATCGTCATTGTAATGGGCAACGCAGCCGCCTATGGCTTGTGGTTGGGGTTCCTGTTCTCATGGATCGGCGTGTGCGCCGGCTCCATTGCTGTATTTTGGCTGGCACGTAAACTGGGAGGAAAGCTCGGACTGTACATCCAAAAGCGAATGCCGGGAACACAGCGTTTCTTTCACTGGATTGAGGAAAAAGGTTTTACTCCAATATTCATACTCTACTGCTTTCCCTTTACCCCATCATCGCTCATCAATGTAGCCTCCGGTATTAGTACCGTATCCATAAGAACATTCATCATTGCCGTTATGGCAGGCAAATCGGTCATGATTTTTATGGTCGCTTTTATCGGTCATGACTGGCAGGGATTCATTCATCAGCCGTGGCGTATACTGATTGCCATTGGTGTCCTTTGGCTGCTGTGGCTCGCAGGAAAAAAGATGGAGAACCGCTACCAACATGCCTAACATAAACACTTCTATACATTAAAAAACCGCCATATCGGCGGTTTTTTCGTTCTTCTATTCCAAATAAACAAATTCATCGGGATGAGAACGGATATATTGAGCAATCCTTTGATGAATTACCTCAGTGTGTTTTTGAAGCCTTTCATAGTAATCGTTAAATGAGTTCAGAAGTTCAAGGTTCTCCGTCATATCCGAACGGGAAACATTAAATATTTCTAAACTCTGGGAATACCCTTTAGCAGTCAATAAGCTTTCTATATCTTCCAATAACCGGGTAGCATCCTCATCTCCATGAACCTGGAAACTGCCTTTCAAGGCCCACCATTTCGGTGGCTGAGCCAGGAAATATGCGCTCCACCAAAATAATTCCTCCGGCGAGTGATGTACGTGATTATAATACACGCGAAAGATAAACAGCTGCTGTTGCCCCTCTGATAGACCCGCATAGAAAGTACGCTCATCCCCTCCACGCATACGAACTTCCTTGAAAGCTTGAATTAACGGTTCAAAACACGTTGTTCCGAGTGACATCTCATCCAGACTATTGAATTCATGACGGTTCAAATGGACCATTGACAATATATCAGCTCCTTCAGCATTATTATATCGCCAACGATCCAGTAAATGTCAATATACTTATTTTTGTGTGATCCTTCTATTTTGCACCTCTATCCTTGCTGTTTTTATATTCCTTCTCGAGTGCAGGGCGAAGGTCATCATGCGTGCTTTGATCCCACAGTGGAACACCTGAGCGGTAAGCGGCTCTCCCATTCAGATGGCCTGCAACCGGTGCCGTGATGAATACAAAGATAATACCTAACACAAGCTTAGCGCTAACATGGTCTACATAGAACATAAAGTACAGAAACGCACTTGCTAGTATTAAGAGAACGCCCAATGTTGAGCTTTTGGTCGCCGCATGCGATCTCAAATACACATCAGGCAGGCGGATTAAGCCAAATGCGCTCACAGCGCTTATCAACGCACCGATCAGCACCAATAGCCCGATCAACAGTTCTCCAACTTCACTCATCGTTACTCCGTTCAATGACATCACCTCTTTCAATAAATCTTGCCAAGGCTGTAGAGCCTATAAATGTCAGAATACCAATCAGCAATATGATGTCAAAATACGCTTCTGTCCGAAACAACATCGAAAGAACAGCGATCATAGACAGCAAAATAATTCCGATCGTATCCAGCGCCATAATCCGATCGTTCATGGAAGGACCTTTGATCAACCGATATAAGCATCCGAGCATAGCAAGCGACAATATAACCAGGGAAGCGATAAGCATGTTATTAAGCATTACTTAGTCACCTCCAAAATTGCTTTTTCAAAGGTATCCTTGATCTGTTGAACAACATCGCCCTTATCCTCTATATCCATGGCGTGAATGTATAACGTCCGTTTGTCATGGGACACTTCCATGGTCAGCGTGCCAGGGGTCAGACAAATAAGGCAAGATAACACGGTGATCTCCCAATCACTTTCCAGCTCCGTCTCATATGCAAAAATACCCGGGCGAATATCCAGTCTCGGTCTAATAACTTGACCAAGTACGGTAAAACTCGACTTAAACAGCTCTTTCAGAAACAGCAAGAGCAGTGCAATAATCGCCCATAACTTCCGTAAATAAAATCCACGTGGCCAGAATCGGTTTAAAAGTCCAATGAGGATGGCACCGATCAGATATCCAAGGATGAATCGCTGGGGAGACCAGTCCGAATAAAGAAACATCCAGACGAAGGCGATGATTAGATTTAATACAATTTGAAGGCCCATCTCCACTACTCCTTTAACACGGCTTCAATGTATATCGACGGATTGGTTAGAACCTCAGCCGCCTGTCCGGCGAAGGAATAAATCCATTCCGAACCGACCCCAAGTCCAATAACCAATACTAATAGACCGATTGCAGATACATAAGCCGAACCATGCCATTTTTTCTTGTCCCGAACAGGCAGCATGTGATCTTCCCGCCAGAATGCTCCTATAAATACACGCATTAAGGAGTACAACACAATCAGGCTCGAAGCTACCGCAACCGCCGTCAGCAGGAACTCACCTTCACTCAGACCGCCGCGAACCATCAGTACTTTACCTGGAAAACCGCTAAGGGGTGGAATCCCAACCAGAGCCAAGGCTAGAATGAAAAACATCCATCCTAGAAGCGGGTAACGTTTAATTAATCCGCCCATCTCGTTCAGCTTGTTCGTACCAGCAGCGGAGATGATCATTCCTCCCAGAATGAACATCAGCGCTTTTGCAATCATGTCATGAATGAGATAAAGCACCGCGCCATCAAGCGAATCCTTCGTTGCTACAGCCAAACCGAAAGCGATAAATCCGACACTGATGACCACATTATAGTTAAGAATCCGATGAATATCCTTGTACGCCACAGCTCCAAGCCCACCCAGAATCATTGTAGCCATTGCCATCCAAGCAATGATATTGTGCGTGAAGCCTTGGTCGTGATAAAAGATGAGCGTAAACGTACGGATGATCGCATACAACCCTACTTTTGTCAGCAGTGCACCGAATAACGCAGTTACAGCTGCGGGAGGAACACTATAGGACCCCGGCAGCCAGAAGAACAGGAACAGCCCTGCTTTCAATGAGAATACAATCAAAAACATGATGGCGATCACACTCAGTAAGCCGCCTTGTCCTGCTTCTGCTACACGAACGGATAAATGGGCCATATTCAGTGTACCGACCACACCGTAAAGATTAGCCATGGCAGCAACAAACAGCGCAGACGAAATGATGTTGATCAAAATGTATTTTAGCGTCTCTCTAAGCTGTCGTTTGGTACCTCCCAGAACGATCAGCGCATAGGAAGATATAAGCATGACTTCAAAGCAGACAAACAAATTAAACAGATCACCGGTCAGAAATGAACCGATAACACCCGCTAATAGAAATTGAAAAAACGGATAGAAGTAATACTTCTCTCTCTGCTCGCCAATCGTGTAAAAAGCGTATAAGAGACATCCTGCCGCCACAATTAGTGTTGTCAGCACAAGCAGTACCGCAAACATATCCGCCACGAACACGATGCCATATGGCGGCAACCAGCCACCCATATATAACGTCTGAATCCCCTTCTCCTGAACCTGATCCATAATGAGCACAACCGATACCCCATTAAGGAAGACACTGACCAGACTTATCCATCGCTGCACCTTTACTCTTTTAGAAAGGAAAATGAGGATAACTGCTGTGAGCAATGGAATCAGGAGCGGAAGAACGATCAAATTATTCATCCTCTTCCCCCCTCAATTCTTCCATATCGTCAGTCCCGAGCCGCTGATACGCTTTATAAGCAAGTACGAAAAAGAACGACGTCACGCCGAAGCTGATAACAATGGACGTCAAAATAAGCGCCTGTGGGAGCGGATCAACATACGATTCCGCCTGTTCCCCTAACAGCGGTGCTGCACCTGTCTTAAGCTTAGCCGTTGTCAGCAGCAGCAAGTTAACCCCATGTGAAATTAGAGAAGTTCCCAAAATGATGCGAAGCAGGCTTTTGGAGAGAATCAAGTACACCCCAACAGCAAACAAAACACCGATCGCAAGTGACATATATAATTCCATGGCTAGTTGTCCCTCCCAATTGAATAAATGATCGTCATGGTGACCCCTACAACAGCCAAATATACACCCGTATCGAACAGCAGAGCGGTAGCAAGCTCAGTATCTCCCAGCAGCGGCAGTTCAAAATGGCCGAAAGCATGACTGAGGAACGGCATGTCAAACAGGAAGGATCCCATGCCTGTAAAATACGCGAAAAGAAGGCCTATAGCCGTGACCGTTCTGAAGTTTACCGGGATCATTTTCTGGCTTACATTCATACCAAACGCCATCGAAAGTAGCACTAACGCTGAGGAAGTCATTAATCCCCCGACGAAGCCTCCACCTGTGCTATTGTGTCCGGCAAGGAATAAATAAAGCGCAAACGTCAAGATGATAAAGATGACCACTTTCGAGATCGTTTTCAGTATTACGTCGTTGCTTTTCGGTAAGAGGATATCCAATCTCATCTCCCGTTGCCCGAGAATAGCATCACCCGGATCGATCTTGATCATGGCATAGATACCCAAAGCTGCAATACATAGCACCGTGATTTCTAGCATCGTATCAAATCCACGGAAATCTACTAGAATGACGTTGACAACATTTTTACCTCCGGCTGACGTATAGCTTTCTTTCAAGAAGAAGTCTGAAATAGGCTCAAACATTCTGTCACTGGTTGCTCCTAAAGCAATGAGTGTTATCACAACACCTACACCGATCGAGATTAGCGCATTGGTCCATTTGAATCTCAGAGGAACATGCTCCTTCTTGAGTTTCGGCAGATGATAGAAGCACAGCAGGAACAGCATGACGGAGACAGTCTCCACAACCATCTGTGTAAGAGCCAAATCCGGCGCCCGAAACAATACAAAGAACAATGTGACCATATAACCTGACATACCTGTCAAAATGATAGCAACTAGACGTGAGCGGACAAATGGAAGCGCCAAAACTGATATCATAAGCACGATAATGACGATCGATTCGTAAAACGATATCGGAGCGTATTGTGAAATATTAATCTTGATCCCATCCGAATACACCATGGCGTATCCTAAAAGTAAGATCATGAACCCAAAAATATAAATCATGTAGTGCCGAATAGACCCGGTCATATAGCTGCTTGTCAGCTTTCTCCCGCCCTGTTCAAGAGAAGTTAATCCACGGTCGTAAAGCTGGTTGAACGTAACACGGTTGAATAATGGGCGATTAAGCACACGAAGTTTCCCATAAAGCTTGTACAGAATCGTACCCAGTACGATAATGCCTATCGTCATAAAAATCTCGGTTGTCCAGCCGTGCCAGAAGTCGATCTTCACCATAAATTTTTCACCCGGTGCGAGCATATCTGGCATAATGGCAGCCATCGCCGGTTCAATAAGTGAGTAGGACAACAGGTTTGGGAACAAACCGAATACAACGGCAAGTGATGCCAAAATCACTGGCGGTATCAGCATTCCAAGCGGCGCCTCATGCGGCTTCTTATCCAACTTGGCCGGCTGCAGTTTGCCTGTGAAAGTCTTGAACACCAAAATCATGCTGTACAGGAATGTGAATACGCTCGCGATCCAAGCCACAACAGGAATGAGTACGCCCCAAGTCTGTACATTCCAGAAATCCATTTCCGTTGCATGGAGAACGGCCGTAAAGAACATTTCTTTACTCAAAAATCCGTTGAACGGCGGTAACCCGGCCATAGAGAAAGCTCCAATGGCAGCTACCGTAAAGGTGATTGGCATCAGTGCCATCAGACCACCAAGCTTCCGGATATCACGCGTTCCAGTTTCGTGGTCGACAATACCAACCACCATAAACAGCGCACCCTTAAACGTAGCATGGTTTATCAAGTGAAAAATAGCGGCTGTCGTTGCTTTCGTGTAAATCAGAGATTCGGGACTCCCGGAATAAAAAGCGGCAGCCGAGCCAAGCCCGAGCAAACTCATAATCAGACCGAGTTGGCTTATCGTTGAAAACGCAAGTAGTGCCTTTAGATCCGTCTGTTTAATGGCCCGGATGGATCCGTATATCAACGTAGTAAGACCGACAGCTGTAACCAGCCAGAACCATTCCGCCTGCCCGGCAAACACCGGACTAAAGCGAGCAACCAAATAAAGCCCTGCTTTAACCATTGTTGCCGAGTGAAGATAGGCGCTGACTGGAGTCGGTGCTTCCATCGCGTCCGGCAGCCAAATATGAAACGGAAATTGAGCCGATTTCGTAAAGGCGCCAAGCAAAATCAAAATCATGGCGGGGATAAATAAGGTATGGTCTGTTATTTCAGGGACCTGACCAATGATCTCCCTTACACTCATGCTTCCGGACATTATGGAAAGCATAAGGAAACCGGTAAACATGGCAAGACCACCGAATACCGTAATGAGCATCGATTTCAGAGCTCCGTATCTTGACCGTTCCCGGGAATACCAGAAAGCAATCAGCAGAAAGGATGAAACGCTCGTCAACTCCCAAAAGCCGTAAAGAACCATCACATTATCGGACAAAACGACACCAAGCATCGCACCCTTGAACAGAAGCAGGTATACATAAAACCGATGAACCGCTTCCTTGTTCTTATCCATATAAAAGACGGAATATAGGATGACAAGTAAACCGATTCCGGTAATCAACAGGGTGAACAAAAGACTGAGCCCATCAAGGTATACCGAAAAATTGATGCCCAAGGAAGGTATCCACGGTAAGCTTGAGAGCACTCCCTCACCTTCCTGTACAGAAGGAATTCTGTTTAGGAAATAAACAAATAAGATGACCGGTACAGGAAGGACAAACCATCCTGTGTGAATACGTTTCGTAAACTTGTAAATAAGAGGTACCAGAACGGCAAAAATAATAGGTGCCATAATGGCGGCATGAAGCAGCGACAAGTTGATTCCTCCTTAACCCAAATATGTTAGTCGTTCCTCAGTATTACCAATCCAAAATTCGTAAGACCAAAAAAACGCAAAAAGAGCCTGCTGTTGGCAGGCTCCTCCGGTTATTTCCATATGTAGTTATTAATTCAAAAGTAAACACGTCTCAAACTGTGAATCAGTATAGCCTATGAATAACGCTTTGTCAAAGGTATTGTGAATGAAAACACATAAAATGGGCATCACTCATAAGTGAGGAGTGATTAGAATGATCGTCCGAAAGATTATAGTATGCTGTGTTTTATTCGCTTTTCTTGTGTTGGGTGCCGCTATGCTGAACAGGCATGTCAGCCAGGTGTACTACCCTGAACCCAAGTATGCACCACACAGTCCCAAGTATAATATAAACACAATCAACGCAAAGGAAACGGATGTAGGAGCCCAATTCTTTGGCCCACGTGAATACATCCGGATAATTCAACGTCCGACTGACTAATTTTCTCCGAACACAACACATAAATAAAGCCAGATGGCCTTCATTGTTTATAAACTTTTAAAAGCTTCAATAAAACCTGATGGGTCTTCCTTAACGGTGTACGAATAAACTCCAAGCTTTGTATGCAGGTATAAAAATCCCCCTGCCTCCCCCATCTGACGGTAAGACAGATCAAACACATCAGCAATGGGAAATTCACGATAATGGGTTACGATCTTATCGCGATACAAATATAACGTTCGGTTATCCTCATATGTCATTTGTTCCGTACTTCCAACTTCCCTTTGAATCTTATAATAGGGCTGTACAGCTAACCACTCCATATTCGCCCTCCTTATAAATATACTCAAACTTATGAATTCAACGTTCTTTCAGCGGCATCAACCGTATGTTTTAGCAGTGTTGCAATCGTAACAGGTCCTACTCCGCCTGGAACAGGAGTAATCGCACTCGCATGCGGGAAGCAAGCTTCATAATCGCAATCTCCTATATTTCCTTCGTTATAACCGGCATCCATAATAACAGCACCCGGTTTAATCCAATCTCCCTGTATGAAGTTTGGTTTTCCGACCGCTGCCACCACGATATCACCTTGTGACACCAGTTGATCCAAGTTTTGCGTTCTGGAATGGCAAATCGTTACCGTTGCATTCCGGTTTAAAAGCATCATAGATACCGGTTTACCGAGGATCGGACTTCTTCCAACGACAACCGCATGCTTTCCTTCAATCGGAATGTGGTAAGCATCCATAATTGCCATAATCGCTGCAGGTGTGCAGGATGGGAAAAGGGCCTGGCCAAACGCATTTTGAGCAAAACCGAGCATCGTTACACCGTCTACGTCTTTTTCAATCGAAATAGCTTCAAACGCAGCCCGCTCATCAATGTGATGCGGTACAGGATGCTGCAGCAAAATCCCATGTACAGAAGGGTCGTTATTCAGCTCTTTTATTACATTAATTAACTGTTCAGTAGAAGTCATCTGATCCAATACCACACGTTTAGAGTCAATCCCCAGCCTCTTGCATGCATTTCCCTTCATACGGACATACGTCTCTGAAGCAGGGTCATCTCCGACGAGGACCGTCGCCAGGCAAGGTGTTGTCCCTTCTTGAACCAACCTTTCCACACGTACTTTCAATACTTCTTTTATGCTGTTCGCCACTTGATTGCCATCCAAAATCAACGTTTCCTTGCTCATGTGATCAGCCCTTTCGACAATTTATGTTTTTAGAAACACAAAGAGGTAAGGAGATCCTATGGAATCTCCTTACCTCTGCCCAGGCGTACGGCTGTTATCTATGTGCTCCCTCATGGTATTCCATGTTACGCCAGTTACACATAGTGACTTTTTCTTAATATATCACGTTTTGGTGAGGGGCGCACCTTTAATTGCAGATGAAATTATTAATCTTTTTTTCGCTTGCCGAGCCGGTCCATGACTTCCAGCGCCGCTACAAATAAAACGAATAAAATGAACAAAGGAACAGATCTTCCATAGTCAATCAGTCCGAACTGAGGCGCAACCGCTGCGGTAATTCCAACGATAACAATACCCAGCACAGAAAATTTCCAACCTTTAAGCATAATGAATGACTCCTCGCTTCTTCACTTCCTGATTCGTCCATTATACTATGCGCACGGATAAAAATTACATATCTCTTTTGAACCTATGCCCGAGCCGATCAACGCATGACGTCAAACATGCGATACTCTAATTCATACCGCTTCACAAATAGAATCACGCATAGATTTCGGAAGACTTTTAAATACCAGCTCGTAGGAGTGATCAATCATATCCTGTAAATCTGAAATCGTTAAGGAGCCGTCACAGATGACCGTATTCCAATGTTTCTTGTTCAGATGATAGCCAGGCTGAACGGCAGCATGCTGTTCCCGAAGATTCTCAGCGATTACCGGATCACACTTTAATGCTATATGGGTAAACCCGTTCTCTTCAGATTTGGAGATCAGCGCAAACATTTTACCCCCGACCTTTATGACGAGCGGAGATGGACCGAACGGGTAGTCTTCTACAGCTCCTTTTTGGGTTAGACAGTATGTTATTAGATGGCTATGCACGAGATTTCTCTCCTTCATCCTTCATTTTACCTAAATATAACATGTACAAAGGACGTAGGAAATAGAGCTACAATACAGCTCTATCAACGGATAGTAAACCGAGCTGTCGAAGTCCATGCATGATGCCATCCTGATCCACATCGCTTGTTACATATCTGGCTATTTTCTTGACCACTGGGTCAGCGTTTCCCATTGCTACACCATGGCCAACAAACTGCAGCATTTCCAGATCGTTCAGATTGTCTCCAAAAGCAATAACCTCTTCCCGCTTATAATAACCGAGATGCTGAATAAACTTCTCAATTCCAACTGCTTTGGAGCCCCCGGTCGGAATCACGTCAACGGCCACTTCATCCCACCGCACAAGTCGGAGCAGATCATTATATTCCACGAGATATGCTGACTCTTCTTCTTCAGTACAAAAGAGAGCCGCCTGATAAATATGTCTGCCCAAATAGTAATCGGGATCACATCCCGGTACAGGTATTTTATGCGGGGCATAACTAGCTTCAACGCGCTTATGGTAAGTCATATTCATTTTCGTATTTTCTTCACTGGTGTAAATGATAGGTTGATCCAAGCTTATAGCATATTCATTAAGTGAATGAAGAACCTCAGGCGGGATCGGATTGCTGTAAACTACGTTTCCTTTATAAACAACATACTGACCGTTTAAACTGACATAAGAATCGATGCCTAGCTCTTCCCGCAGCTCCTTGAACAGAAACGGTGGGCGTCCTGTCGCAATTGCAACCTCGTGTCCGTTTGTTTTTAATTCATGAATCGCTTCCTTTGTTGACAAGGGCACCTTTTTATCATGGTCCAATAGAGTCCCGTCTATATCAAAAAAAACTAGTTTTTTGTCCATATTTATTTCCTCCTCATATTTCTGTCACCTATGAAGCATAATTCATGAAAAGCATTTCAGGTCAAGGAAACACATTAGACATTTTTTTCTGAATACCTCATAATTAACCAGCTGCTAATTAATCAGCTGGTTTTTTCTATACTTATGGATGGATTTTTGTTCTTTTCTCTGGGATAATGTGGGATAGTAATTATTTTAATTTATCCACACATATCTGATTAGGGGGATTTTAGCATGAGTGAAAAACGTGTCATTACCGCCGAAGACCTGCACCGTATGCACTGGGTGAATGATCCGGTCGTCTCTCAACAGAGCGGCGCGATAGCGTACGTCTCAAAAACAGTCAGCGATAAACATGACGGTTATCGCTCCCATATTCGCCTGATGGATGCAGACGGAAGCCGTGATATTCCTTTTACGGCGGGAGAACAAGATGCTGCTCCAGCTTGGTCACCGAACGGTTCCCATATCGCTTTTCTTCGAAAACATGAAGACGCACGACAAGTATGGATCATTCCCGCTGATGGCGGCGAAGCTCGCGTAATCACGAATGTTGAGCATGGAGTCAGCGCATTTAAATGGTCTCCAGATGGAGAATCTTTACTGCTCAAAGCTGAAACAGCTGATGGGGAAGAACTGGAACTTGAAAACGAAAAAGCTGATCAGCCTAAAATGCCTGAGGAAAAAACGATAGATCGCATTAAATTTAAAGCCGATGGCGGTGGGTTGTGGAACGGCCGTAGAAGTCATCTTTTCCTGTGGGACCTCTCAACGGAGCATTGCACTCAACTTACTTCCGGAACTTTTGATGTATCTTCCTTTGCCTGGTCAACGGATGGACAAGATATTGCCTATACTGCTAAAATTTCATCCGATGATTATCAGAATCCTGATTTAAGGCTTACGAGTGATTTGTTTATCGTAGATCGTGAAGGCAAGTCGACTAGACAAATGACGGACGGAAAATTATCGATTGATTCCATAACATATACACCGGATGGAAATTCCATTCTCATGCTGGCAGATAACTTGTCCCATGGATTTGCTACTCTGACCAGAATCTATCTGATACCTACACACGGCGGATCATATCGCGCACTATACGATGATATTGATGTTCAGCTCGGTCACAGCTGTGTCAGCGATATGCGTTCTGGAGCCGGAACAGCACCTTTGTTCAGCCAAGATGGGCGGTATGTCTATGTACAGCTCAGCCGTAATGGCGGTGTTCATATTGGACGCTTTGCATTGGATGGTTCGGAACATCATGTGGAGGTCAGCGGGGATCGTGAGATTTACCAGTTTGCACTAACACATGACGAGAACATCGTATTTGCAGCCGCAGATCCTTTGCAGCCAGGTGATTTGTTTACATACAACCGAACCAACAGTGAAGAGAACCGCTTGACCCGCTGCAATGAAGAGTTATGGGCAGAGCTTGAGCTCAGCGAACCGGAAGTGTTCACGTTTGAAACTTCAGACGGCTGGCCGATTCAGGGATGGATGATGAAGCCTGCAAATTTCAAAGAAGGCTCTAAGGTTCCGGCCATTTTGGAAATTCACGGTGGTCCTCAAGTAATGTACGGCCATACCTTTATGCATGAATTCCAGCTGCTAGCTGCTGCAGGTTATGCTGTGTTCTACACGAATCCCCGAGGTGGTCATGGCTACGGACAGGTTCATGTGAATACGGTCCGCGGTGATTACGGCGGAAGAGACTATCAGGATCTCATGGAAGCAGTGGATTATGTACTGAAGACATACACTTATGTAGATGAAACACGCCTCGGTGTAACGGGCGGCAGCTACGGAGGCTTCATGACTAACTGGATTGTTGGACATACGGACCGCTTTAAAGCAGCCGTTACTCAGCGCTCCATATCGAACTGGATATCTTTTTACGGGGTAAGTGATATTGGATATTACTTCACGGAAGATCAAATTTGGGGCAACCCTTGGGATGATCTAGAGAAGCTCTGGAAGCATTCCCCTATCGCTTATGTAAAAGATATTCACACACCTCTGCTCATCCTTCATGGCGAGCAGGATCTGCGCTGCCCGATTGAGCAAGGTGAACAATTGTTTGTGGCGTTAAAACGACTGGGCAAGGAAACTCAATTCGTCCGTTTTCCTGGGGCAGATCACAATTTATCCCGAATCGGTAACCCGCACCTTCGTGTAAGACGATTAAGCCATATCGTCCGCTGGTTTGTAGAACATATTGATCGCTAGAACACAAAAGACTTTGACCGCTTTTACTACGGGTCAAAGTCTTTTTAAATGCGTCTGATCTACACATTAACCATTGGGGATTGAGGTCCGATCTTAAGAACCTCAATGTTGTGTGACTCGGCCCATTTTAAAATTTCACGGATTCCTTCACAATTGGCATCCATAAATTTAAATGTGCTCCGAACCCACGGTCTCTTCTTCCCCTTCAGCTTAAAGCCGAATGCTGCACTTCGGCAGCCTGAAACCCGGATAACCTCAATGTCTTCAGCCTTTATAATCTCTCCATGAATACGAATTACATTAGAATCGCTTTGAATTTCAACACCGCGTCTTACCATTCTGGCGTATATTTCTACAATGAGTGCGATCACCATGATGACGTTCACTGCCATCTGAGCGTAGAACAGCACCGGGAACGATTGTTGGGACCAGACCCCGATCTGAAACATGATAATGCTGAACACCAAGGAAACGAAAATAACTTCTTTCATACGGGTGGCATATTTGATTTGATAGTTCATAATAAATACACTCCAATCTCTGTAAATAAACTCATTAAATGAAAGTGCTTACAAAACATCTTACCTTATTATACCACCTTTGTACATAATTTAGACACATTCAAGCCACATTTTTGTCAATTATTTTTCGGAAATATTCTTGCTTTAATGAATTTTATTGATCTCAATTATAAGTATTTGTCCCATGAAGTGATTTAATAGTCCTGCAAAATAAACAAAAGGCCTCCTTCTTGACGAAGAGGCCTTTACCTTTTTACCCATATTCTTAATGGATCGATCATTTAATGCGGTAAAGCTTCATACCTGTTGCAATGGAATCAATTACTGTAATGAGTGCGATGACATAAATAAGCCCTTCCCTAGAACGCTCCCAGATCGTACTAACCGTTTGGAAACCCTCACTGCCTTCTGTAATAGCACCTGCCTGCACCAGCTCATTCATAAAATGATGATTCCAAATGGATACGTCTGTAAACATGAACAAGGTTAGAATCAGAGACATTACATTAAAAAACAGATGAAAGACAACGATTTGTTGGGTCCACTTTCTCGTAATCATTTTCATACAATCCCTAAGGATACCAATCGCTGCTAGCACCCAAATAAACGGAATGTATTTACGAAACACCTCTTCGTTAAACACAGGTATGATCGTAGACTGTCCGTCACTGATCCGAGTTACGCCTACCAGATTTAGCCAATAGGTAAACAACACAAGAAATACAATTGAAAAAATAATTCCGATAATGGGCTCAATCGGCTTAATTACGGTTTTGGGATCAGGGATGGATGGCAAATCAGATAGTTTCCACCTCTTCTTCGCACCATCTCTGTTATCTGAAGGGCGATCTCCCCGGAGTTCAATCAGCGCAAACACGATTGTCACCCATGCAAAGCCCTGAATACTTACGGAAAGCAAGGAAGCCAAGTATTCTGAAATATGTTTTGCAATATTGACCGTTCCCATAAATAATTCGATGACAAATCCGACGCTTATCGCTATCACAACCGAAAACAAAACAATCTTGAGTACAGCTAGGTAAGGGTCAAACCGTTCTGGACTGATTAAGTATCGTTCCTTCCCCCGATACTTATCTGCCAAGACAGATGGATCACCGAGTTCAAGCAGCACTTCTTCCACGTCGCTGTCTTGCACCGGCCTACCATGACTCCGTTCGTCCAGCATATCTTCGATCAGACCCGTCAATTCTTTTTCAATTTCCAATCTTTGTTGCGCAGGCAGCTTTTGTGTTACCGCATAAACATACTTTTTAATGAGCTCCATTTATTATCCTCCTCCATGGTCAATTAAGCCTTCCAGACTGCTGATCATATTTCTCCATTCCAGACAAAGCTCTTGGTACACTACCTGACCTAAAGGGGAAAGTGAATAGTATTTTCGCGGGCGTGCTTCGTTAGTATCCCATTGACTTTCTAAGAGTTGTTGCTTTTCCAACCTGCGAAGGAGCGGATACAATGTTCCGGGATCTACACTGATCCCCTTTTCCTCCAGAACGGATACGAGTGAGTATCCGTATTGGGGCTCTGACAGTTGACTTAGAACACCGAGAATAATCGTTCCTCGACGCAGCTCCTGCATCAAACCATTGATGATTTCATTCACTTCAGTCATATGATCAACTCCTATGGTTATCATACTGTATGTCACACACTATTGTAAATATACAAATATCATATCTCGCATAATATATTTTATGAAAGTTCCCAGAACACCATAACGCGTCGCATTAACAGTGGTCGAAAAATTGTCCTTATTAAAAAAGCTGGCCCGATTTATTATCGGCACCAGCTTATTGTGATCATTTTATTCCGCTATCTTTCTGATCGCGGTCTACTTCCCACCATCTAACGTATTGCCCCGTATAACAACTGCTTCCTGTTCCCACTTAATGTTCAAGGAGATCGACCCTTCTTCAAAAAGATCAGGATTGTCCGATACCTGAAAATGTAAGTGGGCTTCCGTGGAGTTACCTGAATTGCCGCATAATCCGATCAGATCGCCTTGGCTCACCTGATCTCCCGCTTTCACTATCACAGAACCTTGTTTCAGATGGGCGTATATACTGTATTCGCTATTCCCATGATCAATAATTACGTAATTACCCATAGGCTGATCCTCGTTCGTAACACCTACCGGGGAATTGTCCACTATATCATTTTCTGACATAAGGACTTTGCCTTCAGCTGCGGCTATTATATCTTGACCAAACACATAATAGCTCTCATTGTGCACTGGATCACCCTGATATGTGTACCCATTCTTCATCTGTACTAAGTCCACAGCATAACGCTGACTCTCATGTTCGTAATGATAGTTATTCATCACGTGATGGCCTCCCCAAAACACAAACCACTCCCCTCGAAAAGGAAGCTTGAATGTCGTCTCGGTCTGTTGTTGATCGGTCTCCGGAAACCTTTCAAGCGGACACAACAAAAGGCCGACTATCGTCCCCGAGCCATCCATAGCAGCTTGAATCCCCTTCAAACCACTATTGTCGATCCAGTTCAGTGTTGTGATTCCATCGAAATTACTCTTCAAATCCACCTGAAATGAAATTACACCTTGTATGTATTCGTCGCTCATCGACTTGAATTGGTCAAAAGTTACAATGGATTGAAGTTCTTCACTCATGTTCTGATAGATTTGGCTGTGCTGCCCTATCATTATTAAAGCGGGTATATCTTCTATAAATACCTTTTGTAACATAAACATATCCCCCATCGTAAAAATTTATTGCCGGATTGAATGTTTGTATTTTTTATATTATTCTCCAATCCGACGCTTTCTCATATCTATATGATCAGTATAAGCTCAGGACCTTATGGCAGCAAAAACACAATCTTAACAGACATTGAATTTTTCAAAATTACCCGTAAGCATGTTAAGCGGCTGTTAAGGTACCTAGAGAGAAGGACATAAGTCTTTATCGGGCAACAAAAAGAACCTCAGAATAAAAATCTGATCAAATGAGCAACATTACAAGAAAAAGAGCGAGTGTTGGTGGGGATATGACCCTCAAACTCGCTCTTTTCGTTACATCATTGCTTCTATAATATTTCTAGCTATTTCATGCTTGTATTTCCTCAACTGAATCCCAGCGATGGCTGAACTTCTCGAGGCGCAAATGAACCTGTTCCGGCTTCGACGACAATATAAGTCTCAACTTGACGATCCATTCCTCAAATGAAGAAAAGGAAGCGAAAACATTAGCCATCTCCGGCGACATATAAATAAAATACGGTGCCGGATATTTCTCAGTCAGATGACGAAGCGCCGCATCAATCGGGGTATACTTCTTCCGTTTCCCTTCCCATGACTCCACAACGACACTGCCATGGTTTAACTCGTCTGTCCATGCAATCAGCGGCTTTTCCCGCTTATAAAATGCACTGGCTGGCTCCTTCGACATCCGTTTCACGGTCTCTTCATGAAGTGGATATAGAACCAACTTGGCAAAAGACTGGCTTTTCAGCAGTTCAAGTGCCGTATTCAGATCCGCTTCCCGGGTATCGCCAAACGTATCATAATAAATTAAGGTTCCTTTAGCTCCTTCTTTTGGTGGCTCGAAGCCGTACGGAACATGCTGTAAATTGCGTTTCATACAACTTCTCCCTTCTCTCTTGATGTTACTGTTTCCTATATCATGCTGTCCTACTTATCTATTCCCCATTATTGGAGAATCACTAACACGACGGATCCATAACGGGAGGTTTACGATATTTGGTTGCCTGTTCGTAACCATAAGCAAGCTTGAATAATGTAGGCTCACTGAAAGCAGTTCCTACAAAGGTAACGCCCTGCGGTCCCTTGGTGTTATAACCACCAGGTGCAATAACTCCCTCCTGCGCATAACCACCTGGAACGGTGATAGTCGGGTAACCCATTTGAGCAGCAAGATCGTTGCAGTCTTCATCACCTAGAAACATAATCGCATCTAACTGGTGTTCTCTTAAAACAAAATCGATCCCCTGTTCACCTGCAAGCTCCAAGTTTTGCTTTATACTGTCCAAATACTCCTGCTCTGTAAGTGTACCGCTCGTTTCTTCACACATAATCAATAGATTTTGCCCATATTTCAGAGCTTTGTCAGCATGTTCTTCATTAAAAGCGATCACGTCCGCCAATGAATGCACAGGAATGGATTTTTCTAGTTTGCCTAAATAATCATTGAGGTACTTTTTAAATTCATACTTAAGAACGACCGATTTCCATTGTGTTTCTTGGCTTGGAAGGTCTACCGGATCAATGACGGTTGCCCCCTGCTCCTTCAATACCTCTATGGCTGCCTCAATGACCTCGAGTCTGTCCTTGTCCAGATCCTTGTAATAATGGCGGGGAATGCCGATTCTAGCCTTCTTCAAATAGGCTTCATCCAAAAACTCCGTATAGTCCAGATTCACATGCGCCGCACTTGCCAGCGTTTTCTCATCACGTTCATCCACGCCTGCTAATGCACTAAGGATAATCGCCGCATCGCTAACCGTTCTCGTCATCGGTCCAGGAGAGTCCTGTGTGTATGTGATCGGAATGATACCTGTGCGGCTGACTAAACCAACCGTTGGCTTGATTCCGACAAGGCAAGTCTGACTAGCCGGATTAATGATGGAGCCGGATGTTTCGGTGCCTATGGCAGCTGCGCATAAGTTAGCCGCCGCTGCCGCTGCTGAGCCCGAGCTTGACCCGCCAATGAATAAATCCCCGGGACCATACGGATTTAATACCAGTCCTCCACGCGAGCTGTAGCCTGCCCACATGGTCGTTGACATAGAATTGGCCCATTCGGTCATATTGGCCTTTCCGAGCAGCACCGCCCCAGCAGACCTAAGCTTAGCGGCAACAAAAGAATCCTCAGAAGCATATGAATCAGCTAATGCAAGCGACCCAGCGCTCGTGTGCATCCGGTCACCTGTATCAATATTATCTTTTAGCATGATCGGTATCCCGTGCAGCTTGCCGCGAATCCCTCTTTCCCGACGTTCCATATCGAGGCTTCTGGCGATCTCGACAGCATCCGGATTGACCTCAAGGATAGAACGGAGCTTCGGATCATACTGGTTTATGCGATCTATATATAACTGAACTATTTCTTCTGAAGTGATCCAGCCATTCCCCATCGCCTGCTGCATATCGGTAATGGTTGCTTCAACAATCCAATTTTCTTTATCTACTAGCATATATTTGACCTCCTAATTATTCGGTTCATAAGTTATATCATGACAAATTAACGTTTCATATTTTCACCGCCATTAACAGATTATGTTACGGATTCGGGAACAGAGGACAAAAATCCTCTAATCCGTTCAAAAAGAATGAAATAATCGGAAGGAAGAAACAAACTATTTCTTAACCCTTATATGTAAACACAATAGACAATAAGTTCATCCTTTCAAAAAAAATCAAGGGCTGTCTCCATTGATGAAATCTTATGGGACAGCCCCTGTCATGCATTAACTAATAGTAATGATTGGTGCTGATATAGTCGGCTGTGTTGTTATTGTTGATGTTGTGTCAGCAAAACTAGAAATTTCCACAAGAACCGGGACACCTACTGAAACTTCTGTTGTATCCAGAACTAAATCGGCAGTCGTAAGTGTTGAGAGAGAGCTTTGCTGCAGTACTCCATTGATATAAACATTGGAATAATCGGACCCCGTTAAGGCTGGAAATGCGGTAATCGCTGCATTTGCATCATCTACAAAGCTGGTTGCAGGCATCGTTGTTGAAACTGCACCTATCATATCAGCAGTGATTGAAGCAAAGTAACGTGTTACTTCAGGAGTCACCGAAGTACTAATTGTTCCTCCAGTTGCTACGGGAGCAGTAGCGACTGCATTATATACCGGCTTGATAACTGGCATGTTCTCACTCCTTTCTTTTGTTTTTTTAATAAATGGCAGAAACGATAGCCAATATTAGTAAATGATTAATATCTTTAATTTGCTTCCGCTATAATTACTTTTATTTTCAACTAAATCGATCTATTGAACATAAACATAGTTACATTCACTCCATAAAACAGGTAGATGTCCACTCATCTAAGCGTTCAACCACATATGTTAAATGAACGTATACTGAGGAGGTGATTACACAGATGAAATCCATTACCCCAAGAAAAAAAAGCACTAAAAATAAATGTAGGAGAAGATCTTATACCATTAAAAGGAGGAGAAAGTGCCGCCCTCCAAGAAGGGCTAGGCTATTCTGTTTTAATCGAACTTTAAAGCCTCAAGTGCTGCAAGGACCCCAAGGTCCTCAAGGTCCTCAAGGTCCTCAAGGTCCTCAGGGTTCACAAGGTGCTCGGGGTCCAGAAGGACCGCAAGGATTGCAAGGTCCTGAAGGTCCTCAAGGTCCTCAAGGTCCTCAAGGTCTTCAAGGTCCTCAAGGACTACAAGGTTCACAAGGTACTCGGGGTCCAAAAGGACCAAAAGGTTCTCGGGGTCCAGAAGGACCGAAAGGTTCTCGGGGTCCAGAAGGACCGAAAGGACAGCAAGGACCCCAAGGTTTAGCAGGAACGCCAGGAGCTCCAGGTCCGCAGGGACTCCAGGGTCCACAAGGAGATCAAGGACCTCGTGGGCCCAGAGGTAAACCGGGAGTTGTGACTATCCCCTCTATATTTATCTTACCGGACGTACAAAGATTTTTTTATGAGCTTGACTCGGATATCGTTTTAGATGCTCCCCTCGTTATAAACGCTGATCAATTTACGGATGATAATGGAAACACCGCAGTTTCCTTAGCGGACTCTGGTCCGAACAGTTATACCAATCTATTCATTAACGGCATGATCCAGGAAGGCCGTATATACAAGGTTAATTCTCAGGCTATGATCATTGAATCACCAGGTGATTATATCTATGCAGGTACTCCTATTATTTTGGAGACTCATCGCTTCACTGCGCAAATCGTATCATGATGTGTTTATACTTTATTATCTCTTAAAAAAACCACTGATTTCATCGAGGCCACTAAAAAAGTTCACTTTATGCTAAATAGGTGCAGTTTCCCAAAATTTTGAGGAGACTGCACCTATTTTTCTGTAATAATTTGTTAAGTAACAATAAAGTTGTTTAATTGATGACTCAAAAAGAAAAAACAGTTTCTAAATTAGCACAGCCTTTTGATATGTCTTTGGCTGCTATTTCAAAGCATATAAAAGTTCTGGAGAGGGCAAAATTAATTGATAGGAATGTAAATGGAAGAACATTAGGGTTTACATTTATGTTTTTGGGACTTAAACAGTTAGTTGAAACAGAGAGACAACAACAAAATATTATGTGAAGAAAGGGAAGTTAAATATGAAGAACGTTACACCATTTTTAATGTTTCAAGGCGGAATTGCAGAAGAAGCTATGAAATACTACACATCACTCATTGAGGATTCAGAAATTAAAAGCATTACTCGATACGGGTCTGAAGGACCCGGTGAAGAAGGTACAGTTATACAAGCTGTATTCTCATTAAAGGGGCAGGAGTTTATGTGTATCGACAGTTACATTGACCACGAGTTTACGTTTACCCCATCTTTTTCTATCTACCTTACGTGTGATACCGAAGAGGAAATCGACAGCCTTTATAAGAAAATGATGCAAAATGGAACAGCACTCATGCCTATAGATAATTATGAGTTCAGCAAAAAATTCGGATGGCTGAATGATCAGTTTGGCGTATCTTGGCAGTTGAACCTTCCTGAGTAATCTAGTTGCAATGGAGTGTGATGAATCTGATAAAGTAAGAAACAAACCAAACAGGCCTGCTTAGAAAATGAAAAGACGCCCCTCACCCCAAAAAGCTGGGGATGAAGGTCGTCCTACAAACTATAAGAGAATATTATTCTACAACGACACCTTTCTTCAGAATCACGTTAGCGTAAAGTGCTTTTTCTCCCGTTGAAACAATGGCATACGCTTTTTTCGCACGTTCATAAAAAGCAAATCGTTCAACCTCTTCTAACTCGATCTCCACTGAATGATGCTCTCTTACGATATTTCGGTATTCATCCCAGATTGGTGTTTCCACCGTGTCGCCAGGTGTGACAGCCATCAAGGCAACCGGAGATTCAACATAAACATCCAAAGGGAACAATGGCAGTATCGCATTTAGCAGCTCCGGAATTCCGTGACCATCACAGCGAATCAGACGCTGCGCATGGCTTGCTGCCGGAAAATTGCCGTCACCGAACACAATCTCATCAGCGTGACCCATTTCCATTAATATTTTGAGCAATTCGGGTGAAATCAGGTTCGAAATACCTTTTAACATCGCTACGCAACCCTTCTCTTAGATATCATGCAAGGGTAAGAAAAGTGATACATTAACTTGAGCGCAGACCGCGGGTGATTCCGCTGTATTTGGCAAATGCTTCATTCCATTGTTCTGTGCTGTGTGGATCAAAAGACACTATCGGGAAAGATTTCTTGACGAGCTCTATGCCCTCTTCCCGGCTTTGAAGTGTACCGTTCGCAATAAATTGGACAAGCATGTTGCCTATGGCGCTAGCCTCAACCGGACCCGCCCATACCGGGCGTCCCAGAGCATTAGCAGTGAACTGGCAGAGAAGTTCATTTTGGATACCGCCGCCAACCATATGCAGCCCTGCATACTGATTTCCGGTGAGTTGCTCGATTCTTTCCAATACCTCACGGTATCTAAGTGCAAGGCTTTCCAATATACATCGCACAATGTCACCCTTACTTTGCGGAACCGGCTGATCCGTCTCGCGGCAGTAGTTCTGGATGGCAGCTGTCATATCCGGAGGATTCATGAAACGTAAGTCATCCGGATCAATGAAACTGCGGAAATGCTGGGCCCCTTCGGCCAACTCCACAAGATCACTGAACGAGTATCCGTCCCCCTCACGATCCCATTGTCGTTTGCATTCCTGTACAATCCACAGTCCCATAATGTTTTTCAGTAGCTGGAAAGTGCCATGAGCTCCGCCTTCATTGGAGAATCCATGCTCCAGTACATCCGGGTGGATCAGAGGCTCACTTAGTTCCGTACCGAGAAGGGACCATGTTCCGCATACCAAATATGCAAAAACTGGAGAGTCAGCAGGTACGGCTACTACAGCAGATGCCGTATCGTGAGAAGCAACAGCGATCGCATGAATAGCTGGAACATCAAGCTCCTGGCACACAGAGTCCTGAAGATGCCCGATGATCGTCCCTGGTTCCACAGGATCTATGAACAGAGACGGATCAAGTCCCAGTTCTTCGATAAGCCGTGTGTTCCATCTTCTGTCCTTCACGTGATACAACTGTGTCGTTGTTGCCATAGTAAACTCACATACCTGCTGTCCCGTCAGAAAATAATGAAGCAGATCCGGCGTTAACAACAGCTTATCAGCAATATCCAGCTTCGGAGAACGGGCCTCCACCATCGCATGTAGTTGATAAATCGTGTTAAACGGCATGAACGCCAGGCCACTCTCATCAAATAAACGCTCCCTACCAACCTGTGCACATGTCTTCTCCACCATACCGATCGTTTGCGTATCCCGGTAATGATAAGGAATGCCTACGAGCTCTCCATTTCTGTCGATAAGTCCAAAGTCCACGCCCCATGTATCCATACCATAACTTTTCGGTGTGTACCCGGATTGAAAGGCCTTCTGGATGCCATTCTGCACTTCCTGAAAAAGCTTAGCTATATTCCAGTGCAGGTGATTTCCGAATTGGACCGGAGTATTGGGGAAACGATGAATCTCAGTAATTTTGAGCAGCCCCGGCTTTCCCTTTTCCTGCTGGATGATTTCTCCGATTAACGCCCGGCCGCTGCTTGCCCCCATATCAAATGCCAGTACCGCAGATGTATCGTTCATCAAAAGTACCACCCTTCAAGAAAAAGATTACTTCATCTTTTGCAACAGCTGAATACGGTAATCCTCACTCTCAAGCGCCGCAATATCATCCACTTCCTGATCACTTAACGGCTTAGGCGTACCGGCTGCACGAGCGCTCAAATAAATTTTCGCGCTTTCTTCAACAACTTGGGTACGGTAGTAAGCCTCCCGAAGATTACGCCCAGTTGTGACCAAGCCATGGTTTCCGAGCAGGATCGAGCTTGCTTCGGTCACTTTCTCAGCTACTGCATCGGCCAGCAAATCTGTTGTCGGAATGATATATGGGATGTAGGAAGTTCTGCCGACAAGTGCCGCCTGATCAGGAAACATAATTGGAAGTTCCTGCTCAATCAGTGTAAAAGCGATACAATGCGATGGATGGGTGTGAACCATGGCTCCCATGTCCGGTTTCGCCCGGTAACCATACAGATGCATAAGGACTTCAGAAGATGGTCGTAGACCGATATCTGTAATAGCTCCTGTTGGAATATCTACTTCAATCCACTGCTCCGGTTCGATTTCCTCTAACGCGAAGCCGCTCGGAGATAAGTACATCTTATCTCCGGCTCTCGCACTGATATTTCCACCTGGTCCAACAACCAATCCGTTATCCACGATTTTACGGGCATATTTGCAGAGCTCGTTTCGTGTATCTATGTTTTGCATAAGGTTTCTCCCTTCGTCAACTCCAGCTTATTTATAAAGCGGACCGAAATTTTGACATGCACGGAAATCTGCGCTTTCCGAGTGTTCTGTGCCGAACATGCCCCATGCTCTTGGACGGAACATCTTGTCAGCAGGGACATTGTGCATGTTGACCGGAATTCGGAGAATAGACGCGAGCGTAATTAGGTCTGCTCCGATGTGTCCGTAACTGATTACACCATGATTCGCTCCCCAGTTATTCATCACTTCATATACACTTGTAAATGCTCCTGTACCTGTCAAATTCGGTACGAACCAAGTGGTCGGCCATGTCGGGTCCGTCCGCTGATCGAGCGTATCATGCACATGCTCAGGCAGATCAACGGAATAGCCCTCTGCAATTTGCAGCACCGGACCGAGTCCCTTCACCAGATTCAGCCGGGACATGGTCATAGGCATACCACCGCGGGTCAAGTAGTCGGTCGAGAAGCCTCCGCCTCTGAAATACTCCAGAGAAGCCGGTCTCCATTGTGATGCTTTCAACGTTCTTTCAACTTCCTCGTCCGTAATTTCCCAGAAAGGTTTCATGGCAGGCTTGCCATCCCGCTCCTGTTCACCCGTACCGTCTAAAGCCGCAGAACCGGAGTTAATCAGATGAAGAATTCCTCCCTCTGCTTTCCCTTCCAGCTTGTATCCCGTAACACGTTCCACCGAAGCCGGACTCCAGTATGTTCTGACATCCGCAAAGATTTGCGCAGTGTTCGTCAGCAAGTAACCGAACAGCATATTCACACCATTCAAGCTGTCGTTCTCGGTAGCAACAATGTACGGAGAGCGTTTACCATTCCAATCAAATGATGAATTCAGCATCGTCTCTAGGAAATCACCATTTGGTGAATGATCCGTCCATTGTCTCTGCCCTTGAAAGCCGGAGGCAATAGCTCCATGGCCCTGCGCTTCTTCCCCGAAACCAAGCTCCGCCAGACGAGGGTTTCCGATCATCAGATCGCGAGTAATTAGCGTCATTTTGACAACTGTTTCCCATTCCAGGTCTTTTCTCTCGCGGCTGCTCTGCAGATGCTCTGGATTGTTGTCCTTGCCTTCCTTACAGCTTTCCTTCACCCATTTCAGCGCCGCCTCATATTCCTCCGGATCATAGATCCCTTCTTCCAGACGGCGAGTAAACTCACTCATATCAACATATTCGTTGCGCATACCTAGATACTCCTGGAAGAACGTGTCGTTCACGATGGAACCGGCAATACCCATCGAAACGGAGCCCATCGATAAATAAGATTTTCCACGGAGGTAAGCTGCTGAAAGCCCGCTTCTTGCAAAACGCAGTAGCTTCTCCTGAACGTCATCCGGAATGACGCTATCTCCTTCATCCTGTACGTCCTCACCGTAAATGCCGAACGCAGGAAGACCTTTCTGTGCATGGGCTGACAGCACCGCCGCCAAATAAACCGCTCCCGGTCTGCCCGTTCCATTAAAGCCCCATACCGCCTTCGGAAGTGATGGATCGGTATCCATCGTTTCTGTACCATAACACCAGCAAGGAGTGACGGTAATGGTTAATCCTACTTCGGAGTTTTTAAATTTTTTTGCTGCCGCTTGCGCTTCCGCAACACCACCGATACATGTATCGGCGATCACACACTCCACCGGTTGTCCATTGGGATACCGTAAGCTTTCGGATAACAGCTTCGCAACCGCTTTTGCCAAATTCATTGTTTGGTCTTCAAGTGATTCGCGAACCCCTTTTCTTCTGCCGTCAATCGTCGGCCGTATGCCAATCTTCGGAAATCCATCTCTCCATCTGTAATCGCTTTCAATCATGATCTAATACCTCCTGGAATTTTACTATTATAGATCTATTGTAATGAGGTTTGAGACAGGCGATAACCCACTATATTGTTGTATCCTGACAACAAAACAGCAATAAAAGTGAACATTATTATATAATGAGTCTATCACTGGATTTTTGGAGGGACTTACGGTGCCTAAAATCGAAATACCATACAGCAAAAGTGATCAATTCTGTTTTAAACGCAACCCAGAACTCCTTTTTGCCGGTCAAGTTGTAGATGAGTCATTTTTCTACGGGCCTCCGCAAATCCACGATTACTGTGAAATTATTTATATTGTCGAAGGAAGCGGAGAGTTTATTATCGGTGGCAAAACCTATGAGCTGCATCAAGGAGATGTAGCCATATATAATCCGGGAGTACCTCATGAAGAGCGATCCAGAGCATCGGGACCTTTTAAGGTCATATACTGTGGTGTGGACAACCTTCATATCGATGGTGTTCCTCAGGGGATGCTGCTTCCCCCTTATGTTGATCCGGTCATTTCATGTGAGAAATATGCCTATAAAGTGGAAAGCTATCTGTCCGAAATACTGCAGGAATGTGATTCCCAGGTACTCGGATACGAGACACTGAGTACGAACCTTCTCATGTCTCTCATTACGGTCATCTACCGCATTGTGGATGTGAAACATCAATTCCAGTCGCTTAAAGGCAAGAATGAAATCGCTCTTCGTACGAAACATTTTATTGATAAGAATTATACGCAGAGCATCAGCCTTAAGGACATAGCCGATACACTGTATGTGAGTCAGCATTATTTATCCCATTTATTCAAAAAAGAACTCGGCGACTCCCCCTTCAACTACCTCATATCCCGCAGAATTGAAGAAGCCAAGCGCCTGCTGGCAGACTCCGACAGCCCAGTGCACGAGGTGGCATCCCTTGTGGGCTACGGGAACGAGAAATACTTTTCCATGTTGTTCAAGAAAGTCACGGGACTAACACCGAGTTCATTCCGGGATCAGGAACGCAGCGGACAATCGAACATGAACAAGAGCTAATGACAGACACGAAGCTGGCTTGAAGGGTCTATTCAAACCTTTCAAGCGGCTCCGTTCTCTATCAACAAGCTTAATTATTCATAAATGACCGCCTTAATTTCTTCGCTATCGATATTGTTCTTGTCATACCAGTAGAATCCGGTGTCGATTACAGGTTCGAGCTTCTCTCCCTTAATGGCTGCAACAGCTGCTTTCACAGTCTCATAGCCAATGCCGACCGGATTTTGCGTGATTGCCCCCGCCATACTACCGTTTTTAATGGCGTCTATTTGTTGTTTACCGGAGTCAAACCCGATGACGGTAATTTTCCCTTCCATCTTCATCTCTGCGACCGCGTTGATTACTCCAATCGCCGAACCTTCATTAGCTCCGAAGAAACCTTTGAGATCTGGATGAGCCTGCATAATGGCTTTGGCAAGATCCGTCGATTTCAAATGGTCTCCTCCTCCATACTGAATGTCGACAATTTGAATATTGGGGTACTTCTCCTCAATCTGTTTTTTGAAGCCATCCCGCCGGCTTGCACCGGTTACACTCGTCTGATCATGAACAATCATGGCAATCTTGCCTTCATTACCAATCAACTCAGCCATTTTGTCTGCCGCGAGTGCTGAAGCTGCCATGTTGTCAGTCGAAGCCGTGGCAAGCGGTATATCACTATCTACACCGGAGTCAAATGCGATAACTGGGATATTGTTCTCCTTCGCTTTTTTCAGAAGCGGAATAGAAGCCTGACTATCCAATGCAGCAAACCCGATTGCACTTGGCTTTTTATCCAGAGCGGCCTGCAGCATTTCAATCTGCTTATCCACTTGGGACTCTGTTTCCGGACCTTCGAATGTGATCTTAACATTGAATTCCTTCCCAGCTTGCTCAGCACCTGCCTTAACGGCTTGCCAGAACTGATGCTGAAATCCCTTGGATATAATCGGGATATAGAGTTCTCCTTCCGTTTTTGCGCCGGATCCTGAATCACCTGGACTAGGCGTGTCACCACCAGAAGCTGTATTTTTCGTCGAGCTGCATGCCACCAGCAAACTTGTGGTCAGCATCAAAACCAATGCCAATACGGATAGCTTTTTCATTATCAAATCTCCCCTTATTTTTGAAATGAGTACTATCTATAGATCTTCCTTCTGGAAGTGTCTACCGCAGCGAATGAAACAGATGTGTATACCGGGACAACGTCTTTAAGCCTTACGTCGACGAAGAATATCTGCATATACAGCCAAAATAATGACGATACCGACAACAACCGTCTGCCATTCCTGAGGAACCGAAAGAATACGCAGGCCATTCGTGAGCACACTCATTATAAGTGCGCCGATAACGGTGCCAACAATCGTGCCTTTCCCCCCGCTAAGTGAGGTACCTCCAATAACGACTGCAGCAATCGCTTCAAGCTCATAACCGGCGCCCAGAGCAGGGTTGGCAGAATTGAGACGCGAAGCCATCAGCACACCGGCTAAACCTGTAAAAGCACCTGTCAGAGTGTAAATGACTATTTTCCAAAAGTGAACATTCACCCCTGACAAGCGGGTCGCCTCTTCATTACTACCGAGCGCGAAATTATAACGACCGATAATGGTCTTTGACAAAATAATATAGCCAAGAATGGCAGCGAGGAAGAAGATCAGGACTGCGTTCGGAATATCAAATCCAGGAATGATAGCCCCCAATACGGAACCCTGTGAAACCTCCATAAAAACTTCTGCATCGTTAAAATAGATCGGTTTCGCACCCGAGATGACCAAGGCCAGGCCTTTAGCAATCATCATCATGGCCAGTGTCGCGATAAAGGGCGGGATTTTCAATTTGGCCACGGCTGTTCCGGATAGCAATCCGCAGAACGCACCTGTCAGGATGCCTCCAGCAATGCCTAAAGGAACAGGCAGACCCCAGAAGGTTATAAATACACCGGTCATCACAGCGCTTAGCGTCATCACCGTACCGACAGACAGATCGATCCCTCCCGTGATAATAACGAAAGTCGATCCAAGTGCCAGAACTCCAATAACCGCAGTAGAAAACAGGATGCCAACAACGTTTGAAAATTGAAAGAAGTTTCCTGATGAGAGGGAGAAAACAACGATAAGAACGACCAAGCTGGCAAGAGCCAGCACTTGCTGAAGAGCTCCTGATCTGGTTCTGAGTTTAATATTCATTGTAATAATTCCTCCTGACGTGATTGGTCGATGACATTACATTCTCGCGGTCGCCAGGTGCATGATCTTCTCCTGCGTGGCTTCTTCGTGTCCAAGCTCGCCGGTGATGCGTCCTTCGCACATGACGATAATCCGGTGGCTCATACGCAGTATTTCCGGCAGCTCCGAAGAGATCATGATGATCGATTTCCCCTGCTCCGTCAGCTCGTTTAACAGTTTATATATTTCGCTCTTGGCTCCAACATCGATACCACGGGTTGGTTCATCAAAGATAAGGATGTCGCAGTCCCGCGTCAGCCATTTTCCGATAACAACTTTCTGCTGATTACCTCCAGACAGAAACTTTACTTCCTGATCGATATGTGGCGTTTTGACTCTAAGTTTATCAACAACCTCTTGGGTTGACCTTCTGACCTTGGAAGATTGGATGAACCCGCCGAGCGTAAAATTCTTGTAGGAAGCGATAACAACGTTAGACTTTACATCCAGGTCAACAACGCAGCCGAAGCGCTTGCGGTCCTCTGACAAATATCCGATTCCTTGCCTGACGGCATCATGCGGTTCTTTAATCGTGACTTTCCGGCCATGGATGTAAATCTCCCCGGACTGGATTCTATCAGCTCCGAATATAGCCCGTGCCAGCTCTGTCCGCCCTGCACCAACTAACCCAGCGACTCCAAGAATCTCGCCCTTTTTCAGTGTGAAGTTGATGTTATTTAGTATCCTGCCGCGATTCAGACCAATCACTTCAAGCACCGTTTCACGGTCGCTGCGGGCATTCTCAGGTCTGGATGAATCATAAATTTGTCTGCCTACCATCATGGAAATAATCTGCTGATTACTTACGTCCGAAGTGAGTACCGTATCGATATAACGTCCATCTCTCATGACAGTAATCCGATCTGTAATTTGCTTGATTTCATCCATCCGATGGGAAATGTAAACGATTCCAACTCCAGTCGAGCGAAGCTGCCTTATGATTCTGAACAAGTCCTCAATCTCCGTATCGCTCAGAGCCGCTGTAGGCTCATCCATCACTAACACTTCCGAGTTAAACGATAGTGCTTTGGCAATTTCGACCATCTGCTGCTTTGCTACTGTTAAATCCGCAACTACGGTTGAGGGGTTCATATCAAGTCCCATTCGCTCGAAGAGCAACAACACCTGTCGATTAAGCTCCTTCTCATCCAGAAAGAGTCCCAGCTTCCCCCTTGGCTCACGCCCCATAAAAATATTGTGTGCAACGGTTAGATCCAGAGCCAGATTCAGCTCTTGGTGGATCATGCCTATACCGGAATCTTGGGCGGCTTTAGGACTTTCAATTTCAATCGGTTGACCTTTATATACAATAGTGCCCGCGTCCTTCTGGTAAACGCCGGTAAGCACCTTCATCATTGTGGACTTACCCGCACCGTTCTCGCCCATCAGGGCATGAACCTCACCGCTGAACAATTCAAACCGGCTGTCTTTAAGTGCCTGAACGCCAGGAAACTGCTTGTCGATCCCTTGCATAGTAACAAGTATCTCTCCCAAACTTCTCACCTCTTTACACAGAGTCTGTATGGCTTATTGTATAAGCCGCCGGAAAAAGGAGGAATGGAATATTCTCTTCTAAACGTTGAAAAATCCACTTAAATTAAACAACTTAAATTATAAAAAAACAAAAAAAAGACTACTCTTCCACAAAGGGAAAGAGCAGTTTTTGATTTTCTTCTGTATACATATTGTTTTTGTAAATAACGACCGAATCAGTGTAAACATTAGGCGGAACTTTGTCTCCTTCCAAAACAGAAACAGCCGTTTTGATACCAAGATATCCGATGTTGAACGGCTTCTGAACGACTGTAGCCTGAAGCACACCTTCCTCAAGCATCTTAACCTCTTCAATAGAGCTGTCGAAACCGACAAGTTTAACCTTGCCTGTCAGTCCAAGCTCCTTAATGGCTCGCCCCGCTCCCACCGTTGAAGTCTCATTCAAACCGACGATTCCGTCTAAATCTTGCTGTTCCTGCAGCAGCTTTTTCGTAATCTCATAAGCCGTCTGCTCCAAACCTTCGCTGTAATACGTTCCAACGAATTCTGTCCCTTCGCGATGATCAAGAATACTTCGAACCCCTTGCTCCCGCTCGATCTGTGTCGACGTTCCCTGAACAAAGCTGACAATTGCAACTTTGGCTTTGGAAGGGAGCAGGGCGGCCATTTCTCTTCCGGCCTTCTGCCCTGCATCCCTATTGTCCGTCGAAATGAGGCTGTGCGCATAATCTTCATTGACGTCCGAATCAATCATGATCAGAGGAATACCTGCCTTTTCAATCTTTTTAGAGACAGACACAAGACGATTAAAATCTCCTGCTGCCATCAAAATGGCGTCCGGTTTCTCTTTAATAGCTTCCTCCAGCAGCGAGATTTGCAGATCTACATCGATCTCTCTCGGTGGACCAATGACCGTAGCCTCCACACCGAATTCTCTGGAAGCCGTCTGTACACCATCGGTCAGCACGCGCCAGAAATCAATCTCCTCCGTAGCTTTTACTGCAACGATAATTTTTTGGGGGCTTGACGATTCCTCGTGCGATATACGATATAAAGCATAACCGATGATGGCCACAGCCAGAAGAATCAGCAACACATAACGTGCTTTGATGGATCGCATCAGGTCGACTCCCCCTCCATATTGTCCTTCTTACTCTCATCCATATGGATCGCAGGAATCTTTATTATAGCCGTCGTTCCCTCATTCAATCTGCTTTCATAGGATAATCCGTAGTCCGAGCCGAAGTAGAGTTGAATGCGCTGGTGAACATTTACGATACCGACGCCAGCTGTCGGTTTATGATTCTTAGGTGAGCACATAATCGTCCTGAGCATCTCCTCATCCATACCGACTCCATCATCTTTAACTCGAAGATCAATATCATCACCGTTTCGGATTCCGATAATTTGTATCGTACCGCGACCATGTTTATTTTTAATGCCATGGTATATCGCATTCTCCACAAGCGGCTGAAGGAGAACCTTCAACGTCAAATAATGACGCAGAGAGGAATCAATATCCACACTAAATCCGAGCTTATCCTGATACCTCATCTGCTGAATTTTTAGATAACTGGTGATGTGCTCGATCTCCGTAGCAATCGGTATCAGTTCCCTACCTTTGCTTAATGAAGCACGGAACAATTTCGCTAAGGCAGAAGTCATCAGAATGACCTCATCGTGTTTTTTACTCTCAGCCATCCAAATAATAGAATCAAGCGTATTATACAAAAAATGAGGATTGATCTGCGCTTGCAGCGCATTCAGCTCACT
This sequence comes from Paenibacillus sp. JNUCC 34, assembly GCF_058269055.1. NCBI lineage: Bacteria > Bacillati > Bacillota > Bacilli > Caryophanales > Paenibacillaceae > Paenibacillus > Paenibacillus sp. JNUCC 34. The sequence goes on along the minus strand of NZ_CM177770.1, from coordinate 2,282,107 downwards.
CTTTCGCTTGAATTCCTGTTCCATCACAATTTGGTTCATCAACTCTTTTATTTTTAACATCATCAAGTTAAAGCTGCGCGCCAAACTGGAAATTTCTTTCGAGTGTCCAACCGGAACCCGAATATCAAAATTCCCTTTTTCGACCTCGGACATTTTCTCCTGCAATTTTTTAATAGGGAGTGTCAGATTACGAGAAATGAGATTAGAGATCAACACACCGACCCCCAAGCAAAATAAACCAGCTACGGCAAAGGAGATCTTCATTTGTTTCTTATTATCGACCAGTTCATTCTCGTAAAAAACCCCGACAATCTTCCATCCAAAGCCCGAATTCTGAATCGTATAAATCCGGCTTCCCCCATCTTCCTTAGTGACAAAACTGCCACTTGACTCCTGCAGCACTCTATCGATCTCCTCTGTTTTCAGATTACTGTAGAGCAGCTGCTGCTGGGGATGGTACACGATATTTCCTTCCCGGTCGACGACAAATACATAACCTCTGCTGCCTAAATCTAGTTTACTCAGCATGTCAGTGATAACCTTAAAATTAAGATCAATCAGTAGTATGCCGAGTCCTTGCGAACGGTCGATGCCACGAAGCTCCCGGCTCAGAGAGACGACCCAGCGATATTCATCCTTGATGACAGGTTGCACATGAGACGACGAAATGACGGCCAGACCTTTGGCTTCTTGAGCCTGCTTGTACCACAGTTGGTCCGCTGGGCGAATGTTCGGATTCAGTTCCACTCCTTTTCGATCCGAGATAAACGTTCCGTTATATCCAAAAATATTAATCGACGTTATATCTTTTCTCGAAATGAGGATGGAATAGAAATATTCCGATATTTTGGATTCAAGCGCAGACTTTTCTTCGGGTGGCATGGAGTCTGCGTAAGCCAGATATTCGCGTACGTCCGGATTGTTCATTGCCGTTAGTGAGATATCCTTCATTCCCGTAATATATGTCTGTATATTCGCATTCACTTGTTTAATCAATTCAGTTGTATAACTCTCCGCGGTTTCCCGGACGGCTGACTCCGATAACCGGTAAGAGATAAAGATAAGCAATAGAGCGGTCAATAAAATGAGCATGACGAATGTGCCGGCGATTCGAGATTGAATACTTTTGATTTTCATCGAACGCCTCATCTTCATACTCGGTCCACCAGCATTTTTTGTCGGTATTCCGTTGGTGTATCACCTGTGTATTTTTTGAATAACACGCTAAAATACTGTGCATCCTGATACCCTGTTTTGTTAGCGATTTCATATGTTTTCAAGTTGGAGTGCTTTAATAGTTCTTTGGCCTTCTCCATCCGGAATGACGTGACATACTCTACAAAAGTTTTTCCTGTGTGAGCCTTAAATAAGGAGCTGAAGTAGCTGGCGCTCATAAAGATTCGGCTGCAGACCGTTTTCACGGAGAGCTCGGTATCATCGTAATTCCGTTGAATATAATCAACGGCATCAAGCATCTGGTTACGGGATATATCTCTTCGGGTTTCGGCTACACCCTTTATCGCCTTTCCACACATATCCTTCAGCCAGCGTTCGATCTCATCCAGTGAACGGAAAGAATACAGCTCCGTCAAGAGACGAGTTTCTTTACCTAGCAACTCTTTTTCATTACATCCAATCTCGAACAAAGCCTGTAGGACTGCCAACATCGTTCGAAGCACTCTTACATAGCACTGCTCCAATGAGATCGAAGCGTTGCCAAGCTCTGCTATAAGTTTGCCGATGGATTGCTCCACATCATCGGGTGTTCCGGTTTTGATCGCCGACACGAGCGTTTTCTCTATCTCCGTACCATCATAAAGAGGCATGGAACCCCGTTTTTCCAGATCCGAAATACTGACGACCTGATCACTTCCGATGAGCAAACGATATTCCAGTGCAGCAACGGATGCACGACAGGAATGCCGAATGTCCTTCAGATGACGGCAGATCGTGCCAACGCCAACGGTAACTGTGAAATTTAAATATCTTTTGATAGATGTCCTGATCTCCTCGGCCAGTTCCTGGACTCGGCTATATAACTCTTCTTCTCCTTCTCCAGATAATATGGTGATGACCTTGTTCCCTTTATAACGGAATACGGCAGAAGTTGCCTCTGTATCAGTTATTTCCTGAATGATGTTATAAACTGCGAAAGCATACAGCTCATTATCTGTACCTTGTTCTTCCGTCCTCCATTCATCCATATCCGAAGCGATCGCTACAAAAAAAGGACCAGGAAGCGGTATATTGAAAAAAGCCATTTTATTGTTGATTTCCCATTCATTCAGGGCGGAGGATGCCAACCGTTCGAGAAATCGCTCCTTAAGCAGCGGAAGACTCTCATTCAGTTGCTGTTTAAGCCGATTCAAATGTTCCCAGTGACCCCGCTCTTCATCCATCTCGGCTTTGAGTTTATCCAGCATTTCGCGTAACTCCGCCGATGTAACCGGTTTCAAAATAAAGTCTGCCACTTGGATTTTAACGGCCTGCTGCGCATATTCAAAATCGTCGTAACCCGTTAAAATAATGATTTTCGTTCGTGGATATTTTTCGGCAATATGACGTGAAAGCTCCAGTCCGTCCAAAAAAGGCATATAAATGTCTGTCATCACGACATCCGGCTCAAGCTGCGCAACGACTTCCAACGCATCCCTGCCATTCTCACAAACTCCTACACATTCAAATCCATGTTCCGCCCATTGAATACGGTTTCTGATTCCTTCACGGACGATCGGCTCGTCATCGACAATGATGATTTTGTACAGTTGAATCGCCCCCATTCCAACGATTACGTATGTGGACATTACTTTAACAGTAAATTTGAAATTTCTCCAGTGGAAAACCGAGGTTATTCAACTACTCCTTGCATACCATCAGCAAATTACCATCTGGGTCCTTAATGACAAACCAATGCTCATGTTCAATGCCCGTTACCAGATTGACACCTGTAGTCTTGGCATAATTATAGGAAGCTTCCAGGTCATGGGTCAGCAGCATAAAAGCAGGCGTAGAAACAGGGGGGGCTCCGCCCGGCTCCTTGCCGCCCCACATAGGCATCGTATCTAGAATGACCCCAGTACCTTGCATTGGAATTGGACACAGATGACCGTTCATAATGCTGCAGCTCTCAAGATCGATGCCAAGAAGAGTGCAGTACCATTCACGTGATTTCTCAATGTCTCGTACAGGAACAAAAATGCTGCCAACCTTGTTTTGAATCGGACTTTCCGGTGCAGCTGTTTTGATATCGTTCTCATTACTCTTCATATATACCCCTCCAAATAGCTTTTTGGCAGCCTAATAAGTTCCAGTTATGAACATCATAGCAAACATTAAAAGTGAAATGTGCTATTTTTTATCAAATTCATTCGTTATCATGACTGCCTCTGATAGCATCAAAAAACCGGATGACCTGCTTGCTCAGGCCTCCGGCTGTTCGTGAATTAATATCTATTAAAAATAAGGTGCATGTTTAATGGATATGGCGCCTATTCTCTCCAATTTTGCCTGGCAACCCAGACGGTATCCCTCATCAATCTCCTCTGGATCAAGCCGCTTCTCCTCCGCTTCGTTTGGATCGGATAAATATTCCAATCCTTCACTGACATGACATCGGCAGCGGGCACATGTCCCTCTTTTGCAGAAAGAATTCCAGTCCACTTCATTCTTCTCCGCCAAATCCAATACCGTCAAACCAATGACCGGCGCAACGAATCGTTGAACATTTCTGCCCTTTAATTCTACGATTTGCTCTTCCGTTTCTTCATATGCGTCATTCCCGGGCGCAGCGGTACTCTCCGGAACCGATTTATTCTTCCCCTCCCGGCCTTTCCAAAATTTAAACACGCTGTATCTCCCTCCTCAATGAGTCCATTAAGTTTATATATTCTGGGAATGTGACATCAGATGGGTATGAATCAACTCCTTATACTCAAAAATGTCTAACATCTCACCGACACCTTTTCCTGTATGTTTTTCATAAATGGATTTTACAAAGTTCGCACCAAAGTCATGCAGCAGCGTCCCCGCAAATAGCAGGTCAATGAACTCACTGTATTCCAGATTCCTACATTTTATAAACTCATGAACAGTTTCTACATCACTTTGAAACAACTCAAACACAATCCCAGGATACTCATATTCTACCGGTGCAATGGTACTGTCTGCAAAATCTATAATATAAACCTGATCTTTCGAATCAATCAATACATTGTCACCCGTAAGATCTCCATGAACATGCATGCAGGTACCAAACTCATAATGGTTCAAAAAGTGCTCAATCTGTTTTCTTACCTCAGAAGATACGATCTTCCAGCGCTCATTATGGATTGCTCTCTCAATGATCGCAGCACGACTCACTTCTTCATCCGGCAGCGTGTTCAACTTCACCATATCATCTTGTAACTCACCTACGAAATCTCGCTTTTGCTCATATGTAAAGCCATTTATGGCATCCCCAGCACTTTGACCTTCAATAAAATCCATAATGATATACTTAAATTCATATTTATCATTAATTTTGGATGCAGCTACAATATTCGGGGTCCGAACTCCTTGGTCTATCGCTCGTTGCATCGCAACTCGCTCAGCTTTAAAGTCCTGATCCGTATTCATTCCAGATGAAATCGGTGCAAAAATTTTGATCACATGGGATCCTGTTTTGAAAACGGCATTTGTTCCCGGTGTTAAATGAGAGATATCTTCTGCTCCTATCAACTGTTCCCTTGCAAAGATTTCATGAATCAGAGGTCTAAAATCCTCGATGGATTGATAAACAGCTCCCCAGCTGTTCCAATCATGAATTTCCTTCTTAAATAAATTTGACATTATAGTAATCTATCCCCCAGCTATATCTTCTCATACAATGAGCTCAACACTCTTTACCTAAATATAGTAATATCATACAACAAAAAGCCCGCGAAATTCATCGCGGACTTCTATTCGTTGAGGAAATATTAATTCATACTACCTACCATCTGAACATAATTGTCTTGATCGATGACACGACGTGCTGTTACATAACGATTCTTATAGTAGGATTCCGAAAGCTTGCTGATTCTTACTCCTCTGCTAGTGGATGCATGAGCGAACTCATCATTTCCAATATAAATTCCTGCATGCGAGATACCTCGGCCACTCGTATTGAAGAAGACCAAATCTCCCAATCGAAGATCATCTTGCTCCACGTGAACACCAGCTTCTGCTTGTGATGCCGAAGTTCGCGGCAGATCGAGATTATATTGATCGAATATGTACAAAATAAATCCGGAGCAATCGAATCCGCTTACAGTTGTTCCTCCCCATTTATAAGGAGTTCCTACTAATTGTGTAACTTCACTCTGAAGCTTCGGCTGGTCCGCATATGCCGTGAAGGCGCCAGAGGAAAAAATAAGTGCAGACCCTAGTACAGATAATACGACTTTCTTCAAAAACACTTTCCCCCTTCGGTGCCTACGGAGTTAGCTAAGGGTTCGGTTGAAGGTTTCCTATATTCCCTTGACTTCAAGAATAATTCACCCAGATTGGTTCCCCCGTTTTCAAAACGAAATTCGGCAAATTCATTAAAGTTTTGTAACTCTATCATAATGTAGTATATTTTGAGGTGATATGTCAATCGTATTCAGTAACAAAATTGTAATTTTATTCTGCAAATCTCGCTAATCACCCGTCATGCCCTGCAGTGATGTCGACTAACAGCTAATTGACCCGTTTTTCTATCTATCGCTCGTATTTTCGTTGGACTCTCGCTATCGCTTGTGTACTAGACTCATTTGTTGACTAGCCCTTTCTCTTTCTTTAAACTGAAATTGATTATCGGTTTTCAAGGAGGGAATTACGAATGTTGGCTTACCAGAACTCTTTATCAACTTGCAGGTATCCGCATTGTCATCGTTTTGCACAGGTGACTTATGAATAGAGAAGTATTTAATCGTGAAATGACGAAGATACTCGACTCCGAATTGAAACTTCCCTTGATTCAAATTGGATTAATCCGTGATGTCATGCTGAAAGAAGACAAAGCAGCGATGACTCTAATCGCCACAGAGCAAGAACAGGAGCAAGGCATAACAGAAATACGCTGTAAACAGATTGAAGGGCTATTGCGCACAATGGGAATGACAGACATACATATTAGGGTCAAGCAAGTTTCTGCCGAGGAGAGGCATAACATAACTGCTCGAGCGCAGGAGATGAAACCTTCTGGCCAACAGCCTGCCAATAGAGGGGGGGCGCAGGGTTCTTTTCCAGTAAGTCCTTTGGTTAAAGCGGGTGTCAAATTTATAGCGGTAGCCAGCGGAAAAGGAGGCGTCGGAAAATCTACAGTTACACTGAATCTGGCTCTTTCATTACAGAAGGCTGGAAAGAAAGTTGGAATCATTGACGCAGACATCTACGGCTTCAGCATACCAGACATGATGGGAATACATGAGAAGCCAGAGCCTACGAATAGCCGGCCCACACCGATAGAAAGAGACGGTGTTCAAGTCATATCAACCGGATTTTTTGTTAAGGGTAACGACCCTGTCCTGTGGCGGGGACCCAGACTAGGAAGAATGCTGTCCAGTTTTTTGAATGATGTGATGTGGGGGCCGCTGGACTATATGCTTATTGATCTCCCGCCTGGGACAGGCGATATCGCTCTGGCTGTTCATCAGATGATACCTGAATGTTCTGAAATTATTGTCACTACACCACAGTCCACAGCAACAGTCGTTGCAGAGCGTGCAGGACTAATGGCCCTTCAGACCAATCACCGTATTCTCGGCGTTGTGGAGAACATGTCTTATTATGAAGATCCTTCAGGCACCAAGCATTATATCTTTGGCAAGGGCGGCGGAGAAAAGCTGGCGAACCAGCTGAATACGTCCCTACTCACCCAGATTCCAATTGTTCCTGATGAAATGGAATCGACTAAGCCGAATCTTCTCAGCTCCATTTACGATGATCTGGCTCATCACATTATTCAATCTTCTCCATAAATGCATGACAAATACACCCTTCCAATATGGTGACCGGATCGCTCCGCACCTGCCCGGAAGGGTGTTATTTTCGTATGATTTAATTTTTGTTTTTGTAGTATTCTACAGCCTTCTCATAGTAAGGCTTTTCTTCTTCTGGCAAATCATCGATATAGAATACTGCTGTTACAGGACAAGCCGCTTCACAAGCACCGCAAGATATACAAACATCCGGGTCAATATAGAACTGGTCCTCTCCTTCTTCAATGCAATCAACAGGACATACGTCAACGCATTCTCCCGCTTTCTCGTCTATGCAGGCTGAACCTATAACATACATGTGATTACTCCCCTCTCCATTGTACTAATCTAGCTTTCTTTTAATCATACATCATAAATAGGAATAATAGGACAAAAAAATCTAGATTCAGTACTTTTTATACATAAACATATAATAATTATGTGGATCATTGTTAATTTTGTCAATACTGCCCTTCAGCCGTATAAATAAATGATATGCCAGCTAACGGTAAGTATTGGATAAAGATTTATTCCATTCCAGACATTTACATGTTACGCTCGGATATATCGGTATTTTTTTGCAATTTAACCAGATCTGAAGGAGTGTGGAGCAATGGGTCCATTTGCTAAGGATTTGTTGAAGGACAAGGTTGTGCTGATAACAGGTGGGGCTACAGGGCTGGGAAGGGCCATGGGGGAGAAATTTCTGAAGTTGGGTGCGAAACTCGCCATTTGCGGACGGCGTGAAGACGTACTGAAGGCTGCTGCAGAGGAAATGAGCAGTTACGGGCATGCCGTATATTTCAAAAGCTGCGATGTTCGCGATCCATCCCAGGTGCATGAACTGGTGGAAGAGGTAGAACAGCATTACGGGGGCATCGACGTGCTGGTCAATAACGCAGCTGGTAATTTCATCAGTCCTACGGAACGCCTCTCTCCTAGAGCCGTGGATGCCGTTCTCAACATCGTGCTTCATGGCACATTTTACACAACTCTGGAAGTTGGAAAACGATGGATTGAGCAAGGGATTTCCGGAACGATGCTGAATATCGTCACGACCTATGCCTCTACAGGATCCGGTTATGTTGTCCCTTCTGCGGCGGCAAAAGCTGGAGTATTGGCATTAACCCGTTCACTCGCTGTAGAATGGGCACCTTACGGCATTCGGCAGGTGGCAATTGCACCCGGGCCGTTTCCAACGGAAGGCGCTTGGTCCAGATTGTCTCCTACACCGGAATTTGAGCAAAAGATGATTAACCGTATCCCTCTCGCACGCGTGGGAGATAAAGAAGAGCTCAGCAATCTTGCTGCTTATCTTATTTCAGACTACGCCGGATACATAAATGGTGATGTTATTACAATCGATGGCGGTGAATGGCTTCAAGGCGCCGGTCAGTTTAATGAGCTGGCTGAAGTAACTGAGGAACAGTGGGATGAACTCGCTAAACTGACGCGGCGCGGCAAGTGACCCCGCTCTAATTGATCAGACATTTCATTTTCTTTTCATAAAAAGCCCCTTTCTCACACCTGAACATTGCAGGGTAAAGAAAGGGGCTTTATGATTCAACTTAAAGGCTCAAGGCCAGCTTAACTATTGATTCTGTTACATATGATCCACAATGAGTGCGTACACAATACCCGGTCCATGAACCCCGATGGTCAGATCGTTCTCAATATCAGCCGACCTGCTCGGTCCTGAGATAAAATGAATGCCTGCCGGAAGATTTCCCCTTCCCTCTGTGTCGAAATTCACCAGTATCTCTCCAAGCCGCGTCTTAAGGCGCTCCACAGGTATAATGGCAATTAGGACCGTCGGCAGCAAGCTGACCGCTCGGCCTTTATCCTTCGAGGACAATACAACCATAGAGCCCGTATAGGCGGCCGCATAATCCGCCACGACAATACCGAAATCGGATTCTGCCGCTTTTGATCGCCAATCCGTTTCACGATTCTCATTCCAGACCGAAATATCCGTATCGGGGAGTGCGCTCGCAAGGTCAAGTTGAGCCAGCACTTCCTGATTTTGTCTCAGAATCTTGCCTGCACTCATCTCTCCTGCTTTTGCTGTGATAAACTGCTTAACCTGTTCCATATCCGACAGATGAACGGCATGCCCACCCGCGGCTTCAAAATTCACTGTGAATTGATGAATTCGGTTATCCAGAGACCAGTTGAATTCATTCCAGAAATCTGGAGCCCCTCTATAGGGATGATCAGGTTTTTCCCGAACACGAGACCTGTTCAGCTTGGACGCAATACCGTTCATGAATGATTCTTGTTTCTTTCTGGACTGTGCTTCCAATTGCTCAAGCCACTCCTGATCACTTTGCTGATTTATCATGATGTCCCGCCCTTCTTCCGGTCATTCACGATCTGCTTCAGCCTGTTCTCTATGCCAGAATCCATTTCTCTGACCCCTTGGGAAATTTCCTGCTCAAGGGTCGGCCATCTGTCCCGGAACGATTCCTTAGGCAGGCTTGGTGTAACACGGTATGAGTTCCACCCTTTTAACGGACCGGCCTTCGTACGGATTTCACCGCCACGGACCACCAATTTCTGTCCAAGCTTTCCGATTCGGATCACGGTGCGATAGCGCTTGGAATTCCCCATCACGGCTGCAAAACCCTTCATACCCACTCCCTCAGCCTTACTCCCACGTCCGCCCTCGATCTTGCGCCGGCGCAGGGATACAAGCATGTCATGCAGCGGAATTTTTACTGGACAAGCTTCATAACAAGCACCACATAAGCTTGAAGCATTAGCGATATCGTCCCATTCCGCAACATTCTTTTTCAGGGCAGGTGTAAGAACAGCTCCAATCGGACCGCTGTATGTCCCACCATATGCGTGGCCACCGATCTGTCTGTAGACCGGACAAGCGTTAAGGCAGGCGCCACAGCGGATGCAGTTCAGCAACTCCTGGAACTCCGGATCGCCAAGCTGCAGTGATCGGCCATTGTCGATAATAATGATATGCATTTCTTCTGGGCCATCACCATCATCTTCTCTCCGAGATCCTGTAATGCCCGACATGTAAACCGTCAGCTTCTGACCGGTTGCTGAACGCGGCAGCAGTGTCGCCATCACTTCGAGATCGGACCATGAAGGAATAATCCGTTCCATTCCCATCAACGTGATCTGTGTCTTCGGAAGCGTTGTCACCATACGGGCGTTGCCCTCATTCTCGAACAGGACCATGGAACCCGTCTCGGCAATGGCAAAATTACATCCGGTCATACCGATGTCGGCATCCAGAAATTTCTCTCTTAGTTTATTCCTCACAAATCCAGCCAGAATCGATGTATCCGGCGGAAGTGTCTCCCCAGCCTCCTTGGATAACAGATCTGCGATCTGATAGCGGTTCTTGTGAATCGCGGGGATAATAATATGTGATGGAGTCTCATCTGCAAGCTGAATAATATATTCGCCTAGATCCGTTTCTACCGCTTCAACACCGATGGATTCCAAAGCTTTGTTCAGGTGCAGTTCCTCGGAAACCATCGATTTTGATTTCACTACCGATTTAGCCGACTTTCGCTGGGCAATCTGAAGTGAGATGTTCACCGCTTCCTCTGCTGTATCAGCAAAATGAACATGTACTCCGTTAGCACGGGCATTATCCGCGAATAAATTTAAGTAATAATCCAAATTCGCTATCGTATGCAGCCGGATTTGCCGCCCCCGTTCCCGCCACGTATCCCAGTTTCCATGATCAGCAGAGGCCTGAAGTTTCCCACTCCGTAACCGCTCCGTCGTAAAACGGACCGCACTGCGGAGAAAATCATTATTGAGTGCCAGTCTGGAGCGCTGTTTCACGCTCATTTTTGTCGATTCAGACGTACTCATGCCCCCTTCACCCCTTCATGTAGAAGCTCGGCTAAATGCATTACTTTGACCTTCTCCCCTCGGTAACGGAGGTTCCCGGCTATATTCATTAAACAGGCCATATCAAGACCCACAAGTACCGATGCCTCGGTCTCAATAATATGATCCACCTTCTCGGTAACCATGGCTCCTGAAATGTCCGCCATTTTGACTGCGAACGTTCCACCGAAGCCGCAGCAGTCCTCAGCGAATGGCAGCGGTACGAACTCCAGACCCTCCACCTTCTTCAGAAGTTCCATCGGTTCGTCCTTTACACCAAGTAGCCGGCTGCCGTGGCAGGATGGATGATAAGTTACCTTGCCCGAGAAAGTAGCGCCAATGTCTGTTACGCCAAGAACTTTGACGAGGAACTGCGAGAATTCATACGTTTTCATTTGTAAATCTTCAGCCTTTTTCAAATAAATCGGGTCACTTTTAAACAAGTTCGGATAATGATGAATCATATAAGTGCATGAGCCCGAAGGCGAAACGACAAAGTCGCTATCTTCAAAGGCATCCAAAATGGTCTTCGCGCTTGTCCGGGCTTCATCCCAATAGCCGCTATTGTAGGCAGGTTGCCCGCAGCACGTCTGTACATCAGGAAACTCCAGTTTGATGCCGTAACGGGCAAGCAGCCGAACCATCGCTTCGGATACCCGTGGGAACATTGCATCACTTAAGCATGTTACAAATAAGGAGATTTTCATTGTGCACCCCGCTTACCACTCAAATTGTAGTCTCTATTTACAAAAAGAAACGGATTCACCTTCCCCATCAGGCGGCTTTCGTTTCTGTTAACGTTTACATCATTATCTTTTAAAAAACCCCCGTGATCGGGGGATTGTGGTTACACCGAAATGATATGGATTCCGCGGTCCGTAAAAGGCGTTGCATCATGTGCAGGCAGACGTCTGTCAGTAATAATCGTATCCACGCGCTGCAAATCTGCGACCTGTGTAAACGCCTGAACACCGAATTTACTTGCATCCGCTAGCAGGATCACCTGATCTGCCATTCCAATCATTTTATGTTTAATTCTAGCCTGAAGCTCATTGGATTCACTTAGCCCTCTCTCCAAATGAACTCCTTTAAAGGAAAGAAAAGCTTTATCCACGTGATAGGATTCCAAAGAGCGCTCAGCTAACGGGCCTACAAAAGATAAGGAACGATGAGCCATTAATCCACCGGTAGAGATAACTTCAATCTTCTCTTTTCCACCTAGCTCAGCCGCTGCCTTGATCGAATTGGTCAGTACCGTTAGTGGAAAATCGGGAATAAGCCTCGCCATATACCATGCTGTGGAGCTTGCATCCAACAGGATCCGCTGATTCGGCTCGATGAGCTTTACCGCCTCCTCTGCAATCCGCTGCTTCTCCTCGGCATGCATAATTTCACGTTCTGTAAAAGGGATTTCGGGTTGAGAACGCCAAGGAATAGGTTGATCTTTAACACTAACCGCGCCACCATGGGAACGGCGAAGACGTCCCGATTCTTCCAACCGATCCAAATCTCGGCGGATGGTCTCCTCCGTTACCCCGCACAGCTGACTCAGCTCGGTGACCCGGATACTTCCTCTTTCATTGACCAACTGCACTATCTTCTCATAACGTTCTGCAACCAACATAAATCACTTCATCCTTACTGTTGTATTTTATGAGTCAAATCTATGACTTGACTAAATTCTCCATATGTTTTTTCCCAGGCTGCCTAAACATCTGAACGCCGAAGCCCCTTCAGCCATCTTAACCAATTCGGGAAATGAATACAAAAGTCCTTTTTCCCCAAAACATATTAGCTTTCCTGCAATAACTACAGTCCATAATGTTCTACTGGAGACGGTATGTAGCGTAGGCGCCGAATCCCCGTCCGACTGAATAATTCTGACGCCGGAATACGCTTCAACTACTACCGGGTAAATGCCGCCGGTACTCCACCGTCAATTGTAAGCATGCAGCCTGTCGTTTTCTCAGATTGGGATGATGCAAAGAACGCAATTCCTTCAGCAATATCTCTTGGATAAATATTTACAAGCAGCGTTGTACGTTTGCGGTAATATTCTTCAAGCTCATCCGGTTCAATACCATAGGCCGCTGCCCGTTCATTACGCCAATTGGAATTCCATATCGCAGATCCTTGAAGGATCGCGTCCGGAAGAACCGTGTTGACACGAATCCCGTACGGACCACCCTCGGCCGCAATGCATCGAGCCAAATGCGCTTCCAGTGCTTTTGCAGAGCTATATGCGGATGCATTCTTGCCGGCATACACAGAGTTTTTCGAACCCACAAACACCATGCTGCCACCGATACTCTGTTGTCTCATGATTTTGAATGCTTCACGCGCTACCAGGAAATATCCTGTTCCGAGCACGTTCATATTTAGATTCCATTCTTTCAATGATGTTTCCTCGAAAGGACTTGATGTTGCCAGTCCCGCATTGTTAACAATGATATCGACACCACCGTAAAAAATAGAGGAAGCTTGATATGCTGCGTAAACCGCATCTTCGTCCGTTACATCCATTTTAACGGCAATCGCCCGATTTTCTCCATATTTCTCGTTTATATCTCCGGCTACCTTATCTGCTCCTTCGAGGTTCAGGTCCGCAAGCACCACATGGGCCCCTTCAGATACGAGCCTTCTTGCCGTTTCACTCCCGATTCCGCCTGCTCCGCCAGTAATAAAAGCAATCTGACGTGAGAATTCAGCTTCCTTCGGAGCAAGTGTCAGTTTATACAGCTCCAGCGGCCAGTACTCCACATTATAAGACTCGTTCTCACTAAGGGACACGAAATCACCAAGAGCTGTTGCACCACGCATAACTGCAATCGCCCGGTGATACAATGCTCCGCTAACTTTGGAGTTCGACCAGCTCTTGCCGGAGTTGACCATACCCACCCCCGGAATCAGTATGACACGTGGAGCAGCTTCGAACATGACATCGCCTTCGTGCTTGTTCCGGTTGAAATAGTCTTCATATTGTTCTTTATATGATGAGATACCTTCAATAAGTATAACTTTGAGACCTTCAATATCGTCGGCATCAGGTGTCCAGTCGATGAATAGAGGAACCATTTTGGTATGTACCAGATGATCTGGACAAGCTGCACCAACCTGAGAGAGCTCGGAAGAATTTTTTCCACCAACAAAAGCCAGTACGTCGTCCTCATCATCAAAAGACAGAATCATTTTCTTGACATCACTTACTGCACCACGGATCGTAGGCATCACCTCTGCAGCAATTCGGCGGCGAACTGCGGCTGGCAGCGGACTCTGCTTTACACCACCAAACAATTGCTCCTGCTCAAATTTTGCTTCAATAAAGGCCTCCGCTTCACTAATTATTTTGATCGTCTGGGCATAACATTCTTCTGATGTATCGCCCCATGTCACAAGGCCGTGTTTCTCCATCAGAACAAGCTCTGCATTTGGATTGGCCAGAACACCTTCAGCAATCATCTTGGATAATGTAAAGCCCGGTCTTACATAAGGAACCCATACAAACCTGTCACCAAAAATTTCTTTGGCCAGTTCTTTACCGTTATCAGCGCAGCATAGACTGATGATGGCGTCGGGATGTGTGTGATCCACATGTTTGAATGGAAGAAATGCATGCAGCAGAGTTTCGATTGAGGCTCTTGGATGTTTGGCATCGATCATGCAGTGAGCCAGGTAAGCTACCATTTCTTCATCTGGCATGGAATCACGTTCGAATAGCGGTTTAATGTCATCCATTCGCAATCCGGTAAAATTACCTGCTTTCATCGAAGCCAGATCTGACCCACTTCCCTTGACGTACATGACTTCAACATCACGTCCACGGAAATCCTTCACCATCGTTTTGCTGGAGGTGTTACCTCCGCCCCAATTGCACACTCTACGGTCTGTACCAATCATATTAGAACGATAAACGAGTTCATCTAACGTGTCTTTTGCCTGATCTGCCTTTGATTTGTCCCACAAGCTTTGAACCATGAAATAATCTCCCCCCCGAATACGTTTAATCTTAGATATAAACGGAAACCCTTATAAGTTGGCACCGTTTTCAACGTGTTGATAACATAATAACATGCCCGTTTATTTTTGAATATATAAAATTCAAAAATAAACGGGCGAAAATGTGAGGGGATTTATTGTTTATGATGAAATAAATGTCTAGTCCAGGCTAAAAGCTTCTTTAAGATCTTCGATTTTGGAATCATCGATATGTTGAACTGGACCCAGAATAAAGGTATCTATGAAGGCCTTGGCGCTGTATTCAGCCACTTCAAGACGATCAAATGCATTGAGCAATGAAGAACCTGTGACGATAATACAATCGTTCTCGGCAATGGCGAGCGGCGTATTCTTCTTGAAACGTGCTGCGGCTTCTTCGGCCTGATGCACAACCATCCCAAACGGAAGCTTTGGCATATCCCTGAGCAGAATATAGCTTTCCGGAATCGTCCTTGAATCAAATCCCGTATCTGTTACGGCGAACGCCATGATATTCGGCGGGTGGGCAATAATAATCGATTCCACATGCGGTTGAGTCTGATAAATGAGCTCGTGGAACTGGACGGAACGGCTCGGCACCTTACCGGCTTCGTGCTTCCCCTCTTTCACACGGACCAAATCACCGGGCTGCAAATACTTCCGGTCATCACCGTAAGGGGTAATTACGAAAGAGCCATCAGACAGGCGCTGTGAGAACGTTCCTTGTGTACTTGTAAACAATCTCTGGTCATAAGCTCTTGAGATCAGTTTGCACATTTCTCTGCGGACTTCCCGCTCTTCGGTTGTGTAAGACTCTGTCTGAAATTTCTCTAACAACAGCTGCGGCTCGTCACGATTTACAGACTGAAGTGTAATCGGTTTGCCAATCCGGTTGGCGTTAATTTCAAGCCTTGCACAGTACTCCAACGTCTCAAAGGCACGAAAAGCCTCAAATAGATTGTTCCCGCCGACGACCACTCCATGATTTTCAAGCATGACGCTGTTAAGTCCTTTAGCAAAAACAGCCGCAATATTCTCACCGAGCTTTTCGCTCCCAGGCAGTGCATATTCCGCCATCCCCACATCACCAACAATAAGCTCCTCGTTCGGAAGAAGCTTCGTATTTGGAATTTTCCTTACAATACTGAATGACACCAACGCCGGTGGATGCGCATGAACTACAGCTTTCAGGTCTGAACGTGTACGATAAATCAGACGGTGGAACGGGTACTCACTTGATGGTTTATGATGACCAACCACTGTGCCATCACCTTTGACACAAACGATATCATTTCGTGTTAATGCACCCTTGTCTACTCCCGCTGGTGTAATCCATATGTCGCCGTTCTCATCTTTAATGGATAAATTACCACCGGATGTGGTAGTCATTCCATAGTCATAAATTCGTTCCATCATCATTAATATTTGGTCCGCAGGATGAAGCAGTTCTGTTTGCATATTCAGCGCCTCCAAAATTAACAAAAGCATTCAAACCACAATATTTTTGTTTGCTTTTGTTTTTTTGTTTTTAAGTTTACTTTATGTTTGTTCATTCGGCAATGATTTATTGCACGCATAGAAAAAAGCTGCCTCTACAACAGAATGCTCTGCTTCAATGACAGCTTTTATGATACCGAAATGACAAAACCCGGTTAGATCAACTTTTAGTTAGCCTGCTCAACTTTTGCAATTCCTTTGACCAATGCATCACGAAATGCAATTTCCTCTTCGTTGACATATCCCTTGAACACGATCTCCGATATATCCTTATGATTAAAAAAGATATTTGAGTCATTTGTTAAGTTACCGTGAGGATAAAAGCATGCAACATAATCCCATCTTTTCAGCGTCTTGGAATCATTCTGCATTCTTCCATATATCATAAGAGTCTGATCCCAATCTTTAAATTTCACAACTGATCCAATCGGCAGAAGATCTTCTTGAATTGGTTCCATACGTCATCAACCTTTCATTAGTTTCTTGCCTACAAAGTACAAAGCCGTAACGAGAAGCGGAATACATACCAAAAATGTTATACATATCACTGCCTTTTCCGCTACAGGTAAACTGGAATCCATGAGATTCGGTATAACGGTGCCCAGAACACCAATGATGGCAATGGCGATCATAATCTGTTTGAATTTGGTTTGCTTATCGCTCAATGACTTCATACTCCTCTCTGATTGTACGAGATCTATTCTACGGTTATTTCTCCGCCGATACCAACCAAACTTGCGCCCGGTCCAAGCGGAATGTGGAATTTCAAGCCGGTCTTTCCCACTTCAGCCGAGGCACCGACCACACCAAGAGAAGCTGATCCGCCAATGATCAATTCATTGTCGGTAAAAGGTATAGGAATCTTAATACCGCCTTCGTATTTATTTAATGTAGCTTCCGCCCCAAGACTAAGAGTACCATCTTTAATCGAAGCCTCTACTTCCGCTTTACCAACACTGACGGACCCTTTTACATAATCATTCTCATAACCCGCTTCCACAATGGCAGCTTCAGCAGAGGCACCATTTATTAGACTAGCTTCGGCGCTTCCGGATATAGCTTTAGTAAACCATCCACCTTCTTTGTTCTCGACCATGCTGCCCTCTACTTTAGCAACGTCAATCATTTTATCCACCGGACTTTTATCACCAGTAGCCTTGGCTGTTCCGCCGACTCCTGCCGAACCTAGTGCCCCTGCTCCGGCCGCCATGACTCCGATACCAGCTCCTGCTGCAGCAGTACCCGTCATCGACGCACCTACCACCTGACCGGAATTGGACTCATCCACAGTACGAAATTTAACAGAAATTTGATTCAGCTCAGTAGATACCGTATGTAAGCATTCTATGAACTTATTCATGGTGATCCGTGCCTGTTGGTATTCTCCGTAAAATCGTTCTCGGGTAATCCCTTCCCATTGTCCCTCCATCTGCTGTATGCTCTGCTGAAGCCGCTGTACAATGTCGCTGCTCTGCTGGCCTGACTGGGAAAATTGCGACGACACTTGATTCAGTTGCTCCGGAGTTACCAAAATACGATTAGACATAGACTAAACGCTCCTTCTTCTGCGTCTCCCAAAATTATCCTGTTCACAGGACATATAACCACATTTTTCTATTTTAAATTTGGATTGAGTTTATAACAATGAATCTCTGGGTCCAATTCGCATCGCCCTCCTGAGACCTGAAATCGGTGCTTTAGTCACAAATTCATCTAACAATGGCATAAACATCATACAAAAGAGCAGCTCTGCTAAGAGCTGCCCAATGAAATCAATCTATTTTATATAAATAAGAACGGTATTAAGAATAACAGCGCGATGGTACTGAGTGCCAATGCGCCCGAAAAAGGGGTACCAAAACCTCCAAAACCAAATCCTGGTCCAAAACCGAATCCCGGTCCAAAACCAGAAATTTCTGCTTTCTTTTTCAAGGCATTCAACTGCTTTTTAGCCTTGTCTGGTTTTGTAGATAGTATATTGACACTCCGAAATGCCTCGTCAAAAAGCAAACCATTTTCATCGATACTTCTCAGTGTTCCTGTTACATGTCTTCCATCATGAAGTACAGCGCAAACCTGACGGCCTACAAAAGGTCTGCAAGAATCTTCTGAAATTGGACTGATTATATGCACCACTCATCCTCCTCACCCGTCGAATTGATTCATTCTATTCTAAAGGGTGAAATGCTGTCAGATACAAACGTCCACTTTTGAAGATTACTTTATGATTTTACGGCATTATCGTGATTTTTCGTAGGCTTTAACCATGAGATTATGATCAATGGCTCCCTGGTAACGGTCCGAAATTACCCCTTGAGCATTCAGAATATAGGTTGTCGGATACGCAACGATCTGATACTGCTCCGTCACCTGCCCTTTCTGATCATACATCGTTGGGAACGTAACACCTACTTCATCAAGGAATGATTTCACATCGTCCGAATTTTTTTCCAAATACGTCATGTTCACTGCTAACACAACGACATCCTTGTCCTTGTATTCTTCATAAAAATCTTGCATATAAGGCATTTCAACTTTACACGGCGGACACCAGGATGCCCAAAAGTTCAACAGAACCGTTTTACCGCGATAATCGGAAAGGTTGATAGTTTCTCCATCTTCAGTCTGAAGTGCGAAGTCAGGCGCACGATTTCCGACCTTAATCCCTATCGGTATCGTTTCATCCGTTTCAACTGTGTTCCCGCTTCCTTGAGTTTGATCCGTCGCTTGCTTATTTAAATAATCAAATATGCCCCAGGCAACCAGACCTGTAAGAATCACAATGGCGATCCAGTTTTTTCTCATCATAGTCACCTCTCTCGCACGTTGTTACCGGTGATCAGCCGTTTTATTCTGTTGTTTGATAAATAACATGTCCAAGATTAATATGGCGAATGCCAGAACGCCAAAGGCTATCTGAACTGAGGTAAAACCAGCCACTACTGTATTACGACCTTCATCAAAGAAAGGAATCAGCACAGAGCCGATACTGTACCACAAGGCGATAGAACCGAATATCCGAATGGAAGCATCATACTTGATCCATGCCCATACAGCCAACACTCCATGAAGAAGAGCATACATAAGCGCCATCTTACCCAAGGATTCATCCCAAAACCATAAAAAGACATGTCTTGCGAAGCCGGCTGCCAAGAAAGCCAGCATTGCTGCTTTCACTAAGAGAACAACAAGAGACCGCTTCTTGTTCAA
Source organism: Paenibacillus sp. JNUCC 34 (assembly GCF_058269055.1). Classification (NCBI taxonomy): domain Bacteria; kingdom Bacillati; phylum Bacillota; class Bacilli; order Caryophanales; family Paenibacillaceae; genus Paenibacillus; species Paenibacillus sp. JNUCC 34. The sequence continues at coordinate 2,262,581 of NZ_CM177770.1, read as the reverse complement.
TCGGACACCCACATACGCAAGTGCCAGCGCGGTTCCAAGCCATATTCCTTGATCTCCGCCGGTAAAGTACAGCAGAGACGACGGATGCTGTATCGTCCGAATCGGATCGAATACTATCATGCTGAATTTCCATACGACAAATCCGATAATCAACGCATTCACATAGGTATCCAGCATCCAGCCGGACTCTTCCCGGCCGCGAAGACGAACTTTTAGAACGAGAAAACCCATGACAGCAGATATCAGAAAAACTAAAATATCCGCCCGGATCATCAGTGGACCCAGAGCTATCGTACTCAATTCATCTCCTCCTTAATAAAGGATACCATCCTCATTACCCACTGGGGTATATAAAGATAATAAATAGTTTAGGATAGCATGTCAAATTATCTCTGTACGGTGATTTATCTTTTATCCGAGATTACAAGAATGAATGTTGCTAACGGTCCCAACAGTAACGAAAGCAAAAACCAGTTTAAGCCACTTCTATTTTTACCTTGAGCAAGCCCTGCATTAATTAGAGCGAGTGTACCCCAGCCTACAAAATATCCATTTTCCATTATATATCCCTCCAATCAGCAGTACATTCCATCATCAACTTTTACGTTTGAAGAAACAGTTCGTTTCAACTCTAACTCTAACTATATAATCATATGGCTGAGAAATATCATATATTAATGTAAAAAGGCCGGCATCTGCCGACCTTTTACAAAGAATAACCTTCATATACAATTCCCCAACTCCAAATCCTTATCCGACCATATTCATGGGCAGTTAAAGTTTAGATTCAAAACTCAACACATGCTTTTTAAAAAATGCTTCATATACTCCAATAACATCCGCCATAACCTTTATGTTATCATGTGCATTCCCCACCTCAAGAGAATGTGATCCTCTATTTACTGCGTGTACTTCACTATTCTGAAGTCCTTCAAGTGCTTTGACGCTCTTTTCACTAAAGAGATCGTCCGCTGTACCATAAATGACAGAATTAACTGTGTTTTGAATGTACGGAACCGTTGAATCAAGAGGTGTCAGAAATAGTTGAACGATAGGAGAGCTGGCGTCAACCTCTTCTGCTGCTATCCCTGCTACTACAGTGCCCAAGCTTTTACTCACAAATATAATCTGTTTATATTGATCATTAATCTGATGAATGGCCTTGACCGATTCCTCTACCAAAAGGTGAAGACGTTCGGTTTGAAGCTCGGTTCTTGCACTTTGATAACCATACTCCAACTGAAGAACATCACATTGGTGCTGGAGTGCACCTTGAGTAGCATAATAGAGCAGCGGGAGTTCGCAGGAGTAGTTTTTCCCTGGAAATAAAACGACAAGTGTGGATGAACTCTGGGAGAACAGCCTGTGCTGCACATCTCTCCCCCATACCGATGGTAATGTGATGTATTGGATTTTCATCTTGGTTCCTCCTATACGAACACCTAATTGTTAAAGGAGAAATACTCTCCTCATATTTTTACCGCTTCAAAAGTACACATTTGTTCACCATGTGTTGGCCCCAATTGTTAGTTATGTATAACAATTGAGGTGCAGTTTGATTGAATTGCAGCCCCTTCATCCGTCATTATCCTATTTTCGATATTTTATTTTCACTTCAACATCAAGCTCAAATGTACGATCCCAGGGATAAGTGAACGTCATTTCCGGGTTGTATTTCGGAAAATATCGATTCAACAACAGTTCTATTTCTTCCTGCAAAAGGGGGTTAAGCAGCTTCTCTATGTTTTCCTTGGGCTGTGTAAAGCACCATACATCTTCACCTTGCTGCTTCAATCGATCGTTTACTTTCTGTCTGATATTGCCCTGGTATAAACAATCATCTGTTAATCTCTCCAGGAGAAATGACATGTTCTCCTTTGAACGAAAATGGCTGTAAGCTAAAACGGATAGTTGTCCAGCGATGGTCCCAATTGAATTGGATGCCGTGTTCCAGGCGGAATAAGCCATTAAATGGTCTGAGCCTAATGTGTCGAGTACATATTCTAATAAACATTTGCTGCCGCCATTTGCATAAGTAATATCGAGAAACGCATACGGATGCCCGCTAAATGCTTTTAAATCAACTGTCATTTCTTCCGTTACATTTGGAGGCGCAAGCTCCTCATAAACGACATCTACTTGCTTTTCCGCAGGAAAAGGAGAAACGATCAGAATACAATCACTCTCCTCGATCTCATCTGTAATTAGACAATGGCTGCTGAATATATTTTTCTCGATATTTTCAACTAGTGGCCTATCTTCATACAAAGCGATCAGGTTTGAATCTTTATTCATATAATGAACGTATATTTTGGGCCTTGATCCTTCATATAGATTAGCACAACGTCCAAATAACAGGCTCACTTCTTCATCAGTTCCATTTTTAATCGTTACATATGGTTCAATCTTGGAAGCCTGAATCTCTTTGGCAAGAATCTCCTGCTCTCTCACATGCAAACCGTACTGATGTGAATCCTCTTGGCATAAATCCAAATAACCAATCGTACCATTTCGAACGAGCTCGATACTTGTTTTATTGACGATGTGGTTTCTTTCACGCGCGGTTAAATAATTATCCAGCATTTTTTCCGGTATCCGGCTTGCATAGTCCCTGAAAATATAACCATATTTTTCCGGATTGATATCATTTAAATATGCATATTTACTGTATGAGAAGAGGTTCTCCCAAATCTCCACATTTTTGCTGGATGAAGCAGTGGTCGATAATCTCATAATGACGTTGTAAGCCACAATGGTTAAGCTGGGATTGATTGTCATCATTTTCTCTAAGATTCGAAGCCTATCTAAACAAAACTCAAGGTTGAATTCATCGGAATACTGCCTCGAATGAATTAATCCGCCGTAACACAACATATCAATCGATATAATAGCATAACTCCACTCGGAGGCTCCAGCTATTAAAAAATCTTCAACTGCTTTCAAATCCGCTCTCTGCATGAAATATCCGCAATCTTGCAACGGCAGAATGTCAACCTCGAACTTTTGATAAATCTCTCCAAGACTGTTGCCGAATTTCTGATTGCAAGGACGACCGTCAATTGGCAAAATACCTACTCTCATCTCATGATCCTTTCCTATAAACGATCGATTGCTTCACGGAACTGAGCGATTGCTGATTTGATCGATTCTTCTGATTTTCCGGTCACAACCGCCCCCAGCATAATCCCTTTGACTCCTGTTTGGGCAATAGCCTCGACATCCTCAATACGTATTTTCTTTTGAGAAGGAATAATGATGGGTAGATTGCTTATATGGACCAGCTCTTTATATTTCAATACATCACGGCTGTTGAGATAGGTTCCATATGAATCCGGATGAATGATGGATGCTTCCAAAATATCTACATTCATATGCTGGAACTGTTGTATTTCAGAAGGAAGATACGTGTAATCACAAGCCATCATGCAAGTCAGTTTTTTGCTCGTTAAAACTTCAGGAGGAGTATCGTGCAGATACAAGGACAAGAAATCGAACGGATATTTCGTTATGGTGTCATAATCTTTCAATACATCCTGGGGACTGGCTCCTGCTACAAGGCCAACCGGTACAGGAGACTCATTCAGTATTTTCTCGATTTGTTCTTGTTCTTCGTGAAATGATTTAAACAAAGTTCCACTGGCCCGGTGGGATATATTAATATGAATTTTTACAGCATCTGCACCATTTTCCCAAGCTGCTTTAGCCAAATGATAGCTGTTTTCAGGTAAGCTGGAAATCAATTTCAGTTTTTCGTCCTTTAATTTTTCATATAAAGTTGTCAATTGGATTGACTCCTCTCCTGATTGAAATAAATCCTCAGCACTTCACCGCTTCAAAAGTACACATTTGTTCACCATGTGTTGGCTCTTCACCATATTTATAGTCCGCAGAAATGGTGATTTGACCAAATCCGATCTTCTCCAGCAGAAGGACAAACTCGTATCGGCCATACCAGCTGAGCGGAAATCTCTGCAGCTCGGATTGTACGAACTGACCTTCCTTCCACTTCTCATACTTTAATAGCGATACCATCCGCTGTTCCAGATGATTAACCTCTACAACTTTTTCTTCTAATGTAATCACTTCACCTGCTTCTGTATCCCATGTTCTTGTTGACACAGCATTAGTGTCCCAATTGGTCGGAATAAACAAATCTAATATTAGCCTACCACCCGGCGCAAGATGTTGATAAAAATTGTTAAGAGCTTCAACCGCCGTTTCCCGACCTTCCAATAACTGAAAAGAACCAGCGGGAATAATTATGGCACCATATGATTGTTCCAGCTGAAAATTATGCATTTCATCCTTATACAGTAGAGGCGTTAGTCCCTCATCAGTACATCTACTGCGACAAGAATCAAGCATATCTCCGGAATTGTCCAGTCCATCCACCAGGTTTCCAGACCGTAACAATGGAATTAACACACGACCGGAACCACAGCCAACTTCCAGAATTCTACCCTGTATTACTTTTAGACGTTCCTCATAATACTCCACGTCTCCAAAAGAATGCCCTAACGGTTTACTAAGATCATACACCTCTGTGCAGAGGCTACCATAATGATGCTGCATATTCTCATTCCTTTACTATATATTGTCTTTCAGATCAAGACAATCCCACTTAAACGCCAATTCTTGATGAACTTCACCAGCAATTTCGATTTCTTTTTGGCGAACCATCTTCCCTCCCAAGGCCTCATAAAAATGTATTGCGGGATTGCCTTCCAGCACCCAGACTAACAATGAGGTATATCCCATCGATTTCATCACCTCAAGCATCTGTGTGAAAAGCTGTCTGCCCCAGCCCTTCCCTTGTGCCTCTTGTAATAAATATACCGCGTACAGTTCACCCTCACTATTCCGTTTTTGCTCTCTTTCTGGACCAAAATTCATAAATCCGACTATTCGCTCCATAGGGTCTTCCAGCACTAATATTTCTATATCTGCCGAGGGATTTTCCAGTCTCCACTTCCAACCCTCCAGCCGACTTTCTACCGTCAGAGCATCTAAATAAGCCCCTGATACGATTCCTTTATACGTCGTTTTCCAACTGTTCACATGAACTTGTGCAATTCCCTCTGCATCCGCTGCCGTTGCTTGTCTAATGTTCACTGCTGATCCCCCCATTAGCTTCTTAACTTCTCTTTCCTATCTTGTTATATTATCAAGATACAGGTTGCTGCACCATAATAAGGAACAATTACGAATACAAACACATACAAAAGAGCGCTGCTATCCAGCAGCGCTCAAATTATTTTCGAGCATATTCCCGATCCTACTCGTTATTCGTATTTATTAGTTAGTCCCTCTACATTCAACGAGATTTCTGCAGTACCATCCACCATTTCGCATCAAATCCCGGCATCTGCACCTCCTGCAGTCCGAGATCTGCTTCGTTGATCCATTCTCTGGCAAGCTGGATATAGTTGCTGTGAAACTCAGTGCTGTATCCTATTTTTTCATACCCTGCATAAGTACAGTTATCGAAAATGATGATGCCCTCTTCCTTCAATAACTGATGACAGGTTTCAATGATACTGATAAACTCGCTGTAAACCGCCTGCTTCAGCTCTCCCCGGTTATGATAATCCATAACAGCTTGAAGCATCTGAGGTTCAACAGTCCACCAGTCACTATGAATCGTATCAATTCCTTCACGCTGGGCAATCATGGTCTGTATGATATCATTCAAGGCATGATGAAAAACGATCACATCCATAGATCTCTGGCCACAGTAGTTCAGTATGCGGGCACCATTGTCCTCAATGACCTGGATTTCAATGCTCAACTCCGCAGTTTTATCCCTGAACCCTTCGGTCAAATCCTGATTCAAATTTGCGGTTACGTACCTTGCCCCTTCCTCACCATGAGCATCCAGCGCTTTAGGAATAAAAATCGTATCTCCTGCAGCAATTTCAAATAGCTTGGCATCCTTCGGAACGTTCAAAGCTTCCATCAAATGAACGTAGGAGGATGTATAATACAGTTGAAGCATTTCAGGGTCTGAACGTTCTGCCAATGTAATGGGAGGAGTTATCATTCCGTCTAATCTTCGTTGCAGTTCATCATCAGACAAGCTTGCAATCAGCTCTTTTGTCTCCTCTGAAAACCCTCTCGAAAGCTGATTAATTTTGCTTCGATACATATTAGATTCCGTCAGGTGCATACCAAATTCCTCCTTTTGTCCATCTATGTATTAATTCATTTTATTTTCTAGTCCCGTTATTCAGACCTTCATGAGTTACTACAATATACGTCTGTGAAGGAACCATTAGACTTATCATTCCAGAACACATTCCACTCTGAAGCATTTATGTATCCGCTATCAAGTTAGCTTTTTAAGTAAACCCACTCCTTCGTGAAGATGGTATATTTGCAAAATAATATATCATAACATGGATGAGGTGTCACAAATGATCTGCAACTACAGCTACTTTTCCTGCCAGTTTAACAAACCATTATGACATCCTCTGTCTTATTTTCATGTTAAAATAATTAAACATCATGTCGCCAAGTAAACCGTATGTCTCCTCTGATGAGGAGTGACCCTGAACTTATACTAGAACTTATACCTGAACTTTACTGGAGGAATCTATCATGTCATCAACTTCCCAAACGAGCACGGCCAGCATAAAGATTGCATCGCCAAAAATCCCCAGACAGCTCGAACCTATCTTGCTAGCGGACAGCGGAATAGAGGATGACGCTGCCTTTAGACAAGTCATCTTTCAGGACGAACAAGTTTCATATCTCAATACAAATAAAGTGCTGTTCGATCAGACTGTGTTTCAAAATGTTACGTTTAAACACGTTTCACTAAAACATGTGGAACTGACAGACGTCGTATTTAACCACTGTGATTTGTCCAATGCCGATTTTAGTGATGCTATTATTCACAGAGCTCAGTTTAACCACTGCAAAATACTCGGACTTGATCTCACAGCCGCAACGATTCGAAATACATCCTTTAATCACTGTACCGGAGATTACGCAACTTTACGCTTTGCGAATTTGAAGCAGGTATCCTTCCGTTCCACCTCGCTTCTCAAATCAGATTTCTATCATTCCGAACTGTACAAAGTCGAATTTGATGAAACAATCATCGATCAGGCTCAATTCTCTGGCACGAAATTAGCCGGAATTGACTTAAGCAAAGCGGACTTCCATAACCTGGGCTGTACGCTGGAGGATCTGAAGGGCTGTATTATATCTCCGACACAGGCAGTTCTATTTACAAAAATATTTGGGTTAGTTGTGAAAGAATAACTCTAAACATACTCTTTATCAGCAGTTCATGATCAGTTGATCCAGGGACGTACCGTTCACCAAAGGCTAAGGAATTTCGATTCCTTAGCCTTCTATTTGTATTATATATCCAATCCTTAGAGATATCTTTAGGTCATGACCTTGCATCCCGAGCCCAAGAATGAAGAGTCGCGAACCAAGGATATCCGCATGTTCTCGAGGTATAGCCGTTGTTGATCCGTCAACTTATCGATGTCTGAAAAAAGAGTATGATAGACATTGGAATACAGATGTCTGAAATCCAGGAAAAAATCGACCAAGTGCATCCCTAAAGTATCCCCTTTAGCTTGTGCGTAACCATCCATAAAGGAATCTGTAAACCTTTTAGCAAACTCCCGCCTACCCTCACCAGCCTCAACCGATTGTACAGCATGATATATTGCTACGGCAGCATCATAGGCAAACCAGTGATACTCACTGTCACCGAAGTCCAGAACAGTCAACTGATGCTGCGAGCCAAGTAACAAATTGTGCTGATGCAGATCTCCGTGAATCAAACCGAATTCCTTGTCTGTCGCCGACAGAGTATGCATATGTACATGATATTCCTTCCAGCGCTCTTGAAGTGTAAGGTCCAGCGTCCCCAAATTCCGCCGGAATATTTCATGCTCATGCCATTGACCGCGCGAATGTTTGGGCTTATATCCTACTGCCAAAGCATGTAGAGTCCCCATAGCATGACCCCACTGACGGAATAACTGTGGATTCCACACTTCCGGATCTCTCGATTGGACGTGCCGCCCCTCGGCTTTTTCATAGGTTACAAAACATAGCCCATTCGAGATATCATTCACATACGTCCCTTTGACTTCAATGGGTTTCACAACGTTCATGTTATGCTGTGACAAATAAAGCACCCATTCCATTTCAGACATAATCTGTTCTTGTGAGATTGAGGCGCGGTCAAAGATCTTAACCACCACTGGGTTATCTGGATTGACTTCATACACATTGTTATTGTATCCGCCAAGACACTTTACCCCATTTACGGGACATTTCAAAAGACTGCATATTTCCGGTATCGCAGTAGAATCTACCATATTAGGGTCTCCCCTCCCTATCGACATATACTTGGTTCTATTAGATTGTTATATAATGGATAAGTTGTTGTCAAATCTAACCACCAGTATTGGCATAAAAAAACGCCATGAACATGAATGTTCAGACTTGAACGTACTCATCGTCAACAAGAAGAACATTAAACATCATGATCTCCTTTGTTTTACTTGACAATAATAGATATACTCGATATTATACTGACATAAAGTTAGTGATGGTCTAAAAGTTAGCTATGTCTTACATCATCGTGACCAAATTTAAATATAAGTCAGGAGTCGGTTATAAGTGAAAAGTTATTCATCAATAGGACAAGTTATTCTTAGAGTGGTGTTGGGTATTGTTTTTCTAGCCCACGGTCTGGACAAATTTCAGAGCGGGATCAGTAATATTTCTGGTTTCTTCGAGAGCATTGGTATTCCGGGGTACATGGCTGCCATCGTAGCGGTAATTGAGACTGTCGGAGGTATTGCTCTTATCCTTGGAGCGGGAACCAGAATTGTGTCTTTAGTGTTAACGTTTGTTCTTCTTGTTGCTACTTTTACCGCGAAGATTAGTATGGGATTCCTGGGTGGATACGAGCTCGATCTTGCTCTAATTGCCATTGCCGTCTCACTGGTCTTCACAGGCAGTAATCTGTGGTCTATCGACTCGCTGTTCCGAGCTAAAAAATAACACAAACGTTTAAAGCTGAACATGAAACGTATTTCATACGTTTTGTGTTCAGCTTTTTTATGAGAATGGTTCTGGCTATTCCATACTTCCGTCACTTTCGTTAATGACGATGTCTACACTTTCTTCAAACACATTGGGACACGGAACATTAGTTATTTCCTCGGACTGCCGGACCCAATGACCGATATTACGGTACAATGCTTCATACGACTGATCCAGCACGTCTTCCGGAATATGCTCTGCACTCACAAAGTTGTCTGGTTCCGGTAATTTCATGGTGACTTTCCTCCTGGTAAGTTGGATAATGACTGTTCATAACATCTGTAAAATTACTGTCCGTTTAATTAATATTGTTGATGCCCCGTACTTTTATACAATCTTTCTCATACGAAGAGCCCGCAATCTGCTTATGGACAGACCGCGGGCTTATTCCCAATATACAAAAGACGGAAGCGCAGCATTGGATATGCCACCTCTTCCGTCTTCTATTATTAATGCAACGTACGGTTCAAAAAAGTTCGGGTTCGCTCCACTTTCGGATTATTGAATATTTGATCCGGCGTACCGGACTCAATCACTTCACCATTGTCCATAAATATGACCCGGTCAGCCACATCTCTCGCAAACGCCATTTCATGGGTTACTATTACCATCGTCATATGTTCTTCTGCAATCTGTTTAATAACCTGCAGCACCTCTCCAGTGAGCTCCGGATCCAAAGCCGAGGTCGGTTCATCAAAGAGCAATATGTCAGGATTCATCATCAATGCTCGGGCTATGGCTACGCGCTGCTTCTGGCCTCCGGATAACTTCCCTGGAAAAGCTTCGGCCTTGTCGGCAAGTCCTACCTTTTTGAGCAAAGCAGCACTCTTTTGTCGGACGACCTCATCGGAGTCTTTTTTGACATGTTTAGGTGCTAATTCAAGATTGCGCTGAACGGTAAGATGCGGGAATAAATTAAAGTGCTGAAACACCATCCCCATTCGGGAGGTAATCTGTTTCAACTGCTTGCTGCCGGAATAAACGCCATTTTGAACGAGATACTCATCCTGTACACGAATGGTACCGCCATTGACCTCTTCCAGATAAACGAGACTGCGCAGCATGGTGCTTTTGCCTGACCCTGAAGGACCGATGATTGCGATAACCTCGTTTTTATTTACTTCAAAGGATACGTTTTTCAATACATTCAGATCGCCGAATGATTTTTTCAGATTGGATACTTCGATGATAGCCATTTCTTCGACAGTCCTTCTATTCAAATTTGAACTTGCGTTCAAGGTATTTAAACAATAACGTCAACACTAATGTCATCAATAAATAAATAACACCTGCCACAAAGAAAGGTAACAGTTTGAAATCCCGGTTGACGGCCGTTAGAGCAAAATGCAAGATTTCCGGAACAGCGACCGCATAAAGTAGCGCCGTATCCTTCACCAACGTAATCGATTCATTTGACACCGCCGGGAGGGCAACGCGGAACATTTGCGGAAGAATAATCCGAGTCGTCGTCTGCCAGCGGCTGAGTCCCAGCACCTGTGACGCTTCGTATTGCCCTTTATCGATGGCAAGCAGACCGCCACGGAATATTTCTGCAAAATAAGCAGCGTAGTTTAACGCAAAGGCCAGACTGGCCGCTACAAAGCGATCCATAACGAGATACTCGCCTATAACCGGCAGGATCGGCAGCCCGTAAACAAAAAATACCAATTGCAGCAAAAGCGGCGTTCCCCGCATGACGTAAATAAAAGCATTCGCCAGCCACACGAGTGGTTTGATAGCGCTCTTCACCATTAATGTCAGTCCAAATCCTAAAGGGATAGACACAATAATTGCGATGATAAACAGTAAAATTGTAGCCCTTGCTCCTTCGAGCATAGGGATCGTGATGTCAATAAGATAGTTTATGTCCATTATTTCGATGCTCCCATAACTAAAACATTTATCTGCGTACCTCAAAGAAGACAGACCGCACCTAGCGGTGGCGCCTATTTCAATACTTTATCCTCACCAAACCATTTTTCAGAAATTTTAGCTGCAGTCCCATCTGCATTAAGTTCATCTAAAGCTTTCTGAAGCTCGTTTAAGAGGTCTTCTCTTCCATTCTTGACTCCGATACCATATTCCTCAGGAGCAAGTGACTCTTCGAGCAATGTATAGGTTCCTTCTTCTTTCGCCATATAATACTTCAAGACAACCTCATCGATAACAACGGCATCCAGACGGCCGTTCTTTAAATCACTTAGCGCCAGAACGTTATCTGAGAACTCCGAAATTTTACTGATTTGAGATTTGATCTCATTGGCAGCCAGCGCATCAGCAGCTGAGGAAAGCGACTGAAGTCCTACATTTTTACCTGCCAAATCGCTGATTCCTTTAATATCTGAATCCGCCATAACCGCTACAACCTGACTGTTTTTTAAGTATGGCTTCGTGAACAACACTTTTTCTTTACGTTCATCGGTAATTGTGTAACCGTTCCAGATCAAATCAATCCGGCCACTGCTTAACTCCGATTCTTTCGTCTTCCAGTCGATCGGCTGGAATTTAATCTTGTACCCCATCTTCTCAACTGCAGCACGGGCATAATCGATATCAAACCCGACAATTTCATTCTTCTCATCCCGAAACCCCATAGGCGCGAATTTGTCGTCGATGCCGACAATCAGCTCTTTATCTCCGCTCGCGGAGCTTGCACATCCTACGATGGATAATAACAATACTAAACTCATGAATAATAGCGATAGCTTTCTCATTACAAATGCCCCCTATATACTTGACCAGATCTCATGTTGATCACAGTCTCTTTCTTTCTCGCTTTAATACGTTATCAGAGCTCTATGATACCATATTAGCAGGAAAGAGTCGATACTTTCAGAAAAGAGGACATTTTTCTCTCATAATTCATCCTATTTTAAGGAAACATTAAGGATGATTTCAGCATACCCGGAAACAATGAGGGATAGTACCACATTACAAAGGCCATACAACGAAGAAAGGCGGTATATGAATTGAGAACACAGAACCTATGGATCAAGGGGCTTCTTAGTCTCACCTTGACCCTGGTATTCGCCATGAGCTTCCAGGGAATTTCAAGTGCTGATTCGGCCAACGCTGAATCTGGTACAGCAAGCAACCATACTTCCAAGCACGAGGGAGGAATGCTGAAAGAGCTTGCCACGTTCCTTAAGCTTGAACCAAAAATTATGCATGACAAGTTACAGAGCCAGTCACTCGCTGATATTGCACAAGAACAAGGTATCACCCGTGCCGAACTCAAAACCAAGGTAATGGATCTTATGAAAGCACACGCAGCTTCTCGCCCTACACCTTTGGGAACCAACTTAGATTTCTCTGCTGCAGCTGAAAAGCTTATGGATACCAAAGGCGGGTGGCACCACGGTGGAAAACGGCACCACAGGCGCTTGATGAATGTAGAAGAATTGGCCAAACTGCTGAAGATGACGCCAGATCAACTTAAAGAATCTCTTCAATCCGGAAAATCGCTTGCCAAGCTAGCAGTGGAAAATGGAGTCAATGTGCAGTCGGTCATCGATCAGCAGGTTAAAGCTGTCACGGACCGGCTGGATCGTCATTTAGCAGAAGGAAAGCTTACGAAGGAGCAATACGATGAGCGCAAAGCTAAAGTTAAACAATTTGTTACTGACTTCGTTAACGGTCGGAATATGAAACCGAAAGAAGATCACTTTAGACATCGCAGCATTTCGCAGAACAAGCTTGAGAAGTAAGACCATAATGAAATAAGCTATATGATTCTCGGCTTGAAACTCATACGACAGACAAAAAAACGGCCTGCATAAATGCAGGCCGTTTCATTATTAAGGTGTGTATTGCTGAATAATTTTAACTACGACACCGTCCTCAACGGTAACGTGATATGGGAACCAGCTCATATCAATAATATCCTTCTTATCATAAGCTGACAGGAATTTATCCAGGCTAACTGCTTGATTCCAAAAAATCTCAGCATCTTCCACTCTCCCTGTATGGTCGTACAACTGCAGCAGAACCTCGGCATCATCAGCAACTCGCAAAGTCACCTGCTCTTCTGTATCATTTACAATGTAATAACCATCAGGAGCTTCTGTCATTTCAGGATCCTGCTCGCGTTCACGGAAGATCTCGTTCGCTTCTTCACCTTCATACCACTGAATCGGATCTACGTTCAGATATACATTTCCATCTTTTACTTCTATAGAATTAATGAATACGGCCTCTTGGTTAGAAGCTTTCACAACCGGTTTGTATTCCTCATTGCTCGAAGCCACTCCAACCGTCGTCATCATCATAAATACCAACAGCATTACGGAAGCTAATTTCCAGACTCTTCTTTTCATAATTTCATCTCTCCCTTATGTATAGATTGGAGAACAGACATCTATATAATGATTACCCTTATTACTGGAACTTAAAACCAATTTCTAAGTATGGATCATATTTCTTTGTCGTTCTATATAGCTAGTATATGAAAACTAGAAACAAAAAGGGTTTCATTTCGTCTTTAATTCGTTACAATAATTCAATCTTCTAGACACAAATAACCCGTCTGTCTCTACACATACGTGTTGAAACAGACGGGTTATTACTACAAAAGCTATTCATCTTAAGAGCTTAGGCTATAATTTTACTTATTGAACGCTTCAGTCAATACAGGCACGATCTGGGATTTACGGGAAACGACACCTTTCAAGAATGCCTGGTTATTATTCAGTGTCACATTATAAGCCTTCTCCACTGCCTGAGATTCCTGTCCCAATGCAAGCGCGATAGAGTCGTTGTTCAAAATGTCCGTTACAACGAAAACAAACAAATCCAACTTCTTCTCAGCAATGATTGCGGAGATCGCTTCCTCTAGCTCCGTCTGACGAGAAAGGACATCGTTCGTGTCAACCGCATTAACTTGGGCGATTTCTACCTTTGCTCCACCCATCTGAAATTCTTTTGCATCCAGGGAGATGAGTTGAGCGATGCTCTTGTCGCTTAGATCGGCTCCGGCTTTCAGCATGTCCAATCCGTATGCATCCGCATCAACACCCGCAATTTCAGCCAACTCACGGGCTGCAGCCACATCTTCCTCTGTGCAGGTAGGAGATTTAAAGAGCAAGGAATCAGAAATGATCGCGGACAGCATCAGACCAGCGATTTCTTTAGAGATTGCAACGCCTTTTTCTTTGTAAATTTTATTCAGGATCGTTGCTGTGCATCCAACCGGTTCAGCACGGTAATAAAGCGGATGGCTTGTCTCAAAATTAGCAATACGGTGATGGTCAATGACCTCTACAACGCGCACTTGATCGATATCACTTGCGCTTTGTTGACGCTCATTATGGTCTACCAGAATTACTTCTTTCGCTTCGTTAGCTACCGTCTCAACATAACGCGGAGCCTCCACCTTGAAATAATCAAGCGCGAATCGGGTTTCCCCGTTAATGTCTCCCAAGCGGACTGCTTCCGCTTTAAGACCGAGTTCCTTTTTCAGCTCGGCATACGCTATAGCAGAACAGATTGTATCCGTATCCGGATTTTTGTGTCCAAAGACCAAAGTATTTTCCATAATAATTGCCCTCCGTCGATTGTTATCTTGACTCATGAGAAACTTCTGCTGGTCAAACTCTTATCTGATTATATCGCTAAATTCTTCTTATTCCAATTCATTTACACTGAATTTCAAAAAATCCTTCAAACAAGAACAATTTCTGGCTCCGGTACAAAACCGAATTTCCGATGAACCGCTTCAGTTATCACTTCCATCAAATACACAATGTCGGAAGCCTTAGCCTGATTCTGGTTCAATATCATATTGCCATGATGAGGAGAGATAATCGCTCCCCCATGCTCTGTTCCTTTCAAATTCAGCTGATCCACCAGTGAGCCAGTGGCTACACCATAATCATAATTGTTCTTAAACACAGAACCACATGACGGATAGTCGAAATGGCGTTTGCCAGTCCGATATTTAATAATATCAAGCATAGATTCCGGTGTTGGAATGCCTTTTCCTGCAAGAGCATGAACTTCTCCCAGGAAAAAGGAAAAGAACTGCGGAAGTGATGACGGATGGTTTCCTCTCTCCTTCCAAGCCGGCACCAGGCTAGAGACATACTGGATTTGCTCCTCGGAATGAACAGGAATATTCAGATCAGCCCCGACAATAATCCATGGGTGATGCTGGAAAATAGACTGTTTGTATGCAAAATCACACTCTGCTGAGGGAATGGATTGAACCGACATCGCTCGGGAAGATAAGTCGATATAATAAACGGTATCAATAATATCGCAAATTTGGCGGTGATTGTATTTTGCATTCATATAAATGCCTGCCCCAAGACAACCGGGGAGCAGGAACGTAAAGTCTAACAAATCTGTCCCGCCGCTAAGTCCCATTAAGGAGAGCAGTGACATCGGGGTACCGGCAGATACAAACCACTTATCACCCTTTGTTTTCAGCTCGGTAAATCTCTTGAGAGAGACAAAGACCATCTCCGGATCCGGCTGATCAGGAAATAAAATATTGGATCCCATGCCAAAGGTGTACCAAGGCAACCCTTGCTTCTTGCAATCCTGATACAACGCAGCCAGGTCGTCTGCCGTCTCGGGTAGCGCCACATAATTGGCCGCTCCACCAATGCTATACGTAGAGAAGCTCGACAGCGGTATATTACGCAAGCATAACCGTTCAACAGCGGATGTATGTAAACTCATCGGTGTCATGTCACTCCTCTAAAAATATTTCGTCTTGATTCATCAAGGGTAATTACGATGATCTATCTATATATATTTACGTTTCATAATTATGATGGAAGCTCTTGACCCATGTCAATTCATTCACAGATTGCTTCCCATTAACAAACTAAACAGCCCCTTGAAAAGGGCAACAAGATGCCGACTTCCAAGGGACTGTGTTTCTAACTGTCTGGATTACTTCGGAGTGGATAGAACTCTCAACATCACAACAAATTCTTCTTGTTCCGCGCCCTCGTATTGACTATATTCCTCAAGTGCATTTCCGCATTCACAAGAGATCTGATCCGAGCCATAGTTATCTGTACCGAAAACAAAGATTATTCAAGAAAGTCTTTTAATCGTTTGCTTCGGCTAGGATGTCTTAGTTTACGAAGCGCTTTGGCCTCAATTTGACGGATACGCTCCCGGGTTACCCCAAATACCTGACCCACTTCCTCAAGCGTTCTCGTTCTACCATCCTCAAGTCCAAACCGGAGACGAAGAACATTCTCTTCCCGCTCCGTCAGCGTATCAAGCACTTCTTCCAGCTGTTCTTTCAACAGTTCAAAAGCTGCTGCGTCTGCTGGAGCGAGCGCATCTTGGTCCTCTATAAAGTCGCCCAGATTCGAGTCGCTCTCTTCCCCTACCGGAGTTTCAAGAGAAACCGGTTCCTGAGAAACTTTAAGAATTTCCCGTACTTTTTCGGGGCTGATATCCATCTCTTTACCGATCTCCTCAGGAGTCGGCTCACGCCCAAGATCTTGAAGAAGCTGGCGCGAAATTCTTACAAGTTTATTGATCGTCTCAACCATGTGTACAGGAATACGTATCGTTCGTGCCTGATCAGCGATTGAACGGGTAATTGCCTGCCGGATCCACCATGTGGCATATGTGCTGAATTTAAATCCTTTAGAATAATCAAACTTCTCAACAGCTTTGATCAGACCCATATTACCTTCTTGAATGAGATCAAGGAATTGCATGCCTCGTCCCGCATAACGTCTTGCTATGCTGACAACCAGACGAAGGTTGGCTTCGGCCAATCGGCGCTTCGCTTCTTCATCACCATCATTGATTCTTTTTGCAAGTTCTATTTCCTCATCAGCTGAGAGTAGCGGAACACGTCCAATCTCTTTCAAATACATACGAACCGGATCGCTGATCTTGATGCCTGGAGGAAGCGTAAGATCATCCTGTACCGAAAAATCCTCTGTTGGAGAGCTCGCTGTTTTTTCCGGTTCCACAGCCTCACGTTCCATTGCGAAATCCGCACCGTGACGGTTTTCCATTCTATGCCCCCCTGTTGACATTTCTGATATTTTATGCTAATCTTATTGTAGATTATTATGACTTCAAGACAATAATTGTTTATGCGTCATTCTATCATATTAATACTATGTTTTCAACTTTTAAAAAATGTAAGGACAACAACCGATCTCAATCGAGATCGGTTTTTTTATTGATTAATATGAACCTATGAAACATTAGTATGTTTATATTTTTAATCGCTTACTGATATAGTCATTCATTCCTGTCATTAATCATTTGAGGTTGCTGATTAACTGCTTAGCTTCAGTGTTCAACTGATTTACATCAGGACCTGTTACCGGCTGATCATTGATGTTGTACTTTTGTTTCAGACGTAAAGTGGTCAGTACTCGTTCATCCAACACCTCTTCAGTGATTCGCTTGCTTTTTACAGCTTGAATTAAAGACTTAATTACAGCTTCTTCCTTATCATACTCATGCCCCACCAGAACAATGTTAGTTCCCGCCAATATCGAACGGATGGCTGCCTCACCAATCTCAATCTCGCCCGCTCCCACAGCACCCATCGTCATATCATCAGTAATGACAACCCCCTTAAATCCGAGCTGTTCGCGGAGTAACCCTGTTATGACAGGCTTTGAAAATGAAGCAGGAGTTTTAGGATCGATCTTCGACATAAGCAGGTGGGAGACCATCACAACGTCAGCCCCTTTATCAATTGCATCCTTGAACGGAACCAATTCCAGATTATTCAGACGTTCCAAGTCATGTTCAACTACGGGCAGACCAAAATGGGAATCGACGGACGTATCTCCATGGCCGGGAAAATGCTTCACTGCCGGAACAACACCTGTTTCTTGAATTCCTTTCATGGCGGCGATCCCAAGTCTACCAACCTGTTCGACACTACTGCCAAAGGAACGATCTCCGATGACCGGATTATCCGAATTGCTGTTCACATCAAGCACAGGAGCAAAGGCCATGTTCAAACCGAATCCGAACAGCCTTTTCCCGATTTGACTGCCGATCTCTTGAGCTAGCGCGGGATCATTGTTCTCTCCGACTCTACCGCTCGAAGGCAGCTTTACAAACGGTTCGGGCATTCGAGAGACCCTCCCTCCCTCTTCATCAATACTCATCCACAGCGGAATTGGATTACCGGCATTCGCTTTCTTTAAACTGTTAAAGAGCTCTACCGACTGGCTTGTGCTTTTCATATTGTCCTTGAAAAAAATAAATCCTCCAACATGATATGTATCCAGCAGTTTACGGGAGGAACTGTCCACCGCTGTACCTTCCATACCGACAATAACCAACTGACCTACTTTTTCTTCCAAACTAAGCTCATTCAGCTGTGTAAGCGCAGAATCATTTGAATCGTCAACAGGCTTGTTGGCAACTAGATCTTTCGTCTGTGATTTCCCCTCTTTAACTCCATTTGAAACTATAGGGCCATCACTGGTTTCAGATTTCGGCGGTATCTGTGCTTCGTCTCGAACTGTCTCCGAATTTGCATTACACCCGGCGATCCCAAGAATTAGCAGACACATCAACACACTAATATATATACAACGCTTCATGATACACCTTCCTTTTATGTACCTTATTTGTTGTCCTACTTCTAGAAATATTCTTTGATGTCCTTCCTGACAATAAGAAAAACAGCCTGATAATGCAATTCAGACTGTTTTAGTAACTGATATTCAACTATGATCAGGAAAAAGAGGGCTGATTTTTGATCCATGACATGGCAAGTGTTCCTTCGCCCGTATGAACACCGACAACAGGGATAAACGTCATAATCTCAGTTTTAAGAGACGGATGCAAACCACTCAATTCTTTTTCAATTTCTTTGGCTTCTTCCTCATTGTTTGCATGCATGATACATACCTTTTTAATTTTCTGAATGTCAAACTTAAGTGTTTCCATCATTTTCTGTTTGGCTTTCTTGAAGGTCCGGATTTTCTCTTCGACTACCACTTTACCCTCTTCAAAACGAAGCAGCAAATGAATACGCAGCAGATTACTTAGCAGCAATTGAGTGCCTGACACTCGCCCGCTACTGTGCAGACGATGCAAATTTGCCGGAATAAGATAGAAGGACGTATTTTCTACCATGGTCTCGATCTTTTCCTTAATTTCATGAACCGAATGACCCAGTTTATGCCAGCTTATTCCCGCCATTACCATTTCACGTAGCGGAAACGCGCCGAATCTGGAATCGATCCCAACAGCAGGAACCTCTGCGATTTCTGCTGCCTGCATGGACGTATTTAGAGTACCGCTTAACTCCGAAGAACAGTGAATTGCGATAACATCATCATATTTCTCTTTCAATGACTCATAGAGCTCAATGAATTCGCCAATCGGTGGCTGTGAGCTGCTGACTTTCGATTCATGGCGCATTTTCTCATAGAAATCTTCTGCCGATATATCTATGCTCTCTTTATATATCTCTTGCCCAAGAATAAGGCGTAAAGGAACGATATAAATATGATTCTCTCTGGCAAATTCCGGATCTATGGTGCTTGTGCTGTCAGTTACCCATGCAATGGATCTCATTTCTGATCACGTCTCACTTTCGTGTATTTCAAACATAAGTGTGGCAAGCGATTTATGTTGTTAATAGAAATAATATATCAACCTTACCCCCCATGCAAATGGAAGTAATTATCCATCTACCGTTTCCCCGTGAATATCCATGTTTCTTCTCCTAATCATAAAAAAATGAAGCTGACTCTATGGGTTAATCAAAAGACCCGAGCGCAGCTCCATTATCTTAACAATTTATATTTGTTTAACCGAGTTATAACCGCCTTCACCAAAGGACTGCAGTTCCATAATCCAATGTTCTTCTCTCTTGTTAACAACATCCTTTAAGTTGTAGAACGGATCATTGTTTGGTTTAAACACCTCAAGAATTTCAAACACGAAGGCATCTTCCCCATACTCGTTCCATTCTTGCTGCATACTTTTGTTTATACTTGTTCCCATTTGAAGTTCAAAACGTTTACCGTTAATCGTCTTAAGATTCGGTGTGCCGACTACTAGGATTTTACCGTTTTTCATATTCTTAATCGCATAAACACCGGCTTCAATCTTAATTTCCTTGTACATCTGTTGTAACTCTTCTCTTCGGTTCATAATTCTATTTCCTCCTCATCATAAAGAGTTATGAAATGAGCCAATATTTGCTGCCGTCTGGTTCACGGTCGATAAACCCGTATTCAATCAAAAACCGCCGTACGGTAACATAATCGTCATAAACACCCTTTAAAATCTCATTAACTTCCGATTCTGTATAGGTTTGCCCTGGCTGAAATCGGGTCGCTATTTCACGTAGAACAACGTAGCGCTGCTTTTCCTTCAGTTGAAACTTTGTCAGCTTCCCGTCCGTACCTGACGGAAACAATTTAGTCAAAATTTCCACTCGCTCTTCTTCCGTTACATTGTATCTTTCATCCACCATTTTGGCATTTTTGTGCATAGGCACAAAAGAAGGCGCGTGAGCGTCTTTTTCCTTCAACAATTCCATTAATGTTAACAAAACTTTGGCTTGGCGTTCTTTCTCCTTCAACGCAAACCGGTGGTTCCGAATCGTTGAGGCGCTTCCGATTCCTGTTTCCTTTTGGACCTCCGCATCGCTTTTTCCCTGATAGAACAATTGCAGCAGACGATTTTGGTGATCTGTAAGGCCGGTCAGTTTCTTGTCTAGACCGGTCAGATATTGAAACACAGAGCCATGTTCACGCTCCACATGTAAGGCAATATATCGCTTTGGCTCATAGAGCAGACCGTCGTCTGGATAAATGAGTCCCTTTTCAATCTCTCTGCCGCATAACAAACACACCCATCGATGATCTTCCTCAATAAAACCTTGTTTTAATTCTTCAATTGTAGCATTCCAAAAACGCTCTTGAAGTTCCATGTGACTGACACCTTCCTTCATTGATGATAATTATATAGACACAATATAATTTTGTCTATAGTAACACATCCAAATACGATTTAGTTTTTTTATAGAAACATTATCCTTTCTGAGTGACATGTAACCTGATAGAATAGAGAAGTTGCTGCTGAGAATAGGAGGTACCTACATGCGAATAATGCAACAGTCGGCAAAAGAGTGGCGTGAATGGCCACGCAATATAAAACTCTTTTTTCTAGCCAACGTACTTTACCAGATCGGTACAGGCATGTTCGGCGTCCTATACAATCTATACATAAAAGGTTTAGGTTATCCGGATTCGATGAATGGAACCGTCGTGAGTGTCCAGTCTCTAGCGACCGCCCTCATGTTCATTCCAATCGGATTTTTAGGTGACCGCGGCAGCCGCAAAAAAATCCTGGTGATGGGTGCCTTATTAAGTGGCATCGGCCTTATGGCCAGGTCACTGTTGGAATCTGAATCGAGTTTGCTTAGTCTTGCAGTATTTACAGGACTCTTTTCTTCCTTTTTTCAAGTATTGGCGATTCCATTTCTTGCCGAGAATACAGCAAAATCTGCCCGCATGCGTATATTCAGCTATCATGCTTCGCTCGTCCTCGCTGCGCAAGTGCTGGGAGGTATGGGCGGCGGTTTTTTAGCGGATTTTATACAGCTGTTTGGAGCAGATCATGTGCAAAGTCTAAAAATCGTATTGATGATCGGGGGAGCTTGTACTTTTGCTGCCTTTATTCCACTGTTGTTTACGACCGATTCCAAATTACAAGAAACAGTTGTGCCTGAGCCAGCTGTTATATCTGGGGAAACCCAGTCAAGCAGCGCCCGTGCCGACTTCAAGATTATCGGACAGTTTGCATGCGCACAGCTTCTCATTGGATTAGGCTCAGGTCTGGTCGTTCCGTATCTGAATCTGTACTTCACGAACCGGTTCTCCATATCTTTATCTGCCGTAGGGATTCTTATCTCACTCGGACAAGTTATGACTATCGTGTCTATGTTGATCGGTCCACTACTTGTTAACAAGGTCGGTGCCGTACGGGCCGTAGTCAGCTTTCAGATACTATCCTTGCCGTTTCTGCTACTTACGGGTTTTACGAATATTTTCGGCGTCGCTGCTATCGGCTTCCTCTTCCGTCAGGCGCTCATGAATGCTGCCAACCCGATTCAATCTTCCATTCTGATTGATCGGGTTCCAGACCATCGAAGAGGTATCGCTAATTCATTTACACAGACAGCATTTATGCTTGGATGGGCAACGATGGGACCTGTACAGGCTATGCTCGTTACGAATTATGGGAGCTATTGGGGTTATGCCATTACGTTCTGTATCACCGGTACACTCTATGTGGCCTCGTCACTGCTCTATTACCGGATGTTCCGGGAACGAAAGAAACGGGGCGTCTCTACGCTTCCATCAGCTCTATAGCCAATAAGGGGATGTCCCAAAAGGAGAAGTGACGATGCAGGAATAACCTCCTACACCGTCATTTCTTTATTTTCCGTATCCTTTTTTGATTAAAGTGAGCATACTTCTCGACGAGACGTTTAATTTCTTATCTTGACGTGTATACCGGTCGTTCCGGACTAGGCTCGGCTTGAATCCATCCAAAGGCAAGAAGTAGAATAATGGCTATCATCGCTGCCGGCAGAACCAAGCGCCAAGATTGTGCTAACAACTTCATCGCGGGGTAAGAAAATGCAAGGATCAAAGACGCGATCGCCGAGCTGAACAGGCTAATGCTTGGAGGCATCATGATAAACAAGATATGGAAAAATGATGTAAACATGAGAACCGGGATAAGAAGCGTACCCAAGATAACTACCGGGTGATTTACGATTTCCATCGGTCTACGAGACCAAATTGCCCAAATCAGCGCAATAAAATGAGCTAAAAGCGGTATAGTGAATAAATAACTCGCACCTGGCAGCATCCATGTTGATCCGATAAGAAGCAGAAGGAACAGACACATACCGCTAAGCATCATGTCCACCTCGTTGAATTTCTTGATCACCATGCGGAATAACACAACGTTCACGATCAGAGCAACTAATGTAAAACAAACACTATAAAGAATGGCATCATACGTTGCCCCAGAGAACATGGTCATTTTATGCGCCCAACCAGCAAATATAAGCTGCCATAATCCGTAGGAAAGTCCAACAGAAAGCAGCATAGAACCAATTGTTATCAGAAGCGCAAGCAATGATCCCTTCAGAGTAAGCAACGCTTTACGTGCAAAATAAATAACAAAGAAAAGCCATATTCCCGCAAAAATGACGGAAATAAATACACTCCACGAAGCAGGGTAGTAAATCAAAATCCCAAACAAATTGAAATAAATCTGATTTCCTGATTCCAGATTGGACAAGTCTATATTACCGAAGTGCTTCGCGACGGCCAACGCATTGTCCCCTTGATGCTGCATCGTCTGTAAAGAAACATTATCGACATTATCCATCGGTGTGTGATAAGCAACCCAGCCATCACCGTAGGCGAAATTTAGTCCCGGCAGTCCATTCTCCAGAGCAACCGTCAAATCTGTATCATTCGGTAGCTTCTTATAAAGATCCACCAAAAGTGAATTGCTTACCGGATTCATAACAGCCTTACTATACTCTTCAATCAGACGACCGTTTCCTTCACTGGTCTGAAACATGAAAGACGAACCTTTGGAGCCTCTGGCCTCAAAGTTAGCGACCATTCCTATGCTCTCCCGGTGTTTCAGATCTTGAAAAAACACCTCGGCACCTAGCAGCCCCCTTTCCTCCCCATCCGTCAGCAAGATCCATATGTCATTCTGAAGCTTAGGACCGGCTTGTAAAGCTCTCGCTGTCTCTAGAAGTGCTGCAACACTCACTGAAGCATCGTTCGCTCCCGGACCAGCTGGTACAGAATCATAATGTGACATAAGCAGCAGTGGTTTACCGCCACCAGATCCTTTTATCACTCCCAATATGTTCGTAAGCTCTATATCTGCATCAAAATATTTCGTTTTCAATCGACCATTAAACTCCAGCAACTCCGGATTTAATCCCAAATGCTCCATTTGTTCCATCAGATATACTCTGACTCCATTAATGGCTAGAGATCCTGTAGGGTGAGGGTACTTCGCGATATTTTCTACGTGACGCATTGCCCGCTCTGACGAGAAGACTAAATCAGAGGCTTCTTCGCTCTTGGCTTGAGGCGGTCTCTCTGACCATAAAATCAGAAAAACAGCCAGTATTAAAGTTCCAGCTACGATGAGTGTAAGAATAATCGGCCGACCTTTTCGTGGCTGTTTTCTCGTTACAATCTCCATTTCGGAATCCTACTTCCTAATTTATGAAGTTACTTTCACCTAATGGTGTCAGCCCCCATAGTTTAATTCCAATTTTTACCTCCGTCAAGAACCATAAATATATATATTTTATATTTGCTTTGTTATCGCATTGTTTTCGCTGTGTTAACTTTCAGTTTTCTTTCAGTTGTTCTTAAGAAAGAAATCAGGAATGGTTGATACTATGAATTTCGTACCCGGACACCAAGGTTCCGGCGAGGAAACCAATTGTAATTTTTTTTAGAAAAGAGGTGTGAATTGAATGAATTCAACGTTGAAATATCGACATGAGATGAAATTTTTTGTGAACCAACACCAATATCAGATTATTTCTACACGGCTGAGAAATCTGGTGTCACGTGATCAGCATGCAAGTCCTTCAGGCGAATATCATATCCGCAGCTTATATTTTGATGATATTAACAACAAGGCCCTTCATGAGAAGCTGGGCGGTATTAGAGACCGGGTGAAGTATCGCATCCGAATCTACAATATCGAGGACACCACGATTCATTTCGAAAAGAAGATCAAATTCAGAGACTACATCGCTAAGGTAAAAGAACCTCTCACTAGGGATATGACCGACGAGATTATAGCAGGACAGTTCGAAGGACTAAACGTTCCGGACAAGCCTCTCTTTACGGAGCTTTATTATGAAATGAAACACAATCTGCTGCGTCCGAAGGTCATTGTTGACTATGTTCGCGAACCTTATGTCTGTCATCACGGAAACGTGAGGATCACGTTCGATAAAGAACTGCGGAGTGGCCTGCACTCCACTGAACTGTTTAACAAAAATCTGGATCCTGTTCGGGCGATTGATGAGAATCTCATTATTATGGAAGTTAAATACGACGAATATATACCGGAATATATCAAAGCGGCACTCCAACTGGAAGGCTTGAATAGACAATCCGCAAGCAAGTACGTCATGTGCCGTAAATTTCTAAAATATAACTCTTGGGAGGATTATTAATTCATGGACACCACAACGACCAATAAATCAACCAATTTCTCGGATATTATTAAAAAATCAGTTATGGAAAATTTCGTTTCCGACATCACCATTTCCCAAATTCTAATTACACTTGGTATCGCTTTTGTTATTGCACTCTTCATCTATCTTTTATATAAGCGAGTATTCAGTGGAGTCTTGTATTCCAAAAGTTTTAACGTTTCGTTAATCGGCATGACGATAATTACAGCCATGGTCATTATTGCAATCAACTCTAACCTCGTCTTGTCACTCGGTATGGTCGGCGCATTATCCATTGTTCGATTTAGAACACCGATTAAAGATCCGACTGACCTCATCTTTCTGTTCTGGGCTGCTACGGCCGGCATCGTTACAGGCGCAGGTTTCTACACTTTGGCTATATTAGGTTCTGTCATCATTGGGTTAATCCTGTTCTTCTTCATTAAGAAAGCAACTGTTGATACCCCGTACCTTCTCGTCATTAACTGTGACAATGATTCCAGTGAACAGGAGATTCTCAAGACAATCACGAGTGTAGTCAAACGTTATAACGTGAAGCAAAAAACCGTAACCCCAGGAAACATTGAAATGACACTCGAGGTTCGTCTTCAAGACGAAGAAGGCCGATTTGTAAATCAAATTTCTGAGATGCATGGCGTTAAAAATGCAGTGCTGATCAGCTATAACGGAGACTATGTATCCTAAGACAGGTGGTGTCAGGAAGATGCGATCAAAGCTTAAAGCGATTCTCCTGTTCCTCTGTTGCCTGCTGCTTCTATTTAGCGTAACGGGCTGTGAGCTCACAAGCAGCACTTCGGATACAGCGGAATCAACTGCAGATGGAACAACAAACACTCTTTCCGAGGAGGAACTTGCCGCTAAAGAGGAAGTGTTCCCGAAAGACAAAGTGATTGATGTGAAAATCACGCTGGATGAAGCTGATTTTCAGGACATGCTGGATAATGCCAGCGACGAGGAATTTAAAGAAGCATCCGTTAATTATAACGGTCAGCAGTTTGATCATGTCGGCATTCGTACCAAAGGTAATCTGAGCCTGCGAAGCGTCGTCAATTCAGACTCCGATCGATACAGCTTCAAGATTTCTTTTGACGAATATATTAATCAGCAATTGAATGGTATCAGCAAAATCAATCTGAACAACAACTACAGTGATGCTTCGTATATGCGCGAGTTCTTAACTTATGAACTGGCAGAGACTGTTGGGCTTCCGACACCTGGTTTCTCTTATGTTAATGTATATGTAAATGACGAACTCTGGGGATTTTATCTGGCGATCGAGCAGATTGATGAAGCTTATCTGGCCCGGAATTTCGACACCACGACCGGTGCACTGTACAAAGCTGAAATGATGGGTTCCGGCACTGATCTAATGTGGTATGGAAATGATCCTGATTCCTACACCGGACTCGTCAAGAAATCAAAAAAATCCAATGATAAACTATTGATCAATATGCTGGATGAACTTAACAACGGATCGGATTATGAAAAAGTACTAAATGTAGATAATGTGCTGAAATATGTGGCACTCAACGTGGCAGCTTCCAATATGGACAGTTACATCGGTTCCAATAAACAAAACTACTATTTGTATGAGGATAATGGAATTTTCAATGTCCTACCTTGGGATTACAACATGGCATTTGGTGGTTTTGGAGGCTCAGATCTGCTGATTGATGAACCCACTCAAGGAGCTCTTGCCGAGCGACCGCTCATAGCTAAACTTCTGGAAGTCGATGAGTACAAGGAAAAATATCATCAGATTCTCAGTGATATGATAAATGGATATCTGAAGGAAGAAAATTTCACATCCAGAGTAGAGGAACTTCAAGAGCTGATCTCTTCCCATGTGAAGAACGATCCCAGACCTTTCTTTTCTTACGAAGAGTATGAAAAATCTTTACCCACTCTCACCTCCTTCTCAGCAACCAATGTGGAAAACATTACAAAACAATTGGATGGCACGAGCCCTTCTTCAGGTGACGGCAGCGGAAGCGGTGGCGGTATGGGACCAGGCGACGGTGGAAACCGCGGTATGGGCCGAGGGATGAATAGTGAAGGTGCCGAAGGCAACACCAATACCAATACGGGCAATGCTGCCGGCGCAGACGGTGTGCCAGCAATGAATGGAGCGCCCGATGCTGCTAATGGGCAAGCAGCTCCCCCTACTCCACCAGGTGATATGCCTGAAGGTATGCCGGGAGATATGCCAGCCGATGCTATACCGCAGGTACCGGAAGGTAACAACACAAACAATGCAACACCACAAATACCAGAAGGTAACAATACAAGCAATAATGCGGACAGCAATGTTGATCCAAATGCAGCGAATACACCTAATACTGCTGATACTCAAACTGAGACTCCTAAAACCGGACAGCAGAACAATCGTCAAGGTGGATTTGGCGGTGAAATGAACAATGGTCAAATGGGCGGACAGATGCCGGGAGGCCAAGGCGGCGGTGGCTTTAAACCGGACGGTTTCGGCCGCGAAGGAACTCAGCAGCAGGGCAGCGGTCGTGAAGCACTTTATACAGGAATCGCTATTGTCATACTTCTTTTATCCTGTGTGTTCGTTACGCTCTACAAACGCAAGCGACTATAATCGGATATGAAAATAATAAAAGAACCATCTCTCACACAGCTGTATGAGAGATGGTTCTTAACTGTTTCCTGGCTCCAATCTGCCGAATCTAACAATACATTATAAATCTATCATTATTATACAATACGAATTCCTGATAAGACGACCGGTGTCAGAATCAATACGGTTGCAACCGTTAGACAGCCCCGGGTCACTTTACCAGACAGTTTTCGCTGTGTCTCTGATGAACGATACCAGCCATGAAATTGTAGTTTATTACGATATGCAACGAGAAACAAAAGTAAATTTCCCGCAAGCAAAAAAAGTCCATAAAAATCCTGCCATTGAATCAACATTGATATAATTCGCTGCTCTACTTCCCCTAGAAGCGCTGTAATGATGAACATTATAATCATCATTCGTACTATTTCGAGAGATGCACTCCATAGTTTGGTCATCATTTGCTCCTTTCACATCGGAACACTTTGGGTCTCTTTATTCACTTGAAACCTCTGCAGTCTTGTGTAGTTCATCACTGCCTCTGAGTATATGAGACTCTACTTTCCTGCTAAGCCATAAAAGCACGATTACAACAGCGATTACACCGAGTAACAAAAGCGGTTGTTCCAAAAAGTCTGCAAAGTTAGCTCCTACAAAGGATACACTAAATACCATAATACCCTTGCCTAAAGTAACAGCAAGTAAATAGGATTGAATATGCATCCTTGCTATGCCTGCGGCCATGTTGACCGCTACAAAGGGGCCTACCGGAAGAATTCCAAGTATAAATACATAACTAAACCCGTTACGCTGAATCCACCTCATCCCTTTCTGGACCTTAGGCTTCGAAGCCCATTTATCCAGATAACGAGAGCTAGATATTTTGCGTACCACAAGAAACGTAACCAGACATCCGCTTACCAGACCGAACCAAGAATATATAAACCCAGGCCAGAAGCCATATACCGCAGCGTTGACACCAACAATTAGAGCTGTTGGCAGCGGTGGTATAAACGACTTTAGAAAGGTAAGAAGAATTCCGGGCAAAGGTCCGAATGATCTGAATTTCTCCAGAAACCACTCGAGATTTTCTTCTGTAAATAATGACATGATGTCAGCCACATCAAGCAACCCATTTCACCTACTTTATTATTCAGTTATACATAGTGTAACGGATTAGCGGCGATCATTCATTAAAATTATTTTTACAGAATACCGACCATTATTGATTATTCAATAGAGGCTGAATTTGCTTCATATGATGCTGATCATGCCAGATGAAATCCTTCATGAATACGGCTGCTTGAAATGGATGACCGTCCGCATCCGTATATTCCTTATCATATTGCTCGTCCGACAATGATTGAATGTGGTCTATCAGAGTTTGGCGATATGTCTTTGTTTGCTCTGCCAGCTCTTGAATAGAACAGGTTCGTCCGTATTGCTTAGCCTGTTCGTTAAACACATTATAATCCAGATGTTTAACTGTCAGCTCCTCTCCCTCGTTAACTTTACGAATAGCTTCTTCAAAGAAGTACTGATCCCATTTCATGATATGACTAACGACATCGCGCACAGACCATTTTCCTTCTCCGAGCGGTTGATTCCAAAAATCCTCTTTCTGCTCTTCCAAAACCTCAATAAAATTAATCCATGCCGAGTACTGCTCTATGAGCTGATCTTTCTCATTCATATCCTGCAAGCCTCCATTAATCTTCTTATATAAAAATGTTCTTAATTCATCATCACACCAATCGGATAACATAAGCAATTGTTGAAAAGGATCTCCTTCGATGCCAAGCAGTTTCGCAAATGCCGGTTCCGTTTTCATACCCAACTGTTTGAGAGAAATAATATTTTGACGCGCCTCTTCACCGAGGATTTTTAATATTCGGTGCTCCACCACCATATGTCTAAACCCGTTTTGCAAGATAGTCGGAACTGGCTGAGCAAACAACTCAAAGAGCCAATCTTTATATGTAAATTGTACGACGAGGCTCTCTGCAGCCTCTGCCTTTCCCGGTTCGCAAGAAAATTTTAGAGTAGATATACTTCCTAGACGTTCTGTTATCACTTCTTGGTAATCTTTAAAGTCTGAAACGCAACATATGATATCCAGATCGCTCTCCGGCAGATCAATTCCGATCGGAATCGTTCCAACTAAAATAGGATCAAATTCCCGAAGTCTATCCATGATCTGCAATTCTGCCAACACGTCATACACAGCCTGCTGCCTGTAATTTCCATGCTCTAAATAGGAAAGATCTCTGAAATCTATGAGGGTATTTATAAAATCAACACCTTTCATTTGACCCGTAAATCAGCAGCGGTCTAATCTGTTATCTCTCCGTCCAAGCTGTTCTCACGTATCCAAGCTTCATTCCGACACGTTCCATATTACGATGGCTTGGAGATATAAATGAACACTGACTTACCACCAAACGGCAGCTCTCCCTTGCAGCCTCTGCGATCCGTCTTCTGAGTAATCCTTGCTGCAACCCTTGCCGCCGGTACTCTGGTAACGTGGCGGCAAACGTCAAAGAAGCGACATGCCCCTTGACATACATTACGCCAGCCGCAGCCGGATTATCATGGATATAAGCCATAAAAAATCTCCATCCCGGACGGTCATACAGCACTTCGTTATTTCGTGCTACAGAAGGTATACCCTGCTGAGGCAATCCGGTTCCGATACAGTGAACAGTCGCGTATTTCTCAAACTCATCCCGCTTTAGTGGTTTAATATCGATTGCAGCCCAATGGGATTCATCAGTCAGAGACTCTGGCTTAATATACATAGACGTATGAAAACCGGACTGATACATTCCTTTGTCAGCAAACGCTTTCAATAGTTTCTGGTCGACCAGCGAAGGAACAACTTCAATCTGAAATTTACGATCTCTCGATCGGTAGAAGTGCATTATGTCATCGATGTACGAGATATCTTCAGACCGTATTCCTTTTACTGTGTTAAATGACGACCAAGGCATACTCTTACTGTACAAGCAAACTGCATGGCCTATATGCTTTATTTCAACGCCTTCCGGATTACCGTCCCGTTCCTCAATGGCCTTCATCCGATCTGTCATATAATCAACTTCAGATGACTCGATGTCAACGATTAACGACTCTGACGGGAACGATTGAATCATAAATATATACGCCTCCTTGGTTTAATCATCAACTCTGCCAAATGAATCTATGGTATACCTTCAGAAATATTCCGATAATCACTATTTTAGAACACAGGTTCCCATAATTCAATAGTTGTTTACAACTTCTTCATTCTATAAAAAAAGCACCCTGCCATCATGTTCATGAAAGGCGGGTGCATCTGGAACTTTATTTATTTACCGTTCGTAGGAATATCACATGAGCCGTCTGTGCAAGCACCAGCGGCATTGTCATCATCATTTACGAGAATCAATGGCTTTTCTTCACCATAGGCTTTTTGTAGGGCATCCATAAATACCTCCAACGGTTGAGCCCCTGATACGGCATATTTACCATCCAATACGAAGAATGGAACACCTCGAACCCCAATTCGGTTCGCTGCTTCTTCATCAGCGCGCACTTCTGCGGAAAATGCATCTCCAGCGAGTACGGCGGCTGCCTCATCACGGGATAAACCTATTTCCGCTGCCAAATCAGCCAGAAGCTCTTTATCCTCCAGATTACGTGTTTCTGTAAAGTAAGCTTGGAAAAGCCGCTCGGTCATTTCTTTCATTTTGCCATGCTGTGATGCAAAGTGAATGAGCCGATGGGCGTCAAAGGAGTTCGACGGAAGGATTTTATCCAGATGATATGTAAGTCCCTCTTGGGCAGCCTGTTTTGTAATATTATCGTTAGAAGCCTGCGCCTGTTCGATGCTCATGCCATATTTGGCAGCCAGCAGTTCGTTTATCGATACGCCCGGCTTATAGGAGGCATTCGGATCAAGTTCAAAACTGCGGTAAACAACCTCAACATCTTCTTTATGTGGAAAATGGTTAAGTGCCGTCTCAATACGGCGTTTTCCAATATAACAGAACGGACACATAATATCCGACCAGATCTCAACTTTCATTAAAGACAACCCCCTAAGTTAATAATCGTCACTTACTTATTGTAACTTACGTTCGAGTTTTCCGCAAGTTTTTTACGTATCACGAGAATACAGAAGGAGATCATCCCGACGATTCCAGCCCGCTGCAGACCAAAACCGGCCGCCTGCTGTGTTATCCGCTAAAACCATACATTGACACCTTAATATGCCTCTTTGCTTAAGTTGCTCAAGACAGGATGAAACTAATCCCGACCCAATTCCCTGTCCCCGATATGTACTCTTCACAGCAACATGATACAAGAACCCCCTTCTTCCGTCATGGCCACATAATGCCGTTCCGACAATCTGACCTTCATCCTCACATACAAAGCTCAGGCCCTGATTTCGATCTAAATAAGCTCTGATTGAGGGCTCCGAATCGGATTCACTGATTACAACTCCTGCTGTATTTCTCCATAAATCCAGAATCTGTTCATAGTCTTCGATAACCAGTTCTCTATATAGATGCATTAATTATCCTCCTAAAACCAGTACTTTACTCCGTTCCCACATCAAATGAGATATAAGTACAAGAAAACAGACGGCTAAAGCCGCCTGTTCATTTGTACTTACGCCAATCCATTCCACTATTTTCCAGTAGGTGCTCGAAATCATTATCCAATCGTTTCTGCTCTGCTTTACGTGCTGCTTCCCGCTTGAGACGTTCTTCTTCAAGTCTCTTCGCTTCATCAGCTTTCAGGGAATCAGCCTGGGCTTTTAGGCGTTCAATCACCTGTGGATTTAACAAATCCTTAAGAGTGGCCGGCTTATCTGTAGATTCAGTTCTAGGCGTCTCTTTTCTTCCCTTTTTTTTCGCCATATCGCATCACCTCGGTTCCTCATCATTATAACAGTTTCGACCTTTCACAGCACCCGGTCCTTATGTATCAAGCAAAAGCATAGCTAATATATACCATGATCAGCAGCCCAACTATAAACGAATAGGTTGAAGGGCGCTCATAACCGTGTCCGTGACTCTCAGGAATCAGTTCCTTATACACGATAAACATCATGGCTCCAGCTGCAAATGCTAATCCGTAACCAATCAAAAATTCAATATAACTAGCTGCAAAATAACCAACGACAGCGGAAACAAGCTCCATCATTCCTGTTATGAACACGATCAAAAACGCTTTGAATCTGCTCACTCGGGAGTTAATCAGAAACACTGCTAAGATTAATCCCTCCGGCATATTTTGTGCACCGATCGAGATTGCAACCATGGGTCCCAGTCCAACATTTTCGCTTGCATAACTGAATCCCGTGCTAAGCCCTTCCGGAATGTTATGAAGGAACAAAGCAATAATGACCAGCAATGATGAAGAATCAAAAGACCGTATACGCGACTGGTTCTCCACATCGATGTGGGGAATGTTTTTTTCAATCAGATCCAAGACCACAATACCCAGCAGCAATCCGACTGTAAGCGGTATGATCCCGCCTTCCTGCAAGGATTGAGGCATTAGGCCAAAGGTAGAAGCAGAAACCATAATTCCTGCCGTAAAAGCGATGAGGATATCTTTCCATTTCTCGGACAATGTTTTTACGAATAATAACGGCACCGCTCCAAACACGGTTGCCATGGCTGAAATAAAGCTACCTATGAGAGCCGATTCCATATCATGCTGTCCCCTTTATTTTTCTGTGTTAATCGTCAACTTCTTGATGCTAGGCTATTATTATATAAACATTGATTTACGAATATGAAAATGGGAAGGGCTTCCAACACTACTTATATAAGTTCACCTTATACACTACCTAGACTAAAGTCTAGGTTCTACATTTACCCTCAGACGGAGGACACTTTTTTTAATTCATGATATGCTCACTTTATTGAGTACATATGAAAGGAGATAGTTTACATGATGAAACGGACCATTCTTGCGCCGCTGCTAATCCTACTGGGTGCCTATCTGTTATTCAACCAGGGAGGCACGGTAAGTACAGGATCCATCTTCGCAACGTTTTGGCCTACACTTTTTGTCATTCCACTCGGATTGTTCTTCCATTGGATGTACTTTTCCATGGTTGGTCGCCAAGGGATCGGACTTCTTATTCCGGGTGGAATTTTGCTCACAGCGGGTATTGTCAGCCAAATTGCTTCCTTATTTGATAATTGGGGAACCATGTGGCCGGGATTCATTCTAGCCGTTGCTGCAGGCCTGTTCGAATTTTACTGGTTTGGCTCCCGCAACAAATGGTTGCTCATTCCAATCAATATTTTGACCGTGCTATCGCTATTGTTCTTCGTCGTTTTCTCAATTGGACCGGTTCTGAGTTATTTGTCAATTGTACAGCCTTTGATTGCAATCTTGCTCGTCCTCGGCGGTGCTTGGCTGATCCTAGGACAAAGAAAGCACCGGTAAATTGTTCTTACAACCCAAATCGAGGACATATATTTCCTCAGGCCTGAAATGCAAGATGTGAATGAGTTACTATCTACAAAATACATACAAAACAAACAAAAAAGGAGAGCCCTCTGGCTCTCCTTTTTTGTTGAACTATCAAATTTGCATTATAAGGGCGATCGATGGGACTTGAACCCACGAATGCCGGAGCCACAGACCGGTGCGTTAACCCCTTCGCCACGACCGCCATATCAATCAGTGATTTTTAATTTAACATATGAGTAAGGATTTTTGCAAGTTGTAACTTTTTCCAATACCCTTTTTGCTTACTCGTGCCATAAAACAGCTTCTAATTGTTGCTTGGCTATCGTCATTAAGGGTATAGTCACATTACATCACTTCAACAAAGCACAAAGGCGGTTTAAGCATGATCTATCGATTAACATACTTGTCAGATGATCTCCAAGTTAATGGCTATTTATGCATGCCGACAAACTTTACGCATTACAAAGGTGCTCCTCTGAAACAGTACATACACCAGTCCGTTTCCGATATATCAGAGGTCGAGATATTAGCGTCACCACTGGATATAGATGAAAAGGATACGTCCACTCTTCAAAAAGACAAGCTCCCTCTCCTTATCTATTGCCGTGGAGGCATCGGTAAATATGGTGCCGTCAAGCTAGATTGGCTGCGCCAATTTGCAGCTAAAGGATATTGTGTATTCGCTCCTGCCTATCGCGGAAATGAAGGAAGCCAGGGCCGAGACGAGTTCGGCGGCAGGGATGTCTTGGATGTTTTGTCCGCAATGACCTGGCTATCCAAACTGCCATTTGTAGATACGGAGTCTATGTATATGCTTGGTTTCTCCCGGGGCTCAATTAATGCCGCAAGAGCAGCTGTAGACACTTCAATGATATCCAAGTTGATCCTTTGGAGCGGGGTATCGGACATGATGCTGACATATGAGGAACGCATTGATCTCCGCAGAATGCTGAAAAGAGTGATCGGGGGCACACCAGCAAAATACCCTGAGCGTTACCTTGAGCGATCCCCTCTTCATTTTGCAGATAAAATTCAATGTCCTGTACTTATCGTACATGGTACCCTAGATGAACAAGTCTATGTCCGTCATGGACTTCAAATGTACGAGCGGCTGCTTGAATTAGGAAAGGATGCCAGCTTGCATCTGTATGAAGACCTTGGGCACCACTTTCCTGCTGCCTTGCATGAGACTGCGGTTAACCGAATATTTGATTGGCTGGAGAAGCCTGTTATCTCTTGAGTTAGGTTATAATCCAGTATTTACAGTTTCCATCGTGAATATCTTTCAGCCTGCCCCCGTTGCTCTCAATAATGCGGCGGGATGCAGCGTTATCTTCATCACATGTCAACAGCACCTCCGAGATTTGTTTGTCCTTGGCCATGCCAAGCAACTGTTTCAACAAAAGCTTGCCATAACCTTTTCTTCTCTCTGATGGTCGTATGACATAACCGATATGCCCTCCATGCTCCAACAGCTGGTCGTTTAAGTAATGTCTCAATTTACCGTAGCCAAC
Source organism: Paenibacillus sp. JNUCC 34 (assembly GCF_058269055.1). Lineage (NCBI taxonomy): Bacteria > Bacillati > Bacillota > Bacilli > Caryophanales > Paenibacillaceae > Paenibacillus > Paenibacillus sp. JNUCC 34. The sequence goes on along the minus strand of NZ_CM177770.1, from coordinate 2,226,697 downwards.
GGGTATCCCATCGACATATATCCAGTACAAGGTCTGAGGTACATAGCCTTCAGGCAAGTTGATACCTTGTGCCATTTTGTGATTCGTAATAAGTTTCAATTGAAAATCTTCCATTCTCTCACTGTACAGGCTATTTACAAATCCGTTTTGCCCGCTGCCGATTTCAAGGATCATATCATATATATCTCGGCCTTCATCGGTATTCAACGCTCTCAACTCCACTATGTATCACTCCTCCACCTGAAAAATAGAATCTACAATAATAGGCAGATCATCCCGGACCGAGACAGCCCCCAATACGGAACGGGCATGGACGCCGGCTTCGCCGAATACATCCATCAGAAGGTCTGAGTACCCGTTTAACACCTTGTGATGTTCTTCAAAGCTGGATACTGCATTCACGAATCCTTGGATTTTCACAACCCTCTTTACCTTGTCAAGCGATCCAAGAGTTTCCTTAAGTACAGCTAGCACTTCGATCCCAGCCTGACGAGCAAATTCGTATCCCTGTTCCGTCGTAAAAACCTCTCCAAGCTTCCCACGTGGCTGTCCCGCAGGACCTTTCCCCGACACAAACATAAGGCCGTTTACCGTTACAGCGTTTGCGTACTTCGCAGTAGGCCCGCTAGCTTCAGGAAGTGTGATACCGAGTACCGCCAATCGTTCATCGATGGAATCAACCATGCTAACCCCTCCTAATTCCTTGTTATCTGAAATCATTAGCGATACCAAGCTGTCATTTGCGGTACATTGTATCATGAAAAAACTTCTATATGAACAAAAACCTTTTGTCTTACAAATCAAACGTGCCGGCCAAAGAAAAACCTTTGACCGGCACGTTTTTACTTCTGTATTAAATATCAAATGAATAGCTCTTATAGCGTTTCATATTCATGATGGCCTGCCATACATCCGGCGTCTCTGAGCCCGGATACCAATAAGCGAATCCGGCAGTATGCCGATCCTCTACCATGCTATGCTTCACCGACAAAGATCGGGCGTCCTCTGTCCAAATTTTGCGTTGTAATCCGCTACGTGTATACCCTGCCTCATATTGACCAACAACGTCATTCCATACCATTGAAGCTGATTGTTTCCATATACGTTCTCCTTGCTCGATTAAACTGATATCCTCTGATCCGACGACTGGACTAAATCGCCATTCCCGGGTATACAGCGGAAGAGCGATCACTGCTTTCGAAGCTGGAATTTGAGTCAATAGTTTATCCACGGCAGATGATAACCACGGCATTGAAGAAACGGACCCGGCTCTCGGCGAACCTCCCCAATGTTCATCATATCCCATAAGCACCACATAATCGGCGAATTTACCCAAAGCAGCATAATCGAAAGCTGCTGTCCAATCAGTTCCCAGGTCTGGAGAAACGTCAATCGAAGTCACAGCTCCCCGGCGGTGCAGCTCAGTTGATAACTCACGAATAAATGCTGTCAAATTAGAGCGGTCCTCCGGTAGAACATCTTCAAAATCCACGTTAATACCGTTGAGATTATACTTCGTCACATAACCAGCCAGTGTGTTTACCACCGAACGCCTTGAACTGGCATCACTCAGCATTTGATGGGTTACTTCTGCATTCGAACGATTCCCGAGCATCCCCCACACCTTACGGCCGTTAAGCTGAGCCCACTTAAGCAGCTCCTGGTCTGTCCCGTCAGAGACGGTCCCTGTGCTCTCGATATAATACCACCGTGGTACGAGTGTATTCAGGCCCGCTGTCTTGGCATAGGAGATATACTGTTTCGCAGATCCGTTGTACAGCCATCCCATTTGGATACCTGACGCTGATGAGTTATATCCTGCATCCAGAACATCCGATACATTACCGGAACGCAGAACACGGTCCAACAGCATGGCCGTTTCTTCTCTAGTAATAGCATCATATGGACGGAAGTATCCATCACTTCCCTGTATCCAACCTTTTGTTGTAGCAGTTCCCACTTCGGACCGTGCCCAAGACGCCAGGTCCTCCGAATCTTTGTAACGGTCTGCCACAGCCACATCATCACGGCTGCTGTCCAGCTTCATGGCACGGACCATCATTACCGCTGCTTCCTGCCTGGACACAGGATCCATGGGCTTAAATAGCCGCTCTCCTTTACCATTAACAATCCCGAGATTCGTTCCGCTGTGAACCCATCCGTAATACCAAGCCTGGTTCGGAACGTCCCGAAATGCAGGTAGGTCATTCATTACCGGATTCATCCCCAAGAGCCTGCCAAGCATCGCCGTAAACTCTGCTCGTGTAACTTTACCCCGCGGCAGAAAAGCCCCGGCGCCATTTCCGTCTACGATCCCTCTCTTGGCCAAGCGAAGAATAGCTTCTTTCGCATAACTGCCTGAGATATCATTAAATACGGGTTGACTCGGGGCTTGCTTGGCCTCTACTGGAGTGAATCCGCTTGGGATTAACATCAAACACACCATCAGAGACAATATATATTTTTTCACAAGTACGCCTCAATTCTTTCGTCAGATTCATTCACCAGCATATCAGACGAAAGATATTTCAGGCATTAATCATTTCTTGGTAAATCCCCAATTTTTATTACAATGATCTACGGCTTACAGGCGAGAACAATCGTGCCAATCCCGTTGACTTTCAGCATATTATCACATAAATTCTCAACACATTCTTCTCCAAACAACAGATGCCAGGAGCCAAGATCCGGAAGCTTAACTTCTGCTGCTGTTCTGCCGGCATAGTGAAGCACATACAAATGCTTCTCAGGATCTCCGTTCGCATGATCACGAATACTGTAAGCCACCGCATGCTCTGGTGCTTCTTCGAAGAACAGATGATTTCGTATCGCATCAGCATCTTTCATCCGGAAAGCAGGATGTTCCTTGCGAAGCTTGATCAGCTGGCGGATAAACATCGTGCCGTCCTTGTGCTCGGCTGCCTGATCCCAGTTCAGTTGATTTACTTCATCCCCAGATTTATAACTGTTCTCTTCGCCGCCTTTGGTACGGTAATATTCCTGCCCCGCATGAATGAATGAAATCCCCTGGCTGGTCAGGATCATCGATGAAGCCAGTCGGTGCATAGCCCGCCGAAGATCATCGCTTTCCCCTTCGGTGGATAGTACAATTTTATCCCACAGGGTATGATTGTCATGACATTCCACAAAGTTCACCGTTTGATCGGGCTCAACTGCGAATGAAGCAAATTCATCGCTGTAAGTAATACCTGCAACAATTCCTTGCTTCACATGGGATTCGAAGGACTTTCCGGTGCTGATAAATCCTTTCTTGTCATAGACAAAAATATCTCCTTTTACAGCATCCCTGAATCCATCATTAAAATGAGCGATCCTTGGCATTTCCGCAGCTTGAAGCTGATTCGCCCGTTTCTCCTGTGCCAGCTCGGTTTTCATGTTCCAGCCTTCACCGATCATAATGATCGATGGATCGATTTTATCCAACTGTCTGCGGATTTCGTTCATGGTATCTGTATCCATAAGCCCCATGAGATCAAAGCGGAAACCATCAATATGATATTCCTGAACCCAATGCAGTATTGAATCAACAATAAATTTGCGCATCATCGGTCTTTCGGTTGCATTATCATTCCCACATCCGGAGCCGTTAGAGAACTTGCCATCCGCTGTATAGCGAAGATAATAGCCGGGAACCAGCTTCGTAAAGTTCACAAGATACCCGTCATACACATGGTTGTACACCACATCCATAATGACCCGGATCCCTTCATCATGGAACGTCTGGATCATCTGTTTCAACTCTCGGATACGGGCATCCGGCCGGTACGGATCGCTCGCGTAAGATCCTTCTGGTACATTATAGTTCTTCGGATCATATCCCCAGTTATATTGCGGCTCATCCAAGCGAGTCTCGTCTACACTTTCCGTAGCGTAATCATAGGTAGGCAGCAGTTGAACATGTGTCACACCAAGATCCTTGATATGGTTCAGGCCTGTGACCATTTGGTCCGTTCCACGGGTTCCTTTTTCAGTCAGGCCAAGATATTTACCCTTATTCCGTACACCGCTACCAGCATGAATCGTATAATCACGAATATGTAATTCGTAAATAATAGCGTCCACCGCATTCTCAAAACTTGGTTTATCCGAGGTCCACCGATCAGGATGCGTTTCTGTAAGGTGCATAATTGCACCTCGGTCTCCATTTACGCCAACAGCTTTAGCATAAGGGTCAACAGCCTCATTCCATTGGTTGCCGATCCGAACCAGGTATGTATAATACTGTCCCGCCAAATCACCGTCAATCTGAACGGTCCATGTGCCTTTCACATCGCGATTCATAGGGATTTTTTTGCCGGAAGTGCTGTCCCAATCTTCGTAGAGCATGAGAAAGACTTCACTAGATGTAGGAGCCCATAAACGGAACTTTGAGCTAACAAGTGAATAAGTAAGTCCAAGATCTTCACCATCATAATAAAAGGCTTTATCAAACTCCTTAGAGAATACCGAAATTCCTCCGGTTACGGAGAGGTCTCCATAATCAATATTAACATTGCTTTCTTTCTGTACTGACATGCTGTTCACTCCTTATTTACGTTTAAATTTCTTAAGATTGTTGTGTAGCTCATCATCACGAATTGAGCGATCGCCGTATCTGGCTTGTTCATACAGACTGATAAAACCTTCTGACATGGACTCCTCCGCTTCTTTCCATACTTTCAGATCCTGTTCAGTTTCTCTTGGTGTGCGGGATGGCTGCCATTTGTATCCTTCCTGTATTTTACGTGTCAGTATCCTTCTGTATATCTGTCTTATTCTTGCCGCATTATCACCTGACTCATCGTTTCTATGTAAGGACCCGTTTACACGTAGCCTTGTGAGCAAACGTTTGAACAAGTTAATAGCCTTCTCATGCTCAATTTCTATTTCCTCGTCCTCGTAGCCCGATGCTGCTACGTTCTGCGGCGAGCGGGACATCAAACGGTTCAGCCAGGCAGACAATTTTCTGAGCAAGCCTGGAAGAGATTTGGCGAAGCGGTACAGCAGGAATACAATCAAAACTGCAGCCAAAATATAAAAAGCGTAAAATGCCAGCTGCTCTATAAATTTAATCCATGCAGGCGGTGATGATATTTCTTCGGGGAAAGGCATGTTGTTCTCTCCCGAAAGATTCTGCTGAGGAGGCTCACTTTCTTCTGGTGATGTACTCAGAAGACCCGAGATCCAGGACGCGATGCTTCTTCCTAACGCAGTCAGCCATTGCTGCAATTGTGGAAAAAGAACGATCGCACCAATAATCAGCAACATAATAATAATCATCCCTCTATTATGCCTAAGCACACGCTGCTCAATAACTGGGACCTCTGATCCGGGAAGGGTCTGTTCTTCAACAAAATTGCGATTCACAATGAACAAGGTGACGATTAGTGCCGAAGCTCCAGCCAGTGTTAAGATAGATAAAAAAGGCTTAAACGAAACAATAAAACTCAAGACGAAGCTGCTTACGCCATATATGATCAAGCCAATCAAGAAATGTTGTCCCGGAAACATGATGGACCAGCTGATCTGTTCCATTCGAGCTCCCCGATAGCATACAACAATTAAACTGGGAACGGTTACGAGAAGAGCGAGTGAAGTACCGAGCAATGAAATGGATACCACAATAGCTAGCACGCAAGCCCACAATCCTGATTTCAGAAATGTATTTAACTTGAACAGTTGACTGCCTGCAAAACCTGCAGCATATCCAAGAATGAGCACCACCGACCATATAATCATAAATGATTTCGGAAGAAGATACACCATCGGTATGTATAATACCGGAAAAAACAGTAAACATTCAACCATTCCCTGTCCAATAGCTTGAGGCAAATCCTTCAGCATGGATTTCATCATAACACCTCCTTCCTTGATAAACCTGGCTCTTCAAGAAGGGTTACCTGAATTCGATGTCCTTCCTCTTTGAACCGGTTCAACATGGACTGCAAGCGATCGTTCACATATGTGCTTAGCACCAAGATATCATATGATCCCTCCAAACGATAAAGCTCTTGTTCCATATAATCATGAAAAGAGATCGCACGATTTAACTCCAACCTTGCGAGTGATTCATAGATAAGGCTCAGCTGTTCTCTCCCGCCAGATATGGGAATGTCAATGAGTTCATTTGGCTCTTCTTCAAGACTTCCGTTAGAGCCTAAACCTAACTCCATGCCTTGGGACAGAAGATGAGATGCAACACCTGCTGCTAGGCGAATCCCGTGTTCAACAGCTTCTGGTCGAGTTGCCTTACTCCACATGAGTTCATGATCTTCAATGTTCAAATAAAGTTTTATCCGGCAGTCTGCTGTTGCCTCCCGCCTGTGAACCTGCAGAGATCCGCTCCGGGCACTGGCCTTCCAATGAATATTTTTTAAAGGATCACCATCCCGGTATTCCCTGATTCCTGAAATAAGGAACGGATCCTCCACAATCCATCTTCGGACAATTAAATCTCCCATCCAGGTCTGGACCGGCAAACTCATTTCAGATACATCTAACGGCTCAGGATAAACTACCACCTGACCTTGAAGAGGAACGCTCCGTACTACGAAGTTACTTCCCAGAAGATCACCGGAAGTCATCGACACGGTACCCAAACGGTAAATCCCTCGGTGAGCTGCTGTTACGTAATGTTTTCTAACGATCTTTGTCCATGGCATCAGACTGAAAAAGCTTTTGTGGTTCTGGTTATACTGCCCTTCACTGATATCCAGATTCTGTTGTCCCCGAAAGACAAGTCCCATCCGGAATTGAGATTCCACCCGAAGCCAGGGCACAGGAAGAACCTTGCGGTTCTCGATCGTTTCAATCAATTCCAGCGCCTCACCTTCAAAACATGATGAAACCTTAAATGATCGGTTATATGTAATCTTGCTCAGAGCAAAACGCCGAAACAGGCCTGCCTGCATTGAGATGACAACGGCTGCGACAAGAAGTATCCAGTATGCTCCCATATATTTTCCTCCTATGGTAAGATACTGTCTTCTGACGGAACCGGTAACTCCTGCAGAATGCGTAGGATCACCTCTTCTGCAGCTCCCCCTCTGCCGCGAGTACGGGCAGTTCCCCGGAGGAGCATACGATGAGCCCAGGCCGCAGGTACCAACTGCTTAACGTCATCTGGTGTGACGAAATCCCGTCCCTGTAATATTGCCTGTACCTGGGCCGCCTTAAGCAGAGCCTGACAGCCCCTCGGACTAACTCCGGAAGCCACAGATTCATCCTTACGGGTCCGCTCGGCCAGGTCCACGATATATTTCAGCACATCATCGCTAATAAATACTTTGGCAGCAGCCTCTCTCGCATGTAACAGTTCGTGGATAGAAGTTGCAGCTGTAAGCAGCTCAAGCGGCTGTGCCTCTTTAAAGCGCTTTAATATATGCACACTCTCTTCCGAACTTGGATACCCCATGCTCAACTTAAACAGGAAGCGGTCCAACTGGGCCTCCGGAAGCGGGAAAGTGCCTTGTTGTTCCAGCGGATTTTGGGTAGCAATGACAAGAAAAGGATTCTCCAGCATGTGGGTGACACCATCGATACTAATTTGACGTTCCTCCATACACTCAAGCAGGCTGGACTGGGTACGCGGTGTTGCCCGGTTAATTTCATCCGCAAGCAAAATGTGAGTAAACAGTGGACCAGGACGGAACTCAAACTCGGAGCTCTTCTGGTTGAAATAATAAATGCCGCTTAAATCGGACGGCAGCAGGTCGGGTGTAAACTGGACTCTTTTAAACGTGCAATCCACTGATTTTGCTAGCGATTTAGCTAGCAATGTTTTGCCCGTGCCTGGTACATCCTCCAGTAGGACATGGCCTGAAGTTACTAAAGCTATAAACAATTTATCTATCAAATCCTCTTTACCTACAATAACTTTACCGACGCTTGTCCGGACCTGTCCGGCCAACTCGCGAACTGCATTATAATCTGTGATAGGAACCACTCCTTATGTAGATCTGCTGTATATTTATAAAATTCGGCATCTTGCTTAAAAAACCTGTTTATCCGATATCACTAGTTGATACGAAATAAAAAAAACTCCAATTCCATCATGGAACCGGAGCTTTGAGTTAAAGCTTCAGAAGCCAGTTATACACGGCTTCATTAAATTCATCAGGCCGTTCCAAATTTGGAAGATGACCACAATGGGGAAGACAGACCAATTCTGATTGCGAAATACCTTTCTTTAGCATCTGGCAAGTCTTTATATTAAATTTCAGATCGTCACCGGGCTCGATAATAAGCGTTGGCATACGAATTTCTGATAATCGGGCTGCTGCCGGAGGGGATAAACTCTTGTTCAACTTCAAGTCCCATGTGTAGAAAGCTTCGTTAGCCCGAAAAATATCCATAAATCTTTTTCTTCTGTCAGCTTCTTTCGGAATAAAGTACTTCCAGTACCGGTTTCGCTCAAATTGATCCGCAGCCGTATGTATACCTTTTCTTTTAACCGCAACGTAACTCTTAATACTTTCGAGCCGCATTCTAAGAGGTAGCTTGTTTCCATTTACAGCTGGCCCGGCAAGCACTAGCGCTTTGACTCTGTCAGGATACGTAAGAGCAAAATCAATCGCTACACTGCCGCCAAAAGAAGCGCCAATAAGAATCGTTCTCTCAATCATATACTCGTCCAAAATATGCTTTAAATCATCTTCATAAGAAAAAGGTTCCGAAGGAATATCTGTATGTCCATAGCCGCGCTGATCATAAGCAATGACTCTGAAATATTGGGCAAAAAACGAAATCTGTTCTTCCCAAACATCAAGGTTCGTGTGTCCTCCATGCAGAAATACAACGGTTTCTCCCTGACCGCTAACGGTCATTCTGTAATTAATTCCTTGGATGCTGCAAATTTCTGGCGAAATGCTCAAAATCGCTCACTCCATCTTCATCCGAATTATAGTTCTGTCTGCCCTTCGGTTATATTATCCTTTTTCATCCGTTTCTCACGCTCATACTCCCTTCCCTCTACTGGAATATCTATATAATGTTTCACTTCAGGTTGCGGATCGTAGAATGGTTGATGCAGTGCGTTCCATTCCTTATACTCAGGAGAATGGCGCAGTCCGATCGAACGATCATGAATTGCATTCCAACGGATCAGCAATATATATTCATCTTTGTTCTCGATGCATTTATACAGTTCATGGCCTAGGTAACCTTGCATTTTGGAAATAATACCGTACGCGGAACGAAATACACTCTCAAAATCGTTTATAGCTCCTGGCTTGATATACAATGTGGCTGCTTCTAATATCATTTCGAGCCCCCGCTTTCATCTAGAAATATGTTTGTGCAGTATCCATGTATATGCTGATATAATAGGAAAGAATACTGAAACGGGGATGAAACAACATGGCATTTGGCATCTCGAAGCAAGAATTAAAAGAATGGAAAACAGAGGTGAGTCGGGGCGAAATCGCGTATCTGACCCACTATTGGTACGATTCCAGATTTCCAGAATACAAGACGGTAACCAAAGTCGGATGCTCCGATCTGGTACGCCTAAGACAATGGTGTGTGGAACATAACCTCGATCCCAAATATATTCATAACCGCATGCCTTATCCGCACTTTGACCTCATTGGCCCCAAACAGGTCGAGCTCCTTCGTAAGGCTTCTCTGGACAGTCATGTACGTCGATTTAACCTCTGAATGACATGTAGTAAAAACGTTGAAAACCCACCAAGTATCATCTGTAAGGTGATAATACTTGGTGGGTTTCATATATTACATATTATTACTTAAACTCTTCTATTTGTCTATCTTGATTCATTTTTCTCGGGATTGTTTCGTGACTTCGTCTATATCTTTTAACGCTTTGTGAATCCATATTGCAGCAGTCGCCCCATCACCCATCGCTACAGTTGTCTGTTCAGCGTGAACACCAAGATCGCCTGCGATCCATACATTCGTTACGTTGGTCATCTTGGATCTTGGATCAGCCTTTACATGTCTGTTATGCTCAAGCTCCGCTCCGAGCTGCGCTGCTAGTTCAGAATGAACCTTGTTTCCGCCAAAAGAGATAAATCCCCGTTCTGCCGGTAACACCGTCCCGTCCTCCAGCTTTACACCTTGGATCATTCCATCCTCTTGGCACTCTATTTCTGTGATTGTCTTCTCAACATATACTATCCCTTTATTCTTTAACTGCATAAGCAGCTCATCATCAACAGCTGTTTTCTCGTGGTTGATATACGTTAAATCGTCGGTTCTGTCGCGTAGAAGAAGAGCCATGTCTGCACCGGTCTTACCTGCTCCCAGTACGACAGTTTTGCGATTTTGGACTTCGTAACCATCGCAATCCGGACATACGTATACCGTACAGCCTAGCGTTGGCACAAGTCCCGGAACATCCGGAAAGCGATCTGTCAGGCCAGTGGCAAGCAAGATCGTTTTCGCGTTGTATTGTTTACCGCTCTCGCCGATAAGCAAAAATAAACTGTTCTTCGCCTCTGCCTTCTCCACCGTATCATAAGTAAATTGTACACCTACAGACTCAGCCTGCTGTCTCCCCATAGAACGAAGCTCTTCACCAGAGATCCCATCAGGCCAGCCCAATATATTGTGATAATTCCGGCATAATGTCGACCGCCCACTTCCGTTGTCTATCACTAGAATATCGTGGGCACTATAGCGGCCTAATTGTATGGCAGCCTGTAAACCGGCAATCCCTCCGCCGACAATAATACAATCATTCATGGAAATTCACTTCCTTTTGTGAGAATCATTCTGTTTTCAAAACAAGATCATTCTTTACTCCTCCAACTATTCTTTCCATAATTTCATATCCATATAAAAACATCTATCGATGTACCTCATAAAAGACAGACCGCATTTAGCGGTGGTTTAAAATAAAAACGCTAGCGCCAAGGCACTAACGTTCTTAAACTTAATTGAATTATTCATACCTGTTACAGCAACAATTGTCCAACCGCTGCTCCAACAACAACGACAATCCAAGGTGGCGACTTCCAAAACATCAACATAACAAATAGGCCCGCAGCAATGATTAACTCCAATGCGGAGGTAATCGATGATTTCCAAATAGGATCGTACAGTGCAGCGAATAAAATACCTACCACCGCCGCATTCATTCCAGATATAACTCCCTGCAATCTAGCGTTACTTCTAAACCGATTCCAGAAAGGCATAGCCCCTATGACCAACAGGAATCCTGGAAGAAAAACCGCCAGCACAGCCACAACAGCACCTGGTATTCCGTGTATGAGTGTTCCCAAATAACCGGCGAACGTAAACAATGGGCCAGGCACAGCCTGAGTTGCCCCATATCCCGCTATAAAATCCTCTTTACTCATCCAACCGTTCTGCATCATCTCTGTTTCCAATAACGGTAAGACGACATGTCCACCGCCGAATACAAGAGATCCGGTACGGTAGAAGCTATCCACTACAGCGATCCATTCGTTCCCGCTTATCTGACGTACAATAGGAAGCGTTACTAGCAAAATGGAAAACAAAACTAGACAGAAAATCCCCGTCTTCTGTCCAATGCGAAAAGACTTCATTAAACCGGATACCGGCGGCACCTGCTTGAATAGGAACAGTCCAACGATCCCGGCGGTTCCAATGACCGCGACCTGTATCCATGGGGTCTGCCAGAGCAGTACAGCAGCCATCGCACCAAATGCAATGCTTGCCTTGATCCGACCAGCAGCTAATTTGCTGCCCATGCCTGCAACGGCATGTGCCACAACTGCAATCGCGACTAGTTTCAATCCATGAAGCCAGCCGAACACGCTGGCATCCAGGGTATGTATCATATAGGCAAAGGCAATGAGTACCAGCACGGATGGTAAGGTGAATCCAACCCAAGCAATAATTGCACCCCAAATGCCTGCCTGCATGGCACCAATGCCGATTCCAACCTGACTGCTGGCCGGACCGGGAAGAAACTGACATAATGCGACGAGATCGGCGAACGATTTATCATCAATCCATTTTTTACGTGTTACATAAACTTCGTGAAAATATCCAAGGTGCGCAATAGGTCCCCCAAATGAGGTCATCCCTAGCTTTAACGCGGTCCACCAGACACTCCACAATTCACGTCTCTTGCTCGGATTAGAGAAATTCGATTCTAGCTCATCTTGTTGGATTGAGGACATTTCATCCCTCCTGTATCGGTTATTGAACCACAATATAATAAATACTGAACATACGATACAGGTTTGTGTTAACTCTGTGTTAAAAAAAGAGCAGTCGCCTCATAGCGGACTGCTCTCTTTAGACTAATCGTAAATTGTACCTGATCTTCAATAGGTTGTTTCTTCTGATTTCTCCGTCGCGGCAGAAATATATCCCGGTTTTGCCGCACCGAAACCGAATATAAACAACACTATAACTACTCCCGCCAAGATCATCAACGGAACACTCCAGCCGTGTGTAAAATCATGCATGTACCCGATCAGCATGGGACCTACGGCTGCAAGGAGATAACCCATAGACTGGGCCATACCGGACAAGGCCGCTGCTTCATGCGCCGTCCGGGTCCGAAGCGTGAAGAACATCAGCGACAAGCTGAAGTTCGCACCACCGGAAATACCAATCAGAGTTACCCACAGTAAGTTCATCGATTGTATTCCTGATAACAGGCCCACATATCCTATAAACATACATGCAGCAGAGATCAACACCAGAAGGCGCTGATTGGGTCTGCGCCCGGCAAGTACAGGAATAATAAAGGAGAACGGTAAGCTAACAAATTGCAGAATAGAAAGCATCCACCCCGCAGCAGTGTAATCCAGTCCCTGACTATGCAGTATTTCAGGCAGCCAGGAAATATTAACATAGAAGGTGAAGGATTGGAGTCCCATAAACAATGTGATCTGCCAAGCCAGCTTAGACTTCATAACATTTCCGCCCTTCGACACAGAGCTAACTTTGCTAATTGTAGCTCGTCCACGGCGTTGTATAATCCATACGATGCTTGCCAGTACGGACAATACCGACCACACCGCAAGCGATCCCTGCCAGCCCAGTTTCGGCTGTGAAGCCAGAGGTATACTTATTCCTGAGGCAATCGCTGCGAGCATGTTCATCGACATGGAATAGGTTCCGGTCATCAGACCGATGCTGCGCGGGAAGTCCCTCTTGATGAGACTTGGAAGCAGAACGTTGCCTACCGCAATAGCCATGCCGAGGAGTGCCGTTCCCAGCATCAGAGTCCATGGAGATGATATCGAGCGTACCCAGATGCCGACGGTCAATACCATCATACTGAATAGAAGTGCAGATTCAATCCCGAATCTTCTGGCTAATCCGGGTGCGACCGGAGACAGAATCGCAAATGCAAGCAGGGGAAGTGTCGTAAGCATTCCTGCCAATGCATTGGATATACCTGTATCATCACGAATAATACCAATCAACGGACCTACAGATGTAATACCTGCCCGTAAATTAACCGCAACTAAAATAATTCCAACAAAAAGAAGCCACTTGCGTGTCTCCTGTTGTTGGTCAGGGTCTATGGATGAATAACTTGATGACATGATACAAACTCCTCACTCTACATAAATATTAAAAACAAACTTATCACAATTGTAAACTTAACAGCAACCACCTTACAAAGAGGAAAAACCGCATCTTTTCGATGCGGTTCTCCGTTATTGATGCTATTGCTTGGTTTATCGCAGACTCAGAATACGGTCCGAATTAACCAAGCACAAGACGGTCATCAGACAACTTATGTCCGCTGATCTGCTCAAACTCACCCAACAATTGTTCCACTGTCAAGTGCTGTTTGCGTTCCTCGTTCACGTCGAGGATGATCCGCCCCTTGTCCATCATAATCAGACGATTTCCAAGACGTATCGCCTGCTCCATATTGTGCGTTACCATTAGCGTTGTCAGTTTGAGTTCGCGAACAATGTCATCAGTAAGCCGGGTTATTAGCTCTGCGCGAGCAGGATCAAGCGCAGCGGTATGCTCATCCAGCAGCAAAATTCGCGGCTGGGTGAAAGTCGCCATGAGCAGGCTTAATGCCTGACGCTCACCGCCGGACAGCATGCCAACCTTTGCTCTCAAACGGTTTTCCAAGCCGATGCCGAGTCGCATCAGCTGCTCACGGAACATTTTTCGCTTAGCTGTAGTCACGCCTATTCTTAATCCACGAGATTGTCCACGGCGGTAGGCCATCGCCAGATTCTCTTCAATCGTCATATGTGGTGCTGTACCAGCCATTGGATCCTGGAATACCCTCCCAATCCATCGGCTGCGCCGGAATTCCGGCAGGTGACCAATGGAATTCCCATCAATGCTCACCTCGCCTGCGTCAGGCTTCATCACTCCGGAAATGATATTCATCAGTGTGGATTTGCCTGCACCATTACTGCCGATAACGGTTACGAAATCCCCCGGATTTAAATGAAGGTTTATGCCCACGAGAGCAATTTTTTCATCTACCGTACCCGGATTGAACAGCTTGGACACATTATTCAATTGCAACATCAGAGCGCACCTCCCTCTGTCTTGCCTTGAGCTAATAGCTGTGCGGAGCGCTTGCGTGCATGAGACCGCTGTTTCATGGATCTGCGGATTGTTGGGACCACCAGAGCGATAATGACGATGATCGCAGTTATAAGCTTGAGATCTGATGCTTCCAGCCATTCAATTTCGTAAGCCGCGGATACCACAATACGATAAATAATAGAGCCCATTATAACCGCTGCTGTTGTACGGAATACAGAGCCTGTGCCTAAGATGGCTTCTCCAATGATGACGGAGGCCAGACCAATAACAATCATTCCGATCCCTGCGCCGATATCTGCAAAGCTCGACTGCTGAGCAACCACAGCACCGGACAAAGCTACCAACCCATTGGAGAGACTTAAACCCAGTATAGTTGTCGTATCTGTATTCACCCCAAAGCTTCGGATCATCCGTTTGTTGTCACCTGTGGCCCGCAAAGATAAACCCAGATCGGTACGAAAAAATGCATCCAGCAGCAGTTTACCAGCAATCACAATAATAGCCATAAGTAAGATCGGGTCAAGTGTCGAAAATATCGTATTTTCTCCACTTAGAGAAACGTTAGGTTTGCCCAAAATCCTCATGTTAATGGAATAAAGAGCAATCATCATAATAATACCAGACAATAATCCATTGATTTTCCCTTTTGTATGCAGCAGACCCGTACAAGCACCTGCGAGCATCCCTCCGGTGAAAGCACCCAATGTTGCAAGCCAAGGAGAAACTCCGTCTGTGATCAGGATCGCAGCAATCGCGCCACCCATCGTAAAGCTGCCATCAACGGTCAAATCAGGAAAATCCAAAATTCTAAATGTTATATACACGCCAAGTGCCATAAGAGCATATAACAGACCTAATTCGATGGGACCATCCAATTTACTCAGGAATTCAATCATGTCATGCCCTCCTATATGATTAAGCAAGGCGCGGGCATTCATGTCCGCGCCTTACTGCTACTGAATGATGTTATTATCCGGGTCTTTGACTTCCTGTTTCATGGCGTCTGTTACTTCAATTCCGTAATCAGCTGCTGCCTTGACATTCAGAATCAAATCCAATTTATCCGGAATCGTAATTTTCATATCCGCAGGTTTCTTTCCATTCTTCAGTACTTCTACAGCCATTTGACCTACTTGATATCCATGGTCATAATATTTGAATCCTACCGTAGCGAAAGCACCCTTCTCGACCGTGTCCCGGTCACTTGCGAAGAACGGAATTTTGTTGGCTTTAGCCGTTTGGACAATCGTGTCTGCGCCGCTTACAACGTTATTATCGAGAGTAATATAAAAAGCATCCACCTTGCCAACAAGCGATTCCGCAGCTTGTTTTACTTCCGAGGTGTTCGTTACAGCCGCCTTGACCAACTCGATACCATGTTCTTTCAATGCTTCCTCAGCTGTCTTGGACATAACCACAGCGTTCGGTTCCCCTTCATTAATAATGAGGCCGACCTTCTTCACATTAGGAAAATGAGTGCTGATAAATTTCATGAGCTGTTTCGTAGCATCAGGGTTCGTGTCCGATGCTCCGGAGACGTTGCCGCCCGGCTTTTCCAGATCACTCACCAGCTTGGAGTCAAGTGGATCTGTTACCGCCGCAAATAAGACGGGAGTTTCCTTCACTTTATCTGCAATCACCTGAGCCGAAGGTGTAGCAATCGCGATAATCAGGTCATTCTTGGAATCCTTCAGCTTTTGCCCGATTGAAAGGTTATTGGTGGAATCGTTTTGAGCATTGTTGTAGTCCAATTTCAAGGTGTCAGGCTCGGAAATTCCTCCGTCTTTAAGCGCTGCCATAATTCCTTCGCGAGTAGCGTCGAGCGATGGATGCTCAACATATTGCGAAATCGCAATTTTAAACTGCTTCTTATCTGTGTCACCACCGGAACCAGCTGATGGAGTACCTGAATCCGGCTTGCTTCCGCAACCGGCAGCTGTCAGCAATAACACGGACAATGTCAACGATAACCACATTTTTTTCTTCAACGGAAATTAACCCCTCTCTTTATCGAGACATTTGATGATCGACACAAAGCGACACCGCTGAGACGCTTTTATCGACGAAAGTATTAAAGCAAAAAAAATATATGAACAACGGTTTATTATGCATATTCTATATGCAGGTTGCAGGTTACGTCAATTGTGATTTTTGATTAAATAAGGAAAAACATCCTCAGCTCTGCCAAAGATGTTCTCTCATCATTAGAAATTATAATATCATGGTTTATAAAAATGATTTACCTTTAAGTGCTGCGAGCCACGCATCTGCCATTAAAGCGTGCCCTGCCGGTGTGGGATGGACTCCATCCGGGGCATAATACGTCATATCATGCTGTGCACTTGCTGCTGCGAACAACCCGTCTAATGGTACATACAGTGTATTAAACTCACGGGCCAATTCACGCACCGCTTGAATCTTTGGATCCAAATCTTCGCGCCAATGCTTCTTCTCTTCGGTGACAGGAAGCAGGAAAGGCTCCATCAGAATGATTTTTGCACCGGTTTTTTCACGGGTTTGGACCAAAAGCTCTCTGTATCCTTCATAGTAAGCTTGTGTTGAAGTGGGTTCTCCACGGTGATATCTCCAACCTACTTCATTAATACCTACCAGAATCGATACCCATGAAGGGTTCAGATGAATACAATCCTCATCCCAGCGAGACCTTAAATCAACCACACGGTTGCCACTGATCCCGCGGTTAAGAAAGCGCATTCCTTTTTCTGGGTACTTCAAGCCAAGCTTACCAGCAACCATTAATGCATAACCGCTTCCAAGACTATCGGGATCACTGTAATTCCTACCGCAATCGGTAATGCTGTCTCCCTGGAACAATAGTACCTTTTCTTCATCCTTATGTAGCATTTATGCACACTCCTCAAGAAACGAAAAATTCGACTCGAAACGTTAGCCTATTTAATGTTCACTTGTAACATTGGGAGTCCATAAGCTTATCATATACGCTATTCCGTGCTCTTCCAACCCCTCGCGACAAAATATTATTACCTTTAATGTCTGCATAAATACTAGCAAACTTTTTATACATAAAAGTTGACTAAATGACAAGAATTCACTACAATTTTATAGTATGCTCTTAACCGAAATCCCAAAAAGAACAGGTGATCATTCATGACTGAACAACAACAGTCCTATCAAATTTTATTATATTATAAATTCGTCCATATCTCGGATCCCGAAGCCTTCAAGAACGAGCATTTGCAGTACTGCAAGGATCTCGAGCTCAAAGGTCGTATTCTTGTCTCTTCTGAAGGCATTAACGGTACGGTTTCCGGTACGGTTGAACAGACGGAACAGTATATGCGGGACATGAAATCCAATCCACTGTTCGCTGATATGGTATTCAAGATTGACCCATCCGAGGGACATGCATTCCGCAAAATGTTCGTCCGACACCGGGAAGAACTCGTTACATTCCGTGTAGAGGATGAATTAGATCCGAATGTGATTAGCGGTAAACGCCTCTCTCCACAACAATTTTTCGAGCAACTTCAGCAGGACGATGTCGTTGTTCTCGACGGCCGCACGGACTACGAATATGATATCGGTCATTTCAGAAACGCCATCCGTCCGGATGTTGAATCGTTCCGTGAGTTCCCTGAGTGGATTCGTGAGAATATGAGTCAATATAAAGACAAGACAATTCTTACTTACTGTACCGGCGGTATCCGTTGTGAAAAGCTTACCGGGTTCATGTTGAAGGAAGGTTTCCAAGACGTCGCCCAGCTGGACGGTGGAATCGTAACTTACGGTAAAGATCCTGAAATTCAAGGTCGTCTCTTTGACGGTAAATGTTATGTATTTGACGAGCGTATATCCGTTCCGATCAATCATACGGATGAAGATGTTATTGTAGGCAAATGCCATCATTGCGGCGAACCAGCAGACCGCTACATCAACTGTGCCAATGATGCTTGTCATCTGCAGCATATCTGCTGTGAACAATGTGAAGAGCTGCACCAAGGCTTCTGCTCCAATACGTGTGAAGAAACCGTTGCTGCAGGATAATATAGTAACACTTAAACACAAACGGCATGCCGCTTATTAAAGCGAGCATGCCGTTTTGTTATAAACGTCCTGTAGACGATTAATTATCATGAAAGACAGCCAGCTCAGATTCGATGGCAGCTTTGATTTTGTCCACGCATTCTTCAGTTGATTTGCCGAATACGCGTTTACCATTAACCAGAGCATAAGGTCGAAGCTTGCACAGACCGCAAAGGTTCATGCAATCCGCGCGAAGTACCGCAATTTCAGGATACAGTTCTTCTAAATGCTCCAGATCCAAGGCGCTCATCAAGTTGCTGTCGCAAACTTCCACTACAACGATACCCATCATGATTATGATCACCTGAATTCTATTATAGAAATACGTCAGTTTATTATGAGGAATTCAGATGCTTTTGTCAATTTATCTCATGAGACGCTACGAATACGAATCGTTCCTACAATCGCTCTTGCCCCCGAATTTCTTAATTGATTTTTTAACGAGAGAATTTTGGGGACTGACTCTTTGTTATTGTCGATTAATTAGAGTTTAAACACAGCCGGTTTAACACACACCGGTTTGGATTGCTTCGTTGTCTTTCCTGTAAACTGCAGCGTTCCATTCTCAGGGTCAACTGTGAACAGTACAAGATTGTTACCGTCACGGTTCGCCACAATCATAAACTTACCTTCAGGCATCAAAGAGAAATGACGCGGGTGTCCTCCCTCTGTGGAAATATACTGTATCGGGCTTAGCTCACCGGAGCTTGCATCTACAGAAAAGACCACAATACTGTCATGCCCCCGGTTGGAACCGTAAACGGTACGTCCATCTTCTGAAACGGCAATCTCCGCACAATAACTTTCGCCAGTAAAATCAGCAGGTAATGTAGAGATCGTTTGAATTGTCTCCAGTCGTCCCTCTTCTGACACATAATTGAATGCTGTAACCGTTGAATTCAATTCATTAATTACATAAGCGTATTTGCCGCTCGGATGAAAAGCAAGATGGCGCGGACCTGATCCCGCCGTTAGCTGAGTCTCTCCGTGAAACTCAAGCTTGTTCTCAGTTTTATTGATTTGGTATGCGATAATTTTGTCCAGACCCAAGTCCTGAACGAATATGTATTTACCATCGGGACTGAAAAAAGCTGAATGCGCTCTAGGCTGCTGTTCTGCGTCAGCACGGTGTCCTTCGTGGTACTGCTCATCCAATAGTTTATCTGCCACACCGTTGTCATCCAAGGACAATAAACTCACCCGACCTCCGTGATAGCTTGATACGATCAGGTACTTATCTTCCAAATCCCTCTGAATATGACATGTTGAACTACTGCTTCCATGAATGCGGCTTAATTGATTAAGAGTCCCTGTAGAAGGATCGATATCAAACGTCACCACTTCACCGACTTTTCCCCCGTCCTCTGATACCTCTCCAATCGCATATAAACGGTTTGTCACCGTGTCCACATTGAGGAAAGTAGGGTTCTTTATTCCTGAACTTTGATCCAGCAGCTGTAATTCACCACTGTCTTGATCAAATGAATAAACACAAATACCGTTCTCACCCGTTTCTGCATATGAGCCCGTAAATACCAACGTCCGGCTAACCTTTTCTGTATCCATTGTTATACCTCTCCTTTCACACTGCCATCTTGAGATGGGCATGTCCACTTCATTACTCATGTTACACTTCCCGGTTCGAAGAAATCAATCCCACTTCTTCCATATCACCATTCAACCGCGTGGTAGCTATTACTGTTTCTAGCAATAAAAAGACTGCCCGACAGAAATCTGCAGGGCAGCCTTTTACAGTAGTTCATTAACCTTCCAACAAGAGAGATTCCGGATCTTCAAGCAGTTCCTTCACGGTTACAAGGAAACGTACCGCTTCTGCCCCGTCAACGATACGGTGATCGTAGGAAAGTGCGATGTACATCATCGGACGATTCTCAGAACGTTCCGCATCTATGGCCACTGGACGAAGCTGGATCTTATGCATACCCAGAATACCGACTTGAGGGGTGTTCAAAATTGGAGTCGAGAGGAGCGATCCAAACACACCACCGTTGGTAATCGTAAAGGTTCCACCTTGCAGTTCAGACAGAGATAACGTATTACTACGTGCTTTACCTGCGAGATCAACGATCTCCTTCTCGATCTCGGCAAAGCCCAAGCGATCGGCGTCACGAACAACAGGTACAACCAAACCTTCTTTAGCCGAAACTGCAATACCGATATCATAAAATTTCTTAAGAATGATATCCTCGCCATCAATTTCTGCATTCAGCAGCGGATAACGCTTCAATGCTCCTACAACTGCCTTGGTAAAGAAGGACATAAACCCTAAACTTACGTCATGCTTTTCCTTGAAAGCGTCTTTCCGGCGCTTACGAACGTCCAGAATGGCGGTCATATCAACTTCGTTAAATGTAGTCAGCATAGCTGCTGTATGCTGAGCTTCAACTAGACGGTTAGCGATCGTCTGACGGCGACGAGACATACGCTGGCGTTCTGTCGGCTTGGCAGGGTTCTCAGCCGGAGCCGATGAAGCCACTGCCGGTGCTACAGACTTGCTCTCAGTCGCTGCTGCCTTGCTTCCACCATTAGAGTGGTTTTTCACATCTTCATGGTAGATACGACCAATTGGGTCGCGGCCCTGTACCTGGTCCAGATCAATCCCGCGCTCACGCGCTAGTTTACGTGCGGCAGGTGAAGCCGGCGGTGTTGAACCGTCTCCGCTTTCTGCCGGAGGTGCTGGCGATTTAGGCTGCTCTACTGGAGCAGCTTTACTTTCCGCTTGTGCAGGTGTCGGAGTTTCAGCTGCCTTTGGTGCTGCTGGCTCGTTACCTACTCCTTCTTCTGGGGAAATTTGACCGATGACTTCACCGATCGTTACGTTGTCCCCTTCCTGGCGAAGGATTTTTTGCACAACACCGCTTGCCTCCGCACTGATTTCAAGATTGACTTTATCCGTTTCTAACTCGAGCAGAACATCACCGATGTTAACGCTATCCCCTTCTTTAACATGCCATTTAAATATCGTTCCTTCGGTGATAGATTCGCCCATAGCTGGTACAGTTATTTCGTTCACAGCCGCTTACCTCCCCAATGAGATATGTTGATTTATAGTTTTGCGATTCAGGGCAAAAGAAATGATTGTTTGTTGTTCGTACACGTGCACATCCTGATACCCGCTCGCCGGGCTTGAACGTTCCGGACGCCCGCTGTAACGAACCTCAGTACCCTTCGGTGCGATTTCGCGAATTCTCGGTTCCATGTAACTCCATGCACCCATGTTCTGTGGCTCTTCCTGAACCCAGAGGATTTCCTTCACATTCGGATACTGCTTCATAATCCGGGCAATTTCCTCTTTCGGGAACGGATACAATTGCTCTACACGAAGCACATGCAGCCAGGAATGATCCTCATCCTTCTGTTTATCGATCGCTTCTTCCAGATCTACAGCTACTTTACCAGAGCACAGTACGAGACGTTCAACCTTTTTCGGCGATTGTCCAAGTCCAGGTTGCTCAATAACTTCTTGAAAGGAGCCTTCACTGAATGAGGTTACCGGTGATCCTACCCGCGGATTCCGAATTAAGCTCTTCGGAGCCATCAGTACAAGCGGACGGGCATCTTCTGTATTCACGATAGAAGCCTGTCTGCGAAGCAGATGGAAATATTGAGCTGAACTTGTCAGATTTGCAACAGTCCAGTTGTCTTCACCGCCAAGCTGCAGGAATCTTTCAAGTCTGGCACTTGAGTGCTCAGGGCCCTGTCCCTCATAACCGTGCGGAAGCATCATCACGAGACTGGATTTCTGTCTCCATTTGGAGCGTCCGGATGTGATGAACTGGTCAATGATAACCTGGGCACAGTTCGTAAAGTCACCATACTGGGCTTCCCAGATCACCAAAGTTTCAGGAGAGTATACATTATATCCGTACTCAAAGCCCAATACCGAAGCCTCGGAAAGCGGACTGTTGTGTATGGCAAATGAAGCTTTGGCATGTGACAATTGGTGCAATGGACAGAACGTTGTTCCATCAACAGAATCATGCAGAACAAGGTTACGGTGTGCAAACGTAGCACGTTCCGCATCTTGTCCCGTAATTCGAATCGGCTGCCCATCAGCAAGAATGGAGGCAAAAGCCAACGTTTCAGCATGTCCCCAATCTACTTTCTCACCATCTTGAAGCGAAGTGCTGCGGCGTTCAAGAATACGCT
Organism: Paenibacillus sp. JNUCC 34; assembly: GCF_058269055.1. NCBI lineage: Bacteria > Bacillati > Bacillota > Bacilli > Caryophanales > Paenibacillaceae > Paenibacillus > Paenibacillus sp. JNUCC 34. The sequence continues at coordinate 2,203,969 of NZ_CM177770.1, read as the reverse complement.
GAAGTTTAGGGTAAACTGTAAATCCTTCAGGCCATTGAAGAAGCTCGGCATTTATGGCTCGGAGCGTTTCAGCTGGTACACTTGTGTTAGCCTTCGGCTTGCTGTTGTCGCCGGTCGGGTTCATACTCAGGAGCACATGATCCACTGGCTCTTTCGACTTGACGCTGTCATAAGCATCCTTCAAACCGTTTTGAACTTTTGCCTTTAATTCATCCGCATCTATTTGAGTCATGACTTTTCCACCAACAAGTTTTTTCATATACAGGTTGGCAACGGTGTCATGCTGTTTAACTTTTTGATAAATGAGCGGCTGAGTCGTTTCCGGATCATCTGTCTCGTTATGACCATATCTGCGGTAACCGACGAGGTCAATCAGGAAATCCTTCTTGAACTTGTTGCGGTATTCGCTTGCAAGACGAGCAGCAGCGATACATGCCTCCGGATCATCAGCGTTCACGTGAATAATCGGGATTTCATAACCTTTAGCAAGGTCACTGGCGTAAAATGTGGAACGTGAATCCTTGCCTTCTGTTGTAAAGCCGATACGGTTGTTTACGATGATATGAATCGTACCGCCGTTGCGGAATCCAGGAAGCTTATTGAAGTTGAGCGTCTCTGCTACAATGCCTTCACCAGGGAATGCAGAATCACCATGAATCAGAATCGTCGCTGCTTTGTTAACGTCCTGCTTCGGGTATCCTGGTCTACTGCGGTCTTCTTGGGCTGCACGTGCAAACCCTTCAACAACCGGATTTACAAACTCGAGGTGACTCGGGTTATTCGCAAGTGTAATACGAACATCATGCGCATCTTCTTCCTTAAGGAAGCGATCTGCTCCAAGGTGGTACTTTACGTCGCCGGTCCAACCATAATTAATTCCCATGGATCCTTCAGAAGGCACCAGGTGTTTGTTAGGCGAGTTTAGGAACTCCGAGAAAATTTTGCTGTACGATTTACCCAGAACATGAGCAAGCACATTCAGACGTCCCCGGTGGGCCATGCCCATCAAAATAGATCTGACATCCGCATGGGCCATTTCCCGTACGATCTCATCCAGCATAGGGATGAGTGCATCGTTACCTTCAATAGAGAAGCGTTTTGCACCTACAAACGTGCGATGCAAAAACTCTTCGAATTGCTCTGCTTCAAGCAATCTCTTCAGCAGGTGTTTTTTCTCGTTCCCATTCAACGGTGCAGGGTTGGTGCCTGATTCGGCCTGGCTGTTCAGCCAATTCCGCTCTTCCTCTTCATGTACATGACTGAATTCATAGGCGATCGTTCCTGTATATATCTGATGCAGCCTTTGGATCGCCTCCCACCCATTCTTCACATCGCCGGGAGCTTCTTCCCACACGACTTCTGCAGGCAGGGCTGTCAAATCCGCTTGGCTAAGCTGGTACGTTTCAGGTTGAAGAAGACGGGTGTCTACCTTCGTTCCGATACCAATCGGATCAATGTCTGCGGCAAGATGACCGTAAGTTCTGATGTTCCACACCAGCTTACCGGCATTCACGCCCTTTTTCAGTAAATTGCGGTCAAATGTACCGCCAGTTACCTGCGTATCCGCTTTCTTTTCTTTGTTTGGCAAAGATGGAGGAGATCCCCAGCTGGCAAACAGATCACGGTATGCCGGCTCCACAGATTGTGGATCTTTTAGAAACTTTTCATACTGGTCTTGAATGTACCCTAAATTTGGACCGTGATATTTCTGCCATGGTCCCTCTGTCATTCTGTCAAGGGTCTTCATCGCTGACTCCCTCCGTCAGATTATTTTGATAGTTCATGGACGGAAATTCTTCTTACAAATTCATTATAATACACTTAACCACCATACCGAAAATAGCCTTTTTATATAATAATCATCTCATAAACAGATGAATTTGCGTCTATTTCGTGACGGTTCTGTTATAAAAGAGCAAACACCCCCTTCAACTTTACATTATAAGGATAAATAACCATCAATTAATGTTTATTTACCATTCCATCTGTCTGACAGGAACAGGACCGATGTCCAATCCTAAAAGTTCCATCAACTGCTTCGCGTTGGCTGCAGCATCTCCACCCGAGTTATTGTTAAAGATCAGCCAGCATTCCTTCGTGGAATGTAGCAAAGTGAATAAATTTTGTTTCCATTCTTCCAACTCCTCAGCGCTGTAACGGTACAAATATCGTACCTCACGCCAATTAGCCTCTCCACTTGCATGCCAACCAGAGGCATTACGTCCGTGAAGCCGGATCATTGTTGCATGCCCCTGCGTGGGTTCAAGCACGACCGGAACAGAGCCGATCCCCGCTTCCGGTTCGTCGGCAATGCTGTGAATCCAACCCTCATCCCGCATGAACTGCAGCGTCTTCTCCCTGTATTCTGATACAAACCAGCTCTGATTGCGAAATTCCAGCGCGACCGGAAAGCCGTCCATCCATTCCCGAGTACGCTTTAGAATTTCGACATGCTTTCGCTCGCAGTCAAACCAAGGCGGATACTGGAACAGAACCGTCTTTAGCTTTTCCTGCTGCATTAACACGTTCACAGATTCTTTAAAGACCTCAAACATCGTTTTCATATCCGAATAAGGATTTTTGCCGCGCGAGTGACCTGTCATACCTTGATAGGCTTTGACAATAAAGCCAAAATCATCCGGAGTTTGTGCACTCCATTTGTCCATCCGATCCGGTGCCGGAATCGCATAGAACGAATTATCCATCTCGATAATAGGAAAGTGCCGTGTATATGCCCTCAACTTCTCTGCCGCCTTGGTGCCCTCTTCGTAAAGATCATCATGATCTCCCCAGCCAGACAATCCAATACGGATGCGGTTGCCAATGGATTCCTCTCTCGGCATCATTATCCTCTCCATATCAACTAGGTATTAGAACAACCGTCTTTCGTTATTTACCTTTTTTTTGCGCATTCAAAAGTCAAAGCTTCCAGACGATAGCTCCATTCTCTTCTGCCTTTTTCACAATAATCTCGCACAAACGATGTGTTTCCAGTGCTTCTTCCATAGACGGCTCTTGCCGGACCTCTCCCGTAACACTTTTGAGAAAACGTGTAATGATGTCATCAAACCCGCGCCGCTTCAATACCGGCTCCCAATCTCCAAATGCTCGGTGTTTCTCTTCTCCTTGGCTGAAATGAATTGTAGTATTAAGATCCCGGATCATGTGCTTCTGACCAGAACTGATAACTTCCAACCGCTCTTCCGTAATTCCGTTATCTCGATTCATGAATCCGATGGATGTATAATTATCACCCTCAAGTTTGATCATCACTTGAACCAACATTCCGTCCTGAATCTGTGGAGAAACAGAAACATCACGGACTGGGCCAGGAGACAAATACGAGATTGTATCTACCACATGGATAAAGTCGTCAAAAATGAAACGACGTGCGAAATCCGGTTGATGAATACGGTTTTTTTCCATATAAATATAAGTTCGGTTTTTCATCTCTTTAAGCGCAGACACCATTGGAGCGAACCTTCGGTTGAATCCGGTCATGAGTACACAATTCTTTTGGTGTGCTAGCTCTGTTAAATTCTTGGCTTGTTCGTATGTATATCCAATCGGCTTATCCACATAGACGTGGATGCCCGCATTCAGTAATGTTTCAATGATTGTTGGATGTGATTCTGTCGATGTATGTACAAAAGCCGCATCGATTCCTGTCTGTATCAGCTTCTCGATGGTTTGTGCAGTCTCTGTTATCCGATACTTTGCTTTTACTTGTTCCAGAACAGATTCATTTCTTGTCGAGAGTACCCAATCCACTCCCTGAATTCCCGCCATAACCGGAAGATACGCTTTCTGAGCAATACTCCCAAGTCCAATAATCCCAACTTTCATGTATGACGCCCCCTATTCGCTGTACTAGCATTTTCTTCTATTATAAACAATCATTATAGAAAACAAAAAAACCGTGTTTAAGCACGGTTTTTTTATCTTAATTTCTTGAATTGGTTTTACACACCATTCAGACTGAATACAATGTGTACGAGCATATCCATACGCCGATTCTGTCACGAAGAAGAGGAGTGAAAATATGAGTTTGTTTCTTAGTTATATTTTTCTCGGACTGTCCTTATCCGCGCCGATCGGTCCGATTAACGCCGCCCAGCTGGACAAAGGGTTAAAAAAGGGCTTCTGGCACTCCTGGTTGTTTGGGCTTGGTGCAGTACTGGCAGACATCTTGTACATGGCGCTCGTTTATCTTGGCGTCGTCCATTTTCTAAGCACTCCGTTTATGCAGACCTTTCTATGGCTGTTCGGCGCTTTTGTGCTCATCTACACGGGTGTTGAAAGCGTGCTTAGCGCTGGCAAAGCAACCATCAGCACAGAAAAGAAAGAGGGATCCTTGCTTTCTACTGTATTTTCTGGTTTTCTCATGTCACTTTCCAATCCGATGACCATTTTGTTCTGGCTCGGTATTTACGGTTCTGTGCTTGTTAAGACAGCAGCAGATTATGGGACAGGCGACCTCCTGATATTCAGTATGGCGATTATTCTGGGAGTATTAATCTGGGATTTGACGATGGCCGGTATGGCCAGCATATTCCGCAGATATATGAGCAGCCGTGCCATTTCTATCATTTCCGTTTTATCCGGGCTGTCACTGATTGGGTTCGGTGTTTACTTTGGCATCCGAGCGCTAAAGGTGTTATTCTTCTGACATATTTCTGCTGCTGATTATCTAATAGGCTTAGCACGCAGCTTTGACTGTTTCGACTTTTCGTTATCTTCATTGTTCTTCTCAGTTTTACGCCAAATGGACTGCATGATCAAAACTACCGCTGCAATAACCACTAAAAAAATTAGACTGATCCAAAATCCTGGACGGCTTGTTGCATGAAACAGTGTCCCGCTCACCGCAAGCAGGATGAGGATCATGCCTGTATACCTTTTCGTCTGTCCCCATACAGTCAATTCCAGATTTCGCCCAGCAGAGATAAGAATGAAAAACCAGTTATACAGAAGCATAAGTCCTGCCGCTGTAGTTAAATATTCATAAATTTTCCCGGGCATAAGCAAAGACAGAACAATGGAAAGGATGAGCCCTGAAGCGGTTAAACCCAAAGCGTACATCGGCGTCTTACGTTTAAACATTTTTCTCGAAAACAGCTTTGGCGCGTCATGATCCTCGGATAAAGTCACGAGCATCGTGGTAACTGCATACAAGGATGCAACCATCGTTGAAAAGCCGGCTATAATGAGAACGGCATTGAACACATGAGGCACAAATGGCAGATGGTAAGACTGTAAAGCAATGATAAATGGGCTTTCGGTCGTAGGGAATTTGTTCCAAGGCAACATCGTTAGCGCAAGAGCCAAGGATAAAACGTAAATTACAGCCAGTAGCAAGATCATGACCCGACCTGACTTTGGCGTATCCTTCGGATTTTTGAGCCTGACTGCCATGACTCCCATGACTTCAATTCCGCCAAAAGCGTAGAAAGCAAAAATTAGCGAAGACCACAATCCGAGACCTCCCGTCGGGAAAAATGCCGATGGTGTTGTTGGTACTTTCGGCTGCGTCCCCCCTTTTAACCAGCCCATCAATGCAATAAATGCGATAACCAGAAACATTAGTATGGCTGCTACTTTAACGATAGCAAGTATATTTTCCAGTCGATCAAACCCTTTGTTACCGATCCAAATAACCAATAAACCGAGCACAGCATATATCGCCGCAAATACCCACATCGGAACAGCAGGGAACCAAAAGCGAGTAAAGATGGAAAGGGCCGTCATCTGGCTTCCCATAATTAACACTTCCGAGCACCAATACATCCATCCTGTCGAGAAACCGGCCCATCGCCCGTGGGCTTTTTTTGCATAGGAACGGAATGATCCCTTTTGAGGATCCTCCGCTGTCATTCGTGCTAGTACATCAAACACGATAAATGTCCCTATCGCAGCAAAAATAAATGATATCAATACGGCAGGTCCTCCGAGCTTAATACCAAGACCTGAACCCAGAAAAAATCCAGTGCCTATCGTTGACGCCACTCCTAGAAGAGAGAGCTGCCACCATGTTAACGTTCTTTCCGTTTTATCTCCTGATTGCTTAGACGCTGTCTGGCTGATTGGAATCCCCCCCCATTTTTTCTTCTAAAGGAATTCACCTTTTAAAGATGATTTACCGCTTAAGTGAAGACTGTTCAACTTCATTATGTGCTGGTCGGTTTTTGACTATACAGGCCGTCCCGATTATATTCAAGATTGTCTCACAATGTTTCTTTTATACGCCTTATTCAGTTCAAAGAGTTTATTATCCGCTATCGTGAAAAAAGAAGCGCCCTAGCTAGGTCAATGGACCTTTTAGGACGCCCCTTACACTGCAACCAATCTGACCGATTTATGTTACCGGTCTGGTTTCATCAAATATTGTACTATTTTTTGTTCCTCCGCTCCTTGACCTTGGAACACGGCTTGATAACAAACTTTACCGTCTAACCAGAAGTAGCTGATTATGCTATGATTATTAGAACCTTTAGGTGAGCCAACTAGATTGTATGGTTCTGTACGCAGCACTTCCCGCCCTTGAATAGTTATCGCTTTGAGCTTTATATTATTCCGTTTTTTGTCAATTCCCGTAAAAGAAACCCAGCCGTTCTTTTTCATCTTCTGATACATATCCCCGTTTAACATCTGCTTGAATGAAACGTCTCGGATACCGGAATCAGCTTTATTTTTCTGTTTGTGATCGCCTCGGCTATAATTGACAATAAACAGTTTGCGCATGGAATCCTTATCATTTTCCACATGATTAAAATTCGCTTTTCGGGAAACATAGGAACTGCTGGCGGCAAAATCCCCGGGCAGCTTGCGCGGAAAAGCGGCTTTAAAACCAACCAGTTCCTGAGCGCGCCGGATATCCTCGGTATCATACAAAGAGCTCATGATTTTCCTATGATAATCATTATCTACATGAAGTTTGTTCACCTTCGCATCGGGAAATTTCATGGAAGCGATGATTTTCTCCATTTCATTGCTGGACAAGATGTAGGAGCTTAATTCATAGCTTATGCCTTGATCCTTCCAGATATAATAATATCTTTCAGGCTGTCCCTTCCAGGTGGTCATGCGAATCGTAATTTTATAGCCTTCATCAATGCCGGCTAAGGATAGGGATTCTTTCTCTATAACTTTCCCGCTATCCTCCTGATCGGTTCCGTCTTGCTCTATGCTCAAAATTTGATCATATTGTTTCTGGAGATCAGCGCCTGACTTAATTCTCAAGCTGAAGTTGCCACTACTTTTGCTTATTTTAGTCTCGTACGATAGGCCGACACTTGGTGGCGAAGCATCGAACTGAATGCTCACATCGCTAAAACCATAGCCCTCTGGCAGCAAGGATGGAACTTTAAATTTAAACGGTGCTACCTTCGCCCCTTTTTCAAGGTTATCATATACTCGAAATTCTTCATTCGGAAATAGCATTTCATTCCCGCCATCTTCGGCATGAATCCAAGCGGAAGCTCCAGCTTCGGATACTCGCGCATTGGTCAGCGTTGCAGTACCGATCAAGAGTACGAGAATGACCGCCATCATTGAAAATTTATAAGAACCCTTTTTAAAAGATTGAATCATTCTAATTCTCCTCATCATCTCTTTTTGACTGGTTGATATGTGTTTTTTATTTGGCTGTGTTCGGATATCGCGTCAGGCTTGTTCAACTGATACGAAACCCCTAATACAGCATTTTTTATGTCTATCCATGCAGGAACTGCATTGAACAAGCTTACCGGACTTTGCGGCAGTACCGGCAGCATGAGCCTCAACAATACAATTAGCCATAATGCATGCCTCAATGCTGCACAATTTGCTCGGCTGTCATCGGGTTTTCCCGCCAAATGGCCTTCATGATTTCCCACTCAGATTCCGAAATCTTGGGCATTTTCTCCATCGTTTTTCCTCCCTTCTCATCTCTGATTAACTATTACATATGTAAATATAACCTATTCAAATAACTATTACAATTGTAATTTTAACAAAACTATGAAATTTCACGCCCTGTGGTTTCATATATCAACCGATTGAACATATAAAAAGTAAAAACTGCATAAATGAATCTCTGTTTACGGTTCTGGGGCCATACGAAAAATATGAACAACAACAGCGGTAATAAGAAAAAGGGTATTTCAACAATGTTGAAATACCCTTTTTATGTGACATTATAGCTCACATATTGCTGCTTGTTATTTGTGTTCTTAATGATTTACAACATTTTTTTGATATCTTCCTTAATCGACTCAGCCTGCGGTCCAAATACAACCTGCACCGCACCCTGACCCAGACGCATGACCCCGGAAGCACCCAACTTTTTAAGCTCAGAGTCCTTGACAGCCTTGTCGTCTTTAACCACGAGACGTAAACGTGTTATACAAGCATCGATACTCGTAATGTTCTCAGGTCCGCCGATATTTGCAAGGACTTTAGCCGCTTTTGATTCTCCGGATATAGCAGCAGCGGGATTTCCGACAGACGCATCATCTGCCACCTCGTCGTCATCATCTTCACGACCTGGAGTCTTCAGATTTAACTTTACGATGATGATCCGGAAAAGGAAATAATACAGTACCCCGAAAGCCAGACCAACAGGAATGAGCATCCATGCATTGGTGGACAGCTTCAAATTCACCAGATAATCGATCAAACCGGCCGAGAAGGCGAATCCTAGATGCACATCCAGCAGATACATGATCAGACCCGAAAGACCGGTCAGTATCGCATGTACAACATACAGTACAGGAGCGATAAACATGAACGAAAATTCAAGAGGTTCTGTAATACCTGTCAAGAAAGAAGCGACAGCCGAACCGATAAAGATGGAACCGACCAATTTACGTTTTGAAGGCTTCGCCGTATGAATGAAAGCAAGCGCTGCTGCAGGCATTGCGAACATCATAATCGGGAAGAAACCAGTCATAAACATACCTGCTGATTTGTCTCCAGCAAAGAATCTGTACAAATCACCTTGAAAGATCTCACCCGCAGCGTCCGTAAACGTACCAATTTGGAACCATGCGATTGAGTTAAGCACGTGGTGCAAACCTAATGGAATCAAGAGACGGTTCGCTGTACCGAATAAAAATGCTCCGATACCGCCAAGACTTACAATCCAGTTACCAAAATCTGCAATCACGTTTTGTACCGGGTACCAGATCATACCAATGAGCACCGCTAAAATCATCGTAGAGAAAGCAGTAATGATGGGTACAAACCGTTTTCCAGCAAAGAAGCCGAGCCAATCAGGCATTTTGATATTGTGATATTTACTATACAAATACGCAGACCATATACCCACTAAAATACCGCCGAGCACTCCCATGTTCAGCTTTACATCATCTGCAATAAAAGGCATTTGTAGCGGCACTTGATCCAGCACTTTGATCAGCACCTGATACGATATAAGCGCGGACAATGCGGCAACCGCATCTCCGGCGAAACCGATTGCAACCCCGATTGCAAAGATCAAGGCGAGGTTACCGAAAATGGCTCCCGCTCCTGCATTCAAAAACGGTGTTACATATTGATTCAGGAACCCACCGAGTGCACCTAAAGGGATATCTTCCTGATAGTCGATCAAACCGAGACCTTGTAATATACCTGCCGCAGGCAGTGTAGCCACAGGTAGCATGAGGGACTTACCAAGCTTTTGTAATTTTGCCAGCATGTCAATCATCCTTTCAATTTCAATAATTTAGCATATAACTGAAAACGTTTACATAATGCACCGGGTGAATAACCTTTTTTATCCATTATAGCGGTTACACAAACCTGTCTAAAAATACCCCCTCCTTGATATGGGAAGTTTATTTAACATTTCAAGGCGGCATGTCTCTAGCTGTCATAACCCCGGCAGTCCACAAAAAAAGCCAAGAAGAACGATGACTACTTAAAGTAGTCATACTATCTTCTTGGCTCATGCCCAAATTCATGGTAACACGCCTTAAAACGTATTCATCTGATGTTGATATCTTAATTCAGTACATCAAGATTGTCAACAACAAAAAAACAAATTAAGAATTAAGGGTGATGCTAAGCACAGAATCTGATCCGGCAATCACACTTCCTGTATGTCCTTCAACATCAGAAGCCAACTCATCGGCATTCGTAACAATCACCGGCGTTACAATCGGATATCCTGCAGCCTTAATGGTGTCAATGTCAAACTCGATCAAAGTCTGACCGGCTTTAACCGAATCCCCAACACTGACATGACTCGTATATCCTTCACCCTTCAATCCTACTGTATTAATTCCAATATGGAACAGATACTGCAGTCCTGTAGCCTTCTCCTCAAGCATAACGGCATGCTTGGTTTTGATGACATGCGCAACTGTGCCGTCAAAAGGAGCAACCAGACGTCCTTCCGATGGTTCAATTGCGATACCTTTGCCCATATGTCCTGCGGCAAATGCTTCATCTGGTACTTGTGACAGAGGTACAGCTTGGCCTGTAAGAGGGGCTTTAACCTCGACTTTATTCACAGTTTTCTTTTTCCAACGTTCAAACATTAAAATTCCTCCTTAGCTTGGCTGCTTTGTTGTGTGCGTCCACTAAACAACCGGTACAGGTGCATGGCCAAGAAGCATACTTCAGCTTCCGGAATAAGTCTGCCTAGATCGTTTTCCATGACTTCGGCAAGACGTTTCGCCAGCTCGTATTCACTAGTAAATTTAGTTTTGATCTGATCCGCAAACGGGTTGTCTACATTGATCGACTGGTTTAGTATCCGGTCAACGGAGAACCGCAGATGCATAAGTAGCCGGACATGGTCCATACTACCGTTCTTAAATTCAATCCCGCGTTCATGCTCAATAATATTCACGAGGCGTCCCACCATATTGGAAGCTTTGACAAGCTGACCGACGGGAACATGGCTTATAGCTGAATACACATGATACGTTAAGAAGCCCACCTCGTCCTCCGGTACCTCTATGTTAAAAGCCCGGCCGATCATTTCTGCGGCCTTCGAGGCTATTTCATATTCTCTCGGAAAGCTGATTTTTGTCTCTTCCAGAAACGGATTGATGATATCCATCCCTTTCCGGATGCGGTAGATCGTAAACTGAATATGACTGGGTAACGCAAGATACACTTTGTCATTCAGTTTTCCCGGAAATTCTGTAGTAATGCTGTTCAAGATTTGATCTGTAATTTCGAGCACCTGAGGATCAAAATCCTCCAGCAGATGATGGTACTGACTCCACTGCTCCCGATCCTCCAACTTAAACAGCTTCTCGATGCGGGGATCATCCGAAGTTATCGTACCACCCGCTTTGGTCCCGAAACCGATCCCTTTGCCAAGTATCACATATTCGAGTTCTTTTTTGCCGCCCTGAACCATTACGACATTATTACCGATAACCCGGATGACCTTAAACGTTTCCGTCCCGCTCATTCGCATCCCCCTTTCTTATAAGCTTAAACCGATTTAGGCAGAAGGATTCACTAAAATAGAAAAGCCAAGAAAAGGCCTTAAGAAAAAAGGCTTTCCTTGGCTCATGCCCGCAAACGGTAACACGCCACTTCAATGTGGATAATATAAATCAATCATAATGCATATCAAATACAGCGTCAACTTGTCGTCGTTCAGCAAGCCTATTCATGTTAAACGTGCTGTTATGATCTCCTTCGGTATTCGCAGGAAGATAAAGAGTAAACTTGCTGCCTATTCCTTCCTTGCTCTCAACTGAGATATGACCGCCCAATAATCTCGCAAGCTGCAGGGATATAGACAAGCCCAGACCTGTACCTCCAAATTTGCGTGCTGTAGCCCCATCTCCCTGACGAAATGCTTCAAAGATCGGTTTCAGATTCTCCTCTGATATGCCAATCCCTGTATCCTCGACCGTAAAAGAAATCATCTCTTTCTCTGAACAATAATCGCCTGTATTCATGGAATCCACTTTACCAATAGTCAGCTTAACTGTACCTTCATCGGTAAATTTAATAGCGTTTGACAGCAGATTACGTAATATCTGATGCAGTCTCATCCCGTCACTGTATATGATGTCAGGAACAGTTGAATCCATTTCGATCTCAAAGTTAAGATGTTTACTTTCCGCTGACTTGTCAAAATATCCTCGCATGATTTCTGGAAGCTCCGTCAGATTGACCAAATCCACTTCGATCACCATTTTTCCTGCCTCAACCTTCGACAGATCCAAAATATCATTGATCAAATTCAGCAGTTCGCTGCCTGATTTATGAATAACAGATGCATAGTCTTGTTCTTCCTCCGTCAAATGCCCCTGTTTGTTCTCTGATAGGATCTCGGACAAAATTAGCATACTGTTGAGCGGCGTACGAAGCTCATGTGACATGTTGGCCAGAAACTGGGATTTATACGTCGAACTTTGCTCTACCTGCTCAGCGTATTTTTCCAATTCCTTCGCAGTTTGTTCTGCAGCATCTTTTTGCGCTTCCAGTCGTTCATTCAACACTTGTGATTCGGACGCATGCATTTGAAGTTCCTCCGTCTGCGCCTGAAGCTCTTCTGTCTGTGCCTGCAATTCTTCCGACTGGACCTGCAGCTCTTCATTCAAAGCCTGGGATTCACGGTACAGCTGCTGAATTTCCATTTTATTCAACATGGAATTCAGTGCAACACCGAGCACCTGAAGGAGCTGCTCCAGAAGCTGTCTCTTTTCATCATCCATAGGTTTGAACATCGCCAGTTCGATCACGCTGAGCACTCTGCCCTCAAACATAACAGGTGCAACTACTAAACTGGAGGGCTCTGCATCTCCCAGACCGGACTCAATACGCACATAGTTCGGCGGAATATCGTCAAACTGAATGATCCGCTTCTCAATCATGCACTGACCAACGAGTCCCTCTCCCGGGGAAAAACGATCACGTACCTTGTCCCACGGTTCACCGTCCGGATCAGCAAAGGCTGCGGCTTTAACCAGCTCAGTATCATTTCGGTTAATAAAAAGTGCTGCGTATGGGACGCTCATCACTCCGGCAGCTTTATGAATAAAGAATCGCGATAATGTATCCAACCCGTCTGCGCTTTGCAGTAGTGTAGACATGACGGTAACCTGATCTTTAATCCAAGCTTGACGACTAACATTAGTCAATAGCTTATTCGTATTCTCAGCCAGATCGAGTACTTCATCACGGGTGTTCACCTTGATTCTCCGGCTAAGATTGCCACCATCGGCAACTCCGTCCGCTATACTTGAGATCATCTCGGTTACCTGGCGAATAGGCCTAACAATGCTCTTGGATATAACAATCGCTGCAAGAATTGTAGCTAACGCTACTGCTGCCCAGAGTGAATACATACTGATCAGCAGATTGGTATTGCTATTCTTCATTTCATCGATACGCCGCAAGGTCAGCTGTCTTTCTGCATCACGAAACTCGGTGAACTGGATTCGGATCATATTCATCGCCTGCTGGCCGGGATCATCAATAAAAAATTGCAGTGCTTCTTCATCCTGCCCTGCCTGCTTAATTCGAACCGCTGGCTGACCAGCAACCTCAATCCATTTATTAATGTTATCCTTAATGTTAGACAGGTTGGTCAATTGAGTCTCATTATCTGCGATTAACTGATGTAACTTGTTATAATTCATCTCCCATGTCGACAAGGCCATTTCGAATGGCTCCAGATACACAGGGTCTCCGGTAATGACAAAACCACGCTGTCCGGTCTCCAGTTCAAGCATGTTTTTTTCGATTTCATGGGTAAGACTGTTAACTTCAATATCATGTTGTTCAATGAAATCAGCTTCCTGCTGGAGAGAAGTCAGACGATCGGAAACAGCCCACAGAAACACACCAAGACACAATAGAACAAGCACATATCCAAAAATAATCTTAGTACGGATTTTTATTTTCAGGCTGTTAGGCAAACTGCTAACCTCCCTGTTACTTCGAATTCTTTCTTATACAATATAGTAATTGTAATGAAAATGGTTTACAAGGTAAAACGTGGTCCCTGTCCCTCTTCGTGACTTTTGTCGTAGGCCATCACACACAATTTCAGGACAGAACTCGTCAGAATTCGTGGGATAAAGAATTGTAGCTTCTGAAGCAGATTACTAGGCATTCCTGCATAGAATAAGACAAACTGTCTGAAATATAACGGAAAGGCGGTTGTCTGATATGGTTTATTCATCATTGAGCCGTGCTAACAGTTTCAATCACAGAATCGTATGGAATTTATTACAGCACACCCGAACAACCACCACTGGATCACAATCGGATCTGACTTCATCCATGATTCCTTTAATGAGTTCCCTGTCAATGACCGACCTGGTATTGAATCGCGGACAACGGATCTCCCCCCATTGGCATCCAGATTCCAATGAACTCTGTTATGTCATAAACGGAGAGTTCTCTGTAACAGTTGTTGAGCCACTGTCTGAAAGCCATCAAACGTTCGTGCTTGTTCCCGGCTGTGCTGTTTATATACCTGCTGGATGGTATCATGACATGACGTCACTCAGTGATGATGCCCGTCTACTCTCTATTTATAGCACGAACGAGCCCCACAGCATCGAAGCTTTAGTTGCATGGAGCACGAACAATAAGGAAGAACATAAAATGAATGACTTACCTGTACAACCTGTGTTCAACCTAGGTATACTTCACGAAAAAGCTCCTGAACAACCTTGCACGAACCGAGAATGGAATAAAAAAGACTCAAAAAAAGCAGCTGTTCCTTCCCCGCCCCTCCTCACCATCAAGTCGTGAGGAATAATAAAACCACGATTCACCGCAATGGGCGAATCGTGGTTTTTATGTAAGTCTTCACGAAAACTTATAAAATTTAATTTAATCGATGTAAAATTGCTGTTCCGGACGAATTCTTTTCTTGAGTAATGCAAGATCTGCTTCCAGCCTAACGACAACTTCTTCAACCGCAGTCGGATCAATAACGGGGCGTTCCGGTTCAGGCCGTACTCCTGCTTTCAGATCACGGATGATAATCTGCTGTTCCTGCCACTTATCCATCAGATCGGAGATCGTAGCGTAGAAGCGTTCATAGTCCTTTATAACATCGTCCAGGAACGAATCAACTTCTTCCGCATCATACCCTCGCAATTTATTCGAAAAATCTTTTTCATGGATAGACAAAGCGTCCAGTTGAATGCCCAGCTGTCGGAAAAGCTTCTTTTGTTTATCCAATCGGCGTTTCATGTGTTCATCCATCGTCGTATACCTCCAAATATTGGTACATCACCTAATTCTGGTCGTTCTCCTTTCTTTTTTATATCATATTCAAGGTCGTTATTAAAACCGTTTGACGCTTTTTTGGAGAAAGTTCCAAAATCATTTGAATACCTTGTAATCCATTAACGAATTTGAGAGATTCCTATATCTGAGATGAAAAGAACCGGACCGATAAATCATCGGTACCGGCTTTTCATGAATCCGAATCCTTACGGATATTGGTTGCAAAGAATTCATAAGCCCGGTATTCTTCGCCTTTTTTCTTATCTTTGTATTTCTCACACATTTGCGTAACTTCTTGAAAAAAATAACGTGCCTCTTCATCTGACATATAGAGCGTATTATTGGTCATACTCGCAAAGGTGGGTTTATCCGTGCTTTTGACCTGTTTGAAAAAACGCTCTTTATTTTGTTCATACAACTCTGACAAAAGCTTATAAGTTTCAGACCTCATCATTTCTTGGGCCGAAGGTTCGTTATTGGTGTCTTTCCGCTTGATTTCAATCGTCCCTGAGAAAGGCAAATAGTATTTGGCCACAATGCCATTGATCTCTTTGGTCGATACGATTTGCACCAACCCGATTTTCTCCAGTTTTTTCACATGATAATGAACTTTAGCAGGCACTTCCCCCAGCTCATCAGCTACTTCCTTCACAGTTGCTGCCCGGTTCAATTTATAAAAAGCATTTAATATTTGCAGCCGGTAGGGATCCGAATAAATCTTAATTTCTTCCAGCGTAGTTAGAACTTTCGTTTCCACATCCGAACACCTCGGTTTCACGATTCAACGTATATTATTCCATTATAGGCCGGATAGGAACAAAATACAAAGTTCTGCTAAATGGCACGGAAGCTTTTCTTGCCATAAAGGAAAAATATCGGAATGATTACTAGCAGGCCCATAACCAGATAGAGCATCTGTGGAGAACTATGTTTGGCTGCCAATCCAGTAAGGAAACTGCCAAGAGGCATTGCAGCTGTGCACATCACAGCAAGCAGTGATCCAATACGCCCGAGCATCTCCCGTGGCGTTACTTCCATTAAATAAGTAGAAACAGGAGTACTCGACAATGTAACTGCAAAACCTGTCATGAGGTAGCTTACCGAGGCCACCTCCATCTGGAAGAATGGCAGGACTGCGGGCAGACTCATTAACGCATATCCAGTACCAAGCAGTAATGTACCCGTCAGAATCAACGTGCTTTTTCTAAATTTACTCCCGTAATTACCCATCCAAATTCCGCCGGCAATCATCCCTAACAGAAGAGCGGTCCCCAGCACACTCATTCCTCCGGCTCCACTACCCAACGTTTCCCGTACATATATTGGCTGCAGTACGTTAAGGGGGGTTAAGCAAAAGTTAATAAACGCAGCTAGAAAAGTCGTTGTTAGCAGAAGGGAGTGTTTTCGCATGAAGGACAGTGCATCTTTCATGTCCCTGAGCACACTTTTCGATTGTGGCGGTTGTGAAGTTTCTTGATCTGATACACGTTTTTCATCTGCCTCCGGATTTGGGATAAAACAGATAATGACAGCAGACAAGATAAACGTCAGTGCGTCAATGGCGATCGTACCGGCGATACCAATGATAGCAATAAGAGCTCCAGCAATTGAAATACCGATGAGTTCAAAGGTCTTGCTGACAGAAGAGGAAAAAGAATTACCTGCTAACAGTTTTTCTTTCGGAAGGAGTCTGGGAACAAGTGACACTTCAGCAGGCCGCGAGAAGCATTCCAGTGTTGAGTTCATGAATGTAAACAGAAATAAATGCCATACCTGGATCTGATCCGTTGCGTACATAAAGGCTGTCAGCGTTACAATGATACCTCGACCGGTATACGTGACGATGAGAACTAGTTTTTTCGACCATCGATCCACGAATACACCTGTGAACAAACTAAAGATCAAGCCAGGCAGATAATTAAAAGCAAATAGCGATCCCATTAACAGCTCTGACCCTGTTATTGTATATACCATCCAACTGTAAGCGATGGAATCAACCGAATCCCCAAATCTGGATATGATTTGTGACAACATATACATCATATAAGGTCTGATCTTGATCAACTGCCGTAATCCTTGTTTTTCAATGACGGCTGCGTTTTGCATGTTAGTTCTCCTCTTCAATAAAATATTTATAACGTTAAAATTATTTTAACGTTAATTTTATTTTAACGATTTTTCTTCACATTGCAATAGGCAAAAAAAATAAACCGCCATAAAATTTTTTGGCGGTTTATTTTACAAGACTTACCTAAGGTCCTAAATTAATAAAGCTTGATGTACGATCAAGGTTGTCCTATTACAATTCGTGCTGATGTGCGGGCAGATTCACGACAAGCATCAATCACCCTCATGTTATAAATGGCATCCTCTGAACTATACGGAAGGGGAACGCCATCTAGTACTGCCGCAGCCACCGCATCGGCCTGAAGTGCAAAATGATTATGTGCTCCAAGCTTCTCTTCTCGGGTTCCTTTAGCCGTGTGTATTAATATTTGAGCCTGATCTTCCATTCGCTCCCACCCGAATGCTGATGGCAATTCGATTCTTCCTTCAGTCCCGGAAATCTCCAAACAGCATCGTGAGTAAGTCCACATACCGCATTCAAAGGTCAACCCAAGGCCATGATCGAACTCCAGCAGCCCATGTGCCATCATATCGACTCCATCATGATCTTCGGAATAAGATGCATGTATGGTAATTGCCTTTGGCTCCATCCCATATATCATTCGAGCCGCTGAGATTGGGTAACAACCCACATCATAAATCGAACCTCCACCCATTTCTCTGCTGTACCTTACATTGTTCTTGTCCGCCGCATTGTTGAAGGTAAAGCTGCCATGTATACCGCGGATTTCCCCAATCTCGCCACGATCGATGAGTTCTCGAACGCGCGCATGCTTAGGATGATAACGGTACATAAACGCCTCGGCAAAAACAACCTTATGCTCCCGTGCAGCATCAACCATTTGACGCACATCCACTTCATTAAGAGCAGCAGGCTTCTCACATAATACATGCTTACCAGCCTTCATCGCTTTGATCGACCAAGGCTTGTGCAAATGATTAGGCAGCGGTATATAGACTACATCAATTTCAGGATCACCCAGCAATTCTTCATAGGATCCATAATAGGTCGGAATGTCAAACCGTTCGGCAACTTCAGCAGCTTTTTCCTTATTTCGGCTAGCAATGGCGGCTACTTCACAGCGTTCTGATTTTAGTATGCCAGGTATCGTAGAATTTCTAGCGATTTTTGCTGTACTCATAATACCAAAGCGCAGTTTACTACCCATGAAGTGATCCCTCCTTTGGTCTCCTTAATAATTATCTATTACCGCTTTGTTAAGTATACCTAAACAACGATCAAGATCACTTTTTACTTGTTTCTTGTAAAGCTTGGCTTTTTCGGCACCATCATCGGTAAAATGATAAAGTACGATTTCCTGGAAGTCGACTCTCGGGTCATTGCCCTTCAATTGCTTCGTCCGGTAAAAAACGCCCTCCTGTACCAGCTCATGAAGCGCCCGGTAAATCTCGCTCTGTGGCGGCGAATAACCGTATTTTTTAAATTCTTGCCGCATTTCTTCCAACATCTGATACCCATACCCCCGCTGCTGCTCAACCATCGTAATAAGATAAACTTTAATAAATGCCCTTTGAGCGATCATAAAAGCCATCCTGCCGCCTCCTCCCTTGAAAGTTTGAATTCGCTTTATATACCATTATAAGCCACCGTTTCCCATTTTGCACAACAGGTGAAGCCTCCTCCTTATTAACAGGTTGGTGTATGTAGATAGGGAATAAGTATGGATTTGAGCTGATAGTATCTAAGTATTATGATCGAATGGTTTATTATTGTGAATTTTTCATATGTTGAAATTATATAATATTTAGGTATTCATAAGAAAAAACCGCCTAAAAGGCGGGCGGTTTTGTTGCTTCGTTTTGTGCGTTGCTCAATTAGTTGATTACATTTTCACCGATGTGTTTAATTCTCGTTTGGCTACCGCCTGCTTCCGGCCTCTTCCGCCTGGTACTCCTGCCAACCATTTACCAAATGGTATCAGCGCGAACAACCGCGCGCCCATATAAGCCAACGCTACGCTAATGATCCACGAGGAGATGATCCGGATTAAAGATGACGTTGAAACCATAAGACTCTCATCCAGCAAATAACTGATGCGCAGTGTCAGTAAATGCATAAGGTAAGCACCGAAAGAGTAGAGACCCAGACTGGATAATGCAGCGTTAACAGATCTACCGGCCCTCCGGCATATCCATCCTGCGAGATCATACATCGCCAGAATAGAACTGATAAGGAACAACGCCATCCATGGTCTTAAGAGTGACAGCGAGTAGAACGTAATCCGCGCTCCATCCGCCAGACGGATCTCATTTATTCCTAACATCAGATGAAAACCGAACATGAACACAAATATGGTCCAATACACAGGTCTTGCCCGATGAATCCACTTAGACCACATCTCCGGATTCATTCCGGCAGCAGCTCCCAGAATAAAATAGAACGAGAAATTCAGTGCGTTTCGGTCGGCATAGGTCGTAAATAATTCACTCCATACCGGAATATGAAGTCCGCCCATAATGCGACCAATATCAGGGATGTAAGCTGTCATAACAATAAACAGTACACCGGCTGCAACTAAAAGCGTCACATTGACACGGTGTTTTAACCGGCTGGATATACCGCGTATTATTGAACGGAACACCGGGTAGAGAAGATAAAATTGAAACAGCATGATAATATACCACAGATGTGAACTTGCCTTTCCTGTAATGAGCACACTCCCCAGTTCAGTCCATCCCTCCACAGAATCTAGATGGAGTCTCCCATTAATCGCAACATGAATGATGGTCCAGATGGCAAACGGTATATAAATATCACTAATACGTCTTTTGACGAAGTTACTATATTGAAGTTGTCCCGAGTCATTATAAAATAGAACCATTCCTGTAATAAAAATGAATACAGGAACGGCAAATTTGGTAGCCATAAGCAGTATAGCCATCAAAATGCCGTCAGGCTCTGTCATCCCTTCAGCCACCGAATAATGGGCAATTGAGTGCTGCATAATGACAGCCAGGAACGCCATTCCTCGAAGACGTTCAATTTCCAGTATTCTCTCTTTCCGCATTCCTTCTCTCTCTCTCTCCGATCCTATTTAACTGTCATCCCATTATAAATGAAAGAAAGGCAGTAACGACATACATCATTTATTCCAGAGCTTCCATTTTGCCACTTACAGTAAAAAGTCCGGTTCCTGGCAGGAACCGGACCAATTCATGGGATCAACATATTCAAGTTTCGTTGTACAACCTAGACATTAAGTTATACTCTGGACTTACCTCCCATGTTTCATATGGAACAAAACACTCAGCTTTCATTGCATCAAGCGTACGAGATACTGCTTTATCTAAAGCTTCTCCTACTTCAACATTTCCCCCTGGCATTTCCCACGTATCGGAACGCCAGTGAGTCTTAAGCAATAGAACATTACCTTTTTCATTCATCACTAAAGCAGAAACGGAAACAGTGTGTTTTGGATGTTCATTTTCCATTTAAAATCCTCCATACAAGCAGAATTTATTATCATCGTCATACTACATCTTCGCTCGCGTCCGGTTTGTAGGTATCGCCTGAAGGGGGTCATCGGGCCAGTAATGCTTCGGATAACGCCCTTTCAGATCTTTTTTCACTTCAAAATAACCGCTGCTCCAGAAGCTGGACAAGTCTGAGGTCACCTGAACTGGCCTTTGGGCCGGAGACAGCAGGTGGATGGTTAACGGAACTCTTCCGCCCGCAATACGCGGCGTTTCCGGCAAACCAAACATTTCTTGAAGCCGAACAGCTAAGAAGGGGTTCAATGGATCCTGATAGTCTACAGGTATGGAGGAGCCGCTCGGCACTTTGATATGTGTCGGTGCCTCCTTGTGAAGCTGCTGTCGCTGCTCCCAGGTCAAAAGATTCTCAAGAAGCACTGCTATCTGCAGCCGCTGCAGCGTATGGCGGCTACGGGCACCTTCTAAGTATGGTACCAGCCATTCCTCAAGGGTGTTCATCAGCGCTTCTTCCGAAACGTCCGGCCAATCGGAGTGATGACGTTTCATAAATGACATACGTTGTCTCATCTGGACCGCCTGTTTGTTCCATGAAAGAAGCGACAGACCTTCTTTGCGGATGCCTTCCAGTACCGCTGCTGAAATCTCTTCATCCGTAGGCTGAGCGTAAACCTGCTCTTTAACCATAATGGCTCCGAGTGTTCTCTTTATCCGTGCACGAACAGCGCCTGCCGATGAGTCCCATACTACTTCTTTCATATCAACCATGTTATCACCATGATAACGACTGATAACTTCCGAATCTAACCATGCAGCCAATTGAATACTGCCCTCCGCCCCTTTGTCATCCACCGTAGCTGCAACAATATATTCCGCCCTGCTTAAATGCTGTACCGACTTCAATACGGCACCCCGTCCACTGCAAAGCAAAAAGCTGCCACCTCCGCGATTTTTAGCAATCCGGTCGGGGTAGGCAAAGGAAAGCAGCAGTCCACACATAGTAACGTCCAGCTTGCTCTCTCTATTCAGATGAAGCTGTTGAGACAAATGACGGATCTCCTGGATCAAACGCTTCCTGGTTCCTTCTTTGACGTCCATTCCACCATGTGCTGTTATATGACCCTGTTCCATTAACAACAGCCGTTCGACTCTCGTCCTCACATCACAATCAGCGGCAGCTTCGCTGCTGCTGATGATGTCCCTCTCTTGTAGAAGTACCGCAAGCCTGCAGGCCAATGCACCATGCCCAAACTCTTTGGCCATCAGGAGCATATGAGAGAGTCTAGGATGCATTCCTAGCTCAGCCATCTTGCAACCATGGGATGTGACTGATCCACCAGCATCCAATGCTCCCAGCTGCTGCAACAATTCCCGTCCCTGCTGAAAAACGGCAGAAGGTGGTGTATCCAGCCATGATAGCTCCTCCGGCTCTCTTACTCCCCACGCAGCCAGTTCAAGGGCCAACGGTGCCAGATCGGATTGCCGGATATCCGGGGTGTTCGTTTCGGACAGATGCATGTGCTCCACCTCACTCCATACCCGGTAACATCTCCCAGGCGCAAGTCTACCCGCCCGCCCACGGCGTTGATCGGCTGACGCCTTCGACACCCGGCGGGTAATCAGCTGTGGGAGGCCTGTTCTTGGCGAGAATACTTCCGTTCGCATGAATCCGCTGTCCACAACGATACGGATGCCTTCCAATGTCAAACTACTCTCAGCTATGGAAGTTGACAGCACAATCCTCCGGCACCCACTACTGTCCTGCCGTATCGCTTCGTCCTGCTTGTCTGAAGACAACTGGCCATATAGCTCACGTATGATGATATTTCGAGGTAATCCCGCACTTTCGAGTTCTTGAGCCGTACGACGAATTTCACGCACCCCCGGTAAAAAGACCAGTACATCTCCTTCGCCTTCGGTAAGCGCACGACAAATAACAGCCGCAACCCCCTGTTCCAACGATTGTGATGAAGGTGCAGGCGCATATATGGTCTCGACGGGGTAGGTTCTTCCGGCACATCGAATTACCGGTGCATCACCAAGAAGATCTGCGACCGGTTCAGCTTCCAATGTAGCCGACATGACAAGCAGCTTTAAATCATTGCGAAGCACAGATTGAGTCTCCAGTGCTAATGCCAGTCCTGTATCAGCGTGAATACTTCTTTCGTGAAACTCATCAAAAATAATCATTCCGATGCCTGACAGCTCCGGATCACTTTGCAGCATCCGGGTAAGGATACCTTCGGTAACGACCTCAATCTTCGTCTCCGCGCTTACCCGGCTGTCCATGCGTACACGATACCCGACGGTTTTTCCGACCGGTTCACCGAGGGATGACGCCATATATGAAGCGGCTGAGCGGGCTGCGAGCCTTCGGGGTTCCAGCATAATAATCTTTTTCCCCTCCAGCCATGGTTCATCCAGGAACGCAAGCGGTGTTTGGGTCGTTTTCCCCGCTCCCGGCTCGGCGATCAGAACAGCTGAATCCTGTTCTCGAAACGTCTCTTTTAGCATCGGTAATACTTGTTGAATAGGAAGCTCATTTATGTTCATACATCTATTCCTGTCATTTGGATTTACTAGTGATCAGTGCCGGTAACTTCATTAGTCAGCCGATCTTTTATCTGTGATTCATACTGCAGAAAAGCTCCACTTGTCCCCAATCCTCGCTTCTCCATCAGCATTTGCAATCGCAGGCTCTTCTCATTGAACAGCTTTTTGTGCTGCTCCTTATCCCCTTCACTGCTGCATGCGTTCATGAGGTCAAATAGTCTGACACATTCCTTGCGCAAACTGACCTCCTCCGGCACGAATCCGGCATTTTTCAACATACGGTAGGACATCCGAAGATCCTCTGGAATATGCGACAGATCATCTACGGGTAGCGGCTTGCCTGCATATGCCGAATTATCTAATTCACCTTTTCGGACGGCTTCCTCAATCTTTTGTTCTGCCAACCGGGAAAACATACTCATGGTTGAAGCCTCCTCAATCATTTTTATTTCTATCATAAATGATTACGGTATCAAAAGAAATAAGCCGATAATGCCAAGCTTTTCTTCAGGAACAACAACGAATAGCGAAATTGGAGTAGGCAATGACTTTGCCAGGTTCAAATATTTGCTCTGGTTGGAGAGATAACAACGTTTCCTCCAATAATTTACGAAGACAAAAAAAAAGAAACCGCTGTGGCAGCAGTTTCTTTTTGTAAAAGTGAAGTTTATAACCTCCGATTGAACGGTCGGTTCACCCTCTTCAGTGGAGAAGTGATTCCGCACCATCGATGAAGATTTGAGAGCCTGTAATATGCCGGGATTCATCTGAGGCAAGGAACGCTACCAGATCAGCAACCTCCTCCGGTTTGCCCGGTCCTTTTGCAAGGGGCTGACCGCCTTTCGGATACTCAATCGGAATGACAATCTTATCGAGATCCCCTTGTTTTTTTGTGCTTTGATCAATATTGGTCGAAATAGCACCGGGACAAATGACGTTCACGCGAATCTTAAACTGAGCAAGTTCCAATGCTGCCATTTTAGCAAAGGCGACTTGACCGGCCTTCGTCGTGCTGTAGGCTATCATACCAAAGCCTGTAAACACTCGTGTACCATTGACGGAGCTTGTAATAATAATGCTGCCTTGACCTCTTTTTTTCAAGTGAGGAAGTGCGTACTTGACGGTCAAAAAGGTGCCGTTCAGATTGATGTTCAGCGTCTTCTCCCAGTCCTCCAGCTTCATCTCTTCGATAGGTGCCAGGACTCCGTTTATTCCCGCATTTGCGAACACGATGTCGATGCCACCAAATATTTCTACGGATTCGAGGACAGCTTTTTCTACACGTTCCGGATTCGACGTATCCACATCAAAAGAACGTGCACAGCCCTCACGGATCGCATTCAACTCCTGCTCCACTTCATTCGTACGATCATCCAACAAATCAAACAATGCGACGTTTGCGCCTTCCGTTGCGAGTTTTACAGCTGCCGCTTTGCCAATGCCGGAGCCTGCCCCCGTAACGATTGCCGTTTTCCCTTGAAATCGAACATTTCCATTACTCATCATACCCATCTCCTTTTCCGTAACAATGTGAACTCATCTGTCACAAGATTACCCAAAAGGCGGATGTTTATAATCAAAATTGGATAATTTTTTTGGATCATGCCACTACTTTTACCACACGATTTCGAGAAATGAAGCATCATCCTCAAGTCCGCCCGTGTGGAGTGCATTCATTAATACCTGCACTTGATCATCCGGCACCCATTCACATAGCGGATCCAGATCGATTAATCCATCACTATACATTAATAATCGGTATCCTGTAAGATCATCTAATCTGCATTCATATACATGCGGTTTGCCACCGATCGGTCCACTACGCGTAGACCAGCGCTCTGCTGTTCGGAAGTTGTCTCCGAAACAGGATGACATCTCCATATGCTCGTTAAACAACCGCAACCGAGAATCCCCTTGCCAAGCGAGCCACAACTTCCCTTTTCGTTGAAAGCGGCCAGGCTGCTCAATTCGTCCGCATATATACATCGCTTCACTGCCGAGACGCTGTTTCTCTTGCAGTACCTCCTTCAGCAGCTGGGGCGTGTTGTCTTTCACCTCGAAACGGTCAGACTCTTGAGAAGAGGTTGTTGCAAGTTCTTGCAGTTCACGTTCAAGGTGATGCTGTGAAAGTTCACTGCCCTTTCGGAGCCACGCTAGCAGACCACGGCCCAGGAACCGGGATGCAAAATCCCCCCTGTAGCTCAATCCAACACCGTCGCACAGAACAAAGCTGCACACTCCACCATCTATAGCAAATGCCACATAATCCTGGCCTTTCTCTGAGAGCATGACGGTTTCTGCCGCCCGGCCGTAAGCATACCTGCATGTAAAATCCTGCTCGATGCTTGACACAGGCTGTTCTCCCGACTGCTTGCACTCATAGAAATACGAATCTCGTGATTTTATGCGGCCACCTGTTCTCTGCTCTTCACACGCACTGGAACATTTCATAGGCTCTACCTGACCGGGGTCGCCGCTGACATCTGGAAACCGATGGAGACCAATTCAGCACACGTCCCCGGAAGCATCATTAGTGCACCGGGGCTTAACTGATAATCAGCTTCCACCAACATCTCTCGATAACTTTCAGGCAGCACCGATGTCATCATTTTTAATTTACGGGCGTGCTCATCCTCCAGCGTTGAGTCCGGGAGTATTCCCTTCCAGCGTCTCGGTTCACTCACCGGCTGGCTCATCAGGTGATCAGAGATAAAAATATTCTCAACGAGCACATTTCCGTCAGGTACACTCATACTCATAATCCGCCGGGCGATAGGTTCAGGGTCTTCACCTGTGGCAACACCGTCCGTCATATGACATACCAGCGGTGCCGGACAATCCTGCATATTCGGTATTTCTGCCTGCAATATTCTCTCGGCTTGAAGGAATGCCTTTGCCGAATCTGAAAAACGTATCGGCGTCAGATCCGGCAGTGAACCGATGGCTGCAATCTCATCAATTCCTTTAATCCCGTTCAACAAATCGTATACATCATCACTATACGCGAGTATGGCTATCCGGTAACGGGGGGTAAGACGATTGCCCTTCGTGGAACGGAACACCATCTGCCGGATAGCCAAAGACAGAGCTTCATAGACGACGTCAATCCGTCTACGTCCTTCCATTAGCATATTCATCGAAGCACTAATATCAATTAAGTATATAATGAGCGCTGGTGTGCGCTGCGATGCTTGTATCGTGTAATTCAAGTATAACACCCCTGCATTCCGTTATGTCATAGTTTCGGCATCCAATAACTGCTGTCGTTAAGAAAGTTATTAATGTTATTTAAACGAGCTCTCATTTTGCCTACCGTGTTGTAATAAGCCGCATCTTTTTGATAAATGCTAACAAAATCGTGTGCAAAGTCTTTGACTCTGTCCTTGTTTCCCGCGACCTGGGCATTATAGGCTTGGTTATATATAGCGAGAAGCTCAACAACATTTTGAGCACGCTGCTTTTTTAATTGCTCTGCCTTTGCCGCTTTAATTTTTGCCTGCTCTTTGCGTGCTTCTTCTTTTTTGGCAGCTGCAGCTGCCTTGTCTGCCGCTACCTTAGCAGCCTTGTCTGCTGCTGCCTTAGCTGCTGCATCAGCGGCTGCCTTCTTCTTCTCCTCAAGTTCTGCCAGATGTGCTTCATACTTCGCTTGCTTATCGTATTTTTCCTGGAGAAGTTTCTTCTTTTTGTTCTCCTCAACTTGCGC
Source organism: Paenibacillus sp. JNUCC 34 (assembly GCF_058269055.1). Lineage (NCBI taxonomy): Bacteria > Bacillati > Bacillota > Bacilli > Caryophanales > Paenibacillaceae > Paenibacillus > Paenibacillus sp. JNUCC 34. The sequence continues at coordinate 2,176,932 of NZ_CM177770.1, read as the reverse complement.
TAAATACGCTTCATACTTCGCTTGCTTTTCATACTTCTCTTCGAGTTCCGCTTTGTCAGCAGCAAGTTTTTCCTTCTTAGCTTTTTCAGCTGCCAGGGCAGCTGCCTCTACCTTTTTACGTTCCTCTTTCTGCTTGGCTTCTTCTTTGAGGCGAGCCTCTTCGGCTTTCTTTTCCTCAGCTTTCTTCTCTTCCGCTTCCTGCTGCTTGCGGGCGTCTTCCGCCAGCTGGGCTTCCTTGGCTGCAGCCAATCGCGCTTCCTCCTGCTGACGACTTTCCGCTTTAGCTGCCAAAATACTGTTCACGGTAAAAGCGGATCCCGCAAGAATAGCAACAGCGACTGCCGAAGAAATCATAAACTTTTTGGAGCTGATAAGCGCCTGCCAGCCCTGTTTCCCTGGATCGGGCGGATATAATTGTTGTTCAAGCCCCTGAATAGCAGCTGCCAATTCCACCTCAAGCGGACTGTCTTTCTTGACAAAGTGATACGCTGATCGGAATATTTCAAGCGCTCCTAACAGATTTCCTGCACTCTCCAGATCACGTGCTTGATGGAACAGCCGGCCTACCACATTGTCATTTACTTCCCGATTACCGGGAATAATGCCTAACATTTCACTATCAGGCTCTGGGCTGGCGATCGGTTTAGGGGACTCTGCTCCCTCCGATCCAGCAGCAGAAAGTGCTGCAGCGGTCGAGTCCTCCACAATTTCATCAGCAGCTTCTTCCTCAGACAACGTTGAGAGTGCAACCAACCATTCTCCGAAGGTTGGACAGCTGCTCAAGTCCTGGCTATCCCAAGCACGGTTGAATAGATCTGAAATCCCAAGCCCCCAGCGCTGTCCTAATGATTTCTTAAGTAGAAAGTACCGCTCGCATGGAGTCTGCATCTCATGCTGGTCAAAATAACTTTCACCCCATGCCTTAGCTACAATGGCTTGATCGCTCCATCCTAACATTTCAGCGATAATAACGGCACCTGCAAAGCGGTCCGCATATGCACTCCATAATCCGCTGTGCACCGTTCGGTGTGCAGCATAGCCAGGCGATCCTGCAAGCAGCACATCAGGCCGGTCCATCTTGGGACTATAAATCTGCTCAACATCCACAAGTTCAACGGCTGCCGAGCCTTCTGGCAGCTTCACTTCTGAAAAAAACGGAAGCATGACGTTTGGCGCAGACAGGTCACAATGTGCCAGACCGCGCTGCTCCATGCTTGAGCCAATGGCAGCCAGCGCTTTTGCCAACATAAGGCTTTCGCCTCGTCCGAGCGTACGCTGGTCACTGATTACATCGAACCACGTAACCCCATGAATCCATGGCATCACTACGGCGTACAGCAGGTCCGGGTAATCTGCAATCAAGTCTCCGTTTCTTTCGGGAGTGAGCACATCGCGACTGCACACTTTCAAACCGGGAACTTCCCGGTAATTAGCCATATGTTCCGATTGATACACCATTGCTGGAATTCTGAATTTTGGAAAGAACACTTTTAGGGCTTTTGCCTTGTGCAATTCTCCGTTAATGGGCAGCAGTTGATATACGATGCCCTGCCTTCCAGCTTGAGCATAGGCCAATCCTGGGGCGGCAGGATGCTGTCCCACCGTATAGGCCGCTCCGTTTATGATGATTTCATCGCCCGGATTCGGCTGAAAAGTCATGAAGATCCCCCTCTCTTCTTAGTTCAAAATTTAATAGTACTAACTCCTATCAGATAAATTCTCTGGGATTGCAAGAAAACCGGGAGTCAGCTTGAACACCCGGTTTTCTGGTTTATGAACTTATTATATACCAATAAAACCCAATTGAATATTAACGAGATTCGTCCGCCATGCGGAATTTTTGAGCGATCGCCTTCAGCTCTGTGCTGATGCTATCGAGCGTCTGTACAAAAGAGTTCATCAAACGGCTGGCTTCCTGGAACTCCTGGAAGAAGCGCTGCTTCGTCATACCGTCCCATTGACCTTCCATACCGTTTACGGATTGAGTCAGACTGTTAACGATTTGCTGACTCTGTTCACCGCTTTGCTTAAATTGGTTTGCTACTTGTTCAACTTGCTCCGGTGTAATTAAAATGCGTCCTGCCATGTATGTACCTCCTTTGAAATTTCGGTTCCGATTAACAATTGTCATCTTATCCTATGTTGGTAAGATTTACAAAATGTCCTCAGACCTAAATTCCAATTACCCCCAATGACCCAGTAATGAAACTCGTTCCCTCGATAATCTAGCGTATTAATTTGCAATACTCATATTAGAAGGATCGGTAAAAGTCCATCCCTGGCCATTTAAAGCAGCCTGTTTGGCAGAATCGCCGCCATCACTGCTATTCATCCCCACTGCGGCAGCAGCCGAGCTAGGATTGGAAATAACGGAACCGGAAGTACCTGACTCCGGCAAAATGGAGTTTCCTCCTTCTTGCTTGAAAGCCGCAAACAAAGAAGTAGGTGAAACCTCACCTATATTGGCATGCTCGAGAATACTCTGATATTGATGATCAGCTTCCTGAAACTGATCGGCTTTCATTTGCAAATGCTTGCCCATTTGTGCCAAAAGAGCTCCCAAATTCTCTCCAAGCCTCTGGGCAGACTGCCACTCATCAATAACCGCCGCTTTCATTGAAGTTTCCCAGACAAGCGAACTAATTGCCTGATGAAGTTGATTAGTTATGGCAACATACTGTTCGCCGGATTGCTGAAGCTGACGACTTAATGTCCGGAGCAACTCCGGTTCGACAGATATACGCATAGGTCCTCACCTTTCATACGGGTTCCGTTACTGTTTCAGCCACATGAGGAGCATATGATGAAATTGCTCCTTTGTTGCAGGTGCTGCGGTCAGCCAATCCTGATCGCCCTGAAGACTCATACGCAGCAGCCAGTTCATGGACTCATTCACAACAAACGCTGCATTTTGACTCTCCCAGTTATGCCCGTTCCATATTGACAGCTGAAGCTCCCCCGAAGAAACCCGGTTTTTCAAACATTTTGCCAGTGCAATCGAACCTTCAGTATCGCCCGTTAATCTGGCTAACCTGTCACTGATCTCATCACAGTTCATATCGGAAGCACAGGTGTAAATATCCGCAAATTCCTTGCGGCTAAGCAGCAGAGCCGGTATTTCTCCCAGAGACTGATCACTGAGAGCCAACTCTTCTACCAACTTATTACATGTATCTTCAATCGAGCCAAGTTCACTTAACATATAACATCGATCGTTTTCATCACACTTGCAAACTTGTATAACCTGTTCGCCGGTTACGTGCAAATATCCTTCAAACGACTTACCTCTGTTCTCATATCTCAACCAACAGGCACGCTCAGCCAGCCCCGCTATCGCCACACGGGAAAACACATCAGGCGGAATTGACAGTTCTCCGCTTTCCTCACGTATTAAATAGCGCTTTTCGAGAAGCGAATTTTTCGACGCTTCCCACTCATCAGCAATTTCCTCAGTTAAATACCCGCTGAAGGGATCTTCGACCCCGAGCAGACGATCTGAACCGAGAATACCGGCCAAGAAAAAAAACTCCTTAGCATTCAGCGTTACGGTCTCCTGTTTGGAAGCATGAATCGTCAACATTATGAGCCACCTCCCCTCAAACTACAACATGCCATCGGTCACGAATTTCTGTGACCCATTTTTGGGCGTTCCACACCTCATCAAACGGAACTGCGCCTTTAACTCTGGAAAATTTTCGTTTAACGTAGTACCCTTGACCCGATGGTAATATTTTTAGTCCTCCAGGACTATTCGTAGATTCCGAAAAAGGGATTCTAAAGAACGACAAATCGTTCGAATCGAGAGTCCCGAACAAAAATCCGGATTGTGACGCTTTGACGTCGGTGAACCAATCCACACCGTACGTCGGAAAGTCAGCCGGAACGCCGGAAAGCACAACATGTACTTTGCGGTCCCTGCCCAGTCTTACAATCGAAGACAATTGATCTTTTATCGTAAAATCGTTTAATTGCTTGCTCATTACATCCGCATCATCAATCATAAGCAATATGACTGGATCGTCCCCCTCTTTCGTCCGGCTCTGTACTTTCTCGTATAGTCCGGCTATAAGCGGGCCCAGGTCCTCTTCATTCTCAGCATGACCTCTGACATGAGGCAGATGATTAAGTCGACTGAGACCACTGCTGCCATACCGGGTGTCTACTGTATATATTTCAAGTTCCTCGGGCGAGGCATGATACGCGAGTGAAAGCATCCAACTGAGCAAAAATGAGGTTTTTCCACCTTCCATGGGGCTGGCCACAACAAAGTGTGGTCCTTCCTGCAGATTGACCAAAAACGGAGACAGGTCATCCGTCGACAGCCCTACAGGAACCTGGTACTTGGCCGTACAGGCTATCTGTTCGTAAGGCTGATCCATTTTCAGAAGCTCCGAAAGTCCGACCTTCTCTGGCAACGGATCAATAGATGGGGCAATCTCTCCGTTCCAGGAGCTCTTCAGACGGGCAATCAGAACGCGAAGCTCGGCTGAACGTTCTCCTTCATCTTTACCTGTTGCAGGTAGTGCCGTCTGAAACTCCAAAGGCGGTACCTGCCCTTTGACAAGACCTCTTCCCGATGGAAGCTGGCTTGGTACTCGGGACGGGCGACCTACAGCATAGTAATAATCCGCAGGATCTGCAAGTTCAAACGAAACTGCTTGTGATATATTGCTCCGTACTTTTTCAAACATATCAGAAATCCGGTTAGCAGTAATTACAAAAGTTATGCCTAAACTGCCACCTTCGCGGAGTAGATACTCTAGCATATCATTTTCATCCGGATACGTATTGCGAAAATTAAGATAACCGTCGATGACAATCACCAGTTGAGGGACATGAAGTGACATAGCGCGGCGGTAAGCCGAAATTGTCTTCACACCCGCATCTGCAATCAGGTCCTTCCGCTTCGCTGCTGTTTTGGTCAGGAATCGGAATAAACGTTTAATCCGATCCTCCTCTTCAGCTGTCATAATGCCGCCCACTTGCGGCAATCCAGAGAAGTCCCGCATCATTCGTCCCATATCTATAATATACCCATGCCATTGATCAGGGGAATATTTCCTAGCCAGTGACATTAGAAGGGTCTGAACAAAGGTCGTTTTTCCCAACCCTGGCATGCCGTACACCGCCCAATGGCCCTGCTCCATATTTAACTTGAGTGGCCTTTGACATTGGTTTGGAAGATCATCGACCATTCCTACTTGTGCAGTAAGCGTAATATCTCCGTACGCCGACACGGAATAACCATCGGAAGCAGACAGTACCTCATCTAGGTCCAAGCTTTCAGGTAAAGGCGGAAGCCATGGTCCCTGTAGTCTCTCGATTCCTTCTTCCTGTGCTATATCCGCCAGTCGGTCAATAAAGACCTGTAGCTGCTTCGGAACCTCATCATGGTGAACACCGGACGCGCTGACTGGAGCCAGCATCGGTTCCGTCTTTCCGTTCAGACGCACTTCACGAATAACGATCATACCTTCATTATCTTGTTCTTCTACATATGGAGCTCCGCTCCAGGCAAACTGCATTTCTTCAAAAACTTCATCACTGCCAACCTGGAAATATCCGCGTCCCGGCTTATTGATCCATGCCGCATTCGGAATTTTCAGCATATCCCGGCTATCGCCTTCACTTTGAACCCGCAAGCAGATTCGGAATCGTGAGTTGCTCCATATCTTGTCATCAACTACACCAGCCGGCTTTTGTGTAGCCAGAATAAGATGAACCCCAAGAGTTCTGCCAATGGCGGCGATACTAATCAGTTCATCCATAAACTCCGGCTGATCTTTTTTGAGTTGTGCGAACTCGTCAATAATGATAACCAGATGTGGGAGTGGCTCTCCATGTCTGCTGCGAAGAAGCTTGTAATATTCATCGATATGCTGTAGATTGCCAGCATCGTTCAGTATTTTCTGCCTTCGGACCAGTTCAGCCTTTAAGGAAATCTTAGCACGTTCAATCAGATTGTTGTCCAAGTTTGTAATCGTACCCACAACATGAGGCAAATGCAGGAATGTGTTGGACATCCCTCCACCTTTATAATCGATAAGCATGAATGCAAGATCATGCGGATGGAACTCGGCAGCAAGTGAGGCTACAATAGACTGAATGACTTCACTTTTACCTGAGCCGGTCGTACCGGCTATCAGTCCGTGTGGTCCGTGACCTTGTCGCTCAATTTTATCATGTAAATTCAGGTTTATCTTTTTGTTCCCCGCTCGAACCCCCATAGGTACAGGCAGTGTATCCGGATAACGGTTGTTCTGCCAGCGACGTTTCACATCGAGCTCTGACATTTTCTGAATATCCATCATTTCAAACAACGTCAGTACCGAAGGAATGTCGGAGGCTGATGACCGTTTTAAGCGAATAGGCGCCATGTAACGAGCAAGGATCTCCATTTGTTCACGTCTCATTCCGTCAGTTTTAAACGACTGTTGTGAAGCCATACCGTCCTTCTTGATCGTGTAATTCGCCTGCTCCCGCTCAACCTCTACAATCAGTTGACAATGCATCGGAAGGTTTTCTTTGCGGTCCGATAAGATGATCGTTACAGCATCTACCGCTTCACCGTCTTCAAGCAGCATTGGTAAAAGCGGCTCTTCCTCTATTAATGAACTACTGGATAAAATAACGATATATGCCGGTATTTCGATTGATTTGTTGCCATGTTCAGAACGGTTGTTTCTACGCCGGTACAGCTGCATGAAGATTTCGTCTGCGAGTTGATGTGAACTGCTTCGACGATCAGCCAAATACCTCGATGAGCGATCATCATCCCAAGTGTGCGGGAGCCAGCGAAGCCAATCCCAGTCATGGGCCTCCTTCTCTTCATAAAAAGCAGCCACTTTCACTTCATCCGGAGAATGGCGTACCGCAATTTGCGCCATCATTACACGCAGTGTATTCAATACGTTCTCTCTTCCACCAACCACACCGATGACTTTGGATTGGAACAAAGGCAGTGTGATAGAGGCTTCATCAACCGTTTGAAAATCACCGGCAAGCTCCTGTGCAGCTTCAATCAGCGGATCTTTCTCGTATCCGTCTGCTCTCGGAGCTCGAACTTGTATGTGAAAGGGAACAGTTCCCTTGCCAACTCGGACCTCAAGAAAATCGACATCCTCGGGGGATCTTTCCCACAGACTACTGCTTCTGTTCTTAGCGATTTGAAAGCACACGTCAGGGTCCCCGTGAATCTCGAACATAATTTCTACTTGGTTTTGCTGTGCTTCCTTCAACTCTTCACGGTGAAGGTCCAGCTGTGTGCGATATTTGAGGTTTCGTTCAGCCAGCTTCTTCTGGTATGTTTTCTTGTTGCCCAAATACATAAAGAAAGGCAAAGTATAAGATGTCAGCATCATAAATATGGATAACAGCTGAAACATCATATAAGGACTGCGTCCCATTTTCCCGCTCATATTCATGTAGACGTAAAAGCCAATCGTTACCGCCGTCATTACAATAGGTATAATGAGGGAAATAATTGAGAAAGATGGCTTGTTGGGCTCTGAAGGAGGTCTAAGTATCTCCATCTCTTCTTGTTGCAAAGCCGGTTTAATTCGTGGCGAACGCTGATATAAGACGTTCATCGTTTCCTCCCCTTTATCCAGAGCATCATGTAAAATTCACTATGTATTTTGTTGATTCCCGAAGAAATCAAAGGGTTATTTACCCCATTTTAAGTTTCTTGAAACAACATTCTTCGGCCGTACACCGGAGCTTCTTCTTCTGTAGTTGAAAAAGCGCGCTGAAGTCTGACGTATGCGCCTTCTCGAAGTCCGGCTTCAACGACTCCTGAGTTCCCGTCCACCGTAAACCATAATCCTTCCGGAAATTTTGCTTCTAATATATATTGTATTCCGGGACTCGAAGGTTCTTGAAAAAGACGAAGTCCCAGCAGCTCATTCAGCCGAGATACCGAACATTCATCCGGCACCGATATATCAAACCAATCTCCTTCATTGCGTCCACTGATCACAGTAAGAATCATCTGCATTTTCCTGCCCTTCTAAAATATCATAATTCTAGAGTATTCCCTATGAGAGGGCCGAACACCTATATCATAAGATATAAAAATAGGTTACAGTATTGTAACTGTATCACTCCCAACTCTCTCCTGTCAATTTGTGTCATATTTCCTATTTCCTATTTTTTAATTGTTTTGCATACAACTTAAGGACTAAATTTCAGATGAAACAGGGAAATAGTCTTTACTTTCATTTTTCAAAACGAATTATTTCACAAAAAAAGAGAGTTCACAGAAATGTCACTCTCCTAAAATGCTATCTTGATTAATTCTTTCATTTTAAGGTTATTTTAAGATTGGCCGTTTATAATTGCAAATATCATGAAATAAAACTTTTCGTGAGGTGATTTGATGAAAACACTCATTATGTTTCAAAACAAACCGGTACCCGTATATTTTACAACAGATAACAAACAACCGGTACAGAAGGTGTTGAAGCTTTTAATCAGCGCGCTGGACAATAAAATCCACAACGGTAAAAAGGCGCTGCAAAAATGTCTCAATTCCCTCATAAGTATAGAAATCGAGGGCTCTGAGGCAATTCTTCACAGCAAAAGTGAAAACGACTCTCTTGCGCTATCTCTCTTTTAAAAGGGGGATAGCCCTTTTTGTGTACAGCTCTTGGCAGCTGTATAGTTTCTTGGAAATATTCCGCATCAGTACCTTGCATTATTCAGTACCTAATGTTATTCTCTGTATAACAGCTAATGAATAATAATCAGTACCGGTTCATGTTCAATTCTTATCGTGATTGGAGGAAACATTTTTGGATGTCAGTATTCAATTTAAAAAAGGAGTCCTTGAGCTATGTGTGCTTGTGCTCATCAACCGCAAGGACCAATATGGCTATGAACTGGCACAGTCCGTATCCCGTCACATCGAAGTTGCTGAAGGCGCACTTTACCCACTTTTGCGTAGACTTGTTAATGAAGGATACTGTACCACCTATCTTCAGGAATCATCAGAAGGGCCGCCCCGTAAATATTACAGACTGACGGAATATGGGGAGATTTACATGGACGCCATGATTAAAGAATGGCGAGCATTTGTCAGTAACGTAACCAATTTAATAGAGGAAGGACACTAGCATGAATAAAAAACAATTTATATCCATCTTAGAAACGAGACTTTCCCCTCTACATCCGGACGACCGGCATGAGCTTCTCAGTGATGTAGAGTCCCACTTTCAATTTGGCATGCAAAACGGCCGCTCTGAAGAGGAAATTGCCCGCGAACTCGGAGACCCTTTCGAAATGGCGCGTGAGGCGCTTGGAGATCGTTTTACGGATATGCCTATTCAAAAACAAAGCTCACCTTCGGGAGTTGGGCAGCTATTTATTGGGATTGGCCTTTTTTTCTGCGCTTTAGTAGCCGTGCCTTTCCAGATCGGACTGTGGGCAGGCGGGATTGGCATAGCCGCTGGTGCAGTTGCCGCCATACTTAGTCCGGTACTGGTGCTGATAGAATATCTATATAATGGAACCTATTTTCCAGCGAAAATGTTTCTGTCAGTATCCTTTATCGGTGTCGGAATATTGCTCGCCTACCTAGTACGTTGGATTTTCCTGGGGCTATTTGCTATGCTCAAGGGCTATTTACGATGGAATACACGAATGTTGAAAGGAAGAACCGTACAATGAAACATAAATTTCTGTTAGGAACAGCTCTTGTTCTTATATTAATAGGCGTAGTCGGCATGGCCTATCATAAATTCAAATTTGAGGATGAATATCCAGAGCATAAGCAAACCTGGGCCCTTAATCCGGATGAAATCAAGAAGCTGCACATTACAAGCAATTATGATGTGGATATCTCGTTCAGTTCAAGCACGGGTGGAGAAGGGTATGTGGAGTTTCAAGGTAATGTGCATCCGAAGGTCATAGATCGATTGAAGGAGTTGACTGCGGTTGGACCCGAGTTCTCCATAGACTTGACTCCCCCTTCTACCACTCAGTTTCTCAGCGTTAATCTGAAATCACCCAAGGGGAAAATCAATGTAGCACTTCCGAAAGAGACGGAGCTGGAGGATCTCGCGATCTCGACGATGTCAGCTGATATTAAACTTGAAGGAGCTACTTCTAATAACATCGATATTTCCTCCTTATCTGGCAGTATCTATTTAACAAACCTTAAAGCAAATGAATTGAAGCTTGATACCCACTCTGGAGATATTAATGGAGACGATATCAGATCATCCGTTCAAGCATCAAGCCTCTCTGGGGGGATTGATCTTAAACAGATAGAAGGTGCCGCAAATTTAGAGACCTACTCAGGTGATGTAGAGATCAGTCAGCGTGGTGTTTCATCCATTACAGCATCAACTCTCTCGGGAGATATCGAAATCACACCAGATCCGGATTTTAACGGGTTTTATGAGACGAAGACTCTTTCCGGTTCGGTCAATATTCCGGAGTCCCCTAAGGAAAGCAAGCATACCATTAAAGCAGATACCCATTCCGGGGATATCGATATTATGCTTCCTTAAGGAAACACCATAATCATAAAAAACACCTTCCCATTCGGTCGATAAACCGCCAGGAAGGTGTTTTGTTGATTAGTTCATACAATGATCAACCGTACAGTTTACTTCACTTCTTCCCAGTTACTCCACATTTCGCGCGGGTTCAGCACATAGATCCCATCGTCTCGGTACATGAAATGATGCATGATAAATTCGCGACGGATCGTTGCAAAATCTTCATGGTACTGTTTGATGAACTCATTTATTTCTTTCTCACTATATTCTTTACCGAATTCCAACTTCTCGACCAAATGCTCTAGTACAATCAGTTTCTTCTTGTACTGTGCCGGTATTTGACGCAAACTCCCGTCTTTCGCAAAAAAGTTTCTTAGAACGGTTGCCTTTACTGTGGATTCTTTATCTTCCATCGGAATATCCCCTCTCTCCTTCCCGAATATAAACGTCAAGGACGCTTGATGAACCTGCTCAATAAATTCCGGATTCAGGGAAAAATAAATGGTGTTCTTGTCCCTTCGTTCACGGATTAAAGCAGCCTCCCGCAGCTTAGTAGCATGGTGTGTAACCGTAGGCTGTGACAAGCTCAATTTCTCAGCCAAGGCTTGGCCGTTTATTTCTCCTCTATTTAGCAGCATTAAAATTTTCATTCGGTTAGGATCGCCTAGCAGTTTATGGACATTAACAATCTTTTCGAGCTGCATTGAACATCCGCCTCCTTTCCAAGACATCTGATCATGATTAAAAATATCGAAATTCGATGTTTATCTAATTAGATAATAATAAAATTAGATTATCCTGTCAACTTCCTTCGATAACGATGAAATATCATCTGAACTCAACCGTTCAAGGTGGATTTATCTCCATAATTGCGGTAGGATTATTAGTGCTGATTGTTCATGTACGTTTATTTCTAAGGAGGTTCATCATGCAAGATGTTCTAATCATCGGCGCCGGCCCTTGTGGTTTGTCCGCAGCTATCGAATGCGGTAAGCGCGGCCTGTCCTCTGAACTTATTGATAAACACAATGTAGTTCACTCTATTTATCTATATCCGACTCACATGCAATTTTTCAGTACTGCTGAAATGCTTGAGATCGGAAATATCCCATTTGCCATAACCAATGACAAACCCTATCGGGATGAAGCACTCGCATATTACCGCAGAGTCGCCCAGCACTACAACCTTAACCTCTCGCCATACGAAGAAGCTACTTCCATCGAGAAGCTTCCTGACGGATCCTTTCGGGTACATACCCGCAAAAGCAGCGGCGTGGAAAGCTACCGTGAAGCCAAAAATGTCGTCATTTCCACCGGATATTTCGATCATCCGAATTATATCGGCATTCCTGGTGAAGACTTGGAAAAAGTGACTCACTATTTCCGGGAAGCTCACCCCTATGCCGGCATGAAAACAGCGATTATCGGCGGAAGTAATTCAGCCGTAGATGCGGCTATGGAACTGATTCGCGTTGGGGCGGATGTATCGGTCATTTACCGGGGCAAGGAAGTGTCCGAGAATATCAAGCCATGGGTGCGCCCTCAGTTCGAGAGCCTGGTCACTAAAGGAAAGATTAAGGTTTACGTGGAGTCCAGTGTAACTGAGATTCGCGAAACGTCCATTACCATTACCTCTAATGACGGTAATGAGCAATCGATTGATAATGATTTTGTGCTCGCTCTGACTGGCTTCCGACCGGACCGCAAACTACTTGCTTCTTCCGGTGTGGAACTGGACGAAGACATGGAAAAACCGCATTACAATCCGGAGACGATGGAAACGACCGTTCCCGGTCTTTATGTTGCCGGTGTTATTGCATCCGGACGGAATGCAAATGAAGTTTTCATTGAAACCGGACGTTTGCATGGACGTTTAATCGCCGAGCACCTCATGACCAAGTCCTAAACTGCAAATATTATTCGTTTACCAAAGGAGTTGACGTACACCATGGATGTCACCTCACTCATTCTGTTGGCTATGGCCGCACTTGGAATCATCAGCAGCAACTCTCCCATAACCATTGCGATGCTTGTACTGCTGTTTCTTCGGGTTACCGGCTTCCAACAAGCTTTTCCGTGGCTGGAGAAATACGGCCTTACGATCGGTATTATCATTTTAACGATTGGGGTCATGTCTCCCTTAGCCAGCGGAAAAATGAGCCCACAGGTCATTGGTGAGTCCTTTCTCAACTGGAAATCCCTCCTCGCAATCGGCATAGGTATGCTGGTTGCTTATTTAGGCGGGCGCGGAGCTACGCTAATGGGAACTAATCCAACGATCGTTGCCGGCCTATTGATCGGAACGGTCCTTGGTGTCGCTCTGTTCCGCGGTGTTCCGGTAGGACCACTCATTGCGGCCGGTATTTTATCGCTGTTAATTGGCAAGTCATAGCAATCACCTAAAAACAAGAGGCTGTCCCACTTGTGCAGTTCATTGTGCAGTAAGCCTAATGGGATAGCCTCTTGTTTATGTTGTGTATATTTATGGTATGATAACGAACATATTGGAAGTATATCTCTATTTTACCGCCCCACTATATTTGGAAGATTCTTAGGAGGATTAAGCTTGTGCAACAACCCCCTCAAAACAAACACGCTAACCAACCGATTTTTCACTCGCAAAGTCTAATGCTGCTCATTAAACAGCTGAGACCGAAACAATGGACGAAAAATTTACTTATTTTTGCAGCACCACTATTTTCTTTCGAAACGGTAAGTGCATCTTCTCTGATCGATATCATTATCGGATTTTTCCTTCTCTGTTTCGTATCAGGCTGCGTTTATATCGTGAATGACTACATGGATCGAGAGGCTGACCGCAATCATCCGGTGAAACAGCATCGTCCCATGGCTTCAGGAAGACTAAACCCTGCACTGGCCTTGATGTTTGGAGCTTTGCTGCTAACGTCTTCTCTGGTGGTCTCTTATGTGATTAACCCTTTGTTTACCGTGCTTCTTGGATTGTATTTCATAATGAACGTGGGTTATTCTTTACGCTTAAAGCATGTTGTCATTATCGATATAATGATCATTGCTGCAGGATTTGTGCTGCGTGCTATTGCCGGCGGATTAGTCATTCATGTTCCGTTTACACCTTGGTTTTTGTTGTGTACCATGCTTCTTTCTCTCTTTCTCGCGATTGGAAAACGGCGGCATGAACTCGTACTACTTCAAAATGAGAAGGGCTCCCATCGAAAAGTGCTTGATCATTACTCCCTGGAGCTGCTTGATCAATTTAGCGGAATTGTTACAACGGCCACCATCATCAGTTATTCTCTGTTCACCTTTACATCCGGCAGAACGATTCATCTGATGTGGACCATACCGCTTGTTATTTATGGGATGTTCCGGTATCTATATCTTATTCATATTGAAAAGAAGGGCGGCGCACCAGACCGCATCCTCTTTGAAGATATGCACATACTGGTTACCGTGCTCATTTATGTGGGAAGTGTAATCGGGATTTTAGCTTATTTTGAATAATTAAATGATATGAGGTATGTACTAATGACTCAAAAGGTTGCCTTATTTGATGTCGACAAGACTATTATCCAGAAGGATTCGATGTTTCAATTTTTACTGTTTGGCCTGAAAAAAAAGCCTTCTTCGTTTTATCTCATAATTCTGGTCGTGATCTATTCTGTTTTCTATAAGCTCAAATGGATGAAAGCGGAACAGGCAAAAAGCTCTTATTTCCGTTTTATAAAATACATGAATGAACAAGATCTGGAACATTTCTTTAATACGATGATCAAGCCTTATATCTATCCGGAAGCTTTAATGGAAATGAACAACAAAAAAGTGAGCGGCTATCATGTCCTTCTAGTCACAGCTTCCCCCTACGCTTACATGAAGTTTTTTAACCTGTTTGACGAGGTAGATGGGGTGATCGGTACGAATTTGGTCAAACGTGGTGAACAGTTTACCCATATGATTGAAGGAAACAACTGCAAGGGTCAGGAAAAGGTTACTCGCATTAAAAGCTATCTCAAGGAAAAGGGAATCATGATCGACTACGATCAATCCTGCGCATACTCCGATTCCGTCTCAGATATGCCCATGCTGCAATTAGTGAATCAAAAGTACATGATTAATCGTCATAAACATACAGCGGGGTGTGAGGGACTAACATGGAACTTATAAACAAGAAAGGCCATCGCCGCCATACCGGTAAATGGTTGATGGTGGTGTCCGCATTTCTGACCGCAACGGGTCAACTGTTTTGGAAATGGGGCCACAGTGACCTCATTTATATGGCTATCGGATTTGTTTGTTATGGTCTTGGCGCTATTTTTATGATTAAATCATTAGCTCTGGAAAAGCTCTCAGTCGCTTACCCGCTGATGTGTATTAGCTATATTGTTGCTCTGTTTTACGGAGACCTGTTTCTTGGAGAGCCTATTACGATAAAAAAGACGGCGGCTGTTGTCCTTCTCGGGATCGGGGTGACTTTAACCTCTTATGAAAAATGAACCGCTATTGTACGCTCTTTTGCTCGCGATGACCTTATTCGGCTCCCTTGGCAGTGTATTCTTTAAAGGCTACACCTCAAAAAAACAGCTCCTACTGCTGTTCTTCGGGTTTGCGTCTTACGGAATCGGCGCACTATTGAACATATATCTGCTGAAAGAGCTCCCTTATACGATCGTTATGCCAGCTAATGCCTTAACCTTTCTGTGGGCATTGTTGTTCGCTAAAATCATTTTTAAAGAATCGATCGGAATCATCAAGATTGCGGGTGTTGTCTTTATTATCTCAGGTTTACTGCTCTTGATATGGTAAATATTAAATCGGTTAGAGATTGGTGGTTAACATGACTTTTAACAATTATTTTTTTAGGGACAGGAAAGATAATTATACAGCCCTATTTTTATGGATCATCTTTTGTTTGTTTTATATCTTTTTAAATATGCCTTATGTGCAGTACATTAAAGATAACGCGGAGATGTTAGGTACTTACAGTCCGTTTTACGGCGCACCATTTCCGCTGAATCTGTTTAATTTTGATCCATCTATGGAATACGGAAAACAGGCGGCCACGATCATTCATCCGCTTATCAATTTACTTACAGCACCACTGACATACTTATCAAACCACTCCATAGGCAACATGTTATACCTGCTACTGCAATCTGGGATCAATGCACTTACAACGACAATTGTTTATTTTATGCTGCGTAGAAACGGTTCAGATATGTCGGTTTCGCTGCTGTTCTCGGCCTTTTTCGGAGTAAGCTCGTATAGTATCTTTACGTCCTTAATTCCAGACTCCTATTCTTACGCTCAATTTGTAATTGTACTCTCAGCTGCATACTTACAAAAGTGCCGGGAAGAACAGTCTTTCTCAATCATTCCGAATGCCTCTTTTACACTTCTTAATTTCGGGATCACCTCAACGAATGTAGTCACCTTTGCCGGTGCTCTTTTCTTTAGCCTCTTTGACTTCAGAAGCATAAAAGAAACGTTCCGGCGGTTTATGACCATTATGATCAGTGCCCTGCTGATGATCATCGGTTTTACAGCGCTACAATATGTGCTGTTTTCCGGTAAGACATGGTTATCGAATGTTTTTGGCGGACTATCAAATGGCGCTCTAGGTTATGTAACACCATTCTCGTTCGCACACCACGCTAAAGCATTCTATATGCTCGTTGTGAGTCCTGTTCTGACACCAGACGTTGCCTTGATTGACCCAGGAATCGTTGCTTTTGCAACCGATCTTAGCAAGCCTTATCCCTTCTATGTACATATTGTAGGAATTGGCCTGTTCTTGCTTGCAGTGCTTGGATTTATAAAAGGAATTAAGACTCGGGAAACATGGGCTATTGCTACGTATATCTTGTTCGCGTTTGTTCTTCATATCGTTGTTGGATTTGGCCTTACTACATTTCAATATGACTTGTATCTATACGCTGGGCACTATTTGTTTGCTTTCTTTATTCTTGCTGCTGGCTTTGTTTCTAGCATTCGAAATGTGACTGTCAAAAGAATCATGCTCGGCGTGGTCGCCCTCTTCCTGCTCACTACACTGGCCAACAACATCGTAAAGCAGAATGCAACGCTGGACATTATCCAGTCCTCGTATACGGATGTAATTACGCAGCGGGATAAGTAATCGTTTGATGTTTCGTCCTTTCCGCCGCGTTAATCTAACTGGGTTCAGTCGGTGTTGTATATACTGCAACTTTATTCCGTCATATTGCGGCCAGTGACAAAGTGTTGTATACAATACAATAATCCGGATAGGAAATCACTTATATGCCTCTTTCCAAGAGGGATTGTTGTAGAAAATACAGCAATCTGAGCAGGTTCAGACATTCTGCTTCTCCAATGTTGTATAACATGCAACATTACAACACAAAATCAAACGTGCCGGCCAAGAATCATTGGCCGGCACGTTTTTAATTATATTAAACTCTATGAACACTCATGATTTCTATTAAAACTACTAATTAGACAATCCCATCACATTCATTCTAGGACTCCAAATGCTGCACATTATACAGCCTCGCGTAGCTTCCGTTCATTTCCATCAACTCGTTGTGAGTCCCCTTCTCTGTAACCTGCCCGTTCTCCAGCACGACAATCATATCGGCATGAGTAATCGTAGACAAACGGTGAGCAACGATCAATGTCGTCCGGTCCGTCGACAGCGATTGAAGCGCCTGCTGGATCAGATGCTCGGACTCCAAATCCAGAGCTGAAGTAGCTTCATCCAGGACAAGTATATCTGGGTCCTTCAGAAAGACGCGTGCAATCGCGAGTCGCTGTTTCTGTCCACCGGACAACTTCACTCCCCGCTCCCCGACCTCGGTGTCGTATCCCTGCGGCAAGTTGGTTATAAACTCATGCGCATTAGCTGATTTTGCAGCTGCAACGATTTCTTCTTCACTCGCATCAGGATTACCTAACAGAATGTTCTCACGGACGGAACCACTGAACAAAAAGTTGTCCTGCAGCACCATTCCGATGGAGCCGCGCAGGCTATCTAGGGTGATCTCCCGAACATCGTCTCCGTTAATTTTCACACTGCCCTGCTGGACATCGTAAAACCTTGGTATAAGACCGATCAAAGAGGATTTCCCTCCCCCACTCATCCCGACAAAAGCGACTGTCTGACCCTGTTCTATCGTTAGATTAATATCCTTCAGCACCCAACCCGCATCGTCATTATATTGAAACCAGACGCGGTCAAATTCAATCCGGCCAGCGGATGAAAGCTTTTTAGCATGAGGTGCATCCACGATATCATACGGCTCGTCCAGCAGTTCCTTAACACGCTCCAATGAAGCCGTTGCCTGTGTTAACACTGTAGAAGAATTAATAAGTCTGCGTAAAGGTGCATAAAGCCTGTCCAAATATCCGAAAAACGCAACGAACGTACCCAAAGTCAAATCCCCTTGAATGACCCGATAACCCCCATAACCGATAACGAGTATTGGCGCAATGTCCGTCAAGGTATTAATAATGGAGAACGTTAATGCGTTCCATCGTGTCTGGGCCATCGCTTTCTTCAAGAAGTTGCCGTTTATATTTTCGAATTTTTCCTGATCATAACGTTCAAGCGTAAAACTTCGGATGACCGAAATGCCTTGAATTCGCTCATGCAGATAAGCCTGGATTCCCGCAAGCGCCTGCGATCGGTCTTTTGTCAGCTTTTTAAGGCGTTTGTACAGCAGGTTAACCGCAATGGCATACAATGGCAGAACCGAGATCGCAACGAGTGTCAAAACCGGGCTCATCAAGAACATCACAACAAGGACAAATATCAAGGTGAACATATCGAGCCAGATGTTCATCATTCCAACTTCAACGAGGTTCTTCGACTGCTCCACATCGTTAATAAATCGGGATATCGCTTCTCCTACTTTCGTATTCTGATAGTATCTCAGGGACAAACGCTGAAGATGAGCGTATAGACGATTCCGCATATCAAATAAAATACGGCTCGTAATAAAGGAGGAAAAATACTGCCGGAAATATTCTACCGGGCCACGGACAACGATAAATAACACCAAGGTACCACCGAGCACAAGCATGAGCTGGTCCAGCTTCTGCTGCACGTCCATCTGAGAGTTGATGAGAAGATCATCAACCACATATTTCATAATCATTGGGAGAAGCAGCGGAATTGAAAACTTGATCATCCCGATGATGAGTGTCAATATGATCCATTTAAGATAAGGCTTAACGAATGGATAGTAAATTTTCCATGATTTCAAAGGCAATAACGACCCCTTTCTTGTGCATCTTTCTAGCTGCGGCATGTAATAATCACAAGCCAAAGGCTTCACCTTTCATCACCCGAATAAGACCTGCTGTTGACTTTTGCCCGCTTCAATGCTTTA
This sequence comes from Paenibacillus sp. JNUCC 34, assembly GCF_058269055.1. Taxonomy (NCBI): domain Bacteria; kingdom Bacillati; phylum Bacillota; class Bacilli; order Caryophanales; family Paenibacillaceae; genus Paenibacillus; species Paenibacillus sp. JNUCC 34. Next base: position 2,158,082 of record NZ_CM177770.1, on the reverse strand, counting down.
TTATCTTTAAACTTACTTTAAAAATGCAGTGCCCAGCAGGAGGATAAACATGAGTACACTATTTGTTACAGAAGCCGTTATGCTCGCAATTTATGGACAACTTCTGGTGCCAACAAAGCCCGTAGAATACATCATTCCTTATAAAACAGTCCTGGAATTATACGAGTTGAAAAGCAGCGACGAGCCGCTCATGCATACCGGTCCGGATGACCAGCATGTCCGTACGAAGATTAATGAGCTCATCCAATATTTCGAAGAGCCGCTCAACAAGAAAAAGATTGACCGAGCCCTTCAGCTACCGTGGGCAAAAAGCCCCTCTATTCCAGTTGGTGAAATGACCATCGTAACCATTCTTAACGCTCTGGACACGGCTCCTTATGGGGAAATGTTTGATCCTGTAGAGACCGAGCTAATCATAGCAGCAAAGCGAATTGAAGCCCCTATACTTACAGATCAGTATGAGTTGATTCAACGTATTATAGATGCATCTATCCCAGTTCAGGTTTATGACATTGATGACTTTGACTTCGCTCTAGAAGAATCAACATAAGATAGTACCCCTTGCTCTTTGAAAAAGCAAGGGGTATTTTACACGAAAAAAATTCCCCTTTCGGGGAATCGCAACGCCAGAAGGTACTACCATCAAACAGAACTTCAGCGTATCTGTTTTTTGATTTTTTCTATTAGATGCACAGAAAGGGTATCCATGATCGGCAGTTTCTCCAAATCATAGTACTTTAGAGATGTTTCACTCTCAGAAGGGAGTTCAATCGCGCTGCGTAGCCCAATTGCAGCGTAAACACCGATGACATAATACACTTCATCTCCGCCTGCATTTTTTTTGAAATACTGTGGACCTGATAACAGGTCGACTAATCGCATATCATCCGCAATAAGGCCGCTCTCTTCCCATAGCTCTCTGGATGCGGCGTCCTCCATAGATTCGCCGGGCTTCATACTGCCAATCGGAAGGCCCCATTCATCCTTCCCCTGACGTTTCAGAAGCAAAATCTCTCCATCACCATTCCGAACGATAACAGCCACTTTGACTCCGACCGTCGTCCTCTTGCCGATGTACTGACGAACATCACGGTGATATACGCTCATCCCGGGAACCTCCTTTCCCCTAGGGTAGCGCGCCACGAGCTCATACACTCGTCAGTTTACTGCGCCTTCTTCTCTATACACATAAGAAATATCATCCAAGGATTCTTCATATTCCACATGAAGATCATATCCCTGTAAATACCACATATCGTGTTCTTCCATGTAAAACGTTACATCCTCAGCCTGCTCCGTAATTCCTGGATCATTCGGCTCTTCTACGGAAATGCCGAGAGAAAAACCGGGATGCAATCCGCCGCCGGAGCTGTAGCGTGGATAGAAGCGAATGAACGTGCCGGCGTTCAGTTCCAGTTCTCTCTTGTACCAACGCGCCGCGTCATTGCTGACCTCTATAATCATGCTAACACACTCTCCTTTGAGTTAGTTGCCTGTTCCCAGGTCTTTTATTTTGTATTGTATATGTATCATAACGCATATCCGAACGGGGTTACAAATCTTTTATGAATGATAAATGAATAAATCAGGCTGCACGGCTTTTTCCGGATATTTCAAAAAATAGGTTTGACATTTTCGGGTTTGCGATGATAAAATTCAGTCCATACGAGGTCTTCTTCAATTAATTGTAAATTCTAACGAAAGGGTGGTTAAAGTGTTCAATCAATTTATTGTTTTTGTTCATCGTCCTATGGACCATAACTCACAACTGAATACTGACGACACCCTGCCGGTAAACCCTCAATTCTGAAGTGTAATCATGGATTGATGTTGAACTGTAAGTATCTCTAACGCACGGTTGCCGTTACTATAACCGCGCGCATGATAAGTTAATGATTGAAGCATATCGTCCGTTTTCGGGATGATATGCTTTTTTGTGTTTAACAGGAGAACTTCATTTAAAATCCGGCATACGAAAGGAAGGGATTATTTTGTTCGCTGTACTAAAAAATTTAGGATGGTTTTTCAAGCTTGAGAAGAAAAGATACCTGATTGGTTTGTTCTTTCTCATCTTTTGCGGCCTGCTTGAACTGCTACCGCCGCTTCTGCTTGGCAACGCCATCGATGATATCGTAACTAGCACGATATCATGGGCATCTCTCTCCAAGTATTTACTGATGATTATGGGAACCGTTGCAGTCATCTATCTCGGTACATACATATGGATGCACCGTATTTTTGGCGGTGCCAACCTTGTGGAACGACTGCTTCGCACACGTTATATGAACCATCTTCTCGGAATGCTTCCACCATTCTTCGAAAAGAACCGTACCGGAGACCTGATGGCAAAAGCAACAAACGACCTTCGTTCCGTTGCTGCAACCGCTGGTTTCGGCATGCTGGTTATGACCGATTCAACGGTCTACCTCATTGTCATTCTTTTCGCTATGGGATTCATCGTCAGCTGGAAGCTGACGCTAGCTGCCATTCTTCCACTTCCTATTATCGCAGTAGGCATGGTTATCTACGGTAAGGCGATCCACAAGCGTTACACTGCCGCTCAGGATGCTTTTGGCGTTATGAACGATCAGGTGTTGGAATCCGTAGCCGGCATCCGTGTTATTCGTGCCTATGTGCAGGAACGCGAAGATCAGCAGCGTTTTCAGGAAATAACAGATGATGTTTACCGCAAAAACCTAGCTGTCGCCAAGGTAGATGCCCTATTCGAGCCCACCATTAACTTCTCCATTGGCTTAAGTTACGTGATTGGCCTTGCTTATGGCGTATATATGGTATTCCAGAATCAAATCACCTTAGGAGATCTCGTATCCTTCAACATGTACCTCGGGATGATGATCTGGCCCATGTTCGCCATCGGAGAACTCATTAATATCATGCAGCGTGGTAACGCTTCGTTGGATCGTGTGAACGACACTTTATCCGTGCCACCTGATGTTGTAGAGCCTGCAGAACCAGTTGATATCGTCTCGCCGGATTCGATCGAACTTAGAGAAGTAACGTTCCGGTATCCGACCTCAACAGTCGATAATCTGAGTGATGTTTCACTTACGCTCCAGAAAGGCCAGACACTCGGAGTTGTCGGACGTACCGGCAGTGGCAAATCAACACTTTTGAAACAGCTATTGCACGAATATCCTACCGGATCGGGAGAAGTTCTCATCTCCGGCGCACCTATTGAAATGCTGTCCAAGGACCGTCTACACAGCTGGATTGGTTATGTTCCCCAAGAGCAAATCCTTTTTTCGAAAACGGTAAGACAAAACATTCAGTTCGGTAAAAAAGATGCCTCAGACGCCGTGATTATGGATGCCATTTCAACAGCAGCTTTTGACCGAGATCTAAATACTCTCTCTGACGGTCTTGACACTCTTGTCGGTGAAAAAGGCGTTGCTCTTTCCGGCGGTCAGAAGCAGCGCGTCTCACTAGCGCGAGCTTTCATTTCCGACCCGGATATATTAATTCTGGACGATGCTCTCTCCGCGGTTGATGCCCGGACAGAGGCAAGAATTATCGAGAATATTCGCTGCAAACGCGCAGGAAAAACGACATTAATATCTACCCACCGCTTATCCGCTGTCCAGCATGCCGATTGGATCGTTGTGCTTGATGATGGACGTATTACTGAGCAGGGTACTCACGAACAGCTGCTGGCAATGAATGGTTGGTACCGTGAGCAATTTGAACGCCAGCAAGTCGAAAACAATCTGACCTCTGAGGAGGTGTCTTAATTGACTCCGACCGATCAAACGATATCGAATGAATCTGGAATTGCCAAAAGGCTTTTCCGGTATGCATTAACTGCTAAAGGAACTTTTATTGCCGCATTGATCATGCTTGCCATTGGTGTGGCGGCTGAACTCGCTGGTCCTTTCATCGCCAAGAACATGATCGACAATCATGTCTTAGGCATTGAGAAACCCTATTACGAAACAACGAGCGCCGAACAGGCTACCTCCTATAACGGCAAGTACTATAAACGAGGGGATCGCTTCAAAGAGGGTGAGTCTCAGGGCCAGGAAGTTCGTATTCTTCAAACCGGAAAAAGCTTTTATTTCATTAATGAACAAGTTGTACGCGCGGAAGGTGAACGTACATTTCGTGACGGGACAATGACGATAACTTATGGGAGTGAAAGCGCTCAGTACCCAGCTGGCAAGCTGTCCACCTCCGAATTGTTCGCATTTTATGAGCCGGAGTTGCCTGGCATTTACAAGCTGGTAGGACTATTTCTGATCGCCATGCTTGTATCCATGATTACGGTGTTTGCCAAAACCTATTGGCTGCAGTCTTCCGCCAACCGTGTTATTCAAAAGCTGCGTACCGATGTGTACGCCCACATTCAGCGACTGCCCGTACATTTCTTTGATAACCTTCCAGCTGGAAAGGTTGTTTCACGGGTAACCAACGATACGGAAGCAGTCAAAGATCTTTTTGTTGCCGTTCTCTCGAACTTCGCGTCCGGCATCATTTATATCACTGGGGTTTACACTGCCCTGTTCCTCCTGGACGTGAAGCTCGGACTGATCAGCTTATTCGTCATTCCAATGCTTATCATATGGACAGTGCTCTATCGTAAATTTGCAACAAAATACAATGTCATTATCCGATCTCGCTTAAGTGAGATCAACGCCATTATCAACGAATCCATTCAAGGAATGCCGATTATTCGTGTTTTTCGCCGTCAAAAAGCAACCCAGGAAGAGTTTGAAGCTTTAAACGAAGATTATATGGCTCATCAGAACAAGATGTTGAATCTGAACTCGCTTACGACTCACAACCTGGTAAACGTGCTTCGCAACATTTCGCTTGTTGTTATCCTGTGGTATTTCGGAGCCGCTTCATTGGATGGCACAGGCATCGTCTCCATCGGAGTGCTGTACGCCTTCGTGGATCTCATGGGCCGGATGTTCCAGCCGATCACCGGTATGGTCAATCAGCTCGCCGCATTGGATTCATCTATTGTATCCGCGAAACGGGTGTTTGAACTGATGGATGAAACGGGCGAACGAGTTACCGACGGCTCTATGCCCCGCTATTTGGGCAATGTGGAGTTCAAGAATGTGTCTTTCGCCTATAAAAAAGACTATGTTCTGAAGGATATTTCTTTCGAAGCGAAACAGGGACAGACGGTTGCTCTCGTAGGACATACGGGATCAGGCAAAAGCTCCATCATCAACCTGCTGTTCCGTTTCTACGATCCCCAGAAAGGGACCATTACCATTGACGGTCAGCCTGTTACTGACATTCCGAAGCAGTGGCTTCGTCAACATATGGGGATCGTTCTACAAGACCCGTATTTGTTCACCGGTACGATCGCTTCCAACGTAAGTCTCGGAGATGCAGAAATCACCCGTGAGCAGGTCAACAAGGCGCTGAATGATGTTGGAGCGGATAGACTGCTTGCACACCTTCCGCAGGGCTTTGATGAACCTGTCATCGAAAAAGGCAGTACGCTTTCCGCTGGGCAGCGGCAGCTGATCTCCTTCGCACGTGCCTTAGCATTTAATCCGGCAATTCTTATCCTGGATGAAGCGACAGCCAATATCGATACAGAAACAGAAGCACTGATTCAAGATGCGCTTGAGGTTCTTAAGAAAGGACGCACCACATTCATCATCGCTCACCGCCTGTCTACCATCCGTAGCGCGGATCAGATTCTCGTCCTCCACCGGGGAGAAATTGTTGAGAAAGGTTCGCATGAAAATCTCATGGAGCTTCGCGGTCGTTACTATAAAATGTACCAGCTTCAGCAAGGATCTGTGCAGCAGCCCAAAGACGACAAAGAAGCAGTCGCTGCAGGTACAGCTGTAAACCTCGCAACTGGTAATGCTTAATACGTATTGAAAAAGGAAGAGGGGTGTCCCAAAGGTCCATTGACCTGGGACACCCCTCTGTCTGTTGTAAGGCTCTACGTGTACGAATCAAAGATTCCTCATTGACACTCCTTTAACCTTGACGTCGTATTGTGACGACACATAAACTTCTACCGATGATTTAGAAATAACCTGTGGGTACATTTTGCCCGGATCAGGCTGAACTACCCTATAGTAGACAATCGCCTGCTTGTCACTTATAAAATCAATCGATGTAACAGCAATTCCGTAACCTGGATTAGGAAGATTGTCTTTTGTAATGACAACTTTATTCACCTTATCGTTGACTTTGACAATTTGAGTCGAAATATCGTCCCCATCCTGCTCTACCTTACCAACGTTATCCTGCTTATGATCTTTAATAAACTGCATTGCCGTATAAGTTAGCTTGGCTGCCTCCATACGGGTTAATTTCTGTTGTGGGTGGAACTTGCCTCCCTTATCCAGCTCAGCAATTTTGGTCAGGAGCAAAAATTGCACAGCACCGCGGTTCTCTTCTTTCATCTCGTTTTCGTCCGCAATATTGATATACATCATAATAACAGGATAGTTCCCCGTCTTCTGAACTGCAGTAGCAAGCAGATTTGCAAAATCCTCACGGGTCATCGACTCGTTCCACTTCATCTCAGCCGAAACTGGCAGACCGTGCTGGGCGGCAATATTAACGGCATCCGCATACCATGCGCCGTCCGGAACGCTGCTGAATGACTTTCCGCTGAAATTCGGTAGCTCTTTAAGTCCTGTGGCCTTTACGACCATTTGAACAGCCTGTGCAGATGTAATCGTTTTGTGGGGAGCAAACTTATCAGCGGTTATGCCCTGAATGATCCCTTTATTCTGTAAAGATTTCGCAATAGTTTGGTTTCCACTATCCTCGATATCCGAGAACGCCGAAACCGAGGCAGACCCTGCGCCAAGAAGCGAAGATGAGATGAGCAAAGCTGATATTATTTTTATAGTTTTTGTCATAACTTACACCTCCTATAATCTCTGACGCAAGGTTCATGGAAATTGTTTCATAAAAATACAATTAAAACAGAGGGCCTTCTTTATCCGCTTCTAATCCTAATTTGACATACATTTCTCTGGAGTAACCCTGCAGCTTCTGTTCCAGAGCCTGAGCTTGATCCTTAAAGGCCGTTAGTTCCCGGATCATCCGCGACCGTCCGGCAGGACTGAATGTTTCGTGAATCCGTTCCTTAAAATAGTCATGAACGATATGATTACGCTGTTTCCATACTTCTTTCAGCTGTAGCGTTTCTTCTTCAGAAAAAGGGAAGTAATGCTGTATTTCCTGAACCAGCTGACCTAGGGAGCTGCTCAGTTTACGTTGATATAATTGTGCAATGTCCTCTTCCGAAGGTACCTTACCCTTCGACAGCTTGATAAGCATCAGCAAGTTCGCAAGCTGCTGCTCCAAGGCCTGTGAGTAGTATACCGCCAATCCGAAATAGGCAAACAGCTCTTTGGAGTGGTCACTGTCCAGCAGTCGTGTCTGTTTCATCATTTCCTCCTGTTAAATAGGCTGCCTTTTCGTGTTCACCTTTCCTACTCTTTATCGTAAAGGAAGATTCATCCTTCATCAACCTGCTTTTCTAATTAACTCCGCAGCATCCTTCGTGAGAGCGACCTTAAGATAAATTATGAGCAGTACAGCTGTATATCCGAATGAAAAAAGAAGCATGTATACGCTGCGGGCTATCCCGCGCTGATCCGAATGCATCATCATATCAATCAGCGGTGATACCGGTGGAAGTAAATATACGAGAATACTGATGCTAGACGGTAGCGAATCAGCAAGCGATAGTCCTGCGATAGACAGTACAATTAGAATTAACATTAGCCCTGCTGCTCTTCCCTGATTCTCGATCCACCCGGACTGAAAAAACAGTGCAACTGCCGCTCCAAGACCTGAAAGTGAAATATGAGCCATGAGAGCAATCACGAAACGTGACCAGCCTACTGGCTCGTCAAACATGCCTGTCAGCATCGGATAGACAACCGTTGCAGTGCTAATGATACTGCATATCAGAACAAGCACAGCATACTGCGTAGCATAAAACACTTTCGCACTTCCGGTATGTAAAATAAGCAGAACATTCTGCCGGCCTTGATCGTGATTGAGAAAATTTGTGCCCAGCCAAGCGCAGCCGATAAACAGCAAAGAAGACGTCACTGCATAACTGTCCATCACCGGGTTTGGCTTGTAGGAATACAAAATCAATACGGATATAATCATGAACGCGATCGGTGGAAAATAACGATTTGATCGAGTATAACTCGCCAGCAAATATCGAAGCAGCGGCCTGCTGATCATCCCTCCACCGCCTCTCTTAAAGCGGGGGGTGCATACTCCAGCCGTTTAGCCTGTTCCTCAGGCAGTGGCTGCAGCGATATCACGGAACCGCCTGCCTTAAGCACATATAGTAAAAAATCATCCGAACTCTCTTTTTTAACCACGGCTTCAGACGGAGATCCTCTTGATATCCAGTACAAGAAACCGCTCATCATCTCCAGATTCCGCATCGCTTCAGGCGAAATGCCATAGAAAGCCAGGCTTGTACCTGCTGCCACTTCACCATTTTCATAAAATGCATCACGGATGATTAACCCTTGCTTCATAACAACAACTCTATCAGCCAATGCTGCGGTCAGCAGCGGTTCGTGTACAGACATCACTATAGCGGTCCCTTGATTTTTGATTTCACCCAGAACCGTGATCATATCATGCTGTGAAGGCTCGTCCAAACCGGACAGCGGCTCATCTAACATTAACAAGTCAGGTGCACCCAACATGGCCTGCATGAGGTTCACCTTTTGCAGCATTCCTTTAGAGAATTGATTCATCCTTCGCTTGGCATGTTGTTGCATTTGGAACAAAGACAGGACACCTTCTATATTGCGAAGTGCTTCCTGTCTGCTCATTCCTTGAATCCTTGCCGCATGAACCAAATATTCTTCAGGGGAAAAGCGCAGACCCGGGAAACGCTCAGGCACGTATCCAATTCGCAGGCTGCTCACACTTACGATTCTCTTTCCGCGGGAAGGAACCGCAAGACCTGCAATCAGGTGCAGAAGAGTACTCTTCCCCGCTCCATTGCTACCGGTAACCGCAACACATTCTCCGCGGCTTATGCGCCAGGAAACATCCCGTATCGCTTCATGCCTACCAAACAATTTACTGACCTTGTCTAATACAATTAATTCCTCCATAGATCCTATTACTCCTAAATCGTCTTTTTAGCTTATTGTACCTTTTTGTTCCAGACAGATACAATACCCATCATTGCCCCGAACTCCATTCGAGCCAGTTGTTTACTTCCATGAGTTCGATAAATTTGACTAGGCGGGGCAAAAGAGGCTCTGCGTCATCCCCGAATTCGGCTCGAATTGCAGCAGCAATATCGGATACGGAGTGATTTCCATCGCACATCGTAGTCACCGCTGCCCCCAAATTATCAAGCTTCACCTGAATAACCGCCGGCTGCTTCAGAAATCGAACGGCTTGGCGTTCGAGCCAGGACTGACGTGGAACAAAAACAATCATATTCCCGTTGCGTTCATCCATAGTCAAACCATCTTTAAGTAAAGGTACCATACTGAGCAGGTTCTGAACTTCTTTGTGTCTTTTGTTTCGATTTCGACCCAATAGGCTCACTCCTGACTATGGGATACAGGTGATTTCTTACTGGCTAAAGTACTCCAAGTTAAGATTATTGTAACAAGCAGGAATATAAGGAACGGTAGCCAGTTGTTTTCGATCAATATGCTGCCTGGAATATTCACATTCATCCAGATTAGCACAGCAATAATGACACCAATCAGCGACTCTCCAGCAATAAGACCGGAAGCCAGCAATGTCCCTGTTTCTACTCTTGCCTTCAGCATTTCTCCGTCTTTACGTGAAATCTTCTCAATGAACCACCGGACAACACCGCCAGTCATAATTGGTGTGCTCACATGGATGGGCAGATAGATGCCGACAGCAACCGTCAGTGAGTTCAGACCAAGGAGTTCAAAGACTACTGCTGATGCCGCCCCAATAAATATCAGTTCCCAGGGAAGATTACCTGCCATGATTCCTTCGACAATAATCCGCATCAGCACGGCTTTTGGTGCCGGGAGGTCCTCCGATCCCAATCCATAACTTTCATTCAGCACCGACAAAATAAAGCCAATAACAAGACCTGAAACGAGTACGCCGATCATCATAGCAACCTGCTGCTTCCATGGTGTACCTCCAACCAAATAACCGGTCTTGAGATCCTGTGAAATATCACCAGAGACTGCAAGTGCAACACATACAATAGCCCCTACAGTCAAAGAAGCAATCATGCCACTCATACCTGTCAAACCAGTCACTTTGAACACAAAGGTTACGACAAGTAGTGTTGCAATCGTCATGCCCGATACCGGAGAAGACGAACTGCCTACAAGTCCGACGATGCGTGAAGCTACCGTCACAAACAGAAACCCAAAGATGGCAATAGCTAAAGCGCCCACAATCCCTACATCGGTTAATGGAGCAAATGCGATGATGACAATCAGCACAGCGATCATAGAGAATACCCATATGCCCGGAATGTCATGATTGGTACGATCCAGCGTCACTTTGCCGCTGTCTTTATTTTGTAAACCTCGCAGCGTCGCCGCAAGTGAGCTGAACAGCATAGGAAGCGTCTTTATAAGCGTTATCAATCCGCCTGCTGCTACTGCCCCTGCACCGATATAACGAATATAATCACTCCAAATCCCCCATGCATCCAATTCGCCAATCGGACTCGCTGACGGGATTACGACCGCATTGCTGCCAGCGCCGATAAATCCGATGACCGGGATGAGGACCAACCACGCTAGAACACCCCCAGCGAGCATCTGTCCGGCAATCCGTGGTCCGATAATATACCCGACACCTAGCAAAGCCGGAAATATATCCATGCCTACTACCACATTTTTAAATCGGAAAATGGTACTTTCGATTTCGGTTCGAAACCATTTGAATCCATCACCCATCGCTTTTACCGCGCCGCCGATCAAGAAGCCGTACACAACCATTTTTGCACTTTTTCCTCCGGTATCCCCGGACATCAACACTTCAGCACAAGCCGTTCCCTCCGGGTAAGGAAGGGTAGCATGCTCATTTACGATGAGCAGTCTGCGCAAAGGAACCATCATGGCCACGCCAAGGAACCCACCAACAAGAACAATAAAGCTGATGGTCGCCATGGAAGGGATATGCCCCCACATATACAAGGCTGGTAACGTGAAAATAGCACCGGCAGCAACTGCTTCACCAGCAGTAGTCATGGTCTGTACGATATTGTTCTCAAGAATCGACTTGCGACGGAAAATCCCTCTTAATACACCAAGAGAGATGACAGCAGCCGGAATGGACGCGCTAACGGTCAAGCCGATTTTTAATCCCAGATAGGCATTCGCTGCTGCAAACACGATGGCTAGAACGATACCTAACACGATCGCAAAAGCAGTCAGTTCGGCCATTGATTTTGAAGCGGGTACGTATGGAACAAATGTTGAAGGGGTGCCATTTCCTTTTGAATCTTGCATCCCGTTCCTCTCCTCTCTTCGTTGAAAAAAATGTGTATGGAACTGGTTAGAAAAGCATCCTTATATTGTCCCTTTCACTCCATTTTCAAACCGGATTTTCGTAAGAAATCAGTCTAATTCAGTCCAATATTGCTTATTTCAACATTAAAAAAACCGCTCAATAGCGAACACTTTCGCTAAAGAACGGTAACATATGTCATTCATTTTTCTAATAGTGAGGTCGATTTTGCTTCCAACTCAACTAATTGTTCTTTAATCCGTGTTTGACTGAAATGCTCACCGATAAACACGACCACATCAGACAGTTGACCTTGGGGATTGATCTTCATGAAATCGGATTCTCGATATGCATATTGGAAAAGGAACCGGCTGACCGTATCGCTAAATGTTAAGATCCCCTTGGCACGGTATATTTCTCTCGGAAGACCGGCTACAAAAGCTTCAAAATCATTGCTGTTGACGGGTCCCTTAAAATAATACGTGAATGACATAACGTGATCATGTGTATGATGTGTATGGTCATGATTGTGCTCGTTATCAGGGGCGTGATTATGATCATGTTCCTTAGAGCATGTATCCCCTTGAAATTGATTAACAGCATTAACAATAGCATCAGCAGCATCTGTCTGATTATCAGAATTTCGATCTTTTGCTATAACCGATACTTCCTCGAGAAGTACATCCGGGTTTACATCACAGCGTACGGCAGGAATCATGGATGCAACAGCGTTCCACCCTCGTACAATCCGGGCCGCCTCCTGCTGTTCTTCTTCGTTAATCCGATCTATTTTGTTTAGGATCAATGTTGAAGCACAACGAATCTGCTCTTGCATCAAACGGTATGTCTTCCCTTTCTGCACTTCATGCAAGTGAAGAAGATGTGCTGAATCCACTACAGTGATCAAATTTTTAACATCAATTTTGATATACAGTGATGCTTCTGCAACTGCATCCAGAATTTCCATAGGATTAGCTGCTCCTGTAGCCTCAATGACGATAACATCAGGCTTCTCGTTCTGAATTAGCAGTGCAATTTCTGAAGTCAAGTCAGCTCGGATTGAACAACATATACAGCCACTTAGCATTTCAGCGGTTGGTACATCCTCTCCAGCAATCATTCCATCTATATTTACTTCGCCGATCTCATTCATCACGATAGCAGGCTTCAAACCTTGCTGTTTCCAGTATGCTATCATTCTCGTTAACAGGGTTGTTTTACCACTGCCTAAAAAACCTGATAATATATATATGGGTGTAACTCCGCTTGTCATATGTAATCGCCCTTTCTGCAACGTTCTATGATAGCGAGTGTACTACACTTAAGCTTCCCTCAGCAAGGAAGCGGTTTGACTTAATGAAAATTCATAAGTTAAAAGATTGGAGTTGTATACATGATGAATTCGGTTGATGAACATCGGCAGCAATCGCCTGAGACAGTATCCTGCATGATTGTTACAGTATCCGATACAAGAACACCCGAAACTGATGAGAGCGGGCAATTAATGAAAACTTCGCTTGAAGAAGCCGGATATAGCGTAGTCAAACATATCATTGTGAAAGATGACTATGATGCTATACGTGAGTTGATCTATGAGGCCTCCAGCAATCCGGGAGTTGAGGCTCTTCTATTGACCGGGGGGACAGGAATCTCCAACCGTGATAGTACTTATGAAGCGGTGTCATCCTTGCTCGACAAAGAATTGAGTGGATTTGGCGAGATTTTCCGCTATTTAAGCTTTGAAGAGATCGGGGCTGCCGCGATCCTGAGCCGTGCCATTGGCGGAACGGTAGGTAACACAGCTGTCTTTTCCATGCCTGGTTCACGTGGAGCTGTCCGGCTTGCGATGGAGCGAATCCTTCTGCCAGAGCTTCGGCATGTCGTACGAGAACTGAACAAGCAGCGATAAAAAGCTAAGCTTACAATAGACAAACATTGAAGTATATAAAAGAGCGAGCACTGAATTAATTTCAGTTGCCCGCCTTATTTCATCTTATTCATTTGGATTTGTCATTGGATCGACGTGGCAGTTTGTTAAGCACATCAGCAGCTACTGTTTTCACCTGCTCCGTGTATTGGTCCTTCTTTATTCCTGCCGATGTATATACCAGCGCGGCCTCACGTTGCGCGAAAATCATATTATCCATTGTTCCGGTTTCGTTCAGTCCGCCAGCACCATATAATTCTTTAATGCCATTAATTCTAGCCTGCTCATCTGTAAAGATGTGTACTGTAATTAACTGGTTGGAGTCAGTATTCATGCGGTATTGGTACGACATGTTTCCAGCGTCATCTTCTGCATACGTTTCATTTGTCAGACGAATACTATGGTCCTTAAATAAATCCTTCATCGTATTCAGAAACTGCCCGTTAAGTCCGGAGCCTTCCGTTTTGGCCTCTTTATTCCCTTCCTGATACGCTTGCATGTTATATTTCTTCATTTCTTCTTTGGCTGCATCTTTCGTGCATCCCATGATTACAACTAGCAAAGAAAATGAAAGCAATCCTATCCCCCATCGATTCACCAAGCTTCATCCATCCTTTCCAGTCACGCAAAGCCTGCATGACGTCTTAGGAATAGAATGCCTGACGGAGAAGCTGATTATTCGACTTCAGATTGTTCGAAGAGAGATATAATACTTCGCCCGGTCGCCCCGCCTTTCAGTATATTGGACAATATTTCCGGAAGCTCATGCACAGGATGCACATGTATCCCGGACTTCAGCGCGGTATCAGGTTTCCATTCACCGGCCAGCTTGTTCCATATTTCCTTACGTGTGTTCATCGGACAAAAGACGGAGTCGATGCCCAAAAGCTTTACGCCTCTCAATAAAAACGGATATACCGTAGCCGCAAAATCACCGCCACCTGTTAAACCTGAGAGTGCAATTGCACCACCGTATTTGACGTGTTTCAACAGACCAGCCAACTGAGTGCCGCCAACCGGATCAATCACAGCAGCCCATTTTTCAGCTGCGAGCGCGCCCTTTGATTCCGCTGACGTTTCGTCCCGCGATATGACCGTATGAGCACCAATCCCTCTCAACCAGTCTCCTTGAGAAGAAATTTTGCCGGTAGATGCGACCACTTCGAATCCTAACTTAGACATAATCGACACCGAGAAGGTCCCTACGCCACCTGACGCACCCGTAACCAGTACCGGTCCATCCGAGGGTTGAACGCCGTTCAGAAGCAGGCTGGCTACCGATAGAGCGGCAGTGAAACCGGCCGTACCAATACCCATCGCTTCTTTATGGCTAAGCCCCTTTGGCAACGGCAGCAGCCAGTCTCCTTTAACTCGTGCGTACTGGCTATATCCTCCTTCATGAGAAACCCCCAGCTCATAGCCGGTACAGAGTACCTCATCACCTTCTTTAAAAGACGGATGAGATGATTCCACTACCGTTCCCGCCAGATCGATCCCCGGAATAAACGGATACCTTCTGACGATCCTTCCTTCCGGAGTGCTAGCAAGGCCATCCTTGTAATTGACACCGCTATACAGAACACGGATGGTTACATCCCCTTCCGGCAGCTGATCCATGCACCAATCTTCTACGCCGCTGCGAAAACCCTGATCATCATTACGGACAACAAACGCCTGAAAAATTGTATCTGCATTCATACTTACACCCCTTTCTTTCATCATTCTATGATAAATACTACTTAATCCCATCGCTATTAAAAATGTCCATTGTCGAAGCTTGTGATTATGTAGGATGATTTGACATCTCCTGCAATTTCCCGAGAAATAATCTTATTATTAATTCACCTTAAAATGACATCCATGCTGGTTGTACACTTAAAAAGCCGCAGGAGTGAATGACTCAAGCGGCTTTATTACGATATTATCCGTCACAGCATTGCCTAGCTTTCTTACCACTGTCGCAGATGCGTTCTAAATCACGATCTGAATTTAATCGTCGTGATTTTCTTCCTGATGTTCTTCCATATACTCTGAGATGAGCTTTTGCTTCATTTCCCATACAGTCTCACTCAGATTGACACGGTAAATCTCCGGGTTGAGCTTTCGCAAATACTCAGGCCAGAACTGGTTCAACTGGCTGTTGTGGTAAACACGAATTTCTTCCAAGGTTGGGAGCTCATAGACCAGTTCTCCCTTGTCGTAAATAGGTGCAAGCATAGGCACAGCATCAAAATCACGCACGTTTTTTCGCATATACGGGTGCAGCGGATTAAAGAGTTTTAACTTTCCGTTTTCCGGTGGCATTTTTTCTTCAGGGAAGCTGATGTAATCAGCAATCGCTTTACCGCTACCCTTAGAAACAATACGATACACTTCTTTTTTCCCTGGAGTCGACACCTTTTCAGGATTTCCGGAGATCTTGATTGTCGGTACCATAACACCATCTACTTCACGTTCTACCAGTTTATATACTCCACCAAGCGCTGGCTGGTCCGCAGCAGTGATAAGCTGTGTGCCTACGCCCCAAGTGTCAATTCGGGCTCCTTGTGCCTTTAGATCGAGGATCGTACCTTCATCCAGATCATTCGATGCAACAATTTGAACATAATCCAGTCCGGCATCATCTAACATTTTACGTGCCTGAATGGACAAGTAAGCCAAATCGCCGCTGTCGAGCCGAATGGCATTCATCCGCTTGCCTTGTGCTTCCAGCTTTTTCGCTGTCATAATGGCATGGGGAACACCGCTCCCCAATGTATCATAAGTATCGACCAAGAGAGTCACCTGATCCGGCATCACCTTGGCAAAAATATCAAAAGCCTCCTGTTCACTGCGGAAGGTTTGAACCCATGAATGCGCATGAGTACCCTTCGTCGGAATTCCGAACTTTTCACCTGCGAGCATATTCGAAGTGGCATGGAATCCGGCTAAATAGGCCGCTCTTGCTCCCCAGACCGCAGCGTCTGCTTCCTGTGCCCGGCGTGTACCAAACTCGAGCAAAATATCATTGCTTGCCACCTGACGGATTCGGGAAGCTTTCGTTGCGATCAACGTTTGAAAGTTCATGAAGTTAAGTATCGCCGTTTCGACAAGCTGGGTTTCAAATATGGTACCTTCTACAGTAATTAAGGGCTCATTCGGAAATACGAGCGCACCTTCTCTCATGGCATGAATACTGCCTCGAAACCGGAAGCGACGCAGTTCATCCAGAAAAGCTTTGTCATAGTTCTCTTCCTGTTTGGAGAGGTAGAAGATGTCTCCTTCTGTGAAATGAAGTCCTTCAATATAGTTTACGATTCGTTCAAGGCCTGCAAATACAGCGTAGCCGTTGCCAAAGGGTAGTTTTCGGAAATAGGCTTCAAATACCGCTTGGGTATGGTGGGAACCATTAATCCAATGTGCATACATCATATTTATTTGATATTTGTCGGTATGCAAAGCCAGTCCTGCTGTCATCATTATGTTCCTCCTCCTGTCATCCGGCCAGACATCCCGGATTCCTCAAGCTGTCATTTATGTTCATTCCGAACGATTTCCGCACCCAGACTGCCTTTAAAATGACCGAGTGCCCATCGGTGACCTTCCGGATTAAAACTTGCAACCGCATCTTCATATATCTTAAGGGAATACCCGCGGTTATATGCGTCAACTGCCGTATGCAGCACACAAATATCTGTACAGACCCCAATTAAATGGACCTCCGTTATGCCACGCTCCCGTAGCTTAATGTCAAGATCTGTTCCACAAAAAGAACTGTAACGGGTCTTATCCATCCAGTAGATAACGTCCTTACGAGATTCGTAAGCTTCCTCAAGCTCACCGTATAAATGACGTCCGCGGGTGTTTCTAATGTTATGAGGAGGAAACAGCTTCACCTCAGGGTGATAAGGATCTCCTTCTTCGTGCAGATCTACAGCCATCACGACAAAATCTCCACGGTCAGCATACTGCTTGGTCAGCTCGGCTACGGTATGCTGAATCTCTACTGCTGGTTCGCCTACAGGAAGACTGCCATCCACAAAATCATTCGTAAAGTCAATAACAATCAACGCTTTCATTCGGTACACTCCCTTTGATTTTAGTCATATCAAGACATCATCAGGTATAAATCGAAAGCAGAGGGGCATGATCTGTAAAACGATACAGCTGGGCAGGACGCTGGGAATATTGATTGGAGTTTAGCGGTTTACCGTTCTCATCCCGCACCTCCTCCAAAATGCCTTGCCGGCTTCGTGTGGAGGTAATCTTACGGATGAAGTTAGGTTCCTTAAATTCCGGTACCACCGTCTGAATAACTTGGTACAGCTCGCTCAGTGTAAAATGTTCGGGTAGAAACTGTTTGGCAATTGTAGTCTGCAGCATTTGATGTTGAATTTTTCGGTAGGCGTCCAAAATGATGTCCCTGTGGTCGAAGGCAAGTTCCAGTTTTTCCAGCGCTTCTTCGATGGTAAACAGTCCTACCTCTTCCGCATCATCAGCAGCCTGCCTGTGTTCAAGCATCCATTCCTCAACGAGAGCATAGAACGCCTGGCTGATTATCCAGCCCCGCGGATCGCGCCCTGGAGTGCTGTAAACGCCGAGATATTCGAGGTGACCGCCGTCCACTCCGGTCTCTTCCTTCAACTCCCGCTTCGCCGCATCATAGATAGACTCACTCTCGCGGCAAAATCCACCAGGCAAGGCCCACATACCTGCACATGGCCATAATCTGCGCCGGATCAGCATGACTTTAAGCTCTCTTATAGGCAGTGTCTTAGTCACCGTCTTACGTTCCCGTTTCGTCAGTGTAAACATAACGATATCTGCAGGAACTCCGTCCGGTGTTCTATATTTCTTCGTATTACTGTTCAATTTCTGTTCGTTATCCGTCATATTCATCACCATTATTATTCATTTTGATAATATCATTATGACATATTGAAATTCGATGTCAAGGTTTTCCTGGATATTTTTTCAGCACTTCCTTTTGGAGAGGCCTGGCTTCTACTTATAGTTTACTATCGTCATTCTCCACTTCGGGCGCTAGGAGTTGAGTTTCAATAGAAAAGGCGCGGAAGATAATCCGCACCTCTCTTATCCGCAGCTGCTCGGCGGTGTGTCTTTGCCTGTCTCTACGTTTACTTTTTGTGAAACCGTATCGTGAATAACAGATACAACCAACTGCAACAAATAGTTAATATCGCTCTGACTCTGCTGAAATTCCACAACGAGCGGAATGCCATCGATCTCATCTTGAAGCTCTTCGATTTCACGCTCGATTTTTGCAACCATGTCATTATTCTGGAAAGTCTCGAAAGCGACAATTTCCTTTTGTTTTTTCTTAATGGTCTTAATTAATTCTTGAACGCGCTCGTGATTGCGGATTTTCTCTTCCGCCTGTTGAAACATCTTCACTTCTTCACTCGTAGAGATTAATCCGGCAAGCTCTTCTGCTTTAGCCATGATATCCTCACGAATAATTAATTCACGAGTATTGAATGTCGGCATCCCATGTTTATTTACACGACCCTGCGCCTGTGTCAAGTTCATCGCCCCAATTCATCATTATGAAAAATATATTGGTTAAACCGCATCCGTAGCCGCAAACGGCTCCGTAATCATATCACCTTTAATGTACCAGGTCATCGGGTCTGTAATTCGCACGTGAACAAAGCTGCCGATCAGATCAGCCGATCCTTCAAAATGAACCAATTTGTTGGAGCGTGTCCGTCCCGACAGCATGGAATCATTGTTCTTACTAACTCCTTCAACAAGCACTTCTACCGTTGCGCCAAGCAGGCGGTCATTACTCTTGCGGCTATACTCATTGATCGCAGCATTCAGGCGCTGAAGACGTTCACTTTTCACTTCCATCGGAACATTGTCCTCCATTACTGCTGCTGGAGTACCCTCACGTGGCGAGTAAATATACGTGTAAGCAAAATCATAGCCTACCTCACGCACCAGGGACAGTGTTTCCTCGAACTGCTCGTCAGTCTCTCCAGGGAAACCAACAATGAAATCGGTAGTCAATACAACGTCCGGAATGGCTTGTTTAATCTTACGAGCAAGCTCCAGATACGTTTCACGTGAGTATTTGCGACTCATCTTCTTGAGCACTTGGCTACTGCCGGATTGCACAGGCAAATGGATATGCTCCACAAGGTTTCCGCCCTTCGCAAGAACCTCAATCAACTGATCATCGAAATCCCTTGGATGAGAAGTAGTGAACCGCACACGCGGAATATCAATCTTATGGATATCGTCCATCAAATTCGCAAAACTGTAAGTAATATCAGTGAAGTCCTTACCATACGCGTTAACGTTCTGACCAAGAAGAGTGATCTCTTTGAAGCCTTGACGTGCAAGCTCACGGACTTCTGCAATCACGTCCTCAGGTCGGCGGCTACGTTCCTTACCCCGTGTGAACGGAACGATACAGTAGGTACAGAACTTGTCACACCCGTACATAATGTTGACCCAACCACGAAGTCCTTCTCGTTTCTTAGGCAAGTTCTCAACAATATCGCCTTCCTTAGACCACACTTCAACAACCATTTCCTTGCTGAAGAGCGCTTCTTGGATGAGATGAGGAAGACGATGGATATTATGTGTACCGAACACCAGGTCTACGAACCCGTGTTTCGACAAAATCCGTTTAACGACCCCTTCTTCCTGTGACATACATCCACAGACACCAAGCAGCATATCTGGTTTCTCGGTCTTCAAATGCTTCAAATGACCCAACTCACCAAACACTTTATCCTCTGCATTCTCACGAATGGCACAGGTATTAAGTAAAATAATGTCGGCTTCCATGCGGTCTTCCGTAGCTTTATAACCCATCTGCTCCAGCATTCCCTTGATCGTCTCGGAATCATGCTCATTCATCTGGCATCCGAATGTGTACACCAGGTAGAATTTCCCTAAACCGATGGTCTTGAATTCTTCCGGTAAAGCCGTATCGTACAGCACCTGAACGTCCTGTTTACCGCGCTGCTTTTCTTGTCTATGGTTAGGCTCCGATAGAATATTGATTTCCCGTCCCCGGATTCGGATTCTCTTACCGTTCTCGTCCTCGGACAAAATTTTGGCATCCGAAAAATCAAAATACTTGGAGTAGTCCTTCTTATCTTTGGACATATACTAGGTCACTCCTTAAAATCCGCTATAAATCGATGTTTATTTCATTATCTACCATGTAGGCACTGCCCCTAATTATATCATGATCTTCCATCCTAAGCTACTATCCTGGGGTGGCCTGTCAACATCATAACACAGCAAAAAAGAGTCAGTCACCGGATAATCCTGTGACTGACTCTTTTATGATTGTATCTTAATCAATGATTTCTGCAGTATCCCCTGTTTTGGCACCAGCGGCATTCGCTTCGTCGGTATCAATGTGCATGTCTAGTGCAAAATTGTCGGAAACGCGCGCAACGACGTTTTCGAGCACTAGGCCGCGTTCTCCACCGAGACGCACTTTAAGCATTTGCTTATCTTGAATGCCCCATTTTTCAGCATCAGAAGTATGGAAGTGAATATGACGCGCAGCCACAATAACACCTTCGTCCACAGTAACTTCACCAGCAGGGCCTTTAATTGTAATACCTGGTGTACCTTCAATGTTGCCGGATTCGCGAACAGGCGCTTTTACGCCAATTGCAAAAGAATCCGTACGGGAAATCTCCAGCTGTGATGCTGGACGAGCAGGTCCCAAAATTCTGACTTTATCGAATTGTCCTTTCGTACCGATCACAGCCACCGTTTCGTTAGCTGCAAATTGCCCAGGTTGGGACAACGGTTTAAACTCGGTCAATTGGTAACCGGGTCCGAACAATGCTTCAATATGTTCTTGAGTTAAATGAATATGGCGGGCCGAAACACCCACAGGTACAGTTTTGTTCATCTGTCTCACTCCTTGTTTTCTCTATAAGCTGTACATGCCAACATCTATTATACTCTCAATTACCCAAAAATAAAAAGGCAGTGCGGTTAATCCGCCTGCCTGAATCTGTCTTATTTGAATTCTGCTACAAGATTGTCAAATTGTTCCCGGGTTAACTGAAGATCCTGATGGGCCAGAGGTGTATCCTTGAATCCGGAAATTTGGTCCTCATAGCTTTTTCGGCTATGATCCTGATAGATCAGCCCTGTGACCAAACCGTCTGTTTCCATCAGTTTCGTCATCGCGCTGATCCGGTTCGAAGAATCATATTCCGGGAAGCTGTCCAGATTAACGATGTTTTCTTTAAACCACTCATAGGTATTCACTTTGTTAAACGTGACGCATGGGCTAAACACATTGATAATAGAGAAGCCCTCATGCTTGATACCTGCCTCGATCAAAGCGGTCAACTGTTTGATATCACTGGAGAAGGACTGTGCAACAAAAGTAGCACCTGCTGAAAGCGCCAGCTCCAGCGGTGATAAAGTCGACTCGATTGAACCTTCTGGTGTGCTCTTGGTAACAAAACCTTCCGCACTACGCGGCGAAGTTTGACCTTTAGTGAGACCGTAGATCTGGTTGTCCATAACAATATACGTAATATTGATGTTTCTGCGGATAGCATGAATCGTGTGTCCCATACCAATCGCAAATCCGTCGCCGTCCCCACCTGAAGCAATTACGGTCAGATCACGATTTGCAAGCTTAACCCCTTGTGCGATTGGCAGTGCCCGTCCATGAATGCTATGCATTCCATATGCATGGATATATCCCGATATCCGGCCCGAACAGCCGATACCTGAAATGACAGCAAGCTGATCCGGCTCAAGGCCGCAGCTGGCTGCTGCACGCTGTATAGCCGCTTGTATAGAGAAGTCGCCGCAGCCAGGGCACCAGTTCGGTTTGACATTATTACGGAAATCTTTAAACGTAGCCATCGTTATACCAGCTCCTTACTGTCGACGTAGACATTTCTGCATTCGTTATAAATAATAGACGGCAGGAACGGGTTACCATCATATTTGAGCACACTGCTAATCTTCTCACGTCCGCCAACGTTGAGCTTGATGAGGTTGGCTAGTTGAGCAGTTGCGTTATTTTCAACAACGATGACCTGTCTTGCTTGGTCGATATACGGTTTAATAGCATCTGTAGGGAACGGATGAAGCAGACGGACAGTAACATGGTTCGTTGTAGTTCCATCGTTTTCAAGCAACTCCCGCGCCTGATCAATTGTTCCACCCGTAGAGCCCATTCCGATAATGAGAAGATCGGGCTTTTCATATGGAGCATCAACCAATATTGGGTTCGTTACTTTTACATGATTCAGCTTGCCGAGACGCTTATCCATCATTTTTTTGCGATTCTCCGCTGACTCTGATGGTCGTCCTGATTCATCGTGCTCAACACCGGTAACATGGTGAATCCCGTTCTTCTCTCCTGGAAGAACACGAGGTGATATCCCGCTGTCTGTAAACTCATATCTCTTAAACAGATTCTTCTCCTCTTGCTCCGGCACGTTGCTTACAAGATTTCCGCGTTCAATCACAACCCGGCTGTAATCCAGCGGTTCACATGACTGCTTACCTAGTGACAGCTGCAAATCCGTTACAACGATAACCGGAACCTGATATTGCTCGGACAAGTTAAAGGCCTCCACCGTATCATAAAAACACTCTTCTATAGAGCTTGGTGCCAGTACGATTTTGGGAATTTCCCCGTGCGTACCATGAATCATCGCGTTGATATCACTCTGCTCCTGCTTCGTTGGCAGACCGGTGCTCGGACCACCGCGTTGTGTATCGACAATAACAACCGGCGTTTCCGTCATGCCGGCAAGACCGATGGCTTCCATCATGAGAGACAGACCTGGCCCTGCAGAAGCTGTCATGGTACGAACACCAGCGTAGTTGGCTCCGATAGCCATCGTTACGGCAGCGATTTCGTCTTCTGTCTGAACTACGGTACCGCCGAATTTAGGCAACTTTTTGATCAAGTATTCCATTATTTCAGAGGCAGGGGTTATCGGGTAAGCGCTCATTAATCGGCAGCCTGCAGCCACGGCACCAAGACCGATTGCATCGTTTCCGATCATAAACAGCTTCTGCTTTCCGTCAGCCGGATTCAGCTTGAACTCATCTAGCGGACCACCTGCAAGCTCAAGTACATAATCTGAGCCCCGTTTCACGGCCTCCAGATTCTTCTCTACGACAGCTGCACCTTTACGTCCGAATTCTTCTTCAACAGCACGATTGAACACATCAAGAGGAAGGCCAAGCAGCGCCCATGATGCACCGGAGGCCACCATATTTTTCATAAGTGAGGTTCCAAGCTCCTCCGCTATGGTTGTTATAGGTACAGCAAATAGCCGGATGTCTGCATCTTCCGGTACTACGGGGTTAAACTTCGCGTCCGCTACGACAACACCACCCGGGCGAAGCTCGTGCGCATTCAGGTCAATACTTTCTTGATCAAATGCAACCAATATATCAAGATCATCCGCAATGGACCGGATCGGTTGTGTGCTAATACGTATTTTATTATTCGTATGTCCACCTTTAATACGGGACGAAAAATGCCGATAACCATAAAGGTAATATCCCAACCGGTTTAAGGATGTCGAAAAAATACGGTCAGTACTTTCGACCCCTTCTCCCTGCTGTCCCCCGATTTTCCAAGATAACTGACTGATCAAGCTCTCCAACTCCTTTTTATTTAAAAGCATCTTACTCATAATAACAGTGTAATTTGATTTCAGTGTAATTTCTTTTAAAATAAGGATTCACTTAATTACGATAAAGTTTATCGGTTTAATAGTGAAATGGCAAGAAATTTTTTCTAGACATAAATCTATTATAAGTTACGAACGCAATCCTTGCTGCATAGGTAGATATTGTTCAAGAAAATTTAACGCATTGTCCGACATCCAGCCTTGCACCAGCTGTTCAGGGTAATGCTTTAATAATGTATTTACCCAATCCTGGTACTTGCTAGGGCTCTCCAGCCCTTCAACCCATTGGTCTATTCCATCAAAGTCAGACCCAAACATCATGTGATGCTCTCCTCCGAGTGAACAAATTCGTTCAACATGAGGCAGCAAGTCCTCCGGTTTGACCGTAGGGGTGTCTCGCCGGATAAACCAGGGGACAAATGTTAGTCCAATCCGGCCATCCATCGCAATAAGTGCGCGAATTTGTTCATCACTCAAGTTACGTGGATGCGGACACACCCCATAGGCGTTGGAGTGGGATGCAATCAGCGGACGGGAGACAAGCTCAGTCAGCTCCCAAAATCCCGCTACAGATAAATGGGATACATCCAAGATGATCCCGAGTTCATTACATAACTGAACCATATCCCTCCCTTTATCTGTCAGACCGCCCCCACGTTTCTCCATCACGCCATCAGCAGCCCAGTTGGCATGATTCCAGGTCAATCCCATCAATCTTACGCCCAGCTCGTAACAGAGGCGAACATAGAACAGATTACCTTCCAGCCCGTCCACTCCCTCAAGAGAAAGAAGCCCCCAACGTTTGCTTCCATTTCGTACTTCTCTTATCTGATCACGCCACTTCAACCCTTCCAGCTTTCCTGTCCCATTCAGTTTGGCGCGGAATATATCAATTTGAGCCATCACGCGTTCAAATGAAGGGCGCCCGTAACGCTCTGACAAAAACACAGCAAATACCTGTAGCGCCACATCGCCTTCTTCCATTGATTCCAACGTCACATCCATATCCGGACTATTGTCAAAAGAAGCCTTAGGATTTCCCCACAGCTTGCTCAGCGCATCACAGTGAAAATCTACAACCTTCATCTACACTATCCCCTCTCTTCTAACCCATAGCAAAAAGCCTGTTTACTTTGATAGGTAAACAGGCTCACCCTCAACATTCCATCATTATCTAGGTTCTACGATCAACTTAATCGCCGTCCGGTCTTCGCCATCAATCACAATATCCGTAAAAGCAGGAATGCAGATCAAGTCCACCCCGCTTGGTGCTACAAATCCCCGGGCAATCGCTACGGCTTTAACAGCCTGGTTCAGTGCTCCCGCCCCAATTGCCTGAAGCTCGGCTCCGCCGCGTTCACGAAGAACTCCAGCCAGTGCACCTGCAACTGAGTTCGGATTGGATTTTGCTGAAACTTTTAATACTTCCATGGTAAGTACCTCCCCTGGGAATGTTGAGTGATGGTTTGCTTCCGTTTATTAGATGTTATTCGTGAGTGGGGAAAAGATTCCTTCTTTTTACCAAACGTTCCTTAATTACTCTTAAACCGTTGCACTTTTTTAATCCATTCTCCATTCATCTTCATACATCCGAATTTTTTGGATTTTTTTTGCTTTGCCAGTCGTATCGTCAAGCTGCACATAAACCGCATGGAAATGCCATTTTCCTTCATCCACTTGGAAGCGGGCTGGAAGCTGGGTCTTGAATTTATAAAGAACTGCATCACGCTGCATCCCCAGCACCCCTTCTTTGGATCCAACCATGCCCGTATCTGTCAGATACGCCGTTCCGTTCGGCAAAATTGTATCGTCGTTGCTCTGCACATGTGTATGTGTACCCACAACGATCGACGCTCGTCCATCCATATGCCAACCCATCGCGATCTTCTCTGATGTGGCTTCTGCATGAAAATCAACCAGAATATGTTTATGCTTCATCCGAAGCTCATCTACAATTTCGTCCGCTGCCCGGAATGGGCAATCTATCGCAGGGAGAAATGTCCGGCCCATCAGATTGACAATAGCGAGCTCCTTGCCATTCGCCTCGATCACCGTATGACCACGCCCTGGGGTTCCTGGAGGAAAGTTAGCAGGCCTTACCATCCGGGATTCATGATCTATGAATTCAAAAATGTCACGATTATCCCATGTGTGATTCCCCATTGTAATCCCATGAATACCCCAGTTGAAAAATTCATTGGCGATGGCGGATGTTATTCCCCGCCCCGATGCTGCGTTCTCGCCGTTTGCTATAATGATATGCGGATTATATTTGGACTTCAATTCCGGCAAAGAAGTTTTAAGAGCCTTCCGGCCAGTGCTGCCAACAATATCGCCTATGAATAAAACGTTGATGCCAATCAACTCCTCTAATCGTAAAAATTTCGGTATGAAAGATAAAAAGTGGCCGGGAAGCGGCCACTTTTTTATCTGGAACTTTATTTCGCGTAATCAACCGCTCGAGTTTCACGGATGACGGTGACCTTGATATGACCAGGGTAATCCAGTTCATTCTCAATCGTCTTCGTAATGTCACGTGCCAAGCGGAAAGCTTCAGCATCATCGATCTTATCTGGCTGTACCATGACACGGACTTCACGTCCGGCTTGAATGGCATACGATTTCTCAACACCTTCAAACGATTCGGTGATAGCTTCCAATTTCTCGAGACGCTTAATGTAAGTCTCCAGTGTTTCTCTACGTGCTCCCGGTCTTGCCGCAGACAATGCGTCAGCTGCACCGACAAGCATAGCGATAACGGAGGTCGCTTCGCAATCGCCGTGGTGGGAAGCAATGCTGTTGATAACCACCGGATGTTCTTTGTATTTCTTCGCCAGCTCCACGCCGATTTCAACGTGCGACCCTTCCACTTCGTGATCCAGCGCTTTACCGATGTCATGCAACAACCCGGCACGTTTCGCCAATGTGATGTCTTCGCCAAGCTCTCCAGCCATAAGACCGGTCAAGTAAGCCACTTCCATGGAATGTTTCAGCACATTTTGTCCATAGCTTGTACGGAATTTCAAGCGGCCCAGAATCTTGATCAGGTCCGGATGCAAACCATGCACACCAACCTCAAAGGTTGCCTGCTCTCCATACTCGCGAATCCGTTCATCCACTTCCTTGCGGGACTTCTCTACCATCTCTTCGATACGAGCCGGATGAATCCGACCGTCCGCCACCAATTTCTCCAAAGCTGTACGAGCAATTTCACGGCGAATCGGATCGAAGCCCGATAGTATAACCGCTTCCGGTGTATCATCGATAATGAGGTCAATCCCTGTAAGGGTTTCAAGTGCACGGATGTTACGGCCTTCACGGCCGATAATCCGGCCCTTCATTTCTTCGTTCGGCAGTGTCACGACGGAAACCGTAGTTTCCGCTACATGATCAGCTGCACAGCGTTGGATGGCAAGCGTGATAATTTCACGCGACTTCTTGTCTGCCTCTTCCTTAGCCTGCTGCTCTAGTTCTTTGATCATCTGCGCGGTTTCGTGGCGAACTTCCTGCTCTACGTTGCTCAAAATGATGCTTCTGGCATCTTCCATGGTCAGATTGGAAATTCGCTCCAATTCTGTCACCTGGTTTTTGTAAATCAAATCAATCTGCTGCTGGGTTTCTTCAATTCGTTTCTCTTTGTTCGCCACTTGTTCTTCTTTTCGTTCCAAAGATTCCAATTTTTTATCCAGCGATTCTTCCTTTTGCAACAATCTGCGTTCCTGTCGTTGAATTTCATTCCGACGTTCGCGAGTGTCTTTTTCAGCCTCGGCCCGAATTTTGTGGACTTCATCCTTAGCTTCGAGTACCGTTTCTTTCTTCAGCGCTTCCGCTTCCTTCTTAGCGTTCTCAACGATCTGAATGGCGGCATGTTCTGCGCTGGAAATTTTAGCTTCTGCAAGGGATTTGCGAATAAAATAACCGAACCCAAAGAATATAGCGGCTACAACGAGAACGATTATGATCCAGATCAGGGTTTCCATCTGTTCACCTCCTCGTTGGTTCCTCCAAGGCATTCCTTGGGAATGTTCAATTGTCATGTCACTCTAGCTTCATTCATACATAAAATTCCGGCAGCTTATTCTGCCGTCAACATTGCGTATGGTGTAACATACGCATAGCCCGCCGATACCGACAGATTACATTTCACTATGAATTGGCGTCTCATGAATCGAATCTTTCATAAAAGTAACTTTTTTGGAAGGAAAAAGGCACCTATAAATGATAAAGATTCATTTTCATTTTAGTATTTAAGAAAAGAAATTGTCAAGGGAAAGCACTTGATTAATGACCATGATCATCCAAAAACAGCACTTTAGAGCCCTAATAAGCAATATTTGTCAATTAAACGCTTCAGGCTCTTCAAGACACTCTTCCGCTTCACGGTCCTCCGCAATCAATTTGTTAATAACTTTGCGTACCTGTTCGCCCGTAAAACCACGGCGCATCAAGAAAGCTCCCGTCTTACGCTTGCGCTCCAGGGCATCTCCTTTAATCTGGTACCATTTCTTCTGTCCCACAGTATAAGCGCTCTGGAATTCATCCTCTTCGCTCACTTCATTCAAAGCATCGGCAATGAGTTCAGTTTGTATCCCTTTCTGACGGAGTTCCTGCCTGACCCACATCCGCCCTTTCTTTTGCCTTGTGATCCGCTGCTCTGCCCACTGTTTGGCATATAATTCATCATCAACTAAACGTTCCTGCTGGAGTCGAATAATCGTTTTCTCTATACCGTCAGCTGTCATTCCCTTTTGGTTAAGACGCTGTGCAATCTCCTGAGCCGTTCGAGGTTTCCGTTCCAAAAATCTCAGTGCTTCAACATAAGCCTGCTGCCGCTCATCTGCAACAACGATCTCCTCCAGCTCTTCCTTCCGGAATATACTCCCCTTCATCATCCGGTATTTGATCATGACATCTTCATGTACCGACATGCTGTATCGACCAAAGGTAATTAGATATCGGTGCTTGGGCTTTCGCAGCATTTCCACAGAGGTGATCATCAAATCCTCACCATTCGGAAAATGAGAGACACCGTTCAATTCTTCTTGCGGTACTGGCTCGTGATTGTATTCCGCTTCCATCATTTCCCCCCTACTCTTCCGCAGTAAACAAGTAGAAGCGCTTGCCGTCCGCACTATACAGACAGCAAGCGCTCTTCTTGAAATACAAAATTCTTAAAACAAATAAATTCATATACTCAAGAAGACCGCTCGGTGATGTATTATGCACCGGCGGTCTTTCAGACACCGCAAATATACGGTGAACTATTCTGCTTTAAACAATTCTTTCTCTTCCAACTCTTCCTTTGCCTTGTCACTTTCGCTTTGAACAGGCACATTTGTAGTCAGATTGCTAGCTTCCCGGATTTTGTTCTCGATAACGTCTGCAATCTCCGGATGTTCCTTCAGGAATTGCTTCGCATTCTCACGGCCCTGTCCCAAACGCTCTCCAGTGAAGGAATACCATGCGCCGCTCTTATCTACAATATCAAGTTCCGTACCGATATCAATCAGGCTTCCTTCTTTCGAAATGCCTTCACCATACATAATATCGATCTCAGCCTGCTTAAACGGAGGAGCAACTTTATTCTTTACAACTTTAACACGTGTGCGGTTACCCACAATGTCATTGCCCATCTTGATGCTCTCAATACGACGGACATCAAGACGAACTGTAGAGTAAAACTTCAATGCACGGCCCCCTGGTGTCGTTTCCGGGTTACCGAACATCACACCGACCTTCTCACGAAGTTGGTTAATGAAAACCGCAATTGTCTTCGATTTGCTAATTGCTCCAGACAATTTACGAAGAGCTTGTGACATCAGACGGGCTTGCAGACCCACGTGAGAGTCACCCATGTCACCTTCGATCTCCGCTTTCGGAACGAGCGCTGCTACCGAGTCAATAACAATAATGTCGACAGCACCACTGCGAACAAGTGCTTCGGCGATTTCTAGAGCCTGTTCTCCCGTATCCGGCTGGGACAACAGAAGCTCGTCAATGTTGACACCTAATTTGTTGGCGTATGACGGGTCCAAAGCATGCTCGGCATCGATAAATGCAGCTTGTCCACCCGCTTTTTGAACTTCAGCTATAGCATGAAGTGCCACCGTTGTCTTACCGGATGATTCCGGTCCATAGACTTCAATGATCCGACCTTTAGGCAGACCGCCTGTTCCTAATGCTATATCCAATGCCAACGATCCGCTTGGCACAATTTCCACTTGCATGTGGGTTGATTCACCCAACTTCATAATTGAACCTTTACCGAACTGTTTCTCTATCTGACGAAGCGCCATATCCAGCGCAGCACGACGATCTGACAATTCTTCCACAACCCTTCAACTGTTGATAGTAATATAATACCTTGTTTTTACACGTTTGCCAAGCCTTTTTTCGAACATACATTCGTTTTTTTTGTTGGACGCTCCCTCCCTCGGCTTCAACCGCGGCAGCTCCCAAAATAGCAAAAACCGCGGCCACATCATCTGATATGCCACGGTTCTTCCGTATACCAATTATACTTCCAGCAAACTTTTGATTCAAGTCTGTTGTTAATTTTTTACTGGAACTCTACTGCCGTAAGTCTGCGCCATAAACGATATAATAGTGCCTTGGTCGCGCGGATCCGCACCATCTCTCTGTTTCCTTTCAAGTGAAGCTCATGAACTTCAGTCTTCTTGCCCCGTTCAGACAACCCGATATACACAAGCCCTACTGGCTTGCGCTCGGCATGCCCTGGACCTGCGACACCTGTCACCGACAAACCGAAGTCACTGTCTGTCACCATCCGGATCTGCTCGGCAAGAACCTCGGCAACTTCAGGTGAAACAGCACCCGGAGCATCTTCGCCATCAAGCAGTTGTTGCGGCACATTGATCAGCTTATGCTTGATCTGGTTCGTATAGCAGACGATTCCGCCAAGCAGCATCGTCGCGCTGCCAGGAATGGATGTGAGGGTCTCCATAACAAGACCGCCCGTACAGCTTTCCGCAGCGCTGAGTGTCCAGCCCCGATCAGCCATCATATCAACAATTACTTGTTCAATCGGAACATCTTCACTCGCATACATATGTTCAGGCACGATGCTTCTTATCTGTTCTTCAAGCTCATTCAGCTTCTCCATAGCCTCTCCCTCGCTGGGAGCCTTTGTAGAAATTCGAACCGTCACTTCTCCTTCTTTTGCATATAGCGCTATAGTTGGATCGGTCTGGGCACTGATCAAATCCGAAAGACGGTCATCTAGCGCAGATTCGCCGATCCCCGCAAATTTAAGCATTTTGGAGTAGAGTGGCAACTCATTCGTAAGTACATGCTGCATGAGCCATGGCATGGCCTGCTGCTCAAACATAGGCATCAGCTCTCGCGGTGGTCCCGGAAGTACGATATAATGAGTTCCTTCATGCGTAACGGCATTACCAACGGCAAGTCCAGTTTCATTCGGTAGCGGTGTTCCCCCATCAATAGCCAGTGCCTGACGCTTGTTGTTCTCTGTCATTTCCTTACCACGGTCCATGAAAAATCGGTCAATGCTATCCATGGCCATCCGATCAATATGTAGTGAAGTACCAATGAATTCCGCCAAAGCATCCTTCGTAATATCATCCTGTGTCGGTCCAAGGCCTCCTGTCAGTACGATGATATCGGCACGGCTGCAGGAAAGCTTCAACGTTTCTTTTATGCGCTCTATGTTGTCACCAACAACGGTCTGGTAGTACACATCAATCCCCATACCCGCCAATTGTTTGGATAAGTATTGTGCATTTGTATTAACAATTTGGCCGAGCAGCAATTCGGTCCCGACCGCAACAATTTCAGCTTTCATACCACGACAACCTCCTGTTTATAACTCTCTATTGATTTTATTACCCCTACCCTGATCTATGTGAAAATGGAAGAAAAAAGCAATAGGATTTCTCCTATTGCTATTATGCCCCAGTACCCCTGAGAAGGTGTTTGTTTTTCACAAAATATTCTGCACCGGAATAGATCGTAATCAATGCTGCCGCCCAAATTGCAATCTGATCAAACGGAATTCCAAAGAACACAAACGGAAAGTTGTTAATCATCAATGCCACAATAGCCACGATCTGAATCACCGTCTTTATCTTGCCCGAGTTCCCTGCGGCTACAACAGCTCCGTCAAGAAGGGCAATTTGACGCAATCCGGTCACAGCAAATTCACGGCTGATAATCACGACCACGATCCAGGACTCCACCTTTCCCATCTCAACCAATGAGATGAGAACAGCAGCCACAAGCAGTTTATCTGCCAGCGGATCCAAAAGTTTGCCGAGATTGGTTACCATATTGTTCTTACGCGCCAGATAACCATCAATTCCATCCGTGCTGGCCGCCAGTATAAAGATCAGCCCAGCGATGAGCTGGTTGTATGGCAGCTTAAAACCGTTCCATACGATCGGATCCGGGTAAAAACTGAAGTCAACCAGCAAAAAAATCATCATTATGGGTATTAGGAAAATCCGGGCCAACGTTATGCGATTCGGTAAATTCATGAAGCAACCTCCCTATATTGGGGTTGAGAGTTTCTAATCTAATTTTATGTACAAAATGTTAAGCGGATGACATTGCTTGCATTCATCCACCACGTAATCTTCTCCGAACTCCTGTAATATCGATTTTCAGTATAATATTAAGGCTGGTCCATGTCAAAAAAAAGAAAAACCTCCTCCTCGCACACGAAGGGAGGCCTAGGCTTATTTCAGGTTGGTGAACTGTAGGTCCAGCGGAAGGTCCGCTTTGCGGAGCAGCTGCATAACCGCCTGAAGATCATTCTTGCTTTTACCTGTAACTCGAATCTGATCTCCTTGTATCTGGCTCTTTACCTTCAGCTTCGAATCACGGATCAGGATATTGATCTTTTTCGAGTTCTCCTGATCAATGCCCTGCTTGAGCGATAGACGCTGTCTAACGGTACCGAGTGAGGCAGGTTCAATTTTACCGTAATCCACATTCTTCAGGGATAATCCCCGTTTCACCATTTTGGATTGTAAAATATCGATAACCGCATTCAACTTGTATTCGTCCTCAGATGCGATGACAAGCGCGTCTTTATCGAGCTTCAGGCTGCTTTTGCTGTCTTTAAAGTCGAAGCGGGTCTCGATCTCACGCTCCGCCTGGTTGATCGCGTTGCTCAATTCCTGCATGTCCATCTTGGACACGATATCAAATGAACTTTCAGAACTCATGGTTATTCCTTCCTTTCGAACTATATGTCCATTCTATTATAGGGTATAACTGAGGTGGAAGTCTAATCCACCGTAATGCAATTGATGCAAAAAGACCTCGTCTTCACCTTAAGGAGAAAACGAAGCCTACGGGCACTAATTGCTCTCGCTGTTGTTTTTTGCAGGTTGACGGAACATATCAAGAACACCCAGGATAATATGGGCAAGCCCGAAACCGAGAATACCGTACCCCCAATTATGTGGAATTAGATAATATCCCAAAAGGCCTACAATCATGCCCAGTCCAATTACAATCCAACTGGCTGTCATCTGACCCCACCTCCTCAGGAATGTGAAAATAGCGGTATGCGAATTCCGCATACCGCTATTAATTTCTCCCGAGAAAGGAAAGACTATTCTCCCTCTGTTTCGGTGCTATCACTGCTGTTCGATCCCGAATCAACCGGCTCAAACATCATACGCGAAGACGATTTACCGTCAGTTACGGTCTGTCCACCTACCGTAATAGTCGTTGCTGGGGAATACCCTGACTTGACGTACATACCTTGACTGTCCATATCAAAGCTTACCGTATCTCCAGCATTCATCATGCCAAACGATAATTTTTCACCAGTCGAGTTATAACCACGGTAAATCTCAACCCAGCTCTGTCCCGTTGCTTTTATTTCTACTTTCACAGGCGTTCCAGCTGGTGCAGCCACTTTAAAGATGGTATTTTTGCCTGATTTACGATCTTCCGTCACGGTGACCTGACCAGGTTGCTCTTCGGCCGGTTTTTCTTCAGGCTCTGTCTCTTCCTCGCCTGTTTCAGTTCCTGGATCGGTTACATTTCCTTCATCAGTACCACCCTCGCCCTGAGCGCCTTCAGGACTCGGTGTAGGAGTCTGATCTCCCCCGCCTTGATCAGCCGGATCATTCTGTGTTGTCGGTGGAGTTGCGTCGCCCGGTGCGGAATTATTAGACTTAACCGCATATAGATAAATAACAGCGATAATCAATATAGGAAATGTCCACATCAATACTGTTGGAAGCCAGCTCATATTCCGATCGGAAGACGCTCGTGCGGCGCGCTTCTGAATAACTGGCTCCATTGTTGCTTCCGGCTGCGGCTTGGGCACATCCTGTTTGTGGCCCTCGAGCAGTTCATCCGGATTTAAACCTACCGCTTCCGCATAGGTTTTGATGAATGCCCGAACATAAAAGCTGCCTGGGAGAACTTTATAGTCCCCTGCCTCGATGGCTTCTAAGTATCGCTTGCGTATTTTTGTCATTTCTTGCACATCATCAAGGCTCATCCCTTTTTGAAGACGTGCCTCCCTCAATTGTTGTCCCAAATCGGACATGCCATCACCTCCTCTTGGAATTTCTGCGGTCATTTACAGATCGTCACTGTATGAACCGGTGAATGTATCATAAACGATTTCTTCACCCGGATTGTTTCGCAATTCAATCAAAATATCAAAATCATCATAAGAATATTCCGATTCCCGCACAAAAATATCGGGATGCTCAATCACTTTGGTGCTCTCCATCGACATAATATCCTGAAGAAGCTGGTAGTGCTTCTCGTTGGAACGAATGGTGCTTACAATTCCGTCAATAATAAACACATTGGAGGGATTCATTTCATCCTCGGATAGCTGACTACGAATCGTTTGTCTCAACAGCGTCGAGGAAACAAACGTCCACCTTTTCATAGCACATACGCTGCCGGCAATAATCGATTCTGTCTTGCCAACGCGCGGCATTCCCCGAAGACCAATAACCTGATTTCCTTCTCTTTTGAACAATTCACCTAAAAAATCAACAAGTAAACCAAGTTCGTCACGGGTAAAGCGAAACGTTTTCTTATCGTCAGAGTCGCGATTGATGTAACGGCCATGACGGACAGCCAAAATATCAACTAGTTTAGGCGGTCTTAAAGCCGTCACCGTTATATTTTCGACTTTATTTAACATTTTACCCATTAATACAATTTTCTCTTCATCATCTGTTTCGAGCAGCATACCTCTCGTCTGACCTTCAACACCGTTGATCGTCAGAATGTTCACTTCCATCATACCGAGCATAGAAGCAATATCACCGAGCAAACCTGGACGGTTCTTATGTATCTTATACTCCATATACCATTGTTTAGATTCCACAAAGACACCTCATCGAACTTCTATCCCATTAACTTTCGACATTTTATACCAATTATGGACATGCCGAAAAAGGTTAAAAAAAATGGGTCACGTTAATGATATATAAAATGAAAATGAAAGGCAAGGATAACTCTGCAACTTTCGAATAAAAAGCCCCCTGTTTAGGGGGCTGCTCCAACTATGCGTTGCTTTTAGCCAGTTTGACCATGAGACGGGCAATCGTGCGGCGCTCTTCCTCATTACCTACATCCCAAAGTTCTTTCAGAGCACGGTTGGAGGAGTTTTGAGGATCGACTTTCTCATCAAGGAAATCGCCGATTTCAAAAGCGAGCTGGGAAATGGTATCTTCGTTCATTCCCGCTTTCTCGGCTTGAACGATACGCTCACCAAGGAATTTTTTCCATGAATCGAAATTCTTGAGTACGGATGACATGATTAAATCCTCCTCTGCTTGTTGGCAATTGAGATTTAAAATGAACAATAATAATATGTCCCCGGACTCCCCCCGCTATAAGTGGAGAAATGCACCATCATGATTAATACAACTGCCTCAGGTCACCCATCCGCCGTTTGGACTGATGACCTGACCCGTAATGTAACCGGACTCCGGCAAAGCCAAGAAGTAAACAAGCGAAGAGATTTCATCCGGCTGCGCAAGGCGTCCCGCCGGAATTTCTTCCTCCAGCATACGAATTTCATCAGCCTCCAAATGACCGAGCATGGACGTATCCACCGCACCCGGAGCAACCGCATTGACTGTCACACCGGAAGGAGCCAGTTCCTTTGCCAGCGCTTTTGTGAACGCATTAAGTCCTCCCTTGCTCGTGGAATATAACACCTCACATGAAGCACCGGAAAGTCCCCATACTGAGGATACATTGATGATCCGCCCGAAACGCTGTGAAACCATCCTCCCCATAAAGGCTTGTGTGCATAAGAATGCACCTTTCAGGTTGACTGACATAACTGTATCCCACTCTTCTTCTGTCACATCCGACAGCAGGCCATAGTGTGAAATCCCCGCGTTGTTGACCAAAATATCAGGCTCCATGCCATGACTCTGCAGCTTCTCTTGCATCCGCAAAATCTGATCCTTATCCTTCAGATCTGCAGAAACCGTCAATACCTTTGATCCATGGCTCATACAGCGGCGTGCAACCTCGTTAGCGGCCTCATGAGAACTCATGTAGTGAATAATGATATTCATGCCGACAGCAGCAAAACGCTCAGCTATCGCCGCTCCAATGCCTCTGCTGGCCCCTGTGATCAATACCGTCATTTCCCCAATCGGTTTCTGAACCTCTCCCTTAAGATTGTTCATTCCGGACTAACAACAAGGGAAACAGAAAGCTGATTCCAATCCACATGTTCCTGCAGTCTGCGGTTAACATCCTCCAGTGAAATGGACTCATATACCGGCAGAATCGAGAACAGATTGCTCCCTCTGAACTGGTATCTTGTAAATTCATGCGCGATGTTCTCTGGGGAATTAAGCATGCGCAGGTAACCGCCCATTTTCTTTTTCCGGGCCCGTTCAAAGTCAGACTGATTAAATCCGTTTTCCTTCAAGCGTTCCACTTCCTCACGAATACGCTGAAGAAGCTGCTCAGGATCTTTCGTGTCACCGCCTGCAGCAGAGAAAGCGTACTGAGGCGAGCTATTGAATTCATGGGAAAAATTGTCCGAAATCAGATCCTCGTCATAAAGTTTCTGATACAGCTCTGTGCTTGAGCCAAACAGCAGATCCAGCATCAACTTGGTTGTCAGATCAAGACGAAGCTGATCTTCACCCGCAAGACCACTACTCTTCTCCTTGAAGCCGAACAGACATTTTGGCAAAGAAACCGCGAGCCGGCTCACCTTACGTTTCTGCGCAACTTCTAGCGGCTCCTGATCGAATAGACGCTCAATGCTCCCCTGCTTCTCGTAATTTTTTCCAGCCTGATTGGCCTTCACCATTGAGATGGTCTCTTCTGGACTCACACCACCGACAACAAACAGCAGCATATTGCTTGGATGATAAAAGGCATTGTAACACGTGTATAAGTCTTCTTTCGTAATCGTTCCAATCGACTTGACGGTTCCCGCAATGTCAATATGCACCGGGTGCACTTTATACATCGCTTCGATCAACCCGAAATAGACGCGCCAGTCTGGATTGTCTTGGTACATATTGATTTCCTGTCCGATGATCCCTTTTTCCTTCTCTACGTTCTGATCTGTAAAATAAGGGTTCTGAACAAAGTCAATCAGTGTCTCCAGATTCGCCATAATGTTCTCTGTTGCAGAGAACAGGTATACCGTCTGATCAAAGCTTGTAAACGCGTTCGCTGAGGCTCCGTTCGACGCAAATTTAGCGAAAATGTCGCCTTCGGGCTCTTCAAACATTTTATGCTCAAGAAAGTGGGCAATGCCGTCAGGAACTCTGACTTCCGACTCGCCCTCTACGCGAAAATGATTGTCTACTGAGCCGTATTTTGTGGCAAACGTTGCGTATGTTTTTTGGAACCCAGGCTTTGGCAGCACATACACGTGCAGTCCATTATCCAGCACTTCATAATACAACGTTTCCTGCAGGTTCTCATAATGAATGCTTTGCACCGTCTATTCCTCCTTTTGACCTTTCAGGAAATAAATCGTATCCAGCGAAAATGCAGATGCGGCACGTGTAACGTCTTCTGTGGAAATATTACCCACCTGCTCCAGAAGTTCCTCCGCAGTACGCTCCTTACCGGACAGCTGACGGTTAAAATCATAGGCAATTAACTCAAAGGCTGAATCCTGCATTTCCTTAATCACATTCCGAATCATAGCCTTGGTCTGTGTCATTTCAATGTCCGATATGACACCTGAGGCCATATCGTCTAACTGTTTCCGAATAATATCAACCGCTTTTTCGTAATTCTGGATTTCGATACCTGATTGAATCGTCGCGATGCCTTTGTGGCCGTCATAACGGGATGATGCGTAATACGCCAAACTTTCCTTCTCCCGGACATTCACAAACAGCTTGGAATGAGGGTATCCACCCAGAATTCCATTGTACATCAAGGCTGCTGCGTAATCTTTATCGCTATACGTAATTTTGCTGCGTAGACCAAGATTCAGCTTACCCTGATTAATATCAAGCTTCTCGACAACCGTCTGTGGTTCGGAAGAGTCCGAACGAACAACGGAGGCCGTATATTCTGCCGTACTAGAGCGACCCATAGCAAAATGCTCTTCGACAAGCTTTTTCACTTCGTCGATGGACGTATCTCCGACAACGTAAAGATCAAATACGGCTTCGTTTAGCCATTTACTGTAGGCTCCATACAGACTTTCCGCCGTAATACCGTCCAGGTCCTTACGCTGACCCAGAGGATGAAGCCGGTAAGGCTCATTTCTGCACATAACCTCAATACAACGCTCGGCCGCATAGCGGATTTTGTCATTCACAATGCTTTCCAGCTTTTTACGTACAGTGTCCCGCTCCGTCTGAACATAAGATGTACGAAATACTCCGTTTTCAAGAGTTGGTGCAGTTAGAGCTTCGCCCAAAAAAGCAAAAGACGATTTCAAAAGGCTCTCTGGACTCTGAACAAAGGAATCGTTGATTGTGTCCATTCGAAAATGAACAATCTGGTGATCTCCGCGTTTATAAACATCAAATCCGAAACCTGCTCCATACAGTTGTTCAAGCCGCTCACGGAAGGCCCGGGTCTCCGGATAGGAAACCGTACCTCTCCGCAGCACAAACGGTGTCAGCGCCGTTGTTGTCACTGTGTTCTCATCCAGTGGACTTCCCGCATACAGCGAAATTGCGAATGTTTTGAAGCGGCGGGTCGGCAGCACATGAATCCGGATACCGCCAGCCGTGCCGTGTTCAAATCCCGTTTTCGTCGTCAAGGTCCAAAACTCCCTTACCACATATATTGATGGTGCACAAAGATGTAATTTAGTTCCATTCTAACCCATCACAAAGTGAAGAAGCAACCGAAGACAAACCCTCGATTGCTCCCTGCGACATTACATACAGAAAATATGCTGTCCTATGGTTTTCACTTGAGGACGGGTCCAGATCCACGCAGAAGTAGCCGTCTTCGGGTTAAAGTAATAGAGACATCCTCCCGAAGGATCCCAGCCGTTCAAGGCCTGAAGAACCGCTTTTTTGGCAGTTTCGTTCGGCTCCAGCCAGATTTGTCCGTCAGCTACAGCTGTGAATGCTCGAGGCTGGAAAATAACGCCTGATGGCGTGTTTGGAAAGCTCGGCGATTTGACACGGTTAAGAATGACAGCAGCAACTGCAACCTGTCCTTCAAACGGTTCACCGCGGGCTTCTCCATAAACAGCATTTGCCATAATCTTCAAATCATTGTCTGACAATCCCATCGGGTTGGCAGAAGAAAGATTGGCTCTCTCTTTCTTTTTGCCTGTGTTACCCTTATTAGCAGCCCAGTTTTCATGAAGTTTAGGCTCTGTTGGACGCCAGTCTTTCGTAGCATTATACAACCGGAGTTTTACCTTTGGACCAACAATACCGTCGACT
The DNA here is from genome assembly GCF_058269055.1 of Paenibacillus sp. JNUCC 34. Classification (NCBI taxonomy): domain Bacteria; kingdom Bacillati; phylum Bacillota; class Bacilli; order Caryophanales; family Paenibacillaceae; genus Paenibacillus; species Paenibacillus sp. JNUCC 34. Next base: position 2,118,159 of record NZ_CM177770.1, on the reverse strand, counting down.
TTCATACCGAATTCGGATTGAAACCATTTGACAGAACCTCGCGTCTTAGAGCCAAAAACACTATCAATCTTACCGTGATAAAACCCTAGATACTTCAGTCGTCCTTGTAGCTCATATACATCCTCACCGGTAGAACCGAATTTCAGAATAGCCTGGCTAAAAGTCGGCACGGCTTCCTGTGTGAGCGGAGTACGTTCGGTTTTGGATGTGACCTTTGCCTGGGAGAAAATAGACGCCGTTATCAACACCACGGCACCGATAAGTAGCCAAATCTTTGCGTTTTTCATGCTGCGCTCTACCTTTCTCTTGTGATTTAACAGGATCGCTAAAGTTATTATGACAAGCATGCCTGTTTCCTATGCACGACCTTTCAAGAGGAAGTAGATCTGTCACTCACACAATGCAAAAAAGAAACGGTTTCTCCCTCTCCAAGGCAAAACCCGTTTCTAAAATGTAATTAAAATTGTGCTATCACCTACTAAACAAATACCAGTTATACCCAAGGATTTATGTAAGCTGTTCCTCTGATCATTGCTATCAACAGCGTCTTACAACAGACAAAGGGGGCATCCCAGGTCAATAGACCTTTGGGACACCCCCTAATTATAGTTATGAACTGACTCGACTCTGCTGATACTGCTCCATCGACATGAGAACCTCCCGTGGCTTACTGCCCTCGTAAGGACCGATAACCCCTCTGGCTTCCATTGAATCGATCAACCGTGCAGCACGGGTGTACCCAACACGCATACGTCGCTGCAACAAAGATACCGATGCCTGCTTCGCTTCCAAAATAATATTTACAGCCTGATCATACAGTTCATCCAACACCTCATCATCGGAGGTTGAGGATTCATCTATTTCAGGAACAAGAGACTCATCGTATTCCGCCTGCCCTTGATCCCGGACAAAGCCTACAATATTCTCCACTTCCTGATCACTCATAAATGCGCCTTGAACCCGAACGGGCTTGGATGAACCCATTGGCATGAACAGCATATCACCGCGGCCAAGCAGTTTTTCTGCTCCCGCCATATCCAGAATCGTTCTGGAATCGACCTGTGACGATACACCGAACGCGATCCGGGAAGGTATATTCGCCTTGATGACACCTGTAATGACGTCTACAGAAGGACGCTGAGTGGCAATAATCAGATGGATACCCGCTGCACGCGCCATTTGAGCGAGACGGGTTATCGCCTCCTCCACATCATGTGCTGCGACCATCATCAGATCGGCGAGCTCGTCCACGATAACGACAATGTAAGGCAATACCGCTGACGGATTATCTTTCATCAGGTTGTTATAGCCTTCGATATTTCGTGTACCCGATTTGGAAAACAACTCATAGCGTTTTTCCATTTCAACCACGATCTTCTTGAGGGCCAGTGAAGCCCGTTTAGGATCGGTTACCACTGGAGCCATCAGATGAGGAATTCCGTTGTACACATTTAACTCGACCATTTTGGGGTCGACCATTAGAAATTTCACTTCATCCGGCTTGGCTTTATATAGAATGCTAGTGATAATCCCGTTAATACATACCGACTTACCGGAGCCTGTGGCACCGGCTACGAGCAGATGGGGCATCCGGGCAAGATTCCCGACAATCGTCTGTCCAGAAATGTCACGTCCGAAAGCAATGGACAGCTTGGACTGTGCATCCTGGAACATCGGCGTCTCCATTACTTCCCGCATCGTTACTATAGACACCTCATTGTTCGGTACCTCGATACCAATTGCTGATTTGCCTGGTATCGGTGCCTCCATACGGATATCCTTGGCTGCGAGAGCAAGCGCAATGTCATCCGTTAAACTTACAATCCGGCTGACCTTCACTCCGATATCCGGCTGAATCTCATACCGGGTTACAGATGGGCCACGGACAACCTCCAGCACTTTAGCACGGACGCCGAAGCTTTCAAGAGTAGCTTCTAGCTTACGGGCCGTCTGCATGTAGTCATTCTGATCTCCCGGCTTACCGCCATTATTAGGCTTGGAGAGCAGACGGAACGGAGGAAGCTTATAAGGTTTCGGTGGAGGCGGTGGCGGTGTAATAGGAGTGCTCTCTTGGCCCTCCTCTCCTTCAGAAGTTTGTCCCGAAACGGGCTTCGAGGCATGTTCTGCCATTCCCGGTTCCATCTCTCCAGCGCTATCGGGTACAGCATCCGTAGCGGTCTCTTGGAAATGTGAAGAGTCCATTTCATCCGGTTCCTCTTCCTCCACTACACCTTCATGTTTAACCTGCTCGAAGAAATCCCGAATAATGGGTGAGGTCGGAGCCGGTGATTGTATACTCGCTTCCCCTGGCATATCGTAATCGAATGAGTGATCTTTTACCGGATCGATGCCAGGCAAGCCCGCTACTTCCGTGGCAACTGGACCGCCCTTGCCCGAATTCATAACACTGTCCTGAGCCTCTTCTTCTACCTTATTCTTAGATTTAGACCCCTTGTTACCAAATAGTTGGAACAATAGCGGCGATTTTCGTCTGGACAACGACATATCAACATCATCCAGGTCATCACTGTCATCATCTTCATCCTCATACACCGGAAGACTCTGCGGTTTCTTTCGTTCAGCCTTCGAAGCTGAAGCTTTAGCCTTGGTCTGGCGTCCCTGCATTTTCTTCTGTATATGCGCACTTGCATTAACTAAGCGAGTACGAAGCATACGCATAAGATCCACATACGACAGATTTGTGATCAGCATGAAGCTAATGAACAGCATGACAATCATAATAAGACGGGCACCAATGCCACCAAAAAACATAAGCAGGAGAGAAAACTGCAATGCACCTGCATAGCCTCCGCTAATATCCTTTCCCATCACCGGATGGTTTCCGTCCGTTTTACCATGTAAAAGCTCACCTTGTAAATCGCTATGTATCTGGGTAAGTACATTACCCGAGTTCAGTTGCCCAATCGGGGCCAGCTTCGGCTCCAATCCACTAATACTGCTCATCAGTGTCAGGGATAGGACTAGCAGAAGCACCCCTGTTCTACGGCTGTTCCAGCGCTTGGGCCATTTCCGGTGAATCATCACCATTAATCCGTAATAAATTCCGATCAGGGGGATTACAAAATAGTATTTACCCAGCACGTATCCTGACATCTTAGATAAGGAGCGTCCTACCGGTGCCTCTCCAGATAAAGCAATCACCGAGAGTGTCATCAGTATTATTCCATATATTTCATACTTTAGGACTGAGGCAAATACAGCCCTTTTCTTTCGCTTGCGTTTTGCCAAAAGTGTCACCCCCGAAGCCATATTATAACATATATTCCGGTGGCGTACCTATGTTCTGTTTTCAGACTTTAGCCCTATTTTGTTCCAATGACAGGAACGAACGAAATGGTACTGCCAGGAGCATAAAGCGGATCTAAATAATCCCCAAGCTCACAATTTAGCAAGCGTAATATTTTTGCCTTGTTGTCACTCAGCAGTTCGACCTGCAAAAGCTTGCTGCCAATTTGGAGTTCCATCGTTTGAGCCGGTTGATGAAGCTGAGTTTCTTCCATCCAGATTACTTCTTGCGGCATCACGGTGTATAGCGTCATTGGGTAATACCTCCTGCACTAACATTTTTCCGTTCTCCAATCATCCCGTTCAATCTGGCCAAAGCCTGTCCGATTCCGCCCACTTCATTCATTAATCCGTATTTCACAGCGTCTGTACCTGCCACGGCTGTACCGATATCCCGGTTCAACTCACCCGTTTTAAACATCAAATCTTTGAATTGTTCCTCAGTGATTCTGGAATGGGATGTCACAAAACGGACGACACGCTCCTGCATTTTCTCCATATATTCAAAAGTCTGCGGTACCCCTATAACCAGCCCGCTCATCCGGATCGGATGAATCGTCATCGTTGCACTTTCAGCGATGAAAGAATGACTCGAAGCTACTGCAATCGGTACACCGATGCTGTGACCCCCTCCAATGACAACAGTGACGGTCGGTTTCGTTAGCGAGGCTATCATCTCTGCGATAGCAAGACCCGCTTCGACGTCTCCCCCAACCGTATTCAAAATAATGAGCAGGCCTTCAATCCGTGGATTTTGCTCTGCAGCAACCAATTGCGGAATGATATGCTCGTATTTGGTCGTCTTATTTTGCGGCGGCAGTACGATATGTCCTTCAATCTGACCGATTATTGTCATACAAAAAATATTGGACTCACCGCCTGCGGGCACACTGGTTTGCCCCAACTGCTGGATTGTATCGATGACTGTCGGTTTTTTATTGTCTTCCGATGGGATTGCCGGAAGTTCCGTCTCTTCTCCAAATGCTGATCTTCTATCGTTTGAGTTGTTTTCCATATTTACACCCTGCCTTATATCATAGTCATGTTGCACTATAGTGTAGTATGGCAAACATATAGACCGAATTATGCCTTTGCAGAACACCCTCGTCACATTTTGGAGTAATTCACACAATATAAAAAGCCCCTTTCGAGGAAACCGTCCAATATTACCTGCGAAAGGGGCGACTGTGTGCCTGATTATTCTGTTAGTTTGTAAAAGATTAGACTTCCATAATGATCGGAAGAATCATCGGTCTGCGGCGTGTTTGTTCGTAAAGGAAACGTCCCAACGCGTCTTTCACACTTGTTTTAAGTGAAGCCCATTCATTAACATTTTCACTCATTAGCTTCTGCAATGTACTCGAAACGATTCGGTTGCTCTCTTCCAGCAAACCTTCTGATTCACGCACATATACGAAACCACGGGAAATAATATCTGGACCGGATACAATGGATCCGTTTTGTTTGCTAAGAGTAACAACTACAACCAAAATACCATCTTGAGAAAGCAGCTTACGGTCACGGAGCACAATGTTGCCAACATCGCCAACACCCAGTCCGTCGATCAGTACGTTGCCAGCTGTCACTTTACCGGCTTTACGTGCAGAGCCGCCTTGAATCTCAACAATCTCACCCAGATCCGTAATGAAAATATTATCAGGATCAACGCCTACGGATTCAGCAAGCAACGCATGACGACGTTGCATACGGAATTCACCATGAACAGGTATGAAATATTTCGGTCTCATCAGGTTCAGCATAAGTTTAAGTTCTTCTTGACTTCCGTGTCCAGATACGTGAACACCGGAATTGGAACCGCTATAAATAACATCTGCACCGAGACGGAACAGCTCATCAATCGTGCGTCCCACATATTTTTCATTACCTGGTACAGGTGTTGCTGCAATAATAACGGTATCACCAGGTAAAATATCCACTTTACGATGTGTCGAACGGGCCATGCGTGTCAATGCAGACATCGGCTCGCCTTGACTGCCAGTACACAGTACAACCACACGATCGGCAGCCATCTTGTTAACTTCCTCTGGTTCAATTAGCATTCCGTCTGGAATGTGAAGGTATCCCAAGTCGGAAGCGATGGAAACAACATTCACCATACTGCGACCGATAACGGTCACTTTACGACCTGTCGATTCAGCCGCGTTCATCACCTGTTGAATTCGGTGAACATTCGATGCGAATGTTGCAACAACAACACGCTGATCCGCCTTACGGAAAATATCCTCAAGCACGATACCAACGTTTTTCTCAGATGGAGTAAAACCCGGTTTCTCTGCATTCGTGCTGTCTGACAGCAGTGCCAGAACACCTTTGCTTCCGATTTCAGCCATACGCTGCAAATCGGCATACTGATCATTCACTGGAGTATGATCGAATTTAAAGTCACCGGTATGAACTACGCAGCCTTCCGGTGTGTCGATACAAATCCCGACGGAATCCGGAATACTGTGATTTGTTTTGAAAAAAGTAGCTTTGAGCGTGCTGCCAAGCTGGATTTCAGAATCAGCATGAATGAGAATTCGCTTCGTTTCGCCCAGCAAATTCGCTTCCTTCAGCTTGTTCTCTACCAGGCCCAGCGTCAGCTTTGTTCCATATACTGGAACATTCAGATGTTTCAGCACGTACGGCAATCCGCCAATATGGTCTTCGTGGCCGTGAGTCAGCAAAATACCTCTCACTTTATCACGATTTTCAGTCAGATAGGAAATATCAGGAATAACAATATCGATTCCAAGCATGTCCTCTTCCGGGAACTTCAAGCCCGCATCCACGACAACGATGTCATTGGCATACTGAACGACATACATGTTCTTCCCGATTTCACCGACGCCACCCAAGGCGAAAATCGATAGTTTATCGTTATTTATTTTTTTAGACAAATGAATCTAACCCTCCTATAGTTTTGGACGTCCACCAATGTTATATTAAATTTCAAAAATATACCGCACCCAGTCACTTGAATTCATTATACATGAAGAAAAAGTGAAAACACAAGTCACCCACCCAGTAAGGCATAGGATACCCCTATAAAGCGGCGTTTTATAAAAGAAAAACCGCCTTCTTGTGTAAAAAAGGCGATTTTTCGGGATTTATGAGATAAATACATATTATTTGTCTTCGTAACCGTTTGAATTACAAGTCTTCGAGCAATTTTTGGATATATACAGACTCGCTCTCGCTCGGGGAAATCAACGGCAAGCGGACTCCACCTACCTTGTATCCTTTCACTTCAAGAGCATATTTAACAGCAGACGGATTCGGGAGCGGATCCGGGCATTCGAACAATCCTTTGTATAGTGGGAACAACTTCTGATGTAGTTTGGCCGCTTCTTGCACTTGACCTTGGGTATAGGCATCAATCATATCCTTCATCACGGAGCCAGCCACATGACTTGCCACGCTTACAATCCCGTATGCACCTACCGAAAGCGCCGGAAGAGCAGCGGAATCATCGCCTGAATATACGATAAACTGTTCAGGTGCCCCCGCAACAATCTGGGTTACCTGATCCAAGGAGGCACACTCCTTAGTCGCCACAATGTTAGGTATTTCAGCAAGACTCAGTGTTGTTGCAGTACTTAAGCTGATTCCTGTCCGCCCTGGCACATTATACAACATGATCGGAAGCGAGGTTGATTTCGCAATAGCTTCGAAATGCCGATACAGACCTTCCTGATTCGGTTTGTTGTAATAAGGCGCCACGAGAAGAATTCCGTCGACACCGCATTGCTCTGCTTTTTGGGTTAGTTCTATGGAGTGAGCTGTATCATTACTTCCCGTTCCTGCGATGACTTTGCTTCTTCCAGCCACATGCTTAACAACAAACTGGAATAACTTCAGCTTCTCATCCTCGCTTAACGTTGGGGATTCTCCTGTAGTTCCTGCAACCACAAGGGAATCAGACTTCTGATCTACAATTAAATAATCGATCAGCCTTGCAGTCTCGTCCCAATTGATCTCACCATTTGCATCAAAAGGGGTAACCATGGCCGTAATCAATCTTCCGAAATCCACAATGTTTCCTCCTATCTATTTCGGCAAAGCCGAGTAATCGACAAATTTCAACGGTGAAGCTCAAATTTACTATGAAGCGCCCGAAGCGCCTGAACCATATCCTCTTTTTTTACAAGGACCCATATCGTTGTATTTGAATCTGCAGATTGGAGAATTGGAATATCATGCTCGCTGAGAGCTTCCACGATTCTGGCCATGATCCCGGGAACACCGTTAATGCCTCCCCCGATCACAGAAACTTTAGCACAGCCTGAAAGGCTCCTCGGTTTCAGGTTCAATCCCTGTAAAGCCGAGATCGCTTTCTCCGAATCACTATCAAATACAGTATATAGAACACCTGTAGGAGTAACGTTAATAAAGTCAACGCTTATCGAGTTTTCAGCCATTGTTTTAAACACTTTTAACTGAAGACCTTCCGTACGGTCACAATCTACAGAAATCTGTGTAACGTTGTTAACATAAGCCACACCGGTAACAAACCGGTCAATGATTCCCATCTGCACATCATGAAAGCCGTCTGGTTGCGTAACAAGTGTTCCCTCACTATCCGTAAAGGTTGAACGGACTCGAACAGGGATGAGCGATTGCATTGCAATTTCGACCGCGCGCGGATGAATGACTTTTGCTCCTTGATGTGCCATATTACAAATTTCTGTATAGCTCACATGGCTTAGCGATCTGGCATCCTCAACAATTCTAGGATCGGCTGTCAAAATACCGTTCACGTCTGTATAAATATCGACCATTTCTGCCCGTAGCGAAGCGCCCAACGCCGTGGCTGATGTGTCACTGCCACCCCGTCCAAGTGTCGTAAAATCACCGGACTCTGTCTGTCCCTGAAATCCGGTCACAATGACTACCTGGACATTCTCCAGTTCTGCTCGAACCCGATCCGGTCTCACATCCAATATTCGCGCGTTGCCGAACTGATTATCTGTGATAAATCCAGCTTGAGCACCTGTAAGCACAGTCGCTGTAATCCCCTCATGCTGAAGAAGACTGCACAGCGTTGCTGCCGATATGATCTCACCACAGCAGAGCAGCAAGTCTTTTTCCCGGAGTGGAAGGCCGTTACCGTTCTGCTCACTCCAATCTAGAAGTGTATCCGTTGCATAGGGTTCTCCTCGACGCCCCATCGCCGACACGACCACGACCAGCCGATACTGCCTGGCAAGCTCACGGCGAATATGTTCAATGACATGAGTTCTCGCCTGTGGCGAGGATAACGAAGTGCCTCCGAATTTTTGAACCAGAATACGCATGTGTATTCCTCCGTTGTTTATGCCGGAGAACCAAACAAGGCGCCGATGGACTGAAACGGCCAGCTTTAAGCCTGGCCGTTTCGTTTGGAAACGATGATTTCGGCAATTTGCACAGCATTCCAAGCCGCGCCTTTTAGCAGGTTATCCGAGACGATCCACATATTCAGGCCGCGGTTATGTCCTAGATCACGGCGCAAGCGTCCGACAAATACGTCCGGTTTGCCTGCTGCATCCGTTGCAAGGGGATATGCCTGTGAAGCGGGATCGTCAACGAGTGTAACACCCGGAGCGGCTTCAAGCAGCGTCTTTATCTCTTCCAGCTCGTAGTCATTCTTGAATTCAACATACACAGACTCTGAATGACCATGTACAACCGGAATGCGAACGCAGGTAGCCGTAACTTCAATGGATTCGTCGCCCATTATTTTTTTGGTCTCACGGACCATTTTCATTTCTTCCAATGTATATCCGTTATCCGCAAATTTATCGATCTGCGGAATAGCGTTAAACGCGATCTGATGTTTCACCGGAAGCGATCCGACCGGCAGAATGTCCGGTTGAACATCGTTTCCTGCCAGCACTTCCATACTCTGGCGCAGCATTTCCTGAATCGCCTGATTACCTGCACCTGATACAGCCTGATAGGTGGAAACTATGATGCGGGATATACCAAAAGCATCATGCAGCGGCTTCAGCGCAGCTACCATTTGAATCGTAGAACAGTTAGGATTAGCGATAATACCATTATGTTCATCAATCTTCTCCGCATTTACTTCCGGTACGACCAGAACTTTGTCCGGGTCCATGCGGAAAGCGTTCGTGTTATCGATGCATACAGCTCCATGACGTACAGCGTGTGGGGCCAGTTCTTTACTAACATCTCCACCTGCGCTGAACAATGCAATGTCAACGCCTGCAAAACTGTCGGGGGTTGCCTCTTGTACTGTAACATCATGACCTTTGAATTTAACGACCTTCCCTGCGGATCTAGCAGAGGACAGAAGCTTCAGTTCAGCAATCGGAAAATCCCGCTTCTCTAAAAGTCCTAATATCTGTTCTCCAACCGCTCCGGTCGCTCCAACGACGGCCACATTAAACTTTTGCTCGCTCATCTGGTATGTCTCCCCTTCATGATTTAAACTGTCTCTGCTACTGATTCTAAACTTTATGCTGAATGAAACCGTTCAATGATCATAGGCTGCAGCTGTTTCCCCTCAAGGGCTGCATAACAGGTTTCCGGAATAAGTTCCATTCTGGCAACAAGCGAATTCGGTTTCTGCTGTGGATTATCCTGTCCGAAAGGAACAAAATAAATATTTTTCGTAACCAGCAGTTTTGCGATATTTGCAGCATTCAATCCAAGTCCATCGTTCGTCGAAATAGCCAGCACAAGCGGCCGGCAGTTTCTCATTTGCGCTTTGGCTGCCATCAAGACAGGGGTATCCGTCATGGCGTTAGCTAGCTTGCTTGTCGAATTTCCTGTGCAAGGTGCGATGACCAGAACGTCCAGAAGCTTGGAAGGGCCTAATGGTTCCGCCTCAACAATTGTAGAAATAATATCATTACCCGTTATATCTTTCAACTGTTTCTGCCAATTTTCCGATGTGCCGAATCGGGTATCCGTCGTCATGATCGTTCCTGATACGATCGGCACCACATTTGCACCGCCGTCTTTGAAGCGTTTAATTTGCGGCATAACTTCTTCCAGCGTACAGTGTGATCCCGTCAAAGCATAACCTACCGTTTTACCATTCCAATTCATTTACGCATCCCCCCGAATCTTGATTTCCTCTGAAATCAACTCCACTAACGTGTTGGCCATAATAATACCGGCTGTTTTTGGAGCTACGATTCCGGGTAGTCCAGGTGCAAGCATAGCTTTAATGCCTCTTTTCTCGGCATAACGGAAATCACATCCGCCAGGTGCAGAGGCGAGATCGATTATTACAGCCTCACGGGGCATCTTGGATATAATCTGTGCTGTGACAATCATCGTTGGAATCGTATTAAATAGCAGGTCAATATCTGACACTTGAGCACCCAGATCCTTAATTGAAAATGGCTTCCAGCCCATTTCCTCTGCTCTAGCGAAATGATCGCTTTTGCGGACACCCATTTTGATTTTGGCGCCTAATCCCTGCAAACTCCTAGCCATTGTAAATCCAGTCCGTCCCATACCTAACACCATACTGGTCGATCCATGTATCGTAAAATCTGTATTTTGAATGGCCATCATCAGTGCGCCTTCCGCAGTTGGAATAGAGTTATAAATCGCTACATCATCACGCTCCAACAGCTCAACCAGCTTGATGTTATTTTTTTCGCACAGAGCCCTCAAGTAGCTCTTAGCCATGCCCGTATAAACTACTCCGTGTTTCGGCATTGCCTGGATGTGTTCCTCTTCCAGCTTTAAAGGCCCTTCCGCGTACAGTGCGCCGATCCGGCCCTCATCATCACAGCCAACGACGGGCAGCACCAGGACATCAGCCCCCGACAGCAGCTCAGCCGTAAGTGGCTCTCGGGCTACTCCCTGGAAGGAATCCTGCAATTTGTCAAAGCCGGCAATCGATACAGCGGCATCCATCTCGGCACATTTTCGAATAACCTCAATCTGCCGTGCGTCTCCGCCAATAAAGACGGTACGGACTCCTGTCAGCATGCAAGGCTCGCTCCTTTCCCAACCAAGTATAGACCATCTTATGCGGTAGCCTAAACATAGGTGAGCGGAGCAGTCTTGAAACTTCGCCAATATGTTAATCGATCAAAGAACATACAAAAAAACCGTTCCGGAAGTTCCGGAACGGTCCTATAGAATAAACCATTATAACTTCAAACTAAAAGTGTGTGTCTATTTGCCAGTATGTCCGAATCCGCCGGCTCCCCGAACGGTATCCGATAGTTCGTCTACCTGTACAAATTCAACAGACGGCACGGTTTGGAACACCATTTGAGCGATGCGCTCGTTGCGCTCAATCGTAAACGGTTCTTGTCCCAAGTTAATTAGCAGCACTTTAATCTCACCGCGGTAATCAGCGTCAATTGTACCTGGTGTGTTCAGGCATGTAATACCATGTTTAAATGCCAGTCCGCTGCGAGGCCTGATTTGGGCTTCCAATTCACCAGGCATGGCGATGGCAATGCCCGTTGGAATCAGCTTCCGCTCTCCCGGCATCAGTATAACCGGTTCCTCCACAGCAGCATGCAGATCAAAGCCAGCTGCAAGCTCCGACATTTTGACCGGAAGTTTCACATCTTCATTTCCGGGTAATCTGTTAATTTGAACGTAGTGCAACAAATTCGTCCCTCCTAATTTTGTTCAGCGCTTTATCTGAGGACCCAACCATCGCTAGAGCAAACGGGGTTTCAAACATACGGTTTAATACTTTTTGGATATCTTTCATGGTAACTAGCTCAATGCGCTGGATCATTTCGTCCAAGGTGTAGTGACGGCCGAGCATAAGTTCATTTTTGCCAAGTCGGTTCATGCGGCTACCCGTGCTTTCCAAGCTCAGAATAAGACTTCCCTTCAACTGCTCTTTGCCTTTATGCAGCTCTTCTTCTGTCATTCCCTTCACAGCTAGATCCGACAAGATCTCTTTAGTCAGCTCGAGCACATCCTTCGTCTGTTTAGGCGCTGTACCCGCATAGATCGTAAACATACCACTATCCGCATGAGAGCTGTGATAGGAATATACCGAGTAAGCAAGCCCCCGCTTCTCACGAATCTCCTGAAACAGACGCGAGCTCATACCTCCACCAATGGCGTTGTTGAGTAGAACCATTGCATATTGGAGCTCATCTCCGATTGAACTTCCCGGAAAGGAAAGACAGATATGGTTCTGTTCTGTCTTCTTCTTGTGGTAGAGCATTCCGTCCTGAAATACCGGAACTGTTAAATGCTGGCTTGTACCGTTGTTCTTGAAAGCGCCAAAGTGACGCTCCAGCAGTTCAATAACACTATCGTCAATATTCCCAGCTAGGGCAATTACCGTATTCTCAATCGTGTAATGACTGTTCATATACGATCTAAGAGCATCGGAGTCCATCGCTTCGAGACGTTCTTTCGTACCTAAAATCGGATAAGCCAGCGGATGATCCCCGTAAGCGGAAAGAGACATCAGATCATGAACCAGATCATCCGGTGTGTCTTCATACATAGCGATTTCTTCAAGAATTACATTCTTTTCTTTCGTCAGCTCTTCTGGATCAAGTCGCGAATTAAAGAACATATCCGACAACACATCTACAGCAATCGGAAGATGCTCATCCAGCACCTTCGCGTAATAACACGTATATTCTTTCGAAGTAAATGCATTCACATTGCCGCCTATCGCATCGAACTGCTCTGCTATCGCGCGAGCATCAAACCGGTCGGTTCCTTTAAACATCATATGTTCAATAAAATGGGTAATCCCGTTTATATCCAGCGATTCATTGCGAGATCCGGTTTTGACCCAAATCCCGAAGGAGACCGAACGACATGTCGGGATTTGTTCCATAACTACTCTCAGGCCGTTTGACAGCTGTATTTTTTTCACGAAAGGCCCTCCTAACTGCTCCTTAGATTCACTCAATCTATAATAAATGTGATTGATGCCATCCATACATTGTATCAAACTTAAAAGAGTCACTCAACTTCCATAAGGTATAATCCGTTCCGGTGATAAAGTTTCGCTTACTGTACCGATTTGCAGTCCTTTAGCGCGTATCCCCTGGATCATGCCTTTAAGTGCTTTAGAGGACGAGTTGGTAGGATGCATCAAGATCAGGAAGCCAGGCTCAACTTTTTTTGAAATTTTTTGCACGACGGATTCCGGTGAAGGATTCCTCCAATCCACGGTATCAAGTGTCCACATAACGGTTTTCAAGCCGCGTGCTTGTGCAATAGAAACAGTCTGCTGATTAAAATCACCGGATGGAGGAGCGAACCATTTGTTCGTTACACCTAGTTTTTCCTTGAGCAGATCCTGCGTTTTTGCAATTTCCAGCTCTGCACGGCTCCGGCTCAGCTGGCTCATATTCGGATGAGAGTATGCGTGATTCTCGACCTCGTGGCCTCTTTTCAATATTTCAGCAGCCAGCTCCGGGTTTTTCGCCAGCCAGCTTCCGTCCAGAAAAAAAGTCGTTTTAATCTTTTCCTCATCCAGGATGTTTAGCATCGGTTCAATGAATTCGTTGCCCCAAGCGACGTTAATCATCAAAGATACCATCGGTTTATTCGGATTCCCTCGGTAAATCGGATGCTCACCCAGTTGATCCAGTGTTACCTTCGCTGGTATTTGCCGGTAGACGTACGTAATCGGTTCACCCGCTCGTCTCTTTAAATTACGCTTGTACGTTTCCTCCACATGAATCTCCTGGCCGTTATAACCGGGGACAGCTTTCCACACGGAATCCACCTTAGCATCTACGGGCTGAATTCTCGTTTTAACTGCTTCGGCTTCAATCTCATTCAGCAGCTGCACGTCGACAGCTGAGGTCTGCTGCTCTAAGTTTATAGCGCTTTGAGCTTCGTTTAGCTGTTTAATATATTCCCAGGAACCTGCAACCACCGCAATTCCTGACACTGATACGATGCCTATAAGCAGCACCGCCGCCTTCAATCCTTTCATGGACGCATCCATCCCCTTTGTTAGGCTTTGTCCCATTTTATGAGCAGAGGATACGTATTATGTACTTTAATTATCTTGCAATCTACATAACGAACAAATCCCACAAAGGCCAAAAAAAAAGAGCCAGAATAATCATTTCTGCCTCTTTCCTTCATTATAGATCGTGAGTCGGTTTACCCTTACTTCGTTTCAGCCGTCAAAACAGCTTTACGGGAAAGGTTAATCCGGCCTTGCTGATCGATTTCAGTAACCTTAACGGTAATCACATCACCGATCGCAATGACATCCTCCACTTTAGCCACACGCTCAGTGGACAGCTGGGAAATATGAACAAGACCGTCTTTGTTCGGAAGAATTTCTACAAATGCGCCGAATTTCTCAATCCGTTTAACGGTTCCAGTATAAATTTCACCTACAGCCACTTCACGCACAATACCTTCGATAATCGAAAGTGCTTTTTGGTTCATCTCCGCATTGGATGAAGCGATGAATACGCGTCCGTCCTGTTCGATATCGATTTTCACGCCGGTTTCTTCAATAATTTTATTGATGATTTTACCGCCTGCACCGATAACGTCACGGATTTTATCCGGATTAATCTGCATTGTAATGATTTTAGGAGCATATTGAGAAAGAGTTTCTCTTGGCTTCTGGATCACTTCCATCATTTTACCGAGAATGTGCATACGGCCTTCTTTGGCCTGCTCCAAAGCTTCCTGCAAAATATTGCGGTCAATACCGTCAATTTTGATGTCCATTTGGATTGCAGTAACGCCTTCAGCTGTACCTGCCACCTTGAAATCCATATCCCCGAGATGATCTTCCATACCTTGAATATCTGTCAAGATAGAAACATGATCACCGTCTTTGATCAAGCCCATGGCTACACCTGCAACCGGTGCTTTAATCGGCACACCTGCATCCATCATGGCAAGAGTACTTGCGCAAATACTTGCTTGGGATGTCGAGCCGTTGGATTCAATAACCTCGGAAACGAGACGAATCGTGTACGGGAAGTCAACTTCTGAAGGAATAACCTTGGACAATGCACGTTCACCCAAAGCACCGTGTCCGATTTCGCGACGTCCTGGAGCACGCAGAGGACGAGCCTCGCCGACACTGAACGGAGGGAAATTGTAATGATGCATGAAACGCTTCGTTTCTTCCAGATCGATACCATCAAGAATCTGTACGTCACCCAAAGCTCCAAGCGTACAAACGCTAAGCGCTTGTGTTTGACCACGTGTAAACAGACCGGAACCGTGTGTACGCGGCAGAAGGCTTGTATCACATTCGATCGGGCGGATTTCAGACAGACCGCGTCCATCTGGACGAACTTTATCATGCGTAATAAGGCGTCTGACTTCTTCTTTTACGATATCATGCAAAACCTCTTTAACGTCTTTCAAAAGTTCAGGAGTTTCAATGTATTTCTCTTCAAAAACAGTAAAAGCTTCATCGTTAATAACATCGATCGCATCCTGACGAGCATGCTTCTCAGCAATACGAACCGCTTCCACCAAACGTTCAGCAGCAAACTCGCGAACCTCGCGGTTTACGGTTTCATCGACCGCATGAAGTTTCACTTCCATCTTTTCTTTACCTGCGATGCTAACAAGCTCCTCGATCGTAGCTACGATCTTCTTAATCTCATCATGACCGAACATAATCGCCTCGAGCATTACTTCTTCAGGCACTTCGTTCGCTTCAGCTTCCACCATCATAATCGCATCTTTCGTACCGGATACGACAAGATAGACATCACTGATTTCCTGCTCAGCAATGGTCGGATTGATAATGAGTTTTCCGTCAATACGTCCAACAGCTACGCCACCGATCGGCCCGCTAAACGGAACATCGGAAATGCTAAGCGCAGCGGAGGTACCAATCATGGCTGCGATATCAGGAGCACAGTCCTGATCCACACTCATAACTAGATTCAATACCTGAACGTCATTTCGGAAACCTTCTGGAAACAGCGGGCGAATCGGACGGTCTGTCAAACGGCTGGCCAGAATCGCTTTCTGACTCGGTCTACCTTCACGTTTAATAAATCCGCCTGGAATTTTACCTACTGCGTACAATCTTTCTTCATAGTTAACGGTCAGCGGGAAAAAATCCAAATCTTTTGGTTCACTTGAAGCCGTTACCGTACACAGTACAGCCGTATCGCCGTAACGGACCATAACTGCAGCGTTAGCCTGTTTAGCCAATCGGCCTGTCTCCAAGACGAGTGGTCTTCCTCCCAGCTGCATTTCAACACGTTTTTCCATGTAATCCCTCCTCGTGAGGACTTCTTTAATTTTTACCTATCAATTTCAAGTATTGCCTATATTTACGTTCTTCATAAGAAAAACGTCTTATCGACGCATCTCAATGAAGACAGACCGCGTTTAGCGGTTGTTTTTCTTGCGAGATAAGGATGCTGTTTCTCCGAAGTTTAGACTTTCTTATCTCTAAAGAAAAACGTCTTATCGACGCATCTCAATGAAGACAGACCGCGTTTAGCGGTTGTTTTTCTTGCGAGATAAGGATGCTGTTTCTCCGAAGTTTAGACTTTCTTATCTCTAAAGAAAAACGTCTTATCGACGCATTCTCAATGAAGACAGACCGCATTTAGCGGTTGTTTTTCTTGCGAGATAAGGATGCTGTTTCTCCGAAGCTGATACCTTTCTTATCTCTAAAGAAAAACGTCTTATCGACGCATCTCAATGAAGACAGACCGCATTTAGCGGTTGTTTTTCTTGCGAGATAAGGATGCTGTTTCTCCGAAGCTGATACCTTTCTTATCTCTAAAGAAAACCGTCTTATCGACGTATCTCAATGAAGACAGACCGCATTTAGCGGTTGTTTTTCTTGCGAGATAAGGATGCTGTTTCTCCGAAGCTAAGACTTTCTTATCTCTTGAAATACCGCCCTTTAAAAAATCAGGGCGGTTCAGTCGGGTCAGTATCTGGCTGTATATGTAACAGAAAGAACCCAATCTGAGCCCATAACAAGTCGTCAAGAATACAAAGGATAAACCGCATCCCTATAATCTAAAAAGAGCCCAGCTGCACCGCTGTCGTTCCAAGAAGGACAGTGGACAACCAGGCTGCTTTCGTACACCTTATGGATTATTAGCGGCGTAATCCAAGCTTCTCGATCAAAGCGCTGTAACGTTTAACATCCTTGTTTTTCAAGTATGCAAGCAACTTACGGCGTTGGCCGACCATTTTCAACAATCCACGACGGGAGTGATGATCTTTCTTGTGCGTACGCAAGTGGTCAGTCAAGCTCGTAATGTTTTCCGTTAGGATAGCGATTTGCACCTCTGGAGATCCTGTATCGGACTCGTGAGTTTTGTGCTCGTCAATCAGTTGTTGTTTACGTTCTTGAGTCAATGCCATCCTGTTCACCTCCTTCATTATAATCGCCATTGGCCTCGTTACCGACGGTGAGATCGAACAACCAAGCCAAGGTTACGAAAGCCCGTTTACCCGGGCAACCTCTAAGAGTATAGCACACTTTATTTAAAAAAGAAAATGCGATCATCGCAATTTGTCCAAAAAAATGGAATTATCTGTTCAAGATCTCTCTCGTTTTGGCCACATCCCGAGAAATCCCCTCAATCAATTCGTTAACCGAATTGAATTTGAGTTCCTTACGGATAAACTGTACAACATCCACAATCATGGTTTGTCCATAAAGGTCTCCATCAAAGTCAAGCAAATGTACCTCGTAAATGGGCTTGACTATACCGTCATGAAAGGTAGGTTTCAGACCAACACTCATAACGCCAGGGAGCCACTCCTTATCCTTAGAGCACTGGGCCCAAACTGCGTAAACCCCTAAAGCCGGAGTAGCATAATGTGCCTCAAGCTCCAGATTTGCAGTACGAAATCCCAAAGCGCGGCCCCGCTTCTCACCATGAATCACTGTACCGCGAATCCGGTAATTCCGACCAAGCCAGCGGGTAGCATCTTCTATCCGACCGCTAAACAATGCCGCTCGTATGGAAGAACTCCCCACCTTCTCACCGTCCATAAGGAAAGGTGGAACCGTGACAACCTGAATCGTCCCTCTGCTCATCTCATGAAGCATGTCTGCACGGCCGGCACCTTTAAAGCCGAAACGGAAGTCAAAGCCTACCACTGCCGTATGCAGCTGAAGCGGCATGAGCATTTCCGTTACGAAATCCTCCGGACTGACTTGTGAAAAATCCTCATTGAAATCCACCACATAGAGTATATCAACCCCCATTTCGGCAAGCAGCTCCTGCTTGTCCACCTGAGGCGTTAAATAACCTTCATAATTCCCTTTACGCATTACATCCTTCGGATGCGGGTAAAAGGTGATGACTGCCGACGGTATAGACTCTTTGCGTGCTAAATCGACAGCTGTAGAAATAACACTGCCATGACCCAAATGGAGGCCATCAAATTGGCCGATAGCCGCTACCTGCGGAATACCCAGCTCATTTTTCTGTTCCGGGGTTAACGGATAAGATATAGAAACGATTTTCATGTGACTTCTCACCTGCAATTCACTTGGATAGGACATCATTAGTTTTTAGACAGAGAAGACTTTGACCGGAACAACAGCTCCCGTCTCTTCCTGTCTTTGGAATATACCTAGAAACCGGTCCTCTCTGTCATACAACCGGATACATTCCGAGTGATCAACTGGAGGATCTACGGCCCGGGCAGACAACCTCTGTCCCTGTAGAGCCGCATTCTTCTTCTCATCGATAACAGTGTGGGCAGGCAAGTGCACGATAGCTTCATCCACAGGGATCAATCGGGAGCTTAACGTTCCGTCTTCCATAAACTGTTCGATTTGTTCCAGTGTCAAACATTTGGTTGAGGAAATCCCCGCCGATAAGGTTCGCATAAGTTTTGCCATCGTCGAAGGGAGTCCCAGTTTCTTCCCAATATCTACACAGAGTGTACGGATATAAGTTCCCTTGGAGCACAGAACACGAAAAGAAATATCAGTGTAGTTCTCCTGTTCCTCAAAACCCGTCATCTCTATTTCATAAATGTTAACCGTGCGGCTTTTGCGTTCAACTGTCTTCCCTTCACGGGCAAGCTCATACAGTCTTTTGCCATCAACCTTCACTGCTGAATACATAGGCGGCACCTGAGAAATCTCACCCAGAAAGGAACGAAGTGTTTCCTCCGCTTCTACCTTCGTTACATTTACTGTATCCACCGACTCAATTACCGTACCCGTTATATCCTCGGTATCTGTAGAAAGTCCTAATCGGAGAACTGCTCGGTACTCTTTGGGAAGCTCCTGCATGTATTCAACCACACGGGTCGCACGCCCGAGACAAAGAGGCAATACGCCCGTTACCTCAGGGTCCAGTGTCCCCGCGTGACCAATTCTTTTCATTTTGACAAGACGGCGTACTTTAGCGACAACATCATGTGAAGTCCATCCAGCTGGCTTGTGTACCGCCAAAATACCTTCAAGTTCTGTCATAGTGCTTGTCTCACCTGCTCTACTACCTTAGAAATTGTGTCTTCCAAATCTCCTTCGATCCGGCAGCCTGCTGCACGAACATGACCGCCTCCACCAAAGGATTGGGCCAATGCTGCCACGTCCACTTTTCCAGCGGAACGCAGGCTTACCTTGACAGCACCGGTATCTACTTGTTTAAACAAAATCCCAACCTCTACACCTTGAATGTTGCGCGGATAATTAACGATACCTTCCAGATCTTCATTAACAGCTCCGGTATCGATCATATGCTGAGGAGTAACATACACCCAGGCTACCTTTCCGTCTGGTGTAATGTTCAATGTATTCAGCGCATGGACCAGCACCTTCAATTGCGGAAGGGTCATCTCTTCCAGCAGCGACTCCGCAAGCTCCGGTCCATTCACTCCATAGGATAGCAGCTCTGAAGCTATACCCATCACTTTGGGAGACGTATTCGCATAACGGAAGCCGCCTGTGTCCGTTAACAGACCCGTATATATGGCTGTGGCAACTTCAGCATCCCACTCTATATCGAACAAGTTTAACAGGTCAAAAAGAATTTCTGCGGTTGCTGCGGCCTCAGGAAGGACCACGTTGACAGCGCCGTATCGGTTGTTCGTCGGATGATGATCAATGTTTACGATAATTGCATCCTCAGTGAAAAACTGCTTCGTCCGACCAACACGCTCAAAATCGGCACAATCGACACAAATAATGTTACTAAAAGAACGCTGCGGCGGATACTCCGACATGTTGATTAGATCATCGGCATGCCATAAGGATTTCATTCTCTTTGGAATGACCCCTTCGTTCATCATAGTGAATTTTTTGCCCAAACGTGAGAGAAGCCAGCCCACCGCAAGGGTGGAACTGACTGCATCTCCATCGGGCTGAACGTGCGACACTATCAAGTAATCGTCATGCTCCAGCAGAAATTTTTTGGCCTGCTGCAGCTCTTGTTCATAGGTCTGCATTCGCCCTCTCCTTTATAAAACGATCTGTCTAATCTTCTTCGCGCTCGCCGATTTCACCCAGCAGCTTCTCAATCCGGCTACCGTATGCAATGGATTCATCGAACTTGAAGATCAACTCCGGCACATGGCGGAGACGAATTCTTTTGCCAAGTTCTGAACGGAGAAAGCCGCTTGCTTTCTCAAGCCCTTTCAAGGTAGCAGCTTTCTGCTCGTCATCACCGAGTACGCTGAGATATACCTTAGCCTGTGACAAGTCATTCGTCACATCTACCCCGGTTACGGTGATGAAGCCGATTCGAGGATCCTTCATCTCCGTCTGTATAAGCTGACTGAGTTCTTTCTTAATTTGTTCGCTGACGCGTCCTGTTCGGATTTTAGCCATGTCTGATCACCTCTTTACGTTAGCGCTCTACCGTTTCCATGATAAAGGCTTCAATGACGTCTCCTTCTTTGACGTCACTATAGCTTTCCAAGGTAATGCCACATTCATAACCTTGCGCCACTTCTTTAGCATCATCTTTGTAGCGTTTGAGTGAATCGATCTTACCTTCATGAATAACGATGCCGTCACGGATCAGGCGCATTTCGGCGTTACGCGATATTTTACCGGAGGTAACCATACAACCTGCAATCGTGCCCACCTTGCTGACTTTAAAGGTGTTACGCACTTCGGCATGGCCGATGACACTTTCCTTGTAGATCGGATCCAGCATACCTTTCATGGCTTGCTCAATCTCTTCAATCACGTTATAGATAACCCGATGCAAGCGAACATCCACTTTTTCTTGTTCAGCGGTTTGTTTAGCCTGGGTATCCGGACGTACGTTAAAGCCGATCACGATGGCATTGGAAGCAGCAGCCAAAATAACATCTGACTCTGTAATGGCGCCTGCGCCGCTATGAATGATTTTCACGCGAACGCCTTCCACTTCGATTTTATTCAAGGAGCCTTTCAACGCCTCAACGGAACCCTGCACGTCACCTTTGATAATAACGTTAAGATCCTTAATTTCACCATCTTTAATATGTTGAAACAAATCATCAAGTGTGACACGTGTATTTGTGTTCAACTCGGATTGACGCTGTGTGATGGAACGTTTATCGGCAATGGAACGGGCTTTGCGCTCGTCTTCAAACACCATAAACGGATCTCCCGCCCCTGGAACTTCGGTCAAGCCTGTAATTTCAACAGGAGTCGAAGGACCAGCTTCTTTCAGACGGCGTCCCTTGTCGTTAACCATAGCGCGGATACGGCCGAAGCAGTTACCTGCAACAAATGCGTCACCGACTTTAAGTGTACCGTGCTGTACAAGAATCCTTGCCACCGGACCTCTACCTTTATCCAGTTCAGCTTCAATAACGGTACCGCGGGCACGCTTATCCGGGTTCGCTTTGTACTCATTTACTTCAGCTACAAGCAGAATCATCTCAAGGAGGTCCTCAAGACCCATGCGCTGTTTAGCCGAAACGTTGACGAAGATTGTGTCTCCGCCCCACTCTTCCGGTACAAGCTCATACTCAGTTAATTCCTGTTTCACTTTGTCCGGATTCGCTTCAGGCTTATCAATCTTGTTTACTGCTACGATAATTGGCAATCCCGCAGCCTTTGCGTGGTTGATGGCTTCAACCGTTTGAGGCATAACGCCGTCATCCGCCGCAACTACGATAATCGTCATATCTGTAACTTGAGCACCACGAGCACGCATAGCTGTAAACGCTTCGTGACCTGGTGTATCCAAGAATGTAATCTTCTTGCTATTAATTTCAACCTGGTAAGCACCGATGTGCTGGGTAATACCGCCAGCCTCGCCACTGGATACGTTCGCTGAACGAATAGCATCCAAAAGTGTTGTTTTACCATGGTCAACGTGACCCATAATCGTAACGACCGGAGGACGTTCATGCAGATCCGCAGGATCATCAACCTCTTCTACGGTTTCGAAGCGGTCTTCCACAACCGGAATCTTCACTTCAACCTCAACACCGAACTCGCCGGCCAAAAGCAGAATCGTATCAATATCGAGTTCCTGGTTAATTGTGGCCATCACGCCGAGGAAAATCAGCTTCTTAATGACCTCGGAAGCGTCCTTATGAAGCAGCTTCGCCGTTTCACCGACGGTCATGTTGCCACGGACGATAATTTTCTTCGGCGTGTTGTCGATTTTCTCACGAGGCGGCTGCTGGTTCTGGTTCCGACCGCGGTTATTCTTACCTCCGCGATTGTTACGGAAGCCCCCTTGACGGTTGTCGTCAAATTTTTTGGAGCCTGGACGGTTGTTGTTATTATTGTTGTTGTTTCTGTTTCCACCGCGGTTTCCAGCGTTGTTATTGTTGGAATAACCGCCGGTGTTACCGCCTGCACGATTGGAGTCGGAACGTCCTCCTTGAGACTGTCCGCCACCCTGAGGGGAACGAGAGCCTTGAGACTGTCCTCCACCCTGAGGGGAACGAGAGCCTTGGGACTGTCCGCCACCTTGAGGGGAACGAGAGCCTTGGGACTGTCCTCCACCTTGAGGGGAACGAGAGCCTTGGGACTGTCCTCCACCTTGCGAGCGCGCTCCACCCTGTCCTGTTCCTTGCTGAGGACGGGATCCGCCTTGTTGACCAGAGCCCTGTGGGCCTCTGCTACGGTTGTTTTGCTGGTTTCCTTGGGAAGATCCAGAATTGTTGTTGGTTCTCCGGGAATCCTGACTGCCTTGAGAGCGCTGTTGAGAGCCGGATGCATTTGGGGTGTTCTGATTTCTATTGTTCATACCTACCTGCTTTTCCTGTTGTTTTTTAGGCTGTCCTTGTTCCTGTCCTTGACCAGATGGTCTTTGACCTTGATTCCGGCTGCCGTTTTGCCCACTGCGGCTGCCTTCGTTATTTTGTTGAGGAGTGTTTACCTGAGTGCTTTCAGCTGAAGCCGCACTGCTAGCCCCAGAAACTGCTGGCTTGCGGCTGTCGCCTCGTGATGTTTCCGATCCGTCCCTTTTAGCAGCAGCGTTAGACTTGATGTCTTTAAAGAACTGCTCCACCTTGGACACCGTCTCGTTTTCCATAACACTCATATGATTATTAACTGGAACATTCAGACGCTTGAGTATCGTGATAATTTCCTTACTGCTCATGCTCAACGATTTAGCATACTCATATACACGAAGTTTATTGTCTTTGTTTTCCTGTTTACTCAATATACTCCACCTCCGACATTATCCCCACTTGCTTGGAGATCATTTCTGCGAATCCTTGATCCGTCACTGCCAGCACAACCCTTTGCGGTTTACCTACACTTGTGCCCAGTCTTTCCCGGTCAAATCCGATTACCAGAGGGATTTTATAAGTTCCGCATTTATCGCGGAACTTTTTTTTTGTATTATCTGAGGCGTCACCCGCCAGAATGACCATTTTCGCTTCAGAAGACCGGATTACTTTGAGCACGATCTCATCGCCGGTAACCACTTTACCTGCTCGCATGGCAAGACCCAAATGAGAAAGCGCCCTATTCGTCATCGGCACTCTCCTTCGCGGCTAGGAATTCATCTTCTACCTTAATGAAGTCCTGTGCCAGCTGCTCATAAATTTCAGGCTGAACATGATGCTTTAAAGCACGATCAAGCGCTTTGTTTTTGTGTGCAAGCTTAAAGCAGGACAATTTCCCGCACAAATAAGCGCCCCTGCCCGACTTCTTGCCAGTCAGATCAATAAGCACTGTATCATCGGGTGTCTTCACTACACGGATAAGCTGCTTCTTGGACATCATTTCCTGACAAGCCACACATTTACGAAGCGGTATCTTTCTCTGTTTCAAAGCTAACACCCCCCCGTCTGTTTACATTAATCGACGGAGACGGAATCCTGATGCATTTCACCCGAGTGGGTTTTTGGTCTGCCGTATTCCTGTTCCGCCTGGCTCTCGCTCTTAATATCGATTTTCCAGCCTGTCAGTTTAGCCGCAAGTCGGGCGTTCTGACCTTTAATTCCGATGGCCAGAGACAACTGATAGTCGGGAACGATAACGCGAGCCATTTTCTCGTCTTCGTAAACCTGAACTTCCAATACTTTGGAAGGACTCAAAGCATTAGCAACATACTCCTCAACCTGCTCCGAATACCGCACGATGTCGATTTTTTCACCACGAAGCTCATTGACGATCGTCTGCACACGCATACCTTTTGGCCCTACACAAGAGCCGACAGGATCGACCTCCTCGTTGCGGGAGTACACGGCGATTTTGGAACGGAACCCGGCTTCGCGAGCTACGGAACGAATTTCAACCACACCGTCAAAAATTTCAGGAACCTCAAGCTCAAACAGACGCTTCAAGAGACCCGGATGCGTACGGGACAGCATAATCTGAGGTCCCTTTGTCGTGTTCTCAACCTTAGTAATGTACGCCTTGATTCGGTCGCCGTGCTTGAACTTTTCGTTAGGCATGAGCTCGGTGAGCGGCAGAACCGCTTCAATCTTACCCAGGTCAATGTAGATGTTGCGCGGATCTTGACGCTGCAGCGTACCTGTTACGATATCATCTTCCTTATCGATAAAGGCACTGTAGATCAGTCCGCGTTCCGCTTCACGAATACGTTGTGTAACGACCTGCTTGGCAGTTTGTGCTGCAATACGGCCAAAATCTCGCGGGGTTACTTCAATCTCGGCGATATCGTCGATTTGAAAATGCGGGTTAATGTCACGTGCTGCAGGCAGCGAAATTTCTGTGCGAGAATCCAGAACCTCTTCCACGATCAATTTGCGGGCATATACCTTAATAACTCCGGTATTGCGGTTCATATCCACTCGCACATTTTGCGCGGCGTTGAAATTGCGTTTATAGCTGGAAATAAGTGCCGCCTCAATCGCTTCAAACAGCACATCCTTGCTGATACCCTTGTCTCTCTCCAATTCATTCATTGCTTCAATAAAATCCATACTCATTGAAAATCGGTTCCCCCTTTCAAAACTTCCGTCTAAAAAATGATGGCCAATCTGGCACTGGCAACTTTTGCATATGGAATAACATGCTGTTTCTTTCCGACTTTAATGACAAGCTCCTCGTTATCAAAGGATTCCAACCTGCCTTCAAATTCTTTCATTCCATCCACAGCCTCGTAAACCGTAACGAAAACATCTTTACCAACTGATTTGACGACGTCTTCTTTCTTCTTCAATGGACGCTCTGCACCAGGTGAAGAAACTTCAAGAAAGTAAGCGGTCGGAATTGGATCATTCTCGTCCAGCTTTTGGCTCAGATATTCGCTGACCAAACCGCAATCGTCTATATCGATGCCGCCTTCTTTGTCCACAAACACCCGTAGAAACCAATTGCTGCCTTCTTTAACATACTCCACATCTACCAGTTCAAAGCCGTGTTCATCCAAATACGGCTGCACCATTTCTTCCACAGTCGTTTTAATCTTCGGTGTGCTCAAAGAACATAACCTCCAACACTTTCATTTCCTATATACCAAAGAGTAAAGAGTGGGTTGCCCCACTCTTTACACAACGGTTTTATCTCCATGATTACCAAAAAAATTATAACATAGTCTGGCAATAGTGACAAGTATGAGTCCTTGACTGTCAAGTTGTCAAGAGGCCCGCAGAACCCCTTTATTTTCAGCCATTCATTAAAACAATGAGAGCTGGTTGCTCTCCGGCAATCCCCGGAAGCAGCCCATTTGGGTAAGCAGCTCAATCGCTGTCTTACTGGCTTTGGATTTCTGCTGAAAATCTTCAATGGACAGAAACTCTCCGAATTCTCTTGCACCCGCAATATTTCGTGCTGCGTTGTCACCGACACCCTGTAAGGCAGAGAATGGCGGAATTAGTGAATCCCCATCCACGATGAAGCGGAGAGCATCGGAACGATAAAGATCAATACTCTTGAACTTTAAGCCGCGAGCTGACATTTCCAGTGCCATTTCAAGAATTGGAAGCATGCTCTTCTCCTTGGTACTTGCCTGAAATCCTAACTGTTCGATCTCAATAATCCGGCGCCCTATCGCATCATAACCTTGACAACACAACTCGATATCAAAGTCCTCAGCACGAACAGAGAAATAAGTGGCGTAGTATTCAATCGGATGGTAGAGCTTGAAATAGGCGGTACGCACAGCCGAAATAACATAGGCAGCAGCGTGCGCCTTCGGGAACATGTACTGGATTTTCAGACATGAGTCGATATACCACTGAGGTACTTTACATCTCTTCATTTCGTCAATCCATTCCTGTGACAGTCCCTTACCTTTACGAACACTTTCCGTAATCTTAAACGCTAATCCGGCGTCCATACCCGCTTTGTAAATCAGAAACAGCATAATGTCATCGCGACAGCCGATAACGGTCTTGATGTTGCATGTACCGTTCTTAATCAGCTCCTGAGCATTCCCCAGCCATACGCCTGTACCGTGAGACAATCCCGAAATTTGCAAAAGGTCAGCGAAACTTGATGGCTGGGATTCAATCAACATCTGTCTAACAAATTTCGTACCCATCTCGGGAACCCCGTATGTTGCAACAGGTGAGCGGATTTGCTCTGGCGAAACACCGAGTGCATCCGTGGAGTTAAACATACTCATGACCTTCGGATCATTCATCGGGATTGTTGTAGGGTCTACTCCCGTCAAATCCTGAAGCATACGCATCATGGTCGGATCATCATGCCCGAGAATATCAAGCTTGAGCAGATTCGCTTCAAAGGCATGATAATCGAAATGCGTTGTTTTCCACTCCGCATTGACATCGTCGGCCGGAAATTGCACAGGCGTGATCTCTTCAACTTCGATATAATCCGGGACAACTACGATCCCGCCGGGATGCTGGCCTGTGCTCCGCTTGACGCCGGTACAGCCTGACGCAAGCCGGTTCAATTCTGCGCCCCGCCAGAGCTTGTTATTGTGCTCTTCATATTTCTTGGCGAAACCAAATGCCGTCTTCTCTGCCACGGTACCGATGGTGCCGGCACGGAATACGTTCTTCTCGCCGAACATCTCTTTGGTGAAATTATGGGCAAGCGGTTGATATTCACCGGAGAAGTTCAAGTCAATATCGGGAACCTTATCCCCTTTGAAACCTAGGAATGTTTCGAACGGTATATCCTGTCCCTCGCCTTTCATCATGTTTCCGCATTCCGGACAAGCCTTGCCCGGCAAGTCGAATCCGCTTGGCACGCTGCCGTCCAGGAACCATTCGCTGTGCTTACAAGCCGAATCCTTACAAATGTAATGAGCCGGAAGCGGGTTAACCTCTGAGATGCCCAAGAAGGTCGCTACTACAGAAGAGCCTACAGAGCCCCGTGAGCCTACAAGGTATCCATCCTGATTCGATTTCTTAACCAGTTTCTCGGAAATGAGATAGTTCGCAGAGAAACCGTACTTGATGATTGGCTCCAGTTCTTTCTCCAGACGGGCTACAACAACCTCCGGCAGCTCTTCCCCATAAATCGATTTTGCGGTTTCATAACATGTGTTGCGGATTTCCTCATCCGCACCTTCAATAATTGGAGTGAACAGCTTCGACGGGAACAGTTCGAATTCCTCAAACCGATCTGCCAAATCATTCGTATTCTTAACAACGATTTCGAATGCTTTATCTCCACCTAAAAATTCGAACTCCTCCAGCATCTCTTCGGTTGTACGGAAATGAGCATCCGGCTTGCGAATATCCTTCAGTGGGCTAAAACCCGTAATACCGTGAATTGTAATGTCACGGAATAGCTTATGACGCGGCTCGAGGTAATGAACGTTTCCTGTTGCAATAACAGGCTTGTTCAGCTTCTCCCCGATACGGATCACTCGCCCAATGGCCGTCTTCAGCTCATCAGGACTTCCAACAAAACCTTTATCCACAAGGTGCATGTACATCGTTAGCGGCTGCACTTCAAGAACGTCATAGAATTGGGCGATTTCTTCCGCTTCTTCCTCCGTCTTATTGAGAACCGTCTCGAAAAACTCACCCTTCTCACATCCTGACAGCACTAGCAGTCCGTCACGCATCTTCTCCAGCTTGGACTTCGGAATACAAGGCACTTTTTTGAAATGTTCCGTGTGTGACATGGATACCAGCTTGTACAAGTTTTTCTTGCCTACCGGGTTCAATGCGTATATTCCACAGTGAAAAGGTCTCGTGTTAGACAAGTCGTTACCGACATAGTCATTAAGACGATTCAGCATCGTAATCCCCTTCATCTTATCCACATCTGCCAGCAGCCCATTCAAGATGCCAGCAAGTGCAATGGTGTCGTCAATGGCCCGGTGATGGCTTTCCAGCAATACCTTGTACTTATTAGCCAGTGTATTCAAACGGTGGTTCTTCATCCCCGGATGAAGCAATCGTGCCAGCTCGAGCGTATCTAAATATGGATTCTCTAGCGTAGGCATCCCCGCGATCTTTAATGAGGCTTGAATAAAGCCCATATCAAATCTGGCGTTATGAGCGACTATTACAGCATCCCCAACAAACTCAACGAAATCCTTGAGGACTGGCTCCAAATCCGGAGCATCCTTTACCATTTCATCTGTAATATTGGTCAGCTGCTGGATATGATACGGGATTTTTTCGTGAGGATTAACAAAGGTTGCATATCTGTCAATTTCCTTGCCTTCATGCATTTTAACGGCCGCAAGTTCTGTAATTTTATTTCGAGTGATGGATAGACCGGTCGTCTCAATATCGAATACAACGTATGTTGCACTATTCAGCTCAATCGGCTGTGCTTGCTCCACCACATTAACTGCGTCGTTGACAACATTGGCCTCTACACCATACATCATCTTGATGCCATTTTTTCTGGAATGCTTATCGGCATCCGGGTAACACTGAATACCGCCGTGGTCACTGACCGCAATCGCTTTATGACCCCAGTCGGCAGCCGTTTTAATATATTTATCAATCGAAGTTACAGCATCCATCGTGCTCATTGTTGTATGGAGGTGAAATTCCACACGCTTCACAGGCGCATTATCTTTGCGAGACGGCGGAGCTTTTACTTCTATTAGATCCGACGGAATCATCACAAGTTCAGGTACCTGCATAAACCGGTCAAACTCAACCCGGCCGCGCGCCTTCACCCACTTGCCATCCGCCAGGAGATTCAGCACCTTCAGATCATCCTTGGTTTTGGCAAACATCTTCATCTGCAGTGAATCCGTAAAATCAGTAAGGTTAAACATAAAGAGTGTGCTGCCGTTTCGGAGCTCCTTACGGTCAAGGCCGAAAATGGTACCCTGAATCGCAATTTTCTTTTCCTCGTCCTGGATTTCCTGAATCGGTACAGGCTGATCCTTGATGTCATATCCTACCTGTAGTTTGATATCGCCTTCTTCTTCATCTGAATCGTTCTCAACTTCCAGGCTTGTCATAAGTTGCTGGATAACTTCGCGTTCTTCTTCACGCTTCTTCTGCTCGAACTCTTCATAGGCTGCCAACCCATTATCGCCAACACTCATTTTCACCCGAAGAGTAAGCGCAAAGTACTGACTATAGAACCGGGTGATAGCTTCGTCGATCTGCTTCTTTCGTGCAAGCTCCAGAGACATACCATCCGACATCGTGAGCTGCAGCAAACCTTCTTCCACTTCATACTTGGCTCTCGCCATCCATCCATTCACTGATGGAATTTCCCGGTGCACCCATTCCAGGAAAAGGCTCCAGTACTCCTGTACGATGTCCGTTTCACGGATCGTCCCCTGATACCGGAATACAAACTTAACCTTGGCGATATGATTCATTTTCTCTTGTATCCTTAAGCAAAACGTCCGATATACCTCTGACGGTACTAGGGTCTCCTTCAAGATGGTTACCGTCCATTCCTTGCTGGTACGGCTGATCTCCACCTGCTCAATCAAACCGTCTAAAAAATAGGGTTCTATCAAACCTGCCGGGACTTCTCCCTGCTTCATCAGCAGTTCAAACCGTTTTCTCTTCTCTTCCGCTGTGCCCATGGTTCCCTCCCCCTGCTTACGATAAAACAATCAGTCAGACAAGTAGAAACGACATCGTCTTCCTTTGAGAAGGACGATGATGTTTCTGCGAGAAGACTTTCTTATTTTTCAAACGAAAAGCTTCTGAGGCAGCACCCATTCGTCCTGTTGCCCACAGAGCGTCATGCCATCCAGAAGCTTTCCGGAATAATATTTGTTTCGTTATGGTTCAAGCATTCTGATTAACTATTACTCTATCACATTAGTAAGCTCTTGCGAACAGAACGGTATGATTTGCCTCTTCTCCACAAACGAGACAAGTCTTCTTCTGTTCAGACGGTTCAAACGGAATGTTACGGCTAGTAGCGCCGGTTTCCTGCTTTACTGTATCCTCACAAGCCTCAGAACCACACCATCCAGCCAAAGTGAAGCCACGCTTCTCTTCCATACTTTCCTTCATTTCATCCAATGTATCAACAGAATAGAAATGATCTTCACGGAATTCCTTGGCACGGTCATACATCTCCTGATGTACTTGATCTAGCATCGCCTGAGCTTCCTCTACCAGATTCGCTTGTTGTACAATTTTCTTCTCTCCAGTGATTCGGGAAACGAGCACACATACACCGTTCTCCATGTCACGAGGTCCGATTTCTAGACGGACTGGAACACCGCGCATTTCGTACTCGTTAAACTTCCAACCCGGACGCACATCAGTATTATCATCTACACGAACCCGAATTCCTGCTGATTTCAGTTCGCTGAACAACTCATCCGTACGTGCAACAACTGCTTCCCAAGTCTTAGGAGGTCC
This sequence comes from Paenibacillus sp. JNUCC 34, assembly GCF_058269055.1. Taxonomy (NCBI): domain Bacteria; kingdom Bacillati; phylum Bacillota; class Bacilli; order Caryophanales; family Paenibacillaceae; genus Paenibacillus; species Paenibacillus sp. JNUCC 34. The sequence goes on along the minus strand of NZ_CM177770.1, from coordinate 2,086,794 downwards.
GATCGGAACCATAATAACTTGCGTTGGAGCAACCTTCGGAGGCAATACCAATCCACGGTCATCCCCGTGAACCATGATCAAAGATCCGATCAAGCGTGTACTTACGCCCCAAGAGGTGGTGTGTGCATACTCAAGCGTATTTTCACGATTCAAATATTGAATTTCAAAAGCTGTGGAGAAGTTGGTTCCCATGAAATGGGATGTACCGGCCTGTACAGCCCGTCCATCTTTCATCATTGCTTCAATGGAATACGTATCCACTGCACCTGCAAACTTCTCGGAAGGTGTCTTCTGGCCTTTAATAACAGGAATCGCCAAGTAGTTCTCCACAAAATCACAGTAAATGTCAAGCATTTGCATCGTTTCCTGACGTGCTTCCTCTTCCGTCTCATGAGCTGTGTGGCCTTCCTGCCATAAAAACTCACTGGTCCGCAAGAACGGAAGTGTCCGTTTCTCCCAACGCACTACGTTAGCCCACTGGTTAATCAGCACCGGAAGATCACGGTAAGACTGAATCCACTTGGAGTACATATGTCCGATCATCGTTTCAGAAGTCGGACGAATCGCCAGACGCTCTTCAAGCTTCTCCCCAGCTGCTTCCGTTACCCAAGGCAGCTCTGGATTAAAGCCCTCCACATGCTCCTTTTCCTTTTGGAAAAAACTTTCCGGAATAAAGAGCGGAAAATACGCATTGCGGTGTCCTGTCTCTTTAAACCGACGGTCTAATTCATCCTTGATATGTTCCCAGATTTCATAACCGTCCGGTTTGAAAACGATACAGCCCCGAACCGGTGAATAATCCATCAAGTCCGCTTTTTTAATAACGTCAATATACCAGCGTGAGAAATCCTCTCCCTGTGGCGTAATTTCAGTTACGAATTGTTTATCCTTAGACATAAGAATACTTGTCCTCCCATAAAAAACATCGATTATGCAGCTTATCAGGCTGAAGTCAGGGTAATACTCCCAAAAAAAATTTACGGCTCCGTGCGGCTGGCGCACCGAGCCGTAAATAATGTTTAACCGTTAATTAAACGTAGTATATCATTATAGGTCACGGCGATCATCAGGAGAAACAACATGGCGAATCCGATAAAATGCACCATACCTTCCCGGTTTGGATCAACCGGCTTGCCACGTAATGCCTCCACTCCAAGAAACACGAGACGGCTTCCGTCAAGTGCAGGTACTGGCAACAGGTTAAATATACCAAGATAAAGGCTGAGTATTGCTGCCCAATAGGTCAACTGCTCAATACCTTGCTTAGCAATCTGTCCGGTAACCTCAAAGGTACGAACCGGACCACCCAAATCGTCCATGGAGAACTTATTAATCAACTGACTAAATCCCTGGAAAATGATGTTTGTCGTATCCACCATCGCTTTTCCTGAACCGGTAATGGTCTCCCCGAGCCCCGCCGAACGACTTGGCAGCTCGGTCACGATACCAACCTTTCCGCCTTCCTGCCCATCCATGGATCGTGGTGTTAACGTTACATTAAACACCTCGTCCCCACGACGAACCGTCCAATCCATCGGCTTGTCCTTGGAAACGGAAATAAGTTCGATCATTTTTTTGTAATCCGCACCTATTGCCGTACCATTGACAGTTTCGATGATGTCGCCTTCCTGAAGGTTCGCTTCATCCGCAGGCATGCCTTTTGTGATCTTTCCGATCTGCACATAAGTCGGGTTTTCCACCGGGATTCCCGCCATTTGAATGTGAAGTGCGAACAAAATGAACGCCAGTATAAAGTTCATCACCGGACCGGCAAAAATGGCAACGGCACGTTGGCCGACCGTCTTACTTCCGAACTGACGATTCTTAGGGGCGATCTGCGTTTCCGTCCCCTTGGTTACCATCATAGCTTGAGGATGAACCTCGTACTGCTGAAACTCTCCATCAACGTCCAGACGTAGGGAAAGACGTTCTTCCAGGTCGATAAACTGAACCTCGCCCCGGATCACATTCTTACGGTTATCCAGCTGATCCAAGTAAATGCGCTTCACCTGATTATCACTATTCAACCTTACAGCAATTGTCTGTCCCGCCTGAATTTCAACCAATTCCGGATCTTCTCCGGCCATTCGGGCGTAGCCTCCGAATGGAAGCAGACGCAATGTGAATTGAGTTTCGTTACGTCTATACGAGAACAGTTTCGGTCCGAAACCGATCGCAAACTCCCGAACCAGAATACCAGCTCGCTTGGCGAAATAATAGTGCCCCCATTCATGCACTGTTACGATGACAAAGAACATTAGCACCGTTAAAAAAACGACCTGCACCATTTCCAAATTGACATCCCCCTTTTCCTCTGAGAACGCAGTATGTCCCTATAGATTATCATTATTCTCTTGTTCATCACAAGAGAATCACATGCTGTCAGCTTTTTTCAGGGAGAATTTCGGATAGCTTCAGAATCCTACAACCGCGCGGCAAGTTCACGCGCCAATTTGTCACTTTCTTCAATTACCTCCAAAGCCGGTTCAGGTGTGTTCTGATGCTCGTTCAGCACTTTTTCGATGATATCCTCAATCTGCAGAAATGAAATTTCTTTCCGCAGAAAACGGGCAACCGCTATTTCATTAGCGGCGTTAAATACCGTTGTTGCCGTCCCACCCATTTTACCACATTCATAAGCAAGCCTTAAACAAGGAAAACGTTCAAAGTCCATTTCACGGAATTGAAGCTTACCGGCTTCTGCAAGAGATAGTGTGGGTGAAGGTGATGGCCACCGTTCCGGATACGTGAGCGCATATTGGATCGGCACCCTCATGTCCGGATTCCCGAGCTGTGCAATAATGCTGGAATCCCGGTACTGCACGAATGAGTGAATGATACTTTCTGGATGAAGCAGTACTTGAATCTGTTCATACGGCAGCCCAAATAGCCAATGCGCCTCGATGACTTCCAGTCCCTTGTTCATCATCGTTGCCGAATCAATGGTTATTTTAGCGCCCATGGACCAGTTCGGATGTTTCAAAGCATCTTCAACCGTTACATTTTTCAGCTGTTCCCGGTTCAAGTCACGGAAGGAACCACCAGATGCGGTTATGGTAATGAACTCAATATCTTCACGCCGTTCGCCGTTCAGACACTGAAAAATCGCCGAATGTTCACTGTCGATCGGAATGAGATCGACACCCTTAGCTTGAGCTAAAGCCGTAACCAGATGTCCTGCCGTAACAAGAGTTTCCTTGTTGGCCAAACCAATCGTTTTGCCTGCCTCTATCGCGGCTAATGTAGACGGTAATCCCATACTACCAACTACAGCAGTAACGACGATATCCGCATCGGTTCCAGCAGCTACCTCAATCAATCCCTCACGGCCATAAAACAGTTGCGTACCTTCAGGAAGAAACGGACGAATACGCTCCGCCAGTTCTTTGGTAGCTACCGAAATTTTTTTCGGTTTAAATTCCTTGCACTGCTGAATCAGCAGATCCACATTGTTTCCTGCCGCTAAACCTTCGATCTGAAACTGATCACGGTATTTCGACACGACATCTAATGTCTGGGTACCGACGGAACCAGTGGAACCTAGCACACTAATTTTCTTCATTCCTGCATCTTTCCTTTCATCAGTAAGGCAGAAGACTCAACATATGTACGAACGGAAATACAACAATCCAGCTGTCGCAACGGTCTAAAATCCCGCCGTGGCCAGGCAAAAGACTACCGGAGTCTTTAATGCCGTATACCCGCTTATAGGCTGATTGTACAAGATCCCCTAGCTGACCGATTACCGCGCTGGCAAGCCCGATCAACAACGCATTACCTATTGGCAGAAGTCCACCGGATAAAAGAGCAAAAATCACCGCAGTGATGACAGCAATAATTACGCCGCCGACCGCACCTTCAATGGTTTTGTTCGGACTGATAGCCGGCCAGAGTTTGTTACGCCCCAGTTTACGGCCAACAAAATAAGCGCCGGCGTCACTTGCCCAAATGGATGCAAGAAGCAGGAATGTCCAAAACAGACCGTGTCCATCCGGTGTATTCCGTGATTCTGCAATATACAAAAAGCCTATTCCGATATAGACTGAGGCCAGAAACAGTAGCGAAACCTGCTGAATTCCAACTCTGTTCTTGCTGAATACGGTAACAAGCAAAAACAGCAGCATCAGAAGCCATACCCCATTCCCTATTGGAAGCGGGAGTGCAATATCCAGCAGATTCCATGGGAACACAAACATCAGTACGCCAAGATAACCAATCACCGCCGTTCCACCGAACGGTGCAACCTTCGTCATCTTAACAAATTCATAATAACCGATCAAAGACATAGCAAGGACGAGAAGATGATACCAAAGGCCGCCCATGAAACATAACCCTAAAAAGACAGCTCCCGCTACAATTCCGGTAATTACTCGCTGTTTCATTACGTTCCATCCTCCATAACTACGTTAGACCGCCGTAGCGTCTTGTTCTGTGTTGATATTCAGCAACAGCTTCGACCAAATGTTCACTAGTAAACTCAGGCCATAAAACGTCGGTAAACACTAATTCGCTGTATGCGAGCTGCCACAACATAAAATTGCTGAGCCGCAGTTCACCGCTCGTTCGGATTAGCAAGTCCGGATCAGGTAGATCGCCCGAAAGAAGCCTTTTGCCTATCAGTTCTTCGGTAATATCCTCAGGCCGAAGAGTCCCCTCGCTAATGTCCCGCCCCAACGCTTTGACACATTCGGTGATCTCCTTGCGGCTGCCATAATTCAACGCAAAATTCAAAACAAGCCCATCATTATTCGCCGTCCTTGCAACCGCTTCTTGCATGGCCTCCAGCGTATGCGAAGGAAGATCTTCCGGATGGCCCATCATCGTTACCCGGACGTTTTTCTCTATCAATTCTTCCAACTCAATCGCCAGAAACTCCTGCGGAAGCTTCATCAGGAAATCGACCTCATCCTTGGGACGCTTCCAGTTTTCCGTTGAAAAAGCATACATCGTCAAAATTTTGATCCCCAAATTATCCGCCGCAATGGTAGCCTTTTTGACAGCCTTCATACCGCTCCGGTGTCCAAAAATACGCGGTAATCCGCGTTTCTTAGCCCAGCGGCCGTTGCCGTCCATAATGATGGCCACATGCTGAGGGATGTTATCCGGAGAGAGCCGGGGCGCCTGCTGACTATTCTCCTGATTCAACCATGATCGAACCCGTTTGATCATTCCAAATTTCCTCCAGGCATCTTTCTGCAAAAAAGAGACAAACCCCACCTTTACCGGAGGGGCCGAAGTCTCTTATACTTCCATGATTTCTTTTTCTTTAGCAACGAGCACTTTGTCGACTTCTGCGATATATTTATCCGTAGCCTTCTGGATATCTTCCTGATGTCTCCGGGACTCATCCTCGGAAATATCGGTTTTCTCCAACTTCTTAATGTCGTCGTTGGCATCCCGGCGAATGTTGCGGATGGCCACTTTCGCTTCCTCGCCGAATTTTTTCGTCATTTTCACAAGATCTGTTCTGCGCTCTTCTGTAAGAGCAGGAATCGACAGTCGAATTTGATTACCATCATTAGCCGGTGTCAGTCCCAGATCAGATTTCATAATAGCCTTCTCAATATCACCGAGCGAAGATTTATCCCAAGGTTGAATCATCAACGTGCGGGAATCCGGTGTCGTGATATTAGCGAGCTGATTAATTGGGGTTGGAGCCCCGTAATATTCCATTTGAATTCGGTCGAGCAGAGATGAACTAGCCCGGCCGGCTCGCAGGGTAGCGAGATCGCGTTTCAATGACAGAATCGCCTTTTCCATGCGTTCTTCTGCATTTTTCTTCACCGCTTGTGGCATTAGTCTACACTCCCTTTAACGATCGTCCCGATCTTCTCGCCAAGAACGACTCGTTTAATATTACCTTGCTCAGTAATTGCAAATACAATAAGCGGAATGTTATTGTCCATGCATAATGAGGATGCTGTGGAATCCATAACACCCAGGTTTTTATTCAACACATCAAGGTAAGTAAGTTGTTCATATTTCTCAGCCGTTTCATCTTTGAATGGATCAGCGGAGTAAACGCCGTCCACTTTGTTTTTCGCCATAAGAATGACTTCGGCTTCTATTTCAGCAGCTCTTAGAGCAGCCGTTGTATCCGTTGAGAAATACGGGTTACCTGTTCCTGCCGCAAAAATAACGACACGCCCTTTTTCCAGGTGACGGATCGCTCTGCGGCGAATGTAAGGCTCAGCGATTTGCTGCATGGAGATTGATGTTTGAACCCGTGTAGGCACACCGATCTGTTCTAGTGCATCCTGGAGAGCTAGTGAGTTCATCACCGTTGCAAGCATCCCCATGTAGTCAGCCGTTGCACGGTCGATACCATTCGCACTGCCGGCGATGCCGCGCCAAATGTTGCCCCCACCGCACACAATCGCTACTTCTACGCCAAGCGCAACAACTTCTTGAACTTGTTCAGCGATGGAAGTAATGGTCTCGGCGTCGATTCCATAACCGTTCTGGCCTGACAGGGATTCCCCGCTGACCTTCAAAATAACTCGTTTAAATACAGGCTGTTCCAAATGATTACCCTCCACTTTAAGACGGCGCCTTTCGAAAGACGCCCGTTTGAAAAACGACAGACAGACGCAAAACACTGCTTGACGGCTTATAAAAATCGGGTAAAAACATCCGTTTCGCAAAGGAAACGTCTATCGACACACCTTCTAGGAAGCAGACCGCCTTTTAGATGAAGTTGAACTCCACAGAAGACAGGCCGCTTTAAGCGGAAGTTTTTCTTGCGATATAGGGAAGCCGTCTCCCAAGGTGTATATACCTTCCTATATCCAAGTAGAAACGACTTCGTAGCCCTTATCAAAGGACGATGATCGTTTCTGCGAGAAATATAAGCCTAGTATAACTAAAATGTTATACTTTCTTATATTTTTAAAAAAGAAGGAACACGAAGTGTTCCACTCTTTTTTAAAGGTATGTTTAGCCTGATTGGCTTATTTATTCACCTGGGACATAACTTCTTCTGCGAAGTTTTCTTGTTTCTTCTCAAGACCTTCACCCAGCTCATAGCGGACAAAACGACGAATGGAGATGTTCTCACCGATCGTGCTGATTTTTTCGTTCAACAGCGTGTTGATTGTCTTGTCTGGATCTTTAATGAAAGACTGATCAAGCAGGCAGTACTCTTCATAGTACTTGTTAATGCGGCCTTCAACCATTTTCTCAACGATTTTTTCAGGCTTACCTTCGTTAAGCGCTTGAGCTTTCAAAATTTCTTTTTCTTTTTCCAGCTCATCAGCAGGAACTTCTTCACGACGAACATATTTCGGGCTTGCTGCAGCGATGTGCATAGCGATATCGCGTGCAAACTCTTTGAATTGATCTGTTTTGCCGACAAAGTCGGTTTCGCAGTTGATTTCAACAAGAACGCCGATGCGTCCGCCGCCGTGGATGTAAGATTCTACAACACCTTCAGTTGCGATACGTCCTGCTTTGCTAGCAGCTGCAGACAAACCTTTTTCGCGAAGAAGCGCGATCGCTTTGTCGATATCACCATTTGTTTCGTCGAGCGCTTTTTTGCAATCAAGCATACCCGCGCCTGTTCTTTCACGAAGCTCTTTTACCGCACTAGCTGATACTGCCATTGAAATTCCCTCCAATTAATTATAATTAACTTTATCATGCTGCGTTTCCAGCATTTTTTCACATTCTGACCTTAAAAAAAGGGTAGTGAGAGGTTATCCACCTACCAACCACCCTTTTCATTTAATTCATTCTTTATACGTACAACCGTAATTAGGCTGTTGTTTCTTCGCCCTGATGAGCTTCCACAACTGCATCGGCCATTTTACCTGTCAGCAATTTAACAGCGCGGATCGCGTCGTCATTACCTGGGATAACATAGTCGATTTCGTCCGGATCACAGTTGGTGTCTACGATACCAACGATTGGGATACCCAATTTGCGTGCTTCTGCAACAGCGATACGCTCTTTACGAGGATCGATGATGAACAGAGCGCTTGGAAGACCCTTCATGTTCTTAATACCGCCCAAGAATTTCTCAAGACGATCTTTCTCTTTGCGGAGAAGGATAACTTCTTTCTTAGGCAATACTTCGAAAGTGCCATCTTCTTCCCACTTCTCCAGCTCTTTCAAACGATTGATACGTTTTTGGATCGTTTCGAAGTTAGTCAGAGTTCCGCCGAGCCAACGTTGGTTGATATAGTACATACCGCAACGTTCTGCTTCTTCTTTAACGGAATCTTGAGCTTGTTTCTTTGTTCCGACGAACAGGATTGTTCCGTTCTCGCCAGCTACGTTTTTCACAAAGTTAAAAGCTTCTTCTACTTTCTTGACCGTTTTTTGCAGGTCAATAATGTAAATACCGTTTCTTTCAGTGAAGATATATTTGTCCATTTTTGGATTCCAACGACGAGTCTGGTGACCGAAGTGAACCCCAGCTTCCAAAAGCTGCTTCATGGAGATAACTGCCATCTTCACACACCTCCTAAGTTTGGTTTTTGTGTGCCCTCCGCCAAGGTCATTTTCCGTTAAGACTTCCAGTCCGGAAGCACCCTTAACGAAATCTCTTAGCGTGTGTTTTAACACCGTCAATTACTATACCATAATCAGAAGACAGATGCAATGCTATTATGACAAGAAAAACCGCCTCCAACCTAACGGCTGTTGGACGGTTTTTCCGTAATTTTTTGAATGATTGAGTTCAGATCCTCACCAGATGTAAAGCTATAGGTTCCTGTTTGTATAAATTTATTAATTTTTTGTGCAGTAGCTTCATCTATAAAAGCTTGTTTATCCTCAATAACCCCCGCTTTATGCAAACCATTCGCTACATCATTCAAATTGCTTCCGCCTGTAATAACATATCGGATTTCAGCTGACTCAGGCTCTTTAGGTGAGGCAGGATCCTTAACAGCTGGTGCAGCAGGTTCCTTCTTCACATCAACCGGCTTCTTAGGTGTTTGTGGTGAATCTGGTTTATCTGTCACCTTCCCACTCTCATTCTTCATCTTTTCTTTCCACTGCTCCTCCGTCATCAACTCTTCGGAGTTATCTACCACTTTCATATCCATTGCTTTTGCTGCTTCCTCAATCTGCTCTGGGGTCCATTGCTTATCCTGCGGCTGTGAAGACGACATGGCTCGCTCTCCCATTAGCATGAGCTGCAGAAGTACGGCACCAACGACGAGGCCGATACCAAGACCCAACATGAAGACACGGTTCTTGATCACGGTGATTCCTCCTGTTTAGCCAATTGTATGATCAACTGCACCTCACCCCGCTGCATTCCAGCAGATTTGGCTATCATATCAATAGATCTACCCGCTTCATACATATCAAACAGCTCGGTGTAACGGCTTTTGATTGAATTGATATGCGTTTGACTCGATTTATCAGCTGCCTCTATCTCTTCTACCGCTTCCGCAGCCTGGGCGGCTGAGATATTAACTGGCACAGACGTTAAGAGCGTCTCCGCCGATCTCAGACGTCCTTCAGTGGATGCAAGCTGTTGTTCCACATCAAGCAATCTATGACGCATTTCATTTAACTGCTCCTGCTGTGCGGTCTGCTTAGCAGCCTGCTCTTGCTTCATCTGTCCAACCAGGTCGAGCAGCTGCTCATTCTCGAGCTGCACTTCTCCCATGTACTGCTCCAAGGTAGACTCCATTTCTTTAACAACTTGCTCACTTTTAACCGTCTCTTCACGACGCTTAGGCAGCATTAAAGCATATAGCACTGCTCCAATGCCCAGGAGTACGATATATATCCATGAGTCCAAAACAATTAACTCCTTTGTGCCAATGATTTGCTCTAAAGGGAAATATCCAGAGTACGACCTTTATACGGATGTTCCGCAGGCCGTTCTGCCGAATGCTCCTTCTGTTCAGAGGAATGTCCCCCATCCTCCGGTGCTTGACGGCTGCCATCATCACGGATGGCAGACTCAGCCGTTTCGCTGACTTCTGTGCTTCGCTGAGCAGCTTGACGGCTTTGCTTCATTTGTTCTCCGGCCAACAATGTCTGATCCTGAGAAGGACGCTGTTGATGCTCTTGCTGAATTTTGCTTGCCTCCGTTGTCCGCGGCACCGCGATTTGCATCTCCACCGATTTCAAACTCAAGTGAAATCACCTCGTCCTATCATGATTAACTTGAACAGAACACCGTGTATTCAGACACCTTGGCTGTCTTACAGCAGAGGAACCATGGCAATATCACCTTCATGATAATAAAAAGAAACCCGCTGTGTCGGATCCTTAATAAACCGGGTATACCGACCAATGACGATCTTGGACCCGCCGTATATCGTTTTTACAATTTCTACTTTGGCTTTACCCGTGTCCTCAAGCATACGTTCAATTTCAAGCATTCTGTCCTTGATTTCATTCTGTTCCGCTGTATTGGACTTCTTGGTGGCATTCAGCTTGATTCGAAGCGCAAGTTTGTCAGGGGAAAGCTGACCGGACGCTGCCAGCTGATTCAGTAAATAGAGTGCTTTATCTGTTTTATCCATGCTCTCCACTTGCCGTTTTAGCTGAGCCCTCAGCTCAGATAGTTCATTACGGAGTTCTGGCAGAACGCCAACCTCAATGACCGTTGCTGTGGACATCGTATTGCCGATTGTGCGTGCAATGACCTTTTCACCGGCCTGAATTACACCTCCAACAATCAGACCCTTAGTACCGTTGCAAATAACATTTTGTCCTGCTCGGATATTGGAATGCATAATGCTCTGAGATACCATTACATCCGCTCCAACAATCACATTGCCATCTTGTACGAAGGCACTTTTCACATTTTGACCGGCTTTTACGTATCCTTTGTTGTAACCGATAATGCCTCCAGATATATCTATTGAGCCTTCCGCATCAAGCTCTGCTCCTTCGACAAAACCTGTCACCCGAATGTCTCCGGCACATTTAATACGGAAACCCGACAGTACATTACCGCGAATGACAACGGTTCCTACAAAATCTATGTTGCCAATACTGTAATCGACATCTCCATTAATCTCGTACACAGGGAAAACATTAATCTTCCCCTTTTCCGTCTTCGTCAAAAGTCCGTCAATGGCAGCATACATAGCCGTCTGTTCAGGATTTACCACAACGTTCTTTCCGATCTTAAAACGCGCCTCTTTACCCGGTTTGCATGGGATCTCTTCACCCGTAACCATCGTTCCCGGCACTCCTGGCGTTGGAGGAATCCGAGTTGCGATCAATTGTCCCTTCTTGACATTGTTCAGACGAATAACTTCCTTATAATCCACCTTGCCGTCATCCGTTTCAAGCGGTCGCAGACTCTGCTGATCTCCCATTTCAATTTTCAACTCAATACGTCCGTTTTGACCGTGAACTGGCTCAGTCCCGATCGCAACCGGGGCTCTGCTATACTGATACTCTTCCGAATGACTGACGATGCGGCTTAAAGTGTCGTGCTGGAGCCCATAACGGATCTGGTGACCTCGAAGAAACTGTTCAAGAGCTTCAATCTTACAGGTAAAATCCTTATCCCAATCTGACATCTGCAAATAGGCAACCGTTTTATCATCCGAAAAGGTGATTTTAAAGTACTTGTCCAATGCATAATCTACAGACAATTCAGGAACCCCCTTCCAAATTGACAAGCGTCAATCGTTCTGCATCAATAAATCCCGATCTTTATCAAGCGTAGCTCTGAGCCTTAGAATCGCTTTGGAATGTAGTTGCGATATTCTCGAGGGAGACAGCGACATGACTTCGGCAATTTCACTGAGCGACAAATCTTCATAATACAGCAAGGAGACGACAGTTCTTTCTTTTTCCGTCAACTTACCAATTCCTTTAACTAGAGCTTCCTGCAAATAAAATTCATGTACTTTATGGTCAGGATTTTTAGCCTTTTCATCCACCAATAGTGACATTCGAGTTTCCGATTCTTCTTCACGGATCGGATCCTCCAGAGAGCTAAGTGTCATCACCGCAACTTCTTGCAGCATATGTCTGAACTCTTTTTCAGAAATTTCAAGGTAGTCACTCATCTCGGAATCACTGACCGTTCGTAAATATTTTTGCTCAAGCTGCTGGTATGCCGATTCGATTTTTTTTGCTTTCTCTCGAACGGAACGCGGGACCCAATCCCCCTGCCGGAGCGAATCCAGAATGGCACCTCGAACTCGCCATGATGCGTAAGTTTCAAACTGCAATCCACGTTTATAATCAAATTTCTCAATGGCATCAATCAGACCCATAACACCATTACTGGCCAGGTCTCCTTTTGATACATTTCGGGGAAGTCCAATTGCCAAACGGCTTGAAACATAGTCAACGATGTGTAAATGATTTTCGATTAGTTTCTTCTTCGCTTCTTGGTCTCCATCTTCCTTCCATGCAACCCATAAATCAACATGGTTGAGGGGAGAAGCTTTGCGCTCGTCCAATTGCCTTCACCATCCTTATTTTTCTGTCAGGTGACGAACGGCCTTGGCCAGTTCTTCGGGATCCTTAGTTGAAACCAGCTTAGGAGGATTTAACGGAACAAATCCGTTTCCTTCTTGATCTTGCTCTGGTTCAGGTTTAATGAGATTCATCAATTCTTTGTCTTCATCTGGCGTCGTCAAATCCAGTCTGTTGCCCAGCTGCTCTTCAGGGGTACTGCCAGAGCGCTCACTTTCCCCGTCAGAGCCTTTAGCAGGTGCGGAGGCAAATGCGAAGACCCATTTAAGCAGGTACGCCAATAAAAACCATACCGCAAATGCAATCAAAGCCCGGTTAAAACTTGTTGACCATAAATTATTCCGTAAAGTAAAAAGAAACGTGAGTATGAACCCGGCAAACCCGGCCCATAGATAAAAACGAAGTTTTTCTATCATAGCTACAATTCCTTTATGCCCTTTTGTACACTACGTATGGTAAATCTACCCGTTGTGCAGTCCAATTCCACAGTTCGTCCGTAATTTCCTCCGGTATCTTCACCAATTAGCGGAATACCCATCTGTTCTAACCCTGCTTTACAAGATTCCACATTTCGGGGCCCAATCCTCATACTGTCACCAGCACCCGCAAATGCAAACATCTGAGCTCCACCAGCCATCTTCGCTACCAGTCTGCTATGGGAAGCTCCCATGTCTTTCAACTTGTTCAGAAGGACTGGAAGCGCCGTATCTGCATACTTGGCCAGGTTCAGTTGGCCTTCTCTAGCGATGGAAGAAGAGGGGAGCATGACATGAGCCATACCTCCAATCTTCAACAGCGGATCGTAAAGAGTCAGCCCCACACATGAGCCTAGACCAGTTGTACGTAAAATTCCGCTGGGACCCGCGACGTTTAAATCCGCCATCGCCACTTTCACTACACTTTGTTCGTCAATCATTCTCTAGAGGCACTCCCAAAGCTTCAAATATTTGAGCAAATGACTGAGGGTCAGGTATTAGGAAAAACTGCCCCTCAACTTCATGATATCCTTCCAAGAACGTCGTGTTGATCAGCAGGGCATCATCCCCCATTTCACCAAACTGCAGGAGACCGTAGCTTAATATCGCTCCCGCCATGTCTATCGCCAATCCAGGTACGGTCGGTGTCATAACCAATTTTGTAAAGTCAGCCAGAGAGGACAAGTATGATCCCGCCAAGATGTTCCCAATCTCACTTATCGCTGATAATTCCATATCAGAAAAATTATTGTCTACCGACACTTCTAGACCAGCCAGACGCTGAAGAAGCTTTTTACCTGCCTCAGGACTCATAATAAAGAACAGATTTCCGGGTGCTTCTCCCTCTACCCGCAAGAAGACAGCAAGTACGATCCTTTCAGCTCCGCCTACACTTTCAGCGATTTCTTCAAAAGAAAGTAGTTGAACCATCGGTACGGCCATATCAACCGGCTTGTTCAAGAGTTGAGAAAGGGCGGTTGCGGCATTGCCTGCCCCGATATTCCCAACCTCTTTGAGGACATCCATTTTGAGGTCCTTATCATACTTGAAAAGTTCCACTGCCTAATCCTCTAAGCCTTCAAGCTGTATAATTTCACTTTTGTTCAGAACTTCAGACAAATTAAGCATAACGAGCAAGCGCTCCTCACCGATTTTTGCAACGCCGTGCAAGTATTTCGCTTTAACGCCGCCGACCACTTCAGGAGGTGTATCAATGCTGTCGCTGTTCAGATCGATGACATCGCTTGCCGAGTCGACGATAAAACCGACCTGCATTTCATTCACCGCTACAATAATGATCCGGGTCTGATCTGTATGCTCAGCCTCTGGCAGACCAAATCGCCCGCGAAGATCAATAACAGGAATGACAACGCCACGCAGGTTTACGACTCCCTTTACGAAAGCGTATGTTTTCGGCACGCGTGTAATCGGCATCAGACGTTCAATGGTCTGTACCTTTTCCACCTCGATGCCGTACTCTTCGCTTCCAAGCTTGAAGACGATCACTTTCATTTCTTCTCCCATGTTAAACCCTCCCTATATGTTCACACCTCAAATCCAGGTGTCCTTAATCAGCCCATAATTACTTGATAAAAGCATTCGGATCTATGATGAGTGCTACTTGTCCATCGCCAAGGATGGTTGCGCCGGAAATACCTTGTATCGAAGGCAGGTATTTACCCAGATTTTTTATGACAATCTCACTCTGACCAATAAAATCATCGATCGCCAAAGCTGCCAAACGGTCACCCTTGCGAATAACGACAATTTCCGTTTCTTCTTCTGACTGTTCATCAAAATCCGGAACATCAAATACACGGCTCAGTGAAATAAGCGGTATGTGAGACTCTCTGAATTGAATCATTCGGCTGCCGTGAACGGTACGGATTTGCCCTTTTTTAATAATTCCTGTTTCCACAATCGATGTCAGCGGAATTGCGAATTTTTCGGAGCCCATCTTAATAAGCATGGCAGCAATAATAGAAAGCGTAAGTGGAAGCTGTACCGAGAAGTTCGTTCCTTTTCCTGGTGTTGAGTAAATCGTAACGTTGCCGCCAAGGGAATTAATTTTTGATTTTACAACATCAAGGCCAACTCCCCGTCCGGACACATCCGAAATTTTCTCGGCTGTACTGAAACCCGGTGCGAACAGAAGCTGATGAGCTTCTTCATCTGACATTGCTGCAGCTTGTTCTTCGGTTACAACGCCTTTATTGATGGCGCTTTTGATGATATTATCCCGGATGATTCCACGACCATCATCTTCGATCTCAATAAATACATTATTTCCGCTGTGAAATGCGCGGAGCTGAACGGTTCCGATTTCCGATTTACCGGCAGCTAACCGATCAGCAATCGGTTCTACACCATGATCAACAGAATTCCGAATCAAGTGAACTAACGGATCCCCGATTTCATCAATAACCGTACGGTCAAGTTCCGTTTCTGCACCGGTAATAATCAAGTCAATTTTTTTATCAAGAGATTTGGCAAGATCCCGGACCATCCGCGGAAAACGGTTAAACACAGTATCTACAGGAACCATCCGCAGTTTCAGAACGATATTTTGAAGGTCGCTGCTGACACGGCTCATATGCTCGACCGTATCGGTCAAATCCTGGTTCTTCGCTTCATTGGCCAGCTGCTCCAAGCGAACACGGTCGATCAACAGCTCACTAAAGAGGTTCATCAGAACATCCAAGCGCTCGATATCAACACGAATCGTTCTTGATGGAACACTGGCGCCATTATTTTTGGCAGCCGTCTTGGGTGTAACTGATTCCTTTGGCTCGACTTTTGACACATCTGCTGCTGCAGGTGCTGGAGTGCTCGCAGCGTTTTCCTTCTCGACTGCTTCAACTGCTGCCGCACTTTGCAATACCATCTGCTGCAGGGATTCATGATCAAGATCCGCAACCGTCACCGAGTCAACCTCTGAAATATTCATAATTTGGCTTTCAAGATCCGCTGCATTTTTTTGAGTGATAAAGTACATGGAGAAGACACTGTCAAACTCACCCTGCTCAATATCCTGAACATCCGGATAAGTCTTAACGATTTCACCGGCTCTTTCCAGCAGTTCAAACACCATATACGCTCTGACAGCCTTGAGCTGACAGTCTTCACGCAGTTGAACCTGAATGTAGAGCACCTTATGACCTTCTGAAATGGATTGATCCAAAACAGAAAATTGGAATTCGTCCAATTCTATACCCGGAGAAACAGGAGCGCTGTTTGCGGATTCTGCAGAAACGGCAGCGGCCGAAGATACTCCGGCTCCTTCACCGCGAACAATCCCTTGAAGTGAAGCTACTATAGAGGAGACATCAGCCTTCCCTTCACCCCCCTGTACGATATCCTGTACCATCGATTCGAGCGCATCCAAGCTTTTAAAAAGGGTGTCAAAAATAAAATCCTGCATTTTCAGCTTTTCGTTCCGAACCAGATCCAGTACATTCTCCATCTGGTGTGTAAGGGATGCGAGATCTTCAAAACCCATGGTGGCCGCCATTCCCTTCAGGGTATGGGCTGACCGGAAGATCACCTGTACAATGCCCAAGTCACTCGGACTGCTTTCTAGTTGAAGCATGTTTTCATTTAATGATTGCAGATGATCATTCGACTCATCAATAAACATGGATAAATACTGATTCATGTCCATTGCGAGACACCTCCTCTATGAGTTCACTTACCGATACTTACTGCTTGAACCAATTCCCCTGCAATTTCTTGCAGCGGCAGAACATAACTTACACAGCCCAACTCCACGGCAGATCGAGGCATTCCATATACAACACAGGTCTCCTCGCTTTCAGCGAATGTTGAAGTGACTCCAGAGTCGTAAAGTTGTTTCATCATTCTCGCTCCGTCACTTCCCATTCCCGTCATTATCACAGCATGCCGTTTCAGGGAAGTAAGAGGCAGGAGAGATTCGAACAACACGTCTACCGAAGGGCGATGTCCATTACATGGTTCATCCCTATGAGTTGTAATGCGGTACTTACCATCCGATTGGGATATCCTCATATGGGTCCCGCCTGGAGCGATATAAGCTGCTCCCGGCTTTAACTCCATCTCATCACAAGCCTCAACGACCTTAAGCGCACTAAACGAATCGAGGCGCTGCGCCAGGGATTTCGTGAAATTCGGAGGCATGTGCTGCACGATCACGATCGGCGCCGGGAAATCACCCGGAATTTTCTCCAGGAAGGTTTTCAGCGCCCTCGGCCCCCCGGTCGAGCACCCGACCGCAACTATTTGAGTGAAGCTTTGATCCATTGAGCGATCCTGTGGGGGAACAATCTTCACTTCTGATTCCCTTCGAACAGGATGGCTTATACGGGGTTCAAACTTTTTGCGCCCAACAAAAGTAGTAACCGCCTTTTCTACAGAAGTGTTGCATAAGCTGTTATTGTTTTGATTTAGTCCGGAATCCGCAGCGCCTGATACCTGCTTCTTCGAATTTGGAAGTCTCGCACGCAGCTGCACATGGTGCTCCCCATGAGAGCCTTTCATATCTTTATGAAATGGCTTGGTGGTTGCGGACGTTCGCTGATCATCTGAACCGAACAGAGGCTGCCGATCGGAAGGCCTTGGCGGAAGAAGAATAGCTTTTGGGATATTCTGTCGCTTCTGCTCTTCTTCCTCCCACAATGCCCTCCGTGCTTTGGCCTGTACCGCTGCATTCAGTTGCTGAAGCAGCTCTTGACCAACCTGCTCAATATCCTGAGCATTTGATATGGAAGGCTTGCGTATAAAATCAAAGGCCCCAAATTCCAGAGCTAATATCGTTTCCCGCATCCCTTGCTCATTAACGCCTGACAGCATAATGACTGCCCGTGGTCCGGCCTCCATAATTGTTCTGAGCGCGTCAAGACCATTCATTTCGGGCATTTCTACATCCATCGTAATGATATCAGGGTTCAGTTCCATGGCTTTCGCTACGGCTTCTCTGCCGTTATTTGCTGTGCCCGTTACTCGAAACCGGTGATCCCGTTCGATCAGATCCGAAATGATTTTTCTCATAAACGGAGAGTCATCTACCACCAGTACACGAAATGGCGTCATTGGAGTCCACCTCAGTTCCCTTATTGTCAAAAAAGAATCATTATGTTCGTTTAAGCCATCTCTGCATAAATCCTTTGATTCCCGTAAGGGGGCCGGATTCCGGCGGAGCTGTCGGAACAGTTAGGTAACGCAGTGCAAGCCGCTGTATATCACGGGACGCTTCACACCTAGGAAAAGCGAGAGTAAACGGAACCTGACGTTTGACGGATTTCACAACATATGGATCGTCCGTAACATATCCCAGCATCTTAATGTCCAAATCCAGAAAACGGTGTGCTGTTAAAAGGATCTTATCCGATGCTTGGCGGGCTTCTGTTTCGTCTCCAGCTCGGTTCACAACCAGAGAAAACGGTACTTCCGGATCACTTCCATGAACTACCTTGATCAAAGCGTAAGCGTCTGTGATGGATGTCGGTTCCGGTGTGGTCACAACCAGGCATTGGTCAGCAGAAGTTATAAATTTCATGTTCTCTTTGGACAATCCGGCGCCTGTATCAAATAAGATGTAATCCATTTCAGATGAGATAAGTTCGATTTGAGATACAAAATAATTCAGATCATCCTCTGATAAGGAGATCATATCGGCAATTCCCGAGCCGCCGGCTATGTATGGAAGCCCTTCTGGTCCATATTGGATGACATCGTGAATGCTCTTTTCTCTTCGTAGTACGTGATACAGGCTAAATCGGGAGGACACTCCCATTAGAACATCAATATTTGCCATGCCGATATCGGCATCAAACACTAGCACCTTCCGCCCCAAACATCTGAGTGTTAGAGCAAAGTTTAGTGTGAAATTGGACTTTCCAACACCACCTTTACCACTCGTAATCGTTATGATTTGGGCTGTTTTTTTCGAGGAACCCGCAGAGCGATTCGGCACTTTAGCAGACACCAGCTGTCTAAGAGATTGTGCCTGATCTGTCATGTCCTCAATTCTCCAAGTAGCATCCGGGAAAGCATCGTTGTGTCAGGCATTAGCAGATCGTCAGGAACATTTTGACCATTCGTCATGTAAGACACCTTTAACGGGTGTGCATTCAACAGATTGAACAGTGGACCACAGCTTCCGGTTTCATCCAGCTTGGTGAAAATCACCTTATCCAGTCCGAATTTGCTGAAGTGATCTGTAATTTCGACCATATCACTGCTTTTGGATGTCAGACTAAGTACAAGATAAGTTTCACTATGATCTGATGGCGCCATTAGACTCTGCAATTCGGAGACCAGAAGTTCGTTGCGGTAATTGCGCCCCGCTGTATCCATCAAAATCAAGTCGCAATCTTCCAGACGATGCATCGCCCGCTGCATATCACCAGGAGACTGTACCACCTCAAGCGGCACATTTAATATGGATGCATATGTTCTTAGTTGATCTACAGCTGAAATGCGATAAGTGTCGGATGTGATAAAGCCTACCTTGCGCTGGTATTTGAACAGTTGCTCTGCCGCCAGCTTGGCTATTGTTGTCGTCTTGCCGACGCCGGTCGGCCCCGCGATATAAACAACCCGGGTAGCTCTCTGTATGCCGCCACCGAAGCGCCCCTCCAAAAATGACTCCATCTGACGATAGATGGATGCACGCAGCTGCTCATCAGATAAAGTCTTATTGCTTGCCACCCATTCATCCATCGCGTTGTTCAGCCAGACTTCCGACAGTTGATCAGATAGATCCTGTCTCATCAACTGATCCCGAATGCTTCCAAGTGACTCCGGAAGCTCCGGATTGATCAGATTTTGACGGGAAAGACGGGCAATCCACTCCTTCATTTCCCGGAGCTCATCAAGCATCTTCTGTTCTGCGCTGCTTCTCGTTTCAGACTGTGACACTGGATCAGTTGAAGCTGGCACCGGAATTGCGGATTCTGCTGATTCACGCTCATATGCGCTGATGAGAGGCTGCTCCGTCAGTTCAGCGGGTTGTTGTCCGCCACCTGCAGCCTGTACTAAAGCTGCGGCAAAATCTACTGCAGCCCGCTCTCGATTGGACATCTGCTCAGGATGAGCAAACGCTTTTTCCGAATCGTCTGGTACACCCAGCTTGTTCGGTCCTACAGGCTGGGTGCTTACGGCTGTCTTCTTATACGCCTGCGGAACTGAACTTCTTGGAACCTGAACCGATGGTGTAGCAGGTTTGTCTTGGTTCGATTTGTCTTCCTTATCTACAGCAGCGATGACTTCGATCTTTTTTTTGGTGAATATCCCCATAAAGCCGCCTACTTTAATCTCTTTCGAGCTGAGAATTACCGCATCACTACCGAGCTCGTTCCGAATGTGCTGCATTGCCTCCGGCATTGTATCGACGATAAATCGTTTCACTCTCATAAGTTCACCACTCCGACGCTCTGAATTTCGACATTAGGCTCAAGCTCGCTGTAAGAGAGTACCGGAATGTCCTGCATACTGCGTTCAATAACCTGCCGTAAATACATCCGGATAGCAGGAGAAGTTAACAGCACAGGCTGCTGACCCATCTGAATCAGCCGGTTTACCTGTTCACTCAGCTTTTGGAAAACACTCTGAGTCGACACGGGGTCCATCGCAATATAGCTCCCCTGATCGGTCTGCTGTACACTTTCCGCAATTTTTTTCTCTAAAGCCGGACCCACCGTAATGACCTGCATGGCCTCTCCTTCCGGAGCATACTGTTGTGTAATCTGGCGTGAGAGAGCTTGTCTAACGTATTCGGTAAGCACATCAGGATCCTTCGAATAATGCCCATAATCAGCAAGACTTTCAAAAATAGTTACCAAATCCCGGATCGAAATTTTCTCCTTTAGCAGCTTAGCCAGTACTTTCTGTACATCCCCGATGGTGAGAACGGAAGGAATAAGCTCATCGACAAGGACAGGGTAGCTTTCTCGAATATTGTCGACCAGCGTTTTTGTTTCCTGGCGTCCAATTAACTCATGAGCATGTCTCTTAATCAACTCGGTCAAATGCGTAGCTACTACAGAAGGCGGATCCACTACCGTATAACCAGCCAATTCTGCCCGCTCCTTCGCGGTCTCATCAATCCACAGTGCAGGAAGACCAAATGCAGGCTCTGTTGTTTCAATACCAGTTACTAACTCGTCCTCGTACCCGGGACTCATGGCAAGATAGTGATTTAATAATAATTCACCACCGCCGACAGCATTCCCTTTAATTTTTATGACGTATTCGTTCGGTTTTAGTTGAATATTGTCGCGAATACGAATGACAGGTACCACAAGTCCTAATTCAAGTGCGCACTGTCTGCGTATCATAATGATCCTATCGAGTAGGTCTCCGCCTTGCTGTGTATCCGCAAGTGGTATAAGCCCATATCCAAACTCGAATTCGATAGGGTCGACTTGAAGCAGATTGATGACGCTCTCTGGACTGCGGACTTCCTCGATCTGCTGTTCCTCCTCCAATTGCTCAACCTCCACCTGCTTCCGTTCCAATTTGCTCTGCATACTTCTTGCAGCAAGGAATAGAAGAACGGCGATCGGGAGTGTTGTGATGAAATGAATTGGAGTGAACAGACCAAGAAACGTCACAGTCACTGCAACTATGTACAAGAGTTTTGGGTATGACAATAGCTGTCCTGTCAAATCATCAGACAAATTACCTTCTGACGAAGCACGTGTGACAATAAGACCTGCAGCCGTCGAAATTAAGAGAGCTGGGATCTGGCTTACCAGACCATCACCGATCGTCAAGATCGAGTATGTGCTCATTGCATCAGGAAAAGACATTCCGTGAATGGAAATACCGATAATAAATCCACCAATCAGGTTGATCAAGAGGATGATGATCGAAGCAATGGCATCACCTTTAACAAATTTACTGGCACCGTCCATGGCGCCGTAAAAGTCAGCCTCTCTTTCTACCTTCCGCCGTCGCTCACGAGCCTGGGTCTCATTTATCATGCCGGCGTTCAAATCAGCATCAATACTCATCTGCTTACCCGGCATTGCATCGAGTGTGAATCTTGCCGCAACTTCGGCAACCCGCTCTGATCCTTTTGTAATAACGATGAATTGAACTACAACGAGGATGAGGAAAACGATGAATCCTATCGCAATCTCTCCCCCGGCAATCCAGCTACCGAAAGTAGCGACAACCTCGCCCGCTTGTCCTTTAGACAAAATAAGCTTTGTTGTAGAGATGTTCAATGACAGTCGGAACAGCGTTGTTATTAACAGCAACGAAGGAAAAATGGAAAACTCGAGCGCTTCCTTCGTATTCATTGCCACGAGTAATATCATAAGCGCCAATGAGATGTTAATAATAAGCAATATGTCCAATAGCCATATAGGAATCGGAAGAATCATCATAAGTACGATGCCGATGACACCCGCTAGAACAGATATTTCTTTTATTTTCACTGCTGTCGGCCTCCGATCCCTAGTTATTTCGCTTTACCTTTTAATTTGTATACATACGCCAGCACTTCGGCTACTGCCTGGAACAGATCACCAGGGATCGTGTCCCCGATTTCCGCTCTTTGGTAAAGTGCACGTGCCAGCGGTTTATTTTCCATTGTAATAACGCCATTTTTCTTGGCGATTTCCTTAATTCGCAGTGCCATATAATCCTGTCCTTTGGCAATAATCTGCGGTGCCTCCATGGAGGATCCATCATACTTTAGCGCTACCGCAAAGTGAGTCGGGTTCGTGATGATTACATCGGCCTTAGGAACTTCCTGCATCATCCGCTGAAGTGCCATGCGACGCTGACGCTCACGAATCTTCCCTTTAATAAGCGGATCGCCTTCTATTTTCTTATACTCATCTTTTATATCTTGCTTTGACATACGAATGTTTTTTGCATGTTCATATATCTTATAAATGTAATCAAATACTCCCAGAATAATCAGTCCGACTGCGATTTTGATTCCAAGGGACAATGTCACGTCAGCCGTAAAATGAAAGATGGCTTCCGGGCTCATTAAAGACAAAGACGACAACCCTTGTCTTGCACCCCAGAGCGAGGTATAGACCAGATAACTGATAATAGTCAGCTTGAAGATCGATTTAAAAAACTCAACCAACGATCGCATCGACGCTATATTTTTAAACCCTTTGATCGGATCAATTTTACTGAATTTCATCTTCAAAGGTTCTCCCGTTAAGAGAAAACCGACCTGTACGTAGTTAATGGCGAGTGCGATAACAAACACAACGATAAACAGTGGGGCAAGCAGCAACAAAATTTGTATTCCGTATTCCCCCAGCAGCATCATCGTATTTTCCTTCGTAACATCCATGGTAAGACGATTCAGATATACGTCTGTAAACAGCCGAACGATGTGATCCCTGATATATCCGCCGAACATCATGAAGCATAAAAAAGCAGCCATCAAAACGGATGAGCCAGACAGTTCTGGACTCTTGGCAATCTGCCCTTTTTTACGGGTGTCCTGCTTTTTTTTAGGCGTAGCCTTTTCAGTCTTTTCACCTGAGAACAGCTGCAGGTCCACACGGTACTTCAAGGTCACACCTACCACTCCTAACTTCATTACGCCGGCTTACTGCCAATCACGCCCAACAGTTTCTGCAGAGCCTCGAACATTTCGGCAAACAAATGTTCAAACAGAGCCACTAGTCCTGGCATAAGCAGCAGAAGCAAAACTAAACCTACGATGATTTTCAAGATGATACCGATAACAAACACGTTAAACTGAGGCGCCGTTCTCGCCAGAAATCCGAGACCGACGTCGGTAAGGAACAGTGCTGCCGCAATGGGCGCAGACATTTGGAGTGCCATTACGAACGAATTGGCAAATGTGGTAATCAGAAACTCAGCCACACTGCCGTCCTGTATTTTGGAGAATACATTGCCTGTAATCGGCATCCACTCATAGCTGTACATAATGGCATCCAGCAGAAAATGATGTCCGTTCATGCTTAGAAATACAAGGAGTGCCAACATGTACTTGAAATTGCCAATAAGCGGTGATGAAACACCAGTAACAGGGTCAATCACATTCGCCATACTGAAGCCGATCTGAATATCGATCAGTGCTCCTGCCGTTTGAACGACCGCCATCATCAAAAAAGCGGTAAATCCAAGAAGCAATCCTACCAGAACCTCCTGAATGATTAGCAGTACGTACGACATATCTTGTGTGACCGTCTGGCCAAGGCCAAAGGTCAGAAACACAAGAACTGAAACCATGAAGGAAATCCCTATTTTATAGGGTGCTGGAACACCACGAGCCGAATAGATCGGCGCCACAACAAAAAATGATGTAATTCGACAAAAAATAAGCATAAAGACAGGAATACTTTGTTCCAACCATTCCATGAACACTCAGCCTATCCGATATATTTGTGGAGATTGCCCAAAATTCCACTAGCAAAATCCACAAGTGTAGTTAATATCCAAGGGCCAAACAGCAGCAGTGTGAGCAGGACGATAATAATTTTGGGTACAAAGGCAAGCGTTTGCTCTTGGATTTGCGTCGTTGCTTGAAAAATACTGATGACTAATCCCACGACCAGCGCGAGCACAAGCATCGGTGAACTTACTTTCAACACGGTATATACCGCTTGTCCTGCTAAACCGATAATAAACTCAGCACTCACGGCGAGTCCTCCTGTATTGAAATACTT
Source organism: Paenibacillus sp. JNUCC 34 (assembly GCF_058269055.1). NCBI lineage: Bacteria > Bacillati > Bacillota > Bacilli > Caryophanales > Paenibacillaceae > Paenibacillus > Paenibacillus sp. JNUCC 34. The sequence goes on along the minus strand of NZ_CM177770.1, from coordinate 2,062,256 downwards.
GCCGCTACGGATTGAAGCTCATTAACATCGACTTCACAACCATATACCATCCGTCAACTAGAACGAACAGCAAAATTTTAAACGGCAGTGAGATCATGACGGGCGGCAGCATCATCATACCCATAGCCATTAAGACACTCGCTACAACGATATCTATGACTAAGAATGGTATAAAGATCATAAAGCCCATTTGAAAACCGGTCTTAAGTTCGCTAATAGCAAATGACGGCACTAACACCGTTAGCGGAATATCCTGATAGTTGTTCGGTTTTTCCGCTCCGGTGTATTTCATAAACAGCAGCAGATCTTTTTCCCGGGTGTGCGAGAACATAAATTCCTTCATGGGCTCTTGAGCTTTATCAAGCGCCTCCGTTTGAGTGAGCTCTCCCTTGAGATACGGTTGCAGCGCAACATCGTTCATGGTAGAGAAGGTCGGTGCCATAACAAACAGTGTTAAAAATAACGCCAATCCGACTAACACCTGATTCGGAGGTGTCTGTTGTGTGCCTAGAGATGTCCGTACGAAACCTAAAACGATAATAATCCGGGTAAAACTCGTCATCAGGACAAGAATTGCGGGAGCCAAGCTGAGTATCGTAATTAATAGAATTAGAGAAAGTGCACTCGTACTTGGCGTGTCCCCATTGTCCCCGATTTGTATATCGATGTTCGGTATCGGATCCGCCCAGGCCGAAGTGGCCAAGACCAGTCCCATCAGCATAATCACCGTGACAGTAATTGCGATCTTTTTATTCATGAATCTTTATGATCCTCCCGCAGCAATTCTTCCACCTTTTGTTTCCGATTGGGTACGCTGCGAAGCTTGGATTCGAATACCTCATGAAAAGATGATGTATCCTCAAGCTCGATATCCTCAGACGTCTGTTCCTTACGAAACCTGGCCGCAAGCTTACCAATGAACGGCGGCAGCGTTCCCGAATTCAAGCCTTGCTCCTGTTCGAACGAAGCCTGAATCAGAGCAACTTCAGCCGGATCGGAAATTTTGTCAATGAGCGAGACATCTTCACCAACACCGATCAGGTAGATACTGCCTCCCACCTCAACTAGCTGTATGGATTTGTTAGGGCCAACTCCAACCGCACCGAGTGTCCGGATGGAACGGCCCTGCATCCAACTCTGATTTTTCCGGCCCAAAAACCGGATCAGAAGTACAATGGCTGTAACGATAATGGCAAGCACGATAAAAACATATAAAAGTTGAAGATAATACCCCGACGTATCCGATCCTATTCCCTCTGAAGCTGCTATCATAAAAAGACTTCCTTTAGACGCCAAGCGTTTTATTTATAGCTTCGATAACACGATCCGATTGGAAAGGCTTCACGATAAAGTCCTTCGCTCCAGCTTGAATAGCGTCGATAACCATAGCTTGCTGTCCCATAGCGGAGCACATAATAACTTTTGCATTCGGATCAGCCTTTTTGATTTCCTTCAGAGCGGCAATTCCGTCCATTTCAGGCATCGTAATATCCATTGTAATCAGATCCGGACGCAGTTCTTTAAATTTCTCGATCGCCTGAGCTCCATCTTGAGCTTCTCCAACAACCTCAAATCCGTTTTTGGTCAAAATATCCCGGATCATCATTCTCATAAATGCAGCATCGTCCACGATCAGAATTCGGTTAGCCATTGATTAAAAATCCTCCCTAAATTTGTGCTATTGTAATTTTTGTATTCGGTCCCATTGACTTACGATATCCGTAACCCGAACGCCAAAGTTTTCGTCAATAACGACAACTTCACCTTTAGCGACAAGTTTGTGGTTCACAAGGATGTCTACCGGCTCACCGGCAAGCTTGTCCAGCTCAATGATCGATCCTTGAGATAATTCCAGGATATCCTTAATTTGCTTCTGGGTCCTTCCTAATTCTACGGTGACTTTAAGGGGAATGTCCATCAGTAAGTTCAGATTGTTTTCATCAACCTGTGTGTACGGTGCATTTTGCAGGTTAGCGAATTGCACAGGCTGTACATTTACATTACGATTTGGTATTCCACCATACTGCTGCGGTACCTGTGGATAAGGCATCTGCGGCTGCCCGTACGGCATTTGCGGTAATCCGGCTCCGCCCGGCATTCCTTGGTTATACCCATACCCCTGATCCTGCGGATATCCTTGCTGCGGAGGCATTTGCCCCATTGGCTCTTGCTGTTGCATCGGCGCCTGCTCTTGCGGAGGCATTTGCTGAGGTGCTGTCTCCTTTACCGGTTCTTCTATAGTAGTTGCAGGTTCATCAACAGCAGGCTCTTCTGTTCCGTTAATCAGCGTATTAACCATGTCCTTGGCAAACTCGATTGGAAGAAGCTGCATGATCGTTGAATCAATCAGATCACCAATGATGAGCCGGAACGATATTTTAATCAGCGTCTCATCAACAGGCAAGTTGTTTATCCCATCACCACTAGACATATTGAGAATATCGATCCCCGGAGGGGATATGTTTACAAACCTGTTGAAAATCGTAGACATACTCGTTGCAGATGAACCCATCATCTGATTCATCGCTTCCTGAACCGCACTAATATGTATCTCGTTCAGCTCTTCTTCCTGAGGATTTCCCTCTCCACCTAGCATCAGGTCTGCAATAACTTGGGCATCACGGGTCTTAATCACAAGTGAGTTAATCCCCTCAAATCCATCAACATAAGTGACGTGAACCGCCACATGAGGCTTGGGAAACTCTTCTTCAAACTGACTTCTAGAAATAATAGACACCTTTGGTGTTGTAATATCCACTTTCTTACCCAGCAACGTTGAAAGGGCCGTAGCCGCACTGCCAAACGTGATATTACCGATTTCACCTAATGCATCCTGCTCCAATGGTGTCAAAACATCATCAACGCTTACCACCGAAGGAGAGGAGGTTGATGCCATTTCAGTCTGCTTTAAGAGGGCATCAATTTCTTCCTGGGATAAATAATCTTTACTCGTCAAGTTCTTCAGCTCCTTCGCTGATGATTTCGTCGATCTGTACGGCGACCCGGTCCTTCAACGTACCTGGGCTACCTATATATTTCAGCTTATCCCCCAATTTAATGGCCAGGCCATCATGAACGGGTTTATTCAGGGAAATAACATCGCCGACACTCAACCCTAAAAATTCAGAGACCGTAAGCTTGGACTCCCCAAGCTCCGCTATGATCGGCAATTTTGCTTTGCTTACCCGCTGCTTTAATGCATTCACCTCTTCAGGCACCCGAGTCTTCTTCTCGGAAATAAACCATTGATGAGCAGACAGCTTCGACATGATTGGCTCCAGGACAACATGAGGAATACACAGATTAATCATTCCGGTAGTGTCGCCGATCTTGGTGCTTAGCGATATAAGAGCAATGGTCTCGTTCGGCGATACGATTTGCATAAACTGTGGATTCGTCTCAAGCGCCTCCAGACGAGGCGAAATATCCAACACCGTTTTCCAAGCTTCCTGCAAGCTTTCAAAAGCTCTGCTAAAGATCCGCTCTATAATAATCGTCTCAATTTCGGTTAGTGCATTAATTTTTGTCGGAGCATTCCCCGTACCGCCGAGAAGGCGATCTAGCATGGCATAAGCGATATTCGGATGAACCTCAAGCACCATACGTCCAACAAGCGGCTCTGCTTCAAAAATATTGAGGACCGTCATTTTGGGGATTGAGCGGATAAACTCATCATAAGGCAGCTGCTCAACCTGAACGACACTAATTTGTACAAAAGTGCGTAGCTGAGCCGAAAAATAGGTCGTTAAATAACGCGCAAAATTTTCATGTATTCGAGTCAAGCTGCGGATATGATCCTTGGAAAAACGCACCGCTCTCTTAAAGTCATAAGAGCGGATTCTTTTCTGGGTTTCTTCCTTTTTCAGTTCTTCTGCGTCCATTTCGCCGGAAGAGAGAGCGGCCAGCAAGGCATCAATCTCATTTTGCGATAAAACATCAACCATCATCTCACCCCCCTACGTAATCCAAGTTCCCGCCTATAAAGGTGCAACTAACTTATTCGTAATTTCAATATGTATTAATTGTCCGTTAGGCAGTGTTTTGTTAATCTGATCTAACAGTCTTTCTGTAAATTGTTCCGTTGCTTTAGAATCCTTTAAATTCTCTGGCTTGGTGTCAGCCAGTGTCTTGATGATGATTGGTTTGACTTTAATTTCCTTGATTTTGTCAAAATCCTCTTTGGCCTTTTTGTTTCTAAGCTGAAAAGAAAAACTCATAACTGCAATATAATCAGGATCCGCCAGATTTGTCTTCACATCAATGATTTCTGCAGTCACTTCGACAATCTCATCGGCAGAAAGTACTGGCTCTGGGGCCGGCGCGGCAATCGCACCCGATTCGTCCTTGCCAAGCATTTTGTCCGATAGTAAAAATACCGCTAATACGATTAATGTAATGGAGAGCATTATCGTAACTAGCCAGGGAAGCATTTTTTTCATGAAGGTTCCTCCATCTGCTGCACTTTAATGGTAGCTTGATATACTCCGACTTCACGATGATACGTTTTGACAGATGCGATTACTTCCTTCGCTTTCTCCAAAACGATCAACCTTTTACCTGTAGTTAAAGTAATGTAAGTGTCAGGAGTCTCTTCAACCATTTCAATCAAAAGCGCATTTAGCCATATTTGCGAACCATTTAACCTCGTTACCGAAATCATTGAAAGCCTCCTTAATCATTGGGGAGGGCTAAGCCTCCCCTAGTCATTCGTTAACGTTACCGTTTCAAATTGACGACTTCCTGAAGTATTTCATCTGAGGTTGTAATAATTCGGGAGTTTGATTGGAATCCGCGCTGTGCCACGATCATCTCCGTAAACTCGCCTGTCAGATCTACGTTTGACATCTCAAGTTGTCCTGCGATGATCGCGCCTGTACCTGCCTCTACGCTGTTAGCCGGGAACCCTTCGATTTCGCCGTCTGCATCTTCGCCAAGCGCATTTGCAGTAACACGGTACAAGTTTCCGCCTATCTTCTCAAGACCTTCCGGATTCACAACTTTGGCAAGACCGATCTGAATCGGATCATCAGCGTCTCCACCTTGTGTCATGATCGATCCGTCCTGTCCAATAGAGAAGCCCGTTACATCCTCACCGAGAGTAATAATTTCGCCCTCAACATCAAGCACAAACAAGCCGTCGGAAGTGACCAGGTTGCGGTTGCCGTCAATATGAAAATCACCGGCTCTGGTCAGAAAAGGAACTTCTTGTTCTTCAGACATCTTAACCATAAAAAATCCGTCACCGTCGATTCGAAGATCTGTCGGTTTGTTTGTCGTTTGCGCACTGCCTGGTGTGTGAACCGTGTCAATAGAGCCCACTGTAGTACCCAAACCAATTTGCTTGGCATTCACTCCGCCTTGTGTATCCGAAGGAGATGTCGCACCGGAAACCGTCTGACTTAAAATGTCTTTAAACATGACACGACCAGCCTTAAAACCTACCGTATTAACGTTTGCGATGTTGTTACCGATTACGTCCAGCTTAGTCTGGAATCCTCTCATACCGGAAACGCCCGAATACATGGATCTTAACATTGATTTTCCTCCTTATGATTGAGCCGCGTCAGTCGATCGGCGGCCACTTGGCTTCCTTTACGGGCCAGCCAGTTGTTATGAAATAATGACGGCGCTATCGATTTGCGTAAACACATTATCTCTCATCGCCTGATCATCCATTGCGGTTACGACAGTCCGGTTAGGTACATTTACGATTAAAGCCATATTCTTCATTAATATCAGTGATTCTTTACTTCCTTTGGCTGCCGCTTTCTCAATAGCCGAGTGAATTTGAGTGAGCTGATCACCCTTAATCTCAATTCCTCGCTGTTCCAGTCGTTTGGCAGCATGGTTACTAAATTTAAGAAGATTCTCTTCCAAAAACTCCTTAAACTTACCCGGCTGCGCATTGGAAGGCGTTATCGAACTGTTACGATCCCGCTGAAGGGCCGTAGGATGTATATTTCCAGGATAAAGCTGTCCAATGGTCATTCGATCACTCATGGTGTTGCCCCCTCGCTCTCTCCACCGCTTTGCTGAGAAGGCTCTGAAGATTCTGCCGGAGCATCCGGTTCTGTTGAAGGAACTTCTGGTTCTATTTCAGGAGTTTCTTCGGTTTCCGGATTTTCCGTGATTGGACCTTCAGGTTCCGGCACATTATTTTCGATTTGCATAATGTAATCCAATGCCACTTCGTCCTTGCCAATTTTGACATATTGTACTCCGTCACGAATAAGAACGGAATCGACAACTCCACTTTTCACCACGGTCTGCCCGCTATTGCCTTCTGCATATTCAATCCAGCTTACTTTCTTGCCGATCAAGCTTGATACGGTTCCGAGGGATTGCCTCATATCCGTTAATTGGGAAGAGATGTTCATCAACTGCTCCAGAGATGTGAACTGTGCCATCTGTGCAATGAATTCCTTATCTTCCATCGGTGAGAGTGGATCCTGATGCTTTAGCTGCGCAATAAGAATGCTTAAAAACTGATCTTTCCCCAGCGTTTGTCCATCGTCCGTGCCGGCCCTGCTCACATTTCCTTTAGAATAGCTGGGCCAGACATTGCGATTAACATAATCTACAGCCATTTCTATTTCACCTCCCTGCACCTATATTTTTGCAGTAAATGTGCCGCCGTTGCCCTGCTCCTCGTCTGCCTCCCGCTCAGCCAACCATTCATTCCATTCTTCGGTTATGGCTGCTGCTGCGATGGTGTCATCGGATGGTACATCCTTTTCTCTGGAGCGTCGGTTTGAATCCTGTTGACCAGATCCCGGTTGCCGCCCGTCCTGATAGAACTGGGATGATGATGACTGGCTGCTTTGTGTTACCTCCAGCTTCTCCACCTGAAGACCTTGACCTTGAAGTGCGGAGCGTAATTGTGCCATTTGCTGGTCCAACAGTTCCCTTGCATCGGAATTTCGAGTCAAAAACTGGGCGACCAATTGCCCGTTTTGCATGGTGATTTTAATATCTACCTGACCCAAATGTTCAGGATTCAATGATATTCTGGCCTCGGTAAAGCCTTGAAGTTTGACAAACTCCAGCTTGTTCACGACCAAGTTGGTCATTTCCTTAGCAAACTGTTCTACAGGTACCGGCTGCGCCATCGGTTTAACAGGTGCTGTAGTGCCTGATCGAAGTACCAACTGCCCCGCTGTGATCGTATTACTATCCGGTTCCGTCATTAAACTACTCTTGCCCTCAGATGATTCCTCGGTTAAAGTTCCTTCTTTCACTTGACCTGTCACTTTTACAGTGGTCTCCGATGCTTTCGCTGTTTCTGATGCCTGTTTTAAATTGACTGGGAGTTCCTTCTTATCCACAGTAACTGCTTCTTCGCCATCCACCTGGGTTATCACTGGGGATGTGCCTCGGGCCTGATCTTCAGAAGCTTCCTTGGTTGCTCCTTTTCCATTCGCATTCAGTAAAGCCTGAAAGGATTGTAGCAGCTGCACAAGCTGAGGCTTGGACTGTTCACCTGAAGGTAAGCTTTTCATCGTATCACTTAACTGCGTAAGAACATCCTGTACTGCAAAACGTACCGTTTCCGGATTCGAAGCTAGCGGCGATAGAGTCTGAACTTCACCTTCAGTATGCTGTTGCTGGTCTGCCGGTTGCCCCTGACCCTGTACCTCGTTAAGCATTGTTAACGCCTGCATCAACCAGACTTGAATTTCTTCTAGCAGCGAAGGGTCTTTTTTCAACGCCTCTTCAAGCTTCTCAAGATCTTTCAGAAGAAACATAAGAAGTAATCCAAGGTCAAGAGAGTTTTCCTGTTCAAGACTTGATGCTAGGGCATTCAATCCCTTAGAAGCTGCATTTTCACCCTCGGATGGAGCAGGCAAATCTTTCAGCATTTGAACAGATGCGTTTAACATGGAAGCTGCCATATCCTTGACTGGAACAGTAGGCGTTTCTGCATTCGACATTTGATGAACCAAAGTCTGTCCAAACGTATTTCCTTCCGCCTTCGTTCCTGTTGCCATTTTTCCGCTGTCCGCCGTCTTTCCTCCAGATGCTGCTGCGGCATTCTTCGATGTAGCCATGTTTTGAAAAATTAGCGTCATTGTTTTCTCACCTCCTTTCATATAGAAGAAACGTAACAGAAGTGATTATTTGGATCCCATCAGCCGGTTCAGAATTTTTGCTGCTTGTTCCGGGCTTTTGGTGGACATCGCACTTAAAATACGTGCTCGTGTTCCATCATCAACCGTATTTAGAATCGTGATAGTTTTAGATTGACTAATTTTGTAAGTTTGCAGCAGAAGATCGGCTGCTTTATCAGGTGCCATTTGGGAAAATGTTTTGCTCAACTGGGCTTTATCCAGATTGTCCGTCGTTTTTAACGGATCTTTGTCTTTCTTATCCCGGGATTTCTGGGCAGCGATAGCCAGATCTTCCGTCGACTTTGCTTCTTTGAGTATCATCGTAGCGTCAGCTGCTATTTTGGGATCCATCTTTTCCAATATGGCAACCCGTTTCGAACTTTTCATCTCACTAAGCATTAGCACCATTTCTTCTGTTGTCAGATTTTGCATGATTGGTGCCGCTTTGCTTGGGCTCATGTTGGCATACATCTTAGCCAAATCGCGTATTTGCTCAATGTAAGGATCTTCTACTGGTTCTTCGACAGCTGCTGCTGATTGATTTTGGATATCTTCGATCTGTGTCTCGAGCTGATTCACTTTGGTCTCCTCAGCTGTCTTCTGCTCTGACATTTCTTTCAAAGACTGCTCTTTCTCTTCCAGCTGTTTCTTTAATTCCTGGATCGTTGCCTCAACACTTTCTTCTTGATCCTTGATATCCTTCAGCTTTTGTTCTTCAGGTGATAGTTTCGGATCCGGTATCCAATCCTTAACAATCGGTATTTTGTTGGCAACATCCAATACTCCGTTCCGGACATTAACATTGAACAGTGTCAACAGAACTCCGACCATTACAATCGTAAAAATAATCGGTATTAAAAAAAGCAGTATCCGTTCAAATCCCCCGCTTGATTCCTCAGTATCTATCGGCATATCATCCTTACGTGCCACTCTCTATTCCTCCTTTGCGGGCATACCCAGCGGTAGATCAAGCTTAGCGGGCGTTGATGGCAAAGCGAACCGTCGCCATTTCGTCCAGCTCGTTTTGTTCCCGTAGGAGACTTTCTTGCCGGAACTTTTCTTTCGATTTATCTCTGGCCTTAAGCCACACCTTTTCATCCAGCATTTTTTCGGTCAAATGCTCTTGCTTCTTGTTCACGTTGACATGCGCTACCTGGATATCATCCTGTTTCTTCACGATGCATGACTCTAAATATTCCACATATATTCCAATATTCCGAATTTCGGCTACCGGCGCACAACGGCAGGCAGCTTCCTGCTGGGCTTCAAACATTTGCTCCCGCATTTCAAAAAGATCACTCAGACTTTTTTCTTCCGCTTGGAGCTTGCCGATCGCGGACGATAGCATCCATTCCGCTTGTGTCTTCTCATTGCTTTTTAAATCCACAATTTTCTGGAATGCGTAGTGAAATTTCATCTTTCAGTCGTCATCTCCTTGAAAATTCGGATATCAAGCGGTCCTGCACTTCGCTCAATGTCACTTTTTCGTTCACTTTCTGCTTCGTAAACTCCCAGATGCTCTGGATGTATTCTATCGATTCATCAATATCTGGATTTGAACCTCGCTGGTACGCACCAATGTTGATCAAATCCTCCGAATCTTTGTACACGGCCATTAATCTTTTTATGTTCTCTGCCGCTTCGATCTGTTCCTCAGGCGCAATGTCCTTCATCACCCGGCTAATACTTGCGAGGACATCGATTGCAGGAAAATGTCCCTTGTTGGCAATGCTTCGGTTAAGTACGATATGTCCATCCAATATCCCCCGCACCGCATCCGCGATAGGCTCGTTCATATCATCCCCATCTACCAATACGGTGTAAAAAGCAGTAATAGATCCTGTTGGGCCTGTTCCCGCTCTTTCGAGCAACTTCGGCAGATTAGCGAATACCGACGGTGTATACCCGCGCATCGCAGGCGGTTCTCCTACAGCCAGTCCGACTTCACGTTGCGCCATGGCGTACCGTGTTACTGAATCCATCATCAGCATCACGTTCAATCCACGATCCCGGAAATACTCGGCAATTGTCGTCGCAATCAATGCTCCCTTAATCCGAATGAGTGCCGGTTGGTCGGATGTTGCGACGATTACTACGGAACGCTGCAGTCCTTCCGGTCCCAGATCCCGTTCTATAAAATCCAGAACCTCTCTGCCCCGCTCACCGATCAAAGCAATCACGTTCACATCCGCTGAAGTGTTTCTTGCGATCATGCCCATGAGTGTACTTTTACCTACACCTGAGCCGGCGAAGATTCCTACACGCTGGCCTTTACCTATCGTCAGAAGTCCGTCTATCGCCCGGACACCGATACTTATTGGTTCCAGCACCCGCGGTCTGTTTAGTGGGTTTTGCGGTATGTTGTTTGTTGCGCTGTAAGGCATTCTAGCCGGTATGAGTGAACCGTCCAGTGGCTGGCCTAAACCATCCAGCACTTTTCCAAGTAGCTCCGAGCCTACCTGAACGCTAAGGGGCTTACCTGTTCCAACAACATCACATCCCGGTCCGATAGAGTGCAGTTCACCAAGAGGCATGAGCAGCACTTTATTGTCCCGGAACCCTACAACTTCTGCTTGAAGCGGTTTGGACTGTTTACTTGGATAGATATAACAAACCTCTCCGACGCTGGCGTCCGGCCCTTCCGATTCAACCATGAGGCCGATGACTTGTGTGACCTTACCGTTGATCCGAACGGGATCAATATGTTTTAAGTGATCTTTGTAACGGCCGCTGTCAAGCTTCTTCATCTTGATTTCTCCGTTCCTCATCATCGAGTGATATCCGCATCAGCTCTTTCTTGATTTCTGCGAGCTGAGTATCGATCCGCGCGTCTACGCTGCCGAATGAGGAACGAATTACACATCCCCTGTCATTAACCGTTGCATCCGGCAGTATTTGCAGTTCCGCCTGTGAATCCACAGCCATTGCCAATTCCTCTCGGGCAGCATGCACAAATGCGAAATGCGACGGAGAAACGCACAGTGATATAATCCCCTTCTCCCGTTTACGAGTCAGGTTCTTCCTGATAAGCTCCAGCATATAATCAGCTTCCACAGTTAGCTGCCGGTCGAGTACTTTCTCAGCAATTGCACAGCTTAGATCTACCAGAAACGGCTCCGCTTCCTGAATCAGCTCTTCCTTCGCCTCATAGGCTTGCTGAAGAAGTGTTCTTGCTTCTTCAGTCGTCTGTTCCATAATCTCTTTCATTTCCAACTCGGATTTTGCCGTGCCCTCATCGTATCCTTGTCTGAAGCCCTCAGCCTTCAACGCTTCTGCAAGATCCTCATCCTGGCTTCTCCGCTCTTCCCACCAAGCTGCGATTTGAGCCTGAGCATCAGCAATCAGCTTCTCGGCTTCCTCTGAAGCCTCCCGGATTTGCCGTTCCGCGAATTCCTGCGCATCCTTGAGCATTTCTCCCCTAATCTTTTCCGCTTCTATTATGGTCTGATGAACACCTGGTTCAGCAGGCTGTATTACTTCAGCGGCATCCTCTTCTTCGACAGCTGGTGCATAGTGGCGGGCCAAATCCAACTCTTTCAAGACATCCATCGGCATGTATTGGGACGATTTGATCAAGTTAGACAATAATGTCATCTCCTCCGCCGCGAGCGATAATCACTTCGCCAGCCTCCTCAAGTCTCCGGATCGTGCTTACGATACGCGTTTGAGCTTCCTCCACGTCACGCAGCCGTACCGGTCCCATGTATTCCATCTCTTCTCTGAATGTCTCGGCCATTCTTTTGGACATATTGCGGAAAATAACGTCCCTAACTTCCTCACTTGCCACTTTAAGAGCAAGCTGCAAATCTGCGTTATCAATATCACGGATAATCCGCTGAATGGAACGGTTGTCCACGTTAACGATGTCTTCAAAGACAAACATCCGTTTCTTAATTTCTTCAGCAAGCTCTGGATCCTGGATTTCCAGGGCATCCAAGATCGTACGTTCCGTACCACGGTCAACCCCGTTAAGGATTTGAACGATCGATTCGATGCCTCCGGCGCTGGTGTAATCCTGTGTAACCGTGGCTGAAAGTTTCTGCTCCAACACTCTTTCCACCTGTGAGATGACCTCAGGCGAGGTACTATCCATCACAGCCACACGGCGTGCAACTTCAGCCTGCTTTTCTTGTGGAAGCGAAGAGAGAATGGCTGCTGCTTGCTCGAACTGCAGGTAAGAAAGCACAAGCGCAATCGTTTGAGCATTTTCATTTTGGATAAAGTTTAATATCTGGCTTGGATCCGCCTTCCTTGCAAAATCGAATGGCCGTACTTGCAAAGTAGCGGTTAACCGGTTAATGACCTCCATAGCCTTTTGCTGGCCTAGGGCTTTCTCCAATATTTCTTTCGCGTAAGTAATACCACCCTGCGTTATATACTCCTGAGCCAGACAGATCTGATGGAATTCAGACATAATAAGTTCTTTTTCGCCGCTATCTACCTTGCGCACATTGGCTATTTCCAGCGTCAGTTGTTCTATCTCTTCTTCTCTTAAATGCTTGAATATTTGAGCAGACACTTCAGGTCCCAGCGTTATTAATAAAATCGCTGCTTTCTGGCGTCCACTTAACGTTTGGTTATTTCCTCTGGCCAATTGGTTCCACCCCTATTCCTCAGCTAGCCAAGTCCGAAGTAAATTAACGAATTCGTCTGGTTTCTTTTTCGCAAGCGTCTCAAGCTGCTTCCGAACTTGACTCTCATTCGTCACGCTCTCCAAATTAATGGACGGAAATTCTGTTGTTGGTGGAAGTGGGATATCCTCTTCCATCAGGTCCTGCTGCTGTTTCCGTCTACGTATAAAGAAGAATGCGCCCCCTGCCAGCAAGGCAAGTGCAGCGATTCCGATTCCCCACATGAGTGGCTGAGAAAGGAGTGTTTTCGTATTTTCTTCAGTTTTGGCATTAACTACCTGTGAAACGACCGAAACTTTTTTGGCCAATTCATCGTCTGTATATGTAACACCAGAATCAGCAACCGAAGCTCGAACAATATTGACCAAAATGTTCTCAATCGCACCTCTGGTAGCCTCGTCCAAATTACTTTGTCCAGCAGGTGGTTCAACAGAGACATTAATGGTTAAATCTTTGACAGTATATGGACTTGCTATAATGTCACGGGTAATTCGATTCACATCATAGTTAATGGTACTGGAACTTTCCTCCGATTGCGTCTCGCCATTGGCCGAATCACTTGGATATCCAGGCACCTCTTCTTCACCCGTACCTGCAACACCGCCAGAAGGACTGGATGTGCCCGAATAATTCTTTTGAATTTCCTGCACACTGATTTCTATGCCCTTCATTTCTTCTTCGTCGACAGGTTTCACAATATTTTCCTTGCTCTGAATCTGATCAAAGTTTAGCTTGGAAACGACAAGTACGTTCACCTTGTTCGGCCCCATGTATTGGGATAGAAACTGTTGAACATTTTGACGTACATCTTTATCAAACTGTTTCTGAAGCGCAAAGTTCTCTTCGACTTTACCGATCAGACCGCCTTGTCCACCTTTTGCCGTTGCCAGGAGTTCAACCTCATCATTGGTAATCGTGATGTTCTCAATTGGCAAGTTCGGCACAGAAGTTTTGACAAGGTTATAATAACTGTCAATAGCCTCCTGGTTAGGTTGGTAACCCGGTTTAAACTGAAGGACTACAGAGGCCGATGCTTTCTCCCTGTCTGCTGTTGTTGCAAACACACTCTCTTTTGGGAGGTTTAGCAGCACCGTTGCGTCTTTTATGCCGTTCATTTTTTGGAGCATACGCTCTACTTCACCATTCAAAGCATTTACATATTTAACTTCGAACTCATTGTCGGTCATACCTATGGCCGAAGCATTTTGTTCAAATGTCTCAAGTCCGATTGTCCCGTTCTGGATAATCCCTTGAGATCCGACATCAATCTGTACTCGTGTAGAATTTGTACTCGGTACCGAAATACTTGTTCCATCTGGACTGAGTCTATACGATATGCCTTGCGACTCCAGGTGATTAATAATTCCGGCCGCATCGCTTGAATTCAAATCCCTGAATGCAACTTCATATTCCGTTTTGGAAAACAGCATCGTCATCACAACAATCGCAATGAGTATGAATGAAACTGTGGAAATAAGCATAATTTTCTGTTTTTTACTAAATTGATTCCAATACTGGGAGAGCTTCTCCCGATATTGGGCTATTCGTTCGTTCACATTGTCACCCCATCCGAAACTTTGCTAGAAACTTTAGATTTGCGTGCGCATGATCTCTTGATAGGCTTCTACCACTTTGTTTCGGACCTGTGTTGTGAGCTGCACGCTCAGCAAAGCCTGTTGGGCTGATATCATCGCTTGATCCACGTTGACTTCACCTAGCATTAACTTATCTGTCATTACTTGTGATTTCTCTTCCAGAGCAGCTACCGATTGAAGAGCATCTTCAAGATAGGAGCCGAACTGGCCAATGGATTTTGAAGGAGTTGCTTCAACTTCAACCTTAGGAGTGCTTTGTACCTGCAAGGGCTGTATCGAACCGGTATTGAACATCGTATTCTGGATCATGAATATTCCCTCCATATCCCTCTATATGTATCTTTTTTCACTACTTACCAATCTCTAACGCCTTCATCACCATCGCTTTCGAAGCGTTCAATGCAGTCACATTCGCCTCATAAGATCTACTGGCGGAAATCATATCAATCATTTCTTTCGTAATATCCACATTCGGCATGTATACATAACCATCTGCATTAGCATCAGGATGATCCGGATTGTAAACAGGTTTCAAAGGAGATTGATCTTCCTTGATCGCTCCAACCTTCACACCCTGTCCGACTTCACGCCCGCCACCCATCTGTGATTGCAGCATACTTTCAAAGGAGTCTTTCAACGGCTCCATGACAACTACTTTTCGGCGGTATGGAGTAAACTCTCCGTTTTGGATGCTAGCTCGTGTCGTTTCCGCATGCGCAATGTTAGAAGAAATGACGTCCATTCTAAGCCGTTGTGCCGTTAAAGCCGAGGCACTGACACTAAAACTGTTACTGATATTCATCGAACACTATCTCCCCTCTATGGCAGTCCGCATGATTCGAATTTGCTCATTTACCGATTGAACATATGAGTTATATCGAAGCTGGTTTTCCGCAAGAAGAGACATCTCCCGCTCTACGTCGACATTATTCCCATTGTTATTCATGGCGCTTGAATCATCTGTTCTAACTGATATCTCTGGGATTTGGCTCGACGGTCCGATAATAAAGTGTTTCGGATCTGTCCTGTTTCCGGATAATGTCGATTTCACTCCGTTCATTTCCTCCTGCAAAAGACTCTCAAATGCTACATCCGACCTCTTAAAATAGGGGGTGTCCACATTTGCGATATTGTTGGCAAGTACTTGGTTTCTAAGATTTGCCGCATCCAGTCCGCTTTGCAGCCTTTGAAAGCTGCTGTTGCTTAATAAGTTCACCAGCCATACCCCTTCTCTTTAGACATTGCAGACACTTATTCAACACGACCAGTCTAAATCCTCTTTTTTTCGACATCTACAAATAATACATATGCCCTAACCTAGGTCTTAAGTAGAAAAAGACAACATGATGTCACATAAACTAAGTTTCGTGTAGATTGGGACTTTTTTCAATAAGAAAAAAGCCCTATCTTTTACCAAAAAGAAGGGCTTTTTGTTCATTTTTATTATCTTTTTTCCTAATATCTGCAAATATAGTTGGGTATTTTTGTTAATCGTCCCCGGAGCAGCCTAACTAACTAGGTCTATGTCTCGAGGTTGACTATGCTCTATCGGTCCCGAATTACTTTCCGAATTATGAAATCATTTCGACATTTTTTGGTCACTGGCTTCGACATTATAAGATATATTGACTCAAATCACGGTCTTGCGCGATATCAGAGAGCTTCTCTTTGACATACTGTGGCGTAATAACCATGCGTTCCAGTGTTAATTCAGGAGCCTCGAACGATAAGTCCTCCAAAAGCTTCTCCAAAATGGTATGCAATCTGCGCGCTCCGATATTTTCCGTGTTCTGGTTAACAGAAGCTGCGATTTGGGCAATTTCTCGAATGGCCTCAGGAGAAAACTCCACTTCAATGTCTTCTGTCCGAAGTAGATTTACATATTGTTTGGTCAAAGCGTTCTCAGGTTCTGTCAAAATAGACACAAAATCGTCAAGTGATAGGCTGCTCAGCTCAACCCTAATCGGGAATCGGCCCTGCAGCTCGGGAATGAGATCTGACGGCTTGGCAACGTGAAATGCCCCTGCGGCAATGAATAAGACGTAGTCCGTCTTCACAGACCCGTACTTCGTCATGATTGTCGAACCTTCAACGATAGGCAAAATATCACGCTGTACGCCCTCACGGGAGACGTCAGGACCCGATGCGCGCCCTTGACTTGCCACTTTATCAATTTCGTCAATGAAAATAATCCCAGACTGTTCGGCACGTCGTACCGACTCCTGGATCACATCATCCATATCGATTAATTTCGCGGCCTCTTCCTGGATCAGCACTTTACGCGCTTCCTTGATCGCAAGCTTACGCTTCTTGGTCCGCTTTGGCATGAGATTTCCGAACATCTCCTGCATATTCATTCCCATTTGATCATTGCCTTGACCGGCAAACATATCAAACATATTGGGTGCTGTATCTTCCACATCAATCTCAATCATATCTTCCTCAAGATTTCCGGACAGTAACTTAAATCTCACCTGTCTGCGCTTCTCCTTGATCGTACTGTCATTCTCGGCTGGTTCTTCCTGGACATCTTCTGAGCTATTGTTACCGCCGAACAGCATTTCAAACGGATTACGCTGACTCTTTGTCTTGTTAGCAGAGGGTACAAGAATCTGAACAATGCGTTCATTGGCCATTTCTTCAGCCTTATCCTTAACCTTCTCCGTCCGCTCTAGCTTAATCATGCGAATAGCCGTTTCCACTAGATCGCGAACCATGGATTCAACGTCGCGCCCAACATAACCCACTTCCGTAAATTTGGTAGCTTCGACCTTTACAAACGGTGCATTTACAAGTTTTGCGAGCCGTCTTGCAATTTCTGTCTTTCCTACACCTGTAGGACCGATCATCAAAATATTTTTCGGAACGATTTCATCACGTTCCACCTCAGACAGACGGCTCCTGCGATAACGGTTACGAAGCGCAACGGCTACCGATTTCTTTGCCTGCTTCTGTCCCACAATATATTTATCGAGTTCGGCTACAATTTGTCTTGGCGTCATTGTTTCGTTATTCATCGTCATTCCTCCACCCTGAATGGCTGTTCAAAAATCTTGAGATCACAACTCTTCTACGATGATATTCCCGTTAGTATAAACACATACCTCAGAAGCAATTTGCAGTGCTTCTCTTGCAATTTCTCTTGCTTCCATGTGGTTCGCATGCCTCTTTAATGCTCGCCCAGCAGACAACGCAAAATTGCCGCCTGACCCGATTGCTAGAACATCATCATCAGGCTCGATGATTTCGCCTCCACCGGAAATAAGCAGCATTCCTGTCTTGTCCATAACAATCATAAGCGCCTCGAGCTTGCGAAGCACTCGATCCTGACGCCAATCTTTGGCCAATTCTACGGCCGCGCGCTGCAGGTTACCGTGATGCTCCTCCAGCTTTGCTTCAAATTTCTCAAATAGTGTAATTGCATCCGCCACAGAACCGGCAAAACCGGCGACAACTTGTCCCCGGTATAGTCGGCGTACTTTTTTGGCGGTCTGCTTCATAACGACACTTTGCCCGAAGGTTACCTGTCCATCGCCTGCAATAGCGGCTTTACCGTTATGCCGGACTGCACAGATGGTCGTCGCGTGAAAAGTCATTTCCATGATGGCGGACCTCCTTAATACGGATTATTGGATGGTGTTTATATCATTTGAACTGATAAATCCGCGAACCTGATCCAGCGCCCGGTTAGCAAGCGCTTCATTCTTCTCTTTTTTCTTGCGAATGCGGGTTTCAAGACTAGGCAGAAGACCAAAATTCGCATTCATTGGTTGGAAATGTTCAGGGTCTGCATTCGTGATATAGTATGCCATACTTCCAATCGTGGTTTCCTGCGGAAATACCAACCCTTCTTGTCCCTTGGCTGCTCTTGCTGCATTAATACCTGCAATGAGTCCCGAGGCAGCTGACTCCACATAGCCTTCCACTCCGGTCATCTGGCCCGCTAAGTACAAATTAGGACGCGTCTTTACCTGATAAGTCGGTTCCAGAAGTTTTGGTGAGTTCACGAAAGTATTACGGTGCATCACACCATAGCGGACGATCTCCGCATTCTCAAGACCCGGTATCATTGACAACACACGCTTCTGCTCTCCCCATTTCAGATGGGTCTGGAATCCAACCAGGTTATACAACGTTCCCGCTGCATTATCCTGACGAAGCTGCACGACAGCGTAAGGCAGTTTTCCGGTATGTGGATTTACCAGACCAACAGGCTTCATCGGTCCGAACAATGCCGTCTGTTTTCCCCGCTTCATCATGACCTCAATCGGCATGCATCCTTCAAAGTATATTTCCTTTTCGAATTCTTTCAGCTGCGCTACCTCAGCGTTAATCAGCGCGTCATAAAACGCATCGAATTCTTCCTCGGTCATCGGACAGTTCAGATACGCTGCCTCACCCTTATCATACCGGGACGCCAGATATACCTTGCTCATATCAATGGAGTCCTTCTCAATGATTGGAGCCGCTGCATCGTAAAAATAAAAGTAGTCCTCACCCATCAAGCCCCGGATCTCTGCGGATAATGCCGGTGAAGTTAAAGGTCCCGTTGCAATAACAACGATTCCCTCTTCTGGTATATGCTGAATTTCTTCATTTACAACCTCGATTAATGGGTGATTATGAAGTGTATTCGTGATCTCTCCGGAAAAACCGTCACGATCTACAGCAAGGGCTCCCCCTGCCGGAACAGCATTCCGGTCAGCGGAACCGATGACGAGGGAATTCAGCATCCGCATTTCTTCCTTAAGTACACCAACTGCATTACTCATTCCGTTCGCACGGAGTGAGTTACTGCAGACGAGTTCGGCAAATTTATTCGTATGGTGAGCCGGTGTTTTTACGACTGGACGCATTTCATATAGTGTCACGGGTACTCCCCGGCTTGCGATCTGCCAAGCAGCCTCACTTCCTGCGAGTCCTGCACCGATGACGGTAACCCTTTGTATGTCTGTCAAGCTAATAACCCCCTGTATGCCTTACAAATCCTCGGTCTCGTCCTGCTCTTCAACCATTTCCGTATGGTCACATGCCGTGCATTGCAATTTGATGCCCTGCTTGCTCTTCTTCTCGACCATCAGACTGCTGCAATTCGGACATGGCTTGAGTGACGGCTTATCCCATGATACAAAATCACATTCCGGATAACGGTCACATCCATAAAAGACGCGTCCCTTCTTGCTACGCCGTTCAACCACATGCCCCTCTTTACATTTCGGACAAGTTACACCGATGTCTTTCACAATCGGCTTTGTATTCCTGCAATCCGGAAATCCAGAGCAAGCCAGAAACTTACCGAATCTGCCAAGCTTGTATACGAGGTGCTTGCCGCATTTTTCGCAAATCTCATCTGAGACCTCGTCCTCGATCTCAATTTCTTTCATCTCTTCTTCGGCAACTTCCAACCTTTTCTCGAAGGATTCATAGAACACGCCGAGAACCTTGACCCAGTCTTCAGAACCTTCTTCGACATGGTCAAGATCTTCTTCCATGTTAGCTGTAAATTCAACATTCAGAATTTCCGGGAAGAATTGTTCCATCTGTTCGATAATAAGTTCGCCAAGTTCGGTAGGTACGAACTTCTTCTCCTCGATCGCAACATAACCACGTTTTTGGATCGTTTCAAGTGTTGGAGCGTACGTACTAGGACGTCCAATACCGAGTTCCTCCAAGGTACGAACCAGACGCGCCTCTGTGTATCGCGGTGGCGGCTGTGTAAAGTGCTGCTTAGGCTCGATATCTTCTTTAGTCAGAACATCACCTGTATGCAGCTCAGGCAGAAACTTTTCCTCTTCTGTTGTACCATCGTCGTTCCCTTCTACATAAACCTTCATGAAGCCGGGAAAACGAACCTTCGAACCCGTTGCACGGAACACCGTTGGTCCAGCAGAAATATCTACGGAAAGTGTATCCAGTACAGCCGAAGCCATTTGACTTGCGACAAAACGTTCCCAAATCAATTTATAAAGACGAAGCTGATCCCTGCTCAAGAACGGTTTCATACTTTCCGGATCACGAAGGACAGAAGTTGGACGAATCGCTTCGTGCGCATCCTGGGCATTGGCTGCCTTTTTTGAATATTGTCTGGGGCTTTCCGGCACGAAATTCTCACCGTATTTACCCATAATAAACTCTTTACCTTCTTCCTGCGCAGTTGCCGAAATACGGGTAGAGTCAGTACGCATATACGTAATCAAACCAACTGTACCTTCTTTTCCGAGCTCTACACCTTCGTACAGTTGCTGAGCGACAGACATTGTCTTCGCAGCACGGAAACCAAGCTTACGTGCAGCCTCCTGCTGAAGTGAACTCGTCGTAAATGGAGCAGATGGATGACGCTGACGCTCTCTTTCCTTAACATCTCCGACTTCAAACGGAGAATCTTTAATAAGAGAAAGAATTTCGTTAACTTCCTGCTGATTGGTTAGTTCTTTCTTAGCTCCATTCAGCTGCAAAAACTTGGCATCGAACGCAGTGCCCTTCACAGCAAGCTTAGCTGTAATCGTCCAGTATTCTTCAGGAACGAAAGCACTGATTTCATTTTCGCGGTCCATAATAATCTTGACCGCAACGGATTGAACACGTCCGGCCGACAGTCCCTTTTTAACTTTCTTCCATAATAGAGGACTGATTTTGTACCCCACAAGACGATCCAGAATACGTCTTGCCTGCTGTGCGTTTACCAAGTCCATGTTAATTTTGCGGGGCGTTTTGAAGGCGTCTTTTACCGCCGTTTTCGTAATTTCATTAAATACAACCCGAAGGCTTTGAGATTCATCCAGCTCCAAAGCATGGGCTAAATGCCATGCGATGGCCTCCCCCTCACGATCGGGGTCAGCTGCCAGATACACTTTTTTCACCTTTTTGCTGGCATCTTTCAGTTCCTTCAAGACAGAACCTTTTCCGCGGATCGTAATGTATTTTGGATTGAAATCATTTTCGACCTCAACCCCGATTTGGCTTTTCGGCAAATCGCGTATGTGACCCATCGAAGCTTTTACGATATATTTACTGCCGAGATATTTGCCAATCGTCTTCGCCTTGGCCGGCGACTCTACGATGACGAGTGAATCCGCCACAGGTTCATCCTCCTCTCAAACATTCAACTTACAATTAAATCAGCTTATATATTGCACCGGGTAATTGGGTTATCTGCTTTTTTATGATTAAAGATAACAGAACTGAATGCAAATGTCCAAAATCCCATCGGGACCGCTCCAATAGTTCATCCAGCGTCCCGGGCCCCTGTTGCAACATATGGTATATTTCCATTTCATCATTTGTCAACCCACTAATATCGTAATCCCTGGACGAAGATCCCCGCTGCTCCTTGAAAGATGCGCTTTGTTCCGCGCTTGGCAACCATGATCCATACTCCTCCAGAACATCTTGAGCGCAGGTGACCAACTTGGCACCCTGTTTGATTAAATCCAGTGTTCCTCTGCTTTTGGGAGAAGTGACAGGACCGGGAACGGCAAAGACATCTCTCCCTGCCTCCAAAGCAGCATCCGCAGTTATCAAAGATCCGCTTCTGGCGTCCGCCTCAACGACCAACGTTCCGAGTGTCATTCCGGCGATGATGCGATTTCGCTGTGGAAAAAAGCCAGGAAGTGCCTTTGTCCCTGGTGGATACTCAGATAGGACGAGACCTTTTACAGAAATCTCTTCATATAAAGAGCGGTTCTCCGGTGGATAGATAACATCAATTCCTGCTCCAAGAACAGCGATTGTGTTACCTCCACATTTTAAAGCTGTCTCATGAATAACACTGTCAATGCCTCTAGCCATACCACTTACGACGGTCAGTCCGGACCTGGTTAATTCTTCAGTCAAAATCGATCCAACCTTCCGTCCGTAGGCTGTTGGTACTCGTGTCCCTACCATGGCGATTCCCGGTTCAGTCAACAAATGAACATTACCGAGCAGATATAAAACCCAAGGTGCCTGCGGAGATGACTTTAACATGTCAGGGTATCCTTCATCAAGTTTAGTTATAATCTGACATGAGTTTAGAGTCAAATTTCGGCATTTTTCTTCTACAGAATAATCAAGGGTGTCTGATAATCTGCGGGCCGTTTCGACAGAAACTCCACAGGCTATCCAATCTTTTTCTCTAAAATCCGTCATATGCTTACCGAAAATACCATTCACCATGAAGCGTTGAATTGTCTTCCAGCCTACTCCCTCTGTCTCGTGAAGGGCGATTAATAACGCACGTTCAATCAATTGCTTCATTATATAACCTCCAAGGCATAATCTAAAGAAAAACACAAAAAGCAACCCTTCATTTCCTTTAAGGAAATAAAAGGTTGCTTACCTACAGCGTTATATTACTTCATCTTGCTTAGTGTGTTGTGCACAGGTTAAGAATACCCTTTTCCTCAAGCACACTCACAAGTGTTGAACCCATCTCGGATGGTGTTGGAGCTACTTTAATTCCGCAAGCTTCAAGGACAGCTATCTTTTCCTTAGCTGTTCCTTTACCACCGGAAATGATAGCACCCGCATGTCCCATACGTTTTCCTGGAGGAGCTGTAGCACCACCGATAAAGCCAACAACAGGCTTAGTCATGTTCGCAGCTATCCATTCAGCCGCTTCCTCTTCCGCTGTACCACCGATCTCACCAATCATGATGACAGCATGGGTCTGAGGATCTTCATTGAAAAGTTTAAGAATATCAATGAACTCAGAACCTTTAACAGGGTCGCCCCCGATACCCACTGCAGCGGATTGTCCAATACCACGTGTTGTCAGTTGATGAACCGCTTCATACGTAAGGGTTCCGCTTCGGGATACAACGCCCACATGTCCTGGCATATGAATGTAACCCGGCATGATACCGATTTTGCATTCACCTGGTGTAATAACGCCCGGACAGTTAGGTCCGATCAGACGGGACTTTTTGCCTTCCATATAACGGGCAACTTTGACCATATCCAGTACTGGAATACCTTCTGTGATACAGATAACAAGTTCCATTTCCGCGTCAACTGCTTCCATGATGGAGTCAGCTGCAAATGCAGGGGGAACATAGATAACACTTGCAGTAGCACCGGTTTCCGCTTTGGCTTCTGCTACCGTATTAAATACCGGAAGACTGACAGTTTCGCCATTCTCCAGCGTAATATCCACTTGGGTGCCACCTTTGCCCGGAGAAGTTCCTCCGACCATTTGTGTACCGTAATCGAGTGCACCTTTCGCATGAAAGAGGGCAGTTTTACCTGTAATCCCCTGTGTAATGACTTTTGTGTTTTTATCGACCAAAATACTCACGATTGATTCACATCCCTATTGTTATTTGAAAATGAAAGCAACCGCACGGCTGGACTTACCGTCCTACGTGCCATGCCCCTTCAGGAATGAATATTACTGAACGAGTGAAACGATCTTCTGTGCTCCATCAGCCATGGAATCAGCAGGAACGATATTCAGTCCGGATTCAGCCAAGATTTGTTTACCCAAATCAACGTTTGTACCTTCCAGACGAACGACCAGCGGACGAGTAAGTCCGAGCTGTTTCGCCGCTTCCACAACACCGGATGCAATGACATCACAGCGCATAATTCCACCGAAAATGTTCACGAAAATACCTTTAACCTGCGGATCGGACAAAATAATCTTGAATGCTTCTGTTACTTTCTCCGTTGTGGCGCCGCCCCCTACATCAAGGAAGTTAGCCGGGTCCCCGCCATAGTATTTAATAATGTCCATTGTAGCCATGGCAAGGCCTGCGCCGTTTACCATGCAGCCGATATTTCCATCTAATGCTATGTAACTCAAATCATATTTTGAAGCTTCAATTTCCTTCTCGTCTTCTTCTTCCAAATCACGCAGCTCTTGAATGTCCTTATGACGATACAGCGCATTGGAATCGAAGTTCAGCTTAGCATCCAGAGCCATAACGTTGCCGTCACCAGTTACAACCAACGGATTGATCTCGGCAATCGAGCAGTCTTTTTCGACAAAAGCGGTATACAATGCGATCATGAATTGTGCAGCCTTGCCGACCAGTTCTTTAGGAATATTGATAGCGTATGCCAGCTTGCGGGCTTGGAACATCTGCATCCCAACAGCTGGATCAATGACTTCCTTGAAAATTTTCTCAGGAGTTGCTTCTGCAACCTCTTCGATTTCTGTGCCGCCTTCTTCCGAAGCCATCATAACGACACGTCCGGTCCCCCGGTCAACAACAACACCGATATAATACTCCTTGTGAATATCGCAGCCTTCTTCAATAAGCAAGCGCTTAACTTCTTTACCTTCAGGTCCGGTCTGATGTGTTACCAGTACCTTGCCTAAAATCTCCTCGGCATAAGCACGAACCTCATCGAGATTCTTGGCTACTTTAACGCCGCCAGCTTTACCGCGTCCGCCTGCATGGATTTGCGCTTTGACAACGGTTACGGGACTGCCAAGCGATTGTGCCGCCTCAACAGCTTCCTCTACCGTAAAAGCTACCTTGCTGTTAGGAACGACCACTCCATATTGCTTCAGTACTTGTTTTGCTTGATATTCATGGATATTCATTCTGGAATCCTCCTATCAACATGACTGGAACAAGGCCTTATAAACCTATATACAAACCCAAGCTATTGTAACATGTTTTTAAAACGCTTACCTTAAAAAGTTCACAACTTATCCACAGTTTTTTGATATGGATATGATTCCAACTAGAGAATGTTTGGAAACTTTTGTAAGAAAAGGTGCTGATTTAACGATATTTCAGTACTCTCTTAGTGTCATTTCCTAAAACTTTTAATAATGATCTTGGTTATAAAAATCCCTATGGCGATGACTATGATTCCTGCAATTAATGTTATCACAATGTTTTCCCAAAGGATTGTCATCGTTTCCTCCCCAATTTCTCAATATTTTTTAACCCTTTTGAGAACTTCGTTTAAAATAAGTTAAGAAAGCTTGCACAAGAATATTTTACCAATAGCATGAACAGATTACAAAAGGTTTTATCATTTACTTCCCGTTTGTCACTCATACGAAAGAGGTTGCTAGATCAAACAAATGGTTTTGCAAACATGGCAATGATCCGATAATCACTAAATGTGCTGTGTTATGGCTAATGTCCTTTATTGACTTCCCCTCTCACTTTTATATAAAATAGATACAAATAGCGCGAAAATAAGGAAGCACCTTTTTTCGGATAACATCCCCCGCCTCTGAGGTAGGGATCTATCAGAAAGTAGGTGTTTTTTTGGTATGTATGGCAAACTTCACAGCGCATGCCTGTACGGCATTGACGGTGTTATCATCCAAGTAGAGGTGGACCTTGCCAATGGGCTGCCGCAAACCTCCATCATCGGTCTTCCCGACTCATCCATCCGTGAATCGGTTGAACGGGTCAGAGCCGCCATTAAAAATTGTGGCTTCACCTATCCCATGCAAAGAGTCACTGTGAATTTAGCTCCTGCTGATTTACGTAAAGAAGGCTCATCCTTTGATCTGGCTATAGCTTTAGGGATTTTGATGACAAGCGGACAGCTTACATTGACCTCCCCAGATCGGCTGCTGATGATCGGGGAACTCGCTCTGGACGGCTCTCTCAGGCCGGTTACAGGGGTGCTTTCCATGGTAGAGCGCGCCAAACGCGAGGGCTTTGAAGGGGTTCTCCTTCCCCGGGAGAACGCTCCTGAAGCAGCATTAATCGCTGGAATTAACATATACGGGATTAGTCATTTAGCAGATCTAACTGAGGTCGAGGAATTAGAATACAGAGATAGAAATACGAAGTCACGTAAAAAAGACGGTGAGCCTATAGCAGTCTCACTGTCCCACTTATGTTATCGGCCGGAATCAACCCATACTAAGAGTTTTATTAAGGATACAGATAGGATTTCATTCGAAGATTACAGCGATGTGCTTGGACAGCAGCATGTTAAGCGCGCCTTAACCATCGCGGCCGCTGGAATGCATAATATCCTGCTCATTGGACCACCAGGCACCGGCAAGACGATGCTCATCAAACGGCTCCCTTCTATCCTCCCTGCGTTGAGTGAACAAGAGTCATTGGAAACGACCAAAATTTTCAGTGCAGCCGGCAAGCTAAAACAAAGCGAAGAACTCCTGCGGCAGCGTCCTTTCCGCTCACCTCATCATACGATATCCTCGGGCGGACTTATCGGCGGCGGCACGATTCCGAAGCCCGGCGAGGTCAGTCTAGCACATAGAGGCATATTGTTTCTGGATGAGCTGCCTGAATTCTCCCGAAGTGTGTTGGAAGTATTGAGACAGCCGCTGGAGGATCGTGAAGTAACGATAAGCCGCGCCCGAGCTGTATTTACATTTCCTGCTCAATTTATGCTCGCTTGTTCCATGAATCCTTGCCCTTGTGGATTCTATGGCAGTGATCATCCACATCACCGCTGTACATGCAGTCTGCATAGGATTGCACAATATAGAGCCAAAATATCAGGTCCACTGCTTGACCGTATTGATCTCCAGGTAGACGTGCCCAGACCCAAAGAGTGGCCGGGAGCAGCAAATCCGCTGTCCTCGGAGGAGATGCGTGTTCAGGTGAATCTAGCCCAGAGTGTTCAACTGGCACGTTACCGTAATACTCCATTCAACTGGAACAGTGAGCTTTCTGGCAGCGCCCTCAGGCGGTTTACCAAGCTTGATCGTACTGCTGCCGATCTTCTCCATTCCACACTCGATATGCTAGGACTTAGCATGCGTGCATATGACCGCATATTAAAGCTGGCCCGAACCATTGCTGACCTTGAGAGGTCTTCAGGCATAAATTCCGGTCATATTGCTGAAGCGATTCAATATCGTCAACTCGATAAACAAACCGTACAGACGGATGAAGCAATGTATTAGATGATTTTGAAATAAACAAAACAATACAAGCCAACATTTCACGGTTTTTCAATTGACCCATGAAATGTCGGCTTTTTTTAGAGATATTCTTTTGATTAGAAACGGACTTAGCCTGCTACCTCTCTATCTTGCCATCGTTGACAAGGGCTGCTCAAAAGGCAGCCTCTATAAGTTCAATGGAGTCCACACTCATATCCGGCTTAAGTATTACAGCTACCACATCAAATCGAATCGGTATGTCATAGTTTTTTTTGTAATGAATATACTGCTGGGCGATACTGCGGACTTGGGCGATTTTCCGATGGTTAACCGATTCGGATGGCGTGCCGTATGTAGACGTACCGCTTCGACTCCGTACCTCGACAAACACGAGCGTCCCTCTGTCGTTCGCAATGATGTCAATTTCCCCCGTTCGATTACGCCAGTTACGGTCCAATATGCTGAAACCACGTTCAACCAGGAAAGAGGCTGCAGCTTCTTCTGCTACTGCTCCCTTTTGCTTACGGGTATCTTTCCTTCCTTCTGACATAGGTCTCATAAAGGTCGACTCCCTTCCTTAGCCAATCCATCCGCCTGATAGACATAGGTTAGAACTTCGGCCACCAACTGATATAGCTCTGTAGGAATCTGCTGATCCAAATCGAGCTTAGAGAGAACTTCTACCAGGGCAGCATCCTCTTGAACCGGGACACCATGTTCCTTTGCTCGTTCCAGGATTGTGTCTGCCAGCTTGCCTTGTCCTTTGGCCGTTACGATCGGTGCATCGCTCTCACCAGGGGTATATTTTAAGGCTACCGCTTTTTTCAAAGCTAATTCGGGTTCTTTCCCCTTCATATCCTATAATCCACCCCTTTATAGGTCTGCGGTGTATACTCTGCTGCCGTACCTCCTGCAGAGCTGTCAGCCCCAAGCTCGGTGATCTCAGGAAAGGGGCTTGTCTTCATACTGAACAGCTGATAACCGATTGATTCTACTCCTGCCGCGAGCTCGCTTTTTCTGGATTCAAACAATTCCGAGACCCAAGGCTGATCATTCCGTAGATGAAGACTTACAATCTTGTCTACTACATGAACATCAATGACGGTTGGCCCCAGATGTTTCATATCCAGATCAAACCATAAGCGGCAGTTTCTTGCGTCGAGCTCGCCCTTTCTGCCTCTCCGTGACTGAATATGTACGGATGCTGTTTGCTGTCCATCGGACCCATGTAACGGAATAAACATCGTAACCTGGGCGAACGGTGCCGTTCTATCCGTATTAAGCAAAAGCTGCTGTCCCGTCAGATGTTGTATCAATTGCTGGGCTGCCTCTTTAAGGACAGGTGGCATATCATTGCTCGCTGCAAGCTGAAGCAACAGTCCTTTCAACGTGTCATGACCATCCGCTGGACTGTTGCCGTTTACAGCTGACGCTGTATTGGGAATCTGGGAGCCAAGGTTCGCCATTGTCTGTTCCATTGTAAAGTTACCTGAAGCTGCCATGTTCGCAGCAGGCCCCTGCAAACTGTTAACGGAATTTCCCTGTGCCGCCGCTGTTTGTGCTGTTTGCCCTGCCTGTGTCGTCTGCGTGGTCTGTGTCGTCTGCGTTGTAGTGTTGTTAGCTCCCTGAGCGAGGCCAATCTCCTGGGTTTGCGTTCCACGTTGAGCTGTCTGGGCAACTTGTGAGACCCCCGTCCGTTCATTCACAGCAGCAGCCGTTCCTTGAGCTGCTGACGCTGCAGAAGCTCCCTGGAATCCTTCTGCAGCCATGTTGGGACCGGGACCCGAACCTCCGCTAGGCGGGTTCAGGGGCCCGGTATGGCCGGCGGCCGCGGTACTTGCCGCCGAGCCTTGGACGGGGCTCCCACTTGCCCCGCCGCCTTGCTGCGCGGGTGGCTGCGCCCCGCGCAACACCTGCTGCTCGTGCTCTGCACCGAGCAGCTTGAGCAGCCGCCCCACCCACGGCTCCGCCCCGTGGGTGGGCGGCTTCGGCGAAGGGCCTGCGGCCCCTTCGCCAGGCTGCGCCGCTTGCGCCGAAGGCGGCGGCGCGCTCTCTGCCGCCGGCCCTGTGGGTGCGGCGGCTTGCCCTGCTGCCGGCGGCATGGCCGTTCCGGCAGGGCCTTTGGCCGGCTGAAGCGGTGCACCGGCCAAAGGCCCTTGCTGCGCGGTGCCTGCGCGCAGCTGCTGCAGCAGGTCTTGCAGCTTCGTCAGCAAGGCCTGCTGCCCTCCGCGTGCCGTTTCAGCGGCAATCGTCGGCTTATCGCCTGCGCCCATTGAGGGTGCAGCCTCACCAGCTGTCTCCGTAGCTAACGCTGCCGTATTTGATGAGCCAATATTTTTGCCAATATGCTGCTCATTCGATTGACTACCCCGCAGTAATTCAGCAAGCTGATTCTCCAGAGACTTTAGCAACTCGTGTAGTTGAGGACCAAACACAGCTTGATGCAGCCCTTTAACGCTCTCTGGTGTTATAGGCAGCCCACGGTGAAACGCAATAGCAGATGCCTCGATCCACTCCGTTAAAGGTACTTGGACTGGCTTCATGGCAAGCATTTCTTTAAACTGAGCTATATTTTCCTTCGTTAATGGAATTCCTACCATCTGCATACCACGAATCATTTCCCGGTTTTCCTTCGTATCCGGCAGACTCGCGAATTCAAGTATCTCAACCATTGAGGACGGTGTAAGCGTCTGGTTTGGAGATTGACTCAACGGTTTTAGTACCGTTGTTCCTTCTTCACCTGGCGGTTGGACTTGAAGTAGCGCTGTTTCTCCTGCCCGAAGCGGTGTTTCAAGTTTGGCTTTCACCTGTACTCCCTGAATCTGTACAACCGCTTCCTGTCCGTCTTCCGATACATTCATGACGATACCGCGAACCACCTGACCCGGTTTCATTTCTAACGTTTTCGTTTCGCCTACCTTTTGCTCTCCAAGAAGACCACGAATCAACGATCCGATGTTCACGATTTGTTCCTCCCAAAACATCCATTTTCCTTATATATCGGCAGCAGCCCGCCTTTTTGCAAGGCGGGCTGCACAAGATTTTAAAATAGAGACAACTGTTCAACTTCAATATTCTTCAAAAAACTCCGCCGATGCAGCGGTGTTGGACCGTGAATGGAAATCTGCTCACGATGCAGTTTAGTTGCGTATCCCTTATGTATGGCGATTCCGTACTCTGGATAAGCGGTATTCCAAGCTCCTTCACACAGTCGATCCCGCGTTACCTTCGCTACAATAGAAGCTGCTGCAATGGATTGGCTGTTTGCGTCTCCTTTAATGATGGCAAGCTGCGGTATGTTACAGTCTACCTTTTCCGCATCGACAAGCAAAAATTGTGGAGTTACCACCAGCTGCTCCAAAGCCATTTTCATTGCCAACCTAGCCGCCTGTTTTATGTTAATCCGATCGATTGTTTCAGCATCCACCTGTCCAACGCCAACAGCAAGCGCATGTTCCATAATAAGATCATACAACGAATCACGCTTCTTAGCGCTCAACTTCTTTGAATCATTAATTCCTTCAATAACTAATCCTTCTGGCAGAATAACCGCAGCGGCAACAACATCCCCAAACAGACAACCTCGCCCTACCTCATCAATTCCTGCAATATGTACATACCGGGTCCAGTACTCACGTTCATATAACAACAAATCACTCATCATAATAACTCCTCGATGCCTAGCAAATAAGGCTTCTGATTCAATCTTCTGTCTCGATACCTGCACTTCGAATCTACAAATCTATTAGACAAATCATATCATATGCAGCCGTGAACAACCACCCATCCTTAAGCTCATCAATACTATCAATCCCGCCTCTTAACGGAAAAACATCACAAAAAAACCACCGTTACCGGTGGTTTCCAATGTTCAATTAGTAGGGTGATTCCATTGAGAAGCGCCCCATCTTTCCGGCCCGCAGTTCACGTAAAAAGGTGCTTGAGGCTTTTTCCAAATCCACTCGCCCACCACTCATGATACAACCGCGCTTACGGCCAATGTCCTCCATCACTGTCACAATCTCATCCGGATTCTCAAAATCCTCTGGACGCTGCTTCAGATCAAATCGCTCGCTCATGGGTTCCCAGTAATATTTAGACAAGTATTTAACCGCAAAAAAGGCGATATCCTCGACGTTCAATATTTCTTCTTTGATGGCCCCGGTTACTGCGAGACGATATCCAACATTTTGATCCTCAAATTTCGGCCACAAAATACCCGGCGTATCGAGCAGTTCCATTTCACCACCTGCAACCTTAATCCACTGCTGGCCCTTTGTCACACCCGGACGGTCTCCTGTAGCAGCAATACTGCGCCCTGCTAATCGGTTGATCAAGGTGGACTTACCTACATTCGGAATACCTACAATCAGAACACGCATGGCCCGAGGATTCATACCTTTGGCTATCTGTTTGTCGATTTTCTCTTTAAGCAGCAGTTTCACCTGATCTGGTATATCTTTAACACCCGTGCCTGTCGAAGCGTCTACCGGGAATGCCGTATGGCCCTGCTCTTTAAAATACGTCAGCCACTGACGAGTCACCTCAGGGTCTGCCAGATCCGCCTTGTTCATAATGATCAGTCGCGGCTTTCCCTGCAAAATATCGTCGATCATCGGATTACGGCTAGATAGCGGCAGTCTGGCGTCGATCAGCTCAATAACAGCATCAATCAACTTCAGTTTATCCTGTATTTGACGGCGTGCTTTTGTCATATGTCCTGGAAACCATTGTATCGTCAACGTCGTCACCTCACAAAAATTCCAATTCCATTATTCTTTATATTCCCTGCTAGTGATTAATCAAACCAATATCTTTTATCGGCCAAAAAATCAGGTCAGCCCGGCCTACGATATCTTCCAATGGAATAAAACCGATCATCCGGCTGTCTGTACTATTAGAACGATTATCACCCATTACAAACACATGACCTTCAGGTACCTTTCCATCCGAGAAATGCGCATTCGGGAAGTTCGTACTGTTATAGAGCCTGTCATCTTCATGTGCTTGATCGATAGCTTCTTGTATGTAGGTTTCATTAACAGGCTTTCCGTTAACGAGTACTTTGTCTCCTTCAACCTGAACTGTATCTCCGGCTACTGCAATTACCCGCTTAATGAAATCTCTTCCTTCAGAAGGCACATGGAATACGACAACTTCTCCACGCTCCGGTTTACGGATATCGTACAGGATCTCATTGACAATGAGCTTCTGTCCCGTTACAAAGTTAGGCTGCATTGACGGTCCTTGCACAATGAATGGTTTAAAGAGAAGCCAGCGAATGAGAACCACAAGAACTAATGCAATAAGAAGAGCCTTAAGCCATTCCACCACTTCATTCTTTTTCTTCTTAACCGGTTTCTCTGCCTCGTCCGTTTCAAATGTCTCTTGCTGTGTATCCTGCTGCATAATTCACCGTCCTCTCTGTATTGATGAGCTACAGCATATAATCATTTTTGGATATACAAAAGGGGCTTGTATATACGTACAAGCCCCTTTTACCGTCAGTTGATTAACGACGAAGTTCTTTAATTCTCGCTGCTTTACCGCGCAGTTCACGAAGATAATAAAGCTTCGCACGACGCACTTTACCACGGCGAGCCACTTCGATTTTCTCGATTTTTGGCGAGTTGATTGGGAAAGTTCTTTCCACACCAACACCGTAAGAAATTTTACGAACTGTAAAAGTCTCACTGATTCCGCCACCGCGACGTTTAATTACAACACCTTCGAACAACTGGATACGTTCACGAGATCCCTCGATAACCTTAACGTGCACTTTTAAAGTGTCGCCAGGACGAAAGCTCGGAATATCCTTGCGAAGTTGCTCTTGAGTAATCGCTTGTACGATATTCATCTAGGACTCCCTCCTCTCACACAGGCGTTCTTACCTCTTCCGGAAAACCTCTTGTTCCCCATCATTATCCGCAGCGGACCACCGTATTCACAACAAAAGAAATATTAACATAATTCATGGGTAGAAGCAAGTACTTTGTACTCTACGATCATTTATCCGTCCCAATGGGGAACAATAAAATTCATCTTACAATGTAAGTGTATGATCTTGACATTCCCACCCCTAAAGGGGCAAGTCTGCTGGCGCAGATAGGATTCTTGAGTAGTTAACGCCCCTCCTGAGACAGTGCATTTAGCATCTCAGGCTCTCACCCTGTTACCAGATGAGACAGGTTGTTTGCTCAAATGTTTTAGCGTCTTGTTCTTGACGACTTCATACATTTTACGTGGCGAAAGAGTTAGTCGCCACAACCCCTTATGTATACTATTTTCAAAGAGCGAGCATTCGTTCACTATACCCTAACTGGCAGTGTAGGACAATTAGCTGTCTAATGACAGCCCTTGCCCTAAGCCGATTCATCCAGTGCCTAAAGGCTAGGGCTTTTTAGACTAGAATCTGTAATTAAATATTCGTGTTAAGTCCCGATTTGGAACATCGATACTCTCGCTCCAACGGAAGTCGCTGTAAGTGATTTTGAAGTGGGAGATAAGTTATATAATTGAACGGCATCACCGACTGCCAAATTGATAACCGCCGATCCAGACAATCTGGCATTTTTCGAATTAAGCTTTATATTAGCTGTGCTTGTTGTATTACCATTAATGACGATACCAAAGGTGATTGGTGCAGTTTGCCCACTAGCATAATAAACTTGCCAATCAAAATAATAGTAACCCGCGGTAACTATGGTCATAGTAGTAGTTCCATTAAAGGTTACCCCTTGCAAACTAATTTGGTTAAATGTGACAGGAGTATTAGAAGCAATAGTCTCTACTACTCCATTACTGTTGTATAAAACACTTCCACCAATCCTTGTTGCGTTGCTGGTAGTCCCAGTTGCTTCTGCGGCTTCTACAGCAGCTTCTATAGTATCTGTAACTCCTGTTGCGCCAGTCTCTCCATTAACTCCCGCTGCACTTATTTTCGCTATTGCTCCGGTTTCACAGGTTATTCCTGTGTCGCCCGTTACTATTGTTTCATCTATAGCTCCAGTGGCTCCTGTAGCTCTTATGTCACCTGTTGCTTCTGTTTCGTCTGTGGCTACCATTACTCCCGTAGCATCTGTTGCCTCCGTCCCACCTGTCACTTCTGTGACTCCAGTTGCTTCTGTTCTACCTGTAGCTCCATTCTCTCCTGTAGCTCTTATTTCGTCTGTGGCTCCCGTTTCTCCCGTCGCACCTGTTACTTCAGCTACTTCTATTTCTCCCGTTACTTCAGTTGCTCCTGTTTCGTCTGTTACCTCAATTTCACTCGTACATCCTGTGACTCCCGTCGCTACTGTTACACCAGTTTCTACTGTCTCTCCTGTCGCTTCTGTTTCTTCCATTACTTCGGATGCTCCGATTGCTTCTGTGTCATCTAAAGCTCCTAAGTTACCTGTCGCTTCTGTTACTCCCGTTACCTCTGTTGCCACAGTTCCACCTGTCACTTCTGTGACTCCAGTTGCTTCTATTTCACCTATTACCTCTGCTGCTCCTGTTTCGCCCGTTACCTCTGTTTCGCCGGTACCTCCTGTGACTACCGTCGCTACTGTTACACCAGTTTCTACTGTCTCTCCAGTTACTTCCGTTACTTCGGATGCTCCGATTGTCTCTGTGTCATCTGAAGCTCCTAAGTTACCTATTCCTTCTGTCTCTCCTGTTGCTTCTATTACTCCCGTAGCTTCTGTTGCCCCAGTTCCACCTGTCACTTTTGTGACTCCAATTGCTTCTATTTCACTTATTACCTCTGCTTCACTCGTACCTCCTGTGACTACCGTCGCTACTGTTACACCAGTTTCTCCCGTCACACCTATTACTCCGCCGGCTATTTCTATCTCTTCCAGTGCTCCTGCTTCGCTCATGGCTCCAACTTCACCTGTAACTCCCGTTACCACAGTTGATCCCGTTAACCCTGTTACTCCTGTTCCATCTGTAGCTACTATTACTCCAGTTTTACTCGTTACTCCGATTACTTCTGTCCCTCCTATTGCTTCTGTTTCTTCCGTTACTTCTGTCCCTCCTATTGCTTCTGTTTCTTCCGTTACTTCTGTTGCCCTTGTACTACCTGTCACTTCTGTGACTCCGATTTCTTCTATTTCACCTATTACCTCTGCTGCTCCTGTTTCCCCTGTTACCTCTGTTTCGCCGGTACCTCCTGTGACTACCGTCGCTACTGTTACATCAGTTTCTCCTGTCTCGTCAGTTACTTCCGTTACTTCGGATGCTCCGATTGCCTCTGTGTCATCTGAAGCTCCTAAGTTACTTGTTCCTTCTGTCTCTCCTGTTGCTTCTGTTTCTTCCGTCACATCTGTTGCCCTTGTACTACCTGTCACTTCTGTGACTCCATTTGCTTCTATTTCACCTATTACCTCTGCTGCTCCTGTTTCCCCTGTTACCTCTGTTTCGCCGGTACATCCTGTGACTCCCGTCGCTACTGTTACATCAGTTTCTCCTGTCTCGCCAATTACTTCCGTTACTTCGGATGCTCCGATTGCCTCTGTGTCATCTGAAGCTCCTAAGTTACTTGTTCCTTCTGTCTCTCCTGTTGCTTCTGTTTCTTCCGTTACATCTGTTGCCCTTGTACTACCTGTCACTTCTGTGACTCCAATTGCTTCTATTTCACTTATTACCTCCGTTTCCCCTGTTACCTCTGTTTCGCTCGTACCTCCTGTGACTACCGTCGCTACTGTTACACCAGTTTCTCCCGTCTCGCCAGTTACTTCGGATGCTCCGATTGCCTCTGTGTCATCTGAAGCTCCTAAGTTACCTGTTGATTCTGTTACTCCCATTACTTCTGTTGCCCTTGTACTACCTGTCACTTCTGTGACTCCAATTGCTTCTACTTCACTTATTACCTCCGTTTCCCCTGTTACCTCTGTTTCGCTCGTACCTCCTGTGACTACCGTCGCTACTATTACATCAGTTTCTCCTGTCTCGCCAGTTACTTTCGTTACTTCGGATGCTCCGATTGCTTCTGTGTCACCTAAAGCTCCTAAGTTACCTGTTGCTTCTGTTACTCCCGTTACCTCTGTTGCCCCAATTCCATCTGTCACTTCTGTGACTCCAGTTGCTTCTATTTCCCCTATTACCTCTGTTTCCCCTGTTACTTCTGTTTCGCCGGTACCTCCTGTGACTCCCGTCGCTACTGTTACACCAGTTTCTCCTGTTTCGCCAGTTACTCCTGCTTCACCCCTTGCTCCTGGTTCATCAGTTTCTTCCGTTACTCCCGTTACTCCTGTTTCTCCAGATATTCCAATAGCTCCCGTTGCACCTTCTTCGTCACCTGTGACTCCGGTGGATCCTGTGCCTTCCGTTACACCAGTCTCTTCTCTAGATCCAATAAATCCAAAAAATCCCATACCTCCTATTTCTCCGGTTGCTCCTATGGCTTTTGTTTCTTCTGTTTCTTCTGTTGCCCCAGTTCCACTCATTATTCCTATCTCTCCCACTGCTTCCGTTGTTCCAGTTTTCCCCTTTACTTCAGTTACCACCTCTCCCGTTTCTCCTGTCTCACCGCCTACTTCATCCGTTGTTCTTGTGCCTCTTGTCATAGCAATAGCCCGTATTTGTCCTATTGCTCTGGTAGACCCTTTATTTCCAGTCTCTCCAGTTGCTCCTGATACCCCCTCTAACGCTTGCATAACCGTAACCCCATAAACACTCTCAGCACTCGAATGTGATACCGCACTAAATGATCGAAACAATGATGCCTCTCCAGCTAACGATATATTTAAAGTCGGGACTAATGCTGCTAAAGTGGTTAAATAATCAGTCAATACCTCGTTAATTAGCACTGCTGGAATAGGGTCATGTTCCAAGAGATTGATAATATTTTGTTCTATTTCGCGAAGCCTGTTGCTCTTCAAAGTTGTGGCTCCTAACAAAACAGTCTGCTCGCTAATTTCGCTTAATACACTCCTTAGCTTCTCTCTTGTTTCCATCCCCGGTTGAGTCATCGCATTCATTATAAAGAACGGTAAACTATCCAGCGAATTTATTAATGATGCAGGATCCCGTAGTGTATTTGAGCCATTTCCGGTTTCCACCACTTGCCTTATAACCCTTAGACCGTCGTTCACAATAGTCTCAATATCCTTTCGCACACCGATGCGAACAGCTGAAATCATTACTGCATTTATAAATTGCTCTAATCCTTTTGCAACCATGATCGGGTCGGACACGTTTGAGATTACAGCTTTTTGCTGTGCGGCATTTGAAATCGCCCTTTTTTCACGCATACTAATTGGCATATTTTGAATTAGTCTGTTCAAAGTTTGCACCTGCGATTTAAGTAGTACAAAACTCCCGTCCCCCCTGTCCGTGAACGCCTTTGGTATATCAGCGCTCAGTTGCCTGATCAATTGTATAAATTTTCTAGTTCGAGAACCTCTCTTTTTAGGATGATCTTCAGCTCTCTTTATCTTGAATTTTTTACCACTAGGCCTCTTCTGCAGATTCATGTTCTCCCTCCCAAATTGTCATCGCTGCACCAATGATTTCCCGTTGCCTATATACCTATAGGACATATACCTATAGGACATATTATTCCCTTTAGCTCGTTCCAGTTCTGCTCCCACTAACAAAAAAACAATCATCCTCTACTTGTTCAGGAAGATTGCTTAAAGTAAGTCATAAATAGAGCGATCTCAGTACTTCATCGTTTCACCACATGCCTGGCAGGAATAAAATGTACCTCTCTGGTAACGATGTCACTCGCATTATTCCCATAATGGTCAATCTCGAACGCAATCCGGCCAATACTCCATTTCTGACGAAATTTCTGATTCGAAACGGATCCTACTCTAGACAGATTAAAACAAATGACGAATACCAGTATGTTATGCAACAGAGCTCATCCATTATGTAACATTTCCCCACAAAAAAAGAGAAAATCCGCAAAGGACTTCCTCTTCGATATATTCTTTAATTCATTATTCATGATTCTCACGTTCACGATTCACACGAAGTTTTTCCAGAAAAATCTTATCTTTTGGGGTAAGCTCCAGACTTTCCAACAATTCCGGACGCCGCTCCCAGGTTCTCTGCAACGCCTGCTCTCTGCGCCACACCTCAATATTCGCATGATGGCCGCTCAACAAGATATCCGGCACTTTCCATCCTCTGAACTCAGCCGGACGAGTATAATGCGGATATTCCAGCAGACCTGTACTGAACGAGTCAGTAACGGCAGACATTTCATTACCCAGGACTCCAGGGAGAAGCCGGACAACTGAATCAATGATTACCATGGCCGGAAGCTCTCCGCCTGTCAGCACATAATCACCAATGGATAGTTCATCCGTTACCAGGTATTCACGAATCCGTTCATCATAACCTTCATAATGGCCGCAAATAAATACCAAATGTTCTTCCTGCGCAAGCTCCTCCGCTTTTTTCTGCGTAAACGTTTCACCCTGTGGGCACATCAAAATAACACGGGGTGGCTTCTGATGAGCCACGACCTGTACTGAAGATACCTCGTCAACCACAGCAGTATCCGAATCCGTATCACTTCCGTAAGCTGCCGACGTCGATGACAGCAAATCCTCAACAGCCGCAAAGATCGGATCCGGTTTAAGAACCATTCCGCCCCCGCCTCCATAAGGCGTATCGTCCACCTGTGAGTGTTTATTGCCGGAATACTGGCGGAAGTTAACCGCATTCAAAGAGACGATTCCCTTCTCAGCAGCTTTACCCAATATGCTGGAATGGAATACACCGTCAAACATTTCAGGAAACAGCGTCAGAACATCAACCTTCATGTTATAACAATCCTTCCATCAGGTGAACCCGAACAATTTTGGAGGCTTTATCCACATCCAGCACTACATCCGGAATGGACGGAAGAAGGATTTCTGTACCATTTGGAGTTTTCACTACCCATACATCGTTAGCACCCGGTGTCAGAATCTCCGTAATTGTACCTAACTCTTCAGCAGGCTCGTCATCAGTGATGACACGGCAGCCGATGATTTCATGAAAGTAATACTCGTTCTCCGGAAGTTCCTCTTGAAGATCTTCACTGATCTTAAGGAGACTTTCTTTATATTTCTCAGCTTCATTGATTCCGCTAATTTCTTTAAACTTGATGACATACATGTTTTTATGAAAACGGGATGATTCCACCGTTACGGGTACAGGTCTGCCACCCTTTGGCGACACGATAAACAGCTGGTTTTTACTCGCGAAACGCTGCTCTGCAAAATCCGTATGTGGCACCACCTTAATTTCGCCGCGAATACCGTGTGTATTCACGATTTTCCCTACGGTAAATAACTTCTCAGACATGTCTTCCTCCTGCATCTCGTTATGAATTCAGATCACATTCCGACCTACCGGATTTCTTCAGCATGCACGAAAAAGGGCTAGGACATGCATCCTAACCCCCTTTCGTATATCTTTAAGAAAAAGTCTCTTAAGAAATGATATCAACGGTCACCCGTTTATCCATTTTAACTGCCGCTGATGTTACGACCGTACGCAGTGATTTGGCGATTCGCCCCTGCTTGCCTATGACCTTCCCGACATCGTCAGGATGCACGTACAGTTCATATACAATCAGGTGCTCCTTCTCAACTGTCTTCACAGTCACATCTTCTGGATGATCCACTAAAGCCTTAGCAATTACACGAACTAATTCTTCCATAGATGACCCTCGCGATCAGTCTTATTTCTGATGCTTAAGCTCATGAAACTTCTTCATAACGCCCGCCTTGCTCAGCAAGTTGCGAACAGTATCGGATGCTTGCGCACCGTTTTGAAGCCAGTTGAGCGCTTTTTCTTCATCGATCTTAACTTCAGCCGGTTGAGCAACCGGATTGTAATAACCGATTTCCTCGATAAAACGGCCGTCACGCGGGGAACGGGAATCAGAAACCACCACGCGGTAGAAAGGGGCTTTGTGAGCACCCATACGTTTCAGACGAATACGTACTGCCATTTGAAAATTCACCTCCTTCAAAAAATGTCCTGTTTCTTTCCTCTATTTGAACCTTAACGGAAAGGGAACTTCATTCCTTTACCAGTTAAACCTTTTAACTGCTTCATGGCCTTATTCTTGCCGCCCTTTGGACCCATCATATCAGAGAACTGCTTCATCATCCGGCGCATTTCATCAAACTGCTTGATGAGGCGGTTAACCTCGGCAAGCGATGTACCACTACCGGTTGCAATCCGCTTACGGCGGTTATGATTGATGATGTCCGGTTGCTGCTTCTCTTCGGTTGTCATGGAGTGCACGATCGCCTCGATGCGACCCATCTGCTTCTCATCTACCTTGAGATCTTTCGTCTGCTTCATCTTGCCCATACCCGGAATCATGTCCATTAGCTGGTCCAGTGGACCAAGCTTCTTAACCTGCTCCATCTGCTCCAGGAAATCCTCGAACGTGAACTCAGCATTACGCATCTTCCGTTCCATTTCCTTCGCTTTATCAGCATCGATGTTCGACTGAGCCTTCTCGATCAAGGAGAGCATATCACCCATTCCGAGAATCCGGGATGCCATCCGCTCCGGATGGAACGGCTCCAAAGCGTCGATTTTCTCTCCGAGTGCTGCGAACTTGATCGGGCATCCGGTGACCGCTTTAACAGACAATGCGGCACCGCCTCGAGTGTCACCGTCAAGTTTGGTCAATACAACACCGGTTAACTCTAACTGTTTATTGAAGCTGTCTGCCACATTGACAGCATCCTGACCTGTCATCGCATCCACGACGAGCAGAACTTCATCCGGATTCACAACACTGTGAATCTGTTTCAGCTCTTCCATCAACTCTTCATCAACATGAAGACGTCCGGCAGTATCGATAATGACATAATCATGACCATTATCCTTGGCATGCTGCAAACCTTGCTTCGCAATTTCTACCGGGCTTGTTTTGTCACCAAGAGAGAACACAGGTACCTTGATCTGCTCACCCAGAACCTCCAGCTGCTTGATCGCTGCCGGACGATAGATATCACCTGCTACGAGTAGCGGACGGCTGTTCTGCTTCAAAAGAAGCTTGGCAAGTTTACCCGAAGTTGTTGTCTTACCGGCACCTTGCAAACCTGCCATCATGATAACGGTTGGGGGCTTAGTGCTCTTCACGAGCTTCGACTGGCTTCCGCCCATCAGCTCTGTCAGTTCCTTGTTGACGATGTCAATGATAACCATACCCGGCGTGAAGCTGTCCATGACTTCCTTGCCAATAGCTTTTTCTTTGACCTTGGCCACAAATTCTTTTACTACTTTGAAGTTGACGTCGGCTTCAAGAAGTGCCAGACGAACCTCGCGCATGGCTTCAGTTACATCCTCTTCGGATACTTTACCTTTACCGCGAAGCTTGCTGAACACATTCTGCAGCCTGCTGGTCAATCCTTCAAATGCCATATCCGCCACCTCCGTCCTACATTCTTAATCCTATAACATGAGTTGATTTACCATATCGGTCATTATTTTCTTATCGTGTTCATTCAAGGTGCTATCACTAAGTAGATTTCTCAGCTTTTCAAGCTCATGGAGACGCTCCTCGTGCTTTTTCATAAGACCGAGCTTCTCTTCATAAGTCTCCAGCACCTGTTCTGCACGCTTGATGTGCTCATAAACAGCCTGACGGCTAATTTCAAACTCACTCGCAATTTCACCCAAGGAGAAATCCTCATGAAAATAGTGCTTTAAAAACGTCTGCTGCTTCTCTGTAAGCAGTCGTTCGTAGAAATCGAACAGCAGATTAATACGGTTCGTCTTCTCGAGTCGGTTCTCCTGACTCATTTAAGGGCACCCCCTCGTCAAGGAAAAACACTTTACAGTTCACTTAACGAACATTATCATACAAAAAACATAGAAGGATGTCAAGCTTTTCTCCTTGTCATCCTTCTCTTTTAATTTTCTTATATTTTTCAAGCAATCAGCGAATTGGCAGCAGGTAGATCAGTACTGCGAAAAAGTGCAGCACACTGCCTGCCAATACGAACAGATGCCAGATCGCATGATGGAACGGAAAGCCTCTCCATACATAAAAAATGGTGCCGAGCGTATATAGCAAACCACCACCAACTAATAAGTTTATGCCTTGCGGAGCGATAACCGCTGTCAACGGATTCCACGCAATGACAATCAGCCACCCCATTGCAATGTAAAACACCGTGGACATGAACAGAAACCTTTTGACAAAAAAGGCTTTAAATATACACCCGAACAAAGCGATGCCCCAGATGATCCCGAACAAGCTCCATCCAAGAGTTCCTCGAACCGCTACTAACAAAAATGGAGTATAGGTTCCGGCGATAAACAAGTAGATGGAAGAGTGGTCAAGGAACTCAAACACATCCTTCGCTTTCCCTTCCTTAAAACTGTGAACCAGTGTGGAATTCAGATACAGAAGCAGCATGGTTGTTCCATAAATCGTAAAGCTCACCACATGCCAGACAGTTCCTTCGATACTGGAGAAGACAATCAGCAGCACGAGAGCGGCTACACTGAGCGCGGCGCCAATACCATGAGTAATTGCGTTGGCTATTTCTTCCCTGCGGGGATAAGTATAAGTATTCGCCACAACCAACTTCCTTTCGTTCTAATCTTTATTCCTCATTATAAGCGCTTCTGTTATTCAAATCCAGCCGAGAAGAAGCATCACCTTCATTCTCAAAATTGCAGTTCCATAGACGATGATAGTTTAAACTTATTTTTGAACAAGTCCTCCTTTCATCCAATCTATTAAGCTATCAATACATATAATGTCGTAGAACGTTGAAAGGAGGATCAGACCTATGCCTATGTGTTTCTTCACCAAAGCAAAAAAATTAACTCGTCAAGTGGAAGTTCTCAGCCTACAGACTGAATTGCTAACCGACCGGGTCCAATCTCTTGAATATCAACTGTTGACCGGACTTATCATCATCCCGTCATTTATTGATTATTTTGGAAATCGGACGAGCCAAAGGGTTCGAGTCAGCACGATGTTTGTCACGCTTGAGGGCATAGTTATCGCAACCGCAGATGATGGTGTCCAGCTTCGCGAGCCTTCGGGAGACCTCGTACTGATTCCATTCTCAAAAATAAACTCTGTTCGTTAATGCTCATGCGGATATAGAAAGGTGGTGTATAAGGTATGCG
The DNA here is from genome assembly GCF_058269055.1 of Paenibacillus sp. JNUCC 34. Taxonomy (NCBI): domain Bacteria; kingdom Bacillati; phylum Bacillota; class Bacilli; order Caryophanales; family Paenibacillaceae; genus Paenibacillus; species Paenibacillus sp. JNUCC 34. The sequence continues at coordinate 2,019,013 of NZ_CM177770.1, read as the reverse complement.
CTATGTCGATTGGCTTAGAGGCTTTCTCGGATCGGGGGTAGAAGTAACCGTGTCTGGTGATATCGTTGTCGGAACGTTAATAGACTTTGATGAATCGACTCTCTCTCTGAAAATTCTTCCCATCATTCACGGCCCCCCCACTGACACAGTGACGATTCCCCTGCAATCTGTTGAATTTATCCGTATTGTCTCCTCATTAGAATAACGTCTATTGACGTATCTCAAAGAAGACAGACCACTTTTAGCGGTATTTTATTCTTACGAGAGAAGGATGCTGTTTACTCTTTCTTATCTCATAAGAAAAACAAAAAAGAGGACCTACACAAGTGGATCCTCTTGCTTGTCTATATCAATACATTGCGTTACACGGAATCTTCCGTACCCTCTTCTTCCTTAATCAGCCCGGCAAATAATGCGTGCACAAACTGTTCGGAATCAAAGGTTTGCAAATCGCCCATTTTCTCACCGAGACCCACCAGTTTAACCGGCAGATTTAGCTCTTGGCGGATGGCCACAACAATACCGCCTTTAGCCGTACCGTCCAATTTCGTCAGTACGAGGCCGGTAACCCCGCTTTTCTCGCCAAACAGCTTTGCCTGGCTCAGTGCATTTTGGCCCGTTGTAGCATCCAATACCATTAGCACCTCATGAGGAGCGCTTGGAATTTCACGCTGGATGACACGGAAGATTTTATTCAGCTCTTCCATTAGGTTCGTCTTGTTCTGAAGGCGTCCCGCTGTATCACATAACAGAACATCCGCTTGACGCTGCTTCGCGGCTTGTACCGCATCAAACATCACTGCCGCCGGATCCGAGCCCGGTTGCTGCTTAATGACCTCAACCCCGACACGCTCTCCCCACACTTCCAGCTGCTCGATTGCTCCGGCACGGAACGTATCACCAGCGGCAAGAAGCACTTTTTTGCCTTCCTGTTTGAAACGATGTGCCAACTTACCAATGGTTGTCGTCTTGCCAACCCCATTGACTCCCACGAACAATATGACGGTAATCCCGTCCGGATTCATTCGGAGCTCATTATTGTTGTCACCTCGAAGCAAGCCCATCAGTTTCTCGGACAAGACCGGCTGAAGATCAGCAGCGTCTTCAATACGGCGTTTCTTTACTTCGTCACGCAGGTCATCCATCAAGTCCATTACCGTGTTTACGCCAACGTCGGCGCCGATAAGAATCTCCTCGAGCTCTTCGTAAAACTCCTCGTCAATCTTTTTGCGGCGAATCATCAAATCCGAAACCTTTTCCACAAGCCCTTTACGGGTTTTCTCCAGACCATCACGGAATTGTTTTGTTACACTTTCTGTTTTGCTCGAAATGCTCTCTTTAAGTTTCTTAAAAAAGCTCATATGTTTCCTCCATGTGATTGTATATAGTTAGGCGATTTCCGCTTCCTCGCTCTCAAGCTTAACGGAGACGAGCTTCGACACGCCGCCTTCTTCCATCGTCACACCGTATAATACATCGGCTTCTTCCATCGTACCTTTGCGGTGTGTGACAACAATGAATTGGGTTTGCTCCGAGAACTCACGTAAATACTGAGCAAATCGGACGACGTTTGCTTCATCCAGGGCTGCTTCTACCTCATCCAAAACACAGAACGGCACCGGTTTAACCTGCAATATCGCAAATAACAGCGCCATTGCGGTCAGTGCCCGTTCTCCGCCGGAGAGTAGCTGAAGATTCTGAAGCTTCTTGCCTGGAGGCTGAGCCACGATATCAATGCCTGTCTCAAGCAAACGCTCTGGATCTATGAGGATCAGATCTGCCCTTCCTCCGCCAAACAGTTTCGTAAACACCGTGCCAAATTCTTTGCGAATCGCATCAAAGGTCAGTTTAAAGCGCTTGGACATCTCATCATCCATCTCTTTGATGACCTGATATAGTGTTGTCTTCGCTTCCACCAAGTCAGCCTTCTGCTCGCTGAGGAATTGATAGCGTTCGTTAACACGCTGGTATTCCTCGATCGCTCCCAGATTGACGTCACCCAGTGCCGATATACTGCGCTTCAGGTCGCGCACTTCATTCTGTACAGTCGGCACATCCTCAGGCACGGGATAACGATGTTTCGCGAGCTCATAACTCAGCTCGTAATCTTCACTCAATTTTTTCAAAATGTTCTCCAGTTCCACATCCAGACGGTTTACACCAATCTCGGTCTGACGGAGCTGATCCTCAACAGATCTCAGCTGAGTTCGCTGTTCCTTCGTCTCACTTTCCTCCAGCTCTAGCTTTCGACTGAGCTGTGCACGGGATGCCCGTTTAAACTCAAGCTGTTGTGAGGCCTCGTCCTTCTTCAATTTGAAATGGTTCAGATCCTCGATCTGTTTTACACTCTCGGCAGCATTCTGTTCCAATTCCGCCACTACGGAGGATAGCATCGTCCGGTTCTGTCGCTGCTCTTTCTCGTGATTGTCCACATCGGACTGAAGTCGCTTCAATTGCTCCTCAAGCGAGAAAGTTTCCTGATCCAGCTTACCCTCTCGAACCTTGAGTGTGGTCAGCTGTGTCTGAAGCTCGTCTTTAGCGGATTCGTTAGCCTTACGAGCGAACTCAGCAGCCTGTATAGCCTGATGTGTCGCCTTTTCCTCAGCCTCCAGCTCAGAAAGCAGCTTTTCTGCACGAGCGCGGCTCTCCTGAATCTCCTTGGCTTCCTGCTCGTGACTTGTCTTTTCCTGACCTGCCAGCTCTGCCTGCTCCAAAACATGACGTAGTTCATGCTCCAGCTGTTTCCGATCACCCGATGCTTGCTGCTCTTCTATTCGTTTATCGTCACCGGATTTCCGCAGCTCATCCAGCTTGTCCTGAGACTCGACCATCTGACCTCTAACCTGCTCAACACCCTGTTGCAGCTTTCTGATCTGCTTCTCAGTCTCCGTAATTTCCTGATCCAACTGATCGAGTTGGCGCTTACGTCCCAGAAGGTTGTTACTCTTCTTATGATGGCTACCGCCTGTCATAGAGCCGCCGGCATTGACCACGTCTCCTTCCAGAGTTACGACACGGTAGCGATACTGGAACCGGGCAGCAATTTTGTTAGCCTGCTCCAGCGTCTCCGCAATCACTACATTACCGAGCAAGCTGCCAACGATGCTGCTATATTTCGGATCATATTGAACCAGCTCTGACCCGAACCCAACGAAGCCAGCCTCGCCTTCAGCCATTGAACGATCCGATGCTGAAACCTGACGCGGACGAATAACGTCGAGTGGCAGGAATGTGGCACGACCCAGCTGACGCTGCTTCAGAAACGATATAGCTTGCCGTGAAACAGCTTCATTATCCATAACGATATGCTGTACAGATGCACCGAGCGCCGTTTCCATGGCTAATTCCAGTTTTTCCGGCACACGGATTAGCTCTGCAACTGCTCCGTGAACCCCATGCAGGACAGACTTACGGGATGCCTTGAGCACTTCTTTAACACCCAACATAAAGCCGTCGAAATCATCTTGCATTTCTTTCATCGTATCACGACGGGAAATTTGCGCTTCCCGCTTCTGTTCCCATTTGCGAAGTGCGTTCTGACTTTCCTCCAGCAGCTTCTGTAACGAATTGTATCGCTCGCTCTCCGTAATATATCCGTTGCGAAGTTCAGCAATCTCCTTGCCGAATCGTTCAACATTACGGTTGATCTGCTCTTTGCGGCTGAGCAGTTCCTCTTTCTGACCTTCCCATTTGCCGGACTCCTCTTCAGCCCGATTCATCCGGCGTCCTAACGCCTCTTGCTGCTGATCCGCATAACGGATTTCATTGCGAGCCTGGGCCATCCGGTTCATTAGCTCCAGAAGGTTACCTTTCAAACTCTCTTCTTGCTGTTGGCTAATTCCGCCAGTAACGCCCACCAGCTTGGCTTCCTCTGCAGAAAGATTATCTCTCAGCTCAGCCAGCTCTTTCTGGAGAGCTCCAAGCTTGACCTTCATTGCGGCCAGTTCTTCCTGCCGGTCATTCAGCCGGGTGTCACCAGATTCTACGTTCTGGGATAACTGATCGCGAGTCCGCTCCAGATTTCGGCGACGCTCCTTTAGAACTTCACCGTAACCCTCATTTTTCTCAAATGATTCACTGTACTGCAGCAACTGGTTCTGGATTGTTTCAACTTCCTCTTCCAGCTGACGGAGTGCTGAACGATCGTTCTCCAGTTTGGCATCATGTGCAGACACCACGGTAGACAACGCCAGCTGCTCTTCCTTCAGCTGCTCCAGCTTGGCGTTCGCCTCACTCCATGCGCCATGAATCTGTTCAATCTGATACACATATAACGATATTTCTTGGCGCTTCAATAGCTCTTTAAGTTCCTTGTAACGTATTGCCTTCTCTGATTGATCCTTCAATGGTCCAATCTGGTCCTCAAGCTCAGTTACAAGATCGTGGATACGAAGTAAGTTCTGCTCCGTCTCATCCAGCCTGCGTACAGATTCCCGCTTTCGGGACTTATATTTCACGATACCCGAAGCTTCCTCAAATATACCCCGGCGATCCTCGGAACGAGTACTCAAAATCTCTTCGATCCGGCCTTGTCCGATAATGGAATACGCCTCTTTGCCGATACCGGTATCCATAAACAATTCAGTTATATCTTTCAGTCGGCATGACTGTTTGTTAATCAAATATTCACTATCACCGCTGCGGTGTACACGACGGGTTACAGTCACTTCATTAAAATCAAGCGGGAGCACATGGTCCTCATTATCCAAAGTCAAGGATACTTCGCCATAGTTCACAGCCTTACGCGCATCACTTCCGGCAAAAATGATATCCTCCATCTTGCCGCCACGAAGTGATTTCGCACTTTGTTCACCCAAAACCCAGCGGATGCCATCAGAGATATTACTCTTACCACTTCCATTTGGGCCGACCACTGCGGTAATTCCCCGAACGAATTCCATTTCCGTCTTGTCGGCAAACGATTTGAAACCCGCTAATTCTATCCGTTTCAAAAACATATATTCCAAATCACCTCTACCGTTATTGTACCATATCGAATAACCTCAAGCTGTCGTTAAATCCCTGTATGTAAGGAAGCTGCTCTTAACATCAAGTTCCATTCATCTTCTAAGGGAAGGACAACGAAAAAGAGCAAAAAACAGTCGTGAACTCGGGTTTCCGGTTGTCCTCTTGACTGATCTTTGCTCTTTGTTTGTCCTCACATCGGCGAAGCTTAGGTGTTTGCGCGTTTCAGCTGCTTTAAGGCTACCGCCGCTGCCTGCTGCTCGGCTTCTTTCTTAGATCGGCCACTGCCGCGTCCAAGACATTCGCTTCCCATAAATACTTCAGAGACAAACTCACGTTCATGCGCAGGTCCCCGCTCTTCAACGATACGATATTCCAGCGTACCCATACCGTGATGCTGTGTTAATTCTTGAAGCTCGGTCTTATAATCGCTCATTTGAGGCCGGCCGTTCACTGTGACCGATCGGAATACATGATCACTCAAAAATGAACGAACTGCCTCTAACCCTTGATCGAGATAGAGCGCCCCCACAAAAGATTCGAACACGTCGGCAAGAAGAGCCGGGCGAGTTCGTCCGCCCGTCATTTCTTCTCCCTTGCCTAAGAGCACATAACGGCCAAAATCCAGTCTTTCAGCAAATTTGACCAACGAAGGCTCGCAAACGATTGCGGCCCGGAGTTTTGTCAGTTCCCCTTCTGGACGATCTGGGTAAAGGTTGTACAAGAACTCACTCACCGTGAGCTCCAGTACAGCGTCACCCAAAAATTCCAGACGCTCGTTATCCTGACTCTGGCTAAAACGATGTTCGTTGACATATGAGGCGTGGGTAAAGGCCTGCTTCAGCAACATCCCGTTACGAAACTGGATTTGAAGTTTATGCTGTAACTGCTTCAGATCTCCACTCAACACACTGTCCCCTTACTCGGCGTATTTTTTCAGAATAATGGTGGCGTTGTGGCCCCCAAATCCAAACGAATTGGACATAACCACGTTCAATTCGGCTTTTCTTGGTTTATTTGGCACATAATCTAGATCGCATTCTGGATCCTGATCCTCGAGATTAATCGTAGGAATAATCGTTTGGTTTCCAAGGCTCAGTGCACAAATAACGGCTTCAACGCCGCCTGCAGCACCAAGCAAATGGCCTGTCATCGATTTGGTGGAGCTCACCGCAACTTTATAAGCATGATCGCCCAAGGCCATCTTGACTGCCTTGGTCTCCGAACGGTCGCCAACCGGTGTGGATGTTCCATGAGCATTGATGTAATCAATATCTTCCGGAGTAATACCTGCATCTCGAATAGCCATCTTCATACAGCGTGCTGCACCATCCGGATTAGGCTCGGTAATGTGGTAGGCATCAGCGCTTAATCCATAACCGATAACCTCAGCGTAAATTTTGGCACCGCGCTTCTGCGCATGCTCCAAAGATTCCAGTATCAGCACTCCAGCACCTTCACCCATTACGAATCCGTCACGTCCAGTATCAAACGGACGGCTTGCCTTCTCAGGCTCATCATTACGGGTTGACATCGCACGCATCGCGCAGAAACCGGCCATGCCTGTTGGACGGATGGTAGCTTCAGCACCGCCGCACACCATGACGTCAGCATCTCCGCGCTGAATCAAACGTAAAGAATCACCGATAGAGTGGCTGCCAGTAGCACAGGCGGTCACTTGAGTTGTGTTCGGTCCCTTGGCACCTAAGTTAATCGACATTTGGCCAGAAGCCATATTAGCGATCATCATCGGAATGAAAAACGGACTTACACGCTTAGGGCCCTTTTCCAGCAATATGTTATGCTGGTCTTCCCATGTTCCCAATCCGCCAATACCAGAGCCAATCGATACACCGACACGTTCTGCTTCAGCGTTAACACCAATCTTAATTCCGCTGTCTTCAAGCGCTTTACTGCCGGCTGCAACCGCAAACTGGACAAAACGGTCCATCTTGCGCGCTTCCTTGCGATCCATGTAATCTTCCGGATTAAAATCCTTCACCGATGCGGCAATCTGTGTCGTATAGCCACTGACATCAAAGGCTTCAACATGCGACACCCCAGATTTACCACTCATCAGACTATTCCAAAATGTTTCGAGGTCTTGACCCAAGGAGGTCATGACACCCATTCCTGTTACAACCACTCTTTGTTTCAAACAGACTCACCTCTATGTGGACTACCCTTATCTTTCCAAAACACTCGAGAAAATTCAGGGCAGCAATAATATATCAATATTTATTTCATACATGAAAATCATTTTCTTGAAATGTGGAGAAGTCCCGCCTTACAACAAGAACGGGACTCAACTTTAAGACTTAGGTATGAGATTGTATGTACTTAACAACTTCACCTACGGTCGTAATTTTCTCCGCATCTTCATCAGAGATCTCCATATCAAACTCATCTTCCAATTCCATTACCAATTCTACTACGTCGAGAGAATCAGCTCCAAGGTCATCTTTGAAAGATGCTTCTAGTGTTACGTCGGCTTCGTCAGCACCCAGGCGGTCGACGACGATGCGTTTCACGCGTTCCAATACATCAGACATCCGGCTCACCTCCTCTTTGGTAATTATACGAGATATGATTTCAAATTGCCATAGAAGGCAATTGAAAACGTTTTTTAGTCCGGCGGCTTTTCTGTCATGACAGAAATGTCCTTACATATACATCCCGCCGTCTACGTGCAGAGTCTGCCCTGTCATATAAGCCGCTGCGGAAGAGGCCAGGAAAGTAACGACATCTGCGATCTCTTCCGGCTTTCCAAGACGTGCAAGCGGGATATCTCCCATAAGCTTTTCACGCATGTCTTCCGGCAGCTCACGCGTCATGTCTGTATCAATAAATCCAGGCGCAACCGCGTTTACTGTAATTCCACGAGAAGCAAGCTCACGAGCTGCCGATTTCGTCAAACCGATGACTCCTGCCTTCGCGGCAACATAGTTGGCCTGTCCCGGATTACCGAGTGCTCCTACAACAGATGAAATATTAATGATGCGCCCATAACGCTGCTTCATCATCGGACGAGTTACCGCCTTGAGACAGTTAAACACACCCTTTAGATTTGTTTCGATCACTTGATCGAATTCTTCTTCTTTCATCCGCATGATTAAATTATCTCTAGTAATCCCCGCATTATTCACCAGAATATCAATTCTGCCCCATGCATCGATTACTTGCTTAACGAGAGCATCGGCTTCGGCGCTGATTCCGACATTGGATTTCAAGGCAATCGCCTCAACACCTTTGGCTCGTATTTCAGCTACAACTTCATTGGCGGCAGCCTCATTACCGGAATAATTCACAGCGACATTCGCCCCCATGTCCGCTAATGCGAGTGCAATACTACGCCCGATACCGCGGGAAGCGCCTGTAACCAGAGCCGCTTGCCCTTTTAAAGCTTCGATCATGAATGTACCTCCTTTCCCCGAGTTTACCCATGTAACTGCTGTTTCAACTCATCACGAAGTGATTCAAGAAGCGAAATCGACGTCGAATCTTGAATTCAGCTGAAAATCTAACCTCTTGAACATGAACTTAAAGAGTCTCAAGCTCTTTAATGCTGCTTAGGCTGTTAATATTGATAAGCTTCACACTTTTATCAATTTTCTTAATTAATCCGGTAAGAACATTGCCTGGCCCGATCTCCACAAAGGTATCGACACCTTGACTGATCATCCATTCCACACTGTCGTGCCATAAAACCGGGGAATAGACCTGTTCCACCAGCAATTTCCGGATTTCTTCAACGTCGCTGACCGGAAGAGCAGTTACGTTGGCTACAACAGGCATAGCCGGAGCAGACAGCTTAACATCTTTCAGCTTCCCGGCGAGACGGTCAGCTGCTTCTTTCATCAGAGATGAGTGGAAAGGACCACTGACTTCCAGCGGAATAGCCCGCCTGCCACCTGCTTCTTTCACACGTTCTGCAGCAGCGCTCACACCTTCTGCGGAACCAGAAATGACGATCTGACCCGGACAGTTCATGTTAGCAAGCTCAACGGGTGCTCCAGCCTCTGAAATACTGCGGCACAGATTGCTTAACGCTTCACGGTCGGCTCCCAGGACAGCAGCCATAGCACCTTGTCCGCCTGGTACAGCTTGCTCCATGTACTCACCGCGTGCACGGACAATCACCACTGCCTCCTCTAAAGACAAAACTCCTGCAGCTACCAGTGCACTGTACTCACCAAGGCTGTGACCGGCCACATAATCGGGAGTGATGCCCTTTTCGCGGAAGGCCTCTAAATATGCCACGCTTGCAGCAAGAAGTGCTGGCTGTGTGTTGTAGGTTTGCTTCAGCTCCTGTTCGGGACCTTCAAATATAATAGAGCTAAGCGAAAATCCAAGACTTTCGTCGGCGGTTTCAATGACGCGCCGGGAAGAGGGAACCTCTTCAAACACATCTTTAGCCATACCTATCGACTGTGCACCCTGTCCGGGAAACACAAATGCTATTTTGCCCAAATGTACGGCTCCTCTCAGCTGATTAAATTTAACATTACCATTTAAGTACGGATGCTCCCCAAGTCAGACCCCCGCCAAAACCAACCATAACGACGGTATCGCCTTCCTTTATACGACCCTCTTCGCGAGCCTCTACTAGAGCCAGCGGAACGGAAGCTGCCGAGGTGTTGGCATACTTGTCTACATTGATCATAACTTTTTCATCCGGGAGATTTAAACGCTCCTTGGCGGATTGAATAATCCGGACATTTGCCTGGTGAGGAATAAACAGGTCGATATTTTCTTTGGTTACACCCGCTTTGGACAATACCGTCTCTGTTGCAGAGCTCATGACCCGAACAGCGAATTTGAACACTTCACGTCCGTTCATATAGATAAAATGCTTATTTGCTTGCAGTGTATCCGCTGAAGCTGGCAAGCGGGAGCCGCCTGCTTCGAGATACAAATGAGCGCCGCCAGCGCCCTCTGCTCCGAGGTCAAAGGCTTGGAAGCCGCGTCCTTGCGGCACTTCACCGAGAATGACTGCACCTGCACCGTCACCGAACAAAACGCAGGTATTGCGGTCTGTGTAATCTGTAATTCGGGACAGACAATCTGCGCCAATCACGAGCGCATTGTTGTACATTCCTGTCTGCAAGAAATTCGTTGCCGTCGCCAGCCCATAGACGAATCCTGAGCAGGCTGCCGACAAGTCAAACGCTGCCGCTTTTTTCGCGCCAAGACGATCTTGAAGCAGACAAGCCGTAGAAGGAAAAAACATGTCAGGCGTAACGGTAGCGACGATGATCAGGTCCAGGTCCTGACCGGTCATTCCAGCTGACTCCAATGCCTTTACAGCGGCTTCGTAGGCTAGATCCGAAGTCGCCTGATCCGGAGACGCGATATGCCGCTCCTTAATGCCTGTACGGGAGACGATCCACTCATCGCTCGTCTCCACCATTTTTTCCAAATCACTGTTCGTTAAAATTTTCTCAGGGACATATTTACCTGTACCAATAATACCAACCGGACGTAAATTGTTGTTCATATTCTCACTCACTTCCCGCTAATTTCGTTTGAAATACTTTCGACCAAACGATTTTGCATAGCTATTCGGGCTTGACGTACCGCATTTTTAATAGCGTTGCCGTCTGCTGAGCCGTGGCTCTTAACCACAAGACCGCTTAATCCAAGGAGAGGTGCCCCTCCATGCTCTTTATAATCCATGATTGACTTCAGGTTTCTTAACTGTGGCATCATCATGGCGGCTGCCAGTTTTGTCTTCAATGACTGACTGAACTGTTCCTTAAGCAGTGAGAACAGCGCGCCAGCGGTTCCTTCGATCGATTTCAACAGGATGTTTCCCGCAAATCCGTCGCAAACCAATACGTCGCAAACGCCGTTCATTACATCACGAGCCTCTACATTGCCAACAAAATGGATCGGCAGTTGTTCAAGCAGAGGGTATGCGTGCTTCGTCAATTCATTGCCTTTGCCTGGTTCCGTTCCGACATTCAGCAAGCCTACACGAGGTTTGGATACACCGTGAACCTTTTCACGGTACAAGCTTCCCATCAGTGCATACTGCTGCAGATGCTCAGGCTTAGAGTCCATATTCGCACCCAAATCCAATGCCAGTACACCTTTACCGTCCAATGTAGGAATCATTGGTGCCAGCGCAGGACGTTCAATACCCTGCATCCGTCCCACAACGAGCAATCCAGTTGTCATCAGTGCACCCGTATTTCCTGCCGAAATCATGGCTTCCGCTTCACCCTCACGGATCATTCTTCCGGCAACAACCATCGAGGCATCCTTCTTACGGCGCACTGCCTTAACGGGCTCGTCTTCCGCCTCAATGATCTCGCTCGCATGGCGCAATATCAGGTTCGAGGGCCGCTCCTTGAGAAACGGCTCCATTCGTCCCTGATCGCCGACAAGAATGATCTCGGTGTCTTTCCATTCCTGTGCTGCAGCTACCGCTCCTTCCACCGTACTCTGCGGAGCGTTGTCACCGCCCATGGCATCTATGGCAATTCTCATGTTGTATCCTCCTTTGCTTGGCTCTATTACTCTCCTGTCGACCGGTATACGATGAAATTACCCTGGAACACCATTTCATCACTGACATAAGTGAACACTTCAACTTTAGCCTTGTCCTTCTGGCCAGCGTTTGAACGCACATATGCTTTTGCAATACACTTCTCTCCAAGCCGAACCTGCCGTAAAAAACGGATATCCGCCGAGGAAGTGAGCGCAATTTCGTCATTGATAACGGCGACCGCCAAAGAATTAGCCTGAGCAAAAACATAATGCCCTCTCGCAATGAGTGTCTTGCTGAATACATGCTCATCCCGGATCTCAAATATCGATATGCCGCTCTTGTCCAACTGCAAATCCACCACATCACCGACCACCTCATCCAGTGACAGTGAACGGACCTGATCGTATGAGTGCTCCGCCATCTGTTTCATCCGCTCTCGAAGCTCAGGAATGCCGAGTTCCATCCGGTCGAGGCGAATCGTCTGTATGCTCACTTTAAGCTGGCGCGTCAGCTCACGGTCCGTGACAAAAGGGTTATCATCAATCAGCTGAATCAATCTCTGGTGCCGGTCTTTTTTAGTTAGACGTTCGATGATGATACAACTCCTTCTGCCGCAAAGGCGCCATTCTCATGATATATGTAAAAGTTAAACCTTAATATTAGAACCTGGTACTAATATGTAGTATAAATCATGTTAGAATAAAAAGAAAGGGGCAACCAGACAAAAAAAATAGCACCTCACCAGAGATGAAGTACTACTTGTTAAAAACTATTGTTTGATGATCTCTCTTGCTTTGTACGTTCCGCACACTTTACATACGCGGTGAGCAAGTTTCAATTCTCCGCACTGTTCGCATTTCACCATGCCTGGCACAGCCAGTTTAAAATGAGTACGACGCTTGTCACGACGTGTTTTGGACGTTCTACGTTGAGGTACTGCCATGTTCCCACCTCCTTATCAGTTCAACCCGCTTTCACGGGATGTCATATCCATCATCATTTAAAAAAGTCCTTCAGCCCGGCCAGCCTCGGGTCGATCACTTCTGTGTCGCAATCGCAGGAGTCCTCGTTCAGATCTTTACCACAGCTTGGGCAAAGTCCCTTACAATCCTCGCTGCAAACCGGGGCCAGCGGCAGATAGAGTACCAATGCTTCTTCCACATACTGAGCGAGATCCACACTCTCGCCTTTCACGTACGTGATGTCTTCATTTTCATCCTGAACATCGTCAGGATTCTCTACCGGCTGGAATACTTCATGAAAAGGGATGTCCAGTTGTTCAGTAACCGACTTAAGACAGCGAGAGCATTTAATCTCAAGCTGACCTTGTAACCGTCCACGAACGTCTACCGAGCCCGTGATGGATGGAGTCGCCTTTAGGTCCACTTCAAGCGGTGTTACGGCGATAATCTCCTTCCGGCCTTTAACAGCACGGCTTACATCCACGGTTTGATGGAACTGTAACGGTTGATCGCTGGTTGTCAATTTTCGAAATTGAATAAGCATATCCATCACTCCAAACAAACAAAGATTATTATACCGATTTATAGAGACTTTTGTCAACAGCATTTCCTGCAAGTTTCCACGCTGAACTTGTTATTACAGTATAGTACTGACATGGTCGCGTGCCTTCAATTATTCTTGCAGAACAATCAAAGAATTATGATATATTTTTAGCACAAGGAGTTGGTATTGGTGAAAACTGTTGGAATTATCGTGGAATACAACCCGCTGCACAACGGCCATGTGCTTCATTATACAAAATCCAAAGAAATAACGGGTGCCGAAGCCGTAGTTGCGGTCATGAGCGGCCCATTCCTGCAGCGCGGAGAACCTGCGCTCGTTAATAAGCGGGCTCGTACAGAAATGGCTTTACGAATGGGTGTTGATCTTGTCATCGAGCTGCCAACAACCTATGCTGTGCAGCCTGCAGAATGGTTCGCATATGGTGCTTGTGCTCTTCTGAATGCAACCGGGGTCGTGGACTGCCTTTCCTTCGGCTCTGAAAGCGGAACACTCCATGATATTCTTCCGCTTGCTGAAAGGCTTGCCGAGGAAAGCGGAGAGCTCCGTCAGGAAATTGCAGAGCGCATGTCGTCCGGGAGCAATTTTCCATCCGCATATGCCGCTGCAGCCGCAGCCGTAACCGGTGCCTCAGAAACATCCATACATACTTTAACACAACTGCTATCTCAGCCCAACAACTCGCTGGGTCTGCATTACTTGATAGCACTTAAACGACTCGGCAGCCAGATCGTTCCGTATACAATTCCACGGAACAGTGCGCAGTATCACGATTTAGTACCTGCTTCCCCATCCATTGCCAGCGCAACTTCCGTCCGGAAGCTGATTCTGGAGAACGGGCTTGAAGCATCCGCGCCGTATGTCCCAAGTTACACTCTCGACATTCTCCGCCGAGAAATCGAAGAAGGCCAAGGGCCAATTGACTGGGAAAGACTCCGTCAGCCGATGTTTCATGCTCTTTTTACACAAGATGTCGCAAAGCTGGAGTTGTATCACGAGGTTACCGAAGGTTTGGAGCACCGGATTCATCGGCTTCTCCCCCAACTTGCGGAGCCAACCGTGGAATCTTTGCTGGACGCGTTAAAGACTAAACGCTATACCCGAACTAAGCTGCAGCGTATGCTTCTGCACATTTTGCTTCATCACAACAAATCCGAGATGACTCGTGAGCAGCTCGAAGAAGGACCGGGCTATATCCGTGTCCTCGGATTCAGCACAACAGGACGAGCTCTGCTTAAGGAAATGAAAAAGACGGCCTCACTCCCAGTAATCATAAGACCGTCCACCTTCAATCATCCCCATCTGGCACGGGATCTCGAAGCGGCAGCCATATATGCTAACGCATGCCCGAAACCCTCCGTATCAGCGATGTTCAGCGATTATTTTCTGCCTCCGGTTACCCTTTAGGAGGCAGATTGTTCATATAATCAACCGCATCCTGCAGCTTGTCAACCGGGATCAGTTTCATGGCGGTACCGATACGGTCCGCTTTGGCCTTCGCTTCGTCGTAATTTTTACGCGGAACGAAGAATAACTCAGCCCCTTCACGATCGGCTGCCACGATTTTGTGCTTCGCTCCGCCAATCGGGCCTACCGTTCCCTCTTTATTAATCGTTCCGGTACCAGCCACTCGGTAGCCTTTGGTCAAATCACCTGGTGTGAGCTGATTGTAAATTTCCATCGTAAACATAAGCCCGGCCGAAGGTCCGCCAATCTTAGTGTCGGCAAAGGTGATGCGGTTATTCGGATTTTCCGGTTCGATCGTCTGCATCGTAGCGATCATAACGCCTAATCCAGGCCGCTCGGCACCCGTATTGTCATCCTTGATCGGTACCAGTTTCACTTGTGTGGATACAGGTTTACCTCCCCGCTCCAACTTTACTTCCACCGATTCTCCGACCTTTTTCGCCGACATCAGCTCTGCCAGCTTCGCGTTGTCTGAAGTCGGTTCCCCATCTACAGACAACAACTTGTCACCGGGGTGGAAATGCTCCTTATTTGCGGAATCTTTCGGAACCGAAATGACAAACATGTAAGCCGGGATAATGCTGTAATCAATACCAGCCGCATAATAAGCTGCTTCCATCGCTAGAGACTGGGAGGAATTCATGTAATACACCTGGGTAGCTGCATACTCCTCTTTACTTTGGTTGCCAAGCTTTTCTTCTTTTTGTACCACTTCCGCATTTGAATTAAACGCAGCCATAATCAGCAGTGCCGTATTAGCATAACTCGCCGAGACCGTTGTTAGCATAAAAGTACCCTCTTCAGCTGAGTCACCTTTTTCAACAGAAATCATCGGTCTTATTTCCTCAGCGCTTCCCGGCTGATACACCAAGTAAGGTGTGGGCATATACACAACCACATACAGCAAAATTCCAACAAGCACAAGATATAAAAGCGCTCTTAATCCACTTGGTTTAACGGTTTTTTTCATGGTTTTCCCTTCCCTCTGGCATGTCTCTCGCCACTCCTGACACCGCATATGGTCTGACGGTTGTCTCCTCTGCATAAAGTGGTACTAGCCATGTTTACGCGGAGAGGAGAATCCTTATGAATAAAGGTAATGCCGTCAACCGGTCTTCCAGCCTGTGGACCACCATTCTTCTCGGAGCCGCAGCTTTTCTACTGGTACTGGCTGTCATCAGCGCTCCTGAATCTGCATTTCAAGCCTCTCTCCAAGCTTTAAAGCTGTGGTGGAACATTGTATTCCCCGCCCTGCTCCCTTTTCTTGTCCTTGTAGAGATTATTATTGCCTATGGCTGGGCTCACGGTATCGGTAATCTTCTAGATCCCTTAATGCGAAAAATTTTCAAAGTGTCAGGTAGCGGGGGCGCAGTACTGATTACCGGAATGATTGCAGGCTTCCCAGCAGGGTCCCAAGTTTCCGCCAGTATGGTGAAACAAGGAGATCTCGATGCCCAAGAAGCCGGAAGGCTCGCCGCTCTATCGCATTTCTGCAACCCGATGACCATCATGGTCGTGATCGGTACCGGACTCCTTCATCAGCCTGTGGCCGGATATTTCCTACTCGCTGTTCACTGGTCGGCCGGTTTGCTGGCAGCGTGGACATACTCACGCAAGCGGATGAGTCTGAGGCGAGCCCAACTTGAACACCCCGCCGGATCAAATAAAGTCATAGAACAGTCAAAAAACGCCTCATTGCTGTTTCGTTCGGCAAATGCAGCTTCCGAGGCACGTATGCGTGATGGACGCAGCTTCGGCAAGCTGCTTGGTGAATCCGTTACACGCTCGGTCCAAACGCTATTGATGACCGGCGGTTTTATAATGATTTTTGCGGTCATCGTTAAAGTATTGTCCGCTTATTTGTTTCCATATGCTCCTTCCTATACTGCAGGCCTGCTGGAAATTCATATTGGAGCCCAGACCATCAGTGAAGGCACATTTTCTTCCTCTTCAATTCAATTGGCTATTCTGTCAGCCATGCTCGCATGGAGCGGTATCAGTGCACACCTTCAGAGCCTTTCGGCTCTTACGGCAGGCAGCACGAAATGGACGGTATTCGCTGGAAAAAGACTTCTGCATGCAGCTTACGCCTTCTGCCTTGCTATCATCTTTTGGAAACCCGTCGGTTCCATTACTTCCGCAGTGCTTCCGGCATTCGGTGTTGTACCGCAAGAACCGCTGCAAGATGAGCACATATTTAACCTATGGAGCGGTTTTCATGTAGTTCTGAAGTGGCAAATTTTAACAGCCCTTATCTTAATGTGCTTATTTTGGATTGGCTCCCGGTTTATTTCCCGACATTCCCGTTAAACTTCTGACGGAGCGCCTTATCAACCTCCGGGCTCACCAAATCGGTCGTGTCCCCGTTGAAGTGAGCAATTTCTTTTACAAGGCTGGAGCTGAGATAGGAATACTTCGGATTGGTCATCATGAATATCGTTTCTGCGTCAGGATTCAGCTTGTGGTTCGTGGATGCCATCGTCAGCTCGTATTCAAAATCAGTAACCGACCGGATTCCGCGTACAATAACTTGGGCATTTTTATCACGGACATAGTTAGCAAGCAAATCCCGGAAGCCGTCCACCTCCACATTCGGCAAATGCGATGTGACTTGGCTGAGCAATTCCTTTCGTTCCTCTAAGGTAAAGAGGGGGTTTTTGCTTAAGTTGTTAAGCACGGCTACGATCAAATGATCGAACTGTTTAGAAGCTCTTGTAATAATATCCATATGCCCCATCGTTACAGGATCAAAGCTGCCTGGATAAACGGCAACGCGATATGTACTTTTCTGCTGTCTTTTCATTGATGTTATTCCTCCTCGCCGGACTTCTCCGGCTTACTTTCAAGTTCTTCATACTCATATATTGATACGGTGGTCTCACCATATTTGGCTGTTCGCAAATGGCAGAAGCCGCTAATTTCCTCGGGATACGAATAGCTTGACTCGTACTCCAGCACCAATAAGGCTCCTGCACTTAGCAGCCCCCGGGTTGCCATCTCAGTCATCAGTACATCACCGTTTTTCATTCGGTAAGGAGGATCCAGGAACACGAGGTCGAAGATATTCTTCCTCTTTTCCAATGCTTTTATTGCCCTTCCCGCTTCATTACGATATATTTCAGCATCTAATTCAAAGCCTGTCGATTTCAGGTTAGCCTTGATCGTATCAATGCTCTTCGGTTCCATATCGATAAATACAGCCCGCTCCATTCCCCGGCTCAGCGCCTCAATTCCAAGCCCGCCTGTACCGGCAAACAAATCCAGAACGGTCCCTCCATCAAAATACGGACCAATCATGCTGAAGATCGCTTCTTTCACTTTATCCGTCGTCGGACGGGTACCCATACCAGGCACGCTTTTCAGCGGCCTGCCCTTGGCACTTCCCGCTACTACTCTCACTGCAACTATCACCCGTTCTATGTCCAAATGTTAAATGCCGACAAGCAGAAACGACTTCGTCGTCCCTCTCAAAGGACAACGGCGCTTCTGCGAGAAAGATAAGCCAAGTATAAGTGAATTCTTATAATTGCTTATATTTTGAAAAAAGGCATTTTATGAGATTATCGTAACACAATCACCCCGCATATGAAAAATGAATCATAACCTTCTTCAAATTTTTTCAATAAACAGGTATATTTCCACCTATGAGGGGCATCCTTGAACTATCGACATCAACGTATGTCGTAGACAACCGCGGAGAAGACTTACGTTTCCCCATAAGCTCTTCGTCCGGTTTCTCCTCTCCCATGATGGAACCTCCTCGGAGGTTCCTGAACAAAAGCCCTGTAGAGTCAAGACTTTTACAGGGCTTTTGTTCTTTTTTTATCTTAGGGGTAAGAACTGTATAGAAGGCTTTATGTATTAGGATTTTAGATGAAATGATTGCTATAGCTACTCAAGTAACGTGATGTGATAAGTAATGTTGTATGTAATACAACACTGGAGAATCAGAATGTCTGAACCTACTGATATTGTTGTAGATTCTACAACAATCCCTTCTGGAAAGAGGTAAATAAATGATCTCCTCTCCTACTTATTGTATTGAATACAACAATTCGTCCTTCGCCACTTTATAACGGAATAAAATTGCACTTTATACAACACTGACTTAAATCCTGTTGGATGATATGAGCAGTCACTTTCCACGTATGGGGGTTCATTCAAGTTCATATAGGTTTTCCATATGTGTATCAATGATTAAAGCAATAAAACCCAGCCTATATGGCAGGGTTTTATATCGACGGTCTCTACTCGTCACAGTTTGGCCCGCTTCGTCTATCGTGGGCCAGTATCAAGGATTAGATAAATGCGCGTTGCCTTTTCCCTCAAAACGAACTAGGCGAGCGCCTTTTGATCATAAGATTGATGAATTCGCCTATCAGCTTTAGCACCGACGTAACTCAAAGAAGACAGACCGCTCTTAACAGTAGTTTTTCTTGCGAGATGAGGCTGCTGTTTACTCCGAAGTTTATACTTTCTTATCTCATAAAAAAAAGCGTGCCGATATATTCATCGGACGCGCTGATCCATATAAGAGTCTATATATCTGCATACTTACTTTACCGCTTCATTCACAGAAGGCTCGTCAGATAACTCAGAACGTCTGCGCCGATCGATGAGCCCTTCTTCTCCATGTTCCCGATATTTCCGCATCCACACCTTCAGCCGACCGATGTCAGATATCTCCAAGGCTTCTGCAACTTCTTTTTTTGTCATTCCATTCAGCCGCATGGCGACTGCCTTCTTTTTAGTCTCCAGACTGTAATATTGAAAAATCTGTCCCTTTTTCGCCATTGATATCACCTCTACCGATATATATCGGTTTAATCAGACGTTTTTTCAATATATGTTGTACGTTTACAATTAGGGCAGCAAATATCCTCTGCGTACCGCGTCTTCGATCAGCTCTTTCGCCCACTCGCAAATGCCAGGCACGGAGGAAGATATAGATTCGATTCGCGACAATACTTGTATGGAGGTCACGCCATGTTCGCGCCATGATTTCCCTTCAGTCGCATAATTGTGAAGCAAAGGCTGAAGCCGGTCCATCGCACAGGCGAATTGTGCATCCCAAGAGGAGCCTTCCTCAAATTCGAGCCACAACGCCATCATGTCCTTACCCTGATCTTCAGGCAAAATACTGAATATACGCTCCGCTGCGGCTCGTTCACGCTCAAACTTCCCCACACTTCCCTGAATGTCATACGCAAAAGTATCACCCGCATCAATTTCCACCAGATCATGGATCAGCAGCATTCGAAGAACACGCAGAAGATCCGGTTTGATTCCTACAGCATGCTCCTCAAGCACTGCTGCCATTAGCGCAATATGCCAAGTATGCTCCGCATCGTTCTCCCGTCTTGTACCGTCGGTAATATACGATTGTCTAACGATATTTTTCAGCTTATCCACTTCACGAATAAAATCCAGTTGTCTTAAAAAACGTTCATTCATGCTTGATTCCCCCTAAATTGTCTTACTTCCTTCCATATAACCTAAGCATACTTAAAAACAAAAGGCAGTCCAGAAAAATCATTTTCTATTCTGCCTAATGATTCTTTACGTTCCTTCTGGAGATTCATCATGCTGCTGAGAACAATAATAAGTGTGATATACTTATTTAGTATATTAAAGTGCGTGTTCAAAAAGGTCGGTTTTCAGCACCGAGAAGCTTGGATAAAGCTAGGGACTGAGGAGCGGAGCGTACGTTTTGGGTACGTGAGCACCGGAAGGACCGGCTGAATTCAAGATTCGATGCCGAGCCCACTTCCTGATTCACTTCGTGATCAAAAGCGGACTTTTTGAACTACCTCTTAAAACAACAATTCGTAGGAGCCTAAACAGATGCACAAGACCCCGATTCGTAATGTTGGTATCTTCGCTCATGTCGATGCCGGAAAGACGACAACCACCGAACATTTACTGTTTTGCAGCGGAGCTATACGCAAACTGGGCAGCGTTAATGATGGTACCGCCCAAACCGACCGGTTGGAGGTGGAACGCGAACGGGGCATATCGGTAAAATCCGCCTCAGCCTCGCTAGAATGGAACGGCACAAGGCTCAATCTGATCGATACACCAGGACACGTCGACTTTCTGTCCGAGGTGGAGCGGCCGCTCAGGGTCATGGATGGTGCTGTACTTATCATCTCTGCAGCCGAAGGTATTCAATCCCAGACCGAAACCGTCTGGCAGACCTTGCGTTCGCTCGGGATTCCAACCTTACTCTACATTAACAAAATGGATCGGACAGGTGTCGACACCAAGAGTCTGATGGATGAAATCCGGCGTGTACTCTCCCCTGACATCTTTCCTGTAAACTTACCACATGGTGAAGGAGAAACTTTTCATAGCGTCTCCTCTATCTGGAGCGATAGTGACAGCAGCAACCCTGCTGTCGAAGCCAGCCTGCATTATGCAGCGGAGCTGGCTGCCGGACTCGACGAAGACCTGCTCGAGCGTTACGTTGAACACGGTACTCTTGCGAAAGAGGACATTCGAAATAAACTTAAAGAATATACCCTTATTGGTCAATCCTTTCCTGTCTGTTTCGGTGCTTCTCAACGAGGCATCGGTATCCGTGAACTGCTGAATCATATGACCGAATACCTGCCGGAAGCCGGCGGCAATGAAGGTGCTGAGCTGTCGGGCGTCGTATTTAAAATCGAGCGTGACGCAAATATGGGCCGGACTGCATATGTACGCCTCTATAACGGTGTTTTGAAAAACCGCGACTCCCTCTTTAACTCCACCAGAAACATTACCGAGAAAATCACCCAGATCCGCAAGATGGATAGCGGTGGTAAGCTAGTAGACACCGGCCAGGCGGCAGCAGGCGACATTGCGGCTGTATATGGCCTGGTACAGACCCGGATTGGAGATATCCTCGGAAATACGGAAGGCGTTCCCATCTCCCCTGAGATGGCGGTTCCGCTACTAACGGTACAGGTCCGAAGCAAGGATGCTTCACGGTATCAGGAATTAGCAGAAGCACTTCAGGAGCTTACTGATGAAGATCCGCTGCTGGATTTTCAGTGGATGCCGGTTGAACGTGAGCTTCATTTAAAAGTGATGGGAACCATTCAGTTGGAGATATTAGAAAACATACTTCTGAACCGGTACCATCTTGAGGTCGTCTTCGATCCGCCTTCGGTCATTTACAAAGAAACACTGGCTTCAACAGCCCAAGGTTTTGTCGCTTATACGATGCCGAAACCTTGCTGGGCAGTGCTACGCTTCGACATGGAACCCCTTCCCCGCGGCAGCGGTCTAGAGTACAGTTCCATTGTCCGGAATGAGAATCTTCTCCAGAGTTATCAGAATGAGGTCGCAAGACGAGTACCGGAAGCCCTTCGCCAAGGACTATTCGGCTGGGAAGTAACCGATCTTAAGATCACACTCGTAGAAGGCGAGCATCATGTGTGGCATACACATCCACTCGATTTTGTCATTGCCACACCGATGGCTGTGATGAACGGGCTTGCAGCTTCAGGAACCGTACTGCTTGAACCTATGCTCCGCTTCCGGCTGACTGTGCCTGAGGAGAATGGTGGACGTATGCTCAGCGACCTTGTCCAAATGAGAGCCACGTTCGACAGCCCGGTCATCTCCGGAGGCCGCTGTATCGTTGAGGGGGTTGTACCAGCAGCCGAATCACTCGATTTCCCTATTCAAGTTCGCTCTATAACCGGCGGACGGGGCGTGTGGACTACTTCATTTGCCGGCTATGAACAATGTCCGACCGGAAGTAACGTCACACGCGAACGCCGAGGTGTCAATCCGCTGGACCAGTCCCATTTTATTCTCAGCATGCGGAATGCTTTATCCAATGTATAAACAATTTCTAGATGGAGGATAAGAATGGGTAATTTTATTGGATTTCTTTTATTATGGAGAATTTTGGGCAACCCGGTCGTAGCTATACTAGTCATACTTCTTATCGTTTATTTATTGGACCGCCGATTTGTCGGATTGTTCCCAAGCTTCACCCGCCCTTTCAAACGGATGCGCGGTATCTCCAAACTTCGTACTGTAATTGCGAACAGTCCAAGTGATGTAACTTCACGGCACGAGCTCGCTAGACTGCTCATCGAACGCCGCAAATACAAGGAAGCTTTGGAGCTACTTGAATCCATTCATGCCAGCTCTGAAGATTCCGCGGAATATTGGGATGATCTGGGGACCTGTCACCTGAACACCGGGAACATTCCGCAAGGTGAGCAATATATTTTAAAAGCACTCGAGATGAATCCCAGAGTAAAATACGGAAGGCCTTATTTAAGGTTGGCGGGGGCATATAAAACCAGTGATCGTGAAAAAGCAATCACCTACGTTCAACAATTTCAAGCTGCACATTCGTCCTCCAGCGAGGCTTATTACTTACTCGGATCCATGTACAAGGATCTTGGAAGAAACGAAGAAGCGAAACAGGCCTTCAAGGAATCCGTGGAAGTGTACAAGTCATTGCCAAAGTATAAGAAGCGCCAGGAACGGAATTGGGCTGTTCAAAGCCTTCTAAAAAGCATCTTATAAATCCGCATGGATAGATTTTTTACTAATTCAAAAAACCGGCACCTTCAAGGTTCAAGGAGCCGGTTTTTCTTATGCAATAATGCGGTGACGCGCCGTGTACTTACCCCTACTTTAAAGGCTTGTACCCAAGCTGGTTCAGCTGCTCTGCAATAACACGATGTCCTTTCGTGCTTGGATGTACGCCATCAATAGAGAGCATCTCTTGCTCCCGGCCTAAAAACCGGGAATATACATCGGCTACACGAAAATAACCCCCATCTCCGAGTCCCATCAAGTACCTGTTAAAGCGTGTAACATATTCTGCTGCCTCTCCCCAGGAAGGATACGGATTGTACAAGCCAACTACCCTAATCATGTATGGCTGTCTGCTGCCTGTCTTTAATTTACGAATGGTGCCGAGACTGCCGGACATATTTTGCTGACAACGAATTAGAGCTATATCCAGCTTCGATTTGTCCAGTTGACCTCCTGACGACTTTACAGCACGGATCAGATCATTCCCTCCAATAGAGATGGTAATGATATTCGCTTCTTTTAAACTACTCCGAAACCTTGGATCTCTCATCACCCGTTCATATAGCTCCTCTGAGGTTAACCCGTTGATCCCCAAATTGTCATAAGCTACAAACTGCTGAAGATGTATCTCGGACATCCGCCTGTATAACGGCACAAAACCGCTGCCAGGTACAGCCCCAATCCCGAAGGTCAGAGAGTCGCCAACAGCGGTATAATGGTACACCACCCTATTCACCTCCCCCCCTACTCATGATAGATATCATATGATTGATCCGCGGTATCCGAAACGGGAAATAGCCTCGTTTGAAACGGAAAACCTTGGCAGGGAGGAAAAATTGGGAGTTACATATTTATGCTTTGATGATGATCGTCAGACTGTGATTTAGCCCCGCTAAAAGGCCACCAATTGCCTTTACCGAACATTTTAACCATTACGGGTACAAAGAACGGCAGGAACACCAATGCGTAGAGCACAAGACCGGTTAGTACAACCGTTGCTATCTGCATCATAGACAGGACGCCTGATGGATACATGGCTGCAAAAGTACCGCCCAGGATCAAGACTGCTGATAAGATAACCGTACCCATGTTTCTCATAGCATGGAGTATTGCATCCTGCACATTCATCGTTTTGTTCTCGTTAAAGCGGTCCATCAAGAAGATGCTGTAGTCCACACCAAGTGCAGTAAGCATCACGAATCCGAAGAAAGGAGTCGCCCAGCTTACGCCTGAATATCCCAATAGATCAACAAAAACAAATTCGGTTACTCCAAGTGACACATAATACGTAATGATCAGTGAGAATAAAAGATAGATCGGCATAATGATGGAGCGTAGCAAAACGATCAAAATCAGCAAAATGCCCGTCATCATCAGGATAACTGTCCGGTTATAATCCTCATCCGAAATCATTTTCAAATCCGCAAATGTGCTAGTTACACCGCTGATCGCCTGTTCAGCATTTTCTAGCTTCGTGCCTTTTACTGCACGGTCCACTGCATCTTCTATATCCTTCACACGGTCCAACGTATCAGCAGCGTAAGGATTTCCTTCAAAAATAACATCAATAGTCATGATTTTCCGATCAGGGGACAAATAATTGTCAAAGGCCCGCTGCATATCCTTATGGCCCAGCGCCTCTTGCGGAATGAAAAATCCACTCAATTCTTTGTCGGGTGCTGCTTGAATTTGCACAAGATAATCTTGTGCTGTATCCAGTCCTCCACTAATCTTCGCAAGTCCATCGACACTTTGATTCAGGCCATCTGTCAGCTGAGAAATCTGGCCTGACAATTGGCCAAAACCTTCCTGGATCTGCTCCTGTCCTCCTTGCAGCTGCTCCATACCTAATTGAATCGAAGGAAGTTTGCCGACAACTTGGCCTTGGCCGCTTGCCGCTTGATCAAGCCCTTTCTGCAATGCGCTCATGCCGGAAATCAATTGGTCGAAGCCCTTGGCAAGTTCCTGTTGACCGGATGCCGCAGCTGCAAAGCCTTCATTGGCTTTATTCAATCCGTCTGCTGCTTGTTTAGTCTGCTGCTGCATCTGAGTCAGCCCTGCAGCAAGCTGAGACGTCCCTTTACTTACCTCGCCGACAGTACCGCGAATCGTTAAGTAATCCTTATCCTGAAGGAGATCCGGCCTAGATGTCTCCAAACGTTCAAAGGAAGCCTCCAGCCCGTTAAGGGCTCCGACAACACCGCTAAGATGCTCTTGAATTTCAGTCATCGCTGTGCTTAAAGCACTGACTCCCTGAGCTGCCTGCCGGTAACCTTTAAGCAGCTCATTATTGGCGATCGCAAGCTGCTGAGCGCTCTTTTTAGCCGTTTGGAGGGCTTTCTTCAGCTCGCCAGCTCCAGCAGAACCGCTCTGTATGCCGTTCTGAATTTGCTTGAGTGCATTCCCAAGCCCCCCAATGCCCTGCTTGAGTTCAGCAGTACCTTGTGTCAGCTTGCTACTGCTTTCTGCCGCTTCCCTCAGTTTAGGCTCATTTTGACTTAACTGTCGGCTGGCCTCGGATAGCCCCTTTTGAATTTCAGATAAACCGTCTGTCGTCTGCTTCAGCCCTTCATTCAAGGTACCAACCTGTTCGGAGATCTGGAAATCCTGGATTTCATCTCCGGCCGGACGAGACAAACTTCTCACAGAATCCACGCCGTTCACCTTCAGCAGTTCACGGGATATTTTTTCTGTCAAAGCCATATATTCGCCTGTATCCATTCGGTCATCATTTTTGATGACGAGCGTCGTCGGCATGGATTGACCCGCCCCGAAGCCCGCCTCTATGAGATTAAAACCTTTAACAGATTCGTAATCTTCGCTTATTTCTTCCATGCTGTTAAACGACAGCTGCCCATTATACGTCACCAGGAAAGGTATGCAAATGAGGGCAACAATAAGCAGCGCTGCCCATGGGCGCTTCAGTGAAAAAGAACCTGCAAGGCCCCATACCCGACTCTCTTTATGCTCCAATGAGCCTTTTGAAGGCCAGAACAGTTTGTTACCGAGCACCACCATAAAGAAAGGTACGATCGTAAATAGCGCTGCCAGCATGACCGCGATGCCGACTGCCACTGCTACCGCAGACTGAAAAAGGATAAACTGCGACAAGCCGATGGACAGGAACCCGATAAAAACGGCAAGACCAGAAAAGAACACGGTTTTACCAGCTGTTCGATACGTCTCCACGATCGCTGAAGCGATATCTTCCTGACGCATCAACTCTTCCTTGTATCGACTGATCAACAGGATACAATAGTCTGTACCGATCCCAAACATGACCGCAACCATAAAGATTTGCGTAAAGGTTGACAGCGGAAAGTCGATCGTGTCAACCAGAAAGGCCACGACGGACTGCGATACCAAATAACTGATACCTACCGTCAGCAAAGGAATGAACGGAGCAACGAAAGAGCGGAACACAGCAAATAAAATCACAAGAATAAATATAATGGTTATGTATTCCGTCTTCTTGAGTCCGTCTTGCGAGCCCTGAATCGTATCTTCATTAATCAGTTCATTACCAGTAAGAAAATATTCCACTCCGATATCGCCAAGTGTTTCATGGACTTTCGTTCTCAGCTCTTTAACCGGCATCTTATTTGTGTCAGCTGAGACTGCGATCATAACGGTCTTGCCATCTTTGGATATCATCTTGCCTTCAAGAGCAGGTTCGTCAAAAGGATTCATAATCGTATCAATCCCTAATACATCCTGCAGTGCCTTCAAGTCGGAAACAGCTTTCTTAACCTTACTTTTTCCTTCTTCACCTAAATCGTTTGAGTCGTAAAAAACCATGGCGGATTGAACCAGATTTTCTCCACCCTTGGCTGCATTCATGTCTTTCAATATTTGGGCTGCTCGGGTTGAGGAGTATCCGTCCGGAACGGACAGCTGACCTTTTTCCCGGACTAGATCACCCATCGACGGAGCAGTAAACAGCAATAAAACAGCAGCAGCCAACCATAATACGATGATAGCCCATCTGGCCTTAAGTACCGTTTTCATTCTCTTGTTCCCCTCCGTGTTCCTGCATCAGTCTGGCCAGCTTTTCATACAGTGTTATAAAGTGCTCTACTTCACCTTCGTCAAAATGGGTCAAATACGATGACACGATTGACTGCACCTGAAGCTCAGCCTGTTGATACACACTGCGACCATGTTCCGTCAGTGTCAAATAGACCACTCTTCGATCCTCTTCATCCCGCGCTCTCTCAATCCAGTTCCGCTCCACCAATCTGTTGACAATCGCCGTAATTGAGCTTTTGCCCACAAATAAAAATTCCGCCAAATAAGTAGATGTGCATCGTTCGTTACTGTGGATCAGACCCATCACTTGATGCTGCTCTCGCGTCAGCTCAACGCCGATCCCTTCACGGGTATCCGAAAGTATTCGTCTGCTCACCATCATATCCGCCTCGATATAACGTTTGATCCAGCTCTCAGCATGTTTTAGATCGATGTAGCTCACCCCTGTCCTATTTAGTTCACCAATAAAACTATTTCACAATAAAACTATATCCATCCGTGGTTTAATTGTCAAATTTTTGTATTATTCCAATAACTTGTCTGGACATAACAATAGCCCCCACTTGTGAAAAGTGAGGGCTATTGTTCATTAACCTATCAAGAGGTGTTAAGTACTAACTCATAATCGCAATATCGATTAATTCCGGATCAGATAATCGAAAGCACCTAAAGCCGCCGTAGCACCAGATCCCATAGAAATGATGATCTGTTTATATGGACTATTCGTACAATCGCCGGCAGCAAACACTCCAGGTACATTTGTAGCACCATGGCTGTTTACGACGATCTCACCAGAGCGAGTGCGTTCAACCGTGTCGCCTAACCAATCGGTATTTGGTACAAGACCGATCTGTACGAAGACACCCTGCAATTCAACATGGTGAGTTTCGCCTGTTCCACGATCGACATAAGAGATACCATTGACCTTGTCATTTCCGGTAATTTCTTTGGTTTGCACATTCTTGAGCACCGTAACGTTAGGTAGGCTGTAAAGACGATCTTGGAGCACTGCATCAGCTTTGAGCTCTGGTGCAAACTCTAGAACCGTTACATGTTTTACAATACCTGCAAGATCAATCGCTGCCTCAACCCCAGAATTACCGCCACCAACAACCGCAACGTCTTTACCTGTAAACAAAGGACCGTCACAATGCGGGCAATAAGCTACCCCTTTGTTCTTGAACTCTAATTCACCAGGTACACCGATATTCCGCCAACGCGCTCCTGTCGATACGATTACCGTCTTGCTCTTTAGAACAGCACCGTTTTCGAGTTCGATTTCAATGAAATCTTTCTTTTCCAAACGCTTGGCACGCTGCAATTTCATAACATCGATGTTGTATTCTTTCACTTGCTCTTCAATACTAGCTACGAGCTTAGGACCTTCCGTATATTTGACACTGATAAAGTTCTCAATGCCCAAAGTGTCATTGACCTGACCGCCAAAGCGTTCAGCAACAATACCTGTACGGATCCCTTTACGTGCCGCATAAATCGCTGCGCTTGCACCTGCCGGACCGCCGCCAACAACAAGCACATCATATGGGTCCTTATTGTCAAACTCTGATGCGTCCGGAGCAGTACCTAGCTTAGCAAGAATTTCTTCAACCGTCATACGACCGCTTCCGAAAAATTCACCATTGAGGTAAACGCTTGGCACAGCCATAACATCCTTGCTCTCTATCTCTTCTTTGAATACCGCACCGTCAATCATCGTATGAGAGATGCCAGGATTGAAGATACTCATCAAGTTCAGAGCTTGTACAACATCAGGGCAATTATGGCAGCTCAGGCTGATATAAGATTCAAAGTTATATTCGCCACGAATACTTTTGATTTGATCAATTACGCTTTGCTCGACCTTTGGAGGTCTTCCGCTAACCTGCAATAGAGCCAGTACTAATGAAGTAAACTCATGACCGAGCGGTGTTCCAGCAAAGGTTACTCCCGTGTCTTCACCCACACGATTTACGCTAAAGCTTGGTGTTCTAGATAATTGTGTGTTTTCCACAGTTATCTTAGCAGACATGCCGGCAATCTCATCAACCAGTGCAAGCATCTCTTGAGATGCCTCATCGGAGCCTGCACTGACTTTGAGCACAACATCGCCTTCCAAAAGCTGGAGATATTGTTCTAGTTGATTTTTTATTTCTTGATCTAGTGTCATTTTATCACACCTTAAATTTTGCCTACGAGATCGAGGCTCGGTTTAAGTGTTTCTCCACCTTCCTGCCATTTCGCTGGGCAAACTTCACCCGGGTTGTTACGAACATACTGTGCAGCTTTGATCTTGTTAACAAGAGCACTTGCATCACGGCCGATGCCTCCAGCAGTAATCTCAACAGTTTGGATAACACCATCTGGATCAATGATGAACGTACCGCGATCTGCAAGACCATCAGCTTCGATCAGTACATCAAAGTTGCGAGAGATCACATGGGAAGGATCACCGATCATAATGTACTCAACCTTGCCAATAGCAGGGGAGCTCTCATGCCATGCTTTATGTGTAAAATGAGTATCTGTAGAAACAGAATATACTTCAACGCCGAGTTTCTTCAAAGTTTCGTATTGGTTCTGCAAATCTTCGAGCTCAGTAGGGCAAACAAATGTAAAGTCAGCTGGGTAGAAGCAAACAACACTCCATTTACCTCTGAAATTTTCTTCTGTAACTCCGATAAATTTACCATTGTGAAATGCGGATGCTTTGAATGGTAGTACTTCTGTTCCGATTAGTGACATGTTTATATCTCCTTTAGTTATATTTTTATTAGTAGTATACTCAATTCAATTCGAATATACTTTATAATAATTATTATTAGATAATTAATAAAATATGTCAAGCGTATTTTACTAATTATAATAAGAACTCTTTGAGTTAATTATACCTTTTCACAAAAACTACAATAAAAAGGCCACCCAAGGATGAATCCTCAAGAGCAGCCTGCTTTTAAAACACATATGTTATTCTTCTTCCTCTTCCACATCATATACGCAGCGGAAACGTTCAACCCCAGGGTACAGCTCTCCAAGACTGTAAATCTCAAATCCGATGCTGCGGTAAAAGCCCACAGATTCCTCATCGGTCTCTGCAATAACACGCGTAGGCTTTTCTTGCAGCAGCAGTTCCAGAATCATGCCCCGGCCGTAATCCTTACCTCTGTTTTCCGGTGTTACTGCAATGTGCTTGATAGTCATTTCATCTACTACCTTGTGGACACCAATAATGCCTACAAGCACGCCTTCTTCCTCATATCCGTATAATTCCAGTCCATTAGGTTTACGGTAAGCTTCTACCGCTTGATCCAGCCTCTCCGGATCCGGAAAGACGGAGTAAGCAAGCAATTCCTTAACCTCCAGATCCTCCAGACGGGAAGAAATTTGTTTTATCATCGTCATATCTCCATTTCCAAGTAGTATCTCAAACTCATCTCACTGCAATTCCTGTGCGGTAATACCGAGCTTCCTGAGTAGAGCTGACGCCTGCAGCTTCTCTTCATCCGTTAGGCCGCTTACCGCGTGCGCAATCTTCTCTTTATGTACGGAGAAAATACGTTCAAATTGCTCCTTGCCCTCATCAGTTAATTCAGCGTAAATAACACGGCGATCCTCTGCCGATGCTCTTCTGATGAGCAAATTCTTTTTTTGCAGCTTGTCCACCACATACGTAATATTTCCACTAGAAATGAGTACCTTCTCGCCAATTTTTTGCAGTGGCTGCGATCCTTTGTGATACAGCACATCCAGTACACCAAATTCTGTTGAGTTGAGCCCGTGACTTTGGATACTCCGGTTAGAGTGAGCCATCACGGAGTTATATGCCCGTGAAAGTACTACTAATAAGTATAATGACAAATCTTCATGTTCCTGATTATCAGACATGCTTTTTTAACCTCCGAAATCATTTATCCCGAGTTGTTTTTTGTTGTTGCTGTCCATGACATCCACAGCCCCGTCGCTACGCCCGATAAAAGCTATGTCTGCCATACCGATGAACAAGCCATGTTCTACAACACCCGGAATTCCCCTCAATTGCTGCTCCAGCTGTTCTGGAGAGTTTATTATACCAAATCCACAATCAGCTATGTAATTACCGTTATCCGTTACATACAAGTTCCCCGTTTCTTCCAGCCGAAGCTGCACGCTGCAGCCCAATCTCTCCAATGCAGCGTAAGTCCACTCCCTCGCAAAAGGTACAATCTCAACGGGCAGCGGAAAGTTCCCTAATGAAGTAACTGACTTACTCTCATCGGCCACAATCAGAAGACGATCACTGTGGAAGGCGGTAATTTTCTCTCGAAGCAGAGCACCTCCGCCACCCTTGATCAAGCGAAGCTCTGGATCGAGCTCATCCGCGCCATCAATCGTGAGATCGAGTCTACCGATATGGTGCAGGGGACTTAGTGTAATTCCATGCTCAACTGCCAGCTTTTCCGAAGCCTTAGACGTAGCAACCGCTTTAATGGATAGCCCTTCCTTTACACGTTCTCCGATTCGGACGATCGCCCAATAGGCAGTAGATCCGGTACCGAGTCCAACCTTCATACCATCCTGAATATATTCAACTGCTTTTTCTGCGGCATTCTTTTTCATATTCATGCTGTTCTTTCTCCTTTGTCTGTTAAAGAATATCGTTTCTGGAGGTATGTTAGCAATTTTAAACGGGGCTGCGCTCCGCAAGCCCCGTAATAACGTTACAGACAGAGACTGTTAAGCATAGTGTTCCAACCACTGAACATACAAATTCGCATTGTCCGATTCAAAACATACAAAGTCAATCTGCTCGAGTCGGTTATCCTGCGAATCTTCTCTAAGAAATTCAGTGACCGCTTTCAAAGCAACATCACAAGCGGGCGATTTGGGATATCCGTAAATACCGGTGCTAATATTGGGAAACGCAATGCTTCGTGCTCCCACTTCATTCGCCAGTTGCAAACTGCTCCGGTAACAATCCGCCAAGGTTTGTGCTTCACCACGGCCTCCGCCTTCCCAAATTGGACCGACGGTATGGATAACATGCTTGGCATCCAAATTCCCTGCCCCCGTAATGACTGCGTGACCTGGAGGACATCCCCCCTGGAGCTTTCGAATTTCCTTGCACTGCTCCATAATTTCAGGACCGCCTATCCGGTGAATGCCTCTGTCAACACCGTTACCGCCCAAAAGGCCGGAATTCGCTGCGTTTACGATAATGTCACCCTTCCAAGCCGTAATATCGCCTGATAATACGGAGATCAGTGTCTTTCCGATGGTTATCGTTTTCATTCGGAAATCTCCTTTCGGCCTTGTTCCTGTTCATTACCCCGTCAGAGGAGAGGTTGACTCTATCCGCAGCATTGTTATTTTAACAGTTCCTCTTCTGTTTGACTTGCAGCCAGTTCTGAACGATTGGCAGCTTCAGAGAGTCGATCCGCCATTCGTATTTCATCCTCACTCTGCAAAGCTTCCACTTCCGAACGATAACCGATAAACGTTCCTCTTTGATGAGCCTGAATCATATGTCTCATCATTATCATCCCTGCCTCTTCTAATTTCAAATCCCCACTGCTTTCGTGAGTAACTCTGCACAAAACAGCCTTCATTATTCCGTTCAAGTCACGGTATTCCATGATCCCAAGCGGCACCATAGTCCTTCGGTCCTCTTCGGTTAATTCCCTCGTCATATAAAGTGTATATTCAGAGGAAGGCACTGAAATGTATGTAGCCTGCTTCTTTTCGGCAATCATTTTTGAATTCCGAAAAGCTAAATATCCTGCCACAGCAAACAACAACAGACATACCGTGATTCCAACCTTTAGCATTAAATCCCCCCCTTAATGAATGCAGCTTCAACCTAAAGCTTTATAGTCATGTGAATATCTTTCGATTCAGTTCGTATAGCTCCGGATCCTTCTCTTCCATCAGTAGAAGATATATTATTTCCACAGCTGTATTATGGCTAGAAGTAACATATGCAGCGGATAAAACGATCTCCATATCCAGGAAGGTACGCGGAACGATTCAATCCGCTTCCACATAAGCGGGCCATAAGCAATCAGTATGGTCGGCAACAAACTCCACAGCTGTAGGTCCCAATTATTTAAGAAAAGATACAGCATATTCAGCATCAGATGCCACGGTACAAGTAAATGGACAGGAGAGTACCTGAATACCAGAATGAGCAGTAGACCATAGGCGCCGTAATCAAAAGGAAACATCTCCATAACAAAACTTGCGGCAGCTACAATTCCGATGGACAGCGTCAAGGAATCAGAGCGGTCCAATATGTGCAGTACAACCACACCGGCCAAAAGTGAAACGACCACATTCAATCCATAGGGATTGATCACAAGCTGGTACGGAATTTGAGACAATAAAGCGATCATACCCAGACGAAACATATAGCGGGGTCTTGATGAAGTGTGGAAATAACCCTGAACAAGACCATAGACATAAAGGGGAAATGCAATACGCCCGATGATTCTCCAAATTTCCTGTCCGGGAAAAAAGACAAGTCCAACATGATCAGTCAGCATAGTAAGCATGGCCAGCAGTTGCACAACATCCCTCCCCAGCTTATTTATTCCATTATGAGTTGCTTTTCATTTGTCTGCAAGCTCTAAACAATCTATCAAATTACCGTTACTTATCCAGAAAAACGCCCGTCCCCCTTGAAGGGTGCGGGCGCAGATTAACTCCGTTATATACCTACTATTATAAAAGTTCCTTACGAAGCTGCTCCGGTGATTTCGGGGACAGCAGTCCGAATGGAATATCAAACACGGTTTTCGCACCGGCGTCACCAGCTTGTCCCAACTTGTAAGCAGCACGTGCATAAGCTACGAGCACACTGGCTGTAAATTCTGGATTACTATCCAGCTTCAGACCGAATTCGATAATCTGCTTGCTGTTTTCTCCAGTACGGCCACTGCGCAGCACTGTACCACCGTGTGGCATGCTGGAATGATCACGCTTCAACTCTTCTTCACTGATAAAGTTTACTACTGTATCATAATCGGCGAAATAGTTCGGCATTTCTTTAATTTCAGTCTCAATCGCAGCTTGATCCGCTCCTTCTTCAGCTACGATATAGCATTCACGAAGATGCTTGTCGCGGGTGCTGAGTTCCGGATTCTCGCCGCTGCGTACACGCTCAACAGCTTCTTCACGAGGAATTGTGTACTGCACACCATTCTTCACGCCGGCAATACGGCGAATGGCATCAGAGTGGCCCTGACTTACACCCTTACCCCAAAATGTATATTCATTTCCTTCAGGAAGTACTGCTTCTCCAAGCAGTCTGTTCAAGGAGAATAATCCCGGATCCCAGCCTGTTGAGATCACACTGATTTTACCGCCTTTACGTGCGGCTGCGTCAACACTTTCGTAATAAGAAGGAATTTTAGCGTGTGTATCAAAACTGTCTACTGTATGAAACAGTCCTGCCAAAGCTGGACCCTGTTCCGGTAGATCCGTAGCAGAACCGCCGCAAAGAATAAGCACGTCGATTTGTCCTTTATAGCTATCCAGTTCGGAAATATGTACCGCTTTCGCTTCCGAGGATACCCCTTCAGGATCACGCCGGGAAAATACGGCTGTTAATTCGAAGTCGCTGTTCTGTTTAATGGCCTTCTCTACCCCGCGGCCCAGATTTCCGTATCCTACAATCCCCACTCTTATCTTTTGTGTCATATTACGCCTCCTTATATTTTGACTTCCGCTATTGTACCAAGAGTTTCGTCATTTTTAAACAATTGCCAGCATATTTATCGGATTTTTTTTATTATTATACCTTGGAGTTATTTTGGGTAAAGCCACTCTTGTAATCGACTGACACCGCCCCATATCGGGTGACGACGCCCGCGAGCCAATGCAACATTTGATATACAGTAACATAAAAAAGGAGCTTCTACAAAGCAAGCTCCATCAATTCAGAATATTCCACTCCGATTTAAGAATTAACTATTGCGTCTCCATGCCCAGACCGATTCATCGTCTCTGGATGGCGGATCATCGATACACAGAACAATGCAATCAACATACTGCCCGCTGCACAATAGAACAGAATTGAATATCCAAACGCATCAATAAGCTGGCCCAGTAGCGGCGGTGAAGAGATGGCGGCAAGTGAGGATGCAAGATAGTACATTCCCGTGCGTGTGCCAATACTCTCTTCCGATCCGGTAGACACGATGAACGGATAAGAGTTAATGTTGATGCACGCCCAGAACAAGCCTCCAATCGTCAGCAAAATCCGCAGCACCAGCAAAGAATCAATGAACGGAATGGATGCAAATACGACCAAGAGTCCTGCAACGCCGATGAATATTACCCGCTTCTTCCCAAATTTGCTTCCGAGCCACCCGCTTGGAATAGCGAATAGCACAAAGGCAAGTGAAAAGAATGTCAGTGAAAACGACGCTTCTGATTTTGTCAGTCCCATTTCATTTTTGCCATATAAGGTAAAAAGTGTTTCCACGCCTTGATAGGCGACAAACCAAAAGAAGATGGCTAAGAGCAGAAAGATCGTTGTACGATTTAACTGACCCTTAAACGATATTTTTGTTTTGACCTCGGTTTGTACGGCATAACCCGGTGCATCCCGCTTCTCTTTAATAAAACGCATCAGAATAAACATGGAGATTAGAGTGACACAAGCCGCCGCAATGAACGGGAACGAAGGATGCGCTTTATACAACACCGATCCAGCACCAAATGCAATAATGGAACCGATGCCCCCCATAAAATTAATAATACCATTGGCCCGGGTCCGGTTTTTCTCGGCTGTGATGTCGGGCATAAGCGCAACCGTTGGAGAACGATAAAGGCTCATAGCGAGATTCATCAGCACCATAAACAGAATTAGTGTCATCATTCCGGTGTGAAATGGAATGATCGCTGTAAATAAGGCACCAAGCGGCATACCGATCAGAAGATAAGGCATTCTTCTTCCGAAGCGGGTATGAGTCCGGTCGCTGCGGCTGCCTATCCATGGCTGTAAGAATAGAGCAAAATAATTATCGATGGTCATAAAAAAACCGATCAATGCAACGCTCGATATGTAGTCCTCAAGGAAAAAGGGAACAAAAGCGTTATATAATGCCCAGGTAATACTAATACTGAAAAAACCGAATCCTAACAGCCACGTTTTTTTCACATATTCACGCTCCTTCAGTTCGAAGCAGTCC
The DNA here is from genome assembly GCF_058269055.1 of Paenibacillus sp. JNUCC 34. Taxonomy (NCBI): domain Bacteria; kingdom Bacillati; phylum Bacillota; class Bacilli; order Caryophanales; family Paenibacillaceae; genus Paenibacillus; species Paenibacillus sp. JNUCC 34. The sequence goes on along the minus strand of NZ_CM177770.1, from coordinate 1,982,821 downwards.
GTTAAGCCGATCCGGGTAGTCCGTAATGATACCGGCTACTTTAGACGCAATCAGACGCTTCATTTCTTCAGGTTCATTAACAGTCCACGGATGGTACACGATACCGCATGCTTTGGCTTCCTCAACCCATTCAGGCAGCACAGCATATTTTAAAGCATGCAGCGCATCTGCGCCTACAGATTGGGCGTATTCCCAAGCCTTGTACAAGCCCTCTACATATAAAATACCTGTACGGATTTCAGGGGCAATGGTCTTGCATTTTACGAGTGAATAATGATTAAAGCTGGAGATGACAACTCGATCCTCCATCCCGAAACTTCGGATACTGGCGATTACCTTTTCTTCCAGCTCCGGATATTGAATGCTCCCATTTTTCAGTTCAATGTTTACAATGGTACCCCGATCTTTGGTCAGCTCGAGCAGTTCCTCAAGCGTAGGGAGTCGCTCTTCACGGAATTCCTTACTGAACCAGGAACCCGCATCAAACTTCTGGATTTCTTCGAGCGTGTAATCTTTAACAAATCCCTGTTCACCTGTCGTTCGCAGAACCGTTTCATCATGGATTAGAATCAGCTTTCCATCCTTGGTCATCTGGACATCCGTCTCGATTCCTGTTGCTCCAAGCTCCAGTGCCTTACGAAATGCCGCCATCGTGTTCTCCGGGCATACGCCAGATGCCCCCCGGTGTGCAAAGTTGATGATTTGTGTCATATTGAACTCCTCCTGATCGTCTTATGGATTTAATTCTATAATAGCCCCTAATTGTTAAGCCTGTGTTTAATGAGAGCAAACATGTTTAAACAAATAATTCACTCCCCTCATCTTTTATTCCACGTTCATTAGCCAAACCCTGTAAAGACCATTGTGAAAACGATTAATTTTTGAGGCAGCATCCCTTTCTTAACATTATGCTCCATAATAAATAGCCAGACGCATTCTCTCGCGCCTGGCTCCATTAACGGGACATAATCCAACCTTCATTACTGCCCGTTTCCCTCAATATATGCCTGTATCTCTTCAAATGTAGGATCTTCAAACTTTACACCATTGATAAAGATCGTTGGGGTTCCTTGCACCCCCTGCTTATCAGCGATATCCAAATCACGTTTGATGTTCTTGATATACTTTTCAGACTTCAGGTCTTCTTTAAATTGTTCCAAAGGTACTTCAGGCATTTCCTGTTCTACCAGATCTGTTATAAAAGAATAGGTCGCCCATTCCTTGTCTTTATCGCCTTGCCGTTCTGTCATCAGTTCGTGATACTTCCAGAAATAATCCGGATCCATTTGGTACAGTGTCTCTCCAGCTAAAGCGGCGAGGACGGAGTCCGGAGCAAGAAATGCCATGTCAACATAAACAAAATTGGCTTTCCCTGTGTCAATATACTCGGTTTTTAAACGGGGAAATACTTCATCTGTCCACACTTTGCAGTAAGGGCACTTATAATCCGAAAATTCAACGATTTGAAAGGGCGCTGATGGGTCCCCCAAAGTTGGTTGATTCTCAACATCAAAACCTTCCGGCACTTCACCGGCCTGAACTTGTTGAAGATCAGGATACTTCATGCTCTCTTCTCCGCCTGATTTATCATTCAGGACAAACAATGCAGTTATAGCCGCAACAACGAGGAGACCTACTATGATTCCAGTGAAAATCCTTTTACGCTGTGACAATGGCTTTACGGATTTTGACGGTTTTGGCTGTGAACCAGAATACTTGGACTTTTTACGCTTGCTCTCCCCCAAGTCTCTCCCCTCCTTTTTTTATTCTAGGGCAAATCTCTCTTTCATCACATAAATATCGCATAAATTGGGGCAATTTAATCACATAAACATAGGCAATTTATTGACAATCATAAATTGTCAGACATATAATTGTTTAGACAACTATTTTTTTGAAAAAATCACTGAAAGCGGTGAGTTATTTCTTGAAAGATCTTGAAAGCATTCCTTCGATCGGATTTCAGCTCGGTTATACCTACCGCAGAGCGACGAATCTGTTTGCACACAGATTAAAGCCTTTTGATATTACACCTGAACAGTGGTCTGTGCTAAACCAGATCGCAATCAGCGAAGGGTTGAATCAAAAAGAAGTTGCGGCAAGGGCCGATAAGGATCAGCCTACTACGACACGCATACTCGATTTATTAGAAAAAAAAGGGCTCATTCGGAGAGAAGTTTCACCCCATGACCGCAGAGCCTTTTTGCTGCATATTACGGAAACCGGCAAAGAGCTGATCACATCCACAACTCCCATAGAGCAGGAGTGCAGCCGTATGATTGCCGAAGGTATTGATCCGAAGCAGATAGAACTGTTCTGGGACATCATCTCTCGTATGAACGCTAACATCGAACGAAATCAGACATAACAGGAGAGATAAAATCCATGAATGACCTAATCAAAACAAACAAATTGTGGACCAAAGAATTCGTCACATTAATGCTAAGCAATCTGTTCTTGTTTCTCACCCTTCAGATGCTTCTGACCACACTGCCGGCTTATGCCAAGGAAGCTTTCGAGGCCAACCCGACACAGGTTAGTCTCATCACAAGCGTATTTGCATTTAGCGCCATTGCATCCCGGCTGTTTTCCAGTAAAGCTCTTGAAAAGGGAAAACGCAGGCAGCTGCTTTACATCGGCCTCTTCATATCACTGATTGCAACACTTGGCTATTACTGGGCCACAGGCATTGGTGTTCTGCTGCTTATGCGCGTTTTATTCGGCATCGGCTTCGGTATGACCAGCACTTCCTTCCCAACGATGGCTTCGGATGTAATACCGGCTAAACGCCTCGGTGAAGGAATGGGTTATTTCGGCTTGTCTACCACCCTTGCCATGTCCATTGGACCTATGATTGGTTTAACCCTTCTACAGGGCGGAGGATTCACTCCGCTTGTTATTATTACATCAACCATAAACATTCTCATATTTCCACTAGTTTTTTTACTTACCTCGAGAACACCTAAAAACCATAAGAAGTCGGCACCTGAACCTATTCAGGAAGGCGGGAGAACTTCCGTCAAACGCCGTTTGCTCCTTCCTTCTGTTTTGAATTTCTTGACATCAGTCACCTACGGTGGACTTCTAAGTTTTCTCGCTGTATACGGAGATGAAGTCCAACTGTCCAATCCGCAATATTTCTTCCTGTTTAATGCCCTTGCCATTATTCTAATTCGTCCCGTTTCAGGCCGATTATATGACCGATATGGACACAAAGCACTATTAATTCCAGGAGCCTTGTTCATGATGGCTGGTCTTATACTCCTTACTTATGCTTCATCGACCGGAGGTCTGCTGATTTCCGCCATTTGCTACGGTCTTGGTTTCGGTTCTATGCAACCTTCGTTGCAAACATGGATGATCCAGGAAGTTCCTGCTCGGCAGCGTGGTATGGCCAATGGGATGTTCTTAAATTCATTAGACTTCGGAGTGGCCATCGGCGCCATGATTCTAGGAACGATTGCCAGGTACACCAGCTACACCATTATGTATCGTTATTCTGCCATTGCTATGGTTTTATTAATCATCATTTATACGGCAGCTCTCATCAAAAGATCCTTCTCCCGAAAATCAGATATCAACCAAACCGAAGCAGATCAATCCATCTGATTGTTCAGCTTGTTGAACTGAACATATTTCACGAAATAGAACACACAAAAAACCTTGCCTACTTACGGGCAAGGTTTTTGTTGCTCAATCCATGCGGTTTTTTAAACTGCATTCTGGAGTTTCCTCCGCCACGACTCTGTTCTTTCTCTTCAGGCTTCACGGCAAAGAAAGTTAATAGCGATCCGATTGCCGACACTGCGGCCAGCACAATAAACAGTACCCAGTGATTGGCTCCAAGCAAAAGAGAGACGACGGGTGGCCCCAATGAGACCCCGATGAAGCGCATACTGCTGTAAAGTGAGGTAATTGTTCCTCGCTGCTCCTTCTCCACACCTTCTGTCAGAAGGGTGTCCATACATGGGAGCGTAAGGCCGATACCAATACTTCCAAGAGTCATCAGACTTATGACAAAATATATCTGATCACTGAATCCTGTTATGATCAATGAGGCTGTGAGCAGTGTCATTCCCGTAAACCCGGTCCACTTCATAGCTGTCTTATTACTTCCTATAAATTTCCCTGCCAAAAAAGAAGCCAAGCAAAGTCCAGCGAGTGGTATAGCCAGAACAAGTCCTTTCAGGACTCCCTTTAATTTATACGTTGATTCCAGTATCTCCGACAAATAAAAGAGAACACCAAACACTCCAAACATAGCAATGCCGCCAATTGCAAAAATTGCATACAGCCATCGGCCCTTTTCATGAAGAACCTCTTTCGTGGTTTTCAAAAATTCACGGATGGACTGCTTGTTTTCCTTATGCTTAGGGGGCTTCACAAGAAATATGACCAATAAAATAGAGATTAAGCATAACGCGGGTATCGCTATAAACGGAAGATACCAGACAATACTCCCCAAAAAGGCTCCCAGTATCGGACTTACAACTTTACCAAACGTATTCGATGTTTCGATAATTCCTAGACTTTTACTAACTTCCTCTTCTTCCTTAAACATATCGCCTACAAGTGGAATCACAATGGGAAAAGCACCGGCCGCTCCTATACCCTGAAGCAACCTTCCTGCCAAAATCACGGTGTAAGCTCCCATTCCATCCATCAGCCAGGCTGCAACCGCTGAAACCCCGCCTCCTGCAGCAGTAATAATCAAGCTTGGTATAATTATTTTTTTGCGCCCGTAACGGTCAGAAAGATAGCCAGCAATGGGAATTAGCAGTATGGCAACAACGCCATAAACCGTGATCAGCATACTGACCATAAACGAGCTAATACCCAAGGCTCTAGAAATTTGGGGCAAAATGGGAATTAGCATGGAATTGCCTAACGTCATGATTAACGGTATGGATGCTAGGGCAAGCAAGTCCCATTTCTTGTTTTCCATGAGAAGACCACCTTTAACATCATTTGCTTCATTGTTATTGTGGGTTCTTTCTCACGTAATATTCATGGCAAAAAGGTGGTTTACAATTCGCTACACTTTAAAACCGGACATTAATTGCTGCAGATGATTTGAAAGTTCATTTAACGTTTGAATATTGTTTGTGATTTCCTCCATCGAGGCCAGCTGTTCTTCGGTTGCAGCGCTGACGCTTTGAGTACCTCCAGCCGTTGTTTCCGTAATCTCAGAAATCCGTTTAACCGATTTGACAATTCCATCCGCACCATAATTCATCTGTTCCGTAGCTGCACTCACTCCGGCGATTTGATCGTTCAGTTCCGCAATCGATTGCTCGATATTTTGGAAAGCATCTTCAGCTCCCTTTGCAACACTCATGCCTTCCATTACGGATTGGAGCCCATTCTCCATCACTAGTGTCAGATCCATAATGTCACGTTGAATTTGTTGAACGAACTGACTGATTTCTTCTGATGATGCCGATGATTGTTCCGCCAGCTTTTTCACTTCCGAAGCAACTACTGCAAAGCCTCTTCCATGCTCACCAGCCCGGGCTGCTTCGATCGAGGCATTCAGGGAAAGCAGGCTCGTCTGGGCCGCCACATCCTTAATCATGTCACCCATAGCTCCAATACTGGCCGCTTTTTGGCCCAATGCCTTCACAGCCTCAGTTGACTGACTTACACTACTGCGTATATTTTCCATCTGCTGCATCGTATGAATGATTGCCTGCTCACCCTCTCCCGCAAGTTGATTCGTTTTGCTTGAGAGTTCTGCAGTTACCTGAGCCGTTACTGCGATCTGTTTCATTCCGTCTGCCATTTCATAGACAACAGCTGAAGTAGCCTCCGTATCCTGAAGTTGATTTTCTACCCCCGCCGCCAACTCCTCCATAACGCCCGAGGTGTGCTGTGTAGCCTGACGTATCTCCTCAGAACTGGATTTGAGCATCACGGTAGATTCCGCCACCTGACTGGCAGCATTTTGAACCTGGAGTACAATTTCCCGGAATCCTTCATTCAGCTTGTTGTAAGCACCAGCCACTTCTCCGATCTCATCCTTCGTCCGGATACTTACCTGCGTTATCAGATCCCCTCCACCATCTGCAATCTTCAAGAGTTGCTCACGCATCCGACCTAGAGGAGAAATCGATCTCACTAGGAAAAAGCTCTGAAGTGTGTTATATACAACCACGGCTAAACCAACAACCAAAACAATGCTGTTTTGAATATTAGACTGTTTACTGATTGCATCCTCTCGTTCTTCCATGTCTTTATCTTTTTGTTCCGTGAATTCTTTTATCATAGGTTCAAAGGATTCGCGAATTTCCCTTTCAAGCTGAAAGGCCTCTTTATACACAGTAAAAGGATTGAGTTCTTTCTGTCCAAGACCCGCCTTGATTAACACTTCTTCTACCGCATCATTGTAAATCGAATATCCTACAGAGATCTGATGGAGTCTCTTTAACTCTTCAGCCTCTGAACCCACCAGCTTTTTCGTCGCCTCTAATAACTGAACAAAAGAATCTTGTTTCTTTCTCAGACCGTCTATGAATAACTGATCTCCAGACAGCAAAAATCCTCGTTCATCATTCGCTATACCCGCAAAATACAGCTGCATTTCATTCAGATTGTACACAATCTTCTGGTCCACTTCTATAATCGATGAGAATTTCTGTTCTGTTGTTTTCGATGAGAAAAATGCGCTAATGATCATGCAAGCTATCACCGTTGATACAACGGTTGATGAAATTAGTAATTTTGTTTTTATTTTCATTCCACAGCACCTATCCTTATGTAAGTTTCTGTTCCATATATATCTTTCGACAGGACAAGCTGGGAAATGAATAGGGTACTTAAAGCCCTAGTATGTGTTTAGAGCAATTGTGAGGTTTTTGTGAATTTAATAATATGTGGTCTCGCTTTCAAGGAAAAATTTATTATTTATTCAAATTATGAACATCCGGAGCCATAAAACGAAGCAGGTTACCCAAGGATGTATCCTCGGGTAACCTGCTTTTTGGGACAACCTTATTTGACATTAATTCTGGGGGAGAAAAGTGCTCTTTTCACCCACATGGTAAATGTGAAGCTCATGCATCGCGCGCGTGCAAGCAGTATAAAACAACTTCCGCTCACTTTCCTTGCTGTACACTTCATTCGATCCATTGTATATAATCACAGCATCAAACTCCACACCTTTGGCCAAATAGGCCGGCACGACAAGTGTACCTTTTTCAAATGCAGGCGTGTTCTTTCTAATGAGTCTTACCGGAATTTCCGCCGACAGCTGCTTTTGAACACGCTGGCTTTCCTCTTCCGTCTTACAAATGACTGCCACATAATGATATCCCTTGTCATGGAGACTGCGAATATCGGATATGACCGACTTCGTCAGTTCAGCTTCTGTCTTTACCGGAATAACACGAGGCTCCTCGCCAGGGCGGTTAAACGGAACGATGACCTCTCCCCCCGGAATCATCTTCCGTGTAAATTCAACGATCTCATAAGTGGACCGGTAACTCCGTGTTAGGTTGATCACTTCTGTCTCTTCTTTTCCGTATAGGCTGACTAGATTTTCCAAACTTCCCAGCGCTTCACCGTGAGCATAAATGGCCTGATTAAGGTCGCCTAGAACCGTCATTTTTGCACGTGGGAATAGCCGTTTGAGAAATTCCAGCTGAAAGGCTGAATAGTCCTGCACCTCATCCACGATAACATGGCGGATCGATGTGTTCGTCCGGAAGCCTTGCAGCAGCTCTTTCAAATAAAGGAACGGAGTTGCATCTTCATAAAATAGTTCCTTATGCTCGATCTTCTGCATCGTCTGACTACACACTTCACTCCAGCTGCCAGGCAAAGCCGCTTCATTTCCTGCCAAACGTCTGAACAACCGTTCGTCCGCAAACAGCTTTCGATACAACCCTTTAACATCAACAAACCGGAACCGCTTGATCCAACGCCGCAAAGGTTTGAGACGATCACTGACCACCATACGCCCGAGAAGTTCCTTCTCCTGATCAAAATCGTTAAAGCTGTCTTCCTTCTTGCTCTGTTTTCGCCGCATCGTTTGATAAGCACGGTGATAATCATCCGGATCCATCAACTCGATCTGATCCTCAACCCATGGCGCTTTTCTCTCTTCATGCGAAAAATCGGATAACCTCTTCAGCATCCACTCTCTCATTAAGTCGAGTCTTCCGGCGAGTTTAACCGCAGAGTCATAACCATAGAACTGAGCAGCCATCTCATCTCCACTTATGATGACCCTGCCCTGAAAAACAACGGGCCTAAACATCATGCCTTCTCTCTCTAACAGGTCTTTATACGAACGAATAACATCCAGATAAGGCACAGAAGACTTATAAGCTATTCCCTCTAGACGCGCCCGATGAGCCGGTGTATCTGGTGCATTCAACAAAATTTCGGTCTGTGTAAACACATCTTCCAGCTCGAACTCCCTTCCGAGCCGATGCTCCAGATAAGATTGGAATGTTGTCTGCTGCATGTTCTCTTCCCCGAGCTCTGGCAGAACCGTTGAAACATAACTGTTAAAGAGGGGGTTCGGCGAGAACAGGATCATCTGATCGGCCTGCAGCACTTCCCGGTATTTATACAGCAAATAAGCAACTCTCTGAAGGGCAGCCGAGGTTTTCCCGCTTCCGGCAGCACCTTGAACGATCAACATACGTGTCTTGTCATTCCGAATGACTGCATTCTGCTCTCTTTGAATCGTAGCCACGATACTTTTCATGCGGTCATCAGCGCTGTGGCTGAGCACCTGCTGCAGAAGCTCATCACCAATGGTCACTCCTGTGTCAAATAGGACTTCAATGACTCCATCATGAATAACAAACTGCCGCTTCAGGCTCATCTCTCCCGTTACAGTACCGGAAGGCGTCTCGTACCGGGTTATTCCCGGTGCTCCATCATAATATAAGCTGGAAATCGGAGCACGCCAATCATACACAAGAAAGGTCTCCGAGTCGTCGTCCATAAAGGAACCGATCCCTAGATAAATAGGCTCCTCCTGGTTCATTCCTTCTTCTCGGAAATCAATCCGCCCAAAATAAGGTGAGTAAACGAGCTTCTTATATTTTTTCAAAGCTTTGCTGGACTGCAGGTGGGATCTCTCTCTTTCGGAAAGAACCTGGGCCTGCTGCCGCAGGTTGGTTGACGTCTCGCCCAAATCATCAGGGTTACTGAAATTGACGGTCACCTCATCCCAGAATTCTTTACGCATGCCAATGACATCACCACGCACTAAACCGACATCCGCCTCAAGTTGAGTAATTTTACTGCTGATTTTATCCGTGACATCTGTTACCCGCGTTTGTTCGTCTTTCCAATCCTGATCGCTGATAGCCATCTTTTCATCCCCTTATGCACTGGTTGACAGCGTGCTTAATCCATGATATAATTAGATTGCCTTAGACATAACATTGATATATCTGTACAATCAGACCAAGATTTATTTTATCAGTCTACACCACATTAATCAATATAGTTACCCAGAAGTCGGCTAAACTAGCCGGTTTTTTTGTGTTTACTTATAAACAAACAGGCTGGACTTTACTGTGCCCGCCTGTTTATTTATATAATCGCACTTCATTATGATTCGTATAACGACGTCTTTACTCTTATTTCTTGAGCCAGGCCAGTATTCCTCCGTTGTTATCCTTATCCTCCACGAAACGGCTGATGTGATCCGCAACTCTGTTTAACCGCTCTAACGTATGGCCATAGTCATACATTGCCGCTGCAACAATCGTCAACCGGAATCCCCCGGGCTGCATACCCGCCCCACATATCACCTGATCCATAAAAGCCTCGTTCTTTTCTGCCATACATTCGGCCTCATCCCCATTAGGCTTCAGTATATCTTCAAACTTCCACAATATATGCTCATGGAATTTGATCAGCCGTTCGAGATTCGCATCAAACTGCACATCGATTTCCTCACTACGCTGAACCTGAAAATAGTGATTCTCCACGGCGTTAAGCACTTCATACCCTTTTTGGAGCGAGCTTAGCAAGTGCTTATACACAACAAGCTGTCTGGAGTGGCTGAATTTTGCACGCTTCATTTTTTTCTGCTCTTCCTCAAACAAATTGTACTTGTCAGCCAGAGATTTAATCGTCCCTTCCAGACTGTTCAATTCATCCCGGTAAACGGAGTCCTTAATTTCGTGGGAAATAGCAGTTCGGAGCAGCAGTGACATTTTGCCGAATACGCTGTTGATTTGCTTGAAATATTGCTCTCTCGGTTTCGGGGGAAAGACCAATATATTAATCAGAAATGCTGAAACGATACCAATGAGCGTTAGGAAGAACCGATTTATGGCAAAATCCCACTGTCCGGATGCTTCCATAACCGAAATAACTGTGACCAGGGTCAGACCGATCGTCTCTCCCATATTCAATTTAATACAGATCATAATGACCAGAATACACACAAGTCCTACGGAGATAGGTTTATTGGTAAGAAAATATCCTCCAAGCATCGCGATAATAGCCCCAAGTGTGCTGGTCTGCAATTGGTCAAGGAAATACTTCCAAGATCGATAAATTGAAGGCTGCATTGCAAATATCGCTGCGATCGCAGCACCGACCGGCGAGGTAATGCCGAGCAGCATCGTCAGGTAGAGGGCCAAAGTTACAGCTAAGCCCGTCTTAAACATTCTTGCACCGAAGGCCATCGGAAGCCCTCCTTAACATATTTCTATGATCACTATTCATGTATAATAGATAAGTACTGTTTATTGCAGTAACCCATCTCATATACGAAGTAATTACCCTTTAAGTTCCAATGTTATGCAATTCGGCTTTTTAGAGACTCGTACATACCGATAGAGAACATTAACCATGAACAACTTACCAAATACCCACCAATCACATCACTTGGGTAGTGAACTCCCAGATAAATTCGGCTTAGTCCTATGCCCAAAATCATCACACTGAATAAAATCAGAACAAAAACTCTGCGTATTACGGTATCTAAATGCTTCCACAGCAAATAGGTCAATATCCCGTACAATGCAAAAGCGGCCATTGAATGTCCGCTCGGAAAACTATATCCAGTTTCTTCTACCAAACGGTTTATATCGGGTCTTATTCGGCGAAATGACATTTTCAATACCATATTCAAGATTTGAGATCCCAATACTACAGTAAAGAAGAGTATTATTTCTCTACGAAGCCGCAACGCATACAACAAGACAGATACGACGGCACAAATCACTATAATGGGAACTGTGGAACCAATGTATGAGAAGCCTTTGGCGATATCCGTTATCACGGGCTGTTCAAATCCACGGACAAGCTCTATGAAAAAGGAGTCGAACCAGAAAACTCTATCTAACACAACCATTGCTGCTACTCCCGCAAAAGCAAGAAACGAAAGAAAAGATAAGATCCAAAACCGTCTGATTCGGGTATTAGAATATGTACGGTTGTGACTCATAATGCCATCTCCTTATCCATGTCTCATTTATAATGTGGACCAGAAACAAGATACTATCATGTTCCCCAGCTGTTGTACAGCTCTTTCCAATATGTTTAGTTTTTCCGTAATAATCTAATTATTATCACCAATTTCATCGAAAAACTTTTTTAGGAGGTTTATATGCAATACAAACGCTGGATCACTGTCGCTTTAGGAGCAGTTATATGTGTTTCATTAACCGCTCCCGCCCATGCAGACACAGGAGAAGTGCCTGCCGGAGCCGGATCTTATACTACTGTTCTTCCGCCTGGAGCCGCTGAAGCTCAGCAGGGCATTTACAAAACATCCAGGGTGACTGGTAAAATGCCTACGAATGATTGGTGGAGTAGCCTTGCATGGGATACCTATTCGGAAGCTCAATACCCCCATCCTCTTGCTATAAAGAACGAGGAAAGCGGCATACAAATTTTTAATCCGAGCCCGCGAATATGGGCAGACAGCGCTGCGATCTCGGGCATGATGGACGATACTCGTGATTTTACGGTCGGACATTCAGGTTCAGCCACCTTTCCGGATGCCAAGGTCGATGAATATAACGATTGGTTTGTCAGAGCTGAGTACAAGTCCGGGACGAAGTCAATGCAGGTTACATATGGTCACGGTTCGCCATTCGTATATTTCACTTATACAGACGGAGATCCGCAAATTTCATTCCACTCCACACCAGAAGTCTGGTACGGAAATGCGTCCAGTTCAGCTATAGGAATAACCATTGATGGTGCCCATTACGGGCTTTTCGGACCGACAGGCAGTACTTGGAGTGGTATTGGCAGCCGTAAGCTCACCAATTCGCTTCATGGCAAGGACTACTTCTCTATTGCCGCATTACCGGATAACAAACCTGCAATCCTTGAAAAATACAGGCAATACGCTTATTCACATGTTACAGATACCAAGGTCAGTTGGAATTATGACCCTTCAACCAGTGAGGTCACAACGACGTATACATATGATACGGAACCGAAAGAAGGGAGCCAAGATGGGACCATTTTCGCCTTGTACCCACACCAATGGAAACATTTATCCAGCACATATCTTCTTCCATACATATATCCATCGGTTCGCGGCCAAATGAAGACGGGTGAAGGCAGCTCTTTTCAAACAAAAATGAAGTTTACAGGTGTGCTTCCCTCCCTGCCGGACAAAGGTTCCTACGACCGGGACAAGCTCGCTCAATATATAGAGGAAGCCAAAGATGAAGACTATTACGGTGCTCCTGACACCTATTCGGTCGGAAAGCATCTTGGCAAGCTGACAGCTCTTGTACCGATCGCTGAACAAATAGGAGATACGAAAGCCGCAGAACGGTTTCGCAGTGAAATCAGGTCACGTTTGGAGGATTGGTTAAAAGCCAGCGATATCTCGGGTAATCCAAATCCCTCCGAGTTGTTCTATTACAACAGCCAGTGGGGCACACTCATTGGTTATCCCGCAAGTTACGGTACGAATATAGAACTGAATGATCATCACGTTCACTACGGATATTTTTTGAAAGCAGCCGCTGAAATCGCAAGAACGGACAAAAACTGGGCCAGCGATAGTCATTACGGTCCCATGATACAAATGCTGATTCGGGATATTGCGAGCATGGATAGGAACGACCCACTGTTCCCGTTCCTTCGCAGCTTTGATCCCTATGCAGGACATTCCTGGTCTTCAGGTCATGGCAGATTCGGTGACGGGAACAACAACGGCTCCTCTGCTGAGACTATGAACGCCTGGGCAGCGCTTATTTTGTGGGGAGAAGCAACCGGAGATACAGATACCCGTGATCTCGGCATTTATTTATATACAACAGAAATGAATGCTATAAATGAATACTGGTTTGATACGGCTGGCACGAATCATTCTTCCAGCTTTACACGATCTAACGCGAGCATCATCTGGGGTGGTAAAACGACCGGAGATTCAACGATGTGGACTGCCAATCCGGAAGTGGTTCACGGAGTGAACTGGCTGCCAATCACGGGTTCTTCTCTATATCTGACCCAGTACCCTGCCTATGCCAGTAGGAATTATGAAACTATGGTTGATGAAAACAAGGGAACGGACTTCAATGCATGGGAAGATCTCGTGTATATGTACTTAGCTATTTCAAACCCTACGGAAGCTGCAAATATGTTCGCTGCTCAAGCGAGTTCCATGGTACCGGAGCAAGGTAATTCAAAGGCAAACGCGTATCACTGGATTCACAATCTAGACGCCTTAGGTACCCAAGACCCGGACATTACCTCAGACTATCCGCTGTATGCTGTTTTTGATAAAAACGGGCATAAAACCTATGTGGTCTATAACATGACTGATTCTGAAAAAACCGTATCCTTCTCAGATGGTACAGTGATAACCGCTTCTCCAAATCGTTTTACGAGTATAACGAAAGAATAAGAGCTTAAAAAAGAAGAAACAGCTCAATACTATTTGCCGATTTTTTTACAGAAGATGAAGACAATCATATTGAAGAAGAGACTAAGTTAGCAGAGACGAAAAGAAAAATTATTGAAGCCATTAGAGCTAATTGAATAATTACAACAGGCAACAATGAAAAAGGTATTGGTTTAAAGCCAATACCTTTTTTCACTTGATGTTCAATTGTATATAACCCAGATGGTCACAAATGCGGCCAAAGCAAGGACATAGAGCAGTACAAGTCTCACCATGTTCGTTTTCGTCCTGCGCTCATATTTCGGGTTAGACTTCTTGTTTTCCTGAGATAAGCCTACCATGACAGTAGCTACACCTCCGATTAACGCTAAAGCAATGACGATGACATAGGATATCACGTCATATCCCCCTTTATATGTAGTCGATAGTCGGAGATGTGCTCACATCGATGATGAATCAGAACCGCCCATCCAAAATATGTTTAACTGCCTGCACCCCTTCTTCGATGCTGCCGACATGCAGGACAATCTGTTTGTTCTCGTCATAATGACGGAAAGAATGATCATACTTCGGATCATAATAATGTGTCAGCAGCAATTGTATAGCTTCGGGATACCGGTCTTCGGCAAGACAGCGTCCAATCTCTGCGGCGACAGGTGTATGGATCCGCTCTTTGATCCGCTTGAAGGCCTCCACATATTCATCTTTGAATTCGGCCGGACGATAATCCTTCATAATCTGCGAGACACGTTCTTCTATAGGCATATCCATTACGATTGCCGTACCGGCCTCCTTCTTCTCCATAAGGAAATCCGGGATAACAACCTTACCGACCCGTTTGCTTTCCGCTTCAATAAGAACATATGGTGATCCAGCGACTTCTTTTAACCGTTCAAGCAGTAGAGAGTCAAATGTCTTCTGATTGCGGGAGCTGAGGCCGATATGTCCAAAGATCGATCCACGGTGACCCGATAAACCTTCCAGGTCAATGACCGGATACCCTTCCTGCTGTAGTTGTTGCAAAACAGCGGTCTTACCAGTTCCCGTGAATCCGTGAAGCACGAATGCTTCCGAATCGAGTTTCGCCTGCTCCAATGTTTCGACAACCAGCTTACGGTATGCTTTAATCCCGCCTTGCAATCGGTACACATGTACATCCATCAGAGAAAGCACGGTAGCTGCTGTCCGGCTGCGCATACCGCCTCTCCAGCAGAATACTGCCTTGTTGCCTTCAATATCCTTAAATGCCCTTACAAATGCCGGAAGCTTAGCAGACATGATTTCCAGACCGCGGTCTTTGGCTGCATCGACACTAACCTGTTTATACAGGGTTCCTATCTCTGCTCTTTCCTCGTCATTAAATACCGGGATATTACTGCTGCCTGGTATAGTTGACTCCTTGAACTCCGATGGAGATCTAACATCGATCAGACTGATTTTTTTACTGCTCTGAAGTTCAAGCAGTTCCTCCACACTGATGTCTTGAAACATATCCGTACACTCCTTTTATCCAAGCGGGACCACTCTGGTTGTTATTCGACAATAATTCTTCCCGGGTGATCGCTCGTTACACGTCCGATCAAACCTGCTTCAACACCTGCATCCAAAAGTTCCTGAAGCAACTTTCCTGCTTCGCTTTCTTCAATCGCAATCAGCAGACCTCCTGAAGTTACTGCATCACACAAAATCCAGCGGTCTACTTGGTCCATCTGTTCAGGGAAGTCAACAGAATCACTGACGTGATCATGGTTATTTTTCGTACCACCTGGAATTACTCCAGCTTCGGCCATCTCTCGGACACGTGGTAACACAGGCACCTGATCTTTTACGATCGTAATACCTACTCCGCTGCCTTTTGCCATTTCAAGTGAATGTCCCATCAGACCGAAACCTGTTACGTCTGTACAAGAATGCACATTATAACGGTCCATGATTTCAGCGGCTGTCTTGTTGAGCCCTGCCATAACTGAAGTCACCCGGGTAATCTCTTCTTCACTAAGCAGATCCTTTTTAATAGAGCTTGTCAAAATACCTACACCGATCGGCTTGGTAAGGATAAGCACGTCTCCAGGCTTCGCGCCAGCGTTAGTCCGAACCTTGTCAGGATGAACGATACCGGTAACAGCCAAGCCGAATTTCGGCTCTTTGTCATCAATGGAGTGTCCTCCGACAAGGGTAACGCCGGCTTCTTTCAACTTATCTCCCGCTCCGCGCAATATATCGGAGAGAACTTGCTTGTCCAGTGTAGAGATCGGAAATGCTACAATATTTAACGCTGTCAGCGGTTTTCCGCCCATTGCGTAAATATCACTGATGGCGTTCGCTGCTGCAACCTGACCAAACGAATACGGATCATCAACGATCGGAGTAAAGAAGTCGACGGTCTGCACCATAGCGAGATCATCCGTCAAACGATATACACCTGCATCATCACTTGTATCCAAACCTACCAGCAAATTCGGATTTGGTTCTGCAGGCGGAAGTGTGCGAATCACTTGTGCCAGATCAGCAGGTCCAATTTTACAGCCGCATCCCCCTTTAGAAGAATAAGAAGTCAGTTTGATTTTTTCAGGTTGGTTCATATGATGGATCATCCTTTCATGATGGGTATCCTTTGTACTTTCAACATACAACAACCCCGGAAATGCTATGCTGGTCTAACAGCATGAAACACCTCCCGGGGGCTAATCAACAAAAGTCGTTTTTTAGTTAATTTCATTATATGAAAATGCCGGCATTAAGTCTATTCGTTTCCGCTCCCTCAAAGATCTTCCATACATTTATCTCATTACTGAGCGAAATACTAATGCTATAAAATCTATACTTCCTAAATGTTGGTTTATATCTTCAATATTTTTATCATTTCTTAAGGTAAGCCATTTGTTTATCTGGTAAAGTGATAAAAGATAATAACAACTCATTATTAGAAGTAGTTGAAGGGAGTCAATGATTTTAATGAAAGAAAATGATGATCTACAGCCAACGAACAGCGAACGTCCAGAGGATGATATGGGACAAGCCCAGGATCCGAACCCGAACGTAACGCCAGATCCTGTCACACCTGATGAGAATGAAACTCTGCTGGAAACGCCTGATTCAGACAATCATTCCGAAGAAATTTCTGATTCGGAACCTGCTCGGGACGAACTTATTCCACTGGATGATGTAGCGGTCCAACCATCCGAATCTGCAGAATCTCTTACACCTGACAGTGGTGATATAAACGAACCCCCGGCATCAGGAAACGGAAGCGGAGGCAAAGGCTGGATGATCGCATCCCTGCTATTGGCGGCCGCACTGATTGTCGTCCTGATCGTGAATCCATTTGCCAAGAATAACGGCAAAAAAGCAGTGGCCACCGTAAATAATGTCAACATTACAAAAGATGAATTGTACGACTCACTTGTTAAGGCTGGTGGAGAGCAAACCTTGGATTCTCTCATCACTGAGGAGCTGCTCAAACAGGAGCTCGACAAGAAATCCATCAAGATCACAGATGCTCAAATTAATGAAGAAATCGAATCCATAAAAAGCATGTTCCCATCGGAAGAAGATTTCAATACAGCTATGAGCTCCAGTGGATTGACAATGGACTTACTGAAAGACCAGACCAAAATGCAGCTTGAGTTGACTCAACTGATGGGCGACAAAGCAAAAGTGACAGATGAAGAGGCAAAGGAAGTTTACGACCAATATAAAGACAGCTTTGCTACACCTGAGGAAGTTCGTGCTTCCCATATTCTTGTCGAGACGAAAGAGGAAGCCCAGAAGATCATTAAGCAACTGCAAGATGGTGCCGACTTTGCGGCCATTGCCAAAGAGAAAAACCAAGACGCTACGAAGGAAACCGGGGGCGACCTTGATTTCTTTGCACGCGACTCCGGTATGGATAAAGACTTTGAAGATGCAGCCTTTAAGCTGAAAAAGGGTGAAATTACCACTGAACCGGTAAAAAGCTCCTTTGGATACCACGTCATTAAAGTGACTGACCGCAAAGAAGCAACGAATCCAACGTTTGAAGATAAAAAAGAGGAGATTCGCAAACAGCTCGTTTCTTCGAAAGTGAACGAACAGTCCGGTGCGTATATCCAAGAATTGAAAGACAAAGCGAAGATTACGAACAGTATTGAAAAGAAAGAAGATAAATCCGCTAGTGAGACGGGTAAATCTTCAGCGGAGTAATATTCAAAAGTACCCTATGCTGTCAAAGGCATAGGGTACTTTTTTGTTAAATTTTAAAAATCCCTTTTATGCACGCGGAAAACATGTTAGAATGTAAGCGTTATCAAAAAAATGATAATTAAATAAGGGGGAATCAGAATGATGAGGTGCGCACCAGAATCCAGAAATGTGTATGAGGACTTCGTGGTCGAGACGGACATTCTGTTCTTTAAAACCGGAACCCACGGGTTGGTCAGCTTTCACGGCAGAAATTATAATATAAAAAAAAGAATGACTGCCGAACAAATCACCTCGCTTTTATCCGGAAAACAATTCTTTAATGTTGGCGGAAACTGCTACGTTAATGTAGACAAAGCTACGGATGTCGAACAGGGAATTGTTTTTTTTGGCGAAAAGGCACCGTCCTCAAAAATTCTTCGTATTCCAAGAAGAAAGCAAGAACCGCTCAAACGACTCATGGCGGGGGTCAAACAGCCTGTTACATAGTCCCTTGCTAGATGAAGGGGGTGTCCCATAAGGTCCATTGACCTGGGACGCTCCCTTTGTCTTTCGCATAGTTCTTATGTTAACGAAACGGCGAAACCGCTTGATAACCAACATATAAAAATACTTCTCGAAGCAAAAATGGTAGCTTGGTACTCCAGCTTTTATAGGCACTGTTGACAGCAGGTGATGAATGGGCATCCAGATTCAGGTCATCCGCCATAAGCATTGCTCGTTTCATATGAAGCGGGTCGCTGACGATCAAGAAGGAGGTGATTCCTTCCCGTTCTGCGACGATTTTAGCATTTTGCATATTTTCTTCGGTAATGGTGGAGGTTGTTTCGACGAAGATATCCTCGGACTTCACTCCGTGACGAATTGCATATGCTTGCGCGGCTTCCGCCTCGCTAATCTCGCCTTCTCCTCTACTGCCTCCCGTGAAAATCAACTTCTTCACATTTCCAGTATTGTACAGCTTAATAGCATGGTCAATTCTCCCCTTCAAGACAGGCGAAGGCTCTCCGTTAACAATGCCTGCACCCAGGACTATAGCTGCATCGGCTTGAACAAGGTTTGTCTTCTGTCCAAAGGACAAGATAGAATAGGCTGTGACCATGACATATATGAACAGAATGATTACCAGCATAAGAAGAAATCGCAGCGTTCTGCTTTTCTTTAGAGATTTTTTCCGATTAACTGAATCGCTGACCATACATGCCCTCCTATGCGTTATGGGGTTTATCCCCTAAAGAAGCTCACATTCTCCCGGCAATCGTCATTTTAAAACCCTGGCTGCAGTGCTTGATTAGGCTTCGTTATCCGATTTTTTCGTGCTGTATGCCGTTAAGAGTTGTTCGATATGACGGATTGTATATAAAGCATGCTTATTCTCCTTTGTCAATCTGCTGATCATAATTCCGCCTTGCATCGCGGATAAAATGAATGAAGCGACCGATTCGGTATCCAGATCCGATCGAAATTCTCCACACTCTACCCCCATTTGCAAAATTTCGCGAATGAACGCAAGCATGCGATCGAAAGAAGCGACCGTAGGCTCCCGAAGAACCGGGGTTGAATGGTCACTCTCCACTGCGCTGATCAGGAACGGGCAGCCGCCTTTTAACGGAGGATTGTGAACAGGATCGTTGTAGACGTTGCAGAAAGCGAGGATTTTGCCCGCTGCGGTAGGAACATTCTCTATTGCCTGATTAAAGTGACACCCTACTAACTCGCACGCATAAGCAAATGCCTCCAAAGCAATCTCGTCTTTGCCGGAAAAGCTTCGGTAGATTCCTCCTTTGGTAACGCCTGTCGTTTCGATAATATCTTGTATCGACGATCCTGAGACTCCCTTTTGGTTAAAAAGCTCCGCGGACTTCTGGATGATATGGAGTCGTGTTTTTTCTCCTTTGCGCATGGAACGTCCCCCTTGCCGTAACTCGTCAGAAACTCGTCCTTATTTTGTAACATTTGACGAATAAATTATAGCACGAATCGGTATATGATCGAAAAAAGAAACCGAACGGTACGGTTTTTTAAATCAAACTCAATTAGAAAGAGGTTAGCGAAGGATGAGCAAGAATAAGAAGCTGTACGGGGTCGTGGCTATTGCCGCATTTGTGTTTATTTTTTACATCGTGTATATGTATTTTTTTCGCGACCCGAATGCATCCACGTTTCTAAGCAGCAAAAGCGATACGAGGCGTCCGCCCGACGTCGAGGCCTGGTTAAAAGTCATGCGAGTCCATGCCATTCTCGCCTGTATCGCCATGGTACTTGGAATCGTTAACTTTTCCAAACGATTTCTCCGGAAATTTCGAACGTGGCATCGCATAAATGGCTACCTGTATTTATTGTGCGTCGTCGTTGTCGTCGTGACCTCCGGTTACATGGCGCCGTACTCGACCGGAGGAAGAATAACGAGCATCGCGTTTAATCTATTAAGCATGGTCTGGCTGGCGATGACGATCGCAGCGATCGTGAAAATCAAGAAGAAACAGATCGTTCGGCATCAAAAATGGGCCGTTCGAAGCTTTGCGTTCTGCTTTACGAATATGTTCATCCATTTGTACACGTCAATTTTGCATTACGGGTTCGGTGTCCCCTATGTAGACAGCTATACCGTCGGTATTTTCGCTACGATCGCCACTCTATTCCTGCTAGCCGAGTACGTTATCCGGAACATTCTGGAGCTCCACACGCACAACGCTTCAACTGGCATTAATTCGAATGTACATTGAGACGTTATTAATTTTAATGATTTTAAGCTCAATTTTTTCAATTCATGGTAATATTCATATAAAGAAAAAGTTCATCACCCGTACTCCAAGGGAGGTCTCTCCATCAAATCGTTATTTGATCCAAATTATCCACATGCTTTCAAGGCTTTCTCTACAGAACATTGGATTATTCTTGGCTTACTACTTGTGCTGATCTTGACTCTATTCTTTTGCCGAAGAGTAATCTCGTCAAGACCCGCTGTTCAATCCACCCTGAAATGGGTCCTCATTGCAGCGCTGCTGCTGCCTGAAATTAGCCTTCAATTATGGTATGTATCGAGCGGCATATGGGACCGCACCACATCCCTTCCGCTAGAGCTATGCAGCCTGACGATGTTACTTTCCGCAATCATGCTGATAACTGGCAGCCGTAAAATATATCCGTTAGTATACTTTGCTGGCATTGGCGGTGCACTTCAGGCGGTACTCACCCCAAGCCTTGATTATCCATTTCCGCATTTCCGATTTTTCCATTTCTTTGTGGCCCATCTCGCGATCATTATTGCACCCTTATATATGACGTGGATACGAGGATATCGCCCTAACTGGAAGTCCATTGGCTGGACTATGGTGTTCCTGAATGCTGCCGCACTTGTTGTGGGACTATTCAATCTTGCGTTGGGTTCCAATTACATGTATCTGATGAGCAAGCCATCCACACCATCTATTCTGGATTTGCTGGGACCGCACCCTTTTTATATCCTTGTGGAAGAATTGTTCGCACTCGCCCTGTTTATTGTCATGTTTGCCCTGTTCTTTGCCATACCGGACCGCTTAAGGAAAAGAAGAGCCAACCGTACCAAGTCGCTGGAACGATCTGTGTAACAACAAAAAAGCGTATGGGATCTCTGCTTAAGACGCGGGATTCCATACGCTTTTATATTGAGCGTGATTCTACTTTACATACAACCGGGATGTCTCTTCCCATATTTCATCTGGTGCGAGACTGAACAGTCCAATTTCATCACTTGGGAGATCCACATATGGTGCATTGACTAAATTGACCTGAGGCTCCGGACAGAAATACTGTTTGCAAGCTTTGTTGTTCCAAATCATCCACTGCTTATACGAAGTGCCGACATCGTAAACCAAGGTCTTTCCGATCTTGGAATCCGTCAGCTCCATACGGTTTCGGCCATTTTGTGGAACTGCTGTGTAGTGATTGTCCATCTCTTCAAAATAAGGACTAACCCCTTCTCCACGCATCTGCTCCTCTTCTGCCGTCAAAGCTTGATACTTACCTGTCGGCAGCATTCGTTCATTCAATTCCCAGCGCTGGCCAATCGTGAATTTCACCTTACAGTCATCTGAAGTGCTTCCTTCCGAAAACGGTGCGTTCACTGCCGTATGGAATGCCAAAAGGCAAGGCATCACGTTATCTCCATTATTGCGGATGAATACCTGCTGTGATAATCCGTCAGCACTCAAGGAGTAGCGGAGCCGGAAGGTAAACTTATGTGGCAGCATCGTAAACACCGGATGCTCTTCTTCGATCTTCACACTCACAGCAACATAACTTTCTGATGGGGTCGTTCCAAACTCCTCCACAGTCCAAGGAATAGTATGTAAAAAACCGTGCAGGTGATTACCCGTAGCCTCTTCATTTACCGGGAATTGATATGTTTGTCCGTTCCACGGAAACTTTCCATCCTCATAACGGTTCGGCGGGAACAGCACAGGTATACCGTGTACTCCTGGATTGTCCTTGAATTGTCCCATCTCTGACTCGGCAGGCTCCCTCAGGAATCGGTAACCGCTTTCCTTATCGCGAAAAGCAATCAGGTTCCCCCCAATTTCCGGCAAAATAACGGCCTCATATGGACCGAACTGTAGCCATACGGCTTTCTCTCCCTGATACGGTCCTTCGAACGCCTTGTGGTTCATCGGTTGATCTCTCCTCTCAATGTGACATATATAGATTACCATACCCTACCTCTCGGTCAAGATTCTATATGTCACATGAATTGGTCACCCTGGTCAGAAATGACCGAGGGTGAGTTTCATGTATATGAACATTACTCCGTCCTTGCCGGTCTTGTCGCTTCTGCGAGTTCTCTTTCGAGTTCCCCTGCAAACGTTTCTTTCTGCTCTGGGGTCCAATCCATTACCGAAGCCATGTATTGAATCACAGGTTCCTTCCACTTCAATGTCCATTCGATTTTAAACAGCAATGAACCGGTTCGGCGGATAAAGAAATCTACAGGTTTGACAACCATTTCATACTGAATCGCATATACAAGCGGAACAATTACCGACAAGGGAAGATCATTATCATTTCTTTTATTACCGATCTCATGCGCTAGCTGGAACAGCTTCTCGGCATTGGTACCATACGTCCTTACCCAGCTTTCAGCAAGCTTGGAATCCAGTCCTTGACTTACGCCCTGCTGTGTCTTTTCGCGAATAAAAGCAGGGAAATTAACAGAACCCCCTACATTACCGCCGGAGATCGGGAGATTTTTCGTTTTACAAGGGCCAAACACCTTACCGCCCCCTTCTTGAATTCGCTTCGCAACCAGATTAACAACGGTATCAGCCATTTTCCGGTAACCTGTCAGCTTCCCTCCAGCAATGGTGATCAATCCAGATGGTGATTCCCATATTTCATCCTTCCGTGATATTTCGGACGGGTCCTTGCCTTCTTCCAAAATAAGAGGTCTAACTCCTGCCCATGCAGACTCAACGTCTGATCCTATCAACTTCACACTTGGAAACATATAATTTATCGCTTTTAGAATGTAATCCCGGTCTTGAACGGTCATAAATGGATGTCCGGGATCATTTTTGTAAACCGTATCAGTTGTTCCTACATAGGTTTTTCCGTCCCGCGGAATAGCAAAAACCATACGTCCATCAGGCGTATCGAAATATACAGCCTGTCTTAAAGGAAACTTCGCCTGATCGATGACAAGATGTACCCCTTTGGTCAGTTGGAGTGTTTTCCCCTTTTTAGAGCCGTCCATTTCGCGTATCCGATCCACCCAAGGTCCGGTGGCGTTCACGATTTTATGGCCAGATACCTTATGAACCCCGCCGCTCAACATATCTTTCACAGTGATTCCCGTGATCCGTCCGTTTGCGTCATAATTCAAGGACTCCGCTTTCGCATAATTGATCAATTCAGCACCGTGTGCTGCTGCTTCTTTGAGCACTTCCAGCGTCAGACGGGCATCGTCTGTTCGGTATTCAACATAATAACCGCCACCTTTTAACCCATCCTGTTTCAGGAGTGGCTCCCTGTTTAAGGTTTCAGTTGATGACAGCATAGTACGCCGTTCGCCACGCTTAACGCCAGCCAAGAAATCATAAACCTTCAGTCCGATAGACGTGCTGAATTTACCGAATGTCCCTCCTTGGTGAATAGGTAGAAGCATCCACTCCGGAGTTGTGACATGCGGCCCATTCTCATAAACCACAGCCCGCTCCTTGCCGACTTCTGCCACCATACCCACCTCAAACTGTTTCAGATAGCGTAGTCCTCCATGAACAAGCTTGGTCGAGCGGCTGCTCGTTCCTGCTGCAAAGTCTTGCATCTCCAGCAATAGAACACTAATGCCGCGAGTCACCGCATCCAAAGCGATCCCAGCCCCGGTTATACCGCCGCCAATAACAATCAAATCAAAAGTGCTGCCTGCCATATTCTCAAACTTCTGTTTCCGATCCATACTTGAAAAAGACTTCGACTGCTTCATTTTTGTATTTCCTCCCCGAACAAACCTCATTTATTTGTAAGAAAAACGTCTATCGCCCGAACCTCAAAGAAGAAAGACCGCAAAAAAAGAGACCACGAAGTACGCGGAAACGCCAGAATAAACGGCGTCCGCGACATGTGGTCTCTCCTAATCTCCAGACGTGTATTAACTTATGGATTATTATAACACATAAAATTTTAATGAAAAGCCATTGCTGCAAAAATAGCCTTTTTCCAACCTTTATAAAGCTGCTCCCGCGTCACTTCATTCATGTCAGGGTCAAATCTCTGCTCTACACTCCACTTATTACAGATCTCGTCTTGGTCCTTCCAGTAACCTACAGCCAACCCTGCTAGATACGCGGCTCCTAGAGCTGTTGTTTCACTAATGACAGGGCGTTCCACAGGCACGTTTAATATATCACTTTGAAATTCCATAATAAACGTATTGGCTACCGCACCGCCATCTACACGCAGCGCTTCAATCTTGTATCCCGAATCCTCTTCCATGACAGACAGAACATCCCTTGTTTGATATGCAAGTGATTCCAGCGTTGCCCGAATGAAATGCTCTTTAGTCGTCCCTCTTGTCAATCCGAACACTGCCCCGCGGACTTCACTATTCCAATAAGGGCTTCCTAGTCCGACAAAGGCAGGAACCACATACACCCCTTCTGCAGATTCAACCCGTCTAGCATAGGGCTCGCTATCCTTAGCTTCCCGGAACATACGCAGTCCGTCTCTAAGCCACTGGATCGCAGATCCTGCTACAAAAACGCTGCCTTCGAGCGCATATTGAACTTTTCCGTCTAGCCCCCAGGCAATTGTCGTAATCAGTCCATGCTCGGATTTTACCGGTTTATCACCGGTGTTCATCAGCATAAAGCTGCCTGTGCCGTACGTTGTCTTTACCATTCCTTCTTTAAAACAGGTCTGGCCGAACAATGCAGCCTGCTGGTCACCTGCTGCACCGGCAATCGGCACTTCCCGGCCGAAAAAATGATAGGTAGCCGTTGTGGCGTATACCTCGGAGGATGGTCTAACTTCCGGAAGCATAATTTTAGGGATATCCAGTATCTCCAGCAACTCGTCATCCCACTTCAAGTCATGAATGTTAAACAGCATCGTGCGTGATGCATTGGAGTAATCCGTAACATGCGCCTGTCCTCCGGACAGCTTCCAGATGAGCCAAGTATCAATCGTACCGAAGAGAAGCTCTCCTCGCTCGGCGCGGTCACGCGCCCCGTCAACATGGTCAAGAATCCATTTGATTTTCGTTCCGGAAAAGTACGGGTCAACCAGCAGTCCGGTTTTGTCACGAACTTTTTGGTCATGGCCGGCCGCAATCAGCTGCTCACAAATATCGGCCGTCTGGCGCGACTGCCATACAATCGCATGATAAACCGGAACTCCCGATTTGCGGTCCCATATAACGGTGGTCTCCCGCTGGTTGGTGATGCCGATCCCGGCTATCTGATCTGTTTTCACTCCGGCTTCGGATAAGCAGGTTGCAATAACAGCCAGGATAGAGCCCCATATTTCATTTGCATTTTGCTCAACCCAACCGGGTTTGGGAAAATACTGCGGAAACTCTTTCTGAGCTGAATACACCATACTTCCTTCCTGATCAAACAAAATCGCGCGGGAACTAGTTGTGCCTTGGTCCAGCGCCAATATGTATCGTTCCATCATGGTCTCCCCCTTTGCAAATCGTCACATAAAAGATTAAGGTTTCATGTAAACGATGTCAAATAAGTCATTGCAATTTCTCGAACCCATCTTCTAGATGACAAGGTAGGAACTAGCGACCCGGGTAATAATGCTCAAACAACTCTTTGCTCGATGTTGTAACAGCCGTAGCTCCTGCCGAAATTGCCTCCTCCACCTGCGTCGGAGTCCGGATCAAACCTCCAGCAAAAATCGGGATTCCGGTACGCTGGTGCACTTCTTCAATCATATGCGGCATTGCTCCAGGCAACACTTCAATATAGTCGGGCTGGGTCTTCTCGAGCAGGGCGTAGTTCTTCTCCAGAGCTAGCGTATCCAGCAAGAACACTCTCTGAATCGCAACAATCCCCTTCTTCTTTGCCTTCAAAATAACGCTCGCTCGTGTGGAAATCAGCCCGTCCGGGCGAATTTCCTGGCACAAATATTCTGCAGCGTATTCGTCATTTTTCAGTCCCTGAATCAGGTCTGCATGAAGAAACATGCGTTTCCTCGCTTCGCGAATCAGCCGATACATTTGTCCCAGACGGGCGACGTGCGTATCCAACAGGACACCGTACTCGTATGTGCTCTCCAAAATTTTATCCAGCTGCTTCATCTGTTTCGCAGCGGGAAGTATTTTCTGTCCGTGAAAGCTCATGTGCTCCACTCCTCTCAATCGAAATAACAAGAAACTCTCTTTATTCTATTATTTTTGCTGTTTGGCGAAAAGTTTGCACTTTTCTCCATTGTCATCCTCAGTGTGTGGGTAGCATTGCTATAACTATTTTATTAAAGGAATCGGGATGTGCGGAATTAATGGGTAACTGCATGTATATATTGTACAGACACTGTCTCGATGAGCGAGCTTATCTCATAATCGGATACAAGGAGGGGTATGATCATGCTGAAAGGTATCAATCAGTGGGGATTTCCCGAGGGGACTTCCTTGGAGGACATGTTTCATCATGCAAAATTGGCCGGTTACGATGCGGTGGAGCTTAACCTTAATCCATCCGGTGGAATCGGGCTGACAATGGAAAGCACACTAGCTGATGCAGAAGCAATTCTTGCACTTGCCACCAAGCATGGAATTATGCTTCGGAGTTTGTCTACCAGCTTGCTGTGGCGTGCACCTTTATCAGCAACGGATTCGGCAGTCAGGGCTGAAGGTGCTGCTGTTGTAACGAAGCAAATTGAACTGGCTTCTCTGCTTGGTCTAGACACGATTTTAGTCGTACCCGGTGTTGTAAACGCTGACATTTCTTATGATGAATGCTACAACCAGAGTCAGGACGAAATCAGGAAACTGCTTCCTATCGCTGAACAACATGGTGTATACATTGGTATCGAGAATGTGTGGAATAAGTTCCTGCTCTCTCCGCTGGAAATGAATCGGTACATTGATGAGCTGGATTCTCCAATGGCTGGTGTCTATTTCGATGTGGGTAATATCCTGCAGTATGGCTATCCCGAACAGTGGATCCGGATTCTCGGACATCGCATCAAGAAGTTACATGTCAAGGATTTCAACACGAATATTGGCAACGGCGCCGGGTTTGTACCTTTACTTTCAGGAAATGTGAACTGGAATGAAGTTCGGAGGGCACTGCATGATATCGGTTATAACGATACCTTGACTGCAGAGCTCAGTCCTTATGCCGCAGATCCTTTCCAGATGACATATGACACCTCCCGGCAGCTTGATATTATTATCGGCAGCCCAAATCCCCTCAGGAGTGATGGATCCATGCTCATTACCTGACAAGTTCCAGTTAACACTCCATGGTAGTGCAAGAAAGAACTATCCGGCGAACAGGTTGTGAGCAATCCACACACACTTGATCTTCTTCGTTATCTCTTAACATAGAAGCCGTACGGTGTTTGTCCTGAACGGCTTCTTTGTTTGCTCTTTTTTTCTCTAATAAACTCTGCATTTATTCAATTGGCTATAAACCAAGTGAAATGTACTTGGTTTCAAGAAACTCCTCAATTCCGTAGTGTCCACCTTCTCGGCCAAGCCCACTTTCTTTGAAACCACCGAATGGTGCCTGTGCCGTGGATGGTAGAGGATCATTTATCCCGACAATGCCATATTCCAAAGATTCAGCGATCCGTATAGCTTCTCCCAGATGTTCGGTAAACACATAAGCTGCAAGGCCATAAGGGCTGTTGTTCGCCCGTTTCACCACTTCCTCAACGGTTGAGAATACAGCAATGGGAGCAACTGGACCGAATGTCTCTTCATTCATACATAACATGTCATCGGTCGCGTTCATAATGACCGTTGGGTGAACGTACTGGCCGTGACTTCCAGCAGAAAAATCATTTCCTGTCAAAATAACTCCGCCTTTTTCTGTCGCATCTTTGATCTGACTTCTAACCTTCTCTGCTGCTTTTGCGTTGATAAGTGGCCCAATATCTATCCCTTCATCCATCCCGTTTCCAACCTGAAGTTCCTTGGTCCGTTCAGCTACCTTCTCTGCAAACACGGACGCAACAGACTCCTCCACATATATACGGTTGGTACACACACATGTTTGTCCAGCATTCCGGAATTTGGACAAGATGACCCCTTCTGCAGCTTTGTCTAGATCTGCTCTCGCTGTGACGATAAACGGAGCATGTCCGCCCAGTTCCAGTGACAGTTTTTTAACATTACCTGCTGCCCCAACCATCAATTTTTTCCCTACAGCGGTTGAACCTGTGAATGACAGCTTTCTGACCCGGCTATCCTTCTGCCATGCCTCAGCAATCTCGCTCGCTTCACCTATTACAACGTTAATGACGCCAGCTGGAATTCCTGCTTTTTCTGCCAGCTCCACCAGCTTGAGTGCAGTATATGGCGTTTCCTCTGAAGGTTTAATGACGATCGTACAACCGGCGGCCAATGCAGGTGCTGCCTTTCTGGTTATCATTGAAGCTGGAAAATTCCATGGCGTAATTGCAGCGACGACACCAACAGGCTGCTTTGTTACAATGATTCGTTTATTGGGAGAGGAAGACGGAATGGTCTCACCGTAGATTCGTTTCCCTTCTTCTGCGTACCAGCTAATAAAGCTGTTGGCATAATTAATTTCTCCCGACGCTTCTTTCAGCGGTTTTCCCTGTTCAAGCGTCATGATCTTCGCCAGTTCATCCGTGTGTTCTTCGATCTGTTCATACCAGCGACGCAGTAGCTTTCCTCGCTCATCGGCTGTCAAACCAGACCAGGCTGGGAACGCATTAAAAGCTGCATCTACCGCCAATCCTGCTTCGGTACGTCCACCCTTAGCCACCGTTCCGATAATTCCACCGGTAGCCGGATTCACAACCTCCATTTGTCCGGATGCGGTCACCCACCGTCCGCCGATATACATGCCATTAGGATACATGTTATAAACCTCCTCTTCAGTCCTGAGTCTTCATTATCCTCTAATAGTAACTGGCTATCAAACAACAAAAACACCGATGCCTGAAGACAGACACCGGTGTTTCTAATCTATTTATTGTTACTTCACACCAGCGTTTACTTCTTTAACCATTTCTGCTACGGATGTCAGTCCACCACCGGAAAGATACCAGTAGTTCGGATCCAGGTAAACGATGTTTCCTTCTTTGTAAGCATTTGTTGTCTTCACAAGTTCGTTCTCTACTACATCTTTTGCACCAGAAGCTTCACCTGTAGTTACGACAGCTCCGCGGTCAACAACGAACAGATAGTCCGGATTTTTCTCTACGATATATTCGCTGGAAATGTCCTTACCGTGTGTGCTGACTTCAATACCAGGGTCAACAGCTGTAAATCCGAATACATCATGCAGAATACCAAAACGGGATCCAGGACCATAAGCACTGATCTTTCCTTCGTTCGCCAAAATAATCAGAGCGTTCTTTCCAGTTGCTGTAACCTTATCGTTCAGTGCTTTAATGTCTTTATCAATCGCAGCCAACTCTTCTTCGACTTGACTTTCCTTACCGAAAATTTCACCAAGAGTCTTCATATTTTCTTTAAAGGAATCCATATATCTGCTTGTGTCAACGCCCATGTAAATCGTTGGTGCAATTTCAGAAAGCTCTTTGTATGCATCGCTTTGTCTGCCGGAAATAATAATGAGATCTGGAGCAATTTTGTTGATTTTTTCAAAATCCGGTTCTTTTAAGCCACCCACGTTCTCATATTTACCTTCACTATACTTGGACATATAAGGAGGAACATTCTTTTGAGGAACACCTGTAACCTCTACGCCCAGCTTATCCAGCGAGTCCAATACACCAAAGTCAAATACTACAATTTTCTGAGGTTTTTTTGTAATTGGAGTTTCTCCAAGTTCATGCTTAATAGTCAATTTATCGCCTGTAGCCTCTTCCTTATTACCGCTCGCACCCGTTTTCTTCTCATCGGAACCACATGCGGCAAGAGCCAGTGTAAGTAAGGATACCATAAATAACATCAACATTTTCTTCATTTCTTAAACACCCCTGTTTTTTTATTTATTATATTTAATATAAATATTTGAAGATAAGGTTAAATTTTACATTACCATGTCATAAGAGATCCTTCCGCTTTGCCAAGCAGACCCCTTAATATTTATGAAGGAATAAGCTCAATCGCATATCTTATTCCTTTTTGAAATTGTCCCAACTAACGCTTATGCGTAGTAAACACAAATCTTATTATCGTTAATCTCTTCAATCTCAATGTCCATATCATAGATTCCTTTAAGCACATTGCTCTGGATAATCTTATCGGTTCTGCCCTCGTTCTCAATTTTTCCGTCTTTCAGAGCTACGATATAATCCGAGTAGCAGGACGCAAAGTTGATATCGTGAATAACAATCACAATCGTCTTATCCAAATCCGTCACCAGTTTTCTGAGGATTTTCATGATTTGGACAGAATGTTTCATATCAAGGTTGTTCAGCGGCTCATCAAGCAAAATATAATCTGTATTCTGAGCGATGACCATGGCGATATAAGCACGTTGAGTTTGACCGCCGCTCAGCTGATGCAGATATTTATCCTGCATATCTTCCAGCTCCATGTAACGAATGGCTTCATCGATATATTTCTTATCCTCATTCGTTAATCTGCCCTGAGAGTAAGGGAAACGCCCGAAGGATACCAGTTCTCTAACGGTCAACCGAAGACTGATATGATTCGACTGCTTCAAGATCGAGATCTTCTTGGCAAGGTCGCCACTCTTCCATTGGCTAACTTCCTTACCTTCAATCATGATCTCTCCGCTGTCTTTCGTAACCAGTCTGCTGATCATGGACAAGAGGCTACTTTTACCGGCACCGTTCGGTCCGATAAATGACGTAATCTTACCTTTAGGTATCGAGACCGATACATTATCCACGACTTTTTTGCCGCCGTAAGCTTTAGATACGTTAGTTACCTGGATCATGATTTACTCTCCTTTAATAGCAGATATATGAAATAGACACCACCGATAAAGTTAATGATGACACTCAGCGTTGTTGAGAACGTAAACACTCGTTCAACAATTAACTGACCTCCGACCAGAGCGATGATGCTGATCAGGATAGAACCTGTAATTAAGTAGGAATGACGATAAGTTTTCATGAATTCATACGCCACGTTAACAACAAGGAGTCCCAGGAATGTGATTGGACCGACAAGTGCTGTTGCTACTGAAATCAGAACTGCCACGATAATAAGCATTCTTTTGACAACATAATCGTAATTCACACCTAGGTTAATCGCGTGCTCACGTCCCAACGCTAATACATTGAGATACTTGAAATACCTGGCAAAATAAATCAGGGTAATTGCCACCACTATGAAAGCAATGACTAACAACTCTGTTTTTACATTGTTGAAACTGGCAAACATTTTGTCTGAGATAAACTGGAATTCATTCGGATCGATCAACACTTCCATAAAAGAAGATAAGCTTGAGAATAACGATCCGAAGATCATTCCGATTAATAGAAGGAAATATATGTTGTTTCCTTCCCTTCGGAACAAAATCTTGTACAAGACTCCCGAGAAAAGAATCATGCCGCCGACATTGATCAGAAAGTTTACATTACCCAGCTCATACAGTTTAAAAGAACCGAAAGCGAATATGACAAATGTCTGTATTAAGACGTATAAGGAGTCCAACCCCATGACACTTGGCGTCAAAATCCGATTATTGGTAACCGTTTGAAACACCGTGGTAGACAGCGCAATTGAGCCGCCTGTTAGAACAATCGCCAACACCTTCTTGATTCTTCTCGGCAGCGCGTAGTCCCAGTTACCTCCAAGATCAATGAACAAGAAGAGGCCTATCAGGATGAGTGCCACCGCGGCCAGCAGACCGGTTTTGGCTTTATATGTCATATGCCTTTCTCCTCATCAGTAAGTAAATGAATATGCCGCTTCCGATTACACCCACGGTTAAGCTGATCGGAATTTCATAGGGATAAATGATAATTCGACCGATGATGTCGCAGAAGAGAACAAATGCGGCCCCGAGTAGTGCGGTATGCGAAAGGCTTTTTTTCAAATGATCCCCCAAGTAAAGACTCACGATGTTTGGTATTATCAACCCCAGAAAAGGTATCATACCTACAGTCAGAACTACTGAAGCTGTCACCAGAGCCACAATGATCAAGCCGATGTTCACAACTCTCCGGTAACGAAGCCCCAGATTCGTTGCGAACTCCTCTCCCATGCCGGCCACAGTAAACTTATTAGCGAATAAGTAAGCCAGAATGACCAGAGGAACACTTATGTACATCAACTCGTACTGCCCTTTAATGATCATCGAGAAGTCACCCTGCAACCAAGCAGACATGTTCTGAATAAGGTCATATTTATAAGCAAAGAATGTAGCGACCGAGCTGATAATATTCCCGAACATCAATCCAACCAACGGGATAAATACCGCATCCTTGAATTTGATCTTGTCGAGGATCTTCATAAAGATCATCGTACCTGCAAATGCAAACAAGAATGCAACCAGCATCTTAATCAGAGGACCCGTAGTTGAGAATACCAGCATCGCTACCAGAATGCCCAGCCTTGCGGAATCCATAGTCCCTGCCGTTGTTGGAGATACGAATTTGTTCCGGCTGAGCTGCTGCATGATCAAACCGCAAATACTCATACTGACTCCCGCCAGAATTAGACTGATAAGCCTCGGTATACGACTGACTAGCATAATATGCTGTTGTTGCTCCGTCATGCGGAACAGGTCAAGCGGTGAAATATCCTTCACTCCTATGAATAAAGAAGTAATGGATAACACCACAACTGCTGCGATCAAGTATCTTTTCTTCATATCTCTTCCTTCTATGCGGGATGCAGTTCCGGTATGATCCGGCTGGATGTCGATATCACTCTCAATGAGATTGATTATCATTTGCGATCTAAAGTGAATTATATCATCACATTCTCAACCCGACAAGTATAATTGAGAATCAAACTCAATTATACTTTTAATTATTAGCACATTTGTTCATCGTTTGTTCATAATATTAAGTTTCTTTCATGATAAGATCACTTGTTTAAATCGCCCTGGTTCAATTATTTGTTTAAACTTCAAAAAAAGTGATTAATAAAATCTTGACAAGGTGTTCTATATTATACTAAGATACTTACGTATCAATCATTTCTTACAAAACGTAAGTTGATAGACGTTGTGAGAACTCCATATGAATGTATGATTGATCGAAGTATTAGAAACCAAGATGCATAATCACAGGTATATCAAGGAAATGCTTATATCAGGTGAAAATGCAAAAATGATAATTTTAGGAGGATTTTATATTATGTCAACAGATTTCAGCACTGCTCTTAAGAATCGCCGCTCCCACTATGCAATCAGCAAAGATTCCGTTATTTCGGATGAACGTATCCATGAAATCGTAAATGAGGCTGTAAAACATACTCCGTCTTCTTTTAACTCCCAAAGCGCCCGTGTGGTTGTACTTTTAGGAGAACAACACGATAAGCTGTGGAACATGACAGAAGGTATTCTTAAAGAAGTGGTAGGCGGAAGTGAGGAGCAGTTTGCTCCCACAGCTCAAAAAATGGCTGCTTTTCGTGGAGGTTATGGTACTGTCCTCTTCTTTGAAGACAACAATGTAATTTCAGGCCTACAAGAAAACTTCGCTGCTTATGCGGATAACTTCCCAATCTGGTCTCAGCAGTCTTCCGGTATGCTTCAGTTTGTAGTATGGACGGCACTTGAAACAGAAGGTCTTGGTGCTTCCTTGCAGCACTATAACCCACTGATCGATGAGAAGGTAAAAAATGAATGGAACCTGCCTGAAAGCTGGAAGCTTATAGCTCAAATGCCTTTCGGCAACCCTACAGCTGAGCCTCACGAGAAGGAATTCAAACCTCTTGAAGATCGCGTAAAGCTGTTTAAATAAGAACCTATTCAAGAAAGCACCGATGATAGTCGGTGCTTTCTTTCTTTTATATAGTATCTTATACTTATTGATATATCCCGATCACGGGGAGTACAATATCGCTATAACAATTTTATCATCAATTCACTGAAGTTCGTTTTCACTCAACTTAATGAATTATTTTCAAGCTGAACTAGGGGTGCCTTGTGCTGAGAGACGAATTGTTCGTCAACCCTTACTACCCGATCTAGGTCATACTAGCGTGGGGAAGTGGAGCTTTATGTTTATTTTGCTATAAGCATAAAACTGCACTCCTTCACAGGGTGCAGTTTTTTTTATATCTTATTAGGAGGTTATTATGTATGAGTAATCCAGCATGCGGGACCAGCCGAATTGTAGGCTGCCGTTTCTCTGTATTTCCGATGACTGACAGGTTCGTTCAGGTCATTACAGAAGCATTGGCGTCCGTAAACACGGACAAGGTATGGATGTATACCGATGATTTATGTACTTGCATTAGAGGCAGAGCCGAACATGTATTTGACGTAACCCGTGCAATATTCGCACATTCAGCGGCCACTGGCGTACATACCGTATTTAATGGAACATTCTCAATCGGATGTCCAGGCGACAGCAAAGGTGATGTGTATATGTCGGAAGATGATACACGTATGAACGAAGGCCTTGCGGGTTCAGCTAATATTGAAACTGCCTGTCATTTCTCGCTCTATCCACTTGGCACAGATAATTATATGGACATCATATATCAAGAGGTTGAACGTGCTAAATCAAAAGGGACTCTGACACAAGGCATTCACTATGCCAGCCGGCTGGACGGTACATTATCAAGAGTGTTCGACACACTCGAAGATGCCTTTATGCATGCGATTCAAACTGACCGAAGCCATCTGGTTATGACAGCCGTGGTATCGGCCAATAGCCCTTCACCAAAAGAAATCTAGCACATGATTATATCACACAAAACAAAGATGAGCTCGGCCTGATTGCTGGCCGAGCCTTATTTCTTTTGTTTTACTTAGTTGCTTATACCATGCAGTAAGGACGATAACCACTCGTGTGATTTAATCACAATATTAATGTATTGAGATGGGAGCGATTCAGTAACGGCAAGAGCCCCTTACCTTTGTTTATTCTTCATATCCGATTAAATGAGTTCCTCCATAGGGCTCAAGGAGTCTTGGCACTAATTCGATTATGGCTTCCCGATCATCGTAAAGATACAACCTCTCGAGCGCCTCCTCCAAATCCGCTGCGATGCTGAAATTAAATTCCGACAACAATCGGTATAATGTCTTTCCCTCACCCGTCCACTGTTGATTCACTCTAAGAATAAACTCGCATAATAGCGTGGTCAGTTTTTGAGCGATAAACCACATTTCTACACGTTTGTCTGAGCCTTTTAAGTCCATCATAAATTCGGTTACAGCATAACGGGCTACATCAATATCAAATGAAGTATAGGGCAACGGGCCATAATCCAGATCACTTTGTGCTTCTTCCCGAATCTTCTCCCCTTCCGGGCGAGAAGTTAATACTCTTCCTTCTGCGAGTATACGCTGCAGAGTTGGATTTCCGGCCATTACACCTGCATCAAACTGCTCCCGGTATCCTGATGTTGTTAAGAAGAACAGTTCCACGACCCAGCCAAATGATTCAATCGTTTTTCGATTGAAGTCTTCCACACTGTCATCTATAAGCACAATATCGAGATCAGATTGTTCGTTGTGCTCTCCTCTGCCTGCACTTCCTCCCAATACAGCTATCAAGCAATTCGGATAGTCCCGAAATATCAGTTGTTTGGCTACCTCGAACGGCTCAGTTTTCACGATACGTTCCCCCATTGTTTGATAAATACCTCCTCAGCCGAGAAAAACGGGCTCAAATTATTAAATTCAACTAAAACCCCAAAGGTACCTTAAACATATGGTAAATAGACGAATACACTTTACACCGAATATAAGGAAGAATTGGGGGACTCAAGAGCATGAACTATATCAACATGCTATCCAAATTAGGAATGGGAAGCGCTCATCCGGGAGGATTTGAAGCGACCCTAAGGTTATTCCGAAAAGAACCAATCCCTCTAGGCAGCCGTATTTTAGAAGTAGGCTGTGGGACCGGTAGAACTGCATGTCACCTGACCGAGCAAGGATATAACGTTACCGCTGTTGATCTGCATGAGAACATGCTGAATAAAGCCCGAATGCGGGCTGATGCAATGGGACTGGATATTAATTTCCTTAAGGCTGATGTGTGCTCTTTACCATTTGAGGGTGAACAGTTTGATTACGTGATTGCAGAGTCAGTCACGGTATTCACCAATGCAACCGAATCGCTATCCGAGTACTGCCGGGTATTAACCAAGGGAGGCACGCTGTACGACCGTGAATTGCTGATGGACAAACCGATGCCGTCTAAAACGCAGAAAGAATTGGAACAATTTTTTGGTATCCCGCGTCTCATGAATCGTGAAGAATGGCGCAGTCATCTCATAGAGTGTGGATTCTCCTTTGAGGAAGCCTTAGAATACAACCACTTTACAGAGCAAATGAAACAGGAACAAATCCAACACCTGGATACGCTCGAATGCCGGGATGAAGGCGCACTGCTTGATCTCTCCTTATGGGAAACGTTATTTCAACATGACCGGATGATATTGGACAATACGAATTTTTTAGCTTCCGCCTTATTCAAAGCTGTAAAGTGATAATTTGATGTTCATATCCAAGGGGAAAAGCATTGTAGACCCACCTTTTTTTCCCCTTTGGCTTTTTACTGGATAGACTATTTGAACTATTTTTAATTATTTTAAATCCATACAATGTAATTCGTTATATCTACTTATGTCGAAGAATGTTATAATCATGGTAAATATATCCTATGCTTAAAGGAGGAACTCTTTCTTATGTCGTGGTTCAACAAGCTACCGATCTCCAGTAAAATAACAGCTGCTTGTTATGCGATAGCTGTTCTATTTGCAGTTCCAATGCTGCTAACCCTAATCGTTCTCGGCAAAACCGTAATAGGGATTCTGCTTGTCGCTACACTCGCCCTTCTTACATACCCGCTTTCGCGGATAATCGAGAGAACGCTTACACAATCTTTCGCTGATATTTCCAATGTTTCATCCAAAATTGCCAAAGGCGATTTCACTTTTAAAGTGGAAGAAATCGGAGGCATGTCAGATCTGAGTCGAACTTTTAACAGTATGGTTGAGAGACTTCGAAAAATTTTGCAGGAAACTTCGGATATCACTCGTAAAGTCATGAAATCCAGTCGTGATATATCAGACAAGAACCATAACCTGATCGAAGTTATGAACCAAGTGTCCCTTTCTTCTAACGAGCTTGCTGTAGGAGCGAATGAAATATCGGAAGATGTGTCCGAGATGAGTGAGTCAATCCGTGAGATTGAGCAGATGGTTAGCAATTATACAAATTCCACAAAAGAGATGAACCAGCGTTCCACAGAAACACTCAGCTTAGTGGAACAAGGACGCGTATCTGTTTCGAAACAATCTGCCGGAATGCAGAAAAATATTGAAGCCACCGAGAAAGTGTCGGAATCAATTGATGCCCTCTCCAAAAATGCTAAAGGGATTACCAAAATCACCGAAACAATCTCGGAGCTCGCTGAGCAGACTAACCTGCTGTCACTAAACGCCTCGATTGAAGCTGCACGGGCTGGGGAGCATGGCGCCGGGTTTGCAGTTGTCGCTCATGAGGTTCGCAAGCTCGCGGAAGAATCGACTTCTTCCACGCGTGAAGTGTTTAATCTTGTACGCAGCATTGAGCATGACATTAATCTTGCCGAACAGAACATTAAAATTAATGAAGAAGTGGTTCGTCAACAGACTGAAATGATTCATGAAGCGGAACAAGTCTTTTTGGATATCGTTACAAGTGTACAGTACATAGCTGAGCAAATCTCCGCCTTCTCCAAAGAAAGCGAATCGATGCTAGAAAGCGCCCAAAGTATATCTGCTGCGATACAGAACATATCGGCCATTACTCAAGAGTCAGCTGCCGGAACCGAGCAGGTATCCGCCTCCATGAACGAAGGAATCGTATCCATCAAGAAAATGGCGGACGAAGCGGAAGCTATGACCGATGCTGTATTCCAGCTCCAAAAGACGATCAATGTCTTCAAATTTTAAAAGACAATCTGAAATCAAAATGGACTATAAAACAAAGCAAGCTACCTAAGGATGAATCCTCGAAAGGATGAATCCTAGAGTAGCTTGCTTTGTTTTATTCTGAGAGTTATCCGTCAGCAACGAAATCCAAGTCATCCATTTCCCTGGAAATATTTCATAACAATATTTAAACAACTGAGCTTGCTTGAATCTGATTGAACTTGCTGATTGCTAATTTTATTGATCATGATCTCCTTCAGTGAACTGCTCTGTCATCATCTCCACAAAAGGGGTGATTGGGATAAACTTCAGCTTTTTCAAAGGTATCCACTCCGCCCCAAGCGAATCCTGCTGGTCCCCTTCTCTTTTGATCGGGGCTTTGTCATCCTCTAGCTCTACCTGATATATAATACCGATATGGTGCATTTCCTCCAGCTCATCTTCAGTCCGCTGATAAATGATCGTGCAGGAAACGGCGGTTTTCATGACACCATGAATTGCTGTCAGGCCAGTTTCTTCTTGAAATTCTCGTTTCAACGTCTGTTCAGGTTCTTCTCCGAACTCAATCGAGCCGCCAGGCAAGTCCCATTTCCCCAAATAAGGTCCTCTCGCTTTACGAACCAACAGTATACGGCCATCCTTAATCAAAACCCCATAAACACCGAGATGCGTATATTTTTCCACTG
The DNA here is from genome assembly GCF_058269055.1 of Paenibacillus sp. JNUCC 34. NCBI lineage: Bacteria > Bacillati > Bacillota > Bacilli > Caryophanales > Paenibacillaceae > Paenibacillus > Paenibacillus sp. JNUCC 34. The sequence goes on along the minus strand of NZ_CM177770.1, from coordinate 1,943,445 downwards.
AACTCACAACCTTTTATTGAAAATCTATCTCTTCTGTGTTTGTTAATTTTTTTGCGCTATAAAGGTAATCCATTGGCTTTGGAACAGTATGTCCCTTCCATGCTTTACTTCCTGAATCTCCTGTTTAATCTGGTTCATCTTCATAATTTCCCAATCCAGAATGTCAAAGTGCTCGGCATCCGCTATATGACCTTCTATGAGATGTTCAACCTCGTATTTCACTGCATTTGCCCGTAATATATCAATCGCAGCTGACAGTAGATCCACACATACAATCTTGCCTTCGCTCTCCCGAATACGCTGTGCAATCGGAATGCTGTTTCTTCATAAAATTGGTTATGATAGTTTATTTCTTTCGTTCGTGCCTCGGTGAACTGATTCATCTATTTCCCTCACTTCTGTGACATGCTCTCTCCAAAATGAAACAAATTCAGCAACACTCTTATACCGCTCATCTCGGTTCGGGCTGACAGCTTTAACCGCAATTTTATGTAAGGCCTCCCCAGCATCCCATCTGTCCATCGAACGGTCCCGTTCACCGCCGAGTAATCCAAAGGCAATCGCGCCCATATTAAACACATTGGTCACGCTATCAATGACCGCTCCTCGTTGAAATTCCTCAGGTGACATAAACCTGGATGAGCCCCATAGTCTTCCCATCGAATTATTAAATGGTTTCCGTTGATACATGTCAATGTCGCATACGCGGACCGTGTGGTGAATGAAATCATATAAAATACTGCCGTCATAAAAATCGACAGCAACAACATCATTCTGTTCCACGTAGACATGAAAATCAAAAATATCATTCAAAGATTGCAGCCTTAACTCGACCGGCAGCTGTCTAAAACGGAAATAGGGGGAATCTGGATGGGTGTATTTTGCCGGAGGTGGATACGTTTCATGCGGATGCAGATTTTCTCCTGCAAACCATTCGAATACGGTAGCATATCCTGTTCCGACAGGGTAATGGTTCAGCAGCTTGATCAGGGAAGGATGACTCAGCTCCTCATACAGGTGAATTCCTTTCTTTAAACGATTTACAGCATCGTCCGGTTCTCCATTAAACTCCAGCGTTCGTGCCCCTGCATATTTTATAAACTTTCGCGTGCCATCTACTGATTCCACACCAAAGCTGATATTTCCGGAATCCTGCTGGGCAAACACCTGAAAGACACGTCCCTCATCCTGAATCCACTCGAAGTCATGGACTTCCCTTAAATCAAAAGTAACATCACCCATTTTGATCTTTACATTAGAATCATTCATCCGGTGCCCCCTCATAGAAAAAAATAGACCGTTCTCATCCAGAAAACGGCCTTTGTACTAAATCAGAACTGTTTATTATTATATTCCAATAAATTACTTATCTCAATCCAATATCTTCAAACCGGTTATGTATGTTCTCACTTAAAAATAGACTCAATTCTTGTACTGCCTCCTCTTCCCGCTGCTGAGCCTCCATAAATAACGGAATAAGCTGTTTGGCCCTCGTTCGATTCTCCGGAAAGCTTGTGCCAGCTCGGGGCGAATTTTGAACAATATCATTAAATAGTTCAGCTACCCTACCGTACAGCTCAGCCGCCTTATTGCACAAAGGCCATATATTTTTCAGTGAGGACATGTATTGGGCGATATCCTGCTTGGCGGCCCCATAACAGCGAAAGGTTTCCAAGGCGCCTTCCTCGTCATAATCTCCGCCTTGAAGAGCTTCTATAATGGCAGCATACGCCTGCCTGCCGCAAGCATACTCACTTGAAGGCAGCATAATGTCATGTGTCTCCCACTTGCTTACTGCCTGCATCAGCGACTCCTTATAAATCTCATAGATGTCCATGGCGATTTGTTCTTCATACAGCTGATAATACCAATATGGGGAATGGTTACAACCGAAATCCTCATATCTAATCGTTTGATACTCATTACTAATTCCATCACAATACAAAAATGTTTGTTGTTCATCATCATAACCCGTGACGACAACAAATGAATCCTTCCAAATCAGTGCTCCCGTTCCCCGGGCAATCGATTGTTTGATATCTTGTACAGCAGCCTTTTGATACAGCGAAAAGGTAGGCTGAAAATGAAAACCTGCATGTTGTGTTGTCGTTAGCCCCAGAAGATCAGCAGCTACAAAATGCTCAGCCATCCAATTGTAGGCTGTGGCGGAGTCAACGGATAATCGGCGGTTTACCGTAAAGCGGAAAGCCATCGCCGTCATACCCGACAAAACAGACTTTGAGCAGTTCACTGAACCTCTATGCATCAAAATAGCATAAAGAGCGTCGATGTAGGAAAGGGATTCTTGTCTCATATGTAAATCGGATAAAATGATCCGTTCCATCATTTAGCACTCCTTTCATTATCGAACCATATGTGCGCCCCACCTTGGAATCGTGCTTCGCTTAGGGTCGGGGTAACGTCTGGAAATATCTCTGAATTGATTGACAGCCTGATCTTCTATATCTTTAGCCGCAAGCAGAGCTTCAATAAGTACCGGGATGTACGCCCTGTTTATTTGTCTTCCGTTTTGCGAGTCCGTTAGGTAATTCGCAAGCTCTCCTATGACTTGTGTCAGCTGTGAATACAGTTCATAAGCTGGCTGAAGATCAGGCCACAGCACGACTGCTTCCCGTAAATAATTTTTGATCTCATTTCTCGAATATATATAGGAATCCAAAATATAGACGGCGCCAAATTCGTTATAACTGCCGCTCTCCAGTCCTCGGATAAGAAAATCGTAAGCCAGTTTGCCTGAAGCGATATCCGTCGAAGGTAGTGTCTTATAAGGAATATCCCAATCTTGTATAGCGAGTCTCAAAGATTCCAGTATCATATCTTTTACCGGGACGTCCACTTTTTCCCCCAACAACTGAATGTGCCAAAAATCTGTGCTATTCAGTCCAAAATTATCGTAGAGTACAATCTGATCTTCTGCAGAATAACCATCTTGTACGAAAAAGACCGAATCTTCATCATCATATCCACGAATCACGCCGAATTCCGGAATCCAGTAGATTACACCTTTTCCTTGATTCAGGCTTTCTTTTACCCATTGTACAGCTTCTTGCTGATAGCTCTTAAACGTCGGATGTCTTCTATAGCCTCCATCGCTTACGGTATAGATTCCAAGATTGTCTACAGCCGGCCAATGCTCTATCCCCCATTGTCCATAGGCTGACACAGACATCGGCAGCAATCGCTCATGCACGGTAAACTTAAAGGCCATTCCTGTAAGACCTGACAACATATACTTCGGTCCTTGAAAAAGTCCAGAGTATGTCAATATGGCATAAAGACTGTCTGTAAACGATTTTGACTCTCTTTTCATGTCAAGATGATCCAAATAAATTCCGCTCATAGCGCCTCCTTATTCCTTTGATGTGTCAGTTGAATGTTCATTCAATGAATTCAATTGCTCAACTATGGTCTCGCAGCGACTTCTAAGCTTAGCTCTTAGCCATTTGGGTGAGGACAGCTTCCGCCATTCGGTCATATGAATCATCAGATCCTGCATAAATAGCTCCGTATCGTAAAACTCAATTTGGTATTTACATTCTTCGATTCCACAAGCAGGATAGCCATACCACGTATTTCCGATGATCGGCTGCCTAAACTCAACCATTGCCTGAAAAGGTTTTGATTTCGGACGCAAGGTATCTCCGTATTCATAAATAGAACCAAGGGTAGTTTCTTTAGCCTTCTCCCCTGTTACTTTCAAATGCTTGATCCGGTCCAGACGTAATTCAATATCTTTTTGTTGTTCGGTGCAATGCATACGGACATAATCCGCACTGTATTTAGATAAAAGCTGAAGAGGACATCCTGTTAAAAAAATATCGCCTTCTTCTTCTCTATACAAAATTTTTACAATGAGCAACTCCCGAACAGCATGATTCAGCAGTTCAAAAAACTGCATCACTTGTGGGCTGACGCTAAATACCGGAAGACGGGTACTTTCCAGCTGCTGCTCGTCCGTAAAACGTCCAAGTAAATGCGCAACCCTTCGGACGGAAGACGAGTTCTCATAATCATAGCTTCTATAGCGGTGGGCAAGGTAGTTAAGTACTCTCTTTTCTTCTTCGGTCATATAAAGAAGGGGGAGAAGAAACGTTTTATCCTCATAGCAATAGCCTCTTTTTTTGGCAACGTAATTCAGTGGGGCCCGTAACGAGATTTCCATATATTCAATATCACGTTGCGCCTGGCGGGTAGATATTTCAAACTCCTCTGCCAATAAACGACTGTTCGGGTATTTTCCTTCCCGAATCTGCTGATCGAACCAGTGTATCCGGTGCATATTGCTCATAACGGTGTCAACTCCCCTCTGCCATTGTAACCAACTTAAAGCGCCCGCTCCCTCCATGGGGAACGGGCAAGCACCTTCCGACTCAGTCAGCTAAATCAGCTAGCTGAAATTGCGTCTACCTTCGACTGTGGTGCCTTGTCACACCGTTTACATACTTTAACGGCTGTTCCGTCTGTTTTTGTCCGAGGATATAGCAGCTTGATTCTGGTGCTATGACAGACGGGGCATGTACCTCTTCCACGTGAAGGTAAGTTCCAGAGGGAGCGCCCTCTTTTAGGTTTGGCCATTTTTTGCTAACCTCTTTTCATCTAATCTCATCTTAGAATGTCTTCCTTAATATGGGAAGCAATTTTATTATATTACATGTGCTACGACATAAAATGTCGTAGCACTAAAGCAATCAATTAAATTAAAAACTCTGTTAATATATTGTTGTTTTTATAGTGAAAAAGAGACCCTCAAGTTGCGAAGGTCTTTTAATTAATCAATTATTCATCTTTCGGTTATAAACAACTCTTGACCAAAAGTAAACAGCACAACCTATCAATAAGATTGTCATTTGCCAACCAGAATCACCCTTAATGAAAAAACCATAAAGTGACCAAATCAATAATGCTATGGTATAAAAGATGAATCCATATTTTGCAGATTGGTCACTCTGATATTTCTCCATTTCATCAGCTTTTCGTAATTTCATTTGACTTCCTCCTCAAAAATAAATAATTTATCAATTGGTGTATCGAGATGAAGAGATAACTTGAATGCTAACGCTAAGGTAGGGTCATATTTATTATTTTCGATGGCATTTATTGTTTGTCTTGTAACGCCACATATATTTGCGAGTTCTTCCTGAGAGAGTTTCATATTTCTTCGTATATTTCTAATATTATTTTTCAATTCAACCCACCTTAATTTCATAAATGTAAAAAACTTTTTACATTCATAATTATAATACATCGTCTCTGAATGTCAAATTGTTTTTACATTTAGATCTACTTGACTATCAACTCTTTAAACGTGATTTCAAATCCTCCACACAAGGCCAAATTAAAAAAACCGCCAGCTGCCCGTTGAACGAGCGTTGGCGGTTTTATAGTGCGAAATTACCGATATTCCTTCCCATCGATATGCAAAAAATTATTGTGTTCTCGACCTTATGCAGGTACCTGTTAAATCGCCGCATCAATCCTGGTCTGCGATGCTTTATCGCACCGCTTGCATACTTTTAAAGACGTACCGTCGGATTTGGTTCGGGGGTACAGCAGTTTAATCCGGGTACTGTGGCATACCGGACAAGTGCCCCGACCACGGGAAGGCAAATGCCATAGGGAGTGTCCTCTTTTGGATTTGGCCATTCTCTCATAAACCCCTTTTCCTCAAAATTTCACCTGAAAACGCATTACCGGACCGGGTTGAAAGTTATGAGATCCATGGGCAAAAAGGAGGCTGGTTAATTCTAATGTCTCGTATCTGTAATCGGGCCTTTTCCTTCAGCCAAAAGCTTTGTCAAATAAACAATTTGTCCGGTATGATATCCGTAATGCTCAGCCACATAGAACAGATGGCTCTGAATCGGACGTGTGTAATAGGAATCTGAGGTTTCGGAATTTCCTACTCTCATCCGCTTCCAATCTTCAGGGTCGTACCATACCTGCACTTCACGTTGTAAGTCCTGATCCGTCAGTTCACCCAATACTGCTCCCGAATGCTAACGGACGTCTTTCATCCGGGTGAGAATCTCACTTCGTTTCAATCCACCATTCATCGTAAATTCATTAGAACGTTCTCGGATAAACGGATTGTTTCCAATTCCGCTCACGAAATGCTGGTACTCGTTACCGGCCAGATGAATGCACAAATTCCCGATGCTCAGCATTTCCCCGTTTACCCTCTCCCAGATCTGTTCCTCCGAGAGTCGGTTAAGGCAAACTTCAATCCGCGCAAGCTGGGTGTTCATCTGCTTCAGCACTTCTTGGACAAACATATCTTATACCTCCTCATATGTACCATATTTATGTTCATTTTGTTGATTTAGTCATGTTGGCCGTTAATTTCATAGGGAACATAATATGTCATGTTTCCGAACCCGGATTTCGTCTTAGTCCCCATCTAACCGTACCGTATATAACGGCAAGCAAGGCCTTCATCAAATTTTTAACGGATTCCTGATCATAATCCTGTAAAAGACGATAATTAATCATCGATCCCTCTCCCTATAGAAAAGTAACAGCCATGCTGATCAGATAAGCAGCAGGTATGATGACAAGCTGTGCAAGCAGAGTTCCAAAAAAACGCGTGACCATTAACAGTGTATATACCTTTCCTAGCTGATCTCTCGTTTCCGGTTGGTGTGTTGCTTTATCTGTAATTAGACCCAGCTGGGGATCAATAAAAATCGTTAATATAATAGTAGCTATACCATTAATAATGCCGGAGGCTTGAGAAGCTGTTGTACTTAATTCAGGTACGATATGGGCCGCATATAAAGAAGACAACACTCCTACTGTATAAAAGGCCGTTACCACAACATTCAGCAAGATAAACCGCTTGGGAATGTCCAGATATCGGAACTGACTGATCTTAAGTGTTGGTTTTCTAAAATAATGCTTCGTATTCTTGAGCTGACCTACCGTTACGCTTGTAATGAGCTTGGGGATCGAGCCGGCTACCTCCAGCTTCGCTATGACTCGGGCGAACAGGTTTACGAACGTGGGAAACAGCGCTATGGCAATCAAGGTGCCAACAGATGCCGCAAGTAGAATAAATCGAAAATAACGGAGTACATCAAAGGAAGGATCTATTCGGGCATAGTCTACAAATTTGGCTGTCAGCGGAGCCTGAATCAGGTTGGAGGTTCTCGATACGAGCACAATAATGCCCGTCAGAGACAAAGCGACAGCAATTTTGTTCAACTTCACGCCAGCATACCGGGCGGAATAGGATAATGTTTCAGCTGTGTGGATAACCATCGTCAGAATAAATACGATTATGAGGCTGTTCACCATAAGCGGTACTCCTCTCACTCCACCGTAATATTAAAATCCATCCCATACGGATGAAGTCCTAACTTTTGAGCTACTCGTTGAGAATTCAAATTGTCCCAGGACGTACTGTACAGCGGTATGCGACCTTGCTTTAATACTTCGCCAATCCATTTCGCGGTTACCTTTGCAGCCAGTCCTCTCCCCCTGAAATCTTCAACGGTTGAAAGACTTGCTTCAGTAGCTCGGTCTGAGATTCGGGCGGAGCAACATAGCGAGACCACTTGACCATCCCATACATAACCGACTATCGGCAGATGTTCTGTGAGCTTAAGCGTTAAATGATCAAAATGTCTGCTAAGCATATGAGCATTATTTTCGTTGATCACCATTATCTGTTCATCTTCCATAGGCGGTGGGGTGCTGTGAAGGTATGCGTAAGCTGGACCAATCCATACATTTTTCACTGCACTATATTTTCCGATGATTTCACATAGCATTACGATATTTATAGATGATTTGATATGATCATTTAGCTCTTCTGCAATCGCCTCGGGTAAGCGATCACTTATATACGTATGCATGGAATTACGTGTTTTCCCAATAAAAAGCGCAGGTGAATCTGTCTCGTCCGGTTCGTTTATTCTAATCATCCGCCCTGTTTCATCCAAAACATACAATGTCGAAGCCTGAATCTGCATCAGCTGATCGTCATTTAGATCAATGCTTTTCATAAAATTATCTTTATCATCATCCTGCTTCGCTTCTCTAATGATAAAATCCATGGTGTCCTCCAGTAGTTTGATATAAATCCGTATCAGATTTTATCTAATGTTGTTCCACATGGATTTAACAGCTCTTCCGTTTGGCAATCCATAGGGTCCATCGGTCTTGTTCCTTTATTTCATCGTCTTGTCTATCTTGCAATTTTTCAAGTATATAGGCAACGAGCTCCCCAAGTTCATGATCATTAAGGTCATGAAGAATAGATCGGCCTGTTCGATTCAGCAGGTCTTGCTCCAGTTCGGCTATATCATGATAGGTTCTACGTGTTTCCCAGAAGGAAATCTCTTCAATCTGTTCAAATTGATTCGCAGAAAGGCTTTGTGCTACGACAAGACTCGTATGCCTGCGCTCCGTTTCCTTCTGAATCAATCTAGGGTATCTCTCGAAAAAATATCCGCGAATGTGGTTCACACTTCCAGGAAGAAGACAATCTGCCTGGGTCCTGTCCTGCACAATGATCAATCCCCCCGGCTTTAGCACACGAGAAGCTTCCCTGAAGCAGGCACCTAGATCCGTAATGTGATGAATAAGAGCCCGCTCCAAGATCAGATCCACGCTCTGCTCCGGCAAACCGGTATCAAGCGCATCCCCTTGCTTAAAAGATATATTTTCGTAAGAGCTACAGTTATCCCTTGCCCCATCCAGATTGGATCTGGAGAAATCCATACCTATGACACGACTTGCTCCCATGTCTGCCAAAGCCTTGCTGTATATCCCGCCGCCGCATCCAATATCGAGTGCAACCCCAGGCTTGCTGCCGACATAAAGTCGCATAAGCTCAACCCACCCGTGATCGGCTGTTCTTGCAGCGTAGGTATGTTTATTTTTCCCGTCATGAAAATCAATGGTCATCGCCGCACCTCCTATTACTGTGGATATAACGCTGATCCTAATCCGAGCAGCCGTGCGGCTCTCTCATATACTTTATGCAATTGATCCTTGCTGATCAGTTCATGGTTATGCTCGAAAGTAAGGTGGAACTCTTGATTCCGTTCAGCCAAATATTCAAGATAGCGATAGGAATCCCCGCAGCTTACATCCTCATCATGCTCTGGCAGCACCGGCAAATGATGTTTAAAAGTATCATCCGAGTAAACAACGTTGCTGTAATGCACCAAATAAACCTGAGAAGCCAAAGTCTCCATGAAGTTATATGGATCAAAACCCTCAAACACTCGGCGTGCGATATCCAGCCTTGCCGTGTCGATGACCAAGCGGATGTCGGGATTATTTAAGAACGATTGAATAAACACATCTTCATAATCTCCGAAAAAATCATGCTCTAGCACAATACGCTGTCGGTATTGTTGCTGCAGCTCGGACAATTTTTCAAACAACCGTTCAGAAATGTCCTGAAATTCGGATTTGCTTAATTGGTCATATTCATAGCGTTTCAATGAATCCGGAAGTTTCGGATACGGAAAATAAGGCTGTTGAAAAGTTGGATAGAATGGATAGTGAAATAGAATATAATCCGCCCCACACTCTGCCGCAAGCCTAACTTCTGTCGTTATTCGTTCTAATGCCTCTCTATATTGCTCCGGGTCGGGAGAATTCAGGGTAGGCATCGAGTAGCCATATGTATCGAGAATAGGACCGTGAACACCAAACTTGAGATTTTCGTTCATGCAGAACCTGCTTACCTCTTCAACGGCTTCTTTGCTCGGATACTTCGAAATCTCCATTCCGCTAATGAAATCATTAGATATATCATTCCATCGATCCAGCGTGAATTGATGCCACATCCCTATTTGAAGACGTCTCATTTTCTATTCCTCCATCGCCATTTACTCTGTAATACTAAGCTTCACTTCATCCTCGTATGCTTCAAGGTTCGCTTCTCCACCGACAGGAATCGTAATTTGCGGTGATGTATGTCCAAAGTTCACATCGGCTACTACAGGCAGGTGCTCCAGTTCTTTCTTGGATTTGATAATATCGTGCAGGAGTTGTCTGCTCATCTGTGATGCATGTTGAAACCGTCCGATAACGATTCCTTTAACATCATGAAAGCCGGGCTGATGAATGAGTGATTGCAGATCACGATCAAACGTTGGCGGTAGCGATTCCAAATCATCTTCAAGAAACAAAATGGCTCCCGCTAAATTCGGCATAAACTCAGTCCCTTGCAGCAGGTTCAGAGTACACAAATTACCGCCAATGATTACACCTTCCGCTTTTCCTTCATTAATAACATAAGGGCCGTCGTTCTGGATAAACGTTCGATTCTCCTGATCCATATACCAGGCATCATCACTCCATTCCGCTGAAGGAAGTACCGATACTGGCCCCTCTTGGAACATCATTTTGTAAAAATATTCGGTCGTATATTCAATCCCGTGAAGCATGCCGAAGGTTGAATAATGCGGACCAGAATATGTAATCAACCCTGTCTTAGCATATATAGCGTTGCTGAGTGCCGTAATATCGGAATATCCACACAGTCTTTTCGGATTCGAAGCGATCAGATCATAATCAACATAGCTCAGGAGCTGATTGCAATTGTAACCGCCAATCGTTGTGAGAATGCCCGAAACATTCGGGTCAAGAAATGCTTCATGTAAATCTTGAATTCTGGATTCGATAGACGAAGAACTAAACGCGTCACTTTCCTCGCAGTGCTTGGAGTATGTTACAGTGAGCCCCATCTCACGTAGTCGCTGCTCGGAAAGTATCCGTTGTTCTTTTGCGATAATAGACATACTCCGTGAAGGTGACAGGATACGGATCTCATCACCTGGCTTGAAATTTTGCGCTTTCATGTTACGTCTCCTCTATGTTCAAGTGACTATAGTTCACTTGTATTCTTGAATGTGTGTTTGCCGATGCAATGATTGCATCAAGTACAGATTGAACCTTATGTCCATCATGGAAAGTAGGTAAATCGACTAGTCCATCATCACCGTTTATCGATTTATGTATTAAATCTACCATTGGATAAAACCCACTGTAGTAATGTTTAAGTGGAGCTTTTAATTTATATGGCGGCGGGATAAAAGACATCAGCTGTAAAAGAAGCATCGTTTCTAAAGTTACCCATGATTGAAAATGCATCATCTGTGTTCCTATTTTCTATTTCAGTAGCTCCTGAAAAGCTAGGGACAACCGTTCTCATACTAGCGTATACATGGTCGATTTCTTCTTCCATCCACCACATCATTGAATCCAGCATATGTGAGCCTACCGCAAATAAATGTCCTCCACCAGACTCTTTTTGCCCTTCCCATCCTCTAGGTTGAGTCGCTAACGCTTCATATCCAGAAAAACTCCCCTGGTACTTCATATGATGTATACTGCCAAGTTCACGATTCTTCAAAATTTGTTTAATCCGCTGTCGGACAGGTGTTAATCTCCATTGGAAATTTACAAATCCTTTGCGCTTTGTTCCGATGGTTTCATTTATCATGATCCGAGTCTGATCCGAATTCATTCCAAGAGGTTTCTCACATAATACATGTAGTCCGTTCTTCAGTGCTTCCATTGTCATTGAAAAATGATGTACTGGAGCAGACGCTACAGATATTAAATCTAGCTCCTCCGCTTCAATCATCTTGTTCCAATCTGTATAATGTTTAAGGTTCGTCATAGCCTTTTCATCGAGACCTCGATGAACACTGGAAATGCACTTCACTTCAAAACCCTCATGCATTTGAAATATGGGAGCGTGTACAGTCGCCCCAAACCCGCCTCCAATAATACCAACGTGAATCTTTCGCATGTATTGTATCCCCCAGTTAGTAGTATTCTCTGCTGTACTCCTCGATTCGGCTCTTTAACTCTCGATTTCGGTACATTAAAAACTGGCGCATATACGATTTCAGCGCAACTCTTTCAGCAATCCATCCGAGTGGACCTAACGGGGCCTCCAGATAAAGAACATCCTGCATGATCGTCGTAATCCCCAAATCGATAAAATGATGCTCATGCTTCAGGCTTTTGAATGCTCCGCGGCTCATCGTATCTACAAAAAGATAAGGCCTTCTGTACTCCGTGATTTGAGAAGTTAACCGCTGCCGGATCAGAAAGTGGGTCGCTTCAAATGTAACAAACTCTCCTTGTCCGATCATTCCGCTCGTGACTCCCTCAACCGCATGTTCTTTTGTATGAGGCCACACAGTTTGTGTATGAAGATCGATATCCCTGGCAAAATCAAAACAAATGTGAATAGGTGCCATGATTTCAATTTCTGTTGCAATTTTAATCAAAAGATTTACCCACCTTTATGAATTCTCTCTGCTGCTTAACACGACAGATGTTTCAGGTATAATACCTTTGTATGCCTGCGCGGATTAATAATTTCAAGAATAACTTCGGTTTCTGAGGAATCACAAAGCCTCAAATGGCTCACTCATTCTCTTCTTTGTTCAGCCATTCATCATCACCATCACTCCTTATCTAGTAAAAAAGACACCAAGCACGATTAAGCTTGGTGTCTAATATAAATCTTATCTCAGGTGTTATCTGCTGTTAATAGTATACATCAAATGGCTTTAACCGGAAATGCCATTACACTCACCCGTGCAATTCACTTTGATGGCATTGTACCCAGAATTACAGAGGACAGTTCAATCCCCATGATCACCATACGGGGCCCGGCCCCAACTTTCCCCAAGTTAATGCCCGCTGGATGAGTTCCTGAGCGTGAAATCCCAGCCATTCCTCAGCATCTAGCACCCATTGGACAATTCCATGCATCCAACCCTCGCTGTCCAGCCCGTCTACATAGCGACCATAGAAATAGGCCAGCATCGCTATCCGCCGAAGTCTGATCAAAAAGGGAATACACTGAATCTCCTTCTCAAGAAGTGGGTTATGACTTAGATATCCCGTACCAAATGCTTCAACAATATTCCAGCCGTCACCATGCTCCCATAAAGCCGTTGGGCCTCCGCCCAAACCGATGGCCAGATCCATAACTCGAACATCATAACAACAAAATTCAAAATCGATAATTCCAGTAATTTGCCCTCGCTGCATCAGCCTGTTCCCGTTCGTATAATCTCCGTGAATAAGCTGCTTAGGTAAGGAAGAGTAAACTTCTTCAACTCCCTCCAATACGGAAAATATCATTTTCTGTATTCTGCTCTTGTGGATACTGGATGCAGGCAATTTATCAGGGATTTGCGAAATATCCTCCACATTCCGGTGAAACCGGTCCAGCTCACTGTACGAAGGATTTCCATCCAAGTCAGGCTTAATATATTTCAATACACGGTCCAGTTCAGCCAAAGCCCTCCCAGATTCATATTGCTGCTCCGGATCGGTAAGGTCTGGATGACGGCCAGCCAGTAACGGCATTAGAGTTGCGTATCGATGAAGTTCATCAATATATACGATAGTTTCTTTGGTTACTGATTCTGTGAAGACGGGTACTTCAAACGTCGTTTTTTGCAGCTTCAGCGCGTTCATGATCAACCATTCCCTATGAATCCGAGTCATATCCTTGTCGCTTTCGTATATACGAAGAATATAGGATTGATCCGGGTGGGTAATTTGAAAAATTTGATTAAAGTGGCCAATCGTTATTTCAGTTATGGTATACGGTTTATTCAGGTTATAGTATTGATCTATATAAGATATATTTAATGCTCTTTCTCCACCCATCTCTAGTCGAACCACACCTCTTTCGCCGGATTCCGAAGATACTCGAACATCTGCTGAAGCTGTTCCTTGGTGTTGCGTTCCAGCGATAATTCCGGCAAGTTATTTTCGCTAAAGAAACCAACGTCTGAGGTCTCTACTCCACCTGCCGCTTCTCCCCCAGTTAGTTCGCATTGGATAAACATCTTATATACATGCTGAGATGCAGGGGGATGATTATGGAATTTCTTATCCAGCACTGCCAGCAATCTGACAGGCCGAGCATCATAACCGGACTCTTCCTTGATCTCTTTTACGGCAACCTCTTTTGCCGATAGCCCAATGTCAGCCCATCCGCCCGGAAGTGCCCATGCTCCATCTAGCCTTTCCTTGACTAGAAGAATTTTTCCCTCTTGAAAAACAACCCCACGCACATCCACCTTCGGTGTTGGGTATCCCGTGTCACTCGCAAATAATGTCCGAATCTTCTCATGCTTCATATCAGTGTATTCATGTAAAATCGAAACGCTTAGTTCCCGCAGCTGTTCGAATCGTTCTTTATCATAAACATCCTTGGAGTATGCAAGGCCTGACTGACTGATCGCCTGAATCTCCTTCGCCCACTCAAGCCACTTCTGAGTCATTGTACTTCCCTCCTATTATTCCAACGGTTTAATCTGATCTTTCCAGCGTGCCATAAAATATCGATTGGATATTTCGAGGGCTTTCGTACGATCGCTCGCCGGTGCTGAAATCATCAATCCATCTCCCCCGTTCCAGCCACGCCCGCCCGAATCTGATTCCTCAAACACCTCTATCGTAAATTCGCTCATATCCGCATTTGTGTACATTGCACCGTAGTTATAGTGGTTCACTTTTCCGTTTTCAACATGTACATATAAAATATAATCTGGATCAGCGTTTTTACGAAATCTCATTTTCAGCTTCTTCTGCTCTTCAGGTATCGGTATCTCTTCACCCTCAACTTCAATTTTACCCGTAAATATTCTTTCCCCTTTGAAATTCCACTTCATCTTACCATTAATGTTGACGGTAACAGACTCTTCGAAGTCCTTGTTCTCTATCCCTAGCCTATACTTCATCCCTTCTACTGTATGATGAATAGACTTCGGAACCATATACCAAATGACGCCAGCCACGGCAGCAATCAACAGGCCCATTAGTATAGATACGGTCACTTTTCTAATACTCCACTCTCTCAGGCTAGACTCACCCCGACTTCCATAAATTTCATTATTAATATATCATATGAAAAAAAATAGAGGGTGTTCTAAAGATGAATACTCCCACCACTTACCTATGCTGACGCTTCGATTGAAGTGGGGGTTTCTGATGTATCATCTCTGCTTATTACTGGATGCTTAACATCAGTGGAGTTGACACGTTGACGGACTGGCTACCGACCAACCCCGCTATCCCATTGGCGGATGCTTTTGGGAATACTTTACGCATGATATTCGCTGCTCCGTTCACATCAGCATGGATCAGGCCCTTCCGACTTCGATACAACCCGCGATGAATCCGCTTGCCCGAGAAGGCCCTTGTAACTCCTTCTTCATACTTGGGCAATGGGTCGTGATCCAGGAAACTGGCCTTCGACGTATACGCCTCTTCGGTGAGAATCACTTCGATTCCGAGTGCCGCGGCTTTATACCGGATCATCGAAACAAGCATCTGATGTGGAATGTAACAGAACGACTGATTGTTGCTCCGCCCCATATCGGATTCCACCTTCCATCCCTGATTGTATCCGATGATGATTGTCCCGATCTTCTGCTCGGCAGCTAGTTTGACAATATAATGACTCGTCTTGTGAAACAAGTCCTTAATCCTCCGATGACGCTTCAGATGCAGCCGATTTAGTCGCTTGGATGAAAATGCACCTTCCTGCGGTTGTTTGCCTTGGCGGAGAATCCCAGTATAATGTGCCTTCAACTTGTTGTAATACTGATTGATTGCTTTCATCGGCTTGCCCTTCACGCATACCGGTCGATGACCCGTATTTGTGACGATGGTTGCAAGCTGATCAATGCCCAAATCAATCGCCAGCGCATTCTCTTTCGCGACATCCGTCGCTTCTACTGGGCAAGCGAATACCAGTTCCACGACATATTGCCCGTATTTCGGAACGATGCGTACCTGCTTCAAATCTCCCTCTGTATAGCCGAGCTTGCCGATATTGAGCCGCTGTTTCGTCTTTGGGAGTTTGAGGTACTTGCGATCCTTGATCTCACAATCCTGATTGGTGAAAACGACTTCCTTGGCCTTGGTGCGGGCGTAGCCGGGAATATGCGGTCTTCCGGCGTATTTGTCAGGTCGCACGCGATAATCCGTGATGCTGGCGAAGAAAGATTGCCAATTGGAAAATACACGCTTCATAACCCACTGACTGCATTGTGCAGGGAGCGCCCGGTAATCCGCTTGTTCCATCGTCTTGAACAGACAATCGAGAAAGGGATAATCCACATAAGGAGACGCCTTCGTCGGCAATTCGAACAGGTGGCAGCGGGAATCCTTCCGCTGGTCGGCTGGTTTCAGAAGCTGCTTCTGAAGTCTCGCCTGATGGGCTTCAAGTTGGCGTACGTTCATCAATCCGATGTTCGCCAGTAACGTGTTCATGACTTGTTGTTGCAGGGGTTGAAGAGGTTTGTCCTGCCTGAGTGCCGTAAACACTTGGCGGATATAAAAGTTCGTCGTATTGTACAAATTCTTGGCGTCCTGACGCGTTGCTAAACGCACAAGAGGGCGTCCGTCTCTCCAGACAGACACCCTCCTCTATTTACACTTAACTAGTAAGCGGTTTCAAACATTCTAATAATGGCTGCTTCTTAATTAGACTTATCCTCAAGCCGCAATACCAAGCGGGGAGAACAGCACATACATTGCGATCATCAATATGACCATGACAACCGTAAATACTCTCGCATGTTTCCATGGTGTCAAGTCTACCTTGCCTGAGTTGTACAGTTCGAAATCTTCATCTCGCGGCGCAAACTTGCCGACAATAAGCATAACAAGCACACACACAGGGAACAGCACACTTAAAATATACAAAAAGTTAATCTCACCTAAGAAGAACTTGGACAACGCATAGAGTACAATGTGCGCACACAGCGCAATTTTCGGTGCAATCGCCGGTACTCGCTTCGTAAAGAATCCGACCACAACCGCCGCGATAATCGGCACATTATAGAATCCGAACATTTCTTGCAAATAATAGTACAAGCCTGATGGTGCGAATAGAATAAGCGGTGATATTGCTACCGATACGAGGCCGAGCACGATAGCAAATATACGGCCAGCTTTCACCAATTGCTTTTCTGTTGCTTGCGGTTTGAACATCGGCTTGTAAATATCCAACGTAAACAACGTCAAAGAGCTGTTCAACGCTCCGTTGAAGGAGCTTAGGATTGCACCGAACAATACAGCCGCGAAGAATCCGGATAACAATGTTGGCAATACTTCGATAACGAGCGAAGGATACGCCATATCCGCATTTGATAATGAGTTATTGAACAAGTGATACGCAATGATACCTGGAATAACAAGATAGAAAGGTCCAATTATTTTGAACATACCTGCATACAGAACGCCCTTCTGGCCTTCCTTCAAGTTCTTCGCACCTAATGTACGCTGCACGATCGCCTGATTTGTACACCAGTAGAACAAGTTGTTGAATAGTAGACCGAAGAAAATCGTAACGAATGGAACAGGTGAACTGCTGTCACCGATAGAATTCAGCTTTTCAGGTTCCTTTTGCAGCAATGTGTTGACACCATCGACAAGGTCCCCTCCCCCTAGTGCAACAAGACCAAGAACCGTAATTAACAGTCCGCCTACAATAAGACCTACCCCATTCAACGTATCTGACAAGGCACAGGCCCGTAGACCACCGAGAACAACATACAGGATACCGACAATACCAATCACCAATGAAACGACGAGTACCATTCCAAAGTCACCGAAGCCAAAAATAGAGGACAAGTTAAAAATCGTATCTAACACAAGCGCACCTGAGTAAAGAACTGTTGGAAGATACGCCATCGCATAACCTAGCAAGAATAAGATCGAAATAATTTGACGTGTACGCATGTCATAGCGCTGCTCCAGGAAGTCTGGAATCGTTGTAATACCTGCTTTCAAATAACGGGGCAGGAAGACAAACGCCATGAAAATTAACGCGATTGGCGAAGTAACCTCCCACGCCATAACGACCATGGATGAGCCATAGCTCTGTCCATTCAAACCCACCATTTGCTCGGTGGATAAGTTTGTCAGGAGTAGGGAGCCTGCAATGACGATCCCCGTCAAACTGCGTCCGCCTAAGAAATAACCATCTGAACTGTTCAAATCTACCGCTTTCGTCTTATGCCACGAATACCACGCTATGAAGCACGTATACAGTAAAAAGGTAATGACCGTGATGTACAGCATGCCTTTATTCCCCTTCCACTCATCGAGTAACGATAGTAGCCTTTCTGCTTGCAACTTGCGATTCTGTATCTATTTTCTAACGACAGACTGCACAGCGACCAGCTGGCCCGTCTCGATCGATTGCTTGCACGCATATCCTAAAATCGTCGACTGAACACCATCTGCCACCGTTACTTCCGGCTTCCGATCTTCACGGATACAGCGAATGAATTCAATCACTTCATCCACATATGCCTGTTCGAACCTCTCCAGGAACCCGCTCGCACATTCGCGTACGACTCCGCGCTCATCCATTAGCGCAACTTGATTCTTCTCTGGTATCGTACCGATACGCAAAGAGCCATGTGTCCCGATAATTTCTGTCTCGATATGATAACCATGGGCACAGTTCCGACCTGCCACGAATATCCCCATCTTCTTACCCTCGAACTGCACGAGAGCCGCTCCTGTCTCTGCATCCTGCAGCTGTTCAAGCTCTGGATAACGATGTGAACCGCCAATTGCCCATACTGTTTCCGCTTCAGCGCCAAGATACCAACGTGCTAAATCGAGATCATGAATCGCCATGTCGAGGAACAATCCACCACTGTAGTTGCTCTTAGCGAACTGTAGGAAGCTAGGCATCGCCTGAGCAGGATCGAGTCCATAACAGCGGACAAGCACAGGCTCGCCAATCGCTCCCGCTTCAATCTGCTGCTTGGCATAAACGTAAGAGCGGTCATAACGTCTCATGAATCCAAGCATAAATACTTGATCAGGATAACGCAGTACAGCTTCCTGTACACGCAGCGCTTCTCCCATATACAACCCGAGCGGCTTCTCGGAGAAGACGTGGAATCCCGCTGCCAAAGCTTGCTCAATCTGCTTGCAGTGAAATCCAGATGGAGAGGCGATAAAGATCGCATCAAGCTCATTATTGCGCAACATTTCTTCGTAATCTGTATATCCGTACGGAACACCAAGATCACGCTTAGCAGCTTCCACTTCCTCCTCCTTCACACTGCATACGGCTGTCAATGTGCAGTGCGGTATCCGGAATGCCAAATTCTCTGCATGCTGTCTTCCTAATCGGCCTAAGCCGACTAAGCCAACCGATATGCGCCTGTTGCCGTTTAATTGCATGCTCCCACTCCTTTTTCCTCGCCTATACGCCTGCTTTCTCCCGAATATAACCTCTCGCCTTTATCGCATATTCCAACGGATTCGCCTTCGCCGGATCCTGTTCTGCCTCTACGAGCATCCATCCTTTATATGAAGCGCCTGATAATTCCTCGAATACAGGTGTGAAGTCGATGCAGCCATCTCCCGGAACTGTAAACACACCGGACTTCACTGCTTGCAAAAAGCTCATCTGCTCCGTACGAACTTGATGCGCTACGTCTGCCCGCACATCTTTCAAATGCACATGTTTAATTCGACTCATGTGACGCTTCAGCACATCCAAGTGGTTCTCGCCCGAGAACACGAGATGACCGGTATCATACAGCAAGGACACAAGTGCTGGGTCCGTACTTTCCATGAGACGGTCGATCTCTTCCGTCGTCTGTACGCCTGTCCCCATATGATGGTGGTAGACGAGATGCATCCCCTTCATCCGAGCCAATTCTCCGAGTCCATGCAACCCTTCTACGAGATGATTCCATTGTTCATCTGTAAATACAGGCTTGTTCGCGAACAATGGCGTCTCCATTTGACCCTGAATGCTGTGACCTTGCTCCGAAACTACGATCACCTTTGCACCCATTGCATGCAGGAAATCACGATGTTCAATGAACATTCTTTCTGTCTCTTTATAGTCCTGAACGGTCAGGTGTGCGCTGAACCACGCACTTGCCACTTCTAAGTTTCTCAAGTGTAACGCCTTATGTAAAGCGCTTACATTTCTGGGGTACTTATTACCGATCTCCGTGCCTGTGAACCCCGCCAGAGCCATCTCACTAACACACTGCTCAAACGTATTGCCGCCGCCCAATTCAGGCATGTCATCATTTGTCCAACCGATCGGGGCAATTCCAAGCTTTACGGTACCTGCTGCAAACATATCCATTCCTCCCAGCTTAAGTGACTATTATTTTAATCCCTTTGAAGGTGAAGCAGAGGGGTAAGGTGATCGCCTCTTGATCATGTAAAAGCTCGACCACCCTACCTTCTGCCACTATACACCGAACTGATTACCGGTTCCCCAAGTATCTGTGTTCCTTTAGTAAGGTTTTGCCTGTTTCAGATGATGCTCTCGATCCGCCAGCGCTTCCTTAATTCCTGCCTGATCTGACACTTGAGCAACGCCTACGTTCCACCAAGCTCCATAACCATCTGTCATTGTCTTTGGTAGTACCTTAATGTCCAAGAGCGTTGATGACGTCTGTTCTTTCGCCCACTCAATCGCTTCAGCGAGCTCGTCAATCGTAAGTACGGTACGAGTTGCGACACCATATCCAGCAGCGCTTTTGGCAAAGTCGATCAGCAGCAGCTCCCCGTCGAGCTTACCTGTCATCAGGTTGCGTGCTCGGAACTCTGTACCGAAGCTCCCCATGCCATGACCCATCTGCAAGTTATTAATACAGCCGAAGCCGATGTTGTCAAAGAGCAGTACGTTCACTTTTTGCCTTTCCTGCAAGCTTGTGACCAGCTCGGAATGCAACATCATATAGCTGCCATCCCCGCAAAATGCGTACACTTCCCGCTCGGGCTCCGCGATCTTTACACCGAGAGCTCCAGAGATTTCATAGCCCATACAGGAATAACCATATTCCATGTGATACGTGTTCGGTTTCTCCGACTTCCACATCCGTTGCAGATCTCCCGGCAGACTGCCTGCTGCACCAACGATGACCGCCTCTTCACCAAGTAGATCATTCAATGCTCCTAGCACCTGCGTCTGCGTCAGATGGCTGTTCAGTACCTGCGCATATTCCGGCAAGGCCTCATTGATATGACCTTCAATCTCTGGCTTGAAGTTGCTTGTGTCATATTCGATCTGTGCCAGCCTATTCCACTCTGCCGTCCACGATTTCTTCGCAGCTTCAACCTCAGTCTTGTAGGTCGACTTATAGCCAACCTGTACAAGGCGCTCATGCAAAGTGAGAAGTGCGGTGCGGGCATCCGCTACGACACTGACCGCATCAAGCTTACCAGCATGGAATGACGAGGCATTGATCGTCAACACCGCCTTGTCAGGGTGCCCGAACAATTCCTTCGAACCCGTAGTGAAGTCAGTGAACCGTGTGCCGACACCGATAATAAGATCGGCTTCGCGTGCTAGCTTGTTAGCCGCTTCATTACCCGTAACCCCAATCCCGCCTACATTCCACGGATGGGATGCAGGGATCGCGCTTTTTCCAGCCTGCGTCTCGACGATCGGGATGCGGAACGATTCCGCGAACGCCATCAAGGCTTCTCCTGCCTCGGAGTAGCGGACACCTCCGCCACACACGAGAATCGGCTTCCGTCTCTCGCGGATAAGATCTTCTGCCGCCTTGAGCGCCTCTTCGCTCGCAGGACGGCGCTCGATGCGATGTACTCGCCGCTGGAAGAAGGACAGCGGATAATCGTACGCTTCCGCCTGCACATCCTGCGGAAGTGCGATCGTAACTGCTCCGGTGTCCGTTAGGTCCGTCAGCACGCGCATCGCTTGAATCATTGCTGACATCAACTGCTCAGGACGAGTTATGCGATCCCAGTACTTACTTACTGGGCGAAATGCATCGTTCGTCGAGATCGTCATATCATACGTCTGCTCGATCTGCTGAAGCACCGGATCTGGCTGACGGGAAGCAAATGTGTCACCCGGCAGTAGCAGCACTGGGATCTGATTCGCTGTAGCCGTTGCGGCAGCAGTTATCATGTTCGCTGCACCTGGCCCGACAGACGAGGTGCAAGCGCAGATTTGTCTGCGACGCTTCTGCTTCGCAAAAGCAACAGCAGCATGTGCCATGCCTTGCTCATTCCGGCCTTGATATACTTCAAGCTCCCCAGGCGCCTCCTCCAGCGCCTGTCCTAGACCGAGCACGTTGCCGTGCCCGAATATCGTAAAGACTCCTTTAATAAATCTCTCCTGCTGTCCATCCACCTCTATATATTGTTGATTCAAGAACCGAACCAGCGCTTGGGCTGTTGTCAATCGAATCGTTGTCATCGTTAGAACCAACCACCTTTCGATCACCGCTTACAGGTGTGGGATTACCACCGAGTCGTTACCATCTTCTTGCGTGTATAGAACTCCACTCCGTCCGTGCCGTTTGCATGCAAGTCGCCGTAGAACGAATCTTTCCATCCTGAGAACGGGAAAAAGGCCATTGGAGCCGGAACGCCGACGTTCACGCCAAGCATACCTGCATCGATATTTTCACGGAACTGGCGCATATAAGCACCGCTGCCTGTGAAGAGACAAGCACCGTTCGCAAATCGGGACTCATTCGCCCACGTAATCGCTTCATCAAGACCCTTTACTCGCACGATGGAAAGCACTGGAGCGAATATTTCATCCTTCCATATCTTCATCTCTTGCGTCACTTCATCGAAGATCGTCGGGCCTACGAAGTAGCCTTCACCAGACGCCTGAGCATCGTTACGACCGTCGCGCACGAGACGTGCTCCTTCTTCAACACCAGCCTCAATATAGCTGAATGTGCGTTCCTTGTGTGCTTCACGAATAACTGGACCTAAAAACACGTTTTCTTCTAATCCGTTACCAATGTTCATGTCATTAGAAGCTTTTACTAGTCGGGATACGAGTTCATCTGCCACCGCTTCGTGTACGAGTACAACGGAGCATGCCATACAACGTTCGCCAGCAGAGCCGAATGCCGCATTAACGATTTGGTTCGTTGTCACATCCAGGTCCGCATCTTCCATGACGATGGAGTGATTTTTCGCCCCAGTCAAAGCTTGAACGCGCTTCAAGTTCGCCGTACCACGCTTGTACACATACTCTCCTACTGGCTGCGAGCCAACGAAGGAAATTGCTTTTACAAGTTTATGATCCAAGAGCCCGTTCACTACATCATGCGCACCATGAACAATATTCAAGACACCTTTAGGTAAGCCTGCTTCTATGAACAGCTCAACGAGACGAATCGCCAATAGCGGTGTGCGTTCAGAAGGTTTCAGCACGAACGTGTTGCCGCAAGCAATCGCAAGCGGAAACATCCAGCAAGGCACCATCATCGGGAAGTTGAATGGAGTAATACCACCGACAACACCGATCGGATAGCGATACATACCAGATTCGATGTTCGTTGCGATATCTGGAAGCTGCTTACCCATCATTAATGTAGGCGCACCTGCTGCGAACTCAACGCACTCGATCCCGCGCTGAACTTCACCATACGCTTCCTTGAAGTTTTTGCCGTTCTCCTGCGTAATCAGCTTCGCCAGCTCGTCCCAATGCTCTACCAAGAGCTGCTGATAACGGAACAGAATGCGCGAGCGGCGCGGAACAGGTGTGCGGGACCATGTCTTGAACGCCTCGGCGGCAGCTTGCACAGCCTCATTTACTTCTTCTGTTGTGGAGAGCGGCACATGTGCAATCACTTCTCCTGTCGCTGGGTTGTATACAGGTTCAATATGAGTGGATGAAGAGGATTTCCATTCTCCTCCGATAAAGTTGCGAACGGTCATTTCTGCTACCATGATTTTTGTTTCCCCTTTCGCGTATTGGATTAGATAACATTATATATGGATTCATAAGGGCCCTTTACCATTCGTTACAGTTGAATACGTTCTGTTGTCTCCATGAAGGTCCGCAGCTCTTCTGCTGTTGGCATCGCTTCTGAGCAGCTGTGGCGTGAAATAACAATTGCAGCGGAAGCACTGCCATAATCCATCGCCGTTGCCACGTCATGTCCTTGCATCAATGCATAGATCATAGCTGAAGCGTAGGAGTCACCTGCTCCGAACGTCTTAAGTACTTTCGTTTTGAAAATACCGCCCTTAAACGACTGCCCTTCCTTCGTGTAAGCAATCGATCCCGCGCCGCCATGCTTGATAATAACAACCTGCGCATGATGATCGAACCAAGTCTGAGCAGTTCGTTTGTCATCTGCCTGCTGGCCATCGAACGATTCCATCATGTCGAACTCCTCACGTGTTCCGATAATAAAGTCGCAGTACTGCGCCGCCAACTTATAATAAACCGCTGTTTCTGATGTATCCTTCCACGTGTACGGTCGGTAGTCCAAGTCGAAGAACACGAACACGCCGTGCTTACGGGCGTAGGATAGAGCGACAAATACCGCTTCACGAGATGGGCTTGCAGCTAGTGCAGTCCCGGAGATTAGCAGTGCCTTCGCCTTCTTGATGTAATCTTCGGACACTTCCTCAGGACGCAGCATCAGGTCTGCGACATTGTCACGGTACATCAAAATGCTGCAATCTTCGGGGCTTTTAATCTCTGTGAACGCTAACCCTGTCACCGCTCCTGTATGATCAACGGCTAACTGGGTCGCATCGATGCCCTGCTCCTCTAAATATTGCTTGATGAATCTTCCCATTTGATCATCCGAAATTTTGCCGATGAACCCGCTCTTCAGTCCGAGTCGTGCTACACCGATGGCGATATTAGCCGGAGAACCTCCTACATATTTCGTGAACGTCCGTGTCTGTTCCATCGGACGGTTGAATTCATTCGCATTTAAATCGATACACAGTCGGCCCAGCGAGATAAAGTCGAGCTGTCGCTCCGCTGGAAATTGAATCGTACTCATTTCATTTCGCACCTCCATATGGTCAGATACCGTATATGTTACTTCTCAGCTATACCCTTTCCTTCATGTGACACATTGCGCTGTGATCGACTAAACGATCTGTCTGAAATCCTGTCATGTTCGGTCTCGCTGTAATGTTATGAGTTGGAGTTAAGCGCTTACCTTATGGCTCATTATAAACATACATTTTTCCCAATGTAAACGCTTTTTCATAAGGTTTTTAAGTTCTTTATTTCACAATCCCTATTTATTACCTTTATAAAAAAACAGCCTTAGAACAAGGGATAACGCGGTTTAACTATGTTATTAAATTCACAACTTGAAAAATAAAAAAAGGTCCAGTATGATGGGGGCATGAGTTAAGCGCTTTCCCTAAATAATCATTCTATATCAGAGAAAGCAGGAGATATTATGTTTCAAGTAGGTATAATTGGCGCCGGACGAATCGGCAAACTTCACGCTGAACATATTCAACGCACATCGATGGCACGCGTTCGTTCCGTATCTGACGTCAATATGCAAGGTTTGAATACTTGGGCATCCAGCCTTCATATTCCAGTAGTAACTGACAACTATCAAGACTTGTTAAACGACCCTGCTATTGATGCAATATTCATCTGCTCGCCAACGAGCACACATGCGACGATCATTCAAGAAGCAGCACGTGCCGGTAAACATATATTTTGCGAAAAGCCTGTGAGCTTCTCGGTAGAAACTACGGAATTGGCACTGCAAGCTGTACGCGATGCGAATGTGATGCTGCAAGTCGGATTCAATCGCCGCTTCGACCATAACTTCAAGAAAGTTCGCGATACCGTGCAAGGTGGTGTCATTGGCGAACCGCATCTTTTACGAATTACATCGCGTGATCCTGAGCCACCTCCAGCTGAGTATGTAGCAAAATCCGGCGGTCTGTTCATGGATATGATGATTCATGACTTCGATATGGCTCGGTATGTCATGCAGAGTGAGGTTGTGGAGGTATATGCACAAGGCGCAAATTTGATCGATCCGAAAATTGGCGAGCTGAACGATGTTGATACCGCTGTCGTCATGCTGACCTTTGCGAACGGCGCAATCGGTATTATCGAGAACAGCCGTAAAGCTGTTTACGGCTACGATCAGCGTATCGAGGCATTCGGCTCCAAGGGCTGCATCTCTACGGAAAATGATCGCCCTTCAACTGCAGTCATTTCAACAAATGACGGGGTTATGATGGATAAGCCGCTTTATTTCTTCCTGGAGCGCTATACTCAGGCGTATGTGCAGGAGATTGAAGACTTTTTCCGTTCAATTCAAGAAGAGTTCCCTATCGTATGCGATGGCAATGACGGTTTGCAAGCGGAACGACTCGCGCGAGCAGCGAAGGAATCCCTTCTTACGGGTCTTCCGGTCAAGCTTAATCATGTGACTGTGTCAGATTGAAAATATTTATAAACAGCGCGAAGGAGGCAATCCCTATGTCTAAGCTTATCGTCTCTCCGCACACACGCGATGCGGAAGGAAATATTGTTCGCGTCACACCTGAGAGTGCGGGCTGGAAATACGTTGGATTCGAGGTATACTCCTTGAAGTCCGGCGAGACTCTGCAGCGAAATACGAACGATCAGGAAGTTTGCCTAGTACTCTTGAGCGGAAAAGCAAATGTGAGCACAAAAAAAGAACAATTCGGAGTTATCGGACAACGTATGAGTGTGTTCGAACGCATTCCTCCGTATTCTGTCTACGTCCCTAACGACGATCAGTACACAGTCATAGCAGATACTGATCTCGAACTCGCAGTATGCGCGGCACCGGGGCGCGGCACGTACCCAGCCCGTCTTATCCGACCAGAAGATGTCGGTGTGGAGACACGTGGTTCGGGAAGTATGGAACGTCACATTCAAAACATTTTACCTGAGCAAAACGCTGCTGATAGCCTGCTCGTCGTGGAAGTATATACACCGGGTGGACATTGGTCCAGTTACCCACCGCATAAGCATGACCAAGATAATTTACCGCATGAATCCTACTTGGAGGAAACGTATTACCATGAAGTAAATCCAGGCCAAGGGTTCATCATGCAGCGGGTATACAATGATGATCGCTCGCTCAACGAGACGCTTGTCGTGCCTAACCGTAATGTCGTGCTGGTACCGGAAGGGTATCACCCTGTATCCGCGCCTCCAGGATACGATTCGTATTATTTGAATGTAATGGCAGGCCCGATTCGGACGTGGAAGTTCCATAACGATCCTGATCATGAATGGTTATTCCCTCGATAAGTACATCTGAACCATCTACAGTAAGGCTATAATATTAAACAAGGGAGAATGGGTGTAGTCCATTCTCCCTTTGTTGCTTATAATAGATTTAAAGGATGACGTATGAAGGAGAAAGCTATGAAACCAACAATTTACGATGTGGCCAAAGCGGCAGGCGTCTCTATCGCAACGGTATCCAAAGTTGTGAACAAAACTGGTAACATAAGTCAAAAGACACGCGAACATGTGCTCAGCATTATGGATGAGCTGCAATATCAGCCTAGCGTCGTCGCTTCCGCACTGACAGGGAAGAAAACATCTACCTTTGGACTCCTCCTGTCAAATATTGCAAACCCATTCTTCGCAGAAGCAGCACGATCCCTAGAAGATGAAGCACGAGCGGCGGGCTATAGCATCGTAATGTGCAGTACCGACAATGAGGACGAGCGGAGTGTGAATTATCTTTCTCTCTTGCAACGCAAGCAGGTCGATGGCATGATCATCGCATGTCACTTCACGGACTGGTCACTGCTTCAACCCTATTTGGCAACCGATATGCCTGTCGTACTCTTCTCAAAAGATATTCCTTCCTTAGACGTACATACCGTAACGGTAGATGATTATAAAGGTGGCTATCAGGCGATCGAGCATCTTATTCACAATGGGCATCAACATATCGGTATCGTAGCCGAAGCAGGTCCGAGTGGCGAGCACCGGATTCAGGGTGGACAGCAAGCGATGAAAGAAGCCGGCATACCATACCGTTCAGAATGGATAACAAACGTTCATTCCTCCATTCGAGATGGCTACACCGGGGCACGTCAAATGCTGGAGCAATCTGAACGGCCAAGTGCTATCTTTGCCTGCAACGACATGCTCGCTGTCGGTGTACTGCAAGCCGCGCAGGAGTTGAGACTGCAAGTTCCGAGTGACCTCTCTATCATCGGCTTTGATGATACGCTGCTGTCCCAGATCGTACAGCCACGGCTTACGACTATTTCGCAGCCTATTACAGATATGGCACATCATACGATCCAACTGTTACTGCGTCATGCAGATACACCCGATATGTCCAAGCAGAAAGCTATCTTTCAGCCGAAGCTTATAGAGGGGCGTTCGACGCAAGCCATCACACCTACATCATAACTCGGTCATGATCGTCGTGTGTTCTCGTATACATGTAGCGTAGATTGCTGAACACAAGAATGGTCTGGCCGATACTACAGCCAGACCAAGGGGAGATTAAACGTTATACTTGCTGAAGCCAAGATGGGCTTCAATTTTTTAAATGCCCTTTGCAACAATTTAATACAGCTTATCAGAAGTCGCCTTCGCGGTAAGCTCCTTGAACTTCAACGCATGATCCTTCATTCGCAGCGATACGCCGACATTAAGCAGATCAATAATGGAGAGCTGCGAAATTTTAGCTGCGAGGGAGCTGCTTGAAAGCGGGTTTTCACGTGCAACCATAATGAGTACAATATCGGCTATTTTCGTAATTGGAGAACGGGCATTGCTTGTAATCGCGATAACCTTCGCTCCAGCCTTTTTAGCCAGCAGCAGGTTCTCATTCGTATCTTTCGTGCTGCCGGATATCGAAATGCCTACAGCGACCGAATCATCTGAGAGCAGAGCTGCCTCGATAGCCTGAAAGTGAGTATCAGTACTGGCGCCTCCCCGTTTGCCTATACGCAGAAAGCTTTGTGCTGCCTGCTTTGCTGTAAGTCCAGAGGAGCCTACACCAAAAAACTGAATCTGCTTCGCATGATGAAGAACATCTATAGCCTTGCCAAGCTCTTCGGGATTTACGAGCTCTCGTGTCTGTTCCAACGTCTGAATATGTGCTGTAATAATTTTGTTCGTTAATGCGGAAGGGTCGTCCTCCTCGGTAACTTCCGTATGTAGATAATCCATAGGCTGAACTAAATCCTGAGCCAAGGATAGCTTAAAATCTTGAAATCCTTGGAACTTCAGCTTCCGGCACAATCGAAGAACCGTTGTCTCGCCTACATCCGCTTTACTTGCTAAATCGGTCACCGATTGATAAATGATCTCTGGTGCATGCTCCAGTATATATTGGGCTGCTTTTTGCTCTGTTTTAGTAAGACCATTGTAGTGACTTCGTATGTGTAGTAAGGTTTTACCTGCTTCCTGTTTGACTTCCACTCCGCTCAACCTCCTTGTTTAGATGTTCAGTAAAAATTCCATGGACACGCCAGATACTGTACATCAATATAACCTAATTTGTTGAAATTTTCATCCTCGCGTTTCATGCGTAGGATGAAATGACGTAAGTTATATAGTCAATTTATAAACCAGAAACAATTTCATGTTTTTTGGCATGATCCTTCCTGTCCAGAAATATAAAGAAACTAGAACCATTGCCAACCTTACAGGAGGGATTAAGATGGGAAAAACGAAAGTGGCCATTATCGGATGCGGAACGATAGCCAAATCTGCACATATTCCTGCGTACCTGAATAACCCAAACGCAGAAATAAAATATTTCTGTGATTACTACAAGGAAAATGCAGAGCGTTTCGTGAAAGAGTATGGGTGTGGTATAGCAGTACAGGATTATCGTGACATTTTGGACGATCCGGAAATTGAGGCTGTCTCCGTCTGTACGCCGAACAATGCACATTCTATCGTCTCAATCGATTTTTTACGTGCTGGCAAAAATGTGCTGTGTGAAAAACCTGCTGCCCGAACGTATGTCGAAGCATTGGAAATGCAAAAAGTACAGCATGAAACGGGCAAAGTCCTCAATATCGGAGTGGTCAATCGCTTCAACAAAGGTGTTAATATTATTAAAAGTCTGATCGAAAGTGGCGAGCTTGGAGAGCTGTACCACGTCTATGCCAGCTTCCGTGCCCACCGTTCTATCCCTGGTCTTGGAGGCGCTTTCACAACAAAGGCCGTTGCAGGCGGTGGTGTAATGATCGATTGGGGGGTACACTTTCTTGATGTAGTTATGTACTGTTCAGGAGATCCAGCTCCAAAGACGGTAACCGCTCAAACCTATTCCAAGCTCGGCCGTGATATGAAGAATTACACCTATATGAACATGTGGGCTGGTCCTCCGAAATACGAAGGCACTTACGATGTCGATGATTTTGTCACAGCCGTGATCCGAACGGAAGGTCCCAGCATCACAATGAATGGTGCCTGGGCACAAAATATCGGCGAAGAAGAAATGTACATTGATTTTCTGGGGGACAAAGCAGGAATCCGGTTGCAATACGGCGGTGACTTTAAAATGTACAGCGCAAAAAACGGGGCCCTGCTAGAAACCAGTCCGAAATTTAACGCCGGTGACCATTTCCAAAATGAAATCGACGCTTTTCTGGAATGCATCCGTACAGGCGAAAAGCTGCCATCACACATTGACACCGTTATCGTTACCGCAAAAATGATCCAGGCCATTTACGATTCATCAGAGCAGCAAAAAGAGATTACTTTCGACTAACCAGCTAGGAGCGTGAAGAAATGACGAAAAAAATCGGATTCATCGATTATTTCCTCGATGAATGGCATGCAGAAAAATACCCAGAATGGATTGAGAGCGCCTCGGGCGGCACGATGAAAGTAACATGCGCCTACGGTAAAATAGACTCTCCAACCGGACGAAGCAATGCTCAGTGGTGTGCAGACAAGGGCATTCAGCTCCGCTCTTCCATTGAGGAAGTCATCGAGGAGAGCGATTATCTGATTGTTCTTTCTCCCGATCACCCTGAATTCCATGAAGAGCTGTCGCAACTTCCGCTCCGATCAGGTAAGCCAACTTACGTTGATAAAACATTTGCCCCCAACAGACAGACGGCGCTCGCCCTGTTCGAGACTGCAAGTGAGCACGGTACCCCACTCTATTCCAGTTCAGCTCTCCGATTTGCAGCGGAATATATGGAGACCGAACGCATCGGAATCGAAACCATTTGCAGTGTCGGACCCGGACAGTATGAAAATTACTCGATTCATCAGATTGAACCGATTGTGTCTCTCATGGGAAGTGATGTCAAACGGGTGATGTATATCGGGACAGCGAATTCGCCTGCACTGCTCATTGAATTTGGTAACCGCCGACAAGCAACGATTAACCATTTTGGATGGGAGTGCCCTTTTACACTAACTTTGAATTATGAGTCGGGGCAGGCCAAAATCGTAAAGCCTGAGTCTAATTATTTCGGCTCGTTCATATCTCAAATGCTGCAGTTTTTTGAAAGTGGTGAGCCAAAGGTCGATCCTGCGGAGACGATTGCCATTATTACTATCATCGAATACGGCCTGAAAGCAGCCGCTACACCCCATCAATGGGTGAATCTGCCGTCCTGATCATCATGTAAACAACAAAAACCGTCCAGATCGTGAAGTGCCCCCAATTGTTAATTGTATCTAACGATTAGGGGGCACTTCAATCATCGGACGGTTTTTGTCTTGATGAAGCAGTCGGCATTACCCTACCAATCCAGTTCGTTCCACACTTTCTACAAAGTACTTCTGAGCGAAAAGATAAAGGAAAAAAATCGGCAAGATGCCCAGCAGCGTACCGGTATTCAAGTATAGGGACATGTGAGATACACCGCCGACATATTCAGGGCGTACTGTACCCGGGAGCAAATCGAGCATGCGTGACAAGAGTGTGTAGTTCGGTGCAAACAGATTGACGAAATAGCTGTCATTCCACTGCCAAATGAAGGAGAACAGCATCACCGTAGCAATGGCAGGCACAGCATTGGGGAGCATGACCCGGGCAAAGGTCTTCAAAATTCCTGCACCATCCACATAAGACGCCTCCTCCAAATCCTTGGGTAAAGAACGGAAAAACTGCCGGAATATAAAAATATACAGACCATTTTTAAGCCCCATAGCGAGCCCCGAAGAAATGAAAAATGGCCAAAAGCTCTCTAGCAGATTAACGCCTTGCTTTCCTGTAAATAGCTGATACAGACCGAACACATCAAAAAACCGGTAGTGCAAATAGGTCGGAACCATAATCGTCTGTGGCGGTACTACAATCGTAAAGATAACAATACCGAATAAAATACCTCTTCCCCGGAATTTAAGTCTGGCAAATCCATATCCCGCCAAAGCGCATGAAATGAGCTGAAGCACCGAGGTAACCATACTTAAAATAAACGTGTTGCGAACTGCTTCCGTGTAGTTGAGATACCCAAATACCGTCTTGATATTGTCCAGGGTCAAATTGCGCGGAATCCACACCACGGTGGAGTCAAACAGATCTTGTTTGTCGCGAAGAGCTATCGAAACCTTGGTAAAGATCGGGTACAAAATTATAAAACAAATGCCAAGCAATAGCACTGTGCGGGTAATGACCCAGAGCCAATGTTTCGCTTTCTCAACCGGATTATAACGCTCATACCAGCCACCGATTGCGTGAATGGGGCCGGCAGCTGAATCGCTAATTTTTTTCATGTTTGATTTGAGGTTCATGGGGTGAGCCTCCTAAAAGTTTTGTGGAGCATAGACCCATTGTATTACTTCGGAACAAAACTCACTTCAAAAGCGTGAGCTTAGTTTTGTGGAGCATAGACCGATCTAATCATGATAGAATACTTTTTTCGAGATGAAATATGTTGAAATCACCAGAATGATCGATATGACCAGGAAGTAAATCCACGACATTGCCGCACTTACCCCGAAGTTTAGACCCCCGAATGCGGTACTCTGAATCATTTCCGTCATCCGGTTGTTGTAGAAGGAATCGATGATGGTATATACAACATTTGTCAGGATTAGCGGCGATATCATCGGAAACGTAATTTTCCAGAATGCCTCATACCCGGTGGCCCCCTCCATTTTGGCAGCCTCGTACAGAGAAGAGGATACGGACTGAAGTCCAGCCAAAAAAATGAGAATCTGTACGCCCGACGAACTGATGATCTGATATATCCGATCAACCGCTCCTGTTAGATAATTGACAATATCGAAGCTTAGACCCGCTTGCAACAGAAGCGGCCGCAGCTCTAAGCTTCTCAATCCGGAGTAGTTGCTCTCGAGATCGGTCGACGAAGCACCCATCACCTGAGCAAGAAAATTTCCGTTATCCAGCTTGGCGATGACACCGGAAGCGAGAACAACCGGAAGAAATATAATTGCTCTTGCCAGCATTCTGCCCCGGAATTTTTGGGACAGTAGGGTTGCCGTAAACAGACTAAAAAAAATGATGAGCGGGACGTTTAGAGCCATCGTTGTAACTGCTTCGGTCAAGTTGCGTACATACCAAGCGTCAACAAAGAGAATATGTTTAAAATTGTCCAAACCCACATATTGAAGATCATATCCGTCCGAGGTGAGACTCAATTTATGGAAACTGAACTGCAGGGATTGAATGAACGGAACTGCCATCAGCAAAATGAAGCCGAGCAGCCAAGGGGTGATAAACAACACGCCAAACCACGCTTTTTTTCGTTCCAAGCTCATCTTACGTTTACTCGCCATGATCAGCCCCCCTCAACGATATAACCATTCCCTTGAATAGTCTTGCCTTCCACGGTGACGGCTTCCTTCCGATAATTCACAATCACTTGCAGTCCGTTTTCATACGTCGTCCGGTATACACGTTCAGACAGTTTTTCATGCCCGGTAATGGTTTGGCTCCGGACTTTCTTCAAAACAGCATTCACTTCACCATACGCCGAGACAGCCTCCTGAACCCACTGCTTATACTGATTAGAGTACAAATAACTGAAGCGGGTATCTTTAAGAGCCGAAGGATCTCCATAGAACCAGCTGAAATAAACGTTGGCCCCTGTCTCAACAGAGCGAAGGATACTAACACGAACGTCTTGGTCATCCGCCATATTGAACGGACTTCCCGTGTATTCCACATAACCATGCAGTACCATCTGGTTAAACGGAACTGACTCGCCAGCTAGCTGATATTCATTGCTCTTCTCCGGTACACCCAGTACGTGAGAGGCATAAGGAAGAGCATATGCATTGCCGCCGTTCATCATTAAATCCGGCACACGTTCATATATCTTAGCCAGTTCAGAGGTAATCAGGGCTTTAGATTGTTCACGTGTCAGTTCCCCATTTCGCCGAAAGTCCGAATATAGCTCGGAACCAAGGTCCCGAAGAGACAAGGAGCCTGGATTCCATTTGGCATAATCGGTCATGAAATCGTCCACGGTCTCTTGGAGCTTCCTTGGAGACAATAAGTAATACTGCAGAAGCTCGGTATGGCGAAAATATGCAGCACGGTCAAACTCGTAGATTTTGGCGTATCGGCGGGATATATACTGTGCCGAATCTTTACCCGGGCTAAATCCGCCAGACGAATGGTATACATGCTGAAATGCCGTATCCGGATAAAAACCCCCTCCGTTCTGCTGCAGCTTCTCTGCAAGATGCCTCCAGTCTTCCTTGCTTCCAATGACAGAGTCCATAGCAATTCCGGAAGGAAAACTATGATTGATTCCGTTGTTAAACCAGCCTTTGTAATTAACACGGATGTTCTTTATCTGATTACCGTAGAGCTCATCCACGATCTCTTCCGCTTGCTCTAACTTGGTCAGCGGGACTAGTGATTCATATGGAAAGCCGAGCATGTTTTTCATTTTGGGAACACTGCCGAACAGTTCCAGATAAAACGGCGTATCCCCGTCACCCTGTATTTTTTTCATACCGTATGCGGTCTCCAGATAAGAGCGGTAGCTTCCAGCCATACCGGCATAATTTGCCTGATCACCACTTAAAAAAGCATAGCGGATTCGCAGCTGACCCCGATATGTTTCTCTCGGAGTTTTATGCATAATTTCGTTATTACTCAGACGAACCTCATCTTTGGGCAAAATGATGAACTGACTGGAAACGGTGTTGAATTCATGCAATCTCCCACTAATATCAGCAGACAGCCAAGCCAGACCGTCCCCCTCCTCAATAACGGCCAGAAACGCGGCATCGTTTTTTTTCATACCGAATACCGGCAGGCGGTTGGGAAGAATACTGTTGAGCTTCTCCTTCACATATTTCGCGCTGTCTTCACCATATACCGGCATTTGAATCGGCTGCGCCAGCTTCCTGCCGCTATTGAGTCGAATTAAAGTGCCTGAACCGTCCGGCAAAAAAATATACCCTTCATCCTCTTTACCTGCAGCCCCGAAATTCTCTAGAAGACTGAGGGTATGAACCCGGTAAGGGGGCG
Organism: Paenibacillus sp. JNUCC 34; assembly: GCF_058269055.1. NCBI lineage: Bacteria > Bacillati > Bacillota > Bacilli > Caryophanales > Paenibacillaceae > Paenibacillus > Paenibacillus sp. JNUCC 34. The sequence goes on along the minus strand of NZ_CM177770.1, from coordinate 1,908,220 downwards.
TTTCCTCCTTCAAAGTATTCGTATCTACCGAAGCGACGAGGTGATCTCCATCCAGTGTATAAGAAAGAGCTACCGAAAACTTCGGATTCCCTCCCTCGGTTTCACTTTCCGCTCCTCCCTGACCGCCTTCACCGTTGTCGATGGCTAGATCCTCTTCCGTGTATTCCATTTTTTCGAACAAGGCAAGCAGCTTCTTGACCACCGCTTTTGGTATTTCCCGCCGTTCATATACATTCTGGCTTTCGTTGAATTTGTAACGGATTTTCAACTGCTCTTGATCTGCTGAATCATCCAGCCGGCTCAGCAGCCGTTCTTCGAACCTCTCCTTGCTAACCTTAAGAGGGACTGACTCCAATCCCTTTTCTGGATTACCGAATTGATAGGTGACTGTTACGTCCTTTCCCGTAACTTGAATTTCAAACTGCTTGAATTTGACGCTGTTGTTAAAGCTGTCATAATCCTTGTTCTGTCCATTGCGGGTTAGATAAACAAAGGAGATTTGAGAGGACAGCTTTCCTTTCAGATAAGGCGATGCCAACTTATCCCCGGAGCTGTCCGGATTAGAACGCCACACCTGCCCGCTTCGTTTATCCAGTACGGCGATCTCCGCGGTTTTCTTACTGATATACAGGCGAAGGTAATCATTCTCCAATACCGGATCAAGCCCTGGGATTTGAGGCTTAACTTGATCCGCGGCCGTTAGCGCTATGAGAGTAGCATCCGGTGTTAAACTCACTTTCTTGGTTCGAGTATCGTCCCCGACCGGCTGAACCGAATCTCCATCCGGTGACGATTTACAAGCTGTAACGGTCATTATGACCAGTAGAAGGGTTAATACCGCCAATCGGCGCCATCCAGTTACATTACTCACGATATTAACCCTCCCCCATTCTGAATATCACTTCTTTATATATGGTCGTAAAGAAAGAGAGCATCTGCTGAGCAAGGCTGAAGAACAACAGTCCAAGGAATATAATAATTCCGATCACAATCATCGTTAGAATTATCGTTATAACTGTCTTGGTTACACTGTATTGATGAACCGTCAGCATACCCACAAACAATAAAGCGAAAAACCATAGATACCCTGCCGATTCAAGAAGTGAATAAAAAGCACTTTCCTGAATGGTCATAACGTTGGATAAAAGAATTAGAGGGACCTGCAGCAAAATGAGCGGAATAAGCGCATATGCCGTAGCGATGACGATTTCCTTGAACTTGCCTTCGCCATCCATCAGCGTGGTTAGTGACCAGTTCGCGATACAGAACAAGAAAAACGGAAGAACGATGAACTTGATCTCATCAAGTGTGTTTACGCTGGCTGCAGTGCCTGCCGCCGGGTTAAATATAAAGCCGGTAAACTGCCTCTTTAGCACATATGCGAGTGATAACAGGAGGAGAAGCAGCAGCGCAAACCAGGTGCGCCCTTTCTTCTCGAACTTCAGCTCCCAAAAACCGTTGAACGGATGAAAGATCGTATACCAGGCTATTCCGATCACCCCTGGCTCACCCTCCTTCCGCTTTAAAAGCAGCTTAGCTGCAACGAATAACAATATTACAGCTATAAACCCGGTGATGATGATCCCGAAATGCTCCCACATGAAATCTTTCCGGTACCGTTCGAACGCCCTGGAGTAATATTCTCTATGCATACCGAGTTCGAAGTTGGTCATCGCCTCGTAATTGTTACCTTGCCTTAGCTCCGCCTTGCCGATTCCGAGATAAGCCAATTCCAAATTACTGTTGAGGCTCAGCGCTTCACGCCATTTTTCAACGGATTGTTCTTCCTCGCCTGTATCGTTTAAAATCACAGCATCCCGGATGACTTGACCATAACGCGTCGGTTCAAATATCACGAGATGATTAAATCCTTTGTCGAGTACAACCATCTTGTCGCCGAGCATATCGATATCTGCGGGTGTTTTGAAGGTGCCGACCTGCTCGCCAAGAAGACCATAAATGTACATTAGCTTTCCTTCACGATCATAGGTAAAAATCCGTCCACGGGTGTTGTCCAGAATGCTGTAAATTCCATTACGATCAATAGCCACACTCGTGATGGAAGAGGTTCCACTTCGGGTTCCTCCAATATTGAAACGGATATCTCCTTTAGGCGGATGATAGCCCGTTCGCTTCAGAACATCACTTCCTGAAGGATTCAGACGTTTGACCGGCGCGTCCGAGAATGCCTCACGGGTCGTCGCGTAAATGAAGCCTTCGTTATCGATGTCCACATTACCGAATTCAACCGGGATAAACAGCACCATTTTGGAGCGTTGCTCCTTTGTCATCACCCGTTTCCAGAATAACTCGACCGGGCTGTACTTTACGTTGTTCACACCCATAAATCCAGTGAATTTACCACCGGAGTCAAACTGCATAATTCCGTTAAAAACACCTTTCCCCACAACATACAATCTTCCCGCCGAGTCACCGACCAGCTTGCTCGGTTCATAAACGAAATTGCTACCCAACACATCGCTTTCAGGCGCCCCTATCACCCGAATCAAATCCCCATTTTCCGATAACTCCACTACACGTTTATTGCCAGTGTCCGCGACGAACAAATGACCATTGGGATGAACAAATACGCCCTGCGGTGCTGAAAATATGTCTTTCATGCCTGAGTTCTGAAAGCTGTCAATCACCCTTACTACCTTCATTTCTGAATTCAAAATAACGATGCGGTGATTACCGGTGTCCGCAACATAGATTTCATGGTCCTGCGTAATGTAGATGTCCTCAGGTGCATTAAACGGACCGGACGAAAGCTCGTTACCGCTGATTTGCCGCACAGGCAAATACGGAGCCGGAGCTGGTTCAGGGTCTCCCCACCAGGAATAGTTGTAACCTTCATACGGGGCGGCCAATGCCGTGACCGGGATGACAAGCATCATGGCAAGCAGCGGGATCAGCAGCATTATTCGATATCGTCTCACCGTGACTTCCCCCTTCCCCTCAATCCTTCATCCCGGAAGTTGACATCGTTTGAATGACACTGCTCTGTGAAATGATGAAAATGAGTATCGGGACCGTCAGCATCAGCAGTGTTGCAGCCATAGACGGACCGGTTCGAATGATGCCACCCGACAATATTTGTGAAAAAGCATAATCAATCGTCTTCAGCTGCTCACTGTAAATGTACATAGATCCTGCTGTACCGCCCGCTCCCCACAGGCCCTGAAACGAGAAAATGATAAGTGTGAGCCACGCTGGCTTAACAACAGGCATGACAATGCTCCAAAAAATACGGATTTCGCTGCAACCGTCAACCTCCGCTGCCTCCAGCAACGCATCTGGAATCTGTTCCATGTACTGCTTCATGAGATACAGACCAAGCGACGATCCGATGGCCGGGATGATGACAGCCCAGTGTGTATCCAGAAATCCGAGCCAGGACATCGTCATATAGTTCGTTATTTGGGTTACTGTAGCCGAGAACATAAGCGACAACACTACAACCGTAAACAGAAACGTTTTGCCGGGGAATTTTCGCTTAGCAAGCGGATAGGCTGCCATGGATGCAATGATGACATGCCCGGCCGTGCCCACAATAGCAATGAAGAAGGTGTTGTAAATATACCTTGTGAACGGAACCCAAGATCCTGCGAGCAGATAGTACAGATCATAGAAGTTCGTTAGCGTAGGATTCCGCACAAAAAAATCCGGCGGGAATTTTAATATTTCGTTAATCGGCTTGAAAGCATTACTGATGACAAATACAAGCGGAAGAGCCATGAAACAACCGATTATCGCAAGCAAGCCGAACAGTATGATGTCACCCACCAGGGAGCGGCCTAGCCTCTTTTTCCTTAAGGTGATTTGCACCACGGTCACTCACCGACCTTTGTAAGCAGTTTACGGACGATCAGGTTAGAACCCAGCATCATGACGAACAGAACCGTGGCGATGGATGAGGCGTATCCCATCTCAAACCGAATGGAGCCGTAATCCATCAGATGCGTAACAATCGTATGACCTGCATATTTGACGCTTGGAAATCCTGCTAGCGCAGTTGCCACTTCGGCGACTGCAAACGAAGCCGTAATCTGAATGACCGCCCCGAACAGCAGCATGGGTTTCATCGAAGGCAGTGTGATGAACCACAACTCCTGCCACCGATTGCGTATACCGTCAATCGCTCCCGCTTCATGCAGTGTTTTATCCATACTCTGGAGACCGGCAATAAACGCTAAGAAACTCGTTCCGAGACTCAGCCACAGCTGTACGATAATAATGATAGGAAGAATATACTTCGGTGTCTTGAGCCAAAGAATCGGTTCCAAGATGAGATGCCATTTCAGCAAAAATGCATTGATGTACCCGTACGAATCACTGCTGAACAGCAGGGTCCATACGATGTAAGCACTGCCGGACAAGGCTGGAGCATAAAAGACCAATGTCGCGATTGCTCTCAATTTAGGCGGAAACTCGTTGATCACCCAAGCCAGCACAAAGCAAGCAATATAACTGATCGGACCAGTAATAGCAGCAAACAAGAGCGTGTTTTTAAGAGCAATCAGAAACACGTCGTCACGCACAAACAGCTGCGCATAATTCCGCCAGCCGACCCATTTTGGAAATTCCAACATATTGAAATTGGTGAAGCTGACGAGAAGAGACAATACAACAGGTAGAACTGTAAATGTCAAAAAGATCAGAAAGTAAGGCGTGAGCATCGCATAGATGGCTTTGTTTCGTTTCACTTCCCTCCAGATTCCGCCTTCCCGCCGCCTTGAAGGCGCTGCCATTTTATTCTTCTTCACTAGCTGCACCATGGATATCCCTTCTTCCTACTTCGTCGGCAGACCGAACTCCTGACGTTTTATGGTGATTTCCTGGTTGATCGTCCGAACGTAATTTTCAAGCGTTTCTCGCGGCTCACTGCCGTCGGTGTAAACCTCATAAAAAGCGTTATAAACGTGGCGATCCAATGAATACCCACCCGGTACTACCGGTCTGCCAACTACCCACTTCAACTCGTCTGTCAGCTGCTTAAGCTCTCTTGCCGACCAAGGCAACTGTTTCAGCACTTCGATATTTGCTGCCGCATACCTAGCTGATTCCCCGAGAATTGCTTCCATCTCTCGTCCAAACGTTACCTGAGCTTCCGCATCGGTCCACCATTTGATAAATTCCCAGCCAGCCTCTTTATTGACCGCATTTTTAAACATGACGGTGCCAGTCGAGGTGCTTAGTGTATCATGGCGTACGATACCGTCCTTGCCCAAGGTACCTGGGAGCGCGGTGAAATTCCACTGACCCCTGATTTCCGGTGCAAATATCGTCAGGAAGTTATACGTTGTGTAATCGGCTATACCAAGCGGCATTTCACCGGTTCGAAAGCGATTAATAAAATCAAACTCAATTGGCAACTTATAGTTCGTATACAGCTCCGTCCATTTCTGAAATGTGTTGATACCGATTTCCGAATCCAAATCCGTGACAATGCCGTCATCTTGATAATATTGGCCACCATTTTGATAAAGCATGGTCTCAAACACAATGTTAGTCGGCAGGGCAATATCCATATTGTGCTTTTGAAGTTCCGGTATGATCTTATATATGTCTTCCCACGTTTCCGGAACTCTAAGATTCAGCTCATCCAGTATATCTTTCCGATAGAACAACATCGGGAATGATTGTGTTTCTGGAACTGCGTATATCCCGTTTTTATACTTAAATCCTGTAAAAGCACTATCCATAAACCGGTTCTTAACGTCCACAAAATCGGGAAAAATCGTTAAATCCTGCAGTGCGTTCCGTATTGCGAAATTGATCACATCTCCTTGAGTCAGAGCAATATCAGGTCCTTTGCCTGCCAGGGTTGCCGGAAGTACAACCGCAGGATTTACTAATTGCAGGTTGACTGATATACCAGTTTGCGGTGTAAAGGAGTTATCAATCATGGAACGAAGGAGCTGCGCCTGATCCCGTCCGGCGGCGATCCAGACCGTGACCTCCTTATCTTTTTTATTGCCGTTACTGACATGGTTGTAATTTTCTGAGAAAGATTTAGTGAAAGACATAACCTCATGGACTGATTTGCCCACAAAGCCGGTACTGACAGCCGGTGTCTTTACATCTGGTGATTTAAAATATAAATAATCAATCTCGAGCGGTTGATGACTAACCGATAAAAGCCATGTTCCCAGCGCGGTGACATTGTCTTTAAACTGCTTCAGACGCGAATTCAATGTCTCCGGTCGACTTCCAAGATCGCTGAGCTGAAACGATGTCGTCCGGAGAATGGCAGTGCTTCCGCTCGTCCCTCCGACCATTTGATCCATCTGATCCGCTGCCTTGGACAGCAGCTCACTCTGCTTCATAAAGACGTCCTGAAGCTCGGGAATTTTCTTGTCGAGTTCATAATCCCGAAACGGGTCTGGTACTGTTGATGTAATCATGATGATCTTGAGGTATAACGCGTTCAACTGCTGTATAGTGGATCGGACCATTCGAATAGTGTCCGTTAATTCACCTATAGTAAGCTCCAGCTTGATTTCGTGCTTCCCTTTCGCCAAGTAAAACAAATAGGGCTTACCGTCTTCACCGGGTGAGCCCATCTGCCAGGCTCCATCGTAATTGAACGGAATCGCCTCTGCCTCCTTGAACGGCACACTGCCGTCAATCGTTAATTTACGGACGACTCTAATTCCTCGAACGGCATTCTGCTTGTATCGTAGCCCGAATTCATACAGCCCGTCCTCAGGGATGTCAACATCCCAAGAGATCCACTGTCCAGGCACCTTCCAGTTGACACCACCGATCGTGTTCATTCGGATTTTGGAAACATGATATGGCTCAGTTCCGGGGCTAGATCGGTCATTCAGTGGGTATAAGGAAGGATTGGACTTCAGCGAAGCGCTCTCTCCTTGAAATTTGATGAACTGGCCACTTGTTTTACTGTAACCCTGCTTCACATAATTTTGTTCCACCTCAAGATAGGCGGGTATTTCTTTCTCTTGATAAATTTTCAAGTAGTCTATAATCATCGGTTCTCGCAAAGAGACCAGTGTAATTCGATGGTTACCTTTTGATAAATAAAACGAAAAGGGCTCTTTATAATAACCTTCCGAGTCCCGGATGACACTGTCCTGCCACTCTGGGCTCTCGATCTGCCTTGGTCTAAGGTCGTTCCCTCTGGAGTCTTGTTCCACTTCGGACAATTCGTTTCGCCAGACGCGGGAAAACACAAGCCTGGACGCTTCATCAAAAGGCGTCTTCCCGTCAATCAATAGTTCCCTTTCGATCGGAGAGCTGTTTCCCTTTACCGGAAAATAGTGCAGTCCAATATGATACAGGCCTTCCTCTTCCACAAAGACGTCCCAATGAACGGCCCCTGTATCTTCTGTCTGTATGACGGGGGTTTCCGCTCCCTCATAGGAGGTTATGATTCGTACTTCCATTCCTTCTGTGGCAGCAAAGGACTCAGCTTCTATCGTTTGAGCAGAGGCGGGTCTGGGCTGATTCCCGTACTCGGCCAGATAAGTCTCATATCTGCCTCCGGATGCAGCTTTCAATACCGCAGAATTATTCATTAGCGCCTCCGGCGATACTTTAATAGGCTCCAATACACTGCTTGAAGCTTCGTTACTTGAAGCAACAAAAATAACAGTTAAGACGATGACCAGGGCCAGCAGAGCAGCGGTGATCATCTTGGTCTTCCTAGTTACCTTCCGCATGCAAAACCCTCATTCCTCATCAATTGGATAAAAGGAGGGAATCCCTTACGGGATTCCCTGCTGTTACAGCCTCTCTTCTGTGCAATGGACACGATTTCAACATTCCACTTTATTTTGCAGGTTCTTTTTTTGTATTCAGGTGCTTGTCGATACCATCTTGGGCAACCTGTTTATTTCTTTCAAGTATGGTCTCTGGTGACTCTCCCTTAATAATTGACCTTGGTATTTCTCCGAGAGCGCCGTTCAGTGGTAGGAATACAGGCTGGGAGTATTTAATCAGCTCCAGCATCGCTTCTACATCTTCCTCATCAGCCAGAAGTTGCTTTTCCGCATCTTCTCGGTTGACTTGATCCACACGGTCCCACATCTGGATTTGCTCCCATATATATGCCTTCTCTTCGGCACGCTTCACGTTCGCCGGAATGTAGAATTGAACATAGTTTTCCACACTGCCTTGATACTGTGTTGCCTTTGGTCCTTTCGGGAAAAATACGAAGCCTTGCTCATCCGTCATATTCGTCCGGGTTGCACCTTCCCACAGTTCACCAGTCACCATGGCAGCTTTACCTGTATTAAAATAGGTTTGAGAGTCAGTATGTTCGTTATCGCCAACTTTCGGGGCGATCACTTTGTGCGTGTTGTACAAATCGTACAAGAAGCGCAGAGCTTCCAGCACATTCGGATTGTTGTAGGCAAATACATGCTTGCCGTCCTTTTCCTCAATCAAGGCAGCACCATTGGAATGAACCAGAATCCGTGTAAGTACAGCTCCGTCGTTGGTTATCCCATACTGATCGATCACCCCATCACCGTCAGTATCTTTGGTGGCTTTTTTTGCGATATCCAGAAATGCGTCCCAATTCCATTTGTCCTGAGCGACCAACTCATGCGGATCAGGCAGTCCTTCACGTTCAAACAATGTTTTATTGTAATAAACACCGGATACATTATTGATATTGGAAGTGAAGCCGTACATTTTACCGTTGACCATACCATGCTTCTTCATGCCCTCCGGCCATTTGGGATCATTAAAATCAAAGAAATCATCCACCGGCATGAATAATCCTTGATTGATTGCAGGAACGGCAAAATAGTAGTCAAGTGCCACAATATCCGCTACAGATTCGCCGGAGAGAGCTGCGTTCGTGACCATTTGGATGTTCTCTCCCCAAGGTACCTTCTCCCATACAATTTTGACGTTATATTTCTTCTCCGCCTCTTTCCATTTTTCAATCGTCAAAGCCCCTTCCGGTGTGTCTTCCTTCGGACCATCGATCCAATGCAGGATTTTAAGCGTCTCGCCGTTCATATCAATTTTCCGTTCTTCTTTCACCGGCGGTTCCTGTTCTTTTTTCTCCGGCGGCGGTGGTGTCTCTGCTGTCTTCGTTCCTCCGCTCTCGGGCTTCGGATTTGCCGGGGGAGTTGAGCTGCTGCACGCCGATACAAACAGGAGTGTAAACGCTACCATAATTGTGGCCAACAAATGGATCTTTCTCATATCAAAGCCCCTCCATCTTGGTTAAAGTGACTTATATCGTACCGTGTATCACTAATTTTATTATTTAGAATTTTGTATTATTCCCGTTTTATTTCAAAATCGATAAAAGGCTTTTATTAGGGGATCTCATTCATATTTTCAAAAATAAAAAAACAACATCATAGCCCTCTATAAGATGAGGTACCACAATGCTGTTGTATTCATAAACGGCCACACAGACTCATACAGTTATTTCACAACTTTTTTGCCGAGCTTATGCCCAACCAAGACGACTGGGAGCATAAGCAGCCCTAAGGGGATGCTCAACAAAACTTGACTCCACGTTACCAATCCATCCGAGAGCAAGCGGTAAAACAAGAACAGGCCATACGGAAGTGTAATGATTACAGCAGTAACAACCCCCGGCGTATATCTCCTTAAATAAATACTTTGACCAAGATGAGTGAACACATGTATGAAAAACAAACTGTTAAAAGCCAGAAACACTAAAAACTTCCCCTGCTCCGCAGCCATAAACGTAAACGGGATGAACACAATCAGCTCCAATAGTACGGCAACGGCAAATTGACTGCTATTAATTTGGAACAGGTTCTCTAGTCTCTTCTTCATGAAACCCGGTACTTTCGTTATGACTTCTGTCCGGTTCTTCTCAATCCACGGGCCGACCCAGATAATCTCTTCGAGATCATGAATTAAAAAAGCAACAATAAACAGCCATACTAACGTTGGTATGCTCATTTCCATAAATAATTCCAGCATATTATCTCCCCCAGACCCAGATCTATTAAACTGTTTAGATCATCAATATTTCCCGGATCTCCTGTTCCGTAAGTGCTGTCAATACTTCCTCTCCAGGTTGAATAATTTCCTCGATTAAATCTTTCTTATTCTGCTGGAGCTCGTACATCTTATCTTCCACGGTACCCTGCGCAACAAGACGGATCACCTGCACTATATTCTTCTGTCCGATGCGATGTGCACGATCTGCCGCTTGCTGCTCAACGGCAGGGTTCCACCACAAGTCGTACAAAATCACGGTATCTGCGCCAGTCAAATTCAGTCCAGTACCGCCTGCTTTCAGAGAGACCAAGAACAAATCCCTCTCTCCTTCATTAAATCTGCTGCATAAAGTAACCCGCTCCGCGGCCGGTGTCTGACCGTCCAAATAGAAATAAGATATCCCCTGATCCCCAAGCTCACGGCCGATGAGGCCTAGCATCTCTGTGAACTGCGAAAAAATAAGCATCCGCTTTCCTGCATTGCGGCACTCTTCAACAATCTCGATCAACTGCTCGAACTTGGCTGAACTGCCTTCATACCCCTCCACAAACAACGAAGGATGACAGCACAGCTGTCGAAGCCTAGTTAAGCCGGCGAGAATCTTGATACGGTTCTTCTGGAACCCCTTCTCGTTCAAATGTTTCAAGGCTTCATGCTGCAGCTTAGCCAGATAAGCGGCATATAGCTTCTTCTGCTCCGGCAACAGCTCAGAAGCTTGAAGAGTCTCAATCTTATCAGGCAGCTCCTTCAATACATCGGACTTCAGCCGGCGCAGCAGAAATGGCCGGATACGCTTTGCCACCGTTTCCCTAGACAGCTCATTAAAGGCCCTCCTATCCGGGAACAATTGTGGAAACACAGCATCGAATATGGTCCATAGCTCTTCCATTTTATTCTCTACCGGCGTTCCTGTAAGTGCAAAACGGTACAGTGCATCAATTGCTTTTACGGCGTGTGCTGTCTGGGTAGCATGATTCTTGAACGTCTGGGCCTCATCCAAAATTACCGTATGAAATGATTTCCCTACATAAATAGTAATATCTCTGCGGAGTAGCGGGTACGAAGTAATTACAACATCTACTCGTTCGGTATTCTGCAGTGCAGATGCCCGCTCACTTTTCGTGCCATCAGCGATGACGACTTGGACCTCAGGCGCAAACCTTTCCAGCTCATTTTTCCAGTTGTACATAAGTGATGCCGGAGCGACAACCAACGCAGGTTGCTTCCGTTCTCGAATCTCAGACAGAACCGAAACGATAAACGCGATGCTCTGCAGTGTTTTGCCAAGACCCATATCATCCGCCAGGATACCTCCAAATCGGTAGAACGCCAACGTCTTCATCCACTGATAACCGTATGCCTGGTAGTCCCTCAAGATATGAGACAAACTTTCAGGTACCGGGAAATCCAAATGGTCCGGATTTCGAACATGCTCCAGGAGACGTCTCAAAGACTTTTCCAGCTTTATAGAGTTCCCATGACTATCGGAGTCCATGAAAAACAACGCGCGAACCGCAGGCAAACGCATTTCGGTACCATTCAGATCCGATAGATTGATCCCCATCCCATTCATTAAATGAAGCATTTCCTGAAATTCTGTACTTTCCAGTGGCATTAGAGCACCGTCCGGCAGCTTGTGAAACTTGCGTTTCTCTTCCAGAGACTTCAGAAGCTTGCGTACTTCCGCCTCCGGTATTCCATCCATATCAAACTTGAACTGCAGCCATTCCGTCCGTTCGTCCATACTCACCGTTACTTTAGGAGGAATAACTCCTTTAAACAGCCGTACCTTCACCGCAGAGGTAGCATACACCTTTAACAGCTGCTCCAGCTGCGGAACAACATGATACAGAAAATCGTACTCATCATCCTCGTCATCCAGAAAATATCCGCCCTCAGTCTTAATGAATCGGCTTTGTTCCATAAGCTCCAGAATTCGGTTTTCCTGATCTCCGTTACGCATCAGAATCCGGCCTTCGCCCCGCTTTTGATACGTTTCCTGGAGAGGATTGATAATAATATCACCGTATTGAAATTCAAGACCCGCCAATAACCGATCCTTCACCCGATCCAGATACAAACGGGCTGCAAGAGGCGTCTGCACGATCCGGTTAGAGACGACCTGAGAAACACCGACACTGCCTAGCTTTCTTAATCCGGGAATGACCTTTTCCATAAAAGATTCCATCTGTTCCGGAACAATCCCCATGGTGCTCCTGCCTGAGTTCTCAAGCATATGTTTCATATTCAAGAGTTTTGCGCATTGATCCCCAGGCAGCTTCCACAGCTTCCCTTCTGCAAGGACCAACTCATACGCTTCCATAACCATCATATTCTCTAGCCCTTGTACATGAAGCTGATAGTCTTCAGTTCCCTCACGGACCTGGTCAAACTCAAAATGAAGCGGAATCGCTTCATCACTCAAACCGAGTCCATCATACGTAACCCCATCTTGCTCCAGCTTTATGGATGGTGCTTTTACGAGCAGCGGATATAAATCTCCCCAGACATAAGGAGGAATTAATAACATCCGCTCACCACTCAGCTTGCTCGGCTGAACATTAGCAAACGGACCGGACGTCTCAAGGTACATTTGCTCACTGCTGAATATTTCAATAATCTGCCGAATAATATCGTCATCCTCTTTTTTAAAGCTGTGAAGCTCAGGGTCGTACGTGAAATGCTTAGAAAAAGCATAACTTTCTTTACGCTGAACTCGATCGAGAAATTGCCGGATGTTTTGTACGATATACATTCGCTTGGGTCCGATCTTCATCTCAATGCCAAACCTATATTTCCGGTATCCATAAGAGATCACTCGGCATACAAGCTCAACATCAAGTACCGTTCTAGTATCAAAATAGGTCTGCGAACGGCTTGAACGCTTGTGCTTGTCTTCAAAGATTTCCAACATCGTCTTCGTGAGCATAATATCCACATCCGAAACGCCTGTTTCCTCCACAGGAGAGCGCATTTCTGAATCTGGATATCCAACGGGTAAAGAAAGAAGAGGCAAATCCCCTTCTTTTTGAATATGTAATATATACAGCAGTGCAGCGGCTGTATGTTTGCAGTGCTTATCAAATGAAAAAAAAGACGAACAGGTGCATGCCGCCTCCACTTCTCCATTATTATAAATCTTCACATCTACATCACAAATCGGGTCATCATCGACCCTCGCATAAAAAACAGATTCACTTGGATTATAACTTGTAATCGAAACTTTGCCAGACCGAGCGTACATTACTCCTTTGTTAAAAGAGGTTCGTCCGCACAGTGTTTGGATGACTTGTTCATTTATTGGAAAGCTCATCCCGAATCCTTTCTTTTACCTGATCAATTGGACAAGCCGTTATGGCTCGCCAAATCTAATATAACAGAATAAGCCCAGTAAGAGCCACTGAAGAGTGGCTATCTTTTGGGCTTGTGTTTCGGTATGAGCAGTTCATTCTTTCTTTTTGATCCCAGCCAACTTCCGTAACCCATGGATCAGAAGCAGCAGCAAGGGCAGCAGCAATCCAATAGTCAATATATAAGTAACCCAAATTCGGGAATCGAAGTTCTGCTGATAGACGACATTGGGGTAAATGACGACCGATATAGCTACCTGAAGCATGCCTAGGGGCAGCACCAAAGGCCGATAGTCACTCAGATTGAATATGTAGGCCAGAGCGAGCGCTATGATGTACAGATACAGGGTTAATCTAAAGTAGAGTGATATAAACCACATGATCGCCATAATCGCTTCAATTCGCTGCAAAAAGTTGCCGATATTAATTTTTTGAGCTAGCAGATAGCTGGGATAAATACTATGCGAAATGATCTCGGGGCCGAATACCAATATCGATAAAGCCACGATCAAAGCTATCACAAGCCCGCCAATCAAGCTTCCCAGAAGAAAAGCTTTTCGGGCTTCCCGGGGCTGATTCACAGCAGAAGAATGAATCATCAGCATTAAGAAGTGTGGGAGAAACACCGTTGCGATGAAAGAAAGCACACCAGGCAAAATGGGGCTTCCCCCCCGTTCAAACACAGGCTGAATATTCTCCAGTTTGATCCGTGACGCTACTAAAATAACGAAAGAAACGTAAAGCAGCATAAACCAGGGGAACATCAACTCGGCTGAGCGGGCCAGCGTCTCCAAGCCGAGCCTTACGCCCATGACCACCACAATGGCAAATAGAATATTTACAGCTTGTATTGGGGTTTCGGGCATCATCTGAGTCGTCAAGAAACTTCCGATATAATGCAATACTCCGGTAACTATAATGATTAATGTAATGATGATCAGCAGAGATAAAGCTTTTCCCAGCCATTTGCCCAAAGCTTTCTCCATGATTTGAATCAGATTCATCTGTGGGTACAGCCCTGCTAAGATATTGTACAACACGGTTAGGCAGAGCCCGCAGGCCACGCCAATGAGAGAGGCAATCCAAGCATCCTGCTTGGCTATATCAGCTGCGGTCGATGGAATGACCAGAATGGCGCTGCCGATTGTGAAAAAAATCGTTAAGATCGTAAATTGTCTTACTGAAATTTTGACCGTTTCTTCCATAAGTTCACCTCAGTTCATTAAACGATTAGACCGATTGCGGACAACAGATCACTGAGCGGCTTAAACATAAAAGTGATCCATTCAAGCGGGCTGGGAATATCGCGATTTATATTGACAATGATACTGCTCACGACAGCCAAGAGCAGCAGGATGGAGAATACCCAAAGCTCCTTTTTTTGCTTTTTTTTGAATAAAGGGGGGGCCTCCAACCAGGCAATGAGAGCCCCAACCGCAATGATTACCGCAATAGCGAGCATGCTTGAGTTACTCCTTCATATTGTTCAGAAATGAATCGCCAACTGTACCGAGTCGGTGAATTCTAACTTTGACCTTGATATGAACCGGTAAATCGCTAAAGTAGCGCTCATCCCAGTCGTCTTTCATCTTCTTCCATGCTTTCGGATCAGCACGTCGAATCGCTTCACCGAATCCCAAAATATCCACACCGAAAGAGTTCTGCGCCTTCTTGATTGCTGACTCCATCAGCGATATGATTTCGGCTTCCATCTCTTTTTCAATCCGTTGAATCGTTTCTGTCTTGGTCAGTTCCAAGTTTCTGCACTCCACTTCGGCAATATTTTGCTCCACTTGGAGGGTAATGTTCACCTGAGGCTGCCCCTGTACAATATGGCCTTTTATCTTCGCTTTTGTCCGATAGACCTCTGTAGTAATCTTGCCTCCCCCCGGGCAGTCCACATGGCCGGCCGTGCTTTTGACATTCCCGCGGATGTAGTTATACCCCTTACTCTCATTCTCGTTTAACCAGCCAATCAATTTGTCTTCCTTAAATGCGGCAAGCCCTGAATCTTTCAATTGGGTGGGGGTATCGATGTTTTCAACATTTTTCTTTGAAGCTCCGATCTCCGGGTCTCCAATGATTTGAAGTCCGGACAGGACAGGGTGCTTACCCCTGTCGATAAGATCCCTGACCGTTTCATCTAGCGTTTCCGTCAAACTGGGAGACCAGAATTTCTCGGATGTCTCCAGTGTGCTAAATAATTTGCTTGCCGGGACTTTCTCAAGTGGTGTCATGATTTTTAGCACCTCCTCTGCGGAACTGTTCTGAGTCACCACAAGGTAAAAATCGGTTCGAAATTCATGATCGCGGTACAAAAGATCCAAGCTTTTTGCCATTCCTTCCCGGGCAAGGGATTCACCGAGCAGGAGTATCCTCAGGTGGGAAAAATAAATTTTTCGCGGACTGAAGGTGCTCATTCTCCGCACAGCTTCCAAGACGGTGTCGCCCTCTGTCGAATATAAGATGGACGGGGCTAAGCCGCCCCCTTTGGAAGATACTTCTTTGGGATTCACCACCTGAACCGATACTCGGTATTTTTCTCCCACCTTATCGATCCCCATTCCAACCGCGATGGCGAGCTCATTTAGTTCCCTACGATTCCAGCAGCCTGTCAGAAAAGAGCTCAAAATAAGGAGTGAGAACAGACTGAATACGAATCGTTTCATCCACCTCTGCCCTCCTTTCCATGCTTATTTTTGAGATTTGCGGGAAGAAGCGCTGGTTTGCCGCTTAATATTTTTCTGACTGATCAATCGCGGGCGGGAAACCATCAGGCCGTGAGGAAACCGGAAGAGAGCATCCTTGTTGTCGCTGGGAATCAAAGGTGCAAGCGGCGTCATATAAGGGACGCCAAAGGTTCGCAAGCTACAAAGATGCAGGACAAGAGCGATACAACCTACGAAAATGCCGAACAATCCGAAGGAAGCGGCGATTCCCATGAAAGGAAAACGCATCATCCGAAGAGCGATGGACATGTTGTAGGCAGGCAGTACAAAGCTTGATATGGCTGTGAGTGAGACGACAATGACCATGGCGGCGGAGATAATTCCGGCCTCAACGGCCGCTTGCCCGATAACCAGCGTACCCACAATGGAGACTGCTGCTCCAATGTACTTTGGCATGCGGACGCCAGCTTCACGTAAAATTTCAAAGGTAATCTCCATCATGAGCGCCTCGATGAAGGCGGGAAAAGGAACGTTTTCCCGCTGCGCTGCGAGCCCGATCAGCAAATTAGTCGGCAACATTTCATGGTGAAATGTTGTAATGGCAATATATAACGATGGAGCCAACAAGGCGATAGTGGCTCCGCCATAACGAAGCAACCGGACAAAAGTGCTGATATCTGCCCGTTGATAGTAATCTTCCGCAGCATTCAGGAAGGAGACAAACGGCGCCGGGACGATAAGTACAAACGGAGTACCGTCGACCAGGATCGCCACTTTTCCTTCCAACAGCTCAGCTGCAATGACATCAGGCCGCTCGGAGTGATACATGGTCGGGAAGGGAGTTCGCGTTTCATCCTGAATCAATTCCTCGATATATCCAGTCTCCAGAATAGAGTCAATGTCGATGCGGTCCAGCCGAGCATGAACTTCTTCTACGATTTTGTCATTCGCTATGCCCTTGATATACATAATGCCTATATCCGTTTTAGTGACTCGGCCGATTTGTTTGGATTCCAGCCACAGACGTGGATCCTTGATTTTACGCCGGATCAAAGCTGTATTGGTACGCAAGGATTCTGAGAAGCCTTCACGTGGGCCTCGGACCACATTCTCTACGGCAGGCTCACCGACACCGCGATCCCTCCATCCTCTCGCGCTCGCTGCTATACCCTGCGATTCGCCGTCGATGAGAATAACTGCATCTCCGGATAGCAGCGAGTGATATAAGGCTTCAAAGTCCGAAAGATCATGGATGTCGCCAAAAGTTAGGGCTTCATCTTTTAGAGTCTGTATAATATCTGATGAGGAATCCGACTTCCGGTCAATAGAATCGGAATCATCTCCTTCTTTTTTTTGCATTAATGATTCCATAATATAGTCGTTTATGACTTTTCCTTCTGCCAGCCCGTCGGTAAACAGGATTGCAAGGGTTCGGCCGCCGGCGGGCGCATATGGAATTTTCCTTATAATGAGATCGGTGCTGTTACCTAGGCTCTCTTGAATTTGCTTAACGTTTTGCTCCAGACTCTTGCTGAGCACGTCAGCAGGAGGATCCGTCTGAATCTCGCCGTTTTCAGCAGGCGATTTTTTGATTTTATGAGGGCTTCTTTTCCGAAAAATCATGATGTTCTTCCTCTCGCGGTCATCTTTATCCCCATTATTACCTTAGTGGCTTTTGATAAACCCCAGAAAAAGAGGAATAGGAAATTCATTTTTCTCTCATTCCGGTTCAGCCGAGCAATTTGTATGTAGTTTCAAGGACATTATTTGTGGTATAAAAAAAATGCCCCGCAGCCGATTGCTCGGCATACGAGACACAAAGTATGAGAATCCCTTAGTAGGAGATGAACCACTATTCAACGGATTCAGCCGATTAGGCTGAATCCCAGGTCTTAAACAGCCTCTTGCTGTTCAACCTTCGGTTCGGCCGCCATCTTTTTAGACAGATAGACGGCAACGAATATCGCGGTAATCCCGCCAACGATTTTCCCGACAATCATCGGGAAAATCATCTCTTTAGCTACCCCTGCTGTAAAGCCGAGGTGATCACCGAACACAAATGCGGCGGACACGGCAAAGGCCACATTGATGACCTTACCCCGAGCGTCCATGTCTTTCATCATGCCAAACATCGGGATAACGTTGGCGAGTGTAGCTACCAAACCCGCTGCTGCAATCTCATTCATGCCGAGCAGCTTGCCCAGCTTCATCAGCGGTTTGTTAAACACCTTCGTAATAACAAATACCATAGCAAAGGCACCAGCCAACACAATGGCAATGTCGCCGACAATTTGAATACCTTCCTCAAGTGGAGCCATACCAGGAATAATCGTGATATCCGTCAGCTGTTGTGTAATACCAACAGCAAGTCCCAGTGTTGCAACGATAACAATAAACTGTCCAAAGATAGTGAAACCTTTGATCATGCCTTGCGGGAATTTCCACAAGCCAAGCACGATGAGCACCGCGAACAGGATGATTGGCACCAGATTGGATAAAATCATTCCGATGGAGAACCCTGCCACAAGGCCCCCGATCAAGCATCCAAGAGGAATCGTAACAATACCAGCCAACACACCGGTGGCCATAAATTTATGGTCTTCCTTTTTAATGATGCCAAGTGCAACTGGAATGATAAATACAATCGTTGGTCCCAGCATTGCACCTAAAATAGTACCGGCAAACAAGCCTGCCTCAGGATTCTGAGCCAGCTCCATAGCGAGTGAATAACCACCCATATCGTTAGCTAGCAACGTGGTTGCGAACATTGCTGGATCCGCTCCCAGCGCAGTATACAGCGGAACGACAACCGGGCTTAACAGCTTGGCCAATACCGGAGACAGGGAGATGATCCCTACCATCGCCAGCGTGAGCGAACCCATGGCCATAATCCCTTCATCGAATTGGTGGCCCAACCCGAATTTGTACCCGATGCACTTGTCGATGGCACCGAGAACCATGAAAATAACCATGCCGTAAATGATGATTTCGTTGATTTCCACGAACGTGCTCCTCCATTCTTACTATCAGAAATGTTGTTTGATTTCCTCGGACGGGGAACGCAGCACGGTATTGTGAATAATCCGTTTCTGATCAATGGAGGACTCGAACACCTTCATCCCCTGCTCAACGTCGCTGACACTACCCGTGAACACGGCGAGGAACTTACCGCCAATCGCCATGCCGAGGTTCATTTTTTTCACATGAATATCACACTGCTTCAAAGCTTCATTCAATGCAAAAATACCGGAAGACACTGTAGCCGTCTCTACAATTCCAACGGCATCCACAGGCCGGGAAGAATAACGCCGTTTCAAGCCCTCCACGATATCGGAATGAACGCCGTTCAGCACGAAATCGCTTATTCGGAATTCACCCGCCGCCGTCTTGGCTGTGTCCATCGCTTGCTGCACGTCTGCCGTATCGCCGCTCATGATGATGAGGAACTTGCCCGGACAGATCGGCTTCAAATGATGTATGTTGACAGGAGAAGTCTTCAGCATGTGATCCGCCGTCTCGTATCCTTTACTTATGCTGCGCAGCTCAACTACACCAATCGCGCTACTCATGGGTTACCTCGATGGAATCAACGATACCCACAATTACTGCGTCAACAGGCACGTCCGTATTGGCAAAAGATGCTCGGGCAGCGCTTCCCGTTGTCACGAGTACGGTGTCCCCGATGCCTGCTCCCGCGTTATCCGCAGCAACGAAATAGTCGCGCTCTACGGGTGCATCGTTATACGATAAAGGCTTGACCACCAGGAAGGTCAGACCGTTCAGCTTGTTGTCTTTTCGGGTAGCCCAAAGACTGCCCATCACTTGTCCCATGATCATAGGTTCACCTCATCGTTATCTTCTGTGTACCTGCATCTGCTGCATTCGCAAATAGTCCTGAGCGAGCGGCGTAATAATACTGTTCCGATCGATCACAATCTCTTTCCGGTTTTGGTTTTGAAGACGGTATTTTTTCAGTTCGGCTTCGGTAATGACTTTGCGGGTCAGCACTTCAGGTTGTGGGAAAACATCAGTATGTTCAATAGCGGGAGACGATTGCTGAATATCCTCCGATCGTCCATCTTGCAGACAAGCCATTAGCAGTTTCGACTCTTTGACTATCTGGATACCGTAACTGCTCAGCTTATCTGCAAATCCGTCATACAGCTTGTACAACAGCACAGGTGCTGTTGACTTGTATTTCCGGTAAAGTAAACCCTCTTCTAGAGCAATAACCTGTCTTCCTTTCAACAGCATCGTCAGCACGAACCGCTCACGCTGGCCCGCACTTATGCCGTTGCCAAGATTGGACAGCAACTGAAGACACAGCTTCGGAATGATCAGTACATCGCAATCTCTAAGCGACTCGTCGTAATATCGCACCTCATAGTGTTGATTCAGCATGCTCTCCAGTTCCGGTAACGGTTCCACGGTCAGCAATACTGCCTGCTTCTTGAGCACAGGTACGGTTGTTGGTTCATTCGATTGTGCCTGCTGCAGCCTCTTCATCACTTCAGCCGTAACGGCTTCAATAATTGCAGCTCGATCCAGAACTTCTATGTTCATTTTTTCACACCCCTAAACCTAGATGCTCTATTTCAAAATTTTTCCCTTGGTGCCCCTCGTAAAGCCACATGCGTTTGCCTCGTCATAATCGATATGCATGTATGTTTCATAGTTAGGGCTGACACGAACCAGCACATCGTCGAAAATAAGCGGGCGCTTGCCGTTTACCTTCACTTGTACGATTTCGCCGTTCGTCACGTTTAATTTCTCCGCATCCTCTGCTTTGACATGAATATGCCGCTGAGCTGCGATTAAACCACGATCCAGACGAATCATATTGCTGCCTGAAGCGATGACGATGCCTGGCGTTCCTTCCAGCTTGCCGCTTTCTTTCACAGGAACGGGTACTCCAAGCACAACAGC
Organism: Paenibacillus sp. JNUCC 34; assembly: GCF_058269055.1. NCBI lineage: Bacteria > Bacillati > Bacillota > Bacilli > Caryophanales > Paenibacillaceae > Paenibacillus > Paenibacillus sp. JNUCC 34. The sequence goes on along the minus strand of NZ_CM177770.1, from coordinate 1,887,312 downwards.
ATCCGTAAGCGATACTTCAACTTGTGATTCTTTACGCTCCGGTCCAAGCACAACAACATTATGCAGCGAACCTTTTGGCCCGATTAGCGTAACGCGCTCTTTGCAAGCATATTGTCCCGGTTGGGAAAGATCCTTCGCTTTGGTCAATTGATGACCTTCACCGAACAAGGCATCAATGTCCTTACGGCTTAAATGCACATGCTTACCGGATGCTTCAACCTCGAAGCAAACTTCTTCCTGCACCCGCTTGATTACTTCATCTATGATGCTCTCTACCAGTTGATTATCCATTATTCTCACCTCATGAGTTGTACTGTCCTACACGGATTCGGAACATGATAATCCAGAATAATGAAGACAATCGGTTCAGCGTCCGAATGATATCTTCACGCTCTGCTTCTCCATGTTCCTTTTTGAAGGCTTGATAAGCCAACAATTCCGTTTCCCTCGTCAATGTGCGCAACGCATTTATAACAACAACCGCTTCGCCCATTTCATAGCTGGGTTGAAAATGTTCCAATCCAAAATACTTCTTGGGAAAATGAGACTGCTCTCGCAATTCCTTAGGCGTCATCCCAAGCAAGTGAAATTCCTCTATACTTTCGCTTAACACTTCACACCGTACGATTCGCCGTACAAATTGCAGTATTTCTTCCAAATCATCTACCAGCTTGGTCATATTCAGCTTAAAACAGCTGATTTGTGCTTCTAATAGTTTGGTTTCTAATGAATCCAGCTTGCCGCGGAATAATATCCGAGGATGGTCTTTAAACACAAGCATATTCCCATACAAATGCGTCATATGCTCTGGCTTCGTTTCCAGAAAACCGCCATATAGCGTTCGAAACCGTTTTTTCCCTTCGGTTTGTGGTTCAGTATCCAAGTTCTTAGTGATTTGAAGCTTGACATCCTTCTTGGGAGCCGGCGTATCCACTGCGGTCCCAGGAGACTCCACATAACGAAGCTCAATCTGATGATCGGTCAAAAAGCTTTTGGCCGATGGCGTCAAAATGGTCCCTGTCGCTACTTCGTATACGGCAACCTCTTTCAAATTCTGATTTCGAAAGTGCTTGCGCAATTCGCTTTCCGTTATCACAGCCATATTCTCACATCCTTATACATGCGGTTGTTTCATCCGCTGACGATGGGGTTCAAGTTGACAGGTGGAGCACAGGGTGCGGTTAGTAGCCCGCACCCTGTTTCCATCCTAGTCTTTTAGGCTTGTTTTGCGAATCAGCAATTATTCTGCGATTTTAGTCTTAGGCAGAATTGCATCTACTTCTGTGTGTGGTCTTGGAATTACATGTACGGACAGCAATTCACCAACACGCTCTGCTGCTGCTGCACCTGCATCAGTAGCTGCTTTAACAGCGCCTACGTCACCGCGAACCATAACCGTTACGAGACCTGCACCGATTTGCTCTTTACCGATCAATGTAACGTTAGCTGCTTTCACCATTGCGTCTGCTGCTTCGATTGCTCCTACCAAACCTTTTGTTTCTACCATTCCCAATGCGTTTGCGTTTGCCATGATAAAATTCCTCCTAATGTTTGTTTTGATTTATGTTAATTAGTGAATCAACTTTAGTTGGTACTGCTTTTTTGTTTCTGCTTTTTTGACTTACATTTTTTCAAGAATGCGAGCCACAATCATGTCAATGAGCTGCTCTTTATCGCCTAGATCGATGCTTGCAGCTTCTGGCTGCTCTACCAAATCTTCGATTTCCATCAGACCGTATGCTACTCTGCGGATATTAAGCAGATTTAATGGACTGATATTGTCGGATGTCGAGCTTCCACCAACTGCGCCGCATCCAAGTGTGAGCGCTGGTGCGATTGCTGTTGTTGCACCGATGCCGCCAAGTGTACCCGGCGTATTTACGAGCAGACGGGATACCGGCTTCTTCAGAGCGAATTCCCGTACGATGTCTTCATTTTCTGAGTGAATGACCATCGTATGTCCGGCGCCTTCGCCATTCAAAATCTCGATGCAGCGCTCGCATGCCGATTCCCAGCTGTCTTCAGTGTAGAAGGCCAGAATTGGGGCCAGCTTCTCGCGTGAATATGGAACTTTTGCTCCGACACGAGTCTCTTCGGCAATCAGCACACGCGTACCCGCTGGGATATTCAAGTTCGCCAGCTTAGCGATATGCTCTACACTGCGACCAACAATTTGCGGGTTCATCGTGCCGTTAGCGCGCATGATGAATTTACCAAGCTGAGCTGCTTCTTCTTCAGTAAGGAAATAAGCTCCTTGCTTTTTGAATTCAGCAACAACCGCTTCCTTGCTGCATGCTTCAACTACAACCGATTGCTCCGATGCGCAAATCGTGCCGTTGTCAAATGTTTTGGAATCCATAATGCGTTTAACTGCAAGCGGAATGTTTGCACTCTTCTCAATAAAAGCAGGGCCGTTGCCCGGACCAACGCCGATCGCTGGTGTACCGGATGAATAAGCCGCTTTGACCATCGCCGTTCCGCCGGTAGCCAGAATCAAGGCAACATCGTTGTGCTTCATCAATTGATCGGTTCCTTGAATCGTCGGAACTGTCATGACTCCGATAGCACCCTCTGGGCATCCAGCTTGGACAGCTGCTTCACTGATGATCTTCACCGTTTCCAAAATGCTCTTGAGCGCATTCGGATGCGGGGAGAACACGATACTGTTACCGGCCTTGAGCGCAATGAGCGCCTTATAGATAACAGTCGATGTTGGATTTGTTGACGGAATCAAGCCAGCAATAACGCCGACAGGTACAGCAACCTCCATCACCTTATGTGCTTTGTCTTCCTTCAGCACACCGACCGTCTTCATATCCTTGATCGACGCATACACCTGCTTCGAAGCAAATGCATTCTTGACGATCTTATCCTGCCAACGGCCAAAACCTGTTTCCTCATTGGCCATCTTCGCCAGCTTCTCGCGATGCTTGTAGCTCGCATCGGCAACCGCTTTGACGATTGTGTCAATCTGTTCTTGCGTCATGTCGGCCAATTGGACTTGTGCCTCCTTGGCCTTCTTGATTAGATTTCGGACTTCTTGAATGGATCTTAGGTCTTTATCCAATGTTTCCATCAATACTCCTTCTCTCTGTTACATTTTTACGAACTGGCTTTTTTCTTGTTCTTAGTTCGCTTCGCTGCCGGTGCAGGTGCTGGCTTCACAAGCGGATTGTTACCATTCTGGTTTTTCTGTGCACCGATTGGTTTCTCTACAGTTGCTGCTGTATTGACTGCAGGCACGGCGTCCGTCTGGTCGGAAGCTGACTTGACTTTGTCGGCTTCCTTAGTGACCGTTGCTGATCCCAGTTTCGCCTTATTAGCTTGTGAATCCTCTGCAACGGCAGGTTCCTTCGACTCAGCAGCCTGCTCCACCTTAGCCTTCGTGGCCGTAGCGGCCTTTTTTGCCTCAGTTTCCACGTTTGCCCCAGCCGCATCCGATTCTACAGCTTCGGAGGTTGCAGATACTTCTTCACCAATTGAACTCCCTGCGTGATCTCCAGCAGAGACTTTGGCAGTGTCTTCTTGATGTTCTTGTCTTTCGTCTGTGTCAACTGGATTCGCAACCATAGCGACCGTTTCTTCATGCAATCGTGCAATCACATGCCTTGTTACCAGCACATCCAGTTGAGTAGCCGCCTCTGCTCCCGCTTCCACGGCAGCTTGTACAGCACCGACGTCACCGCTCAGCTTGACCGTCACCAATCCGCCCTTAATAATCTCCACGCCGATGCAAGTAACGCTTGCCGACTTCAAGGCAGCATCAGCTACAGCGACTGCCCCCAGGTACCCTCTTACTTCAACCAACCCTAACGCGCTATGTCTCATTTGCCGCTACCCTTAATAACTCGTCGGGTTATCTGCGACGAATTGGACAGCGTCTGCAAATGCATCACATGCTGCCTTGCAGGCCGACTGGCTGCCTGTCAATAGTGCGCCACCGAAGTTGGTTTCGGAAGGTGGGCCATAGAAGGCTGTAATCGACACATCGGCGGCCTTCAGCGCTGCATCGAGCGCGTACATCGCTTCAAGAGGAGGAGCGATCAAATACGCCAGTGACTCGCCTTCTTTGATGCCCGCGGTCTGGGACAAATACGTGCCAGTACGTGAAACGCAATGAGCGAAATAAGTAATGCTATCATCCTCATTGGCACTAACAAAATGAGCGCCACTCTCGATAAAATCAACAACAGCGTTCAAGCCGCTGCGAACTTCCTCGGGACTTGGTCCAGCCAAAATCCCGATAACCTCGCCCGCCAGCTTCGTCGATGCATTAGCCGATCCGGCATAGAAGCTTTTTGCATAGACAACATCTACTACTGCTGATTTTGTTGCTTCATCTAATGCCGCATAAGTGACATCGTCGATGTCAGCGGTAATGATCCCCAAGCTTTTATGGTACGGCTTCAGCTCCAGCTTGCTTGCCATATCCATGCTTACGTTGGAAATGAGCTTTATGCCGAGCACCTGTGCATGAATCGGTTCATTTCTCATACGAGCGCCTCCTTGCCTTCCCTATAATTTCAAATCAATGCCTGATGCTTTGCGGTCAATCATCGTCTTGATCAGTTCAGCAATATGCGCGCCAGCTTCAACCGCTGGTGTTCCGCCTGAGTGAATGTTGGAGATAACCGTGCGTCTCGCTTCAGGCATACCCACAGTCGGTTTATATGCGATATAAGCACTCATGGATTCTGCTGTTACGAGTCCAGGACGTTCTCCAACTAACAAGCACACTACATCCGCTTCAGTTACATCGCCAATTACATCCATCGAAGGAACACGGCAATGCTTAACGAACAATATATTGCCTACCTCGAAGCCATACATTTTGAGCCCTTGCGCAATGGCTGGCACAATGTCGCGCAGATTGGCTTCAATCGCAGCTGAACTTAAGCCGTCTCCAACCATAATCTGCACTTTGGCCTGCTTGGTCGTATGCTGCTTGATATGCTCGATGGTATCTGCAGAGAACTGACGGCCCAAGTCCGGACGTGTAATGTATTCATCTTTGTCCCGGCACTTTGTTTCCACCGGCACAAGATTCATTTCCTTTACGAACTCCTCAGACACATAGGAGAACACAGCATCTTGAGCAGCGGCATGGTCGGCACGGAATCGAAGCGACGTAATCGTCTTGTAACGCGGGCCTGCACGCCACACTCCAAGACGGGCTGGCGTCTTTTCCTTCATTTTCATGTACCCTTCGCGATCCGCTGGTTCAGGAACGAGCAGCAACTTGCGAAGGTCAATCTCCGTAATGTCATCCAAACATTCGCCATCGTCAGTTTGCTCTTCTGCTGGCATGTTTGCCTGCACAAGCCCGCCTACGTTCGGCTTCGTTTCCTCTGTTTGCACCACAGGAGCTTCAGTTTGCACAGGTTCTACTGCTACTGCTTCCTGCTCCGACTTGTTTCCTACCATTTCGTTCAAAATCGATTCAATCATCGATTTCAGATCCTTTTCGTTCATGAAAGCTTCCTCCTTCCCTTACTTGAGAAACACTGACGCGTCCCCAGCTCTTTTAGTCAGCTTGCCATTTTCGATGAAGCCCATTTTTTCCATCCACTGTTCAAATTCCCGGATTGGACGCAAGCCGAGTAATTCACGCAGCGTCGCGGTCTCGTGATATCCGGTTGTCTGATAGTTGAGCATGACATCGTCCCCATGCGGGATACCCATGAAGAAATTGCAGCCTGCTGTGGACAGTAGAACTGCCAAGTTTTCCAAGTCGTTTTGATCAGCCTTCATATGGTTCGTGTAGCAAGCGTCGCAGCCCATGGAAATGCCCGACAGCTTACCCATGAAGTGATCTTCCAGTCCAGCGCGAATAACTTGCTTCGCATCGTACAAATATTCAGGACCGATGAACCCAACCACGGTATTAACAAGGAATGGGTTATATTTCTTCGCAAAGCCATAGCAGCGTGCTTCCATCGTCACTTGGTCAATCCCGTGATGGGCTTCGGAAGACAGCTCCGAACCTTGACCTGTTTCGAAATACATTACATTGGGACCGGCTACCTGACCGTGTTGCAGCACAAGCTGCTGTGCTTCCTCGATTGTTGCTGCATTAAAACCGAACGCTGCGTTACCTTTTTCCGAGCCTGCAATCGATTGGAAGATGAGACCTGTTGGCGCGCCTCGCTTAACGGCTTCCATTTGAGTGGTAACGTGGGCCAGCACGCAAGTTTGCGTCGGAATCTCCCACTTCTGCCGGAACTCTTCGAACCGCTTCAGGACGCGTGTCACGCTCTCCACAGAATCATCCACCGGGTTGAGCCCTAATACCGCGTCCCCGATACCAAAGGTCAAACCTTCCATCAAAGAAGCCATGATTCCATCGGGATCGTCGGTCGGGTGATTCGGCTGCAACCGTGCTGACAAGGTACCCGAACGGCCAATCGTCGTATTGGCGCTCGCCGTAATTCGGATCTTCTTCGCCCCGTACATCAGGTCAAGGTTAGACATAATCTTGGCGACTGCTGCCACCATCTCGGCCGTAAGCCCACGGGACACACGCTTGATGTCGGCTTCGGTTGTGTTCTCGTTCAAAATCCACTCCCGAAGCTCCTCCACTGTCCAGTTCTGAATTTCGCTATAAATGCGTTCATTCACCTGATCCTGAATAATGCGGGTAACCTCATCCACCTCATAAGGTACCGCTGGATTGTTGCGCAAGTCCTTCAATGTAATTTGGGACAACACCACCTTAGCGGCCACTCGCTCCTCCGATGAAGTAGCCCCCAATCCAGCCAGCATATCCCCTGATTTTTCCTCGTTTGCTTTCGCCATAACTTCCATCAGCGTATTGAATTGATAGACTCGGCCAAATAGCTTAGTTTTTAAAATCACAAAAGCTCCTCCTTTCAAATACAACTCGATTAGTTAAACACAAGCGTTTTAATGACGACGGGCAATACTTTGCCGTTCGCAATCGGCTTGCCGATGTCGATATAGTCGCCGTTGTCAACTTGAACGCTGTCGATGCAGACGACATCCTTCTTATAATCAAGCAAGCCATACAGCGTCTGCCCCAGCACCTTCGCCATATCATGATGGACAATCACAATGAGCGGGTACTCTAGTTGCAGCAGTTCTGACATTCCTTTGTACAATCCTTGGGCATATTTCTGCACCTCTTGGAAGCTCGGACTGTTCTTCCCTTCCAGCGCAATGGCGACCTGCTGCAGATCATTGTTCAGCTTGAACCAATTCAGCTTGTCAGCAATGGCTTGCGCCAGCACATCACTGCTTCCCGATTCATCCATCACAGCAAGTTTCAGGATCGGAATATTCTTGATCGGAAAGCTCTCTTCCGTATAGGTGATCGTGCTTCCGCTGATCTCGGTCGTGTGGGAACCGGCCCCCACGACGGTAGCCCGAATGGTCTCGGCTGAACGCGCTACTGTCATCTGCTGCGTCAACGGAGAAGCGGCAATTGCTCTTCCGAGCAATATCCCGATATCTCCATACTGGAACACATCACCCGACGCTTCCTGATAAATGTAGTCGGCCACCCCTCCGGAGAAGGAAATGCATGGAATCGTCCGGTTCAGCTTCAGCCCTTTGTTCGTGACGATAGTATCGTAGAAGTCACTTGGCGGCAGGAGGCCGACACTTTCTTCGAGTAGCTTCACCATCTCGGCGATAATCGGTTCCAGATCAATCGGGGTTACCCGCTGGCCTAAAACCAATTTCAATCCCCGTCGCTCTGCGAGCTGCTTGATCTTTGGTGCGATATAGGTAATTTCATGTGTTCCATGGTCAACCTTGATCAGGCGGCCTCCGATGTCTAAACATCCCGTGTCCAGCAACTCTCCGCCAGCGAACAGCGCCAGATTGCTCGTGCCGCCGCCAATGTCGATATTAACAATGGAGGTGGAATGCTCTTTGGAGTACGTATGGGCACCCGCTCCTTTAGCGGCAATAATGCTTTCCAGATCGGGACCCGCGGTAGCGACCACAAAGTCTCCAGCAAAGCCGCTTAACGACAGCAGCACTTCATTTGCGTTTTCCTTGCGAGCGGTCTCGCCAGTAATAATGACGGCACCTGTCTGAATCTCATCCTTTATGATGCCTGCCTTCTCGTACTGCTCCTGCACAAAGGTCTGGATCTGCTGCATATCGATCCGATTGTCTTCAAGCACAGGCGTGAAACAAATATCGCTGCGATAGACCACTTCTTTATCCGTAATGACCAAGCGAGGCACCGAAAAAGAGGATGCCATGTTCTGAATATGGAGCTTCGACAACACGAGTTGGGTTGTAGATGTCCCCATATCGATGCCAACACTTAGCAATTGCTCGTTCACTTCTCTCACCCCCATCGCTTGATTTCCAGAACATAAACATAAAAAGGCTTAAAGTAATAACCTCCCGCTTGACCGGAAATGGTTAACTTTAAGCCTCATTGCTTATTAGACTACACCCTTGTAGCCTTATTATTTATTTTTTGAACGTAAACGTAACAGCCGTACCGTCACGACCCGATACAATCGCGAGCTTGCCTTTCAGCTTGTCCTTCACATAGCTGCGGACAATCGACAGCCCCAAGCTTTTGTACGAACCTTCTTTAACGGCGAATCCAACTCCGTCATCGACTACGCCGACTATAACCAATTCGCCTTCCAGCTGCACAGTCACGGTAATCGTGCCGTCCGTGCAATCGCCAAATGCATGCTCATAGCTATTATGCAGCAGCTCGTTTACAATAAGCGCAATCGCAACAGTACGGTCACTGTCCAAGTAGATGCTTTGCGCTGCCGTTATCTTGATATCGATCGCATTGCAATCGACAAAGCAGCGTTGAATGTTCGAAGCCATGAGCCGAATGACATCAAGTAGATCTACCTGTGCTTCGATCTCCATTGATAACAGTTCATGGGTCGCCGCGATAGCGAGTACCCGGCTGACACTGTCATTTAAACATTTTTTGGCTTCTGGACTCTCACATTGGCGGCCTTGAATACGGAGCAACGAAGCCACCGTCTGCAAATTGTTTTTCACCCGGTGGTGAATCTCTCGAATAGCCACCGATTTGGAGACGATCTGTGCTTCCTTGTCTTTTATCTCGGTAACATCATGCAAGATGACGCCTATGCAAAGATCCTGCTCTTCAATAAACAGTCGTTTCACTTGATAATAGCGTTCGGCTGCCTTCACATCTGTCGTCAATGGACAACTTTTAGAGATAGAGCGCTGCTTCATCACGCCAGAGAATATCGTCTGATCCAGCGACAAGTTGTCATAATGCAATCCTTGAATATCCTCCAAATAACCAAGTTGCCGATAGTACATGTCTGCCTTCTTGTTTTTCATCTTCAAAAATCCATGCTTGTCGAACACCAGAACGGCATCTTCCAACTGGTTGATGATCGAGTCTTCGAAACGTAACATGGCGGTCAGCATGAAAGACATCTCACTGTCTTCGTACTGTGTCACATTGAAGTGGGCTTGAATGTTATCGCTCACATCTTTTTCATAAATGACGACCGCAATAACACTCTCTTGATTCTTGATCGGATATACCGTTTGCCTGACCAGATGATTTTCCTGCGTATTGGCGACGAGCCCCTGTGACATTACGCCGGTTTCCAACGTCCTCAGGACGCCGGGTTCGTTCTCACGCAGCGCTTTCTCACCAACAACCGAGCGACCATACAGCGATTTGCCCACACCCGGACGATAGTGGTACACCACAATTGCCTCATTCTCCACGTCGGACAGCACGTCGATGAATACGTCATCCTGCCCATCAGACTTCTCGAACGACGCAGCCATTTCCGTAATCCGGGCGATGTCTGCGTCGCTCAATCCCGTATGACGCTTGCAAAGATGCTTAATTCGTTCTTGGAAATCAATCATAGGAGATGACGATCGTAGTTGCAATTTCCATCATCGGACATCGTCGATCCATACTGAGTTTGCGCAAGGTTTGATAGGCTTCCTCTTCGGTACAGCCGTTCTCCTTCATCAGGATCCCCTTCGCTTTCTCAACTACTTTTCGTTCTTCCATCTTTTGCGACAGCTTCGACAAATCTTGTTCCAGCTTGCGTACTTCCCTACCTTTTGCAATCGTCACTTCCACCATGGGAATAAACGATTTTTCATCAAGCGGTTTCACCAGATAACCAAGCGCACCGATAGAGGATGCTTTTTCAATCGTTTGTTTATCACTGAATGCGGTCAAGAGGATAACTCCGCCCGCCAGTTGCTCCGATATGATTCGTTTACCCGCTTTCAGCCCATCCAGGATAGGCATTTGAACATCCAGAATGACCAAATCGGGCAGATGCTTTTTACATAATTCAATGGCCTCAAAACCATCAGAAGCTTCGCCTACTACACTGTAGTCCGCCTCTTCAAGCATCTCACGAATATCCATTCTTGTAATAGGTTCGTCGTCGACTATCACAATTTTTCCATTCATGCGTCATGCACCTCGTTGTCTACCGATATTTGCTTGTATCTCGTGAATCCTCTATCATATTGAACCGCTTACGCTTCCAAATAAGCTTGCAGCTCATCCACACCCAAATGCTGCACGGACGAAACCTCAAAAATGCGCTCCACGCCCGCCGCTTGCAAGAAGGATCTCGCTTCCGCAATGTCCTTATCCGTCTTAGCCAGTTCCACCTTGGTTACAATTCCAATGACCGGCTTGGCAAACATCGTTGCGAAGGCTGGTGGAAAATAACTTTCTTCCTTTGTACAATCTTGCACTAGCCCGATAACATCCGCATCAACGCTTGTGACAAGTAACATTTTGTATAAATACCGGTTCTCAATACATTCCCCGGGCGTATCAATAGCTTGCTCAAAATTCTCAACGGCTTGCGTCTTCTTATAGGCAATCTCTTGTCCATGCAACCGCTGGCACAATGTCGTCTTGCCCGATCCGGTGCTTCCGGCAAATATAATTTTCCTCATAGCACGATCCCCTACGTTCTCGTAATCTTCGCAGCCGAAAATCCGAGAATGTTCTGTAAGCCAAGCAACACTTCGCTCACCGCGGATTCCACGGATGATACATCACCCGTAATGACGAGCGAGCCGCTGAAGCGATCAACGAAGCCGATCTGCACGCCTGCTGCTTTGGTCGCAATGTCGGCCGAAATAATAGATGCTTCGCTCGGCGTAATAGTCATAATGCCAATGGCATCCCTCGCATCGCTTCCCAAGCCCAGTTTCTTGTAAATATCCGGATTAGGGTTCGCGATAATATGAGCCAGCGTTACCTGTTTGCCCGGCACATACTCTTGTATGACACGTTGTTTTTCGCTGTGTTGATCCATACCATCATCCCATCTCATGAAAGAAAAAGCGACATATAGCTGCAAAAAAACATAAAGACCCCTTAAAAAGTTCACGCGGAATTTTTAAGAAGCCTCTTCGCTTTTATTTGTATGCAACACGCCGTTGTGTTACTTTCACTATATTTTAACCTGCAAACAATGTCAATATCATTACGAACGAAACTCAACTCCAGATTCAGGATTGAAACATTTTGTTCAAAATTTCAACAATATCAGCTGCGGCAGGAACGCGTGGATTCGTGGCCGTACAGCCGTCTTGCAGCGCTCCTTCTGCAATTTCCTCTCTCATCTTTTCAAGCGCAGCTAATTCCACGCCGCACTCCCTGAGCGTCTGCGGCATCTGCAATTGCTTCTGAAGCTGCTTGATCGCCTGCACCAGACTACGAACGCCGCTCTTTACATTAGGAGCCGACAGTCCCAAGCTTTTGGAGATTTCGGCATATCTTGCCGCTACTGCACTACTCTCTTCTCTGCCATAACCCGGTTTGTAATCCGCATTAAATTCAATGACATGCGTCAGAAGCAGTGAATTCATACGCCCGTGCGCAATCTTGAATTTAGCTCCAGCCACATGAGCGATCCCATGATTAAGCCCGAGCGACGTAATATTAAACGCCATACCAGCTAGGCAGGAAGCATTGTGCATTTTCTCGCGCGCCTCAAGATCAGTCCCATCCTTATAGGCTCTTGGCAAATAGGCAAAGACCAGCTTGATAGCCTTCTCGGCCAACGCATCGGAAATATCGTTCGCCTTGGTGGATACGTACGCTTCAATCGCATGGGTCAATACATCCATTCCTGTGTCTGCAGTGATGAAGTTAGGTACGCTCTTGACCAATTCAGGGTCCAAGATAGCTTCTTGTGGCAACATGTCATCGGATACCAGCGGATACTTGATGTTCTTCTCCTTGTCGCTGATAACGGAGAAAGACGTCACTTCTGAGCCTGTGCCGCTTGTTGTCGGAATCGCTACGAACGGAATATCGTGCTGTTTCAATATTTTTTGAGCGAAAAGCTTCATCGCCTTGGCCGCATCAATTGCAGAGCCCCCACCAATCGCGATGATCAGGTCAGCCTGGAATGCTCCGAGCGCTTCAACGCCCTCAGTTACAACTTCAACTGGAGGATCGGGTACGATGTTGCTGAAAATGTATTGTTCGTTACTGTCATGCAGCCGTTCAAACAGCATGTTAATCATACCCGACTTGATTATAAACGGGTCTGTTACAACAAAGATCCGTCTATTTCTCCAATCCGTCAGGCGATCCAGCGCACCTTGTCCCAGATAGATGTCGGTTTTAATCGATATTTTGTCCATGTAAGGCACCTCCAAGGAGTAATTGACAACAAAAAAAGAGGCCTCTAAAAGGAGTAAATCCCTTCAAAGCCTCTTTGCTTGTTATATAATGTGCACGCCATTGTGCAGCAATCATTTAATTGTCCATCTCCACTGTACAACGTAATTCGGATGCTCGTCAACCGAATCTTGTCTGCCATGCTCGGCAAGTGAGCGGTTCATTATAAAAAAAAGGGACATGCACATCATTGTGCATATTATTCTTCATCATTGAAGAACTTCCCGCTTGCTTGTTCTTATACCTCATTGTATATGTTCGGCGGCGAGCACCTAGCTTTACCGACAGCAGCGTCGGCAGCCTATCTTGCAACGTAAAAAAGCCTAGCGAGGCGTTATACGTCACTAGACTTGTAAACCAGTCACTTTCGCCTCGAAATGACTGGCCAGACAAAGTTACTAGGCAAACGACCTGACTTAAGACCGAGCATTCGGTCTATCACAGTGGCGGGACCGCGTTGGATTTGCACCAAACTTCCATTGCCTATAACTTTTTCTATTGTGTATGACGTGAATGGATGTCCATTCGAACATTATTATAGCATAAACCATCGAGTTGGCAATATGCAGAACATAAAAATCCGTCGATTAACGCTGACATGATACGGATTAAGGGTGTATTAATCTTGTATGTTATACAACAGTAGACTGGCTGAAGGCCTGATTTTACTGGCATTGTTGTAAATTGTACAATAATTTCTTCTGAGGAGTGGCTAACAAATGACTTTCTATCTATTTTGTTGTATAAAGTGCAACAATGTAACCTTTGGCGACCAGTCACGAAGTAGTGATGTACTTTATACAACTATCCACTTCCAATTATATAGTATCGAGCTCTCTTATTATAAAAATATTAGAGATATTCCACTTCAAACTCTTTAACCAAGACCGCTGTGCCCGAAATAAAAATATCCATCTCATTTTGTCGTATGGCGTGTACATGCACTTTTCCATCCCTATTGATCTCTTGCCCCTGCTCTACGATAAATTGAATTTCATTCAAATTCTGATCTATATAGGTTAAATAGTAAGCGCCCATCACGCCCGAGGCCGTACCTGTTACCGGATCTTCAACTGTACCAGAGTAAGGGGATGAAAAATGTCTCGCATGCATGAACGCATTCTCGTCATAAGTTTCAAAACAAAAAGGATGTACAGACGCTTTGGGATTCTGGGCTAATATTTCAGGAAACTGTTTATTATTTGGCTTCATGATTTTGAAACTATCCAATTGCCTTATTGGAACTAATAAAGTCCAAATTCCTGTACTACCATAAACAATGGGCTTCGTGACATCCAAACAGTCTTCATTTAATCCCAGGGACTCTGCTAGTTTTCGGGTATCTCCATCAAAAGGAATAAATTCCGGACTCTGCTGCTTCATGCCTATTATTAGATGATCCTCAGCGTTAAAAGAAATGGGAAGTATGCCACCATTGGTTTCTATCTGGATTGAATCGCGACCTTCAAAAAAACCTCGTGTTTTCAAGCAGTATAATGATGCTATGGTTGCATGCCCGCACAGATTGATTTCATGACCCGGAGTATAATACTTCAATTTTAGGTCGGCGATCTCAGATTTCAATACAAAAACCGTTTCATTAAATCCGACCTGAAAAGCGATCTTCTGCATATCACCAGGCTTCAAATGATCGGCATCCAGAACAACTCCTGCCGGATTTCCCTGATTGGCTGTGACAGAGAATGCGTCAACATGGTACACGGTAACTTTCCCCAATAGGCTCCCACCTTCACATTTATACCCGGCCCAGGTTTAAGAATCAACACAAAACTGGGTAATATATTTTATTAAACAGGTATCGGTTATTGATTCATATTACAGTTGAAAAATTAGAGGGTTCATTTGGTGAAATCGTCGGTGCGAGTCAATCTTTTCATAATTCCACAGCATAATGATTCTTGTATCCAGTTCAGGGTAATGCCAGATTTCTGAACGAAATCCAGGTGTTCCGCCACCGATCAGGTTAAAATCAGATCCCAAAAACCAGCCATAACCGTAATGCAGATCAGGATCAAAGGTGGTTGTCCACGATGCGTGCCAACTGCTCGGTCATATCCACCTCTACCTCCGTTTCACCCTAACTCTTGCAGACTAATTATATCCTATAAATTGTAAATAAAGATAGATATATACGGAAAAATAATAAAAACGCATCTCCGTTGGGAAGATACGTTTTCTTTAACATTTACATATTCACGGAACAATTCTGATCCGTTATTTAGGGATGTTCCCGCCCATTATTCGATTACCGGAATTACCTGCAGGATCGGTTTTACCATCGTCTTCGTCTTCATGGATTATGAGCGATCGTCCAAGCAAGGAATTAGCCTGATTCTTATCTAGCGATGCATGTTTAATCAGCAGTTCTGTTTTAACTGTACCATCTTTTTCAACTACCAAATTTGGCATATCGCCAACGTGACTTCCTTCTGGGTGTTCAAGGCCATGGTGTTTATCCGTCGGATTGAAGTGTCCGCCAGCAGTCTTGAAATCAAACGACTGGATTGCGTTCTCATGTACATGGAATCCATGCTTGCCCGGGGTCAGACCGGAAACGGAAACCTTCACTTTCACACCATCGTCCACCTGTTCAAATGAAGCAACCCCTGTAGGTTCACCCGCTGCATTAAACAGCTTAACAGAAACCGAATTTGTGGATACTTCCCGAAATACCGGTTTGTCAATCTTTTCAGTAACCGCAAGATCTGGAACATTAGTTACACCATTGTGAGTAAGTGAATCGGGAGTTGTTTGCCGGACGGCATTTAATATTTCTTCAGCGTTAGCTGCAGCATAGATAAGACCTAAACACAACATGGCCCCTGCAACAATTTGGTACGTTCTTTTCTTCATTTCATCGCCTCCTGTCTGTAGTACTCACCTATGCCCCATTTTGGGGGAAATAAACTATTATTACAGGTGATTTAGCACTTTCGACATGGAGGAAGGTCTACAACTCGTTAGGAAAGTTCCAACTCCTTTAACAAAACATCTAAAATTCTCTTTTTGCATGTTTCTCTATCCACGGCGTGTGACCATATTGTTCCAATAAGATATATCTGAAATCATGAAGGATTTTCTTATTCTTTAGTTAACAGCTTATAATACAACACGGTTTCATCCAAACTTCCATTCGAGGATCTTGCAAAATAAGGAATCCGACCCGCTTCCATATAATCCATCGACTGATATAACAGATTTGATGGATCACCTGCTCTAGTATCCAGAACGATTAAAGTTCTTCCTTCTATTACAGCTCTCTGCTCTGCCGTGTGCATAAGAAGTCTTGCGATGCCTCTTTTTCGAAAATCCGGGTGCACCATCAATTTCATGATTTCTGCACGGTGGGAGGCGTTGCGCTTCATAGCCAAATGCAGTTGTATCGTACCAACTATTGTTCCCGCCATAGAAGCAGTGAACATCATAACGCCAGTTTCCGTCACACTCTCCCAATAAGCTCTAGCTTCTTTCTCTTCAACAGGCGCCAGAAAACCAATCGAAGCCCCATCTTCCACTACGCGAATCAACAAATCTGAAAATTCTTCCACCATCACAGCATTCATAGATGTTACTTCGGATATAGTGATTCCATTCTCCATACTCGCTTCCTCTTTCTTCAATATGATGCCGACTGATCGGTTTCTTCTTCCCCAAAACTCACCTGTACAAACTACTCCAGCATAAGCTCCATCGGTTCTACACAGTGCTTGTAGCCGTTGCGCTTGTAAAATTCTATTTATCCCCCTGAATAGCTTGATCCAAAAACACCCTGCACTCTTCATAAAAATCTTCGTAATGCTCTTCCGCTATCTTAACTTCGTTATATTCGTTGGTGAAATCCCACCTCATTCTCACTAGCTGATCGATATGGGACGTTAAATATTCCATCCTTTCATAGATCGCAACAACCAACAGGCTAACCAAGAATTCTCGGTTAGCCTGTTTTCACAGCAAATGAACATAATTTTAAAATAATCCGCTTAATATAATCAAACTATAATAGCAGAAGCCCATCCTAGCTAGCTTAAGTGATTACACTTCATCCCAGATACGTCTCAGATTTTCAAGACCAAGCCGTGTACCTTCACGGCACTCCTCCATACCTTCGAACTCCAGTGTGATATCTCCGTCATAACCAGATTCCTTGATCAAGCGCAGTACCCGGCGTACATCGACATCCCCCTGACCAAAGATGGAACCACGCAAATAGTTGCCGTGTGACGTACGGAACCAGTCACCGCTGCCCGGGTTCTGATCGAACGGACGAATATAAAAATCCTTCACATGGATAAGTGAGGCGTATGGTAAGTTGCGTTTCACACCGACAAGCGGCTGCTCATCCACACACAAGAAGTTGCCAATATCGAGAGTCGTTTTGAAGTTCGGACGGTCAACCGCCTGCAGCACGCGCTGTACCCGGTCGCTGGCCTGAACACTGACTCCATGGTTCTCAATCGTTGTGGTAATACCGAACTGAGCGGCATAATCAGCAATGATCCGGCATCCCTTTACGATCTGTTCCAAGTTGTCCTCCAGGTAATTGATACCATGCTTCTCCGACGGAAGGGTAAATAACGTCACATCATGACGCATATGCTTCATGCCAAGCCTGTGGACGGTATCCACATGACTCTTAACCCGCTCCATCTCAGCCTCAAAGGCCTCTTCTCCCTCCTGCACAAAATTCGCAGGCATCGAATAATTGGACAACCCAATTCCGACCTTTGCTGCACGCTCCCGAACAGCATCCGCAAGTTCGGGTTGATCCTCCAGAGTGAAGCCATAAGGAACTATCTCCATATGCTCCCCACCGTTTTCAGCGATCCAATCAATCACATCCAGTACCGTCATCTCTCCCGATTTGATTGCGTTCAAAAGGCTATAGGTGCTGACCCCCACTCTCATGACTGTTCACCGCCCAGAGCAACAGACTCGTTATCGATCAGCTCGAGTTCGATGACAGTATCCAGCTCATCTGGAAGTTCTCCGCCAGCTAGGTGGATAAAAGCACCGCTTCCCGTGTCAGAATACTGCTCCGCCATCCAAGGAGTCTCCACCCGCAGCTCACTCCCGTCCGCGAGCAGACGCGCTTTTTTGATTCTTCCCTTCAATCCCTGGAAATAAATAGGGCCAATGCCGCGATCAAAGATGTGGGCATACAACTTATTTCCCCGCTGTGTATAACGTCCCCATTCCGGCTTATCCAGCTCCGCTATTCCACAGCCATAAATGCTGTCTCCATTACGGCGTATCCATTCACCGACCTTGGATAATATTTCTAGTGATTCCTGAGGTATCTCCCCTTCTGCATCGGGTCCGACATTCAGCAGCAGGTTTCCGTTCTTGCTGACGCATTCCACGAGTGCCCTTACAACCTGGCGTGGTGACTTATATGCATTGTCGGTGGCATGGTAACCCCAGTTTCCGTTCAGCGTAATGCATGCCTCCCAAGGTACCGGTTCTCCAAGCTCATTCACAATCCCGCGAGGAGGAATAATCTGTTCAGGTGAATAAAAATCACCAGCATATACTTCCGGTTCAGCCGCCATAATGTTACCGCCGAGCCGGTTATCAATGACAATATCCGGCTGCAGCGATCGGATCGTTTCCATCAGCTCTGTCGCCCGCCATTTTTCCCCGGTCATATCGTCATAAGAGAAATCAAACCACATGATATCAATTTTCCCATAATTCGTTAGTAGTTCTTTAACCTGACCATGCATATAGTCGAGATAACGGTTGAAATCCTGTTCCTTATCTTTGAAAGACTCCACTCCGCGCATCGGGTGAATGCGGTCACCGTAGGCCGGATAGTCGTCATGATACCAGTCGATGATAGAGTAATAAAATCCGACGGCAATGCCTTCCTCACGGAATGCATCAACGTATTCCCGAATCAAATCTCTTCCCGCGGGTGTGTTAGTTGCCTTGTATTCCGTCAGCTTGCTGTCAAACAGGCAGAAACCGTCATGATGCTTGGTTGTCATTACCGCGTATTTCTGACCTGCGGCTTTTGCGGCCTTTGCCCAGCTGCGCGGATCATAGCGTGATGGATCAAACTCCTCGAAATAAGACTGATACTGTTCATTTGAGATGCGCTCCTGGCTCCTTACCCATTCTCCTCTTGCCGGTATGGCGTACAGTCCCCAGTGAATAAACAGCCCGAAACGGTCGTTCATAAGCGTAGCGGTTCTATTAAATCTCGGATTCATTGATTAAAATCCCTCCATCTGCTGTTATTTGCTTTTCGCATCATAAGCTTGCTGGTAAATTTCCAAGTAGCGTGCGAGATTCATGGCCTCTAACTGCTGAACATATCCGTCCCATTCGCTGTCCAGATCAGCATCTCCGATGACAAAACGTGCGATCATTTCGTCTACGTAATCGTTTACAGTTTTGGCCAGATCTGCAACCTCTGAAGCCTGCTCATTGGTCAAGAAGAGAGGCGGTACCGTGGAAACATCCTTCGGCTCATATGGTTCATATTTATTCTTCGTTTCGTTGTACAGAATTACCTCTAAATCATCGTCACCTTTTGCTACCGCACTCAGACGGAATTCATTGGTACGCATAGCTGGTCCTGTCTGAGCCCAGTTTACGTTCTGAACGGTACCGAAAGATTTCAATTCGGACCATACAGCTTGTTCACCATTAATCCCTTTCTCTCCTTCTTTTGCATCACGCCACTCCTCATTCGGACGGCCATAAACGCTGCGAAGCGTATGCTCTTTTTCATATAAACCGTCAGCCCAGCGCAAGGCAAGCTCTGGATTTTTCGCTTTTTTCGTAATAACAAAGGCACCCGGTGTTAAAGCTGTTGTATCGTTAGCTGCATACTGAACACCGCCGGGACCCTTTAATGGAGGAACCGCCTTGTACTCACTCCATCGTCCGCTATCACCCAGCAGTTGGGTAAAGACGCCCTGATGTCCTCCTGTAGACGCGCCCAGAATAACCGTATCCGGATTTTCGCCGATCTGAATCAGTTGGTTATCATCCTGCGTGAACGACTCCGGAGCGATCAGACCATCCTGATACAGCTTATTCATATAACGAAGCCCTTCCTTCCACTCCGGTTTGTTATAAGCCACATCCATTTTCCCGTCTTTAACAAAAATATGTTTATAGCTTGATCCGTAAACCGGATTGTAGATAAAAGAGTTCATAAGGAACGCATCGATCGAGGATCTCCATGATTTTGGCGAGATGGACAGCGGAATTTCATCAGCCTTTCCGTTCCCGTTCGGATCCTGCTCTTTAAATGCTTTCAGCACATTGTACAGATCGTCTGTCGTTTTCGGCATTTCAAGATTCAGCTTTTTGAGCCATGGCTCATAAATCCACATTTTCTGGCTCATGGAACAGTGGTAGCAATCGTTGATTTCCGGAAGGGCATAGATGTTGCCGTCGAGCGCGGTAATCGTTGATTTGATTTCCGGGTAATCCTGAAACAATTTTTTCGTCTGTGTTCCCTGCTTCTCAATCAATTCATTGAGCGGAATAAACGCACCCTGCGAGCCGTAAATCATCTGCTGCGAAGGAGAAATGTTCAGACCCATAATAACATCCGGATAGTCCTCACTTGCCAGCACAAGATTCAGCTTCTCCTGCATACTTTGCTCCGGAACAACCTCCCATTCGATATGCACGTTCGTCTTTTCTTCGTACCACTTCGTAAACTCATTCGTTGCAAAATTTTCGACCAACGGGTTTCCTCGAACCATGACCTTCAAGGTCTCTTTCTCCGTTACAAGAGGATAAGTGCCTGGCTCCGACAGCTTAACCGCTTGCGCTGCGCTGTCCTTCTCCTTGTCCGTTCCAGCCTTATCCGTACCTCCTGAGCATCCGGCCAGCAGAATGCTGAGCGCCGTAAATGCGCTGAATGCTATCTTTAATCTTTTTTTCATAATGACCCTCCCTGATTTCAAATGGAAATGGAACTTTATCCTTTTATGGAACCGATCATAACGCCTTTAACAAAAAACTTCTGAAGAAACGGATACACAACAAGCAGCGGAACCGAGGTCACTACAATCAGTGAATATTTGAGCAATTCTCGCAAACCTTGGCGGGCTGCTGCGGTCTTGGCATCACCGAGCATTTCGATATTAACCTCGTTCTGAACGAGAATATCGCGGAGCACCAATTGCAGCGGATACAAATCCGCCCGTTTCAGATAAATCATGGCGTTGAAATATTGATTCCAATGTCCGACAGCGTAAAACAACGCAATGACTGCCAGAATAGGACCCGAGAGCGGTAATACAATACTTCGCAAAAAACGGAAATCCGTGCATCCATCCAGTTGAGACGCTTCGAGCAGTTCACTCGGAATCGTCGTCTGGAAATAAGTACGCATAATAATGACATTCCACACTGACAGTGCTGCCGGGATCAACATGGCCCACACGGTATCGATCATGCCAAGATCCTTCACGATCAGATAAGTCGGAATGAGTCCTCCGTTAAACAGCATCGTGAATACGAACAGCAGCATAAAGACATTGCGTCCCTGAAAGTCTTTACGTGAGAGTGGGTATGCCGCCATGACGGTAAGCACCAAGTTAATGGCAGTACCGGCCATTGTGTAAAAAATGGTGTTCATAAAACCTTTGACAACCATGGTATTTTTAAATACTGCTTTATAGCCTTCCAGCGTTGGTTCAACGGGCCAAAGCCACACTCTACCGGACAGCACTGCACTGCTCGAGCTGAATGAAGCGCTTACAACATAAATTAACGGATAAAGAACAACGATGAGAACAATGGAGAGCATGACATAATTAAAGATCGTAAACAGGCGGTCGGAGCCCGATTCTTTTATGGTCTTCGATTGCATATGTTTCGCCCCCTTACCATAAGCTTTCCTGTTTAAGCCGTTTGGCTGTTTGATTAACAATTAGCAGCAGAATAAATCCAATGACCGCTTTGAACAGACCGATCGCTGTAGCGTATGAAAAGTTCATGGCCTGAGAGACCAATCCGACCTTGTACACATACGTATCAATGACTTCCGATGAACGCAAATTCAGCGCATTTTGCATAAGCAGTATTTTTTCAAATCCTGTTTCCAACATTTGCCCCGTGTTCAGTATGAGCAAAATAACCGCGATCGGCATAATACCTGGCAGATCAATATGCCGCATACGCTGCACTTTGGTTGCTCCGTCAATAACAGCCGCTTCATGTAGAGCGGGATCGATCCCTGCAAGCGTTGCCAAAAATATGATGCAGGAAAATCCGACATTCTGCCATACATGAGACCAGACATAGATAGACTGAAACCATGACGCCTCCGCCATAAAATGAAATGGTCCGATGCCGATCCAGCCAAGAATGGTGTTAATCAGCCCTGTTCTGGGATCCAGAAACTGAAGGAGCAGACCGACAAGAACAACGAGTGAAATAAAATATGGTGCATACGTCACCATCTGAACCATGTTTTTGAATCTCTTGTTTCTTACATAATTCAGTCCTAGCGCAAGCAGAATCGGGAACGGAAAACTGGCAATCAGCGTGTAAAAGCTAATGGATAGAGTATTCCGCAGCAATCTCCAGAACTCGTGTGAGTGGAAGAACCGCTCAAAATGAGCGAAACCTACCCACGCGCTCCCTCCGATTCCTTTGGTTACATTAAAATCTTTAAAGGCAATCGACGCTCCGTACATAGGCACGTACTTGAAAATGATAATGTACAATAGCGGCAGTGAAAAGAGTGCGTACAGCTGCCATTTGACTCTGATATTCTTCCAGCCCTTCAGTGCCTATCACCCCAATCTATAAAATGGTCATACCGACCGGTCCGGTGATTTGAAGTATAGATGGACTTGGTTTTTTCGTAAATCATCTCATTTTTAAAGTTATTCCGTTCTTTAGAATCTCCATTATTCAGCATTCATGAACTTAACTTTTCTTTAGAAAATACCTTATCCAGCCTCATGATTTCGCCTATATTCCGTGGCGCTGATGCCATTCGCGCGCTTGAACGCCCGGCTGAACGTATTCAGCGATAAGTAGCCGACGGCTGCCGCGATTTCACTGACTGGCTTACCACTCTCTAATAAGAGCCGCTTGGCCTCCTGCATACGAATGTTCTCCAAATAATCAGAGAAATTAAGTCCCGTTTGTTCTTTGAAGAAATAGGACACGTACGCTTCTGAGGTACGCGCTTCACGTGCCAATACGGTCAAGCTTAATTCACTCTCCGGATAATGCACATCGATATAAGCAATCAGACGATTTGTTAAATCATCATTATGGCTTTTTTTCCGCTCTTCATTCTTACGGCACAGACTCAGCAGCGAAGCACATAACATTTCGATGGCCTCGACAGGAGGAAGTGCCGGATCCGCAGCTTTTAATACCGTTTCCGCTTCTTCGGCAATGTCAGCACCCGCAGCTTGTTCACAACACTTCATCAATGTGCCGCATAATTCATGAGCAAACAACCTTTCCACGACCAATGGCAGCTGCCTATCCCCCGCATTTTTCTCCTGAATTTGTTGAATGAGCTGTCCAGTTTCCGTTTTGTTGCCCGATTTTACAAGCTGAATTAATCTTAATTCCACATCTGAAGGATAAAAATAGCTAGGAACCGTTAGTTCTACATCCTCATGGTAAAGAATCGGATCACTTTCATGCCACCTGGCATGCTGCAGAACAAATTTGGCTTCACTGAAAGACCGGTACAGCTCCGTCAACCGGGTCTGTACGCCGCCAGCAGCCATATAAAGTCCAGCACCCGTTTCTCCTGTAAGATCTTCATAAATTTCTCTTAGCAGTGACCTCATCTTAATCATAAAATCATCCGAGTTGATTTCTGTATCATGCAGCATTAGTGCCAACAAGTTCTCTCCTAAATCATGCACGATGACACAGTGATGTAAAGACTCCTCAATCCGGTCACGAATACCCAGCTTCACGATATCCATCTCTGTCAATATTTCTTCATTATAAGGAGCATGGTAGCCACGAAGACGCAAAATAACGACGGCATACTGCGAACTGCGGAGTTCGATCCGCGAATGCTCCAAAGCTACCTCTACATCCCGCATGGATGTATATCCTCCCTTAAGTAGCCTATCGAAAAAAACACTCCGCATTTGCGGAAGCTGCTCGTCAAGCCGTCCTTTCAGAGCATCATGCCTTTCAATCAGATCAGATACCGAGCTGCGGATATAGTCCACCGTGTTACGAAGCATATGAGGGTTGTCCTCCGAACGGGAAACCGGAAGCATCTGCAACAGTTTGAGGAACGGGCGACTGCTCCGATAAGCAAAATAAGCCGCGATCATAAGGCCCAAAATAAGTGCAATCAGAAATACAGTGAATGTAAGCTGTTTGATGTAATACGCTTTTTCGAGTACAACCGCTTTCGGCTGTGCGGATACATAAGTCCATCCGTTATAAGCAGACGTGGTCTCGGTCACAAGCATTTCCTGACCGTTCCATGTCAGCTGGGAGAAGTCTCCTTTTGTGGGAAGCGCTTTCAAATTGATCGAATCTTCGTCCAATCCGATGTGGCTGATCAAGTTTCCGTTCTGGTCAGCAATATAGGCGAATCCTCCCTGTTCGGAATCAATGTTTCGAAGCATCTCTTGAATCTGCTCATTGTTGATAAGAACCGTAATTACTCCACCGCTGCCTTTAAGCCCAAAAGATTGCATAAAGCTCACAACGGAATAGTGTTTCCCTTCATACACGACCGAGGTACCCGGCATATAGGTTTTATAGTGATAGGTGTCAAACAGCCGGCTCCGCCACTCTTCCAGCGTAAGACCGTCATAATGAAGCTGCAGGTCATAAAACTGCTTCATCGTATATACTTTTCGTGGGGAGATAAACATCCCGTTGTTTTTGAAAGCAACATAATAATCCACAATAAAATGATTAAACATACGATAGTCAAACAGGCTTTTCTCCAAATCCCATAAACTGTATGGATTCTTGCCTCCGAAAGGGTCTTTGACGAATTGAAAAGATTGTATCTTCGGTTCACTGGACATCTGGCGCGCAATCGTCTCGATTTCGGCAAGACGCCGGTCGAGCGCTTCCCGGATTTGGCCTAATACGGCGGTGTTGCTCTTCATCGTCTCGCTCTCGACAAGGTTGGAGGTCTTATTATAGGCGAACCAGCCGACAAGCAGCGCACTGAACAAAATTAGCGCATAAGGAACAAAAAAACGGATAAGTAATGATGCTTGTTTGCCGGACGTATCTTTCACGGATTTTCCTCCTTCTCAGAGTTAGCGGTATTCTCAATATAGCAAAGTTACTGAGCGTCGTCAGTAGCAGCGAGGTACTGTTTTTATCGAAAATAAAAAGGATCGCGCACCCGGATATAAAATCCTTGCGCAGATCCTTTTCAGGTCCCCGATTGTTCAGAATATGAGATCCAGTACCGTCTCTCCGCCGATCTCTTCTCCGGTCTCCACAAATCCGA
The DNA here is from genome assembly GCF_058269055.1 of Paenibacillus sp. JNUCC 34. Classification (NCBI taxonomy): domain Bacteria; kingdom Bacillati; phylum Bacillota; class Bacilli; order Caryophanales; family Paenibacillaceae; genus Paenibacillus; species Paenibacillus sp. JNUCC 34. The sequence continues at coordinate 1,862,176 of NZ_CM177770.1, read as the reverse complement.
ATTGCTTATATAATTGATTCACTGTCGTATTATCGGGCACGTGAGATATTCGAATTTTGGTGCATGTAGGATGGCTACGCATCTTGTTCAGAATTTCTCCAAGTGCCGCTCTCCCGTACCCTTTCCGCTGGTATCTCTCATCGATCATAAATCGGCAGATCCAGAAGTAGCCATCATCAGGATAAGGCTCTTCATCAAATAAAGCAAAACCAACCATGACATTCTCCGCATAAATACCATAGGGTCTGGAAGTCGGCTCTTGCTCCGCTTTCTTTAAAGAGTCTGCATTGGAAGCTACAAATCTCTCTTGAAATTTCTGCGGCCTTAGAAGCAGGCATTCTTCTTTACTCTCATCCGTAATTAACTTTAAATACACTGAATTCATAAGAACACCTCTTCAATAATAAACTTCATCATTAAATCCCCTTCGTGCCGAGCCGCTTCGCGAGTTCTGCCAGGTCCTGCCCTTTCAGTGCTCCTTCCACCAGCTGCGGAAGCAGCGCAGGAGTACAAGCGAAACAAGGCGTACCATCACGCGACAATGATTTGGCGACTCCTTCATCGTAAAATGGCTTGCCTTCATCGGACAACGCCAGCAGACACATCGTTTTGACACCCGATTCCCGCAATTCACGCATACGCCGGATCAGTCCAGCCTGATTGCCGCCCTCGTACAAATCCGAGATGATAATAAACAGCGTCTTTTTCGGTTCTTCAATAAACTGCTCACAATAAACGACTGATTTATGAATATCCGTACCGCCGCCAAGCTGAATACCAAACAGCATATCTACCGGATCATTGGCACACTGCTCGGTCAAATCGACAACCTCCGTATCAAACACGACCACACGGGTGTCCAGCGATGGGATACTTGCAAAAATGGAGCCGATAACCGAGGCCCAGATGACGGACTCCGCCATCGATCCACTCTGGTCAATATCCACAATGACAGTCCACTCTTTGCTGCGCTTGGCTCGGTCGAAATAATAAAATTTCTCCGGGATGAGCTGTCTCCGGTCAGAATTATAATTTTTCAAATTCCGCCCAATCGTTCGCTTCCAGTCTATGCCGCTAAGCGAGGGAAGAGGGGTATGCTGCCTGCGGTTCAACGCGCCGGTAACTGCCCTGCGAATGTCATCCTGCATTCGTGCAACCAACTCATCCACGACCGCCTTTACAAGCAAACGGGCCGTATCCTTCGTCTTTTCGGGAATTTTGCCTTTGAGGGACAACAGCGTGCCAACCAATTGAATGTCCGGCTTGACCGTAGCCAGAACCTCCGGTTCAAACAACAGCTGCTTCCATCCCTTCCGTTCCATCGCATCATTCTGAATGATCGATACGACATCTTCCGGGAAAAATGATCGCACATCCCCTAACCACTGAGCGAGTCGGGGAGCCGATTTTCCTTGTCCGGCTCCTCTCGAGCCTGAGGTCGTGCCCCCATCTTCCATTGCGCCGTCCGTATTATCATAAATGGCTGCCAGCGCCCGGTCCATAATCAGCTCTTCCTCCGACAGCTGGATATTCCCTACGGGACTATATCCAGCTAGCTGCTCTTCCGCTGACTGGCCGAGTATAAGTCGCCACCTGGATATCTTGGCTTGTTCTGATATTGTACTCATACTCAAAAATCCTCAAAATCAAAATCATTCAAATCGTCAATCATCTTTACTTCTTCCTCCTTCAAGTCGCCGGTCAGGATTTCAGCAGCCTGCTCTGCATTCACTCCCCATAATTCACCCAGCAGCTCGGCTATCATCGTCTTCTCCTTCGGGGAAAACGTACTAAAGGCCCTCCGTAAAAATACAAGTGCACGAGTAAATTCATCATCGTCAAGAGACAAAATATATTCGTTCAGCTGCTCCCATAGACTGAGACGTGACAGTAGCGCATAACGGTTACGCATGGACATCCCCTCAAACCATCCTGCTCCAAGATCAGCCGGAATCCCGGGGGATAGTCTTCGTGAAACTTCTTCAGCACATTGCTGTGCCGATATCGCACTGCGCTCCATCAAAATGGCGCAGGCATACCCCGACAGACGAGGATTGCGGTCGTCCCGCTCTGACAGATGCTGCAGCTCCTGAAGCCATAGCCCTTCATCCACCTGCTCTACATGCTCCATAGCTACACTATTCAGCTCATTCATAGCAGTAATCATCGAGCTCGACACTTCATCACTGCACTGGCTTGCATCCAGTAAAAACAAGCAGGCCCGCATAAACAGCTGCTGCAACAGTGGTACAAGTGGCTGCGTATCCATTCGTCTGTTGCCGCCATACCGGATAAGAATGGACAATTCTCTAGATGCAGCCGCAATCCCCATCACATCCCGACTGTCCACAGCAAGTCTCTGCAGGGTCTGACGTCCTTCTTCCATCTGGTGTATCATCCCGCATTCATAAGCTATACGGATCAGAGATGAGGCTTCCTCAATCGAACTGCAGTCCGTCAGCTTCTGCTGAAGCACATAAGCTGAAGCGACTTCTACCGTCTCCCCGAGCAGTGTCGACTCGACAATCTGTATCTCGACCTCCGGCGTCCACTTCACAACCCAGTGTTCCGCCCATGCAGCCTGCTCTTGCCCACTCGGTCTGGCACTTACAAAATCGATCCCGAGAAGCTTTAACCGATGAAACAGAAAAGAGCGATTCAAATCAAGGTAAGCGGACTCCTCCGACTTTACCCTCCGGTTCTCACGCAAATCCAGTATCACATCATTGGCTACAACAGATTTAAATTTCTCGAGCTTCAATCTCTTAAGCTGACGGTTAAGGTCATCCTGAATCGGTGTTTGGCTGACTCCTTCGGCGAGCTGTCCAATCGATGTGCCGATGTCCGTCCTCGCAAGTTCTTCGGCTATAACCTCAAGTTCTCCGCGCCCAAGCAAAGTCTGAGCTGCATCCTGCAGGTCACGAAGAGTTGGTGCGCTACCTCCATGCAGAGCTGCGAGGGACTCCGCGAGCCGAACCGCTTCAATAACCTCCGCTGTTGAGCGATGGGTTCCATTCTTTCTCATCGAACCCGCAACCTTAGATAAATAATGATGCGGCAATTCTGTAAGCGTCCCCTGAACCATTCGGTCCCACATCATCTCGAAATATTGAGGAGCTATATTCCCGGCACCATAACCTGAGAGAGATGAAAGTTTATAGTAAGAATAAGGCATGAGTGTCAACTTCGTAGCGCGGGAAGGAAGGCTTTTCAATTCCTCATCATTCATTCGCTCGGACAGATCCGTGAGAGCAGAAGCATGATATGCCCCGCATACAACTACAATTTGTTCCGGTTTATGACCTGCTTCGATGACCTCAACAATCTGCCGACGCATGTAGGACTCCCTTACGGCGTTGTAGGCGTATTCCAATGTATCCTCAAGCCGTTCCTTCTCTTCCGACAACTCCCGCATCTGCTTCGAAAAAGCGAGTATAGAATGTTGATAAGCCCCGGCATTCAAATTATGTTCATAGCTGCGCTCCCAATACATATCGTAATCATACTCTCCAGCCAGCTCAGCAATCCGGCTGTATATCGAATTTTCTTCGGGCTGACTCTCATTCATAGACTCCGTTGTGCCTGTCTCTGCAGATGTTCCTTCATCTTCTCCCCCATCAGGGATATCATCCATCGCTTTAGCACGCAGATCTTGCAGACATACCGCCGACGATGACGGAAGGTCAATAAATGCGGTATGAGCGCCGTGTTTCTGTGCCCACTTCATGGCCTGATACTCCGGAGAATAAACCGCAAAGGGCCACAAAACCGTCCTTACAGGCAGTTCTTCGGTAAATGCCAAAATGGCTACCGGAGGTTTCGTTGTTATATTAGTCAGATGGCGGATTTCCGATGTCGCATCTGACGGTCCTTCAATGAGTACGGCCGTTGGACGGATATCGTCCAGAAAATCTATTAAATGCTTAGCACCGGCGGGAGACAAATGCCGAACTCCAAAAATATGTACGCCAGCAGCATTCACTGGTTTATCTCCTTGCAAGCATTATATAGGCCACGCCACTGCGCCCCACGTTTCTTCATAATATTGTCGAGATATTCCTTCCACACCAGCCGGTCCTTATCATCATCCTTAACTATCGCGCCTTGAAGTCCTGCAGCCAGATCTTCATCCGTCAGCTCACCGCTGCCAAAGCTAGCTGCCAGAGCCATGCTGTTCGTCAGCAGTGAAATGGCTTCCGCCGTTGAAATAACTCCTGCTGGAGACTTCACTTTCTCTTTTTTGTCCAAGGTCATGCCGCTGCGCAGCTCTCGGAAAATCGTAACGACCTTGAGCAGTGCTTCATCAGCAGGTGCAGCAGCTTGTAAGTCGTAAGAAGCGGCAATCTCGGACACACGCTTTTTCACGATTTCAATTTCCGTATTCAGATCCGCAGGAGCTGGCAGAACAATTATGTTAAAGCGCCGTTTGAGCGCCGTCGACATTTCATTAACTCCCCGATCTCTTGTGTTCGCTGTCGCAATGATGGAAAAGCCTTTCCGGGCGTTCATTTCTTTTCCAAGTTCAGGCACCGATATCGTCTTCTCGGACAAAATGGAAATGAGAGCATCCTGCACCTCTGACGCACAGCGAGAAATCTCCTCGAAACGGGCGATTCCACCCGCCTCCATAGCCCGCATGATCGGGCTTTGCACCAGTGCTTCACGTGTCGGCCCCTGCGCGAGCAGCATTGCATAGTTCCAGGAATACCGGACATGCTCCTCAGTCGTTCCGGCCGTTCCCTGTACGACCAGACCCGAATTCCCATAGATAGCTGCCGAGAGATTTTCTGACAACCATGATTTGGCGGTTCCCGGTTCTCCTATTAACAATAGCGCTCGATCGGTTACCAGTGTCGCAATCGCCATCTCAATTAATCTTTTGTTACCAATATATTTAGGGGTAATCTCGGCCTTACCCGCCTTGCCGCCAACGATGAATTTAAGCACCGACTGCGGAGACATTTGCCATCCTGCCGGAATTTTGCCGGTATCCTCTTTACGAAGTGCTTCCAACTCATGACGGAACAATATTTCTGCGGGTTGACGCATGATATCCTGTAATTGCTCTTGACCAACTGTCATATATTTCACTCCTTTTATGTTCTTACTAAGCTTTTCATATTCCGTAATACATATTGAAGCTGATCTTCAGCATTAGCCTTAAAGTTAGGTAGTATCACTTGAACGCGGTCATAATAGCTGGATGGTAGACGACATAGCTGCTTGAATATAAAGGGTTCAATCTCATAACAATCCTTGTTCCGCTCATCTTCCAGGGCAGTAACCAAAGCTTCATATAAATTTTCGTCCTTCATTCCCGAACGAACCAACCCCATGATTATCAGGTTGGCGAACCGGTTGCGGAATTCGGGAGAGTTCTTCAGCTTTTCCAGCAAGTACACTTCCGCAGCCTTATGTCCTTGCCGGGCAAACGCGCTTACTAGTGTAAATTCATCCTGCTCAATAAAAAGCTCCAGCCATCTATGATCCCAGCTTATTGCCATCTGCTCCTGCGGCAGCATCTCAACATAATAGGTGTAGCTTCCTTTGTCCGCAAAAGACACGATATCCTCATAAGCTCTGTATTCCCGGTGGATAACCAAATCCCCAATGGTGCCCAGCAATTTTTTTCGCTCTTTGGCCACTTTGCTTAGAGTAGAGGATGCAAAGCCTTGAACCAGGACTTCCTCATACTGTTCATATAAGCGTTCAGGCGAGAGCACACGATGGGCTTTACTGAACACCTTATTAACATAGGAATCACTGTGTTTGAAATGCTTTAAATCTTGCTCCGCATTTTCACGAAGCAGTTCCCTGGCTTCCGCGGTATCGATCCGCCCCATGTAGATTACCGCTTCGTTCATTAGATACCCCCAGCCTAAAGAGATCATATACAGGGAATATTGCTTGAGCACATCCCGGTACAACTCTTCCAGCTGTGGACTCTGTTTATCACCCATTGCCCATAGAAGTAACCTCACCCTAGACCAGATTTCCTCAATCTTCTGTTTATCATCTTTCACTTCAGAAACAGATTGAAGCTCAGCAGATAAATCACGGACAAGCCAATCTTTTAACAGAGCGGAATTGCATTTGGCCAGTACTGGATTCACCAACTCTTTGTCTTTTCCTAATGAAGCTTCATACAATCTCTCCACAGACGTATCTGAACCGTTCTCGGCAAGCGCATCATATGCGGCTTCACGGATCACTTTCTTTTTGTTCCGGCTCCATTCAATCAGATCGGATTCATATTCCTCATAGCCTGCTAGCAGCTTGATCGCCGTAGAACGCACATCATCCGTTCCCGTTTCGCTAGCTTGATAGATCAGCTCAAGCACATCCTTGCCGCCTGTCTTCGCTATGACCTGCAGCTTGCGGGATTCCGACTTTCCACCCTTCGGATCAAAGCTCTCAACGAGGAAAGGGACAATCTCGGGGCCATACGACGGCAAAATATGATTACCAGCGAGCTCTGCTATTTCTACATAGGGATCATTTAGCGCCTCAATTGCTAAGTGAACCAAGCGGAGATCCTGAAATAGACCTTCCTTCCAAGCATCAACAATGATCTCATATCGCCCGCCACCTTTTGTGGTTAGAGCCACTTGGACAGCGGAAAGCTTACGATATGACAAATGTGATGACAGCGAAATAGGACGGTTATTAACTGTCGCAAGTTCACCTTCCACGTTCGTAGTTCCTTGTGTATGCAGCACTGAGCTCAGTAGCTGATTTAAATCCTGAAGAAGCTGTGCGGAGTTAACGTCGCTTCCGGGCTGCGGTTCAATCAGCGCGCTAATGCCTTCACCTAATCTTTTGAACACAGGAGCTCGTTCTCCTAACTGTTGGAACTGCGGCAGCAACCGCTTCAGTCGGAAATCGCCGACAGCCAGTTCGCTTCCTGCAATATATAAACGCCTAACCTCCTGGTTAAGCTCCTGTAGTAATGCTGTACTCATTGTCGTTCCCCTTTCGTTAACTGCTCTAGTACAGCAGTCGGATCATTTCCTTCTCCGTAATAATGGTTAACGGCTGCGCTAACAGACGACCCGTCTTCAGGCAATGATTAAACATAACCAGCATGGAGACCCCACTCAGCTTATCCTCTGGAAGATAGCGCAGCAAAGGCACCGTTGGCTCTGAATACACATCACCAAGTCCAATTGACTGACCTGATTCATCGGTGATTGCATATTGACCTTCTCCATTCTGGCAGACCTTGGAAACCTGCAGGAGCATGACCGGATGTTTATCGCTCAGTGGATTTTTCAGCTGGTTCTTCACCTTTTTAACGGCTTCTGCGTAGGAGTTAGTTGCATACTTCTGAATCCACGCCATGTCTTGTTCCGTCACAGCCCTTGAAGTCATCTCTTCAAAACGCACCCGTCGGTTCATGTCTCCCGGATAGCGGTATAATACAGAAATATGAGCTGCTTCGAAGAAGCTGTCATCCTCACGCATGAGCTTCGCAGCCTTATAAGGACGGTACTGGATCGTGCGGTGGATTTCTCCATTGTCCTTCTGAATCCAGTATCCAATGTCCAAATACTCCTGCCGTGCATCATCCGCATAACTGAGAAAAGAAAGCTGGATCAGTTCCACCTGCTCACTAACCAGTCCGAAGCTTTGCAGCTCGGTCAGCTGCCACGCGTGCCCTAGCCACTCTTCGATCGTCGATTCATGATCAAGCGCCATCTCCGGATCTTCCAGCTTTGCGGTTAAATAGAGTCGCCCCTTTTTAATAAAAGCGTTCATGACCGCAAGCTGCTCGGCAGCATAAGTATAGGCCGTCTCTTGATCCTCTGCATCCGACAACAGCAGCGACAGACGACGCAGCTCATTCTGAGCACCTGACAAGTAATAATTGCCCATTTGCTTTACATGATCTTTAATCAGCTTCAATTCTTTTTTATCCATGGTGCCAAGCCCGTTCCGGATAAGCGAGTGGATCAGCTTTTCCAGTACGTCCAAGCCCTCCAATTGAGTAGTGATCTTCTTTTTAAGTGCGGATTTATTAACCTTCTTAGGCTTAGGTGCAGCACCTTCGGCAGCTTCTTTGATCTTCCGCTCTTCCCGTTTCTCCGCTTTCTCCCGCTTCGACGCCAGATCTTCCGGCACCACACCAGGCGTAAACGCTGCACCATCTGCATAAGCATATAGCAGCCCAAGCACATGCTTGCAGGGAAACTGTCTGCTAGGACATGTACAGCGCATGACCGGTTTCTCAGGTATCGCAAAATCAGCGGACGGTTGGTAATGAGAGCTACCGCTGCCCGCACATGTACCGAACAGTACGACTTTATCCTCTGAGTGATTCAGCTGCAAGAACCGCCCCTTTTTAACAAGGCCCTGCCCATTCTTAATGGCTGCACTATTCGGTGCAAGCGAATCGATCCATGTCTCTGTAATTTCAACCAAACTCATACCCTCCTACATCAAATCGCTACTGGAACATAAATAATAATAATATCCTTTACATTAAATCATACCTAATCTCTGGTAATCTCCGTACCCTGCTTTAGACCTATTTAAGAACACTCATTCTTATTTTTTAGGATTCCATTTCTTTTAATGGTCAATAATGGAACATAAATGTGCATTACAGGGGTCTTGGCTCCCACTTTATATGATGTTTGGTAATACGATATATGGCCTATTTCATTAAATCGCTCTTCCCTACAAAACTCCTGCCTAATAAAAAAAAGAAACCCTATTCAGGCTGCGTGTAACATTATATGTTGAAGGTCAATCAATTACCGCCACGATAACACACTTCTTTGTGGATGCTTGAGGACAGACGTTCCATTATTTCTCCATGTTTGGCTTTTTGGGAGTGTACGCGGACAGGAGATCCGCTATATCCATCAACCAATGAAATTCAGCACCACTGCTCATATTCTTCCAACAGGAACTCACCTTCGACCTCTAATATAGCATCCGGCTTACTTCCATCGTAATAACAAATGTCGGTAGTCGTTCCCTTCCAGTGAAGGTCAAAAATTCCCTGACCCTTATACTCCAATGTCAAAACATTACAGTTTACATCCTGATGCTCAAAATAATATAATCTGGCGTCCCAGTTATCTTGTTCCTGATCGTATCCAGCTTCAATCTCATATCTTCTCACTTCAAAATGGTTCAAATCCAGTTCATCCAAATAGATCGTTACTTCGGCGCTCGGATTCATCTGCATCCCTTCAGTATCCGGTACAGTCAGCAAAGGTTCCTCATCCGTTTCGGCCTCAAACCACATCATGATTCGCTTACTGCCATCCTCATCATGTTTATATGTACAGTACGCTTTAGACTCGGATAATCTGAATTTCTCAACACCATTAAAGCGCGTGATCGTTAAAGTTCCCATGTTGTTACTCCTTCGGCATATCAGTTATCATTGTTGTTACAAAATGCTTACGGTCTGTTTCTCTGGTCATTCATCGTTTTAATGCCTTCATTAATCTCATCCAATGTTTTTTGAAGTTTTCCCATCCTTCTCAGCCCGGAATATTGATTACCAATAATCCCCAATAGCCCAATCAGCAAAATAACAAACACAAATAACTCCATCAACACGGCCTCACTTTCAGTAAGTAAAATGCTTATTGAGCTTCTTTTTCTTTTTGAAACAACTTCCATTTCTTTAGAACGATCAAATACAATTTATCTATGCTCATTGGCAGACCCGATTCGGCGATATTGATTGGAGTATCCACCTTGTTGCATGTATTAGCGTACAACTTCATTTGCCTTCACATATCTTTTTTATTCATGCTACTAATTTAAGCTGCTTGTAGTTTTTAGCAATGTAATTGAACCCGGAATAAATCGTCATTACGACTGCCAGCATCATCATCACATTATCGATCGGAATGGTCGTAAAGAAGCGAAAGGGAACGTTGCCTAACAGCACGGCCGTTATTGCAATAACCTGAAGTACCATTTTTAATTTACCGTACTGATCAGCAGACAGAGCAACTTTCTGTGCAGCCGCCACCATCCTTAAGCCTGTTATCACGAATTCCCGGCCGATAATAACGACAGCAACCCAAGTTGAAATCAACTCTTGCTGGACCATCATTACAAGCGCCACCGAAATCAAAAGCTTATCTGCTAAAGGATCGAGCAGCTTGCCCAGGTTCGTAATCTGATTGTATTTTCTGGCTACATACCCGTCCAATTTATCCGTAGCTGAAGCGACAACAAATAACATAGCAGCAATATACACGCCATATTGATTGACCATGTGGAAGAAAGAAAAACGGTCAGCCAACCAGCTTGGATACTCAATGAAAAACAACATAAAGAACGGTATGAGCAAAATTCTGGCTATGGTGATCTTGTTGGCTAGGTTCATAACCTCTTCCTCCGCTTCCTTAAACTTACTTATTAAACTCAACATAAAAAGGATCTTTATGATACAAACAATACTCGATCCGCTCCCTGAAATGTCACCATTTGCAATGCTGTATCAATGTCATAATACCCGGTATGTTTGGGCGTTCGATACATGATTCTCATCTCCTCCTCATGAAAAAATACCGGCTTAAGAGTAGGTGCTTGTTTATCTTAGGCCGGATATCGAATCACTATTTTAGAATATGAGCAAGGGCTTGACCGATATCCTTGTACTTAAAAGTGTATCCGGCTCTCTCCAACCGCTCAGGAACAACCCAGCGGCTTTTCAAAATAAGCTCGGTTTCCGTCATGATCATGACCGCCCCAATTTCAAGCAGCCATTTCGGAGAAGGTAATCCGATTGCCACCTTCATCGTTTCCCGAAGCTTAGCCATCAGCTCCCGGTTCGTAACCGGATGCGGGGATGAGCAGTTAAACACGCCGTTCAGTTCTTTTCGTTCCAGTAGGAACTGCATAATGCCAAATATATCTTCTATATGAATCCAGCTGAACATTTGGTTTCCCGGTCCTTGCGCTCCGCCGAGCCCAAATCGGACGAGATTTTTGAAAGGGGTCATCACACCGCCGCCAGGGCCGAGTACAATAGCAATCCGAAGAGCAACCTGTCTTGTCTGTGGCAGCTGAAAAGCGAAAAACGCCTCCTCCCATTTCTTAGCCACATCCACCGAAAATCCCGTTCCAATTTCCCCACTCTCTTCCGTCATGGGTCGATCCTCAGCATGCCTGTAAATCGTAGCTGTACTTGAGTTAATCCATAGCGAAGGAGGGTTCACGCACTTTTTTAGCGCCTTTCCCAGTATTCGTGTTGTTTCCGTTCTAGATCTCAGTATTTCTGTCTTGTTCTTCTCATTGTACCGGCAGTCCACCGACTTGCCTGCAAGATTGATTAATATCTCGGAATGATCAACGGCCTCTACAATTGCTTTATGATTATTCCAGGAAATATGCTGTTCCTGCCTTGAAATGATATGGACATCATAACCAAGCGCCCTGTATTTGTCTTCCAGAAACTTACCTATAAACCCCGTGCCGCCTGCAAGAACTACTTTTTTTCGCATATGATCAGCTCACTTCTCTTTGAGTTAACTAGATAGAACTGTAAAGACTATACAGAAAATGGTGTGCTCTATGTCATAGATATTCGATTCAACAGTTGCCAGTTCCTTCAAAAAAATGAAACTGGTTCATCCGCACATGAAAAAAAGACGCTGCAGTACGTAAACTGCAAACGCCTTAAATGTATCTCATCACACTGTATTCACAATTAACTCTGCAGATTTCTACGCCACCATTCTTGCTTCAAAGTGGTTGACAGAATAACTGAAGGATGGAAATTCATACCGCGTATGGGTCGATGTCGAGTAAGCACCAACCACATTAAGGACTTCTTGATCTCCCTGAACAAGCCTTAACATCTCATCTACTTCTCCATTTACATATGCCGCAGCGATTGCGCTCAGTCTAGTCTGTACTTCTTCTTGTTGAGGTACGACTATTTCATCTTCAATATCATGCTCCACAGCTTGAAGTTCTTTTCGTGCACGATGATATGCAGCCTTAACGGCCCCTTCTGTCGTCTGAAGCTTCTCGGCTGTCTCTGCCACGGAATAACCTAATACACTTCGCATCAGCAATACCGTTCTCTGAAGAGGAGACAAATGTTTCATCAGAAAATGAAATGCCATTTCCATGTTGAGGGTACTACTATCCATTACGGCGTCCCCATCTTCCTTAGCCTGCTCCCGCTCCTTATCCAGTATCCGTTCGAATACTTTTCTTCGACGTATTTGATCAATCCACGCATTCTTGGCTGTTCGCAGAAGCAAAGCCTGAGGGTTGTTATGCTGCTGATCTTTTATCTTTTCCAAGGATTTTAACCAAGTATCCTGTACGAGATCTTCCGAATCCCACACGGATTGAGTAAGGGAGAGACAGTATCTGTTAAGAAGAGCGTTCAACTGCTCCATATTATTGTCTTCCGGCTCATATAATGTATTTAATGGATTGGTCATCTTCACAGTCAGCTCCTTATCCGTTCTTTAGATTATCTTATATGTAAACGAATAAAGCATTCATTACGTTACGCTATTCCTATAAATTTTTCTGGTGCATACTCCGTACCTTTTGGCATCACCTAATCGTTTACCTGTTGTTAAATATCTTAAACACAGGAGGTAACATGATGTCCAACTATATCCCTTATGTTGTCGAGCAAAGCAGCCGAGGCGAAAGATCATATGACATCTATTCAAGACTTCTGAAAGATCGGATTATATTTGTAGGCTCTGAAATTAATGATGCAATCGCTAACAGCGTAATTGCTCAGCTTCTGTTGCTTGCGGCCGAAGATCCGGAAAAAGACATACACATGTATATCAACAGTCCTGGGGGCTCGGTTAGCGCCGGTTTCGGTATTTTTGATACGATGCAGCACATTAAGCCACAGGTTCAGACCATATGCACAGGCTTAGCTGCTTCGTGGGGATCCATGCTGCTGCTCGCTGGTGCCAAAGGTAAACGCTTCGCACTCCCTAACAGTGAAATTATGATACATCAACCGCATGGGGGCGTTCAAGGTCAGGCAAGCGATATCGCCATCAGTGCAAAACGGATTCTTAAAACCCGTGAAAAAATTGTCCAAATCACAGCAGAGCGGACGGGTCAATCTATTGAAAAAATAGAACGAGACATGGATCGGGATTACTTCATGTCTGCTGATGAAGCCGTTGAGTACGGGATTATTGACAAGGTAATAACGTCGATTTAACGGATTGAAAGAAGCCACCGAGAGGTGGCTTTTCATTTCATGCAAATATCCACCAGAACAAAAATAATTGGACTACAATCATCACTAATCCAAGTACCAACAACATTTTGCCGGTATCTTGCTTGTCACGGTCTTCACTGAATGAAACTAAGCCGCCAACAATAAGTCCAACGATGGGGATAATAATAGTTGAAATCACGATCAGAGCCATTGCGGTATTATCGGGAGTTGCTGTTAATTCCTCGTCATATAAATAATGGCTTCCAGATGGAGACGGTGATTTCGATACCAACGTTCCACAGTACTTGCACTTCAAAGCATCTTCTTCCAATGATTCGTGACAATGACTGCAAACCGATGTTTTTGATAAAGACCCACTATACTTTTTGTCTGAATTTAATGTGCCCTGGGGGACAACATCTCTTAACGAACTGCTGCATACAACACACACATGGGCCGATTCTTTATTGCCTTCTCCACATCCGGGACAAACTTTTACAGCCATGAGGGAGCCTCCTTTTCATTACCTTGCTCCTTAGGGAATGATACGTACCACTCTCTCTTAAGATCCTGTTCCTTGGCTATCATTTGTGTAGCTAGCTACTTCTTCCGCCCAATATACAGTAAATGTGATGACAACCCTAAAATATACGGATTCCCCGCTTCCTTATATATAACCTCCATAACCTCTCTGAACTCATCATCTCCACGAGAACGCCAATACTCGAACTGCTCGGACTGGAATGAACCGGCAATGCTTGAAGAAGCAATCAACTGAATACTTTCAAAACCATGTGATTCCATAAACGGCTGGATTTCATCAATATTAAAATAGTAGGCTCCCGTAAATCTTCCTTCATCGCTATGATTAAAAATACCCGTTTCCATAAATGTGGAAATATCACGGATATTATCATTAGGCTTCCAGTGCTGAGGGTATAAAAGCGAGGTTGTTAGATGTCTTGTTCTGGTCATAAACGCTGCAAATACAACACCGCCACTCTTCGTCACCCGATGAAGCTCCTTCACTGCTTGATTCCGGTCCTGCTCCTCTTGCAGATGATACAACGGCCCTAACATTAAAGAGGCATCGAACTGCTCATCTTCAAACAGGTCAAGATTTCTGGCATCGGCCGCTTTAAAAGCTTTGAATTGATCAAGTAATTCAAAATCCTTGGCTTTCTCATAAGCAACCTCCACCAAACGGGGTGTCAGATCTGTTAATGATATATCATATCCTCGCTTCGCCAGTTCCATAGCATATTTCCCCGGCCCGGCTCCGTTATCCAATATATGACCATGGGATGGCATGTACTTCGTAATATAGTGCAGATTTACAAGAAACTCTATCGGCTCCCGATCCAGACGGCCCCATTCATCGAATTGATTATAGTACTTCAGGATATGATCCATATAAATTCTCCTTCAATTGTTTAAAATAATCCAGCTTCACATCAATGAACTCATCACCGTAATCTATACTGCCGGTAATATGCGGATCACTAAGACATAGTCCCATCAACCACAGCTGTCTGATACCAACAAAGATAGGTACAGCCCGAAGGTCATTTTCCGATAAATCTCTAATCGAAGTGTAACCTTCAATAAAAGCACTCCATAACCTCTCTAATTGATCGGGATCATGACTCAAACGAACCTCTCTTGCTAGACGGAATTCTGCAATATCATATGCACGCCAACCATATCCGCACAGATCAAAATCATAGTGAGTCATGGCTAAATCTTCGGTGAAACTGACATTGGTATTTCCGTGCAGATCTCCATGGCATATCCCCCAATCTAATTGATTTAATGGGATGTCCAGCAAGGCTTGCTCCAGCGCTTTACCAACCTCTTTGATGAATTCAAAATCATCTTTTCGATGCCCCATGCCAGCTGCAATAATATCAAGTGATTGATTAATTAAATAATCTAAATTGAGCTGCGGTCTGGCATAATCGCTTTTAAAGCTGTCACCTTGTAAATGAATATTTGCAACGGCTTTTCCAAAAGCACTGCTGATTTCTTCATTATCTATTCCTCTTTCGCTTCCTTCTGCAAAGGTGAACAATACACCAAATCGTCGACCCTCCGGAGCGTCAATGGCTTGAATAAACTCCCCATGAATGTCCGCTATAGGTAAAGAGACTGAAATCCTATTCTGACTAAGATGACGTAATAGCTCCAATTCAAAAGCGATTTCTGAATACTCTTTCCTCCAATCTCCACGATAAACTCTAAAGATGAATTTTTCATCGGATGTGGTGGTTACCAAGTAGGTGTCATTCATTCCTCGTAGGTAGTAACTCGTCTTCAATAAATTTTGAATGCTGTACTGCGTTCTTAAATATTGTGCAAGTACTTTATCAGAAAGCGTTGAATAGGTTACTGGAAAATACATATTCTGAACACATCCCTAGTTAATTTTCCGCTGATTCCTTCACAAAATCTTCTTTCATCTCTTCTTCTAGATCATAAATAGACCACGCTGCTTCCAGCAGATTCCCTTCATTATCTCTAAAATAAAAATACTTGGCTTCTCCAGCACCGAGGGATTGCAACGGTTGCACATCAACCCCATTAGTCTTCAGGAATTCGTGCGTTTGTTCAATATCTGGGCAATTCATAGCCATAATCGGAAAAGGTTGACCGTTTCTGGATATTTGCAATCTCTCCTGATCCTCGGTTTCAATCAACAATAAAGCAATCGAATATTTGCCGGGATGATGCAGTACCGCAAGAAATGAGCCCCGATCCTGAAATTTATCGATTAGCTGAAATTCAAGATGTTTTGTATACCATTCAATGGAAGCATCAATATTAGATGTAGGAACATACACATAACCGATTCTGGTGAATAAAAGATCTTTTTTCATAGAGCGCCTCCCATAAAATTCATTTCTTAATTGAACAAATCCCATCTTAAATGACCATTAAAAATCCTCACCAAAGCGGATTTCTCGCTTCATAATGTAACTGCTTTCATTATACGTTATAGCAGGATCAGAATTCCATATTAAGTTAATCTATCCCAAGTTTTCTGCAAGTCTAATAGATTTATTAAAGGTACTCTTTAGTAAAAAAACAGCCTGGAACTCAAAGTTCCAGACTGCTCTTTTTGCTGATTGCTATATTATTATGTTTGATCCAGCGTGTATAAATAGAAGCCATAGTCAGTTGGTGTCCCTGGATGACCAAGCTGTCTCAGCATCGCTGTAATATTTCCTCTGTGGTAAGACCCGTGGTTCACAATATGTTGAATAAAATCAACATACCGGGCCTTGAATCCCCCTGATGAATACATGGACTCTATGTCTTCATGCTGCTCAATAAATGCCCTAAAACGTTCACCAAATGTTTCAATCATGACTCCTAATTGTTCAATACGCTTTCCTTCCGTTTCAGCAACCAATCGATCAGTCTCAGCTTTTACTTGCTCAATATATTGTTCTGACATCTCCGTAACGTCACCAGCAGTAAAAAAGGTTAACCAGTTGCTGTCAACCACAAAAATATGCACCATGGCATCATAGATCGTAGGAAATACGCTCACCATTTCCTGGCGGTATACTTCCTCAGATAGTTCCTGTAAATAGGCGCACACTTTTTGGTTAGCCCAAACGTGATAATCAAATTGCTGCAAAATATATTGTTTCAAAAAAGTTTCCCCTCTCGATGGGGATCACGCAGTTTATGGGCGATTATGCGCTAAACCCCTCATAAGTTTGCCCCTGATTACGCTTTGCTTTCATATCAAACGCCTCCCGTTCATTCATCTTCCTGTATATTATCATATAAATGAAGAACTGTCTTATTTCGATTCGACATATGAACGTATACCTTTAAGAAAAAAGTCAATCAACAGCTGTAAGCTGTAATCCGGATCAATCGGGATATTGAAGTTCCCCGTCTGTTCCAGTGATGCAAACCCGTGTAAAAGACTATGCAGTCCGCGAACCGTATGAACGGCCGCCTCCCCCTCTAATCCGTATGCGCCCAGTACGCGAACGAGAAGTTCTACAGGCTGAGCCGCGATTCTTTCGGTTTCCTCATGATGCCAATCCGGTGTACGAACAAGAGCGTCATAAAGTCCGGGATGCTCCCTGGCAAACGTAATGTAAGCTTTAGCAATGGCATGTACCGCATCGTCTTGCGCACGCCCAACCGCTGCATATGTCATCGCTTCATTTAACCGTTTCATTCCATGCAACGCAAGCTGATGACGTAGTCCAGGCAATCCATCCACATGATTGTACAATGAAGGTGAACGAATCCCCAGCTTCTTGGATAGTGAGGCCAATGTTACCTCATCCAAGCCTTCCGTATCCGCAATCTCTGAGGCCGCTTGTAATATGATCTGCATATCCAGCTTCACTCTCGACATCTTACTTTCATCTCCTTATATATCATTCACTTATAGATGAATAGGATTAAATCAAAATATTAACATTAATAACAATCTAACTAATAACATTAGTTTTTGTCAACCAAAATTAACTTAAGTTCATATTTTTGTTTTTTTCCTCTCCATGTTTGTGTACTGAGCACACAGGCTACTATTTTGGGGATATATAAAATGAACTCTCGATAAATCTGTTATATATCTGACTCTCCCGGTCTCCATCCTATTTGCTTACTCCATTCACTCGCCTTCCTCATAATCTCCCAAATGACAGGCCTTCATTTTTCCATGCCTTGTCATAAGGCACTACGATTACGGGATCAGACATCGTTGTCTCCTTCTGCTTTATCACTTTTCACTACTTTTACTTTTAACAAAAGAACAACTGCATCTTTCTTAATCATTTTATCCATGGCTTGACTGTCTTGATAATCATAGCCTTCTATCCTATTATTATTTCCTTGCCGGTACACCGCTAACAATTTGGTCTCTCCGGATTCCAGGCTAACCTTTTCACTTCCAATGGCATAATCCCAAACGTTAAACGCTGCTGAGTTATTTAGGAGCTGGTTGTCTATTCGAATAGGTGGTACTTTCACATTATGTGAATACATAAATATCGAACCTGCCTCACTAATAGGATTAATTAACCCAAAACCCATATGGCCCTCTTCCACCTGTTGTGGACTTTTACCGTAGCTTAGTTCGATTAAGTGAAATGGCTCCATTTTCTGACCGTTTTGATAACCCTCCACCCAAATGTCCACCCAGCTCTGATCCGCATACGGAAGCTTAAAATCAAAATCATACAGAACTCCTAAACCTAGTTCCTTATATACCTTTTCGTATTCCGAATTTTCATTAGCAGAAATGTATGCCACCTTATTTTCTGGCGTGGCTTCTTTACTGCAGCCAAGAATACCTAGCAGTAAGACCATGATAACCACAAGCCAAACTATACGACGTATATTTTTCAAAAGTGCTCTCCCCTCCTTATTCTCTTCACCGTTAGTTCAATCTGTAAAAAGTAAATTGGATTAAGCCATTTTTAATTGAGGCCATATTTCTAACCATTTCTTAGTACTTACTCTGGAATTAAAATATGCTTCGTCTTTAAAATATGGACTTTTACGAACAATCAACTGAAACAAATCTTCCAGTCCATGAGGCGCTATCACTTCAATATTCATATCATCATCAAGACGGATTCCGACAGCAGTTACCGTCTCTGGCCATCTCTTCATTGCATCTGCCACAGAGACAAAGGGATCATCTTGGTTTTTTGTATGCATGCGGGCCTGATTCTTCACAGACCAGTTATATTTATCGTATTGATTTATTAGCTGGATATCATAATGTTTTTCCGACTCTTCTCGAAGATCAGTTGGATCAAAGTATAGAACATCTACATCGTTTAGTGGGGTTCGGTCTGTATAGCCATGAAGGTAATCCCAAACAAAATTTCGTACATAACCGGCCGCTATACACCAATGCGGCAATCCCAATTGCCGTACCCATTCCAAATCTCTCATTAAATTTTCGTTAGTCTTCAAAATATTGATTAGTTTTTCTTCTAAATTCAAATTAAACTCCTCCTTCTATCAACAATGATTATTTCCTAGGTAATACTCGTGTCACAACCCGCTCTATTATCGGTTTCAATTCATCCGGAAGTTCGATGTTTTAAATAATACATAAGGCCGGCCCGATCCACGTTGGAAAAAAGCAGCGGATCCTGATCCATAAGTTCGCGAATGTCTTCAACCGACCTCCAGTGTACCTTTTCCGTGTTATCGCCGTTCTCGTTTAAATCACCTGTTACGGTGCAAATGAAATACATGCCCATTGAATCAATAGGCCCATTCACCGTTTGATAAACACAAAAAGGCTTTACGCATTCTACCTCGAACTCAGCGTTAATGCCTATGGTATCAATTCTTGTGTCTTGATCTTCCACCCTGACGACTTTCAATCCCGTTTCCTCGAATACTTCCCTATATAATCCATCCAGTATTGGCTCAAACAGCTCTAGCCTTCCTCCAGGCAGTTCTAATATTTTAGGCTCTCCTGGCTTAACACGAGTTTGAATGATGAGTTCGGTAACTCCGTTATTCTCTCGTTCAATGAAGGCCCTTGCATTAACAAAAAACATATCAAATCACCGCCCTCTGGGTCCCTTTTTAACGATTCTTCTACGTATTTTTATGCAGCTTATAGTTGTTGTATTGCATATCATCTATCTCTAAGACGTTAATCAAAGCGAAGCCACACTTCTGTATAACTTTGTTAGACGGTAGGTTATGTGCTAATGCCAGTGCGCAAAGTTCCTCGACATGGGTATTCTCAAATAAATACTTGATAAGTCCTCGCACAGCCTGAGTTGTATACCCTTGCCCTCGATGATCCTTCGATATGGCATACATAACCTCTCTTTTAGGTTCGGGTAATTCATCTTTTATTCCTGTGCAGCACCAACCGATAAACTCTCCTGTCTTCTTCAGAATCATTCCTAAACGTAAACGGATATCACCGATTTCTCCTGTTTCCGACACGGCTTGGATGAATCTTTGATTCTCGGGAATTTCATAATTTATTAACCAGTCCAACCTTTGTTCCTTGGGCACGTCCCAATCAGGCAAAAACTCTTTGATTTCAGGCTGCTGGGTTAAGTTATATAAGGCATCCAAATCTTCCAGTTTATATTCTCTAAGAATAATATCATTGCAATCGATCGTGAAATCGTTGTTTGTTGAATCTTGCAGTACTTCGGTACTCATATTTTTTTATCCTCCTTTTTGTGTACGCTGTGACTGCAATAGATCTTTTAACTCCTCATATGCGTCTCTTAGCCAAGGATGTATTACTTTGAGCGATTCCTTGCGTTCCCATAAGTAATTAATATAAGAAAAGGCTCCATGGGTTAATGAAACTTCCAAATTCCGATGAAGTTCTTGTATGTATGGAGGAATGCCTGACTGGTCCCACGCTATTTTGTCTGCTACAAATAAAACTTGATCCAACTTACTTGAGTTTTTCCTTAGTGTCGTATGACATCCGACAGCATCCAATATCTCGGCATTCGTGATTTTGAATATTTCTTTAGCCATTACTTTCGATAACTTCTGATGAATAATCATAGGAAAAGCTTCTTCTTCAGCTAGAATATCAATTTGCAGCTCCTTTGCAACCGCAATCCGTTCGTTATTTGGAATTACCGCACTAATATCATGCAACCATCCTGCTATTTCTGCTCCATTCGGGTTTGCATTAAATAATGTGGCAACTCTCCTAGCCTCCGTCCCGACCTCTATACAATGCTCAGCAGTCTTCGGACAATGATTGGAGATTAGGAACGATTGTATATCCTGCTTCAGGTCGTGTGTGAATTTCATATTTCCAGTTAGTTCTTTCAGTATTGCTTGCATTGCAATTCCCCCCTGCATATTCATCTACTTTTATGACAAGGATACCTCTATGATTATATCAGCTATCCAGTAAAAGCTCTTTTGTTGTGAGAGCCATTATACCTGTACACGTAACCTCCAGCTTCCTTATCGACATCGAGATTTTTTCTTAGAAAGCGCACTCAAATTTCCGGTATATCTATTCAGCTCTGCCCTGGAAGTGTATGCTAATGATGTAGCTATAAAAAGGCTTGGTCACAACGCGTAATTCAGAACGGAGGTTGAGTCCATGATACCAGATCCTTCCCATTCATTGGAAGAACATTACTTACATGTTGTAATTGAAAAATTTTTAGAGTTAAAGCAATCCGCGGAACGTACATTTGAACAATTAGATCGTGACGATTGGAACTGGTCCTACAACGCAGACTCGAACAGCATCGCTGTCATTGTTAAACATATGAGCGGCAATATGATTTCGCGATGGACAGATTTTCTAACGACGAACGGTGAAAAGCCGAATCGCAATCGAGATAAAGAATTTGAAAACGAGCTTATGTCTGAAGAAATGCTGCTTGAAGTGTGGAACCGCGGATGGGAAGTATTTTTGAATACGCTGCGCAGCCTTAAACCGAATGATCTGTTAAGCACCGTATTTATTCGCGAGAAACCACACTCGGTCATGGAAGCAATCGAGCGTCAGATGTCTCACTACTCCTACCATGTCGGACAGATCGTATATGTTGCAAAACTTCGGAAGTCAGATGAATGGAAGTCCTTGACCATACCTAGGAAGAAATAAACAAAGCACCCATTCCTCATCTATCGAGGGTGGGTGCTTTCGTTGCATGCAGTGGTAGCTTTACGATGAAGATTGTCCCAGCACCTCTTGTGCTTGTCACTTCAATCGTACCATTATGAAGCTGTACAATCTTTTGCACAATAGACAAACCTAAGCCGTTGCCACCTTGTGCTCGATTGCGAGAAACATCTGCCTTGAAAAATCGCTCAAATACATGTAGGATATGCACTTCATCAATGCCTATGCCGGTATCCTCCACTCGCACCTCAACATGATTATCTGTCGCCCTCATGAATATGCAGATCGAACCATTATCCGGCGTGAACTTAATCGCATTATGAATCAGATTCACCCATACTTGACTGAGCATATCCTCATCCGCATGAATACGAACCTTATCCAGGTTCAATTCCATCTCCAGCCCCTTCGCAGTCCATTGCGGCTCACTTGCAAGAACTAGATTTCGAAGCTGACTGTCTAAGCGAAAGAATTGTGGTTCGATGGGGTGATGATCCGATTCCAACGAAGTCAATTTAAGCAGATTGTCGCTTAATTTGGACAACCTCATCGTTTCCAATTCAATAATTTGAAGATAATGCTGGCGTTCGTGTTCACTTAATTCATCATTTTGCAGAGCTCGCGCAAACCCGCGTATCGAGGTTAAAGGAGATTGAATTTCGTGTGATACATTTGATATAAATTCTTGGCGCATCTTCTCCATCTGCCCCAGTTCACCAGCCATCTGGTTTATGCTCTCGACCAACGTTCCATATTCGTTTTCAAAATCTGCATGTTGCTTGATCGTAACGTCAAAATCACCTTTCGATATCCTTTTCACAGCATCAACTATAGACTGATAGAATGCAAGATGCTTATTTCGCGCAAAGGGTACAAATAGGCCACAAACAGCGCTAAATAGAAGCAAAGCAACAACATTTACCACGAAAAATACCCAATAATCTGAAAACTTCCAACTAAACCATTTCATTAACAAAGGGCTAATATAGTAAGAAATAGACCAGGCCCCAAACATTATGAACAATATAGTAGCTATGTCGAAAATAAACTTAATCCTTCGCCATGCCTTCGTTTTCATGAACGCCTTGATTCTTTGTATCAGACTCATCCGAGTACCTCTAACCGATAACCAAGTCCTCTGATCGTCTTGATCCTAAAAGCATAGTTGTCTTCAGGGAACCTTTCGCGCAAACGGTTAATATGAACATCCAGTGTTCTCTCGTTTCCCTCGAAGTCGTATCCCCATATATCTTCAATCAATTGTTCCCTCGAAAATGTCTTATCAGGATAACCTCCAAGCTTAAACAGCAATTCGAATTCCTTCATGGGAAGTGAAAACTTCTGTTTGGATGAAGTCACTTCAAAGGTCTGTCTGTTCATGCTCACTTGACCGAACTGAACGGTTTGCGATACAACGATCTGATAACGTTTTAACAGCGCCTTTACCCGAACGACCAATTCCATCGGATCAAATGGCTTGACCAAGTAATCATCCGTTCCTAGATTGAATCCCTTCACTTTCTGCGAGGTCTCCCCTTTAGCGGTCAGCATAAGCAGTGGAATATCGTACATAGATCTAAGCTCACGACACAACTCCCAGCCATCCATATTCGGCATCATGATATCAAGTACGACCAGATCGGCTCTATCCGTCTCCATCTTATTTAGCGCCTCTACCCCATCGGAGGCTTCAGTAGTCCTGAAGCCTTCCTTTTGCAGGAATACGGAAACTAATTCTCGAATGTGAGGATCGTCATCTACGATTAAGATCGTTATCATGCTGTTCTCTACCGCCTTTCCCTATTACCCGTTAAGAGCCGTATTGTTCTTGTATACGCAGCTGCTGCGTTGCGAATTCCCGATACATCGCATGGCTCTCCAACAATTTCTCGTGAGTGCCGTTGCCTGTTAATTTGCCTTTCTCGATAAACAAGATCTGGTCCGCATCAACTACCGTTGACAACCGGTGGGCAATAACTAAGGTAGTACGACCCTTCATCAGGTTGTTTAATGCTTTCTGCACAACAATCTCAGACTTGCTATCCAAGCTGGAAGTCGCTTCATCCAGCATTAAGATATGCGGATTACGAAGTAATGCTCGCGCGATAGCGATTCGCTGGCGCTGTCCGCCTGATAGCTTAACACCGCGTTCACCAACTTCTGTCTCGTAACCTTCCGTTAACTCGCGGATGAAGCCGTCCGCGTATGCCATTTCAGCTGCCCGCTCCAACTCCTCCTGCGTAACTTCCCGATTCATTCCATAGCAAATATTTTCCCGAATCGTACCATCCATTAATGGACTCTCTTGCGATACATAACCGATCTGAGAGCGCCATGATTGCAACGAAAATTCGTTAATGCCGTTCTGTCCTAACCTGATTATACCTGAAGTAGGCAAATAGAAGCGTTCGAAGAGCGAGAATAAAGTTGTCTTTCCACCGCCGCTTGGTCCAACGATGGCCGTTACTTTTCCAGGCTTGATCGTAAAGCTGATATCTTCAAGAATGGGCTCTCCTTCAACGTAAGCAAAGTGCACATGCTCGACTGCGATCGATTGATTGGCCTTAGCAACCTCTTTTCCATTCACGTGCTCCTCTTCCTCTGTATCAAGAATAGAGATCATGTGCTCCGTTGCACCAATCGCTTTTTGAAGTTGTGTAAAGAACATAGACAATTGGCTCATTGGCATCACAATTTGAATTAGATACAGAATAAAGGCAACCAGCTCGCCCGCAGACAACGCACCAGAAGAGACTCGCATTCCGCCGTATCCAATAATGACAACCAATAGGACCATAAGTACAAAGGACATGATCGGGGATATCAGTGCTTGCACTACACCTTCCTTAATCCCAAACTGAAGCAAACTTTTGATGCCTTTGCTGCCATTCTCGTACTCCCTCGACTCCGCATTGGATGCTTTCACAAGTCGAATCTCGGAGAGCACTTGGCTTAATACGGCCGTGAAAGATGCCGTTTCATCCTGAAGGCCTTTGGATATTTTAAACATTTGCTTTCCGAGGGGGAATAAGACGAGTGCCGAAAGCGGAATAACCACCAGCATAATGAGTGTCATCTGCCAGTCTAAATACAGCAGCACGATAAACGAACCAACAACTGACACGATACCGGTAAAAAAACTTGCAAGGTGTTCGGTAATAAATCCTTTAATAATGCCTGTATCGTTCGTAATCCGGCTAACGGTCTCTCCGGTCTTGTTCTGATCGTAGTAGGATACCGGAAGGACTAGCATCTTTTTCCATAGCCGATCCCTTAAGCTGGCAACCACCCTTTGCCCAATCAGATTCAACATATATATAGACAAACCTGCAGCAATCGCCTGGATAATAAACGCAACCGCCAGCGCGACGATCTGCATCGTATCCAACTTAGATATGGAGAAATTGTCCACCATGCCCTTCGTAAACATCGGGATAACCAACGCTACGGCAGTTGAGCCTATACTCATAAGTAAAGCGACTATCAACATTAATTTCGATGGCTTTGTCTCGTTAATTACGTTCATGAATTGGCGCCAGTTGCTGATTGAACCTTTGGTTGGTTCCATTTCTAATTCCATGACTTCCACTCCTTCTTTAGCACAGCATTAGCTATTGAATACATTCATCATAATCCACGAATTTAAACGGAATTTAAACGACCAAGTAGAAACGGCTTCGTCGTCTTTTCAAAGGACGACAGCATTGCATGCTGGCGGTCGACTACATGCGGGTGGACTCACGTTCCGTTATCTGGAGCAATTTCGTCTATTATTGTGAGGTGGCGGACTGGAAGGCCCTTATTTGTGCCTATTCATGCGGAATCGGATATGTTTTGAGGAAATAACGGATTCTCAGACCAAATGAGTGCAAAATCTCGTCGCTTGAAGCAAATAGCGGAATGTGAGTCCACCAGATTAATCCGGTTTATCGCAGTGGAAGCAATTGCTTCTGCAATAGGGGCCGGACTAATCAGACTAATCGGACTTATCCGTAATACGCTCCGCTCGGAGCTTTGTCTCGTACGAATCACTATCGATTAACGGTGATATAGCTATTTGGATTGGAGCCTCTTAGATAAAAAAAACCTTCTCAAGCCTCGTTAAGGCTAAGAAGGTTTTCGCGGATATGTTACTTCCCCAGCAAAATTCCAATTCTACCATCCTGAATCTCTACCTGATATTTCTTCACCCTGATTCTGTCGCTGAATAAAGACTTGCCCGTTTGTAAATCAAACTCCCAACCATGCCAAGGGCAGCGGATAATCTCGCCTGCTCTTCCATATTCGTAATCATATACATCCGATGGAAGTGTAGTCCCGGAGACGAGCCCCGCGCAGATTGGTGCTCCTTGATGTGGGCAATAATTATTTATGGCATGATACTCTCCATTCACTCGATAGATGCCGATTTCACGTCCCTCAATATGCACGACTGCGTGACCGCCCTCTGAAATTTCATCTGCATTCAATACATAGTGCACCACCATAGTGACCCTCCCAAACCCCCACTCAAGTTATCAAGTCAATTGATATAACTCCTTTGCATTCTCATAAAAAATCTTCCGCTTTGCCTCCGGTTTAAGTTTGCGTAAAATATGACCAGGCGAGTCGAAGTCCCAATGCGGATAATCGCTTGAGTAGAGCAGTATATTTTCAGCATCGATCATATTAAAAAGATCGATGAGATGCTGCGGGTTGTCAGGCTCCTCTATCGGCTGCGTAGATAAGTAACAGTGCTCTCGGATGTACTGGCTTGGCATTTTCGTCAGCCATGGAACGGTCGAACGGAGCGCTTTATAATTTTTGTCCAGCCGCCACATCAATCCCGGCAGCCAAGCGACCCCGCCTTCAACCAACACCACTTTCAGCCTCGGGTACTTCACAAAAACCCCTTCGCATACCATACTCACCAGATGTGCCATAAACATCTGAGACAAACAGGTGTGCCACTCAATATAACGAGTCGGATAACCGGCAGCGCTAGGAGCCGTTGAGCTCCCCCCACCCTCCGCTCCCGGATGAATCGCGACAGGCAGGCCGTTACGTTCTGCTGCTTCATAAATCGGATGATAGTGGCGCTGCCCAAGTGGCGAACGCGCCGCACTAGAGATCATAACCTCCACAATGTCCGGATGTCCGCCAACTCTATCGATCTCCCGCGCTGCAAGCAGCGGGTCTTGGGTCGCTACCACCATCGCTCCCTTGAACGCCTTATGCTTACCAAGCCATTCAGCAATTAAGAAATCGTTATAGGCTGAACATATGGCTGCTGCGTAATCAGGGTCATGCGTTGATGAGATGTTGTAAACGACCCCAGTCAATACGGCATAATCCAGATTATACCCTTCGATCAGCTGCTTGATCATGAAATCAGGATCAGAGCCCGCTCTCCCTCCACCTGGGGGGATCGAATCCTTCTTCATGACGCCGATCGGCGAATAGTAGCCAGATCCAGCATAGCCGATGCCTGATGCAGCAACCCGCGATCGCCACGGCTCCTTCAGATAAGGGAGCAGAGCGGCATCCTCTTGTTCATTATGAACATCGACATCGATAATTTTGTATCCGTCCATCACCTGTCCTCCGTCTCCATCACAAAATTACTTGCCGTACGTGCGTGTATATGCAGTGTTGTACATGTTAAGGAGTTCATCAGACCCGAATTTTTTTGCTTGGTCAACAAATTGCTGATAAGTCGTATCGTTAATCGGTGTTTTGCCTGTTACAAATTCCGTAATCTTCTGTTCGAGATATTTATTTAAATTGTTTAGCTTTGACTTTTCAAGTTCAAGCTCTTCTTCTGTTTTGACGATCTGTTTCGGAGCAGGAATTATATATTGCTCGTACCGAGCATTGATGTCCTTGCTCTTCTCACTTAAACCTCGCTCCCACACTTCACGGGATTTCGCATTGTTCAGCGTTATAAGGTCATACCAGACACCCCAATCCTTACGCAGCGTATTAAAAGGGGATGCTCCAAATTCCTTATTGTACACCGGCTTACCGTCCTCTATGGTATACGTCTTGCCTTCAATCCCTAAGGAAAGGTAATTACTTCCCTCTTCGCCAACTAAATAATCGAGAAATTGAACAGCCCGCTCCTTATTCTTCACTTTTGCTGAGATGGCTCTGCCAACCGTGCCAACTACCGGACGAGAAAACTGATAGTTTTTAATTCCCTCGGCTGCAAAAGAAGGGATCGCATCCAGTTCATAATCAGCTGTACCAGCACCTCTCGCCTTTGCCACCAATGATTCCAGATCCGCCTTCCAGAAATAAGTAACTAATGATTTGCCGGTTAAAATTCTCTCCTCCCACTGCGCTTGAGTCAGCAGCGAATATTCAGGATCCAGCAGTTTCTCCGAATAAAGCTTATTCAAGAATACAAGCATATCCTTATAATTCGAATGATATGGAGCGAATGCATATTGGTCGGTCGTTGGATCAATATTGTAGAAACCACTGATGCCCGTGAATACTCTTCCAAAAGTTGTATACAGTCCTGTGTCACCAACGATGGTATTTGAAATAAGTGGGTAAGAATCCGGATAGTTTTGTTTAAGTGTTTTTAAATATTGATAAAACTCATCGACCGTTGTCGGAGACTTAATTCCATGTTTATCCATAATATCTTTTCGTGCATACCAGATAAAGTTAAAGCCTTTCCCCTCTGCATCACCTTCTAGTACAGGTACGGTATATAGTCCTCCATCCGTGCCCGTTGCCAGTGCCTTTGCTTCAGGATATTTTTCGTAAAACGCTTTCAAATTTGGAGCCTTATCCAGATAATCCTTTATGTTTAAAAACACCTTCTCCGGTCCATGTTCCCTTCCGTCTTGAGTCGGTACTTGGATAAAATCGGTTGCTGTATTCGTTGCGATCATAATTTGCCGTTTTTCCTCAAGTCCTTCTTGGCTTACGATTTGAAACTCAACCTTGACACCTGTCTTAGCCTCAATTTCTTTGAAGATTTCCCAGTCATCACGAACCTTGCCTTCCACCCGATCGTAGACGAGCCATGAGAATTTAACTGGATTGTCTGGGCTTAATGTGCCATTATCTTTATTCTTTCCGCTGGTGCAGCCAGTTACGAGGACGGCCCCGAGCAATAAAATCGTAAGCACCGTTCTGAATCTCGTTAGCTTCATTCAATAACCTCCCTTTTTTAGGTAAAGCACAGCTTCCATATCTATCCCTTAATACCTCCAATCATCGTACCCTGCACAAAATACTTCTGGATGAACGGGTAGACGCACAGAATAGGCAGTGTCCCAATGATAATCATGGCATATTTCAATGTTTCCAAATGGGTCAGATCTCCCTCACCCTGCACATTCGTGCCGGCGATCAGAATGTTACGCATCATAATTTGTAATGGATACATATCCCGGTCATTCAAATAGATTAACGCGTTAAAAAAAGCATTCCATTGATTCACAGCGGTAAAAAGGCCAATCGTGACCATAACCGGCAATGATAACGGCAGTACGATGCGCACCAGTATTTGCATAGATCCGCAGCCGTCGATGGCAGCTGCGTCCTCAAGTTCCTCAGGCAGCGCCTCGAAAAACGTCCGCATAATAAACAAATACCATGTACTAATAAGCGATGGGAGCACGATGGCCCATATCGAATTCAAGAGCCCAAGCTGCTGCACGATGAGGAAGGTTGGGATCATCCCCCCGCTGAAGAGAAGTGTGAAGGCGGCCATGAGCAGAATCACTCTTCGGCCTGGCAACCATCGTTTCGCGAGCGGATACGCCATAGCAGACGTAACAATAAGCGTCAGCACTGTTTGAACAAAAGCATACCGAATCGTATTCCAATAGCTCACCCAAAGATCAGGGTTATAAATTAGCTGCTCATAGGCGATAAACGTTATATCCTTCGGCCAGAACAGTACAGCGCCGCTCGCTACCAGCGCATTATTGCTGATCGATGCCGAGAATACATACACCATCGGGTATACCATAACGATGACAAGCAAGATCATAAACAATATATTTAGCACATCAAACAGCTTGGAGGCCAAGCTTTCCTGCTTCTTCATTGCACACCTCCCTTTACCATAGGCTAGTCTCCGAATGTTTGCGAACTATTCGATTCGCCACAACGACCAGAATGAAACCAATCGCTGATTGAAACAAGCCCACCGCTGTTGCAAAACTGAAATCGGCATCGAGGATACCTCGTCGGTAGACGAACGTGTTAATCACATCCGAGGTTTCATAATTCATCGTGTTGTAGATCAGCAATATTTTTTCAAAACTCGCTTCCATAAAGTTGCCTAACGACAGTACGAACAAAATAATCATGACCGGTACCATGCCTATGAATGTGATGTGGCGCATCTGCTGCCACCTATTCGCTCCATCCATCTTGGCCGCTTCATAAAGCGTCGGATCAATCCCCGCGATAGCTGCCAAATAAAGAATCGTACCCCAGCCCACCTTCTGCCATATCTCAGAGCCAACGTAAACCGTTCGGAACCACTCCGGTATACCCAAAAACATAATGGGCTCGATGCCAAACACCTTGACGAGAAAATGATTTACAACCCCTGTTGTCGGAGAAAGGAAGGTAACGAGAATGCCCGCGATAACTACCGTAGATAGAAAGTGCGGCAAATAGCTAATATTTTGCACAAATCGTTTGAACCACTTGCCCTTCAGTTCATGGAACAGGATTGCCAAAATAATCGGCGCTGGAAAATGAAACAAAAGATCGTACACATTCAGCATGATCGTATTGCGAATCAGCTTCCAGGCATCTGGCGTGACATAGAAAAATTCAATGAAATGCTTCAATCCAACAAATTTACTTCCGAAAATACCTCGGCCGATCGAATAGTCCTGGAAGGCGATGATAATGCCATACATCGGCGCGTACTTGAATATTAAGTAGTACAAAATGCCAGGCAGCATCAACAAGTACAACGCTTTATGCTTTTTCAGAACATACCCGATTCGTGATAGCTGCGCCAATCATCCCCACCTCCATTTGTAAGCGCTTTTATTTATTTGTTGTCCTTCACTATACGAGCAGCACTTCAGGGCGTAAAGCGCGCATCTTTTCCTTAAGTCACTTGTTTTACATGGCCTTATTACATCAGGTTTTTCACCTGTTATCGCAAAAAAAGAGACTTTAGAAAAAAAGAAGTCTCTTCTTCCCCTTATTGATTTATTGATGGATGCTCCGGTACTTTGCAGGTGTAATGCCTTCGTATCTGCGGAAAGCCCGAATTAATGAGTTCCTGCCCCAATACCCCACCTTCTCGGCGATCTCATCAATTTTCATATCGGTTTCGAGCAAAAAGTGCTTGGCCTTCGTCAACCGGCATTTCGCGATATACTCCACATATTTCTCACCAACCTCCTCCTTGAAGGTACGGCTGAAATGCCCAATGGACATATTCGTCATTCCCGCAAAATACTCGATAGATAGCTCTTGGTCATAATGTTCATGAATGTAATTTGCGATTTCTAAAAATTGCTGCCTTCGACTGCTGGTCTCTGTCTTTCGGAATAGAAAACCATGAATGTCCTCGAAGCAGTGCTTCAACTCGTCCCATGTCATACAACGATTCATCCGTTCAAAGAGACCGGAGTAATAAGGGACGTTCAACTCGTTATGTTCCGATTCCACAGCACGGATCCATGTGTTCAGCACATCAGCGAACAAATATTTCATTTGGGCAGCTGCCGCATCTCTGCGCTTTCCTTCCTCCAGCAGATCTAGCACAGATTGGAGCAGCTTGTCGTATTCCCTTGTTTTGTACTGATTGAGAATCCGGTTAACTTCCTGAACTGATAGGAAAGAGTCCCATTGCTGCAGTTCCCGGGAAGGCTGACTCCTGCAAATTTCAACGGTTGAATGTAGCCCTCGATACTTAAGCACTGCAGCCGCATGCTCATAGGACAGATGCAGCTCTTCCATGGCGTGAACAGTCTTGCCGATTCCGATTGTTGCTTTGTAGTAAGTACTATACTCCAATAATACAAGTCTAATCATGTCAGCCATATGCTCTGGATTGTCCTCATTCTGATCATGCTGTACGACACAAGCCAATAGATCCGGCTTTGTCTGACATAACCAAATCAGTCCAGGTGCTAGCTTATGTATCTTGTCCTTCAACTCAGTTAGGAGAAACGTTTTCGTCGATTCCGATGCTGAATCGTAAACGTGAGGATCATAGTGAAAAGAGATGCACAGTACTGTTCTTGCAGCCTTATTGCTGTAGGCAAACTCAATCTCCCTGGCGTAATACTCGATGGACAAGGCGTCACGATATTGACCTAGAAGTATTTTTGAAAAGAATTGCTCCTGTACAATCGGCAGCATCCCGTTCACCATTTGGAACAGCTCTTTATTCTCCGTCATGATTAACTGCGAGTAGCGTTTAATGACATCAAACTCATTTCCTTCGTTCCGAAGAGCCTCAACCGAGAGATGATGAGACTTCAGTCCATCCTTTATTTCTCGAATTGGCCGATATAAGCGACGACTTAAATAATACGAAACAAGGCCGCCGACCAATAGGAAGAAGATAACGAACAGCCAACTGATAATGCGGGTAAGGTATACTGGCTTCATCAAAGTACCTAAATCAATCATGCTGATATAATGCCAGAAGTCGTCAAAGCCCGATTGCATAAAGGACAGTCCTGTCTTGTCCGATATCGTAAATTGTGAAGCTATTCCATCTGTACGTATACGCTGCTGCAGCGTTAGCTGATCCTGTTCAGTTAAACCAGTTTGTGATATAAATCTCCCCTTATCGTCAACTATCGCAGTGGCTGTGACCCAGTTTTCAGGCATATAAATTTGCTCTTTGAGCTTGTCAGGATTCACATCAACCAAAAGATAAACGTCAGGGGTGGTGGTATTGAATGGGTAACTCATCGAAGCGGTTATTGTTGCTGGAGAATCAATAAAGTCCATCATTTTCTTACCTGTCAGTTCAGCTTCAAGCTTATTGCGCCAGCTAAGATCCATGGTATTACGGGAGGTAAAATAATACGATTTATTCGTATATGTTTCAGCATCAACGATAAGGTCCTCGTGTACAAAGTAATAATATGCTTTCTGTACCAAATCAGACGATTCCAGTTGCTGAAGTTGCTCCCGGAGCGAATGAAGCAGCTCCGGAAGCCGTTCACTGTCCGCAGATGATGCCATAGGAGTAAGGAGAGCGCTACGCAATCTCGATGTACTGAGGTTATGAATCATATTATTCTTTAACGATTGAAGTTCTGTATCGGTCTGCTCGGAGAATCGGCTCATCATCACGTTGTTGAACCGCTCAGCATCCTCTTCAATGATACGAACGACGAGCACATGTGCGAGTACACTCGCGACAATAACCGGAATGAGGATCAGAAGAAAATAGTTAGCGAACAGTCGCCAAAAGAGGGTATGCCTTCTGAGAGGTGGAGATTGAGTTGCTCCTAGCTTAGGCAGTCGAGATGGTGCGGTTCGCTTCAATAGAGATTCCCCTTTTCAGCCATATTTAAAATGGAACAATTAATAAGACTGGCCCTCTGAAGTTACAGTTTTGGTTGCAGTCATATTAACTATATTTTGATACAAGTTATAATATTCGCTACATGAATCAACCTGCGGGTCGCATATGATGCACCAAAAGACAACCTTTCTCAGGCTGAAGTTTGACCATCGTTTCAACCATTCCCCCTTTTAGTATCTTCTCACTCTTAATATAGATCAAAATGATATATTTTCCAATTCCTTGATATAAACCTCTATTGTAGGTACCAGAAAAAACTAAACGACCGCTTCCCGATTAAATAACGGGAAGCGGTCGCTTCATAGTAGCCTATTTGAAGATTACGTTTGCATAAACGAAATCACTTTCCACCAAGCGTCGCGTTCGGCCATAGCTATATCGCAAGTCGTTGCCTGCTTGCTTAGGACAATCGGGGGCAGACCCGGGATGAAGAAGCTGTGATCGGCTTTCGGGTAGCGTAGGTGACTCGTTAAATAAGGGTAGTTTTGCTGCTCCAAAATTTGCAGCGTTTCGACTGACATCTCTGAAGTTGGCCCGAGCGCATCAAGATCGCCAGTGACGAGCATTAAGTCGCATTTCATTCGTTCGACGGGGATTCGCGCGTTTTGAATGGCTTTTTTGTCCTGAAGGGCGCGTATATACAAATCCCGCAAAGTAGTTTTGTCGAAATCTTCATGCGGTTTGTAATCGGATGGATAGGAAGCGTAGTCAAAAGGTTTACCGTCGTAAGACCACGAAGAAACGGATTCCTTCACACCGATTTGAATTCCTTGAAACACATATAGCGATGGAGCAAAAGCGACAACGGTGCAGATATCATTGGGAAAGACCGAGCCAAGCAGTAAGGCGAGCTCCGCCCCTTTTGAAATGCCCATTACGCGAATCGGACGACCATCCGTTTCTTTCCGTGCTTTCAGCCATTCCGCCGCTTGCTGGAACTGCTCGAGCCGTATTTCCGCCAAACCGGTTGGAAGGTCGTACTGCCCGCGGTAGTCGAAATAAGCGACGGCAAGAGCCGCATATCCGCGCGAAGCAAGCAGAGACGCTACCTGCTCAGACCATTGGAATCCGCCTCCCGAACCGCCGACAACAAGAAGAGCCGGTAAATCCGAAGCCCGATCGGATGCGAAGTATTTACCGACGAAACCGTCCGTCACGAATGTCTCCTGAACGTCGTCGGATCTGAACGTTAGATCGAATTGCTGTTCCACAAGTCTATCGCCATTTTTGTCTACAATAACCGTTACAGTCTGCGGCTCGGTATTGATTTTCATAAAAAACGGCATTTTATCCGAAAGGTCATTCAAGCGCATCGACCAAAACAGCCCCATAGCGTCCTGATCTTTGTATGTCCCACTTAGCGGGACGGCGGACTGCACGTCGATGCATCCGTCCCGATCGGCGGTGAACTCCGCTAACGCTTCCCATACTCTCCCGAAATCGTCATGCATCGCCGTTTTCAGCAAATACGTTTCTGCCGGCTCCAAGCCGAAGATGCGTAGGTGCACTGGTTCGTCGGCCAAAGAACTTTTTCTGTTTACTTCAATGGTTGGATTCACTGATATCGCTCCTTTATTCAATATTGTATGTCCAACATTGGATATTAGACTAAATTATATCCAATGTTGGTTATTATGAGCTGATTATAGAACGGATAAATTTCCCTGTCAATATAGTCAAGAGATACAATTTCGCAAGCATCCTCAAATATACTGAAAGTTATCATTGCCCTTATTTCATCACCAAATAATGCTACATATCCCGGTAACGTTCCCGTAAATGTATCTTACCTCTAGATACTACAATGGATCCCCCAAAAACTTTAATATTCTCTCTGGGCTTATAGTGGAGCGCCCGAGGCACCTCGCCAATTAACCGGAGCTTTTGGTATAATACACTTTTAAACATTGAAAATGATTATCATTATCTAGGAGAGAGTACAATGCATAAATCCCCCTCTACTTGCGAAGGGATGCCTATAACCCCTAACTCCTTTTTTATGCCCATTCGCGTAACCGGATTAGGCGAGCCAGGTGTGTACGATACCCTGGAAGAAACATCAGCGTTATTCCGTATCCTGATTGTAAGGGGAGGAGACGGATTGCTCTGTATCAACGATGATCAGCATGAGCTGTGCCGGGGAAGCGTAGTTCTATGCGATGCTGCGTCGACACTGGATCTTCCAATGAAGCCGGGTTCCCTGTTGCGAGGAACCCGAATCGAGTACCGCTGCTTGACCGTCAGCGGTTCTGCGCCGAACGGCTTGAAGCACCCAGTACCGCTGCACCGTTGCCCGGCCAAAATAATAAGATTGGCAGATGAGCTGGAAACTGTCTGGAGAGAGCCGCAACTCGGCAAGCCGTTCAAGGCTCAACAGCTGTTCATCGAACTACTGGCAGAGCTGTCCAATGAGCTGGTGAGCAGGCAGCAGCCAGCTAACGGCTGGCTGGAACAAGCCCTGCATTATATGCAAAGCCACTACAACGACGACCTGACGCGAGAGCATATGGCTGATTTAGCCAATGTAAGTCCAGAACATTTTTCGCGCACGTTCCGTAAACATACCGGTCGCACCTTCAATGCCCATCTAACCCTGCTTCGGATTCGCAGCGCCCAACGCCGCATCTTGACCGGTGCGCCGGATTTGACTACGCTGGCTCAGGAGGTGGGCTATAAGGAAGGCTTTTATTTGAGCCGCAAATTCAAAGAGTCGATCGGACTGTCCCCTACCGCCTATCAGCGCAAGCGCAAACGAATTGCCGCTCTGAATCTCAATCATACCGCAAGCTTAATCGCGCTGGATGTCGTACCCGAGCTGGGTGTCTATTCGTCGTGGCTGGAGCAGATGCAGCGCAGCAGCAATAGAAAGATAGGATCGAAGCTGAATCCGTACGGACACTCCCGCTCGGCTTACTGCGAAGCGATCGCCGCCGCACAGCCGGATGTTATCATCAATTACAGCACGGCGGATGAGAACGAGGGTCTGCTTCCGGTGGCGCCGGTGCTGGGACTGCCGTTCATGACGATGAACTGGCGTGAACAGTTCCGTCTAATCGCCGATATTGCAGACAAGAGGCTTCAAGCAGAGCGCTGGCTGACTCATTATGATGAGCTAATCGGTAAGGGCAATCTTCTGCTTGATCGGGAGCTGGGCAGCCGGGGAACCGCGATTGTCTGGGAAATCGGTTCCCACACCGCTTACTGCTTCAGCAGCAGCTTCGGACGAGGGTGCCATATCCTCTATGAAGATATCGGCTTTCGTCCTCCCTCCCGATTGTTGGAGCAAAGGATATCGGCACGCGGATATATAGAAGCCGAGATCGAATCGATTCCGTCCTATCCAGCCGATCATATTTTTATCACTGCGCTGCCTTCTGCTCCAGAAGTTCAGCCACGCATCCAGCGATTATTCCAATCTTCGAAATGGCTGAATATGGATTGCGTCCGAAATAATCGAGTATATCTGTTA
Source organism: Paenibacillus sp. JNUCC 34 (assembly GCF_058269055.1). Taxonomy (NCBI): domain Bacteria; kingdom Bacillati; phylum Bacillota; class Bacilli; order Caryophanales; family Paenibacillaceae; genus Paenibacillus; species Paenibacillus sp. JNUCC 34. The sequence continues at coordinate 1,825,371 of NZ_CM177770.1, read as the reverse complement.
AACCAGCCGGAATTGTTTTTTGGATATGATCCAATCTCTTCACAGGCTCAGCTTGATGAACTACTTCGAGCGCTGACATCACAAATTTGCATGACCGGCCATCATTTGAAGACATAGCCATCCCCCTTTCCGTGTTGTATAGTGTTGTTGATATAATTGATAATGATTATCGTTGTCAAATAAAAGGGGGATACACCATTGTTTTCTCAACCGCGATACAGCAATCGTAAATTCACTTACTTCTTCTCACTCTTACTCCTGTTGGCTGCCATTCTCTCTGCTTGCGCTGGAACAAAGCCGGACAAACGCAGTGTCACGCCTGATGGCAGAGAATCCGCGCAGACTACAGATGGCGGTTCCGGCGACCAATCATCCCATCCTGACGAAGCTTCGTCGGAAGCGGCTGCAATGAAAACCATCTCAACCATCAATGGGGATATTGACATTCCAGTTCACCCTAAGCGTATCGTGGCTGAGGAATATTTGGGCAGCCTGATTGCCTTGGATGTCATCCCTGTTGGCGCACCCGGCTTGACGATACAAAACTATTACTTCAAGGAAGCGCTGAATGGAGTTGCAGATACAGGGGTATACGGGAAGCCATCCGTCGAGCAGATCCTCTCTCTCAACCCGGATCTCATCATTACCGGCAATGGTGAGAGTTACGATATGCTCAGCAAAATTGCGCCGACAGTCGTCATTCCCTACGGCGAATTGAAAAATGTGCATGAGGAACTGTCCTATTTCGGCAAGCTGTTCGGCAAAGAAGCCGAGGCAACGGCATGGTTCGCTGAATATGATCGTCGCATTGCCGCAGCCAAAGCTACCGTCGATGCTGCTATTCCCGCAGATGCCACCTTCTCCATCATGGAGCACGCCGACAAGACTACCTGGGTATACGGGGATAACTTCGGCCGTGGCGGCCAGCCGGTGTATCAAGCATTGGGCCGCAAGCCTCCGGCCGGTGTCGCGGATGAAATTATAGACAAGCAGTGGGCTGAAATATCGGACGAAATGCTGAATCAGTATGCCGGCGATTATATCATTATGACCTCCAACAAACGAACGGTGGAGGATTTCAGGGCCGATCCGCTATGGGGCAATCTTCCGGCGGTGAAGAATGACCAGTTATACATATGGCCCGAAGAGCGATCCTGGTATTACGATCCGCTCGCTGTTCTTGCCCAGACCGAAGAGCTAGCTGGCTGGATTGGCGATCGGGTTGTTCATTAGAGCGATCACGAATCGAAAACACGAAATTAAAATATTGGTTAGCTCGAAAGCGTAAGCCAGTATATTTTAAGCCAAAGAGCGCCTGCCTGCACAAGGCGGAGCTCTTTGGCTTTTTGTGTACCTTCCAATATGCTAATAAGCCCTAACGATTGTACGAATGGATGGTGGCTGACGGATTCAGCCCAATCCTATGGGGAGCCTTCAACATCTCGCCAGCAAGCATTTTAATACACTTTCGCCATTTCGTAAAATTGCTTGGATATTGACCGCGACAATAAGCGCATCTGCCTGTATTAACGGAGCACCGTGCAGAGACTCACTTGGCCGTTGCCATTACATTCGTTCGCTCCAAAATATCAAATAACGCCTCGTTGAATTTCTCCTTACGGTCAAGCATGGCAATATGACCCGCATCCGGAATGGAGTAAAACAGCTTGAGCGGCGCTTGTATTGTTGTAAAGAATTCCTGTGCCAGCGGATAGGGTGTTTGCCAGTCCTGCTCACCATGTATATAAAAGACAGGTATTTCAAATGGAGCGCCCATAGACGACAAATCGTATGATTCCATTAAATATTTCCAAATATGACACTGTCCGTCGCCAAATGCTCCGGAGATGAAAAAATAACTCATATCCTTGAGACTATAAAATGGTGAACATAAAGCATTGATGATAAGCTCTGTTGTTGGGCCAGCCGATAACTTATATTTTCTTTGAAATTTTCGAACCTTCATAAGTTTCCTGATCATTTCGTCATCGAATGCGAGCGGAGGGTAAGGTTTCAAACGAAGAAGAGCTCGATAATCGTTGTCGTTTCCCGCTTCTTTTGCCGATTCCAGTACTTTTTCATAGCCAACGCGTTCATTGTCAATCATATTGACAACCTGTCCAACGCCGATATAAGCCTGTACAAGCTCCGGGTATTTTTTACTGAACAAGCTGCCTAACACCGATCCCCATGAATGTCCCAAAATAATAATCTTCTCTTTGTTATACTTGTTTTTCAAATATTCCACAATTTCATAAGTATCCTGAACGATACGGTCAACCGTAGTTGTGGGCGTTACTTGTTTCGGATCATTATTGAAATAAGTTTTGCCGCTGTTTCTTTGATCCCAATGTACGACCGTGACACGCTTCTCCCACGGAATTTGAAACTCTTGGGCAAACGGTAGTATAGGCTCTCCCGGGCCGCCATGCAAAAACAGCATCACAGGATTGTCAATGTCCTCGCCCCGATGATGCAAATATTGCGAAATACCGCCGATGGTTACGAATTCTCTGCAATCAATGCCATTACTCATGGGAGAAATCTGAATTTGATTTGCCTTCATCTTTTTCTTGTACTGGACAAACAGAACCAAGCAAACCATTAAAATAAGCAATCCGCCTAAAACTATCATTAAAACGCTCATTGCTTAGCTCCCCCCGCCATATAGTCGGCAATGGAATAGACGAGTATATCCAAGGCCTTCTCTCTTCCCCTCTCACCAAAAGACATATCTGTCGAACCAATATAATGGAGCGCATTCATTAAATAAGCAAGCACATCCATCTCGCATCCCGATTCGTCAATGCCGCAAAGCGACAGTGTCCTGCTAAAATAGTCGTTTGATTTTGATGCTTCCCAGTCTGCCGCCTCATCTGGAAGCTTACGAAGCAGATACTCTATGTCCGCTGGAGAAACGTAAAGAACAATACTGTCCGCTGCCAGATAGATTTCCTTCAATGCCTTTACAAGCCTTTCTTTCAATTTTATTTTTTCGGACAAAACGGACTCGACTCTTTCAAACATTCTATTCTCGCTCTTTTTGATAATCGTATAGAGGAGTTCTTCTTTGGAATTGTAGTACGAGTAAAAGGAACCCTTACCGATATTTGTCGCCATGGTGATATCCTCCACAGTAACCCGCTTTACGCCTTTTTTGCGAATCAATTCAATCCCTTTTGTATACATCGCTTCTCTAACCATTTCTTTTTCATGTTCAGTGACAATTTTAGGCATAATCCCTCTCCTTTTATTGACTACAAATTCATTTTACAGTCAATAAAAATATATTAACCTCTTTTTCCGCTTCTTACAAGACATTTTGTTTTTCTAACTATTTTCCGCATGGAGGTATTAAGGTACTCGGTTGCTCTGTCAAGACAACCATAGTCCCAACAAAAAGAACCCGCGTCAGACGCGGGCTCTTACGTTTTTCTCATTTCCAGTCGCAATCGGATTCTCCTCGTAAGAAATCCAATCGCTCCAGCTCCCAGCATATAATCTTACATTGCTATATCCCGCTTCCTGCAACGCCAAGACATTCGGGCACGCGGACAAACCGGAACCACAGTACACGATGACTTCTCGGTCAGGATCGACATCGGCAAACCGCTCTTGCTGCACTACCGGTGATTTCAAACTCCCGTTATCCTGAATACCGTCCTTCCAAAAGGCATGAATGGCACCTGGTATGTGACCTGCTACCGGATCCAATGGCGCGGATTCGCCTGTATACTGCTTTCTATCCCTTGAATCTATAAGGGTGACTTCCCCCCTTCTGTCCAGGGCTGCTCTTACATCGTTCACATCTGCCAGCAGTTCGGGGCGCAGTTCCACTTCAAAGTTCCGGGGTGTCACTTCAGTCTCCTCGGCGGTCAGAGGAAGTCCGGCATCAGCCCAGCCCTTGAATCCTCCATCCAAAATGTAAGCCTGCTCATGTCCAAGATACTTCAATATCCACCATAACCGGGCAGCTTCTGGCCTTAGGTCATCATCATATATGACTACGGGAGTGCTCCGGTCGATGCCGAGACTTCCGAATGTCGTTGCAAGCCGCTGCGGATCAGGAAGCGGACTCCGTCCGCCATGCTTACCTAGATGGTCTGTCAGATCTTTTTTCAAATCAACATACACTGCTCCCGGCAGATGCTGCAAAGTAAATGAACTTATACCGTACTCCGCATCTCCCGGTTGAAATCTGACGTCTGTTATAACAAACTGTCCATTTCCTGACTGAATCCGTTCAAGCACCCATTCCTGACTGACCAGATTAGACATCAGCTTCTCCTCCTGTCACCTTTTCACTAAATGGTAAACTCCAAATCTTCCTCGGTTTTCACATCATAAATGGCAGAATATATGTCATTCTGGATCTTTAGGAGACCAGCATCATCAAGCTTACGTGGACGTGCGAGAGTAATATTGAAAACACGGTGAATCCGTCCAGGTCGCGGTGACAGCAACACGATACGGTCTGCGAGAAAGACCGCTTCCGAGACATCATGCGTTACGAACACCACCGTCTTCTGTTCCTCCTCCCAGATCCGCAACAGATCACTCTGAAGCTGCAGCCTCGTGAGATGATCTACGGCACCAAACGGTTCATCCATTAACAGCACTTCAGGATTACCGACAAGGGCTCTGGCAATGCCTGCACGCTGCTTCATTCCGCCGGACAGTTGGTGTGGATACTTGGACCCAAAGCCCAGCAAGCCAACCATCTCTAAATATTTATCAACGCGTTCCTTACGCTCAGCTTTACCAATACCCGCAAACTCAAGCCCAAGACCTACATTTTGATCTACTGTACGCCACGGGTAGAGAGAGGGGTCTTGAAAGACGACGCCTAATTTACGGTCAGGTCCCTTCAACCGCTCTTCGTCTAGCAATATACTTCCCTCGGTTGGTCCTTGAAGTCCCGCAAGCAGTTCTAGCAGCGTACTTTTCCCGCAGCCGCTCGGACCGAGAATGCAGAGGAACTCACCATCTTCCACGGTCAGATTGATGTCCTTCAGCGTTACCGTTGGTACGGCTCCGTCATAGACTTTGGATACGTTATGCACGGTGAAACCAGCCATATGGATCCCTCCCCAACGGTATTATTTTTGTGGAATAAATCGCAAGTCCAAAATGCTTTCCACGTCATATATTTCATCTTGGAAACCTAATTCCTTCTGGATCTTTTGTGTATCGTTCAGCGCATCGACATTTACATCGGGATTATTCTCCCACAGAACGTCTTCACGCTTTAATGACTGGTCAAGTACATCCGGATCGATATCTATATTTTTCAGATAATATTCCTTAAACTCCTCCGGGTGGCTCTTTGCATATTCCTGCGATTTGAAGTAAGCGCGAATCAGCTTTTTCACCAGTTCCGGTTTGTCTTCTAAAATCCCTTGCCGGGCGGCAAGAACCCCTGTATGAAATGTCGGCAGGTAATCCCAACCGGTGGCAATAATTTTGCCCTTCCCTTCCTTCTCTACCAACGAAGCAAAAGGTTCGTGGATAATGGTCGCATCTACCTGGCCTGTTTCCAAACTTGCATAAGCTGCTTGGTGTGTACTGTTGGCTACTAGCGTAACATCATCGGCATTTATTCCGTGCTTCTCCAGAATTACTCTTGTATACACTTCAAGGCCGCTTCCGAAGAGGGCAACCCCAACTTTTTTCCCTTTCAGGTCCTCAACCCGATCAATGCCAGGCGATGCAATTAAATAGAACGGGCCCTTTGTACGGAACATAGAAGACACAATCTTGATCGGCGCACCCTTTCCTGCCGCTACGATAGCTGTAGTTGTGGCTACATCCACCACATCGATATCTTTACTCGTCAAGCCAGCAATCGGATCTTTGGTGCTAATGAATTCAACGTCCAGCCCTTCTTCTTTAAAAAATCCTTTTTCTGCACCGAATGACACAGCCAGCCCACTTACACCGCTAAGCGGTGCATAACGGATCTTCTCTAGCTTCTGCCCCCCTGATCCATTGGACGACGGATTAGCCGTGTTTGAATCAGCATTACCTGCGCATCCTGCGAGCAGTGAGAGAAGCATAGCTGATAAAGCAACTGTAATGAAAAGACGATTTCTCTTTATATTCATGCAACATTCCCCCTGCCAAATTTGACTCTCAATTCTTCTATTTAAGAGGACTTCCATTTCATAAAAACTTTACGTTCGAGCAGATCGATCAGTGCGATAAGCAGCACAGATACGAGTGTTACCAATACAACAATGGCAAAGGCCTGTGCCGTATTATATAGAGACGTAGCCTTGACCAAAATATTACCAAGACCGTCTTTCGAAGCCAGCATTTCACCGAACAGCGCTCCGACAAGACCGGTTGCAGCCGAAATTCGCAGAGCAGTGAATATCGTCGGCGCGGCAGAAGGCAAAATCACCTTCATAATGGTCTGATAACGGCTGGCTTCAAACACCCGAGCAACTTTCATATGCTGATCCGCCGTTTGTTTAATCCCCGTGATCGTATTCATCGCAATCGTAAAGAAACAGAATAAAAAGACAATCGAAATTTTGTGGATCACACCAATGCCGAGCCAGAGCGCCAGCAGAGGTACAATCGTTACCTTTGGAATCGCCATCAACGCGGATAAATACGGGCGGAAGAACTTTTCAGCCCAAGGCACAAGCACCATAAACATGCCAACAGCTATTCCCGTAATGACGGAGACACTGTAACCGACCACAAATTCACCTAGTGTAACGTAAATATGTTTATAGATTTCACTATCTACAAATAGCTCTAACATTGCTTTAATTACCTGTGTTGGTGCCGGTAGATAGAGACTGCTTACCACTTCCGTTCTAACCAGCAATTCACAGAGGGCAAGAAGGATTAATAGGAGTACAAGCTGACCAGCAAGAATTCCTCGGTACTTTCCTGATGTCTGAGTACCCATATGTTCACCCCTTGAGTTGAAGCTCAAAGCGATTTCCCGGTCGCCCCAAACCAAGATGATCCCGGAATGTGCTCCCTTCATATTCTGTCCGGAATATACCTCTACGTTGAAGCTCTGGCACGACGAGTTCCAGAAACAGATCCAATCCTCCAGGCATGTACGGAGGGCATACATTGAAGCCATCTGCCGCCTCATCAACGAACCATTCTTCGATCAGTTCGGCTATCCGCTCCGCACTTCCTACGACAAGCAGATGTCCTCTCACGGTCACGGTAAAGAAGTAGAATAAATCCCGTAACGTAATATCCTCGCGTCCATTTGCCTTTTTTGCCAGTTCAGCCCAATGGAGTGCAACTTCTGAAGAAGATAAATCCGGCAGGGGAGCGTTTAGATCAATACCGGTCAGATCAATACCCAATTTATCGGATAAAGGTTTAAGATCATAGTCCGTGACGACCAGACTGTTCAACTCATTGTATTTGGCCCGAGCCTCTTCATCTGTTCTGCCAACAATCGGTACAAGACCAGGCAGTACTTTCAGATCCGAATCCGTTCTGCCATACTCACGCAGCTTGCTCTTCACTTCCTTATAAAAAGCCTGTGCAACCTCCTTAACATTCGTACCGGTGAACACCATATCAGAGTATTTGGCCGCCAATAACTGGCTGCGCGGAGATGTACCTGCTGTAATTAACGGGAGCTGTCCTTGAATCGGACGAGCTACATTGAGCGGACCTGCTACAGAGAAATGCTCGCCACTGTGATTCAACTCGTGCACCTTGCTGCTATCCGCAAAAACACCGGATTCTTTGTCTCGTGGTAAGGCATCATCCTCCCATGTATCCCACAACCCGCTTATCACTTCAATGAATTCCTCGGCATAGTCATACCGTTTGGCATTGTCCCAGTGCTTCTCGCGGCTGAAGTTTTGGGCCGCTCTAGGATCCGATCCTGTCACTACGTTCCATGAAGCTCTTCCGCCACTCAAATGATCTAAAGAAGCCGTCATGCGGGCGATATTATAGGGCTCGGCATAAGTCGTGTTCACCGTGCCGATCAAGCCGATTTTCTCCGTCACAGCCGCCAAATAGGACAGCAACGTAAACGGCTCCAGACGGTTCATTTGGGACGGGAATAAATACTGCATGTCTGCACTCGTTGCCAGACGGTCTCCAAGGAAGAAAAAGTCAAATTTGGCCTGTTCCAGTTTTTGCACAATTTCCTTTAAAAAATGTGGATCGTATGCACCATCCGTTCGCCCTTCTGGAAGTCTCCACCCGGCGGGATGATAGCCCGTTCCGAACAAAAATAACCCCAGATGCAATTGACGTTGTTGCTGTTGTGAACTCATTCTAGTCACCTTCCTGTATGTAATAGTTGTATGAAAAAATGTTGGGATGAACAGAAGTTACTCTGCCGTGCTATTCAAGCGTCTCAATGGAAAGGCGGTCAATCTCGGCTAATTCTTCCGAGTCCAGCCGCTCATCTGAGTATCGAAGCGTCTCCTGTAGTTGCTCAGGTTTCGAAGCACCCACGATGGCAGATGTAATGCCAGGACGACTCAACACCCAATTCACAGCATACTGAGGAAGGCTCCAACCACGCTTCTCCGCCAAGGGACGAATGATATCAACAATCTTTAACGCATGTTTTTGATTTAGCAGCGCTTGTAATCGCTGCTCTCCTGCAGCCAAACGCGATTCCGAAGGCGGGGCTTCACCGGATCGATATTTTCCTGACAAAATCCCTCTTCCGAGCGGACTGTACACAATAACCCCCACCTGCTCAGATTGTGCAAAAGGGATCAGTTCCTGTTCTATTCCTCTGGTAATCAGACTGTACTCTGGTTGCACACTCTCAAAGCGGCGCAAATGATAGAGTGCGCTTATTCCATGGGCCTTGGCAAGCTGCCACGCGGCATAGTTAGAACAACCGATATAGCGGATCTTCCCTTGCTTGACCAAATCATCCAGCGCCTGAAGCGTTTCTTCCAGCGGCGTATGGGGGTCGAAACGGTGTACCTGGTACAGATCGATATAATCCGTCTGAAGACGCCTAAGACTGCTTTCAAGCGCACGGTAGATATGATACCGGCTCTGTCCTTGGTCGTTCACTCCTGGACCCATCACATTATGCAGCTTGGTTGCCAGCAAAATGTCATGACGTCTATTTTTTAATATGTTGCCTAGTATCGTCTCCGACTCCCCAAGCTGAGATAGGCTTCCATTGTCCATACCCTTGCCATACACATCAGCCGTATCCACCAGATTGATACCCATGTCCAGTGCCTGATCCAGCACCCTGGCTGAAGCCTGTTCATTAATCCAACGGCCAAATGCCATCGTTCCAAGACTTACTTCGGAGACCTTCAGTCCTGTTCTTCCAAGTGTTCTGTATTGCATCTTGTTGACGCCTCCTTAAAAAAAGACAGCCGGAAATACATCTCAATCGAGAAGATGCATCTCCGGCTGTCCGGTAGAATGGGTTTATTTGTCTTTAACTTATAATTCCGATAAGTTAAGTGGAGTATAGCATTGACACTTTTTGTCGTCAACCATTTTTTTAAAGAAAGGAGGCTGAGGCTTGCCCTCACCTGATAGATAATTTGAGAGTTTATGCTTCAATTAATCTCCACAATACCCTCAGCTTCATAAGGATAATCAATCTGTTTCTTGACCTGTACCACTCCATCTTCCCCTCCAAATAACTTGATCAGGTATAACCCCAAGTCGATGGAGGTAGCTACTCCGCCTGCTGTAATGATATTGCCGTCTCTGACAATTCTGGATTGAATAACTTCCTTACAGTATGGTTCGAGCAGATCATAGGCTCCTGGATGTGTTGTTGCAGCTTTGTCTTTTAAAAATCCGGCGGCACCCCACAACAGCGAACCTGTACATACAGACACCTTATATTTGCACGGTTCAGCTGATCGCAACCAATCGATAAACTCCTGATCATACCGTAACTTTCTCGTCCCAATTCCCCCAGGAATGAACACCATATCATATTGTGATAAATCCGGCTTGATCGTGTTCACTTTTATAGTCAGCCCTAATTCATCCGTAACTTCTTCCGTTAGCCCACAAATATCCCACGTCGTTCCCTTGGTTTGATCAAAAAGATTTAACCGGTAAATGACATCATAAAAACCAATAAAGTCTAAAAACGTAATATCGTTAAAAAGAATAAACCCGATCTTCACCGTAATTCCTCCTTTAAAATGCTGCTTTCTATTTGGTTGTCAGGTGAAACCTTTGAACTTCCAATGGCCCTGGTTTAAAGCCTATATTATAGTATACAGATTCGGCAGAGTTCCCTTGCATCACATATAATCTCAGTATTGGAAAATGAGGCTTTAACATGGTTAGCGCTTTTTTCAACATATTTGTAGCTAATCCCCTACCTCGATATTCTTGAAGAACACCTATATTATATATAGCTGGAAAATAACCTTCCCACGAAACTAAGCAGGCTCCTATAAGACGATTACTTTGCCGATCATATACTAACGTAGAAGCTGCTAAAGTTAATTCATTGGTTTGATAAGCGTAGGAGCCAATCATGTCCTTATAACAATCTGCTGACTCCTGCTTTCGTCTAATAGCATCAATGCTGCCCACATTACATTCGTAGAAAAAATGTTCTATGTCCTGAGTGTTTACTAGTTTCTTTGCATCACCATTCTCAGCTGCAAGCTGTGGCTCTATAGCAATCAGACCTTCGTCCCAATTCAATGCATACTGCTCAGTTGGGCGCTGCATCCACTTACATCTGTATTCATCAGGCCAAAACCCTGCCCGTGCAAAGAAATCCACGTGATCCTGTAAAATTTCGTAAACAATAATAGGTTCTGAGGGATCTGACCATGTAAGCAGTGCTTTTTTCAGTAAAGTAACAACTTGAAACTCTACATGAAACGGAGGAATGAAAAACAATAAATATAAGACATTGGGCGCAATAACGAGCCCGCCTATCCTTTGCTCACCTTTATAAATCCAGAACGGGTCTCTTTGTAGATGAAAATCATACACGCTTTCCTTGAAAAAACCGTTATATTCAGAGTTGTAATAAACCGAGCTATAAACGCCCCATTCTTCCTTATCTGCTTTGATCAGGGAGAATTCTTCGGATAACTGGTATACCTGCTGGTCACTGGACCATTGAATGATTTGATACATAATGTTCTCCTTTGTTTCAACTTTTCTAGCCAAGCTCTATTAATTCATCTATTGAATGCGGGTACAGTGGTTTGATTAGCTCTAATATAGCTTTTGCATAATCCTGTATTTCTTTCTGCGCATCATGTTCAAGCCTTTGATTCAGAAAATGGCAAACGGATTGAAGTGAGGCGGTCCAATACCACCTAACATACATTCCATAGGCAGGCAAGAACAACCGAGCTTGTTCTGCACATACCCCGTTGTTTAATGCAGTTTCATACTTTTGAATTCCTGAATCTATGTATTCTAACAATTCGGATGTAAGTTTCATTCCAATCGTTTCATCTAAAATATCTCCGCTGCCTTGCTTGGAATTTTCCGGTTTACTTCTCCATTCTCCAGACCCCGGAATATAAAATGTAGGTTCCTCCGTAATATATCTCCGACTTGATTCATTCCAAGCCTCAAAGCTATCACCAGTACCTTCAAAATGAGCCGAGCCAATCACATATTTCCACCACTGTCTCGCTACCATTAATGGAGCATATATTTCAAATTGTACAATCACATGTCTGAATGGCGACGTATGGCCTTCTCGGGCCAGAAACTTAATGAGTTTAATGTCTTTGTCGTTAAGTTCAGACGATTCCTTCGCATAAGAAACTCGTGCAGCATTTACAACAGTCAAATCCGACCCCATATGATTCACAAGCCGTACATATCCCTTATCCAATACATTTAGAAATGACAATAGTATCTACCCCTTATTTTGTATTTCTATTTTCTTAGACTACTGTACTTAAATACTCCTTTATTGCTCGGGCCACTTCTTCAGGTTATTTTCATCATCAAAAGTACTAAAAAAACAGGTTGGCTGCTCTTTGTTGTTCAAAACAATCCTCCAAACTCAGTACAGTCTCTTCTCGTATGATTCCTTTAACGACTTCCGGACATCCTCTTCTCTTGCTCCGGTATGGGCTGCCAGTATTTCTGAAGGCTTGGGTAATGTACTGCGATCTGGCCAGCTTTCGTGATCCCATAGCTTTGATCTTTTGAAAGACTTAGCACAGTGTATGTAGCATTCCTCCACCGTTACACCGATTCCGACCGATGGTATCTTTCCGTTTGCCATCATGGATTCCAAAATATTTTTATCTTTAATAACACATGCCTTCCCATTGACCCTTAATGTTTCTTCAATCTGTGGAATCACAAAGACAATTCCGATGTGAGGATTACTTAGAATGTTTAATATAGAATCCATGCGGCGGTTTCCCGGACGTTCAGGAATAACCAGATGTTTACTGTCAATCATATGAACAAATCCTGCGGCGTCACCACGCGGAGAAACATCGCAAGCCCCTGAAACATCTGAGGTGGATATAAAAATGATTGGCGATTGCCGAATAAAGTTCATCGCATGACTGTCTATGTGATCAATCGTTTTTTTCACGACCAGTGGACTTGGGTAACCTAACATTTCCCGAAGTTCTTCCTCACTCGTTATTCTCTCATTCTCATGAAAGGGTTGATGCATATTCGTTATCCTCCTCTATGATTTTTTATCCAATCGATACATTTAAATCATAATGGAAAAATTCCTCGTCCTTAACAAATCCATTTCTCTCATATAGTCTCTGTGCTATAACGTTATCTGCTGCTGTAGAAAGAGATAGACCTTTCGATTTCGTTTCTTGAGCATAGCTTTTGGCTGCATCTAACAATAATTGCGCTACTCCTTGCTTGCGGTAATCCTCATGTACATACAGATCATTCAGAATCCAAGATCTCTGCATGGATATGGACGAGAATGAAGGATACAGCTGCGTAAATGCGGCATACTGATCTGATGATCTCTCGATGATCGTAAATATGACGGACTCTCGCTGTTCAAATCGTTCACTCAGATATGCCTTGGCACCCTCCAGATCAGAATCTTGCTTGTAAAATGTTCGATAATGATTAAATAAGACAGCTATCCCGTCTAAATCTTCAATCGTAGCTTCTCTGACAATGAACAACTCACTCATCCTTCTCGCCCCTTTTTATAGGTATAATATAACATTTCCCCATGAGGTATTCTCTGGGATATTATTATCAATTTATGCGTAGTTGCCCTCTAAATAACTCTTTATATCCAATAGGTCCTTCACTATGTAATCACTTCGAAGTTGTTATCTATTTTTGTAAAGTATAGTAGTAAAGGCCGTCTCTTAGTTCGTCTTCTCTTGTAAAATTCATTTTAGTCAATAGTTTCTGTGATCGGATATTGTCTTGTTCAACAGTGGCTTCGATGATATCAAGCTGCATGTCACCAAATCCAAGTTTCAGAATTTCAACAAGGGCTTCCTGCATAAAGCCCTGTCCCCAATATAGACTAGACAGATCAAATCCGATTTCAGCTCTCGAAGGAACTTCTTTCACCCAACAATGATATCCGCAAGTTCCTGCTAACTCACCACTCGACTTAATAAAAAATCCATATCTACAACCCGAATCATCAATATGAAATTGGATAATCTCCTCAGCCTCTTCAAGTTGCTCACAAGGATCTATATCCATAAACCGGGTTACCTCTGGATCGGAAAAATGTCTAAAGACCGACTCTGCGTCCCTCAAACTTAGCTCTCTTAGTAAAAGTCTACTTGTTGTAATCTCTTTAAAATGATTCATATTCTGAACTCTATCCTCCCAACTGTATACAACAAGACCCGACCATGGATAGTACCTTAGGTCGGATCTTGTTCGCTCCTGTATCCCTTTATTACATGTCACGGACCATCGCCTGATCCGGCAAAAATCATTCTGGTCTCTACTGCCCGACCCTATCGCGGTAGATCCTTGGAGAGACACCGGTAATTCGTTTGAACACTCGGGAGAAATAAAATGTATCTTTATACCCGAGAGCTTCGCCAATCTCTTTGACCGTCAGTTCTGTGTTGAGCAAAATATTTTTTGCTTCCGCTGCTTTAAGCCGGTGCAGAAATTCATTGAGCGGATAACCGGTATGCTCATGAACAATTCTGCGGAGCGTGGAAACGGAAATGTGATGTCTCGAAGCCATATCTGCTGGTTCCTGCTTCATATATAATGACTGCGAAATATCGTCGATCACTTTTACCACGAAACTTTCCCGATTGTTCAACTCGCTGCGGTCCGATTGGGATACGAGATCATAGAGGAAGGCCTCCAAAATTAATGCAGCTCGGTCCATATTGCTGGAAACTCCACTATCAATCAGCATAAACATCATTTCCATCCGATGAATGAGTGAATCGTCAAACGTAGCCTTTTTGATCATTTCCGGATTAGGAAGCCAGTGCTCCAGCCACTCCATAACTCTGTACCCGTCCACTGTAAAATAATATTCATCCCAGTGCCCATCGGTATATGGTCCATAATCAAACGATGCGCCGGGGAACAGACAAAACCAGCTTCCTGCCTCTACCTTCTGTATTTCTCCACCATTCACCTGGTAATAACCACTCCCGCCTGTGATCATAACAAACGCCCAGTTGTGGAATTTGGCATCCTTTCTCTGTAAGGTTCTGCCTGGCAAATGACCCGCATTTATAACCGTCAGCGACTTGATCTTCTGCTTGCTGGAATCGATCATTGGGTTAAAGACTCGAATAGGATGAGAACTGATCATATAATCCATGTATTTTGTCATCCTGCACATTCTCCCTTTAAAACAACTATGTTAAATTGTACTTACTTGAATAAATATAACATATCTGCGTTGTAAATATCGCATTATATAGCAGTTCTACGGCGTAGATAAAGAGAGGATGTAAGCGTAAACATGAGTAAAGTGAAAATTGGTGTGATTGGCTGCGGTTCGATCTCTGAAAGTCATTTCCAAGCTTATCAAAATAATCCTAATGTGCAGGTGGTAGCTGTCTGTGATTTAAAAGAGGACCGAGCCCGCGAAAAGGCTGAAAAATATAACGCTTCTCACGTATATACCGATTATCATGAGCTGCTGGCGAACACCGAAGTAGATGCAGTCAGCGTTTGTACCTGGAACAATACCCATGCCGAAATCAGTATCGCTGCACTTCGTGCAGGCAAGAACGTTCTGTGTGAGAAGCCGCTGTGCAAAACAGTAGATGAAGCTCTTCAAGTTGAGCAAGCTGTACGTGAGACAGGCAAATTCCTTCAGGTTGGTTATGTGCGCCGTCATGCGTCCAACATTTCTGTACTGAAGAAGTTTATCGATGCAGGCGATCTCGGGGAAATTTATTTTGCCAAAGCCAGCTTGATCCGTCGTCTCGGCAATCCGGGTGGATGGTTCGCAGATAAAGAACGTTCCGGCGGAGGACCGCTGATTGACATCGGCGTGCACGTCATTGACCTTTGCTGGTACCTGATGGGCAGACCTAAAGTGAAATCCGTAAGCGGTAATACTTACAACAAGCTTGGAAACCGCTCTAATATTGAACATTTTGACTTCTATCAAGCTGCAGATTATGACGCATCTTTCAACACGGTTGAAGATATGGCGAATGCACTCATTCGTTTTGAGAATGGAGCATCCATTATGGTTGACGTCAGCTTCTCGCTTCATGCTAAAAAAGAATCAAGTCAAATTAACATTTATGGTGACAAAGGTGGCGCTGAAATTGAGCCGGCACTGTCTATCGTTACAGAACGTCATAACACGATCATTAATATTGATCCTCAGATCACTACACCAGGCTTTGACTTCCAAGGAGCCTTCGACAACGAAATCAATCACTTTATCGACAGCTGTCTTGGAAATATCGAAACCAACAGCCCTGTAGAAGACGGTGTGGAGATGATAAAAATCCTGAACGCAGTGTATAAGTCCGCCGCAGAAGGAATCGAAATCTACTTCTAGTCGACTTTTGATCACGAAGTAATTCACACTATCTTTTATACTTAGGAGGCTAAAGCCGCTATGAATTTGAATAACAAAATTGGTGTTATTGTAGATAGCTTCGGAGTAGGCGTTATGGAAGGCCTAAAAAAAGCAAAAGAAGTTGGAGCCGATGGCGTTCAAATCTACGCCGTATCCGGCGAGATGGACCCTGCAACCCTTTCACCAACTAAACGCAAAGAGCTTCGCAGCTACATTGACGGACTAGGACTAGAGATTTCTGCTCTATGCGGTGACTTGGCCGGTCATGGCTTCCAGGATGCTGAAGCGAACCCTGAGAAAGTGGAAAAATCCAAGCGCATTCTTGATCTGGCTGTAGAACTTGGTAGTTCCGTCGTGACCACTCATATCGGTATCGTTCCTGACGATAAAAACGGCCGTATTTATGACGCTATGCAGCGGGCTTGTGACGAACTTGGCGTATATGCAAAGAGCATGAATGCTTACTTCGCCATTGAGACCGGACCAGAACCGGCTGCGCATTTGAAGAGCTTCCTGGATACACTGAGCACGAACGGTGTCTCCGTCAACTTTGACCCTGCCAATATGGTTATGGTTACAGGTGACGATCCTGTAGAAGGCGTTAAGCTGTTGAAAGATTATCTGGTTCACACCCATGTCAAGGACGGAAAGCGTCTTCGTCCGGTTGATCCTAGAGATGTATACGGTTTTCTCGGATACGGTGCGATGGATCACGAGAAGATTGCCGAGATGGCAGCCTCAGGTGCCGCATTTGAAGAAGTACCGCTGGGTGAGGGAAAAGTGGATTTTCCAGCCTATTTTGCAGCACTTCAAGAAATCGGGTATGGCGGTTACTTAACCATCGAAAGAGAAGTCGGCAGCAATCCGGAGCATGATATCCGTAAAGCCGTTGAGTTCATCAAATCTTATCGAGGCTAAATGAAGTTAACATCTGAAGGGAGCAAACAGCATGAAGTTAGGAATTAGTTCTTATAGTTTATTTCAAGCGATGCATGCGGGAAAAATGAGCATCGCGGAAGTGATTGAATGGACAGCCGAAATTGGTGCCCAGCATATTGAAATCGTGCCAAAACTCGGTTTCGACTTTGATGTGAATCCCGAACTCGAAGAGCAAATCGTAGAGAAGGCCAAATCTGTAGGCATTGATATTTCCAATTACGCGATTGGGGCGAACTTCATTACAGAAACGGAAGAGCAGTATGAAGCGGAAATTGCCCGTGTAATAAGCGAAGTAGATCGTGTTAACCGCCTTGGCGCTAAGTTGATGCGTCATGATGTTGCTTCCCGCCCGGATATATCCATTGCTAACTTTAACAAGGATTTGGAAAAGATCGCACTCGCCTGCCGCCGGATTGCCGATCATGCGAAGCAGTATGACATTACAACCAGCGTAGAAAATCATGGGTTCTATGTTCAAGCCAGCGACCGTGTACAATCCCTGATTCATGCGGTAGACCGGCCTAACTTCAAGACGACACTGGATGTCGGCAACTTCGTATGTGTAGACGAAAATCCAGTAGCCGCCGTGAAAAACAACTTGAAATACGCTTCGATGGTTCACATTAAGGATTTCTATATCCGTCCATCGTACCGTAACCCAGGTGAAGGATGGTTCACCAGCGCAAGCGGTAACTACCTTCGTGGGGCTATTGCAGGACAGGGTGACCTCGATATGTATGAAATATTGCGCATCGTGAAGCAGTCTGGATACGACGGCTACATGTCGATTGAATATGAAGGTATGGAAGAGTGCACCCGAGGTACCAAGATTGCTTTCGACAATGTAAACCGCATTTGGAACGAAGTGTAATATATTTCATCATCCATAAATGAATGATACTAACAATCCCCTCGAGGCTGACAACTTCAAGGCCACATCTGCTCAGATGTCCTTGAGGTTGTTAACCGAAAAGGGGATTGTTATTTCATCGAGATTCTTCCATGGCACTTGCCAGCATGACGAGCTTGTTTATTGTTTTCCAGTTGCGAACCGTCGCCGGGACATTTAACCTATGAAGATTGTTTGTAAGTTTGGAATTACGTACGCTATGGCCGAATAACAGAAATACCTCTCGCCCATTTATCCGGAACTGTTCATTATCGCTTTGATAACCCCTCAGCCTTTCTATCCCTTCCGATGATGGTTCTTCCTGCAGCAATGAGACGTATAAGCACTCTCCGACAGACGAAGCTTCCGCTGCGGCAACTTCTTCTTCTGAAAATGGGTTATTCGCGGCAATCTTTTTCAATTCCTCAGCTGTTCTTATAATAACGTTGACTGAAAATCCAAACACGGCTTCAATTTCATTCTCCATGGTCTTCCGCAGTATGTCCTCCTCTTCTTTTGATTCGAAAAGAACATTTCCGCTTTGAATATACGTCTGAACTCGATTCAGACCCAAAGCTTCACACATTTTATTCAATTCAGCCATCTTGATCATATTCTTACCGCCGACGTTAATCCCTCGTAATAACGCGATATAGATCGCCATACCTCTCACTCCCTTACTCCTCATTCATTCTTCCGTAATTATACATTGGATAATCACCAGAATGTAAGACTAGAAGCTATATAGCAAAAAGCCCTTCCGATTCCGGAAAGGCTTCGCTACCCAAACATAAGATTTACGATAAAAGTCGATTTAAAGCGTCCTCATTTATATTTTCGGTGATTACGGATTGAATTTTCCCATCAGCCAGATAGACGATGGAAGGAACGGAATCTACACCTAACTTGGCAGCAAGTCCAGGCGACTTATATACATCGACTTTCGTAACCCGTACTTCTGACGAATGAGATTGTTCAAATTTTTCGATAACCGGCAATAATTCACGACATGCGGCATCCGTAGCGTTCCATAAATAAACAAGCGAAGGATGGCCATGATTCTGAATCTGGTTCTCATAAATCTCACATTCAGAAATATACTTTTCTGCACCATATCCAGCAATCGCACCATCACCAACCGCAGTAGCCACTTGCTTAAGAAACTTATCACATACATCTCCTGCCGCAAAGATACCAGGTATGTTCGTTTCCATTTTTTCATTAACAAGAACATATCCGTTCCGGTTCATGTCCACTACGCCGCTTAGTACTTCCGTATTCGGTGTGTATCCGATAAACAGGAAGCAGGAATCAACCTTGACGGGCTGCCGTTCATTGGTTTTTAAGTTTTTAAGTACAACGGTATCTAGATGACCTTCCCCTTCAAAAGAGTCCACCACCGTATTCCAAATGAATTCCATTTTAGGATTTTCCAGTGCCTCGGTTTTTGCTATTTCATTGCAATCCATTTTGCCATGATCATGCATGACAGACACAATTACTTTATCCGCGAACTTGGTCAGGAACATCCCTTCTTCAATCGCTGCATCCCCGCTTCCAATCACCATAACGGTTTTACCCGTATTGGCTGCCGCATCACATGTTGCACAGAAGGAAATCCCTTTATCATATAAAAATTGATCCTCATTCATTGCTCCGGTAACCCTTGGTTTACCGCCCGAGGCAATGATGATTGACTTGCATTCATAATTCGTCCGGAAGGTTTCGACTATTTTTTTATCCTCGGTTACACTTACCGCTTTGACATCGGTCATTTTGAAGTCAACGCCGAATTTTTTGGCCTGTTTATGAAATAGTCCCATGAGCTCCGTACCTGTCGTTCCTTCAGGAAAGCCAGGATAATTTTCTATTTCATTGGTATACGTGGCGAGCCCGCCTACCAGAGATTTTTCTAATAGAAGTGTTTTCAATCTTGCACGTCCACAGTAAATGCCAGCAGTCAAACCTGCTGCTCCTCCGCCGATGATGACAACATCATATTGTTCGGTTTTCTTATTCATTTCCTTCACCCCTCTTGTACAACGGGCTGACTTACGTCAGCCCTGAATCTTGGTTCATTCTCGGTTCTACATAAAAAACTTGGCCAACAATTTGCTCCCTATAAATGCACCTACAAACAGGAACAGTCCAAAGATCCATCCTGAAAGGGATAAAGAAGCGATCGCTGTAAACAGTGCACCAATATTACATCCATTAGCCAATCTGGCGCCGTATCCCATGAGCAAACCACCAAGTACAGCAGCCGCAACCTGTTTTTTCGACTTAATCTTTTTCAACTTGAACTCGGATGCAAACAGTGTTGCTAATAATGCTCCCACGATAATACCTAAATTTCGAATCGATCCGCCATCGTTCAGAAACCCGGAGGATAGCGTTTCTTGGGATTTTTCCGAGCTAAAGTAAGACCAGTTGTCAACGTTTCCGCCAACAAGCTGATATAACCATGCTCCCCAATCCGCAAATGTACCCGTAACTCCCCATCCTTTAGAGAAAACGGCCAGATGAGCAGTAGCAAACACAGCGAGAAGTACAGCTCCGGTAACATAAGTTAACGGCTCTTTCAGCAGCTTTTTGTAAAAGCGGTTAGAGGATATTTTTAACCAGAATTCATTCACCGCTTCACTCACCGTCCTTTCTCCCCAGAATTCTATTTCGCCTTCTCAATAACAACTTCCCATTCGCCGTCATCAATCTCTTCGATCTCAACATTATGTCCTTGTTTTCTTGCCCACTCTGGAACATTCTTCATCGCACAGCTATGGTCTATGGATACAACGAGAACGTCGCCTACGTTTAATTCAGCCATTTTCTTCTCTGTTCTCATCAACGGAACCGGACAAGCTTCTCCCATACAATCAAGTGTAAATTCAGCCATCTTGATAACCACCTTTATCATTATTTTTTTGTTTGTTTCGATTGTGAATAAATTCACTTATAAGACTAAACTTATTCGGCGCTGCCCATCTTTTTCTCCTGCCATTTTACTGCCGCGATATATAACAGAAGAATAATTAGAAACTGGACAATTAACGCACCAAGCCATCCAAACACATCAGGCAAAAATACAGCTGGCGAGTCCTTAATGACGTGTGCCCGCCACCAGCCCATATCATGTGCTCCCCAAAGCGAGCCAATGACAAAAAACAAAAGTGACAGCATCTGCATCGTAAACCCTTCCCCTACACGCATCAAGGTTCCTGACGCACATCCCCCGGCAATAACCATGCCTATACCAAACAATACAGCCCCGATGACCAAGGCAAAGCTGATCTGACCGACATTCCCCATGCCCGGAATCGGATTTCCATCCATGAACGCTGAGTACTTAATCGCTGTGAATCCAATCGTAGCAAGAGAGAATGCGATTAATACAGCTCTTGTAACGGAAGTACTGCCTGTAATACATGGGTCCCTCATAGAAGCGGTAAAGCAGAAACGTGATCTTTGTAAAATAACTCCAAACGAAATACCGAAGAGCAAGTAGATACCCATTTTGTCGTTGTACCGGTTTAAGAAGAATGCTAATACAATGACGAGGACCGTTACCAACAAAGCAATTGGCAATTGACTTTTCTTAGGTTTTCTCGGTGCTCTGGTTCGGGTTGATTTCGTTTCGGGACGCTCGATTTGTCCCATGGTTGCACCCCCAACATTTATATTCAGTTGACTATGTGAAAATAGTAACATACTTTTTAGAGACGTGGATATATGCTTTATTTATGCTGTATAAGTTTTGCTAATGGCACTTCAAAATGTTCAAATTCGAGCATCAGGAGGAATGATTTTATGAATTTGGAATCGCTTAAAATATTTCTGGATATTGCTTCGCTAAAGAGCATATCAAAAGCTGCCCAGAAATCTCACCTGACCCAATCCGCGCTTAGCCAACAATTGAAATCTTGGGAGAATACTCTCGGAACGGAGCTTCTTCACAGGAGCAATAAAGGGGCAAGTCTTACGGATGCAGGGGTCATTGCCGAGAAGTACGCGGCCCAAATCTGCAAATTGTATGATGATATGATTACGGAGATCAGTCATTTGAAACCAAGCCAACATTGTTTGTCTATCTACGCCATTCCGGAAGTATGCAATTATGCCCTTCCCTGCACTTTGTATGAAGTAAAGAAACAGTTTCCGAAATGTCATATCTCTCTGAATGAAGGCTCCTCTTCCATGATCGAAGAGCGTATTCTGCTGGAAGATGGCGATATCGGGTTTATTTCTGGACCTTCATCCAATCCGGAACTAAGTTCCTATAAGGTGTTCGCGGATAAGGTCATGCTTGTAACAAGTCGTTCGACCCTTTGTCCCGATGAGATTACTTTAAACGAGCTTCCCCGTTATCCGCTGATCTGGTCGGCTCAGCTATGCTATGTTCATAAGGCCATAAATAGCACTCTTGAACGAGAATTAAACTTAAATATACTTTATAATCTGGACTCCATTGAAGCGGTTAAACTCGCAGCCGTCAAAGGCCATGGAGCCGCTTTTCTTCCCTACATATCCATAAAAAAAGAGCTGTATAATAAACAGCTCAAAATTATAAATATTGATCAATTTCAAATATACAATGAGGTCTATATGATAAAAAAGAAGAATCAGCGTTGTGATAACGACACGAAGCAACTACTCCAATACATAGAAAAAACGCTGATTGATACATTGTGTTGAATCGAAATCACATCACTCTTCGATGGTGATCTCCCATACTCCGTTGATCACTTCATCAATGGAGCATTTCATATTGGCGCTACGACAATAATCAGTAATTGTTGTTTTCGCACAACTATGATCCGTAACTAACATGACCTTTTCACCGCTCCGGATCGCATCTCGATGTTTTTTTAACATGATGACAGGGACGGGACAAATTTCACCCAGACAATCAATTTCAATCATATGTCCCCCTCCCGCTGTTTCACGGTAACGACTTCCAGCACTCTCTTCTTATGATCTTGTTCTGCAGACATGCCGTCCTCCCGAAAAGTTAGACCTCATTATTCATTGATCCTCATACTATATCTTTAACCATAAGTAAATGTATATCGATTAACTCATATCCCAGTGATTTATATAATTGGATTGCCCCTTGGTTGCTTCCTACTACACCTAGAGATATTCCTTATCCAAATATTCACATCACTACGAATACGGATTATTCTTACGATCGCTGTTGCCCCCAGATTTCTTTTGAATATTATTTAATTGTTGAAAATCCGGTGACAGTTTATGCTTCCGATGCGAGCTTTCCTGTGGAAAGCTTTCGGGCGACCACTCCGTTTCTCCAAAATAATTCCGCCTTCTCCGTTTAAGTTCTTCTGTATAGTTAGTTCAATCAATATTGTATCTTAGAAAAACGGATAATCCTCCTCTCATACCAAATGGTATTTCATCGGCCCCGTTCTTGGTGAATCCATATAATTCAATTGAAGGATCTTCAAAATCCAGAAGCTTAGAATCCCCGTAAACTTGTTTAATCGGAGCATAGATTTGATATATGACGCTTTCTCCTGGTTTAAGCTTTACAGGTTTTCTTTGCTCTGTCTTACCTTCAATCTTAAACGGGTTACTCTCTGATCCATTCGCTGTAAGAATAGGAAAGTGCAAATAGAACTGTAAATAGCTAATTTCAATCTCACCTGCGTTAGTTATTTCAATGTCATATGATTTTGATTCTTTATCCGAACTGGAATGAATTAATTTGAACTTAATGTCACGATCATCGAAGGAAATATCTTTATCTGCCTTACAACCAACTAAAACGAGTAATAGAATAAAAAAGGTTAAAGCATACTTTTTCTTCATAGCTCCCTCTCTTTAAGACAAAATCTTTATCCGAGCAAATCCTCACCCAGACAAATCTCGATGAATTCAAAAAGATTCTTTGCTTCAACAGATCGCTTTCCCCAGTCGTGCCAATGATATAATACTTGTCCTGCTACTCCCGCTTCCGAGGGATCTGTGTCAAGACAGAGATAATCGCCACCACCGTTTTCTGCAATCGGAATCCATTTGGCATTCCACAGAAAAGGCTTAATTCCGTTATCTATGTCTGGTTCCAGATCCTCTGGATCAAATTCATCCTGTAGAAACTGCCAGTTCTCTATAATTTGAGAAATAGGAGAGAGTGTCAGATTTCGTACAAAAGGTTCAACACCCAGATTCCAATCCTGACCGTTATGTACTTTGTAAAAAGCTTTCATTTGCTCGGGAAGTATGATACCCAGCGTGTTCTCAAGCAGCTGGAATTGTTCATCCTTTGCACCAGTTTGCAAATTCAATGCTTCTGCAAAATTTTCATTTGTGCTTTTTCCTTTTTCAATAATACTCTTCCATAACAACTCAGCTTCATTAACCATATCTATCCTCCTAGTAAGTGATGACATGAAATGAATACTCCCACCACTTACCTATGCTGACGCTTCGATTGAAGTGGGGGTTTCTGATGTATCATCTCTGCTTATTACTGGATGCTTAACATCAGTGGAGTTGACACGTTGACGGACTGGCTACCGACCAACCCCGCTATCCCATTGGCGGATGCTTTTGGGAATACTTTACGCATGATATTCGCTGCTCCGTTCACATCAGCATGGATCAGGCCCTTCCGACTTCGATACAACCCGCGATGAATCCGCTTGCCCGAGAAGGCCCTTGTAACTCCTTCTTCATACTTGGGCAATGGGTCGTGATCCAGGAAACTGGCCTTCGACGTATACGCCTCTTCGGTGAGAATCACTTCGATTCCGAGTGCTGCGGCTTTATACCGTATCATCGAAACAAGCATCTGATGTGGAATGTAACAGAACGACTGATTGTTGCTCCGCCCCATATCGGATTCCACCTTCCATCCCTGATTGTATCCGATGACGATTGTCCCGATCTTCTGCTCGGCAGCTAGTCTGACAATATAATGACTCGTCTTGTGAAACAGGTCCTTAATCCTCCGATGACGCTTCAGATGCAGCCGATTTAGTCGCTTGGATGAAAATGCACCTTCCTGCGGTTGTTTGCCTTGGCGGAGAATCCCAGTATAATGTGCCTTCAACTTGTTGTAATACTGATTGATTGCTTTCATCGGCTTGCCCTTCACGCATACCGGTCGATGACCCGTATTTGTGACGATGGTTGCAAGCTGATCAATGCCCAAATCAATCGCCAGCGCATTCTCTTTCGCGACATCCGTCGCTTCTACTGGGCAAGCGAATACCAGCTCCACGACATATTGCCCGTATTTCGGAACGATGCGTACCTGCTTCAAATCTCCCTCTGTATAGCCGAGCTTGCCGATATTGAGCCGCTGTTTCGTCTTTGGGAGTTTGAGGTACTTGCGATCCCTGATCTCACAATCCTGATTGGTGAAAACGACTTCCTTGACCTTGGTGCGGGCGTAGCCGGGAATATGCGGTCTTCCGGCGTATTTGTCAGGTCGCACGCGATAATCCGTGATGCTGGCGAAGAAAGATTGCCAATTGGAAAATACACGCTTCATAACCCACTGACTGCATTGTGCAGGGAGCGCCCGGTAATCCGCTTGTTCCATCGTCTTGAACAGACAATCGAGAAAGGGATAATCCACATAAGGAGACGCCTTCGTCGGCAATTCGAACAGGTGGCAGCGGGAATCCTTCCGCTGGTCGGCTGGTTTCAGAAGCTGCTTCTGAAGTCTCGCCTGATGGGCTTCAAGTTGGCGTACGTTCATCAATCCGATGTTCGCCAGTAACGTGTCCATGACTTGTTGTTGCAAGGGTTGAAGAGGTTTGTCCTGCCTGAGTGCCGTAAACACTTGGCGGATATAAAAGTTCGTCGTATTGTACAAATTCTTGGCGTCCTGACACATCTGCTCCGCGTACGCATACAACCGATGGCCGGGCTTGATCCAAATTTGATAGGTTCTATATGTTGGTTCTGACACACATTCACCCCCCTGAAACCAAACGTATGTTCTATTTCAATTTACCACATATGTTTGGATTGTGGGAGTGATTTGAAAGGAATTGTTACAAGCATTTCACAGATGTCCCCGATTCACCACCCCCTTAGCTCATGCGTCGCTTGAAGAGGGCGTCCTCTCGGTGAATTTGATAGACCGCCCTTGGTAGTAACGGTCTATTTTCCATGCTTAATTATGCGAATGGCTACTCTGAAGAGCTATTACCATCCTTAACTCCTACTACTTAAAGGTATATCTGGATAATTCTTCTCCCCAAGGAGCCACGCCTATCTCTTCAAATCCTGCACTCTTATACAATCTTCTTGCACCTTCATTGTCAGGGTTATAGCCGATCATAATTACCTCTGTTCGATTATCGGACCCTTCTATGTGTTGTATTAGCAGATTCATAGCCGCTTTTCCATAGCCCTTACCCTGAAAATGCTCATCAATCATAAATCGATAAATCCAATAGTTCTGATCATCAGGGTCGATACCGAACATAAGGAAACCAATTACCTTATCATCGAGGAAAATGGCTCTCATCATAAACCCAGGTAGAAATTGAACCTCGGCAATGGAATAGAGATTTGAAGCCATAAACCGTTCTTGCTCTTCTCTTAAACGGAGATGAA
Source organism: Paenibacillus sp. JNUCC 34 (assembly GCF_058269055.1). Classification (NCBI taxonomy): domain Bacteria; kingdom Bacillati; phylum Bacillota; class Bacilli; order Caryophanales; family Paenibacillaceae; genus Paenibacillus; species Paenibacillus sp. JNUCC 34. The sequence continues at coordinate 1,798,984 of NZ_CM177770.1, read as the reverse complement.
TGCATTGTTCCCAATTCGAGCGATCAATTTCTCTTAAACTAATCAAATAGACTCCTCCTAATTGAATAGAGAAATCTGTTAACAAATTCCTCTACTCTGATTTACAATGCAACTGACTTTGAAACACTCTCAACTGTTTAACATTTAATAATAGGATGGATGACTTACTCATACCACATCACTCCTTTCAAAATTTCGATTTCCCCTGCTTAGTCCTTTAGTTATCAGAGAACTTCAGGCCTTTCACCTCTAGAGCATCACGAAGCTGTTCGACTGCTTTAGGTCCAATGCCATGGAGCCCCTTCAGCTCAACCTCATTTAGCTTAGCGACCTGTTCCAATCGAGAGATACCGGCATTGGAGAGTGCTCGCTGTGCTGGCCTAGCCAAACCGGTTGGGAGGTCACTTTCCTGGTTATGTGCGTTGTCCTTTTTCATGCCGTTTCTATCGTTTTCTTTAAGCAATATCTTTTATGATTCTTAGGGTTATTGTCCAACACACCAAAAATTTCATATCCATGTTTTAGATAAAAATCCAATGCCTGAAAATCAAAGGTTTCTAAATGTATCAATTCAATTCCATGTTTTATGGCTGTTTGTTCGATATCATTTAATAGCATTGAACCCAACCCTTGATGCCTTAATTTTTGATCAACCCATAACGCATCAATAAACAAGCATTTCCAAGAATAGTCCACACAATTAATTCCTGCTACGATGTTCCCATCGATATCTTTAATATGTTTATTGATTTCATGGAATGGGATTTTCCCTTTAAAAGGCACATTCGATTCATTGAACTCACAAATTTTCTCTTCTACATATGCTGAATCATCTTCTGTACTCGGATTTATTAAAAACAAATTACTCTTCATCTATATCACCTTTATTCTTTATTGTGTTGAATTGTGTTCGGATAAGGAGCGTACTGACGCTCTATCAAAAAAACAAAGATTCCCTCTGCAAATGAAATCCTCCTAATCTATACTGTCTCACATAATAATAACAAAACCCGGCAATTGTTTGTTTCTTTTCTCTGCCGGGTTTCGTTTAATCTTTATTAATCAAAAACTACAGACGCCCATATAATGTCCGTTGAATTCAAAAAAATTGAAAAATTTAAGATTACCCTCATCTATAATTGGTTCTACCTTTAAACCCTTATCGGTTAACACTTGATGAGCTCTTTCGATATCCTTAGTGAAGAAGTTCATATAAGGATGTTCTTCGCCATTTTTATAAAAACAGAGAGGGTTAAAATCCTCAGCTTCTACCAGGGTGATCATTGCTTGTGCTTTATTGACTCCTTCAGATGGTATGGATACATACAGAGCAGCATATCCTGTTTCCTCTTCCCAAGAAAATGTACATCCAAAAACATCGACATACCAAGCTATGGATTCTTGCAAATTGGAAACGGGTATGAAATTACAATCAATTCGTTGAAAGATGTTATTCATTTTAATTTCCTTTTCCTTTTTATAAGTTTCTCTAACAGATTAGTTATCCCGTCAGTCCACTTGCCTTCCTGATCTGCGATTATAGTGACCCACCCTAGATTTCTAGCTGTATCCAAGTTTTTCTCTTGATCATCCACATAAATGATGGGCCCACTTTTTTCCGGGAATTAACGAGATTATAGATCGAGATATCGGGTTTGCAAAAACCAACCTCACTAGAGATCGTTGTCGTTTGTATGTATGGTTCAAGCGGTTTTAAAAGACCACTAGCCATTCATGACGGTGGTTGCTCAGCAGATGAATATCTGCGACCTGGCTCCAATATTCGAGATGCTCAATGGCAGGCAAAACCTTCAAATGTTTATCTATTAATTGCCTTGCATATTGAGTTTCAATTGTCGGACAACAAGCTGTGGCTTATTCATGATTCGAGTTGGCCTGATATAATCCCTGCTCTTCTAATGACTTCAATACGTTCTTCTCTACCTTCGATTTTCTTAATCATGTCTATCGCTGTTTCAAAATCCATGATGACATAACCGGTTGTTTCATAACCTTTTGGCAGCTCAACAAAATTCTTAACCTTTGCTAAATAATAAAGCCTATAAGCGTCAAATTCTTTCCAATACCAGCTTGCAAAAAGAGTTCTTTCATCCGATAATTCTATCCCTGCTTCCTCCATAACTTCCCTATTCAAGCCATCAAATAATGATTCATTCTTTTCCAGTTGGCCCCCAATTGTCGTTAATACCTGTTCATATCTATCCCAAACCATCACCAAATTTCCATTCTCAAGAATCGGGACGCAATGAACTCCCCCTATTTGCTTATTTCTTGGTACCTCCGTAATAAATTCCAGCATTGAACCCACCCTTTCTACACTTATTATTCTTATCCTTGTGTATTTAATCCGTTGAGTAAAATCAGATACCGGTTGTGGAGTATTTCAAGAAGTAAAATTGAGGTTTCAATGGGGACTTCCCTGTAATCGTTCAATTCTGCCCACAAATCTTCACGATATGGATCAGATTGGGGTTCATCTTCAGTTAATGCTTATTACTCCCCTATTACTTTGTTGGGATAGATAATTCTATGCGATATCGTTCTCTTCCCGAGCTGTATTTAAATATTCTTGTATATGTTTTACGGCATCTTTTGTGTTCTTTATATAAAATCTCTTATTTGAGTAGGTATCAGTCATGTCTGATACCTCTTTCAAGTCATAACGATGATTCCACTCCACCATCATTTTTATTAAGTTGCTGAAAGACTGTTTATAATTCCATGCTTCAATCCCGGTTCTTGATCTGATAAATCTTTTGATTATTCGATAATCTCTCACCCAGACGTTAGGAACAAGAATGAAGATGATATCCGCACGTCCGAAGCTTTCGCCTGTCCATTTGGATTGTGCGCCTTCCACGATCCATGACTCAGACTGCACTATTTTGAGAAATGTTGCGTTGCGTACTTCCTCCGGAAACCTAAGATCTTCCTCACTTCTATCCCAGATCATATTATCGATCTCATAGTATGGGATATTAAAATCCTTAGATAACGCTCGAGCTAAACTAGATTTCCCGCTCCCACAAGGACCAACAATGCGTATTTTCAAAAAAACGACTCCTTAGATCAATAATCTTGGTTTATATCACACCAAATTTTTGTAAAGCGTAAGAAATCCCGTCTTCACTTGCCTTTTTGGTAACAAAATCGGCCTTTTGTTTGAGCTCTTGCTCAGCGTTTCCCATGGCAATCCCCAATCTTACATATTCCAGCATATCGATGTCGTTTCCGCCGTCACCAAAAGCGATAGCTTCTGACCTGGAAATGTTGAAGTGCTCTAGTACTTGCTTAATGGCATTCGATTTGGACGCCTCTGTTTCTTCAAATATGCTCATCACATAGCCATGCCATCGCTTGAACTTGAGTGCAGGGAATTTGTCTACGAATTTTTGAGCCTCGCTATCGTCTGCATATAAACACATCCCATATACCTGTTCTGTTAGAGAGCTCATTTTTTCAGGATACTTTTTAAGACTCAATGTTTCTTGTAAGGCACTCATAATTCGCTCATTATCAGAACCTATACCGTTCATAGAATACCGCTCCGTAAAATAGGAAATGCCGTGACCGCTCAAGGCAGCAAAGTCCGTGATTTTCCGAACCGTTTCTGTCGTCAGCACTGATTTATAAATCGTTTCATCATTACATTTTACCAACGCGCCGTTAGCGGAAATGATAGTATCAATCCCTATCGCTATAAGCTCTTCGCAGAGATTGTAAGGTCTGCCTGTCGCAACTACCACTTTGATTCCTTTATCAATCAGTTTTTTAATGACTTCTATCGTGCTTAGGGGCATACTTCTATCAATCTCACTGTATAGGGTCCCATCAACATCAAAAAACACAACCTTGTACATTATGTAAATAAACCTCCCTAGTGTTCTCAATAGCTATGACTCGGCCCTTATCTACAATCAATATCTATCCATTCAATATGCTATTGATCACCTTCATTTCATTAAAAACTCTTGCTTTCCCTTTATCTGTTCTATACCAGTTATCCTTGTCAATTCCTCTATGATCCAACAGCGGCAATACATCGAATATTTTATTAGAATCATCATGAAGAGTTGCCAAGATTAAGAAGCGTCTACAGAAAAACGCCTTGCCTGCCAACAAAATATTCCTCATGTCTATGTCTAGTTGCTGAAGCGCCCTCATAACTACATCACATCCATCATTAAACTCTCCTGTTATGGGATGAATGATATCGGCTGGTACACCAAGCTCAGCTAATAGAGGAGTGTGGTATTCATATTCGTTGGCTTGCAAGAAACTATTGTATACATTTGGGATAAAAAGATGATTAAACCCTTCTTCATGAAACAGATTAGATATCAGCTGATTTAACTCAGGGAAGTGGCCTGGATGATAAATAACCGCATCTGCTCTGGTAAAAAGTTGTTGCCTTTCAATAAAAATAATATCGCTTATGTTTTCGATAAATTGTGGATTCACTTCGACCCCTCCGATTTATCCTACAATGAAAATAATATAACTATTTTTAAAAGAAAGCGCACTGTCATATTTAGTCCTTTAACTATGAGATACATCCTCTAAAAGTTTGTTCCCAACTGCGATCCATCGCCCGTCAATATCCTCGAATACAAATTCACGATTGTTATAATCCGTAGTTGATAATGGTCGTACGATCTTAATTCCTAAATTCATTAGTTCTTTTTCTAACTCCTTCTGATCATATGCAACAAAGTATGCATCATAACCATAACCATGGCTTATTCGATTCGGAATAATTTCATGATTCTTGGATTTAGTTAGTACGATTTCTATGGAATCCCTATACAGACAAACATGAGGCTCAGCTGATTCTAGATAATAAACAGCCCTAAATCCAATCCCCTCATAAAATTCAGCTGTTTTACTAAGGTTGGGTACCGGAAACATTTGTAAGCAGTGCGAAAATCCTTGATTCATAGGTATACCTTCTTCTCGAGTAATTTATTCTATCAGTTCTAAGTAATGAGTTACCTTCTCATCATCCATAACTTCCTTAAATCCGAGTGCCTTATAAAATTCACTCGCATTAGGATTATCCGTTTTTAATACAAGCTTTCGGTAATGACTTTTTGCGGTGTTTATTACTTCTTCTGTAAGCCTTCTCCCAATACCATATCTCCGGAATTCCTTCAGAACATAAAGTCTTCTAACTCTACCTATTACTTCTTCAGAATACGGATCTCTATTCAATCCACATACTCCTATGAGCCTGTTATGTACGCGACATTCAAACAATGCTTCATCTTCGTTATGAAATCTATTAATCCCTGTAATGTAATCATTTATCAATCGATTAATATGTCGAAAACCTTCTGCCGTACTTTGAGCTAGCAACTCGGAAAGATCTTCAGGATTTAAATTAGTCACTTCTTTGTATATAAAGCTATCCATATTCTGGCCTCTCATCTTCAAAATTGTGATCTGCAGCTTTTTCACTAATGCCTACTTTCTCTAGGAAGTTCTGAATAGACTGCACTTGCTTTTCTCTCTCTGATCTTCTTAAGTCATGTCCTGATTCGGAAAATTCTATGATTTCACAATCAGTGATCAATTCCTTATATTTTTTTATATCTTCATCACCAATTTCGGAACCTTCCAGCATTCCTCGTAGTATTAATACAGGCTTATCAATTCGTTCTCTAAATTCAATTTGTTTTGACTCTTTCTCAATTCCCCGTACAGCAATCTCAGAATTACAATGTCGGGATTATGTATTTGGATCGAATGCCAGCTATCTTCAACTATCAAGGTAATCATTCCTTGTTACTTTCAAGTTTCCACTCCTCTCTTCCGTAAGGTTATAAAAAGTGCTTGTATTTACAACGAAACCCGACTCTAAGATATCTCTTATCAATGGCCGGGTCATGTTTGTCAATTATTTAATTGTATGAGACCAAATACTTAGATAGAAATGCTTCTCTAATCCCTTCGCTTGTTTCAATTAATGGGTCTATTACAGTAGATGTATGTTCGATTAATTTACCATCCATATATTTGCATTTATGTTCATAACAATTAGGATCATTCAAGATTAGTTCAAGAGACTCCGGAATGTTCGCAGCAATCCCTACATTGTTTTTATCCATAATCCATGTCGTTGGTTTCCAGTCTAATATTCCTTCAACCGTTTTTATCGGTGTGTCGTATACGTATTGTTCAGAAATTTCAGCAAGATAAAGGTACATTCCCCCAACGATTTTTTCATCAACTACCCAAGTAACAACACCTTTAAAATGCAATGTATATTCTTGAATATTAGTCTCTTCATATATTTCACGTCTCATCGAGTCTCTTGGCAATTCATTGTTATCCAGCTTACCGCCTATTCCATTCCAACAGCCCATCCATGGTGCGTAATTACGGTTCAATAACAGGATCTCATTACCTCGTCTTATAAAACAAATGTTGTACTTTATCATAAAGAAAACACCTGTGAAATTGTTTTATGCTTCCCTGTTAGTCCATCAATCTCACTGAAATCTTCTTGCTCAACAAACTCTATATTTTCATTTTTATAATATTTCTTCCAAAATGCAACCGCGGCCTTATTTCGTTCCAATTGATCTACTCTGATTATTCCTGAGAATTGATCCAGAACCAAACTCACTGCTTCTGCTGCTAAATTCAACCCTCGATATTTCTTTAATAAGAATAGCTCCTGAATCGTATAATCCACTCCCTCTGAAACATATGGAGGGGAGCATACTAGAATAAATCCAATGTTTTTACCATTATAGTTGATGAAAAATGGATGTAACTCGTTCCGTTCAAGATATAAATATGTATTCGTTGGATCAAATTTCCCTTCATCCTTCGGATCTTCACCAGTAAATTCAGATAAATCGTATAAATATAAATTGTACAAATTTAAAAATAGTTCTTCTTGTTCTTTTTTTATTTTCAAAAGTTGAATTTTCATTTCTTCTGCACCTTCCTTTTTATTTTCACAGCAGATGACCAGTCAATTTTGTCATGACATTACTCCTCCAACTGTATTTAAGTAACTCTATATGTTTAGAACAAATCCCGTTTTCTTCCCCTTAACGAACCCTGCTCTCTCATAAAATCGATGAACTTCTTCATCTTCTCTTCCCGTCAAAAGCATAATTATATAACAGTTCTTTCCCTTTGCTATCTCGATAGCTTTATCTAGTACCATTTGTCCAAATCCATTCTTTCGATATTCCTCATGTGTTATGACATTTTCAATTAATCCATACGGTCTTGCATTTCTCGTTAAGTTTTTTACGATGGCCAAGACGCACGATGCAACGATAATTCCTTCATGTTCAACAACAATGATGTTCATGTTCCGATCATTTAAGATGTCGTTCCAATGATCAAATAAATCCTGGTTTCGAGCTAGATCCGGATCTTCTGGCTGCAAAAACTTATATAGAGTTAACAGACCCTCTAACTCATCTTTACGTATAAGCCTACTTATTGTATTCAACTCGTTGCACCTTCTCTCTCCAAGTATTACACTTATTTCGTTGTTATCTGATGTTAATTCCTGCTTGAAATTAAAAAGAGAGAGATTTCTCTCTCCCCAATCCTTCTCCCCAAAAACCTTATTAATAAAATTTGTCTCAAATACACTTCTTCTTTTGAAGAATCAAATGAGTTCTTGCGGCGTTGCATGATGTATATGATAGTCCGAGCTATTTTCTCACATCAATTTTTCAACCCACCCGCCTATTTTCTTGACACATGACATGTATTGCTTCTTTACGAATCGAAATATCGATAGGCGTTTCACCGATTATTTCCCCATCTCCAGTAGCCAACATAGGAGAACTCGATGAAATTTCAACTTCTTGCCCCTGAAGCATCGAAATCCCAGGACGAGAAATATGTTTTCCAAGAAATACTCGCGGAAGTAGTCGTAACGCTTCAAAACGGGAAATTCCATGCACGATACAAATATCAAATACCCCATCTGTATACGAAGCCTCGGGACAAATGTTCATTCCTCCACCGTAATTCGGGATATTAGCCACGGCAATGAGCCATACGTCCGAAAAAATAGTTTCCACTTCGTCTACTTTAATATTTACCGTATGGGGTCGATAGCGGGCTAATATCTGAAGCAAGCTTATTACATAAGCCAGACGACCCAATCTGAGCGTGTTTAACCATTTTTTATACCTCGAACGATTTACAGTTTGTGCTATTTTTCCATCAATCCCGATACCAACAATGGTTGTATAAGTTTTGTTACCGCTTTGTGCTATGTCTATTTTTTGGATCGCTCCGGTTAATAAATAGTCCAGTGCTTTTTCGGGAGTTAATGGTACCCCTAAAGCCCTGGCAAAATCGTTACCCGATCCTGCTGGAATTATGCCTAACGGGATATTGCTTCCTGCCAATTCGCCGACAATACTTTGTACCGTGCCGTCGCCTCCTATAACCGCAACAGCTTTCACTTGATCGATTTCTCTCACATTATTCAGTAACAATTGCACGGCATGAACCGGATTATCCGGAAACTCAACCCGATAATGGATCCCTTTTTCCTTAAGCAATGGTTGTATTCGTTTCCATACCTTTAATCCTTGTCCGTTTCCGGACAGACTGTTCACTATGAAGAGAATCATTCCAGCCTCCTATTTTGACTACACCTGTATTATTCCACAAGAAGAAGAGGCCATCGAAGCTGACGGGCCCGTTACTATGCTTCAAAATTGCTTTTAGCCTTCTCGCCTATTAGGATGTTACTCAAATTTACAAAGCAATTATTAGATAATATTTTACCTTAAACAGTAAGAGGTTTGAACAATCATTTTTCTACTGTTCTATGAAAAACGATCGAGCTAAAGAACTCAATACAGCAGACGGTAAGGGATAGATGTACAAGCTTTTCTGTGGTTTGAATCATCTCTACACCCCTGGCTTCGTTACGTTATACTGTTTCCAGCAATCCCGAATCAGTTCGAAGGCATTTGGTTACGCACTCCCCATTTGCACATCTCCTCAAGTATTGGCATCAAAGTTCTGCCCCTTGGAGTTAATGAATATTCCACCTTTGGAGGTGTTTGTCGGAACTCTTCCCGTTTGACAATACCGCTGTCTTCCAATTCTTTCAACTGGGAGCTTAGCACCTTGTGAGTGATTTCCGGTATGCGCCTCTTAAGCTCTCCGTAACGCGTAACCTTTTGGCAGGTTAATTGATACATGATTTTCATTTTCCACTTTCCGCCAATAATGGTTAAGGTATAGTCAAACGGAGTCAGGTTGTTTAGTTTTTCCGTAGTTTGGGTCTGTTTGATCATCAGAATCCTCTCCTTAAAGTAAGTACGCACCTAAAAGTGCGTACTAGTTTATATTGGGCACATGTTTATACTTAAGGCTAGCCGAAGTGCTATATGAGTTCCAGATGCTGACGGACAGCAAAGAAAGGATGATAACTATGCCAAAGCATGATGCGAACGAGTTTACTACAAGCGATTTAAGCGAGCAGGAAATGTACAAGCTAATGATCGGTTCGGTTGTACCGAGACCTATTGCATGGGTTTCCTCCAAAAGCAAGGATGGTGTTCTCAATTTGGCGCCCTTTAGTTTTTTTACCGTAGCTTCTCGCAACCCACCGACACTGCTTATTTCTATCGGCCCGGGCGTAGGAGAACGGGAAGGTACAGTCAAGGATACGCTGACCAATATTCGTGAGATCGGTGAGTATGTCATCAATATGGTCTCCGAACCTTTGGGCGAGGCGATGCATCGTTCATCCGCCAATGTCGGGCCGCAGAAGAATGAGTTTGAACTTGCAGGAGTCACGCCAAAGCCTTGTAAGAGCGTCGATGTGCCGGCGGTGCTTGAAGCACCTATCGCTTTCGAGCTTAAGCTGGATCGAATTATTCCTGTGGGCGGGGATCATCTGGTACTTGGAATCGTGGAACGTGTGCAGCTGGACTCCGCCGCCTATGCAGGGAATTATAAAACAGCAGTGGATAGCTGGAAGCCGTTGGCAAACTTAGCCGATAACTTTGCCAGATTGACGTCTGCATTTCCGCTCGGACCAGGTAATCGTTAAAAGAATGAATTTTATCAAGGAAAGAAGCAGCGAGGAACTAGGACGAAAAAAAGTCCAAGACTGCCGCTGCTTTTATTGCTCTATCGTTTTCCGTAGGCTCAACTTTTTAGTTCTAAATGAAGTAAGGGGAATGGCCGACCTGTTCCGTCTAATTCTGATCGTCCTGTTTGCACAAATCCATACCGTTTATAAAAGGCTCGCGCCCCCTCATTTTGCTCATTGACGTCAACTTCGAGGTGGCTACCTTTCAATTTTTCAGTGTTTTTTAGTAATCGACTACCAATTCCCTGTCCGTGGTAATTAGGGTCGACAAATAACATCTCTATTTTACTACCATTAAGCCCAATAAACCCAATCGGTTCGTTATTTCCATTCACTTCTATCCAAATTTCAACTTCTTTTAATGCTTCATTTTGAACTATGTGGTGATAAAATTGAATGTCCTTTTCAGACAAAAAAGTGTGGGTTAGAACCACAGCACGATACCAAATATCCACTAATTGTTCATGATAATTTTGTTGATAAGGAACAATTTTGTTGTTCATTATTAATCCTCCACTCTAGTGCTTACTGATGATACTGACTTAAATTATTCTTCAACATCTCCATTACTAATTCTTGCAGTTGTCTGGGGACGATGACCTTTGCTTCGGGACCATATGAAAGCAATCTCCGTGCTATAAATGGAAACTCCTCTGGCGGAACTTGGCCTCGCCATTTGTTGTGTTGAACGGAATTAAATAGAGGTTCCGATCCTGCAAGCCTTGCTCCAAAGTCGGTAAATTGCAACACCACTTCTACACTTTCCCTTTTATCCTCTGAGTCTAACCACTCTTTAAGGGTCGGAATAGAATTGTCCGATCGATTAAGTATATTCAACTGCTGCATCCGATCTACACGATACAATAACACCCGTTCATGTTTCATAGCTGGCATGTACCAATATCCGTTCTCATAATAGATGCCAATGGGACAAGCTACCACATTCTTTGTTCCGCTGCGAGATGAATAAACAAATTCAATCTCTCTTTTTTCAACTGATGCACTTAATATTTTCGTTGTCAGTGACTCTGGCTGTACCGAATGATATTGATGAAATGTAATGTGCTGTCTCATACGAATAATCATATCTTGTACATCGCTGGGTAAACTAGAAAAATAATGTTCTGCTAAATGGGTACGAATCGATCCATATGGAAAGTCGGGGACTTTTTCCAAATATTCAATCATCATAAATAAACCAAACGCCTCATGCTGTGTAAGTTGAAGTGGCGGCAAAATTCTGTTCGGCAGAACACGATAACCCCCGTGTGCACCTACCTCTGTATAAAGAGGTACACCCATCTGCTGCAAATAATCCAGGTCACGTTGAATTGTACGTACCGATACATTAAATCGTTCAGCCAGTTCACGGGCAGTGAACTTTTTCCTCGAATCTAATAATCGCATTATCGTAAGCCTTCGATCATTCATTTCCCTCACCTAATTACGTCAATTTTTGTCGTAGTTATAATGTATCATAATCCTTAGAAGGGAGCGATTGATATATGAACAATAATAAAGTAGTACTGTACATCGCCATGAGTTTGGATGGATATATCGCCAAACCCGACGGTTCCGTCGATTGGCTGTTTGATGTCGAAGGGGACGGACAGGATAACGGATATGATGAGTTTTATAATACGGTAGGTACGGTCGTAATGGGGCGACTCACGTATGAAGAAGTGCTAAAGCTCAGTGATGACTTCCCCTATGCCAACAAACCATGCTACGTCCTGTCGAGATCGAAGCAAGCCCCTGCCCCGCATATTATGTATACGGATGAGGCTATAGAAACTCTTATTCCAAGGTTAAAGCACGCATCGGATGGAGACGTTTGGCTTGTAGGAGGAGGACAACTTGTATCTGCTTTTTTGGAAGCAAAATTGCTTGATGAACTTTACATCGCTGTCATTCCGAAAGTACTCGGAGAAGGTATCCCACTGTTTCCAAAAGGAACCATACCAAGTACTTTTCAATTAACTCATATGGAGAAGATCGGACAAATCGTTTCGTTGAGTTACAAAGTAATTTAGCACTTGAGACTTGCTACTATCATTTTTTAATGTTAACATTCTGCTGTAAGTCATTTTACTTTTAAATATGAAGGAGGGAATACCTGATGAAAAAGAGATCCATTAAATATTTATCTTTCGGTATTGGGTATTCTACTGCTGTTTTTTTCTAGAATTAATTTCTGACGGGATAAGTCCGTCTAAAATTAAGAAGTATTAAAAAACAGTGGAAATATATAACATTTCCATAAGTTATGTATTTTCTATTTAAAAGGAGACTTTACAAATGATGAACTTAAATAATAATGTAGTTAAAAGATATAATCCGGAAAATATAGCAAAACCTGTTGGAAACTATAGTCATGTAACAAAAATAAGTAGAGATACTGAAATATATGTATTTTCTGGTCAAATTGGTATCGATCAAAACAATGATATCCCCACAGATTTTAATCAACAAGTAACAAATACAATGAGCAATATTGTTGCACTCCTTTCTTCTCAAAAGTTGACTCCGGATCATGTAATTAAAATCAACATTTGGGCCACAGAAGAAATTGATTGGGATCATTTCGATGAAATATGGAATGGAGTGTTCGGTACCACATATCCTTCTATGACGATTGCTTATGTTAAGGGATTAGGTTTACCAGAATTAAAAATTGAATTAGATGTTTGGGCTGCAGGTTGATTTTTAAAGTCCAATAAGTGACTATATGATATTATCCCCTCATGGTAGACAGTATTAAAAGATCTCATGTTATGATGAGTTCAAAGACTGTTGACCGGAGGGGGTTTTTTATCCAAGCAGGCATTATGTTTCTTCATGATAGAGATACAATTGTTCGGCTTCAGTTTCAATCAAATCCTTGATGTTCATCACACTCCTTAAGATTAGTCTACCCATTGATTTGCTCCTTCTTCTTGCCTTTAATAATTGTCGCATATTTACTTTCAGTTTCCTGAATCGACTGGATTTGGAACCCTGTTGATTGAAAAAGACGTACATATTCATCCATATCGATCGGGTAAAGCTTTAACTTCCTACTACCACATTCAAACCATTCATCGTCTTTACTAACCGACAACACAAATGATCCATTATTTTTAAGCGAATTGTAAATGTTTTTCAATGCTATCTCTTTATCCTCTATATGTAAAAAAGTCAATACACTATAGGCCAAATCAAAGGTATTGGGGCGAATAAATTGATGTGCATCTGCCAGCTCAAGCTCCATGTTTGAAAACACACTTAGATTAGACCTGGCTCTTTCTAAGCTCTTTGGTGAAATATCAATTCCAACAAGAAACTGACATCCTGCATTCAAAACCGACTTAGCTATTCTACCCGTTCCAATTCCCACATCTAATACGACTTTGTTCTCAGCTTTTAATGCCTCGAAAAAAATGTCACCATCCCATCTGTTCATATAAGATTGTAGTAATGGAGGATCTTGCACAGGATCATTTCCCTCGTCAATTAGCAATTCATAGTGCTCGAGAGTGGTAACCACCTTCATGGCTATACACACTTCCTTTTCTAAGGCTTTTTGGCCGATATTACATTCCTGTGTTAACGACTTCCCACCGATTTTCTTTGATTTCGCTCTCGATATAATGCTTAATGGTTTTATTCAATTCGATATCCTTATTTTTATCCCATATCGTACTTACTTCGAATATTCCTGGTCTGAAAAACAATGGTATTCTTTCTCGAAACCAATCCTGCATAGGAAGTTCATTCAACTGATCCTTGTTGACCCACATCAATTCCCCTTCTGGTGGGTTTGTAAGAAGATCGCCCTCAAATGAAGTTACCAAATAATTAAACACCATGTAACGAAGTCCAGAATTAATTTCGCAGAATTCATCTAGCCCCTTATATATGATGTCTTTTACAATTAAGCCTGTTTCTTCTCTTACCTCTCGAATTGCTCCATCTACTATACTTTCTGGAAAATCAACTTTTCCGCCTGGTGCAATATATCCTGGGAACCCTAAATGATTCGGACGGTTCATTAGCAGTATCCTATCCCCATCTTGAACCATGCTCATCGTCAGTATCTTGTGATTTACCTCATTTGACATTCAAACCAGATCCCCATTCATGTCTTTTGTTGTTCTTACTCTTCTTAAATCTATTATATATAACGACTACGAGTATCAAATATGAGGGAATCCACTTTAGTCCACGGAGTAAAGGTGGTCGTTAATGGGTAACGCTGACCAGCTTCCGCTGATTGATATGCACCGAACATAATCTCGTGCACGTGCAGCTGCTGTCTACCTGACTGTACCGGCTGCTCACCAGTTCTAAGACAGTTAACAAAATGGGAAATCACACTCTCATTTTTTTGCTTAGAAATCTTTCCATGCGGAACATAACAATTCTCAATTCCACGCCAATTGACTTGTTCTGCCTCTGGTATTATTTCTCCTATTGTTTGGACAACCAATGGAAACCCGCTATCATTCAAAGCTATAGTCCCGTTACGTCCATAAATAATTGTATTATTCTGTTTGAACGACAGTCCCCATAATGAGCGAATAACCGCATGTTGTCCTCCTGCAAACTGGAGGATTATGGACACATTATCATCCACATCACTACACACTTTCTTACCATCACCGACAATTCGATTCGGAATTAAGGTATTTACTTCTGCCATAACGCTTACAGCCGGTCCTAATAAGCCAACTAGTCGGCTAATCGGATATACCAAGCAATCAAGCACGGCCCCTCCATGAGATATTGATTTATCATAATACCAGTTGTCACGCCATGGTCCCGGAAGGGAAAGTTGTGCCTCGGCACCCGTGATTTTTCCGATATATCGTTCATCAACATATTCGGAAGCGGCCAGGAAGGTGGGACTCAAGTCAAAAGGTAAACTCATGAAGATGACGTCCTTCTCCTCTGCAAGGAATACCATCCGTTTACAATCCTCAAAGTTAGTAGCCATGGGCTTCTCGTTTAGAACATTCAACCCACGTTCTAGTGCAGCAAGCACCGGCTCCGTGTGCATGGAATGAGGTGTGGTGACGACTACAGCATCAAGCTCCTCTCGGTCCATCATGACCTTATAATCATCGTACCAACTTGGGACTCCATAGATTAATGCCTTCTTCTCCGCATTTTCCAAATGTTTTGAGCAAACTGCAGCAAAACGTACTCCTTCTAATTTGGACGCCTGCTCAAAATATCGATTACTTACATGCCCGCTGCCTATCATGCCTAAATTGATCGTTTTCATTAAAGATCTCCTTAAATAAACTTTTCAACTATCATCGAATGTATTTATATATTTTCTCGTGCAATTTTCGAAAAAGATTAGCGCCCCAGCCCTAGATAACTCTTATCTTAGGCTGGGGCGCTTGTCGATTGATCATGTCAACAGCGACATCATCACTTTAGGTTCTCTGGGTTTAATCCCTGTAATTTTTCTGGAATAAACAACCCATCTTTTCGGATTAAAATATCATCAAACCATATTTTTCCCCCGCCGTATTCCGGCCTTTGGATATTAACAATATCCCAGTGAAGTTCGGACCAATTTTCATTTCCAGGTGACCCAAGAGGAACACATCCAGGAGTGAGGTGGAAACTTCCCCATACTTTTTCATCAAACAAAGTATCTTTCATTACATTTTCAATATAAGGGTTAAGACCTATTCCAAATTCGCCAAAATACCTTGAACCTTCATCAGTATCCAGTAATTTATTTATTCGATATGAATCATTTGCGGTAGCTTTAATAATTTTACCATCCTTGACTTCAAGACAAATGTTATCGTAAGTAAAGCCTTCTTTTAAAGAAGGTGTGTTATACGAGATTACTCCGTTGATAGATTCTTTAACCGGCATTGTATATACTTCTCCATCCGGAAGATTCATGATTCCTGCATCTTTAATTGAAGGCATGCCCTTGATCGAGAATGTCAAATCTGTTCCTACACCCTTAATTCTAACTTTATCTGTTTGATCCATAAGCTCAACTAGATTATCCATCTCTTTATCCATTTTTGAATAGTCCAAATTGCATACGTTAAAGTACAAATTCTCAAAATCCTCAGTTGACATGTTCGCCTGTTGAGCCATTGCATGGTTCGGATAACGAAGAATACACCATTTCGTATGATTATAACGTCTGCCATTGATGGGTTGGGAATAATGCTTTCGATACAACGCCATCTTCTCAGGACTAATACCACTTAATTCACTTATATTCTCTCCAGCTCTAATGAGTATATAGGCTTGCATATCGTTAACTCTGTTTAAGTCGTATGATGCCATTGCTTTTAATTGTTCCTCGGTACAATCTTTTAATATTTCTCTTAATAATTCATGATTGTTTATTAAAAGAAATGGAACTCCACCGACACGATAAGCCTGTCTCACCAATTCTTGTGCTAAAGGAATTTCCAATCCATCTACTTCAATTAGTATTTTTTCCCCTTGTTGTAGCTTCACCGAATATTGAATGAGATTTTTAGCGAGTTGTTCAATTCTTGGATCTTTCATCGTTAGTCACTTCTTCCTTTATGATTGAGAAAATTACCGCGTCAACAAATCTTTGCTTCACATAATAATATTTTTTTAAGTACCCTTCCTCACTAAATCCAGACTTCTCTAATAGTTTTCTAGAATTGATGTTATCTGGATATGTAAAGGCCTCTATGCGGATTAACTCAAGTTCTTTATGTCCAAAATTAATCACTTCTCTTAAAACTTCAGCCATGATTCCTTTTCCCCAATATTCAGGACTTAGTTCATAGCCAATCTCAGCTTTAAAATGTTTCTTAGACCAGTTGTGAAAACCACATGTCCCGATAACTTTATCTTCTGCTTTAAGAGTGATTCCCCACCTAATTCCTTGCTGAGTAATAAATCGATCATTGAATATTCTTATAAGATTTTCTGCTTGCTGGAGTTCCGTGAAACTATCTAAATCATAAAACTCTGTCACTTCATCTTTAGAAAAATAATTATACAGATCGACGGAATCCTCTGGTCGTAATTGTCGGAGTATCAATCTTTCAGTTTCTATTGTCGGAAATGTTTTCATCAATTTCTTTCCTCCCTTGAGAAGCATTTAGTTTAATATCTTTTAGTTATTACGAGTCGTATTGAAGTTATATACTTTATACTCCCCGTTATTTGATGAGAATCTGAGAATATTTCGGTCCTCGGGAATACCTTCGAAATAAGCGCCAATACATCCCGTTGTACATCTGTGACCAGATAACAAAATGTTTACTTTTTTCACGCTATATTCAGCTTCAAGTTCTTGCATAAACTCAAAAACTCTTTTAATGTAATGATGGATGTTTTCAACACTTCTATAAATTTTTGAATCAGGAACTACCCCCATTATTTTCACTTCGTCTTTTTTTAACCCATCAGCTTCTCCCAAATCAAAAACATCCAATCTTGGATCTATTTTTACTGTTTTACCCGTTGCTATCTCTGCTGTTTGAATAGCTCTTTCTTGTGGGGAGGTAAATACATAATCAAATTCTACATTTGCAAGTTTGGCTCTTAAATTTTGCGCTTGAATTATTCCATATTCATTTAATGGGAGTCCCCGTCTTCCTTGGAGTCTTCTTTCTTGATTCAAATCTGTTTGCCCGTGTCTAATCACATAAATCATGCAATAACCTCCTTGAATCACATCTTATAGAGTTCTCCTATCTCCCGAATACACAACCGTACTCAGCTCCTAAGAATCCCCATTCGTTCTTCTTTTAAATCAATAAATACTGGTTTCTGTATTCTATTAATAGTTTCAAGATTAATTTCATCAAGATGTTTAAATATAAGTTGTAACGATTCATTGTTACTATCTGTATGGATAATTGTTGATCCATCTTCTTCGAGCTTCCCTTTTAGATCGGCTTCAATATTAAATAAGAACATAACAAAAACGACTTCATTTCCATCAGGATATGTATACATCATTCTTGATCCAGAATAAATAGAGTTTAGATTGTAGTGTATAACATCAAGCCCGGTTTCTTCCTTAACTTCTCTAACCATCGTCTCTTCGATTGATTCCCCTGGTTCCATACCTCCGCCCGGTAATCCCCAATCTCCATAATCAGATCGTTTCTGTAATAATATTCTTCCCGCACTGTCTTTAATAATTGCTCCACCTGTTACGATAATACGTCTGCTCATTTATTTCATTCCTTATCTAATGTTTATAGTTGGCGAAATACTCAACCTGTCTTCAATCGCTTACAAATTAATTGTTAGATGCAGTAAATCTCAAGTTACTTACACAAACGTTCCAAAACCATTGCCACTCCATTTTGGTCATTACTTCCCGTTATTTCATTAGCAATCTCTTTCAATTCAACAACCGCATTTCCCATGGCAATTGAATATCCAGCTGATTTAAACAGACCTATATCATTATGGTCATCTCCAAATACAATGACTGATTCCATTTTTTCATTGTAGATATTACATAACCTAGTTACTGCCGCCTCCTTCGATGCTTGAAGTGGCATGATTTGAATTAATTGTTTATTGTCTGTTACCAGTATGTTTACCTTATGTCCGAACATTAAAGAAAGCCCTTGAATATGATTGTTTCCAGATATTAATATCTTGGTAGCCTCATATTGTTTTAACTCTTCCAATGATTTTACTGTAGGGTTAGACTTGGCGTTCATCGTGTTCATATAATTAAGCTCCCTAAAGCTAAACCATTGATCTTTTACTTCCATAGTCAGTTCGATTTGAGAGTCATGAAACAAACAATAATCGATGATTTCAGAGGTAATATCAGCAGGAATGGATTCACAAAATTCGGTTTTCGATTTTCTACAAATGACTTGTGCTCCGTTATAATATACAAATGCTCCGATATCTAACAACTCATTTGGAAGGAATACTTTAACTGTTCTAGGAGGACGAGCTGTTGCAAAAATAATTCTTATATCTTTTTGATAACAAGAAAGTACTGCTTCATAATTCCGCTTAGAAACTTGCTTTTTCGAGTTTAAAAACGTGCCATCCAAATCTAAGACAACAGTCGAAAATTTCAATGAAGCTACCTCCCCCAAAAATGATTAGGACTGTCAATAACGTTACATCAAGCGTAGTGTCCTCAGAATAACTAAGTAATTTTTCAATCTCAATATTTGTGATTTGTGAATTAAATGACATCGTATCCTCCGTTGATGGTATACTTATGTGTTACCCCCTGCTTTTTTAAACATATTAACTCCGATCGGCCTTAACCGATTATTTTTTCCAATCTAAAATCACTTTGTACTTGTAGTCTGAATCGCCTTCATACATTACTTCTCCATAATTGACTTTCACGCCTAATTGCTTTGCAATGCTATGCCCAATCTCATCAACTTCCAATCCTGAGTTTCGAAAGATTAAAATTACTGGACAATCATACATTCCGTGTCTCCAGTTGTGTTCTCTTGATATATTAATATAGATGTCTTTACTATCCTGATCTGTTGCTCCGTACTCATACCACTCCCACGTATCCTCATAATCTCTATGAGATTCATTTAGAGTTAATATTGTATCAAGCTCTTTAATAATATCTTTCATTTCTTTCTCAATAAAAAACCAAAACTTATATTCAACCATTACGTCTCTCTCCTCGGTTAAACTAGAAGATTCATGTGGCTTTAAAAGTACCTTAAAGACGCTTATCTCTCATTGACTAACCAAGTTTTTGCATCTTCAGGATCTTTATAAAATGATATCCTTTGTGTTATCCCCAATTTTTTTATTCTTCTTCTTAGTCTCCATATATTGATTCCCGATAGTCCGACAAACGAAAGTTTATCAATATGAGCACTTAAGTTATTGATATTGTGTGATAACTCTTGCAGTACCCGATTTGTTACTGAGGTTTGGTACATATCGATCCATATTTTCAGTTTTTTATTTGTGTTAAAAATAAACTCTTCTTCTTGTTTCATCAATTCAAAAAGTTTTTCTTCGTTATTATATTTACTCCCGTATTTTAAGCAATGAATTTCTCCACCTTTATAGTAGTAAGGAAATATTGAACCTCCTGGTGATTTCATAAAATTCACTTCCTCAGATTTTTTTCACTTTCTTTTACACAACTGATTGGTTCGTCATCCCACACTTGTACTTCAATATATCTTTCGGGACCATGTAAACCGTCCCTATTCCAATCTTGAGGTAAACCATATTTTTGGATGAGTTTTAAGATTTCTTCATATGTATAAATCTGTTTTCGATATTCCCGGCCATCATTTATACGAGGACTAAATGTAGGAAATAAATCACCATAGGAAAATGATAGGGCATCAATGTTTAACTTAGATATATGAATTTTTATATATTGACCTTCACTGTACCAAGTATTAAGCCAATCGCATTCGCCTACGACCATATAATGGGGTGTTTTTCTTTCTGGTTTTCCACCTTTTGATATGAACATGTTTCGAGCCATTTGTTCCAATTCATATCTTCTTTCAAGGTATCCATCATTTCTATGAGCAGCCATAACATCACTTTCTCTTTTTAACTTATCTAAAACATTTTTCGCTTGCATCAAGGTTAAATCTGATAAATTCATGAAGGGACCTTTCGATTTCTCATAATAATGATATAAATAATTTATCTCTACAGCGTCACTCATATATTCACCCCATCTGATGTAATATAGTAAATCATGTTGATTATTTATTCTTCAAATATCAATGCATTCCGCCAATTTCGATAACGTTTCCTGCATCTATGATGGGACCAGATGGCTCACAACCTAATTTATTGTATAGATATAAGTTCCTTCCACTTTTATCTTCTGTTTTAAATTGTACTCTAGCGTAACAGTTCTTCCAACTGTAATTGGGTAAATAAATGTATTTCGTTAGGGATGCAAATGAGTTAATTGTATCCGTAACGATTTTTTTTGAATTCAACTGTAACATTTACCAGATCAAACCGTTGTCTAGGGTGAGAAGGAGGAGAGGATATCGATGCGAAATGATTTATATACAGAACTGTTCAAAACGTATCAATCCTCTCTATATCTCTATCTTTACCGGATGTGCGGATCAAAGGAGATCGCTGAAGAATTGGTCCAGGAAACATTTTATAGAGCGATGGTATCGATGAAGACAGAGCATCGGGAGTATGCAAGGGCATGGCTGTATAAGGTAGCGCGTCATCTGTTTATCGACTGGTATCGAAAGCACCGTGGAGAGATTCAGATGCGAAGAGAGATAGAGGCGCAAGAAACAGACAATACGTATCCAACACCAGAGGATGCGCTCGCTGCAAGTGAACGTAAAATCCGCGTTGCAAAAGTTATGGGCAGGCTTCCTGAGCAGTATCGAACGATATTGCTTCTGAGAGAGATGAACTGCTTATCCTATCGGGAACTGGGCGAAATTCTTGATATCAGTTTGAATCAAGTGAAAGTCACCCTATACCGGGCTAGAGAACGTTTTAAGACGGAGTTAAAACAAGAGGAAGGTGAACTGTGAATATGCGTGATGAGTTTACAGAGCAGGAACAAGATGTTTTGCGGGATGAGGATTTCAATACCGAACCTCCGAAATGGAATAAAAAGAAGTTTAATCGAATGATCTGGCGAACGCGGGTGAAAATGCTAGTAAATGCAGCATCTGCTTTGCTTTTATTATTTTTGTTGTATGCAGTCTACATTTCTGCTGTTCACATCTATTTTGATACTACAGGCGTTAGAGGTAAATTTATTAGATCTATAATTACGGTAGTAGAACTACACGAAGATGGCGTTAGAGTGGAGAAACCAGCAAATCCAACCGTCGAAATTACACCATTTCTCACCCAAAAAACAACACTTAAGCTATATAGAGATGTCGGTAACTGGCAAGTTATTACGGGAGAGATTCGAGCGAAACAGAGCTTGTTAGGCAAGCTCACCTATTCCATCGTAAATACCGGCGCTTATTTGAATAATGATAGTCAGGCTGCTTTTATTTTGCCGTCATCTATTATGTTTGATAAAACGATGAAGGACAGATCTCGTAAGGAAGGCGGCCTTGAACAATTAGGGAAGATTGAAGACGGAAATGTGGCCGAGTTGTCATTTTCTATAAGCACATTGATGTCACCAGAGCAGCTCATGGAGTTGCTCGATAGTTATGACGTTGTAGTGACGGGAATGCCTGTATATGCAGGAGAGCTTAAAGCTTTTGACACTCCTCATTCCGTTGGCGGCGGAAGTGAGGATTATTATGTTCCTCACTTAACTCTGAGACCGATGTCTGTGTTTGAGGAGAACAACAGGCTTTCCATGTGGCGCCTATATTTTTCAGCTGAAGACAAGGGGAGAATGTCGGAGCATATAGATTATATGCTGTCTGATCTTGAATGGATGACTAAGAACATCAAATATTACGGTGTAGATCAAGATAAACAGCGACTTGCTTATTTACGGAAAAATGGAGTTCAGGTTTACGGTGCAACCGTAACTGGGCCTGTGCGAGAGCTCGAAAAACTGAAGGAACAACCGGAATTCCGCGAATTCCGATTGGGGCGCATTGAGGTATGGAATTGGGAAGAGAGTTCGTAATTACTTTACGATTCGTTAACGAATAAAAATGAAGAAGGAGAGCGCCTCAAGAGGTGCTTTCCTTCTTCATTTTTTCTCTGAATTTTTACCCAATAAATATTCAAGAGACTTATCGAGGTCTTCTTACCATGAAGCTTTCAGCATCCTTTACAAATCCATATTGTTCATATAATCGGTGTGCATCAGCTGTTCCTAAGAAGCCAGATATATCTTTAAGATCTTCACTATGAATTATGGTTTCTACTAATTTTTTGCCTATTCCTTTCCCTCTATAATCATCATCAATGATGACATCACATAACCAGTATGCAGTTGCCCAATCCGTAATAACTCGAGCAAATCCAATCTGTTTTTCTCCGTGATATACTCCGAAGCAGAGTGAAGTTTCAATCGCTTTTTTAATTCGTTCAACTGGTCTTTTATTTGCCCAATATGTCCCCGCTAATAATCCACAAACAATCTCATAATTTAAAAGTGTCTTGTCTGAACTTATTAAATAGTCTTCGAATCTAACTTGCATGATTTCATCCTCCTTTTCTACACTAAAGGTTTGATTTGAAATCTCTTTACTACTACTGGGTCTATAAATTCAATATCCTTTATGTCCCTGGCTTGAAATTCTTCTAATATTCTCAGAAAAATTCTTCCAATTAATATACTGTCTCCTAATGCATCATGCCTTCGTAAATCCTTATCATGAATGTTATAATGCTTAATCAAATAATCTGTCCAAATTATGTCTGTTACTTCTGGATATAGGACAGTATATTCGGTGTCTGATATAAATCTAATCTCCATTGAGAGTTTGCCTCCGTTTTTTTGGTTATCAAGGACCGAACATTAAGTATCGTTAATATATTGTTATATGATGTTAGGGGGCCGTCTCAGAAATACCCTCAACTCTAAGTTTTATCTACTTTATTCTTGTTAAAATTCTATCAATAACACCCATGGTGTCTAGCTGGTCAGTAATAACTTACACTTAGTTAAGGCACTTCTTGTAATAATAATGTTTATTTCCCAACGGAGCATTCTCGATGATTGCCATTACCTCATAACCATACTTCTTATAAAATTCGGGAGCTTGGAAACTGAATGTATTTAACTTAATGAATGTACAATTCTTCGCTCTAGCAATTTGCTCTGCTTCTTCCAATAATCTTTTACCAAGTCCCCGCCCACGATGTTCATCATCTACCCATAAAATATCAATCTCCATCCAGTTCCAACATACTACACTAAGGAGACCAGCAATTATTTCTTCTTGGTCATCCTTTAAACATAAATTAATTTCTTCATAAATGCCGTTTGGTACATTTTTAGAATTGAACTCAATAAGTTTTTTTCTAACATAATTTGCTTCATCATTTGTACCTTTAATTATCTTTGGTGTATTCATCATTAGATCCTCCCGTAGGTTTTCCTCATTCACTACATTAATTTCGTCTAACGTTTCTTGATTTACGAAGTCCATAAACACTATCTGTTTGGTTGTAGGTATATCATAATCTCGTGAGCCTTGACAATTATTCTTTCTCCTACAGAGGCTTCTCCCTTACCTAAGACGAAACCTCTTTTGTTTTTAGTAATTTCATAATACAAATCAATTCTATCGCCTGGAGAAGCTTGCCCTAAAACCTCGATACCATTTAAAGATGATAAAAACCCTAATCCGTTATCCTTCGTAATTGATGCAAATGCACCTAACTGTGCTAAAGCTTCAACTATCAACGTACTTGGCATATGCTTATTTCCTTCAGTTATATACCATTCGTTCCATGTCACATTCTTATAGCCCTTGACCCATTTATTTGGCTCGACCTCTAGAACTTTATCAATCATTAAGAATGGATATCTGTGAGGAATTACA
The DNA here is from genome assembly GCF_058269055.1 of Paenibacillus sp. JNUCC 34. Classification (NCBI taxonomy): domain Bacteria; kingdom Bacillati; phylum Bacillota; class Bacilli; order Caryophanales; family Paenibacillaceae; genus Paenibacillus; species Paenibacillus sp. JNUCC 34. The sequence continues at coordinate 1,774,414 of NZ_CM177770.1, read as the reverse complement.
TTAGGGATATTAATCATTATTTTCTCCTTTATGTATTGAAGTTTTCTTTTACATTTGCAAATGTTCTATATCGTTATATAGAATGCACTTCCATCCGTTGCTTTCTTTCGTTATTAGTGTAAGTGAAGCGTTATTAATATATGTTTTACTAAAACAGTTCTGGAAATAGTCTCTGTAACGATAATCCGATTAACGCACCATGACTTACAACGAGTACTCTCATATCTTTATATGTATCACATATTTCTTCCAGGAAAATAACACCGCGACATGCTACATCATCAAATCTCTCCATACCGAGGTCAAGCTCACGCCAATGACTTCCCCATTTCTTTATTCTTTGTTCCTCAGTCATTCCTTCAATTCGTCCGCAATCAATTTCACGTATTCGAATATCTTCAATAATATGATTGCCCCCTATTTCATAGGCGATAATTTCTGCAGTCTCTTTGGCACGTATCAAATTACTTGTAATGATAAGATCCCAGTTTTCACTTTTTAATTTCACTCCCAAATACTTCGCTTGCTTTCTACCTTCTTCGTTCAACGGAATATTAGAGAGTCCTTGTGCCTTCTCTTGAATATTCCATTCGGTTATTCCGTGTCTTATCATTCCTATAATAGCCACAGCTTTCCCCCACATTGGTCTATTGCTTAGAATAGAAATTTATAATGTTTCCATCTGGGTCTCTAAACCAAAAAGAGCGTCTTCCCCATGGATAGGTTTCAGGTCATTGTTTTGTATTAATGCTTTTCCTATATCGAGCTATGTGAACTACCCATCACTTAAAACCTCACGGTTTTTGAAGTGGGGGCTTCTCGACTTATCGCTGCTTTTAGTAGCCAGCGAAAACTGACCGAGCTATCCCTCTCGTTCCAAGAGGTCTTTTTGCTATACTAACGCTAATAAGCGCAGTCCTTCATTTTTGATATTGATCGAAGCATTCCAGTCTCGATCTGCTACAAATCCACAATCACAGTGGAATGTCCGCTCAGAAAGAGATAGGGACTTCCTTTTGCGACCGCAACTTGAACAAGTTTTGGATGATGGAAACCACTTATCTATTTTGATAAGCTTCTTACCTTGTTCTTCTAACTTGTATTGTAGATATGTCGTGAACATACCCCAGGCATTATCAGCAACACTTTTACCAAAATGGAGAGCTTGTGACATTCCCTTCATGCTGAGGTCTTCGATCACCACGCAATCATATCGTTTCGCTAATGCGTGTGATTCCTTATGTAGAAAGTTTTTTCGCCCATTTGCAATCTTTTCATGTAGCTTTGCTACTTTCAACCGCTGTTTTGCAGAGCGATTAGAGCCTTTCATTCTATGTGATAGAATACGCTGTTCCTTCGCTAATTTTTCCAGGGCCTGGCGATAGAAACGTGGATAATTGGCTGTCTTACCCTCATTACTCTCGACAAATTTGCCATTCATGGAAAAATCCAAGCCAATAACCGCACGTACTTCTTTGGGTACAGGTTGATGTTCATATTCGGTGAGGATCGAAACATAGTATTTTCCCGTTTTCGTTCAGGAAACGCTGCAAGACTTGATGATATGACATGACGGAATTTCCCGATGCTGCTTCATTTTCATGAGTTTTAGTTTCGGTAATTTAATATAGCCATCCAAAAGCATAATGTTTCCGTTCACCACATTGGTTGTGTAGGATTGTTTTGCCTTACGGCTTTTGAACTTGGGGAATTCAGCACGACCAGAAAAGAAGTTTTGAAATGCCTTCTGCAAATTGAGTTGTGCGTTCGCTAGTGCAAGGCTGTCTACTTCCTTTAGCCAAGGGTACGCACTCTTGTATTTTGCAGGTGTAGGTAGTTTTTGCTTCATCAATGCTTCTTTGTCATCCTTGAATTGCTCATAGGTTTCCTTTCGTTCAGCCAGCATTTTGTTGTAGACGAAACGAACAGAGCCGAAGGTTTTTGCAAGAAGTTGCTCTTGTTCTTGAGTCGGGTACAGACGGAACTTATATGCTTTGTTTGCCATATCGAATCACCTCACTTCATTCCTTGGTTTTCTATATTTCTTACTTAAGACCGATTGTATCATAACGTGGAAAAATATAGAAAAAGACTTTAGGCTACGCCTATGGAAATTCATCTCCCTCTTTCATCATGCTTCGCAAGATTTAGAAGTGGGAGACTTCTTTCGGAGGGACGTTAAAAAACCTCTCTTTATTTTACTAAGAATTTCTCCCCAGTATGTAAGATAAATTAAATGGCCCTGTTCTTGAATTATATTCAAATCTGCATTCGGATATTGTTTTTGCAGATATTTTGCAGTCTTAGTTGTCCAAATCGTATCTTTTTCTCCTTGCCATATATAAATTTCACTTGGCATTTTGCTTTTATTAATAAATATTTCTTTACAAAGTGCACGTGCGTCAGAATAAACCCCTGTCCCGCTATTACCATACCCTTCAAGTGCTGCTTCTCTCAGAATAGTTCTTATATAAGAAACTGAGGCACTTTGTTTGTCGGCATCAACCATCTCTCTAATTGATTTATCTAATACTCTTTCTATATCTTTATTAAGTTGTTTACTGAATTTCCTAAAATGCCTTTTTGTGAAATTGGGTAAATATTTATTGATGAATCGTATAATCTTCCAGCCGTTGGATAAATATTTGTTTGATTCCTTACTAGAAATGGCGATTGCACTACTTACTAGTGATAAAGAAACAACATCCTTTGGAAACATCGAAGCATATGCTTGGCTATACAAACCTCCAGCAGACCAGCCTTATAAGGCATAATTATCCACTTCAAAATGTTCCATAACTTCCTTAACATCATGACAATGATCATGGACTGTATAATTTCTATGAACGTCTGATAGACCTACTCCAGGGCGATCAATTGCAATTTGTATTTCCGACCCCGAGAGACTTAATAGTGTTATGCTCATAACTTTGTCCAAAAGCTTTTATAGTCCTCAAACTCACCATCTTATCTTTCTTGCAATACTCGGCATGGAAGATTTCGTCTACGATTTTTTTATTATTATCATCGGATATCCTGTACTGACATCCATCCCGCATATCCTGCCTGCTGTTTTCTTCTCGATGAGTATCGGTATTTTCTTCGGTTACTGTCCAGCCAACAAAACGGCCAATATGGATCCAATCGAGGCGTTGTTGTATGAATAAGTAGCCCTGCCTTCTTTGACAATAAAGATCGCGTTCCGGTATACTTGGGTCATATTTCCACCAAAGTGGAGAGAAAAGTCTGGAATCGAAGTAGCTACTTCCACTTAAGTAGAAGGATATAGCAAACGAGCCATAAAAAATGATGATTTGTGCTTGGAATGGCATTTGGAATGGCAATCTACACATATAACCATGCTGTCCTCCAATACATGAGGTGACCCACACAACTCCGCGCGTGATTTATAGTTTAACCGATTTATCCTGCTCAAGATTAAAAAGATTACATTACGTTTTGTGCCTTGAGCGAGGCGAAAGGAATGGATATAACCATGAAGAATGATTTGCTCCATATTGGTCCATTAACCATATATGGATATGGATTGATGATTGCGATAGGTATTATTACAGCATATCAGGTCTTGGTAACTCGAGCAGAGAAAAAGCAAATGGAGCGTTCCCATATTTTCTCGATCACGCTTTGGGGACTATTGGGTGGATTTTTAGGCGCAAAGCTCCTATATTGGATAACCCAAGGCAAAAATATCATGGATCATCCTGAAATTTTATGGGATATGTCTACAGGCTATGTGGTTTACGGTGGCATTCTGGGCGGGATCCTCACGGGTTATATCTACTGCAGGATGAAAGGCTTAAATTTCCTGAAGCATCTCGATCTGTTTGTCCCCTCTATTGCCTTGGCACAGGGATTTGGAAGAATCGGATGCCTTCTGGCAGGCTGCTGCTATGGAGAAGAGACGCACGGCTGGTTTGGCATTACCTTTCACGAATCTGAGTTCGCTCCAAACGATGTGTTGCTGATTCCCACTCAAATTCTTGAAAGTGTATTTAGCTTCGGCCTCTTTTTTGTACTGATTTATTTAGCAAAGAGTAAGAGAACGGACGGATTCATAACAAGTCTATATTTGCTGCTCTACAGTCTCGGTAGATTTATTATCGAGTTTTATCGAGGAGATATTATTCGTGGCAGTGTCGGGATCCTGTCTACTTCACAATTTATATCGCTCCTAGTAATTGTAATTACGTGTCTGATCATGGTGGCGAAGTCCTATCAAACCTTGAGACATCGGAATACTTAAATTCCTAGCATCCTACAATCCCTCCGTTTACCAAGCTGGAGGGACTTGCTTTATGCACAAGATGCTAGCCCTATAAAATCAGAGGATTCCTATGAAGTCATCAATTCTAAATTTTATGAATAAGCCGAGAACACTCGTGATTTTAATCATGAGTGTTCTCGGCTTTGGATAGGGCGTGTCATTTGACACGTCAATTATCCGACTTCTTCTTGAGTTACCAACAATAACTGCTATAATTAACTTAACTTGTGAGGTTCATTCATATACCATAACCCAATACTTTTCTCCAGGTTTACCTTCTTCAACGACCTTCTTCCAACCATTATTCTCATAGAAATTCAATGCTTTTCGATTTTCTGATACACACTTCAATCGTACTGGTTTATTCATTTTTTCTATAGCGGAATTAACTAACTGAACGCCAACACCCTTACCGAAGAAATCAGGGTGCACAAATAAATTATGTATAAAATTATCGGGCAAGTACAAAGATGTAAATCCAAGAATGTGAAAATCATCCTCTGCTAATAATATATACTCTCCAACAGTATCCCTATCAAAATCTTCTAAAGTCATTTCTTCTATATTCGCCCAATGAAAGCTTTTACGACGTGATTCCAGATATGTAAGTCTTAAGTCAGGATAGTCAAGTTCACTTGCTTCTCTAATATTCATAGTGTCAATCTCACTTTCGCCGTTTTCATCTGTTACTTCCTAATTTCAAGCAACAGGACGTTGCGATTGACCGAGTCCAATGGACTTAGCCTCGCAGGGTTATCAGCTGTAACCTCTTCGCCTTTGCTTCTGCAGATCAAGGGTCCGTTAGGGCCCACAGTGTGAATGTTATGAGATGTCATTGCCTTCTGCCAGTTACCCCCAGAAAATCCCGTTATTATCCTTATCAACGATCTCCAATTGTTTCTCAAAATCTTCATCTGGTTCTATATCATCAATGAAGTGCCATCTCTCTTTGCTATCTCTCCAGAATACTTCCCATTTTGTTTTATTTAATCTAAACTGTGCAACAGGCAATTGAACCCACTGGTCACTTTTGAAAGCTTGTCTTTCTTCAATTAATGTCACGTTGTTTCCTCTAATTTTATAATTAATCTTTATCTGGTTTTTCACATGTTCTGGCACTGCATTTTTTGTGTATTCTTCCATTATTTTTATAATCCGTTTCTTCGTAAACTAGTCCATTTTGTATCTCCTATTTGTATTCTGTATTTGTAAATTCATTTAATAATTACTTAACTTCTTTGTAATTCCTCGGGTACACCAGCTTCAGCTCTGTTTCTTTACAAATAAATTATATATTATTTTTGCAATGATGTCTCATAACGTTCAGAGGTTCACGACCGTGCCCCACCTACTATTTGTTCTTGCTTTTATTCAAATTTCATCTATTTTCTATATACGGGTTTGTTAATAATCCCATTATTTTAATTATCTCTGCTTTTGCTACCTTTTTCGGTCCTTCCATAAAATATCCCGTCATTCCTACATCTAATGTTTTTCTGTGCCTAGCTCTAGATTCGGGAAAAAGAACCCACATTCTTGCTGTCCCATTTAATGGCACTTGTTTAGTTTCATCCATTATTAGCTTTCCAAACTCATCTTCAAATTCTGGGTGAATCACTCTTAAATCAATAGGATTCTTCAAAATATCGTCTTCAATTGCAAAGTCACTTCTATATCCTTGATAAGGAAGATTTCTTCTTCCACCTTCTTCATGTGTGAAAAATCTATACTTAATAAGAAAATCCGGAGGATGCATTCTAATTTTCTCATAAGGAACCCATATAATCTGCTATTCCTTTCTTTTCAAATTTTCAGATATTAAGGCAATTGCATATAACGTTTGGGTATTCACGAACCATCACCGACTTAAGGCTCCGACAGGCCGGACGCGACTGCGCTTAGTCGGTGCATGGTTGTCCGCTGAAATCCCTTCCCCGCGGACCGAGGTCGGTAGCAGCCGACCGATGCGTGAATGCAATTTTATAAGATGCCCACGCCTTCGGAGCTTTACAATAACTCAATTCTCCACTTAACTTTCATTTATAAATGCATAAACTGGATAGTCTTCTTTAACTTCAAAACCTAATTTTATAGCTAACTTGTGAGAGGGTGTATTCTGATGGGTCGTCTCCCATAATGGAAACATACTATTGTGTAATAAATGATCTATTAATTTGATTGCAGCTAATGTTGCGTAACCTTTTCCTCTCTGCTCATGAACAAACGTATCAATGTCTATAAAATATTCATTATTATAGACAAATCCATTATTTCTACAGATTGTAATCAATTCGTGTCCCTTTCTGATTTCAACTCCAGGATAAGATTTAGTTAAAAACCTTTCATCAACGTATTTTAAATTCCGATATTCTTCTGACAGTATCTCAAATTCCAATAAGTTAACTTCAATATCCTCAATTGGCGGAGAAAATGTTTCCTTGATAAGCTTAAACTTATCCAAGTTCAAGGTGTAGACTGATTCATAATGTTTATCTACTTTAACAAGGTCTAATCCATCGAGAAAAAGTTCATCCCAGCATTTAATATCAGAAGCATAAATTTCAAACCAATTTACATTACGTTGTTTACAATCTGGAATGACTACGTCATAAATAAAACGATTGAGTTCCATCTTTTCCTTCTCGCTATTTATATTGCCCTCTAAGTACATCCATCTACCGATTGCCCAAACAATTACTAGATTAGGTTCACGATCATTCACAAATACTCTTCCAGGATAGTTACCATGAATAACAGACAAAGCAGGAATATATTGTTTCTTCTTGAAAAAAGGTTCTGCAAGATGATATTCTTTAAAATTCAATTCAATCATTATCAATTCACTCCAACTGTATTTTTTTCTTTTCTTTTAAAGGGGGATTTCTTCTAACGTTTCCATGTTCACGATGCCCCACCACCTTGAAGCAACACTCGGAGAAACTTATTATTTTAATTTCTTTATCAAATGAAGCGCAACATCGTCATCTATGACTACTGTATCTCCACGTTCAATATATTTCTCATTTTTACTAATACCTTTACCATCAGGAACATAGCCGCGTGTAACATATAATATTTGTGCATTACCATAATCAGAAAACAATCCTACACCAATTCCCGCATATTCAGATCGTTCTTTGATGATTTCCTCTGCCTTATCCATAAGTTTACTACCAATTCCCTGTCGACGAAATTTAATCAACACATTAAAATCATTGATCTCTGGAGTACTTTTTTCTCTGAATTCTGGATAATAAGAATCCCACAAAACATTAACATATCCTGCAAAAACACCTTCTACTTCAGCAATTAATGAAACTCTGCTCCCATTTTTTTGTTCTTCAATATATCTCTGATAAAGTTCTATTGGCTTTACCCAACCTTGATCACTAAATGCTTTTGTAATTATTTCTGGATCATGTTCATTTATTCTTCGAATTGTTATTGTCAACACAATTACCACGCTTTCTGTGAAATATTAATAGTTCTGTGGAGATTTCATCTAATATCTGTTTATCACTATTCCAATGCTCATTAATTAATTTAGTAAAAGTATGAAAACAACCGTGCACATCACCCACTACTAATAACTCCATGTTTAACCCCCATGCAAAAAGTCTCGCCGTAATTACGCATAACGTTGTTGAAATCACGAACCCTGATTCTTCTTCTTAGAAAACTCCTCAGACAGATCGAAGGTGTTAGCCCGAAGCGTGAATACGGTGTTTCCGAAGTTCCTGACTTCTATGGATTACTTCCACCATAGGTCTTTCTGTTATATGCGTCTTCTAATAGTTCTTTAAGTCCTTCAGCTTTTCTCTTCATAAATGTATTCCAAAAAATCTTACCCTTATGAGCTAACTCTTCTGCAGGAGGAATTTCGGAGAAACTTCTTCGAATAGAGACAGGACGTCGGCCTAAATCATTTTATGTATCAACTAACCATTCTTTGTTACTTCAAAAAGAATTGCAGCTATAATCTTTCGTTTATACAGTCAATTAAAAAATCTTTATCTTCTGGAAAACTTAAATCTAATGCCTCTAATTCATATACCGTCTTCCATGAAATATCACAAATCAAATTGTCAGGGTCTTGAATTTTTCTTTCCCCACCAACAATCTTTACTAGAAAATAATAAACCTCATAAGAGATACTGATATCTTCATAAATACCATTCTTCACCTTAAGTTCTTCTACTACTTCTACATCGTAACCTGTCTCTTCCTTAACTTCTCTAATACAGCATTCTTCAAAAGTTTCGTTTTTTTCTTTTCCTCCTGATGGAACAGACCAGGCCTTGTCTTCCGCGGCTTTCCCTGTAATACCATTAGCAATTCACCGTTCTCATTAATACATATGCCTGATGCACCACACCATTTTTTCATTTTAAATAAACTCCTTTTATTTAAAATAATTGTATATGCATCTGGACAACTAAGGGGCGATAGCTAAGACCTATAAACTATTTCTTGAGCTGCCTTCGAACCAATCAACTTCTTCGAGTTACCCTCTAAATCGTCTTTTAAATCAGCTTCTGGCCATCATCAAATCGTTTCTCAATCTGTTTCCTCCAAAATTTACTATATTTATTTTATCGCTTTAAAATGCCGAATATGTATTCCTATATGTCCTATACCAATTATGATAGCAGATAAAATCAGCCAAATAACTTCCCCATAAATACCCAACAACAAAAAAACCATGACAGGCAGACTCGCAAGAGGTACGGGGATCCCATAAAAACTACGATAAAAATTTTCCTCTGTATGTTCATTAGTAAAATATCTAATCCAACAAATTTCATAAAGAATCATTAGTAAAAATGATGCTATTAGCCACAAGCTCCATGCTGAAAACACTCCAATGTTAAAATCACTAAAAATCAGTACGCTAACCGTACAGCAAACTTGTCCAACTCGTTCAAACAATATTAATATTTTAGTTTCTTGAGTTTTGTCATAATCAATTGGCCGACTCTTACTCCATATGATATTTGGGATAAATAACATCAATAAATAAATCAGACCTACATATGAGAAGCCTAAATGTCCTAACATGTAATATCTCCTCAACAAATTACTAATCCTATATCTTCCTTTTTCCGTTGATTTCACATAACGTCTCTAGGTCAATGACTTCCTCGAACTGCTCGCAGTTATTTACAGTAGTTTTTTCTTATAGCCCTGTTTCCCATTTGTCGATAATTTCAGTCATACACCTAGAAAATTGATTATTGTAACCTCGGCTCTTAGAGCTAATTGTCATACTTATTACTTCAATACACTCATATTTATTTGCCAGCTCTATGAACTCGTTCGGTAACTTATCTTCGAATTTTATATAGGCCACTATGCTGTGCCCATCACTTTTATGTGGCCTATCCATCCACGGAGTCTTGGTTCCTTGACAAGAATATTGTGTCCTTAGCCCCAATAAATTAAGTCTAGCGATAATGTTTACGAGTTCTTCGTCAATTTCATTTTTATAGCGCTCTTCATAAATGTCATTTTTGATATGAAATTGTTCACGATAATTAATATCTCTCGAAAATTTCGAAATAAAGTGGTTATAATGCTTTTCATTAAAATCATTCACCAAAAAATGTCTGTAGTACTCGTCAATAACGTTGTTATTAGAATCAAATATTTGTATTGTACATGTATAGCAACCTTCTTCATTACTGGGGTGAAAATCATCGGTATAGGCAGTTAATGTATAGATGGCTCGCTTTCCGTCTTCAATACTTTTTCTAGTTTTCTCTTCAATTATAAGCCCCACCGATTTTCCTCCTTTGGGTGTAAGAAATGTTGTTTAAGCGAACCAAGGGTATAAGCCCGCAGCGTAGATGGGCTATATTATAATTCTCCATCTTCCTTTTGTTTTTCAATAAATTCATCTTTGGTTAACCCAAACAAGATAAAGTCTAAATATTTTCCGTTTATATATACTACTTGGCGACGAACACCTTCTTGAACACAACCGAGTTTCCTCATCATCTTCGCTGAACCTTCATTTCCTTCAAGAACATAGTCATTGAATTTATTAAGTCTTCGTTCTAGGAAGGCATACTTTAATAGAATTTTCATGGCACTTGTTCCATAACCCTTACCTCGGTACTCTTTATCAATTACAATACCTATACTAAATGTCCCATTTCTCTCGTCGATACTGTTTAAATTGATGCCACCTATACTATCGCCATCCAGGTTTTCAATAGTGAACATTATTCGTCTATTAGTAGAAGAAAAATTAGCATTTTCTTCTACGAATTTTTTTGCCCCTATTATTGTGGGCGGTAACTCAATAGCACATTCTAAAAGAAGACGTGCAGGAGTGTCAAAACCACTTATGTAACAACTTTCCCAATCTTCATCCTGTATTGCTCGCAATCTAATCTTTTCATTTTGCCAAAAATAACTGGTGTAATCTATTTCTCTCATAATAACCTCCAGATTTATTTATGTTTTTGCGCTGATTTCCTATAACGTTTTAGCATCTACGAAACCTTACTGGCTTAAGGCGTTAGCCGGGCGGGACTCACTTAGCCAGTGCAGGGTTAACAGCTTGAATCCTCTTCTCCAAAACACCTCAGGTAGACAAAGGCCGATAGGACTCCGCGTAGATGCGTTGTTATATGATGTAAGCACCTTTTTCGAATGAACTAAAATTTAAATGCATATCCCTTGGAACAAATTCTTTTGAAAAACCTAAGTTGATCCCACGAATCTAATTTTCTGTCATTAAAGACTATAATTATGTCCTCTTAATGATTCCGCTTCATAATCCATTGCTATATGTATATTAATTATTTGTTTTAGTTGATATACTCTCTCTTGGAGTTTGGGATTAGCCGGGTCACTTTCAAGCTGGGCAGCTAACGAGCAGAGCTGGGGTACTTCCCAGACGCTTCGTAAAGCGGTACTTATACAATAACCGTATCTAGCTAACCTCTCATCCCCTTCCCATCCCATATCCCTCATTCCGTTAATATAAGAGTAATACAATGAATCTCGATAAGCTTCGTATTGATCCGTTGGAATGATTCCAAGGCTCATATTTGCCCCAAACATCTTACCAAGATCTTCTCCAATACCTGAGATACTCATGAACTGCCAATCAATGAGCACCAATTGATCGTTTGGAGTTAAGATCATATTTTTTTGTCCTAAGTCTTGATGTGCTAACACACGTGGTAAATTGCTAAGAGAAGCCAACTTTTCATTTATTTTTTCAGTCAGTTTTTTGAACCATTCCCAAATATACTTTATCTCTTCATCTTGTAACTGGAATATGTATGACTCTGGGTTAGGCGCATACATTCGACTTGAGGTTGTCCACGATTTAAGCCAACTTTTGCAGAGCCATATTTCGTCTGGTATTGCTTTTGCAGTAAGGTACTCTGCGTTAAACATGCCAAGTCGATGAGCAATAAAATTGAATTTCTCCTTTGAATGTGCAAAGCGCCCATTTACCTTCTCCATCCATAACCAGATAGTTTCATCATTCTGCTCTTCAACAAGATAAGTATTTGGAGCTTTGATATATTCAGAAAGATGATCAAGGAGCTTGGATTCAAACAAAAGCGCCTCCCGGCGCCAGTAATTGTGATGTTTAATATCGTTCTTTTCTTCACTATCTGGCTTGATTACTTTTAAAATAATAGACCATGGTAGTTGTTCATTGTTAGTTTCTAAGAAACCGTATAAATGATAGATACCTTTTGTAGTAAAATTCAGAGTTTCATTTTCTAAAGCGTCACACGTAAAGGCATCTATCTCAAAAACAATCTCACCGATCATCTTATGAATGCAAGCATAAAGTTGGTCTACTTTTTTCTCTATGGGTAAACTTGTGTTATTGTTTATTATCATTTTGAAAATCACCCCTCCCTCTAAAATTCTTCATTATTATGTTATAGTTAACATCCTCAAGCCTAGAATGTTTGTTCCTGTTTGTAAATATCGGGCCTTAGATAACTCCATCTTAGGCCCGGTCATGTGTTGTCTGAACAGGCTTCTGCGCTTAACTTCCTTTATTTATTCCATGCTTTGATTCATCTTTTCTAATATGATAGTATATATTTAATAAAGACCAAGTGCGCTAACACTTGGTCAGTACAATTGGCTTGGATGGTTATCCCTTCTAGGTCATATAAGGATTAAAACCCACCTTCGGCTTCCAATCTTAGGGTGGGTTTTACTTTTTCTTGTTGTTATTATTGATGTATGTTAAAAGAGCAAGAATGAACGTTCCAAAAAGGAACATAATCGTCAATGCATCTTTCACTTCCATGGCTTCACCTCCTTTCGAAGGGAAACCATGCCCACCCAAGATTTAATTGTAATAATATTTTACCTTTATTTACACATGCGTACAAGCGTTCTTATAAATTGTTCGTATTGCTCTTGTTTTTTATATAGAAGTTTTATTATCAGCATCCCTTTCACATAACGTTTCCGTGTTCACGACGTCCATTCACCCTAATCTGCTCGAGTCGTGCGACTAGCACGATCTCGGCCGGCCGCGACCGCGGTTGGGTGAATGGATGTGTCCGCTAAATTTGCTTCTATGAGACCTAAGTTACCTCATCGAATATGCATCGCTTCTAGCTGAGCGAGGGGTGTAAGCCCCGAAGCGTGAACGCATTGTTATAGGATGTCGGTGCCTTCTTCGAATTACCAACAGGTTTATTCATACAGTCTTAAGCTATCGTTGACCGTTAGTTCAACTATGAACTCTTTACTCGCTGCTTTTTTGCGGTTGCAAGAGGGCGTAGAAGGTTTCCTTGTCCACCAACCGTGCATAATCTTGGTCCTGTATGGTGTAAACCATACGTCCTGCATCACCAGGGAGCTTAAATACGACCTCAGTAGCGTGGAAGGGCTTCATGGTTTCCATGAGGTGCCACACCTTACTATAGATCTTGTAGAGCCCATCCTTTTCCTGGTTTGTGTATTTTTCGCGATCGATATCAAGTTCCAGCGAGTAATGGGTCAACTGGTCGTCGAAGTGTGGATTCAAGCCCCAAATGCCCACTTCTTCCTGCTCCAGGAAAGTGTAGAGCTTGTCGAATTGAGAATCGAAATTCTTATAAATCAGGTTTTTGATCTGTTCGAGGGTCTGTTCCTTCAACTCCTTCTCACTCAGTAAATCCGTACTAAAGCCGAAGGGATCGTGTTGATCCTCGTTCACGCCTTCCAAGGTAAACACATGGTCCACGAAAAGATTAGGACTTTCATCTTTCGGCAGCCGCTCGTCCTGATAAATCATGTGTAGTTCATGGATCTTATGCTGCTGGCCATCCTCAAAGAAAGCTTTCGCCTTACGAATCGTCTCGTCCATATTAGTTAACGTGACCGGCACGTATTGGCTCGGCTTCTCTCGAAGCGCCTCATTAAAGCTATATGGTTCGCCCGCTTTCACCGCTTCCCAGTACAAGGAGATAAGGTTCTGTGGCCCGATGCCAAAATGTTTCTCCACCAGTTCCGGATAGTGATAGAAATAACGAGTAGTCCTGTAATCCTCTCCTAACCTTCCCCAGAATGGCAGTCCACCGGCAGAGTCGGCACCGTTGTTCCGCTCAGCAATAAAGGTGGTGGTGGGCTCGTCATTCGGAGCAACGACAAGCCTCTGGTAGCCGTCCTCGTTACGTTCTAGTCTGTCCGTCACGAGAAATTCGACCCCATGCCGATCCTCCATTTTGCCCAGGATTTTACGTTCGTACACATACCCGCTCTTCGAGAAGAGGAATAAATAAATAATGACGACTATCAAAAACATGATGCCAAAAAAAAACGAAAACCAAACCCAATTATTCCGTTTCTTATTGTAGGCATTCACTTTCCTATCAATCCTCTCACTCTTGTATTTGACAATCTTAGTTGTCCGAATCGGCCCCCAAATTATATCAAGTAACTCCATTTTCAATCCTGCCGGGGATATCAGCGCCTTCCTTGCTTTACTTGAAACGTCCTTACTCCATTCCAAATCCTTTACTTGGTCTGTTCACATATCTACGAACCCAGAGGCTTAAGGGAGCGCATGCGGCTGGGTCGTAGACTTAGCGTAGACTTAGCCTCGCAGGGTTGTTCGCCTGAGTCAACATCCTTGCTTACAGCATCTTGCGAACCGAGGGCGAAGCCTGCAGCGTAGATACGGTGTTATGAGATGTCGTTGACTTCTTTGGATTACCTACACATTCATTTTGTTAACTCTACTGCAATTATTTCGCCGTTATTTTGATCTACTACTAAATTTATTACAGGAACAAAACCTGCAAAAAATCTTATGAATTTGGAATCTCTTAATTCGTCATGCAAATACCAACCTGTAGGAATCAAGACTAGCTCCTCATCTTCCTCAATATATTCTGTCAATATATACTCTTTCATACTTTCAGTATTATTCAAATCTAATACTTGGATGCTTTCTTGTTCTATTCTGTAATACTGAATGCTTCGTTTTGATGAATGCCTCCAATTTCTAATACTAGTTTCTCGATATAAATCTTTGACTAGTTCTAAAAATTCCATATCAGCATTTATAAATAGTTCTTTCGATTCTTCCTTAACATAACGCATATTAATTGATTCAATTCGATTATCTACCCACACTAGTTTTATTTCTTTAAAGAACGGAGCGACTTCTTCCAGTATCTTCTTTCTTGAGTTTTCGTTCTTTGTTGGTAGACTAACCATCATATCTTCTGATAACAAGACGCTTCCGGCAATAAATAGTATTGCAAGTTCGCTTATCTGACCTACTGATGCTAGTTCTATCCGTTCTATGCGAAATGGTTTCAACTGTATTTCTTGCTTTCTTCTTAGTATTTCTGGATTCCTACTAATTGGTTCAACTTTAGATAACCAATTAATCATATAATACTCCTCCTTCCGCCGATTTCTCATAACGTTATTGTATCTGCGAACCTGAGAGGCTTAAAGAAACTCCTGCGACTGGGTACGCAGGACTTAGCCTCGAAGGGTTGTGAGCTGAAGTCATCTTCCTTGTATACTACGCCTTGCGAACCAAGGACAAAGTCCGTAGCGTATATATGTTGTTATGAGATGTCAGCAACTTCTCTGAAATACAAAAAATATTATTTTAGGATTTCTTTATCGTGTCGTGTTTTACCAATTCGCTTTTTGAAAAGTACGTAATCATTTTCCCATTTTCGATTGCATACTCAATTTCTTTTTTAGTACTACTACCGATGTAACCGTCAACATCGATAACAAATATTTCGTCTGACATATCAATTTTTCGGAAATGTATTTCTCCAAACAATTCTGCCTGTTCCTTAGTAATCTCAATTCCTTCGTACTGCTCAAAAAACGCCAAAGTAATAACAATATTCCCCTGAAGCGTTAAGTATTTATTGGCTTGTTCAAATTGTTCCTTAAATTTTGTAGATCCACATAGTGTTATTACCTTCATTTAATTTCACCTCTGTTATAACTTCTTGTCCGCTGGATCTGTTTCCCTGCCTATAACTTCTCGCGGACCGAGGAGCGCAAGGCCCCGATGCGTGAATATAATGTTATCGGAAGTTCCCACTTCGTTGAAATACCTAGCATCAAATTATTTTTAATAGATTCTGAATGGAAAATGAAACAAATACGTTAATAATTGCTATGGACGCAATTGACAAAGGTACAGATACTTTTCTAATAAAAAGATTATTTAAAAATCTAATTCTCTGACTTTGGAAATCTTTTATATCATAGAAATAATCATTAACCTTCAATAACACTTCTAAATACACAAATGCAAACGCCGAAGAAACGATCCATGCATTTTGTTCAAGTTGAGTTTTTGAAGAGAATTGAAATATAATTACAATCCATACAGTAAACAATACTTTGAGACTAGATTCAACGAGGAAATTTAAATACTTTAATCTTGCAACTCCCAACACTATGAAGATTCCTATTATCTGAAAGTTGATTGTAAAAATATCTTTGAGTAGATCAAAGTAAGGGGTGCCCTTAAACACCTTTCCCAATATTACTAATGAACAACCATACAGTATGATACTTATAAAAAGGCAGAAAATTAATACAACAAATTTCAATATGTTCTCTTTTAATAATAATTTCTTTTTAGAATGTTTTAATCTTCTTGGTTCCATTTTTGTTCCTTTTCATTAATGTTTAAGGGAATTTCCCATAACGTTTGAGCATTCACGACGTCTCACCGACTAACTGCGCTCGCGCAGTTAGTCGGTGCAGATGTGTCCGCTGTAATATTTAAGTTCGTAGCCTGCTCTACTGCTTCAGCTTCTTGGCGGACCAAGGGCCAGCTCCGCTGTCCCGAAGTGTGAATGTTGTGTTATATGATGGATCAGCCCCTTTCCGGGAGGCAGGACGTCGACCCTTCGGATATTTAATTCCATAATCTTTTATTTATCTATCGTTTCCGTTAATTGAATAAACAATTTTATATTCGCGAAAAGTCCAAATCAATATATGGTGTGTTATTCAGTAAATTGAAATAATAGAAGCGTCGAGCTTGTTCATCCCATTCACTCCAATCAGGAGCATTAAAATCTCTGCTTCTATATAGCGCGGATAAAACTCTAGCTTGTCTTAAATCGAGAAATAAAGGTATTTTCTCTAACCATACTTGACTTATAGTATTTTCTTTACAATAGCCGTTTAAGAAGTTGGAAAAAAAGCGCTTTGTAATCTCCTTTCTTACCTCTCCATTCACAACCCACGGTATAGGGATTTCATAAAATAATGGTGTAGCAATATCAGACACAAACCAGCTATATTCCGCCTCGTCAAAGTCGATAATATTGGCCTTATCCCCATCATTTAGATAATTACCGCAACTGACATCCCCATGAATAAGGCCGTATGTATCTTTATCCTTAGAAAGAGTGCTAACTTCCCCAAGTAAACGGTCGAAACTGCTAAATAATTCTGACGGACAATAATTTTTAAATGAAGCTAATAAAGCATTGTCATTCCATTCATAGCGTAAATGTTGGGGGGTATAGTGAAGTGAAAGCTTATGTATTTTTCCAACAAATTGACCTATATTCTCATAAAAAGCATTGCTCTCTTCGGCAATTTTTGCATTTCTGCCAGAGACTTTCTCAAATGCTGTCACAACAAAAGCATCATCAATTGTATGAAGAAGATGGCCCGTTAAAGACTGAATCGGTCTAGCTACTTTTACACCGGACTCCGCCAAAAACATAATAAAGTCTAATTCCGCTTTCGTTAATATTTCATTCCGATGTGTCGTATGGGCAATTCTTAGAATAACTTCTCGATCTCCGACCAATCCAGAATAAACGAAGTTTTGAAACCCATTTAAATCGATCATTGAGTCTTCATGTATACCATAACGTTCTGCAGCTTGTCTCAATATATCTTGAGTGAATAGCTGTTTAATCCTCTTATCCATATTATTCCTCCTGCCCGTTAATTGAGTATAATTATCTTAATTTTTTTCTTCAGTCCCATGGATGGGACAAATGATCTATTTACAAAATGTGTTTTGGGGCCAATCTTTCATATAACGTCTTATCTACGAACTTCGTGAATACTACCATATTACGTGTATTCCCGTACTTCGTAAACACTCCTTTCGTGAGGATATTTACGAACTCCCCTTCCATAATAACCCCGATTTCAAAAATGAAGCAGGCTCTTAATTCGCCTGGCGTCCTTCATAACACATAAGTATAACGTTCTGTTGTTCAGTTGCTTTGGGGCCCGAGTAACTTTTGTATATATCTTAGATCCCTATCCCCTTCCAGTAAATGCATCGTAAAGGAATGTCTCAACACGTGAATGCTCGCCTTTTTCGCCAGAGCGCTCTGTTAAGAGCCTTCCGTGCCATTGGCCCGGGAAAATCAATTCCGGTTAATGCAACTCCATATATTTTTGAAGCAGCTGATAGGCTGTATCCGATAAGATCGTAAAGGCGATCTTAGGGCCTAACTACCAATTTAACTTATATAAAATTACAGCGCACTGCTGCATTGATTGACATAAGCATGTGAGTAAGCAAGCAAACCAGGTAAAACAACATACCCGCTCCTAAAGCAACTCATTCCTACAAAAAGACCCACAGATCACGAATAGCTGGGGCTGTAATCATATCTAGCACTCTTTCCTTATCAATCCAACAACTTTCTGAGGTTTCTTCCGATGTACTTAATACTCCCCCGATTGGTCTACATACAAAATCCATCATTAGTTTTGTTGGTACATCTGTTACACAGTCGTACCATTTATGTATTCCAGTATTTGAGTAGATCCCAATTACATGAGATACTTCAATGTTAATTCCACTTTCTTCTTTTATTGCTCCTTATTTTAAAAAATAGAAGCCAACAGACTAACTACTACGAAAAAGTGAAAGAAAATACGGTTCAATTTATTTGAACCGTTTTCCAGTAACAACATGAAATAGGTTAGGGGCGTTTTTCCAAAGAGCTTCTGTTTTCTCTGGACCAACTTCTTTAACTAATTCTGAGAACATAGTGTCATGCCTGATGTATTCCATCGCGATTAACACAAGTGCTGGGTCTTCTGTTTTTATCGCCCATGCAGGTGTATTTGGCGAAAAATTTGCAATTAATACTTCTTCATATCCCGTGCAACAATCGTTAATCGACCATTCATACGTTCCTCAGCTACTTCTGGAGCCATGTAATTATGATGAGTAGTTACACCAAGCTGAATATCAGGTGCTCCAAAAAGAATTGAAAAAACGTGGATATCATCTTTTATCCGCCTATCTATAGCACCTTTTATCGAAGAGACTTGTGGTTCCCAAATCGACAACCATATTTCTTCTTCGACTTTATCTATAATGTCAATCATTACGAGGTACACCCGACCTTATACTTATTTCATATCCTGTTATTGGGAAGTCCCCCCCTCCCTAAGACCTACTCCCCAAACCTTTCCGGACATTTGGAATGTGTAAAAATTCATAACAAGGAATGCTAAGGGAATGGCGCAGTTACTAGGAAGATGCACAGCATGAAACCACATGAAATCAAAATACGTTCCCTTATCGCATCCGCATTATTAACCTTATATGATGCAAGTGAATAATAAAATCGACCCATGTTCATTTTTTCACAAATAAGCTGCGAGACCCATTAAATAAACGGAAAATTGCTGTATATTAAACGGTGCATACATGTATCGTTATACATCGCCGCCATTAAAAGTAACAGCGTATGCATTTTTGTCCAGGTATTACTAGGCAAAGCTAGGGAAATCTAGTGACGCAAAGCTAAAGGGGCTAAGGAAGACATTCTATGCCAGCCAGCTGCCGATTAATAGAATCCAATCCCTATTAGTCGTTTGCGTTAGTTTTGTATTGTTCATCATAAGTAATACCCTACCCTAGCTGCCTATTAATATAATCTATTGATAGGAAGTGAATAACGGATGAAAACTAGGAGAAAGCAGAGTGCCCGAAGATTGTTCGCCATGACGGTAATGACCATCATGATGTTCGTGTCTTCATTGGCCCCAGCTTATGCAGGAACGACTGTTCCTGCAGCACAGGAACCTGTGGTCAAGAACTCGACACAGGAAATCCGGAATGTCATGTACTATGGCGATTGGTCGATTTGGGGAGGACAAGGGAACTTTTATCCCAAGGATATTCCCGCCGATCAATTAACCCACTTGAACTATGCGTTTCTCGATTTTGACGCTCAAGGCAACCTCGTCTTTACGGACAAGGATGCGGCTGTAGGCGCGCCTGTCGGCCAGGATGGCGTACAATGGGATGTAGCCAATTCAGGCAGCCTTATCGCCCTGCAGCAATTGCGCGCAGAAAACCCGAACCTGAAAATCGGCATCTCTCTTGGCGGATGGTCCAAATCAGGCGACTTCTCCGTTGTAGCGGCCGATGCTTCGAAGCGGGCGAATCTGGTGCAGAATGTCATGAAGTTCATCAAGTACACGAACATGGACTTCGTTGATGTGGATTGGGAGTTCCCGGCTGAAGTTCGCCAGCCTGATCTGGTCGATAATAAAAACGATGAAGGCACGAAATACGCCACGCCGGAGGATAAAAATAATTATATCGTGCTCCTGCAAGACTTGAAAAACGCATTAAATAAACAAGGAGCCGAGCTTGGTAAAGCGTATGAACTGTCTGTTGCCCTGCCCGCCCCCAAAAAGAAAATTGATATCGGCATTGATGTGCCAAGACTGTTCAACATTGTAGACTTTGCCAACATCATGACTTATGATATGCGCGGCGCATGGGATGAGATAAGCGGCCATCATACCGGCTTGTATCCGAATCCAAATGACCCGCTCACCGGCAACAACCTATCCATTGACGAGAGCGTGAACTATTTGATTCAGCAAGGTGCCGAGCCGAGCAAGATTGTCATCGGAGCGGCTTACTATACTCGCGGCTGGAATAAAGTGTCGCAAGGCTCCGATCCGAATCATCCGGGGCTGTTCGGTGAAGCGACACTATCCGCCAAGGATGCGGATCAGACTCCATCCCGCGGCGCGGTTGGCGAAGCCCCTCTCGTCCTTGGGGACGGCGGCCGCCGAACAGGGACTTGGTCTTATCGCAATCTCGACAAGCTGAAGGCCACATACCCGAATCTCAAAGAATACTGGGATGATGCGGCTAAAGCTCCCTATCTGTATGATGAGACAACCGGCGTATTTTACACGTATGACAATGAAAGATCCATTCAAGAGAAAACGAAATATGTGCTTGAGAATGGTCTAGGCGGCGTCATTGCTTGGATGGCTGCCAATGATGCCCCTACTACGGACCCTGCCAAGCGTGACAAATTAACAAAGGTGACGAAAGAAGGTCTCTTCGGAAGCCAGCCGTTGAAAACACATGAGATCCAATATACCAAGCTGGACGTGACGGTTACTATGAAACCGTATACAGAGCCTTGGGGAAACAATACAGGGTATGAAATTACCCTCGTCAATAACGAGTCTTTGACCGAATCGAATCAAGTATTGAGAGCCGTGGAAAGAGGAGCAAAAACGGTTAAGCTGCCGAAGCTTTACATCCAAGCCGATGGACCGTTCACTTCCGGCGATTATTTGGCGGGAACCGTAACCAATGAGAACGGTTATACGGTCGTCGATTTGAAATCGGTTTATGACGCCAAGACGATTGAGCCTGGCAGATCCTATACGTTCAAACTTAAGGGAGATGCCGAGATTACAAGCATGGAGCTTGTTCAGCGGGTGTCGAATAACAGCCCGGAGATGAATAGACAACTCATTCTGGGTGATGAAGCTCCAAGCAAGAATCAACCGCCTGTATTGCATGGCGTAACGGACCTGACGATTCAAGTCGGCGACAACTTTGATAAGCTGGCCGGCGTAACCGCTACGGACGCAGAAGACGGAGATCTGACATCCCGTATTACCGTGACGGGAGAAGTCAATACGAGTGTGGCCGGCAAGTATCAGTTGGTGTACTCCGTTACGGATTCGCAAGGATTAACGGCCGAGAAAAAACGCACCATTACAGTTATCGAAGCGGCAACTCCGGAGTATAACTTTGGGGTTGGCCAAGGAATCGAGTGGCCGAAGCAAGTCAATTCTCCATTCGTCGATATGGTTGCATGGGTTACCAAGCCGGGCTATTCCAATAACGGCGCCCCTAACCTCGCCAGAATTTCCGAGGATACCGGCGTGAAATTCTTCAATCTCGGCTTTATTCAATCCATTTCGCGGCAAATCGTTGACGGTAAAGTGCAATGGGGCTGGGGAGGATACTCCGTCCTCAATGAGAAGAATGCAGATAACGCCCAATATCAAGGAATTAAGCAGTCGATCCGGGAGATTCGCGAGATGGGTGGCGATGTCACGATCTCGCTGGGCGGTTTGAACGGCGTTACGTTCTGGGAAGTCACTCAAGACACCGATACGCTCTTCAATACGTATATGGAGCTGGTCCAAGGCTATGGACTGACGAGGTTGGACCTCGACATTGAGGGCGGCGCTCAGAACAAAGCCCTGAATATCGCCAACGCGAAGGCGATTAAGAAGCTGCAAGATGCAACGGGAGTCGATATCGTATTAACCCTCCCTGTACTGCCAAGCGGTCTGACTTCTGTTCAATTGGATGTGTTGGAAGCTTACTTATCTGCCGGCGTGGATGTCAAAGTCGTGAACATCATGACGATGTGCTATGGCAACGGAACGCTTCTGCCTGGCGAGAACTATGGCTCCGCTTCTCTACGAGCCGTTGATTCGACGAAGAATCAAGTGAAGCAGTACTTCAAGCAGTTTGCCAGCATTGATCTAACCGATGAAGAGGCTTATGGAATCATTGGAACGACGCTGTCCATTGGTTTTGAAGGAGCGGCTCATCCGGTCTTCACAACGGAGTGGTCTCAGTGGGTTGTGGATCATGCGATCGAGAAAGGGCTCGCGATGACCTCCTTCTGGTCGATGAACCGGGATGCGATGTTGGAAAATAACAGCGGCGTAACGGCGCAATATCAATTTACCGATATTTTCAAAGCATTCGGAAATGGAAGCACCCCGCCGGTCGCTTCAAAACCCGTGATTCATGGCGCAACGGATAAAACGATTTTCGTTGGTGAGCAATTCGATCTGAGAGAAGGAGTTACCGCTACGGATAAAAAGGACGGTGACCTGACCGAGCGGATCGTCATCGAAGGAGCGGTTGATTCCTCCACTCCAGGAGCATATAAGCTGGTATACAGCGTAGAGAACAGCCAAGGGCAGCAAGCGGTTGCAGAACGTACTATCACGGTTGCAGAAAAGATCAATCACAAGCCTGTGATTCATGGCGCAACGGATAAAACAATTCTCGTTGGCGAGCACTTCGATCCGAGAGAAGGGGTTACCGCTTCGGATGAAGAGGACGGCGACCTGACCGATCGCATCGTGATCGAAGGAACAGTTGATTCCTCTACTCCGGGAACCTACAAGCTGGTGTACACCGTAGAAGACAGCCAAGGCCTGCAAGCCTCTGCAGAGCGCCATATTACCGTTATCGATGGACTTGCGGATACGTATGATCCGAAGAAGGTCTACCTCGAAGGTGATTCGGTCATCTACAAAGGAGAGAAATACACGGCGAAATGGTGGGTACAAGGCCAAGCTCCAGATACCTCACAAGCATGGCAAAAAGAACTAATTCCGAATGAAGACGGCAGTGTGGATTACGTGCCGGGCAATGTGTATGTAGGAGGCGACTTGGTTCGCTATGAAGGCAAGCTCTACCAAGCCAAGTGGTGGACACAGAGCATTCCGGGAAGCGATGACTCCTGGAAGCTTGTAGAATAATTGTAAGACGCAGCCACAGCTGCCGGGACTGACCCTTCACGGGTTAGTCCCTTTTGCTTGCTTTCATGACTGTGCATACGGGGCGATAAGATACGACGTTATCCTCTAGACTTTTGAACGCAATCGCTTTGTTTTTAAAGGCAACAGCGCCATTCAAATTAATTCTCTTTCCATTTCTATTGAGACTATTTTCTTATTATCTTGATTCATTATTACTTTATATCCACACGGCGTAAAACCCTGATTGCAATAAAAAATAAGAGCTCTGGTATTAGTGTTATGGCAAAATAATTTCATCTTTTTAATACCATGTTCATTTCTAGCCTTATCCATCATTATGTTAATTAAATATGCAGACACACCTTTGCCTCTATGGTCAGGACTAACTATTACATTACCTAACCAACAAATAGAATCTTCATGATTCAAGTCATATAAATTTGCATATGCAATAGCTAATTGGGTGTTAGTATCAGTAATTACTGTGGGACTAAATCTATTTTCTAGGATCTTAATAATTTGATCAGGTGTTAATGGATATTCAAATCGAGGACTTATAAAAAATAATTCTTCTACATTCAACGGAAATAAAGAGATGATTTCTAAATCTTCTTTCAATAGATTTCTATGAAATATCATAGTTTTTCCCCCTCGCTTCAGCCGGTTTCGCCTGACGTACTTGTATCTACGAACTCGAAAGGCTTAAAGGAGCGTCAGCGACTGGGTGGCTTCGCACTTAGCCTTGCAGAGTTGTCTACTGAATCTTCCTTCTCGAAAAATCTTCTGGCAGACCAAGGGGGCTTGACCCCCGCAGCGTAGATATGGTGTTAGACGATGGTGCTCTGAGTTACCCCAAAAAATCAATTTCCCTTAAAAATTCTTCTGAATCTCTAATGGTCTTCTCATATGGTTTATTATCCAGATTTCCATAATTGAAAAAACCATGTCCTAATCCCTCAAAAGAGATTAGTTCAGACTTATTACCATGAGATCTCATCCTGTCAGTAAAATCAATTACATCTTCAATTGGTATATTCTTATCATCTGTGCCATGAAAAAATAAACTTGGAGGTAACTTAGCTCTCACCTTCTCTACAGGAGATGCAACTATTAAAGATTCCTTCAATTCAGGAAAAAGGTTTATAAGAATGTTAGAATTCACTCCACCATTAAAAATGATCAACGCATTGGGCTGAGGACTTATGTGTAAATTATCCATAGGATCATTGAATTGATTTTGATCGATCATTGCAGAACATAAGCTTAGATATCCTCCAGCTGACGCTCCTACAGCAATTATCTTATCTGGGTTAATCCCAAGCTCTCTCGAATTATTTTTTGTCCATCGGATAGCAGATTTCGCATTCTTCAGACTTTCGATTGGGGAAAATAGTCCTTCTACTTCAAGTGGCCGATATTCGGCAAGTACGGTAACTATTCCAAGCATAAGCCGGCGAATCAGCAGTACGATCGGGGCCAGTATAAAGAATGCATCGCGATCACGGCCAGCACCAAATAGCTGATTAGTACCGGAAACGAACGGCTTCCTGTTTTCACATTTCATTTATTTAAATATTATTTCCTTTCACATCATTTTTTTGAGGTATGGAATCTTTCGCCATACAAAATGACTTAGCAAAAAACTTAGGATAATTCCTAAAAATGCCGTTATAAGAAATTTAGTCCAGACTGATATTGGTAGGTCATTCAATGCATATTGAAGGAAGACAACTACTGGGACATGGATGAAATAAACAACAAATACATTGTTTGATAACATCTTAGACCAACGATTAGTACCGTTAATTTTTTCTCTAAATAAAATTAAAAGACCGATTACAAGCGAAATACACAGTAACGTCTCAATTAATGATCGAGCCAACGAACCGAAGTTTTGCCCCCCTTTTAAAAAAAAAGAATCTACCGTATTTCCTCCAGAATACAAAATGGTTACTATTAATACTCCAATAATAAGCCAGATGTATCCTGCTCTCGCACTCAAAGTTAAAAACCATTTGCGATGATAGGCCATAATGCCTAAACAAAAAAAGCTCACATACTGTGGTACATGTGCAAATTCTGTTTGAATAAATCCTAAAAAAGCTGTCCAATGATCAATAGGAAACCATATCCTTGTAATAAAAGTCACTAAACTAACGACCAACCACAGGGAGAGAATCTGATAAACCTTAATGTTTCCATCAAATTTTTTTGTGGATTTCTTAGATGTAAAGAAGGTCCAGACTGAAAACACAACCGCATACACAAGTAAATGCTCTAAAAACCATAAATGGCCAAATTGCATATCAGGCCATGATGGCCCAGACCAATTCGTGGGTTCATTACCAAGTCCAAAAAATATATTAACATAGTAAGAAAAAAATGAGATGGGTTCATAATCTCTGAAATTAATGTAATATAAATACATCAGAATAGGAATTATCACGAGAAATCCCAGTAGCAAGGGAATACCAATTCTAATAATCCGTTCTTTTAAAAACCGTTTCGGCCCTTTTCTCGAGATTGATTGAGGGAGAAAATAGGCTGATAAAAAGAAAAACATACTCATAAAAAATGCTGCATTTACAGAGAAAAATCTGCCCAACCAGTTGATAGATTCATCATCCAAAAAAAACCACCAACCACCTGCTCCATATGCTTGTCCAGCATGGTGAGCTACTACAAGCATAATTAAAGCTATTTTTATATTATCGATGAAATATAAATGATCACTCTCTTTTTTCACCTTTAAAACTCCTTTTCCTTTAAAAGTTATCCTTTAGTTAATAATGCAAAATTGCTTGTATATAACTTGTTCGTCTCCATTAAATTAGGATCGTTTTCAAATTCTTCTAGCACAATCATGCTTCGTTCTTTCATTTGATGTTCTTCTGCTCTTGTTCCATCCCTAAAAATGATTGTTTGACTATCAACCATCAATACCACATAAACAATTCTTATTTTTACATTTATCAATTCTTCTTTTACTCTTTTTAGATCTTACGGAAAAGTCACATAGTCAACTAATACATCATAGCCGTATTCTAATGAATTCTTGATTAAACTCGTGAAATTCTTCCATGTTAATTCATTTGTATTTTTATCTAACCAAGGTTTCCCTCTTCCTTTAACGGGGATATGGCTTATATAGTCCCCTGAAATATAAGCACTCTTTGTAAGTGTCTGAATAAGCATTTTTGAAGTTGTTGACTTACCAACTCCTGGAGGTCCAGAAATTATATAAAGGCTTTGAATCATTTTTGATTGACATACCATCATAATCCAAAGCCGCTTATTATTATTTCTGCCACTTCATCCGGTTCTATATTTGTATTATTTATTCTTAAATAATTCTCTTTTGTGATTTCACCTGGATATGAATTCAATCGATGTTTTTCATGAGTTTTTATTAAATCACTTTCTGACCATTCAATATCTCTTTTTGTAGTTTTATGAATCATCCTATTCTCTGTTCTGTTTCGCTTTATTCTCTCCTCGTAATCTGCTTCTAGTTCAATTAAATACACATCTGCTCCTCTTGATTCAAAGAGGTTAGAAATTTTATCTATGTATTCCCAATCAGATTGGAGATCAAAACCCCAAACAAAAGTAAATATTAATCCCTCCAGATCACTTTTAGATACTTCATCAAAAATCTCTTGCCGAATCAAATTAACCAAACGCTTCCCTGATGGGCTTCCATAATCAAAGAACTGAGATACAAAATCGATAGACATATGGTTATGAAACAATTTGATATTCAGTTTTGATGCTAGACTTTGACCTACTGTCATCTTACCGACTGCTTGTGGCCCAAATAAGATAAAAAACTTCATTGATATCCTCCCATCGAAACCGATTTAATGATCTTTCGTCTAACGTTCCTGTATTCACGAACCCGAGAACCTCAAGCCCTGTATGGGGCGACCGCGACTGCGGTTAAGCTCGCAGGGTTGTTCGCCTGATTCCACTACTTTGCCGATCCCTTCGGGCGAACCAAGGAGCCGCCAGGCTCCGCCGCGTGAATACTATGTTAACTGATGTCTCCGACATCTTGAGCTGCTTTCAAAACACGCTATTATTCAGCCATTATTCAAGCCCTTATTTGGAATTGTATCTCATTCCCTTTCTTATTTCATTACTTCTTTTAAATAGGCTTTGTTAAACTGTGTTGTTAATTTTTTTGTTGAAGTAACGGACAGCATAGTTGTAAGGATTGCATGAATACCCGTGAAAAAAGATAGTAAAAACGAGTTGACATTGGAGTTTACTCCAATGTTATTGTGAATGTATGGAAAAACAATATTCTATAAATGAGGTTTCACGGATACTTGGTATTCCGAAGGATACGCTCCGGTATTATGACCGTATTGGAATCGTATCGCCGTCTCGGGGACACAATTCTTATCGCAGGTATTCTAGGGAAGACATCGTCGATTTGATGAATATTCAAATCATGCAGTATGCGGACTTTTCTCTAGAAGAAATCAAGGGGAAGTTTCAGTTCCACAGAATGCAGAGTGTAGATCCTGCTTATTGCCAGGAGGTCGCTGAATTCCTTGATGCCAAGAAAGCAGAAACACGCAAGAAAATCGCACATCTTGAAAAGGTCAGTCAGTTGCTCGACGTAGCAGTTAAAACGCTAAGGGACTTTAATCATGAAAGTGACCAGCAGCTGGCAGTGTTCGTTCGGGAGATTTACCGGGATCTTCACAAGAAGGAACCTGAAATAACTAAGGAGGATTGTGATGGACATCAGAATTAAGAATTATTATTGTTTGATTGCCGGCGTTCTTGCAATACTTTTTGCTGTTACGCACGCATGGAACGGGCAATCCGCTGTACTGCCGACGCTCTTAGTGAATGATATAGCCTTGGATACACGGATAACATTTACGTATGTCTGGCACATTATCACCGCTGAGAATCTGGTTTTCGGCATAGTATTCATTATCCTGTCATTTCAAAGCGAGAAATCTAAGATCCGGTTTGCTGCGTGGATGATCGTGTCACTTCTGCTCATTCGTCTGATGGTTATTCTCGGTGTAACCGCATTTTATGATGTTTCGGCACTTACGAATACGTTAATCGATTCGATTGCCATCTTAATCTATGCCGCTTTCATTATACTGGGCACAAGAATAAGGAAAAAAGAGTAAGGAGGTCAATCATCACAAACCAGTAGAAGGTTTGAAGCACTAAACTGCGTTTCACTGCCAGTGATTTGCAATACGCTAACGGGAAACTAGTTCAGAATAAACTGCCTAATGTGGCGGTTTTTCTTTTAGTCGCAAATCAACAATCAAGGATAACAGAGCCTATAAATAAAAAATCCCCCTGGTCATTCACTTTCGACCAAGGACATTTCACAATATCATCTCTTATTAAACGCACGTACTTTCTAGGTAACCCTATGCATTCAATTCGGATCTAGACATCGCAAAATCCAAACAAACTAAGATAATTTAAGTAATGCTTTTATATTTCTTTCCTGTTTGACTTACTGAAACTTAAATTGTACTTATCGATCTTATAACGTTCTTTCCGGAGATCTCAGTTAACGTTCTTGTATTCACGAAACGCCCCAGCCTTAGATAGCTCTAATCTTAGGCTGGGGCGTTTGTTGTCTGAGCTTCTTCCACGATTATACATCTGACAACCAAGGGGCGATAGTCACGATGCGTGAATATGGTGTTAGGTGATGTCTCTTCCTTCTTCGAACTGCAAACATATATTTCTTTGTTTCTATTGTTTATTGTATGGTCCGGTTATCTCCAGCATATTTCCATCTGGATCTTCTAGCATAAAGCAATAATAAGGTTGAACTATATTTATGTACAAAATCTCTGTTACTTTACCAATATTCATGGACTTAATACGTTCATATTCTTCGTTAAGATCTGGTACGTTTAAATTCAAAATGACATTATTTCCGTAGTTGATATTGTAAGTATGTTTATATTTTAGGTATTCATTATTAAAATGCTCATCTAGGTTATCCTTGTTTCTAATTAGCTCAAGATCATATTCAGGATTCCATAGCGCCAAAGTATTTCCGCACTCAAATTGTGCCCATCTCTTTATATTCCTTGACTGTGCCTTGATTCCCAAGACTGATTCATAAAAGGTAATTGATCTTTCCATATCTTTCACGATTAAATATGTACATGTTAAATGAAGCACTATTTCAACCCCTTCTCCGACTAACTTATTTTTCTTCGATTATACTAATCTACTGTTTATATTTATTGCAGAGATTTCACCTAACGTTGTATCTACGAACCCGAGAGGCTTAAAGGAGCGAAGCGACTGGGTCCGACGGACTTAGCCTCGCAGGGTTGTGAGCTGAATCTGCTTCTCTGACTACTGCCTCATGTGAAGCAAGGGCGAAGCCCTCAGCGTAGATACGATGTTATATGAAGTGTGGCACTTCTTCGAGTTTACTCTCAAATCATTTTCTTTCAAATAAATATAGTTCTCCGTTTTTTGGCTTCATTTTTAATTTCCCTACATATCCTCTACATTTGAGTTCTTTAAATAGTACTTTCATGAACGCTCCATGACTAACAACTAACACTTTTGAATTAGGATAATTTCCTTCTATTTTATCAATAATTATTTTTGCTCGTTGTAATGTTTGACTTTTAGACTCAGATTGTGATTTATGTGAGAAAAACCAAGCAATTCGCCCCAACATCATCCATAAATTTATATGAAGCTTAATCTTTGAATTAACTACTGCTCTAATCCCTATTTCTCTAAGTTGATCAGATACTACAGTTTTACCTTTAAATATTATCTCTGCTGTTTTTGTTGCTCTTGATAAATCACTAGTCAGACAAACATCCCATATAATATTATTAGTAAAATGATTTGTACTGTCTATTTCTGCTTGATCATATTGCTCTACCCAATCATTAAATTGTTTCGCTGTCATCCTTTTACGATTTGTTTTAAAATTCACTTTTAAATGTCTTACTATTCCTATCATTTCAATTCTCCATGTTATTAATAATGTTCTTGCCACATTTCATATAACGTTCTTGTATCTACGAACCCGAGAGGCTTAAGGGAGCGAACGCGACCGGGTCCGACGGACTTTGCCACGCAGGATTATGAGCTGATTCTACTTCTCTGCTTACCTCTTCTTGCGAACCAAGGGCCGAACAGCTCGCTGCGTAGATACGATGTTATCTGATGTTATTACCCTCTTGAATAGTCACACAAAATTATTTGTTAATTAGCGAATTATTAAGAGCCTTGTATATATATCATAATCTCTTTTGCTCTAATAATTGCTCTGTTTCCAACAATGGCCTCTCCTTTACCCAGTATAAAACCTCTTCTGTTCTTTATAACTTCATAATATAATTCAACTCTATCACCTGGATAAGCATTGCCTATAATTTCAATACCGTTTAAAGATGAAAGAAAGCCCAAACTATTCTCCTTACTTGATGTTGTGAATGCTCCTAATTGCGCTAATGCCTCCACAATCATCATACTTGGCATACATTGACTTGACTCAGTAATAAACCATTCGTTACATGTCACATTCTTATATCCCTTAGCCCACTTACCTTGCTCTAACTCAACAATTCGATCAATCATTAAAAATGGATATCGATGTGGAATTACGCTTGGAATATCAATCATTGGTATGCACCTCAAAATTTATTTATTCATGGTCTTTAATGAACTGTAGTCCTTAATAAAATATTTTCAACAATTTCATATAACATCTTGTCTACGAACTTCGTGAATACTACCATATTACGTGTATTACCGTACTTCGTAAACACTCCTTTCGTCAGGTTATTTACGAACTCTCCTTCCATAATACCCCAATTTCAATACTCCAGCGGGCCTTTAATCCGCCTGGCGTCCTTCATAGACACATAAGTATAACAATCTGTTGTTCCGCTGCTTTGGTGCCCAAGTAACTTTTGTATATACCTTAGACCCGTACCTCCTTCCAGTAAATGCATCGTAAAGGAATATCTCAACACGTGAATGCTCACCTTTTTCACCACATTGGACCGGCTTACCGCATGTTAAAACACCTTCTGCACATTGCGCTCTGTCAAGTGCCTTCCGAGCGATTGGCCTGGGAAAATCCATTCCTCCGGTTAAAACAACATACCAGCTCCTCCAACAACTCATTCCTACAAAAAAGACCCGCAGATCACATTTGTGACACCTGCAGGTCTCCGGTCTCCGAAGCCTTTTATTGTAGCCGTTTATCTCTAAACATTTTCATTTCAATTGTTCAAGAGCGTACTCCGTTGTTATCGTAATATTATCTGGTATGTCATCAATAGGAAACCATTGCACTTCCTGTAAAGCATGAGGCTCCTTATTCTGTACGTTGCCATTAATAATGTGAGCTACGAAAGTAGGAGCGACCCAATGAAAATTTTCCAATTGAACGATATGATTTGTAACACATAAATAGTCGTTCAATCTCAATGTCACCTTTTTCGAAAATTACCTACACATTATATTATTCTTGTTTACAAACTCTTCTCTCAAGATTCCCATATATATGACATCAGTGTATTGACCATTCGAAAAGTGCTTTTGTCTTAGTCATCCTTCTTCTTTAAATCCGCATTTTATATAGCACTTTACTGCCTTATCATTGTAATCGTGTACCTCTAGTTGTAGTCGATTTAAATTTAGTTGTAGAAAAATGAATTTCTGTAATAATTGGATAGCTTCCGATCCGTACCCTTTGTTTTGTAAATTAGGATTACCAATAACGATTCCCATTTCTGCACTTCTATTCTTCCAATCAATGTGAAATAAATCGATTTGTCCTATATACTCTTCTGTTTCCTTATCAGCAATTACAAATCCTTTCATAAAATGATTCTTGAACCGATAAGATGTGGCATATGTTTCACTTCCCTTGTTATATATATATTTTCACTGGTTTCATCTATCTTTTCTACATTCCTGACGTATTAGCGCTTAAGGCACGAAGTGTCGTCAGACTTAGCCGGTTGAATGTGTCGCTTGAATATAGTTATTGTTTCTTAATCGATACGGAAAACAGGACCTTTTGGAGAAAAAGGTAGTTCATTTCCTTTTGGCAATAAATAAGCATGTTCTCGCCGAATGGTCAATTTGTCGCAATAGCCATCGGTAATAATTAAAAGTGGTCCATTTTTCGGAAAATCCTCAGCATGAGTGATTAAATCAATCGCAGGCTGCAAAATGGTCCCCCCTCTACCTCTAACTTGCACACGATCGGCGATTGTCTCTGGGGCAACATAACCCGCATCATAAGGAGCTGCATCACAAAACACAAGTCGAGCGAAAGGCACATCTCGAGCTTGTGCATAACTAGCAATGGCACCAAGCGCCTTAGCCAGCAATTTTTTATCCATTGAACCAGACGTATCCAAGATCACACCAAACGTACGACCATCTTCAGAAGAACCGCTGTAAACCCATTGAGGTCTTGGGATATCTGGAGTAGAAGATTGACGACGACTTACACGGGCATAGGACCGCGTTTTTTCAAGTGGAGAAAAATATGAATCAAACCATTTGGCAAGCTCAACGTCCCATTTAATCGGTAGTTGACCAAGTGCTCTAATTTCTTCAACAAGCCCAGAAGGAAGTAACCCCCTACCTTGTTCTTCATGATACATTAAACCTTGTTGAAGAGCATTTTTGCAAAAATCATCGAGCGTTTGCCCATTTCGAACATCCCAGAGTGACGGATCACCTTTGCCAATCATATCGCCTAATCCATTGCCGCGAAGTGTAGCCAGTTTTCTATATAAGCGAATATCTCCAACCATTTTGTCGTAAATCGATTCTGCAGATAAACCTTTCAACTCTGGGTCCAAAAGTAGACCAATTTTAGGATATTCACCAACTTGCATTTCAACCAACCACAGGTTGATGACATAATCACAAGCGACATTCCACAAATAAGGATCGCGACCATGGCAGCGCTCATGATGCTGAAGACCTGCGTGTAATAACTCATGCGCCATCACAAAAATACATTCTTCGTCGGTTAGTCCAGCTGCTGGATTCATGTAAATTTCGCGTTCTACAACATCAATAGCCGCAACGGAAATGCTTAATCGTTGACAGATGGTTTGGTCTTCAATAATTGTAAAACCGGAAGCAAGTGCGCCGAGTAATGGATAACGGTCCATAAACCACCGTTTTGCCCGTTGCGCAGCACTTTTAACATTCGTAGAATCCCATAAAGAAGTAGAGTGACCTCCCGCCACACTTACAGCACTTGTGACCGCGTTAGATAACCCAATGGCAAAGTATTTTTCCCATTCGGGTTCTCCCCTCCAATAACTACGCGCTGCTGTATCCCGAACATCCATATCCGAACTTGCTACACCTGCTGTGCCAAAATATTTCAAAACTTCCGGCACGCCCCGTGCACAAAATTGCTCATAAAGAAACTCCTCATCCTTTACGTTCATATCCGTCCGTGTTTCCATATCAGAAGGGGGTGTTCCTAGTTTCAAATCAGCAAGAAATTTGGTAGTGTACAAATCACAAGCTGCATTCCATGCCACTGGATGATCTTTCGTTATTAAATGACCAAGTCCTAGATGCAACAAACAATGAGCAAGCACATAGACCCATTCCGAGGTTTCACCTCGGCGTTTAGGATGCGTGTAAATATATCCACCTTTTGTAACGGTTGCCCAACCATTTATTGGATAAGGGGTCCCATCACGATGGACAATACTGGTTCTTGAACATAAAGGCGAAAAAATAGGATGGTTTTCAATTATCTCTACTGCTGCTTGGAATTGTTTTAAAGCTGGATTTTCAGGTGTCGATTTTTTTGACATCATTACCCCTTATCTTTAACGGCGAGCCGTGGTAAGTCACGAACAATTTCCACCATGAGCCAGTCAGGAATATTTGAGGATTGTTCATTTTTCGCAACAACGAGCTGTGCAATTTCGAAACTAATGGCAGACAAGTCTTTAATCAATTTTTTCACCGTGTGAGCAAACTGCCTATGATTCCCACTGATCTCATCTTTTCGAGCGGGAAGTTCTTTAATAATTTGTGCTCGAAAAGATTGAGCTAGAAAATAGAGAACATCACGATCTTCTGCAGCAGACGGAAATGAAATTTTGCCCTCTAAGATAGCATTTAATTGATATTTGCCACTTAAATTTTTGTAAAAAGCTTTAAATTGTGTTGCATGAGCAGGAGTTAAAGAACCACCCGCTAAAATACCGACCACTTCTGGTGATAAATTATCACCAAACTCGCGAAGTGCATCCGAAAGCATATGCCAGGACCTTGGCGTGGAGAACGGTTCTTCCGTTTTCGGAGGAGCACTCCACAGATGATCGGGGCGAGACTCTAAATATTCAATAACGATCGGATGAATTTCGTTTTCGTACGCCCAAGTAATCCAGTCTTGAAACGATACATTAAGTTGGACATGAAACATACGGTTAATGAGCGCAGAGGACATCGGTTTTACAATTGCACTATCTTGCGCACGGTTGCCGGCACCGATTACAATCGAGCCTTCTGGAAGATGATAATCACCAATTCGACGCTCATGAATAAGACTGTAAAAAGCTTTTTGGACTTCTTGCGAGCAAGCATTAAGTTCGTCCAAGAATAAACAGTAAGGTTCATTGCGAGCAATCATTTTAGGTGGACAAAATTGACTTTTTCCGTCAACGATCTGAGGTACTCCAATAATATCTTCTGGCGCAAGCTGAGAGCCTAAAAGTGAAACACATGGAAGTCCGACTTGATCGGCAAATGATTCAACTAAAGCTGATTTTCCAATCCCTGGGGCACCCCAAATAAAGACAGGGCGAATAACGGAAACGTTAAGCAATATCTGCATCAGTTGTGACTGTGTAACAGGAACAGCAAGATTCAATAGAAATACTCCTTTTTCTTGAAAGATAATCTTATTATAACAAAAACCGCCATTATGGCGGTTTAAAGAGAGCGTAAAATATGTTGTATAAGTATCGATGTTACTAAAGGGAATAGTGTTGCTGCTGCGTTCCTTGCCTATCGTGACTGTATCTACAAACCTTTTCCATTCAATCATTCAAATGCGGATCTTCATCGACTCTTGGCTATCTTGGAGCAAATGAAGAATGCCTCGGGCCAGGAGCCTAAAGTTGTCCTAGCCACAGGAAGCTACTCGAAACCTCTGGTCTCGTTTGTCGTTGCCTTCTGCGAGTTACCCCCAGAAAATCCCGTTATTATCCTTATCCACGATGTCCAATTGTTTCTCAAAATTTTCATCCTCTAATTTTTATAATTAATCTTTATCTGGTTTTTCACATGTTCTGGCACTGCATTTGTATATATTTTTCCATTATTTTTATAATCCGCTTCTTAGTAAAGTCGTCCATTTTGTTTCTCCTATTTGTATACTTTGTTTGTCTATTTACTTAATTCCCATATTCACGACGTCCATCTCCCTTAGATAGCTCCTATCTTAGGTCGACTCGTGTGTCGTCCGAGTTATCTTCTTCGATTATTATACATCTGACGACCAAGGGGCGTAAGCCCCGCAGCGTGAATATAATGTTATGGGATGTACCGGCTTCCTGAATATACTTACAATCTATCACTTCTGTATTTGTTAATATAATTATCTACTGTATCTCTGGCATTTTCGTAAATTCTTATTACTTCATCCAATTCGTTCTTTATTTCTATGTTGCTTTCCCAATATTCTTTATCGACTTTAAGTATTGAACAAAATAAATCTCCAACATATAAGTCACCTGATTGTAAAGGGTTCTCCGCTAATCGCTCCAGTGCTAAAGGCAAAAGAAAATCTAAACTAGTTTGTTGTAGTATTAATAGTCTCAGATCTTCAAGATTGAACTCACTTAAAGGTTTCTTTCTTAATTCATGTGAACGGACTACCAATCCAGAGCTAAAAACTGGTTCACTCCAGCCTTCTCCTTCAAGTTCTTCGAGGGTTTTAGTTATATCTACTTACTTCATGAATCTACCCCCTCTCCTTAAATAATTAGTTCCCGGTATTTCGCCTAACGTTCTTGTATCTACGAACCCGAGAGGCTTAAGGCACGATTGCACCAGGTCCGACGGGCTTAGCCTCGCAGGGTTGTTCGCTGATTCAGCTTCTCTGCCTATCACATCTTACGAACCAAGGGCAAAGCCCGCAGCGTAGATACGGTGTTAGGCGACGGCCCTTCTTTTTCATAATACCTACAAAGATGTATTTCTTTCTTTAATAATGAATTGTTTATAGTAATCCCTAAATACATTATAAACAGCTTTTATTTCTTTGATTTCCTTAGAGAATTTATTCTGTACCTCTTCTTTTTGTTTATATTCGAAGTCAATATTGAATTCAGAGTATTCATATTCATTTAATAAATCATAAAAATATTCACATGGCTCTTTCACACCTTGACAATTGTCAGCATATTGACCAGACGAAAATAGAAAACTAGCCCAAGATATTTCCCTTCTATCGTACTTTAAGTACAAACAAGCTATGTATTGATCAAACAGTTCACTATTGTAAAAATCAATATATGGTTCTGAATTAATATATTTGTTGACTATTTCAATAGCGCTTCCTTGAAAGCGCACTGTTGCTAATTCAATTATCCAATACGGTGGTTTTATATATTTAAGAATTATGTCATCACAAAACAACTGGAAGTGCTTATACCAGATTAATTTACTATCGAGCATGATACTTAGTTTACAAGCAAATTCTTTATTAGGATCTATCTTCATTGAATAACTCCTTATCTAAGGGCTTTCGCCTAACGTTTATGTATCTACGAACCCGAGAGGCTTAAGGGCGCTTGCGCCCGGGTCCGACGGACTTAGCCGCGCAGGGTTGTGAGCTGAGTCCTCTTCTATGCTTACCTCATCTTGTGAACCAAGGGCGTATCCCGCAGCGTAGATACGGTGTTATCTGATGTTGCGGACATCATTGAGTATGATTAAAAAATTCCTCTTTCTTTTAGAAATCTCTCCCCTTTTTTCTTGTACCATTCTATGAAATCATTCGTTACATGCTCATGCTTAATTATTCCCATATAATCTGTCCCTGGCTTATTAGGCCTGTAATCTGATTCTATTAGATAAATATTGAAGTACACTTTATTCTCGTCTTCTGTCAACTCAATTCCATCGATCATGCTTAGCAATTCATCTACCACTATGTAATCAAATTCATTCTCACTTTCAATTATGTAAAACGGATAATTCATGTTCTTAAGTTCAATCAATTTCTGATAATCCTTCAAGTTTGTTGGTATATTTTTAATGTATTTTTGAACTTCCTTCTCTTCTTTGAATATTCCTGATATCCACTGGTACTTCCCATTTGATGCTATGACAATATACACTTCCATCATCCTTAAGAGAGTTTTGTATCGTTTTATTACCTCTTTTATCTATATTCCGCAATTTCAGTTAACGTTCTTGTATCTACAAACCCGAGAGGCTTAAGGCGCGTACGCGCCGGGTCCGACGGACTTAGCCTCGCAGGGTTGTGAGCTGATTCAACCTCAATGCTCACCTCTTCTTGCGAACCAAGGGACGAAAGGGCCGCCGCGTAGATACGTTGTTAGAGGATGTCTCCGCCATCCCTGAAATTACTTACTACTCGTACTTATTATTTTGAAAGCACTGCACAGGACCGTTCCACAGTTCATTTAAGTATTCTTCCTTATACCTGCCATTTGTATATTCATTTATTATTTTGTTCCAGAATTGATTCGCATGGTGATTTTGCTGTGTTTGTCTAATCTCCCATGCACCTGGGAACTTATTAAAAATATTAAATGCTGCTTGCTTTCCCACACCCTGTCCTCTGTACTTTCGTAAAATAAAAAAGTCACTTATAACATTGGTTTCTTGAGCGCTACTTAGTTTAACAAACTCCCTCGGAACTCCAACTATAATGAGAGCAAAACCAGCTAACTCATTATCTTTAAAAACAAAAAATGGATGCCTATATTCATCTGTCCACTGATGGTCAAGATATTTATATTGATATAATCCATATTTATTAAGGACATGCCCATCATACTCACTCGAATCATATCTATACAATTGGATTAAATTTTGTAAGACTGTTTTATCTTCATATGACACAGCTATAACCTTCAGTATCCCTGTCCTCCATCTTCAAAATATATTCTTACGCGCAGATTTCCTCTAACGCCTTATCTACGAACTTCGTGAATACTATCATATTACGTGTATTCCCGTACTTAGTAAACACTCCTTCTGTCAGGATATCTACGAACTCCAGCTCCGTAATACCCCGATTTCAATAATGCAGCGGTTTCTTAATTCGCCTGGCATCCTTCATAGACACATGAGTATAACCCTCTGTTGTTCAACTGCTTTGGTGCCCGAGTAACTTTTATATATACTTTAAATTCCGTACCTCCTTCCAGTAAATGCATTGTAAAGGAATGTCTTAACACGTAAATGATCACCTTTTTCGCCACATTAGACCGGCTTCCCGCATGTTAAATCACCTTCTGCGTAGTGCGCTCTGTCAAGTGACTTCCGTACGATTGGCTCGGGAAAACCATTCTTCCGGTTAAACAACTCCATATATTGTTAAATCACTGATACGCTGTATCCGATAAGATCGTAAAGGCGATCTTACCGACCGTTGCAAGTTATCCACCAATATAACAAATCATTCCTACAAAAAAGACCCGCAGATCACATTTGTGATACCTGCAGGTCTCCGGTCTCCGAAGCCTTTTGTTCATATCTCTTTGACTGTAGCCGTTATCATTTGATATTACGAATGATGAGACAGATTTCCCGTAAAAAAAGAAATTGGACTTTCAAAAAAAATAATTCCTTTTATCATTTCAACTGTTCAAGAGCGTACTCCGATGTAATCGTAATATTATCTGGTATGGTCATCAATAGGAAACCATATAAAAGAGAGATAACGATGGCTAACTTTATTGCGCTGCCGGTAGTTACGATACGGTTTATTTTGTCATATTTAAAAGCATAGAAATAGTGTTAGGCGATGCCACCCTTATGTCACCCTCACATCACTTATACTCTTCAGTCTATTGGGGAATAATTTTTTTTGAGGTGCTTAAACGTGATCATAAAAATATTATCAATCGCATTACTAGCCTTTAATCTTAATTTTCAAAATCCAGATCAAACATTGGTTCAGATTTTTGATGTTAGGCAAGAAAAAGTTATTAAACAACACCCTTTAACTCATAATCTTGAGAAATCAATAATTACACTTCTTAATTCTTCACCTAAAATACATGGCGATTTTTCAATGGATCCAAAAGATGGATTGATCCTGCATATAGAATTCAGAAACCCAGTAAAATTATCATCTAACGTATACCCTGACTTAGTTAAAGAAGTTTATCTCTTCCTTGAACATGATGTGGAGCCAAAGGCTTTAATGTTCTTAAATAATACGAGAAAGAATATTGTAGTTGTTCTAGATGGAGATAGCGATCAGTTCATTATGCAAAATAATCTAAGGTGAAATCATTCTGTTCTCGTCCTTAAATATTCAATATGTCTTTTATTATTTGCAGTCCATTCTACTAATATTTCATATTGATTCAAATCCATTGATCCAATGTCCAAGTCTTTTGAATACATATATTCTTTGTTTCCCTTATCCAATGGATATTTAATTATTGTATTGCCTTTGATTATTAACAGGTTTGCATCATTTTCTCTATGAAGTCCATTTATATTGATTTGTACATGTATGGTATTACCATGTGATATAGAATATGAACCTAAATTGGATTCAAATCTTTATAACAACAGGCTAACTAGAGTTACTACAACCAATATTGCTGAAATCCATACTGCTAATGAAAGAATGAGTGTTCATTTGCTTTGAAAACCATTCACCATCAATTTTTTCTAATTATCTACGTTTCTCTTCTGAATAACCGTTAAATGGATCAAAGTTATTCCAGACATCTAATTCAAACCAGTCAATAGGTATAAACTCTATATTCTGCTCTTCGCATAATGGAAATATAAGTTCCCAATATTCACTTGCTGGTTCTCCCCAATAGCCCTTTTCATTTTTGTCCTTCAAGTATTTAATCCAGCTTTGCGGATGAACTTCACCACAGATAATATCTGGGTTGAAATCATTAATAACATCTTTATAGAGAGTAAGGGAACTATTATACTGTTCTCTTACTTCTTGATTATGAATCGTCCCTAAGATTCCAACGATTGTCATATGTATTTCTCCTCTGTTATGTCTATAAATGTTTTATTAAGCTTATACGAACTATTTCATCCCAGATCGGCCCACGTCTAACTTCCTTATATCCAAGTTTCTTATTAAGCTCTATAACATGTGAATTTCGTTCTTCTGTATGTGTGTATATCAAATTCACATTATTGGTTTTTGCTACTTCTTCAAGTCTTTTCTTTAGCATCGTCGCAATACCAGACCTTCGATAATTTGGATCAACCCATAATTGAAAGATCTCCACAAAACGTCCATCTTCCTGAAATAATTTTCGATCTAATTCATGGAAAATGGTTTTCCAAGGATACTCCACATCTCTACTACAAATTGAATACATAATCAAACCGATTCTTTCCTTCTTGTCTTTATCTTCATAAATTAATGCGCCTCTATCTTTTTCCATTACAAATCTCGTAATTTTCTCACGATGTAGTTGCAAATCCTCGTCCGTCATTTGAATTTCGGTAACCGAAGTAATACCCTCATCTTTTAAATCTATTTGAACTAAAAAGTTCAGGTCAGTAATATCCGCTTTTCTTATCATCATCTCACCACCAAAATGTGTGATTAAGTACTTAGATTAAAATGTGAAAAAAAAGGAATCTGCAAGGCAGATTCCAAGTATTACATCATTTATTCTGAATTAGCCCAATACCATTACCTACTGGGTCTACTAAATAAGCTAAATAGAAATTATCAAATTCCATTTTGTCCCTTACAATCTGAGCACCTAATTCAACAGATTTTTTTATTGATTCTTCAATGTTATCCACTTCAATTTGAATTCTGGTTCCATGAGGAAAATCATTAGGCCCTTTAGAAATTCCTCCATGTATTCCTGGTTTATTATCATCACCTGTTGTTACTGGATAGTATCCCCAGTTGGGTTCTGCAATCTCCCATCCGAATACTGATGAATAAAAGGCTGCCGCGCGTTCTGGATCTTGACTACTTAAATCAAATAACACAACTCTTCCCATATAAACGCCCCCACAAGATGGAATTTTTGTCCAAACAGATAATACCAAATACTTGTTCCCATGTAAAGGTTAGAAATATCAATATACTTACAGCGTGAATACGTTGTTATGCGATGGTCCGACTTCGCCCAGAAATACTAC
This sequence comes from Paenibacillus sp. JNUCC 34, assembly GCF_058269055.1. Lineage (NCBI taxonomy): Bacteria > Bacillati > Bacillota > Bacilli > Caryophanales > Paenibacillaceae > Paenibacillus > Paenibacillus sp. JNUCC 34. The sequence continues at coordinate 1,732,446 of NZ_CM177770.1, read as the reverse complement.
CATTTCTTGCTAATTCTTTAATTCCTATACAGGATCTTAATATTCGACACCCTTATATCATTTTATTCCTAAACAATAGTGGCACAATAACCTGTTTTTTTTCCTTTTTCAACTGCTTTAACTTATACCTCAAAGTAATATGGAATATCATCTTCTTTTCCATTTACAATTCTTCCCTTAGCTTTATCAAAAGCATATAAAGAAATTGAAAATGTAGGTTCCCCAGTAATTAAAACTGCTTGTTCTCTTTCTTGAATCCAATAATATTCTCCACCATAATTATTCCTCTTATATCCATCATTTCAATTTTGTTCCATTCTGATATGCAATAAAAATATTTAAGTTTAATCTATTCACTTATTTTCCTTCGACTGCTTATACATGCTAATAAAAATATTATTTGAAAAAAACCAAATATTATTGGTATAAAAAGTTCCCATAAGCCCCAATCCCACGGAAAACTTACCCATCCGCCTGTACCTTCGTGAAAACGAGAATATAATATAAAAGCTATTCCAGGTATTATTGATAATAATATCCATACATATAAAGTTATTAGATCAAATTTATTCACGAGATATGCGTTGATTATAGTACCGATAAATAGTAAAAAATATACAACAAAAGTAAACCAATCAAACTCTTCAAATATATTCGACTTGAGACTCAAACTACAAATTAAATAGCTAAATATAATTGAGATCAAACCAATAAATCCTCTCAACTTTACACTTCCTTTCTCCCCCCATAAAAGCTTGTCATTCTATTTATTGCAGATATTTCCTATAACGTCACGCGTGGAGTCGGCCGCGACGCGGTTAGGTTCGCAGGGTTATTCGCCTGACTTCACTTTCCTATCAAACTCTTCGGGCGAATCAAGGACCGTCAGGCCGGCAGCGTGATTACAGTGTTAGGTAAAGTTAATACCTTCTCGGATTACTAGTAGGATTTTTTAGGCCTTAAAATATTGATATATTACCTCATGTCCATCTTCTAGCTCTTCTTTTTCATAAAATTCAATATTGAATGATTTGTATATGCTATTTCATTAGACTGAGGACAAAGTTATTGGTTTTATTCTACTCCAAAGTGGCTCATTCTCGAATCAAGATGAATTCATTTTTCATTCCACTCTCCTGACATATCCTTCGGGCGCGGGTGTTTTCTATAATGTTACATCGCTTTTGTTTAATTATTATTTGACAGCTAAATCAAGTGTTTTTCATAAAACACAATTGTCATTTTATTGTTAATCACTTTTATCTTTCCCGTTTGTTTATAACCTAACTTTTCATAGAGGTAGCAATTGCCTCGCTCTTGTAATATTGTATCTAGTTCCCATGTCCTCGCGTCGTTATACATCTCCTCTATCATAGCAAATACTTTTTGTGCAATTCCTCTTCCCTGGTATTCAGGCAATATAATTATAGGGCTGACGCGATAAGTTTTATTATGTTTCCTAACGATTCTAATTGCACCCACGGCAATTTCAGAACTTTTTATGATGTAATAATCCGTAAATGATTGATTCAATCGACTCATTATTCGTTCGACAGACTCGTTGGCTGGGCTTGTTTCATAATCCTGATATTTATCTAACAATGGCATAAATGCTTTGATTTGCATTTCATGAATAGTAGATGCTTCATTTAAGCCTGATTTGAATAATGTAATCTCCATATAGTTATTCCTCCAAATAAGAAGTAAGCGCCTTCATATAATAAGCATTCAAAATTAAATAATTGAATGTCTATAATATTCTTCAGATGATATCACCATGATTTGATTATCTTTATATACTCCCTCATGTAACTCATGTCTTTCTAATACTTTGACTTTACGGAATCCACACTTTTCGTAACACCGAATTGCTCGATGATTCCATGTTTGTGGATCAATAAAAATAGCGGTTGACTGTAGTTCCTCAAATAAATATTTAATCACTAATTTTAATGTTTTGCTTCCCAATCCTTTATTCCAATGCTTTGTTTCTCCAATAAATAAATCAATCCCATATACATCCTTATTATTAGCACCGTATTCTTCTAGTTCCTGATTTGTTAGCAAGTAATACTGTATATAGCCAATTGGATGATCAAGATATTCAATGATGCAAGGAATGACATAATCTTTTCCCGAAGCCCTAGAATCAAATTTAAGTATGATTTGTTCTCGTGTATATTTCGTGCTCTTTCCTTCGTAATAATCTTGTACTTCTTCGTCATTTAGCCACTTCTCTAATAGGTCAAAATCCTCCGAACTGGATCTCATCTTTCTTATTATTAGTTCTTTATCAGTTACATTCATAATATTCTCTCCCTGCCCCATAATATATTGCACTGATAGGTGTCACCTCTTCTTTGAAAACACTTGAATCTTATTCTATTATTTTAATGGCTGAACCTTAGACACAGAAATATATTTGCTTGGTACTACGATTCCTTCTCCCTTACGTAATACTTGAACAATTGGTGCTACATGCCCACCGTTATATTCTTTCTCAGGAATATAAGAATTAAGTATTTCCAATATACTTTCTCATCAGTTCATATCCCAAATCATTAAAGTAGGGACAATCAGTAACCCAATTAGGTAATCGTTCAAGAAACCCCTCTGTTAAAAAACAATCCTTAAATCTTTCTGGTACATTAGGGCAGGTTACAGGTCTTCTTGCCAATAATCCACTATGCGGTAAAAAAATCTGATCCAGCTTATCCTCATGAGTATAATGATAAAACGTCATAAACTTTGCTGAATCCAACTCTACTGTTCCCATGTCAGGCTTAAAACCAAATTCACGAAGCAATAAACCTTCATTATCTATAAATGATTTTCCTATTCTATTCATGATCATCCTCAATTGGTTTGTAATGTTGATTATTATTCTTTTAGGAGATTTCCTATAACGTTCCCGCATTCACGAACCCGAGAGCCTTAAGATCCAAAGGGTCAGCTGCGCTTGCGCAGTTAGGTTCGCAGGGCTGTCTACCTGACTCCACCACAATCTAATAACATTATTTTGATTTGAATGCATTTAATATCATAATTATGATAAAATATATAACAAATACATGATACGGAGGGGTCGCCATGCCAATCATTCGTCCAATATCTGATTTACGAAATAATTTTAATTTTATTTCTGAGGTTGCCCATAAAGACGGTGAGCCAATATTTATTACTAAGAATGGTCAAAGTGATCTTGTTGTTATGAGTCATGCTCTTTATGAAAAACAACAAGCTTTAATTGAACTATATCAAAAGTTGGCTGTTGCTGAAAAACAAAGTAATTCAAACTCCTCTACAATCGAACATAAGGAACTAATGGATAAATTAAGAGAACGAATTCATGGAGAATAAATATCAAGTCATATATCTTCCTATTGCGGAACAAGATCTATCTGAAATCATTGAGTACATCATGTTAGATATTCCTGATGCCGCTTTATCTGTGCTTAATAAATTTGATAAAGCAATATCAATACTAGAAATATTTCCTTTAAGTGGGGTAGTATCAACTGACGTTCGACTTCAGGCTCTTAATTATCGTATTTTAGTTGTTGAAAATTATCTAGTGTTTTATGTTTTCTTGTCCGATATTGTTGAGATTCGCAGAATCTTACACGGAAAAAGAAAGTATGACTTCTTGTTATAATATTTAAAGTATCCTTGCACTGATTTCGAATAACCTCTTTTTCACAAACTTCGGTTAAAATGCAATTTATGCTGTTTAGTGAACTAACTACATTCTTACACATCTCACCATATAAGTTCCATCTTTGTTCAAAATAAAATAAGAAAATAACCGGCTTGTTGGGCACTATTCAGAAATCGGATTATATTGTTGACACTCGCCACGATTAAGAAAACTACATATTATGTCGTATTTCTATTATGCTTCATCAACACAAGAAAAGGGCAATCGCTATTCTCAGCGAATGCCCTTAGGTTATGGATCAAGAATGAATTATTGTTCTTACAAGGCCCGATTCCCCTCGATGTTCCGTTCATCGATTGCCTCATCCCTTATCTGTATGAGGTATTCAATGCTTTCAACAAGGTGCGAACATCATACTTATGAGGTGTTACCGGGCACACCTTTTTATTCAATCCCAGCAAAGTATAAACGGCAATTCTGGCTGCACGAATCGAATATTCTTCCGTGAACACCATGTCCTCTGGAATTTCAACGAACTGACTAATCATTGCCAGGTTCGTAGAGCCATCTGGTACCACTTTTGGACGATCGCTCATTGCACGCGGTTGGAACTGAGAATCAATATATGGCATCATACATGGAATAACGTTCACGACGCTATCCATGATTTCATCCATATCTTCTTCCATATGCAGATGGTGCAGCAGTTCAACCAGCATCTCTTTGCCTGTACAATCTCGCATTGGTTTCTTGACATAATCGCCTTCTTTATCCGTGTACAAGCCGTATCCCCAGAATATTGTCGTGTCTGCCGGTTGATTTTTAAAGTGAGGCTGTGCGGCAACTACAATCGACATCAACCAATTGGAATCTTTGAATGTCATTAAAGCACCACTGCCTGGTTTGTTGCGGGAATATTTCTCAATCATCTTAAGCAGCTTGTCACCTTTGCAAGTAACCGTGAAGGATTCCCAGTTCGTTTCCTCTGCATTGCCGAAGAATGGAGCCGGATTACCGAGTCCCTCTTTCTTAGCTGCGATCTTCGCCCACAGATTACCTGACATCGGATTCTCTGGCACCATCTTAGCAGGTGTGTTCAGATCGCCTAGTGTCGCATTATCAGTCATACAGCCATTAGTCACGATACACAAATCGCCCTCCCGAAGTTGAATAATACCCGATTTGCCATCTTGCTCATAATGGATCGCTGTTACCGTGATACCATCGCCTTCTTCAAAGTCGAGATCTGTCACTGTATATTTCAAGCTGAAATCAACGTCGAAACCATCAAGGTACTTTTTAATTGGCAAAATAATCGAATCATATTGGTTATAAGGAGTACGTGTAACCCCTTCAAGAGTTTGAATACGAGAAAATTCAAATACCATACGGTTCATATAGCGTCTAAATTCAAACAAGCTGGACCATTTTTGGAAGGCAAATGTTGTCTGCCACATATACCAGAAGTTCGTTTCGAAAAAATGCGGCGTTTCCGCAAACCAATCGCAGATCCGCAAGTTGTCCAATTTCTCCTCCGGTGTGATCATTAATCTTCCAAGTGCTAATCGATCAGCTGTATTAAAGCCCATGGACATAACATCCAGAACCTCGCCGTCTTTGTTAATCAAGCGAGCATTCGCATGTGTAGGATGCGCATGGTCAAAAGCTAGAATTTCGTCGCATACGGACACACCTTCTTGTTCAATCGAAGGAATGGAAGATAGCAGCTCCCATGTATTTTCATAGGTTTCTTCGTTCAACATACGACCGCCACGGCATACGAAACCATTGGTTGTATCACCCGCACCGTCATTACTTCCTCCGAGAATGTGCATACCTTCTAAAATATGAATATTTTCACCTGGAAAATCACAATCTCGTATAAGATAGGATGCACCTGCGAGCGATGCTAGACCGCCGCCAACAAAGTAAACTTGTCTGTTCCCGTAATCTTTTTTCATCGATGTAACCTCCATATGTTCATTTATTTTGTCCGTGAAACCAATATACTGCACATATGGATCGTCTACCTTAGACAGCAAAAGGGCCGTGTATAAAATTTATACACAACCCTTACAATGTCTAAATATATAGGATAAATTGAGTCCCCTTGTTAGCAACTCTTTACATACTTGTTAATTGCCTTTTCCATATCGCCTTCAACCAGAACACTTAATCGATCAATAATTATCTCTGGATCTTCACTCATGTCATTTCGGATCCACTCCAGCATAATACCGATAAACGCATAAGTGTAAAAATTCGCGATAAAATTCTTATCTTCCTGCCTCACCTGCATATTTGCGTTGACTTCTTCTATGACGCCCATGAGAAGCTCGAATACCGCTTGGTGTAGAAACAAATCTAAATGTTCTCGCCCCATGGATCGATAGGTACACATGCAGAATTTTTTATTATCCAGTACATAATGAAATATCTTAAGAAAACCCTGCTGCCACGTGTCGTATGTACGTAAATTAGCGATACTATCCAGTGCTTCCGTCTTATAGATCCAATCCAACAGATCATATACATCTTGAAAATGATAATAAAACGTCTGTCGATTCACTCCACATTCAGCAACGAGATCTTTAACAGTGATTTTATCTAGCGATGATCGTTCCATCATTGCTTTTAAAGAGGAAGATAAAGCTTTTTTGGTCAACCCGGACATGTTGCACAGCTCCTTCCCAGCTATAAAGAGTTATCATAAAAGACAGTACAATCTCATTCATTATAACTGCGCCGTGCCAAGCGGTACAAGAACCTTAAAGCCTGGTTTATGCGTGTGAAAACCTCTTGAAAAATGAAGGCCTAAACATTGTTTACTTAAATCCATCCTTAATTTCTTTGATTTGTTTAATATGTCTTTGTTCATGTAAGTACAGTGATCTAACCCATTCAATTAATAACATCTCTTTGAAGACTGGGTGTATAAAATGTCTTCTACTCAGCACTGATGGGTCTTCTAATGTGTTTAATATTTCATATAACTTCTCTCTTGAATTGTTTAGTTTCTCAACAATTTCTTTATTTTCTAAAATTTCATCTGTTGGTTTAGCAATGTCAGGAGCTTCTAACTTTTTACTTCTATCAAGTAGAAATTCTAATGGTTTACTTTCTATGAATGAATTTTCTTTGCTCATTAATCCTTTCCTTATTGCTACGACATATAATTCTTCTGTCTTTGAAAGGTGTTGACATACCTGACTAATACTCCAACTGTATGAGTCTTTCCGTTTGTTTAATTGATCTCCATTCAATCCTTTAAGTATTTCTAATAATTCAGTTCTTGTTTCTTTTAATTTTTGATTGATTTCTTGAAGTTCCATAGAAAACTCCCTTTCCTTAATTTTTTGCGGATATTTCCTATAACGTTCTTGTATCTACGAATCCGAGAGGCTTAATGGAGCGATTGGGTTTGTCATTTGTCTTGGCCTCCATTCAGTCATTTAATGACTCACCAAATCCTATTGGTCTCTCACTTAACGTTTATGTCAGCGCTTTCTTCGAATTCCTACAATGTACTTGATTCTAAAGCTTTCAAAATATCCTTTACCAAAAATTCTGATATCACATCACGAGTGAATTCATTTAAACTTATTATCTTTACTTCCTTCAAATATTTGATTTTGTCTATTTCAGGATGACTGTCTAAAGGAATTGTCCCAAGAACAATATGATTACCGGAAACAATGTCCTGTACTATTTTATGGAAAGAGGTGGATAGCATCTGCATAAATCCAATTTCATCAATTACAATTATTTTTTTTGAAGACAAGGCGTCATTTAATACTTTAATAGCAAAATCTTCGAATTTTTCTATATCAATTCCGTACCTTCCAATTCGAATTTTGCTAGGACTTGCTACATTCGCGATTTCTACACTTTCTCCATTAACGGACACACATCTGAAACCTATTCGATCATCTGAATTTGTTATTTCTTCCGTATAGAATCCACCACAAATATCTGATCCAATGTCATTTATGAGTTTTTTTATCATTGTTGTCTTGCCCATTCTAGGTTTTCCTGTGAGTAAAAATACATTTTTAGAATTCTTATGTTCTCCGTCTAATCTTGACAACAGCTTATAATTAGGTGCGTTCAAATCCCATGTCTCATATGGGATAGAGTTTACTGCATTTAGTGCATCAAGTATGCGCGACTTTAGTTGAGGCCTTTTTATATATTCATCAATATTAGTATCATCCAAATTTAAATATTTTGCCTCTAGAATTTCTTCTGGTTGAATTGTTATTTCACCACTAACATATTCCGCATTAAAAACAACAGACAAAACATGAATCCTTTCATTGTAGTAGACTCCGGATATTCCTAAAGGGCGTATAACAATTCCCGTTTCTTCCAAAAATTCTCGACACACAGCTATGTCTAATGGCTCGCCAGCATCAACAAATCCTCCGGGCATTTCCCAAGTGTCAGAACGCAAATGTGTACGAACCATTAAAACATGTCCATTCTCATTCTTAACAAGAGCTGAAACAGCAATTAAATGTTTTGACTGTTCATACATCGTTAAACACCACCCGTTTAATAATTTCAAGCTTGTCTGCAATGTTTCGAATAACGTTCTTGTATTTACGAACTCGAAAAGCTTAGAGGAGCGGACGCAACTGAACGGATTTTCCACTTAACCTTGCAGGGTTTTCTGCTTGATGACACTTCTACGAAAAACACCGGGCAGACAAGGAGCGCCAGCGATGAGGCGTAGATACTGTGTTATGCGAAGTTCATCCTTCTTGATTAACTTACTATCGGATCTTCTTTATAATGACTTGTATCTCCATGCAAAATAATATTTAGTCTTACATAAACAGGCTGGATGTATATAAGGAGGATTCCAAATATCCTTCAGAGGTCGATCTTCAAAATATGCCATTAGCAATTTCACAACAACGGTATGAGTTACAATCAATATTGATTTACCTTGATTTATACTAATAATTTCGTGTAATTTATCTATTGCTCGTTTCGAGACATCCTGAAAAGTTTCACTGTTTTGTACATGAAATTTCTCAGGATCATGCCAAAAATTGTGGAATTGCTTAGGATATAAATCTTTGACTTCTTCTTGACGTTTACCTTCCCAAATTCCTAAACGAATCTCTTTCAAGTCATCACTTTCAATTATATCAATTTCCTTTATATCTCTTATTAATTCAGCTGTTTTTCGGGCTCTAAGACTTGAACTTGAGTAAATAACATCTATTGTATCATTCTGGAATGATTCACCTAGCCATTGAGCTTGTTTGATTCCCACTTCTGTTAATGGTGAATCTTGAGTCTTTCAAGTTTATGATCTCAGGACTTTTGCATAAGCGTATGTATTCACGAACCCAGCACTGGCTTAGATAGCACTTACCTTAGCCGGTGCTGGGTTATCCGCTGCTTCCACTTCCTCAAAATTACTACTCGCGAACCGAGGACCGTATGGAAGGGTGTGTGAATTCTGTGTTAGCTGTTGTATCGCACTTCTGTGAATTGACCCTCAAAGACTCTTCTTGATAAAAGATAACTCAGTAAGAAGTTGAATGTTATTATTTATTTCAAAGAATATTTCTTCAAATTGATAGTCGATTTCTAATTCAGTAAATTCTTCATTCTGAAGTTCATCATGAATACACTCTTCTGTTTCATCATGATACAGCGCCGTAGATTGATTCGGCAGTCAACAATGCCTGTGACTTCTTCGAATTACTAGACAGCGTTATTAAATATAAATCCTTGCCCCTTCCATGATTCTGTCTCAACATTCAGCAATTCATAGTTACCATTAGTATATTTCTCAATAACACTCTTCCAAAATGACTTAGATGGATCATTGTTACCGTGTTGAAGAACCTCCCATTCCCCACAAAACATATCAAATATCTTTGTTGCCACAATACTTCCTATCCCACTTCTTCGGTACTTACGCATAATAAAAAACTCAGCAACAGATTTAGCATCATTCTTTTGCAAATAACAATGGTTATTAATCAACACAAATCCTGCGAATTCATTATCGACTAAAACAAAGAATGGATACCTACCTTGGTCAGTCCAATAATGATCCAAATACTTGTAACCATATAAGCCGTACTTATTTACGTCTCGACTGTTATACTCACTAAAATCATATTCATATAACTCAATTAACTGCTTGAGTATAAACTTTTGATCTTCTGTGACTTCAACTACATCGATTTGTTGCATGTCTATCTTCTCCTAACTACTGTGAGATATTTTCATTAATAAAATGCACAGGTTCCAGATAACGTTTTTGTATTCACGAACCCTCACCACCTTAAGGTGAACCCTGGAGGCTTAGATATCTCTTATCTTAATCTTAGCCCCCAGGTCTTCCGGCCGCGATGCCGTTAGGTGTTGCAGGGTTGTCGCTCGAGTTCGCTTTCCCGAAATTCCTCAAACGACCAAAGGCGGATGCCCAAGCGGGAATACATTGTTATCTAATGGATCGGCCCCATACAACTCAACAAACATTTCCCGTTAATGCAACGAGAACAAATCATTTTTTTGCTAAATACAAATCGATGGTATCATAAACATATAACACATCACCAAAACGTAAAATCGCTTCTTTAATCTCGTTTTCAAATAATACTCTTGTAGTTGATGGCATTGTTCTATGATCTGAATATGTATTTAATAAGGCAATATAGTCAGATGAAGAAAATCTTCTTGTTAAATGATATAATTTGAACACAATTTCTCTAAATCCATATGCCTGAATTGTTTTCTTTCGACATTCATATCTTTCAGTATCATGCTCCATAATTTTGGTACTGGAAGGTCTATATTTTTGATATATGCTTTGAATCTTCTGATGCAACTCATCATTTTCTCGTGATACAAATGGACGGTTCCATAATAATGCTAGTGTTCCATCGGTTTTTAATAATTTGGAGACTTTAGGATAACCCGTTTCTTCTGGAATCCAATGAAATGCAGTAGCTGAATAAATTAAATCAATACTGCCATCTGGACATTCAAATTCTTCAAATGCAGTATTGCATACTGTGAAATTTTTATATTCTAGAAACTTCAATTTTGAATATTCTGCAAGGTCTTTTCCTAATTCAATTGCCGTTAATTCACAGCCTGTTTCCAAAAAAGGTCTTGTTGCCTGACCTGTTCCAATACCAATTTCAATTGCTTTTTTGCCTTGCTCAATTTGAGAATACTCTATAATATCTTTGAATAATTCATCACAATATGTCGGTCTCCATTTTTCGTAATTCTCCACATCCTCATTAAATGTTAGTCGTTTATCCATAATAATCTTCATCCTTCCAAAAATCGTTACTATACAGCCCGTTAGTTATAGTATCAATATGTTTCCCGCTACAATATACTTTTGTCTTATTCATTCTGTACGTGCAATAATACGAGCGATCGCTGAATCTGTCTTAATAAGTAATGGCAGTGCTATTATCTCAAAGGAATTTACATTCAATAATTGATCAATATTAGTGAGATTCTCAGCAATAAGCACGTGATTATCAAACAAGAATTTATGTATTTCAAATGGAAACTTATCTGGAGATGGTGTATCCATTCCAATCAGTTTTATCTTCTTTCGAACTACTAATTCTGCAAATTCTTTCGTTAAAATCGGATGTTCTGTATAATACTTTTCTTGACCGAAATAAATACTGTGTCCAGTATAAAGAACTAAAATCGTTCTTTCACTTATCAAGTGTTCGTACTTATCTTTATACTCAATCCTGTTCATTCCAGAAACATTTAACAATATTCCTTTCCCTATAAATGAATCCAATGGAAAGTCACTCAAATATAGTTCAGATTTATTTAAGGACCATCTATATGTGTACCTGTGTGCATATTAATCGTTAACTGATGGTTGCAATAACCGTCACTTTTCAAATTTTTAGTTTGTACTAACTCCATCTCACTGTCACCTGGATACACAGGTATCTTATTTTGAATAATATGAGTCAGATCTATAAGCTTCATTGAAACCCCTCATTTTATCTTTTATAGTCATTGCGAAAATCTCCGATAACATATTCACGAACCCGAAGCATGAACACATTGTTATGCGCTGTTTCTGCCTTCATTGAACAACTTACACTTCTGTAGTTCTTTTTTTCTTTTCAATATGAATTTCCCGTAATAGAAGAAACAATGGAAGACCAAGTGAAACACCAACTGTTAACGTACCAAGAACAGGGAGCCATAAGTACTTCATTCCTTTTTTCTTGCCTTCATATAAGATAAAACCGATAAGAACTATTATTGATACAACTACATCCATCCATGCAAATGCTCCAATTGGAGATTGACTAGCTTCAATAAATAATTGAGTAATACTAAATCCTTTCTCATGTATCCAAGGAATGAATTGTGAATAGGGTAGAATAATGCCCAATAATGATAATATTCCATAAAAGTACTTCAAGTTCCTCACCTCTAAGTTATTTGTCAGTATTCTTATATTTAGATCCTCTTTTGAGAATTTTAATACTTGCAATAATTGCGCATGACGTTCTTGTATCTACGAACCCGAGAGGCTTAAGGCGCATCGCGCCGGGTCCAACGGGACTTAGCCTCGCAGGGTTGTTCGCTGATTCAGCTTCCTCGCGAACCAAGTGCAAAGACTACTGTGTATATGCGGAGTTATATGATGTACTCACTCTCTCAAGTACCCCTTCAATATATCTTTTTATCAGTTTTCGCTTTTATATATTCTATATGTCTTTTATTATTTGCTGTCCATTCCACTAAAATTTCAGTTTCATTTAGATCGTTAGCTTCTGTATCTATATTCCTTGAGTATAGGTATCCATTATGTCCGTTCTCTAAAGGGTATTTACTTATTTTATTCCCCCTTACTATTAATATATTTGCATTACTCTCTTTATAGAGTCCATCTATATTAATTTGAACTTTTAGACCATTACCATAAGTGATAGAATATGATCCCAAGTTGGATTCAAACCTTTGTAATACCAGATAAACTACATTCACTAAAATTAAGACTACTAAAACCAATAAAACTGATTTTTTCTTTAATCTGGGGCTCATTTCCCTCACATTACCTTTCATAAAGAAAGTAGTAAATATAAGATCTGTTAGTACCTAGCGATTATTTCAACTAATGAAAATACTTTAAAACATCATTTGCATATTTATTCCATTGTTTTAAATCAGTGTTTATTTCTATGGTAGGTACTCTAGATAATTTGGCTTGTTCTCTTAATTGTTGTTGAGTATCTATCAAATCTTGACATCCCTTTAGAAATTCTTCTTTGGATTTTTCTTTCCACATTAATGCATCTCTACTCATTACTCTCTCCTCAACAATATCATTTGATATTGTCAGTAATACACATTTTGCTCCCAATCCAACTAAATTCTGTTCTAATTCTTCAATTTCATTATCTAATGTATTACTAAATGCTACTCTATGATTTAAATGAAATCTTTCCAATATGAAGAACAAACCTCTAGACTTTCGCGATGAAGGCCCTAAATAAATTGCCCATTCGTTTAGCTTTTTCAGCATTTCTACTCTTTCTTCTAATATTTTTTGATGCTCAGCTTTATTTAGCTTGACGAATTCCCCGTTTACATTATTTAACACTTGAGTATAATGCTCTCCTAAAACAATAAGACTCCGTTCAGCAGTTTCATCTTGAGATTGCATCATTTTTAAGGTTTTTAATAATGATGTTTTTCCAGAGTTTGAATATCCCTCAAGAATTATTCCCCTTATATGCATCCTTGAACTCCTCCATTAAAATATTGTTACCTGCATATTATTTCAGTTAACATTTCTGTATTCACGAACGCCCACTGACTTGAGGCCGAAGACCGTGTGCGCTTGTGCACTTAGTCAGTGCGGTGTTGTCCACCTGATTACACTTCCTCGAAGTTCCTCGGTGCGGACCAATGGACGGCTTGTCGGCCCGCAGCGTGAATGCTATGTTATCGGCAGTAATATGTCACCTTTGATATACATAATATTTTTTAACCGTTCCATCTCCTAAATACTCTAAAACCAAAAAATTCTAATTGTTCATCAATTGTTTGTATTGAGCGGATTTGCCTTAGATAATTAATATTTTTAAATAACCAACTGTCTTTTTCTATTAGTTCTTCAATAATTATTGTTCTTTCTGGGAATAATATATTTAGCTGTTCAATATATTCCGTCTCTGATTTTCCGATATAAAATGTAGGAGGGTGCGGATATATATTACTATTTAAAACAAAATTAAAACCCAATTTATTAATATACTCAGGAATATCAATCTTATTTTGTAGAGCTTTGTCCTGAATTAAATAATATAAATTTCTGTCAGCATTCTCCAGGTTAGTAACATATCTAGTTGGATAGTGTTGCATAAGTAAAGTAATTATATCATTCGTAGCTTTGGGATATTTAGATGTTGGTTTAAAAATGTAACCTAAAAATTCTAGGTATGCTTGAAGAGATCCATTGAAGTTTTTAGTTCTCAATTTTGCTTTAATTTTTTGATAAAGTTCTTGGGGTATCGCTTTATAGTATGTTATTTCTTTGTTTTTAACATGTTAATCAATTTGATTAATTAGATCTAATTCTTCCTTCGAATACTTCATATTCGACTCCTTAATATACATTTCCGATAACGTTTCTTCGATTTAACTAAATTTCAGTTTTTTAGAGCTGGTTTAATGTTCCTAGTATTTCTTTAGTTATAACCTCAGATCCGCTAATATTCAGTAATTTAAAATATACACTTCGCAAAAGATTCTTAGTATTTCCTCTAATTATGTCATATTGTGGATATGTTTTTTCTAATTTTTCAATGCTCCCAAGCTGTTGCACCCAATTAATTAAAATATCTTCCTTAAGGATATTACGCTTAACAATTTGAATTACTACTTCTGCCATCCTCTCATCTTCATCGTTTATAAAATAATAGTTACTAACACAAGCCTTTTCCCCTATCAACTCTAAAATAACCAATAAATGTTTCTGAGAATAATAAGATGAGGATGAAATAAAACCTAAAACATCAGCTGCATGGGCAATCGAATGTGCCCATCCTTTATCTAATATATATCCTCTAAAATCCTTCTCGAGTTCAAAATATAATGTCACTCTAGAGTAAATATATTCATATTCATTTTCAGTTAAATAATTAAAAATATCGTTATAATGTAATGCAAGCGCTATGAACAGGGCTGAAAAAGAACGTGTAAACACTGTATCTTGATCGTTATCACCTATTCCATCAAATAAATGATCATCATCTAAGGTCACGTATAATACTTGTCTGACTAATTTTATACTTAGTTCTTGATTCATTATCCATCTATGTAAAGTTCCATAAATGAGCTTATCCCTTAATTCGTCATCAATCGACCCAATGTGTTGAATCATTTCATGAACCACTTGATCAATGTCTGTTCCTTCTGGAACTTTATAATTATTATCTCTTACATCTCTTAGAAAACTTTTAATGTTGCTCATTTATTTCTCCTTATGTTTAGGTTTCCCCCGAATTCACTACTACACTTGTTCTTGAGCCGTATATTTAATACTCCCCGTTGTATTCTATATAGCTTGTTTTTTTGGCCCTCACAACATGATAGGGCATATATACATTCTTCGTTTGAGGAGATAAATCCTCGGTAAAATTAATCGCTGCATCCACTAATTCATCCGTTAAAAAGACACTTTCATCTAAAAATCCACTTAGTAAAGCAGCATCTCCCTTATACTTCAAACAAAGATATCCATAACCAGGATCAACGATAACTAAATTGACGATGTCTTCTTCCTTCTGCTCTTTTGTACCATTTTAAAATCTAACTACGATGTCTTGTCCTTTATAAAAAACATCAACATCACAGGAAAAGTCTTGATGTATAAATTTCATGTTTCGTTTTCCCCCCATTATCTTGAGTTAGGGATATTTAATAATTTCATATTTATCAGTGTCGTCGGGGGCTTCATTGAGTTGCCCTCAAAATGGTCTGTAATTTAGGTCCTAATTGTTTTAATTTCTCTTTAATATAGGAATCTGTAGTTTCAGGAATTTCATGAAGATGATAAAATTGAGCATCCAACACTTCATTGCCATCTGGCCGAATATTCCCTTCAAAATCAGTACAAATGTAACCAATGATAACGTTGTAATATTCATGACCATTTTTTAGTTTGGTATACAGCTCTTCTCCAGAAAATACTCCAAATAACTGTAGTGATCTTAACTCAATATTGATTTCTTCTTTTACTTCTCGTTTTATACAATCCTCTACGGACTCCCGCAGTTCCATGAGTCCGCCAGGAATACCCCATGACTGATCTTGATATTTAACTAATAGGATTTGGCCAATATTATTAATAATAGCTACAGTGGGCCTTACCAAAATTAAAGCCTTGTTCCCAATCAATTCTCTGAGTTCTTCAATGTACCCCATTGCAATACCTCCCAAAAAATTCAATATATTCGCCTTTCCCCAGTGTCACATAACGTTTCCGTGTTCACGACGTCCATTCACCTTACGCGAACGTAGTGAGCGGCCGCGATGAGGTTAGGTGAATGGACTGTCCCGGCAATTACATCTTCGACTTTACTTCCGGGGCCGAGGCAGCTTGTCTGCCGATGCGTGAACATTTGTTAGGCGATGCCAAAGGCATCTTCGAACTATCTAGATACCTTGTATTTCATTCTCTTTCTCTATAAATTCATCCTTTGTTAATCCAAAAAGTATGAGATCATAGTATTTCCCGTTTGTATAAATGACTTTTCGTCGTACTCCTTCTTGAACACATCCGATTTTTCTCATCATAGTTGCTGAAGGTTCATTTCCTTCAAGTACAGAATCGTTAAATTTATTTAGACGTCGTTCAAAGAAAGCATATCTTAATAAAATTCTAATTGCTTTTGTACCATATCCCTTGCCTCGATTATCCCGATCAATTTGGATGCCAATACTGAAAGTGCCATTCCGTTCATCGATGCTATTTAGGTTTATTGCTCCTATGTTCTCACCATATAAATTTTCAATAGTAAACATTATTCGTCCATTACCAGGTGAAAAATCAGAGAATGAATCTACAAACTTTTTTGCCTCCGCAATCGTCGGTGGTAATTCAACTTCACATTCTAATAAACGCCGAGCAGGCGTATCAAATCGGTTATAATAATGCCCTTCCCAGTCTTCGGGCTCAATAGCACGTAAACGAATTTCTTCATCCTGCCAAAAATAATTGCTATAGTTTATTTCTTTCATTTTTATTCCCCCAAGAAATATTCTGATTCTTGTATCTATATCGTTCCGTTGGTTTCGCCTAACGTTTCCGTATTCACGAACCCGAGAGGCTTAAGGCGCGTCAGCGTCGGGTCGAAGACTTAGCCTTACATGGTTATCTGCTGCTATAACTTCTCATTTTCGCTCCTTCAGACCAAGAGGCCGACAGCCCCACAGCGTGAATGAAATGTTTGGCGAAGTTCTATCACTTCTTCTGGGCAATTACTGTTAGTATTTCTGATTCTTCTTCATATTCCCGTCCAGTTACGTCAGAATAAAATTCAAATTTTTCAAATCCTATAAGGCTAAGTAATGATGAAATCTCGTCAATTGTATATGTTTGATCCCAAATATTATATACTTGCATATCTTTATCATCTTCTAACACGATTGTTTGTTGTAAATGAACTCTTTCTTCTGGATACCAATAACTAGAGTTCAAACATAAATGTGGCCTTGGTCTCCAAAAGCCACTTTGATAGGAATCCCATGCTTTTGAATCGATATGATTTTTATATTTTTTAGGTGTAAAAACATCAAAGACGAATTTCCCTCCTGAATTCAAATTATTATAGATCTTGTGTAACAATGTATTCCTAGCGTATTCGTCCAAAACCCCAAAATCACAATATATGAGTAGAACAACATCAAAATAATTGGTGAAATCAAGTGTTAGATAATCATGGCAAATATAATCAACTTGGAAATTTAACTCCGATGCTTGATTCTTAGCATATTCTATAGAACGACTTGAAAAATCAACCCCCATAACTTTATTAAAACCTTGCTTAGCCAACCGATTTGTATATACTCCTGGCCCGCAACCTAAATCAAGTATTTTTTGTTCAGAGTTATTGCCACAAATATAATCTTTGATCCATTTCACAGAGGCATCAACAGTAACGCGATTTCTACTTGCTGCATCTGTATTGGGATCTAAGTGAGCTTCTAGCATTTGTTGTGATATATATTCATCAACCCACATTTGTGAACTTCCCTTTTCAAATAGCAAAGGTTTTTTAGATTTCTCAATTATTTTATAAATTTCCATAAAAAGAACCCTTCCTTCTATGTAAGAAAATCCTTTTGATAGAATCTAGCATAACGTTCCGGTTTTAGGTCATTTCGCCTAACGTTTTAGTATTCACGAACCTTCACTGGTTTAAGGAGCGATCAACGGAAGCTGGGTCGGGTCGCCTCTGCCGACTTAGCCAGTGCAGGGTTGTCTGCCTGAATTCGCATCCCCGAATGAGCCTAAATATCTTCATCCTTAATCTGAACAAGACCACCAACAGGGTTGAGTACATATTCACATAATGTTTTAACTGCATTATCATTCAGTATACATTCCTCAATATGTCTAACCATTATTGCATCTAGATTCCGCAATACATTAATTTGGTGTTTGGGTTTTACAGCCCACCAATTACTAATAATGAAATGAGCTTCTACGCAAACATTCATAATTTGATACTTAATCCATTTTAAGGATAATTCGTCAACTTCATCAATGAAGCTGTTTAATAATTCTGTAATTCTTCTCCTAATTTTTAATACCTCTTCAGCTGAAACAGGTGCAGGGCCCTGGTTATACATTTCAACAGCTTTTTCTTTCAGTGTCTTCCATCTAGTTGTATCTGTGCTCCATAAGCAAACACCACCGGCTAACATAGAGGTTATCGTTCCAATATTGCCCTTTCTCTCATAGGAGTTTAAGACTTCTTGATACCACTCCCACGGAGCAACCATTAATTGAAATTCATAGTTTTTAAATACCCTATACTCCCTTCTAAATTCAGTGAAACTACCGATATAACAAAGATCAATA
The DNA here is from genome assembly GCF_058269055.1 of Paenibacillus sp. JNUCC 34. NCBI lineage: Bacteria > Bacillati > Bacillota > Bacilli > Caryophanales > Paenibacillaceae > Paenibacillus > Paenibacillus sp. JNUCC 34. Next base: position 1,713,667 of record NZ_CM177770.1, on the reverse strand, counting down.
TCACTATGATCAGTGGCTTGTCCATTAGCTTGTGATCCACATAAAATGATTGCTTCTAATTCTGGTTTTTTAGGTTTATCTAAGTTTACAAAATCATCAATGATCTCTTTAATTTGTATTTTCATATTTTGTTCCTCGTTTTATATATTTTAAGCAATTTCAGTTAACGTTCTTGTATTTACGAACCCGGGAGGCTTAAGGCGCATCGCGACGGGTCCAGCGGGACTTAGCCTCGCAGGGTTGTTTGCCTGATTCCGCTTCTCCGAAATACCTCGGGCAGACCAAGGTCCAGATGGCCCGCAGCGTGAATGCAATATTATACAACGGGGTCCTCTCTGATTTCATGCAAATTTCAAAGGAATCAATACAGTACTTCAAAACAATCCGAAAATCTCTACCTGATAACCTCCAACATACCCTATTCCTCTATGAAGGCGCTCAATTTTCATTACAAGCAATTCTGGAAAGTAATATATATCTTCAAGGATTTAAAGATGCCTTACATCTTTATAATGAATTACATATCTCAAGGAATTAAGAGCCCTCAAGGCTCTTAATTTTTTGACCCTGTCGTATAACGTTTCCATGTTCACGACGTCATTAACCTTAAGCTGCTCGTGTCGTGCGTCTAGCACGATCTCGGCCGGCCGCGACCGCGGTTAGGTGAATGGGATGTGTCGCTTGATTACGCTTCATTGAAATCCATCCGGCGACCGAGGGGGCTTGCCCATAATGCTTGAACATATTGTTATCTGAAGTTAACAACCCCTTTGATTCACTCGCAAAAAAATGTTTCATTGCCTTTCTAAGGTCTTATAATATATTGCTATTAGTATCTTTGGTTTATAATTTCTTTTGAAGTAATACTTCTTCCTTTCTAGAAAATCTTGATTTTTCATATGTCTTTATAGCAATTTCATTTTTTTTGCCTGTTAGAACGTTTACACTGGTAACACCTCGTGCTCTAAGTTCTTCCTCTAAAAAAGCAATTAATAAAGTTGCCAATCCTCTTCCCCGAGCAACCTCTGTAATATACAATTCTGTGATTTCCCCTTGGAAACCACGGTAACAAAACGATTTAAAATATTGTGCACACGCAAATCCAACTGGCAGATCGCCAATGATGGCCAAAGCAATCAGTTCATTCGATAAAGCAAGATTATCTTTTACTTCATTAATGGACATTCCTACTCCATTAAAAGCATCATTGAGCATAACAAGATCTGCTGCATCATTTGTGTTCGCCCATCGGATATTAATGTTCTTTTCTTTCATAGCGTGACCTCCAATAATACTAGAGTTATAGATCTACTAAGTCTTTAATGGATATAGTTTCGTTAATTTCGGATAACCTTCAGGCATTCACGAACCCTCACCAACTTAAGGCCGACAGGCCGGGTACGACTGCGATTTAGTCGGTGTAGGGTTGTCCGCTGAAATCCCTTCCCCGAAATGCCTTTTGCGGACCGAGTTCGGTAGCAGCCGACCGATGCGTGAATGCAATTTTATAAGATGCCAACGCCTTTGGAGCTTTACAATAACTCAATTCTCCACTTAACTAACTTCATTTATAAATGCATAAACTGGATAGTCTTCTTTAACTTCAAAACCTAATTTTATAGCTAACTTGTGAGAGGGTGTATTCTGATGGGTCGTCTCCCATAATGGAAACATACTATTGTGTAATAAATGATCTATTAATTTGATTGCAGCTAATGTTGCGTAACCTTTTCCTCTCTGTTCATGAACAAACGTATCTATGTCTATAAAATATTCATTATTATAGACAAATCCATTATTTCTACAGATTGTAATCAATTCGTGTCCCTTTCTGATTTCAACTCCAGGATAAGATTTAGTTAAGAACCTTTCATCAACGTATATTAAATTCCGATATTCTTCTGGCAGTATCTCAAATTCCAATAAGTTAACTTCAATATCCTCAATTGGCTGAGAAAATGTTTCCTTGATAAGCTTAAATTTATCCAAGTTCAAGGTGTAGACTGATTCATAATGTTTATCTACTTTAACAAGGTCTAATCCATCGAGAAAAAGTTCATCCCAGCATTTAATATCAGAAGCATAAATTTCAAACCAATTTACATTACGTTGTTTAAAATCTGGAATGACTACGTCATAAATAAAACGATTGAGTTTCATCTTTTCCTTCTCGCTATTCTTTTATAGCGGGGATTTCTTATAACGTTCCAGTATTGAAGATGCCTCACCACCTTAAGCCCCAAAGAGGCGACCGCGATGCGGTTAGGTGGTACAGTTGTGTTCGCCTGAATCTTGCTCCCAGCTTCATCCTCATCGGGCGAACCAAGGAGCCGCCAGGCTCATCAGCGTGAATATATTGTATATGACGTTCAAAACCTTCGAAAGCAAAGGCTAATAATCATTCCTTTAAATTTCTTGTGATAATCTCAAAATTTTTAGCTAATACCCAGCCATTCATCCCATACGATGACATTAAAATAATATATTTATATTGGCCTTCACTTAATAATCTTTCTATCTCTTCAATAGATTCAAACATCATTGGCCAACCATAGTTTTTATTTCTTTCTAATAGTTCTGAATTATCTTTAATAAAATGACTAATCTCCGATTCAATAATATCAAGAATAATGCTGCCCTTTAATTGTTGTTCAAACATATGACTAAATACATCAGTAAAAACAATATCAGTTTCTTCTACTAATCTTGTATCATCATATTTTGTATGTATTGTTATTTGATCATTTTGCAAATCTACTTTATACGATAATATTTCATTGTCATGTACCATCGACATAATTGATCTCTCCCTTAAGCTCTTGTGGGAATGTCATATAACGTTCTTGTATCGCGGATCCTCACTGGCTTAAGAAGCGGCAGCGCCGAGTCCAACGGACTTAGCCTCGCAGGGTTGTTCGCTGATTTAACTTCGATGCTTACCACTTCTTGCGAACCAAGGGCAAAGTCCGCAGCGTAGATACATTGTTATCTGATTTCGGTGCCTTCTCAGAATTGCTTGCAATATTGCTTATCTTATGATGTTCTTAATCATTTTCAATCCAATATCTTTGTATTACTGTTCCGTCCACTATGTCTTCGGAATCTAGCCTTCCACTATTCTTTATGATAGTCCTTGCTGATCCTATATTGTCTTTATCGCATGTTACTAATACTTTTCTAATGCCTTGTACTTTGGCTTTGACTAACGCCATGGCCAATAATCGAGAAGCATTCCCTTTCATTCTCTCACTCGGTCTTATTCCGTATCCAATATGCCCACCAATATTAAGTAATTGCTCATTCAATTCATGTCTTATATTGGTTGCACCTAGTACTCTTCCTTCATTATTCACTAATAAGAAAGTCGAACTGTTTACTTTATTTTTATCTAGGTCTTTTCTAGTTTTTAATTTATGTACCTCTTCTAGAAACGAATTAAAATTACTGCAATCGAATCTCAGTACGAACGGAATCATTCTCTCACCAGTGCTTCTCCATTCATTAATCATGTCTAGATACTCATCTTGATATTCTAAAGAAGGTTCAATTAACTTCAATTCATCCATAAATGATCTCCCTTATTTATAGATTTGCACCGGTTTCATATAACGTCTCTTGCATTCACCGGCATCTCGAATTCATCTACATTTATCTTTATAATTTCAAGCAATAAAGAACTTCGTCGTCTACGACTTTCCCTGTATTTTCAAATCCAAATTGTTCATATAGTTTTTTTGCAGAATGGTTTTCTGGATCAAACGATATAAATATTTCAGAGCATTCCTTGTTCTTACTCATCTCTTTAATGATTAGACTTAGTGCCTTTCTACCGAAACCTTGACGTTGAAATTTATAGTCAATCATAATACGGCATAATTCAAAACAATTATCCTCTTCTGAATATCCATACATTGTAAATCCCACCATGGTATCTTCACTATAAATCGCTTTTGTTATCCATCCTTTTTCTATCTTTGATTGTGCAATCGAAACTGCATTTGAAGCTACAAATTTCTCTACAAGGTAATGATTTTTATCAGGATCCGTCGTTAGAAAAATACATTCTAACCAGTTTGTTTGGTCTATGTCCTTTAATAAAACTTCCACGAGCTCGCCTTCTCTCTAATGTTTTATCGGAAATTGCAGATAATGTTTCCGCCATCTACGACGCGACCCGGCCTTAGATAGCTATTATCTTAGGCCGGGTCGTGTGTTGTCTGAATATGCTTTGCGTTTAATTCGACTACCAAGGGGCGAATTCCCCGCGCAGCGTAGATGCAATGTTACGACGGGGCCCTTCTTTGAGTACACCTTCAAAATTTATGTATCATTCATTATCGGGTGTGTATTCTATCAAATCTGATAACTTACAATTAAATGTATCGCACAGTTTAATAAGCGTTTCTAATTTTGTTGTTTCAATGCTTGTTTCTCTATATAATTTGTTGATAGAATTCCGACTCAACCCTGATCTGGTCATTAACTCTGTTATATCATCGATTCTATGCTCGGCCATAAGCGTTCTAATATTACATCTTATCAGATTTATTCCCTCCCTTCCTATCATAACTATATTATCTTCCAATTTTATATTCTTCAATTAAAAATCACTATTTAACCTTATAGAGTCAATATTTAACTTTACATTTAACCTTTTGAGGTTATATAATAACTTCATAAAGTTAATCGAAGGGGTGTAATAATGATTAATTCGTTAGAGGTCATAGTGGATCCACTAATTCGCAATCGTCTAGAATCGCTATACAATGATCTTAAAAAATCAAAACCCGATTACATACATCTATCTTTAGAATGCGACCAACACTTTAAACAAATTCGGGAATCCCTCCCTGAACATCTAAAACACACCCTATTTCTTTATGAAGATGCTCAGATTTCTCTTCAGTCCATCCTTGAAAAAAATATTTATTTACAGGGATTTAAAGACGCACTTAACCTCTCTGATGAATTACGTAACTCATAATTTGAGAGTCTACTGACTCCCATTTTTGTTCTTTGGCTAATTTGTTACCTACTGCTCTTATTTCTTTAATCTTAATTCGAATTCTTGACATGCGATAACGAAAACGTCGTCATATGTATATATTACATATTGCTTTAACTCCAGATTTCTTGCATTCTTTATATCTCTAAGTATTTTTGTATTAAATATTTCCCCAAAACTACTACTTTCATTGTATGGATTATCAAACATCTGTAAACTTACATCTAACTCAACCATATTAAAGTAATAAACTTTCTTGAATAGCAATTCGTATCCAATAAACTCATCATCATCTGATTCTGTACATAATTGCCCATTTATCTCACCAATTAATTTAACTTCATTCTTTTGATAATTGAATTGAATATCATCAAGGAAGATCGCGTCTCTTCCATGAATTTCACCTAATTCGGTTTTTATAGCTTTGATTTTTTCCATCTCTTTCATACCTCTCAGATTTATCTTAACCAATATTATTATCAGAATTTCAGATAACGTTTCGCATTCCTGACGTCTAAGCGGCTTATGTGACCGGAGAGAACGGAGCGTCAGACTTAGCCGATTGGCTATGTCGCCAGATTACTTCTCCGAAAATCCTCTCGGTGACCGAGGAGCCTTAGCGACGACGCAGGAATGTAATGTTAGCTGATGTTAACGACCTCTTCGAGTAACATAGCACAAAGTTCCCTATAGTTTATTTTAACTTCAGCTTATATATAATCTCTCCATCTTGATTCTCTTTATCTTGATTAACAAATCCTAATTTCTCGTAAAGCTTTCTAGCATGATCATTATTTTTTTCGATTGTTAGAGAGATTACTTCGCATTGTCTGTGCATTTCCTGAATGAATTCTAATATTCTTTTTAGAGATTGTGTTCCTAATCCCATCCCTTGATATTCCTTGTCTATTTGAAAGCCGCCGATCCAGTAATTATTCGTACTATTAGGTGTATAGGAAAGATAGAAAAATCCGAATGTTTTATCATCCTTGCACAAAATATATGGATCAAAAGCCTCATCCCACGGTTTTATATAAGCCCATGCTAAAGATTCGATAACAGAAGGTACAAACTTCTCTTGTGATTTTAGTAAAGATATCGAGAGCGATTCTTCCCAATTATTTCTATCAATTGGTTCTATGCGGATTAGTTTCATTTTTTTATTCCTTTCGATTTTCCATTACAATTTCGTTGATTTCAGATAACGTTTGTGTGTTACGACGTCCACCGACTGCGAACGACAGTGAGCAGCCGCGATGCGGTTAGGTGTTAAGTAAATAGATAGTTGGTAAATACCCAATACGTCCTAGTCCTGTATTTGGGAAATTAAGTATTAAAAGTGTGATTGTAAGTATTGAAGGTGACATTGCTAGCAAATATTTATCAAGGATATTCCCTAACCAAAAGTACTTCAAATTAGCACTAGGCAGTCCAAAAAATGATGTATTACAATCAGTGCATATGTGTAGATAAGGAATAATAAAAGGAAATAATGCAATCAACGCTCCATAATCAATGGCACCCGTAAAAAAGTAAAAAGACAAAAATATGTAAATGGAAAGTAATAGTCTTGTTTGTAACGAGCTCAACTGTTTTACATTAATACTTTGACAACTAGAACAGTTTTTCATATTTCCACCTCTTCAAAAGTCAAAGCAAACAAACATGACTAATATTATAGTCCTTAAGGCTTTCGTGTAATTTCCCATAACGTTATTGTATTCACGACGTCCGACGAAGTCGGATGTGTCCGGATGTCCAGCTTCTCTGAAGCATCTGGAAATATCGCGAGTCATGTTACCCTAACAGGACAACAAAAACATTTCTGCACACAAGCACATATGTAGTGCTTCATTGTTTTAGCAAATTTATTTCATTCTAAAGAATCTTTCTGTATTCAACACCATGAATATGTATTAGCATTTTTCGCTCTTCTAATGCCTCAAAAAAGTTCAACATATCACCAAATGGATTTTCGAAATATTGAATTAAGTGTTTAAGATTCTCAGTTGATTCCAAGAAGTTGTAAAAAAAATAGGGGTCAACGTTTCCAATATCGTCTATACCTCCGAGAGAAATTTCCAATTTTTGACCAGTTTCTAAATTCTCAAACATGCAGTGCTCTCCATGAACATCAAAGTACCAATTACCGGTTAAATGTTCTTCACCGTTTAGTAATTCCGCATTTGAAAGTAAGTAGTAACTTCCTTTTATGATCTCTGATTTTTCAAGCTGGTTAGTTTCCAATATTAATTTGTCAATGAGTTCTTGTGCAATTACTTTATAAGTGTCCATTGCTGCCAATAAAGCATCTATCGTTTCTTTTGTTAGTGAGTTCATACAATACCAATCCTTTTTTCTGACTTTAGGAATTACTTATACTTCACGTTTCTCTTTTGATCTATAAATAATTCTTTGATAATCCAAATCTTTAGAATCCATATCTCCTAAATACATTCGTTCGTGTTCAGGGACTAGTTCATATTTTTCCTTTAGATATGCTCTATTGAACTCACTTGGATTAGCGAGATAGTTAAAGTACGCTTCTCTACAAATTTCTAATGTTGTTTTGTCTCCTTTTATTTCTGTATACATGTCTAAGAGTTCTTTTAGTTTTTCATCTAAGTTTGATGCATATAACACTTCTGAAAAGGTAACCTGACCTAATTCTGAAATAAAAACTTCTGTTGGATGATTAAATTCAGTGAACAATATTCTGTTATTAAATAATTCAACAACTTCTTCTAGTTGATATATTTTTTCGAAACTAGAATTGTAAATACCAACTAAACCATTTTCATAAATCACTAAATTAACCAAATAATTCGTTTCATTATATCTCATGAAAATAAAATAGCCTTTTCCTTCAATCGTTTCATAGAACATTTCACGCACAACATAAAAATCAACAGCACTTGGCGAATGCAAGATCTTTCTAGTTTCAAACAACTTTTTTTCTGACTTTGTGATCGTATATATATTTTCAAATTCAGGATTCAGTATTTTTATTCTGTTCTCAATAAATTGGTAATATGTATTCTTATTAAAATTCCAAATAGCAGACTCAACTTTATACTCCCCTAACCCATGAACCGATAGAGTTTCGCCTGTAGGAACTGTCGGTGTCAACCAACCAGAATTGATTTTTACTTTGAGTCCTTTCAAATCCACAAGTTCCCAACAATTTGACATGCCGTCTTCATAGATATCAACGTTAATATAGAAATAATGGCCACCATTATTTATGATACCAGGAACTGTAGTTCCTTCTATTTCTTTTTTTCTGCGAATTCTTTGCAAACTTATCACACCTCAGACATTTATATTCTATTTTGCGGGGATTTCTTATAACGTTCTCGTATTCACGAATCCTCACTGGCTTAAGTGAGTGTTAGCGAACGGGTCCGACGAACTAGCCAGTGCAGGGCTAGGGCTGTCTGCTGATTCAACTACCCGAAAATACTTCTGCAGACCAAGGGCGTCAGCCCGCAGCTGAATACGGCGTTCCTTATAAGAAGGACAACCCTCGATCAACATTCCTTAACCTATTCTTTCTCAATCATCTTTGGATTCACCAACTTAATTTTTTTAAAGGCTTTGGTGATTTCATGCAAATTTCAAAGGAATCAATACAGTACTTCAATACAATCCGAAAATCTCTACCTGATAACCTCCAACATACCCTATTCCTCTATGAAGACGCTCAATTTTCATTACAAGCAATTCTGGAAAGTAATATATATCTTCAAGGGTTTAAAGATGCCTTACATCTTTATAATGAATTACATATTTCAAGGAATTAAGAGCCCTCAAGGCTCTTAATTTTTTGACCCTGTCGTATAACGTCCCTGTATTCACGAACCCGAGAACCTTAAGGCTCCGCCAGGAGCCGCCGCGACCGCGGTTAGGTTCGCAGGGTTGTCCGCCTGATACTGCTTCCCTGCCTATAACTCCGGGCGGACCAAGGGTCGACGCCAGTCGACCCGCAGCGTGAATACTATGTTGGTATTCTCAGTTCATACCCGACTGGTTCGGGGATGAACTTTTTCTTTATACTGGAGAAAACACCGGGCTGAACCCCAAGTCCCGGTAAGTGAGTCCGTTCAACAACTCCGTGTAATTTGTCGTCAATATCAGCACTGGATGGGCTTATATGCTAAGACTCAGCTTCATTTTCGTGCTGTTCTCGATCTTCTCTTTCCGGGATATGACAAGGCTTTTCACAAGGTCTGCAATCGAACTTCTCTGGAATTATTATCCCGTTACCCTACCCCTTCTGAGCTTTTAGCTGCAGAGCGTGAGGAGATTATTACGCTGCTATTGTCCAATCGCCGTGGTCGAGCTTGGAAGGAATCTAAGCTTCAGGAGTTACTTGAAATCGCTAGACACAGCCTCCCAGATCTTCATGCGATTCAAGCCCAGAGAGTAGTTCTTATGCAATATATCCATCTTCTTAAGACTTACCAGGATTGCATACTCTTCTGGGTAGGTCTATTTAGGTATGCTTACTTTTAATACACGAAATTATTTTATTGATAGAGTTGACTTTGATTAGCTGGTTTATATGATGCCTACGCCTTCTTCGTATTAATTTCAATCAATATTTAATATACCTATATTAGTTTTTCCAGATATCTGGGTTCGTTGCGTGTAATTTAATTTGTCAGTCAAGATTTCTTCTACCCTTGTAAAGAATCTTTTTTGCCCTCCAAATACCCTGAAGTTCTTCAAATGTAGCTTTTCTTGTCACACTCCAAAATTCCCCAAACAAATGCATAGTTCGTATATATCCCTTATCAACTTCAACTGGAAAAGAATCTTGACATTCCTTTCTCTGACAAAGTATTTGTTTGGCTTGTGCAATTTCTTTTTCGAAATCTTCATCCGCACGAATAATCTTTTGTTTTCCACAGGATTGACATTGAATTTTTATTTTGATTTTTATCATCTCCAATTTCGTATTTAAATTGATCCTTGTTTATTTCTATCATGATTGCGTAGGTTTCATATTACGTTCTGCATTTACGATGCCGACGTAGTCGGTGCGTCCCGGTATACGCTTCCTTGCTTCTTAACTTCCGGGATCAAGGGATGGCAAAGCCGGACCGCAGCGTAAATGTTATGTTATATGCTGTCGAGTCTTCTTAGACTTTTCTAATCAAATGTTTTCAATCTTTATAATCTTGTTCATCTTTATAGAGGTTCGGACTTTATCGTGTTTATAGTCTTTCTATAATTTATAGTCTTGTCCGCTCTTGTCATCCTTTCTTTCACTTGTCTCCTTCAAATTTTTCGTATTCCTTTAGTTTTATCTTTATAACCATTCCTAACCAAATAAATAGAGATGGGATAAGTGATGCTATGATAATTGCTTTTGGTGGACTATAGAGAAACTCCGATAAAGTAAAATATTCGTATATCTTTAAAATTGGGATAAAGTTTGAATATTGGTAGAAATAATAAATTACCCATACTAAATATGATAAGAATGAGCCATCATCTAATCCTAAACAGAGTAACCATACTACAAATCCTAATAGTGAGACAAAAGAAACAGAAAAAAGATTTTTTATAGAATTACGATAATCTATTAGTGGAAAAAAGTAACCAAAAAGAGAATAAAGAACGCTTATTACCACTAGAGTAATAGAAGCACTGACTAGACTAAATTCCACCTTAAGAGAATATATAGGAATAAATAATAAGCAAATTACTAGATGTATTAATAGAGCCTTGAAATTATTAATAAAAACTCCTCCAATAATATAAATGTCTAATCTGCATGTAAGGCTTTTATTTCATACACGATCTAACTGCTCATGGTCTTGATTAGTCTGTTAAGTATTCATGCAAAAATACCAGGTTCGCAGGGTTATCTGCCTGAATCCACTTCCTCGAAATGCCTCGGGCAGATCAAGGGTTGTCAGCCCCGCAGCGTGAATATATTGTTATGCGATGCCAACCACTTCAATGAGTTACTACAAGATTTTTGAATATTGCACTTAATTATTATCCAATATATATTATGATATCTTCATCTTTAAATTCTTCTACTAATTTCCCTGTCAGATAGTCGATTCTTTTATTTAAATAATCAAAATCATCTCTATTTAAACTTGTTTTAGCCTACTCCCTTAGTAGATTCAGTTCATTAATAGAGCGGGAAGATCTTTCTTAATCAAATCTAAACCGGGGTCGAAAAAAGAAATTAACTCCAATTGCAACTCTTTGATTGCAGGGACCCAACATCTTTGAAAAAAAGTCTCCGTTGAGACAGGCACATAGAAATTACTATCTTTAGGCTCAATAATAATTGCTGCTACTGACAACAATTTCACCTTCTTTATATATCAATTCTATTTTTAATTGGTTGGTTTCGCATAACGTTCTCTGTGTTCCTGAACCCTTACTGCCTTAAGCCCCAAGGGCGGCCGCGACGCGGTTAGGCAGTGCAGGGTTGTCTGCTGTTTATGCTTCCTCGAAATTCCTCTGGCAGACCAAGAGGCACCAGCATCACAGCGGGAGCACGATGTTTTATGAAGGAAATGCCTTCTTCGAACTGCTAGAAAGTCACGGTTTCTTTAGTTGTTGCCCATTGTATTTGTGGATTTGATTCATTATTAGCCGTTATTGTTCCAACTAAAATGTCATCAAGATTTGGATTCTCTAAATAGTGTTCAATAGTAAATTTAATAATCTTTGACGTATGTAAATTTAATAACTCATTCTTATGTATCCAATATAATTCCCCTTCATCAGAAGAGATAAAGTTCATGTGCTTTGTTTCTCCAAAATATACGTATTGCTGTCGGATTTCCCCACTGTTATTCTCTATCAATATGTATTTCAATTTAAAGTTTTTAATCTCACTCTTTTTAAATCCCGTTTCCTCTTCAATTTCTCTATAGCTGGCCTTCATTGGAAAATTTAGTTCTTCATATTCAAGATGTCCTCCAATACCTCCCCAAAATTCAAAATTAAAGAGCTTACTCCTTGCTTTTTTCATCATCAATACTTTGTCATCGTTAATTAAAAATGCAGTTGCCATTTGTCTTACTTCCATGAATACCCTCCTCTGTCCAAAATTATTAATCTTTGCATTTCTTTCATATAACGTTATTGTATTCACGATGCCAAGAGGCTTAAAGCGCTCTGCGCGGGTCCGACGGACTTAGCCTCGCAGGGTTGTTCGCTGAATAAACTTCTCTGCTTACCTCATCTTGCGAACCAAGGTCCAAACGGACCGCAGCTTAGATGCAGTGTTATCTGATGGGGATGCCCTCTTCGAAATACTTTAAATATGTGTTAAAATGCCTTAAAACAATCTTTTCGATTTCATTTAATTCTTTGATACATCTTTTCAATTATGGTAATATATATTTAATAAAGACCAAGTGCGCTAACACTTGGTCCATACAATTGGCTTGGATGGGTAATCCCTTCTTAGTCATTACGATCGGAAACCCACCTTCGGCGGTCAACCTTAGGGTGGGTTTTTACTTTCTCTTGTTGCTATTATTGATGTAAGTTAGAAGAGCAAGAATAAATGATCCAAATAGGAACATTATCGTTAATGCATCCTTCACTTCCATGGCTTCACCTCCTTTCGAAGGGAAACCATGCCCACCCAAGATTCAATTGTAGATATATTTTACCTTTATTCACATCTACGTACAAGTGTTCTTATATATTGTTTTGATCCTATGTTTTTTATGTGGTTTTAATATGATTCGTAGCCCTATCGGATAACGTTTCTGTATCTACGAACCTGAGAGGCTTAAGGCGCATCGCGCCGGGTCCGACGGACTTAGCCCCGCAGGGTTGTGAGCTGAGTCCTCTTCACTGCCTACTACTCCTTACGAACCAAGGGCAAAGCACATGTCAAGGCCATCTTAGATTAACTAAATATTTCTTTTCTATATTACATCTTTGTTATTCGCTGAATAGGATCGTATTAATGGAAATTCTTCTGATTCAAATTTAAAGTATACATTGTCTTCGGACCAATCCCCCCAACCTTCAGCTTCAAAATTTGGAACGACAGACACATTATATCTTAAATCAAGTTTATTAATAAGCTTGCTTGTAACCTCTTCAATTCCCTTCGATTGATCTTTATTCACTTCGAATTTCTTATCTTTATTATCCGCTCTAAATAGCCGCTCTCTCCATAAGGGCGATACACTTACTGCGTACACAACATCTTCTAGATGCTCTTTATGTTTTTTCTTTCTTATTCTTTTATTTATATCAATTCCTCCTAGAAATACCTCAATTCTTAAATTTCACTCGCCTAGATTTCAGATAACGTTCTCGTATTCACGAACCCGAAAGGCTTAAGGCGCGTATGCGCCGGGTGGCTCCGCCACTTAGCCTTGCAGGGTTATCTGCCTGGTTCCACATCTCCGAAATTCCTCGGGCAAATCAAGGAGCCGAGTCAGGCGACGCGGTGTGAATACGATGAGATGGTGATGTCTTCTATGGGATACTCTCAAATGTCTTACTATAATATGGTTTTATTAATTGATCTGAAAAATATTCTTTAAAGAATTCATAGGTTGTTCTAGGGAATTTATATGACTTTAATGATTCTTCTGATTCATTTACTGTCTTCTTAATTTCATTAATTGGTAGCCATTCAATCCCGACCTGTCCAATATCAGCTTGTATGCTTCTTAATTCATTATTAAGGAATTGAGTGTTGCACTCATAAATAAAATCAATAGAATGAACTTCCTTCATAATGAAAGAGTATTCATGATTGCGAGATATGTATTCCCTTACACAAATTAAATTACTACTCGATATTTCAATACCTAGTTCTTCTATACATTCACGAATTAGTGCCTGTTCTAATGTTTCGTTCGATTCTTGAGCTCCTCCAGGTAGTGCATAATAAAGACCAATATAAGGTCTCTTTTTCTTAATTAATAAAAGCTTATCATCCTGAATAATCAGTGCTCTTACTGTATTTCGAACCATCTAGAATAATCTCCCACCATACAATGTTTTATAAATACATCACTTTCTCATAACGTCTCTTGTATTCACAAACCCGAGAGGCTTAAGGCGACGAAGTCGCCGGGTGGCTCGCCACTTAACCTCACAGGGTTGTTCGCTGACTTAACTTCTCTGCTTAACACTTCTTGCGAACCAAGGGTGTAGACCGCGATGTAGATACGGTGTTAACTGAAGTCATTGACTTCTTGCATTATCCGAATAAAAATTATAGTTTTTTAAATTACGAAGCACTTTAGTCAGAGTGTCGATCTTATTTTCATGCTTTTCAATTTCTTTTCGGTACTTTGATCCGTATTTCTTTTTAGTTTCTAATGGTACTTTATCAATTATTTGTTCGAGTAATAAGCAAGACTGTATACTAGCTTCTAGCTTATCTTCAAGGATAACCTCGAATAGTACATCAACATGTTCTGCATAGTTTAATGGCTCCAGTGAATATACAAGTGTACCCCTACTACCTTCTGTTCTTGGATCCTTAAGTAATTTTATTATTGGCACCACTGCTTCTTGACATTTCATATCCGACAATGTTATTGCTACATGATTCCTTAATATATTATTTGTAGTTGTCTGCAATACCTCTATTAAATCTTTTGTTAATGCTTTAGTTTTTTGCCTGACGACTAAGCTATCAATCAATTCAATTGCTTTATCTATATCATTATTATCTATATAGGTCTTTATATCATCTTTCATGTTTTCACCTTATCTTTTTAGATTTCAATGATTTCAGATAACGTCTTATCTACGAACTTCGTGAATACTTCCATACTACGCGTATTCCCGTACTTCGTAAACACTCCATTCATCAGGATATTTACGAACTCCCCTACTCAATACTCCCGCTTTCAATAATCCAACGGACTCTTAATCCGCCTAGCGTCTTTCACAGAAACATGAGTATAACGCTCTGTAGTTCGACTGCTTTGATGTCCGAGTAACTCTTGTATATATCTGAGATCTGTAGCGCTTGTTCGAACACCTTCTGCACAGATCGCTCCATTAAGTGACTTCCTAGCGACTGGCTCGGGAAAAGCCATTTTTTCGGTCTATTCTACTCCATATATTGTTGAAGCAGTTGATACGCTGTATCGGATAAGATCGTATATAGATCTTTCCGTCCCTTGCCTTGGCGAATAAGCTTGGAGTGAAACAGCCCTACCTGCGTACCTTTCGTTCCTCACCGAATCGCCGGATGTGTCCCAAGTAAGCTTTGATTGTCTTCGAGCTATATCCCCGCAGAGCTAATTGTTCTTTCAATTTTCTCTCTTGCTCGGGATTAAACAAATGAACTTCAATCAAATCCAGCTCACGCATATCTACCTCACTACTCTGCCTTGTCTTAATCCACTCACAAAAAGACTCCCCTTCCTGCTTTAAAAGTGAACTTACATGTAACTTTCCTTCAGAAAAGTCTCGGATTAGTTGTTCCACCGCCGCCTGCGTATATGGAATGGACCATTTCCTTCCTCCTACCTTCTTCGGTTTATCGTACATGCCACCAAATCAAGCAAAGTTTACAATCCGGCTATCCCCAACCACTACATCCCTCTAATATAAAAAAAGACCCGCAAGTCACTTTTGTGACCTGCAGGTCTCCGTTCTCCGAAGCCTTTTATTCAACTTCTCTAACCTTTTCCCTTAAGAACACTTGCTGTAACCGCAGTTGCTGCATGTTTTGCAACCTTCGATGTTAATCAGCGAAGCACCGCCGCAGGACGGGCACAGATCACGGGAAGTAGCAACATGGCTGCCATGACCGCCTTGTCCCTGGCCACCCAACTGCTCGGCAGGAGCCATCGTAGCAGCTACCGGAGCTGGATCATGTCCATGATCATCATGGATTCCGCTTGCCACATGGGTCTCCAATGCTTTTGCGACTGCATCCGCAATAGATTCCACACGGTTCGCGCCGAAGCCGATAGCCCCTGATCCGCCAATGCCTTTGAGATGCTTGATCAGCAGCTCCACCTTGTTACCATGGTCTCCGTAACGCAGGAACAAGGAGCAGACACGACCCAAAGCTTCAGCCATAGCGAACACATCCGAACCCGCTTTACCCACGTTCAGGAAGATTTCTCCCGGTGTGCCGTTCAAATCGTTGATCGTGATATACGCCATACCGAACGGCGTATTGATCTTGTAAGTCGCACCACGCAGTATTTGTGGACGACTCTTGTACTGCTTATCCAAACCGCTCTTGCTGGAAACAGCAGGTGCTGCCACAGTGCTTGCGGACTCATTCACCTGTACAACACTTTCTGGTACAGTAACAGGAGCTTCTGCTTTCTCTTCTTTTTTCTCCGTCTGTAGCACTTGAACATCACGGCTGCCGTCACGATAGATCGTTACACCTTTACAGCCCAAATCGAAGGCCAGCTCATACAGACGTTCCGTCTCTTCCACGGTGAAATCAGCCGGGCAGTTCGCCGTCTTCGAAATCGAGCTGTCCACCCAGCGCTGAATAACAGCTTGTGCACGAATATGATCCTCAGCGGATAGATCCATCGCCGTTACGAAGTAATCCGGCAGATTCTCGCCTGGATGGCTGTCGAGCCAATCCTGTGCAATCGGTACGAACTGCTCATCGAAGCCAAGACGGCTTTGACGGAAGTATTTAAAGGCGAAGTACGGTTCGATACCAGTAGATGTGCCAACCATTGTACCTGTGCTGCCTGTCGGCGCTTGAGTGATCACCGTTACGTTACGCGAGCCTTTCGAGCGCACCGCTTCTTCTACCTCTGGGAACGTTTCGGACATATTTTTCATAAATCCGCTTTGCAGGTAAAGCTCTGCATCGAACGCTTGGAAGGATCCCTTCTCTTCAGCGATATCCGCAGATGCCAGGTATGCTTCACGAGCGATAAACCCGTACAGTTTATCCAGGAATTCCAGCGATTCCGGACTTCCGTAACGGATATTCAGCTTGATCATAAGCTCTGCAAGACCCATTGTACCCAATCCTACGCGGCGTTCTTTTTTCTGATTAGCTTCATTTTCCGGGAAATGATACGGAGTGGTATCGATAACGTTATCCAGGAAACGAACCGAGTAACGAGTCGTTGTCGCCAGTTCATCCCAAGCCACATCATGATTTTCTTCATCATAAAACTTGGACAGATTCATCGCAGACAGATTGCACACACCCCAGCCTGGAAGCCCCTGCTCACCACATGGGTTCGTGCAGATGATCGGGTTGAAATACCAGCTGTTGGACATCTGATTGTAGTATTCCATGAACACTACGCCAGGCTCAGCCGATTTCCACGCGGACTCAATGATCGTATGCCAGATATCACGTGCCCTCACCGTTTTGTAAGTGATGACTTTACGGCCTGCTTTTTTCCACTTGTCCAAATCGCCATCCCAGATTTCATCATAATCCGGATCAGAAGTATCCGGGAATACGAGATCCCAATCCAAATCTTCCTTCACGGCCTTCATGAAATCATTGCTCACGCATACCGACAAGTTGGCATTGGTCACCTGACCCATCGTCTGCTTCACAGTGATGAAATCCATCACATCCGGATGCCAGTCGTTCATCATCAGCATGAGCGCGCCACGTCTGCTACCACCCTGCTCAATGAGTCCGGTTGTATAACTGAACAATCCACCCCAGGATACAGCACCGCTAGAAGATCCATTAACACCTTTAACAATCGAACGACGAGGACGGAGGGATGACAAGTTAATACCAACACCGCCACCGCGAGCCATAATTTCTGTCATCTCAGACAGTGTTTCCATGATGCCGCCACGGCTGTCCTTCGGCGAAGGAATAACATAACAGTTGAACAGTGTCAGTTCGTCGCTTGCTCCCGCTCCTGCTGCAATACGTCCGCCCGGAACCAACTTCCAGTCATCAAGAATATGACGGAATTTAGCCTTCCACTCTTCCTGCAGTTCTGGCGTTGCTTCTGCCGATGCCATTGCAGCTGCCAAGCGGTCCCACATTTCCTCAGGTGTCTTCTCAATCGTCAGCGTCAGCTTTTCCACATCGGTCTCCACCAGCTCACCCTTACGGGTCTTCACTGTGACTACCCGGCCATCACGCTTCACAATCTCTCCAACTTCCTTGGTCGGGAACTTAGGATCATCTTTGGTAAGAACCAGAACCATATCGCCCACCTTGGCGTTATGGGAATTCGCGTCCTTCCACGCATACCTGTCCAAAAAGATCTTCTCACTTAAACCTTCCAGCCGCTGATTTTGCATCGTACTCAAGAGCAACTACCTCCTATATAAACAATAAATTCTATAAATCTGCGTTTAAGCCGCTATAAGTCCGGTCTATTACAACTTAACCCTATATGTATACCGGTTAAACGAGAAAACATAAGGTTTCACACCACATATTGTGGGCGAGATTCATTATACTACACTACATATGGTAAAACTATGCCTAAGATGTGAAATTTAAGGCTTGTACACCTTTCTGGAGGGCCCAGCCTTCCTTTTTCTTATTCTCTCTCCTTTTTTCGCCCATCTGTCTATGAAAAGAACTTGAAAAATCGCCAAATGTAGCATCCGTGCGACCTCACGGGTATTTTGGAACACGGTAAATATTCGGAAGGTTATGAAGTCTTCTTTTTTCGTCCATACTACACATACACCGTTGTCTGAAATCGACATCTAGGAGGAGATTTTGTGAACTACCAACCACCCGGTAGCCCGGGTTCTTTTAAGGATCCGCGTCTCCCTGTCCCACTCCATGTGGACCGCTCCTGGCTTGAAGATTTAGAGACCCGTCTCGACAAAGGCGGGCCATGGGGAGATTGGAGCCTGTCGCGGCTGGCTGTGCAGGGAGAACAATCCCGTCTGGTTACAAGCTTCGAAGAACTGCAGTGCTTGAAGCATATCGGCAGCCTTTCCCCGCTTCCGCATCAGACGGATACGGCGCGACGCGTGCTGTTCGAAATGTCCGGCAGAGCGATTTTGGCCGATGAGGTTGGCCTGGGAAAAACGATTGAAGCCGGTCTTATTTTAAAAGAATATATCGTACGCGGGCTAGTCTCCAAAGTGCTGATTCTAGTCCCCGCTTCACTTGTGTTGCAGTGGGTTCGTGAACTCAACTCCAAATTCGGCATTCCGGCAATCGCGCAAAAAAAAGCCTACTCCTGGGGCAACGATATCGTTGTTGCATCCATGGACACGGCCAAGCGCGATCCGCATCAGGAAATCCTATTAAATGAAGAGTATGACATGCTCATCATCGATGAAGCGCACAAACTGAAGAACAAGAAAACATCCAACTATCAATTCATACAGAAGCTGCGGAAAAAATACTGCCTTCTCCTTACCGCAACTCCCGTACAGAACGATCTCAGCGAGCTCTTCAATCTCATCACGCTGCTGAAGCCGGGACAGTTGGGACGACAAGGCGATTTCTCGGCCAACTTCGTTGTAGATAAACGCATGCCGAAGAACCAGGACCAGCTCAAGAACGAGCTGTCCAAGGTCATGATCCGCAACCGCCGGGGCGAAGGACCCGTGAAATTCACCAAACGGACCGTACGCAATGTCGGTCTCGAGCTTTCACCCGAAGAACAGTCATTATACGACGGGGTCACATCTTTCGTCAAAGATCAGTATCAGGCATCCGGGGGAAATTTAAGCAGTATGCTCTCACTGGTCACCCTTCAGCGTGAGGTGTGCAGCAGCCGAGATGCGGTCTTTGTCACGCTCGTCAACTTATCTAAGAAAATGCCCGAGGACTCCCCGCTGCGCGATAAAGTATGGGAGCTTGTCCACCTGATCAAAGCAATCAAGGCCAACACCAAAGCCGAAAAAGCCATTGAGCTGATCAAGCAAATGAACGAGAAAGTGATCGTCTTTACCGAATACCGGGCTACCCAGGAGTATCTGCTCAACTATTTCCGGGATCACGGTCTCGTGTCCGTTCCATACCGTGGAGGAATGAACCGCGGCAAGAAGGACTGGATGATGGACCTGTTCCGCGGAAAAGCACAAGTCATGATTGCGACCGAGGCTGGAGGAGAAGGCATCAACCTGCAGTTCTGTCACCATATGATCAACTTCGATCTGCCTTGGAACCCGATGCGGGTCGAGCAGCGGATCGGACGGGTTCACCGTCTCGGCCAGACGAACGATGTGCGGATCTTTAACTTGTCCACTGCCGGTACGATCGAGGAACATATTCTGAACCTCCTCCACGAGAAGATCAATATGTTCGAGATGGTCATTGGCGGTCTTGACGTTATTCTGGAACGGTTCGAGAAGAAAGAATCCATTGAAAAGAGTCTATACAAAATCATGCTCGAATCCGGCAGCGATGACGAAATCCGCAACCGGGTCAGTTCCCTTGGCGACTCGCTTCATCACATCAAGCGGGATATGGAACAAGAATCATCCGCAGAAACCTTAAGAGAGGAAGAAGCCTAACATGACCATGACGCCGCAGGAGGTGCAGCAGCATTTCATGGCCTATCTGGAAGCCACCGAATGCACCGTCATTGAAAAATCACCTGAGCACGTTACGGTCAAACTGTCCCCCCAAGCGGACAAAATGCTGACCAACCGCCCTTATTATTGGGGATTCGTGGAGCGAACCGGAGCACCGGCCGAGACACTGTCGTTCAGCTTTGTATTTGACCCGCCCAAATATGACGAGCGTTTAGCCAAACAAGTCGAATCCAGACCAATTTCACAGCCGGGGGGAGGACAGGACGCCCTCCTTTCCCGCTATTACGGCAGCGCTCCGGCTCTTCCGGTCATTGGGCCGGGACGGATTCAGCGGGAAGATATTATCTATGGCAACCGCAGACTCGCTCAAATCTGGGACGCCTCCCGTGAGGAAGGTAAATGCGTATACCTGTTCGAGCAGACCGGTGAAGTACAGCGTCCTAAAACACGCTCTGCCCCATACGAGCAGTGGCTCGGTATCTGCTTTAAGGTTGAGTTCAGCTGCGACTTGAAACGGGAAGAGCTTCATTTTCTCGGCATCTCCCTGTCCCGTAAGACCATTATAGATAACTTTCCTGCACAGCTGGAAGACCGTAACATGACTCCCCGTCTTCCTGAGAATGTCCATGTAAGGCCTGCTGCCTTAACACTGCCCCAAGCTGCCGCAATGCTGGAGGACTATTTAATCAGCAAGCTTGGCAAGTTGGATTACACCTGGGCGGAGCAAGCTCAAATCCGGCTTCAAGAGGAACTGGCTATCGTGGACAGTTATTACAAGGACTTGCTGAATGAACCCGACGAAGAGAAAAAGACGGCAATTCAAGAGCAGTATCAAAGCCGCCGTTCTGAAATGGAATGGCAGTATTCACCTAAAGTGAGTTTGTCCGCCATAACTTGCGGGCTGTTCCACCTGTGTTCGTCTAGTAACGGGACCTCTTGACCCGCATCAACAAAACAAGGCAAAAAAAGACCCGTTATTCAAGCCCTGAGCGCGACACCTTGTAACAGCCTTTTTAGGGCTTGTCCATTAAAATAAATCTAAATTACAAATTTCATATTTGTTGTTTCTTGGAAAGGCGGTTGCCTATGATAAACTTTTCATCCACATTAAGTATTAAAATAATTCGTGCCACTTTTTCAGCCATTCTGCTTGCAACAACTGCGCTTTCTTGTCTTCCATCAAACACAGCATTTGCAGCTTCAGCGCCAACCGACACTACGTCATCTAATACAGCATCATCTACAGCTTCCGTATCACAGTCCGGGTTATCCGAAATATCCCTCAAGCAAACAGCTTCCACAGCGGCAGAAATGGTTCCTAGCCGGCTTGAGGCATTCGCGGAACAGACGATTGGCGATCTGGCCGACCATTTGCCTTTCAAAAGCTGGCAGGATGCCAGCCTGGATTATACACCGCTTGGACCGGGTACACACAGCTGGCTTGTAACCATTGAAGACGGGGTTAAGCCTCTTGGTTACTTGATCATCACTTCAGACGATCTCGGAGGTTATATCCTAAGTGAGTACGGTATCGGATCCGATCTGCCGTATAGTCTCACTCCATTGGAAAATACACTCGCAGGGGCAGGCATATTAAAGGGAAAACCGCAAAACGGTAAAATTACGCTTAGCTCCCTCCCTCAGGGAAGCCAGGTAGAGGCGTTGTACAGTTCTATTTCTCCCTATTGGAAAATAACGCTCAAAGGGCAGACACCGGTCTATGTTCATGCTGTGACATACGATATTGTCCCTTCCCCACCAAACACAAAAACTCCGTTTATCTCAGGGAAGAAAAACGTTAAAACTTCGCTCCTGAATTCTTCTAGTGCTTGGACAGCCGCCTCCGTCATAACCACTCAAGGGGAACAGGACCCTTACCAAAACCTAATGTGGCTTAGTAAACCGACACTGTCCATTAAAAACGGAAATGATCTGATACAGCTGCTCCCAGAAGGAAGCCGAAAATCACTCATCTTTACGGCGGACAAGCAGAATGAAGCCTTCGGCGCCCCATTCAATCTTACGGGATGGCAGCGCTGGTCTCATCATGACAAGCTTGAATCCGAAGCGATTTATGTAACCGTACCGCAGCGGAATACCGACCTGATCCGTTTTGTACCCGCTGATAACTTGATCGGTCCGGGTAAATTCCGTGAGGAATCGAATTCATCAGAGTAACAGCCTCCATCCATCATCTCCATTTAGTTCACCAAGATCTTATTAATATTTTCCGACACAGAGCTGTCTCAGGCCGTCCGAGGATTCATCCTTGGGCGGCTTCTCGCTGTTCTTCTTGTCCATAGCTTCAAACAGCTCGCCCCACCTTTTCTTGCAGCCTTACTTGTGTTTCATCACCGCTTAAAGATGTTTCGTTCGCGCATCATCTCACAACAGACAATGGGGATGCCCTAGGTCAATTGACCTTTTGGGACATCCCCACTCTTACGGCTTCCAGCTCCTCTGATGGTACGTGACGGTTTCGCTGATTTACTTGGCCCTGCGTTTTTTGCTCTTTTTGGACACCAGATCATCCTTCCATAACGAGACGGAGAATGGGATCATACCAAACCAGCGAACAGTCCAAGACTCCTTTACCCGCCTTCTCTTCCTCACTTCTTTCGGTGTATCGATATATGTCACTACACGTTCCGTTATATATTTTATGAGTTCATTACTATTTGCCATATTAACCCTCCTCAAACGCCAATCTTATTGTATTCCTTATCAGGATGCACCGAATCACAACAATCTAGACCTCAGCATGTTTTCCCGTTTTTTGCACAAAATATAGCCAAAGGTTTATGACTTGGGAACCCACACTATAACGAAAGAGGGTGCATCATGACGAAACGAATATCACTGGCTGTACTGGTGGCTTTATCCATCGTGCTCTGCCTTCCTTCCCTTCAGGTATACGCGGACAGCCATATTGCTGCCTTGACTCCATCCCCGACTGGTTCGAACAATAGCAGCACACGGCAGCATAATCCCGCACTCCAGTCCGAAGACTACCCGCATCAGGAATCGGGAAACAGAAGAACGCAACAGCACCTACCTTTTCCTCATGATGTCATTCTAATTGATGTCGGACACGGTGGAATTGACGGGGGCACATCCTATGGCAACATTTTGGAAAAAGACATCAATTTGGAGATCTCACGTCGGTTGTTTATGTTATTGCGCAGTGAAGGATATCATGCGGTATTAAACCGGGATGCAGATTATGCACTTAGCGATGATAACCGCTGGCATGCCAGCCGATCCCGCCACCTGAAGGATTTGGCCCAACGCAAACAGCTGAGCCGTGAGATTCCTACAAAAATGGTTGTAAGCATCCACGTAAATTGGAGCAAAAACAAATCCAAAACGGGCGCTATCGTTCTCCATCAAGCAGAGGGACGAAGCTCCATTCTGGCAGAATCCATACAAAGCGAGTTGAACATTCTGCATAAGAGCAACCACCGTACTTCAGTTGGAAAACCCTTCTACCTGCTAAAGCGGATCGAAGTTCCCGCCGTCATTGTGGAGACCGGTTTTATCAGTAATTCCCGTGATCGGGAGAAGCTGTGCAGCCGAAACGGCCAGATGGGAATTGCCGAAGCGATTGCAGATGGTATCGCCAATTATTTAACGGCCCTTTAATCAAGGCTTCTCATATCCGTTAATATCACCAAAAAGGCGTTTCCACTCATACAGAGGGAAACGCCTTTTTTTAGTAGAAAGGCACCGGGTTCGGCTTCCAATTGGACCTGTCCTGTACAAGTTCTTGAATACCAACGAACTGTACCTGTTTTTGCAGTTCGGGGATCGAACCCTTCAATGCGGCAGCTGTCCGTTCGCCGAAGGTTCCCACATGTCCAATCGTAATGCATGACTTCTTCTGCACTGCCTGCTCTGCAGCTGCCTTAAGCTGTTTGGTAACGTGTTTGACTGTATGCACATCATCCAGGAAAATCTCATTCGCTATATTCGGCATTCCTTTCTCGACAGTGAGCTTACTGGTGACAGAATGATAATTGGTCTTGCTATCTATAAAGAACAGCCCGCGTTCCTTGCAAACATCGAGCACGATGGACATAATCCGCTCGTCTCCTGTAATTTTGGAACCCATATGATTATTCATACCAACAGCAAACGGTACATGATCAATGGCTTCTTCCATCCGCTTTCGAATCTCTTCGTCCGTCATCTTGCTTGTGATGGCACCGGGCCCCAGCCAGTTAGCTCTCCCCTGCTTCGGTTCCATCGGCATATGGATAATTACATCATGGCCAAGCTTATGTGCCCGTTCCGCATCACTTTTACTTGTCGGCAGAAAAGGCATTACAGCAACCGTAATTTTTACCGGCAGGCTCAGCATTTCATCGGTACCTTTTTGCCCGTTGCCAAAATCATCAATAATAACGGCTAGCTTATGCGCAGGAGCATGCTTCTCCGTCCCCTGTTTTGCCGTCTTTGAGCGTACCGAATTGTTTTTCAGACTGCTGCCAATGTTGGACTTCGCGTTTCCATCTGATGAATCGATCCTATGGGCATCGTTGACTGGCCCCCCCCTACCCGCTTCATCAGCCTTCACTTCTCCGGGCAATGTTCCTACCAGTGATACCGCCAACAAAGCAGCCCATAGCGCCGTTAAGTATTTCGTCTTCATATTACTCACATTAATCTCCTTTCACTGAAGAAACCTGTTCTATAGTGTTTGAGAAAAAAGCAGCAAATATGTAAATTGAGCAAAAATCAGCAAAAAACCAGTTAATGTTTGTCAAGCCTTTGGTCTTGGTGAATTGAAAAATTACTGGTGTATTGTTTTTTTGAGCACAGCAAGAACCTCCAATTGGTGTGGAAATTTTGAAACAATATAGGATCAACTCAAACTTTGGTAAGGTTGTCCTTTTTTAGGATGGCGTAAATGTAATGAAGTAGCTTTTTAGCGCAAGCAATCACTGCTACCTTATAGGGCTTGGTCCAAGAACATGATGAGGACATGATCCATCAAATTTTGGAGTGTATTATCCGAGTTACAAAAAGAGAAGCGGTATAACACCACTCCTCAAAATGATTATACAGAACCCTTATGAACCTATTTCTGAATGGGTCAGGGGATAGTCACTCACTAGTGTGTAAGTCAAGTACGGTTGAAATTCATGAACCCTTCTTATTCTGTTCCTTTATATGTGAAGATTTCAATGTCAGCACTATCATTTTCATCGCCACTTATTACAACTTTAAAGGTATAGTTGGCAGACAAATTCCCCGGTGTATAGATATATCTGTACCCACTGCGAGCATTTGGCATCCAGTCCACTAACTCGCCCGTTGTTACATTGACAATCGCCCAGTTGATCGTCGGCATTTTATCAGTGGTTTCCTTGATATCAATAGCCAAGGTTTCACCCTGCTTTATAATAAAGTTTTTTCCAAGCTGCGTACCTTGTTTACCATTTATATTTTTTAATAGTCTTGCTTTATCATTAAAAATATCCACTACTTTATCCTTTTTGTCATAGCTGGTTAAAGGCTTTATTCCCAATTCATCCCCATTTTTCTTTTTCTTCATTTCAAATTGAAAGTCTTTGGCTTCTGTAACATTCTGGATAACATAGACACCTCGTGTAATTAGCTCATTTACAAACGCCGGATGGTCATACTCATCCCGTTCACTGTGATAATTTAGCTCAAAAGTAATCTGGTTCCGAATCATTTGCTCGATTACCGGATCGTCCTTATAGACTGCCGCATTGTGGGAAAAAGCAACAGTAACTGTTTTTCCTTCTATAGATAAAGTCTTGCTAATCATAACTTTAAAATCTGTATTGTTTTGCTTCCATTCACGACTAATTTCGTAATATGGCGCCGTACGGTTAAATAAATCCACTTTCCGTCCGTTAACATCAATATAGAAAGGAGCATCAGTTACACGAGTCTGAATTTTTTCTGTAGTCGTTTTTACGCCAATTGTACTCCGAGCATTTTCCTCAAGTGTTTGATCAGAATTGTAATAGGTCTTCATTCCGCCACCGTATTCAACCATGGGCTTGGATCCTTCAGCAAACACCACAGATGTCGCGATAACGGAGACGGCAATCATTACACTTACCATTAAAGCACCTATGTATCTTTTGTTTCTTGAATGTTTTTTCATGATAAGTTCAAACCTCCTATGTAATTGTTTTTTGTTTTTGGATAGACTGCTGCTTAAAGCTGGAGATGTATGGGAAGCAAACATCAATATCATTTCACTGTAATACCTTTTTTCGTTCGTCTCCATATCTTTCGTTATTTTTTCATCACAAGAGTATTCACAGGCTTCACATAAGTTTGCAGCAGCAAGATAGGCTATAGGGTTAAACCAATGCAAGGAATTTATCACCACTACAAAAAGCTTAATCCAAGCGTCCCCTTGTTTATAGTGATTCAACTCGTGCAGTAATACCAGCTTATAGTCCTCCTTGTTTATTGTAATGTTAGGGATCACAATAGTTGGTTTTAAGAAACCAATCAACATAGGGGAATGAACATAGTCACTTATCACAACATCTAAATTCTCCACTTTGTCTATGGGATTGCGCTGAATAATTTTATGTCTATATCTGAAATAACTCATAAAATTGCGAGACAGCATGAATATAAAACCGCACATCCAAATGACCATAATGCTTTGTGCAAGAGAAGGTATTGAAAGACCTCTCCTAAATGATGGTGAGATTTCTGCAACCTGATCAGACGTAAGGTCATGATTGGCAACCCTATCCGTTCTTTCGAAAAGTGCAGTTTCATTAATAGGCGTTCCTGAAATTGTCGCACTTACATCAATAAACATGCTATGAAGAGTATTGGATGTTACAGGTAACTGAATGGGTAGAACAAACAGCAGTAAAGTCAACACGCACACATAATAGTACCAATGTCCACCAAGCCTTCTTACAAGCAGGTTTTTAAACAATATGACCAAAAGACTAACTATGCTCCCAGTAAGAGATGTTAGTATAAGCCATTTAATCATGATCATTCGCCTTATTATTAATAAACTCCCGGAGTTCCTCAATATCATTTTTCGTTAAACGCTCATCCTTAAACAAGGTATTGATTAAACTTTTAGCAGAACCTTTATGAATGGAACGTATAAAGTGCATCGTTTGGATCTTCTGATACTCCCCTTCACTAACCGCCGGCCAATACTCATGAGCATGAGAACGCCCAATTTTGACGGAATTCAGTACACCTTTTTCAATTAATCTGCCAGCAAGCGTGACAATGGTTGTAACCTTTTTATCTGGCAGCTTCTCCTGAATATCCTTGGTAGTCAACCTCTGCTCACTGTTCCACACAACACGCATAATCTCCATTTCCGCATTTGTAATATGAAGCACTTAATTACCACCCTTCGCTTCTACATCTTGTTTTTTATTATACCGATCATAGAAATGATGTCAATATTTTCCTATATATTAAATCTGGAAAAAAATAATAAAATTAATGTCACAAAACCAGGGGTTTTATGGTCATTATGTGCGAAAGAAAAAAAAGAAGGTGATTCCATTGGGCTAAGTTAAAAATTAAAAATCATTTAATGACCAAAATTAAAAATGGGAGAGTGTTTACATGAAAAGAGGTAAACTATTAGCTGTTTTAATGTTGTTGGTACTATCATTGGGTATGAGCCTCAACGCTTTTGCCGCAGAGCCTTCAAGAGAAGATGTTGAAGGCGTATTACCAAACGGTTTGAAATATTCCATTCACTACTTGACGGAAGAAGAAATTGAAGCACGTGAAAGCGCTATAACCCCGTTCTCATACTCCTGGAGTGGTAACGTTACTGTTCCTATTAAAAATTCTGCTGGGACTAATGGAGCACAACTCGGCAAGGATTTCATAATTAGTCCTGATACTAAAGCAGTCATTACCGTCGGAAACCTGCCAAGTGTTATGCCTACGATTAATGTTGGAGCTACAGCTACAAATGGCATGTGGTCTGATTGGATTCCAAATGTGAGTGGGAATGCAGAGATAACCCTTGAACCCGATTCCGGATACTTAAGCTACTCTTACAGAGTTAAAGTAAGTACATCTGAAGAAAACTCAAGAGCAGCTGCTTTCTCCATTGCAACCCAGTAATAATATTACTAAAAGGACAAACCTAAAGACCGCTGTTTAGCTGCTGTGAACTTTGACCCTAATTTATGGATGGTATGAACAAACAGCCCTTGGCCTAACCGGCCAACAGATGGCCTCTGAATTCATCAAGAGGCCATCTGTTTTTATGTCCATTGGTATCGCTCAGAATTGGAATAGCTGATATAGTCAGCGACACGCGCCCCTACTTCATCAAGTGATTGAAGCTCTTCTTCAGCTGACAGCTTCTTGCGGATCTCCGCCCTGCACTACCTTTTCCACCCCGATCCTCAAGAAGCCCACTCTCACCATGTGCGGCATAGATATCCCGCCAACGTTTTAAACTATGCTTCGGTTTCATGTTACCGATTACGCCCAAATCGAACCCCGCCTCCAGAAAAATCTCAATTAGTGTTTGGCCTTCCATATATGCATGCACAGCGTCAATCTTAAACGCCATGATATAAGTCATATTCGTTTCCAAAACATGCTGCACGTTCCGACTGGCTTGGAGTTTCTCATGTCCACTTCTGTGAATAAAGTTCGATTCTTGTTCCCGATGTTTGTTCCCTCGTCTTTCATTCAAATCTGGTTAAAACACAAATGACCCACAAGAGGTGTCCTTTTTTGCAGATCACAGTTCAATGAGGAACATGCAAGCTTGGAGGGGATATTTTTATGGCTAAAAAGGGACAAGTGTTTTCAGATGTATACTGAAGATTTCCAAGTGAAGTCAACCAGAGAGGGATTGTCACGATGACCATTTCACTTTGTCCATCCTTATTTCGGCTACAAAAGATGACGACTTTGTGGAAAGCAGGACATCGTATCAACCACAAAACAGTATAGCGACTTATGAAAAGTCGTTCATTCAGTCCGTTATTTGAAAGAAACGACAACAATCCATTATAATGTCCCTTCTGTCGTTTACCCAAACGATTGAAGTGTCAATTCCATCTCGACAGGACCCCAGCAGAAGATGGTCACGGATATCACCTATATCTCCAATTGTACACGCATTTATACTACTCTTATAATTACCAGCGTTTTTAGGATAAACTCAAACAGCGCGCGCCGATTGAGTATCGGCACGCGCTTCAAATTAAATCAAGATTATCACATTGGCGATCAGTATTTTTTTGAAAGTTCTTTCGAGTCAGTGTTTTCTAAACAAATTTTAATTAAGCTGATGGTATCTTGTTTTTTTCTCCCTTTCCAGTTTTATTCGAAGCTTGTTTCTTGCACGCTCCAGTCTTTTACGAACTGTTGCTTCAGAAATATTTAGGATATCAGCAATTGCTCCAATTGAGTACTCGTGCAAGTATTTGAGGGCCAGGATGTTTTGATCGGAAACAGTAATTTTGGCGACCACCTCCGCAAGGTTCCCCCAAACATTCTTTTGCACGTTCACATCATCCGCAAGTGTAAATGCTATTTTCTCAAGAGGGATTGATAATTCTTTCTTTCGTTTATTATATAGATCAATTGAATGGTTCCGTACCGTAGTAATAATATAGTTTCTCGTTTTGTGGCAATAAACATCATCTATTTGATCTAATTTTCCAATAATCTTGATAAACGTCTGTTGGACAGCATCTTCCGCAAGATATTCATCGTTTAGAACTCGATTCGCAACATAAAACATCAGTTTTCGGTAATGTTCATATAACAGAACAATTTTTTCATTTTCTTCCCTGCTTTCGGTTAAGAATAAGTAGACTCGCAACTTACCATCTCCCTGGAAACTACTTTGGTAAACAACATTTTCTGTGACAACTACAACCAATAAAAAGAAGATATAAAATTCAACGACCGATCTGACAAACCTCACCATAGCAAGCACAGAACAAAAGATCGATTAACATGAATATCATTCCTTAAGGTCTTTAGCATGCCCCCCTCCAAAGCTTCAGCATATATTATTCCTCTCGTTATATAGACAACTCCCCCTCAAAAATTGCAACAATAAACAGAAATGTTATACTTTGTAAAGTCTTAAAATAGCGAAAGCGGTGTATCTACCACTCAGGAAGTAAAGGCTATAGTTCTGTTCCCTGCCTAATAATCGCAACTAACCTTAATACGGTTTTGAGATCTAATGAATAAATGATACAAACTCATTGTCGTTTCGACGATACTGCCGGGTAAAAAAGAAAGTTGGACATGTCTTTTTGAAGAGTGGATCTGCTTTGAGGAGCAGTAGGTATACAGATCGTCCGATGGCGGTAACTCCTGACCATATTCATGATGCAAAATTCGAATCTCTGGCAGATATTTTAAGACGGTGGCAAGTTCCTCCCGTTTGTTGCGCAATGCCCTGCTTTTTTGGAGTGTTTTATCCGAGCTACAAAAAAGAAGCGGCGTAACACCGCTTCTCATAATGATTAGTATTGTGTTTCAGAAGAATATGAGTTTATTATCTCTACTACAGAACCTTGATGAATGACTCTCGTGGTGTTCACAACTCTATAAATGTATCCGGAAGTAACATAATACTTACTCTCAAAACCATGAGAACCTATCCCTGAAAATGATTTTGACCAAGATTCAACATCTGACCAACTGCTGCTGTTGCTCTTTCTTCTCTGTAATGTAAGCGTAATGGAAGTGTCATAATCCTCATAAATTTTCAATGTGCCTCCACTATAGGACAAGCCATTGTCTTCAATAGATAGTGAGACTGCCGTTGCAGAAATGTACTTATAAAATAGCGAGACAACACTCTCCTTATCTACTGACTCTGCAGGAACAGCTTCAACTGACGAACCCAGCATGAAAGTTGCGGATAAACACAAGAAAATAAGACATCTGTTTTTCATTTACATCCTCCTATAGTAAGATATCTGATCTATTACTATTAAGACAATCTAACCATTGTACTTGCAACAGTTTCCTCGTTTCCATTCACCATAATTTTACGCTATTTCCTATGCGTATAAGATCTTCTTTGGTTAATTGTTCTGAGTTGGAGCTGATATAAAAAATCCGTTCATTGTTGCTCCATATAAGTGATAGAACTTTTTCTTTCTTACTTAGTACGGCTTTATAATTCATAACCTGTACTTTTTCTACCTGCTCCGCATCCTCGGTATCCAGATTCGTTAGGGACTTATTCGTTGATTGCTCAAAGATAAGAATATCATTTTTGCTATTTTTATAGGTTGCCGTTACCATACTTTGCATTCTTTGAATATGAGATAAACTATACCCGCTCGGCGTTTTTATTATATAATCCCCATCTTGATAAGTCGCTATTTCAATTTCGGATTGCTCTATCAGACCAAATTGAGTGTAATCGTTTTGCATCTCAACAAAAAAGTTAAATATTTTCATTCTAAATGCTTGTACTGATACTACGGATATAGAAAAGATCGTGACAACAATCAAAAAAATGATGACAGCAACCTTGCCAATATTGGAATGAAACCGTAATTTTTCTATAAAACTTTCCTTTCGATAATACCGCTTTATCCTTTTTCGAAACTTCTTTTTACTATTTTGGGATGGAAGATAAAAATCATTCTTACGTAACTCTTCGTTTTCTTCAAGTAATTGCTTCCCTTCTTCTTCCGCGTATTTGTTCATGGCTACACGAATAAGAAGATCTTCGTAATCCTCCACAATTTTTTTCTTATCCGTAGTTTTTTTCATTTGCCACCTCTGTCTTTTTCTTAAGCAATAGTTTCAGTGCTCTTCGTCTAGCTCTCGTTAAATAAGATCGAACATTAGCCACTCGTATGTCAAGTGAATCTGCAAGCTCTTTATCAGTTAACTCAAGAATATATTTATAGTACAGCAATTGTTGATCTCGCACCGACAATTTGCTTATTGTTTTGCCAATTTGATCATATTCCTCTTTTAAGCTATACATTTCCTCGATGGTTGGCCGACTGTCGGCAATCCATTCCACTCCATCGTCTGAGTTCCCTACATTCGCTGAATATGTTTTGTTTAATTGTCGGTTCCGCTTTTTTACATGATTGAGGGTGACGTTACGGACCGTATGTACGAGGTAAGAAATCAATTTATATGGCTCTAATGAACGTAAAGTAGGAACCTTCACAATTAAACGAACAAACGTTTCCTGGATCATATCGTCTACAATATAATAATCCTGTGCCACTTCATACGCTTTCATTTTCATTATAGGGTAATATTTCTTATATAAATCTGTCAAAAAATCGGCATCATCTTTGTTCTCTATTGTGGAAATAACGAAAAAGAACATAGCATTTCCTCCTCCAAGAAGTAAGTATAGTTCTACAGCAGGATGCATACAGGCTGTTTTGGCAGAATATACCCGTTTTCAATGTAAAACACCCATTTTCGATATGAATAATCTAATATCCACTATTATCTAAATCTAGTGCAACATACATTTTTCCTAGGATTTTCAGGTAAGCGGTTGCATATTCGATATTCAGAACAAATTACTATAAGAAAGGGATGTTTAATTTTAACTGTGAAATGTAAATGCCACTGTAATACCTGTTGATGAAATTAAGCAATTCGATGGGCTGGACCAAGTCCTAAACAAGCAAAATAATACGTAAAAAAGAATAATCCATCTCACATTCCCCATTGAAAAACAAATCTAGAAAGAAATTACCACTATTTAAGGGGTCAGAAAGCAATGATCAAATCGAATCTGCCCATTTTGGAAAACGTAAAAGATACAAGGAATATCCTACTTATTACCCACTACGTAATCATAGCCCTACTTCCTTATATTGTAAACAATGATTATAAAAAGGAAGGAAGAACTATGACTTATGTCTTCGCTAAAAAATCTGGAGGTTCACGGGCCGAAAGCATTAATCAATAAACATTCGTACTACAGTTTATAGAACTGTATTAAAAGTAATGAGACGGAAGCTCCAAGACTGTTAGACACGAGCGATTTTGTTCCGGCTGAAATCAACCTCTGAGAGGGAATCACCATAATCTGCAAGAGGGAGCATGATACATCTGCTGGCCTGCGTCTAGCATTGCGGGCAGCCTACTCAGATGAGGAGGAGCTTCGTGGAAGATCAGAGCTATGATCCCGTTTTACCACCGGCGGCTTGAAACAGGTTTTTGATTCTTTTTGAGATGGAGGCCTTTTATTGGAGTACATCCTTTCTGAATTACAGAGATGAATGCGACAAATGAAAAACAAATGGATTTCTACTTCCTTGCAGTGAAGAGCAACATAAGGACTACTTATATCTGGAAAAGTTGGGGGAACGGATTAAGGCGAATTATATTTCGCAACACTCTTAGCTGAGGAAACATGACTTGCTACGGATTCGTTTTCACGATCTCGTTACAGTTTCGTCAGCCTGTTGCTGATTAACGTATGAGTATGAAGGAATTTCAGGAGTAGCTTGGTCACAGCCATTTCTCTAAAACGGCGAACATTTACGCTCATTTGGACTTTAGCTCGAAGATTTCCCAGCTCAGGTAATGAGCAATATCCTGAACTTTCTAAACATATAAAAAAGGTTCGTAAATTGCTACAAGAGCAATCTCACGAACCAGTTTATTGTAAGGTGATGCGGTCGAGAGGACTCGAACCTCCACGGGGGTTAGCCCACACGGACCTGAACCGTGCGCGTCTGCCAATTCCGCCACGACCGCATGTATATTGTCACTTACAAGATCTCATCAGCGACAAGATATATCATACCATGCTAACTAAATGGAGTCAACATTTTTTTTGGATCTTGATTAAACAATCAAAAACAGGTTAAAATAAGAACAACAGTTCGTATTTATTATTGATTTTCTATATAAAGGCGGTGAGCATCGATGGGAATAACAGGAATTACATCAGCAGAAAGATCCTTGATCAAAAGCTACCTGCTCCTTATGTTCATACACAAAGTTTTCGAAAGAGATTGCCGGATTATTCAGGAAAGCGGCGTATTCAAAACGCCACAGTTGTACGTCGAAGTGGTGGAAAATGGTGCAAAGCGTGCTGCAATTCTGCTAAGGGAGGTTAAACAGGAGTTTGCCTCCCGGACCATCAAAGTATTTGATATACACCGAGGTCACACTGGAATCGAAGCACGTTACGCCTGTCGCGGTTATGTCGGAAGCATGGAAATCTTGTGGCCGTCCTTCCGTGAAGAGATGATGTCCCGAATGCGCGTTTATCTTGGCCTTTCTCCTTCGAACACCGGACCTCCTCAAGTTGCAGCAGCAGGCCATTAAGACCATTGCAAAGTCAGATCAGATCCGGTGAAATGAATCCTTTATACAATAGTTCTATTTCTCGTATCCGACCCTCCCCCATCACGTAAAAAACCGTCTCCTTTCCAGCACTCAGCCAGTCAAGTGAGACGGTTCATTTATTCATCTGTCCCTATTGATGAAGATCTATGCTTCTAAGCCAGTGGGCTTGTCCGCGGTTCTCCAAAAAGTTGATAGCTGTAGTTTCGGTCCAGCTTCACCACACGGCGGTTTCGGCGACGGATAATCACATGTTGCGGATCCCATGCAACCACGATGCCTACAACATCATTGCTTTCTAGATCATCCCGTACAACCCGGACTCTTTCACCGGATAAACGCAGTGCGTCCAACTGTTCGTCACTTATCATATTTCTTATCTCCTTCTATTCGGCAGTATAATGCCCATAATAATGATCCTGTTGTCGATATATACGACAAGAATCCGTTTCAAAAAGAGACCTAAATGGGATCATTTAGGTCTCTTGAGTGTATATGGTTTATCATCCCGGCTGAGATGCTCCCTGTAAATCCACTAGCGTTGCGCCGGCTCGATGCTATCGTTTGTTTCAAACCAGAAATCAAGCACCGTCGACGACATCACCCGTTTCTCAACATACTCCACCTGCTGTGATGTAAACTGTTCTCTCCATTCGTAGGAGAGCTCCTCACACAGACCAGCAATCGTAAGCAATTCAGACCAAGCAACATAACGCTTATACCAGAAAAACTGAGGATGTTCAATCATATAGGGATAAAGATCATCAAACTCCGTATGTTTACAATCCAAAGCACGTTCAAAATGTACCTTTGCACCATTCAACTTCTCAATCAAAAACGGCTCGGTTACCGGTTCTTTCCCCATTGTGTTGCCTCCTCTCTCTTTTCCTACCCTTATATTATATGATAAAAAAGCGGGTCCGAAAAGAAGTTGTTAAGATTTTAAGCTCGGTTCAATAAAATAGAGAATAAGCCAACTCCTGCTAGTCTGCAAATGTGATCTTCCCGTCTTCAAGCGAAGTGATGCGGACAAGTGGCTCGACCTCAACACCCTGTTCGCGAAGCGTTCTTGCTCCTGCCTGGAAGCTCTTCTCAATAACAACACCGAGGCCTACCAATTCGGCATCCGCTCGTTCGATAATTTTGACCAACCCCCGAGCTGCATCACCGTTTGCAATGATATCATCAATAAATAGCACTTTATCGGACTCTCCGATATATTGGCGGGACATCATAATATCCGTAACGATCCCTTTCGTAAAGGAAGGCACACGCTCACACAATGCATCTGGATCGGCCAGCAGTGTTTTTTTTCGCCGGGCAAACACCATCGGGACTCCAAGCTCATGCGCCACCGCAAAGGCGACAGAAATACCGGAAGATTCGAGTGTGATAACCCTTGTCACACCCTTGTCCTTAAAACGGGCTGCAAATTCCTTGCCCATCTCCATTATTAATGCAGGATCTACCTGATGTGTCAGTATAGCATCGAGCTTAACAACCTGATCCGATACAACCACGGCTTCCTCTATAATCCGCTGTTTCAACCAATCCATTCTATGACCTCCCACGACAATCCTTTGTCGTAAAAGTACCATATCCGAACTAGTCCGGCAAGTCTTATCGTCTCGGTCTAAGGACAAGTAACAGTCATGTCCGGAGCTGTCCAGGCATACCTTGTACTATGCAGTATGAAGCGCAACTACACCCGACAAGGAGGCAGCTACGTGAAAAATCGGATACGCGTCTTCCAGATAGCTTTTACATATATCGGTACGATCGTTGGCGCAGGTTTTGCTACAGGACGTGAGATATTACAGTTTTTTACCCAATATGGACATTGGGCAACCATCACCATATTACTCGCAACAGTACTTTTTATTTGGCTGGGAACCAAAATGATGACCATCTCCAGAAAGATCGGTGCTAAATCCTACGAGGATTTAAACAAGCATTTATTCGGTCAACGATTAGGCGGAACCATCAGTCTGATCATGCTCGTTATCTTAATGGGAGTAAACTCCATTATGCTGGCTGGCGCTGGTACCGTCTTTACGGAAAACCTGAATCTTCATTACCAGACAGGATTGATTCTGACCATGGTCGGAACCTTTTTTATCCTTCGCAAAGGGATCCAATCCATTATGATTATGAACAGCCTTGTCGTTCCCATGATGCTGATCCTGTCATTGTTGATCATTTCCCAAACCATCAACACACCCGGTGCCACTCGGTTTCTTACGCTGACCACAGAGCATAGCCTGCCTTCAGCCTGGCTTTCTCCTCTGCTATACACGGCTTTCAACCTGGTAATGGCTATGCCGGTTCTTGTACCTCTTGGAAGTCAAACAGGAAGTGCAAGGGCTGTAAGATGGGGGGGAGTCATCGGCGGAGCGGGGATCGGTTTTATGATTATGTCTGCCCATTTCGCGATGTCGGCTCAAATGCCGGGTATTACCCAGTTTGAAATTCCGATGGGAAGCGTCGCTAGTCAGTTGGGCTGGTTTGTACAGACCGTCTATATCATTCTCATTTTCCTGGAAATATTCAGTACGTTTGTGGCTGATGTTTACGGAATATCGCTGCAGCTGCAGCAAAGAACTTCACTTCCTCCACAGATTATCACCTTAGGCATTATGCTGATCTGTTATTTCTTCAGCCAATTCGGATTCAGCTCACTCTTGTCCGTGCTCTATCCTCTGTTCGGGTTGGTCTGCCTCTTCTGGATGGTTCGTTTATCCACATTCAGCATCTCACCTTCGCGAAGATAAGGCGAATTTTCAAAATAAGTAATTCCATGAACTGTCCTTTTGTCTGTTATAAGGCGCTACGTGTACGTACTCGTAGCGCCTTACAAATTTACATCTCTATAATTTGAACTGATGGATGAAGCTCCTGCATCATCTTTACCACATGATCATGACAGGTCATCAGGATGATCTGTCTTGTGGAGGATACCTCTGCAAGTAACTGAAGAGCATGCCCCAATCGTTCCCTATCGAAATTCACGAAAATATCATCCAACACCATCGGTATCTTTTCTTTATGCGGCATAAGCTCCGCTAAGGCGAGGCGCATCGCCAAATACAGCTGTTCTGCCGTTCCCCGGCTCAGGCGCGTGCTCTCAATAACGGCTCCGTCTTTCTGCTCAACCAGCAGCATCTGATCCCCCATCCGTATCAGTACCCTGATATAAGTACCACCGGTTAATCGCTCTACATATCCGGAAGCGAGTCTTAGGACGTGTGGCTGCTTTTCTTCTTCGTAAAATTTACGGGTCCGGCTGATCAGTTCTGTTCCAATCGAACGAACGGCATACTGAACAACAATGTCTTTTAAGGCCGATTGCTTCTCTTCCAGTTGCTGAAGAGCATCCTCCTGCAGCCCCTTTTGTTCCAGACTTTCCTTCTCCTGCAAAAGACGGCCGCGTCGTTCCTGCAGCTCGTCTCTCGCTTTATCATCTGCAGATGATGCCTCTTCTTTGTCCTGACACCGTCTTTCAAGCTCAGAAGCATCAGACTGCTCCAGTATGAACTCCAGCTGCTCCCGATCTTCCGAATTCCAGCCGCTGAACATCGCAACTTCCGCATGACGTATGCTGCGCTCCAACTCGTCACATCGGATAGCAGCAGCTCCTAGCCGGAGGAACTCCTCCTCCTTCTCTACGCCGCAAGCTTTTAGCAGAACTTGCATCCGTTCTTCCAGCCTGTGGCTCTCATCTGCAACTTCGGCAGCCTCTGTCAACAACTCGCCAGTCCTTGCAGATAACAGTTTCCGTTCTTGCATCGTCTCCTTGTAGCCAGCCCACTGTTGATAAACGACTTCCAGCAGAGATGGACCCCTTGTTTCTTCCAGGCCCAACTCACGGATAACAAGAAGACAATCTTCCTCATAACGCGCTTCTTCACAAGTCAGTTTATCTATTTTGATTTTCAGACTCTCCAGCTGTCTGATCAGCTCATTCCCCTGTTCGGTCCAGTTAAGTATGTCCATGACCGCTTCCGGTGAGAGACGGTTTGGTAACAGCCGCGCTTTAAGCCAGCTATCCCACTGCTGTTCCAGCTCTAGAAAACGCTTCTCCTCCTGCTGAATTACCCGCTCTGTATGCATGAGCTCGGAATTTTGCTCCGATACCCGCTCTTCTGCCGTACTCACTTCAGCTGTAAGCCGCCCCAGCCGCTGCTGCCAGGACTGCCAATCTTCCATCAATTTTCGCAATTCGCGCAGACGGGCCTCGATCAATACAGGATCCACA
Organism: Paenibacillus sp. JNUCC 34; assembly: GCF_058269055.1. Lineage (NCBI taxonomy): Bacteria > Bacillati > Bacillota > Bacilli > Caryophanales > Paenibacillaceae > Paenibacillus > Paenibacillus sp. JNUCC 34. The sequence continues at coordinate 1,674,635 of NZ_CM177770.1, read as the reverse complement.
GAAGAGCGGTCTTGTCCGCTGCTCTGTCCACGCCGAAGTGTATGCTCTGCTGCAGAAGCTGCATAGGGATCTTCAACAAGAGCGTTCATCAGGCTAGAAACTTCTTTCTCACCCACATTACCGCTTCCCCCGTCCGCTCCATAAATATTTCCCGAACTTGTGATCAAGGATTGCTCACGTCGACCATTCCACCACATATAGAGGTCGCTTCCAAGAAGCAGCACTGCAGAAGCTGCAGCTGCCTCAACCGCTCCCGTCCACAGCAGCACTCCTGGTAGAAGTACAGTTAAGATGATTAACCCCGTCAATAACTTACGGTAAGAAGGCAGCATTCCCTTCTTATGCTGAGATTCCTGTAATGGTGATGGACCCGACGCAGAACGGGTCAGCCGTTCTTCCCTCCAGCGTTCCGCTTCAAGCTGAAGCTTGCTCCATACGGTAAGCGTCTCCCGCGGGTTGGAAGGCTTGATCATGAAAAAGTGGGAGCTCCCTCTTTCCGTCTCTTCACGAAGACTCCGCTGCGCTTCCCGCAGTGATGATTCAGCAGCTGCTAGCGCCCGCATAGCGCCTCTATGCTCAAGAGACAGTTTCTCCATCCGGCGGTCATATCCGGCAAATGAAGCCCCCATTCGGCGTATATCCTCCCGTTCGGAGGCTGACACTTTAAGTGATGCCAGGTGATCTGGTGTCCATGAATCATCAATGTCCTGTAAAATACGATAAAGGCGGTCATTCAGCAGTCTGTACTCGGCTTCTAACTCGTCTTTCTCTGTCTGACCTGCTATATAGAGCGGTCTTTTTGACCACAAATCTTCGATTTGAGGGCTGAGCCTTTCCAGCAACTGATTCTCAGGCAGACTTTCAAGACGGGAAGAAATGTCCCCTTGCGCTTTCTGAATTCGAATGGACCGCTGCTCCAAATTTCTGAGCTCTTCCGCCATTAGTTCCCAGCGGTTAAGTCCATCCAGAGGAAAAAAAGAGCTGTCAGGAAGAGTGGACCATTCGAGATTATCCTCCTTCCAGGATAGCCATAGCGGCCGGATTTCCATCGCTTTGCGATACAAGACCAGCTCATGCATATTTCTATGACGTCTTATCTCCAGCGTAGACAGACCATTATCAATCTCGCTTAACTCGGAGATTACCTGATTGTACTGCTGAAGATATGAGCGGCTCTCCGCAATACGGCCTCGCAGCTGCTCGATGTCCTGAACGATCTTCGCGCTCTCTTGAACTCTCCCTCTCGGTTTAAAGAGCTTGTCCATTTCCTGGTTCAGCTTCCGCTCCGCCCGAACAATACCATTTCCACCTCCAATTCCCGCATGAAACAAATACCTGTTCATCTCATCGGACTGAAGTGTACGAATCTCCTGTAATTCGCTGAGCGAAATGGCAAACAACTGTCGGAACATGCTCTCCGACACACCGCTGAGCAGATCTCGTTCCATCTCCTGCTGACCCACTTCCACGACCATACCCGCAGAGTCTCGCACAGTTACACTCACACGTTCCATCTTCCCCCCAGCCGCCGTTCCTTCGGGAGGACGATTGAAACGTCTGATTACCCATGTACTACCTTTTTCATCCACCAGAGACAGTTCGCCTCCATGAACGCCCCCATCCTGCGGCTCTCCGCGCTGAGCGGATTGTGTACGGCCCGGAAAGCCGTACAGCATCGCTCTAATGAAATATAAAACACTGCTCTTTCCGGCTTCATTCGGTCCATATAATACGGTCATGGGGCGGCTAAGCTCCAACTCCTTGTTATGTACCGCACCGAAACCGCGAATGTTGACCCGTTGTATTCTCATGCCGAAGCACCTCCGGCTTCCTGATCGTCGAGCAGAAGAAGAGTCGTAAGCTCCATCGCCCTCCGGAGCCATTCACGCTGCTCCTCCTGTGTAAGTCCCGTGAGTAAAAGCCGGATTTCCGGTTGATCCATCATCGGCCTTAAGGCATGACCGATCACACTGTCACTTCCTATATCCCCAGCGAGCTCCGCTTCGGCCAAACGAAGCAATTCTCCAATAAAGCTATCTTCCTGCAGCAGTGTCTCTAGTTGAATTTCCGCTCCAGACGAAAGACAAAAGCTCTCCACCCAGACACAGCCTGCAAAACCGACTGTTCCGGCTTGGTTATCAGCTTTGCGGCGAAGATCAATTAGGAGATCCTCAAGAATAAATCCGTCTTCAAGCTCCCGATGAATTGGCCCTCTGCCGATTATACGTATCCGAACCATGCTGAATCCGGTTGTATAGGATTCTGATATGTCGGCCAACAGTCGCTCCACCTTCAGTCGTAAGTCCTCCGGATGACGGCAGCCCCCGATGGAAACCTCCATATCGAACCACCGGACCGTATCCAGTTCACGAAAATCCATTGCGACAGCTCCGGTTTCATTCACATCAACCAGATAGCAACCTTTCGGACCAGTCTCTCGGATGTTTCTGCCCTGAATGTTACCCGGATAAACGATGTAAGGCGACTCTTGCAGCGTCCGGCGGGAATGAATATGACCCAGTGCCCAATAATGATAGCCGGCAGCATTTAAATCCTTCTTCGAGCAAGGAGCATATGTTTCATGCTCCTGGTTGCCATCCACATTTGCATGAAGCAGCCCGATATGAAACAGCTCGGAAGCCTCAGCCTTTTTGCTATACTGCAGCGATATATTCTCTTTCACCTTGGACGTCGGATAAGACATGCCGGTAATGACAGCTACGTCCTGTCCATCTCTGCGGCGGACGACGGTCACCGACTCAGGTACAGGTCCGAATACATGCACAAGTGGTGGCAAGGTTACCGCCAGCCTTGGACTGTCCAGCGGATCATGATTGCCATGAATGATAAATATAGGGATATGTTCCCGGTCCAGCATCTCAAGCGCCTCCATGAAGCGGAGTTGTGCTCGTAAAGACGTGTTTGAACTGTCATATACATCCCCGCTTATAACGACGAAATCGACCTTCTCACGGACCGCCAGCTGCACCATCCGGTCCAGCGCGATAAAGGTCGATTGCTGCAAATACTTGCGTACACGATCTGTTAAACCGGACATACCTGCAAACGGGCTGTCCAGATGCAGATCTGCTGCATGAATAAAACGGAAGGGAAGCATGCTATGTCCTCTTTCTTAAGGTTGATATTTCAAATATAATTTCTTAAGTTCATTTACTGATTTGGTGAGTGAGTATCGATTCTTGGCATTATCCCAAGCTGAACGAGCGAGCTCGTAGCGATACTGAGGATCTGAGATGACCTTCTCAAGTGCCTCACCAAGAGCCACATAATCCTCAGGAGGCACGAGCAGCCCGTTAACACCATCTTCAATCTGCTCAGCAATCCCTCCAACATTACTACCCACAAGCGCCAGGCAGCTCAGTGCGGCTTCCGCAAAGACAGAACCGAACGCCTCCGCCCGCGACGGAAGTACAAAAATATCAAAGAACGGCATAAATTCTTCCGGATGCAAGGTATACCCGTAAAATATCGTTTCCTGATATATACCGAGATCCTTCGCCATATCCTCCAACTCTTGCCGGGACGGTCCGTCCCCGATAATATGAAGTACATAGTCATAGCCTTGGCGTTTCAGCTCTGCACAAGCTTTGAGTAGCACATCCAGTCCTTTTGCAGGAACTAGACGGCATACCGTAATGAGCTGCGGGATCTCATTCTCATGCGGCACAGGCTTAAAACGCTTTTCATCAAATCCGTTTGGAATAATTGCAATGGACTCTGGCAATTCAACGTATGAAGACATATAGTTAGCAAAAGACTTAGACACCGTAATCAGCTGCTGACTGACGTGTTCTAACTCCCGGTACAACGATACGAGAAAACGATGCTCCAGCCCATTCTCTTCGATTCTTCCATTTAATATAAGCTCCCGCTCGTAGCTGGAATGAATCGTCTGGATGAGCGGCGTATCCGGAAATACGGTTTTCATGGCGAGACCAGCAATGGGGTGATGCGCATGGATCAAGTCGTAAGGCTTCTGGAGCCGAAGCCGGATCCACCATATGTAGTCGACGTACGTTTGAATATATTTGAGAACAATAGGGCTCTGTTCGAATTCTTTCCAGTCAAAAGTGTGAAATACGGGCTCCTCTTGTCCTTTGTTGCGGATCCTTTTAGGCAGCCAGAACATCTCCATGTCCCAGCGTGAAGAATGAAATCGGTCCTGCAAATAAGGAATCATCGAAGAGACGCCTCCCGGCTGTTCAGGAGGGAAAAATAAGGCCTGCAGCAATTTCATGAAGATCTCCCTTTCTGTAAGTCTCTTTTCAGACACTTTTCAATTATGATATATTAGAACATATGTTTCAGTAAAGGAAAATAAATCCTCCAGGAGTCTGATACCATTGTCCAACGATCCAACATTGTGGTCCGCATTTCCGATTTTCAGCATTACGGCCGTGTGCGGTGCTTATTTAGCTCTCATGATGCTAATAATGTGCCTGCTGATGTACAGCAAACAGCGTAAGAAGGCTTATGTTTACATGGCCGCCGCGTTCTTCTTCATTATGACATACGAAGGACTGAACATCCATCAGGCCTTCTCTGGACGTGCATGGCTGCCAAGCGGGACCAGCATGCGTTCGCTTCAGCTCTTTTCCTTTATTCTGCTTAACCTCTCGGTTCTGCTTCTGTATCGTCGTGTCAGGAAAGTGCATTATGGGCTTCCCGCAATAACTGCCGTAATGCTCCTGGTTCCGCTCTTCCTTCCGTCATCCATCAACCCTGTATGGCCGGATCTTTATTTAACCATTATAGAGTGGGTTGTTATTTACTTGTCATTCTCCAAGATTGCTCCCCGTATCGGACAGCGATTTAAATACTCTCTGGGACTTTCCATCTATTCGATTTGGGCTTCTATACATATCATATATAAATACTTAAACGGTGGTGACGAACCCGGTCTCCCGCTTCAAATCTCGGCCGTACTTCCCCTCGTATTTTACAGCATTATCTTTTTTATTCTGTTTCAGCGCATCATCGAACTGATGCAGTCCATTTACCGTTCTTCCATTACGGACGGGCTGACTGGACTATATAATCGGCGCTATTTCATGAAACATCTGAATCATTACGTTTCGAACGGAACAAAGATTTCAGCCATTTTTTGCGATATCGACAATTTCAAAATGTTGAACGACACACAAGGCCATGCCCATGCAGATGAAGTGCTGCAGCAGGTCGCTACGATCATGGAAGAGGAACTGGACGGTATCGGTCTTACCGGACGCTACGGCGGCGAGGAACTGGTTGCGATTGTCGCACGAAAAGGGAGCAGGGTGTCACAAGTAGCGGAGAAGATCCGGTTCCGCGTATCCGAAGAGACTATAGTCACCGTCAGCGTCGGGTACAGCACGCTTCGCAAAGGTGCGACCGCTGACAACCTGATGAAACAGGCGGATCAGGCTATGTATCATTCCAAGAGTAATGGCAAGAACCGCGTCACCGCTTACCGAAGCATACGCGCCAGCCCCAGAACGTCAGATGAAGCCGCTAACTTAGGTTCGCTATAAACCACGTCAAAAATCCTCCGTTACCATCATTCAAGACGGTGCGGAGGATTAGTTGCAATACCCGCGTTAATCAACAATCACCGCAGGTTTTAATTTTGTAATTTAGGACAAGCAGTATTTCACTAACGCTTCGTGCACACCGTCATCATTGTTCGATGCCGTCACAGCATCTGCTGCTGCTTTCACTTCTACCGGGGAATTGTCCATTGCAATGCCCATACCGGCAAACGTAAGCATCGTAATATCGTTATAATAATTGCCAATGGCCAGAACCTCTTCCGGCTGGAACCCACGTTTGGCCGCCAGCTGTTTCAAAGCGTTCCCTTTCGAAGCCTGCTCATGCATAAGATCAATGAAATACTCTCCGCTGCGAAGCATATTAAAGACCAGGGTCCACTTGCTCCAGTCTTCGAACACGGCTTCCATGTCCGCAACCTCGCCAAATGCCGTAAACTTCACGACCGGCTCTTTAAGCTCTTCCCAGGCCGGCAGGTTGGAAGGCAGCATCAGATAGTTTTCGTACATATGGCGGACAGGACCTGCCAGTGTCTCTACGTTGTCGACATACATGCCAAACGCTGTATTGACATCAAAATGAACTCCCTTTTCCCGGCAATAATCCATGAACGGATTCAGGGCCTTCTCGTCCATACCAAACTGATGAACGATATTACGGGTCTCCACTTCAACTGTTGCAGCACCATTATGACTGATGACGTAACCGGTCAAGCCCATTTTCTCCATAAATGGAATGGTGTTTTGCGGCCCCCGTCCAGTACATAACACGATTTCTATTCCCTTTTTCGAAGCTTCCATGACCGTATTCATCGTCCGCTCCGTCATCACGTGATCGTCGTTTAACAGCGTTCCGTCTACGTCCAGTGCTACCAGTTTATAAGTCATGTCTCCACCCATCCTTTTATGCGTATATATTTTCTCTATTAAATTGTGTCTGTCAGGGCATGCTTACTGGCTACTTACCCAAAATTGCCAACTCTTCCGTTGTAAGCTCCCGATATGAACCAATAGGAAGCGCCTCATCCAGCTTCAGTTCTCCCATACTGACCCGCTTCAGGTAAACCACCTTTTTGCCCACCGCTTCAAACATTCGTTTGACTTGATGGAATTTGCCTTCGTGAATCGTAAGCGAGATTTTGGACAACGGTCCACTCTCTCGCTCTTCAACCGATAACACCGTAAGCTCCGCAGGCAGCGTCACATATCCATCATCCAGCGTGACACCTTGAGAAAAAAAAGTGATATCCTCATCAGATACCTTTCCGGCTACGTCCGCTTCATACGTTTTCGGTACATGCTTGCGGGGAGATAACAGCTCGTGAGCGAGCTTGCCGTCATTGGTTAGCAGTAGCAATCCCTCTGTGTCTTTATCCAGCCTGCCAACCGGAAACGGCTCATAGATCAAATAGGACTTGTCCAGCAGATCCAATACAGTACGGTCTCTTGCATCCTCTGTCGCTGAGATAACACCTGGCGGCTTGTGCAGCATTAAGTAAATAAACTCCCTATAAAGAACTTTTTCCCCCTCGATCTCTATGGCATCCTGATACGGATCCACATGCATTCCCGGATCCTTCACAGATGAGCCATTTACGGTAATTCCCCCCTGCTTCACGATCTTTTTCAGTTCGGCACGGGAGCCGTAGCCCAGATTAGAGAGTACTTTATCCAGCCTTTGGGTCGTCCTGCCCTTGGCGCTCATACAGATGTCCACCTCCAGCCTGCTGGGTACTCATTTTTTAACATTCCAGATTGCCACTTGCCCCAGCCGGCAGAATACCCATCTATACATACTAACACATACCCTTTGGAATCGGTGACAGACTCGTAATGAATTCGGTCCAAGGGAATCTCTAGCGTTTCCCCCTTCAGATATCGTACAGCTTCTCCATCATGGGATGACAGGTTGACCGATCTGCGGGCCTCCGAGGGTTTCAGCGCTGTTGCAAGAGGATGGCCCGGAACAAACCGGCCATTCTTGATCTGCCCCATATACCAACCCGCACGTACTGTCTTTAATCCTTGCAGCCGGCTCTCCGGCAGCGGAGACAAGTAGATGTAGTTTCCATACATTACAGGATAACCTGCAGACAGGTCTAGATTCAGTTGATCGCGGACAAAATCATAAAAAACCGTAAGCGAACCCGGTTCGCTTCCTTTCCGGTCCGACTCGGTCCGCCCACCAGATCGCTTAGAGCCTGACAATTTTTTGTCTTTCAGATGATCACCATTACTTCGTGACTCTTGACGTTTCTTTCTTGGAGAGGATACTGGCAGGGCTCTTTCTTCTCCCATTTCAACCAAATCAGCCTGCTCCTCCTGCTCACCATCCCGGCGGAGAACGGCGAAGAAATGCCCTTCTCCTTTAACCCGGTGCGGCCACAGACGACCCGCACCCAGAGTCTGCTGAATACATGGATCGTTATCCTGACCACTCATGCCACCCTGGGACAAGTTATGCTCCTCAACCCACTTCGCTTCTCCCGGTGAGAACCACTCGGAGTCACCAATAGGGACTACTGAAAACTCCGAATGGTCCTTCAGAAAAGCTGCAATCATCCCTTCGTTCTCTTCAGGAGAGAAGGTACATGTAGAATAGACAAGCCTTCCTCCTCTACATAACATTTTGGCGGCGGAAGACAATATGTCTCTTTGCATATCCGCATATTTAAGTGGAGAGGATTCGTCCCAGTACTTTAGCATATCCTCGTCTTTACGGAACATCCCTTCTCCCGAACACGGAGCATCAATCAGGATTTTAGTAAAAAACTGTGGAAAAGCTTCAGCAATTCGTTCCGGATTTTCATTTAGCACAACAGCGTTCCTTACCCCGTACATCTCTACATTTTTAGCCAGCGCTTTGGTCCGGTCCGGATGAAGATCATTGCTGACCAGAAGTCCCGAGCCTGCCAGCTTTGCGGCGATCTGGGTCGATTTCCCGCCAGGTGCAGCGCATAGATCCAATACACGGTCACCAGGTTCCACCTCCAGCAGCTCAACGGGTGCCATGGCACTAGGCTCTTGAATGTAATACAGACCAGCATGATAATACGGGTGCCGTCCCGGCCGAACCCCTTCTTCCACATAATATCCGGTTCCACACCAAGGAATGGGCTCCAGCTCAAACGGAGAGATCTCATTAAATTGTTCTTTGCTAATCTTTAATGTATTAACCCGGATGCCTGCATGAGGAGTCTGTTCATAGGATTGTTTAAACTGTTCATACTCATCGCCAAGGAGCGACTTCATCTTCGCCTCAAAGGGCGCTGGGAGTCGTAATGCCATATATCTACCTGCCTATCCTTTAGAATAATGAAGAGCGGATACTATCGTGTTCCGCTATGACATTTATTATTGTATAATAAAATACATTAAGAGGGACATGCCCTAATAATACTATTTCAATGATATGGGGGTGAGTAATTGAACCGCAAGAAAAAGAACTATACAAGCCTTTATCTGTTTGGCGGCATTTTGCTTGTTCTCATCGGCTTGCTTGCTTTTCTGAATACTCAAGGTGAGAAAAGCGAGCTGTACGGCGGTAAGAAAGTCGCTGAGCTGAATCCTGCCACGAAGGAAATCCTCGATGATCCCAACTATCAACAAGTCATCCTGCCTGATGAATTAAGCAAGAAAATAGACAACAAAGAAAGCTTCTTTGTATACTTCTTCGCATCAGATTGTCCTAGCTGCCGAGCAACAACACCAGAGCTGATGCCGCTTGCGAAAGAAAGCGGAGCGTACCTTCACCAGTACAACCTTCGTGAATTCCAGGACGGTTTCAGAAAGTTCAATATTGAGTATACCCCTACCCTTGCGTTCTTCGAGAACGGAGTGGAGAAAGAACGCCTGGTCGGCGGTTTAACAGCTGTAGCCATGGAAGGTGGAAATACAGCTGAAGCTTTCACGCAATTTTTCGATAAATTTAAAGGGAGTGTAACGCCATGAAGCGAGCACATTCCATCCTGATTACAGGATTAGTCGGCATTCTCCTGCTCTCCGGCTGTGGCCGCAAGCCATCAGTTATCTCCCACTCTCATGGCTTAGACTCCGAGAGATACGAGACAACCGCCTCTGTTACCGTTATGCCCGAACTTTTATCGGTTTACACGGATAACACCCAAGCATCTTATGCAACTGTTGGAGATCTCGAAGATATTCTCAAGGAGCTAAAATGTTACTGCGGCTGTATGGATGACGGAAAACTGCATGATTCCCTGCATCGCTGTTTCATAGCCGAGAAGAATGATGACGGTGTGAAGTGGACGGATCACGGTGCACAATGCGGCATCTGTCTGTCTGAACTGCAGGATGCGAAGCGTCTGAACGACGAAGGCAAGTCCGTCGAGGAAATCAAGAACTTCATCGATAATAAATACAAAGGCACAGCACCGCAAGTATAAGTCGGCCTTGACGCTGCCGTTCCTTTAAATCAACAAACCCGCTGCGATCCACATGCAGCGGGTTTTGCTATATTCCTTCGGTACAGATGATCTGTACCTGTTCATATCAAGCCATGAGAGGCCTGCTTCCCAAAATGGTTACTCCACTTTAAGTGCGTGTTCAAAAAGGTCGGTTTTCAGCACCGAGAAGGTTGGAAGAAGCTAGGGACTGAGGAGCGGAGCGTACGTTTTGGGTACGTGAGCACCGGAAGGACCGGCTGAATTCAAGATTCGATGCCGAGCCCACTTCCTGATTCACTTCGTGATCAAAAGCGGACTTTTTGAACAATCTTTTTAAGTTTTTCGGCACGCTGCGGACCTCGACGCTGAGGCACATTGGGCTGAATCTCAGCGGATGCCTTAGCTACAATCGCTACCAATTCCGTGTCCACAATCTCGATTGTGAGATCATAATATGGAAACGGCTGCGTATCATAGGATGCTAACCGAGCAGCATAGACACTGATCTCAGAAACCAGCTTGCCCATATGGATGCCCAGTTCTTCGGCAGGATACGGCTGCAGACGGGCATGGGCGCTGCTCATCATTTTGTAACTACCACGGACGTTTCCGTTCCGAAAATGATAGAGACCTACAGCCGCCTGGAGCAGTCCTTTATAACGGGGATCCCGATCCCTGGCAAGCCAAAGCTCTTCAAGCACCTCATGGCATTCGAAATAATCTCGGTCTCGGTTGAAATAAACTAGATAGGCAGCGTAAAGCGGATCATATTTCATGATCACGGACTTTCTTTTTGGCTGTCTCCAGCAGTTCCTTAACCTCCGTTAACAGCTCCTTCACCGCTTCCATATCGTGATCCTGACCTTGCTGCTGCCAAATGGTGTTGAACCGTGCTTGATACTCGATCGCCTCATTAACCATGTGATAGAAATACAGCTGATGCATCGCGTTGAGCAGCTGTGAAGTAATATTGGAGTTATCCTCAAATTGCTTCTGAGCCTCCAATATATCCTCACGGATACTCGACATTTCATTATCCAGCGTATTGGCAGCTTCCCCCGCTTTTTTCAGTCGGTTACGGATTTCGTCCGGTAGGCTCTCACGATATTTATAGCTTAAAGAATGCTCAATCGTTGCCCAGAAATTCATAGCCAGCGTACGAATCTGAATTTCAGCAAGTACAATTTTTTGGCCGAGCGCAGTCTGAACCGGATACTCCACAATCATATGAAAACTTCGGTATCCGCTATCTTTATAATTGGTTATATAATCTTTCTCATATAAAACCTTCAAATCTTTTCTTTCGCGGATGTATTCAGCTACCCGCCGAATGTCCTCGACAAACTGACACATGATGCGGATACCTGCAATATCCTCAATTCCTGTTTCCAATTGATCCATTGGGACATTAAGCCGTTTGGCTTTGTCCAGAATGCTTGATATCCGCTTGATCCGTCCGGTCACGAATTCGATTGGTGCATACTCTTCTCGTTTCTTTAACTCAGAACGCATTGTCTTGAATTTAACTTTCAATTCTTCAACGGCCTGTTCATACGGAAGCAAAAATGTCCCCCAGTCTCTACCGTCCATCGTCGTGCCTCCTGTCTTTAACCCTTTAGCGGTGATTCGCTCCTACCGCTTCGGATATATGTGCATACCCGTCACGTTTTAGTAATTCTCTTAGGCCGGCATGCAGCCTTCGATTCACTTCAGGGCCCTCATAAATGAGTGCTGTATAAATTTCAACCAGGGATGCTCCAGCGCGAATTTTTTCATAAGCATCTTTGGCAGTAAAAATCCCCCCAGAGCCGATGATCGGCAGGGAGCCACCGGTCTGCTGATATATCCTTGAGACGATCTCTGTAGATCGCTCACGCAGCGGCTTACCGCTAAGTCCTCCAGTTTCTTTCGCATTTCCGTGACTTAAACCAGCCCGGGACAATGTTGTGTTTGTCGCAATAATGCCGGATACTCCGCTTCGGGAAATCGTATCCACCATATACTCTAGTTCCTCGTCGCTAACGTCTGGAGCGATTTTCACGAGAACTGCTTTTTGTGTTCCATGGATCTGAGCCTGATGTGACATCTCACTCATGACCGCATCCAGCAATGAGGACAGCTCGCTGCCATGCTGCAAGCTCCTTAGATCCGGTGTATTCGGCGAACTGATGTTCACAACAAAGAAATCCCCGTATGGAAACAATTCGCGGATGCAAGCTTGATAATCGCCATGCGCTTCCTCATTCGGTGTCACTTTGTTTTTTCCGATATTGACGGCTACCGGAATCCGCCGCTCCTTAAGGAGGGATAATCGGCGAGCCATCGCTTCTGCGCCTTCGTTATTGAACCCCATCCGGTTAATTAATGCTTCATCCGGAGGGAGCCTGAACAATCGAGGAAGCTCGTTGCCTGGCTGTGCTTTAGGTGTCACCGTGCCTACTTCCATAAAACCAAAGCCGATGGAAGAAAATCCTCTTACAGCTTGCCCGTTTTTATCCAATCCTGCTGCAAGCCCTACCGGCGTAGGAAAATGCAGACCGAATAAGTCTACTGCAAGGTCGGGTGTTTCGTTCACTCCGTACATCCCGCGCATGGCGGCCTCAGCCCCAGGCAGCAACGATGTGCGCCCGAGCCCCCCTACGACAAGATGGTGAGCTTTTTCCGGATCCAATTTGAAAAATAAAGGCTTGCCTATATTACGGTACAGCACATCCATTCTTCCTCTCATGGCTTATAATTTCTCTATCACTCAGTTTATCCGTTTCTGAAGTAAAAAGAAAGTTTTCTTCCCTCTTTTGTGCACCTGCCCTTTCGTCTCATGTTATAGCATTTTTTGGACAAACCCTTTACAATGTAAGGTAATTAACGACTATACAAAAGAAGAGGGGTATGGACATGTCAGCTAAGCGCAGACCACCAACACTGCAGCAAAAAAAGGAAGAAGTTAACAAGAAGGCCATCCTGTGGATCGGCACAGGTATCACCCTGCTGATCATTCTGATCATCGTTCTGATCGTTATATCCCAGCCTTAATCCAACCAATGATAAACCTTATGGGGGTTCGACTGGCCTTTGGAATGTTTGAGTGTAAAGCGCTCATCCGGTATGACCAGGCCATTTGGTAGAGCCCCTTCCTCAATCCTCACTTTGGTTCCCATGGGCACGAGGTCGAACAGCTCCTCCACATCCTCTCTATACATGCGGATGCATCCTTCCGATTCATTGCCACCGATACTCCCAATATCTTGAGTACCGTGAATCGCATAATTGGAATCCGATAGCTGCATCCCGCGGGAACCATAGGTGCCGTTTGCAGACCCGTTCGGATTCACTACCTTGTCACTGATGTTAAAATTGCCCAGCGGGGTTTTATTGTCACGTCCAAGCCCAACCTTATAATTTCTAAGCAGAACAGAACCACTAATTACCCCTAGACGGTGATTTTTGCGGTCTATAATAACCTCCAGCCGCTCAGTGAAAAAAGCCTGGCCATCCGGGGATGAACCAAGGCCTTCCGGTATCTGCCGTCCTACTGTTTCTTTTTTCTTATGTGTACCATTTTTATCTGCGGGACCAGTGCCAGTTAGAATCGGAAACAGAATTTTCATCGCCGGTGATTTTCCAGAAAGCCAGTTGTGCGGAAATGGTCTCGTCAGCTCATCCAGACTTCCAGGGAGTTTACCGTTTCGCTCGCGGTAGCGTTGAATAGCCTCTGTTAGAACAGCATTCTGGACCTGTACATCCGCCCAACGTTCTGCAGGATCTTTCAACGCGGTACCATCTGCTGGTATACAGTCGCAATCTGCCCGGCTTCCCTCGTAAGGTTGAATTCCAATGACACCGCTTGTATCCCGATAAATGCCGTAGAGGATCGGCATGTTCTCAGACCATATCTCCCACTTCCCTGACCGTTCCATTCCCAGAGCCACTGTCCACGGCGGCAGCCGGTCCGGCTCGGTCAACAGCTGAGGCAGCACACTGGACCAGCTCTTCCCACGAATTGCCGTAGCGGTGAATAAAGGCCCCTTACGATCCTTCTGATCTTTTGCATCGGCTATGGCCAGATGGATCTCATCTGGATCATTTACCTTAATCTTTGCCAGGCTTGCTCCCGGCCCTCCCGGAGCGTTCACTGAAGGAAGCATAATCAGAAGCATCAATACGACTGCCAGAAGTGCACGCCGGATTCGCTTTCCCCTTTTATACTTCTCCCTCTCGACCTGTAAAAGCCTAACCTCGTAATTTTTCCATATATCTGAAGGTACTTTACTTAGTTCAAATGCTTCATACACTTCTTCAGCACGGTTAAAGCAGTAATTTGCTTTTCCTTGCTCCCCGTTGGTCTCGTAATCCTTCCCGAGCAGGTACCAGGCCATTTTATTGTCAGGATGTGTCTCCACATAGCGCTTGAGATGCAGCGAATTGTTCAACATGAGAGCCTCCGTCTGTTCTTTTTTCAAAATATAAGAAAGTATAAATTTTACGTTTTATACTTGACTTATATTTCTCGAAGAAACGCCACCGTCCTTTAACTAAGGACGCCAAGGGCGTTTCTTCTTGTATATTCAATTTATCGGCACAATGCCCTCCATTATGTATTATCCGATTTACATAACCTTACAGATGAATTCTGTGTACAAAAAAAAACGTCCCTGCCCAATGAGAGCAAAGACGCCTAAATCACTACCTTATAATAAAACCTGCGAACCCGTCCGCAGAAATGATTACTCTTCGTTAAATGGCTCGTCCGCAATCCGAATGGAATCCGTTGGGCATCCGTCACACGCATCTTCCATGTCTTCATACATGTCCTCAGGAATTTCCGTTACTCCCCGGTTGTTGTCACCTTCATAGATGACTTCAGCAAGACCCTCATCATCATAATCATAAATATCGGGTGCTGTTGCGCCGCAAGCGCCGCAAGCAATGCAGGTATCTTTATCTACCCATGTGTACTTCGCCATAGTTTCCTCTGCCTCCTGTATATCTAGAACATAGATAACGGTGCACATATTGCCCTGCACCATCTACATATTAATACAATTTTTTTGGTAACACAAATGATTTCTATAACATTTTCCACTAGAAAGCGCTTATTCCTGTTCCGGTTTGCGATCCGTGTTTCTAACAAAATCCATCTGCAGAGAAGTTCCCCTGACCTTATGATTACGGATCAGAGCCGAAGGATCGTCCCCAAGCATTCCGGCTGTCAGCACTGCACTTTCCCCGAATTTGTTACGGAGCTCGTCCATCACCTTGGTTAGTGATTCCTTCTTAGGCTGTTTCTCATAATCAAAAAGGTCCATCTGGATTGCCGAGTCTTCACGCGATGTTAGCTGCTGTAGCGTAATTCCAAGCAATCTTAGCGGCTGTTCCCGGGTCCAATGCTTCTCGTACAATAAACAGGCTTCCCGGTATATATCCTCTGTATTCTCTGTAGGTGTGGCAAGCTGGCGGGATCTTGTAATAGTCTTCATGTCCGGTGTCCGCAGCGTGATTTGAACGCCTCCTGCGATCAGTTCCTGTCTTCTGAGACGCCGAGCCACTTGATCGCTCAGATTAAGCAGTACACGTCTTACATCCTCTGGAGAAGTAATATCTACGGGCAGTGTTGTTGTATGGCCAATCGATTTACTTTGCTCCCGCTCAGCATTGACCGGGGAATGATCCAGACCATTTGCCGCTTGCTTCATCCAATTTCCCATGACACCAAAAGTACCGGTTAGCAGTCCTTCATCGGCCGCTGCCAACTCGCCTATGGTTACGATATTCAGCTTCCTCAGCTTGTCTGCCGTCTTGGAGCCGATACCGAACAGCTCTGCGCAAGGACGGTTCCACAACACCTTCGGCACATCCCGGATACGAAGCACCGAAATGCCGTTCGGTTTCTTTAGATCGGACCCCATTTTGGCCAGCAGCTTATTTGGGGCGACACCGATTGAGCATGGGAGTGACAGTTCCTCCCGAATCCGGTTCTGAATTTCCTCCGCAATCTGAAGTGGGGTCCCGAACTGTTTGGAGCCTGTAATGTCGAGATAGCATTCATCAATAGAAGTCGCTTCAAGCAGTGGTGTATAGGCGTATGCTATATTCATGAACGCATTGGAATATTTGCGATATAAATGAAAGTTTGGCTGGATGAGAATCAAATCCGGATAAATCTTCAGTGCCTGACGAACATTCATCCCGGTACGGATCCCCATCCCGCGTGCCGCATAGGAGCAAGTAACAATAACCCCTTTGCGAAGCTCCGCGCTGCCAGCGACAGCCGTCGGTTTCCCGCGATAGAGTTCCGGCTCCTCCGCCTCGTGAACAGAGCAATAGAAAGCGTTCATATCCACATGAAGAATGACACGGCCGCTTGCCGGATAGTAATCGTTAATGTTTCCCACGATAGATTCCTTCTTCTTTCATAATTTCTGACTCCTTCAGCATACCGTTCCCCGTGAGTCAGGGTCAAGAAAGGGCCAGGGCGGAAAATTTCAATTCTTTGTCACTTTGCCATAAAGAAATGCTATAATGACAACATTATATCACTTTCACGGTCCATCCCGGACTTGCAAAAGGAGGACATCATGTCTAAGTCTATTTCCATCTTTGATACGACACTTCGCGACGGTACCCAAGGCGAAGGAATCAGCTTGTCGGCGGATGACAAAATTAAAATCGCCAAAAAGCTGGATGCTCTTGGTGTCCACTATATTGAAGGCGGCATCCCGGGAAGCAACAGCAAAGACATCGAGTTTTTTAAAAGAGTACAAGAACTAGGTCTGACTTCCAAAGTAACAGCTTTCGGCAGTACACGCCGCAAAGACTCCATCGCAGACCATGACGCGAACTTGCACCGGATTTTGGGATCCGGCGTAAGAGCAGCAACACTTGTCGGAAAATCATGGGACTTTCATGTTCACACCGCCCTTCAGACCACTCTTGAAGAGAATCTCGCCATGATTTTTGATTCCATTGCTTATCTGAAACAGCAGGGCCTTGAAGTGATTTTCGATGCGGAGCATTTCTTCGACGGATTCAAGAACAATCCGGAGTACGCTGTCTCTGTTCTGTCCAAAGCCCAGGAAGCCGGGGCCGACTGGCTCGTCATGTGTGATACCAACGGAGGCAGTCTTCCTCATGAAGTACATGGAATCGTAACTTCATTAAACGGTCTCCTACCTGGAGCCCCGCTCGGTATTCATACCCATAACGACTGCGAATTAGCTGTTGCGAATACACTAAGCGCTGTCCAAGCCGGTGTAGGGCATGTTCAAGGAACAATGAACGGATACGGCGAGCGGTGCGGCAATGCCAATCTGTGCTCCATTATCCCGAACCTTCAACTTAAGCTCGGCTATGATTGTATTGGCGAAGCTAATCTTCACAATCTCACGAACACTGCACGTTATGTAAGTGAGATCGCTAACGTTAACATGCCTGTGAACCAGCCATACGTAGGTAATGCAGCATTTGCCCACAAAGGTGGCATTCATGTCTCTGCTATTCTGCGCGATTCCAGAACGTACGAGCATATTGAACCGGAGAAGGTTGGCAACAAACAGCGGGTACTCGTCTCCGAGCTTGCAGGACAAAGTAACATTGTATCCAAGGCGCATGATATGGGGCTCGATTTCGATCCAAGCAGTGAGCAATACAAGCTTGTCATCGGTAAAATTAAGGATCTTGAGCATCAGGGTTATCAGTTCGAAGGTGCGGATGCTTCTCTTGAGCTTCTCCTTCGGGAAGCAAACGGTGAGCTGCAGGAATTATTCACCTTTGAATCCTTCAAAATGCTGGTAGAGAAAACAGCAGGTCGACCGGTTGTCTCCGAGGCTTTCGTGAAGATTAATGTGGCAGGGCAGAGCATTTATACAGCCGGGGAAGGCAATGGACCTGTAAATGCGCTGGATAATGCACTACGAAAAGCGCTGCTGCAATATTTCCCTTCCTTGAAAGACATGCATCTGTCGGACTACAAAGTACGTGTACTGGACGATAAAGACGCTACAGCGGCCAGAGTACGGGTACTGATCGAATCCAAAAATATTGAAAATTCCTGGAACACGGTCGGTGTGTCAGGCAATGTCATTGAAGCCAGCTGGGAAGCGCTTGTCGATAGTATGCGGTATGCGCTACTGGGACAGATTTCACCCTCAGAGACCGAAGGCGAATCCTTGCCACGGCAGGGAATCATTAACCATTAAACCAAACGCCTCAGTATGCAAAGAGCACGTTCCCTTCTCATTTACGGGAGCGTGCTCTTTTTATGATTGCTCAAGATTTAATGAGCTGTTTAATCTTCTTCTCAAGATCTTCCGGGTCAGGCGCTCCCAGAATGATTTCCGTAATGACACCTCTGCGGTCAATCAGAACGTTGGTAGGAAACACTTTGCCCTTATAAACATCCTCAAATACCTTGCCTTCCTGATCCAACATAATCGGATAAGTCAGGGCAAAATCCTGAACAAACTGCCGTGCTTTCTTCTCATTATCATATTTCGTGACGTTAATCCCGTAAACATCCAGGTCTTCTGCATATGCAGCAGCAAATTTCGACAACTCCGGCGCCTCTTGCTTACACGGGTCGCACCAGGAAGCCCAGAAGTTAATAATGAGCGCTTTGTCTCTTACTCCGGCTCCAGTGTATGTTTTGCCGTCCAATCCTTCCAGTGAGAATTCAGGTGCAAGCAAACCTGCCTTTGCGCCGGTCTCGGTAGGCAACGGTTTCTCAGCCATAAACACGGATTCAATCTTGTCCCCCGCCTGGTTATAGATCACCAAGACCCCTGCCAGTAGAAGTATTGCCAATATGGTCAAATTACGCTTCATTGGGTAGTTTCCTTTGCTGATAGACTTTTTATAGTCACTATTGTACCCTGAATAGCATAACTTTCAAACTAGCTTGAGATGAATTTCTATATAGAATATGAGTTGAACTAAAGATTCTTAAGCCTAAACATCACTACGAATGCGGATTATTCTTCCGATCGCTGTTGCCCCCAGATTTCTTTTATGTATTTATACAATTGTTGAAATCCGGGGGCAAAGGCGACCACTCCGTTTCTCCAGAATAATTCCGCCTTCTCCGTTGAAGTTATTCCATTTCAAAGGAGATTAAACCATGGGCGTTTATACTCACGAAGATTTTTCAATACAACTTACTGCTGAAGTCCTTCAAAAGATTCGTGAGCACACCTTTACGTGTCTTCCCGAAGAGGCATGTGGCGTATTTCTGGGAAACCAGTCAGAAAAGAACCTCCTGCTGGATGACTATATACCTGTCCGTAACTCGGCTGCTGACCCACGGCATCAATTCTCACTAGATCCTGTCCAATGGACGTCTCTCCTGTTTAAGAAGTACCGTATATATGGCTTGTTCCACAGCCATCCAACCAGCCCACCGGTTCCCTCTCAGGATGATTTACACCAGCTGCAATCATTTGGCGGTCTGTTCCATGTGTATTTCATAGGATCGCCTCAGAACTTGCATCCCGGAGATCTTCTGCTGCAATCTTACCGGATCATTAAGGAGTTGTCGCCGCCCCAAAGTTCATCCCGGCCATCTCAAGACCAAGAAACGAAACACGGGTCGTGGACGTTAAGACAGGAAGACTACACCTTATTACAATCCACTTAAATACATATACAAATCACCCAAAGTATCGGCATGTCCTCGGCGCTGAATTTCTTCCAGATAGGTGACCCAGAGCTTTGCGGTCATAATCGCATCACATAACGCATGATGACGCCCATGTATCGGAATGTTCCTATGTCGAAGCAATTCGTTGAGACTGTAATCTGGATAGCTGGGAAATAAATGCTGAGCCAGCATCATCGTATCCAGCAAGCGGTGAGTTAAACGTACTTTTGACGTTTTCCAAAGGGCTGCGTTCAAGAACGCTCGATCATGGCCGGCAGCATGAGCTACAAGTACCTTTCCTTCGACAAATGCCATAAAATCATGCAATCCGTCCATCAAGGGAGCGGCAGCATCAACCATCGGTTGCGATATTCCGGTCAAGGCCGTAATATGCTCAGGTACAGGTACGCCACTGTTAACAATCATATAGAAACACTCATCCTCGATGATTGTCATCCCAACTGTTCGCACAGCTCCAATAGACAGGATCTCATCACCATGCTGATGTGAGAATCCGGTCGTTTCCAGATCGAACACTACGGTTTCCAACTGATTCAATGGTACAGCCAGCATCTCGGGCCGCCTTTGCTCCCGCATCTGTGAGCGTATATAAGCGATCTGCTGAGCAGAAGGATCCCCTTTCATGGATGCAATCGCCGAACTCCAATCACCCTTGCGCAGCGACCGCCAAAATCCGGCTCCAGATTCTCTTGGATCTCTCACAGCCCTTTCCTCTCCGCAAAACGAAGCTCTCTTTGAAGTGAGCGGTGTATCCGGCGTGTTACACCTAAAATATCTCTTAACTCATATTGCATTTTTTTGTCCTTTAGCTGTTCTTTCTGAATGTAACCGCTGCTACCAATCAGTCCGTCTTTCATATGGAATGAAGTATCCATCCTCATTCTGAGAGCAGCTATGAAAGCATGTTGAACATTTTCAAGCAGCAATCCGCCCCCTTCCAAAAGAATAGTCTGCTCAATCCGTTTTAACGAAGAAGATTCTATGATCCCCCGCTGCAAAGCCAAGGTGCGGATACTGTTAACCAAAGGAATGTACATGCCGTATTTTACGTCGAAATCTCCCGCATGCTCCCCGAACCGCTCCGTCACAATCTTCCCCATGGCATTAAGTGTTGCTTTATGGCGTACCGTATTGCGGAGAAGCGCTGGAACCATGCTCGGCTGCTGCAGAACACAGCTTCGAAAGTTTTCCATCCAACACTCGGAAAGCCCCCTGCTCCCTGCTATATGTCTCATGTCTGAAGCGATGATAAAATGCCGGGTCGGTTCCCATGCATGATCAGAACTCCACTCCGTAAGCTGCTGTTTCCAGGCTGTGAGTGACAATCTCCATATTGGCTCAGAACACATAACTTTTCCTGTACATTTCGGATATCCCGCTACCTCAAGCATGTCGGACAAGCATCTTCCGAACGTGTGGAAATAGATTTCTGCACCATCCTCCAATTCATCACCGATAATCAAACCGTTGTCCTGATCACTCCACAATGTGGCCTCTTGTCTCCCAGCACTTCCGAATGCAACAAATGCATAACGGGCTGGAGGCCGGCCGAAGCCAGCCTCCACCATCTTCTGTTCACATATCATAGCAGCGCGCTGCCCGATTTCATCATGCATCCGGTTCACCCAAACCATCCAAGTATCCGGACTCGTGTCACTTTTCAATTCTAAAAGTTTGTTTTGTCCGGCTATCCGAGCTTTTCTCAATTCATGCTCAGTTCCCGCCTCCTGTATTTCTGAGAATTCCGGGAACAGATCTTTCGATTCCAGAGGTTTCATGCTGCACCCTCCCTACAACAGGTTTCTCCATTCTGCTAAATGGCCGGCTCGCTTTCAGGTGCTGTTTTCGGTAAATTCCGCAATTCAACAGACTTAGACTCCGATTCTGCAAGCAGCTTCATTTGCTCAGGATAGCCATACGTTCCATGCTCACTAATATCCAGCCCCATAAGTTCCTCTTCCTCAGTAACCCGAAGTCCTATCGTCATTTTGATCAGCCCAAGAATCAGGAAGGAGATGACCAGCACGAAAGCAAAAGTTCCGATTAAACCGAGAAGCTGCACGCCAATCTGTCCAAAACCCCCTCCGTAGAACAGACCTGCATTACCGACACCTGTAATTTCAACAAGTCTAGGTGCGGCGAATAAACCGGTAGACACCGCTCCCCACATACCTGCGATACCGTGTACGGAGAAAGCATATACCGGATCATCTACTCCTTTGCGCTCAAACCACTGTGCAGAGAAGAACGTAATACTACCAGCAACTGCACCGATGACAACAGCTGCCCAAGGTTCGACAAATGCACAAGCACCGGTAATGGCGACAAAAGCTGCCAGTACGCCGTTCAGCATGCTCGGAATGTCCGCTTTTCCAAGAACCGCCCAAGATATAAGCAGAGCAGCCAGTGCACCCGCGGCCGCAGCGATATTTGTGTTCAATGCTACAAATCCGAAAAATCCGTCGCTCAGTGCCGAGATCGTGCTGCCTGGGTTGAATCCGAACCATCCGATCCAAATAATCAGTACACCCAGAACAGACAAAACTTGGTTGTGACCAGGAATGCTATTTGGTTTACCATCCTTATTGTATTTGCCAAGACGGGGTTTAAGCAGTATCGTAGCAACCAAAGCTGCCGTAGCACCCGTCAAATGAACTACCGTTGAACCGGCAAAGTCTTGCATACCAAGGCTTCTAAGCCATCCACCGCCCCAAACCCAGTGAGCAACAATCGGATAAATGATAATCGTAAATAAAATACCGAATATGATATACACACTTAACTTTGCCCGCTCTGCCATACCTCCGCATGCAATCGCAAGCGATACGGCAGCGAATGAAAGATGGAACAAAAAAATAATCGTTGTAGGCACATCATAAACGGATAATGAGCTGAAGGAGGCCACCATGTTGTCTCCGCTTAGAAAGAATCCTTCCAATCCGAAAAAACTATTGCCGTTTCCGAAAGCCAGCCCGAATCCCAAAGCCCAGAAAGCGACGACACTAATACCGAAAGTCAGCACCGTTTTACCCGCAACGTGACCTGCGTTCTTCATTCTTACCGAACCTGCCTCAAGGAGTGCGAATCCGGCTTGCATAAAGAATACGAGCAACGCAGCCAAAAAAACAAACACTGAGTTTAAACCGGCTTGTAGTTGAACGTTAGTCGCTCCCTCGTCAGCAAAAACGCTCACTGGAAAAACGAACAAGGTACCCATCGCAATTAAAGAACCGAGCCATCTTTTTTTCATACTCCCCACTCCCACTGTGTAAGATAATATGACATATGTGAAATTATCAATGTTATTATAAACACAGGAAAATCAAGTTAGCAACGTTTTTCAATGAAATAGTCATAAAAATCCATTTTATATGTAATATAATATAACATCCAAATTATTAGAAATAAAGAAAGCGTTTAAAAAGCATGACGTTTGACTGTATGGTTCACGATCATGTATCATATTTCTATTAGGATTTAATATCATAATCATACAGGCCTGCGAGGTGATAAAACGTGAGAAGTTTGAGTGCACGCATGAATCTGTATCGCATTGGTGAGTTGGCAAAGGCTGCCGGAATCAGTGAAAGAACCATCGATTATTATACGAAGCTTGGTCTTATCAACCCCGAGAAGCGGACTTTAAAAAATTACCGTCTGTACAGTCATGAAACCTTAAACACGTTACAACGTATTAATCAACTAAAACAAGAGAAATATACCCTCGAAGAGATTAAAGATACGCTGGAGCGTTGGAAATCGGTTGCTGAGGATGCTGAAGTCACAGATAAATTGACCAAACTGGAAATTCAAATCCAGCAGCTTGAACGGGATGTCAAGGAACTTAACCCTCTGCTGAAAGACTTAAAGCCGAATCAGGCACGCGCAGTGTTAACCAATATCCTCCCGAAGGGAGCGGCTTGTATCGAGTCGCTGCAAATATTACTCAATCAATTTACTTCAATGTAATTCCTATACTAACTATGGAGGTATGATCAATGTATTTTGACCCAATGTTTATTCTTATTATTATCGCATTCATTTTCACACTAGTGGCACAGTTCCGAGTGAAAGGAACGTTTACCAAATGGGCTAAAGTAGAAAATTCGAGTGGAATGACAGGCTACGATGCAGCTCGTCATATGCTCGACAGCAACGGTCTCCACGATGTACCGATTGAGCCAGTTCCCGGCGCTTTGTCTGACCACTACGACCCGATCCAGCGTGTTGTGAGATTGTCCGAACCCGTCTACTATGAGCGTTCGATTTCCGCTGTCTCTGTTGCCTGCCACGAAGTTGGCCATGCAATCCAGCATAAAGTAAGCTATCCGATGCTGGTTGCCCGTCACAGGATGTTTCCAATCGTTAACTTTGCATCCGGGATCGCGCCTTTCCTGCTCATCGCCGGATTCATGTTCCAGGCTTTCAACCTGATCGGCCTCGGCATCATTTTCTTCTCGGCCGCAGTTGCTTTTCAGTTGGTTACTCTGCCAGTCGAATTCAATGCCAGCAACCGTGCTCGTGAAATCATGGTTTCCGAAGGCTATATTTCAAACGAGGAAGAACGCGGTGTAGCCAAGGTACTGAACGCCGCAGCCTTAACTTATGTAGCTGCTGCCCTTCTGTCCCTGCTTGAATTGCTTCGTTATATTATGATCTTTTTAAACAACCGCGATTAAGCTCATCGTTCTCAGCTTTACCATAATAAAAAGGGGGTGTCCTACAAGGTCTATTGACCTGGGACGCCCCCTTTGTCTGCTATAAGACGCTACGTGTACAAATCATTCCTCCGATCACTCTTGCCCCCCGATGAGCACAATACCAAATAGCCCAGCCAAGGAAAAATCCTCGGCTGGGCTGCTTTTTCTTTTATTGGAAATATTCCTGTTCGTGGAATCTATCGTTCATCTTATACAGTACTAAGAGCGGGACGGGGTACTGTCTTTGGTTGGCTGTGCAGCCGGACCAAGACCGAAATATTGCAATAGAAACGTCCGAAATGCCTGAGCGACTGGTGGTAGCTTCTCATCAGCCCGATGAATAAGCCCGATTGAGCGGGTTACTTTCGGTTCTGTGATGCTTACTCTCGCTGGCTGTAGCGGATTTGTCTGGAACAGTGCCATTTCCGGCAGCAGACTTACTCCCATGCCAGCAGCGACCAGACCTCGGATGGTATCCGTTTCCTCTCCCTCAAATGCGATTTTTGGAGTAAAACCAGCCTCCAGGCAGGCATGCCACACAATCGGGCGAAGAGAGTAGCCTTTGCTGAAGAGTACAAAGCGATCATCTTTAAGCTGTTCCAGCTTGATACTCTTCTCACCCGCAAGCGGGTGATTAGGAGGCAGGACAGCGAATAACTCCTCAGTCAGTACCACATCTCCCCCCACCTGATCATGACGCTCAGGGAACGGAGATACGAAAGCCAGATCAACTTCCGCAGAGATGACATCCCGGATCAGCGTTGGGAACATGCCCTGTTTGAAGCGGAACTTCACATTCGGATAATTCTTCCGAAATTCCGCTACGACAGACGGTATCAGATGAATACCGAGGCTGTGGGGAAATCCGATCCGTATCTCCCCCTGCTCCGGATCCAGAAATTCATGAATTTCTATTACCGCACGGTCCAGATCTTTCATAATACCTTCCACCCGTTTACAGAACAACTGGCCGACAGGTGTCAGCTGCAGGTTACGTCCCTTCTGCATAAACAGATTAACACCGAGCTCTTCCTCCAACTGATGAATCTGCCGGCTAACCGCAGACTGGGCCACGTGAAGCTCTTCTGCCGCTTGGGTAACGTGTTCCTTCTGCGCAACCTTTACGAAGTATTGTAACTGTCTCAATTCCACGCGATAATCGCTCCATTCTTAATTCCCTTGCTACTTTTTACTTATTATCAAATACATTGACCGCACCATTACCGGGTCACATCCGACGTTGTTTTACGAGACGGATTAGCAAGCCGTAAATAAAGAAACCGCCAACCATTCCGCTTAAATGAGCCACCATGCCGATTCCAGGAGCAAACGAAAAAAGAATCCCCATTATAAGCAGGGTATAGAGCATCTTTCTAGAGGCTTCATCCATCTTGTTACGCTGGAATAGGGCGATATACAGAAATGCTCCATACACCCCGTAGATAGCACCGGAGGCTCCTACAAGTAACGTAAGCCTGCCTATATTATCATAATGGGCAACACTGACGATATTTGCAATAAAGCCGCTGCAGAGGTATAGCAGTGCATATTTAAACGTACCAAGTATTCGTTCAAGCGGAGGTGCAATCACCAACAGACCAAAACTGTTAAAGAACAAGTGATCAAATCCGTTGTGCAAGAACATAGCTGCAAAATACCGCCACCATTCTCCACGAAACGGTTCTTCGTTGATGACCGCTCCATACTCAACCAGCGTATTTAAGTTTGTCGATCCGCCGTTAAACGTCAAAATAAAGAACATGACGAGGTTCGCAATTAACAGCAGCGAGGTAAACGGATAATAACGTAGGTAGCTTTTCCAATTTTCATATCGAATAAATATCATGGCATCCTCCTATCCCATCATCGGACACAGGAGTATCCTTAGGTGGACATTCCCTTTTTAAAAAGATTATAATGTACCATGAACCTAATCACCAAATTTTGAAATATTTAAGGAGGAGATTTTTCATGGCTCAAGAACGTACAGGCGTCGCTACATTTAAAGGCAACCCTCTTACTCTCATCGGACCCGAACTTCAGGTAGGCGACACAGCTCCTGATTTCACAGTCAGCAAAAATCTGCTGGAAGACGTATCACTTAAGGATTTTGCAGGCAAAATCAAGCTGATCAGCGTCGTTCCTTCCCTTGACACCGGTGTATGCGATGCGCAGACCCGCCGCTTTAACGAGGAAGCAGCCGGACTGGGAGATGACGTAGTCATCCTAACCGTTAGCGCAGACCTCCCATTCGCTCAAGCACGCTGGTGCGGAGCAGCCGGTGTAGATCGGGTCATTACTTTGTCTGACTACAAATCCCGTTCCTTCGGGCAAGGCTACGGCGTGCTTATTAAGGAATTCCAGCTCGACATGCGCTCCATCTTCGTTGTGGATCAGAACGATAAAGTTACTTATGTGGAGTATCTCGGCGAAATGACAGAGCACCCTAACTATGAAGCAGCCATTGAGGCCGTCAAGTCTCTGCGATAATATTCTGCTTACATATTGTCACACTTTTAAAGCGGGAGAGCAGCTCTCCCGCTTTTTTCGTGTTTAACTATCGAGTTTATACTTGGCGAGCTTTTTGTCCAAAACTGAAAATAAATTTAAAATAACACGATAGTTAGCTCCCAGGTCACCAAGAGAGCCGCGGGAAGCCGAATACATATCGATAGCGGACCTTACAGGATTAATTCCAAGCACTGATACCGTAATATCCAATGTACGTCCGAATGAGGTTTTTTTCTCCAATGTAATTTCACCGACTGAAGGCACCTCATGAAGCACTTTGTAACCCGGAATTTTTTTGAGAGTTGAGGATACTTCTTCAAAACACTTCTCTTTAGAGAGATTGTAATAACGCGTTTTCAGCTTGGGGTCTTTAGCACGGTCGCTTGTGCCGTCATAGCTGCGCACGATACCCGTTAGAACTCGTTTTAATGACAAAGACCGTTCCTCCTTTATAAATGACCGTTCCCTTTTCACTCTCTAGTGTATCAATTGTTTATACTTTCAGCAAACCTTTATTGTATTTATATACATCATCTTATAATTTCAAAAAAGCGCCCCTTACCTTCGACGAAATCAAAGGAAGAGGCGCTCATTCATAAGCTAAATAAAAACCCGCCTATGCCGTCCGGTAACATTGTCTTCGAACCTGCGTAAACAGGTGGGTGACCTCAGATTCGTATATGAATTCCCCTTGTCGTATAGACAGGGCTTTTCAGCAACGAAACGATGTTGATCTCCCGAGACATCGTCATTGGTTCAAAACAACGGAATACCGAAACGCACATCGCAGGATGTAGTCTTATTATAGGGGCTTTTTCGGAAAAAGTAAACCCTATGATTTTCGTGGTTTCGACTCTTTTTCGTCGGATTTAACATTATCCATGCTTTCCAGCAAAGCTTGTTCCGCCGATTCTTCCTCTTCAATCTGTTTCAGACGTTCTGCCTGCTCCTGCATTTTCAGGTATGTCGTATAAAAATTAAAGAAAGCAAACAACGCCATCAGAGAGAACAGGAAAAAAACGAACAGCACCGGCATTTTCGTGCCGATAAATATCAAGATAGCGCATCCAGCCAGCGTCGAAAAAACACGAAACGGACGGATCAGTGTAAGCAAGATCGCATTTTTTAGCAGTTGGCGTGTCTTCATTTCATAATGAACGGCCATCGAAAAGAAATTGAACATGGAAACGAACAATACAAGAAGCAACACCAACATGACAATTCCAACAAGCTGGAAGCCTTCAAGCTGTGTCATATAAACGGTGTAGTCAACATACATGATGACAAACAGCAAAGTATAGACAAAACCGCCGATCATCGCTTGTTTGTAATTTTCTTTATACCCCTTGAAAAAAGTCTTAAAAATCGGAATATCCGGATCACCCATAACCCATTTTCTCACAACCGTAAACATTGCTGCTGTTGCAGGGAATAGAAGGAACGGGGCCAATATCCCCATGATCCAATTCGCCAACAGTTGCTCATTGTGCGCATTCGGCGTCTGAACCGCCATCAAGAACTTTGTCAGAAGCATAAATAAAAATGGCGAAGAACATAAAGCCCACAAAATATTGGTAAAAGCGATGCGGGTTATCCATTCGGTAACTTTATATAAGCCACCCATGGCTCCTTTCATTTCCAAAACGTTTCCTCCTCACTCAATCACATGCATGTATCTAATAATATACCTTATTTTGCACACCTATGACCAGAGCCTAATTTACAGAGGTTTTGGGTTAACGTCCAATCCATCCATGCCATCCCCCCATAATATATGGACGTAATCATAAACAACCATTAACAACCTAACGGTAAAGGAGTTGAATGTTCATGTCCTGTGGTACTGTCGGCGGTTTTGGATTCGGTCCTTCAATAGGGACCATCTTGGTCCTCTTTATCTTGCTGGTTATTATCTTGCGTTGTACTTCTTGCTTCATCTAATAATGATCTAAGTCCGTCTAATAAGGGTGCTGTTACTCCAAAGTTTATACTTTCTTATCTCTAAATCAAAAAAGACGGAGCAGCCGCTTTAAGCAGTTGCTCCGTCTTCCTTTTTGCTGGCATCAATCTAAAGCCAGATTAACCTCTGTAAGAATCGTCACCGCTACGGTTAGGGCGACGGTCTCCGCTGTTAGTCCGAGGCTTGCGGTCTCCGCTGTTGCTTCGGTCACGGTTGTAGCCGCCGCTGCCGCCACTACCGCCATCACGTCCGTAGCCGCCTTTGGAGTATCCTCCACGTCCACCGCTACCGCTGCTATTGCGATCACGGTTGTAACCACCGGAGTTGTTGCTGCGGCCATAACTGCCACTAGGCTTGCGTCCACTACGGATATCCGGTTTCCGGCGTTTCGCGCGAATCGGATCTTCCGGTGTAAGCTGTACATCAGCTTCTTTTTTGGAATCGCCAGTTAACAGTTTCATCGCTGATGCGAGCAACTGTACGGAATCATACTGCTCTAGAAGCTGAATAGCCAAACCTTTGTACTCGTTAAGCTCACCGTTCTCTACGGTATCAAGTACACGCTCCGCAGTTACGCGCTGTTTGCCTTCAATAGCTTCTGCCATCGTTGGAAGCGGCTTACGCGGAATACGGTGACGGGTTACCCGTTCGATGAAATGAAGGTGATCCATTTCCCGTGGAGTTACGAAAGACCATGCCGTACCTTCTTTACCAGCACGGCCTGTACGGCCGATACGGTGTACATAACTCTCTGGATCCTGCGGAAGGTCAAAGTTCACGACATGTGATACGCCCGATACGTCGAGGCCACGGGCAGCTACGTCTGTTGCTACCAAAACGTCAATGCTACCATCACGGAATTTCCGCATAACCGTATCACGCTGATGCTGAGACAGGTCACCATGCAGTCCGTCTGCGGAGTAACCGCGTTTCTGCAATGCTTCTGCCAGTTCATCTACCCGGCGCTTGGTACGTCCAAAGACGATGGCAAGATCAGGAGATTCCATGTCGATCAAGCGGCTCAGAGCTTCAAATTTCTGACGCTCAGGCACTTCAATGTAAGCTTGGTCGATCAATGGCGCACTAACGTGCTTAGGAATAACGGATACATGCTCAGGGTTTTTCAAGAATTGCTGTGCAAGCTTCTGAATGTTAGGAGGCATTGTTGCCGAGAAGAGCATTGTTTGGCGTTCGTCAGGCACGAGCTTAAGAATGGACTGAATGTCATCCATGAAGCCCATATCCAGCATTTCATCTGCTTCATCCAGAACAACGGTCTGAACATCATCCAAACGGATTGTTTTTCTGTTAATGTGGTCAAGTAAACGTCCTGGTGTGCCGATAATAATTTGAGGCTTCTTTTTTAAAGCGCGAATTTGGCGGCTGATGTCCTGCCCGCCGTAAATTGGGAGGGAACGGATTCCTTTAAAACGGGATAATTTACCGATTTCCTCAGCTACCTGAATAGCCAGTTCCCGGGTCGGTGTCATAACGAGAGCGACAATACGATCCTCTTCTTTGGCAATCTTGCTGATCAGGGGAAGACCGAATGCTGCGGTTTTACCTGTACCGGTCTGTGCTTGTCCGATCATATCTTTGCCGGAGATCGCAATCGGAATGGATTGGGATTGAATCGGAGTGGCTTCTTCAAACCCCAACTCTGTTATTGCCTGGAGCACCTGTGGCTCCAAACCGAATTCTGCAAATGTTTTCAATAGGTTCATACTCCTTCTATCTAGTGGACATCCCACTTTCTTCTCTGTATTCTTAAGTAGCGGTAACGTTTATAGGCTTTCCCGGCCCGCAGGATTTTCTGCATGAGGTGGACCGTTTTTTTATCTGGCCGCCAGTCCATGGGTCGGCTAATGTATAATCATCCTGTTAAGCATGCAAAGTTTTCATTGTAACGAACTACTCAAGAATATCCAACACATTATATCACAAAACAATTCTGGAATACCAGCAAGCTCCTTTAACTAATACTACTTATAGAGGTGATGCATTTGATAAAACATATTTGGAGCTATCTCGCCATTTTGTTCGGCGGAATCGTTATAGCATGCGGCTTTAACTTATTTCTCATCCCCCATCATCTTCTCAGCGGCGGAGTTTCCGGACTAGCCATGCTGATTGGTTATTTTTCCCCTTTCAATATTAGTGTCATGTACTTTGTACTTAATATCCCGATTCTGATTGCCGGGTGGATTAAGCTTGGCAAACGGTTTATTGGGTTCAGTATATTGTCCGTTATCATGGTCACTTTATTGCTGGAATTTATTCCTGTTAAAGCGGTGGCTTCTGATATGCTGCTCTCTGCTGTATTTGGCGGAGTTTTGGTAGGTCTTGGCGGCGGATTATCTTTTCGGGTCGGCGGCTCCACAGGCGGCTTTGATATCATCGGTTCCCTTGTGACGCGTTATCGTGATTTCCCGGTTGGCAATGTGCTTGTTGGAATGAATACTTTGGTTATTTTGGCAGTAGCTTATATGGAAGAGGACTGGAATCTAGCCTTGGCTTCCATGCTATCTATTTACGTTACCGGAAAGATCATTGATCTTGTCCACATTAGCCACATTAAAGTTACGTTGTTTATTGTGACTGACCAGACGGAAGCACTGCTTGAAAAATTGCTGAAGCGTCCACGCGGCGTTACTAAGATTAAAACCGAAGGAGCCTTTAGCCACAAGGAAAAAGATATGCTGATGACCGTAACAACCCGGTATGAGCTTGCCGAATTGAAAACCATCATTACCGAGACGGATCCAGAAGCTTTTGTTAACGTTGTGGAGACAGTTGCGGTTATGGGACAATTCCGCAGGAGTTAGTTTTTCCCATTTCAAGAGATAAAGATTAATAATTGTGGTATAATATTAAAGCGCGGTTCCTACAATATTCATGAGGTATCTTTAAACCAGCCCCTAGGCAATTTTTATTAGCTTTTCCGTTTTACTGCAGACGTCCTGCCTAACCTAACGTCAAGGAAGGAAAGGGTGATTTTTGTGGAAATGGAAACTGTAAAACTGTCAGAAATCGTCATGAAGTGGTTTCCGGACATGATGCCTTTCTTTAGACAGAACGAGCTGAATTCCATGATCGTTCTAAGGGATGGGCTGAATATTCTGGAAGAGGACGACGCCTTGGAGATTATTCAATACAGTATTTGCGAGCATCAGAACCAAGCTTACCTTCATTAAATCGTGATCAAAAGTCACAAGATTTTGTTAGCAATGCCGTTTTTCCCGAAATATTTCGCGGAGAAACGGCATTTTTTATCCTCGATAAAGTGGTTATCATCCGCAACTTCAGACTTTTCCGTTTTAATCACTCCCAATTCGTTTAAAAACACTTAGTACCTGGTTAAAATAAAAAGCCCTCTGTTACATATCAGTATTCTTATTGTAACAAACCTGTTCTTTTTATTGGTAGCGGTTCCTTTATAATCATGTAGTGAATGTACACAAGGGAGAGAAGCATTTATGAACATCATCTTAGCTTTACTAATTTGGACTATAGGAGGAATGGGAGCAAACGGGCAGCCGGACGCTGGTCAAGTGACCAACTTGCTTCACACTACGGTTAATTCCACCATAACCCAGCAGCAAAACACCGGAGATAACGGTCCCAAGCAAACAACTGTGAAAAGCGATCCACAGGAAGAAGCACCCAAAGTGAAAGGAATTTATGTGACAGCTTACAGTGCAGGCGGTTCACGTATGGATCAACTTGTGAATTTGCTTGATAAGACCGAATTGAACGCCATGGTTATTGACATTAAAGATGATGAGGGATACATAACTTATAAGACGGATAATCCTAAGCTTAAAGAGCTTGGAAAGCCGCAGCCTTTTATTAAAGACATCGATAAATTGATGCAGCGGCTGAATAAGCACGACATTTATCCGATCGCCAGAGTGGTTGTATTCAAAGACACGATCCTCGCCAAGAAAAATCCTGAACTTTCCTTCCGTAAAAGCGACGGCAGCGTGTGGCAAAACGGCAGAGGCGAAAGCTTTGTTAACCCGTACAGCAAAGAAGTGTGGGACTATAACATTGAAATTGCCAAGGAAGCAGCCAAACTCGGGTTTAAAGAAATCCAGTTCGACTACGTTCGCTTCCCAGAAGGGTTCGAAAAACGAGCCGATTCCTTGAAATATACGAAGAGTAATCAATCCCGTGTTGATGTCATATCTGAGTTTGTTAAATATGCCCGTAAAGAACTCGCACCGCTCGGCATTCGGGTATCGGTCGATATTTTTGGATATGCAGCTTCTGTACCGGCAGCAGAAGGTATCGGTCAGGACTTTGTCAAAATTTCCAAGCATGTAGACGTCATTAGCCCTATGGTTTATCCGAGTCATTACACGACAGGCTGGTACGGCTCCAAAGTGCCTGACAAAGCGCCTTATCAGACAATCAAGGGTTCTATGAAAGACACGCATAAAAAACTCGATCCGCTCGGATCCTACAAGCCAATTATCCGTCCTTGGATTCAGGACTTTACCGCCAGCTGGCTCGGTAGCGGTAATTATGCCAAATACGGGAAAAAAGAAATTGAAGAACAAATCCGTGCGCTTCAGGATATGAATGTAGATGAATACCTGCTCTGGAATGCGGCTAATCGCTACACTCCAGGTGTAACTTACAAGTAAATCGCCATTATGATCCATTCTCGAAAGGTCCAGCCAAACGTGCCGGACCTTTTTATTTTCTTATAGATTGTTATATCGGAGCAGATTGATTACAATAGGAAGTTGTTAAAAATATATACCAGCAAAGAAGGATCTCATTATATGAATAAGACATTTACAACCCGGCAGAAGCTGAAACAATTCGCTGTTATTCTGCTTCCTATTCT
Source organism: Paenibacillus sp. JNUCC 34 (assembly GCF_058269055.1). Taxonomy (NCBI): domain Bacteria; kingdom Bacillati; phylum Bacillota; class Bacilli; order Caryophanales; family Paenibacillaceae; genus Paenibacillus; species Paenibacillus sp. JNUCC 34. The sequence goes on along the minus strand of NZ_CM177770.1, from coordinate 1,641,005 downwards.
CATCACACAGCTTGCTCTGTCTGCCATCACTTTTTTCGATACGAATATGTCTGGTAAATTCAGCTCGGCAGATCTTGCCGGGGTAGCTATTGCAACAAGTATTTGGATACCTGTTCAGACTGGACTCAGCGGTATTCTTATGGGGATCACCCCGATTGTGTCTCAATTTATGGGCGCCCGTAGGGAGGATAAAGTAGCCTATCAGGTTATACAAGCTCTGTGGCTCGCAGTGATCCTGGCTCTGGTTGTTCTCGGCATCGGTTATCTCGTCGTTCCCAACATACTGAATGCCATGACGCTGGAGCCTGCTGTCAGAGACATCGCTTCCCACTTCCTGATGGCTATTTCAGCCGGTATTGTTCCTCTCTTCGCTTATACTGTGCTCCGCTGCTTCATTGACGGTCTCGGACAAACCCGGGTATCCATGGTCATTACGCTTATTTCGTTGCCAATCAACGTAACGCTGAACGCCCTATTCATATTTGGTAACTGGGGCTTCCCGAGACTTGGCGGTGTTGGTGCAGGTATTGCCTCAGCCATCACATACTGGGTTGTCTTTCTCGTTGCAATTGTGGTTGTTCATAACATGCATCCATTTTCCAGCTTCCGCATATTTCGAAGCATTCCGAAGATTTCGATTGCCGCCTGGAAGAGTCACTTGAAGATCGGTGTGCCCATCGGTTTCTCGATTTTTTTTGAAACAGCGGTATTTGCGGCGGTCACCCTGATGATGAGCAATTTTGATACTGTTACTATTGCAGCTCATCAGGCAGCCATGAACTTTGCAACAACCTTATACATGCTTCCACTCAGTATCTGTATGAGCTTGACGATCTTGGTCGGATTTGAAGCCGGTTCAGGGCGAATGAAAGATGCAAGGCAGTATGCCAAGCTTGGAATCGGACTAGCCGTTATCCTGTCATTGATTACAGCCGTTATTCTGATGCTTTTTAGCCGTCAGGTAGCAGGACTCTATTCTAATGAACCGAGCGTTGTAGAACTGATACAGCATTTTCTGCTGTACGCTATCTTTTTTCAAATATCCGATGCGATCGCAACACCGACTCAAGGGGCATTACGCGGCTATAAAGACGTCAACGTGGCATTTATGCTCGCGTTTCTCTCTTACTGGGTCATCGGCCTACCTGTAGGTTATGTGCTGGCTAACTTCACCTCTTTAGCCGCCTTCGGATACTGGATCGGATTAATTACAGGCCTTGCTGTGGGGGCTACCCTCCTGCTCATCCGCCTGGTCAAAGTTCAGCGCAAATTTGCCCACGGCAAGCTTGCTGATGCACATTAAATTCACTAACAGTAAAGGGACCGCCATCAGGCAGTCCCTTTTTTTACGTTTCAATAACATATGCCGCGCCGGGAGAAATCCGTTTCTTTTCAAGCAAGGTCACTTCCCGGATATCCGGCATCGTTAGAAAATGCCGCTCAACATGCTCATCCACCGCAGAAAATGCTTGTTCTTCATCCTCGGCAGCCGTTATCACTACCAACTTGCCTTTGTCACATTCCACTTCCAATCGGTATAAATACATCACACTCTCCCCCTTTCTGGTCTAGAATATATTTGAAAAAAACCCCGCAGGATTTCCTGCAGGGCCGGTTCTGGAAAAGTTGCTTATTGAGACAGGCGCAATGCCAACTCATACATATCCATGTCGAATTCTTTTTTCGTGTTGACGACTTTGTCAATATCCGTAAGAACTAGTTCGCCTTTTATAATGCCGCAGCCCTTATCCGACTCACCTTGAATCAGACTGCGAACTGCGAAGTCGCCAAGGCGGCTTGCAAGGTTACGGTCAAACGGAGTCGGTGCTCCACCGCGCTGAATATGGCCCAGTACGGTTACACGAGCATCGATAGATGCATGGCGCTCCTTCAGAGCGTTTGCCACATCTTCACCTTTGCCAACTCCTTCAGCCACAATCACAATACTATGACGTTTACCGTTACAGAAGTTCTCCTTCATCCGATCAGCAATTTCATCCATGTTATACGGCACTTCAGGCACCAGGATCGTTTCCGCTCCGGAGGCAAGCCCTGCATGCAAGGCAATATCCCCGCAGTGGCGTCCCATAACCTCTACAACGGACGAACGGGCATGAGAAGACATCGTGTCACGCAGTTTGTTAACCGCATCTACAACAACGCTCACGGCCGTGTCAAAGCCAATCGTATAATCGGTAAAAGAAATATCGTTGTCAATTGTACCTGGCAGTCCCATCGTTTTAATACCCAGCTTGCTTAGCTTGTTGGCACCCTGATAGGAGCCGTCTCCGCCAATCACAACAAGGCCGTCGATACCGTGCTCGTTCAACACGTTGGCACCCTTCTGCTGGCCTTCCAGTGTCTTGAATTCCGGACAGCGGGCGGATTGCAGGATCGTACCTCCGCGCTGGATGATATCGCCGACGCTGCGAAGATCCATCTGATAAATTTCATTATTAATCAAACCTTGATATCCGCGTTGAACACCGTATACTTCTAGCCCGTGATACAAGCCGCTTCGAACAACGGAACGCAGTGCCGCGTTCATCCCCTGGGAATCTCCCCCGCTTGATAGAACTGCAATTTTTTTAACTTCTGCCATGTTCTTCTTCCTCCTTATTGTCACTCATTCTTATGCTTGCGGATCCATCGACTATTGACAAAAAAGAAAAGACGCGTCATCGGACTTCTCTTCATCAACCGTTTGGATACGGAGCGAACCAATTGCTGTTCGCTGACTTTGGGATCGGATAAATATAAAGCCAGTAATCCCTCAATGATCATACGATGAAAAGGAGTTGAGGGAATTGCTGTAACATCCTTCCGGGCCCATTCAACGATGGAAGCGATACGGTTCAGCATCGTATCGGCGTCTTCATAATAATTGCAGAAATTAAGATCGCCGCCCAACCTGTCTTCGTCTTGATCGATCAGATAATCCAGCATAATGTGGAGACTGCATACATTGGGAAAGTAAGACGCATGAATAGAAGATGCATCCTGTTCATCCAGAAATGGATCCGTTGCAGCCAAAAACAACATGAATACCCCAAGGGTAGACCCTGTTGCGGCAGCAAACTCATTCCACCTTAGATGAGGCGTCCGATGGGCTTGCTGTGACCACCATTCCAGGAGCGCAGCTTCCCTTTTTTCCGGATGAATATGCTTGTACACCTGTAAGTCGATATAAAGCTCGGCCAAGTCGCGAATATACGGCTTGGCAGCTTCGTATCCCGAAAGCTGACTAATGCAGTCACGGCAGGTCTGTACAAGACGCCCTAGGTAACCGCCATCTTCTTTTTCCGAACGGTATGCATAGTAATCCGCCGGCTCCGTACCCGGAGTCACCGCATCCAGCATCGACTGGTGGAGCTGCCTGAAGTCGACAGGATCCAAGGAAGTACTACGGTCGCATAAATTATCGAGATAGTCGCTAATGGTCTGATAAGCCACTATTAACGGAATCAAAATATGCTTATCCGGTAGGCTCGCTGCGGCATAAACTGCCCCGCCCTGGCAATGAAATTGCTTCGTTTCAATGCTGGCAAGTGCCTGCTTTCGGAGCTCCTCATTGGGAATTTGTTCGGCGTCCCGACGCCACTGGTCCAGTTCGGCAGCCACTTCCGGGAGAATGAACTTATACACCCGGCTCATGAGGCCGATTGGACTACGCGGAACTTTACGGCTTAGCTCTTGATCATTCAATGAACTCTGCCTCCACATGGTTGTCATTTTTATACCTATCCAAATCAAACCTATTATAATATGATCGACTCTTTTGTACAAATAACACACATCACTGAAGAAATATTTCGGGTGGTTTTCGTATCTTTGTTCAATCTTTTTCGTAAGAAAAATCTCTATCGACGTACCTCAAGAAGACAGACCGCACTTAGCGGTAGTTTTTCTTGGGAGATAAGGATGCGGTTTGCTCCGATGTTTATACTTTCTTCTCTCTAAAAAAAGACTTAATTTCTGAAATTTATGTAAAATCCGAATAACAACATTTCACCTATCAGCACTGTGCTATACTTAGCGTTGTCATACAACCCGTGTTCTAAACTGAACTGTTCGCATGGCATTAAAAGTGATGTTCGCCACATCATCTCGGCTTAAGCAGCGAAAGCGTTCCAGATCAGTTATTATCGCCTTATCTCGGGCGTTCACAGTTACAGAACCGGGCGCTTTTGTGATATAGAAAGGCATACCTTGGTTTGTGGAGATCCAGCAAAACCAGTTCACTGAAAGAGTTATGCAGGATAAGATAAACCTGTATGAGCAGTATTACCTGAGTAGGGAGTAAAGGAGAGAGCCTTGTCAGCCAATAGGTAGGAAAATATTCCCTTATGTATGGATCATAGGCAAAGGTAATTATAATATAAGTGAACGACCTTTCGGGGTATACAAGGCGATTGTTAATGAGATCTTAGCGCGGATAAACGGTAAACTGAAGTTTAGAAATTTTAGTCTTGAGATTCCAGTTTCTGAAGACATAAATAATAGATCATCCTTAAAAAGAGCGCCTTATACGTACGGTATCGACATTGTTACAAACTAAAAGCCAGCTATTCCCTTGAATAGGAATAGCCGGCTTTCTTTCAGATGTTTTTGTTTTCGTATATGGCTTTGATATCGCTTATGTTAATTTTCTTCAAACGAAATATCGGGTATTAGCTTGGAATTTCAAGGATTTCAAAGTAGTCATAGTTACCATAAGATTTTGAGATAGCATCAAGAAGTGGAAGGGCCTGTCTTTCATTGGAGTGCCCGGCAAGTTTGTAATCAGCATTAGCAGCGTCAAAGCCAGAAATAATCATGACATGGGTTGGGGTAGTGATCCAGCCTGCAGCTCCTTGATGGAAAATGACTACATCGCCCATATAGATTGAAGAATTGTTGTAAACATTTCTATGGTTTTGTTCGTAATTTGTCCTAGAGTACGAATGAACTGTAGATTTTGGTTTCCAGTAACTGCTGAATGCCTCGACACTAATCCAAGGACTAGGATCTGATAATGTCCAGCTGTAATCTAACTCTTTTGCACTTTTAGGAGCTAGGTAAGTAGAATTCTTTTTATAAACATACCAATTTCCAGCCATCGCTTTCCCACCACCAGTATACATGGCTTGAGATACAAAGTTTGTACAATCACTACCCCAGCCTGCATTAAAGGCAGGGAAGTTAGTGCTGTATTTATTATAATTGTTATATGCCCAATTACCCGCAGCAGATCCGTTATAGGCTGCTAATAATTGATTTGAATCAGTCTCTGTTTTCGTGATTTCTTTCAGAAATGTTTGAGCCTGCTGATCACCGGATGAACTGGCATAACGATCTAAAAATCCCTTAAGTACTTCTTGGTCTGCAACTTGTATGGATGTGTAATATTTCTGGATTTCGTGCATAGCCTTAATTTTGTCTTCTTTGACAAGTGATAATGTTTTTTCTTGAATATTTAGCTCGCTAGATATTGATTGAAGTATAGCAGCGACATCAAGATCTTTTTTGTAATACGAATCCAAATTGGCAAGAATGATTTTTTCTTCTTCAGCAGGATCTACTACATAATCCCTTTCTTCGACCGTCTCTTCCTTATTCTCATTGAGATGCTGCTCAATATACGGATTATTTTTGACACTGACATCGGCACTAATCACAATTTCATTTGAATCCACAATTTGCGAAGGAGTAACCTCATTTGCAAAAGCAGTAAAACTACTCAACATGAGCGCAGCACAAGTGGCTAGAGGAATAAAATATCTCTTTTTCATACCAGATAACATTCCTTCCATATTTTAGGTGTATTTGTTACAATTCTAGTAAAGCACAATGAACAAAAGGATTCAATATATTTCCAGTAAATATTTACAAAATTCTTCCTGAATTTTCAAATTCCTTGTTTAATCTGAGTGTCCTAAGTTTATTAAAAAGGGGAAAAACGAATGAGTTTAAAAGGACTGAAGTCAAAAAGATTTAAACAGATTAGGATAGTACTTATAATTTTGTTGATGTTAATTATTATTGAACAGATCCCAGTTATACAACGTTTTACTGCGATATCTACATCTCAAGTATATGTTTATGTAAAATATGGGGGCGACTTATCGTTTACAGGAATTGAGTATGTACCTCAGTTCGGGGATTATTTTGTCTCTTATGAAAACAAAGTAGGTGAAAAACTTTCATTCATTGTCTCACCAAATTTTTTTCCTGTGTTGGTTACATATGATCCAATAGTAAAAAAAACCGGTAAATTAGGGGAATTGGGTATGCAGATCAACTGGCATTATGCTACAAAGGAATAAAAACCAAGACTTATAGTAGGGTGAATTTCTAGTGGCAGCTGCCTATTCTATTTTTTACCTACACATGTTTAGATCGTCGTGGTTTTAAGGGGCATGCTTTAGAAGTGTTAAGTGATACCTAGCAAATACTGAAGGAACGAGTAGATAATCTACTCGTTCCTTCTACTGGTCCAGTTTCGTATATCGGCAGTCGGAGTCCGTTGCACACTCAACAACATCCGGATCGTAGTCAAACCACTGACCATCTTGGCTGTAGATGTTCAAAGTGAAAGTCTTGCCAGTCCCTGACAGCTCGATGTTTTCCAACATGATCTGGAGCTTGGCCAGCGATAAATATCAAACACTCAAAAAAATTATGATTATCCTCATTGCCGGACAGCTGTTCATGCTGCTTGAGATGACCGGCGCATCCGGGTTTACTCCTGTCTTTTTGATTATCACGATTTTCTACTTCTTCTATTACCCTGTCTATCCTCTAACCCGATACAATGGCTATTCAAACCGCTCAGCGTTATGGCCGAAGTTTTACGGTCATTCGGGTGTTCGGCTCTTTAGGATATGCCTTTTTTGCATTAGGGATTGGATATGTTATCAGCGTTGCAGGCGTATCCTGGACACTCGGGATCGGTATCGGAATCGGTACATGCGGTCCGTTATATCACCCGGCTTATACCAGGCCGTTACCGGGCGACCGGGATAGCACTGTTTACGGTATTCTGGTCCAGTGCATCCGGGCTGATCAGCGGTACCTTTGGCGGGATGTTGTCTGAAACAGCCGGCAGGGATTCCTTCTACTATCTAGCCACTGTTCTAGCTTTCGTGGCTGCATTAGGATTTCTGGGAAGACATCTGTTTGCTAAAGCGATGGATACTTTTGTGGAAGCCATTGACGATCTAGAAACCCAGACTACAGTAGAGTCTATTGACACAAAATAATACAAAAAAGGGTAAGCTGCGTCCGAAAGACGATGCGCTTACCTTTTTCTATGAAGCGCCTTATCCTCTGCCTATTGTTAAAAAAACACAGCAAAAGACAAAAAGACACAGCTCTCAATGAGAACTGTGTCTGATGCCTTAGTAAACAAATATCCTGATTAAGATCACTCTTAATCTATAAGATCTCCGTTGTAGGAGTTAACTTACAGTTTTGTTACGTTGGCTGCTTGAGCACCACGGTTACCTTCAGTGATTTCGAACTCAACCGCTTGGCCTTCTTCCAAAGTTTTGAAGCCGTCTCCTTGGATTGCGGAGAAGTGTACGAATACGTCTTCGCCACCTTCAACCGAAATAAAGCCGTAACCTTTTTCTGCGTTAAACCATTTAACTGTACCTTTCAAATGAACAACCTCCTAAAAATACCGCCATCTATGGCGAATATCCATATTATATCCCATGTTTTCTGACAATGCAATCCATCATTTTGCTGTCTCAGCTTTTTTTAAAGCGTTTTTCTTATTTGCTTTTCAGACCACGAGTGCGTTATCATTTACACAAAAAGCCCAATAGTAACGGAGAATGCATATGATAAAAAAACATGAAATATACAAAAAAGACAAATGGAACATGATGACGGTTGAGGTGCAGGGTCGCTACATCGTTCTTCGTGAAATTTCCGACCAATGGGGTGAAGAAACGCATACCTTCATGAGCCGTCCAGCTTTGATGCAGTGGGCACAAAACCGTTTTCCGAAAGAAGAGTATACGGAACAGGAAGATGAATGGCGGCGCATAATGGACGCCTTCAAGCAGGTATAAACAGATGGACTATTCCAACGCTGTTATCTTCATTATTCTTGCTTTCAGCCTTGGGCTCATTATGATCATGAACAAGGACCGTATCCCTCAGAGGATCCGGAGAGGAATGGCTTTAACTGCTGTCGCCTTGGTCTTGTTCGCCTTCTACATTATTGTATACAGTTTAGTTACTATGGGTTCCTCCTAAAGTAAAGGATGAAAGGGACGGGGACGCGGCATACTATCGCTCGAAACTATTTTTTCGAGGAGGTTATGCCCAATGAAGCGTGCAAGAGCACTCTGCCTGACCTTAGCGCTAAGTCTCCTGCCACTTCCCGCCCTTCACTCAGACGTTTTAGCCGAAGGTGCCCGATCTATATCATATTCTCATCAATCAAGGAGGATTCCCATGGAAAAAGTAATGAAACGTTCCGAAGTCCCAACCGAGCATCAGTGGAAGCTGCAAGATCTGTTCGCAGATCAGAAAGCTTGGGACAATGCTTACAATGAAGTTCAACGTCTGATCAAGACTGCCGCCGATTTTCAAGGCAAGTTAACCAATGCGGAATCGACCAAACAATGCTTCGAGCTTGAAGATGAAGTGGGGCTTCATACCGAGAGACTATTCGTTTACGCACATATGCATCATGACGAAGATACGGCCAATCCTACATACCAGGCTCTTACCCAAAAGGCAAAAAAGCTTAGCGTTGAAGTCGGTGAAGCTCTTTCTTTCATCACGCCGGAAATTCTTGCTTTGTCGGAAGGTGAGCTTGACAAGCTGATTGCTGACCCAACACTTGCAGACTACCGGTTCACTTTGACAGAAATGAAGCGTGAGAAAGCCCATATTCTGTCCAAAGCCGAGGAAGCTCTTCTCGCTCAGGTCGGCAACATGTCCTCTGCACCGCAGACGATTTTTGGCATGCTGAACAATGCAGACATGAAATTCCCGAAAATCAAAGACGAAAATGGTAAAGAAGTAGAACTAACGCATGGAAGCTACATCCAGTTCCTTGAGAATCCGAACCGCGAAGTGCGCGAAGCGGCCTTCAAAGCGGTTTATGAAACCTACGGTAAACAAAAGAACACCATCTCCGCCACTCTAAGTGCCAACGTGAACAAAAACATATTTTATTCCCGTGTGCGCAAGTACCCTTCCGTACTGGAAATGTCCCTATATGGCGACAACATTCCGAAGGAAGTGTATACGAACCTGATCGATACGATCCATGAAAGCTTGCCTCTGCTACATCGATACATGAATCTCCGTAAGAAGCTGCTGGGCGTGGATGAGCTTCATATGTACGATCTATTCGCTCCTCTTGTGGAAGAATACAAGATGGACATCACTTACGATCAAGCGAAGCAGAAGATCAAGGATGGACTTCACCCACTTGGAGAGGATTATCTAAAAAACCTTCAAGACGGTTATGACAATGGCTGGATCGATGTCTATGAGAATGAAAACAAACGTACCGGTGCATACAGCTGGGGAGCTTACGGCACACATCCTTACGTACTGCTGAACCATAAGGACAATCTGAACAGCATGTTCACACTTGCTCATGAAATGGGTCATGCGCTGCATTCGTTCTACTCGGACACCAACCTGAAGTACCGTGATGCCCAGTACACGATCTTCCTCGCTGAAGTCGCTTCTACAACCAATGAAGCTCTGCTGATGGATTATCTGCTAAAAAAATCTACGGATCCAAAGGAAAAAATGTACCTGCTTACCTATTATGCAGATCAGTTCCGCACTACCGTGTTCCGTCAGACCATGTTCGCAGAGTTCGAGAAAATCGTACACGAACGTGCTGAAAGCGGCGAATCGCTCACTCCTCAGGACCTCTCGGATATCTATTATGACCTGAATGTGAAATATCACGGCAAGAACATGACTGTAGATAAAGAAATTGGCATGGAATGGGCGCGCATTCCACATTTCTATAACAGCTTCTATGTTTACAAATACGCAACAGGCTTCTCGGCCGCAACCAGCTTCTCGAAGCAAATTCTTGAAGAAGGCCAGCCAGCCGTCGACCGCTACCTCGGTTTCCTGAAAAGCGGCGGAAGTGATTTCTCCATCAATATTTTGAAAAAAGCCGGAGTCGATATGTCTTCCCCAGAGCCGATCCGCGAAGCGATGAGCGTATTCGAAAATGTGATCTCCCAGATGGAAGAACTGACAAAATAAAACCCGGACCTGTAGAAATCCGTAATAAAATCCCTTGCCCCCTGCGGCAAGGGATTTTATACTGTGATGAAAGGAGGTGTCCAGATGAAAATGCAATGGTCACTTATTGCAGGACTCCTGTTCGCACTGCTTACTGCGGTGTTCGCCGTCATCAACGTCGACCCCGTGGATGTAAACCTTTTGTTCGGAATGGTTCACGTCCCTCTTATCCTGCTTATTATCGGCTGTACGCTGATTGGTGGCATAATTGTCGGCTCATACGGAATATACCGTCAGTACCAGATGCAAAAGGAGATTAAATCCCTTGCAGCACAGCTTATACATATTCAAGAAGTAACTGGCTACACGCCGGAAATCACGGAAGAGGCTGAAACAGCATCTCAGGACCAGGAAAACATCCCCCAATAATCCGGAGGATACTCGTCCATCCTGTTTATGCCGAGTCGTATTAAATCAATCAAGTTAGGAGTGCTTTATCGTGTCTATACAACCTAATGAAAGCTATATCCTATCCCTGCTCAAAGATTTACTGGAAACGCCAAGCCCTACAGGCTTTACCGGACATATCATGAAACGAATTGAACAAGAAGCTACAAATTTGGGAGTATCTTTGACCTTCAATGAAAAAGGCGGAGCCATCCTCTCCGTTCCGGGGCAGGACGAATCCCATACCATTGGTCTTAGCGGTCATGTGGATACGCTTGGCGCCATGGTCCGTGCGATTAAATCCGAAGGAACATTGCGTCTGACAAAAGTCGGCGGTTTCATGATGAACAGCATTGAAAATGAATACTGTGTTATCCACACACGTGGCGGGAAAACATACACCGGTACAATTCTGTCCACCCAGCCATCCGTCCACGTATATGACGATGCCCGGACTTTTGAGCGTCAAGAAAGTCATATGGAAGTCCGCATTGATGAGGTTGTTGAAAATGCTGACGATGTCAAAAAACTTGGCATTTCTGTCGGTGATTTTGTATCCTTTGATTCTCGAGCTGTCATTACACCGAGTGGGTATATCAAATCACGCCATCTTGATGATAAAGCCAGTGTAGCTGCTCTGTTCGGACTGCTTGAGTCCATGAAACGTGAAGACTGGAAACCACGCTGTAATGTAAAAGTGCTCATCTCCAACTATGAGGAAGTCGGACATGGAACGGCATACATCCCTTCTGATATTAAAGAATTCATCGCTGTTGATATGGGCTGCATCGGTGACGACCTGAGCTGTAAAGAAACCGACGTATCAATCTGTGCCAAGGATTCATCAGGTCCATATGATTATGATATGACAGGCCGTCTCATTCAGCTTGCAGAGGCCGAGGGAATTCCGTATGCAGTCGATATTTATCCACATTATGGATCCGACGCTTCTGCAGCTTTGTCTGCCGGTAGCAACATACGGGCTGCACTTATTGGTCCCGGTGTTCATGCCTCCCATGCCATGGAAAGAACACATAAACAGGCCGTTTTGAATACGACTAAATTGCTTGCAGCGTATGTGAAATAATATCTTATAGTGCGTGTTCAAAAAGGTCGGTTTTCAGCACCGAAGCATATGCTTCCGATGTGCGTTTTTTCAAACGCTTCAGTTGGATGAAGCTAGGGACTGAGGAGCGGAGCGTACGTTTTGGGTACGTGAGCACCGGAAGGACCGGCTGAATTCAAGATTCGATGCCGAACCCACTTCCTGATTCACTTCGTGATCAAAAGCGGACTTTTTGAACAATCTCTTATACTGAACCAAGCAGCACAAAGAGGGGCTGTCCGAAATAGGTCTATGACCTTTAATTCGGACAGCCCCTGCTGTATATGCCTTGATAAAAGACTAGAAAATCAGCAATGCTTAGCCTTTACTCTGTTCAATTTTTTCAGCCAACTCATTAAGATAAGTCCAGCGGTCCATTAAGCGTTCCAGCTCCGCTTCACTGGCTTGCAAAGCCTGCATCAATTCCTGTAGACGTGACGCATCGCTTACAGCGGTCTCCATATCGGATTGAATTTGTACCATCTTAGCCTCGGCAGCCTCAATCAACTCATCAATCTGTTCAAACTCCCGCTGCTCGTTGTAGCTGAACTTGAGCTTCTCCCGCGGCGTTTCTTTGGCTGTTGTTCCTGCGGATGCTGGATTCGTCTGAACCCTGCTTCCTGCCCCGGACGATTCACCCTTACGGGAGGATGACGGTGATCCAATGGCATTGCGGGACACCCATTCGGCATACTCGCTATAAGAGCCAACATGAACACGAACCTGCCCCTCTCCTTCAAATGCCATAATCTTGTCTACGGTCCGGTCAAGGAAGAATCTATCATGAGATACAACGATAACTACTCCTGGAAATTCATCGAGATACTGTTCCAACACGGACAGGGTTTGGATATCCAGATCGTTAGTCGGTTCATCCAGCAGCAACACATTCGGTGCGCTCATCAGCACCCGTAACAAATACAGCCGCCGCTTCTCCCCGCCGGACAGCTTAGCGATAGGCGTCCACTGCATCGCCGGCGGAAACAAAAACCGTTCCAGCATCTGTGCTGCTGTGATGGAAGCACCTTCGGCCGTTCGCACCACTTCCGCTTCTTCCTTAATATATTCAATAACACGCAAGCTGCCATCCATCTCTTGATGTTCCTGTGTGAAATAACCAAGTTTAACCGTCGGGCCCGTAATAACCTGCCCGCCATCAGCCTGCAGACTTCCAGAGATGAGGTTCAACAACGTAGACTTCCCGCTCCCGTTTGGCCCAACAATGCCAATCCGATCTTCAGGAACTGCAATATAGGAAAGGTTCTCAATAAGAACTTTGTCACCTGCACGCTTATGGAGATGCTCAATCTCAAGAATTTTACGCCCAAGCCGCGTGGAAGCTACAGAAACATCAATTTCTCCGGTCGAATGAATAAGTTCCTGCTCCTTCAAGCTTTCAAAACGATCAATTCTTGCCTTCTGCTTGGTCGTCCGGGCTTTGGCCCCTCTCCGCATCCAGGCAAGTTCATTTCGGAACAGGTTTTGCCGTTTCTGTTCTGAAGCAGCTTCCCGTTCCTCGCGATCGGCTTTTAACTCTAGAAATTTGCTGTAGTTCGCTTCATAACGGAACAGACGCCCATGATCCAATTCCAGCATAACGTTGGCTACGCGGTCAAGAAAATAACGATCATGGGTAATCATGAGCAGCGCGCCGCGCCGTTTTTGTAAATACTGCTCCAGCCAAGCCACCGATTCATTATCAATATGGTTAGTCGGCTCGTCCAGAATAAGCAAATCGGACGGTTGGATCAAAGCAGCAGCAAGCGCCACCCGTTTCCGTTGCCCACCGGATAACGCACCCATTTTGGCATCGTAATGGCGAATGCCCAGCTTGGAAAGAATCGTCTTGGCGTCACTCTCCAGCTGCCATGCCTGCAAGGCATCCATACTCTGGTTCAGCTTCAGCAGTTTCTCCTGCAGTTCCCTGTGATCGGGATTGATCTCCAGCAGCTCCATCGTTTCCGTGTAATCACGAACGAGCTTCATCTCTGGAAGATCACCTGCGAACACCTGCTGCAGCACGGTATTGTCCGGATCAAAATCCGGATTTTGGGCCATATACTGAATCTTGATCCGGTTGCCTACAGCAATTTTCCCGGAATCGGCCGGCTCTAGGCTAGCTATAATCCGCAGGAACGTAGATTTCCCTGTTCCGTTTACTCCAATAACCCCGATTTTATCTTGATCCTCCATTCCGAAGGAGGCATTCTGAAACAATATTTTATCACCATAGCTTTTGGTCAGTTGTTCAACAGTCATGATATTCATCGAATTATTCCCTACTTATTATGAATTTACTTCATCATATCATGGCAGAGGTCTGCTGTCGAAACACACTGCTCTTACAAGAATGCTGCTGCCATCCAAGCGGCAAATCCCCCGATAAGCGAACTGATCAGGTTCACTGCGTCGTTTGTCATCCAGTCCCATCCGCCGGAACGCTCCGTAGGCTGACCGCAATGACGATGAACCTCCACATCCTTACCGCAAGTGGTACAGCGGTACATTTTCTGTACGGTTGCACCCATCCATGAATCGGTAAAAGCTCCCACTAATCCGCCGATAAGACCAGCGGCTGCATAAGCAAGCAGATCTGGCTCTATACCCTCTATACCAGACCATACACCGAACAGCCATGCTCCCGTTCCTATTACGGCTCCCCCAAGGGCAGCGGCTGTTGAACCGAGCCATGAAACACCGCCGGACGTTCCAGGCGGCAGAGATTTACCGTTCAGGATCGATCTTGGCGGCCGGCGGCTCAAACTCCCGATTTCTGTAGCCCATGTATCAGCTGTCACCGCAGCCATTACCCCTATAAACGTAAACTTCCACGCCTCATGAGGATACATAAAGTGAAGGAGACACAGAACCATGCCGATGCCTCCGTTGGCAAATACTTGTCCCGCATCACGCTTGCCGGTCTTGGCATAAGACTTCTCTAAATCTTGCTTGCTTCCTTGACGATATTTCGACAGCAGTGTAGACGTCATGAAAAAAAGAAGCAGGGTTCCGAACCAAAACAGGTTCCCTGCTCCATAATAAACCGCGCCCATCATAACGGCTGCTGCCGCTCCTGATAATGACAACGATTTTTTCCAGTATGCTGCACCTGCTACTATCAGTGCCCCCATGGCACCAATCAGCCAGTTCAATGCTTAACCCCCTTACATTTTCGCGAAATCTCTATTCAATCTCGCAGCGTCCAAGACGCACATCGCCCCAGAACAGCTCAAACACATCTCCGCTTTCCGCAGGTCCCACTCCGGCAGGTGTCCCCGTAAAGATCAAGTCTCCTTTACCAAGTCCGTAATGATGCCCAATGTAATCAATAATGTTCTGAAGAGAGAAGATCATGTCTCCTGCATTTCCACGCTGTACCTCTTCTCCATTCTTCAAAACCGTAAATTCTGTTTGTAGTAGTTGATCATTTCCCGGGAAAGTAATATACGGGGTCAGAGGTGCCGAATTCTTAAATCCTTTAGCCGCTGTCCAAGGTTGTCCCTTTTCTTTAATGACGGACTGCACGTCTCTCAACGTAAAATCGATACCAAGTGCCATTACCTCAACCAACTCGTCCACCTTCATGCCAGAGGTATAATCCTTAGCCACCTTAATAACAAGTTCTCCTTCAAAATGGACAATCCCACGTCCTTTCGGCATCGCCAGGCGGCTGCCGTCCAGAGGAACGACTGCATGAGATGGCTTTAGAAATATCATAGGCTCATCCGGTACCGCATTACCTAATTCTGCAGCGTGAAGCCGGTAATTACGGCCGACGCAATAGACGTTGTTTACTAGAGCACACATCCTAAAACCATCCTCTCCATTTTCTGCGCCAAAACGGAATCCGCGGTGCAATCTTATTCAGAAACAGTTGCCCCCATGTATCGGGCCGATTGGTGCATATCATAATTTCAGGGCTCATCTTGGCCAAGGAGGCCATACTACGTTTATCGTCCACTGTCCAAGCCATCGGCGTAATTCCGTTTTTGATCAATTCATCAGCAAAAGCCTCGTCCAGATGAGAGTAACCTATGGACAGAAAAGAACAGCCTATTTTTTTCAGTCGGGACAACAGATCACGTGGATGTGCATCAATGATAAGACCAACCTGTACTTCAGGGTCTATTTCCTTAGCTCGAAGAAGCGCCTTCGGTTCAAAGGATGTAAGAACGATTTCCGATATCATTCCATGGGCATGAACTCGATCCAATACAGCTTCTTCCAGCCCGGGATACATATCCCCGCTGGTCTTCAGCTCAATATTCAGCTTTAAGCGACCTTTGACAAGCTGCAACACTTCATCCAGTGAAGGAACTTGTTCACCTTGGAACTCCCGTCCTTTCCAGATACCAGCATCCATCCGGCGTATTTCCTGCCAAGTAAGATCCTTTACCTTCCCCTTGCCGCTCGTCGTCCGGTCAACGCTGTAATCATGAATAACAATAGGAACGCCGTCACGCGTCAGCTGCACATCAATTTCCATCCAGTTTACAAAAGGCTCATTCATCGCCATTTTAATGGCTGCATGTGTATTTTCAGGCGCTTTGGCTGAAAATCCACGGTGAGCCACGCATAAATTGTTCATGGCAAGACCTCCTATGTGTCTCTATATGGTGCGTGTCGAGTCGGCAACTTACCTTGCTGCTTTCCAGCACCCGGACACCGTTGCTTAAGCAATTCTACAATTAATTACCCAGAAGGAACTCGTCCTCATTAACTGTTTTGCCCAAATATTTATACGGATAATATGTGCCATTGGCTTCAAAAACTCATCAACCTTGTTTGAAAAATGACGTATCCCCAGCAAAAGGAACTTCAGATTCTCAGTCTTCTAAAAACGAATACTGTTTATCGGTATAAGCATAGGCCCCGGGGCGAATACTTGATGCACTTCTGGAAAGTCTCGCATGGCCGGATCATAGAATGAGAGTTCTGTCCCGGTCTGCTCCTCCTCCTTGAATACAAAATAATAAGTAAACACAGCAGTGATCACAACAATGAGGACTAAATTAATAACAGTCCAGACCCGCAACTGGTGGTTCTTTCGGGCCTGCTGCTTAGCTTTTTTTCTCTCTGTACGTGATGGGTACATAATTCACCCCTTTTTCTCTCTATGCGGCTTTCCATGAACTCCCTTCATTATACCAAGATCCGTAGAAAAAATAGAACCCCCCGGCTTGCCGGAGGGTAGCTTATCTTTATGTTAATAACCAGATTAGAGTTTGGCTCCAGTTATCTTGAGGTGTATACGGGTTTTATTGGCCGATCCCCTGTTTCCAGCTTGTAATAACACAGTCGCTTAATGTTTCCATATAAAGAGGGTCGCTGTTTAAGGAATCGATACGTTCAAGACGCATATCCATTTCTTTCGCAATAGCCTTTGCTTCGATGTCCAGATCGTACAGTACCTCCAGATGGTCGGACACAAAGCCGATAGGAGCGACAAGCACATCCTCCACCTGCTCTCGTTTAAGATCCTGCATCGTCTCCAAAATATCCGGACCGAGCCATGGCTCATGCGTACGGCCAGCACTTTGCCAAGTGAACTGCCACTGTCCGACCTTAGCTTGTTCGGCCACGGCTTTTGAAGTTTCCAACAGTTGATCCTGATATGGATCCCCCATAGACAAGATCCGCTCCGGTAAGCTGTGCGCACTGAACAATACACGTACACTTTCGCGAAGCGCTCCGGCTTCCTTAAACAGATCGAGTTTGGCGCTTACCCGCTTTGCAAGGGCCTCGATCAATAGAGGGTGCATATGATAACTTTCAACAAAGGAAATCTCAAGTCCAGTTTCCTCTGCTTTAGCCCGCGCACGCTTCACATAAGTACCGACACTCATCACAGAATAATGAGGAGCAAGAACGATACCGATCGCCTGCTTGATGCCGTCTTTTACCATTTGCTCCACTCCGTCTTCAATTAACGGAGCCGCATGCTTCAATCCTTGATAGCATACAAACTCTACATTCTGTGCGCGTTTATCGCGGTTAAGCGTATCTTGAAGCGTCCGAACTTGCCGATCAGTATTCTCTCGCAGCGGAAATACTCCGCCTACGATAGCCTCATACCGGTCCGTCAGTTCTTTCAACTGTTCATCGGAAGGTTTGTTGCCACGACGGATATGCGTGTAATAAGCCTCGATTCCTTCCATACTTTCCGGTGTTCCATAAGACATAACCAATACGCCAATTTTATTACTCATCCAATTCACCTCTGGGCTATTTAGAGTATTCTATCTATTCATTTACCCGCATTATGGACTATTGACGGGCGCTTACTTTAATTGCTTCTGCAGAATATTCATGGATATATGCTGTCAATTCGCGAAGCTTTTCCAGAGATGCCTCAGGGAACAGCCCGTGACCCAGATTAAAGACATATCCCGGTTCAAGGATGCCCTGATCGATAATATCCTTAGCATACTGTTTGATGACTTCCATAGGACCGGTCAATACAGTTGGATCCAAATTTCCCTGTACCGCGAATTGTCCATTTAAGCGCTTCCGTCCTTCAGTAATCGATACTCTCCAATCCAGACCAATGACGTCCGCTTTTAGTCCGGATAAGGTTGGAAGCAGTTCTCCCGAGCTGACACCAGGGAAATATATTTTCGGTACATTCAAATCTTCAAGTTCGGCAAAAATACGGGTAACGGTTGGAAGTACGTACGTCTGGAAGTCACGTGGAGATAGAGCGCCTACCCAGCTGTCGAACAGCTGAAACGCCTTGCCTCCGTTAGCAACATGAGCCCGCAAGTAAGCAATGACCATATCACCTAACTTGTCCATCAGAGAAAACCATACCTTCGGCTCACTGTACATCATCTCTTTGGTGCGTATGTAATTTTTGGATGGACGACCTTCAATTAGATAGCTAGCAATGGTAAATGGGGCACCGGCGAATGTAATCAGCGGAACTTTCAGCTCTTTATCAAGGATGCGAATCGTTTCCAGCACATGGCCAAGATCACCCTCTACATCAATTGGCTTAAGCTTCTCTACATCAGCGGCACTACGGATCGGATTGTCGATAACGGGCCCGATATCTTTCACAATATCAAAGTCCACACCGATCGATGCCACTGGGTTCATAATATCCGAATATAGAATAGCAGCATCCACACCGAGCTTACGAACCGGCATTAGTGTCACCTCAGCGGCCAGCTCAGGTTGTTTGCAAATTTCGAGGAGTGAATACTTTTCCTTAATCTTGCGATATTCCGGATCGTAGCGGCCTGCCTGCCGCATATACCATACGGGAATATGATCTACTTCCTGCTTCCGGCAGGCTCGAATAAACTGATCATTGTAAGTCATGATTAGGCCCCCATTAATGTAATAAAAAGTTTCCTAAATTACATTATGCCCTTTTTAAAAGTAAGTAACAACCATCACTCCGAATCTCATATGAACATCAGATGACAATACTATGACATTGTTGCCACCAGGAAAATACAAAATATGTTATACTAATAAGATGGCATTTTTTCTGAGAGTTAAATGACCCGGTTATTCCGGATTGGACAGCTTAGAAAGGAAGTGAAGAGCACATTGAAAACTTGGAAAGTGAACCTCATTGTGCTTTGGTTCGGACAGTTTCTCGTCAATGCGGGAATGACTATGATCACTCCATTCCTGACGTTATATCTAGCACAAGACTTGAATGTCGTTGGGGAGCGTGAAATTGGAATATGGGCTGGTCTAATATTCGCTGCCAACTTCTTGACCTCATTTATTTTCCAGCCTATCTGGGGAAAAGTTGCGGATAAGTATGGCCGTAAACTAATGCTGCTCCGTTCAGGCTTTGGTATGGCACTCGTCATTGCGTGTATGGGGTTTGCAACTCACCCATGGCATCTCCTCGTGCTGCGCCTGCTAAACGGTACCATCTCCGGATTCAATCCGGCAGCAATTTCTCTCGTATCCGGCACCACACCGAAGAACCGAATGGGCTTTGCGATGGGCATCATGCAATCCGGTCAGGTGGCTGGTACAATTCTCGGCCCGTTAATCGGTGGATTAATGGCGAATTGGATTGGATTTCGTCCGATATTTTACATTACAGGCGTTCTCATCTTCGCAGCCTCCATGCTTGCATTGTTTCTCGTTAAGGAGAACTTTAACCGTGAAGAGGCGCTGGCGACTCCGCAGGTCTCCGTTATTGCCGGCTTGAAAGAGCTCAGCCATACACCGCAGTTGCCTGCACTGTTTGCCGTTACATTTCTGCTACAGTTTGCGATGATTAGCCCGATGTCCTTGCTGCCGCTATACGTACAGAAGCTGCATGGCTCATCCGTAGACATTGCGCTGTGGGCCGGTTTCGTCATTGCGGTCACCGGATTATCCAATATGATCGCCTCCCCGATACTCGGCAGATTGAGTGACAAGGTCGGAGCTAACCGCATCTTGACCTACGCCTTGATCGGAACCGGGCTTTCGCTCATACCGCAAGCGTTCGTACAATCCGTATGGCAGCTGATTATCGTGCGTTTTATGATGGGTGTGTTTATGGGTGGTCTGCTTCCGAGCGTGAATGCGCTCATCCGATCGTACACTCCGGACGGCATGGAGAGCCGGGCATTTGGCTTCAACACCAGTGCACTCGCCCTCGGTAACATGCTCGGAGCCATCATCGGTGGGTTTTTATCCGGGTTTATCGGTATTGAAGGACTGTTCCTCATATCGGGAAGTCTACTCATCATTAATATGATATGGGTCAGACTGAAGCTATACGCTAACAAGCCGGCACCCCATTTCAGGTGATCCCTAATGCTAAAAACCCAGAATACAATGGAGCTGTCCCAAAAAGATCTTTAGATCTTGAGGGACGACTCCTTTTTTGCGTGAAAGACGCTCCGTGCAGATGCAAACGTTCAATTAAAACACAAAAGAAACCGCTCTCTGGTAATGGAAGTACCATCAACCATCTCAAAGGAGCGATTTCTTTGTACATTCAATATACTATGGACCAACGCTAGAAACAGCGAGCTAATAAAAATCCCTACCGACCCATAAAGGTTAGTAGGGATTTTCTACAGATCATATAGATATCCACCTATTTCACTCGAGCAAGAATCAATCCATCGTAAGCAGGCAAAAGCGTACTGACCAGCCGTTCATCGCTGGCTATCGTCTCATTGAAGCTTCGGACAGCTTGCACGGATGGTCCGTTTTTGTCACTGTCCAGCGTCCGGCCTCTCAGGAAACAGTTATCCCCTGCAATAATGGCACCGGGATTGGCAAGCTCGATCGCATAGTCGAGATAAAGCGGATAATTCTCTTTATCTGCATCGATAAAGAAGAAATCGAAGCGACGTCCTTCAAATTTGAGCTGCTCCAAGCTGTCGGCTGCCGGCCCGATCCGGTATTCCGCCTTGTCCCTGAACCCTGCCTTCTCCAGATGAGACCCGGCGAGTGAAGCATATTCTTCTTTCAACTCCAGCGAAGTCAGTCTTCCGCCTTCACCTAAACCGCGGCAGAGACAGATACCGCTGTAGCCGCCCAGAGCGCCTATTTCCAATACTTCCTTCGCACCCGAGGTCTGGACTAGCAGAGTAAGTAAACGGCCATATGCAGGCGCGACCGATACTTCAGGCATACCTCGCTCCCGTATCACTTCTTTTACATGCTGCAATTCTTTATCTTCGGGATATAATTGGCTAACATAATCATCAGGCGTTATATGCAAGAGATATCCTCCTTTAAGTGATAATAATGATAACGTGATCAAAATGTGAATCTCATGAATCCTATCATATGATAATTGTCTTGCCTTGTACAATCGCATATACTATATAAATTGAACCGGCGGTGCTTCTGTGCCGTACACACCGTAAATGGAGTTGACTTTGTTAATGCCTCGATTACAACTAATCGCTACCGCCCCTATGGGCCTTGAAGCTGTAGTTGCACGTGAATTGAAAGAACTCGGATATACTGACACCGAAGTGGAGAACGGAAGAGTGATATTTTCCGGGGATCTGATCGACATCTGCCGCTGTAACCTGTGGCTTCGTACGTCGGACCGGATTCTAGTCAAAATGGGAGAGTTTAACGCGCTCACCTTTGACGAATTATTTGAAGGGACCAAGGCTCTTCCTTGGGAAGACTGGATTCCCGCGAATGGCGAATTTCCTGTTGAAGGACGTTCGCACAAGTCACAACTGAGCAGCGTTCCAGCCTGCCAGGGTATCGTTAAAAAAGCGATTGTGGAAAAGCTTAAGCTTTCTCATCATACAGAATGGTTCCCGGAAAATGGTGCGCGATATGTGATCGAAGTATCCTTGCTCAAGGACCGGGCAATCTTGACCCTCGACACGACGGGTCCCGCGCTGCACAAACGGGGATACCGCAAGCTCATTACCGAAGCGCCGCTGAAGGAAACGATGGCTTCCGCTCTGATCCAATTAAGCCGCTGGGGCCCGCATCGTCCGCTTTATGATCCATGCTGCGGTTCAGGTACAATTCTGATCGAAGCGGCCATGATGGCATGGAATATCGCTCCCGGACTGCGCCGTTCATTCCCTTCAGAGCATTGGGACATCATTGGCAGCGATCGTTGGGCGGATGCACGGGATGAGGCCTTTGATGCTGTCACAGACGACATTCCGCTCGAACTAGCTGGCAGTGACATTGATCCCAAAGCTATTGAAGTTGCCAAAGCTGCTGCTAAAAGCGCAGGACTGGCTGGAGTCATCGATTTCCGGGTACTTCCCGCTTCCAAAGCGTTGCCAGAAGGCGACTACGGCTGTCTCATTACCAATCCGCCTTACGGTGAACGCCTGAGCGAGAAGGAAGAAGTAGAACGTCTCGTCCGGCAGCTTGGCGGAATGGCCAATCGGCTCCCGACATGGTCCTTTTTTGCCTTGAGTCCGACAAAGCAATTCGAGCATTATTTTGGCCGCAAAGCGGACAAGCGGCGCAAGCTGTTCAACGGACGGATTGAGTGTCAGTACCTGCAATATCTCGGCCCACTTCCGCCTCGTCCACGTCCGGCTGAGTAATTCACAACATTTTCTTGCTGTAACAGCCGCCCTTATAGGCGGCTTTCGTTCTTTATGTATTAGATCAAGGAGGACTTCCATTTGCTTACACTGTCGCCGAGAGGCTTTAAAGACCGACTGAGCCGTAGTCTACAGAACCGGTATGCGGCCTACATTTTATTTATCGTCGTCATGCTTATCAAGCTTGTGCTCATGCATTACTACCTGCAGGTAAAAAATATCGACATGAATCCGGTCGATTATATCATTGCCATCGGTTCACTTATACTGGTATCATTCTGGACCTTTTGGCTTCCAATGAGAGGCAGGCTCAGCGCTTTAATGCTGCTCAACCTGATCCTCACGGGAATCATTTATGCCGATCTCGTCTTTTACCGTTATTTTGAAGATTTCATTACCGTCCCGATTCTTATGCAAGCTGGTCAGGTAGGATCGCTGGGAGAGAGCATCAGATCACTGATTCATTGGCAGGATCTGTTCTTTTTTATCGACTGGATCGTGCTCATTCCCTTAACGATGTCCCTTGTCTTTCGTAAACGCCAAGTACGGAGTTATATGGAAGGACCTATCTTTGGCACTACCTCTCGCCGCAAAGTCGCGGTTCGCAGATTCATTACAGGTACAATAGCGCTTGTCCTTGGTTTCGTTCTCACTTTTGTACCGATTAAAAAAATATCCAAAACATGGGCTGTCGGTCTGTTTGAGAGCAATTGGTGGAATGTTACCATTTATAACGTCACTGGATTAATCGGATTTCATGGCTACGACGTCTATCGATATGCAAAAGACCATTTAGGTCTCCAACCTGCCTTGGCCCAGGAGGAAGTGGACCAGAACCGGAAATGGTTTGACGAGAAACGAGCTGATCGGAACATTACGAACGAAACGTTTGGTAAAAATAAGGGAAGCAATGTCATCATGATTCAAGTCGAAGCGTTCATGAACTTTGTGGTAAATCAAAAAATTAACGGACAAGAGATCACTCCGAACTTCAACAAGCTTATAAATGAAAGTATGTATTACAGCAACTTTTACCATCAAACAGCACTCGGACGGACTTCGGATGCTGACTTTGTAACCCAGAGTTCCTTGCTTCCCCTTCCGATGGGTTCGGTATTTACACGCTACCCTTCTCATAAGTACGACACCATACCAACGATCCTCAAAGAACACGGTTACGCAGCCAATGTATATCATTCCTATGAGAGCAGCTTTTGGAACCGGCATACCGTGTATAAAGAGATGAATTATGACCGCTATTACAGCAAAAAAGATTTCGAGCAGGATGAGCTGGTCGGTTGGTCGGTCAGCGATGAATCGTTTTTCAAGCAGTCCTTAAACATGATGAAGGACGTTCCGGAGCCATTTTACTCTTTTCTGATTACGTTAAGCAGCCATCATCCGTATGTATTGCCTAAAGAGAAACAACAGCTTGATACCGGTGAATTTCAAGGAACTATGTTTGGGGATTACCTGCAGTCCATACACTATGTTGATCAAGCACTGGGCAAGTTCGTGGAACAGATGAAAACGCAAGGACTATGGGATTCTTCGATATTAATCATTTATGGCGATCATGATAATTCAATCAAGGATAAAGCCATGTATGAACAGTTTATGGACCGCCCACTAAACGATCTCGATATGGAGCAGATTATGAATCAAGTACCGCTTCTGATCCATCTGCCTGATGGAGGCAATGCCGGTGTTTATCCGGAAGCAGCAGGGATGATGAACACAGCACCGACAATTTATCATCTGCTGGGGATTTCTGCAGAGCCATACTTCTTGATGGGAGATACCCTTCTGGGAGATCAGAAACGCCTAATCCCTCTTCGAAGCGGTGCATTCTCGGACAACGAAGTATTCTACATCCCGGCGGAAACGGGCAGCTTTGAGGATGGCATTTGCTACAATTTGTCGACACGCCAACCGAACGATGTCAACGCTTGTCGTCAAGGATATGAGGAAACTAAAAAATTATTAAAAATATCAGATCAGGTCGTCACATATGACTTGCTCAAACAGTATAAAGCTTCCCCTCGAGATAAAAAATAAATTTCCTTCAACGCACGAACCGTCCAGCAGTATATGGTTCGTGTGTTTATTATACTTTCTTCTCTCTATGAAAAAACCCGTTAAGAGTCTGACTCTTAACGGGCAGCACAGGATCGTGCCTTTACCTTTGATTTGAATGAAGCTTGGACAGACGTTCCTTCTCTTCCCCGAGCATCTCCTCTGCCAATTCAACAGCCTGCTTATTAGCGTTTCCCCTGGCTTGAAGAACAGCTTGTTCGGTATGAGCCAAGGAGTTGTTCGCTTGCTGGATTAACTGTTCTGTGGGATGGGACAAAGCTGAAGAAACCGAACGATGCAATTTCTCAGCCGAGTCCATGGCACTGTTGGCCGGGTTGTTCGACTGAAGACTGGAATCGTGACTGTTCATGACGGTTGCTCCCTTCTCATTTCAAGGTTCCTGTTGCATCCTTAGCATGGATATGTTCGAGAGGAAATATTCAGTAAAAAAGGGGAAATATAAATTCAGAGCAACCGTTCATAGCCAGACTGTTAAGAAAGCTACTTGATAAAGGGCTTGGCCTTCTCCAGTACCTCATCCTCTGTCGGAGCACTAATGTAACGACCGTTCACATAAACAAAAGCACGCTTCTTGCAAGGCCCGCAGTACGATTTACAGCCCACTTTAATGTCGGCATCGGGCGCCAGCTTTTTCAACTTGGGAATAATAGACTTTAGTGAGGTAGCCCTGCACTTTTCACATACGCGGATATCATTTGCCATGTCTCGTAACCTCTTTAATAAACGACCTAATGGTCGCCGTGATTTCCCTTGGATGGATTGGTTATAACGAACCCTTCTTGTGGGAGGTACAAGTAATCGATCTTGACGCCATCAAGGAGTTCCTGCCCGGACTCCAGAATCACATCGATTTCTTTATCGGTTGATACTACTTCGTCGTTGTCCTTCGGCGTATCCAGGTCAAGCCCGTAATGAGCATGATCTCCATGAGCGTGTGTTATGACAACACGGAGTTTTTTGCCTTGATTTTCTTCCTTTTCCAATTCCCTCTTTATCACTTTAGCCGCATTGCGGGTAATTTTGCAGTTCATTTATGTTCATCTCCTCAAGATTCAATCACTCAATGTTTTATTTTAGACCTCACAGAATGTTTTCGCAAGCGACGTTTCCGTTAACGAACTGGCGGGATACGCTTGGGGTTGTCCGAATTCAGTTCAGGATACTTTCGCTCAATCCAACCTACGAACCAGTTCATAAGCAGCATGGTCACTCCGATGTCATCGATTGGCATAAACGGCATAATATCAGGTAGCACCCAGTACAGCACAACCGGTATAAAGAACAACAGCTTGTCAACGATAGAAATACGCGGTGAGGACAAGTATTTGAATATACGCTTAAAGACGTGAGACCAACGCTGAAGTGATAGCAGCTTTCTCCATTTCAAGGCGTTTCCTCCCATCTGAATTATCTTCTTTCCTAATTCTTAATACCCGATTCCGGCATATGAAAGAAGAGACAACCACCGTATCATTAAAATACTCAAGCACGGCGGCTGTCTCCCCTTGTATAGCTTACGCATTTTCACTGAAAATGTTTCATTCCCATTTCAATCCAGCGACATGAAAGCAGTCATTATTGAACCCACCTCGACACATAAGTCCTCGAAGTCCTCTACTGGAAGAGGATTGATTCCCCGTCCAATCTCAACCGTGAATCCCGGCCGGCGAAAATGCTCTATAAACCAGTCTTTATATCCCGCATCGCTTCCCTGTAGTTTGACCGGGCGATAGCTGCTAGCCTTACCTAATGTAACTGCCCATCTCTCACTTTCCGGCGGCTCATATCCCCTGTAATTCCAGTATATTTCTTGACCTTGGCTGTGAAGTGATACGGCACGGACAGGAGAAATTTGGAGCGTGTGCCTGGCTAAAGCCTCCGCTTCAGGTTCACACAGCGGGGCTGTTCCTGCATAATCCTGCGGACAGGGAGCTGTCTTGCCCCGTCTCTCTACCTCTTCCTTCCAGTGAGCCGGAAATTGGTCACCCAGGTCCACGCCGTGAATGTTTGCTTTCCATCGCCGGAAATCGTCCCTTCCACCGTTCCAGTGCAATAACTGATCGTAATAACTATGATCCGGCAAAACTCCCTCCTGGACAAGCTCAACGCCATCCGGGTTAGCCATAGGAACAAGCCACAATGTATAGTTCTGATACCATTTTTCCGGCTCATAGCCATCAATAGGGTAACTTTCTGTTAGGGCCGATGCGTAATTTTCCAGAAACCTAAGAAGACATGGAGTAGTGATCCATTCATTCGCATGTAAAGACGCATTCACATGAAGATGCCTTTGACCGACGCCTATTTTGACCGCATGTAGCGGTTTACCCATAACGCTAACTCCAATTGTACTGCATTCAATCACAGGATATTGTGCTGCCAGCGCATCCAAATCCGCCGCCAAATTCCGTGGTCCATATTCACCGGACAACCTGATCCTATGTCTCGGTTCCGAAGGCGGAAGAACGATCGTTTTACCGATGGGAAAAGTATAAATCGACATCCCTGGGTTCATGTCTTCCAAAGCTTCTGGTTGGAAATGAAATGTACGGGCAATACTTTCAGGGCTGTCTCCTTCCTGAATCACATATCTTCGGCGTAATGACGCCGGAAGAAACATCATCTGACCCGGCAGCAGATAAGGCTGCTGTCCAGCCCATGGATTAGCAGTAATAAGCTGTTCCCTTGCCAAACCATATTTCGCCGCAATCCTTAAAAGTGTATCCCCTTTTTGCACGATATACTGCCGCATGACGTTATTCCTTTCTGGCAGCCACAGCCACCGCCTATTTGCCGTCCACTGCATGTATATGTGTCAGAGGTTGTACGAAATGTCAAAGAAAACAGACCGCACTTAGCGCGTAATCTCAAAATTTGTCCACTTGGGACAATGCCAGATGTCTTTACCTCTAACCAAAACCATTCAAAAAATTCGTGGCAACAGCGATGGGAGGAATATTTCGTACACGGAGCGTCTTCCAACAGAAGTAAAGGCTGTCCCGCAAGATCTAAGATCTTTGGGACAGCCCCTTGCTTTTGCATTATTAATGGATGGAATTAGAACCTAGTAATCTGCCATACGACAGGAGTCCGCTTTATTTGTTCTCCCAGCCACTCTGTTGCGATGCTCTGGAACATCTCAGCGTCACCTGAGCAAAAAAACTGATGAATCGGCGTATCTTCACCGCTGGAAAGTTGGCCCTTGTCGTACAAAATCGTGCTGATCTCCCGGGCCGTTTCATCTGCGGAGCTAATCAGTTTCACTCCTGGCCCCATAACCTTCTGTATCGTATCCACTAGGAATGGATAATGGGTGCAGCCGAGAATAAGGCAGTCTATCGTTGATTGTTGAATGCCGCAAAGAGAATCCTGCACGACCTTAAGCGAGTTAGAGGAACGGAACAGGCCGTGTTCAACGAGTGGTACTAGCGCGGGGCATGCTTGGCTTTCTACCTCCACATAAGGCGACAGCTGTTTAAGCGCAGCCGTGTAAGCACCGCTGTTTATCGTTCCTACCGTACCGATTACACCGACATGCCCGGTCTTCGTAGCACTGATCGCCGCGCGGGCTCCCGGATGAATAACGCCAATCACCGGAACAGACACTTTTGCCGAGATATAATCAAGCGCCGCTGCAGTTGCCGTGTTGCATGCGATGACAATCATTTTGGGATCATATTGAAGTAAGTAATCTATGATTTGTTCCGTAAATAAACGGACTTGTTCCTTGGTACGGGGTCCGTAGGGTGCGCGGGCAGTATCTCCGAAGTAAATAATTTTCTCTCTTGGGAGCTGTCTCATCACTTCTTTGACAACAGTCAGCCCACCCACACCCGAGTCTAGTATTGCGATTGCTTGCTGCACGAACACACCGCTTCCTTCTTGTCATTATTCTTATCATTTAGCTGTGTTACCATATGTCGTTTTCACATAAAACGTACCTAGATCTTAACCCAATTCTGTCTCTTCTTCAACTTTGAGAGGATCTGGACATAGCGTTTTTCAAGGGATTGTCCACAGAATGGAAAAGTTCACCCGGCCCCGAGAGTCATCAATTATCGTATAATATAAGGGTTATAGAGCCTACAAGAACGTGTTCAAAAAGGTCGGTTTTCAGCACCGAAGCTTATGCTTCCGATGTGCGTTTTTTCAAACGCTTCAGTTGGATGAAGCTAGGGACTGAGGAGCGGAGCGTACGGTTGGGTACGTGAGCACCGGAAGGACCGGCTGAATTCAAGATTCGATGCCGAGCCCACTTCCTGATTCACTTCGTGTTAGATATAGAATTTATAAGTTATCTTGCTACGCTGATGAAATTCTATATCGCAAGAAAACCAACCTTTGAATCGCGGTCGCTCATCCTTGAATGGCCTCGTTAGAAGTTTTCTTATCAAAAGCGGACTTTTTGAACAACCTCTACAAGAGAAAGACAGGTGAGCTACGATATGCTTGGCAGATTGGAATTACAAAAAGCCGCTGAACAATTCATCTTTCGCTGTTACGGAGAGCTGAACCGGACACCGGAAGAGGCGGAAGAAAGAATCGACAACATCCGGAACGAAATCGAACGAACCGGTACATATGAACATACTTTTCAAGAACTAGAACACGGTGCGAAAATGGCTTGGCGGAACAGCAACCGGTGTATCGGAAGATTGTTCTGGGACAAACTTCGCGTCATAGATGCCCGCAATTGCAGGGCAACTGAGGATTCAGCATCCCAGCTTCTTCATCATATTAACAACGCCACAAACGGCGGAAAAATCATACCAACGATCAGCGTATTCGGTCCTTCCACGCCGGGACTAGACTCTATCCGGATCTGGAACCATCAGCTTATCCGCTATGCGGGCTACGAAACACCTGAAGGAATAACTGGAGACCCGGCTTCCGTTTCATTTACACAACAATGTCAACAACTCGGCTGGTCCGGTGCTGGAACAGAATATGACATCCTGCCCCTTGTCATTCAAAAAGGGCAAGATACACCTAAATGGTATCGCATTCCCGAGGAAGCCGTCCTGGAAGTTCAGTTGGAGCATCCGGATATTCCTTCATTCTCCTCTCTCGGACTGCGGTGGTATGCTGTGCCCATTATTTCGGACATGTCTTTGGAGATTGGTGGGATTACCTACCCTACGGCACCTTTTAACGGGTGGTACATGGGCACGGAGATCGGGGCGCGTAACCTCGCAGATACAGAGCGCTATAACAAGCTGCCCCTTCTGGCCGGGCTTATGGGATTGAATGTAAGCAGCGAAACAACACTGTGGCGTGACCGGGCGTTGGTCGAGCTGAATTATGCCGTTCTCTATTCCTACAAAAAAGCCGGCATCAGCATCGTTGACCATCATACGGCTGCGGCGCAGTTCCGTACCTTCGAGGAACGGGAGGACAGAGCAGGCCGTGAAGTTACGGGGGACTGGACATGGCTCATTCCCCCAGTGTCCCCGGCGACTACCCATATTTTTCACAAATCATATAAAGATGAAATTCACAGCCCTTCCTTTCAATATACGAAAAAACCTTATTGACTGATGCCAATATGACAAGCTGTTTGAGCGAGCCGTTAGAAACGTTATATCATAAACCTCCGATATCCTCTTAAGGTGGGGGTGTCCCAAAAGGCTGTAGACCTGGGACACCCCCTTGGTCTGTTATGAGACGCTACGCGAAAAATCATTCCTCCACTCTCTCTAATCATTCGAAAATTAATTTTCATTCTGGAGGGGGATTTTACCATTCCGGACGAGAATCTATTCATAACATCATGATCTCAGACTATGGACGTTACAAAATAATAACTGAATCTGAGGTGATATTTATGGGTAAGAAATATTCAAATGCGCTGTCCAGACCTTTAAAAATGTTAACACTTCTCGCGCTCACCGCTGCGCTATCCGGAAATTTCATCGGGATGGTCCATGCCGATCGCTCTCCATGGGAATATGAAGCCAATATGACTAAATACGGCTCCCCTGCATCAGTATATTTTGACAATCTCAATATTTATGTGGGCAGGCAGCCAATAAATCATAAAGGAACAGTCATGGTTCAAGCGGAACCTCTGTTAAAAAGTCTCGGGTATCAAGTTACATGGGATGTTACAGAGAAGAAACTTACCGCTGAGCAAGCCGGAAAGATTTCCCTTACTTTTTGGGCACAGCGTGCTGAGGCGGAAGTAGATGGCCAATCCGTTCACACTCTCCCCGCAGCACCATTTGTGCACGAGGACCAGCTTTGGATTCCTCTCCGCTTTACTGCGCAGAGCTATGGATTAGTGGTAACTTGGACTACAAGAGGGTCTTTTGTTTCAGTCCGTGATCCCAATGACCAGATTCATTTACGTGTCGGAACGCGGGCAGATAATGAGATTACCGGGCAGCCCTCAGCCCTTATTCAATACATGAAAGAAAACTGGAAAACCAATGTTCAAATTAACCTTACAAGCCCCAAAGACTTCCCCAACAAAACTAAACTTAAAATTGCGGCAGGAGACATGGATTCATTAATGCTGCTTGCCGACGCCTATGAATTTCAAGATGATCTGCTGGAGTCGATAGCTCTGGATCTCAGTGAAAGCCTTCAGTCTTATCCATCCTTAAAAAAGCTTACTGATGATTCCAATATAGCCGTGCGTAAAATTAGCGGAAAAGTGTATGGCATTCCAAGGCCCGCTGATCTTAATGATGCACCCTTCCCTGCTCTGCGCCAAGACTGGATCAATAAACTGGGAAGCAAACAGCCCGAAACGATGGACGACATGTTTGACTTGCTAAAACAATTTGTGAATAAAGATCCCGATGGAGATGGCAAAGACAACTCAATTGGCATGTATGGATATGTGAACGCTAATAATCTGGGCTCCCTCGCATGGGTAGAGCATGCGTTTACTGGAAGTCCGGAACGGTTCAGTATTTCAGAAGCAGGTACCGTCGTGGATCATGCGTTAAGCAAAGGCCAGCGCCAAGCCTTGGAATGGCTGACCCGTGCGTATGCCCAAGGACTTATCAACAAAGATTTTGCCACGATTGATCCCGAGTCGGCTATCGAAGGAGTTAACCTAAAAGATGTCGGCCTCGCAGTGCTGAGATTCGATGAGGCTGCCAAGCTAACCCTGGACAAAAAAGGTAGCTGGACCCCACTATCAGGATTGAAGGCTAGTAGCAATGCACCGGAGATTGCTCCTTGGAATTATGCAGGCGGCGGTATGTACATCGTATCCAGAATGTCGAAAGTTGAACCCGTGAAGGTACTGAAATGGCTGGACCGAGGAATTGAGATGTCGGAAACCGGCAAATGGGTGGAAATTGAGGGATTGAAAGAAGGAGACCGCTCCGCCATTCAAAATCTGTTCGGCCGTAAGGACCTACTGAAATCCAACGCTCTGCTGGATGAGCTTGCCCCTGAAACACAGAAATTGTATGAAGAAGCAGCCACTCGCTGGCATCAGATCTCCTATAAAGCCCAAACACTGCCTGAAGCCAATCTAATGTGGAGCCAGGGTCAGCACGTCAAGTTCATTCACGAACTGAACGACATCAAAATTAAAGTCATTATGGGGAAAGTTTCATTGAGTGAATGGGACGAATATGTAAAAAAAATGGCGAGTAGTGAAGATTATAAGGCCATGATCAGAGACTTCAACAAGCTGATCCATTCAAAGTAAGTGAGACAGCCCTGAAAGATCCGTTTCCCGGATTCAATCAGGGCTTGCTTACGTAACGGTCAAACTACACTTCTTCTTCAGCCTTAATAATTACACCGTCATCGTTACAAGAAGATACCTGGACCGTTTCCTCTTCATCAGCGACCCAGCCTTCTTTTTTGTTCCGCCATGCCTGAATGTCAGAGATTACTCCTTCAGCCCGATCTGTTACCACACCAATCAGATTGATTCCCTGTTCTCCAACTTTTCCAGCAACCTCCTGAACCTTGCCTCCGACCTGGCGAGCGCCGTCCGCAATATCCTGACGCAATTCTCTGCCGGATTTTGGCGCCAAAAGAAGTGCAGTCACAGAGCCGGCAATACTCCCGATCAAAGCTCCCCACAAAAGACCCTTGCTCTTCTCTTTCATTGTTCATCTCTCCTTCTTCATCTAATCGGCATGCCCGTCACCTGACTTGGAAGTGCGGCGGTTCCATGTGTACCAGAGTGTCATACCTGCATCGAACCAACGAAATACTTCACCGATGCGGCGTTCGTTCTCCAGACGGGCCCGTTCCATATGCTCGACTGCAGCCAGCGATGCCCGCTTGCTGACCGAATGCACAGCATTGGCGGTTTTCACTACAACAGAGGCAGCCTCGCTCATGGATATCGCTATGGATTCACCTGCCGCCAGCTGACGCTGGATGCTATCCAAAGATACCGAGGCCCGCTCCAGCACCCTTGAGGCTTCCCTCGACAGCTGTGTGCATTCGCCTTCCAGCTTTCCAAGCACTGCCTCTGTACGAAGCAGCATTCTTCTGACCGACAGCATAATACCTATAATCGCGGCAGCAATTAACAAGATGCCTACAGCAGCAGCCAAGGCGCTCCATTCCGCCATATGTCCACCCTCCCTAATATCCGGCTGACCGGGCGAATGCCTAGTCGCATGATGCATTATAAGCAGGATGGGCTTGTATTGACACAAGGATTGTAATTTTTTTATGAGGAGGTACTACCTGCTCTCCAGATGTATAAGAAAAAGCCCCGCACAGTAATCTCCTGCGCGAAGGCAAATTTAAGTAACGATGATATGTAACTGTGTGAATGCTGATTTACATCATGCGGATTAAAGTTCCTGCTTGAGATAGTCACGCACATTCACTGCAAACTGCTCCAGTACATCAGGAAGAACGGATGACAGCGGGTGAAGGGTATGGCGTTCCCAATCATAATATTCCTGAACGAGCGGTTTACGCAGCCGTACCAGTTCGAGCAGCACAGCATGAACCTCACTTGTCATCACTTTTTCTTCATGAGTAATATCTATTATGTCCTCGTAGCTGCTAGCATCCCTCATAATAAAGCCGTCTATCAGATAACTGCCTACATCTGTTACAACTTCAATCGCCAAATGAAGAGCCCGCTCCTGGACCAGTCCGAATACCAGACCTCCGTCCCAAGATTCGGCCGCCCGCTTCAGTCCACTGGCAATTTCGGGAATGGCGTTTAAACGCCGTTCAATTTGTTCCTGGTTAACATAATACACGGCTGATCTCCTCCAGCATGTCTTATATATGATCTAACAATTGTGTTCGATGCAAATATGACTACCGTAATTATACTTCGAAGTCCACACTAATCGAGGATTCTTTCACTTCGCTGATATAACGAATGACTTCCTGGTGTACAGGATGCACATTATACGCCTGTAAATCTTCCAGTGAATCCACCTCCGAGATCAAAGCCAAATCATATGACCGCTCCGAGCGGATGATATCACTTCCTACCTCAAGAGAGCGGAGCTGGGGGATCTTACCCTGCATATCTCTCAGCACTTGAACGGTCCGTTCGATGTTGTCCGTTGTCGGCTCTTTCAATTTGAAAAATACGATATGTTTAATCATGATCTGTTCCTCCGTCACTGAAATGTTATGTTTCCTATTGTATCATACCTCTACCAACTGGAAAAAGAAATCGCTGTCATCAAGAAGGCCTCGCTAGAACGGAATTTCTTTGCTAAGGTAAATTTCGGTCCCCGGTATAAGCCCCTAAACCATATTTTTAGGGATATAAGAATTTGTACCAATTTCCATGTTGAATACCCATCCATAATTCACACTATAATTACGAATGTATCACAAGAAATATGAAATATCATTCGTATTTAAACTTCAATCCTTACCTCTCAGAACATATTTTTACTACATACAATAATAAATACGAATGTTGACTAAGTATCACGAACTTAAACACGCCTTCATATCACTGGGACTATATCCATCCCAAAGCCTCAAATACATGAGTTGGAAACAAATGATAGATGAAGCCTATTGAAAGTACCTTGTCGAATATTGTAGTATGGTGGTAAAAAAAGTCGGAGGAATTATGCCTACACAACAACATCAAGAAAAACACTCCATCGAGGCGTGGTCCCTGATCAATCGCAAATATTTAGGGAAAGGCGTGCGCGTTAAACGTTTCCGTAAACCAACCCGCTGCCAAATTCGCAACCGCGTATTGCTTGCCATCCTGATGGCCAATGATATCAAATTGTCCCAATTAGCCGAGGAGCTGGGCGTTTCCTCTCGAAGCGTCAGCGCTTGGGTATATGAAGGTCGTATTCCCGGAAAGAACAATCTTGAGAAAGCTTGCGATTATCTGGGTTACCCACGTCATATTTTGTTCAGAGAGGAACTGCTGGAGAAATCTCCGCTGATTTGTCAGCCCGAACCTTCTCGCTTCATGAAGAGAACACTGACACGTTCGCCTGTGAGCAACCGGATTCTGACCGGACTTTGCATGGTGCATGATTTGTCCGTCAGCGATGTAAGCCGGTGGATCGGCGTTCATCCAGGCACATTCCGCAAATGGCTACACCAAGGCACTCTGCCGTCCAATGCTTTTCAGGAAAAAGCTGAATTGTTCTTCCGTATTCCAAAATCTGTATTATTCGCCGACTGCGTACTGCATCCGGATACGAAATCATCTCGTTAATTCATTCATAAAGCTCCGATTCTGGCTCTAACGCCGAGAATCGGAGCTTTTGTACGACTTATACATATATTTGGCTATTTTTAGGGAATACAAGTAACAAACAATTAAAGGAGCATAAGCAAACATGATAGGTAAAGATACGGGTATGGCACTCGGACTTCTTGCAGGAACGACATTTGGAAGCGGGATTGGATTTCTGCTAAACTGGCATTCCTATAATCTAATTTGGAGCGTAACCATTTGCGGTGGAATAGGTGTACTGACAGGTCTCCTTTACGCACTGAAGTCACACCGTGTAAGCAAATGATGACAACATAAAATCTGCCCGTCCGTTGTACACACAACGAACGAGCAAAACCTAAAGCTTCAGTTCTCCGCTCTTTTTCCAGTGCATGCCTCCGTCTGTCGTCTTGTTTAGAATGGCTGGTTTCTCACTGTCTAATGTGATCATCCACCCGTGGCTTTTGTCTGCCATAGCGAGCAATTGTCCACTGCTCCCTTCCAGCGCCTGCTTGCCGTTCTCCCACGTCTTCCCGCCGTCTGTCGTCCGCCCTACGGTGTTCGGCTTGTCACAAGGCGCACAGTAGCCTCCCATCACGGCTGTGTCCCTGTCCACAACATACAGCGGTCCTGGGGCAACACCCTCGTTCTTAAGCGCATCTGTCTTGCCGGACGGATATCCGGGAGCCGGACCGCCACCGGCAGTAGAATTGGCGACAACCGTAATCCACGTTTTTCCGCCATCGGATGTATGGAACAGAGAATATGACGTCTGACTCATTCCGCTGCCACCGATCGCTTCCAACCATGCATCCTGTTTGCCCATGGAACGGATAATTACCCTGCCCAGTGGGTCTGTTGTCTCCTTCGAAGCAGTCTTTTTCCATGACGCCCCGCCATCGGCTGTTTTCATAATCTGAAACGAATCATCCTTAAGCTGACGAACAGCCCATCCAATGGATTCATCATGAAAATACACCTCACCGATAGTCCCTTTCGGTATTTGAAGTTTGCTCCATGTTTTACCTCCGTCCCGGGTTAATGCATGACCGACAAAACCAGTCTCTGAGGAAATAAAATGAAGAAATCCATCGTTCGGCGCTTTGCTTAACTGTTTCCAGCTTCCTCCTCCATCACGGGTATGATAGATTTCAAACTCCTCTGTAACCGCCCAGGCCTCCTGATCATTCAATGCGAAGATTTGCTTTACAACGCCTTGCGGTTTAGCTTGAATACCCCAACTTTCTCCGCCGTTATCAGTGCGGGCAATCCAACCATCCCCTCCTATCCAGCCGGATTGATTGTTTATTAGTCGAAGTGCTGCAACATTGTTCAAGCTGGGAGTTGTTCCGCTGTCAGCTGGTGCAGAAACTGCCGCCAGTGAATGATCCTGTTCCACAGATTCAGCATTCGTCCTATCTGTCTGGCAGCCTGTTACAAAGAGCATCATCATGATGATCAGTAATGAACCAATGGAAATCAGACGTTTCGATTGTGACATGATGACTTCTCCTTTCGATGTATTTGGTTCTTGTTATGATACTTCCTTATTCTACCACGTATCCATTTTTTGGAGAATTCACTCATGCATATTGTAGTTTATGAACTGGTTGTTTATTTTGAACTTCATCACACTGTATCTAATCATAAAGGATTTCCGGTAGGCTAAATTCACCGCAAGCTCGAATTGCCACAACTTGCCGGGGAAACTCATTCTCGGCCTGTGGGGAGGAGAATCGGGCTGGGCTACCGGGAATACCCAGAAAAATAACCAAAACTGGGCCAACATGACTTACACGAATGACTCCAATCCCCCTGGTAATATCGGTAAAGGTAGTAGCGGTTGGGCGAAATTTTGTGGTAGAAATACTTTTGCCACAGGTTTTGCTGGATTCTTGAAGAACAACTCCCGTTATTCTGATTTAATCAAATATCTTAAAGAAACGAAGAGTCCCGACGCCAACTCATGCGCAAAGTACATTGCAGATGCTGGTTATGGTGGCTCGGATCATAAAGCTTATTATGATCTCTTGGTTGGATACATGAGCACCCTCTGCAATCGAAGTGACTATTGCTAAAAGAAAATTTCGGACGTAGACTAAAAATGCCTGTGAACGCGTGTCTCATCTAGAACACGCGGTCACAGGCATTATATGAGTCAAGC
Organism: Paenibacillus sp. JNUCC 34; assembly: GCF_058269055.1. Taxonomy (NCBI): domain Bacteria; kingdom Bacillati; phylum Bacillota; class Bacilli; order Caryophanales; family Paenibacillaceae; genus Paenibacillus; species Paenibacillus sp. JNUCC 34. Next base: position 1,603,317 of record NZ_CM177770.1, on the reverse strand, counting down.
TATAATCCCCTTGAACCATATACGTAAATATCTACCTCTTTTTGCAGCCAGCTCCCATAACCCTTTACTTTATAAACTTTCCATTCTTTCAACTTTTTTGGATTCTGAACTGCTAAGAAAAGGTCTTCAGGCTTTTTATCATCTACATAGAACAAAATATCTTTGCTCGCTGGAGCATTCTCACCAACTTGAGGCTCATAAGATGGCTTATTTAGTCTTACATAAGTATAGCTAGATGAAACGCTCCCTTCCTGGGTGGCTTCACTATATCTAATAAATTCCAATTCATCTGCTGTTGTTACACGAATGTCGCTTTCCACATCTGTGGTCAAAAGTCCTCTGTATACTTCATTATACAATGTTGTTAAGTTATACATTATCGCCCGATTAGCCTCTTGCCCTGTACTCGAACTTTCTGGGTGATCAGTTACAAAAATGTCCTGATCTCTTTGAACAACGATCCCAGTAATTGAGGAAGACTTCTTTTTTTCATCAATGGTTACTGTCTTTGTTTTCTGGTCCCAATATACATGTTGATTCAAGCCTTCTGCAATTACACGCAATGGCACTAATGTCGTTCCATTTTCAATTTTTACGGCTTCCGAACTGATTTTCTTTCCATGAATCAAGATAGTCACTACGTCCGAAGCATATGCAACATTAACAGCTCCAAGGATAAGCAAAGCAGCAGTAATGAACAATCCCATTTTTTTCATTAAAATCTCCCCCTGACTTAAAATTCGCCCTCAAGATAATACACATGTAATATATTGCACTAATATTCAAGTGTCAACCATATTTATACATAATTACCTGATATTATCGCAAGATCGAAACAACACCTGTATCTACATAAAAATCACCGCTCTATTTCCGTCAAGGAAAGTGAGCGGTGATTTTTATTGCAAACAATACCCGTATTCTGCTGGTTCATTTACCACTAATTTTTAATCGAGAGAGAAACCTAGTTTTTGCATTTTGATAGTCAAGAAATTCAAGGGGTTTCGAATAAAAAAATACTTTTCCTGACTTTTTGTAGTGTACAAGCCCCTCATTTGCCGTAGTTAAAAAGAAATTCTTTCCGTCTATCACACTGTGCTGTTTCCAAATGTTGCTCTTTAACTTAAATAACCATTCAGGTGAACGTAAAACAATAATAAATCGATCGTTTGCATTTGTAATCTGGGCATCAATTTCACTGAACAAATCCGATTTTGTATCTAGAAAAACAATGTTAATAGAATGTTCTGTATTAATTCGCAATGAATGATTATGTTCAATGACTGCTTTTAATATCGAATAGTCTGATAGAGCTATTGCCTTATCTATTCGGAATTTAATATAGCCTAAAATAAGAAGAATAATTGACAAATATAGTATTGCGCCTACTGCTTCCAATGTGCCCACTCCTTTTTATCTCCAAAGAATAAGGAGATATTAATTAGCAGCATAATTATGGAAATACCTAAAACCGTGTATATGGACTCTATGACGGTTGCATGATAAAAAGGTAAGAAACACTTCAATACTACAACACTGATCAAAATGAAGTTTCTAAGAAATGGATTATTATTCAATACTTTAGCTTTACCAAAACATCCGCAAGTGGAACTACCTGTTCTTCTCTTCTTTATCCATAAAAATGTAGTGAAGAAAACCAATAAAGCTAACACTAAGAATTCTTTTATAATAGACGGATAACTGATTGAATAAGCTATGAAAATTGCAAATTCAAGGATCAACACACTATAAGCAGCTAATGCAACCAAATACACAGGTAAAACTTTATAAGAGAAAATTTCGGATTTAAACACTGTGATTAGGTTTACTTTTGAAAGAAAGGAGAAAAGAAAAACACTGGCTATAAAAATATCAAGATAATGAGCGACTACGTGCAATTTCATCACCTTCTTTCCATAAGTCAAGAAGATCATTGACTTGCCGAATAACTTTGTAGCTGATTACTTTTCCTTGAGTGTCAATGAAATACGTTTGAGGAGTTCCTCCTATACCAATATCTACAAATGGTCTATCGGCAAAAGAAATAAGATGAAAATTATAGCCAAGTTGCTCACGAACCACCTCATTATCTTCTTCTGAACCATTCGTTATGAGAAGAAACTCGAAGTGGCTGCTCTCATTAAACATTTTGAGTTCTGGCATCAGTTGGAGGCAATGACCGCAACTTAAAGAGACTGCACAAACTAATCGAATCTTTTCTGATTCTGTTGGAAGTCCTAACAAATCAAGTGGATAGTTGCTGCCGGCCGAAAGAATTGAATGTTCAAGATTAGACATTTTTTATCCCTCCAAATTAAATAGTAGATTTATGTGTTTCATTCATAAAAGCTTTAATACTCTCTTCGAAATGAGATAAGTCTATTTCCATATTTAAATCGTACAAAAGAATTGCTCGAATTATTTTCTCCAATAGCTCTTGTTCCAAATCCTCTTGTTCTTGAGAACTTATCTTCTTTTTTACTTTTTTTATAGCAGGGTAAAATCGATGTATGATGGCCAATAAAGCTTTCTGATCTCCACTTTGTGCTTCTTTCACCAGATCAATTAGATATTTCTCTGCCTCAATCATTTGTTTCGACCTCCATCTCTTATAACCTGAGCCAGAGCTTGAATAGAATCATTAAGGTGTTCGATTTTTTTCTCAAATCGTATGAGTAAATATCCTGTAATAACAATGGGGAAACCAAAGTTGCTTATTGCCGTTATTAACCATTCTGAGCCATTCATTTTATTTTCCTCCCTTCTATAAAAAGCTCTGGGTAAATAATAGACATTCGTCTTCTGATTTTTTCCAAAGCTGTGTTCCTAGACTTGGATACGGCTTGAGGAGATATAGATAATATTCTAGAAATTTCTTTATCTAAATAATTCATGGAGTATGTGTACGTAAGAATTTTTTTCTGAGTAATTGTTAGATCAGAGAAGGAATTGAATACGCTTTCATCTGAAATTGAATCAAGAAGGTCCTCAGGGTTCGGGCTTGCATAAACTTCATCATCAATACTTTGAGCTGAATATTTTTCGCCAAAACTTTGATTATTTTCCTCATTCAATTCCATATCGAAAATTACCGGATTTCGTTCTTCTCTGCGCTCCCTTTTCCTTTGATAATCAATAAAAGCATACTTTATCGTAGAGCTCAAATATTTCGTAAACCTGACTTCAAAATAAAAGTCACAAAATGCATTTTCTAGCTGCTTCCAGTATTTCAGGGATTGACCATTTAAGAACAAACTGAGAAGGAGACAATGTTCTGGATATGAAAAAAACCGCTGGACAATAAAATCATTGGAAAATAATAAAAACTTTTGAGGCGATACTGTTATTCTCTCTACATTTGAATGATTAAGTGATGGCCATGATACTGCCATGTGACCTCCCCCTCTCAAATTCAGACTATCTATATATTTACATTGCTGGAAGTTCATTAAAAAACAACCAACAATCCAAATATTTTAAATTTTGTCTTTTTGAAGGTCATTTTATGTGAATAAAAACAACGAGGGTGAATTATATAGGTCTATGTGCTTATACCATTCTTAGACTAAGGTTATCCTAAAATGGAATTTATTTCATTATATAATTGTTAGAATTCCATTAGACGATATGAAAAAGCTTGTGACCGAGGAGAGGAAAATCCATCCTCTGCGATCACAAGCTTTTTTTACAAATAAATCAATATGGCAGTACTGGTTGTTTTTTGGGGGAGTTCAAACAATGTAGTGAACAAGAGCGATTTAATGGCTCAGGGGCTTGAATACATTTTTTCGTTCTTCAAAAAAAGGAGGTAGGGGAACATGGCAATATTAGAACTCACCGTTCCAAAAGTAGCTACAGCAGAGGGGACTCATCCTGGTAGCATCATTGCTCGTCAAAATTTCACCGTATCCGTCATTGCTCGTAATTCTAACGGAACAATTGATACTGCTTACAACAGCACTCTGACCGTCTATGCAAACTCAACATCCAGCGACACTGCATTCACAATTGGAACAATTAACATGAGTGCAGGGCGAGGAACGTCTTCAAATCTTAATATTTCATCCGTTTATACAACTGGCAGCTCTCGAAAAATTACCGTGAAGGCATCGAATGGCGACCTGGCAAGCAAGCTGGTCGGAGTATGGTTTAAGGGAAAAGCATCCGAATTTAATGATACAACGGTCTCATGTTCAGGAACTTTACCCTCCCGTTATATTGCTTTGCCTCAGACGGGTCATTGCAGCGATAATGTTATTGTTCATAATACAGGTACAAATAAATCGGCTACAGCTCTGGTAAAGGATGTTGGGCCTTGGGTTCCCTGCGGCACTTGTTCAGCAGACCCTTATTGGAATACGGGTACGGTTCCCTGGGCCGAAACCAATAAAGATAAAGATCGCTCAAACATATGCGGATCGAACTGTAAATATAAAGTGAATGGCGCAATCATTGATTTGAGCAAATTGATCATGGACGACTTGGGCGTCACTGGTGCAGCCAACACTCGATCACTCGATAATGCTTTGTGGCGGTGGGCATAAACGTCTATTGACGTACCCCAGAGAAGTCAGACCGCATTGAAATAGGAGGAGCCCCCCTCCTATTTTTCTTTTATATACGTGTGAAGTTCGATATTTGTTATAAAGAAAATACCTCCCGTCATCTCTGATGATTCTGCCGTCACTTCGTAAAAAAAGTTATCATCATACTTGATTGTTGCTACAGCATGATTATCTGTTTGTTTTTTTATTTGAATGAACTCTTTTTTTATCTCATCATCTTTTTTATAGGCTGGGGGAACTAAATTGGAGGCTTTGATACTAATAAATGTTTCGGCATGTCCTAACCAGGGATGATGACCTTCCTGAAAGGATTTAACCGTCTTTTCTGTAATGTATTCAATCTTACCTAAAGAATAGAATGGAATTTCGCTTACAGTTCTATTTGTATAATCATTCAAATTTATAGTGTAGAGCGTGGTTACTATTTCAGTGTCTTCCTTCTGGCTTTCATTCATTTCTTTGTTTTTCGAAAGCGGAATTACAATAGATTTATGAAATGTAAGTTCGTAGGAAGCTAAACGTTGCTCAGTATCAAGCTCAACATCAAATACCCCATTGCCATTTGCATCCGAATAGAATGTAAGCTCTCCATATTCATTCGTGGGCGATTTTATTGTAAGGCTCGTTTTAAAAGTTCCATTCTTCTGCACATCAATCTTTCCCTCAGACAAAAATCCATGCCCATCTTCTACTTTATAAAAAAAGTAATTTTGCTTTAGCCCTTGTACTTGGCCTGAGATCGTGAAATCCAAGCCAGAAATGAGCATAGATTGCTTATCCAGCTCAACAATTGCTTTGTTATCGCTGTTGCTATTGCAACCCGCAATAATAAATAAACTCATGAACATCAGCAATAAAACTTTATTCATACTGTCCCTCCTTTATTCAACTAAATGATTAAAACAGGTTGTTTTTCTAGATAGATAACACACTGTACATTAATAGATTCAAAAAATAATCAAAGCGAAAGGATGAGAAAAATGGGTTTATCAGGAAAAAAGATTCTTATTGATGCAGGTCATGGAGGAAGTGATAGTGGTGCCAGCGGTACAGTAAACGGAAAAACAAAGTATGAGAAGGATTTGGCGCTTATGTTTGCACAATCAGCAAAGTCGTATATTGAAGGTGCCGGTGCAACTGTTATTATGACTCGCAATAGCGACACTGCCGTCGGAATAGATGACCGATGGAAAAAAGGTCAAGATAACGCTGTTGATGCTGTGATCAGTATCCATTTTAATAGTGGCAGCACTACTGCTAAAGGCACAGAAACCTTCTATGCACAAACTAGATCCGGGGACAAAGCTTTCGCAGAAAAGCTCCAGAAAAGAGTCGTTGAATACCTCGGAACGAAAAATATTGGAGTAAAAGATGACACGAAAGCCGCAGTTGGCAGTTTAGGAGTCCTTCGTTACCCAACCAACAAAAGTTATCCAAGGGCACTGGTTGAAGTTGAATTCATTTCGAATTCAGCCGCTATGAAAGTGCTTGATGACCAACCTATGTATGAAGCATCTCTTGATTTTGCAGCAGGAATTGTAAAAGGCCTGCAAGATCACTTTTAAACACTCGAACGTCATTGATTAAGCAAAGACACTTCAACTCATAACAATAAAGATGGCTCAGGGGCTTAATTCCCGTTCAAAATTGAACAGGATAAGCCCCTTTCCATGGAATATAAAAATATTATGCTTCTCCAATAGTTTTAATGATTCTTACATATTGAGCATCTCCCAGACCGTATTGCGGGAAAAGATGAAATAAATGTTTCAGCAAGTCATCCTGAGACTTATCTAGATGTTTTTTTATATAAGCTGTAATTTCGTTATCTTCCTTTAAATAGTCCAAATAAAGTTTTATTCCCTGATACATGACGGGCATTAGTTGAACATCAGGAATACGATGTTGAATCAAAACCTGCTCATAAATTTCTTTATAACCTTCTGATCGTATTTCAGTTTCTTCCACATCATAAGTCGTTTCCTTTACCATATGATAGTATACTTTTCCTTTATACCCCATTTGATCCAAATATGCTAGTACTGTAAGTAAATTCATCTGACAAAACATGTCATCACCAAACCATAAAACAATACATTTGTATTGTTTTTCAAATAAAGGCTTTAAAGTGTCAATGGTAATTTTCTCGTATTCTGTTAAAGATACTTGATGTCCTGACGCTCTTATTTTATTAAATTCGTCACTGAATATTGTAGGACAGGTATCATTAGAACACATGGCTTCATTAAAAGGAACGTAGTCGCTTTTCCCCATTAGCTGCTGTGTATAAAACTCTTCATACATCATTTGTCCATTTAAAATATTCAATATATCCTGATCATACTGACTAGCGATTTTACTCTGTAAAGTTTCAATTTTTAATTTCTGTGAAATATCCAACCTAAAACCCTCCTTTATACCATTCATATTAAGTTTCACATAGGATTGCAGTGGCTGCGGATTTTTTCTAAAGGCATTCGGACTGATACCAAATGTATGTTTAAAAGTTCTTGTAAAAGCTTCTTGAGATGAATAACCATATTTAAACGCAAGATCAATCGTTTTTTGATTTGTTTGTTTAAGTTCAATAGAAGATAGATATATTTTTCTAAGTGCTATATATTTCTTGATCGTGATTCCTGCCATTCGATGAAACTTGAAAGAACAGTAAAAAGGTGAATAGCCCATATCATTCCCTAAGTTCATTAAAGAAAAATCATCAAAAAGATGGTCTTCAATCCAATCTATCATCTCCTGCATCATATTGTTCACCCCCTTTGCCCTTACATTAATGATAAATGAAAAGGAAATAAAAGTTTTGATATAAGTTGTGTAATATTCGGCCCAAGTGATGAGAATACCGCCTAGTTCCCTATTATCCACCTCTGTACTAAACCTCATGAAAATCGCCCTTCATCTAGCCTAACAGGCCAATTGAAGGGCGATGAAATCAAACCTAAGGTGGCATCCGGCTTTCCGAAGCGGATATTGTTTAGTATGGTATCATGAAACAGATATACCTTTTGGAATACGATACTCATTTGTATAAATAAAAACATCTTACACGGTTTTTCCAGGTTTGAACATTTTTTCTTCTTCAATCGGATTTTCTTTCGCAGTGATATGATGTGGATCTATTCGGTACACCTGAACCGGACCACCGAATATTGCTGACCGGTATTTGTCTACGTGCTGCTGGGGTAACGGCCGTTTATAGTAATCAGGAACATACTTATATATCATTTCTTGCAACATGTGTGTAGCTTCATCCAGATCGACGATGGGCTGTGCCTTGCCAAAAATCATTACACTCATATACGCTGTGTCTGTCTTGGCTGGCACCGGATCAGTAATAGTTCCATATTCTTCACAAACCGTAAAACAGACCTCCGGATTAGCACCCATAACCTGATTCCTTCTCCCACCGGTGGTTCCATGGAAATAAAGCTTCCCATTTGTCCAAACAAAATTGAGCGGAACAACATACGGCAGATGACCATCGACCATTCCAAGATGTCCTATTCGAGCTTGCTGCAGAAATGTCTCAATCTTGCTCTTGTCCAACACTTCTCTTATCTTGTAACGCACTCCATCCATTGTTATCGCTCCTCTTGTATTGAAGTATTATTATGTAAGTTTATCAGCCATTGGAATGAATATAAAAGTCCATAATCACAGAATTATGGCAATCCATATCTGACATTAAGCAAGAGCTCTTATAGCAACCAATTTCAGGACTACATTTACGTCAATAAGCTGGGAGAGCGAATCAAGCCGGGGTATAGGTGGTCAGCTTGAAGGAAATTCAGGAGTGGCTGGGGCATAACATTATTCCAATACCGCGAACATTTATGCTCATCTTGATTACAGTTCGAAGATTTTTTCGGCGCAAGTGATGAGCAGTGCATTGCTAATCCTGACCACATAAAAAAGGGCCTATAAATTACTTATTAGTAATTTATAGACCCTTTTGGTTTTTAAGGTGATGCGGTCGAGAGGACTCGAACCTCCACGGGGGTTAGCCCACACGGACCTGAACCGTGCGCGTCTGCCAATTCCGCCACGACCGCAAGTATGTATCTTCCTCATAAATATGATGAAGATTTGATTCCGGAATTAAAAACACTCTCTTGTTTATGAGTATGTTTCAATTACCGTAATTAAGAGTATATTCCGTTCATTTAAAAATTGCAAGAGTTTTTTTCGAATACCTTCCTAATTCCTTATTTATTGTTTTTATAGTAGTTTTTATAAGATAATATTTCCTTAACCTTTTGCGTCCTTTTGATATCTCTCTGCGTCTAACCTATGTAAACATCATGAAGCTACAAAATAAAAAAACAATTTAGGCGATAAGCAACGTAAAGGAGAATATATAAAATGCTGAAAAACAAAACAATCGCACTCTTAACAGCAACTATTTTGACAGGTTCCGCTTTTGCGGGTTTTATGAATACGACTTTGGCAGATCAAACACAACCAAAGTCCGTTACACAGCAGCAAGTTAAAAAAGCAACTGATAAACAGCAACAAAAAATGTTCCGTAACATTAAAGTAATGGAGTCGGCTGTCACATTTATGGTGAAAGGTGAAGCAAGTTTATTTGAAGGAACTTATCAATATGCGGTCAAGCAAGGTAATAAAATTGTAGCAAAAGGCTTCGGAACAGCATCCAAAGGTGGTCCAGAGTGGGGAACATTCTCACAATACATCTCCATTCCAAAAAGCAAGCTTTTCGATGACAAGCCGATGACACTTGAACTGTTTGTAATAGATCAAGCTACTGGCGCTAGCGTAAACAAACTTACAGTTCCTATGAATAAGATCGGCGAAGCAAAACAAAATCAGGTGTTTCGTAATACAAAAGTAACATCGTCAGCTGTCGTTTACACTGTAAAAGGCGAAGCAAGCTTATTTGAAGGAACTTATCAATATGCGGTCAAGCAAGGTAGTAAGATTGTAGCAAAAGGCTTCGGAACAGCATCCAAAGGTGGCCCGGAGTGGGGAACATTTACCCAAAAGATTTCAATCCCTGTCAGCAAATTGTCCGGTGACAAGCCGCTCACAGTTGAATTGTTCGAAGTAGATCAAGCTACTGGAAAGATCACCAATAAAGTGGTTATGCCTGTGAAGTAATGACATATTCCCGCAGTGCCTATGCACTGCGGGTTTGTCATAAACACATACATTCAGAAGGAGGGTGTGTAACCGCGTGAATCAAACCGAACTAGCAAAAAGAGCGATTGCCGGTGACGAGGACAGTTTTACCTTACTTATAGAACAGAGAAGAGAAAGTGTATACCGGATGGCGTACACATATGTACGAAATAAAGAAGATGCGCTGGAAATTGTACAAGAGGCTGTATATCGTGCCTTTATCTCAGTACACAAGTTAAAGCAGCCGCAATATTTTAACACTTGGCTGACGAGGATTGCTGTAAACTGCGCACTAGACTATATTCGCAAATCTAAAAAAGTTGTGTATATGGATAAGGAGCACGAAGGCAGCTACACGCAGGCGGAAAGAGACGATGTGCTAGATTTGCTCGAGGCATTGGAACAGCTTGATGAAAAATCAAAAACGGTACTTATGCTACGGTACTTTGAAGATTTGACGATCAAGGAAGTTGCAGAGGTGCTGAATACGCCTATTAGCTCGGTAAAGTCCATCATATACCGTGGGTTAGAGAAATTAAAAGTAAACCTTGGGGAGCGTGAATTTCTTGGATAAGGAGCTTAGTCGTTTGAAACAAACCTATCATGATATTGAGATTCCAGCAGAGCTTGCTGCTGTTACGCAGCAGGCGATTGAAAGAGGAAAGAGTCAGCGGAAACGTGCAATAACAAGAAACCGTGGGATGAAGAAGATGAGTGCAAGCGTCGCTGCAGTATTGGCGCTATTCGTAATTAGTGTAAACACGATGCCGGCCTTTGCAAGTAGTCTAGAAGACATACCCGGTCTTGGCAAGCTGGTGAAAATACTACAATTCAACAAAGGCAGTGCCGAAGGCGGTACGATACAGGATTCGACGGACGTTAGTTTTATCACACTAAGACAGCAAGGCAGCAGCGAAACGATTACGTTGAATTTTACGAAGCAGAACCAAATGCAGGAGAAGGTAAACGCATTTCATGTCAAATTTACGGAGTATCCGAATACGATGACCTTTTCGGTGGGCGGTGCGCGAGCATTTTCCGCAGTTAAAGACTTTGAAACATTAAAGAAGAGCGAATACATTCAAGACGTTTACGAAATTATTACGCTGGACGACTCTTTAATTCGATTCAATGTGACGTTTAATAAAGCGATAACCTATGATGTAAAAGAATACGCAGATCCGGCGCAGGTAGTCATAACGATTACACCTGATGACGCTAAGGAAATGCAACGTCAACCTGTATATTCGCTGCGGACGGCTTCTCATCCATATGGCGAATCACAAGGTGCTGCTGAAGAAGCATTGTTGGGATGGGAAAACATTCGGATATTAAAGGATAGAGAAGGTACTTTTTTTGTTGAAGCAGGGTATTATGCGACTGAAACTGAGGCTAGAGCCAAGTTAAAACAGCTAGAAGAGCAAGGCGTTATTGGAGAGCGGATGTATGTGGAAGAAAGGGAGCCTATACAGCTTCCTAAGGTGATCTCCCCTGAGTAGTGACTATAAGACAGCCACCGTTCGGGAATTTCACCCTGAGGATGACACCCATGTTGGGTGTACATTAAAAAGAGAGGCCCTTATCGATCAATAAGAGCCTCTCTTTTCAGTCTATCAAATGGTCCATTCATCATGTATAATGCCGGACAATACCCAGCTGCTGCCTTCTTTTTGGAACACAAGACGAAGGCTCTGCCAATCTATCCCTCCGTATTCAGGGTTAATGCCATCAAAGTAATATTCAACGAACACCGCTCCAGGATAGACTTTGCTCGCATTATTAATCGTGTTCCCTTGACTCTTCGATCCGTTATACCCAACGTAAGGGGCCTTAGCAAAGTCTTGGCTGTAAACAAACCTGTTATAGTAGTTCTCAAAGTTCATAGATATCGGTTTACCACTGCCGTCAAACTTGCCCCACGGATACAACTTATCATTCCCAAAACCTTCAGATAGTTTTTCTTTACTGAGGGTAACGTCCTTTGTACGGTCAACATATGCGTATGGCGAGAAGGTTACTCCCTTCGAGTGGGACAGCTTAGCCAGTTGTTCAAAATCCTGATCCTTCAGAGACTGAACAACCTGATTTGCCAACTCTTTCACCGCTTGCTTCGCTTGTTCAGGAGTCTGGTCTGGATATAAATTAACTTCTCTCAATGAACTATTCCATTTTGCAGTGCCACCCAAACCTTCTGCCGAGAATCGCAGTGGAATGAACAAATGTCCCTCTTTCATAACTGGCTCTGTATCCAGCACAATCGGGCTACCATTACGCAGTGCTTTCAACTGGCCGGCCGCAAGTTCAAAGCTATGCTCACCTTTTACTGCTGAAGCCGTTTTCTTTGATGCATTCCATTTCACTTTGGCACCCAAAGCTTCCGAGACGGTTCGCAGAGGTACCATTACACGGCCATTGCGAATGAATGCGTCCCCTAACTGCTGCGCACCATTCACTTTTATGGAGATCATGTCTACAGGCTTTGGATCAGCTGCCGCAAAAGCGGCTGTCGTACCATTGCTGTTTCCGGATATCGTCAAGCACAGCACAAGGGCCCCTGCCAACACACCGGGCAACTTCTTCAACATCTGATCACCCTTTCTTTTAGAAAGCGTTTACATTCATTTGTGGATCACGACAGCTTTGTGCCTTGTACCATCACCTATGTTATTTAAGCGCTCTCCAACAGTTCTGTTATTCTTTATCTCTCCAATTCATGCGGACCTGCTTAATGCCTTCGACCTGCCACAATCTTTCAAATAAAGTATCGATCCCTTTGCTATTAAAGGAAAATACCCGAAATTCCATCGTTACTTTCGATGAGTCTTCTTCAGCCCCATCATCATTTACGATCATTTGCTCCACCGACATGTTTGATTTCTGCAAAAGTGATGTAATCTTACTGACCTGAACCGGCTGGTCTCCCGCTTCAATCGTAATACGCAAACTTCCTGATTTTTTGATGAACAAAAATCTGGACTCCAGTTTGTTTAATATCAGGGTGCTGCATAACACAATAGCCGTCGTGATTACCGCAGGCCAGTAAAAACCTGACCCCACACTAAGACCGATAGCTGCCGCGACCCATAACGTAGCCGCAGTCGTGAGACCTGAAATAATATGATTGGAACGCCGCAGTATCGCACCCGCCCCCAGAAAACCGATACCGCTCACTACTTGGGCAGCCAGTCTTGCCGGATCAAATCGGGCATTCGGATGATTAATCAACGAATTATCAAAACCGTATATGGATGTAAGCATAATTAGTGTAGACCCTACAGCCACGAGCAGATGCGTTTTTAAACCAGCCTGCTTATTTCTCCGCTCACGTTCCCAACCAATCAAACCGCCAAGCAATGCAGCCAGCAACAGGCGCATTAGCAAGGTTTCTGTATCTAGCTGTATAATAACCATTGAATCCCTCACCCATCTTTCAAATGAACTGTGAAGGCAGGCTGCTAAGACATATTCTCATCCTGCCAGCGCCAGAGCTCCTTACTGGAAGTTGAAATTCCAATGACTCCGCTTTTCAGCGCCGTATCAAAATCCTCCAGATCAATCATCAGTCCGCCTGCGATAACAGGCACATCGACTTCCATGCGAATTCTGTCCATAATTCGTTGACACACCATGCCAGGCAATACTTCAATTGCGTCCGGATCAGATGCCTTTGTCATTTTGATTCCGTTATCCAGTGACACCGAGTCAAACACGAACAGCCGCTGCACTGTAAGCAGCCCTAACTTCTTCGCCTCAACGATCGCTGTATTTTTCGTTGTGACAATACCGTCGATTCCAACCTTTTCAGCCAAGTAGGCCACACCCATTTTGTCCTTTCCAATTCCGTCAATAAGATCAAAATGAACAAAAGACAATTTACCCGCTTCTCGAATTTGTTCAACAATCGATTCAATGACAAAAATGTCCGTTTTCAGAATGAATACGATATTGGAATCGGTCTCGAGAACAGAAGGTAGTTCATCTATATTCATTAATGAAGTAATAATTGGTTTACGCTTCAGACAATAAGCAATTCGTTGTGCACCATTCACGCTAGCTTTTACATTAGTTTTCATTTATGCTCACCTCATTGTTGAAACAACTTCTCCGGTTCTCCTGTTGTAACAACATATTTTATGTAACATGTAACAGATAATAAATTTACGCGTTTTGCAAACTGCTGTTCCGGTAAATATCATGGACAGAATTCAGTACGTACGTCGGCTTTACTTGAACAACTGATAAATCCTCCTGCTGGGTTACACCTGTGAGAACGAGTGCGGTACTCATCCCAGCATTGTTGCCCATCAAAATATCAGTCTCCAGCCGATCTCCCGACATCAGGCAATCCTTCGCATCGACCTGTAATATATCCAGGGCAGCCAGTGCCGTTAACACCGAAGGTTTACCCATGACCACATTGATTTCCATGCCGGTCGTTCCTTCAATAGCTCCTATCATCCCGCCGCAATCAGGCACATCGCCGCCAGGCATTGGACAGGTCCGGTCTGGGTGGGTGGCGATAACACTCGCACCATTTTTAATCGCTTGGTAGGCGAAATCCAGATGATTATAATGGAACTCCCGATCCCAAGAGACGACCACCACATCGGTTTCTTCAGGACATGTGGCAAGTTCAATTCCGTTCTCACGGAACTCATGCTTTAATATCTCTTCTCCAATGACGTACACTTTTCCTCCGTTATGATTCTTTTGCAAATAATGAATCGTAACAAGTGCAGGATTCAGTATATTGTTCAAACCAATCTTAATGCCGAATCCGTTCAGCTTCTTCAAATAATTTTCTCTGGACTCGATGGTCTTGTTCGTTAAGAAGAGCAGCTTCTTATCCAGCGATTGCAAATATTGAATGGTTTCTACTGCCCCTTCAATCGCTTGATTCCCAAGATAGATCGTTCCGTCCAAATCGAATATGTAACCTGTAAAATGATCCATCTAATCTCTCCTCTGCATGTAATTTCCACTATATTCCCTACTTAAGGCCTGAATGCATAAAACTCTCAACAAACTGTCTTTGGAAAACGAAAAATGCTATTAGAAGTGGAAGGATTACAAGAACCGTAGCTGCAGTAACTGTTCCCCACTGAGCACCCGTTTCAAAAGATTGAGCAAAGATAGCAATCCCTACGGTAAGCGGACGCGATTCCACTGTATTGGTTACGATCAGCGGCCACATGAAATTGCTCCAGTGCGTACTGACCGAGATGAGCCCAAAGGCGATGTACGTCGGCTTTGCCGAAGGCAGATAAACATACCACAGCGTTTGCCACCAGCGGCAGCCATCCACTTTTGTCGCTTCATCCAGTTCAAGCGGAATCTGTTTAAACGTCTGCCGAAGCAGAAACACCCCGAATGAAGAAGCCCAGTAAGGTAGCATAATGGCAAGTTTTGTATCAATCAGATTCAGATCTTTCATAATCGCGTAGTTCGGAAAGATCAAAATATCTGGCGGAATCATGATCTGAACGAGAAATACGATAAAAATTAATCCCTTGCCAATAAAGTTCAAACGCGCAAAAGCATATGCGGCAAGCGTAACGGTCAGCATCTGAACGACTAATATCCCTAGAACGATGACCAACGTATTCCAGTAGTATTGAAGAAATGGGATCGTATCCCAAGCCGAAATATAGTTCATAAACGTTGGATCTTTAATAGCAAATGGATTCGCACGCGTAATTACTTCAGATGAAGGTGTGAAAGAAGTAATTACAGTCCATACCAACGGAACGAGGAAAATGATGGCCAGAATAATGACAAGCAGTCGGTTAATTACGCGGTACATGGTTCAATTTCTCCTCTCCTAGTAATGGATGCGCTTATCCAGGTAAGCATAGTTGAATATTGAGATTGAAAGCAGAATAACAAGCAAGATAACCGTAAGCACGGAAGCCGCACCCATATCCCAAAAGCTAAATGCCGTTTCATAAATGTAGAACAATAGCAGGTTACTTGCGTTGTCCGGTCCGCCCTTGGTCATAATGTATAAATGGTCGACCAGTTTGAATGAATTTGTTGTCGCGATGACAAGACAGAACAGCGTAGTCGGCATGATTAGCGGGAACGTAATTTTGCGGAATACTTGGAACGGTCGTGCTCCTTCAAGCTTCGCGGCCTCATACACTTCACTCGGCAGATTTTGCAATCCGGCAAGATAGAACAGCATAAAAAATCCGGCTTCCTTCCAAATAATCATCCCGATCATCGCGTACATAACCCAGCCTGGTTCTCCCAACCAATTCACTCCATCAATTCCGAAAAAGGACAGGAACTTATCCAGCAGACCATAATCGGGTGTGTAAATGAACAACCAAATGTTGGCGATCGCAATCATCGGAATGATTGTCGGGTAGAAAAAGGCCGCTCTCAATATGCCGTTTCCTTTCATCTTGTTGTTCACCCAAATAGCAAGGTATATCGCCAGAAAAATACTGATTGGCACCGTCCCAATAACCAAAATGAGGTTGTTCTTAATTACTTTATGGAACACTTCATCCTGCATCACCCTGGAATACTGGTCAAACCCAACAAAGGTCTGACTGCCAAACGTTGAATTAAAGAAACTTAAGTAAATCGATTTAAAGGTCGGGTAAAAAGTAAACATTCCAAGAAATATGAGTGAAGGAAACAGCAATGCGTAAGCAAACGCATTTTCTCTCCAATTGAATCTTCGCCTTGTGCGTCTATATATGGATGGTTGTGCCAATTCAATCCCCCAATTCCACCTCAGAGAGTTTTAAGAAATGCAGGCCTTAAACGAAATGATTACGCTTTCAATTGTGGTTCGATTCACGGCGCTGCGTGAACCTGCTATCCTTAAACAGAAAATTTACGAGTTATTTTTGAAATTGCTTCAAAATCCCATCAGCTTGCTGCTGTGATTTTTCCAGTGCTTCCTTTGCAGTCATGTTTCCAAGCAGAGTGGCTTGAATATTATCGTTGAATATCTTGGTTACTTGGCCGTTCTGATATGTAGATAATTCACTGTCCGCATATTCCAACTGGTCTCTGGCAATGGCCGCTGCCGGGAAATCGGCTACATATTTCTTGAGTATATCTGTTTCATACGAAGATTTCGTAGTTCCAACATAACCGGTATCGATGGACCACTGAGCTACCCTCTCTGGTTTGGTCAGAAACTCGATGAATTTTACAGCCGCTTCTTTGTTGGCATCCGGAATGTCTTTGAACACATACAAATTGCCACCCCCTGTTGGAGATCCGAACTGCTTGTTGGCAGGCAGGAAGGCTACACCGAAATCAAATGCCGCTTCGTTCTTGACTTTAGTCAGATTGCCTGTCGTATGGAACATCATGGCTGTCTTTCCGCTGATAAAGTCCGAAGGAACCGTTGCCCATTCAATCGTTCCTTTAGGCATAACCTTATCTTTCTGTCCGAGATCCATGTAGAATTGCAGTGATTCCTCTACATGAGGCTGGTTGAACATCACTTTCGTCCCGTCGTTTGACATAATATTCTCACCCGATTGCAGTGACAATGCTTGTAACATCCAGTATTGATAGCCTGTGCTCGGAATTTCGATTCCCCATTGAGAGCCGTCTGCCTTCGTCAGTTTTTTGGCATACTCACGAAGTTCATTCCAATTACTTGGCGCCTTCTCTGGGTCGAGTCCTGCTTCCTTAAACTTATCTTTATTGTAGTACATAACAATCGTACTTCTCTGGAACGGAACACTCCACACGGTATCTCCTGATTTGGTGTTTCCCAGGAAAGCTCCATAGAAATCATCGAAATATTCCTTGGAGAAGCGCGGAGTCAAATCCTCAATTGCGTTCATGGAAAGCAAGGTGTACAAGTCGGTTGATAAGAGAACCGCAATGTCCGGCGAGTTATTTCCTTGGACCGCTGTAGCTACTTTTGTCATCGTATCTTGATAACTTCCACCATAAATCGGCGTAATTTCGATATTTTCATTTTCCTTTTCAAAATCATTAGCCAACTGGTCTATCAGCTTTTGAATCGGTCCGCCAACTGCAACTGGGAAATAGAATTGAAGTTCTACTTTCCCGTCCTTTCCACCGCTTTCCGTTTTACCAGCGCCCTTGGTATTTCCTCCACTATTACAAGCAGAAAGAACTAGTGCAAATACGATGAACAGAAAACCGAATTTTCTCACATATATCCCCCTTTTTCATCGTCCGGGCACAAAAAAAATAAGAGGCGCTCTGCACAAAACGACTTTCATCACAAAGAAAGTGTTTTAGTTATGCAAAGGGCTTCTCATCATCTCTACCCAGCTCTAAAACTTATATTGTTATACTACAATCTGTTCACTTGTTTGACAACAATATTTTTGATATATCCCTTCTATGGCACAAATTATCATTGACATTCGCGAATTTCGTAAAATGAATGTTAAATCCAACTCGAATTCATACAATATTATGCATAAAATCTCGCTTTCGCTGGCTCATCCTGATTCTTTTTCTTGGGCCTTCCAACCATAAAATTATTTTCTCGGATATCCCCAGATAAGTCCCACGTTGATTTCAATTGTTCCTGCAGCATAGACCATTGTTTATCAATCTCACGTTCATCCCAATCCAACAATTCACTTATCATCATCATTGTATTTCCTATGATTACTTCAGCCTTTTGCCGATCAAATAACAGCCATCCTGTTCTTCTTAATAAAAAATCAACCGCGGTTAATGTCATTTCATAATGAATAGAGTACTGAATTTCGGCATGCAGCAGCCGGTCTTCCATCATTTCTGCCTGATCAGATTTTTGTATATATCGGAATATTTCACTTGTGTTAGAACCGTAGCGTGACATCAGATCAAAGGTATCATCTACATTGATGCCAAGGGTTCGGCCTTGTTTCACCATCGCTTTTTTCAGGTCGTGATAGGATCCGTTGTCCAGCAAACCGCCGCTGATCGGTATCCGATCCGTTGTACAGGGCGGAAATATCGTACCCTCTTCGTCCTGAAGCTGTTTGGAGACAAGATTAACTACCTTTTCAGCCATTTTTCTAAATCCGGTCAGCTTGCCTCCGGCTATAGTGATAAGTCCCGAATCCGAGACAAAAACCTCATCTTTTCGGGATATTTCGGAAGGATTCTTGCCTTCTTCTCTGAGCAGCGGACGAAGACCAGACCATGCAGCCTCAATATCGGTCAATCTTAATTGAACATTTGGAAATGTATTGTTAACCGCATTCAGTAGATATGTGCGATCAGCCTCTGAAATACTTGGACTACCAATATCCCCTTCGTATACTGTATCCGTCGTGCCAATATACGTTTTCATGCCGCGGGGAATTACAAAGATCATCCTTCCTCCTTGTACATCGAAATAGGCAGCCTGCTTCACGGGCAGCTTTTTGTAATCCACCACCAAATGAACTCCTTTAGTCAAAAGTAATCTTTTACCCTTTAGCGAGTTGTCCTTGGTTCTTATTTCATCCACCCATGGGCCAGCGGCATTCACAATTCTTTTGGCGTAAATGGAATAGACCTTTCCGCTAATCAGATCCTCCACTTTGACACCGACCACTCTTCCACCACGGTAAATGAAAGCCGTTGCCTTCGTATAGTTCGTCATCAAGGCTCCGTTAGCTCTAGCGCTTTTCAACACTTCAATCGTTAAGCGGGCATCATCTGTCTGATACTCATAATAATAGCCTGCACCTTTTAACCCCTCCTGCTTAAAGAGCGGTTCAAGAACTTTCGTATCTTCAAGGCCGTACATTTTTCGACGCTCACTGCGTTTTACGCCTGCCAGCCAATCATATAGAAGCAGACCAAATGAGCTTGCCCAATACCCGTATGTTCCTTTTTTATAAATAGGGAGCAGCATCGGGATTGGATCTACAAGGTGGGGAGCACTTTTGTGCAGGAGAGCCCGTTCCGATCCTACTTCACGGACTAATCGAATCTCACCTTGCTTCAAATATCTAAGACCCCCGTGAATCAGTTTCGTTGACCTGCTGCTCGTTCCGGATGCGAAATCATTCATCTCCACAAGGCCTGTTACCATCCCTCTGCAACTGGCATCCCATGCGATGCCAGCTCCTGTAATGCCTCCTCCGATGATAAGCAGATCCAGCTTGACCGCCGACATCTCCTTCAAATACACTGTTCGTTCACTTGACGAGAACCTGCTATCCATTGCCTTACCTCCATTATCGACACCCGTGCTGGGAGATCCAAAAGGGTACAAAAAAGAACCCTTTCGCCAAGAATACATACTGAAGACAGTATATACTCAGCAAAAAGGGTCCTCCGTTATCTCCGCCCGTCTATGCTATAGATATATTAAAGCCCATTATATGACAACCCGGGTGATAAGTCTATACTCTACTGTATGCAGCACAACCCGAATTAGTACACCATAATGTCATTATGAATTTTATACTTATCAACGAAAAGTTATAATTTTCAATTAAATGGAAATCTTTTTCACACAAAATTCACATTTCAGTTTATAATCAGAATACATTTTCCGTAATTTTCATAACATTATCTATTAATTTTTCCACTCCTCTATCTCTTATGATTACACCTACTCCTTATTTAGGATCTCTTTCTGTCAGATCTGTTCTGCCATCCACTCTATCTTTTCTATGTCCATATCACGTTCTATTGATCAATTCCGTAGTGTATAAACTCTTCATGAGTTTGTATAAATGTATATTCAGTAAAGGAGGTGATGTTCTACGTGTCTTTCAACCAAGACGACTGATTAATTACAGGTAAGAGGAGGTGTTGAATTTATAGTTTCATCGAATGTACAGGATTTCCAAATTATAAGGAGGCTAATCCCTATGACTTCTATTCGTTTATCCAATCCAAAGTTGGTAAAGCTGCTTGCCCTGTGTGGAATGATGATTGTTGCTACATTAAGTATGTTTCTCTTCTCGGAAAAAGTATCCGCTCACGGCTATGTCGATAGTCCAGGCAGCCGAGCGATTTTATGTAAAAACGGACAGAATACCGATTGCGGAGCGATCATGTATGAGCCTCAAAGTTTGGAAGCACCTAAAGGCTTCCCTGCAGCAGGCCCTGCGGACGGCAAAATCGCAAGTGCAGGCGGCGCCTTTCCGAAGCTGGATGAACAATCAGCTACCCGTTGGACCAAGGTGAACATGTCCTCTGGACAAAATACGTTTACCTGGAAGCTGACTGCTAACCATGCCACGACCAGCTGGAAGTATTATATAACGAAACCGAATTGGAATCCGAACGCTTCACTTACACGTGATTCCTTCGACCTTACCCCATTCTGCTCCGTCGCTTATGATGGTACTCGGCCTCCGACAACGTATTCCGATACCTGCAATGTTCCACAGCGTACCGGGTATCATGTCATTCTGGCTGTTTGGGAAATTGCAGATACGCCAAATGCATTCTACAACGTCATTGATGTGAACTTCAACGGAAGCAACCCGATCGATACGGAAGCTCCGACTGCACCGTCTTCCCTTGCTTCCACAGGCATCACTAGCACGAGCGTATCCTTGGCTTGGAATGCGGCTACAGATAACGTAGGTGTAACAGGCTACAAGGTCTACAACGGAAATACCCTCGTCACAACGGTATCCGGTTCGACCCTGAATTACACTGTAACCAGCTTAACGGCAAATACAGCCTATACGTTCACGGTAAAGGCTGTGGATGCCGCAGGCAATTTGTCCAATGCCAGCAATGCAGTTAATGTGACCACGAATCCTGTTGTAGTAGATACCGAAGCACCGACTGCCCCAAGCTATCTGCATGTCATGGGTAGTCCAACTTCCACAAGTGTCAACCTGATGTGGAGCCCGTCAACGGACAACGTGGGCGTAACCGGATATAAAATTTATAGTGGCTCATCCTTGGTAGGAACTGTATCCGGTACAACTACTGATTACACCGTATCAGGTCTAAGTCCAAATACGGCTTACACATTTACCGTTCATGCGTTTGACGCTGCTGGCAACGAATCTTCCGCCAGCAATTCAGTAACTGCGACAACGGCAGATGCACCTGCCGTTCAAGCCTGGTCGCCAAACACTTCATATACTGCTGGGACTCAAGTAAGTTACAACGGCTCGGTATATGAGTGTCGCCAATCCCACACTTCGCTGGCCGGTTGGGAACCAACCAATGTTCCTGCACTTTGGAAGCTAGTATAAATATATTCGCGCTCTAGCTTTTTAGACTAGTTTTCTTAACAAGAAAACCCCTTTGGGTGAGAACCGGATATCCTGCAAGGGATTCCATTCTACCCAAAGGGGTTTTTTCTATTTCCTTATTTCCAGATTTCGTCAGCAATCTCTTTAATCAATTCAAGCTTCTTCCACTGCTGCTCCTCTGTTAAAATATTACCTTCCTCAGTAGAAGCAAATCCGCATTGAGGGCTTAGGCAAATATGATTGAGATCCACATATTGAGCAGCTTCCTTGATTCGGCGAATAATTTCCTGTTTATCTTCAAGCTCGCCTGTTTTCGACGAAACCAACCCGAGTACAACTTGCTGGTCTTTCATATGTTTCAGTGGTGTAAAATCCCCCGTACGATCGGTATCAAACTCCAAATAGTATCCGTCAATATGATCAATTCCGAAAAGATATTCCGCAACAGGCTCATAGCCGCCAGAAGATGCCCATGTTGAATGGTAATTTCCCTGTATCATGCCTGAAAGGTGTAACCGTTCTTTGTTTAGGACTCTCCAATGAATTGCTCATCTGCACTATCCCCTTTAACTATTTATCTGTAAAAAATCGTTATAAGAAAGATAGCACAGTTTTTCAGCTATAGAGTAACTCCAAATAACTATAGCTGGTTATAGTTTCAGGCTATAGACAGCTCCATTTCCGGGAAATCATTGGAAGAAAATTCTGTGTTTTGTTATCGTTGGACAGTGTATTTGTGATTAAATAATTCCACTTGTGTGATAATGAAATATGAAAACAAATTAGGTGAAGGTGGCTGAGAAAATCATGACATTGCGGATGAATCCGTATCTTATCCTGGACGGAAATGCGAAGGAAGCAATCTCTTTCTACGAGAAAGCGCTCGATGCCAAAGTTGTAATGATGCAGACATTCGGGGAAATGCCGGCCAACCCTGATTTTCCTTTGCCGGAGGACGCCAAGGACCGTGTATCCCACGCGAACTTGAAGGTTGGTGAGACGGAATTGATGTTCTCGGATACGTTTCCGGGTCAGCCTGTGCATTCGGGTAATCAAGTTCAGATCTGCATTACCACGTTTACAGCGGAGCGCTCTGAGCAGATTTATGAAGCTCTAAAAGAAGGCGGCCAGGTTCCCATGCCTCTTCAGGAAACGTTCTGGAGCCCTGCTTACGGAATCGTGATAGATCAATTCGGCGTCACTTGGAATATCACAACCGAAGTAAAGGCGTAGGTAGAAGAAGGAATCTCACACAAAAGATCTGAAAGCTCATCGAATCGGGACCTTCATCTTAAAAAAAATGAAGCCCTTACTGGGGGCTTAGATAAAAGGCATGGCGGGAACCCGTCATGCCTTTTTATTGCAGAGATTAGTTGAAATCCAAAATTCCATCCATTCATTTTGAATTTATTTTTTTAAAATTTTAAAATATCTATTGATAATGATAATTGTTATCAATATAATGATAATCATTATCAGTTATGAAAAGGAGAATTATCCCATGAAGTTATCTCGTTTTAAACCTGTACTTATTCTTACCTTGTTCACAATATTCGTCGCTGCCTGCAGTCAAACGCCATCTACCTCTAGCACGTCGGTACAGCCTGCAACTTCCTCTACCACTGCATCAGCACCAGAAACAGTTCAAGACACAGAATCAACTCCAAGCACTGAATCACAATCCTCTGTCGCTGTTGATGAGGCAAAACTTCAGGAATTGCTGACGCAATTCAAAGAGAAGACGCCTGAAGGGAAAACGCCTGATAAAGTGGTTACTGTATCTGTCTCCATATCGGAATTGTTGAATGAGCTTGGCGTTATTCCTGTGGGCGTACCAACTACAAGCAGCAAGCTGCCTGCAGCTTTTGACCAAGTGCCTCGTATCGGATCATCCCATCAGCCAGATCTGGAGCAGATCGCCAAGTTGCAGCCTGATTTTGTACTTGGCCCAGCTTCCATAAAAGACAATCTGGACAAATTATTTAAATCCGCATCCTTGCCATCCGCTTACTTACCAGCTGATTCATTAGATGAATTGAAGCTCTCGATGGTCACCCTCGGACGTTTATTCAAGAAAGAAGACAAAGCAGAAGCATTCCTGCAACAGTTCAACGAGAAAGAAAATGCCGTCATTGAAAAGACCAAAGGAAAAGAAGCCCCATCCGTCATGATACTGTTTGGGTCTGCCGAATCACTCATGTTTATGAATGAGAATACATACACTGGTAGTTTGGTGAAGAAACTCGGCGCATCTAATGTGGTTACTGATGTGCTCAAACTGAAAGAAACCTACATTCCTCTCAACATGGAAAGTATCGTCTCCGCGAATCCGGATGTTATTTTGTTAGTTGCTCACGGAGATCCAGATGCAGTCGCCAAAAAATTCGAGGAGGACACCAAGAAAAACGGTGCCTGGGAGAAGCTTGATGCATTCAAGAACGACAAGCTGATCGCGCTCGATTACAGCCTGTTCGGCATTGCATCGATCGTCAAAGCTCCGGAAGCATATGAAGAGATGTTCAAAATTTTGTACAACTGATACGGAGGAATCCAGAGTGACGGAGAAACACATCAGAAAAGCCGTACTGCTCGGGATCACTGCTCTAGCTCTAATAACCGCCGTTGTGCTGTCCATCGGACTAGGCAGTGTTCGATTATCTCCGACCGATACATTAAGTACCTTATTTGGAAATGGCGACGCGGCCAATCATACAATTCTTTGGGATATTCGAATCCCGAGAGTGTTACTCGCTCTGTTGATCGGGGCAAACTTAGCAGCTTCAGGCGCATTACTTCAAGCCGTCATGTTAAATCCCTTGGCTGACCCCGGTCTGACGGGTGTATCGAGCGGAGCTGCAGTCGCCGTACTGTTCATCTTGCTCGCTCAGCCCAAATATGCGTCATTGGTTCCATTAGCCGCAATTATTGGTGGTTTGGTTGCAGCGGTCCTAGTCTATACCTGGGCATGGAACCGGCGAACCGGGTTTACACCCATCCGTATCATTCTGTCCGGTGTAGCCGTTAACGCTGTATTCGGCGGAGTCATAGGGCTGTTGTCCTTGCTGTACAGCGATCAGCTCCCCTCCGCCTTACAATGGCTGAATGGCAGTTTGTCCGGCAAAGGTATGTCAGCGGTAAAGGTTCTACTCCCTTATTCCATCATCGGATGGATTGCCGCCCTTCTGTGTATCCGACAAGCCAATATTTTACGTTTAGGGGAACAGGTCGCACATAACCTGGGGCAAAATTTGAACCGCATCCGGTTTACACTCTCATTTATAGCCGTTTATTTGGCAGCCATCTCCGTATCAACCGTTGGACTTGTTGGCTTTGTGGGACTCATCGTTCCACATATCGCCCGCATGCTCGTCGGTTCTGATTATAAGCAAGCATTGCCGATGAGCCTTCTGCTCGGAGCATTGATCCTGCTCGCCGCAGATACTGCAGGACGAACGGTTTTCTCACCCACTGAAATACCAGCCGGCATTGTGATGGCGATGCTCGGAGGTCCTTATTTTCTATACCTGATGCGTAAGGGGGACACTTGAAATGCTTGAGGTTCAGTCTCTGACGATACGTTATGCCGATCGAACAATCATAAATAACTTTTCACTTGAGGTAAACGAAGGAGAAGTTGTATCCATCATCGGGCCAAATGGATCCGGCAAGTCAACCATACTCAAAGGATTGTCACGCAGCATTCCTTGCGAAAGTGGACGTATATGCATTGCTAACCGGGAGTTATCCTCCCTTAGCACCAAGCAGGTTTCTCGCATTATGTGCATGCTCTGTCAATCGAATTCATGTCCAGCAGACATGACCGTCGAAGAATTGGTTGGGTACGGGCGGGTTCCGCACAAGAAGTGGTACGAACGATTCGATGCAGGTGATGAGGAGGTCATTGGATGGGCGCTTGAGCAAACTGACATGCTTCAATACAAAGACAGGTTGATCGTTTCCTTGTCAGGCGGAGAAGCACAGCGTGCCTGGATTGCCATGGCACTGGCGCAGCGCCCCAAAGTACTGCTGCTCGACGAGCCGACCACTTACCTGGATATCGCCCATCAACTGGAAGTGCTTGAGCTGATAAGCAGACTGAATCGTGAATTAAACCTTACGGTTGTCATGGTGCTTCACGATCTGAATCATGCAGGTGCCTATAGTGACAAGATCTCCGTCATCCAGAATGGCGTCATGCGCGAATACGGTCCTCCACAGCAGGTGCTCACCCCGCATTTAATCCGCGAGGTATACGGCGTTGAGTCCGAAGTGGAATATGTTGTTGGCAGTTCCGCCCCACGTATTCATATTTTGAAGAAAAGTAGAGGGATCAGTCATGAAGCAATTGGATAAAGAAAAGATCAAGCTGGAGTATTTAACATTTACGGATAGCCTAAAGACAATCATGCTAAGCACTCTGGATGAAAATGGGCAGCCGTTCATCTCCTATGCCCCGTTTGTGAAAAAGAACGGCAAGCTCTATATCTACATCAGCCAAATCGCCAATCATTACCATCATATCGAGAATAATCCCGCTGTTGACGTCATGTTTATCGAAGACGAATCACAGTCCAAAAATCTATTCGCCCGTCAAAGAGCAAGATTCGCATGTACTGCCATCAATGTAGGAAACGAAGAAAATGAGGATATTTTTTATTTGTTTGGTCAGTCTTTTGGGGACAGTATGATCCGAATGCTCCAGGGATTGGATTTTTCACTGTTCGAGCTAACCGTACGCGAGGGGCGTTATGTGGTTGGGTTCGGTCAAGCGTTCGATATCGATCTGTCGGGTAACAGATTTGACCTTGTCTCAAGAGACGGACACACGTCCGAAGCACAATTGTAAATCAGACAAAGGAGTGTTACTTGATGACATTTACCACCGTATCTCAAATCTGGAATGCCGTTCAAGACCGATTTCATCAGACAGCCAAAAACCTACCCGAACAAGATTTACCGCTAAAGCTAGGCAATGCCTCTATCGGCTACATGCTTCGCCATAATGCAGAGGTTGAGTATATGTTCGCCGATTGGTTTTTCAATCGCCCGCTACCAGAAGGACTGGTTATCCATACCGCCCGCGGAGCTGCAGGAGCCGAGAATGAGTTTACCAACTTGCAGGAGCTCCTCGCCATCCTGAAAGCCTCGAACGAGCATATGCTTGACGCGATGCGAGAGTTGCCTGAAGAAAAGTGGAATGAACCCGTCAAGTCTCCGATGGGCCTTTCAACACCGCTCGAAGCTGTTGGCAGACTCATGTATCATACAGGCATTCATGCAGGGCAAATATCGCTCATCCAGAAGTGTGCAACTGTGCAGCGACCATAAGGACAGAGCTGCTGTTTATAGGGCACACTAAAATCACAGCTAACCAAGTAGTATCAAATCAACGAGTATGGAAAAACTCGAGATGTATAGCTGATTTTGAACGAAATACAAGAAGGGAGCCACATAACATGGCTCCCTCCCTTTATGTATAGGAGGTGGTCTAACTATCCCCCCCCTATAGCCTCATACAGCGCTTCAGTATAAGCGATTGCCAGCTTGGATAGCGTAATATTTTTATGGCTGATCCATCCCACATTGATACTCTCCTCGCTCTCAAGCGGAACCGGAATGATCTCATTTCCGTTCAGATCAGCGCTAAGTACACCGGTAGAAATCGTATATCCGTTTAGCCCGATTAACAGATTAAAAAGGGTCGCCCGATCATTCACCATGATGCTTTTTTTATGTGACAGTGTACTCAAAATTTCTTCCGAGAAATGAAACGAGTTGAACTCACCCTGGTCAAAGGAGAGGTACGGATAGTCGTCCAGCTGTTCAATCTTTACGACGGACTGCTTCGCCAGCGGGTTTTTTATACTAATGAAAATATGAGGTTTAGCCGTAAATAGGCTCTTGAACTGCAAACCGGCGTCTTTGAGCAGCTTGTTGATCACCTTGTCGTTAAACTCATTTAAATACAAGATTCCAATCTCACTACGCAGCGTTTTAACATCCTGTATTATTTCATATGTCTTGGTCTCCCGCAAAGCGAGTTCATACTCCTCTTGTCCATACTCTCGAACCAGATTTACAAAAGCATTGACCGCAAACGCATAATGCTGGGTAGATACTGAAAAGTGCTGCGGCGAAGGTTTCGCATTCACATAACGGGTCTCCAGAAGCTCCGCCTGCTCCACAACCTGACGGGCATAACCAAGAAACTCAGCACCCTCTTTGGATAATGAAATCCCTTTGTTTGTCCGTTCAAAAATCGTAATCTGAAATTCTTCCTCCAAATCACGAATCGCATTCGAGAGGCTTGGCTGAGATATGAACAATCGCCTTGCAGCTTCATTCATTGAACCCCGATTGGCTACCTCAATTACATATTTCAATTGCTGCAACGTCACTGGATTCATTCCTCTCTATAACAAATTCTATTTTTGACCATCCCATTTGGGATATATCCCTATCTGCTTCCTCTTATTCTAATCGATCCAAACCGATAGTTCGATAATATTTCTTATCATTTCAACGGTTGCATCGAAAGAATGGCCAGCTTATTCTCCTCATCCAGTTCGACCTTGACCTCGATCCCCAGCTTGTCCCTGAACAATCGGGTAACGTTTAGATAAGGATCTTTTGCTGCACTGCTTCCGCCATTGACGCTGTTTCGTGTCATGCCTGCCGCGATGATCGATTTAATGTATGTCTTATCTGGTTTCTGTTCCGGATTATAACGGTAAACCGGCTCTTTTTGCTTATTAAAAAAGACGTACGTCTCCGTGTAATCATTGGCGTTGATATACTCCTTCTCCGTCTCAACGAATTTGGCATCCATATCATACCGGACATTGCCCGCCAAAAAAGGATTTTCCTTCGAAGGAACAGTTTCATATTTTCCATACGCTAGTTGAAGCAGATAATGAGTACTGGTACCCTCGATCCGATAATAAAAAGCCTTATCTTCTCCCCTCTTATCTACCGCCGCAAAACTGTCGAAGAGAGGCCAAGCATCATACAATTTACCGTCTTCCTCAACAGCGAGCTTGTATTTCGTCAGCACCATTTCCTTCTGGAATACACCGAAAGAACGGGCGACAAAAAAGGTAGGAATGAGCAGAGTCCCCACGACGATAAATAAGATCAATTTAAAAACCGGGTTTCTTCTCATCATGTTTTCTCTCCTCATAAATGGTGCCGCTATCCACCCTGCGTGTTGACCGGAGCTTTTTGCTGCAATTTCCGTAAAATTTTTACGACCGCATCTCGATTTTTCGCTTCCTTCATATATTTGGGCACTGAATAGGAAGCCGTACATTTCATGGCACCGACAGGTTTCTCACGAAGGGTGGCCGACAGATAGGATAGCAAATAATTCAGATGTTCCCGGTTCACCGCCCATACCGGTTTGCCGCGCAAATAATCCAGATAATAAAGCTCCAATTGAAACACAGGATCCTTTCCATCTCGAATATCGGTACGATACATCAGTGATCCGGATTTTTGCTCTACGGCTACTTGATTAACTGCGCCGCAATGGGGGCATGGAATATGAATATGCTTATGGGCAAGCTGGTTGTCATCATGCAGTTCCTCATTAAACCATCTTTCACACGTCCCGCATACACCACTGGCTGTATGACGGAATTGCTCTTTTTCCTTCTCATGATAAAAACAATTCGTGCATCTTACTTCCTTCAAGCATTCTGTTCCGTATATGTAAGCAAGACCGCGACAATCCGGACACTTCACGGCCACTTGTCCTCCCTGACGGAGAACATAGCGGAACGAATATGGATATCCGAGCTCGTCTACAAAACGCTGCATCGTCCTTCCTCCTTCGGTTTTTTTGAGTAAAAAGCGGCCTGCAGCTTAGTCTTACGTGAGAACTGCCCACAACCATACTGAAACAAAGCCCAATACGATTCCTAGGATATAAATATAAAACAAGGTATCTAGTCCAACTTTAATCTACCCTTGTTCATGTTCTCAGCTACCACCGCAGAGGCTCCGCTTCGCTCTTCCATACGACATATCGTCCTAGCTCCCGGATCGTTCCGGTTCCAATGCTATACTCATCCATTGATTCCGCCCGGAGATCAAGCAGATGAAGCATTCCACCGTAAGTACCAACAGCCAACACGCCTTCATCATCCGAAACGGCCATCCCGGAAATCGTACTGCCGACAAAATGACGCCACAGCTCCGTTCCCTCTCCATCAATCATACGTAAATAGCCGTAGGCATCCCCCAGCACAACGCCGTCAGAAAGGACTGCTGCCGCATATACCCTTGCACCATCCTCCGCCAGCGGCCATTCCTCCCGCTCATCGGATGCTCCCGATAACACTTCATCGAGTGGAACCCTTATAGTCGAACCATTATAGAAATGACATGAATTGAACCATGCCTGCTGTCCGTCATGAGTAAATACACTGTAATGTGGATAACTCGACTCTGGATAAATGCTATGCACCTTTCCAGTACTCCGGTCCAGTAGCAGATGATCACTCGATTGACTTCCAAAAGCGAGCCACCGTTCATCAGGAGAAACAGAGCCGTGGGCCATAGCGATGGAGATATTGTCCATTTCGTATTCTTCAAGCTCGCTGGCACTCGGATGCAGCAGCTGCGTCCGATCCTTCCCGATCAAATAAATGCCCTCACTGCTAACCAGCAGCAGTCCACTCCCATCAGAAAAAGGAATGACTTCTTCAATAATCTGATCCGGCCGCTCACAATCCGCAAGTGTCTCCAAATTCGGCATCTCTTCCTTTAGCTGATGCTTAATCGTTGACCAAGAAAAGACGGCAAGCTCCTCTCCCTGCAGTTGCATATTCGGATTACGAATCAAGCGGATATCGGCTGGCCCGACTAACGCGTATACAGAGCCTTGGACAGAGCGTCCGACTAAGCTTAACTCCGACATCTTGCAAATATCATGCTCTCCAGCTGTATAGACAGCCCCCTCTTCCCAAGAGGTTCCGGCGCAGAAGATAACCGAAGATCCCACAAATGAAATGGATTTTATCGCTCGTGTATCCTCCTTGTAACTGTCAACCAGCGGCCATGTTGCCGCAGGCAGCTCTTGACGGAGCTGTTCCACCTCTCCTGCCTTGTTCGCTTCCCGAATCATCTTCCAGACACCTGCTGCAAGTTTACTGCGGGAATCGTTCTCCGGCTCTTTCAATTTCTTGTCCCATCCTGATTCCATTCCGAGCCTGACATACTCATTGATCTCTCTGGCATAGCGATGTCCTTCCGAACGCCAAGCAGCTGCGGCTTCACGGTTCAACCAATTCATTCTTATTCCTCCCATATTGTTCCTACGTATTCCTCAATCAGTATTCTATCTCTTCTATATTCGTTTTCAAATTGTGGTTGGATTCCCTCAACAGATCAGTAAAAGACTTCGCCACATATAATAAAATCGGGATCAAAAGCTTCGATAGCATCCCTTACAAAAAGTATATAGAAGGTGCATTACAAACAATACGCAAATCCCATTTAACACAACCGGAATTCTAGGGATTATTTCATTCATATGATAAAATGTATGCATGAATACTCCCGCCACTTACCTTTGCTTACACTTCGGTTGAAGTGGAGGTTTCTGACGTATTATCTCTGATTATTACGAGATGCTTAGCATCAGTGGAGTTGACACGTTGACGGACCGGTTACCGCCCAACCCCGCTATCCCATCGGCGGATGCCTTTGGGAATACTTTGCGCAAGATGTTCGCCGCACCATTCACATCGGCGTGGATAAAGCCCTTCGTGCTACGGTACAGCCCGCGATGAATTCGTCTGCCAGAGAAGGTCCTAGAAACTCCTTCTTCATACTTGGGCAAGGGATCGCGATCCAGGAAACTCGCTTTCGATGTATACGATTCTTCGGTGAGAATCACTTCGATTCCGAGTGCTTCGGCTTTGTAGCGGATCATCGAGACGAGCATCTGATGCGGGATGTGACAGAATGATTGGTTGTTTCGTCGTCCTATATCGGATTCCACCTTCCATCCTTGGTTGTATCCGATAATGATCGTCCCGATCTGTTGTTCTACAGCCAAGCTAACAATACAATGACTCGTCTTGTGGAAGAAGTCCTTGATCCTTCGGTGGCGCTTCAGATGCAATTGCTCGAGTCGCTTGGATGTATGCGCTCCTTCGTGCGGCTGTTTGCCTTGCCGGAGAATGCTGGTATAGTGTGCCGTGAGTTTGTTGTAAAACTGATTGATCGCTTTGAGCGGCTTGCCCTTCACGCAAACGGGTCTATGACCGGTATTGGTGACAATGGTTGCAAGCTGGTTAATACCGAGATCAATCGCCATCGCCTTCTCTTTCTTCAGATCAGCTGTTTCAGCCTGGCATGTAAACACCAGTTCCATGACATATTGCCCATATCTCGGAACAATGCGTACCATCTTGAAGTCCCCATCTATGGTTCCTAGCTTGCCAATGTTGAGACGGTGCTTCGTCTTTGGGAGTTTGAGGTACTTACGATCCTTGATCTGACAATCCTGGCTGGTGAGAACGACTTCTTTAGTTCTTGAGCGGGCATAACCGGGAATGCGCGGTATTCCGGTATACTTGTCAGGATTCATGCGGTAATCTCTGATGCTAGCAAAGAAAGACTTCCAGTTGGTGAATACGCTTTTCATGACCCACTGGCTGCTTTGCGTAGGGAGCGCTCGGTAATCCGCTTGATCCATCACTTTGAACAAACTATCCAGGAAGGGGAAATCGAGATAGGGAGAGTCTTTAGATGGAAGTTCGAACAGGTTGCAACGGGAACCTTTGCGCTGGTCAGTAGGTTTAAAAAGTTGTTTGCGAAGTCTGGATTGATGGGCCTCAAGCTGACGCAGGTTCATCAGATCGATGTTCGCGCGTAACGTGCCGATGACTTGTTGTTGCAGTGGCTCTAAGGGTTTGTCCTGCTTAAGTGTGGTGAACACTTGGCGGATATAAAAGTTGGTCGTATTGTACAAGTTCTTGGCGCCCTGACACATCTGCTCCGAGTAGGAAAATAATCGATGACCAGGCTTGATCCAGACTTGATAGGTTCGATATGTAGGTTCAGACATACATTAACCTCCCCTGAAACCAAACATATGTTCTGCTTTATTTTACCACATATGATGGTTTAGTGGGGGAGAATTGTAAAGAATTCGCAAAAAAATTAGCAAGTATTTCGAGAGATATCACCGATTCACCACCCACTTAGTTCCTTTGTCACTTGAAGTGGGTGTCCTCTCGGTGGTGTTGATAGATACCGATCCGATAAGGAGTGACATACCATGACTCGTTTTATCGATTATTATATACGGAATGAAGCGGAGCGAGAGCGATTAAAACAGGTGAATATCTTAACCGATCGCTTTGCAAAAAGAGCACCGATCCATGATACGGAAGGAAGCTTTCCGTTTGAAAATTTTAACGATCTTCGGCGGGCGGGCTATTTGAAACTAACCGTCCCCCGCAAATACGGCGGTGATGAAATTTCGCTGTATGAGATGGTACAGGTTCAGGAGCGGATCGCTTATGGCGATGGCTCTACGGCTTTGGCCGTAGGATGGCATCTGGGCCAAATGCTGCATCTGAGAACGACAGGAAAATGGCCGGAAGCATTGTATGCGGATCTGTGCAGGGACGTCGTAGCTCAAGGCGCTATGATGAACGTGTTCGCCAGTGAAGCTGGTACGGGCAGCCCCAGTCGCGGCGGCAAACCCGAAACGACCGCTGTGCGGACTGAAGGCGGATGGCATATCTCAGGCCGTAAAACGTTCAGCACACTTTCTCCGATACTGGATCGGTTCGTCGTAACCGCTTATGTTCCAGAAGAAGACACAGTTGGAGAATTTCTCATTGACCGGAGTGACCGGACCACCGTCGATGAGACTTGGAATACGCTTGGCATGCGTAGCACCGGGAGTCATGATGTTCTGTTAAACGAAGCTTTTGCATCCGACAATTCCCGGATTACCGGTAAGGGAACCGATGACGGCGGCGGATGGCTTCTTCACATTCCGGCATGCTACATGGGCATTGCCCTTGCTGCGAGAGATTTTGCTCTGGAATATGCCAAATCCTATAAACCCAACAGTGTTCAAGCTTCCATTGCAACCCTTCCGACCGTACAACAGTCCATTGGAAAAATGGAAGGCGAACTTCGCATTGCCCGAACGGTCATGTATGAAGCTGCTGATCGGTGGGACCGCGACCCTTCCGCCCGATCATCCATGCGGGCACAGCTTGGACTCGCCAAATACACTGTGACCAACCATGCGTTATCCGTTGTGGACCTGGCTATGCGCATCGTAGGCGGATCAAGTCTGTCCAAGGATTTGCCGCTAGAACGTTATTACCGTGACATCCGTGCAGGATTGCATAATCCCCCGATGGATACCACGGTGCTGAATCAACTGGCAGCAGAAGCATTGAATGAGAATTAACAGAAGCTAAGAAGCTAATGCGCCGCTTCACTACAAAAGGGATGCCCAACGCTCCAAAAGGAATGAGGATTCTATGATGAAAAAACGAAGCCGAAAGAGGCATCTCTCGACTTGAATTAAGTTTGCTGGAACAAAGTCGCGGTTACTCTGCAATCCGAACACAGGAACATGTAGTAGATTCCTTCACCATATTCCTCGACCTCTTCCCAATTCAATTGTCCGATAAAGGTCATACTTTCAAAGCAGCAGGGACATACCGGATACACAGCGTCCTGAATCCATGAAGGATGTCCGCCGATCTGCGAAATGGTCGGTTCAAGGGTCCAGTCTGCGGCATAGTAGCTGTTTCGAGGCATACTAGCTAATCTTAAATTTTTCCCCGCATGGACATATTCATCATTGAAATCATCGGGATCGATATCCGGTAAATATTCCGGTCTTTGATTGGCCTTGCTCCATCCGCTTTCTCCGTTCTTGTCAATGTCCATAAATATCGTATGATAGCAGCTGCAATGAACACAGGTGCTTACCATAAGCCGTTCAAACTCCCTATCTTCACCCAGGCTTAAAAAGCGAAGTGACGCCTGCTTTACATCCAGATCAACCAGCGTTGTTAACTTGCCACCGCACCATGGACAAGCGGATGACTGCTCCTCCAGAAAGATTGCGGATTTATCCGTTCCCCTTACGAAATCATCCTCTTTGTCTACCTTCTCCACCGCATAGCTGGTGAAGTGAAATAAATTCCGGCGCTCCCCACTCTTGGTAAGCTCCCATCCTGCCTCATGTGAATAACACTCTGGAGACACATAGAGCTCCTCAGCCCATTCCGGCGGTGACTGCCTCCATTGATGAAAGCTTCGCACAACCTTTTCATCGCCAATCCAAGCCAAAGCAAGTAACAGATGATTACGGTTTTCCCGATCATGATGTATCTGATCCAGTAATTGATCCCGAACTTCCTTGGACGCATCCTTAAACAATATCCCTGGGTAATATATTTCATGTTCCATCAGCTTAGGGATATAATCAGCAATCGACATATTCTTATAACAAACTAGCGACAATAAGATGTCCTGCACCGTTTCCTCTTCTCCTGAATCCAACAGATTCATGGCATTGTCCAGCATTTTACCGGAGTCCTCAAACGATAAGGAGGAGTAAACCTGTTCCTTACTCTGTTTATAAGGGATATAGCGAATCAAGGGATCATACGGGGGATGATGATATATAATCTTGAGAATTTCCACCGGATCCGTTATTCCCGCATACAAATCCACATCTCTGCGATTTTGTTTGATATAACGCTGCCGTTCTTTCCGTTCCATCTCCTGCGTGCACGGCATGCAATAACCGCCCGTTCTTGCAGCTGTGTTCGGCAATATGGTTGCTGAACAGTCTTGGCTCTTACATGGAATTCGCTCTGTCATAAGGGGCCCTCCTAAAAAAACTATCATTCATGTTGATGTCTTCCGTTAACATGATATTACTTCTAAATTGGAAAATTGTGAACAAAGCGATAGAAAAAGCACTTCCCGATCGAAATCGGGAAGTGCTTCTCCACAAGCATCTTATTTCACTGTACGGTTGTAATCCTGGATTTTGGACGTAATTTCTTTTGCCGCATCATCCAGAGCCTGCTGTGGTGATTTTTTGTTATTGAGCACCTCTTCAATCGCACCTTCGACAATCTGTCTCGCTTCCGGGAATACCCCC
This sequence comes from Paenibacillus sp. JNUCC 34, assembly GCF_058269055.1. Lineage (NCBI taxonomy): Bacteria > Bacillati > Bacillota > Bacilli > Caryophanales > Paenibacillaceae > Paenibacillus > Paenibacillus sp. JNUCC 34. The sequence goes on along the minus strand of NZ_CM177770.1, from coordinate 1,567,273 downwards.
ATCACCGCCCCCTGCGTCGCTTTGTTCAATTTCGTTTGGTGCAGCTGATCAATCGCTGTTTGGAACTGCGGGAACTTCTTCAGGTTTTCCTTCACGCTTTCTTCCTCATACGCTTTGGTTGTAATCGGGAAGTAGCCGGTATTGATATGCCAGTACGCTTGTTGTGAAGGAGAAGTCAGGAACTTGATAAACTCCCACGCCGCTTTTTGCTCCTCGTCCGGACGGTTGTTCATCATCCACAGGCTGGCGCCGCCAACGATAACTCCGCCATCCTTAGCATCTGCCGGTTTAGGAAGAAATGCCGTACCTACTTCAAATTTACCTGTGTTGCTGTCAACCAACCCTTTCAAGGCTGCAGTGGAATCGAGAATCATAGCAACCTGACCAGCAGAGAATGCCTTCTTGGAATCGTCCGTTTTACGTCCCAGATTGTTAGCCGCCTTCGTATCGATCAGGTCCTTCCACCAGGTCAGCACTTTCACACCAGCCTCGGTATTCACAAGCGATTCGGTAGCGAGGCCGTCCCGGCCGTTGCCGTTGTTCACATATTCTGCACCTTGGTTCGCAAACAACTGTTCCATAAACCAGCCGTAAATTGCAAAGTTAGCACCAACCGCTTTTCCTTTTTTCGAAATTGTGTCTGCCGCTGCTTTCAGTTCTTCAAACGTCTTTGGCGGATTTTCAGGATCCAGCCCCGCATCCTTGAACAAATCCTTGTTATAGTACAAAATCGGGTTCGACGTATTGAACGGCATGGAGTACAACTTGTTATCAAATGTATAATATCCACTAATGTTCGACTCCAGCTGACTGACATCCCATTTGTCCGTGTCGATAAAATCCTGCATCGGTTTGATCAACTTGGAATCGATCATGAACCGGCTGCCGATTTCATACATCTGTACAACAGATGGTCCATCATTGGTTCCCATGGACGCCTTCAGCTTGCTTAATAAATCGTCATAGTCGCCTTGGTACACCGCTTCAACCTGTACCTTATCCTGGGATTCATTAAAGTTAGCTACGAGCTGGTCAACAACCTTCGTATTGGCCCCACCCATCGCATGCCAGAACACGACCTTCTGCGTCCCGGCTTTGACTTCCGTTTCAGTCCCAGGTTTGTTATCGGTTGGCTGTGGTTTTTTTTCCTCGCCCATGTTTACATTACAGGCCGTTATGAGCAGCATCATGGTGGCGAGCAGCAGACTGACCCATCTCATTTTTCTCATTTCTTCATTTTCCTCCCCTTTTTAAATCATCAACTTATATGACAAGCCTGATTGGTAGACAGGCGAATCACCAAAAGTTACCCTTTGACCGCGCCAGCCGTAATGCCGCGCACCAGTTGTTTGACTCCGAAAGCTAGTAGTATAAAGGATGGCAGCAGTACCAGTGTGACTCCGGCTAATATCAGGTTCCACGACATAACCTCGGCATGCTGCAACATCGCTACCCCGATCTGGACTGTCCGCATGGATGCCTTGTTCGTGATCAGGAGCGGCCACAAGTAATGATTCCAGTGGGTTAAGAACACATATACCGCCAGAGTGGAAATGGCCGAACGTGACAACGGAAGCACCATAGAGAAATAATTTCGTAGGTGACCACAGCCATCAATCTTTGCTGCATCAAACAGCTCACCCGGAAGCTGGAGGAAAAACTGCCGCAGCAGAAACACCCCAAATGCGCCTGCCATAAACGGCACAATGAGGCCTTGATAACTGTCCATCCAGCCCCAATCCTTGATCGTCAAGTAATTCGGAATGATTGTAACTTCCCACGGAATCATCATCGTGGAGAGAAAGAGCGCAAACAGCAAGGCTTTCCCTTTAAACTTCAGAAACGAGAAAGCATACGCTGCAAGACTTGATGTTATCACCTGACAAATCATGATGGCCGTGGATACGATAAAGCTGTTCAGAATAAAACGCACGATCGGAAATCCGGATACAGCCTCTGCAAAGTTCCCTAAATAAAAGCTTGATGGAAAAAGCGGCGGCGGGAAGTTAGAAACTTCCTGCACGGTCATAAACGAAGAAAACACGGCAAATAGGAGAGGATATAACACTACAAGCGCTAAAACGGTCAGCAACAAATATGTGAAAAGGGCCGTTGTTCTTTTTGCTATCATTGATAGTGCACCTTCTTTTCAAGAACTTTAAACTGCAGCAATGTAAGCGCCAGAATGATGACAAACAGAATCAATGCCTGCGCGCTGCCAATGCCGAAACGGAAATTGACGAAGGCATCCTGGTAAATGGAGTACACGATCACGTTGGTCGAATTGATCGGCCCCCCCTTGGTGAGAATATGGATTTGGCCAAATGCTTGAAAAGCGCCGATGACCGATACGATGAGCGCAAAAAAGATAGTTGGCGACAGCAGCGGAAGGACAATTTGAATGAACGTACGAATCGGGCCGGAACCGTCCATTTTGGCACTTTCATAAATTTCCTCAGGTACACCCTGAAGCCCACTGGAGAGAACGATGTATAGAAAGCCCATGTTCATCCATATCGTCATCAACGAGATCGAAATGAGCGCCCATGATGGATCAGTCAGCCAAGGAATCGGACTGATGTTCACCAGACTCAAGAAGTAATTCAGCATGCCTGCTGTTGGATGAAACAGGAGAAACCAGATGATAGATCCTGTACCGACGGATATAACAATCGGCAGAGAAAATACAAACTGGAACACCTTCATACCGCGGAGCTTATTGTGTGTAATTGCAGCCAGAAACAACGACCACACGAGTGAAGTAGGCACGGTGAACAAAATAAATAGTAAAGTAACACCCAACCCCGAATAAAACGCTTCAGATCCAAGCAGCTTCGCAAAATTTTCAAACCATACAAATTCGGCGACCTGCCCCCGCGGATCAGTTATTGTCATACTGAGATACACCGATTTCAGCATCGGGTAGAACAAAAACATAATAAACAGAATGACTGAAGGGGCTAAAAACGCATAGGCTAACGCCTGCTCCCCCCGTTCTCTTCTCCTCACAATCCTACTTTTAGTATTTTTACCAGATAAAACGCTTTCATTATTACTCAAATCGATTTGCCCCTTTCTTTAAAATCTCTGTCTGTATCCACCCGCGGTATGAGAACCACAAAAAAAGAGAACAAAAAAACACATAAGCCACATGCCAAAAGACACGCAATTTATGTGATTCTCCTGTTCTCCATCACATGTTCATCTTGATCCTATCTTACATTCGCCACCCGAATATTGTCAACAAATATTCGTTTTTATAATCCAACAATACTTGACAGAGAGTTTATTCACCGTAATATGTTACAAATTCTCCGTTCGGTTTGCGATAGCCGCGAGGCCGTTGCTTGCTCGTGTCTTCTTTCCCGAGTGTAATAAGCATGACTGGTACGAATCTTTCAGGGATTTGAAGTGTTTGCCGGATCGCTTCAGGGTCAAAACCGATCATCGGACAAGTATCCCATCCCCGCTCCTTGGCAATCAGCATAAACTGCATAGCAGACAGACTTGCGTTACGAATCGCTTCATCTCGCTTGAAGTTTTCTCCTCTAGATTCATACAGTTCATGTACTTCTCGAACGTTCTTATCAAATTCGAACTTATCTATAATGCCGAGGTTCAGCATACCTTCATTCATCGGTCCGATGTCATGATAAGCTTCCAGATCTCCCAGAACCACAATAGTCGCTGAGCTGGTCAGAACTTTATACTGGCGGTATGCCGCCTCATATACCTGCTCTTTTAATGTCCGATCTGTCACAACCCCATAATGGGCATGCTGTAAATTAAATGCCGAAGGCGCATACTTGACTAGATTGAACATCTCCTCCAGCTCCTGCCGGCTGATCTTCACATCCGGAATGAATTTCATTGCAGATCTCCTGGATTTTAAAAGTTCGGTGAATGAGTTCGCTATTCCGTTCATGTATAAACTCTCCTTATGTAATCTGTTATTTTCATCTATATTATCACAGTTACTATAAAAAAGTAAGGTGATTATTGCTTATAACTGTGTAAATATGAGCTTAACTCTGACATTATTGTGACAACAAAAAACACGCCATACATGACGTGATATTTGTGTGGTCTATTTTATTCAGTCGTTTCCTCCGACGTTTCAACACCTAGCACATCCAACAGAAACATGAAGATTGGAATACCAATAATAAGCCCCCATATTCCTAAGTAATGCTGTGAAAAAATAAGAATGATAAACGTATAGAACATCGGAAGTTTCGTTTTGGATGCATACAATCTTGGATTAAGGAAATACGTCTCAAGGGCATGAACAACCAAAATCATAAGGATTGTCCATAGCACCAGACTCAAACCGCCAATCTGGTATCCAATGATACCAATAGGAACAAATGAGATAATCACTCCCGCCACGGGAATAAGACTCAACAGGAACACCATAATCGTGAGCGCGAACAAATACGGAAAACCTAATATCCAGAGGCCGATGATCGTTAAAATCGTGTTGAACACGGCAATGAGCAGTTGAACTTCAATTACTTTGCCGAAAGAAGAAGTGAACTTCCTACCATAATAGTAGAACTCTTTATAAGCCCAGCTAATTTTGCTGTCACGGAATTTCTCCGTAAATTGTACAACTTTCTTTTTTTGGACCAGATAGAAAAAGCTTAACAACAAGACGAACAAAATGATTTCCAGCCATTTCCCCAGCATCATAATGTAATTCACTACGTTACCCAAGTATTTTTGGAAATCCAGCTTTTCAAGTGCAGCAGCAGCCATCTCCACAAATTCATTCTGCTGGGAAGTATTCATGAAGCGAGTAATGTTATTAAACATATCCACAACTTGAACCACAATCTTAGGCACAAAGTTGATAATGCCAAACACCAATGAGATTACCAAAAGCAGGTATAAGGCGATGTTTACCACCAGTGGTGAGACGGGAAACAGACGGTTGAGCTTTCTCGTTACGAACCCCTCAAGACGCCCCATTACGAACGTAACCAGGAACAAGAGAAGTATTAAATTAAGCATATGCCGAAGGCTGTATAGCAGTGTTACAACCAGCATAAGAAAAAGTATTCTTTTTACAATGGATTGGGCAAAAAATGTTCGCAAAAATTCCATGGGCTTCCCTCGTTTTGTATTTATGTCTATTCTATGATTATATGCTACACTTCATTCGTTAGCCAGAAATAAAATAACGAATTACAAACCATAATATGGATACTCTATTGTGGTTGAAGTGGTTCGAGCAGCTTTCTCGCCTAACAGTTTCTCTACGATATACAAAGACATATCCATTCCAGCCGACACTCCTGCAGAGGTTAACACATCTCCATTATCTACAAAACGAACATTTCGTAGTACTTCAACATCAGGATATTTATCCGCAAAATTATTTAAAGCCAAGGAATGGGTTGTCGCTTTACAATTCGATAAAACACCTGCTTCAGCGAGCAGAAATGCTCCTGTACACACCGAAGCCATTATACATTCTGAACGATGTTGGGATGAGATCCAATGAAGAAGTTCTGGATTGTTCAAACAACATTTTATGGCCTTTAGAGGGCCTCCAGGTATAAGAACGATATCAAACTTAGGGTGATGACTAGTAAAGCTGAAGTCCGGCAGCACTTTCAATCCATTGTTGGTTGTAAACAAGCTGTCCATCTTGTGATATCGTTTTGACCAAAAAAGGTTTATCTTCACTCGCTATACCTCCCAGTAACAGCTCCGGCACCTGATTCGTTTCTTTAACCGTCAGAGAAAACACTTCGAATGGTCCTGAATAATCCAACACGTCTACATGGTCAAAAAGTAAAATACCTACATTCCATTGCTTCATTCCTATCGCCCCTTCACTTAAGACCATTCGGTCTCAAAATAGCAAAAAAAATTATGACTTCAAGCAATATTGGATGTAATGCTTTAGCTGCTTATAGTATTTTCTTACATATTCGTTGTTACTATAGAGCTTTCCCATCATAACACTACCTTCAAATGCGGATGTAAGAAAAATAGATACTTCCTCAACATCAAGATCCGCCCTAAATTCCTTTGCTTCGACTCCTTCTCGAAGAATAAACTGTATGAACGATAACCATTCATCCATGACCTCGCGTGCTCGTTGATTTAAAAGCGGATGTGTGTCATCCGTATCAACAGCTGTGTTTAATAAGGGACATCCCCCTTCTAAAGGAGGATTCTCTACGAGATCCAAATAGATCGATAATATAGACAACAGTTTATCCTCGCCCGATTTTCTGCCTGAAATCGCAGCCCGATATGTCCCTCTAAGCACCTCCGTCGCGTAATTAAATGCCTCTAACGCGAGTTCATCCTTATTCTTAAAATGCCGATATATGCCTCCCTTTTTCAATCCTGTAGCATCCATAATATCGGACATTGAGGAACCGGAGTAACCTTGTTGATTAAACAAGGCTGCGGATTGCTGTATAATCCTATTTCTTGTATCCTGACCATTTCCCATTATGGTTATTGTCCTCCTGTATCAACAATAGAGACCGTTCGGTCTCTTCATAATAACCCGAACATTTCCATTTGTAAAATGATTGTTTCCGGCTTCAAATTAATTACTCAAAGAAATTAGATGTATACCAGCTTGGTACATTTTCCCGAAATCCATCATACCACTCCAAAACTTCTTCGGCTCTTTTCAGTATGAGATTAACATCTTCTTCACCGTAAGGAATCGCCCAGGAAACGGATGAAATCTGGTTGCTTGCGATGTATAACGCCATTAATCTAAAAAACTCATCCGGAACATCATGGTTAAAATATCCGTTAATCCGGCCTGATGCAAAGTGCCCGCTTAGAGCGGCATCAAACGTAATACGATTGAACTCCTCCCATGGATCTCCATGATCAAGTCTGTTAAAATCGATAATTCCCAGCTCATCAGTCTGTGTAATAACCATATTTCCAATGTGATAGTCACCATGTTGAAAAGTTAAGGGGCGGTCATTCAATAAATATCGATTTTCCTCCACAAAGTTGATGATAATATCATCTCCATCTAAATGAATCCCGCATGATTTATAGTTGGTTATCCAAGCACCGGAAGAAGTACGTAGTGAGTATAAAAAACCACGTCGATATATCGACATGGTTTCATACTCGAATATTTTTTCGGGCTCATCCTTTTGTCCCGCCTTGCAAACCGAAGCCTTTGGACATAAACTGCTGCGACAAAATGTACATGATGATCGCCGGAATGGCATACAGCACCGAAAACGCCGCCAGACTACCGTAGTCCACCATACCGTATTGTCCGAAAAACTGATACAGCTTTAATGAGGCCGGAAACTTCTCAGGTGACTGCAGCAAAATATACGGTACAAAAAAATTGCCCCAGCTTCCGGAGAATGTAAAAATAGCAACCGTACAAATGCCTGGAACCATTAGAGGAGCGACCACTTTCCGTATCCCGGTGAATACAGAAGCCCCATCAACCCAAGCCGCTTCCTCCAGATCATTTGGCACCGAATCCATAAAGTTTTTCATCATCCATATTCCATACGGCATCGACGAGGCGACAAAAAATAGTATGACGCCAACAATGTTATCATACAGCTTCAAACCGAGGAACAATTGATATACAGGTACCATTACAGCCGTGATCGGCAGGGAAGTCATAAATAATATAGTCAACATGAACGGCTTCTTATACTTCATTTGATAGCGTGATAGTGGATAAGCCGCAAGCAGTGCCAACAATACGACGAGCACAGCTTGGCCAACGGACATGATCAGACCAATCAGAAAGGCACGCTGATTTTCACTACTGGTAATTACATCCACATAGTTATCTCCGGTTATCCGGGTCGGCATCTTTAGGGATTGCATCGCATTGGAATCAATGGATGCAACAAGAACCCACAGAAGTGGCAGTACGAAACAGATTCCTATCAGGGTAAGAATCGTATACGGCATCATTCGATAAATCACTTTACGTTGTTTGGCATTCATATGAATTCTCCTCAAAGTTTTGTGAACATTTCACCTTTACTCTTTCATCGATCGAATATAGAGCAGGCTGAGAATAATGCCAATAAGCAGCAGTAATAAGGATATCGCGGTTCCATAACCAAGCTGATAATTAACAAAAGCCTGATTGTACATAAAGATAGGTAATGTGGTTGTTGAAGTGCCTGGCCCGCCTCCGGTCATCGCATAAATCAGTCCGAATACACCCAGCGTCTGCAATGTAACCAGCATCATATTCGTTGTAATCGTGCCTTTGATATACGGTACAATAATTCTCGTGAAAATCTTCCACTTTGGCGCTCCGTCCACAACAGCCGCTTCTTCAATCTCATTCGGAACATCGTCCAGCGCTGCTTGGAATACAAGCATGGAGAATGCTGTACCGTGCCAAATATTCGCCAGGATGATGGTAAGCATCGGAACGGTAAACAACCAGGTAACCTCTGAAAATCCGAAGAAGGTAATAATGGCATTGAGTGTGCCCTCATCTGCAAAAAAGCTGTATAAACATAAAGCACATACGATTTCCGGAGTTACCCAACCAGCTAATACAATCGTTCCAATCACACGCCTGAATGTTTTGTTTTTATGCTTCATCAATAGAGCAATGAGAAATCCTAACACTTGTTGTCCAATGACAGCAGAACCGATCAAAAAGATGATTGTGTTCCAAATGCTCACCCGGACTGTCGGATCTTCAAACATTCGAACATAGTTATCAAACCCGATGAATTTCAGCTCTTTGGCCGCTTCTCCTGTTAAAGCAAGATTCGTGAAGGAATAGAAGAAGGTTAACAAGATCGGATATATAAAAAACACTAGCATGATTGCAATAGAAGGAAGTAAGAAATAGAGCCAGGTATAGGTCCTTCTCTTCTTATTAAAATCATGAACTGCTAAACTGCTCATGTTCCGGTCTCCTTCCGCCCGCTAAGTCTGAAAAAAATCGCTTGCTCAAGTGCTCCCGTTCATGAGGACTCACTTGAGCAAGCTTTTTACAATTATTTTTCCATTACATGGTCCCCGCCCACAATTCTGGTCACATCTTGGGCGTATTTATTCATCGCATCTGTCGGTGAGGTTCCGGTGGTCACGGACTCAACCATGGTTTGGATTTGAGTTGACACTTCAGGATATTTTTCCTGAGCAGGTCTGAATTCAGCATTTTGCAAATATTCCGTTGCAATTTCGTTAAACGGCATTTTGGTGTATTCAGGATCTTTGGCCACGTCGGCACGAACCGTAATATTGCCTGAAGCCATAACAAGCTTTTGAGTGTTCTCTTTATTAAGTGCATATTTGATAAAATTCCAAGCCTCTTCTTTGTGCTTTGAATTGCTTGGAATCGATAACGCCCAGCCTCCGGCCAGTGTGATCGAACCTGGTGCCTGGCCTTGTTGTGTCGGCATCGGAGCGAAACCGAGCACATCTTTATATTCCGGCCACGGGGAAGCGCCCTCTGCGAAATAATTGCCTGTAATCCATGATCCGTCCAGCGATATCGCCAGCTTGCCTTTTGGCAAATATTCTCGTGTCGATGTATTTCCTGCTTGCCCGTTCAACACTTTAGACAGCGGAGGACCCAGTTTTTCTTTATTTATCGCCTCAATAAAGGTCAACGCATCCATGATCCCTTGGCTTTTAATGATCCATTTTCCGCTGGCATCGTCATAAAGTCTTTCTCCGGTGCCATAGAGAAGCATTTCATAGGTCTGCATGGATGTGGCCTCTCCTGTTGCTTTGCCCATATTCATCCAGATCGGAACAACATCAGGTGCTTTTTCTTTAATCGTTCTGGCTGTATTCAAGACATCATCCCATGATTTCGGCTGCCAATCTTCAGGAAGTCCTGCTTGTTTAAAAATCTCCTTGTTATACCATAGCCCTCTGGAATCCGTGTTATATGGCACCCCGTATACCTTGCCATCACTTGCGGTCACGCCTTTTTTCATAGCTTCAATAAAGGAACCGTTGGTCCAATCTTCCCAACCCTTTAATTGCTCATCCAGCGGCTCTAGAAATCCTGCGCTTGCATCCGAGTTCAGAATGAATGTGTCCTCTGTTACAATATCTGGTGCTGTATCTTTGGATTTCAATGCTAATGCGACCTTAGCAAAATAATCTCCTTCAGACGCTTGAATGGGTGCCGGTTTGATCTCCACATTTTTATCTGGGTAACTTGCAGCTACTTCTTTTATCCATTTATATAACGTTCCATTCTCTCCAATTCCGTCATCTCTAAAGGTAATGGTGATGGTTGTCTTCGGAGTCTGTGTTCCCTCCCCTATCCCTGGTTTACTGGAATCCGCTGGTTTATCCGTTTTGCTAGTACAACCAAACAACACAGAAACACATAAGAGCGTCATTGCGATAAGAAATATTAACCGCTTACCTTTCTTCATTCTTCACCCTCCTTTTGGCTGCAACGATTCTAATTTGTATGCGTTTACATAACACATTACTAAAGCATATTTGATAATCGATATGGATATTACGAACTTTTCTCATACAAAATATGGGAGTTTATCAAAAGGTCCATAGACTCAAGACAATCCCATGCATCTGTTGTAAGACGCTGCTGTGTGCATACTTCAACTTTAAACATTACAAGAGCTATGTATGCTAAAATGCTATAATAAACACTTACTATCATTTTTACTAATGGATAAGAAAGGTGACTCTCAAATGGAAACTACCGAAATTATCGCGATTGCCGCACTCATCCTCTCCCTCCTTCTATTGATTAAAGTTTTTAGCCTTCAGAGCAAACTAAATGACATACAATCAGACCTCGAGTGGATGAAAAATCGTCCGGAAAACCCACGAACATACAAATCAGGAACGCCTGTAGTCTCTGAGCCAAATACCCACGGCATAGACGCAGATCTGGAAGAACGGCTCCATGTATTACTTGCATCGGATCAGAAGATTAAGGCTATCAAGATGCTGAGGGAAGCGAGAGGGATATCGCTTTTAGAAGCTAAAAACTACGTAGATAATATGGAGCGTGACCATTAACCTCAATCTTTCACTACATTTGTTAACATTGATATATTCTTAACAGAATACCCATTCACCGTCTCTCAGAGCAGCATAATTTATACTATGCATCTTGAGAGGCGGTGATCTAATGAGAATCTATAGTCTTATAAAACAACAACGACCTTGTGTGATAGAACAATCCGACAAGACTCGACGCAGCCTAAGCTGGTCCTCCAGCAACTGGAGCGGATTCGCTCTCTCCGGAAAAAAAGGAGCATATCATCGGATATCAGCAGAGTGGAATGTCCCCTTCGTTCGGCCTACTCGCTACACTTCTTTTTCCTCCGCCTGGATCGGGATCGACGGCTTTCAGAATAGCAACCTGATTCAGACCGGAACCGGTCATGATTTTGTAAATGGAAAATCCCAATACTATGCCTGGTGGGAAATACTCCCCGCTACAGCAACCATTATAGCTAAGCCTGTTCATCCCGGAGATCGTATGAAGGCCATCATCGTCAAGCGTACCTTCAATAAATGGTTGATTTCCCTCCAAAATTTGACCCGAAATTGGACTTTCCGCACGTTTCAACGCTACACAGGTCCGCAAGCCTCAGCAGAGTGGATCGTGGAAGCTCCCCAGGTTGGAGGACTCAATACACGATTAGCCCGCTTGACTCCCGTGGCATTTACCAACTACCGTGTTAACGGCAAAATCCCAAGGCTAACCCAAGCCGATAGAATTACTATGGTTCAGGGTAACAAAATAATCTCCATTCCCACCCGTTCCAATCAGACAGGCAACACTTTTGTCATCAGAGGTTCTTGAAAAAAAGCAGAAAAAGGAATCCAAAAAAACCATTTTGGATTCCTTTTGTTTCTTATCGATTATGTAATTTATCTAGTTCTGAGTTTTGAATGATTTTTTATGGTTTGGCAATATTAAATGAAATGCTAACAGTCATCTATATCAATTTTTTCGATGGTTTTACAACACTTTCATTATATAATAACAAGGCAAGATTCATATAAAAAATTGAGGTGTCTACAAACGTGATGTTTCTTGGAATTATTACTCTTATTTCACTAATTATTTTTCTAGGCTTTTATTTAACAGATCCTAGAAGAATAATAAACGGTTTTTTATTCAACATGTTTTTTTGTTCATTTCTTATTTTTTTCTGTTATTTGGCATTTAGCTCCGACATTGCGATTCTCAGGTTAATCGCCATTGCACCATTCTTCATTTTTCTCTTTATATCAACGTTTGGTCTATTTGCTTTAACCGTTGGATTATTTCTTAATGCGAAAATTCTTATGAAAAAAGAAGGACGACGATTTTCTAACTGTTTAACTTTTATTTTGGGGACATGCCTTTTATTATTGATCCTATTCTTAATTATTGATCCCGCTCGTTTTTTATCCCCCAATTTCCAATATATGTTTTCAGGGGCAACATTAATTGTGATTTATTTCTTTTTTCATTCAACAAATTTCTTAACTGCTTATTTTCTGTATCAATTTAACAGACCAAAAAATAATCAGGATTTCATCATCGTTCTTGGGAGTGGTTTAATTAACGATAAAGTACCGCCACTTTTAGCGAGCAGAATTAATAAAGCTATCGATTTTTATAGGAAACAAGCGACTGTGGCTTCCCCGCCTACAATTATTTTCTCTGGTGGACAAGGACCTAATGAAAACCTTCCCGAAGCCCAAGCTATGCAAATATACGCTATAGAAAAAGGGATTCCTCCTGAGCACACGCTGAAAGAAGAACGCTCTGTAAATACATATCAGAATATGCTTTTCTCAAAACAAATTATGGATTCACTAAAGGGTAGCGAATACAACAGCATCTTCACAACAAACAATTTCCATCTATTCCGTGCTAGCTTATATGCAAAACAAGCTGGGTTAATGAGCCAAGGAATCGGTTCAAAAACCGCTTTCTATTACTGGCCAAATGCAATGATTCGTGAATATATTGCTATTATTGTGATGAATCGTAAACGGCATAGCATTGTGGGAGGGACGATTTTGGGATTTTCTATACTCCTGACAACTATTAATTTTTTGTTTAAATAAACAAAAAAAGGGAATCCAAATGAACAACTTTGGATTCCCTTTTTTATCATCACATAATTATTAAAAACACCTTGCCGTTCACGAAAGAAACTGTATCAAAGTTGCTGTATTCCCATATCTCAATCGTATGGCCGTTAATGGCAGTAACACTCTTGCTGCCTGGATTCCCGATTGACATCCGGACTTGATCCTTCGTCATGCCGAGAGATACTTGTTCAGCTTTTATCAGTTTCCAGCTGGATGCGGACCATTTATATTTCTTGTACGGATCAAACTTGTAAAAATATGTCTCATCCGCAAGCAGCTGTGAAACGTTGGAAGATGACATAGAATAGCTCTTCAAAGTTTTACCTTTTGCAGATCTAAAAAGAATCGTGAAAGATCCTGTGTCATCCGGTACAATATCGGTTACTGTAACTTTCGAGAAACGTTCCCATCCTTGGAAATAGTTAATCCAATAGGTTTTTCCAATAAATCTGGATAGACTGCCTTGGGCCGCTTTCTTGATTAACGATGCCGTTTCGGAGGACACAACAGTCATACTTGCTTCTCCAAAAGAAATTTCAGCCTGCTTAAACTTGCTATCCCATTTGATACTAGCCCCTAGAGCGTTTGACAACAGCGAGACAGGGATTAAGGTCCCTTGTTTATCATTTATAGGAGCCGCTTTTAATTGGATTGCTTGTCCGTTCAGCTTGGCTTGGGTATCGCCTGCCTTAAACGACAGACTTGTATCGCCGAGCTTCACATCCAATCCCCCGCCTGATGAAGAAACGGTGCCGCCTAATGCTTGAAATACCGATTTAGCAGGCACAAACACGATGCCGTCAGCCTGCTTGGAATATTTCAGGTTATTACGCAGACTGGCGGATACGGTCACGGTTTTCGATATGTCATTTGAAGTTATCGTGACTTTCGTCTCGCCTACACCGAGAACTTTGAGCGTGTCGTTCGACTGTAATTGAAGCAAATGCGGCTTTTCAACCTCAATGTTTGCCTTACTAGCAGGAACTTTGATTTTCGCTCCATTTGTGTATGTTTCCTGTATGCTGACATTTAGTTTATCGCCCACAAACGGCTTCAGATCAGAGAACGACACATCCAATTTTTTTACACTTGGCACGTCGACGGACTTCACATCCCCCTTGTCGAACATCACCCAGCTACCGCCGCTGCGTTTCGCATAAAACTTCTCGGAATTGTCCAAAGCCGCTGTCTTCTCTATATCATTCAGCCCAGGCACCTGTTTGGCCAGCTTCCAACGATCCTTGTAATTTCCTGTAGTCCAGACCGTACCATCCTTACGGGTTACCAGTAATTGATCTGTTGGGTCTCCCGAAGTATATACGATATGAACCGCGTCTTCTGCAATCGTAACCGGGATGATTTTGCCGTTATCATCAAAATTGTGGACTTCGTACACAACAACTTTACCGCTGTTGTACAACAAGGCGACACGGCTATCATGTACCGTCAGAGCTGTAACGAAGGCCGCATCCGATATCGTACCCAGCTTCTTGTAAGATCCCGGTTTATAGGAGTCTTCCAACAGCACATCACCATTTTGGGTCAAAGCCGCAAATTCCCGATCTCCATAACTGATTAACGAGATGCTGTTGAGTTCTTTTATTTTTCCTGTTCTGTGCCAAACGGTTCCGTCCGTCTTAAGCCATGTATTACCCGCCACCTGCTTGACTCCTGTCTGGTCCTTCACAACATGTGGAGCCATTCCTATGTCCCACTGAATCAGCTTGCCATCGCTGGTCACTCCCATGCCCTCGTAATCCGTACCGTGAATCGATGCGATATTCCCCGGAGTGCGAATAACCTGGTTACCATTAATTAATGACCACATGCTGCCGTCTTCCATCAATAATGTTTTCTTGCCTATGATGTCTTTAATCTGGGGAGAAGCGTCCGCAGCGGAAGCTTGCCCGGCTGTCCAAGTGACTGAACCTAAGCCAAGCAGAAAACCGATCAAGATGATATGATATAACGTCTTCCTCAACAATATAACCCCTTTCAAGTTTTGGAATATTTTTCAACATAGTTGATTATTCGACAAAATAAGAGGTTTTCCTCCGCTACTTCGTGCATACTTCCGCTTTAAATATTTGTACATTCAATATGCCATGTATTAACTTTATCTTCCATTAGGCCTGGAAGAAGACATTTCTCAACATCATAATGGTCAAGCCATTGCTCATATTAAATACCTTATAAGATTTGATTAATTTGGTGTTCGTAGATGGGAGGGAATCCAGATTCATGAAACAGTCATCCCGAAATAACGGAAAACCTTTTATCGTTCCACAGCCAATTGGGAAAAATGGTACCGGCGGGCCTGACTTCGGTCCACGTGATATTATGAGGGACATCCAAAATCCGGATCTGTTAGTTCCGCCAGTTACAGATGCGGGTTTGCTGCCTAATCTAAGAATGTCATTCTCCGACACGCATATGCAGCTCAATCATGGCGGTTGGTCAAGAGAAATTACGATACGCGAACTTCCGATTGCCACTACGCTCGCAGGGGTAAATATGAGCTTAACCCCAGGCGGAGTACGCGAACTTCATTGGCATCAACAAGCAGAGTGGGCTTACATGATATGGGGCCATGCACAAATAACGGCTGTAGATCAGAATGGTCGAAACTTTATTGCAGATGTCGGCCCAGGAGATTTGTGGTATTTCCCCGCAGGGTTACCACATTCCATTCAGGGGTTGGCCGAAGGATGCGAGTTCCTACTCGTGTTTGATGACGGGCATTTTTCTGACCTTAACACCTTGTCTATCTCCGACTGGTTCGCCCATACCCCCAAGGATGTGCTGTCCGCAAATTTCGGTGTTCCCGAAAGTGACTTTGACTGCATCCCATCAGATCAGGTTTATATTTTTCAATCCGAAGTTCCAAAACCTGCGGAAAATCAAGCTCTTCAATCTCCCTATGGGACCGTTCCACTTAGCTTCAGCCATCAGCTGTTAGCCCAGCCTCCTCTGAAGATGTCAGGCGGAAGCGTACGAATTGTGGACTCCACCAATTTTCCGATATCAACAACCGTTGCCGCTGCTCTGGTCGAAATTGAGCCCGGTGCGATGCGAGAGCTTCACTGGCATCCGAACAATGATGAATGGCAATATTACCTTACAGGACAAGGACGAATGACCGTGTTTGCCGGTAACGGAGCGGCGAGGACATTTGATTTCAGAGCTGGAGACGTCGGTTATGTACCTTTTGCATTCGGACACTACATTCAGAATACTGGACATGAAACATTATGGTTCTTGGAGATATTCAAAAGCGACCGGTTCGAAGATATTTCTTTAAACCAGTGGATGGCACTTACACCTCGAGATCTTGTACAGAACAATCTTCATCTCGGGCCCCATACATTAGACGCTTTGCGTAAGGAGAAGTCCCCGGTCGTTAAGTATCCCCCTTATACTTATTATCCCAAATAGTTGACATCCTCTTAGTCATCCTTTACTTCAGTTCCCGCAAAAACGCCGCTGCGATCACGCAGCGGCGTTTCATCTCATTCATTATTCTTCTCATAGACTGTGAAGCCGCGACCTTAAGATCAGCAGCTTCTTCTATCTCATTTATCATGAATTTTTCATATAGTGTAATATATAGCTCTCGATTTACTTTGCTGTCTCTTCTTTTGCCATCAATTCCTGTGCATATTCATTCAGATTAATGGATTGGCCTTGATTCAACCGGGATTTCTCAGCCGCGAACGCGATGAGATGGCTCCGTACGGAGGCGCTGGCCGACGTCAAACTCTCCTGCCCGTTATAGTTACGAACCTCACTCAGGAAGCTGGCAACAATACCACTGTCGCCCCCACCATGTCCGCTGGATTGCGAAGGAATCGAAATCTCCGTTTTTTGACCGGTTAAAAAATCAAATACCGTGATTTTCCCTTCCTCTCCCCTAAGCTCTCCACGGGTCCCCATGATCTGAATTCTGCGTTCCTGTTCATACGTAAACCCACACATGCTGAACATGGCGGTAGCACCGCCCTCAAACTCCATATTGACGACCTGATGATCGACCACATTGTTATCACTTCGATACACACAGCGGCCATAGTCCGTTTCGCGAAGTCCCTGAATAATGTTCGGCTTGGTTAGCTCCTGGGTAAAATGCCCTGCCCATCCTTTGTACTCATTGCTCAAATAAAACCGGGGTGCCGAGTACGGGCAGGTGGATTCCACCTTGCAATCCATACAGCGGTCAGTCGATCCTTCGGGCGCCTGCTCCTCCCGGAAATGCATCAATGAGCCAAAGGAGCTGACCTGTGTGCACGGCCGGTCCATCAGCCAAGACAGCACATCCATGTCATGACAGGATTTGGCCAGAATCATCGGACTGGCCTTGTCGGAATTATTCCAATTCCCCCTTACAAAGCTATGTGCAATATGCCAATATCCCACATTCTCGTTCAGCTGGATCGAAGCGATCTCTCCAATAGTTCCCTCTTGAATCACCCGTTTGATGGTACTCCAAAAAGGGGTATATCTCAGAACATGGCATATGGTCAGCAGCCTGTTGTTACGAATGGCCGCCTGCTCCATCTCCAGACATTCCTTCGGATTCGGAGACATTGGCTTCTCCAGGAGCACGTGGTACTTTTGCTTTAAAGCCTGCATTGTGGGACCATAATGCATACGGTCCTGCGTACAAATTACCGCGATATCGGCTACCCGAGACTCTGCCAACAGCGGCTCCCATGATTCATAGCAACGTTCAGGGGGAATCCCGTGCTTCTCGGCAAACCGAATTCTCCGCGCCGGATCAGCCTCGGCTACAGCCACAAAGTTTAGCTCATGCGGGTAATCCAGGGCATAGGGGGCATAGCCCCCGGCACCGCGTGCTCCTGCCCCGATCAATATGGCATTGATTTGAGTCATATTGTGTCGCTCCTTTATGTTCAGGTACACATCATTATTTGGTGTATCGGTCTGCCGCGGACTGGTAAATGGCCAGGTAGCGCTCCGATCCCATTTTTTGCAGGGCAGCTACATATTGGTCCCAGTTATCAAAGGACTCGTTGCCAGCTATGAATTTATCCCGCATCTCATCCACGTACGTGTTGATGTCTGTCTGGATGCCGGTAAGCTCGGATTGTTCATCGGCTGTAAAGTTGAACGGCGGCCAAATCTTGTCTAGAGGTACAACGTATGGCTCGGCTTTTTTCGCATTTTCTACGGACGTCGGGAGCCCTTCTGCTCCTTTAAAATACTTCTGCGTTACAAAACCAGGATAGTATCCGCCAGGCCAAATCAGATACTGCCCTACTGCCTGGTCCAGATTGAGTCCGTTCGAATTGTTCTTGATATCGTCCACATAATCCACATTGCCGTCTGCATCTTCCTTATAGGTTTCGTCTTTCCAGCCCATAAAGAACATTCGGATGCCTTCATCGCTGTAGAAGTGATCCATCCAGCGGATCAACGCCTCCGGATTCTTCGCTTTATCTGTTAGGACAAACATCCCGATATTACCAAGCGGGGAGCCTGCGGCGCTGAACATCTGATCCCCGTGCGGTCCCTTCAGTACAGGAAGTCCCACATAGCCCTCCTGGTTGTAAATGGCGACCGGGTCCACGTTATCAACAACCCCAAGAAGCCCTTCCATTCCCTTCGCATCCACCTCAGTGCTTTGTACGGACATGATATCCTGCTCCAGCAAGCCGTCCTTGTACAACTTGTTCACGAATTGGAGAAGCTCTTTGTACCTTGGATCAGAAGGTATGAAGCGGACTTTTCCACTATCCGGATCGGTATCGACGTTAATATTGGAAGTTCCGTTATAATTGAGGCCAAACGAACCGCGCAAATAGTTCACGATGCCCACGGTTTTGACACCGCCCCAGGCGATTTCATCCTTCTCACCGTTTCCGTTCGGATCCTTCTCTTTGAAAGCCTTCAACATATCGTAGAATTCATCCAGCGTCTGCGGCTCCGCAATACCGAGCTTCGTGAGCCACTCCGACTTCACCCACGGCGTTCCGTACAGCACCGATCTGAACTCCGGATCGAATATCGTCGGCAGACCGTAAATATTACCGTCCGGCATCGTTAACCCCTTCTCGATGACCGGGTACTTCTCCATCAACGCTTTAAAATTCGGCGCGTATGTATCAATCAGATCATTCAGCGGTATAAACGCTCCCTGTTTGCCGTACTTCAGCAGATCAGCTCTTGGGAATGCGGAGGCGTAGAATATTTCCGGATAATCGCCGCCGGCGAGCAGCAGATTACGCTTTTCCGCCAAATTGTCTTTCTGCACCGTGTCCCACTGCACATGGACGTTCGTCATTTTTTCATATTCCTGCCACAGCTTAATGTTATTCCAGTCGGCATTGGCAAAGAACTTTCCGGCAAAACCTGTGACCGTGATTTTGTCGTTTACAATCGGAAATCCCGTCTTGTTAATCTTGGCCGTGGCTTCTCCCGATGAATCCGGTTCTTTCGTTCCTCCTGAACCCTTGGAACTACAGCCCACCATCAATGATACCGACAACATACAGGTCAACAGAAGACTTCCCCATTGCTTCAGCTTCATCCGATTTCCTCCCCTTTTGTTATGTTCCAACACTATATCCATACAAGGAATTATCCTTTGATGGCCCCAATCATAACGCCCTTGACAAAATACCGCTGCAGGAACGGATAGAGCACCAGCATCGGAATATTGGCCACGACCAACACCGCATACTTAATGCCTTCCACTTCCCTTTGCTGCTTGATCGCCGACTCCGTCGACATTTTGACCATGTCATTCGTTTGTCCCTGAATCAGAATTTCGCGTAAGATAAGCTGCAGCGGAAATTTATCTTTATCCGACAGATACAAAAGTGCATTGAAAAAAGCATTCCAATGACCAACCGCATAGAACAAAATGGTCACCGCGATAATCGGCATCGAGAGCGGCAGGATAATCCGTGTCAAAATTTTGATATTCGAGCATCCATCGATGGTCGCTGCCTCCTGCAGCTCACCGGGGATAGACTGCTGGAAGAAGGTCCGCATAATGATGATGTTCCAAATGGATACCGCATTCGGAATAATCATGACCCAGAGCGAATTCAGCATGCCTAGGTTCTTGATCAGCAGATACGTCGGAATCAGACCACCGCTGAAAAACATGGTGAAGACCAGCAGAGCCATAATGGCATTTCGCCCGACAAAATCCTTCCGGGACAGCGGATAGGCCGCAAGGATGGTCATCGTAAGGTTAATCAGCGTGCCCAGCGTTGTATAAATAAGCGTGTTGGTAAAACCGCTGATAATATCCTTGTTTTGAAATATTTTCTCGTATGAGTTCAGATTGATTCCCTTTGGCCACAACAGCATTTCGCCCCGGAGAACCGTCTGCGGATCGCTAAACGATGCGCTGAGCACAAAGAGCAGCGGGTACATGACGATGATGGTGACCAAGATCAGAATCGAATAGTTAATAATATTAAAAATGCGGTCCCCTCTGGATTCAATTTGCATGGTTCATCTCTCCCCTCCCTACCAAAGACTTGTCTCGTTCACGCGCTTCGCAATAAAGTTCACAACAACCAGCAGGACAAAGTTGATGATGGAATTGAACAATCCGATGGCTGCCGAGAAGCTGTATTCGGCATTCTGGATCCCCATTCGGTAGACATATGTGGCAATAATGTCGGAGCTCTCCATGTTCAGATTGTTCTGCATCAGGAGCACCTTCTCGAAACCAATGCCCATGATACTGCCCATGTTCAAAATCAGAAGGATGATAATCGTGGGCATGATGCTGGGTATGTTAATATGCCAGATGCGCTGAAGCCGTGTCGCACCATCTACACGTGCAGCTTCATGCAGTTGGTTGTCAATACCGGCAAGGGCGGCCAAATAAATAATGGAGCTCCAGCCCATGGTCTGCCATACATCCGACAGAACGTATAATGACTTGAACCAGGATGGCTCGGTCATGAAATTGATCGGCTTGCCTCCAAACAATTCAACAAAATGATTGATGATGCCGTAGCGGGGTGACAGAAAGATCATCATCATTCCGACAACCACCACGGTGGACAGAAAATGCGGTGCATAAGTTATCGTCTGCACGAATTTTTTGAATCTTTCAGCCCGAACCTCATTCATGAGTAAAGCTAAAATAATAGGAATCGGAAATCCAACAGCTAGGCTGTATAAGCCAATACCAAGCGTATTTTTGATCAGACGCCAGAAATAATAACTGTTGAAAAACCGATCAAAGTGCTCAAATCCGACCCACGGACTGCCCCAAATCCCTTGGGTTGCTATGAAATCCTTAAAGGCGATCTGGATCCCATACATCGGAACATACTGGAACAGGATGTAGTAGGCAATGACGGGAGAAATAAGCACATAAAGCTGCCAATTACGTAAGATACGATTCCACTGGAAGCGCTTACGTTTTGTTTCGGGTACCGCATTTACTGCGGACTGTACGGTCGTATTAGCCAATGAGCATCACCTCGGGTATGTATTTGTGGACTTGTTATGTATTCTTTAGAGTGTCAGATATAATAACGTGAAATCAATCTATAAATAAAACCCGATGGATTCGGATGTCATTATACAATTTTGGATTCATCTCGGACAAATCATGAGACTAAATTGGATTGTATTTGGAGTTTATTTGGTATACGGAACACAAATCCCCTGCAATACAAGGACTTATATCTTCAATATGAGGAATGGCATCTATTCTTAAATACCCTTTTATAAAGGGAATGAAAGCGAAATCATAATAAGAGTTAATTCGAACGAAGGGTAGTATATATCGATTCCAAATCTAAAAAGACTTACCAAATGTCTCTTTGATTTTCACTCATGATAATATAGCCAAAATGTATTGTCAAACACTTTTTGGATTATTTTGGCGCAACATACTCCTGATTTTTGGTTGAGAATGCAAAAAGCAGCCGTCGGATTTCACACCAACAGCTGCTTTTTGATCATATAATTATCATTATATGTAATATAAATGTACATGTAATGTGAGTTTCAAATTCTGGAGAAGCTGGAGGATTCCCGGATAATAAGAGAGCACGGCAGCAATATTTTGGTCGCCATCGGGTAATGTCCATCCAAATAATCCACGATGGATTTTGCAGCTACCCTGCCGATCTCGTACTTGGGAACGGAAACGGAGGTTAGCGGCGGAGTCGTATACTGGGCTACATCAATATTGTCCATACCTACAATCGCAATATCCTCCGGTATGCTGCCATGATTCTCAACAACGGCACGCATGGCCGGAATGGCCAGCATATCACTGGCACAAAAAACAGCGGTCGGCCATTCCGCTTTTGGAAGCCGTCCAAGAAGCTCGGACATCTTACTGAAGCTTCGATCCACATTCCAGCCGCTATTCATCAGCCACTCCTCCCGCAGTTGCAGGTTGGCTTCCAGCATCGCAAATTTATAACCGACAAACCGTTCTTCGCTCTCCATCTGCTTGGAATATGCGGGGCCCCCGATATAAGCGATCCGCGTATGTCCTTGATCAATCAAGTGGCGTACAGCTGCCCTCGCCGAAAGGATGCGGTCACAGTCTACGACAGGTACCGTCAACCGCTCATCATTCAGGCTCACCCCCATGATTGCAACACCATCCTGCTGTATCTGTTTAAACAGCTCCTCGTCGTACCAACTGATGGCAACAATCCCCTGAGCCCCTGTCTCCCTCAGCATCAGCCGTATTTTTTCCGTATCACCAACTTCCTCGCATGTACGAACAATGGCGGGAGGCTGCCCGAGCTCCTCCATTTTTTGATGGAAACCTGCTAAAACCTTGGAGAAATAAGGATGGTCGTCCATCAGGAGTTGGGGAACGATACAGGCGATCCGCTTGATCGCTGCTGCGTTGTTACCATTTCCGTTTCTGGATGGTTCATGTAGCTTGTATCCAATTTCAAGTGCCGCTTCCCGGATTTTCTGCTTGGTTTCTTCGCTGACCGGACGGCTTGCATCGTTACTGATTGCCCGCGAAACCGTAGATATGGATACCCCGACCCGCTCGGCGATATCTTTAAGTTTAGCCAATCGCATCTCCTCCTTCGCAAAATTTGGAACCAAATTTTCCGCCCATCCATTGATCATAGCATAAACTTTGTCATTTTGGAGCGTCAAATTGATGTCCGTTCCGTTGTACGACGAGTCCCCACAACCACCGGAGTGTTTCCCTATCGCTCCATTATGGAGCCTTTGACAAGAGGAGGGGATTCCTTCCATTTCCCGTCTATTAACATGTACTTTCTTCAGATTGCATGTGTTTTCCTAAGCTAAGCGTTACAAAATACAAAAAAACGGCACCGCGGCCGTCTATAGTTCACTTCATAGAATGGATTAGAGGGGAGACCCGATCCAGCCTAATCCGAATGCTGATGAACAAAAGCAAGTATCCTTTCATTCACCTCTTCAGGGAACTCGCCATTGATGGCATGGGAGGCGTCCGGCCAGTTCTCGATTTGGATATTCGGCACATGGGTTTTGCCTTGCAACACCGCTCTTCGCGAGTTATGCATCGTGCTTTTTTCCGCCATTAGAGCCAATACGGGGATATTGATTTTCTTCAAATCCTCCGCGCTCATCAAATCCGGCGCCGGCAGGCTGATTTTGTAATTCGCCATGCCCAACTCTATCAGCCTTGCAATCGGATCGCTCTCGTCTGCCTTAGCCCCACCGGAAATGTAGCTTAGCATTTTCTCTCTGATAAACCTGGGAACCATCGGGACGGATGCAGGTATTGAAGCTGCAATCATTTTGAGTGACAGAGGCGCAAAGACAAAGACCGGATCCAATAAACTGATCGTCGCTACTTTCGAAGGGGCATGTCTTCCGAGATTCATGGCCGTCCAGCCTCCGATGGATACGCCTATTAGATGCACGGTTTCTACATCCAATCCGGCCAATACTTCACTCAACCAACTGGCTTGATCCTCGGCATTACGGATCAGCTTTGTTTGACAACTCATTCCCGGTTCTCCCAACAGATCGAGGGTATAGACCGGTCGTTCCTTCATGAGCCCACGCAGGTTCGGATCCCACATCGGGGTGGAAGACGAGCGTCCCGGCAAGAGCATGAGCGGTTCTTTCCCCTTGTGTTCTTCTCTGGTAAAGAGATAGATCCGTACACGGCCGAAGGCGGTCTCGATATCCTTCGTTTCAAGCGGTAAGGGAAGAAACTTCATGGCATCTCCATAGGCCGCCTCAAACTCCGCCTTTCCCGTCTCAGTAAGGTAGCGTCCGGTCTTATAGTTGTTATTTTTCACGATCGGCCCCTCCTTTCTTCAAAAAAAACTGATGAGCTGCTTCGATAAAAGAATCGCAATATTCCATGAGATAACGATCTTCCTGCGGCCAGGATTTCTTTGACGCATAACTTTCACTATAGGCGTCTATCATCTCCTGGCTATCCTGCGTGGCATTTTGAACAAAAGAGTGCCACTTCTCACCGAAGGCATAACCGGCTTCGCTGCCGGGGTCAATCCCATTATCGATCAGCAGGAAAGCCTTCAGAACCAGCTCTTTCCATCTCCAATACACTTGGACTGCGGTACCGTAATCCGGAATATATTGTTCAAAAGTTTGAGTTGCCTCAGGGGGAAGTTTCATATCCAAGTACTCCAATATAATGTGTTTCCTCCTATTCACAGTCAACTTCAGCATCGTCTCCAGGTTTATATGATGATTCGTTTCCAAACTCGAAACCATCGCATCTATAAAGGCCCGATCACTTCTGAATTCCATCTCTTTCTTGAATAGAACGTCGCTCTGACGCTGCAGTATCCGCTTTAGATCCCTCTTATCCCCGTAGGACAAGCATAGCTCTTGTATTTCTTTTAAGGTGAATCCCAGATTTTTGTAAAACAGAATTTGCTGGAGTTTTACCATGTCTTGTTCGCTGTAATATCTGCTGTTCTTATCTCCGCTGCGAGTCGCCACAAGCAATCCGATTTTATCGTAATGCTGCAGGGTTCTTACCGTCGTGCCGCAAATCTCTGCCAGCTGGCCTACCGTATACACTGCTTCTTCCAACTGCCTCACCTCCTGAATCCTATTCTTGCACATGACGCAACGTCATGTGCAAGCAGGAGCCACAGTTTCTTCAAATAAAAAAACGGCATTCCTGCCGTTTGATTGTGAAGCCTATTTCAAATGATTTTTAATCCATTAAAGCTTGTGTGTCTTGGCCGGCATCAAGCAATACGGCGTTAATTCCGTTTAGGAAAGCCAACGCACTTGCCTTAATGATATCCGTATCCATCGCACGCCCAGAATAGATTTTGCCCTGGTATTCGATGCGAATGTTCACCCGGCCGATGGCCTCTTTTCCCCTGGACAGACTGTTGATTTTGTAATCCTTTAATTGAACATCTAAACCGACCAACGTTTTAATGGCGCTGTACAGCGCATCAATCGGACCATCACCCACCATGCTGTTCTTAAATGTCTCACTGCCTTTTTTCAGTTTGACGGTTGCCGTAGGGTACAGATCATTAGTCACGACTTGGAAGGAATCCAGCTCATACAGATGGCTGCTGACTTCTTCATGGGTACGGTGCTGGGTCACCAGATAAAAGACGTCATGGTCATACACTTCCTTCTTGGCATCGGCAAGCAGTAGGAATTTCTCGAACAGCGCTTCGAAGTCTTCGCCTTCGCCTGACTCAAAGCCCAGCTTCTCCACCGCATTCTTGAACGCGTGCCTTCCGGAACGGGCGGTCAAGATCAGCTCCATACTATCAGCACCGACTTCCTCCGGCGACATAATCTCATAGACCTGCTTATCCTTGAGAAGTCCATCCTGATGAATACCGGAGGAATGCGCAAATGCGTTTTCACCCGTAATCGCCTTATTCACCTGCACATCCAATCCCGTCAAATGAGTCAGCAACCGGGAGGTTCTGATCAGCTCTTTCAACTGAATATTGGTGTTAGCGTTAAAGTGATTTGCCCTGACTTTTAGTCCCATTACCACTTCTTCAAGCGAAGTGTTACCAGCACGCTCCCCTAAACCGTTGATGGTGCATTCCACTTTCTGAGCGCCATTTCTCACTGCGCTGAGCGTATTGGCCGTGGCCAGCCCGAGATCGTTATGGCAATGCACGCTGAGGATTACCTTATCGTCCAGGTTTTTCAGGCGCTCGTTAATTTTACGGATCAACTCACCGAATTCATCCGGAACAGCGTAACCGACCGTATCCGGGACATTAATCATCGTTGCTCCAGCTTTAACAACGGCTTCGATCGTTGTCCACAGATATTCAAAATCGGATCTGGATGCATCCTCCGTCGAATACTGCACATGAGGCAGCAGCGTTTTGGCGTACTTCACCGCATCAACACCCATCTGGAGCACCGCATCCTTGGAGCGGTTGAATTTCTTCTCGACATGGATGTTCGAGGTGCCGAGCACAATATGAATTAGCGGATTTTGCGCAAGCTTAATACTTTCATACACGGCGTCGATATCACCCTTCACGGCCCGTGCGAGTGCGGTAATCGAGACACTGTCACCTACGGTTCTTGCAATTTCCTGAACCGATTGAAAATCCCCTGCAGAAGACGCAGGAAAACCTGCTTCAATAATATCGACGTTCAACCGTTTCAACTGCTGTGCGAATTCAACTTTCTGTTGTACATTCAGTTTAGCGCCCGGAACCTGTTCTCCGTCGCGCAAAGTAGTGTCCAATACAATAATGTTACGGTCCATTTGCAATTCCTCCTTGAAGATCTTAGTTAATCTATATCAAGCGGGGTTGATTAAACCCGGAATTTAATCAACAAAAAAACCCCGCCTCTACGTATAGAGGCGAGGTTGAACCCGCGGTACCACTCTAATTCATTTTATACAAAATGATCTTCTTCGATGGCCATCACCATCTATCCCTATAACGGTGGAACTCCGGCTAACCCTACATGATCAGGTAGCTGTTCATAGACGAGTTCGAAGGGAACGACATTACCGTTTCACACCTGCCAACGGCTCTCTGGAAAGTCATTTCACTTCTACTATTTCTAATCAAAACATTTGAATATGAAATTGATATCTATCTTAGGGAATTGACAGCGTTTTGTCAACCCTTAATCTTCCAGAATTCACATACCTGCACGATTTTATAACAATCCCGATTTCTTCACATTCGCAAGAAAGTCATGAAATTCCGGAATATTCAATTGCTGCGCCGCATCAGACAAAGCCGTGGCTGGATCTGGATGAACTTCAACCATTACACCGTCTGCCCCAGCGGCCAGAGCAGCTTTGGCACAAGGTGCCAAAATATCCTTGCGACCCGTTGAATGCGTCACATCAACTAACACCGGAAGATGAGTTTCCTGTTTCAGAATAGGCACTGCCGAGATATCCAGAGTGTTTCTCGTCGCCTTCTCGTACGTACGAATTCCACGTTCAATCAGCATGACTTGTGTATTTCCTCGAGATACGATGTACTCCGCAGCATGAACAAATTCATCGATCGTGGCAGCCAGACCACGTTTGAGAAGAATCGGAGTTTGCACATCACCAGCAGCTTTTAACAGCTCGAAGTTTTGCATGTTTCTTGCACCGATTTGAATAACATCGATGTATTCACAAGCGATCTCGACATGGGCAGGGTCTACAATCTCACTGATTGTCTTAAGTCCGAACTCGGACGCAACATCTTTTAGAATTTTCAGCCCTTCAATCCCGAGCCCCTGGAAATCATAGGGAGAAGTTCTCGGTTTGAACGCGCCACCCCGCATGACGGTAATGCCGGCTTCTTTAAGAGCTGCTGCAACGGTACGTACCTGCTCATAACTCTCAACAGAACACGGTCCTGCAATCATTACCGGTTTGCCGCCACCCACAGTTGTATTACCTAAATGAATAATCGTATCCTCTTTTTTCTTTTTACGGCTAACCAGCAAATGTTTTTTTAGATCGACCTGTTGGAGTTTTAACGATGCTTGAAAAATCTGCTTGAACAAATGCCGAACCGTTTCATTATCAAAAGGACCATTGTTATTTTCGATGATTGCTTCCAGCATTTTCTTTTCCCTTACCGGATCAAAATCAGGAACTCCCTGCTTCTGTTTCTCCTGCCCGATGTCCTGGGAAATTTGTGCCCGCTCCGACAATAGCTCCAACAACTGAAGATTTACTGAATCCAATTGTGATCTTAACTGCTCTAAACGTCCTTGACTCATGCCGACTCTCTCCTTATTTTATCTATTTTAAAACAAAAAAACTCCCGTCCGGAAAGGGACGTGGAGTTCGTGGTACCACCCTTATTAGATATGCCAAGAAGAAACAACTTTGTCGTCTTTTTCAAAAAGCGACAGCGTTTCTTCGAGAAATATAAGCCAGCCAAGTATAAAACTTATGCTTTCTTATATTTCAAAATAGCCGCACATCTCACTTGAACCTTTTAACGCAAGGGGACGGGTACTCCTACCGCCTGCGTTAACGCAAGCTATCAGAATACCGGCTCAGGAATGAACTTCGGCGGGAACGTTCGCTCGGATGCTTTCAGTCGGGTGGCATACCGTCCCTGTCAGGAATTTTCTCCGCTTACTCTTTCCTTCATCGCTTGTATTGGATTTACGTGGGAATATAAATTATAAGCATTGTATTACAATAGCTATTGTCGTTGCAAGGCATTGTTTTAACGCGTTAATGCACTGTGGTTTCACAAAAATGACTATCTTACCCAACAAACTATTGACATATTTTATGTCACCAGTACAATTGACGTATATTATGTCTGACGTATTTTATGTCAAAAGGAGATGAGGATGAACATGGAACCCGCACAATCCATAACAGTATTACAATACCTGGCATTGATTCATCAGGTTTCGTACACAAAAGTATGTAAAGAGGTCGGATTAACGCCGCAGCAATTTTCCGACTGGGTCAAGAAGAGACGCCCTGTTCCCAAGGAGCGGCTTCAATCCCTGGCAGATTATTTCAATATGGATGCCAGTTTATTGATTGATGGACACCATTATTTACAAGACTTAACGGGAGAAAAAAAGATAGATATTCAAATTCTTTTTCTTAAACAAAGTTTAGAGCATTCAGACGAAAAAGCGGCAGATAAGGATGAGTATCGAGAGAAATTAGCACGTCTTCAAAACGAGAAAGAGCTTCAAATCCTGATCGACAGATTTACTGCAATGGTTAAGGAAGCCGATACGCAAACCCTTCGCCTATGCAATGCTTTTTTAGATCAAGTTGAACGCCGTGATTTAGACACTCTCCTAACCATTTTGAATATTAAGGAGGCTGAGTGATGAGTACCGCATTTCAAATGAAACAGGATAAAAAAATTGTTATCTGTAAAAATCAAGATGTGATATACGATGGTGTCTACCTGTTTACAAACCAAAGAGGTGTTCACAAAACAGCACTCATGATGCCACCGGCGGTTCCTGCATCGTGGGTATCTCGCTATGGCAGCATAACGATTTCCCAGAACGGTAAAGAGAACCCCAACGGCGGAATGAATGAGCAGGGTCTCATCGTAGAGCAGACGACGTTATGGTCAACAGAACACCTGCCTGCGGATGATAAGCCGACGGTTAATGAATTGCAGTGGATTCAATATATGCTTGACACTTGCGCTACTGTGAAGGAAGTACTGCAAGCAGCAACAACAATTCGCATTGACCAGACCACATCCAAATTGCATTATCTGATTGCCGATCAAAGTGGAGAATGTGCGATTATCGAGTTATTAGACGGACAAATGCACATTTATACCGATCATCTGTCGACTCCAGTTATAGCAAATACGACTTATCTACAAGCTGTTGAGGAAATGATATCTGGAGATCGGAATTGGACGGGCCGTGACGAATATGAGAAAAACTCAATGGAACGCTTTTTGACGGTATGGGAACGAACAAAGAAATCTACACTCGACATGAACATGATCGATTTTGGATTTGAGACTCTGAAGGCAGCCAAGCGAGAGGATACGGTTTTTAGCATCATATACGATCCTGGCGAAATGGAGATTCACGCGAAAACCAGTCAAAACGATGAAACAAGAATAATCCGTATGGCCGATTTCGATTACTCTAATGAATCGCTCGCTGTGGCAGCCGACCTTCAATTACTCCGAGCCTCACATGTTCAAGAAGATTTCGTCACCTATACTACTGAATTCAATCATAACGTCGTACATTCTTTTTTTAGAGACCCTACATTGACGTCAATCTTCCATTGGGAAATTTCAGATGAAGTGATCCAGTATTTGGCCCAATATCCTGAATCATTTCGTTAATTACACCATTTTCTGAACGGGAAAGACCACTTCTTTAGGTGTGGGATGAAAGTGAGGTCGGATACGGAGTGCCACTAGCCCAAAGGTTTGTGGTGCTTCAGGTATCCGAAAAGTCTATGTCTTTTCTCTGTTGCAGTATATCTGTTCAATTGATACTATATAGACATGAACAAATACAGAAGAACCAACACAACCGTATCTCTACTGAATTATCATTTTGTGTTCTGCCCACGATACAGAAGAAAGATTTTTCTCAAAGCAGAGGTAGAGCAACGCTTCAAAGAATTAGTACATGAAGTGTGTGCGGAACTAAAAATTGAGATTGTCGCCCTTGAGTGCGATAAAGACCACACTCACATGTTCCTCAGTGCACTACCAACATTAAGTCCTGCCGATATTATGGCGAAAGTGAAAGGGTACACCTCTAAAAAGCTACGTGAAGAGTTTCCACACCTCTTGCATTTGCCGAGTTTATGGACACGTTCATATTTTGTTTCTACTGCTGGAAATGTATCAAGCGAAATGATTAAGCGTTATGTTGAAGAACAAAAGACAAGGGGGTGACGTATATGGCACAGACCATAACAGTTAAGGTAAAGCTACTTCCCACAACAGAACAAATCCAACGATTGAAACAAAATAGTAACGAGTACATTGGGGTCGTGAATATGCTCGTAGCTGAGATGGTTGAAGAAAAGAAAAGCACGATAAAGACGACGAAAGACGTTCCTGCTAATCTACCTAGTGCGGTAAAAAATCAAGCGATTAAAGATGCGAAAAGTGTATTTTCCACTAAAGTAAAGAAAAGTAAATACACAATTGTTCCGATTCTAAAGAAACCAGTTTGTGTATGGAACAACCAAAACTATTCTTTTGATTTCACGCATATTTCTATTCCACTTATGGTAGAAGGTAAATCCAATCGTGTTAAAATTCGTGCATTGTTTATCAACAAAGATAATCGGAATTTTGATTTATTAAAGCATAAACTTGGTACGCTCCGTATCACACAAAACTCAGGTAAGTGGGTAGCGCAAATATCTGTCACGATTCCGACAACTGAAAAAACGGGTACAAGAGTTTTAGGCGTTGATTTAGGACAGAAAGTCCATGCGGTAGCTATCACAGAAGATGATAAAGTTCGTTTTTTTGGTAACGGACGAGAAAACAAATATAGGAAACGGAAGTTTCGTAGTGTTCGTAAAATACTTGGGAAACAAAAGAAAGTGAATGCTATTCGCAATTTAGACGATAAAGAACAACGATGGATGAAAGACAAAGACCACAAGATCAGTCGCGAAATCGTAAATTTTGCAGTTGAGAATAAGATTTCTGTCATACGCTTAGAGCAACTAACGAAGATAAGGCAGACGACAAGAACAAGTCGTAAAAACGAAAAGAATCTACATACATGGTCTTTCCATCGTCTATCGACCTTCATAGAATACAAAGCAAACTTGGTGGGGATCAAAGTAGAGTACGTTAATCCTGCAAATACGAGTCAATCATGTCCAAAATGTCCGAAAAAAAACAAGGCACAAGATAGAAGATACAAGTGCCCATGTGGATTCGAAAATCATCGTGATATCGTTGGAGCGATGAATATTCGCTACGCAACTGTGGTTGGCTGTAACAGTCAATCAGCCTAAGATGCTATACGCACTGTCTTAGGAGGGGCGATGACACGCCCTAAACTTGAGAGTTGTCCAAAACAGAAATGGATTGAGGGCGTTAACTACTCAAGAATCCCAACTGCGTCAGCAGACTTGCCCCTTTAGGGATGGGAGTGTCAAACCTTCAGACGATAAATAGATTTATTTTCAAGTCCTCTAATCATGGGTGTCCAGGGTTCGGTTTCAACTGTCGTGTCTAAGGCGTCTTCCACCATCTGCAGCTTGGCATCGAGCATATCAATATAATGCAGTGCAACGGCTTCGGCTGTTTGCGGTTGAACCGGACTCCCCCACTCTCCGAGGTTATGATGAGATAACACCAGGTGCTGTAAGCCAACAATCATCTCGGAATCAAGAGGAATGTTGAATGTAAGGGCAGCCTCCACAATCCAATTGGATGCTAACACGATATGCCCGACCAACTTCCCCTGATTGCTATAATCGGTGACGATGCCCATCTGCGCAATCATCTCTTCCGGCTTCGCAATATCATGAAGAATAATTCCCGCCTTTAATAAATCCGGATTCAGAAATGGTCGCTGCTTGCATACAAAATCTCCAATTTCAAGCATTCGTACAATGTGATATGCCAGCCCAGCAAAATAGGCATGGTGATAGGTTTTCGCCGCAGGATAGTGCATTAGCTTCTCTTCAACCCTGTCCACACAAAACTGAACGATATTTCGGATCTTATGATCGGTAATTTCATCAATCGTAAGCTTTATGGTATGTAAAAGATCCACCGGGCGGATCGGGGCAGACCTTACAAAGTCGGTTAATGAAACCCCATCGTCCTCTGTGGCTTTGCGGATTTTGTTTATTTTCACTTGAGGTTGATCTCGATAACTTTGAACAGTACCCTGAATTTTCACTAATTGCATTGGAAAAAATGTTTCTTTATCTTGGATGGTGACATCCCAGTACTTGGCTGAGATTTGACCACTCGAATCCGAGAGCACAATGTCGAAATAATCTTTCGGAGGAGTGCTGCTCGTCTGTCTAACATTAAGTTCTTTTAGCAAGTAAAAGCCGATGAATTCATCCTGAATGTTCAACTTATTTATAGGCTTCATATGTTCCTCCTTGGAAGTCATTGTGATAATCCCTCTCACAATCCACTATTGATCAATCATTTGAGAGGAGATGACTGTAATATAACAATGGATACGTTAAATATAACAAAGTCTATTTATATGAGTCTATCAATTGCTGCTTGCCAAGCCTATTATGCTGTCTAGGTTTGCCCATATGATACCGAAAAATCATCCAAAGCTAGTTATCGAAGCGCCAATGAACCAAAAAAAAGAAGCCCGCTGCGGGCTTTACTGGGACTCGTTCTGTTTTAAACGGAGCATTTGTTGCAGCAACTGTTCTACCTTTTGTTCAGGAAAGGTTGCTAACAAAACTTCTTTAAACGTTACTTGTGCCCTATCAAGCTTATCTTGACCTATTGGTGTAAGCGAGGTATAAATACTTCTGCGATCATCGCCGCAGACATGTCTTTTTAAAGCTCCACAACCCTTGGCTTCAAATCGGCTAACAAGTCTGGAAACGGCACTTTGACTTAAACCAACCATTGATTCTAGTTGTTGTAGTTTTAATTTCTTCTCTGGAGCCTCAGACAAAAACAATAGTAAATAAAATTCTTTTAAAGACAATTGATATTTATCTTGCAAATTCGCTTCCAATTCATTGGCTACGTTCATTTGTATATGTGTTAAAGTCAACCAATTATTTATAAAGTCATTGTTAAGAACGTTGTCCATCTCACAATTCCTCTCCTGAGCGTAATGCTACTGATCAATATAATTAATATATCCTTACAATTTTAACATTGTCACATTAATCGTCAAGTAGACGCGGTTGCGCCATACTTACAGGAACGGTATCCAAAAAGAGCAAACATTCCGTTTTGTGTAAAAAAAAGAGACCCGCTTAGGCTAATCAGGCCGGTCTCCTACAAATAATCGTCATATTTAGCGGTGCTCTTTATTTGTTCTTTCTAGGAAATCCGTATCTATACTGTTCGGGAACGTCAGTCTCCTTATTAAGTTGGGCAGCAGCCTCTAACGTCCAGTAAGGGTTTCTCAGCATGCCTCGACCTACTGCAACAAGATCAGCCTCTTCATTGCCGATTACGGCATCGGCAAGCGCTGCCTCATCCAACCTTCCAACCGCAATAACTGGAACAGCCAAACTCTGCTTGATTGCACTCGCGAACGGTACTTGATAAGCTGCATGTGCACCCGGTTTGTCTTTTGTTGCCATTGGACCAAGTCCAATAGGTCCTTCACCACCGGTACTGACATGGAAAATATCTGCTCCCGCTGCTTTATACGCCTTACTAAACTCTATGCTCTCATTAATTCCATATCCGCCATCTACATATTCCTTAGCAGAAATACGCATGATTAAAGGCATCCCTGCTGGCATTGCGCTTTTGGCTGCACGAATAACTTCTGTACCGAACAGGGTCAGATCCTGTCCATACTCATCCGTTCTATGGTTTGTTAACGGTGAATGGAACTGATGAATAAGGTAACCATGTGCGCCATGAAGCTCGATGACATCAAATCCAGCTTTAACAGCCCGTGCTACACCCTGCCGGAATTTCTCGACCATTGCTTTCACTTCTGCAGTCGTTAATTCTCTTGGAGTTGTAGACTCAGCATTAAACGGAATTGCTGATGGCGCTACTGGAACCACTGCATCTTCTGCCTTGCGACCTGCGTGGGCAATTTGTATACCTACCTTGGCACCATAAGCATGACAAGCCTCAACTATTCTGGCCAACGGGACAATCTGTTCATCAGACCATATTCCAAGATCAAAATCGCTAATCCGGCCATCAGGCTCAACATCGGTCATTTCAATAATAATTAATCCGGCTCCACCAATCGCTCGGCTCACATAATGTGTATAATGCCAATCGGTAGCAAAACCATCTTTCTTGTTGACTGAATATTGACACATCGGAGGCATAACTACACGGTTTTTCAGCTTCAAATCCATCATTTCATAGGGGGTAAATAAATCTTTCATGAGTTCTCTCCTCTTTGTATAATACCTGGATTTTGCATGCACATATCATAAATACAATACGAAAAATAATTAATGTATGCACATGCATATAATATAATGAATACAACAAGTTCTGTCAACCGTTTAATATTCGTCCAATCACTCTCCTCTTGTACAACATACTATGAAAATATCAAAGAAGAGGAGTTGATTTAATGGTACGTATTCTCGATAAAGCTACCACTCAGCCACGACGTAGATTCAACTTAGCAACGGCATTTACGATCAGTAGTTCACCAGCAAGGTCTCGCCTAGCAACAATTCGAATAACAATACCTGTTTTGAATGCTCGACCTAATCGGGTTGAATTAGTAGCAACTATCGGTGTCCAGGGGGTTACCGGTATCGCTCAAATCCTCTTTAGAATCTTCCGTGACGGAATAGAGATTTTCAATACTCAACAAGGTATTGAGTCAGCTGGTTCTGAAGAAAACTATGCTGTCACATTTCAGGCGATCGATAGAAATGTAAGATCGGGTAGTCATGTTTACACAGTAACTGCAGAAAATCGAGCCGCAAATACCAGAGCTGATATTGTTGGGCCGATTTCTTTTAGTGGGCTAGCCGTTCGAACGAGAACCTAATTTAGAATTATTTGCACCTGAATAAGGTGCTTTTTTTGTTTCCTCGTGGACGAAACTTATAGTAATCAATGTTAAAGCCCTCTCCTTTTTGGTAAACTTCTAAAGCATAGAAGTTTACACCTCGATTCACCTTAGTCCCAAATACATTGTGAAACATTGTCCCTAAACTAATAGTGCATAGTTTATCAAAAGACCGTCTTAGACGGTCTTTTTTTGGTGTTTAAAATTTCCCATTACCCTTTTTCAATGTTTCACGCCAAGTCCTTTCTCCAAGTCTTGAATTTGCTGACTTAAAGGTGGCTGTGTGAACTTAACCTTATGTTATGATCGGTGCCTTTCATGGCTCACTTTTTCTATGTAGGACAAATTTCTGATGCGGGTAATTGAACTCCTCCACCAACTCATCTTCAACAAAACCAAATTTCTTATATAATAGGCGGGGAGCAATTCCTTTATCATCATTTTCTCTAAACGTGGATACTGAAATATCCACATCTTTCGGAAATAAAGATAACATCTTTTCTATCATAGCTGTCGCAATTCCTTTTCTTCTATGTTTAGGATCTACGGCCATGCAAGAGAGACATTTTGCATTATAGGAAAATATCATGATTCCAACAACTTCACCAGAGTATTTAGTACAGATCGCTGTATGTCTGTTCATATTTTTAATTACCGTTTGCCTATAACTCTCCAACAATTCTGCAGTATCTAAGCCAGGAAAGTTCGTTTTAACGATTTCAATCATTTGCATCCATGAATCAATGTCCTGGATTTCTGCAAACTGTATCGTATACTCTTCACTCATTCTTAATCCCCTTCCCGTTGGTTAATTACACTGCCTCTATCCTCTGAACTAGGCAAGCTAATCCGAAACAAGGTAGAATACCGCTGACCAGGCTTGCGGATCACCGTAGGCGTTTATCCAACACATATTGCTTAATAGATACTTCTCGAGTTAAGTCGCCTGTTTCTAATTCTGATCCATCCCCGTATTCAAATCCAGTAGAATTCGTCAATAAATGTTTCATGGTTAGGGGAGAGTCAGTCTGATTCGGGATTTGAACGTCCCCCAGGTAACCTGACAAATCTTTGTTCAAATCGATTTTCCCTTGCTCCACTAATTGCATCACTGCTGTAGCGGTAATCACCTTAGAAATCGAAGCGACACGGAACACTGTTCGGTCTGGATCGACCGGAAGCTTCTTTTCCACATCCGCATAACCGTAACCTTTATTCAATAGCATTTTATCGTCAACATCATCAGAATAAATGAGTAAACTTAATCCAGATTCTATACAATCTTAATGTAATGTGAAATATGCAAAGCTGCATCATCTTTTGCTGAATACTTCCGCTAGCGGTTCATTAACAAAAAGACCCTACCAGCGTATAGTAGTATAGCCGGCAAGGTCCTTCGTATTGTCAAACGGTTGAATAAGCAAACATTGTACCCGAATAATCTCAAGTGCTATTTATTAGTAGCTAATAAAATATTTACAATAGTGTCAAGTTGAAGCTCCATCGAGTAAGGATCTTCCATTACAAATTCATCGCCTTTATCTCCGAATCCACCGTACATATATACCTGACCTTTTTTGACAGCAGGAAGTCCCTTCCACAAGTTGCTATTTAACACTTCATTGGCCCCTTCATCTTCTGCACCATATACAAATATATGATTTCCCATATATTCAGGCAACACTTCGAGGGAAATATTCTCAAACCCTTCTTTCATATTCAAGGCTTTTTCCGTAGGCGGCAACTTCATCATCCCATATATGGTCGAACTCCCATAATTGCCGCCTTTCGCCGCAAGCACATACAGTGATTTATTCGCAACTTGTACGATGGAGACCGTCTCGCCTTCTTTGATTATACCGTCAATTTTCTTTTTAGCCTCTTCGACTTTCTTTTCATATTCGGCTATCCATTGCTCCGCTTCCTGCTGCTTTCCGAAGATTTCACTAATTCTCCGGAATTTCTCCAATGGCCCCGCTGTTGATAAGCCTTCCCAATATGGCAGAAACACCGTATTTCCAATTTTTTGGTAGTCTTCGATGTTCTTTTCGATCGAACCTATAATTAAATCTGGCTCCAGATAAGTCAATTTCTCTAAATTCATTGGGAATTCGCCGAGATCCTCGATTCCGGCAATAACATCTTTGGAAATACCCGCTTTCTCGATCCAGGCCTCACTAAGCATAAAGCTCCTCACCCCAACTGGAATGATACCAAGTTTCAAAAGATGCCCCATATACTGGTCTGAAGCTACCCGTTTCGGATTCGCCGGTACTTCTACATCGCCCTTCAACGTCGTTACCGTTCTCATCTTTGTTTGCTCTCCTGTTTGCCCGTCTCCAGTCGGCTGATCGCCTTTAGTTTGGGTTGTTGTCGGGTTGGTCTCCGTTTGCGAACCTACTTGTGTATTTGCCTGATTTGAACAGGCTCCCAGCAACATCGATAAACAGATCAGCATCGTCATCGCTGTAATTTTGATCCTTCCTTGCATCAAAAAATCCCCTCTCGTACCACGTTGATATTGATAATCAATCTCATTATAGCGTGGGGGTTGTTTCTCTTGAACGGCATATTTTAGCATTGTTATGGGCAGATCCTGATCCCAATGTTGCTGCCGCCGCTCTTTTTTGAAACGGACAGGAGATACTCCCTTGTATTTTTTGAAGCTACGGCTTAACGAATGGGCGTCCGGATACCCTACGCTCTCCGCAATTTCCTGTAAAGTAGCGTCCGTCTGCAGTAACAACTGCATCGCTCTATCTACCCGTACTTGATTGAGATAATGAATAGGACTGGTATGCATCTGTTTCTTGAACAGCCTGGACAGGTGCCCGGTGCTGCATTCCAGTTCTTCCGCTATCAATTCTAATGTGATGGGCTGGTTAAAATGCTCGCGGATATACACGACAGCCTGCGCCATCAGATCCGGTTTAAGCGGCTGGATCCCTTGCTGGTGCAGCTGCGACAACAGCTCATACACAAATTGATGAAGTAAAGCTTTGACATGCAGTTTACCGAGTCCCGATGCCTGACGCCACTCCTGTTCCAGCAATTCAACTTTATCGTACAGGGACAGCGGATGATGCGGTGCAAAAGCATATTGATACTGAAAGGGATTCTCCCTTTCCAGTAGTTGTTGAATTTCCTGGCGGCATGGCAAGGCCAGAATTGCCCTATAAAGAATAATGTAGTATTCAAGCTCATCCTCCGAGACGATATTCAGGCACATCCCCTTTCCGCCATGCAGCACATGGAATCGTTCGACCCTATGGACGCGCTGATCCAACCACACCCGGGCGCTTCCGCGCACGGTATATAGAAATGCGCTGGCCGGCAGCCGATAGGTTGGCAACTCCTCCCCCTTATCCATTGTCTGAAAACGGACATCCATTACTTTTATAAAAACATGGTTCCAAAGCAGGATGTGATCATCCAAATTCATAACTATTGTTCTCCCCCGATCAAAATCATCACCCATACCTGACTTGATTCTGTATTTCAACTAAGACTCATTATAGTTGATAATTATTCTCATTTGCAATGATCTCTCCGTATCGTATGATTTGTAAACAATTCATAATCCAGCGCCAAGTTCTTTTTCCAAGTCTTGAATTTGCTGACTTAAAGGTGGCTGTGTCATATTCAATTTTTCCGCAGCACGGCTGAAATGGAGTTCTTCCGCTACTGCAATGAAGTAATATAATTTACGTATATCCATCCTCTTTTTCTTCCTTCGCTCATTTTAATCCCCTACAGTTTAGTTTCACTTATTAATTACAATAGATAACTTATAATTAGCGTGTTTGTTTAATTCGGTTAAAAATAGGTTCAATTCATTGTTAGTTGGAAATCTACACTCCAGGAGATAACAACCTTCACCACTAATTTTGTAATTGTTCATTATGAATTTTTGTTGTTTTTCTATAAATGTTAAATAGGGTTTATGGTCCATACTATGTGTATAAATATTTAGAAATGAGAGGATAGAGTATCCTGCTTCTATTTGATTTAGATGAATCGTGTATCCCTCTATTACACCTTGTTCCTCTAATTTGCTCACTCTAGATGCAGTTGCCTGACCCGTCAAATGAACTTTCTCACCTAATTCCTTCATTGTGATACGACCATTCTTTGATAACTCTTCAAGGATTTTTTTATCCGTGTTATCTAACATAAGTGACAGCCTCTTTCATAATTCAAGTATTATATAGAATACTCTTGATTTAATTTATGTACAGCATTCTCCCTTAAATATTATCCTATAGATGAGGGTTATTAAAGGAGGAATACAGCATGAATATTAGACAAATACGTAATGCAACAATTATTTTGAACTATGCAGACAAGAAATTTTTAATTGATCCCTTCTTATCAAAAAAGGGAACTTATCCACCATTTCCAAATACTCTGAATCAAGATAAATTTAATCCAACAGTAGACCTACCAATCCCTGCTGAAGAAATAATTGAGGTTGATATCGTTATTGTAACTCACTTACATCCAGATCATTTTGATTCTGTTGCGATAGAAATATTACCTAAAAATATTAGAATTATTGCACAGTCTGAAAAAGATGTAGAAATCATTAAAAAAGAAGGTTTTCAAAATGTAGAATCTTTAGCTAGTGTTTTGAGTATTGGGGGCATTAGCTTAACTAGAACAAGTGGAAAACATGGAACAGGCGAAATAGGAAAATTAATGGGTGAGGTTTCAGGCGTTGTCTTTAACCATCCCGATGAAAAAACGCTATATATTGCAGGAGATACAGTATGGTGTAGTGATGTTCAGGATGCCATTAAGCATCATAATCCCGAAGTGATTATTGTAAATGGAGGCGCTGCACAATTTCTTCAAGGTGATCCTATTACGATGACGAAAGAAGACATCTATCAAACCTATATGGAATCTCAACAATCTACTATTATCGTTTCACATATGGAGGCTGTCAATCACTGCTTATTAACAAGACAAGATTTAAAAGCTTTTATCAATGAAAAAGGTCTGTCCAACAACATATTAGTACCTAATGATGGTGAATCAATCACTTTTTAATATAATCAAAATCCCTGACATCAATGTGAGTCAGGGATTTTAATTATTCTTAGTATATCTGACATTCACTTAAGTCCTATTTTACCGGGATAATATCTTTAAGAATCCAGATGGAGTCTTTTTATTTTGAGTTTTGTGGACCCTAAGGATAACTCAAGCCAAAATCTCTCGGGTAACTCGTATTTAATGTTACTGGCAATTTACCCATCGGCTTCGAACCAAATATGACCTGAATGGCAGCATCCCACGAGACCGGAATGGGCGTTAACCAATACCAATTATCCAAAGCATATGCTGACACATATGCCTTAACATCCAAGTAGCCCAGAAGGTCGCCGGGATTGCCGAGAGAAACAGCTACAACAGGCTTGCCAGTTGCAACTAACTTGTTTACCAAATCAATTTGCCCTTGCGGTATTTCCCGATCCGATTGAGTAAATACAATAATACGATCCGCTTTCTTAGCCTGTTCAAGGGCCTTCTCAACAGCTTCTTTTGTTGCATCCAATCGTTCGCCAGTAGCTGGAGCTGCCTGATAAGCAATCACTTCCCCCTTGCTTACCCTCTTTACTGTCTCTGCAATCCGATTCGCATAAGCCACACTCACGACAAGGGTTGTTTCATTCGTTTGAGGATCAAAAGGAAGTACGTTGTCATTCTTAACTAGTGTTATGGAATCCAATGCAATACGCTCTGCGATCTTCCAATGCTCTTCGTTCCCTACCACTTCGGTGGCTTTCTCAACGTCTACAAAGCGATTATGAAACATGTTCAACTTTAATTTATATGTAACAATCCGTTCTACAGACTCATCTACTCGGCTTCTCTCAATTTTCCCAGCCTGAAGTGCTTCATACAGAGAGTCCAGTGTATCGATTTGATCGTCTACAGAGCCATTGGCCATCACAATATCTGCTCCTGCATTAACGGCCATAACTGCTGCTTCACCCGCTCCCCAATTTTTCGATATAGCTTCCATAATCATTGCGTCAGTAATAATAATTCCTCTGAAGTCTAGATCATCTCGCAATAGTCCTGTTAGAACCTTTTTTGATAATGTGGCGGGCAGTTCAGGATCAATGGCTTCGATAATAATATGTGATGTCATAACAGATTCAATGCCTTGATCAATTACCGCTTGAAATGGAGGAAGGTGCACTTGCCGCAGTATGTCTTCGCTGTAGGATATTTTGGATAGAGTTGAATGGGTGTCGAACCCGGTATCCCCATGCCCCGGAAAATGCTTAGCACTGGATAACACTCCTTCGCTTTGATAGCCTTTCACTTGGGCTACAGCCATATCGCTAACCAGCTTCGTATTTTCACCAAAAGAGCGGACACCAATAACCGGGTTTTGGAGATTGGAGTTTACATCCACCACAGGAGAGTAGCTCCAATGAAAGCCCATTGCTTTAGCTTCAATAGCCGTCACCTTTGCTGCTTGTTCAGCATACTTGACATTACCTGTGGCCCCAATTGCCATCTGTCTTGGCAGGATTGTAGCTTCTCCAGGAACTCTTTGCGCGGCTCCATATTCCATATCGCCAGAGATAAATAGAGGTATACCTAATCGGGATTCAGATGCCCATTGCTGTAATTGGTTCGTAAACTGAGCAGTCTCTGCGGCGGTACTCATTTGTCCATTTAAAAGAGCACTGCCCACATCATATTCCTTGATCATTTTACTTGAAAACGAATCAGCTTGAACGGTAGGTGTATACATCACTAGTTGGCCTATCTTTTCCTTGTCGTTCATGAGCGCTACAAGCTTCTTTGCCTTATCGTCAATGGATATTTCATCACCGAGAATTTCAGTCACCGTCGCACTTTGTACAGGCTTCGGTTCCTTATTCTTTACTTGGGAGTTACTCTGATCCCATATAAACATGACAGCTGCTGCGATTACTAAGATGGAAGTGAACATAAGAGCGACTTTCTTTTTCATCGTCACCTTCTCCTTCTCCTTCATTTTGACCGTATTACATGTGTATGCTATCTATTACGGTCAGCACTCTATTTTGAATTTCTAAATAAAAAACCCCCGCATTTTTTCCATATTTAGAAATTTCGATACATAGCGTAAAATTCCTTTGGACTAAATAAATAAAACACGCCTCAATTGGCGTGTTTATAATTTTGTTCCACATTTCTAATCAAATTACAATCTATCAAGATCGTCACATATCCATTCCTTCTACTTTATTCTGCTCCTCCATTTTATTATTATTTCAAAAGCCAACTCTCTGCATCTTCTTTAGTTTCAAAAACTCTAAAATGGTTACTATGATTTGATTCGAGTACCATTTCCTTAAATTTGCCTCTGTTAACCAACTCTTTTGGAATGACAGCTGCAGTTTTTACATGATAATTGATAAATTTTTGAATCATATTTCCTGCTACGCCAGTTCTAAGTTTGAAAAAGTCTTCTGAAAGAACATGGCTATGCAGCAAAAGAAGATTCGTTTCACTTTCTTTGCATAAGGCAACGAGATCCACAGCATCCTGTTCTGTGCTAAGTGGGGTTGGGGTTGATATAAACTCGATATATTTTTGAGTTCCGTTCTCAATAATTTTATAGTTAATTATCATCCGCTCCTCAATTAATTCTTTAAGTTCTTTACGAATTCCTTGAACCCAATTCAGTTCATTGTAATAGGAGGAAAGCAGGTTTTCGGAAATCTTATTCCATAAAAATACTTCACGTGAGTTTCTATCAGGTGAAATAACTCCACGTCTAATTTTTTCCTGCTGGAATAAAATATGTATGTTTAACTTACTTTCATATTGTACCAGCAATTCATTTAATTCCTCGTTACTTAGTTGTTCAGCCCACGCCAATTGAATTAGGAAAGTGTTCTTGAACTCAGGAACTTCCGGTTCTGAAAGAACCCATTCTCTTAATCTAGCAAGTCCTTCATCCGTAATACTATATATTTTCTTTGATGGAGAACTCTCCTGATGTTGAATCTCATTAGTCACCAGACCTTCACCCAGTAGCTTTACAAGTGATTTGTATATTTGATTGTTGTTACCAGACCAGTACATTGTTGAAGATTCTTC
The DNA here is from genome assembly GCF_058269055.1 of Paenibacillus sp. JNUCC 34. NCBI lineage: Bacteria > Bacillati > Bacillota > Bacilli > Caryophanales > Paenibacillaceae > Paenibacillus > Paenibacillus sp. JNUCC 34. The sequence continues at coordinate 1,523,440 of NZ_CM177770.1, read as the reverse complement.
AATAATCTTTTTTAGTTCATACCCTGAAGAAGGCTTCCAACTGAGAAGACCTAGTATTGCATATTGGATAGACATAAATTCACCTCTAATTGTTATCAATAACGTATGTTAACAGTAACCTATGTTACTGTTATTGTAAACATAAAAAATCCAATATTCTGCAGGTTACCGAAGTCAGACGCCGGGGCTCCACCAAACAAAAAAAACACGCCTCATTTGGCGTGTTTAATATTTGTATTTGGTGGAGCCTAAGGGATCGGCCCCTACCTCTTCGCTGCCAGCGATGAAATCTCCCACCATGGTTTAGTCCCACTACCCAATATAGGCAGTGGAACTATTTAAACCCACAGGCCTAATCGCTAACAGATCCACACAGCGGTAGGGGCCTCATTCACTTCATTAACTCGCTTCTTCCTCACCCTCAGAGAACTGACTGTTGTACAGGTTTTCGTAGAAACCGCCCTGAGCTAACAGCTCATCATGCGTACCTTGCTCGATAATATCGCCATCCTTCATCACAAAGATGAGGTCGGCATCGCGAATCGTTGACAGACGGTGAGCAATCACGAAGCTCGTTCGTCCCTTCATTAGATTCGCCATCGCTTTTTGAATCAGAACTTCGGTACGGGTGTCAACCGAGCTGGTCGCTTCGTCCAAGATCAGAATCTTCGGATTGGACAAGATCGCACGTGCGATCGTAAGCAGCTGTTTCTGACCTTGTGACACATTGCTTGCTTCTTCGTTAAGCACCATGTCATAGCCATCAGGCAGCGTACGAATGAAGTGATCAACCTGAGCAGCCTTAGCCGCAGCGTAGAGCTCATCATCGGTTGCATCGAGCTTACCATAGCGGATATTTTCCCTAATGGTATTGTTATACAACCAAGTATCCTGTAGAACCATTCCGAACATCGAGCGCAAATCGTTGCGAGTGAAATCGCGAATGTCGTTGCCATCGATCATGATTGCACCATCTTGAATATCGTAGAAGCGCATTAACAGCTTAATGATCGTTGTCTTACCAGCACCTGTAGGTCCAACAATAGCGACCTTCTGTCCAGGTTGAACACTTGCCGTAAAGTTATTAATAATTGTTTTCTCTGGATTGTATCCAAAGTGAACATTTTCAAAGCTAACAGCACCTTGCACATGAGAAGCATCTACTGGCGTTGCCGTATCTGCAGGCTCTTCCTCTTCTGCCAAGAATTCAAATACGCGTTCAGAAGCCGCAACTGTTTGCTGCAGGACGTTCGAGATATTCGCAACCTGCGCAATTGGCTGCGTAAACTGGCGCATATATTGGATAAAGGCTTGGATATCACCGACAGAGATTCGGCCATTTGCAGCCAAGTATCCACCGAGAATACAAATCGCTACGTACCCAATATTGCCGATAAAGCTCATAATAGGCATCATCATTCCAGAGAGGAATTGCGATTTCCATGCGGAACTGTACAGCTTCTCGTTATGTTCATCAAACTTCTTAAGCGACTCTTCCTCTCCATTGAACGCCTTCATCACCGTATGGCTACCATACATCTCTTCAATGTGCCCATTGACATGTCCGAGAGACTCTTGTTGTGCAACGAAGTGCTTCTGCGACTTCTTCACTACCAGCATAATGAAGATAAAAGACATCGGCAGAACGCAGAGCGCGACTAACGACATCTGCCAGCTGATCGTAAACATCATGACCAAAATCCCGATAATACTCGTTACTGAGGTGATGATCTGAGTCAAGCTTTGGTTCAAGCTCTGGCTGATCGCATCAACGTCATTCGTGATATGCGACAATACTTCACCATAATTACGTTTATCAAAGTACTTCAATGGCAGCTTATGAATCTTCTCCGAGATATCGCGTCTCAGATTATAAGTCACCTTCATCGAAACATGAGACATAATATAACCTTGAATGTAAGCAAACAGTGCACTGATGATATAGAGTACGACAAGGATAAACATAATCTGACTTATATAACTAAAGTCAATGCCGTTACCTGTACCCGAGATCATATTCATGACACCTTCGAATAGTTTGGTTGTCGCTTGACCAAGTATTTTAGGTCCTAATATATTGAATATTGTAGATCCGATAGCAAACAGGATAACGAATGCTACTGCAATCTTATATTGACCCAAGTAAGCAATCAGCTTCTTAAAGGTTCCTTTAAAGTCCTTCGCCTTCTCACCAGGCATCATCATCCCTGGTCCACCAGGTCCGCCGCCCATCGGCCCTCTATTCTTCGGTTTTCTAAACTTGGAGGCTTTCTCACTCATTGCAATTCCTCCTTCGAAAGCTGGGATGAAGCAATCTCCAAGTATGTCGGGCAGTTCTGAAGCAGTTCTTCATGTGTGCCTATTCCGACGATCTTACCTTCATCCAATACAATAATTTGTTCTGCATGGCGAATCGTACTAACGCGCTGTGCAACGATAAGAACCGTGGTGTCTCCTGTATATTTCTTCAACGCCTGCCTGAGAGCAATATCGGTCTTATAGTCAAGCGCGGAAAAACTGTCATCAAAGATATAGATTGGAGGTCTCTTCACAAGTGCACGTGCAATCGATAGACGCTGCTTCTGACCGCCGGATACATTCGCGCCGCCTTCTGATATCTTCTTCTCAAAACCGTCCTCATCCTTGAGAATAAAGTCAGTGGCTTGAGCAATTTCAGCAGCTAGATGCACTTCCTCATCGGAAGCTTCTCTCTTTCCGTAGCGGAGATTGCTCGCAATCGAGCCTGACATCAGCACACCCTTCTGAGGTACATAACCAATCTGGTCGTGAAGATCATGCTGTGTTACATCTTTTACATTAACACCGTTAACAATAATTTCACCTTGTGTGACATCATAGAAGCGAGAAATCAAGTTAATCAGCGTGGATTTGCCTGAACCTGTAGAACCGATAAATGCTGTTGTTTCACCCGGCTTGGCTGTAAATGTAATATTAGTCAGCACATCTTCCGGTGCATCCTGATAATGGAAGCTAACATCGCGGAACTCAACAACACCAGTCTTATCGGACTTAAACGGCTTCGTCTGAGCAGGATCTTCAATAGAAGGTTTCGTTGACAGCACTTCTACGATACGCTGAGCAGATACCGAAGCACGCGGCACCATAATGAACATCATCGAGATCATTAAGAAGGACATAATGATTTGCATTGCATATTGCATAAACGCCATCATATCCCCTACTTGCATTGCAGATTCAGCGACCTGATTAGCACCGACCCATACAATCAGCAAAGTAATAAGGTTCATTATGAGCATCATAGCTGGCATCATAAATACCATAACGCGGTTTACGAATAAGTTCGTTTTCGTCAAATCTTGGTTTGCATTGTCAAAACGTTTCTTCTCAAATGCCTGTGTGCTGAATGCACGTACAACCGTAAGTCCGCTCAAATTTTCTCTCGAAACGAGATTTAATTTATCAATGAGTTTCTGAATCATCTTGAACTTCGGCATCGCGACAGAGAATACAACTCCAATTAGCGCAATCAGCAGGGCAACAGCCAAACCGATAATCCAGGTCATGGAGCTATTCTCCCTCATCACCATGATGACACCGCCTACCCCTAAGATCGGAGCGTAGAACAAGATACGGATACCCATGATAATGAGCATCTGAATCTGTGTAATATCGTTTGTCGTACGTGTAATAAGTGACGAAGTCGAGAACTTGTCAAACTCATTATTCGAGAAACTTTCAATCTTGCTGAATACATCGCGACGAAGCTTCTTGGCTACACCAGCTGCAACTCGTGCAGATAGATATCCGACACCAATCGCAGCAATGGCTCCACCTAAGGCGATCAGAAGCATGATTAATCCTGTCTTCATAATATACATGCTCTGAATCTTGCCTACATCCATTCCAAGTTCACCGTACATTAGCTTAACGAAAGCTGTTCCCGTCTGAACCTGCATGGCAGGATCCATCTGATTAGCAGATGCGATTGCCTCATCCAGCTTCTCGGCAGGAAGCTGCTGGAATACAGGTGTCAATGCGTATAGTTCATTGAAATCAATATTGCTCATATCCATCTCTTTAGCAGCAGCTTGATCACCTGAAGACGCAGCCAACTGCTTCGAGATTTCGATAAAGGTTGAAGCAGCTCTTCCGAAGATTGGATTCAATTCGTCAATGCTACTGCTTTCCGTATCCTTTAAAATGTATACATTATGACTTTCTAGCAGAGGATATTTATCGAGATACTTCTCATCTCCTACGTTGACCAGCGAATAATGCTGCTCAACAATCGTTTTATCCTGCTCCTTCATTAAGGAGGTCATCAGCGCGAAGCCGTCCTCGCTGATCGCTTCAGGTACAGCACTCTCAATACCGTTCTGCTGAATGCCCGTGTTGACGATGTCGGACATGAAATTCGGCAGATTCAGGTCTGACAGTGCCTGTCCGAACAACAGCGCAATCGCTACAATGAGCGATACGGTGAATGGCTTCAAATACTTTGCAAGTTTAACCATGACATGTTCCTTTCCTTTCTAATCGTTAAGTAAGATCGAAGATGATATCAAATGAGTGTTCTTACAGATTGCATGATTAGGATTGACGACTCTTGATGTCACCAATAATCTCGTAAAGGCGATTGCATAGGGTGATAAGCTGCTCTGTTTCTTCATGTCCAAGCCGAGTTACAATTTCATCGGTAAAAGATAAGAAGGTTTTTTTGGCTTTTTTTAATGCAGCCTCTCCTTCAACATCGAGCGTTATATACACAACTCGCCGGTCATTTTTAGTAGTGACGCGCTTCACATAACCTTTCTGCTCTAAACCATTGATCATCTGTGAGACTGAAGGCATTGTAATATGCAATATCTCACTCAATTCAGATACTTTAATACCTAGCGGAGCATGCTGCTCCTCTTCATCGGAGTTATTGCACTGCATTCGACTATTAATAATTTCCATTACATAAAATTCGCGTTGAGGCAAAATGTCATCAAATTGATGCTTAGATGACACACGTTTTATTTTGGCCATAGCCTCAATCAATCGTTTACCTTGACTACGCTCCCGATCCATGTTCTCCCTCCATTCGACATTACTATTCTCGACTTAATAATTAGACAACCAATTAATTAGATTAGCTATTAGTTAGTTTACCTAAATATATATTCAGAGTAAATACGTTTCAGCAATTTTTATTGATTGTAATTATTTCCTGCTGGTTGCAATCAAAACCTAACCAAGTTCAGATCTAATGGGTGACGGCCTATGATATGGCTCCATCAGAACTAATATTACTTCGATAAAACAAAAAAACACCGGGAAACCCCGATGTTATACAATATTTTTGAGAGCTTGTTTAATTTGCGGGATAGATAATCCGCCTGTTTTCAGTTCTTTAATCAAAAGAATGAGTGCGACGGTTTCCTCCCTTTTATATCTACGTGTCAGATTCTCTTCTGCTTGTTCAAAAGGCAGCATACCTTCTTCTGTGTAAAATTTCAGTGTACTATAGCGAGTATTCGTAAGCCGCACTAATTCCCCTATGGATACGAACTCAGAGGTTAATATGGTTTCCATGGAACGTTGTCTGGACATGATTACCCAACTCCTTTAAATTGGGCATTTCGGAAGTAAACGCACACCTTGAATTGGCACTCTCATCGTGTAAACGGCATGCGGAATCGCTTCGTAAACCAAATTATCTATTTTTATTGTCGAAATCGACCCTTTTTCTAATACTTTAATCACATGGCCATAGGACTCTAACCGCGTAATTACATCGTTCAATCTTTTATTGGAATTGGAAAACCAAGCCTCCGTTTCAATAAAGACAGCTTGCGAGCGCTCAAGCATGGGAAAAAAGAAATTTATACTGCTGCCCACAGTTGTCTTCACAAACCTTGTCTTCATATGAAGGAATTTTTTGATTGCTATTTCGATCCCGTGATGGATTTGGATTGGAAACAATGCTTTTGCCAGTAAAGCACTTTGATATAATTCATTCATTCTGGCATTCACCTTTTTTAGCTCGTTCCTGGAGAAAAAATCATGCATACATCCACTTTCGCGAAGAAGCCAAATCATACAAATAACCTCATCTGTTACCGAGCCATCTTCCAAAATTTCTGCTCGAATATTCTCTGTGATCCTTGAGTATGCCTCAATATTGCTACGATAATCTTTGATTGCAACGCCTGCGGAATCATAATATAGGTCGCACCCCAACAGACTCGGGATTTCCTCAAGCAAATCCACTGCCTTTAGAGAATCGGATATTGCGCGCTCGAACTTTACCATTTTTTTCTCAGGAAGCATAGAAGCCCTTTTAAGCCACATTTTCAGATTACCCTCTACCTCATTTTTTTTGTGGAGTAAGGGTTTTAAAATAGTTTCTCGATAGAGCGTTGTATCAGATTGTTCAAGTACATCATTTTTCAAAATTAATTTATTCTCAGTTTGTGTAATAGCGCTGTCTAAGTAGGCCTCTAAAATAACTGCTGCTGCCATGCAACGAAGAGCCACTTTCTTCACAGTAGTCATGTAAAGACTACTCTGTGCATTTAACGCAATAATCGAAAAACTTTGCGCTAATTTTAGATCTGTCATAGCAAACCACCTCTATTCATGATTTTATTCATGCTGGCTAATGTTTACTTTGTATATGGAATTATTTGTATTTTACTTACTACTTACTACTTATCACTTACTACTTACTATATATAATTTCACATTCATTTGTCAAGCATTTGGTAATCCTGGTTATATCCCCCAATAAAATTGGAGAGGATTCATTGTTCGGGCATAGAAAAAAGCCGCCAAACACTCGGAAATCCTTGTGTTTAGCGACTTCTTTAGTTACAGAGCCATCTTCTACTTCAACATACTTAACTTTTCAATCGCTTGTTGTTCGGTCGGTAAGAAAAAGAAATCGTTTCCGTTATTACATTCATAAGTGAAATCTTGAAAGCTTCGACTTGAATATCTCGCTGCTGCTCACGACAGCATATTTTCCCCGCCTATTTCTACCTTCGTAATATTCATAATCACCCTCCTGGTTAGCTTATACTCATGATAATCTCAAAGCAGCCCGCGCTTTTGCGCCTGAATGACCGCCTCAATTCGTGAATCAACCTGAAGCTTAACGAAAATTTTGGACAGCATGTTTTCTACGGTTCGCTGCGTCGTGGACAGCTCAATGGCTATCGCTTTATTCGTGTAGGACTGGCCAAGCAACTTAATAATGCTCAGCTCCTTTTCAGTAAAGGCCGGGACTGCATCCGCAGAGGAGGAATTTATTCTTTTGTTCATATAAACAAGAAATTCCTCTGATATCACGACCTCCCCTTTCATAATAAAACGTATCGTCTGCAGCACATGCTCCTTGTCCGCAGTTTTCGGCAAAAGCCCGTCGATTTTCCGCTCAAGCAGCAGCTCGTAGTAATCGCTTGTTTCATATCCCGTATATAATATAACTCGCGCGTTTTCCTGTACCTCTTTAATCTGCTGCGCCAGCTCTACGCCATTTAGCGGCTTCATATTAATATCCAGTATATAAAGATCAAAGGGACATTCACGCACCTTTGCCATTACGCTTGCCGCATCGCTTTCTGTCTCGATCCGCATATCTGCCGCATGCTGAAACAGTAGCTTCGTTCCAGCTAATACGATTGGATGATCATCTACAATTAATATGTTAATCACTTGCCTGCGCTCCCCTCATTCGCACCTCAATGCGCATGCCCGCATTTGGCGTGGACTGAATCAGCATCTCTCCGCTAAACGCTTTGATCCGCTCCCTCATTCCCCTAATTCCCATCGTATGCGACGTTTCCAGCATATCTTCAACACTGCATCCAACGCCATCATCCTCATAAAACAGCTCGAAGCCCCCCATATCTAAAGCTGCCAATTTTATAGTAACCCGCTTTGCCTGCGAATGCTTTAATGCATTGTTAAGGAGCTCCTGAAAAATACGGTAAATGATTAAATTGACCTGCGCATCCTCATTTTCAATCATGTCCAGCTCAACCTCGAGTCTGAAAAATGCCCGCATTTTCACTTTTTGAATCAATTTATGCAGCGCGGCATAAAGCCCCATCGTCGTTAATAAAGGCGGACTTAAATGCTCACAGTATTCTCTTAAATCCTGGGCCGCTTCGTCCAATTGCTCACGAATGTGCAGCAGCCTCGAATGGAGGGTACCAATATCCTGTTCTCTTGCAGCTTCGCCGATTTCCCGAATTAACTGAATTTGCTCCTGCAAAATCGTATCATGCAGCTCCTGGGCCAGCAATTGCTTTTCTTCCTCAAACATACGCCAAAGCACTTTATCCAGCCAAGGGATTTGATTCTCATTAAACGTTTTCATCTGCTTGATTTCCAGAACAAGCTTCTCTACCAGCTGTATATTCTCAATAAAATGATCCACATACAACACCAACAGCTCCAGCCACTGCAGCTGCTCATTCGTCAATTTCCTGTTCGTTTGATCCATCACAAGCGTCATATGCATACTTTCATTTGCATTTTGGTGTAGCAAAACATGGTAGGCATCGCCTTTCCTTAGGACCTCGCCTGCTTGCATGCCCGGATACAGAGCAGCCTTGCGCACCACAATTTCCGTTTGCGAAGCATTCAGCTTAATTTTCATTTCATCTTTTATAAGCTCGAATAACTCATGATGGTTGGCGGCTTTTCCTATTCGATTAATCGAGGAATACAGCTGATGGACGGCATCTCCTTTGGCAGAAAACAAAATTTTACGTCGGCTGTAATCAACGCGCTCTTTCATATATAAGCCTAGCAGTTGAACGCATAGCACAAGCAAAAATAATAATAGAAGCTTTGTATCAGGCAGCATACTCCCTGTAATGTAATAAGCTCCTATAGTAATAACAAGAGCCATAATCAGCGCAAAACCCAAGTAATAACGTAGACGGTTAATATAATAAGCTATATCAAACAAACGATTGGTAAAATATAGCCACAATAGTCCAAACGGCAAAATAAAAAGCAGCATGAGCAGTACGTCCGCAGACAGCAAATGTCTCCCAAGCAGAAGCTTTGGCAGCAAGTATAGGAAACAAAAGCAGATCAGGGGCGAAATTAATATAACAAGCAACAGCCAAATTCGCCGCGTTCTATATTTCCTGTAACTGTAAAAAACAATATAAAATATGTATGCGCCAAGCGACAGCACAATAAATAATTGGATCAATGAGCCTGCTGTATGGAAGGCTGGAAAAAGCCAGCGCAGTACGCCGCAAATCGCGGCCGCTAACGGCAGAATGTACAGTAAATATGCCCTCTTTATGAAGAGCCATTCCAGATCTAAGGAATGAAAATAGCTTTTTAACACCTGAATGAAAAGAATAAGGCATGCTGCCATACTTGCGCCATTAATGACCAGCCCGGCCAAGCCAGCTCTCGATGCCGCGCCTGAGCTAATGTAAGCCAATGACAAGGTTAATAAAAATAATTCCAAATCAACCTGTTTCTTATCTTTTCTTTTATAAACATAATAGGTGAGAAATAACGCCAATACGCCATAACAAAGCGGCAGCAGGAACTGCAAATAAAATTGCTTCGGCAAATCCTGATGAGCAAGCTCTATGTTGAAAGCCCGGCCATCTGCTTTTATGACGTAAAGCGAGTTCGCGGCCCTTATTCCCTGATCTACAACGATAAGTGGAGATTGCTCTATCCGTTTGCCATCAACCTCTACAATCCTGTCTCCTACTGCAATCCCCGCCTGCTCTCCCCACTCGGGATAATACATTTCCTTCACGGTCCAATTGCCCATGTTATGGTCAAGCTTAATGCTTACAAATGGTTTGTCCAACACCGCAATCAATACAACCGCGCTTAATAAGACATATACCGTTATCGTAACCCAAAACCAATATTTAGGAAATTTCAGTATGCTCACCTCTTTAATAACCTTGCTTCCTATCATCTTACAAAATAAAAAAGATAGGAAGTCTATTTTTGCTATTTTCGGATATCCACCATCATTCTTTGCGGAACAGCACCATCCTGTTTTCGGAAGCACACTATCGTACTTCTGCAGAAGTGAATGCTATTCTTGAAGGGACCATTATTGATTCAACAGGAGGGTTACAGGAATGATGAAACAGAAAGGACGATGGCTCGTTGCGGTACTGCTGTTGCTTGCCGTTGCAGCGGGAACGCTGCTGCTTTTAAAACAGGAAAAAGTACGCATCGGTTTTGGTGCAAAGCAGGAACTGGAGCTGACTTCCGGCACGTACATGGCGGATACGCTAAAGCTATCGGGGCAGTATGCGGTAGTATCCGTATCCGGCGAGGGTGAAATTCAGTTACTTAACGCTGCTCAAGAAGAAATATTGACGGTTCCGTTAAATGATGAGCTTTATCGCGATGTGCAGAGCCGTGCCCCGCAAATGAAGAGCGAGATTTTGTATGAGGAAGCGCAAAAGGTTCCATTTGATCATGCAACATCGTTCATCGTTACAGGGAATAGCGACTTTACTATCAAGCTGATTAAAAGATAGGAGAGATGGAAATTGCTTCAGCTTCGTAATATTAGCAAGCTTTATGGGGATAAATATGCGCTTGATCATTTGTCCGTGGAGATTAACAGATCGGATTTTATCGGATTAATCGGGGCCAACGGTGCCGGTAAAAGCACATTGATGAAGATCATAGCGGGCTTAGTTCCTCACTATAACGGCGAGATCCTGTGGGAAGGAGAAAAAATAACCGACCAGAACCGGATGAAGCTGCTAAAAGACACGAAAGCGTTAATTGAAACGCCCCTCTTTTTCCCGACACTTACCGGCAAAGACAATTTAATTTATTTTACGAGGCTGGACGGCCATTATTCGGAGGAGCGCGTCCAGACTGCTTTGCAGTTTGTTCAGCTAGAGGAGGCAAAAAACAAGCAGTTTCGCCACTATTCGCTGGGCATGAAACAGAAGCTGGCGATTGCTCGCGTGTTTGCCTCCAGCAGCTCGTTAATTATATTAGATGAGCCGTTTAACGGGTTAGACCCGCATGCCAAAAATGAAATGAAAAGCATTCTAAAAAAGCTTTACGAGAGCGGCAAAACGCTTATTGTTTCCAGTCACCTGCTGGAGGAGCTGGAGGAGCTGTCCAACCGCATTCTCTTTTTGGAGAATGGCCGGTTGAAGCAGGACCGCATATGGCATAACGAGACCAGCCAGTTATTTGAAATCTCGATTAACCCTCGGCAAATCCCGGTCATTTCGCCTTTGCTGAGTCGCTTCGAAACAGGCTGCAGCATGGCACTGAAGGGAGACCGCATTCTCGTCAGCGCCAATCGGGCCGAGCTGCCGTCTATTTTCTCGTTTTTTGTTCAGCATGGCATTGATTTCTATGAGGTAACGAATACATCCCGGCAATTAAAAAAATACTTCGAGCATGGAGTTGATTGATGATGACGATAGCTTCCATTCTATCCAGTGAATGGCTGAGATACAGGCGCAGTCTGATGTTGTATCTATACATCGCCTTTTTAATAGCGTTTCCTGTCCTTTTCAGATTTGCGCTTCCCGGTGCTGGATCTGCAGAAACCATTTTATTTACGATCATCACATTAACGATTACAGCGCTCGCCTCAACCGAACTAGCGCGGCTCGCAGAATCCGGCATCCTAAGAACGGCGCTGCTCAGTAATGTGGCCAGAGCCTCCTTTTATTGGAGCTTTACTTTCAAGTACATTATTTTTTACTTATTCTCGGTTCTACTCAGCGCCGTCGTTGTTGCTGCCTTAGCACTGCAGTCGCCCGCATTTTCTCTGCTGCTCAGGCAATGCTTTGTTTATTTTGTGCTGGCGTTTGCCTATTTGTCCTTTGCTCAGCTGCTAAGCATTTTATTGCGGCAAACGGTTATTGCTTTAATGAGCGCGCTGCTTGTTTTATATGTGCTTATTCCGATATTTAATTCTTTTCTGCAGGCTCATGAATGGTACCAGCTTCTGCCCTTTTTCTATATGGAGCCGTCAGCCTTGCTTGTGCTTGATGCCCACAAACTTTTCTATGTGAGCGTATTGCTTATTCTTGGTGGACTATTGATGAATTATATTGGAACTATACGGATACGGAAGATAGAATTGTAGCTACATATAGTTGTGGGCTGTTCTTTTATCCATTTTTTTGGACTAGGCTGTACTTAGCTTGGACTCCGTATGCCACATGGCCGCATACTTCCCGCCTTTTTCGAGAAGTTCCTGATGAGTTCCCCCTTCTGCCATTTTGCCTCCATCCATCACCAAAATCTTGTCTGCATTTTTAATAATGGAAAGCGTATGGGCGATCATCACGACTGTTTTTTTCTTTCTCAAAAGATTTTTAATGGCTTCTTTTACGGCTAATTCGTTTTCTATATCCAAAGACGCTGTGGCTTCATCTAGCAACAAAATAGGACTGTCCTTTAATATAGCGCGCGCTATAGATATTCGCTGTCTCTCGCCGCCGGAGAACTTATTGCCGTTTTCTCCGGCCATCGTATCGTAACCATGCTCCAGCTTTTCAATGAACGCATGGCAGCCTGCTTCCTTCGCTGCCGCAATAACCTCTTGTTCCGTGGCTTCCGGTTTCGCATAACGGATATTGTTTAGAATGGTATCGTTAAACAGAAAAACATCCTGGTCCACCATAGAAATCTTCTGCAGCACCTTCTCTGAGGCAACCTCTTGAATATTTTGCTTGCCGATATATACATTGCCGAGATCCGGTTCATAATATTTGGTTATCAGATTTAAAACGGTTGATTTTCCTGATCCTGAAGATCCGACAATAGCCGTAAATTTTGCCGAAGCCATCGTAATATTTATACCGCGCAAAACATCTTCGCCTTTGTTATATGCAAAATCAACATCCTGAAAAGTGATACTGTAATCCCCCGGTACAAGCGGATTCTGGTTTAACGGCTCTTCCGGCGCCTCAAATAAATGTTCAATTTGCTTTTTGGCAATCATTAGATTTTTATAAGAAGTTAAATCGACAAACAAGGTGCCAAACAATTTGCATGTGAACAGCGGTGCAATTCCGATTAGAAAAAAGGAAGAGGCCTCCACTCCCCCTTTCATCCATTGATTTCCAGCCAGAAATAAAACAATAGGAAGACTTAGCCAGCTCAGTATACTAAAAACGGTACCGATCGGTATAACTTTTATTTCATATACATAGCTGATGTCACTGTAAGCCTTCATAGATTGCGTAGTTGCTCTGTTTTTAGTACCGCCCAGTCCATACGCACGCATCGTTTGAATGCCGTTTATATACTCGACTACCGCGCTTGTATTGTCGGTCATAATCTCTTTTTTCCGGTTGCCGTATTTTTTCACCATAAGAAAAGAAAGATAGAGCGATGGAATCAGAAGCAAACCTGCGCATAAAATGACTGCCCCGGCAGGTGCATAAATCGTTGCAACATAACCTGTAAGCAATAAAGCAAATGAAGCATTTTTAATAATATCGCCGATTTTATGCGTCAACACTTTCTCATAACTGTTAACACTGGCAGTTGCCGCATTAATATACTCGCCAGTTTGCGCTTTGGTAAAGAAAGAGAGCGGAATCTTCCTCATTTTATCGCCCAAAGCAAGCCGCAAAATTTTGCTTACGCTCGCTCCTCCGATTTGCCCTCTGGTGTAACCATACGCATAAACAACTAAACGGATAAGAAATATGACACTTAACAGGAAAATGGTCTGGTACAGCTTTTGAGGCGTCAATTGCTCCGTCATTAAAGCTTCAATGGCATGATACAACACGATAAAATTAAAGCCTGCCAGCATACCCTCAATTACATTGAATAAAACAGAGATGTAAAAGGAGGTGTTCTTCTTAAATGCTTTTTTATAGTTCATTTCCCTGAATCTCCTCCGCAAATTCGTACGTAATTTCTCTGGCTTTACTGTAATTTTGCCAGGCCTTCCTGTATGACGGACTCTTCTCTAACATTTCCTGATGTGTACCGCATGCCTGAACAGTCTGATTCTCTACAATCGCAACCCTGTTGCAATGCTTAATAACACCAAGCCGGTGTGCAATAATAATGACGGTTTTGCCGACGCAAAGCGCAGCTATTGCTTGATCAATTTCAGCTTGATTCTCCGGGTCAGCCGCAGAAGTCGCCTCATCCAAAATGAGAATCGGGGAATTTTTCAAAATAGCGCGCGCTATAGCAATCCTCTGTTTTTCGCCACCCGAAAACCGGGTGCCATAGCTGCCTAACTTGGTATCGTAACCGTCCGGCAGAGAGTGGATAAAATCGTCTATTTGCGCTTTTCTGGCCGCTTCCCTTACCTCCTCCAGTGTTGCATGAGAACCCATTACAATGTTTTCAAAAACAGTGCCGCTCGTTAAAAAGGACTTTTGAAACACAATAGTGATATGTTGTAACAGTTCCTCATAGTCAATGTCTTTAACATTTATATTACCGATCAACACTTCACCCTGATCTACATCATAGAAACGGGAAATTAATTGAACGATTGTGCTTTTTCCGGCTCCGGAAGCGCCAACAATGGCTATTCTCTCATTTTCAGCAATCGACAAATTGACATTTTTCAGTCGGTCCTTTTGGCGGTCATACGAAAAGCTGACATTTTTTAATTGTATGGCATAATGGCTTGGAAAAGCCTTGCCATTCTCAAAGACCGGCGTCTCTAAAAAAGCGTTGCATTTCTTGACTGCGTTTAACACTTGCGCAAAATTAGAACCCAGCTCCTGCAAAGGACGCAGCTCAGTTAAATACAAGGAACCTACAAAAGCAAACAGGATAAACATACTACCGGTCAAACTGCCGTTTAGAAACCACATGCCACCGATCGGAACCATCAGCAATAAACCGCATTCTATAATAATGACATAACTGGCATATGGCGGACCCATTTTCAAAGACATTTCCTTCCAAACATTAAACTCATCGTCTACAGCGTCAGCATATTTTTTAAACGATTTACTGCTCATATTGTATGCCTTAATTAGGCGCATTCCTTGAATATACTCTATAATGGCCGCATTCAGGCCAGCTATAGAACGTGTTGCCCGGTCCATCAACTGATTCGTGCCGCGGAACATAATCGCCATTACTGCAACTGCAATGATTAACGGGATCAATGAAATGAATGCGAGCGGCAAATTAACTGTGCACAGATAGATAAAAACAGCAACAGGACCGCTCATATAAAATATAAGCTCCGGCAAATGATGGGCTAAAAAAAGCTCCAGCTTTTCAATCTCCTCATTTAACAAAGACTTCATTTCCCCTGTATCGCGTTCATTTAAAGAACCTAGTGAAACTTGCGACATATGTTCTGTAACCCGGCAACGCACTTCAAATAGAGTATTATAGGCCCCTTTATGAGACAATGTGCCTGAAACAGCAAACAATCCGAAACGAACAATAATTGCCGCTGTCAAAAGCAATAAATTGTTCGCAAAAAAGGATTCTGTTAACTGGTTATGATAGACGCGCTCTATAATGCGGTAAATAACAAAATAAGGCACAATCGTAGATATTCCACTAATTAACGAACACAGAACTGATAAATACAAATAAATCCTGTTTTGCCCTGCCCAAGCAAGGAGCATAGCTATTGGATTTTTTTCTTGTTTCCGCGTTTCTTCCATTACCGTTCCACCTTTGCTTTGTTATTTGCAAAGTAATGAATTGTGCGATGTTCATTTTCTTCATTCAGGAGATAGTCCTCCTGCATTCCTCCGGTTCCAAGCCTAACAATACGGGTGCAGCAAGACGCAATAAATTCCAAATCATGTGTAATAACGAAAATGATTTTATTGGCTGCAGCCAAACCGCGCAAAATTGAGGCAACATTTTGCATACTACCAAAATCCAGGCCGCTTGTCGGTTCATCAAACACTAAAATTTCCTTCTTGCTGATTATACTGGCTGATACCGCCAGCCTCTGCTTTTGTCCTCCTGATAATGTGTTAGGATGGCGGGTTGCAAATGCTGCCAGCTCCATATGTTCTAATGCTTGCCATACAGCATGCGGATCGACGTTTTTCACACCAAAGGCGCATTCCTTCTTAACCGTTTCAGCAAACAACTGATAATTAACATCCTGCATAACCATGTAAGCCAAGCCAGTTAGTTTTTTGGCAGTTAACTTTTGACCATTAAAATCAATACTACCGGAAGTAATTTTATGCAGCCCGCACAGCGCTCTGGCAAAGGTCGTTTTTCCTGCGCCATTATGCCCGGTAACAGCAATAATTTCGCCACTCTTGGCGGTTAATTGAATGCCTTGCAATACTTTTTTCTTGTTATGCGAAACAGCAACATCTCGTATGATAAGTTCATGCAACGGATCACGATTGCCGGGTTCCGGTTTATCGTAATGGCTAAAACGTACTTTCTTCAGTTCAAGCTCACGTAAACCCATTTGTTGCCGCTTCTGGTCCGTTAGACGCAAAAAAGCTTCCCGCGTATAGACAGACATAACTCTTCCTCTGTTTAACACAATTGCCTTATCTATTAAATCTCTCAAATAGTAAATCCTATGCTCCGATATAATAATTGTCTTGCCCTGCCTTTTTAATAAGGCAATCATATCCTTCAGCTCTTCAATTGCTCCAGCATCCAAATTAGACGACGGTTCATCTAATACAAATACCTCTGGTGAGACTGCGTATACACTGGAAAAAGCAATCTTCTGTTTTTCCCCGCCCGATAAATGAAAAATATTGCGATTGCGCAGTTTCTCCAAATGCAGCTCTTTCGTTACTTGCTGCATCCTCTCCTCCATCTTTTCTCTGGGATACGCCATATTTTCCATTCCGAATACAATCTCACTGTCTGTATCTACATTAAAAAACTGGGATCTAGGGTTTTGAAAAACGGTGCCGGCCAATTCACTCAATTCATACATTTGCCTGCTCTCCACAGCCTGTCCGTTCAGCAGCACTTCACCCTCTCGCTGCCCATCATAAAAATAAGGAATCAAACCGTTTATAGCACGAACCATTGTCGTTTTGCCGCAGCCGCTTTTTCCGCATAATAAGACACATTCTCCTTTATTAACATGAAAACTGATATTTTCAACGCCCTCGTCCTGGTCATTCGCACACGAAAACGAAAATTGAGAGACCTCTAACATATAAACACCCCTGCCACAACATAAAATGTGAACAATAATGCTGTCAGTACATCAATAAATTGAAAAGACACCTATTGATAACAGGTGCGCTCCTTGGGATTCTCTATTCCTCTGGTTATGCTTGCAGCAGCCAATTCATCAGCAATTTTAGATGCTGCCATCAATAAAGGAACATAGACGCATTCAACCGTCAGCACAGGCTGCTTTAGAAAGCCAACCGCTGAAGGAGAAATGCCCCTCAATTTCATCGCATCCTTAATATACCGCCAATCTTCGCCTATCATTGGAAAGTAACGTAACATTACAGCAAGCGGAATAATGGCTTTTTTAGATATGCGGATTTTGGTTAATGCCGTCATAAACTCATTAATTTTTGTCGTTCCAACCAATAGCCCCCCTAATACCACGCAAGGATAAATCTTCCTGATAAACATGGCAAAGGATACAAACATTAGCTCCCATGCGCCAGACAGAAACTTTTCGCTTAACAGTTGTACAGCAATAATGAAGCCGTAGCCAAGCATCATTTTTAATGAAAAGGAATACATCCCCATAAGCAAACAGAGCAGAAAGATCATAGCCATTAAAATAAGCTCATATTGAAAAGAAGGCGATACAAAAACGGCGGCATTGGCTAATAGTAAAAGATATATTTTCATTCTAGGATCAAGCTTGATGGCGGAAACATGCGTTTTTGGCACATTATCCTGCTCATACATACCCATCTTCTCCCTCAATCTGCCAACACCCCTGATTTCTCAAACTGCTTTCTCAGCAGTCTTTTGCCTAATAGAGCGCTAATCCATGCGCACAGCATAGTGCCGACAATCATCCCTGGAAGCATCCAGGTTTGTGCAGTAGAAAGCATTGTATCCATATAAGCCTGCTCTGTTCCTTGTCCAACCAAGTACTCCTTATAGGCTTGCTGATTAAACCACAACATAATATATGAACCCATTGGATGAAGCGAAAAGATAATATAGCTGATTACATTAGCAGTCATGCTCTTATATTTGCCGACAGAAGCAATCAGTTCGCCTATAACAGCTAACAAAACACAAGTCAGCGACCATAGCCAGTACATCCCCGTTACAAAAGTAATCATAGCCAAAATAATCCCCAATATTAAAATAGGACCAAAACGCGGAACTTTTGCTATCAATAATAAATAGATTGGTCCTGTCAGCAACGCGGCGCCCGCCGGCATTAAGAAGGTCAGCACCGGATTAGGCGCAAAAAAAGCTGCTCCAATCATCATGAACATAAAAAACAGAGCTGAAAAAACGCCTGTAATAATTAAATCTTTAATACTAAGTGCTTGTTTTTGACCAGCTTGCCGATACATACTCATATCCTCATCCCTTTTCTGCAAATTGTATCTGTCTTCCTTTTTCAAAAACAATTGCTTTATAATTGATAATGATTATTATTATTAATTATATTGAAGTGTAAACTTTTTGAAATAGCTGTGGAAAGGATATGTCCAAACCTGGAAAAGAATCGTCTGATTGAGGAAAGAAGGTAAAATATGTGTTCCCATCCTTTTGAACGTCTTTTATTGGAAAACGGTTTTTCCAAATGCAAACAAACCGGAAACTATAATCTGGCTGGAACCACTTATACTTTGGACCCGAAATTGGGCCAAGGATATTACTGGATATATGATTACAATCAATTATTTTCTATTCTAATTCACGACTTTTACTTCTATGAGGATTTCCATTTCGATTTGACAATGCCTGAGCTTCTGACAGTTACATATTACGAATCTATCTCAGGCACGGAGATGGATCATCCGGAGCATGGCTTGCAGAAAGGGCGTATCCGATGTTATTGGGGGAAGGGGAAGAAATACCACGCTTTAATTCACAAAGAGGTGCCTGTGCATTCTATTGGCATTGAATTTGCCCCTGCTTTTTGCGACCAATTTTTGAGACAGAAATATGGCGAAAAGTCCGTTAATCTGTATCAAACACTAACCCAAATGGAAGAAACAAACTCCTTCCCCGAACTGGTTATGCTGCTTCGCCAGATTGCAGCTTATCGCGGCTCTTCTCTTGCTTCGGCCTTGTTCTATGAGGGAAAAGTGTATGAGGCGATCGCGCTTATTATTGAACGAGAGTTGTCCAAAAAAAGCGACAAATCTCTGCGCATAACAGCAAAAGATATGGAGCAGATCCAACATGTAGCAGCATATATAGACAGCTATTATGCACTTCAGCTATCGCTGGATCAATTAACTAAAATCTCTTATATGGGAGCGACAAAATTAAAAAAACTGTTCAGACTCGTTCATCACTGCACCATAACAGAATATATTCAAAAGCAGCGCATTCATCAAGCAGAACAGTTGCTTATAAAAACGGATCTGTCTATTAACGAAATTGCCCGGACAGTAGGCTATCAAAGTGCCGGAAGATTTACTGAATTGTTTAAACGCTTTGTTTATTTGACACCGTCAGAATACCGGCAACGCCTGTCAAAAAGCTGAACATCAAGCTAAACAATAAATAAGGTTCTTTCCAAACCCTTCAACGCAAAAAATAAAATGTACCCTACTGGCTTTATGATTATCTTGAAGTGTGATGTAGATCATAGTCACCATGGGTACATATTTGTAAACTAAAAAGCAAGTAAGTACTTGCTTGCCAAATAAGAGAGGAGGATGAGCAATGAAACTGACAACGAGAGATAAAATTATGTCAGCTGCTCTTGAACATATGGCGCTCCACGGTTTTAAGGGAACCACCACGAAATGTATCGCCATACAAGCTTCTGTGAATGAAGCGACGATATTTAAGCACTTTAAGGGGAAAGATGAACTTATACATGAGGCGCTTGAACAGCAGATGAGCTTGGTTAAGACAGAGGTCGACACCTTTTTCCATACCGATCATGAGAACATCCGAGAGCTATTGCTGGCGAAGATTGATTTCATCAATCATATTTACGAAAGCCATAAGGACTTTTTCTTGGTCACCATTAAGGAAAAAGGCAGCAAAGAGCTCGAATTCATGTACCCGTCGATCTTTGAATACATCACGGAGGAGTTGGAAAAGGAACTTGCGAAGATGGCAGATGACTCGATTCCAGAGGAAGAGCTGCAGGCCATCGCCATGATCGCGAACAGCGTGCTCATGGCGATCATTCTTGAAAAGATGAAAGCCGAATGTTACGGGCATCCTGTCCGACTGGATATCAAAAAGGAGACGCTCATTGAGATGTTAATTCGACTTTGGGGACAATAGAAATCATTTAAAGAGAGGTGCATTTGATGAAGTGGATGGAGAGAACACTGGAGGATATCTTTAAGGCACTTAAGACAAATAGAGAGAATGGCCTTAGCAGCAAGCAAGCAGCAGAGGTGCTGCAGCAGAAGGGTTACAATGAGTTCGAAGAGGAGAAAAAAGAGGGCATTGGAGCCAAGCTGCTGCATCAATTGTCTGAGGTAACAACGATAATCTTGTTGGTAGCAGCATTGATATCGACGTATCTAGCGGTTACGGAAGGGCATGGCTATGCGGAGCCGCTCGTGATCATCGCAATCGTAGCCTTGAACGCCGTACTTGGCATCAGGCAAGAGCTTAGTGCAGAGAAGGCACTTGATGCACTTAAGAATATGAATACGCCTGAAGCAAAGGTTGTACGAGATGGAAACTTAAAGCCCATCAATTCGAAGGAGCTAGTTCCAGGCGATATAATCGTGGTGGAAGCAGGAGACATGATTCCTGCAGACGCCCGTCTTATAGAGAGTTTCAACCTGCTCGTTGAGGAATCGGCCTTGACAGGAGAGAGTGTTCCATCCGAGAAGAATGCACAGGCAGAGGTGAAAGAGTCCGATCCGCTAGGGGATCGAGTCAATATGCTCTTCTCCGGCTGCTTGATTACGAATGGCCGCGGCAGAGCTGTAGTAATAGCAACCGGGATGGAGACAGAGATGGGGAAGATCGCTTCTCTTCTCAACAACACGAAGAAGTCCAAAACGCCACTCCAGCAGCGTCTGATAGAGCTTGGCAAGAAGCTGAGTTTGGTAGCGGTCGTATCTGGTATCATCATCTTTGGTATTGGTCTTCTCCATGGAGAGACGATCATGGAGATGCTGATGACGGCGGTATCCTTGGCGGTAGCAGCCGTTCCGGAGACACTGCCAGTTATTGTAACGGTTACGCTAGCCTTTGGTATTCAAAAAATGGTTCGCAAAAATGCGATCATTCGCCGCATTCCAGCGGTAGAAGCATTGGGAAGTGCGTCGGTTATATGTTCTGACAAGACTGGAACGTTGACGCAGAACCAGATGACAATTAAGCAGGTCTGGGCTGTGTCTCACGAACCGAAGGCAGATACAGAAGTGTTTAATGATACAGAAACTGAATTGCTCACGATGTTCAGTCTTGCGAGCAATGCATCGATTGAACTCAATAATGGCAAAGAAACCATCATTGGAGATCCAACAGAGACTGCGATTATTCGTTTGCTACAGCAAAAGGGAATGAAGAAGTCCGAGATTGAGGCGAAGTATCCTCGCGTGCATGAGCTACCATTCGATTCCTCACGCAAGCTTATGACGACGGTACATCGCACGGAGGACGGATATATCTCCATTACAAAGGGCGCC
This sequence comes from Paenibacillus sp. JNUCC 34, assembly GCF_058269055.1. Classification (NCBI taxonomy): domain Bacteria; kingdom Bacillati; phylum Bacillota; class Bacilli; order Caryophanales; family Paenibacillaceae; genus Paenibacillus; species Paenibacillus sp. JNUCC 34. The sequence goes on along the minus strand of NZ_CM177770.1, from coordinate 1,501,712 downwards.
TTTGACCGTATTCCGCTAGACCCTCATGCATCGTGCACGAATGAGCATCAGGCTCGAGCGAATGAGGTGCATGATCAGTTCGCAGAGCAAGCGCTGCGTGTTCTAGCGCTAGGGTACAAGCAATATAAGAAGCTCCCAGAGCAGCTGGATGCTGATGAACTGGAGCAGGGCCTTCGCTTTGCGGGATTGGTCGGCATGATCGACCCTCCTCGTCCGGAGAGCAAGGATGCGGTACAAGCTGCGATGGATGCGGGCATCAAGACAGTCATGATCACAGGTGATCATATGGCTACAGCATCGGCGATTGCGCGTGAGATTGGTATTTTGAAAGAAGGAGATCTTGCCATCTCTGGAGCTGAGCTTGAGCGTATGTCCGATGAAGAGTTGAAGCAAAAGGTACGTCAAATCTCTGTATACGGTCGTGTTTCTCCTGAAGACAAGATTCGTATCGTACAAGCTTGGCAGGCTAACGGAGAAGTGGTAGCCATGACTGGTGACGGCGTAAATGATGCTCCAGCCTTGAAGGCGGCAGATGTCGGTACGGCGATGGGTATCACCGGAACGGATGTAGCGAAGAGCGCTTCCGATATGGTTCTTACGGATGATAACTTTGCAACGATTGTCGATGCAGTTGCGGAAGGCAGACGCGTATATGAGAATATCCGCAAGGCACTCTATTTCTTGCTTAGCTGTAACTTCTCCGAGATTATGATCATGATTATTGCAGTTGCGTTTGGCTGGGGGCTTCCGGTTATCGCTATCCAATTACTCTTGATTAACGTTGTCGCGGATGGGATTCCAGGCTTCTGCTTGAGCCGTGAGAAGATGGAGCCGGATACAATGCGTCGGAAGCCCATTTCTAAAAATGCAGGCATCTTCTCTAACGGATTAGGCAAGAAGATTGCGCTTCAAGCATCACTCTATACGGTATTGACATTGCTTGGTTTCTATGTCGGAAAGTTTGTTCACATTTCGGATCAAGTATCGACTTCCCATGAAGTTGGACAAACGATGGCCTTTGTTATCTTGGGCTGGTCCTCCGTTGTTCATATCTTCAATGTGAGAAGCAACACCCAATCGATCTTTACGATTGGATTCATGTCCAACCGTTCGTTGTTCTGGTGCGCGATGCTCTCCATTGCGATTATATTCGGAATTGCGATTATTCCTACACTGATGGAGATCTTCCAGCTCGCTTCCCTAAGCTTCACGCACTGGGTGATTGTCACGATTCTCTCCATCGTTCCACTAATCGTTGTGGAGCTTGCGAAGCTCAGCACGCGTAAGAAGCTAAGAGCACAAGGACAGTCGATTTAAGTGGCAAAAAAAACATCACTACGATAATCGTAGTGATGTTTTTGTATGGAGCCTAGGGGGATCGAACCCCTGACCTCATCGCTGCCAGTGGAGCGACTGGAGTTTGTACATTAAGAAAACTGCGGAGGAAAGCCCTTTAGAGCTAGACCTTTTGAGGTTTCACCTATCTACATTCAAGTGGAACGTTGCTCTCACAAAAGAAAAAGTGTGACCAAAAACGTGACCAATTCTTTAAAGTTAATAGTTGGTCGATCACTTGGAAAGCTCTCACAATTGATTCACATAAATAGACGCTCAAGATCTCCCCGAACAATCTCCGAAACCTGATTTCCGATCTTCTTTCCATAATTATCATCAGCATCCGTGTACAGATTACCAAATATTTTATTCTGATTAGTGATCAACCACTTCTTCAATTGATTTGATCCTCTACCCGCTTCGAATCCTCTTTCGCTTTGACACTGTCAATCTCAGGCGTTATAGCTTTCTCTTGAATAGGGCTCGGTTCTCCATTAAGCGACCTATATTCGTGTCTACCATATTGAGAAACTTTCAATACTTCATTAACATCATTGGTCTTAGATTGTGCAAATGCTACAGATACGACTCATAGCGAAGAACCCCCAACAATAACAGCAATCTTTACTAGCTTTTCGAACCTAGTGTTATATCCCAAAATAAGAAACAGCAGACTAGGATGAAATTTCAGTCTGCTGTTTCTATTAAAATGACTTCAATGATTAAGGATTTGACGTCAATGTTATCAATTCCATACTACCCTTAATGCATATTCCGCCTCTCAGCTATGCTGTATATCTCTTCGCTTGTGTAAGAAACATCTCAGCGTATTGTCCATTCTTATGTAATAAGTCGTCATGACTTCCTTCTTCAATGATCTTGCCATCCTTCAGTACAATAATGCGATCAGCATGACGACAACTACTTAAGCGATGCGAAATCATGATCGTCGTCTTACCTTCGTACTGACTAGCAAAGTGATCGTAAATCTCTGCCTCTGCTTTAGGATCAAGCGCCGAGGTTGGTTCATCAAGAATGACCAGCTGGGCATCCTTCATATACGCTCGACTTAACGCAATTTTCTGCCACTGCCCGCCTGACAGCTCGTATCCACCATCGAACATCGGACCTAACTCCGTGTCCAGCCCTTCAGGCAAACGGCTTAACAGCTCTCCTGCACCCGATTGATTCGCTGCCTCCTTAATGCCGGCATCATCGGTCAAGCGATCCAATCGCCCCATAGCAATATTCTCCCTAGCCGTAAGCTGATACTTCATAAAATCCTGAAACACCACAGATACTCGATTTCTCATACTTTCTAAATTGATCTCGCGTATATTGATACCGTCAAAGTGAATGGTTCCCTCGTCTGGCATGTATAAACCTAATAAACACTTCACGAATGTGCTCTTGCCCGCACCGTTGGCCCCAACTATTGCAATCTTCTCCCCTGACTTGATGCGAAGGTTTATTCCGTTCAAGACAGGTGTAGACTGACCAGCATATGTGTATGTAAGGTTATTAATCTCAATATGACCCTGTAACTTATCGGGGAATTGTTCTGTTCGGCTATCACCCTCCCCTTCCGTTTCTAAATCGAGATAATGCAATACCTCACTCATAAATAAAGACTCTTCATACACATTGGCAATACTTCTCCCTAATCCAGCAATCATCGATTCCATTTGGAATAATGCTTGTGTTAACGAAACATAGTGCCCAACCGTCAGTGATCCCAGATAGCCGAACCAGACAAGCAGACACATGGAAATGATATTGAGAGTTGCATGAACTGAGTCTACGATCAACGTTTTCCAACTCGCCGATTTGCGTAATATATAACTTTCATTCGTTGTTTTCCAAAAAAGAGCTCGCCACTTCGTTAATAAATATTGACTGATATTATGTACTCGCAATTCTTTAGCTGCTTCTCTGCTATGAAGCATTAACATTAAGTATTGTGTTTTCCTTTGTGTTGGTGTTTGATGAACCATTTGTGCATACCTCTGCTGACCTAAGTAAGCACTTATCCATAAATTCGGCACTACCATCAGTAATACTGCTACAGCTAACACCCAGTGGAAAGAAATAAGTATATAGAACATACCAACCAGTGACACGATATTACGGAATATTCTCATAAATAATACAAAAATATTAAACCCCTTAAGATCCAAACCCATAGCCGTTCGCTCTAGCTGATCAAAATAGTCTGGACGATCAAAATAATACAAGGGTAACCGTGCTGCTTGTTCAGCAAGCATCTTCTCGAAATGGTACTTCAAATGCTGTTGCGCTCTAAATGTGATTAATTCTTCGATGACGACTAATATTTTGTCCAATAATAATAAAACACCCTGTAAAATGATTAATTGCAACGTATTCATGAGTGCGCCAGGCTGTTGATCGAATGCTGCTGTTACCGCATCAATCGTTTCTTTGACTAGGAAAATAGTCAATATAGGCACTAAGGAGGATAGAATCTTGATAAGCACTAAAGAAGCTGTCATGCCGGGAATAATCTTAAATATGAGGGGCATTAATCTATAGAATACCCCCAGAACAACTTTCTTCTTTTGCTTTAAACTAATCGTTGCTTTGTTATTTGAATCATTCTCCATTAATATCACCTATTTAATGAAACATATAATATAAATGAATGCGCATTTCTTCGAGAGGCATAAGCCTGCGTATCAAACTGCTGTTTTCAATCGGCCTTCCTCAACTAGACGTTTAAGTTGTCCCTCGTGGTTAATTATACTCTTCGTTCTGACTTGAGTTGTAGAATCCAGATAATAGAAGAATGGATAGTGACCTGTCTCTAATCTCTGCATATCTGAAGGAGCGATCTGTACGACTGGCATATTCAACTCGTAATCCTGGATATTCTGAAGTATGGACTCCTCATCTCCTTGCATCAATACAACGACCTGCACATCTGTATGTTGTTCATGAAAGTTCTTTAGTAGAGGGTAAACAAGCTTGCATGACGCACATCTCACCGAAGTAAAGGCAACCAAATAACCGCCGGATTTACGGGTTCGTTGAAGATCAAAGCTACCATGATTAATGGAGTCAAATTGTTGTTGAGGGAAAACCTTCCCCTTCGCAATTCCATGGTTTTCTTCGACCAAAGAAAATTCCATCTGATTATTGGCAGTTGTGACAACCTTCTTCTTGCCGATCTGCACAATGTAATAAGTCTGTACGGCGATTATTGCCCATAGAACTAAGTATGATATATCAAATATACCCATTATGCTTGTCCTCCTTCTATAACAACACCACGGTGTACTCCAGCGAAAAGATAAACAAAGGAAAACCAGCTAAGAAAAAAACTAGCTGGCTCTTAGTCTAGTTCCTAATTAACATTTGCAAGAAGTGGAAGTGGTTATTTCGTTCTTCCCATTCACTACGCATACTTCTTTTTTAGTCTCAATAAATTGCTCAAATGGATAATGTCCACATTTTTCGCCACATGAAGTTGTAGTTGTGCAAGCCATTATGAAAACCTCCTTTCTTGTAGGTCTATTTATAGTCAAAGGCATATGCCTTGGCTATCAAACTGCTGCTTTCAACTTACCCTTTAGGAATAAGGAATAAGGAATAAGGAATAAACTCATTTTACTAGTCCTTTTCTATGATCAAACCACGGTTTGTCCAAAGTGAGTACATACTAAGTATGCCAACTGTCATTCCTGCAATGCTAATCCATTGAATTGGATTGATCGTTACTAGTTGAACAGAAGATTGTAAAATGCAACTAATAAGTGATGCAAGGAATAACGGCGTTATCTTAATCATCGTACTCCAACCTAATTCCTCTTCCGTTGACTTACCAAAACAATTACAAACGACCTTCAACTTCTTTCTCATTGCCATTCCCGTTACGATATAAAAAGAGAGAAATAATAGTAAGGCAATAATTTCTCCAATAGAACGCGTTGGATCGAACAGCAGCATCAATGCGCTTACCATTTCTAAACCTATTACTAGCCATGCTAGAAATAAAGGATAACCAAGTTGACTAATCGTTTTTTTAAAGTCTTTATAACTAATTACTTTAGCTATCGAAGAATAACAAAGAATCGTACATAAAAATATGGATAACCCAATATCTACATTCACTCAAACCAACCTTTCATTAACTTATTAGATGATGGCGTGATAACATCCTTCTTTTGTGTGTATGTAACAAATCCTGGTACAATATCTATTTTACATCATGTATGGTAAAATAATAAATACCATTAATCAACGATTTTTTATAAAAATCAACTATTTTAACATTTTTTAACTCTGACATCAGAGTAACCCAGGCTCCTAAAGTGCCCCATAAAGAAATGAAGCGGAGACCAAGTATTTCTGACTGTCTCATCCCGGTAGATAGCGCGAGAAGAAACTGTTAACCGTATATTCTTATCCATTTCACATGAGTGAAACAAAGGGGATGTAATTTGATTAAACAAAAAACCGCCAAACACCCGGAAATCCTTGTGTTTGGCGGTTTCTTTAATTATGGAGCCTAGGGGGATCGAACCCCTGACCTCATCGCTGCCAGCGATGCGCTCTCCCAGCTGAGCTAAGGCCCCTTAGTAAGTAACTTATTTTCAAAAATAGTACCTTAATAATATATCACAGCATTGTACTACTTGCAACAACAAATTTGATTCAATAGATCACGATTACGCACCCTTCAAAGCCCTATCTTTACTGCACGTTACGCAACTTCCTTACCCTACCTGGAGGAAAAAAGCCCTCAATTCCATGAGGACTTCCTCTACCTGCTATACACATGCCGATCAGATGTTTGAGTCCGGCAGTGAATCTTTAGACAGCAGATTTTTCAATTCTTTCATAAACATGTTGATGTCTTTAAAGTGCCGGTACACCGAAGCGAAGCGAACATAGGCTACCTCATCTACAGGATATAGCTGTTCCATCAGAAGCTCGCCAATCTGACGGCTCTCTACCTCGGCAGCGGCTGTTTTACGAAGTGCACTCTCCACCTCAGAGACGATCATATCCAGCTGGTCGGCAGATACAGGGCGTTTCTCACAAGCCCGTATTAAGCCGCGAAGTACTTTCTCCCGACTGAATTCCTCCCGACTGCCGTCCTTCTTAATGACCATGAGCGGGGTCTCCTCAATCATCTCAAACGTTGTGAAACGGCGGCTGCACTGCTCGCATTCTCTGCGGCGGCGGATAGATTTATTCTCATTAGCTGGACGGGAATCAAGCACCTTCGTTCCGGCGTAACTGCAGTATGGGCATTTCATAAAGCTACATCACTTCCTTTGTATGAACTAATCGCATGGCTTCCAATCTAATTTCCATAAACTGGACTGCAATTGATTGTTATGAAGATTGCAGTTCCGAGACATAATACTTTTACCAACTCAAGGAGGTGAACAGATATGGGACAAGGCGGTAACAACAGAAGCAGCAACAACCTGGTAGTACCTCGTGCAACTGGTGCCCTGGAGCAAATGAAATATGAGGTTGCTCAAGAGCTTGGCATCAGCATTCCACAAGACGGTTACCAAGGTAACATGACTTCCTACGAGAACGGTTCGATCGGGGGATACATTACCAAACGTCTGGTAACCCTGGCCGAGCAACAATTGGCTGGTCAATATTCCGGTCAATAATTAATTCTTCATTCAAAGAGTGTTAGACAGGCTTGGTTCTCAAGCCTGTCCAATGCTCTTTTTATTGTTCTGCCCGTTTTAGAACGTATCATACACATCGGTATATTGATTATAATAATAAATGACTCTTTGTACATAGTGACGGGTTTCCCCTATCGGAATGTTCTTGACGTCTTCATATGTCCCGTCCCACATTCCCTTCTTTATCCAGTTACGGACATTTCCCTGCCCTGCGTTATACGCTGCAATAACAGCAATCGGATTACCGTCCATTTCTTCGTGTAGCTTCTTAATGTACCAGGTTCCGAGCTGGATATTGGCATCCGCTTCATGCTTGACTCTATCCAGTGTCACAGTCGGTAGCTTGGCCATTTCCATTGCCCAATTGGCCGTATCTGGCATGAGCTGCATGATCCCGAGAGCCCCTTTTTTAGACTCCTTACCCGGTTTGTAGTTGGTTTCTACCCGGATAATGGATGCGACCAGAAACGGATCGACTTCGTAGTGAACAGCATGCTCGCGAATTTGGTCTTTATAATAAATCGGATATAACCATGTCATCCAGATGTTATTCATGAAGAGTACCGCCACAAAAGAGACCAGCAGAACCAACAGCACACGTTTTTTACGGAACCAGCTCATAATCCGTACAACCAGTTCCACAGCTCGTCCACCTGCCGGCTCGTCTCTGCCGGTGTTCCGCTGTTATCGATCACGTAATCCGCCATGTTCTTCTTCTGTTCAATATCCATCTGGCTATTCAGTCTGGCCTCCGCCCGCTCTTCCGTAATCGCATCACGGTCTATCAGACGACGAAGCTGTTTCTCTCTCGGTACATAAACAACTATGACCTTATCAAAAAGTGACTGCAGTTCTGACTCGTACAAAAGCGGAATATCCACCACGACCAGTCGATCAGGATAGGCAGCTTCATAATCAGCCATCTGCTTCCGTATCTCATTGCGTATTGCAGGATGAGTAATTCCATTCAGCGCCAGCCGCTTTTTGTCATCATTAAAAATGATTTCGCCAAGCTTCTTCCGATCCAGCTGCCCGTCCGCTTGTATCACATCTTGTCCAAAGTACGCGGCCACCTCTGCCAAAACCGGATGGCCCGGGAGCATTACCTCCCTGGCGATGACATCTGCATCCACGAGAAGTGCTCCCTTCCGGATCAGCATGGAGGACACGGTGCTTTTGCCTGTTGCAATTCCCCCGGTTAAACCGATATTCATGAATTCACCTCATAACAACTTCATTATACCCATGAAGATTAATAAAAACGCTGGCGCGTATGAGATAAATCTCATACGACCTTTGGAAGCAACCCGAAACCCGGTTTTCATACCGAGAATGAGAAACACTCCGCTAAACAGTGCAACCACCCCTGATGTCAATAAGGGTGAAAATCCGAGCATAGCTGCGCCAAGTCCGGCACCAAAAGCGTCCAGGGATAGTGCAATCCCAAGCCACATGGCCTCCCATGATGAAATGATACCGGAGTCGTCCATATCCGCACGTGTAGGACTTCGCAAAATCTGAATAACAAGTCCCAGCTTGCGGATTTCCAGAGAGAACACAGCCGTTTGGGGTTGTGAACCAGCACTATCAGCTAGAGCCGTAAGACCTGCTGTGCTTGCCTTAAGTGGCATCGGTTCTGCATCGCCTGCACGATCTGGTCTGGACCTAATCTGCTGAATAAAGGACCAGCATCCAAGCGCAATAAGAATGACCGCTCCGATCATCGAAGCAATCGATGGGGAGAAAACGCGCTGCAGCAATGCCCCAGCCTGCATTGAGATACAGAGCACAAGACCCGAGCACAGCGAAATAATGAGCACCGACAACAGTGGGATTTTCGTTTTACGCAGCCCGTATGTAATCCCGGCTCCAAAGCCGTCAAGGCTTAGTGCCATAGCCAGCAGTACAGGTGAAAAAATAAGACTGAGCACCCATATCCCTCCTCCGGCCGTTAACGAGTTTTATCACACGTCTTTCGGCTATTCTCCAATAGTATATGGATTCAGGAAGGGATGGGTGCACGCCTATGACTTAACGTTTGACGGGCTGACAGTGTGGACAGTAATGGGTACCACGGCCGCCGACCACCGTCTTCATGATCGGACCGCCGCAGTTGTCGCATGGCTCGTCCTTCCGTCCGTAGATACGGTGGCTGTGTTGGAACTTACCCATTTCGCCTTGTCCGTTCACATAGGATTTAATCGAAGAGCCGCCTGCTTTTACGGATTCCGACAGGGTGTCGATAATAGCCTCATACAAAGATTTCAACTCGGCATCACTTAATGTATTGGCGTTTCGTTCGGGATGAATGCCCGACCGAAAGAGTGCTTCATCTACATAAATATTACCGATCCCGACGATATATGCCTGGTTCAACAGGACAACCTTAATTTTGGTCTTCTTCACGCCAATAATTTCTTTAAATTTATTCAGCGTAAATGCATCGTCCAGCGGTTCGATGCCCAGCTTCGAAAGCGGAGGATTGCTAAATTCCTCCCCTGAGGCAAACAGATGCATCGTTCCAAACTGACGAACATCCTTATAGCGCAACTCAGTCCCATCATCAAAGTGAAAAATGACATGCGTATGCTTCTCCACCGGATCTTCGGCAGAATAAAGTCCGTATCGTCCCTCCATCCGAAGATGGGAGACAATCACCAGACCGTCCAGTTTGATTCTCAGAAACTTCCCGCGTCGTTCTACACCTTCTATAGTGTGTCCCTGCAAAAGAAAAGCGAATGCCTCACTATCGTCTGGGCGCTGAATGATCCGCGGAAGATTTACTGTAACATGATCTATATGTTTACCTCGAATGATCTGGTTAAGTGTTCTTTTTATCGTTTCTACTTCCGGTAATTCCGGCATGATATCCTCACCTCTTCCCCATTATAACGGATGTGAAGCGTCTGCGGGATCACGTTTTCTGGAAAAAAGGCTGCTCTGCCGCTTACTTCGCTTCGTACCAGTTCTTACCGTAACTTACTTCAGACTTCAGAGGAACTGCCAATTCCAGCGCCTTACTCATCACTTCAGGTACAAGTGTCTTCATCGTTTCCATCTCGTCTTCAGGCACCTCAAACACCAATTCATCATGAACTTGAAGCAGCATGCGACTCTTCAATTGACGTTCATGCAACGCCGCATCCATATGAACCATGGCGAGCTTGATTACATCCGCTGCCGTTCCTTGAATCGGCGTGTTCATAGCAGTCCGCTCAGCAAATGATCTCAGGTTGAAGTTGCTGGCATTGATCTCAAGCAAATAACGTCTTCGTTCCAGCAGTGTTTTGACATATCCGTACTGCTTCGCCTGCTTCACAATCTCATCCATATAACGGCGGACACCTTGGAATACCTCGAAGTATTGATCGATAAATTTGGCTGCTTCTTTCCGTGTAATATTCAAGTTCTGAGACAGACCATAGTCACTGATTCCGTACACAATCCCGAAATTAACAGCCTTGGCCGATCGGCGCATGTTCGAATCGACATCGTCTTCGCTTACGCCAAACACATCCATCGCAGTCTTCGTATGAATATCCATATCGTGCAGGAACGCTTCCTTCAGACGATCGTCGTCAGAGATATGCGCGAGAACCCGCAACTCAATTTGAGAATAGTCAGCCGCGAGAATTGACCAGCCAGGCTCGGACGGAACGAACACTTTGCGGAGCTTGCGTCCTTCTTCCAGCCGGATTGGGATATTTTGCAGGTTTGGATATTGGCTGCTAAGACGTCCAGTCGCAGCAATGGTCTGGCGGTAGTACGTATGCACCTTGCCGGTTTGCGGCGATATTTCCTTAAGCAATCCCTCGACATAGGTCGATTGGAGCTTTGCAATCGTGCGGTACTGTAGAATATAACGGACGATTTCATGATATGGCGCCAGCTTCTCAAGCACTTCCGCATCCGTGGAATATCCCGTCTTTGTCTTTTTGATGACCGGCAGCTCCAGCTTCACAAACAAAATCTCGCCAAGCTGCTTCGGAGAATTCAAGTTGAACTCCGTGCCGGCAATCTCGTATATTTTCTCAACCAAAGACTTAATCTGCTCTTCGAATTCATGTCCAAGCTGTTTCAGATCCTCCACGTTAACCGATATTCCCTGCTTCTCCATATCGGCCAAAATACGGGACAGCGGCATTTCGAGATCGTGGAACAGCGGCAGCATTTCGTTATGACTCAGCTCCTGCTCCTGCAGCGGTATAATCTGGGCGACAGCTGCACATTTCCGCGCGAGATGTTTGCTGAGAATCTCCACATCTGGTATTTTATATTTCGCACCTTTTCCAAACACATCCTCATCTGAGGTAAGAAACGAGAGGTTGTACTTGGCCGCTAAACCACTGAGCGTTTGATTGGATTCCGTAGGATCAAGCAAATATGCAGCCAAATGAACATCAAAAGATGCACCGGCAAAAGCAATATCGTGCCAATGAAGTGCCAGATCGATTCGGTGCAAGTCGTAACCGTGTTTAGGAATACTGCTGTCAGCCAGCCAGTTTCGAATAGGTTCCGCTGCATCTTCTTTCAAAATTTCAAACGGAACATAATAATGAAGGTTCTCTGTAGCCAATACAATACCGATCACACTCGCATGATGCGGATTATCTCCATACGTTTCCACATGCATAACCCGGATTTGATCCAGTACATTTACAACCTCCGGAAGAAGGTCCACATCCACAGTCACTACTTCAACCTCGGCTTCGGGCTGCTCTGCTTCTGCGTTACCTGCTCCACCTGCATTCAGATTTAATCGCTCCAGCAGCGATTTGAACTCCAGCTTCGCCAGTGCTGGTCCGGCGGTTTCCTGGTTTAGTCCATCAAACTTCATATCATCCCAAGACTGTTCCAGCGGAACCTCGCGGAATATTGTCGCCAGTTTTTTGCTCAATATGGCAGACTCGGCATTATCCTCAATCTTTTCCTTCATTTTACCTTTGAGCTCGTTCGTTCGGGCTAATACCTGTTCAACGGAACCGAACTCATGAAGCAGTTTAAGTGCCGTCTTCTCGCCGACACCCGGCACACCGGGAATGTTATCCGACGCATCACCCATCAAACCTTTCAGATCAATAATCTGTTCGGGTGTCAGTTCATATCGCTCTTTAATCTGAGCTGGGCCGTACTGTTCAATTTCGGTCACACCTTTGCGGACCATGCCAATCGTGATGTGGTCAGAGGCCAGCTGCAGCATATCCTTGTCCCCTGAAATGACCATAACTTGACGGCCCTGCTCATCAGCCTGCCGGGTAATCGTACCGATGATGTCATCCGCTTCATAGCCTTTAATCTCGAATTGAGCTACTCCAAGTCCCTGCAAAAGCTCCTTAAGTAGCGGGAACTGTCCTGACAATTCCGGCGGAGTCTTCTCGCGCTTGCCTTTATAATCCTGAAAATCCGCATGACGGAACGTTTCTTTCCCCGCATCAAATGCGACCATCATATGTGTAGGCTTATGCTCGTCAATAAGACGGAGCAGCATCGTAGTAAATCCATAGACGGCGTTTGTCTGCTGCCCGCTGGCATTCGTAAGCGGAGGCATCGCAAAAAACGCACGGTAAATAATGTTGTTTCCATCAATTACAATCAACTTGTCCATTCAGGCACCTACCCCTTTATAACTTCCTTCACACATGATAACATAGGTTCCCCATAAAACCGAAGGCCCGAGCCTAAGGTCCCCTGTATATTCATAGGAAATAGTTAAAATAAAAATAAAAATAAAAAACGCCGGCTTTCGCCGACGCTCTATTTATTGGTTAAGATCTGGCCGATGCCCTGTCACCAGATACACAGTGCTTTCTCCAATATTCGTTGCATGATCGGCAATCCGTTCAATGTAGCGACCGACCATGACGAGCAGCATCGCCTGATTCGCTGTCTCCGGATCACCCGTCAGATGCGAGAATAGATCATGCAGGATCACACTATAAAGATGATCAACCTGATCATCAACCTGTGCCATTTTGTAGGCCATATCCGTATTCTCTGTCAAATAGGACTCGATGGATTCCGTTACCATCGATTTTACAATATCTGACATACGAGGGATATCCACAAGCGGCTTGATCAGCTGCTGGCCTTGCAGTCGAATGGTTACCTTCGCAACGTCACGTGCCAGATCGCCCATCCGTTCCAGATCACTCGCAATCCGAAAAGCTACCAAGATTCGGCGCAGATCCTTCGCTACAGGCTGCTGAGTTACAATAAGACGGGAACCGATCTCCATAATTTGCTCTTCCATCGCATTCAACTCGGTATCCTGTTTAACGACGTTTTGAGCTTTTTCCATATCCAATGTTTGAAGTGAAGACACGGCTGCAGTCAGTGCCTCCTCCATATGCGTACTCATATCCCGCAGCAGCGTTCTCAGTTCATCGAGCTGCTGATCAAACTCAATTCTCCGGATCATGTATGATGCCCCTCCAATTCATTATTTAACAAGCCATCAGCCAAAGCGGCCGGAAATATAATCCTCGGTACGAGCGTCGGAAGGCGTTGAGAACAATACATCCGTATCTGCCGACTCAATGACCTCACCGTTTAGGAAAAATACCGTCCGACCTGAAATCCGCGCGGCCTGGTGCATGTTGTGAGTAACCATAACAATGGTATATTTACTCTTCAATTCCTGAACTAATTCCTCAATCTTAAGCGTTGAGATTGGATCCAGTGCCGAAGTCGCCTCGTCCATCAACAGAATATCGGGCTGAACCGCCAAGGCACGGGCAATACATAAACGCTGCTGTTGACCGCCGGACAGACTGAATGCAGAACGTTTCAAATAGTCTTTTACCTCTCCCCACAGCGCAGCCTGTTTAAGACTCTGCTCCACAATACCGTCCAGCTCTGACTTGCTTCGGATGCCATGGAGGCGTGGTCCGTAAGCGATGTTGTCATAGATCGATTTAGGAAAAGGGTTAGGCTGCTGAAATACCATGCCGACCTGTTTGCGCAGAGCCTCAACATGGACTTCCTCACTATAAATTTCTGTACCGCCGATCTTCACGCTGCCCTCAATCCGTGTGCCCGGAATCATGTCATTCATCCGATTGAGTGTACGCAGCAATGTCGATTTACCACAGCCGGAAGGACCGATAAACGCTGTCACCGTTTTTTCCGGTATATCAAGGTCCACATTTTTCAGCGCATGATAGGACTCGTAATAGAGATTCAACTTCTCAATATGAATAATGGCTTCCATAAAATAATCATGTCTCCTTCTTCTGAACATTCACGATATCGATATGGCTGTTGTATCAAAGTAATCTTAGGTGTTCTTCTGGTATTTGTTCCGCAACCAGATGGCCAGAAGGTTCATAATGAACAGCATAATCAGCAGCAAAATGATACCCGAGGCAGCCAGCTCATGGAACTCCGCACTTGGTCTCGATATCCAGTTGAAAATTTGAATCGGCATTACCGTGAATGAATCCAGCAGATTTTCCGGCAAAAAGGCAACATAGGTGAGAGCCCCGATCATAATGAGCGGTGCCGTTTCCCCGATTGCGCGGGACAGTGCCAATATAACCCCTGTCATAATACCAGGCATGGCGGATGGCAATACCGACTTGGAAACCGTCTGCCACTTCGTCGCTCCAAGAGCATAAGATGCATCACGCCGGTTCTTCGGCACTGCCCGGAGCGCCTCTTGAGAAGAAACAATAATAATCGGCAGGACAAGCAGCGTCATAGTCAATACCCCGGACAACAAGCTTCGTCCAAGACCCATACCGCGAACGAAAATCGCGAGGCCGAGAATACCATATATAATAGAAGGAACGCCTGCAAGCGTACTGATATTTAGCTGAATGAGACGCACCCAGCGGCTTCGCCCGGCGTACTCCTCCAGAAATATCGCAGCCCCAACACCAAGAGTAAATGACAGTGGAGCCATGAGCAAGAGCAGGTAAATTGTACCAACTATAGGCGATTTCATCCCTGCCTTCGCAGCAATACGTGACGGATAATTCGTGAATAGCTCTGGTGAAAGTCTGTGAAGGCCGTCCGTCAAAATCGTCACGATTAATGCCATCAATGCCACAATTCCGATACTTGTACAGATCAGAAAAACAAGGTGCAGGGTGCGATCGCCACGGCGTCTCCGGGTTATGCCTTTGGTTTCGCCCAGATTCATTGATTCCATCTAATATTCCTCCCTGAAGCGGCGAGCAACCCACTGCGCCAAGATGTTAAGCAAAAAGGTAATGACAAACAAAGTCAGACCGACGGCAAAGATCGTCCCATATTCAACCGTTCCGCGCGGAACGTCACCGCTGCTGACCTGAACGATATATGAAGTCATCGTTTGTATGCTTTCCAGCGGATTGGCTGTCAGACGCGGTGTTGCCCCTGCGGCAACTGTAACGATCATGGTCTCACCAATCGCGCGGGAGAATGCCAGCACGAACGAAGAAACAACACCGGACATGGCAGCTGGTAGCACAATTTTCAGCGCCACTTCAAAGCGGGTGGCACCAAGTGCATAGGCTCCGTGCCGGAGGCTCTTCGGAACAGCTCGCATTGCATCTTCACTAAGAGATGAAATCATAGGCAGCACCATAATACCTACAACAATACCTGCACTCAGCGCATTGAAGAGGCTTATATTCGGAAATATTTTTTGCAATAAAGGTGTTACGGTCTCCAGCGCAAAATAACCGTACACAATCGTCGGTACACCAGCCAGTACTTCCAGTACCGGTTTAACAACTCCCCGAACCCGGGCAGGCGCATATTCATTTAAATAAATAGCGGATGCCAAGCCGATAGGCACTGCGAATACAATCGCAATGCCTGTAATCAGCAATGTGCCGCCCAGTAGGGGCAGCACGCCGAATTCTTTTGGGGAGAGAATAGGGCTCCATACCGTTCCTGTCAAGAAGGACCATACCGGTACCTCCTTGAAGAAAATGATGGATTCCTGTAGAAGTGTGTACACAATACCGATGGTGGTAAATACCGAAAGCGCTGCGCATAATCCTAAAAAAATCGGTATGATTTTGTCGGATAGGCGCGTTTTGCTTCTGCGGAACGTCATTTTCCCGGAACTACCTGCCACGGATGATGTTTTATTCATTCTTCTCTTCCCTTTCTATCCATGACTTATTGAGCCAACTTGTCTTTTTCTTGTTGATACTGGTCATCTTGAAGTGGTACGAATCCAACCTCACTAGCCAGTGTTCCTGCGTTGCTCAGGTAGAAATCAAGGAAAGCCTTCACTTCTGGACGATCCATTTCCTTCTTGCTTGCATAGATAAACAAAGGACGAGACAATGGAGAATAGCTGTTATCTTTAATCGTTTCTGGACTTGGTGAAACCGTAGCTGTTCCGTTATCGATAGGAACCAGTTTCAATTTATCTTTGTTCTCTTCGTAGAAGGAGTAACCGAAGTAACCGATCGATTGTTTATCACCTGATACACCCTGTACGATCGCATTGGTGTCTGCGCTGAATGTAATTTGGCCGTCATTACGGCTAACTTGTGCTTCACCGTTAATAACTTCTGTGAAATAATCAAATGTTCCATGGTCTGTACCAGGTGAGTAGATTTTAATTTCCTCAGCAGGCCATCCTTCACGTACATCCGCCCACGTCTTCACTTTGCTATCTGGCTCATATATTTTCTTCAGCTCATCAATAGTCAGTTTATCAATAAAATCATTCTTCGGATTTACAACGACAGCCAATCCATCATAAGCTACCATGATTTCGTGATATTCAAATCCTTTTTCTTTAGCCTCCGCATCTTCCTTATCCTTAATCGGACGGGATGCGTTCGTAATGGCGATCTCGCCGTTCAGGAAGCGTTTAAAGCCAGCGCCTGTTCCACCTGTTCCAATTGGAATGCGGACATCTTTGTTTACGGCCCCAAACTCTTCAGCGATTGCTTCTGTCATCGGATGAACCGTGCTAGATCCATCAATTTCAATCGTTCCCTTAAGTGAGTCACTGGCTCCTGCGTTGTCGACTTCTGTTTTCTTATCCCCGCCTCCGCAAGCTGCGAGCACTGTGCTCAGCATCATGATCAATACGAGAATACCTGCTGTTTTACGACCCCTTTTACTAAACAAACCTATCCACTCCTTTAGATCTGGTCTCTTTACTTATCGCCTTACAATATTGATATTAATCCTGTAATGTAATTTCAGTTATCGAGAATTGTAAACTCTATGTAAAATATTCAACGATTCAAAAGATTTATTGACTCAATTTGCGGATCTTAGGAATGACTGACGTTCATTTCTTCCAGCTCCTTCCTGACCCGCTTGACCTGTTCAGTCGCTTCTTCTGACAGACGATATACCTGGCTGCCGGCATCCCTCACCTCCTGAACCACTTGCTCCATCTGGACAAATATCCTGCCTCCTTCGGCAACAATGCTCTCACAAGAACGGATTTCCTTCAGACTAGAAGCGGTAGCCTCAGCAGTTTCTGCAACGAGACGCTGGATCTGCACCAGAAGATTGGAAATGTCTGCAGACAAGTTTCGTGTCTGTTTGGCCAAAGTCTGGACTTCTCCTGCGACAATCTGAAACCCATTCCCATGCTCACCCGCATGCGCTGCTTCAATCGAAGCGTTTATAGCCAGCAGGCTACTGTGATTAGCGATCTCGGTAATTTGCTTGGTGATCGAGGAAATACTGTCGGCATTTTGTAAAAGCTGCGAGACAAAGCCAGCCCTCTCCTCCATATCGTTGACGAGTCCTGTATATGAATTACTTACCTGTTCCAGCTTCCCTTTTCCGGATTGAGACCATTCCTTCATCACTTGACTTCGGGTCTGCGTTACCTCTGCGGCCTCAGCAACTTGGCTTAAAGATTCTTCAATCTCAATAGTTTGACGATGGTTTTCATTCAAAATAAATACTCGTTTGTTCTCCGCTTCTTCTTGCAGTACGGTGGACAGATACAATAAATCCTTCACGGTTAGAGCACCGAGAAACTTGTCCTGATCTGTAATGAGCACACAATCATAAAACCGCGATTCTGGACGTTGCAACGCTTGGTGAAGCAGTTGTGATAGAGGATGTGATATATCCACTACCATAGGCTTCATATCTGCAATACAAGTTGCCGGACGGTGATCATAAATTTCGCTGGAAAATCTGCCTGTCATTCGGCGGTACATATCCCCCCGCATAATAAGTCCTTCAGGTTTGCCCGATTCGTTGCAATAAACCATGCATGGAATTTCTCGATTAGTCTTGAACTTGTCCATCACTTCGCGGCAGGTCTCATTCGTCCCGATGACTGGAACCAGCCTGCACAAGACGAGCGCGGTAGTGTTTTGTGATTGTGTCAGATGTTTATGGAGCTCTGGCTTATCATCACTTTCCGTATTCATCGTGCCATGTGTCTTAAGTTGAAGCAGTGTCATGCAGCCCCACTCCTTTATCTAGTTCTTAAGACGCATCTTATCGAATTAGTATTAACAGAATGTGTTTGGAATATGAAGGGAATGTAAACTCGAAAGTTTTTCTGTACCTTTCCACCTACACACAAAAAAAGCCCTCATCATTTAAATCAAATGATGGGAGCTTTTTTAGGGTTTACGACCAGCTTATATCCTACACCCCGAATAGAGTCAATAAATACCGACTCGGGATCCAGTTCCAGCTTCTTGCGAAGAGAGCTGACATGCACGTCGACTGTCCGTTGACCGCCAATGTAGTCGAATCCCCAGACGACATTCATGAGATCGTCCCGGGTTAAGACGACTCCCGGCTTTCTGGCCAGGTATAACAACACTTCAAATTCTTTTGGCCGGAGGTTAATGTTCTGACCTCCCAACCTCACTTCATATTTATCTGGAAAAATTTCCAGCTGGCCTAGTATGATTACATTTCGCTGCTCTTCAGTCTCTTTTACTTCTTCAACGTGTCCGGAAACCCTTCGCATGACAGCCGATACCCTGGCCAACAACTCGGATACACCGAAAGGCTTCGTAATGTAATCGTCGGCCCCCATTTTAAGTCCCTGCACAACCTCTTCCTCGGCATTCTTGGCTGTCAAAATAATAATAGGCGTCGTTATCCCTTGCTGACGCAGCTTCTCCAGAATGATAAAGCCGTTCATGCCCGGAAGCATCACGTCCAGCAATATCAGATCAAAAGATTGCTGACACGCCCGGTCATACCCGGTCGTTCCGTGTTCCTCCACGGTGACTTCAAAGCCTTCCTGAGTCAAATTATACGATAAGAGCCTTGAAAGTGTCGGTTCATCCTCAATAACAAGCAAACGTTGAGCCATGTTAACCCCGCCCTCAGATCCATATATTTTTAATACTTGTCATAGTATATCAACGGAATGTTATCCCAATGTTAAAAAGCAGCCTGACCTCTTAATCATTTTCTTGAAGGAGCGGCATTTCGATTACAAAAGAACTACCAAGGCCAAGTTCACTCTCAACCTTGATGTAACCGTGATGAAGATCAACGAGGTGTTTTACGATCGATAAACCGAGTCCGGTTCCACCTGAGCCCCGGGAACGTGCTTTATCCACCCGATAGAACCGTTCAAAGATGCGAGGCAGATCTTTTTTTGGAATTCCAAGCCCCGAATCTTTGACGATAAATTCAACGGTATCTCCTTGTTCATTCGGATGCATATCCCTTGCCATCAGCTGGACCCGTCCACCTTCCTGCGTGTAGTTGATAGCATTGGACAGAAGATTGGTAAATATTTGTCTGAGTTTGTCCTCATCACCCTCCATAAACAACTCTTCCGGAACATGCAGACTCAGGCTGATTTTTTTCTTATCCGCTTCAGGCCGCATAAATTCAACTAAAGATTCGAAGAACGTAGATAGATGGATCGGTGAGTAATCCATGGCAATCCGCTTGGATTCAATCTTGGATAACTCCAGAATGTCGCGGATCAGCCGGTTTAGTCGCTCAGATTCATCATAAATAATCTGCAGGAAAGACCTTGAAGTCTTCTCATCATTCACTCCCCCGCCAAGCAAAGTCTCGGCAAAACCTTTAACCGCCGCCAGCGGTGTCTTCAGTTCGTGGGAGACATTTGCGACAAACTCGCTGCGCATCCGCTCCAATCTCCGGATATCCGTCACATCCTGAAGCAAGAACAGCATCCCGCGATACGATCCGTCATCCTGAACCATAGCTACTCCGTCCAGACGGACTATGGACTCTATCGGAAAATACAAACTACGTTCTTCACGGAAATTGTTTCTGTGCTCCAGCCCCTCCTCCATGAGCTTGGTAAGTTCATAATGCTGACGTAGCTCCCTGTATGACTTGCCAGTCACATAATCTGCTTTAATACCGAGCATTCCCTCCGCCGCCCGGTTCACCAGCACAATATTTCCGTCATAACTGAGCATTACAATTCCACCGGTCATATTGTTAAGGACGCTTTGAAGAAGATCCTCGTTGTCCCTTATCGTCTGCAATTGAGTCTGAAGGCTGTCAGCCATTCCGTTGATTGCATGTGCCAGCTGACCGATCTCATCCTTGCGATGAATCGGGACACGAGCGTCATAATCCTGACGGGTGATTTGCCGTGCTACACGCGTGATTTTCTCAAGTGGAGATGTCAAATTTGCCGCTACTCTGTAGCTCACAAAGGCAGCAATGATAAACAGGATGACAAGCCCTCCGCCCATAACAAGCCATCCCTGCCAGACGCCTTGATCCACTGCCCTCAAACTCATGGACAAACGGATATATCCATCATAATCTCCTTGCTTCACAGGCAGGGCCACATACAGCATATCTTGTCCAAGTGTGCTACTGTAACGAATCGTCCTGCCTATTCCTTTCTCCATCGCTTGAACCATCTCTTCACGATACGCATGATTATCCATCGATTCTGGGTTACTCTCCGAATCACCTATAACCGTCCCGTCTTTCGATATAAATGTTACCCTAGCGTCTGCCAATTCCTGCAGCTGATGCGATTTCTCGGTGTAATACTGTATTTTCTGTTCCTCACTGAGGGATGGGAAATCCAAGGTCCCCTGAATGAGATTGATTTCACGGACCATGTTTTCTTCCTGTATGGCAATATGGGATTGTTTGAACATATTGGCCATCGTAAATCCTGCGCCAAGCATGGATAAACCAATCAGTGTCATCATAATAATTGTAAGTCGATTACGAAACGGTCTCATCCATCTCTTCCTTTAACGGTGATTTTGGTAGTTGCTTGAACTTGCGAATCAGTGAAAGTGTATTGTTCGAACCAAGATGCAAATGACAATCCGAATGGTTTCACTCTTCTCCCCCTGCCGACTTTTACTTTGTTTTCAATGATAAACCTCATTTTCCTGAACCGCAACGTTCATATGATAAGTAAAAAATATCCTTCGGCAACAAGCTTGCCGAAGGATATTTAAACGTAAATGAGAAATGAGAAATCCATTATGAAATTTAAAGGAACACAGGTTCCTTAAACATTTCGAGCTTGGCAGCCGAATCCTTGCTAACATCCGCATGAAGACTATTGCCGTGCGAATCCATCGTCACGATAGCTGCAAAGCCATCTACCTCAAGATGCCACATAGCTTCTGGTATGCCGAACTCCATAAAATCGACGCCGTTCACATTTTTTATGCACTCTGCATAGTACTGTGCCGCTCCGCCGATCGCGTTTAGGTATACCCCGCCATGCTCTTGAAGTGCCTTTAGTGTTTTGGGTCCCATGCCACCTTTGCCAATGACTGCCCGGATGCCGAACTTTTTCAAAATATCTCCTTGGTAAGGTTCCTCCCGGATGCTTGTGGTCGGTCCTGCCGCCTTTACATGCCATCCCTCGTCATCTTTAAGCATAACGGGACCGCAGTGGTAAATAACCGCGCCGTTCAGATCTAGAGGAGCATCGTGATCCATCAAATATTTGTGCAAGGCGTCGCGTCCCGTGTGCATTTCTCCGCGAATGACGACCACATCTCCTACTCGGAGACTGCGGATCTGCTCTTCACTGATCGGTGTTTGAAGCACGATTTCCTTACCTTCACGCTGCGCTTCAGCTTCGCTAGACTCCGATGCCACCGCTGTAACAGCTTCCGTCTCAGCGTCGGTCATCGCGATCCCGCTTCCGCTTTCATACAACCACTCCTGAATTTCACCACTTTTCGCTTCGATCAGCACGCCTTGACGGCGGAATGCCCAGCAGTTATAAGCAACCGAGACAAAAAAGCTTGCCGGAAGTCTGTTCATCGCACCAACCTTGCAGCCGAGAAGTGTAACTTCTCCTCCAAAGCCCATCGTACCGATTCCAAGCTTGTTCGCGTTATCCAATACGTAATCCTCTAGCTTCTGTAAATCCGGATTCGGATTTACATCTTCAATATGCCGGAACAACTGCTGCTTAGCCAGCTCGTAGCCAGTTGTACGGTCTCCTCCGATCCCAACCCCGATAAATCCTGCACTGCACCCTTGACCCTGAGCTTGGTAAACCGCATGCATAATGCATTTTCGGATCCCGTCCAGATCCCGTCCCGCTTTCCCCAATCCCTCTAGTTCAGCTGGCAGGCTGTACTGAATGTTCTTATTCTCACATCCGCCGCCCTTTAATATAAGACGGATATCAATTGTATCTTGTTCCCATTGTTCAAAATGAATCACGGGCGTTCCAGGTCCCAGATTGTCCCCACTATTCTTACCCGTCAGAGAGTCTACAGAGTTCGGGCGCAGCTTGCCATCTTGAGTAGCCCGGATAACCGCTTTGAAAATATCCTTTTTCATTTCAATTTGGTTGGCACCAACAGGAGTATGTACAACAAAAGTAGGCATGCCTGTATCCTGACAGATTGGCGAAACTTGCGTTTCCGCCATCTCAATGTTTTGCGCAATTGTAGCCAGTGCCAAACCCGCACGGGTAGCTGCATCCTCCGCCTCACGGCCGCGTTTGACCGCTCTGCGGACATCTCCAGGAAGGTTTGTCGAGGTTTCCACGATAAGCCGGTATACACTCTCTTCAAAATGCTTCATGTCTGTTTACTTTCCCCTCTCTTTTATGACCAGTTAGCTGTGTAAAGTGATCTGGAATACTATTATTTACTCCTATCATATCATATCAAATAGTTCATGAAAGGGTTTACTTTAAATTTATAATCTCTTAAATTTACTTATCTTCACCTGTCTCTTGATCAAGTAATTATATCAATTCTGTACACGTAAAGACCCTGCACCTCCGCTTGAAGCGGAAGACAGGGTCTTCTTGGTGTTAATTTCTCTCCTAAAGTTATACATATCTTTGGAAACTGCCGTATTAACCGTTAATAACCTCGCCACCGTTCACATGGATGATCTGTCCACTGACATATGAGGAATCAGAAGAAGCCAGATACACATACGCTGGAGCAAGCTCCTCCGGTTGTCCAGGTCGTTTCATCGGCTGGCTTGCACCGAACTTGCTCACCTGGTCTGCTGGAAAGGTTGATGGAATGAGCGGTGTCCAAATCGGACCTGGAGCCACACCGTTGACACGAATCCCTTTGTCTACGACATTCATAGACAGAGAACGTGTAAAGGACACGATGGCTCCTTTGGTCGATGAATAATCGATAAGTTCAGGACTGCCCCGGTAAGCCGTAATCGATGCGGTATTAATAATCGCACTGCCTTTGCTTAGATGCGGCATAGCGGATTGCGTCATGTAGAACATTCCCAAAATATTGGTACGGAATGTGCGCTCCAACTGATCTTTAGAAATGTCTTCAATCTTCTTCTGCAGCTGCTGCTCAGCCGCATTGTTGACCAGAATGTCCAGCTGACCAAGCTGCTCCACTGTCTGTTTCACAGAATCCCGACAAAATGTATCGTCTCCGATATCACCAGCGATGAGGATACATTTCCGACCTTCTTGCTCCACTTGACGCTTCGTCTCCTCCGCGTCTTTATGCTCATTCAAATAAACGATAGATACGTCGGCACCCTCTTTGGCATAGATTACCGCAACCGCTCTGCCAATCCCACTATCCCCCCCTGTAATCAAGGCAACCTTTCCTTTAAGCTTACCGGCTGCTTTGTACTCGCTGGATTCATACTCCGGAAGTGGATGCATTTCCATCTCGATTCCGGGACGATGATCCTGATGTTGCGGGGGGAGTGTTTGTTTTTGTCCATCTTGTGGCATATTGTATTTCTCCTTTCAGGTCAGTTCATCTGTTTATTATCCATGGCTATACTTCCCTATTAGGATGCGTTAGGCCCGGCCATATTATCACAACCTCTTTACGATATGTTAATAACCACAAAAGAGGGTTGATCAAACAAATGTCTAAGACGCTTTAAATTTTTCCAACAAACAAAAAAGTCACCCCATCGAAATGGGATGACTTCTTATATGAATCACATATATTAGATAATCTTATTGTATACCATGAAAAAGATCATAACAATCAAACTGAGTGCCAACAGCGAGCTAAATGTGCGGAGCTTGGCCGTTTCAGGTTTCACATCTCGCTTCTCACGGATACCCGCAAGAGCACTTTTAAGAGGCTTGCTCATGATTCCGCCGATCGCAAACATCGCAAGAAGCAGAACGGTGACGATAATCATCCAAGCTACCGAATACTCGTCCTTAGTCATCATGTAACCACCGGTTACAAGCTGAACCACTAAACCATACTGAGCAAACCGATTAGCTACGCGAACCGTGTTTACCGCACCTTCCTGTGCGCCCAATGATAGTTTTTGAACGCCGCCTACGATAAATGGCAGAATCAAGTAAAATCCAACAGCAGCTGTTCCGATCATATGTAGCAGAAAGAAAATCTTATACATTATACAACTCCTCCAATTTAATTTGTGTGATATTTGTTACATCTAACGCACTGAACCATATTATACTGAACAAATGGCATAAAGAAAAGCAATCCCGTCCCTAAAATTTGGAACGGGATTGCTTTGTCATTTAATCGTCAAAAATAAGCGGGGGAGTATATTACAGCTTCACCACAGAAGTGACATTGCGTACTGACTCTGCAGATTTATCAAGTGCAGCTTTCTCATCAGAAGTCAACTCCAGCTCGAATACCTTCTCAATGCCGTCTCCACCCAGGATTGCCGGAACGCCCATAAACAGATTGTCATAGCCGTACTCGCCTTCCAGAAGAGCAATGACCGGCAGGATACGTTTCTTATCCTTCAGAATCGCTTCTGTCATCTGAACAAGGGACGCAGCCGGTGCATAATAAGCACTGCCGTTACCTAGCAAGTTGACGATTTCACCACCGCCAACTCGGGTGCGCTGTACAATCGCCTCAATACGATCAGCAGGAATCAGCGTGTCGATCGGAATACCACCAACGCTGGAGTAACGAACGAGCGGAACCATGTCATCCCCGTGTCCGCCCAGAACAAATCCGCGTACATCTTCAACGGATACGTTAAGTTCCTGCGCAATGAATGTACAGTAACGAGCAGTATCCAATACACCGGACTGCCCGATTACACGATTTTTAGTGAAGCCCAAAGTGTTGTAAGCCACATAAGTCATGGCATCCACCGGGTTGCTCAAAATAATAACCGTAGAGTTAGGAGCGTATTTCTTTACGTTCACACATACGGATTTCACGATTCCCGCATTCGTATTCACGAGGTCATCGCGGCTCATTCCAGGTTTACGGGCTACACCAGCCGTAATAATGACAACATCGGAATCAGCAGCATCCTCATAGTTGGATGTACCAACAATGTTGCTGTCAAAACCTTGAACCGGGCTAGCTTCCATCATATCAAGAGCTTTACCTTTGGTTGGGTTCTCGATCTGTGGAATATCCAGTAGCACGACGTCACCCAATTCTTTCTGAGCGAGCATAAGTGCAGTGGTCGCTCCGGTAAAGCCAGCACCGACAACCGTTATCTTTTTACGAGTATTTGCCACGATGTTTTATCCCCCTTACAAGTTTTTAATAATTTCGTCCGCGAACTCGGAGCATTTCA
This sequence comes from Paenibacillus sp. JNUCC 34, assembly GCF_058269055.1. NCBI lineage: Bacteria > Bacillati > Bacillota > Bacilli > Caryophanales > Paenibacillaceae > Paenibacillus > Paenibacillus sp. JNUCC 34. Next base: position 1,475,784 of record NZ_CM177770.1, on the reverse strand, counting down.
CTTCTGTAGCGCCTTCCATCAGGCGGGCGAAGTCATACGTAACGGTCTTATTATTAATCGATGTTCCCATACCTTTGTAGATCAGGTCAGCCGCTTCCTGCCAGCCAAGATGCTCAAGAAGCATAACGCCGGACAAGATAACGGAACCCGGGTTAACGACGTCTTTGTCAGCGTACTTTGGAGCTGTTCCGTGAGTAGCTTCAAAGATTGCATGTCCTGTCACATAGTTAATGTTCGCTCCAGGAGCGATTCCGATACCACCAACTTGAGCTGCAAGCGCATCAGACAGATAGTCACCGTTCAGGTTCAGTGTCGCGATTACATCAAAGTCTGTAGGACGAGTCAGCACCTGCTGCAAAGCGATATCAGCAATAGCATCCTTAACGATGATTTTGCCAGCTTCTTCAGCCGCCTTCTGTGCTGCATTCGCTGCATCTACGCCATCTTTTTCCTTGATAATATCGTACTGTGCCCAAGTAAATACTTTATCGCCGAACTCCTGCTCAGCCACTTCGTATCCCCAGTTCTTGAAAGCACCTTCGGTAAACTTCATGATGTTGCCTTTGTGAACGAGCGTTACACTCTTACGGCCGTGCTTGATTGCATATTCAACTGCAGCACGCACAAGACGCTTGGATCCTTCCGAAGACACTGGTTTAATACCGATACCGGAAGTTTCAGGGAAGCGGATTTTGTTCGCACCCATTTCATCCTGAAGGAATTTGATCATTTTCTTAACTTCTTCAGAACCTTCCTTGTACTCGATACCTGCATAGATGTCTTCTGTGTTCTCACGGAAGATAACCATGTCTACAAGCTCAGGACGCTTCACCGGAGAAGGTACGCCGTTGAAGTAGCGGACTGGACGCAGGCAAGTGTACAGATCAAGCTCTTGGCGCAGAGCTACGTTCAGGGAGCGGATACCGCCGCCGATTGGCGTTGTAAGCGGTCCTTTGATAGCTACGATATACTCACGAATTGCCTCTAGCGTATCATTCGGAAGCCATTCTCCATATGTATTAAATGCCTTTTCTCCAGCAAACACTTCGTACCAGGCAATACTCTTGGAACCGCTGTAAGCTTTCTCTACAGCCGCGTCAAGAACACGTTTGGATGCTCTCCAAATATCACGGCCTGTTCCGTCGCCCTCAATAAAAGGAATGATCGGATTGCTGGGAACCTGCAGCTTGCCGTTATCAATCGTAATCTTCTCACCTTCAGTAGGTAATGCGAATTTCTCAAGTTTCATAAGTATGTATTCCTCCTTTGATTTGTTAGATCTCTACAATTCCCGTTAAAAAACACGGGTAAAGGGCACAAAGAATACCGCTGCCTGTGGCAAATATGCCGCTCAAGCGTTTTCTCTGCCCCTATTGTACATGATTGATAGTTAATTAGCGAAGTTCAACCGGTACATATTTTTGATCCGTTAATCCTGTGTACTCTGCACGCGGACGGATAATCCGGTTGCCGTCGTACTGCTCCAGAATATGCGCTGTCCATCCGGAAACGCGGCTGATTGCAAAAATAGGGGTGAACAGCTCATGTTCAATACCGAGCTGCGTATATACCGATGCCGAGTAAAAGTCCACATTAGGCTTCAGACCTTTCTGGCCGGTCACTGTCTCTTCGATCAGAACTGACATATCATACAGGGTTGTGTCACCCTTCATCTTACCGAGTTCACGAGACATTTTTTGCAGATGCTTGGCACGTGGATCGCCGTTTTTGTATACACGGTGTCCGAAACCCATGATTTTCTCGCGGTTGTCCAATTTCTCTTGAATATAGGCTTCTGTTTTATCGATTGTTCCAACTTCGTTCAGCATCTTCATAACGGCTTCATTAGCTCCTCCATGCAGCGGGCCTTTGAGCGCACCGATAGCGGATGTAACACCCGAGTAAATATCGGACAGCGTAGCCACGGTTACACGGGATGCGAACGTGGAAGCGTTCAGCTCATGATCGGCGTGAAGCACAAGGGCCTGGTCCAGAGCTTTAATCGAGGTTTCATCCGGTTGCTCGCCTCTAAGCATGTAAAGGAAATTCTCGGCAATAGATACTCCAGCTTTTGGAGCTACTGGCTCCTTGCCTTGACGAACTCGTGCGATAGCCGCAATGATTGTAGGCAGCTGAGCTTGAAGCTTAACCGCTTTCTTTTCATTTGCTTCACGGCTCATATCGTCTGCAGATTCGTCATACAGTGCGAGAGCAGATACAGCGGATCGAAGAGCAGCCATCGTATTCGCATCTTGCGGATACAGTTTGATTTGTTGTATCAGTTTATCCGGAATAGCCGCGTAATTGCTCAAATCCTGTTGCAACGATTGTAACTCCTGTGCGTTCGGAAGCTTACCGAACCACAGCAAATAAGCCACTTCTTCAAAACTGGCATGTTCTGCGAGGTCATCAATGTCATAGCCTCGATATGTGAGAACACCATCAACGATCGAGCTGATCGAGGAAGTTGTGGCTACAATGCCTTCCAAACCCTTGGTAGCTGTCATGCATCATCTCTCCTTTTTGTTCGGGATAAACTGAGTTGGATCGTCATGAAAATGTTTTCATGAAGCCGAATAATAAAGAAAAAACCTTGAAGAGGCCAATAGCCATGTTATCAGTCGTAAAACCTTCTCATATCATACTGGATAATGTCTGATATGTGAACAATGACAGAGTCATTCTCTATATCAAATTGTTTTATCGACATCATAAACTATTTTTTGAAATCACTTACAATTCCATTATAGCCGTGATAATTATCATTGTCGAATCTTGATTTTTTCTATTTGATAATATCAAGATTGCATATATTGGAAAAGACCGGCCCCTGTACTAATGAGGGATCCGGTCTTCGTAAAAATTAAAAACTGTAAATTTCCTAATGTTAACGCCGAAAAATCGTAATTTTACCGTCCTTCATATTTTTCTTCATCCACTTCAGCAGCAAGAATCGGTACAAAGGCCGTGTCAGGGGAAAAATCAATGTAAATCCAATAATATCTGTCACAAAACCAGGCACAATCAGCAAGATTCCCCCTGCAAAAATACAGAGGCCTTCTGCCATCGATAATCCGGGCACCATACCCGAATTCATCTTCAGTTTGGCATCCTCCATAGCCTTACGCCCTTCAAATCTCATCATCGCAACACCGATGGCGGAGGTAAGCAGTGTCAGAAGTAGCGTATTCATGCCACCGACCCGCTCCGCTACTAAAGAAAATCCGAATATTTCAATGGCAGGCAGAAAAATAACGGCCGCCAGCATCCACTTCCACATGATTTACTACTCCTTTCCTCCCAAAAAAGAACTTCTTAAAGCATCATACAACTTGGGAACATTTTTATCTAGTCTTGCTGGTTTCCAGTTTCTATTCACCCATACATGACGCGTTGCACCAATCACGAGTTGATCTCCCGGAAGCTCTCCTGCTTCTTGCTGTCCTACAGTATCCAGTAATCCACGATCTTCTTCATTCAGTCGGCGCACCTCATATTCGTAATGAATCCGAAGCGGCGAGAAAACCGTCATACGTGTGAACACCGTCACAAGGTCATCGTACCGTGCCGGATTTTTGTACTGGACATCCAAATCTACGACAGGAAGAAGGACGCCTTCCTCTTCCATTCCTCTGTACGTAAAACCCAGCTGCCGAATCATCTCGGTTCTTCCAATTTCAAACCAGTTCAAATAGTTAGCATGATATACCACACCCATTTGATCGCATTCTTGATAGCGTACTCGAAAGGATGTTGTAAACCAGCGACTTATCTGTTCATCTGATATTTTTGACATAAGTTCACCCCATTATTTACAGAAAAAGCAATGGCCGATTGCTCGTCCATTGCTTTTTACGACTCTATCCTAACCCAGGGCAGAAGATTAGTTCTGCGCTGGGATTTGACTAACTTTAATCAGGTTTGTAGAACCGGATTTACCAAGCGGTACACCAGCTGTAATAACAACCAGGTCGCCTTCCTTCACAAGCCCGGATTTTTGTCCGCCTTGAAGGGCATATTCAAACATCTCATCTGTAGACGTAGCTCTTTCCCCTTTAACCGGGGTTACACCCCAAGACAATGCTAGACGTCTCATTGTTCTCTCCTGCGTCGTTACAGCGACGATAGGAGCCTTAGGACGGTACTTGGAAACCATACGTGCGGTTTGTCCGGATTCCGTCGAAGAGATGATCGCTTTCGCGTTTAAGTCCAATGCGGAAATAGCAACGGATTGGCTGATCGCTTCTGTAACACTAGTTTCCTGAGCAATACGCTGCTTCAAGAACAGGTCACGGTAGTTCAGAGCGGATTCCGCTTTTTCTGCAATACGGGACATGGTCAAAACAGATTCTACTGGATATTTACCTGCAGCTGTTTCACCTGAAAGCATGATTGCATCCGTACCATCAAAGATCGCATTCGCCACGTCACTTGCTTCCGCACGGGTTGGGCGAGGGTTGCGCTGCATGGAGTCCAGCATTTGTGTTGCCGTAATAACTGGTTTTCCTGCAATGTTACATTTTTCGATCATGCGTTTTTGCGCAAGAGGCACTTCTTCAGCCGGGATTTCAACACCCAAGTCACCACGGGCTACCATCAAGCCGTCGGAAACTTCCAGAATTTCATCCAGGTTATCCACACCCTGTTGGTTCTCGATTTTAGAGATAATCTGCACATACTCAGCGTTGTGGCTTTTCAACAGTTCGCGGATTTCCAGTACGTCACTCGCTTTACGAACGAAGGAAGCTGCGATAAAATCGATGCCCTGCTCGATCCCGAAAACAATATCGTTGGCGTCCTTTTCAGTAATACCTGGAAGGGAAATGTTCACACCCGGTACGTTTACGCCTTTTTTGCTCTTGATTGTTCCGCCATTAACGATACGGCATTTAATCTCAGTGCCTTGAACTTCCACGACAGTAAGACCGATCAAACCATCATCGATCAAAATCGTAGATCCCTCCTGAACATCTCCCGGCAGTTCTTTGTAAGTAATGGAGATACGGTTCTTGTCACCAAGGATTTCTTCGGTAGTAAGCGTGATGTATTCATCCTGCACAAGCTCCACCGGTTCCACTTCCAATTTGCCGGTACGGATTTCTGGTCCTTTCGTGTCCAAAAGGATAGCAACCGTTTTGTTCAATTCCTGGCTAGCTTGGCGAATGGTTTTGATCCGATTGCCATGCTCATCAAAATCGCCATGGGAGAAGTTCAGACGGGCAACGTTCATGCCGGCCATAATGAGCTTCTTAGTGTTTTCCAACGATTCACTGGAAGGACCGATAGTACATACAATTTTAGTTTTACGCATTTGGGTTTCCTCCGTTTTCCAAGGGTTCTCTATATCTCTGTTCCAACAACTAAATCTACTACAAAACTTCTCATTTGTATAGGAAATTTGTCATACATCTATAATCGACAGTCCTTTCAAACGAGCTTATCAGGCTGTTCGGACACTGCATAGTCATAACTTCCGATCTTGCGGAACTTCCGGTAACGGTCTTCTTTCAGCTCACAAGCATCCATTACAGACAGTTCCCTTAGATGACGAACGAGTGCATCCTGGATCGCTGAAGCCGTCTCTTCATACCCTCGGTGTGCCCCGCCTTTCGGTTCCGGAACAATCTCTTCAATGACTTCCATCTCGAACAAATCCTGAGCGGTGATCTTCATCGCCTGTGCAGCCTGGTCTGCTTTCGATGCATCTTTCCACAGGATTGAAGCTGCTCCGTTCGGTGAGATAGCCGAGTAAATTGCGTTCTCAAGCATCAGGACACGGTTACCTACGGCCATCGCAAGAGCACCGCCGCTACCACCTTCGCCGATGACTACACAAACAATAGGCACTCCGAGTGCCGACATTTCTTGCAAGTTGCGGGCAATCGCCTCAGATTGACCTCTCTCTTCAGCTGTATTACCCGGATAAGCACCCTTTGTATCAACAAAAGTGATCACAGGACGCTTGAACTTCTCAGCCTGCTGCATAAGCCGTAGTGCCTTCCTGAAGCCTTCTGGATGCGCGCTTCCGAAGAAACGGGCGATGTTATCTTTCGTATCCTTTCCCCGCTGCTGGCCCACAACGGTAACCGGGATACCATTCAGCTTAGCCAACCCGCCAACAACTGCCAGATCGTCACCGTACATCCGGTCTCCATGCAGTTCGATAAAATCGGTAAATATCAGTTGAATTAAATCAAGGGATGTCGGCCTTTGCTGATGACGGGCCAGATGCATTTTTTGTGAAGGTGAAATGGAGGAATAAATCTCTTCTTCCAGACGACTATAGCGTTCTTCCAAACGAGCGATTTCATCCGTAAAATCGATCCCTTTTTCCTGTCCGAACTGCTCAAGTTCTTCAATCTTCTTTCGCATTTCTGCAAGCGGCATTTCAAAAGGAAGTACGCCTGACATCAAAATCCCCCTTTCGAGGTATGCATTTCGAGCAATCTTCCAAGCATCGTACGCATATCCTTGCGATGAACGACCATATCCAGCTGACCATGCGCCAGGTTGAACTCGGCGGTCTGGAAATCATCCGGAAGCTTTTGCCGTATCGTCTGCTCGATAACGATGCGTCCGGCAAAGCCGAACACAGCACCGGGTTCAGCAATATTAATATCTCCAAGTGATGCAAAGCTAGCTGAAACACCACCTGTTGTCGGGTCCGTAATAACCGAAATATAGAGGCCACCCCGTTCGTTGAACCGCGAAAGCGCTGCACTCGTCTTAGCCATCTGCATCAGGCTGAGAATACTTTCCTGCATTCGTGCTCCACCAGAAGTAGAGAAAATAATGAGCGGTAGCCCTTGATCCGTTGCATACTCGATCGCCCGGGTAATTTTCTCGCCAACAACCGATCCCATACTCCCAGTAAAGAAGTCGAAACTCATCACTGCCACGATAACAGGTTGTTCACTAATAAAACCTTTACCCGTGATTACCGCATCATGAAGGCCTGATTTCATCTTCTGCTGCTCCAACTTGGCTGCATAACCAGGAAATTGCAAAGGATCAACAGAAATCATATCGGCGTCAAATTCTTCAAAGCCTGTCTCATCCAGCGTCATGCCAATGCGCTCCCATGCGTTCAAACGCATATGATGACCGCACTCTGAGCACACTTTCAGATTTTTCTCAAGTTCCTTGCTGTATTGAATGCTACCGCATTTGCTGCACTTATTCATTAGGCCTTCAGGAATTTCCCGTTTCGGACGTTCGCCTTCTTCAGGCTGTCCTGTTCGTCCGAGACGTTCCGAAGGAATGGTGGCATATCTTCTTTTTTTCTGAAACAGATCTTTAAACACAACTACACCTCTCCAGCCGCAAATTTGAATGGCCGCAAACTTAGCAAATCTGTACATCCAAGAAGAAACGCCTTCGGCGTCCTTTTTAAAGGACGGCGGCGTTTCTGCGAGAAATATAAGCCAAGTATACAATATGAAATTTATACTTTCTTATATTCCAAGCGAAACGGCTCCGCCGTCTTTGACAGGCAAAGCTTACGTTTCGCGAAAGAATCTAAGTTAAAGTATAGTGTCAAACTTATACTATCTTAGATTCCAATAAACTAGCTTCGCTATGTATCCCTTAAGCTAGGGGTGCAGAATCGAATTCAACACTTCCTGTACTTCCTCAAGCTCTCCGGAGGGAACCAAAATCTCAAATTGTTGTTTGGAAAGATTTACAGGACGGCTCTGAACCAAAAAACCTTCTTCCGTAAGCTTGGTTTTGATCATTTCCGCCACCTTAGCGGTTGGCGCGATATAGATTACCGTCCACATGCCTTTCAGTTCCCCCTAATCTCGTGCCATAGGCATATCCTGTGCCGATATAATGGATAATGATAACACACTTCACTTTTTACCTCAACAAAAGAGGAAGGGGGCAGAAAGAGCATTTCCCCTTATCTAAAGGGGTATAGCAACACCAAAAAATTTAATTTCCTTCTACGGTATAGAAGGTTGCTTGCGGATTGTTATGGGCAATACGTGAAGAAGCGGCAGCGGCAATACCTGCTACAAGATCATCAAGAAACACATGTATACCGTCCGTCTTCTCGTTCAATGTTTCAATAACTCCTATTTTTTCCTTATCCAAATAACCGAAGCTGGTCAGTCCGATCATACCGTAAATACTCGTAACCCCCAAAGCCATCGTTTCATCCACGCCGTACAGTGGTTCATCCTTCTCCATGATCGATTGAAGCGGCTCTGGAAGCAGCTTTTGCTCGGCCAGCTCATCCAGCGCAATTCCCGTAAACAACGTGTACTGCACTTCTCTCTTTCTGAGAACTGCCCGCACGCTCTCTTCACACTGCTCCATCGTCAGGGTCGGGTGATACTTTCTCTGTAAACGATAGACAATATCCGCAATGGAAGATACGCTGACGCCTCTTCGGTTCAGAATACCCTCTGCCAATTCCATTGACATAACTAATCCCTCCCGCGCGTTAACCGGAACAACCGCTGCTGCGCCTTGGATAGGAAAAAGGCCTCGGTAACGATATTCCGGACATTGTTGTCCTGTAGTGTCCTATGTGTATGCGGGAGGGATATGAAACGTTCATGAATTTTATTTAACGGGAGTAACGTCTATTTAACTTTAACTGTATCTTTTCCAAGCATGTCCTCCATACGGGCAAACAATGCAGGGGACGGCTTGATCCGGTATGCGTCACTCAGACCGAGCACTTTCTGGCTCCTTTCATAAAATAACACGGTCGCCACGGGTCCCGGGTGCTCTTGCAGAAGCTCCTTTAAGCGGGCCAATAGCTGCGGATCTTCCGCCTCCCGCGTAATCTTCACAAAGACGCGCTGTTCGTGCTTCACCGAATCCGTCCGTCCAGCAGTTACAGATCGAACGCTAGTCTCAACGTTAGCGGTACGGGTTGTAGCATCGGTGCGGAAAGCAGTACTCCGGACTACCGGCTTATCCCCCGGAGTCGCTATAAATGTCGACGCTTGCGGCGATGCCCGGCGAATTGAACCTTCGCCTTGGGAAGCAGTTCCTCCCGCGCTCTTTCCGGCGGAAGCCGCACGGGCTCGGCCTCGGCGGATCAGCTGGATCAGGCGCTCTTCCTCCAGAGGAGCCAGCTCCTCAGCCAGCAGCTTAAATCCCTCATCCTGCTGCTGAACCTTAGCGCGAAGGGCGAGAAGTGCCCCCTTCTCAATCAGTTGAGCGCTCCGCTTCCATACTTCCGGGAACAGGACCACCTCACAGCGCTCGATCTGATCCTCCCATTCCATGAAGGCCATCGCTTTTCCCTGTTTGGTCGTAATGGTCTTCAGTGACACAACCATACCCGCCACCGTGACCACGGTATCGTCCGGCGCTTCCGTCAAATCCATCAGCCGGTCTGCCCCCGATTTCTCCAGCAAAGGATTGTAATCATCGAGCGGGTGTCCGGACAGGTACATACCGAGCAGTTCGCGTTCCAATTCCAACTGTTGTCCCGCAGAATACGGGGGAATATCCGGATATTCGATGTCCCAATTTGTCGTTTCTACAAAATCAAACAGCTGTATCTGCAAATCTTCACGTTCTTTCCGCCACTTCACGGCAGCTTCTACGGTTTCATCCAGCATAGCTATCAGCTGGGACCGGTGCCCTGGGAGCGTATCAAAAGCACCCGCCTGAATGAGCGATTCGATAACCCGCTTATTGCACACACGCAGATCAACCCGGCGGCAGAAATCGAGCAGACTTTCAAAAGGCTTGTCTTCACGGATGTGGACGATATTTTCCACAGCCAGAGTCCCAACATTTTTGATTGCCGCCAGTCCGAACCGGATTCCACCGTTTCTTCCTTCAATCGCCAGATTATTGTCTTCATCAGAATCTGGATTGGAATCAGAACGGCCCGATACCGGTGTAAACAACGCTCTGCTTTCATTCACGTCCGGCGGCATCACATCAATGTTCATGCGATGGGATTCAAGCACGTACTCCGCCACTTTCCGATGGCTCCCCATCACGGCCGTCAGCATAGAGGCCATAAATTGAACCGGATAGTGGGCCTTGAGATAAGCTGTTTGAAAAGCCAGTACACCATAAGCAGCTGCGTGCGCCCGTGGAAAACCGTAGTCCGCAAAGCGTACGATCATATCGTACACCCGGTTTGCATCCTCTTCGTTGTAATTCTGCTTCAAGCTGCCGGACACAAAATGGCCTCGCTCCCTGTCGAGTACCTCCCGTTTCTTTTTCGATACCGCTCGTCTCAGCAAATCGGCTTCACCAAGCGAAAATCCCGCCATGGCCGAAGCGATCTGCATAATCTGTTCCTGATAAACGATAATTCCGTAGGTATCCCCTAGAATTGGGATCAGGTCAGGATGCGGGTATTCCGGCTCAATGATGCCATGCTTGGCCTGAATATATTTCGGTATAAACTCCATCGGACCGGGGCGGTACAATGCCAGAACGGACACGATATCTTCAAACGCCGATGGCTTCAAATCCTTCAATACGCGGCGCATCCCCGCTGACTCCAGCTGAAATACACCAGTTGTTTCACCGCGTCCCAACATTTGATAGGTCTCCGGGTCGTTATCAGGAACTTTCTCGAAATCCGGAGCTGCTTCACCAATCCAACGCATGGTCCGCTCAATAATCGACAATGTCCGAAGCCCAAGAAAGTCCATTTTTAGCAGGCCTATACTTTCCAGATGCTCCATGGAATACTGAGTCAGCGCCGTCTTCTCACTGCCTTCTTGTAATGGAACCGCATCGGTTAACGGATCGCGGGATATGACCACGCCTGCCGCATGAGTTGATGCATGACGAGGCATTCCCTCCACTTTGAGCGCCATGTCGAGCAGCTCCTGTACCTTGGGCTTGGTATCATACTGTTCTTTCAGGCCCGGGCTTTCTTTCAGCGCCCGCGAAATGCTGATACCCAAATGGTTCGGAATCAGCTTAGCCGCCCTGTCCACATCTCCATACGGCACATTTAATGCACGTCCGACATCCCTGACTGCAGCCCTTGCCGCCATCGTACCAAAAGTTATAATCTGGGCAACATGCTCCCGCCCGTACTTATGAACCACATAATCAATAACCTCGTCCCGTCGTTCGTCACTAAAGTCAATATCGATATCCGGCATCGTGACACGTTCCGGGTTCAAAAACCGTTCAAAGAGCAGATTGTACTTTATCGGGTCCACGTTCGTTATGCGCAGTGTATACGCAACTAAACTACCGGCGGACGAGCCCCTTCCGGGTCCAACAGCTATACCTTGCTTGTGAGCGTACGCGATAAAGTCCCACACGATAAGAAAATAATCGCTAAATCCCATGCTCTCGATGGTATCTAGCTCATAGTCCAATCGGCGTTCCAGCTCTGCACGACTATCCGCCGATGCCCAGCGTTCCGTATCGTCGTAACGGGCACGAAGACCGGCATCACAGAGCTGTCGTAAATGAGAAGCCGCATCCATTCCTTCTGGCAAAGGTCGATATTCCGGAAGAATAGATCTGCCGAATTCCAGCTCAAGGTTGCATTGTTCCGCAATAGATGCCGTGTTGTCCACTGCTTCCGGAACGTGAGGGAACAGCAGCTTCATTTCGTCTTCGCTCTTCAGATACAGCTGGCTCGTCGGAATTCTGAGCCGGTCTTCGTCCTCCACCGTCTTGCCTGTCCCGATGCAGATTAACACATCCTGTACTTCCGCATCGGATGACGTCAAATAGTGCACATCATTTGTTGCCGCCAGCGGAATGCCCAATTCCCGGCTTAAGGCGATGAGCTGTGGATTAACTCGTTTTTGCTCCGGCAATCCGTGATCCTGCAGCTCCAGGTAATAGTCATCTCCGAAAACAGCCTTATAACGCAGCGCAGCAGCTTTGGCCTCTGCTTCCCTGCCGTGCAGCAAATGCTGTGGAACTTCTCCGCCAAGACAGGCACTGAGGCATATAATTCCCTCATGATGAGACGCGAGCGCCTCCATATCAATTCTAGGTCTATAATGATAGCCTTCTAGATGGCCGATGGAGCAAAGCTTCATCAGGTTCCGGTAGCCGGTTTCATTTTTTGCGAGCAGAATGAGGTGATAGATGGGCTGATCTTTACGACTCCCCCGCTCCTTACGCGATCCTGCAGTAATATAAGCTTCACATCCGATGATCGGCTTTATGCCATGCTTTTGGCATGATTTATAAAATGGAACGGCGCCGTACATGACCCCGTGATCGGTCAGCGCCAATGATTTCATACCAAACGCTGCCGCTTCCCGTACAAGGTCTTCAATACGCGCCGCTCCGTCGAGCAGACTGTATTCGCTATGCACATGCAAATGCACGAAAGTACTCATCATTCGCCTTCCTTTCGCCACTTAAATTCTTATTCTTATTTTATCATAATGTAGCTCTACCCGCCCATAGAATGAAATCAGGAGCATCTGGACAGGCGGTCAACACCGTCGCCCGGCAAGAAAGGGGACAAAAAAGATGAATATTTTTTTATCTAAAGCGATACTGGACTTTTTCATAGCTTTCGGCATCGTGGTTGGGGGGGCTATGGTCGGAGGGGTTGGCGCCGTGCTCTCGATGCAGCCTCCGACTTTAACGATGGTTGAAGTTGCGGGCCGCATCAAAATTTGGGCACTTGCTGCCGCTGTCGGTGGAACCATTGATCCCATGCGTGTTATTGAGAGCAATATGCTGGATGGCAATTTGTCTCCCGCCATAAAACAGATTTTGTATCTGATCTTTGCATTCTTAGGGGCACATATGGGCAGTGAGCTGGTCAAATGGGTCTGCAACAACCGGAGCTAATGTATGAGAATGCCTCCGTTCCACCGTTTCCGTCCCTTTTATCAGGCTGCCTCGATCTTTGTGCTCGGTATGATCATCGGGAGTGTCGTCTATAATTCGTTATACCATGCCAGTTACAACAAGTTATGGAAGAATAACAAAGACCTGCAAGTCCAAATTCTCCAATATGAAGAAGATATCAAGACGTTGAAAAAATATAGCAAACAGCCGACTGTCATCCGGGAAATCAAAATTCGCTCAGAACAAAAATCCGAGCCGCTCGATTCCCTGATTGTGAAAGAAATCATTCAGATGATGGGAAAAGATCTTGCAGCACTGCGTGGCAGAAGCATATTTGATATCGATACCGACAGCAAGCTCACACGCTCTTTGCTAGATGATAAAATATACACCGTCCGGGATAAAGACTACAAGATCAAAATCAGGACCATGCTGGTCATGGAAGGCGTTCTTCAGATCTGGATGGAGATCGGCAACTAAACTGTACATCACATCAGAATGGTTTCATGATACAATACGAGTATTCATGTAACCATGTCCATGCCAAAGGAGTGCCTTTTTACCATGCTTGGTATTATCCGCTACGCCTTATTCGCGGTGCTTGTCATTTCCTGCATCGCTGCTGCTTTATACAGCATCCGTGCCCGCAAAATGCCGGACCCGCTCGACCGGGGAATCCTTCATGCGTCTACGAATATCTGTATGGGTATTATGCTGATCGCCCTGTCCTTTATTTCCATGTTGATGTTCAGCGGCTCCACACCCGCAGTGATCGTTGAAGCTGTTTTCATGGTTATGGGTGCTTTTAATATTTTTGCTGGCATAAGAAGCAGAAGCTATTACAGCCGTCATAAATCGGCTAGCAGTTAGAAACAAACACTCCATTTAAAACAAAGAAGGCTATTCTACCGGCCAAATGTATTTCCGCCAGATGAACAGCCCTCTTTGTTATGTGTTCCTGCATGAAACATATTCCTTATCCTGGATCTATCGCCTGCAGTGTCATGACCGATTTCGCGATCAGGTTGGACTGGTGACTGATTTCGATTTCCATCTTGCAAGTCCGCCGGCTCATCTCAAGAAGACGCGGCATCACCACAATCGGATCCTCAATCTGAATCGGGCGGATGAAATAAGTGGACAGATTATCGAGCACGTGATCACTGCCGCTAATGTCCTTAGCTGCTTTAAAGGCAGCTTGGCTCATAACTGTTGTCAGGACACCTTGCGAAATCGTCCCGAGTTCTGTCGCCATCTGCGGTGTGATAAACCCGTTAAAGAATAGATTCCCATCCCCATCCCGATCCTCAGCCATTCCATTCCAGATCAGCTGATCAAACGTCTCCCCCAACTGAGGCTGATTACGAGCATTCCGCATCGCCTCAAGCACTTCTTTCCGTGTAACTGTGGCAACAAGCTTACGGTTGCGGTCGACGATAGGAAGGAAGTCAATCCCTTCCCACATCATGATTTGAGCGGCCGAGGCTAATGATGTTTTTAATGTCGCGGTAACCGGGTTACGCGTAATGGCTCGTTCGATTGCCTGATTATCAGCAAGCCCGCCAACATCCTTTACGCCAACGATGCCGATGACACGGTTCCATTCATCCGTAACCGGGAAACGTTGCTCTCCGCACTCCTTCGCCATTTCGATAAGCTCTCGAGCTGTAATCAAGCTCTTAAGCGCGTGAATTCTCGGTTTTTCGCCTGCGATATCCTCGACAAGCATAATTTTCTTCTTGATTAGCCGATCAAAAATGGCGCGATTGATCATTGAAGCTACGGTGAAGGTGTCGTGACGTGAAGAAAAGATGGGCAGTCCCAACTGGTCCGCTAGATGCTTTACTTCGCGGCTTGTCCCGAAACCGCCTGTTATGAGTACACCTGCTCCTTGCTCGAGGGCCAGAGAATGCGCATCCTCCCGGTTTCCGACAATCATCAGGCTTCCGGCATCAATATAGCGGACCATCGCTTCAACCTTCATGGCCCCGATTACATATTTATGCAGACTTTTATTAAGACCCTCAGCCCCGCCGAGTACATGCCCCTCAACGATCTCCACCACATCAGCGAAGGTCAGTTGCTCTGAAATATTCCGCGGCTTCCGTTCAATACGTACAGTTCCGATCCGTTCCTTCGTTACAACAATTCCCAGCCCTTCTGCTTCCTTAACTGCACGATAAGCTGTACCTTCACTTACACTAAGCTCCTTAGCGAGCCTCCGGACTGATATTTTGGTTCCTACTTTTAAACTTTCGATATGCTGTACCAGTTGTTCGTGTTTCGTAATTGTCTCATCTCGAACATCCAACTGTTCCACCCCCCTACTCAATCTGTACCATACTGTATCTATTATACCAGACATGCATTATAAAATAACATGCGGCACAGCAAAAAACCATTCGCCAGCGAACGCGCGAACGGTTTTTTGCTGTTCTATGAAATGCTTTTAGGCGCCATGGCTCTTTTGATCCTCAGGCCATTTCAGCTGCCATTGGTTCATCTTTTCCTTCCGGATTTCATCCAATGCCTTCTGTTTCGCTTCATCCACACCAATCAAAATATGCAGATGCGATGCAATGACCAGCAGGGCGAACCCGGCCCATACAGCCCCAAACAGCGATGCCCAAGAAAAACCTCCTGCGAACGAAATGCTCGGCAGCGCATATACCAGCATCCCGAGCGCAATCAAGAGATAAGCCGAATGCTTAATCTTACTTTTCTTTTTCTTCATAAGTTATACAGCTCCTCTGTTTTCTTCTGAACTCTATATATCTACTCTATGAAGGGCTGGTCCACATTATGATAGAAGAATGGAGTATGAGCAAATAAAATCCGCGGCATCTGCCGCGGATTGTTAATTACTATGATTGAGTTGACCCATACAAATGTTGAAGACTATCTGTAATAATTTTGTTTACGTCCTCAATAATAATGCTCAAACGACGCTCCGCATCAAACAAACGGCGGATGTTCAGGTTAAGACTCAGCACTTCAAACAGCTTCTCCATCTTTTCCATCTCTTCCTGTGAAGGCATATCGCCGGTCATGATCCGCTGCTGTACTTCCATCTGACGCTCACGGAAGTTATCCAACATCTGTTTGCTTTCCGGATCAGCTTCAATCAGTTTCATTGCAGAGGTAATTTCCTGTACTTCTTGACTTTCCTTCATCGCTTTAGCCAAATCATTCGCCTTGTCATAAATATTCATATTTGTCCTCCTACCGTGCGGACTATCACCGCAGCATTATTTTTTTACTCTTATCTCCACAGCAAGGTAATGAACGACTGAAACATTCCGATAAGCCCACCTAGCAGAACCCCAAGCCAGGTTATAGCCCGGAATTCCCGGCCCGATACACTCAATATGACTTCTTCAAGAAGTTCAACCGGAAATTTCTCTACCTGCTCCTGTACCAGGTTTGGCAGATCTACTGCCTTCATTGCTGCCGGAACGGCCTCTTCAAGTATTCGGAGACCTTTATCGATCAAGCCTGGCATTGCACCCTCGATCGCAGGAAGCCGGGGTGTGATGATATCCGTGAGCCGGACATTCTCCAGACGCTCAATCCATGCTTTCCACGGAATCGATTCTTCAAGCTTTCGCGTAATCAAACCTGGACCAAATTCTCCGGCTGCAGCCTCCACCGCACGGCCAAGAGACATTTCTCCATATTGCTCCAGCTTACCTGATACAACGGTAACGATCGTCTGGCGAACTTTCTTCCCTTCCAGCTGACCGATCAACGTCGGCGTCAATTTCTGAACCAGCTTGTCCTCATCCATAAAAATAGCGGCCATCGTGCCGAGAAATCCCCCTGCCTTGTCCATCATCGCAGAAGCCATTTCTTTAAGCAACCGTTGGCCGTCCGATGACAACAGCGTATCCCCAAGCTCCTTCAATACCGCTTCTGCAGCCGCCTCACTCCAGCGCTGCCGGGTTTCCTCGGACCAGCCAGGAATCAGATCCTTTAACGGCTTGTCTTCTAAGCCATAATCGGACCAGACTGTAGTCACCCCGCGAGCCGTCACCGATTGAGCCGTCAGAACAGCACGATCTTTCAACTGCTGCCACTCCTCCGGGCTCCACAATTTCAATGCCAGATCGCCCAGTGTCTGCTCGCTCTCCGAAAGCGACTTCAACTTCCGATTTACCGCATCCTCCGCCCTCGTACGAAAAAGCGGTTTGCGAATCATTTCTTGAAGCCCTTCACTCGTCACCAGATAATCGGAGACCACTTTACCGAGAGATTCCGCGATCTCTTCCTTCCGCTTCGGAATCAATCCAGGTGTAAAGGGTAACTTCCATCCGCGTATACGGATTTCTTCACGAGGATGGAAGAGCATTTTAATAGCAAAATGGTTCGTAATGCCGCCGACAAACGCCGCCACTCCCACGTTCACCAATATAAACAGCCAATCCGGCATTTTTAAAGTCCTCCCTTTTTCCAAATCCGTACAATCACCAAGGGATATATGTCCTCATATGATGAATTACATGCAATGCTCAGATGAAGTCTAATCTGTCCACTAGACATCAAGTAGTTGTCGGAAGGAGATCCAAGATGTCCAAAACCAAGATATCGGTTCAACTGTTCCGCTCGGGCAACCTGCAGGATAACGATATCAAGCTTGGCGAGAGGCTGATAAAACTGCTCCGAATTCCAACAGAACAACCTATACAGCTTGCCATCGGCTCCTTCAAGCAGGAGATACGTGTCTTATCTGGGAAAAAATCGACTGTACTCCGTATAAGCCCTTCCCTGTCTAGCAGTTCCGGACTTCTTCCTCAATCGGTTCTGAACGTCAAATACAACGCAGCCGACAACACACTGCGGCTTGGTCCCGTAATCGGAGTTATGATAAGCCGTTATGACCCAGAGGATCCGAGCAAACCCTTCGGATCGATCTCATCATTTTGCATGGAGATGGTCAATGCCTGTCAAAAATTAGGTGCGTATGTATACTTTTTCACCCCTGAGATGATCGGTCCGGACCCGTTAACACTTGAAGCGGTACGATATGATGAGGGATGGATGAGAGGTCCAGTACCCGCACCAGATGTGGTCAACAACCGGCTTCCCACGCGCAAATTGGAGAATAGTCCTAGCGTACAGCATTTTATGAAAGAAGTAAAATCCAGATTGGGTACTCACATTTTTAACGAGAAGTTCCTGGATAAGACGGAAGTTTTTGATGCGTTGGGCTCGGATGAGAAGCTTAAGAAATACTTACCCGAATCCTATTCACTGAAAGGCTACCCTATGCTTAAAAAAATGTGTACTGCATATCCGATTGTCTTTCTAAAACCGATTCGCGGCAGTCTGGGCAAAGGCATTATCCGAATCTCCCGCCAGGAGGACGGCACCTATCAGACCCTAACCACCTCACTTGAGGGGATTAAAAAAAACAGTTACTCGTCGCTTACTAAACTGTACAGTAAACTATCCGAAAAAATCAAAAAAAACCGTTATCAAATTCAGCAAGGCCTGGACTTGGTCCGGCTCCATAAAAAAAATGTGGACTTTCGCGCGCTCGTCCACAAAAACAAAAAAGGCAAGTGGAGCGTAACGTCCATTGTGGCCAGAGTTGCGGGAGGAAATCATTATGTATCCAATCTCGCCCGTGGAGGAACGCTGTCCACGGTTAAAGACGCGCTTGCCATGAGCGGTATCCCGCCTACCGCAAAGCTGAAAGCGAGCAACCGGATGGAGAAGGCTGCACTAGATATCGCCAAAGGCATTGAAGCAGCGATTCCTGCACACTTTGGAGAGCTTGGGATTGATTTAGCGGTGGATACTGCAGGACGAATCTGGCTGCTTGAAGTCAACTCCAAACCGTCCAAGGGCGATAACGCTCCGCTCAATGTTCAGAAGGTTCGCCCATCAGCGATTCGGCTTGTCCAATACAGCCATTACTTGACTGGCTTTTAAAAAAGGAGCAACTATGCCCTCTGATTACATTGGAACACTCGGTGTCATGGTATGCCGGAGAGCAGGATCACCTCCATTCGCGGAAAAGGAATACCTTCGCGAATTATGCCTGGCCTCTTCCTGCCTCGGCATTACCGTATTTGTGTTTTTCCCGGAAGATAAACCTGATTCAGCTGGGCTGAATCACCTAATCTCAGGCTATACCTACAGACGCGGCGGCTGGGAAAAGAGAAACTTTCCTGTTCCGGACATTATATACGACCGCTGTCTATTTAAGAACACGGATGAAACTTCTGCCGCTGCGGAGTTCCTGAGTGATCTGCCTGACAACCGTTGGTCTATGTGGTCACGGGGATTGCCCGGAAAAATCCGTGTGTATAATCTTCTAAAGCGTGAACAGTGCCTCTCGCTCCATCTCCCACATACGCTAAGTTATAACGGGAATGAATCATTGAATCAGGCTTTATCCCTGTTTGACGGGAAGCTGTTTCTGAAGCCAAGCGGAGGCTCCCATGGCAAACATACCCTCTATGTACATTGTACTGATAGAGAAGAAACTGTATTACAAGGAAGAGACCGATCGAACTCGATATTCAAGATGACTTTGCCAACCCGTGAACTATCATCCTGGGTAAAAAAGTTCACCGGACGCCGCCGCTTTATCATTCAGCCATATTTAATGTTAACCAGTCGCGATGGCAGACCCTATGATGTCAGAGTTTTGGTTCAAAAAAATGCACGGGGCCGTTGGACTACAACAGGGATGGCCGTTCGCCAGGGTCCAGCTGAAGGAATGACCTCCAACCTTCATGGCGGGGGCACGGCGTTACCCGTCCCTTCCTTTCTGGAATCTGAGTTCAGCACCCCCGTGTCCGACAATATCATCGCCTGCATCAACCAGCTGAGCGACCTCATCCCCCCGATTCTTGAAGGCGGATTTGGCCGTTTGGGCGAACTCGGCATCGATTTCGGAATAGACTGTTCCGGAAAGGTATGGCTGCTTGAGGTCAATTCAAAACCGGGGCGGCGCGCATTCAGGCAAACAGGGGATATTCCGGCAGCAAAGCTGTCAGTGGAGAACCCCCTCCGTTATGCACGTTATTTATTGCTTCGACAACTTAGGAGGGTTAATACATGAGTTTGACTTTTAGTAATGTTCACTTCTCGCATCAGCCCGAAAAAGTGGTCTTTATGTCTGGCTCGCTCATGAGAAGCCTGGGTCTTACAAGCAGGAGACAGATCCAGCTCCGCCTGGGCAGGAATGCCATATCAGCTTCATTGAAACCTATTGAGCGTTCCGGCAAACATCTGTATTTGAGTTCCGGCATCCGTAAGAATGTTCACGTCCCAAGAAGCGGGCCAACATATGTTCATATGCCCAGGGATGGAGAGATTCAGATCGGACCGATAGTCGGAGTATTATCCGATGGCCCCTCCACTCCCTCCAGTCCCTTCGGTGCGCGAACAGGTTACATTAAACAGCTGCTGCGTGAAGGAAATAAAAAAATGTATGTTTATGCCTTTGCACCACGAGATATCAATTGGCAACGGGAAACTGTCTATGCCTATCTTTTAGGTGCAAACGGCCAATTTATCCGTAAGACTGTACCTCTTCCGGATGTTGTATATAATCGACTCCCTAGCAGACGCACAGACTTTTCGCCTTTCATGAATCAACTGAGGGATCGGTTTTTGAAGCGAAATATCTCCTTTTTCAACTGGGCTTTCTTTAATAAATCAGATATTTATAACCAACTGGAAAATGATGTGCTGGCCGGACGGTATGTGCCTGAAACGTATTCGAATCCAAGCCCGGAACGCATTAAAGATATGCTCGAGCGCCATCGGTTCGTGTACTATAAGCCGTCAGGCGGAAGCCTCGGGAACGGGATATACCGACTCACCTACCAACCCAAAAAAGGTTACTTCGCCCGCTACCGCAGCACCGGAGGAAATACACTGCTTAAGTTTCCTACGTTCTCAAGTCTCATGCGCCTGCTACAATCCAGGCACGGTTCCGGCCTGAAAAACTATGTTATCCAGCAGGGAATCCGGCTGATTGAAATTGATGGCTGCCCTATTGATTTCAGGTTCCATATGCATAAAGACGGCAGTAACCGCTGGTCAGCTGTCGGAATTGGAGCCAAGAAGGCCGGGCGGGGAAGTGTAACGACCCACATCAAAAACGGCGGTCAACTGATGACTCCAGAACAGGCTTTAGGCCGTGCGTTTGGTTCAAAGTCTCGGGAAGTTCTGGAGCGAGCTAAGCAGACGGCCGTTATACTCGCGGAAGCCATTGAAAACCACCACTCTCATGTTCTGGCTGAAATCGGCTTTGACATTGGAATCGACGAAGATGAAAAGATCTGGATGTTTGAGGCCAATTCAAAACCGGGCAGGTCTATCTTCAGCCACCCTTCTCTTCGAGTCGAAGGAAAAGCGTCGGTTGAACATATTTTTGAGCACTGCTTGTATCTCGGCGGGTTCCACAGGGGGAATGATTCGTGACCAATCGACTTGAGGATGATACCAGACCTGTTGTCGCGATTCTTACAATGCATGATTCCTGCCGACTGTTCCGAGGTAATCGGCAAAACTTTCACGAAATCATCAAGACCGGCAAAGATATGGGGTATCTCGTCTATGTTGTCACCGTACGTGATTTAAAGTTGAAATCCGAAACGGTCAAAGGTTTTACGCCTGGCAATGATCCGCATTCCTGGGAGCAGAGGATGTTTCCCCTGCCCCGGGTAATCTATAACCGCATTCCTTACCGTGAAGATGAAATGAAGCCGCAGGTACGACGAAAAATAAAAGAATGTATGCGTCACCCCAACTTGGATATTTACAATCCGTTCTTCTTTAACAAGCGGCAGTTATTCTCCTGGCTGAGCAAATCACGACTAACCCGAAAATGGTCCCCGGTCACTAAAAAACTGAAAGGTCTGCCATCTCTGTACGAAATGATAAGACGCTGCTCTTACCTCTACCTCAAACCGGAAGAGGGAAAGGCCGGCCAAGGCATCATGAGATTGAGATATCAAAAAAACAAACCTATGCCTTACCGGCTCCAAATTCAAAACAATAAAAACAGTACAACTTATAAAGCGGCAACACTTGAGCGAGTATGGGAACGTATTTATAAAGAAACCAAAGGTGAACCTTACATTAGCCAGCAAGGAATTGAACTTACTGCCGTGCACGGACGTGCTTTCGACCTTCGGCTTCTGGTTCAGAAGTCGGATCTCGGCGTATGGGGGGTCACTGGAATTGGCGCCCGCATGGCGGGTACCCAAAGCATTACCACCCACGTACCACGCGGCGGTTCGATCGAGGATCCCGAGAAGCTTCTTCCGACCCTATTCGGGTCAGAGCAAACCGAGGTGATCCTGAACAAAGTCCAGAACGCCGCCGTGCACATTGCCAAACAAATAGAGCGTGGCTGCCGCTACAGTCTAGGCGAGATGTCTATGGATCTCGGCTTGGATACGTCCGGAGAGCTATGGTTCTTTGAAGCAAACTCCAGACCGATGAAGTTTGATGAGCCTGCTATTCGCAAGCGGTCACTCGAACGGATATTCAATTACTGCGAGTATCTCATAGAAAACAAATAATTTTATATTAAAGGAGGGGATCATGTGGAGATTATGTCCATCTCGCCCGTCAATCCGGCAGACTGGCCGGATATTCGTGAACAATGCTATGACTTCATGTGCCGCTTCGGCAGCCGCCGACTCACCCGCGAAGGGTGCAACGCCTTGCAGAAGTTGTCGTTTGATCAGCTGAATTATCCAGGTACATCACTTATCGCGGCAACCGTTCGTGGGGAGCATGGCAGGATGCCTGTTGGCATTTGCTTCGTAGCCGGATTCGGAGAGGATACATGCCTAATTGCTGTTCACCCATTGTACCGGAATCGGCATATCGGCACCTCCCTGATCCTCTTCCAGCTGTCAATACTTGGGCGGTTGCGATGCAAGGTAGCCGCTGACAATTATTCAAGTCTTAAAATGTGTTTTCATGCCGGTATGCAAGCCGTATCTTTAGAAAAAGGCCCCACAGGAAGACCTACACTCGTCATGAGCGGAGACTGTGAAACGCCTGACGGTGCCTGTAATAACTTAGACTTAGACTCTTACGCAAGAAGGTGAACTACTGTGTCTCAACCCGTCTTAGGTATCCTGACACTGTACTTGAACAACCGGAAAAGGCTTGAGGAGGTCCCTGTCTATGAGCGTATGATTACGGAAGGACGTGAACTGGGGCTGGATGTGTTCGTATTTACACCTGCTGATGTGAATTCATCTCAAGGGCTCATCCATGCCCTGCAGTTCAATCCGGATACCGGCAGCTGGTCCAGACGGTGGCGGCCTTTTCCCCATATGATTTATGACCGCTGCCGCATTCAAAAAAGTGAACGATTCCAGCAGCTATTACGCTTTCGCTCACGATATAGACATCTTTTGTTTCTTAACAGACCGCTTCGCAATAAATGGACCGTTCATCAGACACTTTCCGGTCTTAAACGGTTCAGACCCCATTTACCTGATACAATGCTCGTAAAAAGCATCGGAGACGTCAATCGGATGCTGAGTAAACATCATACCGTCTACCTGAAGCCAATCAACGGAACGGGAGGACGCGGCATTTTACGAATCTCTAAAAGCGCAGATGTCCATAGTTCTTATGAGATCCGTGGCCGAAACACAAACCGGAGTATCATCACCCCGAAGCGTCTTCCAGCTGCTATGCTCGGTCCATTCCTGTCCGGCTGGGGTATCAAGCGCCGGTATCTGGTGCAGGAAGCAATTCCGCTTGAACTGCCAAGCGGAAGGGTTCATGATTACCGGATGCTTGTACAGAAGAATGGTTTCGGAGAATGGGAAGTAACTGGTTGTGTCGGCCGTGTCGGCGCGCTTAACAGCGTGACTTCGAATCTGCATGGCGGCGGAAGAGCAACGGGGATGAACGAGCTGTTAAATGAATGGATTCCTGAAATACAGAAACGTGAAAAGGTACGGGAGAATTCCGCGAGGCTTGGCGTAGATGTATCCCGTTACCTGGAAGAAGAATACGGGGCGCTTTGTGAACTAGCGCTTGATCTGGCTATCGATAAAGCCGGCCGAATCTTGCTTCTGGAAGTGAATCCAAAACCATCACGTGAGGTGTTTTCACAGGTTGGCGACAAGGATGCATATCGCGTAGCCTTGATAAGACCGCTGGAATATGCGCTGTGGGTCTATAACGATCGAAAACATTCGAAGAAAGCTTAACAGCAGAAAAGAAGCCCTGTTGTAGTCGCTTGCAGTTATATTCAAAAGCCCTGCCGAATCGGCAGGGCTTTTATACTTTATAATTCATTTATTCCACAGCGTTTTCATACAAGTTCAACAGCTCAGGGAAAGATGTAATGATAATGTCCGAACCATTCAGCTCCTGATCATTTCCGAACCCTGCGTACTGGCAGCCGATGACGGTCTGTCCGTTTTCCTTACCTGCTTCGACATCGGATGAACGGTCTCCTACCATCCATGCACGCTCGATACCATGGTTTTTAAGCAGGAGTGCTACCAGATCCACCTTCGTAGCCGTGCCATGCTCCCCAGCGCTGTATAGTTCTTCGAATAATGGCATGATGTTCCGTGCGTCCGCGATGCCCTTCACGTAATGCTCAAGTCCGTTGCTCGCTACAAACAAACGAACTCCACGGCGCTTAAGTTCTTGCAACGTCTCCTCCACACCGGGATACAGCACTGCATCCGGTTCCTTTAATCCTTCCAGCTCCAGTTGAAGCAGCAACTCGTCGGCACGGCGGTGGGCTTCCGGAGAGCCCTCAGGCAGTACAATTTTCCATATATCCTCAAGCAGCATCCCCAAGCAGCCGAGCATCAATTCTTCTTTCGGTGTTTCTCCCTTATGAAGTCCTTCCTCCCGCAGTATGTCGAACAATTTATGATATGCGGGCAGGAGCAGGGTTTCTGTCTGAAACAATGTACCATCCATATCAAAAATCATCGCTTGCGGTTTGGTCAGACTCTCGTTTCTCTCCATCTCTATGTCATTCCCTTCCCTTCATTCCTCATGATGATTATGGTAAGCTTCCCTCATCATAAAGGATGCCCCCTGCCCCTGCAAACGATATCCTCACAGCATCAGATAAAAAAGTCATCGATATATGGCAAATAGCGTATAACTTTTACCAATTATAATTGTTATTAAGGTAATACTATTATCCATAATCTCAGTTATTTTACTGTACCCGTGAGGAGAAAGGATCCTGATCAAAATGGAGCATGACACTCTTCCCTTGAAGCTTCGTGAGCTGCAGAGCTGCATTGAAGCAGAACTTGAGAATTACGGTGAAGAGGAACGGGCGGTGATTTTGGACCACTTCTTAACCCGATTGAAGAAGAAAAAGCATACAGTGAACCGTTTAAAAGAAGTAAGAGAAGTCTGGCGGGCCCCTTATATATGGCTCATCGTTAACGGCGGAATCGCTCTGCCTGTTCTGTTGTATGTAATTTTTGTGTGGTCATCGCTGCTGATGGAGGGTTGAATGGTGCTGCGACAATGTAGAGGCTTGTTCTGAAAGTAATGCTAGCCTAGGCTACGTCAAGAACTGATTATAAGATTGAGCCGATTGCTACTGGTAATACACTTAAAAATAAGACAATTGAAAAAACCACTTTTTTTGTAATTGGTTTAAGCACTAATTTTCGTAACTTATACCAGTCCCTAAAAAAATAGAATTTAGAATGTATAAGAAAAGTTATTAAACAGTTATTTACAAAAAAAATCATGATGAAATCTTTTGGATAAACACGCGATTCTCATATTTTTGGTTTTTTTGAAAAACTAGAAAATGCAGAAAACCCAAAAATTATACTAGAAACGACAATAATATAATCATTTCCAAGAATATATGGATAGATTGACTTATTAAAATTTAATAATCCGAAATATGCCCATATATGACTCATAGAAACGATAAAAGATGGTAAAGTTAGTAATAACAATCTTGATTTATCAATGTGTATTGTTCTATCTTCTGAACGATATGTGTAACTTAAGTCCAGTAAAGCTCCAATACCTCCGAAACACACAATCGAAATAATCGTTGCATAGAAAGGGTTGAAATTAAATCTTGTTCTTGCCTGCGTGTAGTGATCGGCTAATAGTATAGATCCAATTGCGAACAAAACGACAATTAATACAAGATAAATTATATTTTTCAGTGTACTGTTTATAGTTTTTTTCATAAAGTTATTTCTCCCTTCTCTCCTAATGAATAACCTTACTTTAACATTTAAAGGATAATAAACCCATTAATCCTCTTCATACTATCACAAAACTAAGGGGCCGCCCAAAGGAGATTTATTGGGCGGCCTGCTTTTACTCTTTGTTGAGAAATGTCCCTATGACATTTATTTTAAAATATCTTTTTCGTAGCCCGGTCTTCCTTAATAATTTCAACCGCTTCTCGAAAACGGATGGCATGAATGATTTCTCTCTCCCGCAAGAACTTTAACCCGTCTTGCAGATCCACATCATCCGTCATATCGATCAGCCACTGATATGTAGCTCTTGCTTTCTCCTCCGCCGCAATGTCTTCGTATAAATCTGCTAAGGGATCGCCTTTGGCTTGGATATAGGCCGCAGTAAACGGAACGCCCCCCGCATTCTCGTAATAAAGAGCCTTGTCATGATTCGCATAATGGGCTCCGAGGCCTGCCTCCATCAGCTGTTCAACAGTAGCATCTTTCGTAAGCTTGTATACCATCGTTGCAATCATCTCAAGGTGCGCAAATTCTTCCGTCCCGATATCGTTGAGTACGCCAATGACTTTTTCCGGAATTGTATACCGCTGATTCAAATACCGTAGAGCCGCCGCCAACTCTCCATCCGCTCCTCCATACTGTTCAATGAGGAATTTAGCCATCATCGGATCGCACTTGCTGACCCTTACGGGATATTGCAGCTTTTTCTCATATACCCACATGGAATAAACCGCCTCCTTATTTTAGCCTTGCTGACAGCCGGACAGTCAGATCGAGACAGCCCGACTGCTAACACTTTTACACCTGCCAAGGCCACGGGGTCTCGGACCACTGAAACGGATATCTGGTAAAGGAGTGACCGAAATTCATCAAAGGACCATAAAGATCCTGGAACTGCCTTGCCAGAATCATTCGTTCCTGAGCCAGCTTGTTATACTGCTCAATGCTCTTCAGATCATCCGGATGTGTATTGAGAAACAGATTGAGCTCCAACAACACAAAATCGATAGCCTGCAGCTGCTCGAGAAGCTCATAATAACGGGGGTCTCCGGGCTTAGGTCTGACTTCCTCCATGATCTACTCTCCTTTCTGTTTTCTAGAATTGTAGGGACTGTAGAGAGCAGGCCACAACGTTCCATACCTCAGGGCCTCCGCCGGACTGAACTGCGGCAGGTCGACCGGTTGAAATACGATGAATTGATTTACAGGAACAACATAAGTTCTATATGGTAGTGGAGGGCAAGGATCAAATGGTCCGCGATACGGGACGTACACACGTTCCTCAGGATTCGGTTTCAAAACATATTCCTCCTTCATTTGAATTTCACTTCAAGCAGCACAAAATCTCGGTTCTTCGTAACTAACATATGTCATCCGCCCAGAAAATGAACTCAGAAAACACAAAAAACCCTTTTCTCCGCAGAAAAAACGGGAAAAGGGCTTCTCGGTAGCCTTATAAAAACTTGATCTTAATCTGGAACAACCCTGCCTTGCACATGGCTGAGTATAGAATGATGACCAACGGTCCGATAAAGAATGTGACTTCTCGTCAAAGAAAGACAGGACGCTTGCCAGTTCCATTCTTTTTATTCCGGATCTGAGACTTGGTCCGCAGCGGGCTTTTTGTGGATATTTACACGAGTGATACGCAAGCGGGTGGCCTCCTCGACTTCAAAGACAACACCGTCAAACACAATTTTTTTGCCTTTGTGCGGGTTTCCCTCAAGCTCTTTAAACAACCAGCCGCCAATCGAGTCAACCTTCTGCTCCTCAATAACTACCCCCGTCAGATCGTTGACATCCTCAATTAACATCCGGCCGTCCACGGAAATGATATCTCCGTTCACTTCCACTTCAGGACGCTCGTCCTCAAATTCATCATATAAATCTCCGACAATCTCCTCAAGTATCTTCTCTGCTGTCAGAATACCAGCTGTTCCTCCATACTCATCTACGACCAGCGCCATCTGCTCATGCCTTGTCTGCATTAAACGGAGTACCTGGCTGATCTCCATTGACTCTGGTACGTCCATGATGGGTCTGGTAATAGCAGCTAAATCCCTCTGCTGTTCAGAAGGGGCCATGAGCAAATCGGTAATGTGGATGAACCCGATAATTCGATCCTTGTTCTCAGTAGCTACAGGATAGCGGGAATGCTTCGTTTCATTTATAATTCTTAGATTCTCATCCACAGATAGATTCGTGTACAGAACATCCATATCCGTACGTGGAAGCATAACCGCTCTTGCCCGCATATCGGAAAAATCGAACAGGTTGTCCATCAACTTCATCTCGTTCTCATCAATGACTCCGCTCTTGGCGCTCTCATTCATCAGAATACGTATTTCTTCTTCAGAGTGGGCTGCTTCCGATTCACTCGCCGGTTCGACCCCTACCAACCGTAAAATACCGTTCGCAGATGCATTCAAAACCCAGATGACTGGAAGAAAAATACGATAAAACCACAGAAGTGGAGCGGATAAAAGAAGGGCTGTTCCTTCTGTTCGCTGGATAGCCAATGACTTTGGTGCAAGCTCCCCTAACACTATATGCAGAAATGTAATGATACAGAAGCCGATAGCTACGGAAATCGTCGTAATCAGTACTCCATCTGTCATTCCCATTCTATGCATCAGTGGCTCTACTAATAGTTTTGAGATGGCCGGTTCCCCGATCCAACCTAGCCCCAATGAGGTTAATGTGATACCGAGCTGCGTGGCAGATAAATAAGAATCCAACTTCCGGTTCACTTTGAGAGCTACACCCGCCATGCGGTTTCCTTCGCTAACCAGTTGGGTTAGTCTGGATTGCCGCATCTTGACGAGAGAAAATTCGGCGGCTACAAACACGCCGTTCAACAGAACAAGCAGGAAAACCAAGAGCAGGTTTAAAATCAGTCTCCCGACCTCAAACTCCTCCATTGCGATACGCCTTCTTTCGGATTCTAGTTTGTAATAGCTTTTCTTGTTTTGAAATCAATGCCCTTATAGTACATATCCGCAACGAGTAAATTCGGACCACAACAACTTGCAGCGTCACAGTGGCAGTTTACCGTCTGATTCAACGGATGACCCGTTGACCATGCATTAAATATCTCGTCAAGCCTTTGGTCTTTAATGTTTCCAAAAGGAGGAATGTCCGCAAAGTCAGTCACGTAAACATCACCCGAGAACAGGTTAACATTAACGCGATTTCGTCCATCCGGGTCGTTGCGAACCGTCACATTCGGCTCGGAACGAAGACGATAAATCAGTTCCTGGTCACTTTTATCGCTATTGCAAGCGTAGAAAGGAAGTGTGCCAAAAAGCATCCACATATCCGGGTCACGAACGTCGAGTAAACGATGGATAGCCGATTTCATATCAGACAAAGACAGTACCGGCAGTGAAGCTGCGAAATTGGAAGCGTACATCGGATGCACTTCATGACGCTTGCAGCCCATCTGCTTGATCAACGTATGAATTCCATCCAACTTCTCATGTGTACGATAGTTAATCATAGTCTCGGCCGAGATGAACATGCCTTCCTTGCTAAGCTTCTCTGAGTTAAGCATCATGGTGTCGTAAAGTCGATACGCCGCCTCTTTGGACACAGGATGTCCACTGTTCGCAAAACCAACCTCATGAAAGTCATCTCCGTTCAAATAATTGAACGAGATATGCATTACATCGAGATAGGGTAGCATTTTTTCGTATCTGCCGATATCCAGCGTCAAATTAGAGTTAATCTGTGTACGGATGCCGCGCTCCTTGGCATACTTCAACAAGGGTACGATAACGTTATCCACCGTTTTACCCAGAAAAGCTGGCTCTCCTCCTGTAATGCTGATCGTCTGCAAATGCTCCACCTCATCCAGCCGCTTCAGCATGTTATCCAGCGGCAGCATAGGCGCCTCTTTCATGACAAGCATATCGCCGACCGCACAGTGCTCACAGCGCATATTACATAAATGGGTAACCGTCATTTCCACACTGGTCAGCACATGTCGTCCGTGATCACGCAATGATGTGATCGGATCCCACGGGTCATAACTTGGAGAAAGTGGTTTAAAGACTGGCTGATAGGACCTTGCTGTATTACTCATTGTTTTCCACCTTTATTTCTTTTATTAACCGAATGCTTCAATTACAATCGATCTATATAGTAACGTAAAACTCTGGATAAATGTCCATTCCTCTATTATAGCATACCCCTAAACCGGACTCTCATTGGCGTCAACCCTATAGCTCGCGATGATCTGATCCGACTTATTTTACCGAATTCTCTGAACCACGGCGCCGCCGGAACATCCATGCCGGACTCCACCAATTCGCTTTACCCAGCAGCTTCATGAAAGCTGGAACGAGCAATACCCGAATGACGGTTGCATCCAGCAAGACAGCCGCAGTCAATCCAAGACCAATGGCTTTCATCACTTCATTGTCTGTAAATATAAACGCCCCTACAACAAAGGCCAGAATAAGTGCCGCACTTGTAATTAATCCTCCTGTGTTCTCCAACCCCTCAGCCGTGCTCAGCTCATTATCTCCCGTAGCCTCATAGCTTTCCATGATACGTGATAGCAGAATAACCTCGTAGTCCATAGATATACCAAATACGACGCAAAAGATTAGTATGGGCAGAAGCGCAAAAATTGAACCGGTGTGTGTAACTCCAAACCACTGAGCGCCCATTCCTTCCTGGAACACCCACACAACGATGCCAAGTCCCGCTCCTAAACTGAGGACGTTCATAATTACCGCTTTTAGCGGAAGTATGACAGAACGGAAAGCAAACAGTAGTACGACATACGTGGTGATAAACACAAACAGAAGAACATAGGGTATTCCCTGCCTGATTTTTTCTACAATATCGAGCTTGTAGGGCGGGGTTCCCGTAATGTAAGTCTGAATCCCTGGTATATCCATATTTCGCAGCTGGACGATGAGTTCTTCTGTCACTTTATCAGAATCGCCATATTTCGGTACAATAGCAGCCACAGCCATCTTGTCCCGAACAACATGATACTTCTCTAGCTGCTGACGAATCTCTGGACGCGACAGGTAGTCGGTTACTTGCTCTACGCTACCGCGGGAGACACTGGTGTAACTTTCCACCCGTTGAACGCCTGGGAGCTGCCGCACCTGATCCATGTAGCTCTTCATTGCCCCGACGCTTTGCGTTGTTTCATAGGAATCCGGCAATTCAACAGCTACCAATATCGAACTCAATTCTCGTATATCATAAGCCTGTTTCAACAGGTCATATCCATAACGGGATTCATAGGATGGCGGCAGCACCTCCGCCGCCGGAATTTCGACCTTCATGGATTTGACCGGATATATAACAATTACCAATAGCACGATGACCGAAATGGAAATGATAATAGGCCGTGCCATGACAAAAGCTGAAATCTTACGCCACATTCCCGACCCATGTCCACGGAGAGTATGACGAAAACGACTTCCGAAGACAGGCAAGGTATCGATTTTGGGACCGAGCATAGATAATAAAGCCGGCAGCAGTGTATTGGCAGCCAGCACCGATACGAGCACAACCGCAATTCCTCCGATACTGAACGACCGAAAGATTGGCAAGTCAATAAATGCCATGGCTAGAAAACCGATCCAAACCGCTGCGCCTGAGAATACAACCGCTTTTCCAGCCGAACCGCATGAAATGGCTACTGCCCGCTCCGTGTTCCCTTTTGAGATTTCCTCTCGGAAGCGGCTGACAACAAAGAGAGCATAATCGATTCCTACAGCAAGGCCCAGCATGGTAACCACATTCGGAAGAAAGTTGCTGATATTTCCATCAAAAATAGCAACAAAATAAAGCAAGCCCATCGCCACCGTTACGCTGACCAAACCTGCAACCAGCGGCAGCACTGCTGCTGTAAATGTGCCAAAGACAAGCAGCAAAATAAAGAGGGCCAATGGCAAACCGATAATTTCTGCTGTGTAAATATCATTCTTCACAGCTTCATTCATGTCCGCAAACACAGCCGTATTACCGGTTAGATATGTATCTGCTCCTGTAATCGGAGGGATGTCCGCCCTAATCTCATCAAAATGCTTCAGAGCCTCTGGCGTATCTTCGTTCAGCATTACAGTTACAGAAATAATATGATCCTGCCCGGGCTGCCTTGAAGCGATGCTGATAAACATGTCACGAACATAAGGCTTGTCCTGCAGCGGAGCAAGTTCATTGAGTATCCGCTTCTGTTGCATTCCTGTCGTCAGATTCTCGCCTTCTTTGCCCACGATGACGATATCGATTGTAGTTGAAGACAGGCCCAGTCCTTCTTCAAGCTTCTCGATCCCGATTAGGTATGGACTGTCTTCCGGTGAGAATCCGTTCTGCTGTAGTTGTGAGGGTAGCTGCAGTGCAAATGGAATTAAGACGCAGAACAAAACAAACCATGCAGCAACAATGGCACGGCGGAAGCGGTAAACGAAACGTCCCCACCTGTAAAGCATATTTTCCTCGCCATGTTGATTCACGGTTCATCCTCCTTGCATTTTTATTGATCTGGGTTGGTCTGTCCGGTACCGGCTATCATCACAGTAAGTGATTCTGACAAGTCAATTTCATAGAGTTGTTTGAGTTCCTCTCCGGCAGCGTTGTTTAATATACGAACCACTGGCCGGTGAGGCACTTCAGAATGAATCTTGGAGATCACTCCGGTTTCCCCCGTTGAGAGTTGAACCGTCATCCCTGGAGGATATATGGCAACCCGATCCCGGAATATTGCAAGAAAGCTTTGTTCATACAGCGTTCCCGAACCGGCGTACATTACTTCTACCGCTTGATGAGGCAGCATTGCAGGTTTGTATACCCGGTGTGTTGTCATCGCGTCATAAGAGTCGGTTATTGCGATCCATTTGGCATATTCATGGGTCTCCGGACCCTTCAGGCCTCTTGGATAACCTGAGCCGTCCAAACGTTCATGATGCTGGAGCGCACAGTGCGCAGAGATGAGCGGAATATTCGGCTCGTCCTTTAAAATTTTGAATCCAATCTCGGTATGTTTCTGTACTTCCCGGAATTCCTCATCGGTCAATCGTCCCGGCTTCTGAATCAGACCCGCAGGAATCCGGGTTTTGCCGATGTCATGCAGCAGTGCTCCGAGGCCAAGTACTCTGATCTCCTCCCGGCTGTAACCGTAGGAGATGCCAAGCACCATCGAATACAGACAAACATTCAGGGAATGCTGATACAGGTTGAAATCATTCGTGTTCATATCGGTAAGCAGCACCATCGATTCGTCCACCGCCGATATTTCGTCCATGATCGTCTCCATCATCCCGGAAAAAGTTTTGCCCAAATGAAGAAAACTGCCCTTCATCGTTGGCCGTTCCTCCAGATTCTTGAAGCCTGTTCGGATGGAGCGGATCGCCTCTAGCTTGGTCTGCTCGTTCAATAGTTCTGGAATGACGATATCTTCTGTCTTCGCATCCTCTATATAAACATAACTAAGGTCTAGACCGCCCAACCGACGGATTAAACCATCCGTCAGCTTCACACCCTCCGCGAGCAGAATCAATCCGTCGCTATTGTATATTTTTTTGCCAAGAACCATTCCCGGCTTCAATAAGTTTACGGGTATAAGACGCAAACTGCCACTTCCTCTGCATTCGATATATGAATTGTTTAGCACCAAAAAATGTTGTGCTTAGGGTTTGTGAATGAAGGATTTCAAATTAATGCAGACAACATTAATTACTGCATGATAAATAGCCAGAAAACAGTGGCCAGTACAAAACGGTAGATTGCAAAATGAGTCAGCCGGATTTTTTGGATCAGCTTCATAAATGCCAGAACTACAAAGTAAGCTACCACGAATGATACGATAAAACCGGTAATAAACAGTCCCAGCACGTCTGTTGTAAAGTAACGATACGATTCAAGCAGCTCATACCCTGCCGCCGCACACATAATCGGAATTGCGATCAGAAACGAAAAGTCTGCAGCTGCCTTGTAGCTTACTCCGCTCAGCATCCCTCCAGAAATCGTCGAACCTGAACGGGAGAAACCAGGCCACAACACCGATATAATCTGATACAAGCCGATCAAAAGCGCCTGCTTGTATGTCAGGTCATCCATATCATGGGTAGTAATCCGGGATTTTTTTTTATTGTACCACTCCGCAAACATCATAAATATACCACCTGCCACAAGAGCATACAGCACAGTCTGGGCGCTAAACAAACCCTTAATGAAATCCTTCGCAAAAAAAGCAACAGTGAGAGCCGGAGCTATCCCCAGAATAACATGCAGAAGGTTCAATCTCTTCTTCGGCTCCCCTTGCTTGAACAACGGTTCACTATGGCTCCAGCCCAGTAGATTCATAATACGACTCCAATAAACAATCGCGATCGCAAGAATCGCGCCGAGCTGAATGACGATCTCAAATGTCTTCATAATCGGTGTCTGATCGTCATACCCCATCACCTTGGCGGTTAAGATCATATGCCCAGTTGATGATACCGGAATAAATTCCGTTAGTCCTTCAACAATTCCTAAAATAATGGATGCGATAAAATCCATGGTCATCCCCTCTCATCCTTCAGCTTTGTCCTACTCATATGTATGCTCGGCCGAAGGAAGATAGTCGGATGTTCAGGATAACCACCGGGGAAGAAAACTTTCCTCCAGCGCTCCAGGACGCGATAGTTCCTGCCTTAGCAGATCGCGGATGAACTCAGGAAGCATATAAAGTACATCTTGGCCTTTAGCCAATGTTTCATATCCGACTTTAAAGGTGAACATGTCAAGCGTTCCAACAGCATACTCCCGGTCCTTCTCAATCGGTACACCTTGGATACTCGCCTGAGTTATTTTGTGGTAATGAAGACCTGCTTCGTTGTACAGCACCTCTAATCCATCTAGAGCCAAAACTCCAAGGACTTTTCCCCGAAAGCCAAAACCCATGATCTTCTTACTATAAAACTCAGGGAGCAAGCTCTCCTCCAGCGCTTGAAGAATATCGGAGCCACGAAGCTTCACGACGCAAGGATTGATTGGCGATGGACATAGCCCATGTATCATTCCGACACTAATCTGTCCTGCGGGAAGATGACCAAGCAGTTGTCCGGAATTTACGATTGCAATATCTGTGTTCGTATGATGACGAACCGCCTGTGCAAGCAAATTGGCAAATGACGATTCCTTGTCATAATCCACTTCAAGCTTTCGATCCGTTACCGCAACAGCTTCCTGCAAACGCTCTTCAGCTTGTTCACGATGTATGAGCACAGCACTCTCCACCTCAGGATCAATCTTCGTACGCTCCACAGGAATACAGCGCCCGCTCATCACGGTAAAATGTTCTTCCGGAGCCTTGCGTTCCAGCTCGACTTTGCCTACATAATGACCGAATTTCCCAGCTCCACAAACAGCAGTTCCATTTATAAATAGAGGTTCCTCTAATACATGGTGGGTGTGGCCGCCCAGAATGATATCGATGCCAGATACACGATCTGCTATAGCTTTGTCGGCCGTGATACCTAGATGAGACATGAGAATCACTACATCAACTTGACTTCTCAAGATTTGTACCTGTTCCGCAATTGAAGCTTCAGGATCCTTGGCGTCCCAACCCAAGAGTTTATAAAATCTGTCAAAAGCTGCCGTTGCTCCTGTTATTCCGACTTTAATGCCATTCTTCTCTAGAATGACATGCTCTTGCATCCAGGCGGGGGGCTTGCCTCCGATAATCTCAAAAATATTGCAACATACGACAGGACACAGCAATCCTGCATAGGCTGTTTCCAAAGCTTCCACTGGAACGGTCAGGCCTTCATTATTGCCGATCGTGATGGCGTCATAGCCGGTCAGATTTATCACATCCACATTTGCCTGCCCCATCGTGCCTTCCGTCTCAACGGCTGCTCTGTCCATATGATCACCTATATCCAGCACTAACACAGCTTCTTCCCCTGCAGCTTTTCTTTCCCGGGAAATAACTGCCGCATTTGCACTCATCATTTCAAAATGGCTGTGAATATCGTTGGTGTGCAATATCGTCAGCTTATCAATCGCCCTCTGACTCATAGCGGCCCCTCCCCGTGACATAATCGATTTTTTCGGTCTTACAAGCATAACATTTTAACCGGGATTATGGTATATTGAAGCCCATAAGAATTCGAGGTGAACCTATATGAAAAATAACGTACAAGTCTTACTTTTTGCAGGTTTAGCAGACCGAATCGGTGCATCTGTCCTTAGCGTTCCCGTCAAGGAATTCCCCATCAATACCGGTGAGCTTAAAGCTATTATCCGCGAGACCTACCCGCACGCAGGCTCGCTAATCGATATATCATTCGCTGCTGTAAACCAACAATACGCAGCTGAGGATAGCCTTATTACTGAAACCGACGAAGTAGCTCTGATTCCTCCCGTTTCCGGCGGTGACGGATTGCCAGGTGATGAAGAGGAACACAAGAATCATGCCGGATGTACACCGGATGGCATGTGTGTCATCACAACCGATATATTATCTCCTGAAGATACACTCGCAAAAGTTCTCCACCCCAACCACGGAGCCTCGTTGAATTTTGTCGGAACGACAAGAGAGATGACAGGCGACCTTCGCACAATCACATTGGAGTACGAGGCTTATATCCCGATGGCATTACAAGAAATGCAAAAAATCCGTTCTAACATTCAGACCTCTTGGCCTGGTACAGCATGTGCAATTTCACACCGAATTGGCACCGTCAATGTAGGAGAAATCAGTGTCGTTATTGCCGTTTCTTCCCCACATCGTGATACATGTTATGACGCAAGCCGCTACGCTATCGAGGAATTAAAACGCACGGTTCCTATTTGGAAGAAAGAACTCTGGGAAGACGGGTCTCAATGGAAAGGGCCACAGACAGGGACTTGGGACCCAATCAAAAAATGATTGTTAGTCAATAAGTCATTGTAAATCCATTTTTTTCTTGCTAAGATTGATTTATAATAAAGCTATATATTTAATTACACAGGTAAGAGGTGCAATGATTTGAGAGTACACGTCACGGACCTGATACCCGGTGATAAAATGCTGCGAGAGATTTTCAACAGAAATGGTGTCCATGTCCTAAAAAAAGGAACAATTGTTCAACTCGAGGAAATATCGAGGCTTTTGCAGCATAGTATCGACTATATTGATATTGAACCCCGTGAGATTCTCTTGTCTATTGATCCGTCGTCTGAAACACCGGAAGCACTGAGCAAGGTCAAACCGCAATTTGACCAAGCCATTGACGGATTTTCCACTGTTTTTATGGAAGCGTTTAAAACCGGGAAATTTAACGACAGTGTTGTTGATGATTCATTTCAGCCTGTTGTTGGTTCCTTAATGGGACAAAAAGACGTTGTTTCTCTTCTTCTACTTCTGGACGGTAAGGACGATTATACATACAAGCATTCCATGCAGGTCGGTATGCTTTCCTATTACCTTGCTACATGGATGGGCTACTCCTCTAGAGAATCCTATGACATTGGTAAAGCCGGTTATCTGCACGATATCGGCAAGAGCAAAATACCGAAAGAAATACTGGACAAACCGGGTAAACTCTCTTCACAGGAGTTCGAGGAGATTAAACTGCATACGGTTTATGGTTATGATATCATTCGCGAGTCCATCGACGACAGAGTTACAGCACTTGTTGCTCTGCAGCATCATGAACGAGATGACGGAACTGGATATCCAAAGGGCCTTCATGAAGAACAGATTCACCCATACTCTCATATTACAGCTGTAGCGGACGTTTACAGTGCTATGACGACCAACAGGGTCTATCAGTCCAAACAACAGCTGCTTATCGTTCTGAGGGAACTCTACAGCCTTAGTTTCGGTAAATTGAATGGCAAACCTTCACATGCCTTTATCCAGAACATGCTTCCAAACTTTATCGGAAAAAAAGTCGTGCTCTCCTCAGGGGAGTCCGGAATCATTATCATGAACAACCAATTGGACTACTTCCGTCCACTCGTTCAGACCTCTGACCGATTTATTGATCTTTCCAAGGAACGGGAATTCTCGATTCAAGAAATACTATTTTAATTATCATCAACGATAGAAAAGCCTTCCCAGTAGATTAGTCTACTCTACTGGGAAGGCTTTTCTATTTAGAATCAATCGTAATAGCAAATGTAATATGAACCTATGTTAGAAAGTAATCCGCCATCGTACAGAACAGGATCACCATACTGATCACCTGATTCAAATTGTAGGAGGCCACATTCATCCGCTTGCGATTTGATGGCTTAATGATGTTATGCTCAACTGCAAGCAGTATTGTCGCGAGCATGATGCCAATTAGATACAACCATCCGAGGTCTTGAAGAACGTACAGGGAGAATAGCAGAAGTACCATAATCGTGTGCAAGCCGCGCGCAATAAAGAGCGCTTCATCTAGACCAAACACGCGCGGCACACTCCAGAGGCCTGTCTCGCGGTCGAATTCTATATCCTGTGTCGCATAAATAATATCGAAGCCACCGATCCACAGCATGACAATCGTGCCGATCACGAATGGCGTAAAGGCGAATTCGCCCGTTACAGCGAACCATGCGCCGATCGGTGCGGAGGCGATAGTGAAGCCAAGATACAGGTGGCAGAGCCATGTAAATCGCTTTGTGTAAGAGTACGAGCAGATGAGTATGATGGCCACCGGCGATAACCACAAACAGAGCGGATTCAGCATGCCCGCTGCGAGTATGAAAATTGCAAAGTTGACGACAACGAAGGTTGTCACTTCGCGTTCATGCAGTAGCTTGCGCGGCAGATGTCGATGCGCCGTACGCGGATTCGCCGCGTCGAATTGCCGATCGACGAGGCGATTGAAAGCATTGGCGCCGTTACGTGCAGCAACAAGCGCAATGAGTGACCATAGGAGCACATACCCGGATGGGATGCCCCCTGCTGCCCACACCATCGAGATGAGTGCGAAAGGCAGGGAGAATAATGTATGCGAAAACATAACGAGTTCGCCGAACATTCGGGTCTTGCGCGTAAACTTGCGAATCAGTTCCATGACCGGATCAGCACTCCCCTGCTTCGTAAGCTGTCAGCACGTCGTCCAGCGCCTTCAGCATTGCATCAACGTCTTGAGAAGGCATGATGATCGGAGGCTGGAAAGCCAGCACATTACGGCCAGTGCCGTTCTTGCCGATAATATAGCCGAGATCCTTCATCTGTTCTAGCACAGCATCCGTCAAGTCAGCACTCGCTTGTGCATCTGCTCCGCGCAATTCCGCTCCGCACATAAAGCCTTTACCGCGTACATCCACGATAAGCGGATGCTTCTCCTGCAGAATACGGAGCCCTTTGATGAGGCGTCCGCCCACCTGCTCTGCACGCTCAACCAGGCCTTCATGCTCAATATAATCCAGTACAGCCAGTGCTGTCACAGATGACATTGGATTACCGCCGAAAGTAGACGCCGACGGTCGATTGAAGCTCGCTGCAATCTCATCTGTCGTCGCAAACGCTCCGATCGGTACCCCGTTACCGAGCGCCTTCGCCATCGCCATAATGTCCGGCACAACGCCGTAATGCTCCATGGCGAACATTTTACCCGTACGGCCGAAACCAGTCTGAATCTCATCTGCGATGAGCAAAACGCCATACTGTTCTAGCAGCGCCTTTACTTCGCGGAAGTACCAATCCGGAGGAGTAATCATGCCGCCATTGCCCTGAATAGGCT
The DNA here is from genome assembly GCF_058269055.1 of Paenibacillus sp. JNUCC 34. Lineage (NCBI taxonomy): Bacteria > Bacillati > Bacillota > Bacilli > Caryophanales > Paenibacillaceae > Paenibacillus > Paenibacillus sp. JNUCC 34. The sequence goes on along the minus strand of NZ_CM177770.1, from coordinate 1,436,123 downwards.
CAACAATCATCGCTGCGATCGTATCTCCCTTCTTCTCAAGCACCTCACGCAGCGCTTCAACCGAGCGGCGTGCAGCGGTCTCATCATCCAGCTCCGGATCATAAGGGCGCGGAATGAACGTAACTCCTGTATCCAGGTGATCATCCGAGCGCCACATTGGAATACCCGTCACGCCCATCGTTAAATATGTGCGGCCATGTAGTCCATACTCAAGTGCGATAAAGTCCCGGCGCTTTGTATGGAGCCGAGCAAGCAGCATGGCGCCTTCGTTCGCCTCTGAACCACTATTGCAGAAGAAAGTGCGCTTCAGGCTGCCCGGCAGCACTCCGTTCGCTAACCGTTCAGCCAGATCGACCATTGGCTGAGTCAGATAGATCGTCGTTGTATGCTGAAGCGTCTGAAGCTGCTCGATCGTCTTCGCCGTAATCTGCTCATTACAGTGCCCGCAGGCAACAACAGATACGCCTGCGAAGAAGTCCACATATTCACGCCCCTGCTCATCATACAGATATTGCATCTTCCCCCGCACAATTTGCGGCGGATTACTATAAAAATGATGCGTACACGGGAAGAAATATTGTTTTCGCTTCTCCAATACTCCTTCTGGACCGATATATGACGCCTGCTGACTATGACGATGATCTTGATTCAAGTTACTCACGTTCATCCACCCTTTGTATATATGATTTCCCGCAAGAAGCGGCAGACAAGGATGTCTGCCGCCCTCCTTGAGTGCTGCGATGATTTATGACAGATATAGACAGATATTAATTAATCCTTATACCTCTACAGGCTCTAGCTTAAGCGATTGACCGAACTGCAGTGAGCCAAGGGTATAGCCTGCATAAACGGGCTTCATCCCCTTAAACAGAGAATCACACTGCGTCAGATCCTTAGCGGCCTCCTTATAGACAGAGACGATATGGCCTAGCTGCTCAGGCGTATAAGTCTTACCTTCAATGCGGAAATGATCGACCCCTGCTTCATGCAATTCCTTTAGCATAGGCAAGTAGCACAGCTCTTTCGAGAGAGCCAGATGATTACGTCCGCTCCAATCGCGGTATACCGGGTTCTCCCCTTTATCCGTCATAAGTACGAGGTATTGGTTATCGACGAATTTATTATCCTCTTCGCCGATGGATTCCATCACTTCCGTATTCTCATACAGATCAAGCTCCAGGTACATAACGATCGGTGAACCATGCACAATAACCTCAATCGGAACATTCGTGCTGTCCAGTAGGTTCGCCAAGTCATTCAGAGGAAGCTCAAGTGAAGCATGAAGACGTTCCATATTGAAACGTTCATTATAGAGAGCAGCCGACATATGATTAAATACGTTCAGATTGAAATCCGCAACCATCGGCAACTGTACATCACGGAACTTATGCATCGCACCGATATTTGTCACGAGTAAGCCGTCCAATCCATAGAAGCCATTGCCTGCGCCCGCACGAATAAATTGATTGTATTGCTCCATATGAAGCTCGGTCATCATTCTCGGCATACCGAGTAGAATTTGTGCATGACCCTTTTCAGCAGTAAGTGCCTCAATCTGTTCGCGGGTAAAAGGACGATCCGGCTGGTACACATCACCTGTCAGATAAATCACATCAGCGCCTGCTGCGAGAGCAGCACGGGCTTGTTCGACGTTGTTCACATGGACGCTCACCTTAGGTGCTGTATGAGCGGTTGCTTCACGCTTTGCACTGCTCAGTCTGTCACGGACTTGCTCTACACGATCAAGCTTAAGCTCACGCTCCGCCGTCGGCGTGCTGAAAACCTTGCCCGTGCTGTAAAACTTTCCTGTGCCCTCATAACGGTGATTAATGTAATTCAAGCCAGGTTTATCGAAAGCATAGCCTGTCGAGAAATCACGCTTGCGGTTCTCATACAACGCTTCTGCATCGTGCTTACGATTAAAGCCGATTGGATCAGCGATATAGCGATCAATTGCATCACCGTAGCTATTGACAAGCAAGCGGAGAAACTCCTCGTCACGCATTCGTCCTTCAATCTTGAAAGACACAATGCCGGACTTAATGAGCTCTGGAATATGCTCATACATGTACATGTCCTTCGCTGCTAACGGATATTCCGTAGGATAGATATGACCATCCTTCTTCACCCGATAATCCCAGCGGCAAGGCTTCATACAGCGTCCACGGTTCGCGCTGTTGCCATACAGCATCGAGCTAATCAAGCAGTTCCCTCCGTGAACCGTACACATGTCACCATGAATAAAGTATTCAAACTCCATGCCTGTCTTCGACTGTAAAAGTTCCGCTGTACGCAAGTCCATCTCGCGAGAGGCAACGACACGAGTTACACCCATTTCCTTCAGAGCTTCAATCATATCCAGATTGTGAACGTTCATCATTACGGAAGAATGCACCGGGATATTCGTATAATTCATGTTCTGAATGAGCGGGAATACGGCCAAGTCCTGTGCAATGATGGCATCGGGTCCAGCCTCATTTAAGAAGGCAAAATAACGTTTAGCTTCGTCCAGGTCCTCTTCATTCATAAGGTTGTTCACTGTAACATACGCACGCTTGCCGCGTTCATGCGCCATCTCGATTGCTTGACGAACTTCCTCATAACTCAGGTTGTATCCTTTGCGCATCATACGCATATTCAAGGAAGGTCCACCAAAATACACCGCGTCACAATTCATATCAATAACCGATTTAAAAATATCAAATGTTCCAGCAGGAGCTAACAGTTCGACTTCTTTTCCGTTAAAAAATCTGGCCATAGTCGTTCCTCCTTACCACTCTGGGTAAACATGTTAAAATTTGAATTATAATAATTATAGCATTGAACATTCACATTGTGATTGAATTCACAAATTGTTAAATGTAAAGCGATTACATGGTCATTATACGGCTTTAAACCATCGTGAAAACACCAATACTATGATGTTAGTCACAAATAACGAGGTATGAGTAACATATTTTGAATTTGTAGATTCACAGATTGATTAGACCAAACAAAAAGAAACTATTTTGAACAAAAATTGATCAGAATGGTTTCTTCTATGATAGAACTGCTAATCTAGTTTTTATATATAAGTTAAATATAATCTGTTATCTGTTCTTGATTTATAATTTTTTTTATTTTGATATTAAATATCATCTGTACACACGTATAAATTACATTTAATATTAACAAAATTATGATTATAGTAATCGCATTTGTTTGAAAAGGCATATAGTCACCCGTTTGTACAGATAGCCCCTTTTGTATGAATTGGCTTATCCAAATACTCGGAAAAAGTGTCACGATAAATGAGAAACACAAAATAGATCTATAAATATTGATTAACATTTTATTAATATGCTTTGTTTGGTATCCTAATAAATCTAATACTAAAATATCTTTTATTTTTTCTTGAAAATGGAGTAGTAACACCAAATAAATTAAAAGGCAGCCAATTATACATCCCAATACTTGATTAATGACCCCACTCATGCGATTAGATACCGCATTTTTATCCAATTCTATCAATCTGTCTGTCATCGTGATCGTCTTTCCACTGTGCATATTTAAAGGCTTTGTACTCAAAACCCCTGTATGAACGTTTCTCGGAACACCTAACCACTCAGCCACTTGCTTTTTAGAGATATAAATTGAATTCGTCTCTGCATTTTCAGCTATATCTAATATGGTTGCCGTTTGCCTTTGTCCAGAAATCGTAAAAGTAATTTTGTCCCCTTTGTGGAATCCATACAGTTCTTTAAGTGCTGGATTAATTAGAACTTGATTATTTGCTGGAATTGCCAATGTTGTGCCTTGTTTATTTTTTAGTTCTAACAGATGGGCAGATCTATCCATTCCAACAATCTGCTGAATGACTTCTTGTTTAGTTTCAATTTCTATGACGATAGGTGTTCGTAAATAATAGCTTACTTCATGATTAATTTCATCGTCAGTCTGATAATCGTCGTATTTTGTATCAAAGCTATATCTATGTCCTTCTGTTTGGGACGTATATACTTTTTTACTACTTAAATTTAAGGAAATACTTATGACAAACAAAGATGTAACTATTCCTACAGTAATAACTGTTAATAAAATGGTTAGTGGTTTTCTCATTGCGATCCTGACAGATAATTTATAACGTTTTGGCACAATATTGGCGATTTTTTCAGCCAAGTAATTTTCTTTTTGCTTGTCTGAACCATTGAGAAGTAATGCTGTTTCTTTATTATAAAACTGGTTACAAGCCCAAAATGTAATAACGCACAAGACAATAACTACGAATACAACTCCCAACAGGAAACTAAAGAGGTGAATACCTTTTTTTACATTTTCAACAGAATAGGCTTCTATACTGGCAGTTAGTAATAGATCAGAACCGAACCATCCTAGTACCATTCCTAGCAATGTGCCTACTAAAGAAAATAGAAAGGTAAATGAGATGAATGGGAAACATATCGTTTGATCAGTATAACCTAAAGCCTTATAACAACCGATTTCCTTTTTATGAAGGGTAAAATATCGTTTATAGAACATATAAAAAATAAATCCGGTTATCAGAATTAAAATAATTAGAAAACTACGCGCTAGAATGGTATTGGATTGTAATGCTGTAAGAAATTTTTCCTGATTATCAGTTAAAGTCTGACCCGATTGAATCTTTGATTTTAATATACTCATATTTTCATCCACTGAAAATTGAACAAAAAAATACATAAAAGACGTCAATGTCACCAATGAAAAAAGGATGATGATATTGCTTTTCGTTTTTAATAAGCTTGTAAATGACTGTTTAAATAAATATTTCATTTAACTGATCTCCCAATCTATATCATTTGCAGATAAAGGGGTTTCATTCCATACATCTTTATAAACAGCACCATCTTTCACCGTAATGACTCGATCTGCTGTTTCTGCAATTTTTAAATTGTGAGTGGTAAAAATAACGGTTACACCATATCTCTTGTTGATTTCATGTAAAAGGGCGACAACTATTTTGTTATTTTCCTCATCAAGTGAGCCTGTAGCCTCATCGCAAAATAGAACATGAGGTTTTTTTATAATCGCTCTTGCAATGGCAACGCGCTGTTGCTGACCTCCTGATAATTGGGACGGAAATTTAGATAAAATGTTCTCGATTCCTAATATTTTTGTTAATTCGTTATACGATAGATCCACTTTTTGAGGAGTCATGCCAATTTTGATATTTTCTTCTGCGGTTAAATCTCCAAGCAATAAATAATTTTGAAAAATAATACTAAGTTCATTACGCTTTAAATTTGATAGTTCTCTTTTGCTTAATTTGGTTATATCAATATCATTGTAAAAAACTCTCCCAGAAGTCGGACGTAATAGGCCAGACAAAACATTAAGTAATGTAGACTTTCCAGAACCACTTTGACCCAAAATAACCGTGAACGAATTTGAGGAGATGGACAGGTCTATTCCTTTTAAAACCATTTCGTTATTGTTGAATTGTTTTATTATTTTTTCTGCCTTGATAATCGGCTTCATTATTGTCCTCCATTCTCAAGCTCCAACTATTCTTTTCAGCATCATGTCTATCTGCTCGTCTATCAGTGTTGGTGAAACAGACATGCTCAAAGCCAAAATAGTTAACCCTTCAAGCAAAATCACAATTTGTCTTGCCATTCCATCTGTATCTAAAGGCATAATTTCTTTTCGCTCAATCCCATAGGAGAGTGTTTTCGAAATCATAGCAACAGCATTATTAAAGTACTGCTCTAAAATCCCATCGAACGAATTGTCTTTTTGTGACAAGAAAAACTCATAAATAGCTAACCTAATAGTGCTATTAATATTTAATAACTCCTCTTTCTGCTGCTTCAAAAATTCAGTTAAAATGGTTACGGCATTTTTTTCATTTTTCATGCTTTCAAAAAAATAAGAATGATCTACGCTTTTCTGGGAAGATAAAATCCCCTCGAAAATTTCTTTAGTGGAGCTAAAATATTTGTATAAACCGCCCCGGCTTATGTCACATTCCTCAACAATGTCTTTCATAGTAACGGAGGTGTAGCCCTCTCGAACAAAAACATGTACAGCCTTTTCTAAAATATAATTTCTTTTCTCAACAGCTTTTGACCCCATATAAAAAGGTACCTCCTGGAATTATTCTAATAAGTAACAAGTGACACGCGTGTCACTTGTTACTTATTAGAATATACGACACGCGTGTCACTTTTTCAAGCCTTTTAAATCATTCGGATCCTTCGTCCAAAAAAATAATTTGTCCTTTAATGACCAAGAAAAAATGCACCTCAAAAATTTCAATCAGATTAACCCGGAGGTTTTTCCAATGTCCATTTTAGGGGGTGCACTTTCTAAGCCGGTAGGGTCCTTACATTTATTTTAATGTGTTAAAATTTATACATAAGGAGGGCTTCATGAGAAAACTATACATCACATTAGGACTTATTTTATCTGTACTGGTTGCCTGCTCCCCGAGTTTACCAACAGCAACAAGACCAGAAAACCAAGCATTTCCGAAGGAGCAAGCAGCAGGTGAGTTACAGGTCTACTATTTGGACGTCGGCCAAGGTGACTCGACATTGATCCGAACGCCTAAAGGACAGCATGTATTGATCGACGGTGGAGACAACCACAAGGGCGACGATATGGTAGATTATCTTAAGCAGCTCGGTGTAAAGAGTCTTGATGCGGTCATTGCTACTCACCCGGACGCCGACCACATTGGCGGACTGGATACGGTCATAGATGCAATTCCAGTCAAGTCCGTATATGCACCACGAGTTTCACATACCACGAACACATACAAAGACTTCTTGATGGCTGTGAAGAATAAGAACCTAAAGATTAAATCAGCAAAGGCAGGGATAGAGTTACCTTTAGATGGTGTAACTGCTAAGTTCATTACGCCGATTGGAGAATACGGCAAGGATCTTAATGCCTGGAGCGCTGTTCTAAAGGTTACATACAAAGATACTTCGTTCCTGTTCATGGGGGATGCTGAGCACAAGAGCGAAACTGATATGTTGAAGTCTCCTGAGGAACTGGGTGCTGACGTGCTTAAAGTCGGGCATCACGGCTCGGAAACATCAACCTCTCCCCAATTTTTAAAGGCCGTAAATCCTAAGTATGCTGTAATCAGCGTAGGTAAGGATAACAAATATGGTCACCCGAAGGGGATTGTCACGAACCGATTAAAGAAAGCGGATGTAAAAGTATACCGGACAGACCAGCGAGGAACGATTACGGCAATGAGTGATGGGAAGAGAATAATATTTAAGACTGCGAGGTAATGGAGAATGATAAAAGGTGTTATCGACCAGATTGAATGCGATATAGCAAAAATCGAAATGGAAGATGGGCATACTATCGAATACCCGAAGCATCTGCTGCCAAGCGAAGCGGATGTAGGGGATGTTGTTCAAATAAGCGGGAACGTTATAACTGTCGATAAACAGGCGACTAAAGAACGTAGACGTGAAGTTGACAAGCTAGTGGAAGAATTATTTGAAGATTAACAAATAAGAGCCGTGGGATTCTTCCTCCACGGCTCTAACTTATATGTCAGACGCCGAAGGAATCAATCCCACGACCACAGGCCGACCATTAACCTTGATCGCGCTTTAGAAGATAATATTATCTTCCATAACAGGACGGAAGATGGTTAAGAACAAATGTTGTACGTGATTATTTTTATAAAGTATGTAAAAGAGTGAAGATTCCCGTTCTGTCTCCCCATGCATTAAGACACACTCACGCCGTTCATTTATTTGAAGCTGGAGTAAAAATAAAATACGTGTCCAAGCGACTAAGGCACGCAAGCGTGAAAGTCACAGCGGACACGTATTTATATGTTACCAGATAAAATTGAAGACGATCCTATTGCTCTTTATGAGCAATAGGTGAAGTAAAGGTAAAACGGACAAACCCCTAAATCAAAGCCGGAAAACCTTGTTGTAACAAGGTTAACCGATGCTTCCTTCCATTTCGAACTTGATCAGTCGGTTCATCTCTACCGCGTACTCCATCGGCAGTTCTTTGGTGAATGGCTCGATAAAGCCCATAATGATCATTTGAGTCGCTTCCGACTCACTCAGTCCGCGGCTCATGAGATAGAACAACTGTTCCTCGGACACCTTGGATACCGTTGCCTCATGCTCCAGCATCACATTATCATTCTTAATCTCATTATATGGGATTGTATCCGAAGTGGATTCGTTATCGAGAATCAAAGTGTCGCATTGGATGTTAGCTTTGGCGCCATCAGCGTTACGTCCGAAGGAAGCAAGCCCACGATAGGTCACTTTACCTCCATGCTTACTAATCGATTTGGATACGATTGTAGATGTGGTATCCGGAGCCAAGTGAATCATTTTGGCGCCTGCATCCTGATGTTGTCCTTTACCGGCAACAGCAATGGAAAGCACCATGCCTTTCGCGCCGCGTCCTTTCAAAATAACGGCAGGATACTTCATCGTCAGCTTGGAACCGATGTTTCCATCAACCCATTCCATTGTTGCGTTCTCTTCTGCAACCGCACGCTTCGTAACCAGGTTGTAAATGTTAGGAGCCCAGTTTTGAATCGTCGTGTAGCGGACACGTGCATTTTTCTTACAGATGATCTCAACAACTGCACTGTGAAGCGAGTTTGTGCTGTAGATTGGAGCCGTACATCCTTCAACATAGTGAACGAAACTGTCTTCATCCGCAATAATCAGTGTACGTTCGAATTGGCCCATGTTCTCGGAGTTAATCCGGAAGTATGCCTGCAGCGGAATTTCACATTTTACGCCTTTTGGAACGTAAATGAAGCTACCGCCGGACCATACTGCGCTGTTCAACGCCGCGAACTTGTTATCCGTAGGCGGAACTACTGTCGAGAAGTACTCTTTGAAGATTTCAGGATGCTCTCTCAGAGCTGTATCGGTATCTGTGAAGATAACGCCTTGGTCTTCAAGATCCTTTTGCATGTTGTGGTATACAACCTCAGATTCGTACTGAGCCGATACACCAGCGAGGAACTTCTGCTCAGCTTCAGGAATACCCAGCTTGTCAAAGGTCTCCTTAATCTCGGAAGGAACCTCTTCCCAGGTCTTACCTTGCTTCTCAGAAGGTCTTACATAGTATTGAATGTCGTTGAAATCCAGTTCATCGAGGTCTCCGCCCCATTTAGGCATTGCCATCTTCTCGAACTGTTCTAAAGACTTCAGACGGAAGTCAAGCATCCACTCCGGCTCGTTCTTGATCTTAGAAATCTCTATCACGATTTCGCGAGTCAGACCTTTACCGGTTTGAAAAACAGCCTTGTGTTCATCACGAAAACCATATTTATACTCTTCCATTTCTGGAGCTTTTTTGGCCATTCGTCTTACCTCCTATCGTTCTAATGTTTCTATTCTTTACCATCTATTCCTTTTCGCAGTGCATTCCAGGCCAGCGTTGCGCATTTAATGCGTGCAGGAAACTTGTTCACACCGGATAGGGCTTCAATATCTTCATATTCTTCAAATTCCACATCTTCGCCCTGCATCAGACAGGAGAATTTCGAAGCCAACTCAAGAGCTTCTTCCAGCGTTTTTCCTTTAACGGCATCCGTCATCATCGAAGCGGAGGACATACTGATCGAACATCCTTCGCCCGTATATTTGGCGTCTTTCACAATACCGCCCTCGACCTTCATCTGCAGTGAAATCCGGTCTCCGCACGTCGGATTGTTCAAGTCAATGGTGACGGCGTCCTCTTCGAATTTCCCACGGTTACGAGGATTTTTATAATGATCCATAATGACACGTCTGTACAAATCGTCAAGTTGCATCGCCAAAATACTCCTTTGTCTGGATTAAGGCGCTGACAAGCCTGTCGACGTCTTCTTCTGTATTATACAGATAAAAACTTGCGCGTGCTGTAGAAGACACCTTGAGCCAGCGCATCAGCGGTTGGCAGCAATGATGACCAGCGCGAATCGCAATTCCTTGTGCATCAAGCACGGTTGCGACATCATGCGGATGGACTTCACCAAGATTAAAAGTAATGAGACCAACATCCCGCTTACGCGGACCGTACAGGCTAATCCCTTCAATCTCATCCAAACGGTTCATGGCATAAGCCGCAAGGCGGCTTTCATGACGCTCAATCTCATCCATGCCAACCTCTTCAAGAAAGTCTATGGCTGCGCCTAGTCCAACAGCACCAGCAATAATCGGGGTTCCGCCTTCAAACTTCCAAGGCAGCTCCTTCCAATTGGACTCATAAAGGCCAACATCGTTGATCATCTCACCACCGAACTCTATCGGCTCCATCTCTTCAAGCAGCGCCTTCTTGCCGTATAGAGCCCCGATACCGGTCGGAGCGCACATTTTATGCCCAGACAGGGCGTAAAAGTCGCAGTCCAGATCCTGAACATCCACTTTCATGTGTGGAGTGCTCTGGGCTCCATCAACAACGATCACTGCACCGTTGCGGTGAGCAATCTCTGCAATTTCCTTCACCCGGTGAACCACACCCATTACATTAGACACATGAGCAATAGCCACGATCTTGGTGCGGTTTGTTACGGTCTTCTCTACATCTTCCAATGTAATTGTACCATCCGGCTGAATCGGTATATATTTCAGCGTAGCGCCGACGGCAAGAGCCACCTGCTGCCACGGTATGAGATTACTATGATGCTCCATTTCCGTCAGAACGATTTCATCACCGGGTCCGCAGACGGAACGTGCATACGATGAGGCTACCAGGTTAAGAGCTGTCGTTGTCCCGCGTGTGAAAATAATTTCCTCCGTGCTTTTCGCATGGATGAAGCGGGCAACTTTCTCTCGGGCACCTTCATACGCATCCGTTGCCCGGCTACCAAGTGTATGAACGCCACGATGTACGTTGGCGTTCTCCCATTCGTAGTAGTGTTTAACGGCGTCAATAACAGCACGCGGCTTCTGGGAAGTCGCAGCGTTATCGAGATACACCAGCGGATGCCCGTTTATTTCCTGATGTAGGATAGGAAACTGTTCGCGGATTGAGGCATTCATTGTCCCAACTTCCTTTCAACAAGTCCTTGAAGCTGATCGCGCAGTCCTTCCAAAGGAATCTCGCTTACTACCGGCGCCAAGAAACCGTAAATGATCAAGGATTCCGCTGTTGTACGGGAAATACCACGAGACATCAGGTAATAGATCTGCTCTTGATTCACTTGTCCTACCGAAGCCGCGTGTCCTGCGGTAACATCATCTTCATCAATCAGAAGAATTGGGTTCGCATCACCGCGTGCTTTCGGACTGAGCATCAGTACACGCTCGGTTTGCTGTCCGTCCGCTTTTGTTGCACCCTTCTCGATCTTCGTAATTCCGTTAATGATCGCTTGAGCGTCTTCACGCATAACCGCACGGGTAATCATTTGGCTCGCAGAGCTTTTGCCGAAATGGCGTGCTTGTGTCGTGTAATTAATCTTCTGGGATCCGGAACCGACAGCAATTACCTTCTGATCCGACAAGGAACCGTTTCCTTGCAATACGCTCATCGTGTCGCTTGCCGTGTCGCCATCATTCATTTCGCCGACAATCCATTCGATGGATCCGTCGTTCTCAACAACTGCACGGCGGTAAGTGATATCCGTCGTTTCCGATGTCAGTTGGTGAACCGATGCGAAACGAACCTTGGCTCCGTTTTTAACAAACACTTCAACAGCACCGTTATGAGTAACATGCCCCGACAAGCCATTGGATAGATAGTTGTCTACATAAGTGACGCGGCTATTCGCATCAGCAACGATGAGTACATGCGGTGCAAACAGCGCTTCAGCGTTATCTGTCAACATTACAGCCTGCAGTGGCAGTTCTACCTCTACATTTTTAGGGACATACAGGAATACTCCACCGTTCCAAGTTGCTGCGTGCAATGCAGCAAGGTAATGTTCATCCCGTTTTACAGCCTGGTGCAAGTAAGGCTTCACGAGATTCTCATGTTCTTTAACCGCTGTTTCCAAATCGGTAAAAATGACGCCTTGTGCAGCCAGCTCCTCGGACAGCTTCGAGTACACTGTACCCGAGTTGCGCTGAATAACGAGTCCGCCTTCTCTTGAACCTTCGACAAGTTTTGCCGCTTCTTGTGGAAGATCTTCAAAAGACGATAGCTGCTCACTTTGCTTGTAGTCGCCAAACGCCTGGATGTTCCAGCGGTCAATCCGCTGCTTCTCCAGTTTAGGCAGTTCCAACTGGCCGGCCAGTTCCAGCGATGTCAGGCGGCTTTCCGTTACCCAAGCAGGCTCCTGCTTGCTTGCGGACAGTGCCTTCAATGCTTCAGCGTTGACCGGAAGAATGGTTTGTGTTGTCATTTCTTCTCCTCCTCCCGTCTATTTACGCTTCTTGACCAACAGTTTCGTCAGTGATGCCGAGCTCTTCCTTAATCCAATCGTAACCTTCCGCTTCCAGACGCTGAGCCAATTCAGGACCGCCTGATTTAACGATACGTCCTTGCATCATCACGTGTACAAAATCCGGAGTGATGTAGTTAAGCAAACGCTGATAGTGGGTAATAATCAAGAAACCACGATCTTCGGTTTTCATTGCATTGACACCGTTAGCCACGATTCTCAGTGCGTCAATATCCAGACCGGAGTCAATTTCGTCCAAAATAACGACCTTCGGTTCCATCATCATCATCTGCAAAATTTCGTTACGTTTCTTCTCACCGCCGGAGAAGCCTTCGTTCAGGTAACGATGAGCAAATTCAGGATTCATCTCAAGCTCTTTCATCTTGCCTTCCATTTGGCGAATGAATTTAATAAGAGAAATCTCATTTCCTTCACCGCGGCGTGCGTTGATCGAACTGCGAAGGAAGTCGGAGTTGGTCACACCAGCGATTTCGCTTGGGTATTGCATCGCCAGGAATAGTCCTGCCAAAGCGCGCTCATCCACGCCCATTTCAAGCAGATCCTCACCGTTCAAAGTCGCGCTACCTTCTGTAACTTCGTATTTAGGATGGCCCATCAAAGCAGATGCAAGAGTACTTTTACCTGTTCCGTTCGGTCCCATGATGGCATGTACTTCACCGCCATTCATCTCCAGGTTAATACCCTTAAGGATTTCTTTGCCTTCGATTTCTGCTTTCAAACCTTCAATGACAAACTTCATTGACATGTGATATTCCCTCCGTCGAAAAAAGTATAGTGGTGTGTATATGATAACAGGATCGTCGCCCTGATTTATCACAAGAAAATTTATTTATAATTACTCTAAACTGATTCTCAGTGATTCTCAACTCATTCTATAATAAAAGGTACTTTAATTCAACCAGACAAGCCGATGTGTGACTTTTGTCATTGCACCAACGTCCACGAAAAAAGCCTGACCGTATAGACGGTCAAGCCCTTTATTTTACAGTCTGTCACGGGTACAGCTGTTACTATAAGCTGAGCCCTCTTCCCTTTCGAGCTGCATCCAGCAACGTTGTTTAATAACTGTACGTCACCAAACGGTTGTCACATTCGGAAGGATTAGGGGGTAACGACTGCGCAGGTATATTTGTATTTTCCAACAAAAAAATGGATTTCTCGACCTTATCCACCAGTCATCCCATTCAATCTACTTTCTTATCCTAGAAAAGAGCGAAGCATCCACATATGCTTCTCAAAGTCCGCTTTGAAACCTGTCAGGATATCAGCAGTAGGCGTATCCTCCGCTTTCTCGGCTGTTTCGATACCTTCCTGCAGTTCCTCAGACAGTGTAGCAAAATCCTCTACGAGCTGCTGCACCATGCCGCGGGTATCCTCATTGCCTGTCGCCTCCTGAATCGTAGAGATCTCAAGATATTCTTTCATCGTAGCAGCCGGCCGCCCTTTGATCGCAAGCAACCGTTCAGCCACCTCATCCATCTTCAAGGTAACCTCATCATACAATTCTTCGAATTTAGCATGAAGGGAAAAAAACTGCTCGCCGCCAACATACCAATGGTAATTATGGAGTTTCACGTAGAGAACATTTAAATTAGCTACCTGCTGGTTCAGCGCTTGCTCTACACCAGAGTTTCTCGTTTTGCTGCTGGATTTAGTTGATTGAGTTTTAGCCATAAGTAATCCCTTCCTTTTCCATATATGATTCACCCTTAAATTATCTCATTACAATATTTACGAATAAGCCGGGCGTCTACTTCTAGTTTACCCCAGCGGGCTGGCTCCGAATCAAATCAAAGGCCGAAGAAGTCATTGTTAAAAAAATGTACAAAAGTGACTAGTTTGCCGTTATACTGAATTATACCTACTAGAAAAGTTGGTTTTTCTTTTTTCTATTATATATGGAGGTGACCATCTATGTCCGCATATCATCCGCTGACTTCGGAAGAAGTGATCGCGCTTGCGCAAAGCCTTCCCGGAGTCTTTTCCGACAACGCTACCCTTAACTGCCGAGAGATCGGTGACGGTAATCTAAATCTTGTATTCCATGTAACCGCGGAAAATTCCGCTGAAAGTATCATTATCAAACAAGCCGTTCCTTATGCAAAGGTTGTTGGGGAATCCTGGCCTCTGTCGCTTGACCGGGCGCGTATTGAACGACAGTCTCTCCAAATACAGCATCGGCTTTGTCCAGATTTCGTACCAAAAGTATTCGCCTATTCGGACGAACTTGCCTATACTATAATGGAGGATCTGAGCCAGTATACCATTATGCGGAAGGGATTAATCGATGGAAATACATATCCCCGGTTTGCGGAGCATATTGGTCAATTTCTGGCGAGAACACTATTCTACACCTCGGACCTTGGCATGAATCAGCAAGAGAAAAAAGAACTTGCAGGGCGCTTCGTTAATCCGGATTTGTGCAAAATCACGGAAGATCTCATATTTGAAGATCCTTACCGCAGCTCAGCCAATAACAGCTACCCGGATAGCATTGAAGATGAAGCCGAAGCGTTACGAAACGACATGCCTCTTCATTTCGAGGTGGCACTGCTTCGGGAAAAATTCCTGACACACAGCCAAGCGCTCCTGCATGGAGATTTGCATACAGGAAGTATCTTCGTCACTCCTGAATCTACCAAAGTGATCGATCCCGAATTTGCCTACTTTGGACCGATGGGATTTGATATTGGCGCTGTAATCGGAAATCTGCTGCTCAACTATGCTTCCCAACCGGGCAGGAACCAAAGCGGTGAAGACTTAACATTACGAGAAGAACGTCTTCTTGAGATGGTTAAGGATGTATGGAATCATTTTGAATCATCCTTCCGTAATCTGTGGAACAAAGACCTGGTTGACGAAATGTCGCGAACACCTGGATATCAGGATCATTACCTAACTGAGGTATTACGAGAGGCTACAGGCTTCGCTGGATGCAAAATAATACGCAGAATTGTCGGCTTGTCGCATGTAGCGGACATTGATGGAATTGAAAATGATAAGTCCCGTGAAACAGCGCAGCGTAAAGCACTCGCTGTTGGTAAAAATCTGGTCCGCCACCACCGGAATGTCGGTACCGTGGATGACTTACTAAAGCTTGTACATCTTGCAACTACAGAAATAGAGGTGTCTATATGAGCAACACTAACACAATACTTACTTCAACAACTGGCCCGCTAAGATCCCTCCTATGGGGCGGCGATCATCTTGTTATGCTGGATCAGCGGCTTCTCCCGGGTGAGATCGTCAACCTGAAGCTGTATACCCCGGAAGATGTCTGGGAAGGAATACACTCCATGAAGGTCCGCGGAGCTCCAGCCATCGGCATCGCCGCAGCATACGGTGTCGTTCTTGGCGCGAATAGCTATCCAGGCGATGTTACAGCTGAATGGGTAAATCATGTTCATCAAACTTGTTCTTATCTGGCTACATCACGGCCAACCGCAGTCAATTTATTCTGGGCTTTGGACCGGATGA
The DNA here is from genome assembly GCF_058269055.1 of Paenibacillus sp. JNUCC 34. Lineage (NCBI taxonomy): Bacteria > Bacillati > Bacillota > Bacilli > Caryophanales > Paenibacillaceae > Paenibacillus > Paenibacillus sp. JNUCC 34. The sequence continues at coordinate 1,420,288 of NZ_CM177770.1, read as the reverse complement.
AACTGGCTGCCGAGAAACTTGCCAGCGGGAATCAAAATATCACTAGTCTCAATGAAGGACTTCTCGCTGAAGCTCATGCTATCCGCACCGAAGACGAAGAAGTATGCCGGCAGATCGGTGAACATGCGCTACCGCTTATTCAGGACGGCATGGGCATTCTCACCCACTGCAATGCAGGAGGTCTGGCAACAGCCAGATACGGTACAGCACTCGCTCCCATGTATCTCGCTCACGAACAGGGAATTTCCTTTAAAGTATTTGCTGATGAGACAAGACCTGTGCTTCAGGGTGCGCGTCTTACCGCCTTCGAGCTTCAACAAGCGGGTATTGATGTAACTTTGCTCGCCGACAACATGGCGGCCATGGTCATGTCAAAAGGATGGATACAGGCTGTCATCGTGGGAACAGATAGGGTTGCTGCGAACGGAGACGTCGCCAACAAGATCGGAACCTATGGGGTCGCTGTTTTAGCTAAAGCACATGGAATACCATTTTATGTGGCCAGTCCTTTATCAACCATTGACTTGAACACACCGACGGGTGCAGACATTCCGATCGAAGAACGTCCGGCAGAAGAAATTACGGAAGGCTTCGGTAAACGAACAGCTCCATCTGGCGTAAAGGTTTACAATCCGGCGTTTGATGTAACGCCTCATGAATATGTAACGGCCATTATTACAGAAAAAGGAATTGTCAAGGCCCCATTTTCGGAAAACTTGAAGGCCTTATTCGCTGAATAGACAAAACAACCAAAGAGGACGACCCTCATCGGAATCGTCCTCTATTTGTAGATCAGTACCTCTTACAACATCCGGATGATTGCATCCTTGCCTTTCAAACCTGGATGTACCCCCCATTTTTCAGCTTCAACGGTAACTGACTCCAATGGTGCCTCAAGCAGATCCTCTAGTGTGCGGACTCCGACAGCTCTTCCGGCAACAATCTGGCGGTCTCCAAGCTTTTGGTTAAGTAGACCTATGTCCAGAGCCCCACACATAATATATCCGCGGGTCGTGTAAATCGCCAAAAGTGTAGTTTTAGGCAATTTTACTTCCACACCCATGACGGTATGTCCCTCAATTTCGATAGGCAATAGTGTAACCATGAAACACACCTCCCCTCACACGCCTAAGATCATGTGTATTCTGTAGGATACGGTATGGTGCTAACGTCTCTAGCTAATAAAACATTTTTATGTAATTCCGCGTGACATTAGGACTATGATTATCTGAAAGGTATGATATAGTTGTGTTTAGGAAAGTTTTTGAAAGCTGGTGAATCATATACCTATGAACAATAACGCAACTACAGACGATAACGGTTTTTTATTTAACGTTGATATTCTATTAAAAAGCCGCTCCAACGCACTAGCTTTGCAACATTTGCTGGAGATGCTAAACAATCATGAAGAAGTCATTGATTTTCGCGTCAAATCGGGGCTAGAGCTTGGTGAAATCATCGACACCCTGATCCAAGCCAAAAAACGCTCTGTCATCTCCAAAGTCTCTAAGTCTTCTGCGTTAAACGAATCATCATCCTCTACCAAAAAAGAAAATACCGCCAAGACTAATTCAGCTAAAAGCGCTTCCTTACCGGAAAAGGAAAAGAAGCCTGCTGCCGCCAGCACTCCAGTCCCGCCTGAGAGTGATCCATACGAATGGATAAAAATATACTCAAAGGATAACCGCCTTGTGAGGCTGACGGCGAACCGTAACGGTAAACAGGTAAGTCTGCCCTGCCGAATTCTCAACTATGATGAAAGCAATCAGTTGGTGAATGTTTATCATGTGGATGAAAAACAGGTATATACGTTTAATGTGAATGAAATTGACGAATTCAGTGCAGCTAGTACATAGAAAAAATCGGCTATCGACGTATCTTTAAAAGAAGACAGACTGTATTTAGTGGTAGTTTTTTCTTCCGAAATAAAGATGCACTTCACTCCGATATTTATACTTTCTTATCTCTTAAGAAAAACGTTATCGACGTACACACCTAAGAAGACAGACCGCACTTAGCGGTAGTTTTTCTTACGAGATAAGGATGCTGTTTAACTCCAATGTTTGTACTTTCTAATCTCTAAAAAAACGGCTTCGCCTCCCCTACGGGAACAGGCAAGCCGTTTTGATTTACTTACTGCCTACTGCTATGTCCTTTTCCCAGACCAGGCCGAAGACATTAGAACCAGCCAGCCGGCAATAAAGGATACGCCTCCGATCGGCGTGATCGCACCAAGCCACTTGATTCCGCTCAGGCTCAGCACATACAAACTTCCGGAGAAAATAATAACTCCTGCGATAAAGAGCACACCGGCCCAGAACAACTTTCTGGATTCGCCGAACAAACCTGCAGCAAGTCCCGTAATGATGATAGCAATACCATGAATCATGTGGTAATGTACGCCAGTTTTATATACTGCCATTTCATCCGCACTGATTCTTCCTTCCAGCATGTGAGCGCCGAATGCGCCGATCGCTACGGACAGTGCCATTAGGACAGCTCCCCATGCCATGAATGTCCTCTGCATCTTTTTTGACCACTCCTTTTGCATTTCCTTGTGCAGCATTTTCCTGTAATCTATGCTTATTATTCAGTTTAACCGATGGAATACCCGTTTGCCACCAATCTAGCAAAAGCAAAGTACTTGATTTCACGGCTGTTTTGTGAAAAATTAAACAGATACGATTCGAAATTGAATGTTTGATAAGGAGAGAAATAATTATGGACCATCAGACCCCGTCCGCTCCTTCGAAATCGAAGGAGCCTTCAAAACAACCTAAGAATACATTCATCCCACCAGAGGACAGAAAACAATCCCGTTTTGGAATTGCATCTTTTATCATCTCTATTGTAACTTTATTGGGTTATATTATTATGGCTTCGCTCGGAACGACAATGATAGAGCCATATGTTACTCCGGAAGGTCCGATACTACAGCCACCTCAAGAGGCACTTGAAGCCATGACATCCCTGGCCGCTGTGTTCGTTATTATCCTGGCTATCAATCTGATCGGTTTTTTGTTGGGACTGGCTGGAAGCTTCTCCAAAAACCACAAAAGATCTCACTCGGTTATCGGCGCAATTATTAACGGTATCGTCCTATTAATAATTCTGACTCTGTTCGTATTCGTTCTGAACGGATAGGTCCGCCCTGTCTGTGTCTCGTATATCTCATCTTTGACAGCTTTTGTGCTCGATCATCATCGGGGTTTCCATCGTAGTTGGTACTTTCTTAATGTAAAGAGTATGCACTTTATAAAAGGGCCTGTCACAGCTTACACATCATGTGAGCTGAGGCAGGCTCTTTCGTTATTCAAAAATAGACCAAGCTGAAAACCGGGTTCCCAGCCATCCACACTCACATAACAACCACTAGCGAGAATATAATGAAATACTACAGACCTTATGACCGTATTAGGCAAAGGCCGAAAGTGGGAGGTGCCTGCCCGTGAAAAACGAAGATGCCCTGTCGTTCGTCGTATCCCGTGAAGATTGGTCGCTCCACCGCAAAGGCTATCAGGACCAGGTTCGCCATCAACGTAAGATCAAGGAAGTCATCAAGCAGAACCTGCCTGATCTCATCACAGAGGAGAACATTATTCTTTCGGATGGCAAGCAGATTATCAAAGTGCCGATCCGCAGCCTTGACGAGTACCGGTTCATTTATAATTATCAGAAGCAAAAGCATGTTGGGCAGGGAGATGGTGACAGCCAGGTTGGTGACGTTCTTGGCCGCGATCCTTCACAACAGGCACCCGGAAAGGGAGAGAAGGCCGGAGACCAGCCGGGTCAGGATGTGGTGGAGACAGAGGTCAGTATCGAAGAGCTTGAGAACATGCTGTTCGAGGAACTCGAGCTCCCGCTGCTTCAGCCCAAGGATAAAGAGCAGATCGAAACGCATTCCATCGTCTTCAACGATATTCGTAAAAAAGGCATCATGTCGAATATCGACAAAAAAAGAACGATTCTGGAAAATCTCCGCCGTAATGCTACAACAGGCAATCCAGGTATTCATCACATCAGTCCAGACGATCTGCGTTATAAAACATGGGATGACACGGTCATTCCCGAGTCTAATGCAGTGATCATTGCCATGATGGATACATCAGGGTCCATGGGCTCCTTCGAGAAATATTGTGCCCGCAGCTTCTTCTTCTGGATGACACGTTTCCTTCGCCGGCAGTACGAAAAAGTTGAAATTGTGTTCATCGCACACCATACGGAAGCCAAGGAAGTAACCGAGGAAGATTTTTTCACACGTGGTGAGAGCGGAGGTACAATCTGTTCTTCCGCTTACATTAAGGCACTCGATATTATCCACTCACGCTATCCCCCTTCCCAATACAACATCTACCCCTTTCATTTCTCGGATGGCGACAACCTGACCTCGGATAATGAACGATGTGTTAAGCTGATCGGTGAGCTTCTCAAAGTAAGTAATATGTTCGGGTATGGCGAAGTCAACCAGTACAACCGCAGCAGCACGCTGATGTCAGCGTATAAAAACATAAAGATGGATCAGTTTTTATACCATGTGATCAAAGACAAGGGCGAGGTTTACGAGGCACTCAAAACTTTTTTCAAAAAAAGGGAGGGGGCTATTAGCTAGTAATTATTGGAATACACATTAAGGGCTACGGGGAGGTTACAGACGCCTCCTCTTCTTTCTGGAATTGCAGACGGTAGTTAACAACGAGCCGACATCCCTTTCCACCTTTCACTTTTTTTCGACATAAGAGTTAGTTAAAATTCTGTCTTTTTATTGACATCATTATGTTTCCTAAGGTTTACCTTTTTGTCACCTACTTATTTTCCTGCGGTGCTAGTATTAACCTACGACATCTTGTTTTGGAAAGGGAAGGTTTAACATGTTCCAAATGACTTTCTTGTATAATAGCACCCAGACGTTTGTGAATATGAACTTCACTGCGGCAAACCGGTTTTTTTACGACAAAAACTTCCGTAATTCGTGCAAGGCAGGGGTGATAACCTGTGCCTGAACCATTGAAAAAAGAATCTCGCTACATGCCGGGACTGGATGGACTTAGAGCTTTGGCATTGATCGGCGTCATGAGCTATCATTGGGGCCTTGATTTTGCCCCTGGCGGTTTCTTGGGAGTTAGCATATTTTTCGTGCTCTCCGGCTACTTGATCACAGATATACTGGCAGCGCAATGGCGCATAAATGGCAGACTCGACCTGAAGGATTTCTGGTACAGAAGATTCCGGCGGCTGCTCCCAGCCATGTTCGCAATGCTTATCATCATTGTTGCATGGGTTACTCTATTTGATCCCTCCCGAATGTCGAGTCTCCGCGTTGACGTTACAGCGGCAGTCACATACATAAGCAACTGGCAGTTTATATTTCAAGACGTATCTTATTTCGAATCCTTCGGCCCTCCTTCTCCCTTAGGACATATGTGGTCCCTGGCGGTAGAAGAGCAGTTTTATATTTTATGGCCGCTCATTATGCTGATCGGTCTTCATGTATTTCCACGCCGAGGACAAATGTTATATTTTATTTGCGTCCTTGCGGGTATCTCAGCGTTAACCATGGCACTGCTTTACGAGCCTGGCAGCGATCCAAGCCGTGTATATTTTGGCACAGACACGCGAGCATTCGGACTGCTGATTGGAGCCGCACTCGCCATTATTTGGCCCAGCTATAAGCGATCCTCCAATGCCTCACCTCTCGTTCGTCTGGGGCTGGACACCGCCGGAACAGCCGCTCTCGTCCTCGTCTTGTACATGATGTGGAAAACGGACCGCTATGATGCAAGTCTTTATCAGGGCGGTATGGTCATTCTTTCTCTTGCCTCAGCTGTCGTCGTTGCTGTCTTGGCTCATCCGGCAGCACTGCTCGGCAAAATATTAGGAAGTAAGCCTCTGCGATGGATCGGTGTCCGTTCCTATGGTATTTACTTATGGCATTATCCGGTTCTCATCCTTACAAGTCCTGACGGGAACCCGATAGGGAACAGCGTCTTGCACACATCCTTGCAGGTTGCTGCCAGCGTTATTCTGGCCTCCCTATCCTGGAAGTTCATTGAGGAGCCGATTCGCCACGGAGCCCTTAAAACACTATGGCAAAAAGTGCGTCATCCACATTGGCGTCCGGGACGGCTCTCTCTAAAAAGCTGGGTCGTTTCATGCAGCACCCTTGTGCTGATCGGAATATTTTGTGCAGGGATGATGACAAGCGTCTCCGGTGCTACAACGACTCCGGAATCCGAAGAAGCTTTCGTGGACGTCCTTATCCCCCCTGCTGATCCAACTATGGAGCCAGAGCAGGATAAAAATATAGAAGCTCCTTCCCAAGGTAATGACACCCCTCCGGACAGTACGGCTACTTCCGGAGATCAAGGAACAACATCTGTAAAGAAACCCAAGCCGAACCAGAAACTTGGAGAGGACCAGGCAAGCGTGCCAACAGAAAATCCTGTACATAAAGAACCAGCAGCTAAGAATCCCGCTGGCATCGAGAATGTAAACGAGTCTCCCGGTAAACCAGGTACATCCGAAAAGGAAAAACCTGCCAAGAAGCCGGATAAATCCAGGGTACCAGGCAACAAACCATCGGATAGTACAGCCAAGAAACCCAACAACTCGAAACAGCCGGGCGGCGGTACTCAAAAGCCTCAGGACGGATCATCCGTCACAGCGATAGGCGATTCTGTAATGGTCGGTGTCACGCCTTATCTGCAGAAGCAGCTTCCCGGAATAATGATTGATGCCAAGATCGGCCGGCAAATGTATCAGGCGGATGAGCTTATCCCAGGGCTAAAAGCCAAAGGACGGCTGAACGGGGTCGTAATCATTGGCCTGGGAACGAACGGAGCTTTCGCCAAAAAGGATTTGGAGTCTCTGCTCAGTTCCCTGAGCACAGCCAAACAAGTAATTCTTGTAAACACTAAAGTTCCAAGAGACTGGGAGCGCAACGTAAACACCATGCTGGCTGAGACCAGCAAGAAGTTTCCGAATACTACGCTTGTGGATTGGCATGCTGCAAGTAAAGATCATCCCGAATATTTCAGATCAGACCGTGTGCATCTGGAGCCTGAAGGAATTGCTGCATACACCTCCCTTATTATGAATGCCATTAAAAAGTAAACAATCGCACTTATACCTGTTAAATAGAAGAAAATGGTTAATTCACCTAAAAGGCTTATTCCCTTCTCTTTCAAAGAAGGGAATAAGCCTTAATTTTGTCTTTTTTTATAAGAAATTATCGAAAATACATGGTAATCCCAGTTCAACAGGTGGTCAAATTATATATTATCTTTTATGATATTATAGATGAGTTATAATTAATCCGTTAAACAACCATTTGAGGAGTGAGTTTTTTGAACAAGATAGGTAGAAATGATGCCTGTCACTGCGGCAGCGGCAAAAAATACAAAAAATGTTGTCTTGAGAAAGACCGCGAGGCAGAAAGACAACCCCATCATATCGAACCTTCCCAAGAAGAGAAGCAGGCTATGTTGAACGCACCGTCTAATATGATGGAGTTCACAGCATCGCTTCGGGAAATGAAATGGGACAACGATTCTTACCGCGAGTTGGCGGAAGAATTATTTCCACAGTTATACAACGATTATGAGCACAATGAGAAAGAAAAAATGGTCGTTCTTTTTAACGTGCTCATTCTCTGGAACGGCTTCTGTATAAAGGAGTCTCCGCGTTTCCGCAAACCAGGCGGCTTTAAGGCAGCTTTGGATCAGCTGTACACACGTGCGCTCGATATTCCTGTCACTCAAACCGAGCTTGCTACCAAACATGAAGTGGCTGCCACAACTCTATCCAAATCTTTCGGTCAACTCAACCAATTCATGGAGCAGCTGGCCGCAGCTTAATATAAATCCCATATACATTCCAGCAAAGGCGGTGCCTTTCTTTATGAAATATATTGTATCCATGAAGTGGCTCCTTGCCCGAATGTTTGAACCGGACTTGATCATTGTCGACTGCCGCTTTACATTAGGGCAGCCCGAAGCAGGAAGGCTGGCATACACGGAGGAGCATATTCCACACTCAGTATATTTGGATTTGAATAAAGACCTCTCCTCCCCACTTTCATCGCATGGTGGCCGCCATCCCCTGCCGGACATGAACGAATTTGCCGGAAAACTGGGTCGTGCGGGCATCGATAAAGAAAAGCGTATTGTCATATATGATGATCAGGGCGGCATGGTAGCCAGCCGGCTCTGGTGGATGTTGAGATATACAGGACACCAGAACGTTTATATTATGGATCAAGGGTTCTCGGCGTGGAAGAATACAAGTTACCCTGTAACGGCAGAGACACCAGTTGTGATCCCGGTTCGTTATGAACCGGAGATTCAGCAGACCATGCTGGTGGATGTTGAGGGAGTCAGACAAGCAATCAACAACGGATCGGCTTATCTCATCGATTCCCGGGAACAACGCCGTTATGAAGGCGTCGAGGAGCCCATTGATCCCATAGCCGGTCACATCCCGGGAGCTGTGAATTACTTCTGGAAAGAGCTTTTGAATGAACAAGGACGCTGGATCAGCATCGAGGAAATTCTGCAGCGCTTTCACGACGTTCCGAAGGATAGGGATGTAATTGTGTACTGTGGATCCGGCGTCTCTGCCTGCCCGAATGTGCTCGCACTGGAAGAAGCAGGCTTCACGGATGTGAAGCTGTACGGGGGCAGCTGGAGCGATTGGATTAGTTATGAGGAGAATCCGATTGCAACGGGAGAGGAATAAAAGCAAAGAGCTCGCGTCATACGCGGGTTCTTTTTGTTGGGGATGTGGCGGTGTATCCTCCGTGCACGGGTTTCGGAGTGTTTCGAGTCAACAGGGAATCAACATGCAGGGGTTGAGAGCAGTTACAATGAATGGTCAGCTGATGACTTTGACTCATGCTTTGGAAGTTCCACTCTAATCCACGGTACCCTGAAACCAAGTCTGAGCCAGAACAAAGGAGTGCTGCTCTTACACCTTGTAACCTCCGTATGGTCTGCAATTCTCAAACCGGTTGTCTCACGTGTTCTAAGACCACAGCACTGCTTTTCCTTCTTCTTATATTGCAAAAAGGGAGCCATTCAACTCCCCCATATCAACTGCTGCTATATCGATTCAGTAAACATTCAAAAGTACATCCTTCAAGTTTGAACTGCGTACTAATAGTGCTACATCTGGCTCATAAATATTCGCTCGATACTACGCAATTGATGTAGAAAGTTGTACAAAGTACAACATTACTTCGTGACTCTACGCCAAAGGCCACATTGTTGCACTTCTTACAACAATGTAGATAATAAATAATCTGTTATCCTCATGTGACGGAGAATTATTGTAGAATTTACAACAATATCAGTATATTCAGCCCTTTTGCCAGTCCATTGTTGTATAACATACAAGATTAAGATGCCATAACCGTTCAGGTCAGCATATACGTGCGATACAGCATCGTTAACCATACTCCTCTTACAACAACTGCTCCGGGATGTTTTCCCTCACTTCATAGTAACAAGTGTATTTGCCTTGAACGATCGAACGGAGCAACCCTTTCTCCACAAATGCCTGCAACCATTTGCGGGCTGTGCGAAAGTTTACTTGATAACGGTCGATAACATCTTTCGGGCGCAACGGTTTTCCCATGCTCCATGCCAGCCGGAGTACATCTCTTTCAACAGGTGTGATTGAAGACACAGTCTTGTTGCGAAGTAGATATGGACTTATGACTAATTGTAGTAGCATTCGGCATACTTCGGGACGGTTTTGCACGTCGTCAAAGGAAAAGTGAATCATTTTCCATCCCATTCCTGTAAGAAATGTATCTCGATTCAAAGCGTAGCTAAATCTTTCACGATCCATGTCTTTGACATGACTTTGAAAGTAGGCGAGGTGTCGGTCGATGAATGCTTGATGCGCTTGCTCAAAGTTCATTCGAATACGCTCCCCTTTCATTAGAAATAAAAAACGCCCTTCAGCCGCTAGGCAAAAGGACGTTCTTCGTCTATAAAAAGTATACCATTGAACGGGATTGGGATGTTGCTACAATTGAAAGAACGCCGGCGCGCGTCTTATAGCGACAAATCTGAAAGAGAAAAGTGCCCTTATCAAGGCCATAGTGCCGGCATGAAGGAATCTGTTTCTTTGGGAATTCCCAAGGAAACAGCCTCCTATTTTTTTGCTGATCGAAAGAAAACGCAACAATGGCATCCCATTATCCGGCGTCATCGGAAGCTATGTTCTCACGGTACCTGCCCGGCGTAACCCCTTCAAGCTTTTTAAAGGCACGGATAAACACAACGTCGCTTGTATATCCGACAAGCTGCGCGATCCGGGCGTTGGTGAGGTCCTTTTCGCACATATGCTGCTTGGCAAGCTCAATTCTTTTTCTGGTAATATAGTCGCTAAGGTTGATGCCGCTATGCTTTTTGTAAAAAGTAGATACATATTGAGGCGTCATCTCAAACCGTTCGGCCATCATGCCAAGGCCCATATTCGGGTCCGTGAAATGCTCCTCCAAAAATTGCTCCATATCCTGCAGCCGCTGAATACAATGATCGGTACGATCCGTGACAAGCGATTCGGTCAGCAATTCATACAGTTTTTTGATGCGCTGCTGCATGCCTTCCGCGGTCTCATACGAAAAAATATCCTTTACAAGGTCAATATCCCGTCCTAAAATATCATGCTGGTCCGTCCCGGTTGCATTGATGATCTTCAGGAACGTGCTTGTGATGTTAAAGAACAGGCATCTGCCGAATTCCGGTGTAATGCTGCCTGACTCAAAGTTCATCATGTAAATCGTGTCCAGCAGCTTAAGAACATTTTCCGTGTCCCCGCTGCGGACGGAATTGATCAGCTGCACCTCGATGTCGATCGGATAGTAATAATGCGAGTGGACGTTCGTAATATCCTTGAAGTAGATAATCGTCCCTCCACCTTTAATGATGCGGTATTCAAGCGCCGCCACCGCTTCCGCATAACTTTCGCCAACACTCTTCGCCCCGGCGTGCGGAAGACCGACGGCTACGGTAATATCAATTTTGAACCGCTGCTCGATCAGGTTTTTCAGCGACTCAGCCATCTCCTTGATGACCTGCTCCGCATCCTCGGGCTGTTCCGACGAAAAGTTGTTCAGCAAGGCCACCCGGTCGCGGTCCAGCTCGACGGCAAAAGCCTTATGCGGCTCTTGGATGATATCCATGCCGATGTTGGAGACGATAAATCTGGCGAGCGCCCACATCTCCTCGCTTTGCTCCTCGTTGAACCTCAAAATGCTGTCAAGCTGGACAACGATCACCGCGAAGTAATCGCTTACAAATGAAATGTCCATAAACATCAGCGCTTGTCCGCCCTTCTCCGAGGTATCCACGTCCATTTGCCCCCGAATCAGACGCGAAAGATAATTGGAACGTATGACAGGAGTTTGCCGGGCCAACATGCTACGCAGCGTCTTTTCTTCATGGAGAGAACCTTCAATGGTTTGCAAAATAAAGTCGTATTCATTTACAGACGGTTTGCTGCTCCAATTTTTCCCTCTGAGAATGGCGTTCACCGCTCTTCGCAGCGGGCTGTAGTTTCGGTATGTAAAGATAAAAGCGGCCGACAAGCCGACATTAAGGCATAAGGCAAACAAAATGATCGTCCAGTTTTTAATTAGAATAACTTGCTGCATAAAAACGCTTCTTGGCGTAACTAAAACATATTTCCATCCTTCCTTTTGGGAAGGGGTATACGAAATAACTTTCGGGTCCCCGTTCAAGGTTTGGTTGAACAGCCCTCCATTCCCGTTGATCCGTGACAACAGCTGCGTAGGGAGCGGCTCCTTATCCGATGCCATGATGGTTCTTCCATAACCGTCAACGATATAGATCGAACTGTCGCTTGCGGATTCAATCTGGGCAAACATCGCTTTGATTTGACTTTCATCGATCAAAATGACAAAACTGCCCGTAATGTCGCTCCGGTCGCGTCCGGGGAGAGATTGCGTAAACGTAATGACGTTCAGCGGCGTTTTCTGGATGCTTTGCATCGGATCATATTCCGCACGCCGGAGTAGCGTAGCCGAAGGCAGATATGCCATCGTGTGAAAGCTGGTCAGCATCCCTTCCCGCCACTGTTCATATGACATGCCCTGGTAGCTATAATACATATCATAAAATTTATGCGAGTCCGTCAACAGACCGGACTTCAGCACCAGATCGCTGTTGCGGAAGTATACGTAATAATCCAATATAAAGTTGGTAATGTTGCCCGGCCGGGACATCGTGTCCCGCATAAATTCGATAAATTTATAGCGGTCCGGACTGTTCTGATCCTCATTCAGCTTTAATAAATACTCGAGCTTCGGATCGAAAATAATCTGCTGGGCAAGTTTTTCCACTTCGTTCAGTTTGCTGTCCAAAGACAGCTTAAGCTGCTCCAACATCGCTTGGTTAGAACGGTTAGCCCCATTTTGCAGGCTTGCTTCCACTTTGGTATACAGGAAAGCTCCCATCGATACAGGGATCAGCAAAAGAACCAAGTTGGAGATTAACATCGTCATCCATACACTTCTCAAATTGCGGAATCCAAGTGGACGAAGCAGCCGTTTCAACAAGCCTCCCCCCTTCCATTTCATGCATTTAATGCGCTAAAATGTATATTTAAATTCATTATAATGCAATCGGTAAGGGGTGGACACCATTTATTCCTTAATGGCGCCGATCAATACCCCTTTGACGAAGTATTTTTGCAGGAAAGGATACAAGCAAATAATCGGCAGCGTGGAAACGATAATCGTTGCATATTTGATCGTCTCGCCAATCGCATATTTGTCGTCCGCTGCGACGCCCGTTGACATCGAGTCGGTCGAATTGGCAATCAAAATTTCACGCAAAACCAGCTGCAGCGGATACATGGTGCGGTCCCGCAAATAGACCAGCGCCGAAAAGTAAGAGTTCCAATGTCCAACCGCATACCATAAAATCATGACCGCAATCACCGGCATAGACAATGGAATGACGATTCGGAACAGAATGGTAAGTTCCCCGGCTCCATCGATTCTAGCCGACTCTTCCAAGGAAATCGGCACTCCCTGAAAAGCGGTTCTCATAATGATCATATTAAAGGTGGAGATGGCGCCGGGAATCAGCAGAGCCCACGGTGTATTCATCATCCCCAGCTTATTGATCAGAATATAATTCGGAATCAATCCGCCGCTGAACACCATCGTCAGTACAATCCCGAACATCATCACATTTTTAAAATACAAATTTCGGCGGGAAAGTACGTATGCCCCAAGTGCCGTCATCAACAGATTGATTGCCGTTCCGGCCGCCACGTAGAAGAGCGTGTTCCTGTAACCGCTCGTAATCATCGGATTTTGGAAAACCGCTTTGTATGCTTCTAGGTTGAATCCGAGCGGCTTCAGCAGCATGCCCCGGTGTTGAATAAAACTCGATGCCTCACTTAAGGAGGCAAACAGAACATACAAAAACGGGTATAACGTAACGAAACAAAGAAGCAGCATCAGCAGCGTATTAATAACGCTGAATACTTTTTCACCTGTTGTTTGTGCGCCCATTGTTTGATTCCTCCTTACCATAATTTATTTTCGGATACACGTTTGCTGATGGCATTCGCTGACACGATCAAAATCAAACTGATGACGGAGTTAAACAAACCAACCGCCGCCGTGAAGCTGTAACTTGCCTCCAAAATACCTTTGCGGTATACGTAGGTGGAAATCACGTCCGCCGTTTCATAAGTGAGCGGGTTATACAGCAGGAGCACCTTTTCGCTGCCGACCGACAACAGGCTGCCCATATTCAGAATGAACATGATCACGATCGTAGGCATAATTCCCGGGATCGTAATATGGAAAATTTGCTTCCAGCGGTTCGCCCCGTCAATTTTGGCCGCTTCATATAACGTCGGATCGATATTGGCGATCGCAGCCAAATAAATGATGGAGCCCCAGCCTACACCCTGCCAAATGCCGGACGATACGAAAATAAACCGGAACCAGCCGGCTTCCTTCAGGAAGTCAATCGGTTCAACCCCGATAAAGCCCAGCAGTTGGTTGATCAGGCCGTCACGGCTCAAAAAATCAAACAGCATGCCTGCAACAACAACGATCGATATAAAATGCGGCAAATAAGAAATCGTTTGAACAACGCGTTTGAACGCCATTTTTCGGATTTCATTCAACAGAATGGCCAAGATGATCGCTGACGGGAACCCGAAAATCAGGTCATAGACATTGATCAGCACGGTATTCTGGATCAGTCTCCAGAAATAGATGCCGTTAAAAAAACTATCGAAATGCTTGAATCCGGCCCATGGACTTCCCCATATGCCGTCGGCAGGAGTATAGTCTTTAAACGCGATTTGCAAACCGTACATCGGACCGTAGTGAAAAATAAGATAATAGGCAATGACGGGCAGCGCCATCAAGTAAATGATCCAGTTCCGGCGCAGGTCCTTCCGTATGATTTGACCTTTGGAAAGATCCTTGTTGCTTTTCGCCGGCCGCTTGTTCATCGGCCTTTTATTTATTACCTGCCACATTCGTCTCCCTGCCTTTCCATGTCGTAATTCTCGTAAAGTTTTTCCGGAATTTTTGAAAAACCGGGAGATGAACCGCTCATCCCCCGGGCCGAAAAGGCACTTGCCTTACTGGAACAATTACCGCTTGTTGAACCGGTCAAGAGCTGCCTGTTGAATTTTGATCGCATCTTCAATACCCATGGTCTCAATTTTCTTCACGTATTTATCGAAGTTCTCGAGCGGCTCGGCGCCCATAATAAACTTCAAGAACATTTCATCCCGGTAAGTGTTGATATCCGTCATTAGCGAAGCGTACTGCGAGCTTTCATCTTTGGTTGGCGTGACGAGCGGCATTCTGCGTTCACCTGTCGGCTGAGACCAAACATCCAGCGCCTCACGCTGGTTCGGCAAAGCCAGATATTGCATTTGGAAATCATCACTCAGAACGAATGGCGCGCTCCAGGTTGAACGGTTATGCTTGGCAAACGACTGCTGCAAGCTGACCCCGCTTGGAGGATTCAGCACTTCCGGCAAAAAGATCGCCTTGCCGTTTTCCATTTTGTAAGCTTCGCCTTCCTTGCCGTAGTTGAACAGCAGATCTCCTTTTTCACCATAAGCATAGTCAAGCCATTTTACCGTTTCAATCGGATTCGTATTGCTTGTCGAGATGGCGGCACCAAAGCCGTTCGTG
Source organism: Paenibacillus sp. JNUCC 34 (assembly GCF_058269055.1). Classification (NCBI taxonomy): domain Bacteria; kingdom Bacillati; phylum Bacillota; class Bacilli; order Caryophanales; family Paenibacillaceae; genus Paenibacillus; species Paenibacillus sp. JNUCC 34. The sequence continues at coordinate 1,405,083 of NZ_CM177770.1, read as the reverse complement.
GCAAAATCCTTTTGTCCCCAGATCGCCTTGTCGCCCTTATTCAGTACCGGATACGGAGCAGCCACCAGATTGAAATTCGGGTCTTTATCCTTCATCAGATTGGCATATTTACCGATACCGCCACCATTATATGTAGGAGCCGCACCAAGTTGGTTGCCCGTCAATTTGGCGTCAAACAGCTTGTCGTTCGGAGCCGCAAAATCCTTATCCAGCAGGCCTTCTTTATACCACTGGTTCAACGTGGCCAGAAACTCTTTATATTCCGGCTGGATCGGGCCGTATTTCACTTGATTATCGATTTGATAGAAACCGTAGTTGATTCCCCAGGCTCCCAGGAAAGGAGCGCCAACGCCCACATCATCCTTGGTGAAATAAAGCGGGATTTCATCCGCCTTGCCGTTACCGTTCGGATCTTTTTCTTTAAAAGCCTTCAGCACTTCATGCCATTCATCAATGGTTGTAGGAACTTCCAGTCCAAGCTTATCCAGCCAGTCCTTGCGGATGGAAGGTCCATAGAACACCCGTACCTTTTCGCCACCCCGGAAGAACGGAAACATAAACAAGCTTCCGTCATCCGTCGTCACCTGCTTTTTCCAATCGGGATTCTCTTCCAGCAGCTTTTTCAAATTCGGTGCATGTTGATCAATCAGATCATTTAATTTAATAATTTTATTGTCTTGAATGGCTTTCTCCGGTCCTCCCGGATATCCAATCCATGAAGTTTCGATCACATCCGGCAGCTTTTCGGAAACCATCATCAGGTTAAACTGCTCTTGCGCTTGAGCCGCATCTGTCGGCGGATGCTGGAATTCCACTTTCACGCCGGTAATGTTCTCGAGCTCCTTGTACATACCCATCTCGGCATATGTTTTCATTTGAGCCGCTACTGCGGAATGCATGCTTACCCAATAGGTGAGATTTGTAAGCTTTTGCGTCTCGCCCGCCTGATTCTCTGCTGATGTACCCCCTTTGTCTTGTTCATTTCCGGAACTGCTTCCGCATGCCGCAAGCGATAAAACCAAAGTAGCTGCTAATACAAAAGTTCCTAATTTCTTGACTTTCCCCTTCATGTAAGCGCCTCCTTTTTGATTGTTACTAAATCGCCGGACTTTGGTTTTATTTCGATCAAGCCGGTATCCAAAGTATAGGGAAAAGTCCTCTTCGCAAGAAACTGGAACATTTTCATCAGCCTTGTATTTTCGTAAGATTTCTAGACTGACGAATCTTCATTTTTCTATCTTTTCTTAAGATCAGTTCATTGCAACCGGGCTGAAGAAGCCTGTCGTGTCGGGGTTTTTCAGCAATCTGTATCATCTATGTATATCATCTGATTCATGCGGGGCAATTTTTCCTAATCAGCGACGCGTACAAGCCGTATTGCCCGGAGTTTAACCGGATCGGCATGCCAAATTTCCGTAAACCGGGGGGATGGATCCTTCAGTTTGGACGAGCCAATCACCAGCGTTTGCATTCCAGCCTGTTCCCAGGTGACATATCCGATCCGAGACAAAACGGCGGTATACGGATGCTGGCACGACGGAGAATGGTCATCCGCCGCGTCTTCCACAAGATTTTTGACGATACTTTGCCCGGCCGTTTCGAGCAGAATGGGTTCCGTGTACAAATCAGCCCATTCCTTGTCATAACGCTTGAAACTGAGGAGCATCAATTCGTATGTGCCAGGCGCGACCAGCTTGAAATTCCATTCCGCACACCGCAGCGCGGGAAGCTCCTGCTCTTCGTCAGCAGCCCGGAGAATGCTTATTTGCGCATGCGGGACATCCAGCTGAAAAACGCCGTCCGGCATTTGGGTCAAAGTACGGTCAAAGTCGTTTTCACCTTCAAGCTCCAGAACGATAACGGACACATGTTGATCCGTTGGCTGCGGCGGCAGGTGAAGCTTCAGTGTGTGTAAATCCAGCTTTCCAACGTAGGTCTGCTCGACCTCAAATCTTGCTTGATTCGGATCTGCCAATGGATAGGCGCGCGATACCTTATTTCGGATACCGCACAACCGCAGACTGCCCGCCGGCCACTTGGCATTATGAATATGAAGATACATCCGTCTCGGCTTTGTTGTAATCGCCCCCCAATCCAGCTCACATGGGAAAGGGCTACCTTCCGTACTGTATACCGCTTCCGCATTGCGTCGGGTCCACTCGCCGACCTCCCGCAAACGTTCCGCAGACCGTTCCGGGATGGTTCCTTGCGGAGTCGGTCCGACATTAAGCAGCAGGTTGCCTCCTTTCCCGATGACATGGACGAGCTTTTGAATTAATGCATCCGCCGTTTTCCATATCTGATCCCGGGTCGTATATCCCCATGACTGGTTCAGCGTCATCGGCGTCTCCCAAGGTCTCATGTCCTCGCCGCTCATTCCGATTTCATTGTCTCCCTTGGACACGTAATCGCCCATTCCCATGTAATGGGACACCCTGGAATTGATTAGACAGTCCGGCTGAAGACTGCGCACTTGTTCTATAATGTCCTTGCTGTCCTCCTCGGACAAACCTCCGGCAGTATCGAACCACAATAGGCCGACCCGGCCGTATTCCGTAAGAAGTTCCTTTAATTGCGGTTTTGCTTTTCCTTCCCAATATTCAGTAAATCGCTTCTCCTCCAGCTTGTAATCCCATGTATTGTTATGCTCTTTATGAACGGCATGCGGATGATGCCAATCGATCACATGCGAATAATAGAAACATAAGACGATGCCCGCTTCCCGGCAGGCCTCGGCCAGTTCCTTCATCGGATCCCGGCTGAAAGGCGTCGAGTCCACGATATTAAATGGATCTGCTTTCGAGTGATACATCGCGAAGCCGTCATGATGTTTGGCTGTAATGACGATATACCGCATGCCCGCATCTTTCGCCAGGGATACCCAGGCTTTGGCATCAAACTCCGTTGGATTGAATAGCTGCGCCAGCTGCTCATATTCACGTAGCGGCGTCTTTTGCGCATACATGATCCATTCGCCTTGCGCTGGAAGCGCATACAATCCCCAGTGGATGAACATGCCGAATCTCGCCTCGGTCCACCATGCCGTCCGCGGATCCCTCCCGTTTATTCCTGCATGATTGCTCCCGTTCTCCGCGCCACTTGCTTTCCCCATCATTACCGCTCCCCTTCTACCAATATGGTTTCCAGTCTTTGGTGACCCGGACAAGCGCTTCATACATGTAGTAGTCGCCCCAGATACAGCACTCGTTAACGCCGTTATTTCCCGGCTTGCTGTACACCGCATGCAGCAGAATGCCGTTGGATTCCGGCGTTTCGCGCGTCATGTAATTGTCGATCAAGGACTCCAGAATATGCAGGGCCGCGTTTTCATACAGCCGTTTAAGGGAATCGGTCAACGGCAGATGCCCGGCGGTTTCAAGCAGGCCGCAGACGGCAATGGCGGCGGCGGAGCTGTCCCTCTCTTCTTCGCCCTCCGTAAAGATCAAATCCCAATAGCTGACATAGTCTTGCGGCAGCCGGTTTAAGAAATAATTCGTAATTTTTTTCGTCAGCTCAATCAGCCCGAAATCATCCGTATAGCGGTAAGATAACGGGAAGCCGTACATCCCCCAGGCTTGCCCGCGCGACCAGCAGGAATCGTCCGCATACCCTTGCGCGGTGGAGCCATACTTCGGTTCACCCGTTTCGGTATCCATATAAAAGGTATGGAAGCTGGATGCATCCTCCCGGATCAAATATTGTGCCGCCATCTGGACATGGGAAGCCGCAGCATCCTGATATTTATGTTCACCGGACACTTCGCTGGCCCAATATAACAGCGGCAGATTCATCAAGCAGTCGATAATCATTCGGCCCTGCTGCCTTGGATCGCTTAAGTTCCCCCATGCCTGAATGATCCCCGCTTTATCCAAATAGCGGATGTAAAGAAGCTCCGCGGCTGCCAAAGCGAGCTGCTTGGCCTCTTCATTTCCAGTCAATTTGTAAGCGGAGACGCAGGACAATGTGTAGAGAAAACCCAAATCATGCGTATCTGTGTAACGGCGTTCTTCTACCCGCTGCTTGTAGCTGCCCAGCTGATTTTCGGCCGCCAGGCGGTATTTCGCATCCCCTGTCGTCTCGTAGGCAAGCCAAAGCATCCCCGTCCAAAACGCCGGCGTCCATTCGGTATTTCCAACCTGCCTGTAAACGTTGTTCGTACTGGCTTCGGAAGGAAAAGTGCCTTCGAATGTTTCAAGATTGCGGTCCACCTGTCCCACAATAAAGTCTATCGCCTCTTTGCAGCGCTCTTTGGTCAGCTGCGGTGTACGATCATACCTGCCGACATCCTGAATACCTTCATCTTTAATCTGCCTCATGTTTGCATTCCTCCCCGGTATGGATATGGTCTTACGGATTGAATTGTAACCAGAGAAGGACGAAGACGACAATCGTTATCTTTTCGTATGGACTGCTGTTTTTACTTCGCATTCGTGCAGTTGAAAAAAAGTTGATACGGTTGAATAATCGTTGGTAGGATCAAAGCTTAATTGGATGTAGAAAGTTGTACAAAGTACAACATCACTTCGTGACTCTGCGCCAAAAGCCGCATTGTTGCACTTTATACAACAAAGCGGATAATAAATAATCTGTTAGCCTCATGTGGGGGGGAATTATTGTAGAATTCACAACAATATTTGTATAATCAGGCCCTCTGCCAGCCCATTGTTGTATAACATACAAGATTAACACCATAACCGTTTAGGTCAGCGTATACATGCGATACAGCATCGTTAACCATACTCCTCTTACAACAACTGCTCCGGGATGTTTTCCTTCACTTCATAGTAACAAGTGTATTTACCTTGAACGATCGAACAGAGCAACCCTTTCTCCACTAATGCCTGCAACCATTTGCGGGCTGTGCGAAAGTTTACTTGATAACAGTCAACAACATCTTTCGGGCGCAACGGTTTTCCTAAGCTCCACGCCAGCCGCAACACCTCTCTTTCAGAAGGTGAAATTGAAGACACAGTCTTATTGCGAATTAGATACAGACTCATGACTAATTGCAGTAGCATGCGGCATACTTCGGGACGGTTTTGTACGTCAACAAAGGAAAAGTGAATCATTTTCCATCCCATTCCTGTAAGAAATGTATCTCAATTCAGAGCGTAGCTGAATCTTTCACGGTCCATGTCTTTGACATGACTTTGAAAGCCGTCACACTCTATTCCGAAACGACCAAACGGCAGAATAAACGCGAAATCTAGAAATTGTGATTTACGGTTCCAATCATAAACCCCATACTCGGGGTGCAGATGATCCAGATTACCGAACAGAGGCCACCACACGTTTTGGAGCAGCAGCTTTTCAGCATAGTTGTGTCCTCTGAGAAGTCGCCCTCTTCTCTCACCTGCTCGAGAGTCGAGGTGTCGGTCGAGGAATGCTTGATGCGCTTGTTCAAAGTTCATTCGAATACGCTCCCCTTTCAATAGAAATAAAAAACGCCCTTCAGCCGCTAGGCAAAAGGACGTTCTTCGTCTATAAAGAATATATCATTGAACGGGCATAAAATGATCCTGGTCACCAGATTTTTGTACGGAAGCCATTAGTCTCAACTATTTTGATTGAACGCATAACAAGAAGCTGAGCAATTGGATTAACTATCCGGACAATCCGGTGCGGTCAATGCCGGACTTAATTCATAATCTTAAGACCGACAAGTGCCATGTCTGCTACATCGATCTTTCCATCCCCATTCAAATCCATATGGCGGTTATGATCTTGAATCGAAAGTCCAACCTGTTTCGAAATCAGCATCAGATCAAGCACATCAACCTTGCCGTCGCCATTGAAGTCTTCTGGAATTTTCGGTAAACCTATTGAAATTTTTACGGGCTTATCCTGCCCAAGCACATCGATATGTCCTGTCTGATCACCGTCTAAACGAATCGTTTCCGCTCCCTTTAACAGCGTAACAACAGTATCACCTTCAACACCGATGGCTTTTAATGTAATTTCAGCAAGGCTGGCATCACCGTTAATACTATTCTCCTTCAATTGGGTTCCTACCAGCGTAAGGATGCCGCCTTCATTAGCCCATGTCATGTATCCCTGCTCTTTCCAGGCCTCGGTTGCACTGACATTAACGACTTCCCATTTATCTGTTTCATATTGAATTTTAGCCTTGAAACCATATAATTGGGACGCCTGTTCCATCTGAAGTGTCATGGAAACCGTCTGTCCAGGTTTCGCTGAGGCCGGAGCGGCAAGCTTTAATTGACCGGCATTTTCATATTCAGCATCCGAAATTGGGATCATCATCAGATTCCCCATGCTGGATGCATCTGCATAATAAATATTTTCACTGCCGTTAGCATCTTTCGCTATGTTCATGAATTTCACTTCCATGCTGTCAGGAACTAAACGAACATGATCCATGGTTTTGGGATCGATAATCGTAATCCGGTCGGCAAGATCCATGTACAGCAGTCCGTCTTTGCTCCAGTAGGAATGATAAGGGCGCCACATGCCGTAATTGTTAATGTCCGAATAAATATTTTTATAATCGATCAATTCATTCGTTTTTGGATTCAGCTTAAACAAAATCCCGTTCACGCCGCCCCAAATATTCCCGTCCGGCCCCACCGTCAATCCGCTGATCATCGGCGGATTGCTCAACCCCGGAATATCCAGCGTAAATTCGGTCACTTTCTTCTTGTTAGCCACATCCCAAACGAACATTTTGGCGGATCGTTCCGATGGCGAAAGGCCCAATCCGCCATGCACCGTCGTGGAGCCGTAAATATACCCATCCTTATAGGCGAGTCCAACAATGCTCTGGTTTTTGACGATATCCCGGAATACCTCATGCTTGTCTGTAACCGGATCATAAATCGTAAGCGCTCCGCCAAGCTGCCCGTAGTCTGGAATGGTCCCGATCATGATTTTGTCTTCTATCGTCTTCATGATATAAGGCCGGTCCTGATGATCACCAATGGTAAATACCTTTTCGGCTTTGGGCACAGGCTGTGTCGTATCCGCTTTATAGACATGCCCTCCCGGATATACGCCAAAATACATATCGTTGCCGTGGGCAATCATACCCTCGGCTTGTTCAAGGACAAACGTTGTGTATTTAAGGGTTACTGGATCGAATTGGGCGGCTATGCCTCCCGGATAACCGGACATATACAGCTTTTCGTCAGGTCCCTGTTCGATATTGTGAATCGGATTCGGCTGCCCCTGCAGAACGGACGGGAAGTTCTCAATCGTTTCGTCCACAACATTAAAAATGCTGTAATCGCCATTGCCCTTCATCGTCACAAAGGACTGCTCTTTGCCGTTCGTGTCGAATTCCACCCATCCTGCGCCCCGGAACGACGTTCCATATTTGATGGCGGTCAGACGCGTTTCGAACGTATCCAGATTGACTTCCGTCACATGACCGTTGGCGGGTACATACAATTTGTTGTCTTTCGCAACCAGCTGGTTGAATGAAAAGACGCCTGCACCCGTAACGCCTCCCGCATCCTTCCCGACTTTGTGAGGCAGCCACTCTTTTGTTGTCAAATCGTAGAACAGCAGCGTCATGGACGGATCGCCAAACTTGACGGCCAACAATCCATTCACAACTGTCATGTCATAGGCAAAAGGAACAGCACTCGCTTCTACACCGAGTAAGACTGCTACTCCATCGGAGATGACCTGCTTCTCGCCGGTCTCCACATTCAGGCGGACCACATCGCCCTTTGTTCCGATTCCGGCATATACATAACCTTCATGATATGCAATGGACCGGACATATTCTTGTCCTTGAACCATACTGCCATAATCACGGAACTTTTTGTTCACGGGATCATACTTAAACACTTTGCCGCTTTGAAAGGTACCGCCATACACATTCCCCTTCTCATCCGTGGTCAAGGTCCAGATCGATTTCTCTCCTTTAATCGGCTCTCCTAAATTTTGTACGGTTTTCGTAAGGGGCGAATATGCCCATAAGTCGCCTTTGGTTTGTCCGGATGTCGTAATCCCGCCGATATACACGGTTCCGTCCGGGGCGATCGTATGTCTCCAGCTTTGCTGGGTTCCGTCTAATGGAAAAGAACGGATTAATTTGTTGTCCATAACATCCACGACATTGAAAATAGCCGTGTCACCATTAACGGTTGTATAAAATACATCTCTTCCATCCTCTTTGCCGACCACAGCATCACTAACGGCTACTCTGGATATAGGCACACCGAGATCTACCGGTTGTCCAAAAGTTTTACCTTTGAATCGAACTGGCTCTCCGCTCTCCGCTCCTGCGGGTAAAGCGCCGGAGAACGTTACAGAAGATATTATTAAGATAGCGAATGACAGCATCATCCATTGTTTCAGCTTCATATGCATCGTATTCCTCCTCAAAAAATTTGTAGCAACCTCGTTATTTCAGAAGAAAATTAGTTTTTCATCACTTTAAGAGCAACTAAGCCAACATCCGTGATATCGATAATTCCATCCCCGTTCAGATCATAGTGTTGAATACCTCCTTCCGGCTTCTTATCTACGTTTTTTCCGATCAGTAACAAATCAACCAGATTCACCACACCGTCGTGGTTCAAGTCTTCCTCACTATCCATGATTGTAATCCTAGCTTTGACATCACTCGGCAACAGGACAAGATCTTGATCAACCTGAGCATTAACAGGTGCAAGAATAGAGTCTCGCTGAATAGTAAGCGTTGTATTTCCTGTCTGGTCCAGCACCTGGAATGTTACATTCGCGATGGTCTTATTACCGTTTAAAGAATGGTTTTTGAGCTGAGAAGTTATAATCCGAAGTTTTCCGTTTTGATCCTTCCAAGTCAAAAAAGCCTCCTGACCATCTTCAAATTCGGGATCAAGCTTAACCTCGGTAACCTTCAGAGTCTTTGTATCATAGGTGAGACTCAGATCGGCCGCATAAAGATTCACAGCATCATTTACTGAAATATTTACCGTAACCGGTTTGTCTTTCGTTGCTGAAGCAGGTGCGAGCAGCGATAGACTCATATCCTTCTGTTCATAGGTCAATTTGAAGTCATCATAATAGGCGACCGCGGTAAAAAAATTACTAATTGATGCAAAGACGGATGCATATTTGGCGTTTTCAGGTGCAATCCCCTTTACCTCGCCTTTAAACCACTCATTTTTAGGACTTCGATAATGGAACAGAGCATCAGCGCCTACCTGCTTATTATTCTCATCATAAAAACGAAGAAGCAGTGTTGCCGCTACGGTAGGTTCTTCAAGATACATCATTGCAGAAGCGGTGTATTCTGTTCCCGGTTTGACTGGCAAGGGAGCGCTCTGAATGATTGTTCCTCTTGTTGTTGATGTATCTCTTAATCTCACGCTGCTTTTCCCCGAATAAGCGCGGTCAGTTGTCACTTCATAGTAAGCATCTTCATAAGGCTGCCACAAAGGCTTCCATCCCGGTATAACAGAATCTATAACCTCTTCTTCAAATCCGGCATTTGGAATTTCAATCTCTTTTGTTTGGAATCCACTCGCAGCAGCAGCCGTTGGAACATCAGAGACAGTGAGCACCGTTGTCATCAAGAGAATAAAGGCGGTAAATATAATTAACACTTGCCGTAAAAGTTTCAATAGACTCCCTCCTTATATTTGGTTTAGCCAGCGAAGCAATATGATTGCCGCTTCTGAACGGGAAGCATGGTCCTTCGGAGAATAATTATTAACGGCGTTACCTTTAATGAATCCTTTTTCCTTAGCGGAATAGATGGCCTCTTTCGCCCAGCTGCTAATCTGATCATCATCCCGGAATTTGTTATCGTCTTCTGAAACAGCAGACTTTCCGGCAGCACCGGTTGCATTCATCAGCATAACGGCCATTTGCTCCCGGGTTAGTTTCTCATTAGGTTGGAAGCTATTGCCGTTCCCTTTGACGATTCCCGCTTCCCAGGCAGCATACACTTCTCCGGTATACCACGCCCCCGCTTTCACATCCTTAAATACATTCGGTGACTTGGTTGAAACCTCAAGATTCATCGCTCTTACTAACAACGAAGTGAATTCAGCACGTGTTATTTCCTGGTTAGGTGAAAATTCCCCCTGTCCTGTTCCGAACATTAAATGTTTGGCCGATAAAGCTTCAATTGCGTGTTTTGCCTCGTCATATAATTTCTGAATATCTGTATAATCCACGGAATATTCCATGATCGCATAAGTACCGGGTTGATTAACATCAAGCTCATACAGTCCGTTCATCTGTTTTGCGTTCCGCATGTATTTCCAAGAACCGAGTACGTCCCACTTATAAACGCCCAGTTTATGGAGCTGTTCATCTGCTGCTGTGAATGGAAGGACAAGGCCGATGTTACCCGGCAGTTGAGTAACTGACACGTACTCAGCCCCTGCCACCGTCGACACATCAAGGTTATAGGAAACAAGTTGCCTCAGCTGATTGTTATATCCCTTAAAAGTTGATGACGAGGAAAAAAGACTTATCCGTACAGCACTTTTCTTCGGAAGCGATCCAGGATAAATCTTCACCTTACCCTGTGCCCACTCCAATACCATCGTCATTCCGTTTTTTTCTAACAGTACTATTTGTTCGGCAGTCATATGCAGTGAAGTCACCGGTTTTGTACTTGAAGCAAGCGGTAAGATGACAACTTTGTCTACAGCCGGTTGCAGCCCATGTTTCTTGGACAATGTCAGCAGATCCGTTATGGATTTCACGGCAAACTGCAAGGATTCATCGTTTATTGTGGCAGATCCGTCTGAGGAAGTTGTTCCCAAGGTTACACTCCGTTGAAGATCTTCGATCAGTTTCTTAAACGTGGCTTCCCACTGCGTCCGCTTGTCGCCCGAGAAAGAAGGATTTTCTTTGGCAAACAAGCTGCTGACCGCAGATACCGCCTCTTTCAACTGACGTTTATTAAGCATTTGTTCAATTTCCTTAAGAGCCTTGGTTAAATCACCATCTGTTGCATTTTGCCCTCCCGGGTTTACCGGTGTGCTCGGGGATGAAGGAGTATCGGGATTAGAAGGCACGCCTGGATTCGTGGAACCCTGGACGGCTATGCTCAGTGGGCCCTGAACGATCATTGTAATTTCCTTCAAATCTTTCAATCCTGCTTCATTCTTAAAAGACTCCGTTGAAACTGCCTTTATCTCTAGCAGCTCGACAGTTGCCTTACCTGCCTCATGAGCGGTAAAGCTTAGTTCAGCTATGTCTAGAGCAGGTACTTCTGACACATTTGACACTTGTTCCCGCAGCAGAGGCAAGAGAACCGTTCCCTTATCGGCATCTGTCTTCTTGCCGCCAAAATCGTTATATCCACCAACCGCTACAGCTTCTTTCAACACCAATTTTGATGCGTCATATTTCACACGGAACTGAATACCATATAAATCCGTAACATGGTGGACCGAAACCTTTATTTTCACCACATCACCTTTGGATACTGTAGAAGCTTCAGTTTTTAGTGAGATAACGCTTTCATCTCTTCCTTTAGTAACAGCAGCCGCCGCAGCTGGGGAAGCAACTGCTATGATGAGGCACAACATAATAGCAGGTATGGTGATTCGCATCCATTTCATCATTGTTCTACCCTCTCCTCATTCTTGGAATCCATTCTCCATCATCGATAAGCCTACTAATCCGACATCTGTCACATCTATCATTCCGTCTCCATTTATATCTAAATGAGAGATTGTATCCGAAACAGGACTGCCAGTATGTTTTGCAACCATCATTAAATCGAGGAGATTGACCTTACCATCACCATTCACATCCGTGGAAGGTTTAGTTCCGGGTTGTTCTGTTCCGCTGTCATTGACTGGAATCATTTTTAGACGGGTTCCTTCAACATAATAGATGTTTCCATCATCTCCGATTGTCATATAGCTGGTTTTAGGCCCAGTGTACACAACTTCCATCGTACTGATATCGAGCACTGTTATTTTTCCGTATAGATCTGTATATAACAGTCCATCTTGTCCCCATCGCAGGTGGATAGGATTCCACATGCCGTAATTTTGCACTTCCGGATATATTGACGCTTCTTTCTCGATTTCCAGCGTATCCGGGTTCACCGCAAAGATGATTCCGTCTGCCGCTGCCCAGAGCAACCCGTCTGGACCAAAGGTTAAACCGCTGATCATAACCGGCTTTTTAAGAGCAGTTGACAGATCTGGAGTAAATTCAGTTATTTTGCTGTCTGTTACCGTATCCCAGACAAACATTTTGGCCTCGGTTGCTGTAGGTTCTATGCCAAGTCCGCCATGAATACTGGTGGATCCATAAACCTTTCCGTCTCTGTATGCCAGACCGACAATGCTCTGGTCCTCGACAACATTTCTGTAAACCGAATATGTAACCGATGTAACAGAGGCAGGTTCGTAAGTCACTAATGAACCTCCAAGTTTACCGTATAAAGGCACCGTTCCGAAAAACACTTTGTCATCCCCTGCCGCAAACACATACGGCCGATCCTGTTCTTCACCAATGCTGAACTTGTAAATCGGATTTTCATTTGGCTGGATAGGAAGGTCAGGAGTGAGTTCATGGATCTCAGCGCCAGGGTATATGCCAATATAAAGCTTATCCCGGTAGGCCCCCATACTCTCCGCCTGATTCATTGTAAACATTTCTCGAGACTTGGTTACCGGATTATAACGTGCACCGTTTGCGCTAGGATAAGCACTCATGTACAGATTCCCGTCTGGACCTTTTTCAAGAATATGGAGAGGTGCACTTTGCCCTTCCACAATTGGATAAAGTTCCTCACGAACGCCTTGTTCAGGCTGCATCAAAGTGACGATACCATTGAATTGGATGCTGGCCAGTTTCATATTTTGAATGTCTGAACCAATCCAACCGGAATTTTTCATAGACATGACCTGGGAGATGCCCGTATCTCTCACTTCATGAGAGGTAAGATCAAAAGACACTAGTTTTTGACTTTTCAAGAAATAAACTTTTCCGTTCAGTTCCGGAGATACTTTAACACCGTCAAATCCATCTACAGCAGTGTCAAGCCACTCCTTGTTGACCAGATCATAAATAATCAACTTCTTTATAGAACCGCCTGATAAATGGGCAAACAAGTAGTCTCCCGCCACATCAAGATTGTAAACAAACGGATATTCACTTACGCCCGGTATTGGTTTCAACGGAATTTCTTCTTTCGCGCCGCTTGTCGGATCCATCTTAATCAAATGTCCGGTTGAGCCTGTACCAGCATAGATCGATCCGTTATGGTAAGCCATTGACCGAACATATTGCTGTCCTTCAACTGCGCTGCCGAAATTGATATATTGTTTTTGAGTAACATCATACTTAAAAATCTTCCCTCCAGGAAAGGTTCCTCCATAATACGTTCCCATCATCATCAAGTGTCATAGACCAGATGCCACCTTCTCCCGGTATGGGTGTTCCCAGCTCTTCAATCTTCCCGCTTGATGAGTCATAACGATACAAAATATTGGAGGTCGACCCTACGTAAACGCTTCCATTTTTATCCGCCTTATGTACCCATGCCTGTGCACTGCCCTTCAGTGGTAGTGTATCCACGATTTCATAAGTGCTAAGATTGATTACGTTAAGCATTGCGGGTGTACCACTCACTGTTGTATACATATAATCATTGCCATTAACCTTGTTATATGCACTATCAAAAATGCTGATCTGTTGTATCGGAGATCCCAGATCAACTGGCTGTCCGAATGTGGTATCGGTGTTGCTTGCCTCTACTCGTCCGGAATTGCTCAAAAACATAGAGATTGGAATAAGTACCGACAGACACCAGAGCATTGATTTCCGAAATAAGGAATACATCATTTCATCTCCCTCTCTCACACATTTAGAATTCTGTTTCATCTGCTTTTACCAATTACTCTCCTTTCACTATTTGTTAGATGATTCGACTTCACATTCATTGGTGTACATCTTGATAGTTGACTTTAATACTAGTAGAGCCAAATTATAACTGTCAATGATTTTACATTTACAGACTTTTTAAGGACACAATATCAGCACCTGTGTGTGCAAAAAATACAAAGAGGAGCGCCCGACTATGGCGCTCCTCTCTATCAATTACTTACTTCGCAACCTTCTTCTCATATTCCTTGTTCATTTCTTCAGTAATGAGCTGCAAGTTTTTATCCTGCTTCAACTGCTCGATGAATTGATCGTACGCCTCGATCGTCTCTTGGCCGATGATGACCTTCGTACGTATGTCATCGACTTTCTTCTCAATCTCCGGATAGAGACGGTTATACGCGTCTGAATACAATCCTCGCGCTGGCTCCAGCACCGCAATCTTCTTGCGTTCGTTCACAATCTGCACGTTGCGCTCATACAAGTCGTCCGGCATGCCAACTGCACCGATCGACATATCGTCACTGATAAGATGGAATAAGCTCGACATATTACCATCGCCCACCATATCTTTTTTACCTTGTTCCGTAAGTACTTTCTTTCCATCTTCCTCATTATAGTGAACACCTTTCATACCATGATACAGCATGACGTTACCTTCCGGACTGTTGCCGTAATCGAATACCTCAAGAATCTTCTTCACCTTCTCCTCAGACACTTTCTTCGGAATGAGGTACACACCGTAATAAGACGAGCCAGATGGCGTGTATTTGAAGCCGTTCGGGTTCTCTAAATACGTAGTTGGAATAAGTTCAGCTTCCGGAATCGCCTCACGGATTACCATACCGTGTCCCCATACCGAATTCATCGAAAAGTCACTCGTACCCACTTTCCCGCCGCGCACGAGATCAACGACTTGGGAAAACTTCATAATGGCAAAGTCTTTCGGAAACAGCCCCTCGTCAAATGCCTTCTTAATCCAGAGAAGCGCGTCGCGAGATGCATCCTCCGTAATGACCGGTACAAGCTTGCCATCCTTCAACTTCCAGTTTCCTATTGTTTCGTTATAAATGCCATACATGAAGAGAAGCGAACCTGGTGTCGTTGCGTAAGGAATTTCATCTTTCTGACCATTTCCGTTCGGATCCTTGTCTCTAAACGCCACCAACACGTCGAACAACTCGTCCATCGTTGTCGGCGCCTCTAAGCCCAGCTTGTCCAACCAATCCTTGCGCAGCATCGGGAACAGTCCCCCGCCATAGCTCGGGTAATAGCGCGGAATGGCATAGTTCTTGCCGCCAACCTTCGAATCCTCCCACATCTGTGCAAGCTGTGGGCTGCTTAGATTCGGATAATCCTTAATATAAGGCGTCAAATCCCAGAACACTCCTTGCTGGATCATCTTCTGAAGCTGCGAGTTGTTGAGGGTTTCGACAAACGTCACGTCCGGCAAGTCCCCCGAAGCAAGCATCACGTTCACTTTGTCCTGGATCGTCGTCGGTGTGAGCCACGTAATGCTAAGCTCCGTATTCGTCTTCTTCTCGAGCTCCTGCCAGAGCGGACTGCTCTTGTCCACCATATCCTGCGCATAGTTCAGTGTCTGCATCGTAATCTTTGTCGGGCTGCTATCGCCTGCTTGACCGGACGCATTGTCCTTACCGCCGCCGCAGCCCGACAGTAATACCGAGCTAGCCAGCAGAAGCAGCATCGACGTTTTGAGCACAGATGTCAATTTTTTGTGTTTGATTTGCATGTGTGGATCCTCCCTTTTTTACCTTGTCATGGTATTTAACCTTGTGCATCCTTATATGATTATCATTCTTTGACAGAGCCGACCATCGCGCCTTTGGCGAAGTGCTTCTGTAAGAATGGATACACCAGCATAATCGGTACGGTCGCGATAACAACCGCTGCCATCTTAAGCGTCTCCGAAGGCATTTGACGGTTTAAGCGGAACTCCAGCCCACCTGTTCCTCCACCCATCGTCGACGGATCCACCAACATATTCTGTAGCAGTACCTGCAGAGGCCACTTCGTCTGATCGTTGATGAACATAAGGGCGTTGAAGTACGTATTCCAATATCCGACCGCGAAAAACAGTCCGAACGCCACCAACGCCGGAAGCGACAACGGCAACATAATACGCCAGAAGACACCGATTTCATTGCAGCCGTCTATGCGTCCCGCTTCTTCCAGACTGTCCGGAATGCTGTCAAAGAAGCCCTTCATCAAAAGTACGTACCAAGCGCTCGTGAGAGCCGGAAGGATAAGCGACCACGCGCTGTCTATGAGCCCCAAATTGCGGACAACCAAGTACAGCGGCACCAAACCCGGCTGGAACAGAAACGTCAGTAGAATAAGAAACATAATCGTTTTGCGGAACGGGAGGCGCTTTCGCGACAAGGCATAAGCCATCCCCCCCGTTACAATAAGGCTAAACGCCGTCCCCGCTGTAGCGAGAAACGTGCTCATGCCAAGCGAGCTCATAAACAGACCGTTCGACAACAGATGCTTGTAGGCATCAAGCGTCCAATTCTGCGGAAACAGGATAAGCGGCCGGCTGTAATACTCCGTTGGATCCGTAAAGGACAGTACAACCGTATAATAAATGGGAAATACAGTTGCCAAACTGATCAGCAGCAATAACGATACGTTGGTAATGTTAAACAGGCGGTCTTTCCAGCCTAAATCTCTCATGAAGCTCGACTCCTCTCATGCACATTACTTTCACCCGTCAATACAGGCTGTCTTGCCCGAATTTCTTCGCTACTTTGTTGGCCGTCACGACGAGGATAACGCCGACAAGCGATTTAAACAGGCCGATGGCCGTACTGTAACTAAATTCCCCTTGCTTGATGCCGACTCGGTACACATACGTGTCGAACACTTCGGCCACATTCGACACCGCTGCGTTCATCATAAGATAAATCTGCTCGAAGCCCGTATCCATAATCGTCCCGAGACGAAGAATGAACAGAATCATAATGACGTTGCGCATGCCGGGTAGCGTAATATGCCAAATGCGGCGCATTCGTCCAGCCCCGTCCATGACGGCTGCTTCATACAACTGCGGATCGATGCCGGCGATAGCCGCGAGGAAAATAATCGTGCCCCAGCCGACTTCTTTCCATATGGACTGCGCAGTCAGCATGCCCCAGAAATAATTGGGGTTAGACAAAATATCTATAGTGTCATTACCTATGGAAATCATAAATTTGTTCACCAAGCCCTCGGATTGAGAGAACATGAGGAACGTCAAGCCATAAATAAGTACCCAAGACAGAAAGTGCGGAATGTAAATCAGCGACTGCACCGTCCGCTTGACGATGGCATTGCGCACTTCATTCAGCATGATAGACAGAATGATGGGTGCCGGAAAGAAGAAAATTAAATTGAGAAAACTTATGGCCAGCGTGTTGCGCAGCAGCATATAGAAATCTTCATTGCTAAAAAAACGGCTGAAGTGTTCGAATCCGACCCATGGACTCCCCGTTATGCCGAAATACGGTGAATAGTCCTGAAAGGCAATAACCAAATTCGTAATCGGAATATACTTAAACACAATGAAAAAAATGATGCCTGGCAAAGCTAGCAGAAGCAGATACTTCTCCCGCTTGACATCCGCCCAAACGCTCCGTCGCCCCATCCGTTTAGTAGAGACAGAGCTACCCTTCTTTCCCGCGGCAGTTGCGGCGCTACCTTGTCGATTCATATAAAAACCTCACTTTCATGTTCATGCTAACGATGTCATTACCGGAACGGTTAACCTAAATGTAAGCGCTATCAAAATTACTTGCAATTTGACTTTTTTTCCGTTCGGAGCGCTATTGACGCTCCCGATTCGCTCCAACGGCTGAAAGCCTCATGGGACAAGGCTTTTTTATGTTTCTACCGCTGCGAAACAGGTATTAATTTCCCCGGATTGCACTTTTTTTCTGCAGCAGAAATCGAACACACCTGTCTTGTAAAACCAATGTAAACCTTTTCAAGCTGATTCCGATTAAGTATATTTATGGTATAAACGAGTTGTACCGGAGTACAGGGCATTCGTGAGAGCGACAGGGAGGAACTTATAGATGAGGCATCCTTGGATGAAGCAGTTCGCAGTGAAAGGAGTGTTCTATTGGCAGAGCATGGTTCTTGCCGTGCTGCTGACTTCTCTGCCGATAACAGTCATTAGCGCCACCTATTGGTATTTCGGCAATCAGCATTTGGTCAAGCAGTTTCAATTAAAAAACGAGGAAACCCTGATGGATGCAGCCAAGCAAATCGACAACCAGTTCGGACAGCTTATCCAATACGCGGTACAGATGGTTGTGAAGCCGCATTTCAAGCCGACATTGTCCGACATGGACTTCGCTAATCGCTTCGAAGAGACAAATCAGCTCTTGGATACGCTGTCGCTCGTTCAGAACGCTGATCCTCTTATTGATCAGGTGTATTTGTACGTGGACAAGCAAGCCAAAGTGCTGCAGACGTCGCTCGGCGCCCGTACGTTGGAGGACAAAGTGGAGTTAAAACAGTGGCAGACACTTATGGATGCCGACGCCGGCATCTTCTGGACACATCAGTTGGATCCCCCGTTCCAGCAAGGCGGCTCCACCCATGCCATCGTCATGAAACTGCCTTATAACGGTGCAACGCCGTATGGGGCGATCGTCATTTATTTGAATCCGTCAAAGCTGCACCTCTTCACCGATACGGATAAGGTAGCAATCCTGCTCGACAGCGAAGGGCACGTCATCGGCCAGTCCGAGCTTGCTGCCCAATCCCCCGAAACGCTTGATGCTATCCGCAGCGAGCTGTCCCAAGCTGAGGAAGGCAGCTGGCCACCAGAAGGCTGGGAAGTTCCCTTGAACGGAGATACGCTGCTTGTTAACGCCGTCACGTTCGAGAAGCTCAGCAGCGGCTGGACGTTCGTCTCCGGCACGCCGCGATCGATTATCACTGCTCCAACCCAGGCGTACACGCATATTATTCTTATTTGTTTCTCCGTAGTGTTGGTAGCCGCTCTTGTACTGAGCTGGTACGCAACAAGACGGATTTATAACCCGATCCGGCGGGTCATGGATATGCTTGCCGGCTGGCGGAAACCGGATGCGGTCGTGCGCAACGAGCTCGATTATATTGAGCACGAGTGGAAGCAATACCGGTTCGCGAACGAGTCGCTGCAGAGCCAATTGAATCAATCCATGCCGGCCCTACGTGAGGCATACATCAACCGCTTCGTCACCGGACAGGCCACGCACTTGACGGAGGCTGAGCTGACGTCAAAGCTGCATAGCTTCGACGTGGACATCGAGGGCAAGCGATTCGCCGCCGTCGTCTTCCGCCAGCACCCGCTCGGCGAAGAGCGTGCTCCTCTGTCTGACAAAGACGATGATTTACTGGTATATGCCGCCATTAATGCTGTAGAGGAACTGTCCCAGAATGCTTCTGACTTCGCGCATACACTTGCTTTCGACGATGGATCCTTCGGCGTCGTGCTCATTCTACCGCAGCCTGCATCAGAAACAGAGGGACGGGAGTCTCTCCGGCGACTGTGCAGGCAGTATGAGCGCGCCCTACGCGACGTGCTCCGTCTAAAGGCGACCATCGTAATGAGCGGCCCGACCGAACGATGGACGGATGTGCCGCATGCTTTGGAGCAGGCGCGGCGGGCATTGCGCTACCGTGCCTTTGACGCCGCCAGCCAGCTGCTCGAAGCGGAGCAAGTATTAAACCAGTCGGAGCTGGTTGACCGGGTCCAGTTCCCAATTGAACTAGAACAGGACTTGATACATGCTCTCAACATGGGACTGGAAGACGAGGCAATGAAAGGACTCGAGCGTTTCGTTGCCGCCATGCAAGCAGGCGGGGCGGCCGAATGGCTCGTGCATCAGGGGCTGATGCGGCTTATGGGTAACATTCACCGCGCCATGTTGCAGGCCGGACATAATCCGTATGCCGTCTATGACGGCGCCCGGCTATACGAGGAGCTGAGCGCACTCCGCGATACGAAGGCATGCCTCGACTGGTTCGAGAGCAAAATTATCCGGCCGTATATCGATTCGCTCACCAAGAGCTACAATACAACGATGAAGCAGGTTGTGGAGGATGTCCTTGCCCGCATTGAGGATAATTTCATGAACGAACTGTCGCTCGAGACGATAGCTGCCGAAGCGGGGGTCAGCACTTCGCAGTTGAGCCGTGCGTTCAAGCAAATGATCGGCTCTAACTACGTAGATTATGTCACGGCCTTGAAAATAAACCGCGCGAAGGAAATGCTTATCAAGACCGATATGATGATGAACGAAATCGCGGAATCAATCGGTTATCAGCCGTCATACTTCAACCGGACGTTCAAGAAGCTGGAGGGTATAACCCCGGGTCAGTATCGGCAGCGGCACGAGCAAGCGTAGGAATAGCGGCTGCAAACAACAACATTGCACCTCCCCCCCAACCCATGAAGGCAGGCTTCGAGTGTCGTTAAACGCATTACTGGCGCGTTGTACAACACTCAAAGTCTGCCTTTTTTCATTTACCACAAGGTTGTTTAACCGGATAAGACCAGATGAACGTTCTATCCCATTGTTACATAGTGGGACTCTTGTTTCTTCTTGACTCTCTTATGGATTGAAAATAAGTTTTGATTCTCCCCTCACAGGAGGTCTTATACTTTGAACCAGAAGACATCCAGAATAGTAAATGAGGAGGTTTTATCTTGTGAGGTCTTTTGAAATATTGTATATCATCTTTAATGTCCTATTGCTCGGTTGGTTAATATTTGCTAGGAACAAGTCGCAACGAGGGCTACTCATTGGTTTCGGCATTTCCGTCATATTCATGCTGACACACGGACTCGTCGAAGGCATGCGCTGGCAGATGATTCCGGCTTATGCAATGACGCTAATTCCTATCGTTATCTTCACTATCAGGCACTTCCTTAAACCGAAGGAAGTGAACAAGAAAACATCTCCTGTTCGCCTTGTACTAATTACGACGCTGGCAACCCTATATCCTATCGTTGCCGTGGCGCTACCTCTCCTACTTCCGGTATTCACTTTCGAGAAGCCGAGAGGCCCGTACAAAATCGGCACCGTCACCTACGATTGGAAGGATGAACAGCGGGAAGAAACTTTCACACCGGAGCCTGGCGACAAGCGCGAGTTAATGGTACAGATCTGGTATCCTGCTGATTCGACAGCCACAGGCAATGTAGCCCCTTATATTTCTAACGCGGATGTTTTTGCAGAGGGTTATAGTAAGATTCTGAATCTGCCGAAGCTGTTGTTTACAACTTTTGGTTATGTCAAAACGCATGCCATTGAGAACGCGGAGATTTCCAATCAGGAACCCGCTTATCCGGTGCTTCTTTTCTCACATGGATTTAGTGGACATAAAAATCAGAACACTTTTCAGATCGAACAATTAGTCAGTCAAGGATATATCGTGGTAGGTATAGATCACACTTACAGCAGCACGGCCTCCATTTTTTCTAACGGTCGTGTGGCCAATTATATGCCGCAAGATACGAACTCGATCGCCTATTTAGATAAAGCCAATGAAGGATGGGTGGAAGACGCGAAGTTTGTGCTGGATCAAGTGGAGAAGCTGGCCAAGAATGATCCGGATCAACGTTTTACAGGCCGAATGGATATGCAGAATGTGGGAATGTTTGGGCATTCCTTCGGTGGGGCAACAAGCACCCAGATGCTAATGACGGATTCCAGAATCAAAGCAGCTCTCAATATGGACGGTGTTCTATATGGCAAACTCCGGGTTCCGGCAGACGGGCTGAAGAAGCCATTTATGATGATGAGCGCCGATGACTCACTAAGAGACGCACGGAATTCGAGTGATAAGGAGTTTATCAAGTTTGTAGAGGAAACTCTACCACGGTACGAGCATGTACCCGCTGGTGGTAATTATTGGATGAAAATAAAAAATATGAAGCATATGGGCTTCTCCGATTTATATCTATTTTCACCGCTATATGAAAAGATGGAGGGAGTCGATATCCGAAAGGCTTGATCTTGCAATTGTTCAAGCTTCCATTCAATTCCTTGGAATAGTAAGAGGTTTCCTTTCGAAAGCAAGTGGAATTGTGGGCTTATAATGGAACATAACGTATTGCATCGTTCGAGACGTTTGGTTTGGGTTCTCTGAAAATATTCGACAAAGTAGTGGAAGAAATCTTCTTTATGATCCAACTGCTCTGAATTCGCATATAGCATGGCCATATCATCGACGATGGCCTGTACAATCGGACTGTCGGCCGAACAATTTTGCTTCAATGCTTTAGTCAGTCGATCCTGGATTTCCTCAATCTTCTTCACCCATGTGGTAGCATTATATCGAGGTTGATGAACGATATGAGGTAATAGAAACTCAATATTTCTCAGACCCACTATAAACTGGGGGTCGTTCATGAGCTCTTGCAGCTCGTGCCAAGCGGCCGTTTGTTTGGCGGATATTAACCTGTGTCTCTAAGGATTCGATCTGCCAGTCAAGTGCTTTGGCAACCGGTATTTCTCCAGATATCATCTTGCTTATTTCATTAATTCCAAAATCCAGATAACGCAGAGTTGTAATCAGCTGTAAGCGCCATATATCTTCCTTCGTATACAGTCGATGTCTTCCCTCGGTATAGCTTGTGGCCTTAAGTAAACCGATCTCGTCATAGTAACGGACGGTTTTCACAGTGGTTCCGGTCATTTTAGCGACTTCCCCAATTGGATATGTTTCATGCAAATTCGTATCGTCTTTTGAATGCAAACCATTCACCTCCGGTACGTATTATACTATCTCCTGTAAGTGGGGATTCAAGATGCTAGAGACACTGATGTAACACATATAGAGGTATCTTTCATCTCGAAATACTGCTCTTCTATTCTAATCAGAATTAATTTAAAATCATTTACATCACCTATATTGTTCATTATAATGAGATTATCAAAAGAGCTGCGCAACCTGTGTTTGATTGCATAAAGCGATTAAAGGATGATTATTTTCCTTTAATCGCTTTTTTTGTGAGTTTATTGAAGTAATGGAGGTATTTTCAATGAAAAAAAGAGTATTTGATATGATTATGCTGCTCGTCGGAGGATTTATTTTTGCTCTGGCGGTAAATCTATTTGTCATTCCCAATGATCTCGGAGAAGGCGGAGTTACCGGGATTTCAATCATTCTGTATTATTCACTTCAGTGGTCCCCAGCACTTGTTAGCATCGTTATCAACGGAATTTTGCTAATCATCGGTTACAAATTGCTGGACAAGAGAACGACGTACTATACCATCATCGCTGTTGCTTTTAACGCCCTATTTTTACACTTAACAGAGAACTGGCAGATATCCTCGAGCGAGCCCTTAATTAATGCTATTTTTGCCGGGTTGTTTGCCGGTGTCGGGATTGGACTGATTATTAGGGTTGGAGGCACGACGGCAGGTACAGTAATTTTAGCCCGCCTCGCGAATAAATATTGGGATTGGAATGTTAGCTATGCCCTGCTGTTTTTTGATCTCATCGTTGCCGGAATGTCCATCTTTGTCATTGGGGTGGAGAAGGTCATGTTTACGGTTGTCCTCCTCTATATCGGGACCAAAGCCATGGAGTTCATCATTGAAGGCTTGAATCCTAAAAAAGCGGTGACCATCATTTCGGCCCATCACGAACGCATTGCAAATCACGTTACGGAAGTCATGGATCGCGGGGTGACCGTGTTACGAGGGTACGGTTATTACACCGGACAAACGAAAGATATACTCTACATTGTGATCAGCAAGCAGGAGGTTTCCAGTCTTAAAAAAATCGTTCGGGCTGAGGATGTAAACGCCTTTGTCACGATTCACGATGTACGAGATGTGTTTGGAGAAGGTTTTATTGATATTTCAAAATAAAGCTGCGGATATGACCACTGCATTCCTGGTTACCTCGATTTACCAAGGGTTACCGAACCGCCGTTGTTGCCATGCCGTAGTAGTCTGGTAACAACGGATGGAAGCCGGGGCCTACTTGTGTATGTTGCTCCCGATCCGAAAGGAGTATAATAATCTAAGACGGAATGAGAACTAAAAGGAGAATATAAACCATGAACAAAATTGCTGCTTTATCCCTGTCATTGGCGCTCTCTGCGTCACTTACAGCCACCTCGTTTGTTTTAGCTTCACCTTCTGCCGAGGCCGCTTCCTCCAAGGAATGGATACATATCTCAGAACGTATGACTTACTATGGCGATGTTGAGAATGGCCAGCCGAACGGACGCGGAACCATTAACTGGGGAGATGGCAAACAATACTCAGGTGACTTTAAAAACGGTATGCGTTCCGGTAACGGAAAATATATCAATCAATATACAAAAGAAGGCGAGCAGCACAAAGTGGTATACAGCGGGTCCTGGAGCGGGGACAAAATGGAGGGTACGGGTACACTGACCCATAAAGTGACCCTAGCAGACGGCACCGTACAATGGAACCAGATTCAGACCGGCACGTTCAAAAGCAATCAGCTTCAAAGCGGTTATGACGTCATTCATGCGCTAGCCGATCCGGATTACAGTTTCAGCTACAAAAACGGTACTGAGTCACTAACTATCCTGGGTAGTAATACAAACATGAAGGAATCTTGGAAAACGGGTAGGATGTTCAGTGCGCAGTATAAAAACGGATCTGTTAACAAGGTATACTCCTTCTTCCCAGGCGACACAAAAGCAGAGCAGCGTAAACATGAAGCGGTGCTGAAATATTTTCAAAGCATCCAATCCAAAGTTACACCGCACCTGCAGCAGTTCGAAAAATTATCCAAGCAGGTTCCATTGAAATAAGTGAGTGTGCATCTCATAAAAAACAGAACAACCCGTCTCTCCATCAGTGAAGAGGCGGGTTGTTTGGTATACCGATTAAAACCGTCAACATCTTAGTTTATTTGATGCAGCTTATCTGCTAATGACCGAAGAAGCGGTCCGTCAATCAATCCAAGACCCCGGCGTCCTTCACGGATCGAAGAGCCGAAATGAACCTCCTTCACACCCGTTTCTTCAATAAAAGATAGGATCCCTTCCGGCGTCAAACCGTAACCGGCAAGAATACGGGGGCCGCCTTCCTGCGAACGTTCTACAAGCCGCTGTAGTTCTGGAACCGACTGTGGTGCAGGCGAAGGACCGCCAGAAGTCAAGATACGGGAAATTTCCGGATAGCCGCTAAGTACCTCAAACGCTGCTAGTTGATCCAACGCTTCGTCAAAAGCCCGGTGATAGGTAACGTCCAGAGAGCCCGCTTCAGCCAACAGCTTTTTTAGCGTCGGCTCATCAATCGTACCCTCCGATGTCAAAGGCCCCATAACGATTCCTGCCGCTCCGCTGTTCTTAATTCGAGTTATATCTGCCAGCATCGTTTCCAAATCCTCGTCATCCATAATAAATGACCGACTGTGAGGACGAATCATCACATTAACCGGAATTTTAACTCTTTCAGTTACCCGCTCGATTAATCCTATACTGGGGGTCAATCCCCCTTCCGTTACCGCTGTAATTAGTTCAATTCGATCCGCGCCGCTCTCTTCTGCAGTCAAAGCATCCTGAAGCGTAGTCGCAATCACTTCCAATATCATGACAATACCTCCTTACCATTCTCGTCAAGTGTACCCGTACAATGCCGCAATAAGACATAATCGGCAAGCAAACGTGCACCATAGCCGGTAGCACCTGATGCCGAATAGCCCGCATCCCCTTTATACTGTACGGTTCCGGCCATGTCGATATGAACCCACTTCATAGGCTTAGTGACGAACCGGCGTATAAAGAGTGCTGCTGTAATAGCCCCAGCCAGTGATGAGGAGCCAATATTACTAAGATCGGCATAATCGCTATGTAGCTCCGACTCATATTCATCCATAAGCGGCATCGGCCACAGTCTCTCCCCATTTCGATCACCGATGGAAACCAGGCGTTGTGTCATATCCTCATCACCCCATATACCGGCAATGCCAAGTCCCAGCGCTGCGCCTACGTTGCCCGTAAGCGTCGCAATATCAATCGTCTCAACCGCTCCGAGTGCTGCAGCGTGTAGCAGTGCATCCGCCAGCACCAGCCTTCCTTCCGCATCTGTATTAGCAGCCTGTACCGTTATTCCATTAGGAAATGTAACGATTGAAGAAGGTAGCATAGCATGGGCATCCGGTACATTTTCGGCGACTGCGATCAGCGCCACCACATTGACCTTGGCACGTTGTGAAGCAAGAATATCCATTGCACCAGCAACTGCGGCTGCACCTCCCATATCCATTCGTGCATCACTGATATCTTTACCACTCTTTACATTCATGCCGCCCATATCAAATGTGATTCCTTTACCGACAAGACTTATAAGCGGCAGTGACGCATCCCCTTCATATCGGAGCTCAATCATGGCGGGGGGGTAAACGCTCCCTGCCCCCACTTTGAGAAGGCCGTTCATTTGATGTTCCGCCAATTGCTCACCTCTATAAACCGTGACCTTTACGGGAATATCCTTAAAACGAGCTTTTATCCACTCAACCATCCTGTCCGGATGCAAATAATCAGGTGTTTCATTCACAAGGTCCCTCGCAAACATAGTCCCGGTCGCCCGGATTTTAGCCGTTCTTATGACCTGCTGTAGTTCATTCTCTGTCATCTCCGGCCAGTCTCCCGGATGAATTTGCAGGGTTACCTCCACAGGCAGCGGGAAAGAGGTGCGGTATTTATGAAATCCGTACAGCCCGAGCAGCCAGCCTTCTAACCAAGCTTGAAGCCACTCGGATGATGTCTCTGAACTGAATGAACAGCATCCGGGATCTGCCTTTCGAACGAGACAGGCCGACACCAATCCTTCCTTCTGAATCTTTCGTGCGGACAAACCACCCGCCCGCCGGACGGTTTCCAGATCCAGCCTGTTACGTTCACCCAAACCGACAACGAGGATATCTCTATCTTCCTCACTGCGGCTGAGAAACCAAACCGTATTGCCTGCTTTCCGGTATGCATCGCGGATCGGGTAAATAAACTCTTCTTTCTGATATAACGGGTAGATCTGAACATCCGTTTTCCGATCCGCAATCAACTTAATATGCATATTTATCCCTTCCCTACTATATTTATTGGTCGTCGGATAAGCCCTTGATTCACTGCTTAACCTTGTAAAGAGAATACCGTTTTGCGCTCACCGACTACCAGACCGTTGTCATTTACGATTTGGTTCGGAATCAACTCATATAGACTGTCGATCGTATGCTCATTGCTATATCCAATAAACTTCAGGATAGATGCAATGATACTCGGCCATACCTGCTCCGATCCGTCGGATACTTTCAGCGATATTCCGATTCGTTCTTTACGAAGTCCAATTCCATACACACCTTTTGCACCGCCTTTAGCTGTTAAATTCGAATCCTTTAATAACGTGGAACAAACAAACTGGGTATCAGCTATCATGTTCGGATGATTATTCATCAGCTTAGATATCCGCTCTGCCGCAAATCGTGTCTCCTCATCCGGGATCAGATCAGAACAAGCCAGCTTTAGATATGCTAAAGCAATCGACTTTAGCGGTACCGCAAAAATCGGAAGTCCGCAGCCATCTACTCCCAGACCAATCTGCTCTTGCGAAACCTCTGTAAAAAGAGCAAGCGTTTCAATGATTTCCTTCTGAACAGGATGCTCTGGTCTGTAATACGTCTCAGAATCCCATCCCATATGTTTGCTAAGGGCGATCAATCCGGCATGCTTACCGGAGCAGTTATGAAATATTCGGCGCTTCTCTTCGTTCCCGCGCAGTCGTTGAGCCTTAGCATCTTCATTCAACGGATAGGTCGGACAGCAGTGTAATTCTTCCTCCTGAATGCCTGTTTTACGCAAAATGGATTCCAGGGCGTCTATGTGAAAAGCTTCACCCCGATGTGAGGCTGCAAATAGCGCGGCTTCCTCCCCAGTTATCCCGTACTTCTCATCTATACGACGCTTTATGACCGGTATGGCCTGAAACGGTTTAGCGGCAGAACGGAGAAATGTCACATGCTCAGAATCCCCTGTGCTGTAAAGCTCTTTCCCTGTCTCATCTACAACACTAATTGCCCCATAATGCACATTTTCCAGCAACCCGCCCCGATATTCCTCTACTAATGCAGTAAATCCAGTCATTTTCAATCCACCTTTTCATCAATTTTTCGTTCTATTCCAATGAAAAAAAACGCGTCTGAGCCAGCAAGCCGGAGCCGATCATAACACCCTCTTCTCCAAGGGCAGTGTATTGCAGGCTGAATGAATCGCGCAGCGGCTCCCACACAAATCGGTTAAAACACAAATCCTCAATCTCCTGTCGAATCTCCGGAAAATTCTCGATCAACTCACCACTCAAAATAACAATGTCGGGATTATATACACAGAGCACATTGTTCACTGTAATCGCGATATAAGTAAGTGCACGCTCAATCAGTTGTACAGCCCACATCTCTTTGGACCGCCGGGCTTCAAATATCTCCTCCAATGTATCCACCTTGCGGATCTTGTTCGCTTCAAGCAGCAACGCGCTTGTAATGATATACGTCTGCAGACAACCTGCTTTGCCGCATTCACACATCGCACCGTTCGGATCAATGGTCGTATGCCCGATTTCACCGGCACTATTGGATTCCCCTCGGTAAATCTCACCCTCAATAATAAGAGCCGAACCCACACCTGTTCCGAAACCAAGCAATGCTGTCCGCTTTGACCCAACAGCAGATCCTCGAAGATGTTCGGCAAGTGCCTTCACCTTAAGCTCGTTATCTATCGCCACCTCATATCCTGTTAACGCTTTCAAACGATGCGCAATGTCGATATTTTTCCAACCCAGCTGTACTGAGAAGACGACTATGCCGTTCTCATTGTCCACGATTCCGGGAAGGCCTACTCCAATTCCGGCGATACGGGCGGAATCAAGACCTTCCGACTCGACGATCTCCTGCAGCATACGGACAATGGTGGTAATTGTCATCTCCGCACTCTCTTCGGGTATCCGGTGATGAAATTTGGAGACTAGTACGGCGCCATTTACATCCACAACACCAAGACTAATTCGGTGCTTATCGATCTCCACTCCAATGGACAAAACAGAATTTGCCATCAGTCCTAGCATCGTTGCTTTACGCCCTAGTCCAGAAGATACCTGCTCAAATTCCGCGACATATCCTTGCTTCGTCAGTTCTCCAACGATCCGGCTGACCGTTGTCGGGCTCATTTCCGTCTTCTTTGCAATGGATGCCCTGGATATCGGGCTGTCGTTCTTAATCAGCTCATAGACGGTTATTTTATTTTGCTGTCTCATAAAATCCTGATCATGCTTTTTCATTGAAAGACCCCTATTTATTTTCCTCATTGGATTAATGATTCTCATATAACGTCAATACCAGGCGTATAACGAGCATTTTTCATGATCGAAATTGTTTAATTCTAAATTTATCAACCTATTTACTCCAGTCACGATAATAATAATCCGACTCGAATAGATCGTCAACCATATAACACATACTTATTGATTCTAAAATTCTCGAAACTTATTTATCTGCCCGAATAAAGTTGGTGATACAAAAAACGAGAAGATCCCGCTTCATTCAGGATCTTCTCGCCTCATAACTTACTGCTGTTATGAATAGCTTATTATCGTGCTTTAGGTATGTCCACAACCGGATTAACATCCGCGTCGTAATCAACGCCTTCGGTTTCAAAACCAAACAACTGGAAGAACTCGCGACGGTATCCTTCAAGATCCGTAAGCTCATGAATATTCTCGCTACTCACCTGATCCCACAACTTGATCACTTCTTCCTGCACATCCGGGCGGAGCTCCCAATCATCAATACGGATACGGCCCTTCTCATCCACCGGGGTTTCTTGTCCAGAGTACAAACGATCCGTAAACAAGCGATAGGTCTGTTCAATACAACCTTCATGAAGCCCTTTCTCTTTCATGACCTTATAAAGAGCAGACACATATAGAGGAACGACAGGAATCGCTGAACTGGACTGCGTTACCAGTGCTTTGCTGACCGATACGAATGCCCGGCCTCCACCGGCTGAGAGCTCCTCATTCAATTTTAGAGCTGTCACCTCCAGATGATCCTTCGCCTGTCCGATTGAGCCATCCCGGTAAACAGCTTGTGTGATATCCGATCCGATGTAGGAGTAGGCAATCGTTATGACGTTATCTGTCAACACGCCAGCTTCACGAAGCTGATGGATCCACAATTCCCAATCCTCGCCTCCCATAACCTCAACCGTGTCCCGAATCTCCTGCTCCGTCGCCGGCTCGATCGTTACTTCACTTACTTCCCCGGTGTGGAAATTGACCGTTTTGTTCGTATACGGCGCTCCAATAGGTTTAAGAACAGAGTTTACAGCTTCGCCAGTCTTCGGATTTGTGCGTCGAGCCGATGCCACACTGTACACGACCAGATCCACTTGACCCAGTTCACTTCGGATCAACTCGGCCGTTCTTTGTTTCGTCTCATCGGAGAACGCGTCTCCGGTTACACTGAATGATTTAAGGTTAGCTTCCCGGGCCGCTTTCTCAAACGCAGCTGAATTGTACCATCCTGCTGATGCCGTTCTCTTCTCGGTTGCCTGGCTCGGACGATACACCCCAACCGTGTTGGCGTGCGCCCCAAATGCCGCAGTGATACGCGCTGAAAGACCGTACCCCGTTGAAGCCCCAATGACGAGTACATTACGAGGACCTTTAATCTCAGGTTTGGACTTAATATACTCCATCTGCTCCAGCACCTGACGAGCGCAGCCTTCCGGATGGGCAGTCGTACAAATAAAACCACGTGTTCTAGGTTTAATAATCATAGGTTTAATATTCCTCTCTTTAAATCGAATGATATCTTCTTAATTCTTGAGACGTGCTATTCTTTATTCTAACAATTTTTTCGAAAACGAAAACCTTTCATAGTGAAAATGTTTGCGATTTTAGTGTATTACTGGACATTTGCCGAGATATGGAGTGATAATCTGCATAGATATCTAAAACCATGTTATCATGTCATATGCAGACATATTAATCATTTTTGAAAAAGCCCAACGGCTAAATCCCCTCTCGAAATCTAACAAGTGAGGTCATGGACATTTTATGAAACAAACCACATCATTACGATCATTCAACTTCTTATACTTTGCACTGCTGGCGATTTTCATTCCCTTTCTACCCGTATATCTAGCCGAGCAAGGATTAAACCCTGCGCAAATAGGATTTATCGTAGGCAGCGGCGGTATTATAACGATATTTGCCCAGCCATTATGGGGGATGATCAGTGACCGGACCAAGACGGTCCGCAAGGTTCTCCTTCTACTACTTATTTGCTCCAGTGTAATCGGGTATTTGCTGTATGCATCAAGCAGTTATTCCATACTCATTGTATTCGCTATGCTGTTATATTTTTTCTTGATGCCGATTGATCCCTTAACAGAAAGCTTGAACTTTCGCGTATCCGAGGCCGCCGGAATCAGCTACGGCTCCATTCGTACATATGGTGCACTCGGCTATGGCGTCATGGCGCTATGTTCCGGCTACTTCATGTCCTATATGGGTGCCCACAGTCTTGCCTATCTGTTCGCTGGAATCGGACTTGTCAGCTTTATCATCATTATAGGAATGCCTGATGCTCCGGTAACAGGAAAGCCGGTTACCCTCAGCAGTCTGAAAAAATTTCTGAGCAACAAAGAGACCTTGCTGTTCCTTGTGCTCGTCTTCATTAGCTCCGTTCCTGCACGAATGAATGACACGTTCCTCGGTGTTTATATCAAGGAGCTGGGAGGAAGTCCGGAGCTAGTCGGGCAAGCCTGGTTTATTGCTGCCTGGAGCGAAATTGCGATTTTTGCCCTAAGCTTCTGGTGGCTTCGGAAAGGGAAGGAACTTGTCATCATAACAATAGCCGGCGCCTTTTATTTTTTACGTTTTTTCATCTCGGCATGGGTTACCGATCCTTATGTGCTCGCCTACCTGCAGGTTCTGCAGCTGTTCACTTTTCCAATCTTCTACTCGGCGGCAATCCAGTATCTGTACCGGATCGTGCCCGAGGAATGGCGCGCAACAGGTCAGACCGTTCTGGCTCTCCTGTTCTTCGGGGTTTCTGGCATCATTGCATCGTATGTAGGGGGAGCTATCTATAACGCCTTCGGCGGACAAACGCTGTACTTATCCGTCTCCGTCATGTCGTTTATCGGTATGCTATTCGGTGTGGCACTCACCCTCAAGTATGGCCGCGGTGTAAGAGCGGGCAGGACAACACAATAGTAAAGAAAAACGGCTCGCCATTGAAACCCTAGCGAGCCGTTTTTCTAATCCCGAAGCTTGCATCACCTTACTCAACGTTATTGAACTGCTTCGCGTGTCACCAATTGATCATTAAACTTTTGAGTGAACTCTCGATCCTTCATTTTGTCTTGAACGAGTTCACGCCAGTTCTGTTTATTTTGCAATAAAACCAGACTTCCCTCTCCACCATACCATTCCTCTACTGCCTTTCTTTGAATCGTAAAGACAGCATCTTCGAACGTCAAACGCAGTGCTTGCAAGTTATCAATCATTACAAAATTCGCTGTAGCAACATATAACAGCATTTCCTGTAGCTTCGCAGTTTCAAGCTCAGCCGATAAGATTTTATATTTCAATTCCGCAGTCAATTCATCAGGATACAGCTGGAATGTGTTGTTCATATCGCTATACGGGAGAGAGTTGTTGAGATTACCAATATTTCCGGCGTTACCCATGTATTTGCTTCTAAACTCCAAAGAGCGCGATATATCGTGAGTATAAGGGCTCTTCTGCTCTGTTTCATATCGCGCTTCCTGCTCTCTCACTTTTGGCTTCGCATACCCCTCCACAGCAACAATACCACCTATACCAATGATAACCAGAATAAGAATCCATATGTTCTTCTTATTCATCATTCTCTCACCTCATATTTCTGAATAAGTCTGTCCGCCTTATGAATCAGCAGTGGAATGATTACAGTAATCAGAGGGATGACAAACTCTAATACAATAACGTAAAAAGTATAGGGTCCATCGATCCGGATACTTCGTCCGAACCATAAGTCGCTACCCCATCGGGTCATCAACGTAAAAGCTGTAATTGCAGCTGCATATATTCCCCAGATAACCCACACCGCATAACTCAATCGCTGCACCCTCAATGTATTGATTATGGCAGTGCGGTGATCATCTTTTTGACTATGGGACAGGAAGAAGAAAATCCCTGAAGGAACGATCAGTAAAATAAGTAAGTTATTCACCATCATGCCCATCGGCATAAGCCGCAGCGGAATGGTCAGAATCCAGGCAATCAACGTGTACAAGAGCACATTCTGCGCCATGTCATATCTGTATTTGTAAACATATATCTTCTGATTGTCGTCAATTAAATTGTCAATCGCTTCAATATCCTCTATGGCAAGACAAACGGCGTGCTGATACTCCATTCCGTTGTCCAAATAATCTGTTACTTTAGCCTCCAAATTACTAAGGACCTCGTCTCGGAGATCTAATACGGCTTTGGTCTTTCTATGATTCGCAAATAAACGGTCTACAAAAATTTCCAAATCATTTCTGCTTGTCATCATTTACTGCTCCTTTCCATAACCAATCAGGACGTCAATGATTTCCCTCGCTGCCTTCCACTCTTCCCAATTCTGAGTGAATCTGTCCTGCCCCTCTGCCGTTAACGTATAATATTTGCGCCGTCCTCCTTGCGTCTCTTCTCCCCAATAGGAAGTAATGAACCCCTGCTTCTCTAATCTTCTAAGACTTGAATACAAGGTGGGCTCCTTCAGCTCGAAACGATTGTTGCCGCGTAAAGATATTTCCTTAATAATCTGGTAACCGTAATTATCTCCGTCTTTTAACACCCTCAATATAAACGTATCAATATTACCGCGAACCAGATCGCTGTTATGTAATGACTCAATCATCTATTTTCCTCCCTCATATTGGGATGAGTACAATTTAACACATATAACTATGTGTGTCAAAGTAATACTCCTGTCACATATCTTTTGTTTTACAGATCCTGTATACTATTAATAAGGCAATATTCAATGAAGGGGCCGCGATATACACGGCCCCTTCTTCTGTCTGGTTTTGTTTAGCCATTTCATCATGCAATGATCCATGCCTTCTATTCTGCAACTTCTGGAGGAAACTTCAATTGCTTCGAAAATTCTTGAGAACACTTAAGTATTACTTTTTATCGCTGCTTCGTATGAAAAACAGCGACCACCAAATTGCTATCGGTTTTTCTTCCGGTTTTTTTCCCTGCTGGTATCCTACCTTTGGGATCGATATATTAATTGCCATGGCATTTAGCCGGATGGTTCGAGGCAATATGGCAGCCGCTGTAATTGCCGCAACCATCGGCCAACTGCTCTGGCCTCTGCTTTTTTTCATTAATTATAAAGTCGGCGTCCTGGTCAGCCATCTCTTCTCTTCTACGACACCACCGATTGAACTCCATGATGTAATCCATATTCCTGTTCCAGATAGAAAATATTCCGTCCTTGCTGATTATTTCAGCAAACTCGGCGATATGGGCTTAAACTTCCTAATCGGATCTGTTGTAAATAGTCTTATATCCTCTGTCGTCGTTTATTTTATATTCCGTCTGTTATTGTGTTACTACCGCAAACCCCTACTCTTAAAAATAAAAAGAACATCCAAAAGGAAACGTGCCCAAGTAGAGCAAATTAAAGATAAAGAAGCCTCGTCTGATGAAAAGACAGCGTAAGGCTTCTTTTTTTATTTATTGTTCTACCTTCCAGAGCTTGAAAAGACAATCCTAGCCAATGGAATTGACCCTTACAAATAAATACAGACTAACACGTAAAAAACAGAGAAAAAAGAAACTGAGTATTTTGTCATGAGTCCAAAGTTGTAAAAATTACCTAAAAAGAAAGTCCCAGCTTGAGTCCTGCATTTATTTGAGCATCTATTCCTATAGAAATAAAAAATTCCAGATTGTAGAATTCAAGGTTGAACACATCCAATTATTGGATTGATATTTATCAAAACCTAAGTCAGGTTACATCGAAGGGGTTGATCGTTATTAAAGCCAGATCTCGATCCATTAAAATACTTCTTGGCTTATTCGTCGTTATTTTATTGCTTGGAGGATACCAAGCAATAGCTAACAAGACCTCAACCAAAAATAGCAGCAATGAAGAAAAGATCATTGATCAAGCCAAAACTACAGCTATCAAGCATTTAAAAGATAAGTATGAGCTGAATGTCGAGATAACGCAATCAAAGATGCTTCCATCATATATAGCTGAACAAGTCATATTGGAAGGGAATGTAATAGAGAGTGAAGATCAATATTTCACTATTAGTGTGAATTACAAAACAAATATTACATCAAGTTTCACGATGAGCCCAGAACTGGTTGCTGCGATTAGGGCCAAGGGTTATGAACCGTTTATCGAAAAAAAATAAATTTTGGAGGTACCACAATCTTGTTTGTTTTATCATCAAACTTCGAAGGGGTTGATCGTTATTAAAGCCAGATCTCGATCGTTAATAGCGCTGCTTGGTTTTCTCGTTATTATTTTATTGCTTGGAGGATGCCAAACCATGGATAAGAACAACACTCCCGAGAATAGCAGCAGCAATCAAGACATTATAAATGAAACGAAGGCTACGGCTATTCATTTTTTTAAAGACAAATACAACTTAGACGTAGAGATCACAAAAGAAGAAATGATGCCATCAATCGTTGCCAACAAAGTAAACTTTGAAGGCTTCGTTGTTGATCATTCGGAGCAATCTTTCAAAATTTCTGTAGATTACAATACACAGGAGACTTCCAATTTTGTAATGAATCCTGAATTAAAAAAGGTCATCAAAGGCGATTGATTTTTTAATTGAAGCAGAGGAAGAGATCGACGACCTTCCTAGCTGGAAAGTGCTCGAAGATTATAGAAGTTACGCTGTGTCGGTATTATAGAGAAAGCCTACAACACCTTGGACGGACCCAACTATCATCATCTTGATCGCTACAACTTTAAAGATGGATATATTTCCAATCCATTATTTGATGGAGAAACTGGCGAACCCGTGGACTCACCACGAATCCCTTCTTCCTTCAACCTCTTCGATGAAGTGAAGGTATACTTATATCACTCATAAAACCAGCTAGAGGGCGTCTCGCTTCCCGGTAGCGTTAATCGCGGCGCTGATTCATATTGCTACCCTTTCTATCCGCTTACAATTTATCGTTATTGTACGTACTGCATGTATTCCTCAAACGGAATAAACTGTACCTTCTCGGCTACATATTGTCCATTATTGAAACCATAGGTGATTTCTAAATCGCCGATAAATGCACTAAATGAAACGTTACCGCCTGTACGTAGTACCAGCTTGTTATTCTCAACAGCATAGTACATCACAGCGCCGAATCCCATCTCGGTCTGATCCACATAATCAAAATCCGGAATATGCATGTTCACATTGTTCTGCGAGCCTTTAATATCAACAGTCACATGAAGCATGTTGCCATCTTTCTTCAGCTTGGTCGAAACCCATTTCCCAATCGTTTCTTCCAGGGACTCGACTGGTATTTCTTTAAAAGAAATAGGATTAACCACATGAATTTCCTGCATATGAAGTCCGGTTCCCGAACCTTGATTCAGGATAACCACAACTTCTGATTTACCATCGTTATTGAGGTCCTGCACCGTCATCTGGGGTACATCCTTCCAGCTCAGCGGAGTCTCCCAGTTATACTTATGGCGTTTCCCCCCTGCTTCCAACACGAGGCCTTCAAATACACCATCCTTCTCATCAATCCCATAAAGCTTCACATCAGGACGATTGTCCGCCACCGCAATCGGTCTTTTTCCATTGGACTTCACCATAATAGCTTCAAGATCCTTGTCCCATTTCACTTCAGCACCCGTTATTCTCTCCAGCAACGAGGCTGGAATCATAGCTCGGCCATGAACAATATAAACAGCTGTGTCGAGCGTAATTTTCTTATCTCCGTTGACTACTGTCCTGCTTCCGTTCTTCATTACATACCGTTCACCATCTGACCAGACCGTTACACTTCTGCTCTTCTGATCCCATTTCAGCTTCATTCCCGACCAGTCTCTTAGCATATAGACCGGTAGGAAAGGGGTTCCATTCTTAATTACAGGATCTGTATCCAGCTCAACGATCTGCTCATCAGTCCGAAGCGACAATACGGCAGAGGATGCAGCAGATGCAACAGATGAGCTGTCTGATATGTGAATGACCGATGAAATTAAAGCAGCGGCAATAAATGAGCCCAGTAATTTTTTCATATATATATAAATTCCCTTCTTATATCCCTAGTGTTAATATCTCTATCATAGCTGATTCACTAGGAAAAAGGGTTAAAAAATGGACATTCTTGCAAATTGATTTATAGAGATTATGGAGTACATAAACGCTGCATCAAATTTCAGGCATAGTGGAATCATTAGTAATTAATTCTGTTTTTAGCCTAATGGTTACTGGATCACCATCCGGATTATCCAAACGATCCATAACTAAACGAACGGCTGAGCTGCCAAAATCATTCATCGGCTGGCCGACAGTGCTCATTCGTAACTGAGCATATTGCAGCACACTATGGTTAGAGAATCCGGCAATCGACAGCCGTTCAGGCAGTTTGAATCCAAGACTCAGCGCGGCATTCAACGTGGACATCGCAAGAAAATCATCCGAACAGAATACGGCTGTAAGCTTACAGTCTGTGTTAAGAAACGTCTGAATAGCGGTCTGCTTTGCTGCTACTCCCGGCAGCCCTGTCTCATTGACTTCAAGAAAAAGCATTCGATCTGTGTGTATGTCCACTTTCCATTCCAACAGAGCGTCAATGTATCCTTGATAACGCTCCTCCCGGCTCTTAACCTTGTTCATATGGCTCGTAATAAACCCGATTTCCCGGTGACCCGTTCGAAGCAGATGTGAGGTTATATTATAAGCGCCACTGTAATGGTCATGGCTTACACTATCGAAACCAATTTCATTGAATTGGCGGTCCAGAATAACGATTGGATATTTCTGAAGCTTCAGACGGAGAAGATGATCTCCGCATATTTTTCGATCGACCGGAAACAGCAGGATGCCGGTTATATCGGACTGGCGGGAAAGACTTCGCACAGCCTTAGCCTCAGCGGCTTCATCCCCCGTAACTTTGATGACTACTTCGAACCCCTGTTCCTTTGCTGCCAGTTCGACAGAAGTTATGATGTTACCGACATAATCATCGATCGAAGGTACGATCAGAGCAATATAATGACCGGTACGCCGGGGATGCTTGGAATCATAGGCCAGTCTCATACCTGCCGATTGTCTCAATTCTTCCAGTTCCACATCCGCCAGAAAGGTTCCTCTTCTCGGAAGACGATAGACGATTCCTTCCTCCTGCAACGCTTGAAGTGCCATCTTCCCGGTCATTCGACTGACTCCAAAGCGATCCGCAAGCTCTCCCTCAGAGGGTAGCGGGTCATGAGGTTTTAATCCGCTCTCCAAGATAATGTTCAGTACCTGGTCCTTCATTTGTTCAAACAACTTGACTGATCTTGTATTCATGTGATGCCATGCCTGCCTTCCTATCAATATCAGTGACATCTATAATATCACATGAAAAAGACACCTGTCCCGTTGATGGATACAAGCTTTTACCGTTTTCTCCTGTTGAAATTTATATATATCTGCTCAATTTGACGATATTTTCAAATATTTATGAATAAATCGTGAAAGCGCTTCCTATAATTAGTTCTTTTTATGTAAGCATTTGGCATATTATATATTACAATACCAGCTGACAAGGGGGCGGAAGAACAGGAGGTGAAATCTATGGGCGTGAATGAAGCGTTAACTTTGATGATTTCGTTCGCCACTTTGGTTGTATCGATGCTTGCTTTCCATAATAAGAAATAGATCCTTCCCTTCTTGAATGATCCTATTTCTTATCGGTTGATTGAAGCACTTTAACCATAATCCGCCCCGCCCCGCTGGCTGTTGTCACCGGAGCCGGCTGCCACCGGCTCCTTTTGCAATGGACTGTCTGCTGTCCACATGGATGACCCAATTTGGTACACAAAAATATCCTATTCCCCACAAATAGCAATTATAACTGTCCCTAATTTTCTTTTTTTGCTGCAGTAAAGGATTAACTTCACTTAACAGTCGATGCAGCCGGTTTGTCAATAAACATTTTCTAAAACGAGTGTTTTCTCCCACATTAAGTTAGAGACAATGTCATTAAATTATCTTCTTATCCGAAAGCGCTTTTTTTTCATTGAGTTATCTATTACCGCGAGGTAAAGTGATAAATGTACATAAGTAAGTATGAGGAGGCAGCCTGTTTATGACTACTGAAACACAACGTCCCTATGATGTCATCACTTTCGGAGAGTCCATGGGACTATTATATCCAGAAGGCCCTAGGGGGATTGGACAAGGCGGTACCATGGCACAATCCTTCGGCGGAGCAGAGAGCAATCTGGCCATTGGCCTTGCAAGATTAGGCTGTCCAGTAGGATGGTTCGGACAACTGGGACAAGATCCGATTGCACAAGGAATTGTGAAAACACTTCGCGGAGAGGGCGTAGATGTATCCAGAGTTCGATATACTGGTAATGCTCCAACAGGCCTGATGTTACGAGAGTCCGTCAGAGGAAAATCATCCGTTTATTATTATCGCGCAGGCTCCGCAGCAAGCAGGCTGACTCCTGATCAAGTCGACGCTGCTTACATTGCCCAGGCACGAATCGTACACTTCACAGGAATTACGGCGGCCCTGAGCCAAAGCTGTCTCGATACCATTCGTCACGTGATCTCGCTGTGTAAGGAGAATGGTGTTCAGATCAGCTTTGATCCCAATCTCCGCCTGAAGCTCTGGAATATCGAACAAGCTCGTCCCGTTCTGCTAGAGTTGGCACAATCATGTGATTATTTCCTTCCGGGCCACGATGAATGCAAGCTCTTGTATCAGACGGATGACGATGATAAGATACTCCAAAATCTCCGTCAGCTTAAAGCTGTAACCGTTGTTAAAAGCTTTCACGGTAACAACGTTATCGTTCGAGAGGACGATGTCCATTCGGTTCCATTTGACAAGGTGGATAAGGTTGTAGATACCGTTGGGGCAGGCGACGGCTTTTGTGCCGGCTTTCTGGCGGGTCTTTCCAAAGGTTATTCCCTCGAAGAATCCATCCGGTTAGGTGGGCTAACAGGCTCCCTTGTCATTCAAGCACCCGGTGATTGGGAAGCTCTCCCGACCTGGGAAGAAGTGGAGCTTCGTCGCGGTAATACAGAGCATATTGAACGATAGTAGCAAGTAGCAGACACAGCAGTAGACAAAATCGATCAGGAGTGAACACGATGAAAAAAATGAAGCTTATCCAACAAATCCATGAGGCTGGTGTTATTGCGGTTCTTCGCGGCGATTCGCCGGAAGAGGTCGTCAGAATGGCGGAAAAGGCCATCGAAGGTGGAATTAAGATTATGGAAATCACGCTGACGGTGCCATTTGCCATGGAAGCCATTACAGCGTTGTCCAAAAAGTACTCATCAGCCGATCCGAGTGCGGACAATTACGCCATTATCGGAGCCGGTACAGTTCTCGATTCCGAGACGGCAAGACTTGCCATTCTAGCTGGCGCTGAATTTATTGTTTCTCCAGGCTTAGATAAGGAGACCATTATTCTCTGTAACCGATATCGGGTGCCGGTAATGCCGGGAACTTTCACTGTAAACGATATTTTAGCTGCGCTGGAGCTTGGTGTTGATGTGGTCAAGCTGTTCCCGGGAAACCTCTTCTCTCCATCGGTAATTCCTTCTCTGCGGGGTCCTCTGCCACAAGCTAATGTTATGCCATCTGGCGGTGTAAGCTTGGATAATTTGGCTGAGTGGGTACAAGCAGGCGCCTTTGCCGTCGGCATTGGTTCCGATTTAACCAAGGAAGCCGTCAAGGCGGGAGACTACAATCTGATCTCCGAGAAAGCTCAGGCTTACATGCGCGCCTTCTATGAAGCTAAGGCAAATCTGAAATAATGCATTTATCATAGAAAATACACAAGAAGAAACACCTTCGGCGTCCTTATTTAACGGGCGATCACGTTTCTTCGAGAAATATAAGCCAAGTATGCAATATGCAATTTATACTTTCTTATATTTTGAAAAAACCGCAGAGCGCATCCTATATGTGAATGTCGCACACTGCGGTTTTTTATTTTTTTCTGTACCATGGTTTCATTGTGCATAGACCTGTAGCTACTCCGCCTGAAACGATCGTAAAGATCGATAGAATAAAGGTGCTACCAGACAGAAGAAGTCCACCGATTCCGATAATGATGACATCCATCAATAAAATAATGACTCCCACATTCAGGGGAATTCGTCGGGCGAGAAAATGGGCTAACAAATCCGTTCCCCCCGTGCTTGTATTAAATCGCAGCATAATGCCAAGCCCCGTCCCGATCAAAAGCCCGCCGGCCGAAGCGCCTGAAATGGCTCCCCAATCTAAGTATGGATGAAAAACCGGCTGTAATGGAGACAACAAGTCTATAACAAAAGAGGAAATCAACATTCCCGTCAAACTGTTATAAAAGATGGAACGGTTTAACAGCCAAGCAGCCATGAACATAGGGATGCTGCACAGTATTATAACAAAGCCAATGTGCAAATCGAACAAATAATTGATGATCAACGCGATACCGATGACCCCACCGTCCAGCACTTTATACGGAACGAGAAAGAAATTCGTCCCAGCGGCGATCAGAACACTCCCGATGACGATAATAAAATACTTGATAATAGACTGCATAATGAACAGCTCCAAGAGAAGGAATGTCTATTCATATGCTTGTCTGAGTAAAAACTATACTCCATGTCAGATATAAATAGAAAAAAAATCCAAAATCGTTCTACTCCCTCGAGCCTACTTTAATAATGATTCCTCCCAAAGGTAAAAAATAGTTTTGTAATCGCGCAAGTAAATCGGGTACCGTGTATCCATGTGATCCATGTGCTATGTTAAATCGTTTCGTTTGTATCATGGGGCCGTTACACTATATACTGGTAACTAAGAAACTCTCACAGTATATGAAGAGGTGACATACTCATGGATCAGATGAAAGAAGCGTTTGAGAAGCTGGGGCTTCCGGAAACAGCAACCAGAGAAGAACTTGATAACCGATATACCCTGCTCATGCGACAGTCCCGTTCCGAGCAAAGACGGGATCCGGATAAGGCTGATGAAGTAGAAGAACGTTTCGCAGAAGTAACACGGGCATATAATTATATTTTGGATGAGGAAAAGCGCAAATCCCTGGAAGAAATAAGCCGCAAGAAATACAGCAAATTTAAAGGCATGGCAGGAACTGCGGAGAAGACGGAGCATTTCTTCCGTTACTATAGATACCATGTACTTGGCGGACTTGTTATCCTCGGTATTATCATTTATGCAATCATTGGTATTTTCAACCATCGAGCCGAGCAGGAACGGCTTGCCAATCTGCCACCGGTAGATTTATCCGTCATGTTTTTGGGCTCCTTCATGACTCCTGACGGGGGTCAAGACTACAAACCAATTGAGGATGCCATCTTATCACAGTTTCCAGAGTGGAAAAGAGTACAGGTTAACATCACGTATGTTCCTCCAATGGACTCAGGTTCACCGAATGATGTCGCCCTTCTCCAAAAAGCAATGCTTATGCTAACTACCGAGCGTCCGGATCTGTATATCATGGATCAGACAGCCTTTA
Organism: Paenibacillus sp. JNUCC 34; assembly: GCF_058269055.1. NCBI lineage: Bacteria > Bacillati > Bacillota > Bacilli > Caryophanales > Paenibacillaceae > Paenibacillus > Paenibacillus sp. JNUCC 34. Next base: position 1,362,502 of record NZ_CM177770.1, on the reverse strand, counting down.
ACTGGGTTGGCAATCAAGGCATTGCGAGAAGCCTCGAACCGGAACTTGAGGGCGAGCTCAAGTCACTGGTCACCCCCGATATGCTAATAAAGACCAAACTGGAAGAAGAAACTGCTGAGAAAGTATATGCGGTAGATATCATGAACAGCCCGCTCGCTGAAGCTCTGCCCTTAGCCAAAACAGAAATGATAGCCGGAATCCGCGGCGGGTCCGAGAAAGAAGCCAATGCATTGGCTTTTATTAAAACCTATTTGGAAGCAGCAAAGACAAATCAATAGTAGGATGAACAAGCTTAAGCCCCGCAATGAGGATATCTACCTCTAATCGGGGCTTTTTCAGATACGATGTTGGGTTCGGTCGCTGCAATGTACAGAATTGTTGGAACTTTTCGACCGTGCCTATTTCTATCCTTTGAAAACATACCTAACCTTGATATAATAAAAGGAATTTAAAAGAGTTAAAGGGAGATGTTCATGTCTGGTAAAATAAAAATATTCGCTGACAGCACCTGTGACTTACCGTCATCGTGGATTGAAGAATACGACATCGGCATCGTACCGCTATATGTTGTGTTTGGGGAAGATTCTCTTCGGGACGGAGTCGATATTACGCCTTTAGAGTTATATGCCAAAGTTGAAGAAACAGGTAGCCTGCCGAAGACTGCTGCACCATCGCCTTCTGATTTTATTACTGCATTTTCTCCGTTTATCGAGCAGGGAGACGACATATTATTCTTGAGCATTTCATCAGAGCTGTCCTCCACTTATCAAAATGCCATCATTGCATCTGAAGAGCTGCCATCAGGCCGGGTAACCGTGATTGATTCGCGCAACCTGTCCTGCGGGATCGGACTTCTGGTTATGAAAGCGGTCCATGCTGCTAAAGAAGGTTCTTCGATTCCGCAAATCGTCGATCTGCTGAACAGCTATACGGATCAAGTAGAATGCGAATTTGTCATTGATACACTCGATTACTTGTATAAGGGTGGACGCTGCTCCGGCATGCAAAATGTGATTGGAAGTTTACTGAAGATAAGACCTGTTATTAAGGTTGTTAACGGCGGCATGATACCTGCTTATAAAGTTCGGGGCAAGAAAGAGAAAGCTTTGGAACAGATGTTGAGTAATACGCTGGATCGTGTTCAAGATATGGATAACGACCTTATTGTCGTTGTACATTCTATGGCTGAATCGGAAGCACTCATGCTAAAAAAAGTTCTTCAAGAAAAGACAGGCGCAAGACAAGTCAGTATTTCCACTGCAGGCTGCGTAATTAGCAGTCATTGTGGTCCACATACAGTCGGACTTATGTATACCAAGAAACCAAGCTGATACACGCTCTAATTCTCATTAAAGTAAACGGCAGTCTGCTGTGGCGAAAGCCTGCAGAACTGCCGTTTTATTATACAGCCAGTTGATTAATAAAAGACCATTCCTTTCGCTCACAAATCCTCAGGACATGCCCTCCTGCACTCATCCCTGCCGCACTGGCTATGAATGATCTTCACACCATCCGTCGGCAAAGTGTCAATCAACTCATCGCAACCAGAGCATATGATCAGCCCCATGTCCTTGCTATTGTCTGCATTCCCTGTCACCAGGTTTGTGAGCGTTTTCATCTTATTCCTCCTCAGTTTTCGCTTTCGTTCCTTCCGGACAGCCGATTGTCAGGATCTTGCTCAGACCTTCTAAGCATAGTGTATTGTCGTAAAAATCAACTTATGAGCAAAAAGTGATACTGTGTGCAAATTTAAAACAACAGGCCGAGAATATGACATCTCTTGACCTGCCGTTTTTAACTAAGGACTTTATTCGCAGCGGTTAAGAAACTCAACCATGCGCGCATACCCGATTTTCTCATTGGCTTTCTTCGTAATTCCGTGACCTTCATCCTCGAACACAAGATATTCCACATCACGGCCCTTGGCCCGGAGAGCTTCAACGATCTGATCCGATTCTTCCTTTACAACCCGGGGATCATTAGCCCCCTGAATGATAAGCATTGGATTAACCATGTTATCCAGATACGTAATTGGCGAATCCTTGATAAACCGTTCACGGTCCTGCTCCGGATCTCCGATCCATTGCTTCATAATTGGCTTCCAGTGTTCCGGTACAGAATTGTAGAATGTAAACAAATTGCTGACACCAACAATATCAATAGCTGCACGGAAATATTCCGGGTTACGCCCTGCCAGCAGCAGCGTCATGTATCCGCCATAGCTTCCGCCCATAACGAACAACTTCTCCCGCGTGGATATCCCCTGCTCGAACAACCAGTCCATGCCGGCCAGACAATCCTTCCGCGGACCCTCTCCCCAATCCTGCTCTACCAACTTCACAAAAGAGCTCCCGTAACCGGTGCTTCCGCGGAAATTCGGACAGAAGATGTTATACCCCTGTGCGATAATATACTGGAACATGGCACGGAACTGCTTCCGTTCAGCCGCCTGAGGCCCGCCGTGAGGCCAGAATACCGTATAACCATTCGCTTGCTGCTCCTTGGCACGGAACAGCATCGCCTCAATTTCCATACCGTCAAATGATTGGTATGTAATGACATCGGGAGATACCAAATCTTCTTCGGTCAATCCGGTCATGACATTTCGAGTGAGCATATTCCATGCACCATCCTGGTATCGATAGATATTAAATGGCTTAACCGCTCCGCGGGCCAGAAGATACAGATTGCCCGATTTTGCTACTGTAAGCTGCTCAACGATATCAGATGGAAGCGGAATTGGTGTCAATTCGCCACTATCCAGTGAATAAGCGTACAGCTTATCCTCAACTCCCTTTTCAGTGACCACATAGACCGTACGCGAATCTTTATGATATCGCATCAGGCTGACGCTCTCCCGCTCAATATGACGGAGCGGCTTAAATTCTTTATTTGGAATATCATAAGTTGCAATATAAGCAAATTCCGAGTCAAAGTTGGTCGCGAACAACAGGGTATCATTATCCAGGAAGATGACATCCCCAGCAGTATGAACCTGTTCCTGTGAAGGAGTCAGACACTGATCATCCTCGCCTTCACGACTTACAAAACTTAAATAATGTGTATTGGCGTACATTTTGCTATATACAACGCTTTTCTCATCGGGACTAACCCCAGCCAATTCGGTTATCGTATCCTTCCCTTCGATCAAGAGCTTATTCTGCTTCGATTCCAGGTCATACACGCATGAATTCAGATAGGATGGATTATCCTTGGAAGTGCAGTAGTACAGCCGTTTTCCATCTTCCGATAAATGAACGAAGTAGTGCTTATCCTCTGGTGAGGCCCCCTCAAACAACGGCATCGGATCGCCGCCGTTCCAGCGAAGCGCATGAAATTGATAGTTTTCATTCCCGTCGCGGTCAAATGCCGTTAAAATATGCCGTCCCTCTGGATCCAGCTTAATAAAGCTGCAAATCTGGTCATTATAAGTGAGTGGATAAGGATACGATGTTTCCCCGTTCATATCGATAGCCCATAAGTTATATTTGCCGTTCAAGCTGCTGCTGAACACCAAACGCGACTCATCCGCATGGACTCCGAAGGAACGAATAACATACGTTTGAAAGAACTGTTCTACATCCGGTTTCGGAAATTGAATCATCGGCAACGCCTCCCCTGTTCACAACTAATTTATTGTCCGAAGGATAATTAATATGTCCGCTATCCTACGGATAGGTCTAATTATAAAGCATCCGACTTGGTAAATAAATCAAACTGTGGGATGATCTTATTTCATTCTTCAGTTGTAGGGAATATTCCTGTCAAGTAAATACTTGAACATTATTGAAAAGGCTTACACTGAATGATAAGCTTAAAAGGCTTCTATTAAAAATGACGAGACAAGGACGTGTGGCCATTGTTACCTTACAACAAGAAAAAACCAAAAAAACAAAACAGTGTCTATACCATTTTCGTCTTGTCATATGTCTCTATCCTAATTCTCACCCTTTCCAGCGCCTTCGTCTATTACGCCAAAATAAATAAACAAATCACGATGCAGACCGAGCTGTCGACAGTTACTTTACTTGGCCAACTCAAGTCTGATATTGAAGACGATATATCCTATATAAAAGAACTGAGCAACGCGATTGTATTTAATTCCAAGCTCGAACAGGTAGCCAAAGGCGTTCCTTCCTACAGCTATACTGAGCTGATGAAAGATATGTCCAGCAAGCAAAAGCCCCGCGATTTTCTATTTGACTATTTTGTTTACATCAACTCCACGGATGAAATCATAACGCCTACGATAAAAATGAAAGCCCAGAAATTTTTTGACCTGATGTATCAGTTTGTAGATTTGGATTATGAAACCTTCAATAAAGATTATTTGCATGGTTATCATTTTCAAGAATACATGTCTATTCAAACAATGAATCAATACGAGAGCAATATAGTAGATGTACTTCCTTACATCCAGTCTTTTCCGATGAATACCCCATCGAAGCCACTAGGACAAGTCATTTTTCTAATGGACGCTAGTAATATGTTCTCATTAATTAATCAAGTGCATCAGGTCACAAACTCGAACATTTATGTGCTTGACGAAAAAGACCGTCTAATCCTAAGCTCTCCGGACGCGCCAACGCTAAATATCCAAAAACTCGATAGCTTTGATAAAATGGCAGAATCTCGTCATGAAATTTTGAATAAAATCGTATCCGAGAAAAATGGCTGGAAGTATATCGCTTCGACGCCAAAGAGCCTGTATTTTAAGGAAAATCTCAACTACTTGATGAACTTTATCGCGATTTTCTTAATTTATTTAGTGGCTGGTCTTATCGTTGTCCGCTACTTGGCAAAACGAAGCTACAAACCGCTAAAGGAAATCAATGAGCTCATACAAATTCATGCTCAAACCTCGGTAAGCGGAAAAAATGAGTATGAGAATATTAAAAAAACGATTGTGGACCAGATTCAGAATGATAAGGAACTGAACGAAATTATCGAAAAACAGCTTCCAATTGTCCGGCGTGATTATTTGCTGAATCTGATCCGAGGGATGGTTACGAACTACGATGATGTAGCTCAGCAGTTATCGTCCATCGGTATCGAGTTCACTTCCAATACGTACCTGATCGGCTCATTGGAGATTGACATGGACAGTCCGTTCTTTATGGACAATACCAATTTATCTGAGAAAAATCTTTCCCTCGCACGTGTCGTAGCTGAAAACGTTAGCTGTGAACTTATGAAGAAGTATTTCTCTTGTTATTTCTTTGATTTGGGGCGTAACCAATCGATGTTTTTGATCCAATTGAGAGATGGCATTGTTTCGGCTGAGGCAGTGTCCATCGCCAGAGAGCAGACGAATGCGCTGATCCACTTTGCATTCAGGCACTATCACTTAAACCTGAATGTTGGTCTGAGCACGGCATATTCAGAACTGAAAAGCATGCCCGAATGCTTTGATGAAGCTAAAAAGGCGCTGGAGCACAGCAAATTGCGGGATGATTACGAAACTATGAGCTTTGAGGATTTAGGAAACCTGAGCTTTGACTACTTTTATTCCATGGAAAGTGAACATCAGCTCATCAATTTACTGAAGAGCGGCCACTATGAGCAGGCCAAACAGTTTCTGAACAATATTTTTGAAGTTAACATTTCCAAAAATATCGGAGTCGGTGCAGCAAAACTTCTTTTGTATGAAGTGGCCTCCACCTTAATGAAGGTAATGAACTTCTTCCTGGTAGCCAAAGGGGAGGTTCCATCCACCAACGAACATGTCATTGAAGAGATGATTCAGCACTCCTCCATGGAAGTCGCCAAGCGTAGGTTCATGGAAATGATTGATAAAATCTCCGTGCTCTCGGAAAATAAAAACGTAAGCAAAACGGAGAAGCTTGTACATCGAATCGCCGAATACATTAATCAACATGCCGGTGAAACCTGGCTGGATCTGAATATGCTGTCTCAGGAGTTTGAAGTCACACCACAGTATATCTCCAACGTGTTCAAGAAGTACAAGCAGGAGAATGTTAAAGACTACATTGCCAAGCTGAAGCTGAATATCGCCAAGGAATTGCTGGAATCTACGGATCTACCTGTGCGCGAAATCGCATCCCGTCTGGGCTATGCCAGTGAAGCCGGCATCATCCGTCTGTTTAAGAAATACGAAGGAATGACACCTGGCGATTACCGGTTGGACTGCAAATCAAAGGAATAGTTTTGTCTTATGGACCACAAAAAAACAAGCAGGCTACCTAAGGATGAATCCTCGGGTGTCCTGCTTGTCGTTTTTCTGTGGTATCTCTATTTCCGAGATTTAAAAATCTATCAGCAGCAATCCAGCGGCGGTGTAAATAACGGTAGCGGAAACCAGCCTTGTGGACAGTTCGGCTGGCTCTCGTCCTCAGCTGAAAATCCGGCATACGAACTAAGCGGCGAGAATAACAGAGCCGTTGCTTCACTCGCCGATAGAATGGCGTCCGGTTGAACATCACCATTCCCTCCGACAATATGTTCAACTATGACTTCTCCGCTCCGCACTTGAATGTCTACAGTTTCCCCACTCTCTATCCGCAATACGAACCTTCCGTCTTGGAGGCTACTCTCTAACGCTTTACACTTCATATACGCCTCTATAACCGGCGCATATTTGAACATGTTATAATTGTGCTGATATCCAACTTTGTACATATCGCAAACGCTACCGAGAAGTCTAATTTTGTCCTTAGCATAGGCAGGAAGCGAGAAATGCAGATCTGGCAGGCCTTTGTGAGCCATCAACGATTTGGAAACTGAAGGCAGGAGATCTATATCCGTAAGCTCGATCTCATAGATCATACCGTTATCCTTGGACAAGCTGAGATAGCCTGCAAACATACCGTTCTGAAGGATAACATAAGGCGTGGCATTCCACGTCCGCAGCAGGTCACTGAACTGCTCTTTGTTCCTTGCTCCGCTCACCTTCCCTTTTTGATACAAATCAAAAACATCATCCAACAGAGTCGAAGCCTCAGTTAGTTCTTCAAAAGTAATATGATTCGCGTTCAGTCCTCTATACTTGTGCCGGACATTATCACTGGTCAGTGTAAAGTCCAGCTTCACCCCTGCTGGCTCATATCCAAAGTATTCATAACGCTGTCTTTGTCCACCCAAAAGACTGTAGTCATAACCTTCTGCTTTCATCTCATCCAACGCGAATGTGAGCAGCTTCTGCATATATCCTTTTCCCCTTGCCCGCGGATGGACAGATACCGTACCTACACAACCAACCTTAAGCTCTATATCCGCAACTTTAAAATGAATCGGCAGAACACATAGCATCGCACAAATTTTTCCGTCTTCCTTCACAAGGTAATGGTACTGCTGCGTCATCCGGCCTTCACCATACAGCTTCGGAATCAATGAAGCAAAATCATGCGGCGCTGCTGACTTACTGAATATGTAATCTGCAAAATCAATAATATCCTGGGCGTCTTCAGGCGTCCCCTTACTGTATATTTCCACCCTTTTTCCTCCCCGTCATTCCTCAGAAACAGAGGGACAGCAGTCATGCCGTCCCCGTTCCTTTTCTATAATTGTACTAATGCGTGGACATCTTACCGGCATAAGCCTGATCAATTTCACATCTTAAAGGCTCACCTTGCAGATAACGCTTCATATCCGTAATAAGTGCTTGAACGACAACCAAACGGCGGTCTACCGTTGGCCCTCCCATATGAGGCATCAGAATCGCATTACCCAGCTCCATCAGCGGATGGCCTTGCGGCAAAGGCTCAACTTCGTACACATCCAGTACTGCGTTGATCTTGCCTTCCGCCAGCACACGGCAAAGAGCAGGCTCATCGATTACAGCACCACGGGCCGTATTGACGAGAAGAGACCCTTCAGGCATTAAGCGTAGGAGCTCCTCGGTAATCAGGTGATAATTCTCCTGGGTCATACCACTATGAATCGAAACGATATCACAGGTGGAGAAAATCTCCGGAAGATCAGCTTTTTGCATTTGGTGTTTATCCAGTTCCTCCTGAGCAATATGACGAGAGAATACCTTAATCTTCACATTGAACGGCTTAAGCATTTGCACAACCATTTTAGAGATCATTCCATAGCCTACGATGCCAATCGTTCTGTCCAACAGCCCTTTGTTATAATAGGCGGAAGGCCAAATGCCTTTCTTCAGGTCTCCAGAAAACCGCGGAATATCCCGCAGGGATGCCAAAGAATAGGCGATTACACTCTCGGCTACCGACTGTGCGAACACTTCGTTCCCGCTAATGACCGTGATCCCTTTTTCGTAAACGGCATCTGTTACATATGGTCTTACAGAGCCGCCGGTATGTGCAACCATTCTCAGCTTATTGGCATGGCTCATCACGTCCTCGTCAAGGACCTGCGTACCCCAGCCTGTCACACATATATCCACATCTTTAATTTTCTCGCAAATTTCCTGCTTCGTATAATGCGTTGTACTACTTTCATTCCAAATTACTTCTCCGATTTCTTCCAGCTGCCGAATCAAATCTTCATTAAAAAAAGTATAGAAGATTTGATTCTTTGGCATCGCAACAAGGATCTTCAATTGTCCCATGGAACGGCCACCCTTCTAAAGTTCATCACGGATATGTATTTTGGCGGCAACTGCCGTATCCCCTTCGCGAACAATCTCGACACCTTCTGTAAAGTGACAGTCCTGAACTACATTAGGACGCTTGGACCGTGAACTTCGCTGTGTGAATACGAGTTGGTCGGCCGTACATCCGCGTATCTGGGCACCATCCGCATTGATCAGCATGGTACCACACTCGGGGTATTTTTCCGTCTTGGTGATATACACATCCTCTAACGTCAAATCGGTTACTTTCGCAAAAGAAATAAACCAGCAGGCGGAGTGGCGCTTGACCGTAATTCGCTTGGCGCTGTCTCCCCATGTAAACCCGCTATTTGCAAAAGATATCAAACCTGAATTGCCTATATAGGTCAGATCATGCTCGAATTGGCCATGGGTTACAAATGCACCGTGGAAATCACCATCAGCATGACAGTTCTCTACCATACAGTAAGCGCTTCCTGTAAAATCATTCAGATGACGGGCATTGCTTGCGACACAGTCGCGGACTTTGCCATAAAGACAATGAATTTGCTGCGTCAAGTAGCCTGTACCGCCAACAACCACTTCAACAGGATTAGTGAGGGAGCATTTTTCAGTCACATAATACGTATTATGCCTTCTCAAAAGGACAGGCCAGTAGGTGTGATAAGCATGTAAGCCAAAGACGTCACAATTCACGGCATATTCCAGCGCCAAAGGCTGAGCCCCTTTGTCTTCACCTCCGTCATTTCCCAAAAACACCATATTGCGAACGTTTACATTTTTAACAGGCTCTACCCTTTGATAGGTTAACGTTCGTCCCTCTTGAAGCTCCCATCCTATTTTGTAATTGAAGCGCACGTGAGTATCGTCAATTATTTCTGTCACCATCAGCATCTTGTCGATCTCTTTTTCTTCCCTGCCTGTCAATCGGTTTACCGTTACGATCCACCAATCATACAGATGAAATGCGCTGCTGTCTTCCACCTCTAATATATCATATAACTCTTTTATAGACTGTGACAGGTTTAGCTCCTGTCTCTCTTCCATAAGCTGTCCCCTAAAATGCATGACCGCTCCGAAGGGATCGTTATGTGCAGCCGGCTCAATGCCTTCAGCCGTTACGTTGCAATTGTGAAAGTCAAGCTCAAGGTCACTTCGGTTAAACTTCTGGCGCTTCGTAAAGCGCAAATCCGTATAGGCTTCAATCACTTTAATTGAGGAGTCATTCACCATAGTTGTGAGCGCCTCGTCAGCCGGGAATGAAGGGCCCATAATCCCAAAATATCTAAAATCACATACCCCATGGTGAATCAGCAGCCATCGTCCGCTTTCGCTATACTCTTCAGGGGCAATCACGGTTCCGCCGTTATGTGTTAATGTACAGTCATTTTGCCACTTATACTGCATCGAGATGTCTCCCAGCTGGTGATAGCCAAGGACAAGGGCAATATCCCCGTCCTTGAGCTTGGCTGATTGTAACTGAGTCATCTCCCGGATACAACTTAGTTGATGTAACACGGCCAATCCTCCGATTATTTCATTGATTCGTTCCATCTTTTCAGCGCATCTGTTTTAATGGTTAGCAGTTCCTGCAGGCCCATTTTGTCCAATGTAGCAATGTAGCTGTCGAAGTTATCCAGACTTTCTTCGCCGATAATAAACTTGGTAGTCATCAACGTTACATAAGTTAAGAGATCATTCTCGATAACGTTGCCTCTCTCGGATTCTTTGGCTGTAAAACGGGCATTCACCGGATACGTATCTCTGTAATAAGGTACTTGTTTCTCTTTCACTTGGGTAACCTTCATTTCCATAAGCGGATTATTGGCTGGCATTGCTGTAAAGTTCAAGTAACCCGGCAGTTCCATGTTTACGGAAATCAACTTGTTAATATCTCCAAAACCTGTAATCGGATCAATCCATTCATATTGAGCTTTCGTATCATCCGTGTACTTCCAGTGTTCACCTTCATATCCGAGAAAAACAGTATTGCCTGAGAAACCATCAACAGCTTTATCTTCTGTTGCGTAGAACATATCCAGTAATCTCATGGCAGCTTCCGGATGCTTGGCTTTATCTGTAATAATGGCTTTACTGGTGTACAAGTTAAACGGAGTTCTAGCCACTTTTTTGTCATTCACAGGCGAAGTCAAAGGTCCTAGGCTAAGTTGCTCCGACTTGGCAGCCTCTGGATCGAGCACTGTTGGGGAAGCGTTGTAAATACCAACCAGACCACCCTTTACCTTTGCTTGCCACTGCTGAGATGTCTGGGTTGTGAATTCAGGATCGATCAATCCTTCTTTATACAGCTTGTTCGTATATATGAGAAAATCTTTATACTCTTTCATCGCAGGAACATAAACGACCTCACCCGCATCATTAACGTCAAAGCCGATTCCTCCTGTAAGCCCTGTAAATGCAGGCACCAAGAGCTGCTGAAATGCGTTAAGTCCAACTGCAGAGAATGGAATTTCATCACTCAGATCACCATTGCCGTTCGCATCCTTTTCTTTGAATGCTTTCAACATTTCATAGAGCTCATCCGTTGTGGTTGGAACTTTTTCTATTCCTACATTTTTCATCCATTGGGAGTCAAAGAATCCAAGATGTCCTTGTGTCATTGATGTATTAAAAATATAAGGTAGTCCGTAAATTTTACCGTCCATGGAAGTAATCGAAGCTTTAATGACCGGATCCTTCTCCATCAAGGCTTTCAAATTCGGAGCATATTGGTCAATCAGGTCTGTCAGGTCAAGAAACACACCTTGGGGACCGTAGGTTTCTTCATCTGTCTTATCTGCCCCTCTCAAGATGATATCCGCATATTCACCGCCAACGAGAGCTATATTTTTTTGCTCGTTAAACGTGTCACCCTCTGAAAGCTCAAATTCAAGCTCAATATTCGTTTTTTCCGCTAATCTCTTAAAAATCTCCAGCTCGCTCCAATCCGAGCCCCCGGGATCTTTTTTACCCATCACTTTCATTTTGATTTTTTCCTTGGTGATGGGATACTCCCCTACAGGGTTCAAATAATCGGGCAGACCCGTTTCAACTCCCGGAGTATTCTCCGAATTATTCCCTTCTGCTTCTTTCTCTGGAGATGCACAGCCTGACAATAAACTTCCAAACAGGGTAGTGCTAAGTAGTAATGCGAGCATGCTTTTCTTTTTCATAAATCCTTCCTCCTCTTGAGTATATATGAAAAATCATTTGTTGCCGGTGTAAGTGAAGCATGGGTTATCAGCCCTTAACAGAGCCCAGTGTAACGCCTTTAACAAAGTATTTTTGCACAAATGGATACAGAGCCATAACAGGCAAGGATGCAACAACAATAAGTGAATATTTAATCTGTTCCGCTGCACGCAGCTCTTCCTGAAGCAATCCGGCAGTATCCCCGCCCTGCTGCAGCAGCTCAGCATTGAATTGACTCTTCAACAGCGTTTCCCGCAAAATGATTTGAAGTGGCTGCCATTGAGCATCTCTTATATAGATCAATGCGGTGAAATAACTGTTCCAGTGATTTACGGCACTGAACAATGCCATAACGGCGATAATAGCCGTAGACAACGGCAGCACTACCTGAGCAAACAATCGGAAATTGGAGCATCCATCAATCTGTGCCGCTTCCTGCACCTCAATTGGAATCGTTGTCTGAAAGAAAGTACGGCTGATAATAATGTTAGTCATCGACGTTGCCCCCAAAATCACCATAACCCATGGTGAGTTATAAAGGCCTACACTTTTAACCGTCATAAAGGTAGGGATTAGACCGCCGGAGAAGAACATCGTAATCAGAAACATAATGGTGAAGAATTTATTTCCTACAAAATCTTTCCGCGATAGCGAATACGCAGCAAGTAGCGTGACCGCCACATTTATAATCGTTCCTGCCACCGTGTACACGATCGTGTTCAGGTATCCCCTTAAAATGCTGGTATCATTAAAAATGTTCTCGTATCCACTGAAGGAAATGTCTTTAGGAATCAGTAGCATTTTGCCGGAGTTCACCAGATCAGGATTACTGATGGAGGCGCTTACAATAAACCAGAGTGGATACATTGTCAGAAGTAGAATCACGGTCAGAACAACAAGGTTGACCGAATTAAACACCTTGTCGGACTTGGTTTCTTTTACAAGCATGCAATCTCCCTCCTTACCATAATGAATTCTCTCCAACCTTACGGGAGAAGCGGTTTACTAATATGAGAAGTGTCAAGTTTATGATATTGTTGAATAATCCTACTGCAGAGGATAAGCTATACTGGGCCTTTTGGATACCGAGTTTGTACACATAAGTTGAAATGACCTCGGACACTTCCATATTAATATCCTTCTGCATAAGCAACACTTTCTCGAAGCTAAGGTTCATGATTCCCCCAACGCTAATAATCAGCATGATTGTAATTGTTGGCATGATTGCCGGCAGGTTGACATGGATGATTCGTTGAATCCGGCTTGCCCCATCAATCGTAGCCGCTTCGTGTAACTCTGGCGATACGCCAGCGAGTGCGGCAAAGTAAATGACGGATCCATATCCGGTAGTCTGCCATACGCCTGACCACACATACATGTCGTTAAATAGACTATCCTTCTGCAAGAAATGAATAGGCTCCATACCGACTAGAGCGGTCAGCTGATTGACGAGTCCCGTATTTGAAAAGAACAGATCAATCATCCCTACCAGTACAACCATGGAGATGAAGTATGGCATGTACGTGATGTTCTGTACCAGCTTCTTGAATTTATTGTTCTTCACCTCATTGATCAATAGTGCCAGAATGATCGGTGCCGGGAAGCTGACGAGTAAATAATAGAATGAAATGGAGATGGTGTTCCAGAATATTTCTGCGAATCGCGTGGAACTGAAGAAGGTAATAAAGTGTTTGAATATAGGGTCCGCCCACGGACTCCCACTAAAACCTTTTGTTGCAATAAAGTCTTTGAACGCAATTTGCACACCGTACATGGGTACGTAGGAAAAAATGAAGAAGTATAAAAATGCCGGTAGTATAAATAGGTACAATACCCAGTTGCGCTTGATCAGCAGCAGCTTCAGATTCTTACCGGTTGCCGTTCGCAGTGGAGCGCGCTGCGGTTTGGTCTTCTTTGCTAATCTCAAGTATTTCCCCCTCCTGTTGTGATGAACTAGGCGATCTCTTTCGCCTGCCCTTATTATAGGAGGATGCATCCAAGGCCCGTAAATGGCCTGAATTTAAAGTAACGTTCAATTTTTAAAGGTTAAACACATTAAAATACAAAAAAACAAGAAAACGCATTCACAATTTTCCTTACGCCCCTCCCTGTTCACGTGTTACAAGGATTAGAGCCATAATCTTAAACTTTTAAAGTCACTTTAATATTTGATCATTTCACGTTTTTCGCCCACTGCTATACTTAATACGGATTGCACGGCTCATTATACGGATTTGGATAAGATGCAAAAAACCTTGATTAGCTGTAAATAGCTCATCAAGGTTTTTTAATCGCCTAACATATATAAATGTACCGGGAAGGAACAAAGTCAGAAAGCCATACCGTATTGTTTCCTTGATAAAATATTATACCGTCCTTAGAAGCCGCCTCTGCATGAATACCCAGCAGCACCGGTTCAGAATCCTTCCTCTTACCGACCATGACAGCCATATCGGATTCCGCAGCGAGGTGCACATACTGTCTGCCCATGGGCCGCAATCCATCATTCATAATCTGTTCCACCAGATGCCTCGGTGTTCCATGATACACGACAGAAGGAGGATTTCCCGGAGATTTCTTTATTTTTTGCGGGAACGAGTGACCATACAGGGCTCTAATCTTTCCATCCTTTATTTCATACCGCTTTTTATCGGCAGCATCCAGCATGTTGCTCAGATCTCCGGCTTGAAGTAAATCCCATTGTTTATCCAGCCGTAAAGCCATCACCAGTTGCTCCGTTTCCACCCAACCCTCCGAATCCATCTCCAATTCATACTCCCAGGGAGCATGACGCAAGGCGTGTGCGACTCCTTTGCTTAGCTTTAAATAATCCATCATCATTTTCACCTTCCATTCTATAAGATTGATCATCTAAGGAAAGATAACTCTTCGATATACACTATAAGCGATTATCGAAAAGCAACGGATAATATTCATCATCACTAATACCAGATGGGAAAGCCTTAACAAGTATATTGTAGGTACCGTCCAAGTATTCTGGCAGCCTCACGTTATTCATGTATCGTTCCCTCCTAACGTAGCGAAATCTTCAGCCGCCTCTTTCACTTCCTCGTTTTCTGACGCCAATCCGATTTCAACATAATTTTTTAACGTCCCTCCGAAGGAAATCTCCCACTTCTAAATCTTGCGAAGCATGATGAAAGTGGGAGATGAATTTCCGTAGGCGTAGCCTAAAGTCTTTTTCTATATTTTTCCATGGTGTGATACAATCGGTCTTAAGTAAGAAATATAGAAAACCAAGGAATGAAGTGAGGTGATTCGATATGGCAAACAAAGCATATAAGTTCCGTCTGTACCCGACTCAAGAACAAGAGCAACTTCTTGCAAAAACCTTCGGCTCTGTTCGTTTCGTCTACAACAAAATGCTGGCTGAACGAAAGGAAACCTATGAGCAATTCAAGGATGACAAAGAAGCATTGATGAAGCAAAAACTACCTACACCTGCAAAATACAAGAGTGCGTACCCTTGGCTAAAGGAAGTAGACAGCCTTGCACTAGCGAACGCACAACTCAATTTGCAGAAGGCATATCAAAACTTCTTTTCTGGTCGTGCTGAATTCCCCAAGTTCAAAAACCGTAAGGCAAAACAATCCTACACAACCAATGTGGTGAACGGAAACATTATGCTTTTGGATGGCTATATTAAATTACCGAAACTAAAACTCATGAAGATGAAGCAACATCGGGAAATTCCGTCATGTCATATCATCAAGTCTTGCAGCGTTTCCCGAACGAAAACGGGAAAATACTATGTTTCGATCCTCACCGAGTATGAACATCAATCTGTACCAAAAGAAGTACATGCGGTTATTGGCTTAGATTTTTCCATGAATGGCTTATTTGTCGATAGTAATGAGGGTAAGACAGCCAATTATCCACGTTTCTATCGCCAGGCCTTGGAAAAATTAGCGAAGGAACAGCGTATTCTATCGCATAGAATGAAAGGCTCTAATCGCTGGCATAAACAGCGGTTGAAAGTAGCAAAGCTACATGAAAAGATTGCAAATGGGCGGAAAGACTTTCTACATAAGGAATCACACGTATTAGCGAAACGATATGATTGCGTGGTGATCGAAGACCTCAGCATGAAGGGAATGTCACAAGCTCTCCATTTTGGTAAAAGTGTTGCTGATAATGCCTGGGGTATGTTCACGACATATCTACAATACAAGTTAGAAGAACAAGGTAAGAAGCTTATCAAAATAGATAAGTGGTTTCCATCATCCAAAAACTTGTTCAAGTTGCGGTCGCAAAAGGAAGTCCCTGTCTCTTTCTGAGCGGACATTCCACTGTGATTGTGGATTTGTAGCAGATCGAGACTGGAATACTTCGATCAATATCAAAAATGAAGGACTGCGCTTATTAGCGTTAGTATAGAAAAAAGACCTCTTGGAACGAGAGGGATAGCTCGGTCAGTTTTCGCTGGCTACTAAAAGCAGCGATAAGTCGAGAAGCCCCACTTCAAAAACCGTGAGGTTTTAAGTGATGGGTAGTTCACCAGTTGTGGTACCGCCTTCATTACTTAACCGGAGATTTGCATGTGCACCGTTCAAAGCTGCCTTCAACTCTTCAATCAGATCTTCTACACCGCCTGCATCAAATTTTATATGAAAAGAATACTTACCGCTTTTGTTTATACTTATCATTTTTTGATCCACCCTATTCAATTAATGGTTCGGTATGGTCATTATCCGAACCTCCGTTTTCCGGTTCCATTTGAATAAGCAGTTCTTTCACAAAAGCCCTCATCGCCTGCCCCATCTTTCCTTGCCGGTAATTTTCTACCTGGACTCCGTCCTCTCCATCACTCTTCGCAATCCATCCTCCGCCAGTTCCAAAACCATAGGTCAGCATCTCCTGCTTCCATACCTGTCCCCGCCGCTCGAGCAGTGTCAACCTGCCATGCTCCGTAGCTTCATCCATCATACTCTTCAGTCGCTTGGCATCTGGTCCGTTCATACTTATATCCGTGTCTGCTTCGTTCCCATCAGGAAGCAAAGCATCATATACTTCCTCTGAAACTGTAAAAGGGGCGGCGAAGCCTTGAGGCCCTTCTGGTGAGTCAGCTGGAAACACATGCTCCAGGAACATCGTAGCCGACTGGACATTCGCTATAGCACTAATACGAAATGTATCTCTATTCTCCTCTTCCTCGATCCGTTCAATAACCAGTTGCGGCAACATATGCATATATCCGTCATATACGGATACACCCCGCCGTATGATTTGAAGCCTCATCGCATAAGGACTATCCATTACCGCCATAAAAGCTTCCATAACAGGCTCGACTTCGAGTTCATCTTCCTTCGGTATGAGCAGCCCTGCTTCCAGCAAGTTTTGCTTGCACTGCTCCCATTCTTTTTCCAGCTCGTCCTTCAGACAGCCGCGATTCGGAGCCGCAAAACCGGCAATGCCGCTGCTTTCCAGCATGTTCATCAGAAAGAACAGCTCACGGTGTCCGATGACCCGGATCATTTTTTCGCCCTTATTCAGTGCCACTTCGGTCATTACTGCACCTCCATAGATTCCACAATTTCCCTTTGATGAAGCATACATATTTTGTCACGCTTTCTTGAGCTTTGTCAAAGCAACCTTGGAACTACAGCTCGCATATTCGAAAAGTGACTTTATTCCCTCCGTAGCATCCTGAACTGCATGACTTAAGACTTATATCGGCAAATCACCGCCCAAACTCCATATATAAGATAAGAATCATTAGATCTGCAGATTCTCAGGATTGAAAAACTCGATAAGCAGATATATACAGAACGCAATATCCAAAGGCAAAAGGATGACGCTAAACGTAAAAAAACATTGGGTCCTATGACGACCTTTGGGAAATAGAGACTAAGATCATGAATGAAGGCTGGGCTTCGTTTCACAAAGATGCTTAAATTCGGACGCAAAAAAACCGGTCAAGATATGCATCTTGCCGGCTGATTGGTTTATGATTCCAAACTGAACAGTTTACCCATTGGTACCTGAAAATCTTTGAATACGATCGATTGGATCGTTTCCTGCTCCGTATACAAATTTCTCACCTGATAAGCGCCATCCTGCAAGGCATAAACATGAACCGTCCGATTCCCGGGATCCACAATCCAGTATTCCTGAACGTCATACTTCTGATACAGATTGAACTTCTCGTTGAAGTCTTTTAATGCGGTAGAAGGTGATAACACCTCGATAATCATAGTCGGCGCACCGTTGCAACCGTGTTTGGATATCTGATCCTTCGAGCAAACGACGGATAAATCCGGCTGCGTTATATGATCGGGCATTTCATATTCTTCACTCTCACTGAAAAACGTATCAAATGGAGCAACGAACACCAAGCAACTCTGATTCTGAAAAACTGCCTTCATCTCATTAGCAATTGGCGGTTCCATTCAGATGTATACCCGCATATCGTCGCGCAAACTCCATATATATGATAAGAATCATCTTTTTAACTTACAGAGGGGGGATTTCTAGTGCATCAAGACGAGATTGCGGAACTAGAACGGGCTATCTCGGAAATAACGGAGATCGCTACAGGCTTTGGCCTTGATTTTTACCCCATGCGTTATGAAATCTGCCCGGCAGACATCATATACACCTTTGGGGCATACGGAATGCCCACCCGCTTCAGCCATTGGAGCTTCGGAAAAACCTTTAACAAAATGAAGATGCAGTATGATTTTGGACTTAGCAAAATATACGAGCTGGTCATCAACTCCAACCCCTGTTATGCTTTTTTGCTCGAGGGAAACTCCTTGATCCAGAACAAGCTGATCGTCGCTCATGTACTTGCACACTGCGATTTCTTCAAAAATAATGCCCGCTTCTCCGTCTCCAACCGCAACATGGTCGAGAGCATGTCCGCCACCGCCGAACGAATCTCCCGCTACGAACTGGAACATGGAACGGATGCTGTTGAGAAGTTCATTGACGCGGTTCTGGCTATCCAGGAGCATGTAGATCCGCAAATACTCAGGCCTGAAAAACTCGATAAGCAGAGATATACGGAACGGATTATCCAAGGGCAAAAGGATGACGCTAAACGTCAAAAAACCGTTGGCCCTTATGACGATCTTTGGGAGACGGGACAGGACAGCAACGTTCAACCAGCAGATGCAACGCAACTCCCTCGGAGATTCCCTCCAGTGCCAGAGAAAGATATCATGTGGTTCATTCAGGAACATTCTGAAATATTGGAGGATTGGCAGCGGGACATCATGAGTATGCTGCGCGAGGAAATGCTGTATTTCTGGCCGCAGATGGAGACCAAGATCATGAATGAAGGCTGGGCTTCGTACTGGCATCAACGTATCCTGCGTGAGATGGACCTAACCAGCGAGGAAACCGTGGAATTTGCGAAGCTTAACGCTTCCGTTGTGCAGCCGTCCCGTCATAGCTTGAACCCGTACTACCTGGGACTGAAAATATTCGAGGATATCGAACGCCGCTGGGATCGGGAAAAAATATTTGAGGTCCGCGAATACGATTCCGACATCTCGTTCCTGCGAAACTACCTGACCAAAGAGCTCGTTAACGACCTTGATCTATACGTCTTTGAGAAAAAAGGACCGGAGTGGAAAATAACCGACAAGGCTTGGGAGAACATCCGTGACCAGCTTGTCGTATCCCGTGTCAACGGCGGATCACCGTACCTTGTCGTACAGGACGGGGATTACCACCGTTCCGGGGAATTGATGATTAAACATCAATACGAAGGAATGGAACTGGACCTGAAGTACATGGAGCGAACGCTGCCATACGTATATCACCTGTGGGGTAAACCTGTGCATCTGCACAGTGTCATCGAGAACAAACCGATCTTGTTCTCCTACGATGGCAAAAAGCTTCATCGACGATTTATATGATTTAATAAGGCTCTCACCCAACATCATTTAACGGTTAGATAATCGTATGTAAAATTAATGCCAAGAATTCTTCGGCTAAAGCCGAGTATTCTTGGCATTCTATTTTTAGCATATCCAAAATTTATTTCCTTCTACGGCTCACAGAACCCCCGATACCAGCTCCGAAAGCAATTCCTATCCCGATGCCAATGACGATATTATCGAAAATCACACCAAACGCAGCACCTAAAGCAATACCTATGGCAATTCCGCTTGCCATATTTTTTCCCGGTTTGTTTCCTCGTTCCATATGTGATCCCCCTTAGCTATACACTCCATTAGGTTAATATACATACGAAAACCCTGCAGTGAGGGTTCACGAAGTCCCGGGTATACGTAATTGAACGGACATGCCATCACCAGGATTCCTTACTTCGATACCGCAGCCTCTACCTTTGCAGCAGAGCTCTGCTGAAGAGTTTCCAAATCTTCCGCCAGCTTCTCCATCATTTTGACGAAGGCCGCCAGTTCCTGCGAGCTTGCAGCCTGATTTCGAGCATTAATGGAAGTTTGCTCCGATTCATACTCTACCTGCTCCAGCTTTCGGATGATGCCCGACACCTTGCTCTGAATTTCCTCCATCGCTGTCCGGGAATGCTTCGCCAGCTTACGTATCTCTCCGGCTACCACTTCAAATCCCCGTCCGAACTCGCCTGCATGTGCAGCTTCTATTGCGGCATTCAGGCCGAGCAGATGACTTTGGTCCGAAATCTCCCGGATGAGCGTTCCCATTTGCTCGATATGGAGAATCTCCTGGTTCAGCTCTTCCGTCAGCGTATGTGCTTTCTCCTGAGCTTCCGCTGTCTTAGTTGCGTTATCCGCCATTAGCGCTGCACTCTGATCCAGCTCCACGATCATTAAAGTTAGCTCCTGGACTACTGCAGTAATCGCTTTCAACATATTCTCTTGTTCTGCCGCAAGCGAATGAATTTGTTCCTTTTCTTTCATATTGTAGGCTTCCAGGACAAGCTGAGAATCCAGGTTGAACATCTTGCTCAGTGCATGAACAACATATATCCAGTCATCTGGTACGTTCTGTTTCAGCAGGTCTGCGGCAATGTCCAGGTACACCATGTAGCTTCCCAAATAATAGTCAGTTGTCAGACCAACACGGGAATGGACTTGTCCAATTTTAATACGGTTATCGATATATGCGTCATCAACGATTCCATCTGCTAGTGACATCCAGTAAACGCGTTGGGTTTCTTTCAGTCTGTCCACTGTCGAAGTCATACCGATAATTTTCATCAGCTCAGGCTGTGTTCCGATCTGATTATAAAATCGTCCAACGACTTCTTCCACCACTTTTTTAAAGATGTCACGATGACTAGCCAAAAGTAATAGTTCCTTGTCACTGAGCCCAAGATACTCCAACTGTTTGCGTCTTTCAGGGGATACGTCGATCATTTCGAAAATTTTCACTCCCAATTCGGTGATCTATATCACAAAATTTTATACCACGATGGGTTAATTATAGACTATTTCTACTATAGACACATAATCCCAAAGGCCCAATTATATGTATATTTGCACCAAGGAACTATCTTTTCTCCCAAAATATGATTACTTTTAGCATAATTCGTTTCCGAAAACGGCCCACATTTCCCACAGAACAATTTTTGTACAGCAAAAGCGGCCTTTGTCTAAAGGCCGCTGCTTTACTCGAATTTTTTTCCCTTACGGGAGTATGCGGATATCCGAATCATGATCTCCTCGCGGAAAGCTTTTTTCGCATTCTCGGATACCCCGATCTGCTCCTCAATGGAGCGCATCAGCCTTTCATCTGGATCCATCTCCTCATCGGTAAGCGGATCACGAATTTTGCTCCAGTTACAGAACGCTTCGATATTATCGAGATAGTTCTCAAACAGCGTTTTAGCAGATTCCTCGAAAGAATAAACAAACGCCTTCTGAACTTCTTTTTTGGCGAGATCATCGTATTCCTTGCGTGCAGCAGAAGATCCTGTTTGATCAGAGCACTCGAAATTCGGTTGATGACATACCGAGGATCGACGCTGGACATACCTTCTTCCAAATACTCACTCTGCATCTCCTTCAAATCTGCTTCCTTGTAACCTTCTACTTCTTCTCCATCATACATGCGCATTTTTTTGATCAGGTCCATGCCTTGCTTTTTAGTTTCCTTAAGGCGTGTCAATATGGAAAAAAATGAATCATGTAAATTCGATTCTAATTAGCGGAATGTCCTTGACCATCATTGCTTCAACCCTATTTCTAAAGCAGCATGTCATAGCAGATGCAATTGCCGGCGCCGCACTTGTTGAATTTTATATTTTCTTATTCTTTAGACTTCCAGAGCTGTACCGCAACCGTGCCACTAAGGACCGGATGCACCAACGCGGCTTCAATGCCTAATATCTGTCCATAGAATGACAAAAAGCTCTCCAAGCGATGGAGAGCTTTCTCATTTTATCGACTAATTATAATTCAAATTAATGATTTAATCATTAATACAGTTTCTCAGAGATTGATTTTGCCGTTATCTCGCGGTATTTCAGAGCTTCATCCTTTATTTTTAAAGAAACCCCGACATTCAAAATATCAATAACAGCTAGCTGGGATATCTTTGCAGCAAGTGAGCTACCTTGTAATGGATTTTCTCTAGCAACCATTAACAGTTCGATATCTGCCAGTTTGGTTATAGGGGAACGCGCATTACTGGTAATAACGACTATTTTGGCGCCCGCTTTCTTGGCTAGGCTTAAGTTCTCCAGCGTATCTTTGGTGCTTCCCGAAATGGATATCCCAACAGCTACATCTCCTGGATGCAATAATGCAGCTGTCATGGCCTGAAAGTGCGTATCTGTCTTAGCGAAGCTTTGCTTGCCAATCCTGGAGAAGCTATGCGCGGCCTGTAACGCCGTCAATCCTGAAGATCCTACTCCAAAAAAGTGAATATGATTAGCTGCAGTCAATAGTTCAATGGTCTTCTCCAACTGATCTGAACTAATAAGTTCCGAAGTTTGTTCCAGCGTCTCAATATGCATAGATATAACCTTACGGTTTAAAGTCGCTGCATCATCCTCTTCAGTAACTTCATTATACAAGCGATCGGACGGCTTAACCAAATCTTGTGCCAGAGATAATTTAAAATCCTGAAAACCATGGAATTTCAGTTTCCGGCAGAAGCGAATCACCGTCGTCTCACCGACGTCCGCTCTCTCTGCAAGTTCGGTCACCGAATGATAAATGATATCCTGAGCGTTTTCCAGAATAAAATTTGCAACTTTTTGTTCTGTTTTGGTTAATCCATTAAAATGACTTCTTATGGATAACAACGTCTTTCCCATTCCCTGCTCGTTAGACAAATCCATTCTCCTTTCAGGTTGCCTAACAAATAATGATACTGTAGACTAACCTATATTTATGTTATACACAAATTCCTTTAAAAGGCAAACTAGTATGCTATAACAAGTTACATTATAATAAATTAATTTTATATAAAATAACCTGCTACAGCCCCTACTACACCTCCATTATCTCCTAAAGAAGCCGAAATTACCTCAATTTCCCGAACCCTCTCTCTAAAAACAGGAAGCAGCTGGCTCGACAGACTTTCACGAACCGGATTAAGTAAAAAATCGCCTTGCCGAGTAATGGCCCCTCCAATGACAATCCCCTCTGGATTAAATGTATGGACCATATTAGCTAGACCAGCAGCAATATACTGAGTATATCTCCTCAGCACGTGAATAGATGCTTCGTTTCCTTCCTGCGCAGATGCGAATATACTTTCCGCGGTACTAATCCCTTTTAGCTCTGCCCCAGCTTCTTCTACCATTCTCATCAATCCTGTAACAGAAGCATACTGTTCCCAACAGCCTGTTCTTCCGCAATTGCATGGATAACCACTGTACTCAATAACATGATGGCCTATTTCTCCCGCAAACCCATCCCGTCCTTGATACGGCCTATGATTAATGATCAGGCAACCACCTACTCCCGTTCCCAAGGTAACACAGATGAAATCGTTCCATTGTCTGCCAGACCCTACCCACGCTTCGCCGAATGCCATGGTATTCGCATCGTTATCGATCAACACAGACAAACCTGTCATGGAATGCAGCCGATTTCCAAGCTCCATTCCGGCCCATCCCGGCAAATTAGCTGTGGCCCCCATTACAACGCCTGTCCGACTATTAACTTGACCAGCAGTCCCTATGCCGACACCTTTTACCTTCCATCCTTGACTGCTTGAATACCTTTCTAATTCCTTCGTAATTTCGGCAATTCGATTTAACAGTGCTTCCCCACCTTCATTTGCCTTCGTCGGACAATTCAAATGGTGAATGACCACTCCCTCCGCATTTACAATCCCTGACTTAATGTTTGTTCCACCGATATCCAGACCTATAGCTACTTCCCCAGTATGTCCCATCCATAGAACCTCCTCGTTTAAAGGCTGCTGCAAATAAAATAATAAAGACTAAATTTCAGGAACGTTATGATATTGAAGTATAGCATCAGTATATTTCTTAGTAATCAATTGCGGCCTGGTAATGGCTCCGCCAATTACAACTGCGTAAGCTCCGGCCCGAAGACACTCAACAGTCTGTTCAGGACTATGAATTCTCCCCTCAGCTAATACGGGAATGCTAACCATTTGACTTAAATCAGCAACTAATTGAATATCTGGTTCCTCACTCTGCGGGCTGTAGGCTGTATAACCAGATAGCGTTGTAGAAATAAGATCAAAACCCAATCTCTCCGCCTCTACTCCTTCTGCTACAGAAGATACATCTGCCATTAATAGTACTTGGTGCTTCTCCCTTATTTCTTTAACCAAATCCGCAAGACAAACATTGCCCGGCCTATTGCGTAATGTAGCATCCGTAGCGACAATTTCGGCTCCAGCAGCGATTATACCTTCAACCTCTGTTAAGGTAGGAGTTATGTAAACGTCAGAACCGGTATACTCCTTCTTCCATAAGCCGATAACCGGCAAATTCGTCACCTTTTTTATCGCTCTAATATCTTGAGGCGTATTCGCCCTGATCCCTACCGCCTTGCCCATTTCAGCCGCTAGAGCAAAGCGGGCCATATAATCACTTCCGTAGAATGGCTCTTCCTCAAGAGCTTGACAGGAAACAATAAGTCCGCCTTTTAAAGTTTGAATAATTGAATGTAACATAGTGCAAACCTCCATATAACAAGAAATGGTATTCATTGTGTAATATGTAGTACATTTTGCGTGGATATTATCTCCACATTTCATTTTAATGATGGTTATTTTCTTCGATTATAGCAGATACATGTTCTTTGTAAACACCCTTTGAGCAGATAATCTAGATCGAATCAAAAAAAGGATCAAAAGGCCTGTCCCCTGACTCGTCAGAGATAATAAGGCATGGGTACGTACTCTTCCATTTCCTTAGAATCAGCAAACAGCCACCCCTTATTATCAATAGAGTGGCTGTCTGCTGATGTATTCTACTCTATCGGTGTTAAAGAACCAGATCGTCCGGCCAGTGGATTTGGACCCCTTGCCTTTGAATCAGCGCTTGATAGGCTCGAAGATGCTCCGTATTGGCGCGCACTTCATGCGGTGTTACTTGATTCTGCAGCGCATAGGCTGCTAAATAACCGACCGACTCCCCAATATTCCATTCTGTCGGGTGGAGGCGGTAGCATCCGTTTGTAATTTGAGTGGTGCCGATATTTTTACAGGCGGGAAGTAAATTCTTGACCCGGATCGGCAGCAACGCCCCAAGTGGAATTTCGTACGGATAGTTCGGAATATAGAACGTCCGGTTCGTGACCGTCGTCAGATGAACATCCAGATGATAGCTACCTACGCCGACGCTATCGTCATAACGGCAAATCCCTTGTTCCCCACGGATTTCCTTACTGACATCCTGCTCTTTAATGGTATACATCGCTTTAATCCGGCGCGACTCGCGAATATATGGATATTTCGCTAGTCCGTCCTCTGTACCCAGTACGTCCGTGCGCAGCCGGATGCCCGGATACCCTCTTCCTCCGTCTGGGCGAGGCGTCTCGGTCTGGAGCCAGTAGATCAGTGAGAGGCTTAATTGTCTAGCATTTTCCAGATGCTCCTGTCGTTCCGCTTCAGGAACGTCAATAATTGAACCCAGAAAATAATCATTCTGCGGCCAGTTGATCAAGGTGATATCACCTTCATATAGCCCAGGCTCAAATAAAGCTGGGTCGATGACACGGCGATACGTCCACAGCGACAGAAGCTCCCGCCCGGAAGCGTCCGTGCAGCCTGGAAATAGGGCGAACTCCTTCATTTTCTCCGCGTCATCCGTATCGTTCGCATACCAGCTTAATAACGGAATATTCGTATGCTTCGGTACGAATTGGCGCCAGAAGTCATATTGCTCTGGCTTCTCAATCGTGAAATCGCCACCCTCTACATAATCGAGTGCAAACACATGGGTGATCGACTGCATATCGAGCGGATTCGCCTCTTCTATTGCATGCGGCTCCCCTGTCTCGTGCTTGGACTCCGCACCTGTCACATATTCAACCCCCGCTAATGGCAGCACATCTCCGCATTCCGTAGCATCAAGGAAATACGCTCCCCTTAGCACAACCTCTTCACCTGTGCTTATATGACTGACGGTCACACTCTCTATCTGATCTCCGTTCACTGAGGCTGCAGTTGGTCTGAAATGATACAATACCGTGATACGGCCGCTGTTCACATACGGGGCCAACATATCCTCGATGACGCGCAGCGCTACCTTCGGCTCATGGCATAAGCGGCTTACCCAACCGTTGCCGGGATTAAGCAGTTCATTATTCTTCGCTTCCTCTGACATCGGATAGTTCTCTCGATAATAAGCACGCACCCGGTCTCGAAACTCGCGATACGTCTCTGTGCAGCCGAATTCCTCGATCCACTGATGTTCATCCGGCGGAACCGCCTGACTTGTCAGCTGACCGCCGAGCCAATCCGTCTCCTCTGTCATGATCACACGCACGCCCATTTTGGCTGCAGCCAATGCGGCCATGCATCCGCCCAACCCGCCGCCTAGGACGACGACGTCTGTCATTCGCTCGTTATTCATCTCTCGCTGGCTCCTTCTCCGGCGCTTCCAGCATCCACCTGAGCTGTTCATGCACCTTTTCTGTTATTTGCAAAATTTGTAGACCCTCGCAGCATTAGCGATGCTCGAACCCTCGTTGTACTTTATTGTCCTTGCTTAGTATCACGGACATGGGTCTTCAATCCGACCTCAAACATCCGACTCCAAGGCATATAGCAATCGTCGATCACGATCTCATAATTATTCTCTGGATCATGCAAATGCTGCTCGATGAACCGAGTCAATTCAGCTTTGACCCGCTCGGCGATTTGTCCCCGCTGTCCGTCGATCGAGAAATAATTGTATTCCGTACCAGGCAGCACACGATCACTTACATCCCTACGCACGGAGGCACAATAGCCGCCATCCTCGACATAGCGTAGTGACAGGAAATCGCGATGCTGTTGCGTATTGCCATACACGGCATAGATCATGCCTTGCGCAATGCAGGTCCCGAGCGTGTTGCCACTTGTGTTCCAGCCTGCATATCCTGCCAGCTCAAACAACAGCTTCTTATCCCGAAGCAGTTGCAGCAGTTCAAGATCCGCTCCGTTGGCATAAGCGACATCAGCGATGACACAAGGCTTACCAATACGGTGAACGATATCATCAGCCATTTCAACGAGCTCGACAATATTCCGGTATACCTGATATCCCAAATAAAACTGTCCTTGATCATTAGACTCCATCATGCTATCGCCGGGTGTATTGATGCATAGGGCCATATCGGCTTCTGCCAGGGAAGGCGATATTAGTCCTCCGGCCGCCATAATCTGATATTTGACCGATTCATATAGTACGCGGTCTTCATATAGAGGTATTACTAACGGCCCTTGCACACTGGCAAAATGAACATGCACCCGCGGTCTGCGACCCTCAAAATGATTGATCATGCGCGCAATTAGCGTACATCCCACTTCATCAGCCCCGGGATACATATAGACGGATAGCTGCTGCTGACACTTCTTAACATGCTCGCGAACCTGCTGCTGATCTACCGCGGTCAGACCATAAGGAGCCGAGTCATCCTGTGGGATGATCATGAAATCAACGGCCCCGTCCTGCACCAGTTCGATCGCCCGTTTATTCGCTGCCATATTTACAGCACGGCGCTCCGTATAGTCCTGCCAAATGGATTCAGGTAAGACGCTCTCAATCTGCTGCAATTCATTCTGCTCTTCTTCTGTCGCGATGCCCAGCTCCAACCGATGACGGATATATCCGCGCCGGAAAATCTCCCTGCCCCAATTCTCATAGTAATCCGGTTCCTCATCACTGCTTGAATACCGTGGGCAACGCATAATAAGTTGAAAAGCAAATACGTGTAATGCTGGATTGATCTGCTTCAATTGACGGAGCTTTTCCAATTGCTCCCCGCATTGTTCCTCCGTCATCTCATGCAGCCTTGAGGGGATTATTCCTCCGTATAGCAATGTGTCCAAGGCCACAATCGCTCCATCTGCATCACGCGCCTGCTCGAATAGCCAGGCCCATAGCTGTTCGATGTCTCCGGGGCGCTTCTTCAGCCCCATGATACTCAAATCCGGGCTGACGACTTGATAATCCGTTCCCGCGGCAAGTAGCGCTGGAAATTCGTAATTACACGGACGTTCGTCCAGCGGAATATATATTATTTTTCTCATATGAGAGACATCCTCCTATCCTTTAACTGCTCCGGATATACCTTCCATGTAATATTTCTGGGTGCACAGGAACACGATGATAATCGGTATAACCGAAATGACGGTCCCGGCGGCAATCCAGCCAAAATTATAGGAAAATTGGCCATTCAAAAAGCTAAGTGCGGACGCGATCGGATACTGCTTCGTATCATTAAGCACAATCATCGGCCAGAGGAAGCTATTCCACATACCCTGGAACTCCAATAGTCCGATAACGGCGATCGCCGGCTTCACAATCGGCAGCGCCAATTGCAGCCAAATACGAAATTCGCTGGCACCGTCCACTTTGCCGGAATCGCGCAGCTCATGTGGCATGCCCATAAACGCCTGTCTCATTAGGAATACGTTGAACACGGTAACCGCTGAAGGAAGCACGACTGCAAGAAACCCGCCCATCAAGCCTAGTGCCTTCACCGTTAAGTAGTTGACGACCATCCCGGCTGCAGCTGGGATAATCATCGTCGCCACCAATAAGGCAAAGATAAGATCCCGTCCTTTGAACCGAAATACGGCGAGCGGGTAGGCCGTTAGACAGGAGAAAAAGATGCTCATAACGACGCCCATCAGAGCAATGATAACGGTATTCATTAAATATCTTGGAAAGTCCATGTAATTCCACACTTGGACGTAATTATCGAAGTCGATAAAAGTCGGGAAGATCGCCGGCGGAAAGCTGAATACATTCTTGCCGGGCATAAGCGACACACTGAAGATCCATAGGAACGGTCCCATCATAAAAATGGCAAACAGAATCAAAGCTCCATACAACAATAATGATTTCACCAATCGAAGTGGTTTTCTTCTCATATCATGCATCCATTAATATGGATTGACACCGCCCTTCCGGTTGAATCTGAAGATGATAATACTAAGCGCGGCAATCATGACGCTGACAATAAAGCCAAGTGCCGAGGAGTAGCCAAAATTAAATTGTTGGAAACCCTGCTGATAAATATACAAGCTCGATGTTAAAGTTGCATCCCCCGGTCCACCTTTCGTCAGGATGAACACTTCTTCGAACACACGGATTGCCGCCATTAGTGAAATAAGCGTGCAGAAAAAGACATACGGCTTCAACAGCGGAATTGTAATTTTACGAATCGTCTGCGCCCGGTTCGCGCCATCAATCGTCGCAGCCTCTGTCAGATCCTTCGGAATGGATTGCAATCCGGCCAAATAAATCATCATATAGTAGCCAAGGCCCTTCCACATCGTAATGAACATCAGTGTCCACAGTGCTGTATCTTTGTTGGACAGCCAGGTAATTCGCTCTTTCATTAACCCTACATTGGACAGCACATAGTTTATGACCCCATTCTGGTTGAGCAGCCAGCCCCAAATAAGCGCTACTGCAACCATAGAAGTAACGACGGGGATGTAATAAGCAGTACGGAAGATTTTAATTCCTTTGACATTGCTATTTACTAGAATCGCCATAAGAATAGAGAAAATCTGAATAAACGGCACAACAATTACATATAGCAACGAGTTGACCAGCGATGTGATGAAGCTCTTATCCTGCAGTGCTTTGACGAAATTATCCAAACCGACAAATTCGGTCTTGCCTATAACGGAGTAATTCGTCAGAGCCAGCGGTACGCTGTAAATAATCGGCCAAAAGACAAAAAGGGCCAGTAGGATCAAACCCGGTGTCATGAAGAGCCAAGCCACTGACGCTTCCGACTTGCCGAATCTAGAAAAGAAGGATGTTTTTTTCATGATAGTACTCCTCCACCACCTTTATTAAAGATAGTTCTATATCTATAAGAATCGGGCAGGACAAGCCTGCCCACTCAGACGTATTTAGTTGCCTAAGATTTTGTTAACCTCGCCCTCGACCTCAGTCAATGTCTTCTTCGCATCAGCACCGTTCAAATAAAT
Source organism: Paenibacillus sp. JNUCC 34 (assembly GCF_058269055.1). Classification (NCBI taxonomy): domain Bacteria; kingdom Bacillati; phylum Bacillota; class Bacilli; order Caryophanales; family Paenibacillaceae; genus Paenibacillus; species Paenibacillus sp. JNUCC 34. Next base: position 1,332,207 of record NZ_CM177770.1, on the reverse strand, counting down.
TTCCTGCAATGCTTTGGTGACGGCCTGATTGACGTCTTTGGCACTCTCAACGCCGATGTAGAAATCCTCGGCTTTATCAAGGCTGACTGCAGATACGGCCTTAGCCATCCCTTCCAGAGTTCCGTCATTTTCCGAGAAGAACGGATCTTTGGCGCTCTCTACTGTGGAAGGCAATGTATTAGCGAGCTTGGAGAATTCCAGTTGATTGGCCGCATTCGTTACGAATACAGCGAAGTCGACCGCTTCTTTCTTATGAGATGTTGCCGAAGGCACGACGATGTTCATCGTGTTGGAATAGCGGATGCCCGCTTTGCCAACCGGACTTGGAACGGCAAGCATTTTGTTGTATACATCCGGCGCGGCTGTCTTGATCTTGTTAATGAATGGCGAGCTGGATAAGGACATGGCCACTTGCTCACCCGCGAAGTATTGCACTTGTTTATCGTAGTCGATAATGTCTTTTGGAATGACGCCGTCTTTTAACAGCTGTAAATTCTCATTGACATACTCTTCCACTTCCGGTGTATTAAAAGCTGCCTTCTTATAATCCTCAGTCAGGAACGGCAGGTTCTCTTCTAACAGAGTACGCGCTTCCATCGTGAAGATGTAGCCGTAGGCGCCGGTTTTCTCTTTGATCTGACGACCCCATTCGTTCAATTCCTGCTTCGTCTTCGGCGGATTATCTGGATTCAGTCCAGCTTTCTCCACCAGATCCTTATTCATGAATAGGACAGGTAATCCGGTGTACCAAGGGAGTGCGAACCCTTTGCCGTTCATTTCCGTTGAGGAGTAGATCCCCGGGAAATAAGCTGCCTTCTGGTCCGCTGTCAGCTCTTGGTTGAAGTCAACCAATGCGTCCTTGGTTCCCATCTGATTGGCCAACTCCGTATTAAGGTTCACCACGTCTGGCGCTTCATTGCCAGCAATATTCGTCATGAGCTTGTTCAGTACAGCATCGTAAGGGTAGTCCTTCCAATCGATCTTGACATTCGGATTCTGCGCTTCATAATCCGCAATCAATTTGTTGAAGTACTCATCGAAGGTCGGCTGCAATGAGATTGTCCAGAACTCTACCGTGACTTGTTCCGCGGGCTTCTCGCTATCGTTGTTCCCACTTGAAGCAGCCTCTTTGTTGCCCGATGAATCCGAACCACACGCCGCCAATAACCCCACCATCATCATTGATGCCAATAGTAATGAAATCAACCTTTTACCTTTGAAACTCATGCCACAACACCCTCTCTTCTTTATAAATTATCTCTCGAAGCTAGGAGAAGAAATAACTGTAAGTCCGAAAACGGCAGCGCTTACAAAAAAGCCTTATTACTCTACGCTATATCTGTAATTGCTCCAATCCATGAATTATTTCGGAATAAGAGTCGTTCCTGCAACCTTCTCCCTTCTTGCATGTTCATTGTAACACGTATCAAATAAATTCTCCACTATTTTTTAAATAATAGGAGATTATTTTCTTCACACGTATTTCACAGATAATACAGAATCCAGTTGCTCCCACCAGCTATAGTCGTCCAAATGGCTCACATCGAACAACATGACACCGTGCGTACGTTCTCGGCACATCCGAACAGCTTTTTCAAATTGATCAACGTTTCCTTCATAATCCTTCAAATATAAGCTCGCGATGACTGGAATCTGCCCGTTAATTGCCTCTTGGCTCATTTGGATCGCGCCTTCTACGCTGTACCATTCCGCAGGCCTACCATTATGTACGGCTTCTTCAATTCGCACTTCAGGATAATAACAACCTGTCATAATGAAATCCAATTCATCGGCATACGCGGAAATATGATATTCTTCTGATGCCCATGGCAAGTTCGAACGATATGTTTCACTAGCCCAATTGACACCTTCGTTGTAATATAACGGATACCACGATCCGACATAAATGCTGAAGGACAGACTTGGATTTGTGGATTTAACCACTTGCTTAGCCGATTGCACGAAATGTTTAATGTTCAGCGCACGCCATTCCGTCCATTTCGCGAACCATTGCCCATACTCGATTTGTTTCGTACCTTCCTGTAAGGTAAAAATGTCCTGTGGCCATTGTACTACCGGCTGTCCAATATATTGTTCGAATGCTCTTCTGCTTAATTCGCTAAAATCACCATAGATATTCGGATAGCGGCAGCGGTCTAGCACAATACCACTAATTTTATAGTTCGAAGCGATCTCCTCCAGAATCCCAAGTTGATGCCTTTGAACTTCTTCATGAATCGGATTTACAAAAATAGTATTATCGTCTGCATATTCAGCTGCAACCGATTCCGAAGAAAGACTCGGATTATACAGCATGACCTGCCAATCCTTCTTGTCATAAGCAATACCGTCTCTTGAATACGTCGTACCTTCAGCGAATACATCCATATTGGCAATGACTTGAAGCCCGACAACTCTCGCTTCCTCTATCATTTCCGCAAGAAAGTCTCTTCCTTCCCATACTTGATAACGTCCGTCCGACCAGCAACTTACATGATAAGCATAAGAACTTGGGAATGTCGTATGTCCGTAGGGGATTTTGGCATCCACCACCAAGTGGGTTACTCCAGCTTGCTTCGCACTGTTCACAAGGCGCTGCCTCTCTGCACGATCCGCTAGTCGAACCCCGTTCGCAATAAAATCAACCCACAACACATTTGCACCTTTTTCGATGGATAGACTCATATTGGGATCACCTCAACTATATAAATTTTAAAATTCGGGGTGCCAAATCGATCTCTGACACCCCCTGAATTCATTAGGAATTGATAAAGCCTAAATATTGCAGTTTCAACTCTGTCGTTATTCTTCGTGGTTCACTTTTTCATTACCAGCGCGTTGAATCGTCACCGTGTAGTTTTTAATTAGTCCATCTTCGGACTTCACTTGTAACGTAACCAGATTCGATCCCACTTTTAGTTGTACGGGAATGACCGAATCATTCTCAACAGGCTTGCCACCCACGGAAATAACTGAATTCTGATTGCTTGTACTCGCCGTAATGTCTACCTGTGTAAACGAATGACCGACCTTTACACTGTAATCATACGTCGATGGTGTGAAGGAAGGCGTTAACTTCATTAACTTCTTCCCCGAGCTCACCTTCAATTTACTTAATTGCGTTTTTGCTGTTTTGGAGAAATAGATGTTTATCATTTTACTGCCATAGTCCAAATCATGCTTCATTCGATTCTTTACTTCTGTATTAATCGAGTTGCTTGCAAGAAGTTTGCTTATGCTGTCGATCTTTTGTTTCATGTCACTTGCAGTCTCATCCGTCATATTGGGATTCACATTTAGAACCTTTACAGCGGATTCAAGTTTCTGTATTAGTTTCTCGCCCTCTTTATGGCTCATCCCTTGGAAGGGAACGTAAATCTCATTGATTTTACGGATCATCTCTTCCATCACGGTCGCTAGAGGCTTGGTCGTATCATATTGAGGCAAAATTGCTTGATTACGATACACCCCAATCTTCAGCAACTTGTCATACTTATAATTAAAAAATAGTCCTTCAAATTCAAATAATGCGGCTCCAGCTCCATCATTCTTTGTCGCTTCGGTAATTTGATCCACAACAGCCGATGTAGGATTGCCTTGGAACGTATCTAGACCCGATGAGACGAATGCATTGTCCCCTGCTAATGCCATCGAGTTTCTCAAGTCAGTTACCGTTAATTCCGAACCCGGCGCATATGACATATGGAACAAGTGATCAATCAAATTATGATCTAACCAGTATTTCGCTTCTTGTGCGTGCGATTTCGGTGCTTCTTCATAGTTCGGCCATACCGCAGTTGTAATTTGTAACTTTGGTTTGATTTGATGCGCCTCGTCAACTACCCGAACGACCCAGGTATTGATAATGTCCGCACGGAATTGTAGCCATTCATCCCAGTAGCGATCTCCTGGATGAAGGTCAAGCGGATCAACGCCATATTGCTCGCTGAACAAATTGCGGGTATACGTATCGTAACCAAAATCATTCGTGTAATCTCCGGACCCTGGATACCTCGCATAATCCAAATGCAGTGAAGCAATGTCATATTTCGTGACGAGTTCATCGTATACAGAAGCAACGAAATCTCTAGCTTGCGGGAGTGCTGGATTAAGCCAATACCACTTGGCGTTGTGACTGCCTTCTTCATAATCAATACCTTTTCTGCTTATCAAAAGCCAATCGGGATGATTCACCACAACCGGTCCGCCGACAAAGAAGTTCTCCACCCAGGCATGAATTTCAATCCCCTGTTTCTTGCCTTCCTCAATGAATGCTCCAAGTACATCAAAGCCCTCATACAAAGGATTTAATTCGGTATCTGGCAAAGACGTTGGCCAAGTGGTATATCCATCCCACCACGTTTCCAGATAGATGGCATTGATACCGGTCTCTTTGATTTTCTTCACATGATCTCGAACCTGCTCCAAGTTCTTCTCCTTCGGCCGCATCCAGAGACCTCGAGTTTGTACTTTCGGAGATTCAAAATTCATATAGCTTGCATCCGTAACTTTCTGATCCAAGTCATTCAGTAAATCCATTAATCCGTTGGTACCGCTTTCATTTAGTCGCTGTTTAGCCAATTCATAAACGGCCTTCGCTTCTACGATCTCCTGTTCAATATCGGCATAAGGCACATCCATAAATTGATTCTTGGATAACTGGAGCGCCTTCTCTGCGCTATCGATACTTATCGATGCTTTATCTAAGTAAGATTCCGGCGTAAAAATAACCAACACTTGTTTTTTAGCAAAATCTAGACTCAATTTGGCTCCGACCAGTGCGTTATTCTTTAACCATGTGTTTTTAACCCCATGACCGGATAATACATAGCCGCCTTCAGGAATTTTACTGTTGTTCCCGCCATTGTTCGTCACATATCCGTCCGCATTAACAATCACTTCATTGCCCCATGGGTTCGTGCCAGTCTCATCGCCATAATTATGATCATAGACGATCAACTGATCCAATCCACGAAATCCTGGATAAGGCACATTGTCAACATTGTCCCAGCCTCCGGGATTATCTTCTTTTACTTTCGGATTAAATGCATCAAACGAGGTTCTAGCGGCTTGGTAAATTAAACTATCCGTCACGAGCTCAACCTCTGCACCAATACGCACTTGACCCGCTAGTTGGTTATAGAATGGACTTGCCGATTGAATCGACAGTACATATCCATCCGATGGAATGGAGGAGTTGTTATCAAGATAAGCCCCTGTGTTGGGATCGTTTGCAATCGCCACGACGTTGGTTACCTTATTGCCAACAACTGTAAGCTCCATTCCCCAAGCATTCTGATTGGTGGTTGCGCCATAAGTAGGCTGGTACAACACCACTTCTCCCGCTCCACGTGGTCCATTTATTTTATCAATGCCTACCGCAATACCATTCACTTTCAAATATTTGCTAGGCAGAATAGGAATATCTACGTTAATCGCTTGTACGGACTGCCCCACCACCAAATTCAAGGATGACGCAGCGTTGCCAGAAGCCGAAATGACATAACCGTTCGCAGGAATGTAGGTTCCACTCTGACCATGAACATCATATGTGCTTTTCACGACTGACACATCATTGGTGATGATATATTGAACGGTATCTTCAGAGAATGGTCTTGTCATCTCACCAAAATGACGTGTATAGACCGCAATGGTGTTGGTCGGTTGATCCTGATCTACAACGTCGATCGGTATGGTGCCCTGCTCTGTGATGAGCTGTGGACCTCCGACTACCGGTACAGGTAGCGTGTAGCCAACAATCTCAACCGGGTCTCCCGGACTCATATTGTCTTTAATCCACTGTTCACTCGATCCGTGACCAAACAGTACAAAGCCATTCGTCGGTATTGGTACAGCACCTTCACGATAAGTGACGTCCGTAACGCTGTAAGTACCTTCATGGTAGTCCACGACTGCGGCAGCCGCGTAAGGGTTCGAATCTGTGAGCTTACTACTGTTTTCTCGCGTAAACAAAATCATTTCATCTGAAGCTCCAATAGCTCGATTCACTGCTGTAATGCTGATGGTGTTGCCATTTGAAGCTTTCGCCGTGATGGTTTCATCGGCCGACACACTCAACGTCATTCCTGAAAAAATGAGAACAAAACATAAGAAGAAAGACAGCGTATTCTTTAATCTCATTATCGTACCTCCCCATATTGATCATGAAAAAACAGCTTCCCAAGCACTCCCTCTTATATACAACTTATCTCATCTACGATTCTATTTTTTTTGCCCAATTTCTTATATGCATCACCTCCAACAATAATTATGGGGTATTCCTCTTATGCTATGATTTGTGAATCATGTTGAATTTCCACGTTTAACCCTAAAGCCCGGCAAAATCGAATAACAGACGTTTCTCCTACACCTGCTCGTTCCGCTAAATCTGTCACTGTAGCCAGTACCGCTTCCTCAGGATTGCTCTGTACAGCATCGGCAACTTTCTTCTCCGCCTTCGTCAAGGAAGAATAAATACTAGAGATCAATAATACGTGTTAGTGGAATTAATTAGTTTCTGTGTGTGCTTCATACAACCTACCAACTCCCAAAAATGTGAATAAATCGTTATATTCATCATATCAGACAACTCACATTTGAGGAAGAATATTTCCGCTTATTTTATGTCTAAAATTAAATTTATTCTCCATTTTCCCATAAAAAATAGCGCGCCTTTCTGAGTAACTGTTTATACTAAGTGCAGTGAGAAAATTTCCTCCCCCTGCTGCCCTTGAGTCTTTCTGTCATATCTACGTTCAGCCCCTCCTCATCCAGCGTCTGCGATGACCGTTCCCGGCAGCTTTCCAAGTGTCGCTTTCACTTTCTCTAAATGTGGCTTCAAGCATCGTGTATCCGTCGGGCGTTGGTGAAGGCTGTAACCGATAATGAATTGATGTTCTGTACCGATCTGTACATTGTAACCGGGCTTAAGTTGACCGTTTCGCATGTGATCTTCTTTCATTCGCATGAACGTCGCATCTTTGTCGGTCTTACTAAAACTATTACGATCCCCTAAAATACCTTCGTATTCTTCATATTTCCGTAGATGAGGCAGCAGGTCCTTTCGGAGTGCTCGAATCGCTTTCTTAAGTGGCTTGTCCTTTGGTTTCATTTGCAATCTTTCTTCCAGTTGTTTGATCGCGGTATCCAGTTTTTCACTTGTACTTTCTGCGGTTTGGCTTAATTCGCTAAGATCCTGACCGCAATGCTCCCGATCTTCTTGTTTTTCTGCCTCTTCGATCGTTGCAAATAGCATCTTCACTTTCTCCTGCAGCTTCGCCTTGTATTTGGCTACCGCTTTCCCCCATACAAAGGTATAGCGGTTGGCATTTGCTTCGATTTTGGTGCCGTCAACAAAGTAATGCTCCAGGCTCACGTAATTCTCTTCAGCCAGAAACTGAAGAACGGCGGTAAATCCAACACCTCTTTCATTCGTTTGGAACGGAATCGGTTAATGGTACGGAAATCCGGCCGTTGTCTTCCTGCAATCCACATGAACATGACGTTTTCACGAACCGCCTTAGCGATTTGACGAGAGGAGTATATCCGCTGGGTGTACGCGTAAATAATGACTTTAGTCAGCATCTTGGGGTGATAGCTATCTCGGCCACCACCGGGATAAGCCGATGCGAAGATGTTGTCGTCTAGTCGATCCACGGCAGCATTCACGACGCGAACAAGATGATTTTGAGGAATGTCTTCTTCCAAGTCCATTGGCAGACAGAGTTGATCCATGGTATATTGAATGTACAAAAGAAACCGCTCCTTTTTTAGATGGTTGCTAGACACTCCCATTCTACCAAAGGGCGGTTTCTTTGTTTATGTATTTTTGAATGAGTATGCACGAAGCAGCGGAGAGGACGAAGCGATTCCGGAAAAGCGGCAGCGGTAAAAGCTTTCCAAAGGAAAGCTCGCATCGAAAGCATACGCGCCTTTGTCCCCGAATTTCTTCCGTAAAAAAACAATTTGTGAAATTTGGGGGCAACAGCGATTGGAGGAATGATTTGTACGCGAAGCGTCTCACAACAGACAACGGGGCGTCCCAGGTCAATGGACCTTTTGGGACAGCCCCTGCTTTCCTATTTGTCATTATCTGTTCAGTAGGCTTCCCACGTACCGCAGTAGCTCATTCGCGCATACCGGGCAATAGCCATGCTCCTCAATCAAACGGGAGCTTACCTCATTGATTCGCTTGAGCTGTACAGCGTCCGGAGTTTTGGTTGAAGTGGTGATTTTTACAATATCTTTCAGGTCCGTAAACAGCTTTTTCTCAATGGCTTCACGCAGACGTTCATGATTGTGATACTCGAATTTTTTTCCCTTACGGGAGTATGCGGATATCCGAATCATGATCTCCTCGCGGAAAGCTTTTTTCGCATTCTCTGATACCCCGATCTGCTCCTCAATGGAGCGCATCAGCCTTTCATCCGGATCCATCTCCTCATCGGTAAGCGGATCACGAATTTTGCTCCAGTTACAGAACGCTTCGATATTATCGAGGTAGTTCTCAAACAACGTTTTAGCAGATTCCTCGAAAGAATACACAAACGCCTTCTGAACTTCTTTTTTGGCGAGATCATCGTATTCCTTGCGTGCAGCAGAAATAAAATTCAAATATTTGTCCCGTTCTTCCTTCGTAATAGAGGCATGCTGATCCAATCCGTCCTTAATCGCACGTAGCATATCCAGCGCATTAATGCACTGAAGATCCTGTTTGATCAAAGCACTCGAAATTCGGTTGATGACATATCGGGGATCGACGCCGGACATGCCTTCTTCCAAATACTCGCTCTGCATCTCCTTCAAATCGGCTTCCTTGTAACCTTCTACTTCTTCTCCATCATACATGCGCATTTTTTTGATCAGGTCCATGCCTTGCTTTTTAGTTTCCTTAAGGCGTGTCAATATGGAAAAAATAGCGGCCGATCGCAGTGCATGAGGTGCAATATGAATATGCTTCATATCGCTTTGTCCAATCAGTTTATCGTATATTTTCTCCTCGTCACTCACTCTCAGGTTATACGGAATTGGCATAACGATCATCCGGGATTGGAGCGCCTCATTTTTCTTGTTCGCAATAAAAGCTTTATATTCCGTTTCGTTCGTGTGGGCGACAATAAGTTCATCCGCACTTATGAGCGCAAACCGGCCTGCCTTGAAGTTGCCTTCTTGGGTCAAGGAGAGCAGATTCCACAGAAACTTTTCATCACATTTCAGCATTTCCTGAAATTCCATCAATCCCCGGTTCGCTTTGTTCAGTTCACCATCAAAACGGTATGCACGTGGATCAGATTCCGAGCCATATTCGGTAATGGTGGAGAAATCGATACTACCTGTCAAATCTGCGATGTCCTGAGACTTCGGATCAGAAGGGCTAAATGTACCGATACCCGTCCGGCCCTCCTCCGAAATGAGCACGCGTTCCACCATCACCGACTCTATATCACCGCCATACTCCGTTTTTAGCCGCATTTGGCAGGAAGGGCATAGATTCCCTTCAATGCGGACGCCGAGCTGTTTCTCCACTTCAGGCCTCAGCTCGAGCGGTATCAGATGCAGAGGTTCTTCATGCATAGGGCATCCGGATATTGCGTATACAGCTCCCCTTTCTGTACGTGAATGCTTCTCAAGCCCGCGCTTCAAGAGCGTGACAAGCGTTGATTTACCACCGCTGACTGGGCCCATCAGCAGCAATATCCGTTTACGGACATCCAGCCTACGGGCAGCGGAATGAAAGTACTCTTCTACAAGCTTTTCAACCGCCCGATCTAGACCAAATATTTCCTGTTCAAAAAATTTGTATTTTTTCCGGCCTCCACTCTCCTCAAATCCATAAGACTCGATCATGTCGTATACACGCGCATGCGCGGTCATGGCGGGAGAAGGATCCTTCTTAATTATATCGATATATTCCCTGAATGTGCCGCTCCACGCCAGACGATCGCTCTCTGCCCGATACGATGCTATGCGTTCGAAAATATCCATACCGCTACCTCCTATGACTCTGATTATGAGGATTGGCTTCCATTCCACTCGTGTCGTTAACCATTCAACCACCGAAAAAGTGTATTACATACCTATGCGGCGTACTCGGAATAGTTGACCAGTTTTCGAACTAAAGAGCTTCCTTTTTCTACGAATATGGGTGCTGACACCTGTACATACGCACATCCGTTCCCGGCATGTTATACTGATGGAATAGAGTGCCGCAGGCGCTTTCTGACATGTTAATTACAAAGGAGAAAGCCATGGCGATAAAACATGAATCCGAGCTGTACGCTCCATTGAAAACTTTTTTTGAGCTGCACGGATTTAACATCAAAGCCGAAGTACGTAATTGTGATATGGTCGGCATGAAAGACAGCTTGGATGAGCCGCTGATCGTAGAAATGAAAAAAACATTCAACCTTGCACTTCTGCTGCAGGGCCTGGAACGTCTCAAGATGAGCCCTCTCGTATACTTGGCCGTAGAAAAGAGCCGGGCTAAAAAAGGGGCCGTTAACCAGCGCTGGTCGGAGCTAAGCAGCTTATGCCGCAAGCTCGGCCTTGGACTCATTACAGTTACGTTCTATAAGACGAAAGCCCCGCTTGTAGAAGTACTATGCGAGCCCGGTGAAGGGAACGATACAGGCCGCAAAGCGCCAAGAAAACGTGAAAGATTACTGGTGGAATTTCGCGAGCGCAGCGGCGATTATAATACGGGCGGTGTAACCCGAGCCAAACTCGTTACAGCCTACCGTGAAAAAGCACTTCGCGTTGCCGCGGCTATACAGCAATTGAGCGTTATAGACAAGCTTACAGAAGCGCCCTACTCTGACTCTGAGCTCAGTCAGCTTTCGGAGAAGAGCAGAGCGAAGACAGATCCCCCTCTCAAATTAGGTGTTACACCAGCCGCTATAAGGAACTTAACCGGAGTCGGCAACGCCGCCGCCATTCTTCAGCACAATTATTACGGATGGTTCGACCGTGTCGGACGCGGACGCTATATTCTTACGAAGACTGGTTTACAAGCATTACAAGACTATGCATCCGTTCTTGAATCCTCTTCAATCTCTGGACATATCCCTTATTCCTCATACACAAATAAATGATGAAGATCATTACATATGCATTGAACATACAAAAAGGGGCTGTTTACGGTATCCAATACATTGGGTACCGTAGACAACCCCTATTTATGATTTAAGGCTTCCTGAGATGGTTGACTAGCTGCGAGCGGTAAATTCCATAACCGCTTCACTGATCAGGTTCATGCCAAGGAGCAGCTCATCTCTTCCGGGATGGGTAAAGTTCAGACGTATGCATTCATTAGCCTCATCTCCCGGTGAACACATGGAGCCGGGCAGGAAACTAACCCCCTTCAGCAAAGAGCCTCTCAGCAGCGCCTCTCCATTCAACCCTGCTGGCAGAGTCACCCACAGGAACATACCACCAGATGGAACCTCGTAAGCCGCGTCTTTCCACGCGTTCCGTTTGAGCAGCTCAACCATCAGTTTCAGCCGTGTTCCGTACTCTCTGTTTAGCATCAGGATATGCTCGTTATAATTGAAATGCTTCGACTGCAATAGATGGTGTAGCAGCCGCTGATTTAACAGACTGGACTGCCAATCCGCCATTTGTTTAACCGCCGTCATCATCTCAATAATCTGCCGATTTCCCGCTGCCCACCCAGTCCGGAGGGCTGGAGCAACGGTTTTACTGAAAGAGCCGACATACAGAACATGATCTCCTTGCTTCTCCTCCAGTGAAATCAGCGATGGAAGCTGCGGAGGTGATATTCCCCCTTGCGGAAAATACAAATCCCCGACCGAATCATCCTCAACGATTAGTACATCATGTGCTTCACATAATCGAAGCACTTCTTTACGGCGTTCCAGACTCCACAGCACACCTGTCGGATTGGTGAAGTTAGGGGCGGCCAGCAGCAGTTTCGGATGATTTGCCTCGATAAGAGCCTCCAGGGAATCAGGTAAGATCCCGCTGCAATCTCCCTCCACTGGAATGATACGAGCCCCCTGCAGCCTAAGCACTTGGAGCAGGCCCGGTGAAGTCGGATTTTCCACAAGAACACTATCTCCAGGATCCACATACCCCCTGATCAGCAGATCCAGTGCTTGCTGGGCTCCAGTGGTCAGCAATATTTGCTCCGGAGACATGTTCAGCTTCTTGCGACGGCTCCAGTCACGACTGAGCCATTCACGCAGCGGACCATACCCTTCAGCTTCCCCGTACTGAAGCGAACGCCGATCGGCGTTAAGTACGGAGCTGGCGGCCTCAGCCAGCGACGGCAGAGGGAATAGCTCTTCAGCAGGAAGCTCTTCCGCCAGGGAAATAAAAGAATCCCGCTTCGCAAGTTCCCGAATACTGCGCAGCGGGGAAGACAGTAGGGTCTGTGCACGGGAAGCAAAGGAATACTGCATCGAAATCCCTCCCTCTAACCGTTTTCAAATCCTCGGTTTCATTCTAGTCAGCCTCTTTAAGGTATTCCTAGTCTTTCACGATTATAACTTACATCGCTATTTAAGCATACAATTGACGTCCTTGGTGTGTATATAGCGCGTACTTCTCAATAGCTTGGGCTCTTGTGCTTACACCAAGCTTCACATAAATTTTGCGAAGATAATTGTCTATTGAACGCCGGCTCACTTCAATTTCAAGAGCGATTTTATCATAGGTAATCCCCTGAACGATTCGCTCCATGATGAACGTTTCCGTCTCGGAAAGCGGAAGACCTCCTTCAGACATTGCCGAGGCAGTCAGCGGCCAAATACCCTGCTTAACCCATTCCAGCGGCAGCGTTGTCACACCTTCCTGCAGACCTGCGATCATGTGCATAAGCTGGAAAGGTGATGCCTGTTTCGATAAAAGTCCGCTCGCTCCCCGGCTGATTAATGCTTGAAGCAATGAAAGTCCGTCATTATCTGTCATAATAATGACATGGGACTCCGGTGACAGAAGCTTCATCTGTTCCAGCACGGTTTCAGCTGTTGTGTCCGGAAGCCGGTAATCCAGCAGAACGAGGTCAGGCACAATTTCTCCTACCATCCTGATTCCTTCCTGAGAGGAAGAAACCATCCCTAGCACACTCAATTGTTGCTCTTCTTCCAAAATCAATTTGGTTCCCAGCATACTCGTAGGATGACTTCCCACAATAACTACTCGCCAAACCTGATTCATGATCCTTTAACCCCCCTATTTCAACAAGCTAAAATCTTGGTAGAGTTAAGCACAGCATTTTTAGGAAATCTGCTGTAACACCCAAAATATACAAAACGCGAAATGTCGTTGTTTGCCGCTCTATAGCCCCGCCGGATGTTTTCGAAATGGACGTGAGATGAAAGTAATCCTAGAGACTTAGACCCAGGCTGGACAACATGGCAAACGACTTATATGTATCTCTTTAGATAATCAAATCTATACAGATTGTATCCCACTTTCCTCGTTATAAGCAATCTATTTTTGATTATTAAGAGATGTTTTTTCGTCTTTGCGAAATTATTTTTACCATGATAGAATGATTACTGGAAAAAATGATAGGTATTGCAAGGAGTGATGAGATGCCAGGTCTGGAAACAGAGACAATACCTCCTTATCCATCACGGGAAGCTTCGCCCCGTAAAGGACCAAAGGCACGATGGTTTTGGATGTTTTGGATCATATTTATCGCGTTAGGTGTGGCTGGAGCCTACTCATACAGCAATCATTTAAAAAAAGAAATGGTAGCGCAGCTGCAGCAGGATACCCAAAGAGAGATGGCGGCCCTAAAGGCCCAATATGATAGCCGCTTCACAGAGCTGTCACAGCAGATGAACGAAATGCAGAGTATGGTGCAGTCCTTCAATGAACTACTGACGTTTACGAAGGACCAGGCCAGCGGAAAGACGGACAACAGCAATAAGCTGTACAGCCAGTTGAACGAAGTAAAACAGCAGCTTAACAAGCTTGAACGAAAAATGGAGCTGTTAAAGTGAAGACGTTGACCCGCATGACCCCCAAACAGGTCAACCGGTGGTTCATGCTTGCCCTAGCGCCATTTATAGGCGCCACGCTCTGCATTTGGCTTTTATCCGAACCACCACGTCTTGAGCTGGATACTTCCGCTTATGTCCCGGACTCCGGGTTATCGGAAGAAACGGGCCACATTGTCCAAGGCCTGGATCAAGCTGCACTCACGGTGGACAAGACCATTGCTTCCATTGAGAAAACAGGCAGATTGTATCAACAAACGACGGCAGCCATGAGCAGTATCCTTAAAGCTACTACGGCTCAGGCTGAAGTGCCAGAACGAGTGTACAACCGCAGGATTACAGCCAAGCTGGGTGTCCCGACGGAGAGAGTCAGCAGTGACCGAATCAACATCGAGCTCTTCAAAGTAAATCCCGGATCGTATCACGGGTACGCCATGAAGGTAAAGCTCAAGGATCCAAACGCAATGGCTATGTCACTCGGAAACGACACTGGAAAAAGCGGCTCCACCGAAACGACGTTACAGGCGGTTAACCGCCATGGTGCAGTAGCCGGAATTAATGCAGGAGGTTATGCTGACGGTAACGGAGGCAGACACCCCTTAAGCACAACGTTCATCGACGGTAAGTATGTAACTGGATTTCAGCCCTCTTTTAAGGATTTGGCCTTCGTGGGGCTTAACCAATCCGGCCAACTGATCGGCGGCAAATTCTGGAGCCAAGAAGAGCTTGACCGGCTGGATCCCAAGTTCGGGGCTACATTCGTTCCTGTATTGATTAAGAACGGCAAAAAAATGCCGATTCCCGAGAAATGGAAAACGGCGCCAACACGTGCTCCCCGTACCGTCATCGCGAACTATAAAGACGACCAACTGCTCATTATCGTGACAGAAGGTTATGATGAGAACGGAAAATCAGGCGCAACTTTACAGGAGCTGCAAAACAAGCTGTACAACCTGGGTGTGAAAGACGCCTATAATCTGGACGGTGGCGGTTCCTCTTCCTTAATCCTGAACGGTAGAGTTGTGAATAAGCCTTCCGATGGAAGACTTCGACCCGTGCCAACGCACTTTTTATTTTTTAAATAACTGTAATTCGCACTAAATCTATGATATACGTCATATTCTCATTTATTTTTTCACCAATGCTGGGTATAATAAGAAATAGCTTAGCAGGAGGTGGCCTTAAATGTCTTTCTCTTTAACCTTTTGGATCGTTATTCTGGTTCTTGTCTTATACTTGGTCGGCATTTTGACTGCATCGTACAATGAAGATAAAACCAAAGGCCTGTAAGGCGCGGCTTCCTCAAATCGGGGAAGCTTTTTCTTTTGTCCCAAACTAAACAAAAAAGCACCGCAATAGCGGCGCCCCATCGCACTTCATTAAGCATGTTTCGGAAGCTGGTTCATCTCGGACATGCATTGTGCGCATATATAACGTTCTTTAAACTCGCTTACTCCATCCATGGATCCGCAAAATACGCATTTAGGACGATAGCGTTCCAAAATAATATGGTCACCCTGTACTAAAATTTCAACAGGATCGCCCTCGTTCATTTGATATCTCTTGCGCAGTGATTTGGGCAGGACGATTCTCCCCAGCTGATCCACCTTACGTACAACACCAGCAGGTTTCATAACAATGATACACCTCTCCGTTCAACAAGTAATTTCTGCATTATTCCCAGTCATATGATAAAATGGGCCTAGTATAATAGTTCGATATAAGATTGTCGAATCCTGCTAGTTTTTAAGAAATTATTTGTTTTTTTACTTTTTATTGAACAACACTATAGGTAGCGTGTCTGAGAAAATGCTTCTAACAGTACAATTATTCCTAACTCATATCTGGAAAACCCAGCTGACGAAGTGCCTCAAATACGACAATTGCTGCTGAATTGGAGAGGTTCAAGGAACGTACCTTGTCCGTCATCGGCATGCGGATGCAGTGATCGGGATTCGCAGCCAGCAGTTCGGGAGGAAGTCCTTTCGTTTCTTTACCGAAAACGAGGAAATCACCATCTTGAAAGGAAATATCGGTATAACGTTTATCCGCTTTGGTTGATGCGTAGAAGAATCGCCCCTCCGGATACAGCTCCTTAAGCTCCTGGAATGAATCATGATACTCGATGTGTACAGCGTACCAGTAATCAAGTCCTGCACGCTTCAGTGTTTTATCGTCCGTATTAAAGCCCAGCGGCCGCACCAAGTGTAAATGTGTCCCGGTTGCTGCGCAAGTTCTAGCTATATTTCCCGTATTGGCCGGTATTTCAGGCTCAACGAGTACGATGTGTAATGCCATGTTGTAACAATCCACCCTTTTCATCTATTTCCTTCTATTATAACTTAAAAATCAGATTTCATCGCAATCACACAAAAGAACCTTCCGTCATAACGGAAGGTTCCTCGGTTTATATTATCCGTGAGTCCGCTTAAAATGTCCCATAAAATCAACAAGTGCTTTACAGCTTTCCAAAGGAACAGCGTTATAAATCGAAGCACGCAATCCCCCTACACTGCGGTGGCCCTTCAGGCCAACAAATCCTTCTTGCTCGGAAGCTTTAATGAATGCCTTTTCCAGCTCCTCCGATGCCAAACGGAACGTGACGTTCATGTCAGAACGGCTGCTAGCGTCCACACAGCCACGATAGAAGCCTTCACTTCCGTCGATCATATCGTAGAGAAGTGCCGCTTTTTCCCGGTTCAGGTCACGTATTCCCTCTAAGCCGCCGCGCTCTTCAATCCATTTGAGAACTTCATTAATCATATATACCCCGAAAGATGGAGGTGTATTGTACAGCGAGTCGTTGCTTGTATGTGTACTGTAACGCAGCATCGTTGGAAGATGTTTCGGCGAGCTTGTAATCATATCTTCTTTTGCAATCACAACGGTTACCCCGGATGGACCTAGGTTTTTCTGAGCTCCGGCATACACCATAGCGAACTGTTTCATATCAAACGGCCGGCTCAAAATGTCACTGGACATATCGCAAATCAGAGGTACAGATCCGGTATCCGGGAACTGCTTGAACTGAGTTCCTCCAATCGTTTCATTGGAAGTGATATGCAAGTAAGCTGGATTGTCAGATAACGAAATATCAGTCAGCTTTGGTAGCGACATGTAATTGTCAGCTTCAGATGATGCCGCGATATGTGTCTCGCCGATCAACTTCGCTTCTTTGTAAGCTTTATCAGCCCAGCTCCCAGTCATCACATAGTTGGCTTGCTGTCCCTGACCAAGGAAGTTCATCGGAATCATGGCGAACTGGGTGCTCGCTCCGCCTTGCAGAAACAAGACCTTGTAACCGTCAGGATTGCCGAGCAGAGCTAAAAGTCGCTCCTGCGCCTCCTTATGAACCGACTCATAAATAGCTCCACGATGAGACATTTCCATGATGGACATGCCGCTCTCCCTAAAATCAACAAATTCCGCCTGTGCCCGCTCCAGTACTTCCAACGGCAATGCGGCCGGTCCTGCGTTAAAATTATAAGCTCTTTTGTTCAAACGACTCTCCACCCTTTCTTTATCTACCTCACTAAAGATTTTCGCTTATCATAGCAACAATCCGGAAGTGCAGCAAGTGCTTTTTTCTCTATTTAAAGACACAGATACGAGTTAGAATAAAAAGGATAAATATAAATATTTTCTAAATATTCTTTTAAAGCCCAGCCAATCAATTTTGTGATAAACTTAAGTAAAATTCCCCCAAAAAACGAGGTGGAAAAATGAAGAAATTTGGAAGAACCAAATTTGAACGGTTTGCCGACATCATCACCCTGGTATCCGATGTTTTATTCTACATTCCACGTTTAATCATCAAAATATTTAACTGACATAAGTTACTTATCTCTAAAAAAAGGACGCCTACGATCTCATTCCGCAGGCGTCTTTCCTGTTCATACATGTTTGTATTAAATATCGTAGTAGAGCGAATATTCGTGCGGGTGTACCCGGATGGATACTGCTTTGGCTTCACCGCGCTTCAATTCGATAAAGTTATCGAGGAATTCCTTCGTGAACACGCCGCCTTCAGTCAAGAATTCATAGTCAGCTTGCAATGCGTCCAGCGCTTCATCCAGTGTGCCCGGTACGCTGCGGATTTCCTTCTTCTCAGCATCAGACAGCTCGTAAATGTTCTTGTCGAATGGACCATAGCCCAGTGCTACAGGATCGATCTTACGCTTAATACCGTCAAGGCCAGCCATCAGCATGGCGGAGAAGGCCAGATACGGGTTCGCTGTGGAGTCCGGAGTACGGAACTCAATGCGACACCCCTTTGGCGTTACAGCCGCAACCGGAATCCGAATCGCTGCCGAACGGTTACCTTTGGAGAATACAAGGTTAACCGGAGCCTCATACCCTGGAACAAGACGCTTAAAGGAGTTCGTGCTAGGGTTCGTCAGTGCGATCAGGGCTGGAGCATGATATAGAATTCCGCCAATATAATGCATTGCCATCTCGCTCAGGTTCGCGTAAGCTCCTTTTTTATAAAAGAGAGGTGTGTCTCCATTGAAAATAGACTGGTGAACATGCATTCCGCTGCCATTATCACCAAAGAGCGGCTTTGGCATAAAGGTAGCTGTTTTACCATACTGACGTGCAGTATTGTGAACAATGTACTTGTAGATCAACAGATTGTCCGCTGTTTTTTTGAGGGTATCAAAACGGAAGTTAATCTCCGCCTGACCTGCCGTTGCTACCTCATGGTGATGACGCTCTACACGAAGACCAGCTTCGTTCAGCAAGCGGCACATTTCACTGCGAATATCTTGCTGTGTGTCAACTGGAGCTACTGGCACATACCCGCCTTTGACTCCGATCTTGAATCCGAGGTTACCGCCCTCTTCTTTACGGTTGGTGTTCCATGCCGCTTCTTCTGATTCAACAACATAGCTGGAACTGTTCATCGTGCTTTCATAACGAACATCGTCAAACAAGAAGAATTCAGACTCTGGCGCGAAAAACGCTGCCGTACCTACGCCGCTATCCTGCAAAAATTGCTCTGCCCGTGCTGCAATCCCGCGGGGATCACGCTCATATGCTTCACCATCTGGTGTATAAATATTGCTCATAATGTTAAGTGTAGGATGCGCGGTAAAAGGATCAATGTAACAAGATTCCGGATCCGGCATCATAACCATATCTGATTCTTCAATTCCCCGGAAGCCTGCAATGGATGAACCGTCAAAGGCTACTCCGTTTACAAACGTTTCTTCATCCACTTCAGATGCCGGCAGCGAAATATGATGCACACGTCCCGACAAATCTACAAAGCGAAAATCAACCCATTCAATGTTGTTCTCTTGAATCATCTTCATTACATTTTCTACCGACATGTCTCTTCCTCCTAATTTCCGAACATTAAACATAGTATCACTAGTGAATGTTCATAACTTATCGATTTCTTTTCAGTCATTATATTCTGCGATAATGCGTAACGTCAATGCTCATGTAAGGTATTTTCGAAATTTGTGTTATATAACCTAACATAGAAATACACATATGCTTACACACAAACAAAAAAACGCCTTTCCTAAGAAAGACGCTTTTATTGATCTGTATGGTTTATACCCGTTGGAATTCTGCAGCAGGAGCTTTATCGGTGTTAAAGGTTTTCCCCACGATAGGCGCAAGCTTCTCCAAGTCTTTAAGCAGCTCCGCGAACTGATCTGGGAACAAAGATTGAACACCGTCACCAGTCATGGAATTGTCCGGATCGGTATGCATTTCGACGATAAGTCCGTCCGCTCCAGCTGCAACCGAAGCCTTCGACATAGGCTCAACAAGCTCACGTCGGCCTGTTCCATGACTAGGGTCAGAGATAACCGGCAGATGACTCAGCTGCTGCAGGGCAGGGATGGCAGACAAATCAAGTGTATTACGAGTATAAGTCTCGAATGTTCGGATTCCGCGCTCACACAACATTACATTCGGATTACCGCCTGCAAGAATGTATTCTGCTGCATTGAGGAATTCATCATAAGTTGAGCTGAACCCGCGCTTCAGCAGCACCGGCTTGCCACAGGTGCCCAGCTTCCGCAGCAGATCGAAATTTTGCATATTTCGGGTTCCTACTTGCAAAATGTCAGCATATTCTGCGCAGATGTCCACATATTCCGGTGTCATGACTTCGGTAATCGTGAGCAGGCCGTGTCTTTCTCCCGCTTCAGCCATCATAATAAGGCCTTCCACTCCAATGCCTTGGAAGCTGTATGGTCCCGTACGAGGCTTAAATGCGCCTCCTCGAAGTACCTGACCACCAGCAGCTTTGACCAACTTGGCAATTTCATCAATCTGCTCTGCAGATTCTACCGCACAAGGTCCGCCCATCACAACCAGATTGCCGCCTCCGATCTTGACACCTTTGATATCAATCACCGTGTCTTCAGGATGGAAATCCCGGCTTGCCAGCTTATAGGATTTAGAGATCTTAACAACATTCTTTACACCCTTCATTTGCTGAAGATGCTCTGAAAGTTTTGGATTCACACTGCCGATGAGACCGATTACTGTGTGGTCAGCTCCTCTAGAGACATGGACTTGAAGTCCTTCTTTCTCGATTTCTCCTACAATTTGACGAAATTGTTCCTCTGGAATTTGATTAGATGTAATGACGATCATATATACAGCCTTCTTTCTAAATTTTTATCTTTTCATTCATCATTATTTTGATAAATTCGCTTTCGCGCTTGTTAGCTTTTAAGCTTTTAAGCTTTTATGCAATAAAGCAAATATACTAAAAATATCCCTACTCGTCAACCCTAAATCACTGACTGACAAATAGGGATCAAATCTAATCAAGTTTATAAAGTATCTTTTTTTCGCCCCTCAGCTACTTGGCGCTTAACCAATGGAATTATAATTCTCACCGTCGTCCCTATTCCGGGGCGACTGAACAGGGTTACTCCGTATTGCTGGCCATAATGCAGCTTAATCCGCTGATCGACATTTTTAATACCGTAGCCAGCATTCGTCAAATCCTGGGCGTCGGTCAGATCCTTTATCATTCCAGGTGGAAAGCCGACACCGTTATCGATAATTTTAAACTCTAGACCCTCATCAGTAACGCGTCCACTGATTCTAATATAAACGTTGTCCCCCATCCAGGCGTGTTCCAGCACATTTTCGATGAAAGGCTGTAGAATCAGCTTCACCGTCTCATAGCGTACAAGCTCTGGAGCAATATCGTACTGTACCTGCATCCGGCTTTCATATTTGATTTTTTGGATATCGATATAAGCCTGAACCTGCTCCAGTTCATTCTTTATAGGGATAACATTCCTGCCCTCATTAAGGGAAAGACGATAAAACTTAGCCAGATCGAGCACCATTCGCTGCAGCTTCTCCAGCTTTCCAAACTTGGCCAGACGGCTGATCGAAGACAGTGTATTATATAAAAAGTGTGGATTTATTTGCGCATGAAGGGACTCCAGCTCTGCCTCTTTTTTCTGCAGGTCGGCCAAATAAACCTCGCGGATCAGTCTACCGATATTACTGCCCATCTCATTGAGAGCCGAAGCAATCTTTGTGAATTCGTCATTGCCTTTAAAGTGGATCCGCTTATGAAACTCCCCTTCCTGAAAAGAGTCCACAACCTTCACAATTTTTGATACCCTTTTTCCGAAATAACGGGATACGACAATACTTAGGAAAAAGAAAATGACAATACATCCCAAACCAATAAACAACGTCAGATTCCGAACTTTCACGGAGTCTTTTTCAACGATATCTGCGGGTATTATGGCCACGAGTTCCATATCTAACCCTGGCAAGCTATCACGGATAATAAGGTCATCTTCGTTCCTGCTTAGCTCGTTTAATGCCGCAACTTCCAAAACACCATCTGATCCTGATGATACAATAACATGGCTGCTGGGGTCCGAAATATATATCGTGGTGCCTTCCCCTATTTTTTGAAAATCCACGCCATCAAACAAATCTTTAAGAGATACGCTGATCCGCATAAATCCAATTTCTTCATAGGGATACTTATCTCCGCCAACATCTATAATTCTTCGAAGGAGTGAGATATTGCCATATTTGCGGTCTTCTTCAATTTGCCTCCATTGCAGTGTTGTTCCATACACCTCATCTGATGGAAAATTGATATACCACTCTTTATCTACTAACCGTTTGTATTGATAAATATCGTATAACCTTGCTTTGGTATCGAGCGGGTTCACATTCTCATAAAGGTTATATACTTCAGGGATTGTATTATTTTTAAGGTATACAGACAGCCACATACGCCGGTTTGCCGTCTCCACTGCGGTTTGAAATTTCGGTACAAGTACATTTTTTGTTGAGTCGTAGCTGGACCAGCCTTCTTCATAATGGCGGAGCACTCTTGCAAGATGATAATCAAAATAAAGCATGTCCGATATCCGTTTCGTATCCTCCATCTTAAATGCAATATTGTTTTTCATCTGATGAAGAGTCCCTTGAATAATGCTGCGGGTCTGCTCTCTTATAGATTCCGTGTATATCCGGTTGGCAACGTTGCCAATGAGAATAATCGGGATCAAGATGAGAATGCAGTAAGACAGCATTAACTTATACCCGAACGGCATCTGTGATATTTTGTTTTTAGTCCACATGCTGCACACGCCCCTGCTTATCGATCATGAAAGACTTCGTCTGTATTCCAGCGGGGTCATTCCATACGTTTCCTTGAACTGACGACTGAAATAAGGGAGATATTGATATCCCGTTTGGGATGCGATTTCATAAATTTTGAGATTTGTACTTCGCAGCAAATCCCTGGCTTTCTCCATGCGCATCGTAATCACATAATCACTAAAGTTATGACCCGTCTCTTCTTTAAAGAGAAGCCCTAAATAATTGGGCGAAAAAGAAAATCGGTTTGCTATATCCCGAAGGGTAATGCTCTCATCAAGCCGTCCCCTTACATCCTCGATAATTTCTTGAATCAAACGTCCATTTTTGGAGTGCTTCCGATTGTGCAGCTGCTCCGATATTTCAAAAACAAGTCGCTTTAACCATGAAAAAATATCATTAATCGTCTCAAACTGAAGTAAAACATCAAGGTTCTGTAGTTCCATGCCTGATATTTTAAATAAGTCCTCATTAATGGTATGCAGATGCTCGTCGAGCTTTAGGATAATATACATTGCGAAATTTCGAATCGTAAATTTAGAACGTAAGCTAGATGCCAGCAGCAGCAGTGCATCCAGCTCGTCATAGATACGTACAAGCTCATAATTTGTCATCGCGCTCAGCAATGAATCCAGCCGGATATATAAATTTTCAGCATCCTTTATATCTTCGGAAGGAACATCCCCATAAGGTATCCATTTTCCTTTTCCATGGAACATCTTATAATCCAATGCCGCTACAGCCTGACGGTAAGACGGATGCAAGTCCTGCAGCCCGTTTATTGGGTTGCTTACCCCAACGGTTACGGTAAATGGAAATTCATCTTTCAATTGATCCAGGATCTTGCTTGCGATAGCCTTATCATTTCTTTCATCAAGAAGTATGGCAGTCCGATGATCTGTAACTGTACACACGTGATGAATATCTTGTTCCGCAAGAAGTGTATGCAATCGTGTAAAAAAATGATCTGCCATGTTACGTTTGTCGGTCTCCTCTAAATGATTAAGCTGCCAAGATACATCGTCGATCTCCAGCAATGCTACACACACAGGCCATGCCATCTCATTCAGTCGATACTCTTTATTAAGGACGTCCAGAGGAACAACCTCATAAGGTTTTTCCAACAGTTGAAGAAGATACTGATTCTTGACTATGGGCACCATCTGCTGATAAGCAAGTTCAGTTATTTGATGTTCCTTGCTTTTATCCAACTCGCGGCGAACTTTATTCAGCGCATCGATCAGTTCTTTGTCATCCATCGGTTTCAGAACATAACTGCAAGCATTCAATGCTATGGCTTGCTTTACGTAACCGAAGTCTTGGTAACCGCTTACAAATATAATACGTATTTCTTCTTGCGTTTCAAGCGCTTTTTGGGCTAGCTCCAGCCCCGTCATATTCGGCATCCGTATATCCGTTACTAATATGTCTATCTCCTGTTTCTCTAGAACTTCACAGGCTGCAAACCCGTTATTCACACTATCTACAACAGACATTCCCAGAGACTCCCAAGGTATGAAGCTCCTCATTCCTTCCAAATCCAAAATCTCATCGTCAGCTAATAATACTTTATACATGAGTTTATTCACCCCTCGCAAAAAACCCTAAGGGTATACTGCAAATGCAGTATACCCAGTAGGTGATAGGGAATCGATAATTAGTTCCCTTCCATTTTTTTGAGATTTTCTTGCCATCTCTGTGTTTTAAATTCTAGTAATTTTGCGTAGCCAGCAGTCTGTGCATCTGCTTCTGCTTTATCCAGGACGGAAATGACTTCCGCATCATCTTTAGCATAAAGGGCTTTAGCTCTTGCCTCTAAGTAAATATCTTCGACACGCTGACGGATAATTCCTTCCTCACTATCCGGCATTGGATCCAAATTGATGAACTCTGTAGCGTTCGATTGTGTTTTCCATGTAATTTCATGCTGCCAACGTGTAGACCAGTTACGCTGTTCTTCCGGCAAAGTGCTTTCGAATTTAGCTTTTGCTTGGTCAACATAAATCGTGTTACCAGTCCACTGAATATTTGTTGTGATCGCTTGCAATTTAGCCAAACCTTCTCCATCGGTTGTATATTGTTCTGTGAACTTTGGTGTTAAGCCATCATCTTCAAGGCCTTCCCAATATTTTCCTTCAGGTCCCCACATCTGGATACGTTGTCCTTCAGGACTTGTATACCAGTCGAGGAAAGCAAAGAGAGCTTCCGGATCTTTCGCTGATTTTGTAATTACGCTTACGTTCCATCCGAGCTGAGTATACGTACCCGGGAAGATTTTGTTTTTATCAAGTCCCTCTTTGTGAATCGGCCAGATCATAAAGTAACCTGCTTCAGGGTCGTTAGCTGTCAGCAAAGGATGAGCGTTCATCGCATTTTCCGTAGGACTTGCAGAAGCATATACAGCCACTCTGCCCGTATTCATCTTTTCTTTTACCTGGTCCGCGGTTTGTGTCATCGCATCTTGGGACATCAATTTTTCACGGAACAATTTAGCAGAATACTGCATAGATTCCCGGAATATCGGATCCGTAAAGATGGAAGTCAGTTTATCACCTTGAGGTACGCCGCGAATACCAATCCAGCGACTTTGCGCATTTTCAGCAAAAGCAGTATACAATATGTCCAGTCCTTGTCCGTCTTTCGCTAAATGTGGGTCAAACGGAACTACATTTGGATACTTTTCTTTAACCATTACCAAGTACTTGTATAAATCATCTGTTGTCTCCAATTTTGGAGAGCCCAGTTCTGTATAGATTTTTTTGTTAACAACATAACCGGCATTACCGTACGGCTGGCTCGAATACCAGTTCGGGAACTGATACAGTTTGCCGTCTTCCGAACGAAGCATATTAATCCCGGCTTCTCCGAGCCATTCTTTCAGATTCGGATATTTATCAAGATACTCATCGTAAGGAACCAGCAAGCCGGCCTGGCGAAGCTTCTCTACATCCGAGCCGCGGTCCATCCAAATAATATCAGGCAATGAATTCGATGCGATCATCGTATTGAATTTTTGGGCTGCGTTACCACCGGATTGAATCGGTGTTACGTTAACTTTCATATTTTCCTTGATGTACTTTGAGGCATCGTCTCCACCCCATTGAGGCATCGTATACCAATCATAATGACCATATAAAGTAAAATCCAAGGGGTCTTGGCCTACAACGTATTTGCTTTCTGTTGTTGGAGTTTCTGTCTTCTCAGGTTCTTTAGCCCCTTCGCTTGCTGTTTTTCCCCCAGTACCTCCAGCACATCCGGTAAGTATCATTGCTCCTGCCAACAAAGCCGTCATTGTTGACGTCAGTGCTCTTTTTCTTAACCTCATCTCTCTTTTCCCCTTTCGCCATGCCCATGGTTTTATGTTAAAGCTTTAGCTTTTAACATCGATTATGAAGCAACTCTACTCTTTTAATGAACCTACCAATACACCTTTAACAAAATATTTTTGAACAAAAGGATATACCATAATGATAGGCAATGTGGCAATCATCATCGTAGCCATCGACAGTGACTTAGATGTGACAGTCTGCATTTTTTGAAGTTGGCCCTGTGCCGCTGAATCCAGGTTACCGATCTGATCCGATACAATATTCGTATTGAGGATTTGTTTTAGCATGGTTTGTATTGGCAACAGATTTTCATTGTTGATGTAGATACTCGGATAGAACCAATCATTCCAATGGTAAACTGCTGTAAATAAGGACAAAGTAGCGATGACTGGACCTGAAAGCGGAAGCACGATCCGGAAGAACGTTCCCCAGTTGCCGCATCCGTCGATTTTGGCTGACTCCTCCAAACCACCCGGAAGTCCTTGAAAAAAGGTTTTAAATATAATCATGTTCCAGACGCTAACCAGTGACGGTATGATAAACACCCAGAAGGTATCCATTAATCCCAGGCTGCGGGTCAACAAGAAACTCGGAATCAATCCACCACTGAAGTACATCGTGATGATGCACAAGATCATGTAATATTTACGGCCGATCAACTCTTTTTTAGTCATGCCATAAGCTAAGATCGCAGTCGTAATGATTGATGCAATTGTACCTA
The DNA here is from genome assembly GCF_058269055.1 of Paenibacillus sp. JNUCC 34. NCBI lineage: Bacteria > Bacillati > Bacillota > Bacilli > Caryophanales > Paenibacillaceae > Paenibacillus > Paenibacillus sp. JNUCC 34. The sequence continues at coordinate 1,305,577 of NZ_CM177770.1, read as the reverse complement.
CAACGGTCCGCATCACGGAAATATAAAAGCCGTTCAGCAAGCGTTCATCGTTAAATACAATTTTGTAATTCTCCAATGTAAATTCCCTGGGCCAGAAGGTAATGCCGCCAAGCGCTGTATCGGCACCTTTGTTAAATGAGATAACCGCAGCATTCCAGAACGGATAAAATGTTGAGAATGCAAGCAACGCCAGAATGACATATATCATGATGACCATTAGACGGTCTCCAAAACTTAGACGTACCAAGATAATTCGCTCCTTTCAACTAGAGGCCTAAATACTACCATAGACTGTTTCCTGATTTACGTGCAACGAAGTTCGCTATGGTCAACAGCCCGACGCTGATTACGGCTTTGAACAGTCCGACTGCGGTAGCGTATGAGAAACGGGAATTCTGAATACCGACTCGATAAACGTATGTATCAATAACATCAGATACCTCACGGAGAACCGGATTCACACCAAGGAGCAAAATGTCTTCGAAACCAGCAGTAAGCAAGCTACCGATCGCAAGAATCATAAAGATGATAACAACCGGCATAATCGTCGGAAGTGTAATCGTAAAAATCTGACGTAACTTACTTGCACCGTCCATATCAGCCGCTTCATACATAGACGGATCAACACCCGCAATGGCAGCCAGATATACAATCGAAGCAAATCCGATTTCCTTCCAAACCCCTGTCGTCACCAGAATGCCCCAGAAGTATTCAGGAATGGATAGAAAACTTACCGGATCTTCGATAAGATTGAACTTTTGCAGCAGTATATTGATACTTCCGTTATCTGTGGACAGGAGAGACATTACAAAACCTGACACAATAACCCATGATAGAAAATGCGGAAGATAGCTGACAGTTTGAACAATTCGTTTAAATGCCATATGCCGGATCTCATTCAGCATCAAAGCGAGTAAGATCGGAGCTGGAAACCCGATAAAGAATTTCAAAAGACTGATGGCAATGGTGTTTCTCATGACATTAAAAAATTCAGGAGACTCGAAGAACATCCGAAAGTGCTTAAGTCCTACCCATGGACTCTCACCCATACCTCCAAAGAGATTATAGTCTTGAAAAGCCATTAGCACGCCATACATTGGAATGTAGCTAAAGATGAAAATGAGCAGCATTGCTGGAAGTACCATCAATTGAATATCCCACTGTTGTATAAACCGGATCAGGATGTTGTTTCGTTTCCGTCTTGGAACATGTTCCCTTTCAACGGATATCTGAGCCATATCTGTTCCTCCCCCGACTGATTTCTTGTATGCTTTAATTCTAGCGAAATGAAACCGCTCTTACTATTTGCCTATTCAACTAAATATGATACTCATCAATCGAGTTGTGAAGCGTTTTCACTTATTGACCATTAAAGGCACACAAAAAAACCCGAAGCGAAAGTGCCGCAACGGGTTATACATAACAAAACAAATGATACTAAACAACGGTCAACTGGAGGATGTAGCGTTCTTCGACCTTACTGGTGGAAGCAGCTTGCTCATATTGACGGTTCTTTTAATCTCCCATGTATCGGGCTGATCATATTCATATTGTTCCAAATACGCGATAACTTCCTTGGTAATCGGTGTTGGTGTAGATGCACCAGACGTGACCGCAACCTTATTTATGCCTTCGAGCCACTCACGCTTCAGTTCCGTGATATCACCGATTCGGTGTGCCGTTACTCCTGCAATCTCCTCGGATACCTGGGCAAGCCGATTCGAGTTGTTGCTGCGCGGGTCGCCCACGACGATAACGAGATCAGCCTGACCTGCTTGTTCGGCCACCGCTTCCTGCCGGACCTGTGTCGCGAGACAGATTTCATTATGAATTTCGGCACCTGGGTATTTCTCCAGCAGCCGTTTCATAATATGTTTGATGTCCCACTGGCTCATCGTCGTCTGGTTTGTGATGATAATCCGGCCAGGATCCACTTGCAGAGTGTCTATCTCTTCTTCCTTCTCTATCAGATGGACGTGATCCGGAGCAACACCTATAGCGCCCTCTGGCTCGGGATGACCTTTCTTGCCGATATAAATAATCGAATACCCTTCGGCTACCTTCTCTCGAATTAAATCATGGGTCTTTGTTACATCTGGACAAGTTGCGTCAAGCGTTGTTAGCCCTCTATCACGGGCCAGCTTGCGCACTTCCGGCGAAACGCCGTGAGCCGTAAATATGACGGTGCCTTTGTCGACCTGATTCAATATTTCCATCCGGTTCGGACCGTCCAGTGTTATAATGCCCTCGTCCTCGAAGGACTGCGTAACATGACTGTTATGAACAATCATACCTAATATATATATAGGCCGCGGAAGATCCAAATTATTCGCTGCCTGCCGTGCCAGTACCATCGCGTCTACAACACCGTAACAGTAACCGCGCGGCGAGATTTTGATCACTTCCATGGTCTTCACCTGCTTTCTGCTTTACGTCACAATCCCTTTCATTATACTCTATTCCAGCGGAGGAGCAAAGATTGTTGGCAGCCAGACGATGAACGTGCTTCCTTCTCCCCGTCTAGTTACGACTTCTACCGATCCCTCATGCACGTCGATAATCCATTTCGCAATAGACAATCCAAGGCCAGTCCCCTCGGTTACCCCCCTTGATTGATCAGCACGGTAAAATCGTTCAAAAATATATGGAATTTCATCCTTGTCCATCCCGATTCCTGTATCCGAAAAGCGGATGCCTACCTGACCCTTGTACAGGATTACATCCAGTCTGACCTCACCCTCCGGTGTATATTTAAAGCCATTTTCTATAAAAATGAACAGCATCTGCTGCAAATAGTCGCGGTTACCTTCCACGTAAACCCCATTTAGCACCGACAAGTCGCCGGCATTCCACTCTGCCTTCCGCGGAAGAAAATTGGCCCGTCGCACCACCTCTTCAATTAATGGCTGCAGAGCTATAGGATCCTTTTCGAAGGTCTGTCCCGTATCCGCACGTGCAAGGGAAAGCATATCGGACAAAAGACGGCTCATTCGTTTCGCCTCATCAGAAATATCCCCAACGGCCTCAACAGATATTTGCTGCAACATCTCCTCATCCATATCCGGACGCTCGGATGGTGATCCGGCCCAGATTTTATGAAGCAGATCCACATTTCCACGGATCGTCGTAAGAGGTGTCCTCAACTCATGAGACGCATCCGAGACAAATCTGCGCTGCGCGGCATAGGCATCTTCCAATTCTTTATAGAAGCCTTCCGTCCTTTCCAACATACCGTTGAACGTGTCAATAAGCCTTCCAATCTCATCCTGTGGACCGTTATACTCAATCCTGACGCTGAGATCTGTCCCTTTCTGAATCTGGTTGGCTGCATCGGCTACCGTTTGGATCGGTTTCATCGATTTTCGAGCCAGGAAAAGACCTAGAGTCGAAGCGATGATGAGTGTAGCCAAGGAACCTGTGAACAGAATGGATTTCAGCCGGGCGAGCGTTTTTTCAACGGTCCCGGTATAGGCTCCGACCTGAAGCCATCCGTATACCTGGTTATCCTGTGTATAAACAAAGTCTTGATACACTAAAAACGGGTTCCCTGCGATATTCTTCTTCTTGAAGCCCTGCTCCTTTTTCGCTTTGGAGACCGTAGGAACTTCGAATTCAAGCCCTCTAAGCCTCATATTATCGGACAACCACGTTTGCTCATTATGATACGTGTAGGATTGAACGTAAAGGTCCGCCTCCTCCATACGCATCGTGGAAGATCGATCCGGGGTAAAGCCCAGACTGCCGTCTTCGTTAATGGTAGTTACCGGACGAATTTTGTTGTACTGCTGCTGGATCCGCGATTTCAATTCATCATACGTATATAAATGAACAAAACCATACACGGCTAGACTGAAGGCAAGCAGCGTTATAAACAGGATACCGGAGTACCATGCTGTAAGACGCAGCCGAATAGACATGTTACGTATCCCCCCGTAAAATATACCCCGCTCCGCGGATCGTTTGTATCAACCTTTTACCACCATGCTCTTCTGTTTTTTGACGAAGCATTGCGATATAAACTTCCAGTACATTCGATTCGCCGCTGTAATCATAGCCCCAGATTTTATCCATAATCAAGTCACGGGACAGCACCCGCTTCGGATTCATCATGAACAAATGAAGGAGCTCAAATTCTTTGGCTGTCAGCTCCAACCTTTTCCCGTCCCGGATAACTTCCCTTGCATCGGCGTTCATAGTCAGGTCCTCATACATTATTTTCTGTGTATCTGACTCTTCGCCCGTTTTCCGGCGCAGCAACGCTCGAACGCGCGCAAGCAGCTCCTCAAGTGCAAACGGTTTGACCAGATAATCATCCGCTCCTATATCCAGTCCCTTAACCCGGTTTTCGACCTCGTCTTTCGCGGTAAGCATCAATACGGGAATCTTGCTTCCACCTTCTCTTAGCCTACGAAGCGCTTCAAATCCATCCACCTGAGGCATCATGACGTCTAATATAACAACATCCGGCTCCTCATTCAGCACCATTCTTAAACCTTCAGCACCATTGGAAGCCGTATGTACGTCATACCCTTCAAAGGCAAGGCCGCGCCTCAGCATGGAAATAATTTTCTCATCATCATCTACTATTAAAATTCGGGATCGCATTCGGATGTCTCCTCTATTTGTGTTCTCTCGTTTCTCTTACAACCCATTATATCCATGCCTTAGAGAACAGTACAAGCGGAAGGGACTCCCCCTTCCGCTTGTCTCCTTGTTTCTTTATGGTTGCTGTTGCTGTTGCTGGGAAGTTTCAAATTCATTCCGATCACCGATCGTTAACGGCAGATCCAGTTTCTTCCCGTTCCGCACCACATTGAGTGTGATCTTATCCCCGACCTTCTTGGATTGAATAAACTCAATCAGATCCTGGGATGTAGCGTATTTCGTTCCATCAGCTCCAGTAACAATATCATATTGACGGAGATCCGCTTCATAAGCAGGGGAACGGAATACAATACTGTCAACATAAGAGCCTTCCGTCACATCCGTACCGAGCTGCTGAGATACTTGCGGTGTCAAGGTTCCCAGTCTTGCTCCGATGAAAGGAATCGGGGTTTTCGGAACCTCTTGATTATTTTTAAGGTAATCCAGAACTTCGCTGATCGTCTTGGAAGGAATCGCGAATCCGATACCCTGCGCCTCTGAACTAACTGCGACATTCATGCCGATGACCTCACCCTTCAAGTTAAGCAGTGGGCCACCTGAGTTTCCGGGGTTAATTGAAGCATCGGTTTGCAGCAAATGTTCATAGTTCCGATCCTTCTCACCATTCTGACCGGAAATATCAATATCACGCTCTTTGGAGCTAAGTACACCAGCTGTTACCGTATGTTCAAAACCATGCGGGTTACCAATGGCAACCAGCCACTCGCCGACCTTGAGATCATCCGAATTTCCGAGATTTACAGCTGGAAATTCTTCATCTCCTTCGATTTTCAATACGGCTAAGTCAAGCTCATAACTCGAGCCAAGCAGTTTGGCTTCATAAGGTTTTTTGTTATCCTGAAGAGTAACTTGAATGACATCAGCGCCGTGAACCACGTGCTCATTCGTTAAAATGTATCCAGACTTGTCGAAAATAAATCCGGAACCGATACCAGATGGCTGCAGCTGAGAAGATTCATTGTTACCTTCATTGTTACCTTCATTGCTGCCTTCATTGCTGCCGTTGCTTCCTTGGTTCGACTGATCGCCGAAGAAGTAACGGAATAACGGATCATCCATATTCGAGCTGTTTTGTCTTTGCCCACCGCTCTTTACAAGCGTTTCAATCAGTACGACGGCAGGACTCGCTTCATCAACTACGGACGCTACATCACCGGGATTGGAAGAGATTTGCGCTGACGTCGTAGAAGCGCTATTCTCATCTGCAGGTGCTAGAGCCGACTTTACGTTCTCATTTCCGGCTGCCTGGGACGTCGATGCTGTTTCAGGAGTGAACAGATTAGCTCTGTCTGCTGCAAACATCAGGCCGGTAATAACGAGCATACCCGCAAGGAATGACAGGAGCACTGTTTTAACAGAACTCTTTGGCTTATGATTGAAGTTCCATTGACCGCTTGTGCCCTTCTCTGGAAGGGAACCCCCTCTGCCGTTTCCACCTCCATCTCCCTGGCCAGAAGCAGCTGAGTAGCTTGGGGATGGGACGGGCCTTACTGGCTGTGGAGCTGTGATCTCCACTTCTTGCGGTTCACGTCGTCCATAAGAATCATGCCCTTCATTCCGGTCATCTTCACCACTGATAGACTTAAACGGGCCATACGAATAATAATAAGAAGAGTTGTCCGATGACTGATCCAGACGTTCTTGCGGTTCATTGGTTTGTTCCTCATCGTTCTGACCAAACCTCTTTCTCTGATCGTCCATATTCTTACCTCCTATTAGATCACCTACCATCTGCAGGTGTTTAATTTTTTATCTGTTCTTATTGTGTACTATAAACCTTAATAACACCTTAAAAACAATTAAAAGGGAGATAAAAACGGATAAAACAAAAAAATTCAGTTTACAATCAGTTTGTATTAACCCATCCTTTTCGGTGAGCGTAAATAGCCAGCTGTGTCCGGTCATCCAGCTCGCATTTCATCAGCAGATTACTGACATGAGTTTTGACCGTTTTAATACTTATATGAAGCTCTTCGCCAATTTCCTTGTTGCTCTTTCCTTCGGCTATAAGCAGAAGCACTTCCTTCTCACGTTCCGTAAGTCCCGAGTGATCTTCCTGGACCATATGTTGGCGGATTCCCCGGGTCAAAGCTTCTGATACATCCTTCGTCATAACAGGCATCCCACGATAGGCACCCTGCAGAGCATAGATAAGTTCATCTGCAGAGACGGTCTTCAGCACATAACTGACAGCGCCTGCTTCAATGCATTCTACCACCAGATTATCCTCCAAAAAGCTAGTCAGGATAACAATCTTCTGATCTGGAAATTCCGTCATGACCGCCCGTGTCGTTTCGGCTCCGTTCATAACGGGCATCATCAGATCCATCAATATCAGATCAGGCTTTGTCTCTATCTCAACGTTTCTAATATATTCCAGCACCTCTAACCCATTTGCGGCTTCCCCGATTACTTCAAAAGACGGATCCAGTGACAAATACGTTTTCAACCCCATCCGAACCATATCATGATCATCAGCAAGCAGTATTTTGATCACACTCATTTATTCTCCCCCTATTTTTCCTAATGAATCCAGCCCGTCCCGACTTTTTTCACCAGAATCAGCGCGTCCTTCATCCTCACCCAAATTTTCAAACAGCGGTATATGTACTCTAACGGTCGTTCCAGCACCCCGGCGGCTGATGATATCTACTTGGCCTCCTAGTTTTTCGGCCCGTTCACGCATCGTAGACAAGCCATATGAGCCCTGTCTTTGTGTCATTTCATCAAAGCCCATTCCATCGTCGCTTATGCTTAACACGACCCGTTTATGTTCCTCACGGAGGGACATGCTCACAAGACTCGCACCGGCATGCTTCACAATGTTAGCCACAGCCTCCTGAATAATGAGAAAGAGCTGATGCTCAATCGCTTCGGATATCCCATCATACAGCTCAACATCCTTCACACCTTTTAAGCTGTTTTGACGGCAATAGTCAGGAAACCAACGTTCCAGCGCTTCTTCCAATGTTTTTCCCTCGAGCTCGACCGGTCGCAGCTGAGCGATTAAAGCTCTCATTTGTTTCTGCGCTGTATGTGACATCGAGATCAACTGCTCCAACACTTTATCGCCATGCTCCGGATTTTTTTTCATGACACCTGGCAGAGAGGATGCCGACATATGAATAGCGAACAACTGCTGACTGACCGTGTCATGCAAATCCCGGGCCATTCGCCTGCGTTCCTCCAGAACAGCAGCTTCCGCAGCGATTTCTTTTTCAATAACATCCTGTTCCCCAAGCCGCTGAAGAATTTTCATTTTTTTCTCAAGCGCTTCTGTCATACCATTAAATTCTCCATACACCCGTGCAAATGAAGCATCCTCCGCAGCCGGCATCCGTACGGTCAGATTGCCCTTAGCAACCTGCAGCATATTCAAATGCAGTAGGTCCAGCGGCCTCTGAATACGCTGGCCTGCTATATATCCCGCAATTCCTGTAAACAGAACGATACCGACCGTGTAATAGACCCACAGCCGGTTATCTTCAATTATAATGTACCCTCCTTGGTCTGCGACATATAAAAACACAGCCACCGCAGCTCCAATCAACAAAAAGTAAAGCATTAGAACCCACTTTGTGTTCTTAATAAAACTCATATTCTTACCCTACCTTGTTCACTTTTACATCACCAATAAATACGCTGACGTTGATGCGAAGCTTCTTTCCTGTTTCCCTGTAGTGCGGGCTTTCCATCCCAGCGCTGCTCATGAAACCACTGCGGGTCTGCCCAAGAACCGACATATCGCCGATAAATGAACTCGTTTGTACATATACGCCAAGATCCGAATCATTAGGAATGAACACCTTAACATCCCCGATAAAAGCCGAAATGTTGATCTTAGTTTCCCCATAAGGAATTTGAGCTTTCGTTAAATCCAGCACCGTATCTCCTATAAACTGCGAAATATTGGTCGGTTTGAGGGTGAAATATTCATTACCCATGTGAACATCGCCGATGAAGGCCGATTTATTTATCGAGTCGCTTTGATTCCATCCATGGTTATTCCAGCTTTCCTTGCGCTCTCTGTACTCTTCATGATCATACTTATGATGAGCCTTATGATGATGCTGTTCATGGATGATAAATTCCTCTTGCTCTGGTCTAGAATCTTTCTCCCGGTCTTTCTTTTTCCCAAAAGTCCGTTCAAACATTTCATCCAGCGAAGATTCCATTTTCGGTGCTTGCGGAACCTCTGGAATATCATCCAGTCTTTCGTCCTCTTCCCTTTTATAGTGCTTGGGTGGACGTGGCGGCTGATGATTCTTTGGCTTAAGAATAACCGAAAGCCCAAAGCCGATTAATATAACAGGCACAGCATATTTTATTAGGTCCCCAAACGAAAAGTCGACCATGTCTAAGTTCCGTCCCAGAAAATACAGACCGATAATCAGTGGCACTATTGATCCCCACATCGCTCCTCCATGTTTCGGACGACTCATAAATCCCTGCAGTCCGACCCAAATCAGAATTACCGGCCAATATGTGGAAATCAGGTGTCCCAGATTCAAATCAACAACGCCCATCTGATGAAGTATAAAGTACACTCCCACGCCAATAAGAAGAAGTCCGCCAGACAGTTGGTTCCATCCTCTTCTATTCATATGCAGCATCCCCCTGCTTTTCATTTCGTATTTTTCCTTTGATTACAGTGTACAACATGTGGTACTGCATGGATAGCGGCGGCGGGATGAAACATGCCTCGGTCTCGGGACCGAGGTAAATGGATCATTATGGAAAAAAACAAGACCCCCGCATATATTTGCGAAGGTCTTGTTTGCGTTAAGCAATATGATACTGATGTTTAGCGGTTAGCTTTGTTTGTGCTACTCTCGCCGAACTCAGCAAACTCAGCGTCAAACTTTTCGTTTGGCGTTTTAAAGTTCTCTTGAACTTTCTGGGAGCCTTTTTGGGAGACAGAAGTGCTATTCTCCTCAGCAAACTCTGCATTAAACTTTTCGTTTGGGGTTTTGTAGTTTTCCTGAACTTTGTTTTTCTTAGCCACGGTATTCACCTCCCTGTCCAGCAATACCATCATCCTCTTCGGGGAACGTCTCCCCAAACAATAGTATGTGATGGACAGGCGGCCATTATTCCAGCTAAAGGGCGAATGAAATATCTGCCTTAGATAGCTTCTTCCAACACGGAAGAAGGCAGAAACCGATACGTTTCAATTGCCTTGCCAAGTCTGTGCAACATTTCTTCAGTACATTTGCCATTTCCTCGTTTAATCACCTGTACCTCGACATCCTTTTTGCCCCATTCTTTAAATACCTGCTTCGTGGTGGCAAAGTACAGATCAATCTTTTCACCTTTAATAGCAGAACCAGTGTCAGCTACTACCCCGTAACCATAATCAGGAATGTACAAAATACTTCCCATAGGAAACACAGCCGGATCAGCTGCAATCGTCGACACCTTGTTTTTATCCCGCTTAACCTTTACGCCAGAGTAGGTGATCCCGTACTGCGGATGTCCCGGGTTTTTGCCGGTTGATTCATAACCTGCGGTATAACCGGTGGCTGTTACTTTTACAGTACGGAGAATCTGATCTTCCTTTGGAGCTGAAACTGCCATAGAAGGCACCCGTTTTTTGTTGTGTTGTTTGGCTTCGATGTCCTCATTCTCTGCCGATACGTGAGGCGGTAGCAAGTAGTGATTGATATTCCCAAGTCCTACAGCACTGAATGCATAAAAACTCGACATCTCCCTAAAGTGGCTTCCTTCAATGACCTCTTTTTCACCGCTTGCTTGCAACTGATCACGATCACCGATCCCATAAGAATCTGGAGACACCGCCATCATCGTTGAAGCGTTTGTTTCAGATGTACCCAAGCTATACAAGAACCCTGATAGTAAAATGCATATTAAAAACCTCTGCCATGTTTTCCAATTGTTCATCTGAGAACCTCCCCCTTACTAGTGAGGTTTCCCATTCTCCAAAAGGTTTATACGTTACATGACAGAGGCCAATGAAAAAATATATATCTGTGATACTTGTTTCAAGAGACGTTCAATAAATTAAACGACGCGGTTGTTGATCTCTTCCTGGAGCTTAAGAATGACTTCATCCAAACCTTGAGCACCAAGATCTCCTTCACCACGCTTACGTACGGATACAGCTTTTGCGTTCATCTCATTCTCTCCTACGATGAACATATACGGCACTTTTTCAAGCTGAGCTTCACGGATTTTGTAACCAAGCTTCTCATTGCGCAAATCCGGTTCTACGGAAACGCCTGCCAACTTGAGTCGGTCTGCCACTTCCTTCGCGTAATCTTCGAAAGCAGTCGATACCGGAATGACTTTAACCTGTACAGGAGAAAGCCACAATGGCAATGCTCCGGCAAAGTTCTCCAGCAGGAATGCAGTAAACCGTTCCATAGTACTGATAATACCGCGGTGGATAACGACTGGACGGTGCTTCTGTCCATCGTCTCCTACATACTCAAGTTCGAAACGCTCCGGCAGCAAGAAATCCAGTTGAACAGTGGACAAAGTTTCTTCCTTGCCGAGCGCTGTTTTAATTTGAACGTCCAGCTTTGGACCGTAGAATGCTGCTTCGCCTTCCGCTTCGTAGAACGGCATATCCAGGCTTTCCACAACCTCACGCAGCATACGCTGGGACATTTCCCACATTTCGTCGTTCTGGTAATATTTTTCCGTATCTTGTGGGTCACGGTAAGACAAGCGGAAACGGTAATCGTGAATACCGAAATCCTTGTATACGGTCTTAATCAACTCGATAACACGTGCAAATTCTTCCTTGATCTGATCCGGACGGCAGAATATGTGCGAGTCGTTCAATGTCATGGCGCGAACACGGTGAAGACCTGTCAGAGCTCCTGACATTTCATAACGGTGCATCATGCCAAGCTCTGCAATACGGATTGGAAGATCACGGTAACTGTGCATGCTGCTCTTGTACACCATCATATGGTGCGGGCAGTTCATCGGACGGAGCACAAGCTCCTCATTGTCCATAACCATTCTAGGGAACATGTCTTCTTCATAGTGCTCCAAATGTCCGGACGTTTTGTACAGCTCCACGTTGCCAAGAACTGGTGTATATACGTGCTGGTATCCGAGACGCTCCTCCATGTCCACGATATAACGCTCCAAGGTGCGGCGGAGCTTCGCGCCGTTTGGCAGCCAAATCGGCAGGCCTTGGCCAACCAGCTGGGAGAAGGTGAACATTTCTAACTCTTTACCAAGCTTGCGGTGATCACGTTTTTTAGCTTCTTCCAGCAGATGAAGATGCTCATCAAGCTGAGCCTTTTTCACAAATGCAGTACCATATACACGCTGCAACATTTTGTTCTTGCTGTCACCGCGCCAGTAAGCTCCGGCCACATTCATTAATTTGAATACTTTGATTTTGCTAGTGGAAGGCACGTGAGGTCCACGGCACAGATCAAAGAATTCACCCTGTTCATAAATGGAGATGACACTGTCCTCAGGCAGAGCATTGATCAATTCCAACTTATAAGGGTCCTCCAGCTCACCGAAAATGCGGAGTGCTTCTTTACGGCTTACCTCTTTACGAACAATCGGAAGGTTTTCCCCGATAATGCGCTCCATTTCTTTTTCAATCTTTTGGAGATCCTCTGGATTAAGCGGCTCCTCAAGATCCATATCGTAGTAAAAACCATCCTCGATTACAGGACCGACTCCAAGCTTAACTGCTTTTGCGCCGAACAAGCGCTTTGTGGCCTGGGCCATCAGATGCGCAGTACTATGACGCATTACCTCAAGACCATCTGGGGAATCCTGAGTCACAATTTCAATAAGGGCCCCCTCCTGAAGAGGTGTAGACAAATCTACCACTTGACCGTTCAATTTACCTGCAACGGCATTTTTTCTAAGTCCGCTGCTGATGGAAGCTGCCACATCTTCAATGCTGCTGCCTTCCGCGTATTCCCGGACGGAGCCGTCCGGAAGCTTAATACTAATAGCCATCCTGCATTCCTCCTGAAAGAATCATTGTTTAATTTCACGTTTGATCCTTATGATCCACACCTGCAGGACAACATAAAAAACACCCGTCCCGCAAAGGGACGAGTGTTATACTCGTGGTTCCACCCTAGTTCGATCTTCAGAAACAGTCATGTATCCACTGCTTTGAGAAGATCCTTCGTTGGCATTGGGTAACGGTAATGAACCGGCGAAGCCTACTCTCTCCTGAACACTTTATACAGTGTCCAAGGACATTTCGACAACGCAGCTACAAAGGGGTAAATCAATAGCGTACCGGAGGAAATTACAGCCGGGTTTCCTCTCTCTGGTCGGTCTTAGCCTGCTTGATTCATGTCTCTGTCGATGCTTTTTACGTGAATTTATCAGTTATTATAATCCCGTTTTGCCGGGAACGTCAAGTCATCATTAGCCAAGCTTCCAAGAAAGGGGCTGCATTCAGGACAGCTGATGCACACCTCCGCCCGGTTATCAAAAATATGTGCCAGTGTGACAATGACCGGAAGATCCGGCTCTCGCGTATGAATGATCATACGTGCAGGGGATACCGAGATCAACGTACTAACGACCATATCCTCAATTTCCATATCCTGATCAAGCCGTTCCATAACCAGCCCTTCGTCCCGCATCTTCTCGATCGGTCTTAGACTGCCGTCGAGCAGAAGGAAATCCTCTCCTCCCTTATGGATGACGTGAACTAAAGGCATAAGCGGCTCCTGAAAATACACAAAATATTTAAGCAGACTGACAAACTCCTCATATTGCTGATCCAGCATAAACTCATCTACCGCATACTCCGCCATTTCCCTTAACTCCTGTTCATACAACTGCATCCGAAAGGTCATAAAGCCATCCAAATTCAGATCAGGAGACTCCGACAGGCAGACAAAAATACTGTCCTTCAGCTTCCGCCTGCGCTGCTGTGAATAATCACCTGACAGATTATCATCCTTTGCAAGCAGCATCAAAAACCATTGCAGAACACGCTCGGATTCTTCATTATCATTGAACTCAAATTCTGACAGCAGCAGCCGGGCTGCAATATCCTGCTCTTTCTCCTCCAAGATGTAAGCTGCTGCCGCTTCAGATACCAGCCTGCGCACCAACTCAGCGGATGAGGTCCATGCCGTGAGCGGCAGCTTTCCAGAACACGTCCAAATGACCCGATCTCTCGAAGCGCTGAACGAAAACTTCAACTGCCTGCATTGTTTATGTAACTCTTTCTGCTTGTCTGACAAGATACGGTAAAAGGCTTCTTTTTCACCGTCAGTCCGTGTATTGACCGATATGCTGAACAGTTCCATGGAATCGCTCCTTTCGGGTTCCCTGTTTCAGTATATGGGGACCTGAGGGGGGATATACGGAACTCATTTTTGGAAAAAGAAGCAAGTTGATATCCTGCCTGTTCTGACGGGGTCAGCCTGTTAATGAAGTCACGCAAGAGAAACGGTTATGCCGTCTTAAAAAAAGCCCTATCTCCACGATACTATCGGGAGACAGGGCATAATATTAGGATACGTATTAATTCTGCATCACAAAATCGCGATCAACGGTACTATTGTCATTAAATACTCGCAGAATATCATACTTCGTATTCCGCTGGGCAGGGATGTTACCACTCTCGCGGATCAGCTTCAAAATGGACTCGATGTTCACTTTATACACCGCACCTGCGGAAGAAACCACATTCTCCTCCATCATCGTGCTGCCGAAGTCGTTGCAGCCGTATGACAGAGACAGCTTGCCAATTTCCGGCCCCATCGTCACCCATGAGGATTGGAGATTCGGAACATTATCGATAGCCAGACGACCAATCGCAACTGATTTCAAGTATGCCTCAGGCGTCTCGCGTTCGCGCTTCAGGTTCGTGTTATCCGGCTGGAAGGTAAACGGTATAAAGGCAAGGAAGCCTTTGGAGTCCCATCCGTTCTGAATGCATTCGTCTTGGGCATCACGTATCCGAAGCAAATGAAGAGCTCTTTGCTCCATCGATTCACCCAACCCGATAACCATAGTTGCTGTCGTATTCATTCCAAGCTTGTGTGCCGTCTGCATAACGTCCATCCACTGGCGCCAGCTGCCCTTCAGCTTGCTAACTTTCTGACGGATACGGTCGTCCAAAATTTCGGCCCCGCCGCCAGGCAGCGAATCCAGACCAGCATCTCGTAGATCACGAACGACTTCTTCCATGCTAAGCCCTGACACTTCCATCATTTTTACAATCTCTGCTGGTGAGAAGGAGTGCATCGTAATGTTAGGGAAACGTTTCTTGATGTTACGAAGCAAATCCGTATAGTAACTAAACGGTAGATTCGGGTTCGTTCCACCCTGCATTAAAATCTCCGTTCCATTCACATCTTCAGTTTCCTGAATTTTTTGGAAGATCTCCTCATCGGACAACACGTATCCTTCTTCATGTCCCGGTCTACGGTAAAAAGCACAGAATCGGCAGTACACATCACACACATTCGTGTAGTTTACGTTCCGTCCAATAACGAAGGTCGTAATCGGATCAGGATGCAGCCGTTTGGTCATAATATTGGCGGCATGACCGATTTTTTCAATCTCATCACTCTCAAAGAGAGTCACGGTATCTTCTAGATTCAAGCGCTCACCGCGCAGCGCCTTATCCAGAATACTATTAACAGTGCTCATATATAGGATCCTCCCTTTATCACAACTAAAAGACAATGAAATTCACTTGCCTACATATAATAACTTTTTCATCGTACCACATAAAGGAAGTAAAAACGACATCCAGATTACTAGATGCCGTTCTACAAATTATGTCATTTATGCACTCCAAGTGCTCCATCCAAATCAGCAATAAGATCATCAATATCTTCCAATCCGACCGAAAAACGAAGCAACCCATCGGTGATCCCGCGTTCATGGCGTACTTTCTCTCCCATTGCAGCATGGGACATCATTGCAGGATAAGAGAGAATACTCTCTACTGCACCCAAGCTTACAGCTACCAAAGGTAGTCTAACCGCATTCAGCACTTGCTTGGCTCTCTCACCTGATCCCACATCAAACGATACGACTGCGCCATAACCGCTGCACTGCTTCTCATGAATCTCGCGTCCCGGATGATTCAGCAGACCCGGATAGTATACCGCCTCAATATCATTTCGTCCGGTAAGCCAAGCCGCAAGTTTGGCAGCACTTTGCTCACTATGTGTCATACGTGCGCCCAGCGTTTTCATGCCACGCATCAGCAGCCAGGAATCCTGTACGCCAAGCACAGTTCCGAGTCCATTCTGAAGCTGCTTCAGCTGCACTCCAAGGCTCTCGGTTCGGGCAACAGCCAAGCCTGCCAGCACATCGCTATGTCCTCCAAGAAATTTGGTTGCGCTATGAAGAACAATATCTACTCCCTGTTCGATCGGCCGTTGATAGTACGGAGTCATAAAAGTATTATCCAGTATCGTTAATAGTCCGTGATCCTGAGCCCAAGCCGTAACTGCGCCGATATCCGTTATTTTTAACGTCGGATTCGAAGGCGTTTCCATATAAACAGCCTTCGTGTTGGACTTCAAGGCTCCCTTTACTTGTTCCAGATCGGTCATATCCACGAATGTACATTCCATACCCATCCGGTTCAATATGCTCGTTAGCAATCGATATGTACCGCCATATACATCCTCTGTCACGATAATATGATCCCCTGCTGAGAGCATCATGAATGTGCTTGAGATTGCCGCCATACCTGATGCATAGGCAAAGCCTTGAACACCGCCTTCCAGCAATGCTATATAATCCTCCAACACTTGGCGTGTAGGGTTGCCGGATCTGCTGTAATCATGAACTGGCGGGGCAAACACATCCTCATGATGGAAAGTGGAGGCTTGATAAATCGGCACACTGGATGCGCCCGTTGTGGAGTCAATTTCTCCTCCGAAATGTAGCAGTCTGGTTTCAAATCTAAGGGGATCTAAATCCGGCCTCTTGCGATTATGGTTTCCATGTCTGTTCTGGTTGTCTTGACTCATCTCTATGCTCCTCCTTCTATTTCAGCTGCAGCAGCATTTAAAGCGGCATCCAGATCCGCGATTAAATCGTCTGCATGCTCAATACCTACGGAGAAACGAAGTAATCGGTCATCCACACCAACAGCTTCGCGAATCTCCAGAGGAATGTCAGCATGTGTCTGAACCGCCGGATACGTCATTAGAGATTCAACCCCTCCCAGGCTCTCGGCAAAAGCAATCAGCTTAATATGACGCAGCAAAGGTTCAACATACCTCGCATCCTTCACTTTGAATGAAAGAATACCTGTATTTCCACTGGACTGCTTCTGCTGAATTTCATATCCGGGATGATCGGCAAGAGCCGGGTAGAATACCTCAGATACTGCCGGATGCTCCTTGAGAAACAGTGCAATCGCCATTGCATTGCTTTCATGACGCTCCATTCTAAGCGCCAGTGTCTTCATGCCGCGCATCAGTTGGTAAGAGTCCGTCGGACCCAGCACCGCCCCAATCGAATTGTGTAAAAAGGAAATTTCCTCTGACAGCTCTTTCCCCTTGGTAACGATTAATCCTGCCAGCACATCGTTGTGCCCTCCCAAATATTTAGTTGCGCTGTGCACAACGATATCGGCTCCAAGCTCGATCGGTCTCTGAAAGAACGGTGTCAGCAGCGTGTTATCCACAATACTGATCAGGCCGTGATGCCGGGTCCAACTACAGATAGCCTCAATATCTGTTATCATCATCAGCGGGTTCGTTGGCGTCTCGATAATGACCGCTTTTGTATTTGGTTTTCTGGACTGCTCCAGCGCGTCCATGTCATTCGTATCGACATAAGTTGCGCTTACTCCATACCTAGACAATATTTTTTCGATCAGACGGTAAGTGCCTCCGTATAAATCCAGTGATACGATGAGATGATCACCCTGTCCGAAGAGGGCGAACACGGTCTGTAATGCCGCCATGCCGGAACTGCAGGCAAACCCGGCATCCCCTGATTCCAATGCAGCCGCCGCTTCCTCCAGAACCTGTCTTGTCGGACTTTTCGTACGGATATAATCAAAGCCTGTACTTTGACCCAACTTCGGATGACGGAATGCTGTAGCTTGATAGATCGGAAAATTAATGGCTCCCGTCACCGGCTCCTCTACTGAACCAATTTGAGCCAGCCTGCTTTCAATTCTCAGTTGTTTCTTCTCCATGTTCGCTCCTCCTTTTAATATTACTTTTCTTTTCTCTCTAGATTTGCGGTCCGATATCATAAGGCGTTTCTTGATATACATAGTAATTCAGCCAATTAGAGAATAATAAATTCGCATGGGCTCTCCAAACGGACGGCGGTTTTATAGTCGGGTCATCCTTCGGGTAATAATGGCGTGGAAGTGAAACGTCCAATCCTTTGGCGGCATCCCGTTCATATTCCCACCGAAGCGAATCAGAATCATACTCCGAGTGCCCTGTTACAAACACCTGTCTACCGTCCTTTGAGGCTACCAGATAAATTCCAGCCTCCTCGGATTCAGACAAAATTTCAAGCTGAACTGATTGCTCGACATCTTCCCGGCGCACTTCGGTATGCCTAGAATGTGGAGCATAGAACACTTCATCAAAACCCCGAAGAAGTTTTACCGTCGGTTCGTTTACGGTGTGGGAGAACACACCGAAGCATTTCTCGGAAAGACTGTATTTCGGCACACCATAATGATAGTAAAGACCCGCCTGAGAAGCCCAACATATGTGAAGGGTCGAGGTTACATTCTTTTTACTCCATTCAAAAATCTCGGTGAGCTCATCCCAATAATTCACTTCTTCAAAATCGAGTTGCTCGACAGGCGCACCCGTAATGATCATGCCGTCAAAGCGGCGATGCTTCACTTCCTCAAATGTTTTATAGAACGACTTCAAATGCTCTGCCGGAGTATTTTTAGAAGTATGAGAGCCCGGGTGAAGCAGGACAACATCCACTTGAAGCGGTGAATTACCGATCAGGCGAAGCAGCTGTGTCTCCGTCGTTTCCTTGGTCGGCATCAAATTCAGAATGGCAATCCGCAGCGGGCGGATATCTTGATGAAACGCATGGCTTTCATCCATTACAAAAATGTTCTCCCCAGCGAGAACTTCCTTTGCAGGCAGTGTGTCTGGAATTTTGATCGGCATAATTACTCCTCCTTCGGGTTAATAAATAGTTTTGACTACATGATACAAGAAGTCGAGAAGGCCAAAGTAACGCAAAAATGACCTATCTCTAATGAGAAAGGTCATATGTACGTGTACGTAAACTATGCGCCTCTCTCATCTGTCAGAATTTAACGGTCCTTAACAATAAGGCCGCGTACATCCTGCAAGAATTAGCACCGTGCGATATTGCCGTCGGTTGCCGGGTTTCATAGGGCTAGTCCCTCCACCTGCTCTTGATAAGATTTAGCTGTATGAAGTTGTCATCTGTTGATACTGATTATTACTTTAAATCAAGAACATTTTTTCGTCAAGAAGCTTTGAGCTAAAAAAAATGTAACGTCTCACCTCCTACTTCCATACCCTGTACAAGGAAGTATCTTACGCTTAATTCCACCTTGAAAGGTAATAACCCCAGCGGTATACTAGACAAGTGCTAATTAACCATATGAAAGAGGTGACATGGAAGATGGACGGTGACCCGAGCCAGAGGCTGGATGTGAATGACGAAAAACCGCATAGGACCAAGATCAGCTCACCGGTGGCGGGCAGCGTTATTTTTCATGCGCTCTTATAGAAGCCTTTATGCCGAATTATTTAGAACACCTGCCGGTATGCCGGTAAGCTGATACCCTATGCCTTTAATCGAGTATGCGTAAGCAGTGAATTAAAGGAGTGATATCAGATGAAAATCCGGTTGGTGAATTCGGGTGTTTTTACCCCCATCGACGACATTAAAACGACTCTTACAGCTCCGGCTGACGGGTTTTACTGGATCGATGCCGATGTAGAAGACTTGGCGGAACTCCAACCCCTGTTCTCTCTGCACGACCTGGCAGTTGAAGACTCCCAAAGTGAAGAAGAGCAGCGTCCAAAGATTGAAATATACGAAAACCACTATTTTATCGTAGTGAACAGCATCCGCTTTGACGATGAGGAGATTTTCCTCCGGGCCCTGAACATTTTTCTGGGCAGACATTTTATCATTACTGTAACCAAGCAGAAAATTCATGAGCTCCGGGCTGTGAAACCCCTACTGTGGGAAGATGAAGCAAACTCACCGGACCGCTTCCTATACATTTTGATTGACCTGGTCACAGACAACTACTTCACGGTTGGCGACCGGATTGAGGCACGCATCGATCAGCTTGAAGAAGACATATTGATGCATACCAAGAAATCACATCTGAATGAAATTATCGGTCTGCGCAGCGAGATTTTGTGGCTAAAAAAAGTACTTGGACCCCAGAAGGAAGTCATCAACACGCTGAACAAAAAAGACCTGCGCCTGATCGATGATCAACTACAAAAGTACTTCAGCGATATTTACGAGAATGCTGTGAAAATATCCGAGACGTTTGAAACCTACCGCGATCTGATGAGTAACCTTCGAGAAGCTTATCAATCCAGCATCGCGAACAGGGCGAACGAGATTATGAGAGTGTTTACTGCCATGACCACAATCTTCATGCCGCTGACGGTCATTACGGGTATATACGGTATGAACTTTGATTTTATGCCTGAATTAGCATGGAAATATTCATACTTTGTTGTCCTTGGACTTATGATCTTTCTCGGGTCAGGCATGTTTTATCTATTCCGCAAAAAAGAATGGTTATGAAAAGCTAAAAACGGGTGTCCTTCATTTACGAAAGGCACCCGTTTTGTCATAGTTACACAGCGTCCCGCTTCTCAAAATGCTGCCGGCGGAACCGGATCCGGATAAGGCGCAGACGCTCGTACCGCTGCTCCATGCCACCCTCCGCTGCTGGCTCCTGACCATACACTCGCTGCATTACCGGTTTAAGAAAAGTGTCTCCCAGCTCCTCAAAAGCTTTCCAGATGGCCGACTGTTCCGTATCCGATAAGCTCTCAAGCTCCATACGGATAAGAAGTTCTGTGTCGTATCCTTCCTTCTCCAGCCCCTCCAGTTGTTCGACTAAATCTCTGCGCGACATTCCTGTATTCTGACTCAGTTGATCCAGTGTCAAACCTTCCGCTATGCCCATCAGCATTGTCCGGCCCATACGATAGTTCTCCAGCTCCTGCTTATACTTATATTCTTTCTGTTTATAGAGCCAAGACAAAAACTCCTCCTCCTTCAGCTGACGAAATACCCAATCTAGCGGAAATGCTGTCGTTCTTTCTAACTTCGATGTCATTTCGATCCAGTCGGCACCATGCTCAGCAGCCTTATTTGACCCAATCCCCGGCAGCTGAAGCAGCTCTTCCTCTGTCTGCGGCATAAAGGCGCTAATGAGGCGAAGCACACGATTACTCGCTATAAAATATGGGGCTTTACGTCCAGCGGCCGCTTTTCTTCGGCGCCAGGCACACAGCTCCGTATACAGCTCCTCCGATCCGTACAGCTCACTGTAGCACTGGAGCTTCAGGGCCGCGTGATTCTTCCCTTTGGAATCTTCTATCTCATGAAATATCCCTTCGATCACCGGTCGGTAACCTTCACTTAGTTTCATGGCAAGGCGGTGACGGTACACACACAACAACTCCTGCCATGAGCTTCCCTCATACCAATCATCATCCTGCGCATGTCCATCCGGCTCGATATCTCGCCAGCCCAAACGCCATATTCCTTCCTCCTCCCCAATCCACACTTGTGCGCTATTCTCATCTTTCGCCCCACCATTTCTAGACATCTGATTCATAAAAACAATCTGCATACCCATTAACCTCCCGTCATTTATTTAGTATCAGTACAACGCAAAACAACGAAAAAAAGCACCTTCCCCGCCGTAGCGTCAGAAAGGTGCTTCCCTCGTTTAAAACATCCGTTATACTGTTTACCCATCATGATACCATAATTTGTAACAACGTCAATGGGGATGTTATAAAATCAAAATGTTATATAGGTTGTCTCAACTTTTCTTGTATAATGGACAACAAACATCCTTCGAAGGAGTGAATTGCCGATATGACCGGGGAATCGCAGCAGCTTGATTTTTTATCCGATAGTACTGAGTCCACATCTACCCGTTTCGTCACGTTCATCGGCCCATCACTCAAACGTTTCGATCTGGCCGTTACGACCACGAACCTTTTCTATGGGAAGAAGTTGGTTACCGACCTTCAGTTCGGAAGAACTGCTATTCTTGCTGCCGATGATCTAGAGCAGGAAGGGTACCTCGAGCGCACGTTTAGTCTGGAACGGGACCAGGCAGAAGATTTGCGTGAATTTCTGACGCTGGTGCTGGGAGATGCTCATTTTACTGATTAACCAGTTTGCAATAAACAGAAAAGGGGATCCCTTACGGTCCATCGACATGGGATGCCCCTTCGTCTGTTGTAGGACGCTACGCGTACGAATCGTTCCTACAATCGCTCTTGCCGTCCTCTCTGCTGCTTCGTGCATTAACACAAATGAATTCCCATCCCAATTTTTGTATTGTATGCAACAATTCGTCCTTCGCTACCGTATCATGGGATATTGTTGCACTTTATACAACATTCACTGAATTACGCATCGCACACAGCTCTCAGCGCACAAGTACGGCATTGCATGTCGGTGGTCACAGGGCCTCTTTAATAACTTTTTTGTAAAAGAGAACGGATAACAACCCAAAGATAGAGTACAATGCCGTATACAACAGCATAACTATGATCATTGGTGTCCACAGCTCTGTCCCGAAAAAGAACCACCCGGATTGGACAGCAAAATAGCCATGAGATAATCCGATAATGAGAGGAATACCAAAATTGAAAAGCTGTTTCATTTGAATACCCCGCAGTATATTTCCTTGCGTAAATCCAAGTTTTCTTAAGATCGTGTAATTACCCTTCTCCTCTTCACCTTCATCCATTTGTTTAAAGTAAAGGATACATCCTGATGTAATGAGAAAGGTAAGACCTAAAAACCCGACGATAAACATAATCAGTCCCATATTAGCTTTCTGCGTAGTGCTTAGATTACTCTGCGACATCACTTCTTCGTCAAAATTCAATTCGTAAAAAATCTCGTTTGCTTGCTCAATCTTGGTTTCATCCTTAATATCAATACCGAAATAATCGGAATTTTTTTTCTGAATCTTAGGATCCACGTCCAGCGCCAGCTTTTGATAAATTGAATCATCCACAATAGCCGTAGGCAATCCGCCGCTGTTAAAATTCCAAGCCAGTATCGCTTCCTTATTGGTTCCTATTAATTTTTGATCAATCGAGCTGGTCTTGCCCTGTAAAATAATGCTTCCTGTTTCTTTTAGTCCAACAAACTTATCAAGTGCATCATTTCTACCCGTAAAAAGCGTCTCCTCAGCAGATAGATCAGTTCCCTCTACCTGTTTTTCACTTACCACGGCAAGGACCATGCTTTTGGCGTCCTTTCCCTCTAGCTTAGAGCCTAAGAGAGACACATCTACATTCACATACACAACGTTTCTCTGAATCTCATCGTAAGCAATATTTTGAGCTGACAATGCTTCTGTAAATTGTTTTTTGTATTCGGGCCTAGTGACAACGAAATCGTTAGGTACGCTTTGTTCCGCTGATTTTTCGGCCGAATAGTAAGAAATATAACTCAGTGACAGCAATCCAATCGCCAGAGCGGAAACTGTTGTTATAACCGTTAGCAATAAAGCATTCGACTTCATGCGGAACATGATAGATGAGAGAGACAGCACCTCATTCAGTGACAAATACCCGTCCTTGCTTTTACGAATCATATTAAAAATGAAGCTGACTGAACCTTTGTAGAACAAATATGTCCCGATAATAACCGAAGCCAAAATCAAAACCATATTCAAAAACATTGCGTTCATATCTGTAAGTTTACCACTGAACAGTTCAGTCGATAGATAGTAACCATAAAGGATGAACCCGATTCCTGCCAGCCCCATCAACATCTCGAACATGGACATTTTTTTCACTTTTTCCTGAGTCGTCGAAACGGCACGGAACAAGGACAAAATGCTCTGTCTTTTAATGAACGTATAATTCATGATCATGATGAGAATGTAAACCACGGCAAACACAATAACCGTTTGGATTAACGCTTCCGTTGAAAACCTTAAGGTAGCTTCTGACTCTACATCTGTTACTTTGAACAAAATCATAAGAATGAGCCGGGAAACCGAGAATCCTGCAAATATACCAATCAGCATGGATCCAAAATACAGCATTAAGTTCTCCAGACTGAGAATCTTAAATATCTTCCCCTTAGTCATCCCGATTAATTGAAATAGCCCAATTTCTTTACTTCGGCGTTTGATAAAAATGTTGTTTGCATACAGAAGAAAAATCGCAACAATCGCAACGAGCAGGACCGAGGCAGCTTTTAAAGCTGCGGCGCCTTTCATCGATCCTTTCAATTCTTCCATGGCCGGATCATACTGCAGAGTGACAAAGGCAAAGTACAGCGCCACACTAAAAATCAAGGCAAACACATAGAGAAAATAATTTTTTATGTTCTTTTTCAGATTTCGGAAGATGAGAGAGTTAATGCTCATTTTGAACACCACCTAGAACACCTTGCGTTTTTATAATGTCATTGAAAAAGGCCTGTCTTGACTCCTCACCTTTGTTCAGCTGTGTGTAAATCTGTCCGTCTTTAATAAAAATAACTCTGCTGCAATAGCTGGCAGCCACCGGATCATGGGTAACCATAATAATCGTCGCCGCAAGCTTCTGATTTAATTGGCTCAGCTTATTCAATAGATCGGAAGCGGATTTGGAGTCCAGCGCGCCTGTCGGCTCATCTGCAAATATAATGCTTGGTTCATGAATAAAGGCACGAGCTGCGGATGTCCGCTGCTTTTGCCCCCCTGATATTTCATTGGGATACTTGTCTTTAAGTTCAAAAATACCAAGCTCCGTTGCTACCGTTTTAAACTTTTGATCCGCATCTTTTTTGGATACGTTTTTGATAGATAACGGCAATAGCACGTTCTCTTTCACAGTCAAGGTATCTAGCAGGTTATATTCCTGAAAGATAAAGCCCAAATGGTGCTTTCTAAATTCAGCCAGCTGCTTTTCTTTCATGCCCGTAAATTCTTTTCCCTCGATTTTAATCGTTCCCTGGCTAACTTTATCAATGGACGAAAGTACATTAAGGAGCGTTGTTTTACCTGATCCGGATGCTCCCATAATACTCACGAACTCGCCTTTTTCTACGCTAATGTCGATGCCTTTCAGCACTTCTTGCTTATTCAGTTTGCTACCATAGCTTTTATAAATTTTATTAGATTCTAGGATCACCAATTTTCACACACTCCTTTTTTTCTTACTTTCATCATAATGCAGCTTTCCCACGAAATCCTTCGATTCTCCGAACAAATCATAAAAGCATGTGACATTCCTGTCACATGCTTGTGATACTCACAAATTCATTCTTTTGAGGAAACGTTAACGTAAATGTAGTGCCGATCCCAAGCTCCGAGGACACATCTATACGTATGGATAAAGAGTGGGCCACCTTTTGTGTTAAATATAGACCCATACCGGTCGCGGCACTATCTTGATGCTGGGTTGTTGATGTAAAACCTTTATCGAATATGCGGGGCAGATCTTTCGGATCAATTCCACGGCCAAAATCCTTGATCACAAGCCTGGTTTGACCGTCGTCATTATAATCACATTCAATGATAATATCGGATCTTTCGCTGTATTTAACAGCGTTCGTTAACAGCTGTCTGATCATAAAGCCAAGCCATTTAACATCCGTTAACACTTCGGTGACCTGAAGGGTAACATCAAAACCTATCCCTTTTTGCATACACCAAGTTTTCAGTTCTTTAATTTCTTTGAAAATGATTGGCTCTAATGCCGATTGTTCGATATACAAATCATTTTTAATAAAAGGTATGCGCTTTTGGTGCAGCTGCTGATCCAGCAGCAGGTGAATACGCAGCCACTCGTACATCAATTGTCCTTTTAAAGTTTCATCATTTGAGCGTTCAATCATTAGCTGCATCGTTGTGAGCGGGGTTTTTACTTCATGAATCCAGGATAACAACTCATCTTTCTCCTGCTCCACTTCGATCAGGCGCTGGGAAAGTTCGTTTCGGTATCGCTCATTCTGAAGAATAACGCTCTCTTCCACAATTTTTTCAAGAGGGCTCTCCGCTTCAGCAAGCGCCGATATCCCATTCGTTTGATCCCATATTTCAATACTTTTATAAAATTTGGTTTCTTTATGATATCTTATAAGGAAAAAACCTATGAAAATAAGTGTAGACAAAAACACTATATATAGGATAGACATAAAGGGGATTGAAGAATCGACGAAAGCAACAAAAAGAACAAGCAGCTGTAGAAACAGAAATAATATAATCCAGCTTCGTCTCTCCACAACATACTTTTTAACCATACGAGTTTGCCTCTTCCGTAGCCATATACCCTTGTCCAACCTTCGTTTCAATGTAAGGGTCGAGCGCGATATTTTCCAGCTTTTTGCGCAAGCGGTTAACGTTGACTGTTAGCGTATTATCGCTTACGAAATGCTCATTGTCCCACAAGCTTTTAATAATATCTTCCCGGCTGACAATCTGATTTTTTCGCTCAATGAGCACTTTCAGTATAAACATTTCATTTTTCGTCAGTTCAATGGAGCCCTTCTCATTGGTGATGGTATTTTTTACGTATTCCACTGTTGCACCACGCCAGGATCTGAGCTCGATTCGCTCGGTATTATAATTATATACGCGGCGAAGGATGGCTTGAATTTTCGCGATTAACACATCAAAGTGAAATGGTTTCTGGACAAAGTCATCTGCGCCTAGCTGCATAGACATAACCATATCGGTAGGATGATCTCGTGACGATAGAAATATAATCGGTACGTTGGAATGGGAACGAATCATCCGGCACCAATGAAAGCCATCAAATTTCGGCAGTTGGATATCTATGATAACTAGATCCGGTTTAATCGCGGTAAACTCATGCACGATATTGCTGAAATCATGAATACCATACACTTCATAAGACCACTGCGATAGCCTTTCTTTAATCTCCTTAAATAAGGTCATGTCGTCCTCAATTAACATAATTTTAAACAATACAGTCACCACACTTTTTCTTGGCATTCTTGTAACAAGTGTATAGTATAAGCTTTCTGGATGCTATAGATTTCAAAAGTGATGCATAGAGGGTTTATAAGGTATGCTTAGTGACACGTAGTGAGTAAAGGCGCTACGAGTACGAATCGTTCCTACAATCGCTCTTGCTCCCGATGCTAGCTTTCCTACGGAAAGCTTTTAGGCGAACGCTGCCGCTTGTCCGGAATCGCTTCGTCCTCTCTGCTACTTCGTGCGTTTGCATCAGTCAAAAAAAGGATCATCACCAAAGGCAGTGCTTGACGAGTTTATAGTTGAGGTGACTGCGATCATATCAAACGGCTGTTGTAACATTTGTGATGCACTCACTGATGTCTAACGTTTGAAAGGGCTGCGACCATAGTAATTTTGTATGTTATACAACTTTGGAGAAGTAAAATGCCTAAACCTGCTGATATTGTTGCAGATTCTGCAACAATCCCTTCTGAGAAGAGGTAAAATAATTGATCCCTGTTCCTATTGCTGTATTACATACAACAATCCGCCTCTCACCTCTACATGATGGAATAAAGTTGTACTTTATGCAATAATCACTGGGCCCACGGTGTGACGTTCTATGCCGGCGGTCGAACATGCGAACTCTGTTGCATGCCGGCGATTAACCACATACAAATCCTGTTGCATGATGTGAGCATTCATCCCACACGTATTGAGATCCATTCAAGCATGATATGTCTTAACATCATTTTAATTGCTATCATTGTGAA
The DNA here is from genome assembly GCF_058269055.1 of Paenibacillus sp. JNUCC 34. NCBI lineage: Bacteria > Bacillati > Bacillota > Bacilli > Caryophanales > Paenibacillaceae > Paenibacillus > Paenibacillus sp. JNUCC 34. The sequence continues at coordinate 1,278,019 of NZ_CM177770.1, read as the reverse complement.
GCACTATGATTTCAGCAGAGCCCAAAAGAGTTCTGTTCTCTAAGTACGATGAACCGATAGTATTTGCTGCTGGCAGTTTCCTCTATGACTAAACCCCAAACAAGCCGCCTTGAGGATAAGTCCTCGAGGCGGCCTGTGTTTATGAGTTTACAACCTGCTTAAATAACAGCATCTTCTGCATTATTAATTACTTCGACGCCTCGTCTACAGCCAGTTTGGCCAGTGCCAATGCACCACACAGACCAGCGTTATCACCCAATTGCGGCGGTACGATAAACTGCGCAATATCCTGATTCAGGCTTGGATGCGAAACGTAACCCGCCAGCATTTCCTGCAGCTTCTTGTGGATCAACGGGAACAGCTGCTGCTGCTTCATAACTCCTCCGCCCATCACAATTCTTTCAGGTGAAAGGATCAGCACATAATTCATCAGTGCCTGTGCAAGATAGTAAGCTTCCATCTCCCAAGCTGGATGATCCGGTGTCAGCTCAGCTCCTGCAACTCCCCAGCGTCTACCAAGGGATGGACCTGCAGCCAAACCTTCCAGGCAATCACTGTGATAAGGGCAAGTACCTTCGTACTTGTCATCCGGATGACGACGTACAATGATGTGGCCCATTTCCGGGTGAGATAAACCATGAATCAGCTTTCCATCCACAACCGCTCCGGCACCGACGCCAGTTCCAATCGTAATATACAAGCAGCTGTTAAGACCTTGAGCCGCTCCCCAAGTATGTTCTCCAAGCGCTGCACCATTTACGTCCGTATCAAAACCGATCGGTACGTTGAAACGCTCCTCCAGCGCTTTCACAACATTGAAATTGCTCCAGTGCGGCTTCGGCGTTGTTGTGATGCAACCATATGTAGGACTTCCTTTTACCGGATCGATCGGTCCAAAAAAGCCTGCGCCGATGGCTTCAACCCCTTTGTCTGAAAAAAACGAAAACACTTGCGCCATCGTTTCCTCCGGCGTTGTGGTCGGGAAGCTCGTACGTTCGATAACCGTACCATCCTCCTTACCAATTCCGCATACAAATTTTGTGCCGCCAGCTTCAATTGCTCCAAGTATCATGTCAGTTCATCCTCTCAAGGTGTATGATGTCATATTCATTATGTTTTTTTCGGTTCGTTCCGGGTTGACCGACCGTTGCCTGCCAATACCAGAAGTAACCATGAGAACAAAATAACTATTCCTGTCCAGGCCCAGGCCAATTGACTTTCACCGTTTCCTACAGCAAGATAAATAGCTGTTGGAAGTGTCTGCGTCTTACCCGGTATGTTCCCTGCAACCATCCAGGTCGCTCCGAATTCACCCAATCCTCTGGCAAGAGCCAAGACATAGGCGGTTCCAGCCGCTCTTCTCGAAAGTGGAAACGTAATCCAGCGGAATACCTGCCATTCCCCGGCGCCAGTGGAACGTGCAGCATCCTCCAGTTCGGAATCTATGGAATCAAATCCCACCTTCATTGTCTGATAGACAAGCGGAAATGAAACAACCACAGCCGCTATAACGGCCGCTCCCCAGCTGAATATGATCGGTTGTTCAAACAGCCATTCAGCCATTGACCCGATCCAGCTGTTTCTGCCCAGTACGACCAAGAGTAGAAAGCCCACAACGGTCGGCGGCAAAACAAGGGGTAGCATCAGAAAGGTTTCTACGAGAGATTTACCACGGAATACCGCTCGATGCATCCACCGGGCTGCCGCTGTCCCCAGTATAAATGCAATTATACTGGAACACAGTGATGTTTTTGCGGACAGCCACACCGGCATCCAAAAGGCTTCATCTACTGTCAAGGTGTTCCCTCCGGAATCTCAAAACCGTATTTCTCAAAAATGCTGCTAGCCGCTTCGGTCTGCAAAAAATTCAGAAGTTTCTCAGCTTCTTCTGGGTGCCGTCCCACCGTAGTAACGGCTGCGGGATATTCAATCGGTGTATGAGAAGCTGGATCTATCTCAACAACCACCGTGACGTCTGGCGATTTTAATACATCACTAGCGTAAACAAAACCAGCGTCTGCATTGCCGGATGTTACATAGGACAGCACTTGAGTTACATCCTTGGCATAAACAGCCTTGGACTCAATTTCATCCAACAGCCCCGCTTGTTCCAAAGCTTCCTTCCCGTAAGCTCCCGCTGGAACCGTATCCGGCTGCCCAATGGCGATTACCCGTACTTCGGATTTCTTCAGGTCCTGTAGTTCTCGGATGCTTTCGTTTCCTTTCGGAGCGATTAACACCAGTCGATTATGAAGCAGTACCTTCGAATGAGAAGCTTCCACAAGTCCCTTTTGGACAAGTCGATTCATCGGTTCGTTTGCAGCGGAAAAGAACAGATCGACCGGCGCCCCCTGCTCGATCTGTTGCTGAAGAGAACCCGAACCACCAAAGTTAAATTGAAGTGTGATGCCTGGATTCTTACTCTCAAACAAGACTGCTGCTTCTTCAAGGCTGGACTTCAAGCTGGCAGCCGCAGATACGGTTAGTTCAACTTGCGTTGATGATAACTTCGACGGATCAGAGTTTTGTCGTTCAGGCGACATACAGGCAGTCATTATGATGGCCGATACGACGAGTATCAATGCTGCCCTTACACTTTTTTTCATCTTCTGCATCATTTTATCCTCTTTACCGAAAATATAGGTTAACCGCAAAAGAAATGTCTGACTTTATGAGATAACATCTACCACCAGAGAATCCATCATGGCACCAGTGCAACTCCCATCAGATGACTTAAGCTCTTCATTTCGAGCTCCTCAAGCTTGGACAGGACACGCTCATCGTCTATCTCAAGAAGGCACAAGTCCAGATCGCAATCCACAGGTACTTCACAATGAATAGCTGCGAGAGATCTAGATAGGTGCAGCATTTCAAGATCCGCTTCAATTTTTCCCCGAACACTTTTCGTAAGAGAATCCATATTTGCGAGTATCCCTTCGATCGTTTCGTATTCCTGAATCAGCTTCATGGCCGTTTTCTCACCGATTCCACGCACACCCGGATAGTTATCACTCGTATCGCCCATAAGACCTTTGACATCAATAACCTGACGTGGGGAAAGCCCTTTTTCCTGGTACAGCGTCTCCGGGGTATATACCAAATAATTGCCATGTCCTTTTTTCATAATGATGACCGAAGTCCGTTCATCTACAAGCTGAAGCAGATCATGGTCGCCTGATAATATCATAACATTCATATCACTGCCGAAACGACAAGCCAGTGTTCCGATACAGTCATCAGCTTCAAAGCCTTCAACGCCAAGGTTCGGAATCCCAAGGCAATCTGTGACTTCACGAATAAGGGAGAACTGGGGAATCAGATCCTCTGGCGCTTCAGGCCGATTGCCTTTATAAGCTGCAAACTGGTCGCTGCGGAACGTTTTTGCAGCCATATCCCAGCAGCAGGCCACATGTGTTGGTTGAAATGTGTCAATAGCGTCCCACAAATAGCGAAGGAATCCGTAAATAGCATTTGTAGGAACCCCTGCCTTGGTTCGGCGGATATAACCACTAGTAGCCGTAGCATAGTAAGCTCGGAACAATAAGGCCATACCGTCGACGAGCATCAGAGATGGTTGCTTCGTTGTGTTCACTGTAATAAATCGCTCCTTGCTAATATGTTCAAAATCTTGTTATATCATAATCTCAATATGTCATTATACCATATCTGCTTATTTCATAGTGTCCCGCAATTCATATAATATTTCCATTTGAAAACCTGTTCATAGATACAAAAAATGCCCGGAAACTTTTATTGTCTCCGAGCCCGATCGTAAATTACTTGATGTCAGTGATGATTACAAAGCCTTCCACGCATCTTTGAACAGTTCCTCTTTAAACCCTACGGTCACCCTCGTTCCATCAGATACGATTGGACGCTTAATAAGCATTCCATTGGAAGACAGCAGCTTAATCTGTTCCTCTGCAGGCATACTTGAAAGCCTGTCCTTTAAAGACATTTGCTTGTATACCTCACCACTCGTGTTGAAAAATTTCTTTAGCTCGAGATCACTTTTATCAATTAATTCGGCCAGTTCCTCTGGTGTAGGTGGCTCGTCTTTAATATGCCGAAGTGTGAGGTCATGCCCTTCATTTTGCAGCCATTTCACCGCATTTCTGCATGTGCTGCACTTGGGATATTGATATACGATCAATTGACTCATTTGATTAAAACTCTCCTTCTATTTTGTCTAGCAGTTATTCTCGTCAGCATCTGTTCCTTCTTCACCCAATCGCTCTAGCAGCCGCTTCATATCTTCCGGAATCGGTGCGTGAAAGGTCATCACATCTCCTGTAATCGGGTGGACAAAAGTGAGAAGTTCCGCATGCAGTGCCTGCCGATCAATCCCTTCATCTAGCCGAGTTATGGACGTGAGATCTGCTTCATCAAATAAAGCGCCGGTTTGAACGGATTTACCGTCCTCCACCAAAGGTGGTGCCGTATATATCGGATGTTGGTACATTTTATCTCCGATTAACGGACATCCTATGCTGCTCATATGTACACGGATCTGGTGCGTCCTCCCTGTCTCCAGTTTCAGCTCTACCAGAGACGCTCCGCGATAAACCTCACGAACAGCATAACGGGTTAACGAAGGATAGCCGTCCGGCGTGACAATACGACGGTGAGGCTCCAACGGATCTCGGTCGATTGGGCCGTCAATATTCCCTTCTGTCGGCTGGGGAACACTGTGAACGAGTGCCAGATATCTTTTATCGACGGTTCCGGCTATCATTTGCTCTGATACATGCTGGTGGATATAAGGGTTTTTGGCGATGGCAAGTACACCCGATGTTTCCTGATCCAGACGGTGAATCGCCCTGAACCGGTAATTCCAGCCCTTCAGCTGCCAATAATGAACAACGCCGTTTGCCAATGTATCGGTATAATGGCCATGGGTTGGGTGCACAATTGTACCCGCTGCTTTATTGACGACAAGCAAATACTCATCCTCAAATAATATATCCAAATGCATGGGCTGCGGCAAAATATCGTCCGAGCGCTCCTGCTCCATGCGGATTTCCACCACATCACCTGCTCGAACTTTCACACTGATATAAACCCTTGTTCCGTTCAGCATAATTCCCTGTTCAGTCAGCTTGAGCCGGGACAAGAGCTTTCGTGATACGCCCATCCGTTTTTGCAAAATGGTTTTTAGAAGCATGCCGTCCTCGCTTACAGGCACTATATAAGCAATTGGCGGGTAATACAACTCCATATATTATCGGAACACCTTTCCGCTACGTACATATTCCACATCCGGCACACCGGCTCGGACATTAGCCGTACGTGATGTAACAAAGAAGTAGTCGGACAGGCGGTTCAGGTACATACGTACCTCAGGATTGATCTCAGTCGTTCGCGCAAGCGTCACAGTGAGCCGCTCAGCACGGCGACATACCGTCCGGCACACATGAAGTGCTGAAGACAAAGCAGAGCCACCAGGCAGAATAAACCGCTCTAACGGCGGGTTCTCCAGTTCAAATTGGTCCATCCACTCTTCTAGTCTCTCCACCAGCGGTCCGCTCACTTTGTATTTGTCCTCACTATGCTTCGCATACGCGAGATCCGATCCACAGTCGAACAGCTCGTGCTGTATCTGCAGCAGTTGTTCGCGAAGCTCCTCAAAACCAGCCTCTTGTGCCAAAAAGACTGCCTGCCCCGTAAAGCTGTTCAGTTCATCTATCGTTCCATAGGCTTCAATGCGCGGATCATCTTTAGGCACACGGCCGCCGATAATTGACGTTTCACCTTTATCTCCGGTTTTTGTATATACTTTCATTTTTCATTCCTCCGTTTATAGCCAGCCTTGTTATTCCCTATAGACCAGGCTTCAATTTTGGTTATGCTTCACTATAACATAACTTGATGTACAGATGAATCTCGCTCAGTAAAACAAAAAGGAGACCTAATCAGGTCTCCTTTTGTATAATTACATTTTATAATTTTTTCTTCGGGTGTGCCTTCATATACTCGTTGATCTTTAAGTCCAGCAAACTGCTGATCTCGATTACGATCTCCGAAGTAAAAGACTGCTCTTGCAAAAAAATCTGTTCCATTTTACGACGGAGCATATGAATTTCTTCTTCCAAGGAAATATCCTGCGGAGTGGATTTAGCTGATTTAATTGACCATTTACCATGACCTTGGCCTTCGGCTACAAAATCACCACGGTATGGCGACAATTCATAATCACAATACACTGGCAATCCCTCCTTGGATAAGTGAAATAATGCTCCCAAAATAAAATTATAACATAGATATTTGTAATGAAAAGTAAAATTTTTGTTAATTCAAGGAAATGAAACAACTATCTTCTTCTCAAGTTAATTTCTCCACAAATTTACCCATACGTTCCAAAGCTTCACTGAGCTGAGAAATCGACGTCGCATAAGAACAACGGATAAAACCTTCGCCGCCAAGTCCAAATACTGAACCTGGAACAGCGGCAACTTTAGCTTCCGTCAGCAGACGCTGGGCAAATTCATCCGACGACAAGCCGGTACGTTTAATGCTTGGAAAAGCATAGAACGCCCCCTGCGGCTCGTGACAGTCCAATCCGATATCACACAAGCCTTGAACGATCAGTCTGCGGCGCTGGTTGTAGGACTCAACCATCCGGTCCTTCTCCTCCATACCGTTGGTAAGTGCTTCAAGCGCAGCCACTTGTCCCATAGCAGGTGCACACATTACCGTATACTGATGTATTTTCAGCATAGCACTGATCAGATCCGGGTGAGCACAAACATAACCCATTCTCCAGCCGGTCATTGCAAAAGCTTTCGAAAAGCCGCTAACCAAAATGGTACGATCCTTCATTCCTGGAATCGATGCGAAGCTGACATGTTTTCCATCGTAGGTCAATTCAGCATAGATCTCATCCGAAATCACGATCAAATCGTGCTTCTCTACAACCTTGGCAATTGGAAGCCAGTCTTCATAGGTCATCGTTGTGCCTGTCGGGTTGCTAGGATAATTCAAAATCAATATTTTAGATTTCGGCGTAATCTTGGCTTCAAGCGCCTCAGCCGTCAATTTAAAATGATTCTCCGCGGTCGTTTCAATCCCAACAGAAACCCCTCCGCCGATGGACGTAATCGGTGAATAGGAAATATAGCACGGTTCAGGTATGAGAATTTCATCTCCTGGAACGATAAGTGCCCGCAGTGCCAAGTCAATGGCTTCACTTCCGCCGACCGTAACGATGATTTCATCCTTCGGATCGTAGGATACGTGAAAGCTGTCATGAAGGTATCTGGCAATCGCTTCACGTAGCTCAGGCATACCTGCATTCGAGGTATATCCAGTAAATCCACGTTCCAGCGAATACACACATGCTTCACGAACATGCCATGGCGTTACAAAATCAGGCTCACCTACACCAAGAGTAATTATATCCTTATTGCCGCTTACCAAATCGAAAAACTTACGAATACCGGATGGCTGAATTTCACGAACCAATGGTGCCAAATAGGAATCCATCGGCTTCCTGTTGTTTTCTGTAAGATGCTCTTCGTTCACAATCATACACACTCTTCCTTTACGGCGAGATCAGGAGACGATTGTCTTCTTGACGTTCTTCATAGATAATCCCGTCTTGTTTATATTTTTTAAGAATAAAATTCGTTTTGGTCGACAACACCGAGTCAATTGGTGACAACTTCTCAGACACAAAGTTCGCAACCTCTCTCAAATTACGGCCTTCTACCTCTACAAGGAGATCATACGCCCCTGACATCAAATATACGGATTTCACTTGAGGAAACAAATAAATTCGCTCTGCAATTCCTTCAAAGCCTCTCCCGCGCTCTGGTGTAATTTGCACTTCAATGAGTGCGGTGACCTTTTCTTCCTCCACCTTGCCCCAGTTAACGATCGTCGCATATTTTACGATAACATTGTCATTTTCCAGTTCCGCAATTGCGACCTTTACTTCCTCTTCCTGTACGCCGAGCAAAGTAGACAAGAGAGCCGGAGATCTTCTCGCGTCCTCTTTCAACAGGTCAAGCACTTTCAATTTCAATTCGCTTAGCTCTTCCATTCGTAGTCCTCCAGCGCTTATTTTAGGCAATTCGGTCACAGCCGATTCCTGTAAAGAGATTAATACCTATATTACAATAATTCGGGCGGTCTGTGCAAAAAAAACCGACTGCCTTCCGGCATATGCCGTTAGATAGTCGGTTCCTCTTATACTTTGAAATTCGGTACTCGGGCTACATATTAATGTGTAGGTTGAACGTTGGACTGATGCATAGGTACATTAGGAGTATGTGAAGTAGGGGCCAGTCCGGATGTTTTTTGACTTATGAGCTGCCGAGTTTGCTGAACTGTGTTTTGCATCTCCTGCAGTTGCTTATCTATATCACTCTTCATGGCATGAGGCACAGGAGCAGCATACTGACTCTGCTGTTCGATCAGTTGGTACATTTCCCCTTGCATTTTGAGCGTTTCGGCAGTCAAATTGCTGAACATGCTGCGAACGGTCGGGCATGCTGATTCCGTCGTTGCTGTTGTGTATTCACTTACAGTACGTTTCAACCCATCCAAGATGGTGTTGAGCAGATCCTCTTCCGGCAGGAAGGAACCCTCATTTTGGGATGGCATATGAACTTCCTCCTAAAAATTTTTTATTTGATGGAATCTTACTGAGACTGGGTAGGTGCAACGCCTTGATGACTTTGTAGCGTTTGAATCAATGTATCCATGTGGTTTTCATGCTTGTGCAGAAATCCCATAATTGTCTGCTGTACAGTCTGATTCTGAATGGATGCCGCTGTTGCAGCACAATGCTTGGCGAGCGAGCTCTCATTAGAAATACAATCGACGATGTAATCCAATTCCTTCGAAGTAAGAGGCTTTTGTTGGTTATTGGATGGCATGGTATTCATTTATTATCCCCCTTCCATATTAGGTGTACATATGTAGTATGGCTTGTTCGTTTATTTCTATGTCACGCAATAAATGTCTGAAGGAAGATCATACTGAGGATACAGTGTAATGAGTTCACTTCGAAGTCTATATACGGGAAGGTGCATTTCATGAAGTTAACCGGAGGCAATACGCCATGGAGCGGCCAAGATATTCAGAGCTTCTCTCAGCTGGAGAGCGATCTCTCTTGTGATGTGCTGGTCATAGGAGGTGGTATGAGCGGTGCGCTCGTATCTTATATTTTGTCCAATCAGGGAGCAGATACAATTCTGCTTGAAAAAGGGTGCATCGGAAAAGGCAGCACTTCGGCCAACACCGGACTTCTTCACTTTATGAATGATGATACATTGACAGAGCTTATCCGAACGCTCGGAGAGCATAAAGGAACTGGCTTTTACAGAATGTGTAAAAGAGCAGTAAACCGCTTGTCTGAAATCGCCAGAAGCCTTTCTGTCGATACGGAATTCAGGCATCGCAGCAGTCTCTATTATGCCAGCACGGAGGAGGATGCGGGAAAAATACGTAATGAGTACGATACACTTACTCGCCACGGCTTTAACGTCGAGTATTGGGATCGACAAACCATTAAGTCACATTTTCCGTTTTCCAAACCTGCTGCTTTATATACGCAGAGGGATGCTGAAGTGAATCCGTATAAGCTGGTAAACGGGCTCGTCAGTGACGCTGTCCACCAAGGACTGCGGGTATTTGAGCACAGTGGTACCCAGAACATTGAATACTCGGACAAGGGCGCCACTGTAAAAACAAAACACGGTAGCATCCACGCCAGGATTCTGATCTGGGCTGCCGGGTATGAGACACAGGAGTGGAAGCCAGACAGCATTGCATCCCTGAAAAGTACCTATGCAATCATGACCGAGCCGATACAGGATTTATCCTCATGGTATGAACGCGCCTTAATTTGGGAGACAAGTCGTCCTTATCTTTATATGCGCACAACACTGGATAACCGGATCATGGCAGGTGGACTGGATGAACCACTTCATGAGTCTGGATGTCCTGATGTGAATCTTACAATCCGCAGCCAACGACTTCTGAAGGATGTCCATGACCTTTTTCCCGAATTAGGTAAAATTTCAGTGGCTTGTTCTTGGGCCGGTATTTTCGCTTCAACTCAGGATGGAATTCCTCTCATTGGCCGGCATCCCCATTTCCCTCACAGTTATTTTATTGAGGGATATGGCGGCAGTGGGACTGTGTACAGCATGTTAGCTGCCGATCTACTTGCGGAAGCGGCTAATGGCAGCGAGCCTGAAGAGCTGAATTGGTTCTCTCTAACCCGTTCATTAAAGACTAATGCTTCATGTAATTAAAAAAGGAAAGTGAAAAGAAAGCCTCCGCAGTTTTGCTGACGGAGGCTTTCTTTATTAAGCAGCTGGCTGCCGGCTTTTCATAACTTTTCGCATAAACACCCAAGTTCCTATAGGTGACATGCCCAACACTAACAACAGCAGCGTGACGGTCAAGGGATCCTGCCGAAAAGATAACACGCTGATGAATATAAGAAGACCTGCTATTCTTCCGACCATCAGGCTGATTTCTCTTACGACAACAAGCTCCACTCTTTTCTCCGCATTTTTGCGATTCGTTCCCATTAGATCAAAACTGACCGAGATCGCCGGGAGCATGTACAATGGTATAAATAAAGATGTGCCTACGCCCAGAATAAGAAGGGTCGTGTAGTTTACCTTCCACAGCAGCGGTAAGATCACAAGCAGCATAATTATGGCCCCCACCAGCATTCCGTAGCTTCGATAAGCAGGCTTAAACCATTTACCTGCAGCCCAGTAGCTGACCAGTGATACTGCAGATGTGATGAGCATAAATTGTCCAACTTTGGCTTCCCGGCTTGTTGCCGAATACACAAGTAGAAAGATGAGAAAGGAGAATACGCCCTCTCGAATGCCCTGCATGACCAACCCGCCCATGGCAAAGCGCCAGGTTCCGTCAACTTCCTTTAATCGTTTGATCCCTTCAATCCAATCATATTTGCCGCTGACTTCTCTCTTTTTCAGAAAAAAACTGAGCAGGACTGTGCAGCCGAATATAACCATGGACATGGTGAAGATTAACCGGTACCCTTTCTCACCATGCAGCAATGTAATCAGCCAGCCTGATACCCACGGACCCAATATTCCGATCATAGATCCAAGCAAACCGACCCAGCCATTGAACCAATCGCGATTTCCAGCATCTGTCACCTCAAAATAAACAACGTTAAATGCAAGCCAAAACAATCCCAGAGACGTTCCCAACAGCAGGCCAAGCGGCCAAATATAATGAACCGCATTCTGTCCGGTACCCAGAATAAACAAATAAAACAAACCTGACACGGCTATTCCTAACCGAAGTGCGTTCATTTTATTGCCTTCCTTCACCCACTTGCCCGCAATCCAAAACGTCAGTCCCAGCGCGATCTGCTGCGCCAATGTAAACCAGGCAATCATCAAGTAATCCTGTCTGCTTTTCCAAAAATATATGTTCAGAAAAGTTCCCGACAATGCGCCGGCCAGTACAAACATACCGTTTACCGCCAACAAGAGAACCACCTGGCGGTCCTTAGGCGCTTTCATAAACTCGCCCTCCTCAGCAGCCGACTTGTTATTCCAGGTTAAGTTGCCCAACCTCGGAATGATTCATAACCTAAAAATCGGAATTGGTCACTTATTCCTTTAAACCCATTGTTAAAAGTTTGCACAAAAAAGGGCAGCTTTTGGCTGCCCTTTCCTACTACCTACCTATCATTATTTGCTTTTCGTCAACCCTTCAATCAACCGCAGACGGTCGTCCTCTGTCAGACTATACTGCACCTGAAAGCATCCTGAACAAATATATACATTCATATTAAATGGAGGTTTCAGCAAAGGCCCCTTCATGAATGGGATTAATGCAGGATCAAAACCTTCTCCACTTACACGCTGTGTTCCCGCGAGCATCATATATTCCCGGCAATGGAAGCATTCGGGTGTCTCATCCTGATGATCCAGCACCTGCTCCACAGACTCCTCGTATGCCATGAGATCATGGGCTTCCCCATACTTGTCCAACGTTCGTATAGCTGGTACGGCTTCATCTTCAGATCCCCAGAACGGTTTGTTTAATATGTCGTTGCTATCAAAATCATTATAAGACTCATCAAACTCTTCCTGATGCCCATTCTCCTCATCTTCCTCATCAAGTGAGACGCTGAGCGTACGATAGCCCTTTAATTCATTATCACAGTGCGGACAGTTCTCTTCTGGACCCATCTCCTCGTCCCATACAATCTCAGTCTGGCACCATGGACATACAGTTGGTTCCATAAACTCATTCATCCCTTTCATTATTCAAACGATCCAAAAAGACCGTATACATTAATTCCACATCAAGTATACAATGCCTGACAGGAAAAAGATCAAAGCTGCCGCGAACAACACCCGCGGTAAATATTTCATGGCCATGTTCCTCCAAAATTTACATAATGCTCGCGCCTATTACATATGACAAGGACACGGTAATGATCAGAACAATCAATCCAACCGCCCGATTATCTTTACCGATTTCTTCATCTACTGAAAACACCGGTGTCAAAAACTCGAGCAGTAAATACGCGGCTAACAGCAAAATGAATCCAAAGAAAGACCATTTGATCATATCATAAACGGATGTATTGGACTCAATGCTACACCGCATTACATTACATATGCCGAATATTTTGCCGCCGGTAGCCATCGCTGCAGCAACATTTCCTTTTCGAATTTCATCCCAGCAATTGTATTTTGTGACCATCTCAAAGAAGGACAAATATACGATCAACGCTAAAATCGCAACCGAGAAATAGCCGAGAAGCACACCCACCGGGTGTGCCAACAGCTGATCAATACTCTCCATCATTCCCCGCGTTCCTCCCCGAAGTCGGCATCACCTTAAATTAAACGGTTCGCCGGCCGTAATGCAGATACTATAGTTGTATACGAGTTAGAGAAACCATCGGTTCCTAATAAATTGCGTTATTTCAGTTCCGCAATTGTAACCCCCGTTCCGCCTTCCCCATAATTTCCAAGACGGTAGGTTTTTACATGCTTATGCTTCCGTAAATAATCCTGAATACCGGTCCGTAAAATTCCCGTCCCTTTGCCGTGGATAATGGAAACTTGGCCCAGATTGCCCAAAAATGCTTCATCCATAAACCGGTCCACTTCAATGAGAGCTTCTTCCAGGTTCGCCCCGCGAAGATCAAGCTCTTTACGGATATTTTCGTCTCGGGTACGCTTCAGTGTTGTAACATGACGCTGACCTTGGGGTTTCTTAGCAGATGCCGGAGCAGACACAAGCTCCAGATCATCCAGAGATACCTTCATCTTCATAATGCCCAGCTGGACAAGAGCTTCTTTAGGGCCAGCCAATTCAACGACATGGCCTTTCTGATTGAGGCTGTATACCATAACCTCGTCACCAGGTTCGATCGAACGTTTCTCTATGGCGCTGCGCTTTCCAGCTGTCTTCCGTTTCTGCTCAGGCTCTGCTTCATCCAGACGCTTTCGCGCCGCAATAAGTTTATGTTCTTTAACCGATGCACCCTCTTCTTGAGCGAGTTTGCGCAGATCTGTAATAATATCTTCTGCTTCACTCCGGGCTTTATCCACAATCTTCTTTGCATCCTGACGGGCTTTTTCAACCCATTTATCCCGCTGTTCCTCAAGCTTTGCAAGTTCTTGATTATGTCGGCTTCGCAGGTCCTCCATTTCTTTACGAAGAACCTCTGCCTTCATACGCTCGGTCTCAGCAGCATGACGATTTTCTTCAAGAGATGCAATCATATGCTCTACGCGCTGATCTTCTTCTTTCACTTCGCCGCGGGCATAATCCAGAATCATCCCTGGAAGTCCAAGTCGTTCTGCAATGGCGAAAGCGTTACTTCTACCCGGAACACCGATCAGAAGGCGGTAGGTTGGACTCAGTGTATTAATGTCAAACTCCATGCTGGCATTAATGATTCCTTTTCGTTCATAAGCATATGCCTTCAACTCAGAGTAGTGGGTTGTGGCAATCATCCGGCATTCCATCCGGTGAATATGCTCCAGAATCGCTATAGCCAACGCTGACCCTTCAGCCGGATCCGTTCCCGCACCGACCTCATCTAGCAGCACCAGACTTTTCGGAGTCATATTTTTTAAGATCCGGATAATATTCGTCATATGGCTGGAGAAGGTACTTAGGCTTTGCTCAATGCTCTGCTCATCACCGATGTCTGCGTAAATTGCATCAAACACACACATCTGGCTTCCTTCCTCGGCCGGAATGAACATTCCGGACATCGCCATCAGATTGAGCAATCCAATTGTTTTGAGCGTAACGGTCTTACCACCTGTATTCGGACCAGTAACGATGATGGACGTGTATGAGTTACCCAATTCCACATTAATCGGAACGACCTGGTCGATCGGAATAAGCGGATGTCGGCCTTTTTTAAGCTTCAAATAACCACGGTCATTCATACGCGGCAAGGAAGCCTTCATGACATGAGCTAGCCGCGCTTTGGCAAAGATAAAATCAAGCTGACCGGTAATATCGATATCGATACTGAGCAGATCGGCCTGATCGCCAACCAGGGCGGTTAATTTTTGTAAAATCACTTCAATTTCACGTTCTTCTTTCATACGCGTCTCACGCAACTTGTTGTTCATTGCTACGATGGACTCCGGTTCAATGAACAAAGTTGCTCCCGATCCGGACTGATCATGTACAATCCCTCCGAAATAAGAACGATATTCCGCTTTTACCGGGATAACAAAACGATCTCCCCGGATCGTTATAAGTTGATCCTGCAGCATCTTGGATACCGACTGTGAGCGAATCATACCGTCGAGCTTTTCACGGATACGTACCTCTCCATTTCTCAGTTCACGACGGATTTGAGACAGTTCCGGACTAGCCGAGTCCATAACTTCGGCACTTTCGTCTATACATGCCTTGATGGCATCTTCCAACGATTTTTGTTCCGAAATCAAATCACTCAGATTATATATTATTTCAACAGGTTCGTCTTCATGGATCTGCGCAATAAATCGCTTTAGTCGGCGCGACCCCATGATGGTGTTCGCTACAGCCAGCAGTTCATGCGGACTGAGTGTCCCGCCGATCCGGGCACGTTTCAGCGAGTCTGTAATATCCGTTATTCCGCCAAACGATGGGCTTCCTTTCAACCGGTCTATCGTGTAGGCCTGATCAGTTGCCGCTAGCAGCTGTTTAACGTCGTCTAGTTGAACCGATGGCTTCAGCTGTTCTGTTGTTGTCTTACCCATGGAAGTTTGGGTGTATTGTGACAATGTATTTAAAATTTTCCGATATTCCAACGTGTGCAAAATCTTGTCATCCAAGAAGTTCACAACTCCTCTCAATCAATGCCTTTATTATAGCCGAGACCTTGAATTTTCGCCATTTATAGGGATTATTTCAATAAATCATTCCACACATAACTCAGAGTACATCTGAACAAAATAATTTTGCGCATGATTGCAGCATATAAGGAGGTACGATCTATGCAGTTTCTCGGGCATGTCGTTCGATTTATCGTTTCCGCCCTTGTTCTAATGCTTGTCGGGTGGATCGTTCCCCAATTCAGCGTTGGCGGATTTGTTAGCGCCCTGATGCTGGCTCTGATTATTGCTGGTTTGGGTTGGATTGTTGAAAGTGTGTTCGGGACACGGGTCACACCATTTGGACGGGGAATCGTCGGTTTTCTGATCAGTGCGCTGGTCATTTACGTTGCCCAGTTCCTTATTCCCCATGTCAGAGTAACGGTCTTGGGAGCTCTTCTTGCCGCACTCGTCATTGGAATCATTGACCTGTTCATCCCTATCGCCTGGCCTTTCGATGAGACCAAAAGCGAACAGAAATAAATTGGCTTTCAAAAAACAACGCCCCTGTTCCTTATGAACAGGGGCTTGTTCATGTCAAGAGCAGTCTCTTCTATTCCTGTAAGTTCACTAATTATTCATATTCATTTCTGCTCACAAACCATTTTTTTACGTTATCATATAGAAGTAATTGACACAAAATATTAATAGTTGGGAGAAGATGATATGAAAAAAACGCTTGCATTTATCGCATCCTGCATGCTGCTTCTTCTTTTGGCGGCCTGCGGCGGAGATAAAGAAGCTACTCCAACCAACGGAACCGGAGTAACAGATACAGGTGTCGAGCCTGAAGCAGAGCTTGTAATTAGCGCATCAAACTACCAGTTTGATCAAGCTGAGTACACACTTAAAAAAGGTGTTCCTGTAAAGGTCACTTTCAAAAATGAAGAAGGCAATCATGGTGTACTGATTCCTGTACTCAACCTGCAACTCGACAGCAAAAATGATACAGCTGTTGTAACACCAGATAAAACAGGCGAATTCGATATCTCCTGCTCCATCATGTGCGGTCCAGGACATACAAAAATGATCTCCAAACTTATTATCGAAGAGTAGAACACCTCTTTTCGATCATAAGCATGATAATAACCTCCAGAATTCCAAGGGAAAGTCACTTGTGAATCTGGAGGTTTGTTTTATCCTGAAACGAATTTCACAGCAATGCTTCCCTTGACAAGGTTCTCGGGTGTCAACGGTGATCCTGCTCAATCAATTCAATCCATTCATTATATTCAACCTGGAGCTTGGAATACTCTTCCTGAAGCTTCCGGTGTTCCTCCTCCAGCTTGTCTGACTTCTCACGCTGGATTTCAATTTCTGCTTGCAGCAGCCGGTGTTGATGCATTACCAGCTCATACTGCTCACCTAGCTGAGAAAGCTCCTCGGAAGTGGCTTTCTTCTCATCTTCTAGCAGATCACATGTCTGACGAGACGCTGCTATTTCCTGACGCCAGGAGTCCATCTCCTCTTTCAGATCAGTCTCCGTCTGCTCCCATTGTTCCCGTTCATTGACCAGAGTTTCGTACTTACTGCGGAATACAGCCAACTCTTCCTCTGCCAACCTTAGAAGCTCACTGTATTCTTGTTCACGGTTATCTCGTTCAGATGCAGACTTGCGAAGCTGGTCCAACTGAGCAGATGCCGTATCATATTCTTCTTCCAGCATGGCGTACAGTTTACGGGTCTCATCCTCCTTAGTCGAAGCTTCGTGGCTAACTTTCTCTAGCTCTTCGATTTTGAGTTGAAGTTCACTCCGCTCCTGTTCGGATGACTGACGCCGGGCCGCATCACGCTCCGCTTCGTCCTTCAGAACATTCAATTCTTCCTGAAGTGTCTTCATACCCTCTTCTAAAGTTTCAGAAACCTCAAGCGCTTCAACCATGCGCATTTCTAAATCTCCGATTTCTTCTTTACGCTGCTCAGCAAGTGTAGTCCAGGATTTGACCTCAGCATTTAGACGTTGAATATCATCATGCAGCTTTCGGGAACTTTGGTTCGCATCCACGACCAGCTTCTGAAGCCGGCGTCGTTCTTCTTCCGACTTTACAGCCTCCTGCTTCAAAGAATCCCGCTCCCCAGTCAACTGTTCTACCTTAACCTTGGCAGTCTGCAGCTCCTTCGTTGAGCTTTCAAGTTGCTGCCGTGTACGCTGAAGATTCTCTTTCAGTTTAGATGACTCTCCCTTTAGTACGGAAAGCTCTTTCTCCGTTACAGTCAGACGGGATTGCAGACTGTTCCCGTTACTTTGTTGTTCCGTGAGTTTCTTCTCCAAGGCCTGAACAGCCGTTTTATGATGCTCATCCTGCTGTGCAGAAGACTGCTTGTAGTTCTGCTCCAGTTGTTGAACGGATTGAGCATGCTTCTGTTCCGCCTGTTGGGCAGAACGCTTGTAATTTTGCTCCAGTTGCTCTGTGGATTGCTCATGATTTTTTTGCATTTGCTGGATCTGCGCTTCATGCTGACGCTTCATTTCCTCCAAAGCCTGTTTATGACGCTTCTCCAAATCACTACTCTGTTGGGTAAGTCTCTGCTCCAGCTGCTGTTTCTCCTTCTGGATATCTGCCACCCGCGCAGATTCTTTTTGTAGAAGCTCTTTCATACGCTCGGATTCCGCAGTTAAATTCTCTTTCACGGTTCCAAGCTCTGATGCAAGCAGTGTCTGTTCATTAAGTTTGCTTTCAAGCTCTTCGTTCTTCTTCTGGTATGATTCCTGCTGCTCTAATTGCAAAGTTTGAATACGGGCCAATTCGGAGCGAAGTTCACTCCGTTCAGCCGTAAGAAGTTTAACCTCGTTCTGGAACTGCTGCATTTGAACAGCTTCCTCAGCCATATGCACAGCAGCAAGTACGGCAATCCTAGGCGTATCCAAACGGGAATGAGCCTTCGATATAGTGCGCATACGATCATCGACATAATTGGCTACCTGTTTCATATAATCACTGCTGCTGCCAACTAGTTTATAGGAAGTTCCGTAAATTTCTACGGTAACACGTGTACGATCCGGTGTAGTCACTGTTGTGCCCTCCTTCAATTGTGTGTTGATTCTAAGGTGTCTTTACGGTCTTTCCTCTTTCTACATTATATATGAGAAAGTCTTTCTAGACGAACTCAAAGTAAGCTAGACCGTATTTTGATGTATATTTGTCGATCAGGAAGTCTGTTCTCCTGACTATCAAGATATCTTATTTTACTCCGGTGTTTATACTTTCTTATCCTAAAAAAAACCGCATCGAATGTGTAATTCGATGCGGCTTTCCCCAATTCCTTCTATTTTCTCAATTCCGCGCCAAAAGTTTGTTCCAGCGCCTGAACTGCTTTTTCATTTGCTGCCGCAACTTCCTCATCAGTAAGCGTCCGTTCCTGATGACGATACGTGAGAGAAATAGCGACACTCTTCTTTCCTTCACCCAATTTGCTGCCGGTGAAGACATCAAACACCTGTACATTCTGAAGCAGCTCACCTGCATGTTCGCGGATAACTCGGATCAGCGATCCCGCTTCTACCACTTCATCGACTACTACCGCTAAATCTCGTTCCATAGCCGGGAATCGCGGAAGATCACGGTATTGTACGCGGCTGTTAGCGAGTTCGTAAAGCGGATCCAGCAAAATTTCAGCTACATACGTATCTTCGAGATCTTTATCTTGCTGAAGCTGAGGATGAACCTGGCCGAGTGTTCCAAGCTTCACTTTGGTACTTCCGTTCTGAACATATACGGATGCAGAACGTCCAGGATGGAAGCCGTCAGGCTGGTCAGCCGCATAAGTGATCTGCTCGCCATCCAGACCAAGCATTTCAAATACCGTTTCTAACGCACCTTTCAGATCGAAGAAATCAACCTTTTCAGGCTGTACATTCCACTGCTTACTTCCAAGGCGTCCTGTCAGGAGAAGTCCTAGCACAGGCTGTTCCAGCGGCTGTTTTGTCAATGTATCTTCATGTGTATGGAATACATTTCCGATTTCAAACAATGCAAGATCCGGATGCTTGCGGTTAGCATTATAAACAGCGATATCGAGCAGCTGTGGAATTAGGCTCGTACGGAGTACGCCACGGTCCTCGCTCATTGGCATCGCCAACTTCACCGCTTTTCCTCCATCTCCGAGTGACGTGAACGTTTCCGACTGCTGAGGGTGAATGAAGGAGTATCCAAGCACTTCCTGCCATCCAGCGTGAGTCAACATACGACGGATGCCGCGGCGGATAGCCTGGGATTTCGTCAACGCACCCGGTGTCGTTGGTCCTTCAATTGCAGTTGTCGGAATATTGTCGTATCCGTAAAGGCGGGCAATTTCCTCAATCAAATCTACATCTAACTGAATGTCACCGCGCCGAGTTGGAACTTCCACCTCAATTAAGTCGGTAGCCGCGTCGCCACATGCGAAATGCAGCCGGGCAAAGATCGTTTTCACTTCGAGCTGAGACAGGTCTGTACCTAGATAAGAGTTCAACTTCTCAAGAGAAAGCTCAAGCACTTTCGGTTTAGAATCAGCTGCTCCAGCTTCTACGATCCCTTGATGCACAGTTCCTCCGGCATATTTGGCCATTAAAGCGGCCGCACGATTCAGTGCCGGAATGACTCTGGCCGAATCTACTTCTTTCTCAAAACGGGAGCTTGCTTCAGAACGGAGGCCAAGCTGACGGGAAGTTTTGCGAACCGTTCCACCATCGAATTTTGCCGATTCCAGGAAAATGTTTACCGTATTGTCTGTCACTTCAGAATCCAGTCCACCCATAACGCCTGCCAGAGCTACAGGTTTACCGCCTGCTGTAATGACCAGCATATGCGGCTCCAGGCGTCTCTCTTGGCCGTCAAGTGTCGTCATCGTTTCACCGGCTTGAGCCATACGGACAAGTACAGAACCATCAGCCAATTGATCACCATCGAATGCGTGCAGCGGCTGCCCGTATTCCAGCATGACGTAGTTGGTAATATCAACAATATTGTTGATCGGGCGAACGCCAGCAGCCATCAAGCGATTCTGCATCCAGAGCGGCGAAGCTCCCACTTTAACCCCTGTAATATAACGCGCAGCATAATGAGGACACTGCTCCCCGGCCTCAATGGATACCGAGATATGATCTGCCGCTGGATCGCTAACTTCTACCAGTTCCTTTTCAGGTTTAGGGAGAGTGATTTCTCTTCCGAGGATCGCACTCACCTCATAAGCAGCTCCCAACATGCTAAGACAGTCAGAACGGTTCGGAGTCAAATCCAGCTCAAGCACTTGATCATCAAGTCCAAGCACATTTACAATCGGCACACCGACCTCCGTTCCTTCCGGAAGTACCAATATTCCTTCCTGCAACTCTTTAGGGAGCAGCTTATCGTTCATACCAAGCTCTTTCGCGGAACATATCATGCCCTGTGAAAGTACGCCGCGCAGCTTCGCTTTTTTGATATCCAATCCTCCAGGAAGCTTCGCGCCGACCATAGCAACAGGCACCTTCTGACCTGCATCGACATTTTTAGCGCCGCACACGATCTGCAAATCTTCTTCTTGTCCAGCATCCACGATACAAATGTTCAGCTTGTCCGCATCAGGGTGCTTTTCTTTACTCTTTACATATCCAACAACTACTTTATTAATTCCCTGATTGCGATCCTCGATGACGTCGATTTCAATACCCGCCGAGGTGATGCGGCCTGCCAGCTCTTCAGCCGATACGCCTTCCAGAGAAATATATTGGGATAACCATTCCGTTGATACTCTCATGACCGTTCACTTCCTTCTTTTGTTTAAAGTTATATCCGTGCGAACTGCTTCAAGAATGACATATCGTTATTGTAGAAATGACGGATGTCATCTACACCGTATTTCAGCATCGCAATCCGTTCAACACCCATCCCGAAGGCAAAACCGCTGTACTGCTCCGGATCATATCCGCCCATCTCCAGTACCTTCGGATGAACCATTCCGCTGCCCAGAATTTCCAGCCATCCTGTATGCTTACATACACGGCAGCCGCTGCCACCGCATCTCACACAAGATACATCCACTTCTGCACTTGGTTCAGTAAACGGGAAGAAGCTCGGACGAAGACGTATTTGCGTGTTATCCCCAAACATTTCGCGTACGAATTGCAGCAGGGTACCCTTCAAATCACTCATACGGATATTGCGTCCAATGACAAGCCCTTCAATTTGGTGGAACTGGAAGGAGTGTGTCGCATCATCATCATCACGACGGAATACACGACCAGGGCATATAATCTTAACAGGCGTTTCGCCTTTCATGTCCAGCATAGTCCGCGCCTGAACCGGCGACGTCTGTGTACGCATCAGCAGATCTTCAGTTAAATAGAAGGAGTCCTGCATATCACGTGCCGGGTGGTTCTTGGGAAGATTGAGCGCTTCGAAGTTAAAATAATCAGTCTCTACCTCTGGACCTTCCGCTACACGGTATCCCATCCCAATAAAAATGTCCTCGATATCTTGAACAACCCTGCTGAGCGGGTGAACAGCGCCTTGAGCAAGCTTGCGTCCTGGCAGTGTAACGTCCACTTTCTCCGCGCGCAAGCGCTCCTCGGTTTCCTTACGCTGAAAAGCCTCCTGTTTACTTGTAACAAGTTCTTCGATGGCTCCCCGCACTACATTTCCGACCTGGCCGATAACCGGACGCTCTTCAGCGCTCAGAGATCCCATCCCTCTTAAAATTTCAGTCAATGCACCTTTTTTCCCCAAGTACTTGACCCGCAGATCATTCAAACTTTGCGGATCTATTACCTCCTGCAGTTGGGCCAATGCCTCCTGCTTTAATGCTTCCAACTTTTCTTTCATGGCCTCTCATGCCCCCTTCTTTCATCTCAGTGACGTACAAAGTAGTTCAACTCAACAAAAAAAGGCCTTTTCTCCCGAAAGGGACGAAAAGACCGTGGTACCACCCTTGTTAGCACGCTAATACATAACCCGAACAACTTCCGTTATTCAGCAGCCATCAGCCGCATGCTCACTTTAACCGACATAACGTGTCGGAACCCGTTATCCCCTACTGAACAGCCAAAACCGCGTTCAGGGAACTGCTCCGGAGCGAACTTCAACAGCCTGTTTCCATAGAAACGCTCTCAATCTGTGGCGTCTCCTCCCTGTAAAGAGGCACTGCTTACTCTTCTCCATCTACGCATTTACATTTTTCAGCATATATAGTCTATATTATATTCAATTTTGCCTCTCATGACAAGTTCATATGCCTTTTTTACAGTTCATGAAGTGAAACCTGTGGATCAGTGTTGATCCAGCAGCATTTCAGTTTCTTGAACAAGCTGACCAAGCATATCTACACCTTCTCTAGTATAGTCTTGCTCTGATGATAGAAGCGTCATGATTTTATCAATCCACAGCTTATAATCCCTCGGTTTCATTTGAAAGCTATCCACCAAGGCCACCGCCTTTTTCTCATTTACACAGTATTCCTCATTCTTTGCGAACAGCACCTGATTCAAGCAGGATATCGTCCGGAAGCAGCAGCCCGCTACAAATGAGATGTCATCTTTGTTAACACTGCTGTCAGCGTGCATCAAAGAAAAAGATGCTTCAAACCTGAAATATCCGATCAACGCATCCTGCAATGCTTTTGGGTAAGGTGTCGTTTTCACCTTTAGGTTTTGTATTTTCCCTATCGGATCCACCAGCACTTTACAGATCGAGATTTCCCCCATATACATCACATTCAAAAAAGCATGCGGATGTCCTGCATGGTAATGTGTTGATACTTCTCCTAACAAACAATCATCAATGACCTTCGACACTCTGTGCATATCTCTAAGAATCAGGTCGACATGATGCCCCCGAACAACAAGCCATCCCCCGGCATTTACCCATGGGCCCCAACCCCCAATAGGCGTAACTAAATTTTCTCTTTGCCTATCATCCAATTTTTCAGCTACACGGTTTATCTCTTCGATGTCAAACCCAGCCTCTTCATCGTAATAAATACCGATGTCGATATCTGAGGTCGACCTATGGTTTCCCCTGGCTCTTGATCCGCCAAGAACGATGCCAACCACTCCAGGTACATGTTCAAGTTCACTGCTAATATGTTTCACGATTTCATCTACAGTCATTGTTGTCATCTCCTAAACTCGATTACTAATGAACAAATAACATCAGTGAATCAATGACCCCGCATCATGCTTGGCTCATTCCCAAGCATGATGCGGTGAAGTTTAGCCATATAGCTGTTTCAACTCTTGTCGCAACGCACGTATTTCCAACAATTGCTCGGCTTCTTTATCGCTGCTGTCCGGCGTGGTTTCCAAAAGCTCCTGAATCCGGAACTCCAGCTCCATCCGGCGGTTTTCCTTTTGACTGTCCCCCCTGATAACATGGCTTCGAGACAGCTGTTCCTCTTCCTCTTCTGCGCTACCTTCAAACCATACGGGATCTTCTTCCGGGTTCAGTGTAAGCAGTCGATTCGCCAGCTTTTGAACCAGAAAACGGTCATGGGATACAAGCGCAATGGCGCCGGGGTAATCTCCAAGCACCGCTTCAATCACTTCCCTGGTATCCACATCGAGGTAATTGGTCGGTTCATCAAGCACCAGAAGATGCGCGCCGCTAAAGTACAATTTCAAAAAGGCCGCTCTGCATTTCTCACCCATGCTTAAATCGCCTATCTTTTTGAATACATCATCCCGACTGAACAAAAAGCATCCCAGTAGCGTTCTCGCCCGGCTTTGCGTCATGTCGGGGAGTACCAGTAGGCTGTCCAGCAGGGTCGTTTCCAAATTTAATCCTTCCAGCTCCTGCGAAAAATACCCGATTTTTAATGCCGGATGATGTACCACCTTACCCTCAGACGGCTCGATCTCACCCATCAGCAACTTGAGTAGCGTTGTTTTGCCACTTCCATTAGGACCACGAACGGCCAAACGGTCACCGCGGGACAATTGAAAAGAAAGCTTGTTAAAAAGAAGCCCGTCTCCATAGCCAAAACTTAGATCCTCTACACGAATCAGCATTCGTGCACCCAACGTTTCCCCGCCGAGCTTCATATTGAGTTTAGGATCATTCCGCGGCTTATCCACTGCCTCAGCTTCAAGACGTTCAAGTGCCTTTTGTTTGGCATGATAACGGGAAATGTTCTTTTTCGCTTTAGCCTTGTAGAAACTCGCTGTGATTTTCACTTCGTTTTGATCCCCGGCGGAATTATGCGCTTGATGAAACCACTCTTGATATCTCCGGATGGATTCCTCCAACGCTTTGCGGGCGAGCTCCTGTTTGCGGTGAAGCGCCTCCTGTTCCCGCAATTCTCTTTCCTTCTCTTGACGATATGCGGTATACCCTCCTTTATACCGTTTCAAACCTTCGGAGGTTAACTCGCATATTGCTGTAGCTACCTTATCCATGAATACCCGGTCATGAGATACAAACAAGACGGTTCCTTTATAAGAAAGCAGCCATTGTTCCAACCACAGAAGGTTCTCCCCATCCAAGTGGTTGGTCGGTTCATCCAGCAGAAGCAGCTGCGGCTCTGATACTAACAAGGCTGCGAGTTGAGCCCGGGTCTTTTGCCCCCCGCTTAATTCGCGGAATGAAACGTTCCACAGCTCAGAATGAATCCCGAGCATGGTCATCGCTTTCTCAACCTCGGTTTCCCACTGAAAACCGTTTTCGGTCTCGTATTCGTCGAGCAGCTGACCGTATCTTATAAGCAATTCTTCCCCTTGCTCCTGATTAGCCTGCTGCATCTGTTGTTCCAAATCGGCCAATTCATGCTTCAGGCGCCATAACACTTCATTACTTCCACGACGTACCGTTTCGAGCGCCGACAAATCATCTTCCGGCAGGTCCTGCTGCTTGAGCCAGCCCCAGCGATTGCGTGGTAAACGTGCTTCAACACGTCCCGTCGTTGGTTCACGATCACCCGTCAATATGGACAAAAGAGTTGATTTCCCGGAGCCGTTCCTGCCAAAGAGTGCAACCCGCTCGCCTTCAGCCACCTCTAATTGAATATTTGAAAATAGTGGAGTTCCTTGCAGCTCAATGCTAATATCTGAAGCTTTTAATATGATGGTCATATTCCTCATCCTTTCCATGTGAAAACTCACGAAAAAACCGCAGACGATTGTCTGCGGCGGATGATTGGAAAAGTGTATATCTGAAATAAGTACGAGGTCACAGGGAATAAGTACACGGGCTGTTCATTCCACACACAGCCGCTTCATTGGTACACCAAAAGAAGCAATTATCCCTATCAAATCTCGCCGATTCATACGAACGAAGTTCACCGTATCATCTTTTTCAGACACACCAAATCTCTCCCTCTACCGCCGTAGAGAAAACGCCTGCATTAACGCTTGCAGTTGTCGAAAGAAAGGGTGTCTTACTTCATCGTATAGGTTACCTCACAGTTCTTGGAATGAATTGGTCTCATTATAACAATAATCTTCCCGTTATGTCTAGATTTATTCCCCTTGATCGAGCTTCACGCCACTGCCAAGCCTTCGAGCCTCACCCCAATAATAACCCGCGACCCCTATGTCAAAGATCGCGAGACCCATCGGGTTAAAAAACACCGTGTTTTCCGTCCCTCTGTGCATGAGTGCATCACGGCATACGACATCTGCGAGCGTACAGACATCCGATGACTGCAATCCATACTTGAGATGCAACTGCTCCACATCTGTATTTTCACGGCAAACTTCATTCCAGTCGTCAACTACGATCGTTTTGATATGTGCAACACACTCGGGTTTATAATCGCGAAGGGATATGCCAAGCAATAGCACTCCCTCCTTCGGGACCTCATCGATGTACCGGTCGGCCGATACAGTACAGGTAGCGATGATGTCGGCATGACGGTATGCGATACGCCAATCATCAGCTATAATCGTAATATTCCGCAGTTCGGCGGGAACGGTTGCCGGATCAATTCCTCTCAGATCATACAAGGTAATCTGCTTCAGCTTCTCACCAAGGATCGCAGCGCACATATCAAGATGGAGTCGGCCAATTGGCCCCCAGCCGATAATCCCAAGCCTAATCCCTGCGGTCTGCCGAGCCTCAACGTAGGCTTTAAGCATCACACCACTGACGGCTGCCGTTCGGAGTCCGCTAAGCAGTCCGCTGTTT
This sequence comes from Paenibacillus sp. JNUCC 34, assembly GCF_058269055.1. Taxonomy (NCBI): domain Bacteria; kingdom Bacillati; phylum Bacillota; class Bacilli; order Caryophanales; family Paenibacillaceae; genus Paenibacillus; species Paenibacillus sp. JNUCC 34. Next base: position 1,251,597 of record NZ_CM177770.1, on the reverse strand, counting down.
AGGAAAGCTAGCGGCTCCCCCGTTGCCGTATCGTTTAAAATTATCGTATTATGTGCCCTTGGTAGTCCATGGAGATGGTTTTGCGGGAAGCTTGCAATCCATTTAATCCCGGCAAGGTTAAAGCTCCCTCCCACATAAGCTGGCATTGCGATGATCCGATTTTCCGGATTTCTGAATCTTAAATATGGCTTTAACGGATGTACGCAGTCACCCTCATCCTCAATCCGGACAACATCCTGAATGATGCCAGTCAACACATGCCAATCTATTCCTAACTCCTGAATATGGCTGTCGTTCAGGTACAGCATAGACTACTCCTCCTATGGCAAACGAGGGGCGAAGCCAAGCTCCCGTTGCACCCAATCATCGTTATATATGGTATCCATATACCGTTCGCCACGGTCTGGCAGGATTGCTGCACATACAGCTCCTTTCGGAATATGCACTTTCATGCGAAGTATCGCTGAAATGACACCGCCGGATGATGCACCTGCCAAGATGGATTCACTGCTAATCAGTTGACGGCAGCCCTCAACACAGTCCCGATCGGACACATACTGTACCTCATCCGCAATCCCCTGATGATAAAGCCCCGGAACGATGCCTGCACCGAGACCCGGAAACTGACGAGCGCCTTTTGTTCCTCCAAAAATAACGCTTCCTGCCGCGTCCACCGCCACGATTCTTGTACTCAGCCTCATGGACCTGATAAAATCCGAGCAGCCTCGAATCGTACCACAGGAGCTGACACCGCAAAATAAATAATCGACAGAACCAAGCTGATCGTAAATTTCCCTCATCGTCATCTCGGTGTGAGACAGACTGTTGTCCAGATTCCCATACTGATTCGTCCAATAGGCATTCGGAATTTGTTCGACCAGCTCCCTGACCCGACGGATTCGGGCCGGCAGAAACTCTCCCGTCTGCTCATCAGGCTCGGTTACGAGATCGATTTCCCCGCCGAAACTGCGAATGATATTCTTATGCTGCTCAGTCGTCCGCGGATCAACAACACATATAAAGCGCAAACCCAGATAGCGGCATAGCTGGGCCAAACTTATGGCCAAATTCCCTGAGCTGGATTCTACTATGACACTATCCTCCGTAATTTCGCCGCGGCGGATCGCTTCCTTCAGCAAATAGAGCGCGGGCCGATCCTTGGCACTACCTCCGGGATTCATTCCCTCCAACTTTCCGTAAACTTCAAACGATTCCCCGCTAAACAATCGCGATAATCGAATGAGAGGTGTACCGCCAATCGCGTCAACAATTCCTCCTTCAAGCTTCATTCAAGACCCCTCAACTTTGTCATAATAAATTTTTTTGTGTTTCACCCTGCTCCGCTGCTCTTCATCATGAAAGCTGCCGTACACGACCTGAATCCGGCCGAGAATTCCTGAAGAAATCATCGCCCCAATCTCCGGTGTTCGTTCCTCCAATTCTTGCCGAATGGTCACCAGCAGCCGTTCCGACGCCTTATCTTCATCCGTATGGTCCTTTTCATTGAACTCCACTGATCCGTTCTTTTTACTATATTCAGCTATACTATAATGCTCATCCGTGCCATCGTGTCCGTCTGAGCAGTTCCTATCATCCACAACATACACAACCACTTTAAGTTCATTTCCATCCATATGAACCCGAACGCTGCTTAATTGCCCCATATGCCGATTTACAACATCTTCAATATCGTAAATACTTATTTTTTCGCCATGCTTCAAATCCGGCCCGATCCGTTTGACAAGGCTCTTAAAGCTCATTCGTTCCACACCATCCACGATGATGGGACGCAAATCCCGCACCACGTCATAAGTCACATAACGAAGCGCAGGGAAAGACTCCCTTACCGTCGATGTCAGAACGAGTACTTGTTCCTGTTCGGGTAACGGCTCTAATCCTTCTCCGAGCACATCCGTCCCGACTCCTTCAGCAATCAGACCTTCGGTTAGCAAATAACGTCCATATTGGGGCGAGTAATAAGCCAACGTCCCCATTTCAATAGAACCGTAAGTATCTGTAATCCGCTCCACAGCAATGCCCAGACGTTCCGCCGCTCGCCTTATCCAGCCAGCCGGGGCCATCTCCCCTACGAGAATGACATGACGGATTCCATACGACTCGGGATGCTCGGACGATAGCAATATACGATCCAAAATGGATGGCATTGTGTAGAGCACTTCCGGCTGAAGGCTCTGCAATCGAGCCAAATGCTGCTCAATAGGCAAGGTATAGGGAATTGACGTAACCTCCATCCCCAATTGTCTAAACACTAGGGTAGCCGTCGCTTCCGCATGACCCGTTCCCATATCCGCCAGAGCGGTTCGGTAACCGGCCGAGCCTATAATTGTACGGAACACATCCAGCTTGATTTTCATGTATGCCGCTTCGTCTGCCTCTGAATAATAAATGGCTTTGCGCCTGCCTGAGCTCGTGCCGGAAGTACGGTACTTGTATAGTCCGTCCAAGCTGTTAAGCGGATTTCCAGATGAATAGTAATACTTTTCCAAAACAGGAGCGGTTATTAGTGGCAATTGTTCAAATTCAATTCTCTTATTCTTCTGGAGAGATCCGTGCCACTGGACATACCAGGGACAGTATACTCCAATTCGTTCAATGATCTGATTTAATTCTACAGACGAGATCATAAACAGACCTCCTCTCTCTTTAGGCAAACTTGCCCTGTTTTACAATCCACTGTATGCAGGGTAAGTTAGCAATGTTCTTGCTTCTATGACTGGATAAATCGTGTCAATAGGACTAAATTTGCAGCTATTCTCCACAAAGTGTAGGCAGCTAACCATACCTTCCCGTTCCCCTCGCCATAAACTGTCAAGTACCAGCGCCTAAAATGAAGGGAGGAATACGGACATGGCAAAAAGCATTCTAGCAAGTAAAATGCACAAAACAAATCTGATGCTTAACAGCTCAAAGTTAGCAAAGCATATTCCACTCACCAAACGTTTGAACCGACAGTTTTTATCCCGCATGCTCGAACAACACGGCATGATATATGTAAAACCGGATAAAGGCTCACAGGGAAAGGGAGTCATCCGGGTAGAGAAAACAAAGCAAGGTTACCGTTATCAAAACGGAGTTAAAGTGTTCACCTTTACAAACTTTAGCTCCATGTTCTCTTCCATCCGCAAACACTTTGGCCAACAGCAGTATCTGGTTCAAAAAGGCGTTCATCTGCTCAAGTATAACGGCCGCCCTTTCGATTTTCGCATCATGATTCAGCGCAATCCGAAACGTAAGTGGGAATGTACTGGCACAATCGGACGCCTTGCTCACCCGGGTAAAGCCGTTACTAACGGAAGCCAAGGAGGCACGATCTACGAGCCTTCCGTGCTGCTTGCTCCCTTCGCGAACAAGAGAAAGACTGCAGCTGTGCTGCGTAATATGAATAGCATCACCCATGTGACTGCGTCCAGATTAAGCCGGACTTATCCACATTTAAACGAACTCGGCATGGACATCGGCTTGGACCGGAGTCTTAAGCCGTGGATTTTGGAGGTCAACACCTCTCCCGACGCAGCTCCGTTCTCTCTGCTACCGAATCCCAAAGTCATCCGCACCATTGTCGCGTATGGCAAAGCTTACGGAAGACATCACAGAATGACATGCACCAAGGCGAAGAGGGCACCCGTAAGCTTAAAATCCTAATTACAGATAGTCTCTAAAAATATCAGGAAACAGAGTCACTCGTCTGTAATTTCTAATATCTTAACAAAACGGCTGAACAGGAATCGAAACTTCGCCGATTCCCATTCAGCCGCTTTTTTATGCGTATGAACAACGAAAAACAAGTAAATTGCTTTTCCTTAACAAAAAAAGCCCCCGCCGCTATAGTTAGCGGCCAAAGGCTTGGTTATGTATATAATGGAGCGGGTGATGGGAATCGAACCCACGCTACCAGCTTGGAAGGCTGGAGTTCTACCATTGAACTACACCCGCATATATGACAATCGGGATGACACGATTTGAACATGCGACCCCCTGGTCCCAAACCAGGTGCTCTACCAAGCTGAGCTACATCCCGTCAACAATATGCTGTCTTGAAGACAAAAATAAATATACCATGTGTGTTAAACAATTGCAACTGGTATTTTCATACAATGAGTAGACTAGGGGAGACTAAGACTCCCCTGCGCCTTCATTGAATCAAAAACGACCTCTCAAAATCCCGTGCCCCAATCGGGCGGCTGAAATAATATCCCTGGCCTTCATGGCATCGCTGATTCCTAAGGAAGCTAAGCTGATCCTCCGTCTCGACACCTTCAGCGGTAACCTTCAACTTCAAGTGATGAGCCATCGTGGCAATGGTAGAAACAATAGCTGCATTCTTGTGGTCCCGCAATATTTCATTAACAAAGGATCTATCAATTTTAAGTCGGTCAATGGGCAAATTTTTCAGGTAATGCAAAGAGCTATACCCTGTCCCGAAGTCATCGATACTAATCTTAATACCTAATTTCTTTAATCGGTGAAGTTGATCAAGAGCCGCCTCCTTATCGAGCGTCATCGACTCTGTAATTTCAAGCTCCACATATTGGGGTTCCAGCTGTATCTCTTTTATAATAGCGGCAATCTGTTCCGGAAGGTTGGGTTGAATAAACTGTCCCAAAGAAAGATTGATCGAAACACAAAGCGGCTTGTATCCTGCCATTTGCCATTGCTTGTTTTGCTGACAAGCCTGCCGTAGAACCCATTCACCGAGCGGTACAATGAGTCCGCTGTCCTCGGCAATCGTAATGAATTCACCAGGGTATACAATTCCCCGTACAGGGTGGTTCCAGCGGACCAAAGCCTCCATCCCTACAACCTGATTGGTTTCCAACCATACTAGTGGCTGATATTCTAGGAAAAACTCCCCTCGCTCCAAACCACGCCGTAATTCAGTTTCCATGATGAGCCGTTCCTGAGCCTTCAGCTGCATAAAGGGAGCATAACGCCGTATGCGCTTCTCTCCTTTAGTATCATGGACAGCCGTATCTGCATTCTGAACCAGCTGATCCGCCGCAGTCCCATCTTCTGGATAGATGGCGAAGCCTGCCGAAAGTGACAAATGATAGTCACCTGACTCATACTGTAATGGTTCATTAAACAGATTAAGGAAGCTTTCAATCCGATCAACCATCTGTTCTGAGGTGCCACCATCCGCTATAATAATGGCAAATTCATCGCCTCCCAAACTATAAACCTCTTCCCAGATTTGCGCTTCATGTACAATACGTCTGGATACCATTTGTAAAATACAATCGCCAGCATCACGGCCCAATGAATCGTTAATGGTCTTAAAGCGGTTAATATTCAGAACAGCCACCGTCAATCCTTCTATCCCGTGACCTGTTTTGATCAAAGTTTCTAAACTCAGAAGCAGCTTCCGTAAATTCGGAAGACCTGTCAGATCATCATGATAAGCAAGGTAGCTGATCTGCGCCTCTGCCTTCTGCTGCTCATCCAGAGGATCCTGAATCGAAAGGCGGTAACCACCGCGGAGAATAAGGAAGCTCCCGATACAACCGCAGGCGAGCCCCAAAAGATGGTCCACATCATTGATATAGGAAGATTTCATAAATAAAATCTGACCCAGGATAAAAAAGATAAGTCCCCGGACGATAATTAGAAGAGAGGGAGGTTTTTCTGCGTGCCCCTTATATATAATGATCCCGACTGCCAACAGTAAGAGAACCAATATGCCTGTATCCGCAGCTTTCTTAACCATAGTCATCCCTTGCTCATTCATCAAAAGCGGCCGTGATTGCCACATGAAAAATAAGGCCACTGCTGCACAATTTCCTAAAATACCGATCATAAAAATAATACGCTTGTACAATGCACCTACAGCCCGGTCCCGAAAGCTGAACGTAAACAGAATTCCGAGAGCCACGGCATATTTCGATAATAACAGCAGCCACAGTGATTCGTTCATGGATAAGATCCAGTTGAACATAGGAAACCCGATAGCCCCCAATGTATGAATCAGATCAAAGATAAGTACGAACAAAAACAGCATGCCTGTATAAAGCCGCTGACGCGAAAGCTGATTGGAAAAGTAAATCCATCCCTGTGTAAAAATCGAAAAACAAATAGCCACATTTGCTACACCAGCAGCCAAATATAAAGGAGCATATTCACTCCAATCTTGAAAACGGTAAACCGGATTTTGAAAAAACAGGACCAGGAGGACTGCTACAACAACGGCTATGCCCGTTCTTACAGTCTTTCTCTCTTCTACATTGTTCAGCATGTTTAGCTGTACCCCCGTCAATTTTGTATCACTTCAATAGATTTCTAAATTATGGATTCCACGTGAACTTCCAATTTCCTGCAACACTTCCTCGTAAAGCGACATTATGCATGACATCGTTCGACAATTTGTTGTTTGATTCAATTTTAATCAACTAAAAATTCAATTAATATTGTTTTAGATCCCTTGTTTTTATCGGTTTTATGCAAAAAATATGTGAATAAATCCAAATAAAAAGCACTTTCCCATCAAGGAAAAGTGCTATTAGTCATGTCATTTCAACTCGATATGACATGAAGATGTTATTTTTTAAACGTAACTTCCGGTGTTGTCAGCTTGTCATAAAAGTCAACAGCCTTGTCTTTGTCGGCCGAAGCTCGCAAAGCCATCGCAGAACGAGGATGCTCATCAAGCGTACCTGTAATCATGTAAGGAATGAGGTAGCCCCATTCTTCTTTTTCACGAAGAGGGATCATAAAACGCTCAATGATGTCCAATACGGGACGGAGTTCGTACTTGGTTCCTTTTAAATGAGTAACCAGAAGCTCTGTCGGGCAGTTGCCGGCAGCACGCCCCATACCGTAAACAGACGCATCGAGCAGCTCAACACCGTTCTCGGCTGCCACCAAGGTATTTGAGAACGCCAACTGCATATTGTTATGCGTATGCACGCCCAAGCGTTTGTTCGGCAAATGAGTTTTAAATTTTTCCACTAAATATTTAATATCTTTATGATCCAGACTACCGTAGGAATCAACGATGTACACAACGTCAACTACGCTGTCTTTAATCAGCTCAAACGCTTCAAGCAGTTCGTTCTCCATGACGTTCGATAAAGCCATAATGTTGATCGTAGTCTCGTATCCTCGGCTATGAAATACTTCGATAAGATCCAATGCTTTGTCCACGTCCTTGATATAACAAGCTACTCGGATCAGATCCAGTAGACTCTCTTCACGCGGGAGAATATCATCCTCATCAACACGGCCGATATCGACAAGTGCTGACAATTTAGTTCTGCCTTTTTGCGGGATCACTTCGCGCAGGAAGTCATCGTTGAGAAAGCGCCATGGACCTGATTGATCGGCACCCTTCAACAACTTGGGTGAATTTTTATAACCGATTTCCATATAGTCCACGCCTGCCTCATTCAGGCCGGCATATAAATTTTGCACGAATTCTACACTAAAATCCCAATTATTGACCAATCCACCATCGCGGATGGTGCAATCTACGATTTTGGTTCTACTACTTTTCATCCAAGTTAAACTCCCTTCATCCAAGTTTTCTCTTCATCATACTTGAACGACTGACGAAAAGTAAAGAAAAAAAGTCCGCGACAGCGGACTTTATCCAACAGTAGCTATTCAGTTGTTTCTTGGGTGAGAGCCCAATCCGTAATGGTGCGAACTAAAGCTCCTGTCGCTCCTTTCGGGTCAACACCCCGTTCTTTAGGTAAAAATGCAGTGCCTGCAATATCAAAATGAACCCAAGGAAGGCCGTCGGCAAAAGTACCTATGAACAATCCCGCCGTAATCGTTCCTCCCAAGCGTCCGGTCGAGTTTCTTACATCGGCTACATCACTCTTGAGCATGTCCCAGAACTCTGGATACGCGGGAAGAGGCCATACCTTTTCTCCAGCTCGTCTAGATGATGCAACAAGCTCCTGAAGAAAGGTCTCGTCGTTGGTCACAGCGCCTGTCGCTACATCGCCAAGAGCAGTGACCACAGCACCGGTCAAGGTTGCGACATCGATAATGCGCGATGCGCCGAGTTCCTTCGCATAAGTAACACCATCTGCCAGAACCACACGGCCTTCCGCATCCGTATTCAATATTTCAATTGTGCGACCGCTCAATGTCGTTATTACATCTCCAGGCTTCACCGCATTTCCATTTGGCATGTTCTCCGCCGATGGGATCACCATCACCACATTAATTTTAGGTCGTATCCGGCCCAAGGCCTCCATCACACCCAACACGGTTGCTGCTCCGCCCATGTCACTGATCATTTCTTCCATACCAGCTGCCTTTTTAAGGGATATACCTCCGGTATCAAACGTAATGCCTTTACCCACAAGACCAATGACATGATCCCAAGTCTCAGTTCCTTGATATTTGATCACGATCATTCTTGGAGGATTAACACTGCCTTTACCGATGGCAAGCAGACCTCCCATACCTTTTTCCGCGATCTGCTCCTCACTCAGCACATAGCCCTCCATGCCGTAACGCTCCGCTACACCCATAGCCGCCTGAGCCAAATCATCAGGAACAAGCATATTTCCAGGCAGATTGGTAAGATCACGGGCCAGACATGTTGCATCTCCGACAGCTTCTCCGCGGGCAAATCCACGTTCCCAAGACTCCTCGGTACCGGCATCACTATGACTGTCTTTCGTAAAAAAGACAACTTCCTGAATGCTTTCCTTGACGACCTCATCTCTCTTGTAGCGTTTCGCTTGATATCCGCCCAGCAAAAAACCTTCCGTCAGAGCTTGAGCTGCTTCTTCTATATCTTGTTCCACAGTAAACTGCATCATCGTCGCCGGAACTTCAAGGGAAAGTTTCTTTGCGCCGATTTTTACAGCCGCCTTAGCTCCCTGTGCTGCAACCAACCGTAGCTGCTCTGATGTCATCGGCCCTTCTGTTCTACCCGTTAGGATCAAAGTTCGGAAACCACCTTCGTTATGTACCGGTAGCACATATGTCCGATTCGCCGCCCCCTGAAACAACCCTCTTTCATTCAGCTCTTTTAGAAGGTGGTCCCATTCAGGTGCTACCCCGCCTTCTTTCATCTGCTGTTTGGTTACAAGAACAATGAGCGCATCACTGTTTACTTGATCGTAAGTGACCCCACTTTTCCAAGACCACAACATTCCAATTCCTCCATTTTACAAATATATTTATGTCTTAAAGATTAAGTGTATTTATTAAAGGGAACAGCCTGTTCATAAGAACAACGACTATTCCCTGTAGCATTCATTATTGTGTTAAAAGCTTGTCCCATCCATTTTAGGAAGCGATATTTCAAACTCTGTTCCCGTACCGACATGACTTTCCACGGCAATCGAGCCTCCGTGATTTTTTATGATACGGTAACTGACCGACAGGCCGAGCCCTGTCCCGCCTTCTTTTGTTGTAAAGAACGGATTAAACAGGTGATTCAATGTATTTTGATCCATCCCGCCACCATTATCGGACAAAAGAATACTAACATGCTTTTCATGATGCTTCATTCCGATTTCAATTATACCCACACCGGGGTCATCCAGCTTCTCATCAATCGCATCTAAAGCATTTTTTATCAGGTTTAAAAGGACCTGTTTGATCTGTTTAACATCCACCGATATATAAGTAGGATCTCGCTCATCCAGATGCAAAATAATTTGACAGCCCTTCATCAGGGCCTCGCTTTCAGTCAATAGAACAACTTCCTTCAGCAGTGAAGTCACCGGAATAACTGTAGTTTGCGGTGCCGATGGCTTGGAAGAGTTCAAAAACTCATATATGATATCGTTCGCCCGATCTATTTCCGTTAGAATAATACGTGCATATTCATCTTTCCCTAGACTCATCAAATGCGGCCTTAGCAACTGAATAAATCCCCGGATAGAAGTGAGAGGATTGCGAATTTCATGTGCGATGGATGCTGAAATTTTGCCCAGCATGGCCAGTTTGTCATTCTGATAAGCGGTCTGCTCAATCTGCTTAAAATCAGACACATCCTTAACGCTGATCAGAAAATCTCCTTCCATTTGATCACCATACGTCATCGTGATCAACCACGACTTACCATATTCGTCCAGAATCTCATGAAATCTTTTGCGATGAAAGATGGTTTCCCGAAAGAGACGCACTATTTTTTTCTTCTTGAATCTGGTGAGCTGGGGATGACGCAAAAGCTCCGTTAGAGTGCAACCTACAAGTGTTTTTCGTGACACACCTAACAGCTTGGCCATTTGTACATTCACAAAGGCCAAAACCCCATCGCTATCAAAAAGGATGATCCCGCTGTCGAGATTTTCCAAAATATTCTCATACTTTGTTCTTACAAGCTGATTCGGGTGAAATGATCCCATTTCCTCCAGTTCAGTTCCTCGGATTTCACTCAACAAGATGGCTCCCCCTTTTCTCAAAAAGATGAACTCGCCAAAACACAAGTTTCATGCAGACAAAGACATATGGGTACAATCTCTACAGAAAGACCAGTGCCTGTTTCTACACGTTTTCTTCATGATAGTCACGCCTGCGGAGAAACGTCAATCAGAGATACTGTCGAATAACATCAGATCTCAATAAAAACAAATTTAACGTTTACTTTTTTCGTAACTCACGTCGTGTTTGGCATAACATCTTAGCGAGATAGGAAATTCATCTGTTGCCTAACGAGTTCGATCTATCTCATATCTATCGACGTACCTCAAAGAAGACAGTCCACACTTAGCGGTTGTTTTTCTTGCGAGATAGGGGTGCACTCTACTCCGATGTTTATACTTTCTTATCTCTTGAAAAAGCCCTCTTGTCGGAGGGCTTAGCATGTGGGCTACGCTTTTTGCTGAAGCCGAATACGACGTTGACTCATAACCGCAAGCCTTCTTTTTAACTCATTTTGCCACTTTTCATCCTGCATCCACTTTGCTACAGCCAACAAATCCAACGACATATCAATTTGGCTTTGAACGACCTCCAGGTCATCTTCCGATTCCCGGTTTACTACATTCTCAAAAATGGTTTCTTCGTCTTCCATCACATAATCTTGAAAATCCACATGGTCTGCACCATCGCCGTGTGCGTATTCCGCTAAAATTTCATATTCATTCTCCACCCGATAATGGACTTCCACTCGATGGCAAACCGGACAAAACAACAGGGGAACATTATGCACTTGAGTTCGATAATGCTTCAACGTACCTTTTGATCCCACCATACTAGCCCCACAGCAAAAACTCATTTTGTTCACCTTCCCCTGCTTTCAATATTGTTTAGACATTGTATTCGCTTTCATTGTCCCTAATTCCTTCAATTTGAATACCATTGTAAAAAATTGGGTCATTTGTCCTGAGTTGCAAGTATAAAGGCCTACACATTTATGTTATATATCTACCATTACTGACTAAAATAAACGTCCCTTAACAACCTGTTGTTGAAAAAAGCCCCCGCTACCTGTAATCTGACAGGCAATGAGGGCTCAATCCTATATTAGATCATTCGCTTGGACTTACAGGTTGTTATCTCCTGGTTTCCAGTTCATAGCGCACAGTCCACCGGATTGCAGAGCTTGCAGAACTCGAAGCGTTTCTTCAACGCTGCGACCTACATCATTATGGTTAACAACTTGATATTTCAATTCGCCTTCTGGATCGATGATGAACAGACCGCGCAATGCAATGCCCTCTTCTTCAATCAGAACACCATAGTCTCTTGCAACGTTCTTCGTGATGTCGGAAGCCAGTGGGAAGTTAAGTGTTCCCAGACCGTTAGCATCCTTGGAAGCATTAATCCAAGCTTTATGGCTGTGTACGGAGTCAATGCTGACACCCAGCACATCAGTATCCAGTGCTTTAAATTGATCGTATGCATCACTCAAAGCTGTGATTTCAGTAGGACATACAAATGTGAAATCAAGCGGATAGAAGAAGAACACGAGCCACTTGCCGCGATAATCAGACAAGCTTACTTTGCTAAAATCCTTGCCATCTCCGGATACCATTTCCATTGTGAAATCCGGTGCTGCTTTACCAACCAAACGATCTGCCATGATTAATTTCCTCCTTAAATATATGTAAGAAAGTTTATTATTCCCTCATATAATGTTGATTGATGTTCCTATGAACATTACTAAAATGATGTTATCATTGAGGCTTGTCAAAGTCAACATTATAGGAATTATTTCTTTATAATTATTATAAATAAGGAAATTATCCGAACAAAATCATCTTATTGCGTCTAATTACTTACGGATAGCAGCAGCAATCAAATCACCCATCTGAGTTGTGCTCAAAGCCTTGCTCTTATCGACAGCTATGTCAGCCGTGCGATGTCCCGCATCCAGTACCTCTGCCACAGCACGCTCAATCGCATCAGCCGCTTCTGCGTATCCAAATGTCAAGCGGTACATCAGTGCAACGGACAGGATAGTGGCAATCGGATTCGCCAGACCTTGTCCCGCAATATCCGGAGCTGATCCATGGACCGGCTCATACAATCCATAATCTCCTTCACCCATCGAAGCTGATGCCAACATGCCGATGGAGCCAGTAAGCATTGCTGCTTCATCACTCAATATATCTCCGAACATGTTCTCCGTTACGATAACATCGAAGCTAGACGGCCGACGAAGCAGCTGCATCGCACAATTATCAACAAGCACATGCTCCAGCTCAACATCCGGATATTCAGGAGCAATCCGGTTTACCGTTTCACGCCACAGGCGGGATGTTTCCAACACGTTTGCCTTATCAACCGAAGCAAGCTTCTTCCGTCGTTTCTGTGCAATTTCAAATGCTTGCCGTACAATACGTTCCACTTCCGTCGTGTTGTAGACGCAAGTATCTACCGCCTCTTCTCCGTTCGCTCCCTCACGTCTAAATTTCTCACCGAAGTATATACCGCCCGTAAGCTCCCGCACTACCATCAGATCCGTACCTTCCAGAACTTCCGGTTTCAGTGTAGATGCATCCTTCAGGCAATCAAAAATAACGGCTGGTCGGAGATTAGAGAACAGCCCCAACTCTTTACGAATGCCTAGCAATCCGGTCTCCGGGCGAAGTTCTTTCGGATTGTTGTCCCACTTAGGTCCGCCAACCGCGCCAAGCAATACCGCATCCGCATTTTTACACACATTCAATGTTTCCTCAGGAAGCGGTGTTCCCTTCTGGTCAATGGCGATTCCGCCGAACAGAGCGTGCTCCGTCGTGAAAGAATATCCGAATACTTCTTCCGTCCGTTTAATAATCTTTTCCGCTTCAGCTACCACTTCCGGTCCAATTCCGTCCCCCGAGATAACAGCGATTTTTTTCGTTTGTGTCATGGTAAGTCACTCCTTATCGATATGCATACGTCCGGTTTATCCTAGTTACTGTTGTAACATACATATCGATCGTTTGACCAAGATATAGAATCTATGAACTTTATAAGTTTTTCCTATAAGTCTAAAAAAACAAATACCTACACAAAAAACAGGCTTCCGGCTTGGAAGCCTGAGCCTGTTTTTAATGTTCACGATAGAACAGGTAGAGCGAGTATCAACGTTACAGCGTTACGCGGTCGCGACGTCCGAACGTTTTACGTTTCTCAATCAGCTGGTTAACCGCGTCCACATAAGCGCGGGCACTCGCTTCCAGAATGTCCGTGCTGAGTCCGCGGCCTTGGGCTGCGACATCATTTTGGGACAGAACCACGTGTACCTCACCAAGTGCATCCTTACCACGGGATACCGACTTGATCGAATAATCCGATAGCGTAAACTCTTCAGCCGTCACTTTATCGATGGCATTATAGATGGCGTCGACTGATCCGTTGCCTTCAGCCTCTTCCTCAACCGTTCCGTTCTCCGTCTCAATCGTAACTCGAGCCGTAGGTGTTGAAGCATTGCTGTAAGTAACAAACATCGTTTCCAGCTTGAATACTTCCGGTGCATCCGTCAACTTCTCTTCGAGCAATGCGAGCAGATCGTCATCGGATACTTCCTTTTTCTTATCAGCCAGCACTTTGAACTTGGAAAAAGCCTCATTCACTTGTTCTTCATTCAACTCATAACCGAGATCAAGCAACTTCTCGCGGAATGCATGGCGTCCAGAATGCTTTCCGAGCACCAGCTTGCTTTCTTTAAGACCTATGGATTCCGGCGTCATGATCTCATAGGTTGTTTTCTCTTTCAGCATACCGTCCTGATGAATACCGGATTCATGGGCGAACGCATTCGCACCGACAATTGCTTTATTCCCAGGGACTACCATGCCTGTTAGCTTGCTGACAAGGCGGCTCGTACGTGCAATCTCCGTCAGATGCAGCCCTGTTTTCGCTTGGAAAAACTCCTGGCGCGTCTCGAGAGCCATGGCGATTTCTTCAATTGCCGTGTTACCGGCACGCTCCCCGATTCCATTCACCGTGCCTTCAATCTGATCCGCTCCATTCATAATAGCCGCGAGCGTATTGGCTGTCGCCATACCAAGGTCATTATGACAGTGAGCGCTCAACTGTACCTTCTCAATATCCGGAACGTTTTCCTTCAGAAATTTAAAAATAGCACCATATTCCAATGGGTTCAAATAACCGACCGTATCCGGGATGTTGACCACATTAGCGCCTTCGCGGACAGCCATACCAACCATCTCGGCCAAAAAGTCACGCTCTGTGCGTCCGGCATCTTCAAGCGAAAACTCAATCTTGGAGAAATATTTTTTGGCGTAACGGATAGCAGCCTGTGCTGTTTCCAGTACTTGCTCCTTCTCCATCCGCAGCTTGAACTTGCGGTGAATCGGCGATGTCGCAAGGAACACGTGAATACAAGGATCCTGCGCTCCCTGAAGTGCTTCGCGGACGGCGTCGATATCCTGCTCCCGTGAGCGGGACAGACCGATCACTGTCACATTTTTCACAGCACGCGCTACAGCGTTAACAGCGGCCAGATCTCCGGGCGAAGCCGCAGGGAAGCCGGCCTCCATGCGGTCGATTCCCAGCTTTTCAAGCTGATGGGCAATCTCTACTTTTTCACGGGTGTTTAAGTTTACGCCGGGTGATTGCTCTCCATCCCGCAGCGTTGTGTCAAAAACATAAATCTTACGCATGCTGACACCTCCTTGAAGTTTTTGCTCTACATAAACCTCCGGCGGCAGGAACATGAACATCCCATACCGCCGGTAGTTTGCTATTTAATACATTATAAGTCTTACTTCTTGATCCAATGCATCATTTCACGCAGCTGGGCACCAACAACTTCTACCGGATGCTCTGATTCGTTGCGGCGTGTTGCAGTCAGGAATGCACGACCAGACTGGTTCTCCAAAATAAAGTCGCGAGCGAATTTACCCTGTTGAATGTCGGACAATACTTCTTTCATCGCTTTTTTCGTTTCTTCTGTCACAATGCGAGGTCCGGTTACATAGTCACCATACTCAGCCGTGTTGCTGATGGAATCGCGCATGGAAGCCAGGCCGCCTTCATAGATCATGTCAACGATCAGCTTCAGTTCATGCAGACACTCGAAGTATGCCATTTCAGGAGCATATCCAGCTTCAGTCAGTGTTTCAAAACCGGCTTTGATCAGCTCGGAAACGCCGCCGCACAGTACAGCTTGCTCACCGAACAGGTCGGTTTCGGTTTCCTCACGGAACGAAGTTTCGATAACGCCTGCACGAGTACAGCCGATACCTTTAGCATAAGCAAGACCGATTTCTTTTGCTTGTCCTGTTGCATCTTTCTCAACAGCGATCAGACCAGGTACACCAAATCCTTCAACATAAGTACGGCGCACCATGTGGCCCGGGGATTTAGGCGCTACCAACAGAACATCGTTTTCCTTTGGAGCTACGATTTGTCCGAAATGTACGTTGAAACCGTGGGAGAACATAAGAGCCGCGCCTTTTTTCAGGTTTGGTTCAATATCATTCTTGTATACAGAAGCTTGTGTTTCGTCAGGCATTAGGATTTGAACTACATCTGCGCGACTTACTGCTTCACCTACTGGAAGCACTTCAAAACCGTCATTTTTGGCTTTATCGAAGGATTTACCTTCGCGAAGGCCGATAACAACGTTAATTCCGCTGTCACGCAGATTTTGCGCTTGAGCATGACCTTGGCTTCCGTAGCCGATTACAGCAATCGTTTTGTCCTTCAGTACGTTGAGTTCTGCATCTTGTTCATAATAAGTAGTTACTGGCATTTTATAAGTCCTCCTTTGATTTTAAAGACCCTTCATGAATGAGCGGGTATTTCAATAGACCCGAAACTCCCTCCGGTCTCCTGAAACACCCGCTCATCACGTCCCGGGTGTGTGCCTCATTTCAATCGTTATAAAAATGTTGAAGTATTACGCGTTGCCGCGGATCATCGCGGTAGCGCCGGTCCGGCTAAGTTCCCGGATTCCATATGGCTTAAGCAGTTCGATCATTGCGTCGATCTTTTCTGTATCACCAACAACCTGTACCATCATATTTACAGCGCCAATGTCAACAACCGATGCTCGGAATGTATCGACAACACCGAGTATTTCCGGCCGTGATGCAGGCTCGGCCTTAACTTTAATCAACGCCAACTCTCTGGCTACCATTGGCTTGGAACTTAGATCGATAACTTTGATAACATCAATCAGTTTGTATAGCTGCTTCTCAATTTGTTCCAGTGTCGTGTCATCACCTGTTGTAACGATGACCATACGGGACAAACCGGCTTCTTCCGACTGACCTACCGTAATGCTCTCAATGTTGAAACCTCTCCGGCCGAACAATCCGGCAACCCGCTGGAGGACGCCAGGCTGATCGTTTACGAGTACAGCTATGGTATGTTTTAAACTCATCATCTTACGCATCCCCCATCAGCATTTGATCAATTGTTGAGCCCTGGGTTACCATCGGATATACGTTTTCGCCTTTCTCTACCACGAAATCGATGAGTACAGGCCCCGGAGTTTCCAATGCCTCTGCCCAAGCGGCGCGTGCTTCTTCCTTGGTTGTAGCTCTCAAGCCCTTCACCCCGTAAGCTTCAGCAAGTTTCACGAAGTCAGGACTTCCCGACAGGTCGATGTGACTGTAACGGTGATCGTAGATCAGTTCCTGCCACTGACGAACCATTCCAAGTACTTGATTGTTGATCACAACTATCTTTACAGGAATGTTGTTGATGGCACAGATCGCAAGTTCCTGCGAACACATCTGCATGCCGCCGTCTCCGTTAATCGAAATGACCAACCGGTCGGGATGCGCCATCTGGGCACCAATCGCTGAAGGGAAGCCGAAGCCCATCGTTCCAAGGCCGCCCGAAGTAATCCATGAGCGCGGCTGGTTGAACTTGTAATACTGAGCAGACCACATTTGATGCTGACCTACATCCGTTGTTACAATCGCTTCGCCGTCCGTCGTATCGTTCAACATTTCAATAACCCACTGCGGCTTCAGAACTTCATCCGAATCCGTATACTTATACGGATATTCCGCTTTCCACTTACGGATCTGGTCTCTCCAAGCGTCGGCTTTCATTGCAGCCGGTACATCCGGGTTGATCATCTCAAGCACTGTCTTACAATCCCCGACAATTGGAATGTCGGTTGGAACGTTCTTGCCGATTTCAGCAGGGTCGATATCGATATGGACGATTTTTGCATTCGGCGCAAAGCCGTCAAGTTTACCTGTTACTCGGTCATCAAACCTGGCGCCGATGTTGATCAGCAGGTCACATTTCTGAATGGCATGATTGGAAGTGTACGTTCCGTGCATCCCCGGCATTCCCGTCCACAGCTCGTGTCCACTTGGGAAAGCACCGAGTCCAAGAAGCGTGGTTGTGATCGGAATTTGTGTTCGCTTCACGAATTCATGCAGCGCTTCGTGTGCTCCCGAATAGATAACGCCGCCGCCGGCAATGATCATTGGGCGTTCCGCATCCTCAATGGCCCGGCACAGTTTATCAAGCTGCAAACGGTTAGGAACCGTTCGAGGATTATATCCTCTCAGGTTAAGACTTTCATCTGGCTTGAACAGTGTCTTGGCCGCCGATACGTCCTTCGGAATGTCGATCAGTACAGGTCCCTTACGTCCTGTGGATGCGATATGAAAGGCTTCATGGATGACCCGCGGCAGATCCTCCACATCCCGGACCAGATAGCTGTGCTTCGTTATCGGCATCGTAATGCCAGTAATGTCGGCTTCCTGAAAGGCGTCCGTTCCGATCAGGGTTGTTGCCACGTTACCGGTAATGACTACCATTGGGACCGAATCCATATAAGCTGTAGCAATACCAGTGACAAGGTTTGTTGCTCCAGGGCCTGACGTTGCAATACAAACACCGACTTTGCCGCTTGCCCGGGCATATCCGTCAGCCGCATGAATGGCTCCTTGCTCATGACGGGTCAGGACATGCTTGAAATCCTCAAATCCATACATGGCGTCGTAAATGTACAGTACGGCTCCTCCCGGATATCCGAAGACGCATTCGACACCTTCCAAAAGAAGGCTCCGAAGCAAGATTTCCGATCCGGTAATCACTTCGGGCTTCATCCATTTCTCTCGTAATTGTTCTGTAGACCGCACTTCTGGAGTTTGCGCGCTCATCAGTCATCCTCCTCTCAAATATTGGATCTCTCCTATGGCATTTACAACAAAAAAACCTTCCGTCCTCCACACCGGATTTCTCCGTGTGAGGGACGAAAGGTTTAGCTTCCGTGGTACCACCCATGTTTGCTTCACATTTCGCAATGCAAAGCCTCAGCAGGTATGAAGCCGCCATCTATAAGCCACAGCTCCAATATCTGCGGTTCGTAACGAGAACCAGACGATTTCCCCTAATAGACACTGTCCTATTAATGCGCTGAAGTATCAGACTAGTGTTTTTCAGGAAAACAGCTCCGAGGTGAGCTCGTATAAAAGGGATTTTGGTGGAGGTTGCAGCTGTTCCGTCCACTCTCTGAGCAAAAGAGCCCTTTAAACTTCGTCCTCATCATTGCCGATTGAATTATTCGTTAAAATGTTTAGAAACATTATATGATTCATTGATTCGAGAAGTCAACACATTTATTTTACTTCATACGCTAGTTTTTCATTCTTAACCTGCCCATCCCTCTCCCAATCATTCCCGTTAACACCCTCTTAACCCTTGCTACATATGATAAATCGAGATCTGTTTAACGGCAGCGAAGGGAGGCAAGATTTATGATTCGCTACCGCAAACCCGGACAGGATGATCCGGCCATTTTACAATTAATTGAATCACAACTGGTCCCTTTATCCAACCTCAGTCCCGAAGAATTGGACACCATTCGTAAAGATATACCGACAAGACTCCGCCGGGGAGTTACACTGGTTGCTTCTCCCAATCAGAAAGGGAACGTAATCGCTTTTATCCATTTCATGCTTCATGGTGAGTTGTTGTATATTGACATGCTAGCCGTTGCACCCGCTGCACAGCGGAAGCGCGTCGGAATTTCCTTAATGAAGCATGCTGAAGGCTTCGCATTATCACGCGGATGCAAACGGGCCAAAGTTATGGTGGACTTGGTAAACCAAAAAGGGCTCTCTTTTTACCAAAAGCTTGGCTACAGCATCGTCCGTATCATTACACCTAACCAATGCTATGAGATGGAAAAAATTTGGTGATTTTAGTTTATCAGAAAAACCCGCCAATGCCTGGACCAAAACCTGGACCAAAACCCGGGCCGAAACCTGGGCCGAAGCCTGGACCGAAGCCTGGACCGAAGCCGCCGAAGCCAAATGGAGATGTTCCGATTGCCAGAAGATCAAACAGTACGAGTGGTAAAATGGCTTTTGTTTTCACTTTTTTCCCCTTTTGTGCTTCCAGAATAAGGCGGTTTCCAGAAACCCGAATCAGTTTGCCCGTTACAACGCCCCCGTCCTTCTTATACGCTACGATCTGCTTGCCCACATATTGCTTAACAACTGCCTTACTAACAGGCTTATGCATGAAAATCCCTCCTTTGGTATATACAGTTCAGTTTATTCCCACTAAGGTCTTGATGCTTGTTTCATCGCCCTTTGTCAGCAATATAGGTAACAGGGCAAAAAAAGAACCGCCGAGTTATCGACGGTTCAGATTTCTCGAAGAAACGCCTTCGGCGCCCTTTAATTAAGGACGCCGAAGGCGTTTCTTCTTACGCTTATATCTTAAGCGTTCACTTTATCTTTTGCTACAGTTGCCAAAGAATTGAACGCAGTCAGGTCGTTTACAGCCAGATCAGCCAGCATTTTGCGGTTGATGTCCACACCAGCCAGTTTCAGGCCGTGCATCATTTTGCTGTAGGACAAGCCATTCAGACGTGCAGCAGCATTGATACGAACGATCCACAGTTTGCGGAAGTTACGTTTCGTTTGACGACGGTCACGGTATGCGTATACCATCGATTTCATAACTTGTTCGTTAGCTGTTTTGAAAATACGGTGTTTGGAACCGAAATAACCTTTAGCAAGCTTCAATACTTTTTTATGTCTACGACGAACTACAAATCCGCCCTTAACTCGTGCCATATTAAAAGACCTCCCAATAATTGTTGTTTACTATTTCAAGTTAGCCAAGCCTTGCTTCAAACGTTTAACATCTCCAGGTGCCATAACCGGGCTAGTCCCAAGGACACGCTTCGCACGCTTGGATTTGTGGGAAAGCAAGTGGTTTTTGTAAGCTTTGTAACGTTTTACTTTACCAGTACCGGTAATTTTAAAGCGGCCTTTCAGGCTGCTGTGTGTTTTCATTTTAGGCATAGTACAACTTCCTCCTCATAATATCTCTTAGGCTTTAGGAGCCAAGATCATAATCATGCTGCGGCCTTCCAGCTTAGGCTGGCGCTCCACGATGCACAGGTCGACAACTTCTTCTTTTACGCGCTCCAAAATCTTCTGGCCAATACTGGCGTGTGTGATTTCACGACCGCGGAAACGCACGGAGCATTTCACCTTGTCGCCTTCTTTAAGAAACTTCACGACATTGCGAAGCTTCGTTTGGTAATCGTGCTCCTCAATGTTAGCTCGGAACCATACTTCCTTGATATCAACGATCTTCTGGTTCTTGCGGGCTTCCTTCTCTTTCTTCTGCTGCTCATAACGGAATTTACCGTAGTCCATGATGCGACATACAGGCGGCTTCGCCTGCGGGGCCACGTTCACCAGATCAAGATTGAGATCAATCGCCATTTGCAGTGCTTCGCGAGTCGACTTAATACCGATTTGTTCGCCTTCTGCACCGACCAAACGTACTTCCTTCGCCCGAATTTCGTCATTGATCATATGTTCCTTACTGATAGTCCTCCACCTCCGATTATAATAATTCGTACCTGTCATAAAACAAAAAATAAAGGGATACCGATTCAACCACCGGCATCCCTATTTGATACACATCTCAAAAAATGAAATTTATTCATTCGTAGATTTCGTGATCAAACCAGCCGACTCCAGTCGGACAGGTGAGAAGCGGCGTGCTTCTGCTTACAATCAGTATTCAGTTCAACACCAAAATAGTGTATCACTTCATTCCACTTGTGTCAACAAATTAGTTTCAATATTTTCAAAAGACTTAGCCCTGCTTGCTCTGCACTTCTTCCAGGCGTACCACACGTGTATGCTCCGTATGACTCCACGTCTTGTTATTTTGCGTGAAGAAAGCATATACGGTGATCGGATACCATGACAGCAGATATATCGGGAACAGTACAAGATAAGCGTAAACTTTCTTGAACGTCACCTTCTCCAAGATCAAAGCCATCATGAAAGTGAAGATATTCGCGGCAATCGCAGCAAAGCTGAGCCAAAATGGCAGGTAACCAAACAAGTTAGCGATATTCGGACCATCAAAGAAAGAATTGTCAACCCATATCACGGCAGTCAGAATGAACGTGAGCAGAACAATATATACGTTGATTCCATACAGTGCGAGATCCAACTTCACGATGCTACGTTCTTTAATAGCACGCCAGAGTAGTGGAAAGAAGTAACGGCGCGCAACCGTAAAGTGTCCCTGCATCCAGCGCAGACGCTGTCTTGCAGAGGCCTTGAATGTAAGTGGCTTCTCGTCAAAAACTTTGGCATCATAGTTGAATTTTGGATATACACCGCGCATGACACTGCGCATTGTAAACTCCAAATCCTCAACCAAGCTGGTTGCCCCCCAGCCCATTTCCTTCAGCAGATTAGTCTCAAAGCACATACCTGTACCGCCGAGAAAATTCGCCATGTTTAGATTGTGACGGGACATCTGCCACAGACGGTTAATGTACCAATACGACACACCGTATGCAGCTGTAATCCAAGAATCTTCAGGATTCTTGGTATCAATATATCCCTGGATAACTTTCGCTCCAGAGCAGAGATCGTCGTTCATTTCAGTCAGAAAATCCGGATGTGCCAGATTGTCGGCGTCAAACATAACGACCGCATCATACTGACGGGGCATTGCCCACAATTCTTTCAGCATCCATTCGATGGCATAGCCTTTACCGCGAAGATTCTGGTTCGTGCGGACACAGGCATTCATTCCATGTTCACGGACAATTGCGGCCGTCCGGTCTGTACAGTTATCGCAAATCACGAACACTTCGTATAGATCTTTAGGATAGTTAAGCTGCTTCAGGTTTTCCATCAAAGCTCCAACAACTTGCTCTTCATTATGGGCCGCTACGAGCACTGCAAATGACTTTGTCGGTTCAAAATGCTGCTTTTTCTTTTTCTTAATCAAACCGAATAAAGAGAATGCAAACTGGTACACACCAATCGCGACCAAAAACAATTGGAGCGCGACAAAAATGGCGTCGAACATAATTCTCGTTACCCCCTTTTTAAACCCTTGAGAATATTGTGATTTTTTTCTCTCTCTTGTTTCTTTTGTGTTTATGACCCTTTGTTACTGTCTTTGTCTTTTGTTGCAATCTTTGTCTACTTCTTTTGATCCTGGTGTCACAGGATCGTTTTGCACGTCATATCGATTTTCCACACTTTAAGATCATTTGTCAAAAGCGTGAATAGCTCTAATTTCGAAGTATCTTGTTAAAAAGAGCTTCGCTTGCTTTCAGTATGCCAGCAAGCTTCGATTCAAACGGCATTAGTTCTTATTTTCAGCTGTTTTCTTACTTTTTATTTCTCTGCCTGCCCATTTTTCTAAAAAACTTTGTCCACATAACTCCTTGACGTAATGAAACGGAAAAAAGTTTGGGTTAGGTATCCACTTTTATTTAAACTTTTTGCCACTCATTTGAATCATTGTAGCGGTAACTTTTATTCAAGTCAAAAGACCTCAGACCCTTATTTCCGTCAAAGTCCGTAACAATCTCCCTTACCCATTGATACAGGAAAAACACATTCGGCCACTCGCTGTATAGAAAAACGGGAATACAGGACAAAAGTCCTCCAACCTTATAAAGTCATATTTTTTTCCATAAATTAGCGTATTCTGGCGATTCTTGCGGCTATCTTGCAGCCATAGACTATAGCCCTTTCTTCAGTAAACAAGGCTCTAGTCGGTTGCAATATCCTCTCAAAGTCGATATGTTATGGATATTGAATAACGCTGCAGGAACGGGTGAAAAAGAGTGGTTAAGAAAAGAGTATTGCTGTTATCAGAGGGCTTCGGCGCCGGCCATACGCAGGCTGCTCACGCGCTCTCCAGCAGTCTACGTCAGTTATCTCCGAACGTTCAGACAAGAGTCATGGAGCTCGGAAGCTTTCTGAACCCCAAAATGGCTCCGTTGATTATTTCGGCCTATCGTAAGACCCTTACGTCCCAACCACGGCTGATTGGTTATATGTACCGGCATCAAAAATCCTTTAGCCGGTTTACTACCTTGGCACTGCACCGGATTTTTTATACAAGCACCAAAAATGTTGTTCGGCAGCTACGGCCTGATATCATTGTATGTACCCATTTTATTCCAAGTGCTGTTATTTCGCGGCTAAAGCGCCTAGGGACAAACATCCCCTTATGTACAGTGATAACGGACTATGACGCCCATGATACCTGGATCAGCCCGGAAGTCGACCGCTATTTCGTCTCTACACCGGAGGTCAAGCGTAAGCTGCTAAATCGTGGTGTCTCCCATGCTAAAATCCAAGTCACCGGCATTCCAATTCATCCGGACTTCTGGGAACATCCCAGCAAAGAAGAAATCAGGGAGAAGTTTAATCTTGCCGCGATGCCTACAGTTCTCGTAATGGGAGGCGGCTGGGGCATAATGAATGACCAAGTTGTGCATGAATATCTAACCAAGTGGCGTGAAGAAATACAGGTTATTTTTTGCTTCGGTAACAATGATAAAGCACGAATAGAAATGGAAAACAACCCACGTTACCGCCATCCAAACATACGAATATTCGGCTTTACCCGTGAAGTAGATAAACTGATGGAGGTTTCCGACCTGTTGGTAACCAAACCAGGTGGAATGACCTGCACGGAAGGTCTTGCGAAAGGAATTCCGATGCTTTTTCACCATCCGCTACCTGGGCAGGAAGAAGAGAACTTCCATTACTTCATCGCACAAGGTTTGGGAGAGCCAATTACATCCCTTGAAGTACTCGGTAAATGGATGAATATGCTGCTCAGCCAGTACGATGAAATCCTCATGCGGCGTTCGCGAAATTTAGACAACATTCAGCGCTATCATCCACTGCAAAGTGCGAGGAGTATAATCGACATGCTGGAAAATGAAAAGGTGCACTCCTGATAAGGAGGCACCTTTTTTTCAATGCTGAAGAAATAATATCTTCTATTATAATAATTGCAAGCGCTGTCATCGCCCTACTTTCATTTATGTCGCTTCTGAATACAGCTTACATCCCGTATTTCTTCAAGCGTTCAACCTCGTACTCTGACAACGCTTCTTGTCCGACAATGACCTCGCAACGGTGAATCTTAATTCCTTGTCCGACAAATTTTGTTTCATACTCCGTCATTACAAATTCTTCATTTAGCCCTTCCCGGTGAAGATCAAGCGAAATGTTGGTCATTTGCAGTCCGTAATCCGAAAATGCATTTAGGGAGAATTCAAATAAACTGACAGAATCTGTCTTAAAATGGATCTGGCCACGCTCATTCATAATTGTTCTGTATTTATCAAGAAATCTTGGATGAGTTAACCGACGGCGACCATGCTTGGTTTTTGGCCATGGATCACTAAAATTCAAATAAATCCGCTCAAGCTCCCCGGGTTCAAACACTTCTTCCACATTCTCAATATTCATCAGAGCGAGCTTCAGATTGGGCGGTGTAACTACGTCCTCTGCTGACCAAGCATTGCGCCCTTTCTCACTTGCCCGTCGAATCAGCTCATCGTACATATCCACCCCGATAAAATTCACATCCTGGTGCTTGTAACTCATTTGGCTGATAAACTGCCCTTTGCCCATACCGAATTCCACATGAATCGGTTTGTCATTACCAAACAGGGAAGCCCACTTCCCTTTATATTGCCGGGGATCCAGAACAACCAAATCCTCCTGCTGCTCTAGATTTTCCCGGATTCCTTTTCTTCCGCGTAGACGCATGATATACCTCCGAAACTTATCCTTTTAGTTGACCTATACTGAAATATTGTGACGAAGTTACCTCTAAAAGTAAAGACCCAATCAAAAAGAAACGCCTTCGTCGTCCTTTTTAAAGGACGGACGGCGTTTCTCCAGAAATATAAGCCAAGTATACAATATGAAATTTATATTTTCTTATATTTAGAAAAAGGAACCTCTTTCTTTTGCACAAGGCAAAAGCGGGGTTCCTTTTTCGTTATATTTGGAATTGGGGTTCCGCGGTAGTTAAACTGTGAATAGTCTACCCTTCTTCAACTGCAAAATCAAATGTCTTTTCGAAGGCAGCCCGGATTTTACGTTGTGCCGAAGCTTTGATTTCCTGATTGGCGTTAAATTCTACTCCTGTCAGGGCCAAAGCTTCATCCGGTGTAAACTCCACAGTGATTCGTTCTTTGGTATATGTCTTTGTAGGCGTCGAATTCATTATAATCACCTCACGGTAATAGTATATCCAAAACATCAGATGAATATGAATTCCACTTCATAATTAATGATTACCCATGGTTGGTCACAGTGAAACAGTTACTTACATAAATAAATATAGCAATTTCATGAAAAACGATCAAGAGAGGTTAAGGTGGAAGTTTGCAGTGCATGACGCTGTGACCTTTTTTTTGATACAATATACAAAGGATCTGATTCATGCTATGAGAAACATCCCATAGATTACAAAAGGAGAACACATGAATACATCTCTTACATCTGCTCCGCTCATGTGGGGCGATAAACGATTTCATACATGGAATTATGAAATGCGCAACCAATTTCAGGATAAGGTGTTCAAGGTCATGCTTGACGCCGGCTTTACTTGCCCGAATCGGGACGGCACGATTGCCAAAGGAGGCTGCACTTTCTGCAGTTCCAGAGGTTCAGGGGATTTTGCAGGACGAAGACGTGACGATCTGGTGACCCAATTCAACACCATTCGGGACAAGCAGCATCAGAAATGGCCTCATGCGAAGTATATTGGCTATTTTCAAGCTTATACTAACACGTATGCGCCTGTAGAAGAGCTTCGGGAATATTATGAGGTCATTTTGGAGCAGCCCGGCGTGGTGGGATTATCCATTGCTACCCGGCCTGACTGTCTTCCTGATGATGTCATCGAATACTTGGCTGAACTGAACGAGCGAACCTATCTGTGGGTAGAAATGGGGCTGCAAACGATCCACAACTCAACCTCTGAGCTCATTAACCGTGCTCATGATACTGAGTGCTATCTGGAGGCTGTAGAAAAGCTCCGCAAACATAACATCCGGGTGTGCACCCACATTATTTATGGTCTGCCCCAGGAAAGCCATGAAATGATGCTCGACACTGGCCGGGCTGTCTCTAAGATGGACGTTCAGGGTATCAAGATCCACCTACTTCATCTTATGCGCAAAACTCCAATGGTGAAGCAGTATGAAGCTGGACTTCTGCGTTTTCTAGAGCAGGATGAGTACATCAAGCTGATTGTTGATACATTAGAATTTTTGCCACCGGAAATGATTGTTCACCGCCTGACAGGGGACGCCCCGCGCGATTTATTGATCGGACCGCTGTGGAGCTTGAAGAAGTGGGAAGTACTGAACGCCATTGATGCCCAGTTAAAGCAACGTGATACATGGCAGGGTAAAATGTGGAGGGAGTCCTGATGGGCTTCCTCTCCGTTTTGAGTTATGCCCATAAGCTGGCCACTGAACGTCTTCAGCCCGGAGGTATCGCAGTCGATGCTACGGCAGGAACCGGGGCAGACACTCTGTTTCTTGCCAAAACGGCCGGTCCCCGTGGCCATGTCTTCGCTTTCGACATTCAAGAGGAGGCCTTAGCCCTAACCCGTCGAAGATTAACGAAAGAGCCTGCTGAACAGCTGGCCGAAGTTTCTCTGCATCTTGAAAGCCATTCCTTCATGAAGAATTCCATCCCGGTCGATTATCACGGCAAGGTGTCTGTTATCATGTTCAACCTTGGGTATTTACCAGCCGATCAGTCAGATAAACAAATCATTACTCTGCCGGAAAGCACTCTCTCAGCACTGGAAACCTCTCTGGAAATGCTAGCTCCCGGCGGCGTTGTAACGATTGTCCTTTATCCGGGACATGAAGGCGGCGGACAAGAAGCAGCAGCGGTGGAGGCATGGGCGTCAGCCCTTTCCCAACGCACTGCGCAAGCCGTTATGTATCGCGGCATCCAACGTCCCGATGCACCTTATCTCATTGCGCTAGAGCGAAAGAAACCGTTATGATAGAACCTTAGCAGCACGCTGAGAGGTTCTATCTGGTATCCGGTTCTATCTGGTACCTGCAAGCGTCTATAGCTATCCTATACTATGGTTTATGAAAGGTAGATGAAACAACATGACAAAACCGTATCCGCTGTTATTTCAACCTGAATTTAAAGAACGTGTATGGGGCGGACGTGCCCTTGAACAATTCGGCCTTAACATACCTGAAGGCCATATCGGCGAAGGCTGGATGATCGCAGACCATCCAAACGGAACGACTTCCGTTGTCAGTGGGGAGCTCGCTGGACTCGGTTTGGATCAGGTTCGTGAACAATTCGGCGCTGAATGGTTTGGCAAAAAGGGATTCTCTGAAGTTAACGGCCGCTTTCCGCTGCTGATTAAGCTGCTGGACTGCAATGATGATCTGTCCGTTCAAGTGCATCCGACAGATGATTATGAAGGATTGCCAAAAGGCGAATTGGGAAAAACAGAAATGTGGTACGTTCTGGATGCCAAACCGGACGCCAAAATCATTTATGGGCTGAAAGAAGGCGTTAAGCGCGCTGATCTCAAAAAAGCGCTGGAAAACGGTACGGTTATGGATTCTCTCCAGGAAGTACCTGTGAAGGCTGGCGATACATTTTACATTCCGGCTGGAACTGTCCATGCCCTCTGTGCCGGTGTCGTCGTAGCTGAAATCCAGCAAAATTCCGACACAACATATCGGATTTTCGATTACAACCGTCCGGGACTCGATGGCAAACCTCGTGAGCTCCATATTGAGGATTCATTAAATGTTACTGCATATGAAGGCTCTGGTGCCTCAACCATGAGCACAGACAATGCAGTGCCTGGAGAATGGCTGGAATTAGCCAAGTCGCCATATTTTATCGTTGAAAAAGGAATTGTAGAGGGCCCTTGGAACCTCACTACAACCGAAGATAGCTTTACGATTCTCGTAATGTGTGACGGAGAAGGCACCCTGAAATGGGATGGCGGGTCCCAAGCTTATACATCCGGACAATGCTTCCTGTTGCCTGCAAACCTTGGCTCCTACACGCTGGAAGGAAATTCAACAGTTCTTCGTTCTTATCTGCCTTAATTGGATTAAATATGAAATAGATCCCTTAAATTTATCGTTTTGTGGAGGTGCCGGAAAGCAATGCAATCCGAAACGTTTACGATGTTGAACACCCAGGCGATGAACATATTTGTATATCAATGGCTGCCAGAACCAGAAATGGACATTAAAGCAGTTCTTCAAATCGCGCACGGCATGTGTGAAACAGGAGCGCGATATGAGGGGCTGGCCGCCCTGCTTACGAAACATGGATACGCTGTTTATGTCCACGATCACCGTGGTCACGGTAGAACGGCTGATAAGCTTGATGCTTTGGGTGACCCCGGCGAGAATGGATTTGAAGGGATGATCGAGGATTTGGTCCTCCTTTCTACCGTTATTAAGGAAAGACACCCTCAGCTTCCGCATTATTTGCTCGGGCACAGTATGGGATCTTTCATTACGCAAAAGATTATGTGCACACACAGCCACCATTTTGACGGGTTTCTCCTCTCCGGTTCCAATGGACCTCGGGCCCTGCTCAGCGTCGGTGAAAATCTCGCTGCTGCTCAGGTCAGAATAAAGGGTGCTGCCCACCGGAGTGTACTGATCAATGCGATTGTGTTCGGGCCTTATAACAAAGGCTTTGGCCCTGTCCGAACTCCTTTCGACTGGTTGTCCAGTGATCCGGAAGAGGTAGACCTCTATGTGAACGACCCGTACTGCGGACGAGTGTGCTCTGCTCGTTTCTTCCAAGAGTTTTTCGGTCTGCTGCGGCAGATTCACAAGCCTGCACTGCTAAGCAACCTTGTGAAAGACAAACCGATATATATCTTTTCCGGTGACGAAGATCCAGTCGGCCTGCGAGGAAAAGGTGTACGCAACCTCATTGAGTTGTACCAGAAACTCGGAGTTGAGCAATTGGAATACCGTCTGTACCCCGGCGGTCGCCATGAAATGCTTCATGAAGTCAACCGGGATGAAGTTGCTGCACATGTGCTGGATTGGTTGGAACGGCATATAGCTAATCCTGATAAAGGGTCTCCTACTGCAGAACCTGTTTTGTAACCCAGCACCTTCTATAAGGCCTCATTATTGTTGAAATTCCCCACAATAAGCGGCTGTGATCCATATGGATCGCAGCCGCTTTTTCATATGGCTGCCCCACTTTCACACACAGTTCCATAACTTAATATAATATTTACACAGATACTGAAAGCCAGTAGAACTACAGTACATTTATCATATACAAGAACAATTTGTCATGATAACATAATTGCTGACTCAAATATTCAAAAGTTCAGATATATGAATATAATAAATCAAGGAGATAACTGCGATGGACCGAAACATTCAACAGTTTAAAGCCGATTTTTTCAAAGCACTCGCACATCCAATGAGAATCCGTATCCTGGAAATATTGAGCCAGGGGGAGCGAAATGTTAATGAGCTTCAGGTAATGCTAGGATCGGAGGGTTCAGCCGTATCCCAACAGCTTGCTGTGCTACGCGCTAAAAATTTGGTTAACAGCGTTAAAGAAGGAACCACCGTGATCTATTCACTACGAGATCCGCTGATCAGCGATCTGCTCGGAGTAGCCCGGCAAATATTTAACAACCATTTAGTGGAGTCGATTTCTCTCTTAGAGGATATCAGTAAGCAATGATAGGAATTAAGAGACAAACTATTTAACTAACATGAGCTAATCAACTTAACAAACTGAGTTAATTGTAATTTCCCCGCCTAACAGCGGGGTTTATTGAAGTTACAGGGCAATGAAATATAAGAGAAGAAGGGTAGAACAAATGAAATGGACGGGTCAATTTAGTGGTTACTCGGCAAATGCTTTTCGCAAGGATTTGATATCTGGTTGTATCGTGGGGATTGTTGCCATTCCTTTAGGGATGGCTTTTGCCATAGCTTCAGGGGTAAAGCCGGAGTATGGACTTTATACAACGATTATTGCAGGCATATTGATCTCCCTGCTCGGCGGCTCAAGGTTTCAGATCGGTGGACCGACCGGGGCATTTATTCCGATTTTGCTCGCTATTGTCATTCAGTATGGTTACGAGAACCTGCTGATCGCCGGATTTCTAGCGGGAATATTTCTCGTGCTTATGGGGCTTCTTCGTCTGGGTTCCCTGATCAGATTCATTCCCAAGCCAGTAACCGTTGGATTTACATCAGGGATTGCCGTCATTATTTTCAGTGGGCAAATATCTAATTTCCTTGGACTGCAAGGTGTAGAGCGCCATGAATACTTCTTTTATAACATGAAAGAGATCGTCTTACGGATTTCCTCATTGAATCTGTACAGTGTGTTAATCGCAGTCATCTGCCTCGCCACACTAATTATAACTCCTAAGTATTTGCCTAAAGTGCCAAGCTCGCTCGTAGGCATCATCGTTTCCACTTTGATTGCTGCCTGGCTGTTCCCAGGCAAAGTAACGACAATAGGGTCCGCTTACGGAATCATTCCCGGAGGGCTGCCCCAATTTGCACCCCTGGAACTAACCTGGGATCGCGTCGTTATGATGCTTCAGCCTGCTCTAATTATCGCTATGCTTGGAAGTATTGAATCGCTGCTGTCAGCCGTTGTAGCTGATGAAATAACGGGTACTAGGCATAACAGCAACCGAGAATTAATCGGACAGGGCGTAGCCAACATGGTGACACCTCTGTTCGGTGGAATTCCAGCTACGGGCGCCATTGCACGTACAGCAACGAACATTAAAAGCGGCGCAGTGTCTCCGATTTCGGGAATTATTCATGGTGTCGTCGTCTTGATGATTGTTGTCCTGTTCGCCCCTTATGCCTCCAATATTCCGCTGGCAAGTATGGCCCCAATTTTAATGGTTGTAGCCTGGAATATGAGTGAATATAAAACTTTTACTCATATGCTCAGAACACGGACCGCAGACTCGCTTATTCTGCTTGTTACTTTCCTGCTGACGGTGTTTACTACACTAACGGTAGCCGTCCAGGCTGGGCTGGCCTTGGCTGTTATTTTGTTCATCAAACGAATGAGCAGCATGCTAGCGGTAAATAAAGTATTGCCGGACCACTCCTCAAAAAAAGAAAAGGTGCAGCCGCATATGGTAACCGAAGATCGTGACTGTCCGCAAATTGGCATGTATAATGTCGAGGGCACTTTATTCTTCGGCGCTTCCTACACTTTTGAGAACTTCGGACAGAAGCTTCTGGCATCCCCCGATCTTCGAGTCATTCTGCTTCGCATGGGGAAAGTACCGTTTATGGATACGACCGGCGAATCCAATTTTTCCAGACTGGTCAATCGCCTAATGGAGCGTGGGGTCGTTGTCATCATCTCCGGAATACGTCCGCAGCCCAAGAAACTGCTTGTGAAGACTGGATGCTATTCCATGATTGGTGAGGATCGCTTCTTTGAGCACACGGGAGAAGCATTAAATTACGCTTTGGAAAATATTCAATATAACAAATGCCTGGGGTGCACCCAGTATGCGTTCCGTGAATGTACGAAGTTAAGCACCAAGGAAAATTTGAATGATAAGCATATTTCTTAAATCCAGGGAACTCTGCAAAATAGAATATGATAAAGCCTCGGCCACATCGACCGAGGCTTTTACTTCTATGATCAAGGAAGTGTAATCAAGAAAGGCTTCACCGTGTTGGCTAGACTGTAGTTCGTGGTCGCATCCCAGTTGATTGACCATGTCATTGCTCCCCGGATATCTGGGTATTTAGCAACTGGCTTATAGCTTCCACAGCTGTTGCCAGTTGCCAGACAGTTCAGCGCATTATTAACGACCGTTGGAGAGACATATCCTCCCCCTGCTGCTGAAGGTGTAGCTGGAACACCTATTCCCAATTGGGAAGGTGACACCCACTGCAATGTCAGATCCGAGAGAGCAGTCAAGAAATCTACGCTACCCTGTGTATAACATTTTCCGTCACGACCCAGCATACACCCAGAATTGTAATACTGCACATTAATCACGGTTGTAATATCCTTCAAGTTGTCATAGAGCTGTATGTAGGATGTATTCTGATTCTGCATGTCTATCGTTTGCGGAGCCATTGTCAGAATAAAGTCATTTCCGACTTTTTGCTGTAACTGACGAATCGCATTGGTTAGATTAGGTACATTCATGCCATGCTCTAGGTCGATATCCACACCATCCAGCCCAAATTGAGTAATGATAGAATACATACTATTCACAAAATTCGTCACATTGGGTGAAGCGTTATTCAAATTAATGTTGCCCAGTTCTCCTCCAATAGACAGAATGACCTTCTTTCCTTGCGCACGTTTAGCCTGAATATCCGAAATCAGATCAGCATTCGAATACCCGCCCAGGGCTGCAGACAATGAAGTATTCACAT
Source organism: Paenibacillus sp. JNUCC 34 (assembly GCF_058269055.1). Classification (NCBI taxonomy): domain Bacteria; kingdom Bacillati; phylum Bacillota; class Bacilli; order Caryophanales; family Paenibacillaceae; genus Paenibacillus; species Paenibacillus sp. JNUCC 34. The sequence goes on along the minus strand of NZ_CM177770.1, from coordinate 1,218,491 downwards.
TAAAAGTGACACCGCCTGGATTAGCAGGATCCATTTCAGCAAACGACAATACAATAATATCGTACTGGTTTGGTATATCTCTCACTTTCAAGTTGCTGGCGTTATTGATAAAGTTCTGCCAGTATCCTGTCAGTATATGCTTCGGTAGCTGACCACCACCTCCGCCTGTCCCTCCCGTTGTTGTCGCATTCACTGTCTCACTTGCCGGGGAGAGATTTCCGGCAGCATCTTTGGCCACGACCTTAAAGGAATATGTCGTGCTGGCAGAAAGTCCAGTGATCGTAGCAGTAGTACCGTTTACTGATATAGCCAGCGATGTACCCTGATACACATCATAACCTGTCACACCTACGTTATCCGTAGACGCCAGCCAGGATAACGTTACACTAGAGGAGGTGACTCCACTTACAGTTACGTTCGCTGGAGTTGTCGGAGCTACAGTATCACTACCACCTTCGCTTCCACCTTGAACAAGCTCCCACATCGCAGGTACGTTAGGCGGTTCCCATCCTGTTATTGAAGTGTGAGTTTGAATAGTCTTATAGGTATTTCCACTATACGTAGCCGTGTCGTTTACCGTATAGAATACATTTGGTGCCCATGGGCCCCGATCGGCTGCAGAAGCTACCACAGGCAGCAAGCTCATAATCAACGCCACAACGACCAATAACGGCAAAATTCTTCTCGGCTTGCCCAACATTCCCAATAAACCTTTTCTCATAAATTAATCCCTCCTATAAAAATGATCAGTAAAATTTCTGTAGCTCCACGTAAAACGACATCAGCTCCTTTCAAAACTAAAGGAATGCCTAACGATGATAGCGCTTACTTAAATGGGTTTAAAAAATCTCTCAATTCGAATTTTTTTAGGCCCTATATCATTAAGCATAATCTACTTTATATGTAAAAAACTCTCAATAGAGCTGTAGTATCAATTTTAAAACTATCGATATCAGAAAGATGCATATTCGGGAAAATATTACGCAACAAAAACGGGCTCTGCACGCGAATAATATAAACCATGAGAAAAACTCTATCGACGTACCTCAAATGAAGACAGACCGCACTTAGCGGTAGTTTTTCTTGCGAGATAAGGATACAGTTTACTCCGAAATTTATACTTTCTTATTTCTTAACACAAACAGGCCACCCAAGACTAAGTCTCGGGCAGCCTATTTCTGACTCCTTTTTTATTAAGCACTCTGCTCATGGGGTGTGCCTTACGCAACATGTTCTAATCTTCTGGCGTTCGGTCAATGATCAGATGAGTGACTTCGGTAAAGTCACCGTGCTCAATCTCTTCCTCTGTTGCTTCTTCCCGCAGCATTTCGTTATCGCCTTCCATACCCACTGCAACGGTCGGATTATTTTTGTGTTTAGGATTCTGGCCATCTATCATGTTTATCACTCCTCCATCCGTTAGGTTACCGGATGAAGTTGTTTTTTAAACAGCTTTTGTAAAATATAACGGACGACCATCCTCTGATTGCTGATACAGCACGACCAGCATCGTTCGGGAAGGAGTTTGTCCACTTTCCCCGTTGGCAGAAGTCCCAGAGCCGCCATGATGAATAACTTCTTCCAGATTAAACGGAAGCACCTCGATCATCGCGTGCTTTTGTAATTCACGTTCGCCCAGTTCAAGCTCAGCAAAACCGCCCGAGAAGTCACCTTGTTGATCGACAGCCTGTTTCAATTGGGCAGACCATTCGTTCTTATCCTGAACGAAATCCCACCAAATTTTGCGCGGCTTATACTTATGTCCCAGGAAATAATCGAATTTCATTAACCCTATAATGATCTCCATATGCGGGGTTTGCCGGTTTTCGAGGAATGCTGTCAAACGTGTGAACAGATCCTCCAGCTGATGCCCGATTTTTTGCCAGCCTTGAGCCTCCCAGTAATCTCCGAACTCCTGAAAGAAATCGAAAGGCGACGGAAATTCATGTGTCATTAAATAATTCAGCGTATGGTCCATGCGGTGTGCATTCCAGTATTTTTCCAATACATCCTCCAGCCGCTTCAATCTGACAATGTCCGAGAATGGCAAAACATCACTGCCCAAAATTTCGTACGGAGCATGATCCATATACGTGTAATTGTATTTATGTGCATCGATCCGCATTCCGGTACCGCGCAGCATCTTCAGAAATCCGAGCTGAAGCTCCTCCGGTCCAAGCGCGAATACGTCATTAAACGTCTTGCGGAACGTATCGTAATCTTCAAGCGGCAGGCCTGCTATTAAATCCAGATGCTGATCAATCTTTCCGCTTGCCTTAATCATGCTAACGGTTCGAGACAGCTTCGAAAAATTTTGGCGGCGCTTTACAAGCTCGTTCGTTGGGTCATTCGTGGACTGCACACCGATCTCAAACCGGAAGATACCCGGAGGCGCATTTTCGGACAAATATTCAAGCACCTCGGGACGCATAATATCTGCCGTAATTTCAAATTGGAATACACAGCCCCGATGATTCTCAATCAAGAATTGAAACATTTCGAGAGCATAATCCCGTTTAATATTGAATGTACGGTCCACAAATTTGATCAGCTTAGCACCATGATCGATGAGATATAACAGATCAGACTTCGTCCGCTCGATATCAATATAACGGACGCCCACCTCAATGCTCGAAAGACAGAACTGACAGTTAAAAGGACAGCCTCGGCTTGTCTCAAAGTAGACGACCCGTTTGCCCAAATGCGGAATATCCTCCGCAAACCGGTGCGGTGACGGCAGATCATTCAGGTCGCTTTTTGGACGTGGCGGATTAATGATTACCTCACCGTTCTTACGATAAGCGGTTCCGTATACAAAATGATATTTTCGGTCGCCTTCGATCTCCTTCAAGAGATGATTCAGCGTTTCCTCGCCCTCACCTATAATGATGAAATCTACGTTATGCAGACGCTCCATCCAGTAAGTCGTATCGTAAGAAACCTCCGGACCTCCCAAAATAATCGTAACCTCAGGCATAACCTTTTTGACAATATCAATGACTTTAATCGTCTCTTCGATATTCCATATATAACAGGAAAAGCCGATAACGTCCGGCTTCCGTTGAAACAGATCCGAGACGATATTCATCACCGGATCCTTGATTGTATACTCTGTCAATTCAATATCAAAGTCCTTCTCGCTGTAAGCCTTAAGACAGCGGATGGCCAGTGACGTATGGATGTATTTGGCGTTTAATGTGGACAAAATGACTTTCATGGTTCACGACCTTCGCTTGATTTATTCCATAATTTGTATTTATCGTACCGATTATAATCGTTATTTCTTGAACTTCTCACGACTTAAGTCGCGAGATTCCTAAGTACGGAAACCTATCGGTTTCTAATTGATTAGGCTATTCCCGTAGTCCCTACGGTTAGAAGTCTTATAGCTTCATTTTTAAGGTTTTGTCCTGCGTTAATATCTCGATCGTGATGTGCACCACAATTAGGACAATCCCATTCACGAAGTTTTAGATCCTTAACGTCTTTATTTTTGTAGCCACAGCACGAACATAACTGAGAACTTGCAAAGGTTTTGGATACAGTAACCACTTCTTTGCCGTACCATTTTGCCTTGTACTCAAGCATAGTTCTGAATTGTGACCAAGATACTTCACTAATTGCTTTTGCCAGCTTGTGATTTTTCAGCATATTTGATACTTGCAAATCTTCAATACCAATTACATCGTGGTTTTTGATGATTTCAGTAGAGATTTTCTGCAAGTAGTCTATTCTTGCATTGGAGATTCTTTCATGGATTCTTGCGACCTTAACACGTTGCTTGTTCCAATTCGAACCACCTTTTGTACGTCTGGAAAGGATACGCTGCGCGTTCGCTAATTGTTCTTCAAGTTTGCGATACCATTTTGGATTTTCGTATGGTGTTCCATCTGAAAGGGATGCTAAAGTTTTTAGTCCAACATCAACACCAACAGAAGAACCTGTTTTTTCTAATGGTTGTACTTCAGTTTCAGCAAGAATGGACACAAAGTATTTTCCGCTTGGATTACGTCTAACAGTAGCATTCAGAATGCGACCATTCACTTCACGACTTTTAGCAAAACGAACAAGACCGAGTTTAGGCAATTTGATATGGTTGCCTAAAATAACAATATTTCCATTCGTTTGCTTGGTTGTGTAGGATTGCACCTTGTTCTTTTTAGACTTGAAGCGTGGTGCATCATTTTGCTTTTTGAAGAAACGATCAAACGCACCCGCAAGATTCTTTAGCGATGACTGCAAGGAAATACTGTCCACCTCTTTTAGCCATACGAATTCTTTTTTCAGGTGTGTAAGTTTAGCTGAACACGAATTGTAGTTTAATCCTTTACCTGTTTCCTTGTATGAGTTATTCCATTGTGCCAAATAGCGATTAAACACAAAACGAGAACAGCCGATTGTTTTAGCAATTAAGATTTCTTGTTCCTTGCTTGGATAGATACGAAATTTATATGCTTTGTTTACAATCACTGTTCTCACCTCAATTAGTGATATTAATGTAATGTCGTTCTATGCTTCTATATGTTCGCTAATAGTTACCTCAATGTAAGAAGGATTTCAAAGATGTCCTCCTGACAGATTGTTTTCTAGTTGTGGGAACTCTTAAAAAAAAAGTTTTGCTGCCCCCCTTAATACATTGGCAATACTTGGGATTATTATCCATCCCAAATATAGGATAATATACGTCAAGATAGTTTTTGTACTAACTATCAGTGTTTTTTCTAATTTAAAATTTGACATATGTTGGACAATTAACGTGTCTAAAGACACGCCTTGTCCGAAGCCAATTCATCTCACGATTGAAATCGCGAGTGTTCTCAACTATTTCATAAATTCCGTCTATTCATACTCGTAATGATCATACTCTGTGCCTGAGTCTCCCGACTGATTAAGAAAAAAATCCAGGAACGGCTTTCCGTATTTACGGAATTTCACTTCGCCGACCCCTTTTACAGTTAGCATTTCATCCTCACTCTGCGGACAGACCACACTCATCTCGCGCAAAGTCGCGTCATTAAAAATAATATAGGACGGCACATGCTCACGGCTGGCCAATTCACGGCGGATGAGGCGCAGCTGCTCGAATACAGTCTCATTAACCGCTGACGGTGAAGAATCACGACTGCTGCTCCGGCGCTGTCCAGCGGACGTCTTGGTCGGCCGCGGAACCCGCTGCATCACTTCCCGCTGTCCTCTAAGTACCTCGGCTGCAGCACTCTGCAGCTTCACGACCGGATATTGTCCTTCCGTAAGTGCGAGTAATCCTTCAGAAATGAGCACATTAATCGTCTCCGAAATTTCCTTCTCCGTGCGACTAGACATGACACCGTAAGTGGGCAGACGGTCAAAGCCGTATTCGAGTACTTTTTTGGCACGCGAGCCTTTCAGCACTGACGCTACCATTGAAACGCCAAAGCGCTCACGCATCCGGTGGATACAAGAGAAAATCTTCTGGGCATCTACCGTTATATCGATCAGTTCCCGATCATCTGTGCAAGAGCTGCACGTACCGCACGGCTTATCCTCGTGAGCCTCTCCGAAATAATCGAGCATGGCGCTGCGAAGGCAGCGTGTCGTATAACAGTAGTCAATCATCTGCTGCAGCTTCCGGTATTCATTATGCTTACGCTCGGAATCTTGGGGATTCTGTTCAATCAGAAATTTCTGGGTCATAATATCCTGCGCGCTAAACAGCAAAATACACTGGCTCGGCTCGCCGTCACGGCCTGCACGACCCGCCTCCTGAACGTAGGACTCCATATTCTTCGGCATATTGAAATGAATGACATAGCGTACGTTCGATTTATCGATCCCCATGCCAAACGCATTGGTCGCTACAATAACACGGATATCGTCATACAAAAAAGCCTCTTGGCTGGAAGCACGCTCCGCATCACTCATTCCTGCATGGTAACGTCCTGCGGATAAGCCTTGCTGCTGCAGCCGCTGGCATAAATCATCCACTTCCTTACGGGTAGCCGCATATATGATGCCGGATTGGTGCGTATGTGATGCTGCATAATCAAGTACATATTCCCGCTTGTTCTCACCGCGAAGCACAGACATTTCCAAATTGTCACGGCCAAGTCCCGTAACAAACACCTGCGGTTCCTCCAGCCTGAGAAGCCGCTGCATATCTTCCATGACTTCCGGTGTAGCTGTGGCCGTAAAGGCCGCCAGGATCGGGCGAACCGGCAATCCCTTTACAAAAGGAGCCACTGACAAGTAACTCGTCCGGAAATCATGTCCCCATTGGGAGACACAGTGTGCTTCATCGACAGCAACACAGGAAATCTGAAGCTCTGCCATCTCATCCCGGAACCAATCCAACTCCAACCGCTCCGGAGCCACATACAGCAGCTTCAATTCTCCTCGCTTCGCTTGTCGGATCCGCTCGTTCACTTCCTTACCGCTCAATGTGCTATTGATATAGGCGGCTGAAACGCCGGCTGTTGTCAGAGCATCCACCTGATCCTTCATCAGCGAGATCAAGGGGGAGATCACGAGTGTCATCCCCGGGAGCATCAACGCCGGAATCTGGTAACAGATCGATTTACCTCCGCCGGTCGGCATAATCCCCAGCGTATCACGGCCTTCAAGGAGGCTCGCTACAATCTTTTTCTGTCCTTCACGAAAATCAGGATAGCCGTAATACTTCTGTAAATATTCCCGAGCTGTATTTAAATTCATCGATTCCGGATGACTCAATTCCCTATTTAACATATAAAATCTCCTAACTCTAACCTCTTTGGCTCTTTCGACAGAACGATCTCTATCCTTTAAGTTTACCGGGGTTTGGTTCAATGGGCAACCAAGAACCGTTCTACATAATACTGATACATGGAATTGCCCGGCGGTGCATGGTATAGTTGACTGGAAATATACTTCAGGATGGAGAATGACCATGGATAACAAACGACGTCCCGCCAAGGGAACGAAGTCATATAAACCACAGAATACACGTTCAGGAGCCCCGGCAGAAAGAGGCAGTGACTACCAAGCAAATAAGCCTCGAAATTCATCGGATTACGGTCGAAAATCCGGTGGACGTCAACTTAAAACAAGCAGTGTCAAAAACAACTCCAAACCGGCTCCAGTGAAAGTTTATACCGTTAAAGAACCTTCAGAATTACTCTCCTTTTTGTTAAGCAGCATATCGAATATGAGCCGCAACTCGATCAAATCGCTTCTCGCACGCGGGCAAGTTATGGTGGATGGTGTAGCCGTCACGGCGTATAACCATGTTCTTGAACCCGGGCAGACCATCATGCTGAGCAAAGATAAAGTGGCTGACAAACCCGTGCTTGTCGGACTAACTATTTTACATGAAGATGATGATGTTATTGTTATCCAAAAGGATGCCGGTCTGCTGTCCGTTGCTTCCCCTAAAGAGAATGAGATGACAGCTTATCGTCAGCTGACAGCTCATGTACGCAGCCAAAATCCGAATGGACGGATCTTTGTCATTCACCGACTGGACCGCGACACTTCCGGTGTGATGATGTTTGCCAAAAGCGAAAACGTGCAGCAAACGCTACAGAACAACTGGCAGGACACCGTAAAGGAGCGTACCTATGTAGCTCTGGTTGAAGGTGCAGTCAAGAAGCCTGAAGGCACAATCACGTCTTGGCTTAGAGAGAGTAGCACCCTGAAAATGTACTCTAGTCATTATCCGAATGACGGTCAGCATGCGGTAACTCACTACAAAACGATTGAGTCCAACCGGGATTTTTCACTACTTGAGGTCAACTTGGAAACCGGACGCAAAAATCAAATCCGTGTACATATGGAAGACATCGGTCATCCCATCGTAGGAGACAAGAAATACGGCTCGAAAGCCAAAATCCTCGGCAGGCTCGGTCTTCATGCTAAGGTGCTCTCCTTTATCCACCCTACAGATGGTCAGCTTATGCGATTTGAGAGCAGCATTCCCAAATCATTCATGAACCCATTCCGGAAAAGTCATTCATGAACGAGAGTCATACGGAAGCGGTAGAGAAAGCCATTTTGTACATGAAAGACCGATTGAACGAAGATATAACTTCACAGCAACTTGAGGTTACCGTCCGATGGGCCACGTTTGCAGATCCTTGGGGTAACCGCCTGGGGCTGTTTGAATATCACAGTAAGGCTGACAAAACGGAGCGAATTCGAACGGTATTAGAGAACAAGAATGTGAACACTTAGATTTACGCATAAAGAAGACTGCCCAAAAGTGATTGATCGGGCAGTCTTCTTTATGGTTCGGTTTAGCACATGTGTCGTAACAGCCTTTTCGGATGCACCTAACCGCCCAAGGACTCATACTTAGGTGGCCGGAATGGCTCGTACGCGTAGTGTTTTAATACAGACTAAGGAGCTCCCACGTTAACTGACCCTTTTGAGATACCCGTGTGTTGTTATGTATTGTAAAGCGCTTCCTTCTGCGATAGCATAAAATCATCTTACATCAAAAGGAGCGATAATCTTATGACCCATTCTTATTCTCTGCCGCGAAGCACACCAGAACAGCAAGGGATATCATCGGCCGCCTTATCTCGGTTTCCAGACGCTGTACGGGAACGCGGCATTGAGCTTCACAGCTTTATGGCTCTGCGCCACGGTCATGTCATCGCGGAAGGCTGGTGGGCACCTTACCGGGAAGACTTGCCTCATACAATGTTCTCTCTGAGCAAAAGCTTCACTTCTACTGCCATCGGACTCGCCGTCCATGAAGGTCTGCTCTCTTTGGACGATCAGGTCATTTCCTTCTTTCCAGACGAAACACCGGATATGGTCAGCGATCATCTTGCTGCGATGTCGATTCGCCATCTCCTGATCATGGGCTCCGGCCATCATCAGGACCCGCTCGCCTCGCTCAACCGGACGCATGGAGAGAACTGGATTAAAGTCTTTCTGCATGCACCAGTAGAACACGCGCCGGGAACTCATTTTACGTATAACAGTGGTGCTACTTACATAGCAGGAGCTATCCTGCAAAAATTGACAGACGGATCCTTACTGGATTTCCTGCAACCACGGATTCTGGAGCCGCTCGGCATTGAAAATGCCACTTGGGAGAAATGTCCTCTCGGCTTTGATTGCGGTGGCTGGGGGCTATCCGTTAAAACCGAGGATATTGCCAAGTTCGGTCAATTGTATCTTCAGAAGGGGTTATGGCAGGATAAACAGCTTATACCCGCTTCCTGGGTAGAGGAAGCCACTTCAAAACAAATATCCAACGGAGATGATCCAGACAATGACTGGAACCAAGGGTACGGTTATCAATTCTGGAGATGCCGTCACGGCATGTACCGGGGAGACGGTGCTTTCGGCCAGTTCATCATCATCATGCCACAGTACGATGCCGTTATAGCGATTACAAGCGGTACGATGCAGTTGGATGGCGTCTTAAATGTGGTGTGGGATGTCCTGCTCCCTGCCTTTCAACAGCCTGTGTCCTCTATCGATACCGATAGTGAGGCTTCAGGGGCTCTGCAGGATAAGCTAAAATCACTGTCACTCGAACCACCTGTTTATGAGCGCGAATCTCCGCATGCACAGGAGTGGTCAGGTTTAACCTATCAGTTAGAAGAGAATAAGCTTGGATTTAACACGTTATCCTTCACCTTAGAATCAGGCAGTATTACCGTAACCATTCAGAACGCTGCCGGAGAGCATCAGACTGTGTATGGATCTAACGGTTGGAATGTAGGATTAACCTCCTTGTTGAGGGGGGTTACGGAGACTGTGGCAGCAAGCGCCACCTGGAAAGAGGATAATATGCTCCTGCTTACACAGCAGTTGGTAGAGACTCCATTTTGTTTGAGTATGGCTCTTACCTTTGAAAAGGACAGATTGCAAATGTCCATCTCACAGAACGTTAGTTTTGACTCTATGGAATCCAGCGTTATTAAAGGCGTCGCACTCGTCGGAACGAAGGAAGTCTGAGCACGATCTGCCCTTTTTGAAATAAATATAATAACAGCTACACTTGATAAAAAGGCTGCTTCTACAGTGAATTCCACTGCAGGGCAGCCTTTTGTCGGATCACAGTGGAGATAACGGACATGTTAAGGACCTTGCCTACACGTATTCTCTATTCTAAGAGTAAGAAGGTATATTTTTGGAAAAGATAGGAATATACCGTGACTTATCCAATACTTGATCATAAGGGGAAATGGCATATGAAACCAGAACCGGAACAGCGTATCACCCTCCATGGATTCAACAATCTCACGAAATCTCTTAGCTTCAATATGTACGATATATGCTATACGAAAACCAAGAAAGAGCGCGAAGCGTACATTGAATATATCAATGAGCAGTATAATGCCGACCGTCTCACCAAAATATTAAAAAATGTATCCGATATTATCGGGGCCCATGTGTTGAATGTCGCCCAACAGGACTATGTCCCACAAGGGGCTAGTGTAACCGTGCTCGTATCCGAGGGACCTGTCGTCGAGGTTTCAGACGCGTCATACGATGAATCACCCGGACCGCTGCCTGACAATGTCGTTCTCCAGTTGGACAAAAGCCATATTACTGTTCACACCTATCCCGAGTATCATCCGGATGAAGGCATCAGCACCTTCCGTGCCGATATTGATGTGTCTACCTGCGGGGAAATTTCGCCCCTCAAGGCCCTGAATTACCTCATCCATTCCTTCGATACAGATATTATAACGATTGACTATCGAACGCGAGGTTTTACCCGGGACATCAGCGGACACAAGCTGTTCATCGATCATGAGATCAGCTCCATCCAGAACTATATTCCGGACGAGGTGCAAGACTTGTATGACATGATTGATGTCAACGTGTATCAGGAGAACATTTTTCATACCAAATGCAAGCTCAAGCAGTTTGACCTTGATAACTATCTGTTCGGCTACACGAAGGATAAGCTGTCTCCGCAAGAGCAACAGGAAATTACGGAACGCCTGAAGCTCGAAATGGACGAAATTTATTACGGCAAGAACATGGAACGAAGCTAACAAAGGGTTGTTCCAACCTATAAGACGAACCATCAATAATAACGTAGCAAGTCTGGCGAAAAAAATTGAAGTTTTTTTGCAAAACCTGTAACGTTTCATCCAGCTTGATCGTTTCTAAAGTAGATGCGGCAGAGTTGCAGCTGTCGTACATGTCAGGAGACTAGGAGCGATAAGTATGAAATCAAATCATTTCAAAACAGCGGCAGCAGCCCTACTGGCGGGAACAATGATGTTATCGGGGACAGCATACGCATCTGAAGGAGAACATTCCCCAGCAGGGAACAATCCACAAGCTGCCGTTAAGCCGGCCAAATCGAACACAATGACAGACAACACAACGGCGAAGACGCCAATCAAACCGGCTCAAGGTCTCATTCTTACTGATCCAACCCAAGCTGCGGAACTGTATGTCTTCGGCCTGCAGAAACGAAATGCACACATCCAGTACGCAACATTCTCCAAATCAATGCAAAAAAAAATGAAGCCGAAGTTCCAGGAACTTAACTGGGTTACCGGTGTATCAAGTCCTTGGATTACAGAATGGACCATAACAAAGCAATCTAAAGTGAACGACAACAAGGAAATTGTTGAACTGCACGTGGATACTGCAACATCTATGGGTCCGGAAGCACCTATTAATTTGCGAATCACCGTTGTTAAGGCTGGTAACTCGTGGTTTGTTGACGCTGTTTCAGTGAAAGAAGATTTACCGAACAGCGGACTACCGGAATCGACTGAGAATAAAGTGACGGCCTTCGGCGTACAGGAAGCAAAACAGCTTGCAACCAAGGCAGCAGCGCATTACTGGCATATCTCTTCAGGAGGAAATGCAACAAGCGAGGGTGAAATCAAGGAATTTCCCATTAAGGGAAAAGGCGATCATTACCGCTGGATGGGCAAGGATCTAAGTACGAAGGAAAAATGGACCGCTTACCTACTGGAGATATTCACACCAGAGAAAGTTCAGCAGTATTGGGTCGCTCAAGTGAAATCGGGAAATCTTGTTGAAGTGAACGGAAGACTTGCTCAGCCTAATGCGGACGGCGGCAGTCTGACAGACTGGTCTAAAGCGAAGGCGGAATTACTGGAGAACGGAGATACGGCGAAAAAATTCCGTTTTAAAGTTCCTGTCGGTGATCATGAAAGCCAAACATATGATGTAACCTTCCGCTATTTAGCGGACAGTGGCTGGAGGATTGATGAAGAGGTTACTAAGATCAAATAATAATATTTAAGGGCGTTTTCCAACAGTATGTTTATCCTGCGGTGGAAACGCCCTATTTTAAAATCTAAGAAAGTATAAGTTTTATACTTCACTTTTACTTGGCTTATATTTCTCGCAGAAACGCCGCGCGCCCTTTAAAAAGGACAATGAAGGCGTTTCTTCTTACTGTAAGGATTCAGTTACTCTCTACTCATTAGAATTGGATGCGCAGTCCTTCATATGTATGTATACCTGTGCCATGGCGGACGAGATCTTTTTCCCGTAAATCCCTTACTGCGCGCTGAGTAACTGTGAGCCAATCCGGATCCAGTCCTATACTGTTGTGGCTGCCGAATATTTGTTTTACCCCGGAAATGCTTGAGATTTTATCCAGCGAATTCACAAGATCCACAGGGTCCGTCGTCGGATAAAAAGCATATACCGGTGTCTCGTCGTACAGCAAATCTCCTGTAAACAGAAAGCCTCGGCTGGTATCGAACAAGGCGATATGACCCGGTGAATGGCCCGGCGTATGGTATACCGTCAGGCTCCGTCCCCCAAGCTCAATCACATCCCCATCACGCAACAATCCTGCTGGTTTGCCCTGATATGGCTTGTAGGATACCGGATCAAACGTTTCCGGAACCGGTCTTGTAATATCCCTGAACATGTCTTTCCGGATCTGCTCGATCCCTAGTCCTTTAATTCCGTTTACAAGCCAGTCTTCTTCGGCTTCATGCACGTAAATCTGCTGAAACTGGCCGTGGCTTCCGATATGATCCGCATGCACATGGGTGGTTAGAACGATGATTGGTAAGTCTGTGAGCTGATCAGTCATACGTTTTATCTGATCGATGCCGAGTCCTGTATCAATAAGTGCCGCTCTTTCTTGTCCGATCAGCAGGTAGGAATGAACCTTCTCCCAGTGGCCGAACTCGCTTATTGCAAACGTGTCATCGTCAATTTTGGATACAGTGAACCATGCATCATCAATAATAATCTCATTATTCATAAGTTTTCCCACCGTTTCATTATTGAATTGTGATGTCTTCGTCATCGTCTTGAAAGCTGATTAAAGACAAATAATAGCTTTTCTCCTCTCCGTTCTCACCTGAACCCTCAAGAGCGGATTTCACAAAATGCTTATCAAGCAAAACTTTGAACTCCTCAATGAAAGCCGTAAAATTCTCCTCATTACCACGTAAGGAATACGTTGACGCGATATTTTTTCTTAACGTCTCGTTACTAGAATTCAGTGCAAAAGATGACGCCGGCGCATTCACAATCTTCGCTCGTGTGACCTCTAATGTTTCCATAAACACCTGCCTGGACGTTTCGATAAGATCCTCACTTGGAAGCAGATGCTCGTCCGGAATAAAACGGCTTGCTACAGCACGATAATATTTCTGAACGATCCCGTTCTTCTCTTCTTTCCTGACCACTTGGATCACACCATGTTTCTCCAGCTCTTTCAGGTGAAAATAAATATTGTTACGGGTAATGCTCAGCATTTCTGCTAACTGTTGGCCTGTATATTCATTCTTCACGAGGTTCATCAATATTTTGGTTCGAAGCGGGTCGGCAATGGCTTTCAACTGTTCATGTGTCTTGATTTTATACACACCAGTAATTTTCACTTTAACACCTCACTTTTATTTACCGGTAAAATTAATTTTACTGTTAGGCAAAATCTTATCATGACCTTTTAAACAGGTCAATCCATTTTCGTCATTGTTGGCATATTAATATATGCTTATATTGTTTCCTCTCTATAACGGGTATGGTATATTATCCACATTCATGTATTTACTCATCATTGTCAGAAGGAAGTGTCTGTATGTTCGATCCAACCATATTTGAAAATTTGAAAGTTGCCATGGAGAATGTGGTCTATGATCTGGATAATCTGGACGAGAGGATTCTAGTCACAGGCCGGACAGACCGGATGGATATGGCCGTCATGTCTCGAGCTTTCAGTCTCAAATTCGAGCTGGTCCCACGAACTGGAGCAGAAGCTGAGATCCGACTTGAAGCTTTTTTAAAAGACCTTGCTGCTGAATTATTGGAAACACCGGAAGAACAGCCAGGCTGCGCGCTTTCCCTCCGTTTCTATACAGAGGTCAAGATTGTACCCGAGCAGTGTCGGCGTATTTCAGAGCTGCTGCAGGTCATATGGGAGCCTCAGATCACTCCAGTGCAGACGCTTAGCTGTATTTACGGCGAAGATCCTATCGTTTACAAAAATACGATTGAACTCAAATTCCCGCACAAAATCAACGAGGATAACATGTCGGACATCCCCAATCTAGTGGAACATATGATCCGGACGCTTGAGGGATTAACTCAGCTGTAAACGCAAACAGGCTAAAGCATCGGCTCATCTTCGTTACTGAACATATAAAAAAATGGCATACAAGCAATCAGTACAACATATAGAATCAATGCATACATCAAAATATAGCCGATGCGCATACCCATGGACACCATAGGGACCATCATGCTAATGGATAGTAATGAAATCAGTCTTATTCGTTGTCTCGATTTCTTTGAGACATATTGAAGTGACTTGCAGGAAGGGCATATTAACTTGTTTTTAAATGTGAGTATTTTGAGGAAGGTCTCTTTCCAGTTCCAAGAACAGCCGCATTTTTGACAAATTGGCATAACATCACCCCCTCTGCCTGTTATGAGACGCTACGCTTCAACGGAATCGCTTCGTCCTCTCCGTTGCTTCGTGCATGTCCAATTCAAAACACATAAGCAAAGAAACCGCCCTTTGGTAGAATGGAAGTGTCCAGCAACCATCTAAAAAGGAGCGGTTTCTTAGGCCAAACGGCAGAAATCACAAGTGAAAAAACTGGGACTGCGGTCAACCAACTGGAAGAAATCATTTAATATCTATTTTCTTTCTCCTTACTCCTTGGACAATAAACATAAGCGCCATTAAGAAAAATAAAATATTGGCAGAACTTAAAGTATGTTTAGATAATAAGTCTTTAATTATAAGATAAGTTTGGATCACCAATATAATAGAAGCGTATAGAAAATACATATTGGATTTGTCTTTGAATAATCTCATACCAACTAACTGTACTATAATCGTTATTGCAATGGCATACACTAAGATTATTCCCATAGAAATTAGAGCTAAAATAGAAATAGTCATAATAATCACTCCTTTACAATAACCATCTTTTACATAATATCACATTTGTTACTTTTTATAAATCTTTTTAAGCAACCATTTTTGATGATTACATTTAACTAAAAATCCTGCTTTGTAGCAACGACGTGTAAAATAAATAAACGTAAAATGACCCGAGAGAGGGCACTTTTTTCAAAGTGTCCATCTCTCGGGTCACAGTTCAAACCTCCTGCACCACCATTTCTTTATTTTTCGTATCTTTTTTAATGGCTATGTTAAACTTTGTTGTTGATATTTGATAATTACGAACAAGTGTTCTATAATAAGGGCAATATAACTGTTCGGAGATGATTTGCCCATGGATTTAAAGGAACTGAAAAAGCTTGCTGATACGTTGGACGATAATGGTAAGCGAGAACTTATCTACTTTTTGCAGTCCCGAACCAAGGGAGTGGCACTTCCAGTTCGAGCGATTGATGAAATTCAAGAGCAGAAGCATAAAGATGGACTTGTTTGCCCGCATTGCAAAAACCATTCTGTTATTCGATTTGGAAAGTACGCTGTAAGAACACGCACTGGAGAGGTTAAACGTCAACGTTACCGTTGTAAGTCCTGTCGCCAAACATTCAATGACCTTACGAACACCCCTCTGCAACGAACGAGGCGACCTCATATGTGGGTTCGTTTTATCGAATGCATGATTGAGGGCTTTTCTCTGAGAAAATGTGCAGAGCAGTTAAACGATGAAGTCACGCATGTCACCTTGTTTTACTGGCGGCATAAGATTCTTTCCGCTCTGAAGCAGATTCCAACCGAAGCATTTCAAGATATTGTTGAAATGGACGAGACCTACTTTCTTTACTCGGAAAAGGGCAAGCGGAATATTGCCGAACGCAAGCCACGTAAACGTGGCGGCAAAGCGAAATATCGTGGTATAAGCCACGATCAAGTGTGCGTGCTGGTTGCCCGTGACCGTCAGAAAATGACTTACTCTGGCGTACTTGGGCGTGGACGTATTCGGACTACAAAATTAGACGAAGCGATTGGTGGTCATCTATCTGACTCAAACGTGTTATGCACTGATTCATGGAGGGCATTTAGCTCCTATGCGAATTCAAAAGGCATGACTCATTACCGATTCAAATCCGACGGAAAACAACGTGTGAAAGGCGTGTACCATATCCAAAACGTAAACAGCTACCACAGCCGCTTGAAGAAATGGATGGATCGCTTCAATGGTGTTGCAACAAAGTATTTGCAGAATTACTTGGCGTGGTTTCGTTACTTAGACAGCAAGGAATATGAGAATACCGCATCGAATAAGAAAAATATGTTGGTCAAATCGTGCCTGTTTACTGTGACCGACACGAACACCAAACTTCGGCTTTCTGCTTATTCTTGTTAAGCTAACGGGCAGTTATGCGTAACTTCCAGGGAATGTAAACATCTAAATAATAACGTAAGGAACGAGGAGGCAGACAATTCATGGGAGGAACGAATGTATGGGATGCGGAGTGGGAGGTTAACGAAGAGCAGGCGCGGACGCTGATCGGCAGACAATTCCCTCAGCTGTCATCGAAGCAAGTGAAGCGATTGGGCTGGGGCTGGGACAATACGGTTTTTCTCATCGGTGACGAGTACGTGTTCCGGTTTCCAAGAAGAACGATTGCAGTTGGCTCGATTCGTATGGAAGGGAAGCTGCTGCCGAAGCTGGAGGCATATATGACCATCCCCTATCCGAAACCGTTGTTTTATGGCGAAGCAAGTGACGAATACCCGGCACCATTTCTTGGCTATGCCTACGTGCCAGGAGATTTCCCAATCGGTTTGACGGAAGAACGTCGGGCTTTATCGGCAGAGACGCTGGCGAAATTTTTGCGGAGATTGCATGAGTTTCCGGTGCAGGCGGCGCTGAAGTGCGGAGTTCAGCAAGATCATCGAAACTTGACGGACATAGCATCGCGCAAAGTGAAATTGGAGGGCTTTCTATCTAAGGTGGTTGAACACTTGTCGCCGGAGGAGTCCGGTGTGATCGAAGCGTATATTAGCAGGCTGCAAAAGGACCGTGTCGAGGCGGTGAATGCACTGCTACATGGCGATCTTCATTTCAAAAATATGCTTGTGAATGAGAACGGGATCGTTTCCGGCATCATTGATTGGGGCGATCTGAGCGTAGGCCATCCGGCTTGCGATTTGAGCGTTGCTTATAGCTTTTTACCACCTTACGCTCGCGGCGTGTTTTTCGAAACGTACGGAGGAGCGGACGAGGAAACGAAGCTGCTGGCGCGGCTGATCGCGGTATACATCCCCATACTGATCTTAATGCAAGCGGTCGATGACGGGAATGAAGCGATTGCGGCAGAGGCGAAATCCAACATCATGCGGGCACTGTCGGATTAGGCTCATTATTTCGTTGCGGCTATGGGGCTATGGTGGCTATCGGCACCATTTTGTCGTTTAAAGGCCGCGATAAGGTACGATCCGCCTTCTCTGATGCCGCTTTATGTTGAGGAACACGAAATTCAACAGAGTAAGTCGTTGCGCTAACGGGACACGATAGCAATAAACCGCCTTTTCAACGAAGGCGGTTTTCTTATGGTCAAATATCAACATTAGAATTTAACATAGCCTTTTTAATTAAAGCGAGCTATCCCTCAAGCAAGGTTACCACTTTGGGGACACCCTTCTTGATTTGTTATCTATTGCATTCATCCATCAGGTTTATTTATTGGTTAGCTGACTGCACCACGAGCCTAACTTCAATGTCGGAAGGATCTTTTACATAAAAAGCTCCGTCCCGCTCTTCCAATGTTAATCCTGCCGCATGAATTCTGCCGCTCACCACTTCAAGCTCCTCTTCGCTTGGAAGAACAACCGTAAAATAATTCATACCCGCCGCATGACGAGGGGTATTCGGCACGCCGATGCCGGCCCACACGTTTAACCCGATATGGTGATGGTATCCACCCGCAGAGATGAACAGTGCAGCACTGCCGTAGTGTGCCGTCAATTCAAATCCAAGAACGTCGCAGTAGAACCGCTTCGCCTCCTGAAGATTGGATACATGGAAATGCACATGACCGATCACGGTTCCTGCTGGAAGCCCACTCCACTCCAACCCTTCTGATACGGCCAGCAAACCATCAACGTCCACCGGATCAGTAGTCATCATGATTTCGCCTTTCTCATCCCGTTTCCATGTGTCACGCGGACGGTCCGCATAAATTTCAATGCCGTTATTGTCCGGATCGCTGAGGTAAAGAGCTTCACTGACAAGGTGATCCCCCTGACCAACCGGGATGTTATGGGCAACCAGATTTCGGATAACAAGCCCTAAGCTTTTCCGATCCGGCACGAGAATCGCAAAATGATACAGGCCTGCCGCTGTCCGCTCTGGCTGTTGTATTAAACCCTCCACCTCTTCAAGCACGAGCAATGTATGCTTGCCGTCTGCCGTCAGTTCGGCAACTCTTCCTTGCTGCCGAAGCATTTTCAAACCGATAACTTCTGTATAAAAACGAACAGACCTCGCCAAATTGCGGATACGAAGAGAAACATGTCCAAGCTCTGTGGACGGATGCAGCACTGCTGACATAATAACCACTCCTTGTTTAATTATTGAATAAATGTATTTTTTCTAAATAATGAACGACGAAATTGAGGTATGACATGTAACGATAACAGTTACAACTTGTATATAAATAATTATAGTCACTTACAAAAGGAAAGTCAATTGCAACTTACATAACAAATCTAAATAAATTGAGCCTCCATACTGGTGCATGGTTTCCTCGTTCCAAAAATGACGATAGACGCCTTTAACCTTCTAGGTTACAAGCGTCTATATCCTTCCCGGAATCCTTATGTGAGATACTCTGTACAATATCTTGAAGCGTAACTTCCTGAAGCACTCTCTCCATCGCATTTTGTGCAAGTTGGAACACGGGCACGATCGCATCCTGAATGTTTTTTCCTACAGGACATTTCACATTCGGATGTTCATGAACCGCAAACAGATTATTCTCCTGCACCACATCAACCGCACGGTATATATCCAGCAGTGATATTTCTGCAGCAGATCCCTTGAGCTTGGCCCCGGCCACTCCTGGTCGTACTTCAACAAGTCCAGCCTTATTGAGCATGCCTATAAGCCTCCGAATTACTACTGGATTCGTGTTGACACTCCCTGCAATGTAATCGGAAGTGCTTAGCCCAGACTTGTTCAGCTCCAGTACAGACAATATATGAATGGCGACCGCAAAACGGGTACTAATATTCAAAATGCTCTCCTCCATCGTTACAACTTTTCCAATCGAAGAATGTAACTATCATAGTTACATCCAGCAGAGAAGTCAATACGCCAGATGTAGTCATGAGAACAATTAGAACACAAAAAGACCGGACATAGGCCCGGCCTTTACAGCACTCCAATCAAAACAGGCAGAAAAATGAACGATGCTAGCGTCGTCCACAATATGCACATGGACACAAGCCGGGGAGCTGCATCATACTGCTCCGCAAGGATAACCGCATTTACAGCTGCTGGCATTGCAGACAGAACAAGAATAACCGCAAACAAAGTTCCCTCCACCGATAATGCCGCCAGAATACCCCAAGCAACAAGCGGAGCAATAACCATACGCATGGCCATCCCTGACCAAAATCCACGGCGGGAGATCGTCGATATTTCACTGCCATCACGTACGCCCATCATCTGAGCCCCAAGTATAACAAGAGCTAGAGGAGCGTATGCGGCGGAAAGCATTCCTATCCCTGTTTCCAAGCCTTCAGGAAGGGCAGCATCCGTCATCCGGATCAGTACGGCAAGCAACGCCGCATACACGGATGGAAGCGTAAAAACAGATTTAACGGCCTTGGCTGCCGAGAAATGGGATCTTGCCGCCAGATACACACCGAGCGTGTTGATTATAATGATCTGCACTATAACGTATACGGACGCTTTATCCAGCCCAGCTTGCCCAAAGGCGAGCAAGACCAACGGCAGACCATAGTTCACACTGTTGGTGAACATCGTCGTTAATCCAAGCCCGGACCGTTCCGGCTGGGACAGTCCCAGCATTTTACCCACCCAAGTACTTAACAGCCATAAAATAATGACATTCATGATGCAAAATGCGACCGTCACCGCCACATCACCCGATGTAACGGTTGCCTTCTCCAGTGTTTCAAATATGAGCGCTGGACTCATTACATACAGGGATAAAGCGGATAATGTCTTTGTCTCCAGCCCCTTAAAGCGTTTCAATAGTCCACCGGCAATGACAGGAAGGGAGATTGGAAGAAACACACTGTACAACGTTATAAAAAAAGAAGATATCATGTGGTAAAATACTCCTTAACGTTCAGACTCGATGCTTTCATCGTAACGTATAACGGTGTATTTCGTCCAAGACCACATGGCTATAGACGTTATAGGATGCCATTATTGCTTATGATAGAGCGCCCTATACTCATCTTCCAAAATACTCATCATAATCGAATCGTGATACTGGTGGTTATAATATAACGCGTCCCGCTGTACGCCTTCTCTGCTGAATCCGACTTTTTCGTAAGCCTTGATTGCACGTTCATTATACGCAAACACTTGCAATTCGATCCGATGCAGATTAAGAACCCCGAAACCATAGTCCAAAAGAAGACGGATTGACTCTGGTCCATATCCCTTACCCTTATGATTATCCGAATCGATAGCAATTCGAATACCAGCATTCCGGTTAACGTGATCTATATCCTGAAGGGCGATATCCCCAATCACTTCATCATTATCCGATAAAGCGATTAACAGCAGTACTGAAGAGTCATCAGCCGACTTGCCCTCAATATAACGACGAACCCCTTCCAATGTGGAAGAATGCTGCGTTCCGGTCAATCTCCGAACTTCCGGATTAAACAGCATACGAAAATATCCTTCCGCGTCGTCCTGTCCAATCGGCCTCAAATATACTCGCTCCCCTTCCAAAAAGCGGACTGGCAGCAGATTCCATAATGTTGTATCCATAATGACCTCCTATTTTCATTCCCAATCAAATCCCATATAATATACCAAAGAATTGACCATATCCATATGTACAGATTTCATTAATTTAAAAGGACAGATGAACAACCATGAAAAATGTGAGCATTAACCTGGCCGAGATGAACTGGTCTGCTGAGGATTCTTCTTTCCCTCTGTACGTGCAGCTGTACCAATACATGAAAAAAGAAATATCCACCGGACGCTGGCAGGATCAAGCACGACTTCCCTCGGTACGTAAACTAGCCGATTTCCTCGGCATGAGTACAACTCCGGTGGAGATGGCGTATCAACAGTTGCTGGCTGAGGGTTTCATCCTGAGCCGACCACGCAGCGGTTATTTTGTGCAAAAACTGACGGATAAACTTATATCCATACCGGCCGAACCACCTCCCCCTCAAGGGAGGCAGCTGCCACGGCACCGCTCCTACCGCTACGATTTTCATATGTCGAAAAACGATTATGAACATTTTCCGTTGACCGAATGGAGAAGGACTTACAACCGTGTTCTACAGGAGGAAAAGGTCTCAGACCTTCTCTTCTATGGCGACCCTCAAGGTGAGGAAGGGCTTCGTTATGAGATTGCTAAGTATGCACGTACTATGCGGGGTGTATCCTGTTCACCGGAACAGGTCGTAATCGGATCAGACCCATACCCGCTTCTGGAACTATTATGCCGCCTGCTTCGCCCATACGGGAAAGATATCGCCGTTGAGAATCCCGGTTACCCACAGTACCCCGAACTGTTTCGCCAGAGTGGATATTCCATCCATCCGATTTCTCTGCAAGCGGGTGGGCTGGATCAGCAATCTCTTCGGGCTAGCGGAGCAACACTTGTAACCGTATCCCCATCACATCAATTCCCAACCGGCATAATCATGCCCGTGTCTCAGCGGCTTGATCTGCTTCAATGGGCTAAAGAATGCGGCGGATTTATTATTGAGGACGATTATGACGGAGAATTCCGGTATTACGGCCGGCCCATTCCCTGCCTGCAAGGCCTTGTTCCCAACAGCCGGGTCATTTATCTTGGTGGATTTGCACAAGTCCTGTCACCTTCACTCGGTATACAATACATGATTCTTCCATCTATTTTGCTGGAGCAATACCATCATATAAAACATCATTTATTTCTCGAATGCACGGCTTCCCGGATTCACCAACACACACTAGAGCACTTTATGCAGGATGGCTTTCTCGACCGGCATTTACGCAAAATGGTAACCATACTGCGAAAAAAACATGATACTCTCATCTCCTCCATCCGCAAACATTTCAGAGATCGAGCTGTCGTATCGGGAACAGGCGCCGGATTCCATCTGATTCTGTCTTTGCAACATCCCTCCTCTGAAGCGGAACTACAGGCTGCTGCCGAGGATCAGGGCATCCGTGTTCATTCTGTTGCCTATACGTATGACCAAACACCGGAGCATTCCGGAAGTACAGACCATAAACGTGAGTTTATTGTGGGATTCGCCGGAATCAAGGAAGAAGATATCGATGATGGAATACGGCGGTTGGCAGATTGCTGGCTGTAACTTCAGGCAGGCTCTGATATTTCTTCAGCACAAAAAGAACGCCACTGGATACGGACGTCCTTCTGTTTAATTTAACATATATGACTAAACCTGTACCGCACGGCCTACAATGACGAGGTCACGCTTCACCCCATCCAGTTCAGCAACATCAGGAAGCAGGCCCCATTGCTGGAATCCGAATTTCTTAAGCAGTCTCAGGCTTGGCTCGTTGTGTCCAAAGACAAACCCAACCAGATTACTGATTTCCAGATGGGGACATTCCTCCAGTGCTTTCTCGATCAGTATGCTTCCAGCACCAGAGCCCCGGTACTTCTCACTCACATAAATGCTGATTTCTGCTGTCCCCTGATAAGCAGGCCGTCCGTAAAAAGATTGAAAACTCATCCAAGCTGCGATTTCATCATTAGCTCGTAAAACCCATAAAGGTCGGTGTTCCGGATTATGTGCTTCGAACCAGGGAATCCGGCTCTCTGGTGTGACGGGTTCCAGGTCTGCGGTGACCATTCTACCTGATATAGTAGAATTATAAATGTCTACAATGGCCGGTAAATCTTCTTTGACGGCATACTCGATTTGATAATGATGCATTGCCATGTCTATTCCTCCGAATGGTGTGGTTATTAGTATATCTATTTTAACGGAGGAAGATAAAAATGGCTTCAACTTTTTTTATTTACATCAACATCGGAAAAAGCTACGCTAAATATGAAGAGGACCGCCCAAGATGCAAGGTCGAAAGGAATGAATAGGATGAATGTCAGACTGGAACAACTAACTAACGCTATGGACAGTCAAGGTTGGGACCTGTTGTTAATTACAGATCCCAAACACGTGTATTACTTAACAGGCTTCGCCAGTGATCCGCACGAGCGTTTTCTCGGTCTTTTGCTGACTCGTGGAGAAGAACCCCTGCTGATCGTTCCCGCTCTTGATGGTGACGCAGCAGCAGCCGCTTCATCGATAAACAACATCGTTACCCATCAAGATACGGACAATCCATATGAACTGCTGAGCAAACAAATTAAAGGCACGATCGGCACCATGGCACTTGAGAAGGATCAGCTTACCGTGTCCCGATATGAGCAGCTGCAGCATTTTTTACTAGCTCGTGCATTTCAAGATGCAGGTCCGGTACTACGTGAGATGCGTGTGCGGAAGTCCGAAGATGAGATCATCAAAATGAAACGGGCTGCGGTTCTCGTTGAAGAGGTGCTCACCCAAGGTCTGAAGCAGGTCAAGATTGGAATGCGTGAAATTGAGCTTGTTGCCGAGCTGGAATTTTTGATGAAAAGACTAGGTGCAGATGGCCCTTCGTTTGATACGATGGTTCTGACGGGTACCAACACAGCCCTGCCTCACGGCGTTCCTGGGCTACGACAAATCGAACCAGGGGACCTGCTAATGTTTGACCTCGGCGTGTATGCGGGCGGATATGCTTCAGACATTACCCGAACGTTTGCAGTCGGGGATATCAATGCCGAGCAAGAACGTATTTACAACACCGTTTTGTCCGCTAACGAAGCAGCTATTCAGGCTGTAAAGCCTGGCGTTACGTACGGTTCAATCGATAAGGCTGCAAGGGAAGTTATTGATGAGGCCGGCTACGGGCCTGCGTTTTTGCATCGTTTAGGTCATGGTCTAGGTATGGATGTGCATGAGTACCCATCGGTTCACGGTCTCAATGAAGATTTGCTGCAGCCAGGAGCTGTATTTACAATCGAACCCGGCATCTACGTGCCGGGTGTAGGCGGTGTCCGGATCGAGGACGACGTGTGTGTTACAGATAGCGGTGTCGAAGTACTGACCTCTTTCCCTAAACAACTTACAGTCATCGGTTGACTGTTCTGATTTAGGCATGCCGCCGATAAGTTCTCATTTCACAAAAAGCGGCCGCTTTCCCGAAACATACCGGTGAAGCGGCCGCTTTTTCGTTTATTTCGTTTTATGTCTGCATCACATCAATATCTTGATTACGGTCCTTATACACATCGGTATTAACTTCCTTCATCACTTTACCCGTAACCAGACCTGCAGTTATGGAGCCGTTGACATTAAGCGCCGTCCGGCCCATATCAATCAGCGGTTCAACCGAGATCAGAAGTCCTGCCAAAGCTACAGGCAGATTCATCGTGGACAGCACGATCAAAGAGGCAAACGTCGCTCCGCCGCCCACTCCGGCAACACCGAAGGAGCTGATCATTACGACAACAATGAGTGTGAGTATAAACGTCCAGTCCATCGGATTGATACCCGCGGTAGGTGCAATCATAACCGCCAGCATAGCAGGGTAGATACCTGCACAACCATTCTGTCCCATGGTGGCTCCCAAGGAAGCGGACAGATTCGCAATCCCTTCCTGAACGCCTAGTTTCTTATTCTGGGTTTGCACAATCAGTGGAATAGATGCGGCGCTGGAGCGTGATGTAAACGCAAAAGTCAGGACTGGCAGCGCTTTTCTGACATAAATCATCGGATTAAATCCGAACAGGGACAGCAGAATCAGATGGATAATAAACATGACGATTAGCGCTACATAAGACGCCAGAACAAAATCGACAAGGTCTAGAATGACTTGAAGATCCGTTCCTGCTATCGTCTTGGCCATAAGTGCCAATATCCCGTACGGTGTCAGTCTCAGAATCAAGGTTACAATTCGCATCACCACGGCATAAAGGGCGCGGACCATACCGCGAAACGTTTCTGCTTGCTCCGGATACTTCCGGTCAATTCCTAGCACAGCAATGCCGATAAAAGCAGAGAATATCACAACTGCAATCGTGGACGATCTTCTGGCA
The DNA here is from genome assembly GCF_058269055.1 of Paenibacillus sp. JNUCC 34. NCBI lineage: Bacteria > Bacillati > Bacillota > Bacilli > Caryophanales > Paenibacillaceae > Paenibacillus > Paenibacillus sp. JNUCC 34. Next base: position 1,192,796 of record NZ_CM177770.1, on the reverse strand, counting down.
CCGGTCATATCTGCGAACGGATTTGACGGAACAAACTCCAGTATTTGCTGCGGCAAAGTCTGGTCTGAAACATCTCCCAGTTTTTGTTCCAGCAGCGCCCCCTGTTCGTGCTCTGCAGATCCGGCCTGAATATTCTCAGCGGACAGATCAAACGTAAGTGTTGTTGCAATACCTACTGACGCGGCTACGCCTGTCGTTAATATCAGAACAGCGATGATAAGCCCACTCATTTTGCCGAGATTGCGTCCGCCCTTCAAATTCATAATAGCAGAGATGATCGATACCATAATTAGTGGTATGACCATCATTTGCAGCAGACGAACATACCCGTACCCCACTAGATTAAACCACTGCGACGATTTCGCTATGATATCCGAGTCAGCCGAATAAATGAACTGCAAAATCGCACCGAATAGCACACCGAGACCGAGCCCGGCAAACACCCGCTTGGTAAACGAGTAGTGTTTTTTTTGCATCCAATACAATATTCCGATAAGCAGAAGCAGCACAAGGACATTGATAACGATCCAGAGTGTTTCCATCGCCTGATGCCTCCCTTTTGTTTGATAAGTGCTACTACGTATTCATTTCCAAATACGGACGCACTTTAAACATTACCCGTTAAATCCGATCCGACATCTATTTTTTTCATAAAAAAAGATATGCTCCATATATACAAAAAAGACGGCTATCAGCCGTCTTAAAATTTTGCTTACATATAGAATATTTCCATTTTTCCCGGACTAGATTCATCTTCCAGCTTCCGTATGGATCTCTGCCTGAACGCTTGAATCAGAGACGTTTGCAGTCAGAAGAACCTGGGGAGCGCCATTTTCAGGATGGCTGACGACCGCCGGATCCACCCGGAATACTCGCCGGATAAAATCTTCGGTCAGTATTTCAGCCGGGGTTCCCTCTCCCGCGATCTTTCCATCCTGAAGCACCAGAAGCCGGTCACAGAACTGAGCCGCCAAATTAAGATCATGGAGCACGCTAATTACCGTTATACCGGTATCTTCGCGCCACTCTGCAACCATGTTCATAAATTGCAGCTGATGACGGATATCTAAATACGTTGTCGGCTCATCAAGCAGCAAAAGTGTAGGTTCCTGAGCCATTACTTTGCCAAGGGCTGCACGTTGGCGCTGTCCCCCGCTTAATTGATCAAGCCGTCTGGATTCGAATTTTTCCAGTTCCAGCTTTCGGATAATACGATCCAGAAGCGGTCCGGAATCTTTCTTCTCCCGTCCCATCCAGTCTTGAAACGGGTAACGTCCCATTTCCAGAACCTCGCGCACTGTAAAATCAGACGGAGCGAGCCCCTCCTGCTGAAGCACCGCTACAGAGCGGGCAAGCTCCTTTCTGTTATAACTTGAAACTTCTCTGCCACGAAACTGTAAATGTCCAGACGATGGCGACACCACACCTGACAAAAGATGCAGCAGCGTGGATTTACCGCTTCCGTTCGGACCAATAATGCCCCACCATTCCTGAGCACTTACGTTCCAATCGATACCGGTCACCGCGTTCACCCGGTCAAAGCGCTTGCTTACGTCTTGAAGTGTGATCATACGCTTCCCTCCCTACGCTGCTTTTTGTTCCGGTACAGCAAATAAGCAAAGAACGGAGCTCCAACAAATGCAGTTACTACCCCGATCGGAATTTCGGTCGGCGACAGAATGGATCTGGCAGCCGTATCGGACCAGACCATGAAAATCGCTCCACCCAATGCCGATAATGGAATGATGATCCGGTAATCAGAACCGGTGATGAGACGGATCATATGAGGAACAACCAGTCCCACGAAGCCGATCACACCGGACACAGACACAGCCGCAGCCGTTAGAAGGGTGGCAACAATAAGCACACTGGTCTTCAGACGATCGACATTAAGCCCCATATGTGCCGCCTGACGTTCACCTAAAGACAACAAATTCAGTGTACGCGCCCGGCTCCACAAATATAAGAAGCCTACAGTAAAATACGGGAAAAGGACAGCTATATATGACCATCCCCGCATGCTTAAACTTCCCATCGTCCAGAATAGAATATCCGTTAGCGTGTCTCGTGACATTACCGTCAAGAATGAAACTACCGCTCCTAAAAAGGACTGCATAACCACACCTGACAAAATCAATGCATTAGTCGGTATCTTACCGTGATCTCGGGCGAGGAGCAGCACAATCCACAGTGTGATCGCCCCGGTCATAAATGCAACGATCGGCAGGGTCCAGGCACCCGCAAAAGAGTACTGCAATCCGTAGAAGATCAGAAACGCAGCACCAAGTGATGCACCGGAGGATACACCGAGCGTAAACGGATCGGCGAGCGGATTTCTAAGCACACCTTGAAAAGCAGCACCGGCCACCGCAAGGGATGCCCCAACCAGCATACCGAGCAGTATTCGGGGAAGTCGCACCTTCATGATGATCTGCTCGGAAGCTACTTCCCAGTTGGGAGTGATCGAGTCTCCGATCCAGGGCAATCGATGAACCAGCATGGCTCCAATATCCTTAACGGGCAGATGGACGGAGCCGATGCCGAGGCTGACGATCAGCGTCAGCAGTAAGAGCAGGAGCCCACCCGTTCCATAACCCGCAAGTTTTTTACTCATGGGGTCATCAGTTCCGGATAGACCGCCTTCGCTACTTCAACCAATCCTTGAGTTACACGAGGTCCCGGGCGGCTGATCAGATTGTCATCAATTTTAATCAGCTTATTGTTTTTCACAGCTTCGATCTGATCCCAGCCGCTTCGTTCTTTAATGATTTGATCCAAAGTTTTTTTGGTGGATTCATCCACGACATTGCTGGAATACAAAATCACATCTGGATTCGCTGCAATAATCTTCTCTTCACTGATTTCAAACCAGCCTTCGCTGTCGCCAGCCACATTGGCTGAATTGCTTATATTGAGCATCTCATCCAGATATGTGCCCTTTCCTACCGTCCAACCCGGTGAGAACTCCACATACACTTTTTTCTTATCCTCATCTTTTACGGATTTAACCGCTTCTTTCACGAGGTCCATATCCTTCTGCATTTGATCTACGATGCCTTGAGCTTCCACCTGACGATCCGTAATCTCTCCAACTACCTTAATGTTGTCCATGACTTCAGCAATCGTCTTAGGGTCGTTCACGAACAGCTTGATTCCGAGGTCGCGAAGCTTCTGTACGTTCTGTTCATTCATCGCCGCTGTAAAAATAACATCCGCGCCTGAAGCAACAATGGCCTCAACATCCATATCATAACCGCCCATTTTCGGCTTGGATTTGGCTGCCTCCGGGTAGTCGTCCACTTCGGATACACCGACAATTTCTTCATCCAAGCCAAGCGCGAACAATTTTTCCGTCTCAGAAGGAGACAGCGATACAACTTTTGCTGGAGCCTTATCAAATGTCATTTCCTCGCCTGTAGCATCCTTTAAAGTTAACGGATAAACCGTTTTGGTAGTTTCAGAGGCAGGTGCTTCCGGTTTCTGCCCTTGTTCAGCCTCTGGTGCAGGGGTCGCCTCCTTCGGATCTGTTTCTCCTCCACAAGCTGCCAGCGACAGGACCAGCATCAGTACCGCCAACATGGCGGACCATGACTTCATTATTTTTTTCATCGATTTTCTCTCCTAACCCTAGTTTGAGAACAACACCGGCTTGCCTTAGGTACTCAATAAACCTGATTTCTGACGGAAATCCTTACATCCAACCACAAAAAAGCCCCTGATTTCTCCGCAGAAGAATCAGGGGCTACGTTTCGGAAACAATGAACCTCATCCAATTAATGGGAGTTTAGCTATAGTACAACACATCACCCACATTAGGTCCGCCAAACGTAATCCTTTCCTCGAAGGACCGTCAGATCATTACGCGGGCAGGTCTCCTGACTTACAGGTTGAAATGACACCTCCGCCTTCCCGACCCTGTTCAGGCCAGTGGCAGTAATGGAGGATATCCCTGATTCACAGTGGCGGGACCGCGCCGGACTTGCACCGACTTCCCTTTTAACCCGGGAGCAAAACATATGCTTTGCTTATTCTCCAGGACCTCGCGAGTATTGAATATTCTTTTTTGCCAAGCTTACTTCTCTTTTGACGATTATATGAAATATCCTCTCGGCTTACAACCTGAAACTTCACAGAGAAAAATTGAATAGCCGCTCCCCGCTTGCCGTGGACCTTATTTCCGCCTGTATAACCATCATAGATATCTCACGTATTTATTCGTATGCGCCTGTGAATTGCCCCTCCCCCTTTGCCCTAAAGCCGGACATTGGTTTACAATAGATCTGAAGCTTTATACCAGAAAAGAAACTATACGGAGGCGTACATATGCTCTTTATCGATAATCAGGGAATCCATGATCCTTCCATTAACCTAGCGATTGAAGAATACGCTTTGAAGCACTTGCCTATGGAAGACAGCTATTTGCTCTTCTACATTAATCAGCCGTCGATTATCATCGGCAAACACCAGAACACGATTGAAGAAATCAATCAGGAGTTTGTCCGTGACAACAATATACAGGTTGTTCGGCGATTGTCCGGAGGTGGTGCTGTATACCATGACCTCGGCAATCTTAATTTCAGCTTTATTACAAAGGACGATGGCCAGTCATTTCATAATTTCCTAAAGTTTACCCAACCCGTTATCGATTTCCTTCAAAAAATGGGTGTTCCCGCTGAGCTCAGCGGCCGTAATGACCTTCAAGTCGGAGAGAAAAAGATTTCCGGCAACGCCCAGTTCTCTACACGGGGACGCATGTTCAGCCACGGGACTTTAATGTTCGACCTGGATCTAGACAAAGTACAAGCTTCACTTAAAGTTAACCCGGAAAAATTCAAATCAAAGAGTACGAAATCCGTCCGTAGCCGGGTGGCGAACATTAAGGAGCTGCTGGGTACGGATATGACGATTGAACAGTTCCGCGCAGAGCTGCTACGTTCGATTTTTAGTATGGAGCCTGATCAGGTTCCACAGTACGTTCTTCAAGAGAAGGACTGGGAAATAATAAATCAAATCTCCAAAGAGCGTTACCAAAACTGGGACTGGAACTATGGCTTATCACCAGAAAGCAATGTGAAACACGCGAAAAAATTCCCGGTCGGCATTATCGACATCCGCATGAATATTAAAGACGGACATATCGGTGAAATAAAAATTTACGGCGACTTCTTCGGTGTAGGCGATGTCGCCGATATCGAAAATGCGCTTCGCGGCAGACGTTACGAAGAGAATGAAGTAAGAGAAGCCCTCTCATCCATTGACGTCAAGCATTACTTCGGCAATCTGGAGTTTGATGACCTGATCGGTCTGATCTTTTTAGAGGAGTAGAGCAACAATACTGACGTCACGATTCTAACAGGGATATCTTTCAAAAAAAGCAGGTCACTCGAGGATTCATTCTTGATCCTTGGGTGGCCTGCTTGGTTTTACTATTGTGCACTTCTTAAGTAGGAACGATTCTACAGGTAGCGTCTTACAACAGACATGAAGGGCGTCCCAGGTCATGGACCTTTTGGGACACCCCCCGTTCGTATTATTTGGATGCGATGAATACATAAAAGAGAAGGACGAGTGTGAGCACGATGCACACGTTCTCTACTGTGTTACCCCATTTACTTCCTGTGCTCATTAGTTTGAACTTCACTCTAAATTTCAGCGGGGGTAATGGTCGTATTCCCCTGTTCGTTAGCATATCGGCGGCCAAATGAAGGGCATAAGACATTCCACCTGCAATCCATAAGCTCTCCCCTCCCGCTGTTCCTTTTGTTGCGAAATAGAGCAGCATAGTCCAGCCTGCCGCAGCATATGCAGTATGTGTCAGACCACGATGGGAAACGAGCGTGGAAATCATCAGTACGCAACCGGCAATTGTGTTCCACGGACTGAAGGCTTGGCCGAACTGAAGAAGTCCCAGACCAATCATAAACATCACGATATGACGCAGCGTCCGTCCGGGCAGAAAGGATACGACGGCAATCAGACCCGCCAATGCCAGATTCCACGGAGCATAATCCTGTCCGTAGTAAAAAATAAATACGGCTCCCACAATCAATGCCAACTGAAGCACACGCAGCAGTCCTGTTGGGATGACCGTTCTGACCAAAATGGAGTTCGGCTCATCGATGTCAGGAAGTAGCGAACTGACTGCGGCCGCAGCCGCAGCCGGGAGTGTAACGGGAATTCCGGCCAGCCCCATGACCGACAAGGTGACGCCGGTGCTAATAACCAAATGGGCTCTTCCCATCATAATAAATGACTTCCTTTCATTCTCTCGTTGTCTTGTTTGAGCCCGTTCATTTCTTTCAGCCGTAATACATACGGGAATGTATGTTCGGCATTTTAGTATAGCAAAAAAACCCTCCTTTTGTCTACCCTTTCCACTCTATGGACAATATGATCCTGGCCGAATTGAAATCCACGCCGCAAGCGGTACAATAGAGTTAAGATAGAGATAAAAAGGAGAGAGACAACCATGACCCAATACAAACTGATTGCTATCGACATCGATGACACACTCATCAATGACGATAAAGAAGTTACCCCGGGTGTCCAACAAGCGTTAGAGCAAGCTGTTGCGAAGGGTGTTGTAGTAACACTGGCGACTGGACGTGCCTATGCATCCGCACAAGCGATTGCTCGCCAAACTGGACTAAATGTGCCGATCATCACTTATCAAGGGGCTTTGATTAAGAATTTGCTGGACGAAGAGGTTCTCTATGAACGCTATGTTCCCGTTGACGCTGCCAGAAAGCTGTATGAGTACTGTGTGGAGCATAATCTGCATCTGCAGACTTATATTGATGACAAGCTATACTCCCGGGAAGAGAACCAAAAACTGATCGATTATTGTGCACTGAATCGCACGCCTTATTATATTGAACCTGATTTCATCAAAGTGATCGAACAGCCTACACCTAAAATGCTGATCATCGATGATCCTGCTTATCTCGACGAGCTGATTCCGGTATTCCAGGAGCTGCTTGGCGATCAAATGCATATCACGAAATCCAAACCATATTTTCTGGAATTCATGCATAAAGAAGGTACGAAAGGCCATGCTTTGACGTTCCTTGCGAATCATTTTGACTGCGCTTTGGAACAGACCATTGCGATTGGCGACTCCTGGAATGATCACGAAATGCTGGAATGTGCAGGCCTTGGTGTTGCCATGGGCAATGCTATTGAGCCGCTCAAGCAATTAGCGGATTATATAACGCTCAGCAACAACGAAGATGGCGTTAAACATGTAATCGAGAAATTTGTGCTGAACGCGGAATAAATAATAAATATTTTATGAACAAAAGAGGCTCGTATCCAAGGTTTTGAATGCCTAGGTTCGAGCCTCCTTTATGAATTAGCTGAGAACACTCGCGATTTCAATCGTGAGATGAATCGGCTTCGGACAAGGCGTGTCTTTTGACACGTTAAGTTTAGCGGGACAGCTTCACACTCATACCGGCAGCAGCCAGAACCGTTCCTGGAGGAAGATCAATCTGCTGATTAACATCTACACCATGTGACATATGAGTATATACAGTCTTTCGAGGTTTTACCTCAGCCAACAGTTCAGCTGCTTCCTTCATGTCATACACAGATCGGGTTGAAAACTCCGCCGTCTCATGGACAAAGCTTGTACCGAGCACCAAGAGATCCAAATCGTATAGTGGCTTCTTTTCCTCGTCGTTCAGATTAATTGAATCTGAGTTATACACCCAACAAAAGCTGTCCTTCTCCAACCGATACGCATAAGAATAGCCATTCTTTCCATGATTCACCTTCCAGCATGAAATATCCCAACCGCAAAGTGTGATGCCGTCATCTACCTCTGTTATTATCATATGATTCGACAGCCAAGGATACTGCCGCTGGATCTGTTCTAGCACTTCCCGAGGAGCATATAGGCTTCCTTTGACCCTAAGCCATCGGCAGGCATCAGCCCATTCGGGAAGTCCTCCGATATGATCGAAATGTGCATGGGTGATCAGCATATGGTTCACCTGCCGGATTCCGTTTGTCTCCATCATACTCCGCCAATCCGGCCCACAGTCGATCATAAACCTATTCTGTCCGTCCTCCACCATTACCGAAGAACGCAGGCGGCGGTTATTTCCAGAGGAACGCGCCTCAGTACATACCCCGCAATCGCAGTACACACGCGGTACCCCCATGGCATCTCCCGTGCCTAAAAAAGTTAGTGTATCCATGCTGTTCCCCTTCTCCCTATCTAAAAAGCGTATATCAACATACCTCATAGTTAATAGACCACTTGTAGCGGCTATTTTTTGTTGCGTTATAAGGAAGCCCGCTTCTGAAAATCTTCAATAAAAGCCGCCGGCAGTATGCCGAACGGCTTATCATCTCATCTATGATCGCACCGGAAGCCCGGCAGTTTCATTATGAATTATGCAAATGAGGGCTTCTTGTCATCTACCGCTCCGCTGATAACTTTAACATACTTCTTGTCTGTACCTTCTACGGAAGGACCGATATAAATGCTTGATTTCTTCTGTCGTCTCCCAGAACGCTCGCGCGGTTTCAAAGCACCTTCCACAGGAATACTTCCGCGGACCACCCAATGACTGCTGGCGGACCCCAGATTTCCTGCAATCTTCTTTTTCTCATTCCTGCTCATATGGAATCCCCTCCAACTAAATGCCTGATGGTTCGAAGTAGTTCACGATTATGTTCAACGACTTCTCCAAGTTCTTCGTCGGATAGCGTTAGATTTCCTGTTAAATGAACCGATAAAACATGATTTACACCTAAAGGATAGCAGAACACATACACCTGCGCAACTTCCTCTTCGTGATAAAATGCCCATTTACCGCTATTATAGACGTCTATCACGTAAGTCGACTGCTGGGTACCCCTATTACTGTCATTTACGTTAAACGAAAAAAAACGTCCTCTTCCTACATTGCCCCCGATTTGAGCCATTCCATCATTTCCGGATTTCGCCCAAAACGCGGCTCCGGTGACCCGGAAATCTCCTAGCGTAGGCGGAAGCAAAGAATTGCGCACCGCTTCGCTAAGTGCGTGATATTTCTCAGAGAGATCCGTTACATGCACATTACGATTATACTCCCAGAAAAAATGGAGCACACTTTGCTTACGCTTTAGCTCCGCTTCCTTCTGCCTGATGACTTCGGTCGGGTTATTAAAAAATGACTCTGCTTCAATCGCGTTTATGATGTGTCCGCAGGCGACATCCACCGCCGACTTATAATCTTGATCACTCCGCAGCTCGTATTCCAAGAGCGTAAGTCCTTGCAGATCGGATAGAAGATGATATTCTTTTATCGTGACATCCTGAATCAATTGATCGTCAGGCTCCACCTGATCAGGCATGATGCAGAAGACTCGACGCCTTCCTAACCTTCCCCAGAACAACCCCATCTCAAACAGGGTGTTGTCCCTCGTTACGAAAACATGCTTTCCCCGAATAAGAGCTACATCGTCAGGAGAAAATACGAACACGCCGAAGTCACTTTGTTCCAGCTGCCGCTCCAGTGCTTCCATCGTATACGCATTGGCCCCGAATGTTCCACCATACCACGGTGTTACCTGAGCCGTCCTCTTGATCTGTTCATGAATCGCACGGGCATACTTGATGGCTTCTCTGGATGAACCAATGAATAAATTCGGCTTTGGAATGGACATAGGCACATCATATACTCCCCTTGTTGTTCAATTTACTATTATTCGACCATTATAACAAAGTTTACCTATTTCATGGAAAATATTTGATCATTCATTATATGCTAGGGATTGGTGACGGACCCGATGAACAACCAGGTTTCCGTGTCCCGGTCTTCAATCGCGAAAAAAAACGGTCGGTCTGCAATCATCTTAATCGGGGTTTGCAGCGGTGCTGCATCTGTCGGCATATCAATCGATGTGACTGCAGCCGCCTCTGTCCCCTTTTCGTTTACATCCACTACCACTTTATGCTTTACTCTTCCGATATATAATGGCGATTCAGCCATGACGCTAAAATCAGCCGTCTTTGGATCAAAAGCTTTCCGGATTCCAGCTGCCTTAAGCACATCGGTTAGCTCTGCTGACAGCTCAGCCTTAAAACGGGGCAGTTCCAGCTTCACCGTCTCAAATGAATACTCGTCCTGCCATATCGAAGGGTCTTTCCACAGCTCCTTATGCAGTTCATCGAGCGATGACTCTTTGCTCGGGACAACAACGAGCATATGCATCCGTCCGTCCCCATATGGAAGACGCACGGCCTGCCATTTGTCACTTTCTTTGTAACTGAATCCCCGCTCCTGCTTCATCATAGGAACCCTCTTCACGGTCCCATCCGCCAATGTGAAATTCTCTTCTTTTGTGCGTTGGGGATCGAATTCATCCATCCACCCTCCGTTAAAATAAACGGCATTGATTAGGAGAGTGTTTACCTGTGGCGGCTCATTATACAGTTCGGTAATCTTCCCGTTTGTATTCTGATCTACCCAGCTGTTAATTTCCTTAACGGAATCGTCGTGACTTAAATCCGTCATCTTGATTTCTGCGCCGTATGCACCTTTAACCTCATTCAGGTAGGGCTCTTTCATCACAAATCCGTTCTGAATCCATACAGAATTAGCAATATTCAGTGTCACTCCGCCCCCATGTTCCAAGAGCGATTTCAGCTGACGGTTGGCATCATTCACCTTGGCAAGGCCCATATCACTCCAGCCCAGCACCCGCTCCATTTCCTTCGCTGTATCACCAGCACTTCCGTTATAGGCCAAAGCCAGAGCCGCAGATAGGCTGTATGGAGAGATGATGACATTGTCTTCGGTTCCCTGCTTCGATATCTTCTGGTGAAGACGCAGACCAAATGCATTTTGTGCTTCTACGATTTTTTTATCCAATTTATCGAGGACAGCTGTTCTTTCTTTAGGATCAAGTGTTAGTTCCTGTCCCTCTTTCTGTGATTGCTGTTTATCGGTTGACTCATTTATCCCGCAGGCTGGCAATACAAGAAGTATACATAAGCCCCATAGAATCCATTTTCTATTCATGAAAGTCTTTCTCCTCTCTCTTCAGCCATAACATGCTCTTTATATTTTCATATATTTATAAACGTTATTTTTTTCAAGGAAGTTGTCTCCAGACTGAATTTATTTACATGACTCAGAAATAAAGGAATGCAGCTGATGGTTGTTGAAATAGGAACAATTGACATTTTCACCAAATGGATATTGATATGAAGCGGAGGATTTTTCACACGATGAAACAAGTATTCTTACAAGGAAAACGAGTTACCCTACGGACACGCGCCATGGAAGATATGCCGGTGCTGTACGATCTCATTTACGGTTGTGAGAAGCCGGAATGGAAAAAGTATGACGCTCCTTACTTCCCACATGATCACATATCATATGAGAAATTTTTAAAGCAATGGGGAACCGATTTCGACTCGGATGAGCTTCCGGATGACCTGCTCATAGAAGCTGACGGCCAAATTGTTGGAATTGTCACTTATTACTGGGAGAGCAAGGGCACTCGCTGGCTGGAGGCAGGTATCGTCATCTATTCTCCTGATTATTGGAGCGGCGGATACGGCACGGATGCCCTCTCCTTATGGGTGGATTACATATTTGAAAATTCGGAGGTTGGACGGGTTGGAATTACAACCTGGTCGGGGAATCCAAGAATGATGCGATGTGCCGAGAAGATCGGCATGCAGCTGGAAGGCCGTATGCGCCAGTGCCGATACTATGAAGGTGTATATTATGACTCCATTCGGATGGGGATAACGCGGGAAGAGTGGTGCACGATGAAGACCGAATTGTTGCACGATGTACAACAATAGGCGGGAGTTTGACTTGCACTGGGCCGCTTTGTTGCATTAAGTACAACAATATGCCGGAATTTGTCTCGTACTGGACCGCTTTATTGCACTAAGTACAACAATATGCCGGAATTTATCTCGTACTGGGCCGCTTTATTGCACGGAGTAATTGAAGACAAATAACAACGCCCTCTGCGCATACTCGGCAGAGGGCGTTATTTACTTTAGTAACTTTAGGAGGATTAACTGGAGTTTACCCTTACACGCATCATCATATTCCAGCCAACACCTGATACCAGATTCCCCGCTTAGAATAGAGCGTCTCACGAACATGCTCCCACCCGCCGAGATATTCTATATCAAATAGCCCGGGTGGTTGTGGAAATTGCTGTTCACCTTCTCGGTACACAGATTCCTCCACCGGACGGAAACCGTATTTCATAAATACACGCTGCCCTTCCGGTGAATGCAAATATTCCACAAAAGCCTCCGCCACATCAAGCGTTCCATGCTTTTCTGCGTATTGGTGAACGACAGCAGCGGGATTCTCGATCAGCATCGTATATTCCGGAATGACGATGTCATACTTTATACCTTGAGCGATCCGCGCCAGCAATTCATTTTCATACGTGACGATCACATCACCCACGCCATATTCAAACGCCGCCATCGAGGCACGGCCACTTTTGTCGAGAGATTCCACGTTACGGTGCACTTGCTCCAGAAATGCCTTTGCCGCAGCAGGATCCTTGCTTCCCTGATCTTCGGAGCGTTTAAGGCCCGCACCATATATCGCATTAATATCCCACTGCGCACCGCCCGACGTCTTTGGATTCGGGTACAGCACTTTCACATCAGGCCTTACAAGATCATCGAAATCCTGTATTCCCTTCGGGTTGCCTTCCCTTGTCCCGAGGACTACAATCGAGCGGGTAACCATACCGCCATAAGGCTGCTGGTTCCAGTCCTTTTTCACAAGACCGGATTTCACCAGCTTATCCACATCCCCTTCCAGTGCCAGTAGGGTGACATCTGCTTCAAAGCCGCCTGTAATGGAGCGGGCCTGTGTGCCGGATGCCTCGTATGATTCCTGGAAGTTAATTCTCTCGCCAGTTTGCTCAAGCCACATCTCCCGAAAAGCAGGAACAACTTCTGCCATCGCATCCCGGGCCACGCTGTAAGCGCCAATGACCAGTATCCGTTCACCGGGTTGTGCAGATGCCGTCTTTTCATTCACATGGCTGTCTGCACAACCCGCCAGCAACGGGAGAAGCAGGAGAAGCATCATGCCCATCCTAATGCTATATGAACCTTTTACCAACCGATACCGTTTCCTCATCTTCTCCCTTCTCCTTCCTCCCTCACATATCAGATCATGATCGGCATTGGATCAACCTTGAGCCGGTTCTCCTCAATCCAGCTGCTCTCGTCGTTAAACAAATAAGCACGATGTACAAGCACACGAACGTCTTGTCCGGGCTGCAGCGTTTCTTTCTCCAAGGAACGGTAAGTTATCAGCTTCAGTCCGTTCACCTCAACCTCAACAAGCCATTCACTTCCGCGAAAATGCAAATGTTTGACGATACCCTTTTCGGTGGCCGAAAGGATAGGAAACTCATGCTCTCCGCCGATCTCGATATATTCAGGACGGATTAACGCACGTGCTTGTGGTCCGTTCGCGATAGAATCAAATCCTTTCAAATCCGATGCTTTCTCCACAATGGTGGATTCGCCGATAAAGGTCGCAACAAATGGTGTTGTCGGCTCCTTGTAAATATCCCACGGTGTCCCTTTCTGTTCTACCCGACCCTGATTGATAATCATAATCTCATCAGCTACCTCAATCGCTTCATCCTGGTCATGAGTCACAAAAATAGATGTAATGCCTACTCGTTCAATCAATTCCCGGAGCCATGAACGAAGTTCCTGACGGATCTTTGCATCAATGGCGGCAAAAGGCTCATCGAGCAGAAGCAGCTGCGGCTCTGGTGCCAAAGCCCGGGCAAAGGCAACTCGCTGACGCTGTCCACCGGACAGTTGGTGGGGATAACGGCGTTCAAATCCGCTAAGTCCCGTCAATTCCACCAACTCCATCACCCGGTCTTTTATTTTGGCCTTGGGAGCCTTCTTCACCTTCAATCCGAATGCGATATTATCGAATACCGTCATATGCTTGAACAGCGCATAGTTCTGAAACACAAACCCGATGCCGCGTTCTTGGGGCGGTATGTCGTTCACAACTTGACCATGGAAACAGATTTGACCGGAATCAGGGGTTTCGAGTCCTGCCAGCATGCGTAGAATAGACGTTTTGCCGCCGCCACTTGGACCGAGAAGTCCGATTAAATGCCCCTTTTCAATATCGAAGCTGACATCCTTCACAGCATGAAAGGTACCGAAATGTTTGTTCAGATCACGAACTTGCACATGCATATCAATGCACTTCCTTTCTCTTTTTGACCCATTCCATCAAGAGCAAGAGGCCCGCTGAAAAAGCAGCCAGCACCAAGGCAACCCCACTCGCTGCCGCAACATTAAAATTCTCAACATCCTGATATACGAGGGTTGTTGCGGTTTGCGTCCTATTCATGATGTTTCCTGAAACCACGAGAACAGCACCGAACTCTCCCAGTGAGCGGGCAATTGTCAGTACCATCCCATAAACAACGGCCCAACGGATCATAGGCCAGGTTACCTTCCAAAAGGTCATCCAGCCATATGCACCAAGCGTCGAGGCTGCCTGCTCCTGGTCCGAACCGATTTCCTGCAGAACGGGCATAACTTCACGAACCATCAGCGGAAAGGTAACAAACAGCGTTGCAATGACCATGCCGGGGAAAGCATATACGACCTTAAAGCCGGCTCCTTCAAGAAATCCTCCGATAATACTGTCCGGTCCCAAAATAAGTACGATCATCAGACCTCCGATGACGGGTGACACCGCATATGGAAGATCAACAATGCTGTTCAGCAAGCTTTTGATCTTCACGCTGAGCCAACTCGCCCGAACGAGATAAAGGGCCAACATAATGCCGAACAGGGTATTCAGCATTGTCACAATCACGACGATAGATCCCGTCATCAGCAGTGCGTGGATCGCCTCAGGTCTGCCTAGCGCCTTACCCAATCCGACCAACCCGCCGCTGAATGACTCTGTCACGATTTTGGACAGAGGAGCAATCAGAAGAATGAAGAACACAGCATACGTAAGTCCAATTGTTAACTTTCTCACGCCCGTCCCCTCCTCTGCTGCACCCTGTTCATAATCCATAGGACGATAAAAGACAGGGTAAGGAGCAATACAGATACCGCCGCCGCACCGGCTGGATTATCACTTTCTATTTCACCGTAGATGAAGACAGACGCCACGAGTGTTCGTCCCGGAATGTTGCCAGCTACCAGTACAACGGCCCCGAATTCCGCGATTGCCCTGGAGAAAGCCAGCATCCCGCCGCTAATAATTCCCGGGCTCATGGATGGAAGAATCACACGAATGAAAGTGCGGGCCTTTGAAGCCCCCATCGTGTAAGCCGCTTCTTCTTGGGAAGGCTCAAGTTCTTCTAGAAGTGGCTGAACTGCACGTATAACAAATGGAAAAGTCACAAAGACCATGGCAATCACAATAGCGGGCTGATGAAACACAATTTCAAAACCAAGACCTTCCGCAGCCTGCCCGATTAGACTGCCTGGCCCAAGCAGAAGCAGGATCATCAGTCCACCCACCGCCGTCGGCAAAGCGAACGGTAAATCAACGAGACTGTTCAGCAGCGTCCTGCCGGGAAAACGGTACCGGGTCAGCACCCATGCAACCATTGTGCCGACCACAATGTTGATTAGCGCAGAGATGAATCCCAGCTTCAAAGTTAGTAAAACAGCTTTCCATGCGATCGGATCGAGCAGACTGGCCGCAAAATGCTCCCATCCGGCGGAAAATGACTGCACATATACTCCTAAAACCGGAAGGACAACAAGTACGCCAAAATAGAGCAAAATCGTGCTTCTAAATCCCCACATCCAACCTTTATGACGGATCAGCGCTGTCAAGATTCGTACCTCCTGCCTCCGGACAGTCCGGTCAACTTTAAACTCATATTACCCATTAGTATACTTGGTATTAATGTTATAAACACTTTACCAAAAGGAGATTATGGTCGTCAATCCATCTTTTGGACTTATTCGGGGATTTATTTCTGCGAGTTTGACGGACCGAGACAAAAAAAAGACAGGCAGCGGTTTCAAAGCTGGCTCCTGTCTTTAATTCATTAGGAAATTGACGTTTCAACGCTAGAACGAAGTAATTCGGTGAAGTACAAGCTTAAAAAAACTCGCCCCATTACACATTTAAGCGGGGGTTACACTCTGCTGTATAAACTTCGGCACAGTACTTTTACATGAGAGACGGCGGCTGGCTTAATCTCCTCAAAGCTAATCCTGTCCTGAATATAAAACGAAACGAAGCCGTGTATCGACAAAAACAAGGTGAGGGGCAAGTTACGTCTCTCCTCCTCACAATGAACATTATCAAGCAAATGCTGACGAACTAGTGCCGAGAACATATCGAAGCAGCGACTTTGCTCAGAACGACAGTAAGCAAGCAGCTCTTCATCCCTGATCATAAACATGATTTCATACTGATAGGGATTGTTCATTCCGAACCGGACGAATTCAAGCAAAAGCTGTTCCAGCTTAGATACTCCATCACTAGGTGCTTTTCCGGCTGCTTCATTCAGCAATAAGGCAAGATCGTTGAAGTCTTTCATGACAATGGCGTAGAAAAGCTCCGCCTTTTCCTTAAAGTGATAATATAAGGACCCGTGGCTGTAACCCAGGTGCTGCCCGATGCTCCGCATCGAGATGGCCCGGTATCCTTTAGTAATAAACAAATGCCTGGCCGCTTCCAATATACGCTCCCTTGACAACTCCCGTTCTACCGCTCTTCTTGCCATATCATTTATTCCCCTTCAATAAAATAGAACCGCTCTCCCTCCGTAATCACGGACTGTCCCTGAGTTAAATCCACCATCCATTCGATGAAAATGTCTTTCTCCTGATTCAGAGGCAGACAAGTCAGTGTAACCTTATCTGCAAACATCGTCTCACCCATTCGGGTGTTCCGACTCCGTAGTTCGTTCTCCACCTTGCCCAGCCAAGTATAATCCAGTTCAACAAATACTTCCCTGTGAAGCACACGGGTGATGGAATCCCCAGCCTCAATGGCCGCGACAGCACCATCGGTATAGGCTCTGATCAATCCACCTGCCCCGAGCATAATACCGCCAAAATAACGTGTCACAACAATGGCTACATTTTTGAGCCCCTGGTTTCGGATCACCTCGAGAATCGGCTTACCTGCCGTTCCGCTTGGTTCTCCGTCGTCTGACTGCTTCTGGATCTCATCCCGTTCCCCAATCATATAAGCGGAACAGTTATGTGTTGCATTCCAATGCTTTTTCTTCATTTCCTCAATGAATGCGACCGCGGACTCCTCGGTCTCCACTGGCATAACATGCCCGATAAACCGGGATTTCTTAATGACAATCTCTTTCGAACCCGTTGACCTCACCGTTTTGTAACGTTCCAGCATATGCCGATTTCAACCCCTTATTGCCAAGAAAGCAGTTCCCGGCATAAATAAACCGGAAAACTGCTTCCTTCAGCTGTTCTGTCTAATGTGTTAGATGGTGTTATTCGGAAAGTCTGGCTTCGAGCTCTGCTTTTTCTTTCTCGTAACCCGGCTTGCCAAGCAAAGCGAACATATTCTTCTTGTACGCTTCCACGCCCGGCTGGTCAAACGGGTTCACACCTAACAGATAACCGCTAATTCCGCAGGCCTTTTCGAAAAAGTATACCAGATATCCAAAAGAATAGGGAGTGAAATCTGGAATTGTAACAATCAAGTTAGGAACCTGGCCGTCTGTATGTGCCAGCATCGTACCTTGGAACGCTTTTTTATTCACAAAATCCATCGTTTTCCCTGTCAAGAAATTAAGACCGTCGAGATCATCTGGATCGGATTCAATCGTAATGTGGCTCGATACGTTTTCCACCTGAATGACGGTTTCGAAAATATTTCGGCTGCCTTCCTGAACAAATTGACCCATGGAGTGCAAATCGGTGGAGAAGTCCACTGACGCCGGATAAATACCTTTATAGTCCTTGCCTTCGCTCTCGCCATACAGCTGTTTCCACCATTCAGAAACAAAATGGAGGGATGGCTCATAGTTGACGAGAATTTCGATGCCTTTACCTTTGCGGTATAAAGCGTTACGGACAGCTGCATATTGATAAGCTTCATTCTCCGCTACGTTCGGGTTGCTGTATTCCTTGGAGGCGTCAGCTGCACCCTGCATCATTTCTTCAATATTGATACCTGCTGTAGCGATCGGCAGCAGACCTACAGCGGTCAGAACGGAATAACGTCCACCCACATCGTCTGGAATAACAAAGGATTCATAACCTTCTTCATTCGCAAGCTTCTTGAGTGCGCCTTTTTCTCTATCGGTTGTTGCATAGATGCGTTTGCGTGCTTCTTCCTTGCCGTATTTCTTCTCCAGTGCTGCACGGAAAATACGGAAAGCGATAGCCGGCTCCGTAGTTGTACCGGATTTGGAGATGACGTTCACGGAAAAGTCCTTGCCGTCAATAGCTTCAAGCAGGTGGTTTACATAAGTGGAGCTAATATTGTTACCTGCAAAATAAATTTCCGGCGTTTTGCGCTTATCTTTCGGAAGTACGTTGTAGAAGGAGTGGGACAGCATTTCGATAGCTGCGCGAGCACCGAGGTAAGAACCGCCGATACCAATGACGATCAGAACTTCAGAATCACTTTGAATCTTCGCAGCAGCCTTCTGGATCCGTGCGAATTCCTCTTTATCATATTGAGTCGGCAGGTCGATCCATCCAAGATAATCCGAGCCAACGCCGGTTTGATTATGTAACTGATCATGAGCCAGACGGATCGGCTCAGCCAAATAATCGATCTCATGCTGGTTAAAAAAAGATAGAGCCTTGCTGTAGTCAAACTTAACTTTTTTCGACATTAGTTTACAGCCTCCTGATTTGTCTTGTCTTGTAGAGAGAGTCAACATTTATAATAGAATACTTTAATTTGCTGGAGTGATCAAGTTTCGCCTCCGAACTGTCAAGTTTATCGATATGGTATAAAACACCTGCCCGCTCCGCAGCATCGAGGTGTGGAATATACCATAGTCGCGTGTTAAGATTAACGCGTTCGAAGAAATTACATATGAAGGTGATATTTATGAAAAAAATCGCATTTATAGGCCTTGGCACCATGGGTGCTCCCATGGCTTCCAATCTGCTTAAACGAGATTATGAAGTAACGGTATACAACCGTACAGATGAGAAATGCCGCCCGCTCGCAGAACAAGGGGCTTCTACCTCCCCAACCCCGCGAGAAGCCTCGGAAGGAGCCGACGTTGTCATTACGATGGTGAGCAACGATGACTCCGTACGTAACGTTTTTTATGGCGAGAACGGCATCCTCTCATCATTATCCGAAGGCATGACCGTCATCGACTGCAGCACCATCTCACCGGACCTCGTTAAGGAAATCGCTACGGCGGTATCGGCTCAAGGTGCTTCCTTCCTTGATGCACCTGTCACGGGCAGCAAGCCAGCGGCTATCGACGGCACCCTCGTATTTATGGTCGGTGGAGATGCAGCCGTGATCGAAGCTCAAGCTGATGTGTTCGATACCCTCGGCAAAAAGGTCATTCACATGGGGCCGAACGGCAGCGGTGCTGTAGCCAAGCTAGCCCATAACACGATGGTCGGGATCAACAACCTTGCCTTGGCCGAAGGGTTTGCCATTGCAGCCAAATCCGGTATCCCGGCTGACAACTTCCTGGAGCTCGTTCAGCTTGGATCGGCAGCAAGTAAAGCCGCAGATCTGAAAGGTCGTAAAATCATTGAAGGTGATTTCAGCAACCAATTTTCTCTCGCCCTGATGCTCAAAGATCTGAAACTTGCCTCTTCTCTTACAGACGGAATCGGCATGCCTTCACCTATGTTGAACCTGGCAAAAAGCCTGTTTCAAGCAGGTGCAAGTGAAGGTTACGGGGAAGAGGATCTCTCGGCTGTCGTGAAATGTTACGAAGCCTGGATCGGTCAGACCATCGGCGGACAAAAAGAACAGTAATCATGACAGGCTTACACCTGCCTTCCTCGATGTCACTCCTTGTATTTCAAGGAATGACATCGAGGAGGCTTTTTATTATCCGGATATATATTAATGCTGCAACTTTTTCTGGTATATAACGTTAAACACACCGAAGGGAGGAATTACCATCATGAAATTCAAAAGACTCAAAATACTGGCTACAGCTGCCGTCCTAGCAGCAATTTTGACGCCCTCGTTCAACACCCAACAAGTGGAAGCTGCCTCAACCACGGTTTCCGTTTCAGCTCCTATGGCCTACATTAACAGTGATAAAGCCTACGGAGAGGTGTTGGTCCGAGAAGGAAACATCTTCGTCACTCTAACCGACCTTAAAGGGCTCGGAGACTATCACTACCAGTACGACAAGGTGAAAAAGCAGGTAAGCATCACCGGTAAAGACACCAAGATTGTTATATCTGCTGGCAGCAAAACACTTCAAAACAATGACACAAAACTAACTTTAAAGGTCGCACCGTTTCTCCACAAAGGAAAGATGATGATTCCGTTGCGGGCCGTAGCTGATGCATTCAGCGCAAAGGTATACTGGAATGGTCCTGCCAAGGCCGCATATGTAACCAAGCCCCGTTCCGAGACGATTGCCGATTTAAAGAGCAAGGATCTTTCCACCGCACGGAATGCAGCTATAATGGTTCCGCACATATCGAAGCTTCCTCAAGCAGAGCTTGAGAGGACTTATATGGAAATGCAAAGTTTCAACTATTACTTCCCTAGAGGTGAGTGGGATAAATACTTTATTCTTGACAACGATCTTGCCAGTTATTTTGAAATTGACAATAATACGGCCGAATTAAAATGGCAGGCCAAGGTTGATAACAATAACAAGAAGCATAGCAACTTATTCTTTCTTCCGGCTGGTTTCAAGAAAGAAATCGGAACACAGCCAAACGTTAAAGACTGGATTATTGCCCAATTTAGCTTTCACTACCCTGTCGGTGAAACCTATTACAGTCTGATTAACAGCAAAGCTACACTCGCTGGCGGTGGAGTAGAACTGGACAATCATGATCCGTCATACAAAGGCGTTATCGTCGATATTCCCGAGGAGTCCGGTAGGAAATAACACCAAAATATCGTAGCATAATACGGATTCAGGGTTCTTTGTCCTGAACCCGTTTATACTGCCGAGAAAGCGATCGAAGCCCACAAATCATGACCGACTCTCTCCCCTCAAAATATGTATATATAGATCGACACCCGCAACATTTGCGGGTGTCGATGTCTATCCAATCATGATGTTGAACGTTATGGTGATTAGAGCAGCGATTTCACGCGGCTAACCACATTTTCTACTGTAAAGCCATATTCTGAAATCACACGATCGCCAGGAGCCGAAGCACCGAACGTGGAGATGCCCAGAATAGCGCCTTTATCTCCAACATAACGCTCCCATCCGAACGGATGAGCCATTTCCACAGCAAGGCGAGCTTTCACGTCAGGCAGTAGAACAGAATCTTTGTAAGCCTGATCCTGCTGATCAAAGAGATCCCAGCTTGGCATGCTGATCACACGAACCTGAATGCCTTCCTCAGCAAGCGCTTCTTGTGCTTTCACAGCCAGTTGAACTTCGGAACCTGTCGCAATAATCTGCGCCTGTGCCTTGCCTTCCTTCGCATCAGCTACAACATAAGCACCACGCTTGATACCTTCACGTGCGTTATCAGCCGTAGCTTCAAGAATTGGCAAGTTTTGACGAGTCAATACGAGTGCTACAGGACGATCCTGGTTCTCTGCAGCATAAGCCCATGCAGCTGACGTTTCGTTCGCATCCGCAGGACGGATAACAGTCAGACCTGGAATAATACGCAGGGATGCAAGCTGCTCGATCGGTTCGTGAGTCGGGCCGTCTTCCCCAACTGCAATACTGTCATGTGTCAATACATAAGTTACTGGCAGCTTCATAATCGCAGCCAAACGTACAGCCGGACGCAAATAATCCGTAAATACGAAGAATGTGCCGCCGAAAATTTTAAGTCCGCCGTGGAGAGCAACACCGTTCATAGCAGCTGCCATTGCAAATTCACGAACTCCATAGTAAACGTTACGTCCTTCGTAGCTGTTAGCTGTGAAAGAAGCCAGGCCGTTCAGATGTGTCATTGTGGAGCTCTCGAGGTCGGCAGATCCGCCCAATAAATTCGGTACGCCTTCAATCAAGCCATTCAGAGCTTTACCGGAAGCAATACGGGTAGATACCGCTTTATCTTCCGTCGTGTATTTCGGCAGATCCTTATCCCAGCCTTCAGCCAGCTCGCCGGATACAGCTTGTTCAAACTGTGCTGCAAGCTCAGGATAAGCTGCTTTGTATTTCTCGAACTGCTCTTCCCATGCTTTAAAGGATGCAATTCCGCGCTCTTTTACAAGTCCGAAATGCTCACGAACCTCTTCTGGAACATAGAAATCCTCTTCATAAACCCACTTGTAGAATTCTTTTGTCAGCTTGGCTTCCTCAGATCCGAGCGGAGATCCGTGAGTACCGCCGTGACCGCCTTTACCTTGCTTGTTCGGGCTTCCGTAACCGATAACGGTCTTCACTTCGATCAGAGTCGGACGGTTCAGGTCAGCCTGGCCTTCCGTAATAGCTTTCTCAATCGCAGGCAGATCGTTACCGTCTTCTACGCGAAGTACTTGCCAACCGTATGCTTCAAAGCGCTGTGCTACATTTTCAGAGAATGCAAGATTCAATTCACCATCAAGTGAAATATCATTGGAATCATAAAGCATGATCAGCTTGCCTAGCTTCATGTGACCTGCCATAGAAGCTGCCTCAGCAGACACACCTTCCATCAAATCACCGTCACCACAAATGCCATACGTGAAATGATCAACGACCTTAAAGTTATCTTTATTGTAGACTGCGCCCATGTGAGCTTCAGCCATAGCCATACCAACAGCCATTGCAATACCTTGACCCAGTGGCCCTGTCGTTGCATCAACACCAGCGGTGTGGCCGAATTCAGGGTGGCCCGGAGTTTTGCTGCCCCATTGACGGAACTGCTTCAGATCTTCAATGGAAAGATCATATCCGCTCAGGTGAAGCAGGCTGTATAACAGCATCGATCCGTGACCTGCGGATAATACAAAACGGTCGCGGTTAATCCATGTAGGTTGGTCCGGGTTATGGTTCATCGTTTTGGCAAACAGTTGGTAACCCATAGGTGCTGAACCCATCGGCATGCCGGGATGACCGGATTTAGCTTTTTCGATGGCATCAATAGCCAGTGTCCGAATTGTAGCAATGGACAAGTTGTCAATTGTCTGATTAGTTGTCATGATTCGTCCTCCTCAAATGCGGTGCTTGAATTCCGTTCCACCTGTGATGATTCTTGGGATATAGGCAGTTAGGAATGTTGAGAATATCATTTTGACTCTTATTGTATCATCTGTGCCGTTTCATTTCCATAAGACAATTTTCATTTCTTATAGTGCGTGTTCAAAAAGGTCGGTAGCGGACTTTTTGAACAACCTCTTATATTGAGTCGATAGTCCTTCATGCATTATGTCCCTTATCTGAGGGGTTATAACCGGAAGCAGTCGGTTTGAAGCATGTTAAAATAAGGCGATTACATGAATATTATGTATGCAATGAGGCTCAAATCCAAAATAAGTTCTTGACTAGCTAATCGCCGTTAATCGATAGTGATTAGTACGAGACAAAACCCCGGGCGGAACACGTGACGGACTTACATTCCCCTATTTGCTACAATCGACGAGTTTTGCAATCGTTACGGACTTTAAAATCACGAGATAAGGTAGCAGTTTACTCCGATGCTTTACGTCTTATCTCTAAAGAAAAAACCGGAATCCCATTTTTTCTTGGAATTCCGGTCCGTCATTTCTCTATTCGGCTTTGACGAGGATTTTCACTTGATTTCTTTCTCTGAGCAAACCTTCAAAGCCTTCGTCGATCACTTCATCCAATGTGATTCTCTTGGTCACCAGTTTATCCGCAGGGAAATAACCTTGTGCCATCAGGCTGATCACGGCCGGGAAAACATCCCGGTATCCGATAATCCCTGTTACGGTACGTTCTTTTAGCACGATATCTTGCGGG
Source organism: Paenibacillus sp. JNUCC 34 (assembly GCF_058269055.1). Taxonomy (NCBI): domain Bacteria; kingdom Bacillati; phylum Bacillota; class Bacilli; order Caryophanales; family Paenibacillaceae; genus Paenibacillus; species Paenibacillus sp. JNUCC 34. The sequence goes on along the minus strand of NZ_CM177770.1, from coordinate 1,168,757 downwards.
TGAATGGATGCCTCTTTTTCAAAAATGCTGACGATCATCGTTTCGCCGCCGATTTTAGTTGATTTGATCGCCTGAGTCAGTACCGGTGGTACGCCGGTGACTTCATAGGAAACATCAACTCCGCCGTTTGTCCGCTTATGAATTTCCTCAACAGCATCATATTGTTTCGGATCGATGATGATTGCACCTAGCTCAGCTGCTTTTTGCTTACGTTCTTCTGAAAGTTCAACCGCATAAATCTCGGATGCTCCGGAAGCTTTCAGCGCTTCAATGAGAAGTAGACCGATAGGGCCTGTCCCAAATACTACCGCTTTGTCGCCAACCTTCAATTTGCTGGAGCGCACCGCATGAAGAGCTACCGCAGAAGGTTCAACAAGAGCCCCCTGCTCATAAGATACAGACTCCGGTATTTTATGAATCATTACCTCGGGTACAGCTGCGTATTCAGAAAAACCGCCACCACCGCCGGCTAGTCCATAAAAGCCCATTTTGTCACACAGATTATAATGTCCTTGCTTACATGCCTGACATGTTCCGCACGCATAAATCGGCTCGACAACGACCCGATCTCCAACACTTGCTCTTGTTACGCCTTCTCCAACTTCAACCACTTGTCCAGAAAACTCGTGCCCCATTACAATAGGCGCTTTATCACCGCTGAGGGGGTGAGTTTCCAGAGGGATAAAGATCGGCCCTGCCGTATATTCGTGCAAATCACTACCGCATATACCGCACCATTCCACTTTTATTTTAACCTCGCCCTTGGAAGGCTTAGGTTCCTCAATGTTTTCCAATCTCAAATCTTTGACAGCATGCCATCTCAACGCTTTCATCAAAATCATCTCCCGATGGGTATTTGTTGGAACGCTTGCCTAAACAAGTCTACTCTCTATTTCAAATTTTAACAAATGCAATTCTTTATACTTATGTTATTAAACTGAGTAGCTGGAATTTACTTGATAATAAGAAAATAATAACAAAAAAACTCCCGTCTTTCAGGTTTATGACCCAAAGACGGGAGCGGAAAGCTTACATTATACTGTAGATAACAAAGGAGTTAGTCTATACTAGCGTGAATTACGGTTTTTCGCCTTGAGCAGGCGGTCCATTGCGGAACCGCTCTGCTCTTCTGCCTCCAGAGCCTTGCCGCCGGATGATTTCGGCGGCGGCGGTGGAGGCGGCGGGCCTGCGGAGCGCCCGCCCGTACCCCCGGCCGGCTTCGCCGAGGCCGGGAGTTTCTCCCGCTGCGGCATCTTCGGCCGCTGCGGAACACGCGCCTCCGGCGGGGCCTTACGGCCCATCGCCGGAGCAGACCCGGGAGCCGGCGCGGTTCCCCCGCCCCCGGCTTCCCCGGTGCCCGCGCCGCGATCACGCGGCTGCTCGGGCACGGACCCGTCGGCAGCAGGCGGCTTGGCGGAGCCGCCGCTGCTGCCGTAGAAGTTCGCGGCGCGGTCTTTGCGCGCCGCGAGCCGATCGAGACCGGCGTCACGCCCGGTCTCGGCGGCTGTAGCCGGCCGCCTGCGGAGCTTGGCGGCCAGACGTGCGCCGATGGCGGCCCATGGCAGAGCCAGGCGCCGCACGGCGATGTCGGCGACCCACAATAGGAGGGCCGCCACGAGCAACGGGTAGCTCCAGTCATGGAGCACCTGCCGGGATGTAGCCTCGCGGTCGAATACCTCCTCCGGCTTATCCCAGGAAAGAACACGGCCGCCGGTCATCTCGGCCAGCTTCTTCAGTCCATCTTCCCCGCTGCCTGAAGAAATTCGGTACTCCGGCGAATAAGGAACAACAAATCCTGTGCCTGGCGCCGCTTGAACCGAATTGCCTTCACTGACATCTTCAAGGGACATTAGGAATGCCCCAGGTTTCGACACGTTCACCTCTCCAGTATAACGCCCAGGCGCTTCCTGAATCAGTTCCACTGTCTGTTCTCCGGCCTCGTCACCAGCCACTTTAGCAACGAGCTTCTCCGGTGGGTTATCGCTATCTGACACGACCTGCAGCTTAACCTGATTGCCTGCTGCTGTCGTTGTCACCTCAAAAGGTGAGGAAGCAAATTGCGGGAAAGTCCACTTTACAATTTCAGTTAATGTGTTAGCAAACGCAGGCCAGGACACCCACTCCTTCGACCATTTTCCGCTCAGATCACTCGTCCATGCAACAGTTCTTCCAGAACCGTATTGCCATCTAGCAAGAATCGGATCCGGTTCCGGGCTGGTTAACACGGTCTGTGCTGAAGCTTTCGGTGTCGTTGCTACGTACCCGTACAATCCCGGCAGCCCTTGATCGAACAGTGAGGCCCAATCCCCCGCATTTTGCATGGCAGGTACAAATGGTTTATCCACGATGTATGATTTGGCCATCAATACCGCCTCACGGCTGAATACAGCAGGAAGCGTCGTTTCATCCTCTACATAGTAATATCGGCCTTTGGCCGCATCCGCGAGGGATTGCAGAAGGTTCGTGTCCGAGTCCATCCCGACCGCGACCGATGATAAAGTAATTTTATTGTCCACCATGGTTTGGGTCAGCTCATCATAACCGGATTGGACAGCAGACTGCCCGTCGGTCATGAGAATAATATGCCTTCTCTGTGCTTTAATGGTCAGCATCTCATCCAGTGCCGAAGAAACGGCGGGATAAATATTCGTTCCTCCCGCACTCGGAATGGAACTGATGGCGTTCAGCACTTCCTCCTTATCCCCAAGCTTCTGAGGCGGAACGACCCACCATGGACTATCATCGAAGGCCACCACACCCACCGTATCTTTGGAACGCAGCAGCTCTACCGTGCGCATGGCTGATTCCTTGGCCAGTTCTATTTTATTACCAGCCATACTGCCAGAACGGTCAATGACTAGGATAAGTCCCAGTGATGGAATTTCCCGTTTGCCTTCAAGTTCCATCGAGACAGGAAGCGCCTTTTCGATCGGGGTTTTGAAATAACCACCCATTCCGAAGCTATCGTCACCTCCGGCCATCATAAATCCGATACCGAAGCTTCGAACTGCCTGTTCGATCATCTCCATCTGCTTGCCACCCACATTGCTGCCAGATACATTATTAAAAATAATACTGTCATAAACAGCATATTTCGCTGCTTCCAATGGCAGCATATGGGGCGAAATCACTTCGGTCCCGATCATTCCGGACTCCAGGGCAGCCGCGATGTTGCCGGACGTTCCCGGTGTACCTTCGACAATCAGCACCTTCGGCGGACCGTCCACGCGAGTGAAGTCAAACCCTACGTTGTTGGCAGAGGACTCATCGCCATCCATGAAAATTTCAGCTCGATACCTATGAAGACCCGGTGACTTGGCAAGTCCCTTTACTGCAAAACGATTCTCACCAGGTGATACTTCAACCACTTCCCGACCAATTTCTCGATTGTCCTCATAGATACGGAGTTCACCGGCTGTCTTGAACGTGCTCTTGATCATCACTTCAACATAAAAGGATTCTGCCTGATACAGCTTATCCGGCACACGCAACTCCTCAACTGCCACATCCCGTATTTCTCTTTGGGGAACCGGGAGAACGTCCACTGCTATACCACGATCCTTCAGCAGCCTTCCTGCCGCCGCCATACTCCCGACATTTTCCTCCCCATCAGAGAGAAGAACAATTCGGGAATCAGCCGTACCTTCAAACAGATTCCCTGCCAGTTGAAGACCTGATTCAAGGCTCGTGAATTTTCCCTCGAGTGCCGCATTAAGGGATGCTCCTGCTTCCCCGGAAAGGGAAAGCTTCCGTTCTACCGCACCTTCAAGGCCGGTGGAAACAATAGCCGTACCGTCCTTCTCCCCTTTGGCATCCATGGACTTTCCAATCCATTCACTGAGTCTGGACGTATCTCCCATACTGTCAGACCGGTCTGCCAAATATACAACCTGTTTATCCCGCAGTATCGTAAATCCGTGAAGTCCCGATAGCACAAAAATAAGTAATATAATGACAAAAGTCCGTAGAGTCAGTGCCAGCTTCTTGCGAAAACCGCCCAGCCGGAAATCCGATTTATAAGCATAGTAGAGAAATGCTCCAGCTGGAATCAACAGCAGAAGAAACCACGGACTACTAAATTGAACGCCCACGCTGGTACACCCCCCATTCTGCCGCAATCACGGCAAGTGAAAGCGCCGCAAGCCAAGGTATAAGCGACGCTGCAGAAGCACCTGCATCTTCTGTAGCGCTGACTGCTTCACTATTTTTCTCCCCATCTACCTGTCCCGCAGCGGTACGGCTTACGCTAGGACCCTTATCTGCTGACCAATCTCCTTCATAAGGATCGGATGTCACTGCCAGCCAGTGGCTCACCTTCTCCCCTGCTTTATTCTCTTGTTCAAAAGCATATAATCCGGGTATTTCCGGCACTGTCTGGGCCGGGGAATATCCCTTCTCTGTACGTACAGCTTCGGATGGTTGGAAACCAGACTGCAGCGCCATTCCGCCCTTCGGAACCCAGACTGCCTTCACGGTATCCGCCGCAACCGGAATATCGGCCGTAGCTCCCGCCATATAACGTCCCAATCCGCTTCCCTTTCCAGATGTCATCCACTTCAGAGCGTTATTGACGAGCACCGGAAATTCAGATGATAACGGGAGATCACTGTCCTGCAGCAGAAATCCAAAGGATAACCGTGAATGTCCTCCCTCCTTGCCCGCATAAACGAGCGGCGTATCCCCAATCTTGATGACTGGCTCGCCCCATGCCGGATTTTCATCCAACAGGTTACCGATGTATACACCCGACAAGGAAACATAGGACGTTACCGGGTGGTTGACCATTACCGGCCGGCCTCCGGGATTCGCTATTTTCTTCCCTTGCGTGCCGATTGTCCACAGCGGAGTTTTGGCTATTAGCGTTGCCCATTCCCCCTGACGATAAGCTTCCGGCATCGGTCCATCCATCACGATCAGATTGTAATTACCTTCCGGTACGGGTACTGCATTGCTCTGATCTTCAGCACCCTTCTCTTTACTATTCGTAGAATCGGAATCCCCGCTATTGTTCACGGTGACCCGGGTAACTTCAGCACCGCTTAGCTGCAGAGCCTTTTCCAGAAACAAATTGCCTGGTGTGAGGAGCAGCACCCTTGAGGTTCCATGCTTCATCCCAAATGCATAGCTCTCATTATCAGCGGTATAGCCGTCTTCTTCCGCCAGCTCCAGACGATACACCTCGGCAAAGGGAATATCCGCAAAAGATAGGGTTGCCTTAGCCCCTGATTGTACTTCAATCTCCCTGCTTGTCAGGAGCTTGTCATCACCGTACAAGTTGGCCTCCACCGGCATCGGCTGTGCCGAATTGCTGCTGATAACAGCTACAGCTGTATTGGAAACCCCTGCTGTATCTTTGTTTGAAATACCGAACTGTTCTATTGCGAAATTAAGAGGAGTTCCCCCGGTAATTTTCTCAACCGAGACCGGAACATTGAACACCGTTTGAGTCGTATCTTCCTTCCACTGTCCGTCCGTGAACACGACAACTTCGACGTCACTTTCTTCTCGGGTCAGCGCCGAAGCCAGCGACAGTGTCTCTCGATAGGAAGCCTGTCCATAATAAGGCTGCATTTCATCTACAGCCTTCAGAAACTTATCCCTGTCACCTTCACGGGATAAAAGGGTGACCGGCCTTGCCCCTACAGTCAACAGGGTAATATCTTTTCTCTTACCTTGATCTTTCACGTATTCCTTCATCCGATCCTTAAGCAAGTCCATTCTAGAAGAGCCATTCTGATCCTCTTTCTGATTCGTTACACCGCCCAGAGGTTTTACCTTCGCGCTCATGCTGCCCGAGGTATCCGCGACGATAACGATATGCTGGCTGCCGCTTCCGGACACCCACAAGAAGGGCTGCATCAGTGCGAAGATGAGTAGAGCCGCTGCCAGCAGCTGAAGCCACAACAGAAGCCGGTTTTGCAGCTTCTGCCAAGGCCGGTTGGCCTCCAAGTTGCGGAGTACCCGGTCCCACAACAGATGGCTCGGCACTGTCGTATCTACATATTTCCGCTTAAACATATACATCAGTACGATAGCCGGCAATGCAAGCCCGAACCATAGACTGAGCCATGATTGAATCCCCAAAAAGTCCTCCTCCTTAAACCCACTGCTCCCGGTAACGCCTGCGACCCCCCACAAATGTAAACAACAAGCTCGCAGGCACCTACCCTTTAACCAGTCCCGCACCAGCAAGAATGCCGAACACCGCTTCCTGCAGTGGCATATCTGCTGGAATGAGCACATAGGTCACACCGCGCTCCGCACATACCCTGGCTAGCATTTGGCGATAGTTCTCAAATTCCTCCCGGTAAGCATCCAGCACACGGCCGGTCACAGCCACCTCTTTACCTGTCAAACTTTCACTATCCACCAGACGTAAATCTCCGGAGAGGCTCGGCTCCAGTTCCTCTCTCGATAGTACATGCACAAGTACGGTTTCCTGACCGGCTCCTGACAATAGTGACAATGATCTTGACAGTTCCTCTTCGCCGCCTTCCAGCCAGAAGTCCGAGAAGATCCAGGTCATGCCTGACAGCCTTGGCAATGCTCCAGGTACCGACAGTGCCGCTGCCAAACTTCCGTCACCACCGGTAGGGGCCTGCTGCAAATGCGAAAACAATCGATGCGCAGCACCCTTTCCACGGAGAATCGGCAGGCGTGAATCCAGTGTACGGCTGTAACAAGCTACCTGCAGTCTGTCATAAGACGAGAGTGCCATATAGCCAATACTCGCTGCTAATTGCCTAGCCAACATCCATTTGGCTCCGCCTGAGTCCATTCCTCCGGATACAGGCGTACCTGAGGATGTAGAAGAATCCAATAAAGATGTTGAAGTTCTTGCGTTCATGGATGCAGAACAATCCACATAGATGCTGACCATCAGCTCCTGCTCATCCATGAATTGTCGTACAAACGCTTTGCCTGTTCTGGAATAGACACCCCAATCAAACCTGCGCACATCATCACCAGGTGCATAAAGACGATAATCTGCGAACTCAAGCGATGAACCGAGACGGCGGGAACGCCGCTTTCCTTGCAGCGTGCCGGCCACTCTGGTTCTTGCCCCCAGGCTGAGCCGCTCTAGGCGAGTCAGCCACTCGGGCGGAAGCAGATGTCCGGCCCCGCTCACGCTGATCCCTCCAATTTATCCAGCACGGCTTGAATAACACTGTCTGTTGTAACGCCCATCGCTTGCCCTTCAAAATTTAAAAACAACCGATGGCGAAGCGCAGGCAGCGCGGCAGCGCGAATATCGCCTGTAGATAGATGCATTCTTCCGCTGAGCAGTGCACGTACCTTGCCAACGGATATAATGGATTGAACTCCCCGCGGACCAGATCCGAAGCGGACATATTTACGCACCTCCTCAGGTGCGGATGCTTCTTCTGGATGGGTCATCATTAATAGTCTGACCGCGTAGTCGAGAATTTCCTCAGCGACCAGAACCTCTTTAGCACCGTGCTGAATTTCCAGAAGCTCTTCGGCGGACATCTGTTTCTGAACTTCTGTCTCGTGCGAAGACGTTGTTCGTTTGACGATTTCCTTCAACTCATCCGCACTTGGATACGAAACTTCAATCTTCAACAGGAACCGGTCGAGCTGTGCTTCCGGCAGCGGATAGGTCCCCTCGTTCTCAAGAGGGTTCTGGGTTGCCAATACGAAGAATGGTTTAGGCAGCCGATGCGTCTCACTGCCTACGGTAACTGTCTTTTCCTGCATCGCCTCAAGCAGCGCACTCTGTGTCTTTGGTGTGGCACGGTTAATCTCGTCAGCTAGCACGATGCTTGCGAATAAAGGCCCTTTTTGGAATGACATCCCTGTGCTTCCCTGCTGGCCGAAAGAGAGAATATTCGTCCCTGTAATATCGCTCGGCATCAGATCCGGTGTAAATTGAATACGCGAGAATGACAGATCGAGTGCTTCGGACACCGTCCGTACGAGCATCGTTTTGCCCAGTCCAGGGATACCTTCCAGCAAAGCATGCCCTCCGGCAAAAATACACCAAAGCATCTGCTCCACAACTTCCTGCTGGCCGACGATAACTTCACCGATCTGCTCTCTCAGCTTTGATATTTTCTCCACCCATTCCTGCGGTTTAACTGTGATTTCAGACATAGACCGTCCTACCTCTCTTTTATCGCTTTAAATTTATGAAGTTATGGATTGGGATTAATCTGAGTGAAGTAGTCCTCCACCAATCCCTGCATCTGTTCCGGCAACTGATTCCGACCCAGCGATTTCCGGGCTTCGGCGGCATAATCCTTGTATACCTCCTCATAGGGCCTGGAGGTTCCCGGTACGGTTGGTGAAACACCGCCCTTCTGAATTTCGCCGCCTTTGCCGTTAAGTGCACCGGAATCATTTTTCACGTTTCCACTCCCCTCATACTCACGAGGGGTCGTTACCAGCTCACGACCTCCGGAGCCTAATCCGGCACCGGTGCCTTGACCGGTTCCTGAACCACTTCCTAATCCGGAGCCACCGGGACCTTGACCGTTGCCAGCTCCCTGACCTTTGGCTCCTTGTCCCGATCCTTGCCCTTTACCTGCACCTTGATCGCCTTGATCTTCCCCGGAAGAGCTCTCTCCATCACCATTTTCCCCGCCATCCGATCCTTCACCAAGCCCGGCCTGAGCCAGTGCTTCCGCACTTCCTCCCGAACTCCATGTGTCTGACACAGACATGCCTGCAGCGGCCATTTGATCAGCAAGACTCAAGCCCTGAGAAGCCAGTGCGGCTGCCAAATCTGATGCTTTTTTTGAAGCTCCGTCCGAAGCATTTTTGGCTTCCGCCGCTTTGGCAAGCTCCTCGGCAAGTTTTTGAAGCGCTTCTTCCTGCTCTTTTGTCAATTTTCCATTCTTTAGCGAATCCGCCGCTTTTTGAAGAGCTTCCTTCAATTTGTCCGCGTCTATGTTTTTAGCCACTTCATCGGCCATTTTCTTTAAAGCGTCGGAAAGCTGTTTCTTTTCTTCCTCTGACATCTTCTTGACCTGCTCCGTCAGCTTCTTCATTTCCTGCTTCAGTTGCTCGGAATTGCCTTCCTGAAGACTTTTTCCTGCGTTCGATAACGACTTATTATTCTTCATCTGCTTCGCAAGCTCGGAGATGGCTTTTGCCTGTTCTTCTTGTTTCTTTACCGTTTTCTCCAGCTGCTTCATAACCTCTTCCAGCTTTTCAAGAGCCTTCTCCGGGTTCTTCGCATTCTCCAACTGTTTCTTCAGTGCATCAATCTGTTCCTGTAGTTTTTGCTTATCCTCCGGCTTAAGGAGATCTTTCTTCAGCTCCTCAGCCAGCTTCTCCGTTTCTTTCACCTGTTCCTTAACCCAGCTCCGCTGCTCCTTGGCAGCCTCCACCTTCTTATCCATCGGATTAGGGATAAATACCATGATCAGCATGGCGACGAGGCCCGCCGAACATATCAGAAGCTGCTTTTTACGCTTAGGTGCAGGCAGCCGCTGTTTAAGCGCTGCTATGAAACGACCACCGTAACGTTCCGCTTGTGCCCGTTGAAATTGTGCAGCGGGTGATTTATCCTCCTTGAAAGAAAGAGCGGTAACCATCATATCGCTACGCTCTGCCCCTTCGGGAACACTATCCATGACGGAAGCGGCGTCTTTAACGGGTACACGGCGAAGCAGTCCCCACAGTAGCCCAGCTGCAGCACTAGCTACTGGAAGGGATGCGGCTGCGATATCAAGCCACGGGATAGGCACAAACCTTCCTATAATTAGCAGCAGCACAGCAGCTGTGAAACCGGCAGTGAGCCCATACAGCATAAAGGCAACCATGCGGAACCGCTGCAGTCTGCGACGGGCCGTTTCAATGAAGCGCATAATATTTTCCATCCAGTACTACCCTCCGGTCTTTTACGGCTTAAACGCCTGAATCCTCCGACATGACCTCCCTAGGCTTCGATGCCTTCGGCTTGCCGAACAGCTTCCCTCTGCGCACAGGACGGATTCGGCGGATGGATATCCATAACGAGACGACAATGACGACCGAATAAACGATAACGAACTCCTGCCACAGCTCAATCGGAGCCTTGCTGTTTAACGTCCCTCCCTGCACCATGAACATTTCCTTGGAGAATGAAGGCTCGAACAGACTGATCATCGCTCCCGCAGGATTCAGACCGAGCAAATAGCCTATCCAGGAATAACTTTGAGTTACGGGCGTGCCTGTCGAATACATATTCCGCACTTCAATTCCTACAAAGAATATATACAATAGACCCGTAACCAGAAAAATGACCAATCCCACTCCATACGTTACGATAATTGCTATGATTGTCCGTTTAAACAAGGTAGAGAACAATACCCCCAGCGATCCGAGCAGCAGCATAACAAATAGATAGAATAAAAATACCGATATGAGCTGTTTAGGCGAAATACCGCCGTACAGAAACACAATGCTGTAAACCGGAAGCGTAGCAAGCACGATCAGTGTCATGAAGCTGAGAGACGATACCAGCTTGCTAAGAACGATAGTGGACGAGCTCTGCTGAGTTGTAAGCAACATGCTGAGTGTCTGCTTCTCACGCTCACTGCTGATCACTCCCGCGGTCAATGCTGGCGCCATAAATGCAATAAGTATCAACTGGGCAAAGCTAAGCACATAAAACATCATTTGGCTTCTCGTAGGATCGAAACGCTGGGAACCGTTCTGACCCAAATACAAAAAGAGATAAATAAAACCCATTGCCACAGCACCGAGTGCCAGTACATAAAACAGGACTGACAGCATGGAGCGGGGCGACCGCATACGTAGTCGGAATTCCTTATCCATTACAGGGTTGATCCATTTTCTGCTCCAATTCATACTCTTGGTCCCCCTTTGGTTATTTCCAGGAACACATCTTCAAGATTACTTTGCGCTTCCTGGAAGGATACAACGGGCACATCCCAAGAGATAACCTGACGTAGCAAAGCACTCTGCTGGATGTCATCGCCGCTGAAATGGACGTGAACGCCTGTATTATCTGTCAAGACGGACGTGACAAACGGCTCGTCTCGCAGTTTCTGGGCAAGCTGTTCCTCATGCTCTAGAGTACGAATATGAATGACCTTTTTAACCCGCAGCCGGTTTTGGATATCGGATACTTTTCCTTGAGCAATCATCTCGCCGTGTTCGATAACTCCGATCTCATCCACCATCTCTGCGAGCTCCGGCAGGATGTGTGATGAGATAATAATCGTTTTGCCCATCAGCTTTAATTCCTTTAAGATTTCACGCATTTCAATACGTGCCCTCGGGTCAAGACCAGAGGCTGGTTCATCCAGAATTAGCACATCCGGGTCATGGACCAGGGATCGTGCAAGACAGAGACGCTGCTTCATTCCCCGAGAAAGGCTGTCGACATACGAATCCGCTTTATCGCTTAAATTGACCAGCTCCAGCAGCTGGGGAATCAACTTTTCCCGCTCCTGCCGGGTGATGCCGTAACTCGCTCCATAGAAATGAAGATACTCTGTCGCCTTCAGCTGATCGTAGACACCGAAGAAGTCCGGCATATAGCCGATCCGCTTTCGTACTTCTTTCGGGTACTCTGTCACTTCATATCCGCCCACCTTAGCTGTACCTGAGCTCGGTAGCGCAAGTGTTGCCAATATAGACATCGTTGTGGATTTCCCAGCGCCATTCGGTCCTACAAATCCAAACACAGTTCCTTTATCGATATCAAGGCTGATGCCTTTCAGTGCTTCAAAGGTTCCGTAATTTTTGCTTAAATCTCTAATTTCGATCATTTTATAACTTCCCCCTTCAGCGACAGCTCCGGCATCTGGAACATAGCCTGATCCTTAGCGGTAACGGAGAACCGGATCCGCTTATCCACAATATATTTTTCGGTATTTCCCTTCACCGTAAAGACATTGTTATTATCAGATATTGGCTCCCAGGCATTGTCGTCAGCATTCCATATTTCCATGGTTAATCCTCCGCTTAGCTTGGTCCCTTTAATGGAGAACTCGGAATACTTCGCACCTATCTCTGACATCAGTGGAAACTCGGCAATCATCGTTCCCTGTCCAATCTCCACTCCATGCGGATTCATGTAGAACATAGGAGCGTTCGACTGCGTTACTTGAGGAACGAGGTAACCGTATGGAATGTTTACCTTACCATTCAGGTTCCAATCAATACTCACAGGTTGTACCCAGAAATTCAGCTGGTTACTCTGTACTTCCTTGCCCTTTAGCTTAAAATTCGTCAAACTGTCATCGTTCCAACCGAATATATAAGCATCTTTGACCGTGTTACTCGTTCTGTAGCTGTAGGTAGATAATATTTCCCGCTGGCGACTATACTGATCATTTGAACTGTAAGGATACAGAATATTGCTCAAATCCCCAGCCATAACTCTCACAACCGATTTTCCAGAGCTCGGGACATCTGCCGAGCTTTTGCGGGCGATATCCCCCATCTTGTGAGCCTTACCACCGATGACGAGTACGACTTCTTTAAGGTCATTCGTCGTTTCATTGATTACTTTACCTGTCAACTGCCCCTGATCATCCAGCTTCAGATCTACTTTTAATTGACCCGTCTCTTCATTTACTGGATTCTCAGCCCACATTTTTGCTAGTGACCATTGCGGCATATTTTTTAGCTCCAGCTTGGTTTGTTCCTCTCCAACACGGATATAGCTTTTATTCTCTGCCGTTCCCCTGCCAAAAGCACCGTAGGAGCTCTCGGTCTTCAAATAAGTGTTCTTAGGAAATTCAAGCTCATAATCACCGCTTCTTGGTGTGAAGAAAGCAGAAGCTGTTGATTTAACCGCACTTCCCTTTCCGTCCATCTCTATAATATTTATCGTATGTGCCATTTCTTCGGTTTTATCGGATGAACCGATTATATATACGGTACCGCTGGCAATGATTGCGATAAGAGGGATCAGGAACCAGGCCCATTCGCGCTTATCAGTCTTTTTCAAAATATAATAGAGAATCGGTGCCACGATTAGCGCATAAATAATGAGCAGCCACATCAGCATTTGAAATGAAGGCATTTTCAGTGATGGGAAATAATCCAATACATAACTCAAGTTATCGATCATGGATCCATAATACACGTTGCTAGACAGTGGGAGCTCATTACGTAAAACCGAAGCCCAGACATCGCTGTGTCCCCCCCAGGAACTAACGGGCTCCATTGCTACATCATAAGCCGCATACCACACTTTCCCCTGTTCCACATTGCGTGAAGCAAAGAGCGGAACTCCTGAAGTCTGGCTGTCAACGACAGCGTCTTTCACGGGTTCAGCCGTAGAAATCGTAAATTTCCCATCCAGCTTCAGCGGCTTCCCTCCAAGCTTTTGCAACTCGGGCAATGACTCTACAGTTGTGGTCCCGTTCAGCTTAACTGGAGCAATATGTTCAAATGGAGCTGCTGTCTTGGCGTATCCGGCCCCGCCAGATAATACTAACGTTCCACCGGACTTAACCCAATTTGTAATCGACTCCTGTTTCGGCTGGGAGAGGGTATCGGATGCAAAATTGTTAATAACCAACACATCCAACCCATTTAGCAGCATCGGATCATTCGAAATGTCCTCTTCTTTCAAAGGGGTAACGATTAAACTGCTTCCCTTACCGTTCAAAGCACTGAGGAAATTCATCGTGTCCTGATCATCGGACAGAACCCCGACCAAGCCACCCATCATTGCCGACTTCTGTATATAGTTCTTTCCTGTGGTAAAAGATATCGGTTTTCCAGTCTTGTACGAGCCTTCATAAAACGTAATTTCGTTATTGTCTTTACTGTAGGAAAATCCAGGAATGCCTATGATAATTTCTTTGGGCGTATCCTTGGGCAGCTCCACATGCTGTACATAAGCTGCCTCCTGCCCCCTTCCGTTCGTGTTGTTTACCCGTAACACGATATCTCCTGAAATGTCACGGTCGCTTGTGAGTATCAGCTTCAACGGGTACCACTTATCCTGCTTGATATTTCCTTTATAGCCCAGCTCTGTCTTAATTCCGATTTGCGGACCATCGGCATAAGCCGTATCACCCTGGAACGGATATGGAAGCACTGCTGTAAGCAGCAGCACCATAGATAACACCATAATCCCCGTTAGTTTTTTATAAAACGACAAATGATGATTCCCCTCTCCCATAAATAATAGCCATCTAAACATAACGTTTTTCCCCTTGGCCTATTTACCGCTTCTTTAACGATCTCCCTTAATGACGAGCCTTAGGAACTAAAAGTTTGCCGTCAAGACCTTTTTTGACAAAAAAAACCCCACTCCAAAAGCGGAGCGGGATGTATAATCCTAATTGCAGCAAATTCGGCTGCTCCAGTAAACTCATATGAATATCACATATGAAACGTCTTTGCCGTCCTTAACAACGGTGGCCGTTTCTACGAGAAATACTTATATTTTAAAAAACGACGGTTTTATTGTTATGGACGAGAATACGGTCCTCGATATGCCATTTGACTGCTCTCGCAAGAACAACCCGTTCAATGGTGCGCCCGATGCGTTTCAACTCATTAACGTCATCACGGTGGCTGACCCGCTGTACGTCCTGCTCAATGATTGGTCCACCGTCCAGCTCCTCTGTCACATAATGCGCCGTAGCGCCGATAATCTTCACACCGCGCTGATAAGCCTGGGCATAAGGTTTACCTCCGACAAACGCCGGGAGGAAGGAATGATGGATATTGATAATCCGGTTCCGATAATGCTTGATGAAGGTTGGCGATATGATCTGCATGTAGCGAGCCAATATGATGACATCGATATCGTCACCGATCACCTCAAGCTGACGCTGTTCGGCTTCCGGTTTCGTATCAGCCGTGACCGGAATATGGTGGTACGGAATGCCAAAGGATTCAACATATTCCTTCATATCGAGATGGTTGCTGACCACAAGGGCGATATCCGCATCCAGATCACCAGCTTGCCACTGCCAGAGCAGTTCTACCAAGCAGTGGTCCTCCTTCGATACGAAAATAGCAAGCCGCTTCTTACGAGCGACATGATTTATGTTCCATTCCATCTGGAATTTATCAGCTACGCCCGAGAAGGATTTCTGCAGCTCAGAAAGTTTGCTATCAAGCTCAGGCAAATCGAACTCGATTCGCATAAAAAACATACCACCAGCCGGATCCATCGTATACTGATCCGACTGAACGATGTTTGCACCATGCTGATGCAAAAAATGCGATACCGCTGCTACAATCCCCGGTCCATCCGGACAGGCAATGAGCATACGGGCACGGTTTAAATGTTCATCTGCCGCGGACGGCAGGTTCTTTTTCATGTGAATATCCATACGACTACAAGGTCCTCCTCTATCACTGCTTATTCTTGCATCTAAGCCTTCTGCCCTTTACCGGCCAGCCAGGCGATAATACGCTGGTTGATTTGTTCCTCTGTGCAATCTTGCAGTAGGCCTTCAGCTACGACCATGTCGTAAAGGCGCTCCATAGGCTCGCGAGGATCTGCCTTTTTTGCTTTGGCGTCATTTTTCAATACCGTCCATGTGTCCAGTACGAATGACCGTCCTTCAATTCCCTCTTTTGCAAAAAACTGTCCCAGTTCTTCAACCTGAGCTATAAACTCAGAACCAAAACGCGCCTCCACCTCATCACGCAGCAGCGCAATTTCGATCTCGTACATCGGACGCTGGGTTTTTGCATCCTTACCGATCCAAGGCGTCTCCAAAATGAACGGACGGCCCTGCAGGCGGTCGTTATGAACGATGTTATTGATCGTTTCGAATCCGATCCAGCCTGTTCCAAGCGGGGTGTGACGGTCTTTCGCCGCACCGCGAGGATTTTTGCTGTCGTTGATATGAACAACGGAAAGACGATCCAACCCGATCAGCTTGTCAAACTCGTCCAGTACGCCATCGAGATCACTAACAATATCATAACCCGCATCGTGAATGTGACAGGTGTCCAGACAGATTGCGAGACGATCGTTGTATTTTACCTTGTCGATAATCTGGGCAATTTCCTCAAAGCTGCGGCCCATTTCTGTGCCTTTGCCTGCCATTGTCTCCAGAGCAATCTTGACATCCGTTTCGTCCGTACCACCAAGAACCTCATTCAGTCCTTCCGCAATCCGGTCTATTCCGTACACCGCATCCTTATCCGTATAAGCGCCCGGATGCAACACAATATTCTTCACACCGACGGCATGCGTACGGCGGATCTCCTCTTGGAGAAAGCTAACCGCAAGCTCATACGTATTAGGCTTGTACGATCCCAGGTTAATAATATATGGTGCGTGAACGACGATTTCGTCGATACCGCACTCTTGCATCATTACTTTACCTTCTTCCAAAAACATCGTGTCAATTGGCTTACGGCGCGTATTTTGCGGTGCGCCGGTATATATCATAAACGAACTGGAGCCATAGGATTTGGCTTCCGTCGCTGCACTCAGCAGCCCCTGTCCTGAAAAGGACACATGGGAACCGATTTTCAGCATGTGGCATCCCCCTCTTTCACACAATTATCACTTATTTTAGCGTGTATATCGAAATAAATCTAGCGGGATGGAAAGCGGAGGATGATTTTGGAGAAAAGAGAGAAATAATATGACGAAGACCCTACCGATGTGTACAGATAGGGTCTTCGTATCTCTAACAATACACGTGGTCTTCACCCGCTAAACGCAAGTCAGCCCAGTTGGTATAAGGTCTTTTCATGTACAACAAAGATTCGAGAGTTTCTTCTTTTTTTAACCACAGGATCAGGCATTTCAAATAAATTACGCATACCTTCCACTATAGTCCAATGTTTAGGAATGTTCCGCTCCGGACTCAGACAAAACCGATGTACATTGGGAGCAGCGGGAAGCAGCTTTCGGAATTTCAGAGAGACAGTATGGACATTCCTTGGTAGTCTTCTCTGGTTCAGGCTCTTTTTTCTCTCTTTTCATCCAGTTGATCCCCTTAACAAGCAGGAAGATACAGAAAGCAATGATCAGAAAATCAATCATTGTGTTAATGAATTGTCCAATGGCAAGGACAGGAGCGCCTACCGCATTAGCGTCTGCTAAAGTGGTGATCTCACTTCCGTTCGGCATCCGCATATCCGGCTTTAGCTTAATGATAAGATCTTTAAAGTTAACGCCACCAAGTAATACCCCAATCGGAGGCATGATGATATCGTTCACGATGGAAGTGACAATCTTTCCAAATGCTCCCCCAATAACAACCCCGATGGCCAGATCGATGACGTTACCTCGCATCGCAAATTCTTTAAACTCTTTAATAAAACCTTTCAATAAAATCCTCCTCATATGGACTCATTCATTCTACATACCCATATTAGAGAGTCCTATAATTTGTCCTTTCACATTATATCCACACTATTTAAACAGCTACAAGCCCTTTTCGATGAAAAAGGATGGAAATATTCATAAACTTTCAAAAGAACATAGTTTTTTTCATTGGTTTACATTCGCTACACTCTCGAAATAAATCTGGAATTACGTTATAATTCTCATGAAAGTATCATGTGATATAAATCATAGAGGTGATATAAAGATGCTGAACACTGCGATCGTCCTTAGGACTTTGACATCCAGTGCGCCACCGTCATGGTTCATGAACTCCATTGCTTTTTGGGGATGGGTTATGCTTGGGCTGATGTGCATCGGCGGATTTTTCATGTTCCGCAAGTTTCTAAAGGTACTGCCGAAGGCTGACGGTAAGTCCAAGCTGGACTGGCAGAATTATTGGGTGGAGAAGAGCCGTCCGCTCTGGACAGAGGACTCCAAGCAGTTTCTGGGTGAGCTTGTTATGCCGGTACCCGGTCCATTCCGGGACATCGCCAAACACTCGATCGCAGCCGAAATCGGCAAGATTGCGGTGGAAACCGGTTCCAACGAGGTAACCCGAGATCACTGCATTAAGGGTTATATCATAGCAACCCCTAAACGCGATTATCAGTTCCTGGTGACCTTTCTTCATAAAAAAGGCATCGATTATACGCCTTACGAACATCTGCTCAATAAGTAATGACACATCATTATGTTCCTACATAACGGATAACGGATAACGGATAACATGATTGTTTCTTTACGAACAAGTATAAGCGGCAGCCATTAGAAATATAAAAAAACTCTCTTATTTTGGCTGTGGAATTGTCTGCTGTTTCCTCACAAGAGTTATTTGAAGATTAAATTACAACAAAACAAGCCTCTAGGATGATTTCTAGGGCTTGTTTTGTTTGTATCATAAAAAAAATCCTACAGGGTATCGTCTGAAACCAATTTATTTTAAACGTTCAACTTCTATGACTTCGTCTTCATCTGCGACGATCATAAAATACCTTGATCCAACTTTACTAATAATTACATCTGGTCTGTATTGATATGAGTAAGCATAATCATAACTTACTTGCATCCATATTTGACCATTATCTAATTTATATATATTCCCCTCATCAAAACCTTCAAAGGTATCGTCTAATCTCGCTTCAATATACTCTGCAGTTCCAGAAGTAGCATTATTATTATTTATTGGTGAAACGTAGGATTGAGCTTTATTAATATCAGTAAAAGGAACTTGAATATCTATAGGTCCCCTAGAAAAAGGCCCCACCGCATAAGGATCAAATCTAATTACTATTCCTTTGTCGTAATAATAGAAGTTGGAATTAGGTGTTAAAGGAAAGTCATAAATATTATCCTCGAATATACTATCCCCGTTTTGATACTTCTTTAATAAACTTTTTGAAACAGAGTCAAACAGATTGGTAATCTGCTTTTCACTAGAAGCAATGTCGGCCAATCTGATTTTATAACCGTTAGTTAAATCATAATTGAACGAGGTGGTAGAGACTAAATCATGAGCACCACCAGAATAAAAACTATTATAATAAACAACTGATAATCTATCATTCTTATTATATTTCGTATTAACTGTTGTCTTATACCAAAAATCTTTATTGTCTTTCTTTAGTAATGCATCACTTCTGGCAGCATTTAAAGCGTGCTGTTTAAGGGCCTGGTTAATTTTATTAACTATCTTTTTGTCTCCACCAGTTATCTGGACGTATTGTTGTCCTTTATAAGAATGCACATTTGTTTTTACCGTGATTGCTTTAGCCGCATCTACAAATTGCAAAGGAAGAGCATAGACAATCATAAAAACAATCAAAAAGCTTGTGATACCTCTCTTCATTTACCTAAGAAACCTCCTCATATATCTCTCTTGGTAACTTCTAAGGTAAATTATATATACAAATCAATATTTTTCATATTACAAAAAATGCATATTGAACGAAAATAATATATTTGATAATAAACTAGGACCTGTCTTCAAACCTAAGCAAACCAAACCATAATGGAAGCCAGTGTTAAAAAAGCTCTAAACGAACAGGCTAATTTATCGAAACGGGTAGCTATCCGGCGGCATCCCCCCCCAATATCTAGTAATAGAGTGAACCTTTTAAGTTCTACATTTTTCAATTTATTATCGTTAAAACGCAAATACTCGATCATCATTCAGTAGATACTTGAATTGATTCTCGATAACCTCTTTAAAGGTTTCAGGTAGCTGAATACTATACAATTCTGCTACTTTCTCAATGTGAACCATGCTATCTCCTATAATGCTACTAAGATATTCGTATCAAGAAAAAAAACATCCGTACCAGTTAAAGATACAGTGCTTTTCCAAAAATCTATATCGGACAGAGGTATCTGATCCACCTGCTTTAATCATTTGACTTTTTCTCTCAGGTGTAAGTTGTTTTAAGCGCGAAACGTATACCTTCCGCCTGCGATCAGGAAGGTGTCACCTTCCTGCATCATGGCCTGTACACCACCACCTCTCAACTCAGAGACAGAGGACATTAGACGGGTGATCAGATCCTTTACCAATGTCCTTAATTGTTCGGGCACAGCATCGACCTTATCAAGTGGTACATAAGTCAGGTGTAACTTTCCCAGATGAAGAGGGCCTTCGATGAACATATAGCTCTCATCCAAAATGTACTGCTCTGGCCGAAGCATATACATGAACTTGTCGAGGCTTTAACGCTTTTTCTTTTTGCGCTTCTTTTTCCAATATCCATTGATTGTTTAATAGAAGAACAAAGCCCCACTCTATCCAAAGGGTATTTATATTGAACGCGGGACAGAAATCTAGATTCGCTGATTAGTTATAAGGATTTAATCCTCAGAATCGATGTTATGGGGTCGTTTCAATTGAGTTCATGAATGGGGTCCTAACTTGGGACGTTTTCAGCAATTAACTGTTCGAGACTATTGTTGTGCGTCTAATTACCTAAACGAGCACACCTTTTCCAGTGTCTGTGTTACTATATGAGAGAACATTCCAAAATTAGGAGGCAGAATAAATGAAGAAATTAATAGTTGCAGTCACTTTTGTATTAGGACTATCTTCAGTCGTAGTAGCACCAATACAAGTTGACGCACAGAAAACCGCACCCACGACTATTGCAAAAAAGAGTCAAGCAAAAAAGAGTCAAAGTAAGGCTGATAAGATCAAATATTATCAAAAACAGATAGATAAAATAGAATCAGAGATAAGAAAATTAGAGAGTCAAAGATATAAGTTTAAACCAGGTTCCAAAGCAATGTTAGCAAGCTTAGAAAAAGAAAATAGCTTAATAGAAAAACAACAATATTGGCTCAAAAAGATTATTGAGTTGTTATAGCACTCACAAATTACTATGGAGGTAAAGATGAATAGCAAACTCATTAATATTTCTTTAGCTTTGATGTTGATTTTTGCCGTATTCTCGCCAAGCATGGCAAACGCCCACCCAGGAAGAACTGATTCGAGCGGAGGGCATTACTGCCGTACAAACTGTGCTAAGTGGGGTTTAAAAGATGGCGAGTATCACTATCACAATGGAGGTGGTAGCTCTTCAAGTTCATCTTCATCTAAAAAATCTACAACTACTACCAATAAGCCTAAAAAAGAAACATCAACCAAAAAAGCTACTCCAGCAGTCCCAACGCTTGTGATGCCAAAGAAACAGACTGTTGGTACTCTTCAGGTGTATTTCTTCGATGTTGCTCAAGGAGATTCAACGCTGATCAGAACACCAAGAAATCAATACATTCTGATCGATGGCGGGAATAATAATCAAGGTAAGAATGTTGTGAAATATCTTAACCACCTTGGAGTAAAAACTCTTGATGCAGTAGTAGCAACTCATCCAGATGCTGACCATATTGGCGGTCTAGACGATGTTATAAAGTCTGTTAATGTAAAATCTGTCTATGCTCCAAAGGTTTCGCATACCACTGATACATATAAGGATTTCTTGTTGGCTGTTAAGAATAAAGGACTGACCATCAAACAAGCAAAGAAAGATGTTACAATCCCGCTTAATGGTGTTACCGCTAAATTTCTAGCTCCTGTAAGTGGATATGGCAACGATTTAAATGAATGGAGTGCTGTTCTCAAGGTGCAATATAAGAACAATTCATTCCTTTTTACTGGTGACGCAGAAATCAAGTCGGAAACAGATATGCTTAAAAACAAATCAACTCTAAAAGCAGATGTATTAAAAGTAGGACACCATGGTTCAAGCACATCATCGAGTAAGAAGTCTATAGATGCAATAAAGCCAAAGCATGCAATCATTAGCGTAGGAAAGAATAGTTATGGACATCCGAATTCAGGGATCATTGCACGTTTGAAGAATGTCGGAGCTAGTGTAATGCGTACAGACCAAAAAGGAACTATAACGGCAATCAGTAATGGATCTAAAATAACTTTTACCTCAACTAAAGGTGCGAAATGAGAAAAGGAATTGTCGATCGTTTTGAGGGAAACATTGCTGTTATAGAGTTTAACGGAGTTACTGAAGACATTCCGAGAGTTAAATTGCCAGACAATTGTGAAGTTGGAGATGTTTTAGTCTTCGAGAATGAGAAGATTACAATTGATAAAGCCGCTACAGTGAACAAAAGGAAAGAAATTAATGAATTAATGGATGAGTTATTTGAAGATTAATATTACAA
Organism: Paenibacillus sp. JNUCC 34; assembly: GCF_058269055.1. Taxonomy (NCBI): domain Bacteria; kingdom Bacillati; phylum Bacillota; class Bacilli; order Caryophanales; family Paenibacillaceae; genus Paenibacillus; species Paenibacillus sp. JNUCC 34. The sequence goes on along the minus strand of NZ_CM177770.1, from coordinate 1,146,790 downwards.
TTAAACCAAACAAGCCTCTAGAGTGATTTCTAGGGCTTGTTTATTTGTACATAAGCTTTATCCGTATCAAATTAATCTTTCATAAAAATCGAGCAGACCTTTAGCGGCTACTCGTTAATAATTTTGTTCTCTGCATCTTCGACTGCATCACCAGGATTATCAAAAACATCTGAAACCGATCTTTTCTTAGTTTCAAAATCCTCAAGATAACATTTATACATTCCCACTGTCGTCATAATGGAGACCAAGAAGATTTACATAATCCTTTAACATCCTCTCGGGTTTTAGGGTGTTTAAAAGGGTCAGTTTTCATGACCTTTTTTATGCTCAAAAATTCCTTGTTCAGCAAGGCGTTAGATTAATGCAAAATGCCCAAATAAATACACACCAGAAAATCATCGATAAACTTAGAGGGTCAATGTCTCTTCGTCCACTGGTTTTCATCATCATATCATCAGGAAGCGCGAAACGTATACCTTCCGCCTGCGATCAGGAAGGTGTCACCTTCCTGCAGCGGATATTCCTTATACGGAACCATGGGTTCGCCTTTCAAGATGGTTCCGTTTTTGGAGCCCAGATCCTTGATGATGTACCCCTTCGGTCCACGGGACAATTCCACATGTGCACGTGAGGTGCCAACGACCTGGGCTACGTACTGGGATACCTCAGCCGATCGACCAATAATAAAATGCGATTGGTGCAACTCCACCCGTTCTGGTACCCCATCCTTGTTTACCCCAATCACTTCTAAAAAGGCACTCGGAACAGAAGCAGCTCTTGCTCTTTCGACTCCATCCTTTGTTGTATCCGCATTAGGTTGAAGAAGCACGGTTCCTCCGTCTCCAGCTGAAGACAATACTTCGGTCCGGCTTGGCAATTGATTGTAATAATCTCCGGTAGACGGTATCTCCGCCTCGTCCTCCTGGACATGCCGACTTATGACATGCTCCCTTGAAGGTTGTTGTCTCTCACGGGTTGAAGTTGGAGGTTTCGCCCATCGCCAATCCTCACTAGGGGCATCTTCCTCTTCGTGAGTTTTATCTTTGGCCCTGCCTGCAAACCATCCGGTCAATTTGTCCGCCTGAAACCCTAGTGATTTAGGATTCCGCAGCTTTTTATGTTCTAGCTCAACCGAATCAAACATAGGCAAAGAATCTGAATAATCTTCTGACTGATCAGCCGATTTCCCAATCTTCCCCTTCCAGCCCATTAGTGACAATGCGCCGATTGCTACCGTACATACAATTGAAGCTGCCATCATTACTCCGGTCGGGTTGTTCAAATAAAGGAATCTCCATACTACGGCCGCTGCAAGAAGCCCTCCCAGCAGCCAATAGGTTCTTAACGAGGAATTCCCTCTCCCTTCCTCAGATTCCGAATCCGGAGGCATATCCCATTCCGGCTGGCTTCTTGAAGTCAACAGCGGCTTTAAAGACTTTCCTTCCAATGACTCGGCGCTATTGGCAATCCCTCCTCGCTTACTATGTACGCCATACCCAGCGTTAAGTTGTACACCTCCCGCTTCCGCAAGCCCTCTCTGGAAGGAAGAGCTTGAATCCGCTTTCGCAATATTATTTCCTATGCCAATCACATGGTGGCTCAACCGATTTACAGATTCCATTGCCCCATGTCCTGCCGGAGTACTTGATGTACTTGAGCGAGTTTCTTGGGCTCTATCGTCGCTCCTGCCTACAGGGTTCATCTTGGCTTCGCCAGCTTTTGAGATCATAGAGACAGAGTCTGTCTGGTAGCCGTTCAACTGACCTGCTGCTCCTTGCTCCCGGCGACCATCGTCCCCCTCACCCGCTAACAAATCAATAAGTAGCCGTTTGAGTCCGGCCAGACTAAAGCCCTCATCATTGCAGTAGTGCATCATGGCCTGTACACCGCCGCCTCTCAGCTCAGAGACAGAGGACATCAGACGGGTGATCAGATCTCTGACCGACGTCCTTATTTGTTCAGGCACAGCTTCGGCCTTATCAAGTGGTACATAAGTCAGGTGCAGCTTTCCCAGATGAAGAGGGCCTTCGATGAACATATAGCTCTCATCCAAAATGTACTGCTCTGGCCGAAGCATATACATGAAGCTGTCATTCAAAGCTGTGGCGATTTGCAGCAGCAAACCATAAAACTCAATAAGTGACAGCTTCTCACTTTTCAGTGCCTGGGACAGCATTTTCTTACCTGTAATGTTGTATTCCAGCGTAATACGGAAATCCAATTCCTTCGTATGGAGCGGTAAAAAATGGGGAATCCGGGAGGAGCGGATCATCCCCAGCTGAACCTGGCTGAGATGGCCCAACATCAAACCTTCCGGCCGATCCAGAATCATAAAGGTTCCCCCATTTTGAACAAAATCTCGTATCAGGCCGTACAAACTCCATCCCTCCTACAAGTGATAATAAATATAAGTACAGATTACACCGGGCAGAACAGCGATCATAAAAGGAAATCTCAAGTGTTCCTCTTTACTATTGCTCCATGGAGAAAGACTTCTAAGTATGAATACACCTGCAGCGTTGCCTGCCATTCTTCTCAGCCTCTTGAATGTTTCCCTGCGCCAGATCAGAATGAACAAGCCGATCAATCCGGCGAATAATACCGAGTAAACCACTGCCTGGAGTGTAAAGCCTAACCCGCACCAAGCTCCTATGCCTCCAAATAATTTGACGTCTCCCGCGCCTACTGCTCCGATAAAATACATAACCAGCACAACAAGGAATCCACCGGCCAACCCTTTAACTGAAAAAAGAATCCCTTCCCATCCGCTCGTCATTCCGTGATAAGCCAAGCCGATTATCATCGCCGGCATTGTAAGTAGGTTCGATATTTTCATGGAGCGAATATCGGTATAAAATGCTGCAACCAAAAAGACCGCACATACTGCATAGGCAAAATCCATTAATCCTATCTCCCTCATTAACACGTGTACAGTTCTTACTGCCGCTCTACCACCGTAAACATCACTTCCAAACGTTCGCCATCAGCGGTTTCAATAATAAATGGCCAAGTGCCCGGAGTTGTATTAAAGCCCACGTTCCACTCCCATTCGATATAACCATTCTCATCTGCTGTCTTCCAGCCCAAATACTTCGCCGTGCTTTTTCCGGTTTTGTAGTACACTGACATATTGGCGGAAGCTCCAGGCTCCACTTTCACCTTAACTTTTGCCTGTTTACTTGCAATTGCCGGATCAGGCTTTTCCAGCAACTGGATGCTCCCTTCCTTTCCCTCGCCTTCATTTGAGCCGTTGCCCCCACCCTCGCCGGTGTCTCCAATCCACAGCCTTTCCTGTGATTTAGCTTGTAGTACGATCTTCTTATTCATAAATGGAACACGGATTGGTAGCTCATAGCTGACCTCAATTCCAAAGTATGGGTTTTCCCCACTCTTTAGATTGGGCACCGAGACATTGGATACATGAATGCGGTCGTAATCCAGGAGACCTTTAGGCATAAACGGCTTTAAGATCGGCTTGATGACGGGATCAAGTATTGCCTCTGCAGCCTGATTTTTTAGCTGCTGAAGCGGTTCGTCACCAGCTGCGGCTGCATCTGCTACCCATTGATTTAGAGGTGATGGAAGGGAAGAACTGTACTGTGAAACCCAGTCAGTAAGAGACAACTTCGGAATCTCCCAATGTGAAGTTTGACCTGCCTTTCCTTCCGCTCCGCTGTCCTCGCTCCCCTTATTAACAGCTAGAGATACAGGATATATATGGGATGTAACTGTTTTAACGGCATCCGACACTGTACTCTGCAGCGCTGTTGAAATGAGTGTCATCTGAACAATATAAATGAGAAATATAACAAAAAACATGAACAAGGGCAGCACAATCGATGCTTCAACAACCATACTGCCCTGTTCAGACGCAGGAACCTCCCGCCTCCTCTTTAATTTCATAAGCAAGGTTCGTTTCATTTATGAACTCCTAATAGGAAAAATCAGCATTACGGGTTACAAAGTATCGGTTGCCCTCCACTTGATCGGTGCCGCTGTCAAACACGGAGCCAAGCGCTTTCGTAATCCCTGGCAGGAACCACAGCCGTATTCCCGTAACGATTTCACCGGATGCATAAGTTCCCCTGTCGGCCGGATTCACTCCTGTATTTAGCCGGATTAGCGCCAGCATACGAGACATCTTTTTCTCATTATTGCTGTGGATAAACAGAAACATTCTCAAGTGGTCCCTGTACGTTATCTCTACAGGTACGTACTTCGACAGCTGAATTGAACCTTTCTTACAGAGCAGGACCATATCCTCTATAGCCTTTTCGATGCCGTACAGAATAGCTGCCGCTAAAATAAGCAACGGGTTGCCCATTTTACTGTTCACCACAAAGCCTTCCATAGTACGTATTGCAAGCCTTGACGCGAAAATTTCAGCATAAGCAGCTGCAACATTACCTGCAGGATTATGAAATCCGTATAGTATATACTCCACTTCCTGTTTACCTACTGCAAACTCCTCACTTAATTGGTCAACAGCTGAAGGATTTCTAACGATCTCTTCCAGCCGGGTAATATCAAAATGCTGAAAATAATGGACCGCATATTCATTTTGAAATAGCTCATCCCTTATACCGTTTAACATATTCCCCATCGAGCCATAAGCGCCGTCCATTTCATCCATTGATGATTTCCCCGCATCATAAGGATCATTGTCCAGCCCTTTGCCTTTAAACGGAGCCTCACCAGATCCTCCTTGTCCTTCGTTAAACGTGAGGCTTTCATCGTAATAACGCTGAAGTTTACGAAACTGCTCCTGTATTTCATTACTCTGCTGACTTGATCCACCGATGGCATCGATGACCTTGGCGGCCTCTTTCAGTTTCATTTGAGCCTTCTTCTCCGTCGCTTTCCGCTCTTTATCCGATGAACGAAACTGCTCCAGCATAGCAAGCTCACGATCCGGAATATTTTCATTTCCCGGTATGCCGTACTTCCGAAGATAATCCTGAACGCTGCTGCTGGCGCTTACTGTGCTCCCCTTCATACCGCTTCCACCCATTGATGCGAGAAGTCCTGAAACCTGACTATCTACCGCATCCCATCGGCTTTTCTGCGCTGAAATTTCATTCTTCAAACCGTTCAACAACTCTTCCGAATGAATGAGCTTTTCCGCCTGCTTTCGTATCGACATAATCATTTCCGCATCACCGGCACTCGAACCATCTGACCCAGGGGTGTTATCCCTTGTTACTTGATCATATCCTTCGGTTTCGGAACGGTTTTCCGCATCTTTGATAACCTGTTTCATTTCTTCATTTAATTGCCGGGCTTCTTCCCACCGTTCGTTCGCATCATTCAACAGCTTGTCCTGTTCCTTACGGATCTTCTCCACTTTGAGTGAGATGATAATACTCATGGAAGAAACTCCATCTAAGTAGGACTGAATGAGATCAGTGTACAATTTCTCTTCATCTGACGGGCGTGCAGCATCCTCCTGAGATTTGGTCACGTAATCGTTATATTGTGCCGCAGCATCCGCAGCTGTACGGATACCTCCCCCCAAAGAGGTATCCGTAATGGATGAACCCGGCGGATTCATGATCAGCTTTGACAATGCCTCTACAACTTCACCTGCTTTTCGCTGTTTCGCCAGCATGTCATCGAGTGCTTCTTCCCTTTTGTCATACAACTTCCTAAGCTTTTTTAAGACGTCCACCGCGTTAGATGCCTCTTTCATTGACTGTGACAGCGGTTTGAATTTATTCACTAGCTCCAGCGTAAAATCAATGGGTGCTTTGTACTTCATATCCTCACTGATTTGACGGTTAAAAATGTTATACTTCCCTAACGGGCGCTCTAGTGAAAGGCCCGAGCTATCGAGTTCCAGCGGCAGCAGATGGAAGGCATCGCCTCTTTCTCCTGGGCTCAGGCTTTCGTTAAGCATCTTACCCATAATAAAATCTCCGCTGCTATCCCCGAACGCATATAGACCATACTCCTGCTGCAGCTGAGGATCATAGGAGGACATGACAGACCGAACAGCGGCACGGGCCAACCGCTCACTTTGGACCTTCATTGCTGCTACCCGCGCGTAATCAATAAATACAGCGACGAACATAAACACCATGGACAGAGCAATGATTAAAAATATCGAGACAGATCCATCAGAAGATCCTACTCTGCCGAATATCCTATTTTTCTTGTTGCGCCGTTTCATTGCTATCGACGCCTCCCATACTTCTGAATTACTTCGGAAGCACTACCGGGATCGGTTCGGCTTCCACCCGTACCCTTAAATTTCGAGCCGTAATAGCGCATAAGCTCAACGGTCCGGATAAACTCGACCGGATCCACAATAACAGACTGCGAGCTAACCTGAAGATCTGTTCCGCCGGACATCACCTTTTCGAGCGGGGAGATCGTTACAGGCCAAGATAGTTCTGTGTTCACTTTTCGTAAGAGCACTTTATTGTCATACATCATCTCCCCCTGCATCCCATCCGGTACAGCAGAGGCTCCTTTGGTCATTTTCACCTCCGGTAGTTCAGTCTGATCTCCTCCAGGGATGGTAATGGCCCCGGCCGATCCTCCATTTCCTAGACCAAATAAAGAGCTAAGCAAACGATCATCCGTCAACCGCCAATATAGCGGATCATACTGCCCTTCCTCTGCCGCTCCGCTAACCGCATCCTTATGGCTGTTATCCCAAATAAAGGCCGTGCGTTCAGATGCAGCGGATGAAGCCTGAACGAGAAAAGATCTCTGATAAATATACAGACATAGGAACAGAAGCAGTGCCGTCACCAGCAGCACTATAGGCAGAACAAGAGAGGCTTCAATCGTGAAGTTCCCCTCGTCATTCTTCCAGAACCGGCGCCTATTTCGAGTTGATGAATTCATCTGTTCTAGTGTTAACATTGCTAAACAGTCGCGTAACTAAAGTTTTAAGCTGATCCTTGAATATAAGAGCAATGATCAGAATCACCACAATAATGAGGATCATTTCAAGCGTACCAATTCCTTTTTCATCCTTCCAAAAAACCCTAACCTGATTACGTAGTACAGACAGCATCCTTATCACCAAACCCTTCTACATATTCATCATCATAAAAGCCGGCGCACCGACCAACACAATCACAACCATAAAAATAACGACCATTGGAAATACCAGCTTGGATGAAGCCTGTTCACCTCTTGTCCGTGCGATCGCCTTCCGTTTCTCCCACAACACCCGGGACAGATCACGGAGCGCCAGAACAAAATCATTCCCTCCGCGCCTGAAGTTCAGCAGTACGGTTGTAGTAAAGATCGATACCTCTTGCACGGCACAGCGCTTGCTGAACTGCTCAAACGCCTGTTGAAAGGAATGTCCACCTTCCCAATCGCCAACCATTTTCCTAAGCTCCGAATACAACGGATGCTGATCATCACATTTCCGTTCTACACAATGAACGATCGCTTTTTGAACAGTCTCTCCGGCTCCAACAAGCAAAATCATCTTGTTTAACAGCTCGGGAAGCTCCATCACGATATCTTGATCACGAAGCAGCACCTTCTTATTCAGATCCTTCACCATGGAAACCGGCATAAGTATACTGAGAAAGCCACCTACAAGCACTCCAATGGGTTCACCTGTCCCGATTGACCATAAACAGCCACCAATAAGAATCAACCAGCTGTAAGCAAGAGAATCTGCCATGAAGAGCAAGCTCATCTCCGCACTGTGGCGAAGGCCGTGAATTTTTTGCACGGATCTCTGTATCCGGAAGAAGAGGATGGGGAATCGGGTATTCACCTTACTCTTATCCAAAACGAATAACAAAGGCGGCGTAAGCTTCGTAAGCCTGAGCCCTTCCATGGGCAGCCTGCTGAAGCGCCGATATCGTTCACCTCCCATTTGATTCAGCACCACCCAGCCACCCACCAGCAGAATCAGCAGAGCACCACATAGCCATCCCAACACAGCTCACTCACCTCCTACACCTTAATGTTCATCATTTTCGTAATCCACCAGAAACAGCCCCCAAGAACTAAAAGTGCTAAGGTAGAGATTATGAATCCGGCCGCACTACCGTGCATAGGTTTCATATAATCCGAAGCTGACATGTTCATAAAAAGCAACAACAGAAAAGGAGCCGCCAGCAATGCTTTGGATTCAAACTTTTTTTGAGCGATCATGACCGATATTTCCTGCTGGATATCCAGCTTCTCTCCAATGACGGAAGATGTCCGACGGATGACCTCCACCAGATCGCCTCCGGTTCTTTTGCAGGTCGTAAACACGTCAGCAAAATTCGTTATATCATCCATCCCTGCTCTCAGGGCAAAATCCTGCAGTGCTGCTTCGATGGGTTCGCCAAACTCCAGTCGTGAAACAATGACCTTTAATTCGAATATCAGATCATTTTGAGCTCCGGGATCCAGTATCAGCAGATCCTCCACCGCATCACGGAATCCATTCTCAACTGAGCGCCCTGCAGATAGAGAAGAGGATAGAGAATATAGCGCCTGCTTAAAGTGAAGATTCAGCATAGCTCTTCTGCGGTCCAGAAGATGACGCCGCCAAAACCGCGGAATGATCAACCCTCCGGCACTCAGTATCAGAGACATGATCATATTTTGATAAAACAGATAGCCCATCCCGAAAAATAACAGTCCGCCCACCGTAACACAGCGGATCCGCTGTCCCTTCGATAGGTTATAAACCCTGTAATCCGGAAGTATGTTTCTTCGTGGTCTCATTTCATCACCTCAAAGTTCTGAAGCGGCCAAGTAGCAATCCCCGCCATTCGCAACTTATCTATATTTACAAGTGGGTTACCACAAGGCTCAAGCCTTCCCATCACACGTCCTCCGGCTTCGCCCGTCTCCCGGAACTTATAAAGGGGGTTAATCATAACGACATCTCCGTTCATACCGATAACCTCACTAATTTCTGTTACACGACGCGAGCGGTCTCGCAGCCTGGACAGGTGTACAAAAATATCAATCGCCGAGCTGATCTGCTGCCTGACAACCGAGACCGGTAGCTCAGCCCCGCTCAATACCATCGTTTCCAGACGGCTGATCATATCCCGAGTACTGTTGGCATGTCCGGTTGACAAACTTCCATCGTGTCCTGTGTTCATCGCCTGTAACATATCCAGCGCTTCACTCCCCCGCACCTCTCCGACCACAATCCGATTAGGCCTCATCCGGAGAGACGAGCGGATCAAATCACGTATAGATACCTCCCCCCGCCCTTCGGTGTTGGCGTTTCTCGTCTCCAGTGACACCAGGTTCGGCACCGTAACGATCTTCAATTCAGCTGAATCTTCAATCGTAATCACTCTCTCATCGGCCGGAATGAACTGGGATAAGGCATTCAGAAAAGTTGTTTTTCCTGAACCTGTTCCTCCGCCTATAAAAATGTTATATTTTCCGACTACCAGCGTTCGGAGCAGATCTGCCGCTTCCTGACTTAGCGCCTCCCTGGCCACCAGGTTTTCCATCGTCATCGGGGACTCGGGAAATTTACGGATCGTCATTGTCGGCCCCTTTAGCGCTATGGGAGGAAGAACAATATTAACCCGTGACCCATCTTTCAGACGGGCATCAACGATCGGTGAAGATTCGTTTACAACCCTGTTCACCGTGCCTACTATAGTCTGAATAATATCCTCCAGCCTGCCTTGGGATTCAAACTGAACCTGCAGACGCTTTACTTCGCCTTCCTGTTCAATGAACACATCCTTATGACTGTTAATCATAATTTCCGTAATCGCGGGATTATCGACCAGAGGCTGCAACACATCCAGGCCACGAAAGGAATCAAAAACCCTCCGCACCAGTGTGCGCCTTACCGCTGCAGTCAGTTCACTCAGCTCTTGACGCGCCCATACCACCTCCTCGATATACAACATCAGTTCACGATTCCCGACAGCTGCTGTAATATCTAGTCCCGCCCGTACTTCATTTCGTATAGATATAAAAATTTCTTCATCCATAGGCACGTTCACCACTGGTGCTTCTCATGCCAAACCATCCGCTCTCCCCAAGCAAATCACTGCAAAGCTTCAATATTTCCCTCTGAAAAATCGGTGAGCACAACAGCAAGTCCTCCTGCTGCACCTGCTTCCATGAAGGAATGTAAGGCAGCATACCATCCATCCTCATATCCTTGCGGGGAAGCGGATTACCCAGACTGCCAGTGAACCGATTAACGATAAATCTGCTCTTGCCCATGATCTGTCCGAACCAATCGGAATTCTCTTTCTCCATGTGACTAAGCCATATACCGTTCTTATACATACTGATAAGGTCATCCAGTAACATCCACAGAAGAAAATGACAATTCTCCATCACAGCATGCAGACGTTCCCTTGACTGGTTGTCTGTGTCAATGACGATCACATCGTATTGGCCGCACTTGGAAATCAGATCAATCAGTACCTTTACATCCTCAGCCGTCATTTCCATCAGCTCTTTCAGATGATCACTCGGATCAAACACATCACATTTCAAGGCATCGTGCACCATCACATAACGGGCTAGAGACAACTCGTTTCTCTCACCATTTTCTTGTGAGGATTTAATCTCATAGAGCAGCCGCGAGAAGGTACCCTCTCTTCGGTTACCGTCTGAGAACAAAGCACTGGAGTTTACCGTCTCCAAATTCAAATAAAACACCTTCAAGCCCATTACACCCAATTGTCTCGCCATATTTACAGCTGCCGTAGTCCGTCCGCTCCCTCCAAGAACCGACACAAGACCAATGATCTGGGTGCTTCCGGAGCGAAACTCGTTCTTTCTTGTGCGGTTTCCTCCGGTATGACTCATCCACAGATCCAACAGCTGTGGCAAAGGCTGATACTTCGCGGCAGTCAGTCCTTCACCAGCCAGATTTGCCTCTTCTCCCCCTTCAGCAAGAACGATCCACGGCACGGATAACATCTTTTCTGACAACCAAGCTTCCAGCATGTTTGCCTCGCCTACAATAAGGTCCGGTATGTCTCTATACTGCAGCAGTGCTTCAACCCGAGTGAACGCCGTTACCTGCATCTTCTTCACATACTCACTTCCGTGTATATATTGAAGTAGCGGTTCGACATACTCGGAATCCTGAACAGCCAGCACAACCCTGACTGGTAACATGTTTACAGATCCCTTCTTTCAATAGACAACGCAAAAAAGCACCGTCCAAGCCGCATTTAAGCGATCATTGAACGGTGCTTCCGTTGTCTTGTTATAATTTGACATAAGAATAGCATAACTTACGGTATGTCATCAAGCGATTTTTTTATAATCCCAATAAAACGGTCCAACATACCCTTGCCAAAAAGATGAAATACCGTCATAATGGACTCGGCAGGAACAGATGTTCCCAGAGGGAATCTCTCTATTTATCGTCATCCTATTTAGAGTCTCCTATACCTACCTTAATTACAAGGCATCTTAGCCAGGAGAGTGACAACTTATGAAAAGACGCATTGTACCAATCATCATTACAGGCCTGCTTTTATTGTCCGGCTGCAGCGATCCACTGGTCACACCAGATACCACTACACCGTCAGAGCAATCTAACACAGGTATTAATACGGCTGCACCGAACAATTCCAAACCCACAACTTCAAAGCCTGACGATAAATCCTATCCGACCGATGATCTCAACATCCCAAGAGTCCCCGTCGAACTTGTGAAGACCGTGGACGGCGATACAATCAGTGTTAAATATGAAGGTAAAACGGAAAAAGTCCGCTTTTTGCTGATCGATACACCAGAAACGAGCCATCCACGACTTGGTGTGCAGCCCTTTGGCCCGGAAGCAAAAGCATTTACTAAAGAAATTGTGGAAAAAGCAGAGAAACTTGAGCTCGAATTCGACATCGGACCGAACCGGGATAAATACTCCAGATTGCTTGCGTACGTGTACGCAGACGGGCAGATGGTTCAGGAGCTCCTTCTGGAACAAGGGCTTGCCCGAGTAGCCTATATTTATCAGCCCAATGTACGTTATGTCGATAAATTTAACGATCTTCAGACCATCAGCCGCAATAAGTCGCTGGGAATTTGGAGTGTCGAGAATTATGCACAAGATGATGGCTTTCATCCTGAAGAACAGAAGAGTGAAAAGAAAGGTACTACCGCAAACACAAGTTCCAATACGGATAAACCTAAAAAAGGATGCAACATTAAAGGCAACATCAATTCGAAAGGTGAAAAAATATATCATACTCCGGAATCCCCTTACTACGAAAGGACCAAGCAGGAGCAGTGGTTCTGCAGCGAAAGCGAGGCTAAACAAGCCGGTTTCCGCGCCCCACGTTAACTACCTCAGCATGTATGCATGTTCATTAAAGAAAACGGCGCCGGATTTCCGGTGTCGGAATCATGCATTCCTCGTCCTGTCCGAACCAGCGATACCGGTTTTTTGCCACCCATCTATACAGCATATCGCGTAGTACCCGCGGTACAATGATAAACCCATATAGTAGCCGCCACGGATAAGAAAGACGGCGGACAATGCGCAGAGCAGCGGCAGAGCGGATATAGTAAGTACCGTTCTCTACAACAACGACCGTGTCGACCGCTTCCTCAGGCAATCCCCCTTGCTGAAGAATATCTTTTCCAATATCGGACTGAAGTGAAGCGAACTTGAACATTCCTGGAGGATCACGCTTTATGATAAACTTCGTAAGTCCCTGGCACATATGACACACCCCGTCGATCAGCACAATGATATGCTGTGTCTGTTCAAGATGTTTGTCCATCCTCTCTTCCCTCCCTTGTATATAAGAAAAAAAGCGCAGGAGGATTCTCCCGCGCTCTATCGTAGCAAGTGCTATTATTCTGCAGCTGCTTTGCTCAGCCATTCGCCATCTCTCATCTGTTGATCAAAATCAGCGGAGAACTTCTCCATGCATTTGCAGATGAAATCTTTACGGCAAACCGGACAAGGTGTTTTTCCAAGTCGGCTTACATTAGTCATTTTCCATTCCGGAAAACGGTTGTAGAACACGCGGCAGTCTGTTCCATCAGCTAAGCTGATAATGAACTCGTAAAGCCCTTCTTTGTCGTTACTTCCGGCTTTGATCACGTTAGAAATCTGTGGTCTGTATGACACATGCATCACCCATCTATTTAAGTTTCGTCTAAATTACCTTGCACTTTATGGTACTTAGACATATTAAAGAATTTTAAAGGTGATGTCAACCAAAGAACACATCCAGTATGGAGCCTAGCTGTCCGCGTTTCTTGCCTTCTAAAATATCTGGATTAAATACTTCCACATATCCGCAATTTGTGCAAGATACGAATAGGAAATGATTGTGCTGAATATCAAACATTTTGCTTAGCCCCGATCCAGACATCGCTACTTCCTTCGTTGCACAATGGGTTCCTCGGCATTTGGAGCATTTAAAGCGTTCCTCTATCATTTCTTCAATACGCATATTGGATATCCCCTTTCATAACAATCCATACACATCTCTTACGGATCACCTAGGGGTGCAGTTGCATAATTGATTAAAAAAAGTCTATCGACGAAAACAAAAAAAGAACAACCCCTTGCTCAGCAAGGAGTTGTTCTTCTGTTGTATGATGCGGTAGAGAGGACTCGAACCTCCACGGGTATACACCCACTACCCCCTCAAGATAGCGTGTCTGCCATTCCACCACTACCGCATATTGTAAGGGAAGTTCTACAAGAGAACATTCCCTATTATATAGATTTCTTGCCAAGAAGTAAAGTGGAAATTACTCCCTATCCCGATGCTTCCTGTATTCCGTAAACTCTAGATACTCTCTAATAAAATCCTTCTCATCATCGGTAAGGTTTGATGCTTGGATCTGTTCAGCCGTCTCCTGGGCAAGATCTGTCCCGTAGCTTTGCCGAACTTCCATCACACCTGCAGAAGGACTTCCCCTACCGACAATAAGCCAGTCCAGACTAACTTCAAAGTAGCCGGCGATCTCGATCAGTTTATTGGTGCTTGGGGTTGTCTTACCTCTTTTCCAGTCACCAAAATTCCCTGTGCTGATCCCGAGGTTTTCACAAAATGCTTTTTTAGTCATACCCCGGCTTTCAATGAGATGTTCGATTCGTTGGTATATTGACTGCATGAAACAACCGCCTTTCCCAATCCTTTAAAAAAATAAATACTTATTTACGTTATTTTTCACTTGAATAATGACTTAATTAAGTGTATAATGAAAAAATACACGTCTAAATTATACCATTTCTTCATGCCCGTTGTCTCTTATCCAAAGTTTCTATACCAGGGGAGCGAGTAATTTGCGACAATCTTTATCCACATCTTGGAGTTGTGCAATCCATTTCCTGAAACCTGGACTGATGATTATCCGTCCAGATGGCACAATAGATCAAATTAACGACTCATGGAAGCTGATGGCTCCAAAGTATGGTGCCTCTCCCAATTTTGAATGGCCTGGAACCCCTTTTTTTGAAATGCCTCCACAGATCTTTGGCAAATCCTCCTTCGGGGAGTTTTATAAAACGATATATCTCACCTCATTGAAGGATGTACTAACAGGAAAAAATTCTAATTATACTGTGGAGTATTCCATAGACTGGAGCGGTAGGATCGCTTGGATTTTGTGCGAGGCTTATTCTCTTACAATAGATAAAAACAACCCCCATGGAATGATTGTTTCGTTCTCCGATATTACGCGATATAAACAAAAAGAGATCCGTCTCGAGCGGGCGCTTGCTCAGACATGCTCGCTTCACGGACATGTTCCGATCTGCGCCGTATGTAAGCATGTCCGAACTGCGAAAGTCTGGGAACCCGTCGAAAGCTATCTGGAAAGCCGTATGCCTATCGAATTTACACACGATATTTGCCCTAGCTGTATCAAAAGATTATATCCTAAATACTCATCTGTATTAGAGGATCCTCATTTTTCGTCAGAAGAGTAGCTACGAGTTAAATGGCCACCTTAATGATCTGACCCTTGATGATACATCCTTTACCAACTCTAAGTTCCCAGCATAAAGAGCCTTCGCTCATGCTCATGAACGAAGGCTCTTTATCTTGTTAATCTCTTATTTACTTCGTGATGAAACGAAGTAGCGGGCTGATTAGCGAAGGTATAACCGAAACATGCCCCTCGCCCTCCACTTCTTGAAATATCGGATGTATTCCTTTTGGGGACGCTTTAAGAACCTCGTATAACTCCTTTGCATCTTTTACCATAGACGGCTTCTCATCACTTCCTACGAAAATAAGCAGTTCCCCAGATGGTTCATGCTGCCCCAAGTTTTCCTCTCTCTCGTTCCATATCTGATAAAGAACATGATTTTTCCACCAAACCGAAGGACTGGCTGCGATATAGCGCTGAAAAGTCCCACATCGAGTAAACAAAGAATACAGGGCCAAAAACCCTCCAAGAGAATGGCCAAACAGTGACTGCCTCGAATGATCGATGGAGAAGCACTCCTCAACCTTCGGTTTCAACTCATCCTCAATAAATGTGAGGAATTCCTCGGCCCCCCCAGTTTTAGGCCATGGGGATCCGTCAGGACGGGCTGGCAGTTCAGTTTCGTCAGCATGAACAGTGTAGTCATAAAAACGTTCATTCGTTACGATCGGATTGTCGGAATCGTAGCCGATTCCAACGATAAGTGCCGGCGAAATCCCATGTGGGCGCCTCGATTGCATCCGTATGGACTCAGCCAGAGAACCAAACGAAGCATTTGCGTCCAACGTGTACAGTACAGGATATCCCTCTTCAGGGGGCGGTTCTACTGGCTTAGCGATACTAATTCGATACCAACGCCCCGTACGGTTCGATTGCACATTCCACACTTGGGTTCCTGGTATACTAAATTCTCTTGTACTTTCTTTTTCTTTTACGGGGCACTTTGCTTCAGGACGTTGGTTAAACAGCCACTGTAGCGCTTCAGGGAACCGCTGAATCATGAATATACCATCATGTGTTCCTTGTGGCTCCAAAACCAAACGGAGCGAGTCTTCAGGAAAGCATCTTTCGATAAATAAGGAAGCTGCGGCTTTGGTATTTGGCACCATCTGCTTCTGTGCATTCTGTTTATATATCCCTTCGCATAGGCCCACGGACATGAACATTCGCAAGTCATTGTTCAAGTCTTCATTTTGCCGGATGAAATCCATAACCCCCTCATACCAGAAGGAAGCTGACAGCAGGCCGATCCGGCCAAATGTATCCGGGCGCCAATACCCGGCAAACAGTGAAATCAATCCTCCAAAAGAACCACCGATGATCGCCGTATTTTCAGCTTCTTTCTGTGTCCGATAGTGATTGTCTATGTAAGGCTTGAGTACATCCGCGACCTCATCCACATATACCTTCCCCTTGCCACCGAAGGCGTTCATGCTTTTAAGAAGTGGTTCCGCAGGCCATGGGGTATATTCATCATTTCGGTTAGGGCTCGTGATGCCAACCAGAATCAGTTCCTCCAGTGCTCCTGTAGCAAATAAATGCTCCAAATAGTTCAAGCACTCGGTAAAAAGGTAGCCATCGTCCTGGACATAAGCAACGGGATAGTGCTGGTCGGATTGTTCATAGGAAGGTGGCAGATATAATATGATTTCTCTTTGTTCCACTTTTAAATGATGAAAGTGATTCATTCCACTCCTCCAGTCTTTTTATTTCCTCGTTCGAATGAGCAAATAAACAAAGTAGGGCACACCGATGATGGATACCACAATACCAACAGCCAGTTCAGCAGGTGCAAATATCGTTTTTCCAATGAAATCACCGATAAGAACGATCGCCATGCCAGCCACACCACTGACAGGAATGATATTTTTGTGCCGCAGTCCTACCAATTGTCTGGCCATGTGAGGAGCGATCAGGCCTACGAAACCAATACTGCCGGAAACAGCAACACTAGCACTCACCAATCCAATGCTGCACAACAGAAAAATATTTTTTTCTTTTTCAGCAGATACGCCAAGCCCTTTCACACTTTCCTCACTCAACTGAAACAAATCCAGAACATGAGCGCGCAGCCAAATTATTAGCGGAAGAAGCATTATCCAAGGCAGCATGGTAATAACAAACTTCCAGTTCGCGTTATGAAGGCTGCCCGCGAGCCATACAACCGCCATCTCAAAATCATTCGGATTCATTTTGAGAGAGACATACATGGTCACAGCGCCGAATCCGGAAGCAATAGCAATCCCGACCAATATAAGCCGCTGCGGATCGAGCGTTCCGTCTTGTCTGGCAAATAAATAAATCGCCGCTGTGGCAGCCATCCCGCCGACCACACCGAACATTGGCATCATCATTACGCCAAGCCATCCCGTCATTGTTATACTCCCTTGAAACAGGAACATAAACAGTACAACAGCCATTCCCGCACCTGCGTTAATTCCAAGTATCCCGGGGTCTGCAAGTCCATTTCTCGTTACGCCTTGGATCACGGCACCGGCTATTCCCAAGGAGAAGCCAACCAGGGCACCAAGAACGATACGAGGAAGGCGAAAATCAAATACAACAAGATCATGGTCTGGCTGACGATCGATTCTTAGCAATGTTTTGATTAGATCCATAACTGACATGTCAAAGGTTCCGCTCGTCAAACTGAAATAAGCAGCCATAAACACAATGACGGTTCCAATAACTAATACAGTACTCACACGTGCATAAGATGTGTTACGCATGCTGCCCTCCTCCTCTCGTCTTAATCAGATACAAGAAGAAGGGAACACCGATTAAAGCCGTAACAACCCCTACCGGAGTTTCAAAAGGAAAATTGATAAACCGCGCAAGAATATCGCATAGAGCTAGAAACACTCCACCTATCACCCCGGATACGGGAACGATCCAGCGGTAATCCGAACCCGACAGAAATCTGGCGATATGGGGAATGATCAAGCCTACGAAGGCAACTTTTCCAGCTAGTGCCACAGAGACACCGGTCAAAATAACGACGGCCAGTATCGCTAGCGATTTAACAAGCATTGTACGTATTCCCAGTCCCTTCGCAATCTCTTCGCCGAGTGAAAGGACAGATACAGATTTGGACAGACCAATAGCCAGTGACAAACCCACAAGGGCAAACGGAATACTTAACTTAATCAGTTCCGGATCCATCTGATGCAGTCTGGCGTTATACCAAAAACTTAGATTCTGGGAAATCTGATAATAAGTCGCAATGGCATTAGCTGTTCCGCTTAGAAATGTTCCGATAATCGTACCGAGTATTGCCAGTCGAACTGGACTAAGTCCATGAGGAATCATCCAGGCAAGACCGAAAACAATGCCTGCACCGACGGCAGATCCGATCAAGGAACATACAATATACCAGGTGGAATTCGCGTTTGGCATAAATACCATAAATAGAGTAACCGCAAAAACAGAACCGTCCGATACGCCCATGATGGAGGGCGATGCAAGGTAATTTCTTGTCATTCCTTGCATGAGTGCTCCTGATATAGCCAGAAAAGCACCAATCAGCAACGCTCCTATGACACGCGGTAACCTAGAAGTCATAATGATCTGATGATCTACACTGTCTGCATCAAATGCGAATACGGAATCCCAAATCACATCAACTGTAATATTTTTAGCTCCATATAAAATTGAAGCGATGATGAGCAATATAACTGCTGCCGGGGCTATCACAAGGATAACCGCCGGCAGCGAACATCTGAACCGCATATACAACACGCCTTACTGATCTATTTTGTGAGATTGCTTACCGCTTCCTTCAGGAACTGAATTTTGCTGTAGGCTGTTCCGCCTTGAGCCAAGGGATCGACAACATTAACAAAAACGTGGTCGTCTTTGAAAGCCTTAATGTTCTTCATGATCGGATCGTTCTTGAATTTCTCAAGTGCATCCGGTGTTTCTTGGTTCTCTGCTGGAGAGAACTGGATGAACAAATAGTCCGGATTCATGTCTGCAAATTTCTCTTTGGAGATCAATTCCTGTGCTTTTGCAGCTTTCACTTCCTCAGGAACTGCAATCCCAAGATCTTCATACAATACCGGATTAAAGAATACAGCTTCCGGATAAATGTACTGCTCTCCACCCCGGATCCTTAACGCAACAACCTTTTTATCTTTAAGGGAATCTCCAAGCTGAGATTTGGCCGCTTCCAGGTCAGTTTTGTATTGGGCAATTTCTTTCTCCGCCTGCTCCTGCTTGCCACTTAATTCCCCGAGCAGTTTTAAGTTACTCTCCCAGTTCGTAGAGATGTGGGAATACGGAATTGTTGGTGCAATTTTGTTCAACTGCTCAATAACCTCCGGTTTAGCTTTGGAAGATGCCAGAATGACATCTGGTTTCAATGACAAAATGGTTTCGAAATTCGGTTCCATTTTTTCTCCAACGGATTGAGCATCTTTCGTTATGGATTGAAACAAAGGAGGGAATTCCCCTGCAAAAGTAATGGCTCCAACAGGATTAACTTCCAAAACAATGGAATCCTCCATGGCTTCGACAGCACCTGTGATAACAATCCGCTCTGTCTTAGTTGGCAACGTGTACTCTTGGTCCAAATATTTCACAACTTTGGTATCTGCAGTCTGAGGCGCATCTGCTTTTTTCTCTGTAGATTCATTCTGCGAAGCATTGTTTTGGGATTCACTATTAACGGCCTGCTCTTTTCCTTGCTTATCTCCACCACAAGCCGATAAAATCAGGGCCATCACCATGAATAACCCCAGCATAAACTTCATTTTTTTCATCTCTTTCTTGTTCCCCTTTCAACGGTCATCCTATAATTGATAATGATTATCATTATTAATTATAGTAAGGGATGAACGTCCTTTACACCATGGACAAATCACCAAATCCATCATGGACAATCTCCGGAAAAGGTTTTGGCAACCTCTTCAACCATTAGTTCCAGTGCAATCGGTGAATATTCTCGCCAAGGATAGGAGGATACCTGATGAAACCTTCCTTCTCTAACAGCAGGTATCGTCATCCAATCCGGAGAAGTTTGGAGTTCTCGCCAATATTCAAGCGTATCCGAATCCTGACGGACCAAAAGAAAAATATGATCTGCCTCCATTGTCTTTATCTTGTCAACAGTCAAGGGGACATCGTCACTCATTTTTTCCATAAGGGAAGGTGAAAGAAAGTCCAGATTGTTAAACAGCACTTCTCTCATACCGAGGTTTCTATATGAGACCAGTTCATGATCATGAAGACGTGCGGTCAAAAGCGTTGGCGGATCATTGATTTCCCTGAAAATCTCATGCCGGAAGGACCGTAATTTCCTATAAAATGACTCTATCCACTGCTGTGCCTCCGCATTTTTATCAAGTAAATGTGCCATCCACAGCAGCTGCTCCTCCCACCCAACACTTTCCTCAGGAAGTTCGTAAACGGGAGCAATCTGCTGCAACCGCTCCTTCTCCCATAATTCCAGATCCTGTGAACAGATAATGAGCTCCGGCTGTGATAATTCAAGCTTTTCCAGATTGCCTATTTTGTTATGATTTTGGCGGAACGCATTCAGGTGTACAGGGATATCCGGACCAAGATTATGGTAGTAATCCCGAGACCATTTGGGATGCAGCGGTGCTGCATACGGAATGATATTAAGCGGTATTAGATACCCTAGTAGGGAAGTAGAACCATAGACCGCTAATTTGTTTTTTCGTTTTTTTATGTAGGCCGACGGAGATAGACCAAATTCTTTTTTAAACTTCCGACTGAAATAAAATTCATCTTTATATCCCACCATATGTGCGACTTCCTTAAGAATACGTCCTGAACCCAACATCAATTGTTTTGCCTTATTCATTCTCACCTGGGCCAGATATTCCGTTGCGCTAAGACCATATGTTTTTTTAAACATATCCATATAATATTTGGGACTGAGTTCGGCCATACCGGCAAGCTGGTCAATCGTCAATTCTTCATTATAGTGATTGTCCATGTATTCTCTGGTACGTTCCAATCCCTGAGTCTTATCGCTCTTGGCATTCAAATTGCCCAAAGATAACATCTCTTGCAGCAATTCTTGAAAATCCAACTGAGCCCGCCATTGTTTAAAGTCATCATCACTTCGAAAATGCTCATATATGGATCGACAGAACAAACTCAATCGATCTGCTGAGCTTAGCGTCAATGCACCTTCGTACTGAAGTATTTTTTCGGCATCAGCCTCCTCCAGCTGTCTCCTGCATAACGATTCTTTATAGAAGTTAAAATAAATGACGGCAACAGACACCGATTCCACACCATGTCTGTTTATTCCAAAAGTCGTACCACCCGGACAAAAGTAAGCAAATTCTCTTCCCATCCGGTTTTTGCGATCTTCTCTTTCCAGAGAAGCCTCTCCTCCGAGCAACACAATGAGTGCTGGTTGAAGCGTAAGCTGCTGTTCCAGATACATACCTTCCAGAGTGAATACTTCTATATTCCACAATTTGATTGTCAAAGAGTTGAATGTTGTTTGCTGCTTTCCTTTGCAGTTGCTATCTTTCTTTATATTCAATATCAAAACAAATTCCGCCCTTATATGAGAATGGTTATCATTATCATATAGATAACATATTCCTAGTCACTCTGTCCAGAAAGCTACTGCAATTCACTGGAATCTGGTGGTACGGTGAGAAATAAACAGCCATAG
Organism: Paenibacillus sp. JNUCC 34; assembly: GCF_058269055.1. Classification (NCBI taxonomy): domain Bacteria; kingdom Bacillati; phylum Bacillota; class Bacilli; order Caryophanales; family Paenibacillaceae; genus Paenibacillus; species Paenibacillus sp. JNUCC 34. The sequence goes on along the minus strand of NZ_CM177770.1, from coordinate 1,125,261 downwards.
ACGGGTTCAGTACCCGACTATGGCTGATCCTAATTACTTATGAAGGTTCTACTTTACAAAGTAATCCCAAGTTATAGGGTTGCTATTTTTTAGTAGATCCGTTATATATGTTGCGGACTCAGGCCTGACCGCCTTTACGTCCAGCTTCCTCACGGCTCAACTTGCTGCTATTTCCACCATTGCTGGAGTTATTGCGGGACTCGCCACCTTTTTGACCAATTTCTTGATAAAACTCTTTACCCTGGGAGTCAGAGGTAGCTTCTCCGCCCTTCCTGCCAATTTCCTGATAGAACTGTCTATTGTGAGAATCTGACGTTGCCTTGCCACCCTTACGTCCGATCTCCTGATAAAACTCTTTATCATGGTTCCTGGCTGTTGCTACTCCACCTAACCGTCCTGCTTCTTCACGGCTCATTTTACCAGTGTTGTTTCTAGCCATTACGAATCACTCCTTATAGGTTTTTGGGAAGTTGCCTGTCCATGGTATCCTATTAACCACTTGACCAAATATGAAACATCATTTACTTCTCAAGGAAGCCCCTGCGAACCCCTCGTTCGGACCGTTAAAAGACCCATTTCCAAATGAAATTGGAAATGGGTCCGAATAATTAAAAACCTATAAAGTATAGCCGATATTCAGCAATTGTTTTTTTAAATCGAAATCCTTAGGTTCGCGATAACGCCATTTCGCACCTTTTTTAATCCACTCTTCAAGATATCCTATATAGGTATATCCTAAATCATCATCATGATATCCAAATTGAAAGCCGCAACACGAGCAACGTATATAGGTCTTACAACCATATTCGTCTATTGGTGGTTCATCAAGCTTGTCATATCCGCATACTAAACAAGTATAATATTTCATTGTTTTAGCTCCTTTGATGTTGTCTTCTCCAATAAGCAATTCCATCTTTGGGTTTAAAGAAAGTTCTAATTACACCCTTTTTAGTAAGAGAACCAAATTCATTAGTTCTTGGATTGTAAAATAATTTATCGCCATTGGGCCTGCTTTTTTTTAAGAATGTTTATTCCACTTGTATTTTTAAAGGATTGGTTTACTTAAAATATTGATTCTCTCTCCGGTTTGTGAAATTTTTAATCTAAATGGATAGAGGTACACATTTATAACCGAACCTAGCCGATAACAGGTGCTGGTTATACCTTTTCTTTTTTGTGTAATGGATTCACAGTTAGAAGCAATTAATAGACCCATTTCCAAATGAAATTGGAAATGGGTCCGAATAATTAAAAACCTATAAAGTATAGCCGATATTCAGCAATTGTTTTTTTAAATCGAAATCCTTAGGTTCGCGATAACGCCATTTCGCACCTTTTTTAATCCACTCTTCAAGATATCCTATATAGGTATATCCTAAATCATCATCATGATATCCAAATTGAAAGCCGCAGCATGAACAAACTTCAAAAGTTTTATAACCGTATTCGTCTATTGGTGGTTCATCAAGCTTGTCATATCCGCATACTAAACAAGTATAATATTTCATTGTTTTAGCTCCTTTAATTATTGTCTTCTCCAATAAGAAATTCCAGCTTTAGGTTTATAGTAAGTTCTAATTACGCCCTTTTTAGAAAGAATACCAAATTCATTGGTTCGTGGATTATAAAATAATTTATCCCCATTGGGCCTGCTTTAGTTGAATAAGCCCCTATCAAGCTGGTGGAGGATAAACGGAAAAAGGAGCAACTAAGCAGGAAACATCTCCTGCATAAACGCCAAAAAAAAGCTCCTGCAAAAATGCAGGAGCTTTTTAGTATGCGGTAGAGAGGACTCGAACCTCCACGGGTATACACCCACTACCCCCTCAAGATAGCGTGTCTGCCATTCCACCACTACCGCATATTAAAAGGGTTAAATCTGTAAAAAAATGGTGAGCCATGAAGGACTCGAACCTTCGACACCCTGATTAAAAGTCAGGTGCTCTACCAACTGAGCTAATGGCTCTCGATGACAATCAAAGTGGCTGCCATAAAAGTAATTTTATGCTTCGACGAACCGTTGGGGTTCTCAAAGTAAAATATGGTGACCCGTAGGGGATTCGAACCCCTGTTACCTCCGTGAAAGGGAGGTGTCTTAACCCCTTGACCAACGGGCCTTATTTTCAACATCGCCGTGACGACAAGATTGAGTATAGCATAAACAGAAAACTTATGACAAGCTTTTTTTATATATTTTTCAAAAAAATTTTAGGTTTAAATCTTCATCAAACTCAGCCCAAAAATTTCGTCACCATCGGTTCCTCTCACGGTGTTTCCCTTACTTTAAGTAATATCTTGAACTTTTAACATCAAATTATTGACCATCTATAATGAATTGCTGCTCCATCTTCTACGAGATCGGAATATTTATCAATCGCCACCTATAGCTCTAAAACACGTTTAATTTGTTGAAAATGGTGAATATCATGTTTTACTAGACCATTATAATAATCGAATAAATTCAAACGCGTTTGACCAATATTGAATTCTTTACTCCAATATGTAAGGGGCATTTTATCTATTACACTAATAAGTTCTTTTCTTACCGTTATGAATTTATTTATTATCACTTGCTTTTCACATGTTCTTGCTTCTGATGCAGCTTGTGAGTTCATAGCTTCTACATCTGGAACCTTTGGCAAGACCTCTTCTGAAAATAATTGTGGAATTCGTTTTTGTACAACTTCATCCCAAAATACTAAATGTCCTATTATTTCCGCTATCGACCATTTTCCAGTATCTATTGGACTCCTCCATTGATTTTCAGTGATACAACTTAAACTCTCTACAAATTCAATCGAATAAGAATAATGGTCAATAATTTTCGCTTTCTCTTTACTCATACACCAGACCTCCTTCTCTAAATAACCCATTGTATTATTAATTATACTTTTGTTGATGGCTTGAACTAGTTAAAGTAATGAGTTATCTATGTCGCGCACAGGATATTCGAGCTTTCTACTGCGAAGTATATAAGGATCTATTGTTCGGTGTTAAATGAAATAATATTCAAGAAATCAAACGATGTCAACGCTCTGACGAACCCTTATGAGGGTTCTCATCCCTTTGCAAAAACCCCCCCTTCGCTTTTGCGTTGGGAGCTTTAATGATGTTATTCAGAACGGAGAGAGAGGGGTACTCTCACTTCGTTCGAGACTGCGATGTTATTCCTATCGAAGCTTATGCTCCGACGAACCCTTTTTTGAGGGTTCTCATCCCTTTACATAAAAACAGCCTGCCGGAAAACCGACAGGCTGTTTCATCGACGTTACTCTAAACGGAGAGAGAGGGATTCGAACCCTCGCACCGCTTACGCAGTCTAACCCCTTAGCAGAGGGTCCCCTTATAGCCACTTGGGTATCTCTCCAAATAAATGGCTCCCCGAACAGGACTCGAACCTGTGACAACTCGATTAACAGTCGAGTGCTCTACCAACTGAGCTATCAGGGAACGTTATGATGCAACTGAATATTAATTTACCATGATGTACGCTTTCAGTCAAGTGGCAGAAGACGCAGACAACCACTGCAGCGACCACAGCGGTAACGAGCTGGATCCATTTTTCGCTTGCGCCTGTATTCGGTTCCACAATCCACACACCGCAACACGTAGCGATAGGGCTCTGGTTTTCGTTGTTTATCCTGTGGTTTTACAATCGCTTTACAAAAACGGCTGCCGCCTACAGCCTTAAGCAGTGCTTTGAAATCGGAATCACGATGCTTATACCCCCGTCCTGCCAGGTGTAAATGATAGTGGCATAGCTCGTGCTTTATGATCTTCTCTACCTCTTCTCGCCCATGAATCTCAAGCTGGTGAGGATTAATTTCTATATTGTGGCTTTTCATAAAATACCGCCCGCCTGTGGTAGAAAGCCTACTATTAAACAAAGCACGGTGCCTGAACGGAACACGAAAACTATTAATTGAGATCTCCTCCACCCAGGCCTGGAGCTCTTCGTTGCTCATCTCATGCATAACGTCTGCCTTCTCCCTTTCCGCATTCCTTTATTCGTGCACATGACACACGAAGGATACTACTTGAATTTTAACTTCTCTCTAAGCTACACTGTCAAGTAAGGATGATGCAAATGAACGGCTTTCGTCAAACGATCAGAATGGATTTTGCAAATAATCTGAAGCAGGAAAGTATGGAGGGAGAACTTACAATCATGCCGAACATGCGTTATGTGATTTTACAGCTGAACGATAAACTGCAATACGTGGAAATGCCTTCGGATTACGCTTACCAGCTTAGCGCGCTCAATCTGCGGCTCAATAAGGAAATCAGCAAGCTGACTGCACAGGACAAGCCGGAGCTTCCGCTGGCCATAGCTGAATGTGATAACCTGGACTTGCTTCAGGAATCTGCACAAACGGTCAGTGGTCTTGACTACATAAATGAATTGGAGCGCACCTTTGCTTCCCTGGATGAGACTCATTATCCGCTCATATCTCTGCTCACTGAAATTCGCGCCCTGCAGGCACAGCTGGAGCAGTGGTATGAAGAAGAAGCCGTTTAAAAATAGGTAGACCTGCACGCTTTGGGCGTCTTCCCCATATGCTATCCATAACAGACGGATCGCAAGAGGAGGAGATACCCTTGCCGCAATGGCTCTGCAATCAACTCACACGTGCCTTTCGCAAAAAGGACAGACGCCAGATCAAACTACTGAACGAGTGCTGGTTCTTTTATCGAAACTCCCCGGGTGAGAGCTCGGATGCCCAATAAAGGGTATGCACGATATTGTCCATATCAGTGTATGCGAACAAGCCAGACCAAGGGTCTGGCTTGTTTTAGTTTCTTTAGAGATAATTTCAAGTTTATTCTCGCTCATTCAAAACTACTCGTTGAAGGCCAATCTCTTAACAAGAAGCCCCAATCCAGCACTGGATCGGGGCTCTTTGTCATTCTTATTGGTCCTTCGGCTTACGCATGGTCAAACCGACGCGGCCTTTTTTCAAATCTACATTCAATACCCATACGGTCACATTGTCACCGACCGATACCACATCCATCGGATGTTTGACATACCCATCGCTAAGCTGTGAAATATGAACCAGTCCATCACTCTTGATGCCGATATCAACAAAGGCACCAAAGTCGATCACGTTGCGAACGGTCCCTTGAAGCTCCATGCCTGGCAGCAGATCTTCAATCTTCAACACATCCGTACGGAAGATCGGAAGCGGCAGCTCCTCCCGAGGATCGCGCCCAGGGCGCTGCAAGCTGTCCAGGATATCCCTCAGAGTCGGTACACCGACATCCAGCTTCACAGCCAGGTTGTCCGTGGCCTGTCCATCCAGCAGTTCAGTAAGCTCTTTTGTTCCGACCTTGTCGGCACTAACGTTCAGTTCCTTGAACAACCGATCCACAACTGGATACGATTCAGGGTGAATCGGGGTACGATCCAGTGTGTTCTCCCCATCCGAAATACGCATGAAGCCCACACACTGTTCAAAGGTTTTAGCCCCGAGCCGAGGCACCTTCTGAAGCTGCTTCCGGCTGACAAACTTTCCATTCTCTTCCCGGTATTTCACAATGTTCTTGGCGATGGTCGCATTAATGCCGGCCACATAGGAGAGCAGGGAAGGGGAAGCTGTATTAACGTCAACACCGACATGGTTAACCGCCGACTCCACTACAGCTTTCAGACTTTCCTCCAGATGCTTTTGCGATACATCGTGCTGATACTGTCCCACACCGATCGATTTCGGATCAATCTTCACCAGCTCAGCAAGCGGATCCTGAACACGGCGTGCAATCGAAGCTGCGCTTCGTTCTGCAACATCGAGATCTGGGAACTCCTCTTGTGCCAGCTTGGAGGCCGAGTATACACTTGCTCCCGCTTCATTAACGATCAAATATGCCAGATCAGGATCGCCGATGTCAGAAATCACCTCAGCAACAAACTGCTCTGTTTCCCGTGAGCCTGTACCGTTGCCGATCACAATCAGTTGAATTCCATATTTCGTAATAAGCTCTTTAAAGATGACGGCTGCTTCCCGCTTTTTGTTGTTCGGAGGTGTTGGATATGTTAGAGCCACCTCGAGCAGTTTCCCAGTGTCATCCACGACAGCCAGCTTGCAGCCCGTACGATAGGCCGGATCAACCCCAAGCACACAGCGTCCCTTCACCGGCGGCTGCAGCAGCAGACTACGCAAATTCCCCGCAAAAATAGAGATAGCCTGGTTCTCACCTTTCTCCGTCAACTCACCTCGAACCTCCCGTTCAATGGAAGGGGCAATCAGACGCTTGTAAGCATCCTCAATAACCACGTTCAAAATATCGGATACCACAGATGTGCCGCTTAATACCTGCTTGCCAATATATCCATGAATCGACTCAGGCGGAACCTCCAAACCAACCTTGAGGATATTCTCGCGTTCCCCGCGGTTGATGGCCAGAATACGGTGAGGCGGCATTTTTTTGGCTAACTCACGGTATTCATAATAATTCTCGTAGACGGACTCTGCTTCCTTATCCTTGGCTTCGGAGGTCAATATGCCGTGGTCCATACTATAGCGGCGCACCCAGGAGCGAACAGTGGCATCATCAGCGATATTTTCTGCTAAAATGTCCATTGCGCCTTGAAGCGCTTCTTCCGCCGTAGCCACTTCTTTTTCTTCATCCACATAGTTCGCGGCTTCCACCAGAGCGTCCCCTTGCTTCGGCTGATTCCAAATCCATGAGGCCAAAGGCTCAAGCCCTTTCTCCTTCGCCACACTAGCGCGTGTCTTCCGCTTTTGCTTGTACGGACGGTACAAGTCTTCCACTTCCTGAAGTTTCACCGCTTGTTCAATCGACGATCTGAGTTCGTCGGTCAGTTTGCCCTGCTCATCTATAATCCGGATGACTTCCCGCTTGCGAACTCCTAAATTACGCAAATAGTTAGTACGTTCTTCAATATCACGAAGGTGGTTCTCATCCAGTTCCCCTGTCATCTCTTTGCGGTAACGTGCGATAAACGGTATCGTATTTCCTTCATCCAGCAGCTCAACGGTCGTACGGATCTGCTTGACTGACAACTGAAGCTCCTTAGCGATTTGTTTGACGATCCTCTCATACTCTTCTTTGCGGATCTGTTCCTCATTCACTTCCACGACAGCTTCTAATTCAGACAATGTTTATCCCTCTCTCTTCAAAAAAACTATACAACCATTATCCCAAATCTTCGCCTGCATTTCCAGCTTACCCAATTTGCCCCCTCTTTTAAGTAAACCTTAATCTGCTTTTCATCTGTTTTTAAGATTCTATATATACAATTATTAAACAAGCATTAAATTAGATTATTCTGTCATACCATTATTTTGGAGGTAATACGGATGAACAACAAGAAGGCATGGGCGTGGTCGGTAGTTTGTTTTGCTACTTTTATTGCAATCACAACTACTGCCTACGTCTTAATACCCGATGGCAGTACCCTTCAACATACAGATTCTAGCAATCCCCCATATCACATGTCCGTAACTGACGATCAATAACCCACCGGGATACTACCCGGCGGGTTATTGTGCCCTATAGGGCTACTATGTTTAAACGTTAACACACTAGAAATCAATCAAACCCAAACTGATCTGCAGGGAATCATCCACCTTGCTCATCGTTTCCTCGTCCAGATGGGTGATCTTATCGGTTAACCGCTGCTTATCAATCGTTCGGATCTGCTCCAGCAAAATTACGGAATCTCGGTCAAATCCATGGGCCGCCGCGTCTATTTCAACGTGGGTCGGAAGTTTGGCTTTCTGAATTTGTGCGGTGATAGCCGCAACAATTACCGTAGGACTGAACCGGTTGCCGATATCGTTCTGAATGACGAGGACCGGTCTTACACCGCCCTGCTCGGAACCGACAACGGGTGAAAGATCCGCAAAAAATACGTCGCCGCGTTTTACGATCACTGTCTACACCCCGCTTACTAAGCGGTCCAGAGTGCTGTCTGCATCTTCCTCCGCGTGAAACGCTTCAGATGCCATAGTCAGGTTGATCTTAGCCATCTCCATGTAACCCCGCTGCATGGATTCACGAATGTAACGCTTCTTGCGTTCATTCAAATACAGCTTCATGGCCTGCCTGATAAGCTCACTACGGTTGGAATTTTCCAGCTGAGCAATCCCGTCCACTTCCTGCAAAAGATGATCCGGTAAACTGATCATGATTCGTTTGGTGTTCTGCATGTTGGCCACCTTCTATTCCACCCCCACAACCTTCTTGCCCTGTGCACCAGTATTACGTTATTCAAGGAAATTTATACAAAAGAATATATATGCCGAAGGTATATCAAGTATGCTGCATCTCATTATAAACTACAATCGGCACTTTCGTACAGACTAACTGTATATTCATAGTTCGTGAAAGTCTGTACTTATTCCTTCTTCCCCGAATAAAATAATGAATAATGCTATCAAAAAAGAAGTGCTACCAAAGGGGGTTCACCCTTTTAACGGATATGCCTCCGCGTATATACGCACGCGGCACCCGACGGGCGATCATGCAGACCAATTCATAGTGGATGGTACCCAGCGTAGACGCCAGCTCATCTGCCGTTATACACGATCCAGACTGCTGGCCGATGAGTACAACCTCTTCACCGACTTTGATTTGTTCCGCCTCCTCGGCGAAAGATTTCAACGATACCATACACTGGTCCATACAAATAGTACCGACAACAGGAACGCGGCGGCCGCGTATTAGCACTTCCGCTTTACCGCTCAGCATACGGGAATATCCGTCAGCATAACCGATGGGGAGAGTTCCTATCACTTCTTCCTCTTCGGTTACATACTTGCTGCCATAGCTGATACAATAGTTCTGCGGAAGCTTTTTGACATAGACGAGTTGCGTCTTTAACGTCATGACCGGGCTCAAGCTTACCGTTGTTCGATTCACCTCATCCGATGGGTACAATCCATACAAACTGATGCCTATCCGCACCATATTATAGGATAGATCAGGAGTATCAATGGCGGCGGCACTATTGCCCGTATGTATAATCGGGATCGTGTAACCCAAATCCCGCAGGGCGTCCGCCACGCTTTTGAATCGCCGGTACTGTTCCAGTGTATAGTCTTTATTTTCTTCATCTGCTCTTGCAAAATGGGTATACATACCTTCGACAATTACCTGCGGCAGCGAAAAAACCTCTTCCATAAAAGATATGGCGACTTCGCCCGGAAACAGACCCAGTCGGCCCATTCCACTGTCAATTTTGATATGCACTTTCAACCGACGCTCTCCCTCTTCAGGCAGGGCCTTGATCGCTTCAAGTACTTCTGGACTGAACAGAGTCACGGTAACATCATGCTTCCATGCTGTCTCGATCCCTTCTGGAGGCGTGTATCCCAGCACAAGAATCGGCATGTGTATCCCCGCCTGACGAAGCTCCAACGCTTCATCCAAAAAGGCGACACTTAAATAGTCCGCGCCCAGTTCCTCCATCTCTCGTGAAACCTCTACTGCCCCATGTCCGTATGCATTCGCTTTGACACAAGCCAGCAACTTCATTTGTTCTGGAAGAGATCTTCGGAAGCTGTTGTAATTGTCACGCAGATGGTCCAAATTGATTTCCGCTTGGGTAGGTCGATATATCACTTGCAATTTCAGTCACCTTCTTACCATTTTGAAAAACATCATGTTCTGCAATAGACTAATGGTAATGTTCCTTAAGGCAACTGTCAATTCAGCCGGTGCCGCCAGATTAGTTCAATAGCTTCCTCGGCCCCGCGGGCATACAGAAATGGATCGTTTCTGCTTGAAATATAAGGAAAGTTTGAAGAAAGAGGCGAATGGCCTTTATTGCAGAGATTTAACCCTTCTACAATACTCGGTATCCGCCTTCATCGTATTATTTACCCGATTGTTCCTTCATGGAAGCAGCGATTTCAACCATTTCAGAAGTTGGAAGGTTTGCACTCGTGATCCGGAATTCAATCCCTTCTGTCATCCAGGTCAGTGTTTTTTGCTCATCGCCTGTCAGCAGGCCCATAGTAAAGCCTAAATCTATTGCGCTGCCTGGTGCCAGGGACACAGCTCGATCCAGCGGGCGGGACTCCATAATCGTGTACTGGTATACACCATCATAACGGAGAACAACCGCATGGTCCTTGCTGTCCGGAATTTCCTGTGTATCTTTGATCATGACCCCGGCCGGAGTGTATTCAGGCTCAATGATTCCGAATGATCCGAGCTGCTGGGCTGCAGTAGGTTCTGCTTCAGGCCCTTGGGCTTCTCCCGTTTCGTCGATAGAGGCTACAGGCACTCCATTCTCATCCACTTCAGCCATCGTTTGTTTCTCAGGCTGATTCATCGTGCTGAGGTTACGATTCGTGTCGAATGATTCTTTTGTCAGATTCGTATCAAAAGTAAAGGAGTTGAATTTTACATCCACAACCACTTTAGCCTCTGAGTCAGATACTTGCACTTGCTTTGGGGTGTAGTTGTCCTTGGCAAGCCAAATCTTTTGACGTACGAGGGAATGGCTGTGATAATTGGCGGCAACATCAAATACGTAGCTGTCTTTATCCTCCGCGAACTGACGAGTGTTATCACTTAAAATGCTGCCAAGCATCGTCTGGTACAGGTACACCTGTCCTTGATTCTCTGGCCAGTCGCTCTTGAAGCGGAAGCTCTTGTTAAGACTTGGCGTCAATACAAACACCCCGTCATCATTGCGCAGTACAATTTGAGTAATGTCCTTCTGTCCGTTGGTCAAGCTGATCCGGTAATAGTTCGGGGATTGATACCACACCTCCACCTGATACTGCTGAGGAGTCGAACCTGTATGTATGGTCATCACTCCAGCACCCTGATAAGCTCCTTTAGCACTCTCCAGCTGATCAGCGACCTTGCCCAGATCCTTTATAACTCCGTCGGCATCCTTCTTCCCACATCCCGATAACACCAAGGTGAAGCTTAATACAGCAGCGAGCAGCACCCATGAAATCCGGCGCATGTCATCATCCCCTTCAGCACATGTTTTGAATTGATTGATACATGTCTATGAGGGACTTGGTCACATTATGCAGACGGGCATGACAAGCCGGGAGTTGTCTAACAAAAAAACGGCATCACATCAACGATGCAGGGCCGTTTTGTAAAAGAAGTTATTTTGTGAATCTGCCATTGATATGGCTTAATCTTAGCTGACTTCATGGACCGTTCCAGGCTTGGGCGGGTTGGCATCGCCATTGAAATAACTAAACAATGATCCGTGTATCTGCTCCGAAGCCGGAAGACGCCGGGTGACAGGGTCAAGCCTCCAGTACAGACTGACCATAAGAATCGCAATCCCGCACCACACGATTACGCCGCTTCCGCCTATCCATATGCCGAGCGTTCCGCCGATCAGACTGCCTACAGGCATAGCAATTCCGCTCATTCCCGAAGCAGATGCGAATACAGAACCTAGATTTTGGGGCGGTATCCCTTTTTGAATGACGGTGTTAATCAACACATTCGTCACTCCTCCCGGAACCCAAGCCAATCCGTAAACGATAACCGTAAGCCAAGTCCAAGGAATAAATATGCACAGGCTCCAGGCCAAACCGCAAATCATAAACGCACCCGAATACAAATTCCCCAAGGTGATCCGTTCCAGCTTCAAATATGGAGCAGCGATCGCACCGGCTAAACTGCCGAGCGCCTGGGCCATCAACAGCACGCCATATATTCCGGCCCCTCCGAGGCTGTCGCTAAATGCAGGCAATACAGTAAATGTCGCTCCCCCTGATCCATGTTTTCCCTTTTGTAAATAGACAGTATTAAATTGGCACAGTAAAACTTTATTTAAATGGCTCTTAATAACCCCTATTGATCATGTTAGGATAACAGCTAGATTGTATGTTCTGATATATGTTGAAGAAAGAAGATGAAACTAAGATGAAAATATTTGTGGCTGGGGCAACCGGAGTTATTGGACGTCTGCTGCTTCCTACATTGGTACAAGCAGGTCATGAGGTTATTGGAATGACACATAACAAAGATCGCATTGACTCGATTCAAAGCTTGGGGGCACAAGCTGTTATTGCGGATGCGTTAGATCGGGATTCAATCATTTCAACCGTAGCAAGTGTACAGCCCGAGGTGATCATACATCAATTGACTTCTTTGAATAATTGGAATGTATCAGACAATGCCAGAATAAGAGAACTTGGAACCCGAAATCTGGTTGATGCTGGTAAAGCGGCAAATGTTTCTCGTTTTATCGCACAAAGTATTTCGTGGGCTTATGAACCTGGTGAGGGTTACGCTTCAGAAGAGATTCCTTTAGATTTGAACGCTCCGTACCCGCGGAAAACAACCGTTGACGGAATAATATCGCTGGAACGTGCAGTTGCTGAGATATCTAATCATGTCATTCTCAGGTACGGTATGCTCTATGGTCGTGATACTTGGTACGACCATAAAGGAGTTATAGCTGAAAAAGTAATCACTAAACAAATGCAGGCAACCGAAGGGATCACTTCCTTCCTTCATGTGGAGGATGCGGCTAATACAGCCTTGCTCGCTCTGGATTGGCCATCAGGCCCGATTAACATTGTTGATGATGAACCCGCAGCCGGAACCGAATGGATTCCTTTATACGCAGAGGCATTAGGTGCGCCTAAGCCCATTCACAACGAGGGCAGCAACCGTGGCGAGCGCGGAGCATCGAATGCCAAAGCCCGAATCGAATACGGTTGGAAACCACTTTACCCAACATGGAGAACTGGGTTCCATCAAAGTTTGTCATCCGAATAGCAGAAAGCACAAAAAAGAAACCGGCCTGAAAAAAATCAGGTCGGCTTCTTGCTGTTTAATAAGCATGCGCTAGTGTCCCAGTTGGCAACCTCTTAGAGATGTTTAACCATATGGTAATAAACATGATGATTAATGATGATTTCTTTATCGACCTCATAGCCGCTTCTAAGATATAAGGAATACGCTCTTTTATTGTTCGTTACTACGGCTAGCGCGATCTTTTTATAACCTCGTTCCTTTGCCCGCTCCTCTGCCGCATGCATCAGAGCAGAACCTATACCCTTCCCTTTATACTGAGGGGAAACGGATAAAGTATCAATATAGAATTCATCTTCATCCGCTTCTTTATCGAGCGAAATGGATGGATCATTCTTCAGTTTCCGTAGCCGATCCACAATCGGACGGTCCAACCGTTCTGCTTCGTCACCGGCATAAGTGACAATAATTCCGGCTGTCTTGCCTTCGACCTCGCTTACTAATGACTGATGATAACTAAGACGCCCTTCCTCATCTTTCAAAAACTGCTCTAGAACTGTAACTGCGTCTTCTTCGCTTTCCTGCCCAGTTAACTGATGGGCAACATCATGCAACGCATCATAAAGCAGCCGAGCTGCCGCAACTGCATCTTCTTTTACTGCTGGTCTGATGTTCATATGTTCCTCCAAATTTCTTCATGATGGATTATGTTACACACTTAAGTATATGCCTAACATGCCGGAGGAACAAATCAGCAGTCAGTCTTCCCACGCCTGTACGCTATAATAAAGATCCAGGTCCTTAAGAGCCGTAAAAGATCTGCTTCTCATAGGACTGCCGTCTTTATTTTTTTCATGCTGACCGAAGCCTCTTGCGATTTTGAAAGTAAACGTAAGTCCCCGGGGAATCTGCGCACTGCCTTTATACGTATATTCACCTGTTCTAAGCAGTTCTATCCCGGCATAAATGCTCCGGTAAGAAGGCGTATCATCCGGCACATCCACTCGTATAGACACTTTTACGTACTCTTGTACCTTCTCCATAATGGTTATTTCTTTATGAGCCTTTACCCCGTTATACTCAAAAATAATCGTTGTTACCCCGGGTGCTTTAGCCTTCAACGTTCCATCCGGCAAAACGTCAAGCAGCTCGGGATGTTTCACCGTATACTCCCCTGTCATAGGGGTGTGTATATAACCGCTATCGTAATGAACGACCGGGTAAAGAGTAACGACTGGGCCCTGAATCCCTATCACCTCATCCCCATAAATGATAGCCGTCACAGCTTTTCCTAGTGTGCCAAAAAAATAAAGAAGCGGTGCATGAATTCTTGCGGCCCAATCCTCTTGACTATGACCCGCATCGTGATGTATCAGCAGCATCAGATCATCATCCGGGACAAAACCATCCTGAATTAGTGCCGAGGCTTCTTTTAAAGCATATTTGGGCATAAATAATCCTTCGGCATCCCCCATGTCGATCCATACCTTAAGATTTGGATGTGAGTCATATCGTTGATAAAATGGCTGTTCTTTTAAAGTCCCTTCCTCAAAAGCCGTATGTACAAAATAAGGTGATAACACGGCTATTTTCCCGAATATTTGCGGATTGCGAAACCCAATGTTATACGTAACAATTCCCCCGGCCGAAGACCCCATCATTGCTGTATGCTCTGGGCCGGTTAATGTCCGGAACTTTTCATTTATATACGGCACGATCTCTTGAATTACACATTTTTCATAAAGGCTACCTGAAAAGGGTGGATCAAAAACTTGGCGAATCCCCGGACCATCGTGGAAATATTCATTAAGCCTTTGATGCGGAGCAATTGCAATGCCGACTACAATAATCTCCTCCATCTTACCTTCCAGAGCAAGGCGATCGGTCGTTTGATGCATTTCCCAAGACGCTCCTGCCGCATCCGCCTGAAATACATGCTGTCCATCATGCATATACAGAACCGGATATCTTCGATCCTTGTTATGTCGATAACTTGGAGGCAGATAAATATACAGCTCCCTTTTATTATCCAGCCACGATGACTCAAAGTCAGTTACAACGACCAGCCGATCCAAAGATTTACCCATTTCGAAAACCTCCCCATTATTATTCAGACAACAAAAAAGGCACAACCTGCTATAACAGGTTGTACCTCTTAAGGTAAGCATTGCCTTTAATGTTAGTATAAGAAGTTACAATCTCATTTTCAATATGTTTATTCATTAGTTGGTGGCTCTTTAGGTACCAGATTGAAAATTTCCCCGCTAACAAACGTATCAATTAACCGGTCAAGCCATTTGTAGTATGCGACGGCTTCTTTCATCTTGGCTTGATCTTCCAGCAGCACGGCGGTTATGATTTCATCATCTTCATGCTGTTTCAGCAGCTTACTGGTTTCATCCAGTGCTTTTCGAAAAATCAAAATATTGCTCTCCACCGATTTTCTCCACTTAATATCAAAAAAATCAGCAAACGTCTGATACCAGTCATATTCGACCTCATACAGATCTTTTCGGGAACCTTTTTCCCATACCTTATTAACCATCTTGTAATCAAGCAAAGTCCGCACACCTGTACTCATGCTGGTCTTGCTCATTTTCATTTCCTGTCCCATCTCATCGAGGTTCATCGGCTTGTCCGCAAAAAATAACAGACCGTATAAATGTCCCGTCGATATCGAAATTCCATATAAATCCATATTGCGTCCGATATTTTCAATCACACGTTTACGGATTTTATGCACGGCGGCCTGCCGTTCTTCATCTAAATGGTACAAGCCCATGCTTGCAGCCTCCTCTTTCTGTGAACATCCCCGCTTTGTGCCAAGTTTACTCAAAACAAGCGGAAATAAATATCATGCTGCTTCAGGAAAAAAACCGCTTAGGTTAATCCTTCACACATTCTCTCGTCTATTGTAGGGAAAGCTATTTTAAAAGTAAAGAACCTCACTCCGAAGTATTATGGAGCATCTGGGAGCATACAGCAGAATAACTTTGTACAGTTTTTACTGTACGTTCTATACGTACGGATATAACGTTTGATACAATACGTATAATATTGTTACAATGTTACACATGGGTTTAAACATCTAACCACTGTGCGCTCGGCGAATTTATCTTCACTTCTACTATATAAGGAGGAATATCTTTGAGCATTATGCAAGTCAACAACGTAAGCAAATTGTTCGGTCCTTATGCTGAGCAAGGCATTGAGCTCCTTCAACAGGGATGGAGCAAAGAACGTATCGCCAAAGAAAAAAATACTACGGTTGGCGTCAACCGTGCCACCTTTGACATTCGCCAAGGCGAAATCTTTGTCATTATGGGGTTGTCAGGCAGCGGCAAGTCCACGCTTGTACGCTTGCTAAATCGGTTGATTGAGCCGACGTCGGGAGAAATTCTGATTCACGGTCAGGATTTAAGAAAAATGAATAAGGAGCAGCTTCGTAATGTGCGCCGTAAAACAATCAGCATGGTGTTCCAAAAGTTCGCACTATTCCCACACCGCACGGTTGTCGAGAATGCCGAATACGGTCTGGAAATCCAAAACGCTGATAAGAAAAAACGCCGGGAAGCTGCATTACAAGCTCTGGAGCTTGTTGGTTTAAAGGGCTGGGAAAACAAAATGCCAGACCAACTGAGCGGCGGTATGCAGCAGCGTGTCGGTCTGGCCCGTGCGCTCGCAAACGATCCCGAAATCCTGCTCATGGATGAAGCCTTCAGCGCACTTGATCCTCTGATTCGCCGTGATATGCAGGACGAATTGATTGAGCTGCAGGACAAAATGAAAAAAACGATCGTGTTTATTACTCACGATCTGGATGAAGCGCTCCGTATCGGGGACCGCATCGCACTAATGAAAGACGGCTCAATTGTGCAGATCGGCACACCGGAGGAAATTTTAACACAGCCTGCCAATGACTACGTTGAACGTTTCGTGGAGGATGTGGACTTGTCCAAGGTATTAACCGCTGCACATGTCATGCGTCGTCCCGAGGCCATTACAACAGACCGGGGACCACGGGTTGCGCTGGAACTTATGCGCGAACGCGGCATTTCCAATCTGTTTGTTATTGACCGTACCAAACGACTGCTTGGTGTCATAACGGCGGAGGATGCCATTAACGCCCTTCGCAATAACCAAAAATTGGAAGATATTATCATTGAGGATGGTCCTCGTGTAGGTCCTGATACACTTCTTAATGAGTTGTTTGAAATTACAAGTTTATCGAAGGTCCCGCTCGCCGTCGTTGATGATGCTGGTAAATTGCTCGGTGTAATCGTTCGTGGAGCAGTTTTGGGTGCACTCGCTGGAGAAAACAAAGGCGAGGGGGTGAAGACAGATGCCTAAAATCCCACTCGCCGAATGGATTGAATCTTTGGTTAGCTGGATGGAGGACTATTTGTCAGGCTTCTTTGATGTAATCGCAACCGTTATCGAAGGTATCGTAAATGCGTTTAGCGATCTGTTCATGTTGCCCCATCCACTCATTTTCATCGTTATTCTGGGAATACTCGCTTTCCTGGCAGGGCGTTTATCACTGACCCTGTTCACAGTTATCGGATTCCTCATTATCGATAATCTGGGCTACTGGGCACAAACGATGAACACATTGAGCCTCGTTCTAACTTCGGCGCTCATTTCTGTCTTGCTCGGTGTACCGATCGGTATATGGTGTGCATACAGCAAAACCGCTTCGCGGATTATTATTCCACTGCTCGACTTCATGCAGACGATGCCCGCGTTCGTTTACCTGCTTCCTGCCGTCACTTTCTTTAGTCTGGGTGTGGTTCCGGGCGTTATCGCATCGGTTATCTTTGCTATTCCGCCGACGATTCGCCTAACTCTGCTCGGCATCAAACAGGTGTCCGGTGAACTGACGGAAGCTGCAGATGCTTTCGGTTCTACCTCTGCTCAGAAGCTGATTAAAGTACAGCTTCCGCTCGCTATGCCTACATTGATGGCTGGTATAAACCAGACGATTATGCTGTCACTTTCCATGGTCGTCATCGCTTCCATGATCGGGGCTCAGGGCATCGGAGCTGAAGTGTACCGTGCAGTAACACAGCTGCAGATTGGTAAAGGGTTTGAAGCTGGTCTTGCTGTCGTCATCTTGGCGATTGTACTCGACCGCTTCACACAAAATATTTTCAAGTCGAAAAAAAGGGGTGCATAACATGAAGAAAACAAAACTATGGGCAACGCTTAGTTTGGCTACTGTACTTGTCTTGTCTGCCTGCGGTAACACTGGTGGAGACGGTAAGAATGGTGAGGCCGCAGCAAAAACGGTCGGTGAGCAAGTGAAGTATGAAATCATCGGTATCGATCCGGGTGCCGGAATTATGAAAGCTGCTGCGGCAGCTATTGAGGATTATGGCTTGACGGATTGGAAACTGGTTGAAGGTTCCGGTGCCGCTATGACCGCCACCTTGGCTAAAGCAATTAAGAAGGAAGAACCGATCATTATTACGGGCTGGACTCCGCACTGGATGTTCTCCAAATATGATCTTAAATATTTGGAAGACCCGAAAAAAACATTCGGTGAAGCAGAAGAAATTCATACAATAGCTAGAAAAGGCCTAAAAGACGATTACCCTGAGGCATATCAGTTCCTGCAAAATTTCAAATGGACCTCTGATGAGATGGGTGAAATCATGACGGCAATCCAGGATGGTAAATCACCTGTAGATGCGGCTAAAGAATGGGCTGACAGCCACCCTGACCGTGTCGATGAGTGGACAAAGGACATCGAACCAGTCAGCAGCAAAGACATTAAGCTGGGTTATGTAGCCTGGGATTCTGAAATCGCAAGTACTCACTTGGTGATGCACATTCTCGAGAGCAAACTCGGTTATAAAGTCACTGCGCTTCAAGTTGAGGCCGGTCCAATGTGGACAGGTGTTGCCAACGGTGATGTTGATGCTACGGTAGCCGCTTGGCTTCCACTGACTCATGCAGACTACTGGAATAAGTTCAAAGATCAGGTAGATGATCTGGGAGCGAACATGGAAGGTGTTAAAACCGGACTGGTCGTTCCATCTTATATGAACATTAATTCGATTGAGGATTTAAAGACTAAATAATGATCTACTATTCTATAGATGTGATGAAGCCGCCCATGTGGGCGGCTTTTTTGCGTAACATAAGTAAGTTGCATGGTTTCTGCATGTCGCTAAAAAAAACATATTGATCAAACGCGGCCCGCTTGAATTGTTGATGCGTAGATTGAGTTTAGTCATATACACAAAAAACCGCCTTTTCCTGACGTAGCTTAAACGTCTAAAAGGCGGTTTTATACATTGAATACAGGAACTCTATTCCTTAATTGTTACCGTCACCGGTGAATACTCCGCAATTACGGTCTGACCGTGAACAGACACGCTGCCTTCCGGTGTTAGGTCTTTCTCGGTCATGATGCCAAGAGCAATCGTGAACTGGTTGAATTTGATAGGAACGTTTTTCTCACGACGAATTTCTTCTCCATTTACATAGAAGATCGCTTCATCATTACCACGGTTGTACGTAATTTTGTAAGTGTTGAATTCACGCGGTTTGAAGTTCGTGTCTTCCTTGAAGATGCAGAAATAACGGGTCTTGTCCGACTCCGGAACCTCTACGCCCGGGAATGGAAGCACGGCATAAACACTTGCGTACTTGTCATTGGAAGCGAAGAAATCCAGTGCTGCGCCGGTAGAAAAATCAAGCAGGTTCAATGACACATAGCCGTCGTACAAGTCACCAGGCACCGTCCCCTGTGACCGTGCGCGGATTTGAAGCTCAAAGCTGACTTCACCCGCTTCCGGCACCTTCACATCTTCAACGGAGTAATACATATGTTTGGCATTATCAAGGATTTGCACCTGGTTGTTCTGACGGCTGAGCGGAGCGCGTACATACAGAATTCCGTTACGAACAATGACAACAGCATTCGGTTCACGATATTCCCAGAACGTGCCGTCCGGCAGCGGGAATCCTCCGATTTTCCAAACTTCGCCCTCCGATAAAATGGTATGAAAATCGCCAAAAATACGTTCCTGTTCCATACTAGTACCTTCTTTCTTACATAGTTTGAATTAAGCCCTGTATGATAAGGGATAAGATTAGAACTCCGCCGCAGCGCAAAGTTGTTTTCATGGAAGCCCCCATAAGTGGCAGATAAGCCTCGGAACGATTGCTGTCCTGCAAACGTCCATACACCATGTAGAGCGGAATAACCGTTATTACTGCTAGAAGTGCGTAAAGCGGCAACGCCCCTGCAGCCACACAAGCAATGAGAGACAAGCAAGCTAACAACAGCAGCACCCGCGAGAAGCGAAGCGCTCTTTTCTCCCCCCACACGACAACAAGTGTCTTTTTCCCGGCCAAACGGTCCGCCTGCCAGTGCAAAAAGTGATGGTTAAACAAAATTAATGTGGTCAAAAGACCGATAGGCAAGGATAACATCAATGCGCGAACGTCCATGTGAGAAGTCTGCACATAGTATGCACCCATGACCGGCAGAATACCGAAGGAGAGCAATATCGCCACTTCGCTGTACCCTTTGCCTCGGTATCCGAATCGGATCGGCGGAGCCACATAGAAATAAGCGATCAATCCACCCAGTGCGCCAAATATGAAAGCCCACCAGCCGCTGAACAGGCTGAGAACAACGCCGCACAGCGTAGCAATCGTGAATAGCAGCCAGGTGACGGTCTCAAATTTACGAATTGACCATTTTTCCTGGGTCAAAAAACCGGAGTTCGTGGATATGGCATCGATGTTATTTTTCGCCTCGTCATCGGTTCCATTTTTATAGTCCCACAGATCATTGACCATATTGGAAAATAAATGGGCCGCCCCTGCTCCGATCAATGTTAATATGAAAAGCCACGGATGAAATTCGCCAGTCCACACATATGCACCGACCGCACCAAGGACTACTGGAATCAACATAATCGGAATGACCTGCATTCGTGAAGCTTTTTTAAATTGTTTCCATAAACTCACCAAGCCTGCTCCTTTCCGTCATACTAAAGATAACGCCTGCAATAGCCATTGCAGACGTGAGTTGTGAAACAATGAACTTGTATATTAAGAATATCACACTTGTCGAAGTTTGTAATCCATTTGTTAAAGTTCCTCCACATAACTTCAAACCGATGATCGCTCGATCAGCTCAAAGCCAAGCTCCCTTTGAACAGACTCCTGATTGGGCTCTTGAATGTGGCTATATAGGATCCGGAACGCCTCCGCACCCATTTCGTACAGCCGGTTATCGATGGTTGTTAGCCCGAGCATTTTGCCGATCGGCTGGTTATCAAAACCGATAACTGCCAATTCCTCCGGAATAGAAACACCGCGTCTGCCTGCTTCCCATACTAATCCTGCTGCGACATGATCACCTGTAACAAGCATCCCGCTCGGTCTTTCGGGCATATCCCAAAGCCGTTGCATGATGGCTGCCCCCTCTTCCATACCTAGGCATCCGTCTAGTATCCACTCTTCCCGCAGTGGTTCACCCAGCTCAGTCAATATTTTTCGGTATACATCGATACGGGCTCTCGTACTTGGGCTATCCATTCGGCCTACCGTAAAGCCAATATGACGGTGACCTTTGGCAATAAGACACTCCATGGCAGAGCGGAACGCACGTGAATGATCTATATAAACGGATGAAAAAGCCCTCTTCCCCGCTTCCTGACAACAGACAATCGGTCCATAACTACAGTATTCCTCAATCTTTTCTACCGGTGTCGCCGTGGACAGGACGATAATACCGTCAATCTCCCTGTTTCGCAGCATTTCCAGCACTTCACGTTCCTTATCCGGCTCGTATCCGGTCTGACATAGAACCAGCCGGTAATGATTGGCAAGAGCTTCCCCACCGATTCCTTCCATCAAGAGAGAGAAATAGGCATGGTTTATAAAAGGCAGCATGATTGCAATGCTTTTGGTTTTACCTGTTATAAGATGAACGGCATTCATATTGCGGGCGTATTTCAACTGCTTCATCGTTTCGATTACTCTAGCTCTTTTATCCTCACTTACATAGGGATGATCGTTCAGTACACGGGATACCGTGGACACCGACACCCCAGCAAGCTTGGCTATTTCTTTAATGTTCGCCATGTTCCATGCTCCCCTATCTGAGATATTGTCCCTATGTTGAATAGTAGCATGTTTTGTGTCGGGAATCATCTTCAGTGACGGAATGAATCATATGTAAGAAAGAGCTTGCTCTGGTATGCTTTTCATACTTTATAATGATATTGGAAGAGCAGAACCAAGGCCGGCGTGACCGAAAGGGCGTGACGGGGTGTTCGGCTCTTTTGTTTCCCTCACGCATTAACTTCTGCCATCAGAGCTTTTAATTGCCCCGGGTGATCAGTAATAATGCCATCCACACCTGCTTCTATTGCAAATCGCATTTGCTCTTCGTTATTGATGGTCCATATATAAACAAGCAGATTGGCCGCCTGTATGCGGTGGATATCATGCGAATCCAGCTTTTCACCATTGGGATGAAGTGAGTATACGTTCGTTCCAGCGGCTTCCGGAAGTTTATCATGGTAATCCAAACACAGGTTATAAAGAAGGCCTACCTTTATTTGCGGCTCAAGTTCTTTAAGATAACACAGACTTTTCCAATCAAAAGAGGAGATGACAACGGTATCCATTCGATTTTTCTTTTTCAGCAATTCGATAAGGGCAGGCTCCAGCTGTTGGTTGTAAGAGTCTTTGACTTCAATATTGATCATGATATGAGCAGGGGTGTGATCAAGCACCTCTTCAAGAAGAGGGATCCGCTCTCCTGTATACTCCTTCTTAAACCATGAGCCAGCGTCAAATGATTTCAACTCATCTACCGTTAGCTCGTTAATGGCCCCACTTCCGTCCGTTGTACGGTCAATTGTCCCATCGTGAATGACAACAAGTTGGCCGTCTTTTGATAAATGAACGTCAAGCTCGAAAGCATCGCAACCCTGCTCCAATCCCAGCTTGAAAGCGGCCATAGTATTCTCAGGCGCTTCTCCAGAAGCACCGCGATGTGAAATAATAAGAGGCTGTTTGATTTGAGACATGACAATACACTCCTTAATGAGGTTTTTAGATGCCGCTTAAACTAGTAACCACTGAGCATGTGGAATGCGCCACGGCTTAAAGCCGTCAATCCAGAATTCCAGACTAACGGCTCCATCGAAACAAAATATATCATTACTTAAATGTCGAGTTGGACATAGCGGTAATGATATGTTTTTGGGCAAAGATGAAGACAAGAACAATCGGTAGAATGATCATAACACTCGCCGCCATAATCAGATGGAAATTAAGTGCTTCATCCCCTGCTACAGAGTCCCTCATCATGGCAATACCTACGGTAAGTACACGCATGTCATTCGAGTTGGTCATAATGAGCGGCCAGAAGTACGAGTTCCAGCTGCTGATAAAGCTTAGAATACCCATCGTTGCAATTGTAGGAAAAGCCATAGGAGTCAGAATACGGTACAACACCTGGAAGCGGTTTGCCCCATCGACTTTGCCGGCTTCAACGACATCATTGTTGATAGATTTAAATGTCTGGCGCAGCAGGAAAATGGTATAGGCTGATACCGCATGTGGAACGATCAAAGCGTAGAACGAGTCGATCCATCCCACACCCGACATCATTACATACACGGGCACGAATGTAACCTGGTCCGGCACGATCAGTGCAGCAAGGACCAGGAGGAAAAGCTTATCTCTCCCCGGAAAGTTCCCCTTGGCAAAAGCATAAGCCGCCATGATACCGAGGTTAATCTGAAGAAAGAGAATGCCGACAGTCTGAATGACAGTATTGATGGCATAACGCCCAAAGGGCGCAGCATTAAATGCCTCGATATAGTTACCCCACATAAATTTATCCGGCCAAAACGTTGGGATTGCAAGCCGCAACTCGTTCGACGTTTTCAACGATGTAATGAACATCCAGTACACCGGAAAAACCATGATGAGGGTTACTAGGATCGCAGCTATGAGTCTAATGGTTTTCCAAACCGGTTTTGACATCAAACGAACCTACCCTTCATAATGAACTTTCTTCTTGGATACCAGCATCTGTACTGCAGTCAGAATGATGATAATAAAGAAGAAGATAATAACTAGTGCGGAAGCACGGCCTGTCCTGAAGTTTACAAATGCCATTTCGTAAATCCAGTACACAATCGCTTTCGTTGAGTCGAGCGGGCCGCCGTTCGTCATAATATCAACGGATTGGAATACCTGCATCGAAGAAATAAAGTTGGTAATGACAAGAAACAATGTCGTTGGCGATAGCAGTGGAAGCGTAATATGTAGGAACTGCCAGAACTTGTTCGCCCCGTCAAGACTAGAAGCCTCGTAATATTCAAGTGGAATACCGCGCAGACCAGCCATGAAGATGAGCATCGTAAAGCCGACACCCTTCCAGATGGATACAGCCAGTAGCGTCCAAAGCGCTGTATCCGGATTCTGGAGCCAGTTTATAGGCTCCAAGCCAAATATCCCGATAATTTTGTTCAGTAAGCCATACTGATTGTTGAAAATCCACAAAAAAATCATGGATGCGATAACCATCGAAATGTAATACGGCATAAAGATGCCTGAACGCATAAAATTGTAGACTCTGTTAGATACATTCAACAGAAGAGCAAGTCCAAGTCCCAAAGCGAGCGTAAGTAAAACATCAAGAATCGTATAGGTGAACGTAATACGCAGCACCTTGTAGAATAAATCGTCGCTTAACAGCTTATCGTAGTTCTCCAAGCCGATGAATTTCTTCAACGGCTTGGTCATATTCCAATTCGTAAAACTAATATAGAAAGAAAAAAGAAGCGGATAGTAGATAAATATACCAAGAACCAGTAAGGCTGGGGCTGCGAATGCAAAATCCTTCAGACTTTCCATTCCGCGGCGCAGACCTTTATTCTTAGGCGTTTTAGGTTCTGAGACGACTATGGGTGCCTGATTCATTCTCGTTCCTCACTTCCGTTATCATTAATAATCAGACAGAATGTCGTTCATTTTCTGAATGTTCTCTTGGATCAGTGGAACCGGGTCTTTTCCATTCAGAGCCATTTCGCCGACAATATCTTTATACACGTTGCTCATTTCCGGATAAGCCGGGTGCTGCGGACGAGGTCCCACGTTATCGAAGTTATCAAATACAGCTTTATATTGAGGCCATTTCTCAAAATATTGTTTGCCTTCCTCCGTATCGGTCACGGATTTGTGTGTTGGCAGGTAGCCTGTTTCGTCTGCCCATCTGATATTGTTCTCCGCAGAGGTCATGAACTGAATGAATTTCCAAGCTGCTTCTTTCTGGTCATCCTTCGCGCCTTTCATCATGACGATACCTGCGCCGCCGATATGAGACTTACGCTCTTTATCACCAGGGATAAAAGATACACCGACTTCAAACTTAGCATTTTCAACATAGGTTTTTATAATTGCTGAGGAGTGCTGCACCATACCAATCTTTTCTTCTAAAAACATCTGACGCATCGTGTCGGAAGCACCTTTGCCAAAGCCGACCATTAATGAACCGTCATCGAACCATTTTTTGAAATTTTCTGCCCAACGCTGGCTTTCCGGCGTGTCCAATGAAGTTTTCGTTCCGTCTTCATTCAGGATCGATCCGCCACCGTTGGAAACCCATGGATCGTAGTACCACGTATCCCAGCCGGGAACAGAGAATGCGTAACGGCTCGTTTTACCACCTTCTTTAACCGTAACCTTTTTGTTAAACTCCTCAATTTCGTCCCACTTTTGCGGAGCCTGTACACCAAGTTTGTCAAACATCGTTTTGTTGTACACCATTACGCTTGTGCTAACGATCAGCGGAAATCCATACTGTTTATCTTTATATGCGTAAGCTTGAAGCATACCTTTAGAGAAGTCTTCCATGTCTACTTTATCGCGCTTGATATAAGGCGTCAGTTCTTCAAATAATCCGCCATCGGCAAAGTTTGCTACAACCGAAACTTCCACGTTAGTAACTGCAGGAACATCATTAGCTGCTACAGCCGCGCTAAGTTTCTTCTGAAGGTCTGTGTAACCGCCCTGGAAGACCGGCTCTACTGTAATGTGCGGATATTTCTTCTGGAATTCCGAAATCATGTAATTCACGCCGCCCATCTGAGCTTCAGCATGGGAATGCCAATACTGAATCGTAACCGGAGTGGTATCATTTGGATCACCTTTAGGCATTTCCTCAGATCCACCGCTTTTGGAGCAGCCGACAAGGGATGCAGCCGTAAATAAAGCGACCATTGCCGTGCTAAGCCATTTTTTCTTAATCATTAGTAATTCCCCTTTCATAATTGAAAAAGCATTTTTAGACAACAAAAAATGGAGACTGCGAGATACAGCATGTCCAATGTTTAATACATCGCATAGCGAAATAAACATAGTACATGGGTATTCTCGTCATCTCCACCCAATGTAAGCATTAAATTAAGCGCTTTCAGGTGTTTATTATGACATTCATCACATTCAGTGTCAACTACCGCTAACAATTAAAAAAAAGAGTTTTTTTTGAAAAAATTTAAAATGTGGATTATTCTGTGCACCCAAAGCCTTGATCAAGCTTCTTCAATTTAAACGATGAAGGATATAACCAATGGTTGTCGAAAATATGTAACATGATGACGAAAAGAAAAGTATTTATCACCTTAGCATTGTTTCTAGTATCTCTCACATTGTTGCGTATTGGTTGGCTTCACTTCTATAACGCGCCGGAACATCCGAAGGCGGTTCAGGGCAAGCTGGATTTACGAGACTGGGATATTTCGTCAAACCGTCCGATCTCATTGGATGGAGAGTGGGAGTTCTATCCGAATAGATTTCTCCTACATGAGGAGACAAACCACAACACATCCCATCAAGGTACAGATTTCATCCAGGTTCCAGGAAACTGGAGAACCGATCTTCCAACGGATCATACAACCGCCGAAGGTTATGGGTCATATCGTTTGCGTATTTTGGTTAATCCAGACAAGTACCAAACCTATAGTCTCCATCTGTCGAATATTCAAACCTCAAACGAACTGTTTGCAAACGGCCATTCATTACAAAAATCAGGTCATCCAGCTTCGATAAGAGAACAATACACAGCTAGGATTGCTCCATACACTGTAACATTCTCAACAGATCAGAGTGAAATCGAACTTGTTATACATGTGGCTAACTTTGATAATATCCTTGAAGGCGGTGTGCTTAATCCAATCCGATTCGGAACTGGATCATCCATAGGTAGTGAACAATCCTTTACGATAAGTCTGCAAATCATGATGGTGGTTATTCTTCTGTTACACGCCATTTATGCAGGTATTTTATATATCATTGGATACCGCCAGAAATCGTTGATCTTTTTGTCTCTCTCCCTGATATTTGGTGTTGTTTGTATACTCATCGACGACAGTCAACTGCTGCTTTCCTGGCTACCTTTGAACTACGAATGGAATTTAAAAATATTTTTACTCTCGTATATGGGTACCGCCCTATTTTTGCTTCATTGTGTTAGATTTACGTTGCATGAATTCACAGCTGTCAGATCTTTTCGTTGGCTCACCATATTGAACCTGATGTATATGATGTTCATTTTGCTGGCACCAGCGAAATATATACTGTTTTCGATACCGCTTTTTTATCTCTTATATTTTCCAAGCTATCTTGTTATGCCAGTACTCGCTGTGAGAATAGCTTTAAGATCCAGTAAAGACGCGTTGTTGTTAGTGCTGGTTGCCTCCGCACTCACCACCAATGTCTTATGGGGCATTGTTAAGAATCTCGGTTTTATTGATATGATGTATTATCCTTTTGATTTGATTATTACTTTAATTACGTTAGCTTCATTCTGGTTTAAACGTTTTATTCAAACTGCCAATCAAACCAAACAACTTGCGAAAAAACTCCAGATGGCTGACAAGCTAAAGGATGACTTCTTAGCAAATACCTCTCATGAATTGCGAACGCCTCTTCATGGA
Source organism: Paenibacillus sp. JNUCC 34 (assembly GCF_058269055.1). Lineage (NCBI taxonomy): Bacteria > Bacillati > Bacillota > Bacilli > Caryophanales > Paenibacillaceae > Paenibacillus > Paenibacillus sp. JNUCC 34. Next base: position 1,097,569 of record NZ_CM177770.1, on the reverse strand, counting down.
ATGATTAATATTGCTCAACATGTATTAGATGAAGAAAAAGAATCTTTGAACAAACAAAACGCTCAAAATTTAGAATTGCTCCTAACGGTTGGTCAACGCATGTCGCACACGCTTAATGACTTGCTCGATTTATCACAGCTTAAAGAGGGCCGAATTCATCTGGAACTCGATAGCATTCGAGTACAATCGGCTGCTTCTGGCGTTGTTGATATGCTCAAATTTATGACCGAGGGCAAGATGATCACCTTGTCCATGGACATACCTGATTCCTTCCCTCGTGTCATTGCTGATGAGAAAAGACTCGTTCAGATTCTATACAATCTTGTTCATAACGCGATTAAATTTACGTACGAAGGAACGATATCCATTAACGCTGAATTACGTAATGGGCAGGCATTTATTCATGTTTCAGACACAGGAGTCGGAATGGATGAAGAATTAAAGAACAGGGCTTTTCAGGCGTATGAGCAAGGAGATACAGGCACTTCAACAACCATTGGTGGAATAGGACTCGGGCTCAGCATTTGCCAGCAGATCATCAAGCTACATGGCGGAACATTAACCGTAAGCTCTACACCCGGTCAGGGCTCCGTATTCACCTTCACGCTCCGACTGTCAGACCGTGAAGAGATGGATTCTAATGCGATGATAGAGACTTCAGCCCCGTATGTAGCAGCCAGCAACAACGACATAATGATACCGCCCGCAGAAAACACTTCAACGTCAGACAGACCCAAAATACTGGCAGTTGATGATGATACGGTGAACTTAAAAATCCTTGGAGACATTCTGTCAGCAGATCAATATGATGTTGTGAAAGTAACGAACGGCAAGGACGCCATTCTCAAACTTGATTCAGGTCAGTGGGATTTGATCATTGCCGACGTCATGATGCCGCAAATGTCAGGATATGAATTAACAAGGTATATTCGTGAGCGGTATACTATCTCTGAACTTCCGATTCTGCTACTGACCGCACGCAGTCAGCCGGAAGATATTAATTCCGGATTTTTATCAGGAGCGAATGATTATATAACAAAACCGATTAATACGTTTGAATTGAAGCCAAGAGTTAAAGCTTTAACCGATTTAAAACGTTCGATAGGCCAACGTATGCGTCTAGAGGCCGCTTACTTGCAAGCCCAAATAAAACCCCACTTCTTATTTAATACATTGAATTCCATCACTGCGTTAAGTGAATTTGACCTGCCAAAGATGAATGATCTGATTGATGCGTTTAGTTCTTACCTAAGAATTAGCTATGATTTCTGGAATTCTCAACAATTAGTCCCGATTAGGCATGAGCTTGAGCTCGTTCATTCCTATCTGTACATAGAGAAACAGCGTTTTGAGAACAGATTGAATTTCATATGGGATGTACAGCCCGATATCCATGTCATGTTACCGCCGCTAAGCATTCAGCCTCTTGTCGAAAATGCGGTAAGACACGGAGTTCTCAGTCTATCTAAAGGCGGAACTGTTCAACTTCGGGTGGAACGGCGAGATCATTGTATTGAAATATCAGTTGAGGATAATGGTGTGGGTATAAAAGAAGATAAGTTAACTCCACTGCTTCACTTCCAAGCTCAGGGAAAAAGTGGGATTGGATTGCTTAATACAGACAGACGCTTGAAACAATTGTATGGCGAGGGCCTCAAAATTTGGAGTCAACCGGGTCAGGGCACAAAGGTTTCTTTTAAAATTCCATTGGATTGATATGGGGTGTCACTAATCGAAATAAAAAAATGGCGGCGCAGTAATAACCTTGCGCCGCCATTTTTTAATGTTCTATATAATATTTTATTTATGAAGTACTTGTTTCTTTCTGAGAATCAGCAATGCAAGTCCTAACACGATGGAGCCGAACCCAGCCAATTGTAACGGAAGTGGGCTATCTTCTCCTGTCTTTGGCAGTAGATCGCCTGGTTTTTGCGGCTTTGTACTTTCAATCGGATTTTTTCCATTACCGCCGTTTGTCGGCTTGGTGCCTTGATTCGAGTTATTACCTGAATTGTCTGAACCACCCGAATCAGTCCCTCCATCGACAGGAGGATTTGTGTCTGTACCGTCACCTGGATCTGTTGGATCAGTTGGATTAGTAGGTTCAACCGGATCAACCGTTTCACCCGGTTCAGTTGGATCTACAGGTTTTTCAGGATCAGGTTTGACCGGCTTTTCCGGATCAGGATTAACGGGAGGATTTGGACCGACAGGAGGATTCGGGTTGTTTTCTCCGCCACCACCAGTAACCGGTATACGGGTATTTTCCACGGTTACTACTGTCTCTTTCCCGCCAATTACTTCGATCTCAGTCAGTTTGTCCTTTATGCTGTAACCGTATGGCGCTCTGGTCTCTTCAACATAATATTTACCTGGTCGGAGATCTGGAATCTGCAGTTCTCCTTTACTATCCGTAGTAAGGCCTGCAATTTCCTTTCCCTCATTGTTCTTGACTGGAACCTTATTGGCGTCCAGAATTCGGAACTCTGCGCCGGATAATTTGATTGCTGGTCGGCCTAGTTCGATTTTGGTCAGCTTCACCCAACCCGTCTCTAGCTTGTTCTTGAACACAACCTGAACTTTAGTATCATCAATAATTTCAAACTTTAATGATTCAAGATTCAGTACATAGCCTTCAGGAGCCTTCATTTCAACAAACTGATAGCTGCCTGCTTTCAGTTGGTCTATGAACAGTTTACCGTCTTGATCTGTAATCAAGGCGCTCTTCAAAACATGCCCTTCTGCATCCCGAAGTTCAAACTCAACACCTGCAAGAGTGCTTTTTGTGTCCGCATCCACTTTCAACAATTCAACAGAACCAACATAAATTTCATTCAGTACAACCAACACTTTAGGTGCTGTTTGGTTAGGCTCGATTGTAAAAGGAATCGGAGTTGCATTCAGCTTGTAGCCTTTTGGCGCTTTAATCTCAATGAACTGATAGCTGCCTGGATCCAGTTTGGTGAGTTGGATCTTTCCGTTTGCATCGGTCGTGAGTTCTGTTTTTCCAGGCACATCACTGTATTTTCCGCCTTCAAGAAACTGAAGTTTAAAGACAGCACCCTCTAATGATCTAGTCTCATCGTCTTTATCGACTTTCGTTAATTCTACAGACCAGTTGCCTTTTACATTTTCAACCGTATACTCCACCGTAGAATCTGGTTCGTCAGCTTTAAACTTAATAATGCTTCCATTCTTATACTCTTCTGCGATCAGATAACCGTGTGGGGCGGATAATTCTTTAAGCATGTAATCTTTATATTTGTAATCCTCGAATACCGCTTCCCCATTCTCATCTGTCACAAGCTCTTCCAGAAGATTGCTTCCTGATTTGTCATAGAGTCCGAACTTAGCTCCTGCTAACGGCGTCTTGCTATCCGCGTCTACCTTAATCACTTTCAAATTGCCTTTACCTGGGGAATTCGCTCCGCCCCCTGCTCCAGAAAACTTCACTATGACTTGATTTTCATTTTTCTCATCAACAGTACCAGAGGATTGTCCCTGAAAGTTAACGTTATTGGTTATGGTCTCACCATTATCAGCATTAATGAACGACTGATATTCTAACACGAACGAGGTCTCAATCTTATTTATAAACACGAGCTTGAAAGAATTGCCCTGAATATCCAAAGTATATTCTGACTCGTCTACCAGGCCACCCTTTCTCAAATTACCATTTGAATCAGTTATATTTTCATACAACTTAAAGGAATCCTTAACGAGTATCTGATTAGGGGACAATGTGTCCGTTAATGTAGCACCCTTATCGATATGAGACAAGCTGCGATTAATGTTTACTGCCCAGTAAGCAAAATCCTGCTCCGCCCCTGTTCCTTGTGTGCCTGTTTTGAATACATATTCTCCACCAAAATTAGGCTTAACCGAAGTCCCTTTTTCGAATATCACTTTATTTGGTGTTTGTGAGTCATACAATGTAGCATTGTTGCTGTATACAGCCGCTACAGGATGACCTTTCAGACTTGTTTTATATGTTATTCGATAAGCAGAGTCGATCTTGCCGAGCTTCAATTCAAAGCCGTTTTTGCCATTTTCCGTTTTCGTTTCAAAGCTATACTTGTCAGCCGGTACCTCTGCCCCAACATCTACTCCATTGGAGCCCCCGTTGAGGGTTAATTGATGTACGGTCAATGAATCCGAAAGGAAAGTCTGCTCACCTGTATAGAAATCGCGGACCACTGCATCTTCAATCTTGTGAAGATTGTAGTTTATATCGATGGTCCAGGTGATTTCCTTCGTTTCCGCGTTATAAATGCCCATTTTATTACCGTTATCTTTCGTGTAGTTATCCGGATCTACTGTGGCCCATTTGGTAATGGATGGCTGAGCTTTGCCGTTCTCCTCCCAATTCAGCACAGCCTCATTTTTATAGGGCTTAGCATTGACACGTGTAGAGTCAAAATAAGTACTATAAGTGATAACTTGCTTGGTCGTTATGGGCTTATTAAACGTCAGTACAAAACCCTCGAATGTCGGATCTGTCTCTATAGTGTAATCTCCAGCTTCTAAGCCGCTGATCTTCAATGTCTCCGGAAGAAATTTCAAGCCTTGATCAGCAAAGCTATCTCTGATGACAACTTCTTTCATTTCTTTTTCGTCCTCATTCAGAGTTAGTTTCCATTGAATCGTTTTTGCCGCGTAATTCACTCCATCTGCAGATTTCGCGAAGATTACTTGGTTAATGTCACGGCCAATCTCTTTAGACGTGCCATCTGCGATTTCAACTTTATTATTAACTTTAACGCTATCCTCATGGACACGATCAATAGCCTTGGTTTGGTACTTGATTTCATAGGCAGAGCTGATGTCTTTGGAGAAATTCAGCTTAAATCCATAATCAGTTTCTTCAACTGTGTAGTCCGTTCCATAAGTAAGCTCTGTTGCCGTTTTAGCAGCACCGTTATCGTCAATCGTCATTTCGTATACATTGAATGAATCTTTAACCAGTTCCTGGTGTTTTGTATCAAAAGTATCCTTAATCCATGCTTTCGATTGCTCGATCACCTGTTCATTATAATTGTACTGAATGGCCCAGGTAATCGTTTGAGTGGCGGAATCATAATGCGTCGATTTTTTATCCAGCGGTTTGCTGAATTTCACATTAACACTGGCTGATTCCTTCATGATTTCCCCGGTGCTTCCGGAAAGCGTCGCTTTGTTAGTGTATATTTCGTCGGAAGTACCAGTGATCTCAGTTATGTATTCCACTCGATAGGCGCTGTCTATATTCCCAAGCTTTAGCTCAAACCCGTTTCCATTGAGCTGGGGCGTAACAGTAGTAAGTTGTGAACCCGGAATTACACTTCCATTTAATTGGACCTCTAATGGATACACCTTAATGGAATCCTTAACGATTTTCAGCCCGTCTGGTAGTTCATCTTTAAAGACTGCTTCTTCAATCTTTTTCTCACCAATGTTGAAATCAACTACCCAGCTGATCTCACTAGGGTTCATACCTTTATTCGCTTTCCCACTCTTCATTATTTCACGGTCATTCTTACTTTTGAAATGGACAGGAATAGTTTCACTATCCTTTTCTGTGAACTCAAAGACAACCTCTTGTTGAGTTCCTCCCTCGAATTTGCTTTCTTCAAATTCTCTCCATACAAAAAAGTATCCTGTTAGCTCTTCATTATCCTCAATCGAATCATTAAATGTGAAAGTGACTTTGCCTTCCGGAGTCACTTCATACTCCCCTACTCCACCGTCCAGATTGCCAGTCAATACTCTGTCTACTTTAAATTTATCTGGCAGATTGAAAGTAAAGGTCGCACCGTCCTTATATCCGTGATTTTCAGGAAGCCTCCAGTCAAAATAAATCGTAACACGCGACCCTTGCTCTGGACGAATTTCCTCAATATTATTTGCGTTATCCCCTTCACCATCTTTCATTACCACTTTGGTAATAAGATTTTCGGTTATAATGATAGGGGTTTTCGTATCTTTCGCAGCTTTATAAACACTTTCTGTGACAGTCTTGTCTGTGGTACTCTCATCTGTCACATTCTCCTCAGTGACACTTTCGTCTGTGACAATCTCATCCGTGACAGTCTCGTCAGTAACAATCTGCCCTTCTTCACTAACTACCGGGTTTACTAATTCATCAGTCGCGTTGGCAAATGAAGTAGGGATCAAGAGATTGATCATTAAAGCTGCAATTAAGAATAAATAAATTGTTTTACTAAATTTCCTCATAACTACAAAACTTCACCTCGTATTTCATACAAATTTAATTAACTGCCCTAAGGTGCATAACATATTGACATTGGCCGACTTCAAACAATGTCTAGGCCTGTCACTGATCGCCTCCTTATGATTTTTCATTCCATTTTCAAATTCCTTCAACCACTGGCTTAAGCAGGATGTATAAAAAGCTAATTAATTGCTACCATTGATGTAGGCCAAGGCAATGACAATTTACATAGACTATACAGCATCATGTTGAATAATTTCTGAATATGATGAAAATTTGTGAAAAACCATGAAAAACTATGATAACACAAAAAATAAAACATCGCTCTCCTTAGAGAGACGATGTTGTCCGTTCATCCATCTATTTTTCCTTTAACAATAATGCGATGTGTAGGGTTAACCATAGGGTGACAAGTGATCAACGTTATTTCTTTATCTTCACCATTGGGATCCAGCACCCACACTTCCTCAGGCTTAACATATAACTTTTCCGTAACGGTATATTCAAATAATTTCTCTCCGTTGTTAACCTGAATTTTATCCCCTTTTTCGATTTCATCGAGCCTGTTGAAATTTCTTCCGTATGTACGATTCCTGTGACCTGCCACGGCATAGTTACCGATTTCGCCAGCTCTCCCCGTATTCTCAACACTTGCTACAGTCGTATTCAAATTCTTTTGTGTCGCCCCGTGAAGTATAGGCTGCTGCAAATCAATCTTTTCTATCATTAGAATACCTTCTGCATTGGGATAACTGCCTAATTTTGAACTTGCATTTTCTTTGGGCTCTGAATCATCCACCGAGCTTTCGCTCTCATCCGTCGTACTTGTGTTGTTAACGGAAATTCGTGAATGCTGACTCTCTCCTACAGCTTCATCACCATTACTAATGTTTTGCATACTGTTTTGCCATTCTCTCACAATCTTTTGCTGCTGATTATCATGATACTTTTCTGCAAGAGTTGGATAAAAAAGAATACCAATTCCAAATACAATAAGCAGAACAGCTATTATTTTTATTTTCATGTTACTTTCGTCCTATCTTCAGGTTTAATGTTTGCATGTTATTGTTCCAATGTTCGTACCAGTCCGTTAACTCTTTACTGGGAGGGACGTCAAATTCCTCTTTAAATTTGTTCGAGATGAGTTGGAATTGTTTCCGGACTTCGGCCTGATGGTTCAATGATGCATGTACCTTCATTAATCCAAAATAGCCCTCTTCCATATCAGGTACTTTTTCCTTCATTTCTTGATACAGCAGTATTGCTTCCGTATATTGACCTTGCGATGTGTAGCATTCTGCAATTTGCTTCACATGGTCCAGCCAAATCAAACGGATTCGGTCTTGCTCGTACTCCGCCCACAAATAGCGGTGCTCTTCCAGAAAATCTCCTGTGTAACGTGCTTTTATGGATAAGTGATTGTCAAGCGTAGCAGGAGTAACCTCAGCAGCTTGACGCACTTCGTTCTCCCAATCATCCACATCCAGCCTCAACGATCCCCAGACCATTCGGTAGCCTTCATCTTTATATTTAATCTCCAGATCAAGTCCGGCAGCCTTAATAATTTTCCGAATTTGGTAAATCGCTGTATACAACTGAGCTGTTGCTCTTTCAGCATCGTACCCTGGCCACAACAAATCAATCAGCATTTGCTTGCTCACCGTTTTATTTCGATAATACACAAGGTACGCAAATAATTCGGGGGCCTTTAATGTTTTCCAGGGAAAAAATCGGGCATTTCCTAATGTATCGATATAATGCAGGCTTTGCAAACAACAGAGTGTGAGCGGAGCTGCATCCTTCGGTATTGGCTTACTTGTCACGTTGGATTCAACAGCGCGCTTCAATGTCGTTGCCAGTCTGGTCTGGTGTACCGGTTTTAGCAAATAATCGAGTGCGTTCATCTCAAAAGCTTTTACAGCGTATTCTTGATAAGCCGTAACGAAAATAATCCGAATATGCGGTTGAATCTGCTGAAACCTTTCAGCCAGTTCAAATCCGTCAATCTCCGGCATCTGCACATCCAGAAATGCAATATCCACCTTTTCCTGCTGAGCCAATTCTAAAGCTTGGTATGGATCATTAAAAATCCCGACCAACTCAACCTTAACATCCAATTCGGATTGCTCTACTAACAGCTTTTCCATCTTTTTCAGAGCCAGCCACTCATCGTCTACAACGATCGCCTTCAGGTCCATTTTCCCTCGTTGGCCTCCGTTTCTTCTATGGTTTAATTCTATATTACCAAGAAAAGGGGCCCAAATGTTCCGAAGTTTGAACATAGGGATCATTGTTGTTTCACTTGCCCTCCTTACGGTTTCGAGTGTCATGACACTATCAATCCTTTATCAATGAGCAGCTATCAAAATTGTCCATAGTCATACAACCCCGGCGTACCAAAGCGAAGATCGTATTTGTTGTACAATACCATTCTGGGGTGACTTGCCCGTGCCAATTCTCTCCTATGGATGACGCCCCTTCAAATGTCCAAAGGCCACCCTTACATCTAATAAGCCGTCCACCATTATGTTCTGCATGCTCAAGAGCTTCCTGTTGTTTAATAGATAACTTCATATTCATATTGTAAGTCTCACCACTCAAATCTTTTGTAAAATGTCTATGCGAGAAAGCATATCATTTCAATTAAATCATACGCTTCTGAATATTTTTTGAATATTCTGAGATATTCATGGAAAACACACGAAACCCCTCCAACCGAAGTTAGAGGGGCTTCACTATATAAAGAAAATGTATAAGGGGTACTTTTATAATAAGTTGCGAATCTTAATGGAGGATTAAATTTATATTAAGGGCACATAAATCTTTTGCGTTATTGCGCAGCTGTCTTCATTGAAGGCTTTATGGTACCGTAGTAAAATAAGTATTTATAGAAATAGACTGTTTATTCATGATTACGAGGAATATTTATATAATCTGTAAGGTGGTTGAGTATGGAATATAAAACAAATGTAATGAGAATTTTAGATAAAATGATAGTGAAATACAAAAGTCATAGCTACGTAAATACAGATGCCATTAGCGGCATTGATGTGGCCGATGCTTTAAATCAGAATCCTGATCAGGTGTTTAAAACACTTGTAACGATAGGGAAATCTAAGAAATATTATGTTTTTCTTATTCCTGTTGCCAATGAACTGGATTTGAAAAGAGCGGCTAATAGTGTTAACGAAAAATCAATTGAAATGTTAAAAACGAAAGATCTATTAGCTATTACAGGATATATACACGGAGGATGTTCACCCATTGGCATGAAAAAAAATTTTATTACTACAATTGATGATTCAGCAACTAATTTTGAAACAATCATATTTAGTGCTGGAAAGATTGGATACCAGGTCGAGATGAATCTTGAAGAATTGAAAAAAGTTATCCCGTTTAATTTATCAAATATTGTTATTTAATCCGTTTTTAAAAGTTATAGGAATAAGTATGCTTCAAATTAAATAGGCGACAGTTCGTTCGATTTTGAACGAAAGGTCGCCTTCACTTGATACTTTTCACTTCGATTCTTTTATCACATATGATTGTGTAACAGCACTAGCATAAGCAAAGCTACCACTTCAAGTAACTCATTAAGAGCTCCGTAGGTATCCCCGGTTAATCCTCCTAATGTAGCATTCAATCTCCGTGCCAGCCACGTCCCTGCACCCCAAGCTGCCAGAGGAAGCGTAATGAAACCAAGCAGCGCTATCATCAACGAATGGTTGTCCATATAGATCAACGGTGCTATTAATGCGGCAACTCCTGACAACACGATCGCAATTAGTAACGCTGCCCTTATCTGCCCTTTATCTAAACCATGAAACTTCCCAGCCAATCCATCCTTACCACGAGCCATCGGCCATGTAGCCATCGCATGAACCATGAACCAGCGACTCCAAATCAAAGGAAGGAGTAAGAGACCTAAGTCGTTGAGGCCATTCATTAGCAGTGAATAGATTAAAGAGAGCTTCAACATAAGAAGCAGCGTGCTTGCTAACACACCCATAGCTCCTACGCGGCTATCCTTCATGATGTCTAACATCTGTTCACGTGAACGGTAGCTCAAAATGCCATCCGCCGTATCCATCCAACCATCCAAATGAAGTCCTCCTGTGAGCCCAACCCATAAGATGAGGGTCAACACTGCTGCTGGTAGTGGTGGTAGTAAATACGCAAATCCTGCAGCACCTCCCCATACAACCAGTCCAATAGCAGCTCCTACAAACGGATAAAACTTCACACTTTGACGAAACAGTGTTGGCGAGTAATCAATATTGGCATTCACAGGAAAGCGTGATAGAAATTGAAAAGCGGCCGCAGCCGCTTGTCCCCATTTCGTCATAGTTTGTACTCCATACTCTTCAACTCAACAGGAATGCCTGCGGTGACCAGGAAAACCTCAGAACTGCTTCTGGAGACTGCCTGATTCATATACCCAGCCAAATCGCGATACATTCTGCCAAGAGGATATTCTGGTACAATACCACTGCCAACCTCATTAGTTACCATGATTAAATATCCAGGGTATTGCTGTGCTTGCTCTACAAGACAAAGAATTTCAGCTTTTACCTTCTCTTGCATATCCTCCTGTCCTTCATAGGATAGAAGAATATTAGATAGCCATATCGTAAGGCAGTCCACTAGAACCGTAGGAGCATCATCACCCTGACTGTTCTCACGCATATCACTCAGGAGCTTCACGAGTTGAAACGGTTCTTCTACATTTCGCCAGGAATAGTTCGCTTGACTGCGCTGAAGCTTATGAAGAGCAATTCGCTCCTTCATCTCATCATCGAAAGCTTGAGCCGTAGCGACATATATGGCTTCCTGTGACTTCGACATACATAACCTCTCAGCAAAGCTGCTTTTCCCGCTTCTTGCCCCGCCTGTGACGAGTATGATCATTTCGTCTGCTCCTTGGTTTCACCTGAGACACCCGCACTTTCGAAGGTTGCCATTTCACTGACAATCCGACACGCTGCATCCACAAGATGTAGACACAATACCCCACCTGTACCTTCACCAATACGAAGGTCTAATTCCAATGCAGGACGAAGATTCAATTCTTGTAATAGCTGCCGATGTCCTTGTTCATGAGAAACATGCGACACAATCATGTAATCAGCAGATGTTGGACAGATCGCTTTGGCAAGCAACGCCGCTGCGCTAGAAATAAATCCATCGATTATAACCGGACAACCGTTTACTGCTGATCCAAGAATTACACCTACTAAACCACCAATTTCAAGACCGCCTACCTTAGCTAGTACATCTATAGGATCAAGCGCGTCAGGAGCATTGACCTTCAACGCTTGTTCAACAACGGCAATCTTATGCTGTAGACGAGAATCGTCAATTCCTGTCCCTCTTCCAACCGCATCGCTGACCTGAATATTAGAGAGTGCACAGGTCACCGCTGAGCTTGCCGTCGTGTTTCCAATCCCCATTTCGCCAGTTATAAATAGTTGAACGCCACGTTTGACAGCATCTTCAACTACCTTCACACCAACAAGAATGGACTGAATCGCTTCTTCATGAGTCATTGCAGGACCTTGTGCCATATTAGCTGTACCATACCGAATTTTACGCGATAGGAGATCGGGATGGGACAATTCACTATTCACTCCGATATCCACACATACAACTTCTGCACCTGCCTGTCTGGCAAGAACGTTAACAGCTGCACCACCCGCAAGAAAATTATGAATCATTTGAGGTGTAACTTCTTGTGGAAAAGCACTTACGCCCTCTTCACATACACCATGATCGCCTGCCATAACAATAACTTCTCTACGGTCAAAAGAAGGCTTTACTACTCCAGTAATCCCAGCAAGCTGTAGTGCCATTGCCTCCAATTTACCCAAGCTTCCCGGAGGGATAGTAAGGTTACTTATATGTGATTTTGCAGCCTGAATCGCAGCTTGATCAAGACCGCGAATTTCTCCGATACGTTCCATGATTCCTTGTTTCATACATCATTTCTCCTTTAGTTGCTCTTAGTTGTGACTACTTATGGCTTCAACAGCTCAGGATAGATCGCTTTTGCTATTTCTTTGAGACCTTCTGTCACACGTGGACCGGGACGACTAACCAGGTTATCGTCTAATCCATAGACAGCATCATTCTTAACAGCTGTTATTTGATCCCACCCACTACGTGCTTTAATCATTTGGTCTAACGTTTTCTGTGTTTTGTCATCAATAACATTCTTTGAGAACAGAATCACATCAGGATTATCTTTAATGATTTTCTCTTCACTGATTTCATACCATCCCGCTGTATCAGCAGCAACGTTAACTCCACCAGCTAGAGTGATTAATTCATCCATAAACTCACCACTACCTACCGTCCAACCAGGGGAAAACTCGATATATATTTTCTTTTTCTGTTCAGGTGTAAGTGATTTAACCGCTTCTGTTACTTCATTCTGCTCTTGTTTCATTTTGTCTATAACCGTTTTTGCTTCTTCTTGGTGATCCGTTATTTGTCCAAACAATTCAATATTTGCAATAACATCATTCACCGTTTTCGGATCTGTCTTGAAGATAGTGATACCTAGATCACGCAAATGCTGTGCAGCTTCTGCACTCATAGAGATACCTGTTACTACGAGGTCAGGTTGTGCTGCGATAATTGCTTCCTCGTTAGGATTGTACAAACCACCCATTTTCGGCTTGGTTGTTGCTGCTTCCGGATAATCATCATAGTCAGAAACACCGATAATCTGCTCATCTAACCCTAGCGAAAACAAGCTTTCTGTCTCTGCAGGCGAGATGGATATAATCTTCTTTGGCGCCTCTTTAAATGTAAGAGTCTCACCTGTAGCATCCTTTACAGTTAGAGGATACTCTGTTTTCAGTACACTTGTCTCTTCAGCGGGGGGATTCACTTGTTCTGTTGCTGCCGGTGCTGGTTCTGTCTCTTGTTTCGGTTCATTATTGCTTCCGCAAGCTGCGAGCGCTAGTACCAGAATGATCGTTATAGCACCCGTAGTCCAACTCTTCCACATTTGTTTCATTGTGATTTCTCTCCTCTATCTTCGTTTTCATGTTCTGCGAGATGCTCCCCTTGTTATTTCAATAAATGATCTCAACGATAGTCTGTGCAACAAAAAAAACCTGATCTTCTTTTACAAGAAAGAATCAGGGATTACGTCATACGGGGTTCATAGTAATTGCCATGAGTCCCGCGGCTATGTACCGGGTTAAAATCGCAGTACTTCCACAAGCCAAACGTAATCCTTTCCTCGAAGGACCGTCGTACTACTCATAAGGCAGGTCTCCTGACTCACAGGTTCGCTAATATTCTCACCTTCCCATTCTGCTTGTTGCAAAACAGTGGTAAATCGAGAACATCCCTGTTCACAGTGGCGGGACCGTGCCGGAATTGCACCGGCTTCCCCATTAACTAGGCAATAAAAGCACATATTTGTGCTTCTAATCTAGACCTCACAAGTTTTTATATTCATTTAGATACAAGTATTACCTCTCAATTTAAAATTATAAGTTAGATAAGGACACCTTACAACCCCTTAAAAACAGTGCTCTAATGGCTCACTCACAAGTGTCCAATCCATTTGCCCTTATCACATGTCAACTTCAACGTTAACAAGCTCCCCGGATCTGCAGAGAAATCCCAGAACGTCGAACCTGGAATGGTCATAGTCGCTAGTTGTCTTATCACTCCACCATGAGTCACCATTAGCACCTGGTTATCCTTACTTCCATCTTTCACCCAATAGGTCAGGCTGTTCATAAAGTCTGCCAGCCTCCCCTGAAAATGCTCCCAGGCTTCACCTCCTGGAGGAGTCACGGATTGAGGATTGTCCAGCCATTCCCGGTAGATCCTAGAATGCTTTAACTGATCGTATGTCTTCCCCTCCCAATCTCCAAAATCCATTTCTCGTAAACGGTTATCGAAGACTACGCTATCTGTTGAAGCAGAATAAATCCAATCGAGCGTTTCCCTGCATCTCTTTAAGTCACTACAGAATACCTTATGAAACGTTCTTCCTTCAAGGGCATTTTTCACAGGCAAAAGCTCCTTCAATGACTCTTGGAGAATTCCTATATCTGTATGACCTAAATATCGTTTATCCTTATTCCACTGCGTTTTCCCATGACGAATACATATGAGCTTTAACTCCATAATGTACCACCTATACTCCATATGGCAAGTATGCTCAGGAGCAGAAATAATAACGATGCAGCCAGCATTAATCTAATGGTTGACTGAATATCCCCCTTATCCATCGGACGGGAATATTCGCCCATATATGCACGAAAAGATACCACACCGTTATAGGCGTTCTCACCTCCGAGCCGAATTCCTAAAGCTCCAGCTACAGCTGATTCAGGAAATCCACTGTTGGGACTTGGATGGAGATGGGCATCGTGTCTTATGGTACGATAAGATTTTTTGTAATCCAGACGCATGATCCAACTGCTAACGATCAGTAATAGAGCTGTTATTCGTGCTGGAATGAAGTTAGCAATATCATCCAAACGGGCCGAAGCCCACCCCAGGTTAATATATTTATCATTCTTGTACCCAACCATAGAATCTAGGGTATTCACAGCCCGATAAGCCATTGCAAGTGGAGCTCCTCCAATAAGTGCGTAGAATAGCGGAGACACTATGGCATCAACAATATTTTCTGCGACCGTCTCAACCGTACCACGAACAACCTCAGGCTCGTCTAAGTGCGCTGTATCACGTCCAACAATCATTCCTAGTGCTTGCCGAGCAGCAGGTAAATCCCCACGGTTAAGATGATTGTACACTTCCATACCCGCATCCTTAAGCCCTTTCGTAGCAATGGTCGTAGCGATTAATATGACCTCCGCTCCCGTTGCAAGCCATGGATGAATCATATAAAGTCCTCTCAACAATACCCAGGTTATAAGCAGCGAACCTCCCACGATAATAACCGGGAGTAGAATTCCGGCCTTTTTCAGTTGGTCCGGTTGAATGACATGACTACGAATCCTCTTCTCTAACCGTTTGATCGAATTTCCCATACTTATCACAGGGTGAGGAAGCCAGCGCGGGTCTCCAATGATGAGATCCAATAGGTATGCAGCGCATATTATGAATATTGTTGCCCACTCCATCATGATGGATTCACTCCCGCAGCCTTCAAGCTTTCTTTTACCGTTCCATAAACCACCCGCCCAATCGCAGCTCCCAGATCCGTTGCCGTTCCACAATATCGATGTTCAGTAGAATAGGAAGCGGATTGACTGACTCCTAACACGATAGCATCCGTTGTGGTTCCTGTAGCGATCAATCCATTCTCTGCATCACGAATTCCCAGATCAGCCAGAGCAGCTACCTTCGCTTCTACAGCGGTTGTAACAGCATTCACCATCGCTGCTTGAGTCATTCTAGCATCAATGATGAGCATGATATTAATCGTACCCGGTTGATAAACTGGATATGTAGTCCGCTCAGATCCAGCACGTGCGCCGTTCGATACTCCCGCCGTAGTACAACAGAATAGGGAAGCGTCTTCCCCGGTTTCTTCAAGAACAGCAGCATGTTTGAGCCGAACAGCTGTCAATAATCCTGCCGTAGATTGCTGTGTATAGCCCCACTCTTGGAACAGCTTCTCCACATCTTTTTCCGGATGATTGCAATCATAGAACCGATCTACATAAATATTGGCTACCCGATCGATCCTCCCCATACCTCCGCCGTATATAGCGCTGCTAAGACAATCCATATGGACAGGGGATTGGAGCAGCAAATGACATTCATGCCGTGTAAGCGTTAGACCGGGCCAAGCCTTAGATTTATAAAGCGTACTGTCTCCATTTAAAAAAGGTGTTGTCATCTTTAAACTCCTATTCTCATCCTAAACTCTCTATCACACTCTGTATCTCCGTTAGAAATACTTGATTTGCTTCCGAGCCTTTAACTGCGATCCGAATATGTCCTTGTCCCAGTCCAGGATACATCGCACAACTTCGAATTAATATCCCCCGGATTCCAAGTTCCCGCTGCATATCTATCGCACGCCATGGATCAGGAAGTCTTACTAATAAGAAATTCGCTTCCCCCGGACTTACCTCACATCCTAATCTTCGAAGCCCTTGGACCAGCACTTCACGCTCCTTCGTTATTAGTTCCATGGTGTTTCGCTCGAATTCTTTATCACAATCAAGTGCCGCCTCACCCGCTAACAATGCCAATCCATTCACACTCCAAGTTACCTGCTTTCTTGTCATGGATTTGATGACATCTGGATGTGCCAAGGTGTAGCCCAATCGCAGACCTGGTATGGCATAAAACTTCGTCATAGACCGTACTAGCAGCGTACGGGGATACTTTTCGAGCTGCGTCAATAATGACGCTTGCTGTTGTTCTGGAATGAAATCAATAAAAGCTTCATCTACAACGAGATAGGTCTGCGATTGCTCAGCCAACTCAGCTAATATATGCAGCTCTTGAAGAGTATACTGTACACCATTCGGATTGTTCGGCTGTCCAATAAACACCAGGTTCACCTGTTGTATCAATTCGCCAATGTCCTCGATCGTTGCTTTCCAATCCTTGTTTTGTCTACCGCGTACCGAATGCACTTCTATATCAAATTGTTCTGATAACTGGCGGTACTCCGAGAAACAGGGTTCAATAATGCCTACCTTCTGTGGGTGAAGCCCGAGTAGAATAAGGGACATACACTCTGCCGCACCATTCCCTACACAGATGTTATCTTCGTTAACTCTCAGCTTACGACCAAGGATATGTTTAAATTGCCGATGGCCTGGATCAGGATAACGAATGATTGACGATAGAGCCAGCTCCAATTGCTTTAGTACTTGCCCAGGTGGACCAAGAGGATTTATGTTAGCACTGAAATCTAGAAATACACTCTCTTCAATTCCATATGCCTTTGCAGCACTTTCCAAATCTCCTCCATGTCCGTAACGCTCTAACATACCGATTACTCCTCTGCCTAAAATTATTCAATGGTTCCATTATTGCGTGGATTCTTCGAATGCGTCAATTCATAAGTATATTTTGTTGCATAAAAAAGGCTTCTAAATTGTCCATTTTAACGATCGCCCATAAGCGATGTTAAATCATCAAATGTCGATTTTGAATAATAACCCACGGAATGCTCTGTTAATCGCTTCATTGCCCCTATTTACAATACTTATTTTGGTAGCCCAATTTATCTAGGTCAAGTGTCACTAATCAATCGCAGACATAATATGAATTAGCTCAAGACGAAAGGAGAAAATCAATGAGTCAAGAAAACTATAGCGTTCAAGAAACTCAACAAAGGGATCCCCAATCCCATCAACATTACGGACATGAGGGTATGCATCATCATCATCCTCATCACCATCCCCATATTCATCCATATAGTCACCCACAAGGTGCCCATTATATCCATCATCATCACCACCATCATTATCACCACATGATGAGAGAACAATCACAATAATATTAGAATAGGATAACAAAAATGTAAGGCGAGAATGACACCCACAGTCATATGTTGCATGAATGCAGCCGTGGGTATCATTCTCGCCTTTTCTATGCTTACATCCTATCACAAATCACCTATAACAGAAGAAGCACCCGAATCTGAGACATTTGGTTGCTTTTTTCACGGATCTTTCCTAGTTACGCTTCTGCCTTGGTCTCCATATAAACTTTTAAGAAAACTTTAGATTTATTTTCGAAATACTTAAACACTATGTCCTATATTTACACTATCAGTTCAAAAGTCTAAATAAATTTATCGAAAGTTAGGAGAATCACCATGAAGTTCATTCTGAAATCGATCGTTAGTAAACGTAGCTGCGTTATACTGCTATCAGCTAGCCTAGCTCTGTCAGCTTCAACTTCTGCCTTGGCAGCAGTTAATGAAGGAGCACCAAATGCTGTTTCTGCGGCAGTAGCTCCATCTACTCCGACATTTGACCATACAATTGCAGGAATTAATGTAACCAAGTATGGCTTTACACTTGTGAAGAAACAGCAGCTAAGTGATAGACAGCAAACAGCGTATTTATTAAAGCATAGCTCAGGTGCACAGGTGCTTTATTTAGATAACAACAGCAAGGACATGTCCTTTGCCATCGGATTCAAAACACCGGCCAAGGATGACAAGGGAGCGAACCACGTACTAGAGCATGCGCTTCTTTGCGGCTCAGAGAAGTACCCATCGCGCAATATCCAGAACTACCTCCGTGGCAATTCAGTTGCCAGCTTGCTAAATGCCATTACGTCAGATGATTACACGATGTATCCTATAACGACGAGAAATCAGAAGGATTTTGAGAATCTGACCGATGTGTATTTGAATGCTGTAATGAAACCTATGCTTCTGCATGAGAAGAACATTTTTCTTCAGCAAGGCGTACGCAAAGAAATCAAGAATGGACAGGTTCAATATAACGGAATCGTTTACAACGAGATGAAAGGAAAAATCAATGGGGGTGGTGACACAGGCCAATTCCTGATGGAACAGCTTTATGACAGCCTTTATGGCGGAAACTCCCTCAACTTTACGAGCGGAGGAACGATTGAAGGATTAGAGCAGCTCACTTATAACGATGTGCTTGAGGTCTATCGCCAATACTATAAGCCTTCTAATTCGCTCATTTACCTTTCAGGCAACCAGGATCTGAATTGGTCACTTGGCACCATTCACTCTTATCTGTCCAAATATAAACCAGAGTCAGAGTTCAAAAAAGATATCCGCTCTAACGCCGTACCAAATACACCTTCAGGAACGGTCTATATAGCCCTGCCGGGAGAGAAGAAATCTGATACATACGGTGTCGGTCTGCTGTTTGCTGGACCTTCCATGAAAGATCCAAAGGAAGTCGCTGCAATGGATATTATATCAAGTTTAGCTAATAAGAAAGTATCGAAAGCCTATCCAAGCCTGCTAACCGTCAGTGGGAATGAGGGTGGAATATTTACACAGGGAATTCTTTTTCCAGATGTAGTGGCTGCTGAGAAGGAGCAAGTCATCACGAATTATATGCAGACGCTGAAAAGCTTCACTGAGCACGGCTTTAACCGTGAAGAGCTCAATGCGCAAATCGACCAAAGTATTGAATATTTAAGTTATAGCGGAGATTTAGGCAATATCAGCAATGCAATGGATGGCTTTACATATGCCGATAATCCATTACTTTATCTGGACAAAGCTGCTTACTATACCGAGCTTATGAAACCAGAGGCAGAAAGCTATCTGCAAAATATCGTCAAACGCTATTTCCTTGATAATCCGCATAAAAGTACAGTTATAGCCGGAGACAACAACCAGAACAAGCCTTCTGCTAAGAAGCCTGCCCCTGAGAAACAATACAGTAAAGCTGAGCTGGCAGCCATTCAGCAGCAATCGGAGGCTTTTGAGAAATGGTTGGCTACGCCTGAATCTACCGAAGTCTTACAAGCAAATCCCAAACTCGAGCTCGAGGATTTCAAGCAGTCTTCACTCGACTTCAATGTTACGAAAGAGGTCATCGATCAAATTGTTTATACACATACCAACTTGGATATGAATGGGGAGTTCACTATCTCCTTAGGATTTGATCAATCTATTCTGGATGCTTCACAGGCGATGGAAGCCAAATTGCTGACAGATGTCTATAATCAGGTTCTTCAGGAACGAAACATCAACGGAATCAGCTTCTTCACCATCACCTATGGCAAGTATAATGATAACTCACAGTATCATCCTACACTAAATGTCATGATTCATGGCAAGGAAGCTGAACTCGGAGCTCTATTGAAACAATTAGCAGCGGTCTTAAGCGATTCAAGCATTCTTGACTCGAGCAAGCTGGGAGATCACCTGACAGAAATTGAGCAAAATGTACACTACAATGTGGTAGATGAAGCCTTCATATATGATTACGCCATATCTGACCAATCTGCAGCCAATCGGTATAACACCTTGGCCAACGGTCCCACTGGCAATGGCTCCTTGTCTTATTTGCGCTATCTGCAAGAAATCAACTCAAGCAAAGACAAGCAAAAAGCAGCCATGAAGAAACTCTCTACAATCCGAGACATGGTATTCAATCGCAATGGTTTAGTAATGGATGTGAATGGCAGCAATGCCTTCTACAAGCAAGCGAAAGAAGCGATACTGCCCGTACTAACTGAGTTAAGCAACAAAATTTATCCTAAGCCAGCAATCAAGCTGCCTACGGCTAATAATTCAACAGCTCTTGTCGACTCAAGCCGTACAGAGAATGTGGCAACTGTGATGCAGGCAGGCAATCTCTCGAACTCCAAGATTCCTTACTCAGGCAAGCTGAGAGTTCTGGCCAAATACTTGGAAACGTATTATGTGATGCCAGCAATGCGTGATATAGGCGCATACGGTGGAACAATGCTAATCGGTCAAGATAAAAGTGTGACGCTCACTGCTGCCCGAACCCCGGATATCGCAGCATCCATCCAAGTGTTTAACGGGCTCGGTAAATTTCTGCGTGAATCGAATCTGACCCAGCAGGAGCTAGATAGCATCATCATCAACACTGTGAATGAATTCGATTTATACAATAGTACAGAAGATGGCGGTATGCAAGGAATCGGTGCACAAATGTATTACGAGCAGTTTTCTAAAGCAGATCTAGAGCGGGAACGTCAGGAAATCCTCTCAACGACGTTAGAGGATTTGAAGGCTTATGCTCAACCCCTTGAACAATTGATCTCTGAGAAGAAGATTTTTATTCAGGGAAATCAAACTATGGTCGATCAGTCAGGTATCAAGTTCGAGAGCATAATCGATTTGGATAAAATGAAATAAGACAATACCAGGCTACTAAAGAATCGCTTCTTTTGCGTCCCTCCTCATTTTAAGATGCAACATTCGTCAGTGGTTTCACTCCTATATGCACATAACAAAACCAATGAAAAAAGAAGCTTCTCATAAGTTCAATGAACTTATGAGAAGCTTCTTATTAATGTGAGCATTTCATGAGCATTCGTTTTGAATGGCCATAGATTCATAACTGAGGCCCTTCCCAGTTCCACAAACCTTGCATACCCTTTGCTGGGATCGGCTTCAGCAGTTCTTGAATGTCTGTAAGCTCCCACGCGAAACGCCCGTCACGATAATCACCAAAGTAATATTCATGATCTCGACTAGCCCACATTCTAAACGTTCCATTTGTAGCTTTCAGCTCTATAGTCCTGTAATCAGGATTGTTATTTACCTTGTAACACTCTTCCAAATAACCAACTGCCACCACCACCCCAGTAGGAAGGGTATCCGCTGAGTATCCGTGCTTAGCTAATATTGAGCGGATGGGTTCTTTCAAGCAGGCTTCTCGATCAACCTTCTTGCCAGCATGGATCGCGAGTTCCCCGCGGTATTTTGTAGCCCAGCTGCGAGTTTCGAATTTCTTTTCACCGAGTGCGATCAGAGTCGCCCAGGGCTGATGAATAGTAATGCAGCGCATGAATTTCTCCTCCTTGTGTACGATACAACAAATGGTGAGTTATAGTTATGATTCACCTCCCATATGTTGGAACTATTTATTAGGTCTCTCGAATTTATTGCTAAAGGAGTCGATACGAATGTTTACGATACTATTTGGTGTTCCATTGATTGCTCTCAGCCTACATGTTATCAAAAATCCAGATTCCGACTGGTTGAGAATGTTATTCAGAATACCTGATGATGTTGAACAAAGTGATATCGACTTATCATTAATGAAATTACGCGGATTAATAGTGTTAATTGGTGGTGTAATAATTACCATGTTGGGAGTACAACAACTTTTTATTTAATAATATTATATTTTCAGCAAGACTACGATTCTTAGGGCTGGCTGTCGGCCATGTTGCCCAATATTTAGATATGCTTATTTTTGATTACTGAAGTCATGAATTATTAGCTTTTGGACAAACTGAATGTTGGCAACGCTAAAATTGCCATTTGTGTTTTTTAACAAAAGGAGGAATCAACGATGTCTAGTGCTAATGATCTTTCTATACAAAAGAAGATGGAGAATATTTTTAATAACACTTGTGGAACTTGGCAAAACTGTACGGAGTCAAACATCCAATCATTCTTAGAACAGTGCCAAGAACATAGTATAGACTCGCAATATTGTATGAGCTGGGTGGAACAACATAAATCACAAATACCTGACTGGCAAGTTGTTTCAAAAGTCTCTCTTGACTGGGTTAATCAGCATACTTCAACTGGATCTCCCATTTCGTTTACTGAATAGTATCTTCCTATATCAGTGGAGAGAATTTCTAGCTCTCCACTTCCATTACATATTTGTATCTACTGGCGTTCCGTAAAATGCCTGTAGTTAGTCAACCCCGGTCTACGTCGACCGGGGTGACTGCTTTATTGTAGGGATAGCTTACGCTCTCCGTCACCTTTTATTTGCTACTCAGCCACTTCCTTACATTTGAAAATTTTGCTGCTGAGCTTGCCCGATGTCATGACGATGCTGTTTGCAATCTCACAGCAGGTCACATCCCTGATCACGTTTTCGTTTAAACAATTCTGGGAAGTCGAGAGGCAGGTCTAGGAAAGAAGGACGCTCTAAAATATTGTATTGTTCCAGCTTGTCCCTACTGAATTTCAGCTACGTCCTCACTAGCATGTGCAGAGCCCTTTATCGGCAAGCGTTCTTACAAGAAAATCACGAATCTTGATTTCTATATACCGTTGAACCAATTTTAATTTCTTCAGGTGAAATCGCCTTACCTACACATATTCCGATATTCTTTTTATCAGCCATTGAAGTTGAAATCTGTATTGAACTTACTTGGAGTGGAATTTCACGATTATCCGTTCGTTTAACAAGTATTTTCTCACCTATCATTTTTTTTATCTCTGGATGAGTTAGTTGATCTAGTTCTTTGTCTGTACCGACCATAACAGTACCTTCCTCTTTTGATTCAAATACTAAACTGATAGTCATAATCTTCTCCATTAATTATCCCCCACTATCTTTCGTTAATATATAGTTCATCTCTGACATCACGTATTCGTAAATCAGCATTTTTCAGCCTTGCAATAGCATCTCGTAATAACGTCATTCTCTCCGTTGTTGTTAGATCAGGAGCAAATCTCGCAGCTCTTATACTAGCTTGAGCTTCATCTAAAGCATAATTCTTTTTAAAGGTTTCTGCATTAACATCATATAATTCAAAAGCCCTTCCTGCCTTGTAGGCTTCATAATGGCCAACAATTTCATGGGCAATAGTAGCTTTTCCTGTAACACGAGAATTAGCAGTTAATGTACCAATTCCTGTTTGCTCTGCTGGGAGCACGTCCGTATTGATAATGAACCTGTCGTACATCATCCCTGTATTCCATTCATCATAAAAACCAGGCCTAGATACTATAATGTTCTCCTCTGGAAAATTCAACGATTTAGTGTAATCCACTATTTCAGCTTTCTGTGTATCAGTTAGAGGAAGTTCATTTCGTAATCCTCCAGAGGATATCTGTCTTAATTCACTTGCTCCTTCATATTTAACGGATGAGCTCAATACATTTTTCGGCTTAATGAGAGAACCTGTTACACCACCTGTAACAAGTCCTGCTGCTCCTATCATGCTAGCAACATGCTCTGTAGACCAAGCTTTTGTAGGAAGAACAGCTTCTCTGATTGTTCCGTGTACTCCAAAGGTCATTCCATTAGCAAAGTCATTTGGAGATTCAAATAGCTTATCAGCCCTCTCAACATACCCATGGTAAGCACCTTTGGGTATACCTGCTGTCCAGTAATCCAAAAAACTCCACACCGAACTATATCGGTTTTCATACCTCTCGTTAGAAGCATTCATTATTCCGCTACCTAGCTCTTTCAAACTGTCAACAGATTTCTCAAATCCATTACGCGAGTCAATAGGAGGGGCGGGACAAGTATCGGGTGGAGGAGGTAAACAACTAGGATCAATGTTTCCTGTATCCAAGTAGTCCGCTAGTTTGAACTTATTCGCAATTTGGCTTAATTCAAGAGAAATTGATGAAGACAACGATACAAAGAACTCCATATTTTTCTTTGCAGCATGAAAGTCATAATAGAACCGCTGTTTAGTTGTACCCTCCCATAAAGATTCCATAAGCAATATTTGCTTAACTAGTTGGTCATTCATTTGTTCAATAAACTTACTAGATTTATCAAATTGAGCTGAGACTGCAAAAACTTGTTCAGGAGTTATTTTAATTGTCGTCATAAGATACCTCATAAATAGTATTACATATTATTCTACTATTATTTACCATACCTGTAACTGTGTCTTTAACATAAAAAGAGTACTGTTTTTCATTTTTAGTAAATGAAATCTCCCCCAGAAGGATGAACAATGGAGGAAGATATTTTTCGATATATTCGACGCAACTTGCCCCCTATAAAAAAAAGGGGTGAAAAGATGCCTTGAAGAACGATTTACAAAAGTTTACTGAAATAAATCCTGATAAACAAATTTTAATAACGTAAAAAAGACTACCTCCTTGTTTTTAGGAAGTAGTCTTTTCTTTAGAAAAAAGTCATTTACGTGACCAGTTCTCAGTTTGGGCAAAAATGTACTTAACCATCTCTCAAGAATGAGTGATGATTTCCTTACATCATGCCGCCCATTCCACCCATGCCGCCCATATCAGGCATGCCTGGCTTTTCTGGTTCTGGCTTGTCAGCGATAACCGCTTCAGTTGTCAAGAACATAGCTGCAACGGAAGCTGCGTTTTGAAGAGCGGAACGTGTTACTTTCGCAGGGTCAACGATACCTGCTTCGAACATGTTCACCCACTGATCAGTAGCAGCATTGTAGCCGATGCCGATTTCTTCTTTTTTCAGACGCTCAACGATTACGGAACCTTCTTGGCCAGCGTTTGCTGCAATCGTGCGGATTGGCTCTTCCAGAGCGCGCAGAACGATGTTCACGCCTGTTTTCTCGTCGCCTTCTACTTTTACAGCAGAAACAGCGTTGTATACGTTAACGAGCGCAGTACCACCACCAGATACCATACCTTCTTCAACCGCAGCACGGGTTGCGTTCAGGGCATCTTCGATGCGCAGTTTGCGTTCTTTCAATTCAGTTTCAGTAGCCGCACCAACTTTGATTACTGCTACACCACCAGCCAGTTTAGCCAGACGCTCTTGCAGTTTCTCTTTGTCGAACTCGGAAGTAGTTTCTTCCAGTTGGTTACGGATTTGCTTAACGCGAGCTTCGATATCGTCTTTGTTGCCAGCGCCGTCAACGATGATTGTGTTTTCTTTAGTAACACGTACTTGACGAGCCGTGCCCAATTGATCGATGGAAGCGGATTTCAGGTCGAGACCAAGCTCTTCCGTAATCACTTGACCACCAGTCAATGCAGCGATATCTTGCAGCATTGCTTTACGACGATCACCAAAGCCTGGAGCTTTAACAGCAACTGCGTTAAATGTTCCACGCAACTTGTTCACGATCAGCATCGCTTGAGCTTCGCCTTCGATGTCTTCTGCGATCAGAACGAGCGGTTTGCCTTGTTGTACGATTTTCTCAAGGATTGGCAGGATTTCTTGAGTGTTAGTTACTTTTTTATCCGTGATCAGGATGTATGGATTTTCAAGAACAGCTTCCATTTTATCCGTATCAGTAATCATGTATGGGGAGATGTAGCCACGGTCAAACTGCATACCTTCTACAACTTCCAACTCAGTCAAGAAGCCACGGGATTCTTCAACGGTGATAACACCATCTTTACCCACTTTATCCATAGCTTCTGCAATCAGTTGACCTACTTCTTCATCGTCTGCGGATACGGAAGCAACCTGAGCGATTTCCTGATGGTTTTTAACTTCCTTCGCAATGTTTTGAAGCTCTTCTACAGCAGCTCTAACCGCTTTATCGATACCCTTGCGGATGATCATTGGGTTAGCGCCTGCAGTTACGTTTTTTAGACCTTCACGGATCATAGCTTGAGCAAGAACCGTTGCAGTTGTTGTACCGTCACCGGCAACATCGTTAGTTTTGGTAGCTACTTCTTTAACGAGCTGAGCACCCATGTTCTCGAATGCATCTTCCAACTCGATTTCTTTAGCAATCGTAACACCGTCATTTGTAATGAGCGGGCTTCCGAATTTCTTTTCCAAAACAACGTTACGGCCTTTCGGTCCGAGTGTTACTTTTACTGCGTTAGCCAATGCATCAACACCGCGGAGCATTGCGCGGCGGGCGTCTTCACTAAACTTAATATCTTTAGCCATGGTATTACATACCTCCCTAGTGGATTATGAATATTTCAGCACTCTTATATTCAGGTTGTGAATTAACCCAAGATCGCGTGGATGTCGCTTTCTTTCATAATCAAATATTCTTTACCTTCGTATTTGATTTCTGTTCCGGCATATTTGGAGAAAATGACACGGTCGCCTTCTTTAACTTCCAATGCTACACGAACACCATCTTTCAAAGAACCGCTTCCTACAGCGATAACTTTTCCTTCTTGCGGCTTTTCCTTGGCGGAGTCCGGAAGCACGATCCCGAATGCCGTGGTTTCTTCTTGTTCGATTGGTTCTACCAATACGCGTTCACCTAAAGGTCTGATCATGAAAAAATAGCCTCCTTTAAAAATATGTTGTGGTGCTCTGGTTCAAAACTTTATGTATTAGCACTCAACCATCGTCAGTGCTAACAACCAACTTTATGATACTTCAAGTTGCCTGAAGATTTCAAGTCCCTTGCGCTATTTTTTACTCACTTTTTACCTTTTAATGTCTTTCGCCGGGTTGTCCAATAAATCCCCTCTTCCATTCTATCCATGCCCCGCCAAAATATGCCTAGGTTTTTGGACGTCGGTCAACGATAACATGAAGCGAACATTTCAAATCACGGTAAGCAAAATAGCCCGAAAGACGGTCACTTTGATAACAAAGCGCCATGCTTTCGGGCTATTGACGAGAATCGCTGCAGGATCTAACCGCGCGTAGCTCCCAGAGCGCGGCGAGTCATCGCATGAGCGTCAGCCGACAATCAGATCATTTACACGACCGTTAGAGTCTAGGGTCGATTTCCTTTTCTTTTTCCATCTCAAAAAGAAGCTGCACCGCAATCTCTTTGTATTTCTCATTACTCGGGGAAATATCGTCATATTTTACACCAAGCATCTGGTTTCCAAGCTGATATTCAGTCATCGAAGTACGAAGCTTCTTATGAGTGTTTTTTTGCTTCAAAAGCTTAGCATATTTGTGTGGAAACCGGTAATCGTATCCGTAAATAATCGAGAGGTATTCCGGATTGCGCACCTTCAAATAAGGAGCCGCATGCCCCTGCACTTTTTCCGGTTTGATCACAATGCCTTCCATTCGATTCTGGGTCGTAAGTTTAGCAAAGAAAGCTGCTGCTTGTTCATAGCTGTCCTTTTCATTTAAATCAATCACCAAATATTCATCTTCATTCAATAAGTGGAACATCTCAGAGGTATTCATATCTGGAATTCGTTCCTCACCGTTCTCCCGAACCTCTTTCAGTATAGCGAACGGTTTGTAGCTCAGATCTGCATCGCCTGCATAAATATCCAGCTGCTTCTTGTACATTCGGTATGCTTCCTCGTGTTCTGCGAGTGGCACATAAGCTTTCTGAACATCCCGAATATTTTTATACGACTGATAATTACTCGAACCGTACTTATCCATTAGCGCAGATTTAGAAAGACGAAACTGCTCCTTTTCAAAGCCGCTCTCATCATAATCTGCTACCAGCTTAGCAAAAACCCCCTCAAATCCCGTCTCCCTCAAGAACTGTGTCTCGGTCTCAAGCGCACGGGCAATCGGCTGAAACTGTCTTTCGATCAAGCCTTCTCCAAGAGCCTTCCATGGCAGCAGCTCCCCATCAAGCAGCATCATTTCGAGCCCCTCGGTTTGCATGTAGGATTCAAACTTTAGCTGCAGCTGTTCGTAAACAGTCGACAAATCAATCCCGCTAATCTGGTAACCGTTACGACTGACCGCATAGCAGCGCCTTATGTCACGGTAAAGATATACACTGCATCTCGATCCCATGTATTTGGGCTCCAGCACAACGTTAAATATCCCTTGCTCCTTATAATAATCAAGCCCACGCGCCAGCGACTCTAGTTCTCCTGCTTCCATATCCTTATCCGCTGGTGACATCGTTCCCGAAATAAAGTTAATTTTATGATGAGAGCAATATTCAAGTCTTCTCAACGCTTCGCGGTCCAAATCCTGAAGGTGAACCTTGTTCTGTTCCGACCTCATAAACAGCTCAGGTAGCTCTTCTTGAAGGAGTTTCTGGTCAGCCCCCTGCAACGCCGATGGCGATTTATAACTTCTGTAAAACGGCTTATGCCCGATTACAACCGAGGTCAGCATATGCCCATGCACGCTTCCGGTATCGATATGAATTTTATTATTAATCCGAAACGGTCTCTTAGCAGCCACATGCCCAAACACATGATAAGGATGATTGCTAACGGCTTCCTCACTGAGAAAATAAAGCTGCTGCTCTGTCGTGACCTCAGGGTTGCTTCGATCCAGACGAAACGATCGCTGATGGCGGAGGGAATTGTTATCCAGTTTACCGATATATTTATTCCGGCAAGGAGCATGAGTAACATAATAAGATGGACCCCCTTGACCCATAAATCGATAGAATGGCTTAGCTTGACTCACCAGTTCATTAAACCTTTGGAGCAAACCTTCGTCCCTGCCGAGCGTTTCTGTAGAATCAAAATAACTACGCAGCAGCTCTGGATCAACGCCTTTGATCTCTCCTCTCATGTATTTGTAGACAAAATTCTCATGATTACCCATCAGGAGCAGGAAATGCTCACGATTATCATAAATAAAATCAATCATCGCCTTGGTCTGCTTGCCTTTATCGATCCAGTCCCCTGCCAAAATCACTCGGGTATTCTGCACCATATCCGTAACAACCAGCCTTCCTTCACTCAGCTCATACCCATAACTAAGCAAGAGACCTTGCAGCGCATCGATGCGCTCGTGTACGTCCCCTATTACAATGTATTTCTCATCTTGAAGAAGAATGGAGGATAGGTATTCCTCTTTGTTATCTACAACCACCTTATAAGCAGGCCTTGTACTCTCCCCCTCAGACGAGAGAAAATCCTTAGCACGCACCTTATGAACGGCATCGTAACCTTCGCGGGCGAGAACAGGAAGCACTTCCTTTTTCAATCGGCTAATATGTGTCGTTATCAGCTTTTTGGAACGATCCGAGGCGTAGTAATCTTCCCGCTTACGATAATCAAACAGGATCACTTCCACCCGGTAGTTATTATCATGTGCCACTGCAAGCACCTTGCTTCGAAAGTCTTCTGACAATGCGGTCGTATCAACCACAACAAAATCAGCCTGAATCGGAAAAGAAGTCGTTAGCTTAAGCCGCTCGAACAATAACTGAAACGCATGCGAGCTTGCCTCCAGCATTACCTGATCATATTTATCGTAACTAAACCCAAGCAGCTCCTGCCGGATTGCGTCTGAGGACAGGTACTGAACATTGCTTCTATAATGTCGTTCCGGGTATTCCCATTGCAGCGCCGGAATAAGGACTTCCTTCGCAAACGTCGTTTTGCCACATTCCGTTGGCCCTACCAGCAAAAAGATGGTATGCATCTTTGTATGAATTTCCATTCCTTATTCCCCCTTTCTCATCACGATCATGCCTTGTGTCGTATGCATGCCGTCCACGCCGTCGCCAATCATGACATACTCGTACCGAACTGCTAGATCCTGAACCATTTCGTTAAACCACGATTTAAACTCGTCCTGCCCCATTTCCCATTTATGATCCTCATGTCTAAACCCGGAAAGCTCATAATAACGGTTAAAATCTGCATTCGGTGTCGTAATGACCAGCTTATCGAACTGAACCGCCTGCATGATTTGGCGTATGAACTCCGCTGCTTCCTCCCTAGGCATATGCTCTATCACTTCTGTCAGGATGACATCCACCATCTCTTCATTGTAGGTTTCTAGAAAAGCTGACAGTGATGGAAAAGTCACCAGATTGTCCAGGCCCTTAGCTTCCGCTTTGCGCTCAACAGCTGCAAGTAAAGTTTCGTTAATATCTACTGCGTAGTAAGAATCCTCTATTTTTCCGGCAAAAGAAAAGGCATAAAACCCTTCTCCGCAGCCGATATCCAGTATCGGTTTATTAAATGAAAGGACGCTCGCAATATAGCTTCTACGCTGCATCGCCGTGTTTCCATAGGCAAACTCAATGCTGTACCTTTCGGTTTGCTCAAGCCCATGCTTATACTTTTTGAAACGTTCACGATTGTTAAGGAAATTACGTACAAAAAGACTGCGTATGTAATAAGGTGCATCCATAACGTTTAGACTCCGAATATACTTTTCAAGTACTGCATCCGAGGTATCGAGATACTCGCTGCCAAACATCGACAAGAACAGGCTTAGCACGCTTACCGTATGCAGGAGATGATACAGGCTTCTTCGTGTGGTCACCGTTAATGCATAGCTTTTATGAGCCTCATGCCGGAGAGTAAGAGAATATCCTTCAAGGTGTTTCTGGAAAAATTCGATATAATGGGCCTTCTCGATATGAATGAGGTTAAGATAAAAAGTATGTTCATAACCACTCATATCCCGGTCGTCCTGCTTCTTAAAGGGAGCCGAGAAAAATTCGCCGATAGCAGCCAGCGGAAATAATGGCGTGTTATACCTCGATACGTTTAAATATTCAAAACTTTCCCCTTGATGCTGTTTATAGGATATATCGTTATCCGCATCCTTAAAGTACACATTGAAAGCGGAAGGTTCAGAATACCAACCGTAGGCCATTCCTTGACGGAGACTCCGAATCTGCATCCCCGTTTCAGGATTCTTCTTTATTAAAAATGAAAATTGTGGATTTGTTGATGTTAACTGTACAATAGCCAAACCTCTCTCTCCCTTCTTATCCCTTGCGCGTTCATGGTCTTTCCATCCCCCATGCCTCTGCTAAAGCGTTGCGGAACAAATGATCCAAGCGTTCATCTAGCTGCGTATCCTGTCCCTTCATTTCGCTTGCCCATTGTTCGTAATCGGTTAACTTCTCCTCTATAAAATCATTGAGT
The DNA here is from genome assembly GCF_058269055.1 of Paenibacillus sp. JNUCC 34. NCBI lineage: Bacteria > Bacillati > Bacillota > Bacilli > Caryophanales > Paenibacillaceae > Paenibacillus > Paenibacillus sp. JNUCC 34. Next base: position 1,066,295 of record NZ_CM177770.1, on the reverse strand, counting down.
ATAGATAGCCTTGGCTCATAATCCATCTCCTGACCCGATTTTTTGCGAAGAAGCAATGTATCGATGATCCCCTTTAGCTCGCTGCCTTCCTCAAGAAGGCGATTCGTAAGCTGTTCAAATTCCACAGGAGGCATTTCGTTATATCTCTCAATCCATTCACATGCCAATATCGGACGCAGTACGTAAAAATACTTTTTGATCTTGACGAGTTCCCCTTGCAAATACTTGCGATAATTTCCTTTTGCCATATTGAGATAGTGATACATGCAAGATCTAGGCGAGAACACAAGAGATGAGATGCTCCGGATTTGCCCGGCAATGCTCAATCTCTCCATATACTTAATGGGGGACTCCAGCCACTCGAGCAGCGGAGGATTCGACTTGCGAAAAAGACCTAACGCTTTCTTCAAATCCCAACCGCTTATATCAAGAGAATCGTTAATTGGCCTTTCGATGACATCTCTTTTATCGTAAATGGACAAGTACCACTCCACAGGTCTGACATAGATGAACCTTACGTCATAGTCGCTATCCTTAGACGGGAAGCCCCAAGCCCTGCTGCCAGATTCGCATGCATAAAGGATTACGACCTGTTCGTCCCGCTCGATACGTTTAAGTTCTTCCTGTATGTATAACTTCATTTCCTCCGTTAAACTCATCTCGAAGTCTTCTCCTTTCCTATCTTGTCGTGCATTTATTCATTCGGAACATCCTCATTTTCTTCGATAAAGCAGTCTTTCAACAGGGTGAAAGTATGGCAATCAGAAAAAATATGTTAAATATTCCTTCCTCAAGCCAATTTCCATCCCACAACACTTATAATTAGGTTTAGTTAGATTGAAAATATGATTTTAAGGAGGTCTCCATGGCTCGGGAAAGCTTTGATAAAGAAATTCAGTTCCTTCGCATTCTCGCACTGGCAGGAGGGGCCTACAACCGACAACAACTTGCAGACCGCCTCGGCATATCGGTACATACCTACGATAAGACGCTCAAACATTTAAAAGTCATGGTTGAAACACTTCAGCCTCAGCTACCTACAGAGCAAAACACTGCTTTGTCCGAAGGGCTGCGCTACTCATACTACGAGTCCGCCGATCCGCTCCTTCTTTTTTTGTTCCGTGGAAAATCACTCAAAGCATCAGAAAGTGTGAGGCTTTCGCTGCTTCTGACTCACTTGCAGTATCAGAGCCTGACAGCTAAAGAACTGCTCGATCTGTTTAGCAGCCACCTTGCCTATGAGGATGAAACTCTGCCTGATGAGAAGACGATTCGAGGAGATCTCAAATATTTGGAGGAGGTTGGCGTCATCGTACGCATCGATGGAGAACGTCCTTACCGTTACCGTGGGGCCACTGATCTTATTGATCGATTGTCCGACGATGAACTTCTCGACCTCTACGACTATGTTGATGTCATGTCGAATACTCAGCTGCCGTCCGTTCAGGGGTATATACTCAGAGACAACTTAAAAAAAGCCTTACGGCAGCGTGATTTTTCCACCAATGCCATCCATACATATATTTATAAATACCATTATCACTCCCGGATTTTGGATGAAGCTCATCTGTATACGATTTTTCAGGCGATTCAAAAACGGGCAAAACTCAAGTTTCTATATTTGTCACCTAAAAGCACCTCACGGTATGCTTCTAAAAATACGAATCCACTGTTTCATAGGGAGTCCAAGGGAATACGAGAAATAGTGCTTCCACTTCGCATCATATACGACCACCAATATGGCAGATGGTACCTGATCGGTCATAATGCCAGACAGGGTCTGATGAAGTTTCGTATGGAAGGTTTGACGCAGATCGAAGAAGGGGAACAGGTGCAAGAGGAATTGTTCCAGAAAAAGCTTCATGAGGCGTTGGCTGAGCTGGAACATAGCTGGGTCACAGACACCGGCAATTCGGTTCGAGTCGTTGCGAGATTCTATAACCCCCATGACAGCAAGGTGAACTTCGTACTTGATCGAGTCCGAGCCCAGGGGCAATGGGGAACGATTACATTGGAATCAGAGAACTCTTTTTTATACGAGATTAAAGTAAACGGTACAACCGAAATCAAGCCATGGCTCCGCAGTTTCGGTTCCAGCTGCGAGGTGCTTGAGCCCCGCTCACTTCGCCAAGAGTTCATCAAGGAATGGAAGGAGATTGCGGCCTATTATGCGTTTGAATCTCTTTGAGAAGATATTTAATTACCAGATCATGACACGGCTTGACGAAACGGATTCGATCGCAATTACGACTCAAGAGCGTTCCTGGTTAAAAATAATGCTGGCCCATCCAGAAGCCGTACACGCCTTTACACCGGAAACACTGGAACGTCTCGAACAGATACTCTATTTAGAAAATACGGGACCAGATATACAGGAGATTATTCTTGAAAAAGCAAAGGGATACGAACGCAGCGTATACCATCCGCTTCTTCGAACGCTGCGCCGCCTGATCATACTGGAGCAAGGATTTCGGATGACCTACAAAACGAAACTCGGCGAGCTCCATAGCAATTATTCCGGATTCCCTTACAAGCTCGAATATTCGATGATCAAACGGGAATGGATGCTGCTCTGGTACAGTGCACACCATAAAAGGCTGATGTTTACTAAGCTCTGCAACATTTTATACGTTCAGGAGACGTCACTCCCGTCCTATCGAATTGAGCAGATCAAAGGACGGATAGGCAGGCTGATGGAAAATCGGAAAGACCACGCTGTCATTGAAATTAACCGAAAATATAACAGCGAGTTGTCGAGAATACTATATGCGTTCTCCTGCTTTGATAAAACGGTGAACTATGATGAAAACACAGAAGTATACCGTGTTGAAATCAAATATCCGGAGGATGAGCGTGATTTCCTCCTATCCCGTATCCGCTTCCTTGGACTACGAGTAAAAATTGTTGAAGGGACGGCATTACAAAAACGTATGCAGGAGTCGGCCATGATGGTGCTGGCGAGATATGATGCGAATTAACACCAAAATACAAATAACCCGCTTAACAGACACTGCAACAGAGTGACGGTTAAGCGGGTTATTCATTTTTATAGGCATACAATAGCATTCTGCGATTAATCCTGCTCTTCATCAACATGTATGTATTGGCTTTCCAGTTCCATATCCGCCTGCAATTGCTTGCGATACACAAAAGCCGAAAGAAATACGCTTATTTCGTATAGAAGCAGCAGCGGGATCGCCACCAGGAAATCGGAGATAATGTCTGGCGGCGTAATGACAACAGCCACAAACACAAGTCCGAAATAGGCTACACGGCGCATCTTCTTCAGCCGCAGCGGATTCAGAAGCCGAATTTTGGTTAAGAACATCACAATCAAGGGAAGTTCAAATAACAATGCCAGCGGCAGCACCAGATTGAACATAAAGTTAAAATAATTCGTGATACCGTATGTCTCCTGAAGCCCCATACTCTTCGTAATAGTAGTCGTAAAAGATAGCGTCATTGGAAATACGATGTAATATCCAAATGCAATACCCATAATTAACAGTAAAAAAGCATATGGAATATAACGAACTGTCGCCTTTTGCTCATTTTTCCGTAGTCCTGGCTTTACAAAAGCCCAAAGCTGATAAAATATAAACGGAACCGATATAACAAACGAGAAAAGGGCAGCAATTTTCATATAGATCCCGATACCATCCCAAAAAGAGAAGGCATTCAGTTCAAACGACTTGGCCTGCTCCGATCCCGTCAAATACCGGTAAATCGGCTCAGCGATAAATAGACCGGCAATCAATCCGCCCACAAATACGACAAGCACAATAATAATCCGCTTGCGAAGCTCACTAAGATGCTCTACAAGCGCCATCTCTTCCATTTTTTCCGACATGCTAGATATCACCTCATCTGTATCCCGGCAGCACAAGAAGAAACGGCTGAATCCTCGCGTAGGAAGGGGTCCGTTTCTCATAATAAGTGCGAAAAATCCCTCCCGTAGGAGGGGATTTCACCTTACGAAACCGTTCTTATTCCGGAAGACGTCTATCTTCAACGTTGGCCTGTGCTGCGGACGGCTGTGGTGCTTCTTCCTTCTTCTTCGAAGCCGGCTCATCGTCAATGATCTCACGTGCTCCTTCCTTAAACTCACGGAACGTTCTGCCTACAGCGCGCCCCAGTTCAGGAAGCTTGTTCGGTCCGAACAGCAACAGAGCTAAGATGACGAGTAGAATAATACCTGGTACCCCGATTTGACTCATACCTTTCTCCTCCTAATTTACACGAAATCAGCCTATATGATATTTATACCGCCATCATACCATAACAAAAATCACATAAACAATGAGGATTTATGATATTTTTTACATAATTCTTCCTAAATCCGTTGCAAAATCCTTTATTCGCGATACTGTCCCGTAACCATAAGCAGTGCCTCAGGCAGCTGATCCATGACGGCTGCAAGATTCTCATGCACACCTTTGGGTGACCCTGGCAAGTTGAGTACCAGCGTTCGGCCGCGAATACCGCACACCCCTCGGAACAGCATGGCACTTCGATTCTTCTGCATAACCGTAGCCCGCATCGCTTCGACAATACCCGGAACTTCCCGCTCGACGACCCGTTTGGTCGCTTCCGGCGTTACATCCCTCACTGCTAATTCCGTCCCCCCGGTTGTAAGCACCAGATCCACTTGAAAATAATCCGTCAGCTCAATCAACGCAGCAATAATTTCATCTTCTTCATCAGGAACAATACGATATTCGATAATTTCGCCGCCCAATTCCTCTTCAATCAGTTCCCGGATAACCTGGGCGCTCGTATCCTCGCGTTCCCCCCGTGAGCCTTTATCGCTCGCCGTCAGGATCGCCGTTTTCCACAACATGAGTACCCTCCCCTTCCCTCTCTGCCGAATCTTTCTTCTATATTCAATAATGAAATGAATCCCGTTTAATTACTTTCGTTCAGGTAATCTCCACTCTTGCCTCCGGTCTTGCTGAGCAGCTTTGTTGGACCAATCTCCATATCCTTTTGCATTGCTTTACACATATCATAAACGGTCAGAGCAGCGGCTGAAACGGCTGTTAGAGCCTCCATTTCAACCCCGGTCTTTCCTGTCGTCTTCACAGTTGCTTCTATATATAATTCATCCCGGCCATTATCGCTGAATTCCACATTAATACCCGTAAGCGGAAGCGGATGACACATCGGAATCCAATCCGATGTCTTCTTCGCAGCCATTATACCAGCCACCTGCGCTACCGCAAGCACGTCGCCTTTTTCAATACCGCCCTCTTGAATACGGCGGAGCGTATCTGGATGCATCTTCACGGTTGTTCGTGCAGCAGCTGTCCGGGATGTTACATTCTTATCACTCACATCCACCATCCTTGCTCTGCCCTGCTCATTAAAATGACTAAGTTCCATTCCATCACCTTCCGCTAGAATCCAGTCTTATGTATCCATTTTCAGTTATAAGCCCGTCCAGACACAAATCGTGACGTTCCATAGGCACCTGATTCGTAACCTGAACTTCATATCCAAGCCCGATCCATAAGGGTAGCCTCTTCCCACCCGTTGCAGCCGGTAACATACGGTCCCGAAGACGGTCATAATATCCGCCTCCATAACCAAGCCTTCCACCGTGCCGATCGAATGCTAGACCCGGAACCCATATGACATCTGGAACAACATCGTTTCGGCACTTCTCTGCACGCTTAGGATCCGGTTCAGGAATACCATAAGCGCCTTGAATCAGTTCATCCCAGCTGTGGAGCAGGTATAGCTCCATCATGCCGCTTCCCCGAAGGCTTCTCGGTACCATGACCTCAATCCCATTCTCCCATGCCCACGCTATCAATGGCCGGGTATCTAGCTCCGAACGAAATGGAACATACACTAGCATACTGACAGCGTGACTAGACATGAGCAGATCGGTCGCATGACGGCAGACCTGTCCGGATCGTTCTTCACGATCGCTATCCGAAATTGAATCTCTAAGGGAAACTTTAAGTGCCCGAAGTTCAGATTTAGAACCAGAAGTGTTCAAACTTGTCTTTCCCTTCATACTTATAATTATGATTAGTTTACCATTGTTCCTCCCTTTCGCCAAGAATGCCCGAAGTCACCATGAATCGGTCGCTTGTTTACCATTTTTCATGTAAACTTATCTTATAGCAAGTGTTCAAAAAGTCAGACTTTTAGCACCGAAGCATATGCTTCCGATGTGCGTTTTTTCAAAACGCTTGAGTTGGATGAAGCTAGGGACTGAGGAGCGGAGCGTAGGCAGACCCTACGTGAGCATGCTTTCGAAGTATGTTTCCTTCGGAAACATTTTAGCTGAATTCAAGATTCGACGTCGATTTCACTTCCTGATTCACTTCGTGATCAAAAGATGATTTTTTGAACAACCTCTTATATCATCATCTGAATTTTATCGATGAATCAGGAACTACTATATAGATGGAGGTTTTATCTCACATGCTGCTGCAAGCCAATGGCATTACGAAATTATTTGGGGTCACCCCGGTGCTTGAGGGCATCAACCTGCAAATTCTCGAACGGGAGCGAATCGGACTCGTTGGTGTAAACGGTGCCGGCAAATCGACGCTACTTCAGATATTATCTGGAGATATGTCATATGACGGGGGACAAATATTTAAAGCAAAAGAAACAACGATTGGTTATTTGGCGCAAAATAGCGGCCTGCAGTCGGACCGTACCATTTGGGAGGAAATGCTGGACGTATTTACACCGCTCATTGAAACGGAACGCGAGCTTCGCCAAATGGAGCAGCAGATCGCCGATCCCGCCTCCAGCGAAGATCCGAAACGTTATCAGGATTTGCTTGACCGGTATGCCGTCCGTTCCGACTGGTTCAAGGATCATGGCGGTTATGAAATGGAAACGCGCATCCGCAGCATTCTCCACGGAATGGGCTTCGGAAGCTTTTCCCCGGACACCTCTATCGCCACTTTAAGTGGTGGTCAGAAAACTCGTTTGGCGCTGGCACGCATACTTCTTCAAGCCCCTGATCTGCTCATGCTGGACGAACCTACGAACCACCTGGATATCGCAACGCTAACCTGGCTTGAGGATTACCTGCGCGGTTATTCAGGAGCACTGCTTGTTGTATCCCATGACCGATATTTTCTGGACCGTCTCGTAACAACCATCGTTGAAATTGAACGCCATCAATCGAAACGCTACACAGGCAATTACAGCAAATATATCGAACTGAAAGCAGCGGAATACGAAACGCAACTGAAGCAGTACGAGAAACAGCAGGATGAGATTGCTCGGATGGAAACCTTTATCCAGCGCAACCTCGTGCGTGCCTCTACTACGAAGCGTGCACAGAGCCGTCGCAAAGCTCTTGACCGAATGGATCGACTGGACAGGCCCATGGGCGATTTGAAAAAAGCTCACTTCTCCTTCGAGGTAGAGTACATGTCCGGTAAAGAGGTGCTTCAGGTGAAAGACCTGTCCGTCGCCTTTCAGCCTGAAGAGACATTGTTCCGAAATGTATCCTTCGATCTCCGGAGAGGAGAAACTGTCGCCCTGATCGGACCGAACGGGATCGGCAAGTCTACGCTGCTCAAGTGTCTCATTGACGATATGAAGCCAGCTTCCGGCTCCTTGCAGTGGGGAACCAAGGTCAAGATCGGTTACTATGATCAGGAACAATCTGAGCTCAATCCGAAAAACACCGTGCTGGAAGAGCTGTGGAGCACTTATCCCCATATGGAGGAAGCACGAATACGAACCGTTCTTGGCAATTTTTTGTTCAGTGGTGAAGACGTCCTGAAGAAGATCAGCTCTTTAAGTGGCGGCGAAAAAGCGCGTGTGTCTCTTGCGAAGCTGATGCTTCTGGAAGCCAATATGCTTATCCTGGATGAGCCGACTAACCATCTGGATTTGTTCAGCAAAGAAGTGCTGGAATCCGCACTGATTGATTATGAAGGCACCCTGTTCTTTATTTCTCACGACCGCTACTTCCTGAACAAAATGGCGGAACGCATCGTAGAGCTGCATCCGGACAGCGTTCAACATTTCCTGGGTAATTACGACGATTACACAGATAAAAAGCAAGAGATCGTTGAAATGAACAACGAGCCTTCGGAACCGTTCTCCCGTGCAAGCAGCAAGCAGGAGACCGTTACGGAAGCTCCGACTGACAAACCAGGCGCCTCTACCTTCGAAGCAGATAAGCAAGCGAAGCGTGAAGAAAGAAACCGACAGCGCAAACTTGCCAGCCTGGAAGAACAGATCCATTCATTAGAGACGGAAATTGCGCAGCTTGAAGCGGAAATGGCCCTCCCGGAAATATATCAAGACTATATGGCTCTGCAAGAACGCCAACAGGCCGCGGATACCAAAAAAGCTTTACTGGAAGAAATTTTTGCGGAATGGGAAAGCTTGCTGGAGGCTTAAACAGTCCGATTTTATAAAAAACAAAAAAAATTCACAAATATGCTTCAAAATCACTTTTTCACTTATGCACAGCCTTATCCCCAACTTCGGTGCATAAGTGTGACTTGAAAATGGCCTAAATGGCCATTTTTTTGCTTTTAAACAAGCTTTTTAGCGAGGGCACCCAAGATTATCCACTAAGTTATGCACATTATCCACAGTTTCAACAAGTATTTTTGAAAATAATGTCCCCTTTTTTCAGCCTCTTCCAAACCTTTAATTTATCGGTGTTTTCTGAATTTGCGCACATTTTCGAAGGGAAATGTGGATAACCTTGTCCACAACTTGACAGAACTATCGATTCATATATATGAATCCCGTTTTTGTATGTAGATTAGGCCCTCTCCTTCGAAACGAAGAAGAAGGCCTTTTTCTTATAGAGGTTGTTCAAAAAGTCCGCTTTTGATCACGAAGTGAATCAGGAAGTGGGCTCGGCATCGAATCTTGAATTCAGCCGGTCCTTCCGGTGCTCACGTACCCAAAACGTACGCTCCGCTCCTCAGTCCCTAGCTTTATCCAACCTTCTCGGTGCTAAAAACCGACCTTTTTGAACACGCACTTATATGGTAATCGTCGTTAAACAGACAAGAGCGCCGAGTTGCATGCTGCTACGTATGCAAGCCCTGCCGCCATGACTATATCCTGGTGAACTGCTGTTCCACGGAATACCTTCCTGTCTCTTTCAACGGTAACGGCTGCCTCTGCATGCGCATCTTCGCCGTTACTCAGAGAATGAAGCTCCAGATCAACGAAGGAAATGCTACCGCTGATTCCTTGGCTGATTGCGGATATTACAGCCTGCACTGGTCCATCGGCTACGCTCGAATAAGACACCTCACGCTCCTCGTGCAAGTGGCGAAGTCTGACGGCCGCCACCCGGCTTACTCCGCTGCCGGATATTACCTGAACCTCACCCAGCTCATACACCTGAGCCGGTTTACCAAGCGTGCTGCTCACCATTTGCAGCAGTTGGTCATCACTGACTACCTTTTGCCGGTCTGCGGTCTCTTTGAAGGTATTGTAGAGCTTCTCCACGTCTTGCTCCTGAATGGATACACCATACCGGGCAAGCCTGTCTTTCAATGCATGTCGTCCAGAATGCTTGCCTAGAATAATCATACTGCGCGGTATGCCGAGATCCTCAGGGTTCATAATCTCATAGGTGCTACGGTCTTTCAGAAGGCCATCCTGATGAATACCCGATTCATGTTGAAAAGCATTACGGCCAACAACCGGCTTATTGAATGCAATCGGAAAATGCATCGCACCGCTGATTAGTCGGGACGTTTCATACAGCTTCTCTGCTGAGATACCCGTCTCTGCTCTAAGCACATCTCCCCGAGTAGCCAGAGCCATCACAAGTTCTTCCAAGGCACAGTTTCCTGTACGTTCACCTACACCATTAACCGTCACCTCGATTTGGCTGGCTCCGTTTCGAATAGCTTCCAGACTGTTCGCCACAGCCAAACCCAAATCATTATGACAATGAGCGCTGTACTCTACACTTCTGCCTCCCCTTGCCCCTTCACGAACCCGGCGGAACATCTCGCCATATTCTTGTGGAAGAGCATATCCGACCGTGTCGGGCAGGTTGATAATATTTGCCCCTTCCTCAATCACAGCCTCCACCATCTCAATTAAATCATCTATGTTCGTACGTGATGCGTCCATCGCGGTAAACTCGACCCGGTCGCAAAACTGTTTGGCGTACGCCGTCATTTCCCGTGCAGTCGCAACGACCTCTTTCCGACTCTTGCGGAGCTGATGCTTGATATGGATGTCGGACGAAGAGATAAACAAATGGATGCGCCGATTGGCTGCATCTTGTGTCGCCCGGACTGCTGCGTCAATGTCACCTCTAACCGCTCTCGCAAATCCGCATATTTCCACATTTTGAAGCTGGCGGGATATCGTTTGAACGGCGGCAAACTCGCCTGGACTGGACACAGGGAAACCCGGTTCCAGCACATCTACACCCAACTCCGCCAGTTTGGCAGCAAGCATGACCTTCTGCTCAGGCTGCAGACTTGCTCCAGGAGCCTGTTCTCCGTCACGCAATGTTGTATCCATCAAATGAATTCTTCGAATTTCTTGTACCATCGTGGGTTCCTCCCTTGTTTTTACGAGATGCGCCAGATCTTACTTACTTAATTTTTGACAAGATTACACCTGCGTCCGCACGTCGACTTGCGTTCGCAATCCCACCCAACTGCTGCCGGCAGCAAGAAGAAATATAAGACAAGTATGCAATATGAAATTCATACTTTCTTAGATTTCAAAAAAAAGCCCGCCATCTCCTGTTATAAGAGACGACGGGCTTTAACCCCTCCGTGGTACCACTCTACTTGACGCATTGATTTCGGCATCATGCCGAAACGTACGTCCGCTTAGTGTCCGATAAAATTACGCCGGCCGGGCGAAATATTTATCGGACTCCTGTTCACGGGGGATCCCGTAAGAGAGTAGATATTAGGACTTTTACTGCCTGCAAATCTATACCGTATCTGCAGCAGCGCCATCCATATTTCCCCCTCTTCCGCTCCCGGGCGAGATTCAAAGGCTCCTGCCGCCGCGTCACACCAAAACCACGGCTCTCTGAAGACAGTACCCCTTTTACTTGCTCCCGTTCATTGCGTTTAGTATTATTCGGTTTGTTTCTGCGAGAAATATAAAAAAGCCCACCATCTCTTTATTCAAGAGACGACAGGCTTGCTATCGCGGTACCACTCTTGTTGACTTGCCAGATTTACCGATCATCTTATCGGTCCTAAGCAAGCCCCCTCCATCGCCACACGTCACATCCATATTTATGGACTGCATATGCCGAGCCTTCTGACGGTGGCTAACCGTAACGATGTAATGCCGGACAACATCCGGCCAGCGCATCATGCGCTGTGTTCCAACGTTCCGCTCCCAGGCGAGTTTCAGGTCTCTTTCCACTGCGTCGCACCGTCCCGCAGCTCTCTTGATTCCGGAGATCCTTACTGTTCCTGTTCTTCACGTTTCTTCATTCTGGAATTTGAGGATGATTATACGTTCTTTAATTTCACCTGTCAAGAGGGCATTTTCCTAGCATTTTCCTGCTCTTTACTTAGCCCATTCTTCCAGAGAAAACTGGGGATCTGCCTTCATATCGAGAGGCGTCAGGTCTCCACGTTTCCATTTCAAATGAGCGGCTGCAGCAATCATAGCTGCGTTGTCCGTACAGTAATGATGCGGTGGAATGGTTAGAGGAATTCCCTCTGTTTCACAGCGCTCAGAGAGAAGATGCCGCAATCCGCGGTTCGCAGCAACCCCTCCACAGAGCAGCAACTGCTTAGCTCCATATGCCTTCACGGCGCGTACCGCTTTTTCCACGAGTACCTCGGTAACCGACTCCTGAAAGCCCCGGGCAATCGCACCGGTTCGAATCTCTTCTCCACGCATTTTGCTCTGATTGACGACATTTAATACAGCCGATTTCAATCCGCTAAAGCTAAAGTCATAGGAATCCGGCTCCAGCCATACGCGGGGAAGCTGTACGGCATCCTCCGCTTCCAAGGCCAGCCGGTCCACATGCGGGCCGCCCGGATAAGGGAATCCGAGCGCTCGCGCCACTTTATCATAGGCCTCACCTACAGCATCATCACGTGTACGGCCGATAAGTTCAAAGCTGCCTTCGGACTTCATGTATACAAGTTCTGTGTGCCCACCCGAAACAACGAGCGACATGCACGGGTATTCTATCGGGCCAACGATACGGTTGGCATAGATATGACCTGCGATATGGTGTGTGCCAATCAGCGGTTTTCCGAGTGCGTACGCTAAGCTTTTGGCCGCCACAACACCAACTAATAATGCTCCGACCAGACCCGGTCCCTGCGTAACAGCGATAGCCGACAAATCCCGCATATCAATACCCGCTTCGTAGACAGCTTCCTCCAGAATCACCGTAATGCTCTCCACATGCTTGCGCGATGCCACCTCAGGTACCACACCCCCAAATGCTTTGTGGGTTTCAATCTGACTCGCAATAACGCTCGACAATACTTCATGCCCATCTCTAACCACGGCAACTGATGTTTCATCACAGCTTGTCTCAATGGCTAAGATCAGACTGTGCTTCTCTGTATTCTGTTCATTCATAACAAACCTTCGCTTCCTTCCTCGCCTCCGTGTTCACGGTAAGGGGGCAAATCCGCCCACATAATCAGTGCATCCTCTCCATTGTCGGAATAGTAGCCTCTACGGATGCCTGCAGGCTCAAATCCTTTTTTTATATACAAACGCTTAGCCACCTCATTGCTTACCCGGACCTCCAGCGTTATACGTTCCATCCCCAAAAAAGAGGCAGTCTTCATCAGCTCACTAAGAAGCCGTTCTCCCCATTTTCGCCCACGATATGTTCCGAGCAGTGCAATGTTAGTTATATGAGCCTCGTCGACAATCGTCCACATCCCTGCGTAACCGATCGTCCGTCCTTCATACTCCATCACCATATAATGTGCAAAATGATTCAGCTTAAGTTCATTGTGAAAGGCTTCCTCGGTCCAAGGGAGAGTAAACGCATCATGCTCTACGACCATGACGTTCGGTATGTCCTCCATTGTCATCAACCGGAAAGACAAACCTTCGTCATGAGCCGGTGCTTTATATTCCTGTTCCATGATCCAATCCTACGCTCCCTTCACCGCTTGCGCAGCAGGTTCGCTTCCGCTTCCGAAAGCTGTGTATAGTTAGGTACCAGTGCATGCATCTCGTCCGATTCCCCCTGAAGCAGCCGCATGGCCCCCAAGCGACCGACCCAGCGACCCTCCAGTTCATAAGGGAGAATGTTCAGTTGACCGCTGTACACCTCACGAAGACGTTCAGCTGCTTCTGCATGTACTGCAACGTCACCTGTAAAGCAAATCGATACAGGAAGTTCTTCTTCTTGAAGTGCATTTAGTCGATCCGCAAGGGTATCAATCCATGTCGCCATCAACCGGATGGCATCAGGCTCAAGCCGCTGTGGTGCAGTACCTGCTCCGCCAGCGAACAGTGCTGTATACGCCTGTCCCCGTCTTGCATCCAGCAGCGGGATCACCCAGTGCAGTTCATTCTCCATCGAATGATCCTTCAGACCAGACGAAAGCCCTCCCCACGCAATCGCATGGAGGCTAGACACTCCGGCAACGGGTATTTTTTTCGCCCAAGAAAGCGTCTTAGCCGCTGTGACAGCCATACGAACGCCTGTGTAAGAGCCCGGTCCCACACCAACGGCGACACCGTCAATTTCATCCATACTCAAGCCTGCTTCCTCCACGACCTGTGCTATGACCGGGTGCATGTGTACAGAGTGGTTACGTTCGCCGCTCGCATTGATTTCCTTCAGCAGTTCATTATTTTCCATCGCAGCCACTGCCAGCGAGGCCGTGGACGAATCCAGCGCCAAAAACCGCTGTCGCGGCTTTGTGTTATGATTATTCATCGATAATTACCCCATTTTCATTCAATTCCCGGCACCACTGGCCGTAAGGTTCACCCAAGCCTTTTATAGTAATTACTCGTTCCGATAAGTTTGTTGTTTCAATCGATATATGAAGATGTTGTTCAGGAAGAAGCTCGCTTATAAGACTGCTCCATTCCACGAGACAGACACCTTCTCCGAAAAAATACTCGTCTAATCCAAGCTCGTCCGCTTCATCCAAAGACAGACGATACACATCCATATGATAAAGAGGCAGACGCCCCTCATATTCTTTAATAATCGTAAATGTGGGACTGTTCACAACACCGCTGATACCTAAATGCTTCGCGAACCCTTGGGAAAATGCTGTCTTCCCCGCTCCCAAATCCCCATCAAGACCGATGACTGTTCCCGGTATTGAACGCCGGGCCAGCCAGGCGGCTAGCCGTTCCGTGTCGGCCGGACTATTGGAAATGTAACGGAACTGCTCTTTATAACCGCTTTCTATCAATTGTATACCCACCTTTTGACGTGACTACTGAGTGATTTAACTTGTCCTTAATTATATCGGTCTCTACAGCATGCCGCAAGGGAGCCAGATGAGCATGAAATATATCATATTTGGATCATCCACTTCCATATCTAACACATGCATAATCCATTAACCCGCTGCCTATGTTCTCAAAGAATGATTCAAAACCGAAAAAACACCTTCCCCCGGGTGATCCACTAAGGGCAATCATCCGAAAAAAGGTGTTTCTTACGCCACTCGAATGCACGTTATGGTTCCTATTACTCGCCTTCTTCCAAGCGCTCCACATTTACCGTCACGGTATCTGTCGGTCGTGAGCCGACTTGAACCGTCGCCATGCCGTTAGCCTGATCGATATGTTCAATCCATACCGGCTCACCTTCCAGCTTTACCTTAAATGTATCATCAGACTTAAAAATACTCCAAGCGCGATCCAGTTCCATCTCTATTCCCCTTTCTCTGTATTTCCCGGTGTTTCGTCCACCGTCTTCATCGTATCTGTTGTTGTAGAACCTATCATCCCGTTATCTTCTGTCACATTGCCGCCAGCAAGACCCTCATTGACCATCCGGTCGATATCAAGCATCGTGGACTCGCGAGTCATCTCACTATCACTTGAAGTCAAGCTATTCCAGTTCAGTATTTCACCGTCTACCGGTTCCACGGTAAAATGCGCCTCCGATTTATTGTAATCGTGTTCCGATTCTTTACTCTCACTGTGCTCCATGGTCATTCATACACCTCCTCACACAAAGGTAGAGCCCACTGTGTTTCCAACGTCAATATGCCTCAATGTTCACGCCTTTATACATCAACTTATATAGAGTCTTTTTTTGGGCAAACTAATCAAGTAGAAACGGCTTTGCCGTCCTTCAAAAAATGATAGGGAGGAATCATAGATGCATACCGTCTGGAAAGGCGCCATCAGCTTCGGACTTGTTCACGTTCCCGTCAAAATGTTCTCCGCCACCGAGGACAAAGATATCTCTATGAGATATGTCCATAAAGTTTGCGGAAGTCCACTCTCTTATGTCCGTAAATGTCCGGTCTGCGAGGAAGAAGTCGGCTGGAAGGAGATTAACAAGGGATACGAGTATGAAAAGGGGAAGTTTGTTCTTTTTGAAAAAGAAGAACTGGAGCAGCTTTCGGAACAGAACAGTAAAAATATTACGATTCTTGATTTTGTTGATTTAACGGAAATTGATCCGATCTATTTTCAGAAAACCTATTACTTGTCACCCGATCAAGCAGGAGCCAATGCGTATCGTCTGCTTCTGGAAGCGATGAGACAGTCCGGCAAAATCGGCATTGCCAAAATTGCGATCCGCTCCAAGAGCAGTATGGCTGCCATAAGAGTCATCGATGAATGTCTGGCGATAGAGACGATATTTTACCCCGATGAGATCCGTCCGATCTCCCAGGTGCCTAACCTGCCGGAAAACACAACTGTAAACGACAAAGAGCTGACGATGGCACGTATGCTGATTGAACAGCTCTCCTCCCCCTTTGATCCACAAAAATATAGTGATGATTACCGTGAGCGTCTGCAGGGCATGATCTCCAGTAAAGTTGCCGGTGAAGAAGTGAAGATCGCTCCTGCACGTCAGGAAACAAATGTGGTTGATCTGATGGCCGCGCTTCAGGCAAGCATTGAGGCCGTCAAGCCGCCGATTGCAACAGATCCGGGAACGACAGCGAAACCCCGGAAAACGACTCGCAAGACCGCTGCCAAGGAAGCGACAGCCAAAGTCAGCGGTGAAGGACCAGAACTCGAAGGGCCTAAACCGAAACGCCGTACAACGAAAGCCAAGAAGACCGATACAGGTTCCTGAGCATGAACGGTTTAAAGGATTATCTTCCTAAAGAGCCCATGGCGCCTATCGTGACGGAAACCATTCCATCAGGAAGCGAGTGGGGATATCAATTGAAATGGGACGGTGTTCGTATCCTGTCACTCCTTAATGGGGGTGAAGTATCACTGGTTTCCCGTAAACTGCTGAACAAGACAGCGCTGTACCCCGAAGTTGCCCGATCCCTATCAGAGCTGAAGGAGCACCGTCTGATTCTGGACGGCGAGGTTGTGTATTTCCATCCAGAGCTTGGCCGTCCGGTCTTCCAAAAAGTTCTGCAGAGGGAGCGCTCGCGTGCCATCAGCACGAACGCTCCCCTGTTTACGTATGTTCTGTTTGACATACTACTTGATGGTGACCGCGACATGCGGCAGTTGCCTTACATTGAACGCCATCAGCGGCTGCAGCAAATTGTCGCCAACAAGCCGGGACTTCTCGTCGCAGATCTGTTCAATGATGGTGAGAGTTTATGGAAGTGGGCTGAGGATCGGGACTGGGAGGGGATTGTGATCAAGCGTCTATCCTCCCCCTATCGTGAGGGAAAGAAACATCAAGACTGGTACAAGAAAAAAATTGCCGTACGATTGAAAACGGAGGCGATTGCGATGATTATCCGGGAAGGGCGTGTCGCCAGTCTCGTCTTGGCAGGCGATGACGGCTCCTACATCGGCAGAGCGTCACTAGGGCTGAACGAACAGACCAAGCGGCAGCTGCTACACTACGCCGGATTACATTCAGGCAGTGCACGCTGGAAGGAATTGCACACCGATTTAAAAAAAGAAACACTCGCTTGGCTCAGCAAACCGTTAACCGTTGAAGTAACGTTTCTGGAGTGGAGCCAGGACGGAATGATGCGTCATCCCAAGCTGCTTGGAATTCAAGGGCTAGGTTAACCATGAAAAAACAGATCAAAGGCACGCTAACCATCGAAGGCCAAGAAATCCAGATTACGAATCCCGACAAACCGCTGTGGCCCGAGGTTGGAATTACGAAGGCGATGTATTTGCAGAAGCTAGCCGCGCTGTCCCCATACTTGCTCCGCTACTGCCGCGGAAGGCTTCTCACAACGATCCGATATCCACACGGGGTGCCTGGTGAGTTCTTCTATCAAAAAAATGCTCCGGAGCCGACCCCTCCATTTGTCAAAACGGCCATACACGAAAATATCAATTATGTTCTGCTAGACGGGCTTCCCGAACTACTGTGGCTTGGCAATCTTGCCGCGCTTGAGTTTCATCCGTCTCTGCATTATGCCGATAGCACACTTCCATGCGAATGGATGATCGATCTCGATCCCTCGCAGCCGGAAGAGCCCAGAATCATGGAAGCCGCAGCTATCGTTGGCAGTGTACTCCGTTCACTTGGTATTTCATCCGTACCGAAGACATCAGGTGCTACGGGCGTGCAGATCATCGTACCGATCCCCGAAGGGATGACATTTGACCAGCTTCGCACTATTGGGCAATTCGTCGCCCAATATGTCACCGAGAAGCATCCGAAGCTGTTCACGATTGAAAGGCTGAAGAAAAATCGCGGCGACAATATCTATTTTGATTACCTTCAACATTACAGTGGAAGAACGCTAGCAGCACCCTATACACCGAGAGCCCGGCCATTGGCTACCGTCTCCACCCCGCTGACCTGGGAAGAGGTGTCTCAGAATGTTTCACTCTCAGACTTTCATCTTCTCAATATCGTGGAGCGGCTTCAAGAGAAAGGTGATTTGCTAGCGTTGCTACCTCCTCAGCCGCTCGAGCCCATACTGCGTCACTTGTCATCCAAACGAAAATAGTTCTACAGAGGATATCTAAAAAGGAAACGACAACTGCTCGATCTCCGGCATCAGCTCCTCTTGCTCTACCGGGCTCGACGGAGCCGGAAGTTTGCCCCTGCGCCTGCCTTCTGTCGGTGTTGGGGCAGCACCTCTTTTATCATTACGTTCTTCACGCAGAAACTCAAAGTCACCTGACTTCTCCAAGCTGGATAAGCTTTGGCCGGATAGCTGATCACCTCCGACCTTTATGGCCGATACCGCCCAAGGTGCCTCGTTCTCAGCAATGGAGCCAAACGGATTGGAAGCCCTGCCCCCATGTCCACTGGACATACCGGTCAGATCATACTTCAGCAGCAATTTTTGTGCCAGCTCTTTAAACGAAGAGACATAGCTATCTTCGGCGTAAGCCGATCCACTATACAACTTGGTGTACAACGAAACGACCTCTGGAAATTGATGTCTTAACGTCTGCATGTACCAGTCCTTCACATCGCGAGACAAACGCAATAAAGAAATCATCGCAAATTCCGCACCTGCCTCCTTAGCAGCATAGAGCAGTTGATTCATCTGCTCTTCACGATCCGTCAGAAACGGCAGCACCGGCGCAACGAAGATCCCTGTCCGAATCCCATGCTGTGATAAACGCTGCACGGTCTCCATTCGTTTAGCCGGATGAGGCGAAGCCGGCTCCAATTTACGAATTATATTATCATCCAATGTATTAATGCTGATATTGACCGAGACTTGATCCATTCGAGTCAAAATATCCAGATCCCGGAGCACAAGCGGCGACCGGGTCGTAATGCTCGTGGATATACGATATTTGGCTAACAGTTTAAGACACTCCCTCGTGATCTCGGTCTTGCTCTCAACAGGTTGATAAGGGTCTGTAGCTGTGCCAATTGTCACTTGACCGATATGTCGGCGGACCGCTTCAATATCGTGTCCGAATTTCCTCGCAATAACGGTCAGCTGTGTCTTCAGTGCCTCAGCAGCATTATTTTTTATGAAAATATGATGCTGAAACTCATCCTGAGCCCCCATTCCAATGAACGATTGAAACGCCCTGGCGTAACAAAAGCTGCAACCATGCGCGCACCCCCGGTAAGGATTGATCGACCAATCAAATGGCATCTTCTCCTCTTTCACCCGATTCAATGTCTGTTTGGCCGTTATTTCTTCATATATCGTTTTGGTCATGAGCTCATCCCTCCTATTTCACCCTCAACAATACCGTATCCCAAGTGTATTAGATTTCATTATAACAAACATACGTTCTTATAAACAACTCAATTTGGATGAAAGAGGATGTCTAGCGTGGGAATTTACGATCATTTTTTACATATATTTCAGGGTATTAACGACTAATAAACGACATTTCCTGCATGAAACTGACAATTTTCTATCATGTAAATGAAACACAAGACAAATTTACCACTCATATTGTCCTATCACAGCCGAAATGCAATGATATAAATTACCCTCTTATACGAGTAAATTAGTATATTTATGAAAAAATCCATCAAATAATCCTGATATAGTACATATTAGGAAGCTGTGATATGATGTTCAAAGTTTTGATTTGACATATTAAGAATATTGGAGGATGTAGTATTGAAACGAATTTTTAGCATTTTGATTGTAATGATGTTAGCACTCCCTACCGTTGCAGGAGCTACCGGAAGTAGTATTACCCCGGTCGAAGGCGGAAATGGAGTTAAGGTGGAGATTGGAACCGTAGGAACGCTTGATCTCGGTGAAGATTTCTTCTATCTGAATAAAGAAGACGTTAAAAAGTTCTCAACAATGCAAGGAAACATCCTGACAGGGGAAGAGGTTGCCGGTATAGGTCCGATCGAAGGTCAAGACTGGTTTGTGTATTTTGACTATGTTGATTCGGGTTATATCAAAAATGCAGAGAAGGAAAAGATCAAGCCAGACAAAATCCTCAAGCAGATTAAAGAGGGTACTGAGGCACAAAACGAAGAAAAGTCCGCCAGCGATCATATTTTTGTTACAGGGTGGGATGTTGAACCATTCTATGACCATAGCACAAAAAACTTAACCTGGTCGCTTATGTTGGAAGATTCCAACAAGGAACCATTTGTAAACTATCAGGTAAAGCTGCTTACCCGGGAAGGCTATCTTAGCATCATACTCGTCAGCGGCACCGAAAACCGCAAAGAAGCGGCAGCAATTTTGTCCAACGAGATTTTGCCTAAATTTTCAGCTGTTCAAGGGCAGCGTTATGAGGATTTCGATAAGTCCACCGATAAGGTTGCCGAGATGGGCTTAACCGGATTGATTCTCGGAGGTGCAGGTTTGGCTGTGGCCAAGAAGGTTGGCCTGCTGCTTCTGCTCAAAAAGTTCTGGTACATCATCGTTGCTGTCATTGTCGGAGTATTCAATTGGATACGTAAGAAGACACGCCGCAGCAAGGACGAAACTCAAGAGACTTCTTCTACAACGCAGGAAACGCAAGGTACTGATCAGCCACCAGTTTCATAATCTCATTCAACAACAAACCGCTCCGGTATTCCGGAGCGGTTTGTTTATTATACCCGTACTATAGATTGAACTAAAGATATCAAAGAGCTTCAACGGAGAAGGCGGAATTATTTTGGAGAAGCGTAGCGTTCGCCCGAAAGCTTTCCTTCGGAAAGCTCGCTTCGGAAGCATAAGCTGTCCCCGGATTTCAACGTTATATAAATACATAAAAGAAATCTGGGGGCAACAGCGATCGGAAGAATAATCCGCATTCGTAGTGATGCTCAAACAGAGATTTAGTGAATATCTTTCTTCTTGAAACGGCCGCCCTTCACATCGTGAATGTTACCAACCGCAAGAAACGCTTGGGAGTCCCAGTCTTCAACGATGGATTTCAGCTTCGCTTCCTCAAGCCGGGTAATGACTACAAAAATAACCTTCTTGCTGTCACCGGTATAAGCACCTTCCCCATCCAGATAAGTTACACCGCGACCCAGACGCTGAGTGAGCGCATCGCCAATTTCCTTATACTTCTCGCTTATAATCCATACCGATTTAGATTGATCAACACCTTCGATCGTAATATCAATCAATTTGAAAGCCAAGTAATACGCAATGAGAGAGTACATCGCATGATCCCAACCAAAGATGAAGCCTGCACTGCCGAGAATAAAGAAGTTAATGAACATGACGACTTCACCGACGGAGAACGGTGATTTTTTGTTAATCAGGATAGCTACGATCTCTGTGCCGTCAAGCGACCCGCCCGAGCGGATAACCAAACCAACGCCGACCCCGAGTATAACGCCACCAAAAACAGCAGCCAGAAGCGGATCAATGGTAAGCGGGGACACCGGATGAAGAAGGTAAGTCCCTACCGACATAACCAAAACGGCGAAAAGTGTGGACAACGCAAACGTTTTGCCGATTTGCTTATACCCCATAAATAAGAAAGGAAGATTGAAGAGTGTGAGGAAAACGCCAAGTGGTATCTGGGTGATATGCGAAACCATAATCGAGATTCCGGTAATACCACCGTCAATGATCCGATTCGGCACGAGAAATATCTCCAGACCGATAGCCATCAATGTTGCTCCAAGTGTCAAAAATATAAACCGGCGAAGAAGTCTTGCTTGGAGTGATCTCGAGGTTGGTTTTTTCGGCTGTTGCGTTGGTTGCATTTGCGGCTGAGACTGCGGCGGTTGCGTTAGAACATTTAATTCACTGGACATAAAATTCCCCCGATCATTTTGCAATAAAGCCAAGTGTATATTTATAAGCTTTATTTTATAAGTTTATTTTAACATAAAATGAAAGGGCGATATATGGAATTTAAATAGATCGTAACGCTTTATCATCCATTTTTTACTGTTTTAAACATCGTTTATAGCAGTGGAGACAGCATCCTGCATAATATTTCAGAAAACTTCTGTAGTCTGCCCCGTTCGTGGAACTTCTGTACATCGATTAAACCGCTGTTGAGCAGATCCTCCTTAAAGTCGGAGACTAAGCGGTTAATCGCTTCCTTATCGAAGAGGACGGCTGTCAGCTCGAAATTACAGAAAAAGCTCCGCATATCCATATTTGCCGTGCCAACAGAACCAATTAAATTATCAACGATCAGTACCTTTGCATGAATAAACCCTTTTTTGTATTCGTAAAATTTTACCCCTGCCGTCAGCAGATCCTCCACGTAAGACAGTGAAGCCAGCTTAACAAGACGGGAATCCGCCTTGTCCGGAATAATAATGCGCACATCCACACCGCTGACCGCCGCCGTCTTGATTGCCTCATATAATCCTTCGTCCGGAATAAAGTACGGTGTCGTAATCCAAATCCGTTCCTTGGCTACCGAGATGGAGCCGAAGCACATTTCCTGAATCGCGTTCCAAGTCATATCAGGTCCGCTGCTCAAAATCTGTACCTGTTCTTCACCCGTACAGTGGTGCTTGGGAAACAAACTCAGATCTACAATCTTCTCCCCTGCAGCAAGCTTCCAGTCCTGAAGAAAAACGTTCTGCAAAAAATAAACCGCATCCCCCTCCACTTCCAGATGTGTATCTCGCCAGTAGCCCATTTCCGGATATTTCCCTAAATAATCATCACCGACATTAATACCGCCGAGAAAGCCGACGGTTCCGTCAACAACTACGATTTTCCGATGGTTCCGGTAATTGATTCTACGATCTAACACCGAAATCATCGCTGGAAGGAAAAAATGAACCTCCACCCCCGACTCTTTAAACCGGCGTACAAATGAATTTTTTAGCTTGTAGCTGCCCAGTCCGTCGCAAATAAGGCGTACCTTGACGCCTTCCTTAGCTTTACGGGTCATCACATCCTGAAATTTCGACCCGATCGTGTCATTACGAAAAATATAAAACTCAACGTGGATATGATCTTTCGCCTTTTCCATGGCCTGTAGCATAGCCGCATATGTTTCCTCCCCATCGGTCAGAACCTTGCTTCGGTTACACCCCGTGATCGGACTTTCCGAGAGATGGTTCAGCAAATTGAAAAGGCGGAGATTATGATGGAATTCGTCATTATGCATGTCTGATGCTTGCTGGACCACGGCTGCTTTTTTCCACAACTGCTCCTTGATCTCCTGAAACAGACGCGTTCCCCGGTTACGAATCTTCAGACGATGCTGATAGTCTTGAGCCATGAAAAAATAGAGCCCAAAGCCGACCAGTGGTAAACAAAATAAAATAAACAACCACGCCACGGTCTTGGACGGATTTCTGAATTCCAGCAGCAGCACCGCAGCCATTTGGCATATGAATGCGATAAGTGCAAGCAGAAGCCACAGCATACCGGCAGCCCCCTAACTTGAAAAAATATGATAACTACATCATTGACCATTCAATTATGTATTTATTCAATACATACCCAATCAGCAACAAGAATGAACACTACCACCATCTTCTAATATTTTTGACATGTTTCTCGCAAAAGTAGAATACATAGAGAATAAGGATCCGTCCAACTCTTTATCGTTACCTTTGCTACTCACAGAAATAATGAAAGGGGATGCCATGAAGAACAAGCGCCGGAAACAACGTATGACCTTGCTGGTGCTCCGGGATGCCCAGCACTCGGTCAAACAGGTTCATTTGTCCAAGCCATTGATGATCGCTGTACCCGCCGCTGCAATCCTTTCTATATCCAGTCTGATTGTTTCCATGCAAATCAACTCTGCGCGTACGATTTCGGAGCTGGAACAGCAACTTACACTTAAAAGCCTGGAATCGCTCAGAATGGAAGTTACCGTTACCAACAAAGAAGAAGCGATTGAGCGACTGAATAAAGCGATTATCCAGCTCTCTAGTGAAGCAGAACAGACCAAGACACAGATGAAACGGGTAAAGGAACTGGAGCTTGAGCTGCAGCAGTTTATCCAAAAACACGGCTCCGCTGGAGAGGAGACGTCCTCTCTGTCTCTGGACAGCGGAAATGTCGGAGGAGAGTATATTGCCGTTCATGAGAACGAAATGCTCAATTTGGCTGAAGAAACGAAAGATGATTTTGAGGCCATTCAGGACCTGATCAAGACGATGGAGAGCCATATTCCCAAGACGCTGGATCAGGCCGTTGAGACTCAAAGTAAACGTGAAGGAAATCCAACGCAGTGGCCCACGCTCTCCAAGCGCCTTACCTCCAGTTTCGGTTATCGACACGACCCGTTTAACGGACGGTCCGCCTATCATGCCGGAATTGATATCGCAGGGGAGCGAGGTGATCCGGTATTTGCCGCCGGTTCAGGCACTGTAACTACCGCGGAACGAAGCGGTGTACGTGGATTGTACATCGTTGTTCGTCATCCGAACGGGCTCGAGACGTGGTATATGCACCTCGACAGTCTAGATGTTCAGGCCGGAGATCAGGTTAAGCAAGGCGAACGTATTGGCAAGCTTGGGAACACAGGACGCAGTACCGGTCCGCATCTTCACTTTCAGGTCGTCAAGAACAACCAGACCGTAAACCCGCTCCCGTACGTTCAATAAAAGTAATAAGGAGGTTTTTGGTGTGAAAAAGTCTAAAAGGAATAAGTTTTCATCTGCGGGCACTAGCACACTCATCAGTCAGGGCAGCCATATTGAGGGCGCTCTGAATTGCGACGCAGATCTGAGGATCGATGGGAAATTTAATGGCACCATTGAAAGCCAGGGTAATGTGACCATCGGTGAGAGCGCAGTTGCACGCTCCAACATTTCAGCCAAAGAAGTGATCATAGCGGGTAAGGTGTACGGTGATATCGCAGCCGAAGGTAAGCTGACCATCACCCCGACCGGACAAATGCATGGTGATGTCATTGCTTCATCTCTTATTATTATGGAGGGCGGCGTTCTTAATGGGGCGAGTCACATGGAGAGTCCGGCGGCCGACAGTGAGCCTGGCAAGTCTGCTCTTGAGACGATACCCATGCAAAGACCCGAAGCAGGGTAACGAAATATCAGTCCACTCTCCTCACGGTCTACCGGGGCCCTGCCAGGTCATTCACGGTACCATACACATTCAACCTAAAGAGCCCCTTCGACAGCAAATCTGCCGAAGGAGCTCTTTTTATCTTACCGGAATAGTAAGGACCTCAAAAATATCAAGCGGCAACATCTCTTTTGGAGAAAGCCCACCAAGATATAATCGCAAATATCAAACAATACCCGACTAACACAGCAATAGAGAATCCGATCCCGACCCCGCCGGGCCCAACGGACGAATGAATGTAATCACTGAGATCAATATGGAGAAACAAAATATATTTCGCCCACTCATATTTTTCGGGATTAAACAGTAAGCCGAACAAATCCTTCGTAAACAACATGAGCATCGATAATCCAATCGCAAGACTGCTAGAACGAAAAGCCGTGGAAATCATGAAAGCGATAAGCGCTATAACAAACAGCTCGATGTAATCGGTCAGTAGCAGGAGCAATGAAGCTTCCATACCTCCTTCCGAACTCAAGGAGATCGCTGACTGACCGGAGAATAACAACGCTGACGACAACATGCCAACAACCGCCACGATAATCGTCCCAAGCAGAGAGAATAGAATCATAGCCAGAAATTTGGACATTAAGATCTTTCCCCGGCTCCAAGGGCGAATTAACAGGAGCTTGATCGTTCCCCACGTAAACTCCCCCGCCACAATATCTGCGGCGATAACTACTGTAAATATCGTGTTCAGCATAAAGGTAAAACTCTCAGTCCACGTAAAGGATGTCCATAGATCCATTGGTGCTCCGGTTAAGTACATGAGAACGGGCATGAGCACATTAAAAGCGGCCAGAATCCCGAGCATCACCCATGTGCGGACTCGGCTGTATATCTTCATATTCTCATTGGCGATAAGCTTAAAAAAATCAGTCATGGCTTTCACTTCCCGTCATCTCCAAAAATTGATCCTCAAGCGATGTGGTGACTGGCTGTATTCCATACACCTGAACACCGCCACGCACGAAATCTGCATTAATCTCAGCGATCGTATTGCGGTCCCCACGGATAATAACCCGATTTCCTTGCACTCTGTGCTGAAAGGATGCTAGCAGCTGAACAGCTCGCGGAACATCGCTTACTTCGAAGGCTGTTTCCTCGAATGCCCGTTCTCCTTCTGAAGTACGCAGCTGCCGTATATCGATCAGCTTGCCGTTTTGAATGACGCCAACTGTGTCACACATGAGTTCCATTTCGGAGAGCAGGTGACTGGAAACGAATACCGTTGTTCCCTCTTCACGACTTAATTTACGCAAATAGTCACGAAGCTCCCTGATTCCCTGCGGGTCAAGTCCATTGGTTGGCTCGTCTAGTATGAGCAGCTTCGGCCGATGCAGCAGTGCTTGTGCTACACCTAATCTTTGCCGCATACCGAGGGAATAGGTTTTCACTTTATCGTGGATCCGGTCCGTAAGTCCGACCAGCTCAACCACCTCGTGAATACGCTGTTCTGAAATGCCGGGCATCATCCGTGCATAATGGACCAAATTTTTATAACCTGTCAAAAACTTATACATTTCCGGATTCTCAACAATTGCACCGATCTGGGAAGAGGCCTTTTCATAATTCTCACGGATACTATGCCCCCCGATGAGAATATCCCCTTTCGTAATCGACATCAAACCGACTATCATCCGGATCGTCGTTGTCTTCCCCGCACCATTCGGCCCCAAAAAGCCAAATACCTGACCTGCGGGAATATCCAGAGTAAGATCCTGGACCAATGCCTTGGATGCGATTATTTTCGTCACACCCATCAGCCTTACCAGCGGTTCCTGCATATGTTATTTACTCCTTTGCAACTGTCATGCCTATACCATAGCTTCAATTTAATCCCGTTTATAGTAACATACTTTCCTTCTTGAGTGGTGCCATTAGCGATGACTGAAGTGGAGGTATCCTTGAGCAGTCCTGACAGAGCCCCATAGGGATATCATATTTGAAAAAACCGGTTCGAAACAAATTTCCACCTTCCGCAAGAGACACAACTCGACAACAACGGACACAGTACATTCTCAATTCATTCATGCCTAACAACATCCTCTCCCATGGAGATACCTGATGGTGATACAGAACGTATCTATAATTGGAATGTATATAATATTGAAAAGTTTGTCAACAAAAAATAGATATTTTCTCATAATTTACTGGTTCTACTGTATCATACTAACACCAGATAGCACCCACATATTGACGTAATGTGAGAGCCTTTGTCGAAGTGCTTATGCGCAGCAGGATACATTTTGTATTATTTCGAAAATAGGATACAAGCTGTATTGACGAAAACGTTAATTTGCGATACATTTTGTATCATGTGAAGCATTAATTATGTTACTTCTTGAGATTTAACAATGATTTAAGGGAGGTGGAGATGAACGTTGTACGGACATCGAATCGCAGAACTGCGTGAGAACAATGGGTGGACTCAAGAAGAACTTTCAGAGGCGATTGGCATTAGCCGGGCATCATTATCACATTATGAGAAAAATCGCAGAAAACCGAATTTAGAAACCTTGACACGGCTCGCCGATAAATTCCACGTCTCCATTGACTACATTATCGGAAGAAGGAATCCGCCCCAGTCCAGATCCGTAAAGAAGGCTTTGGAACTAAAAGACTAATTAATCATTTGTCTTCCAGACTCACTCTAAAACAAAGTACCCCCTTTGCGATGCTAAAGGGGGTACTTTTGCGTGAATCCAAATAGGTAAATACACATAGGAGTATTACTGCATATGAGCTTTTAACAAGGTATTCATCCTGTTTCTTTCCTCATCATTGACCATATAGTACCAAATCCCATTAATCTTTTCTCCGTAACCTTTAACTTCAACCTGCTCAATCTTATCCAACTCATTGTGATAATCCTTCATGAATATTTTCATCTCTTCAAACGAAATATTGGTCTTTACACTTTCGCCTACTTCATTAAGGATATTTTGCAGCTTAAAAACCGTCGAGATCTTTAAAGATTTGTTGATTAGCTCTCTCATTATTTCTCTCTGTCGCACGTTACGTCCCAAATCTCCTCTGGGATCATCGTATCTCATACGTGAAAAGGCAAGAGCTTCTTCCCCGTTCAAGGTTATTTCCCCTTTTGCAAAATGATAACCTTCATAGTCAAATTGTAATGTATTCATAACATCAACTCCCCCCAAGGAATCGATGATTCGTGAAAATCCTTCCATATCGACTTTAATGTAATAATTTATTGGAAAATTCAAAAAATCCTCTACGGTGCGAATTGACATATCGACGCCGCCAAAAGCATATGCATGATTTATTTTGTCAGTTGTTCCATGACCTACGATAGTTGTACGGGTATCTCGCGGAATATTGAACATCAATATGGATTTCTTGGCCGGGCTCACTGCGAGTAATATCATAGCATCTGAACGTCCTCGATCATTGGGTCTTTGGTCGACTCCAAGAACAAGAACGGTAAATGGGTCAAGTCTATCAGGATTCACCGGTTCCCTTGCTTGAACCTGGGCCTTAACCTCAGCCGTGGCATTAACAGGAAGAGAAGGTGAGGGGTCCCTTTCTTCATAAATATGATCAGCCGTTGCCTTAACCAATTGATACATATATACACCGTACCCTGCAACAAGTATTAGAAGGAATGCTAGCAGCCAGACAGTATATTTCAACTTTTTGGACATCCAATTATCCTCCTGCAGTTCATGAACGCCTCTAATCCTCTAAATCCGGCATTCTTTCAACTGTCCATTTACAGTACAATATGTATCTCCCCGCATGGATATAAGGTAAAAGAACTAATGACCAAGCAACGTAAATATAGTAAAATGTTTGTAACCAAAATTATTGAATCATCGTATTCATCAGTCGACGGGACAGGTTGTCGTTTAATCCTGTTCCGATCTTATTGTAGAGAACAATCGGTGATTCACAGATGTAATGGCACATCATCCGGTTTAACATACCCGTGAGCCGAAGTTTCTCATTCTCGGAGGCCTGCAGTCTGGCTGTATACAGACTGTATTCTTTCCATAGCTCTTTCGTCAAGGAGCCTCCAGTAACCCGTAGGAGGTCATAGGAATCATCCAATTCATAGCAAAACTTTAGGTTCGGGGACAAAGGAATATCCCACGAACACAGGAAAAGAAGTTTTTCCGGGCTCAATTCAAGCGGAATCACCTGATGGCTTCGACCATGGATGTTTAACCTTCCGATAGCCGTAACAGATATCCCAACATTTATGGATCTCTGTCCATTATTTGACATGTAAATATTCATTTTACTCCTTCTTTTCCGTGATTTTCTGGTATGAGACATCTAGCTCATGGATAAAATGATACTAATCGTCACGCCGTGATACATATCGTATCGGTTTTCTTCTCCAATATTACGATACAATGTGTATCTCGTCAATATGAAATACGTTCGGATGAACCTTCTAATTTATCCATACGCTTCTATAGAGCATTCCCAAGCAATCTGAGGAGGACCCATACATGAATTACGGAAATCGAATAGCAGAATTACGAGAAAAGCGGGGCTGGACCCAGGAAGAATTAGCAACTACGGTGGGGATAACTCGTGCAGCATTATCTCACTATGAAAAAAACCGTCGCAAGCCTGATTTTGAAACACTCACCCGTCTTGCTGACCGTTTCGATGTTACCATCGACTATTTGATTGGACGGACTAAGCTAGAGAAAATGAACATGGACCCCGACGTCCGTGAATTTGTCGACGACTTAGAATTGTCTGATCACGATCTGCTGGAGCGCTTTAATCTGACCGTAGATGGGCGGAAGCTGACGGAAGAAGAAGCCAAGCGTTTTATAGCTTTTGTAAGAATGGAACGTATGATGAAATAAATATAATAAGAAGTTACAGAAAAACCCCCGGTAAGCTGATCACATACAGCCAGCCGGGGATTTTATCCTCAACTCCCAGATCGGGAATGATGAACATTCATAGTCTTTCTTTCTCTCTTTGAAACTGCAGCCATTTGTCGGGATGGATTCCCATTTGGTTCAGGAGCTTGTAGATGTCTAAGTCTGTCTTTGTATGCTGCACCTGCCCTTCTCTCTGCCCTTCCCTCTGCCCTGATCCGGCCTCTTTCTCTACATTCATCAATGTCCAACCTCACTTCTCATCTACTTTTGGCTCTCCATCCCTAATGTATTCTACTTCGTTGAATAATTTTTTTACTTACTTATCGATATTATACCTGACCCACGCCTATAGTACTGTCGTACGTTGGAACCATTGTCCTACCGTTTGGTTCTATTTTTGTCGAATACTAAAAAAACACGATGCGTTCTAAACAGATCGCATCGTGTTTCCTTGTAAAACGAGTTTGATAATTGGGTCTTTTAAATCAGATCAACTAGTTGCCGCCTGCGCGGGCCAACTCACGCATATTTGCTTCAAAGGCAGCAAGCAGCGCAGCTTCCCCCGTCAGCCCCTGTTCCTGAACTTTTTCGATCTGCAGCATCATCCGTTTGAAATCTTTCGGAATGACACGAACGAATTGTTGGAGCGCCTGGTCCCAGTCATCCACAATATTCTGTGCCAGACTGCTGTCCGTATAGATGGAATGGCGCTGGATCATACCGAATATAGCGGAAGCTTCTTTCGGGTCTTCCACGCGTTCCAGAAGGACCATCTCCAAATTACAGAGATTAACCAACATTCCCTTCGGATCATACACATAGGCAATTCCGCCCGACATTCCGGCTGCAAAGTTACGTCCTGTATCTCCAAGAACGACAACCCGTCCGCCTGTCATGTATTCACAGCCGTGGTCACCCACGCCCTCTACTACGATATGGGCGCCCGAGTTACGAACTGCAAAACGTTCACCTGCGATGCCACGCACATAGGCTTCTCCACCCGTTGCTCCGTAAAATGCGGTGTTACCAGCGATGATATTTTCCTCGGCTACGAAGGTCGCCTTTGGTGATGGTTTGACAATGATCTTGCCCCCGGAAAGTCCCTTTCCGATGTAATCATTGCTGTCCCCCTCCACGGTAAGCGTCATTCCTTTAGGTATAAACGCACCAAAGCTCTGTCCTGCCGAACCGTCAAAGGTGAACTGAATCGTATCCTCCGGCAGTCCGGCTGCTCCGTATTTACGTGTAACTTCACTACCTAGGATCGTACCTACCGCGCGATCCACATTCGTAATCGGGAATCGGCCTTGAACCGTAGCCCCTGATTCCAGCGCAGGAGCCGCACTGTCCATCAGGAAGCGCAGATCGAGCGTTTCCTCTAGACCGTGATTCTGACGTTTGGTGCGGAATCTGGAGCTGCCTTCCGGAAGCTCTGGAGAATACAGAAGAGCGGAAATGTCGATTCCTTTCTTCTTCCAGTGATCATCCGCCTTCACCGCGTCCAGACAATCGGTACGGCCCACCATCTCCTCAATCGTACGGAAACCGAGTGAAGCCATAAGCTCGCGTACATCTTGGGCAATAAAGGTCATAAAATTGACGACATGCGCCGGATCTCCGGTGAAGTTCTTCCGAAGCTCCGGATTTTGAGTTGCTACGCCAACCGGACAGGTGTCCATCTGGCACACACGCATCATAATACAACCGATCGCAACAAGCGGAGCTGTGGAGAAACCGTACTCCTCGGCACCCAGCATGGCAGCGACGATCAGGTCACGGCCACTCAGCATCTTTCCATCAGTCTCCAGCACGACACGGTCACGCAGGTTGTTCAGAATTAGCGTCTGATGAGTTTCAGCAAGTCCAAGCTCCCACGGCATGCCTGCATGGCGGATAGAACCTTGTGGAGATGCACCTGTTCCTCCGTCGTAGCCGCTCACCAAAATGATGTCTGCGCGTCCCTTAGCCACACCAGCCGCAATCGTACCGACTCCGACCTCAGACACGAGCTTGACGTTAATATCCGCACGCGGATTCGCATTTTTCAAATCATAGATCAGCTCTGCCAAATCCTCAATGGAGTAAATATCATGATGCGGAGGAGGCGAGATGAGTCCCACACCCGGTGTAGAGCCGCGGACTTCAGCTACCCAAGGGTATACCTTACGTCCAGGCAGCTGTCCGCCTTCACCCGGTTTAGCCCCCTGAGCCATTTTGATCTGGATCTCATCGGCATTCACCAAATAATTCGATGTTACGCCGAACCGGCCCGAAGCAACCTGCTTGATAGCGCTGCGACGCGAATCCCCATTGGCATCCTTAACGAATCGGTCTGGGTCTTCACCGCCCTCGCCCGTGTTACTCTTGCCTCCGATCCGGTTCATCGCAATCGCGAGACTTTCGTGAGCTTCCTTACTGATGGAGCCGAATGACATTGCCCCGGTTTTGAAACGGCGTAAAATATTCTCGATCGGCTCTACTTCCTCCAGCGGAACAGGCTCGCCAGCCGGTTTGATCTTAAGCAGCGCACGCAGGGTTAAGTGCTGTTCACTCTCACCTTGTACAAGCTTGGCGTACTTCTTATACAATTCATAGTCATTCGTGCGGACTGCCTGCTGAAGCAGATGAATCGTTCTCGGGTTAAACAAATGTTCTTCCCCGCCACTTCTCCACTGATATTCACCAGCTGAATCAAGCACCTTGTCATTGCCATCCTTATCGGTAAATGCACGCTCATGATGAGCCAGTGTCTCGGCAGCAACTTCATCCAATCCTATACCGCCGATCCGGGATGGTGTCCACGTAAAGTAGCTGTCTACAAACTCTGATTTGAGCCCCACAGCTTCAAAGATCTGTGCGCCACGGTATGATTGGATCGTGGAGATCCCCATCTTGGATAATACTTTTACCACGCCTTTACTTGCCGCTTTGATAAAATTCTTAACAGCCTTTTCATGGGAAATGCCACGCAGCATTTTCTCTTGAATCATATCGTCCAGTGTTTCAAATGCCAGATAAGGATTCACCGCACTAACACCATAACCGAGCAGGAGCGCAAAATGATGCACTTCACGAGGCTCGCCGGATTCCAGCAAGATACTAACCTTCGTCCGCGTGCCCTGACGGATAAGATGGTGATGAAGCGTTGATACAGCAAGCAGCGATGGAATCGCCGCATTTTCCTTATCTACGCCGCGGTCAGACAGGATCAGAATGTTATGCCCTTTAGCGATTACCCGGTCTGCCGCCTCGCACAATCCCGTCAAAGCTTGACGGAGCCCCTCGGCACCATCAGCTGCTGTAAAGAAAATAGGGATGGTCATGGACTTAAAGCCCGGACGATGCACATGGCGGATTTTTGCAAAATCCTCATTGGAGAGCACCGGGGAATCCAACCGGATATGACGGCAACTCTCAGGCTCAGGATTCAGTAGGTTCCGCTCAGGTCCTATCGTCGTAGCCGTCGATGTGATCAGTTCCTCGCGGATGGCATCGATCGGTGGATTCGTCACTTGAGCAAACATTTGCTTGAAATAATTAAACAGACGCTGCGGGCGATCCGATAGCACGGCAAGCGGAGCATCGTATCCCATGGAAGCGATCGCCTCGGCTCCCGTCAGAGCCATAGGCTCAATCACTTTACGCAGCTCTTCGAATGTGTAGCCAAATGACTGCTGCAGCTGACGCACATTTTCATGTTTCGGATTCGGCAGCTCCTTCGCTTCCGGAAGATCGTCCAAATTCACGAGATGCTCATCCAGCCAATTCCGGTAAGGCAGTTCCGCAGCAATACTCGCCTTGACCTCTTCGTCGGATATAATTCGCCCTTCCTTCGTGTCGACCAGCAGCATCCGTCCAGGACGAAGACGGTCTTTATACAGCACATTTTCCGCAGGGATATCGACTACACCCGCCTCAGAAGACAGAACAATCAAATCGTCCTTGGTGACATAGTAACGTGACGGACGAAGTCCATTGCGGTCCAATGTAGCACCGATCTGAATACCGTCAGTAAATGCCATCGCCGCCGGTCCGTCCCACGGTTCCATCAGCGTGCTGTGATATTCATAGAATGATTTTTTCGTTTCGTTCATGCTTTCGTGGTTGTTCCATGGTTCCGGCACCATCATCATCGCAACATGCGGCAGAGAGCGTCCGCTCAAGTACAGAAACTCAAACGTATTATCAAACATGCCCGTATCGGATCCGTCGGGATTGATGACCGGTTTGACTTTGTCCAGATCACTTCCGAACAGCTTATTCTCAAAGAGTGACTGACGGGCATGCATCCAGTTCACATTTCCGCGCAGGGTATTGATTTCACCATTATGAATCATGAAGCGGTACGGATGGGCACGTTCCCAGCTAGGGAATGTGTTCGTGCTGAAACGGGAGTGGACGAGCGCAATGGCCGATTCAACGCGTGAATCTTGCATATCCACAAAAAACTGTCCGACCTGGATGGTCGTCAACATGCCTTTGTATACAATTTTTCGGCAAGAAAGACTGGATACATAAAAAGTATCCCCTTCAGGCACATCACTGTAACGAATAGCAAGTTCAGCTCTTCTGCGGATCACATAAAGCTTCCGTTCGAAGCTGAGATCATCCTGAATATCCTCACTGCGTCCAATAAATACTTGGCGAACATAAGGCTTTGCTGCCTTTGCGGATTTACCCAACATTTCATCGTTCGTCGGCACGTCACGGAAGCCCAGCAGAGTCTGGCCTTCCTCTGCAATAATCGCTGCAAGCTGCTCCTCGTGATTAGCCCGTACGCTTGGATCATGAGACAAGAACAGCATCCCTGCTCCGTATTTGCCCTGCTCCGGCAGCGCAAATCCAAGGCGCTGAGCCTCTGCGACAAAAAAAGCATGCGGGATTTGCATCATAATTCCTGCGCCGTCACCCGAGTTCGGTTCGCTTCCTTGACCGCCGCGGTGCTCCATGTTGCCGAGCATCGTGAGTGCCTGACTTACGATATCATGGGATGGTCTTCCTTTAATATGAGCAACAAAACCCATTCCGCAGGCATCTTTCTCAAACTGCGGATCATAGAGTCCCTGTTTCTGGGGGAAATCGGTATGTTTCATAATATGCAACCTTTCTGTTACAAAAGTAATACTGCACTTTATCAGCTCAGTATGAAGGGCATGTAGGCTGTTTAGCCATCCGGTTGGGGGGGAATATGCAGAATTATGCAATTTTGTGCAAAAACAAATGGAGGACGATTAATGAATAACACGATAAGTTAGATTAGTGTTATTATTTTATCACCCCCTGTAATATCAGCGCAATTCAAACTTTTTATAAATACGATAAGATTTGTTTTTGTGATTTCACTCACAAAAAAAGGAATATATCCATGTATTTTAATGCAAAAAAAAGAACAAAAAAGACATTCCGAATCACTCGGAATGTCTTTTTAGTAATGTTATGCAGTAGCCGGAGCTTGAGTTTCCGACTTCACTTTTTTCAAATGACGGTTCGTTAAGAAATAAACGGCCGTCAAGACCAGGAATACACCACCGAAGATTCCCAACACTCCGGCGCTTCCCCACATATGCCCTGTATCTCCTGTCGATATAACAGCTTTAAATCCATCTACACTGTATGTCATCGGCAGCAGCGGGTTCAGAACCTTCATCCAGTCTGGAATTAATTCAAGAGGGAAGGTTCCTGCACTCGTCGTAAGTTGGAAAATGAGAATGACGATGACAACGAACCGTCCAGGCATATCAAGCCAGGTAACGAAGGCTTGAACGAGGAACATGTAAGACAAACTTGTAATGATAGCAAACAGATAGAACAGTGGTACATTTTGAACTTCCAGATTCAATCCGTACAGAACAAGTACGACAGCTAGCAGCGCCTGTATAATACCCATACCTGCAAATGACAGTGTACGGCTGATGAACCGGTTCATTCTGGTCGCATCTGCCACGGATGTTTCATAGATTGGCATAACGATTGACGAAATCAATGCTCCGACAAACAACCCAAGGGACAGGAAGTATGGAGAAAATCCCGTACCGTAGTTAGGTACTTCACTTACTTTATGCTCATCTACTTTTACTGGTTCTGCAAACATATTGACGGTTTCATCCGTTGTTTTCACTTCTCCGGTCTTGTCGGCTGCTTCATTCAGCTTGTCTGCAAGCTCTCCGGTACCTTCTTTCAGTGTACCCATACCATTTAGCAGTTCACCAGCACCAGCATCAAGCTGCTTAGAGCCGTCTGCCAGAGTAGTAACGCCGCTGCCCAGTTTGCCAGCACCTCCTGCAAGCTGCTCCGTACCTTTGTTCAGAGCAGACGCACCGCTTGCAAGCTCTTTGCTGCCCGCAGCCGCTTCTCCCAGCTTCGTGCCAAACAGCTTCATCCCATCAGACAACTTGCCTTGACCTGCGTTCAACTGCTTTACGCCTTCGAGAAGCTGCTGATTGCCTGCAGCCAGCTGCTTGCCACCCTGTGACAGCTGCTCTGCTCCTGCGCTGAGCTTGCCTGCGCCTGCACTGAGCTCGGTTGTTCCCTGTTGAAGCTGTGATGCTCCTGCAGCCAACTGCTTCTGCCCTGCATTCAGCTCAGCACTTCCCGCAGCCACTGCCTGGCTCGTTGCGAGCAACTTCTGAACCTCAGGAATAGCTGCGAGTTCAGGGTTGATCTCGGTCAGCATCTTGAGACCTTCAGCTACACCTTTAGAACCCTGCTCAATAGCAGCTGTTCCCTCTAGTGATTTCTTCAGTCCGGCTTCCAGCTGACTGCTGCCTTCAACCGTACGATCAGCACCTGCTTTCAGTGCTGCAACGCCACTCTGGTTAGCCTGCAAACCTTCGGACAGCGTATTACTTCCTGCCGCAGACGATTCAATTCCCGCCTGAAGCTTCGCTCCACCCTGGTGGGCATCTTTGGCTCCTGTTTCCAGCTGCTTATGCCCGGATTGCAGCTGAACTAAACCGGAGGACAAAGTTCCTGCACCTGAGTTCAGTGCACCAGCCCCTTCGTTTAACTCCTCAACGCCCTTCGTCAGAGGCTCGATTCCTGCTACCAGCTCTTCTGTGCCGTCGACCATTTTGGCTAGGTTCTCTTTAAGCTTCAATGTTCCTTCATCCAGCTCCTGAGCACCATCGGAAATTTTTGTAGCTCCGTCTCCAGCTTCCACAAGACCATCGGACACTTTTTCCACTTGCTCAAATAGTGTCTCCGTATAGGCTTCAGTTACTTTAGCGGATACCTTCGATTGAATTTCCTTTACTGCACTGCCGCCGATCTGGCCTGCCAAAAAGTTATAGCCCTCATTCGGTTCAAACAGTAATTTTGCAGGCTCCGGATGGTCATCCATTAGCGTTGTTGCCTGCTGTGAGAAATTGTCGGGGATCGTAATCGTCATATAATACTTATTGCTGCGCATCCCCTCTTCGGCTTCCCCACGATTTACGAACTCCCACTGAAAATCGTTGCCTTTCTTCAGTTCATCAACCAAATCCTTGCCTACCTCAAGCGTCTTCCCTTCATATACCGCACCCTGATCGTTATTGACCACAGCTACAGGCAGTTCATTCATTTTACCGTACGGATCCCAAAAGGCTCCGAGGAACATGCCGCTGTACATGACCGGGATGAACAAAACGGCGATAATCGGGATCAGAATTTTCGGATTCCGTGCCGCACTAGCAAGATCTTTAAAAAACACTGATAATGATTTCATCCAGTCTCTCTCCTTTTTTTATAGATACAGCAGCTTTGTGCCGACATCATTGTCCTCAAGGGACTCTTTTTATAGTATTGTTCTCTCCACCAATACCGATTGACCATTTACCCCATTCGGTCAGTTTGACCGAAAAAAAAACGCCTTGAAACACCGTCTGCCGTATAGCAGAATAAATTTCCTTACCATTCATAGAGAAAAGAAAATTTGTGTCGCATTTTCTTAGTCCCAGCATTCTCGTCTCTATGTACTGACGACTATTTAGCAGATTTGGCTCAGCCCGGAGACCTTAATCCTTCTGCCAAAAAAAGCAGCATGTACTCCTTGATTTGCTCTTTTGGAAGCGGTTCTCGCAGATTGTTGAAATCCGCCGTCAGTGCTGCATAGAGCCTCAACATTACAAAAGATACCACTTGGGGATCACAGGGCTTGATCTCTCCGTTTCGGATGGAGTTCTCCACCACACCCCGTAAATAATCCACAATCACGTTCTCCACCTTAGTCAAGCTGTCATTTGCCTTCGGTGTACCAAATTCCCGCTGTTCCTGTGATAGCTTGATAAACAGCGCGTGCTCATCCCGGAACTCGAGCAAAGCATCCAGTACACAGTACAAATTATCAAAGAAATCTCTGTCCTCACGCATTGTTCGTTCAGCTATGCGCTTCATTTCCAATATTGCCCCATGCAGGATCTCATCAAACAACTCTTCCTTATTCGTGAAAAACGTATAAATGGTTCCTTTACCTACGTTCGCAATCTTCGCCACCTGATCCATCGTCGTCGCCTTATACCCAAATAACGCAAACGATTTTGCGGCAGCTTCCAGCACCTGCTTACGACGATCAACCGCTGACAAGCTAACCCCTCCTTGATTCTCGTATTCCTACGAACTGACCGAAAAACATTTTCGGTCATCCGGTCAAAAACCACTTTATCAGAATCCTTTCTGTAATGCAATACTTTTTATGAAAAAAAATGAAATTTTTCATTTTTTCATTGCAGGGGTACTGAAAAGTTTTTGCGTCTAATAAATAGATGAAAGAATGAAATGCTTTGCGAATTTGTGCGTATATTACTTTACATGTATTTTTTTTAACGCCGCTCTTCAAAAAATGATTCCTATTTTGTAAGATAGAGGGAGAAAGAAGAAGGTGAAATTATGCGAAAAATTAGAGTGCTCCTGTTTTCGGAGGGATTCGGCACAGGTCATACACAAGCGGCGTACGCTTTAGCTGAAGGGCTAAAACGGAAAAATCCCAACATACAGTGCCGCGTCATTGAGCTCGGTAATTTTCTGAATCCAACCGTAGGTCCGCTAATCTTATCGGCGTACCGTAAAACAGTCAGCGTACGTCCGCGGCTTGTGGGCTTGCTCTATCGTTCCCAATATAAAAAATCTTTAAACCGGCTTACACGTCTCGCCCTGCATCGTATTTTTTACGCGCAGGCCGCACAGGTTATTAACCAGTTAAAGCCCGACGTAATCATCTGTACACATCCATTTCCGAACGCAGTCGTTTCCCGGTTAAAGCGCCAGGGACTCAACGTTCCACTGTATACACTCATAACTGATTACGATGCCCACGGTACTTGGGTCAATTCTGAAGTAGATGAATATCTTGTCTCCACTCCGCAGGTCAAGGAATTGTTGATCCAACGTGAAATATCGCCGGAGTACATACATGTAACCGGTATTCCTGTTCATCCAAAATTTTGGGATCAGGTGAACAAGGAACAGCTGCGGGCTGAACTGAAACTCAGCAACATGCCTACGGTTCTGATTATGGGCGGTGGCTGGGGTCTGGTGTTTAGTAAAGACTTGCTTCGCAAGCTTGCATCCAGAGCGAATGACATTCAGCTTGTGTTCTGTATGGGGCAAAACGAAAAATTGATATGCAGCATGCGCGAAAATCCACTATTCCGGCATCCGAACATTCATGTGCTGGGCTATCGTAAGGATATTCATAAGCTGATGGACGTTTCGGATCTCCTCATTACGAAGCCCGGCGGGATGACATGCACAGAAGGGGCCGCTAAAGCGATCCCTATGCTCTTCTACGAGCCCATTCCCGGACAGGAGGAAGAGAACTGCCTTTTCTTCGTAAACGAAGGCTTTGGGGAAGTCTTGGACTCTCCTGAAGTTGTAGACAAATGGCTCGACCTTCTGTCCCAGCGCTATGATACCGTTGTGGATTACCGCCGCGAATTACTTCGCCGCAGATTGCCTTACTTAGATCCGGACAACTGTGCGGTTCAAGTACTCGGTATGCTGTCTCATGTTGAGGAAGATGATTATTCTGACATTGTTCATCCTGTTGGCTGATTCGAACTAGTGCAGACACACTTCTCATTCATATACAACTAGCAAAAGGACTGTTCCGGCGGTAGATTAGCCTACCCATCAGAACAGTCCTTTTTTCTAGTTGTCGAAATATTGTTTCTATTATATATTAAAAATCAAATATTTATACTGTCTCCCGGCTTAAGTGGATAACCCTCTATGCCCGTTTGCCGGAGCCGATCACAGAACAACACAGGGTCCTGCTCAATTTGCGGGAACGTATTGTAATGGACTGGTATCACCTTCTTGGTACGGATCCATTGAGCAGCTAGTAAAGCATCATCAGGGCCCATCGTGAACGCATCGCCGATCGGCAGTGCCGCACACTCGATATTGTTCATTTCCCCAATGAGGCGCATGTCTCCAAACAGACTCGTGTCCCCGGCATGATAAAATGTCTTATCACCGATCGTCAGGAGAACACCAGCTGGCTGTCCGGCATAAATCCAAGTATCCCCTACAGAGATGGATGAAGAATGAAAAGCCTGCGTAAATTTCACCTTAAATCCGTTGAATGCAAAGCTTCCGCCAATGTTCATTCCGTGGGATTTTACACCTTGATTAGCACAATATCCTGCCAGCTCAAAAACAGCAATGATCGGACAATCGTTTCTCTTGGCGATCCCGATACTGTCACCAAAATGATCGGCGTGACCATGGGTAAGAACGACAGCATCTACCTGAATGTCGTCAGGCGATATCCCCGAATTAGCATTACCAGAAAGAAACG
The DNA here is from genome assembly GCF_058269055.1 of Paenibacillus sp. JNUCC 34. Lineage (NCBI taxonomy): Bacteria > Bacillati > Bacillota > Bacilli > Caryophanales > Paenibacillaceae > Paenibacillus > Paenibacillus sp. JNUCC 34. The sequence continues at coordinate 1,025,661 of NZ_CM177770.1, read as the reverse complement.
GATCGATAATGATACGTATTCCGTCTTCCTCCACCAACATGCACGAATGGCCATAATACGTAATTTTCATAGATCAAAACACACCTCCTGACTATAGTTTACCCAAATCAGGGGTCACTTGTAAAAGGAGTGGTTCCCAATCTTCTTCGCAAATGTTCTTGAATGATGCACCGTAAGATCCTGAGCAAGCTTTAAAGACAAAAAGAAATAAGTGTCATCGCTCACTGCTTTATGACCATGCAGCGCAGCAGTAACAGCTTTGATCGTTTCTTTGCTCGGATTGACACGATTAATACGCCCGTTTCCTACCGGACTAAATTGATATTTTTGATAAATAACTTTCTTAATGGTATCGGGAAAATTGGCTGACCGCAGCCGGTTTAAGACAACATTGGCAACTGCCACTTTGCCTTCGTACGGTTCGCCTTCCGCTTCTGCCATAACAATCTTCTGGAGCAGAAGCAGCTCTTCAGCCGACAAAGCATATTCCCAGGTCGCTTTCTCTTTTTCGTCCTGTGTTAATGTCTTTGTTCTCGTGAAGAATAAAGTTTTGGGGGGTTGTTGGCTCTTGGCCTGTGAATTTGCAGCAATTGTCCCCTCTTGTTTCTTAGGCTTGGTCTGGTTTGCAGGCTCTGACTTCGCCGCAGCCTTGGACTTACTCTTAGAAGTTCGGTTTGCGGTATCAATGGTGAACTTATTTCCCTTCAGCCTTGATTCCGGAAAGGACAATATTACGTCTTCTTTCGCTTTCCACTTCTGGAATTGATTTGAAGCATAAAAAGCTGGCAGTACCCTATCACCTTTTTCAGATAAAATTCGACCTGTCATATTCAATTCGGTCTCGGGGATCACCACAGCCGTGTCCTTTTGCGTTTTTTTCTCCCCTTGGCTTGCGTTTGTCTGCATCCCCAGCAGACTTATTAAAGACAAACTCACAAAAAGGGCTCCGACCAGCAGAGCCACCCAGCGGTTTTGCCGTAACATTTTGATACCCATAATTACCCTCCCATACATCGGCACATTCCTACTCTATGTAACCCGAAATTCAGAAGATGAAAACGAGGGTCTCGGTTGAATCTGTATAAAGGTTCAACTTCCAAACTCCATTCTCCCCATCACTTCGTACATAGGACTTGAATGCATATTCGTTCGGAACAGCACCAATCCATCGGCTTTCCAGCTTACTGGTTCTGGTCCTGCTCTTAACAGATCGGTGGTTATGTTCCCACCGGTAAATTTCCTTGCTATTGTGATATGCGGTCTGTACGGCCTGTCCTCCGCTATAAAACCCAAAGGTGCCATCGCAGAAGTTACCCGTTGCTGTAGATGCTCAAGCTTCTCCAGCTCCCCTGAAATGCCTGCCCATAGTATGCGTGGAGCAGATGCCGGTCCGAATACTCCGGACCCTTGAAGACTCAATTGAATAGGCTGTTGTTCAGCAGCGATCGTTCGCAGTGAAGATAATACAGATTCTACACTTCCGGCTTTCGTATCCCCAAGAAACTGCAACGTAATATGATAATCCTGCGGATGAACCCATTTACTAAAAGACAAATGTGTTCCAAGCTCTTTCGACCACCGTGTAATGCTGTCTGACACCACATCCGGTAAAGGAATAGCGATGAATAAACGCATGACCGGTTCCGTTTCGGCAGCATTCATAATACAACCTTCTTCCTGCTTCGCAATGGATTTGATACCTATAGTCTTCACAAAACCCGCACTAAGTTTAACATGATACCACAAAATCGCTAAAAGTGAATGCAAAAAAATGCCATTTGTGAATTATTTAGCTTATGTATTGATGATTAAATGTATTTTTCTGCAAACTTTTTCTGACCGAAAAATTGTAGCATATTACCTCTGTACAGCATGTCGTTCTAGACGTTTCAGTCGTTTCTGAACATGCGCAGCACGTTTAAATCTGATAAGATGATCATAAAACCTTGGCATTTTTTTCAATACATTCGTAGGAGGTTAGTTCCCATGCCAAATATTGTTGCCCTGCACGAACTCACGACCGAACAGAAGCAAAAAATAAGAGATATCGCCCCAGATTATGACCTTATTGCAGGCAAGTATAAGGAACTGCCTTCCGGCACGGTGGCTCAGGCGGATATTGTGCTTGGATGGACCAGCTCCGCCACTGAAGAAGCGCTTAGTGATCACAGCCGCATCCGCTGGATTCAGGTATGGTCAGCCGGTGTTGACAGGATGCCTCTTAAAGAGCTGGAGCAAAAAAATATTTTGCTGACCAATGCCAGCGGCGTACATGCTATACCGATTACGGAGCAAATATTTGCGATGCTGCTCGCTTATACCCGCAACCTGCATCATGCCGTCCGGCAGCAATCCCAGAGCAAATGGGATAAATCTGGAACATTCCGTGAACTTTCCGGCAAAACAGCTGTCATCGTCGGGGTGGGACAAATCGGCAGTGCAACGGCCAAGGTGGCCAAGGCCTTTGGAATGAGGACCGTTGGAGTCCGGAGATCCGGTAAACCCGACCCGAACGTCGATGTCATGTATACCGTGGATCAGCTGGACCAGGCTTTGGCTGAGGGTGATTTTATCATTAACATCCTCCCGCTCACCGATGAAACCAAAGGTTTGTATGATTCGGGTCGTTTTGAGGCGATGAAGGATGGTGCCTTTTTTGTCAATATGGGAAGAGGTCCAAGCGTGGATACAGAGGCGCTTATCGAAGCGCTGAAATCCGGCCATCTGGCTGGCGCGGGTCTGGACGTATTTGAACAGGAGCCTCTCCCAAGCGAACATCCGTTGTGGGGCATGGACAATGTGATTATCACTCCGCATACAGCAGGTGACACGGTTCATTACACCGAGCGTGTACTGGATATTTTTCTGGAAAACCTGAAGGCTTATCGTAAGGGCGATCCTCTGCCCCGCAATGTGATTGATTATGAAAAGGCGTATTGATGTAGAGTTAGCTGAAAGATGAATAAGTTGAATTCAGGATTCTTAGCCTAAGCATCACTACGAATTCGGATTATTCTTACGATCGCTGTTGCCCCCAGATTTCTTTGAATGTATTAATACAATTGTTGACATCTGGGGATAGCTTATGCTTCCGATGCGAGCTTTCCTGTGGAAAGCTATCGGGCGAACGCTTCGCTTCTCCCCTTACATTTCCTCTCACTTTACTTCCAATTACGAGTACATGAAATACACAGCCATACATCACGCACGAAGGTACCTTTAGTGACCTTTGCGTGTCCGAGCACCTGCCATCCTGTTTGATTCAGTATGTCTTTTAAAGGTTCGGTGCTTACAATAACCGCACGCTTAGTAAGCTTTCGCAGACTACCAAGCATCCGTAGCTTGTCTTCCAGCGGAAATACCGAGCAGACGTTATAAGGTAGATCCAGCAATGCGGTGGTGTAACTTCCCTGCAGATCATTCATATCTCCGAGCGTAACCAATGTATCGGAATACCCGTAATACCGCAGGTTCACCCTTGCGCCCCGAATGGCCAGCGGATTAATATCACAGCCCTCTATATTGATCCCCATCGATAAAGCCTCTATCAGTACGTTTCCCATTCCACAGCACGGGTCCAGCATCTGAACCCCTTCTGTGTCAGGAGCGGCGATATTTACAAGAGCACGTGCTACCCGCGAGCTGAGCCCGGTAGAGTAATTTTGCGGTTTCTGCTTATGAGACAGCCAAGCACGCTCAGGATAATGACATATGCCGAATAGCCAGCTACCGTATCGGTACAATAATCCAAAGGTAATATCTGGTGACTTCATATTAGCTTTTCCGCTAATCTTTCCCCCTACCAGACGTTCAACTCCGCGCTGCTCATCATAGCTGAGCTTGTCCCCTGCCTTTACATAGACCACTTTGAAGGTGGAATTTGTCAGCTGTATAAAGGAAGCTTGCTCGGCAATCTCTTCGATCGTGTCTCCAGTCAGCAGGACATCTATCCTTGCGGATAAAAATGGACTTCTGTCCGGATCGATCTTCCGCTCACTGTGAATCCATGAACTTCCGATTTCGGATTCCTGTCCCAGCAGCTCACGCAGCTCCAGCATGCACAGATCCTGTTCCGATTCATGGCACGCAAAGGTATAAATGTATCGGTAACGACCGTCAGTCGTAAAATTTGTTAAAAATTCGTAGTTTATCATGCCTGTCATCGTCCTAATCCAGATCATAAATGGAGCCTACCTTAAGGCCATATAACTCGTTATAGATCTTCTCTGCGTAAGCATCGGTCATCCCGGCAATATAATCGATAACCATGTGCTCCCAAGTCCAAATAGGATTGGGTCTTCTCTGGTCCGCTTCATACCGGTTAAGCCAATCGGATGGGATGATGGCCTTGGAGGCTACCGGATCAAGAAATGCGTCCCACAGACGCTTAATCACCCATTCACTGCGTTTTTGCAGGCGCTGGACCCGCAGATCGCTAATCATGGTGACCCAGGCAAAGCTTTTCAGCACACTTACAGTGCGCAGCATATCCTCATCCTCTACGCCATCCTTCACAAAGGTTACCTTCTTCCAGTCTCCGTCAGGGATGACGCCCAGGCTGCCCACAAACAGGCTGACCCAGTAGGCTTTCACCTCGCGCCGTGTACGGGAATAATCGTTCTCGCACACCGGCATTTTCTCTTTCCATATCCGCAAAAAGTAATCCAGCACTTGTACCACCTTGGGTTCCACTTGCTCCTTGGTCCAGCCCTTCCAGACTTCATCCTCCAAGGTCATAATTTTCTCTACAATGAGCCGGTTGAGATGGCTGTCGCGAAGAAAGTGCTCGTGAACCTCAATTTTTCCAGCTTTGATCCCGTCCTCCAGATCATGTGCCGAGTATGCAATATCGTCGCAAAGATCCATCAGCTGAGCTTCCAGTGTCTTTTTCTCATCCGGTATGCCCCATTCCTGACGGATTTGGGAGATATATTCCCATTCATGACGGTACATGCCCTTAGGATTCACAAGACCGGAAAACGGATATTTGTTAATTCCAAGTAGCACCGCGTCGGATAGGTTGAGACCGTTCACGTCTTCTCTTTTTTCCAAAAACATGATCAGGCGGAAGTTGTGCGCGTTACCTTCAAAATGCTCATATTTCTGGCGTATGGACTGCTGAATGCTCTCGGCCTGCTCCGGTGTAGGAATGACCGGCAATCGTGTTAGTTCCTCTTCCGTCTTTTGGTCGATCAACCGTTCCAAGATACCTTGCAGCACTTCCTCCCCCTTGTGGCCGAATGGAGGATGACCGAAATCATGCGCAATCGAAGCGCACTCTACGACCTCGGAATCAATAATAAGTCCGGCATTATCAGCAGCTTCCGGAAGCACTTCCGGATATGAGCGAGCAAGGCTTCGTGCCGCTTCGCGGGCGATCTGGGCTACTTCCAGAGAGTGAGTAAGGCGGGTACGGTAATAGTCTCCGGTTCCGGCCCCGAATACTTGGGATTTTCCTTGCAAGCGCCGAAATGTCGGGGAATGAATCAGCCGGGAATAATCCCGCTCATAAACTGCCCGGGAAGCATCCACCTTCGTCTGCTCCGGGTATTGACGATGTTCTCTAAGCTCCTTTAATTTGGTCGTTTCCATGCTGCTCCACTCCTATTTATCTGTTTCTTTCATTCAACTTCGCGTTTATTTCATACATTATAAGGCATCACAGCATGGAAACGAAAATAAGGAACTTTAATGGGAACGATTAACTTCATTTAGTGCCGTCCAACAGGCCGAGTCGGTAAAGAACGGTCATCGCCCGGTAGAAATCATAACTGCCCTCTGTCCCTTGGATCACACCGGCTTTTATGCCAGCTTGTACTGCAGGGTCAGCCCAGCTCGGTACAGACTCGGAAATATGGAGATTCTGTAATGACTTCACCGTGTTTTGCAGCTGATTGATTTGAGACTCCTGCTTCTTCGTTTGCGCAGCCTGGTTGTCCGTCAGAAGACGTACCTGATCTTTCAGTTTTTGTACTTCGGCAGTCAACGCTTCGATTTTCACAATATCCTCCTCCTTTACTTGTCCTTGCAGATCATATTGGTTAAGATCATACTTCTCTATAATAGAAATAAGTTTTTGCGGATAGCTTGGATCGGTTGCATACCCGCCCTTCCATATCGCTGTGGCAGCTGTTTTGTAGTCAGCCCATAGTACGCCGTGATATCGCTTCGGCTTGTCACGAGTTCCGTTCAAGATTAGACGGGTATGGTCTTCTACTGATTCATTCCAGGAATGGTATTTTCGGAATTTAGCGTTTGTTGTGTAGCGCGTCTGCCCCCTGTACTCAACCGTAGGCATCGTAACGCTGCCGGCAGGGCCTGTACCTTTGATACCAAACAGGTTGTTCGCTTTTTGCGTCAGACCGCTTCCCCCCCAATTTGACTCCAGAATAGCCTGGGCGATGGTCAAAGAGGCCGGAACGCCGTAGCGACGCATGTCCTCTACTGCAATAGGTGCAAGCTTGGCTATAAATTCATGAGACTTCATCTTTGTTTTCCTCCTTTCGTTCAATGTTGTTCTCTTCCTCTGATTTCGTTTGGAAGACTCCTACTACTTTACGCAACGATTGTGGGATAGGAACCCCCATTCGCCCGACGTTCTCAATAATAGACAAGAGTTCATTGGCCAAATAAAAGAATGTTACCGTATTTTGAAAATAGTTCATCTCTCCAAGCACCTGATCGATGAGGTGAGTAATCGCGATAATAAGAAAGATAGTCATCTTTCTGGCAATTCCGATATAGCCGATCCGGCTCCGGAGCTCTCCGTTCATCCAGGCCGCCGCCCATCCGGTCAGCCAGTCGATAATGACAAACCATGACAGCAAATGAAGCAACAGCGACCAACCGCCCCAGAAATACCCGGTCACGGCCCCCGTGCCCGCCATAACCATCTTAAATAACTGGCTGATGTGCTCATACATATACTTTCCTCCTTTGGGGGATTTGGCTGGAGATAAGGGACTAGATTTATGATAATGCATGAGAAATCAGAACCACCCGTCCAACTGGTGGTTTGCACTAGGGGTATAACCCCCTGTTACCAAACTGCGCCTAAAGACGCTAGCCTGACCACAATGCGTTCAGGCTCAATGTTGTTTGTCACTTCCGCTTACATCTCAGACAAACCGTCCATTCTCTTTCCGATTTAGCGGATATCAACCCGGATATCAACGATTCCGTTTTTGATGTAAGACACGTCAGTTTGCAGCGAAGCTTCAGCGGTAGCCTCTTTTGTTACCTCATCTTTAAAGGATTTTGTCTTACTAGCAACATGCAACTGATAGCAGCCAGCGCAGCGATAACAGTCGTAAGCACATTCCAGTCCACCCTTCTTCCCCCTGTCTCTCCCAAATAAAACAGCCCCCGGATAACCGAGAGCCTTGTTGCAAAAACACGCTCGTTAGAAAACGTGTCTACCAGACCGTTCCTCTTGTTTTTAGTGTTCATATGCTTCCCAATAAACTATTCCTTCAGGTACGATATCGAGAGTAACTTTAAAATAATTACTAAACAACAAATCATTACTATTTTTCTGTAAATATGCGTTGGTTCTAAGTGGCTCTCTGATTAAGTGACCTTCAATATAGCTCCCACCATTAAGCTTAGATTACCGTTTAGACCTAGTAACTTATCAATCTGATACAAAACGGCAATGACAGTGAACATAAGAACCTTTTTGAAAATTCCCCAAAATCCCTTGTTTGAATTCCATCCCTTGGTTTTGTCATTAGGATTTTTTCTGCCTTCATAGTAAGATGCAGCCAATCCAGTTATATAATCTAATACAACCAAACTAGCCAAAACAGTTAATGACTGACTCCATCCTCCAAAGAAGAATGTGAGAGCAGAGCCTCCAATTGAATAAACTAAAAAATTATATAGTGCTGATTCGTACACTAGATTTCCTCCACAGTCATAATAAAAAGGACTCCTCGATTAACAAGGAATCCACTGAGTTTCAAGGACTATACTATTTGTACACTTTTCCCGTAATTTGCTCGTATTGCTCAGGTGTGATCTTTTTTTTGATTACAAACATCGCCACATTCTCATTACTATAGTTGTTGGTGCGGTGATTTTCTGAAACAAATTTAAACCAATCCATTCATAAAACCTCCTTTACATTAGGTTATTGGAGACTAGGCTTAGAATGACTTGGGCATTCTGCTTCAAAATCTCCTCGTTCTGTTCTTCTAGTGTGAGCGGTCTACTATATTCCTCAAAAAACTGCTCTTTGGTCTGAGGATTTATGCACCATGTATAACCTTTCCCTGGTTTATAGGGTGGAGGTGTTGATTCATCCTCAACAACCACACCACTTTCTAAATCTACACCAACGTTTGATGGATGATCGAGATTAAAAATTGTCTCAACTAGCATTTTTGTTGGCGAAATAAGTGTGCCTACCATTAATTTCGACATGAGTTATATCACCTTTCATTTTTTTATTGTATTGTATAAGTATTACGCATAGTCAGTTTACGCATTACCTTGGTCGAATATATGTTTCTTCCCACTACCACAATATTTTTAAAGCGATCCACCGCTAAGCTCTGGGCTCTAGGATGTTCATTGCGTTCTTCCCACACCATTGTGCCATCTGGTGAATGTTTAATCATAATTTGTGGCTTGTTTGAATCTACATGCAAACTATAGATGTTACCGTCATCATCTAGCACAACATCATTTGTATACCCAAGTCTACTGTCTTGAGGTTTCGACCATATAGTAGTCCCATCAGACCTAAGTTTGCGGAGTGATATACTGGATGGTGAGTAACATCCGACCGTAATTTCCCCAGCTCGATCTACAACTACATGATCTGCTTCTGGTAGATCAGTCTTTGTCCATATCTTTGTTCCTGTCAATGCGTCGAGTTTGTGGAGGGCTCCTGAATTTCGTATGGTGACATAAAGTTCGTTAAATGGTGTTACATAAATGCTACCAGCACCAGCCAAATATGAATCTGTCTTAGACCATATCTCCTTACCCGAGCCACTGTATTTTCGAAGGTATTTTATACGACCATTTGAATGTTCAGCGACATACAAGTTATCAAAACGATCTACGAACATCCCATTTACAGTTCCATTTTCCTCCAGAGTCCATATCTTTACTCCAGCTGCTGACAATTTTGTTACAAGTTTTAGTTCGGTTGAAGAAAATGTTCCGATATACACACTATTATCTGGTCCAATAGCAAAATTTGGTATATAGTATGCCCCATGATCGTAGGTCCAAATTATTTCACCATTCGGGTTATACTTTATAAAACTTGGTGAATATGACTTTACAATATATATGTTGCCTGAATCATCCACTTCGACTAAGTCCCATCCTTCATCTTCGTCGGTGGGAGGCTTATTCCATTCCTCTTCCAAGAACTCATTTTTCTTAACACGACTTTCCGGAAGTTCACGTGGTATATTTCCAACGATTTTGACACCATTAACAATGGCTGTTTTACCTGCAATTAAGTCGTTCGCTGTCGCTGCCTGTGTAGTGACTACAGTCGTGTTAACCACCATCGGGTCACCAGCAACACCGAAGATATTAGTACCACCTCTGATGTTTGCTGTCTTTAGGTTCGCATCTCCCCGAATATAGCCTTTGCCATTATAATAACCTTCCTCTATAAGTACATTCTCAGATCCTGGAGAAATGTACTTATCCTTATGATTCTTCATAGTACCAGAAGTTAATCCTTCTTCCGTTACCACGGTGAACCCTTCCAGAACTTGAGGTGAACTAGCAGTACCTATTTCACCCCCTTCACCCTGTAAGATAAAAGCCGTTCCATCGAAGACCAACGTATAAACGCCGTCCTGCTTAAAGCTCGCAGCCGATCCCCCTGGTTTAAGAACATTCTTACCTCCTAACTCATTGACGTTTAAGGTTGGTGCTCCGGAACTTACAGCATTAATCTTAACCTTCACCGTCAATCCCGGGGCAAGATTTTTAGGTGCAGGTGTGAGGGTCACAGAGTAGGCATTGCCATTGTTGGCTGTTATCCCCCAGCTACCGGCACTGTTACGCACTGTCCCCACTGCCTCATCAATCTTATCCCAGTTGTCATTTAGCATCGTCTTGATGTTAAAAGTCTCATTGCCATCCACCATCGGATCTTTCTTTAATAGTCCTAAATTCGGTGTGTTACTAGACAACTCAAACACCTCCTGCAAATTTGTTTAATGGAATTTTGTCCATCTCATGTAAGGTCATCACGTCATGAATATCGCGAATGAGAAAATAATTGAATTCATATACCACTTCCAGATGCGCAGGCTTAATCTCCTCAATCGCTGCCTTCAAATCGTCCAGATTTGGTGGAATGCCAAGCGTATCTATGAACGTAATAGTAAAGGCCCACTCCTGCGGCTGAAAGGATACGTCGACGGTGCCGCCGTCATAGGCTTCAGCAACATTTTTCACTAGTCGACCCGTAAAAGTTCCCGCTCCCCTCAGCTTGGACTCAATCACGGCCCGCCGCTGCTCGATTGGCTTGGTGCGATCCGTGGGAATGGCTAGCTCGGTTTCCCAGCGATCTAACCCCCAGGTAGCTGTGCGGACAAAAAATTGGTCTACCGCAGAATTCAAAGCCTGATAGAAACTATCCATCTCACTACCCTTGGCATCCATATCCGATTGCATGACACGGGACGTTTCATAATAGGCCGGAAGATAAGAAAACAGCTCGCGACCACGCAAGCTGTTCATCTTGGTATTATTCACTAACGCTCACCGTCCCCAACACCGCGACTTGACCGAGGCCGATTTCGATATTTTGCTGCTCGGTGTTGCCGTTAATCGTCAGATCTGCGTAGTCTACAATAATCGGGATATCCAACAGAACGGCAGCAATCCTCGTGTAACGCACTAGGGGATCTTTCCGGTTAAAAGCGATCTGCTGCAAGTAGATACGAACGCCTTCCTCGATCAGCTTCCGGATTTCGTCCAATGTTGAAGGTTGTTCCAAAGTGCGCTGCACTTTAACTGAGATGTTAATCTCCATTTCCTTCGCAGGCATCACGGTGATCACCGGACCTGCCGGGGCAACGCCTTCACCCTGTCCATCTTGGGACGGATCGATATGCCGCTGGACGGCTTCCACGATATCCTTGCTCGCGGCACGCTTGTCCGTGTCTAACAAATACAACCCTACCGTGCCGGGTCCACCCCACAAAGGAACGACCTCGACTCCTCCAACACCAGCAATCTCATTAGCCCACTGCATGTACTGCGCTTTGTTGCCGCTTGTCCCCTGGCTACGGACCTTGGCGTAAAATCGTTCCAGCAAAGACTGATCCGCCTCGGTATCCGTCCCGCTCTTTGTTGGCTCAGGATTCGTAACCGACGTTACGCCACTTACCGATGTCGACATGAGTTGAATGACACCTGCGGGAACGTTGCCGTTTTTGCCGGGTGTAACAGCCTTGATCGGTGCTAAACCTGTGCCCGAGTCACTGAGCGTAACACCCATCGTTGTAACATACTCTACCGAGGACTCCCCGGAGCCTTCATCCGCAGGTGTAGCCACATAAGTCCCCACAGGCACCGTTGTGCCCGGTTTCCCCGTAAATACGACACTACCGGACGAGGCAACCGCCTCCCGCCTTGTAATGCCATGTTCGGCTGCCCTCAGGTCCAGCTCGGCGGAACGAAAATCTGGATTGTCGCTCGCCGCTGTACTCGCAAACCCCCGCCGCAGCAGCTCCTGCGCCCAGAGGGCCGCTTCGGACAGCATAAACGCCACTGGCGCCTGTGCATCCCAAATAAAAGAACCTTCAGATTTGTCGATATCCGAAGGCACTTTATCCAGCATGCGGTTCATAATGTTCTCTTCCGTCTGATCCTGCAAATATTGCGGCAAGTCTGCCATTAGATCACCACACTTTCTATAATTTCAGTCTCATCCCGGATGCTTGTAATTTGGCAGCTGAAGCGGCAGGCTTCCCCTTCCCATGTAAACAGAAATTGATCTACGCTCTCCGTGCGCGCATCTGCCAGCAACGTCTCGGTAACCATGCGCCGGATCTCACTTTCTTGCAAAGCATGGTCGTAGTCGCTACCGATCAGTTCCTCCAGCTCGCTGCCATAGTCTCGTGAATAGATAAGATGACGGTAACGCGGCGTACGAATGGCTTTTCCACACCAGATGACCCAGGCTTCCTTCTCATCCACAGGCGTCACTTTACGGGTAGGGGACATCACGAACTCACCGACTTCAAAATCATAACGCCAGCTCCGTCCAAAAACAGCCCCGCTTCCCTCCACCATCTCCGGCTCAGACACATCGGTCCAGATCATATCATCCGTCTCAGGAAATAAACTAGCCATGACCATTCACCACCTTGCAAACCACAACAACGTCATTGCCACCATTGACCCGAACCGCCAACACGCGATCCCCGGGCTTTAAGCCTTTTCCCAGCTCAAGACGCGTATCTTCTAATTCACTTTCCTCAAAATCAAACGACATATCCAGCTGCTTGCCTTCCCACATTGTGTTCCCCACAACTGTACGACGGGGCAGAGATAACAAGCCAGGTAGCTCAGCGACCATATAATCCTGGAACTCATGCTTGAAATCATCCAGCTTCAGTCCAGTCGATGTGACGGTGCCCAGCACAGCTCCCACTCCGCCCAATGCTTGACGCGTCTGCTTATTAAATGAAGCATAGAGGGAAGACGCCAATTGTCCATAGGGGTCTTTATTCAAGATAAAACCTCCTTTTTACATCGTCATATGTCCCCAGCTCCAGCGACATACTTCCCGGATTGCCCATCTCTCGGCTGACTGAAATCACGATAAGCTTCATCTTGCCCAGCATGACGGCATCTCCGGCACGAATAGTATTGATATCAGGAGCGTTTAGAGATATGGTCTCCTGAATGCCCCTGAGCTTGCTTTTTGCCAGCTGACGGGCTGCCGCACCTGATTTGACCTCATCGTCCTGAATAATCGCCTGCAGCCGCCCGTATTTCTCAATATCCTTCTTCTCAATGGCTAGCACTTTGGAAGGAACTTCTTTTCCGGTCTCGCTTGCCGCTGTTGCCAGCACCTTAACCATGGTAGCAGCACCCTCAAGTGTCCGCGATTGCGTTGTATCGGTTAGCGCCTCGAGGATATACACATCCTTATTACTTCCAAGCTCGTACAGCTCAAGTCCGGATGAGATCATCCGGGGATGGTACAGCTTTCCTCCGGCTTTAGCCGTCTCGCGCAGATCAGCAAACATGCTGGCATAAATCGATTGTGTCCGGTAAACGGAACGGCCAAGCTTCTTCTCCGTATCCGGCAAAATGGCAATTTTCAGCTCCCAGTCGGCTGCATATTTTTTAAAACGCTGTGTTGCGGTCTGCTTAGCCGGGAACAAATATTCATCCTCCGATTTATCCAGATACACCGTCCGGTCATACAGCGTTAAGGTCATCCGCTTCACCCCGTTATTCGAGGTGGACACTTCCCAGACGACGGCCGGATGAAGCAAAGGAACGTAATCCTTTTTACCGTAGGGAATACCGCTAATCCGAATCGCCATACCCGGCTCAATAGGGGGCATATCCGGCGTCACCACTAGGTTGACCGTCCCCTGATAGGCGATTTGCTCCAGCGAATCCCGCAGGTTGATAGATTCCACCAAGGGGGACAAATCGTACTTATCCTGCAAAATCACCTTGTAACTCATGACAGCACCAGTTTCTGCCCGGGCTTGATAGCGTTCGGATTGTTACCGATCACCTTCTGGTTCAGCTTGTAAATCTGATTCCATTTGGAACTGTCCCCCAGCTCCAGTTTGGCGATTTTGGAGAGCGAGTCACCCGGCTTCACGGTATAGGTTTTGTTCTTTTCTTTCATGTCTGTCCGGGGCTTTTTATTCGTTGCGGCTCCCTTGGTTCCACCTATTTTTGCAACCTTCAATTCACTCCAGGTACGGAGCGTAATGTCAAAATACACATCCCCCGGCTCACCGCCCCGAAAGATCGATTGATGGGAGGATACGAACACAGGTACATTGACCGCCGTCTCGGTGATGATAAAGCGCAGCGGGGTTTTCGACGCCAAAAAATCATTCAGCTTATTCATGGCTGTTTGCGGATTAAGCAGGTTTTTCTTGCCTCCCTTGCAGAAAGCTTCGTCGTATTCCTTAGGAAAAAAAGAGGAAAACGAAATTTCCTTAATCTTATTCCCTTGTGGAAAATCAAACTCTCCACGCGACAAAATTGTAGTCGTATCAAAGCCTTTTTGCCGTGAAATCGTGACCTCTTCTGGATTAACCGGGAAAGTAAACCGCTTGCCTTTTCCGTCAATCAATCTTAACTCCACGCCGCCTCCCTCCTTTCTATTTGGATGGTTATGCATATGCCTTAGGTGCCGGCTTCCGGTTCTGCGTTGCTTTGTTAAATTCGGCTCTCAGGCGCTGCCCGATTTGCAGAATCAGCCCTTCAACATCCACCGGATGCTCTTCATGCACAGTGACCTGCACCGCTCCCGGCGGCAGATTGTAGTTCATCGTCGTTTCTGTCTTAAAATCCTTCAAAAAGCCTGACAAGGCCGTCATTTGCTCTGGACTAATCTGAATCACTTGCGGCGTCATTTTGTTCCCTGTGGCATTCAGGTTACCGTTTGCTACCGGTCCCATTCTTGGCCCTCCACTTAGAGACGGAGCCATACTTGCAGGAGGGATCGGTCCGTATGGGTTAACTAGTCCTGGATAAGGTGCCGGGGCAAAGGCAGTTGGAAGAACGGGTCCCGGTATGAATGGACCAGGTGCAGAAGAAGGAGCGCTAGATCTCGCTAAAGCAAGTGCGTCTGATATTGCCTGAGAAGCTGCGGGTGTTGTCGGCCTTCTTATGCTAGACGGTATTTCGGCGATATCCTCGGCTGGATTCTTCTTTTTACCGAAAGAGAATTTACTGGAAAACCAATCCGAAACCTTAGAAGCACCCTCTTTGATTTTGCTGCCAGCACCCGAGATCAGGCCACCTGCTTTTTCACCAATCCAGCTGCCAGCATCTGAGATCAGACCACCTGCCTTTTCACCAAGCCAGCTACCGGCGGCACCTCCCAAAGCAGAACCAATGAAGGTCCCTGCCCCCGGAATAATCGACCCAATAAAGCCGCCGATCGCCGTCCCTGCTCCTCCTCCGACAGTGGATCCTATAGCTTTAGCTCGCTCCTTACCGGGCTCAGCTGAAGCAATGGAAGCGACATCAGCGGCAAAAGCTAACGGACCCAGCAGACGTTTCCCGAAACCTTTCAAAAAGCCTGAGCCCATACCGCTTTTGCCAACACTATTCGCCACATTTGAGGGCATACTTTTTTTTGCAACGCCACTGTCAATGCCGGATACGATGCCGCTGTTGCCACCAAACATATCTTTTCCGGATTTCCACAACTCACTTATTCCGCCAAAAATACCTTTACCAGCGGATCCCGCAGTTTCAATCAGATCGCCTACTGCAGTTGTAAGTCTCCCTTTATTTTTGAGTTTCACCTTCTTTGTCTTCTCAACTCTTGTTTCAGAAGGTGAAGTATCTTTATTTTTTTTCCTAGCTAAGATACCTTTGGTTTTCTCAGACTTCCCCTCCCATGCATCACGAACTTCTTTTCGTTTCTTTGGCAGCTTACCAAAGCTTTTCACACCGCCGCCAAATAGAGCGACCGCTCCAGAAAAGTTAGCCACTTTATCCAACCAGGAGCTCTCCTTTTCCGCAGCCCCTCCCCCAAGCTCCAGTGATTCGAGCGTACTTGTCAGATTAGTAACTGAGTCCGTATTTGCCTGAAGCGCCTGGATCATCGGAGAAAAGTCCATCTGTCCGGTTACCTGTGTTATGTTCGGGTTTACATTGGCGGCTGCCTGCTGTTTCACATTCAAGTTCACATTCGCAGACGCCTGAATGACCTGGGATTTCACCCGGTTGAATTTTTCATACAGACTATCCAGTCCTTTCGAGGCGCTGTCCTTCAGCACAATTTCAGGCACCATGCGGGTTCTCCCGATTTTTAAGACGCGCCCCTGAATCCGTTCAAAATAACGCTCCATCGCCCGCAGCTCACGGTTCGCCTTGATCACATTTTTCGGGTCAATGACCAGATTCATGCGGTAGTTTATGGCTTCAGCCATATGTATTCACCTCCTTTGTATCTAATTCTGGCCTGCTATGCTGTCCATTTCCATTTCTGAAAAAGCTAGCAACAGCAAGCGTTCACCTCGCGGAAGACGCCAAAAATCTCCGGGACGAAGGTGATGCCGTACCCATAGATGATATAGCATCGTCGTCATTCCCCCGGAGCTGATCAGTTTTTTAGGTCAGAAATTTCAACCCCAAAGCCGGACAGTTCCAGCACTTTATCACCAACGGCATCCAGTTCTCCGGCCAGCAACATTCGGCGAACGGCCTGCTCCCCGCCCGACAGCTTCAAGCGGCTCGTAATCCGCGGATCACCCCAACCGTTCAGCGTAAGACCCTTCACAGAAAGGTTGCCTGTCGCTTCCGAAATGAGGAGCGCGTTAAACGTCTCGGTATCCACCTTCTCATCGACTGCGCCCTTCACCGTCCGGCGGACCGTGCAGCGCTCGCGGATGCTATCAACTCTACTCGAAGTCAGTCCGTGCAGAACGATCTGCATGTCCAGACGCTTAATGCGTACGGTTTCCTCCGGCAGCTTCTCAGCTGCCTCAAACAGACTGTCCAAAATTTGCTCTTCGCTCATATTTTCGTGTAAGCTCATGCGTTTAATCTCCTTTGTTAATAAAATGAATAGAGTTTGTGAATCAAATCGGCAGCCGCAAAATCCCCACATCGTGGGGATTTTTCATAGCAGCTCCTTATGCCAATTTCGCTAGAACGAACCATGCAGCAGATGGCTGACCTTTACACAAAAGATCATCATCAGGCATCTATATGGACCGCCTTGTTATTTAATCCGCTGTAATCGGATCTAACAGCTCATAACCTTCAAAAGTAAATGCAGTTTCCTCCTGCACTTCCTCTCCGGCTGTCCAGTTGGCCAGTTGGATTTTGTCCGGCATGCAGCGGATCAGGCGAACACGCTCATGACCGTAAGATTCGGGATCATCCAGCTTGGAGATAATATCGAATTTCGTAAAGCCGCGTGAGATCATATCTGAAGTGACCTTATAACCGCTTATTGTGCCGGTCCCTTTTTTACTCCCGTTTTTGTGCACCGTCCAGTCGTTTCCGACCAGCTTCAATTCCCGTTTCTCCAACTCTACGCTGGCTTCCAGCTTGTTAATATGCGTCTGCCATACCCCGTCGATATACGCTTGACCAAACGTTCCTAGAATGACTCTTGAAGCATCCAACATGTTTTGTTCCTCCTCAAAGTTTTAATTATTTTTATTGCACGTAAAAAGTACCAAACAGCTGCTCCATCACATCGGTCAGCTTCACGTTCCACTGCAAGAAGACCTGATCCGGCTCCGGCTTATTGACGGCGGAGTTGCCATAATAGGCAGGATCGAGAATGACATCATAACCGTCAGGCTCAATAACATTGCTCAGCGACAGCTGGGCGAGATATTCCTTCACGGCCCCAATCAGAGCAAGTCGGCCTTCCTCCGTGTTGTTCACCTTACCGATGTACGTCTGTTCCGCAGCATTCTGAAGGTCCGCATTAATCGCATCCATGACACGGATAGAGCGGATCTTTTTCCATGCATTGTTTTGGCCTTCTGCCGGATTGACGAGTGTATTGATTCCACGCAGCGTCTTAACTTGGCGTCCATCGAAAAAGAGCAGAAAAACGCCACTACGCACAGCCTGTTCCTGCTCGGAGCGCGTCCAGCGACGGGTTACATCTTCAAAAGGAGTAACCGCGTAGGTAGCAGATTGGTTCAGCCGTTGTCCCGCGATAAGGCCAGCCACATAGGCAGCCGTTTGCGCGGAGCTGTATTCCACACCGGACAGACGCACGCCAGTACCGACGTTGATAATCCCTTCATGGTTTAGCGTCATTGAGCGGGCTGCCGCCAAATTGGCCGCTTCCTTGGACACATCATCAGCTGCGCTTCCTCCGAAGACAGCCATAACACCACGGCCTTCATTCCGGATGCGTTTCACCCAAGCAGCAAAGCTTTGCAGCAAAGCCATATCAGCAGCATAGTCCAAAGCCAACACGTCAAAGTCCTGACCTTCAACCGCATCCTGCATCGCAATGTAATCAGCATTGGTAAGATCGCTGTTACCGCTCTGTCCTCCGGACAGCGCTACGCCGCTGATATCAGCGGGAATACCGCCATCACCCAGTACCTTGGCCGTCACCCAACCATTCACACTGTCTTCATTAATCTGTGCAGCAATCGACGCCGCAGAACCGTCAGCTCCTGTGTATGTGCTCAGCAGCTTGGCTCCCTCGTAGAGGCGAAGCTCACGAGCAGCCGGATCGCCAAGCGACGGCTGGATGGTGACAGAGAAACCATTACCCCGGCTACCCGGATATTTGGCCTGCAACTGCAGCACATCGGAAGGCGTAGCTTCTGCGTTCTGAAGTGTAACAGATGCGGCCTCCGCCGTATTATCTGCCAAACGGTAAGCAAGCAGCTTCTTCGGACCGCCGAGCAAGGCCAGATACAGTGACTGATAGGCTGTTGCTCCATCCAAACTATCCGTGGAAAATAACTCGGCAATCGCATGCTCGCTTCCGATTTCCACAAACTCACGCACCGGACCCCAGTTGGCTTTGACCGGTACAACGACTGTGCCGCGGTTTCCCCCTTGAATCGCTGATGCGGCTGCCGCCTTAAAATTCATATACAACCCCGGCAATACCGGTTTATTCGTGCTTTCCCATGTTCCACCTGCCATGATTAGACCACCTTCGCTTTCATAAATTGTTCGATTTTTTGTTTAACCTCAGCTACCGTGAACAGCTCTTCGGCTGCTCCATACATGGCTCCCGCAAGCACTTCTGCTCGAACTTCAAACAGCTCCTTGGCATGTGCCGCAAGCTCTGCCAACTCATAACGCGGAGCATTGCTGACGCGGGCTTTCGTGTTGATTGTTTTTTTACCAGCCATTAGGACCACCTCACTTTAAAATAGGATGAATGTTAACATGGCGGATCAATGCTGCTTCTTCCGCTGGCCGCATCTTCCGCTGCATCAGGGTCAGCTTAAGCTGACCGTCAAGAATGGGATCGGCTTGTAAATCGCTAGATACATCCACCACCGATACATACCGGCGATCCTCAGAATCCAGCAGCAGCTGGACCTTAGATCCGAGCGCCTCAACGAGCTTCATACTTGCAAGCTGATCACTTCCCAAGACTGGGGAGGCAACATGCCCGATGAAGCTTTTTCTAACCTCAACCTTGGAGGCTCCCGCCGACTTCGTCTCGCAGCCTGTCATCCGCCATAAAATAGCGTAATCGTCGCGGCCCGCAGGCCATGCCGTATGATAGATCCTCCAGGGATTCCCCAGTAGGTCTCCTGTCCAAGCAGCCAGAGCACCAAGCCATTCATCTGGTTGTGCGATCGAACCTGCTCCTAGAGCCTCCGGCATATAGACGCCAAAACGCAGCAGCCTGAAGGTTTTACCTGATACAGGATCGAGCTTGTCCGCTTCTGGGACACCCAAATAATGAAGTATAAATGCTTCATCCTCTGTGTCAGTCACTCGCTTGCGCTGCAGCCCCTTGATTAAGTGTTTAGCCCACTCATCCATCTGCAACAAACCGGAACTCCCTGCATACAGCTTCAACCGCACCACCTGCCGGTACCCCGCCCATGAAGATTTCCATACATCTTCACCTAAAGCAATGACTGCGTAGGGATCATCGTTCGACCCATCCGGTGGGTGTACATCATACACCCGGCCTTCGAGCTCCGGGATGATGTCGGTGACGGCCTGCCGGACCGCCCCTCTCATTCCTCGGATTGCCGGACAGCTTCCTTCCTGTCATCCGATGCGCTGCATCTAACAAAGATTGCTTGCTTGCGCAACACGGCTCCTCCTTTCTGTCTTCTATATGGATCGGGAATGGCTCAAGGAAGCTTATCCGCAGCAAAAAACCGACCCCCTGGCCGGTTCACAATACACTGTGTGTGTGTTCGGTATGCCCTTTTGCTTCATTCCCGATAATACAATCTTACACCCCTGAAACGGATATGCTGACGGTGGAACGGACGGATAAAGAGGATCTTTAAGCGGATTGGGGGATGGAAAAAGCGCGAATGTACGTTCGCATATTTTAACTTGGACGGATTAGTACCCTTTTTGTTGGTACAGAAATTGCTTGTTTAATCTTCATTAGTTAAAGGTTATCACCAAACTTGCGGAGGGATCATGATGATAAGAATCGAACGAGACGAATTAGGGGCTGTAGAGGTACCTGCCTATGCTTACTATGGGATCCAAACACTGCGAGCTGCCCAGATTTACCCAAATGCCAGAACCCCCGTTCACCGTGCGTTTATTGTAGCTATGGCTTATGTTAAAATCGCGGCTGCGAAAACAAACCTTGAAATCGGAGCACTGCCTCAACGAATCGGCAACCTCATTGTGATGGCAGCGGAAGAGATATTGAGGGGTAAACATTTGAAGCACTTCATCGGCAATTATTCACAAAGCCCCTCCGGGGATATCCTGAATACCAATATGAATGAAGTACTGGCTAACCGTGCCCTGGAATTCATGCTTGAAGATAAAGGAAATTACGGCGCCGTCAATCCTGAGCTGCACGCGAATTTATCGCAGACGGCAAACGGGGTCATGTCGGCCACTCTGCGGATCGCAGCTTATCGGCTCACGCAGGACTTAATCAAGTCCTTGCATTTTTTGAAAACCGAATTATTGTACAAAAAGGAACAGATCGATCGGCTCCACACTCCGGAAATTTCTTCGCAGAATTCTGGTTCGCCAATATGGCTCGGTCGCCAATTCGGGGATTACGCGCAGCATATTCAAAGCGATGTAACGCGGCTTGACAAAGCCGCCTCACACATGAAGACGATACACTTGAGCTTAAGTGCCATTGGCAGTGAACCTGATAGTCACTGCGGGTTTAACGAAATAGCTGTCTCCCATTTACGGGAACTAACCCAAATCGAGCTTTTTACTTCCACAAGCGGAGAAGTATCTTATCATGTTTTTGCTGAACTTTCTTCCGCACTAAAAGGTTTGGCTGTTAACCTGTCTAGGTTATGCAGTGATATTCTCCTCGGTGCTTCCTTGGAGCAGGCCGATACCAATCTGGCAGATGGCACCATGCACGCAAAGGCTGCATCGCTTAGCCAATCCGCCTTCCAGGTCATCGGATTGACCCACAGCATCAGCCTCGCAGCCGAAGCCGGCATGCCGGATCGAAACGCAGTCCCGCCCATTATCACCTACAATGTAATGGAGTCCTTGAGCCTGCTCATCAACGGAATCGAATTATTTACGCTTGATACCAGCGGGAGCCCGAATCCTTCCAGCACGGTCTTCCGCTGAAAATCTCCTGATAAAGGTGAACCATAAGGTTAATGAAACCTGAAATAGCGGCGCAGGAGTATTCCCTACGTCGCCATTTCTTTTTTTATTCATTCGTGGTTCATAGCGAACTTTTCCTCATACGAGCGTCCCCCTTTTGGAAACCCTTTCAGTTCCATTCAAAATGGTTAGGGACAGCACTCTTCATAATCTCCGCCTACGGTATGTTGAGGACAAGATTTTCAATTCTTCACGATATTTGGTTACCGTTCTGCGCGATAGCTGTATCCCTTCTGCAAACAGTAGCTCAACGATTTTCTGATCGGAATACGGCTTACTCTTGTTCTCGGCGTCGACGAGTTCCTTGATTCTCAGCTTTACGCTACGCGAGGATGCCCCGCTTCCGTCCGCTGTGGATAAACTAGCCGCGAAAAAAAACTTTAAAGGAAACACGCCATGCGGGGTAAGCACGAACTTGTCGTGAATTGCCCGGCTGACTGTGGATTCATGCATCCCCAACATGCTGGAGATGTTAAATAAATTCATCGGACGAAGGCCTTTTACGCCTCTCGCCAGAAATTCCCGTTGTTCCTCCATCATAGCCGTTATTACTCTCACCAAGGTCAGCTTCCGCATCTCGATACAGCGTTCAATCCAATGCGCCGACTTAAAGCAATTGCTTAAATATGAGGACGCCTCGGCCGTTTGCCTGATTTTTATCCACTCTCGGTATTCCTTGTTCACGGATAGTCTGGGGTGGGCAGAAGGGTGCAGCGCAACCGTAAAATCATCCCCTATACACCGGACAACAGCATCAGGAACGATATAATGTGATTCTGGAATGTTCATCGATAGCCCCGGACGCGGATTCAAGCTGCGGATATACAGTGAAGCACTCCTCACTTGTTCCTTGTTAATTCGTAAAGCAAGAGCGATCTGATCGAAACTTCCATTGGCCAGTAGCGGTAAATACCTATCCACGATTTCTTCCGCATACGGAACAGGTTCCGGGTCCCGACTGATTTGCAGCAGCAGACATTCCCGCAAATCCCTGCAGGCTATTCCTGCCGGCTCTAAAGATTGCAGTTGGTGTAGTGCTGTACCCAGAAGATCTTCAGAAAACTTTAACACTCCTCTGAGGTCCGACAACTCCGCATCCAAATACCCGTCATCGTTAAGATTTCCCGCCAGAAATGCGGCGGCCCGATACACATCGGCTGGAAGGGAGAGGAGACGGAGCTGATTCTGCAACCTTATCTCCATTGAATCTTGCGCTGGCTTCACATTCCACAGCGGATCTTGTGCATACTTAATGCTGCTGGTGCTTGTTCCGCGTTTCTTGCCATATCGGTAGCCATCATATCCAGCTTCAATCTCAAGGACCGGATTCTCCATAGCCTGCTCTTGCAGATATTGCATAAGCTCATATCCTGACAATGATAAAATATGAATGGATTGCTTCAATTCAGGTGTTATGGTCAAAGTCGGACGTTGATCCTGCACCAAATGATAGCTTAACAACAGATTCCCCCCTTCTCCCGGGTCGGCTATAACTACATCCTACGATCTTTTTCTTCTACTATACTTAATATGATCTGCAATGAACATTGAATGTTACAAACAGCTCCATTAAAACCTGTCGCAAACCAGCTTGCCTTGAGTAAACAGTAGCAGATAATCCCGGCCGCCTGCCTTGGAGTCCGTACCCGACATATTGAATCCGCCGAACGGGTGAGTTCCAACCAAAGCGCCTGTGCACTTGCGGTTGAAGTATAAATTCCCAACGTGGAATTCACGTCTGGCTTTCTCCAGGTTAGCTCCGTTGCGTGAGATTACAGCCCCTGTTAAGCCATAATCGGTTCCGTTAGCAAATTGAAGTGCCTCGTCAAACGACGCCGCTTTCGTAAACGCTACGACAGGTCCGAATATTTCTTCCTGAGAAATCCGGGCATCTGCATCCACATCGGCGAAGATTGTAGGTTCGATAAAGTAACCGTTCGGATCACCCGTACTACCACCGAGCACCAAACGTCCTTCCTTCTTACCAATTTCAATATATTCCAAGATCTTATTATATGCTTTCTCATCTATAACCGGCCCCAGATTGGCATCTGCATCTGCTGGATTCATCATCTTCAGCTGTCCTGCGCGCTCTACCACCCGCTCCAGCACCGTGTCATAAACATCTTCGTGAATGATGGCGCGTGAACAGGCTGAACATTTTTGCCCGGAGAACCCGAATGCAGACAATGTGATCATATCAGCAGCCAGATCCAGATCAGCTTCACTATCAACAACGATTGCATCTTTACCGCCCATCTCAGCCACTACTCGCTTGATCCACTTTTGTCCCGGATTTGTCTTGGCAGCACGTTCATTAATTCGCAGACCGACATCGCGGGAACCGGTAAAGCTGATGAATCTTGTAAGCGGATGATCGACCAGGTAATCTCCTACTTTACCACCGGGACCCGGGAGGAAATTGACAACACCAGCCGGCAAACCCACCTCTTCAAGCAAGACCATAAATTTCGCGGCAATTACCGGCGTAGTGCTTGCCGGCTTTAGGACAACGGTATTGCCGGTAACGATGGCGGCTGCAGTCATACCTGCCATAATTGCTAGCGGAAAATTCCAAGGCGGAATGACGACACCAACTCCAAGCGGGATATAATACAGTTCATTCTCTTCCTCAGCACTTGCCGTTAACGGCTGAGGTAGACTGAGCCGCTGCATCTCACGTGCATAGAACTCCAGGAAATCAATGGCTTCCGCTGTTTCCACGTCAGCCTCCACTCTGGTCTTTCCGGCCTCGAACGTCATGATGGCAGAGAATTCATGTTTGCGCCGGCGCAAAATGGCTGCTGCCCGGTACAGGTACCTTGCGCGTTCATTCGGATCGGTATGTTTCCATGTCTCGAATGTCGCTGCCGCCACTTGAATCGCTTTCTCTGCAAGATGGGTATCCGCTTGCGAGACAATGCCAATCACCTGCGAATGATTGGCCGGATTTATGGAAACGGCTGTACGATCGGTTGTAATTCTTTCGCCGCCAATGATGAGTGGATACTCTTTGCCCAGTTCAGCCTCTGCTTTTTTCAGCGCCTGCTCAAATAATTCGTGGTTGCTTTCTTCCTTAAAATTTACAAATGCCTCATTCTTAAACTCGGTTCTCATATTCGAACAACCATCCTCTCACAATTTGTTTAGATATATCGTCTTCTCACACAAAGATACAAAGCAATTATCATACCAAGTCAAAATCAATGCTATTTGGCACATATTTTGCTTAAAAATATGTCGATTCAGTATCTTTATTACTACAAACCTCTTGAAAGGGGAAATAATCTTTGGATCACATTGAACTTTATCGCAAAACGCTGTTGTCGGTTTCCGGAAATCGTATGGTCGAGAAACTTGCCATGAAATACGGTCGGAAATTGGCCGGTAAATTCATTGCAGGCGACACACTCGCTGAAGCACTGGACGAAATTGAGCATCTGAATGACAAGGGAATAATGGTGACGCTGGATCATTTAGGAGAGGGCATTTCGCACCTAAACGAAGCTGCAGCATACAGGGAAGAATATATCAGGCTTGTGGAAGGCATTGCTGAGCGGAAAGTCAGCTCCAATGTATCGCTGAAGCCGACACAGATGGGATTGGCCCTCGACGAGCAAGTCTGTTACGATAACATCCGCTCGATCGTGCTCCAAGCTAAACAACATAACAATTTCGTCCGAATTGATATGGAGGATTCGCCTTTCACCCAAGCCACGATTGATATTGTACTCCGGCTGCATGCGGAGGGTCTGACCAATGTCGGCACCGTCATCCAAGCATACTTACTTCGCACGGAGAAAGATGTTAACCATTTGATCGACGCTAAAGTCAATCTCCGGCTTGTAAAAGGAGCCTATAAAGAACCTTCAACGGTTGCCTATCAGCAAATGAGTGAGGTGATTGACAATTACAAACGGATCATCAAGATGCATTTGGACAGTGGCGTATATACAGCGATCGCCTCACATGACGATCGGATCATAAACTGGGTCAAAACCTACACCAAGGAGAATGGCATCACCAAGGATGCGTTTGAGTTCCAGATGCTTTACGGCTTACGGATGAATGATCAGGCTGAATTAGCCAAAGAAGGTTACCGTATCCGCTGTTATATGCCTTATGGCACGATGTGGTATCCCTACTACACTCGCCGATTGGCCGAGAAACCAGCCAACCTGTGGATGGTTCTCAGCAATATGTTCAAATAATATTTACACTGAAAATCAGGCTAGGTATAATGGCCCTAATAATACAAACATGATAAAATGTTTATTTATCATATATAGGGGGCGCCGGAATGAAACATGTATTGCCTAGTCTGGAATGCCTTATCCGTACGGATTACAGTATGATTCATCTGTCTAACCTGTCAGAGCTTGAGGGCGTTCAACACGAGGCTGTTGGAGTTCCTATCTTCTTGGAGAACGATCAGGGCCGCTATGGTTTGCTGCAATTAGAAACCGCTCCCAAACTTCTTGACCAACCCTGTGTAATGGATGTTGCTGTTGTAAATATAGATGATTCTTTACAAAGCATCACTCAAGCATTCAAAGTGGCCCCTCTCGCGATTGTGGAACGCAACGGTACACCCGTTGGCTATATCTCATCAAGCGATGTGATCGAAGCCACGCTGCAAGCGTTTCGGCATCTGGAGGCTTATTTCTCCTCCACCTTAGAAACGCTTAATCCCGATGTCGCGATTACACTAATCAACGAGGAAGGCCATGTGGCCGTCTGGACATCCGGCGCGGAGCACATCTTCTCAATTCGCAGGGACGAGATTATTGGGAAGCCCGCTTCGGATTTTTTTCAAGTTGACCGTTTACAGTCGCTACGAACGCTCAAGACCGGCGAATCAGCCCATAAAATGCAGCACCGGCCTCGCCAAGATATGTTTGTCCTCATTAATTCCAATCCCATCACCCTAGATGATCAGATCATTGGCGCTGTAGCGGCAGAATCCGATCTGACCACACAAATGAGACTCCATCAGGAATTGCTCCAGATGACGACCAAGGTCCATCATTTACAGAAGGAAGTCGCCATGCTCAGCCCTTCAAGCGATCCTTTCCAACATATCAAAGGAACAAGCAGAACCATCAAGAATAGCATCGATACCATCCGAAAGATCAGTACAACCAAAGCGACGGTCCTCATTCAAGGAAAAAGCGGCACCGGGAAAGAGCTTTTCGCCAAAGCAATCCATGATTCCCGTGAAGGGAGCAGTGCTCCGTATATTGCCATCAACTGCGGAGCCATTCCAGCTGCCTTGTTCGAGAGTGAATTGTTTGGCTATGAGAGGGGAGCCTTCTCGGGAGCGGACCCTAAAGGCAAGAAGGGAAAAATAGAACTCGCGAGCGGCGGCACCCTATTCCTGGATGAGATCGGGGAAATGCCGCTGGAGATGCAGGTCAAGCTGCTTCGTGTGCTGCAAGAGCGAAGTTATTTTCCCGTTGGCGGCACACAGTTGAAGCAGACCGACTGCCGTATCATCGCAGCAACCAACCGCAATCTGGAACAGATGATTGCCGAGGGCAGCTTTCGTGAGGACCTGTACTATCGATTGAACGTGGTTTCCATTGAGATCCCTTCCTTGCGTGAACGCAAAGAAGATATTTACGAATTGGCGCAATCCTTCCTGCAAGAATTCTCGCTTATTTACGGCCGGCATATCCAGTCTATTGCTCCCGATGTGTTTGAAGATCTGCTCCTTTACGACTGGCCGGGCAATATCAGGGAATTGCGCAACACAATAGAGCGACTAGTGATTTTCTCCACCGATGGTGAGATTCGACGCGAATATTTACCTGACAATATCTATTCAGGGGATAAGGATATCGCAGTTTCGAATCCAATGTCCTATAACTTAGACATTATGGAGATGGACGGTGCAAAGTTTCAAGCGGAGCTCGATAAATTAGAGCGGAATTTATTATTGCAAGCGCTAGCATCAGCTAATGGAAATAAGCTGACCATTGCCAAACAACTTGGCATCTCAAGGGCAACACTATATAACAAGCTGAAGCGGTTGAATTTGTAACACTGCAGCGCAAGTCTAAGTATTTAGACACACTCTGTCCCACTGTCTAAATAGTTGTACAGCATAAATAGAGACATGCCGCTTCAATGATGTGAAACCGGAAGACCTGTTAGGTCCTCCGGTTTCTATTGATTAAGCCATAACAATCAACCTAATTTACATTTCGCAGCCTTCTCTAGCTCCGTCAGCTTTATCAGCCCCCTGTCCGCAAAGACAAGAGCCATTTTATAAAAGGCCTTGGTGCGGATCTTCGTATACGTATCCTTACTGACTGGCGGTTCAAGAATATGGTTGTACACCTTATAATCAAATACATCGTCTTGCTTCATATATCTCTCCCGTATCAGTAGCTGCTCACGCTCACTAAGCCGCCCCACGATCGATTCAATCATCTCACAATAATCCTTCCTTGCCGCAGGAACATCTACATTATATATGGCAATCTTCGCCGTTTGATCTGAGGTCACATTGGTCGGTCCGTGGAACCGCTCTGTATACGATGCAGTCATGCTCACCTCTCTTACTTCAAACGTAATCATTTTATAGATACGATACTTCTCAAATATCGCCTCAACAGCAATTTGGGTTTTTCTGCGATCCAATTCCGGTAAAATAGAGTTCATGCCAATTCGCTCCTCTTTAGAAAGTCGTATTAATGTAAAACAGCGCTGCTACGCTCAACCCCATATCCCACAACGATGGTTATTTTGCCATTTGGCATCAAAACATTCATTATTCACTGTTCGTATTTTCGTTCGTATTTAAATACAATATACCACTATTTGGACATTGTCGTAAAATACTAAAATTCCTAATCTATCGTCATGGACGTCTGCTTACCTCCGTTTACCTTGCCTTTTGGCAATGATATCTCTTTTTCTTTTACCTGTTGGCAAAAGCATTCGATCTGTTTATACTATAATTAATAAGAAGCTATATGGGCGAAGGTAAGGAGTGGCCGGAACGTGGAGCAATCATTTGGTTCATACTTAAAACAGTTAAGGGAAGAACGTGGATGGAGCATGAATCAGTTGGCTCAGGCCGCTGAGATCAGCGGTTCACAAATATCGCGTATTGAAAATGGTCTAAGGGGCGTCCCCAAGCCGCAAACGATCCGCAAAATTGCCGATGCATTGGACGGCTCCTATGAGGAGCTGATGAAGCGGGCGGGTTATTTGGAGAGTGAGCATACCGACCAGAAGTCTGGAGTAGACATGCCGGTTCCCGAATGGGCAACGTACAAGGATAAGAGGGATTTCAAAAAAATGCTGGAAGATGACGGAGATCTGATGTTCGACGGTATTCCACTGGATCAGGAAGACAAACAGCGAATCAAGGATGTGTTGACCGGGTTGTTTTGGGAGGCCAAACAGATGAATAAACGGAACAAGAAACGGTAGAGTAAAACTCTGATAATGGACAACCGGTATTGGCTTTTTATAAAGAACGAACACACTACAATAATGTTGCAGGTGAAACGGCATGGATGATCTGGTACAACCTTTAATTCGCAAGCTCATCAAAAAACATCATACCAACTGCCCCTTTCAATTGTCTGCGTCGCTTGGAATCCACATCCGGTACGCTGATCTTGGCAAAACAACCAAAGGGCTTTATTTCCGCAAGCTTAGAAGGCGGTTTATCGTCATCAATTCCCATCTGCCTGCCGAATGGCAGCGGTTTGTATGCGCTCATGAGCTAGGACACGACCGTCTTCATAAGGGGATAAGCCGTTTATTTCTGGAAGAGCATTCTTACTTCTGCCCCGGTAAACTCGAAAGACAGGCAAATCGTTTTGCCGTTGCTTTATTGACAGCTGATTTAGCGCCCATGCGTGAAGAAAGTAAGCGGGAATATTACCTGCGAGCCGGCATTCCACAGGAAATGCTATATTTTTTTGACACATAAACGAACATTAGTTCCTATAATGGGATTTATTTCGTACAAAAAAAGGACCGAACGTTCTTGCGTCCAGTCCTTATCCAAGTCATATAGTCCTTATATTCATTTACCCTTTTTGATATATCTTCTGCAAAATATAATAGACCGGCAGTCCGATCAGCGTCAGGCCGATCGCCCACAAGCTGTTCGCCGGTTGGTTCAGCAGCGTGCTGATCACCACAAACAGCGAGCCTGAAATCGCTACTAGCGGAACAAATGGATACAGAGGTACACTGTAATGCCGCTTCAGATCTGCACGACGCTTTCGCAGAATGAATACTGCGATAAACGCCATAATGTAAAACAGGTAAATAGCGAAAATCGCCATCTCCGACAGATAGTCCGGATTACTGAGCACCATCATAATGACAGCGAGGATCACCTGCATGACGATAGCAGCCACTGGTGTCCGCGATTTCGGATGAACCTTACTCAAAATTTTCGAAAAAGGAAGCTGGTGTCGTTCCGCCATAGCAAAAGGCACTCGGGGAAAAGTTAAGATTTTCCCGTTCATACAGCCGAATATAGAGATCAGAATACCGACGCTGATAATCTTGGCACCGATCCCTCCCATTAAAATTTCCGCCACTTTCCCCGCTGAAGCCGTCCCCAGGGAGACGATTTCGGATGCCGGAAGCACCTTCAACATTGCAAAGTTGATCACCAAGTATGCGATGGTTACTACGGTTAAGCCACCAACAATGGCGATTGGTAAATGTTTTGCGGGATTTTTCATCTCACCAGCCACGAATCCTAGCAGCATCCATCCATCATAAGCGAACAGCGTTGCCAGAATGGCCGCTCCCATCCCCAGCTGATCCATGACCGGACTCCCGCTGCTGAATACCTGCTCGTTACCTTTCCAGACGCCCAGCACAGCAATAAGCACAATCGGTACGAATTTGGCAAGCGTGGTTATCGTCTGAATCGATCCGCCATACCTGGTTCCTAGACTGTTAACAGTAGCCAAGAAAATAACAGCGCCGATGCCAAGCGGGAGATACCATGCTTCGGATAGGTAGAACAGATTGGCGAGCAGCAGTCCAAAATACAGCCCCAATGCACCGATAATCGCCGGTCCATAAATGATTGTCTGCATCCACCCGCACAAATAGCCCCAAATCTTGCCGTACACTTCCTCCATATAAACGTACAGTCCTCCGGTCTTCGGAATTTGCACTCCGACTTCCGCAATCGTAAGACCACCCGCAATCGTAATAATTCCACCTAGGAGCCATGCGACAAGAGCAAGCGTTGAACCACCCGCATATTGAATAACAACCCCTGGCTTCATAAAAATGCCTGAACCTATAACGGTACCGATAACAATGGACATGGCTACCGATAGCCCGATCTGTTTCTTTAACTGTCCTTCTGTTTCCACATCATTTCCTCCAGCTATAATCTTGTTGTCGAGAATACATTATATCACTTTTGCTTTTTCTTATACGGTGAATCTTACTTCCAATCTGCATTCCAATCTAAAAAACCAAGCGCTTTAAGCGCTTGGCTATTTAGTATCACATCAACTTAAAATGCTCTCTCCCCATCCCACTAGTGAGGTACTTGCGAGGAAAAATCTTTCTTACTGGACTGATCCGCATGATAAAACACCGTGTCACCATCGGTCAGTGCGAACCTGTTACCATACGGATCGGTATACGTGTTATTGAACCCTTCCAGCTTCCACTGATTCATCAGTGGAGCATGAATATACTGGAGATGCGGCCGATCTATGTTGCCATTTTGAATGGTCTCAATATTAAAGTTCACCACGATAAAACCTTTTTTCAGAAAAACGTCCGATTTCTCGTCGATCCCCTTTCCGCGGCCATAAGCGGCAAGATTGGTTCCTTTCTTGACGACATAAACGTCCGACGGAATACTGTATTCTCCATACCAGCGCTGAACAGCTGCATTGGCCCTTTCTGAATCCACCGAAGGAGGAAGTCCGATCTTCGGACCGATCAGGGTACGCACTCCGGAAGGCAACAGCATCCAATCATAACGCCCAACCCATGTCTTGCTCTTGGAGATTTTGTTCATATACTGCTTGGCGTAAGCCTGAGCCGACATCCCACCGGATGCTCCGCCGTGATTGTACAAATACGACGCCGTATCCTGCATTTCACTCTGGGGCACATTCCGGAGCCGTTCATTAAGAATCACATATCGCTTCTCTGTGTCCTGAGGCGATCCGATTCGGATAAAGTTCCGGCTGCTGCTGTGATAATAAAGATCTACTGGCTGCCGACCTGATCCATCTTTTTTCACAAAATCGAAGCTAGGTGTTATCGAGATGCCATCTCTTATGCTGAACATATTCCCTTTTGTTTTGAGATCAAATTTGTAATGGTAGCCTGTTTTCACAGAGATGTTCTTATATCCTTGCTGTGGATGTTTCCCTGGTGCGATAGGCAGTGTATACGGCAGCTGATTTCCTCTAGGATCTCCGTCTATATCCCGCTGACCAGTCCAATAAAATGTGCCGCGCGGCGTTGCGCTTCCCTTTTGCGTACGAAATACGGTTTCCCAGTTGTAATCGACGATATCCGTGATTCGAAAATCGTATACTCGTCCAATAACTTCCACTGGTTCAATATCCGTCGCCACATGGTGGCTCAAATCCTGGTTCGCGCTTGGCTGAGTTGAAAAATCCCCAGGTGCATTTTCAGCGATGTTCCTAAAGTCCACTTGGTAATCGCCTTCGTCTACCCACACGGGTAAGAAGAATTCTGTATCCAACTGGTTAACGGGTATATCGATCCAGGTACCTTTCGGGTAGAATATAGTTCGGCTACCGTTGTACGTATCAAAAGGGAATTTCACTTGTTTCGTTCGGAAGTACTTAGCATAATCCCTGTTCCCATAACCAGGATAATTCACATGCTGTCCATTCGTAGGAATTCGTACTTTAAATGGCCTCTCTAAGATGAATGCTGCCCGAGAATAATTCGGGTTAGTCTTTTGATTATGTGCCTGATCATCCGTCACCGAAGAGTAGTTAACTACCGGAGTATGTACAGTAACTGTATTAATTCCATGGATTGAAAACTTCTGGTCGCTACCACCGTTGATATTCCCGGGTATCAGACCGTAGAAAATCTCACCAGCGCTTGTTGTGTTAGCTCTATTGACCTTATCTTTGCTGATCATATGGTTAGGACTGTATAGTACATCCTGTCCTATCTGCGTTGGCGCCGGAATACTTCCCGGCTTAGGTCCTTTTTCTTCCACTCGCTCCCCATTGATGATGGTTTGATTGTTAAAGTCCAGCGAATCATTGGTAACTTGGACCTTGCCGACTGCATCTTCAGCGAAGCTCTTTAAGTCTTCGTTGTCTGGTGACGGTCTGCTCTTTCCTCCGTTCTTGCTTCCTCCTGGAGCCGTAATGGTTCCTGGATCTGGTGGAGGATAAAAATTCCCGGTTTGTTCTGCAGTAAACTCTGGCTCTTGGTATTCTTTCGGATCAATTGAAATCTCACCGCCTGGCAAGGCATAATTCCGAAGTATTCCCTGATCAATCTTGTAAACTTCCAAATTATCGATCGCCCAAAAAGAGTATGGCCGTTCGATGATATGTGTCTGTGTTACCGTTTCTTGATCAGACTGCGGATCCGGAACAGTAGTCGTTTTTCCATCGACAGTAATTGTCTTTCCAGGGTCCCAAGTCAATGTCCATGTTTTTTCAACATTCACCGTAAATGCACACGTGCCGGTCATATTAACGAACTTATTTTGATAAAGATAATTTCTTGCTAGAATATTCCCATATAAACTCTCAGATGTCGGTATTCCTTGCAGAACATCAAACTGTTCACTGCCTCGTTGATCCGCTTTTATAACCGCAGTAGCGACCGGATCCATGTATTTTCCGGGTATCACTGTTCCTGGTGTCGGTACTGTACACATAGGAGGTGGGGGTGGCTCTTCACATCCTGGCTCTCCTGGCTTACATGGTGGTTTATCGCCATCTACCGTGATGGTAATCGTGGCCGTCAATTCATAACCATCCTTTTTCCAGACAGCTGTTATCTTTGCGGACCCTTTTTTGACTCCTTTTATTTTTCCACTTTTCCCAACCGGTTCGACGGCACCTTTGTTATTAGAGTTCCATTCATGAATCCCCGTAGAAACATCCACCGGTGTACCATAATCAGTTTGACCAGCTGCCATTGTGGCTACGGCAGCTTTTAGATTCGTTTCTTCTCCAACTTTCAGTGATGTTTTACCGGTTAGAGTTATTTTCTTTTGTTCAACATAATCACCACGCCAAAAGATATTTATTGGTGTGTAATATGCTGCCGTATATTTATACCAAGGTAAGTAACCTCCAATAGCATCGCTCCATCTTTTATTTCCTGTGTTTTTGTAATCAAAATGATTGAATGATTTTCCTGTTTGAGATGTGATCATCACAGCAGTTTTTAAATCAGATATTTCAAGAGCCGTAATTTGTGAATCAAAACCCTGCCGTCCTTTTAGTGTATGGACTTCTGTTATGATTTGTTTTGTAACTTTGCTTGGATGATAACCATCCTTACCATTACTATCCACCCATATGTGAGGTTCATACAAGGGACTACTTTTCATTTCGATTTTATCAACAACCGTACCATCTTCCGGCCATGGATTTTCATTCGTTCCAGCCATAGGAACATCAATAGTTCCGCCAGGAGCACGGTAACTATTTGCCCGCCACTTTCCGTTATCAAGCTGGTACCAATATACCCCTGGTTCTGATTGACGTTCTCCCTTTACTCTTGTCACTTTTTTTTGATGTGCTGTTGGGGTCGATCCGTCAGGAATAAACTGTGGCGGTTTCAAAGGCTTAGTATCTTCTTCATCAGAACTTACTGTACCGACTGGATCTGTTGGAGCTGCATTAGCAATATCAATCTTTAAGGGCGAAAAAATGATACTAGTGATTAAAACACCTATAAGAAAGATAATATGGGCTTTCTTCATCTAGCGCTGTCCCCTTATTGTTTTTTTGGAATGAAAAAACTTACTGATGTATTCCCAGTGCCCATTGTTCCGCTATAATCTTCTACCCACTCTTTTGGCATATATCTAAGCATCCAGAAGCGTCTTGGCACATCCTTTTTAAAGAAACCAGATTCAAGATAGTCAGCTCTACTAGGCAATGCCTTTATCCCAAATTTATTTAGGGTACCACTGTAGAAGCTCGTAGCCTTAGTAAAGTTATAAACTGTAGAAGGAGAGAAAGCTGCATTAGTTAAAGATGTATTGTCATTAGGAACCACTGTTGCTTCAATGAAAACAGAATAATAGTCACTATTAAAAATCCTATCGAAATCCTTGTCCATGAACATTTTTCCGTATATATTTTTATGGCTAGTTAGTGTTTTGGCATCCACTACAATCATTCTATGAACCGTCATTTTTCCGCGATTATAAAGCATGTTGTAAGGCTTGTTTGCAAATCGATCAAAACTCGCTACTTTGTCCGAATTAATAAGTTCTCTATAAACATACGGTGTAGCAGATAACAGATTTGTCCCCGTCAACCCTACTTCACGGAATTCATTTAAGTCTCTAAAAGAGCTTGCTTGCTTCGTTTGTACTTGTTCTAACCTTGCAAGAATCACAGCTACCTCGGCTCTGGTTGTAGTTTTACCTGGTCCAAAGGTTCCATCAGGATATCCTGCCATAAGACCGGTTCCCAACACTACAGATACGTAAGGATAATCAGACTTATTCAAGCCACCTTTGTGATATTCGGCAACAGGAACCAATGTATCCTCTGTATCTGAGAGAGCCTGTTTAAAATCTTCATTCTTAGCAGCCAACCCAGAAGCCATCCACTTCGCCATTTCCGTTCTTGTCAGTGAAGTGCCTGGTTTAAAGCCGTTTGGGTAATCCTGTGTTGAAATAAAACCCATACCAATGGCTTTAGTAATACCCGCTTCAGCCCAATGTCCTTTAATATCTGAAAATGAACCAAGCTCATCTGCAACCATGTTATTGGACACTCTTGACATCAATGCTGCAAATTCCGCTCGGGTAATATTGGCGTTAGGACGAAACGTTCCATCCGAATACCCTTTAAAGTAACCTTTGTTTACTGCCGAATAAATAGCGTCCTTTGCCCAATGATTTCCCGGCACGTCCTTAAATTTCGTAGCTGCTAAAACCTCCCCAGTACCCGTAAATGGAAATACAGCACCTATAGCGATTAAACCGGCTAGCACACTCTTAAAGTACATTTTCATAATCACTCACTCTCCTTAATATATTTTTAATGCGTTTTCAAAACAGCGATCGTAAGAATAATCCGCATTCGTAGTGATGCTAAGGCTGGGAATTTTCAGTTCAGCTTATCTAGGATTGCTATAGTAAAATCGTTACTATATTATCATATTTTATATTAAATTGGTATTATATTCCTATAACTCCTTCTAGTAAAATAGGCACACTTCCTACTGTTTACGCAGAACTTCACGAAAAAAAACGGAGCCCACCGAGATCTCGGCAAGCTCCGCTTTATACGGTAGCAGGAAAGTATTTACATGTAGTTTAGCACTATATATTCCCAAAATCAATTAAATCGCACATCGCCGATCCCGAACCAAGGATAACGAATGGCAATGGCATAAGCCGTACAAGCAGCTCCTGCCAACAGTAGGACGATGAGCACATCATACACGGTGAACCGGGACACATAATAGTAGGTTCTATGTTTTCCGTTCTCCCCGTTAAACTTCTTTGCCTCCATCGCGGCCGCGACCCGATGGGCCCTTCGGATACTCTGGGCAAGCAGCGGAACAGCATACATTCCTGCTCTATGTACCACGCCCCTAACTCCCCGAATCGGCCGTAGACCACGAATCTGAAGTGCCTGACGGCGGGCTACATATTCCTCCCACACCATCGGCAGCAGTCGGATAGAAGCCATGAAGCTATAAGCATATTTGGGAGCAAGTCTCAGCTTCTGCATCAATCCGTAAAACAGATCTACTGAGGACGTTGTTGTTACGAATAGAAGACCCTCAGCCGCAAACGTGATTCCCTTAAACCCAAGATGTAGCCCCCGATAAAAGCTTTCTTCCGACACACGGAACAATCCCCACTCCCACCATATATTCTCGCCCCGACCAAACAGCATCATCGAGGAAGATGAAGATAGAAACGCGATCGCAAACGGAAGGAAGAACAGAAGCATTTTCCAAGGCTTTATGCCACTTAAGACCAACAGACATACGGTAAAAATAACAGCTTGATACATGACAAAATCAATATCATGTGTCAACACGGTCATTAAGAATAGTCCCATCAGCACCCCAAGCTTTATGACTGGATTCGCACGGTGCAGCCAGGTCAGCCGATCCGGCTTCCAGAAATTCATCGGCTCACCCCCGATAGCACCAAGCTGCGTTCTCCCGAACCCTCAGCAGCACCGTTTTCATCGAAAGGATCTCCCTTCAATCTGGAAGAAGCCTGCTGCGAAAAAATCTTCCCCTTCTGGACTTCCCATATATGAGTTGCCGCATTTTGGGCAATTTGCATCTCATGGGTTACCATCAGAATGGCTGTACCTGCTTGGCGCAGCTCTTCGCACATTTCCAGGATGGAGAACGTATTCCGTGCATCCTGTCCGAACGTTGGCTCATCCAGCAGCAGGATCTCTGGTTCTCGTGCCATTGCGGTCGCCACGCTTAGCCTTCGCTTTTGACCGGTCGACAGCTGATAAGGATGACGCTGCTCTAGCCCATTAAGCCCAAACCGCTTCAGGGTGTCACGCGCAGCCAGTACTGCCTCTTCGGACGGTATTCCGTCTACGAGAAGAGAATAGGCCACTTCATCCAGGACACGTTCTGTGACGAATTGAAGCTCTGGATTTTGGAAGACAAAGCCGATTCGCCGCAGCATTGCTTGACGGAGTTTGCGTTCCTTTCTCTTTTTCCCTGTCGGAACAAGATCTCCGCCAAGACGGTATTCCCCTTCCGCCCTAAGCAGTCCCATCAGACCGAGCAGAAGCGAGCTTTTGCCTGCTCCGTTCGGCCCGATAACGGCTGCGAATTCGCCCGGATAAACCGTAGCTTTATCAACTGCCACAACCGACTGCCCTTTGCGGAGCACCGTGAAATTGCTCAGTTCAAGTATCGGGTCCTGATTCACTACCCCCACATGGAATTGTTCCTGTTCTCCACCATGCCATCCCATCATTCGGCTTGTATTACCGCCACTCGCGTTTGGGGATAACTCTCCTAAATGGGCAGCACTGACATCACACAACATACCCTCTGCGTCTACACCTTTACGTAATTCCCCTGCTCTTACCCTATCCGAGGTTAACAGTCGGAAGGTTTCCGCCCCGGCTGGAGATCCAGCATAATCGTCCCATACCCCCGGATACCAGATGCCGTATTCCGTTATCTCCTTTTGAAACGCGGTAAACACAACTTCGGGACTTCCCTCGCCCAGAATTACTCCATCCGGGCCAAACAGCACCACCCGGTCCACATAAGCTGCCATTTCTTCAATCCGGTGTTCCACAATAATCAGCGTCCGTCCATCTGAGACGGACTTCACTGCCTCCCAAATCTGTTCTCGCCCCTCCGGATCCAGCAGCGCTGAAGGCTCATCCAGAAACAGTACCTCCGGCTGAAGGAGCAGTGCGGACGCGAGTGCAAGGCGCTGTTTCATCCCCTGAGAGAGATGGCTGATCGGTATATGTAAATTTTCTAATCGCAAGCCAACGGAACTTAACACTTCCTGCATCCGGCCTGTCATCTCTTCTTGTGGCACAGAAAGGTTTTCGAGCACAAAGGCCAGTTCTTCATCTACATACGGCATGCAAAACTGGGTGTCCGGATCTTGGAACACATACGCCCAAGAAGACGGAATCCGCTGATTCGAGCATTTCATTGGCACCTCTATCGCATGGGGTATCATCCCGCTGAGTACCTGAAGCAGTGTAGATTTACCGCATCCGCTCGGTCCGAGCAGAAGTACCTTTTCCCCTTTTTGGGCAGCAAAAGACAAATCTTTAAACAGCAGCCGGTCTTCACCCGGAAATTTCAGCCGCAACCCTTCCACATATAATGAATGGGATGGCACTATTCCTTCGCCAGCACTCGCTGAATGCTGATCACCTGGGTTCTCACACATGGCGCGGATCGTCCAAAGCTTCATAATCTTTGGCTGAAGCAGGCCGAAGCAGTGAGGTTACACCCGTCCGCTCTAATGCCTTGGCCAAAGCGAACATCAGAAGTCCTGCAATTAACGCACCGCTCGCAACACGCATGCTGTACTTGGCAACAAACATCCACCACACATAATTGTCTGTATAAGCTAAATAGAAATCCATCACCATCGATCCGATCGCAGACGCAGCACCGGCCAATGCAACAGTCCAGGCAGCATGTTTCCGGTAACGGAAGGCGGCAAACACCAGTTCCGCTCCCAGACCCTGTATGATACCGTACAGCAGCAGATTCAATCCCCAGCCGCTTCCGAACAGTACTTCAACATGCGAAGCTGCAAGCTCTGCAATTAATGCTACCCCTGGCTTGCGAATCAACAGAAAAGCAAGCGGAGCTGCTGCAAACCACATGCCATACATCATCTCATCCGCCTCAAAAAATAACGGCTTAAACAAGCTGTATACCGAACCCCAGAAGTGGTATATCACACCTAGAACAAGCGAGACCAGAACCGTAACGAGAATATCACTAAGCCGCAGTCCCCTTCTAACATTTCCATTCTTTTTTGCTTCAACACCAGATTGCATCACAGCTTCTCCTCCTACCCCAAATTAAATTAACAAACACGGCAAAAAACCGTCTGGAAAATATGCGCAGACGGAAAATAGGCCCTATCAGGGTCGGATATTCTCTACGCTGGCATTACCCAGTTCAGATTAACGGTCAGCAGCGGGATCAACATCTGCAGTCTCAGCCTGATTCACTCAAGCCCCCGTATTCCCTATTCGGTTTTAAGCTGACTTTAAAATACACCACTCCTTCCTGAATTTGCAAGCCCCTATTTTTCAAAATCCCCTTTTTATTGCTTTAGGCCCTATTCTATGTCAATATAATGCAGAGTGCGCATATATCCAAAAACGCTATTTGTTAATGCAAGCACAAAGGAGAATTACATGGCTAAACAATTACTGAAGCTGATGACAGAACTCTCCTCCCGAAAGTGGGTATCCCGCATCATGGGTAGCTTTTCCCACAGCAGATGGAGCCGTTATCTCATACCAACTTTTATTCGAATATACAAAATTCCCGCCCATGAGGCTGAAAAAGAAATACATGAATACCGTTCGCTAAACGAATTTTTTTCCCGCCGTTTAAAAATGGGCATGCGCGAAATCGATGAAACAGCGGGCGCAATGACCAGCCCAGTCGACGCCCTCATCACAGGCATGGGACCCATCAAAGCGGGAACCATTCTGAACGTAAAGGGCCAGGATTATACCGTCGACGAACTACTGAACCATTCTCCACGGATGGGGAACTATCTTAATGGCTATGTGTTCGTACTTTACTTAAGTCCTACTGACTACCACCGGATTCATTCTCCGGTAACAGGTAAGAAAGCGGAAAGCGAGCATCTCCGGGGCAAGGTGTATCCGGTAAACGATTTTGCGCTGACCAATATCCGAAATGTGCTCAGCCGCAACGAAAGACTCATAACATATATCAGACATGAACACGGTGAAGTGTCCGTTGTTAAGGTTGGCGCTATGAATGTCAGCAGTATTCGTTATACCGACGAGAAGGCGAATGAATGGCGCAACGGCGATGACCTTGCCTACTTTGAATTCGGCTCTACCGTCGTCCTGCTGACGGAGAACGGAACCTTCACACCTCGTGGTGATCTAAAGCTCGGGGATAAGGTCAAGATGGGAGAACTCCTCGGCCTACTTCACAAGCCGTCAGCCAAGAACTCCTGAATTTCAGCACTTCCTGCTCAGCGTCTTCAACACGATGCGCTGGAACATCCGGTAAGGCAGCAGCAGCTTGGCTGTAAATGTCATACGTGTGCCCTTCGGTAGCCGATATCTGAATCGGGGAGATTTCATCCGTGCGATTTCCCCCACCAGATGGGCCACCTCTCGAGGGTCGCCGCTGCTTTCGGCGGTTGCTTTTGAGAAATTCAGCACATCATCCAGCATAGCCCTATAAGGAGATCCCTCTTGTGCACTAATATCGCTAAAACCTTTACTCCATATGGGTGTACCATACGCACCAGGTTCGATCAGCACTACATCGATTCCTAGCGGCTGAAGCTCCAGCGAGAGGCATTCACCAAATCCTTCTACAGCGAACTTTGAGGAGGCATATGGTCCATAACCCGGAAATCCAACTACTCCGCTAATACTACTCATAAAAATGATTCTGCCTTTTCCTGTTTTGCGTATAAGCGGGAGAGCGGCTTGTGTCACAGATACGGTTCCGAAAAAATTCACATCCATCTGTTTCCTCCATGCTTCAAGCGGTACTTCTTCTACAAATCCGCCAACGGCCTCACCCGCATTGTTCACAAGTAGATCCAAACGCCCCCATAACTTCTCAATTTCAAGTACAGCGTTCTTTACCAATTCCGGCTCACATATATCCAGCGTGACCACATGAATCCGTGATTCCAATCCTGCTTCCCTTGCTAAACTAAGCAATCTGTCCGAGCCTTCAGGCCTTCGCATTCCTGCCGCCACATGATATCCCTGCGCCGCCAGCTCAAGACATATCAGAAGCCCAAAACCGCTAGAAGCCCCTGTGACGAATGCTGTTTTCCCTGTAAAATCCCCCATGCTTCCCATTCGTTCTCTCCTTCAGACCTTGATTGTTCCAATGCTAAGCTTCCCTACGTTCTATCTATCTTAGTATCCGCCATACGTAGATTCAATAGCATACTAACCAAGAATAAACGCCTTCGGCATCATACGTGAAACATATAAATCTAATATTTAAAAAAGCACCCCGCTATGTTCGCCGGGTAGGATCATTCCTCTCGGGAAATAACGAAGGTGCTGAAATGTATTATGAATGAATTAGAACCATAAATCCTGCTTAGGCTTCGTATTCTTAAACCGACGCAAGCGGTTTCTAAAAATACCACAGCCCCCGCAGTTGGAAATTAGGCTGCGCATCCGTCTTCTTTGGCTCATTGCCGGTACCCCCTCTCTGTCTTTTCAAGACCTTATTCAGAATATTCCCCTTACAATTTCCCCGTGAACCAGATCTATCCTCCTTTAGCGAACCTCAGAAGGACTTCTCCCTGTGTACTGTTTGAACTGGCGGCTGAAAAAGAAGATATCCCTATATCCGAGAGCATCCGCCACCTCTGTCACATTCATTCCCTGGTGGAGTAATAAATGCTGGGCCCGCTCTATTCTCATTTTGATAATATATGACTGTACCGGCGTGCCGATAAGCTCCTTGAACTTAATCGAAAAATAGCGTGGAGACAGCCCTGCTCGTGCAGCCAGATCTTCGACCCGGTGCGGTATACCTGGATGTAGTCTAACATAATTGGCAATCTCATGAATCGCTTCAGTAAGATGATTGCTCGCTTTTTTGATCACTGGTGTATCCCGGTCTTCCCTGAGCAGGTAGATCATCAGCTGTTTTAAAATGATTTTCCCTTCTTCTTCTGCCCCGTAAGGTTGATCAAGGTACAGCCGAACGTATCTGGCAAGCAAATATTCAAAATCCATCGTCTCGTTCAGCCTCCGATAAGGCGCCGGCACCTCGCTGACAGGATCGGTAATATCAAAATGTATATAGGTTAGAACTAACGGCTTCTGAGGGTTATGTGTGGCACTCGTATGATCACCAGGGTAGAACAGGAAGCAGCTTCCTTTCCCTACCTCAAATGGCTTATCATTAAGCACTACGGTCCCTTCCCCGCTCCACACGTAAAACAAGTCGTAATTTTGCATCGGCTTTTCGCGCTTTTGCCATTTCCACCCCGGTTCGCAGGCGATTTTGGCCAAGGCGGGCTTGATTACAAATGAAGACAGCGATGCGTTCAGCATCACGTCACTCCCCCTTGTCTCTCCAAAGTTATCTATCTCTCTATCACCATGATACTCCTTTTTTTTTACTTTTGCATGTCCTCCCATGCGAGAGCCATTCGGGATACACCTCTTTCGATTTGTTCTTCATTCAGATGGGAGAATCCGAAGCATGCCGCCGGGATCGCCGGGGAACTGGGGGAAAGCCGGTATACAGCCGCATCCCTGAATTCCACGCCTCTCTTGCGTGCGGCCTTCTTAAAAAGCTCATATCTCTCACCATCGTGAAGCCATTTTGCATAGACATGCAAACCTGCATCACCCGGTTCCAGTTGAAACAAATGTGTTGCCTTTTCTTTCATCTGACTGCAAAAAAACTGATGTCGCCCTCCATACAGCCGGGTCATCCGGCGCAGATGACGACTGTAGGCCCCCCTTGATATAAAAAGAGACAAGGCGCGCTGCTCCAACAGTGCCGATGACACCGGCTCATACAATGCCTTGGCGGCGATCACCGGCTTCACCAACGCTTTTGGAAGAACGGCGTATCCAAGACGCAAACCGAGGAACATTGTCTTGGAAAAAGATCCAATATAGATCACATGCCCTCCGTCATCCAGTGCTTTAAGCGGCTCCATTGGACGACCGCCCCAGCGAAATTCGCTATCGTAATCATCCTCAATAATAATCGCTTGATGAAGCCTTGCCCATTTCAACAGTTCCCTACGCCGTTCTAAAGACAGTACAGCTCCAGTTGGATATTGACGGCTCGGAGTAACGAATAATAGCCTTGCATTCCAGTCCTCCGGAATTAGGCCTGACCGATCCACCTCCGCTGGCACAATGATTCCGCCGCAAGATTGCACAGCATTTTTTATCCCGTGATATCCGGGATTTTCAAGGACGACGGGATCACCCGAATTGATCAATAATTGAGAAAGTAGGACAATGCCCTGCATCGATCCACTAAAAATAACGATATGATCAGCATCCGCCTGAATTCCTCGGGTAAATCTCAAATGTCCGGCAATCGCCCGACGGAGTTCCATATGGCCGGCAGAGAACGATTCCTGAGATATTCCCTCTTTTGCTTCATTGGCTGCGTGACCTAGAAAACGCTTCCACTCCGAATACGGAAAATTTCCGGAAGCCACCCGCTCTCCAGTAAATGTGATGAGTTCATCACAAGTGGCTGACTCTTCCACACTCGATTCAGTCTGACCACCTGAGGATGACATCATATAAAGCACACGCTGTCCCCAAGTGGATAACACCGGACCACTATTTATAGGATCGATCTCTTTGTTTGTAAGTGAGGCTCCCCTTGCCACGTAAGTACCACTGCCTGTCATGGCTTTCACGTAACCTTCGGCGAGCAGCATATCATAACTTTGAGCAGCCGACCCCCTCGACATTCCATATAAGCGGGCAAGCTCACGTGTGGCGGGAAGCCTTGTGCCTTCCGGCAGCATACCGCCTATAATCGCATCTCGTAAAGCATGATATAAGGCCAAATATTTATATCGATACTTCTCCAAATAGGAATCAATGGGTAGACCAAGCTCCATCTCTATCCTCTCCTGTCGTTAAATGGACTAATTTAATTAATCTATATTGGCTCTTTTTTCTTGTCAATCTTCCCCGTATGCTGGATGAAATCTAAAAAACGAGGGAGATTGATCATCATGCGAAGAAGTGAGTTTATGGTCGAGGATCCGAAGGAGATTGAACAATTTTTAGCGGAGATGAGTTTTGGATTTCTCGGTACCGTTGATGAATCCGGCTGCCCACGAGTCACTCCTCTTAATTTTGTGTTTGTGGAAGGTGCTTTTTATTTTCATGGAAGTCAGGCCGGTGAGAAGATGGATCACCTGTTTCGAAATCCCAAAGTCAGTTTCAGTGTAGCGGATGAATACGCGCTAATTCCGTCATATTTCACTAATCCCGACATGGCCTGCCCGGCCACCGCATTTTTCAAAAGTGTTACCGCCAGCGGGGATGCCATTGTTGTACAAGACCTTGAGGAAAAAGCAAAGGCTCTGAGCGCTTTTATGCTCAAGCTTCAGCCTGAAGGAGGGTATGATCCGATTAACGCCGAAGATCCTCGTTATGTTCCACAGTTGAAGGGTGTTGCGTTGATCAAGCTGGTTCCAGCCAAGATGTCGGCCAAGTTCAAATTCGGACAA
The DNA here is from genome assembly GCF_058269055.1 of Paenibacillus sp. JNUCC 34. Classification (NCBI taxonomy): domain Bacteria; kingdom Bacillati; phylum Bacillota; class Bacilli; order Caryophanales; family Paenibacillaceae; genus Paenibacillus; species Paenibacillus sp. JNUCC 34. Next base: position 981,002 of record NZ_CM177770.1, on the reverse strand, counting down.
AACTTAAAAAAACGCAGGATGGACAAAGTCCTGGACGGTCTGAAAAACCGTGATGAGAACCGAGATAACCTTACAGCTGAGCTGATATGCAAATACCATTCTTCCACGCCTGAAGCATGACCTTTTCCGTGACGCTTTCACAGTGAAGTGATATAATATTAGGCAATGAAATCGTAAATGAGAGATACTGCACCTTAACCAAAAGTATTCGGAAGGATGGAATCAACTCATGAACCCATTGGCTGGACAATTGAACGAAAGCATCAAAGCAGGAAGTCCTCATGTGTATGACATGCTGTCTAATCTTGGAAGAGAAATTTATTTTCCTAAAGAAGGCATTCTGAGTCAATCGGCGGAAGCGTCAAGTCATGCCAAAAAATATAACGCCACGATCGGTATTGCCACAGAAGGCGGAATCCCGATGCATTTGGGAGTCATTCAAGATAAACTATCGGCTTTTCAGCCGAAGGATCTTTACAGTTATGCCCCACCTGCCGGAAAGCCTGAACTGCGTTCCGTATGGCGAAACAAGATGATTCAGGAAAATCCGTCTCTTGAAGGTAAAAGCTTCAGTAACCCTGTTGTTACCAACGCTCTAACCCATGGACTGAGCATCGTTGCAGACTTGTTTGTGAATGAAGGCGATGCGGTCGTATATCCGGATAAGAACTGGGAGAACTATGAGCTCACCTTCGGCATCCGTCGTCATGGTGTTACCGTGAACTACCCTCTATTCACAGAAGACATGAAATTTAATGCTGCGGGCCTTCGCGAAGCGCTCCTGAGCCAGAAGGACAAAGGTAAAGCCATCGTACTACTGAACTTCCCGAACAATCCGACAGGATATACGCCAGGGGCTGAAGAAGGCGAAGCGATCATTGCCGCTATCCAGGAAGCTGCTGAAGCCGGTATCAACGTTGTTGCCGTAACAGATGATGCGTACTTTGGTCTGTTCTTCGAAGATTCACTTAAAGAATCTCTCTTTGGACGTCTCGCTGATCTTCATCCACGTGTGTTGGCAGTGAAGATCGACGGAGCAACTAAAGAAGAATTCGTATGGGGCTTCCGTGTTGGTTTTATAACTTACGCAGGAGAAAACAAAGACGTGTTGTCCGCCCTTGAACAGAAAACACTCGGAATCATTCGCGCAACAATCTCAAGCGGCTCCCATCCTTCCCAGACCTTCGTGCTTGATGCGCTGAAGTCGCCAGAGTTTGAACAACAGAAGCATGAGAAGTTTAATATTATGAAAGGCCGCGCGAACAAGGTTAAATCTCTTCTCGATAGCGGCAAATACGGCGATGTATGGGAATACTACCCGTTCAACTCCGGATATTTCATGTGTCTTAAGCTGAACAGCGTTTCAGCCGAAGAGCTTCGCACACATCTGATTCATGAATATGGCGTCGGAACCATCGCCTTGGGCGAACATGATCTGCGGATTGCCTTCTCCTGTATCGAAGAGGAACATCTGGAAGACCTGTTTGACCTCGTATACAAAGGCATTCAAGACCTGAAGCAAGCTTAAGAACTACCTCTATATATGAACAACGTAAGACCGGGATCTCCCGGTCTTATTTTTAATATACAGTTGCCCATAACCCCGGACATCAGACTACATACAATACCGTGTACCAACAACATAAAAAACTCATCATAATAGGGGCATCTCAAAAGGTACGTCGACCTGTGAGATGCCCCTTTGTTGTTAGACACTGCCTCTTTTAAATCTATAAATCGTCGTCTTCGTCTTCCTTGCGCCCCTTTCTCATGGCTGCGAAACGGAACAAGATAACGACCATAACCCCACAGGCGCCCGTACCAAGTACGAGCCCCGGCGCCGCTGGAAGTGAAGCAAGCAGGGGAAGCCACATAAGCACCGCCCATAACAGCTGTACCTGGAATACGAGCTTCACCTCATTAACCCGCCGAGTGCCTTCAGGCAGAGGATATACATATAACCAAAAGGATTCATGATGAAGCTTCCGCAGAGTTGAGAGCTGCAGACCGGCTATCATCAAGCTGACCAAATAAACGGCACTAGCGGCAAGGCTATCGCGTGTCCACCAGACAAGCAATCCTCCAAGAACACATACACGAATCAGAATGCCAAAGATATCACTGCGGACTAAGCTTTTGACCAGCAAGTACCGATATGCCGTATCCTTGCGCCAAGGAATTCCGCGTCCCCAGCGGGACAGCCATTTCCGGGCATACACCCGTTGTTCCCGCTGTGGAACATTAACAAACCAGCTCAGTATCATCATAACCCGGCCCGCTTGCCTTTTTTCCACTTGAATGAGCCGCTCCCAGGCAACCGAATGCTTCGCCGGGATCATTAAGGATGCAAAGTAAACAGCACTGATCAGAATGATAAATATTAGACTGCGTAGACTCGGATACCACAACCATGATGCTATGGTAAGCACAATAACAGCCCACCTCAGCGCTCGGTAAGCAGCAGCAGAACCCCGTGAGGTCATGCTCAGTTCCTTCCAGCTTCCATAACTGGATAGAAGTTTCAGACCGATGAGCACAAGGATGGTAACCATCAGCGGCTTATGAAACAGATCACTTCGTATGTAGAGCGGCCATAAGGTGAGCACCACAAGGATCAGTCCGGCTATTTTGTATATGCTACCTCCTACCCAGCCCTTGGAAAAATACTGATTCATTCTTGAATCCTGTGGCAATAGAAACACGGTATCCGCATGTTGAAGATAAGTCCGGACACTGCTATTTACCGTCAACGGGAACAGAACAGCAAGCATAATCCACCTTATTGGAAATTCCGGTGGGATATTCTGTACTAACGAAGTGTACCAAGCCGCAAAGGCAATGAGCACAAATAAAAAGACAACCGCTACACCACTTTGAATGACGTATCCGAGATAAGGCAGAACCTCACCCCAGAATTGACTTCGTCTTTTGGCATATAACTCCCGTAGGTTCATCCGCCATTCCCGCCTTGAATGAGAGCATAAAACAGCTCTTCGAGAGGAAGTCCGGGTTTCCCGGCCTGCTGGGCCACTTCCTGAAGCGTTCCCTGCGCTATGATTTTTCCTTGGTGCAAGACGATAAATCGGTCACAATAATTCTCAATGGTAGACAAAATATGTGAACTGAGCAGCACCGAAGAACCTGTTGCCTTAAGCTCAAGCATAAAGTCAAGCAGCGAGCGGATACCGAGCGGATCGAGTCCCAAAAATGGCTCATCTATAATGTATAGTGATGGTCTTGCGACAAAGGCACACATAATCATGACCTTTTGCCGCATCCCCTTAGAGAGATGGGCCGACAAGCTGTCCATCTTTTCCTCCATACGGAACATGCTGGACAGCTGTTCGGCACGCTGTTCGTACTCTTCACGGGAAACACCGTAGGACCTCGCAGTAAACTCAAGATGCTCTCTTACCGTCATTTCCTCATAGAGAAGCGGTGATTCCGGCACAAAGGCCAGCGCATCATGATAAGCCTCGGCGTTCTCTTCACGTGTTTGACCTTGGACCCGGATCTCACCTTTTTGCGATTTCATCAGCCCAAGTATATGTTTCATCGTCGTACTCTTGCCCGCCCCGTTCAGTCCAATCAGCCCCACCATTTCTCCTGGCTTGACGTTAAAAGAGATCTCATGAAGCACAGGACGGCTCAAGCTATAACCTCCGCTTAATCCTTGGACGGACAATACCGAATTCTCCTTCATTTCTCTTCACCCCATTTTAAGCAGCGCCTCTCTCAGACAAGGTCGATAAGCACTGGATAATGACATTCATTAAATTATATCGTTCACATACACGCTTAACTGGTATAAGGATTGGCTAATTCCTAATAACAGCCCTGCTTGTCATTCGAGAAGAGCCGTTATCCGCGTGGAGGCTTGTTCTTCAGCCATTTTGGAGCGCCCTTGTTCTTCCGGTCACGTTCCCGCTCACTCTGCCGTTCTTGTGAGACCTTACCCACTGAACTCCGGGTATCGGTCTTTCTAGAAGTAGTAGAGCCTTCGCGAGGAGAACGTCCGACACCCGAAGCAGATACCCTCGCAGACCGCACCTTACCGCCGAACATCGCCTTTTCCTCAATCGAAATACCCAACTCACGGTTAAATTTACGCATAATAAACGTTTGCCGATCGGTTACGATGGAGATGACCATACCGCTGCGCCCCATCCGTCCGGTCCGACCTGCACGGTGAGTGTAATGCTCTGAGTCTATCGGAGGATCATAATTAATGACCATTCCGAGACCCTCGATATCAAGTCCCCTTGCCGCCACATCACTCGCTACAAGCAGCTGTGTGCGGCCTTCGCGGAATGCGTTCAGCACCCGGCTGCGTGTCATTTTATCCGCATCACCATATAAAGCCGCAGCATTAAGACCCGAAAAATTCAGCTTGGCCTCAACTTCGCCAAGATCAGCCGTTGCGTTCACAAACACAATGGCCCGCTCTGGTTTATAATGGCGGACAACGCGCCGTACCATATCGATCCGGTCCCGGTCTTCGCTCACAAAATAGTAGTGTTCCAGTGCTGAAGGTGTCCGTAGTTCAGGATCGATACCGATCTCGATCGGTTGGTCCATTTCCCGCTTAACCAGTGCAGCCGTTTCAGGACTGACGGTAGCCGATAGAAAGACGAGCTGCCGGTCGCGCATTGCGCTACGCAAGATCCGTTCCACGTCGCCTGCCGCTCCGAGGTTAAATACCTGGTCCACTTCGTCTATGACGATGGTGGTGACGGCATGCATTTTGAGCTTTTTAATTTCAATCAGCTCGCGTACCCGGCCCGGCGTACCTACGATCAGCTGAGGATGCAGCTTCAGCTTTTCCAGCTGACGTTTTGCCGATGCTCCCCCAATAAGACCAAGCACACCAATGCCTCTCTGTTCCCCGTAACGCTCGCCCTCCCGCATAATCTGGATCGCAAGCTCCTGGGTCGGCGCCAGAATGACTTTCTGAAGGGCTTTGCTATCGGGATCAATGCTCTGCAGTACAGGCAGCAAATACGCTAAGGTCTTGCCGGTTCCTGTCTGGGAAGTTGCCAGAACGTCTTTTCCCTCCAGCACTTGTGGAATCGCCTCAGCCTGCACCGGAGAAGGCGTATGTATTCCAAACTCACCCAAGCGGGTGGCCAAATCCTCGGCAATGCCGAGTGTCATAAATGTAGTAGAAGTCATAGGTTCGTCCATCCTTTATCTTTGAGTCTTGTTCACTCATGTTTCATTATATGCTAAAACGGAAGTTCCCACCAAATGATGCTCAAACTTTATATTCCATCTCTCCATTAAATTTGAAAAAACCGACTCTCAAAGAGCCGGCCCCATCGCTAACAGAAGATTTTATCGTTATTTTTTGTTCATCCACCGGTAAGACAATCGATCCGCTAGGCGCGGAAACAGATGATAAAGTCTTATACCGACACCAGCCAGACGCGGAAGATCAACCTCTTCCTTGTCTTTATGTATCAGCTTGACAATGCGCCGGGAAACATATTCCGCCTTCATCATAAACCAGCCTACGTTTTTCACATAACCACCGCTCGGATCGGCGAGTGAAAAAAACGGTGTATCAATCGGCCCCGGGTTTACCGCTGAGACGGTAATTCCCGTACCCCGAAGCTCTTGGCGCAGTGAATTCGTTAAACCGAGAACCGCGTGCTTGGTTGCCGAGTAGGCTGTTGACTTAGCTGTACCGATCTTTCCGGCCATCGAAGCAACATTAACGATTTGTCCACTCTTTCGCTGCAGCATACCGGGCAGAACAGCCTGCGTACATCGAACAATTCCCATATAATTTACATTCATCATATCTTCAAACTGTTCCTGTGAGGTGTCCGTAAACGACTCAAAAATTCCGTAACCGGCATTATTCAGAAGAACATCCACTCTGCCGTGCTTTTGATGGATCTGATCAAATACAATCTTTACCTGTTCTGCATCCCGCACGTCGAGCAACACCAGCTCATAAGGACCTTTCATTCGGCTGCCGACCTCTTTCAAACGTTCTTCCGACCGGCCTGCAAGAACAACATAAGCCCCTTCATTTGACAACATCTCTGCAGTAATCGCACCAATGCCGCTGGATGCTCCCGTAACAACAATCACTTTGTTCTCAAGCATGATATCTTCCTCTCTACAGTCCGACGGGTGAACATTTGCAACTTCTTGGCCGTTTAGGAAGGACTGCTATGATTACTCTATTTTAAGAAATCATGACTTGAATATCCAGTTCGCCAATCCCGTCCATTATAAGTGGAATACTCAATGCTTTTTTTCGGGCAAACTGAGTTACATTCACCGATCTAATGACCTTTGGAGGAGTGATGTCCACATTTACCCCTTGATTGGATAAAATCGTGCTCGCATTGCCGCTGATCATGTTACCAAGTTCCGAAATCGCACTTTGCCCCATCTCGTCCATTTCCGTCAGTATATATCCGCCCATCATTACAGAAACCATACGCAGGGCAACTTGCTCCTGCAGTCCAAACACAATATCACCGCTCATTTGACCCGTCATGCCAATCTGAATCCATATATGATTATCGATTAACGAAATCTCCTTAACCCCGAGATTGCCCGTGGAAGGTGAAACCTGTATGACCTGCTCAATGACGTGACATGCGGATTCTAAAAAAGGATTGATGACTTCCGCTTTCATTCCCGATTTATCCCCTTTCACTGGGTTGATGGTCAGGGTCCCAAAGTCCCAAATATTAGTTAAAGTCATTATAATGGATACCCTGCAATAAATCATCATAAATTAACAATCAAGGACTGTGTAAATAACTAAAAATCCGGCACCTTGTAGATAAATACCGATAAAAAGTAAGGCCTTTAGTCGTAGTCCTAAAATATCAGTCTTTTATATTATCGGTTTTTATCCCTCACATTTTACAATTAAATATTAGAAAATATAATTAGAGCACCCCGTTGCCATAGAAACCGGAAGATTAGCGGCTTCACATTGCCCCAATATTCATAATCACCTATAATTTAAATTAATTAGTTTACACGCTTGGAAGGCACGGAATAATGAAATCAGGTCAGGAGGACGGTTATGAATATTAGCCAATTGGAAACACTCATCACCATCTCCAAAACAATGAGCTTTCGAAAAGCGGGGGAATTGCTTAATTTGACCCAGCCAGCCGTTTCGGCCCAAATCAAAAGCCTCGAAGATGAATTCAAAACCGTGCTTGTTGACCGCAGTCAGCCTGTAACGCTGACGGACCGGGGTCAGGTGTTCGTAGAACACGCAGAACATATCCTCAGAATCGTAGACGAACTGAAGCAAAGGTTGTCCGACTTGGACCAGACCCCTCAAGGGCATATCCGGCTCGGCACCACAACATCGATTGCGATTCAGATTTTGCCAAGAGTGCTGTCTTATTTTCAGGATCAGTTTCCACATATCAAAACAACGATTCAGTCTATGGCCTCTTCGCAAATTTATCACAGCGTTGAGAACAACCTGATCGACATCGGAATCGGATACCTTATCGAACGGAACCCTAACGTAAACTCTTCCATTCTGTTCTATGACTCCTTTGAATTGGTCGTATCTCCACAGCATCCACTGGCCAAATCAAGAAAAGCGGGTATCGAAGTGCTCGGTCAGACTCCTTTAATCCTGCTGACTCAGGATACTGTGGGTCGCAGATTTGCCGATGATGTCATGAAATCACATGGAGTCAATCCTCAAGTTGTCATGGAGCTGTCAAGCAGCGAGGAGATTAAGCGGATGGTCGAGATCAATCTCGGCGCGGCCATTATATCTAAGCAATCCGTGTCTCCAGAGCTTCGGAATGGAACGCTTCAAATCGTTCCACTTACGGAACTGGAAGTCAGCCATCCCGTTGGTCTCATTTATAAAAGCGGAAGATACGTCAGTTCGGCTATGCGTCAATTTATCAGTGATTTGAAGGGGATGCCGGAAACCCAATTCATCAGCAGCGAATGAGCATTTCAACTATCTCTTAAGGAGGACATCATGAAATTCGATCTGCACACTCACCATTTCCGCTGCGGACACGCAGACGGTAACATCAGAGAATACGTTGAGGCGGCAATTAGCGCCGGCCTTAAGGTCATTGGTATATCAGACCACACACCTTATTTCGGGAGCCCAGAAGAACAGCCCTTTCCTTTCATTGCCATGGGCAAAGCTGAGATCACCAATTATGTGAACGAAGTTCTTCAATTGAAGCAAGAGTACGAGGGGAAAATCGATGTGCTTCTGGGAATTGAATCGGATTTTTTCCCTGAACATGCAGAAACATACCTTCAGGCCCTTTCCCTCTACCCTTTCGATTACATCATCGGTTCTGTCCATCAGGTGAGCGGTGTCAGTATTTTCAACAAGAATCGTTGGAAAGGATTTACGCCAAAGCAAAAGATAGCCGAAAAAGAGGCGTATTTCTCACTCATTCGTCAATCGGCTCAGAGCGGCATGTTCCAGATTCTTGGACATATCGATGCTATGAAAGGTAACTATCCATCGTTTACGGACATTGTGACTGAAGATGCACTAGAAGAGACCCTTAAGGTGATTGCGGAATGTGGAGTCGCTATTGAGATCAACACCTCAGGCAAAACAAAAATGTGCGGTGGCTGGTATCCTTCCAATGAAATATTAGAACGGGCACATTACCATGGTGTCGAGGTTACATTTGGATCAGACGCCCATAAGCCTTCCAGGGTAGGGGAAGATTTCGAAGAAGTTGCTGCCGTACTGAAAGATATCGGTTTTACAGAGTGGGTATATTACAAGCAGAAGCGGAAGGTGACCGTGCCTCTTTAATTAGAGGCTCTGGTCGTCCTTCCGTTTTGTATAACACAAAAAAAAAAAAGAGGACCCGGAAATCCGGGTCCTAACAAGATATATATTCTCAAAAGGGGGTCATGTGATAAGTGTACCCTGCTGCTGTTAGAGTTTGATAACAGGTATATTTCAATTGTGTAACAAAAATTAGAACTTGCAAAATGCAACTCATATATTATCCTAATACTTCCTTCTTAGGTTATATCCTACCTTTTCTCAAAGTCAAGATTGTAAGCTCCGGCTTACACAGAAACCGGAAAGGCAGCCGGGTCGTTCCGATCCCTCTGTTTACATAGAGTGGCATATGTGAGTCTCCTGTCGTATACAATCCCATAACGTACTTTTTGGAGCCTGGGGGTGTAATAACCTCCCCGACCCATGGCAAACGGATCTGCCCACCATGACTGTGACCAGACAGCTGCAGATCAAAGCGATACTGGGCTACCCAATCGGCATAATCTGGCTCGTGCATCATGAGCAAGGTGTACATCTTCTCCGGGATTCCCTTTAGCGCCTTATCTGGATCAGGAGATCCTATCAACTGGTCATCCAACCCGGCGACAGCCATACGCCCTCCATTTCGTTTCAGTAGCACATGTTCGTTGCGCAGCACGGTAAACCCCGCTTTTTCCTGAAGCGAAATGAGCCGTCTCACATCGTCAAAATCATGGTTCCCCACAATGGACAGCACACCCAGAGGTGCCTTTAACGCAGAAAACGGATCGACAGCTTCTACCATGGCATCAACCGAACCGTCTACCATATCACCAGTAAAACAGATCAGATCAGGACGTTCCCGGTTGATGGCACTCACTATTTTTTTCACATCTTTGGCATCCGTCTGAAACCCTAGATGAAGGTCGCTGAAATGAGCAATTTTCATCCCGTCAAAAGCTTCTGGCAGCCGTTTCTGATGCAGCGTAATCCTATTGACCTCGAGCATTTTGGGCTCTAGCAGCGAAGCGTAGCCCCCAGCTGCAAGTCCCGCTCCAATCAGGACAGATGTACCCAGCTTTAGAAACTGCCGCCGGGTTAAGGTGTAAGGAGGCTTGTCTCCGACCTTTTGTTCCGAAACTTCCGTGAGGTCCGGATCATTTTTCATTTTGGAGCAGTCTCCTTTATAATCTATTAGAGAGCATCATTAACCATAGGTTTTACATATGGTAGAGAGAGGAGTTCGTTCACCTATGATCGTTAACGATTCTATTGAAGAATTAGTTCTAGACCATCGCCGTTTTTTCAAATCAGGAGCATCCAGGGATGTAAGTTTCCGCATCGAGCAGTTAAACAAACTGCGCAGTGCTTTAATTGCGAAGGAAGAAGAGGTTATAAGCGCGCTGCGTAAGGATTTAAATAAGAGTGAGCAGGAAGCATTCACAACTGAAATCGGTATTGTATATAAAGAGCTGTCCTACGTTATAAAAAATATCCGCAAATGGGCAAAACCCCGTCGGGTAAAAACCGCACTGACACACGTCGGAAGCCGGGGAAAAATTCACCCTGAGCCGTACGGTACCGTTCTTATAATCGCTCCATGGAATTATCCTTGGCAGCTCGCTATGGCTCCGCTGATCGGGGCATTGGCAGCAGGCAACACAGCCATTATTAAACCATCAGAGCTGACACCTACCGTTTCCGGTGTTATCACGTCTCTTATCAAGGAGACCTTCCCTGAGCAGTATGTAGCGGTTGTAGAAGGCGGCCCGGATACGAGTACCCGTTTGCTGGAACAACCGATGGATTATATTTTTTTCACAGGCAGTACCCAAGTCGGCAAAATCGTCATGCAGGCAGCCGCCAAAAATCTCATTCCTGTCACATTGGAGCTTGGCGGCAAAAGCCCTTGCATCGTTCATGAAGATGCCCCGCTGGAACTGACCGCAAAGCGTATCATATTCGGTAAATTTACCAACGCGGGACAGACCTGTATTGCTCCAGATTACCTGTTGGTGCATCACAGTGTAAAGGAACAGCTTTTGGGCCATATGAGGGAAGCGATCACCGATTTTTACGGCGATTCTCCCCTTTCTAATTCGGATTATGGCCAGATCGTATCAGAGAAGCATTTTCATCGTCTCTCTGATTTCCTGAATAACGGATCCATCCGTCATGGTGGCAAAAGTGATGCAGGCAAGCTGCTTATTGAACCTACCCTACTGGATGATATCACTTGGGACATGCCGGTCATGCAGGAAGAAATATTCGGCCCGATTTTCCCTATATTAACTTACGATCATCTGGATGAAGTGATTGCCGCGGTCAATGCTAGACCCAAGCCGCTTGCCCTTTATCTGTTTAGCAAGGACTCTGGTGTTCAGAACAAAATTCTGTCCAACATTTCCTTCGGCGGAGGATGTGTTAATGATACACTTATGCATCTGGCTACGCCTCACCTTCCATTCGGAGGCGTGGGTGAAAGTGGAATAGGCGCCTATCACGGCGAACACAGCTTTCAAACCTTCTCACATATGAAAAGTGTCCTGCGACAGACGAATATGTTCGACTTTTCTTTCCGCTATCCCGGCAAGAATGGGCTGAATCTGCTGCGTAAACTGATGAAGCCTTAAACGATTGGGTGTCCGAGCTGATCGCCAAGCAGATCATGATATATTGAATGGAGAAACCTTTTCCTTCGCAATGTGGTAGCTCGTTACTTCCATTTTGCCAAAGGAAGGGTTTCTTTTTTGCCTCGTCACCAAAGTTAGTGCTTGACGATTATTAAATTGATTAGGTTACAAGTACGCTTGATAAATTTATTGATATATCTAACGTCTCAATGGGTTGCTACTATGATCAAACATGATATAAGTGATTAGTAATTTTGTATGTTATACAACATTGGGCGAGCAAAATGCTCGAGCCCGCTGATATTGTTGTAGATTCTACAACAATCCCATTTGGGAAGAGGTAAATAACTGATTTTCTATCCCCTATTGTTGTATTGCATGCAACAATCTGTTCTTCATCGCTGGATCACGGAATAAAGTCGCACTTTATACAACTTTCACTGCTAGATTATATGAGTATTTATATCATGCCTTCCGATTCGCCTCTATCCACTTCACAGCATAATCAACCATGATGCGCTGCTGTGCAAGTACACAGGTGCTGTTATGCACGCTCCCCCGGGTATAGCCATCAGGACAATCGCGTTCAAAATCAGCCCCTGCTTGTTCAAAATCATCCGAATCAAAATTGATGTCGCTGAATTCCTCCCATACCGTTCTGCCGCCTTCTCTTCTTACCGGAGCATTTGCTGTTATTTTCTGCTTTCCTTGCCAAGTTCCCCGATACTCCGCCAGATGAAAGGATGTATTATTCTCATAGCTCGTTCCAAGCATTAACACATAAGCTCCCAGTTCATAAAGCTTAGCAAGAGGCGAATGTTCCCCCAAACTGTCAGACAGTGGATGTGATTGTGTGACAGCCTCCGCATTTTTACCTCTTGCCGCAAAAGATACATGTGGATGGGCGCTCCTAAGAACATCCGACTGTCTCCGGAACGTTTCTGGAATTTGACCCATACCTGTTGTGAGCGTGAAATTTTTATCATAGGGCGGCATGGAATCCCGAATCAGCTGCCACCACTTGGGGTCTGCGGGAGGATTCCTCCATGTAGATGGGTCGGTCAAGTTAGCGGACTGCGTTGGCATAACCAATGTTCCTTCATCCCCCAGCACCTCCTCCAAGGCCATAATGACTGCTTCTGCCCCACCAACAATCCATCCTCCCACACTCTTTAAAGAAGAGTGAACCAATAGCGTCATACCGGGTTTAACTCCAAGACTTCTTAGATCATTCGCGATTTCTTCAATAGTCACTGGTTTTTCAACAATCATGATTTTCTCTCCTCGTTCAAAACTTAATCGATAAAGTCCTAATATAACATTTCGTACGAAAAAAGAGCACTTGTCCTCTTTCCACCAGTGGACAAATGCTCTTCATAATCATCAGTGTTCCTATACACCCAACCAGCGTTTGAACAGATGTTTGGTCGTATCTTTATTCATCTCGGCAATGGATGTTGTCAATGGAATGCCTTTAGGACAGGAACGTACACAGTTTTGCGAGTTACCGCATCCTTCAATGCCTCCGTCCTCCATCAGTGCATCCAGGCGTTCTTCCTTGTTCATCTCGCCTGTTGGATGGGTGTTAAAGAGACGAACTTGCGAGATGGCTGCCGGACCGATAAAATCAGTCTTCTCGTTGACGTTCGGGCATGCCTCAAGGCATACACCGCATGTCATACATTTAGACAGCTCATAAGCCCACTGGCGTTTCTTCTCAGGCATCCGCGGTCCAGGACCGAGATCATAGGTGCCGTCAATCGGAATCCAGGCTTTGACCTTCTTAAGCGCCGTAAACATCCGGCTGCGGTCAATAATCAGATCGCGCACGACCGGAAAAGTCTTCATCGGTTGAATTCGAATCGGCTGTTCCAGCTTATCGATGAGCGCAGCACAAGCCTGACGCGGCTTGCCGTTAATTACCATGGAGCATGCACCGCAAACTTCCTCGAGGCAGTTGGAATCCCAACATACCGGAGTAGTCGACTGACCTTGAGCATTTTTCGGATTACGCTGAATTTCCATCAATGCACTAATTACGTTCATGCCGGGGCGGTACGGAAGTTCGAATTCCTCAGTGTAGGCTTTCGTCTCCGGGCTGTCCTGGCGGGTAATTAAAAATTTGACGTTCTTCGAGGCTGCTGTGGTTTGAGCCATTGTCAAATCCCCCTTCTTACTTTTCTTTCGAATAGTCGCGAATACGTGGTGGGATCAAGGAAACATCCACTTCTTCATACGAAATCTGTGGTCCGTCCGGTGTCCAGGTCGCTTTCGTTGTCTTCAAAAACTCCTCGTCATTACGATCTGGGAAGTCAGGCTTGTAGTGAGCTCCACGGCTCTCGTTACGCAGAAGCGCTCCAAGAGTCATCGCCTCAGCAAGCTCAAGCATGTTCCACAACTGCCGGGTAAACGCCGCCCCCTGGTTGTTCCAGCGGGAAGTATCCGTCATGTTGATTTTTTTATAACGCTGCTTCAGCTCTTTAATCTTGCCAATTGTCGCTTCCAGCTTGTCATTGTAGCGAACAACGGTCATATTGTTGGTCATCCATTCGCCCAGCTCTTTATGCAGTACATAAGCGTTCTCTGTTCCTTGCATTTTCAAGAGGCCATCGAATTTAGCTGATTGCTCTTTCGCAGCCCGATCAAAAATAGCGGACGAAACATCCTGAGACGATTTTTTCAATCCTTTAACATACTCAATTGCTTTCGGTCCGGCTACCATACCGCCATAGATGGCGGATACGAGAGAGTTAGCACCCAATCGATTGGCACCGTGATATTGGTACTCACATTCTCCGGCAGCAAACAAGCCAGGAATATTCGTCATCTGATTGTAATCAACCCACATACCGCCCATGGAGTAATGGACTCCCGGGAAGATTTTCATAGGAATCTTACGCGGGTCATCACCCATAAACTTCTCATAAATTTCGATAATGCCGCCGAGTTTTACGTCGAGTTCCTTAGGGTCTTTGTGGGAAAGATCCAGATACACCATGTTCTCTCCGTTAATTCCTAGTCCCTGATCGACGCAAACGTTAAATATTTCCCGTGTCGCAATATCCCGCGGCACCAGGTTACCATAAGCAGGATACTTCTCTTCAAGGAAGTACCAAGGTTTCCCGTCCTTATACGTCCAGATGCGGCCGCCTTCACCACGCGCGGATTCAGACATGAGGCGCAGCTTATCATCGCCCGGGATTGCTGTCGGATGGATCTGAATGAATTCTCCGTTCGCGTAATGCACACCTTGCTGATACACAGCGCTCGCTGCAGTACCGGTGTTAATAACGGAATTCGTCGTCTTACCAAAAACAATACCTGGGCCACCACTCGCCAGAATAACCGCGTCGCCCGGAAATGTACGGATTTCCATCGAACGCAGGTCTTGAGCTGAAATACCGCGGCATACGCCTTCATCATCAATAACAGCGTTCAGGAACTCCCAATTCTCGTACTTAGTTACTAGACCAGCTGTTTCCCAGCGTCGAACCTGCTCATCAAGCGCGTACAGAAGCTGCTGGCCTGTCGTAGCACCTGCATATGCTGTACGGTGATGTTTCGTACCACCAAATCGACGGAAATCGAGCAGCCCTTCCGGCGTCCGGTTAAACATAACCCCCATCCGGTCCATCAGATGAATAATGCCTGGTGCTGCATCACACATCGCTTTAACTGGTGGCTGGTTTGCCAAAAAGTCACCGCCGTATACGCTATCATCAAAATGTTCCCAAGGAGAGTCGCCTTCCCCTTTTGTGTTAACGGCTCCGTTAATACCGCCCTGTGCGCACACGGAGTGGGAACGTTTAACAGGTACCAGTGAGAATAAATGAACGTGAGCTCCAGCTTCAGCTGCCTTGATGGTCGCCATCAAACCAGCTAATCCACCGCCCACCACAATAATGTTAGATGCCATTTCTGTTCACTCCCCTTAGCTCAAAACTGTTTTAAACACATCAATAAAAGCTGTCGCCGCCTCGAACTCGGAGTTCTTGAATGCGGTCAAGGCAAGAATAAACAATACACTCATAAGAACGAACAAACCCATGCAGATGTATGAGGATACACGCTGCGCACGCGGACCAACCGTAATACCCCAGCTAACGAGGAATGCCCACAGTCCGTTCGCGAAGTGGAAAGTTGCCGAGATAACCCCGATCACATACAGTACAAACAGGATTGGAGTGTTAACAATACCATGCATAACTGCACCTAACTCATCGTGTGTGATCTTGCCAAGAGCGATCTGAAAACGTGTATCGTACATATGCCAGATGATAAATACAAACGTAATAACGCCGGTAATCCGCTGCAAAGTAAAGCGAATGTTCCGCTCAAAGTTGTAGTTGCCGATGTTGTTATTTGCTTGATAGGCGATGTACAAACCGTAAACGCCGTGATACAGAAGCGGCAGCCAAATCAGGAGCAGCTCCAGGAAAAATATGAGCGGTAGGCCGTTAATAAATTGGACACCTTTATCAAAGCCTTCCTTTCCACTATCAAAAGCCTTAAAGTTGGTGATCATATGAGTGAGCAAGAAGGCTCCAAGCGGTATGATACCAAGCAAAGAATGCAGCTTTCTGGAATAATACCCTTTCATAAGTTGACGTTCCCCTTTCCAATGTGTAGCGTTTTCATTAAGTCTCATCATAATTCATCAACCACATACTATCTACGCGTTAAACGCATTCAACGACAAAATGTCCCGCATTTCGTTTATTCTGTGAACATCTTGTGTCATATTTCATGTTACTCCTTTTTCTCTTATAATGGAATTGCAATATAATTATTAATCGTTATAATTTATACGCATAAGCTATTCATTTAGGATGTGAAAAATATTGTTCGAAGAATTGGACGTGTTCGCAGTCGTCGTTGAGCAGTCAAGCTTAAACAAAGCTTCCAAGCTGCTGAACCTTTCCCAGCCTGCCCTTTCCCGCAAAATCGCCAAACTCGAAGACGAACTTGGCGTTCAGCTCTTTAATCGGCGTGGAAAACGTCTGGAGCTTACTTCTATCGGTCAGCTTGCCTACACCTATGCTCTGGAACAACGCCAGCAGCAGTTGAAATTCATGCAGACACTCGCACATTATCGTGTGGAAGATCAGATTACAATCTCACTTGGAGCCAGCCTGACAACGCTTCAGACTACGCTGCCCCCGCTGATAAATGCCTTCATGGAACGTCATCCTACAGCCGAGATTAAACTAATCACAGGCAAGACACATGAAATCGTGTCATCCGTCCGTGACAAAAGAGTGGAAGTTGGCATCGTTGCTTCTTCCATTAATCAGCCTGGCCTTAACTGCATTCCGCTGTTCGACGATCATCTTGAACTCGTACTGCCGATTTCACATCCTTTGGCTGAGAGCCAAGAGGTCGGAATCGAACAGCTACAAGGCTTGCCGATGATCATCTTCTCAACAGGTACCTGGTACCGGAAGCTGACCGATGATCTGTTTCACCGCTGGGGGATCATGCCGGACATCCGCATGGAGATCGACTCTTTCGAAGCGATTGTGCGTCTCATTCCCACCTGTAAAGCGGCCGCACTCCTTCCCAAGTCCTATCTCCGACCTCAGCTGCTGTCGGATAACGGACTTGTTGACATCCACATTCCCGCTCTAATTGAGACCCGGCGAACGACCAGTCTCATTTATGGAAATCCCTCCGAGCTCAGCAATGCCGCCAGTCGTTGGATTGCCGAGACTGAAACATTGTTCCGCAAGCTTGAAGAGGACAAAAGCCAATAACCTGACCGAGAGAAATACGTCAGGTTATTGGCTTTATATGCCGATGATATACCGGCTATTGAATATAGATAGATAAATCCTTCGTTTCTACATATTTACGACTTCGCCCTCAAAGCGATCGATGTTCTCTTTTGCTCCTATAACAACCATAATATCGCCTGCACGCAAAATATCCATCGCCGTCGGGGCCACTATCACACCCGAACGTTGATTCAATGCCACAACACTGATCCCGTAACGGACACGGGTATTCAGTTCATTAAGTGTCTTGCCATCCATGCAGTCCGTCACCGTCATTTCCACGATCCGGTAGTCCTTGGACAGTTCGATGTAATCCAGAAGATTCGGCGTAACAAGTTGATGCGCAACTCGTATTCCCATATCTCTCTCCGGAAAAATAACCCGATCAACACCCAGTTTTTCCAACGCCCGGCCGTGCAATACGGATATTGCCTTGGCAACGACTGTGGCTACACCCAATTCCTTCAGAATAATTGCCGCCAAAATACTCGTCTGGATCTCGTCACCTATTGCTACAATGCCGCAATCAAAGTTCCGTATTCCGAGTGACTTGAGTACTTCTTCATCCGTCGCATCGGCAACTACGGTATGGGTGAGGAACTCACTCATGTCCTCGACCACTTCTTCATCCCGGTCGATTCCGAGTACCTCATAACCTAAATCCATCAGTTCAAGCGCCAGACTTGATCCGAATCGCCCTAGCCCTATTACCGCAAACTGCTTTGGTTTCATTTCTCTGCCAATCTCCTTATCCAATAATCATTTTTCCTTCTGGATGACGATACAATTCCTTACCCTTTTTAGGGCCTAAAGCATATGCAAGCGTTAGAGGCCCAAGACGCCCCGCAAACATCGTAATGCTGATCAGAAGCTTTCCGAATAATGACAAGTGGGGTGTTAATCCCATGGTCAGCCCCACGGTGCCGAATGCGGACGTTGCCTCGAACAGTATAGAGAGGAAACTACTGTCCTCTGTCGTTGACAGAATCATCGATACCGATATCACCAGTAGCAGTGCAAGCAGCGTAATGGTCAGCGCTTTAAGAACCCGTTCCTGAACCAGCCGGTACCGGAATAGCACAATCTCATCCCGCCCCCGCATCATTGCTATAACGGCAGCGATCATCATCGTGAATGTCGTCGTTTTAATCCCGCCCCCCGTTGATCCCGGGGAAGCTCCGATAAACATCAGAATAACCATGAAAAACTGTGTGGCCTGACGCAAACCGGTTATATCGAGCGTATTAGCTCCTGCCGTTCTCGGTGTGACCGATTGAAAGAAGGAGCCAAGAATTTTTCCACCCCAATTCAGCGATCCTAATGTTTTTGGATTCGTGAATTCAAATATGAATATGACAACTGCCCCTATCAAAATAAGCGCGCCTGTCATGGACAAAACCACCTTGGAATGCAATGACAGCCTGCGGTTTTTTTTATAATCAACCAGATCAGCCATGACAATAAATCCAATTCCTCCGGATACGATCAAGAACATAACTACAAAATTGACTAATGGATCATACACGTACCCGGTCAAGCTTCCAAAATGACCGAACAGATCAAATCCCGCATTATTAAACATCGTTACTGCATGAAATATTCCGTAGTACAAAGCTTTCCCGAAAGGCATATCAAATGCCCAGCGAAGGGTCAGTAGTAGTGCTCCACTAGCTTCAATCACCAAGGAATACAGCAGAACCCTGCGGATCAGTCGGACGATCCCCTCCATCGATGACTGATTCATCGCTTCCTGCAGGACAAGACGATCTTTTAATGAAATACGGCGCTTTAATGCAAGCGCAAATAGCGTGGCCATGGTCATGAAACCCAAACCGCCTATCTGTATCAGTAGCATGATGACTACCTGTCCGAATGAACTGAAGAATGTCCCCGTATCCACCACCACAAGACCGGTAACACAGGTCGCGGATGTCGCAGTGAATAAGGCATCCATAAAGTTCAGCGGTTCCCCTGTCGTGTTGGCAATCGGCAGCATTAGGAGCAAGGTTCCAATCGTGATAATTCCTCCGAACCCCATAACAAGAATCTGCGGCGGCGACAAGCGGAGCCAAAATAATTTGGAAGTCAACATATTCACCTCTTTAAAAAAAGTCAAAGAAAAAAAGACACTGGAAATCCAATGCCTTACGCGTTTGGGTTCCTGTGCTGCAGCCTACGAGGTTAGCTGACGGATTCGGGCATATCACAGGTCGCCCTATTCACTGCTATACAGCAGAGAAATTCACCCCAATTAAATGGTTCCCCCATTTTCGTTACGAAATTCGGCTGATCTATTAACATGATGTGATTATAACGCAATATCCTTAGGAACCCAAAGCCGATTTTAACGTAAATTAACTTAAAAAAGAGCGGAATTGGGCATATTCAAGAGTAGTAGCACATGGTTTTCTGAGGTTTTCGAAATCTTTCCTTCGTTTTCATCGTATCTTTCATAATTTTGAATGGGATAACCCGTTTGTTGCTTTCATATCTATGTTATATTGATTTATGTTTCCATGAAAGAAACGTTTCAAACGATTTCTAACCCCTATTACCAAGGAGGAATGACATGAATAAAGCAGGACAGCCCCTTAAACTTCAGTCGAACAAAAAACCTTTAATGGTGCTCGGGGCAATCGGCCTGATTCTGTTTCTAATTTTTCAGGTATTTCCGTCTACTGCCTCTGACACGCTAGAGGTAAAAACTCCCGAGTTAATCACCAAAAAGGCAGCGGCAGAAGCCGCCGAACGCTTCGTACAGGAACAGTTGCAGTACAACATCGCACCAGGTAAAGAACCTCTCGTTACATACCAATCCCGATCTGATGTATACGGATACCTATCCAAAGAAAAGTTGCTGACCGAATATAACAAAAAGTTCGAAAGCAAGTATCCTTATGATGTTTATCGCGTAAGGTTTGATCAAGGTGATGGGACAGCTTTAAATGTGGATGTACATATGCAGAACGCGGGTATCGCCGGTTTTTCCTTTGATATGGTCGGCTCTAGTTACAAAGGGGCCATGCTGCAGATGGGTGGCGTACGAAAGCAGATGCTCCTGATGATCGAAGGCGACATGTCACTAGCCGAGAAGGAGGCGCTTGCTGCACCTTGGCTTCACCGAGCGGGTTATGATACGTCCAAGCTTGAACGAATTACTGGCGAAGGGGAACCTGGTCTGAAATATGAGGACCCGGAAGCTAAGATCGGAGACTCTCGTCTTCAGCTGAACTTCTCCTTTGAAGACCGCCAACTACGTTCGTACGAGCCTGTATTTTCCGTTCCTAGTGCTCATACCGCCTATGTGGAGAAGCAGACGCTTAACGCTACCTTGCTTACAATGCTGGGCTACGGATTGTTTACACTCGTTTTGGGTATTCTGGCAATCGTCTACAGCGTAAAAACCAAAGCTCACACTTCATTTAAAAGAGGTATTTTCCTTGCTTTGCTATTGTTTGTTATTCAAATGCTGAACACTTATAACCTACTGCCGGTCTTTAAAGCAGACGGAATGAGCGATGCCAGCATTAAGGGTATCCTGATCTTTTATGCGGTCTACTCCATCGTATTCTCAGCCCTGCTCTACTTCTCACTCGTTGGAGGGAACGGATTATGGCGTAAGGAAGAGGGATTAAATCCATGGCCACGTGCCAAAGAACCCGGGTATGGCGTATACGTGCTGGAAAGCATGAAACTCGGGTATTTGTGGGCTTGCATTCTGCTTGGTGTACAGTCCCTGATCTTTATCGCGCTGGGTCTTACGCTCAACACCTGGTCTACAACAGATGCCTCACAATCACCTTTTAACATGTTGTACCCATGGCTGTTTCCGTTGATGGCCTGGTTTGCAGGTATATCGGAAGAGGCTGTCTACCGTCTGTTCGGTATTAAAATGGTTAAAAAAATCGTTCGTAACACGTTCGTGGCCAGCCTCATCACCTCGATCATCTGGGCTCTCGGTCACACCTTGTATCCGATCTATCCGGTCATATCAAGACCGATTGAGCTAGTCATCATCGGGCTTCTGTTCAGTTTCATCTTCTTGCGTTACGGATACATGGCCGCCGTATTCGCGCATGTGGTGTTCAACAGCATTCTAATGGGCTTCAGTCTCATGATGATGAACGATCCGGTTAACTTATGGATGGGGATCTTCTACATTATTTTGCCAGCCATCGTCGGTTACGTGATCTATAAATTCAATACACCCAAAATAAAAAAAGAAACGGCTTATCCGTCCACATAGGACGGAGGCCGTTTCTCTTTGTTCCAACAACATTACGACTCCTCATCACGCAGTGCGCTTAAAATCTCTTTGGCAAGTTTATCGCCTATAGACAGAGGCCGGAAGTCATCAATACTGGCCTCTTTAATCTTTTTGACAGATCCAAAATGCTTCAGGAGCATCTTACGCCGTTTCTCTCCGATTCCTGGAATTGAATCCAGCTTCGAGGTAACCATCGATTTCCCCCGCTGATCTCGGTGGAAAGATATCGCGAACCGGTGAACCTCATCCTGTATGCGCTGGAGCAAATAAAACTCCTGACTGTCACGAGGCAGCGACACAGGCTCCGGCGGATCACCCACCATCAGTTGAGCCGTCTTATGCTTAGCATCCTTAACAAGTCCGCAGACTGGAATGAACAGACCGAGCTCATTCTCCAGCACATCCACGGCTGCAGAAATTTGGCCTTTGCCTCCGTCCACTACGATCAAATCGGGCATAGGCAGATTTTCCTTAAGCACCCGCTCATACCGCCTCCGTATAACCTCTCGCATCGTCTCATAGTCGTCTGGCCCCTGCACGGATCGGATTTTATACTTCCGGTATTCCTTCTTGTCCGGCTTACCGTTAATAAACACAACCATGGCAGAGACCGGGTTCGTCCCCTGTATGTTCGAGTTATCAAACGCTTCGATCCGGTGCAGCGTGTCGAGACCGATTACCTCGCCTAAGTTAGCAGCAGCAATCGACGTCCGCTCTTCATCCCGTTCAATTAGCCGAAACTTCTCATCCAGCGATACTTTGGCATTTTGCGAGGCCATCCCGATCATTTGGCGCTTCAAGCCCCGTTGCGGCACGTGCACCTTCACACCGATCCACTCCTGCAGAGCTGCAGCACCACCGGCAGCGTCCACGCTTCCTGCTCCTTCACCGAGGTAATCGCCAGCTTTATCGGAAGCCTCAGTAGCCGGAACAGAATCTAGCTGCATAGCTTCGTCGTCCTGTGGATCCATCTCTTTCATTTCTGCTTCAGCCGAAGGGGCAACTGCCTCTGCAGAAGCCGCATCATCGACTGAAGGGCCTGGCAGAAGTATTTCCTGAGGCAGAGCCGGATTGTCACTGTAATACTGTGCCACAAATGACATGAAGTCACTGTACGCCTCTCCGTAGTAAGGGAACACGGATGCGTTTCGCTGAACCATTTTACCCTGGCGCATATATAGAATTTGCACACACATCCAGCCTTTATCGACTGAAAACCCAAATACATCCCGGTCCTTCGTATCGGCAGTAGTAATCTTCTGCTTCTCCATAATGGCATCGATATGCATGATTTGATCCCGAAGCTCTTTGGCACGCTCGAAGTACAGCTCTTCGGCTGCCTCCTGCATTTTTCGCTGCAGTTCTTTTTTCACTTCTTCATGTCCACCGCTTAGAAAAGAGCTGATTTCACGTGTAATTTCCTCGTAAGCCGATTGAGGCACCTCTTTCACACACGGAGCCATACACTGGCCCATGTGGTAGTACAGACACACCTCTTTCGGCATTACCCCACACTTTCGAAGCGGATACATACGGTCGAGGAGCTTTTTGGTCTGATGGGCTGCATAACCGTTCGGATAAGGTCCAAAATATTTTGCTTTATCTTTAAGCACCCGCCGCGTTACTTCTAGCCGGGGATGCGCTTCATTCGTAATCTTTAGGTATGGATACGTTTTGTCATCCTTGAGCAGCACATTATAACGCGGCTGGTGTGTCTTGATCAGGTTACATTCCAGAATCAAGGCTTCCATGTTACTGCCCGTAACGATGTATTCAAAATCGCGGATTTCAGAAACAAGCCGCTGGGTTTTCCCATCATGGCTGCCTGTAAAATAGGAACGCACCCGATTCTTGAGAACCTTGGCCTTACCTACATATATAATCGTGCCTTCCCCGTTCTTCATCAGGTAACAGCCCGGCAGATCGGGCAGAAGAGCCAGCTTATTACGGATATTCTCCATCGCCTTTTCCTGTTCCTGAAGCTTCTTCGCGAAATCTTCCATCCTTCTACTCCTCTCCAGGGAGATTATGATTCAAAACCACACAAAGCGCCTCCGGTCCGAAACCGAAGGCGCTGTATGGGTACACGTACATCCTATATAATAGATGCTTGCTTACTGATGTTTGGCAATAATGCCTTTCAAAGCTTCTTTGGAGTTCAGACCGACAACTTTATCAACAGGCTGGCCGTCTTTAAAGAAGATCAGTGTTGGGATACTCATCACGCCGAAACGGGAAGCAGATTCAGGATTTTCATCTACGTTCACCTTTGCGATTTTCACATCATCGCCGAGTTCTTGGGACAATTCGTCCAGAATCGGAGCAAGCATTTTACAAGGACCGCACCAAGGCGCCCAAAAATCAACTACAACCGTTCCTTGACCTTCTACTTCATTAGTAAAAGTCTGGTCGGATACATTGACGATAGCCATGAGTTTCTCCTCCTTATAGGAAAGTCACATTATGTGCTTAGAATATTATGTCTAAGCCGACCACTATAGTATACCACATCCATATAAACAAAGTGAAATAGACGTATCATGCAGAATGGAATGTCCAACCATTCTTTACAAATGATTTACCCATTGGGTATACTACAAATAATGAACCCGGTGATAATGTCAAGGAAATGAATCACACGGCAGTTCACCTTTAGAGGAGGCAGGCCCATGGATGTTAACGTGCGCGCAGTGGATCCTCGGGAGCATATCAACGAAGAACCTCGTAATGATTTTGGCGATTTGATGATGGGTTTCACGGGCATGTTTGGCTTTATGTTCGTCATCTTCTTCGCTATGGTTATTATCAAGTTCCTCGTTGGCTAAATGCTCTGCTGAGCACGTAATAAGAAACGGTGCGATCCTTTAATGGAACCCACCGTTTGCGCAAGTTGAAACGCCGTCGTCCTTCTCAAAGGACGACGGCGTTTCTGCGAGAAATATAACGGTGAAACCGTTTCTACTTACGTTCACCATGTGTTTCTCATATCATTTATACTTTTCCGCGATGATTCTCACCGAACAGCTGAACAGCATCCACAAAGGGTGAAATCCGATTCATCAAACGTTGACCCTTGTGGTTTTCCTCGCCATCTTTGCTTGTAAAGCTAAGATGTCTTTCCAATCCGTCAAGCGGGTAGTTCGAAGTGTAAAAGGTAGGTTTTCGATTCATCCGGAAATTTAAAATAGCGCCCAGTACGTGATCTCGTACCCATGGATTCAAGTTTTCCGCACCAATATCATCAAAAATGAGCAGATCACAATTTTTCATGGTTTCAACCGTTTCCTTGAGCTTGCTTCCGTCCTGCATCATCGATTTCAAATCTTCCACGAAATCCGGCATATATACAATAACACCGGTATAACCTTCCTTCGCCAGCTCATGCAGCATATAGCACATCAGATACGTCTTCCCTGTTCCGAACGTTCCAGTCAGATATAGTCCCCGCGGTGACAAAGCATTCTCCTTGGTATCTTGAATATATCGAAAGACCTGATGCACAGCCGGAGCCCGAAGACGGTCTTTGGCCATAATTTCCACTTCATCATAACCTTCATTCAAAGCCCGTTCATCCAAATAAAAGCTGCGAACCCGTTTTCGAATCTGATCTTCATTGTTCTTAGCAATTTGCAGTGAACAGGGAGCTTTCCGTTCATATATTTCCGGAGAGCCGTTCATAGGCTGAACATCCAGCTTGCTATAATGGCCTTGAAAATCATTAGGACACCGCTCCAGACCGGGGCACTGTTCACAGTTCTCATGATCACCAACATATTGATATAAACGGCTCAGATTGGTCTTCAGCACTTTTTCATCCAGCTCTGGATGTTCAGCCCGAAGACTAAGGATGAGCGGGTGCTTTAGTAGATGATCCGCAATCTGATCTGAACGGCGACGGAACGCTGGACTTTTCATACTTTCCAGCAATTCACCTAGAGACTCCACGTACACACCTTCCTTTCATAAGAGCGAAGCATAAATCTATCCGCCCCTCTTCTTGCTGGCCTGCATTTCTGCAGCAAGCTTCAGCATTTCCTCATATTCCTCTTCCGTCACGGCTTCACCTTGAGCAGACTCCAGCGCCACCGGGATCTCCGGTTTCACTTTTCCGCTCTTAGCATATGTACGCGTGCGCGAAGCGGCTGCGGCCTGTTTGCCTTTCATCTTGGCCTGATCACGTATATACTGGACAGCTTTCTCATAGCTGTTAACCTGCTTTAGCAGCATATTGGAAGCAATAGCCTCCACGAAATTCCGATTGATCCGTTGATCTCCACCTGCAGCAATCAAAGACATCAGATAATGTATCAACACATTGATAACTTCACCAGGCAGCTTGTAGCTTAGATCAATCTTTTCGAACATTTCCATAAAATGCGCCGGAACAGAGCCTGGGAAAAATGTTTGAAGCAGCTTGGTATACGGCTCGTTGCGAAGCATCATATTATATTGGTGAATATCGCATTTAGATTGAAATTGTGACGGAACTTCTACATAATATTCCATCTGTACGGCATGCTCTTCTACTGGCACATCTGGATCAGCATTCAGTTCCTGATGCAGCGCCACGACCTTCCCGGCAGTAATCTGCCGTTTCTCCTGCAGCTTCATCCCCTGCCTGAAATGAAGACTTGCCCTGTGCTGAAGCTCGTCCAGCATCACTTCCCCTTGACTGGAGAAGATCTCATCCTCATCGAGCAGCCGGCACAAGTCCTGTACACTCAAGTCGTATTTACGCACGACATAATTGACAATGCCCATCTGTTCATGGTCGTACCGAAGACGCTCTACAAACACACGGTTTTTGGATTCGCGCGGAAACCGCAATATAATATCAGAATAGTTCAAACCTTCACCTTGCGGCACGATATGTTGCACTGAAGGATTCCGCGGCGGTTCCACTTCGGTCAGAGCCTGCTCCAGCTCATAATCGATCACATGAGTGTTCAATTCAAAAATATCATAAAATGGAACGGAAATATTTTCTTTATTTAGCGAAATCCCCGACCATTCCTGAGGTTCCTTGCTCCACAGCTGTTCACGCAGCGACAGCACGGAAAATTTACCGACCTTGTCACGCAATAGCAGTGTCAGATGCTGTGTATTGAAAAAATCCGAAGGAGACAATGGCGCCTGTAGTTCATATTCATAAATATAGTCGTCCGTCTCCGGAACGAACATCCGGCTCGTTTGAAGCAATCCCACAGCTTCCAGCTTAGAGGTCTGCTCTATTAAATACTTGCGTCCCTTTTCGCTGGGCTCGAGGCCTAAAGTTAAAAACAGCCGGCGCTGCTGTTCGATCGCCGAATACCCTACCATTTCTAAAGGTACATGCATGAACATAAGGCGGTATAAACTGACAGCGAAAGCCCCTACCATCGGCTGATATATGGAACTGAGCATTTTGTCATCCAATCCGCTCAGACAGAAGTCGCGGTATACGCAGTAACGGTGGTTTTCAGTAAAATGCAAAAAGTTTGTCATACGCATCGTTATTGCTCCTCCCCTATCGCCCAAGAAGAAACGCCTTCGGCGTCCTTATTCAAATAAAAATAGACTGCCTCTATTCTATCATAAAAAGAGGTGGCGGAAATCTGTTTAAGAGGTCAAAATTTCTGGAATTAATGAGCACTCTTCTTAACAGCAACAAAAACGACCCACCCGATTCAGGAGAGTCGCCGATGCCGATTATAAGGCCAACAAAACATGTTTAAAACATTTTAAATCCTTTAACACGCAGTGTATTGATGGTCCAGCCACTCAAAAATGCTCCCGCCAATCCGGCTACCCCTGTCAAATAATCCACCAGCTGGAATGAGCTGATATGCGCCCAGAGCGTTGCTTCATCACGGTTCCACAAGCTGTACACCACAACCGGTAATATAACGATCACGAACAAATAGCAGGGAAACCATGTCGTTTTCATCAACATATTGAGGATAAAACCGATACCGAACATCATGACAAAAAATAAAATCATCAACACGAGCACAGGAATAAACTGCAGCATTGTCGCCAATTCACCTCTTCTTCGTCACCCTCAAAATCGTGGTATCCTCTATGACTATGAAAAATAGCACACAATAGGGCGGGCTAGTAGATAGTGTACTAAAAAAAATGTCACATATCAACGAACATTCCGTGAATAGATTGTGTCATCGTTTGCCCTTCTTCCTGCGGTTAGATACAATGGAAGAAGGTTTAAGCAAGCGGTTTACTCCGCTTGATCGCAAGCACATATAAGAATGTTTAGGAGTGATCATATGAACGAAGCCGCAATGACGCTTGATGGCTGGTATTCACTGCATGATTTCCGCTCGATCAATTGGCCAGCTTGGAAAGCTGCGGATGATGAGGAGCGCGCTGTTGCATTGGACGAGCTGCACGCTTTTCTGGACGAGTGGAATCAAATAGAAGAATCCAAGCAAGGAAGCACTGCAGTATACACCATCGTTGGGCAAAAAGCAGACTTTGTATTCATGCATTTGCGCGAAACGCTTGAAGAGCTAAATGCAATCGAGAACGCCTTTAACAAAACGACATTTGCGCAATATACAACTAAGGCCTACTCCTACGTCAGTATTGTAGAGCTCAGCAATTATTTGGCTGGCTCTTCGGAAGGCGATCCGATGCAGAACCCGCATGTTATTGCACGCTTGAAGCCGGCTCTTCCAAAATCCAAGCATATTTGCTTCTACCCAATGAACAAGAAGCGCGATTTGACGGACAACTGGTATATGCTCAGTATGGAAGACAGACGCTCCATGATGTACAGCCACGGCATGATCGGCCGCAGTTATGCAGGTAAGGTAAAACAGATCATTACCGGTTCCGTTGGATTGGATGATTGGGAATGGGGCGTCACATTATTTTCTGACGATGCTCTCCATTTCAAAAAGCTCGTATACGAAATGCGCTTTGATGAAGTCAGCGCCCGCTTCGGCGAGTTCGGTTCGTTCTATGTCGGCAACCTACTGGATCAAGAATCCTTTGTACAACTGATGAAGGTCTAACCATAAACTATTATTTCTTAAAAAAGGGGTGTCTCAAAAGGTCTATTGATCTGAGACACCCCTTCTATCTGTATACGACGCTGCAACCATCCACGTTTAAAAATAGAAAAAAGGGGACTGTCCCAAAGTAGAAAAAATCTACTTATGAGGCAACCCCTTCAAGGTCTATTAATCTATTAATCTATTAATCTTCTTCGTCTTCATCCTTACGCAAGGACTCTAAATACTCTGCAGTAGCCCGGTCACGTGCCCTGCTCTTATCCTTCAACCGCTCAATAGCGGGCAAAATCAATATATCAACTTCCTGCTGTATGGTATACGCCAGATCGTACTTTTCCTGAGATTCCAGATATGAGCCGACTTCCATTAAAGCATTATATCGATCCAGCTCATCGCGTGTAAGCAGACCCCGAACTTGAACACTGCAGTGTCTCATTTATAGAAACCTTCCCTTTTTCAGGACGAGCGGGATGCCCCCAATGATAAAGAGGTACCGCAGGTCAACCAGTTTTTTCAGCTGAGCCGCTTTCCAGCCCTGATATTTCTTATCGCCCACAACAGCGATTCCTTCACCCCGGCCAAGAGAGGCAACCGTACCTTTGTTATGAAACTCGAACTTCTTCAAGTCCTTGCCCCGAATTGCCGATACGATGTTTTGTGCACAGCAAACTCCCTGCTGCATGGCCATCTGAGCCGTAGGTGGATATGGACGCTCTTCGTTAAATATCAGTGAGTTGTCTCCAATAATATAAATGTTCTCATAGCCTGGAGCCCGCAAATATTCATCCACTTTTACGCGTCCGCGCATTGTTTCGAAGCCAGCTGCCTCGATCAGACGGTTCCCGCGGATTCCACCGGTCCAAACGACCGTTGCAGACCGGATTTCCTCACCCGTGCTTAAAACGACCCCATTCGGTGCACATTCCTTGATCGCCACGCCAAACTTGAAGGTTACGCCCTTCTTCTTCAACACTTCAATGGCATAATCGACCAGTTCAGGTGCGAATCCAGGAAGCGCTGATGGCGCAGCTTCAACATTATAAATGTTTACAAGGGCAGGATCGACGTCATACTCCTTACACAATTTAGGAATACGGTCCGCAAGCTCCGCCACAAATTCAATACCGCTGAAACCAGCACCACCAACGACAAAATTAATACGCTCCTGTGGTCTGCGTTCATTCTTATACAGAGCAAACTGATATTCAATATGCTCTCGTATCAAGCGGACCGAGTTAATGCTGCGGATGGACATCGCATATTCCGCCAGACCCGGGATACCGAAAGTTTCCGGCTCACCGCCCAATCCGATAATCAAATAATCATACGACAAAGTCCCGTCTTCCAGAATGACCTTTTTGTCATGAAGCCGAATTTCCTGTACGGATGATTTCACCAAATCGATTTTGAATTCGTCAATCAGCTTCGATATGGAAACCCGAGTATTCTCTATGCTATCCGTACCTGCTGCCGGCATATGCAAATGGGTCGTAATGTAGTGATAGTCATGTCTGTTCACCAGCGTTACGTCAGCTTCATTATAGTTGAGTTCTTTCTGCAGCCGCTGCGCTGTCAATATGCCACCATAACCCGCACCAAGGATTACGATCTTCGGTATGCTGCTCATTCTCCTGCTCCTCCCGGCTTACTTCTATATATAGTATGGTTTAAATGTTAACTTTTTGTGAATTTGCTTCTAAAAAAAGAGAAGAGCTCTTTATCAGAGCCCGTTAAAGTTTCGACCTGATGTTGCTTTTTTTCAGAAATACAGCTGTCAAAAGGGTTCGAATCGTTACGTTAATGTCTAAAAAATGTCGATATTATGCCTTTAAGCACAAGTTGTCACGTTAATCATATTCATAAATGCTTCAAAGATCAAGACATATTTTGACCGAAAAAAGGGATAAGTTTGTCGCATTACAGACCTGTACAATGAAGAAAGCGCAACCATATTAATAATAGGTATTTTGGCGGGAATCCCGGCTTTTCATGCTGGTTCCAGACGATTATAATAGAGGGGATTCAATGAATCAGAATTTACTTTGGACAATGTCTGTCTGATTCGAATATATCATTTCGGAGGTGCTTTCCCTTGACATCAACACCGCAAGAACATCATATGGCCGATCTTCTCATTATCGGTGGCGGCCCTACAGGCATGTTTGCTGCTTTTTACGGCGGTATGCGCCAAGCTTCGGTTAAACTCATCGAGAGCATGCCCCAACTCGGAGGACAACTGGCTGCACTGTATCCAGAAAAATATATTTACGATGTAGCCGGATTTCCGAAGGTTACTGCTCAAGAGCTGGTCGACAACCTCTCCAAGCAGATGGATCTATTTGACACAGACATCCGACTGGAAGAAAAAGTTCAATCGGTTGAGAAGCTGGACGAACGTCATTTTGTCGTAAAAACAGATAAAGATGAACATCACACTAAGGCCGTTATTATTACTGCCGGTGTAGGAGCTTTCGAACCCCGCCGTCTGGAAGTCGATAACGCGAATAAGTTTGAAGAAAGCAATCTTCATTACTTCGTCAGCGATCTTAGCCGCTTCCAAGGGAAGAAGGTGCTCATCAGCGGCGGAGGCGATTCCGCAGTTGATTGGGCTCTTATGCTCGAGCCGATTGCCGAACAAGTAAGTCTGGTTCATCGCCGTGATAAATTCCGTGCGCATGAACACAGTGTGGAGAAGCTGCTTGCTTCTAAAGTGAACATTATCACCCCGACTGAGATCACTGAACTTCACGGTGATGAGCGAATTACTAAGGTGACACTTTCCCATATCAAAACAAAAGAAACACAGGAGATCGAAGTCGACGATGTGATCGTCAATTTCGGATTCGTTTCTTCTCTTGGTCCCATCTCTGAGTGGGGTATTGCAATCGAGAACAACTCGATCGTAGTTGACTCCCGTATGGAGACAAGCATCCCAGGAATCTTCGCGGCCGGCGACATTACCACTTATCCAGGCAAAGTGAAACTGATTGCTGTCGGATTTGGCGAAGCACCAACGGCGGTCAACAATGCCAAGGTTTATTTTGACCCTGATGCCCGTCTTGCTCCTGGACACAGCAGCAATATGAAGCTATAAACAGCAAAAAATTCAACAAAAAAGGTATCTTCTATCCACTGACAAATCGATGGATACGAGATACCTTTTCTATTGGTTGTACGCCATACATATGTAGATTTCACTTCGAATGCATGACGACACGTCAAACATTTCTCTTATCTATAGGTGGTGGAACTAGTGAAGGATACTGATGGAATCGGTGTCCAAGTTCCGTTTATGAATTTCGGCCAACAGTAAAGTAATAAACTCCCGTTCTAATTTCAACTCAATAGCCATATGATAGGAGTCTAGTAACATCTCGTCCGTCAACATAGCCATCCCTCTCACACCCCTTTCCTCATTTTTCCTAAATCTATCATAACAAACATCATATAACAGAACAACTGTTCCCTTATCCACAAGCATCTGTGGAAATCCTGTGTATAATTTGTTGGTAAGTGTCATGATTGTTGTTCTATCAACGTGGATTATGGGGATAAATGTTATACACAGGATATTGGTCTCAAACAGGACTTAAAAAAATATTTAGTATATTTATCGGAAATTTCTAATTATTTTTTTAATACCCTATTAAAAGTTCATATAAATGTCTAATTGGTTTAATCTGGATTTAACTTGGACGAGTGTTAACTTCTAATATCCATATTGCTCCTATATCATCAAGTCCGTAATCAAAACCTAGTTCGCCTATCCCACGGAAACGTTTTTCCAAAACCGCGATACAATTCCGGGTCAATTGTCGCATCTCATTCCGCTTTTCATAGGCATTAATATCTGGAAGCGACTGCCTGATCGCAGGTCTGCACCTTAGCTGCGTACCACCTTTGCACAGATTGGTCACAAACAAGCCCGGCCTGGCAAGCCTTCCAACCATCGCTCTGAATTCCCATCTCCCTTTCTCCTTGACCACTTTAACCCGATAATCCAAAGGACGCCCTTTTATCATGGCTAAGTTAATACCCTGTTGGATCAAATATTTTCGTCTTAACTTCATACTGGACAGTATAGGAATTAGTTCGGGGAATGAACTGACAAACCTCGTGCGTCCCTTATGGCTAACGTTATAGCCTTCATCGTGATTCTGAATACGTATAACGCCGTTCCCACCCGTTCCCACAACTGGTTTAATCACAACCATGTCGTATTGTGAGAGCATCGACATCAGATCGTCCCTTCCGTAAGCTTTCGTTTCCGGGATATAAGGGATTATCCGAGGATCGGTCAGCAGCGCTTCCGTTTTAAGCCACTTACTGGCCAACTGTCTTCCCGCCATGCTGCCTACGCCTCCTTTTATCATGACATACCTTATATTACTCCATAGTTCGGGTTCCTTCTTGGATGATTGTCCGTGTAATTTCGCCTATTCCTAGGATCATTCAGTTAGAATCCGTCTAATGCAGGTTGTTCTTTCCAAAGCTTTTAAACTATCGTATATTAGGAACACAGATGTTTATCCGTCGTAGTGGTCGATTCCGTGTTTGAAATAAAGGAGGCTTTTAACCTTGGATGCTCTGTTTGAGGTGTTGTACTGGATAGCTATGATCGGAATGTCAATCTCTCTTGTTGCTATTACGATTGCAATTTTTGTTATCGGTTTCAAGTTTATTAAAGACAAGCGTAGGGGACTCGGCGCAGGGTGTATCGCTTTCTCTCTTGTAGCCGCCAGCATGATCGTGTTCATGCTTAATCAACAATTCTTTTTTGCCTGATGATAGCTAATAAACTTGATAGTAAAAAGCCCTATTCCATTGAGAATAGGGCTTTTTACTATACATATTACTTGGGGTAAGATGTATTCAAACACACGAGAATAAGGTTTAATGAAATTAGACGCTGACATTGGAGGGTGGCAATTATGAACATTGAGTTTGGTGAATTGGATCAACTTGAGAAAAAACTTAAAGGCATTCAAGAAAATGCAGAAAAACTCTCGAATATGGAACGCGAAGTACATACAGACGATTTGTTCACAGAATCGTTTGTTCAGATGTACTCCAACTTCTCTTCCTTCGATGAGTTATTAAATGCTGCCGGATATGAAGGCCAAAGCCAAGAGGAGTTTGAGGCTTTTGTGCAAAATGATTTTAACACTTTTTTGGCGGAAAACTCCAAGCTTAGCGGCTGGAAGGAATTTCAGGATAAAGCAGTCGCTGCTTATGTTGCTAAGCAATTAGGATTCTAAACATGAAAAACTTTATTATCTTCGGAGCGAGTAAAGAAGGTACGAATATATTTTTGCGATTTATGGGAACTTTAATAAAATCATGCGTATTAACTTCTACAACCATTTATCCTCTGGATATATTTTCTGGATCGGATTTCAAAGCAATAAAGAATAGGAGTGACTGAATTGGATAGCAAAAAACAATCAAGCGAAACATTTCACACTCTTTCCACTGATCAAACTTTATCGTCACTAAACAGTCATTACGATGGTTTATCTCAAGAAGAAGCCGCCGCAAGACTGCAGCAGTACGGCAAGAATGCACTCGAGGAACGTGAAGGAAAATCATTGCTTGCTAAACTGCTCGCACAGTTTAAAGATGTCATGATCATCATACTGCTCGTTGCAGCACTTATTTCTGGTTTGCTTGGAGAATGGACTGATTCCTTTATCATTCTATTCGTTGTTGTCCTGAATGCCGTTCTGGGAGTGATTCAAGAGAATAAAGCCGAACAGGCACTTGCAGCTCTTAAACAAATGTCTTCCCCCTACGCTCAAACAAAAAGAAATGGCGAGGTTGTCAATATCAAAGCAGAGGAGCTTGTTCCAGGTGATATTGTTCTTCTGGAAGCTGGCGATGTTATACCAGCCGATATGCGACTGATTGAATCTGCTTCACTCAAGATTGAAGAGGCTGCATTGACTGGAGAATCCGTCCCTGTTGAGAAGGTAGTTGACCCGCTGGAGAAAGCAGATCTCGTAATCGGTGATCGTAAGAATATGGCCTATATGACTAGCAATATCTCCTATGGCCGAGGCATTGGTGTTGTTACAGCAACCGGAAGTAGTACAGAGGTCGGTAAGATTGCCGGATTTATTTCCCATGATGAAGATGAAGTAACTCCGCTACAACGCAAGCTGAATGAGCTGGGGAAATATTTTACTATCATCACAATCGGTGTTGCTTTAGCCATCTTCATTATAGGTATGGTTCAAGGTCGAGAAATATTTGATATGCTTCTCACTTCCATCTCGCTGGCAGTAGCAGCTATACCGGAAGGGTTACCTGCGATCGTTACCATAATTCTAGCACTAGGCGTTCAGAAAATGGCGAAGCGTAATGCGATTATTCGTAAGCTTCCAGCAGTTGAAACGTTAGGGAGCACAGAAATTATTTGTTCAGATAAAACAGGCACATTAACACAGAACAAAATGACTGTACAACAAGCTTATATTGGACAAACCATGCAACAAGCCGATCAAACTCTTGAAACGATGCAAGACTATGAGATCTTTCTTCAAGTCATGGCGCTATGTAATGATACGAAAATCTCACACACGGCTGATTCAGAACAATTTACATTAATAGGTGATCCAACAGAGACTGCATTAGTTGATTACGGAATTAAGCATGGCTTTGATAAACGAGAAGGTGAAATCGAATTTCCGCGTAAGGCCGAAATTCCATTCGATTCTGATCGAAAGTTAATGACCACTGTCCATGAACTAAATGATGGTGGTACCGTTTATCGCATTATGACAAAGGGCGCACCTGATGTGCTGCTCGAAAGATGCAGCAGTATCCTGTTGAATGGAACTGTCATTGAGCTGACAGAAGAGCATCACGATCGAATTGTCAAAGCCAATAAATCCATGGCAGACAAGGCACTACGTGTATTGTCGCTTGCTTATCGTGAGGAGTCAGCTATTCCAAGCATCATGAAACCTGAAGCTGTGGAGCAGAATTTAACCTTCATCGGTCTTGTTGGAATGATCGATCCACCTCGTGAGGAAGTGAAGGAAGCTGTTCGCATCTGTAAGAACGCTGGCATACGTCCAGTCATGATTACAGGAGATCATCGTGATACAGCTACAGCAATTGCCAAGGAGCTTCATATTATTGAAGATGAGAGCGGCATTATTACGGGAAGTGAGTTAAATCAAATTAGTGATCAAGAATTCGAAGAGAAAGTCACACAGTATTCTGTATATGCCCGGGTATCACCTGAACATAAGGTACGTATCGTTCAAGCTTGGAAGAAGCGTGGTAAGATTGTTGCAATGACTGGAGACGGAGTTAACGATGCACCTGCACTCAAGGCATCCGACATTGGTGTCGGCATGGGGATTACAGGTACTGAGGTTTCCAAAGGTGTCTCCGATATGGTGCTTGCCGATGACAACTTTACGACGATTGTTGTTGCTGTAGAAGAAGGTCGCAAAGTATACAGCAATATTCGTAAGACGATCCATTTTCTCTTATCTGCCAATCTTGGTGAAGTGCTCACACTATTCATCGCTACTTTAATCGGTTGGAAGATTCTTTTTCCGATTCACATCTTATGGATCAATCTTGTCACAGACACATTACCAGCACTCGCTTTAGGCCTTGAAAAAGCGGAAAATGACATCATGAAGCGAAAGCCTCGTAAGGCCTCAGAGAGCGTATTTGCGGATGGTATTGGGGTTGGAATCGTCTATCAAGGTGTTTTGGAAGCTGCTTTAACCTTATTTGCTTACTACTACGGACATACGCACTATTCTGAGGCCGTTGCCGTAACCATGGCCTTTGCAACACTTGGAATGATTCAGCTAACACATGCATTCAACGTGCGTTCGACCACCAAATCGTTGTTTACGATCGGTGTATTCTCCAACAAATACTTGAATGGCGCTGCACTTGTATCAGGATTTCTCGTCCTGATCGTGATCTTAGTCCCATTCATGAATGATCTATTCAATGTAGTTCGATTGAATGGCGAACAGTGGCTAGTAGTCGTAATCTCTGCCTTCTCAATCATTCCGATTGTAGAAATTGTAAAGCTCTTCATGCGATTATTTAGCCGTAAGAAATAACATAAATGCCTCTCGTATAAAACCAGTTATACGAGAGGCATTTATTTGCGCTAATAACAAAATCAATCTATTGTTTCATATAACGCCGAAAGTCCATGATTAGCAAGGCTCCGCGCTCGGATTGCCCGCATCTGTTTTCGTCCGGAAGGAAGATCCGCAACCACAGGTTACCGTGGCATTTGGATTGTGGATGGTGAAACCACCCGTCATGCCGGATTCCTCAAAGTCAATTTCGAGACCGTTCAAATATTTCATACTATCCTTGTCAACCACAATTTTCATGTCGGCGACATTCATATATACATCATCTTCCGTTTCGTCGTCGTCAAAGCCCATTGCATAGGAAAAACCGCTGCACCCACCGGACGTGACACCCAAACGAAGGAACATATTTGGTGTTTCCTGTTCCGCAAGCATATCTTTCAGACGTTCTGCTGCAGTATCACTGATTGTAATCATAGGTCACCCTCCTTTTCGTTCACTTTTCAGTATACTCCACATCAAGCTAACCCTCAAGCGGCGTAATTACCTGACATTCTTCATATAGTCTCCTCTTTTCCTACGGTATGTATTGCTACCCTGAGAGGTCAGGTTTATAATAGGAAAGGAACTAAAGAGGTTAAGTGTTGGATTTCTGTCACATCCGGCGGCCCTTGCTGCCTATTCGATGTGTCCGTGTTCATAGTTGTATATTTTTTCACAAAATCCTTTAATTATACCTGCTTACCTCAACGATGTAATGATCCGTTAGCGAAACGATTCACCAGAAACGGACAATTGATACATCTCTGCACCTTTGGGTGCCATAATGCGTGAAGAGGAGGAAATTTATGCCCACCCTTGTAACCCCTTTAATGGACAAAAGAATGGCTGAGATTGTTGAGAAGGTTCAAAACGGTATTCGCTTGAACCTCGAAGACGGCGTCTATTTGTATCAAACCGATGACCTTCTGACCCTGGGGCAGCTCGCAAATGAAGCGAATCTGCGCAAAAACGGGAACAAGGTTTATTTTATTGAAAACATGAGTTTGTATTTCACCAATGTGTGTGAGTCCCGCTGTGCTTTTTGCAATTTCCGTAAAGACCAAGGCGAGGAAGGCTCCTATACTCTCTCCGGTCCGGAAATGATTAAGTATGTGGAAGAGCACTTCCACCCGGGTATTCGAGAGTTCCATATTGTTGGCGGACATAACAACCATGTACCGTTCCAATACTATGTAGATTCATTAAAAGCCCTCAATGAGCGGTTTCCAGACGTAACACTAAAGGCCTATACGGCAGCTGAAATTGAATTTTTCACACGGATCAGCGGTCTTAGCATAAAGGAAGTGCTGCAAGAGCTGCAGAAAGCCGGCCTGAAAACATTGACCGGAGGCGGAGCCGAAATACTGTCAGACCAATACCGCCAGAAGATGAAAGTGGACAAAGCCAATGTGGATCAGTACCTTGAGGTACACCGTACCGCACACCAGCTCGGCATGAGAACACATACTACAATGCTGTACGGTTCTATTGAAAGTCACGAGGACCGTATCCGCCATATGCTGCAGGTCCGAGATCTGCAGGATGAGACGAATGGATTTATGGTATTTATCCCACTCTCTATGCAACCAAAGAATAAGAATGCAGGCATCATGCGCCGAAACTCAGCTTATGAGGACTTGAAGACCATTGCGATTAGCCGCCTCATGCTCGATAATATCGACCATGTTAAAGCTTATTTCATCAATATCGGCGCTCAATTAACACAGGTGGCACTCAGCTTCGGAGCATCCGATGTTCACGGTACGATTCTAAAAGAGCGTATAAGCCACGCCGCTGGTGCATTGACACCTGAGGGTTTGACTCGCAAAGAGCTTGTCTGGCTAATTCAAGGAGCCGGCCGGATTCCCGTGGAGCGTGATACATTCTATAACGAAATCAAGGTATATGATTAATAAAATTTCAAATTTCGGATATCAGGTTAAAGAGATAATATAAAGGGCTCTGCTTTTCTTATCTCTTCAGAAAGGAAGACATATATGAAAAAGCTCGTCATTCTCGGCGGAGGCTACGGTGGTCTTGCCTTAATTCAGGAATTGTTCAGTAGTTATCTTCCTCACGATCTGGAAGTGGTGCTCATTGATCGTATGCCTTATCAGGGCCTCAAAACGGAATACTACGCTTTGGCCGCAGGTACCGTTGCAGATACAGAGCTGCGAGTAAAATTCCCAGAATACGATAAGCTGAGCATTCATTACGGGGAAGTTACCTCGGTCGATCTGGAATCAAAACTGGTGCATTTATTCAATGATGATCCTATTGAGTACGATCAGCTGGCTATCGCCTTGGGCTGTACAGATCAGTATCACGGTGTGCCGGGAGCTGAGGAATTTACATCCAGTCTGCAATCTTTTTCCGGGGCACGTGAAACCTATATACGTTTAAATAACCTTAAACCGTATGGCCAGGTTCATATTGTCGGAGGGGGCCTGAGCGGTATTGAGCTTGCTTCTGATTTGCGAGAAAGCCGGCCTGACCTTAACATAGCTATTCTTGACCGGGGTGTTCGTGTACTCTCTTCCTTTCCAAACCGTCTATCCGCCTACATTCAGCGCTGGTTTGCAGAAAACAATGTAGAAATTCATAGCGGGGTTTCCGTTTCCAGAGTAGAAAAGGATGTGGTCTACAATGTAGATCAACCAATACCTACGGATATAACCGTCTGGACCGCCGGTATTCAACCTGTTTCTGTCATACAAAATCTAGATCTGCCAAAAGACCGTAGTGGACGGATTTTACTTAATGATCTGTATCAAGTGCCTTCCCATCCGGAAGTATATGTCATCGGCGACTGCGCCAGTCTTCCGTTTGTGCCAAGCGCACAAGCTGCAGGAGCTCAGGCTGAGCAGATTGGACATGTACTGAAGGCTCTGTGGAGAGACGACACACCGAAGGTACACCCGCTTAAACTAAAGGGAACCCTCGGTTCACTCGGCAAGCGGGCCGGCTTTGGTTTGATGGGCAGTACCTCCGTTATGGGACGTGTGCCTAGACTGCTAAAAAGTGGTGTGCTCTGGAAGTCCAAGCGCCATTTCTGATGGTTAAGATCACAGTTGCTCGATTTCCTTTATTTTTCGGAGGATCACTAAATACAGCTCTTCGGCTGTAGCAGCTTCCACGATTTCGTCATTCACAAAAGCGAATGGTGCCAGATAGCATTGTCCACAGTTTGTAAGGCAGCCGTACTCGATGACCTCGCAATCCGGTCGTTCCTCGAGCGGTTTTAGAGCTTTATCTGTACCGAAATGTGCATTCCCAGCACAGAACTCAACAATGGGTCGCATCATGATTTACCTGCCTTTAGATTGGCATTTTAATTTGCCGGTTTATGTACTATAATATAGGGAGGAAAGGAGTTGAACAAGATGAGCGAAAACGCACAAAGCACAACATATGATGAAGTGGCTGAAGTGCTCGATAAGCTTCGTCCGTTCCTGCAGCGCGACGGCGGTGACGTGGAATTGGTCGACGTTGAAGACGGCATTGTTAAACTGAAACTTGTAGGTGCATGCGGCAGCTGCCCAAGCTCCACCATAACCTTAAAGGCCGGGATTGAACGTGCCCTGGTTGAAGAAGTTGAAGGCATCCAAGAAGTAGTACAAGTGTTTTAAAAACTATATACAAGTAGAACGACTCCGTTGTCCTTTTAGAAGGACGACGGAGTTTCTGCGAGAAATATAAGCCAAGTATAAATGAAATCTTATACTTTCTTATATTTGAACGAAAGAGTCCTGGTTCTCATGAACCAAGACTCTTTTTTTAGGTAATATATAAATGTCTATTGTTATTCTGTTGATTTACTCAGGGATGATGCGGGGGCGAATGGGATCCAGCCCGCCGGATATATCCATAATATTGCCTGTGATGAAATCCGATTTCTCCATACAGAGATACTCGATGACCCGGGCGATGTCTTCACCGCTTCCGGAACGTCCACGAGGAGTAAACTCATCCGTTATGCCGAACACCTCATCGATCG
This sequence comes from Paenibacillus sp. JNUCC 34, assembly GCF_058269055.1. Classification (NCBI taxonomy): domain Bacteria; kingdom Bacillati; phylum Bacillota; class Bacilli; order Caryophanales; family Paenibacillaceae; genus Paenibacillus; species Paenibacillus sp. JNUCC 34. Next base: position 940,446 of record NZ_CM177770.1, on the reverse strand, counting down.
TCTTCTCTTTGTTGGCTCCCCGGATATCTCCGGGACAGACCATATTTACCGTAATACCGTAAGGGGCCTCTTCTACAGCCAATGTCTTGGTGAAGGATACAAGTCCCACTTTGGCAGCTGCGTAAACAGAACGGTGCGGCCAGGATCTTGCTTCACCCGCATGACCGAATCCAAAATGAATAATACGCCCCCATTTCTTTTCTCTCATGGAGGGCAGGACACGATGATCCAGCAGCATAACGCCAGTCAGGTTGCCATTAATCAGATGTACGATTTCATTACGATCATATTGTGAAAACAGACGTCGTTCCCGAATAAACGGACCCGCATTGTTCACCAGAATATCGACTTGTCCGAGCTGTTCCTCAGTCTGATCTACAAGACTGTACAATTCCTCTTCCACAGCGATGTCCGCTTTCACCGCAATTGCCCGAACACCCATCCCTTCGATCTCTTTCTTAAGAGTGTATGCCTGCTCTTTACTGTTAACGAAGTTCAGCGCAATATCGCAGCCCTGCCGTGCTAGTGTTAAGGCGGTCATTTTTCCCAATCCCGTCGCACTTCCGGTAATCAGCGCCACTTTCCCCTTCAAGGCATTCCCTCCTCCGGTCGTGATTCTCTTCTCTCAGTATAAAATATTTGCTTCCTCCCCACAACTTGACGCTTTTTTCACACTAGAAAGAGCTGTATTTCCGTTATTACGGAATTACAGAACGAGATCACTGGAATAATCCTGCCTCTGATAATCGTGTAGCCTTCACCACATAAGATGCCAAGCCCGGAAACATGCGCGCCATCCCCGGATATAAACGATTTGTCTTCGCAAAAGCTAACTTCTGAATGGTACGTGCTCTCCTGAGCAGCTTCGTAAACTCTTCGTTGGCTTCCTTAATATACTGGATTTTCCATTCGTTGTACGTTATCTCATCCCGTAAATACCGATCCGTCAGATTTGAACACAGCATCGAGGATCGTAGTGCTATGGACATTCCGTCTCCGCATAGAGGAGGGATCATTAACAGAGCATCCCCCACATGTGGAAATGTGGACCAAGGCTCAGGTATGTCAGACAGTCTGACGGGCGCGATCGATACCTGAGTTCCTTGGACGGGTACAGCCTGCTCCAATCTTGAAGCCAGCCTCGGATTGGTACGGGAGGCTGCTTGCAATATATCCTGTACGGATTTACCGTTCGACTGAACGATATCGAGTGTAAGTAAAGCCGCCACATTAACCATTCCATTTTGTATAGGAGAGATTCCTGTGTAACCACCTTCACAAAAATAAAGCTCAACCTGTGACTCTGCTTTAATCCCGGTGTAATGCGATTTTAGCCCAACATATATGGTTTCATCCCGATGTGCGTCATCTGTATTCGCAACACACTTGGGTTTGCGGGTTCCGTATGCGCCAATGACAGCTTTAGCATAATAGCAAATGTTGTCATTCCCTTGCCTTGTTTCAACCTTGTACCGGTTGTTATCCAGCTGGTCAATACCAGTAACGGTTGTTTTGGTTATAATTCCAGCACCAACAGATAACGCTTTCTGATGAAGCAGACGATCGAGCTCATACCGACTTATTCCCCAAGCACTCCCAGGAAGCGGTGCCTCTATTTCACCACCGTGAGGCATAAAGATGCGTGCCTTATTCATCGTGCTCGGCTTCACCTGATGCTGCAGCAGATCAACACCCAGAAATTCCAGCATTTCTTGAGTTTCCGGGGACATAAATTCACCGCATGTTTTATGCCTTGGAAACGGCTGGCGATCCAGCAATAGTGTGTCATGTCCCCGCTCTGCAAGCTGCACCGCTGTACTGCTGCCTGCAATCCCGGCTCCAATTACTATGACATCCACTTGCTTATCCATGGACAGCACCTTCCTTTTAGAGGTTGTTCAAGAAATCATCCTCATCATATTTGCTTATGAGGTATCACGACGGCATAACGAAACAATGGCTTCCAAGTGTAGGTCATCGATTCATGATTTAATTTTCTCTTCAGGTCTTTCCAATCCGCCCCGGTAAATCCTTTGGCAACAGACAATGGACCATCATGCCGAATATAACGATTACGAGATATGATGCGGGTAGTGAGCCATACGGCGGTATAAGAAACCGCATGACGGTGAATATCATTAATTACAACTCCATACCGGGAAGCTCTCAACATATGAGATACGATATCTATCAATTCTTCACCAGTAAAATGATGAACAAATTGCGAACCGGTTACAATATCAGCAAATGCCTCCGGCATTTCCCGAATATCCCCCTGCTTTACCTGAATACGCGGTTCATTTTGAAAAAGTGATCTGGCTTCCTCGCACGCTTCTTCCGTCAGATCAACCAACGTGATCCTGAGTTGTATTCCTTTATCGTCCGCCCATTGAAGCAGCTTGTGATTGACATCTCCCGAACCTGCACCCACATCCAAGATGCTTAGCGATTCAGGTCTTCCTATGTCATTCCACAGTTTCTCGATCCCGTATCTCGTCGGCCCAGGTGCAGCAAATATTTTGTTCAGACGTCTTAAATGTTTGAGCGCCTCAATCAGCTCTTCGCCTCCGGTCGAAAAATCATCCATTAATTCGTCTTCCTGTGCCCTTTTCGTTAGATTTCTAAAGATAGGCATGCTCATGTTCCGTAACTAAAGAGTCATAAGATGGGATATACCTGAATCGCATAAGTTCTGCCGTCAAACCCGGCCCAAAGGCCAACGCCACTCCTTCTTTGGACGTGCTGTCCACGGATTGGAGCTCACTGCGCATGGCACTCAGAACAAACATAATCGTTACAGAGGACAAATTCCCTGCATTTCTAAGAATATCCCTGCTGAATTTGGTCTGATCATCACGCAAGTTCAGCACATTTTGTACAGAATCGACAATTCCACGACCTCCAGGATGAATAGCCCAAAGTTCTGGTAAATCATCCCCTGCAAGCAATAACTCCATTTCTGGTACAAGATGTGACCCTAACAGCTTCGGTATTCGCGGGGAGAGATACAGATCAAACCCGGCATTCCCAACTTCCCATGTCATATCTTCCGTAGAATCAGGCAGTAGAACCGAGTATCCTGTTCCTAGCTGCAAATAATGAGTATGATGCTGCTCTGCATGGCCAATTACACACGACGAAGCCCCATCTCCAAAAAATGAAGCCGCAAATAATGCCTCTCTCTCCTTCGCAGGCTGAAAATGCAAAGTACACAGCTCAACGCATACGACAAGAACTTGTGAGCCTGGGGCACTTTGTACGATATCCCTAGCCATTTGAATGGCTTTTAATCCAGCTGCACAACCCTGAAAGATCAGCGGGAGACGGTTAACACGTGAAGAAAGCCCTAAATGTCTTATTAGCATAACATCAAGACCTGGGACATATTGGCCGGTACAGCTAACCGAGATGAGATGGGTAATATCCCTAGGCTGGATATTGGCGTCCTTTATTGCTTTTTCCGCAGCCTTTATTCCTAAAGGCAATGCTTCCTTTCTATATGTATTCATGCGTTCTTCAGTCGTAGGAATGCCTGCTCGATCACCGGAAGGTAAATATCGGCATTCTTCAATTGGACCTATATAGTTCGGTTCACATGTATAACGAGTCTCCACCCCACAGGATTTGAAAATCCTCCTGGCAAATCGGGCCAAGTCCGGTTGGTCATGCAAAGAAGAAGTCAAAAGCTCGGCTACAACGGACTGTGAAAAAGAATGGCTCGGCAAAGCAGTTCCGATGCCTAAAATTGAGACCTGGGACTTGTTAGAGACAGGGTTCATTTCAGTACCTCCTGATGGAAAAATATAATACACCATATGTTATGTCTCATACATTGCTATATTATTCCGTTATTTCACCTGATTGCCCTTAACATGCAATATGAAATCTTATATATAAAAATTAAAGCAGGCCACCCAAGAATGGATGGCCTGCGTTTGGAGCATATCTCGCTTTTACTTAGAAAGCAGGGATAACTGCCCCTTTATAATTTTCTTCGATAAATTTCTTCACATCATCGGAGGTCAGTGCTTCTGCCAGTTTCTTAATACCTTCGGAATCTTTATTGTCCGAGCGCGCTACAAGAATGTTCGCATAAGGATTATCCTTCTCCTCGATGAAGAGAGCATCCTTCGTAGGATCAAGATCTGCTTCGAGAGCATAGTTCGTGTTAATGATCGCCATGTCCATCTCGTCCAGCATACGTGGCAGCATAGCCGCTTCTACTTCTTGGATCTGCAGATTTTTAGGATTTTCTGTAATGTCTTTCGCTGTGGATTCCAGCTTATTCTCATCCTGCAGCTTGATCAGACCATTTTTGGCCAACAGCGTAAGTGCACGTCCGCCATTGGAAGGATCGTTCGGAATCGCAATCACAGCGCCATCCTTCAGTTCGTCTACAGACTTGATCTTTTTGGAGTAAGCACCCAAAGGTTCAACATGAACAGCCACTACGGACTCAAGATCCATACCACGTTTATTCACTTCACTGTCCAGGTAAGGCTTATGCTGGAAGAAGTTAGCATCAATTTGTTTTTGATCTACCTGCTGGTTTGGAAGCACATAATCCGTAAACTCCACAATTTCAAGCTTGACGCCTTCTTTCTCAAGTGCCGGCTTAATATGCTCCAGTATCTTGGAATGCGGCTCAGGTGATGCACCAACTTTAATCGTCAGACCTTCCTTGCCGCCATTATCTGCGGACTTATCCCCGCAAGCTACTAATACCACTACCAGTGACAGACTGAGAAATCCCAATAACAACTTTTTCTTCATCTTATTCTCCCTCCAAATCATGAATTAAAATTATATATATCTTGTCTTGCTATCTGCCATATCATTAGATTATTTCTTTATTTTCTTGTAAAATGCCGCACCAGACGATCGCCTGCCATCTGCAGCAGCTGTACGAGCAGTACCATCAAGACGACAGCCACAATCATAACTTCGGTTTCATACCGGTGGTAACCATATTTAATAGCCAGGTCACCTAGACCACCGCCGCCTACCTGTCCTGACATCGCCGTGTAGGAAACAAGCGTAACGATCGTAATTGTCATCGCCGCAAGCAGGCCTGGACGCGCTTCGGGAAGCAACACCCGCCAGATGACCTGACGTGTGGATGAACCCATCGCATGTGCCGCTTCGATCACACCTTTATCCACCTCATTCAGTGAGGTTTCCACAAGTCGTGCGAAGAACGGAGCCGCTCCAACGACGAGCGGCGGAATCGTTCCGAGAACCCCATAAGATACACCGACAACCGATTTCGTAATCGGTATCATGGCTACAATCAGAATAATAAATGGTACGGAACGAAGAACATTGACGATAAATGATAGGATGGAATATCCGAAACGAACCCATCCAGATGTTGAGCGTGCCGCCATGTATAGCAGTATGCCGAGTGGTAGACCGATCAGAAACGTAAACACAGCCGAGGAAGCCAGCATTCGGAGAGTATCCAGTGTTGCCGTGATGATCTCTTCCCAGTTCACCTCGGAAAAATCAAGTCCGAACATCAGTCCATCACCTCCACGTCAAGTCCTTGTTCCTGCAGCTTCTGTATGGTCAGATCAATAGCCGGCATATCCCCTTCAAACCGGACGATCAACTGACCATATGGCGTATGCTTGATCGTAGAAATGGTACCTTGCAAAATCGCAAAAGCTACCCCGGTTTCGCGCACCGTATGAGAAAGAGTGGATTCGTATGTTTTGGAACCCAAAAAAGTGATTTTTGCTGCGCGAGATGACTCGGTATGAGGAGCATGAATAGCGAGCCTCAATGCTTCTCCGCTATCCGTTTCATTTCGGATAAACTCTCTTGTCACTTCATGCTTCGGCTTCAGGAACACTTCCGTTACAGGCCCCTGTTCTACAATGCCACCCTGATGAATTACGGCAACCCGGTCACAAATATTCTGGATCACATGCATCTCATGAGTAATGAGAACAATCGTTAGATTAAAGTGCTGGTTAATGTCCAATAGCAATCTGAGAATGGAATCCGTAGTTTGCGGGTCCAGTGCAGAGGTTGCTTCATCACAGAGCAGCACCTCCGGATCACTTGCCAGCGCCCTTGCAATACCAACTCTTTGTTTCTGTCCCCCGGATAACTGCGAAGGGAATTTGTTCCGATGAGCCTCCAGCCCGACCAGAACCAGCAGTTCATTCACTTTCCGTTCAATCTCTGCCTTGGGTGTCTTTATTAAACGCAATGGAAACGCAATATTATCAAATACCGTTGCTGAAGAGAGCAGATTAAAATGCTGAAAAATCATCCCGATCTTGCGACGCTCTCCTTGAAGCTGCTTATTGCCAAGAGCCGTCAGGTTGACCCCGTTAACCCATACCTCACCGGAGGTTGGGCGTTCCAACAAGTTAATACAGCGTATCAGCGTGCTTTTGCCGGCACCAGAATGTCCGATCACTCCGAATATTTCACCTTTTTCAATCGACAGATTCAATTCGGACAAGGCTGTGGTCAACGTTCCGGCTTTTCCGTACTGCTTCGTCAATCTCTTAAGTTCGATCAATCCCGGTTCCTCCTATTCTTAATTCTTCTCATCTTTTATCGAAAAATAAAAGAGCCCTCTCTTTGCAGAATCAAAAAGGGCTCTCTTTACGTAAAGACGAATGCCTTTTCTCATCTGTCAAAACTGTCGTTGTCCGCAGTTTTGAAGGAATTAGCACCATGACATTCCTTGCGCTTCAGCCATGTTGGCTGTGCACTGGAATCGGTTGCTGGGCTTCATCGGGCCTGTCCCTCCGCCTCTCTCGATAAGAAAACATCGATATGAAATTATACATTGACTTACACTAAAAAACAGATCAAGGAATGCAATTGTTAGTATAGTTTCTTTTCACACGTTTGTCAAAAGGAATTTATAGGTTCATATGCTCAGGAACTAACGCCTTTTTTCGCCCAGAGATCGTTTGTGTAATGATATGAAGCGGCCAGCGTTTTGCATACCATATCAAGTCCTTGCTTCAAATCGTCCAGATGCTTATCCATATCTTCCAGCTCTACCTTATCGTGTAGTCCTTGGTGCCGCTGCCACAGATCATCCTGCATCTCAGAGTTCATGTAATGAATTTCCGCATTGCGCCGTTTGCGAAGCACACTTAGGAATGGCTTATAGTGGTTCTTAATACCTTCCAGCTTGTCCGCCAATTCATCATGATATTTTAAATACCTGAACTGGCGAAGCACAGTGAAATATGAAAAATGAACCTTAACCTTGGACGTATGAAGATCATACAATTCATTCAGCACAGTCCCGAGTTTATCAAGAACCGAGAACACCCGGATAAATCCATTCTTATAAAAATACACGTAACGTGCATACTCCTCTTGTTCCTGAATCGACATGTCATCAACATATCCAGCCTTTATCGATTTACGGAAATGGCATGCGGCGAACCAACTCTGCTCCAGCTCATCCAATGATCCAAGCAAGCCACGGGTCCATATCTCAAGCTTACGAAAGTCATGCGTTGGATCCTGATTTTTCTCTATCTCTCTTTGTAAAAGCTGGGTTGTCTTTAGCATCGTTTCAATGGCGTCTTTAAGCAGACCCTCATTTTTTCGGGGCGGTTCCCCGAGCAAAATTCGAAGCATGGCGTTACCCCCTAGGAGTCAAGTTCTGAAACTTTGAACAGCTTGCCCGTGGACTTTGTTGAAATGATTTATAATAAATCAACGATTTATACACTTTTGTTGAAAGGGATTGGCTCTTCACCAAGTGGTGCTTCAAGCTTGCTTAACTGCCATGCCCTCACACTTAAATAACATAAAACTCCAAACAATGCAGAAATAAGCAGTGTATGCCCCAAAGCTGCAAAAATATACAGTTCTTCATTATGCATCGTTGCCATCAGCAATGGACCGCTCAGAACTTGCAGTAAACAGAGCATCACCGCGGCGACTCCAAGCATTTGAATTTCACGGTTATCCCGGTTGCGCCAAAATGCAAAATGCCCCATGGTCGCGACCACGATAAGCAGAAGTGCAGCTGCAACTCTATGCATAAATGCAATACCTACTCCACCGGACAGTTCCGGTATAATCTCGCCGTTGCACAGCGGCCACCCCGAACACCCTTCCCTCGAATCGGTGTGACTGACAAACGCACCGATGTACACGACGATATAGGAATATATCGTTGTAGCCCAGACCAGATTACGGAATGACTTGCTCACCCGAGGTTGCTGTTCGAGCCTACCAGGTTCTTTGGCCTGCTCAATTCTACGCATACTTAATGCAAGCATGACAGAGCTTGCGAACGCAACAAGGGAGAATCCGAAATGCAGCGCCATTACAGCTGCGGATTGCGGCTTCATGACAGCCATTGCACCCATAATTGCTTGAAGAATGACGAATATGGAGGTCAGGACCGCATATGTAACGAGTTCACGACTCTCGCGCTTAAACTTCCAGAACGCAATCAAGGAAGCAAGAGCCGACAAGCCGGCCATTCCACTGACAGCACGGTGGGAGTACTCTATCATGGACGACAGTGTGTAAGCGGGAACAAACTTGCCGTTACACAAAGGCCACTCCTGTCCGCACCCCATGCCCGAACCGGTTTTGGTCACGACCATACCGCCAAAGGTTGCGAGAAACATGACTAGACATGTCAAGTAACTGAGCCATTTTAATTGTTTATTATTCACGATTTCCACCTGCTACCGTATTCATAATAATGATTAATCCAACATTGCTTACTGTCTCTCACAACCACTAAATGCAAGTCCAACATATATTATAACTGATACACTAGCTTCGATCATAGACTGTTTGTTACAAAATGTTCAAAAACAAAACACCGTCGCCCGTATAAACGGTCGGCGGTGTGATGTAATTACTTGTGGATTGTTCCGTATACCTCTAAAGCGCGATCTAGGAAAGTTTCAATTTCTTCCCGTGACTTGCGCAGCTTATTTACAAACCGGACTAGCTCACGACCATCTGTGTAGGCTACGAAGCTCGGGATGCCCATGATGTTTTGCTGCTGGCTTACGTCACCAACGGCTTCAACGTCAACTTCTACCAGTGTTAGCCGGTCGGAATATTTACTCTCTACTTCCGGCATAAATGGATCAATAAATTTACAATCAACGCACCAATCAGCTTTAAATACTGCAATCGTCAATTTCGGAGACTGAATTGATACCTGAAATTCAGCTTCTGATGTAATCTTTTCCATGGGAATCTCCCCTTTCCGTCTGAATTTGTTCTCCCTAAGTGAAGCAAAATGTTGAGTGGAAGTCAAATTTTAAAGCCATACTGACAATAAGTTCACTGACATTCAGGAAAGAAGGTGCCTTATGAGCCATTCCCAAGGTTTCAAGACCGGTCGCCAGTCCATCTGGTCACTGCTGTTTTCCGTCCCTCGAGCTGTTGCTGAGGCATTTGGCGGTTTAACCGCCGCTTGGATTGCGTCCAGTGAGCTTCGGCGCTGCCCTAAGGACTTAGCCTGGAATGAAGGCGCCGCCAGAAGTATCACATGTTTGCTGGATAAAACTGCTGAAGGCTGTCAGCGGGAACGTGCTGGTCAAACGATGAGGTTCGATCCCTTGCCCAGGGACTCAACGGCCGAAAATAACCTGAGTCAGCTTCCGGCACAAGATCATCTTCTCATCCAGCGTATTCATGAGGCTGTTATTGAAGCCAATAAAAGCAATATTACACGTACCCGGGCTTATCTCGAATTTTACGAGGACTATCCAGAGGTTCATTGGGCTCTTCTTGCCCACATGGTCTCCAGAAATGCCGGGTGGAATATGTCCGATCTGAAGAGCGGTCTCATGTCCGATTTAACTGACAACCGATTCAAGAACCATCTGTACCGGTTTCTCGAACGTTGTAATGCCTTGATATTCCAAGACGCCTATCCGCAACTTTTACTCTATAAATTCAGTAAACAGAAGGAACAAAGCTACTTTCATCTTCTCCCTTATTTTCACGTTTCGGCATTCATGACTCCATTTTGGGAGCGGTTTTGGATCGATCGGAACAGCAGCCTGCTGACAGTCGCCTTGATCATCAATGAGCAAAATTATATAGAAGGACGCGTCGTCAGTCATCCATATTTCCGAAAAAATGTATTAGAGGCCCCATCTTTCCGGTTGCATGAGCTTGTGCGGTTGAATCAAATCATTTTTCCATTGGGTGATACCTGTTGCAGACATGATTTTTTTAAAGAATCCATCCTGCCTCTTCGGCCTTTAGTCGGATTGATCATGAATCATTTTGACGATTCATCAAGCCGAATTAAAGCCGGGAAATCGCTATATGCCATGCTGTTTGGATATGAGGATATTTACCGTGGTGTACTCAAATATGTCCACTGCTCACCGCATTTGGGCTCACGCTCGGAATACTGGCCGGCCCTATTCACAACACAGTGCAATAAAGCCATGGACTCGCTTGTAGAAAGTAAAGAACTCCTTCAATCAGAGTGGCTGACAGACGGCCATCAGCTATACAGCCCGCTCCTTGAAGATGTGTGGCATGATACGGAATATGAGCCTATTCCCCGGTTTGATTGGTTTCAGGAACCTACCATGCTTCGTCATCTAAGTAAACCTGTCCGACCTTTTCTGGTTGATATGACCCATGCCCACCGCACAGCGCTGGAGAGAATGGCATTTACTCATGATCTGAGCGGGCACTTGAATTCATGACGTATTCAATCAATGAAGTGACATAAAAAACATAACAAGACTACTTCAAGAAAGGGGGTGTACCAAAAGATCAATTGACCTGGGACACCCTTCTTTGCCTGTTGTAAGGCGCTACGTGCTCACCCCACATGATGCAGTTCTATCTTTTTCTTTAGTTTTCTCTTCCGCTGGTAAGCACCATTTTATCTACTTTTTTGATTATTTCTTCCTTGGTAATATCCGGATGGTCAATCATAATGGAATAGCGTAATTTCCCTTCGTCCCAGGTAAGTATACGTAAGTCTTCCATATATTCACCCTTCATGCCTCGTACCGTCACATTTCCTTTATTCTTAGCCCCCTCTCCTTTAGGGATTTCAAAAATGCTCAGTGTCGATGAAGGGATGTCTTGCACGGTATAATAAACGGTTATTTCTGTTCTTTTCAGCTCGCCTTCATAGATGTTCCATTCCACTTTATCTATCTTCTCTTCGGAATCCTGGAATACTAGGAAAGAATGGCCTAGTGCTTCAGCAGCCTCCGCCAACGTTCCTGAATGGGTTGGGTATTCCGTATTCAATGCTTTGATTTCTACATCTTCAGGCAGGTCAAGCGTAAAGGTATTACTATCAAAACTTGGTGAGTCATCTAGTAATGTGTAAATCACTTCAGAACGGATATCGCCTGAGATGGAATTTGACTTAACCACAAACCATGTTTTTTGATCAACCCAAAACTCCATGTCACCTAAAAATGAATCCTTCGACTTGGCTTTTACCTTTAAATGATAAGTATTCTTACCAAGTAGTTTTTCCTCTCCCACCACTTCATACGTATGGGTGTCCTCCAGGTTTTCGAGCATCCTGGTCAGCTGCTCTTTTTGCGTCAGGCTGCTTGGCAAATCTATGCCTGCAAGGTCAATCGATTGAGCCTGGTTACTTCCTTCTTCATAAATTAGCACCTGTTTGCCTTCATTTAGTGTGTAAGACTTCTTATCACGCATTTTGTCAACTAAAACAGTCTTTCTTTTTCCATCACTTCCGGCATACTCCTTGAAGGACACATCCTCAGTCAACTCATCATTCGTAAATATCTTATATTCTCCTTCGCCTATATAAGTTTCCAGCTTATTATCCGTCTCCAATACATAAGACATAATCTCCTCCGAAGAAGCGGTGATATTCCCGGCACATCCTGATATCAAAAATATAGCTGCAACAGGTACGATTAACAGATTTCTTAACTTCAACTCTCTTCTCCTACCTTTCTTTTATCCAGCATGCCGCAATGGTTCCGTATCCAGCGCTGGACCACAATTTTATTTTTCCTTCATGTCTCTCGATTAGCATTTTGGCTATGCTCAGCCCTAGCCCCGAGCTTCCGCCTTGCCCTCTCGATCCGTCTCCTTGGACAAAAGGGAGAAATATTTTTTCCTGCATAGGATCCGGTATGCTGTTTCCTTCATTTTGAATCAATAGTATGGTTCCGCCTTTTCGCCATTCATCCAGTTCCTCTTTAAATAATGGGAAAACTTCTTGTGATAAATGCTCATCTGACGAAAGTGCAGCAAGCAGAATCTCTTTTCCCGTATCTGTATGGCGAATGGCATTGGCCACCAGATTATCAGCAAGCCGAACCATCTGCTTAACATTTACTCTGTAAGTACCGGTGATTTTTTGATCGATACTGAGCTTTATCCCTTTCTTCGAGCAAGGTTCTTCGTAGCCGGAAAGAAGCATATCAAAGAATTCCTCTCCTTCCACTTCAACCAGCTCTGTTTGGTGGTGTGAGGCTTGCAAAGTAGCATAAAGCGTCAAATCATCAATCAATTGCTTCATATATGCCAATTTTTCAAATAAAATAGTCTGATATTCTTTCTTTTCTTTTTCAGACAGCTGCCGGTTGCTCTGTAGTGCTTCCGAATAAGCCTGGATGACAGTCAAAGGCGTCTTCAGATCATGCGATAGAGCGGCAATAATAAACTCTTTTTCTTTTTGCTGTTGAACAACTTCCTGCTGCGACTTTTCGATCTGTTTTTTCATTCTATAAAAATGAGTCTGCAGCTCCCCAATTTCATCGTTGGAGGGAGGGTTTGAGGATAAGACTTTCCTGCCGTCCGCAAAAGCGGTCATTTGTCGTTGCAGCGACTGCAACGGCCGATTCAGCTTCCGGTTCAGCAAATATACAACTGTTAAGAAGACAATGATCATAAAGATAAACAGTCCGCCAAAAATTAAAATCGTGCGGTCCTGCACACCCCTCAGCCATTCATCCCTGCTGATGGTCACCTCATAAAACCCGACTAATTCACCTTCACTGCCAGTCACAGGCTTTTTTACAGAATATGTACGCAGATTTTTCTGGAGATGGTTTACATTTTTGTACAACTGATTCTTATCCAGCTTAGTAAGCCTGCTTACTAACGGCTCTTGCAAGGATGTATAGAGCAGAATGCCATCATAACGATACAGTGTAATTCTCATCGACTCATCTGCCTGATTGTCCACTTTCCTATAATGCTTCTGCGGCTGTATTTTGTAATAAACCGGATTTTCCAAAACAGGCTCAAGTTCAGATAGTGACTTAGTAAACTCCATATATTCGCGCATGTCTCGCTTTTGGTCATAACTGCTCACAGTGATATAAAAAAGATACAAAGCTATAATCGGCAACAGCATAACTATAATATAGCTTATCATCAGCCAATTTCTGATTTTCATAGAACCTCTCCAATAAAGCGGTAGCCGACGCCCCAGACAGTCTGAATAAAGGAAGATGAACGGGTATCATCCTTTAATTTTGTTCTTAAACTTTTAATATGGACTGTGACCGTATTATTCCCATTCACATCCTCCTGCTGCCAAACATGCTCATACAGAGCCGATTTGGAAAAAATCTCGAAAGGGTTCTTGGCCATGAGGCACAGCAATTCCCACTCTTTCGATGTCAGCATCAGAAGCTCTTTGTTCAGATAGACGCTTTTACTGGAAAAATCAATGCTCAGACCATGAGCATAGCTGACCGCCTTCTCCGTATCCTGCTGGTTTTGATACCGCCGGTACCGCCTTAAATGAGATCCGATCCGTGCACTTAATTCCTCCAGGCTGAAAGGTTTCGTCACATAATCATCTGCGCCGAGATCAAGACCGCGAATCTTACTTTCATCCTCAATCCTGGCACTGATAATTAGCATTGGCACTTCCGATTCTTTTCTAATGCTCCGACAAAGTGTGAACCCATCCACTTCAGGAAGCATAAGATCAACCAGCACTAAGTCATAATGCCCCAGCTTAAAATCTTCCCAGCCTTCCTTGCCTGTTGATGCCCAGGTTACACGGTATTCCTCCTTACGCAAATGATCACAAACAACCCTTGCAATCTCCCTGTCATCCTCCACCAGCAGCACCGCTGCTCTCTGTTTCATAGCTATATCCCTCTTTCAATATCTATTATAGTCTGAACATATAAAGCTCCCGGAACCTTTATAAACTCTTAATAATTAGGATGACAACAAGTGCTGATAGTGTAAAGGGTAAGTTCTCCAAGACTAACTCCTTTCGTTAGATAGCACCAAAAATCCGCGATATACGCAGCTCCTTAATGAACATATGTTTATTGTCCGCGTATCTTAAACAAAAAACGGTTCTCCGCATCGGAGAACCGTTTTTTATTGCTGTAAATCCCCTTCTAACCACGTTCCCGAAGCCGTGAGGGCTGAAGGCGCATGAGAGGACGGAATAACTTTTGCAGTAGACGAGGATAGCTCGAAAGCTCCGACTGCCGCAGTACACCAAAGACGATAAGTAAGACCAGATAAACAACCACAACGACCGCTCCGACCAACAAACATGTGATAAAGAAAGCAAGCCGGGCAGGCATAAAGTCGACCATTTGGATCCCCAGCTGGTTTACTCCATAACCTATACCTACAGCAGCCAGAGCTGTAATGATAAAGCCTGTCCAACGAGAGCCCAGAATAGAGAACGGGACAATGGCTTTAATTGAACGCAAGTTAAGCATCGTAATTACGAGGAAACATAGAGACGTCGCGCCAATGATTCCATAAATCCCAAACAACGGAGCGAGCAGAACACTTGTACCCAGCTTGATAACTATACCGATCATCACGTGAACCATTGAAACTTTGGCTTTCCCGATTCCAAGCAGGATGGAGCCTGAAGTCATCATCGTGATTTGGAATATCGTACCGAAGGTCAGCATGGCGATAATCCCACTGCCGTTCAATGAGCTGAAAAGTAAACCATTTACGGAATAAGATGCAGAAACGAGAGCAAGTACAATAGGCATTCCCGTCAGAATCGATATCTTTAAAGCGAGTGTAACTTGACGTTGCAGATGATCCTGATCTTTTCTGGCATAAGCAGCAGAGATAATCGGTATTAAGGATTGACTCAGTGCAATCGCAAGGATTGGTGGAATTCCCGCGATACTTTGCGCCCTCGTCCCTAATATCGCTAGAGCCGCCGTTGCCTCATCGGCACCGATTTCTCCGGTCAGCAATGGCTTGACAATGGAACCGTCTATGAAGTTGATCGCTGGAACCGCAAGTGACGACAGCACAATCGGAATGGATAAAGTAAAAATAGCTTTATAAATACCCCCAAGAGGAATGGATCTATCCGCTCGTGGCAGATTCAACTTCCGATCCTGACGGCGCAGCTTCATGGCAAAAAAGATCATGACGCCAAAAGCAGCAATACTTCCGAGCACACCACCAAAGGACGCTCCTGCCGCTACCCATTTGTCATCATAGCCGAGGCGGAGCAGAATATAAGCCAGACCAATACCGGTAACTACCCTGGCGATCTGTTCCACGATCTGGGATACCCCACCAGGTGTCATAAAGTTCCGACCCTGGAAGTACCCCCGCATCATCGCAATAGTCGGGAAGAGTAGCAGCGCTGGCGCCAGAGCCTGAATTGCAGCAGCAGATTCCGGTACCTCCGCCACATGAGTGGCGTAGTACGGCGCAACGAAATAGAGCATCAGCGTCATTACAACCCCGGCACCAGCCGAAAAGAAAAGCGCTGCCTGATAAATCCTTTTGGCCTCGGCCGGTTGGTTCAGCGCATAGCGCTGGGATACCATCTTGCTGAGTGTGCTCGGGATACCAGCCGTTGCCAAGGCCAGCAGCATTAAATACACATTGTTTGCAATCGTAAAGGATGCGTTCCCTACATCATTGAGCATGTGCTCCAGCGGTACCCGCTGGGCCAGACCCAATACCCGAGCCACTAATGCAGCTGCGGCCAGTATGATCGTACCTCTGATGAATGTATCTTTCTTTGACAAGTCCTTACCCTTCTTTCTCCCAAAAGGCACCTGCTAGTGCAGTTCCACCCTAAAAAATCCAAACAAAGAAAATAATAATCATAGCAAGCTGTAAAACGATCTTCACCACAATACTGCTAAATAGGCCTAGTAACGAACCGAGTCCTACCTTAACCGATTTTCCCGGTGCTGAACCTGCCAGCATCTCCCCGAGAAAGGCTCCGACAAACGGACCGATCACAAGACCAAAAGCTGGAATGATAAATGGACCGATAATTAAACCGATGGTGCTTCCCCAGATGGATGCCTTTGAGCCGCCCAGTTTTTTAACACCCCAAGCGTTAACCGCATAATCGGCAACAAACAGCATAACCAGAATCAAGGTCTGAATAATCCAGAATAACGCATTGTAATGCTCAAACGTAAAAAACCAGCCGTAAACAAACAGTGCGAAATAAATGGCGACCACGCCAGGCAGGATCGGGTAAATAGCCCCGGCCATACCAACCAGAAACAGGGCGATAACTATAATCCAACCCAATACATCCACCTATAAATCACTCCCCGCACAAAATATAATCACGGATCACTTCGACGATGCCGTCATCATTGTTACTGGCTACTACAACGTCCGCTTCGTCCTTGAGAGTCTGCTGTGCATTTCCCATAGCAACGCCCAGGCCAGCCTGTTGAATTGCTGCCAGATCGTTCAGACTGTCACCTACAGCGACCGCCTGTGATATATCAAGTCCAAGAAGCTCACACACCTGCTTAATGCCTTCAGCCTTGTTAATTCCCTTGGGATTAATCTCGAAGTTAGAGGGCGATGAATTCGTGATCTCTAGGCCATCCATTTCTTGAAGCCTCATAAGAATGTTGTGTCGTACATCATCGTCATCCGTATGATAACCGAATTTCAGCCATTCTTTAGTCTCAATGTCTCCGGCCCAGTTGTCCCGGTTGTATAGCTGATCTACGGTGTAGGCCCAGAACCAAGAGCCGGTCTCAACAGCGAGTTCATGCATTTTGCGAACAAGCTCAACGTCAAGCAGCGAACGGCGATACAAGTCATAGGGAGCCCGCCAAACCTCACTGCCATTCACGGTAATCATCGGGGTTGTAAGCTCCAACTGCTGTGCATAAGGATATGCATTGGAAAATGCCCGGCCTGTGGACAAGCATACATGAACCCCTTGCCGAACCGCCTCCTTAATCCATTTCACTGTTTCCGGTGAAACCTCATGATCATCCTGAAGCAGTGTGCCGTCCATATCCAATGCCAGCAGTTTGAACTTATGATTCATGACTTTATCCCCCTTAGTTGTTCTCTCTTGTATAAACATAACGACATTTTACCACAAATAAAAAAAGAAGCCCAAAGCTCGATTTGACAGACAACCTCGAACTTTAAAAAAAAGCAGACCAGGATAATATGATCCCGGCCTGCCCTTTCATATTGTCCATCCGTGGGAGCGGATTATTCCGTACTTTCAGTGTCTGACTCATCAGCACCTTCATCCGCAGTTTCTGCTTTCTTAGGATGCGGTGTGCCGTCTAATCCATATACCTCATCATATGCGTCAAAGATTTTACGAGCGATCGGCGCAGCACTATAAGCACCAAATCCGCCTTCCGGGACGATAACGGCTACTGCAAGTTTCGGGTTTTCCCTTGGAGCGAACCCTATGAACACACCGTTATCGGTTGAGACTCTCTTCCCGTTAATGTATACATCCTGCTGTGACGTACCTGTTTTACGTGCATAATCATAACCAAAACCTTCAAATGAAGGCAATCCTTGCGTATTCATCCCTTTGATGACTTCATCCCAATATTGATTAGGAAAATCCACTTTATTCAGGACTTCACGCTCGAATTTTTTGACAACATTTCCTTCTTGATCCTTGATCTCACTAACCAGCTGAGGTTTGATACGTTCTCCCCGATTAGCAAGTGCGGTGGCGTACTGCGCCAATTGCATCGTGGAATATTTACCGGATTGACCAAATGAAGCAAATACCAATGCGGCCAGTGGACTACCCGCTTGTTCGATATTGTAGTATTCAATCGTACCCTTGAACTCACCAGGCAACCCAACTTCCGTAGAAACACCAAGACCGAAATCCTTCATGTATTTATCCCATACGTCTATGCCCTTTATACCATATTTGTTGAACAGCTGCTTACCTACCATATCAATCATAAAGGCATTGGAGGAATTTTGAAGTGCCAACGCGGGATCAATGGATCCAAAAACCCTCGACTGTGAGTTACGGACTCTCGACTTATCTCCACCGAATTCCGCATATCCTTTGTCATAATAATAATCATTCACTCCGAAAAATCCTTCATTCAATCCGATCAGCACGCTTAATGGCTTAACCGTGGAACCGAGCAGAAGAACAGACTCCAAATTATTCGCAGAACGACCGGAGCTATAAGGGCTAATGGTACCATTCCCCATGAATGGAGTAACTGCATCCCAATCATCTGTGCCATCCTTCCATACATTTGGGTCATAATCAGGAATGCTCGCCATGGAAACAATGTTGCCGGTATCTACTTCTATCGCCACTGCGTACCCCGTCTTGGCATTGGGATGGAGTTTACCCGAAAACGGTACAGTATGCAGCCACTTCAGCTGATCCACGATCGCCTGCTCTGTTTTCATCTGAATCTCTTTATGAATTGTAGTGTGTACGTTGTTACCCTTCTCAGGCGCAACAAGTGTCGGCGTACCGTCAATCATATTTTGCGGATTGATCGGAATGCTCATATAACCATTTTTACCACGGAGTTCATCTTGGAACATCATTTCCATTCCATCTTTGCCAACCATCTCGGTTTCCGTATATTTCAGCCCCGGATCCTTCTGGTCCTTGTTCGCTTCATCAATCTCCTTATATTTCTCTATGGTTTTAACCCCTTTAAACTCTTTCAAATACCCTATGGTCTGTACCGCCACGGTATCCGTGTCATAATACCGGACATTCTCTTCAACGATCTCTACACCTGGAAATTCATCTTTATTTTCAATGAAATAAGCAACTTCCTTATCCGTAAGATCCCCTTTGATTCTTCTTGGCTCGTATCCGCCCTGTTTCTTCGAGTCGAGATCCAATTTATCCAGAATATCTTCAACCGTCATCTTCTCTGCATCCGCAGCCCCATGTTCCTCAAACACCTTGAACATCTTCTCTGCAAATGCTTCGATTTCTGGACGGTTTTCCTTCCCCTTATCCGTCTTACTGTTATAGTTCTTCAGCAACGTAACATAAAGCGCATTCGAGGGCTTAGAGAAAGCAATCGGTGTTCCCGACGCATCAATAATACTTCCCCGGATTGGCTGTAACGGAAAGTTTTTGGTTCGGCCACCCGTTTCCTGTTCCGTCAGCTCTGGTCCCTCTACAAATTGCAAAATAGCAAGTCGGACAATAATGACACAAAATATAATAAACGTACTGAAAAAGAACAAATTAATCCTTAGATTAAACTGACTTCCGGCATCTCCTTCATCCTGCTTTCGTTTGTCCGGCTTAAAAAAACTCACCTTAGGCTTCTCCCCTTTGTTCTCTTTCACATAAATTCATCTTACCATAAACCTTAACCACGGTTCATCTTTCAAGAATTTAACATATTGGTAACCCTGCAATACAAAATAGCCTTTCAGAAGAAAGGCTACTTTGTACTTTATGCAGTGTAGGCATTAGAACACCCGCTCTTTAATATGCGTCTCGCTAAATCGGGGAGGATTAAACCAATCTCCACTTTGGGCCCAAGTCGGATCCAATGGTATCCACTGCTGCTTCTCGCTAAGGTAAACCTCATTCCATGCATGGGGCCCGTAGCCACCTTGACCGTTGTAGCCGCGTCCTGTAACTACTCTTACCTTCATATCCTGGGAACGGGCCATCATGGAGTACAGACGTGCGTAATCGATGCATACCCCTGAACGGGTATCGTAAGTATCCTGAGGCGTTTGCTCACGCCAAATCCGCTGCTCCTCATAGACCTTTACTTTGTCATAATCGTACGATACTCGGGTTCCTACCCAATCGTAAAGTTTGCGGGCCTTTTCCTCGTCCGTCGCAGCCCCTTTTACAACATGTGCAGCCGTTTGTTCGATACCTTCCGGAATCGAATGATCAATGACCTCATACTTCTGCTGCATAATGCCGTTCAGCTCTTCCTGAACCGATTGGGTAAATACAGGGAGTTTGTCCCTGACCAGAGAACCCGACAATGGTTCCATGACCGCCTGTGCACCATCCTGGTATACAGGTGATGACTCAACATACCTGCTGAACGAATGATCCGGATAAAGACTAACCCATATGAACAGAATTGCAATGACGACAATCCCTCGAGCTACTCCCATAACGACACCGATTCCTGCTCCTGCCAGACGGCTAACAATCGTAGACGGTTTGTCTTTCTTTAGACCGAACAGCCCCAAACTGCCGCCGATCGTCAATGACACTAACAAACGAAGTATAAAGACAAACAGACAGTAGCTGATCATAAAGAGAACCGCAAATCGCAACAGTGGAAAATCAGCCATCGATTTGACAAAGGTATAATAGATCTGCTCCCACAGCTTAAGCTCTCGTTCAGGAATCTGGCTTCCCAGTGATTTCAGCCATACAGAAGCTTTGGGTGACAGCCATAGTGTAAATGGAACTGAGATACCTATACTAATTAGACGCAGAAGAGCGTCACCGAGAAAAAAAGCAAGCTTCCCTGCCGAACGGGAAGCTCCCCGACTCCAACCCTGTATTAAAGAAAAGGCTACAATAAACAGCAGCAGGATAGTAATACCATTACCCTCCCGCACGCTGTCACTCCATGCCGAAAACATGGAAACCCCTCCTTCCTATCGACTAGCTTCTTAGCTGCTTCAATTTTTTTTCGCTTGTCCTATAAATTCCTGAATCGTTTCGTTAATATCCCATGTTCCAACCGACACTCCACGGAAGCTCACTTCCACTTCCTTTGATTCGCTACTGCCTTTGAGTTCTAGGTTCGGTGCCTCTACCGTAAATGTCCCGTCACCGTTTGATGTATATTTGGCTTCCTTTGCTTCTTTCATCATCATGTTCATAGCTTCTGTTTTGACGGTGTCTACCGTTTCATTCTTCACTGTAGTCACAACTTCACTGATTTGGTCTAAGGATATCCCGCTGTAAATGAGTAGTCCTCCGATTATCAAAATAACCAAAGCCCATTTGATGACCGTCTTGACCAGGTTAATAACAATAAACAGCACAATCAAAGCGATAACGATTACTAACCAATTTTGCTTCAGAAATTCCAACCATACTTGTGTATCCATTCATGTTTCACTCCCATCACTTTACATCAACTGGGCAGCCTGCAGCCGTCCTTATAGATTATACATGATTCCCCACCTCAGTGTCAGTAAGACCCCTTAAATACAAATTAAGGTATAAGCTTGGCATCTTCAACGTACAAGTAGAACATAACCTGTCTAAATGCGGGTAGGAGGTGCTTTTATGAAAACAGCGATTTGGTTGTACATGTTTTTGTTTCTGGCATTCTTTGATCTGCATGCCCAGTATCCTGTCCTCACACCGTTTGCCATATCACTCGGTGCCGCCCCGACCTTCATCGGGTGGATGATGGGTATCTATGCCTTAACACATCTACCGGGTAATCTGATTGCCGGTGGATTGATCGACAAACACGGCAGCCGGAGGTACATTATTTTTAGCTTGACGGCAGCCGGTATCATACTGCTGCTGCAAGCTCATGTACAGCTGCCATGGCAGCTGCTTGCACTCCGCTCCATCAGCGGATTTGTACTCGCCTTTTTATCACCGGCATGCCTCGCCCTGTTGGCCTCATTATCACAGGATAAGGTAATTCAAGGGAAGTATATGTCCGGTCACGGCGTAGTTCATACACTCGCTTCCGTTCTATCACCTGCCGCAGGTGCTTTTATCGTGGCTAAAACCGGGTTTTCTGGTACATTCCAAACTCTGGGATGGGTGCTGATCTTTACAGGTATCATGGCTCTTCTCACTGTTCCTAAGCCTTCTGCTCTTGCAAATACAAACAATAACGAAAAATCGGAATCGGAAACGAGTAAAGCACTCCCTTTCAATCTACGTCTGTATCTGATCCCTTTTGCTATCGCTTGCTCGCAAGGGATTCTATTTTTCGAAATTCCACTTCGTGCTAACGGTCAGGCAAGCATTATGTCTACTGGGATTCTCTTCTCCTCCATCAGTCTGGGAGCCTTGGTCACACTAAGTATGCTCTTTTTAAACAATTATGGGCCAAGTAAAAGAGTGGCGATCGGCATCCTTGGACTCGCCTTGTGCTTCTATACTTTGGCTGCAGCTAATCATCTTCCGCTGATTGCTATTCTGTTCATGCTCGGCACGGCAAAGGGTCTTCTTTTCCCTGCCTTGTCCTCCCTGTTTATCGAACTTAGCGGTGGTGGAAGACTGGGCAGAGTATTCTCCTACCAATCCATTGCCATGTCCATAGGTTCTTTTGTCGGTCCTATTGCAGCAGGACAGTTTAGAGACATAATTTCTCCGTACTTCATTGCCTTTATTATGCTGATGATCGTCCTACTGCTTCTCCCACATCGGAAACAGATACCTTCTATCGATTTACCGGCAGGGGCGAACATTTAACATCATGAACGACTTCCCTGTCCTAAATTAGTTTTCAAGTTAGAAACTAGGGGATCTCTCAGAAAAAGCAGGACACCCGAGATTTTGAAGTGCTCAGGTGGCCTGCTTGGTTTTGTGGTCCCACAGTGTACTTCATTACATAACCGCTTTCGATTCTATTCTTACTCACGCTTACAAAAGTTAGCCTGTTGATATTTGGCAGATAGAGTTAGTCCATTGTATATTGAATGTACGGAAATCATAAATTAAACCAGTAACATTTCCCGGGGAATTTCGATGGGGTATGCCGTAATATGACAGAGGTGACTGACATGTCGATTTTCATTATCGTTGAAGGCAAAAATGACCGCAGCAGACTACGCCGATTGCTAACTTCCGACATTACGATACTTTGTACGTTTGGAACGTTGAATACCGCCAAGTCGGAGTCACTGCACAAGCGTGTAAAAGATCATGAAGTGTATCTGTTTATGGATAACGACAGCTCAGGCAAAAAAATTCGTGGACTCCTGCGGGACGTTTTTCCAGATGCCTCCCATATTTACACACGTCGTGGGTACGCCGGGGTTGAGGGTACGCCAGATGAATACCTCATCACCCAGCTTGAAAAGGCCGGGTTGGAGGAGTTTATAATTTACCCACCTCCGATATTAAATGGCCCTTATGAATAACGATGAGAATAAAAAGCGCCTGAACCATTCTACAGAATGATTCAGGCGCTTCTTCATTTATCATACCCTACTCTTTAGCTAATGTTTTGACATCCTTCACGACATCTTCGATCTGCACACTGTTAGGATCTGCAGCATTGTACATTTTTCGGATATTGTTGTCACGGTCAACCAAAGCTATGTAATTGCCGTGAGTATAGTTGCTTGAATCCTTACCAAGAAGCGGGATTTTAAACGAATTCTGCATCAGATCGCGTGTTTTTTCCTGATCACCGCGGAGAAAATACCAACCGCTATAATCAGCAAAGAAGCGATCACCGAATTCCTTAATTTTCTCCCGCGTATCCGTAACAGGATCAAAGGAGATCGAAACAAATGTAGCGTCTTTACCAAACGTTCCGTCTTTCTTTAGCTCATTCTGGATTTGGGACAGTAGAAATGTCGTTACAGGACAAACATCCGGGCAACTGGTGAAGTAAAAGTACATCAACCGAACCTGCCCCTTCGTATCGTCCCTGGACACTTTTTTACCATCCACATTTTCCATAGCAAAATCCCCAACCTGCCCCACGACCGGATATTTGCTTTGTCCAATACCGAGAGCATTGTAAACCAGAACCACGGCAGCAATCACACAAACGGCGAGCAGCAGCCAACTCCATTTATACCGCTTTAGCGAAATCATCTAATTCCGTTCTCCCTTCATCCACCTATGTTTATATATGGGAAACACACTCTACATTAATGGAGTGTGTTGAGAACAAGAAGAAATAAACTTATAGTCAGATAGTTAATGGAGAAGAAAAACATCGTTTTCGACCAGGCCTCATCATCTTTTGCCCGGAAGCCTTTAAAGGCAAGGTAGAGCCAAACCACGGATAGCAGCAGTGAGATGACAAGAAAAAAGATCCCCGCATATCCGTACACATACATCAAGATAGGCAGCGGAACCAACAGCGCAATGTATGGAATCATTTGAATCTTCGTCCGCTGAATGCCCTTCACGACCGGAAGAAGTGGGAAGCCTGCAGCGCGATATTCTTCGACACGGCGGATGCCCAATGCCCAAAAATGCGGCGGCTGCCATAGAAACAGCAAAGCAAACAATAGCCATGCGCCCATATCAACCGTTTGAGTCACGGCCACATAACCGATAACCGGCGGCATAGCACCCGGAATGGCGCCGATGGATGTACTCCAGGTCGAGCTGCGTTTAAGCCATAGCGTGTAAACAACTACGTACCCGAACATACCAACGAGTCCAAATATACCGGACAGCACACCGGAGAAAATAAATAGTACGGCTAGTCCAACGATGCCTAAAGTAA
Source organism: Paenibacillus sp. JNUCC 34 (assembly GCF_058269055.1). Classification (NCBI taxonomy): domain Bacteria; kingdom Bacillati; phylum Bacillota; class Bacilli; order Caryophanales; family Paenibacillaceae; genus Paenibacillus; species Paenibacillus sp. JNUCC 34. The sequence goes on along the minus strand of NZ_CM177770.1, from coordinate 915,823 downwards.
TTGCATACCACAGCACTACTGTCGGCGTAAGACGTCCCGTTGGCAGTGAGCGATCGCTCGTGCGTGCCATCTTCATATCCAGATCCCGGTCAAAGTAATTGTTAAAGACACAGGAGGATGCCATAACCAAAACGGTTCCGAGAAGTGTCATGATCATTAAACCAAAATGTATGTCCCAACGGGATGCCATCCAAAATCCGGCAAATGCCGCTATTAGATTAGAGCGAAGTATCCCGGGTTTTGTCACAGCTATAAATTCTTTCCATGTACCCGCTTTTTCGGGAGGCTTGGGTCTTGCGGAAGCCAGTGTTGCGGAATCCGAAGAAGCCTGATAACTCATAGGATTTTCCACGTCTAAACATTCCTCCTTATTTCTGTCGTTATGGAGGAAGAACTGCCTCCGCTATAAAGTTTATCATATCATTAGCAAAAAGTGTTTATCAATCCTTCGGAATTCGTTTCATCTATATGACAATTCAGTGAAAATTGATATCGCTTTTTCGTCTTGACGTTACGCCTCTCATTAAGGCACAATTTGTCTAAGAAAGCGCTGCACTAAAAAGCCCGAAGCATAAGCTCCGGGCTTGGACTGCACATTATAAAAAGTGATTACGAGTTACGACCAGAAAGAGACTGTTCTGCGATTTGTACAAGACGCTTGGTAATATATCCACCCAGCGATCCGTTTTCACGGGAAGTATAATGACCCATATAACCGTCTTGAGGAATAGTGACACCCAGTTCTTGAGCTGCTTCCATTTTAAGCTGCTGCAGAGCTGCATTTGCCTGTGGTACAACCAGATTATTACTACGGGAACCTCTTTGTGCCATGTTATTCTAATCTCCCTTCACTGATTGAATATGTCTGTGTTCCAGTGCAAGCTTGCAAACTTATTATGTCTCCTTCTCGTAACCTTATACCGATATCTAAATTTTAAAAATTTGGAGGTGATTAACATGAGCAAGGGCCTATCCCTCTGGTTCGCGGTATCTTCCATCATCCTCATGACTGCTGCGTCCATAAGCATAAGTCATAACGTACTTGTAGCTATAGGACTTGGTATACTTACCGTTTTCAATATAGGTTGGGGTTTTATTATAAAAGCCAGAAGCAGACGTTCCTGATTTGTCATTTTGTAATCAATCGCATGGCAACTAAAGCCTTTTAAGATTTGGCTCACACATTTCTATCGCATGTATCTTTCCAAGCATTTTTTTTACGTCAGCTCGTAAAATCTGTTATGATGGGGTTAATCATCTACTATTGATTACTGTGGTAAAGGGGCATCGATATGAATCAAGTGACCAAAGGACAATGGAATGGTTACGACACCTATATCTTAAAAACCGGCCGGCTAGAAGTGACACTCCTTCCGCGTCTCGGCAACAATGTTATCTCAATTATGGACCAACAAGAACAGCGCCACGTACTTCGGAGGCCTGATGAAAGTGAATTGGCGTTCTATTTACAGAAACCCTACCACTTCGGTATGCCGATGCTTATCCCGCCTGGGCGAATTGCGAAAGGCCGTTTTGAATACGACGGCACCAGTTATCAGTTTGACCAAAACACAGCCAATGACAACCATATCCATGGACTGCACCGCACTCAAGCTTGGTGTGTAAGTGATATCGAAGAGGATGATGAAGGCTGTGCAGTTACAACGGAGCTCTTAACTTCTGACGATCCCCGTTGGACGGCACAAATGCCACAACCTCTTAAGCTGCAGATGAATTTTCGCCTGCAAGGATCGGAACTGCACCAGCGTTTGCGCGTTATCAACAACGGTTCCGAACCTGTTCCTTTTGGTATGGGGTACCACACCTGGTTCCTGTTAGATGGCCAACCTGATCAGTGGACATTAAAACTTCCGGTAGAGGGTATTTACACGTTGGATGCCCAGTTACTTCCAACTGGGCAACAAGTCCCTCTTGGTAAACTGGAAGGGTTAAATACAGGCTTGAATCTGAAAGACGCTGATCTGGATACCATTTTCAGTATTCCTGAGGGAGAGCCTGCAGAAGCAATTCTCGCCCGAAATGACGGATATGAAATTCATTATTGTGCGGACCGCTCCTATTTCAAACATTGGGTCTTGTACACCAAGGGTACAGCTGAAGAATTCCTCTGCATTGAACCTTATACTTGGCTTCCCAATGCACCGAATCTAGATTTACCGAATGACAAAACGGGGCTTATACACTTGGAACCCGGTCAGTCTGTTGAACTTCATACGAAATTACAGATACACTATCCGAATGACTAAGGATGGATTGAGTCTTAAATTGACAGTAGCCCTGAATTTCAGGGCTCTTTTTTATCCTAAAATTACCAGGGATGATGTTAGAACGACACGCATGAGATTCTCTTCTTTCAACCATAATAACTTCATACAACGCCGAAGGAGGTGACAAACATGGGTATGGGTCAAGCAGGTCAAGGCCGCAGAAGCGGAAGTCGTTCTAACAACCTGGTCGTTCCCCAAGCTAACGCAGCACTTCAACAATTGAAGTATGAAGCGGCACAGGAATTGGGCGTATCTATCCCACAAGACGGTTATATGGGCCACTACACTTCCCGTGAGACTGGTTCTTTGGGAGGATACATCACTAAACGTCTGGTACAAATGGCTGAGCAACAATTATCAGGTCGTTCGAACATGTAGTTGATTTTTGTTCCTCTAAATAAAGAAAGAGGCGATCTTCTCCCCAAAGATCGCCTCTTTTGTCATGTATTTTATGAAATTTATGGATATGAAATGATATGATATCAGGATTCCAAAGCGGCTTCAGAAGCACTTGTTCTAGGGTATCGAATCATCAAATTTGCCATGTTGTAGTTTGACTCAAGTACGGCATCTATAATAACTAGTCCCTGTCTTACAGTAAAATCATAACTTATTTCGCCATGAGTCCAGTGGCGTTTATGCTTCAAGCTTTCAAGCGCCATAGCACGGAAGGATAATTGCTGAGTTTGGTTCAACCCTTCTCCAGCGGAAGTAATTACACCGTTTCGACCGGTAATCGGATTATGACGAATCCCAAATTTACCGATGACATTATTTCGTATTTGCACAAAAACAGTGCCGGAAGATAGTCCTGACAGCTCTTCCTCTAACTCTCTAAAAACTAAATCTAACTGCCTTACCAGCGATAGTTGATCCAATTTAATCATTTCAAACCCCCTTAGCTTTTTCAAAAAATTCCCTTTTTAGGGCTTGTGACTCATTATAGGTCAAATGTTAGTATTCATCAACAACATTCAACATAATTGGGTATTTATCCCTATTATTTTTACATAATCTATGACACCGCCTGCTTTATTACGGCATTTTTCTATTTTTTGCGACAAAAAAAGAAGTCCTAAGCGGACTTCTTTTAATCTATGATATTTCAATCTTCTGCATTTTACGCCAAATGATCTGTCATACTCAAAAATTGTTGAATATCGGAAACACACATATCAGCTGCACTCTGCCAAAAATCCCGCTTTGTCAAATCGACATCCAGATGCTTTTTCGCAAGCTCTTCTACTGTCATAATCCCGGTATCCTGAAGAAGTGCATCGTATTTATCCGCAAATGTACTGCCTTCCTGCTGTGCCAGGACATAAAGCCCTGTACTAAACATATAGCCGAACGTATACGGGAAGTTATAGAACGGTACTCCGGTGCCATAGAAATGTAGCTTGGAAGCCCAGAAATGAGGATGGTAGGAAGAGAGCGCTTCACGATATGCTTCCTTCTGAGCTTCTTCCATTAACTCCGAAATCTCAGCGGCGTTCAGCAATCCTTCTTTCCGCTTGTTATAGAAGCGGGTTTCAAACAAGAATCGGGCATGGATATTCATAAAGAAAGTAACGCTATTCTGAATTTTCTCTTCCAGTAAAGCAAGCTTTTCTTCTTCGTCTTTAGCCGCTTTGACAAGAGCATCTGCCACAATCATTTCTGCAAAAGTGGAGGCCGTCTCGGCTACGTTCATAGCGTAACTTTGATTCAGAACTGGCAAGCCCTTCATCAGATGCTGATGGTAAGCATGGCCCAGTTCGTGAGCTAATGTGGATACATTCGATACAGTACCGCCAAAGGTCATAAAAATTCTCGTCTGATTGCTCACTTTGAAAGATGTGCAAAAACCACCAGGACGTTTGCCCGGGCGATCCTCTGCCTCAATCCAGCTCTTGTCAAAAGCCATCTGGGAGAACTCAGCCAGTTTCGGACTAAATTTGCTAAATTGCTCAACGATTGTTTCAGCCGCCTCATCATAGGTAATCTTGGAGACGGAAGTTCGTATCGGTGCCTCTACATCGGTCCAAGTTAATCCATCAAGTCCGAGGAGTTTAGCCTTTCGGTTTAGGTACTCCACAAGCACTGGCTTTGTGTCTTGAATAACAGCCCACATCGTATCCAAGGTTTCATGGGACATACGGTTAATAGCAAGCGGCTCTTTAAGAACATCGTCCCAACCGCGGTTAGCATAAAGCTTAAGCCGGAAGCCGGCGAGATGGTTCAGCGTATCCGCACAATAATCTTCTGAATCTGTCCAGGCTTGCTCCCATTTTTCGAACATTTCCTGTCTCACTTCACGATTGGGACTATGTAACTTGTTGAAAGCTTGACCTACCGAGAGAATTTCGGTCTTGCCATTCTCATCAAATGGAATTTGTATTTTGCTTACAATTGTGTCGTAAAAGTTTCCCCATCCGTGATACCCATCAATCGCAAGCTCAAGTGCCAGACTTTCTAGTTCCGGATTCATTTTCTCACGCGCCAGATCACGGCTCTCATTCAAGATAAACTTCAGCGGCGAGACTTTCTCTGTTGAAGTCCATGCTTCCCACAGCGTATCTTCAACTCCACGAAGAAGATTGTTGAATTTAGCAATAACCCCTTGAAGATTTGCCCTAATCGCAATAACCCGACCGGACAGCTGAATTGCTTTTTTATCATTTTGATCCTGAGCCGCCAGACAGCCGACAAATGCACCTGCTTCACTTGTCATAGCGGTACATTTCTCTAATAAAGAAATAATGTGCTCCAGACTTTCAGCTTCCTCCAGATTTGCTGGAACATTGGCGGCCTGAACGGCTGCACGAAGCTCACTAGCTTCCTTCTCAAGTGAATCTAGAAACGCTGCGAGCTCTGGAGAATTCGATCCCCCCGGAAAAATGGATTCCAAATCCCATGTTTGCTGTAGCCCTTTTTTCATGGTCATCACCTTTCTTTATACAAAATACTAAGTTTTAATTTGTGTGGTACCGTGTAAAAGTGTATAACTATAACTATATCCTATAAATTACTGCTGGAGGGCGACTTCTATGAGACCATTGCAAATATCGCCGGAGACGGCAATCATCCTCTCAAAACAGCTTGGCGTTCCATTGGAGCACCTTATGCATATGCCGCAGCATATTCTGATGCAAAAAATTGCAGAATTGGCTGGATCGGAGCAGAAGCCTTCGTCTGGGGAAGCGGATCCAAAAAACGGTTCCACGGAGAAACCATGATCCCCTTTTCAAACACTTGGCCTTATGACATCTTTTCCGGAGACGTGTATGTACAGAATTGCCCTTTTTGCGGCAGTGACAATGTTTTGCTTCCCATGAAGCCAAAAGAACTGGTCAGCGTGCGCGAAGGCAAGAAGAAACTCCTCATCTTTCCATGCTGCCATAATAAAGTTACCGTTCTCGACAGCGATGCCGATTATATTCTTACAGATCAGAAGCTGAGGTAACGCAAGGCTTATACCGCACTGCCAACAACATAATGTGGCGCTTCAGGCTCTTCTACAAGGGCCTCTTTAGCGTTATAGAGGTTGTTCAAAAAGTCCGCTTTTGATCACGAAGTGAATCAGGAAGTGGGCTCGGCATCGAATCTTGAATTCAGCCGTTCCTTCCGGTGCTCACGTACCCAAAACGTACGTTCCGCTCCTCAGTCCCTAGCTTCATCCAACCTTCTCGGTGCTGAAAACCGACCTTTTTGAACACGCACTTATAGGGAATTCATTTCTTCCGGGAGTGCTAATTTCTCAGCCATCATTTGTTCACGCAATACAGCCCACTGTTCTCGAGAAGCACGAATCATGGCTGAATCAACAATTTTCTTGTCTTGAATTACGCGAGAGAACCATTGAACGGCTTCGCTGTAACGGCCCACCCGGCGGTTAATTTCCCCGATCAGATACAGCAAACGAGCATCGTTAGCGCCAACCCCATCCATCTCATAGACTCGAATGTACGATTCAAGACTGTAAGTCAAAAAACGCTGTTCCTGCTCCTCATTCTCTTGATAGCGGTACAACCAGGAAATATGATGAAGAAGACTAGCGATAATCCGCTCCCTCTCTCCAATGCTCTGGGCACACAGGAGGGCCAACTTATATGCCTCCAATGCATCCTCCAGGCTGCGTGAACCCCCAAAATCACGTTTAATCCATCTACTCGCGATCTTCGACTGGAATTCTGATTTCTGGCGATCATTTAAGGTTTCAGCCGAATTCTCGGTTGAGGCAAATCCGCATTTTGGACAGACTCTGACCACATAATAGTCTGGATTCTCATTTTTGTAATACCCGCAAAAATCCGTGTCAGTCCTCACCGCTTTTTTAAAACTTGGCCGTACTCTTGAAGTAGTAAATGGATGATCACAGTTCCCACATGTAACTGTAATCGTGTACAAAGGTTCTAAAACCATACCGTTGACATCCCTTTCCCCATGATGTTGTCTTAACTAAAAGCAGCTTTAAGGTGTATTCACAAAATGTCGGGCAGGACCGGATAAGCGCTTAAGAACAAAATCCCGCAGTGTCTCTTCCACGCCAATCTCCTCCAAGGCGCCGGCCATACAACCAAGCCATTCGTCCGCATGCTGGTCCGTAATCGGGAAATGAAGATGTCTTGCTCTCATCATCGGGTGTCCGTAAGCTTCCGAGAACAGGGCAGGCCCTCCAAAAAACTGGCTCAGAAACATATATTGCTTCTCCATCACCGGCATAATATCCTCTGGAAAAAGAGGGCCAATCAGATGATTTTTCTGAACGCGCGGATAAAAAGCTTCCACTAATGAGCGGATTCCTTCTGCACCGCCAAGATTATCATAGATGCTCAAGCTCGGATTCATTTCCGTAATCCATCCCCCATCTTTAAAATAAGTAATCGTAAGTTAGTCTCATTATATCAGACATATCAAAAACGTCTATCGACGTAATCACATGAAGCCAGACCGCATTTAGCGGATGTTTTTATTGCGATATAAGGACGCCTTTTTACGTCAAAAACAAAAAAGGCGCTAAACGAAGTTTAGCACCCTGTACCTATTTAATAACTGCGCCAGTCCTCTTCACCCTGATGGACGAGAGAGGCACGTATTACATAAACGAAGGCGCAAACCAGAATACCTGCGACTATGCTCATGATCATCACTCCATCCAAACATAATTCGAAAGATGTGCTTTGATGCTTTAATTATAGCACAATGTCCTCAAAAATAAAGCACCTTTGTAACCGCTTTCCAACTCTTTTTGTACTGTTTGTCCTAATTTCCGCATAAACATGGAGCAGTAAGGATAAATTTCCCGCAGACATGATCTGTTCTACCCAGGGGGCGTTGTTAAATATATGACCATGAAAAGAATGGGTTGGATATTTCTCATGACCGGTTTATTCAGCATTGTCGTCCTTATGGCGGTTTTTCCTGGGGCTGCTCTGCAATCTGCGATCCGTGGTCTCTCCATTTGGTGGGACGTACTCTTCCCATCACTCTTTCCCTTTTTCGTTATTTCCGAAGTGCTGCTTGGATTTGGCGTCGTTCACCTTATCGGGACTCTGCTGGATCCCTTAATGAAACCTTTATTTCGTATTCCCGGAAGCGGAGGATTTGTCGCGGCTATGGGATATGTGTCTGGTTATCCAGTGGGAGCCAAACTGACGGCTAAGTTGTGGGAACAAAAAATGGTCAATCGGGATGAAGGGGAACGCCTGGTTGCTTTTACAACCTCTTCAGATCCTATTTTTCTCATTGGTGCCGTTTCAATCGGTTTTTTTCACAACCCGCAAATCGGTTTAATTCTTGCATTAGCGCATTACGGCGGTGGATTCCTAGTAGGACTTTTGATGCGGTTCCATGGCCGTAAACATAATACAGTTTCGGATCATTCTACAGATTTGGCAAAGGGCCGTCGTCTTAAAGCTGCGATTCATGCTATGCATCATGCGAGAGAAGCAGACGGTCGTGATTTTGGGACTCTTTTGAGACAGGCGGTCCAATCTTCTCTCCAGCTTATTATTGTCGTAGGCGGCCTGGTTGTATTCTTTTCCGTTTTTCTGGAGCTATGGACACGTGCGGGAGCCATTCCCGCCCTGAATCACATTATAAGTGCCCTACTATCCCTTGTCGGTGTTCCGGAACAATTGTCTACGGCACTGGTCGGAGGCCTGTTTGAAGTCACGCTGGGTGCCCGTTATGCGGGCGAAGCTGGGGACGTAATTCCTTTGGCTTATAAAGCAGCAGTTGCAGCCTTCATCTTGTCATGGGGCGGCTTGTCAGTACATGCCCAAATCGCAAGTATTTTGAATGCTACGGATCTTCGCTATTTACCGTTCATGATTGCCCGCTTGATCCATGGGGTCGTGGCTGCAACTGCAGTCCTGTTGTTCTGGAATCCGATTATGGGGGAGACGATAACAAATCAAGCCATCTCGGCCGTTTCTTATTTGTCTTCCAGCGGATATAACCATATTATGGCGGTATTTTGCATATTGCTCGGCAGCCTTATCAGTCTGGCTCTCTTGATGGAGATATTTATTCTACTGCGGCGAAAGTTCCGTAATTTCCCAAGGTGACATTGTTTTATTCTCCAAGATTGATTATCATCGATATATAACCTTACAAAAGGAGCTTATCAACTTGAGATACTATGTTCTGGACCGCGGAGACCCATTGTCTGCAGAATTGAGTCAACAATTTCACAAGCTGGCGGAACAGCGGGGCTTCGAACTGGATGCAGAATCTCCGGAGATCGTTGTCTCCATTGGCGGAGACGGCACGATGCTCCATGCTTTCCATACGTTTATCGACCGTATTCCAGACCTTGCTTTTGTCGGGGTTCATACCGGACATCTCGGCTTTTATGCCGACTGGAAAGCAGACGAACTGCCAAAACTGATTGATCTCATGTGCGGCATCGGCGATCCTAAAATTCTTAAACCCCGCATTGTTAAGTATCCGTTAGTTCAGCTCGAAATTCATAAAAAATCGGGGACGGCATCTTATATCGCCCTAAATGAATTCACACTGAAAGGTGTAGACGGCACTGTCGTTGCCCAAGTCGACATTAATGATGTAACCTTTGAAATGTTTCGGGGAGACGGTATTTGTATTTCAACACCTTCCGGCAGTACAGCTTACAACAAAAGTGTCGGGGGAGCTATGGTTCACCCTTCCATCGATGCACTTCAAATCGCGGAAATTGCCTCTATCAACAATCGGATCTTCCGAACGCTGGGGTCTCCGCTTCTTCTTCCGAAACATCATCATTGCGATATTTTTTCATGCAAAGACCAGCGTTTGCTCCTTACAGTCGATCATAACAATTTCATGATTGATGATCTTATTTCCGTTCGCTGTCAGGTCGCGGAACAGAAGGTAAGTTTTGCTCGCTATCGTCCGTTCCCCTTCTGGAATCGGGTACGGGACGCTTTCCTCGGATAATAATATCGATTCATACCAAAAACAGCAGCCCGCGCAGGAGCTGCTGTTTTTGGTGGTACATATAGAAATGTATCCTACTCAGCTTGATGCTGATTCTTTTGATTCGGACGATTGTCTCGATTGTCCCGGTTGTCTCGCTGCTTAGATTCCTTCCAGGATTTTGGCGATTTATTAGGTCGCGTCTCCTTGGATTCTTTTGCTTCTTTTACTGCCTCACGTTTGCTCCGGTAGTCCTGCGGCTCTTTACCTGTCCCCAGTTCACTCGAACGCCCGCCGGATTTGTTTTCCCTAAGATCTATTCTTTCCTGGCTTTCGGTTAACTCATCCGCTTCCTGGTCTGCGCGACTTTCCTGAGCTTCCCGTGCCTCCTTTAATTCCTGTTCCTTCAGTTCCTTGAGCTCTTTCGGGTCTTTGATTTCCTTGCTTTTCAGGAGCACGAAATAAGCACAACCAAAATTGCAGTACTCATTAATATAATCGGACATTGTTGAGAAGGTTACGTCTTTGGAGGCTTTGGGATGGTTATCTCGATAAAACCCCTTTAATCGCAACTGATTGTATCCCCAGTCTCCGACAATATAGTCATACCGCTCAAGCACTTCGCTGTACCTTTCGCGGAAAGCCTCAGCATTCCAACCGTTTCTATGATCCTCAAGTACTTCGTAACTTCTGTTGCCTATAACGATCAAACAAGCTTCCCCTGCCTTTCCCGGCTATGACCGTACTATCTCATCCTTATGGCGTTCAGCCGATTTTACCTGCTCATGCGCATGATAAGAACTCCGCACAAGCGGTCCAGATTCCACGTGGCTGAATCCTCTTTTTAGTCCTTCTTCCTTCAATAAAACGAATTCCTCAGGAGTATAATACTTCTCCACATTTAAATGTTTAGGTGAAGGCTGTAAATACTGACCAATTGTCATAATATCACAATCTACTGCTCTAAGGTCGTCCATCGCTTGCAAAATTTCATGCCATTCCTCACCTACGCCCAGCATGATGCTGGATTTGGTTGGGACGTCCTGTTGCATTTGCTTTGCATTTTTCAACAATTGCAGGGAACGCTCATATTTGGCTTTGGCACGAACACGGTCAGACATCCGTTCAACCGTTTCAATATTGTGATTCAGAATATCCGGCTTTACGTCCATAACGATTTGCAGCGATTCCGCACTTCCCATAAAGTCAGGAATCAGCACTTCAACACTGCATAACGGCAGGCGTTTGCGGATAGCCTTTACCGTTTCCGCGAATATGTAAGCTCCTCCATCTTTCAAATCATCACGGGCAACACTCGTCACAACACAGTGGCGCAAATTCATCTTCTCGGCTGCTTCAGCCACACGTTCAGGCTCCTGTAGATCCAATTCCGTAGGCAAACCTGTGTTGACTGCACAGAAGCGGCATGCCCGGGTGCATATATCTCCCAAAATCATAAACGTAGCAGTACGGTTAGCCCAGCATTCATAAATGTTCGGGCAGCGCGCCTCTTCACACACGGTGTGAAGTGTTTTGGAACGCATCATGCTTTTGATTTCGTTATAATTATCGCCCGTTGTGAGCTTGATCTTAATCCAGTCCGGCTTAGGTTGTTTGTTCAAAGTTTTGGACAAGAAGAAAACCTTCTTTCGTTCGATTTGAGTTGAATTAGATAGTCCATTTAACTGTTCCATATTATATCATGAAAATCTTATGATTACCTATCTTCATCGATATGGAATTCATCTTTGAGCGGCATGGATAAAAATCAGTCATTCGATTCACCCTACAGGTAGGCATCAATCTCCGTGTATTTTTGAAAACGAAGGTCAGGAGGATGGGACACCATGAAAAAACCACGACGAAAATCAGCTCAATTGAGTATGAAGCTCCGCTTTACTGCGGCTTTATTAACTGCCTTTACATCGGCAGCATACTTTTATGGACCGGGCTACGCTGCAGCAGAAGAAGCTATTCTAACTGATGCGCCAAAAGCTGCGCAGACGAAGGAAGTTGATGTCTTTGCATCCAGAAAAATGTTATATGACCGAATTTCAACCGTGACCCAAATACCCTGGTATCGTTTGGCAGCCATCGATCAATACGAGCGGACATTGACCCGCGTGCATCCTAAAGACCGCAAGCATCCTGAACGTCTTATAGGTATTTTTGTTCCAACTACAGCTTGGACAGGCCCGCTGAATCCGAACCAAGAGGATACTCATCCCCCAACGATCGAAATGTTCTCCGGTTTAGGTCAAGATGGAGACGGGGACGGAAAAGCGGATCCTAACAATAACGTTGACTTGTTATACAGCATTTCGGCCAAACTGAAGCCCTACGGCCACTCTAAGGATGATTTCGCAATCGGATTATGGTCGTATTATCAGAACGGAAGAGCCGTTCAGCGGGTCATGCAGTATTCCAAACTTTATGAAACATTCGGCAAACTCGATCTGTTCGGCCATGCCTTTCCACTCCCTGTGGGCAACGACTACTCCTACCGCAGCACCTATGGTATGGGACGAAGTTGGGGAGGCAGACGAATCCATGAGGGGACTGACCTGTTTGCCAGATACGGAGTACCTGTCCGCAGCACCTGCTATGGTGTAGTCGAACTCAAGGGTTGGAATAAATACGGCGGATGGCGGATTGGTATTCGAGATCTAAACAATCATTATCATTATTACGCACATCTTCAGGGGTTTGATAAAGGGATCAAGTCAGGCGATGTGGTGACCCCGGGGCAGACCATTGGCTGGGTCGGAAGCTCAGGATATGGAAAACCGGGAACACAAGGTAAATTCCCACCTCATTTACACTATGGAATTTACCGCGACACTGGTCTTTCAGAGTGGTCATTTGATCCTTACCCGCTTCTCAGGCATTGGGAGAATGCGGAGTACCAATCCTTGCGAAAAAATAAAAAAGCGCGTCCCTAAGTCACTAGGGCGCGCTTCTTCTTGATTTGAGCTACGGGCGGATACTTGTATCAGGGACACTCTCTGATTCATGAGGGGGTGCTTCCTTATGCCCTTCCGGAACTGGTACCGTGATTCCCGAATTCGGATCTGGCTTACTCATTGGAGGAATAGCGATGCTCGGCGCATTATTGCTATTTTCGCCGACCGGCCTGCCCTGATTATCGTAATAATACATGGGCACATCACCAACTACTAACATGTAGGAAATGGGGATATCCGTTTCAACAACCTGGGGCTCCATATCAAAAGGAACAACAACGGCAACCTCTGTTACAATATGAACGTATACCTCGACTAGAATCATATTGATCCCGGCTTCCTGCTGCCTGGTATCCAGCTGAACCTTCACAGCTCCTTGAGGCTCAATCTTGACAGGAATTTGCGGCCCAAAGGATGCTACGATTGGGCTTTTTAATACTTGGCCTAGAGGGATATGCTCTTTCCGTTTGTGAATATTCTCCAAAGTTTCCTGAACAAGTTGAGTCGTATAAGATGTGATCTTTAGGTGCTCTGCATAGTTCAGCATAAACGCGGTCACTTTACCTGTACTGTCGGTTTTCCAGTTCACCAAGTTATCAAACTGCTTACCTTCGGTTACCTGGCTTGTAATTGCTTTGTTAATGGCTTCCGTCGCAATTTGCTTAACACGGATTTGAGCCAAATGCATAATAGGCGATCTCAAATTTCTTTCCACATAAAGAAACAATTGAATGATACCGAACAATAAGATCAGTGACGCGATAATCCACCATTTTCTTCGGCTCCGCGGTTTCGATCCCTGAGGACGTACACTGTTCCATGATGCTTTTACAGGTGTAAAGTGATTTCTAGACCGCTTTTTATATACACGCCGAATTCTCGGCCTGGGCCATGACGGCAAGGATGGAAACGATATTCGCCGGCTCCCCCATTTTTTTCGCCTCACACGTTGCCCTCCCCTCATTTGCGATGGAGGCGTGCACCCCACTTCTTAGCAAGCTTCCATAGAAGATATGCGGACAAAGCGTAAAAAAGAAGAGCAAGGGTACTGTAGTTGTCCTTGTTCTTCTTCATTTTCCCAATCACATCTCTTTTTCCATAACGTAGCACTCTTCCCGAATGTCAAACGGACTCAATATCTTAATGACTTTAAACCCACATTTGTTGATATAAAAATGATGATTTCGTTTAGAATACCCTGGCGTTTCCGTTGTCCACTTTTTCGTGAGTGGGTACTCATCTTCTATTTTCTGCCATATCTTCAGACCTATCCCCTGGCTATGGAACTCTGGGTCTATAAACAAACAGCCCAGCCGATTTTCGTGATTTTCATGAATCCATACAATGACAGCACCGATGACATGATCGTCCTGCCATACTTTGAAAGATTCCGAAGGGGATTCAATCGCCCATTTCTGAATAAACTCTCCGGTATCATATCCTGGCGGCCCGCCTTTTTCATCCCCTAAAAATTGCTGCGTGTCCTGATCAAAGGCTCTCGTCATAATTTCGGTTAATATCGGAACGTCTTTTTCTTCGATTCGTTGGAAAATAATTGACTTGCTTGTGTCCATGCTTGTCTCTCCCTAAGTCAAATTTCTGGAACTCCGGAATAAAATGATCTATCATCGCGTCCCACACAAACAAAAAGGCAGAAAAAACCTCATATATCGAGGATTTTTGCTGCCGCATAGTTGTCTCATTTTGATGTTATCGTTGTAACTCACATTGGAACTATTGCTAATTTGAATACTCACGCTGTCGCAGCGCTTCAAACATCAGCACCGATGCAGCCATAGCCGCATTCAGTGATTCTGCCTTGCCGGGCATAGGAATGATGATTGCATCATCCACAAGTGCCGAAACCTCTGGCGATACACCACTGCCTTCACTGCCGATAACAATCCAGCAAGAACCGCCAAAATCATAGTGAAAGGCTGTAGTCTGTCCCTCTAGAGAAGTCGTAACTAATCGTGCTCCCATTTCTCTAGCTTGTGGGAGAATATTCGTTAAGTCCCCCTCTATAACAGGGAGATGAAACAGTGATCCCATCGTAGAACGCAGTGTCTTCGGGTTGTATAGGTCGGCACAGCCTTTGCCCAAAATTACGCCACCAGCACCCGATGCATCCGCGCTGCGGATGATCGTACCGACATTTCCGGGGTCCTGCAGGCCATCCAGGACGATGACTAGTTTATCCTTTTGGGCAAAAAGATCGTCCCATGTCATCTTCTCTTTACGAACAACCGCGAACACAGGCTGTGGGGTCGAAGTATGGCTGACTTTCGAAATAATCGCTTCCGTCACACCGATCCATTCGACACTTTGTCCATTGTCCGGTAATTCCTTAAGCTCATGAGGAATACCTTGTTCATAATCGTAGGCAATACATTCAATATCTGCTCCAGATATTAGCGCCTCCTGCACCAGATGAATGCCTTCCACCACAAATTTGTTCTGCTTGTCCCTATGCTTCTTCTCCTGCAGCTGGGTCCAGCTTTTTACTCTTGCATTTTGCAGCGATAAAATTTCCATATATGTTCCACCCATTCCTGGCGTATATCCATAATCAAATTACTTATTTCGGGTAAGCAAGCTCAAACTTCGTCAAATCATTCTTATGTCCAACCATAACCAGAATATCACCATCAGCAAGGCGATCTTCAGGGTGTGGTGAAATGTTCATCTTCCCGTTACTGCGGATACCCATAACATTACAGCCAAATCGAACCCGAATATTCAGCTCCTTCAAGTTTTGACCAACCATCTCCGCTGATACTCGCATTTCCATAATACTGTAATCATCCGATATTTCGATATAATCCAGAATGTTCGGCGAAATCAGATGATGCGCTACCCTTAAACCCATATCTCGTTCGGGGAATATCACTTTATCGGCGCCTATTTTTTGTAGCACCTTACCGTGAAGTTCGTTTTTTGCTTTGACAATAATAACAGGTACGCCTAAATCCTTTAGAATCAGTGTCGTTAAAATGCTTGACTGAATGTCCTCACCAATCGCAACAACGACCACGTCAAAATTACGGATTCCCAGAGCCCGAAGTGCCTCTTCATCCGTCGAATTCGATGACACGGCGTGTGTAACCATATTAGAGACTTCTTGTATACGGTGCTCGCTGGCATCAATGGCAAGCACATCAAAACCCATCCCGCTAAGTTCCTTGGCCACACTCGTACCGAAACGTCCCATACCGATGACCGCGTACTGTTTCTTAGCCATTTTCTTTCCTCCCCCGAACCCTAGGTTATCTGTGTTAGTATACCATATTGAACGTTAATCTTGAATTTATATGTCTTCCTGCGGGTACATTAAGCAATGACCCTTAAATAACAAGGAGGAACATTTCGATGTCCATATTGTTAGATCTAAGGCAGGCCGTCATTCACAAAGTCCATAATCAGGACGAAGAGCAGCTTCGCTCTATGATCGAGGGTTCCGTGGACGGGCCCGAAGCCGCCCTCCCTGGTCTCGGCGTCATGTTCGAGATGATGTGGAAAGACATGAATCCGTCGGCTCAAAACGATCTTGTCACTTCCCTTCATGATCACCTCAAGACCGTAACGCCCGGCAAGCTGGTCTAAGCTAGACGGGTAACGGGAATGAACAAACAATCCCCCTGCCAGAACATGGACAGGGGGATTGTTTATGTTTGAAATATTACAGCCACTCTACTTAAGGAGCAGTCTCCAAAAACTTCGCTGTCGGATTTTTATCCACGGCTGTTCTCATCGCATACTCATTCTCAAAGAGAACAACATAATTATCTTTCTTATCCTTAACTAGCGTTGAGTTAATCCGGAATTTAGACGGGTCAACCTTCTCATCAACAAGCCAACGTGCAAACTGATATGGCATACGTTGAAGCAGAACATCAACACCGTATTCACCCTTCATCCGGTACTGAAACACCTCAAACTGAAGCTGGCCTACGACACCGAGAATCATTTCATCAAAGCTGACTGTACGGAACACCTGAATTGTACCTTCCTCAGTCAACTGATCGATTCCCTTTTGGTACTGCTTATGTTTTAATGCATTTTTCACGGTAACCTTAGCGAACAATTCAGGTGAGAACGTTGGCATCTCATCAAACTGGATATCACCGCTCTGACTGAGAGAGTCACCGATCCGGAAAATTCCTGGATCAAATAAACCAATAATGTCTCCCGGGTATGCTTCCTGCACAATATCCCGGTCCTGCGCCAAAAACTGCTGAGGCTGCGAAAGCTTAATATCCTTGCCTACCCGGACATGCTTCACACTCATACCGCGTTCAAATTTACCAGACACGATACGGAGAAACGCAATGCGGTCCCGGTGTGCCGGGTTCATGTTGGCCTGAATCTTAAACACAAAGCCCGAGAATTTCTCATCCGTTGGCTGTATAGGACCTACTGTGCTCCGGCGGGGTTCAGGCTTCGGTGCGAGCTGAAGGAAATTTTCCAAAAATGTCTGTACACCGAAATTGTTAACCGCACTGCCGAAAAATACAGGGGTCAATTCACCCCTCAGCACTTTTTCGAAATCAAACGGGTCTCCAGCGACATCCAGCAGTTCGAGTTCTTGACACAATTGATCGTGCAAAAACTCCCCTGCCATTTCCCGGATCACAGGGTCATTGTAATCCTCAACCTTTTGAACCTTGATGGATGAGTGATCATCCCCTTGGAAGAGTTCAACCTGGTTTTTCATTCGGTCGTATACTCCACTGAGTTCACGTCCGGAACCGATAGGCCAGTTCATTGGGACGGAACGAATACCAAGTACTTGTTCAATCTCTTCCATCAGATCAAACGGACTTCTACCTTCACGGTCTAATTTATTGATAAAGGTGAAAATAGGAATGCCCCGCTTGGCACATACCTGGAACAGCTTAATCGTCTGAGCCTCGACACCCTTCGCCACGTCAATCAACATGACCGCGCTGTCTGCTGCAGTCAGTGTTCGGTAAGTATCCTCACTGAAATCCTGGTGACCGGGTGTATCCAGTATATTAATCCGGTGACCTTTGTAGTCAAATTGCATCACGGAAGAAGTTACCGATATCCCACGCTGCTTCTCGATTTCCATCCAGTCACTTGTCGCGTGTTTACTTGCCTTTCTCGCTTTAACCGAACCTGCCAAGCGAATGGCACCACCGAATAGCAGCAGCTTCTCCGTTAGTGTTGTTTTACCGGCGTCCGGGTGGGAAATAATCGCAAAAGTTCTGCGCTTATCCACTTCACTTTGCAGCTCATCTATTGTTTTGCCCATCTCACTGTTCCCTTCGTACTAAAGTCATGTACATTATTGTACCACAATCCATACGCAAACCAACCCCATACGCAGAGCGTATGAGGATGATTTTTGATGGTGCGATACAATATTTAATTCGAGCCCTTCAGCCATACTACATTATCTTCTTCTTGTCCATTTACAGGCCACCAGTGGAATCCATCCTTTTCAAGCAGTTCGTCCGCTTGCTTAGGACCCCACGATGCCGCAGGATAAGCTTCCAGCTCACCCTGATTTTCTCTCCAAGCTTCGGCGATGCGATCCACGAATGACCAGGCCGATGCAACCTCATCCCAACGTGTGAAGTAAGTTGAGTCACCACGGACCGCATCATGCAGCAGGCGCTCATAAGCTTCAGGTGAGTTAATACCAACCATGCAGCTCTGACAGAAGTCCATAGCAACCGGCTCGATTTCGGATTCCGAACCCGGTTTTTTCGCATTGATCTTCACGTACAGCCCTTCCATCGGGTTAACCCGAATTACGAGCAGGTTTGGTTCCAGCGTGTGCTTTTGCCCAAGATATACATTGCCCGGCATACGTTTGAATTCAACAACAACCTCCGTTGTTTTCACCGGCAGGCGTTTACCAGTGCGAATGTAGAATGGCACCCCCGCCCAGCGGAAATTGTCCACGAACACACGTGCAGCAAAATACGTCTCCGTATTCGATTCCGGATCAACCTTGTCCTCTTTACGATATGCAGGCAGCTCTTTACCTCCTGTGGAACCATTCGTATATTGACCGCGGACAACGTTCTCCTTCACTTCTTCATGTGTTGCATAAGGACGAAGAGAGCGAAGTACCTTCACCTTCTCATCACGAATATCTTCCGGAAGAAGACGGCTAGGCGGCTCCATAGCAATCATAGTAAGCATTTGAAGCATATGGTTCTGTCCCATATCACGAAGTGCGCCTGCATGATCGTAGTAGCCTCCACGTTCCTCTACACCGACGGTTTCCCCCAATGTAATTTGCACGTTAGCGATATGTTTGTTATTCCACAACGGCTCAAAGAATGCATTGGCAAAACGGATTACTTCGATGTTCTGCACCATTTCTTTGCCCAAGTAGTGGTCGATACGGTAGATTTCCTCTTCCTTAAACACCTGGCGGATTTCTTCATTCAGCTTTGCAGCCGACTCCAGGTCATAACCGAACGGCTTCTCAATGACAAGACGATTCCATCCTTCTCCATCCAGCATGCCGCCCTTCATCAGATTGAAGGAAACACTGCCGAATAATTCCGGAGCAAGCGCCAGGTAGAACAAGCGGTTGCCAGCTATATTAAATTTGGCTTCCAGCTGCTCGGTTTGCTCCCGTAACTCGCGGAATCCGTCAATATTGTTAATATCTAAAGATTTATATTCAAAATGCTGCGCGAAATTACGCCATTCCTCATCCTGTTCAGAACGATATCGACAAAATTCCTGAATCGAGCGATACACGTCCTCACGGAATTCATCCTGAGACCGCGGACGCCGTGCCACGCCGATTACCGCAAAATCCTCTGCCAACTTTCCTTCGCGATAGAGACTATAGATCGCCGGGAACAATTTGCGTCTTGCCAAATCGCCGGTCGCTCCAAAGATGAAAAATACCGCTCCCGGTGTCTTTAATGAATCTAGATTTTGATTTTCAGCCATGGCTCCTCATTCTTTCTCTATGTAATATAGTGTATTTTTATGCATCACGACATAACATGATGTGATGACATTTTAGCATATTCATATAAAGTATGCTATCTCATTTCATACATTTTCATCGTTATCTCAGAAAGCGAGTTTAGTATTCTATTGTAATAACGGGAAATCCGATTGTAATTCTATTATTTTCCTTCATCGAATCTTCATGCACTGCTATTTGCATATGAATAGGGCTCTCTCCACCCATAACATAGGTTTTCAGAGAGGGAACTTCATAGGAGCGGCTTTCGGTCGTGGTATCCTGATAGGAATCCACTGCATTAAGTGGCAGTTGTACGGCCAGCTCTTCCTCTAATCTTTGTACCGTTTCACCTGCTGTCATCCCATTGTATACAGTGCCCTGAATTGAAGCATTCCATGCGGGTTTAATTCCCGTTTTCATCATAGAAGCTTGAGCTTTCTCCTGTAAACTAATCAGGTGTTGAATACCATCCGGTCCTTGGGCATCCAGTTGTATTTTCACGTAGCTCCGTTCTCCAGCCTGAACCCAATCCATCCGTATATCGATATCAGAGATGACATCTCGAGCTCGATAGGCCTTTTCCCCGTGTTCTAGCTCAACAGACAGATCACTTATACCCATCTCTTCAGCAAGAATACTCGCAGCTTGTTCACTTTCCTTACCTGACAAAGACTTGCTCTCTCCTTGCAATTTTACAGTTACATGCAGCGATGAATCCATCTGTGCCGTTCCCAGTGCATACAGCAGTTCCAGTTCACTGCCGGAAGACTCCACCAAAAGCTCGGAACCTCTCTTATTCGTAGAATCCATCGTGAATCCGGCTAATATCCCTGTAATCCCGCACAATAACACCATAACCGCTATGAATTTCATTCCGAACCGCTGCATGTATAACCGCCCCTTTATACCGAAATCTATCAATCTAGTAAAAGGATTCCCGATTACAGCGAAAATATTCTGTTCATAACAAAAAAGACCCCACCGCTATCCGGCAGCCGGGATCTTTGTTACTACTGATGTTGGAACAGTTACTCTGCGAGCCCGTTTTTGTAGGCATAGATGGCCGCCTGTGTACGGTCCTCAACTCCAAGCTTCGCCAGTATGTTTGTCACATGAAACTTTACGGTTTTAATACCTATAATCAAATCATCTGCAATATCCTGATTCGACTTGCCCTGTGCGAGCAGGCGCAGCACTTCCATTTCCCGATCCGTCAGCTCACTGTGAGCAGGAGCTTCTGCTTGCGGGTGACGGAATCGGTTCATCATTTTCGATGCTACTTGAGATTCCAGTACCGACTGTCCACGTGCGGCTGCCCGGATGGCATCCGCAACCTCGGAAGCTCTGGACGTCTTCAGCAAATAGCTGAATGCCCCAGCTTCGATGACAGGATACATTTTTTCATCATCCAAATAGCTGGTAAGGACGATAACTTTACAGTCAGGATACAGCTTTAGCAGCTGCCGAGTGGTCTCTATCCCGTCCATTCCTTCCATCACGAGGTCCATCAGCACCACATCCGGATGGTATTCTTCTGCTAACCGTATGCCTTCTTCTCCACTGCCGGCTTCTCCGACCACTTCAATCCCGTCCTCCGTACCCAGCACGGCGGCAAGCCCAATTCGAACCATTTCATGATCATCAACAAGCAGCACTTTAATTGGCGTTTCCAACTCCATCTACTTCACCCCGGTTTCGTTCTTCGTCCATCAGAGGGACGGATATCTCGATGCGAGTTCCTTTACCGGGCGCAGTAATAAACTGTATGGAGCCGCCAAGCTCCGTCACCCGTTCCTGCATGGTAGAAAGACCATAAGAGGTTTGTTTTTTATCATCCACCTCAAACCCGACCCCATCATCCCGCAGCGTAACACGCACCGTGTTTTGCTTCCGCTGAATGCGGATGTCCATTCTGTCCGCTTTGGCATGTCTCAACGTATTGGACATCGCTTCTTGGATAATGCGGAATAGATGATTCTCAATCCCCTTCACAAGGGTTACTCCTTCATCCATTTCCAATGTAATCTCCATTGGGACTTTAATCTGCAGCTCCCGTATCAGTTCACGGAGCCCCTGCTCAAGTGCTTTACCCTCCAGGTATACCGGCCGCAAATGAAGCAGGAGTGCCCGCATTTCCGACTGAGCTACCGCTGACATTTCCTCAATCAGGGCTACCTGCCGCTGTGCTTTACCAAAATCCTTTTCCAGCGTACGACCAACGGCCGTGGCAGTCATCGATATAGCGAACAGCTGTTGAGATACCGAATCATGAAGCTCCCGTGCCAGACGCTGCCTCTCCTCCACAATGGCCGTTACACGGGCCTGTTCAGCCAGTTGTGCATTGTTCGTAGATAAACGCTGAAGTGAATTCACTTGCTCCTCCCAGCGTTTACTGATCCGTCCCAGCTGTTCTCCAAGGCGTCCTACTTCGTCTTCGCCCATGTCGGGCATGACAGCTGACGTTACGCCGCCTTTTTCCCAGGTTACTAAGGTTTCCCTAACCCCATCAAGCCTTCGTTTTATTCGGTAGCTCTGAAAAAAACCATACACAGCTCCCAAGCTAACCGGTAAAAGCACTAACGTTATCCCGGCTTGAATACCATTCCTCCAGGAATCAAAAGGCTTGAAATAGTCGTATGTATATAAAATGTACAGCGTAACCAGCATAACCACAAAGCCCAGAAGGGTGCCCTCACGGATACTTCGGGTAATGATATTAGCCTTTTTCTCCGATTTCATCGGGCAGCCCTCCTGCTTTCCTCACTTTGCGGTATCTTGGATCAAACCAGGCGTATGTTGAGATCACCACCAAGATATGAAACGATAAACTTCACTTTATATTCACTAGATTCATAATTCGGCGATTTCCAGTTCAGACGATTCATGATTCCGGTCTCCCGCTGCCTGCCGATGTCTATAGATCCAAAAAGAACAAAAGCTTCAATCTCTACACCATAATAGTCAGGTAGCGCTAAATCGATATCTCCAAGAATACCATGGAACATCATAACCGTACTACGTTCCTCCGGCAATGCAAGCGACAAATCCACATCAGCCTCACCAAGGACATGCCACACGCTCATACTCTTCATGACCCATGGAGCACTGTCCCAATCAAAGTTGGACATAATATTCTGCCTTTGAACGAATCGGTCATTTTCGTGAGCACGGCGTGCTTTCCCATAAAATATTCCGAGCGACAATAAGCCGATTCCGATAATGAGCATCAGGTGATCCAGAAGAAGCAGAACGGTTCCCACACCAAGTATAATATATCCCTTTCGGACAGAGCCGCTTCGAATCTGATGAATACCTGCAACCATCAGTAGAAGAGCGACGATGGTAAAGAAACCAAACCATCTGCCGAAAAGCATAAACACACCGATGCCAATCAATCCAAATGCAATCCAGCGATTTCTATCCATGCCGCACCTCCCCAAGATGATTATAAGCCATGAAAAGCCAAAACAGTGCGGGAATCCGCACCGTATGGCTTACCATTATATACTGAACGGTTTACCCCGAAATTATGAAGGATACCCAATATCCGTACATCAAGTTCATTCAGTAGTTTATCACATTTCCTAGTTTTACGAATACTTCTTTTATAAAATCCTGACTTGCGTCTTCCTATTTCCCTTCTTTTGCAGAGCCACCATTCATTTTGTTTCTGAGAGCGTTAAGCTGCTCATCCACTTTCATCTGCTTTTCAACGTCCACAGGACTAGTGTAAGCTACGTTGTTCGGACGGTATGGTGCACGCATTACATCCGCTTCTGCTTCCAACTGCATAATTTTTTCTTCCATGCGGTGGAAGCCCATCGAGGCGCTGCCGCTTTCGATCGAGTGCAGACTACTTACTTGCGACATTTGCTTCTTCGCTTTAGCCATTTGAGCACGAGCTACAAGCTCATTACGCTTGTTGCGCATTTTGTAGAACTCATCCTTCATTTCATGAAGCTGAGCAACCAATTCTTTGGCTTGGGTTTCAGACTGCAGGTGAAGCTCTGTGTATTCTGTTTCTTTTTGATCAAAATAGATTTTCTCTTCCAGAAGCTTACGTGCAACTTCCTCTTGACCGTTCTTCAAAGCCAGTTCTGCTTGAGCTTCACGCTGAGCAGCCATTTTCACAGCTTCTTCCACACGTTGTTTCATGCGGCGCTCATTAGCCATTTGCTTAGCAACCGTTACCTCTGCCTCGTGAATTTCTGCTTCCATGTCGCGCAGATATTGATTCAGCATAACAATTGGATCTTCAACCTTATCGAGCAACTCGTTCACCGATGCTTTTGTCATATCTTTAATTCTTTTAAATACTCCCATTTTATAAATCTCCCTTCTCATACCTCGATAGTTTTTTCTTAAGTTCTTCTATTTCTTTCTTCATAGCCTTCTTCTCTATGTCCTTCATCATGGAATCCAGATCAGCCTCTGACGCTTCGTCATGTCTAGAGGCATATCCTCTGTCATAAGATGACGGTCCTGCATTTCTCGGTCCAAAGTTGTCCCGGGCATCACGATAAGTTCCGCCAGGACGGTTGTTATATCCGCCATATGAGCCGTTCGGTCCATAATGGTAATTGTTCTGACCACGGCCTGGGCCGCCCGGGCCGTATGGATCGTGATAATATGGTTCCTTCGGAATGACCAATGACGCGATCAAATAAATAAATAATGTCGTACCGCCAGTAAAGAAGATACTGATGACAAATATAATACGGAGCAGGGTTGTTTCTACACCAAACGTTTCAGACAATCCGCCTATCAACCCGGTGAACATTTTATCTCTGGTAGAACGGTACAATCTTGTCATATTTACTCCTTTCCGCTGTTATTCAGCTTCTCCTTCAAACGGGCAAGCTCGCGATCCAGCACAGTTGAAACACTTTCACCAGTCTGAACCAGATACTCTTGACCCATTTTGCGAATATCGCGGAGACTCTTTGCTTCAAGCTCCCAATCGCTGAGACGGTCATCCAACCGGTTGAACATTTTCGGTACATCTTGGCCACCATAAGATCCTGTGCGCTCATTCATTTTTTGCTGAAGGCGCAATGTCTCCATCCGAGCAACATAGTACTGACGTTTACTGTACACCGACTGATATTCCATACGAAGCTCACCCAACTGTTCTTCTACTTCTCTGAGCGCTTCGCGGCTAGTAATTAACAGCCCCTCGTACTGTTCAATCTTTTCTTCATAGATCAGTTTTTCTTGAAGAGCCAGTTTTGCCAGATGATCTTCCCCAGCTTTCAGTGCCAGAAGTGCTTGTTCTTCCCGTTTATTCTTCATCGTCTCAGCTTGGCTTACCTGCAGCTTCAATTGTCGTGTATGAGACTCGCACTGTTGCAGCAGCTTCTCAGCCTCCGTAATGTCTTGCCGGGTAGAATGTAGAAACTGATCAATCAATCGAACTGGGTCCTGACTTTGTTCAAGCTTCTCATTTAGAGTGGCAGCCGTGATGTCCCTTATGCGTCGAAAAACACTCATAATTTCTTTATCCTCCTCTTCTATCAAGTTCATTGTGTTACAGGTTTATTAGTAGTAACGACGGCTATTTCCACCTTTAAATCGAGAAACTCCGTAGACGATCAAGACAATCCCAAGTATCGGGCCAAACAGCCAGGAAAGCTTACCGATCAGCGACAATACGCCGATACCTAGTATGATCCAGCCGAAAAACGTGTTACCGCGGCGGATTCCGTAATAGCCAAGTGCGATCATTGCCAGTGGTATCAGTAAGCTGAACAACCATCCAAGCACTGGACCGAATACCCCAAGTAATACTAACGCACCCAAACCAATAAGGAGGATTCCCATTCCATTATCTTTTGTACTTCTCATTTATACACCGCCTTTCCGTCTTATTTATCATTCATTTGTGACTTGTTCAACCTTATGATCTTATTTTAGGTTAATTCTATTCAATCTAAAACGGACCCTGGACGGTTTTTCATCCTCGACCTAAGTCGGGGAAGGGGTAAGACCTCAGTCCAACAAGACTACAACAAATAGCGAATAACAGGCACCATGCCATCATTCGCAGTTCTTGTTATTACTTATCCGTTTATTCTTCCGACTGCTCGTTGAATGACGGCGGTCAACCACAGAACACAAAAAAAGAACGTGGATAATATCCACGTTCTTTTTGATGATGCCGGTGAAGGGACTCGAACCCCCACGGTTTCCCTCACGATTTTGAGTCGCGCGCGTCTGCCAGTTCCGCCACACCGGCTTACCTAATGGCGTGCCCTAAGAGATTCGAACTCCTGACCTTTTGATTCGTAGTCAAACGCTCTATCCAGCTGAGCTAAGGGCACATAGTTTATAATGGAGGCGCCACCCAGATTCGAACTGGGGATAAAGCTTTTGCAGAGCTGTGCCTTACCACTTGGCTATGGCGCCAAAAACAAAAATGGAGCGGACGACGGGAATCGAACCCGCGACCCTCGCCTTGGCAAGGCGATGCTCTACCGCTGAGCCACGTCCGCATAAAAAAATTAATGGCTGGGGATATAGGATTCGAACCTATGCATGACGGAGTCAAAGTCCGTTGCCTTACCGCTTGGCTAATCCCCAATATGATTTTTGAAATATATGGGGCGATCGATGGGACTTGAACCCACGAATGCCGGAGCCACAGACCGGTGCGTTAACCCCTTCGCCACGACCGCCATATTCAAAATCATAATTCTATTGGCAGGGGCAGCAGGAATTGAACCCACACTAACGGTTTTGGAGACCGCTGTTCTACCTTTAAACTATGCCCCTATAAAACTGGTGGAGGATGATGGATTCGAACCACCGAACTCGTACGAGAACAGATTTACAGTCTGCTGCGTTTGGCCACTTCGCTAATCCTCCATGTGGTGCCGGCGAGAGGACTTGAACCCCCAACCTACTGATTACAAGTCAGTTGCTCTACCAGTTGAGCTACACCGGCGTATACAGTTGTTAAAACAAATGGTGGCTCGGGACGGAATCGAACCGCCGACACGAGGATTTTCAGTCCTCTGCTCTACCGACTGAGCTACCGAGCCATAAAAGCTCTTTCGGTTATAATGAAGAATGGCGGAACTGACGGGATTCGAACCCGCGATCTCCTGCGTGACAGGCAGGCATGTTAGGCCTCTACACCACAGTTCCACAAGGCATTACCGCTGTTATAGCGATATAATTGGTTGCGGGGGCAGGATTTGAACCTACGACCTTCGGGTTATGAGCCCGACGAGCTACCGAACTGCTCCACCCCGCGTCATTAAAAGGTGTATATATGGTGGAGGCTGAGGGGTTCGAACCCCCGACCCTCTGCTTGTAAGGCAGATGCTCTCCCAGCTGAGCTAAGCCTCCATAATTAAACCGACTTTCATCTTATCAAAATACTGCCCACTTATCAAGAGTTAAAATAATACTTATAATAAAGTGGTGACCCGTAGGGGATTCGAACCCCTGTTACCTCCGTGAAAGGGAGGTGTCTTAACCCCTTGACCAACGGGCCTTACTGAAATATATAGTGGCGGAGAGAGAGGGATTCGAACCCTCGAGACGCTTTTGGCGCCTACACGATTTCCAATCGTGCTCCTTCGGCCAACTCGGACACCTCTCCATAAATGGCTCCCCGAACAGGACTCGAACCTGTGACAACTCGATTAACAGTCGAGTGCTCTACCAACTGAGCTATCAGGGAACATTATTCAATTCAAGTGTTTGATCACTTGAAAACTAGATACGAAACATGAATTTGCGAATTATGCTTCCGAAGCACCTCACACCGTAGTTCAAAGCGTATGCTTTCGATGTAAGCTTCACTTCATGAAACTTGTAGGATAAGCCCTCGACCGATTAGTATTGGTCAGCTCCATGCATTGCTGCACTTCCACCTCCAACCTATCTACCTCGTCGTCTTCAAGGGGTCTTACTAATTGGGAAATCTCATCTTGAGGGGGGCTTCACGCTTAGATGCTTTCAGCGCTTATCCCTTCCGTACGTAGCTACCCAGCCATGCTCCTGGCGGAACAACTGGTGCACCAGCGGTACGTCCATCCCGGTCCTCTCGTACTAAGGACAGCTCCTCTCAAATTTCCTACGCCCACGACAGATAGGGACCGAACTGTCTCACGACGTTCTGAACCCAGCTCGCGTACCGCTTTAATGGGCGAACAGCCCAACCCTTGGGACCTACTTCAGCCCCAGGATGCGATGAGCCGACATCGAGGTGCCAAACCTCCCCGTCGATGTGGACTCTTGGGGGAGATAAGCCTGTTATCCCCAGGGTAGCTTTTATCCGTTGAGCGATGGCCCTTCCATGCGGTACCACCGGATCACTAAGCCCGACTTTCGTCCCTGCTCGACTTGTAGGTCTCGCAGTCAAGCTCCCTTATGCCTTTGCACTCTTCGAATGATTTCCAACCATTCTGAGGGAACCTTGGGGCGCCTCCGTTACTCTTTAGGAGGCGACCGCCCCAGTCAAACTGCCCACCAGACACTGTCCCCGCACCGGGTTACGGTACTAGGTTAGAACCTAGATACGATCAGGGTGGTATCCCAACGGCGCCTCCACAGAAGCTTGCGCTCCTGTTTCCTAGGCTCCCACCTATCCTGTACAGATCGTACCCAAATCCAATATCAAGCTGCAGTAAAGCTCCATGGGGTCTTTCCGTCTTGTCGCGGGTAACCTGCATCTTCACAGGTATTAAAATTTCACCGGATC
>NZ_CM177770.1:652500-882500 GCF_058269055.1 Paenibacillus sp. JNUCC 34 | reverse complement strand
AGCTAATCGCCCTTCGGTGTCGCTTATAATATCCCCATCCAAGAAACATTTTAATAACACATTATCTTGTCCGGATAAAAGACTCTGCTGCAATTCGTCGATTCCAACACTCAGCACCTGACAATGTACTCCGCGCAGAATAGTATGCTGAACCGCAGGTTTGTCGAACTCACCTTCATAAACAACAACAACATTGATATCAAAATCATGAACCAGCGAACCGTGAAACGTATTATCCAAGTTACGATAAGCGATTGCCCCCACTGCTTCCTCGTCAACCGAATTGCTATAATAAAAAGAAAAGTTGGTTAGTTCCACGATTCCCTCCATACATTCCTTGGCGAATTTAGGTCAATTCAGTTATAATGTAATTCTACATGTCCATGTAAGTTCCTTCTTTTATAGAATAACTATTTGAATGACAGGAGCACTTAATCCATGATCTTTAAAACCGCAAAGATTAACGCTTTTCGCACCTGGGGTCTGCTGCTGACTATGATCGGCATGGGACTGATGGTGCTAGGGACAGCCGGTATCGTCTTTTGGGGACAAGCCGGTAAAGTGGTAGCTGGTATAGGTCTTGTGCTAGGTCTGATTACGATGATGGGCAGCCTCGGCATTTACTTCTGGGCAGGCATGCTTTCTACAAGCGCTGTACAAATCCAGTGCCCAGATTGCGCGAAGCAGACGAAAATGCTAGGAAAAACCGACCGCTGTATGTTTTGTAGAACGATGCTCACGCTGGATCCTAACATAGCAAATGTAACAGCAGAGGAGCTTGAAGCTCAGCATGCTACAGCTAAATCGTCCGATGCATCCGAAACTACAGTGATTGGCACTGAATCTGGCAACGGCAGCACACAGAAAGTTTAAGAACAAAACACCTTGATGGCAACTAACAGTAATTCTGAAATAACAAAGAACCGACTCACCAAATGGTGGCCGGTTCTTTTTATATACACTTATAATGATTAATGAGTTCACTTATGAATTCCATTTAAAACTTCCCATGCTTCCGGAACAGCAAGATTTCGGTTCCAAGAGGCCAGCCCACCCAGTTGCAATGATTTTGCCAGTTCTACTCGGGCTTTGAGCGAGGTCTCATCCTCAATCCAAATCTTCTTTAATGTTTTTCCTACTTTATACTCTACATAATTCTGTCCCGTAGCCTCGTCGAACCGAGGTTTTAGCTTCTTCTCTTGAATTAAATTCCGGATCTTGTCCATACCGAAGGCTTTCGAGGATACCTTCCCCCCTCCGTTCTCGCCCTCTTCCGTCCATATTCGTGTATATAATGGAACAGCGAGAATCAGCTGGGAAGACGGTACATCATCTTCTTCAATTATTCGCTGTATTGTACCTTCTGACCAAGACAGTGAAGAAACCGATCCTGCTTTTGGACTGGAAGCCCAATGCTCGTCGTAAGACATCACAATCATATAATCCACAGCCTGAGCAAGCTCACGGCGATCTAGGAAGGCGGACCACATCTCACTACTGGACTTTGGAGTCACATCAATAGATATAATTAATCCTTTAGCATGTGCAAGAGGCTTCATTTCCCTCATAAACTGCACCAGATTTTCTTTATCTTTGGTATATACATTTTCAAAATCGATATTGATTCCGTCCAGCTTGTACTTCTCGGCATATTGCAGCATTTGATCGATAACACGGGATCGGCGGTCAAATGTGGCTAGAACCGATGTGGTGATATCTGGATCAAAGCTGTTGCTTAGGAGTCCCCAGACCTCCATGTTTTGTCCATGAGCCCATGTTACATAGTCCGGGTCCGCCTTCGACTCAACTTCCCCTTCCCCATCCACAATGCTGAACCAAGTGGGACTAACTACATTAATACCAGGAAGCTTACCTATCGCTTTCGGATCGGGTTTTCTTGAATAAACAGCTTCCCACACCAAATTAACCGGCTTCCCCTTCCAATCCGTATCCGCCCTTGAGGAAGGAACAGCTACATCTGCAATCTTTTTCTCACCATCCAGCTCGGTTTCGTCTATCTTCACATAACCCGTAAAACCATTATCCGTCTGTACATAATACCAACCCTGCTCTTGGCTCCACACACGGATCCGCTCTCCCTCAGGCATATCCATGAGAATCGGAGCTTTGATGGTAGGACTCTCCCGCAGAGCAACTGTTTCTCCGCTCTTGTCTGGCTGTGCTTTTGCAAGCGATATTTGGTCTCCGGCATTCATAAGAATAACCGCGCCTGTTTCCGCATCTTGATGTACAGCAATACCGTAAGCCTCTTTCAGAGGAGCGATCGGAACATAGACCACTCCATTGGTTTGTTCAGAAACTTCGGAAAAAGATACGGTTTTGCCATTCTTTTTCCCCTCCTTGCTGTCCATCTTCATTTGTACAACGGACGAAGCGGTCGTTATAATGACTGATTTCGTTGCTTTTTCGTACCGTATATGCGAATCAACTGTTTCTTGCAATACAGGCAGAGGCAGCTTCAAATCCTCTCCTGAACCTATGGCCGAATAATCCATCAGGTTGCCCTTTACAAATATAGGTTGATTTATGCCACGCCAGTCTGGCTCTGTATGGCTTGAGTTCGGAAGCAAATCTGTTACCACCCACCAAAGTCCAGCCGCGATCAGAATTACGCCAAAAAATAACGACTTCCTCCCGCTGCGGCGCCTTCTGGGTCTCCTTCTACCTGTCAATGAATGTTCCCTCCAATACTTTACCCAATACTTAGATACTACATTAAAAACAAAAACGTGTGGAATCTGTCATTCCGCACGTTTTATTGAGAACAGATATTTATTTACAGGACTTGCAGATCCCATACAGTTCCATTCGAAGTCCTTTAACCTGAAATCCCGTGCTCTTCTCAGCCTGATGTTCCACATCCGCTAAAGAAGGGTAACTGAAATCCTCTATTTTGCCGCATTTTTCGCATATCACATGATAATGGTCAGAAACATTGGCATCAAATCGACTGGAGTTATCACCGTAGGTAAGTTCACGTACCATGCCCGCTTCGATAAACATTTTTAAGTTGTTATATACTGTAGCTACACTCATACTTGGAAATTTCGGTTCCAGAGCGCGATATATATCATCAGCCGTCGGATGAGCCATCGATTCCACTAGGTAGGCTAAAATCGCATGACGTTGCGGTGTAATGCGGACACCAGTAGTTTTCAATTGTTCCAGTGCGTGCTGCACGGACGTTGCCATGTATGTCCACCGCCTTAAGTTAGATTCTCAAAAGAAAGCTGATACGCAGCTTTTTTTCATTGTACGGCTACCTTCTGAATTTTGTCAATGCGGAAGCGGAGTCAATCCCCGTTCAGTATGTCCTTTTTCCGCTGTGGGATAAGTCTTATAAATATTAAGATCACTATTCCCTTCAATTTTTATACTGTACTCACCGGTTCCCGCCGTACCTATAATCGACTTTTGCTCCACCCTGAGACTAGGTAGTTCCGTCTGAATGCTTCCGTAACTAATAACACCTTCCAGTTCATAGTCCCCTTCTTCAGGAATTCTTACATTCATCACACCGACGGCACTGTAAACACTCCAATCTCCGCCGATGGTTCCTGAACGCACATCAATACTTCCGTTGAGTGATTCGGCTGTTAGATTCTCTTCTGCACCATAAACCATAATATTTCCATTTCGGGTCTTTACATCGATCTCCTTAGCAAACCTCTTAACAATAATATTACCTACTTGCGTGGTTAGGGAGCCATTTCCTGAAACGTCATATGCCTTCACACCTCCACGATTGGTGGACAACTTAATGTTACCGGTAATCCCGCGCACATTAATATCACCGTTTAGCGTTTTTCCGGTAACGTCACCATAAACACGGCTTAAAGTTATTTGCCCATTTCCGCTCTCCATCGATATATTGTCAATTGCCTCTACATTCAGCAAGGACAAATCACCGTTCATCGTCCGGATCTCCAAGTTAAACCGCCGATCATCAGGGATTGCAATTTCCATGTTCATTTTTGGTTGTCTTTTTCCGGATTGACCATAGGCCTTTCCCTTAGCCCGAATAACAATGGTATTACCTTCGTCCGCTTCAACCGTTGACTGTTCTGCAATCGCTTCGGCCAGCCCTTTCTCCTCCTGATCTACCCAAACCTCTGTATTTACAACAATATGCTCGACATCGGACCGGTACATCGTTATATCTCCGTTCAAGTGATCCACAATAATCTTTCCGGTGTTGAGCGCTACCGGAATTTCCAACGTTTTTTTCTGAAACTTGTTGTCTGCCGCCTCACTATAATCCACTCCAGCGGCCGTCAAATTGAGACTAACCCGGTTCCAAAGATGCAGAAAGTGCTCCTGTTGTGATACAACGAAAACAGAGGCTACAAGACATACAGTTAGGATAACTCCCCGAAAATCAGGACGGAAACGAAAATTACCCTGGCGTCCTAGAGCACGGGATATTGTGTATCGAAGCAAATATTCGATTCCCCATATGATGAAAAGTAACGGCCACCATTTTAGCAGCAAAAAAATATGATCTGTCCCATTCCATTCATCTGCGAGCAAAAGGGCTCCTGTAAAGATGAGCAGCACGGTAGCTGTATATCGTCCGACTCTGATTTTGTGCTTCATCGCGATCACAATACCACATATCATGAGCAGCACAGCTGAAATCATTGTACCGTAATCACGAATTCCGATTTGCAGCCACTGTGGTTTTTGATGAAACAGAATAAGAAGCACCCCACCGCCAACGAGCATCAATCCAAATGAAAGTCCCCGTTCTCCATGAAACGGATTTCTTCCTCTCGTCACTTCAGCATCATGAATTGATAAGGTCCCGACTTCCCCACGGCGACGCCGGGACAGTATATAATCCGCTGCCTGAAGAACATCAAAAACATTATAGAAATATCCGAGAGGAATCAGCAGACCTAACAAAATAAGCAAAGGTACATTAATCTGCATACCAATGGAGGAGAAGTACAGCAAGGCCGATATATCAAGCATCAGCAGCATGATAAATGTAATACCCTTGCGATACAAACCAAGGTAGACATGTCCCATCCCCGGAAAGAGTGCGGCAAGCAGCAGAGCAGGGAATTTCCGCCTTCTTCGCAGAAGCCCAGGATGCCTTTCCACGGTCATCCTTCTGCCCGGCTTCTTTTTGTTCATTGGTGTTTGATGTTCTGGCACACTCATGAATCTTCTCCTTTCCGCTCATTGGCAAGCATTCTTTTCTTGATAGTACCCCATTCTGAATCATGAGTAACTGTAAAAAACTAGTTACTCTATACAAAACAAATCATTCAGTCCTATCAAAGTTCATTATTAGTTATGCCAAAAAACGCCACTGCCCTTGTTAATCAGGGGGTGGCGTTTCTCTGTGATCTATTCCGCGGTCACCATCGTCACTCCGCCCATATCACGGACCTGCTTCGTCAGTTCTACGGGATCGAAATTCCGGTCCGTCAGTACCTGAAGCGAAATTTCCACACCTAGAACAGCCGGCTGAATCTCGCCATAAGGGATTGCGCTTCTTTCGTTCACAATCAGTTTCTTAATAATGAAGCCCTCATTTTTAAGCATGGCTGATATACCATCAAGAAGTCCTGGGGCATTCGCTGCGTGTATCGTAATTAAGTGCAGTTTACTGCCCCGGATATAGCGCTGCTCCAATTTATTAAATACGATCAGATTAAGTAGAATAAGTAATGTGGAGACGATAGCCGCAAAATAAAAACCCGCTCCTATAGCCAGCCCAATAGCACCAACCACCCAAATAGACGCAGCCGTGGTAAGGCCGGTTATTGATTTACCGGTAAACAAAATCGTTCCCGCTCCGAGGAAACCAATTCCTGTAATAACAGCTGTAGCCAGACGCGCCGGGTCAATCCGAACATTCACTTCGTCTATAAAATCAGCAAAACCATAAATCGAGAGCAGCATAATGAGCGTTGAGCCCAGACATACTAAGATATGTGTCCGCAAACCCGCCGCATGATTGGAGCGTTCGCGTTCCCATCCAATCAATCCACCCATCAGCATGGAGAGCAGCAGACGCAGCAGGATGTTTAAATTATCAATAACCCAAGGATTACTCAAAAATAATGCCTCCTTTTCCCCGATGTAAACTCTCCTCTTCTGAACAGAAGCTTTACTTCAATAAAAGATGAAACTCCGTTAATTCTACCCCAGGCGCCACCTCAAAGGCGTCTTTTGGCTGAAATCCGAACCTCTCATACAAACGAACGGCTGGGGTGTTCTTCGTACCAGACGATACAATAAAGAGTGGGGCATCACAATACGTGTCCAGTACATGCTGAATAAGACCTCCGGCAATCCCTTTTCGGAAGTGGCCAGGGTGCACCATCATTCTTGAAATGGTTACCTGATCTTTTTCAAGTTCCACCGCGATAGCACCCATTAATTCTCCATCATCACTTACATTTCCATAAAAAACTTCTCCAGAGGAAGAAATGGTTTCGAATGTGTCCAGCAGCGGCGGCAGATCTGTAAATCCGATCAATTCTGCCTCTAATGGATAAGCCATATGCTGTAAAGCCCATATTTGCTGAACCGTGTCACGATGCTCCAGTGATAAAGTACGTATCATTTCCTCTCTCCTCCTGCAATCTGGACTCCTTTTGAAGTAGGGCAGTACTTAATATATAGTCCCGTTGAAGACAAATCATAACAACAAGCAGAATCGACATCGCCATCCAGTACAAGATAGCAGTCCTTCTCTAAGAATAAAAGGGCTTTAAAATCCGCAATCATCTTTGTTCAGAAAAAAGAACTCGCCTGATGACAGGCAAGCTCCTTTTTCACAATAAAATCATCAGCTGTTCAGCACATCAGCCAACAGCTTATTGACGAGTGCCGGATTCGCTTTACCTTTACTTTCTTTCATAACTTGACCGACCAGGAAGCCAATGGCTTTCTGCTTACCGGCTTTATAATCCTCTACCGACTGTGGATTAGATGACACCACCTGCTCAACAATGGTCTTGATGGCACCTTCATCACTGATCTGAACAAGTCCTTGTTCTTCCACGATCTGCCCAGGGAGTTTCCCCGTCTCGAGCATCGCTTTAAAGACAGTCTTCGCAATCTTGCTGCTGATTGTCCCTTTCTCAATCAGACCGATCATTTCGCCCAGACCCTGTCCGGTGATTTTCACCTGCGCCAGCTCAAGGTTGTTAGCATTGAGGTAACCCATCAGTTCACCCATGATCCAGTTGGATACGGCTTTTGCGTCCTGTGTGTAGTTCAAGCTATCCTCAAAAAAATCAGCCAAAGGTTTAGAAGAAGTAATAACTCCTGCATCATAATCAGGCAGCCCGTATTCCGATGTATACCGAGCCTTACGGGCATCCGGCAATTCCGGAATGGTCGCACGGATCTCTTCCTTCCACTCTTCGCTAATGTGTACAGTCACCAGATCCGGATCCGGGAAATAGCGGTAGTCATGGGCCTGCTCCTTGCCGCGCATCGACAGCGTTTTGCCCTGTGCTTCGTCCCAGCGGCGAGTTTCCTGAACGATGATTCCACCTTCGTCGAGAGTCTCGGCCTGACGATATTGTTCATATTCCAATCCGCGCTGAACGCCGCGGAATGAGTTCATATTCTTAAGCTCGGCCTTCGTCCCCAATTCTTTCTGTCCCCATGGACGCAGACTGATATTGGCGTCACAGCGCAGCGAGCCTTCCTCCATTTTGACATCAGATACGTCACAGTACTGCATAATCGCGCGTATCTTCTCAAGATAAGCTTTTGCTTCTTCCGGTGAAGTGATCTCCGGTTCAGATACGATCTCCACAAGCGGGGTTCCCACCCGGTTGAAATCGACAAGCGATGCATATCCTCCGTCGACATGCGTCAACTTGCCCGCATCTTCCTCCAAATGGAGGCGTGTGATGCCGATCCGTTTTGTTTTGCCGTCCACTTCGATATCAACCCAGCCGTTCAAGCCAATAGGCTGATCGTACTGCGAGATCTGGTAAGCTTTTGGTGAATCCGGATAAAAGTAGTTCTTACGGTCAAACTTGCTGATATCTCCGATCGTGCAGTTGAGTGCCATCGCCGCTTTCATGGCATATTCGACAGCCTGTCGGTTCAGTACCGGCAGTACACCGGGATGCCCCAGACAGATCGGACAAGTATGTGTGTTTGGCGGGGCGCCGAATTCCGTGGAGCAACCGCAAAAGATTTTGGAATTCGTATGCAGCTCAACGTGCACCTCCAGCCCAATCACCGTTTCATATTTAGATGTAGACATGTCTCGTTCCCTCCTTCTCTGCCGTCACTTTACAGCGCAGGCCGCTGTTTGTGGTGTTCTGTATTTTGTTCATAGGCGTGTGCAACACGCAGTACGGTGGACTCGTCAAAGGCTTTACCGATCACCTGCATTCCTACAGGCATTCCTCCTGCAAAACCACAAGGCACACTAATAGCCGGAACGCCGGCGAGACTGACCGGAATCGTCAAAATATCATTTAAATACATCGTCAACGGATCATCAACCTGCGCGCCAAGCTTAAAGGCCGTTGTAGGTGCTGTTGGTCCGATGATGACGTCATATTTCTCAAACACTTGGTCGAAATCCTGTTTAATCAGGGTACGAGCTTTTTGGGCCTTCAAATAATACGCATCGTAATAGCCTGAGCTGAGCGCATATGTTCCGAGCATAATCCGGCGCTTGACCTCATCACCAAAACCCTGACTGCGGGATTCATGGTACAGATCCAGTAAATTGCCCGTATCCGCACGCTGACCGTAACGAACTCCATCGAAACGGGCCAAGTTTGAAGAAGCTTCTGAAGAAGCGAGCAAATAATAGGTCGCTACAGCGTATTCTGTGTGAGGCAGGGATACCTCTTCCCAAACAGCGCCCATTTCTTCAAGGACCTTCAGTGCATTAAGCACGCTCTCTTTCACTTCAGCATCAACGCCTTCACCCAAGTACTCCTTAGGTACGGCAATCCGCAGGCCGGAGATATCTCCGGTCAGAGCGCTTGAATAATCCGGAATGTCGACTTTTGCAGAGGTTGAATCCATAGAGTCATACCCCGCAATTGCCTGAAGCACATAAGCGGAGTCTTCCACATTTTTAGTGATAGGTCCGATCTGATCAAGTGACGATGCAAAAGCGACCAAACCGAAACGCGATACAAGGCCATAGGTTGGTTTCAAACCAACAACACCGCAATAAGAAGCAGGCTGGCGGATCGATCCGCCGGTATCCGATCCCAACGTAAAGTAAGCTTCGCCCGCAGCAACCGCAGCTGCAGATCCGCCGCTTGAGCCTCCGGGCACCCGCTCTAGATTCCACGGGTTACGAACTGGATAAAAGCTCGAATTCTCGTTGGATCCGCCCATGGCGAATTCGTCCATGTTCAGCTTGCCGATCGTTACCGTATCAGCCGCACGTAACTTAGAAGTTACTGTTGCATCGTAAACCGGATTAAAGTTGGATAGGAACTGGCTTGCACACGTCGTGCGGATCCCCTCTGTCACAATGTTATCCTTAATGCCAACCGGCAGGCCGAACAGTGGACCGCGGGCTTCTCCCGAGGCCAGCTTGTCATCAAGCTGCTTGGCTGCAGAACGTGCTCCGTCCTCATTCAGGGTAATATAAGCTTTCACACGGTCTTCGCGTTCTTGTATATTTTGAAACGCCTGATCCACCAAATCGCTAACCGACAGTTCCTTCTCTTGCAGCTTGTTATGTATCTCCGATAATTTATAATCAAACAGACTCAAGTTGAGCATCCTCCCTTCAGGTTCTATTCCAATACCGCCGGTACTTTAAACTGTCCATCTTCCTCATCCGGCGCATTGAGAAGAACCTTCTCAATCGGGAGGCTTTCACGGACCTTGTCTTCACGCATCACATTGTTGAGATGCAGAACATGAGTTGTTGGCTCCACACCATCGGTGTCCAATTCATTTAACTTCTCTGCATATTGTAAAATCGCGTTCAGCTGACCGGTGAACATCTGCTCTTCCTCCGGCGTCAAATTCAGGCGGGCCAGCTTGGCCACATGCTGAACGTCTTTCGTTGTAATACTCATGAAATTCACTCCTCTTTCTTCCCCTTTCAAAGTAAAGGGATAAAGTCTGCGGATAACTTTTCTCATTATATTGTAGAAGCATGGACAATTCAATCATCAGGGGGGAGGTTCAAAAAAGAGCCGGCTCTAGGCCGACTCTCTTAAATCCAAGCTCGAAGATTTACTTGTTTGATAAAGTCTGCCTGTGACAGAGTTTCTTGGGTTTCTTCCTCTTCCTCTTCAGCTGATTCCAACTCGCCGTTCATCACTTGATAAAACAACTTTTCATTATATGTCGACAGAGCGAAATCGATGAGCGCTTCCCGCTCGATCCGCTCGGCTTCCTGCTTCAACACGACGGATTCCAGTTCGATATCCTCAGCTGGAACGAAAAAATTACGGTTGAGAAACGGAATCCTAATCACGTAATCGAACACGTTGTCCGGATTTCGGTCGTATGCAATTATATAAGCATGCTCACCGATCGGAAGATTCTGCTCAAAGGTGTCCTCGACGATTGTAATCTTTTCCCCTAAACGCAGCATCGTCTTACCTCCTGAGATGTCATTCTTTTATCTCAATAGTCTACTAAAAAGTGATAGAAAAGTCCATGTTGTTATAAAAGAATATACAACCCGAAAGACCCAGATGGTAAGACAGATCAGTCCCAAGTCTAAAAAATAAGCTTAACTATCCGGGAAGAGTGTTTCTTCTGAGCAGGAAAGCAGCTACAGCTATCGACAACAGCATAATCATAATGGAAAATGCTGCTGGCACATAAGCGGATCCCGCTCCTCCGATTAGCCACTCGGCCGCGATGCTGCTAAGACGTCCAGGACTCCATTTCATCTGAGATGGGAATAATCCGGAAAGGAGCGATAAAAGAGCTGCCACCGCCAAGCTGATAAACGCTGCTGCCGGTCCTTTCAAGACAGCGCCAAGCGGAAGAACGAGACTGAGTATCCCGCCAAGCCATAGTGTATACAGTCCGCCTGAAGCTGCGATGCGGCTCCATTCCAGCGGACCGATCAACTCGGCAGTATAATAAGCCGATCCGGCTATACCAAGTCCGAAGGAGATCACAAGCAATGTCATCAATGCTCCCCATTTGGCGGTAATCATAGCTGCTGGAGATATGGAACGGGCCAGCAGCAGCTCCCCGGTCCCAGAAATTCGTTCGCCGGCTACGGTATTCATACCAGCCAGTACAAGCACAAGCAGACCGATCAAGCTGTACTGACTGAGTGTCTGTACCACAACTTCACTTGGCGCTGGCATCTTAAACAAGGCCAAGGCTTCTTCCGGCATATTTGCCGACATCGACAGTATTTCGGGCATATAATAAGTAGAAACCGGCTGCATGATGCCGAGGAGCAGGAATACAACTGGAACCCAGATGAATTTATAACTGCGAATAATTTCGAGCATCTCTTTCTTATAACATATCCATAAACCTCTCACCCGCTCACCACCTTCATGAACATATCCTCTAGTGATGACGTTCCCGCTTCAAAACGCACAAGAGGGAGAGCCTTCGTTGAAATCTCTTCCATCAACGTACTTCTAGCAGCTGTTACATCATCCACAGTCAGTTTCGCCCAATCTCTACCGATCTCGGCATCTGTCACAAAGCTTCTTGTTGTAAGAGATTTCAGCCACTGTGTTCCATTACCTTCAGGCTCAATGGCGACATAAATAACCGGCTGACGGTATTTGGCACGCAACTCATTCAATGATCCCTGTTCCGCAATCATACCGTCAACCATGAACACCATCTCATCACAGATTTCTTCAGCATCATGCAGAACATGGGTGGAAAATAAGATGGTTATCTTGTCGCCACTCAGTTCACGGATCATATCCATCACTTCCCTGCGACCAAGCGGATCGAGAGCTGAGACCGGTTCATCGAGCAAAAGAAGTTCCGGCTCATGTACGAGAGCCTGTGCAAGTCCGAGCCGCTGCTTCATTCCACCGGAATAACCAGATATCCGCCGCTTGGCAGCATCTTTCAAACCTACTAGCGCAAGGACCTCATCCGTCCTCTCCGATGCCTTTCTTCCTCGGAGACCTGATATTTCCGCGCTGAAAATGATATACTCTCGTCCTGTCATCCATCCGTAAAATTTAGGATATTGCGGTAAATAACCGATCCGGTTCCGCCAGCTGTCCGTCTGCTGGTTTCCCGCATATTCTACCGATCCGCTGCTCGGCTCCATCAAACCAGCCAACATACGAAGCGTCGTCGTTTTACCAGCTCCATTCGGTCCAAGGAGTGCTGTGCATGAGCCCCGCTCAATTTGAAATGATATTCCCTTCACTGGCGAAATGCTTCCGAAATTCTTTTTCAAATTTCGTACTTTTAACAGACTGCCGTTCATGTATTCTTCCTCCCAGCAACAAAATACGCAACACTTCCGAAAATACTAATCAACAAAATAATAAACACCCACATCAGCTTGCTTCCCCTTATATCTTCCGGCTCCGCTTTGTACAATGATATTAATGCCGTCACCGCAAGAATGATCTGAAGTCCAATAAGAGGCCATATCAATCCCCAATTGATATCCATGTTAAATCCCCAGTTGATATCCATGTTAAATCCTCCTTTTTTCAGATCATGAGATCTCTATTTCTTTCGTCTTGGCCTAATGACAATGAACCAGTAAAGAATAAGCGGCAGCGGCATTGTCGTGGACCCCCATATTCCCCAGAACCAGGCCATTTTTCCCAGCCCACGTTTCCTTGCATCCGTAAAAAGGCATAGCCCCTGTGAAAGAACAAGGATTGTCATTCCAACCAGAACCCATACAGGTACCTCACTTACATCATTCATGAAAATCCCTGCTTCCTCTGGAAGTAAGCGATACCGTTAAGATCACAGCACCAATCAGCATACTACTTCCGTGGATCAACAACAGCACAACAGGATCCCACCATGCTGCAACAAAAATAGCGCTGACGATAAATAAAGCTACCAACAGAAAAATAAAAAACTCTTTTCTCCATCTCCGCTTCTGATTCGCCAGTGTATGGACAGCCAATTCATTAAAATCAGCTAACGAAGGTGTAGGCTCATCAAAAGCAGAGTCCATACGGTTCAGTTCTACCTTCAAGTTCGCAATAAATTGTTCATCTTCTTGATCCGGTATTTTAGACATCCGAGTTCATCTCCTTCCGCAATGATTTGATGCCGTAGGCTGTTCGTGATTTTATCGTTCCCGCGGGAACACCTAGCATATCCCCAATCTCCTCATAGCTGTAACCGTAATAATGCTTTAGTAAAATGGCTATCCGATGGTCATCAGATAAACGAGATAGTGACTCCATCAGATCGTTCCACTCTTCGTCGCGGTTTTTAAGCTGCCAGCGCATCCTTCGGATTCCCTGTTCCCGTTCATTCAGTAGCCACTTTTGTTCCCGCTTCCGCCGCCTAACTTTATCCACATAAATACGGGTAGCAATCGTAATCATCCATGAGGAAAAGGAAGATGAGCCATTGTAACGTCCTATATTTTCCATACAGCGGATAATCGTATCCTGTGCTGTATCCTCAGCAACGGACGGATTCATGGTGACTTTAAGCAAATATTTATATAAAAAGGAATAATGCTGCTGAAACAGCTGCGCCATAGCTGTGGTGTCGCCCTTTTTCGCCAGACGGATTACTTCCTCATCTTCACCTTTCATACGATCTTGATCACCTCTTTCGCATTCCTATGGTAATACGATTAGCTCCCTGAAATCGTTCAATACGTCCGTTGAAAAAATGATAACAGAGATCAAAATAAAATAGCAAAATGCTAAGCGCATATCCAACTAAGCTCACCAAGAGTACAAAAAGAAAGCAGGCTACCCGAGGATAAATCCCTTAGATGGCCTGCTTTTTCTGTTACTAGTAGCTGTTTCAACAATGTTCAAAAATCATATCTGGGACAATCCCGTTTGCTGTATGTATTTCACTTATTCTGACGAAACTTCTCCAATCTATCCTGCCATGGCTGAGACCCAGACTCATTCCCCCGGAATAATCTGTGCCATACCACAGATTTCGTCAACTGAATGTCAGGACTGTTTACAGCTGAGCTTTCATTTTCGACATGCCTTACAGCACTAATCTCCATAAGCTGCAGTAACCTATTATCCTTCATTCCTAATCCCCCTAATGGTAGACCTCACCCCAAAAATGGCCACAAAAATAAAAGAACGCAAACCGGGATTATAATTCCACAGTCTGCGTGCTTCGCAAAGGTAACATTTAGTTAACATTATTGTATCAATCTTGTCTTACCTTGTCCAGACAATTCTCTCGAATTTTGTCGTTTTCAGTTCATATAACATCAGTTGACGTATGGATTTTGTTGTTTCTCGAATCCTATCGTCGTGCGGGGGCCGTGGCCTGGATACACAATTACATCATCTGGAAATTTGTAGAGTGTATTCTGGATGGAATCCAGCAGATCTCGCTCTCTTCCACCAGGTAAGTCTGTACGCCCTACTCCCATACGGAACAGAACATCACCGGAAAACAGATGATTTCCATTTAGAAAGCTGACGCTTCCCGGCGAGTGTCCCGGTGTATGGTACACCGTAAAGGTGTGACCGATCAGGTTCAGCTTCTGTCCGGCAGCCAGATCATATTCTGCAGGATCTGTGGATAACGGTGGGCTTACTTGCGGCCACATTAATGAACCGTTCAGCTTCGGACTGCCCAGCCAGTCCCTTTCTAGATCGTGAAGATAAACCGGACAACCCTTCAGCTTCCGAATTTCCTCAACACCGGCCATGTGATCAAAATGAGCGTGGGTCAGCAAAATCGCTTCAATCTCGATATTCGCGATCCGTTTGAGCAGCGGTCCCGGATT
Organism: Paenibacillus sp. JNUCC 34; assembly: GCF_058269055.1. Taxonomy (NCBI): domain Bacteria; kingdom Bacillati; phylum Bacillota; class Bacilli; order Caryophanales; family Paenibacillaceae; genus Paenibacillus; species Paenibacillus sp. JNUCC 34. The sequence goes on along the minus strand of NZ_CM177770.1, from coordinate 867,595 downwards.
CATACCTGGATCAATGATCACAGCTTTGCCTTCCTCCGAGCCAGTCAAAAGATATGCGTTCGTCTGCAGGGGTCCAAGGTTAAATGTTTCAATATTCAGCATATCTTCTTAAAACCCTGAAATCAGCTCGCGCAGTTCAGCTATGATAACCGCATGAGCTTCATTTCCTTCCCCATAAGCCTTAATCATATCTTGACGGACAGCCCCAAGCTTCTCTTGGTAGTCCGGAGCCTCACGATCACTGTTGTCCTTCTTGAATTCAATCATAAACCGCTGCACATGCTCAGGCCGGGGACCCCACTGACCAAGTACATGTCCTCCGGTATCCGCAAAAATGACAACGGGAACAGAACGTCCTCCCATAGTAAGAAACTGATCCATCACATCCAGATGCTGCTCCATAACGAGTACTTCCGTCTCCATCCCAGCCGTTTCAAGCGCCCGGAAAACAACCGGCACATTACGAACGACATCACCGCACCAATCGGCTGCAATAATGAGCACACGAAGATCATCCCTGAAATTCAGACTTTCAAAAAATTCCCGGTCCTCTTCAATGCTCCAGAAGAATTGATCATAGCCTGCTTGAAAATCTTCCTTGTTCTTCTCCATACCTTCCATAAACTGCTTTGGTGAAATGCCGGTACCGAATTTGTGAGCCAGATTAACTGCCATGCTTAAGACCTCCTTTTTTTTGATTTATACCACTTAATCACAAAATAAATTATAATTAATACCAAGGCGCCGAGCAGGAACTCACGTACAAACGGAGATGCTTTTTCGTTAATATTCTCCCATTGGTCACCCAGCACTAGCCCCAGGTATAAAAATAACGCTGTCCAAGGGATGACTGCAAGTGTTGTCAGTAACGTAAAGCGCCATACATTCATTTTGGAGATACCCGCTGGAATGGATATCGCATGCCGAACGACAGGAACAAAGCGCGCTGTAAATATAACACCTGTACCGTATTTCTTAAACCACTCTTCGGAATAATCGATATGTTTCTTCTTAATTAATATATACTTCCCGTATTTCTCCAAAACAGGCCTGCCGCCGTAGCGTCCGATCCAGTAAACAAACAGCTGTGCAACAACTCCCCCAACGGTACCGAATATCATAGCCCCGAAGAAGTTGATTTCTCCAATGGAAACCAGATATCCACCGTATGCGAGCACAATTTCGCTAGGGATGACTTCCATCATTAGACCAAGCATAATACCGAAGTAACCCAAGCTCTGGATCCAATCAAACAAACGGCCAACTATATCGTAAACAAAATCCACGATTTCCCCCTCTTCCTAAAGCACATTTATCCTTAATATTAGCCTATTCTAACATACCTCTGGACATGCGTTCTAGTCCGCCCAATTGATCTGAAGCATGTGACTTCCGCCCGGACTTTCACATATGGTGAAGTAAAAGGAGTGAGCAACATGCATTCATCGCACGCGAAGCAGGTTGGCGGCCGCCCTCCGACACCGAGAGGTATACGCCGTGCCTGCAGCAAGGAATTGTATCGTACAACAAAGCGACTGAAGCAATATATTTCGCCGGAGCTGCTGAAGCAGGGGGAAGATCTTTATTACCGAAAAGTGATAGGCAATCTGATCTGGATCCACGATAACTATAGTAATAAAAAGGTTCTATGTGACTGGTGGGAAAAAGAGGTGTGCGGTGAGCTTGCCGAGCTCTGGGAAATGCCTGAAAAACCGCTCGCCTCCGCCTTTAGGGATGCTTTTGGCGGATAACTAGCGGTCTTTATCATCTCGCATTGGGCGTGATAAGTACGAGAACGTCCTTCATGACGTTGACGTTTATTCGAAGATTGGATTCCGCAATCCGTTGCTTCAACTTCCTTCCTTCCTGTTCGGCTTGAATCGTCATTCTGAAATCCCTGTCATTTCTGACAAGAGGATTTCTTACCATCGCCTCGACCGATTGTCGATACAAATCGTAAATCTCCAAAGCGGAATAAGTTGTGCGTACAGCGGCTCTGTTGTTCCCGAAAGCCCACTGGTTCTGGGCCAATTGAGCCAGGGAAAGAATCGCCTGGGTCTGCTTCACCGTATGATAACGATCTCTCTCTATACTGATCTTATACCATACAGCGGCCTGTCTGGAATTTCCGCTCATCGCGTGTAATTCGGCCATCTGCCAAGTAAGTGCCGGATGTCCCGGTGAGCGGGCGAGACTTCGATTCAGCAGGTTAATCGCCTCCTCCGCAGGCAGCAGCTCGGCGAGCTGTGCAGCTGCTTCTGTTGAAGCAGGGTTCCAACGCATCGAAGTCTCCAGAAGCTGCTTGCGTTCTTCCCGATTAACTGTGTATAGCGCCTGTTCGTAATAGCGGTTTCCCATCCAATAGGATGAAGCAAGAGCCGTCCATGCCGTTAGACATACCATACCTGTTATACAGAGAACATGGTGCAAACGAAATTTTGGAATGAAGGAGATCAGATGGCAACGGGATGTGCGGAATACTTCCGTCGTGCGTTTCAAGACTGCTGCTTGTGAGGCATCTCTGCCGGTCTGCCCCGCTCCCATGGCTGCCAGCCAAAGTATAAGAAGCCACACCAGTCCAAAACTCCAATCAAAGTCAATGATACTGTGAATCATCAGAACGGAAAAAGGAGGCACCAGAGACGGACAAGTTGTTCTTAATCGAATTGCCGACATCAGCAATAAAATAAATACCATAAGTGAACCAATCACTCCGGTATTTAGCAGCAAATCGATGTATCCGCTGTGCACTTCAGCCCCGACGTAAGGCTGTGACTGAATGGAGCGGTATGAAAGTCGCCATGTGTCACCACCACGTCCAAGCCAAGGCGCTGATGAGAACAATCCCCATGCATCCTGGTACATCAATTGACGGGCACTCATCGTCTCTGCTCCGCCGAGGCGGGTCTTTACACGCGATAGAACCGTTGCAAAAGCGATGACATAAAGAGCGGATGACATGATTAATACAACCGGCTGACGATAGCCAGTGACAGATGCCGGGACGGAGACGATACTGGATGCAACGCTGAAGGGATGATTAAAGGACGTCCTGACGGTGGTGACTGGTGCAGTGCCCCGGGCGGTGTCGGTGGATGGACTATCGGCGGTGATAGGTGCCGGAACGGGGTCTGAGCCTTGGATGATGACAGCTGGCAGGCTAACAGCTTTGTCATGAGGCGGGCCGACGATGGTGTCGGGAGCAGAGGCTGGGCCGGGAGAGCTGCGCAGCCCCCGCCACAGCAGCAGGCCGGCAAGCACGCTGCCGGCCCAAAGCCCGGCCAGCCATAGCAGGCCGGGCAGCACTACCGGAGCCAGCTGGGCTTCAGCCAGCTGGCGGTAGAGCAGTGCCGCGCCTGCGACGGGCGCGGCACTTGCCGCCAAGAGCGGCGCTACCCAGCGCCGCTCTGCGGCCAGACCGGCCGCGCACGCTAGTAGCGCCGCAAGCCAGGCGCCGCGCGACTCCGTCAGGAGCAGCGCGGCGGTGTAGGGCGCGAGCGGCAGCAATGCTGCCGCGGCGCGAAGCGGGCTTGCCCGCCCCCCGAGCGCGGCGGGCAGTGCGAACAGCCGCTCGAGCAAAAATGCGGCCATCACCACCCCGAACGTGTTCGGGTATTGCAGCAGCCCCCCCAGCCTCGCGCCAGTAGCACTAGCCTCAAGATTAGCCGAACGAAAGAACGCGTGCGGCAAATCCAACAGTCCATATACGGCCAGCAGAGCGCTGCCGCATAGAATCATCCCCGTCATATGCCACACCAAACGCAGCATCCTCTTTCCTTCTCGGTCCCCGCCAATCATCCAGAGAGCAATCCCAACCGACCCGAACAGTCCCCAGCGTATGATCTCATTCCCTGTACCCTCTGCGGATATCAAACCGTTCATCCCATGCCATATATAGATGATTAGTATTCCACCAGCGCACACCAGAAGGGGAACGAGCAGACTATTGTGTTGAGTCGGGAAGTGGAGCTTATTACCGGCCAGCACATATCCAGCAGTCAGCACCATGCAGGCTATTCCCCACATGATACTTACTCCATATAAATCCTCATCAAAAAATAGACCTGCTCTCAGGCTGGCCATCCCCATCACTAGTATCAGCATTATTATTCCACAGCGTCGAACAAGGAGGTTCGTCATTACCCTTTCGCCCTTTCCGCGGGTTATTCGAATGAAGCAGATAAGAATTCTGTTCGGCTTCTTACCGTTTTCTGATCCCAAACACCCATTAAGGAAAGTGGGATACCTCTCCATTGTGGTCGAGCAGCAAACATTGTATTCCCTAAGCATCTATTTGTGCAAACCACCGTACTTGTCAGGCGAATCTACCAAAGGCGAGGTGTGGCGTTGCTTAACAGAGGGCGACTACAAAAAATAGGCCAGCCAGAAATCTCTGGCTAACCTGATCATACAAAAAAACGGCTCGCACCTTTGGAGCTTACACTCCAAGGCCGGACCGCTTAGCCTATCAGTATTGTACGTGAACTTATTCCTATCAAGACTTCGGTAGCAAATCCCGGCATGCATTTTCCAAATACGGCGAGGCATTAAGGAAGTCTCTAAACGCCGTATATTCCTGCCACAGTTTATTTTTGTCTCCGGCTGTTCCCTTGACCGCACGAATCAAAATGTTTTTCGGAGTATGCTCCAAATCAATGAACTCCAGCAGTTGAGTACGATACCCCATCAAATCAAGCAGCTTGGCACGGATACCATCTGTTGCGAGCGCCGAGAAGCGTTCCTTCAAAATTCCATGTGACAGGAGCGGCTCCATCACAGGACTGTCCACCTGGGAGAACAACTCATGCTGACAGCAAGGTACCGATAAAATAACAGATGCACCCCAGCGGACTGCTTTTTCCAAGGCGGCATCCGTTGCCGTGTCACAGGCATGAAGCGTTACTACCATATCAACCTGCTCTAATTCATCATAATCCGCAATGTCGCCGACAAGAAACCGCAGTTGCGAATAATTCAGCTTTTTCGCCAGCAAACTGCAGTGTTCGATAACGTCCGCCTTTAGATCCAATCCGACGATTTTCAGCGATCTTCGCGCGTTGACCGCCAAATAATGATAAAGTGCAAACGTAAGATACGATTTACCACAGCCAAAATCAACAATGGTGAGCGGCCGATCTTCAGGCAGATGAGGGAGCACATCTTCTACCATTTCTAGAAAACGATTGATCTGCTTAAACTTATCGTACTTCCGAGCAAAAACTTTACCCTCATCGTTCATTATACCGAGCTCCACCAAAAATGGGACAGGTGTTCCTTCTTCAAGCACATACGTTTTTTTACGATTGTGGGCCAAGTCACTTTGAGTTTTAGTTGGTGACTTGGTCAGAATGGATACCTTGTACTTTTTGGATATAAGCACTTGGTAGTCTGCTTCCGGTGTACAGATAATCGCTTGACGGAACGTCTCTTCCAAAAGCTTGATCAGAGCAGCCTCCGCTTCATCGGAGGGCAAGTTCTGATGTGTCACCTTGTTTCCAGAAAAATAGGCAAACTGATAATAAAGCTTGTTTTTCAATTCGACGGGTTTAACCGTCACCTTCGTATAAGAAACCCCTTCCCGCTTACGCAGCTGGCTGAGGGTGGCCGTAATCAATGATGTGTTATCAATGATTTGGTGAATAAGTTTACGCAGTGCATCCAAAAGGTACATCTCACTTTCATGTTGTATTTGCAGCCCGTTAAACCACATTATTTATGATAACATCTCCGGTCAATGCTGCCCAATCAGGTGGCTTGAATGCAGTGAACCATCAATAGGGGTTCTAGGACTTCGTCACATGAGAATAACGCAGTTTCAGTTCTTCAAGTCCTTCCTGAACTTCCGTTATAGGAAGCCTTCCTCGTTCCAACTCATCCTTATCTACGGCCAGAAGACGTTCATAAAAAAGCCTTCCCTCCCGATAATCTGCCGCTTCTCGTTGCAGAAGCCGGTATAGACTGTCCTCCGCTGCCGCATATTCACCTTCTCTTTCCGTATAAGTAAATAAAAGGCGTTCCGTCTCGTCAGGCAAACCATGGGGGCGTACACGTTCCAGAAGCTCATTGATCCTGCGCGGCATGTCCAGCAAATGTCGATCTCCACCATGCATAGAAGCGGACAAGTATAAATGAAGAGCCTTCACCAACAGAGTATTCCCATCCTCCAGTCGATCCATATCCAGATAAATATCAGCTTCTTCCTCCAACAGCCTTGCCGCACTTTGCAGCTTATCGGCCTCAACGACCTCACCGCTGCGGAACAGCTGAACGATATCTTCTGCTGACAATGATTTCAACAATTTGGAATTGAGACGGAATTGGCGGCTCAGCATTTCGTTAATTTCCAAAAGAGCCTCGTTATGCTTTTTCTGCTGCTTTAAGCCAAATACTTTGGATATCATCTGCGTCATTTCCTCCACAAGACGGAGGAGATAATCTTTCCGATACATTCCGCTTCCCCATTTCTTGACTAATCTGTTATTTCAATCTAGATAGATTGTAAAAGATCGCCCATCATATTACCAGTACCAGCAATTCCCCTTCATTGTCGTGAAAAAGCCGGAGGCTCTTCTCCTCCGGCTATAGCTCTTTAATCCGTGCTTATTGATGTTTAAGACGAATGAACATGATCTAAAAATGAATGAATGACTTTCCCTAGCTCCTCAGGTTCTTCCATCATACTCATGTGACCCGCTTCTTTAATTACACTCTGGGTTATGTTCGAGTGGTCTATTGTAAAGACACGCTCTGACGGTATGAGGCCGTCTTTCTCTCCTGCAACAAGCAGAACAGGAAGTGCTGTTGAAGAAAGTACATCCCTCCGGTCAGGCCGCACACGCATCGCAAGCGCTGCGCCGATAGCTCCTTGCGGTGGCGTTAAATATCCGATTTCTTTCGCTTTCTGAATACATTCCGGTTTTCTGTTCTCCATTCCAGGTGCAAACAAACCTGGAATGAGTCCGTCCACAAAGTTTGTAATTCCTTCTCCCTGAATGACGCTTACTGCCTTCACTCTTTTCTCCTTGGCTTCATCCGAATCCGGGTAACCTGTAGAGTGAATCAGGCCACACGCATTCAACCGCGAAGTGTATCGCTGAACAAATGACAACGTAATGTATCCACCAAGAGAATGTCCAAGCAATGTGGCCTTCTGAATATCCAGCTCATCCATCAGCAGCAGTACGTCATCAGCCATCTGTTCAATGGTATAAGGTCCCACAGGTGCGTCAGAGCGACCATGACCTCGAAGATCCGGTGCAATGACCCGGTAACCGTTCAGATATGGCAATACCTGTTCCCAGTAAGAAGAGCTTCCGCAATAACCATGAAGCAAAATAACCGGCTCTCCGCGTCCCTGTTCCAGATAGCATATCGTATTGCCGTTGCATTTTACTTTTTCCATTACGAAACCCTTCTTTCTATAGATAAGCACTTCGTTAACCCGGCTGAAACGCCTGCCTCAAGTACTAAGGCCAAAGGCGGATGCGGCCGCATGTGCGATCTTTTCAGCCATTGTCATAACCAGATGAAGAGAAGTAACCTGCAAAGTCCAGTAAGGCTTAGGTCCCTGTACATTAACAACCGCAGCTATACTGTAGTGACCAACCGAAGGAAGTGGTTTTCCCACAGACTGAGCTGGATGGAGCGGACCTGCAGATCCAAAGAAAAAGCTAACGGAGGAAGGCTGTCCCAAGCAAGCATCAATCGCGATTACAGTACTTCCTTCCGGAATGTCCTGCAGCCTTGTCTCTAGATTACAAGCGTCACAAGGGTCAGGAAGTGTACCGATAACGTGCGGAAATCCATATTCTAGCAGTCTGCTTCCTGTCAGTGGTCCTAGCGCATCACCTGTTGAACGATCTGTCCCGATACATAAAAATGTGACTTGGTCCATTGAATGCTGCTGAGATATGTCCGTAAAAAAACTTTGCAGCTGCTCTCCCGACAATTTGGTTTTCGTCACAGGCGGAGCCTGCTGAAAACCCACATAATCGCCCATTGCCTTCCCCCTTCACGGTATATGTATTTGCTGCGAATCTCACTATAATCTGTGAACCTATAGTTTCCCTGATTTTACCCTAACCGGAGCACGATGGCAAAAACATTGGTTCGTCTTGCAGCAACATGGTACAATACAGGGACGTAAACCCGTTATCAAGTGAGAGGAATGGTGCCAATCATGGATCTAAATGAGAAATCTCAGGAAAACATTGAGTATATGATCGAACAAATCAAATTAAAGCTACGCATGGCTTCAGCGGCCGCTATGCAGGCCTCGGCCTTCTCCAAGGATCAATATGAAGATATACGTGATTTGTATGATATGGTTATGAGCAAGAACACACTGAGCATATCCGAGGTTGAAGCGCTCGTATCCGAGTTGGGACGCCTGCGCGGAAATTGATCACGTCTTTGTACATTACTTAAAAGCCCCCATACGACTCTTCTACTACAGAGAGTCGTGTGGGGGCTTTTAGTATCATTTATTAAGGCATATCAATAACGTTAAATTCTGTTTCTCTTCGATTAAACGTAATTTAAAGTGAATGCTGTTTCCGCTCGGCCTACCTTTTTACCCCCATCATTGTACAGATCTTTCGTAAAAGCTTTTCTTAAAGAATCAATTGTGGCCCGGTTGTCGTAACCAAGTTGATCAAGGATAGACTCTACAATGTATCCCCATTCTTCTTCGGATCCATCCAATATTTTGAAGGTAATGCCGAGTCTCTCCTTTTTCAGGCCAAAACAGTAAACTCCTTTGAAGCCGCCTTTGGCAACGATATTTTGATCCTGAAGCAGCAGAGTATCCACTCTTCCGCTCCCCGCCACCATAAAGGGATGGGAATTCATCGTCTGTGCAATCTTTTCAACCGCGCGTCGAGTCGGTTCGTCCTCTATCCGGTCAGGACAAGCCAGTTTCATATAAGCAGTAGCCAATGCTTGCAAGGGTAATGCAAATACCGGAAGACCACAGCCGTCTGTACCGAGTATGATTTCATCTTTCGACAGACCGCACATATACGCTATGGTGCTCAGAATTTCCTGCTGTACAGGATGATTGGGGTCCTCGTACCCTGCAAGGGGAAGTCCCTTCATCTGACTGTAAGCAAGCAGACCCAAATGTTTTCCTGAACAGTTATGATAAAGCTTATTTTTATTTCCTCCACTGCGGATTAGAGAGTCTCTCGTTTCACCATCGAGCGGATAACTCGAGGCACATACAAGTCGGCTTTCTCCGATTCCCGTCTTGTCCATTAAAGAGATTAGCGTCTCCTGGTGTTCATGTTCACCCCGGTGAGATGCAGTCATAATGGCAATTTCCTGATCCGTTAGATGATAACGGTCTGCTAAATGCGCACGAATGGCCGGAATAGCCTGCAAGGGTTTCGCAGAAGAACGGGTGAATGTGACATAACGCGGGTCGCCGGCAAAAGCCTTAACCTTTCCCTCATCGTTTACGATACATATATGTCCACTGTGTGTGCACTCCATGACGTCTGCACGATATTCCTTAACCAGAACAGTTTCCATGATGTTTCTCTCCTTCTGTACTAATCCATATATTATTGCCTATAACATAAGACAAGATTTAAGTCTAAAACGTAGCTTAATAATTATAGTACAAAAAGGAGCACATATCAGCAGGCAATTATACTCTTATCTCCATTAAAAAAGCACGCATATCCTTCCCCCAGGAATAGCGTGCCCTTATGTAGACCAGTCCTCACACCCGATACAGAGAAGCTTGTCCATATCAATACGATGAATTAGACATGATTTGTTTCAATTTTTCCGTTGCTCTCTTCTGGATACGGGATACACTCATCTGTGAGACACCGAGCTTCTGCGCAATGGCACGCTGGGATTGTCCGTCCTGAAATGCCAAGAGCAGCACTTTCTGCTCCTGCTCCTTCAACTGACTTAATGCCTGCTGTAAATCCATTCGCTTCTCAACAGAATCAAAGTCGTTCACATCAGAACTGATCAGTTCACCGAGTGTAGCACCCGTTTCTTCTTGAGATAATGGAGAATCCAATGATACATAATGATAGCATTCACGGCCGGCAAGAACTTCTACCGTTTCCTCAACTGTCAGATCCAAGTAGTCCGCAATCTCTTTAATATCAGGCGATCGTTCCAGCTTCACCATCAATTCATCGATAGCTTGCTGAACAAGTGCGCCCTTTTCTTTAATCCGACGAGGAACCTGAATATACCAAGATTTATCGCGTAAAAAGTTCTTCATATGACCGATCATACTCTTCATGGCGTACGGCTCAAATGGAATTCCTAGACTGAGATCATACTGCTGAAGCAGCCGAATCAGAGCCATCTGCCCCACCTGATATAAATCTTCGTAAAGGTCCGGACGATTACGGGCAATTTTACCCGCAGCCATTTTAACCATCGGTTCATATTTTTGAATTAAGACGGTAGCGATTTCGTTATCCTTCGTCTGTTGATATTCCCTAATCAGACGAATCGCTTCATCCCTGGACTCTGGGGGAGTCACTTTTTCGTTCATACCGGCTCCTCACTTTTCGCAAGCCGTTTGGTAAGAATAACTTGTGTTCCCTTCCCTTTCTGGTTTGTGACACTCACTTCATCCATGAGCGCCTCCATCAAGTAAAAACCAAGGCCCCCAATCTGGATTTCACTGAGCTCCTTATCATGGAGGGTCTCACGACTGTCTAAATTACCATCACTTTCGAAACTCTCCCCTTCGTCTCTAACTGTGATGGATAAAGATTCACTAGTGACATCAAACACGACTTCCACCATTCCGCCATCTTGTCCGTAAGCATATAAAATCGAGTTATTGCAAGCTTCTGATACAGCTACCTTCATATCTTCAATCTCTTCATAAGTGAAGCCCATTTTCGAAGCTATTCCGTATAAGTTCAATCGAACGATATCAACATATTCCGCACTGGCAGGTAAATTAAGAGTTATTTTCTGTCCTTCAGCATTCATTCTTTTCTTTCCTTTCCTTTCCTATTCGGAATTCTCTTGGGGGGCAAAGAACTTCGCAATACCAGTCATGTCAAACAGCTTCTGGATTTGCTGAGGAACTTCCTCAACGGCAAAGCGGGCTTCCATACCATGTCTTGCTTTTAAAATAGACAACAGAATTCCGATACCCGTACTGTCTATATATGTCATTCCCTTCAAATTGACGATCAAATCCATTTGGGAATTGCTCACAAGAGGTTCCATCACCATTCGAAAATCAGGTGCAACGGACAAGTCAAGTTCGCCGCTTAAAAACACGGTGCATACACTGTCGTTCATGTGAGTCTTAGCATTAAACTTATCATTATTGTTTGTATTCATAGACACACTCTCTCCCAAAATTTGTTTTCCTTACAAATAACCCGTTATTCTATGTGTTGAAACAACTCAGCAAACCAGATTCATCAGTAATATTGGGACAATTGGGCATGGTGGATGTTCATTATCGACTTTTGCCTATGGGATAGGGATGGATCTCGAAAGGTAGCTTATCCCGACCTAGCAGCTGATCTTCCTCTTCATGCTTATGAACCTTAATGGTAAAGACAAACGTTGCTCCCATCTCTTCAGTGGATTCGACCCGGATTTCCCCTCCCATCATCTGCACCAGTGACCTACAGATGGCCAGGCCGAGCCCAGTCCCCCCATACTTACGGGTCATGGAAGAATCCAGCTGCGTGAATGGTTTAAAGAGCCTGTCCATCTTGTCCGCTGAAATGCCTATTCCTGAATCTTTTACGATAAATTCAAGAGTTAAGGTTTTGTCCTCTCGCTCAATCAGTGAAATAACCAAATATACCCCGCCTTGGTTAGTGAACTTAACCGCATTGGAAACAAGGTTCATCAGCACCTGACGCAGACGCCCTATATCGCCATAAACTATGCGCGGGATCTGATCTTCTATGAAATAGAGAAGCTCCAGATTTTTTTTGTTGGCCTCAGCCGAAAAGAGACCAACCACTTCCTGCACGCACAATCTCAGCTCAAACGGATGCTCTTCCAGCTCCATTTTTCCTGACTCCATTTTGGTAAAGTCCAATATATCGTTAATAATCGAGACCAACGCATCAGCGCTGTTGCGAATGATATCTGCATATTCCCTTTGTTCATCCTGAAGATCACTTTCCATCAACAGATCAATCATACCGATAACTCCATTCATAGGTGTACGAATCTCATGGCTCATCATCGCCAGAAACTCCGTCTTGGCTTGGGCCGCAATTTCTGCTGCTTCCTTGGCCTGTACCAGCTCATGATTGATTTTCTCCAGTTCCTGCGTCTTCTGGTGAAGCAGCATGGATTGGGTTTTCAGCCTTTTATTTGTCAGGAATATATCCACAAATCCCTCGATCTTAGATTTCAAAATTTGGGGGATGAAGGGCTTTACCATATAATCAATAGCTCCGGCAGAGTACCCTTTAAACAGATGTTCCACTTCCTTGCTGTTAGCCGAAATAAATATGATAGGAATATCTTTTGTCTTGTCTCTCGCCTTTATGAGCCGCGCCGTTTCAATTCCGTCCATGCCCGGCATCTGAACATCCAGTACAATCACGGCGAACTCATATTTCAAGAGACATTTTAACGCTGCTTCCGCGGAAGTTGCTTTGACAAGCGTATACTGTTCACTGCCGAGCACCGCTTCCAGTGCAAGCAAATTCTCAGGGCGATCATCTACAAGCAAAATATGAATCGGATCGTGAACCCCCATGGAATCCTCCTAAAAATACTATTTAATCTTTACCGACTTTCTCCCTTTAACATTTTTATATCCATTATTCATTACCCAAAAGTATCACTTACGAATACAGCCACACGCGCATACTTCCATGTTATAGCCTTCAAGCACACTTGAGAGGGCGAACACATTCCGATATCATCATCCACGAGCATAAATTTAAGCTTGATCCGTCCCCCCCACTCCTTCTTCTTTAAGTGTTACCCATACGAGGCATTTATCATCTTCACGCTCCCCGGCAGGATTATCTATAAAAAATTGCTCTTTCATTTCATCTTCTCTCCACTCGCTAGAGCCGCCTAGATGCTGCTTCAAATAATCAAGCTTATCCTCATGGCTGCCCTCAACTAGTTCCAGAATACCGTCGGTATACATCGCAAGATGAGCGTTACCTTCATAATAGAAGCTGCGCGGTTCCATGCCATCAATGCGGTCAAACAGTCCTACCGGGTAGCAGCCCTGATCCAGCGTCATCACCAAACCATCTTGCTGAAAGAATAGCGCCGGCGGATGGCCCGCATTAACGTAATCGACCCGTTTCATGCGTGTATCCACGACCAGATAAATTGCAGTAAAATAATATTGAATCAATTGATCACCAAGATGGAGCTGATTAAACCTGCGGTTTAATTCCTGTATAACCTTCTCAGGTTCCACATAAGTGGTAACTGTGTCTTTCAAAACCGAGGCAATGAACATACAGAAAAGAGACGAGGAAATTCCATGTCCCATCATATCAAGCAGTATAATGCCATATCGGCCGTCACCCAGTGGATACCACGCATACAAATCACCGGCCAACTCGGCTGATGGCTGGTACAGGGCGTGAACCTCAAAGAGCTCCTCTTCAATGGGAGAACTCAGCACAGCATTCTGAACCATGGCTGCCAGCTTTAATTCATCCTGGATTCGCTGTTCTCTCTCCTTATGCCAATCCTTCTCATGCTTCAAGCGAAGCGCCAAGCGAATTCTCGCCATAAGCTCCACTTTATTAATAGGCTTGGTTACATAGTCGACAGCTCCGGCATCAAGCGCTTCGGCCAACTTTTTGGAATCGCCGACGGCTGTCACCATAATGATCGGAATATCTTTTAAATGATCATACTGCTGTACGATCCGGCAGGCTTCAATTCCGTCCATCTCCGGCATCATCATATCGAGCAGTATTAAATCTATATCAACGCGCTTTGGACGAAGGTCCGTGGTACGTTCTCTGATGCCGAGGCCGTCCAGCATTTCCAGAGCTGAAGACGCCGTTACAATATCACGATATTGTTCTTTCTTTAAGATTTCTCGGATAATTATGACGTTAGTCGGATTGTCATCAACAATTAGTATTCTCATAACTCTCTCCTTAACGTTACTCTCAATGCGCAGAAATCCTTTTTTTAAACTATTATACTATACTCCACTCCATGAATATTTCACCTATTTAAAAACATAGATAAGGAATGAGGCGGTATTCGTCCCATTCCTTATCTATGTGTTAAGACCTATTTCCCGTCCCGGAAATCTTTCGAAGGGTTGTAGCTCTAGATTATTTAACCTTATTTCAAACAATTGAAACAGGTTATTCGCTGAAATCAAAAAACAAATCTACACCGATAATATCTCCGGAACTTCGATCTATAAAAACTTTAATGGCTTGATGATCCTATACGTACACATCTCCATCCTCGGCCTTGAAATCAGGCTCACCGAGAGAAGTTGAGATATGACCAGTTGTCGGGAATATGGACAGGATGTCCACAGTTATATTATTCGTGTTGCGGATCGTCTGCTTCACTTCAAAGCTTAATTCGTTGATGGGCTTTTGATTTTCCTGAAGCGTCTGAGTCATCTTATCCAAAGAATCTGTCCGGCACGAAACAAAGTACAGAATGATCGATTCGTTCCAGCTCTCCGCTTTAAAAAGGTTAGAATAAACAACTGGGCGCCCCAGTTATCCGTTATCTGTTATCCGTTATAAGTTGCCACATGTACGAATCGTCTTCATCCAACAGGCTTCAGTAAGTGTTGTATAAAGTGCAACTTTATTCCGAGATATAGCATCGAAGGAAGGGTTGTTGTATTCAATACAATAATAGGGATAGGGAATCATTTATTTACCCCATTCCAGAAAGGATTGTTGTAGAATCTACAACAATATCAGTAGGTTCGGGCATTCTGCTCATTCAATGTTGTATAACATACAACATTACTTATCCCATCATGTTTGATCATTGTAGCCGCCATTCAGACGTTAGACGTATCAATAAATTCATCAAAAGTGTTTACATGGGCTGACTTTCGCTTTCAAGAAGTACACTTAGACCATTAAAGCAAGTATGCCACCCAAGGATGAGTCCTCGGATGGCATACTTTGTTTTTGAGATAAATCTACTTTAAGAACATTTCTACTTTTAGAATTTTATACATTCACCATAACGACGGAATGGAGAGCCAATCGATCTTAAACGTCAGCTTCATGCCTTCTTCCAAAAAATCAACTTCCTTAACCGTAACAATGTCAGGCAGATCGTCCTTCAATGATACTTCAATGGGCTCCAACTTAAAGATGGACAACGGAATGTCCGCACTACGGATTTTCGTGAATTGATGCTCCAGTATAAGCTTGCTTCCGTTCGAAGTCATATGGAATTGCAAAGTGGCTCCAAAAGGCAATACGCCCCACTTCCCGTTCACTTCTGCCTTCATCATTTCGCCATTCATTTGGAAATCGGCACCTGTTATATCCACGCCGACATCATGTGTGCTCAAATATTTGATCAGGTTTTTCTTGCTCATCTGCGCTACTTCGTCTTTATTCAAAACCATCTGCGGTTGGCGCGTTTCCAACATGCTCATGATTTTGTCTTTCACATCGATTGAACGATAATTTAAATCCAAGCTTTTTGTCGGCGTCACATACCAGATCCCTGCTCCAACAACGACGATAATAAGCATTAATAGCCCAAGCAGGATCCGGCCGCCTTTCTTTTTGCGGCGACTCATTCGGCTTCCCTCCTCCGAGTATGTATCGCATGAATCGATCATGAATACTCGTCCAAAAGTATATCTGAATCCGTCCTCCTTGTCACGCAACTCACAAGCAACAGCTTATTTAAAATTTTACTATTATTGTTAATTTTAAAAATATTCCTTCTTAATTGGTTCATTTTACCTTTATAATGGTTATATCGTTAATGTCGTTACATATTACATCCAAATTCAGGAGGAGACAAACTATGAAAAAAATTCTAAGCGTTACAGCAGTACTCAGCCTTGCTCTATCAATGGCGGCGGTAGCAGCAGCCGATCCGGTTGAAACTGTAGAAACAACTCAATCTACCACTACGACTACAACGACTCTGGAAGTTGAGGTTACCGCAACAACTTCAACTTATTTTCAATTTAAAGAGCCCACCATTAAAGCGGAAGATTTTCCGCTAATTCCTATGAAGCTCATTCAGCTCACCAAGAAAACTTACTTCTATGATATGCCAAACGGAACCATCCAAGGTGTTCTGGCACCTCAAATAATCGATTCAACTAGGACCAGCACGCAAGTGGTTGCGGACGGTGAGTGGGTTGAAGTTTACACCTGGATCGGTAAATATTGGATCTTCATGGGCGATAATTAATCCCAATAAGGGGCTGCAATCACTGCAGTCCTTTTTTTATTTGTACGATAAGGCCCTATAGGTCCTTCGGCTCCACATGAACATGAACGTTCATAATGTTATGAAATTTCACCATTCGCTCTTCAATGGTGTCGCTGATTTGGTGTCCCTCAATAACGCTTAATTGCGGGTCAACCTCAACGACAACATCGACCAGCACATGATTACCATGAATTCTGGCTTTCACATCTTTGATTCCTTCAACACCGGGAGTGCGTGCTATGGTCCTCCGGAGATCCAATAGCCGCTGCTCATCAAATCCATCTGTCAGGCTATGCGTACAATCACGGAAGATTCCCCACGCGGTTTTGCAGATCAGCAATCCAACTCCGAGTGCCGCAACCGTATCCAGCCAAGGAAGCCCGAATTGGGCTCCAATAATACCTACAGCCGCGCCTATACTGACCATTGCATCTGAAAGGTTGTCCTTCGCCGCAGCCATCAGAGCTTGGCTGTTAATCTGAGTTGCCAGTCTGACATTATATTTGTAAACGATAAACATAGCGACAGCACACACCCCTGCCACACCGGCTGCCCATAGGTTTGGTGTATCCTTACTTCCCTCAAAAAAGGAACCGATCGCTTCAACCAGCACTTGTATTCCGACCACAGCCATAATGAATGAGGCGATTAGTGCCGCTACCGTCTCGGCTCTGAAATGCCCATAGGCATGATCCGAATCAGGAGGCTTCCGTGATATTTTCAGACCGATCAGTACAGCAACCGAGGCCACAATGTCCGTTAGGTTGTTAAAACCGTCAGCTAACAATGCACTCGAAGCGAATAGATAACCGCTGATTAATTTGAACGCAGATAGTATCAGGTAAGCCGCAATGCTGATCCACGCTCCGCGCTCTCCCTTTTTTATATCCTCATATACATTCACCGTGCATGTCTCTCCTTCGCTGCTTCTCCTTCTTACTAAGGGCCGCTTCAAAACTTCCTTAACTATCCTAGCAAAGGCATACCATGTGGGTCTAGAGAAACCTTGTGAGACTAGAGAAACCTTGTAAGACGGGAGAAACAGAGTTGCTTAAGGTAAAAAGCAGGCTCATAACCGAATATATTTATTGTTACCCTTGCCGTTCGTTTTAAAAACGAATAAAATGAGGACAACTCATAATCCGAGGAGGAAGCCATCATGTCGGAAAATAACGATTCACGCAAGGTGAGTCTGGCCGATGCGATCCGTCAGAAGCTGGAACAGAAGAAACAGCAAAATTCATCTGGCAAACAGGGTTCATATCAGCCCGGTACTACGCAAAAAATGAAGAGCCAAAACAACAAAAAGCCGAACAACCAGCGCCGTCGTACCGGCGGATCGTAACAACACCGCTTAACGCAAAAAAAGCTGCCCCTTCAAACGAAGGGTGCAGCTTTTTTCAAAATCTAAGAAAGTATTACTTCTTGTATGCAAATATATTAGGCTTCAGCAGGATACATGCTCTCACGAAGGGCTTTGATCTCTTCGCTCTCCAGATATTCATCATAACTCATCGCACGGTCGATAACTCCGTTCGGTGTAATCTCAATAATCCGGTTCGCAATGGTCTGAATGAACTGATGGTCATGCGATGTAAATAGGATCGTACCGTCGAAATCGATCAATCCGTTATTCAGCGCCGTGATAGACTCGAGGTCCAAGTGGTTCGTAGGCTCATCAAAAATAAGCACATTCGCACCGTTCAGCATCATTTTGGCCAGCATGCAGCGGACCTTCTCACCACCGGACAGAACACTCGCCTTCTTCAGCGCTTCCTCACCAGAGAACAGCATACGTCCGAGGAAACCGCGCAGGAACGTTTCATCCTGATCGTTGGAGTACTGGCGCAACCAATCTACCAGGTTCATGTCCACACCGTCAAAATAAACGGAGTTGTCTTTCGGAAAGTACGCCTGAGTCGTTGTTACGCCCCAGCTGAATTCCCCGGCTTCTACTTCCGTTTCACCGGTAACAACCTGGAACAACGTTGTCTTCGGCAGACTGTTCGGTCCGACAAAAGCAATCTTGTCACCTTTGTTTACGACAAAGTTGACGTTATCCAGTACTTTCTCGTCTTCCATCGTCTTCGTAATGCCATCTACCGTCAGAAGCTGTTTACCTGCTTCACGTTCCGGCTTGAAGTTAAGGAACGGATATTTACGGTTCGACGGACGAAGGTCATCCAGCGTAATCTTATCAAGCTGCTTCTTACGGGATGTCGCCTGCTTCGATTTCGAAGCATTTGCCGAGAAACGTTGGATAAAGGCTTGGAGTTCCTTGATCTTCTCTTCTTTTTTCTTGTTTGACTCACGTTGAAGCTGAAGCGCCAGCTGACTAGACTCATACCAGAAGTCATAGTTACCGACATACAGCTGGATTTTGCCGAAATCGATATCCGCAATGTGCGTACACACCTTATTCAGGAAGTGACGGTCATGGGATACAACGATAACGGTGCCTTCATAATCCATTAGGAAGTTCTCGAGCCATTGAATAGACTCCAGATCCAAGTGGTTGGTAGGCTCATCAAGCAGCAGGTTGTTCGGGCGGCCGAACAGGGCTTGTGCCAAAAGGACACGAACCTTTTCGTTACCGCTGAGTTCTGCCATTTTCTTGTCATGAAGTTCACGTGGAATACCAAGACCGATCAGGAGTGCAGCCGCATCCGGCTCAGCGTCCCAACCGTTCAACTCTGCGAATTCACCCTCCAGCTCACCGGCACGCATGCCATCCTCTTCGGAAAAATCAGCTTTAGCGTAAAGGGCATCCTTCTCCTTCATGATCTTGTAAAGGCGTGAGTGACCCATGATAACGGTCTCCAGAACCGCATATTCATCATACTCATAATGGTTCTGTTTGAGGACAGCCATCCGTTCGTTCGGTGTCATATGAACTTCGCCTTGGTTCGGTTCGATTTCACCGGACAGGATCTTCAAGAAAGTGGACTTGCCCGCACCGTTGGCTCCAATCAAGCCATAACAGTTGCCAGGAGTGAATTTTATATTTACATCTTCAAATAGTGCTCGTTTGCCATAGCGGAGCGTAATCCCGCTTGTACTGATCATTAAGCATTACCATCCTTTTATACTATTGGTTTCCCAGCACATTATAGCATAAGAAACCCTTTTAACGAAGCCTTACCGCTCAAATACGTCATTATGACGCATTCCGAGTAATAAAGGCCCATATAAAAGGAAAAAACCTCCTGAGATGACCTGCCCGACTGACAGGCATCAGAAGGTTTCTGAAGCTTGCTAAAACTTACTTACATGTCATGAGGATTCTACTTTCCTCCGCTCCGGCTGCACCTTAAAGGTCTCGCCATGCTTTAGAATACGAATCTGCTCTTCTCCAATTCCCAGACGCTTACGCTCGAGTTCCATCCGCTCCAACGCTTCCTGCGCCGTATCATCTGCGAGTCGGAACGTACCATAATGCATCGGAATCATCGTCTCGGCCTTCACGTCCAAAAACGCCTGTAATGCTTCCTCCGGAGTAACATGCTGCGAGGTCATAAACCATTCAGGTTCATAGGCTCCGATTGGCATAAGCGCTATATGAATATTAAATCGGTTACCGATTTCTTTAAATCCTGGAAAATAGCCGCTGTCTCCGGCAAAATACAAATTCGGCGGAAGAACACGAGAGGTATCCTGCGAATCCGCCTCCTCATTACGTGTCTCCTTCTGCTGAAGCTCCGGTTCCAACACAAAGCCTCCCCAATGGGAAGTGTTCGTATCAAACGGTGTGCGCCGTGTCCAATGCTGAGTTGGAACAAATGTTATGGTAACGCCGCCAATCGTCGTCGATTCCCACCATTTTAGCTCAATCACACGTCTGAAACCTTTGCTGAGCATTTTACGCCGCAGACCAACGGGAACAACAATGGTCGTCTCAGTCCGATACAGCTTACGTATCGAGGCGATATGCATATGGTCATAGTGGGAATGCGATATGAGAATAATGTCCAGTGTCGGAATTTCGGCGATCGGAAGCCCTGGCTCTCCCAGGCGTTTCGTGAACGCCATCCTGCGTGCCCATATCGGATCAGTTACGATATTTAAGCCCTCATATTGGATGAAAAATGTCGCATGCCCAACCCAAGTAACGGAGGTTTCATGCCGGTTTCCGTGTAAATATTCGAGATCGGGTGCCAGATTCGGTATGACGTACGAATAATCTTTTTTCTTGTTACGCCGTTCGTCACGCCATTGCCTGAACTGTTTTAATGTTTTATCTGTACTGACATTATCGATATTGTTATAGCGGAATTTTGGCATTCTGCCTCCTCCTTCCATTACTTTTTATTTTACCCCATTTTTTCACGAGTGCTCAACTGAGCTCACAATTTCATCCCCCATTTTTCATACGGTGGTACTGTGTTCATACTATTCTGACGGATCTTTATATTTCATTGCGTACACCACCATGAAAGCTACAGAGACCAACACCGTCAGCATGGGCGCGATAAAAATAGCGAAATCATCCATTTCTCTCACCCCTTTTTGCCGGATTTGCCAAGAATGTAGTTCGCATCAAACAAAAATAGACGCATCAGCAAGATCAGTGATGGAATCAGCACGAGCAGACCGAGGACAAATGCCGTGATCAAGGTAATAGCCATCGTATCGTTCGTAACGCTCTCATGGATATTGATATATTTATACAGCACGTACGGCAAATGTGAACGGCCATATCCGTACCAGGCAAAAGCAAACTGCAGTATTACCATAAAAAAAGACAGGCCTAGCCATTTCCGTTTCCAAACGGCATAAACAGCAAATAGGAAGCAAAGGAAGGATGCGACAAACATCCATGACATATCGAGCATGGCCCGAAAGTGCTCGGGGTTTTGCCTGTTTAACGTTAAAAAGGCAAAAAATGAAAACAAGATCGTCGGTCCGCTCCAGATTAATGCATACCCCCGGACAACACCAAATGCGACCTCATCTCCAGCTCTCTTCGCATAGTAAGACAAGAACATCGCAGATATATACAGGACACTTACTAGAGCCAGCAGAATTACAGACCATGTATACGGGTTCATGAAAAAGCTTAACCAATCCATCTGCACCTTGCCGTCTGCCATGTATATGATTCCGCCCTCTGAGACGGCCAAAATCGTGGATAGTGCAGCCGGAATCAACAGCCCCGTTGCTCCGTATAGGGCCATGTAGATTTTGTTATTCTCTTTGCTGCTACCGTAGGTGTTGTAAGCGTAATAGGCTCCCCGGATGGCGAGCAGCACAGTAGCCAGACTGCCGGGAACGAGCAGCGCTGTACCGTAATAGAACGCCGCATCCGGAAAAAATCCGACCAGTCCAACAACGAAAAAAATCAGAAACACGTTCGTAACTTCCCATACAGGTGATAAGTATCTTTGAATAATATTGTGTATCTTAGTCTCATGCCCCGTCATCACACTGTAAAAGCTAAAAAATCCAGCCCCGAAATCAATAGACGCTACAATTAAATAACCGAATAGAAACGTCCAAAGAATTGAGATAGCCACCAATCCGTAGCTCATTGTCCGCTGCCTCCCTTGCTATTCAGTCCAAGCATCGCAAGCTCTTCCTCCGCAGTTTTGTTGCGATACAGCTTGCTAAGTACCCGGATGGCAGACACCGACAGCACCAAATACAGTAGAATGAATAGCAGCAGCATCCAACCCACATTCGATGAGGTTGTCGCCGCATCCGCCACCTTCATATACCCTCGCAAAATCCATGGCTGGCGGCCGATTTCAGCCAAAAACCAGCCAAGCCAAATGGCTACCAAGGCCATTGGACCAAGCGCCAAAATGCATACGAGCAACCAATTCGGGTAAGCTTTCTTACCTGGAAGCCATTTGCGGAACATATACAGAAGCGGAATCGCGACAAGCAAAACGCCGTTCGTTACTTTTAAATCGAAGAAATAATGAATCATGAGCGGCGGCTGTTCGTCTTCCGGAAATTCATTCAGGCCGATAACCTCGATATCCGGATGGTTTCCTGCCAAGATACTTAACGCATACGGAATTTTCAGCGCATATTTAATGTCCCGGTTCTCGTCCAATACACCGCCATAAATGAGCGGGGCCTGTTTCATAGTCTCAAAGTGCCATTCCATTGCCGCCAGCTTTTCAGGCTGGTACTTCGCCAGAAATTTTCCGGAGAAATCACCGATCATTACCGTTGCTACGGCAAAAACAAACGTGGAAATGACCGTCAGCTTTAAAGCCTTTTTAAAGTAATCGTGCTTGTTTCCCCGCAATAAACTATAAGCGGCAATACTCGCCAAAGCGGCAGCACTGGTCGTATAGGCAGAAGCCAGCACATGACTTACCTTTGTTGGCGTAGCCGGATTGAACATAGCAACAAACGGGTTTATATTCGTGAACACCCCGTCTACCAGATCAAAGCCTTGCGGCTGATTCATAAATGCATTCATGCTCGTAATGAAAATTGCGGATGCGGAAGCGCCGATGGCTACAGGAATGAGCAGCAGTAAATGCGTATATTTACTTTTGAACCGGTCCCAGGTGTATAGATAGATTCCTAGAAAAATGGCCTCCACAAAAAAAGCGAACGTCTCCAAAAATAGCGGGAGCGCAATCGCTTTGCCCGCCACGCGCATAAATGTTGGCCACAGCAGGCTGAGCTGAAGCCCGATTGCTGTGCCCGTCACGACACCGACCGCTACGGTGATGACATACCCCCTCGCCCACCTACGGGCAAGCAGCGTATAATGCCCATCACCTGTATGTATGCCTCGCCATTCCGCTAGAGCAAGCATCACAGGAATACCTACTCCGATTGTGGCTAGTATGATATGAACGAACAATGTTAAGCCAGTTAATATCCGGCTCATCAAAACAGGATCAAGGGAAGACATCAGGTTCACTCCTTGTTGTTATTCATCTTTTGAGAGAGAAAAACTATCCGAAATAACGCATATAGCGTATAAAAGCCTTTACCGTGGCGTACAGCATAACCGCAGCGGCTACAAAACAGACGACAGCCAATTTTTTATCCTGTTTCACATTCATGCTGCAAAGCCTCCTTCGATTAGAAACCTTAAAAAAAGAGTTCTCGACATATACAGTTTGACAATCCCTTCCTCTTTTTATCCGGGATTGTTGAAAATCATCATTTTCGAGGAATATTCATGATGAAGATAAGACGGGTTATGTTTTTTCCTGTCCGTAAAAGAGGTACAATAGGTTAGATGAAAAGGAGGTAGCTAATGAAATGAAAATTACGTTTATCGAACCTACTCCGAGTCCGAACTCCATGAAACTTCATCTAGATGAGTCTCTGGAACCCGGAATTCGCAAGACATATACCACGGATAACGAACGTTCTGCACCGGCGTGGATCCGTGAGCTGCTTCATATTCCCGGTGTAAAAAGCATTTTTCACACACTTGACTTTATTGCGCTCGACCGTAAAGGAAATGCTGATTGGCCCTCGATTTTGGGAGAAGTGCAGGAAAAGTTTGGCCAAGAAGGATTGAAAACAGGCCTCGAGGAGAATGAAAACGACGGTACGGGATTTGGGGAAGCCCAGGTGTTTGTCCAGCTGTTTCGAGGCATTCCGATGCAAATCCGCGTAAAGGGTGAAGGTCGTGAAGAACGCATCGCTCTTTCCTCCCGCTTCACTCATGCGGTAACGGAAGTAGCTTCCACTACCTTGATCAAGGAACGGAAACTTAAAGATTACGGCGTGCGCTATGGTGAGCTTGAGGATATTGCACGTGAGGTTGAGCAAGAACTGGAAGCCGCATATCCTCAAGATCGGCTGGATAAAGTCGTTGCCCAAGCCATTGCCCATGGCGCGGACGAGGAAGAATTTGTGGAGCAGCGCCGCAAGCTGACCGAAGAGGAGATGGTGTCAGCTATGGAGGACCCGGACTGGCGTGTACGGTATGCTGCCTTTGATGTGCTGGAGCCGACGGAGGCACACCTTCCTATGATTAGTACCGCACTGGAAGATCCCAAAATGCAGATTCGCCGTCTGGCAGTGGTCTATCTTGGAGATTTGCGTACGCCGGAGGCGATGGAACTTTTATATGCAGCGATGTCTGACGATACGCCGGCCGTACGGCGGACTGCCGGGGACACTCTATCCGATATCGGGGACCCTGCAGCAACTCCGGTCATGATGAATTCCCTTAATGACAGCAGCAAACTTGTGCGTTGGCGTGCAGCCCGCTTCCTGTATGAAGTTGGAACCGAGGAAGCCCGCCCTGCACTGGAAGAAGCCGCACTGGATCCAGAATTCGAAGTAAGTCTGCAAGCCCGCATGGCGCTGGAGCGAATCGAATCCGGCGAACAGGCCGCCGGTACCGTATGGCAGCAGATGGCCAAACGTTCACGGGATTAACATGTAATGTTATAAATATCCATTGCTTGTATCGTGAAGAATGCTATATACTTAGACTCGCTTAAACAAAATAAAGATAACCTCATCATTCCTAGATGAGGTAGAGGTTGCGAATGTGATTAGTAAACGTGCCGAGGTGAAGAGTCACCTATGACGCACGCTGAAAGGTACATTCGCCGAAGTGGACGGCTGTGCTCTTACACCGTCTGCTGGGTCCGATCCCGAAAGGGACGGAACTGTCACGGGAGCCAATCCTTACGCTTCCCGTGTTGTGCTATCTTCATGGAGGTATGATGCGGTTATATTCAGGGCCGCAGTGTACACTGCGGTCCTTTTGCATTTATCCATGAACCTTGTTTATAGATCATTTTTGAAAAAAGGAGTGTTACATCATGAGACGCAAGAAAGCACCTGCGACCTCACTCAAACCTAGTTTTAAAGCCCGTCACATGACCATGATCGCGCTAGGCGGTTCCATCGGAACCGGCCTGTTCCTCGCCAGCGGCGGCGCAATTGCTGCCGCCGGACCGGGTGGCGCATTACTCGCTTATTCCGCTGTCGGGCTAATGGTTTATTTCCTGATGACCAGTCTCGGCGAACTGGCCACCTATCTTCCCGATTCCGGGTCCTTCAGTACGTATGCGACCCGTTTTGTCAGCCCGGCGTTCGGTTTTGCGGTCGGCTGGAATTTCTGGTACAACTGGGCAGTCACCATAGCCGCAGAGCTTGCTGCCGCAACGGTAATTATTAAGTTCTGGTTCCCGGACAGCCCCTCTTTTCTGTGGAGCTTGTTATTCCTCGGCATCATGTTCGGTCTGAATGCGTTGTCGGCTAAAGGTTACGGCGAATCGGAATATTGGTTTTCTATTATCAAAGTTGTCACCGTCATTATCTTCCTGATCGTCGGCGTCATGATGATTTTCGGAATTCTCGGCGGAGAGGCAGTCGGATTTTCCAACTTCAATATGGACGGTGGCTCGATGCACGGTGGCTTCTTTGCCCTCGTCGGCGTCTTCATGGCCGCAGGATTCTCTTTTCAGGGCACCGAGCTCATCGGTGTTGCCGCCGGAGAAAGCGAAAACCCGCGACAAAACGTGCCGCGTGCCATCCGTCAAGTATTCTGGCGCATTTTGATCTTTTACATTTTTGCTATTCTCGTCATTGGCTTGCTTATACCGTACACGCATCCAAGCTTGCTGCAATCGGGCGTGGGTGATATCGGTGTCAGTCCGTTTACGCTCGTGTTTGAAAAAGCCGGTCTGGCCTTTGCCGCTTCCGTGATGAACGCTGTTATCTTGAGTTCCGTTCTATCCGCAGGAAACTCCGGCATGTATGCCTCTACCCGTGTGCTCTATGCGATGGCAAAACAGGGAATGGCGCCAAAATGGCTGAGCCGTCTGAACAGCCGCGGCGTTCCCATAGCAGCTCTTATTGTTACCTCATCTGTCGGTATACTCGCCTTCCTCGCTTCCTTTTTCGGTGATGGCGTCGTGTACATCTGGCTGCTGAACGCCTCTGGTATGTGCGGCTTCATTAACTGGCTTGCCATTGCGGTCAGCCATTACCGCTTCCGGAAAGCTTATGAGGCGCAGGGCCGGGATCTCAAGGATTTGCCTTTCCGTGCCCGCTGGTTCCCGTTCGGGCCGATCTTCGCCTTCCTACTCTGTCTTGTGGCCATCATCGGCCAGGGGAACTTCGGTGGCGAAACAGACTGGTATACGATTATTGCAACCTATTTCAGCATTCCGCTGTTCCTTGCGATCTGGTTCGGCTACCGTCTGGTAAAGAAAAGCAAAATCGTTCCGCTGCAGGATTGCGACTTCAGCACGAATACCCAATAAGCATTTGTAATAAGCAAAAAACAGCTTCTTCCTCAAGGGGAAGAAGCTGTTTTTGATTTACCATGAAATGTGAACCTTCAAATCATTCGTATCTTCAAAAAGATTATGGTAATAACGTATAGCCCCGACACCCGCTTTACGCTGCAAATCCTGAAGTACCTTTAGTAGATCATTTTCCTTGCCGTCAAATCGGAACACAAGCTCTGTCTTTCCAGACTGCTTCGCGGCTTTTACTTTGGGGTTCAAGTCAAGGTATGTACGCACAACCGCGTTACTCTCGTACAAATGGTATTCCAGCTCATTCATCAGCGTCCGGTAAACACTGGATTTTGCTGACTTTTGAGCGGCTAGCGTTTTGAGGGTGCTGCGGTAAGTCGTACTCGCCGCCGGGTAAGATTTCGTCCATGTATGGTCTTTTCTCATCTGGGCATCATTCCGGAGGTAGTAGGTATAGGATACGACACCGTCCCGATCAGGTACCGGATCGTTCCACGTCGTGTCCAAGTGATACCATTTACCATCTAGAAGAATCAGATTCCACGCATGTAGTTGGCCCTGCGGATTCCCTTCAGGATAAGCGGTTCCTTCTACGATTTTATTCTGGATCCCCGCCTCTTTCAGCAGCTTATATGTTAATAGCGAGTATCCCTGACAAACCGTGCTTCCTGTACTTAGTCCGTCATAAGCCGTGTACTTTTGAAGTGTCGTGTCATACTTCAGATTCAGTACGACCCAGTCGTTAATGGCCTTGACCTTCTCGTGATCATTCATACCGGACTTCATGATGGAACCTAGTACATTCTTGACCCGTTTGTTGACATACTCGGTTTGACTTCCGGTTTCCCGGTAAGTAAGCCGTACTGTCACATCGGCCGAGCTTGAAGTCCCCCGGTAATCATAGCTATAGCTGGCTATCGTATAGTGAATATAAGGATCGCTATCCATCGCTTGGTCCAGCGCTTCCTTAAGTTGTGTCTTGAGCGACTTAGTCTGGCCCTGATACACAAAACGAACGGTTGACTCCCTGTCGTTCATTGCTGAAAGCAGCTTCTGCTGGATCTCGCTAACGGACTTTACAACCGCTTTATCAGAATTGGCATATACATTGCTGATTTCGACCGGTTCAGGAACGGCAGCTACGGTTACCGCCAAAGTCCCAACCAACAGCAGTTTCACAAATGCCGACCGGTTTCGTTTCATGGATACACCCGCCCTTCGTCTTCCACATTCGTTTGCATATTTATTGTATCATAATAACCCAGGGCCTGAGGCTACTAGTTTTGTCGACCAAGCACGAAATACGATAGCGATGGTGGTTGCAACTACCCTACTAGCCGCTTTTTTTACCACATCATATATTCATTCAAAAACGAGTCGCTTTTACCAACCATTTCGGATAAACGCAAAAGTACTTCAGCCGCCTCTGCACGTGTTACTATCCGCCCCGGCATAAACTTTCCATCCACAGCTTGAAGCAAGCCTAATTTCATCGAGATGATTGCAGCTCCCCGGTTCATAACCGAAGATGAATCGCTGACTCCCGGAATTTCGTCACCCTCGGTAAAGGAAAGCCCTAACTTCTCATACTTCAACATTTGGGTAAGCATTAAAGCCAGTTCATCTCGGGTTAATTTCCGATCCACACTAAAGTTATCTGCCGGTTCATATGGAAGCCAACTCTGGGAAACCAGAGTCTGTATTGCCTTGTAGTAAGGACTTTCTGGTAGTAGACTGCCGTATGGTTCCGTATTGCCTCCGTAATAATGATCAAGTGATGAATTCAGGGCTCTAGCGACGAACAGGTACCATTCTCCAGTCGATATTTCCTGATCTGGCAGAACCTTACCATCTGCATTAGGGATCATCACACGATACTGCACCAACTTATCAAGCGCAGCCTGAGACTTATGACCTTGTGTATCCTTAGCCGGGATAACTTCCTTGCCGTTATACTCAGTAGACATCGTCTCACGCCACTTCCCTGTTAGTGCATCCAATGGCATCGCAATTCCATAGAGTTGGTTATTATTATCTTTCCGAACTGGAGAATATACTAGCTTTGCAATTAATTGAACCGATTCGTTACCTGACATATAACCACCATATTGGGAAAACTTAAGCTTCAATTCCGTTTCCTTTAAAAACTCTGCCTTTGCTAGTTCTACCGAGACAACCGGTTTACTGTTTAACGGGAGTTCAGAGAAGTCCGCGATAGAGTAGTTACTGAAGTGGCTAAGCTGGCCCTCTGTTCCGATAGAAATTGAAAGAGATTCGTCCGAGATCGATATGCCGCCTGCATAGCGTGTAAATGAGAATTGATAATTCTGAAATGGTTCATTCTTCCCTGGCTCGGTAACACTCGTGAGCTTCCACTCCTGTGCCGCATCCGGGGCCAGCTTCGAGATTATGTTAAATGCCATTTGTTCTGCTTCCTTCTTCGAAATGCTCGTGGAAGGTTTATCCTGCTTAACTTCCATTCCCATACGGAATGGATAATGGCTGTATGAGTAAATCTTGCCTGTTGTTGCATCGACCTCCGCCATGATCTGGTCCCCGCCATAAAGAGAGTCGGAGCCTTTCCAGCTGATATTCCAGACTTTGACCTCCTTATTATCCCATAGATGACTGAGTCTTTTGGAATCGGCCTTGTAGCCATTCGGGATGTTAATATGGGATTCCACCCACTTCGCTGCGTCATTTCCATTGGACAAAGGCTTGGGTGAAGGTTTGAACACATCGAGCCCTGCCGGAATGTCAATGGGCTTGAATTGATCCGGTTTAGGCGGTTCTCCTAAATAGTCCAGTTTGCTGCCAGTATTGGCATCGATAGCAAGGCTGGACTCAGTCTTCGGTACATACCCTAAAAAATAAGGACCTTTACGCGCACCATTCACCGAGGTAGGGATGTATGAAAGCTCTACTGTGAATGATTCCTCATATAGCTTTCGTGCCTCTTCCGCTGATATTTTGGCTTTAGCAGATGGTATTTTCGCTGTGAACTGTTGTCTGTTGAAAGAAGTCACTCGCCCCTGTTGATCTACACTCATGCTGATCTGATCCGCATCAGACGGTATGCCGTCAATAGACATATTGTAATAAAAATCGTATGTTGTCGGGCTAAACAATGATTTCGTCATGCCTAAGTAGAGCGAATTTTCAGTTAAGTCGTTTACATTAACACTTTTTATATTTTGTTTGATCCATTCCAGTGCTTTTTGGGAAGCCTCTTCCCGGCTCAGCTCCGGCCCTGTCTCTCCCCCTGCCATCAACAGCAAATTACGTGGAAGATAGACAGATACAATATCGCCCGTTTCTGCATTTACTGAAGCACTGAAACCGGAGCTCGTATTCCCTCTTTGATAAGAAAACTGAATATCCCATACTTTCATGCCGGAGTTTACATTGTTCTGCTCGCTGAATTCGGCATATGTCACATTCGCTTTTTTCAACAGCGGGAACAATTTCTTTATGCTCTCTTCCGCTTGTTTGGAAGATATTTTGGCTCCATCCGGAACATCTGAATTCGTTACCTGCGCCATGTTTTCTAAATCTCCTGCGGCTTGAGCTCGGGTAACGCTCACGACGTTGCTTGCATCCCCCCATACAGGCTGAGCAAGACAGAGCATGGCTGTAACGGCACATACGGCAGACTTGGTTTGAACTAACTTTTTGGACTTGTTTTTCAATCCTTTCGCTCCCTTCACTTGGTTGGATCCATACCTTACTCTTACATGAGTGGTGTGTACGACTTGAAAAGAAAGATCAGTGTAGCAAGGACATACAGGTCCCTAAAGTAGAAACGTTTATTATGGCAATCTGGTTATGCCCCGTTACCATGATAATTTTTCAACATAAAAGAGTCACATAGGATGTCACTCTATTCCTTATGTCTCCCGCCTTAAAAAGATGACCTATCCTGTCCAAAAATCACTCTATCATCACAAAAAAAGCCAACCAAGGATTCATTCTTGGTTGGCTTACTTTAACCGCGATACTCTGCTAATTGACCGCTCAGCTGACGGGTTGCCCCGTACACACTTTGATACAACGGAAACAGCTTCTCGTAACTCGCGGCAGTTTCCGGGTTCGGTACGTATTTCTGCGCTGGACGCAAAAAAGCTGATGCACAAGCCTGCAGACTAGGGAACCAGCCGCAGCCGTAAGCCGCCAACATCGCAGCACCCATTGCAGGCCCCTGTTCACTTTCCAGCTTCACAATCTCAGCGTCCAAAATATCCGCCTGCATTTGGAGCCAGTTCTCGTTCTTCGCTCCTCCGCCGATCGAGATGACAGTGTCAATCTTTTTGCCGGATGCCCTCAGAATGTCAATTGACTCCCGTAAGGAGAACGTAATCCCTTCAAGGACGGCCCGAGCAAAATGTGGAAGCTTGTGTCCCGCGTCCATGCCGATAAAGCTGCCGCGGATGTTAGCATCCGGGTGCGGAGTGCGTTCGCCCACGATATACGGCGTGAACAGCAGACCGCCGCTTCCCGCGGGAATGTCGCTGATACCTTCCAGCAGTTCATCAAAGGAAACACTAGGAGCAAACGTCTTCTTGAACCACTCCAAGCTGTATCCGGCTGCAAGCGTAACGCCCATAATGTAGAAAGCATCTTTCTCACTGTGGTTAAAAAAGTGAACCTTTCCTTCAAAATCCACCTCTTTACGTTCCTCGTAGGAAAGCACCACGCCGGAAGTGCCTATGCTGCACATTGTCTGGCCTTCTGCAAGGATGCCTGCACCAATCGCTCCACAAGCATTGTCAGCACCGCCTGCAAACACCTTCGTTTCCGGCAGTAAGCCGGACTGTTCTGCAATTTCAGGCAGAAGCGTACCACACAAGTCATACGATTCAACCAGCGGCGGACAAATGTAGTGTGGCAGCTGGAATGCATCCAATATTTCGCTGCTCCAAGCTTTGCCTGTCACATCCAACAGCAGCGTGCCTGCCGCATCTGAATAATCCATGGCATATTTCCCGGTTAGCTGGTAGCGTACATAATCCTTCGGCAGCAGGAACAGCGAAGCTTGATCCAGTAGTTCCTGCTCAAACTCCTGAACCCACAGAATTTTCGGCAGAGTAAAGCCTTCCAATGCCCGGTTGCGGGCGATGCCAAGCAGTTTATCCTGCAATGTCTCCTCTATCCGTCGGCATTGGGCTGTCGTCCGGGTGTCATTCCACAGAATCGCCGGACGAAGTACAGTCCCCTCTCCATCAATCAGCACCAAGCCGTGCATTTGGCCGGAAAAGCTCAATCCCTCAATCTCCGACGGCTCGATAGCGATCTCTTCCATTAACCGCTTCAAGGACAACAAGGTCTTCTCGACCCAATCCTCGGGCCGCTGCTCACTATATCCCGGCTTGGGCTGGCTCAGCGGATATGACTCCGAATGCTCAGCCACCACTTTGCCTCTGCGGTCTACAAGTACAGTCTTTACCGCACTTGTACCAAGATCGACTCCGATCACATAACTCATCATTATTCCTCCTCAAGGTTGGCCGCAGCAGGAGCAAATCATGGCTCTGCTGAAACCTTAGGGTGAAACAACTTCACCGGCCACCCTTCCGGGAGCCGGTGAAGTTGTTAATTATCCGTTATTACTTAGTCAGCAAGAATGTACTGGTTGAGCAAGCCTTTAAGCATTTCTTGACGTCCAGATTCATTCTTTCGTGGATTCTCGTTGTTCAGCGCATACTCGGCCAAGGAAGCCAAAGTGGCTTTACCGGATACAACATCTGCTCCAATGCCTTCAGTGAAGCTGCTGTAGCGTTTCGCGATGAAGTCTTCGAACACATGATCCTCGATCAGCTTGGCAGCCACTTTGAGGCCTTTAGCGTAAGTGTCCATACCTGCGATATGTGCCAGGAACAGATCCTCAGGCTCGAAGGAAGGACGGCGTACTTTAGCGTCAAAGTTAACACCACCGCGGCCGAGACCGTCATTCATGAGCACTTCATACAGTGTCAGTGTTGCATCATAAATGTTAACCGGGAACTCGTCGGTATCCCAGCCGATTAGCATGTCGCCTTGGTTCGCATCCAGCGAGCCAAGCATACCGTTCAGGCGGGCAACACGAAGCTCATGCTCGAATGTGTGTCCGGCCAAGGTTGCATGGTTTGCCTCAAGATTCAGTTTGAAATGTTTGTCGAGGCCGTATTTTTGCAGGAACGAAATCGTAGTAGCCGCATCAAAATCGTATTGGTGCTTCGTAGGCTCTTTCGGTTTAGGCTCGATCAGGAATTGGGCGTCAAAACCGATTTCCTTCGCATAGTCGATTGCCATATTAAACAGACGTGCGAGGTTGTCCAGCTCAAGACCCATATCAGTGTTCAGCAGTGTCTCGTAGCCTTCACGGCCTCCCCAGAATACATAGTTCTCTGCTCCAAGGCGTTTGCCCACTTCCAGACCTTTCTTCACCTGTGCTGCAGCATGTGCGTACACATCAGCATTACAGGTTGTGCCTGCACCGTGCATGTAGCGCGGGTTCGTGAACATATTAGCTGTGTTCCACAGCAGCTTCTTGCCGCTGGATTTCATGTTCTCCTCAATCATGTCCACAATCGTGTCGATGTTACTGTAAAACTCACGCAGATTGTTCCCTTCCGGTGCAATATCTACATCATGGAAGCAGAAGAAAGGCATATTCAGTTTGTCCATAAATTCAAATCCGGCCTCAACGCGAGCTTTAGCGAGGTCCATACCGGAAAACTTGCCCCAAGGACGAACAGCCGTGTCAGCGCCGAACGGATCAGAACCACCCGCAGTTAATGTATGCCAATAAGCCATGGCGAAACGGAGATGCTCTTCCATTGTTTTGCCGGCCACAACTTCATTCGGATTATAAAATTTAAACGCATATGGATTCGTTGATTTGCTACCTTCAAATTCGATCTTGTTAATGTTGTTAAAATAGGCCATGAGATAAATCCTCCCTATTCCTGATTAATATGTGTTTACCGCTTACAACGCTATACTAGCATACGACTATAACTTTGTCTATTGGTTAAACTAAGTGAATTGGACAGGTTCTTATTAGATCCTTCATCAACCGCTTCTTATCTGCAAGAGCCATTCTTGACGTGTTGACAATCTCTATTTTTTCCGCCTAGACTATGAGCATATCTTACAATTGATTTCACTTCTGAAGGAT
The DNA here is from genome assembly GCF_058269055.1 of Paenibacillus sp. JNUCC 34. NCBI lineage: Bacteria > Bacillati > Bacillota > Bacilli > Caryophanales > Paenibacillaceae > Paenibacillus > Paenibacillus sp. JNUCC 34. The sequence goes on along the minus strand of NZ_CM177770.1, from coordinate 833,839 downwards.
GGGTTACCATGACAAATATCACCGGTGATCAAGCACTGGTTAAAAAAATAAATACGTCTATTATACTGAATACAATCATCCGCTTTGCCCCCCTCTCCCGCGCAAAGGTTTCGGAGCTAACCGGACTGAATAAAGCAACCGTATCCAATCTGGTGCTGGAGCTGTGCGACAATCATCTTGTACAGGAGATCGGACCCGGTGAATCAAGCGGCGGACGAAAACCGCGAATGCTGCTATTTAACGGAGAAGCCGGTTATGCTGTTGGTGTGGAAATTCGTCTCAAGCAGATGATGGCGGTACTAACAGATCTTGAGGGTCGGATTATTGCAGAAGAAGAATGTATGCTAGAACAGCACGATGTCTCATCTGTGCTAGATATGATGGTTCACATGATTAATGGATTGATGAAGCTTGCCCCTATTTCCCATTACGGTATCGTTGGTGTCGGAGTAGGTGTGCCGGGTATGGTGGACGGTGACGGCATGGTTCTTTTTGCGCCTAACCTCGGATGGGAAATGGTTCCGCTTCAGCAGCTCCTTGAGGATGAAATCGGCGTACCGGTCACCATCGACAATGAGGCCAATGCCGGAGCCCAAGGAGAACTTCGCTTCGGAGCTGGACGTGATGCAAGGCATCTGCTGTATATCAGTGCCGGAAGCGGTATCGGTTCAGGCATCATCATCAATGGGGAATTGTATAAAGGAGCTCGGGGATATGCCGGGGAAACCGGACATATGACAATCGAAGCAGACGGGAAGGAATGCTCATGCGGAAACCGGGGCTGCTGGGAGCTGTACGCCTCGGAGAAAGCCTATGATCTAACAAGGTCTACTCTGCCTTCACGCCGGACTACCGAATTGGTCAAGCTTGCTGAGCAAGGCCATGCAAAAACGATTGACCATTTTTCCGAAATGGGACGCTATCTTGGCGTGGGTATTACGAATCTGGTCAACGGGTTCAACCCACAATCGGTCGTAATCGGCGGCCCTCTGTCAGATGCACGTGACTGGATTGGAGACACCATGCAGAAGGTTGTCTCCGAGCGAACACTGCCCTACCACCGTGAAGAAATGGAGATTCGTTTTGCCGAGCTTGGCAGCCGTTCTACGGTCATCGGAGCCGCTTACTCTGCTGTTTCACAGTTTCTCGGACCTGTACGTGTGTCAATGCCTGTAAATTGACGTAATTTCGCCTCATTTTTTAAGAAGTGACTAAGGTAAAAACCGCCAGTTTACTATATAATGAATTTCATATATGTGATATATGTCACCATGAAATGCGAAATGCATACAGGGAAGATACAGATAGGAGAGGAACGTTTCATGACTTATGTTGATACATCGGATATTTCGGCGCAGATGTTTGTAACCGTGCTGCTGTTTCTCTTGGTCATTGCGCCATTATTCAGTCTGGCTATTCTGCGCCTCTTTCAGGGTAAGAAAAAAGCAGGTCTACTGCTGATCGTTTCGGGAATCGCCGTATATGCAATTTTTCAGCTCATCATGATGATCTTTTTCTAACGGGAAAGAAACTACGAAAATATGATAACGGAATCAAGAGACATCAACTTTCAGGAATAGGCCAGGTTACGGTCCTCTCCTAGTGATACTCGGTCGCTGCGAGAAACATAAGCTTGATACAAAAGGGCTCTTCCCTCTCACTTGGGAAGAGCCCTTACTATGTTTAAGCGAAAAGCTTACCGCCTATTATGCTTCGGTCTGCGGTGCCAGCGCTTTGTTAAACTGCAGCTTGTTCATACCCATAATGCGATGCTCGCCAATGATCGTCAATGGAACAGCACGTATCCCCATATCCCATACTTGCTGTGCAAACTCGTCGTTTGTTTCGATGTTTCGTTCTTCATACGCAATCCCTTGCTCGGACAGGAAGCTCTTTACTTGCTTGCAGTGAGGACAGTTGTTTGATGTGTAGACAATAACGTTTTCCATGAATGACATCACCTCTGATAGTATTTTTACTGATAATGCAGCCTATATCAACCAGTTTACATCACGATCGCGCTGTGTTCCAAACTCTCAATGTACTTTTCTGTGTCCATTGCCGCCATACAGCCGCTGCCTGCTGCTGTAATCGCTTGTCTGTAGCGGGTATCCTGCACGTCACCGCAAGCAAAGACACCTGGAATATTCGTCTCGGATGTTCCTGGTGTAGTAACGATATAACCGTTTGGATCAGTTGTAATGGCACCGCCGAGGAAGCTGGTGTTAGGATGATGGCCGATTGCCACAAATACGCCGCTGGCTTCAATAACTTCTTCTTTACCTGTTTCGTTATTCTGTACCTTGATGCCTTTCACGCCCTGCTCATCCGCAATGACTTCAAGCGGTGTGCGGTTAAGCGCCCAATCGATTTTTTCGTTGGCACGAGCGCGGTCCTGCATGATTTTGGAGGCGCGCAGCTCATCACGGCGATGAACCAGCGTTACTTTGGAAGCAAAACGGGTCAGGAAGTTTGCTTCTTCCAGCGCAGAATCCCCTCCGCCGACCACAACGATCTCTTTGTTTCGGAAAAAGAAACCGTCACATGTGGCGCATGTGCTTACACCACGGCCCACGTTATCCTGCTCTCCAGGAATACCCAAATATTTTGCAGTAGCACCCGTCGAAAGAATCAGTGTTTCGGTAACAACTTCACCCATGCCTTCAACGTTCAGTTTAAAAGGACGCTCTCCGAATTCCACGCTGTTGACCCAACCCGTACGGAATTCCGCACCGAAGCGTTCTGCTTGCTTACGCATATTATCCATCAGCTCAGGGCCTTGAATACCGTCTACAAACCCAGGAAAGTTCTCCACCTCTGTTGTGGTGGTCAGCTGTCCACCAGGCTGTGGTCCTTCAATAACTAGTGGGCTGAGGTTGGCGCGGGCCAAATAAATAGCAGCCGTGAGGCCGGCAGGTCCTGTACCAATAATAACGGATTTGTACATCTATGATCTCCTCCTATATGTAATATAGCATCTTATTTATAATAATTATAAATTAATATTAATTATGATTATTTCAAGGGAACCTGTCAATACGTATTGCCACATATGTATGAAAATTGTGAAAATATTTTAGTTATCGCAAAAAGGATTATTGTCCAGATTAACTTGCTGAAGCTTTGTCATTCGCTGTAGAAATGATGGTTCTTTCAACAGACCATTATTGTTCATATATAAAGATTTTAAATTACCCAAAAACTCTATCTCTTGCGGCAGCTCTGTAATGGCTGTATAGCTAATATGCAAATGTTCCAGATTGGTCAGCTTTCCGATTTCCGGTGGAAGCTGTGTAAGGGAAGTTTCCCCTTTCGGAATAATCGTGAATTGATCTGTTTTAGAATGATAGCTTCCACAACATATCGTTAAACTCTTCAAATTAATAAGTCTGCCGATATCGGCTGGAACACCCTCCAGATCTGCTGTATAAATGGTAAGACTATCCAGTTCCGTCAGGTCAAACAGAGCAGGCGGCAACCTGCGCACCTCCTGTTCAAAAATTGTCAGCTCTTGCAAACTTTGAAGTTCTGAAATACGGTCCGGAATTTCTTCGATACCGTACATCTCAATGGCCAGCTTAGAGGGCTGGTGGTATATAGCATCCTCCAAAAAAAGATCAAAATCATTCTTGTATTTTGGTAAACGGAAAAAGAGCCCTGGTATTGACTCAGCTAGAGCAACCGCCTCTCCTTCATCCAGATTCATTCCGGCCAGTTCCTCATGTGCAACAACATATAAATAATCATTCTCCCGCTCATCCCAAAAGCATAAATCCTCGGGTAGGTGCGGATGCATCCACGCAAAGAGGCTATCCGCTGTTTCCTTCAATATCTTCCCCGCTTCTGGGCAGCAGTTATATACATAGAAGGTCCCTTTACTGTAAGCTATAGCGTTGTCAGGATACATTTCACCCATATTCCGTGTCTCGATCAAAAAAGGCTTTAACATGGTTAAAGTTTTTTGGCCACTTTCCGAAAGATACAGGTTGTGGCGGCTCGCCAGCACAAAAAACTTGGATTTTTCCACAGCATAATCTATCAAACGCCTATAAGCCTCTCCCTTAACATCACAATAAAACGGTAACATTAGCTTTTCACCTTTTCCGGAATAAACAATCGTCTTTGATGATACATAGCTATCCTTTGAGTTGCAAACATCTTAATTTTCACTTCCAAATAAAAAAAGAGGCAGCTCCACCTTTTTCAGTAAAGTGCCTCTTTATCCATTATTTTGTGCGAAGCAGTCGAAGTCCGTTCAGGATGACCAAAATCGTACTGCCTTCATGGCCAACCACGCCCAGCGGAAGCGCAACACCTGCCACAAAATTCGTTACAATCAGTGTCAGGATAACCGTAACCGCAAACATCATATTTTGCTTCACGATTCGCTGTGCCTTGCGGGCCACCTTGACGGTTCCGGCAATTTCCTCGATATTGTCATTCATCAATACCGCATCAGCCACTTCCAACGCAGTTCCGCTGCCGGTTACGCCCATACCGATGCCGACCGTGGCTGTTGCCAGCGCTGGAGCATCATTCACTCCGTCACCAACCATGACGACATGACCATGCTCTTCACGCAAGTTCTTCACATGCTCCACTTTATCTTCCGGCAGCAGATCCGAGAATACCATGTCGACGCCTGTTTGTTTAGCGATTACCTGAGCGGTTGCCTTCCGGTCGCCCGTTAGCATGGCTACCTTAATACCCAGCTGTTGCAGACGTTTCACCGCTGCAACTGCCTGCGGACGTACCGCGTCCTGCAGAGCGATCATTCCGACTACAGCATCACCCTCCAGAACGACAGATACCGTCTTACCTTCCGACTCTAATTTTGAACGGATAGCTAACCAGTCCGGGGCATTTCCGGGGGCCTCAGTAACGGATACTGCACTCATTCCAGCTCCCGAGACACCGTCAACCACTTCATGATGTTCGCGATCCAACACATCACTTTTTCCGATCTTCCACAGCTTGCCTTCAACTTCGGCCTGCATCCCCCATCCAGTTAAAGACTGGGCGTTCTCAGCGACGTGAAGCTCAATGCCTTCCTCTACAGCTTTGCGAACAATAGCTACAGCCAGAGGGTGCTTGGACATGCTCTCCACGGATGCGCAAATCGCAAGCAACTCTTCCCGTGTAAACCCATCACCCGTAATGAAATCGGTAACCTCTGGGGAGCCGAGCGTCAATGTTCCTGTCTTATCGAACGCAACTACTGCGGTGCGTGCCATATTCTCGATATGGGCGCCACCCTTAAACAGCACCCCTTTGCGGGCACGATTCGAAATGGCGGACAGCATAGCCGGCATGATGGACGACACCAGTGCACACGGAGAGGCTACAACGAGAAATACCATCGCTTTATAAAACGAAGTGTCCCAATCCCATCCGAGAATTGGTGTGGTCAGTCCGATCAATGCTACGGTAACAAATACTACCACACGGGCATAAATCGATTCAAAACGTTTAATGAACCGCTCAGATTCAGGAACCTCGCTTTCGGCTTCCTCTACCAATTTAATAATTTTGGCAAAAAGAGTCTCTCCTGCCGCCTGAGTTACTTCAATATAAAGAACACCTTCTCCGTTCAACGTACCGGCAAACACATCATCACCTACGGCTTTATCCACCGGAACAGACTCTCCGGTAATCGATGACTGATTGACGGAAGATCCGCCACGGTATACCTTGCCATCTGCCGGAATCAGTTCACCTGGCTTTACGAGGATCAGATCACCGATTTCCAATTTAGAGATAGATACCGACACCATCTCTCCTCCTTCAATACGGAGAGCTGTCTCCGGCTGAAGCTCCATGAGAGAGGAAATGTCCTTCCGGCTCCGTTCCATGGTGTAACTCTCTAGTGCACCGCTTAGTGCAAAGATAAAAATCAGCATCGCGCCTTCGTTCCAGTAGCCGATTGAAGCTGCACCAAGAGCTGCAGCAATCATCAGCAAATTCACATCCAGGTCCCGCTCTTTAATAAGGGTTTCTACACCTTCCCTCGCCTTGATCCAACCACCAATCGTATAAGATACCACATATAAAGTAACAGACAGCCATTCCGACCATTGACCTACGATCCATGCGATAAACATCAGAAGTCCACTGCCAAGCGCAGCAAGCACCTCCGGATTAGACAGCAGGCTGCGAAGGTCCCATTTACCCGAATGACGCGGTTCCCGAGGGCCATCCCCCTTCTCTACAGACGATACCAATCCGGCCGGCCCATTGTGTAACCATTCCATATCTAATCACCTTCCTAATTGAGAATGAAATCCATTATTACTACCCTTAAAACGGCACATGCTGCCCCGGCTAAGCCGGAGCAGCATGCTAATTGAGAATGAGAATCGTTTTTGTCCTAGTACAATTTATTTTCCTTAGAGCAACTTTATACTTTTATCATACCCATAACCTGCCTATTTGTAAATATACTTTCGCCTAATTTTTTGCATCACGTTGTCATCAAGCAAGAACGCGCTTAATCGTTTTCGGCTTGTCCCGCCTGTCCATATCAAAAAGTCCGGGGATCTGAAGGGACCACCCGAACCAGCTTGCTCTTATTAATGGGAATAGATACTCTCTAGGGAAATATCTGCTCTTATTTCCTTAAGCTTCCTCCGCAGCAGGTAAACGGTTCAGCATCCATTCCAATCGAACGCCCGCAAGACGAACAGCTGCCATCGAGGTTGGTGCACAGCATACCCCTGTCAGACCCAAGCGGTATACCGTTCTCAGGTCGGATACGTTTACTTCCCCACCCGCCCTAATTCCAATATGCGGTTTCACACGCCGTATTCGCTGAATCGTTTCTTCCAGATTATTTTGCAGCAAGGCTGGACTAGCCCATTCCGTAATTGGCTCTTTCAGCCCCACTCCTCTCCATGCTCCTTCTAAGGAACCCTTCCCATCCATTAAATGCAGTTTCGGGACACTTTCCGTATCCATAACGATAACGTCCGCGAAGCGGGCAATGTCCGCTGCATCCGATGGTGATATATCCGGGTGAAGCAGCGCTCCGATCTTTATATCAACTGAGGGCTTTAGATGACACAGCGTCTGGCTTCCGACCTCTTCAATGAAATCAAGCGCTTCCGTAAAATCCGCTGAATCCAGCGGCCAAATTGCCAACAGCTCCAGCTGGCAATCCAGTCCTTCTTCCTGGCAACGCGCGACCGCACGATACACCGATTCCAGTTGGATATCCTGAAGTTCCAGCCTTTCTTGAGAACTGCATTCTGCCCCAGTATCCCATGCAAGGCTAACTGCACACGTGTAACCTCGGGCTGCTTGGAGAACACAGACCCATTCCTCCGTCCATAACGAAATCAGACGGAGTCGGTAATGCTGTTTCTCACTTTCTCCCCGACTTTCCATCCAGTCACGGTATACTTCACTCAACGGCCCACCTGAATGAAGCGCAGCTTCCCCTCTCATAAGGCCGATTCCCTGTGCACCGCGTTCCATGCCGGCAGAAGCCTGTACCAAGCTGGCCGCACGGGATAGCACTTTCAGCCTCCTCTTCTCATCGCTCCAGCCGAGCAGACGCTGAAGAGAAGACTGATCTTTGCCTGAGGCTTCCTTTTTTCGTACCGCTTCCTCTATGTCTTCGGGAGCAGCCAGCAACAGCAAGGCTTCTTCGTGGGTAATCCCGCCAGTCATCGCCAAATCACTCAACAAATCCACATCAGTGATATTTCCAGCCGGACGCTCCCGGTCACCTCTGTTGAACATGTCATAAAAGCGCTTCCCCAATTCAGTGCCATTTCCTCGTTTCCCCTCGGTCATGATTATCGTTCTACCCCTTTTCACTTGAATTGGTGGTTCTTTCGCCTTCCCTAAAGATTATTATGAAGGATCAGGAAATATACAAACGGGCTTCGTTTTGAGGTCTATAAATAACTTTACTCCGAAATCTTTACTTTCTTATATTCTTAAAAATAGGCACCCTCCTCAGTTAGTCTGAGAAAGATGCCCCTGTATGTCGATGGTATAAAATTATTGTATAGCGCTTCTACTGCTGGCTTGCAGCCAAAGCCTGTTCCAGATCATACAAAATATCGTCAATAGACTCTGTTCCGACGGATATGCGAAGAAGCTCCGGATTTACACCTGCAGCAACCTGTTCTTCCTCTGTGAGCTGCTGGTGTGTTGTGCTGGCTGGATGAATAATGAGTGATTTGGAATCTCCAACGTTGGCGAGGTGGGAGAACAGCTTCACGTTCTCGATCACTTTACGTCCCGCTTCGGTTCCGCCTTTAATACCAAATGTCAAAATAGCCCCCTGCCCTTTCGGCAGATACTTCTGTGCCAGCTCATAGGATGAGTGGCTTGCTAGGCCAGCATAGCTAACCCATTCCACAGCATCGTGGTTCTCCAGGTATTGTGCCACCTTAAGTGCATTCTGGCTATGGCGTTCCACGCGCAGATGCAGTGTCTCAAGGCCCTGCAGTAGCAGCCAGGAGTTAAACGGAGAAATGGATGCCCCGATATCACGGAGCAGCTGTACGCGAGCTTTAATAATATAAGCTATCGGTCCAACCGCTTCGGTGTACACCACACCATGATAGCTTGGGTCCGGCTCAGTCAAACCCGGGAATTTACCGCTTGCCGCCCAATCGAATTTACCTCCGTCTACGATGACACCGCCAATTGAAGTTCCGTGACCACCGATAAATTTAGTAGCGGAGTGCACAACGATATCAGCACCATACTCAATCGGACGAAGCAGATACGGACTTGGAAAGGTGTTGTCAACAATGAGCGGGATACCGTTCTCATGTGCAATCGCAGCTACCGCTTCCACATCCAACACGTTACCCTGCGGGTTGCCAATCGTTTCGGCAAATAAAGCTTTCGTCTTATCGTTAATGTGTTTACGGAAGTTTTCCGGATCTGTAGAATCAACAAAATGAACTTTAATACCCAGTTTCGCAAATGTATTGGAGAACAGATTATATGTGCCACCGTACAGGCTCGAAGAGGAAACAATCTCATCGCCTGCGCCCGCAATATTCAGAATCGAGAACGTGATGGCTGCTTGCCCGGAAGCTGTAGCCAACGCGCCCGCTCCGCCTTCCAGTGCTGCAATACGCTGTTCAAAGACGTCCGTTGTTGGGTTCATAATTCGGGTGTAGATGTTGCCGAATTCTTTCAGCGAGAACAGGTTGGCTGCATGCTCACTATCCCGGAATCCGTAGGATGTCGTCTGATAAAGCGGGACCGCACGGGACATCGTTGTCGGATCGATCTCCTGACCTGCGTGTACGGCTAACGTTTCAATAGAAAATTTGCGTTCCTCTGACATAGGTATTTCCTCCCTTTGCTTCCGATGGAAATTTTATGATGCAAATAATTTCTCCCATTCTCTCATACTTTCCATCGTTTGAAAAGAGGTAACTCCAATTAAATTCATCGGAATTATTATATATAACTTCTTCTTCCATCTCCGTTAAAATCGTGTGGTTTCCGATTTGTCCCTGATAGAACTTTTTAAGAAATAATGAAACATGGGCCCTCTTTACCCGTATTAATAGTAATTCGCGTAAAATAATCCCACAAAAGGGAGTGTGAAACGTTGGACATCACCATTTGGATAATTGCCGGCGTTCTATTTTTGCTGTTCCTTGTTATGATTCCTGTCCAATACAATTACATTAAGGCCTTGAATGAAGATCCTAGAAGAAAAGAAAAAACCCAGAATGAGTACTACGAAGACATGTCATTTCAGGAAGAACAACTTCATTTCAACTCACAAGGAGGCTTGTTCTGGCCATCATCTTTTGTCGCTTCTCTCATTTACAAATTCAAACATAAGAAGGAAAATCCGGAGTAAGTGCAAAAAAACATCTCCTGAACTAGGAGATGTTTTTTGTGTTTACGATCTTTGAGTGAGGGCATCCATATGAACGAAGAATGTATCCTCAAGTGTCGGTTCCTTTTCATAGAATTCCGGACCCGGAGCACTACTGCCCATCAATCTCACCCGGACACCGTGCGGCAGCATTCTGAAATGGATAATGTTCTGTTCTGGAATCTGTTCGAATTCCGTCAGGCTGACCTCTCCTTCCCATACCCGTAAGGGAGCGGCCAGCTTCCAGTTCCGTGGAGGCCCGTTGTAACGAATTCGTCCACGGTGAATCCAGATAACCGTGTCAGTGGCATCCTCCCACTCATTCAGCTCATGGGCGGCTACAACCACCATTCTGCCTTTGGCATACCGTGTTAAATAAGTAATCAGAAACTTCCGTTCTTCTGCATCCATACCGTTCAACGGCTCATCCAAAAATAAGAAAGACGGTGAAGCAAGAAGAGCCTGAACAACCGCGATCCTGCGTTGTACCCCTTGTGACAGGCTTTTGACTTTAGCTCGCCGATGCACTTCCAGACGGAAGTCCTCCATGAGACGCTCTATGACCTCAGGAGAATATACCCCTTTCATTTCAGCCAAATACGTCAGCAGCTTTCCAACTTTCATATCACCATACAATTCAATATCCGACGGAACATACCCGATCTGGCTGCGAACAAGCGGCAGGTGATCTGATGCCTTACGCCCTTTGTACAAAATTGTTCCCTCATCCGGAGCTTGAAGCGTCGTTAATATTTCCATCAACGTCGTTTTTCCTGCGCCGTTCGCGCCGACGATCAAGTTCAGCCCGGAATTAAATCTGGCATTGCCGATTTCAAGCCGGTATGTTCCAGCCTGGCGTGTAAGGTCCTCGATACTAATCATGAGCTGTTTCCCCGGGGAATATTATCTCTGCGGCTGTGTCCATAAGATGAAATTAGCAGAGCAGCTCCAATAAGGAGGATTGTTACATCTACGGGTATTTTAATGAAATGCGACACTCCATAGCCATTAATTTGTCCCTGCAGCACAATCCACATGCCGTACACCAGTATAGCTGACAGCATGGACGCCGCCATACCCTTTCGGAACATCATATACATCGCAGCACCGCCAGTTAAGAGCAGAACGCCCATCCATTCAAGTACAAAGGGCCCAAACAAAAAATGAGACGACTCCGCATTCATGGCCCTTATTCCGAGAACCAGCGTACTGATCAGCGCCATACCGACCACCATACCAGTAACCATGAGAAGTCTGCTGTATAGCACAAGCGCTGGTGGATAAGGGGTAATGGTCTCTACAGCCCTCATCCCCCGATCCCATGTCCGGCTGCTGAACAGCATTGATACGATCAGCAGAAGCGGTGTGATAAGCGGAAATATTCCTCCCGGAATGCCGCCGAAATTATCCAGCGGATACTCCGGATCAACCAGCAGAATCAGCATACTAAATACAGCCGCACTTGCGAGAAGGATCGACTTCTGATTGAGACGAAGCTGACTACGTAGCAACTGCTTCAATGAGGGGGGATCCACCTGAGGGTTAAAATCCAGCTTAGGAGGCGCGGCCTCCAGCTTAAGCTGGTCAAATTCCCCCTGAAGTGAGGCAATCAGCTGTGCAGTTTCACTCGGGAACGGCGGCGGCAAAACGGCACGGGTAAGCGGTCCTCTAAGCTCCTCTTCAAGCCTTCTTAATTCATTATCGGAAGGATGATCCATGGGAATACACCTCGCTTTCTTTTTGTTTGACTTGCCGGCCATCTTCAATCTCAGATCTCCCCCGGGTACCGCCCGGTGGTCCTCCTGAACGGGCAGTAATCGCCGGAGCATAGGAATCCTCTACTGTCATCACCTTTTTAAGCTTTCTCAGTCCATTGTATAAGTTTGTCTTCACTGTACTTAGGGGGAGATCTAGCAGCTCCGATATTTCCTGCAACTTCATGTCATGAAAGAACCGCAAGGATATAATGTTCTGCTGGACATCCGGCAGAGTTTCTAGAGAAGCCGCGATTTCCGCCGACGTTTCCTGCCTCTCGAACAGTTCTACAGCACCCGCTGAAGGATCGGAGCGTTCAGGAAACTCTTCACCAGCCAGACCTTCTGACCGGTAAGTCGAGCTTTTCCAATAATCCTTGCACTGGTTTAAGGCAACACGGTAGAGCCAGGATCTGACATGTTCGAGAGCCCCATGCTGCCTGAGATGACGGATCAGTCGGATAAATGTCTCCTGGACGATATCCTGCGCCTTCTGACGGTCCTGCAATTGATTGGATGTATAACTGAGCAATGGACCGTGATAACGGGTTACTAACATCTCAAATGCGTCCTGATCGCCGGCCGCCATTCTCTCAGACAACTGCTGATCGGAAATCATGCCTTACTCCCCCTTTCCGTGTTAATATGCTTTCTTTTTCCCATATCATTACTTCTATTATTCGTGGTTATGACTTCGCACGACCTGATTCCATTCCTGCCTCCATTCTTTATAAGAAATTGGCTGCTCTTTAAGGAAATAATCGTCTCGTCTACCCGGCTGGCTGATTCCCTGTTCATAAAAATGTTGCAGAAGCTCTTTAACTTCAGCTTCCTTTCCTCTATTCAGCGCTTTCGAAACCTGCCTCAGCATCTTACGGCCAATACCTTTTGGATCATAATCCGTATCTTTCATCGTTAACATCTGAATGGATCTTGCCCAACCATATTGGTCCATCAACTCTTCGTCACTTACACCTTGCGCTTCCCGGTAATATAAATACCAGAACAGACTGCTGATTCTTCCGCGAACATCTTCCTCTACATCTTCCCCTGAATACATTTGAAGTCCTTCTTGACCCCCAAAGAGCATGGCATTCATCCATTCCCCCGGCAGACCGCTTCCCGAATCGTAAAAAGAAGTTCGTGAAGCAAGGATTAATCCATTGTCCACCTTGCCGCTTTCATCCTGCAGGCTCTCTGCACTCGTTCCAAAATACATAATCTGTGTAGAGACAGGCTTTAATTCAGGAATCCATTGTGTAAAGTAATCATACTTTTCTTTTAATTCCGCCAGCTGTATCTGTGCATTCTCCCGGTTATAATGCGTTGTTACTAAGGTAACAGGTAAACCTTCCTCCTTCAGTTCAATCCAGCTTTCACTCCCGAGCAGAGTAAGGCCCATCACACCCTTACCTTCAAATTGCTGATATCCTACCTCTCGTTCAATCTCCGGCATTCCGGTATACAGTGGAACCGAATATCCCTCAACGGTAAGTTTCATTTCTGCGGGTGGAAAATACATGCCTGAATACCTGTTACCGGTATGAATCCGATTTGCCGGATCTTCAGTCTTCACATACACATCTTGATGTCCAGGAAGCGGATACCAAGCCATATATCTCGGAAGATAAACTTCACTTCCTACACTGAAAACAGGATACCTTTCTCTGTTATAGTCCGATAGGAAATCCTTTATATTCCCGGCATAAAACACTTCGATCTGGAGCTTATCAGCTGCTTCATTCGGAATCTCAACATTCAAACGTTCCCCTTGACGTTGGTAGGGTGTGTCCATTCCCTGAACAAGGACCTTATTCACTTGAAAGTTTCGGTGAAGTGTAAGCGGAAATGAAGATTTCCCCGACCATTCTTCCGTTGGGACCTCCAGCTTGACTTGGAATTGTAGCAGATTATCTGGTCTTCGCTTTAGGGTTATGTCATATTTAGATATGTTTAACCTTACGTCTTTTGAAAAATCCGTCTCAGATAATCGGATCGTAGAATCATTCAATTTCTCATTAATACTTGCATAACGTTCCTGCCAAATGGAGCCGTATGGAACAAAGGCCGCAACACTCAGTACCGCAGCGCCTACCGCTGCCAGCCAGCACCATTTGATGTTCATCGTAGGCCGAGTACGGTTCAGCAGTAGAAGACTGACCACCAACAATAGAAGCGTGAAAGCTAAGACGAACAGCCAGGAACTGAAGAGTTCTCCCCTGAACAATTCATATCCCCAGGTCTCATCCCCAAGCAGATTGTTTGTCACAAAGAACTGGTTAAGATGAAAGGTTTTGAGCGGTAAAAGCCTAAGTTGTTCAATAAGAAAAATATCCATGAAAAAGGTGCCGAACATCCAAGCACAAAATCCGATCAAGTACACCACCCGGTTCGGTATACAAACACCAAGTAGCATCGCAAGCGCAAAAGTGACCAGGTAAGATATCTCCGATTGAACCACAATATTCATGGTATGCCGCATGACGACGCTACTATCTACTCCAGCCCCTATCGAAATCATATAAAAGATGAAGGATGCCGACAGTGTAAATAGCGACATGTAAATGATGCCTACAATATATTTGGACGACAACAGCATCCCAAAGGAAACCGGCAAACTGCGGTTCCATTCATAGGAAGGCCGCCTAATATCACGGCGGACTGTCAGGATACCAAGCAGCATCGCCGGTCCAAGCGATATGGTATGAGCGAAGGAATAATACTGATATAGCATGTTATATATTTTGGGATTGGCATAATCTCCTGCTCCCAGAGCGAATAACAGAAATATAACGGCATAGATGACAGGGAACAGCACAAACAGAGGGTTGCCGAAAACCAGTCGGAGTTCAAGCACAAACTGCTTCAGCCATTTATTCATTACGATCCCTCCGCAGCAGCGCCAAATAACCATCTTCCAGGGTAGGTTCAACCGGAATCGCGTCATTCATCGGCGGTCTGTCTCCTGTCATTCTGCACACCGTCCCTTCCGGAACAGTACGGGTTGACACGATGAGGGCTGGATCAATCCTAGCAAATTGTACAGGGCTTAATACCGCCTCCCATACGTATCCATCTCCGCATGCCTGAAGCTCAGCCAAATCCCCTGTCATCAACAGGCAGCCTTGATTCATCACAGCAACCCGGCGGCAGTTGCTCTCAATGTCGGCCACTATATGTGTCGACAGCAGTACCGTCCGGTTTATACTGAACCGGGTTAGCAGATTGCGGAACCGGACCCGTTCTTGTGGGTCCAGCCCCGCCGTAGGCTCATCCACGATGAGCACATCCGGGGAACCAAGCAGAGCCTGAGCAATGCCGATACGCTGCTTCATGCCTCCCGAATAAGTACGGACTTTTTTGTCCGCTTTTTCTTGCATATTGACCATTTCCAAAAGCTTTGAAATTTCCTTACGTCGCACCGCTTTATCTGTGATTCCTTTCATTACACCGACATAGTCAAGATAATCACGACCGGTCATCTGTGGATAAATGTGAAAAAACTGTGGAAGATATCCAACCATTCTGCGGATTTCTTCCGGTCTCCCAAGTGGAATTCCATTTATCATCACTTGTCCTGAAGTAGGCGTCATCAGTGCGGCCAAAATACGCATCAGCGTCGTTTTACCTGCACCGTTGGGCCCGAGAAGACCCGTCATGCCTTTATCAAATGTAAGTGAAACGTCCAGAAGCGCCCATGCGCCTTTTCGGTAGGTTTTGGATAAATGCTCAATCGTAATCATGTACAATGCCCTTTCATAACTTCAAAAATAAAATAAGTCCGCGCGGTTCTTATTGTGGAAACGAAATGAACAAAAAAAAGTTTGCATTTATATCTTTTACCAGAGATAAATTTTCTATCGTAATGATCAGTGGTGCTGCTCATACCGATTCGCACGGCTAATAACCTGAATTCTCTGAATCTCCTGAGGCGTCAATTGCTCCGTTTCCCCTGCTGCAGCATTATGCCGCAGCTGCTCCACTGAGCTTGCTCCCGGGATAGCGCATGCTACTACGGGATGCGAAAGAGCGTAACGGATCGCTGTATGAGACAGATCGTGAGAGGAAGTAAACTCCTTATCCACTTGTCTTGTTACATCGAGCAGTTCTTCTTTCGTATAGTCGAGGTAGCCTTCTTCCGCTTTCGCTTCGCTTCGATCACTCAGGATCCCTTTGGCTAGCGGTCCTCGGACAATGACGGAAATTCCATGCTCTGCAAGCAATGGCAAGACCTCCTCCTCCGGCCGCCGGTCCAAAATACTGTACTGCATCATGACGCTAACAATATTCGAACGCTTCACATATTCCCGGATGACATTTGGGCGAATCGATGATATTCCATAGTGACGGATCCACCCTTCTTTTTTCAACTCCTCAAAAGCTTCAATCGTCTCGTCGATCGGATCGTCCAATGTCCCACCATGCAGTTGATACAAATCGATATAGTCTGTCCCAAGCCGGCGCATACTGTCTTTCACTGCTGACTTGATATACTCCTTCGATGGATCCCAAGCCCAGCCCTCTTGGCCAGACATACGGCGGTTTCCGACTTTTGTGGCGATAATAATATCTTGACGCCGCCCCTTAATGGCTTTCCCGACCAATTCTTCATTCATCCCGGCATCATACAGATCGGCGGTATCCAGCAGATTGATCCCCAGCTCCAGTGCCTCGTGAATGAGACGCACAGCTTGTTTTTCTTCGGTACCTAAAGACATACAGCCCAGCCCGATTTCACCTACATATAAATCCGATGAACCCACACGGTTTTTCTTCATCCTAATATCCTCCTTGTTCATTTATCCATTACCCTTGCAGTTATATCAAAATATCCATCCATATTTTCACGGCCGTTACTGCGATTAGAACAACCAGCGCATAGCGCAGTATCCTGACGTTCAATCTCCGACTTAGATAGGCACCGAGCGGAGCGCCAAGCAGACTGCCAATTACCGCAAATACTGCCGGCCATAGCGGTATGCCACCTGCTGCTATTTTACCAATTACACCGCCAACTGCTGACAGAAACACAATGGCGAGTGAAGAGGCTATCGTGATTCTCGTTGGGATTTTGAGCAGGGTCAGCATAATCGGAATAAGAATGAAGGCTCCGCCGGCCCCCACAATGCCTGAGACAATACCCACTAGGAAGGCTGAGATCACAGCGAGCAGCGTGTTATAGGTTACTTGTGAAACGGGCGTGTTTTCTGATGAAGCTTTAGTGGGGATTACCATCATGAAAACGGCTATAACCGCAAGGAATCCGTAGACCACATTAATCGTTTCGCTGTTGAGGTATAAAGAAGATACACTGCCGATCAAACTACCTATCAATGTGCTCAGGCCCATCTGAATGACAAGCTTTTTGTGGACAAGTGTGGTTCCTCCCTTGGCGCTTAAACGATTAGAAATTACGCCTGACAGTGAAGCGAAAAACACCTGCAGCATGCTGATTGAAGCAACCTCTTTAGGGGTGAAACCTGTAAATCCAAGCCACTCCGGTACATATAGCAGCAATGGAAAGTTAATAATAGCACCGCCTATTCCGAGCAGCCCGGAGAAAAATGACCCTACCAGGCCGATTAAAACCATAATGACATGCTGTATAACCATGATGACCGATCTCCATTCGTAATTTTTTAAATATTTGGGCAACTTTAATACTGTACGAACGATAAACTATGAATTATAATAAAACCAAGTAAATACATCGGAAAACCGGAGGTGCATATCATTTGTTCAGCAAATTAAAATCCCTGTTCCAAGACAGATGTCCCGAATGCGAACAAAAACTGGTTTCGCATCATGACAACATGTCGCTGACCAAGCACTGTCCAGATCACCACTATACCGAAGAAACCTATCGACATCTTGGCGTGACGATTGTATATAAAACGGACCATCAGGACAATGATATCCGTTGATTATTAATAGAGGTTGTTCAAAAAGCCCGCTTTTGATAAGAAAACCTCTAACGAGGCCATTCAAGGATGAGCGACCGCGATTCAAAGGTTGGTTTTCTTGCGATATAGAATTTCATCAGCGTAGCAAGATAACTTATAAATTCTATATCTAACACGAAGTGAATCAGGAAGTGGGCTCGGCATCGAATCTTGAATTCAGCCGGTCCTAAGTGGATGCTTCCGAAGTATGTTTCCTTCGGAAACATTTTAGGTGCTCACGTACCCAAAACAGCTGATGCTTCCGAAGACGTTTTCTACGAAAACGTGCAGCTCCGCTCCTCAGTCCCTAGCTTCATCCAACTCAAGCGTTTTGAAAAAACGCACATCGGAAGCATATGCTTCGGCGCTGAAAACCGACCTTTTTGAACACGCACTAATAATGAACGCTTTTTTAATGTTATCATATTTTTCAGGGCAACAAATTCTAACCCTTGCAGCTCTCCATTCCTTCCCCGCAGAACTTTTGAAATAAGCAGGACGGTTTTGGGTAATGACTACAAGTACAACTATTTTGTACAGAAGGAAGGTGTAGGAGCATGAAACATCCGCTGGAAGACGTATCAAAATGGCTACAGTCACATTCAAATCAAAATATACTTATCCAAAAACGCGAGCAGGATGATCTGGATCAGGTTCGCCTGATGCTAGAATTTATCGGGTACAGAGATGGCGATAATTGTTCAATTGATGACTACGTTGCTTGTAAAGCACTTCTGCTTCACGGAAGCGGAGTTGTCATAACAGACGGTCATGAGGCCCCCCTCCCAGACAGCACCTTTACCATTGCTGTGGACGGTCTATCCTCAACAAACGTTGAAGATCATCAGGTAACGCTGCAAACCGGACGGGGTGCATATACCATAATGCCTCAATAATAAATAATGTCCATATACAATAGCAGCCGGTAAGCCAGCAGGGACCTCCCTGCCGGTTTGCCGACTGTTTTGGTTATTTAAACATGAAATGCCCAGAACCCAGAACACAAAATATCCGACATCGCTATAGATGTCGGATTCGGACATATGAATTGCACACCTTCTGAATTTCGAAAAAATTATAATTTCGGTAAAACCGGAATGCTCTGGCTGCAGTTGCCATTAAGAGGCAGATTGCTGCATACATATTGGCCGGCACTGTTCTCTGTTGCTGCTCCCGTCGGGGCAGGTTGATGAACACGCTGTTTCCACAGCTGCCACAGCATGAATCCGTCATTAGCTCTTCCCTTGTTCTTAATATATTGAACCAGTGTTTCTACATTATAATACCGGGTTGCGATATTGTTCTGTCCTGTCAGCATTTCTGCATCATATACTGTACCCGGTTCTGCATTCAGCTTCAGGACGTTACCGCCGGAGCCTTCCGGAGCGATTTGCATCCCCATATTGATCGGCCCGTTATAAATGGCACGGTAGGATTCATATCCTTCCCGCGGATCAAAATATTGACCGCCGTCGTAAGACATCAGGTTGATAAAATCGATCTTGCTGCCATGATCCTTCACGACCCTGTACATGGTTCCTCCAAATGGTGAACCCCACTGTACTTTTCCTTCTTCAAATGGTGTTCCTTTCACATAATAAGCTCCTGTTGACCAACCCGCGATAGAAATTTGCAGATTGGAATTTCGAGTATTAATCTCTTGATCTAGACTTGTAATGATGCCTGCGATTTCTCCGTCCTTACTGCAGCTGAACTGGCTGTCTACTTGCTTGTTGCAGTTACTACTGCTGGACTCCCAATCGATATCTACTCCAGACGCCCCGAGATCCTGTGCCAGATCCACGATATTTTTAACGTTGAAACGAGACCACTGCGTACCTTGGCTGTATGACCATCCACCCACAGACAGAAATACCTTCATTCCGCGAGCTTTCAGAGCAGCAATATTATTGCGGAGATCCTGTGACTGCTCGGCTGTAAACTTCTTCTGTCCATTAGGCGTCGTAGCACCTTCGTAAAATTCCAATCCAGCAATCTCCTGGTCAAATGCATAAGAGCCTTGGGCATACGTCGTATCCGGTCTCACAAAAGCAAGATTTAAATGCGTTATATAATCTGGTATGTTCGCTGTACTCAGATCATAAATGCTTGTATTCCATGAGCTGGCATAAACTACATACATTCGGTCACCTAGAACCGGATTTACCGGTGGGTCTATCGGTGGGTCTATCGGTGGGTCTATCGGTGGATCTACTGGAGGATCTACTGGAGGTGTTCCGGTATCACAAGCTCCCAGGTCCTGCCACGCTCCCCACGACCCTCCAGAGCCAGGCGCTTCGCCCTGTGTCCACCATCTCGCTTTCCATGCATGCTCGTTGTCGGAGACTATATTTCCTTCGGTATAGATACCTGTGCTGCTCCAGGCTGGATCAGTACAGGCTGACGCTGCTGCTGACTGGGATGCAGGGAACACACTCAGCAGCAGCATTACAATCAACCCCAAAAGAAGCGCTTTCATTTTTATCGTCTGTTTGTTCGTCATTTCATCTCTCCTTCACATATTAAAATAAAAAGACTCCTAAGCCCTCTTTTAAACTTTCTTCCTCCACACCTCCCCATAAAAGTGTTAAACTTAAATAAGTTCAGTTTCAGTGTAACTCGGTAAAATTTGGAACAACAAGGATAAGATTTGCTAATTCGGGGGCAAAATTGTACAGACACCCGATCACCTTAGCCCTTCTTCAAATATCTAGCCAGTCAAAAAAGGCGCCACTCCAAATGCTGAAGGGCACCTTCCAATGATTATTTAGTAACCAGCTGACGATTGATTTTATAGAATTACGTCTTGCTCTCATAATTAGGATACATACGCATGAATGGACATGATGACAGCGAATTGCCACTGTCACGTAAAAAATATTGTCTCCACTCATAATTGTCTTCCGCCCCATACATCTTCAAATCCGGATGTGGAGATGCAGGGTCATAAGCGTAGAGCCGTCTTCGGATCATCTGTTTCGTCTTCTCCATCTGAAGCGGTGCCGAATTAAACTTCTCAAGGACCCATCGCGGCGTAAAGGCGAGGACCATGTAAGGAAAGCTGCGGCTCCGTCTAAGCTTGTGAGCGGGTGTTCCGCAGTATACAAAATAAGGTTCACCGTCATAGCAAAATTCCCAAAGATGATCTGATGGATCATCCGGTAAATGAGCAGGCCATGGTTTACGATCCATCGCTGTAGTACGGCTCAAAATAGACCAAAATAATCGTTCGTAATACTCTACACCGTCCTTTCGGTACGGCTCAGCTTTACTGTGAATAAATACGACCAGTGAAGTATACTGACCGAACACTCTAGATTGCTCACCATAGTTCTGCAGTAGAGCGGCCAGTTGCTCCGCTGCGGCGAAATCTTCAGCTTGTTGAACAAATCCGTACCTCAGATGATTAAAAGCATATCCTTGAACAGCCGGAATACAGGGGAACTTGGATTCGCGGTCCGTCATTTTTGCCGTCCATTTATTTATGGCATCCAGCTGCCAGGTGTTATGATTTTCCGGTACCAGAAGAATATCTTCAATCTTCAACGGCTTTATCATGGGCAGCCCTCCTCTTCCTACAGATTATAAAAAAGAGGAAAATGGGTGACTGTCCTTCGTCTGTTTGTGCTAAATTAACCTTTTGTCCGGGCTGTATTTTAGAAATACGTTTCAATAAGTTTGTACTTTCTGATATCTTAGTTAGAGGTACTTATCATTAAATCACATATATCCGGGCACTGCCCTTAATTACCATAGAGAGGAATACTTCTACATTATGTCTAAACCCCTTCTAACAGAAAAGATCCAGACGGTTCCTTCCAAAAAACCTAAGCCATCGTCACCTCCTGTACGCATATTTTCGCTCGGAGGTCTTGGTGAAATCGGCAAGAATATGTACGGTGTTGAGTTTAAAAATGAAATTATTATTATTGATGCCGGTCTTAAATTTCCGGACGCTGAAATGAGCGGCGTAGATTATATTATTCCGGATATCCGCTACCTGATTGAGAATAAGAGCAAGATCAAAGGACTGTTTCTCACGCATGGCCATGAAGACCATATTGGGGCAATCCCTTATGTACTACGCCAGATTCAGATGCCGATATACGGCGGCCCGCTAACGATAGGTCTTGTACGTGCCAAGCTGGAAGAGCACCGGTTACTGGATCAAAGCGATTTGCGTATTTTCCATGAAAGCGAGACTATCTCTTTCAAGCATCTTTCCGTCCATTTCTTCCGGACAACGCACAGTATTCCCGATGCTTTTGGCATCGTGGTCGAGACACCTTATGGGCCGGTCGTACATACTGGAGACTTTAAGTTCGACTTTACACCGGAGGATAAACCCGCCGATATTCACAAAATTATGAGCATCGGTCAGAGAGGTGTACTGGCTCTGCTTGCGGACAGTACAAACAGTGAGCGTGAAGGCTTCACCCCTTCTGAACGAACTGTAGGCGATTCCATACTTAAGCAGTTTCAAGAATGCCCTGGCCGGATATTATTCGCAACCTTTGCCTCCAATGTTCATCGGCTGCAGCAAGTTGTGGATGCTGCGATCCGCACGAACCGTAAAATCGCTATTGTCGGACGCAGTATGGAAAAGGTATTTGTCATCGGACAGGAGCTTGGCTATATTCGTGTTCCGGACGGTATGATAATTGACGTCAAAGCCGTTAATCGATACCGTGATGAGCAGGTTTTGATCATCTGTACCGGCAGTCAGGGAGAGCCGAATGCTGCGCTTACCCGAATTGCCTCGGGAGCACACCGTTCCATTCAAATTCATCCTGACGATACCGTCATCTTCTCATCTTCACCGATTCCGGGCAACACGCAGAACGTCAATCGCAGCATCGATCTGCTGATGCGTGCTGGTGCAGATGTACGTTACGGCTCCATACTGGACATCCATACGTCTGGGCACGGATGCCGGGAAGATCTGAAGCTGATGCTCAGCAGCTTGCGTCCAAAGTATTTTGTACCTATTCACGGTGAATACCGGATGATGCTGAATCACCGTCAACTGGCCATGCAGGTCGGTGTACCGGAAAATCATGTGTATCTTCTAAATATCGGCAACACGCTGTCCTTGTACCGGAACGGAGCCCGCAAAGGCCGAAATATCCCTTCCGGGGACGTGTATATCAACAATGGCGAACTTCGCACCCATGAAAAAGAACTACTAGAGGAACGAGTTCAGCTCGCGCATGACGGTGTTGTCATTGTTGCAATTACGATCAACCGTGAAACACGTAAGCTGCTTGCCGGACCTGAATTGATCACCCGCGGTTTTGTATACATGCAGGATTCCAAGCCGCTGCTGCGCCGTGCTGAGGCTATGTTGCGTAAGCATCTCAATAAGGCAGGTGATCAGCGGGAATATGACCGTGCAGCCTGGGAACAGATCACCACAACAACACTGAACCGCTATTTCAAAAGAGAATTGGGACGAAGTCCATTCATTATGCCTTCCATCATGGAGGTATAACAAAATACCATCACACAAAGAGGGGCGGCCTCAAGGTTTAATCCATGACCTTGAGGCCGCCCCTCTTGTTAGGTTATTCTCCTAATCTCCGGTTCGGTTATTCGCTAATCAGCTAACTCCTGCCCCTTTGTCTCCTTACCTAGCAGCATTACGCCGAATGCCCCGATCAAAATCGTAATAAAAAACATGATAAAAATCGATTCAATACTTGTGCCTCCGCCCTTCAGGAAACCGACCAGCAGAGGTGCGATCACACCGCCGATACGTCCGAAGGATGTTGCCAGCCCGACTCCAGTGGAGCGTACGCGCGTCGGGTACAATTCTGGAGTATACGCGTACAATCCACCCCAGGCACCCAAATTAAAGAAAGAGAGGCTAATGCCTGCAGCCATCAGAGTGCCAACGGAATCAGCATAACCGAACCATATGGCACTAAGAGCCGTACAAATTAAGTATGTAACAAGCACAAATTTTCGACCAAACTTTTCAATGAAGTAAGCAGCTGTGAAATATCCGGGTAGCTGTGCAAATGTCATAATCAACACATACTGAAAGCTTTTGACCAGGCTAAAGCCTTTGTCCAGCATGACGGTTGGTAGCCAAAGGAACATTCCATAGTAAGAGAATACAACCGTAAACCAGAGAAGCCATAACATGATAGTCGTTTTACGGTGTTCCTGAGACCAGACGGATTGTACACGTTGAATGAATGTCAGCTTGCGGGCGCTCTTTTGCTGGAGATACCTCGGGGGATCTTCAATCGCTTTCCGTAAGTATAGCGCGTAAAACGCAGGTAAAGCTCCAATGACAAATGCCATCTTCCATCCATAATCCGGAATGATAAAGTAAGCGATCAACGCTGACAAAATCCATCCCGCGGCCCAGAAACTTTCGAGCAGTACAACCGCTCTGCCGCGGTCTTCCACCGGCATACTTTCAGACACAAGAGTCGAAGCTACTGGCAGTTCACCTCCCAGCCCGAAACCTGCAATAAATCGAAAAATACAGAGCATAACAAAACCTGTGGCGAGTGCGGATAAACCACTTGCTGCTGAGAAAATAAGCAGTGTCCACAGTAAAACATTCTTCCGGCCGTACTTATCCGCCAAAAAGCCTGCAAGTGCAGCACCAAACACCATTCCGATGGAAGTGGTGCTTGTAAGCAAACCAATCTGCTGTGAGCTAAGCGACCATTCTGTAGCCAGTGCAGCTACAATAAATGAGATCATGCCGACGTCCATAGCATCAAACATCCAGCTGAGGCCGGCGCTGAACAGCAGCTTACGCCGTTTGGGATCGTTCATCAAGTGAGTATGACTCATGAACAGCCCTCCTTCTTCCTGTATCTTTCTATAATTTAGGATTAAGGATACATCTGGTCAAGAGTTTTATTAAACCTAAAACGTCAGAACATGTCAGTTACGTGTTCATTTGCCGTATGTGCAAGCGGTAGTGTAACCTTTATCGTTGTTCCCTCATTGGGCTTACTGAATACAACAACTTGACCGAAGTGATCCTCGATCATTTTTTTACTGATCATAAAGCCAAGACCGGTTCCTTTTTCTTTTGTCGTATAAAACGGTTCACCCAGGCGGGATAAAATAGATTCAGGAATGCCGCAGCCCTCGTCCACAAAAACAATGACAAGCTGATCTATACCGCTGCATTCGATATGAATTGTAAGTTTTCCCCCACCCGGCATGGATTCCACTGCATTCTTAATAAAATTTATGAACACCTGTTTCATTTGATTTTCATCACATTTCACATAAGCCGGTTCCGGGCCAAATCCCGTGATAATCTCTACATTGTTGAGGATGGCCTGTGTATTAAGGAGGGTTAGAACCTGTTCAAGCAGAAGCCGAATATCTTTCCGCTCATATTTGATACCCTGGGGCTTAGCTAATAACAGCAGTTCCCCGAGGATCAGCTCGATACGTTCAATTTCGGAGGATATAATGTCAAAATACTCCTCTTTACTTCCTGAGCCTGAACGCATAAGCTGAACAAAGCCCTTGATAGATGTCATCGGATTTCGGATTTCATGAGCTATACCAGCTGCCAGCTGTCCTGCCATCGACAGCTTGTCAGATTGAATCGTCACTTCCTCTGCGTAATGATAAGCTCTCTTCTGCGCCGTCAGATCGATTAAATGCACCACAAATCCGAGGATTCTTCCTTCGTCATCTTTTACCGCAGACAATGTGGAAGACACCCATAGCATATGACCCAATTTATGAAGCATCCTTAGCTCAACCTGATTGGTATGCTGATCTCCCTTTAACAGCTCAGTGAGGCGGGAATGAACCAACAAAGCATCATCCGGATGGATCCAGTCATGAATGGAGCGATTCATAAGCTCATCAGCTTCGCATCCCACAAGTAAACATGCGAAAGGATTAACATTTATGATGTATCCTTCGGAATTAAGAAATAACGTTCCGATCGGTGCCCTCTCTATAGCCTGAATCATGAGATCGCTGCATAGGCTTTTGCCATTAATCATCGTCTGAAGTTCCCCCAGTCTCTCGTTGTACAATTATTGTACATACAATTCTAGATTGGGATTCCGTTCTCCTTCAACGTGTTGCAGTAGCGGAGATTTTTTAAGAAAATCATCTGTTCTTGAGAGATTATCTCTTCCAGTGCGTGTTCAAAAAGGTCGGTTTTCAGCACCGAGAAGGTTGGAAGAAGCTAGGGACTGAGGAGCGGAGCGTACGTTTTGGGTACGTGAGCACCGGAAGGGCCGGCTGAATTCAAGATTCGATGCCGAGCCCACTTCCTGATTCACTTCGTGATCAAAAGCGGACTTTTTGAACAACCTCTCCAATAAACGCCGTTTAATTAGCTCTCTTCACCTTTTCGTCGCTCTTCTGAGAGCTCATTTTAAATAAGTGGTATAATAACTGATTTGAAAGAAAATGGTTTTTTTTAACTTGAATAGCACGCTCTTTTCGTTTATTGTGAAAGGAGCAAGCATATATATGAGTACAGGTATGGACCGTTAACAAAGGAGTTTGCGAGTATGTATACGGAACAAAATATTTGGATTGTGCTTACAGGCACAGGCACCTGGTTCAGCAGGATGATCCGATGCTTTACGAATGCCCCGCTGAATCACGCTTCTATCGCGTTTGATTCCGATCTGCATGAAGTTTACAGCTTCGGTCGTAAACAAGCGAACAATCCGTTCGATGGAGGTTTGGTCCGCGAGAATCTTAGAGCACCTTTCTTCCGCACATCAGAATGCGCTGTTTACCGCTGCCGTGTCAGCTGTGAAGATTACCAGCATATGTACAACCTGGTCAAAGAAATGATGCACGATCAGGATCGGTATAAGTACAACCTGCTTGGACTGCTGGGTATCCTATTTAGAATTCATATCGATCGCGATGATGCCTACTTCTGTTCCCACTTCGTAGCGACTGTCTTTGAGCAAGCCGGACTGCATCTGGTTAATAAACCTCCGCACCTCGTCACGCCAGAGGATTTCTCCAATTCACCGCAATTGAATGAAATATATCGGGGCCCTCTTGATGGTTATTTGAATAATTTGGTGAACTCATCGTTATCCTCTACTTCAACCTTCCAACCTGTGACGGACACCAAAGATAGAGGAAAAATTTTCAGATTCGGAAAGACTGGTTAGTCGGGCTTCGTAGCAACGATAATTTACCTTCTCTGAGACAGGAGATGCCAACCCAGGCTCTCTCCTGTCTTTTGTATTATGACGAAGGCAAATGGTATGATTTTGAGGAACTATAAAATGCAATCTGGAAGTTAAACAAATAAATATAAGCCAAAAACGCTTGGAAATTTGTCCAAGCGTTTTTGTATGCTAAATTATCACTAATTCAGCTTAAAAATCAACTGTGATTTTATGTGTTCATTATGCTGATGGAGTTTGTTGATCTGGGACTTTAGCTTCAAGGACGGGTTTCTCAGTCTTCGTCTCAGACTGAAGAACTTCATTACGTTTGCGTTTACGTCTCCGGTTCCAGTACACACCGAGCAGCAGTAATGGAACTGCTATGATGAATATATAAAGGGATACGTTCTTCACCATGCCTTCAGCTGCATTTCCGTATAAGTAGAACAGTATTCCCACGACATAAAATTTTGTCGCTCTGCCTATTGCAGCGTAAACCATAAGGCGCCATAGCGGAAAATTCAGACAGCCAGACAGAATCGTAAACACTTTGAATGGTATCGGCGTAAACGAACCGACCAAAATAGCAGCCTCGCCGTTTTTTTGAAATCGGTCAGTAGCAGCGTCAATCCACTCTTTTTTTAATATTTTGTAAAGTACTGATTTGCCTAGCAATTTACCGATTAGATAACCGACAGGCGTACCGAGCAGACAGCCGATAAAGCCGTAAGTTGCCAGCCATAGGGCAGTTGACGGGTGAACAATACTTAAAGAAACTTGTAGAAAGAACGCAGGAATCGGAAAGATTACAGCATCCAAAAATGAATGAATAAACAATCCCCATGGACCAAACTTCATTAAAAAATCCAGAACATCCTGAAACATATCTCAACCCCTAAACATTTTCTCAATTCTCTAGAAGACCCTTAACTTGAAGTATATCACATAATGATGGATGAGGGCGCCTAACATCTCAATTACGAATGAATCAGCAGTTGCCCTTCGTTGTACAAGTATATATATGCACAAAACTGCACAAAAAAACAAAAGCCTTTCATAAAGAAAGGCCTTTGTTTCGTTATCGTAGTCCAATGATAAACCGTCGGCTTCTACCGTTATCTATAAGCTACTCCGGTGTGCGGAGTGACGTGTTGGACCAACAAATTCGTTCAATTGGAAGCCGTTTGAAATGGCTTGAGTAATAAATACCTTAGCTTGCTGAACTGAATCCCGAACGGTAAGCCCTTTGGCAAGACCGGCTGTTACTGACGCGGAGGAGGTGCAGCCCGCACCATGCGTGAATTGCGTAACGATAGCATCCGCTTCAAACCACTCAAAGTTTTTGCCGTCATACAGAAGATCCATTGCTTTGCCTTCCTGGATCTTTCCTCTGTCTTTAATCAGGACGTTCTTGGCTCCCTTGCTGTGGATCACTGCTGCAGCTTCCTGCATTTGTTCCAGAGTCTTGATCGGACCGGATTTCGCGAGCTGCGAAGCTTCGAACAGGTTCGGTGTTACCAGATCCGCCCGCGGCAGCAGGAACTCAATCATCGCTTCCGTGTTCTCTGGTTGAAGCACTTCATCGGTGCCCTTGCATACCATCACGGGATCGATAACGACCCGTTTCAGGTCATAACGGTCAATATACTGTGAGACAAGCTCAATAATCTCAACGGAACCGAGCATGCCCGTCTTCATAGCGTCAATTCCGATTCCTTCAATCACCGTCTTGAGTTGTGTTTCCACAATATCCAGAGCCACTGGGAATACCTGATGATTCCACGTTTCCGGCTCCATGCACACGATAGTAGTCAGTGCCGTCATGCCGTAAACATCAAATTCCTGAAATGTTTTCAAGTCTGCCTGGATACCAGCACCACCGCTTGTATCCGAACCGGCAACCGTTAAAGCTTTTTTAATCGTCATGTTCTTTGTCCCTTCATACGTGAAATATAAGTCAAGTATAAGTCAAAACTTATACTTGATTTATATTTTAAAAAATTTAACGATTATAAGCCACTGAAAAGTGATTAAGCATCCTGTTCCGTAAGGATCAACGGGCCATCCTTGGTAATAGCTAGCGTATGCTCATACTGCGCTGACCATTTTCCGTCAACCGTCCGGGCAGTCCAGCCATCCGGATCGATCTTGCAGCCATAGGAACCGATATTGAGCATCGGCTCAATCGTAATGACCATTCCCTCTTTCAAGCGAGGACCGCGGTGAGGAGGTCCATAGTGAGGGACCTGAGGTTCTTCATGCATATCCTGACCGATCGCGTG
This sequence comes from Paenibacillus sp. JNUCC 34, assembly GCF_058269055.1. Taxonomy (NCBI): domain Bacteria; kingdom Bacillati; phylum Bacillota; class Bacilli; order Caryophanales; family Paenibacillaceae; genus Paenibacillus; species Paenibacillus sp. JNUCC 34. The sequence continues at coordinate 804,862 of NZ_CM177770.1, read as the reverse complement.
GCCGACAAAATTCCGTACTACAGACAAGTTCTCCGATTCAGCATACGACTGGATTGCATGTGAGATATCTCCAATCCGATTCCCGATAACAGCCTGCTCAATGCCGAGGTAAAGTGCTTTTTTGGTTACGTCTAGCAGATGTTGTGCTTCTTCGGAGACGTTTCCGACAGCGTAAGACCAGGCGGAATCCGCCAACCAGTCATCCAGTTTAACGACCATATCAATGGTAACGATATCTCCGTCCTTCAAAGGCACATCACTTGGAAATCCATGACAAATGACGTCGTTTACCGACGCGCATGTAGCAAACGGATAACCATGGTAACCCTTCTGCTCAGGATGCGCTCCATGTTGTTTAAGGAATTTTTCGACAAACTGGTCGATTTCCATAGTTGTAACTCCGGGCTTAATCATTCCGGCGATTTGCCGGTGGCACTCGGCAAGCAGTTGCCCAGCTTTATTCATTTTTGCAATTTGTTCTTCCGTTTTAATGATGATCATGATTGCACTCCCATCCTTATTTTTCTCATATAAAAGCTCAAAAAAGCCTTAATGGCTAGCGTGCTTCGAACAGGCGCTTGCCTATTCCGAATACATCGGCCAATAAGGCTGGTTCACTTCTAAAAAGGTGTTGCCTGATACTAACATTCTACTCCTCTATTGTAGTAACCACAATAAGCACACGCCTATAAAAAATATTTCCTATACTCTTACAGGTTATGCAGCGACAAGTCATTATTCCAACTGCTTTTGTTCTGTCTTCGTAAGCTCGCTTTTGTCCTTAGACAAGAACCAGCCGAGGACAGCGATCAGGATCAGAACCCCCCAGAAAATGAGCTTCCAGCCTGTACTTTTCGGAAAACCCTTATCAATCATTGCGATGTCAGGATGTGCCAGCGTATATACGGCCAGCTTTATCCCAACCCAACCGACAATCATGAATGCTGCTGTTTCCAGACCAGGTCTTCGGACGAGAAGCTTGCTAAAGTATGTTGCAGCAAAACGCATAATAATAAGTCCAATGATCCCGCCAGCTAAAATAACAAGGAACTGTCCGCCATCCATTCCACCGATTTGCGGCAAACTCGTTTCCGGCAAGGTCAGCGCAAGCGCAACGGCTGCCAAGATGGCGTCAACCGCAAAGGCGATATCCGCTAGCTCTACTTTAAGTACGGTGACCCAAAAATTCTCTTCTTTTTTCGTAGCCTCTTTCATGTGAATCTTCTTCTTCACAAAGAACTGCTTCACGATATGATTGATACTGATATACAGTAGGTAAGCTGCCCCCAATGCCTGAACGTACCAAACATCCGCCAAATACGAGATAATAAAGAGGGAGGTAAAACGAAACACAAATGCACCAGCTAATCCGTAAAATAAAGCCTTCTTTCTCCGCTCTTCCGGCAGATGTTTAACCATGATCGACATAACTAGCGCATTATCCGCTGCAAGAATCCCCTCCAAACCAATTAACACCAAAAGAACCCATCCGTACTCCAGTAACAGTCCCGTGTTCAACAGCATCCTTCCCTTCTATGTGATAGTCCGCTCTTTTCAGATCAAGGGAAACAAAAAAATACCCTTACCCCGAAAAGTCGGCGATAAAGGTATTTACCCGTAAATATGAAGCAGGAATAGATACCTTTACCGAATACGGCAAAGGTCTCGCAAACAACTTTCGTTGCCAACAAAGCCGGAGACATGCGTTGTCACGTAATGACGACTTTGTTGTAGAGCTACTCCCCTTTACTAATTACGAGCATTATAGCATGTCGCCCAGAATCATGCCAAGAGAAAATCATTTAATTTTTATGGGTTTTTACCGGAATGATTTCGTATAGTTCTTCCACACGGCAGTCAGTCGTATCTGCGATCGATAAAGCAACCTTCAGCGGCATCACCCTCTTATTATCGATATAGTCGGACAATCGTTCAGGTTTGTACAGCAGTTTTCGGGAAAGGTCTACCGTCGTCATTTCAGCCTTCAACAGCACTTCGTTCAACAGACAACGGCCAAGCTCAACTTTCATCAAATCCCTCTCTTCCTAAAATCAGTTAAACATATTATGAACGCCTGCTTCTTATCTTAGTCAGACATAAGTTTTCGAACATAAAAAGACTCTCCCTATTCCCGCAACCATTGCGGAAAGGGAGAGTCTCTTTATGGTATTTCGTATTATGTTCCGTTTATTTAAATGAAGGCAGCCAGTTGCCGTGCGCTTCGATCAATTCGTCGCAAAGCCCCACGATATCGTCGAGAGACAATTCGGCTGCTGTATGCGGATCAAGCATAGCAGCGTGATAGATATGTTCTTTTTTGCCGGTGATGGCCGCCTCGACGGTGAGTAGCTGAGTATTGATATTGGTTCGGTTCAGCGCAGCGAGCTGCGGAGGCAGATCCCCCACGTACGTAGGCGTAACACCCGACGAGTCTACGAGACAAGGCACTTCTACACAGGCTTCCTTCGGCAGGTTCGTAATCAACCCAGTGTTCATGACATTGCCGCCGATTTTGAACGGAATGTTCGTCTCCATCGCCTCCATAATGTAGGAAGCATATTCCTTGGAACGCGAATGCTCGATACTCTGGCTTTCAAACAGTTTCCCGCGCATTTCCTTCCAACCGTTAATCTGGTTAATACAGCGGCGTGGATACTCATCCAGTGGAATATTGTACTTCTCGATCAATTCCGGATAGCTGCGCTTAATAAAGTACGGGTGATATTCTGCGTTATGTTCGGAGGATTCAGTCACATAATAACCGAAGCGAAACATCAGCTCATAACGGACCATATCCCAATGCTGTTCTTTCTGTTTCTCAGCTGCACGGCGTTTAATTTCTGGATACAGATCGATTCCATCCTTTTTGACTTCTAGCAGCCAGGCCATATGGTTAATCCCGGCAATTTTGGACTCTACACCGGTCTGATCCATGCCGAGCGATTGAAACAATCCGTCCACACAGACCTGAACGCTATGGCATAACCCTACCGTCTTAACGCCGCCTGCAGTATTCATGACATTCGTTAGAACTGCCATCGGATTCGTATAGTTAAGGAACCATGCATCCGGACAAACCTCCTGTATATCCCTTGCAAAATCAAGCATAACCGGAATCGTACGCAGGTTGCGAAATATCCCGCCAATGCCAACTGTATCGGCAATCGTCTGACGCAGACCGTATTTCTTCGGAATTTCAAAATCCGTAATCGTACAAGGATCATAACCGCCCACCTGAATTGCATTAATTACATATTTGGCCCCTCTCAGCGCTTCCTTGCGGTCTGAATATGCCTTGATAACACAGGTGCTGCCAAGTGTATTCTTCATGCTGTTAAGCAGCCGCTCCGAATCCTGAAGACGCTCGGGATCAATATCAAACAATGCAAGCTCAAAGCCTTGCAATGCAGGTGTTGCCATCACGTCACCTAGCACATTTTTGACAAATACGGTGCTGCCCGCACCAATAAACGTTATTTTAGACATGAATGATTCCTCCTAAGGTTCTGGCCTCACGCTTGATCTAACTATAACCGCCCTACAGCCCAAAAAACATGGAGAAACCCAATCAATACATGTCATAATCCCATTTCCGTATCCGCTTTCGGATGAGTTATTGGATATAAAGAAAACCCCCGGCACATAGATGCAGGGAGCAATCGAATCGATAGTATCATTGCACTTTCATTTTAATCATCTTGGTCCTTATCGTGAAGGTGGACACGCTCAGTCAAAAAGTCCACGAGGTGAACAGCTTCAACATGGTCCTGAACTCTAGCCCGTTCAATCCCCCACTTCATTTGAAGCAGACAGCCCGGATTGGACGTAATCACTACCTCCGCACGGGTATCTTTTACATGATCCATTTTATGATCTAGCAGATCCATCGACATTTGAGGCTGTGTCATATTGTAGATACCCGCCGAGCCGCAGCAGACCTCAGATCCCTGAAGCTCGCACAGACTCACACCCTGCATCTGATGAATCAGTTCTCTCGGCTGTCCCTGAACACGCATAACATTCCGCAGATGACACGAATCCTGATATGTCACTTTCACCGGTGCAGTCTCATCCGATTTATCCTCTATCGGTATAAGTGGGCGGCCAATATCCTGTAGCAGCTCGGAAATATCCTTTAACTGCCCAGCGAACTGACGTGCATCGGCTTGCTGCCCGGCATCGGCTGCATCCTTCATCAAGTGGTCGTATTCCTTCAGCAGCGCTCCGCAGCCGCCGGCATTGCTTACGATGTAGTCGACCGCTGCCTCCTTAAAAGCGATCAGGTTTTGTCCGGCCAAATCACGCGCATCCTCCATCTCACTGGCATGTGCGTGCAACGCCCCGCAACATACCTGACTGTCCGGGATCGCTACCTCGAAGCCAGCCTGACGCAACAATCGAACTGTATTCACATTCGTTTCAGCAAACATCACATCCATAATGCAGCCGCGGAACATGCCGACCCTTGATACCTTCTCACCCACCGCTGGAATGATCAGTAAATCCGATCCAGACGAGGTCTTCTCTGTACGTAGCGGGAACCCCGCTTTTTTCCAAAGATCTGCTAGGCCGTCTCCCGTTACCGTCGGAAGCACCTTCTCCAACTGACGGAGATGCTCAGGAAACATCTTCATTGCGCCAGAAGTACGGGCGAATTTCTGCAGACCTGACGTTTGATAAAATTTAAGAGTCTTGCCCATAAACTTCAGCCGGCCTTTATGCGGAAATATCCCCTGCAAAAAAGTCTTTCGGGCAAGCTTCACAGGTACGGAAAATTTCTTCTCCTTCACAATAGCTTCCCGTGTCTGTTCAATAAGCTGTCCGTATTTCACATCGGACGGACATGCAGGCTCACAGGCACGACAGCCGAGACATAGATCCATCTGGCTCTGGAAGCTTTCATCAGGTTCCATAATCCCGTCCACGACCGCTTTCATGAGTGCAATCCGACCCCGCGGCGATGCCGCCTCGAGTCCAGTCTCCAGAAAAGTCGGGCAGGCCATCTGGCAAAAGCCGCAACGCATGCAGTTGGTCAGCTGCTCTTCATCCAGCGTCAGCTTCATGCGCTGAGCGAGCGCGCCATGTGATTGTTCCATTCCAGTCATTCCCTTCATACTCCAGTTAACTTAGGCTGCTCCTGCATCACAATCCGTTTTCTCGTCTCCGCAAACATTTTGCCGGGGTTCATAATACCAGCCGGATCAATGGCATCCTTAATCCGTTTCATCATATCCAATCCGGCAGCGCCAACCTTCCACTCCAAATACGGAGCTTTTACAATACCTACGCCGTGTTCTCCTGTAATCGTACCGCCCAGCTCAATCGCTGCTTCAAATATCTCAGCAAAGGCTTGCTCTACTCTGTGGATCTCCTCGGGATTTCTCGCATCCGTCATAGCCGTCGGGTGAAGGTTTCCGTCCCCTGCATGGCCGAACGTACAAATCTGCACATCATATTTCTCAGCTATACGCTGAACTTCGAGCACCATATCGGCAATCTTGGAGCGCGGAACGGTCGCATCCTCTAGGATCGTTGTCGGACGCAGACGGGACAAGGCCGCGAGCGCACTGCGCCGGGCTTCCATAACCTTGGCCCCTTCTTCCGGCGAAGCCGCAATCTTCATCTGGGTAGCTCCTGATTCCAGGCAAATTTCTTCGATTCGTTTCAAATCACGTTCCACGTCTTCCTCACTGCCGTCCTGCTCAATCGCCAGCATCGCCTTTGCGTGCACTGGAAGACCAATCTTCGCAAAATCCTCCACGACCTGAAGCGTCGGCTGATCCATAAATTCCAATGTACATGGAAAAATATGATTGGCAATAATGTTCGACACTGTACGTGCCGCCGCATAAATGTCATCGTACATGGCGACCATTGCACGCCGGTACGGCGGCTTCGGAATCAGCTTTACCGTTGCTTCCGTCAATATTGCCAGCGTTCCTCCCGATCCGACCAAGAGACGGGTCAAATCGTATCCAGCCGCGTCTTTCACCAGCTTGCCACCCGTGCGCATAATACTTCCATCCGGCAGGACCGCTTCGAGTCCCAGTACGTAATCCTTGGTTGTACCGTATTTAAGTCCTCGCAGTCCGCCTGCTCCAAGCGCAATATTTCCACCCATCGTACAAATGATCATGCTGCTTGGATCCGGCGGATAAAATAGTCCAGCACGCTCTACTGTTTGATGAAATTGCTTCGTATTCAGCCCTGTCTGAAAGGTTGCGGTCAGGTTATCCGCATCAATCTCAAGCAGCTTGTTCATCCGGGTCATCACAATAATGAGCCCGCCTTGAAGCGGTACGGTTCCCCCGCACAGATTGCTGCCGGCCCCTCGTCCGACAATCGGAATTCCATTCGCGGCACATATTTTCACTATGTCGGAAACCTCTTGAGTGCTCCCTGGAAAAACAACACCATCCGGCATAGACTGATAAAGCGGTGTAGCATCGTAACTGTAAGAAACAAGGCTTTCCGCGTCGTCTTTCAGCCATTTTTCCCCCACGACCGCAGCCAATTGTTCACGTATAAGTGGCTTAAGCACAGTTTTTCATCCTCTCTTTTGTGGTACTTTCCTGATCCCTTCGGAATCCTCTATGGCAATGCCAATTTTCCCATGACTGTTGGACGCTCTGCACCTGTTGCCGCAGGCAAATTATTCGGAATGCCATGCATGAAATCATTACCCAGCAGTGCAAAAATGACGGCTTCTTTTGCATCATCATGAAAGCCAAGCTGTGCCGAGGTCAACACCGTCTGCTCCGGTAGCAGTCCGGAAAGCATCCGTAGCAGCTCTAAATTATGAGCCCCGCCGCCGGTAACGATCACTTCATCAATTTTGCAAACCGGAAACACATATTTCTGGTAACTGTCTGCTATCGAATGAGCGGTAAATGCTGTCGCTGTTGCAATGATGTCCTCATCCGAAAGGTTCCGCTCCTTGGCCTTGTCTAAGAACCAAGAAGCGTAGCTCTTACCGAACAATTCTCTGCCTGTGGACTTGGGAGGTGCCATATGAAAATAAGGGTGTGACATCATTTCAGCAAGAAGAGCATCGTCGGCCCTCCCCTGTGCCGCCCACCGTCCTTCTTCATCGTAAGACAGACGGCCCCCGGACAAGACATGAACGACTTCATCCATAACCATATTGCCCGGTCCTGTGTCGAACGCGAGCACTTCTGTGGGATCTGCACCACCCGGGATGGCCGAGCAGTTCCCGATACCGCCGATATTTTGGAGCAGACGCCCTTTACGCTCATCCCGAAACAGAATAAAATCACCGTATGGAACAAGAGGTGCGCCTTGTCCACCGACGGCCATGTCCGCAGGCCTGAAATCGCCCACGACCATTGTTCCGGTGTGCTTGGCTATAACCGATATATCACCGATTTGCAGTGTAGAAGGAACCGAGTAGTGATCTCCACTCTCTCCCACAGGAATATGCCACACCGTTTGACCGTGCGAGCTAATCAAATGAACGTCATCGATTTGAAGCTTGGCTTCCGAGACGGCTTGAAGAACTGCTTCACCGAACAGACCTCCCAAATAGGTATTCATGCTGCATATCGAAGCGCTGCTGGAATGCTCTACACTGCATAGTGCCTTCAGTTTCTCTCTGGTTGAAGCATCGTACGGTGTACTTGCGTAATGAATAAGCTCCACCTGTGACTGCAATCCGCTTCCGGTAATCCGCACAACAGCCGCATCTATGCCATCCAGGGAAGTTCCCGACATAAGTCCGACTACGATTACCGGAAGATCCTTTTCCCAACCGGATACGATCATGGCTTGCCCCTCCTTCTACTTTCAAATGACGTAAAAATAACGGCCAAACGTATATCAAAAATCAAAATTCGACAAATAAATGATATCGCTTTCAAAAAGTTAGATTGTGTTTATTATAGAATGTATGAAATATTATTTCAATTCATTATTATATTTTTAAAATTTTATTTTACATCACTATGGTTTTCTCCTATACTGAAATGGAAAGCGAAGTGATTAGCGATGGATATTTTTTTAGGCGTTGACGGAGGCGGTACTAAAACGGAAGCGGCCGCCATAGACAGCCATGGTAAGGTATTGTCCCGATACTCGGGAAGCTCCACCAATCCGTATGTCGTCACTTTTAATGGTGCCATGCAGGAGCTTTCGAATGTTCTTAACCGTGTGGTAGAGCCTTTATCCTTATCCTTGTCTGGTGCAGCAATCAAAGGTATATGTTTGGGTATGTCGGGCGTAAGTACGTCGGAAGAAAAAGATAACGTTATTTCCTTTCTCCGATCTTATCAGCAGCAGCATAACTTTTCATTTCCCATATCCATCACAACCGAGGCAGAAATATCATTAATGGCTTCACTGGAACGGGAGTATGGCATTTTGGTCATTTCAGGAACCGGATCCAATACATATGGAATCACCAAAAAAGGTGAGCGCTACCGCGTCGGTGGCTGGGGCCATATCCTCGGCGACGAAGGCAGCGGCTACCAGATCGGTCTTCTTACCCTGAAGACGGTAATCAAGAGTCTTGAAGGTATGCTACCGGCTACGTTGATGTCCCAGCGTATTACGGATGCTTATAACTTCGGACATATTTCAGAACTGAAAGCCTATGTCTATCAGTCTTCTATTGGAAGAAATGACATTGCTGCATTTGCCCGCTATTGCGTGGAGGCTGCGAAGGATGGCGATGATCTGGCCCAAGGCATTTTGAGGGATCAAGCGGTAGAACTTGCGGAGACCACGGCGGCCCTGATCGGGCGGGACCCAGAGCTTACAGAAACCGAGGTTGTTTGTACTGGCTCTATATTCAACCATTCCGCTATTTTCCGTGATGCCTTTCGTGAAGCTCTGTTAAGCCGCTTCCCCGGCTTGTCTTTCATGGAAGGGAAAAATGATCTGACACCGGCAGATGGTGCAGCTTTATTAGCCAGAAAGCTATACTCAAGAAAAGTTTGAGGAAAACAGACCGCAGGGCTAACCGATGATGCCTATCACTGCGGTCTTACAATTTCCGGATGAAACACAAAAAAGCTTTGCCACTTCCATTGGAAGGGCAAAGCTTTTTTTCTATCTTAGTAAATACGATATAACCAACTAAACTCCAGCTTCATTTAACGCAAGGATAATCGCTGTCAGACCAAAACACAGATTCAGCAAGCACAAAAAGATGAGTGTCTGCTTCTGGTTCAGTCCTGTCGCAAGCAGCCGGTAATGTGCCTGAGACGCGTCCGCTTGGTAGATCGGTTTGGACTCACGTAGTCTACGGATGACCACAATAATGTTGTCGAATATCGGTACGCCCAGAGCGAAGATCGGAACGAATAATGAGGCAAGCGTAGCACCCTTAAAAGCTCCGTCCAAAGCGATAATGCCGAGAATAAAGCCAAGGAACGTCGCCCCCGCATCACCCATAAACACTCTGGCCGGTGGTTTGTTATATCGCAAATAGGCTAGAGCCGCACCCACCAGTATGACGGCAAGCAGTGCCGAATCCCCTCTTCCCAGCGTCAAAGCGACCACGAACAAGGTTCCTCCCGAAATAGCCGAGAGCCCGCCAGCCAATCCGTCGATACCATCCGAAAAATTGATGACCGTGGTAACGCCGAAAATCCACAGAATTGTAAGCACAAGCTGCAGCCATTCCGGCAAATTGATGTACTGGCCGTTGAACGGATTGTTAAATCCCTCAAATGCAATACCGGAACTGTACACGATAATTGCTGCACATACCTGAACAATCAACTTCGGTAGTGAAGCCAGCTCCTTGCCATTGGTTTTATACCAATCATCCACAAGGCCGATCCCAAGTATTAGTACACTGCCGAGAAAAATCCCGACGGCTTCTGTCGTAATTGAGCCTATGAACACAAAATATGTAATAAAAAATCCAAGGAAAATCGCTATACCTGCGGTAAGCGGAATAGGTTCACGGTGAATTTTACGTTCACTGTCGGGCCTTGGTTTATCAACAAAGTCGATTTTGACAGCAAGCTTGCGAAACGGCGGAATTAGTAGAAGCACTAGCAATATAGAAACGACAAACGCTGATACATAGAGCATGACTTCCTCCTATGAATTGATGAAATATGGAGAACATTGCAACCACAGTATATGACTTTCTGCGAAATCTAGCAATATAGCACCAGGTACTAGAGTGGAAATAATATGAAGATAGCTTCAAAGAACACAAAAAGAAAGAGGGCAATATCTGCCCTCATCCGAACTTGCTTATGATTTGCTCTTGTTCACCACAAGTCCGATGATCATAACGATAAGTGCCAGCAAAGCAATCAACTGATCGATTGTCATAGCCGCCCGCCTCCCTAATCAGGATGGCTCTTACGGACGGCTTCTCTCTCCCATCAAACTGCCTTACTTACCTTTCCCCATTAGCAATATATGAGCGACGCGCAGACGATATGATCTATAAGCCAACAAAAAAACTGTCCCCCCGGAAATACAATGGAGGGACAATCATATTTCACATTTATGTTAAGACGGTTACGTCTATTCAGTTACGATGTCATGCACCAACATAGGAGCTTCTGCGTGATCCGAGATGCGGATGTTTGCATACAGCTTTTCTTTTACATCATCCACGTTTTCACGGTTTGCGTGAATCGTCACCAAGGAATCACCTTTTTTCACGGTGTCACCAATCTTCTTGTTCAGCATCAGGCCAACAGCCAGATCGATTTCAGATTCCTTCGTTGCGCGCCCTGCTCCGAGCAGCATAGCAGCTGTTCCGATTTCATCGGCAACAAGCTCGGCGACCATACCGTCTTCAAGTGCAGGAAGATCGATTTTGTACTTCGCTTGTGGCAGCTTTTCAGGGTTATCCACAACGGAGGCGTCTCCACCCTGGTTTGCGATGAACTCCTTGAATTTCTCAAGCGCCTTACCGTTACGCATAACTTCCTTCAGCTTCTCTTCGGCTTCTTCCAGTGATTCTGCTTTGTTCGCCAGAAATACCATTTGTCTTCCCAGTGCAAGACACAACTCTTCCAGATCCTTCGGTCCTTCACCTCGAAGTGTATCGATAGCTTCTTGCACCTCCAGAGAGTTACCGATAGCTACTCCAAGTGGCTGGCTCATATCAGAAATGACCGCCATCGTCTTACGGCCGACATTGTTACCGATGCTAACCATCGCATGTGCCAGTTCCCTCGCATCTTCCACCGTTTTCATAAATGCACCTGCACCAGTCTTTACGTCAAGTACAATAGCATCCGATCCAGCTGCAATCTTCTTACTCATGATAGAGCTTGCAATCAACGGAATGGAATCAACGGTTGCGGTAACATCGCGCAGTGCGTATAACTTTTTGTCAGCAGGAGTCAGGTTACCCGTCTGACCGATAACAGCAATTTTATGTGTATTAACGAGATTAACAAACTCATCTTTGCTAATCTCCACATGGAAGCCTTCAATGGATTCCAGTTTATCAATCGTTCCGCCGGTGTGGCCTAGACCACGTCCAGACATTTTTGCTACCGGAATATCGAGAGCAGCTACGAGAGGTGCTAGCACGAGTGTCGTCGTATCGCCTACGCCGCCAGTAGAGTGTTTGTCGACCTTGATGCCTTCAATCGCAGACAGATCGATCGTCTCACCAGAGTTCACCATAGCCATCGTCAAATCTGCACGCTCACGGTCTGTCATATCTTTGAAAAAGATAGCCATACCCATCGCGCTGACCTGATAATCAGGAATTTCACCCTTGGTGTATCCGTCGATAAAGAAATTGATTTCTTCTGTTGTCAGTTCCTTGCCGTCGCGCTTCTTCGCAATCAAATCAACCATTCTCATCGTACATTCTCCTCACTGTTCGCGTTGATATTCTCTATAAAATAAGTAGAATTTCAGTAATCTTTGGCATATTAAAGCGAAATTGCTGTATCCAAAGCCACTTCCATCATGTCGTTAAAAGTCGTCTGACGCTCTTCCGATGTCGTTTCTTCCCCGGTCAGGAGATGATCGCTTACCGTCAGAATCGTCAGGGCATTTACACCTTTTCTCGCCGCAATTGTATACAAGGCCGTCGTCTCCATCTCTACACCCAGAACCCCGTGATCCATCAGCTTTTGAACAGCTGATTTGTCTTCACGATAAAACACGTCGGAAGTGAATACGTTGCCCACATGCATATTCAGACCCTTTTCAACGCCACGCTCGTAAGCTGCTTTCAACAGCGGGAAGCTCGCAATCGGTGAGAAATCGTAACCTTGGAAATGATGGCGGTTCATTCCTGAATCCGTACAAGCAGCCTGTGCCAAAATGACATCACGAACATGTACATTTTGCTGCATTGCACCGCAGGTGCCGACACGGAACAGATTTTTCACACCATATTCGGAGATAAGCTCATTGACATAGATACCGATCGAAGGCACACCCATGCCTGATCCTTGTACCGATACACGTTTTCCTTTATACGTTCCTGTAAAGCCAAGCATACCGCGTACTTCGTTGTAGCAGTTAACGTCCTCCAGGTAGGTTTCAGCAATAAATTTCGCGCGTAACGGATCTCCAGGTAGCAGTATGGATTCAGCAATATCTCCCGGTTTTGCTCCAATATGTGTACTCATGTTCCATTCCTCCACATTCAGATATTATTTGAGATCATTTAAAAAGCTCGTACCATACTCAGGTTTTGTTACACCAAAGTTGTCGGCTACCGTAGCTCCGATATCCGCAAACGTCTTACGGAGCGGCAGTTCCTTCCCTTCTGCAAAGCGTGGAGAATATATGAGCAGCGGCACATATTCACGGGTATGGTCCGTTCCTTTATAAGTAGGATCATTACCATGATCCGCTGTGATAATCAACAGATCATCATCCGTCATTTTATTGAGCACCTCAGGCAGACGTACATCATACTCTTCCAGAGCCTGACCGTAGCCTTTCGGATCGCGGCGATGTCCGTAGACAGCATCGAAGTCGACAAGGTTTATGAAGCTTAGACCGTTAAAAGATTTATCCATGGTAGCCACCAGTTTGTCCATGCCGTCCATGTTAGAAACGGTTCTGATGCCTTCGGTAATTCCTTCTCCATCATAAATATCAGAGATTTTTCCAAGCGCAATTACATCAAATCCAGCGTCTTTCAGCTCATTCATCGTTGTACGTCCAAATGGCTTAAGCGCGTAATCATGACGGTTTGCCGTCCGCTTGAACTGGCCAACTTCCCCTACGAATGGGCGGGCGATAATACGTCCTAACATGTAAGGGTCCTCCAGCGTAATTTCACGGCAGAACTCACAAATCTCATACAATTCCTTCAAAGGTACAACCTCTTCATGTGCTGCAATCTGCAGTACAGAATCTGCAGAGGTATACACAATGAGTGCACCTGTCTTTACATGCTCCTCGCCGAGCTCTTCAATAATTTCCGTTCCACTGGCTGGTTTATTGCCAATCACCTTCCGGCCTGTCTTTTCTTCAATGCGGGTAATCAGCTCATCCGGGAAGCCGTCTGGGAACACCCGGAACGGCGTATCAATGTACAGACCCATGATCTCCCAGTGTCCAGTCATGGTGTCTTTACCGTTGGAAGTTTCCTGCATTTTGGTAAAGTAAGCACGCGGTTTCTCAGCTACAGGCACACCTTCAATTTCACGGATATTGGACAGACCAAGTGCTGACATATTCGGCATGTTCAGACCACCGCATTCGCGAGCGATATGTCCCAGCGTATCGGAACCTACATCATCAAATGCAGCCGCATCCGGTGCTTCGCCAATACCTACCGAGTCCAATACGATCAAGTGAATCCGTTTAAATTGCTCCATGTCCATATTCCCCCATTCAGATTACGATCAAGTTTCTTCTATAATCAATATCATTCGCTTTTTACAGGAACAATCCTGCAATGGTTGCGGACAACACGCTTACCAAGGTTGCACCATACAACAGCTTTAATCCAAAACGGGCAACCACATTCCCTTGCTTCTCGTTCAATCCCTTCACCGCACCGGCAATAATACCGATTGAGGAGAAGTTCGCGAAGGATACGAGGAACACGGAAACGATACCGATAGTACGCTCTGACATATCTTTAAAGTTGGCCAGATCCAGCATTGCCACAAACTCATTAGATACGAGCTTCGTAGCCATGATGCTGCCGGCATCGACGGCTTCTTTCCAAGGTACACCCATAACAAAAGCAAACGGAGCAAACACAAATCCCAACATTTCCTGGAAAGAGATGCCGAAGATTGCGTTAAACACGCCGTTAATCATGGCGATCAATGCTACAAAACCAAGCAGCATCGCAGCAACCGTAATGGCTACCTTGAATCCGTCCATAATGTATTCGCCGAGCATCTCGAAGAAGGACTGCTTCTCATCTTCTTGTACCTCGAGAATATCCTCTTCTTTAGGCACGGTGTAAGGATTCACGATGGAAGCAATAATGAATCCGCCGAACAGGTTGAGTACAAGCGCGGTTACAACATATCTCGGTTCGATCATCGTCATGTATGCTCCGACAATCGACATCGAAACTGTAGACATCGCAGAGGCACACAAGGTGTACATCCGGTGCTTCGGAATAAGGGCAATCTGTTTCTTAACGGAAATGAATACCTCGGATTGTCCCAAAATCGCCGATGCCACAGCGTTATAAGATTCCAGCTTACCCATACCGTTAACTTTACTCAATACGATACCAATATATTTCACAATGATCGGCAGCACCTTGATGTATTGCAATATACCGATCAATGCCGAAATGAATACGATCGGAAGTAGCACGTTAAGGAAGAACGGACCCGCTCCTTCATTGACTATACCGCCGAACACAAAATTAATACCTTCTCCTGCATAACCGAGCAGAGCTTCAAAAGTATTAGCAATACCTTTGACCAGGTATTCACCGATGCTGGTATTCAGCAGCGCAAATCCCAGAATTAGCTGCAGCACAATCATGACAGCCAGTGGACGGTAACGGATGTTACGCTTGTCATTACTAATCAGAAATGCCATTCCGAATACGATAAGCAGCCCCAATATCGCGATTAAATATTTCATGAGATGTTCCCCCGTTGATGAGCATTTTGAAATTCTAAGTTGTTGAAAATGATAGTGATCTTTTTCATTAAGCGCTTACAATCTTGGGATACAGTGATTGTGCCTAGCCCATAGATTATTTTTTATCCATATCTTCCGCTTGGAATGCTCCTGGCAACAACTGGGACATACTCCACTCTTCTGTGTTCCCGTGAAGATTCGTTAAATAAATTTTGGTGTCACTATCGCAAAACTCGGCGAGCACCTGACGACAGGCGCCGCATGGGGATACCGGTCCTTCAGTATCGGCTACGACAGCAATCGCATCAATCTTGCGATTTCCTTCGGATACCGCTTTAAATATAGCAGTGCGTTCCGCGCAGTTGGTGAGACCGTAGGATGCATTCTCAACATTGCATCCCCGGTACACCTTCCCGCCTGTCTGGATTGCAGCACCGACCTGAAACCCGGAATAAGGAACATACGCTTGTTTCCTAGCTTCGATCGCTTCCTGAATCAACTCTTCTTTCATGAGTTAGTCCTCCTTCATCGGCAGGGATAAATTTAATAAGATGATGTAGCTTGTCCACCTTCCATGATCTTTACGCCTGAACTTGCACCGATTCGGCTAGCTCCAGCTTCAATCATGCTGTTCATATCTTCGAGGCTGCGTACACCGCCGGAGGCTTTTACACCGACTTTATCGCCAACCGTCTTGCGCATAAGCGCTACATCAACTGCTGTTGCTCCGCCTGTGGAAAAACCAGTAGACGTTTTAACATAATCAGCACCTGCTTTAACAGCCAGCTCACAAGCGCGAACCTTCTCTTCATCCGTCAAAAGGCATGCCTCAATGATGACCTTGACCAAAGCTTTACCATTAGCAGCATCAACAACAGCCTTGATATCATTCAATACCAGCTCATCATTGTTTTCTTTCAGCGCGCCAACATTAATTACAGTATCCACTTCATCTGCACCGTTTGCGATAGCATCCTTTGCTTCAAAAGCTTTAACAGCTGGAGTATTAGCTCCAAGAGGGAATCCAATTACGGTACAAACTTTAACATTCGTGCCTGCAAGCTGTTCTGCTGAATAGGCAACCCATGCCGGATTTACACAAACGGAAGCAAAATTATATTTCTTCGCCTCTTCGGTCAGTTTCGTAATATCCTCTTTCACAGCATCCGCTTTCAGAAGCGTATGATCTATCATTCCTGCTATACTCATCTGTTTGACACTCCTTATTTATCATTAATAAAAGCGTTCTCAAACACCTTAAAATCTCTGAACGGCAACATCATATCACAGCTCTGAACATATGTAAAACAACAATTGAAATTATGTTCATGGGGTTTTGTGGCAATGATATATATCATTTTTTACTTGTTTACTTGTTATCATTCATGAATTAATTTCCTTTGCTCCATTTCAGTGAAATACAATCAACACAAAAAGGCACCTCTATCTGGGATAGAGGTGCTCCGTTGTTAATACCGTCCTTATTAACCTAATAACGCCTGTGCCGTAAATTGATCAATCACCAAAATGTTAGCATATCTTCCGATAAGAGCTGCCTTAATTGCATCAATCTTCTGCTGGCCTCCCGCAACAAGAATGGATTTGTCTTTGTGCCGGAGATCCTCCAGCTCGATACCAATCGTCCGGTTGTTGATCACCTCGCTGCATATGTTTCCTTGAGCATCAAAGAACCGGGAACAGATATCTCCAGCGCCCGTGCTTTGCAGCAGCTTTTGCTCTTTATCGCTAAGATAGCCCAACCGGAACAGAAGCGCATCTTCTTGTACCGTTCCAACTGTAAAGACGGCAATGTTCGCCTGCTTGCCCAATTGGATGATCCGCTGGATATGCCGATCTTCCTCCACCATCTGTTTCACCTCAATGCTGTCAAAGATGACCGGCAACGGCAAATACCTAGCAATCGTATGATAGGCATCTGCAAACAGATTGACGGTTTCCGCCGCATACGTATTTACATGGGAGTGGCTTACGCCTCCCTTCAGCTGTACAACCTCAACACCTCTTACCTGCTTTTGCTGAAGCTCCAGGGCGACGGAATGCATGGTTGTTCCCCACGTTACTCCGATGATATCGGCATCCTGCACCGTCTCATGCAGATACTCGGCTGTTTTTTTGCTGATATGCTTCTGTATTTCTCGGTATTCATTCAGCGGACTGTAACAGACCAGCACCTGATCCAGCTTGTAACGCTGCTTCACCTGCTCACCGAGTGCATCCAAATCTTCAAGTGGATCAACGATACTGATCCGGACATAACCCTGTTCCTTGGCATGCTGAAGCAATCGAGAGACTGTAGGACGAGAAACGCCCAGGCGAGTGGCTATATCCTGTTGGCTGAAATCCGAGAGATAGTAAAGTCTTGAAGCTTCTATGCTTAGTCGTTGCTTATCTTGATCCATACCATCCAACCTACTTTATATATTTAATCATTAACGGGATTGTATATTCCGCTCAACGTCATTACCTCAATCAAATCCACCGTGGACGGTTAACTAAGCGCAAGTGGCCCCTAGGCACTGCCCTGTGCTGATTATACACCATAGGCTCCTTAAACCATATCGGCTTATAGATTAATCTTTTCAAATGATTGTTTACGGCATCCAAGTGGGTCCCTACAATGGAGCCAGAACCTAACAAAGATTTAGGAGGCTAGGTGGACATGAATATAGAAGACCTTGGAACCATGGTGCACTCCAGTTTCGGACAAGGGGCGGCCATTCGCCAAGATACGGACCTGAAAATTTTCGAAATCGCTGAGCGCCTCCGCTACCAGAATTCCCAGAATTTCATCCGAACCTTCAAAAAAGCTCACGGCATGACGCCGGGAGACTATAGGGTAAGGGGCAAAATCAATTGTTGAAGGATTATGGCTTCACATAAACAGCGGAGAACCTTTATGGTCCTCCGCTGCAACATGATATGCTCGTCCACACCGCCAAAAGTACTGGATGGGGATAACATTTTGGTTGCACATACCCGGAAGGCATGTTATTCTAATATCTTTCCTGAAAATTTCTAATATGTTCATAACCTTGTGTATAATAAAAATGATGCCATTAAGCTTATCCACAGCAACAGCGTCAATTCTAAATAAACTCCTTGGGTTATCCCAAATTGGAGGTTTATTTGCTGTTTCTTCGGAAGTTATCCCACATGTTTTCCACATTGTGTTCACAAACTCTGTATAACTACGTGCAAAAACAGATTATTTATCACGGCAGACTTCCGAAGATGTTCATAACTTTGTGTATACACTTAATCTGAAAATACTTATTCACATATCCACTTCATGTAATTCCGCAGGTGGTATCTACCAGCTTAGCCGGAAACCAATCTCTTGATTCCCGGCACCCAAGCTAAATTTCCGGACAATTGCTAAACTTATTATCTAAATAATCAGCGCTCCCGCCGCACCGGGGGTGTTTAACTCAACCCACGCAATGTACAAGCCTATCAATGCAGCGATGACCACCAATACAGCGGCAAAAAAGGCTAATCCCTTCAAATTACCCGCTGATGGCCTCCTTTTAGTAATTGCTTTTACTTTTACCTTTTTCAAACGAGTATCATCCTCCTTCCTAGCAGGCCGTATTATATATTATGAGCAGCAGATCCTTAAGTTCCCAAAAATAGATTCCCCCCCATTTCATCCACATGTGCATAAAAAACACCCCGGGTTATTTCTCCGGAGCGCTAGGGTATATTTATTCAACTATTTACACACAAGCAGGGGATAAACTGTGCATGAACGCTTTACTTGCGTCCATAATCGGCTTTGATTTCTCCCCAGCTCTTCGTCTGCCATTTCAACACTTTATTTGGATAAGAATTATTCCTCAGCCAATGTTCCGCGCGGTCTACCAGATCCCATATTTCCTTGGTTGACGCATCCCGCGGCAATGTGGAGACAGCCTTTTTCTGTCTAACCCACTTCATAGCGTTCACTGAATCACTATAGACGGTCTTCGTACTTCCAATCTTCTTCAAATAAGCTAGTGCATGAACGATGGCGAGGAATTCACCTAGATTGTTTGTCCCTTTCTGAATCGGACCGCAGGAAAATATGACATCTCCGGTTTGTGTGTCCACACCTTTATACTCCACCGGGCCGGGATTTCCGCGCGTACCAACATCAACGGAAATACTGTCATAATCGATTTCGCCAGGTTCCTCTTGGGCAGTCGTACGGCTTTTCTTCGGTTTTGAGCCTGTACCCGAGCCACTTTGAGATTGCTGACCCCAGAAGCTTTTCCAGCCTTGTGCATATGCCTTTTCGGCTTCTGCCTTCGATTCAAAAGCTTTAAATTTTGCACCGTTGTACTGGTTCACCTGTAGCTGGCATTCACCCCAGCTAGTATATACGCCGGGCTGATTTCCCACCCATACAACATAGTATTTTTGCTTTGCCATAAAGCCCCTCCATCTTAAAGACTAACCTCTCTAGCGTACTATATCAGTAGTCTTGGGGAAGTGCAAAGCCACATCCATATAAATAAAAAAAGCGCCATCGTCTCCGATCCGCTTTTTGTGTTTGATCTTCTGTAATTGTTCCTGTTTCGTCGGCTTTACTCTCACATGTTGTGACAGAGCGCCATAATCCTTATTCGTCTTACGTATGCTTGCAGCACACCAGCTACCGGCACGATCCGCTTTGCGGATGGCCTTTTGAGTTTTAGTACGAGCCATCGTTCCCACACTCCTTTATGATAGTACACTCTTTATTCTACGATATAGAGCCGCCGATTGGAACTGTATCGGTTTATAACTCGTTCATGCTCATGATCTGCGACCTTCCGTAAGCCTAACCCAGAAGCCGCCTTTAAAACTTTTAGGCTCATGGGAGATGATAAATGCATGCGGTGACAGCTTTTTCAGTGTTTCCATTAATCGTCTTTCATTATTTCTTTTTACCAGTACCTGTAATACAAGCCGCTTTCCATCTTTACCATCAGCCGTCCACGAAGTGACGCCATATCCTTTTTCACGCAGCTTGGATGGCAGCTCCATCTCCAGTGAATCTACAAAAACCTGAACAACAAGATAACCTAACGCCAAGTATTCTTCTATAAGACTTCCAATATACACACCCATGCCAAATCCAAGGCAATAGGCGGCCATATTAAAAGGGTTATCCACATTTTGCAAAACGAGATTCAGACCCATCAGATAGACAAAAACCTCAATCATGGACAGAAAGGAAGCCAATCCTCTTCTTCCTTTAATCATCAAGATCAACCGGAGTGTAAAGATGGATACATATACGACGTTAATTCCGATGATAGAACCGATAAGAGCAATTGAAATCATCGTATACGAACTTCAGGCCGATAAATCACAAGCCCTATTCCCTTTAACAAAATCGATAGACAATTTCGGTTCACACGATCTGCTCCTTTTGTATTCCAAAGATTTTCCTTATCCTTTATACTACCCATTTGCACATGTAGTTAACGTTTTATTCTCATAACAAACAGAAAGGACCCTGCAAAGGGTCCCAATAATTCATAAATGTCGCTATATTTACTTAACCGCGCTAGCTGCCTCCTGCTGTTTCATCCACTTCACAAAGTTGTTAACAACTACATCCAGGAACAGCTCGGTTGCTTCATGATTTAAATTTCCTTCTTCGTCAATCTTCTCGTGAACCAGACCGACATACACTTCGTTTCCTGGCAGCAACGGAGAGGAAACACCTGGCGAGAACAGAATATCACGCAAATGCTGCTGCGCGCGAACTGAACCCAAACCTCCCATGGAAGCTCCCATAATCCATGAAGGTTTACCTACGAGCACACGCTCACCGCGTGACAACCAGTCAATCGCATTTTTCAGTACACCTGAAATCGAGTAGTTATATTCAGGTGTGACCCACAATACAGCATCCGCTTCAGATACTTTATGAGCAAGCTCTTTCACCGCTGCTGGAGGGTTAACCTCGATATCCTGATCATAAAAAGGAATTTCCTTCAGGTTCAAAATTTCAACATCCAACTGCTCCTGATATTTATTCTGCACATATTGTGCCAATCTAAGATTGTAGGAGTTTTTACGAGTGCTCCCGACTAAAGCTACGATTTTCATCTGCAAATCCCTCCAAATTATAGAATAATATCAATCACTCAGGCTCATCATTTAGTATACAACTAACTAGATTAAGTATCAAAAGTCTTAGCGCTTTCTGTAAATAGTAGGATTACCAAAGACCAGTTTGGAATTGATGAGCGAAAGTGCCTCCGGGGACTCCTTCATGCCCGAATCCAGCCAGTGCTGGATCACACCAAGCTGTGCCGAAATGGCATAGGCGGAAATATATCCAATGGGGACAATGAGTTGGGCCTCATCCAGATGGGTTAAAATCCCCTGAGACATATTGTCGCGCATTACTGTTTTAAGCTTTACATGAAAAGCCGGATTTCCCTTGGGGCCCAGAATAACCCTCATAAAGTCTGCGTTTTCCTTAACATACGTAAACAGCTCTGTAACAAAGGGTATCGGTTCATTCATGTAATCAAAAGTAGGGAGATCCTCCTTCGTTAATTGCTGTTTTTGACTTCGGATACTCCGAATACCTTCAATGATCTCCTCTTCGCTCTGCTCCAACAGATCATACTTGTCCCGATAGTGCAAATAAAACGTTCCTCTGTTTATATCGGCTCTGGTCGTTAAATCACTTACTGTAATTTCATCAAATGTAATTTCTTTCATTAATGCGGTAAGCGCATCCCGTAAAGCTTTTTTGGTACGAACAATTCTTCTGTCAACGGTATTCTCTTTCATTCAGCGTCACCACCATATGTAAAAATTTAAATATTAGACATCTTAACGTTACTTGTTCAGAAAATAACATTTACCCCCAAATTGTTTATTGCAATGAGACTTAACTGTATTATAATATACTTCATGACTTTTAATGAACAAGATGTTTATTAACATAAGCGTATTCTTGCATCATTTAGGACAAATAATATTGATAACTTGGATTGTCGTGATTGAAGGAGGGATAAACCCGGCGTCTTCCAACCTATGTGCATTATTTTAAAGTAATTGAATTATTGGAGGAGAAATTATGGAAAATGTTAACGGGCGATCTAGTCACTCAACCTCGCTTTTTGGAATTATAGCCATTCTTTTAACGGGTGCCTTCGTTGCTCTTTTAAGCAATACTTTGCTGAACATCGCACTGCCTTCGATCATGAAGGAATTTCACATTGACAGCCCGTCAACAGTACAGTGGCTCACAACGGGTTACATGCTCGTAAACGGGATTATGATTCCGTCAACCGCATTCCTGATCCAACGATTCTCGGTCAGACATTTGTTCTTGGTGGCCATGAGTTTGTTTGCATTGGGTACGATCATGGGCGGATTTGCACCTTCCTTTGCCGTACTGCTGACCGGCCGTATGGTTCAGGCTTCTGGCTCCGCAATCATGATGCCGCTTCTGATGAATGTGATGCTAACCAGCTTTCCTGTTGAAAAACGCGGTGGCGCGATGGGGATGTTCGGTCTCGTCATGATCTTCGCTCCTGCCATTGGCCCAACGCTCTCCGGCTGGATTATCGAGCATTATAAATGGAATTTGTTGTTCCATATTATTTGGCCAATCGCAATCGTAGTGTTGCTGTTCGCTTTCTTCAAACTGAAAGACAAAAAAGAAAAGATCGCCATCAACCTCGATGTCCTTTCGATTGTTCTATCCAGTGTCGGTTTCGGTGGTATTTTGTACGGTTTTAGTTCTGCCGGTGATACCCAGAAGGGCGGCTGGAGCAACTCCGAGGTATATATCACGCTTATAGTTGGTATTATCGCGTTGTTCTTCTTTATTATCCGTCAATTCAAACTAAAGCAGCCAATGCTTGACTTCCGGGTGTATAAATACCCGATGTTCGCTTTGTCGTCCGTGATTTCTGTTGCTGTAAATATGGCCATGTTCTCTGCCATGCTACTCATGCCGATTTACCTACAATCCATTCGGGGTATTTCACCTATGGACTCCGGATTGCTCATGCTTCCAGGTGCGATCGTTATGGGTATTATGTCCCCGATTACAGGGAGACTGTTCGATAAATTCGGAGCTAAGGCGCTAGCTTTAACCGGTTTGACCATTACAGTTGTCACTACTTATTTTTTCAGTCAGTTGACACTTGAAACGTCATACAGCACACTGATCCTCATGTATACCTTCCGGATGTTCGGGATGTCCATGGTCATGATGCCGATTATGACAAACGGGTTGAATCAGCTGCCTCTGAGATTTACTCCTCACGGTACAGCTATGAACAGTACCCTGAGCCAAGTATCCGGTGCCATCGGTACAGCACTGCTCGTTACTGTGATGTCAAACCGTACGAAAACGCATATTGAAACAATGATGGAATCGGCCATGTCGAAGCTGACCTCCAAGCCTTCAGCAGCAGAACTCGAAACGTTAACTCAGCAAATTACTGCTCAGGGTACTGTAGAAGGAATCAACGATTCATTCCTCGTATCTGCCGGGATCATCGTGGTTGCGTTACTGCTGGCACTGTTCATCAAACGTGCGCAGCCTGCTGCAGATCTAAACACAGACAATGCTCCAGCGGCTGAAAAAGCATAAAATACAACAACATTATCTATTAGTACCAGCTTAAACTGAAGGCTCCTGATTGCTCAGGAGCCTTTTTAATATCGTTTTATATAGGGTATTGTACATAATCATTCGTTTGCTGTGGAGTAAACTAAACTACCTCGGAAGCTGCCGGTTTCTCTTTCCACTTCACCGAAAACATCCAGGCAATAAGAAGCATGAACGCTGCGAAGGTATACGGAAAATTAATATTCCAATCAAACAACATGCCTCCAGCAAGAGGCCCGATAATATTACCAAAGCTCGTATAGGTCGAGTTCATTCCGGCAACAAATCCTTGATCCTCCCCTGCCATTCTGGACAGCAATGTCGTTAAGGCCGGACGCAGCAAATCAAAGGCGAGGAACATGACAAAGGTTGTACCTAAAATCAGCCAATAGCTTCTGACAAAGATGGAGATAATCAGGAATACAGCGGAGATCAATAGAAACATCTGGATCAGCTTTCTTTCCCCAAACATCTGAACAAGCTTACCAAACAAGAAGATTTGAGCAATGGTTCCCAGGATCGCACTTACGATCAGAATCGTTGCAATATCTTTAGGTGTAAAACCGAACTTGGAATCCACGAACAGACCGAATACCGTATCAAATGCAGATAGTCCAAAGGATAGAACGAAAATAATAATAAACGGGATAAAGTACACCGAATGCGTAGATTTTTTTAACTCTTCAAAAATGTTAATTTTCGCTTTTTTCTCTTTGTTAATCTGCAACTGCTCCGGAGATAACGGCTCCTTTAACATAAAGATAGAAAAAATCGCCGCACACAAAGCAACGGCAGCTGCTAGGAAAAATGGAACCCGGATTCCCAACTCGGCAGCATATCCGCCAATTCCCGGACCGATGATAAAACCCATACTGATCGATGCGGAAACGTACCCGAGTGCTTTAGGTCTTTCCTCCATCGTTGTAATATCAGCCACAAACGCAGTAACCGCCGGCATAATCAATGCAGCACTGATCCCTCCTAGTATTCTGGACAGGAAAAGAACCCACACATCGCTACCCACTGCAAAAATCAGCTCAGAAACGGAAAACAGAAATAACCCGATAACAATCAGTTTTTTCCTGCCAAATCGATCGACCCAAATCCCCGCGATAGGAGATGTAACAAGCTGGGCAATGGCAAAGAGTGAGATGAGATACCCCATGATTTCACCAGAGAAATGAAGCTCTCTCATGAGGGTGGGCATAATCGGAATGACAAGACTCATGCCCAGAAAAGCGATAAATAAATTCGTTAATAATAAAATTAATGGTCCTTTTTGCTTGATATTCATATTTTTAACCTCATTCTTAGATTAACTAAAGTACAAAAGACAAGATGCTCTGCCAGAAGGAGGCTGTCTTCAGTAATATTCCGAACAACACTTATCCACAGGAGAGCCCTCTCCAATAAATGTCCCAAGAGATCCGCAAAACCTTATCAAAGGCTTCCGGAGTTTCATAAAAAAGCTGTACCACGACGCCGTCCATAAACATAACAAACGACACTGCTGCATCTTCTGGGGAGACTTGAATAACATCCTTGTGGTCGATAAAAATTCTTTCCAACAGTAGCTCAAGGTGTGAATAATAATTTCGGCAGCTGGGCTGAAACACCTGGCATAGATGAGCAGGCGGCATAAATGCCATCAGAAGCATAAACGACAAATTGTCATTTGACAGATAACGCTTTTTATAGTCTATAAGAAAGGTTACCAAGATCTCATTCAACGGTTTGGTTGATTTCTCCCTAAAGTAACGTTTCAGGAATTCAATTTCTTCTTCTATAGCTTCCTCATTCATCTTAAGGACCAGTTCATCCTTGTTCTTAAAATAGTGATATAGAGATTGCTTCTTGATGCCAGCCTCTTCCGCGATTTTGGACAGCTTGGTTCCTTCATATCCATATAAAATGAAATGTTTCATCGCAATTTCTTTGATCATTTCTTCATTCATAGCTCTCACCACCTCACCACATCTATTTCAAAAATAAATCAACATCAAAAACTAATTCATTACAGCTTAACAGGGCATCGTTCATTTTGCAATTTTTTTCTTTAACATCGGTCAGTCTAGATTATAAATATCCCATACATATAGGATTATTTGTTATATAACATAGACTGACTATAGTCAGGTAATTCATGATATTCGCATAAGTATGCACTTTACTCCGATGTTTATACTTTCTTATCTTTTAAAAAAACTGAGCAGAATCAGGGTTCCCCCTGCTTCCGCTCAGTTATTACGCACCATTTCCCATTATTATGTTACAAGGATTCCATCATATCTTCGAGCATCAGCCACACGACTTTAGCCGCCTGCTCGCGTGTTGCCATTCCTTGAGGGTTAAATCGGTCATCTTCCATTCCAGTAATTATAGCCGCCTTGTGAAGACGTTCTACCGCTTGCTTCGCATAAGGACGAATGTCCGCACTATCACTAAAGTGTGCATTATATTGCTCCGACTTTTCAGCAAGCTCAATACTTGCAGCATCTGCGATCCGGCTTGCAATCACAGCCATCTCTTCTCTCGTGATCTGCTGATGAGGTTCAATTGTGGTTTGTCCCTGGATAAGATCAAAAGCTTCCATCATCAGCTTCAGGTACTCGGCACGGGTCACATGATCATCAGGCGCAAACTGGTTTTTCGTTCTACCTTCAACAATTCCTCTTGCGGACAGTTGATCAATGTACTTTCGGGACCAGCGGTTCTCTTCAACATCATGAAAGTTCACCTGTGCCTGTTTAGTAACATATCGACCGAGCTGATGACTAACCATATAAACTCTTTTCTTAACCGCATCATACCTTGAAGACTTTATAGGCTTAAGCTTGCCGTCCGGTTCAAGCAAGTACATGATCATCATATCTGGGGCTTCACCAGCTGCAAGTTCATAAGGAATAACAATCTCAAGTGCTCTCTTATGTGTGAAGTCAGTTACTTTCTTATTGTTCTGATAAATATAAAACTCGTATAACGGCACACCCTTAAGATGTGAAAGATTGCTGGCCTCCCCTTGTGTTCGGCTCAGCTCAAGCTGCAACACGGAGCCTGTAGCATTATTGATCGCATCCAGTTTCACCGCCATATCGGCAATCTCTGATGTCAGTCTGATCTTCCCCACCCTGTTGTTCTTCGCCGTTTCCACGGCCGTGACTGGAAGCAGAACGCTCCATCTATTCAGTCCTTGAACTGCAGGCAGCTGGATAACAAGCTCGTGAATACCAGCAGCGGCTGCTTGCTCAGCAGCTTTCTTATAAACATCATCCTTTATTTCTAGTTTTGCTACCCCATTTTGCAATTTAACACTAGCCGCATTCACTTGAATCCGGCCATGCGTCGCATCCTGCGCAGATGTCTCACTACCTTTTGACGCTGTTCCCGTCTCTGCAGGAGGATTTCCAGGGCCGGGTGATCCCGGAGCTCCTTCGCTATTTCCTCCGCCATGTTCGCCACCATTACCGCCGCTGCCCGTACCTGTAATCGTAATCTCGATTGAGTTCGACTCCACTACCGTACCGTTTAATCTTACGGCAGCCTGAATGCTGACATTACCCGGTTTTAGTGCCTTTATCATTCCTTGTTTGATAGACACCGCTGCCGGATCGCTAATTGTATACGAAATCTCGGCGCCTGACAGTTCCTTGGTGGTACGTCCTTTTTCCAGCAACGCTCTTAAGGATAACAGAGACTCTTCACCAACCTTGATAGTGGTATTCGAAGCTGAAAGTTCAGCGCCTGTCATTTTTAGAATGAGTTCAGGAATGGAATATTTATGAAGAATCGTTCCATCTGCTGTATACATATAAAAATGTCCAAAATCATCCTGTGCGACTTTCTGGACTTCAGTTGCCAACACGGTCACTTTTTTCGTATCGACATTCACTTTGAAGAAGTTCCCTCCAACCGTCGCATACACATGTCCGTCACTGCCTGTTATCATTGAGCCGTCAATCCAGCGCCCAGCTGCAGCCGGAAATTCATCCTTACTGTAAATCACCTTGCGCTGCTCCGGGTCAAATACGAACAATGCCCCGTTGGACAGTCCCCAGATGTTTCCGTCCGGTCCGATATGAAGTGCCGTAATCGATTTTTTGCCGGGGACAGGAACCATTTCAAATACTTTCTCCTTCTTGTGTACATCCCACATAAACAGAACAGCTTCCGAAGCTGCAGGTGTTCCTCCCTGTCCGCCATAAACGGAGCTTCCTCCGTACACAATCCCGCCTTTATATACAAGCGAGAGAATACTTTGATCCGGTACGAGGTTCCAATACACTTCCGGTGCTTTCCGCTCAGCAAGATCATATACCGCCAGCACCCCGCCAAGAAGGCTGTTCTTTGGAACGGTACCAACAAACAGCTTATTCAGCTCCTCTGAACCAGCCATTCCAAACGGCCGATCCTGTAAGGTGTAACTCGGAATCTGTTCGTTTTTCGACAGAGTGAACAAAAGGTTCGGATTCAGCTTATCGGAATTGTCACGATTCCATGGCTTGCTCAGATCATACTCGTATATTTTGGCATCCGGGTAGATACCAAAATACATTTTGTTATGAATGACGGTAGTTCCTTCGCTCTGACTCAAACCATTAAGATACATGCTGTCTCCAGTTGTCGGCGTATAGACTCCCACGTTACCGGCAAGATACCCGGTTGTATAGATTTTGCCATCGGGACCTTTCTCAATGTCGTGAATCTTCACAGGCTCCGCTGGCAGCATCACATCCGTCAGCTTCACATTTCCGGTCTCTAGATTGTATTTGAACATTTTACCGCCGTTGCCTGACAATCCGACCAGACTGTAACCAGGGAAGCCTTCCTCTTGAAGTTCCACATAGCCGTAGCCGATTGCAGCACCCTCGATGCTTACGCCAAGAGAGCGGTACGTGTCTGTACTCAGGTCGTACTCATACAGCATCCCGTTCAATCCCGCATAATATAATTTGTTCGCTATTGGAGACTTCGGGGATACACCGCGTGAATAGTTGATCAGCTCGAAGCCCTTCTCCCCAGTATCTCCATTCGTCAGTTGAATCTGTTCCCCGCTCTTAGCATCCAGCACAAACGTTTCAAAGCTATTGTTCGCTTCCTTGCGTGCAAATAACTTTCCACCGACCAAATTGAGATCATAGACCGCAATGATGTTCTTGTATTTGTCTGGCAAAAGGTCCCGCTTCACGCCAGTCGCAATGTCGTACTCCACAAGCCGTGCCTCATTGCCGACACCCGCGTAAATCTTATGATGCTCCGGATCATATACCGTAACACGCGTCCAGCGTTCGCCCTGCGTCTTGAACGCCATAGTGCCATAATCGGTGAACTTATTCGTGGCAGGATCATACTTATAAACGCTGCCGGACGGGTAGTTCCCTCCGTACATTTTTCCGTCCTTACCGCTGTCCATCGGGTACAGTACGGCATCCTTGGTTGGCAGCGGATGACCCAGATTGATCATCTCGTCCGTATCCGGCAAATAACGGTATAACAGTCCCTTATTATAAGCACCGAGATACACTGTTCCATCGGTTGATACTTTCACAGACCAGGCTCCCTCTGTGTTCTCAAGCGGCATGCTTTTGAGCACTTTCTCCGTTCTAATATCGATTACCGTAAATACGGACGGCGCCCCTTGTACAACCGTGTAAATCACATCGCGCCCATCGGCGTATTTTCCAATATCACCTCTCATAATAGTCGCCTTGCGAACCTGAACCCCTAGATTCTGTCCGACTTTAGAAATGGAGTTATCCGGAACCGGAACTTCTTTCTCTAGATGATTGCCCTTAATGAATTTCACATCATCCACGTAATACGTATACGATTTCTTCGCGCTGCCAGCGAACATAACTGCCGCGTAACTGGCTTCTGCCGGAACGACTGCCTCCACCTCATTCGTAAACCAAGCCGAGGTAGGCTCTGACATAATACTGTAATGCTGTTTGCCCAGATACTTGCCACTGGAATCAAAATAACGGACATACATATCAGCCGAGCCGTATTCGATAAAGTTCCGGGCTTTCGCCGTATACGTAACCCCCGGTTCTACTGGAATCAGATCACTGATCACATTCAGATAGACATCCGGTGTATTCTGAATTTTCAAACTTTTATTCCCAGATGACGATTTCTCATCGGTTACGCTGTAAGACCCGCTATCTGTAGCTTCGTTGAACTTTTTCCAGCCGGGAACGATGCCATTCGTCACGTCCTCTTCAAAACCTCCGTTCTGAACCGATTTCAGCAAGCTGACATCGTCGATATAAACCTGGAAGCTTTTCTTGGAACCTGTGATGACCGATACCTTTGCTGTCTTCCCGCCAGGCTGCACTTTGAACGTACCCTCAGCCAATCCCCATTTGCCGTCCGCCAACACGGGCAGCACATTAACATACAGATGGAAGTTCGAGCCTGTAGGTCCGGGAACCAGCTTTCCACTCTCATCATAAACATAGACGTAGAAGCCTTCCAGTTGACCGCTCTGCAAGAAAACGCTTGACGTCAGTGTGTAGCTCTCTCCCTCTTTCACATTCATTAATTCACTCTCTATATGAACAGCAGGACCAACATTAGCCTGATTTTCAAGGTACAAGCTGTTCTGCCCTTCAAAAGCAAGAGATTGACTTAGCAGGGCATGCCCCCCTTTTACTGTCCAACCGGGAATGGTTGACTCAGCGCCTGACTGTTCAAACCCTCCATTCTTCAAAAAAAGCCCGGGATCCGTCCCCATCTGCTCTCCCGGATTCGGATTTACTGCTCCACCTTTTTCCACGCTAATATCGTCCCAGTAGCTGATGCCCGATGCATTTTTGCCCGATACAAGAACGACAGACACAGACATCGCCTCAGCCGGTGCAACTGCCTTGACCGTCAACTGCTGCCATTGTCCAACTGGCGAGCTTGTAAAGTTCGGATCGTGTACTACGATACCTCCTTCAGAGGCTGGTATAAGAGAACCACCCTGTTTATAAAACCGCATCTGCAGCTGTACTGAGCCGCTTTCTACATAAACGTAAGCTCCTGTTCTATATTCGGTCAGCGGTGTGATGCCTATTTTACCGCTCTCTACACCCATATTGACTTTATCGTTATCTGTAATTTTTAAGCTGTATGAGCCTGAGTTGTAGACGGCATCGGTTACCGAAATCTCACCGTTCATACCCACGCCGAACGTCTGTGTCCAACCAGGTACAGCTCTGTCTGTGAGTGGCAATTCAAATCCTGGATTTTCCAGATTTAACGCATTTTCTGGTATAATTTCGGCTGCTTCCGCAGGCTTTACTAAGCCCATGGATGATAAAAGCATACAAAAACTAAGCATCAGACCGAATACCTTTGCGCTTAATGACCTGTTCAATATTAATATCCTCCTCTACCGTTACAAACTCTGATCCGGGCCATGCTCGAAAGCAATTTGGACCTCAAAAAGCTTATATCATCCCTACCTCACCTTCTTTCCTGATGTAAGCACTTACAATGAAGTACGAATAATATAGCATCGAGTTAAATACAGGACTTATACATGTATTTTATATAGATAAAACTAGCTAATGTTTGCCATGTTTTTAAGATTAGTGAATAACCCTAACCCCTTCCTCCGTGCAGCGTTCTGACGTTCCGACCACAACAAAAATCTCCCAAAGCTTAAAGCTTAGGGAGACCAAATTAATAATATGATTATCGATCCAGTTTTACAATCGTTTTGTATAGAACCTTTGCTGCTTTTTCAATATCTTCTTCATTTGTAAATTCTTTAGGATTATGACTGATTCCATCTTTAGATCGGACAAAAATCATGCCAACAGGGAAGTTTTTCTTAAATTGCATGGCGTCATGGCCGGCCCCGCTTGGTAGTGATACAACGTTCTCACCTATTGCTTGAATACTTTCTTTAATCGCATTTTGAATATTTTCATCACACTGAACTGGCTCTACACGCTGTAACTGGGTGACATGCAAATGTAATTGACGTTCCTTGGCAATGGTTTCAGCAAACTGCTTAATGTCATTTTCCAGTTGATTGCGCTTGTCTTCATCTATATCTCTAATATCAACAGTCCATTCAACCTCACCAGGAATTACATTTACGCCATTGGGTTTAACGATTAATTTGCCAACAGTCGCCACCGAAGAATGATATTGCTTCGCCATTTTCTCAACTTCAGCAATGACTAAACTTGCTCCCACTAAAGCATCTTGGCGTTGGTTCATTGGGGTCGCTCCTGCATGTTCAGCCAGCCCTACTAACTGAAATTTCAGCCATAAAGGTCCTGCGATTCCCGTTACATTTCCAACTGCCGTATCACTGCGCTCCAGCACTTTTCCTTGTTCGATATGAATTTCTACATAACATTTAACATTGTCTAATTTAGCGCTGGAAAGAGGTCTCCTCTCTAAACCATAGTTGGCGATGGCTTGCTCAATCGTTACTCCGTCTTCATCCATTCTCAACAAATCGGTTGTTGATAACGTCCCTGCAATCGCTCTGCTTCCAATCATGCCAAATCCAAATCGGGTTCCTTCCTCATCTTTAAAAGCAATGACTTTCACGGGATGTCTGAGAGCAATTCCTTGTTCCTTCAAAGAGTGAATAACTTCGATAGCTGTTAACACACCTAAGCTACCATCAAACCTTCCACCGTCAGGCACGGTATCTATATGAGATCCTAATAAAATAACAGGTAGATCTTCCGAGCCTGCTTGACTTCCGATAAGATTACCAACCGCGTCGTAATGAACGGTTAGCCCCGCTACTTTCATATATTGCGCAACAAGTTCGTTCGCTCTTTTTTCATCATCCGTATAAGAAAAGCGATTGATTCCCCCATCAGCCGTTCTTCCTATTAAGGACAATTGTTCGATATGTTCGCTTAATCGTTGTATATTAATCATTTGACTCAGATTCCTTTAATTTGAATCTAAAATGACAGTTGCCTTCTTTTAACACATACTGATCATGTTCGACTTCAAATTTATTGTTGTATCCGCGCGCAACAGCGGGGTCAATCATTTCACAATATAAAATACCATATTCGTGCATGTTGTCATCCGCCCATTGCTGACCAAAAGGACATGCCGTAAAGTTCTGCTCGATTTCCTCAGGCTTAATATCGGACGTATAGGTGAATAAATCACTTCTACCCATATCATAATTGGACAAGTAGTTATAAATTGTATTTTTCTCCCCATTCGTACGAGCCCTTTGCGCGATTCCTCGGCCGCGTTCTTCACCAAATGTGCGAACCCCTTCACGAATCGTATCCTTTCCTTCATCGTCAAATTCATCAACGACCGCTTTGCTCAGCTGCGCAAATAACTTAGCCATTAATGCATAGATCGTCAGATCTTTATATTTATTCTCAGTATGATGATAACTTGGAATATATTCGAATAATGTATGGTTTTCGCCATCAACAGTTGCTGTTTTAGCAATGTCTTCTGCATCTTTATATCCGAAACGTTCTACTGCTTGTTGCATAAGGTCTTGTCCTTGTTCACCGTATTTAGAAACAACTGCTCTTTCTACATGTGTAAAAAGTTTAGCTGTGATCGCGTACATCGATAGTGGCGGGATGATGATTTTAGTTTCATTCATAGTAGACACTCCCATTTATATTTTCTTATAAGCATAAGGGAACATTGCATTATATTAATAATCATTATTATATAGCCTATACTTATTAAATTCAATTTAATTCATATGAGTTTACTGAGAATTATTTTTTTATTTATTATATTAATTTATTGACAGATCATCGTACGTAGCTTAGATTTATATAAAATCATATAAGTTTACTATGAATTAAAAGAGGGGAATCGCATGAACGTTACAGGCAGCTTTGTGATTTATGCAGAAATCGTAATATATTTACTGGCTATGTTAGGAATCGGCGTTTATTTTAGTAGAAAAAAGTTAAATCAACATGATTATTTTTTAGGCGGAAATAAATTACCTGGTTGGGCATTGGCTTTTTCAGAAAGAGCAACAGGTGAATCTGCGTACATGTTTTTAGGCGCGGTTGGTTTTATTTATGTGACTGGTCTATCGGGTATTTGGATATTGTCTGGCATGTTTTTAGGGGTAGTTTTTTCCTGGCTATTTTTAGCGCGGAAATTTATGAATGAAAGAAAAAAATATAACGTCTTTACGTTGCCGGATTATTTAGCTGTTAAATTTCCAAACCACAGCAACATAATTCGGGTATTATCCGCTTTAATTATGGGGGCATTTTCCGTCTTTTATATTGCAGGCCAATTTTCAGGTACGGGTAAAACACTTTATTCGATTTCCGGTGTGGATATCACAATTGGAACTATAGTGATTGCATTAATTATCATTGCCTACTCGTGCATGGGAGGCTTTATGTCCGTTGTATGGACAGATACGGTACAAAGCTTTTTAATGGTGTTAACATTTATCATCGTTCCGATTGTGGCGTTTATCCAAATTCAATATCAGGATTTATCCATCTCTCATGCTTTGACTGAAATGGGGGATGGCGCTAATAACTGGTTTGGAGGATTAACAGGGTTGGCGTTAGGAGCCATGTTGATGACCAACTTTTCGTGGTTCTTTGGTTGGCTTGGCGGACAACCTCAATTAAGCTCTCGATTTATGGCGCTGACAAATGAAAAGGAACTGCGCACAGCGAAATGGGTCGCTTTTATCTGGACACTTATTGTTTATGTAGGCGCGTTTTTAGTAGGGATTTTCGGTTCCGTTCTTTATAAACAAGGCACGATAGATGATGCCGAAATGATATTGCCTTATATGGTTTCGGATTTATTGCCTCCTTGGGTAGCAGGAATTATTATATCCAGTATATTGGCTGCCATTATGTCCACAGCCTCCTCCCAACTATTGGTGGTAACTACATCAGTAAGTGAAGATATTATTCATAAATCAATGGGAATTAAGATGAAGAGCAGCACTTTAGTTAATTTATCTCGTCTCGTCGTTATTATAGCTGGGATATTAGGTCTTATCATTTCATTATGGTCTGATTCCATCATTTATGGTGTTGTAAGTTTTGCTTGGGCAGGCATAGGCAATACGTTTTCTGCTGTCATATTATTAATTTTCTTCTGGAAAAAGATATCGGGTATTGGGGTAATCGCAACGATTATTACAGGTTTTCTCAGTGCGATACTATGGTCGATTTCACCACTGGAAGCGATTGTTTCTGCGAAATTCAGTACTTTCTTCATCTGCCTCATAATTGGTATAATTGCAAGCTTAATATATCCCGATCGTAAATCAGTTTCTGTGCAAATTGAGCAAAGTACTGTTTAATTGATTAATTGATAAACGCCCTCGGCGTCCTTGAGAAGGACGCCGAGGGCGTTTGTAACAATGTGATTAAGCTTGATTGTGCTGAATGACTTTCAACATGCTGGAGATGTTTCCAACATGCATAGCTTCATGAATCAGAGCGAAGTTGACCAATTCTCCCGCGGTTTCAAAGTGCATCTTGCCCAAGTCAATTGGCGCTTTCAGCTGTTCTTCAAGAGCACTTGGGGATATGTCCGCCAAACTCTCAAGCTGACCGGAGAAATACTTAACAAGCTCTTCTTTTGTAGGAGGTGTTGTTGTCCATTCCGATGGTCTCGTTCCGGTTCCGAATAATCCACCATAAGATTCCGGGATCTCAAAGTTAAACGGAACAGCTAGAGAAAGAAAATAATTCAAGCTGGAGATAACGTGTCCTACATGCCAACGGATCGTATTATTGAACTGCGGAGGCTGGATATCAAACAGTTCCTCCGGAATAGCCTGAATTTGTTGAAGTGCCATGTTATGAAGTAGTTTGCCGGTATTCACAATATTTTGGGACATGATTAATTCCTCCATTTCAATATTAGGCTTACTTTATGTAACCTAATTTCATTTTAACCTTTTCATCTACAAACAACAAATTTACAGAAATGTAAGGACGATGAATAGAGCCGGGTGAAATCCAGGATACGATCCCAACTCACTCGGCTCTCTATTGATGTTATGATTCCATTTCTCTACTTATGCTTAAAGCGCTTTGTCATCCACACTGTTCAGCCAATTCTCAATGTCTCCAACAACGGAAGCTATACAGCCGTCTTCAAACGGAGATTTGAGACCGGCATATTTCACCAGTTCAACAAACGACTTGCTACCACCGACCTGGCACAGCTTCAAATAGTCAGCCCAAGCGGCTTCATAGTTCTCATGCAGGCGCACCCAGAACTGGAAGGCGCAAATTTGAGCCAGCGTATAGTCGATATAATAGAACGGTGATTTGAAAATATGACCTTGCCTATGCCAAAATCCGCCATTTTCCAGATACATATTACCCGCAAAATTACGATGCGGCAGGTACTTACGCTCGATTTCACTCCATGCTGCTTTACGTTCAGCTGGCGTAGCATCCGGGTTAGCATACACGAAATGCTGGAACTCATCCACGGACACGCCGTAAGGAATAAACTCCAAACCACCAGACAAATGGCTGAACTTGTACTTGTCGGTATCCTCTTTAAAGAACAAATCCATCCAAGGCCATGTAAAGAACTCCATACTCATGGAGTGAATTTCGCATGCTTCATATGTCGGGAAATTGTATTCCGGCACATCGAATCCGCGGCTCTCATACACCTGGAATGCATGACCCGCTTCATGCGTCAGCACGTCAATATCTCCGGAGGTACCATTAAAGTTAGAGAAAATGAACGGTGCGCGGTAGTCCGGAATAAACGTACAATATCCACCGGCTTGCTTTCCTTTTTTGCTTACCAGGTCCATAAGATCGTTCTCTATCATAAAGGTGAAGAATTCATTCATTTCCGGTGACAGTTCGCTGTACATTTTCTTACCGTTTTCCACGATCCATTCCGCATCACCCTTCGGCGTTGCATTTCCGGACTTAAAGCTAAAGCCCTCGTCGTAGAATAACAAATCGTCAACGCCAATACGGCTACGCTGGCGCTCTTTCAGCTTAGAGGCCATCGGCACGAGATAATCTTGCACCTGCTGTCTGAAGTTCGCAACCATTTCTGCGTTATAATCGGTACGGGCCATGCGCGCATAACCCAACTCCACGAAGTTGTTGTAACCAAGCTTTTTGGCGATTTTCGTCCGTACTTTGACCAGCTCATCATAAATCCGGTCAAAATCACCTTCGTGCTCTGCCATGAATTGATAACGCGCATCAAAAGCCCGTTGGCGTACTTCCCGGTCTATGGACACTTCATAAGGAGTCAGCTGGGAAAGCGTAAGCTCCTCACCATTGAAAGGGATCTTGGCTGATGCAATCAACTGCGAGTACTCGGTCGACAGTTTATTTTCGAGCTGAAGATCTTCAATCACTTCCGGACTGAACGTCTTCAGTGACAATTCAGCCAGGGAGAACAACTGCTGTCCCCATTTGGCCTCCAATTCGCTACGGAACTTGGAACCCATCAGCGCTCTGTAATAATCGGTTATGTATTCCTGAAACACTGGTTCGGCTTCATCCATAAAGTCCTGTTCTTCTTTATAGAACGAATCTGTGGTGTCGATCGAATGACGGATGCTCACCAGTGTGGCTTGGGTATCCATGTTATGGCGCAGCTCGTTAATCGCCGTCATCGCTTGATCCTGCTCTTCAAAAGTGGATGCTTCATTAAACGCTTTCAGTAATTCTTTAAACCGCTGTTCAATTTCTTTAATGTCGGGACGCTTGTACGGATATTCCGTAAACTTCATATGATAACCCTTCCCTTCTAGTTATAGAGTACATCTATTATACTAAAATTCAGGAGAGTTAATACCATAATTTTGAATTCAATCGGCTGCTTTGTTGTTTTATTCTCGTCTCATAACGGACGAAAGGGGGGCCCCTAGGTCAACAGACCTTTTGGGACGCCCCCTTTCCAATTTAATTAGATAGTTGTAATGATCGCAGCATTCTCATCACGCTCACCGCAGTCTGAGCTTTCGTTACGTTGGACTGAGGATCCAGACGGGTTTGGGAAACCCCGTTCATAATCTGTTCTTGTACGATAAAGGCCATTGATGATTTCGCATAAGAAGAAATAGCGGATTGATCAACAAAATGCCCCAGCACACCCGCTTTGGCTTCACCCGTTTTGCCTGCGTATTTCATTGTATTCGCAAGCATAACGGCGATCTCTTGACGGGTCACCAATCCGTTTGGATCAAATGTATCTTTCGTTTTCCCTTGGATTAAACCTAATTTTGATGCCGCTGCGATATCACCAGCGTACTTGGTCTTTACATCCACATCTTTAAACATAGAACTAGTTGAATCCGGTATAATCCCCAAGCCCCTAACGATCATTGACACGACCTCAGCTCGGGTAGAACTCTTGTTCACTCCGAAAATATTTGCACTCTCTCCAGAGGCAATCAGCTTCGCGGCTGCCAAATGAACATCCTTCTGTGCCCAGCCCTTTGCAGCGTCCTGGAAGTTAAAATTGGTTTTAATTAAAGCGTACATACCGCTGCCTTTTGTTTTCATTTCAACAGTAACGGTTCCATCGGCATTCACTTTAAATACCGTTGGAACAGGACGGCGCTCGTTACTTCCCGGCAAGAAGATCATACCAGAAGTACGATTCACATCGATATCCTTCGCATTTAATGTGAATATACGGCTAATATAGTATTTTCCGATATCGATAACGGGTTTGGCCGTTTGCCCTGAAGTGATCTCTTCAATCTTTAACTCAAACGGTTGAACCAGTCCCGTTATGCCCCTGGAACCAAGCCCTTTTTCCATCCGATCCAAGACGCTTTGCTCCGGCGTTTGGAACGAAATTTTAATGTCTGCCGTTCCATGAATTGCATGAATCGGAATGCTGTATTCCGCATCCTTCATACGAATCGAGAGTGTAGCTTTCTCTCCTTTTTTGGCAATTGCCGCAATGATCTGTTGAGGTAAGGTCAATTCCACAGGCTTTCCGCCGCCACTATCAATGACAATGTTGAATGCCGATGAAGCCGAATCATCAATCTTCTTAATGGCTGCTGCATCCGTTAGCAGCGTGACTACCGTTGTGTCGCCATTCTTGCTGACCTTAATTCCTAATTCGTTTTTGTCTTTATCTGCTGGTGGAGGTGTTGTTGATGGCGGAGCCGTTGTTCCTCCCCCTCCTCCTTCTCCTCCCCCAGATGATGGTGGAGTTCCCGGATCTGATGAGGTTGTCACTTTCAACACGTCACTGTTTCTGGATACTCTTTGCACGGTCTCATTAGCCTTCTCAATCGCCAATACATGAATGGAATATTCGGTGTCTGGCTTAAGAGCGTTTATCGTATACTGCGGCTCTGATGTATTGCCTACCCACTGTTTATTCACGTATATCTCATAGCCTGTGGCTCCCTCGGAAACATTCCATTTCAACTGTAGCGATCTGGCCTGCTTGGAAGTAACCGAGATTTGAGAAGGAGCGGTTAATTGTGACGTATTCACGGTACCGTTAATCGGTAAGTCATGTACCAATTGTGTAGTGAGTATCTTGTTGCGGTCACCGCTGATATCCCAGCTCATGACTCCCGCAATATCCAATGATTTTACGAGAGAAGCGCTGTATAACATCGACTCCCTATCATTGTAAGTAATATACACTTTGTTCTCATTGTTATACAGATAAGCTACCTTTGAAGCCTCGTTCCAATAACGGACATAGCCGTTTTTATTCACATAATTTCTTTCGAGATCGCTGTAATCAAAAAGATTGGCTTCCCATGTTCCCGTTTCCGTGCCCCCGGCACAGGTCTGGTATTGCCCATTTGGCAGACAATCCCTATAGCCCTTTCCATAGAATGGAATCCCAAGTACTAGCTTATGCTTCGGTACTCCACCGTTTAAATGTCCTAAAGCTCCACCCTGCACATTATTTCTAGGGGCACTCCTGCCTGGATGGTTCTTATCATAAAATAACGGCGCATTGTGATGACCAAGTGTATCATTCAGTCCGCTGTAATCATAGGTCATAATGTTAATAAAATCGAG
The DNA here is from genome assembly GCF_058269055.1 of Paenibacillus sp. JNUCC 34. Taxonomy (NCBI): domain Bacteria; kingdom Bacillati; phylum Bacillota; class Bacilli; order Caryophanales; family Paenibacillaceae; genus Paenibacillus; species Paenibacillus sp. JNUCC 34. Next base: position 765,205 of record NZ_CM177770.1, on the reverse strand, counting down.
ATAGCTTGCGGAATTCACAAAATCCGCGTTCACAACAAAATTATCACCTTGTCCGGAAGCAATCGTCAGAAGATAATACTTACCATCTTCCATGCCAGCCGCATCTAAAGCATCACGAACCGTTTTCATCAATAATGTAAAGTTTTCTTTATCTTCCGGACGTTTAATATTGTGATCATGTCCACCCTCAACCGGGTATTCCCAGTCGATGTCTACTCCGTCCAATCGATACTCTCTCAGAAACTTCACAACCGAATTGGCAAAAGCGTGACGTGTCTCCTCAGTAGCCGCCATATTTGAAAAGTTCTTGGACCAGGTCCAGCCGCCAACCGAAATCATCATCTTCAAATGCGGATTCTGATTTCTAATATTTGCGAATGTTTCAAAATTGTTTATATCGAACTCAGGGTCGCCAATAATCATCTCACCATCGAATACATAGTCTTTTTGCAATGGAATATTCTCGTTCTGGCAAGCTGCAGCGCCTGTGCCGTACTTTCTCCAACACAGATCGGCAAAAGCATAATTAATATGCGTAATTTGAGATACGTCAATGTCAGTTGGTTTAAAGTTTCGCTTTTCAATTCCAGACCATGAAGTGTAGTACGTAACATTGGTATATTCGCTTCCTGGCACAACGGTCATTTCACTGCTTGCCGGAGACTCCCACAGATTATTTTTAGCCACGACGGTGAATGAATAGGTTTGCCCTTCTGTAAGTCCATTTGCTACAAAGCGATTCACATCGCTTGAACCTACAAGCTTACCATCCTGAAAAATATCATAAATTGTTGCTCCAGGTGCAGGTGCCCACCCCAGTGAAGCTGTTGTTCTCGTTGCTGTGATAACCTGTAAATCCTTAGGAGCGGAAAGCTCTCCCCAGGTAATCTTTACTTTATTGCTATTTTTTGAAGCCGGATGCGGAGGGTTTTGTGCTCCAACTTCAAAGGTGTATGTTCTACCTGATTCCATACCCGCTTCAGGTGCATAAGTAATCGAGGTTACCGTATTACTCCATACACCGTTAATCCATTGGCCATCCACATAAAAATCGTATCCTGTTGCCTTCGAAACGCCCCCCCAGCCGAGTGTTATAGAGTTATACGTAACATCAGTCACCGTTAAATGACTTGGTGGCGCTAGAGGCGGATCCTTGTATTCGCTTACATCCTCCAACGTTGTAAACGTCACTACATTGCTTTTTTGTTCCGGCTTAAGATTAACTGCCTGCACTCCATCCGGACCGACATAATACGAATAAGTTGTCAATGGTGTCAGTCCGCCAACGGTTTGGGCCCCATCGTTCGCCCAGAAAACCCATCCGTTATCCTTGGCATTCCAAATCTGATAGTGCTTGATGCCCGGTGCAGGATCCCACTCCAAAGAAACGGTGTTATGGGTTACCTCTACGACTCTAAGATTTTTAGGTCCAACATTTTCTGCCTTAATGGAATCCTTAGCTGCTTCTGGTTTCTGTGGAGCCGCCTCTGGATTCTGCGGAAGTGCTTCCGGATCTTGTGGAGTCCCTTCTGGGTTTTGCGGTTCCACCGGGGTAACCTCCTCAGGTGCAGCTTCTCCCGGATCTACCTCTTCAGGAGCAGTTGCTTCCGCTTCCGCAGGATTTTCAATAACATCTGTTTCAGCGTATGAGGTTGGAGCGTTAAACAATGTACCAAACGCTAATAGCATGCTCAGGAACAGAACCATCATGTTCGAATACTTCTTCCGGCCAGATCTATGCATATATTCACCTCTAAAAACTGAATTTTGTAAATAAGTTCGATTTAATATTTATAAATTAGCCCCTATCTGTGATGTTTTTTGTAAGCGATTACCATATTGTGTGAAAATATGTTCTTCCCCGCCTCCTTGTTAGTTTTCTAACGACTTTCCTGCTTACTTGTACGAACGCCTCACCTCCTATACAAAATAATGTTATGTATGTAAATTCAGTCATTTTTATAATGGAGTGAAGTTTATCATATAGGAAGGGGGATTATTTCATTCTAGAGGGATAAAAATGGATGATACATAAATGAACACGACCTACTGCTTTGATAATGAAAATGGGACTATCTTTTCTGCGCTTTAAATTGCAGAAAAGATAGTCCCAAACTCCCAAAACCTGTTATTCAACCTTCCTGCTAATCACCGGAAGCCTCTTCTTAATCTAATGGTGTTAAGCCAGCTTCAATTTCAGTACGTCTTCCTTCTAAAAAAGGTGGTAGATCGAGTTTTTCACCTAACTCCTCAACGCTAGAATCTGCTGTAAACCCTGGACCATCCGTCGCAATTTCAAACAAAATGCCATTGGATTCACGGAAATATAAACTTTTGAAATAAAAACGGTCGACAATACCCGACGAGTGGAAACCACGTTTTTTTACAGCTACATCCCAGTAAGCCAGCTCCTCTTCGTTGTTCACACGGATTGCCAAATGATGAATACTTCCTCGGCCCGGCTTTTCGCTTGGTCCATCTTGCTGCTTCACCACAATTTCACCGAGCACTTGCCCTATAACTGACTGGTAAATCGCTTCTTGTTCTGAACGCGAGACTTCGATATATTCGAGCACTTCTGTTAATGTTTTCGCCATTTTGTCCAAATTGCGCACGGTCATTTCTACCGTTCCCATCCCTAAAATGCGATGCTCCTGATCGACCAATGATTGTTTCCATGCCGCCCAATCCTCCGGCACTTCCGCACCGTTGTTGTTCATGAGAATGAGGCGCAGCCCTTCAAAGTCTTCAAATGGCAGTGCTTCTCTGCCTGCGTACGTGGTGATATCTCCATGCTTTACATCTAGTTGTTCAAAGCGCTCTTTCCAATATTCCAGACTTTCGGATGATGGGACAAGCAGACCAATCTGTGTAATCGCATTAGCGCCACGCACGGTTCTGCCTGCGGCCGGCATTTCAAAAAAGGACAACTCTGTGCCTGCGCTTCCGGTTAAATCCCCATAAAATAAATGGTACATGGAAGGATCATCTTGATTGACGGTCTTCTTCACTCTGCGTAAACCCAATATCTTTTGATAAAATTCATTATTCAATTGAGCATTTTTTGTCAGCATGGATATATGATGGTGTCCTGGAATTTGGTACATTGTAGCTCCTCCTTTTTAACTTGACTAATCAAGTAATAGTGTAAAAAAAATTACTGGGGTGGTATTTGTTTTTTTTGGCTATGCTTATGCACACGTGTTATTAGTGTATATAGTGTTTTCTTTTCTTCTTCATTTAATATGTCGTCAAAAAATGATGATTGGAACGCTAGCTGTGCCGGCATAGCTTCTTCCAATATCGCCGTCCCTTTGTCGGTTAAGGAAATTGTTTTGGTCTTCCACTCTTGCTTTCGCGCAATGTAACCTTCTTTTTCAAGACGGGCAAGCATGCGAGAAATCCCACCTTGTGTGACGGTTACTTTTTCAGCAAGCTCGATCTGTGTTAATGGCTGATATACATGTATTTGCGCAAGCACATCAAATTGTGCTGTTGTTAAATCAAATCGCTTTAAAAACTCATTCGACATTTGGTTACTCTGGTTAGTGAAACGAATTAGGCGTAACCAGATTAACGAACCAATCGTATTATTCTCCATTTCATTGCCCCTTCTCATCGTTAACCTTAACATCACTTTACTACTCAATTGATAAAAGTGCAAGGGGCATATCCGGAGATTGGAATATACAGTTTAACGGCGGAGACGGTATGGAATGATAAAAAACCGAGCAAACGTCAAGATAAAATCCTGGATCTGCTCGGCTTGATACGAATTTAGATACTGTTGTACAAGTTTAATTTCTTTTAACCGACATATTCTTTCCCAATCAAATTGTTTAAAGAACACCTGATCCTTTAATTATTTCTTCTGTACTAAGCAATGTAGCTTCTTGAATCGTTACCTTATTTCTTTTCATAAAAGATTGAACTACATGATAACCAACAGCATATCCCGCTCCTGAGGATAGTCCTACGGGCGGATAACCTTCTTTCTTGGCGAATTCATCCCCAAACATATAACTGCTGACTTCCGCAAATCCTTTAACATCCAGACCCTCCCGTATGACATTAATGGAGTATTCCAGTTCTTCCTGATCAATAGAAGTCACCCATGGACCTAAATATTCTTCTCCGTACAGAGCAGTTGCGAACGAATCCGCGAGCCCCTCAATAATAATATATTCGCCTACAGTGACATCCCCATGATCCCAATCAAAATAGGAAAAACGCAAATTATGATGAAACTCATGAGCAATCAGTGAGGGCATTCTCGGAATATTATATGCGTTTGGATGAATGGTTATCGTGACATAACCCGAAATACCGCCAAAACCGCAATAGCCATTTTCATTCTGGAGCTTTATAGGATCGGCAATATACATCCCGAATGTTAAATTCTCCGCCTTTACGGCTAAGCCTGATGCTGATGAAAATGCAATACAGTCTGCTATCGTTTTCTTCGCGATTTCAAGTGCGTTGATTTCTTTTAAATCCCTTAAAGCCTTCTCAGCGACATCGTTATTATGAATGTCTAAGTATCCCATCATTTGAGTGGCCATCAAAACATCATATCCATTCGACTCTTTAGCCTTCATCGGGACATTTATTGTCCTCCACATATCTTCCAGAGGCTTCATCATGGTGTACCTAAAGAAGTCCTCTCTTTTCTCATTCGGTAAAGAAAGCATAGTTTCGTACTGGGTTATCGTATCTTCTATAATAATATTCATCGTAAAATCCCTCCTACGACCACCTTAAGCTATGACGTAGCGTAAAGGTCAACAGCTTATCAGGAAATGAAAAAGAGCATCTTCCTTTAGGGAAGACGCTCTGCAGCTTATCATTAGTTACTCTACCGGAAACTTTCTACATACTCATGCAAAAAAGCATCAAGCGTGCGAGGCTCTCTGCCTAGCAAACGCCTTACAGTATCCATAGGCTTTTCTGGCACCGTCATAGCCATGGCTTGAATTTCTACAACGTGGTTCGCGATCCAAGGAGGCATGTTCCCGTGCTCAGTAAGATTGCGAAGTAATTCTTGGGGGTCCAAGTTGATATAACGGATCGGTCGATGAAGCAGAGTGGATAGTTTACTCGCGATCTGGGGATAGCTGAAAATCTCCGAACCCGTAAGCGTATATATTCGGCCTGCTACCTCGCGGTTGGTCAGAACCTCTGCGGCAACGTCTGCGATATCGCGACAGTCAATTAAATTACAAGGTGAGTCGCCCATGGAACCGAAGAAAATATCTTGTGTTGCGATCGTTGGTGCAAGGCGCAGTAAGTTTTGCATGAACGCATATGGACGCAACACGGTGTGAGTGAGACCCAATTCGGACAGGATCTTCTCGATTTCGTGATGCCAGCCCGCCACCGCCACTGGAGAGCTCTCCTCAAAGGCAGGACTGGATATTTTTACGATGTGTTCGATTCCAGCTTCGGCGGCAATCTGTATGATCGAAGTCTCCAATTCGATTTGTCTTGGACTATTGGACATTGCAAGGAAGAGCTGGCTAGCTCCTGTAAACGCACGGCGCAACGATTCGGGGTCAGAAGCATCAGCCGATACAACTTCGATAATTGACAGGCCTTTCTCTCCAATCTGAACACGCAACTTCTCAGGCTCTCTGCTTATCGCCCGGGCGGGCACGCCAAGATCAACCAAACGTTTCAAAAGCACACTTCCGATCGTACCTGTTGCTCCAATAATAACTATCATTTTTTATCTTCTCCTTTTGATGAAAAATTTGTTGTGACGTTAAGACGCCAACGCCATGTCATTATCGTGCTTGCTATCAATCCAGATAGCGGGAAATCGCTCCAGACACGATTGACCCATACCAAGTGATTGTTCGGAATAATAATTTCCATTAAACCAGATGTCACCCATGCGGCGAATAGACCAAACGCTACCCCCACCAATGAGAACATCCCTACCACTACCAAGTGAGGTGCGCCAATGATCCACCGCTTATGTCCCCCTCGGCTGCGCAACCAAAGACCAAGCATCCAAGCCACCAAGGCCGACGCTCCGCCGATTGTGGTTAATGCTCCTATTTGAAGGTCTCTGTTGGCAGTGATCAATCCCCCGATACCTGCCATAATGGCAGGAGCAGCATAGGCCATTACAACTTCACGCCAGAGTACAAACGTCTTTGCATTGGAAGCGCCAGCCTTAATGCCGTAATCATCATCTGTCTGATTTAGATATTTCATCTTGTTCATTTAGTTACTCCTTTCTTTTTTAATCGTTCAGCAAATGATTCATCAAGATATAATTAGGATCCTAACTATATAAGAGTGAAAATGGGCTAGTTAAACTAGCCCGTTCTACTCCTTGCTGATGTTTTCCTTTGGTTCGCCTGGATCGTCCGTAAGTGCTGAAATACCTTGTGTAATCCGACCTAACAGGTCGAGAAATACGCTACGCTCCTCGATACTGAGCAAGCCCACCATTGCTTCAAGCCTTTCGAAATGCTCAGGCGCCATATCACGGAGCTTCTTCGCCCCTTTCTCCGTCAAAATGACCGATTTCTGACGGCCATCTTCTGAACTTGATCGGCGGGATACTAGACCATCTCGCTCAAGAGTGTCGATAAGACCAGTCACTGTAGCGCGAGTAACACCTAGATGCTCCGCTAACTGCGAGGGTAACTCCTCTCCATCGTTATCTTCCAGGTCCGCCAATAAACGATATCGCCCTGTTGATAAACCGAATCTAGAGAAATGAATCTCCGCAGCATGTCCAAGCTTGGCTCCCGTCGCCATTAACCTAGACGCAACGAGAACAGCCTGTGCGTCTACATCTAGGTTATAGAGATCAATCTGACGTTTAGATTGTTCAAGCGAGGGAATAGCACCAATGTCTTTTGTTACTTTATTATTATTGTTCATGAATATAGTATGGATCCTAATCATTTTTGTGTCAATATATTTCCTCAACATCAGCTATACGTTCTGCTCATGATAGCTGTAGCCATTCATCGTAGTTGTTCGCTAATTGTTGTAGTTCATTCATGAATTGACTTGCATGATATCCATCACACACTGCATGATGTACTTGTAATGAAACAGGTAATAATGTTCGGCCGTCTTGGCAGAAATATTTACCGCCAGTCACGATGGGCAACAGATATTTACCATCGTTAAAGACGTTAATATTAAAGCCTGTGAAATTAACCCAAGGAATACTGGAAATCGGGAATGAATTCATAGGGACATTATTTTTTGCTACGATCCCTTTCACATCACCATATTGTTTCAAATCTTTCTCATAGTTATTATAAAAGATCTGAAAATCATCAGAAAACTCAGTCCAAATGCTCGAAAATGATTTATCATCATTATGAAATATCGTAAAATCCGGTATCATACGATCCCAATATCCTAATTCATTTTCCTCATTAAAGCATGTTCTAAATTCCACATGAGCATTGACTACCTTTGTAATCATATAAATAAAAGTTGGATATAATTTGATATGTTGTGCACGAAGCGTCACTAATAACGATGTGATATCAATATTGGTGGTGATGCTAAAAGTACACCTAACTTGATTTAAATAATGTTCAAAGTAAGGTTTTCTGTTCCAACTTTCCATATCAATTAAATTAAAATTCATAAGTATAACCTCCTAAAATTTATCGTTTCTCATTTTAGGAGGTTATTTCCTCTGATTTCACCAACACTCTCTCTCACCCCAGTGCATTCATTCATTTTTTTCAATGTAACACTTATTCAACCCTTGTTCAACTAACCTATAAGGCTTGATACCATTAATAATTTATATCGATTTGTAACGGAGACTATACTTTTTCACGGTGTTTACTTCCTCTGCCAAAGTAATTCGTACCAACGACCCCTATAATAATGACAACGGCACCAGCTAGATGGTATAAGTGGAATTCTTCCTTCAAGAAAATGACCCCAGCTAAGATCGTAATGAGCGTAGCAAAATTACTGAATACACTCATTTTAGTCGCCTCTATTTTTGATAAAACATAATTCGAAAGATACGAAGTTACGAGTGATGATAAAATACCTAAGAATAATATGGCTAAGACAAAATCGATATGCATAAAGGGTTGGAAAAATTGTTTTGTTGTACCGTTCATCACATGATTGCCAATCGCCATGGTGTTAAACACCAAAAATCCGAATAATGTCATGCTATAGGTTAATGTCATTAATGAATATTGCTGCGTTAACTTTCTTGCAAAAACGTTATATAGCGCAGCAGCTACAGCCGATAGTAGAATTAATCCACTGCCGATCAAATTCGTTATCTGAGCTCCTACTCCATTCATAAAGAGCAAATAGATCACACCCATAACCGATAAACTAATGAAGACTAACTGTCCGCGTGTTGCTTTCTCCTTTAATACGACCCTTGCAAACACTAACGTAAAAATAGGAACCGTAGCTTGAATAATCCCAGCTTCTGAAGAAGATGTACGAACTAATCCAAACACTTGTAAGGAAAAAAAAGCAATAGGATATAACAACGCTAAAGGAAAAATCCGGAGTAAAACTCTCCAATCTATCCCTAATTTGTTTTTGCTGATTCCTATAAAAATGGTGGCACCGATCAATGCAATCGTAAATCGATGCGCAAGTGTGTCCATTGGGGTCGCAACGGTTAGAGTCACTTTGACAAACATAAATGAAAGCCCAATAATGAATGCATATACAATTGCAGCGATATACGCTTTATTATTTTCTGACATATGATCCACTCCCTGTATTTTCTATCCGGCCGATAAAACTATCGTAATCAAAAATAACATTCTGCACGATATAAAAAATACACATCTGTACCAGTACAGATGTGTAAGGAGCTATAATATGCTTAAGTATGAACTAATATACGACGAACTACGTCATCAAATTCAAACGGGCAGCCTACATTCTGGCGCAAAACTGCCCTCGATTCGAAATTTATCACAACAGTTTTCTTGTAGTAAAAGTACAATACTAGCCGCTTTAAAGAAACTTGAAGACCAACACCTCATATATGCCATTCCTAAGAGCGGATATTATGTCGTAGACCATCAAATGCCACATGAACCATCCACTACGGATGTCATAGACTTTGCGACATCATCACCAACATGGCACCATTTTCCTTATAAAGATTTCCAACATTGCATCAATAAAGCAATCGATACGTATCAAGAAGACTTATTTCGATATGGTACACTAAACGGTTTACCTTCATTAATTACAGAAGCCAAAAAATTGTTAGAAACATATCAGGTATTTACACATACAGATCATATTTTCATTACTTCAGGCGTGCAGCAAGCACTATCCTTATTGAGCATCATGCCGTTTCCAAATCATCGTTCAGCCATTCTTGTGGAACAACCCAGCTATCACTTATATATGGATTTTATAAAAACGTATGGACTACAGGCTGTTGGCATTCAGCGTACAACGCAAGGGATTGATTTAGATGAATTAGAACAGATTTTTCGGCAAGGCGGCATTAAGTTTTTTTACTCGATGCCACGATTCCATAACCCCTTAGGCACTACTTATAGTAAAAAGGAGAAGGAATCCATTCTCCAACTAGCCCATAAATATGATGTGTACATCGTAGAAGATGATTATTTAGCGGATTTTGAACAGAATAAAAAACTGGACCCGCTATTTACGAATGATATAAACGAACGCGTTATTTACTTGAAAAGTTTTTCTAAAATTATGTTTCCTGGCTTACGCATTGGATTCGCAATATTGCCTGAGGCGTTAAAAAACACTTTCCAACAGTATAAAAATACGACCGATATTGATAGCTCGATGATCTCACAAGCAGCCCTAGAGCTTTATTTGAAAAGCGGCATGTTCGAACACTATCAAACACAAGTACGCGAGGCATATACGGTTCGTGCCAAAATCCTTCAACAATCCCTTAGGACACATTTACCAATGTATGAAACACCATCAGAAATTTGTATGCACAGTCATATTGTTCTGCCAAAACAAGTCAACATGAACTCGCTTCGTCGTCATTTATCACAACAGCATATTTTACTAGATACCATTGATCGAAATTATTTGGACGGATTTTATCGTGAAAGAATATTAAAGTTAAATGTTACGAATATCGATGAGCATAAAATTGAGACCGGTATTAAAGAAATTGCCAATGCCTTGAACAGCTTTAAAAACTATTTTATGTAGAGATTTTCTTTGGCAACGTCAATTCAAACCGCGTCGTGCCTTCGTCCGTGTCCAATATGAGCCAGCCTCCGTGTTTTTCCACGATATGCCTCGCGATCGTCAGACCAAGGCCCGTCCCGCCGTCGCTTTTTCTCGCCGCATCGCCACGGACGAACGCGTCAAATACCCGATCCCACAGATGGTCGGGAATACCGACGCCATTATCGGCCACTTCGATTCGCACCTCCGTGTCTCGCTCAGTGAGCGTCAGCCGCACAAGCGTCCCCGGCGGATTGTATTTCAGCGCATTCGCCAAGAGGTTGGAGACGGCGCGATACAGCAGCTTCCTATTAAACGGAACGATCACTTCCTGTGAAGGAATATCGCATTCAAACACAAAATGCTTCTCCTCGAACAAGTCATAATAATCAACCGCCATCTCGCGGACGAATTCAGCAAGGTCACAAGCTTCTTTGACGATCGGATAGTCTGGGCTTTCTAGCTTGGACAGTTCAAACACGTCGTCGATCAACTCGGCGACAAGCTCTGCCTTATCATGAATAAGCTTTACGGTCCGCTGCTTCTTCTCTTCGTCTTCAATCATGCCAAGCTGCAGTGCTTTGGCATAGCCCTGAATCGTCGTGATCGGCGTTTTCAGATCATGCGAAATATGAACGAGCATCCGCTGCTTGCTTTCCTCCAGCAGCTTTTTATCCGCTTCCGCCTTGTCCAGTTTTTCCGCCATTGCATTAAAGCTCTCCTGGATTTGCGCAAGTTCGTAATTCGCCTCGAAATGAAGTCTTTCGTAGTATCGTCCGCCCGCCACGTTGCGGATACCTGTCGCAATCGCGCTTAACGGATTCGTTAGCTTAACCGCGGTCAGACGGCTGTACACATACACATTGATTCCAAACAGTACGATGAACATTAGTCCCGTCTCCATCAAGGCTCTCCAGAAAAATTTCTGGTTGTCCTCCATCTCCTCGTCGAGGGAAATCTCTAATTTAATATTTTTTTTCGGCAGCTTAATGAGGGCATACCTAAGCTGCCCCTCATCCGTGTGGAACGGGGCGATGGAAGTATAATAAGGATTTTCCTTCATATTGTAAAATAATGCGTTCAGCTCTTTTTCCGTATACGAAGTCGGCTTGTCCAGCTTACTGCCCTTTACTTCAAATACCCGCAGACGTTCATCGAGAATTTCCACCCAGCCATGGAACGATTCAATCGTCTCCGTTGGCATGTCAGCCGTATTCGGCCGGATGATCTCGCTTGCTTGTAGTCGGGACAAATCCTGAACGGGCAGCATCTGGTTCGTTCGCATGACAAAAAAGAGCAGCAGTAATAACACACTTACGCCAACCGTCAGCGAAAAGAAAATGTAGTTGCGGAGGAGCATGCCGAACAATTTGGATTTACGGCGCATGCAGTTCCTCCTTCTTGGCAAACCGGTATCCAAGCCCCCGAACCGTTTTTAGATAAACTGGTACGCGCGGCGAATCCTCGATTTTGTCCCGCAATCGGCTGATTTGTACCATAATCGTGTTGTCGTCGGCAAAATACGGGTCCGACCATACGTTTTCGAAAATTTGCTTTTTCGTATAGATACGCCCCGGCTTGCTCATGAACAGCTTCAACAACTTATATTCAATGGCAGTGAGCGCAATCGGCTCGCCTCGTTTATACAACATGCATGCTTCGTGATCGAGCGTCAGATCGCCAAGCTGTGTTTCGGCCATCTCCGCCTCCGCCTGTGTTAGAGCTGGATCGTTGAATTCGTACGTTCTCCGCAGTTGCGCCTGAATGCGCGCCACCACTTCTAACGGACTGAAAGGCTTTGTTATGAAATCGTCCGCCCCTAGGCCGAGCCCGGTGATTTTGTCGGTTTCCTGATTTTTCGCCGACACGACAATGACCGGTAGCTTCGAATGCTTGCGAATCCATTGAAGCAGCTGGAAGCCGTCGAGATGAGGCATCATGATGTCGATAACCGCCAAATCGATCGAAGTCCGAGAGAACAGCTCTACCGCCGCGTGACCGTCGTTCGCTTCGAGCACGTCGAACTCTTTTTCCAGAAACAGCTTAAGCAAATCTACAATATCCGGTTCGTCATCGACTATCAAAATTGTCTTACGCATCGTTCTCCCTCCCTGTTATACGTATTGTTCGAGTCATGTTGACAATCTCCTGCAATGTAAGTTTAATTTAAGAGAAGTGAAAGTCAGTGGAAAGAAAACATCCCTATAATGGGCAATGTGTAATGTTTTGAGCAACACGAATTCATGAAAGAAAGAGGTCGTTACATGGCAAAAACAGAATTGACTCCGAATAAACCGATCAAAAAAAGATTTGCGTGGTTCACGAATCTGATTAAGCGTATAACACCCCTTACCCCGGGTTGGAAAGGAGCTTCCATCGCGCTGGCTTTCGTCACTTTATGTATTTATTTCGTGCAAGGATATCATCTTCTCGGGACGCGGGGCGCCTTCGATTATTTGACCGGAACCATACTATTCCTCTTGGCGATCGTACTCATAACCGGCGTTATTGCCGGGCTGCTTCACTGGGCGAAAAAGATGCCTTCGCGTTACGTTTGGCTGGCGCTTGCCTCGTTTTGTCTGCTGTTCATCAGCTTCATTGGCCCGATGCAGCTAATGTTTCTGGTGACTTTATCGGTCATTATCGCTTTTTCCTTATTTGGTTCACTCCTATTCCGATGGATAACCGGAGCATATCGTGAGGCGAAGACGATCTCGAAAGTGATGACTGGAGTTGTCGCAGCTGTGACGTTCGGCTACATCTGCATCGGCGGGTATTGGCTGCTAGACAACAGCAATACAGATTTGGCAAAGCCGTACCGGCTGCAAGCAATGAAACCGGCAGACCGTTACCCGACAACGATGGCGAATCCAGCAGAACAAGGATCGCTTAAAATCAAAACATTGACATATGGAAGCACGAATAGCTATCGAAAGGAGTTTAATGCGGAAGGATCGCTTGTAACGAAGCAAGTGGACGGATCGCATTTTGTAAAAAAATGGTCGTCGATTCGTACAAGCACGTTTGGCTTTGGACCGGACGCGATGCCGCTAAATGGGTTAGTCTGGTATCCCGATGGCGAAGGGCCATTCCCGCTTGTCGTTGCCGTTCACGGCAATCATCTCGCGACCGACTATTCGGATCCTGGTTACGAGTATTTGGGCAAGCTGCTGGCGAGCCGCGGGTATATATTCGTATCGATCGACGAAAACTTCCTCAATTCCTCCCCGTATGACGACTTATTTATGCTGAACGTGTTGGAGAAGGAAAATCCGGCCCGGGGATGGCTAATGCTGGAGCATCTGAAGGTATGGAACGAATGGAACACAACGAAAGGCAACCCATTTTACGGCAAAGCGGACATGAGCAGGATCGCGCTGATCGGTCACTCCCGCGGCGGCGAAGCGGTAACGGTGGCTGCGGCATACAACAAACTGCCGGCTTCCCCAGAGAACGGCAACATCAAGTTCGACTATAATTTCGGCATCCGTTCCGTCATTTCGATTGCAGGTACCGATGGGCAATACAAGCCTGCGGGACAGCCGACGGTGTTGGAGGATTTAAACTATTTGGCCCTACAGGGAGCACATGACATGGACGTCAGCTCGTTCGACGGAGCGAGCCAATACAGCCGGATCGGCTTTACAGACGACAGTGATTATTTTAAAGCGTCGGTGTATATGTACGGAGCGAACCATGGGCAATTCAATACCGTTTGGGGGAGAACCGACGGTACTGGACTAGGCAACAAACTGTATAACACGGCACAACTCATCCCTCAAGAAGAACAGCTGCAAGCGACGAAAGTGTTAATCTCATCCTTCCTCGATACGACGCTGAATGGGAGTAACGAATACCGTACCGTTTTCCAGGACCTTGGCTACGCCCGGGAGTGGCTGCCGGACACCATGTACATCGGCAATTATATGGATTCGCATACGAAAGTCATCAGCAGCTTCGATGAAGACATCGATCTTGGCACGACAACCTTGGCTGGAGGGCGGCTGATCGGGGAAGGATTAAAGGAGTGGAAGGAAGAAAAAGTTAAGATGAAATTCGCGGCTGAGCAGTACAGCGCAGTTCGCCTCGGATGGGATCGTGCGACAGCTTCCGGCATTCCTGGCTACACAATTATTTTGCCAGATGGCGGGGTCGATGTGACCAATCATAGCTCGATTGTTTTTGCTATGGCCGATGCGAATGACGAGAAAGAAGCTTCCGGCACGGATGCCCTCGTCGACTTAACTGTAAAAGCCGAGGACAAGAACGGCAATACAGCCGCTTTACCGCTAAGCAGCGAAGCTAACTTGCTGCCGATGTTCGAAGGAAACATTGTCAAATGGCCGTTTACCTCATCCTTGCCGACGAAGGAGCCGATATTTCAAAACTTCGCCTTCAGGCTGGACGATCTGAAAAAGGTCAACCCGAATTTTCTGCCGGAGCAGATGAGAAAAATCAGCTTCGTGTTCGATAAGACAGAGAAAGGAACGATACTGGTCCGAGACATTGGCATTCGCAACGATGAAGCCGTGAGCCGCCCATAAATCGGAACGACATCAACCATCCTAAATTTAAAGTGGATGAAAAAGCTTTGGAAGATGGCGTTAAGTTCTTCTGTATGGTTGCCACTGAAAAATTGTTACCACTGTAAAGAAACTATTTTATCTAAACAAAAAGCCGAGCAATATCAGTAAATAATCCTGATTTGCTCGGCTTTTGTATGATTTTATTGGGCCTGTTGTTTATCATCGGCTGATGGGCCGTAGAGGCCCGGCACCGGTATATCAAGAAGCCGCAGATATACCCCCAGCTGTGCACGGTGATGGATCATGTGGCTTATTCCGAAGGTGCGAAGCGCAAGCCCCCGCGGCTGACGCTGGATAATCATCTCTCCGCGTCGCAGTATCCACTCCTCACCCAGATACTCCTCATTGCATTCGGATAGTAGCTTGCTGATTTCACCAGTTCTCGTATCAAATTCCTCCAGAATCACTTTGCGGCTCTCCAGTGCTGCTCGACTTGGCGGCGCCTCAGCTAAATCGAACTCCGGATAACGAAGGATTGCCTCCTGCCAGATGAACAAGTTGATGATATGTGTAGCTAACTCACCGAGGCTCAGCGATCTCTCATGCGGCTCCCACGTCAAGTGCTCCTCAGGAATGCTCTCCAATATGCGACGCGTACCGGCAAACTCCTGCATAACGTCCCCGACCATCAGCTCTTTACCCATATATCCCGCTCCTCTCTCGCACCAAAAAAATGACTAATAAATCAGTGCAATTACAATTTTTATTATGTGAATAACTTCGTTAGATGCCTCCTTCATTCCTTCACCTGCTCGGCTTGTGTAATCCCGAATTGACAGAAAAATAGTAAAGTGCTAGATTGAAGTTAATATTTTTTGAACGGAGGGTGAATCATTTGAGCAATTGTTTATTTATTAAAAAAGCAAATAACTTAATAAATAAACAAGAAGCTGATTTCACCTACAATCATATTTAACAAATCTATATATGGTGTTTTATTCCCCATATAGTATGTTTTATTTCTATTTTTGAAATAGATTTCGAACGAGATGCTTCTGTTTATGAACAGAAGCATCTTTTTTTGTTGAAAAAAATTTGGGGTGATGTATATGAACAAATAATAATAAAACCTCTAAAACAATTTGAAACGGAATGAGGTAGCAAAATGATTGAAATCAAAAACATAACAATCCACACAACAAAAGACAGTCGGACACTAATACAAGACTTTAATTTAAGTATTCAAAGTGGAGATAAATTAGCATTCATCGGTGAAGAAGGAAATGGAAAAAGTACATTATTAAAATTAATTTACGATGAGCAATTAATCGCAGATTACTGCACCTACGAAGGAAAAATTATTAGAAATGATTATTCATTGGGATTCCTTTCACAGGAACTAACAGATGAAGAAAAGCAAATGACCATTACCGACTATTTTATAGAGAATAATTGGAATAAGGATCTATTAAAAGCGATGAATGACTTTGGTATCGAATCATTGGTTTCAGAACAAAAGATAGGCGTTCTTTCAGGTGGTGAACGGTTTAAATACCGCTTTTTACAGCTGTTAGCCTTAGACCCCGATGTCCTTCTGTTAGATGAACCAACGAATGATTTGGATATTCAAACGATGGAATGGTTAGAAGCATTTATTCAGCAGACGGCTAAACCGATCTTATTGGTATCGCATGATGAAACATTTATTAGTCATACAGCAAACGGCATTATTCATATGGAACAAACACAACGCAAACAAGTACCAAGGTATACGATTTCGAGAGAGCCATATGAAACATATCTCTCCAATCGAGCGAACCATTTGAATAAACAAGAACAGGTAGCGAAAAAACAAGCTTCTGATCATAAAAAACAAATGAATAAATGGAATGACGTATGGCAAAAGGCAGAACATCAACATCAGAACGTGTCTCAGTCAGATCCAAGATTGCAAAAGAAAGTAAAGTCATTAAAAAATCAAAAGAAACGCATTGAAAAGGCAACTGAAGCATTCCAAGATGTGCCGAGTGTGGAAGAAGCAAGCGAATTTCGATTCGACTCAACGATTCATGTGCATAACAGTAAAAACATACTCGACTTTTCACTGGAAACACTACAAATAGCAGACAAAAAATTATCGCAAAACATCCATTTATCCATTACCGGACCAGAAAAAATAGCGATCATTGGAGAAAATGGTGTTGGGAAAACGACGTTGTTAAAAAAAGTGAAAGATGCGTTAATCCAACATTCTTCATTAAAGATAGGCTACATGCCACAAAACTATGAAGACTTATTAGATTTATCAAAAACGCCGATTGAATTTTTAGAAACAACAGGGGAAAAGGAAGCGATCACGAAAGCTTTCACGCATTTAGGTAGTATGAAATTTACATCTGATGAAATGCATCATTCAATGGAAAACCTAAGCGGAGGGCAAAAAGCGAAATTGCTTATATTAAAAATGATATTAGATCAGTGTGAGGTACTTATTTTAGATGAACCAACAAGGAATTTCAGTCCATTAACGACGCCCGTTCTATGTAGTGCATTAACGGCTTTTGAGGGTGTTATTATTAGTATTTCACATGATCGCCGGTATTTAAATGAAGTAGCTACGACTATTTATGAACTAACTTCTGAAGGTTTAACAAAAATAAAATAGGATCATATTCCATCTCCCCAAAAGTATTATCTATTAAAATTCATCCTAAAAAAACATCCGTTCGCTAATAATCAAATAAGCAAACGGATGTTTTTGTGTAATTTTCAAACAACTTTATTATTCAGCGATAAACCATTTGTTAGCTTGGATAATATATCGTCATACTTAATCGGGTTAATATTTCACCAGAATTATAATATGTGTGAGGTCTATCAGCTCTAAATCTGATTGAATCACCACTTTTTAATTTATATTCACATTGATTGACACGAATAGTTAATTCTCCATCAAAAACAGTGATGAACTCCTCCGTTCCCTCTCTATGGGAATCAGAACTTAATAGCCCTTCTTTTTCAATTTCAACAGAGTACACCTCAAAGCGTCTATCCTCTTGGAATGGAAAGTTGGGGTATACTCTATACCTTCCATTGTCTTCAGACAATACTTGAATTTCATTTCTTAGAACAACTTTAGTATCCGGCTGCGGATTATTTATTAGAGAAGTAAAGGAAATCTTTAATCCATTAGCTATTTTCCAAATTGTTGTGAGACTTGGACTTGACTCTCCTCTTTCAATTTGCCCGATCATCGTTTTGCTTACTCCACTTAGTTGAGAGACCTTTTCCAAACTTAATTTTTCCTTCTCTCTGAAAGCTTTTAAATTTCTTGCAAGAATAAGATGAATTTCCTCCATAAACTCACTCCCATAATATGTACAATATAACGACCATTATGTATAATAAAAAGCACGACGTTATATTGTCTATTTCGGACATTATAACATACACGGTAAAAAGGAGATCCGAAAATGCCCCTATTTTCATTTTTGTTATTTGTTTTTATTACCAGTTTTACCCCAGGTCCCAACAATATCATGGCCATGGCGTTTGCGAATAAACATGGATTAAAAAAAACCATTATATTTAGTTTAGGCGTAGGTGTCGGATTTTCTGTTATCACATTATTGTGTAGTTTTTTTAATATCATGCTTACAAGTGTTATGCCAATAATAGAATTTCCTTTGACCCTTTTTGGTGTAGGCTATATGTTATATTTGGCTTATAAAATACTTACCAGTAAAGATATTGGCGGCGGACATGATGAAAATAGTAGAAACTTTTTCTTAATAGGAATCTTGTTACAATTTGTTAATCCGAAAGGTATTCTCTTTGGGATTACAGTAGTAGCAACCTACATTCTCCCCTATTACAATTCATATTCCAGCTACCTTCTCTTCTCATTATTTTTAGGAATGGTTGGTGTAATGAGTACATTTAGTTGGAGTCTATTTGGTTCGATTTTTCAAAAGTTCTTATTAAAATACAAACAACCGTTTAATATTATTATGGCAGTTTTATTGGTATATAGCGCTTTTTCAATTCTATTCCAATGAAAAACCCCCTTCACATGTATCTGATAAGTCAGATCCTGCAAAGGAGGTATTATCGACTTCTACGTGAAATCCTATGTACCATAGTTGAATGTGACCTCAATTTGATCATGGTTCTATGAATTTCAAATCATTGATGATACTTGTTCCGTCTCAGCTTCCCACTTGGCTACTTCCTCCCGAACTCGGGGTGCTACCTCTGTTCCTAACAGCTCAATAGCTCTCATCACTTGGTCATGCGGCATCGTACTTAACGGTACATACAGCATAAAGCGTGTAACACCTACATTTTTGCGAAGGTGAATGATCTTCTGGGCAACCGTCTCGGGATCGCCGACATACAGTGCACCTTCAAAGCTGCGCGCGGCATCATAGCTAGAACGATCATAATGTGTCCAGCCCCGCTCCTTGCCCAATCTATTCATACCTGCCATGGTAGAAGGAAAAAATGTATCGGCAGCTCGTTCCGTATTCTCTCCAACAAATCCTATCGAGTGCGATCCAACCTTAAGCCGCGATTCATCATGACCAGCGTGCGCTGCCGCTTTCTTATACAGCTGCACGAGCGGTTCAAACTGCAGCGGATTTCCACCAATGATCGCCAGCATCAGTGGTAGTCCTAGCAGACCAGCACGGACAGCAGACTCCTGTCTACCTCCGCTGCCAACCCATATCGGTAAAGGATTCTGAACGGGCCGTGGATATACGCCCAAATGGTTAATCGCTGGCCGATGTCCGCCTTTCCAGGTTACTTTTTCGGACTCCCGTATTTTAAGGAGCAATTCCAAATGTTCTTCAAACAGCTCATCATAGTCATTCAAGTCATATCCAAACAAGGGAAAAGACTCAATAAAAGACCCTCGGCCCGCCATAATCTCCGCGCGTCCATTTGAAATGCCGTCGAGCGTAGCAAAATCCTGAAACACGCGCACCGGATCAAGGGATGAAAGCACCGTCACAGCGCTGGTCAGCCGTATCCGTTTCGTCTGCGCTGCAGCCGCAGCCAGTACAATAGCTGGTGAAGATGCCGCATAATCCTCCCGATGATGCTCACCTACGCCAAACACATCAAGTCCCACCTGATCGGCAAGCACAATTTCCTCTACCACTTCACGCAATCGCTGTGCGTGGCTTATTACTTCACCAGTCTGAACATCCGGCTTTGTTTCTACAAACGACGTAATACCTATCTCCACGGTCAATCTCTCCTTTTTTCAAAATTCCCCTCTTTAAATCAGCTTTGAAAGCAACAACTTTCGATGTTATATATCTTCACTTTAATGCGGAGGCCGTAGCGCGCCTGGTCATTGCCCAAAATAGAAGAGCTAAAACACTAACAGAAGCCCCGAGCAAAGATACTCCGTCCCAGCCATAATGTGCATATATATGGGTCGAAGCAATTGAACCGCTAGCACTGCCGATGGAATAGAAAATCATGTATCCGGCAGTAAGCCGACTACGTGCCTCCGTACGCAATGGAAGGATCATAGTTTGATTCGTGACATGTACGGCCTGCACCGCCAAGTCAAGAAGAACAATACCAATGACCAATGCGAACAGCGACTGTTCTGTATAGCTGATGAACAACCATGAAATCAACAATAGGATCAAAGCAATGCCCGTCGTTCTCTGTCCGTAACCTCGATCAGCTAGCTTCCCCGCTCGTGCTGCAGCTAACGCTCCTGCTACTCCTGCAAGACCAAATGCTCCAATTGCACTGTGAGAAAGAGATAATGGCGGCGCGCTAAGGGGCAGTACGAGTGAAGTCCACAAAATACTGAAATCAGCAAAAATCAACAGGGCCAGAACAGAACGGATACGTAACATCCGTTCTTGTATAAACAGCATAAGCACCGATCTAAGTAACTGAGGATAGGACAGTGACTTTACCTCGCGCTGAGCATTGGGCAACACCCTAAAAAACATATAAACCATAAAAAGCATCAGCGCAGCAGAGACTAGATATACGGAACGCCAACCCGCAAGATCCGTTAATATTCCTGCAATGGACCGCGCAAGAAGTATGCCGATGACAATCCCGCTTGTTACAATGCCAACGACACGTCCTCGTTCGGCAGGGGCAGCCATCGTTGCTGCGAACGCCACAAGAGTCTGAGTCACAACCGCAAGCAATCCCACCAAAGCCATGCCTGCGAATAGTACCGTGCCGGTAGAGGCAGTTCCAACTATAACCAAAGCTATTATGGATAATAACATCTGGCCGATAATCAAGCGGCGCTGGTTCAGCAAATCTCCAAGCGGTACCAGCAGCAGTAATCCCAATCCATAAAAGATCTGAGTGATGGTAATAACAATGCCAATGATGGAATGGCCAATACCAAACTCACTCGACAGCTGATCGAGCAGCGGCTGTGCGAAATAGATATTAGCAACTGACATCCCGCAGGCTGCCGCAAATAATAGTGTTACATAGCGAGACATGGAAGCACGATGATCTGAATCAGACCTATTCAGCTGCGCCTGTGGCGAATCCGCCTTTATATTGGTATTGACTGCTACTTTTTCTATAACCTCCTCCATTTTGCGCACACCTTACCTCCATTCATTTTAGATGCTGAGCATTATACTGTACCGATCGGTATGTTATAATTCCCAGTAAATATATCTCACGGTTACTCTTACTGTCAACAATAATATTTGATTTTTCTTTATTTCAATTGATTATACGTCTTCTCTCTTCAGGATAAACTAACCTACATTTGACAAAGTAAATGGCCAAATATAAAATCATAATATACTGTTCGGTACGTAAATAGAGACAGTTGACAGTTACCTAAAATCGGAATCATTGAGTAATGAAAAAAATCAAGAATAACGAGAGGTATTCATAATGGCAAGAACCCGTGAATTTGACGAAGAAAAAGTATTAGATGCAGCTATGCAACTATTTTGGGAGAAAGGATATGAGGCTACTTCATTAAGTGATTTAACTTCCAGAATGGGCATTCAACGTCCAAGTATATATTCTGCCTTTGGAGACAAAAAAGAATTGTTCGAAGCCGCGCTCCGCAAATACACGATGTCCCGTGCTTCCGATATGCGAACTAGACTTCAAAACCATTCATCGGTAAAAGAAGCATTTTCCACTTTTTTTGAAGGTGTAGTTGATGAGGAATATTCAGAAGATCGTAGTCGGGGCTGCTTTTGCATTAATACAATGGTCGAACTTGCGCCTCATGATGAGAAATTTGAAATTTTGACCAGGGAACATCAAATGTACCTATCTGTTGTATTTCAAGAAACCATTGAACGTGGTATACAATCAGGTGAGCTCGAGGCCAATACAGACGCCAAGGCTTTATCACAGGCGTTAATCGTAGCATTAATTGGACTGACCGTAATGATGAAGTCTCGTCCACAGCGATCATTTGTTGATAATGCGATAAAAGCGACACTTACATTACTTAAGTAATTCGGAATAGTTTCATATCGGCGGAAGCTCCTTCAGCAGCGGATTATTTCGGTAGTCCTCTAACAAAGGAGCTTTTCCACTTCTTTTATTTGCGCATGGGATGAGTTTATATAGTCGTCAGAACACCTTCCAACTAGAGGAATTAGCGAGTCAGGGTTATGTTGTAGTAGCTCTTAACTTTACAGGGGATGCGGCAACAACGGTTTTTCCAGATGGAGACCGTGTTGATTTTACACCGATTGAAAATACGATTACATTCTTGAACAATCGTATCAAGCTTTGGGAGCAGGATGCTTCTTTTGTCTTAGATGAAGTCATTAGAGGAGATTTTGATAAGAATTTCAAACCCATTGCGGAGTTAATTGATTATGACAACATTGGTATGCTAGGTCACTCTTTTGGTGGTGCAACTTCTGCACAAATGTTAGTGAAGGATGATCGAATTAAAGCAGCAATTGATATGGATGGCGGATTGTATGGAGATCCTATGCCGAAAAATGGTCCCGGAAAGCCATTCATGCTGATGAATGCTGAAGCATCAATTAACTTTATGAAGGAAGCATATGGTCAGGAACCAGGTAATCGTGATGAACTGTTTGTAGAATCCTATTTAAGAAATAAAACAATTGAAAAGTCTGGTGTTTACACAACAATCATTCCAAAAACGAATCATGGTAGCTTTACAGATTTAGCAGCCGTTTCACCGATAATTAATGAATCAGGGGCAGATGTTAATGCGATTTATAAACTGATTAATGAAATGGCGCTTGGCTTCTTTGATAAACATTTAAAAGGGACAAATGAAAATAAATTAGAAGAAATTCAGAAGAATCATCCTGAAATTAACTTAAGCAAGTACTAAAAGAAGGTTGTTGATGAGCACAAACACTCGTCAGCAACCTTTTTGTTAGAAATTTTCCAAAATACGATACTTAGATTTATTGCACTTTGTACATTAAATAAATTTGATTTGCAATATAATCTGAACTAAAATGAAGCCCCTTCCTTATCCACCACATGATGATGCCAACCAATGAGGCTGTTTTAATATCAACCGCAACATAATCATCAGGTAAATCTTTCTTGGTATTCTTTCTTCTTGTTTCTACTAATTGTTTTAACAATAAAAACAATTGCTCCTCAAATTGATTCATTTTAAATAAAATAAGTAAATAATTCCGATGGATATATAAATAATCAAGAAATTGTGTTAGCTTTTGTTTTTCTGATAAATCTTTTGCATGTATTAAATCAATAACTTTATCAGAGATCTCATTTAAAATCTCATTGGTGATTTGCGTTAGTAAATCGTGAATATCCTGATAATGTAAGTAAAATGTTGTCCGATTTAATTCTGCTTTAGCTGCGACTTTCTGAACCGTTAAATTTGAAATATTGGGGTCCTCACATAAGAGAGAAAAGACTGCATTTTTAAACATTTCTCTTGAACGAATTGTACGAGGATCTTCTTTTTTAGATGTAGACATTTTTAACCCCTTTATAGATTTTCTTTGACTTTCTCGACATCACATATTTTCAATGTCTAGTAGTGAACATTTCCAAAAAAACTGTACATGGTCAAGGAATTTATATTTTGTTACTATTGATTTTATCGACACAATGTCGAGGATTCAAGTCTAAAATGAAGGGGTTTATGAATGCAGAAGGAAATAACGGAAAGAAATAAAAAAATCTTATTAATTGTCCTGATTGCTGGCTGTTTTTTATCAACATTAAATCAGACGCTATTAAATGTAGCAATGAGTAGTTTAATGGAGGTCTTTGATGTTACGGCTGCAACTGTACAATGGCTATCAACAGGCTTTATGCTCGTAAACGGTGTTCTAGTGCCGATTACTGCGTTTTTAATGAAACGTTTTTCAACAAGGCAGCTGTTTATTACCTCGATGTTCTTTTTGTTTATCGGTACTGTTCTATGTGCTTGTGCCATGAATTTTGGCATTCTGTTAACAGGAAGAATGATTCAAGCAATTGGTGCAGGAATTATTATGCCACTAATGATGACGGTTATTTTATATTTATACCCTATTGAAAAGCGTGGAAGTATTATGGGAACCATCGGCTTTGCCATGATTTTTGCGCCAGCCATCGCTCCAACATTATCTGGCTTTATCATTGAATATGTATCATGGAGATGGCTATTTATTGGATTAGCTCCATTTGTATTAATCGTCATGATTTTTGCACTTAAATATTTAATAAATGTTGCAGATACAACAAAAGCAAAATTAGATATCGTAAGTGTCATTTTATCAACAATTGGCTTTGGTTGTATTTTATTTGGGTTTAGTAGTGCTGGAAGCAAGGGATGGGATCATCCAGTTGTTATTACAACAATTATCATCGGAATAATCGTCACAACTCTATTCTGTTTGCGTCAAATAAAATCTAACGATCCATTATTAAATTTATCCGTATTTAAGTATAAAATCTTTACTCTTACATCAATCCTTAACGTACTCATTACAATGATTATGTATGCCGATTTAATTCTTTTACCCATTTACTTGCAAAATGGACGAGGTTTTACCGCATTTGAATCAGGTTTACTTCTATTACCTGGAGCTGTAATCAATGCCTTCTTATCACCTATCACAGGTAAAATGTATGATAAATACGGGGCGAAACCACTCTTTATTACAGGTTTAGTATTTATCATTATTTCGATGTGGGGTGTAATTGATTTGACCGAATCCACAACTTATATGTATTTGATGGTTCGTACCATTATTTTACGAATTGGATTTAGTTTCATTTCGATGCCTTTAAATACAGCAGGGTTGAATACTTTACCAAGAGAATTGGGTTCACATGGTTCAGCAGTAAATAATACTATTCGCCAATTAGCAGGTGCTATTGGAACAGCAGTTATCATCACAGTGTATACAATTCAAGCAACTTCACATGCTTCTGAGTTATCTATGGAAAATGGAAACATTTCAGCTATGCAACTAGCGAAATTGGCTTCTATCTTCAGCTCAAGTTATGCCTATGTATTTATGTTAATCTTATCTTTTGTGGCATTAATTTTTACATGTCTAATGCCTAAAAAAGTAGCAATCCAAAAATACGAAAGTGAATCACATAACTAAAATAATTAACATTATTATTTATTGTATTTTAAATAAAAGCATATCTGAGATTTCTCAGATATGCTTTGTTATTTTTCATAAATCACTTATGTTCAGCTTACCAGAGGAACCGTTGCGCTTAACTTCTGGCAGAAGTTAAACGGAACGCATGCTGGTTAATTCACCCTCTAGAAAAGATGCTTGAAAAGATATCTGTTACTGCTTTTGCGAGTATAGCAATAACGCAAATCACCGTGCACATATTAAAAAATGGGAAGCTATATGGAGTGATCCATTCCGTAAAAAGCTTCGATTGTAAAAGCCTACCTGCTATGTTACCCGAATCGTTTATGTTCGGTTCCAATGATGTGCCATCAATGGCGATAAAGATTAATTGCACAATGAGAAAAACACCAAGGGTAATACCCCAACTTCTTATTCGATTAGGACGACCTTTTTTTAGTATGTCTGTCATTTGACTAGTCTCCTTTCACTTGATGATTATTAAATTCCATCTACCTTTTTCCTTATCTTTTTCCTTAGTTTAAAACTAATGCGATTAGTATACTCCTCATTTTTAGCTAGAAGTTTATATCCATCCAGTATGGTTGAAGTGCGACTTAAAATGAAAACACCGACTGCAATCAAAGCGATACAAATCGGATAATATTGTATGAAAAAGCCTGAAGTAATACCTCTTCTTTCGAATAGAATGGGTAATAAACCTGCAATAAATAAACAAGTCCCAACTAACATGAGAGCAGCATATTTCTTCTTCATTTTTTCATATCTCACTTTCAGCTCTTTAAGGTATTTTTCGTCAAACAGCAAAGGTTCCTGCTTCAGTATTTTATATTGATCTTCTTCTAAATAATTGGCTGATACAGTTATTCCAACTCCTACTGTAGCAATAATAATAGTTGGAAGTGCATACATTGAAGGATCCTGGTTAAAAAAGAAATAAGGTATAAAAGATAAAGCAACAACAAAAAGTCCTAAAGCAATATATTTACTGACTTTACATTTGTTCAACAAATACCCTTCAGCCATTTCTTTGCTTACATAATACCCTTCATCATTTTCCTGGCTTGGCTTAGCGGTATCTCTCAGCAAATAGTCGATAGACACCTCAAAAATACTTCCAATCATCAAAAGCTTTTCTGTTTCGGGATACCCCTGGCCATTTTCCCATTTACTTATTGCCTGTCTTGTCGTGTTTAATTTCTCAGCCAAAGCTTCTTGAGAAAAGCCTTTTTCTTTTCTTAGCTTAAAAAGTTTCTCGCCAAAAGTCATTAACTTCAATCCCTTTCGTTTTGTTAGCTATATTGTATGAAAACATTGCCTTTCTTTCTATCTCGCGGCAGATGCACTTTGTCAACTTATGGTTGCATTGTTGTTACTACTCCATAATATGGCACCCGATTGCGGAACGATTTTATTGTTACGGAAAATAACCGAACCTCGCCATGATATCAATTGCACCATTTCGCAACCTCATCCGTATCAATTAATTATTTTTTAATCCTTGTTAAGAATCAGTGTTGGTGGTATTATACGAATATATAATACGAATATTCATAAAAATTATTCATAAAGGAGGTATTCGCCTATGGCAAGAGGAAAAAAAGTTTTTTCAGAGGAAGATAAAATTCTAATTAAAAGTAAATTGAAAGATGAGTGTATGGCATTTTGGATTTCTCTGGGTTATAAAGAAACGAGTATTGGTGCCTTATGTAAAAAAGCAGAAATATCAACGGGTACTTTCTATAATTTTTATTCAAGTAAGGAAGAACTTTTTTATGAAGTTTTGTATGACATTCTAGATATTATTTATGGGAATTTTATCAAGCAAATAAATCAATGCCCTGAAAAGTCCGGCTTTGAAACAGCAATAATCCAGCTTTACTATGAATACGAAAGCAAACCATTTCTTTATGACGTAAAAACGGTCGATTTCATATCATTTTATAGTAAACTTTCGGAGGAAATGAAAGAAAAACTAACATTTGATAGTAGTGATCTTTTTCGTACTGCAATCAAACAAGCAAATCTTAAATTAAAGGTTTCTGAGAAGTTAGCATTTTCGACTTTCACCGTACTTCTTTCAAGTATTGCAAGTAAAGACGGAATTTCAAAGAACTGTGATCATTTTGCCGCATTTCAATTTATGACTAAGCAGTTGGTAGCAAGTATTTTTGAGTAGAGGCTCAATTTCAAATATAAAATTGGAGGATAGCAATGACTTTATTTTGGAGTATTATAGACTTTCTTAAAGGAACAGCACCTTTTTTTATCGTGTTTAATATCATTGTAGCAATTGGCCTACTAATCTCAGGGTTAATTTTAATATCCAAAAAGAATAGAGAAATGAAGACGAAAAAGATTGCCGGAATGGTTTGTTTATCAATTTCATTGTTAGCTTTTTTGGGTGCTCTGTCCAATGCTTTGTTTTCTTTCTTCGTATTTTAAAATTAAAATGAAAGAGGGATAAAAAGATGTTAGACAAATTACATAACATCATGGATACGGCTTGTAAATGGGGAAATAAAACTCTGGGAACCTCTATTCGATTCCCTAAACCAACAAAAAAATCCATGGTATCCAGTGCATTTTCAAGTGGAATTATTGGTAGTGCAATTCTAATGTATGGACTCTTTTTCAACAACAAATGGGTTTTGTTATTTGGTGGACTTGGAATAATAAGCAGTGTTTTCATATATCGACAAAGTGTAAAAAACGATTAGATAAGTAACATTATCTTTTTGTATAGAAGTGAAGTATAGACTATAGAAATATAGTCTATTTTAATTATGGATATCCTATTCCAATATCATTTGTTCATTTCATTTTCTATATATTTCCCAAAATAGAGGATATATTTTTATAATTTTCGGCAAGCCAAATCATTTCTTTTGCGAAGCGTGCTGGTGGTACACTGTGGAGATCCATTTTAAAAGATATGTTGAATATATCCAAACTTATTCAAGCTCACTCATCCATTAATCTAAGTCTTCAAGACGTCTGTTATTGAAAACTACCAGATACCTTAACACCCGACGCCAGTCTACAACTTTATTTTCTGAGTCTAATACTTTATTTTTTAGTCTAACACTTTATTTTCTCAAGACAAAAAGCTATGTCCCGAAAATAAAGTCGTATCGATACATCCCGGCCACCTTAATTCGTCCAAACCCTTGTCCCGCCTAGTTTTTCTCGCTCTTCCCCTTCAATTGTCCGACAATTTGAGCAAATTAAAGTCGTATCAAAAGGCAGGAAAAGGACAGGGACAAGATCGGGGCTAAAGGGTCAGAAATAGCCTGGATAAAAGCCTGAGCAAATGCCTGAGTTGGACACACTCCAATGCCTGGGAAGCCCTGAAACGCCTGATAAAAGCCTCTGAGATAGGATTCGAGAATAACCCTGTATTCTCCTGCCTTCCCCCTAATTCTGGTCCCCTGCCCCAAAAAGAAAAGTCGAGCAAATGTCAGGAAATAATCCTGGATCTGCTCGACTCTGATACGACTTTTAATTGCTCAATACGAGTTTAAGTTGCTGGTGAACGACTTTATTTGCTTGTTACAGCAGTATCAGGTGATAAAAATGTGTGGAACTAATTGTGTGGATTTTATTGGGTTTGCAGAGGCTTTTAATAAACGCGAAAAAAGAAAGTCTGGAACCGCTAGAAAATACCATGAAAAGAAAGTTAGGAACCTGTTTTTAAAGGTTTCACTTGACTTTTTGCTTACAATAAATTTGTAGATTAATTTGTTTTTGTTTACAAATCGTTTTTACTTCTGATAGTAAGCCTGAAGGCCACGTCCAGAATTTGGGGCAATTGCTGCTCTACTTTCGATCTTCTTTCTGGATTGGGTCAATAGAATTACTTAGAGACGGTAAATCCCTTCCTCTGGGAATTTGCTATCTAAGTTGAACGAAAGAAAATAGCAATCAAAGCCGAACGCATAGGCGGTCAATTATGGCATGAGGGTGCTTCATAATTTCATCCATAAACTGCCCGACACGCAGACGGATTTCGGGAACGGTGGAATAGAATACATTGTTGATCACACTGGACTTGAGCCATTTCCAGAGTCCTTCTACGATATTTAACTGTGGACTGTAGGGTGGCAGAAACACACGCTCAAGCCGATTTTTTTGCTCTTCCAGAAATGGCTGAAGCAGTTTTGCATGATGAATCCGAGCATTATCTAACACAAGAACCAATTTCCCCGTCGGATAAGCTACGAGGATCTTCTGGAGAAAGGAAAGAAAAGTTTCAGCGGTATATTGTTCGTCTTCTTGCCAAACGATTCGTCCCGTCTCGTAATCAACCGTCGCGAGCAGCTTGACCCCGCGATGCTTGCCCGTGGTTGGAATGATGCGTTGCTTCCCGCGAAGAAACCAGGTCTTCTGAATCGCTTGATAATCTCGAATCATTGATTCATCCTCGAACAACAAGTGATCGATTTCATCGTTCATTAACTTTTTTTCAAGTCGGGAAAGGTCATTTCGGCAAACTGACGTTGCTTTTCGGGATCTGCTGCCGCGAGCGTGTATGTTGGTTTCGTATAGCTGAGCCCTAATCGTTGCATTACCTTGGAGATGCCTCGGAGCGAGTAGTGGTGGCCCCATTCACGTTCCACATACGTGGCAATAAAGCTCAAGCATCCAGTTGTGCTTGGCCGTAAAGCCGACCTCATGGGGAACCAAATAGGCGATGGTCTGTTTCAACTGATCCTGCTGTTCCTTTGTTAACCGAGTAGGAGCACCCGATGAGTACTTGAGCTGCAAGGCCGCCAATCCACCGTAATGTAACTCCTCACCGTCATCCGGTTTCGATTTAGAATGTCAGCGATTGCCGTCATGGATGTGGCTTTTAAATGCAAATAGATGGCTTGATAGTGTTCATACATGCGCCGCTCTTTGGTTTGTTTCATGGCTTCTGTTACTTTTTCCAGTTCGGTGTACTTATCCATGGCGTTCCCCACTTGTCCGTTTCTTGAACTGTTTCTTATTCGACAAACGGTTTATTTTTCCTCCCCAAGGTTTGCTAAGAACTTTGATTCAACTTATATAGAACTGAGTGTACACAGAACTCTTCGAACATATTGACGCTTTCATGAAGCGTACGCTCACCGCATGCTATGTCTGTGTCTATTTAAATGCGACTTACATTGCGGTGAAGCGAGAGACCGTCTCGAAAGAAGCAGTCTATCTTGCTGTAGGCATTCGTGAAGACGGTTCGAAAGAAGTCTTAACTTACTCGATTGCTCCAACCGAGTCGGCATACATATGGAAAGAGCTGCAGATGTCCGATGTTCGGGAACGCGGCGTACAGGAAGTGCCTTTCTTTGTTTCTGACGGTTAAAAGGCATTGTGGATGCAATTAGAGAAGTGTATCCGAAGGCCAGCTACCAGACCTGACTTGTTCATTTAGCGCGAAACCTCTCGCATATAAGGTTCGTGTATCGGATCGCAGCTAGATTTGTGACGACTTCAAAGCCGTATATACCGAGCCGACGATGAAAGCGCCGGTAAAGACGCTTTAAAGACCTTCTGTGACAAGTGGAAAGCCACCTATCCCAAGGTGGTGAAATCGCTGCAGGAGAACCCGCATATCTTCACGTTTTACAGCTTCCCTAAGTCCATCTGGAAATGCATTTATTCAACCAATCTAATCGAATCGTTCAACAAACAAATCAAGCGATACACCAAGCGAAAAGAGCAATTCCCTCATGAAGAGGCGCTTGAGAAATTCTTGGTGGCCCAGTTCGAAGGCTATAACCAACGCTTTGCTACCCGCTGTCACATGGGCTTTGACAAGGCTCGGGCTGAGCTTTCGGAGATGTTCTCCGCTACCAGAGACTGACTTCATATTCTACAAGATAAGGTTATATTCATTTAGACAAATTTCTTGACGCTACCTATTTGGCTGCCCTATCCTTCACACTACCAGTAGGATTCGTCATATCTAACTTAGCAAATTTGACAAAAAACACCTCACTTGTTTGGTATCATGGAAGTACGACCAACCATGCCAACAAGAAAGGTGCGTAACTCTATGTTACAACAACATTCTCTATCTGAACAGTCTCGCTTTTCCAAACTTTTTGCTACTCTTCACATCGGGAAAGCCTTGCGGCACGCGGGCATCTCCAAATCCTTTGGTCTTTCGAGTCTAGCGATTTTTCAAATCGTGTTCTCCTTGGTCTTCGAAGGAAAGAACTGGTTTCGACTCCTGGAAAGTGATCGTGGAGCAGATCTTCCCGGCAAAGATGTCATCTATCGATTCTTGAATCAAGCTTCTTTTGCTTGGCGTCGCTTTTTGCATACCTTAAGTTTTCGTATCGTGCAGGGTTTCGAATCGCTTATTTCATCTACGCGTGTACGAGTGTTCATCATCGACGATTCCGTTTTGAGTCGAAACCGGAGCAAAAAAGCAGAGTTACTTGCACGAGTCTTTGACCATTCCACGGGCAAATTCACCAAAGGCTACAATATGCTAACCTTGGGCTGGTCGGACGGTTTTAGCTTCGCTCCCCTTGACTTCGTCATGCTGTCTTCAGCCAAACTGGCTAACCGGCTGTGCGAAATGGCTTCGAATCTCTCAAAACACAGCAACGGGTACAAACGCCGGATGGAAGCCTTTTCTCGG
The DNA here is from genome assembly GCF_058269055.1 of Paenibacillus sp. JNUCC 34. Lineage (NCBI taxonomy): Bacteria > Bacillati > Bacillota > Bacilli > Caryophanales > Paenibacillaceae > Paenibacillus > Paenibacillus sp. JNUCC 34. Next base: position 733,238 of record NZ_CM177770.1, on the reverse strand, counting down.
AAGCCGGATGCCGTTGTTGCCTTGCTGGAACGGGCTTTGAGTGCAGGATTCACCGCCGACTACGTGCTTATGGATAGCTGGTTTACGCAAGCGCCTCTGCTTCGTCAACTCACTACCAAAGGTCTTTCTGTGATTGGTATGGTGAAAGAGATGAAACAACGCTATCTCGTGCAAGGAAAGCGAATGACGCTACGCGAAGTCTTTCAAAGTCTTCCTCCATCGAATGCAAAAGACATCAAAGGCTCCATCATCGTACACACCACCTGTGGGTTGGCCGTGAAGCTTGTTTTTGTTCGCAACCGGAATAAGAAACGAGAATGGCTTGCGATTTTAAGTACAGACGTCACGCTGGATGCAGCTGAAATCGTACGAATCTACGGCATGCGCTGGAGTATTGAAACCTTCTTCAAAGTCACCAAAAGCTATTTGAAATTGGGAACCGAATTCCAGGGCCGTTCCTTCGACCAATTGATTAGTCATACCACGATAGTATTCAGCCGTTATTTGGCGATGGAATACGAGCGGCGTCAATCAAGCGATGAACGGACACTGGAAGGACTCTTTTTTCTCTTTGCAGATGAAGTCCGTGATCTGGACTTACAGACCGCGCTTCAGCAACTCATGAGTTTATTTCTCGAAATGACCCAAGCCAAAACCAAGAAAAACAAAACAACTATTTTTTGTCAACTACAGGATGGGATCTCTAGTTTACCCAGCTATATCAAGGGTTTGTTTGGAGATTTGAGCTGCGAAAGTTGAGTTATGTATTTTAAAGTTTTTTAACATTTTCATTTTTTATCATAAAATAACGCCTCTAACCTTTAATTGATATTATAAGCTAAGGAAGACAGTCCTAAAAAGAGATATTTAGACCCTGGCTAGCAGTTGTAATGATCTGATGATCAGCAGAATCTTTTTGCTGGCACATTTCATATTACAAGTCATTATTTATAATTGATGAATTGTTACAGTATCTTTCGGAATTTTATTTAATTGAATATCTACATTTTCAAGCTTATTTTCAATAATAAATCGAGTAACACCTGGTGGTAATAGATAACCTTTTCTAACAATATCGGCTATATTTTGAAACGTAAGAGCAGGATATTCAACTATAACTTTGTCCAACTCAAGTGGTCTATGTTTAAGGCCCTCAATACGTATCACTTGGTACCGATTTATATATAAATTAGTTATACCATTCCAACTAACTACCATATCAAAAATAGAGTTATTATTTTGACTTTTTTGTATTAAAACCGATTGTTTTTCAGCTTCATTTGAAACCCATACTTTAATCCTTTTTATTTCTGAATCAAAACAATCATTATTAATTTGGGTTACTTTTTCCCACAATTTATCTAACCATATGCCTCTTTGCACCAAATGACACCATGACTGTATAATATATTGTTTATTATCTATAACCTGACAAGGCATATTCTTAAATCCTAACCTTTTTAGTGCGAGGTATCTGTGCACCCCGTCAAGAATCAAATAATCTTGACCATATTCTAGTTTTGTAACAGTAATCGGATTTCTCAAAATTCCATCCTTTTTTAAAGAGTCTAATACCTCATTGATTCTGTTCACCTCAAAGTTTTCATGTAATTGCAGATTGTTTGAGCTTATAAAACATAATTGTCGTAGCAATATAATAATCCCCTTTAAATAAATTATTTAACTTCAATAATAATCAATAAGATGGAATGTTTAACTCTTATTATAGTCGGGTACCAATCCCTTTATTTAAGGCTTTCGAATAGAAACTGTTACCTATTCTAACATCGAAAACAGCCATTCCCATTTGATTAAAAATAATTGAATCTTTCAAATTCAGAAAAACAATTATTCCCATACTACATCAATGATTAACCACGTAAGCCAAATGACTTATGCATTCGTTCAATACTAGTATTTTCTCAGCAAACTTCATTCTAATTATCAACAATAATAGCCATTGAATACTTACTTATTTCCGGTTTTAAATCTCGCAATGAAATGTTTAAGATTAATGAATTACTTTTTGGTTTCGAATCAATATATCCTTCAGAAGCAGTCGTCGCAGTAATAAAAATATCTGCACTTTCATAAACTTTTTCCCATGTATTTGAAATAGCGACTTTCCCCAGCAGGTCGCGATAAGCTTTGCGGCTAAGCAGAGCGAGCGGCTGCATCTTGGCCTGCCCGGCGATGATGGAGAGGTTTCGTCAAGCGTAACCGAGCTGCCGCCTGATCGCTGTGCGATCACTTTCGGTCAAGGCCTGCGCTGCTTGGACACCACCAGATACTGCTTGTGTGCTTTTTCTCGGTACGTTCGCGCTTTCGCCGTTTGTCCGATGACCGGCGCATGCAGCGTATCGATGATCGCTTCGAGCTTCTCCCGCGCTTCATTCATCAAATTCAGATCTGTCGGATAAGCCACATCAGCTGGCGCACAGGTGGCGTTCACCAGCATCGTTCTTTGATTCGGCAACACAGGCTCATCCGATTCTGCGGCCGCTATCCGATGCACTTTGGTCACAGGCGTGTTCGCTTCAGACGCCTCTGGCTCGGTAAGCGTCTGCTCGACGGAAGGCGCTGTTTCGGACGCTTCGACTGGCGCTCTACGAACATCGTTTGCTGCTCAACTTCCGTAGCAGGGGTGCGCTTCTCAGACCGCTTCCCTTTGCCGCTGCTTGAGTTGTTGTTTATGGTCGTCGTTCTTCGCTCCTAAAGAGGCGACGCTCTCATTCAGTTCAACAAGTACCTCTGTCAGACGTTTCCGCAAATGAGTCATCATGGAATGATGAAAGGGCTGCTTCATGACAAATCCGGATAGACCAATAAAGTATTGCATGTATGGATTTTCGCTGAATCAACTCCAAAGTTTCTCTGTCGGTCAACTGCATTCTCTCTTGGATGATGAGCGCGCCGAGCCCCAAGCGCAGAGGGAGCGCTTGTTGTCCGCAGAAGGTGTCTTTGAAAAACTGTCCGTATTTCTTCTCAGCTTCTGCCCATGGTACTAGCTGCGTCAACTGAACCCAACGATTTTCTTCGTTCAGCTTTCCGCCGAAGGGCAGAAAGAAATGGCCTTGCAGAATCATTTGATTTTGGAGATGAGCGGTCGGCTTGAACATTTTCGTCACTACATCTGCAAAGTTTTCGAACCCTTTTTCAATGTTTCCTTTGCATATGAATTTGACAGAAAGAGATCAACCCCCTTGTTATTATGCTGTTTTTAGTCATTTTTTTAGTTTTCAGCAAGCCCGAATTAACAATTGTTCTCTCCACTATAAGTAAATATTTTCTCTTGTTTACTCACTCGTTCTTAGATTTTCAGCCATTGACTTGATAAGAGCTGGAGAAGTCATGTAAAGATTTCATTATTTTCCTGCTGATCCGGTTGCCTTAAATTCAGCGTTCTTTGCCACCTTGGGCATGACCGTCCGGAACAGTAGCGCCCTTAGGCGTGCGCGTCCACGTTTGGTAATGCTGGACTTGCCTTTTTTCTTTCCCGAACTGTTTTCTTTGAGATTCAGTCCGCCCAGCCGAATAATCTGCTGTCCATGCTCGTAACCGCTTAGATCCCCCACTTCCGCAATGAATCCCGCCAACGTAACTACTGCCACGCCCGGCACGGTAAGCATCTCTTTCGTTCCTGGGATTTGCGCGAGTAGACGTTCCACCTCGGCCAGAATTTCTTCGAGCTGTCTTGCGAACAGGTCGTACTGCTCCAGGAGCGTTTGGATCTCTATTTTCGCTGCGGAGATCCCTTCTGTAAGTCCGATGGAACTTCTCGCCTCGACCAGTAGTTTGGCTCGTTTCTTCCCTACGGCTCGTTTCACGTCTTTCTTCCAGCGCTCCACAATGCCGTCTACCCTCAGGTCTACGATCTCTCCAGGCGTGGGAAACTCCTGTAAGGTGAGGAGAGAAGCTTTGCCTTCCCAGTCTTTAAACACCTGCGTATATTCCGGAAAAAATCGATCCTGCCAGTCCTGTACCCGTCTTTGTACCTGTCCGAGGTTGACCATGATTTTCTCGCGAAGATTCATGAGAATCCGCAGATCTGCGTAGACACTCGTCGGTAATTTCAGTCGCTGTACTTCCCGTTTCGCACCAAATCCGCAATGACTTTGGCATCCTTATAGTCGTTTTTCGTCGGTGAATTATCTTCCAGTTCTTTGCTTTTGTGTACATGATGCGGATTGACCACGACCAAAGAAATGCCTGGCTGTCCCAAATACTCCACCAGGGTAAACCAGTAGTGTCCGGTGGGTTCAATGCCGAAGAGGACGTCGCTCTTGGCATTCCCGCTGAAGCTCCTTCATCCACTGAACCAGTTGCTCCATTCCGGCGCGGGTATTGGAGAACACACAATCTTTCCCCAGTTCCATTCCCCGAAAGTCGATCGCGCGCGCCACGTGGGTCTCTTTAGCAATGTCTGCGCCTACGACAAGGGTCTTGTCGGAAATTCTCATAATCCGTTGATTCTGTTTCTTCGATTGTTTATACTTAATAGTGAGCGTCCTCCTTTTAATTCGGGCATGAATGAGACTGCATTCGAGACCCAGCATACAGGAGACGCTTTTTTTGTTCAAACCTCAAATTAATTCATTACAGGAGTGGCTCCTTTATCTAAAATTCCATTTATAATCTGGGCATTTAATTTTGCAATATCACCATCAACCATTTCACCATGTTCCCCATATCCTTGATAAAGTTTGAAGCTTTTTCTTGTTAAGTCCGCCCATTTTTTCACCCTGTTTAATTTTAAAGCCTCTTCATCTTTATTTTTACTAGCATTTAAAATGAAATGAATATTTGCATTTATCTCACCATTATTAATAAGTTCATTCCAATAAGGTATAAAGGCTTCTACTTTCCTTTGAACATTTTCGCTGATATGCTCTACTATATAAGGTATATTTAAATTTAACTGGGCATTTTCAATTACTTCATCAAACACCTTGAAATTTTCTGGGGTTAACCTAAGTTTTTTATCTCTCAGCTCACTATCCAATAATATTAGATTACTTACCTCATATCCGCTCTTCTCTAATTCTTTTGCTACTTCGAAGGCTAAATTCCCACCCGCTGAATGACCCATCAAGATATATTGACCTTCACTTTGAATATTAGTGATTTGCTCAACATATTTTTCGACTCTATTTTCATCCTCAATAAAATCAAAACTAAAAACAATATGATTCTTAGTATGTTTTGCAAAGTCGCTATATACATATCCAAAACCAAGTGTAGGAGGGAAAACGAATATTTTTTTAGTATTCGTTTTTAAATCATTGAATCTTGTTACTATCTGATTTTTTGAATAACTTTGATATTTACTAAAAATCTCTTTATTTAATAGACAACCGGATATATCTTTAATAGTTGGTATTGTAAAAATAATATTAAACGGTATTTCCAAATTGAATTCTTTATATATTTTTCCAACCAACATGGCAACCTTTAAAGAATCTCCTCCTAATTCAAAGAAATTATCATTTATACCTACATTTTCAATCATTAAGATATTTTTCCAAATCGCCGCTAGTTTTTCTTCTACTTCATTTGTCGGTCTTACATATTCCGTACCTGTTCCAATATTTCGATTTGGTTTTGGTAATAATTTCCTATCTATTTTTCCGTTTGATGTTAATGGCATTTTTTCTAACTTCGTAAAATACGACGGTATCATATAATCCGGAAGATTTTTTGATAAATGCGCTCTTAACTCTCCTGTTTTAAATTCATTTTCTGAAACTATGAAAGAACTAAGATACTTAACTCCATTTTCATCATCTTGATCAAGGACTACAGCCTCTTTAATTCCTTCATATTGCAATAGATTATTTTCTATCTCTCCAGGTTCTATTCTAAATCCTCTTATTTTGACTTGGTAGTCTATTCTTCCTAAACATTCAATATTACCATCGGGTAACCATCTAGCTAAGTCACCTGTTTTGTACATTCTAGAATGTTCTTTAAACGGATTTTCTACAAATTTCTCATCGGTTAATTCCGGCCTTTTTAGGTACCCTTCAGCTAATCCATCACCTGATATGCATAACTCACCTGCAACACCTAGAGGCTGCATATTTTTGTATTTGTCAATTATATATATCTGTGTGTTGGATATTGGCTTGCCAACATTTATAGTTTTACAGTCGGTGAGTTCTCCTGCGGATGACCATACTGTAGTTTCTGTAGGTCCATACATGTTATATATCTTTAGATTCGGATAATTATTTAGCTCTTTAAATAGGTATATTGGAAGACTCTCTCCCCCGACCAAAATTGCTTTTAAAGTTTTCAAACTAACCTTAAAGCTTTCATCCAACATTAACAACATTAACCTTGAAGGGGTGATTTGTAATACTTCAATTTCATTTCTAATGATCATATTATTTAATTTCAAAGCATTCGTCTGCTCTTCTTCGCCTCCTAAAACTATTACCATTCCTTTCATCAAAGGAACTAATGTTTCAAGAGCAAATATGTCAAAAGTAATTGTAGTTAAGCAAAGTATTCTTTTATACAACGATAGTTCTATTTTTTCACATACACCTACTCCAAAATTGTTTAGTGCCTTATGACTTACCATAACCCCCTTCGGATTTCCAGTACTACCTGAAGTATAAACAACATAAGCTAAATTCTTCGATGTACTCATCAAATTTAGATTATCCAATGTACTCGAGTACATACCTTCATCTTGTATATTTAATAATTCTCCATTAAAATCTATTTTTTTCAATAAAGATGTTTGCGTCAACAAAATCCCAGCTTCACTATCGTCCAACATATATTTTATTCTTTCTTGCGGGTATGCTGGGTCTATCGGCAAGTAGGCTCCTCCTGCTTTTAGGATGGCCATGATTCCTACGATCATTTCTAATGATCTTTCCACCATGATTCCTACAATCGTATCTGGCCCTACAACTTTAGTTCGCAGCGTTCTGGCCAATCGATTGGCCTTCTCATTCAGTTCTCTGTAAGTGAGTTTTTCTTCTTCGAAGATCACGACTATATGATCCGGTGTTCTTTCTACCTGTTCTTCAAACAGCTGCTGTATAGTCTTTTCTCGCGGGTAATCCGCATACGTATCATTAAATTCATAAAGCAGCAACTGTTTTTCTTCTGCTGTCAGCATGTCTATTTCATGTAGCTTAATCTTTCGATCCGCCGTGATAGCTTTCAGTATATTTACAAAATGCTTTATCATTCTTTCTATGGTTTCTCTGTTGTATAACTTCGTGCTGTATTCAAAATCTAATTCAATGGTTTCTTCTATCTCTTTTGCGGTTATGGTTAAATCAAATTTGGATATCTTATGTTCCTGCTCATAATCCTTAAATGCCAAGTTTTTGAGTTCCATATATTCTGAATCGAAGTTTTGCATCGTAAACATGACATCAAATAATGGATTTCTGCTGATATCCTTTGGAATGTTTAGATGGTCTACCAATTCGTCGAATTGATAATCCTGGTTTTCATATGCTTGTAACGCACTTTCCTTGACTTCCTTGAGGAATTCTTCGTATCTCATGCTTCCTGCTGGGTAGTTTCTCAAGGCAAGCGTATTTACAAACATCCCTATAATATTCTCTAAATCTGCATGCGGTCTTCCCGCGATGGGGCTGCCCACAATAATATCTTCTTGTCCGCTGTATTTTGACAGCAAAATGTTTGCTGCCGACAAAAGCACCATATACATTGTACTTCCGGTTTCTTGCGTTACTTGCTTTAATAACTGTGTTAATTCCCGATCCAGCTCAAAGCGGATACTTTCCCCTTCAAAACTTTGCACCAGCGGTCTTGGATAGTCTGTCGGCATGTTTAACACAGGCACTTCATCGCTGTACCGGCTGATCCAATATTCTTTTTGCTTTTGCATTTCTTCGGATTGTAAGATGTTGTTCTGCCATGCAGCATAGTCTTTATATTGAATTCGCAAAGGTTCCAGTTCATGACCTTCATACAGCTTTGCGAATTCGCCGATTAATATCCCCATGGATACGCCATCGGATATGATGTGATGCATATCAAACAGTAAGATATGCTTATCTTCTCCCTGTTTTATCAGCCCTACTCTCAGTAACGGTGCCTGACTTAGATCAAATGACCTTACAAAATCTTCAATGATAGCCTCTGCAGCTTGCTCGGTATCGGCTTCATAACGCTCGAGTGTAACATCAACATTTTCATTTACCCTTTGAACGATCTTATCTTCTATCATTTCAAATGATGTCCTTAAGGTTTCATGTCTCTTAATTAAGCTTTTGAAAGTTTCCTCTAGTCGGTCTGCATCGAGGGCTCCTTCTACCACCAGGGCTCCCGGCATATTGTATCCTGTATTGTTCAGGTCAAATTGCTGAAGCAAATACATTCTCTTTTGTGCCGGAGATGCTTCATAGGTTTCTTTCTTCTCTACCGCCTGTATGGAGGAATACATACTCGCTGTTTCCATACTTGTGATATATTCACTGATCCCTTTGATTGTCGGTGACTTAAACATTTCTCTAAGCGGTACTTCCATATTGAGCTCTTTGTGTATTCTGGAGATAAGCACTGTTGCTTTTAAGGAATGTCCTCCTAATTCAAAGAAGTTATCGTTGATCCCTATGCGTTCTGCCTCTAATACTTCACTCCATATCCTTGCCAGTTCCTCTTCCATTTCATTTCTTGGTGCTTCATACTCTGTACCTGTTGATATACTGCCATCTGGCTCTGGTAGTGCCTTTCGGTCGAGCTTCCCATTGGGTGTAACCGGCATTTTATCCAACTGTACGAAATAGGATGGGATCATATATTCTGGTATTCTTTCGGAAAGATATTCATACAAGTAACTTGAAGTTAATTTTTTATCGGAAACTATATATGCACACAGATAATCCTGGCCTTCTGTATCTTTTTTACCTAAAACTACTGCTTCCTTCACAATTTCATTTTTCAACAAATTGTTTTCAATTTCCTCAACCTCTATTCTATAACCCCTTATTTTCACTTGTGAGCCCTTACGCCCTATAAATTCAATATTCCCATCTACTAGTAATTTCCCTAAGTCACCAGTCCAATAGGTTTTCCCCACATTTGGACTATATTGAAAGGATTCTCTTGTTTTTTCTTCATCCTTCCAATATCCAAGAGCAACATGATCGCTTAAAATGACAATTTCGCCAATATTCAACGGTGATACTTCTTCTCTATTCTCATCCACCACTAAGATTTCTGTTCCCTGTACCGCTTCCCCTAATGTTACTTTCTTAATTTCAGAATCAACAGTATATATTTGTGCTGAGTTAAAAGAAGATTCCGTCTGTCCATATAAGTTCACTAACTTAGCATTTAAAAATATATTTCGGAACTTTTCTACATCATTTAATAGAACATTCTCTCCGCCCAAAACAATATAACGTAATGCACTAAACTTTTCTTTTCTAGTTAGTGAATTAATAAAATATCTATATACTGTTGGAACCGAGTGCCAAATTGTGATCTTTTCCAGCTCGATCCATTTAGAAATATCAGCAATTTCCATATCATACTTAATATTAAGTGGGTATAACGTAGCCCCGCTTAATAATGCTCCGAAAATGTCCATAATTGCAGCATCGTGACTAAATGCAGAAAACAAAGTCATTCTATCTTCATTAGTTATAGATAATGCATTTTTATAACATTCTATAAAATGTAATACATTTCTATGCGTTTGAAAAATTCCTTTTGGTTTTCCTGTTGAACCAGACGTATATAAAATATATGCGATATCATCACTACAAATTTTCCTGTTTACAATTTTTGTGAAATAATCCAAATCAATTTCATCCAGATTAATAACTTTCAATTCTAGCTTTGCTTCTTTGATTAGGCATCTAGCCAGCTCTATGTTTTTATTATTTGTTACAATGAAATTTGCTTCAGAATTCTGAAGCATATAAACTAACCGTTGTATTGGATAACTTGGATCTAATGGTACATATATTGTTTGTGCTTTTAATGAACCTATGGTTCCAATAATCATATCCTTACCATGCTCAAACAGTAGAGCAGCAATATTTGCTTCAAAATTAATAGAATGATAGTGAATGATTTTATTAGCCAATGCATTTGCTCTTTCATTTAACACTTTATATGTAATTTCATCATCCAAAGTTTTGATAGCTATATGATCTGGATATTTCTCCACTTCCTGCTCAAATTTTTGAATTATCACATAGTCACATCCATTTCTCTTTTTTCAAAAAGTACAAAATAGTAATTATCCCATGAAAATGCTACCCTTCATGGGATAATTAAATATTATTTAGATTTAGATTTTTCTTTTTGTCTTATCTACAACATATTCTCCAAGTAACTTACTTGTATCTGTTAATACTTTATCCAAAAGCAATACATATCTTTGCATCATATATTCAATTGTTAAAGGTTCAAACAATCCTAAAGGATAATTACACATAATTTCTATTCCATTTGCATACTCAGTAACGTACCATACTAAATCAAATTTAGTATCTTGCACTCTTTCAACATGATAAAAACTAAAATCATCAATATATTCCTTGGTACTCCCCCCCATATTCAACATGTTGAAAAACGCAGATATCTTTGGATAATTAATCTTTAATTCGTCTACAATTAATTCCAATGGGTAGCTCTGATTCTCTAATGCACCCAATGTGTTTTCATTTATTCTTTTCATTAAATCAACAAGACTTTCTCCCATATCAATTTCGTTTCTAAGAATTGTGGTATTTATAAAATAGCCTATTACGTTTTGTAAATCTGCATGTTCTCTACCAAATGCCGCAGTTCCTATTAATATATCTCTCTGTTTTGTTAGATCAGATAAAAAGAATTTAAAAGTGGTTAGCATTACTACAAAAAGGCTAATACCATTTTCTTGAGCTAGTTCCTTTAATTTATCTTTTGTTGCTCCCTCAAGAGCAATTCTGTATCCACTACTTTCTTTTTCATTCAGGTTATTAGAATGATAATCTACTGGTAACTTTAAAATCGGAACTTCTCCACTTAACTGTTCAAACCAGTAGGTCTTAGCCAGTTGTGTCATTTCCTTATTTTCAATCAACCTGTTCTGCCATGCTGCAAAGTCTTTATATTGTATTTTTAAAGGTTCTAACTTATATTGCCTTCCTTGCTTATATGCTTCGTACATTAAGAAGAACTCTTTTTTCAATACTTCTAAAGACCAACCGTCAGAAATAATATGATGCATACAATAAATCAAATCATATTCATATGCAGTTATTTTAACTAACTTTACATATATAAGCGCTCCTTCATTTAGATTGAATATTTTATTAGCCATTTCTTCATATATTCTTGTTCTTTCCTTAGCTTTTTCTTCTTGCCCCAGGGTGGATAAGTCTTCCTCCTCAATATTGACATTAACATGTTCATCAATGATCTGAACTACTCCATCATGATCTACAAATCGTGTTCTAAACGCCTCGTGTCTTTGCAGAAGAATATTAAATATGTTTTGTATAACTGTAGGATCCACCTCTTCGAACAGTGTGAAATATTCAGACATATTATATGCTGGACTGTTTGGTTCCAACTGATTAAGGATCCATAATCTCTTTTGAGCGTAAGAAAGTTCATACGCATCTTGTTTTGGCAAAGGTGTTATTTCACTATAAATAGAGACATGATTTTCACTACTCTTTATTTTTTCAGACAAAGATGAAATATTAGGGGAATTATAGATATCCTTCAAAAATATCTTAATATCAAATTCCCTTTGTATTAAATTAATTAATTGTACTGCCTTTAAAGAATGGCCACCCAGTTCAAAAAAATTATCATTTATTCCTATGCGTTCTACCTCTAATATTTCGCTCCAAATACATACCAGTTTTTCTTCTATTTCATTTCTTGGTGCTGCATACTCTGTACCTGTTGCTATACTGCCATCCGGCTCTGGCATTGCCTTTCGATCAATCTTCCCGTTGGATGTGACTGGCATTTTATCCAACTGTACAAAATAAGATGGAATCATATATTCCGGCAGTTTTTCGGATAAATGTGTCCTTATCTCTCCTATAGTTAATTCATTCGCTGAGACGATATAGGCACAAAGATATTTATTCCCATTTTCATCTTCTCGGTCTAGTACAATCACTTCTTGTACGTCTTCATAATTAAGAATGTTACTTTCAATCTCACCAAGCTCTATTCTAAATCCGCGAATTTTCACTTGGTGGTCTATTCTCCCTAAATATTCAATATCTCCGTTTGAAAGAATTCGGCCTAAATCACCTGATCTATAAATTTTCTCATTTGTTTTGTACGGATTTTCCAGGAACTTTTCTTCAGTTAGTTCTTTTCTGTTTAAGTACCCTCTGGTAACCCCTTCTCCTCCAACACAGATTTCTCCGGCTACCCCTATTGGTTGGAGATTCAAATTATTATCCATTATATACACAGTTAATGTTGGAATTGGATTTCCAATATTACTAATTCCTCTTTCTATGTCCTCAGTTTTTATCTCTTTATAAGTAACATGTACAGTTGTCTCTGTTATCCCATACATATTCACCATTTTTATTTCAGGATACTTTTCTATCCAATCTTTTAAAACTTCCGGTTTTAACATTTCCCCACCGAATATTACATATCTTAATTTTAATTCTTTATCACTACACTTTAATTCCTGATTCATTAGTCCATAAAACGGAGTTGGTATTTGATTAAGTATGGTTACTTTCTCTTTTTTTAGTATCTTTAAGAATTCTTCTGAATCAGTCGCACTTTCTTTCGATACTAAAACAAGTTTTCCTCCATAAAGCAAGGCTCCATACATTTCCCATACTGAAAAATCAAAACAATATGAATGAAACATTGTCCATACATCATTCGCATGAAAGCCATAGCGATTGTTATCATTAAACATGAGTCTGACAACGTTTCGATGTTCAACCATCACTCCTTTAGAATTACCTGTTGTTCCTGAAGTATAAATAATATATGCCAAGTCTTTCGGGCTGTTTATCAGCTCTGGATTACTCGGATCACCATTAAATGAGTCCTCAACAGTCAGATCGATCACTTCACCATCGTATTCCATAGCTTCCGTTAATGCAGCGGTACTCAACAACACTTTGCTTCTGCTGTCGTCCAGCATATATTTTATTCTTTCTTGCGGGTATGCTGGGTCTATCGGCAAGTAGGCTCCTCCTGCTTTTAGGATAGACATGATTCCTACGATCATTTCTAATGATCTTTCCACCATGATTCCTACAATCGTATCTGGCCCTATAACTTTAGTCCGCAGTGTTCTGGCCAATCGGTTGGCCTTCTCATTCAGTTCTCTGTAGGTGAGTTTCTCTTCTTCAAAGATCACTGCGATATGATCCGGTGTTCTTTCTACCTGTTCTTCAAACAGCTGCTGCACGGTCTTTTCCCGCGGATAATCCGCATACGTATCATTAAATTCATGAAGCAGCATCCGCTTTTCTTCTGCTGTCAGCATGTCTATTTCATGCAGCTTAATCTTTCGATCTGCCGTGACTGCTTTCAGTATGTTTACAAAATGCTTTATCATTCTTTCTATGGTTTCTCTGCCATATAACTTCGTGCTGTATTCAAAATCCAATTCAATCGTTTCTTCTAGCTCTTCTGCGGTTATGGTTAAATCAAATTTGGATATCTTATGTTCCTGCTCATAATCCTTAAACGCCAGGTTTGCGAGTTCCATATGTTCTGAATCGAAGTTTTGCATCGTAAACATGACATCGAATAACGGGTTTCTGCTGATATCCTTTGGAATGTTTAGATGCTCTACCAATTCGTCGAATTGATAATTCTGGTTTTCATAGGCTTGTAACGCACTTTCCTTGACTTCCTTGAGGAATTCTTCGTAGCTCTTGTTTCCTACCGGGTAGTTTCTCAAGGCAAGCGTATTTACAAACATCCCTATAATATTCTCTAAATCCGCATGCGGTCTGCCCGCGATCGGGCTGCCCACAATAATATCTTCTTGTCCGCTGTATTTTGACAACAAGATGTTTGCTGCCGACAAAAGCACCATATACATGGTACTTCCGGTTTCTTGCGTTACTTGCTTTAATAACGGTGTTAATTCCCGGTCCAGCTCAAAGCGGATACTTTCCCCTTCAAAACTTTGCACCAGCGATCTTGGATAGTCTGTCGGCATATTTAACACAGGCACTTCATCGCTGTAACGGCCGATCCAATATTCTTTTTGCTTTTGCATTTCTTCCGATTGTAAGATGTTGTTCTGCCATGCAGCATAGTCTTTATATTGAATTCGCAAAGGTTCCAGTTCATGGCCTTCATACAGCTTGGCGAATTCGCCGATTAATATGCCCATGGATACGCCATCGGATATGATGTGATGCATATCGAACAGTAAGATATGCTTTTCTTCTTCCTGTTTGATCAGCCCTACTCTCAGTATCGGGGCCTGACTGAGATCAAATGACCTTACAAAATCGTCTATTATGGAATCTGCAGCCTGCTCGGTATCCGCTTCATAACACTCAAGTGTAATATCCACATTTTCATGTACCCTTTGAACGATCTTATCTTCTATCATTTCAAAAGATGTCCTTAAGGTTTCATGTCTCTGGATTAAGCTTTTAAATGTTTCTTCGAGCCGGTCTGCATCGAGGGCTCCTTCTACTACCAGGGCTCCCGGCATATTGTATCCTGTACTTCCCAGGTCGAATTGCTGAAGCAAATACATTCTCTTTTGTGCCGGAGATGCTTCATAGCTTTCCTTCTGCTCTACCGCCTGTATGGAGGAATACATACTCACCGTTTCCATACTTCTGATATATTCACTGATCCCTTTGATCGTCGGCGACTTAAACATTTCTCTAAGCGGCACTTCTACATGGAATGCTTTATGCATTCTGGAGATCAGCACGGTTGCCTTTAAGGAATGTCCTCCTAATTCAAAGAAGTTATCGTTGATCCCTATGCGTTCTGCCTCTAATACTTCACTCCATACCTTCGCCAGTTCCTCTTCCATTTCATTTCTTGGCGCTTCATACTCCGTACCTGTGGATATACTGCCGTCTGGCTCTGGTAATGCCTTTCGATCAACCTTCCCATTCGGTGTGATTGGCATTTTATCCAACTGTACGAAATAGGACGGGATCATGTATTCCGGAAGTTTTTCAGATAAATGTTTTCTTAGCTCTCCTACGGTTAATTCATTCGCTGAGACGATATAGGCGCAAAGATACTTTTTCCCGTTTTCATCTTCCCGGTCTAGAACGACCGTTTCTGTTACTCCTTCATAATGAAGGATATTATTTTCAATCTCACCCAACTCTATTCTAAATCCGCGTATTTTAACTTGATAATCCATTCTTCCTAAGAATTCGATGTTTCCGTCAGGCAGCCATCTTGCCAAATCTCCGGTTCTATACATCTTTGTACCAGCTTCAAATGGATCATCCGCAAATTTTTCTGCAGTGAGTTCCGGTTTGTTAAGATATCCTCTGCCTACACCAATTCCCGAAACACATAATTCACCAATGACTCCCACAGGACATAATTGATTCTGATTCAATATATAAATGTTCATGTTTTGCACAGGTTTCCCTATTGGCACTACATCATTCTCATATTTGGAATCGATCAAATAATGCGTGATATCATCCGAAGCTTCTGTCGGGCCATATGCATTGACCATTTTTATATCTGAATACAAACTAAACCATTCTTTTGTAGACTTTCCTTGCAGCACCTCTCCGGTGACCAACAGATATTTCAGAGAGGGCAGTTCCAGTTTTGCTTGCTTCATTTCTGTGAGCATCGCCGATAAATAGGTTGGAACCACTTCTAAAATACTTATTTCATCTTTAATCACCTGTTTGATGAAGTTCACTGGACTTAATATCAATTCATCTGAATAAATCACTACTTTTCCGCCAACGACAATAGAAGCCAGGAACTGCCAGACCGAGATATCAAAACAATGCGATGCATTTTGTGCAATCACACTTGTCTCATCTATTTGGATATCCTTTATTTTCGCATATAAATGGTTCAGCATTCCGGCTTGTTCGATCATAACGCCTTTAGGCTGGCCCGTACTTCCTGATGTATAAATCACATAAGCTAAATCATGAAGTTGGCTTACCGGTTCCAAATTATGTGCGTCTTGTTCATCCAGCTCCAAACGGGTGAAGGATACCGCTTCAATCCCAGAGCTCGCTCTCATTTGCTCCCGATACGGATCTTTGGTGATTACCAATCGGGTTGTGCTATCTTGCAAGATATAGTCTATTCTGTCCTTTGAATACTTCACATCTATTGGCAGATAAGCCCCGCCAGCTTTCATGATTCCTAGAATAGAGATAAGCATTTCCAGAGATCGTTCCATCATGATTCCTACGATCGTGTCTGTCCCTACTCCTTTGGTTCGCAGCGTTCTGGCCAATCGGTTGGCCTTCTCATTCAGTTCTCTGTAGGTGGGTTTCTCTTCTTCGAAGATCACGGCTATATGATCCGGCGTTCTTTCTACCTGTTCTTCAAACAACTGCTGCAGGGTCTTTTCTTTCGGATATTCCGCATACGTATCATTAAATTCATGAAGCAGTAACTGTTTTTCTTCTGCTGTCAGCATATCTATTTCATGTAGCTTAATCTTTCGATCCGCCGTGATAGCTTTCAGTATGTTTACAAAATGCTTTATCATTCTTTCTATGGTTTCTCTGTTGTATAACTTCGTGCTGTAATCCAACTGGAAAATAATAGTCTCTTCCATCTCGCTTGCTGAAAATTCCAGATCGAATTTAGAAATTTTACTTTCCTGCTGATATTCTTGCAAGACCAAGCCTTCTAGCTTAATCTCATTTGAATCAAAATTTTGCACCGTAAACATGACATCAAATAATGGATTTCTGCTGATATCCTTTGGAATGTTTAAATGCTCTACCAATTCATCGAATTGATAATCCTGGTTTTCATAGGCTTGTAACGCACTTTCCTTGACTTCCTTGAGGAATTCTTCGTAGCTCTTGTTTCCTGCCGGGTAGTTTCTCAAGGCAAGCGTATTTACAAACATCCCTATAATATTCTCTAAATCCGCATGCGGTCTGCCCGCGATCGGGCTGCCCACAATAATATCTTCTTGTCCGCTGTATTTTGACAACAAGATGTTTGCTGCCGACAAAAGCACCATATACATGGTACTTCCGGTTTCTTGCGCTGCTTGCTTTAATAACGTTGTTAATTCCCGGTCCAGCTCAAAGCGGATACTTTCCCCTTCAAAACTTTGCACCAGCGGTCTTGGATAGTCTGTCGGCATGTTTAATACAGGCACTTCATCGCTGTACTGACCGATCCAATATTCTTTTTGCTTTTGCATTTCTTCGGATTGCAAGATGTTGTTCTGCCATGCAGCATAGTCTTTATATTGAATTCGCAAAGGTTCCAGTTCATGGCCTTCATACAGCTTGGCGAATTCGCCGATTAATATGCCCATGGATACGCCATCGGATATGATGTGATGCATATCGAACAGTAAGATATGCTTTTCTTCTTCCTGTTTGATCAGCCCTACTCTCAGTATCGGGGCCTGACTGAGATCAAATGACCTTACAAAATCGTCTATTATGGAATCTGCAGCCTGCTCGGTATCCGCTTCATAATGCTCAAGTGCAACATCCACATTTTCATGTACCCTTTGAACGATCTTATCTTCTATCATTTCAAAAGATGTCCTTAAGGTTTCATGTCTCTGGATTAAGCTTTTAAATGTTTCTTCGAGCCGGTCTGCATCGAGGGCTCCTTCTACTACCAGGGCTCCCGGCATATTGTATCCTGTACTTCCCAGGTCGAATTGCTGAAGCAAATACATTCTCTTTTGTGCCGGAGATGCTTCATAGCTTTCCTTCTGCTCTACCGCCTGTATGGAGGAATACATACTCACCGTTTCCATACTTCTGATATATTCACTGATCCCTTTGATGGTCGGTGTCTTAAACATTTCTCTAAGCGGCACCTCTACATGGAATGCTTTATGCATTCTGGAGATCAGCACGGTTGCCTTTAAGGAATGTCCTCCTAATTCAAAGAAGTTATCGTTGATCCCTATGCGTTCTGCCTCTAATACTTCACTCCATACCTTCGCCAGTTCCTCTTCCATTTCATTTCTTGGCGCTTCATACTCCGTACCTGTGGATATACTGCCGTCTGGCTCTGGTAATGCCTTTCGATCAACCTTCCCATTCGGTGTGATTGGCATTTTATCCAACTGTACGAAATAGGACGGGATCATGTATTCCGGAAGTTTTTCAGATAAATGTTTTCTTAGCTCTCCTACGGTTAATTCATTCGCTGAGACGATATAGGCGCAAAGATACTTTTTCCCGTTTTCATCTTCCCGGTCTAGAACGACTGCTTCTTTTACTTCTTCATAAGCTAATATATTTCTTTCGATCTCACCCAGCTCTATTCTAAATCCGCGTATTTTAACTTGATAATCCATTCTTCCTAAGAATTCGATGTTTCCGTCAGGCAGCCACCTGGCTAAATCTCCGGTTCTATACATCTTTGTACCAGATTCATATGGATCATCCACAAATTTTTCTGCGGTGAGTTCCGGTTTGTTGAGATATCCTCTCGAAAGTCCATCTCCACTGACGCATAATTCTCCATAAATCCCTACTGGCATAAGCATGTAATTTTTATCTACTACGTAAGCTCTTGAATTGGATATAGGTTTGCCAATCGGTATATTAGTCTCATCTGTTTCTTCTATTAAATAAGTAGTCGAAAAAGTTGTATTTTCAGTTGGACCATATCCATTTATAATTTTAAGTTCTTTACACTCTTTTCTTACAAGGTTAATATACTTGGGTGATAAAACATCCCCGCCAACCAATAAGCACCTCAATTTTTTGAACATGGTTATATTTTCTTCTGCTATTTGATTAAAGAGCTCAGATGTTAACCATAAAATGGTGATATTCTTTTCGATAATAATCTTCTCTAGAAGCTCTGGAAAAATAATAGTTTCCTTTGGCGTTAAATGTAATTCTAAACCGTTTAATAAAGCACCCCAAACTTCAAACGTAGAAGCATCAAATACCATAGACCCAGTTTGGAGAATTTTATCATTTTCTTGAAATTCTATATAATTCGTACTTTTAACCAATCTAACAATATTCTTATGTTCACACATTACCCCTTTAGGATGACCAGTTGTTCCAGAGGTATAGATAACATATGCCAGATCACTTGAATTATTTATTTTATTCAGATTGCTTAACTCTGCATAAGTCATATCCGTTCCAAGCAAATCGATTATTTCACCGTCAAATACTATATTTTCATCTAATGCTTCTTTACTCAATAGCAATTTACTAGAACTATCTCTTAGCATATATTCTATTCTTTCATTCGGATAATTTGGATCTATCGCAAGATACGCTCCCCCAGCTTTAAGAATTGCTACGATCCCTACTATCATTTCAAGAGAACGTTCCACCATTATTCCAACTATCGTATCTGACACTACTCCTTTGGTCCTTAATATTCCTGCAAGACCATTTGCTTTATCATTTAATTCCCTATAAGTTAATTTCTCATCTTCAAATACTACAGCTATATGATCCGGAGTTTTTTCTACTTGTTCTTCGAATAATTCCTGTATAGTTTTATCTCCTGGATACTCCTTTCTAGTGCCGTTATAATGAAGCAAAATCTTATCTTTTTCTTCTCTTCCAATCATTTCAATATCTTCAATCAATACTTCATCATTTTCCACCACACATTTTGCTATATTTTCAAAATGACGGCCTATCATCTCAACCGTTTTCTGATCATATACAGCCTCATTAAACAAGAATTCTAAATCCAACGTACCTTCCATAAATATCGTTATATTAAAATCATAATTTGTGCGTACGCTAGTTGTAATATTTTCTACAGTAAACCCTAAAGAACCGTCCCGGCTGTTATTTTTCACTTCCTTTTCCATAGGGAAGTTTTCAAAAGCTATTATATTGTTTATTAATTCATTCCTTAGGTTTGAAAAAGCCTGTATTTCAGCAAGTGGATAATAACTATATTTAGTCGCTAAAATAGACTCAGTATTCAACTTTTTAATAATGTCCTTAAATTTTACAGACTGGTCACATTTCACTCTGACGGGAACTGTATTTATAAATAGTCCCACCATTGTTTCGATTCCCTCAACCTCTGGATTTCTTCCTGAAACTACAGATCCATATATAACATCATTTGTATTGTTGTATTTTTGAAGAAGTATTCCCCATATAGCTTGAACTATTGTATAATCGGTAACCTGATTAGCTTTCGCTACTTCCTTTATTTTATTTGTTAAATCCTCCCCTAAACTGAAGCATGATTTGTGTAGTATGTAGCCGGATCCGTCCTTATTACGCTTCTTGCAAGGAACAATTGCATTATTATCGTAATCTACAAGGTATTCACTCCAATATTTCTTAGCCTCTTCCTTATCTTGATTATTCAGCCATTTTATATAGTTCGAATATGGATAAACCGGATTTAAGTTTGGTGTACTGCCGTTTTTAAGACCATTGTAAATGGTGAAAAATTCACCAATGATGATCCCCATACACCATCCGTCCATAAGTATATGGTGATGACTTAGCATCACCATATACTCCTCTTCGTTTGTCTTTAGTACGGATATTCTCATTAAAATATCTTTGGAAAGATTAAAGCCCTGATTCTTATCATTTTCAATTAACATTTCAATGTGCTTTTTCTTCTGCTCATTCTCTAGTTCCGTTACATCTTCAAAATATATCTTGGCATTCCTCTTCTTAAAGACAAGTTGCCTTGGCTTACTTAGATTTTCATAAACAAATACTGTTCTTAATATGTCATATCGCTCAATCAATTTATTAAAACTATTTTCGAAAATATCTACATCCAGTTGCCCATGAATAGTTAGCACTTCACTTGTAACATACACATCATGTTCTTCATCAAATAGAGAATGAAATAACATCCCTTCTTGCATTGATGTTAACGGGTAGATTTTTTTAATGTTTGGATTCATCCCCATTATTCTTCGCCTCCAAAACTACTCAAATACTCAAGTTCTTCTAATGTGAGTTCGTCATCCCCGAGGTCAGTTGGAGTTAGTTCTACTCCTTCCTTTAATGCACAATGTTCAATTATTGTACATAAGTTATCCCTATACCCCTGCAAAATATTCTGCATTGTAGTCTTAGAGTAATCACCTGTATTAAATTCCACAGATATATTCAATTTGTTATCTATAACAATTCCAGTAAAACTCAGGTTAGTTAAAACATTATTACTATCGCCCACAGATATCCCATTGTTTACATTGGATATTGTAAATAATTCTGTTGGTACATTCTGATCAAATTCTCCTAAATAGTTAAAACTTATTTCAGGATTTTGTTTGAAAAGCATTCCATTCAACTGATCTTTATCTGTTAAATATTTCAGTACACCATAACCTATTCCTTTATTAGGAACATGTCTTAGGTTCTCTTTAACGCTTTTCACTACATATCCTATATCTTTAGAATTTGTCATATCTAGTATTACTGGATATTGGGATGTAAACCATCCAACGCTCCTTGATATATCAACATTTTTTAATATCTGATCCCTTCCATCTCCTTCAATATTTATTATCGTTTTGTCTTGCTTCATATAATCTTTAATTGTTAATCCCAAAGCTGCAATCAATAGATCATTTATTTCAGTATTGTATGCTACGTTAGCTTTGTGTAATAACATATCTGTTTGTTCCATTGAGAACACAATATCCAGTTTCTTCGTATGGGTTATTGTATTCACGCTACATTCATTATCTTTTTGCAGTAACTCAATTTCACTATTTTCTATCTGCTTCCAATACTCAATTTCTTTTAATAGTCCTCGGTTTAAAGAATAGTCTCTTAATTTTTGAGCCCATTCCCTGTATGAACTAGTCTTATTCGGGAACACAATTTCTTCACCATTAATATACTGGCTGTAACCTAATGAGAAATCTTCGAGTATTATTCTCCATGACACGCTATCTACTACCAGGTGATGGATAACTATCAACATATGATCTCCGTCATCTGTTTTAAATAGTCCAACCTTAACAAGAGGTCCTTCATTAAGATTCATACTCGCTTGGAGAGTATTACATGTCTTCGTAATCTCTTCTTCGTAATTTCCCTTTCCCCTAAAATCGAATATATTAAATTCATAGGTTTCGCTATAGTTACCTTTATTCATTTGGATTATACTGTCTCCATTTTCAACGTAAATCATTCTTAGTGCATCATGATGTAACAGTATTTTCTCAAACACGGTTCTGACTATTGTTTCATCAAATGTTTCCTTTCTGTAAAGCATTACAGATTGGTTCCAATGATGTGGAGCAATAAAGTTTCTTTCGAAAAACCATATTTGAATTGGAGTAAGAACAACATCTCCTTCTACAGTCTCTTGACTATAGAATATCTCTAAATTTTCAACATGCTGTGCAATTTCTTTAATTATTTGATTTTTGAATATATCTATAATTTCCAATTTGAATCCATAATTATATACTCTCGATGATATTTGTATAGCTTTTATCGAATCCCCACCAAGTTCAAAGAAACTATCATTTATACTTATTTTTTCTCTCCCGAGTACCTCTTCAAAAACTGAACAAAGCTTTTCTTCAATCTCATTTCTCGGTGCTTCGTACTCTTTTCCTGTGGCTATACTTCCATCTGGTTCTGGTAGCAGCCTTCTGTCTAACTTTCCGTTTGATGTGATTGGCATTTTACCCAACTGTATGAAGTAGGATGGGATCATATACTCTGGAAGCGTCTTTGATAAATATGTTCTTAACTCTCCAATTGTTAATTCCTGTTCCGATACTATATACGCACAAAGATATTTATTACCTCGTTCGTCTATTCTATCTAGAACTATGCTTTCCTTAACGTCCATATAAGTTAATATTTTGCTTTCTATCTCGCCAAGTTCTATTCTAAATCCACGTATCTTAACCTGATGGTCTGCTCTTCCCAAAAACTCTATATTTCCGTCTGACGACCATCTTACAAGATCACCTGTACGGTACATTATTACTCCAGGTTCAAAGGGACTTTCAACAAATCTCTCACTAGCTAATTGAGCTTTATTCAAATATCCTCTTGCTACTCCATCTCCGGCTATATATAACTCTCCGGCTACACCTATTGGAAGTAAGTTCCTGTCTCCATCTAAAATATATGCTCTATAGTTTGAGATAGGTTTTCCTATAGGTATATTATTAGCATTATTTTTTTCGTACTTATAATAAGTTGCACATACTGTAGTCTCTGTTGGACCATATGTGTTATATACTCTAGCATCGCTTATTAGGTTATTAAAATACTCAGCTTTTAAAACATCTCCTCCGCTTATAAAGGTGTGTATAGAACTTAGATTATTGCTCTTATTTAATTCATTTAAAAATAAAGGAGAACAGCTTACTATACTGATATGATGATTAGTTACTAGATACTCCAATTTTCTAATATCTAGGGCATCGTACTTATTGCATATAACAAATTTTCCGCCACTTAAAAGTACGGGATATACCTCATCTACAAAACCATCAAAACAATATGTTGCCTGCTGGAGGAACGTGTCTTTATCACTTAAATTAAATTCATCTAAAAATGCATATATATATGCTATAAGATTTCGATGTTCAACCATCACTCCTTTAGAATTACCTGTTGTTCCTGAAGTATAAATAATATATGCCAAGTCTTTCGGACTGTTTATCAGCTCTGGATTACTCGGATCACCATTAAATGAGTCCTCAACAGTCAGATCGATCACTTCACCATCGTATTCCATAGCTTCCGTTAATGCAGCGGTACTCAACAACACTTTGCTTCTGCTGTCGTCCAGCATATATTTTATTCTTTCTTGCGGGTATGCCGGGTCGATCGGCAAGTAGGCTCCTCCTGCTTTTAGGATAGACATGATTCCTACGATCATTTCTAATGATCTTTCCACCATGATTCCTACAATCGTATCTGGCCCTATAACTTTAGTCCGCAGTGTTCTGGCCAATCGGTTGGCCTTCTCATTCAGTTCTCTGTAGGTGAGTTTCTCTTCTTCGAAGATTACGGCTATATGATCCGGCGTTCTTTCTACCTGTTCTTCAAACAGCTGCTGCACGGTCTTTTCTCGCGGGTAATCCGCATACGTATCATTAAATTCATAAAGCAGCAACTGTTTTTCTTCTGCTGTCAGCATGTCTATTTCATGTAGCTTAATCTTTCGATCCGCCGTGATAGCTTTCAGTATATTTACAAAATGCTTTATCATTCTTTCTATGGTTTCTCTGCCATATAACTTCGTGCTGTATTCAAAATCCAATTCAATCGTTTCTTCTAGCTCTTCTGCGGTTATGGTTAAATCAAATTTGGATATCTTATGTTCCTGCTCATAATCCTTAAACGCCAGGTTTGCGAGTTCCATATGTTCTGAATCGAAGTTTTGCATCGTAAACATGACATCGAATAACGGGTTTCTGCTGATATCCTTTGGAATGTTTAGATGCTCTACCAATTCGTCGAATTGATAATCCTGGTTTTCATAGGCTTGTAACGCACTTTCCTTGACTTCCTTGAGGAATTCTTCGTAGCTCTTGTTTCCTGCCGGGTAGTTTCTCAAGGCAAGCGTATTTACAAACATCCCTATAATATTCTCTAAATCCGCATGCGGTCTGCCCGCGATCGGGCTGCCCACAATAATATCTTCTTGTCCGCTGTATTTTGACAACAAGATGTTTGCTGCCGACAAAAGCACCATATACATGGTACTTCCGGCTTCTTGCGTTACTTGCTTTAATAACGGTGTTAATTCCCGGTCCAGCTCAAAGCGGATACTTTCCCCTTCAAAACTTTGCACCAGCGGTCTTGGATAGTCTGTCGGCATGTTTAATACAGGCACTTCATCGCTGTACTGACCGATCCAATATTCTTTTTGCTTTTGCATTTCTTCCGATTGTAAGATGTTGTTCTGCCATGCAGCATAGTCTTTATATTGAATTCGCAAAGGTTCCAGTTCATGGCCTTCATACAGCTTGGCGAATTCGCCGATTAATATGCCCATGGATACGCCATCGGATATGATGTGATGCATATCGAACAGTAAGATATGCTTTTCTTCTTCCTGTTTGATCAGCCCTACTCTCAGTATCGGGGCCTGACTGAGATCAAATGACCTTACAAAATCGTCTATTATGGAATCTGCAGCCTGCTCGGTATCCGCTTCATAACACTCAAGTGTAATATCCACATTTTCATGTACCCTTTGAACGATCTTATCTTCTATCATTTCAAAAGATGTCCTTAAGGTTTCATGTCTCTGGATTAAGCTTTTAAATGTTTCTTCGAGCCGGTCTGCATCGAGGGCTCCTTCTACTACCAGGGCTCCCGGCATATTGTATCCTGTACTTCCCAGGTCGAATTGCTGAAGCAAATACATTCTCTTTTGTGCCGGAGATGCTTCATAGCTTTCCTTCTGCTCTACCGCCTGTATGGAGGAATACATACTCACCGTTTCCATACTTCTGATATATTCACTGATCCCTTTGATCGTCGGCGACTTAAACATTTCTCTAAGCGGCACTTCTACATGGAATGCTTTATGCATTCTGGAGATCAGCACGGTTGCCTTTAAGGAATGTCCTCCTAATTCAAAGAAGTTATCGTTGATCCCTATGCGTTCTGCCTCTAATACTTCACTCCATACCTTCGCCAGTTCCTCTTCCATTTCATTTCTTGGCGCTTCATACTCCGTACCTGTGGATATACTGCCGTCTGGCTCTGGTAATGCCTTTCGATCAACCTTCCCATTCGGTGTGATTGGCATTTTATCCAACTGTACGAAATAGGACGGGATCATGTATTCCGGAAGTTTTTCAGATAAATGTTTTCTTAGCTCTCCTACGGTTAATTCATTCGCTGAGACGATATAGGCGCAAAGATACTTTTTCCCGTTTTCATCTTCCCGGTCTAGAACGACCGTTTCTGTTACTCCTTCATAATGAAGGATATTATTTTCAATCTCACCCAACTCTATTCTAAATCCGCGTATTTTAACTTGATAATCCATTCTTCCTAAGAATTCGATGTTTCCGTCAGGCAGCCATCTTGCCAAATCTCCGGTTCTATACATCTTTGTACCAGCTTCAAATGGATCATCCGCAAATTTTTCTGCAGTGAGTTCCGGTTTGTTAAGATATCCTCTGCCTACACCAATTCCCGAAACACATAATTCACCAATGACTCCCACAGGACATAATTGATTCTGATTCAATATATAAATGTTCATGTTTTGCACAGGTTTCCCTATTGGCACTACATCATTCTCATATTTGGAATCGATCAAATAATGCGTGATATCATCCGAAGCTTCTGTCGGGCCATATGCATTGACCATTTTTATATCTGAATACAAACTAAACCATTCTTTTGTAGACTTTCCTTGCAGCACCTCTCCGGTGACCAACAGATATTTCAGAGAGGGCAGTTCCAGTTTTGCTTGCTTCATTTCTGTGAGCATCGCCGATAAATAGGTTGGAACCACTTCTAAAATACTTATTTCATCTTTAATCACCTGTTTGATGAAGTTCACTGGACTTAATATCAATTCATCTGAATAAATCACTACTTTTCCGCCAACGACAATAGAAGCCAGGAACTGCCAGACCGAGATATCAAAACAATGCGATGCATTTTGTGCAATCACACTTGTCTCATCTATTTGGATATCCTTTATTTTCGCATATAAATGGTTCAGCATTCCGGCTTGTTCGATCATAACGCCTTTAGGCTGGCCCGTACTTCCTGATGTATAAATCACATAAGCTAAATCATGAAGTTGGCTTACCGGTTCCAAATTATGTGCGTCTTGTTCATCCAGCTCCAAACGGGTGAAGGATACCGCTTCAATCCCAGAGCTCGCTCTCATTTGCTCCCGATACGGATCTTTGGTGATTACCAATCGGGTTGTGCTATCTTGCAAGATATAGTCTATTCTGTCCTTTGAATACTTCACATCTATTGGCAGATAAGCCCCGCCAGCTTTCATGATTCCTAGAATAGAGATAAGCATTTCCAGAGATCGTTCCATCATGATTCCTACGATCGTGTCTGTCCCTACTCCTTTGGTTCGCAGCGTTCTGGCCAATCGGTTGGCCTTCTCATTCAGTTCTCTGTAGGTGAGTTTCTCTTCTTCGAAGATCACGGCTATATGATCCGGCGTTCTTTCTACCTGTTCTTCAAACAACTGCTGCAGGGTCTTTTCTTTCGGATATTCCGCATACGTATCATTAAATTCATGAAGCAGTAACTGTTTTTCTTCTGCTGTCAGCATATCTATTTCATGTAGCTTAATCTTTCGATCCGCCGTGATAGCTTTCAGTATGTTTACAAAATGCTTTATCATTCTTTCTATGGTTTCTCTGTTGTATAACTTCGTGCTGTAATCCAACTGGAAAATAATAGTCTCTTCCATCTCGCTTGCTGAAAATTCCAGATCGAATTTAGAAATTTTACTTTCCTGCTGATATTCTTGCAAGACCAAGCCTTCTAGCTTAATCTCATTTGAATCAAAATTTTGCACCGTAAACATGACATCAAATAATGGATTTCTGCTGATATCCTTTGGAATGTTTAAATGCTCTACCAATTCATCGAATTGATAATCCTGGTTTTCATAGGCTTGTAACGCACTTTCCTTGACTTCCTTGAGGAATTCTTCGTAGCTCTTGTTTCCTGCCGGGTAGTTTCTCAAGGCAAGCGTATTTACAAACATCCCTATAATATTCTCTAAATCCGCATGCGGTCTGCCCGCGATCGGGCTGCCCACAATAATATCTTCTTGTCCGCTGTATTTTGACAACAAGATGTTTGCTGCCGACAAAAGCACCATATACATGGTACTTCCGGTTTCTTGCGCTGCTTGCTTTAATAACGTTGTTAATTCCCGGTCCAGCTCAAAGCGGATACTTTCCCCTTCAAAACTTTGCACCAGCGGTCTTGGATAGTCTGTCGGCATGTTTAATACAGGCACTTCATCGCTGTACTGACCGATCCAATATTCTTTTTGCTTTTGCATTTCTTCGGATTGCAAGATGTTGTTCTGCCATGCAGCATAGTCTTTATATTGAATTCGCAAAGGTTCCAGTTCATGGCCTTCATACAGCTTGGCGAATTCGCCGATTAATATGCCCATGGATACGCCATCGGATATGATGTGATGCATATCGAACAGTAAGATATGCTTATGGGCTTCCTGTTTGATCAGCCCTACTCTCAGTATCGGGGCCTGACTGAGATCAAATGACCTTACAAAATCGTCTATTATGGAATCTGCAGCCTGCTCGGTATCCGCTTCATAATGCTCAAGTGCAACATCCACATTTTCATGTACCCTTTGAACGATCTTATCTTCTATCATTTCAAAAGATGTCCTTAAGGTTTCATGTCTCTGGATTAAGCTTTTAAATGTTTCTTCGAGCCGGTCTGCATCGAGGGCTCCTTCTACTACCAGGGCTCCCGGCATATTGTATCCTGTACTTCCCAGGTCGAATTGCTGAAGCAAATACATTCTCTTTTGTGCCGGAGATGCTTCATAGCTTTCCTTCTGCTCTACCGCCTGTATGGAGGAATACATACTCACCGTTTCCATACTTCTGATATATTCACTGATCCCTTTGATCGTCGGCGACTTAAACATTTCTCTAAGCGGCACTTCTACATGAAATGCTTTATGCATTCTGGAGATCAGCACGGTTGCCTTTAAGGAATGTCCTCCTAATTCAAAGAAGTTATCGTTGATCCCTATGCGTTCTGCCTCTAATACTTCACTCCAGATCCTTACCAGTTCCTCTTCCATTTCATTTCTTGGCGCTTCATACTCCGTACCCGTGGATATACTGCCATCTGGCTCTGGTAATGCCTTTCGGTCAACCTTCCCATTCGGTGTGATTGGCATTTTATCCAACTGTACGAAATAGGATGGAATCATGTATTCCGGAAGTTTTTCAGATAAATGTCTTCTTAGCTCTCCTACGGTTAATTCATTCGCTGAGACGATATAGGCGCAAAGATACTTTTTCCCGTTTTCATTTTCCCGGTCTAGGACGACCGTTTCTGTTACTCCTTCATAATGAAGGATATTACTTTCAATCTCACCCAACTCTATTCTAAATCCGCGTATTTTAACTTGATAATCCATTCTTCCTAAGAATTCGATGTTTCCGTCAGGCAGCCATCTTGCCAAATCTCCGGTTCTATACATCTTTGTACCAGCTTCAAATGGATCATCCGCAAATTTTTCTGCGGTTAGTTCCGGTTTGTTAAGATATCCTCTGCCTACACCAATTCCCGAAACACATAATTCCCCAATGACTCCCACAGGACATAATTGATTCTGATTCAATATATAAATGTTCATGTTTTGCACAGGTTTCCCTATTGGCACTACATCATTCTCATATTTGGAATCGATCACATAATGCGTGATATCATCCGAAGCCTCTGTTGGGCCATATGCATTGACCATTTTTATATTTTCATATAAACTAAACCATTCTTTTGTCGATTTTCCTTGCAGCACCTCTCCGGTGACCAACAGATATTTCAGAGAGGGCAGTTCCAGTTTTGCTTGCTTCATTTCTGTGAGCATCGCCGATAAATAGGTTGGAACCACTTCTAAAATGCTTATTTCATCTTTAATCACCTGTTTGATAAAGTTCACTGGACTTAATATCAATTCATCTGAATAAATCACTACTTTTCCGCCAACGACAATGGAAGCCAGGAACTGCCAGACCGAGATATCAAAACAATGTGATGCATTTTGCGCAATCACACTTGTCTCATCTATTTTGATATCCTTTATTTTCGCATATAAATGATTCACCATTCCGGCTTGTTCGATCATGACGCCTTTAGGTTTGCCCGTACTTCCTGATGTATAAATCACATAAGCTAAATCATGGAGTTGGCTCACCTGTTCCAAATTATGTGCGTCTTGATCATCTAGCTCTAAACGGGTGAAGGATACCGTTTCAATACCAGAGTTCGCTCTCATTTGCTCCCGATACGGATCTTTGGTGATTACCAATTGGGTTGTGCTATCTTGCAAGATATAGTCTATTCTGTCCTTTGAATACTTCACATCTATTGGCAGATAAGCTCCGCCAGCTTTCATGATTCCCAGAATAGAGATGAGCATTTCCAGAGATCGTTCCATCATGATTCCTACGATCGTATCTGTCCCTACACCTTTAGTCCGCAGCGTTCTGGCCAATCGGTTGGCCTTCTCATTTAATTCTCTGTAGGTGAGTTTCTCTTCTTCGAAGATCACGGCTATATGATCCGGTGTTCTTTCTACCTGTTCTTCAAACAGCTGCTGCATGGTCTTTTCTCTCGGGTAATCCGCATACGTATCATTAAATTTATGAAGCAGTAACTGGTTTTCTTCTGCTGTCAGCATATCTATTTCATGTAGCTTAATCTTTCGATCCGCCGTGACTGCTTTCAGTATGTTTACAAAATGCTTTATCATTCTTTCTATGGTTTCTCTGTTGTATAACTTCGTGCTGTAATCCAGCTGGAAGATAATAGTCTCTTCCATCTCGCTTGCTGAAAATTCCAGATCGAATCGTGCTACAATATTAGCTAGGTTATAATTTTTTAACGCTAAATTTTCTAATTCATTCTCTTTTGAATCAAAGTTTTGCATTTTAAACATGACATCAAACAATAGGCTTCTGCTAATATCCCTAGTTATACCTATATCCTTAACTAATTTTTCAAACTGGTAGTCTTGGTTTTCATAGGCTTGTAACGCACTTTTCTTGACTTCCTTGAGGAATTCTTCGTAGCTCTTGTTTCCTGCCGGGTAGTTTCTCAAGGCAAGCGTATTTACAAACATCCCTATAATATTCTCTAAATCTGCATGCACTCTTCCCGCGATGGGGCTGCCCACAATAATATCTTCTTGTCCGCTGTATTTTGACAACAAGATGTTTGCTGCCGACAAAAGCACCATATACATGGTACTTCCGGTTTCTTGCGTTACTCGTTTTAATAGCTGTGTTAATTCCCGATCTAACTCGAAACTTACTCGATCCCCTTCAAAACTTTGCACTGACGGTCTTGGAAAGTCTGTCGGCATGTTTAACACAGGCACTTCATCGCTGTACTGACCGATCCAATATTCTCTTTGCTTTTGCATTTCTTCGGATTGCAAGATGTTGTTCTGCCATGCAGCATAGTCTTTATATTGAATTCGCAAAGGCTCCAGTTCATGGCCTTCATATATCCTTGCGAAATCTTCTCTTAATATCCCTGTGGATACGCCATCGGATATGATGTGATGCATATCGAACAGTAAGATATGCTTATGTTCTTCCTGTTTTATCAGCCCTACTCTCAGTAACGGTGCCTGCCTTAGATCAAATGCCCTTACAAAATCTTCTATGATAGCCTCTGCAGCCTGCTCGGTATCCGCTTCATAACGCTTGAGCGTAAAATCAACATTTTCATTTACCCTTTGAACGATCTTATCTTCTATTATTTCAAAAGATGTCCTTAAGGTTTCATGTCTCTTAATTAAGCTTTTGAACGTTTCCTCTAGTCGGTCTGCATCGAGGGCTCCTTCTATCACTAAGACTTCAGACATATTGTATCCCGTGTTGTTTAGGTCAAATTGCTGAAGCAAATACAATCCCTTTTGTGCCGAAGACGTTTCATAGGTTTCCTTCTTCTCTACCACCTGTATGGAAGAATACGTACTCGCCGTTTCCATACTTGTGATATATTCACTGATCCCTTTGATGGTCGGTGACTTAAACATTTCTCTAAGCGGCACTTCTACATGGAATGCTTTATGCATTCTGGAGATCAGCACGGTTGCCTTTAAGGAATGTCCTCCTAATTCAAAGAAGTTATCGTTGATCCCTATGCGTTCTGCCTCTAATACTTCACTCCATACCTTCGCCAGTTCCTCTTCCATTTCATTTCTTGGCGCTTCATACTCCGTACCTGTGGATATACTGCCGTCTGGCTCTGGTAATGCCTTTCGGTCGAGCTTTCCATTCGGTGTGATTGGCATTTTATCCAACTGTACGAAATAGGATGGGATCATGTATTCCGGAAGTTTTTCAGATAAATGTTTTCTTAGCTCTCCTACGGTTAATTCATTCGCTGAGACGATATAGGCGCAAAGATACTTGTTCCCATTTTCATCTTCTCGGTCTAGGACTACCGCTTCTTTTACTCCTTCATAATGAAGGATATTACTTTCAATTTCACCCAGTTCTATTCTAAATCCGCGTATTTTAACTTGATAATCCATTCTTCCTAAGAATTCGATGTTTCCGTCAGGCAGCCATCTTGCCAAATCTCCCGTTCTATACATCTTTGTACCGGATTCGAATGGATTATCCACAAATTTTGCTGCGGTTAGTTCCGGTTTGTTAAGATATCCTCTTGCTATCCCAACTCCCGAAATGCATAATTCTCCAGCAACTCCTATTGGTTGAACATTCATATTTTTGTCTACAATAGATAGTTTTATATTATCTATTGGTTTTCCAATAGGGACCATTTTGAGATTATTAATAGGAGAACAGTCAAAATATGAAACATCTACAGTTGCCTCTGTCGGCCCATACAAATTGCAAAGTTTGATTTTATAGTTATTAAATAAATTTTCATTAAACCTATTGACTTGATTTAAAGTAAGAGCTTCTCCACTTGAGAAAACTTGTTTGAGTGCTTTAACGTCTTTTTGCTTTTTTTCTTTTTCAACATAGTCTAGAAAAAGATTTAACATAGAAGGCACAAAATGAAGAACTGTAATATTTTTATGCTTTATAGTTTCCGTGATCAATTTTACATCTTTTTCTCCACCTTGTGGAAGTAAACATACACTAGCCCCTACTAGTGACCACCAGATTAACTCCCAAACGGAAACATCAAAAATATACGTTGTTTTTTGTAAAATCACATCATCTGAAGTTATCGGATATTTTTTTTGCATCCACAGAAGCCTGTTTATAACTGAATAATGTTCAATCATTACCCCTTTAGGCATTCCAGTACTTCCCGATGTATAGATTATGTATGCTAAATTCTTTGAAGTATTAATTTTATCTAAGTTATCTTTACCATTTAAATACAAATTGTGATCATTTAAATTTATTTGTTTCCCTTTAAAATCTACTTTATTTATTAGTTTCTCTTGTGTGATTAAAATTTCAGTTCCACTATCCTCAAGTATATATTTCATTCTATTATTCAGAAATCCTGGATCTATTGGTAAATACGCTCCACCGGCCTTTAATATCGCCATTATTCCTACTATCATTTCTAAAGATCTCTCGACCATTATTCCCACGATCGAATCAGCCTTAACCCCATAATCTCTTAATACTCTTGCGAGGCTGTTTGCTTTTTCATTCAACTCTTTATACGTTAAGGCTTCGTTTTCAAATACTACTGCAGTATTATCCGGATTTTTTTCCACTTGGGCTTCAAATAATTCATATATTGTCTTATTAAGTGGATAGTCCGCCTTAGTATCGTTAAATTCATATAACACCTGATTTTTTTCTTCTTCGGATAATATGCTTATTTCCTCTATTCCGGCATTAGGTTCGGTTATTAAAATATCTATAATTCTCTCTAAGCCCCCCCCTAACTTTCCAACTAGACTTTCACCTATTGATAAACTGTTAAAGTTAAATTTAAATTCAATCCCGTTAAAAGTGAGTATTTCTAAAGCCATGTTGTAATTCGTTTTTTCTTTTATTGAAAAATCTTGTATGGATAAAACATTTCCCCTGTTTAAATTTACGTCTAAAGGGTAATTTTCAATAGTTACTATTGAATTAAACATTTCTTCATTATATTTCAAAGCACAATATTCCCTGATATCAATCAAAGGCGTATTTTCATATAATTTTCTTTCGCTAAGAACTAAATTCATTTCTCTCATTAAATCAATAATCTGAATATTATTGTCAATTTTTACCTTTAAAGGTATAGTATTTATAAATAATCCAACCATATCATCTACTGATTTAAGGCTTTCTGGTCTGCCTGATACGGTTGTACCGAACAATACTTCCTTTGAATTACTCAGTTTATGAAGTAATATTCCCCATGCCCCATACAATATCGATGACAATAAAATCTTATTTGCTTTCGCAAATTCTATAATTGCATGTACCTTATTTTCGTTTACTTTATATACTATTTCCTTATTACTTCCCATCACTTTACACTGGAAAAAGTCAGACTTCTCATCCATATTATTCAGATAGTTAGTCCAATATTTTTTTTCTTTTTCTTTATCAGTACCATTTAAATATTTTATAAATTCACTAAAGCTCACTTTATTTACTTTTTTCACTTCTCTATTTTCGTATAGGGAATTATATGTGCTCATGAGTTCTTTTAAAATTATGCCATTACTCCAACCATCAAATAAAATATGATGATTGCTTATAATCATTTCATGAGTGTTGTCATCTAATTTACACAAGTAAACTCTCAAAGTTTCACTTGTTAGATCTATTCTATGATTTAAATCCTCTAATTTAATTTTTTCCAGTTTGTTTTTATCAATCTCATTTGTGAGATCAAAATACTTGATTTTCATTTCATGTTCTGTAAGCACTATTTGAACTGGTTTGTCTATTCCCTTCCATCTAAAAATAGTCCTTAACATTTCATTCGATTTTATTACAAAATCCCATGATTTTTGTAATAAATCCAGATTCATATCACCTAAAATATTTATACTTAATTGTTCGTGATATTGTTCACTGGTTGTATCACTAGCATAATGAAATAGCATTCCCTCTTGGGTGCTGGTTAGATTCATTATATTTACAATGCTATCTTTATTAAGTTTTTTGTTCATTTTATACCCATCCTTTTAATACAATTAATTTCAATCCAGTATTTGTCCAGCGTTCAAATGATAAGCTTTTTTCATATAATAATCCGCAATTGAAACGTCAAAAATAGCCATTCCCATAGGATTAAACATAATAACATCATTTGTAGAGCAATTTTTTAAGCAATCATCACAAATAACATCTACAATAGATTTAGTCTCACTTTTAATTAAGCCTTTATCTATATTCATCATTTCAATATCCGTTTTCTCTCGGCATACCTCATCCCAATCATCCACTATGATGTTCCCTTTTACGTATTCATAGATGTCCGTTTTATAATCTCTTAGTGAAATATTTAATTGTAATGATCCTGCTTTGGGTCTGATGTCGATATAAGGTTCCTTTGATACAGTGCATGTGATAAAGATATCAGCATCTTCATAGGCACTTTTCCAACTATTTACTACTTCTATTTTTTCTTTATAGTTAGACTGAATACTATTGATGTCTATTGGATTTAAATCAAACAAAGATATTTTCGAAATCTTATCACCTAACAACTCTGTTACCATTTTGAAATGATTTTGGCCTATAGGCCCCCATCCTATTATTCCTATATTAAGATCTTTCAAATCTCTTACTTTATTAAAAGCCTTTATAATTGATCCTGTTACTCCAGCTGTGCGAATAATACTTACAAGTGCCGTATTAACAATTGCCTCTGGTTTTCCAGTGTCTGCATCATTCAAAATAACAACACTATGAGCTCTCGGGATATTTTTTGTTATATTATCCGGGAAGCTGGATATCCATTTTATTCCGGACTTATTAATGTCTCCACCAATAAATGCCGGCATGGCAATAATTCTATTCTTTAAATCTTTATATCTTAAATACGGCTTAATCGGCTGGGAAAAATCATTATTCGCTAAAATTTTCGTCGCATTTTCAATGACAGCTATCACTTCGTTCCAGTTAACACCAATATTTTCGATTGATTTTTCATTAATGTATATCATACATTAGCACCTCCAAAGTTATACTGCTCTTAAACCCCAAATATATTCAAATATTTCCCGAATGATAACAAGTAATAAATAACTATAAAACCTTGTTTCAGGTCCACCAAATGCGACCCAATCAATTTATAATTTCAACACATACAATTCTTCGTCATCCCGTATCTCTCCGGTATTTATAAACCCAAAAGATTCATACACATGTTTAGCTTTTGTATTCTCAGCTACTGTAGATAAATAAATCTCCTTGCAACCAAATTGGCTTTTCATTTCTTCGATAATTAAGGATAAAGTCTGCTTACCATAGCCATTTCCCTGGAATTTTATATCAATCATAAATCTGCACAGTTCATAGGAGTTGCTTTCTTCCGAGAGTCCATACATAGCAAATCCAATTAACTCACCTGTATGCTCAATCGCTTTTATTGTCCAATTTCCTTCAAAAAATGACTGTGCAAATGAATATGCATTAGAAGCAACAAATTCCTCATCGAGCGTATGCTGATTATCCTTATTTGTAGTCAAGAGTATAACTTTTTCCCAATTTTCTTTTGTTATTTCAACAAGTCTCATGCATTTATTCTCTCCTTAAACTCATTTTTTAAATTCCCACTTTTTCATGATCAGGTAAGAATTTTGCGCACCACTTGCTATCATAAACTGAATTTGCATACCTATCTCCTCTATCTGCAAATAGAGTAACTACATTAGGTTTTGTTATGAATTTCTTATCTTTAAAATATTTTTTTATTGCTGCAAAAATCGCACCTGATGACCCACCTGCGAAAATTTTATGTTCTACTAGTAGGTTGTTACATTCTTTCACTACATCCTTCTCACTAATCTCCATAACTTCGTCTATTTTAGCTGATTTTAGAATTTCTGGGACTCTACTCGACCCAATTCCAGGTATATATCTCTTTTGAGGTTGTCCTCCAAATATCACTGATCCTACTATGTCTACAGCGATCACCTTTGCATTTGGATAGACCTCTTTTACCTTTCTTGACACACCCGTTATTGTCCCACCTGAACTGACTCCTACAAATACATAGTCAATGTTTTGAACTTCATTACATATTTCAAGTCCTAATGTATTGTAGTATGCTGCAGCATTGTATTCATTGGCATACTGGTTTACCCAATATGAATTATGATTTTCTTCAAGTAACTCATTTACTTTTTTTATTCTTGTTAATAGATAAGCTCCATTCTCATCCCTTTCTGTTACTTTTATAACCTTAGAACTATATTTATGTATTAACATTTCATTTGTATCAGTTATTAGCGGATCAATAACACAATAAAAATTCAACCCTTTGCTCTTGCAATAAGCTGATAATGCTATTCCAAAGTTTCCTGATGTTGATTCAATTATGATAGTATCTTTATCAATTATTCCTTCTGTTTCAATTCTGTCTATTATATATTTCGCCGCTCGATCCTTAACACTTCCTGTTGGATTAGCCCCTTCTAATTTGCTATATAAGTTTATATTCTCTAATCCTTCACCCTTAAGGTTTATAAGTGGTGTATTACCAACCAAACTAAATATATTTTCATAAATCATACCAATACCCCCTGGAC
The DNA here is from genome assembly GCF_058269055.1 of Paenibacillus sp. JNUCC 34. Lineage (NCBI taxonomy): Bacteria > Bacillati > Bacillota > Bacilli > Caryophanales > Paenibacillaceae > Paenibacillus > Paenibacillus sp. JNUCC 34. The sequence continues at coordinate 695,699 of NZ_CM177770.1, read as the reverse complement.
TATTTTTAAATTTCCCATCTCAATTTTTATAATTTTATCCGCTACGTTAAAGTAATGATCATCGTGAGTTATGGCTATAACACACTTTCCACTTTGTTTTAAGTCTGGCAAGAGAACTTTATAAAAAAACTTTCTAAACTCTGGATCTTGATCTGCAGCCCATTCGTCAAATAAGTATATTGACCTATCCTCCAAATATGTAACTAATAAAGCCAATCTCTTTCTTTGTCCGGTGGATAGCTTCTTTGTACTAAATTTCCCATCCTCGATTTGAACCTTTTTATCTAGATGAAGTATACTTAAATATTTTTTTATTTCATCGGCCTTATTCTTATAGTCGATTCCATAAAGTTTATCGAATAAATAAAAATCACCAAAAACCGCAGATATGCTTTCACTCAATATTTTTTCTGAAACCTTACTATCATTCAGAAAGATCTTTCCGTTATATGGTTTATAAAGACCAGTTATTAATTTAGCTAGTGTTGATTTCCCGCTCCCATTTCCACCTGTAATAAAAATGATCTCCCCTGAATTAAACTCATAACTAATCGGTCCTAGTTTAAAACTTTTCCCATCATTTTCATCATAAATATACTCAATGCCATCTAACTTTAAATTTATTTTCCCCTCCACACTGAAACCGGTTTCATTAACTTCTTCATCTTGTGATTCAGTTAGTTCATCCATTAATCCATTAATTCTTTTTAGGCTTATTCTTAATTCAATGAAATTTGGTATACTATCTAGTATTTCATGCACAGGACCTGTCATATAAAGCAAAATAAATACGTAACTCGTTATGTTAACCGCTTCAAGGTTGTTAATAATTAGCGGGAAAATTATTGCTATAGCACCAATTGCAAAAGTAAATAATAATTCTCCTATTATAAACATATTTGCAAAAGCTAACGCCGACTGTCCTTTTTTAACTTTGTATTTATAACAACTTTTATCCATGTCTTCTTCAAATTCATTTTTCTTTTTTTCACTTAAACTTAATTCCTTAATACCTCCTATTAAATCTTTAATGAATTTAAAAAAGAAGTTCTGAAGATCCCTTGACTCTTCACCAATTCTATTGGCATACCGACCAATTAAATAATAAATACTTGCAATTAGTAATATTACTGATATGGAGAGTAATAAAGCATTTATATTTATGAAGCCTAAATAAACAAAGCAGCAGATAAGCGTTACGGCACTCGTTATACCCCCGACTAAAATGTTCGCAAATCTGCTAATAGTTTCCGTATCATTATTAAGCGTTGCTTCAATTTTCCCTTCTTGAATTTCTTCAAATCTTTTATAAGAAGACTTCAGCAGAAATTTAACTACTTCCATTCGTTTCGAATAAACGATTTCATTTGTTATATCTATTAGCTTTTTCCTTACTATTTTTTGACCATAGACGTAAAGTATTATTCCGATTATAAAATAAATTAAGAGTTTTATTTTTATATCATTTTCGCTATTAATCGCCATATTTATGGTGAAAATAACAAGGGCATTTCCAAACCCACTCGCAATACTGAGTAATAGAATGGTAAATAAGGACTTATCGTTATTCTTCTTAAACAAACTTGTTAATATAGAGTATATGTAAACCAACCATAGGCTTATATATATTAAATAAAAGGAGATTTTCACCGTGTTAGGAAGCCATACAAATACAAATTTCCATGAGACTCCTCCATAAAAAATATAGGGAATCAAGTATAGTGAATAGCTTAGCCCTAACATGAAAATTAAAGAAATAATGAATTTAATGAAACTTGTTATCCTTTTTTTCTGTAGAATCCTTTCTTTTTTTATTATTTCGATTAGTAGCTTAACCAGAAAGAAAAATGTAATCAAAATCATTAGACCAGTGGTCAATAAGATGATAATAGACACTTTGTCTGCACTTTTATTTAAATCTTTTATCTCTTTGGTATAAGATTCTCCTTGAATTATTGCGTTAATACCTTGACCTATTTTTTCTGTGTAATCCGAATTCATGTTACTAAGCACCGCTATACCGATTTTATCCTCTGGTTTAAACACTATAAATGAAGAGAAATTAGGATTATTTCCTCCATGAGAAATCTCCCCCCCTTCTTTCTGATACACATACCAGCCACTTGCGTAAGACGATCCGTCTTCTAAAGGTGCAGCCCTACGATTGGCTTGATGTGATTGTTCAATAATTTTCTGATCAAAATTCGACTTATTGAAAGTCCCCATCTGAATTTTTAGCCAATTAGCCATATCCTCACCGTTAGAAATGATATATCCAGCTGGTTTATTCCCTCTATACTCCGGAGCCTCATACACCTGCGGTTTTAGAAAATCAATTTTATAGCCTTTAGCCATCTGTTCATTAACAGCTTCACTCTTATAAAGGAAAGTACTACTTAATCCCATTGGTTTTAATACATTTTCTTCAATGTAAGACTCATAACTTTTCCCAGTCTCTTTTTCAATGATCAATCCTAAAACATCATAATTTATGGTCGCGTATTGAAATTCCTTACCTGGTTCACTATCCAATTCAATATTTATTAAGGTCTTAACTGTTTCTTCAAGTGCATTATTTTCATTAGAAATTGGTATATTATCAATGGTCTCGAATGGTATACCGCTTGTTAGATGAAGTAATTGTTCGATCGTTATTGAAACTTCCTTACCTTTATATTTAACCTTTAGCCATGGTAAGTATTTAGTTATCTCATCTTCAAGTTTAATATGTCCGCTTTTTTGCAAATTCAGAATTCCCAATGCTGTGAAAGCTTTACTGTTAGATCCAATCTCAAATAAAGTTCTTGAATCAACTTTTTTTTGTAAATCTACATCTGAGAAGCCGAAGCCATTTGAATATACCGTTTTGTCATCTTTCACTATAGTTATAAATACACCCGGTATCTTAGCGTCTTTCATGTCTTTTTCTATTAATTTCTCTATTTTTAGTTTTTCGTCATTAGTTAAAGAGTTTATATTTTCTGAAGTATTATACAATGCATAACTCTTCTCTAATGGTAACAACAACAGAATAAAAAGTGTAATCCATAGAATCAACTTGTTCACAAACTTCATAGAGTATACTCCTCACATTATCTAATCAAACAAAGATTCTAAGTCCTCCTGTGAAATTTCCAGAGCATTAAAATCTGAAGGAGTAAATTCCGCTCCTTGTTTATTTATGCAATGATTCAAAATTAAATTTAAAGTATCTATGTAACCACTAATAAATTTTTCAATTGTTTCATCCATGAATCTATTCCTGCTGTATTCAATTGAAATATTCAATTCTTTATTCATTATAAATGAATTTATATCCATCAATGACGTCATATGGTTATCACGATCACTGTCCAGCCCCATTTTAATATTCGATACGTTAATTGTTTCTTTATCTATTACATTGTCAAAATCGCCTAGGAAATTAAATCTAATATTATTACCAGCTCCCTTTTTAAGTTCACCATTCTTTGATTTAAGAATACTAAAATTAAAACCTTTACTAGGTATTTCCCTTAGTTGTTCCTTTAATAATTTGATATTATCCTCCAATTTTTCCTGATCCACTTTAAAATAAGCAGGATACATACTCGTAAACCAACCTACAGTTCTAGATACATCAATGTAATCATTAATTTGTTCTCTACCATGCCTTTCAAGTTCAATCAGTATTTCTTCTTTCTTATACATTTTGTTAATGTTAATTACTAATGCAATTATTAGAACCTCATTAAGTTCAATGTTATAAATTTCATTGGTTCTTCTAATCAGATGATTCAAGGTTATTTCGTCTATTCTTCCGCTTATGTTATTTGAAGTTATGACAGTATCTTTTCCTTTCAGGTAATCGACTGGATAGTTAATTTGTTTATCCAATATTATTTTCCAGTAATTAACTTCACCAATAAAATCCTTTTCACTGTAATCTTTCAAGGCGTTTGACCATTCTTGGAACGAATGTGTTTTAGTTGGTAGTTTAATTTCCATATCATTATTTAGTTGTTTTAATATAATTCCAAAATCATTTAATATTATTCTCCATGACATTCCATCAACTATTAAATGGTGGGCTGTGAATAATACATAATTTTTTTCATTGCTTAATCTTATTATGGTTATATTAAATAAAGGACTACTTTCAATATCAAAATGATTACCAGCTTTATTAACTATATTTCCCACTGCAACATTCTGCTCTTCATAGGGGATTTGCGATAAATCAAAAAATTCCATTAATGAATTATTCTTAAAATGTGCATTATTGTAAAACAAGTGATTCTCTTTTCTATCATAATTAATTCTTAAACCATCATGATGTTCGACTAATTTTTTTGCAGCAATTCTAACTTTATTAACATCTAATTCTCCTTTGTATTCTAATAATACATGTTGATTATAAAGATTTTGATTTATGAGATTCTGATCAAAAAACCATTCAATAATGGGTGTTTTCACAATAGTTCCTTGCCGCATTTCTTGGCTTATTGCGAGAGGCTTTTCTCCTTCAATTATTGTTGCAGCTACCTCTTCAATAGATTCATATGCTAATATGTCATTCACTCGGATATCCAAACCAAATTTTTTTAAAGTTGAGGAAATCTGAATTGCTTTTATGGAGTCTCCTCCAAGCTGATAATAATTATCCCTCATTCCTATATTTTCTATATTTAAAATTTCCTCCATAACTTTTACTAGTGTTTTTTCCACTGAAGATTCAGGCTGTATAAAATCGCCTTCTATTTTCTTTGGTTCTGGAAGCGCATTGTAATTAACTTTTCCGTTAGAATTCAAGGGGACCGCTTCTAAAAATATAATGTTATTAGGGAGCATGTACTTAGGTAAGAATTTTAGAAGCCACTGTTTTATTTCTGTATCTGATACTTCTGTTCTAACCACTATATAAGCATTTAATAATTTGTTTCCTAACGAATCTTCCTTCAATGCAACGACTGCATCAATTACAAATTTGTTTTCTAGCAAGTACCTTTCGATCTCGCCAATTTCAATCCTATGACCTCTGATTTTTAATTGGCTATCCATTCTCCCAATATACTCAATAGATTTATTATCAGAGTATTTTGCCAGATCTCCAGTTCTATACATCCTCTTTCCTTTTACAAATTTATTCTCTAAAAATTTCTCGCGAGTTAACTCTTCTCTGTTTAAATAACCTCTCGCCACTCCATCGCCCGAAATATACAGCTCGCCCACAAAACCTGTTGGAACTGGATTCAATTGATTGTCTAATATGTAAACTTGTACATTATCAGCAGGATACCCTATTGGAACAGACACCCCCTTATCTTTAGCCTCATCATATTTATGTATCATACAACCAACTACAGTTTCGGTTGGTCCATACTCGTTATATATCTCAAGATCTTCAGAAAAACAAAAACACTTCTTAATTTCATTCACTAAATTCACTTTCAGATCTTCGCCACCTACAATAAATCTCTTCACTTTTGACTCAGTATTATTTACATCTTTTAATAAAGATAGATGTGCAGGTGTAAGTTTAATTACCGTTGTTTTATTTTCTCTTATTATTTTATATAAGGTAAACTCTCGCTCATCATTTTCATAAATGACAATTTTATTTCCTGATACGATTGGTGTAAATATAGAAGTAACTGTTAAATCAAACGAAATTGAAGAATATAATGCCATAGCTTCATCTTCTTCTTTTAAATACATTTTATTTGCCCACCAGATGTAGTTAGTAAGACCTTGATGTTCAATCATTACTCCCTTGGGTGTACCAGTAGAACCTGAAGTATAGATGATATAAACCAAATCATTTAAGTCACTAGTTATCATTAAATTATCTTTACTGTAGTTATCAACACATATTTTTGCAGTGTTAATTATATCAGCATCTATTTGTAAGTCATTCAATTCAAAATTTATTAATATTAAATTGCTTTTCGAATCCTCGAGCATATACTTTATTCTTTCAGGAGGGTAACTCGGGTCGATAGGTAAATACGAAGCTCCAGTTTTTAAAACCGCTAATATGCTAACAACAAGCTCTACTGAATGCGTTTGCATAATTGTTACGATTGTTTTCTTACCTACTCCTTTTTCTCTTAAGCAGTTCGCTAATTGATTAGATTTTTCGTTGAGTTCTTTATAAGTTAATAATTCATCTTTGAATTCTAAAGCAATTTTATTCGGTGTTTTCAATACTTGATCTTCAAATAATTCATATACAGTTCTCATTGGATATTCACTATATGTAGAATTAAAATCATATAATTTGTAATCGGTTTCGTCCTCATCAAGAAGTTTAACGGAATTAACCGGCATATTCTCTCTGTCTAACATTTGATTAATTATATATATCATAGAGGTATACATTGATTCGATTTGGTTATCTGTATATTCTAGTATTTTATAATCAAAATTAAGGGTTATATTCCCTTCCTTCCACTCTTTAACGGTTAGTTGCAACGAATAATTCTGATGTCCGCAATAATACTCCTCGATTTCCACATCTATTCCGTTAATACGATTTACATATTCCGAATTATAATAATTCACGCACATTTTAAATAAACTATCATACCCTCTCTTACTTAACTGCAGGTCTTGGACTAGAAGATCATACGGGTACCTTTGATTCAGAAAACAAAACTTCACTTCCCTATTCAGGTTTTTTACTAAATCATTTATATTCATCTCAGTATCTAAGTTAAATCTCACTGGTACTGTACTCGTGAACATTCCAACTATATTCTTTTGCTCGTTTCCGCTTCTATTAAATACAGGTGTTCCTATGACTAAGTCTTTTTGGTATGTAATTTTATTTATATATATAAATAATGCCGCAATAAAAAGAGTGTTTAGAGAACAGTTCTTTTCACTGACGAAATTTTTTATCTTATTTGTTAGATCTCTATTTATAATAAAAGATTGTCTTTTCCCTTCTGAACTATCAGATGCTTTATATAAAAAATCTTCAGGTAAATCCGAAAATTTATTCCACCAAAAATCTTTATTCCTTGCAAATCTCCCTGAATTCTGATACTCATCCTCTTCTTTTATGAAGTTCAGATAAGAATACACATCATCAACACATACTGTCTCTCCATTTACCATTGTTTCATATATGCGGCATAACTGTTTTTCTATAAGCGTTATAGCCCAGCCGTCTGAAATAATATGATGTATATTCAATAAGACACCATATTCTGTTTCACTTATTTTATATATCGCAAAGAAGTATAATTTTTCATCTAAAGCAAAAGTTTCTTTAAACTTTTCTTGATACCATTTCTCAAATTCTTCTTTAGGGTGTTCGTAATTACTAAAATCCAGAAAAGTTACATTTTCTCTTTTAAATTCTTCGACGTACTGAAAAGGCTCATCTTCTATTTCTAAAACTCTTAATCTTAGGCTATCATTACTTTTTATTAAAATGTTAATCGTTTCTTTCATTGCTTCAACATCTATAGCCTGATTAATTTTCATACACCCACCAATATTATGTAGTGGTGAATTACCATTAACTTTATCTATGTACCATACTCTTTTTTGAGGATGTGTTAATTTAAAGTAATTCCTCTCTTTATTATTCATCTATTAATACCCCTTTTGATTTATTTTCTATTTAATAAGAATTCTGTTAATAATATCCATTATGCTTTCAACATTAGTATTTATAAAAAAGTGCCCTCCATCAAAATTAAAAACATTAAACCCTTTAAGGATATGATTCTTCCAGCCCAGTATCTCTTCAGGAGTTATGTCATCTTCTTTTCCATTCAAAACTGTAATATCACATCGTATTTTATCTTCTCGTTGAATGAATTTATAATTTTCAATTATCTTATAATCACTTCGGAGTAATGGGATAAAGAACTGAAATATTTCTTTGTTGTCTATAATTTCTTGTGGGGTCCCTCCCAATGCGATAATTCCCTCTGTAAATTCCTCCTCATGAAGTAAATGAAACTGCCGCTCTCTTCGCTTTATATGTGGAGGTTTATATCCTGAAAAAAAAACATGTGTAGGTAATCTAAGCTTTTGACTATTTATTTTATAATATAATTCATACGCTAAAAGACTTCCCATACTGTGCCCAAAAATAGCGTATTCATTACATACCACTTGATCTTTAATCTGTTGAAAGATATCTTCAACTGCTTCCTCTAGAGTTTCATAAAAATCCTCATTAAATCGCTTTCCTCTTGCTTTAAGTTCAATTGCTTCCACTTGAATAGGTGGGCTTAAATATTTTTTCCAATTATAAAATATAACTTCCGAGCCACCTGCATAAGGTAAACAAAATAGTAGCATTATATATCACCATCACCCAACATAAAGTATAAGATAGTTTTTTGATAAAACTTCTTAAAAAACTAAATTTATTCACTTATCATTTTCAATTAAATATTTTCCAGTTATTTCACCGGATATCTATAGTAATATTTTTACTATTTAACCATACATTATAATAAATTCTATAATTAGAATAACATGTCCATTATACACTCTTCTACATATTTCTTAAATATTCCTTCTTTTTTTACAATTACTTCAACTTGCTTTCAGTAGCGTCAAGAAATTTGTGTAAATGAATATAACCTTATCTTGTAGAATATGAAGTCAGTCTCTGGTAGCGGAGAACATCTCCGAAAGCTCGGCCCGAGCCTTGTCAAAGCTCATGTGACAGCGGGTAGCAAAGCGTTGGTTATAGCCTTCGAACTGGGCCACCAAGAATTTCTCAAGCGCCTCTTCATGAGGGAATTGCTCTTTTCGCTTGGTGTATCGCTTGATTTGTTTGTTGAATGATGCAATTAGATTGGTTGAATAAATGCATTTCCAGATGGACTTAGGGAAGCTGTAAAACGTGAAGATATGCAGGTTCTCCTGCAGCGATTTCACTACCTTGGGATAGGTGGCTTTCCATTTGTCACAGAAGGTCTTTAAAGCGTCTTTACCGGCGCTTTCATCGTCGGCTCGGTATATACGGCTTTGAAGTCGTCACAAATCTAGCTGCGATCCGATACACGAACCTTATGCGAGAGGTTTCGCGCTAAATGAACAAGTCAGGTCTGGTATCTGTCCCTTCGGATACACTTCTCTAATTGCATCCACAATGCCTTTTAACCGTCAGAAACAAAGAAAGGCACTTCCTGTACGCCGCGTTCCCGAACATCGAACATCTGCAGCTCTTTCCATATGTATGCCAACTCGGTTGGAGCAATCGAGTAAGTTAAGATTTCTTTCGAACCGTCTTCACGAATGCCTACAGCAAGATAGACTGCTTCTTTCGAGACGGTCTCTCGCTTCACCGCAATGTAAGTCGCATTTAAATAGACATAGACATAGCATGCGGTGAGCGTACGCTTCATGAAAGCGTCAATATGTTCGACCATGCCTCGCGTCATATTGGATACAGTTTGAGGCGTGTAGTGGTGACCGTACATTTTCTCAAGTAAATCTGAAATCACCGCCATCGTTACGCCTTTCTGGAACAGATGAATGACGAATGATTCCATGGTCTCGTTGGAACGCTTATACGGAGCCAAGGTTTGCTGTTTGAACTCTCCGTTGCGATCTCTTGGAATCTGCAGTTGCAAGTCGCCATACTCGGTACGAAGGGTGCGTGTGTATCCCCCATTACGAGAGTTACCGGAGTTGAATCCGATCCGGGTCATATTTATATTTTTCGCAGTCCAAAAACGTCGTTGATTCCGTTTCAAGCAGATGATTCATGGTAGATTCCAGGTGAGAGCTAAAAACCTCCGTGACATCTTGTTTTGTGACTAGAGCCTCGGCTAAATCTATTGTAAAATGATTATAGGGAAGACCTCTCTTTGAATTGTTGTTGTGGTGACTCAATTCTACAAGAATAGGTCTTCCTTTTTCTATTCATCTATTTACACAAGATATTTTAGCGCTCTTACAAATATATTTGTTCTTACTCTTTTCTGCTAATGATACAAGTTCTTTTCAAAACAAAAGGATAAGAATTTAATAAGTGATTTAATGAGTCTCTAATGTATCTTTAAAACAAAAACCAGCTATATAATATGAACTGCACCTCTTATATGACCAGATTCAGTACAGATGAAAAAATACAAGCAGTTATGCGTTACCAAAAGGGATCCGACAGCTTGAAAGTTATCGCAAAATCCATAGGCATTCACCATTTTTCTTTTTAAACTGGATCAGACAATATGAGCATCATAGTGATGAAGCTTTTAAAAAAGGCTATACATCATATCCTGTACTAGACGTACTTAATTATATGAACGAATTTGAGACGTCTGTTAGAGAAACAGCTGCGATATTTAATATTGCGAGCCATAGTACCATTTTTAAGCTGGCAAAGGAGCTTAGAATTACATGGAATGGACGCTCTACAACCAAAGAAAAAGGGACGCTCATCCATGAAAAAAAAATCTAATAAACGAAAGAATCAAGCGTAGTAGAAGGATCTGTAGAAAAATCACCAAACAAGACAAAGCTCAAGTAGTCTATGAACTAAGGAATGAATTTCCGGTGAAAGCACTTCTACAGCTAGCAAATATCGCTCGTAGCACGTATTATTACGCGGTAAAAACGTTTGGTATGCCAGATAGAGATATGCAGTTAAAAAAGATTATCCAAGCAATTTATGAGGAGCATGAGGGGCGCTATGGTTATCGCCGTATTCGTGACGAGTTAGTGAATCGTGGATACCATGTAAATCATAAAAAGATACAACGTTTGATGAAAGTATTGGGATTAAAATGCTTGGTACGCATGAAAAAATATCGTTCGTACAAAGGGACGGCTGGCAAGATTGCACCGAACATATTAGAACGTAACTTCTACGCTGAAAAGCCAAATGAGAAGTGGGTTACGGATATTACAGAGTTTAAATTATTTGGAGAAAAGCTGTATTTATCTCCAATGCTAGATCTTTATAATGGCGAAATTATTACGTATACGATCGGTTCAAAGCCGGTCTACTCGCTTGTTTCAACGATGTTAGATCAAGCTTTAGTCGATTAACAGATAAAGATAAGCCCCTTATTCATTCTGACCAAGGTTGGCACTATCAGATGAAACAGTATCGTCATACCCTCGAAGAACGTAACATCAATCAAAGCATCTCCCGAAAAGGTAACTGCTACGACAATGCCGTCATTGAGAACTTCTTTTGCATCATGAAATCTGAATTTCTGTATTTAAAGGAATTTGAAAGTATCGCACATTTTAAAAAAGAGCTATCAAAATATATCGATTATTACAACAACAAGCGAATTAAGGCAAAACTAAAAAGCATGAGCCCGGTACAGTACAAACTCATGCCCAACAAGTCGCCTAATGATATACCTGTCTAACTTTATGGGATCACTTCATGAACGGGTGGTTTGCTCTGCAGCTGAAAGCCTTTGTTACTGGCCAGCCCTTCAAAGGGCTCTGAATAGTTCACCAACCGCACTACTTTCCCGGCTACCCCTTAAAAGGTTCTCTATTCCTTCTTCTTTCGTTTATCCCCTGTTTCTTCTCCTGTAAATGGATCTATATACTCTTCCATCGTCATTTGTTCTGCTACCACATCTTCTTGCAACTGATTTCGTATATATTCTTCTATCACTTTTTTGTTTCTTCCTGCTGTTTCCACATAAAACCATTTTCACCAAAATTCTTTGCTTTGCCACGGCACGTGATAAACAAGCAAAAAAGAAAGTGTGGAACCACTAGAAAATACCATGTAAAGAATGTTGGAAACTCTTAGGATGAAAGACACGTCCTCTATATTTTTTCTAAAATAAATATTGTCTATCCTATTTTAAAGGTTTCATAAGCACACATATTTCTTAGCATTTCTAAGCAAAATTCGCTTTCTTTTTTGGCTCCATCCCAAAGTTAGTGCTTGATTCAATTTTAACCATAATGCGCGTAGTTGCATTCTACGAGAAGACCTTGCACGTAACGTTCGCGGTTTCGAGTAAAATAGTGCCTACGCTGAAAAGCTTTTATTCGGTTGTTTCGCCCCTCAACCGCAGCGTTCGTCCAGCGACAACGATGGTGATTCAGGATCTCGGTTTTCCAATTTTTAATGGTTTTCAAACAAAGCATAATCGCCGGATGTTGAATTTGTTCGCCCTGAACGAGCCAGTGATGCAGCCATTGCTTGCCGGTATGAACATTTGGTGAGCAATCGTACCATCGACTGAAACTTTCTTTCCAAGCATGAGCTTGCTTCAACAAAGCGGAATATCCCAGTATGTCTCGTAGTTCTTGCTGCTTTTCAACAGACAAGGATTCCGCGCGAGGATTCAGAAGGCGATGCTTTGCCTTAAGATGTGTTTTCGCTTGTGGAGCTAGGATAGGGGTGATCGATTTGCGAATCGATTGAACCGCCTCTACGACATACCGCTGCACATGAAAACGGTCAGCCACACGGATGGCTTCAGGAGAACATTCTAGAATCCAGGTGTGGTAATACGGAGCTAAATCCATCACAACAGCCACGGGACGCAGCGCTAAAAAAGCAGGACTCTGCTTTGCATAGATCCGCAGTTCATCCAGCTTTCGACCAGGCAAAATGTCCAGTTTGTTTTGTTTTTACATCTGGCAGTCGGAGTAAAAAATCGGTATACTGATTGTGCATCTGTCATTCCTCACAGTTGGATTGGTCGCACAACCATCTTACGGAATGTTCAGATGTTTTTCTATTATTCAAGCACTATGTTTTGGATTGAGCCTAATTTTTTAACAACTTTATTATTTGTATACAAACAGCTGTCGGGTGATAAAAATCTCTGGAACTAATCTTGTTGATTTTATTGGGTTTGCAACAGCACGTGATAAACACGATAAATAAAAAAGTCTGGGACCACTAAAAATTACCATGAAAAGAAAGTTAGAAACTTCAAAGTTTATAACGTTATTTAAGTAAGGAAATTTAAAAAATGATTCATTTAGCTTTCTTACTTAAAATCGAATATTCAGGGGACAGATTATTTGAAACGAACCATATTTAAGTTCTTTTGGAACTTCATTGTCCCATAATTTAATCTACCTCTTCCTGTATAATACTCTCCTTCAAGTCCCATTTTATTGTCCATAAGCCTTAGACGAGTAAACCCACGATGAATTTGCATTGTGTTTACAGAGTTATAATTAGGATCATTTTGATACTCATAGCTTAAAATATATCCTTCTGCTTCGTTCGGGTGATGAGGTGTATCCTTTTGTTGCGGAACGTTACGACCCGGAAGGAACGAGTAAAATTGACCTGGCCTGCGAGATGATTCAAGCCATCCCGATGTCCAAGTACCCAACCTACGTGCTGATGGACTCGTGGTACCCGTCGTCTTCGGTGCTTCAAACGTGCGCAGAGCGAGGCTTTCATGTCATTAGCGGTTTAAAAACGACCCGTATTTTCTATCCCCAAGGCATTCGGCAATCGCTCAAAAGCTTTGCTTCTTATATCTCGAAATCGGATACCGATCTGGTGACCATCGGCTCCTCCGCTTATCGGGTCTATCGCTATGAAAGAAAGCTCAATCTCTTGGAAAACGCTGCCCTGCTGATGTTTGCTTCGATGTGCTGCATCTGTGATGGACATGGAAGCTTGATTGATGGCATACCTCACTACCGCTCACAGAAAAAGCAGGACATGATTGAGTATCTACTATCAAGCTCAAGTTGGGGCTTCATTAGCCCAGATTAAAACACAGCTCAGAGCTGCATAGGGATACTGTCAGATTTTTCAACTCCAAAATTATTGAATCGATTATTAGCAAGTATGTTATACATACTAGAGTAAAGGGCAGAACATTCTGCCCCTCCTCATCAAACCGTACGTGAGGTTTTCCCTCATACGGCTTTCCGATGTTCGTCATTCATGTGCATGCAGATTACAAGAGCGTTTTGAGCCCACATTGACTGGCAAGATATTTAACTTCTCGAGACGAACTCATCCAACCTCTGCGCTGTCTCTTTCTGGCATACCACCTTGTAAATCGCTGTAGGATGTACCAATCCAACTTTGCTAGCTTTCGCCCACTGTAGGCTGTGTAGTAGTAGTTTCGCCACCCCTGAATCTTCGGATTCAACCATTTCACGTGATCAAGAAATGACTTGTGCCGCATGTTTGGTGGGGCAAGACGATCCTTTACCACTTCCCGGATGCGTTCCTCCGCTTTCCGAGTCAACCATTGTTGTGTTGTGTAGTACACCTGTCCTTTGGAGGTTTCGGCCTTCGTCTTCCGATGATGCATCCCTAGAAAGTCAAAACCGTCTTCTCCTGTCCATAGTCCAACAATGCGCGTCTTGGCCGGGTGCAGTGTTAATTCCAGACGCTCCATGATAGCTTCTATCAGTTTATACGCCCGATCTGCTTCTTTCTTCGTTTTGCACACGACTACGAGGTCATCTGCGTAACGCGTAAGTTCCCCGATTCCGCTTCCATGTCGTTCCCACAGTATGTCGAAGTAGTTCAAGTAGATATTCGCCAAGAGTGGTGAAATGACCCCGCCTTGCGGTGTACCCAAGTCTGAGCGCCTAACCTTTCCTTCCTCCATTACACCCGCATTTAGCCACTTCCTCACGAGTTTCAAGATACGCCTGTCGCTGATTCGTATTTCCATCAGCTTCATGAGTTTCTCTTGATTGATGTTGTCAAAGTAGCCTTGGATGTCGACGTCGACCACCCAATTACCTTTGCGGTTGCATGCTTTCCGAATTCGGTCAAGCGCTTGTTTCGCGCTTCGCTTTGACCTAAATCCGTAGGAGGATTCCTGGAAATCCGCTTCAAAGATTGGTTCAATCACCAGTTTCGTTGCCATCTGTATTACGCGGTCCCGAACGGTGGGAATCCCGAGCGGTCTTTGCTTCCCGTCTTTCTTTGGGATGTAATGCCGTCTGACAGGCTGAGGGTGATACTCACCTTCCTTGAGTATTCGTTGGCATTCATGGATAAAGAAATGTTCTCCTTGCTTTTCGATATCTGCAAGTGTTTCTCCATCGACTCCCGCCGAGCCTTTGTTGGCCTTTCACCCTCTGCCATGCTTCCCACAGAATGTCTATCCGGTAGACCTTATCGTACAGTGCGTGAAATCTGCGCCTCTTGTTTTCCTTGGCCGCATGACCTAGCTTTCCTTGGAGTTGTTGAACTTTTTCCTTTGGTGTTGTTAGCCTTTGGGCATTCACTCACTCGTACCTCCTTAAAAAGCATGAACAAAGCAGGGCCCCTTCCCTCCCGCAGGTTGTGTTATCCTGCGTTCCTCGGTAGTATGAGCCCCTCGGACTCCCTTCCTGCAGATGACTCACTTCGCCTTCTGGGCTTATAGAGCACCTCTTTACATTTTTTTCTCTGTGCAGGGGAGGGTCTCCCCAGTTCACTGCATTATCTTTTATTCCATGCCGATCCCCTTACGCCGGAGGGTTTTTCGCTGTTGCTCCAAGTTCTTTACAGCTTCCTTGGCCTTCGCCCATTTGCTCAAGACTCGGCTCCCTCTTTTCCCTCTTGCGAGGCCTCTTTGACGACGCGGCAGGATTCACTTTATGTTACGGCCTGGCATATTGCTCGCCCTGTCTCTGACAGGTACTTTCGTCGACACGCTTCTACGCATGGATTTCTCCATACGCAGGTGTCCTAGCTACGAAGGTGGCTTGGACCCTCCTTCGGTTGGACTTTCACCAACTAGATAATGCGTGCTTCTGGGCACGCAACAAACCAAAAGAAAAACCACCGGTTCCTCCGCAATGCGCAATCACCCGCATCAGGGGAAGAGAACCGATGGTTTATCCCTAATTCAATACATCACTGCCCATGACCGCTGTTAACTCTTGTTTTCCTCGTATTGAAAAGGCGCTTCGAATGAATAAATGTCGTGGAAAAATCCTCTATACGGGATGTCTTCCTCCAAACATTTGATAAGGTACAGCAATGCTTCGTCGCACTCCACTTGCTCTCCGTTATGTTGTGCCACCTCAAATGCGTCAATCATATTCTCCAAGATAGTCGTTTGAATAAATAAAGGCAATTGCTCCAGCATAGCATCATCAAGATCAGTTTCAGAGCGATAGCCGTCCAGAACAGTCTCAAAATAGTCCTCCATAAACTTCATCCGTTTGTTTACGTCTTTTTCGAATTGAATCCAGCCAACGCCATGTCCCCACAGACCCGCCAAGTCGTACATGTACCAGCAGAAACAGGAGTTGTCGAAGTCAAATACCGTAATCTGTCCGTTATCGTAATCGATGTTATAGTTTCCGTCACTGTAATCAAAATGAACCATGCCATAATGATCGGAATGCCTGTTGAGCCCCTGCAATTGCTCAAGAATACGGAACAATTTCTCCTTGACCGCCGGCGACAAGAAGTCGGGAACTATTTGTTCTATATAGGTTTTATTGTATTTATCGAAGAAATCGTATCTCCGGCGGGTGGGCTTATAGGCTTTGGACAATTGGTGCAGCTTGCCAAGCGTTTTGCCGCAGTTGTAGAAGTATTCGGTCAGTGGCGCTCCATCCCGATAACGGTAGTGGTTTTCCGCAAGCTGCTTCCCTGCGGCCCGTTCGAACAAACAGATAAAGAAGACTTGACCCTCATGCTGAATTTCTTCCAGAAGCCGACCATTCTTTGAGTGGATGACATTGGATACACTGCCTCCGTGTTCGTGCAAATAACAGATATATTCGAGCTCGCCCAGAAAGTCATCTTTGCTGCGGTCATCCAGAAAAGAGATTCGGATGACCATATCCTGTGCTTCTGCTTTATGGCAGGTGAACACCAGATTTCTACCGCCGTCATGCGGTGGAATTTGGGAAAAGGAGTAGTCCTCTAAACCATATAGTCTCTTAATTGCGGGCAATAACAGACTTTGTGCTGTTGCGGCCGCTGCTTGGTAGGTTATGCTCATCTATGTTTTCCTCCTCTTTTTTGCTGTCTCTCCATTACTTTTGAAGCCACGATCTGGGCCGTTTTGTTGCGTAAATAGGCAGCTTTGTCCTCTACGAATGAGACTTCCCTTCTGAGAGCGAGATAGCTGTCCCAACGCTCCTTCGGCAACTCCCCGTTTTGTATGGCAGCTCTGACGGCACACCCCGGCTCACTTGCGTGCCCACAGTCGGAGAATTTACAATGACCCAGGTAACGCTCCACATCGGAGAATCCTTCACGGATGCCTTCGGAGGCCTCCCACATGCCAAGCTCGCGCATCCCCGGCGTATCAATGACCATAACGCCGCTGCTCAGGAGAATTAATTGGCGATGAGAAGTGGTATGCTTGCCTTTGCTGTCATCCTCGCGGATGTCGCTAACCGTCATCATTTCCTTTCCTGCAAGCTTATTGACAAGGCTTGATTTTCCTACACCAGAAGAGCCGAGAAACACAATAGTGTTCCCTTTTGTGAGGTAGTCGGAAAGTCCGTCTATGCCGTAACCGGTTTTTGCGCTAATGACATAAACCACAACTCCGATTGCTATTTGATTCACCGCAGCAAGGTATTCCGAGGTATCGGTTATCAAATCCGCTTTGGTCAGGATGACAACGGGAATGGCGCCCGACTGCCATGATAAAGCCAGATAACGTTCAATCCGACGCGGATTGAAGTCATGGTTTAGCGATTGCATGATGAATACGTAGTCGAAATTGGCGGCCACCATCTGCTCTTTTATGGTCTTTGCAAAGTTAGCCGCATGACCGGATAAGTCATTTCGAGCAAATTTCGATTTGCGTGGCAGCGTTCTGATAATCAGGCTTTCGCCGTCGGGATTATATTGAATTTGCACGAAATCCCCGGTGGTAGGGAATTCTTCGGTACAGTTGTTGAAGTAGATACCCGCCTTCAGTCGCGCAAGGCATTCCCCCTGCTCGGTTATGAGGCTGTAGTGTTGTTTATGCACAGCGGTAACCCTTGCGTAGGTTCCATCTGTGTGTAGTGGATCATGTTGCGGCGTGAAGCCGTAGTCACGTAGTGTAAAAGTGTTCATGGATGCCTCCCTGCTATTTTTGTAAAGAAAAACCACGTCCAAGAAACCGCATTACAGGCCATACTTTTGTTACCGTCCAGGGCGCAATGCAAAAAAACCGCAGCAAGCAGCCGTTCATGGCTGTCTGCTGCGGTCCAATGATGAAGGAAAAATGAGCATAAAAATAACACACCCAGAAGTGTGCTACCGTTGCTTTTGACCAAAGCTTCAATATTCACGAAAGGTTACTTTTTTGGCATACTGAATAAAGGGATACAATCCCAGTAAAAATTCAGTCATGCGCCCTTATTCGGTTTTAAGTATGGGATACCTCAAATGTTTTTGCGTTTTTCATTACGAAACAGCCCCTTTACACATTTATAAAACTACGGTACAACATAAGTAATATACCATATTCTCTGCTGTATGTATATATTTGGATAAAGTCCATCAACATTCTCTAAACCATATAGTGAATATAGATCCAATGTCTTTTGAGCTTGTTACCTCTACAAAAGCATGATGTTCATCAATAATAAATTTGGCAATAGATAAACCAAGACCAGTTCCCTCGATTTTACCTCGAGAATGATCCGCCCTATAAAAACGATCAAAAATGTAGGGGATTTCAGATTTATCTAATCCAATTCCTGTATCTTTAATGATTATCCCAACCATACGATTGTTTTTTGCAAAAGATAGCTCTACTGAACCCTCTAGAGTATATTTAAAGGCATTGTCTATAAATATTAAAAGCAATTGTTGTACATAGTCACTGTTACCTAAGATGGTTACATTATTTAACACAGAGATATCACTATGAAGCCATTTTACTTTTTTAGGCATTACATCGACTTGCCGAATAACCTTTTCCACAATAGGCTTAAACTCTATTTCTTGAAGTTCTATCTTTAACCTAGAGTCCGATCTGGCGAGAAATAGTAAGTCATTAACCAATTTTCTCATGCGCTCAGCTTCATCGACGATATCATGAATACATTCAATCGAATCCTCCAATTCTGGATCACCGATTGACTTATTCAACCACATTTTCTGTAAGAGTTGTGCATTTCCTGAAATAGACGTTAATGGTGTACGAAGCTCGTGAGATGCGTCCGCCACAAATCGTTGTTGATTAATATACATATAATTAATTTTTTCAAAATTGATCTCTATGCTTTCAAGCATAAAATTAATAGCTGTAACCAATGTTCCAACTTCATCTTTAGACCTTTTATAGAATACTCTGTTTTTCAATTCACCTGTATTTCTTATATTCTCCAGGTCCTTAATCATCGATTGTAATGGTTTTAGGGTAACTTTTGATAGTACCCTTCCTGATACAACTGCCAATAATACGACACTCAAAGTAAGTATATACAGAGCATAACGTAGTATCTTAAAAAAATTTTCAAATTGGCTTACATTAACAGCTGATTGTACTACCCCTACAATATCACCATTAAAAGTTAGCGGAGCAGAATAGATCAAAACAGGCGATTCTAACAAAGATACAGTATCAAAATAAGCCGTAGCTACATTTTTTTCCTCTATAGGTAACTCTAAGTACCCTAAATTACTAGACTTAAGAATAGCACCGTTTAAAAAATTAGTAATTTGAAAAAGTATTCCCTTTTGGAGACTAACCCGTTCATCAATGCTTATCAATAAGTTCCAATCTCTTCTCGATATCTCTATCTCATACGAAATTGATTTTCGAACCAATCCAGCCTCATATGCCAGATTTTTTTTTATATCCTTATATATATATTGATGCAGGAAAAAATACAGTGCCACCCCAAAAACAATTAACATAACCATTAATATCAAAGAGTGGACCAATGATAATTTTGTTTTTAATGTCATTTGTTTCAACGCCTTTGGTTTTATATGTAAGTTAAGATATCAAACAAACCTTAAGCGCATATTAAAAATATGGAAAATCAAGCAATATCCGGCTTCTCCTGAGCGTTGTGAAGCCGAAAAACACAGTTGTTTTGAAAAATTAGATATAATAATTATAAAAGGTGCAGGAATTGTTGTAGCTGCTATTACAATGTTTACATTACCGAAGCTTTTCCCAATCATGGCATTTCCAGAGCCGACAGGAGTGTATACGGTAGGGACTCTAGCATTTCATCTAGTTGATAAAAAACGAAAAGAATTTGTTGCGCTGAATAGTCAGGTGAATCGTGAATTGATGGTACAGGTTTATTATCCTGCTGAAAAAGGGCTTTCCACATATTGCAACAACACACTTAGGATTGACAGAAACGCATTCTTATAAAGATGCAACACCGGTAAAAGCAAAAGAAAAATTTCCACTTCTTTTATTTGCGCATGGGATGAGTTTATAGTCGCCAGAACACATTCCAACTAGAGGAATTAGCGAGTCAGGGTTATGTTGTAGTAGCTCTCAACTTTACAAGAGATACAGCAACAACTGTTTTCCCTGATGGAGACCGTGTTGATTTTACACCGATTGAAAATACAATTACATTCTTAAACAATCGTATCAAGCTTTGGGAGCAGGATGCCTCATTTGTTTTAAATGAAGTCATTAAAGGAGATTTTGATAACAATTTCAAACCCATTGCGGAGTTAATGATTATGATAAAATCGGTATACTAGGTCACTCTTTTGGCGGTGCAACTTATGTTAATGAAGGATGATCGAATTAAAGCAGCATTAGATATGGATGGCGGATTGTATGGAGATCCTATGCCGAAAGATGGTCCTGAAAAGCCATTTATGCTGATGAATGCCGAGGCTTCAATTAACTTCATGAAGGAAGCACATGGTTAAGAGCCCGGAAATCGTGATGAATTGTTTGTAGAGTCCTATTTAGCTTTACGGACTTAGCAGCAGTTTCACCGATCAGTACTGAATCAGGGGCAGATGTGAATGCGATTTATAAGAGCTAAATGACTACGTAAACTGGTATAACAATCATCGAATTCACGGGACGCTGGACTACATGAGCCCAGTAAACTACAGAAAATTAGCTTAAAAAAGTTGTCTGATTTAGTGTTGACAATCCATTTCCCCTTCGGGGGAATTCCTTGGCAAAGAGTCTACACAAAATTAATGACAGACCCTACGCTTGTGAATGAAAATTTTAATCAATAGATGATTCCAGCCATCAGGCGTTGGCTGACAACGCTGTTCTCATTGTGGCAACAATCGGAAACAAAACTTTGCAGAATCTCCCGTTCAATGACTGATATTAATTGGATAATATTTCACCATAGATTAATAAAATACGCATCATCGAGTTACATGTAGTAATCTCAATTATGCGTATTTTAAACAATTCTATTTTTAATCAAATAACTTTATTGACATTTCACAATTCCACCATTCCATTTCTTCAAAAATGATAAAATATTAAACTGTAGCTTATTAATTTTCAAGACTTACGATAACGTAAAATAAATAATTTCTGTTTAATAAGTTTTAGACTGGGGTAACAATAACAAAGCATCAAACTCCAAATCTTAATAATAAAGTTTTAGACTGCAAGCTCTTAAGGAATATTTTTAAAAATCAAAAATATATATCTTCATTAAGGTATCTCTCTTTGTCCAAAAGGAAATACAATTAGCTAAAGGGAGGCTATTATGAAAAAAACTATCTCGGTAAAATGCCCTAAATGTAGCCAATATAATTGTTTCAATATTCCATTAGAGAGCCAGCTGTATAATGTTAAAGCTGAGTGGCTTATGTGCTCTTTTTGTTTTGAAAAAAGTTCCAAGGAGCACTGGCTATGATTTTAAGCTTTGTACTTTAGCATGTATATCTTCTAGGTTGTTTCTATGATTTCCTATATCCTTTCTAATTTTCTTACATGTTTCATCATCAAAAAATATCTCAACCTCATTTATGCTACTTTTAATTCCCTTTCTCCCATCAACAACAACTTCCTTTGCATGAGCTAAAGCATTTCTTATATTTAGTATCTCATCTACATATTTACTCAAAGTTTCTCTATTCTTATTAAAATGCCCCTCACCTAATTTTTTATCTTTATGTTTAATAAGTCTTACAATAGCATTAAGTCTATCCCCGGCATCAAGTCTTTCACAAAATCGGTTAATGTCAGCAGGCTGGGCTTTTTTTAATTTTTCAAGTCTATCTTCTCTATTACTTATGGTTGAATCGATTAACTCTTGCTTTTTAATTTCACTATCACTAAAAGTATCAAAAAAGTCCATCAAAAGCTCTGTCATTTTCAAATCTAAATCACTTGTTTCAGCCATAACCAATCCTCTTACAGTATTTACTTCTTGTAGCTTCTTTATGGTAAGAGATACTAATTGTTTAATCTTATTTTGGACTTGGCCAGCACCAACTGCAAAAGAGACCCTCTCGACCCATTCATGTTTCTGTATTATATTGTTTATCTCTATAACGTTGCTAGAGTAAAAAAGCACTTCAGTTAAGATACTATGATCACGAATCTTTGCTATAATTTTATCCCCCGTGTCTTCATCATTTAGATTCAAATCAGTTAATATTAAATCAAATCCTTCATCAATGTAACTATCTAAACCCGCTCCATTATCCTTATGGAGAATCTCTAACTTTAAACCATAATCAGCTAACATTTCATGTAATACTTCTTTATTTTCTTCGACTATTTCAACGTCATCTTCAAACCATAAAATCTTGTAGTTAAGCGCCATGATGTACCTCCAAAATAAACTGGACGCCTTTTTCCACTTTGTTATTCACCATTATATTTCCACCCATACTTTCAATCATCTGTTTAACATGGTACAAGCCAAGACCTGAGCCATCAGTTGTTGTAAAACCAAACTCAAAAATCTTATCAATATTAATATCAGGTATTCCTTTACCATCGTCTTGATAATAAAATAACAACTCTGAATCAGAATTTTTCTTCCACGAGATAGATATTTCTTTTGAATTTGCTTTATATGAATTACTAAGTAGATTATCGATAATTATTATGATTTCAAGTGGTTTAAATCTACACACAAACGAAAGATTCTCTGGTGTAAAAATATCCACACTTAATATTTGATTATTGATTCTTAGATCTTCGTAGTCTTTATAAACATTTTCAATGTATTCATTTACAAATTGCACTAAATCCCGCGTTAAACTTTTTGATGTAGTGTTAAAGTTTGCCTTAGTAACAAATCTTGCTATAGTGGAAATTTTATTGTTTTCTAAACTTATCCTCTCAACATATCTCATCAATTCAGATTTAGGTGCATCATTTTCAATTGCATTAGCAAGCTTTGTTAAGTTACGAATGATTTTTACAGTGCCATGGTCAATATGATGTTGTAAACTTGCAATCTCCTTAATATCAGCTGAAGCAATTGATTTTAAGAACAGATTCTGATTATTAACTTGCTCTAATTCTTTAGTAGTTTTCTTTAACTCTACAGTTTTTTCCTCAGTCTCTGTTTCAAATTGATTTCTTTCATCAATTAACTTATTTACTTTTCTACCTAGCTTTTCTAACCCTAAATGTAAAGCAGGGTCATCCGAAGAAACTACAGCTTTTGCTGTCAGTTCAGTTAGAGTTCTTGTAACACTATTTTCTTGCCTTTCTTCAATTATAGCTAAAAAATCATCATCGAATTCAATAGAAAGTATCTCATCAGATGCGGATAATTTCTTTATAATCCCCTGAATATCTTTTTTTACGTCTTCAGGATTTAACGCTGGTTGCTTTTCCTCATCATCTTTATTGAGTCTGTAGGGTTCACCCCATCTTATAATATAAACTACATATCTTTCTAATTTCTTCAAAGCCTTTTCATAAAAAAATTCTACAAGATCTTCATAATTGTGATTCTTTATTAGACCGCCATCTCTACTTGTTGTTTCAATAAAAGAATCTTTATGGTCTATTATTTCAATTCGTCCTATTAATTCACGATTCCCCAAATATCTACTATGTCCTTGTGTCTTTCTAGCATCAAGTTTTAAAGGATCTTCTCCCACTTCTCCGAAAGGATAGATTCTGAAACCATTTTTATACATAAAAATAGATCCATATCTTACTGGACGAATCCCCATTAATTTAGTGAAATTCATCTTCGCTATTTGATTAAGATAAAAGAGCTCAATCTCAACACCTGCAATAGAAAAAGGGTTGTTCTCAACTGTTTTATAGATTAATTTTCCCCGATCTTCTAACGTGGTAGTTATTTTACTTCCATCTTCAGATACTATTGTGTTTATTCGAGTTGTTTTTACTTTTAATACTTCAAAGATAGTATTATTTACAAAGCCATTAATTTTCTTACGTGGATCTTTTGTTTTAGCATCTTTTTCTAACTCTTCATTGACTATTAGTTCAATTGAAAATTCATCACTTTGTTGATTGGGATTAATTAATTTTTCAAGTGAGTGTTTTAATTTCAGAAGTTTTGTTCTATCCCATGTATCTCGTAAATCCAATATTTCTAAAATAGTTCCATGCTGTATATCATAGTTATGTAATTGAAGTACGTTATGTTCAAGTTCTATTTCAAAAAATTCCTCTTTTGAATCTCTTTCAAAATCTTCCCAGTTAATCTTAATATTTTCTATAAGAGCTTCTGGCTTATCTTTTATTGTTATTAGGTTCAGTCTACTACCCAGTCGATCACAAGAAAATCGGCCTACTCCTTTGGCTCCTGCGTATCCACGATGCCCCTTTAACGTATTCCTATAATCGTCCAATTCATTATTATCTTCAGAACCATCTTTTTTGGCTGAATAAGCTACAAACAACCATTTTTCTTCTATATCCGTAATGTCCATGCCTTTTCCTGTATCGACAATTATAATTCGAGCATTCTTAGTTGAATATATGTTCTCAAAAAAAATTTTCACACTCTTCGCATGTGCATCAAATGAATTTTTAACTAACTCAAAAATTGCAATAAGTTCGTCTGTAATTAATTCTTTCCCAATCAGGTTTTTTAATCCAGAACTTATTTTAAAAGAAACCGTATCTTTTTCCATATTCATCACTCTCTTAAACAGAGATTTTTAAAATAAATATTTAGAGGATTTTTAACTTGAAGCTGCCTCTATAATTACTGCCTCATTGGTAGATTCTATTTGTTTTAAGGCGCACATTACTTCCGCTGCAATAGCTCTAGCAAATAGAGGAGGTACTGCATTCCCTACCTGAGTATATTGAGGAGTCTCAGACTTCCTTCTTTCTCCACCCGTTGTTCTTTTACCGCAAAATTCAAAACTGTCGTCGAAAGATTGTAGTCTAGCAAACTCCCTTACTGTTAAAATCCGTGGATTTGTTTCATCAAAATGAATAATATCATCTGGAAGAGTTAGAACGGTAGGGGAAACTTGATCTCTATTTAACTTAGAACATCTATATTTCTTAGTAAAATAATAAGCATAATCTTTTTCATCTAGTCTGCCTAATAGTTCAGCAATAGTTTCGCCCTGCTTTAATTTTTTAAATCTATCTACTGTTTTTTCTAAATGCTTTGACGCTTTATGATTCAACAACTCTTCACACCTTATAGTTCTATTATTAGCCCCTGGAGTAAGACCATTTCTTAACATTGATTGATAGGCAGTTTGCTCAAATTCGTCATTATAATTAGATGTGCTCTCTCCATTTTTCAAGAAACTTAAATCAGAAATAGCCTCATAAACAGTAACTATTTTCTCACTCTTTTTAGGTGGGCTTGGCCTAGGAACTAAATCAATGTATTCCTTACCTTTTTTTTCAACTTTGTTTGCAATAAAAATTACACGTGGCCTATTTTGTGGAACACCATAGTCTTTTGCGTTCAATTGAAGACATTGAACTCTATAACCTAGTTTAAGCGCTTCTTTTTCAATAATTTTTGACGCAAGCTCGTTTATATAGACTTTACCAGAAACGCCTCTAATTTTAGTGAATCTATAGGATAAAATACCTTCAACATTTTCCATGACAAAGTACTTTGGTTGCACATTTTTCACAATTTTTAAATATTCAAGAAACATTTTATTTCTAGGGTCATTTTCATCCCTTTTCCCTGAGAGACTAAACCCTTGACACGGAGGTCCCCCTACAATTACATCAATTGAAGCCCCATTTAAAAACTCGGTAAGCTTGGGCTTTCTTGAGAGTTTTCTAATATCCCCTTGAAAGAACCTAAGTTCATAACCTAACTGTGCATGTCGATTTTTATACGTTTCTGCTGCTTCTTTACTATAGTCACTAGCAAATGGAATGTGGAAGCCTGCTTGCATAAAGCCTTCTGACATTCCACCCGCGCCACAAAAGAGATCAAGTACCTTATATTTCTTATTTTGTATACTCATTACTATCCACCTGTCATTATGGTTAATCTAAAACCAGGATAGCATAATGTAACTGCATTTCATAGATAGCACTACAAATGCAAATTGCATTACATTAAAAGCAATTTTGAAACTTTGGACCTAATAACGTTAAGATGTATTTAGTGTTACTAAATTACAATATTCGACATATACTTTTTTTATCCTTCCAACATTAAAATTTATCGACTATTTCTCCATATATTCGTTTTGCCCAAGCATCACTATCATTTGATAATTCTTTAGTTTTTGAATATCCAAGTTAAATAAATAATTCAAAATATATAAATCCTAACCTCCACCTTTTTTTACATTAAGCATCTTCATATGTCCACCTCTTGACTGCAATTCGCTAAAAACGCCTCGTCAAGCTATGTTTTATTTATGCTATTTTTCATTTATTCTGTTGCAAATCGCTTTTACAACCCCCTTCTGAAAAACACAAAAACGATCTGTAAGTGCTTCCGCTTCCTCTAAATATTGCGTTGTGAAGACAATCGTTATCGTTTCTCCTTCCCCTCTAAACAGTTATCCTTTTAGAGTTTTCACAGAGAAAACATAGGAGCAATGATCAGAGATAGCCCTGCATTTTTCTGATCACCAGCTGCCATAATGTATGAAAAATAGCCGAGCAATGTCGGGAAATAATCCTGAGTTTACTCGGCTTTGAAGTGACTATAATTTGCTGTTCAAGGACTTCATTTGTCTTTTACAGCCCTGTGTAGGGACAATAAAGTTGCTTAATTTAAACACTACTTATTAGTATATTATCCCCATTTAAAGTTTTTTGCCTCCCCTATATTAAAAATTTCTTCAATAAATTTAACAATAAGTTATTTTAAAAATCATAGCACTTTTATACTTTTTCGGATTAGTAAATCTAGTTTATTAATTAAATTAACTTTCTTTAAAGCCGTTGTCATCCATATATGATTATGCCGAACAACAAGGCAAAAGAAGAATTTTCGCTTTTCCCCATATAAAGCCGGATATTTTCAAGAAGCATGCCTCTGAACGTCGTGAGTTACAAACATAACCGCAGTACCTTCCGCGTTGATTTCGGAGAATATGTCCATAATCTCCTGCGCAGATTTTGAATTGAGCGCACCCGCAGGTTCATCGCCGAAGATGATTTGCGGGCTGTTCATAAGCGCACGGCAAATTCCCGCACGCTGAAGCTGACCTCCCGACGTCCTCGGATTTATTGAAACACTTTCCATACCCATGCTACTTGCTTTTACGGACAGTTCCGTAATTGGAACGATTGAAACTATTGTTGCTTCGGGGATGCTTGTATCAAGTGTAATAATAGGATTTCTTCCAAATAATAAGGGGTATGTGACAATTCTTTCGATTGCGCTGTTTTGTGAAGGAATGTTTATGGCGGCGTTCGGATTTCGTGAACATATTATTGGGATCAGTGTCTCAGGATTCCTCTTTTTTGCGATGATGCCTTTTGCAAATGTAAGTCTTGATTTTCTTGTTCGCACCAACATTGATAATTCCGTTCAGGGCAGAGCATGGTCACTGATCGGAATCATTTCTCAGCTTGGATTTGTTGCAGCTTATGCGCTTTCGGGTGTGCGTTCACTCCTTTATTAGTTGACGGCGGGGGGCTTGCTGACAGTATGGGGAGGATCATCGGCACGGGCAGCGGCAGTCATGCAGCGCTTTTAATGCAATTTGGGGCATTTTTATTAGATTATATGGATTCAGAAGAATCCGTGAAATACAATCGCTTAACTTTGTAGATCCCCCTCTCTCCAAGGCCTTCCGGTAATATATCATGGTTGATATTCTACCCCACTGCCAGTCCCACGACCTTCTCTAATCCACTTATCGACTTTAGATGTTCTTTTTCTTTTAGACACAAAAACACCCCTTTAGATAATCATATCCAAAGGGGTAAAACGGTTCATCTTATTTATAAGCGGTACGACTTTATTTTAAATCTACACAAAAGCACGTCTTGCCAACTCCCACCCTACTCCACCGTCACACTCTTCGCCAGATTACGTGGCTTATCCACGTCATGACCCAGCGCCAGTGATGCGTAGTAGGCAAGCAGCTGCAGTGGTACTACGGACAATGCCGCTGTAAGGATCGGCAGCGTCTTAGGAATCGCAAAAGCTTGATCCACGGACTTCAGCATGTTAACTACATGCTCTTCATGAGTGATAACCATAACATCAGCACCGCGTGCCTTAACTTCCTTGATGTTGCTCACGGTTTTCTCAAGAACGTCCTCCTGAGTCGCCAGGGCAATCACCGGGATACCTTCCTCTATGAGAGCAAGCGTACCGTGTTTCAATTCACCTGCAGCGTACGCTTCAGAGTGAATGTAGGAGATTTCTTTCAGCTTGAGCGAGCCTTCCTGAGCGACAGCAAAGTCTTGACCACGTCCGATGAAAAACAAGTGCTCATGCTTCGAAATTTGCTCCGCATAATTTTTAATGGCTTCGGTATTTGTTAGCATGGACTCTACCTGCTCCGGCAGAGCTTCCATAGCGGCCAGGATCTCAGCTGAAGCCTCCTCGGTAATAGTACCGCGAACTTGAGCCAAATACAGACCGAACAGATAGAATGCAATCAGCTGGGATGTATAAGCTTTGGTTGATGCCACAGCAATTTCCGGACCAGCCAACGTTCCAAGCACATCATCCGCTTCACGAGCAATCGAGCTGCCCACTACGTTTGTGATCGCCAATACGTGAGCACCATTGCTTTTGGCTTCACGCAGTGCAGCCAGCGTATCCGCTGTCTCTCCGGATTGACTGACCACGATGACAAGAGTCTCTGGTGTAACAATTGGAGAACGGTAGCGGTATTCGGATGCCACGTCATTCTCAACAGGGATCCGTACCAATGATTCGATGACACTACGCCCGATAAGGCCAGCATGATACGCCGTACCGCATGCAACGATCTGAATATTACGAATATTCGCAATCTGATCTTTGCTCAGCTTCAGATCGGACAGTACAACCTTACGACCGCTTTCATCGACACGTCCCAGCATCGTATCACGGTATGCTTTAGGCTGTTCATGGATCTCCTTCAGCATGAAGTGATCGAAACCGCCTTTTTCTGCAGTAACGGCATCCCAATCGACACGAATCATTTCCCGAGAAATAAAGTTCCCCTCAATTGTCATCAGTTCGACAGCATCCGCTGTAAGCAGAGCCATCTCCCCGTCGTTCAAAATGTACACATTTCGCGTATATTTCAAAATCGCCGGAATATCAGAACCGATGAAGTTCTCTCCATCACCAAGACCGATAATTAGCGGGCTGGCTTGACGCACAGCGACCAATTTATCAGGTTCATACTCAGTCAGCACACCAAGAGCAAATGCGCCTCTCATGAAGGAAATAGCCTTCTGTACCGCTTTTACAATATCTCCGTCATACTCGCGCGCAACTAGATGGGAAATAACCTCTGTATCCGTTTCGGACACAAAATGGTGTCCCTGCTCCATCAGCTCTTCCTTCAGCTCCAGATAGTTTTCCACAATCCCGTTATGAACGACCGAGAACTTCTGGCTCTCATCCGTATGCGGATGGGAGTTCACGTCCGAAGGTTTTCCGTGCGTTGCCCAGCGGGTATGCCCAATCCCGGCTGTACCGACAAGTGGAGCATCCTCCAGCTTCGATTCCAGGTTGGCAAGACGTCCCTGCGCTTTTGCGACACGAAGACCTTTGTCTGTAAATACGGCAATACCCGCTGAATCGTACCCGCGATACTCCAGTTTTTTCAATCCATCGATCAACACCGACTGAGTCTTCTGATTTCCAATATATCCGACAATACCACACATAGTAATATTCCTCCGTTCGATTTTCCATATAGGATCGTGTGGAAAAGAACGCGGCACACATGTGCGGCATATCAAAAGAAGAATGAAATATTCAATTTTCAACGTTCCAATAACATCAGATATTTATATATTCCGATTGAATCGTCATGAATGCACTCTTCTTCCGCCGCGTTAACCGCGTTCATCGCACACTCATGTTCTAAGTTAGTATGATGATAGCACCCGCCGGTACGTTGTATGAACGGTCGCCCACTCATTTTCCGATCCGGCTTACGGTTGGTGCAGATTACCGGGAGGTCCCCGCCGAACAATTCGAACACCTCCACCTCGTCAGCTTGCTCTGCCGATGGCCCAATCTATGAAAAAGAAAATCCGTTAGCCCGTAAAGCTCAAGGCAACTTCTCCTTCACAGCATAGCCGTTCCCGCGCAGTATCAAGCTCTGGCGCTTGTGTAACTTCGTAACCTCACGATCCTCGCTCTCTATCTTTGAATGATATTTCTTTATTATATTCATGCGGTACAGGTTTGGCAACTGGGCCACACTTCCACTCCTGAACGCTATAACAATAATAAACCTCGCAACAAAGCCGGTGGAACCATTTTTTAAGTCCCACCGGCCCAAACAAGGCCTAGCCCCATATACCTCTAACAATACACCCTGCGGCTTACGCCAGCTCCCGCTCTACTACATCAGCAATTTGTGTCACAAAGCGATCAAGCTCATCCTTATCCGGACCTTCGGCCATAACTCGGATCAAAGACTCTGTTCCTGAAGGACGAACCAATACGCGGCCATTGTCACCAAGCAGCTGCTCAACTTCCGTAATAGCTGCCTCGATCTGAGCATTCCCCTCATACTTGCTCTTGTCGCCTACGCGAACATTCACGAGCACCTGCGGATATTTTCGCATACTGGACTTCAGCTCACTCAGACGTTTTCCAGAAGATGCGATCGTGTCCACAAGCTGAATCCCCGTCAAAATACCGTCACCCGTCGTATTGTAATCCAGGAAAATGACATGCCCGGATTGCTCACCACCCAGGTTGTATCCCCCGCGGCGCATTTCTTCCATAACATAACGGTCACCTACAGCGGTTTTAGCTGTCTTCAGTTTCAATGTGTCACATGCCTTATAGAAACCAATATTACTCATCACGGTAGATACAACTGTACCTTCCTTTAGCTTGCCTGCCTGATTCATGGCTTCACCACAAATACACAGAATGAAGTCGCCATCCACTTCTTCCCCCGTATGATCAATCGCAATCAGCCGGTCTGCATCGCCATCAAAAGCCAGCCCCAGGTCGGCTCCATGACGGATCACTTCTTCCTTCAAAAGCTCCGGATGTGTCGATCCACATTCATCGTTGATGTTCAATCCGTTCGGCTCAGCACCAATCGCTATAACCTCTGCTCCGAGCTCACGGAACAATTTAGGCGCAAGCTCATAAGCTGCACCGTTCGCACAATCCAATACAACTTTCAATCCGTCAAAGCGATTGCTAATTGTTGTTTTGAGATACTCCAAGTATTTATATTTTGATTCATTATCTACAATCACTTCGCCAAGATCCTTACCTACCGGACGAGGAAGCTCATCGATTTCTGCATCCATCAATTCCTCGATCTTCAGTTCTGTTTCATCAGACAACTTAAAGCCGTCTCCACCGAAAAATTTGATGCCGTTATCCTCAACCGGATTGTGGGAAGCGGAAATCATAACCCCAGCGTCTGCTTTAAGCAGTCTTGTAATATATGCTACTGCGGGCGTCGATACAATGCCTAAGCGAATCACATGCGCACCGATGGACAGTAGTCCAGCTACCAGAGAAGACTCCAGCATTGCACCGGATACACGGGTATCCATACCGATAATAACAGTTGGTTTTTCCTTGTCTCCTGTAAGAACATATCCTCCGCAGCGTCCAATGCTATATGC
The DNA here is from genome assembly GCF_058269055.1 of Paenibacillus sp. JNUCC 34. Lineage (NCBI taxonomy): Bacteria > Bacillati > Bacillota > Bacilli > Caryophanales > Paenibacillaceae > Paenibacillus > Paenibacillus sp. JNUCC 34. The sequence continues at coordinate 663,684 of NZ_CM177770.1, read as the reverse complement.
TAATTCTGCAGTTAGTTCTTTATTGGCAACCCCTCTGACACCATCTGTTCCAAAATATTTCCCCATGTTACGTTAGCTCCTTTTGTCCTACTCTTTATATTGTCATTCGTTTGGTGTATCTGTGCTATTCCGTGTTGGAGTTTCCTCCTCGCTCCCTTCTCCCGTGGGAGGTTCTGTACCGGAATGATCACCGCCTTCACCGCCACCAGTCTGGCCATCTCCCGATCCATTGTCGGTGCCAGAACCAGGCTTATCTTGTGGCTCATCCGGCTTTTCCTTATCTTTACCTTCATCCGGCTTGGGAGTAGGTTCAGTGGTTACCGGTTTATCAGTTTCCTTCAACTCCACTTTTACAACAAGCTGCTTCTGGTCCACCCGATTAATCAAATTGGGCAGCGTAACCTGAAGCGGTATTTCATGCACACCTGCATTCAAGCCAGCTACATTTGCAACCAATCCAATGTCTGTAGGTTGTAGACTGTCTAGCAGATCCGGTGCTCCAGTCAACGTCATCGACATGGTTTGATTCTTCGGTTCCGTTATGACGGCTTCCATTCCGGAGGGAACTCCCTTCAAAGAAACAGGGATTCCATCCAACACTCGTTCGCCGTGCGAGACGGCAGTAATCTCAACCTGAACGGAACTAGGCTCGATTTTCTCAAAACCTTCAGGTGGCGTCAAGTCGGCCGTAAGAACCGTTGTTCCCGAATTTCTTACATTTGCTAAATTAACAGTTACTCCCGTATAGGACTTAGCTCCTGCGAGTGCCTCTTTACTTCCGAACAACTTAACCTCTTTTACTTTCGGGTTCACCTTCGATAGAACTAAATCATCAGGCAGACGTCCTGTATACTCCATTTCAAGAGGAACCGTAACGAACGAAGCCTCCACAGGAATTTCCACAGCTACGGAAGAAGGCTCAATAATCGCATCCTCCATCACTTTTCCTTCCTTATTATATGCGGTAAGCTTCACCTTTTTTTCCACGATGTTTTCCTTTGCCCCATCCAGATCCACAGTTCCTCTTACTTGAGCCAAGGTAGCAAGCTCTGATTCTGGAAGAGTAACATTTACACTCCCTGGTTCGATTGTCACAGGTTCACCTGCCCGATAATCCTTGGCGGGCTCTCCTTTAGTTCCAATACTTACTGTAACGGGTTTGGTGACACGTTCCTCTACAGTTACCGTTACCATAGACGGGTTCATGGATACCAGTTCCACTCCGTTGGGTATGGAATACGTTAAGGGAAGAGTATGTGTACCGGGTTCCTTGATGCTGCTCAGATCCAACTTAACCTTATAAGCATCTGTAAAAAGCATGATATTTGACCGTTTCCCTCTTACTTCAAGATTTACGCGATCCTTATCAATCCCTGTTAAGGCATACACACTATCATCAAATCCATATGTCTGGATCTCAACACCTTCGATTACCCTGGTATCATAAGATGTTGTCGGTGGTACAGCCGTCCCACTATCCATATGGACCATAGCCCATAATAAGATACTGACCGCCAGAGCAAGTAGCTTGCTTGCCGTATTATTCTTAATCCATTTATCCATCACGGCCATCCCCCTTCCGTTTCCAGAAGAACACGCGTTTTTCCTTGATGGATGCAGCAGGACGTAACTCCTCGTACAGTTTGGAGATGAGAGACTCTTCCTTGATATCCCTAACCACTTGTCCATTCAAGGCCAGCGACACTTGCCCGGTCTCCTCGGATACAACAACGGAAATGGCATCTCCCACCTCACTGATCCCAATAGCTGCACGGTGTCTCGTTCCCAGTTCCTTACTGATAAAAGGATTTTCAGAAAGAGGCAAATAGCAGCCGGCCGCTGCAATTTGACCGTTCTGAACGATAACTGCTCCGTCATGGAGTGGTGTATTCGGTATAAAAATGTTGATGAACAATTCCGAGCTAATCACCGATTGCATCGGAATGCCTGATTCTACATATTCATTCAGGCCTGTTGTGCGTTCAAATACGATCAGTGCCCCTATTTTGCGCCGGGACAAATAATTAACAGCTTTAATGGTTTCTGCTATTAACTTGTTGGTCTCTTCATCGATGTCTCCCGTCCGCCCAAACAGCTTCCCGCGCCCAAGCTGCTCCAGACCCCGTCTGAGTTCAGGCTGGAAGATGATAAAGATCGCAAACACACCGAAGGTAAAGATTTGGTTCATCAGCCATTTCAGTGTATAAAGGTCAAACCAGGTACTGAGCGCCCAGATGAGCACCAACACCAAAATCCCTTTCAGCAGCTGAACAGCCCGGGTACCCCGGACAAGTAGTATCAGATGATAAATAATATAGGTAACGATTAGTATATCGATAATATCCTTAATGGACCCTTTCCAGGTTAAGTCCGTAAAATACCCCATACTGCAACCCCCGTCATTGCTTAATAACGCTTGCGTCTTTATATGTAGTATGTGCTCTACACTATCTAGGTTATAACGTTAATCCTCACGATGCAAGTCAGGCCCCAATTACACAATAAAAAAATAACAAAAACCACAAAAAAGGCGCCGTCTTTTCGGAGAAAAGAGGCGCCGTTATTCATCAAGATGCAAACTTCATCTTAGCGGTAAGCGACATCCGAAAACAGATTGGTAATCTTATACAAGATCCAATCTATTGCTTTATCTATATCCTTCACTTGTCCAGATATGTGGGCCGTAGAGGCTTGAAAAAGCTCTCCGTCGATAACGGTTAAGTTTCCTTCAATTTGTCCAAAAACTTGCGCCTTTCCGTTCTCCACAGTTATATCACCCGTAATAATCTGATCTGGTGGAATAATAACCGTATTTCCTTCGATGATAAGTTTGTCGAGTTCACTGCCTTTAACGATAAGTTGATTCTCCTGGCTCCAGAAGCTGACCGTACTAAAGAGCATTACGACCAGAAAAAGAGCAGCAGCCGTGATTGCCGGGTGATTCTTTATCCAAATTACCCAAAGCTTCTGCTTCTTTTGCTGAGGCAGCATTCCCATAATCCGGTCTGCCAGATCGTTAGAAGGCCCTGTGGCATGATGTGTCAAGGAATACAGAAGCATGTCTGTCTGCTCTAGTTCCTCGAACCTATTCCGGCAGTCAACACATTGCAGCAAATGGGATTTAAGTTCCAGCTGCTGCTGTCTGGACAAATCGTTATCCAGATAATCGTGCATCAAAGAGACGGCCAATTTGCAATCCATATGAGCCAGTCCTTTCGTTCAATCTCTTTGCTGGGTCTACTCCCCATCAGGGGCATAAGACTTGCTTAATGTTCATACGCACCGGAAGCGGCGATGTTTCATTATTTTTTAAAACCTATAATTTAAATTCGAGTTTCTTACGTAAAAACTCCCGCCCGCGGTGAACTCTTGTCTTAATGGTCGTCACAGGCAGAGTAAGCACCTCACTAATCTCCTGAAGTGACATATCCTGAATATACCGCAGTATCATAATCGTCTTGTACTTTGCAGGAAGAGACTCGATAGCCTGATGAATAATCCGCTGCGTCTCGGAGATCAACATCTCCGACTCCGGTGTGCGGTTATCACTCGGTATCATCGAATAACCATCCATTCCCTCTTGGTCGTTCATATCCGCGTCCAGAGAGTAAGATGGCTTGCGCTTGCGTAACCTGTCTATACATAGGTTCGTACCAATCCGATAAATCCAGGTCGAAAATTTCTGATTCTCATCATAGCGATCCAAGTTCTTGTACACGCGTAAGAACGTCTCCTGAACAATATCCTCAGCCTCATGCCGGTTATTCAGCATCCGGTACGCCAGATGAAAAATTTTATCTTTATATAGCTCTACTATTTCGGCAAAAGCACGCTGGTCCCCCTTTCGGGCCAGCTTCGCCAATCTCACATCTAAATTGTCCACCATAATTCCCCCAGAATGGTCTGATGGGTAACGTCTAAAGTCTAAAAGCATCATTCAAATGGTAATTCAACTTATTCGAAAATGCAACAAAATTCGAAAAACACAGCATTACTGCGATTACTATCTTTATCAGTTTTAGAAATACAATCATCATTACAGCTGTTCTAATAATTCTCAGTTTCTGCTAACAATGCAAAAGGCGAGGCCCACAGGGAACCTCGCCTTTGACTATCCCTAACCCTGTATATATTTCACGAAAAAGGGTATCAACCTGTATTACGGAGTCCTGCTGCAATACCGTTAATCGTCAACAGCACTTCTCGCAGCAGATCCGGATCATCCTCACCTTTTTCACGCAGATCACGCAACTCATTCAGAAGCTGTACCTGCAGATAGCTTAGCGGGTCAACATACGGATTGCGGAGTCTTATGGATTCCTGCAATACCGGTTGATTATCCAGAATTTCCTGCTGCCCTGTAATTTTGAGAACCATTTCTTTCGTAAGCTTAAATTCTTCTGTAATCAGGCCGAATATCCGCTCACGGGCCACATCATTCTTTGTCATCAGCGAGTATTCCTTCGCAATGGTGAGATCGGCTTTGGCCATCGCCATCTGCAGAGTATCGATCATTGATGTAAAGAAAGGATAGTTAACATACATATCTTTCAAGATCTGCAGATTCTCTTCATTGTCCTGATAGAAGCTCTGTAGACCCGTACCAGCCGCATACCAAGCTGGTAGCAGGTAACGACTCTGAGTCCACGCAAACACCCAAGGGATGGCACGCAGGTCCTCAAAACGGTCACTGTTCTTGCGCTTAGAGGGACGGGATCCAATATTCAGTTCCCCTACCTCAGGCAGCGGTGTGGATTCCTTGAAGAAGCTCAGGAAATCCGGATCACGGAAAATCAAATCCTGGTATTTCTTTTGGGAGTCAGCCGAAATTCGGGCAGAGATCTGCTCCCACTCCTTCTCGTGTGGATTTTCCTCCGGTGACCGGGCATTTATAGATGCACGGATCAGCGCTGATGTTGCCTGCTCAAGACTACGGTATGCAATTCCCTTCAAGGAATAGCGAGATGAAATAACCTCACCCTGCTCGGTAATTTTGATGCCGCCGGCAATCGTATTCGCAGGCTGTGCCAGAATACTACGGTTAAGCGGCATACCACCACGTCCGAGTGAACCGCCGCGGCCATGGAAATATTTCAGTTTCACACCAAATTCATTACCAACTGCGGTAATGTCCTTCATGGCAACCTGCAACTCCCAGTTGGCTGTTGCTGCACCGCCATCCTTGTTACTGTCAGAATAGCCAAGCATAATCTCCTGAAGATCATTCATTGCCTTAATACCCTCACGATAAATTGGGAGGTTAAACAGGCGGCGCATAATATCCGGAGCTGCGTGGAGATCCTCGATCGTTTCAAACAACGGTACAGCCTGAAGAGTAGCTGCTATGGTTCCATCGTTATCCTTACGGAACAATCCAACTTCCTTGGCAAATACCATTACCTCCATAATGTCGCTTGCGCCTTCCGCCATACTGATCAAATAGCTGGAGACACACTTAACACCGAATTCCTTTTGCGCCCGGTATACTGTGCGGTAAACCTCAAGGCACTCTTCGGTACTGTCGCTGTACTCCTGATAAGGAGTAGTCAGCGGACGCGGATCGTTAAGCAGTTTGTTCAGAAGCTCAATCTTTTCTTCTTCTTCAAGAGCAGAGTAGTCTTCGACTACGTTCATTTTCGCTAAAATCTCAGTCATTGCATTCTCATGCTCTTTACTGTGCTGGCGAATGTCTAGTGTAGCTGTGTGGAATCCGAACAGTTCAACCTGCCGAATCAGTTTCTTAATATAAGTATCAGCTACATAGTCAGCATAGTGATGGCGCAGGCTACGGTCGATAATTTGCAAGTCTTCAATAAACTCTTCCGGTGATTGATAACGTTCTGCTCCAATCATGCTTTCATCCAGCACGTGAACCATTTTGGCAAGCATATAAGCAAGCTTGATACGGTACGGCTCTTTCTCATTGTGCCAAATTTCCATCTTCTTCAGTGTTACATTCTCACGGTCCTTGTGGATAGACTGCTTTAATTCATCGGACACGTTAACAATCGTTGCACTGAAGCTGAGATTTTTCATGAGCCCTGTCAAAATGCGCTGGTATTCCCGGATAGCCAGTTTCCGCTGCATTTCTAGCGTCTTCCATGTAATGTCTGCTGTTACCGAAGGATTACCGTCACGGTCTCCACCGATCCATGAACCAAAGCGGAGATATGTCGGTACATGCCAATTGTAGCCGGGATAAAATTTAGTAAGACAGCGCTCAAGTTCTTGATAAACTTCTGGCAGAATGTGAAACAGCGTTTCATGAAAATAATACATACCATTGCGAACCTCATCCAATACCGTTGGCTTACGGTCGCGCAGCTCATCCGTTTGCCAGAGCGTAATCACCTCGTTAAGAAGTTTTTCCCGAAGCTGTTCTCTTTCACGGAATGTGAGCGTTGGGTTATCAAGGAGCATAACATCTTCCGAAATTCTTTTGTGGATGTCGAGAATGGCACGTCGCATTGCCTCTGTTGGGTGTGCGGTCATTACGAGCTCCAAGGAAAGACTTTCGAGAATGTCTTGAACTTCTTCATACGTAAAATTGCGCTCTTTCAAATCCTGGACTGCACTTTCGATCGATCCTGGCTGGACACTCTCACCTGCGGAACGTTCATAATCGCGTTTCCGGCGTATCCGGTGATTTTGCTCTGCGATGTTAACCAATTGAAAATAAATGGCGAACGCTCTGATTACTTGATGACGATTGTCCGGATCCAGCGTGCTGACGATCCTTTTAAAATCTGCGAATAATTCTGGTAAAAATACGGAACGTAATGACTTGCTAGTCTCGCGAATCTTCTCAACTATGTCTAAAAGCTCGTTGCCCCCCTGGTGGACAAGAACTTCACCGAGAATGTTTCCCAGGAACCGTACATCACGCCGCAGCAGATTATTGGAATTGCTTTTTGCGGTTACAGTAAGTTCAGTCATGCTACTCCTCCCATCTAAACCCGTTCAACAGTTTGTCTTTTTATGCCTTCCTAGTATCATACAATAAATGCGCCTGAAAATCTTTACTTTCCAACCGAAAAAATTCGCCAAATCGACAAAAGAGGACGTTATTACAGAGGTAATTTCTTCTTGTAATTTCACTCTTCATAGCGTTCACTCCTTAGGACAAGCTTGGAATATCTCAACGATACACCTTGGGTCAGACCTAAGGTCAAGTGTTTGCAGTATAATTATTTGTTAAACCAGATTATCTAATTCTCACGGATTCGACTTAAAGACATACTGCCTAAACATCTACACGACTTTTACGAATCAATCTCCTTATAATTCCTCATCTTTTCTTCATTTTTCACTGGCGATTGCTTTAACACGTTGACACTTCGCAGGAGTGTGGTGACAATATGTAAAAAAAACATCACACTTGTGATGTCCTGCTTTATGTATGGAGCGGGTGATGGGAATCGAACCCACGCTACCAGCTTGGAAGGCTGGAGTTCTACCATTGAACTACACCCGCAGATGTAACAATCGGGATGACACGATTTGAACATGCGACCCCCTGGTCCCAAACCAGGTGCTCTACCAAGCTGAGCTACATCCCGTTACATATGAATAATTAAAAATGGCGCGCCCTGAGAGATTCGAACTCCCGGCCTTTTGATTCGTAGTCAAACGCTCTATCCAGCTGAGCTAAGGGCGCAAATTATGGAGCGGACGACGGGAATCGAACCCGCGACCCTCGCCTTGGCAAGGCGATGCTCTACCGCTGAGCCACGTCCGCAAAAACATGGTGCGCGTGGAGGGACTTGAACCCCCACGTCAAAGACGCTAGATCCTAAGTCTAGTGCGTCTGCCAATTCCGCCACACGCGCACAAGTAAAACTAATGGTGAGCCATGAAGGACTCGAACCTTCGACACCCTGATTAAAAGTCAGGTGCTCTACCAACTGAGCTAATGGCTCGCATTTAAAGGGCCCCGAAAAAGTATTCGGACTTACCTTCAAAGCCATACTTCACTTTTTAGGGTAAAGTGGCTGGGGATATAGGATTCGAACCTATGCATGACGGAGTCAAAGTCCGTTGCCTTACCGCTTGGCTAATCCCCAATAACGAAGTATTGATTATATTCTGTCCGATTCTGCGATAGAACATGAGTAAAATAATGGTGGAGGCTGAGGGGTTCGAACCCCCGACCCTCTGCTTGTAAGGCAGATGCTCTCCCAGCTGAGCTAAGCCTCCATACTGGTATGCTCCGACGAACCATTGGGATTTTCATCCCTGAATCGAGTAAATAAGTGGTGACCCGTAGGGGATTCGAACCCCTGTTACCTCCGTGAAAGGGAGGTGTCTTAACCCCTTGACCAACGGGCCTCATTGTTAAAATGGAGCTTCCAACCGGGATCGAACCGGTGACCTCATCCTTACCATGGATGCACTCTACCTACTGAGCTATGGAAGCAAGTGGCTCCCCGAACAGGACTCGAACCTGTGACAACTCGATTAACAGTCGAGTGCTCTACCAACTGAGCTATCAGGGAATATATACCGCTTGGCGACGTCCTACTCTCCCGGGACCCTTCGGTCCAAGTACCATCGGCGCTGGAAGGCTTAACGGTCGTGTTCGGGATGGGTACGCGTGGAACCCTTCCGCTATCGCCACCAAACGGATCAAGTGTTTGATCACTTGAAAACTAGATACGAAACATGAATTTGCGAATTATGCTTCCGAAGCACCTCACACCGTAGTTCAAAGCGTATGCTTTCGATGTAAGCTTCACTTCATGAAACTTTTAGGATAAGCCCTCGACCGATTAGTATTGGTCAGCTCCATGCATTGCTGCACTTCCACCTCCAACCTATCTACCTCGTCGTCTTCAAGGGGTCTTACTAATTGGGAAATCTCATCTTGAGGGGGGCTTCACGCTTAGATGCTTTCAGCGCTTATCCCTTCCGTACGTAGCTACCCAGCCATGCTCCTGGCGGAACAACTGGTGCACCAGCGGTACGTCCATCCCGGTCCTCTCGTACTAAGGACAGCTCCTCTCAAATTTCCTACGCCCACGACAGATAGGGACCGAACTGTCTCACGACGTTCTGAACCCAGCTCGCGTACCGCTTTAATGGGCGAACAGCCCAACCCTTGGGACCTACTTCAGCCCCAGGATGCGATGAGCCGACATCGAGGTGCCAAACCTCCCCGTCGATGTGGACTCTTGGGGGAGATAAGCCTGTTATCCCCAGGGTAGCTTTTATCCGTTGAGCGATGGCCCTTCCATGCGGTACCACCGGATCACTAAGCCCGACTTTCGTCCCTGCTCGACTTGTAGGTCTCGCAGTCAAGCTCCCTTATGCCTTTGCACTCTTCGAATGATTTCCAACCATTCTGAGGGAACCTTGGGGCGCCTCCGTTACTCTTTAGGAGGCGACCGCCCCAGTCAAACTGCCCACCAGACACTGTCCCCGCACCGGTTTACGGTACTAGGTTAGAACCTAGATACGATCAGGGTGGTATCCCAACGGCGCCTCCACAGAAGCTTGCGCTCCTGTTTCTTAGGCTCCCACCTATCCTGTACAGATCGTACCCAAATCCAATATCAAGCTGCAGTAAAGCTCCATGGGGTCTTTCCGTCTTGTCGCGGGTAACCTGCATCTTCACAGGTATTAAAATTTCACCGGATCTCTCGTTGAGACAGCGCCCAAATCGTTACGCCATTCGTGCGGGTCAGAATTTACCTGACAAGGAATTTCGCTACCTTAGGACCGTTATAGTTACGGCCGCCGTTTACTGGGGCTTCGGTTCATAGCTTCGGATTGCTCCTAACCACTCCCCTTAACCTTCCAGCACCGGGCAGGCGTCAGCCCGTATACTTCGCCTTACGGCTTCGCACAGACCTGTGTTTTTGTTAAACAGTCGCTTGGGCCTTTTCACTGCGGCCCCCTCGTGCTATTCACACTACCGGGGCACCCCTTCTCCCGAAGTTACGGGGTCATTTTGCCGAGTTCCTTAACGAGAGTTCTTCCGCGCGCCTTAGAATTCTCTTCTCGCCTACCTGTGTCGGTTTGCGGTACGGGCACCTTCACCTGACTAGAGGCTTTTCTTGGCAGTGTGAGATCATGACCTTCGCTACTATAATTTTCACTCCCCATCACAGCCCAGCCTTATCGATGTGCGGATTTGCCTACACATCAGCCTCACTGCTTGGACGGACATCCATCAGTCCGCGTCACTACCCTCCTGCGTCACCCCATCGTTCATAACGGTTTACGGTGGTACAGGAATTTCAACCTGTTGTCCTTCGATTACGCCTTTCGGCCTCACCTTAGGTCCCGACTTACCCTGAGCGGACGAACCTTCCTCAGGAAACCTTGGGCTTTCGGCGGATCAGATTCTCACTGATCTTTTCGTTACTCATACCGGCATTCTCACTTGTATGCTGTCCAGCGCTCCTTACGGTACACCTTCAACCTACATACAACGCTCCCCTACCCCTGATGCAAAAGCATCAAGCCATAGCTTCGGTGGTGTGTTTAGCCCCGTTACATTTTCGGCGCAGAGTCACTCGACCAGTGAGCTATTACGCACTCTTTAAATGGTGGCTGCTTCTAAGCCAACATCCTGGTTGTCTGTGCAACTCCACATCCTTTCCCACTTAACACACACTTGGGGACCTTAGCTGATGGTCTGGGCTGTTTCCCTCTTGACAATGGATCTTAGCACTCACTGTCTGACTCCCGGATATAAGTCTATGGCATTCGGAGTTTGACTGAGCTTGGTAACCCTTGCGGGCCCCGCACCCAATCAGTGCTCTACCTCCACGACTCTTTAATTCCGAGGCTAGCCCTAAAGCTATTTCGGGGAGAACCAGCTATCTCCGAGTTCGATTGGAATTTCTCCGCTACCCCCACCTCATCCCCGCATTTTTCAACATACGTGGGTTCGGACCTCCAGTGCGTGTTACCGCACCTTCATCCTGGACAGGGGTAGATCACACGGTTTCGGGTCTACGTCCACATACTTAAGCGCCCTATTCAGACTCGCTTTCGCTACGGCTACAGCTTCTCGCCTTAACCTTGCATGGGAACGTAACTCGCCGGTTCATTCTACAAAAGGCACGCCATCACCCATAGATCGGGCTCTGACTTCTTGTAAGCACACGGTTTCAGGTTCTATTTCACTCCCCTTCCGGGGTGCTTTTCACCTTTCCCTCACGGTACTGCTTCACTATC
>NZ_CM177770.1:577500-647500 GCF_058269055.1 Paenibacillus sp. JNUCC 34 | reverse complement strand
CAGATGAACATTGAAGATGCCGCCGGTTTATAAGGAATCCAATACATTTAATAAAAAAGAGCTAATCAAATTAGCTCTTTTTATCGTCTTGTGTTACCTTATGTAGCGTTAATATCTGGTAAGCATTACATGCCAACAACGGGATAATGATAAATACAGTTGCATTGTTGACCCCGATCTTCAGCACTCCGATAATCTCGAGGATGGTTATAGCTAGCATGAAGAACATTGTCGGAATAAGTGCATGGATGTTTGTATACTTCACTTTTAAATATGTAACAATAATTGCAGTAATTAATATACCAATTCCCAAGGTGAGATCCCACGAAAGGTTCTGCTCCCCACCCACAAAAGTACGAAGAAACATCAGCTCCAGCAGAGCAAGTACAGACAGTACAATTTGTATGTACTCCCACGTCTTTCTCTTAAATACCCCAACCCCCATATAGTTCAAGGTAAGATATGCGAAAAAGCCCAATTGGGAATAAACGCTGACAAGCGCGCCATATCCGAGCAATATTAACGGATATATCAGCATGTCAACTGCACCCTTAAACTGGATCGTACCTGTAGCAAACTGTAATACCAATCCTGCGATAACGGCTCCAACGGCTCCAACGAGCATGGTTTTCCAAAATAATCTTGCCCACTTTCGTAAGCTCAAATGCTTCCACCCCCATAAGTCATTATTTTACCAACGTTCACAATAAAAAACCATTCCCGCTTCGACATATTTCTTCGGTTCCATCACATACTATCTTTAGCATCCCATCAAAGGAGGACAACGGTAATGAAGTGGCCGTTTTTTCGTTTATGCATTATCTTCTGCGGAGCTGCCGCACTGCTTACCGCTTGCGGTTCCGATCAAGGATATTCATCTCAGCAGCTTGGCTATAAAGAAACGAAATCCATGGTTGTTGATATCCTTAAAACCGACGAGGGGAAAAAAGCGGTAGAAGAAGCTCTCCGCAGTGGTTCAGGCGGATCTTCCGGCGGAGGCAGCAGCGGCTCTATGGGCATGAAGATGATCTCAGCACAGTCCGGTGAAGAGATCCGGACAGCTGTAAAAGATACGCTCGTCTCCGAGGAATATAAAAAAGAACTGGAAAAGATCATGACCGATCCAAAATTCGCCGGCGAATTTGCAAAAGCGATCAGTTCAGAAAGCAAACAGCTTCATATGCAGCTCATCAAAGATCCAACATATCAAAAGTCCATGCAAGATATTATGAAATCCCCCGAGATCATGAAGGCATTTCTCGATTTAACAAAAACACCAGACTACCGCAAGCAATCCATGACAGTTATGCAGGAAGCGATGCAAAACCCGATGTTCCGTATGGAGGTCTTACAACTACTCAAAACTGTCGTACAAGAGGAATTGCAGCCAAAGGTTGAGAAGAAACAAGGCAAGCAAGGTGGACAAGAAGGCGGTCAAGGTGGAGGCAAGGAACAAGGTGGCGGCGGTGAAGGAAGTAGTGGTGGTGGTGGCGGCGGTGGTGGCGGTGGCAGTGGATAACCCCCATGTTACTTTACTCCGATATTTATACTTTCTTATCTCTTACCAAAAAAGCTCCCCTTTCAGGGAGCTTTCCTATTTCCAGCAATCGCTTAAATCATTACTTGGAAGCTGAACTTTCGAATTTGCTGGATATCTTGGCTGCAATCTCGTCATAGATATTAGCGCTTTCCGTGCCCGCTTTATATACGGAAGGAGAAAAATCAGGGTCTGCCGCAAGATTATCAGGCCCTCCCAACGGCAACTGCCCAAGCAACTCCGTGTGAAGTGTCTCTGCCAGCATACCTCCTCCACCGCGTCCGAAGACATAATCCTTCTCCCCACAATGGGAGCAGCTGTAATAGGCCATATTTTCTACGACACCCAAAATCTCATGTTCAGTCTGTATAGCCATGGCCCCTGCACGGGCGGCCACAAACGCTGCAGTAGCGTGAGGTGTCGTGACAATGATCTCTTTACTCTGCGGTATCATCTGATGGACATCAAGCGCCACATCACCGGTTCCCGGCGGAAGATCGAGCAACATGTAGTCCAGCTCACCCCAACCTACATCTTCAAAAAATTGACGCAACATTTTGCCGAGCATAGGTCCTCTCCATACAACTGGACTGTTCTCACGAATAAAAAAGCCCATCGACATAACCTTTACTCCAAAGCGTTCTACAGGAATAATAACTCCATCGTCGGTTACGTTAGGTCCCTCTTCAATCCCCATCATATCCGGTACACTGAAGCCATAAATATCAGCATCGATCAAACCAACTTTTTTGCCCTGGCGTGCCAAAGCTGCAGCCAGATTAACCGTAACGGTGGATTTACCAACGCCACCTTTTCCACTGGCTATCGCAACAAAATGAACTCCGGAATCCTCACTCAAAATCTCATTGTTTTGCATACCTGCAGCATGCCCTTTTGTGAGCTTCTCTCGGTCATGTGGATCTTCTCCAGCAGAATTTTCGAAAGGACGCATTCGAATATGTATATCTTCGGCTCCGAGTGCCTGTAGCAACTCCCGAATCTGTCCCTCAAGCTGTACTCTTTGCTCTTCATTGCTGTACGTTACTGACAATCTTACGGTTCTTTCTTTAACCACAATATCGCGAATTCGCTGCAGCGCAATCAGACTCTTTCCTGTCTCAGGATCCTGAATCGGCTGTAGAATCTCCTGTACCTGCTCTCTGCTTATCAGCATGACAATCAGCACCTCGGCTCTATGTAATGGCTATATCTGAATATTTCAATTCTTGTCTATTATACCATTACTTCGCCGTCTCTGACGACTGAATCACTTCTTCCCCTGCCGTATAACGCAAAATGCCTTTATAGACGGAAGCTGCTACTTTTCTTTGATATTTCTCATCACGCAGCATCTCCGACTCTTGGGGATGTGATAGAAAACCCACCTCTACAAGAGCAGACGGAATACGAAGCGCTTGAAGTAGGAACACTTTATCATCACTTTTAGCAAGGCGCTGAGTATTCTCTAGATTGTGTTTGATCTCCGCCTGAATCAATTTAGCCAAGTTTTTACTGTCCGCATTATTCTGTGGATAAAATGTCTGGGCACCACTCCATCGGTTGGATGGGATGCTGTTCAGATGAATACTGACGAACAGGTCAGCACGGTTATCTTCGATTAACCTGACCCGTTTCTTCAAATCCTCTGTTTTCCGCTTCGAGTAACCCTTTGTCTCCTCAGAAGCCAGATCGTAATCTCCTTCTCTTGTCATTACAACCAAAGCGCCTGCCTGTTGAAGATAATCACGCAAATAAAGCGTCACGGCGAGATTGATGTCTTTTTCAATTACGCCTTGCTTGCTGACGGCCCCCCCGTCAGGACCTCCGTGCCCGGCATCCAATGCAATCACTTTACCTGCAAGCGGAAGACTCCAGTACTTTACAGTTTTAGCACTCGGAATCTCATAAGACACTACGGCGATCAATAAAGCGAGCAGACCTATGCCGAATATCGTTTGTTTGATCCGTCTCCATGATATCCATAGCGTTACCTTGTCAGATCCCGGCTTGGACATAAAAAATCCACCTCGTCCCATGAGTGTTGTACTTCATGCATATGGGACAAGGCGGACAAATATGCCTTTCTTTATACCGTTATACGTTCCTTCATGCCTTCGATCAAAATCTGGGCAACTTCAGGACGGGTAAATTCCGGCGGTGGGCATTTCCCTTCACGAAGCAGCCCCCGTACTTTAGTACCCGAAAGGGTCAAATGCTGATCTTTATCATGAGGACAGGTTTTGCTCGAAGCCATATTACCGCATACAGTGCAGAAAAAGCTATGTTCAAAAAAGAGCGGCGTGATCCCTAGCTCTTCTGGTGTAAAGTGGCTGAATATCTCCTGTGCCTCATATGTTCCGTAATAATCCCCAACTCCTGCATGATCCCGACCGACAATAAAATGAGTGCATCCATAATTTTTCCGTACGATCGCATGGAACACTGCTTCCCGTGGGCCAGCATATCTCATTGCGGCGGGAAATACACCCAGAAACGTCCTGTTAGTAGGATAATAATGTTCCAGCAGCGTTAAATAACTTTTCATCCGCACGTCTGCAGGAACGTCATCTGATTTGGTTTCTCCAACTAACGGGTTTAAAAAGAGAGCATCGACGATTTCCATCGCACTCTTTTGAATATATTCATGTGCCCGGTGAACCGGATTTCTCGTTTGGAATCCGACTACCGTTTTCCAACCCTGATCTTGAAAATGAGCTCTGGTTTGGACCGGATCATAGTAGAACTGTCCGAATTTATCTGGTTGCGGCCGATGAAGCACCTCAATAGGTCCACCAACGTAGATGGAAGACCGCTCATACAATTTCTGCACGCCTGGATGTTCAGGATCATCTGTCTTGAATATTTTTATTGCCTCTTCTTGTAGATCTGCCTGATAGATGCTCTCCACGCTGATGACACCATAGATCACACCGTCTCGATCACCTACAAGTGCGGCCTGATCTCCAACGGAAAGTTGTTCAGCTATCTTCTCATCTACCGCGAGCGTAATTGGTATACTCCATACCGTCCCATTAGACAGCCGCATAGAGTTAAGGACCGATTGATAGTCCTCTTCGTTCATAAACCCTTCCAGGGGTGAAAAAGCCCCAACAGCGATTAAGTCAAGATCGGATATGGTCCAGGCATTAACAGGTATTTGAGGTAACTGATTGGCTTTATTCAATAAATCATTTCGTCTTTTTTCCTGCACTAGTCTCTGAATCAACGTCCCTCCGTGCGGCAGTATGGATGTCATAATGGTACCTCCCTGTGCTTTAATATTGAATCCGTACTAAAGACTGTTATTTATGGAGTCCGCATTCCGTCTTTTCATTACCTGACCAGCGGCCTGCCCTCGGATCCTCTCCCGGAAGGACTTCACGTGTACAATAGTGACAGCCAATACTTGGATAGTTCCGGTCATGAAGAGGGTTATAAATGACCTCATGAGTACGGATATACTGCCACACATCTTCACTGGTCCAGTCCGCAAGTGGGTTAAATTTCACCAAACCAAACTTATTGTCATACTCAACCTTCTTGGAATTCGCACGAGTCGGTGCCTGATCCCGCCGTATTCCTGTGATCCACGCATCATATTGAGACAAAATGCGGGTTAAAGGCTCGACTTTTCTAATGCTACAGCATTGATTAGCGTCTACGCTCCATAGTGACTCTCCGTACTGGGCAGTCTGTTCCTCAGGAGTTATTACAGGGGAAACACGAACAAATTCCATGCCGTAGTGTTCTTTCAGACGGTCACGTGTATCATACGTTTCTTGAAAGTGAAAATTCGTATCCAGGTAAAATATGTCGGTAGATGGACTGATCTTCTGAATGATGTCTACGAGTACAACATCCTCGGCGCCAAAGCTGCAGGCAAACGTAAGGTTAGGGAATGTCTCAATCGCTTTCGAAATAATTTCTTCAGCAGAAGCCAGTTCAAAACTAACGGCTTTGTCCTTAATCCAATCTTCTTTTTCCAACAAATTCACGGTATTCAGCCCCTTCCATTCACAATCCCTCTAAAACCTACTTTAATAGTATGAATTAAATACAGTATAGTTCATTTCTAATTAATGTCAATATGAATACATTTAAAATAAACGCAAAAAAGACCTTTCCGTAAAGGGAAAAGGTCTTTTGACTTTTTTCTACTTTGAACTTGTATCCTTAATGTCTTTTTTAGCACAGCCTAATTCCTTAAAAGAAAAAATTAAAGCCCCTGACCATTGAAGGCCAAGGGCTGAAATTCCTTGATATACAAGAGATATTAACGTTTGGAGAACTGAGGAGCGCGACGAGCCGCTTTAAGACCGTATTTCTTACGTTCTTTCATACGTGGGTCACGAGTCAGGAATCCTGCTTTTTTCAAAGAACCACGGAATTCAGGATCAGCTTTCAGCAATGCACGGGAGATCCCGTGACGGATTGCACCAGCTTGGCCGGAAATACCGCCACCATGAGCGATGACGAGAACGTCATATTTGCCCAGTGTTTCAGTCAGATTCAAAGGTTGTTTAACGATCAGTTTGAGAGTTTCCAAACCGAAGTAATCATTGATGTCACGTTTATTGATGACAATTCGTCCTTCACCCGGTACAAGGCGAACACGTGCTACCGAGTGCTTACGACGACCTGTCCCATAGTATTGTACTTGTGCCATGAAACTGTCCTCCTTTTAATTAACCGCGAAGTTCGTAAACTTCTGGTTTTTGAGCTTCGTGTGGATGTGCTGTGCCTGCATAAGCTTTGAGTCTCAGCTTCATTTTGTCGCCCATACGGGTTTTAGGAAGCATACCATGAACCGCGCTTTCGATCACGCGCTCAGGGAATTTTTTAATCAGGTCTTCAGCTACAGTCACCTTCAAACCACCTGGATGCATGGAGTGACGATAGTATTTCTTGTTAGTCATTTTCTTACCTGTCAGGACAATTTTCTCAGCGTTGATTACAACAACGAAATCCCCTGTATCCACATGTGGAGTAAATTGTGGCTTATGTTTGCCGCGGATCAGAGCAGCAACTTCACTTGCCAAACGGCCAAGCGTTTTGCCTTCGGCATCAACGATGTACCAAGAACGCTCAACTTCATTTGGCTTCGCCATATAAGTGGTACGCATGTATAGTTCCTCCTTGTTTTCATCCGAAAATTCTCATCAAATTTTCTTCATCTATCTTCGATCGTATGTCATACATTTTTTTTAAGTGATGGATAGTTCTTTGCGTTTTCTTAACCGGGGCTGTGGGAGAGCCGTCAAGAAAACACAACTTATATATTACATTAACAGCCTTCAAATCGCAAGCAATTTTTTAGGTTATTATAACGATTTTTACAGCTTAATCGAATAGGTCGCCAAAAACATCAAGTACCGATTTTTTCTTCTTTTTATGATAGCCTTGTCCATGCTGCGGGTATCGCTTGTCATAATCTGATTCTCTACCCGAAGGGCGGTAATTATCGTCATCACGGTAATGTTTACGGTCATCGTCATCATGCTTGTCGTACCATTCATTAAATGCAGGTCGCACTTCACGAACTTCAGTTAACAGCTTCTCGAGTTCACCACGATCGAGCCATACTCCTTTACATTCAGGACAGACATCGATCATGACACCGTCTTTTTGCACTTCACGCATACGAACATCATTACATACCGGACATTTCATCATAAAACCTCCTCATATTTTGAAAAATACGTGCTATAACCATTTTCAGGACAATACGTATTAGGCAAAATCGGGTTTCACAAAAGAAGTTATATCGTATTCAACATCCCAAAGCATTAACCCTGTACTCATCGCCGTAGGGCCAGATGCAGCCCGGTTTTTAGCTTCTAGTATCGCAGAGATGCTCTCAGGCGTCCGCTTTCCTTCTCCCACTTCCATGAGCGTACCCATGATAATTCTCACCATATGCTGCAAAAATCCGCTGCCCGTCACATACGTATGGATAATACCTTGATCTCTTGAACCTGAACGACACATGCTCGTGTCTGTCTCGATCCAAGCATCAAAGATCGTCCGAACGTGAGATTGCTTTGTGGATTTCCTTGAAGCAAAGGTTGTGAAATCATGAGTACCAATTAAATGGCGCAGCCCTTCCTCCATCGCAGCTATGTCTAGCCGACCATGATGATGGAACTGATACCTGCGGTTGAACAGATCGGGAAATTGATTGGCGTTAATCGTATATCGGTACGTTTTTTGTTTCGCCTCCCGACGAGAGTGAAACTCAAGCGGTACTTCCACCGCATCCGTAACGACGATGTCTTCAGACAGCCTTGAATTCAGCGCGATACACCAACGTTCTACCGGGATTTTGGACGCTGTATAGAAATTGAACACCTGCCCGCGTGCGTGCACACCAGCATCCGTACGTCCAGAAGCCGTAATCTTCAGCTTCTCACCCGAAAGTAATTCAATAGCGTCCTCCAATAAATCCTGAACCGTGTTTCCTCCAGGCTGGGTCTGAAAGCCATTATAATTCGTTCCGTCGTAACTGACCTTCATCAGAAGATTGCGCATGGTTACCCTCCTGGTTCACATCCTTAAGCTGCCTCCAAGTAGAAACAACTTGGCCGTCCTTGTAAGGACGGCTTCGTTACGGCATGAAATATAAGAAAAACATTTCTTATATTTAAAAAAGAGCCCCCAAGGAGCTCCTTTTCATCATGCCAGCCGATCCCTTGTGTTCAGCCGCATGACTAGAAGGTCCTTGTTTACGATGCCCCAGGGGTAGCCGAGATGAGCCGGAAACCGACTATGTTCCATCTCGAACCACGACCCGAGTGGTTAGGCTGAACTTATCATCCTTGACGGATAAACAAGCGTGGAGCCGGGCATACATAACTACAGTCACTTCAGAATGCACTGCTCACTCTTGAATGAACCGGATGCGTTAGCATCCTGATATTAAAGAGTGATCTAACGGGATCGAGTTAACTACGCGCGATCTACCAGTTCCAAGTAAACCATTGGAGCTGCGTCACCACGACGAGGACCCAGTTTCAGGATACGAGTGTATCCGCCTGGACGCTCATTGTAACGAGGCGCGATTTCGGAGAACAATTTTTGGATAGCATCTTGTTCACCATCAACTGTTTCGCGGCGTACGAATGCAGCCACTTGACGACGAGAATGCAAGTCATTACGCTTTGCCTTCGTAATCAGTTTCTCAGCGATCGAGCGAACTTCTTTAGCTTTGGCTTCAGTCGTTTGAATGCGCTCATATAAGAACAGGTCGGTTACCAGGTCACGGAACAACGCTTTACGCGCACTGGAGTCGCGGCCCAACTTTTGGTATGCCATGTGTTTTCCCTCCTTTGCTAGAACAATCTCGAACTATTCTTCCGTACGGAGTCCTAAACCGAGCTCTTCGAGCTTTTCTTGAACTTCTTCCAAGGATTTGCGGCCCAAGTTACGAACCTTCATCATATCCTCTTCCGTTTTCGTAGTCAGCTCTTGTACCGTATTAATGCCGGCACGCTTGAGGCAGTTGTAGGAACGAACAGAGAGATCAAGCTCTTCGATCGTCATTTCAAGCACTTTTTCTTTCTTGTCTTCTTCTTTTTCGACCATGATTTCTGCATCCTTCGCTTCATCGGTCAGACCGACGAACAGGAACAGATGCTCAGTCAAAATTTTGGCGCCGAGGCTGACAGCCTCTTCCGGCCGAATGCTTCCATCCGTCCAGATTTCGAGTGTCAACTTATCGTAGTTGGTTACTTGACCAACACGCGTATTTTCAACGCCGTAGTTTACACGGCTAATCGGCGTGTAGATCGAATCGACGGGAATGACGCCGATAGGCTGGTCATCGCGTTTGTTCCGATCCGCCTGGACATAGCCACGACCGCGACTCGCAAAAATACGCATGTGAAGTCTCGCACCAGGGCCGAGCGTTGCAATATGAAGATCCGGATTAAGAATCTCCACATCACTATCTGCACGAATGTCACCAGCGGTAACTACCCCTTCGCCTTCCGCATCAATTTCGAACACTTTCTCTTCGTCGGAATGAATCTTCAGCGACAAAGCTTTCAGGTTCAAAATGATTTCAGTCACGTCTTCCATGACACCAGGAATAGTGGAAAATTCATGCAGAACACCATCGATCTGAACAGATGTAACGGCTGCGCCAGGCAGCGAGGACAACAGAATGCGGCGAAGTGAATTCCCCAGCGTTGTGCCGTATCCACGCTCAAGCGGTTCTACTACGAATTTCCCATAGGTTCCTTCTTCATTGACATCAACGGTCTCAATTTTCGGCTTTTCGATTTCAATCACGCAAGTACCCCTCCTTCAAACGTCGCTCCTATATGAAACTGTCATCTTATCCAGTAATCCATGTAGTATGCCTAAACAACCATTCTTAGCAGATTGCACCGGATTTATACCACATTAACAGGATGACTTCATTATACGCGACGACGTTTTGGTGGGCGGCATCCGTTATGCGGAATTGGTGTTACGTCCTTAATGAGGTTAACTTCCAGACCTGCTGCTTGCAGAGAACGAATCGCTGCTTCACGGCCGGCACCTGGTCCTTTAACCATAACTTCAACTGCCTTCATACCATGTTCCATTGCTGCTTTAGCAGCTGTTTCAGCAGCCATTTGCGCAGCAAATGGAGTTGATTTACGGGAACCTTTGAAACCCATGCCGCCGGAGCTCGCCCAAGAAATAGCATTTCCGTGGGGATCCGTAATCGTTACGATCGTATTGTTGAACGTGGAACGGATATGTGCCACGCCAGATTCAATATTTTTGCGGTCACGACGTTTAGTACGTACGACTTTTTTTGGTTTAGCCATTGTCTGTTATCCCCCTTTCTTATTTCTTCTTGTTCGCTACCGTACGACGAGGACCTTTCCGTGTACGAGCATTTGTTTTAGTACGTTGTCCACGAACTGGCAATCCACGACGGTGACGAACACCGCGATAGCAGCCAATTTCAGTCAAACGTTTAATATTCAAGGAAATTTCACGACGCAGGTCGCCTTCTACCTTAACACCTGTATCGATCGTTTCACGCAATTTACCAACTTCATCTTCCGTAAGATCACGAACACGAGTGTCCGGATTGATGCCTGCTTCTTTGATAATTTTCTGAGAAGTCGTTTTACCGATTCCGAAAATGTAAGTCAAGGCGATCTCAACGCGTTTGTCACGTGGTAAATCCACACCAGCTATACGAGCCATTACGCTACACCCCCTTCTTTAACCTTGTTTTTGTTTGTGTTTCGGATTTTCACAGATAACCATTACATTCCCTTTGCGGCGAATGACTTTGCATTTTTCGCAAATAGGTTTCACAGAAGGTCTTACCTTCATGTTAATTACCT
The DNA here is from genome assembly GCF_058269055.1 of Paenibacillus sp. JNUCC 34. NCBI lineage: Bacteria > Bacillati > Bacillota > Bacilli > Caryophanales > Paenibacillaceae > Paenibacillus > Paenibacillus sp. JNUCC 34. The sequence continues at coordinate 636,616 of NZ_CM177770.1, read as the reverse complement.
CCTCCAAGTTTTACGTTTGTAAAACCAGCTTCGAAAACTAGACTGTTGTTTTGCAGTCGCAAAACTGTTCGTAACCGCTGCTGAGTTTTACTTCAGTAAAACCGCTTCGCAGCTTTCCTTTGTTCCCCAGGGGAACGTCATTCTATTTACGGTAAGTGATACGACCTTTGGTCAAATCGTATGGTGATAATTGTATGACCACTTTGTCACCTGTAAGGATGCGGATAAAGTGCATCCGCAGCTTCCCGGAAACGTGAGCGAGAATTTGATGACCATTCTCCAGCTCGACTCTAAAAGTTGCATTCGGCAACGGTTCTATAACCGTACCTTCGACTTCAATGACATCTTCCTTGGCCACAGTTATTCTCCTTTCTGATCAGCATTGGATTTGTCGGATAAAAACTGGCTAACGGCGAACCGCAGCTTTCCATTCGTTACCCGACCGCTTTCTTGCAAACTGTTTACAACCTCACTACTTATGAAAGGCTGGGGTTCCAGATGAACAAGATTTTTCTTCTTCGCCTGGTCAAACTTGCGTTTGTTCCCATCCGCAATATTAACAAACTTGCTGTCTTCTATCGAAACGATGACGGCATATTGATCAGCATCTCTGCCTCTCAAAATTTTGACAACCTGACCGATCTGCAGAGTGATTTCATTATTCAAATCAATCACCTAATCAGCCAACTTCGTCAGAATTTCCATGCCGTCCTGAGTCACTGCCACTGTATGTTCAAAATGCGCACACAGTGAGCCATCGACCGTAACGACCGTCCAATTGTCTTCCAGCGTCTTAACATTGCGCTTGCCGGCGTTTACCATCGGCTCAATCGCGAGTACCATACCCGGTTTGAGTCTCGGTCCCCGGTCCGGAATGCCGTAGTTCGGAATTTGCGGATCTTCATGCAGCTCGGTGCCCACACCATGACCTACGTACTCGCGAACGACGGAGAATCCGGCATCCTCGATATGACGCTGTATGGCATGAGAGATTGTAAACAAGCGGACATCGGGTTTGATTAGCGCAAGTCCGGCATAGAGAGAACCTTCCGTCACATCCAGCAGACGCTGGGCTTCTTCGGTAATCTTTCCTACTGGGTAGGTCCATGCTGAGTCACCGTGGTAACCCTGATACTGTGCACCGATATCAAACGTAACGATATCGCCTTCGATTAATTTGCGTTTGCTTGGAAATCCATGCACCAATTCTTCATTAACTGATGCGCAAATGCTGGAAGGAAATCCGTTGTAGCCTTTAAAAGACGGCAAGGCGTCTTGGCTGCGAATGAACCGTTCGGCCATTTGATCCAGTTCCCCGGTTGTAATGCCAGGTTCGATATGGGCAGAAAGGAGTTTATGGCATTCAGCCACAATCCGTCCTGCTTCTCTCATCAGACCTAGTTCCTTTTCGGATTTACAAATGATCATTACACTTAACCTCGCAGTACGGACGCAATTTCAGCGGAAACCGCCCCGATTTCCTGTTCACCATCAATTTGACGCAAAAGACCTTTTTGTTCATAAAACGTGAGGAGTGGTGCTGTTTTGTTGATATATTCGTCCAAGCGAATGCCCACGCTCTCTTCGTTATCGTCGGAGCGTTGATACAGTTCACCGCCGCATTTATCACAAACGCCTTCCTGTTTAGGCGGATTAAAGATCACATGATAAGTTGCGCCGCAGTTCTTGCAAATGCGACGTCCGGTAAGACGAGCCATCAGCTTCTCACGGTCAACTTTCAGGTTGATGACATGGTCGAGTCCAGTATTCAAGCGGGAGAGAATGTCATTCAGCGCTTCCGCTTGCGAAAGGGTTCTTGGAAAACCGTCCAATAAAAAACCTTTTTCGCAATCGGACTGCTGCAGACGTTCTTCCACAATACCGATCGTCACATCATCAGGTACCAGCAGGCCTTGATCAATGTATTCTTTCGCTTTAATCCCAATAGGAGTTCCTTGTTTAATCGCTAGACGAAACGCGTCGCCTGTAGATATGTGAGGAATGCCGAATTCATTTACAATGGTTTCTGCTTGCGTTCCTTTTCCTGCCCCAGGAGGACCCATGAATAAGATGTTCACATTAGTCCCTCCTCTTGCCTATAGTAAGAACAGCACAATAGGTGCCGGAAGCAAAATTGACCACTAACCGGAACCTATCGACTATTTATTAATAAATCCTTTGTAATGACGCTTGATCAACTGGCCTTCAATCTGCTTCATCGTATCAAGCGCAACACCGACGACGATCAGTATGGATGTACCGCCGATTTGAACCGTACGTGGAAGTCCTGATAGCGCTCCAAGGAACACAGGAAGTACTGAGATAACGGCCAGGAACAGTGCTCCTGTCATTGTCAGACGGGTCATAACCCGAGTCAGATACTTCTCGGTAGCTTTACCTGGACGAATACCTGGAACATACCCACCGTTCTTCTTCATGTTATCAGCCATCTGGTTCGGGTTCATCTGCACGAATGTGTAGAAGAATGTGAAACCGATGATCATCAATACATAGAGAACCATACCAAGCGGTTTATCATATGACAGGTTCGTGGTAATCCACTTAGCCCAACCATGTGTAGACCAGAAGCTCGCAAGAATAATAGGGAATTGAAGCAACGACGATGCAAAGATAACCGGAATGACGCCAGCGCCATTGATTTTCAATGGAATGTGCGTGTTCTGTCCACCATACATCTTGTTCCCTACAACACGTTTAGCGTACTGCACTGGGATTTTGCGAATACCTTGCTGGATAAACACAACTCCGACCACGATAAAGACAAACACCAGAACGACTATAATAGCCTTCAGGGAATTCATGAAAACCTGGTTTTCTTGAATAAATTTCGACTCCATCGTTGTACGGATATGCATTGGAATGCCCGCAGCGATACCTGCAAAGATAATAATGGAAATACCGTTGCCGATTCCACGTTCCGTGATCTGCTCGCCGAGCCACATTAAGAATGAGGTACCGGCCGTCAGCACGATCGCGATGACGAGGTAATCAACGAAGGTTGCATTCGGAATCATTTCGGTTCCGTAAAGACGGTTAAAACCGACCGACATACCGAAAGCTTGAATCATACCCAAGATCACCGTACCATAACGGGTGACTTGAGCCAACTGCTTTTTACCGTGTTCCCCTTGTTTGGCCCATTCCGCAAACTTCGGAATGACGTCCATCGACAGCAACTGCACGATAATGGACGATGTAATATATGGAAAAATCGAAAGGGCGAAAATTGAGAATTGCTGAAGTGCGCCCCCCGAGAACGTGTTGAGGAAACCAAACAATTCATTCCCGGCCTGATTTGACTGAGTAAACACATCTTTGTTCACACCGGGAACCGGCACGAACGATCCGATACGGAATATAATCAGTACAAACAGGGTGAACAAAATACGCTTGCGAAGATCATCCACACGCCATATATTTTTCATGGTCTTAAACATTAGATCACCTCGGTTTTACCGCCGGCAGCCTCGATCTTCTCTACCGCAGATTGAGAGAACTTATTAGCTTTTACAGTCAATTGTACAGTAACTTCACCGTTGCCAAGAATTTTGATGCCGCTCTTCGTATTGTTTACGATTCCGCTCTCGACCAAAACTTCTGGAGTAACTTCAGTACCTGCTGCAAAGCTGTTCAGTTCTTCGATGTTCACAACCGCGTACTCTTTCCGAGTTGGATTCACAAAACCGCGTTTAGGCAGACGACGATACAGCGGGTTTTGTCCGCCCTCGAAGCCTGGACGTACACCACCGCCTGAACGGGAGTTTTGTCCTTTGTGACCTCGACCTGATGTTTTACCCGTACCGCTACTTGGTCCGCGTCCAACGCGCTTGCGCTCTTTGCGGGAACCAGGAGCTGGGCTCAGCTCATGTAACTTCATCGTTCGTTGCACCTCCTTAATATATCCGGGACGATCCCGGGACTAACCTTCGATTTCTTGAACTGAAATCAGGTGATTTACTTTCTTGATCATTCCGCGAATAGCTGGACCGTCATTATGAACCACAGAATGGTTGATTTTACGCAATCCAAGAGTTTTCACGGTCACACGCTGATCTTCCGGACGGCCGATCACGCTGCGCACGAGGGTGATTTCAAGTTTAGCCATGAGATTCCCTCCTTAACCCAACAGCTCTTCGACGGATTTGCCGCGAAGCTTGGCAACTTCTTCAATACGCTTCAGACGGGACAAGCCTTCCAAAGTCGCATTGACCATATTCATGGAGTTCGAAGAACCTAGAGATTTTGTCAAAATGTCGCCTACGCCAGCCAGTTCGAGTACTGCACGAACCGGTCCGCCAGCGATAACTCCGGTACCTTCTGATGCTGGCTTCAAAAGAACGCGGCCTGCACCGAAGTGACCCGTTACGAGGTGAGGAATTGTTGTTCCTACCAATGGAATGTGGATCAGGTTTTTCTTGGCATCTTCAATGGCTTTGCGGATTGCATCCGGTACTTCGCCAGCTTTACCAATACCTGCTCCAACCCAACCTTTGCCATCACCGACAACTACCAATGCGCTAAAGCTGAAACGGCGTCCGCCTTTTACAACCTTAGCAACGCGGTTAATATTTACTACTCTTTCAGTCAGTTCTAAAGTGTTAGGATCTACACGCAAGTCGTTTACCTCCTTTTGAAAATGTCTTAGAATTCAAGGCCTGCTTCGCGAGCTGCTTCAGCCAATGCTTGAATACGTCCGTGATACAAATATCCACCACGATCAAATACGATCGATTTATAACCTTTGTCTGCTGCACGTTTTGCAACGAGTTCGCCGACTTTACGAGCAGACTCAACGCTGCCGCCGTTATTGATGCCGCTGCTCAATTCTTTATCCAATGTAGAAGCCGATGCCAAAGTCACGCCGGCCACGTCATCGATCAGTTGAGCATAAATGTGTTTCGAAGAACGGAACACATTCAGGCGAGGACGCTCTGCAGTGCCCTGAATTTTCTTACGCACACGCAGATGTCTTTTCAAACGTGCTTTATTCTTGTCTTGTTTCGTGATCATGCTTCCCTTTCACTCCCTTCAGTTTTGCCTTAACAGCTTCACTTTAAGACTCATGGGGTAAGTAAGGACAAACAGGCTAGCAAGCAACCCGGGTAATCCCGAAGCTTACTACCTTATTTCTTCTTACCGGCCTTACCTTCCTTACGGATAATGCGTTCACCTTCATATTTAATCCCTTTACCTTTGTAAGGCTCAGGCTCACGTACGGAACGGATTTTAGCTGCGTATGCACCTACGCGCTCTTTATCGATTCCTTTGACGATGATCTTCGTGTTGGAAGGTAATTCAAACTCGATTCCTGCTTCCGGTGTAATTTCAACCGGGTGGGAGTAACCCACGTTCAGAACGATTTTATCTCCGGATTTGCTTGCGCGGTATCCGACACCAACCAATTCAAGGTTTTTCGCGAATCCTTCAGTCACGCCGCTTACCATGTTCGAGACAACGCTGCGGGTCGTGCCGTGAAGAGAACGATGAGTTTTGTTGTCGGAAGGCCGAACAACAGAGATTTCGTTGTTTTCTACTGTAATCTGCATATCTTTGTGCAGTTCACGAGTCAGGGTACCTTTCGGTCCTTTAACAGTGATTACAGAGTTATCCAGTGTGACTTCCACACCGCTTGGGATAGCAATTGGTTTACGACCAATACGGGACATTCATTGCACCTCCTATCTTGTGACGTTTATTACCATACGTAGCAGAGAACTTCTCCGCCGGCTTTGGCTTGACGAGCTTCTTTGTCGGTCATAACTCCCTTAGACGTGGAGATGATCGCGATACCCAGTCCGCCGAGAACACGAGGCACTTCATTGCTTTTCGTGTACACGCGAAGACCTGGTTTACTGATTCTTTTCAGACCTGTGATGACGCGTTCGTTGTTGGAACCATACTTCAAGAAAACACGGATGATCCCTTGTTTGTTATCTTCCACAAATTCCGCATCACGGATGAAACCTTCACGCTTCAAGATGTCAGCGATTTGTTTCTTAATCGTTGAGGCAGGCATTTCTACCGTCTCGTGACGCACCGTATTAGCGTTACGAATACGAGTAAGCATATCTGCAATTGGATCGGACATAGTCATGTGTGGTAAACCTCCTTCCCGGTTATAAACTTCTTACCAGCTTGCTTTTTTCACGCCAGGAATCTGGCCTTTATAAGCTAATTCACGGAAACAAATTCTGCATATTTTGAACTTCTGCAGTACCGAATGTGGACGACCACAACGCTCACAACGGGTATAAGCCCGTACTTTGAACTTAGGTGTGCGTTGTTGTTTAACTTTCATCGAAGTTTTTGCCACTTAGCCTGACACCTCCTAAATAGTTTCGGAGAAACCGTCTTATTTCGCGAAAGGCATGCCCATTTGAGCAAGCAGTTCACGGGACTCTTCGTCAGTTTTAGCCGTTGTTACGATTACGATATCCATACCACGAACTTTATCTACTTTATCATACTCGATCTCAGGGAAGATGAGTTGTTCTTTCAAACCGAGTGTGTAGTTACCACGTCCGTCGAAAGCTTTAGTAGATACGCCATGGAAGTCGCGTACGCGTGGAAGCGTAACATTGAACAACTTATCGAGGAAGTAATACATACGCTCGCCGCGCAGTGTTACTTTAACGCCGATTGGCATATTTTCACGCAATTTGAATCCGGCGATGGATTTCTTTGCACGTGTGATAACTGGTTTTTGACCAGCGATCATTTGCATGTCGCTCACAGCGGAATCAAGTACTTTAGAGTTAGCTACAGCGTCACCTACACCCATGTTGATGACAACTTTCTCAATTTTAGGCACTTGCATTACCGATTTATAGCTGAACTTCTGCATCAAGGCAGGAGTGACTTCGTTCAGAAAACGTTCTTTCATTCTTATTGCCATGATTCAAGGACCTCCTTTCTTTACATCTGATTAATCAATTACTGCTCCAGATTTCTTAGCAACACGAACTTTTTTGCCGTTATCCAGCACTTTGTAACCGATACGGGTTACTTTTCCGCTCTTAGGATCAACGTGCATCACGTTCGAGACATGAATCGGAGCTTCCTGCTCGATGATACCGCCTTGCGGGTTTTGTTGGTTAGGCTTCTGATGTTTTTTCATCATGTTCACGCCTTCCACCAAAACGCGGTTCTCACGAGGGTACGCTGCGATGACACGGCCTTTTTTGCCTTTGTCTTTACCGCTAATGACGATAACTGTATCGTCCTTCTTCACGTGCAATTTATTGTTATGGGATTCCAGAACTTTTTTTACTCTAGGCATTCGTTACACCTCCTGGGGCCTGCCTGCTCACGCAAGCATTACTGATCTAAAACGTACCGATTAGATTACTTCCGGAGCCAAGGAAACGATTTTCATGAAGTCTCTTTCGCGCAGTTCGCGAGCAACTGGTCCGAAAATACGAGTTCCACGTGGGCTTCTGTCTTCTTTAACAACAACCGCTGCATTTTCGTCAAATGCAATGTAGGAACCGTCTTTACGACGAACGGAACGTTTCGTACGAACGATAACCGCTCTAACTACATCACCCTTTTTGACAACGCCACCAGGTGTTGCTTGTTTGACGGAGCATACGATCAAATCGCCTATCTGAGCTGTACGGCGACCTGTACCACCCAATACGCGGATACACATCAGTTCCTTCGCACCGGAGTTGTCGGCAACAGCCAAACGTGTAAATGGTTGAATCATTTAAATTTCCTCCTTTCGGAAAAACTGATTACATCTTAGATGATGACCGCTTTCTCTACAACTTCAACCAGTCTCCAGCGCTTATCTTTGGAGAGCGGACGAGTTTCCATGATTTTAACGGTATCTCCGATTTGAGCCGTATTGTTCTCATCATGCGCTTTAAATTTTTTCGTGTATTTAATGCGCTTGTGATACAAGTTATGCTTCTTATAAGTTTCAACAGCTACTACGATGGTTTTATCCATTTTATCGCTGACGACTTTACCAATTTGCACTTTACGAGCATTGCGTTCTTCGCTCATTGTTGGCCTCCTTCCTGAATACAGACGACAACGTCCGGTTCATTAACTAATACCAAGTTCTCTTTCACGGATAACGGTTTTAGCACGAGCTATTTCTTTGCGCACGTCACGGATCCGGGTCGGATTATCAAGCTGGCCTGTAGCCAATTGAAAACGGAGATTAAAGAGTTCTTCTTTAAATCCGGCGATTTTTTGCTCGATTTCTGCAGTGGTTAAGTTGCGCAGTTCATTAGCTTTCATTTGCTTCACCACCCACTTCTTCACGTTTCACAAACTTCGTTTTAACAGGCAGCTTGTGAGCGGCGAGACGCATCGCTTCGCGTGCAATTTCCTCAGACACGCCTCCAAGTTCAAACATAATCTTGCCTGGTTTTACAACTGCAACCCATTTCTCAACATTACCTTTACCGCTACCCATCCGCACCTCGAGAGGCTTTTGAGTGATCGGCTTATCTGGGAAAATCTTGATCCAAACTTGACCACCACGACGGATATAACGAGTCATCGCAATACGCGCTGCTTCGATCTGGCGGTTCGTGATCCAGCCTGGTTCCATAGCTTGCAGGCCGAATTCACCGAATTTCACTTCAGTACCGCCTTTTGCCCGGCCTTTCATATGGCCGCGCTGTTGCTTACGGTGTTTTACACGTTTTGGTACCAACATGATTAGTTGCCTCCTTCCTTAGCAGCCTGTTTCTTAGCCGTAGGAAGTACCTCTCCACGATAGATCCATACTTTCACGCCGATACGGCCGTAAGTCGTATGCGCTTCTGCTGTACCATAGTCGATGTCTGCACGAAGCGTATGAAGTGGAACAGTTCCTTCACTGTAGCCTTCAGTACGAGCGATCTCGGCACCGCCAAGACGTCCGCTGACCGATGTTTTAATCCCTTTTGCTCCAGAACGCATAGTTCTTTGGATCGATTGTTTCAATGCACGACGGAAAGAAACACGACGCTCCAATTGTTGTGCAATGCTTTCAGCTACAAGAATTGCATCCAGCTCAGGGTTTTTGATTTCAGAAATATTGATGTGAACTTTCTTGCCGCCTGCGATTTTGGTTACTTGACCACGCAGTACTTCAACTTCCGAACCGCCTTTACCGATAACCATACCTGGTTTCGCAGTGTGGATCGTCACGTTCACACGATTAGCCGCTCTCTCGATTTCAATACGGGATACAGCGGAGTCTTTCAATTTATTTTTCAGGTATTCACGGATTTTAACGTCTTCCAGCAAAAGATCACCGAAATCTTTGCCTGCATACCATTTGGATTCCCAATCACGGATAATACCGATACGGAGTCCTACTGGATTTACCTTTTGGCCCACACGTTTTCCCTCCTTATTTTTCAGCTACCACCAAAGTAATGTGGCTGGTGCGTTTGTTAATCCGGCTTGCACGTCCCATCGCGCGTGGGCGGAAACGTTTCATCGTCGGACCTTGGTTAACGTAAACTTGAGTTACGACCAACTTGTTTACGTCCAAAGAATAGTTATGCTCAGCGTTAGCGATAGCTGAGTTAAGCAACTTCTCCACAACAGGAGATGCAGCTTTCGGAGTGTGACGAAGAATCGCGATCGCTTCACCAACTTGCTTACCGCGGATCAAGTCAACAACCAGTTGAGCTTTACGAGGAGCAATCCGAATCGATCTTGCATGTGCTTTTGCTTCCATTGTTTAACCTCCTCTCAAACAAAGAGCTTCATTAATTATCTTCTCGTTTTCTTATCGTCTTCGTGACCTTTGTAGGTACGTGTTGGCGCGAACTCGCCCAACTTGTGACCCACCATGTCTTCCGTTACGTATACAGGCACGTGTTTACGGCCATCGTATACGCCGAACGTGTGACCGATAAATTGCGGGAAAATCGTGGAACGGCGGGACCAAGTCTTAATCACAGCTTTTTTACTGGATTCGTTCATGTCCTCCACTTTTTTGAGCAGATATCCGTCAATAAAAGGTCCTTTTTTCAAACTACGGCTCATATTGTAATCCTCCCTTCACCAAATTGTCTCGTAACCCACTGCCTTACACGAAGTTATGCACAGTGTGTATTACTTCGTGCGGCGGCGAACGATATATTTGTCAGAAGCTTTTCCTTTTTTACGAGTCTTGAATCCGAGGGTTGGTTTACCCCATGGAGACATTGGAGATTTACGTCCGATAGGAGCACGACCTTCACCACCACCGTGAGGGTGATCGTTAGGGTTCATTACTACACCACGTACTTCAGGACGTTTTCCGAGCCAACGGTTACGACCAGCTTTACCGATCTTGATCAGCTCGTGGTCTCCGTTACCTACAGAACCGATTGTAGCACGGCAGGTTTTCAGGATGTGACGAACTTCACCGGAAGACAAACGTACAGTTACGTACTTTTCTTCTTTACCGAGAAGTTGTGCTTCTGTACCAGCTGCACGAACCAATTGTCCGCCTTTACCTGGTTGCAATTCAATGTTGTGGATAACTGTACCCACAGGAATGTTCTCCAATGGAAGAGCATTACCGATTTTAATGTCAGAACCAACGCCGGAAACGACTTGATCTCCAACTTTCAGTCCTTTTGGAGCGATGATGTAACGCTTCTCACCGTCCGCATAGTGGATCAGAGCGATGTTCGAAGTACGGTTCGGGTCATACTCGATTGTAGCAACGCGACCTGGAATGCCGTCTTTCGTACGTTTAAAGTCGATGATACGGTATTTACGTTTGTGTCCGCCGCCATGGTGACGAACTGTAATTTTACCTTGGTTGTTACGACCAGCTGTTTTGCTCAGCGGCGCCAACAACGATTTCTCCGGCTGGTTCGTGGTTACTTCTTCGAAAGTCGACACGGACATGTTACGGCGAGCCGGGGTTGTCGGTTTATACTTTTTAATAGGCACTGAATTTTCCCTCCTTACTCAGAAATTTCTTATTCAACCGATTCAAAGAACTCAAGCGGTTTGCTGTCAGCTGTCAAAGTTACGATAGCTTTCTTCCATTCTGTAGTGTAACCAGAGTGGCGGCCGTAACGCTTCGGCTTCGCAGGAACACGCATTGTATTCACGTTCGATACTTTTACTTTAAAAATGGATTCAACGGCTTGTTTAATCTCGGTTTTGTTCGCACGAATGTCTACTTCGAAAGCATATTTCAGCTCCGCCATGTAGTCAGCCGTACGTTCCGTGATCACCGGGCGCTTAATTATATCGCGAGGATCCTTCATTACGCGAGCACCTCCTCTACCTTCTGAACTGCTTCCTTCGTAATGATCAGTTGATCGTACGTCAGTACGTCAAGAACATTAATGCCATCAGCCGCTACGAACTTCACTCCAGGGATGTTACGAGCGGAAAGGGCTACATTGTCATCATAGCTAGGAGCAACGATCAGAGCTTTGCGTCCAACCTTAAGGTTACTCAAGATGTTTGCGAACTCTTTCGTTTTTGGCGCATTAAGCGTCAATTGATCCAGTACGATAATTGCATTGTCAATCACTTTAGAAGACAAAGCGGATTTGATCGCCAAACGACGAACTTTCTTCGGAAGTTTGATGGAGTAGCTACGTGGAGTTGGTCCAAATACTACGCCGCCGCCCTTCCATTGTGGTGAACGGATCGAACCTTGACGGGCACGGCCTGTACCTTTTTGTTTCCAAGGCTTACGTCCGCCGCCACGTACTTCAGAACGCCCTTTGACTTTGTGAGTACCACGACGCAGAGAAGCGCGTTGCAGCAATACTGCATCATGCAAAACGTGCACATTTGGCTCGATGCCAAATACCGCATCGTTCAACTCAACTTCACCAACTTGGCTGCCGTCGATATTAAAAAGTGCTACTTTAGGCATTGATTGTTCCTCCTTTCTTCAGGCGATTATTTCTTCACCGTTTCTTTGATTTGCACAAGACCTTTTTTAGGTCCTGGAATGGAGCCTTTTACAAGCAGTACGTTGCGTTCAACGTCTACTTTAATGATTTCAAGCTTTTGAATAGTAACCGTTTCATGGCCCATGTGACCTGGCAGACGCTTTCCTTTAGGAACGCGGTTAGCTTGGATCGAACCCATGGAACCAGGACGGCGATGGTAGCGGGAACCGTGAGACATTGGTCCGCGGCTTTGTCCCCAACGTTTGATAACACCTTGGAAACCTTTACCCTTGGAAATACCAGTTACGTCAACAAATTCGCCTTCTGCAAAGACATCAGCCTTTACTTCTTGTCCAACCTCGACACTCGCGAGGTCAACACCGCGAATTTCGCGAACGTAGCGCTTAGGTGCAGTGTTTGCTTTTTTCGCATGTCCTGCCTCAGGTTTGTTGGATCTATTTTCTTTCTTATCAGAGAAACCGATTTGAATAGCTTCGTAGCCATCGTTCTCTAGGTCTTTCTTTTGCAAAACAACACAAGGACCTGCTTCGATAACCGTTACAGGAATTACGTTACCTTCAGCGGTAAACACTTGAGTCATTCCGAGCTTTCTCCCTAAGATACCTTTCATGTTGACACCTCTTTTCCTTCACTATTTCGTTATTCTAGTCTTACAATTTAATTTCGATATCTACACCGGACGGCAGGTCCAAGCGCATCAAGGCATCCACAGTTTGTGGAGTCGGGTTCACGATGTCGATCAAGCGTTTGTGTGTACGCATTTCGAACTGTTCCCGAGAATCCTTATACTTGTGCACCGCACGGAGAACTGTAATAATTTGCTTTTCAGTTGGCAGCGGGATCGGACCAGATACACCAGCACCCGAACGTTTTGCTGTTTCAACAATCTTCTCAGCGGATTGATCAAGAATTCTGTGGTCGTATGCTTTCAAGCGAATACGAATTTTTTGCTTTGCCATTTCATTCCCTCCTTCTATCGCCCAATTTGGTATCGGACATACTCCGTGAAAATTTTCTGGACACCTGCCTCATGGCAAAGGGGCCGGGTGTGTCAGTAACCTCTCACATCATCGCAACGTCGCAGAACAACATTCATTATTATATAGAAAAGATAGGCGCAATGCAAGCATTTAATTATAAAACATATTTTCTCAATAATATTGCTCCTATATTTAGTAGCCATTGTCCTTTTCCCTTACCATTGAGCCATTTATCGTACCTCTTCATTATTTTCTCTTCATATAATAATAACAAATTAAAAGAGCATACTCCTGATGAATGTGCTCTACGGACAAACCTATTACATTTTTTCTGTTTCAGACTTGAATTTGTCGGCTGAGCTAGCTGCCTCTGCAGTAGCTGCGCCAATGCCACCAATCGTCATCGTGAGAATTCGCATTTCTTTTTCCGCTACAATCATCTCATCTGTGCTAGCCTGTACAGATTTAAGTATATCTGAGAACAATGAGCTAGTCTCTTCTGATTGCTCCCGACCTTGATAAGTTAGGGATTGTACATGCTTAATGGACTCTACAACCCTAGAGGTAAGTTCTCTTGAGTGATTAACGAAATCTGATATCTGAATGACAGTCCTTCGTGTATCCTCCGATAATCTGCTAACTTCCGTGGCAACAACGGCAAAACCTCTTCCGTGCTCACCGGCACGAGCCGCTTCTATCGTTGCATTCAATGATAAAAGTTTTATTTGCGAAGCGATCTCCTGTACACTGTCAACTATCATGCTGATCTGTTGTGAAGAGTCGTTTAGCTCTTGAACGGCCAATTGCATTTCTTGGGTGCTTTCATCGATCTGATTGATTCGTACTGCCAATTCCGATATCCTTTCTTCACCAGCCTTGGCAAAGCTGATAGATCCAAGAGCCGTTTCTGTTGTCCGTTGGAATGTATCACTAACCTCTCCCACGCTCGTTATAAGCTTTTCTACAGCTTCGTTTACATCCTGATTCAGATCGGCGAGTTCCTCAATAAACAGCGCAATATTACGTTTTAGTTCATTTTTAACCATTTCATTTTGCTGCTGCTTTTCTTTCATATTTTCCTTTTCATAGGCATCCAATACTAGTTGCTGCTCCAAGCTAAGCAGCTTTGTTACCGTCCGCATTACATTCAAACGCTCTTCTTCATACTCAGATTCATAATAAAAAACTCTTATGAACTCGTTCTGGAGATTCTGAAATGCCGACAAGTACCACTTGAGCTCCAATCCCACCGATTTATGTATCTGGGCAATCCGAAGTCTTTTGGCTATATACGCTTCGTCCACTTCACCTTTAAAAATTTCGAGCACATGGTCACGAAGTGTACGTTTCAAACGATCAATCGTACTATGCTGTACTATTATTTCTCTAAGCCTATCAATGTCTAGTACGGATTGATAGAAGGCATCTATAATGGCGTCTATATGTTGTTCCATTACCGGACGAATTTTTCGAAGCAGGGCCAGATCGGCTTCTGTCAGTCCGATCATTCTCATCTGATCATTTAACTCTCCTACATCTTCTAGACGTATATATTTATCGTCAATTCCTGAATGAAACGTAGGTACAACAGTTGAAGCCGAGTCTGCTGTTCTAGCTGTTAAGTCTCCTGATTTCTTCAAGAATGAAAATAGGCTTTTCATTTGGTATTGTCTCTCCTCAAGCAGCGTCACTTCGCTTTTTCATATTACACAAAAAACATACAATGATTGTAGTAACTATAAACATGAAAGTAAAGCTATAAACCTGCATAAGCTCGCATAATCTGTGTACTATTTGTGGATAATTCATAAATATATGAAAAACGTTAACCGACGTATCGAAAAGAAGACGTACCACACTTAACGGTAGTTTTTCTTGCAAGACACGGGTACTATTAACTCCGAAGTTTATCCTTCATTATTTCTAAAAAAAATAGAGCCCGATCCATTAGGATCAGGCTCTATTTATCGTTACAACACATTGTTGCTCGTTACAGTACACTGTTACTATATTGAGGCTTTAAAAAGCCTTAATTATTTAATGATTGTAGCTACGGAACCAGCACCAACGGTACGGCCGCCTTCGCGGATAGAGAATTTAGTACCTTCTTCAATCGCGATTGGGGAAATCAGATTAACTGTAACCGTAATGTTGTCACCAGGCATAACCATTTCAGAACCTTCTGGAAGGTTAATTACACCAGTTACGTCTGTAGTACGGAAGTAGAACTGTGGACGGTATCCAGTGAAGAAAGGCTTGTGACGTCCACCCTCTTCTTTGCTGAGTACGTAAATTTGAGCAGTAAATTCTGTATGAGGCTTAACAGAACCTGGCTTAGCCAATACTTGTCCACGCTCGATTTGAGTACGGTCTACACCACGAAGCAATGCTCCGATGTTGTCACCAGCTTGAGCGGAATCCAGCAATTTACGGAACATTTCAACGCCCGTAACAACGGATTTCTTAGTTTCTTCAGCGATACCAACGATTTCGATTTCTTCACCAACTTTGATCGTACCACGCTCTACACGACCTGTAGCAACGGTACCACGACCAGTGATGGAGAATACGTCCTCAACAGGCATCAAGAAAGGCTTGTCAGTGTCGCGCTCTGGCAATGGGATGTACTCGTCGATTGTTTTAAACATTTCAACGATTTTTTGTGCCCATTCGCCAGTTGGGTTTTGCAGAGCTTCACGAGCGGAACCACGAGTAATCGGAGTGTCATCGCCTGGGAAGTCATACTCGCTCAGAAGGTCACGAACTTCCATTTCAACCAATTCCAGAAGCTCTTCGTCTTCAACCATGTCGCATTTGTTCAAGAATACAACGATGTAAGGAACGCCTACTTGACGGGACAACAGGATGTGTTCGCGAGTTTGCGGCATAGGACCGTCAGCTGCGGATACAACCAGGATAGCGCCGTCCATTTGAGCTGCACCAGTGATCATGTTTTTAACATAGTCAGCGTGACCTGGGCAGTCAACGTGTGCATAGTGACGGGATTCAGTTTCATACTCTACGTGGGAAGTAGAGATTGTGATACCGCGTTCGCGCTCTTCTGGAGCTTTGTCGATTTGGTCGAAGGACATTGCTGCACCACCGTAAGTTGTGGACAATACACTTGTAATTGCAGCAGTCAAAGTTGTTTTACCATGGTCAACGTGACCGATAGTACCGATGTTAACATGGGGTTTAGTACGTTCGTATTTAGCCTTTGCCATTTGAACAATTCCTCCTTAAGGGGATATATATGTTTAGGCCGGACTAAAGGTTAACGGGATTTTCATCCCGCCCTTCGTCCAGCAGGAAAAACCTTATTACTCTCCGCCTTTAACCTTGGACACGATTTCTTCGGAGATGTTCTTAGGAACTTCTTCATAGTGGGAGAGTTCCATGGAGAACACACCGCGTCCTTGTGTACCGGAGCGAAGTGTAGTAGAGTAACCGAACATTTCGGAAAGAGGCACTTTCGCACGGATAATTTGAGTACCACCACGGGAATCCATACCTTCGATCCGTCCACGGCGGGAGTTCAGCATACCCATTACGTCGCCCATGTATTCCTCAGGCACAGTAACTTCTACTTTCATGATTGGCTCAAGCAGGACAGGCTTACACTTTTCCTTAGCTGCTTTCAGAGCCATCGAACCGGCGATTTTAAACGCCATTTCGTTGGAATCGACATCATGGTATGAACCGTCGACGATTGTTGCTTTAACGTCAACAAGCGGGAAGCCGGCAATTACGCCGTTCTTCATTTGCTCTTCAATACCTTGTTGTGCAGGTCCAATGTATTCTCTAGGTACGGAACCACCGACAACCTTGCTCTCGAATTGGTTACCGCTACCTGCTTCCAGAGGTTCGAACTCAACCCATACGTGACCGTATTGACCACGACCACCGGACTGACGAACGAATTTACCTTCAACACGTGCTGATGCACGGAAGGTTTCACGGTAAGCTACCTGTGGTTTACCCACGTTGGTTTCTACCTTGAACTCACGACGCATGCGGTCGATGATAACGTCCAAGTGAAGCTCACCCATACCCGCCAGGATCGT
This sequence comes from Paenibacillus sp. JNUCC 34, assembly GCF_058269055.1. Lineage (NCBI taxonomy): Bacteria > Bacillati > Bacillota > Bacilli > Caryophanales > Paenibacillaceae > Paenibacillus > Paenibacillus sp. JNUCC 34. The sequence continues at coordinate 619,666 of NZ_CM177770.1, read as the reverse complement.
TTGGCCAGTTTCCTCGTCCGTATGAGCACGAAGAGTTGGATCCTCTTCAGTCAACTTACCGAGAGCAACGCCCAATTTATCTTGGTCGGCTTTTGTTTTTGGTTCAACTGCGATTTCGATAACCGGATCAGGGAAGTTCATGGACTCGAGAATAACTGGATTCTTCTCATCACACAGTGTATCACCTGTACCCGTATCTTTCAAACCTACAGCTGCTGCGATATCACCAGCGTAAACTACAGTGATTTCTTGACGGCTGTTCGCGTGCATTTGCAGGATACGTCCGATACGTTCGCGTTTGTTTTTCGTTGCATTCAGTACGTAAGAGCCGGATTGCAAAACACCGGAGTACACACGGAAGAACGTCAGCTTACCAACGTAAGGGTCTGTCATGATTTTAAATGCCAATGCAGCGAACGGTTCCTCGTCTGAGGAGTGGCGTTCTACTTCTGTACCATCTTCCAAGTGACCTTGGATGCTTGCTACATCTGTTGGAGCCGGCAAGAAATCGATAACAGCGTCCAGCATAAGCTGAACCCCTTTGTTACGATAAGAAGAACCACAGATCACTGGGAAGATCTTAACTTCTATAACACCTTTACGAAGAGCTGCTTTGATCTCATCAATAGAGATTTCTTCACCTTCAAGGTATTTCATAGTCAAATCTTCGTCAAGTTCTGCAACCTTCTCAATCAGTTCACTGCGCAGTTCTTCAACTTGATCCTTGTATTCCGCTGGAATTTCGGTTTCTTCGATATTTTGTCCAAGGTCATCCTTATACATATAAGCCTTTTCCGTGATAATATCGATGATGCCGAGAAAGTCAGCTTCTGCACCGATCGGAAGCTGGATAGCTACCGCATTGGCTTGAAGACGCTCTTTCATGTCTTTAACAACATTAAGGTAATCGGCGCCGATAATGTCCATTTTGTTTACATATGCGATCCGCGGTACACCGTAACGGTCTGCTTGTCTCCATACGGTTTCCGACTGAGGTTCTACGCCCTCTTTCGCACTGAATACACCTACTGCCCCATCCAATACACGAAGGGAACGTTCAACTTCTACTGTGAAGTCAACGTGCCCCGGGGTGTCGATAATATTAACGCGGTGACCCTTCCAAGAAGCGGTAGTCGCAGCGGAAGTAATCGTGATTCCGCGCTCCTGTTCTTGCTCCATCCAGTCCATAGTAGCGGAACCCTCATGAGTTTCACCAATTTTATGAGTACGGCCTGTGTAGAACAAGATACGTTCCGTCGTAGTAGTTTTACCAGCGTCAATATGCGCCATGATCCCGATGTTCCGTGTATTTTTCAAGGAGAACTCTCTTGCCATGCGAATAGTCTCCCTTCAAAATTAAAGTTTGTTAATGACTTTATCCTACCAACGGTAGTGAGCAAACGCTTTGTTCGCTTCAGCCATTTTGTGCGTGTCTTCACGTTTCTTAACAGAAGCACCAGTGTTGTTGGAAGCATCGATAATCTCAGCCGCCAAACGCTCTTCCATAGTCTTCTCGCCGCGGTTGCGGGAGTAGTTTACGAGCCAACGTAATCCCAGGGATGTACGTCTTTCTGGTTTAACTTCGATAGGCACCTGGTAGTTCGCACCGCCGACACGGCGAGCTTTAACTTCCAGAACCGGCATGATGTTCTTGATGGCTGCTTCAAATACTTCCATTGGGTCATTACCCGTACGTTCTTGGATAATATTGAATGCATTATAAAGGATGCTTTGAGCGACACCTCTTTTACCATCCAGCATGATGCGGTTGATCAGACGTGTAACGAGCTTGCTGTTATACACCGGATCCGGCAGCACGTCTCTTTTAGTAACTGGACCTTTGCGTGGCATGGATATCCCCCTTTCTTCAATCATGTTATTTCAACATGTAATTACAATTTAGCTTTTTGCTTTAGGACGTTTCGCGCCATATTTGGAACGAGCTTGCATACGGTTGTTAACACCAGCGGTATCAAGTGCACCACGAACGATGTGATAACGTACCCCTGCAAGGTCTTTTACTTTACCGCCACGGATCAGAACAACACTGTGCTCTTGCAAGTTATGTCCGATACCTGGAATGTAAGCAGTCACCTCGATGCGGTTCGTCAAACGAACACGAGCATATTTACGAAGTGCAGAGTTCGGTTTACGTGGAGTCATTGTGCCCACACGAGTGCACACACCGCGTTTTTGCGGAGCACTCAAATTGGTATCCTCACGTTTCAAAGCGTTGAATCCTTTTTGCAGTGCCGGTGACTTCGATTTGTAAACTTTAGCTGAACGGCCCTTACGGACCAGTTGGTTGATTGTTGGCATTCTGCCACCCCCTTCCTATATTTCTCATCCTATTACAAACCTTTTTTAAGTCCACAGACCCAGGCGGTTCATAAAAGAACAAATGAAAAGTTTTTGCCGAGAGAAGAACCCTTCTCCAACAAAAACAGATCGTACTCACTGTTTTAAGACTGCTACCATTGCTGCACCGACTTCGATGCCGCAGGCCTCTCCGAGTGCTCTCATTGTAGGCACATACGTAATATCTACACCGTGCTTATCGCACAGGGTCACGATTTTGGAAGTCAAACGCTGGTCGCAATCTTCAGCCACATAAACTTCTGCAGCCTGACCGGTTTCAACGGCCTTCATTGTTTGTTTGGTGCCAATCTTAACATGAGCATCCTGTAATCCTTTATCATTAGACATGGATATTCCTCCAAAAGAACAGGGATAAAGCTACTACTCACGCACCTTTGCTATATTAGCATCTGCATTAAATGATGTCAAGCATATTATCAAGGTAAAAAAGAAATTCAGGGAGAGAAATTCGCCCAGTTGTTAAGCCGTGCAAACTCCCTGCCTCCCTATCATTCTTCTTTATTCTACGTTAGCGGTCTCCATTGCCTGGTTCTCGCCGTTCACATCATCCTGACCCTCGAACTTCACGCTGCGGTAGCGGTTCATACCCGTACCTGCAGGGATCAGTTTACCGATGATAACATTCTCTTTCAGTCCGAGCAGCTGATCGACTTTACCTTTAATGGCTGCGTCAGTCAACACGCGCGTTGTCTCCTGGAAGGAGGCTGCGGAAAGGAATGAATCCGTCTCAAGGGAAGCTTTTGTAATACCGAGCAGAACCGGTTTAGCCACTGCTGGCTCTTTGCCTGACAGAATTGCTTCTTTGTTGGCAGTTTCATACTCGTGCATGTCCACGAAGGAGCCTGGCAGCAGATTTGTATCTCCTGCATCAACGATGCGGATCTTACGCAGCATCTGACGAATCATAACTTCGACGTGTTTATCGTTGATTTCTACACCTTGGTTCCGATATACGCGCTGAACTTCCTGAAGAATATAGTTCTGCACGCCGCGGATACCCTTGATGCGGAGCATTTCTTTAGGGTCGATCGAACCATCCGTCAATTCATCCCCGGCTTCGATGTGCTTGCCTTCGCTTACGCGCAGACGGGAGCCATACGTAACGGAATATGTTTTCGTTTCCGCTTCACCTTGGATTTCAATTTCACGGCGGTCTTTCGTTTCACGGATCTCTTTAACGACACCGTCAATCTCACTGATCGTTGCTTGACCTTTAGGATTACGGGCCTCAAAGAGCTCTTGGATACGTGGCAAACCTTGGGTGATGTCATCACCCGCAACGCCCCCGGTATGGAACGTACGCATGGTGAGCTGTGTTCCTGGTTCACCGATCGATTGAGCAGCGATAATACCAACCGCTTCACCGATTTCGACAAACTTACCTGTTGCCAGGTTACGTCCGTAACACTTCTTGCAGACGCCATAACGCGCGCGGCAGCTGAGAATGGAACGGATTTGCAGCTTCTCGACACCAGCTTTAACGATTTCGTCAGCTTTATCAGAGTCGATCAATTCATTACGGTTGACGATAACCTTTTTAGTTTCCGGATGACGGACAGTCTCAAAAGCATAGCGTCCTTCAATACGGTCGTAGAGATCCTCGATAACTTCCTTACCGTCTTGAATCCGGCTAACTGTGAAGCCTTTATCCGTGCTGCACTCATCTTCGCGTACGATGACATCCTGTGCCACGTCAACGAGACGACGAGTCAAGTAACCGGAGTCAGCGGTACGAAGAGCCGTATCGGCAAGACCTTTACGGGCACCGTGAGTAGACAAGAAGTACTCGAGTACGGTCAGACCTTCACGGAAGTTCGATTTGATTGGCATCTCGATAATCCGTCCTGACGGGTTGGCCATCAGACCACGCATACCGCCAAGCTGAGTAATCTGAGATTTGTTACCCCGCGCTTTAGAGTCAACCATGAGCATGATGGAGTTGAAGCGATCCATCGATTTCATGAGCACCTCAGTAAGATCGTCCTTCGCTTTGGACCAAATATCGATAACACGGTCATAGCGCTCTTCATTCGTAATCAATCCACGGCGATACTGGTTCATTACGACGCTAACCTTCCCATCGGACTCTTTGAGAATTTCGGTCTTCTCAGGCGGAACGATAACGTCGGACACCGCAACGGTAACACCCGAACGCGTGGAATATGTGAATCCAAGTTGCTTGATTTTATCGAGAATAATAGATGTCTCAGTTGTGTGATAAGTCTCAAAACAACGTGCAATGATTTGACCCAGGTATTCTTTACCTACAGCACCGCTGATCGGAAGACTTTGAATAACTTCCTGGATATTCGCACCTTTTTCATATACAAAGTATTTCTCAGGTGTACCTTGGAACAGGTTCACACGAGTCGCTTCGTTAATGTAAGGGAAGCTGGCCGGGAAGATTTCATTAAAGATAATCCGTCCCACCGTGGTAACAAGCATCGCTTTTTGCTGAGCTTCCGTAAAGACGGTCTTACCCAGAGCTTTAACCGGAATAGCTACGCGTGCATGCAGACCTGCTGCTCCACGCTGATATGCGGACACAGCCTCGTTCACACTACCCAGGATCATGCCTGTTCCTTTTTCTTCCTTGTTGTCCATTGTCAGATAGAAGGAACCAAGAACCATATCCTGTGAAGGTGTAACGACAGGCTTACCGTCTTTAGGGTTCAAAATGTTTCCGGATGCAAGCATCAGGAGACGTGCTTCCGCTTGTGCTTCCGCAGACAACGGAACGTGAACAGCCATTTGGTCACCGTCAAAGTCAGCGTTGTAAGCTGTACATACGAGCGGGTGAAGACGGATCGCGTGACCTTCTACCAGAATCGGTTCAAACGCCTGAATACCGAGTCTATGAAGGGTAGGGGCACGGTTCAGAAGTACTGGATGTTCTTTGATTACCTCTTCGAGCACATCCCAAACTTCTGGACTTACGCGTTCCACTTTACGTTTGGCACTCTTGATATTATGAGCCAGGCCTTTATTGACCAACTCTTTCATTACAAAAGGCTTGAACAGTTCCAGCGCCATTTTCTTAGGCAATCCGCACTGGTACATCTTCAGATAAGGTCCTACAACGATAACGGAACGACCGGAATAGTCAACCCGTTTACCGAGCAGGTTCTGACGGAAACGTCCTTGTTTACCTTTCAGCATGTGGCTGAGGGATTTCAGAGGACGGTTACCCGGTCCTGTAACTGGACGACCACGACGACCGTTATCAATCAGTGCGTCAACGGCTTCTTGAAGCATCCGTTTTTCGTTCTGAACGATAATATCAGGTGCACCAAGATCAAGCAGTCTTTTCAGACGGTTATTCCGGTTGATTACACGACGGTACAGATCATTCAAGTCGGAAGTCGCAAAGCGTCCGCCGTCCAACTGAACCATCGGGCGCAGTTCTGGAGGAATGACAGGCAATACGTCCAACACCATCCACCCCGGCTTGTTGCCGGAGTTTCGGAACGCCTCAATAACTTCAAGACGCTTGATCGCACGGTTGCGACGTTGACCTTGTGCAGTACGCAGTTCTTCTTTCAGGAATTCGAGTTCTTTCTCCACATCCAGATCTTGAAGAAGCTTCTTCACAGCTTCTGCACCCATGCCAGCTTGGAATCCATAACCGTATTTCTCACGATAGCTGCGGTATTCCTTCTCAGACAACAGCTGTTTCTTCTCAAGCGGCGTATCTCCTGGATCCGTCACGACATAAGATGCAAAATAGATGATCTCTTCCAGAGATCTTGGAGACATATCCAAAGCCAGACCCATACGGCTTGGAATACCTTTGAAATACCAGATGTGGGATACAGGAGCAGCCAGTTCAATGTGACCCATACGTTCACGACGGACTTTAGCGCGGGTAACTTCAACGCCGCAACGGTCGCAGACTACGCCTTTATAACGGACGCGTTTGTACTTGCCGCAATGGCACTCCCAGTCTTTTTGCGGACCAAAAATACGTTCGCAGAAAAGACCTTCCTTCTCAGGCTTCAATGTACGGTAGTTAATTGTTTCCGGCTTCTTTACTTCTCCGCGAGACCAAGAACGAATCTTCTCCGGGGAAGCGAGACCGATTTTCATATACTCAAAATTGTTAACGTCCAACAAGGAGCAACCCTCCTCAACTTAGTCCTAATTATGTGCTCCGATCATAACACCACCGCCGGCTGTTAACCGGCGGGGTGAAGATTGACCGTTATTCCACTCCGACTTCAGTGCCTTCCAAGTTAAGGCTCAATTTATCGCCTGCCGCTTCGTCTTCATCATCGAGTTCTCTCATCTCGATTTCTTCCTCGTTCTCGCTAAGGATTTTGACGTCCATACCGAGAGACTGAAGTTCCTTAATCAATACCTTGAACGATTCTGGAACACCCGGTTCCGGAATGTTCTCGCCCTTGACGATGGATTCGTAGGTTTTCACCCGGCCGACCACGTCATCAGACTTAACGGTAAGAATTTCTTGCAGTGTATATGCGGCGCCGTATGCTTCAAGCGCCCACACTTCCATCTCACCGAAACGCTGTCCACCGAACTGTGCTTTACCACCGAGCGGCTGTTGCGTAACGAGAGAGTATGGTCCTGTAGAACGAGCGTGAATTTTATCATCAACCATGTGCGCCAGCTTGATCATGTGCATAACACCAACAGTAACTTCGCGCTCGAAGCGCTCGCCTGTACGGCCATCATACAAAACGGTCTTACCATTACGCTGCATGCCTGCTTCTTCCATTGTATCAAACACGTCATACTCGCTTGCTCCATCAAATACTGGCGTAGCCACGTGAATACCGAGCTGCAGAGCAGCCATACCCAAGTGAACCTCCAATACCTGACCGATGTTCATACGTGAAGGTACACCAAGCGGGTTAAGAACAACCTGTACAGGTGTGCCATCAGGCAGGAACGGCATGTCTTCCTCAGGCAAAATACGGGCAACGACACCTTTGTTACCGTGACGTCCGGCCATTTTGTCACCTTCGGAGATTTTACGTTTCTGAGCGATGTACACGCGAACCAGTTGGTTTACGCCCGGCGGCAATTCGTCACCGTTCTCACGAGTAAACACCTTCACATCAACGATAATACCATCACTACCGTGAGGGACGCGCAGCGAGGTGTCACGCACTTCGCGAGCCTTCTCACCAAAGATTGCATGGAGGAGACGCTCTTCAGCCGTCAGTTCTGTTACACCCTTAGGCGTTACTTTACCGACCAGGATGTCACCTGCGCTGATCTCAGCACCGATACGGATAATACCGCGCTCGTCAAGATTCTTCAGCGCTTCTTCACCGACATTCGGAATATCACGTGTGATTTCTTCAGGTCCGAGCTTCGTATCACGAGCTTCAGACTCATACTCCTCGATATGAATCGAAGTGTACACATCTTCTTTTACGAGCTTCTCAGAAAGAAGAATCGCATCCTCGTAGTTGTAACCTTCCCAGGTCATGAAAGCTACGACAACGTTGCGTCCAAGTGCCAATTCGCCCATCTCAGTCGAAGGACCATCCGCAAGGATATCCCCCTTCTTGATTACATCGCCACGTTGGACGATTGGACGCTGGTTAATACAGGTACCTTGGTTCGAACGCATAAATTTGTGTAATTTATGCTTAACGATATCGCCTTTGACTTCTTGTCCGTCCACAGTTTCAACGCGGCGGAGCCAGATTTCATTAGCAGTAGAGCGCTCAATAATTCCGTCATATTTGGATACAATACATACACCGGAATCTTTCGCAGATTTATGTTCCATTCCTGTTCCGACGAGCGGAGCTTTCGGAATAAGAAGCGGAACAGCTTGACGTTGCATGTTAGATCCCATGAGGGCACGGTTCGAGTCATCGTTCTCAAGGAACGGAATCAGCGCCGTAGCGACGGACACAACCTGTTTAGGTGATACGTCCATGTAATCTACGCGATCGTTAGGCATTGGCAAAATGTTATCGGACTGTTTGTTATAACGAACGATTACCATGTCGTCTGCAAACTTGCTGTCCTCTGTCAATTCCGCGTTCGCCTGAGCTACAACGTAGTTATCTTCCTCATCAGCAGTCAGATAATCGATCTGCTCGGTTACCTGACCGGTCTTCGGATCAACCCAGCGATAAGGCGCCTCGATAAAGCCATATTCATTAATGCGGGCAAATGTCGACAGGGAGTTGATCAAACCGATGTTCGGTCCTTCCGGGGTCTCGATCGGACACATACGGCCATAGTGACTGTGGTGAACGTCTCGAACTTCAAAGCCCGCACGTTCCCGTGTCAAACCACCAGGTCCGAGTGCGGAAAGACGACGTTTATGCGTCAGTTCAGCAAGCGGGTTCGTCTGGTCCATAAACTGGGACAACTGTGAACTACCGAAGAACTCTTTAATCGATGCAATAACTGGGCGAATGTTGATCAGAGCCTGCGGTGTAATAACACTCGCATCCTGAATCGACATTCTTTCACGAACAACACGCTCCATACGGGACAGACCGATACGGAACTGGTTCTGCAGAAGTTCACCCACGGAACGCAGACGACGGTTACCAAGGTGGTCAATGTCATCCGTGTTGCCGATACCGTGCAGCAAATCCATAAAATAGCTGATGGACGAAATAATGTCCGCCTGCGTAATATTCTTCACCGATTTATCGATGTTACCATTGGCGATAATCTTAACGACTTTACCGTCCTCGATCGGGGAGAACACATCAATCGTCTGAAGAGTAATATCCTCACTATCCTGAACGCCGCCCGCAACATGATATGTTTTGTAGCCGACACTCTTCTCTAGGTGAGGCATAATCTCGTCCAAAAGACGGCGATCTACGGTTTGACCAGCTTCAGCAATGATCTCACCAGTTTCCACGTCAACCAGACTCTCAGCCAAACGCTGATTGAAGAGACGGTTCTTAATATGAAGCTTCTTGTTGATCTTATAACGACCAACGTTCGCCAGATCATAGCGCTTTGGATCAAAGAAACGCGCTACCAAGAGGCTCTTTGCATTGTCCAACGTCGGAGGCTCGCCTGGACGAAGGCGTTCATAGATCTCAATAAGCGCCTTTTCCGTCGAATCCGTGTTGTCTTTATCCAGGGTATTACGAATATACTCGTCATCACCCAGCAGTTCTAAAATCTCTGCGTCTGTACCGAAACCGAGCGCACGAAGCAGTACGGTTACCGGTATTTTACGGGTACGGTCGATCCGTACATATACAATATCCTTAGCGTCCGTCTCCAGCTCCAGCCATGCGCCGCGATTCGGAATAACGGTCGCAGTGTATGTTTTCTTACCGTTTTTATCAACTTTAGTGCTGAAATAGACGCTGGGAGAGCGAACCAACTGGCTGACAATGACCCGTTCGGCACCATTAATGATAAATGTTCCGGTTTCCGTCATTAACGGAAAGTCTCCCATGAACACTTCTTGCTCCTTGACCTCTCCAGTCTCTTTGTTGATGAGCCGGACTTTAACACGGAGCGGCGCCGCATAAGTTACGTCGCGTTCTTTCGCGTCATCGACGGTGTATTTCGGTTCTCCAAGGCTGTAGTCGATAAACTCCAGCACCAAGTTTCCTGTGAAATCCTGAATCGGCGAGATGTCTTGGAACATTTCGCGCAACCCTTCCTCCAAAAACCATTCATAAGATTTTTGTTGGATTTCAATCAGGTTCGGAACTTCGAGTACCTCAGTAATACGTGCATAACTTCGCCGAGTGCGTCGACCATATTGAACAAGATGTCCTGCCAACTTAAACTCACCCCTCATGTCTACTCACTTTTAAAAATTCATTGCGAACCTCTGTTTGTAACACTATAATGGAACGTACAGAGGAAACTCCCATAAATAGAGAAAAGCCCTTATCGAATATCTTTCGAAAAAAGAGCAGCTTATCCATGGTTATGATAATCCTCTCATATCCAGTAGATTTGCCCAAAATGTACATATTATACGTCAATATGACTGACTTTATGCAATGATACCCACATCAAGTCTTGACATTTCAGCAAACTAAAGACAAGGAGACCATCCTAATACTGACATTTTATAATAATACCACAGCCAGAAATCCGAGTCAATAGCCTATTTGCCAATTCAGGATGTAGTCTTTACCGCTTTGAATATCCGGTAGCCCTTGTCCTTCGTTACTTCCTCCACTTGAGAAAACAGGCTTTCCAGTTTGGCTTTGGCCGATGGGGAGCCTTGTTTTTTTTGAATGACCACCCACAACTGCCCCTGATCCTTTAGATGTTCAAAGGCTTGCTCAAAAATTTTGTGTACCGTTTCCTTACCTGCCCGTATAGGCGGGTTAGTTAGAACGATATCAAATTCCTTGCCCTCTACTGCTGTGAACAGATCACTCTCCATTATAGTGACATTACCAATTCCATTGAGCCTCGCATTTTCCTTGGCCAATTCTATGGCGCGGCTGTTGATATCTATCATGGTGACATGGCCTTCCTTTGCAATCTTCGCTGCAGAAAGCCCGATTGGCCCATAGCCGCATCCGACATCAAGCACATGGGACCCACTTGGAATATCCAGTGCTTCAATCAGCACCTTACTCCCATAGTCCACTCCGCTCTTAGAAAAAACACCCGCATCACTAATAAACTTGAATTTGCTGCCACGCAGTACCGTTTCCAGTTCCCGCCTGTTATGCTCGGTTACTGGCTGGTTCGTATAATAATGCTGATTCGGCATGCCAACCTCCGTATCACAAAATCGTTTGCCGTGAATACGGCACCAAACCTTAAAAACTCTCTTACTCTAGTATAGCCTTTTTCTGAAAAAAACAATCTATTACAATAACAAACCCCTTGAACTAATATTCAAGGGGTTTGACTCATGCTGCAGTATAGAAGGAATTACTTCACTTCTACGGATGCGCCTGCTTCTTCCAATTTAGCTTTAACAGCTTCTGCATCTTCTTTGCTTACTTTTTCTTTAATTGGTTTTGGTGCGTTGTCAACCAGTTCTTTCGCTTCTTTCAAGCCGAGGCCTGTAATTTCGCGAACAACTTTGATAACGTTGATTTTGGACGCGCCTGCACCAGTCAGGATTACGTCGAATTCAGATTGCTCAGCTTCAGCAGCTGCGCCAGCGCCTGCACCTGCAACAGCTACTGGAGCTGCAGCAGTTACGCCGAATTCTTCTTCGATTGCTTTAACGAGATCGTTCAGTTCCAGAACGGACATGCCTTTGATTGCTTCCAAGATTTGCTCTTTGCTCATTTGAGTTGAACCTCCATTTTATATTTAGGATTTAATTGTTTATACAGCTTGTTGAATAAGGTGCTTACGCGCCTTGTTCTTCTTTGTCAGCCACGGCTTTAACCGCAAGCGCGAAGTTGCGCATTGGGGCTTGAAGCACGCTGAGGAGCATGGACAAGAGACCTTCGCGGGACGGAAGTTCCGCCAGCGCTTTGATTTCGTCCACTCCGATGACACGGCCTTCTACTACCGCGCCTTTCAGTTCCAAAGCGTCGTTTTTCTTAGCGAAATCGTTCAAGATTTTCGCTGGAGCCACAACATCCTCAGTACCGAAAGCAACAGCCGTCGGACCTGTCAACGCTTCATCCAGCTCAGTCAGCTCTGCAGCTGCTGTCGCACGGCGAAGCAGGGAGTTTTTCAATACTTGAAATTCGATACCAGCTTCACGAAGCTGCTTACGCAGTTCTGTTACTTGGGTAACGTTCAATCCACGATAGTCAACTACAACTGTTGTCACACTTTCGCGCAACTTAGCAGTTACTACGTCAACCGCGTCTTGTTTAGCTTGAATCACTTTTGCGTTTGCCAATGTCTACACCTCCTGATTGTATGGTTAGCTGGGACCATGACGGCCACCATCCTACGGGCACTAAAAAAGCCTCCGTAGAATCACGAAGGCCTGATGAAGCATCATTATGCCGGTCTCCCGAACAAACTGCTGACGTTCTATCATAACACCTCGGCAGGAAATTAAGCCAGCTAACGGCACCTACTGTCTACGGTAAGCATATTCAACTTTAATGGTCAGTCACAAGGACTCACAACTGTTACATAATATCAAACCAAGACAAGTAAGTCAATGGTAAATATTATTTGAAAGAAGCTGTGTTCACGCGAGCGCTAGGTCCCATAGTCGAAGATACAGCGATGTTCTTCAGGTATACACCTTTAGCAGCAGCTGGCTTCGCGCGGTTCAATGCATCCACAAGAGACTTGAGGTTTTCATTGAGTTTATCCGCATCAAAGGATACTTTGCCGATTGGAGCGTGAATTTGACCTGCTTTGTCCAGACGGTACTCGATTTTACCGGCTTTAATTTCTTGAACAGCCTTAGCAACATCGAATGTAACCGTGCCGGCTTTAGGGTTAGGCATCAGGCCTTTACCACCGAGCAGACGGCCCAATTTACCGACTTCACTCATCATATCAGGTGTAGCTACGCAGACGTCGAATTCGAACCAGCCCTGTTGAATTTTGTTAATCATATCTTGATCGCCAACAAAATCCGCGCCAGCCGCTTCGGCTTCCTTCGCTTTTTCACCTTTTGCAAATACCAGAACGCGTTGCGTTTTACCCGTACCGTGAGGTAGGACTACAACGCCACGAACAGCCTGGTCTTGTTTACGAGGGTCTACACCCAAACGCACAGCCACTTCAACAGTTTCGTCGAATTTGGCAGTTGCTGCCTTCTTCACCAGTTCAACGGCTTCCGAAGGCTCATAAGTTGCTTCGCTGTCAATCAGCTTAGCAGCTTCAAGGTATTTCTTACCATGTTTAGCCATGATTATTTTCCTCCTTTGTGGTGTTAGCGGAATTTCCTCCCACATATTCCGGATCTAATCCGGTAGCATCGAAAGAGTATTAGTCTTCGATTGTGATACCCATACTACGGGCAGTACCTTCAACCATCAACATTGCAGCTTCAACAGTTGCAGCGTTCAGGTCAGGCATTTTTTGTTCTGCGATTTGACGAACCGCATCACGTTTAACCGTTGCAACTTTGTTCTTGTTTGGTTCGCCGGATCCTTTTTCGATCTTGGCAGCCACACGAAGCAGAACAGCAGCCGGTGGAGTTTTGGTGATAAATGTAAAGGAACGATCCTCAAATACCGAAATTTCAACCGGAATGATCAAGCCAGCTTGATCAGCAGTACGAGCGTTGAATTCTTTACAGAATGCCATGATGTTGACACCTGCTTGACCCAATGCTGGACCTACCGGAGGAGCCGGGTTCGCTTTACCTGCAGGAATTTGCAGTTTTACCACCTTGATAATTTTCTTCGCCATGTAAGACACCTCCTTGCATCAATAGTGGTATCGGACGCTTTACGCCCTCCCACAAGAAACCTGAAGTATTTATAACTTCTCCACTTGAGTATAATCCAACTCCAGTGGGGTTTCCCGTCCAAACATGTTGACGTGAACCTTAAGCTTACTCTTTTCAGCCAAAATCTCTTCCACGGAGCCCACGAAATTCGCAAAAGGACCAACCTTGATACGAACAGATTCCTTGATGTCGAATTCAATCTTCGGTTTCGGTTCTTCCATGCCCATATGCTTCAGAATCTGTTCAACTTCTTCTGGAAGCAAAGGCGTCGGTTTAGAACCGGAGCCTGTCGAACCGACAAAGCCCGTAACCCCCGGTGTATTGCGGACAACATACCAAGAATCATCGGTTTGAATCATTTCGACCAAGACATATCCCGGGTAAACTTTACGCATGACGGTCTTTTTCTTACCGTCCTTGTTTACGATTTCTTCTTCCATAGGAACAAGAACGCGGAATATTTTGTCCTCCATGCCCATGGACTCGACACGTTTTTCCAAATTGGCTTTGACTTTATTCTCATACCCAGAATAGGTATGAACCACATACCATCTTTTTTCCATATCAAGCCACCTGGGACCCTTCTAAATTATCGCTTCGATCACAGCGGAAATACCGATGTCTAAAACCCAAAAATAAATTGTGACAAACACAACGGTGCCGATAACAATGAGTGAATAGTTCGTCAGTTCTTTACGATTGGGCCAGCGAACTTTTTTAAGTTCCGCCCAGCTTTCAGAGAAAAAGGAAAACAGAGACTTGAAACTACGTTTCACGCCGACTACACCTCCAAAAAACTATCTGGTTTCGCGATGAGGAGTTTGCTCGTTACAGAACTTGCAAAATTTCTTCATCTCCATGCGGTCGGGGTGATTTCGCTTGTTCTTTGTGGTTGTGTAGTTTCTTTGTTTGCAGCTTGTACAAGCCAAAGTGATAATTACCCGCATGATTTGCACCTCCCGAAGACGTCCTTCTTCACCAGAAGAACCGATATTGATCCTAGTAGAAAGATCGGTTTGTCCTGTAACAGACAATCGAAATTCCTGCGAGATGAACAAAACCGTTGTTCCAATGCTGTAACAACGTTCCATTCATAAAACACGCGAATTTAGGCCTACCTAAAACACTTTATCACATGGTTGGCGCCTTTTCAAGCCTTTTTCTCTCTGAATGCATGGGCTGCATTTACTTACCATTATGGTCATACTTCCAACAACTGAAACACCAGGATTTCGAAATGAAGTAAAAAAAGGCTCAAACTGAGCCTTTCACACATTGTTCATTCTTCTAATTATCCCGAACCTCCAGATAGCGTTCAAGCTTGCGCTTTACCCGCTGGAGGGCATTATCAATAGATTTAACATGACGTCTCAAATCTACTGCGATCTCTTGATAGGAACGGCCATCTAAATATAGCATCAGCACTTTCCGCTCTAGATCACTCAGTATTTCAGACATTTTATCTTCCAAACCAATAAACTCTTCCTGGTTAATCACCAGTTCTTCTGGATCGGATACCGCCGTACCGCATATAACATCCAACAGTGTACGGTCTGAATCCTCATCATAAATCGGCTTATCCAGAGAAACATAGGAATTCAGTGGAATGTGCTTCTGTCTCGTCGCGGTCTTGATTGCCGTAATGATCTGCCGCGTGATGCACAGTTCAGCGAAAGCCTTGAACGAAGAAAGCTTGTCCCCTTTAAAATCACGAATTGCCTTATAAAGGCCAATCATGCCTTCCTGGACAATATCCTCACGGTCCGCGCCAATTAGAAAATAAGAACGAGCTTTGGCACGTACAAAGTTCCGGTACTTATTGATCAAATATTCAAGCGCCCCGCTGTCACCTTGACGGACCGCCTCGACAATGTCTTCATCACTTATCAAATCATACCCTGACATCATGACTTCCTTGAGGTTGACACTCAATAGAATCCCTCCGGCCCGGAACGCACGGTACCCCGTCACTCGCTTGAAATATATGACAAGTATATATGATGTCCATAAGACCGTCAACCACGTCATCCCTAAATTAGAACGATAATAACATAAATGTAAAGACTTTCATGATTTGATCTACCAGATTTCAATTATTCGCGGCGCCATCGCTCAAACATTTTTCGCACATCCTCAGACAGTTGGCCATCTAGCGTGTTTCTCGTCGATTTAGCCTGGTCCTCTTTAATTTTGAGTTTCACTTCCCGTTCACTTTGCTCCAACTGATTGAGCAGTTCACGGGCTGAAATCCGGAGAGCACCGAGAGCAAAAATAATGTGCTGCTCCATCAGGTCGCTTGTAGCGACATAAATTTTACGCCGACGGTGACTGAAATCTACAACAAGACGTTCAATACATTCATCGGCAGTTTCTTTTTCCTTGGTGAAGTACACTTGCACCTTACCCTGAGTAAAAGATTTGCCCAGCCCCGGTACACGGTAAGCGTCAAAAACAGCAATGACACGAAGGCCCGAGAAGGCCTGGTAGTCCGCCAGTTTCTCCAGAAGAGCATCCCGAGCCTCCTGCATACCGATATTTGCGAGTTGTGCAAGGAAAGGCCATCCGCCGATCATGTTATAACCATCGACCAGCAGCACATCCCGCCAATCGGCCATCCGCTCTAACCTTGAAGACGGCGACGGCGTAGTACTTCATACATGACGACACCGGCAGCCACCGATGCATTCAGCGAGTTGATCTGGCCTGCCATTGGCAGCTTGACAAGGACGTCACACTTCTCACGGATGAGCCTGCCCATTCCTTTACTCTCATTGCCGATTACGATTGCAACCGGACCATTAAACACCTCAGTATCATAGATCTCTTCAACCGCATCTACGACCGTTCCGACAACCCATACTCCCATTTCTTTCAGCTGCTCTATCGTTTGAGCGAGATTCGTAACTCTTGCCACCGGGACATACTCAACAGCGCCAGCTGAAGTCTTGGAGACGGTAGCCGTAATCTGAGCAGAACGCCGCTTTGGCAGGATAACACCATGAGCACCTGTGCAATCAGCCGTTCTTAGAATGGACCCAAGGTTATGTGGATCCTCAATTTCATCGAGAATCAACAGGAATGGGGCCTGTCCCTTATCTTCGGCAATTTTCAAAAGATCATCAACTTCCACATACGCATAGGGAGCGGCCTGAGCAACAACGCCTTGGTGCTGTACACCCGGCACCATTTGATCCAGTTTGCGTTTATCGACATTTTGAATAACAATACCCAGCTTTCTGGCTTCAGCGATAATCGGCATCGTCAAATGCTTCTGCGCATTTTCGGCTAACCAGATCTTGTTGATCGTGCGCCCTGAGCGGAGCGCCTCGGTTACGGAGTGCTTACCCGCAATGATTTCTTCTTCCTGCATAACTTTCTTCCTCCTGCATACCTGTCCGGACCTTAATACTTAAAGCCGGCGGTTAAATTTATTTACGTTTATGCTTTTTTCTGCTATTCAGCGGGATTAACCATATACTCGATGGCTTGCCCGATTAATTCCCGAAGACGGTCATGGTGTTCTGCATAATAAAGATAACCTACCAGGCATTCAAAAGCCGTGGCATGCCGATACTCCAGAACGTCGGCATTCTTCGGAATACTGCCTGATTTGGCATTCCGCCCCTGCCGTACAATATTCCGCTCATCCTCCGTCAGTAAAGGATCAAGAAAAGACAAAATCCGACTCTGTGCTTTGGCGGACACAAGGTTTGTAGCTGTACGGTGCAAATGATGTGGCCGGAGATTCGGCAGGGAAATCAAATACTGGCGTACCGCAACTTCATAAATGGCATCTCCGATATAGGCGAGCACGATGGGTGGAATAAGACGGACGGGCTTGGAAGGAGGAAAAGGAAACCATCCCCCCTCCAGTCCCTTATTGTCAACGCCGCTCATTTGCGCCGCCAGCGCATGCCCTGCGCCGTATCCTCAAGCACAATGCCTCCCGCAGCCAATATATCACGGATTTCATCAGCACGTGCCCAGTCTTTGTTGCTGCGGGCTGCGGATCTTTCCTCGATCAACCGCTCAATATCTTCATCAAGCAGTTCATCTGCAGATGAGTCCACAATGCGTAATACTCCGTTCATTTCTTCAAAAGCATCCAGAACCGTCTGAAGATCCTCTGCCGGTACGGAGGCCTGCTGCAGAAGATGGTTCGCCTCAGTTGCCCATTGGAACATGGCTGTGATGGCATCCGGGGTATTGAAATCATCCTGCATCTTATTATGGAATTCGGCAAGAATCTCTGTCATTTTTCGAGCAACTTCGACTCCTGTTTTTCCTTCTGTCGAACCGACTGCATTCTTTAGACGATGCCTTACGTTTCCAACCGCGTTCGCAATCCGGTCTATGCCGTTCTGCGCTTGGTCCATGACTTCATCGCTATAGTTCGATGGATTACGGTAATGCGTCGAGAGCATGAAGTACCGAATAGCTTCTTTAGTATATTGCTCACGTAAATCCTTCACTAATACTCCGTTACCAAGGGATTTGGACATTTTTTCATTGTTGATCCGTATATAACCGTTGTGCATCCAGTAATTCGCAAGGGGCTTCCCTGTTACTGCCTCCGACTGAGCCACCTCGCACTCATGGTGAGGGAATTGCAGGTCCTGACCTCCGCCGTGAATATCCAGCGTATCACCCAGATAACGACGTGCCATTGCCGAGCATTCAATATGCCAGCCCGGACGCCCGTCTCCCCATGGGCTTTCCCAGAAAATCTCTCCAGGTTTAGCCGCTTTCCAAAGGACAAAATCCTCAGGGCTTTCCTTCCGCTCATCCACTTCAATCCGGATACCAAACTGAAGCTCATCAATTTTTTGCTGGGACAGCTTGCCGTAATCGTCAAACTTGCGCGTTCGGTAGAAGACATCTCCACCGTTCTCATAAGCGAAATCTCTTTCGATCAATTCACGAATGAAATCAATAATGCTGTCCATATTGTCGGTTACACGCGGATTTAGCGACGCCCGGGGAATGCCGAGTCCGTCCAAATCCTCAAAGTAGGCAGAAATGAAAGTGTCCGCAACCTCCGGCACAGTTGTTCCGGTCTGCTCCGCTTTACGGATCATTTTGTCATCCACATCAGTAAAGTTGACTACATAGTTGACTTGATTGCCCTGCTGCTCTAAATACGAGCGCACCACATCAAAAAAGATCATTGGACGTGCATTTCCTATATGGATGTAGCCGTATACGGTTGGCCCGCACACGTACACGCTTACCTTACCCGGCTCTTGGGCCTTAAACGTCTCCTTCATACGGGTTAACGTATTATAAATTTGAAGTGCCATTCGATGGTCACGATCCTTTCGTCTTATCGCTTTTGTAAATCCTTATGCAAGAAGGCTTCTAAATGACCCGCCTCTGGTGTCTGCCGCTTCCCCTCTCTCAATGTTGCCAGTTCCTCACGCATATCGTCTATTTCTTTCTGCATGTCGCGCAGCATATCAACAATCGGGTCCGGAAGTTTGGTATGATCAAGCCGGTCGCGGATCCGCTCACCGTTCCGCTTCACAATTTTACCCGGGTTGCCAACTACGGTGCTGTTCGGAGGAACTTCACGTAATACAACCGCATTGGAGCCGATGTTGCAGTTCTCACCAATAGTGAAAGATCCAAGAACTTTAGCACCCGACCCAATCACCACGTTGCTCCCAATCGTCGGGTGACGCTTCCCCTTCTCTTTCCCTGTACCACCGAGTGTCACACCCTGATAAATGACAACGTCATCACCAATTTCACACGTTTCCCCGATCACCACGCCCATCCCGTGGTCGATGAACAGCCTCTTTCCAATTCGGGCTCCTGGGTGAATTTCGATGCCGGTCATGAACCGACTGAATTGTGAAATGATACGAGCCAGAGAGTACCAGCGCCGTTTGAACAGAGCATGGGCAATTCGGTGTAACCACAAAGCGTGGAGACCCGAATAAGTAAACACCACTTCAAAAAGCCCCCTGGCAGCCGGATCATTCTCGAACACGGTCCTTATATCCGACTTTATCTGCTTGAACATGAGCGATCCTCCTCCCCCAGTTATACCCACAACATAGATCGATTCAAGTGTTCTAACAAAAAAACGCCCCTGCAGCTTTCGCTGCAGAGGCGTCAGACACGCGGTTCCACTCTGCTTGAACCGGCAGTATTCCTCTCAAATCCTGAGACGGAAAGCCCGGTTCCACTTTAAGTCTTTAACGGTGACGGCCGGTATGATCTAACGGTACGATCCGCTTCAACCCATACAGCTCACAGGCGCATTTCCGCTTCCGGCAACAGGATAACTTTCAGCCTGGAAGAATCAAGTTGCCCCGTCTTCTTCCGGTTATCCTCTCTGGATGATGCCATTCCTTACGCGTACTTCTCCTGATCTCAGCTTTTCGATTTGTACTTTCTTATATATTACCCAAAAGACAGAGCGCTGACAAGAAGATATACATCCATGTTCAGGTAAACTTAGGCTCCCTTAATCTGGGCACGCAAACGGTCAAGCACCTTGTCTTTCCCAAGCAGCCATATGGTCTGATTCAGATCACGGCCGTGCGTCTGTCCCGTAAGAGCCACACGGATCGGCATAAAGAGCTGCTTGCCTTTAAAACCAGTTTCCTTTTGTACTTCCTTAATCAAGGCTGCGATTTTAGCCGCTGTAAACTCCTCGGACTGTTCCAGCTTCACAAGAAAAGCAGATAGCACAGCTGGAACCTGCTCTTCAGCAAGGATCGAATTGCCTTCCTGATCCAGCTCCACATGGGTACGGAAAAACACTTCAGACAGATCAACAATCTCGGAAGCCGAGGTCATCTGCTCCTGATAAAGGGCTACAAGCGCCCGAGCCCACGCTTCTTGCTCCGACGTCAAATCTGCGGGCAGGCGAGAAGCGCGCTGCAGATGTGGGATCGCCAGGTCGGCAATCCGGTTGGGGTCGGATTGTTTGATGTAGGAATTGTTCAAATAAGCCAGTTTGTTCGTATCGAATACCGCAGGGCTCTTCGAAAGACGGTTCGCATCAAAGATATCAATCAGCTGCTCTTTCGAGAAGATTTCTTCCTCTCCTTCCGGAGACCAGCCCAGCAAAGCGATAAAATTGAATAAAGCTTCCGGCAGATAACCGAGCTGGTCATACTGCTCAATAAACTGAATGATCGACTCATCCCGCTTGCTCAGCTTCTTATGATTCTCACCTACGATCAGCGTCATATGACCGAAACGTGGTGGCTCCATACCGAGCGCTTCATAAATCATGAGCTGGCGAGGCGTATTGGAGATATGATCCTCTCCCCGCAGCACATGGGTAATCTTCATCAGATTATCGTCGATAGCAACCGCAAAGTTGTACGTCGGGATACCGTCTTTTTTCACAATGACAAAGTCACCAGTCTCTTTCGTGTTGAAAGAAATCGTACCTTTGACCATATCATCAAATGTATATACTTTATCTTCCGGAACACGGAAGCGAATACTCGCAACCCGTCCTTCCGCTTCAAACGCGCGGCACTGTTCGTCCGTCAAATCACGGTGTTTGCCTGAATAACGAGGGGTTTCCCCGCGTGCAGTCTGTTCCTCCCGCTCCTTCTCCAACTCTTCCTCGGTGCAGTAGCAACGGTAAGCAAGCCCACGGTCCAGCAGATCCTGCCAAAACTTGCGGTAAATGTCCAGTCGTTCCGTCTGACGATAAGGGCCGTACTCGCCCCCAGCATCGATGCTCTCATCCCAATCCATACCCAGCCATTTCAAATATTTAAGCTGGCTTTCCTCTCCGCCGGCCACGTTACGTTTCACGTCTGTATCCTCGATGCGGATTATAAACTTACCATTGTGCTTGCGTGCGTATAAATAATTAAATAATGCCGTTCTGGCATTGCCGATATGTAAATGTCCCGTTGGACTCGGTGCATAGCGCACACGGACTTCTTCGGTCATTTCTAACCCCTCCGTTCGCTTCTTTCAAAGATTCTTTCAAGATGATAGCATACCTTGAACAAGGCACACAATAGATTGCGCGGCGATCCCTTCGCCCCGTCCTGTAAAGCCAAGCTGCTCTGTCGTTGTTGCCTTAACGTTAACCTGCGCTTCATCCGCTTCAAGCGCCTTGGCGATCACTTTTGTCATCTCCGGTATATACGGCGCCATCTTCGGCTTCTGCGCAATAATGGTACTATCCACATTTCCGAGACGATAGCCTTTTTCCTTCGCCATTTCCCATACTCGTTCCAATAGTTTCAGACTGTCAGCGTCTTTGAAAGCCGGGTCATTATCCGGAAAGTGACGCCCAATATCGCCAAGTCCTAAAGCACCCAGAACGGCATCCGTGATTGCATGCAGCAGCACGTCAGCATCAGAATGCCCTACCAAACCTTTTTCATATGGAATGGTCACGCCACCAATAATGCACGGTCTCCCTTCCACGAGCTGATGCACATCAAATCCCTGACCTACTCGAATCATCTACATCTCCCCCTTGTTTTTCTCCAAGTAGAAACGGCTTTGCCGTCCTTTAAAGACTGCGGCCGTTTCTGCGAGAAATATAAGAAAGTAAAGTCCAAACCTATTCTTTCTTATATTTTAAAAAAGCAGCGTACTCCAAATCTTCCGGCGTTGTAATCTTGATGTTCGTATATTTCCCTTCCGCCACAGCAACCGGCAAGCCTGATTTCTCCAACAGCATCGCATCATCTGTTCCGGAAAAACCGCTTCGCTGAGCCGACTCATGTGCAGCCAGCAGGTCAGAAAGACGAAAAGCCTGTGGGGTCTGAACAGCCCACAGACTATGACGTTCAGGCGTTGCTGTAATCAGCCCCTGTACGTTCACTTGTTTGATCGTATCCTTCACGGGTACACCAAGAACAGCAGCACCTTCGCGAAGAGCCGTTTCGCGGCAAGAATGAATCTCATCGTGGGTAACAAACGGTCTAACGCCGTCATGTATCATTACCCATTCTGTATTCAGTTGCTTGATCCCTTGGTAAACCGATTCCTGCCGCTCACTGCCACCCGAGATAACAGCCGACACCTTGTCCAGCCCGTATTCCTTCACCCACGCCTCACAGCGGGCAACATCATCCAAGCCCGTAACGAGCACGATCTCCTGCAGCCATGGCAGTTGGTTGAATATGTCCATTGTATGCACCACGATCGGTCTACCGCCAATTTGCAAAAACTGCTTGCTCTCACGGGTTCCCATTCGCGAACCTTTACCCGCTGCCACGATGACAGCACCGAAGCTCGTATTCATGCCAAAACCCCTGTCTTTACCCGGCTCCTGGTGACATTCTCCCATGCCGGGAACGGATATGTACAGTACACACTCCATCATACCCCGTTTACTGGGCTTTTTCCAACAGTTTCGGTTTCGCAAAGATCATCCGTCCAGCGGATGTCTGCAGTACGCTGGTCACCAGCACTTCCATCATCGAACCGATATATTCGCGTCCGCCTTCTACAACGATCATCGTTCCATCATCCAGATAAGCTACGCCCTGACCATGCTCCTTGCCATCCTTAATGATCTGTACCAAAATTTCCTCTCCAGGCAGCACGACAGGCTTAACCGCATTGGCCAGATCATTAATGTTAAGAACCGATACACCTTGTAGTTCGCATACTTTATTCAGATTGAAATCATTCGTAACAACTTTACCCTGAAGCACTTTAGCCAGTTTAACCAGCTTGCTGTCCACCTCGGATATTTCCTCGAAATCTCCTTCATAGATGAGAACCTTCACATCCAGCTCTTTCTGGATTTTATTCAGAATATCCAGGCCCCGCCGGCCGCGGTTACGTTTTAGTAAGTCTGAAGAATCCGCGATGTGTTGTAGTTCCTCAAGTACAAATTCCGGTATGACGATCGTTCCCTCAATAAATCCTGTTTTGCAAATATCAGCGATTCTGCCGTCAATGATCACACTGGTATCCAAAATCTTATGTTCCTCGATTCGCCGTCCTTCAGGCTCAGCAGATTGACTCCATCTTCCTGACATCCAGAGTGAAGCAAGCTCCTCCTTTTTCTCCAAACCAATCCGCATGCCGACATATCCCCCGAGCATGGTAATGCCCACCTGTAGCAGACGTCCCCCTTGACCAAGCCAGGTAAGACTTGGAGATAACAACAGCGACAAAAGTAAACCACCGAGCAGACCCGCGGTACCAGCAGCAAGATCATTCATTGGTATCCGAGAAAAGGATGCAATCATCGACTGAATTCTGCCATCGAACCGATCTGCAACAAGTACTCCAATCATCCCAAATAGCAGTCCTCCGAGCAGTGCAAATACACCACTTCCTCCGGCGAATAGTCCTTGACTGAAGACCAAGGAAAATTCAGGGAACGACCGTTCCACCATATGATATAACGTATACCCGCACCATGCTCCGCACAGTACCGAAAATGCTAAGATAGCTTTTTTTAACATGAGTTCGGCGCACCTCCTTTTTCATGATTCATTGTATATTTTCCAGTATGGTCCAATTTTCCGAGCTATAATCGTACTTAACGTGTTTTTTCTCAAATTATAGCCAATGAGAATAAATTTTTATGGTTTAGAAATAAAGGGAACCTTTCCGGCAGAGGCTGTGTTAAGCTGTAAACATAAGGGAAATCGAACCATTCCTTCCTCTCTGTGTGTTGAAATTAGTTGAAATCCCCTGAACGGCTGGAATATAATGAACACAATTCAATTCATAATATCGATATCGAGGTGGATGATTATAATGAGTGCTCCTAGTTTACAGGCTTTTCAGGACCAAGTTTCGGAATTGTTGCTCCGTCACCGCAGTCTTTTGGATGTGCTGTCCAAGAATGGTCAAAGCAATGCGTCTGTCAATCGTGCTGTTACCAAAGCGATTACTGAATGCGGTTGCATCGAACTTCACGCCACGAAGCAAACCTTCGATATGGGTGCTGATCTCGAACAGTCCAAAGAACTCGCGGGTACTCACGTTGACGGCCATCTGTGCGAAAATTGCCGGGAAGCCATTAGTTCCGAACTCGGCCGTAACCTGTTCTACATGTCCGCTATGGCCAATTTATTGGGCATCCAGTTGGATGAAGTTGTCGTTAAGGAATCCCAAAAGTGCTCAACACTCGGTTTGTTTAACCTGTCGTAGGATTCACTTCTGGTTCTACCCTATAAAAAATAAAAAAGCATTTATATCGCTGCCACAGGACAGTGAAATAAATGCTTTTTATTATGCAATCTTATAAAAGAGCGGCCTATTCATCGGGCCGCTCTTATTTCGAACTGAAACGGCTCAGCCCTAAATGGTGCAGCTGTTTCACAGGGTTGTCTATTAACGGTCTGAGGAATGATAAGCCTCATCAGAATTTCGGTCTTCTTGACGTTTCTTACGGCTCAGCTTGCGAAAATTTTGTTTCAAACCATATCCCGCATAAAGCAACAACGGCACGAAGATCAGCTTGGAGGTCTGTTCTGGAAAAAATACAGCTACCAGTACTGCAGCGATGATCACTAAAGGAGTAAACTTGATCGCTTTTTTTGGCAAGCCAATTTTTTTAAAGTTCGGATACTTGACACTACTGATCATGAGATAAGAAAGCAATAACATGGCAATGATCATATAAGGTGCTGTTATCTCTTCATGAAACAGAGCAAGAGTAGCCAATACTCCACCCGCTGCCGGAATCGGCAAACCGATGAAATATCCCGGGATACCGGGACGAACGTTAAAACGAGCCAGGCGAAGTGCACCGCACATCGGGAAAATGGCTGTAACCGTCCACGCAAAAGCGTCGTTGATACCTGTAAGAGCAACGGTGTACATAATGAGCGCAGGTGCCACGCCGAATGAGATCACATCGGACAAAGAGTCCAGTTCCTTACCGAACTCACTCTGCGCATTCAGCGCGCGTGCAACGCGACCATCCAATCCGTCGAGAAGCATGGCAATGATTATCATAATAGCGGCCATACTTGTATTTCCTGTAGTCGCCAAGATAATGCCAATCATTCCGAGAAACAGGTTACCTAAAGTAAACATGTTCGGAATTGACTTCATCATTTGTATATTCACCTCGTTAAATTTTACATCACATTCATCGATTGTATGAGTTTTACATTTGTCTGTCAATAAATACTTGTTCTTGCAGTCTTTTTAAGCCGTCCTTAATTGTACGCGCACGTACCTCGCCGATCCCGTCCACCTCATCCAGTTCATCAATGGTAGCAGACATAATGCTCGGTAAATCTTCAAACCGATCCACCAGATTACGGATAATTACATTAGGCAGACGAGGGATCTTGTTCAGGATGCGGTAACCGCGCGGCAGAATTTCCTCCTCAGAGGACGCTGCAGCGGACGGATATCCAAGAATTCGAACGATGTGATGCATATCCAGAAGCTCATCATCCGTTAGACGTTTCAGCGACATGATAATTTCTCGGATTTTGTCCTCGCTGTATTCACGGGCGTAATCGGCGTATAGCAGCCAAGCCTCTTCCTCAATATTGCTGACCAGCTCATCCATTTGCATACTGATCAGACGTCCTTCGTTGCCCAGTTCATTGATATAACGCTTGATTTCCTTCTTGATACGAAGTACCATTTCAACCCTTTGGACTACATTCACAACCTCATGGATCGTAACCAGCTCTTCGAATTCAGAAGCCGAAAGATTCGTTAAGGACTGGTTTAACACCACCCTGTATCTTTCCAACGTTTGAATGGCCTGATTAGCCTTTGTCAAAATGACACCGATTTCCTTCAGCGCATAACGTATCGACCCTTGATACAACGTGATGATGTTTCTCCGCTGGGAAATGGAAACCACCAACTTACCGGTCTGTTTCGCTACCCGCTCCGCCGTCCGGTGACGAATTCCCGTTTCTGAAGAGGATATCGAGGAGTCCGGAATAAGCTGAGTATTCGCATATAAGATCCGTTTAAGATCTTCACTCAAAATAATGGCCCCATCCATCTTCGCCAGTTCATACAAATAGTTAGGCGAGAAATCACAATTGATGGAAAAACCGCCATCGACGACCTCCATTACCTCCGGACTGTAGCCGACGACGAGCAGCGCGCCGGTCTTTGCCCTTAGCACATTCTCAAGCCCGTCGCGGAACGCTGTTCCTGGCGCCACCAGCTTCAGCAGATCATTCATTTTGTCCAGTTGGCTCGTTTCTTTCACCTTAGTATGCCCCCTAATCTAACGCAACCGCTAGTGCATCTGCCACGGTATTGACTCCAATAATTTGTATGCCTTTCGGATGCTTCCAGCCCTTTAAGCTCTTCTCAGGCATAAGTACTCTTTTGAATCCCAGCTTTTCTGCCTCTTTTACCCGTTGCTCCGCTCTTGAAACGGCACGGACTTCACCGGTCAGCCCCACCTCGCCGAATATGACATCATATGGCTTCGTTGGCATATCCCGAAAGCTCGATGCGATACTGACTGCAATGGCCAAATCTACCGCTGGTTCATCCAACTTAACCCCACCGGCGACGTTCAGGTAGGCGTCCTGATTTTGCAGGAACATACCCATACGTTTCTCAAGCACGGCAATGATTAAATTCATCCGATGATGATCCACCCCTGTACCCATTCTTCGCGGTGAAGGAAAATGGGTTGACGAGATGAGCGCTTGGAGTTCCACCAGTACCGGACGGGTGCCCTCCATACTCGCAACAACGGTTGAGCCAGCAACACCGAGCGGCCGTTCTGATAGAAACAGCTCGGATGGATTGCCCACTTCCCGCAATCCTTCTTCCACCATCTCAAAAATACCGATCTCGTTCGTGGAACCAAAGCGATTCTTCACCGCGCGAAGAAGGCGATACGTGTGATGCCGCTCTCCTTCAAAATACAAGACACAATCCACCATATGCTCAAGCAATCGTGGACCTGCGATTGCGCCTTCCTTCGTCACATGACCAACAAGAACGGTAGCGATTCCTTTTACCTTAGCCAGACGCATGAACCTTGCCGTGCATTCCCGAACTTGAGCAACGCTGCCGGGTGCACTGGACACCTCCGGCTGGTAAACCGTCTGGATGGAGTCGATAACGACGAATTGAGGCTGTACGTTCTCAATCGCTTCCTCAATGGTGTCTAGATTCGTCTCGCACAGAACAAAAAGTTCCGGTGACAGAGCTCCAAGACGATCAGCTCGCAGCTTCGTCTGACGCACCGATTCCTCCCCAGAAATGTACAACACTCGAAGTCCGTTTCGCGCCAGCTGATTGGATGTTTGGAGCAACAGAGTGGATTTCCCGATTCCCGGATCGCCGCCTACAAGCACAAGTGAACCCGGAACGAGACCGCCGCCGAGTACACGGTTCAACTCTACAATCCCGGTCTCGATCCGGGGTTCCTTGCCGCTTTCTATATTTATGATCGATACGGGCTTTTCTTTACTATGAAAAAGAGGAGAATTCATCCCCTGTGTCTTGATGACTGTCTCTGTTTCTTCCACCATCGAATTCCAGGCCTGACAGCCGGGGCATTTCCCGTACCATTTCGGCGATTCATAGCCGCAGTCGGTGCAGAAGAATTTTGTTTTTGTTTTTGCCATAGCCTCTCCTTTATGATATGCATCATCTGCCTATATTCGTCAAAACTTTGCAAAATCAGGCATTACTCAAAGTTTACCATTTATTATAATTCATCGTAAAGAACATTCAGAAAGTTTACTATAAGTGCGTGTTCAAAAAGGTCGGTTTTCAGCACCGAGAAGGTTGGATGAAGCTAGGGCTGAGGAGCGGAGCGTACGTTTTGGGTACGTGAGCACCGGAAGGACCGGCTGAATTCAAGATTCGATGCCGCACCCACTTCCTGATTCACTTCGTGATCAAAAGCGGACTTTTTGAACAACCTCTATAAAAAAGAGAACCCGCCGGCAGCATACCAGCGGGGCCTCTTATAGACTACCCTGTTATTCAAATTTCGTTATAGCGGATTGCGTGCTCGTCTTCGTGACGCTTAGCTCACCATTCTCTTCATCAATAACCAGTTCGTCACCCTTCGCGACATTTCCTTTCAGAAGCTCCTCAGACAAACGGTCTTCGATATGCTTCTGAATAGCTCTGCGCAGCGGCCTTGCACCAAATGCAGGGTCATACCCTTCCTTCGCCAAGAAAGCTTTCGCTTTATCTGTCAATTCGAATTCTACTTCGAATTCACGCAGACGCTTGCGAAGCTCATCGGACATCAGCGTCACAATTTCAGCGATGTGCTTCTCTTCGAGCGAATGGAATACGATGATTTCATCGATACGGTTGAGGAATTCAGGACGGAAGCTCTTTTTCAGCTCATCCATCACTTTATCCTTCATGTTGTTGTAGTCTCTACCTGCATCACTTACAGCTGTAAACCCAAGCGTAGAGTTGCGCTTGATCGCTTCAGCACCCACATTCGATGTGAGAATGATCAGTGTGTTGCGGAAGTCGACAACACGGCCTTTAGAGTCAGTCAGACGTCCATCTTCCAATACTTGAAGCAAGATGTTGAATACTTCCGGGTGAGCCTTCTCAATCTCATCGAGAAGGACAACGGAGTATGGTTTGCGGCGAACCTTCTCTGTCAATTGGCCGCCCTCTTCATATCCAACGTACCCCGGAGGCGCTCCAACGAGACGAGATGTGGAATGTTTCTCCATGTATTCCGACATATCGATCCGAACTACAGCATTTTCATCTCCGAACATGGCTTCTGCAAGTGCTCTGGCCAGCTCGGTTTTACCGACACCGGTAGGTCCGAGGAAAATAAACGAGCCCATCGGACGCTTCGGATCTTTCAATCCGGCACGTGCCCGGCGAACCGCCCGGCTAACAGCCTTAACCGCCTCTTCCTGACCGATGACACGGCCGTGCAGCAACTGTTCCATATTAAGCAATCGCTCAGTTTCTTCTTCTTTAAGTTTATTTACAGGAATACCCGTCCAGTTGGCTACCACATCTGCGATGTCCTCTGGAGTAACCTCCGAATCTGTACGGCCCTGTTTCTCTTTCCATTGGTTTTTCGTAATTTCAAGCTCTTCCCGCAGCTTCTGCTCGGTATCGCGGAGTGCAGCCGCTTTTTCAAACTCCTGGCTCTGAACGGCAGCGTCTTTCTCCTTACGAATATCCTCCAGATGCGACTCTTGATCCTTCAGATTCGGCGGAATCGTGTACGTATGCAGGCGAACCTTGGATCCTGCTTCGTCAATCAAATCGATCGCTTTGTCCGGCAGGAAGCGGTCTGTAATGTAACGATCAGACAGTTTAACCGCCTGTTCGATGGCTTCATCGGTAATCTTCACCCGGTGATGGGCTTCATAACGATCACGTAATCCGTAAAGAATTTGAATAGCTTCTTCCGGAGAAGGCTGATCCACAGTAATCGGTTGGAAACGGCGTTCGAGTGCAGCATCCTTTTCGATATACTTACGGTACTCATCCAATGTTGTAGCTCCGATACACTGCAGCTCACCACGTGCAAGGGATGGCTTCAAGATGTTGGAAGCATCAATGGCACCTTCAGCTCCACCAGCCCCGATCAAGGTATGCAGCTCATCAATAAAGAGGATGATGTTGCCGGCCTGACGGATTTCGTCCATGATTTTCTTTAAGCGATCTTCAAATTCACCGCGGTACTTCGTACCTGCGACAACGGAACCCATATCAAGGGTCATTACCCGCTTGTCGCGGAGCGTTTCCGGAATTTCGTTGTTAATAATCTTTTGGGCGAGACCTTCCGCAATTGCGGTTTTACCTACCCCAGGCTCACCAATCAGAACCGGATTGTTCTTTGTACGGCGGCTGAGTACCTGAATGACACGCTCGATTTCTTTACTGCGACCGATAACCGGGTCCAGATTGCCTTCTTTGGCAATGGCCGTAAGGTCACGTGCTAGACTGTCAAGCGTTGGCGTATTCACATTTTGCGGCTGTCCGTGATGACTCGAGACGGCTTCGCTACTGCCAAGTAGCTGAAGCACTTGCTGGCGGGCCTTGTTCAGGCTTATGCCAAGATTGTTAAGTACGCGGGCTGCCACACCTTCGCCTTCGCGAATCAAACCGAGCAGGATATGTTCTGTGCCCACATAGGTGTGTCCCAACTTGCGGGCTTCATCCATTGAAAGCTCAATGACCTTCTTGGCTCTCGGTGTATATGCAATATTCGTCGGCTGCTCTTGACCGCGGCCAATCAATGTTTCTACTTCGTCTTGTATCTTCTCAAGCCCCAGGCCGAGACCAATCAGCGCTTTAGCGGCAATGCCGTCTCCTTCACGGATGAGTCCCAGCAGGATATGTTCTGTGCCTATGTTGTTGTGCCCCAAACGCACGGCCTCTTCCTGAGCCAATGCAAGCACTTTTTGCGCACGTTCCGTAAATCTGCCAAACATCATAGTATTGCACCTCCACGAATGATTGTTTTATAACTCCGAATGATGCAAAATAAAGCTGCTCAAATGTGCAATATAATAGATGGATCCATCATCCTGATCTATATATCGTTGATTTTAAACCGCTTTTTGGATTTTTGCAAAATTCCCATTTGTAGCATTATTGTTGTCCATTACCAAGAGTTTCCCGAATCAGTTTTGCCCGGTAAACGTCACGCTCTCCCGGATTCATCAAATCATCAAATCTTTTTTGCAGAAAACCAGGCTGGGTCATAACATTAAGCTCATTCATCACTGAACTCGGTGGTCCTGGCAAAAGTCCCAAATCAACCCCAAGCCTAACGTCGGACAGGCGCTGTGCCGCTTCCTTCGACTCCATAACAGCTGCATAGGATAGTATTCCGTATGAGCGCATCACGCGATCGGTAATCCGCAGCTTCGACTCACTCAGCAGCCGTCCACGGGCGTTCTTCTCATGTTCTATGATTTGAAGTGCAACACTGTGCAAATTATCTATAATTTCGGACTCGGTCTGCCCCAGCGTAATCTGGTTGGAAATCTGGAATAAATTGCCTACAGCCTCACTGCCTTCACCATACATGCCTCGGACCGTAAGCCCTACCTGAGACACGGCTGACAAAATACGGTTAATCTGCTGCGTCATGACGAGCGCAGGCAAGTGCATCATGACTGATGCCCGGAGTCCTGTTCCGACATTCGTCGGGCAACTCGTAAGATAACCGCTTTTGTCATCAAAAGCATAGTCGACCTGATTTTCAAATAAGTCATCCAAAGCCGTAGCTCTATCCCAAGCTTCGCGGACCTGAAACCCAGGATACAGACACTGAATCCGTAGATGGTCCTCTTCATTGATCATGATACTTACCGACTCGTCCTCGGTAAGTATCACCGCTCCGTTCCGGGACTCATTCGCCAGAGCCGGGCTGATCAAATGTTTCTCAACGAGCACTTTCTTATCCAGTTCCTCCATGTCATCCAAAATAATGGTATGAAAAGGTCCTAGTTCCTTTAATTCTTCCTGATCTTTCAATACACCAGTCAGGCGCTCAAGTACTTCTGCCGACTGCTGGTTGGTCGCAAGCAGCGGAAAAGGAAGATGCTGCAAATTGCGCGCCACCCGGACCCGGGTGCTGATGACTATATCAGAATCCTGACCGTTACCGCGCATCCATTCGCTAAGCGCCTGTTCGGTGAACCGGAGATTCGACATCACGCATTCCTCCTATATCAAGTGCAACTCAAGTTTCAACCATCCTAGCCTTGAACGATACTCTTTTCCAGCTCACGGATCTGGTCGCGTATTTCAGCAGCAAGCTCGAACTCTTCTTGAAGAATCCGGTACTGCAGTTCTTTCTTAAGCTCATCAATTTTGCGTTTCACCTGGATCTTGCCGCCGCTCCTTTTCGGAATCTTACCCACATGTGTTGTGTTTCCGTGAACTCGTTTAAAGAGCGGATCCAGCCGATCCGAGAAATGTTTGTAGCAAGAGCTACAGCCAAACCGACCGAGCTTGCTGAACTGTGAATAGGTCATGCCGCATTCCTCGCAACGTGGGGCTTGCTGTCCCCTTGAGCCTGACGCTTGACCTTTTCCTGTAGGATCCAGATCGAGCAGCCCTGACAAAAGGCTGTGAATAGAGAAGCCATTCGACGTCCCAGGGATCATCTCCCCTTTTTCACGGGCACAAGATTCACAAAAGTGAAATTCCGTCTTCTCTCCGTTCACAATCTTAGTGAAATGGAGCGTCGCCGGCCGTTTACCGCATTCTTGACACACCATATTCATGACCCTCCTTATAACACAGACTCATTTACCCAACAAAGAAACAAGCATCGCCTTCATGATTCTTGCACGAAGCTCATCGCGGTAAGGAAGTTTGACGTTTAGACACTCCCTTGAGATAGCTGCCCGCATGAGACAGGCTTCACGCTTCGTCAAAAACCGCGACTCCTCAAGCTGGTAAATCAGCCCTTCCGCTACCGTCTGATCAATAAGGTTACCAATTGAATGATGCAGATGGTGATGAAGTGCTGTATGCTTCGGAAGCTCAATACGCTGAATACGTATGTAACCGCCGCCCCCGCGCTTGCTTTCCACCAGATACCCCTTCTCTAACGTGAAGCGGGTGCTGATCACATAATTGATCTGGGAAGGCACACATGAGAATTTGTCCGCGAGATCGTTGCGCTGGATTTCAACCGTGCCCTCCGTACTGTCTTGCAATATACCCTTCAAATACTGCTCGATAATATCAGAGATATTACGCATGTTCATTCATCCTCCACTGCTTGAAACGCTAAGCCGTATTGATCTTACACGTCCGCACAGAGCCTTGCCTATACCGAGGTTGTTCAAAAAGTCCGTTTTTGATCACGAAGTGAATCAGGAAGTGGGCTCGGCATCGAATCTTGAATTCAGCCGGTCCTTCCGGTGCTCACGTACCCAAAACAGCTAATGCTTCCGAAGACGTTTTCTACGAAAACGTGCAGCTCCGCTCCTCAGTCCCTAGCTTCATCCAGCTGAAGCGTTTGAAAAAACGCACATCGGAAGCATAAGCTTCGGTGCTGAAAACCGACCTTTTTGAACACGCACTATACGTTAATTTTAACCATTTTGGAACTTGTTTGAATCGACTGTTGCTGACTTTGACTTTCTTTGACTTTGAATTTATTATAGCACATTTTTTCATTTTGCCAAGAGGTCTCTTATTTCAGTCTAACCGTTAAAAAGTGATTATATTCCGTTCGACTACTCTTAATCCATAACCAAAAAGACCCCGCATATCATCCTGCGAGGTCTTGCGTACGATTATTGTGTCTTTATGCTTCTACTTTACGGTCGATCAAGTAAACCATAGCATATATGAAACCTGCGGCGAGCAGCATCTCAAATACAAAAGGTCCTAAAGGTATCTCAATGAACTCATTATTAATCGTAGCCATACTACCCTGCCCTACACTGAATGAGAATCCCTGACCGACCCAGCCATTGTCTAAGGCGAAAATTTTATATTCCAGCCATTCTATCGCAGTTTGGATGGCAAAAAAGAACACGATACCAATCCACAGGCTCCCTTTCTTACCTATAGCCCGAGCAACTGTAATCGATAAAAAGATAACCAGCATTACAAACGTGAATTTCCAAATACCGGCTATTGTGCCCACGACATAGTCTAATACGACGAAACTCGGCCAATTTATAACATAATTGAGCCCTTCTATCTTCCAGAGTATCGTCATGTGCAGGATAATCAAAACTATAAGGATCAGCATACTAATCCATGACTGTATTAGCGACGACACTATACTCCAAATGGAACGAACCGGCAGCAGACGACGGTTGTACATCTTAATGTTCTGATCAAATGTTCGGCATACCATTACCAGCAGGATGGAACTCACCACTCCGTATGCAAGCATACTGGAAACTAATATAAGCGCAAATTCCCATCCACGCATTGAACCTACCGACGTAATTAATATCTGAACGATCAGAAGAATAGTCATTAGACCAAGAACCGAGCTCGCGTTACGCTTCCAGTCGTATTTCAGCAATCTCATCATTCCGCAAACACCTCTTTAAACATTTCATCTACACTTTTTCCGTGCTGAAGACGAATATTTTCCACTTCTTCATGCATGACGATCTCACCATTGCGAATAAAGACCACCTCATCAAAAATGCGTTCAATGTCTCTAACCAGATGTGTCGAAATGATGATACTGCTGTCCTCATTATAAAATTCCACAATCGCATTGAGAATTTTGCCGCGCGCCACCGGATCGACGCCTCCGATCGGTTCATCCAGTAAATACACATATGCATTACGTGAAAGAGATAGTGTCAGCTGCAGCCGCTCATTCATCCCTTTAGATAACGAACTGATTTTGTCATTCAAATTTAGGTTCATAAATTCCAACATATTGTGAGCTTTCTCAACATCAAAGTCAGCATAAAAATCTTTGAAAAAGCTGATAGCATCGGATACTTTCATCCATGATTCCGTAAGCGGACGGTCCGGCATGAAGGAGACCATCGCTTTTGTCGAAAGTCCCACAGGGGTACCTTTGATGGTGACGGACCCTGCTGAGGGCTGAACAAGACCTGCCGCAATTTTCATCATTGTACTCTTGCCACTGCCGTTTGTCCCGAGCAAACCAATGATTTTGCCCTCAGATAGGTTCAGCGAAACATTATGCAGTGCAATTTTTCCACCGTAGTTCTTAGATACCTCTTTAAACTGTATCAAGTGCTCCATCCTAGATCCCCCCTCCTATTTGGACTCCTTGCTGTCGTCGTTAACGGCCTCAGCTACGATAGCCATGATGTCTTGATCTTTAAAGCCAAGCTCCTGCATACCTCGGATAAAATACTCCAGCAGTTCACCGGCCATTTCCTTTTTTATCGTCATGATCTTGGATCCCTCACTCGTCACGTATCTTCCCAAGCCGCGCCGCGTCTCAACAATGCCTTCACGTTCCAGTTCTTGAAAGGTACGCTGCACCGTATTGGGGTTAATCTGAAGGTCTGCTGCCAGCTCCCGAACGGATGGGATTTTATCACCGGGCTGCAGGCTTCCTCTTACGATTTCTCTTTTTAAATAATTCATGATTTGTAAATAGATCGGCAGGTTATTGTCGAATTCAATAGTCACGTTCAGTTTTGCTCCTTTCCGCCGCTCTCCTCTATAAGTTAGTTCCTAGATTCTTCAAGCGACATCCCGTTTTTCAAACGTAACAAAGCCTGTGACAAGAAACAAGAGGAGATATACAGCCAGCACGATGGCAGAGAACGTCAGGGACATGCCGGGAATCGGCGAACCTGGGCCACCGTTGTAAATCGAGAGATCAACATTAAAGAACGGAAGGTACTTTGCCCAAGAATAGCTTGCCAGCAATTGGGTAACCAAGCTTTCGACGACAACCATGAACATCCCGATCCCAATTGCAGGTCCTGTTGATTTCGTTAAAATACCTACGGCAAACGTAAATGTAACATACATCAAAGTGTAGACTAGGCTGTACACTGCAGCTAAGAGCACGTCCTGCAAGTTCGCAGAGCCTTCACCCATACCGAACATTGCCGCTCCAGTCGCGAGCCCGACGGCAAGCGCAAATGCAATCAGTGACATAATGTACAACACAATAACAACATATTTCGAGGCTAAAATCTTGCTGCGGCTCTGTGCACGGATCAGTAGCAGTTTGATCGTGCCGAAGCTGTGTTCCTTGGCAACAGATCCGGCTGTTACAACGATGGCAAGCATCGCTAAAATTTGACCCATTCCTTTGGAGGCTACGACCATTTTAGCATATTCAAATCCTGTGCCATTATCGCCGCCCGCATATGAATTTATCATGTAAGCCACAAACAAAATCATGGCTGCCACTAAAATATACGGTACAAAAAAACTTTTCTTTTTAAACATTTTCAACCATTCATTTGTGACGAGATTACCAAAGCTACGCAATGCGGTTGCCCCCTGTCCATTTCAAAAATTCTTCTTCTAATGATTGTTTCATCTCTTCAATCCGGTAAATCGCTACTCCAGCATCCCCCAGAATCTTAATCAGCTGCGGTATCATTTCATCTTTCACCTGAAGCCCGACTTCGTTTCGTTCCGGCTGAACGCCAATCACTTTGACTTCGTCCAGCATGTGTACAGCTTCCAGGACTTGCTGAGTATCGTTAACGCGGAAGGTTACCGTAACCAAATCATTCTGCGGCTCGCTGCCTATCGGACGCTCAGTCACGAGCTTCCCTTCCTGAATCACGATAACCCTGCTACACATTAACTCCATCTCAGACAGCAGATGACTTGAGACCAGAACAGCAATGCCCTCTTCTCTCGCGATCAGCTTCAGGTAATCACGCATTTCCCGGATACCCGCAGGGTCCAGTCCATTCGTTGGCTCATCCAGAATTAATATGGACGGCTCATGGAGAAGCGCCTGAGCAATACCGAGTCTTTGTCTCATTCCAAGGGAATAAGCGCGAACTTTCTTGTGAATAGCGTCCTGTAGTCCGACCAGCTTGATGACCTCGTTAATTCTTGAATCATTAATTCCTTCAGACATCCGCTGATACTGCTTTAGATTGTCGTATCCGCTCATATACGGATAAAACTCTGGATTTTCAATAATCCCGCCAATATGGCGTACCGCTTTTACAAACTGGTTTCGAATACTATGTCCTCGTACAATAACGTCGCCCTGGGACATCTTAATTAGTCCGACAATCATTCGGATTGTAGTCGTCTTTCCAGCTCCGTTCGGTCCAAGAAGACCTACAACTTCACCTTGGTGTATATCAAAAGACAATCCGTCTACGATGTTCTTATTGCCATATGTCTTTGTGATTTTCTCTGCACTCAGTACAACCGAACTTGGTTTATTTATGGATGCGTTCATCGTTCCACTTCCTTTGTGTTAGTGTTATAGTTAAATAGTACACTAGGTTGGTGGTTGTGTAAAGGGCAATCTGCGGATTATTTTTTGAAATACAAAACTGGTTGAAAAATCTAATGAGAGGATAGGCTGAAAATGCTGATGTAACAAGGATTTTTAGGTGTTTGGCGTCACATTTTGGCGAAGACAGATTGCAACAACTTGAGGATTGACACTCTACATATTGGAATATATACTTCATCATATAACCAAAAGGTTATGGATGGAGGGCTTTGAAATTGACTGATATTTATCGTGCTGTTTCAGATCCCGTCCGAAGACGGATTTTGAAAATGGTTGCTCATCAAGAGAAAACACAGACTGAAATTGTGAAGGAGTTTCTTATTTCGCAGCCGGCAGTCAAGAAGCACTTGGCTATTTTATTGGAGGAAGAGTTGATTTTGGAGCGAAGAGAAGGCAAGTACTGTTATTACCGATTGAACACACCAATTTTTCAGCATCATTACCAGCGACTGCAGCATGAGCTTGGTCTTATTTTGGAGAACAAGTTGAAGGATCTGAAACATTATTTAGAGGAGGATATGTAGATGGAAACCACATTTACAACGGTGAAACGGGAGATTATCATTCGTACTACCCCTGAGCGAGTATGGAAGACGCTTACGATACCAGAGGAACGAAACCGCTGGGAAACAAGAAGCTGCTTAATTGAGCTTAAAGTTGGTGGAGCTATCGAGCTTGATTATGGATGGGGAGTCTCGTACAGAGGAACGATCACTGAACTTGTCGAACCATGCAGAATGATAATCGCAGACGATGAGAACGAACTTACGATCTGGACACTTGAACCTCATGCTGAGGGAACTCTTGTGGGCGTTGAATATACTGGCCTATGGTCTGATGATCTTGGGATCATGTCGATGGAGAACATGGCTTATGGTACATACCAGTTTATGACAAATATGAAGAGCGTTCTGGAAAGCAGTCAAGATATTCGTTCGACCTTTTGGAAGAGCTGGATTGGAATAAACCATATTTCTTTCGAGAGCAGCGGGACGAAGGGTGTTAAAGTCGTGCAGGTTATTGAAGGTACACCAGCAGACGCTGTTCTCCAGGAAGGTGATATTATTACTACGGTGAACGGTTGTGATGTCCGAAGCTATGATGAGCTGGAAGAGAAGGTTACTAGTATGGAGCCTCTTGAAGTCTTGAAGATTGAGTATCTGAGAAGTGGTACTGTCGAGGTTGCTGAGCTAGCGACTGTACCTTTTGGGCAGAGACAAGAGCCAGTCCAAGCCTCTGCAGAATAATA
This sequence comes from Paenibacillus sp. JNUCC 34, assembly GCF_058269055.1. Lineage (NCBI taxonomy): Bacteria > Bacillati > Bacillota > Bacilli > Caryophanales > Paenibacillaceae > Paenibacillus > Paenibacillus sp. JNUCC 34. Next base: position 580,888 of record NZ_CM177770.1, on the reverse strand, counting down.
TTGCTTAAAAGCCATGGCTGCTGATAGAAAAGCACTCATGGCTTTTTTATAGAGTATCATCCTTAACAGCGAATTGTAACATTTATCCTGAACCGTACGTCATTAACGACCTCATGCAATCGGAAACCACACGAGAAATATGATCTTACGGTTTATATTAACAACCGGGATCTTCATTATGAATGGTCTGAATGTGACAAAACAGAAGATGCTCAGCAGATGAAGGTACTGATTAATAAAATCATCGACATCGTGAAAGCAAAAGATATTTATAAGCAGCTTCCTGCGGTTAAAGGCGGGTATGAATGACAGTAAGTATTATAGACAAGAAAAAACCGTTGTTGATTACTCAACAACGGTTTTCTTTGTGCTTGGCGACGTCCTACTCTCCCGGGACCCTTCGGTCCAAGTACCATCGGCGCTGGAAGGCTTAACGGTCGTGTTCGGGATGGGTACGCGTGGAACCCTTCCGCTATCGCCACCAAACATGATTTTTGCGCTGTTTTGCCTCAGTGATTACTCACCAGCAAAATATCAAACCTTTTTCAAGGCTTGTAGCTTAAAAATCGATTCAAGGTTGAACCTTGAAAACTAGATACGAAACGTTTGCGAATTTAAATGTAGGATAAGCCCTCGACCGATTAGTATTGGTCAGCTCCATGCATTGCTGCACTTCCACCTCCAACCTATCTACCTCGTCGTCTTCAAGGGGTCTTACTAGTTGGGAAATCTCATCTTGAGGGGGGCTTCACGCTTAGATGCTTTCAGCGCTTATCCCTTCCGTACGTAGCTACCCAGCCATGCTCCTGGCGGAACAACTGGTGCACCAGCGGTACGTCCATCCCGGTCCTCTCGTACTAAGGACAGCTCCTCTCAAATTTCCTACGCCCACGACAGATAGGGACCGAACTGTCTCACGACGTTCTGAACCCAGCTCGCGTACCGCTTTAATGGGCGAACAGCCCAACCCTTGGGACCTACTTCAGCCCCAGGATGCGATGAGCCGACATCGAGGTGCCAAACCTCCCCGTCGATGTGGACTCTTGGGGGAGATAAGCCTGTTATCCCCAGGGTAGCTTTTATCCGTTGAGCGATGGCCCTTCCATGCGGTACCACCGGATCACTAAGCCCGACTTTCGTCCCTGCTCGACTTGTAGGTCTCGCAGTCAAGCTCCCTTATGCCTTTGCACTCTTCGAATGATTTCCAACCATTCTGAGGGAACCTTGGGGCGCCTCCGTTACTCTTTAGGAGGCGACCGCCCCAGTCAAACTGCCCACCAGACACTGTCCCCGCACCGGTTTACGGTACTAGGTTAGAACCTAGATACGATCAGGGTGGTATCCCAACGGCGCCTCCACAGAAGCTTGCGCTCCTGTTTCTTAGGCTCCCACCTATCCTGTACAGATCGTACCCAAATCCAATATCAAGCTGCAGTAAAGCTCCATGGGGTCTTTCCGTCTTGTCGCGGGTAACCTGCATCTTCACAGGTATTAAAATTTCACCGGATCTCTCGTTGAGACAGCGCCCAAATCGTTACGCCATTCGTGCGGGTCAGAATTTACCTGACAAGGAATTTCGCTACCTTAGGACCGTTATAGTTACGGCCGCCGTTTACTGGGGCTTCGGTTCATAGCTTCGGATTGCTCCTAACCACTCCCCTTAACCTTCCAGCACCGGGCAGGCGTCAGCCCGTATACTTCGCCTTACGGCTTCGCACAGACCTGTGTTTTTGTTAAACAGTCGCTTGGGCCTTTTCACTGCGGCCCCCTCGTGCTATTCACACTACCGGGGCACCCCTTCTCCCGAAGTTACGGGGTCATTTTGCCGAGTTCCTTAACGAGAGTTCTTCCGCGCGCCTTAGAATTCTCTTCTCGCCTACCTGTGTCGGTTTGCGGTACGGGCACCTTCACCTGACTAGAGGCTTTTCTTGGCAGTGTGAGATCATGACCTTCGCTACTATAATTTTCGCTCCCCATCACAGCCCAGCCTTAATGATGTGCGGATTTGCCTACACATCAGCCTCACTGCTTGGACGGACATCCATCAGTCCGCGTCACTACCCTCCTGCGTCACCCCATCGTTCATAACGGTTTACGGTGGTACAGGAATTTCAACCTGTTGTCCTTCGATTACGCCTTTCGGCCTCACCTTAGGTCCCGACTTACCCTGAGCGGACGAACCTTCCTCAGGAAACCTTGGGCTTTCGGCGGATCAGATTCTCACTGATCTTTTCGTTACTCATACCGGCATTCTCACTTGTATGCTGTCCAGCGCTCCTTACGGTACACCTTCAACCTACATACAACGCTCCCCTACCCCTGAATCGACTTCACTCCGCCTTCGAAGTGTGTTTATCCCCTGAGTGCATTTCATCGTCAGCCTGTTTTCTGGCTTTCCGATCAAAATGTTCATTCAGGTGGACACGTTTGTCAACGTGTTTATCCCCTGAGTGCATTTGGTCATCCTTAATTTCATTTCAAGTCTGACAAAAATGTTTATTCAGGTATCACTACCTCAAAGAAGCAGTGAAGTCGATTCAAGCCATAGCTTCGGTGGTGTGTTTAGCCCCGTTACATTTTCGGCGCAGAGTCACTCGACCAGTGAGCTATTACGCACTCTTTAAATGGTGGCTGCTTCTAAGCCAACATCCTGGTTGTCTGTGCAACTCCACATCCTTTCCCACTTAACACACACTTGGGGACCTTAGCTGATGGTCTGGGCTGTTTCCCTCTTGACAATGGATCTTAGCACTCACTGTCTGACTCCCGGATATAAGTCTATGGCATTCGGAGTTTGACTGAGCTTGGTAACCCTTGCGGGCCCCGCACCCAATCAGTGCTCTACCTCCACGACTCTTTAATTCCGAGGCTAGCCCTAAAGCTATTTCGGGGAGAACCAGCTATCTCCGAGTTCGATTGGAATTTCTCCGCTACCCCCACCTCATCCCCGCATTTTTCAACATACGTGGGTTCGGACCTCCAGTGCGTGTTACCGCACCTTCATCCTGGACAGGGGTAGATCACACGGTTTCGGGTCTACGTCCACATACTTAAGCGCCCTATTCAGACTCGCTTTCGCTACGGCTACAGCTTCTCGCCTTAACCTTGCATGGGAACGTAACTCGCCGGTTCATTCTACAAAAGGCACGCCATCACCCATAGATCGGGCTCTGACTTCTTGTAAGCACACGGTTTCAGGTTCTATTTCACTCCCCTTCCGGGGTGCTTTTCACCTTTCCCTCACGGTACTGCTTCACTATCGGTCGCTAGGGAGTATTTAGCCTTACCAGATGGTCCTGGCAGATTCATACGGGGTTTCACGTGCCCCGCACTACTCGGGATCCGTCTCGGAGGGAACACATTTTCAATTACAGGGCTTTTACCTTCT
>NZ_CM177770.1:0-575000 GCF_058269055.1 Paenibacillus sp. JNUCC 34 | reverse complement strand
CCGCTCTTCGTCGTTGATATTTCATATCAGCGCCTCAGCAGCGTAGGTTTACATTATATCAAGTGTTTCGATTGCTGTCAACACTTTTTTCGACAACTTTCGACGCCGTGTAAATCTGATGATTAGCTTGCGTCAAAAGCGACAAGAAATAATATACCACGCTGAAAGATATTTATCAAGCTTTTTTGCAAAATAAATTTTCCAAGGCGAAGTCATCCTCATTATAAACATAAAAATGAATTGATTTCCAGTTCGAAAGGTTTTAAGGTAAGTTCATTGCTTCATATCACCTTATATTATATAGAGAGGAGATGACCTGATGTCGGATAAACCGCTGATTCTGAACAATACCGCCTCTCCATCCAAGCCCATCCAAAACAACACACAGCAGGCTACGGTATACAAGATATTACTTGCAATCAGCTTTGTGCATTTGTTCAATGATTCAATCCAGTCGGTGATTCCCGCTATTTTTCCTATATTAAAAGACAACCTACTGTTGACGTTCACTCAGGTTGGGTGGATCTCGTTCGCCATCAACTTCACTTCATCCATCATACAGCCGGTTATTGGCTATGCTGCAGACAGGCGACCGACACCGATTCTCCTGCCCATTGGCATGTGTTTCACTTTTGCCGGAGTTTTTATCCTGGCTTATGCAGACTCTTACTTATTCGTGCTCTTCTCGGTGGTCTTGATTGGTCTCGGGTCTGCAACGTTTCATCCAGAAGGGATGCGTGTTGCCCACATGGCTGCGGGTATGCGCAAGGGGCTGTCCCAATCGATTTTTCAGGTGGGAGGTAATGCCGGGCAATCTTTAGCTCCCCTGCTCACCCGATATGTGTTCATTCCTTTCGGTCAAGTTGGCGCACTTGGATTCACGATTGTGGCCGCTGCAGGCATTGTTGTCCAGACATATGTGGCCCGTTGGTACAGAAGCATGCTGGACGCAGGCTATACGTTCAAAAAAAGAACTGGCGCCCGTCTCATGGATCCAGCCCGGCGCAAAAGCATCCGAAACGCAACCTTCATTCTGGTCACCCTGGTGTTTGTTCGTTCATGGTACGGCGCTGCCATCAGCAGCTACTATGCTTTCTATTTGATGGATGCATATAAAATATCTATAGATAACGCACAAATTTACATCTTCTTGTTTTTGGCTTCAGGGGCCGTCGGAACATTCCTCGGCGGTCCGCTGGCCGACCGCTTTGGCCGCCGAAATCTGATCATGTTGTCCATGATCGGAACAGCACCGATCGCGATTGTCCTACCGTTCGCCTCGCCTTTCTGGGCTGCCGTGCTGCTCGTGATTGGCGGATTCATCCTGCTTTCAAGCTTTTCCGTTACTGTTGTGTACGCCCAAATGCTGCATCCAGGCAACATCGGTACCGTCTCCGGCCTAATTACTGGCTTTGCGTTTGGTATGGGCGGTGTAGGTTCGCTTGCACTCGGGAGTCTCGGGGATGTATGGGGGATCGGAAACGTGATGATCGCTGTAGGATTCCTGCCGCTGCTTGGTCTGCTTGCCCTGCTCCTTCCGGGAGATGCTCAGCTTGACCGTTGGTCTACAGAGTAACTCGACTAGTTCCCTGAGGAAAGGGAAATGCAATCAGAGGTTAACAGCTTACCGATAACAGAATATGCTAGGTGAGTAAGCTTGCTAGTAAGAGGCTCATGTCAAAAAAGACACCTTCACTTGCGCAAATAAGCGCTTGAAGGTGTCTTTTTCAATTATCTATTCATTTAACAAGCGTACGAACTCATTTTCATCCTCAATGACCTGAATACCGAGCTGCTGGGCTTTGGCGAGTTTGCTGCCTGCTTTCTCCCCGGCGATCAAGAGATCGGTCTTCTTCGATACGCTGCCAGTAACCTTCGCACCAAGGCTCTCCAGCCGTTCTGTCGCTTCCTCACGGGTAAGCAAGTGGAGCGTGCCGGTTAGGACAACTGTTTTACCGCTGAAAAAAGAATCTGTACTCACAGGGCGCGGCGCTTCCGGCGCTTTAGCCTGAACTCCCAGGGATAACATCTTCTCAATACTTGTTTGTGCAAACGGATCGGCAAAATATCCGGCGATACTTTCCGCCACAATACCACCGACATCAGGTAAACCTACCAGTTCCTCCGCTGTGGCCGCCATCACCAGATGGAGATCGCGATAGTGATCCGCTAGCATTTTGGTCGTGGACTTACCGGTGTTCGGAATACCGAGTGCATAAAGGAAAGATGCGAGATCCCGCTCCTTGCTCTTCTCGATGGCATCCAGCAGGTTCTGCGCTTTCTTCTCCCCAAATCGCTCAAGCTTCACAAGGCTGTCAAACGACAGAGTGTACAGATCGGCCGGCTCACGCACATTTAGTTCCTCGTACAGCTGATTCGCTGTTTTGTCGCTGAAGGTTTCAATGTCCATGGCATCACGTGAAGCAAAATGGGTGATCCGCGCGATGGTCTGCGGTTTGCAGCCCAGCTTGTTGTTGCAGAATAAATGCGCACCCCGCTGCTCCAGTGGGAAACCGCATGCTGGGCACTGCTCTGGATAGATGATTTCCTCACCGTCATTCTCCTCCGTAACCTTGCCGAGAATTTCGGGGATCACGTCGTTAGAACGGCGAATGAACACGCGCGCGCCGAGTGCGAATTTGAGGTTTTTGCGTTCAATGTCACCGACATTGTTCAGCGTGCAGTTCTGCACCGTCACACCTGCCAGCTCTACCGCTTCCACACGGGCGAGCGGCGTGATTTTGCCGGTTCGGCCTACGTTCCAGGTAACTGATTCCAGAATCGTTGTTGTTTCCTCAGCCTCAAATTTATAAGCAACAGCCCAGCGAGGAAATTTATCCGTATAGCCAAGCGCTTCGCGGGTACGGATGTCCGTTACCTTCAGAACCGCTCCGTCAATCAGGTAATCCAGTTCTGATCGGCGTGCTTCGATGTCAGCCAGCTGCTCCATGACGTCGTCAAAGTTCTCGAAATAGAAAATGTACGGATTCACCTTGAACCGGTTGTCGCGCAGGAAATCCATCATTTCTTTGTGATCGTTGAACGTGATGTCATCCGAATAACCTACATTGTAAAAATACGCACTGAGTCTCCGCTCTGCCGTCACCTTCGGATTCAAGTTCCGCAGTGCGCCGGCTGCAGCGTTACGGGCGTTCTTAAGCGGTTCAGCTGCCGTCTTATTGTAGTCCTCCAGAACGCTCAGGTTCATAATGCCTTCACCCTGCACTTCGATCGTACCTTCCGTATAAGGAATCGTGAGCGGCAATGATTTAATCGTCTTGACCTGAGCCAGTATTCCCTCACCAACCGCACCGTTGCCCCGGGTGGATGCCTGAACCAGTTTACCGTCCCTGTAAGTCAGATTAAGTGTAAGTCCGTCAAACTTCAGTTCCAAAGCATAACAAGGGGTCGGCAGAGGATTGTCCGGATTTTTAGTATTGAAGTCATTGACCAGCCTGACCACACGTTCATGCCAAGTACGAAGTTGCTCGATATTTTGAGCCTTGTCGAGACTCCAAAGCGGAGCCAAATGGCGGTGCGGTGCAAAGCCCTTTAAAATATCTCCGCCCACCCGCTGTGTCGGCGAGTCCGGAAGCGCGGTTCCGGTTTCCTTCTCCAGTGCTACCAACTGATCGTAAAGGACATCGTATTCCTTGTCGCTCACAAGCGGCTGATCCAGCGTGTAGTAATGGTAGTTGTAATTGTTCAGCTCCGCGATGAGCTTCTCCATCTTTTCCTTGAAATCCATGCAGGGGCAAGCCTCCTTCGTATTTATGCTTAAATCAGCAAGTCTGTTGTCTCTATTCCACTTTCGTAATCGGTGCAAAACCAGCCAGCAGACGCTTAACACCGACAGGTGCCGGGAACGCGATCTGCAGCTCCATATCATTGCCCGATCCTTTTACGGAGACGATTGTTCCAGTCCCCCACTTGCCGTGGGCTACCTTATCGCCGGCCTTGAATCCATCCGAGCTGCCAGCAGATGTCGCCGGGCGGGTTGGCGCTCCCGTTGTAACCGTCACGCGGCTCTTCTGGGCTGCTGCTGCGGAAGCCGTTGAGCCTCCGAGCGATAAATCCTTGGAGCGGCCTCCTCCGAAGTTGCTGCCTCCCCCGCTGCCGAAGCCGCGTCCAGCATATGAGCCACCAACATTGCCGCCCCGACGGTAGCGATCTTGAGCCATTTGGGTGTCTTCTTTCAGCTCATCCGGAATTTCCTCCAGAAAACGGGAAGGCGGGTTGGCGGTCGTTCGGCCAAACAAGGTCCGCATCCGTGCACAGGAGAGAAACAGCTGCTTCTCCGCACGGGTAATACCAACGTAAGCCAAACGGCGTTCCTCTTCCAGCTCTTCGTTATCCGAAAAGGTACGGCTGTGCGGGAACACGCCCTCTTCCATACCGATGATGAACACGACAGGAAACTCCAGACCTTTGGCGCTATGCATTGTCATAAGTACGACGGCATCGCTGCGATCCTCTTCCTCATCATTCATGGAATCGATGTCGGCAATAAGCGCAAGATCGGTGAGGAACGAAACGAGGGATTTGTCCTCGTTATTTTTCTCAAATTCCTGCGTAACAGACAAGAACTCGTCAATGTTCTCAAGTCGGGATCTGGATTCAATCGTATTCTCTGTCTGCAGCTCCGTCCGGTATTGGGACATCTCCAGTATTTTTTCCGTCAGCTCGGTTACCGACAGGAACTCGACCATTCTGTTCAATGCTGCAATCATATCGTAAAACTCGACCAGTGCGTTGCGGGTACGGCCAGCAAACCCGAGGTCGTCCACCACTTCAAGCACACGGAAGATCGACGTTCCACGTTCACCAGCCGCAGCAGCCAACTTGCCAACGGTCGTGTCACCGATGCTTCTTTTCGGCACATTGATGATCCGCGTCAGGCTAATGTCGTCATCCGGGTTGGAAATCAGCCGCAGGTATGCGAGCAGATCCTTGATCTCTTTGCGATCGTAGAACTTGATGCCGCCGACGATCTGGTAAGGGATATCCGACTTGATCAAAATTTCCTCGATTACCCGGGACTGGGCGTTGGTACGGTACAGAATGGCATGGTCTTGATAGGACTTACCTGTTTTCACGTTTTTGTTAATTTCAGAAGTGACAAAATAGCCCTCGTCATGCTCCGAATCACCGCGGAACACCTTAATCTTTGGCCCTTCTCCCTGCTCGGTCCACAGGTTCTTGGGCTTACGTCCTGTATTTAGAGCTATGACCTTGTTCGCCGCGTTCAAAATATTCGAAGTGGAACGGTAATTCTGCTCCAGCAAAATCGTCCGCGCCTCCGGATAGTCCTCTTCAAAGTTCAAAATGTTGCTGATATCTGCTCCGCGCCAACGGTAAATGGATTGGTCACTGTCACCCACCACGCAAATACGATGATGGCTGTCAGCCAGCATGCGGCACAGCATGTACTGCGCCCGGTTCGTGTCCTGATACTCATCAACATGAATGTATTGGAACTTGCGCTGGTAGAAGTCGAGCACTTCCGGTACTTCCTTAAACAGCTGGATCGTTGTCATGATGAGATCGTCGAAATCGAGGGAATTGTTGCTCTTGAGACGTTTTTGATATTCGATGTATACCTTGGCAACGAGACTTTCAAAATAATCGCCCGCTTTTTGCTCATACTGCTGTGGAGAGATAAGTTCATTTTTGGCCGCACTCATCGTCGCAAGAATCGCTTTTGGTTCGAACTTTTTAGTATCGATGTTGAGATGCTTCATACAATTGCGGACAACCGACAGCTGGTCGGTGGAGTCCAAAATGCTGAAGTTTGAGGTGAATCCGATCCGTTCGATATCTTTGCGGAGGATACGCACACACATCGAGTGGAATGTAGATACCCAAATGTCTCGACCCTCATTGCCGACAAGTTTGGATACCCGCTCCTGCATCTCTCGGGCGGCTTTATTCGTAAAGGTTATAGCTAAAATGCTCCATGGCGGGGCTTTGCGCGTAGCGATGAGATAAGCAATCCGGTGCGTAAGCACTCGTGTCTTGCCTGATCCGGCTCCGGCCATAATAAGCAGCGGTCCGTCAGTCGCTTCAACGGCTTTCCGCTGCTCAGGGTTGAGGCGCTGGACGGCCTCTTGTATGTTAATGGGCTGCATAGGTTCAGTTGCCTCCTATTTGTATAGAGTAAATGAAAGTCTCAAATGAGTACTATTATATAGTAGAAAAGTCTGTCTTTGGGAGCTTGCGAGATGAGTTGTACTTGATTAATCCAATTAGCCTTTCACAGCTTTAACTGTTTCTAGTGCCTGAGCCAAATGATCATAAATTACGTTGCCGACCACTACGGTATCTGATACGGAAGCCGCTTCAGCTGCTTGTTCAGCTGTCGTAATCCCGCCGCCATAGAACAGTTGAGCGTTATCCAATGATCTGCGAACTGTACGCACCGTATCCATATCGCCAAAAGTACCGCTATACTCCAGATAGACAACCGGCAGGTTCATCAGCTTGTCCGCAATTTGGGCAAAAGCCGCCGCTGATTCTTCGCTGATCTGTGCCTCTGCTCTGGTAAGCTTGGCTACCGTGGCATCCGGGTTCAGTACAATATAGCCCTCGGTGACCACCAGATCCCATGGAATCATATATCCATAACGCTCGATTCCCTGGCGGTGACGTTCCAGGATCCATGTCGGGTCAGGCGTGTTAAGGACCATCGGAACCATATACAGGTCAAAACCAGGCACAACCGCCTCCAGATCGGATACCTCCTGTACACACGGAAGCTCGTAGCGGCGTACGCGTGACATCAAATCTACAGTATTTTCATAGGTCACTCCTGTAGAGCCACCCACCATAATCGCATCGGTTCCCGACATGCATATCTCATCCAGTGCGTCATCATGGATCTCTTTCTCGGGATCGAGCTTAAATACATGCCTCCAAGGCTTTATTATTTCTTTCAACGTCATTCCTCCACGTTAACGGTCTACTACTAAATTAAGTCTATGATAGCAACGTGAGCAAGTCAATTTATGTTCGCATAAAATGCGAACATTTTTATTGGTAATGGGATCACCCGCAAGCAAAATGCCCGTCATCCCTTATGAAAAGGAAACGGGCATATATTGAAGCTAAATGTTTAGATTAGTATGCATTTTTGAAGCCGTTGCGGATGGTTCGCAGAATGATTTTAATATCAAATAATATCGACCAGTTCTCAATATAGAAAATATCGTGTTTGATCCGTTCTTCTATAGAGGTATCTCCCCGTAAGCCGTTGCTTTGGGCCCATCCGGTGATGCCGGGACGCACATGATGCTTGACCATGTACTTCGGAATCTCTTCACGAAACTGCTCAACATAGTAAGGGCGTTCCGGACGGGGACCGACCACGCTCATATGGCCAAACAACACATTAAAGAACTGCGGTAGCTCGTCGAGACTGGTTTTGCGTAAGAATGAGCCGAACTTGGTGCGACGCGGGTCATTCTCGACCGTCCAACCAGTGTCCTCCACTCCCTCCGGTAAAAGCTTCATCGAACGGAATTTATACATATAAAATGTACGACGGTTCAATCCTACCCGTTCCTGCTTAAATATGACCGGACCTGGGGACGTCAGCTTCACTCCGGCGTATATACATGCCATCACTGGCAAAGTGATCAGGATCGCCACGAATGAGAAGGCGATGTCAAACATTCGTTTAAACAGACGGTTCCCCACCAGATCGAGCGGAATGTCGCGCACATTAATCATCGGCATCCCGGCAAAGTTATCAAATATCGGCCGGGCAGGCAAGAAGTCGAAAAAATCCGGAATGATGAGCGTACGAACACCGGCTTTTTCACAGGCTGCGATGATTTCTAGGTATTTGTGATGGGCGTTCAACGGGAGCGCTAGGATAACTTCGTCAATCATCATCTGATCTAAGACGGAAGCAAGTTTGTCGACGGTACCTAAAATCGGTTTGAAATGTTTAGCCTCTTCCTCGTTCCACTGTTGGTAGTCATCGAGAAAGCCGATCACTTCATACCCGAGCTCTGGGTACAGCCTTAGGTTGTTGTAAAAAGTTTTTCCCAGCGTACCTGCACCAACGATGAGAACAAACTGGCGGTTAAACCCCTTTTCGCGAAAATGATTTAACATCTTCTTCAGGAAGTAACGGTACAGGATGATATTCACAACGTTTAGCGTCATATAAATCGCCAGGTACCAACGGGAGATATTGACCTCTTTCACAAAAAACATCAAGCTAAGCAGAATAAACATGCCGACAAAGTGAGTCTGGAATATTTTCAGAAATTCATCAGCATAACGTTTCTTACGTTTCGGAGAGTACACTGCTAACATAACTCCAACTACAATTGCTACTGCTCCGTAAACAAGACTCCACATCGCATAAGATTCAATAGGAATTGGCTTCTCGTAAGGAATCCATCCACTCTCGAATTTAATCCACCATGCCAGAAGGAAAGAAACCTGTATGAAAGCGAAGTCCGAAAGCATATATAGCTTAGTAAGAAATCTTTGATTTTTGCGGATCATAGCTTCACCTCAGCCTGGTGATCAGAAGTTAATGACGTGGCCGGACGAACTGCCTTTAACCGATTGAACAGCAGTGCGAGAATTAGTTTGAGTCCAATGCCTGCATAGACTGTCCCGTTTACAAATATGTTGTATCGTTCGCGGTAATGCTTACGGTGGAACAGAATCATGGCCCGATGGAATTCATAGATGATCTTTACAGGTCGACGGCGAGCGCTGCCGCCTTTGAAATGAATGATGTGCGTCAGCGGATAGTAGTGAATTCCCCAGCCCGCCTCCTTGATGCGGTAACACCAGTCAATATCTTCACCATACATAAAAAATTCCTCATCAAGTCCCCCCACTTGCTCAATCGTCTCGCGGCGAACCATCATAAAGGCGCCCACAAGGCAGTCCACAGGATACTCTTGATCCGGATCGAGATAGCCCAACTGGTATTGGTTAAACCTCGGCTTGTCCGGGAACAGCTTGCTCAAACCGAAAGCATAATAAAAAGAAGCCGATGGCGTAGGGAAGCCTCTTTTGCAGGCTTTATCCAGCGAGCCGTCCGGCAGGAGCACTCTGCAGCCTGAAGCTCCGGTTATCGGGTTCTTGTCCATAAATGCGATCATGATATCCAGCGTATCTTCAAGCACAACCGTATCGGAGTTAAGCAGCAAGATATAACGCCCTTGGGCGATGTCCATTCCCTGGTTGTTGGCTTTGGCGAACCCGTTATTATCCGAGTTTACGATCAGCGTGACCTGCGGGAATAACTCAAGGATCGTCTCCACAGACTTGTCTTCCGAATGATTGTCGATGACGATGACCTCAAAGTTGTATTCCGTCTTCGAGGCAAATACTGAATGCAGACAATCCACTGTCAGCTGACAGGTATTGTAGTTAACGATTAGGATACTTATATCCATAACATGACTTCTCCTGCCAAAATTAGTAATCTATCGTCATTATAGCATATTAGAGGTAGGTGTCAGGGTAAGATTATATTGTACAGTTGATCTACAGCAGCAGTTTATATGTACTTTACTAATACCAAAAACTTAAACAATATATTTTCAACTAAAGATTGTCTGTAAAGTTTAGATTGGCTTAAATATCTGATTCGATCGATTAGCCTAGGACGTGCCTGTAAAAACAGATCCAGTTGCTCTTTTTTCTCCGGCGTTAATTTCATACCATAAACTCTTTCAAATTCCAACGCTTGATGGAACAACAGGTGTTTACCAAAGTGTTTTCTAAAGCTATTGAATTTATCTTTTAGTTTCTGGATCAGCGAGTTGCTGCCACCAACAAAGTTGTTTCCATGCTGACGATACATCATGGATGGCTTTTCCTCGTAAATAACCGTTCCAAATGCGGACACTAAGATGTAAAACCACCAGTCGTGCATTAATATTTTGCTTCTATCAGGCTGATGGTTCTCCAGGAAGAAGTTTCGGGAGTCTTTATTGAAAGTAATAGTGGCCCCGACTGCGATATTTTGTACCAATGCATTGTAAAAAGAGGGCTCTCTGGAAGGGGACTGCGGCCACGTACCTTTACTATTCAATTTATCATCTGTTAGCTGCGTTGAAGTAAATACCATAGCCGGTTCACCTACATGCGATATGGTGTCCAGATGAGTTACCGCGGACTTCACTTTATAATCAAACCACACATCGTCCTGGTCACAGAAACAATAGAAGTCAGCTTCAGAATCCGAATGAATCAAAAGCTCAAAAAAACTGCCGATTACACCTATATTAGACCCAGTGATCATCTGAATCCGACCCGGATAGAATTGCATAAGTTGCTGTACGATGTATATGGTTCCATCTGAAGATCCGTCATCACGAACAAGGACAGACACATCCGGATAACTTTGCTTCATAATACTTTCAATCTGTTCTGAAATGTATCGCTCACCATTATAGGCGGACAACAAAACTTGTACTCTTTTCACGCACCCGAACCTCCCAAGTAGCGAGCCATACAAAATAAAAAGCCCGATCATACAGATCAGGCTCGTTCAATCGCTGTATTTATTTCAGTATAGTTCAGGGTTATGTTTCATATCCAGTAAAAACTCCTTTAACGCCTCTCGCCAATGTCGAAAGTCATCAAACTCGTTGTTTCGAATAGCAAAGTGCTCCAGCACCGAATTTCTGGGTCTCGGAGCTGGCCGAGGAAACTCATCAGTCGCGCATGGTTCTAACTTAGCGGAAAAAGACAAGCCGAGCAGTTCATGTGATTCTTCAAAAATGGCCTTCGCAAACTCATGCCATGTACATGAACCGCTATTGGAAGCATGATAAACCCCGTACTTTTCTGTAGCTATTAAGTCCAATAAAAAACGGACTAAATCAACTGTATAGGTAGGTGATCCTTTTTGGTCGTTTACAACCTGAAGGAGAGGTTTCTCCTGCCCAAGACGCAACATGGTTTTGACAAAGTTACTTCCATAAGGACCGAAAACCCAAGAAGTTCTTACAATGAACCATTTGGAGCACAGACTTTGAACCAAGGACTCCCCGGCCCGTTTGGATTTTCCGTAGATTGTTTGAGGATCTGTATTATCATACTCATGATAAGGGTGAACGGCCTTGCCATTGAAGACGTAGTCCGTACTAATATAAACCAGTTTGGCCCCGACCTGCTCAGCCGAAAACGCAATATTACGGGTTCCTATTGCATTAACCAGGTATGCTTCATCAACGTTCGTTTCAGCCGCATCGACCGCTGTGTAAGATGCACAATGAATAATGGCGTCGGGAAGATAAGCAGATATCATCTGCTGGCATTGATCCATATTCGTGACATCCAATTCCTCTCTGCCACAACCGATAACCTGGTGACCTGCCTCACCAAAAAGCGAAACAACATCCTGTCCAAGCTGACCCTGAGCGCCCGTTACAAGTACCTTCATCAGGATCCACCCAAACGCCTACCGTATTGTCTCGTTACATACTCACGATAAACGCCCGATTGAATTCTTGTCCACCAATCCTTATTGTCAAGATACCACTGAATTGTTTCCTGAATACCTGTTTCGAAGTTATATTTAGGCTCCCACCCCAGCTCCTTCATAATCTTGGTCGGATCAATGGCATAACGGCGATCGTGTCCAAGGCGATCCTCCACGAAAGATATGAGAGATTCCGGTTTCCCGAGCTGCTCCAAGATCGTTTTGACGATATGGATGTTCGTCCTCTCGTTATTCCCTCCAATGTTATACACTTCCCCATTACGCCCTTGATGAATAACAAGATCAATGGCGCTGCAATGATCCTCGACGTACAGCCAATCGCGTATGTTCAAGCCATCACCGTAAATAGGGAGCGCGTCGTCACTCAAAGCACGGGATATCATTAATGGGATTAACTTTTCAGGGAATTGATAAGGGCCATAGTTGTTCGAACAGCGGGTTATATTAACTGGCAAACCAAATGTCTCATGATATGCCCTGACCAGTAAATCTCCTCCCGCTTTGCTTGCGGAATACGGGCTATTCGGTGCGAGCGGTGTCGTTTCAGAAAAAAGACCGTTCTCTCCTAGTGAGCCGTAAACTTCATCTGTAGAAACTTGAACAAACTTAGTTGCGCCGTATTTCTTAGCCGCATCCAAAAGTACCTGAGTACCTAATACGTTAGTGTTCACAAACACTTCCGGCTCCAAAATACTTCGATCCACGTGAGACTCAGCTGCAAAGTTAACAACCACGTCGATCCCCTGCTGGAAGACTTGATCTACGGCTTGTTTGTCTGCAATATCAGCCTTAACGAATGAATAATTAGGATCATTTTCAATGGATTTTAAGTTCTCGAGATTTCCCGCATACGTTAGCGCATCCATATTAATAATGTGATAGCTCGGATGCTGCTGCATCATATATAAGATAAAATTACTGCCAATAAATCCGGCACCGCCGGTTACAAGAAGTTTCATCTTGAAAAGCCCCCCTACTCAAAATTCACTTCTGCATCTTGTAGTAATGGATGCCGCTGATCTTTGTCAGACAGAATTGGGTTGGATGTTGGCCAATCAATTCCCAAAGCTGGATCATTCCATAGTATGCCGCGATCATGTTCAGGGGAATAGTACTCATCCACTTTGTAGAGTACTTGCGTGTTCGGTACAAGCGTGCAGAAGCCATGGGCAAAGCCTTTAGGAACAAGTAGCTGGCGCTTGTTGTACTCGCTTAGAATGACGCCGGTCCACTGTCTATAGGTGGGTGAGCTTTTACGTATATCTACGATGACATCGTAAATGGCTCCTGTTAGGACGCGGATAAGTTTCGTTTGAGCTTTGGGATTAAGCTGGTAGTGAAGCCCCCGAATTACTCCGGGTTCTAAGGACAGGGAGTGATTGTCTTGGATGAAGTTGTGATTTATGCCATGTTCATGAAATATTGTTGCGTTGTAACTTTCCATAAAAAAGCCCCGGTCGTCACGATGAACTACCGGTTCCAATAAACTTACACCATTTAATTTTAGAGGAGTTTTTTTCATTACATGTTTACCCCTTATCTACAATTAGAACTTACCAAATTCATCACCTAGTTCAATGTTTTTAGCTAATTCATTTGCACGAGCCAATGAGATATGTGTTCCAGCATCTGTCCACCAGCCCTGCAGAATATCAAAAGTAAGCTCTCCTCGTTCAATATATGCATTATTAACGTCTGTAATCTCCAATTCACCCCGCGGGGACGGTTTCAAGGTGCTGATAATATCAAAAACTCGACGATCATACATATAAATACCGGTTACAGCATAATGGCTTTTAGGCGCTGTTGGCTTTTCCTCGATTGAAATAATTCGATCACCTTGAATTTCCGGTACACCAAATCTTGAGACATCATCCACCTGTTGAATAAGTATTTTTGCTCCTGCCTTCTGCCTTCGAAATTGGTTAACATAAGGAGTAATATCATCAAGAAAAACATTATCCCCTAGAATAACGACCACTTGATCTTCTCCGACAAATTGCTTTGCCAAACCAAGTGCTTGAGCAATTCCCCCAGCTTCGTCCTGAACTTTATAGGTAAAAGAGACGCCTAGTTCACTGCCACTTCCAAGCAAGTTAACAACGTCACCCATGTGATCCCTACCGGTAATAATAAGGATATCGTGAAGACCGGCTTGTTTTAGTTTCTCAACTGAATAAAATATCATTGGGTATTTCCCAACCGGGAGTAAATGTTTGTTAGTCACTTTAGTTAAGGGATAAAGCCTAGAGCCAGTTCCTCCTGCTAGGATTATGGCTTTCATAGTGGTTCTCCTTCCAAAACTCGAACAATTTGTTTACATCGTTCACTCCACGTACTTCTCATTAAAAAACTCAACCTATCTTCAGCAGTATAGCTCTTCTCGTTATATTCATGAAGGTTCCTTACTAGTGCCAGAAACTCCGCTTCATTATTGTACAATTTTACATAAGGTAAAAACTTATCCATTTCCCCATAGTGAATAGCAATAATAGGTTTATTAAAATGAATATACTCATAGATCTTTACCGGATCAACCGCCCGAACCAGTTCGTTTAGAATAAATGGCATGATTAAAGCATCTGCCTGCTCAGCATAACATGGAATTTTGTCGTGTCCCATGACACCTAAATAATTCAAACGTGAATGTTGCGGAACTTTTGTGTCAATAGGACCGATCATAGTAACCATACTATTTGGTATCTGATGAAGAATACTTAGAATAAGCTCAAAGTCAATCCATCCACCAATTGTTCCGATGTACATTAAGTTCAACATATCATTTGGTAGGGTCAACTTTTCATTTTTCTTTATATACTTTATTTCATTTCTATGTAAAAAGGTCTCGCTCAATCCGTTATTGACCAAATATGGGGGGGCACTTATATATGCATAGTAACTAGATATAATTTTATCCCTAAGATAACTCGATGAAGTAAATATCACGTCAGCTCGTTGGATTAGATGAACCTCAAGTTCTCTCAATCTGGAAACCACATCCACATCTCGATAAAAACTCAAAAAGTCATCCATACAATCGTAAATGATGGTCTTTCCTTTTAATCTTTCCAGAGATACAAAATCCAGAATGATCGGAGAGGTAACCCAAATGTAATCATATTTCTCCAATGAATTTAATGCTTTTCGATTTATTAACTTTTCTAAGCCCTGTAACGTCCTGTATCGTCCCGATAAAGGTAACTTTGTCAGCGTAATAACATTTGAATCTGAATAACTATTTCGAGAATTCAAATTTTTGTTATGGTGACTGTCATAAAGCTTATCAATATAGAACAAATCCACATTATAGTATCGGGTCAATTCCTCATATAAAAAATGGGGGCGCTGCTTTATCCAATCCCAGTTTACATGCATTAGATAAGCCATTTTGGGTTTGTCTAACAAGCAATCAACTCCTCTTACCTACCTGAAAACTTTAATTTATAAATTTTGTCTAAGGAGACTTGCAATTACTTCGGCCTTTGAATCCCATGTATTTTCTAAAGCTTCTTTTTCTAGGATTTCTTCATATTGCTTGTCGCCTCTTAGTGTTAAACTTTTGTCTATTAATCTTATAAATTCATTTGAGTTTTTTCCAATAAGTACGGATTTATATTTTCTGCATTCAGGCATATCAGTTGTAACAATAGGCCGTCCTAGGGCCATATATTCAAATAATTTAATTGGAGAAGTTGAATCTGTAATGTCATTAATTTTAAAAGGAATGATAGAAACATCAAACCAATAGGCATATTCAGGGAGAACTTTATAATCAATTGGGCCGATTATTGAAATATTATCGTACTCATTCAGCTTAAACTGGTCCATCGAATTGTCATATTTCCAACCAATTAATAAGATCTGATATTCGGGCCTTTCCGTTGCTAGTTTTATAATTAATTCATAGTCAAACCAACTGGCAAATGCACCGTAGTAACCGATGACAGAGCTTTTTTTATTTAATACATTTTTAATTAATTCAGGTGCATCCTCATAACTGTAACTTTTTCGAAAATGATTGTAATCTACGCCATTTGTTACTAGTTCAAAATTGTTCATTCGAACGCTTTTAACCTCATCATACAATTTGTTAGCAGACGCTACTACAACACATTTTTCATTTTTCAGAATAAAGTCATGTTTCTGTATAACGAATTCCGGAATACTGCCAGAAAGCTCCTCATGAATCTCATCAATATATTCGTAAAAAATAAGATCACCATTCTCAACACTTTGTTCAATTAAGGCGTTTGTAGGATTCATATCCGTTGAATACAAATGAATAATTTTCTTAGTATCTAATTCCATCAATAAATCAAGTCGATTAGTCAAATAACACGAAGTATCAATTTCCTGAAAACCATTCACATTATCGTAACTGTTAGGTGAACAATAGAAGTACAAAAAACCGTGTTGGGCAAGCTTAAGCGCAATGTGTTGTGGTCTTTGAAATAATGGGATATTCCAGTCAACTAAATGAGGGAACACAATTATCTGCTTGTTTTTATGTTTTCTTAAAATTCGCTTTAATTGCTTTTGATGTTGATAAGAGTGAATCGTTTTATTTTTCACAAAAACTTTATCATATAGCTTTCGTAAAAAAACTCTTACTCCCGATGATTTAATGATTTTAGCTGACTTATAAATGTACAGAAATGGCTTGGTATCGCGGATTTTGTAATATTTTAATGCTAATTTCCAAACGCCAGAATTGTAAATTTCATTAAGTTCATTTTCTGACCTGAAAACTCTTTGACTAAGTAATTGGCTTTCTCTCTCCATTTCTTGCAGATTATTCTCCAGTCCACTTATGTTTTCTTGGAGAGTGATTGAATTGTTCTCTAATTTTTCTATTACTTTTGTTTTTTCATTTACTTCATTAATAAGTTTATTTTGAATTTCAGTGAGACTGCTAATATGTCTATTTATTATTGGAATATTTCCATTTGCCGACTCTATACTAAAATTGCTGTAGTCCACCGTTTGTTCATTGCTGTATATAATCATTATTTGCTTACCCTGCCAGTGGCTTGAATTTTCAAGAGTGCAGTCAATTTCTTGATAGTACACTAAAAGATAGTTCTTAAGCTTTAATGGAAAACTCTTATAATCAAACGTAAAAAAATGTTCTTCTATAAGAGAATATTCTTGAAACGGAATTAGAAACACCATGAATTCTTCGCTATTTTCTGTTAACTTCTCCATTATACTTATGGGGTTTGAAAAATGTTCTAATGTATTAGAAGAAAAAATAACATCATACTTTTCTGTCAGATGATTTACATCACCACTCTTAAAGTTCAAGTTGGGGTAGTAAAATTGCGCTCTTTCTATCGCTTCTTCAGAAAAATCAATTCCTACCACTTCTGAATCCACAAACTTCTGTGACAATAGTTGAGTCGCATCACCTTCCGCGCACCCAATGTCAGCTATACTCAACTTGTGATCAACAACTTCCCTAACAAACCATTCAGGAAACATGTTTAGAGCAAGTTGCCCAAAAAAAGCTGTTTGGCCTCTTCCCTTGTTATCCTCCCAGTCGGTTGTAAATCTGTTATTCCAATATTCTTTGCTATTCAATACTTGGTTACTCATTCCAATAGCTCCTTATTGATTATTTATGAGATAGGACCTACTTAAGAAAAGTGATATTTTGTTCAACCGGAACGTTAATTAAGCCGAATAGCTGCTTCTTAGAGGTGACTTTGAAATATGCCGCCCCTTCTATATAGTCATAGTATTCTGGGGATGGGTTTGTTCTATCTTCTAGAGCGGCGATTAAAACATAGTCCCCTTGATTCAAATAGTTATTCAAAGTGAATTGGACTTCGATAAGACAGTCTTTCCTGTTGATTCCTTTCAATTCATTATCATAAGTAGTAGATACAATTAAGTCTTGCCCTGTCGTATTTTTAATCGAGAAGGCTACACTAAGTGTACTCGCATTAACATCTGAGGAAATATAGGCTGTTATCTTTATTGTAAATGGCTCTCCAACTTCAAGAACTTCTGTCTCACGCAAAGAACTATTAAATAGAACAGCCGATTTAATTAGACCCACATTTCTCCCCCATCTATTAATAGGATTAAATTGAGTCACCCTTTCTTGAACATCCTCATTGACATCATTAGCAATTGCAGAGGTTTGATCTCTATTCATGTATTCAACGTAACTAGCAGTTACCTCAATAGTTGCACCGACTTGCTGTAGCTGCCCTTCATTAATCCAAATAACCCTATCACAAAAATTCCTAACCGAGTATACGTCATGGCTCACGAATAAAATAGTTACACCTGTTTCTTTTAGTTCTTTGAACTTCTTAAAACACTTCGCCTGAAATCTTACATCTCCTACCGCCAATGCCTCATCAACTATCAATATTTCAGGTTCCACATTAATAGCTACAGCAAAAGCCAGTCTAGCGAACATACCGCTCGAATACATTTTGACTGGCTGGTTTATGTAGTCTCCAATTTCAGCAAATGATAAAATATGATCTAATTTTGAATCCATATCTTCTTTTGAAAAACCCATTATGGTTCCATTCAAATATATATTTTCTAAACCAGTAAATTCAGGATTGAAACCAGCTCCCAGTTCCAACAATGCTGATATTTTCCCATCTACATAGATGCTACCAGAAGAAGGGGTTAATACTCCCGTAATCAGTTTTAACAAGGTGGACTTACCTGATCCATTTTTCCCAATGATCCCTACCGTCTCTCCCTTTTTAACTTCAAACGATATATTATTTAAAGCAAAAAATTCATGATAGTACTTCTTTCGACCGGGATGTAGAGTTTCTTTTAACCGCTCTATAGGTTTGTTATATAATTTGTATAACTTCGAAACATTAGATACCTTTATAGAAAGATCTGAAGACATAAGTTTAACCTCCTATAAAACGTCTGCAAAATGAGGCTTGAGCTTCTTATACAAAAACATGCCTATTGTAGAAAAAACTAAAACGACCAACCAGAAATATATTGTTTGATAATAGTGGTGCCAAAATCCAACTTGATGAATCATTGAGTCTCTGTATCCTTCAATAATATAAAATAAAGGATTTAACTTAAAAATAAATTGATATTCTGTTGGAACAACATTAAAAGACCAAAAAATAGGAGTCATCCAATAAAAAATTTGTAAAAACATTGATATTAATTGACCGAAATCTTTTATAAAAACAACTAAAGATGAAGTAATCCATGACAAACTTAAAACTAAAGCAATCATACATATTAAATAATAGAAGACTTGTAATTGATATAGACTTGGTGAGTACCCATACAGAAAAAAGAGTAGAAATAATATGAATACAAAAAACAAATGAATAAAAAGGGCACCAATTATTTTGATTAGTGGAAGAGCACTGACCTTAAAAACTACTTTTTTCACCAGATAGCTATTTTCAACAATTGAATTCATTGCACCTGTCATGGCATCAGAGAAAAAGAACCATGGGATTATTCCGGATATGAGCCAAAGAACGAATGGAAAATCTTCTACGGGGTTACTTTTAAAACCTACTTGAAATACAAACCAATAGATTAATATCATAAATGTAGGTTGAATAAATGCCCAAATAATGCCCAGATAATTGCCAAGATACTTTGATTTAAAATCTTTTTTTGCCAAACTGAAAATCATTTGTCTACTTTTATAAATATCTGTAATGAAATTACACAGATGTTTTAGCATTCTTTCGCTCCTTCCAAAGTTACATTTACGTTCTAGAACTACCCATTTATTAGAAACTACTCACCTCTAAACGTAGTTTCAATACATATACTATGATAAACTATCGTCGTACCTATAGGAAAAGGAGCTAATTAATGTTGCGGAAAACAGTAATTGGTAAAAAATCTACTACTCCCTCGAAGGGCAACAATAAGATACCTGCGTTATCTTGGATTCTATTGATTGGAACCATGTTATTTCTAGCCTGGACGCCGTTCCAAACCGCGTTGTTTAATGGCCAAATGCTAGAGTTTGAGAAGCCCATTTTCCAGGCAGCTGCTGCTGCTTGTGTTCTGCTGTTCCTATGGATCGCCAAATATTTTAAAAACATCCGATTGGATGATCAACGAGATTGGCTAATAGTAGGCGTCCTTCTTCTTCCTTTATCCTATGTTATTTCATTGTTAGGGGCTGCTTCCCATTATCTCGCTATGAACATGGTTATTGTCCAGTGCATTTATGCCATTATGTTTTTGATTGGATTATATCTGCTGCAAGATAAATTTGGCAACCGAGTAATCCAAACAACTATCATGACGGTAGCCTATGCTATCGTAGGTTTCGGACTTTTGCATTGGTTTGGACAGGGAAAGACCGCAGGTGCAATTGTAAACTGGTTCTCCAAGACGGTTCTGAACGGCATTTACACAAACGCTGTAATGGTAGACTCGAACGGCCTGCGTCTAACTTCCGTCTTTCAGTACGCTAATACATATGCTGCATTTCTAATGGCATTTTTGTTCGCAGCTGTCTTCTATATTACTACTTCACGTAAATGGTACAGCCAGGTTTTCCACAGCTTCATGCTGGTGCCAATCATCGTATCCTTACTGCTGACATTGTCTCGGGGCGGGCTTGTAATGCTGCCGGTAGTATTCGCTCTACTTCTCATGTTCCTGAAGCCTGCGAAGCAGATTCTCTGGATTCTATATTGCGCTATTGCAGGTGTGGCATCGTTACTCATCTCCAAACCCGTCACTGAACTGGGACTGCAGCTGAATGAAAAGTTTAACGCTGGTGGTGCCCTCAAAGGTTGGGGAATCTTGCTCGGAGTGTCCGTAGTAGTCGGATTACTCGGATGGGCCATTCAAACGTATGTTGCTCCAATGCTAGATAAAGCGCTGGAAAGATGGTCTGCGAAAAAAGGATCCAGTCTATGGATTCCGGTCAGTTCCGTTGTTCTTGGCGGACTGTTGATCTTCCTATTCATCGGCACGAGTGTGAAGAACATTCTGCCGCAGAACATCGCTATCCGTCTGGATAACATCAATCTTAACCAGCACAGTGTTCTGGAACGCTTTACATTTTATAAAGATGCGATGAAGGTGGTTGCCGATTATCCCGTATTCGGAGCTGGCGGAGGGGCTTGGGCCTCGCTTTACGAGCAATACCAAAACAACCCATACACCAGCCGTCAGGCTCACAACTTCTTCTTACAGTATTTGATTGAAGTTGGGATTGTCGGATTTCTTATTTTCATATCGTTTATATTGTTTATTTTCTATAAATATATTCGCGGTTACGTTAAAACCGATGAAGAGGACCGTAATTCTCACTTCTTGTATGTCATTATCGTGTTATCTATATTGATACACAGTATTTTGGACTTTAACATGAGTTATGTTTTTATCGGGATTCTAGTATTCCTTGGACTCGGTGGTATGGCAGCCGTGATGGACAGCAAGCCGCTGACAAAATGGAAGATGAAAGATACGACAGCCAGAGGGATGTACAGTGCTGCCGTAGGAATCGGTGCAATCGTGATCCTGATTACGTCTATTCGATATATTCAGGCAAGCAGTTCAGCACTGGAAGCTCGGAAATTGGCCCAAACAAGCAAGTCTTATAATGAGATTAAAGCACCTCTCGATAAGGATCTTAGCATACGCCCGAGCCATCCGGACTCCGTGCTTCTCCTGTCCTCTCTATATCACTCAGTTTATAAGCAGACCCAGGATGAAGCATTCTACAATATGTCCGTCGAGCTTCTGAGCAAAGCTCTGAAAGACGAGCCGAACAACAAGTTCATGATCAATCGCCTTATCCAGGGCCATCAACTGAAAAATGAGAAAGATAAAGCCTTCGATCTTCTTATGGCGAATGCCAAGAAGTTCAAGTGGGATATTGAATGGCATGAGCAGATTATTAATCAAGCCTTTGACCTGGGCTATCAAGCATTGGGAACAGACGATACGGCCGCCAAAGATAAGTACTTCAATAGTGGCACCGAGGTTTTCGAGAAAGTGCAAACAGGTATTAAGCATCTCACTACACTGCCAGAAGGCCAACTCCAAGGCCGGGCGTTTGAAAACACTCCTGAAATGATCCTGAACACGGGCAAAATGTACTTCATGACCGATCAGCCTGATAAGGCAGCCGTAGCGCTGAAGATGGGCCTTCAGGATGATCTGTCTCAGACGGCCAATCAGGATATTGCCCAATGGTACCTTGCCTCCCTTCAAAAGCAGGGGCAAAGCGATGACGTTCTAATGGACAAACTGATGCAAGTCAATCCGAATTCTAAGCAAGAAATTCAGCAGTTAGCTGAGCTACAATTCTAGAAAAACAGAGGGGCAGCTCCGGTAGAAATTATCTACCAAGAGCTGCCCCGCTTTATTATTGTATTTATGAAATGTAGTTATTATCTATTGCTTTGCAGTCTCTTTACACATTACGTCTTTCATATATTCCAAAAGTTCTTCACGCAACTCTTCCTTCTGCAACGCATAATGCAAATTAGTTTTTATAAATCCTAGTTTTTCCCCCACATCGTGACGCATACCCTCAAACTGATAAGCTAAAATTGGTTCTAACTGAGCCAATGTAGACAACGCATCCGTAAGCTGTATCTCACCGTTTTTCCCTGCCTTTTGTCCTTCTAATAAAGCAAAAATATCTGGCGGTAAAATGTAACGCCCCATAATAGCAAGATTGGAAGGCGCCTCATCTCTAGAAGGTTTCTCTACCAGTCTGGATGTCTCATAAATCCGATCCGCCTTTTCGCGCCCATCCACAATTCCATATCGATCCACTTCATCCCAAGATACCGGTTGTACACCTACAACAGCAGAATGATAGGTATCATAGACGTTTATCATCTGCTTCAGACACGGCACGTTGGCCTCTACAATGTCATCTCCGAGCAAAACCGCAAAAGGCTCGTCTCCGATGAACTTACGGGCGCACCAGATCGCATGACCGAGACCCTTCGGTTCCTTTTGCCGAATGTAATGGATATCTGCCAATTCAGAAGGACGACGCACTTCCTCAAGCAAACCCCACTTCCCTTTTCCCGCCAGATTATGTTCCAGTTCGAATGAAGAGTCAAAATGATCTTCAATTGCTCTTTTACCCTTGCCTGTAACAATAATAATATCTTCAATTCCAGATGCTACTGCCTCTTCAATGATATATTGGATCGTCGGTTTATCCACAATCGGAAGCATCTCTTTAGGCATGGCTTTAGTTGCGGGAAGAAACCGTGTGCCGAGCCCCGCCGCCGGGATAATGGCTTTACGTATTTTCATGTCTGGGCTCCTTTCAGAATAGGATGGAATAATCTGCCTAACATCTGTCTTTCAGACTATTATATCAGTCATCTGAGCCTTTTACATAGATATACCTACCCAAGTGCCGTTAATACCACAGCAATCCCATTCACCAACCCATGAATGATAACCGCCGGCCATATCGAATTCGTCCGCTCATACGCCCATGCAAAGACAACGCCGCACAAAAAATTTACCGGCATCGCATTATATGTTGGAATGTGGACAACCGTAAAAATCAGCGAGCTCAGTAGAATCGCCCAGCGCATACCTATACGTGTACGCAGCCAGCGGTATAAAAAGCCGCGATAAAATATTTCCTCATAGATCGGTGAAATAATTGCTGCTGCTACAAAAGCGATAAACACAGTGAAGATGGTTACGTTTTGCTGCATAGCCTCTGTTTTACTGTTCTCATATGTATTCCCGATAAAACTGGTAAGCACCATGACCAGTACACTACCAACAATTAATAGAAGCGTCCATAAAAGAATGCGTCCCCAATCCTTCGCCGGAAATGATCTTATGCCCACTTCACTCCATGACAACCGTTTGGGACGAAGTGCAACAAAATACACACCTGATATCAAAACAACTGCTATCGTGAGTCCCGTCAATGTTCCCGAATACAGCTCGTTTCCAAGCCACTGTGTATAAGCAGGTTTTACTACAAATTTGATAAATCCAATTACAAAAACAAACTCGAGCAGTAGCAAAGCTACAAACTCTTTCCATGTCCAGTTGTCTTGTTCCTTCCATCTCGTCACGCTGCTATTCATTGCTCATACCCCTTTATCTTCTGTGATATAATTTCACTATATAAGGTGACGCAACGTCACCTGCAAGCTTTTTATTAGGAGGTACAGCATGAATCGATGGACCACCGGACAAGTATCGAAGCAGAGTAATGTTTCTGTCCGCACACTGCGTTATTATGATCAGATCGGTCTTCTCACCCCCAGCTTTAAAGATGATAACGGCCGGCGTCACTACTCTGAAGAAGATCTTTTCACCCTTGAAAAAATCACACTGCTTAAATCGCTCTCACTGCCACTCGAGGAAATCCAAAATGTGCTGGAAAAGCTGTCATTTCGGGATATTTTAATCGCACATCACAATCATCTCCAAGAACAGTTGACCCTACTTCAGAGCAGTATTTCGAACACGAATTCCTTAATCAATATGATAGATCTGGAAGGCTCAATATCGTGGGAGAGAGTATCCAGTCTCGTGCGAATCGCTCAAACCAGCTCTAAAAAATGGATGGATTACTTTGAAGATGATGAACGTCTGTTCTTGAAGCAAGCTCTTCCCAATCTCAGTAACAACGACCGGATGACCCAGCAATACATTTCCTTATTACGGCGTATCGAATGCTGTGTAGAGCAGTCTATTGCACCAGAATCGGAAGAAGGATATTTAATTGCATCCGATTTGATCGAGGTTTCGAATGAAACCTTCGGAGGTGACGAGGAGCTGATGAACAAGTTCTGGGAGGTGCGGAAACAGCCTGTAGAAAAGTCTGGGCTGTACCCAGTATCTGAGGAAGTTCTGGATTTTGTGGAGCGGTGTATTTCCTATGCTATGGAACAAGATAAGCGAACGGAAGCAGCGTTGGTCATGGAAAAGCAATAATAATGATTTCATATGTAAAATAATAAAAAAGAGCACGATTGAGGCTTTATCCCTCGATCGTGCTCTTAAATATTTGTAGAGTTTAACCCGCTTCAACCCTACTTCACCAGTTGCCCACGCGTTACGCCGAGCTGGTTGGTCGCCTTCAGCTTCTTCCATACCTGTGTGCCGCTGATCTCGCCGCGAAGAGCGCGGTTGTAGAGGTCGATAACTTCGTGCACTTGCTCTGGAGTCTCTTCCAGGAATTCGACTCGGTAGCTTGATACACCGAGCTCCATGAAGTTCGCCAGATACTCTGCACCGGACTGCTCGATGGCGTTGTATACTGTGTTACGGCAGCCTTCGTCCACCCGTACAGGGTGAGACATGCCGATCCGGTCTTGAAGCGATACGCGCTGCTCCTCACAAGGACGGCCGCAGTTCGTAAAGTCCGTTCCTTCGCTCAGGAACGTGCAGTACACGCAGTGCTCCGTATGGAACATCGGCAAATGCTGATGGATAACAATCTCTATATTGGACGTATCCGCCTTGCCTAGCAAGTCAACCATCTGCTGGATGTTCAAGTCATACGACGGTGTGACAGCGTCACAGCCAGCTTCGAGGAACAGATCGACCGCTTTATGATTGGCGATATTCAGCGAGAAGTCACCGATGAGGCGCGGATGCTTCTTGTCCGGGTTCTCCATCCGGTGGCGCAGGTAGAAATACAGCGCACCAGTGTTGCGTACCAGCACGGCATCCGGCTGCAGGCGCAAAATATTGTTGTGGTAACCGTTCTCGCCCGGCATATGGATGCGCGGCGTAGCCAGCGCAATCTGCTTGCCCGCGGCGTGCACGGCTTCTACTGCTGCCGGGAACTGCTTGATAAACTCGAAGTCGGCGTATATCATCTCCACGCCGGCTTCGATTGCAGCCTCTACCTGCGGGAGGCTGCGGCACAGCGCGGTAAGCTGCGCTTCACCGCGCATGACTGGCGCTGCTGGCTTCGCCGCATCGCCATAAACCGACACTGCCCGCTTCACATACACGGGCGGCTTCGGACGCTCGCCTTCGAGCAGCTCCACCGCACGGCGGCGGATGCTGTTCAGCTCGCGCATAGGGACGATGACGTCTCCGTACAACTCGACGTCAAGCTGTTCCAGCTGGAACACCGTTCCGCCCAAGCGACCGAACTGCTCCTCAAGGAGCTCACGGTTCATTGGACGCTTCTGGGCGATCTCCAGTTCCAGCTCCGAATCCACCTGGACCGTTGTGCCCTTCTGCACGTCGGTCCACCAAGTTGACAGCGGCTGTCCAGGACGTCCGCTGACACGCACATGTACCGGGAATACCCGGTACGGCTTATCTGTCTCATACGTCTGCCGTAGACGTTTGTCGAGCGCCGGATCGTTAGTCTTCCAAATCCGGTCACCAACATGAAGCTTTCGCAGGTCCACATCACTGCGGCCTGGTACGATGTCGATGATCCAACCTTCCTCAGCTTCGCTCTCGAGCTTCACACCTTTACGGCGCACGTCGTACACGCGGCCGCCTTCTTCCTTCTTCGTCGGATCTCCAGCGTCAAACACAATACCGTCGCCGCGCTTCAGCGGTGCTTCCAGCTTACATACAACACCGTCGCGAAGAATCTGCTCTACCCGACCCAGATACACACCCCGGCTTTTCGGGAACGTGCCTTCCACCAGCTTTTTATTGTTCGTTCCGTCCAGGAAGCCGTGCGTAAATCCGCGCGAAAAGCTCTGCTGCAGCTCCCGTACCTCTTCCTTGCTCGGCTTCGAATCATCCCCATCAAAATACCGGTCGATGACCTTCCGATATTTACTGACCACATTCGCAACGTATTCCGGACTTTTCAGACGTCCTTCGATTTTAAAGGACATGACGCCCGCTTCAATCAGCTCCGGCATCAGATCAATGGCCGCCAAATCTTTTGGAGACAACAGGTATGCCACATCGCCCATCGGCTTTTGTTCGCCATCCACCATGAGATCATACGGCAAACGGCATGCTTGCGCGCATTCTCCGCGGTTCGCCGAACGGCCGCCCCACATCTCGGAGGTCAGGCACTGACCAGAGTAGGATACGCATAAAGCCCCGTGCACGAACACTTCCATCGGCAGTTTTGCCTGCTCACCGATTTTTTGAATCTGCTTCAAATTATTCTCGCGGCCCAGTACAACCCGCTCCATATCAAAAGGCTTCGTAAACTCCACCGCTTCCGGTGATGTAATCGTCATTTGTGTCGAGCCGTGGATCGGAAAATCCGGAGAGATCTCACGGATCAGCTTTACCAAACCAAGATCCTGCACAATCACCGCGTCCACACCTGCATCAACACAAGCGTCGATCAGTTCCTTGGCATCCTCCATCTCATTCTCGAACACCAAAATGTTAAACGTCAAAAATCCCTTCACACCATAACTGTGCAAAAATCCCATGATCTCCGGCAGCTCGTCCATCCGGAAGTTATTGGCACGTGCCCGCGCGTTAAACTTCTCTACCCCGAAAAAGATCGCGTCCGCACCATTTGCCACGGCAGCACGCATGCAGTCCCAATCCCCTGCGGGTGCCAGCAGCTCCACGTCTTCTCTTCGCAAATCTTTTGTATCCATCTATATCCTCCCAAACCAGCAAGTCCTGCCGGTTACTGTAAATATTTCATCACTTTCAGAAAACATTGCATATCCAACGTCAACAGCAGCTCTCTTTACGTGAATCATACCGTCTAGAGACCTATGGTTCTTTAACTTGTCTAGTGTACCAAATGTGGGGGGATACCGAAAGCTTTTCTATGAAATGGCAGAGGCGAACTCACGACTAAATTGACGCGTTTACGTAAAACGCTAACTCCTCTCGGTGGTCGTCAAGATCCACGTCCCAACCAGCTACTCCTCCAGCACAAACGAAACGGACGCCATCCTCTTTCCGTTAACCAAAATATCCAGACTGTGCTCTCCGGGATAGAAGCGCCGAGTTGAGATTACTTTAAAGGATTGCTTTTTCGTCACCTTATGACCGCCTGGAGCGTACACCTTATCCGAACATTTATAGCGCTTTGGCGCCTGCTTCCCATTCGCCTTCATGTACCCGATCTCATAGTCAATCCGAAGCGAGCTCGCTTGATCACTCCCGTTGATTAACGTAAAAGAAAATTCCAAGTCCTCACCCACGGCAATGACCGGATGCTTCACCTGCAGGGATGCAACCTCCATGGTTTCCTCAAGCTCTTCGTATCCAAAAATCGCCAAGGCCCGTACATCACCCCGTCTCAGCAGCGTGCGCAAAGCATGTCTTACAATCCAATCCGTTAGCGGATGACCTCCGTACCACTTTCCTGCCAGGTCTAACACCAACTCCGGATGATCCTTCGAAATGTCATTCAGATGGTTCGCCACACTTTTCCGAACATATAGCGACTTATCTTCCTTCAACTGTGTCAGAATCGGCAAAACAGGGCCCGGATCACGGATTAGCTCAGGCAACTGCTGCCCCCAAGGAAGACGCGGTCTGCACCCTTCACTGGCAAGCCTGCGTACATGTTCATTATCGCTCTGCGCCCACTCTGTTATCTGAGCAATCATCTTATCCTGTTCCCGAATAATGAACGGCCGAACGGCAAACTCCGAGGTAGAGAACTGAGTAAAGAACTGAAGCGCCTGCATGGATCGTTCAAAATCCTCCATCCCGTTCACCTCGACAAAGTCCGGGATAAACAAATGCTCAATTCCTCTGCATTCTGGGGCCACCTTATAAAGAACATCTAAAGCTTCGACATAAGAAGGCGGAAGCGTCCCCGTCAGAGCATGTGTAATATGCCTTATGCGCTGCTTAAACTCCTCAGCCTCCCAAGTCTCATCGTGAATTAGCGACTTGAATTGCTCTGTATTAAAAGCCGGATATTTCTCTTTTACCTTAACAGCAAACGATTCCACAAAAGACGTTGAAAACATATCTTTTAAAGACTCTCTCATTCCATCCCCTCTTCCTCTTCATTAAAAATGAAATTCATATGAATGTCATAAAGCGCACACGAATTAACGATATAAAAAGCCAAGCAGTCGTAAACTGTTTGGCTCTTTATCAAATGGTACTATCCAAGAAAACTCATTCATTCATTTAATAATTTATCATCTTAATAATAGCCTAACCCTCACTTCACCAATTCAAACGAGGCCAGTGCCTTCTCAATGGCTTGTTTCTGAGCTTCCGTGGCATTTGAATCATTGAGCACCGTCGATATGGTATACGTTATACCGTCGCTTTCAAAAACGATCTGATTGGACGTATACGCAATTTCATCCCTTATCTGGTACGCCTTGAACGATACAGCCGGAGCTCCGGCAAACGTAATGTTGTCTGTTCCGAGAAGTTTAACTTCACTATTGCTGCCTGAAGTTGCTTCCTTGTAATACTGCTTCAGCCCGCTGATCACGTATTCCGCCTTTGTCTCTTTATCAGCCGTTATCTCGAAGCTGCCTCCGACGAACCCGTATTCTACCTTTGATGTATCAAAGCGGTCACTGATCGCTGTCCAGTAGCGCGGAATAGCTACGTTGTAACGATAAGTGTTGGAGCTCTTGACTGTCATTTTAGACTTATCCATCAAAAAGTCTTCATCATCGATCCGGCCAAAGTTGGCGGGAACAACATCATAATCAATATATATCGAATTCAGCACATCTTTCCATGCCTTGGCGGTCTCTTCTTGTCCCTCAGGTACGGTATATTCCAAATAATAGCGGTAGCCATTCTCTTGCAGCATGACTTCGTACTCCGTCGTCCAACCGTCGCCAAAATTGTAGCGGACCTCCTGAACTTGACCTTTTACATCGTTAATAATCACTGGGGTTAATCCAACCACTTCGTAGGCTTCCGGCACAAATGCTTCCGCGAGCCAACTCTTCATCTGATCGACCCAGCCGTTAAGTGTGCCCGCCATTCCCTTCGGCGCAGAGGTCACCCTTATGGACAGATAGCCCTTCTCTTCATCTCCATAAAACATCTCCTGATTGTTGACCGCCCAGCTTGCCGGAACACCCGCCACAATACCGTAGTCCGGATTCACGACACTGCGGAGTCCATTTTCAATCGAAGAAAGATCCTTTAGACTCTTATCCCCTGTATTAAAGGATGGCTTGAAGGAATTAAGCAGTCCAGCGTATTTATCCAAATCCTTATAGTGCGAAGCATCACCATCGGCGAAATAAATTCCGTACACCTTGTTGTTCGCGTAATACCCCCGGCCTTCCCATAATACGCCTTCCGAATCACGTGAAATGATGCGTGCATAAGGCACTACTGCCCGCATCACAATCTCCCGGTCCAGCACAATATCTCCTGAACTGCGGGCGTCCTTCACCAGCCTCTGCAAAAGATCCTCGGTATCCAGCTTCACCTGCTGCGGCGTGGCATGAACCTCCAGATAATAACGTCCGGTCGCATCAGAGAACACCGCAACGCTCTCATTATCTGCACCGCCTCCGATAACCATGCCGGAAGGGTAATTCATGCTCCATTCGTAATAGCTATTGCCAATCCGTGTCTTGCCAGCCGTAGCGTCGATGCCCGTATTGTTCTGTGTCGACTCATCTTTATCCATCACGTCCAAGCTGATGCTCAGCTTGCCGTTTTTGTCAGCATATACCTTGGCTCCGATTCCTTCTGCTACCGGACGAAGTGGGACCATCAGTGTACCTGACACCATCTGAGGTTCCACCGTTAGGTTGATCTTCTTCCCATCCACCCATGCTGTCGTGCTACCGATGGACATCACAACAACATGTGGTCCCTGGAGAACCCGGACTCGGCTACTGCCTTCCAACTTAATTTGGCTACCGAATGCTTTTTTGAACACACCGACAGGAACCATAACCGTGCCTTGCTTGATATACGGTTTGGCAATCGTATAAGACTCGCCGTTAACGACAGCTGCACTGCTTCCCTTCTGCAGAGTGAGCACCCGTTTCTCTATCGAGTCTCCCCACACCGGCAGCGATAAGGAGGCGCTGAGTACGAAGGCAGCCAGTAGTGCGGCGGATGTTCGCCATACTTTATTGTGAACAAGCGTGTTCTCTGACTTCATCATTACTACTCCTCCCCTGCTGCCGCTATAGCCGCTACAGCTTCTGTTTTATTTTCACTACTAAGTGTGAGCGTGCGGTTTACGATATCCCCATCGCTTTGCATCAATACATTAACCTTTGCCCCAGGCATAAAATCCTTCAGCATTTCATTGATATCCACTACCGAATATACCCGTTTCCCATTGATCGAGTAGAGCACATCATCTTCTTTAATTCCAGCTTTCTTGGCTTGAGCCGACAGCACCTTTGTGACAGTTAGCGGATCATCACTCGGAAGGCCCACGATCGCAGACCAACTTTCCTCCAGTGAGAGTCCCAGTCCTGCCCGTTTCACTTCACCATACTTCAGCAGATGACTGGTCACATATTGGACAGTTTCCGTCGGAATGGAGAAGCCCATATTTTCGACCTCTACGCCAGAGAACTTCATACTGTTAATACCGATGACCTCACCCTTCAGGTTAACGAGCGGTCCGCCGCTATTCCCGGGGTTAATCGCCGTATCCGTCTGAATCAGCCGGTATGAACTGTCCACACTCCGGTCGAGGCCGCTGACCACACCTACCGTCGCAGAATTACGGAGCGTGAAATAGACCGGTGTACCAATCGCGATAACCTTCTCACCTACCTGAGCCGAACGGCTGCTCTTGGCGAACTTGGCAGGTGTTAGCGACTTAGCGTTGATTTTGACCAATGCTATATCACTAGTCGTATCGCTGAATACTTTTTCTGCTTTGTATGTTTTATTGTCAGCCGTAACGACCGTAATACCCGTATTCCCATCGACAACATGTGCGTTCGTAATAATCCAACCATCCGATTTGAAAATAACCCCTGTACCGTGAGTCAGATTATAGCGGTCTTCTCCGCTTTGAGTGTTTCCTCCGGATGTCTTACCGATGATTCCAACAACGGAGGGCGACATATTTTTAATCACTCGCGGAACCGGATCCTGTTCGTATGTATAGTTGGCACTGCTTGTATTTTCGCTAACAGATTTTGCCTCTGCCGTTGTCACGAAAATTGGCGACAGCCCCACGCCGAGTAACAGTGTTATACTCAATAGCGTGCCTACGGCCTTTCTACTCCCAGAAATCCTCATCTCTTCACCCGTTCCTCTCCATACGTTAGCCTGCATGGCTACGTGTACTCCTCAATGTATCACAGGGGCATGGCCCGTACAATTGCTATAAGACCTAATTTCCACCTAATATTTTCCTCCATTTATGCAAAATCTCTATCCTAGTAGACGCACATAGACGAAAAAAAGACGCCCTCACTGTGTCACAGCGGGACGTCCTCTTATGTATCTTGTTCATTCACTGACTGGTGCTGAACCAATTCATGACCATCGCATAGTCCGAGTAGAGAAAAACCAGCAGACTGACAATGCCGAAAGCGATTGCGAATTTATTCTTCTGACGGGCAGTTAACAAGCGGACTACACCGATAAAGATCAGGATCGTAAACAAAATCATGAAAATATCAAATGTTTTGAAATTGGAACCGGTTTCCGCAGCTGCTGCAAGGAACATAGAACGAACCTCCTCGTGGTTTCTCGGGCATTTTACATATCTTCTTCTATGTTATCCGCGCCCACGCCCTTATGCAAGCCCTTCCTCTCAAAAAAAGTAAAAAAGTCACAACTTTTTCTCATATTTAATCATTAATGCAACACATTTTATGAATTCCTTCCTTGACTAAAAATATTTGACCTAAAAATCACCCCGTCAGATTGTCTCTCCACTTGCCCGCAGACTCCATATTCCAAAAACAATCGATTTGAAAATTTGATAAAGAAATCCATTTTTTCATTTACGGACACGATGATGTGTGATAATATCAACTTCAATATCATACTATTCAAATCGGAATTAATTATTTAACAGCATGACATAACACTCAAATCATGATGCAGGAGGCGTTATTCACATGGCTTATGAACCGATATGGACGGCTAACCCCGACAAGCTGAACAAATTTGAATTTGTAAAGCTTGAGAAGGACGGATTGGACGTAATCCGTACCATTATTGAAAAATATGCAGTAGAAGGCTTTGACTCCATCCCCGCCGATGATATGGACCGGTTTAAATGGGCCGGTGTTTACCAGCAAAAACCGAAGGACGGACATTTCATGATGCGTGTCCGGATCAACACAGGAATCATGACGACTGCCCAGGCTCGTGCCTTGGCCGATATCGCCAGACTATATGGTCGTGATCTGGTTGATGTGACGACACGCCAGGCGATCCAGTTTCACTGGCTCACCGTCGAAAGCTTACCTGATATTTTCCAAAGACTTGAAGATGTCGGTCTATACTCCTATGAAGCGTGTGGAGACTGCCCGCGAACAATTGTTGGCAATCCCTTGGCGGGCATTGATCCGCATGAGCTGATGGATACAACTGAGCTTGTGGAGGAGATCAACAGCTTTTTCCTGCTGAACCGTGATTTCTCCAATCTGCCGCGTA
This sequence comes from Paenibacillus sp. JNUCC 34, assembly GCF_058269055.1. Taxonomy (NCBI): domain Bacteria; kingdom Bacillati; phylum Bacillota; class Bacilli; order Caryophanales; family Paenibacillaceae; genus Paenibacillus; species Paenibacillus sp. JNUCC 34. The sequence goes on along the minus strand of NZ_CM177770.1, from coordinate 542,038 downwards.
AATATAAAATTTCGATTTCTTCGAACCGCTACAACAACGCCAATGCTGAAATTAACGACCTAGCATTAACTCCAGCGGTGAAAGTTATCGATGGTAAGGAGGTTATCGGCTTCCACGCGATGGTAGGCGGCGGCCTCTCTGCCAAACCTCATTTGGCTCAGTCTCTCGATATTTTTATCCGTCCGGAAGAAGCGCTAAAGGTTGCAGTCGGAGTCACCACGATCTTCCGTGATAATGGATATCGCGAGAAGCGGCACCATGCCCGTCTTAAATTCCTTGTTGCCGATTGGGGCCCGGATAAGTTCAAGGAGAAGCTCGTGGAACTGGTCGGTGAACTCCCTTCACGGGGAGAGGATAAAACCATTGGCTGGCAAGCAGCCTACTTCGACGGTGTTCACCCACAGCGCCAGAAAGGGCTCAACTATGTCGGATTGAACGTTCCGGTAGGACGCCTGAATGCCAGTGAGTTAGTGCAGCTTGCGGATCTGTCTGACAACTACGGGGATGGAAAAATCCGTACTACTATGTCGCAAAACATCATCCTGAGCGGTGTACCAGATCATCAGGTTGAAGAGCTGCTCAAGGCTCCTATCTTTCAGCGTCTTACCCCAGCTCCGAAACATTTTATGAGCCGTACGGTTTCCTGCACCGGTAACGAATTTTGTAACCTTGCTGTAGTGGAAACGAAACAACGTGCGAAAGTCGTTGCGGAGTATCTTGACGAGCATGTTGAACTCGATGAGAAGATTCGTATTCACTTTATTGGATGCCCGAACTCCTGCGGCCAAAAGCATATCGCGGATATCGGTCTACAAGGCACCTTGATCAGAACGCCAGCTGGTATGGTGGACGCATTCGATATTGCTGTTGGCGGATCGCTTGGACCAGGTGCACAGCTGAACAAAGCACTTAAAGGCCGGGTCAAAGGGGATAACGTGGGTCCCGTGCTCGCACAGCTCCTGTTGTTCTACAAAAATAACCGCCTGTCACCAGAAGAAAGCTTCTTCGAATACGTACAGCGTGTCGGTGTGCCAGCATTCCAGGAGAAGCTGACAGAAATTCTAGCTTCCGAAGTGGTCGCTTCCTAGTCCAGACCGCACTTAGCGATAGTTTTTCTTGCGAGATTAGGATCTGCTTACTCCGAAGTTTATACTTTCTCATCTTCAAAAAAAGAACCGAAGCCCTTGATGACAAAGGCTTCGGTTCTTTATGTTTCCTGTAAAGCTTTTCCCTCGCTGAATGATTACCCGTCACACATCGTTTTTAAGCGGGTAAAGCTCCCCGGAAGTTACTTCGGTTGATTCTTGACTGGTTACATCCAGTCTCGCCATTGACCTGCACCTCATGCAGAGCCATTAGACTTCCAGTCATGGAGAAGGCACATTGACTCTTACAATTACTTCGCCGCAGACTCCTCTATAACCGCATTTTCTTGATTCCAAACTTCCGTCCGTTTCGTATCCCGTTCCAGAACCGGTTTAAGATACTTGCCGGTGTAAGATTCAGACACCTTCACTATCTGCTCCGGTGTACCGGTGGCGATAATTGTACCACCGCCGCTGCCACCCTCCGGTCCAAGATCGATCAGGTAATCCGCGGTCTTGATGACATCGAGATTATGCTCGATTACGAGGACCGATTCGCCGGAATCCACCAACCGGTGCAGCACGACAAGCAAACGGTCAATATCATCAACGTGCAGACCGGTGGTCGGCTCATCGAGAATATACATCGTCTTGCCGGTGCTGCGGCGATAAAGCTCGGAAGCAAGCTTCACCCGCTGGGCTTCCCCGCCAGACAATGTGGTCGCAGGCTGACCCAGCTTGATGTATCCGAGACCCACATCCATGAGTGTCTGCATCTTCCGGTGAATCTTCGGAATGTTCACGAAGAATTCTGTTGCATCCTCAACTGTCATCTCCAGTACATCGGAAATATTCTTCCCTTTGTACTTCACTTCCAGTGTTTCACGGTTGTACCGCTTGCCCTTACATATCTCACATGGCACATAAACATCCGGCAGGAAGTGCATCTCAATCTTGATGATTCCGTCACCGCGACACGCCTCACAACGGCCGCCCTTCACGTTAAAGCTGAAGCGGCCCTTCTTATAGCCGCGAACCTTCGCTTCGTTCGTCTGGGAGAAAATATCACGGATATCATCGAACACCCCGGTATAGGTCGCTGGGTTGGAGCGCGGAGTCCGGCCAATCGGCGACTGGTCAATGTCAATAACCTTCTCGATATGCTCTAGACCGCGCATTTCACGGTACTGACCCGGACGAACCCTTGCCTTGTTCAAGTCGCGCGCCAGCGTCTTGTACAGAATTTCATTCACAAGTGTCGATTTACCGGAGCCAGATACACCGGTAACGGCAGTAAAGACACCGATTGGAATTTTGACATTGATATTCTTGAGGTTGTTCTCCTTGGCACCCCGAATTTCCAACCATCGGTCATCCGTCTTGCGGCGCTTGCTGTTAACCGGAATAAACTTACGTCCGCTCAGGTACTGTCCTGTCAGCGAATTCTCGTCTTCCATAATTTCTTTCGGAGTACCTTGCGCGATAACTTGACCGCCGTGGATTCCCGCTCCCGGACCGATGTCAATAATGTAGTCCGCCGCCATCATCGTATCCTCATCATGCTCTACGACGATCAGCGTATTGCCGAGGTCACGCATATGCTCCAGTGTTGAGATCAAACGGTCGTTATCCCGTTGGTGCAGACCGATGCTCGGCTCGTCCAAAATGTAAAGCACACCCATCAGACTCGAACCGATCTGGGTTGCAAGCCGGATCCGCTGAGCTTCCCCACCGGACAGCGTGCCGGCCGAACGGCTCAGCGTCAAATAATCCAGTCCGACATTGACCAGGAAGCCAAGACGGCTGTTGATCTCCTTCAGAATCAGGTTCGCGATCTGACTCTCTTTCGGGGTTAGTTCCAAATTTTCAAAGAAACGTGTGGCTTCCCCGATAGACAGACTTGTGGCATACGCCATATTCTGGTCGTTAATCGTTACAGCAAGGGTTTCTTTCTTAAGACGGTGTCCCTTACACACATCACAAGGCTTTGTGCTCATATATCCTTCAATGTGCTCGCGAATGCCGTCGGAGTTCGTATCACGGTAACGGCGTTCCAGATTCGGGATAATCCCCTCAAAAGTTACCATTGCTTCCTTCCGTTGCCCAAAATCATTCTCGTATTTAAAATGCACTTTCTGGCTGCCTGTTCCGTACAGCAGTTTATCCATCTGATCCGGGTCCAGCTCGCTTACCGGCACATCCTGCGGAATCTTGTAATGTTCACACACGGATCTGAGGAATTGCGGATAGTAGGTTGATGTACCTCCGGCCCATGCTTGAAAAGCACCGTCTTCAATGCTTTTGCTTGTATCCGGCACAAGCAGATCAGGGTCCACAATCATCTCAACACCCAGACCGTCACAATCAGGACAAGCCCCGAACGGCGTGTTAAAAGAGAACATCCGCGGAGACAGCTCGTCCATACTGAACCCGCAGACCGGGCAGGCAAAGTTCGAACTGAAGCGCAGCTCCTCCTGACCCATGATATCCACCAGAAGCTGTCCTCCCGATAGATTAAGTGCCGTCTCGATCGAATCAGCCAGTCGGGCTTCAATATCCGGCTTTACCACAATCCGGTCAACTACAACTTCAATCGTATGCTTCTTGTTCTTTTCCAGCTCGATATTTTCTGATAGGTCTCGCAGCTCACCATCCACGCGTACGCGTACAAAGCCCTGCTTCGTGATATCCGCGAACAGGTTCTTGTGCTCGCCTTTCCGCCCGGAAATAACCGGCGCGAGAATCTGCAGGCGCGTCTTCTCCGGATACTGAATGATACGATCTACCATCTGTTCTACCGTCTGGGATGTAATCTCAATCCCATGCTCCGGACAGTGAGGGTGGCCTATGCGGGCAAATAACAACCGCAGGTAATCATAAATCTCCGTAACGGTTCCCACCGTGGAGCGGGGGTTACGGCTTGTCGTCTTCTGATCAATCGATATGGCTGGAGACAGTCCGTCGATGGAATCGACGTCCGGCTTCTCCATCTGGCCCAAAAACTGACGGGCATACGCCGACAGTGATTCTACATAACGACGCTGTCCTTCTGCGTAGATCGTATCAAACGCAAGCGATGATTTACCGGAGCCGCTCAGTCCGGTAAGCACTACGAACCGGTCCCTCGGGATCGTTACGTCGATATTTTTCAGGTTGTGGGCACGCGCGCCCTTAATCACGATATTGTCACTTGCCAAAAGATATCATCTCCTCACTGCTTCACACAGCCAAACTATTATTCCAAGTAGAAACGGCTTTGCCTTCCTTATAAAGGCGGTGGCCGTTTCTATGCTCACTCTTTTATTACGATTACTCCAGACAGCGCTACATGCGCATTCTGCAGCATGCCCATTCCAATTATTCAGCCTTCAGTTCAAGCAGTGCATCGCGAAGCTCTGCAGCCCGTTCGAACTGAAGATTCTTGGCAGCTTCCTTCATCTCGACTTCCAGTCGCTCGATCACCGATTGGCGGTCTTTCTTGGACATCTTGCTGGCGGCACCTGTCAGGTAATCCGCCTTGCTCTCGGCTACCTTCGTAGCTTCGATTACGTCGCGCACCTTCTTGCGGATCGTTTGCGGCGTTATGCCGTGCTTCTCGTTATACTCCTCCTGGACGCTGCGGCGACGTTCCGTTTCCTTAATGGCTCTGTCCATGGAGTCGGTGATCTTGTCACCGTACATGATAACCCGACCTTCCGAGTTCCGCGCCGCACGACCGATCGTCTGGATCAGCGATCGATCCGAGCGGAGAAAACCTTCCTTGTCGGCATCCAGTATCGCAACCAAGGACACCTCCGGAAGATCAAGACCCTCTCTTAGCAGGTTAATACCTATCAGCACATGGAATGTACCAAGGCGAAGATCCCGCAAAATTTGCATCCGCTCAAATGTCTTAATATCGGAGTGCAAGTAACGGACCTTAATTCCGATCTCTTTTAAATAATCGGTCAAGTCCTCCGCCATCTTCTTCGTCAACGTTGTCACAAGCACCCGCTCATCGCGTTCGATCCGCTCATGAATCTCACCGATCAAGTCATCAATCTGTCCTTCGGACGGTCTTACATCAATCAGTGGATCAAGAAGCCCTGTCGGACGGATAATCTGTTCCACCATGGTGTCACAGTGCTCCTGCTCATACGGCCCTGGGGTCGCAGACACATATATAATCTGGTTTACCTTATCCTCGAACTCCTCAAACTGCAGCGGCCGGTTGTCCAGAGCCGATGGCAGGCGGAAACCGTGATCCACTAGAACGGTTTTGCGTGCACGGTCACCGTTATACATCGCCCGGATCTGCGGCAGCGTCACATGAGACTCGTCGATAACAATCAGCATGTCGTCCGGGAAATAATCCATCAGTGTGTATGGTGTTGCCCCCGTCTCCCGGAACGTAAGCGGTCCGGAATAGTTCTCGATACCTGAGCAGAAACCGACTTCCTTCATCATTTCGATATCATAACGCGTGCGCTGTTCCAACCGCTGCGCCTCCAGCAGCTTGCCATCGGCACGCAACATCTCAAGACGCTCCTCCAACTCCCGTTCGATATTGACAAGCGCAACGCGCATCGTCTCTTCCCGGGTAACGAAGTGAGATGCCGGGAAGATCGCAACATGCTCGCGTTCACCGACAAGCTCGCCGGTCAGAACGTTGATCTCGGTAATTCGTTCGATCTCGTCACCGAACAGTTCTACACGGACGGCATGTTCTCCCTTGGATGCCGGGAAGATTTCGATGACATCACCCCGTACACGGAACGTGCCGCGCACAAAGTTAATATCGTTGCGCTGGTACTGAATATCAACAAGCCGCGCCAAAATCTGATTGCGCGGCTTCTCCATACCTACCCGCAAGGAGAGCAGCAGTTCTCCATACTCCTGCGGTGAACCCAAACCATATATGCAAGATACACTGGCCACAATAATAACGTCCCGCCGCTCGAACAGTGAGCTCGTTGCGGAGTGGCGCAGCTTATCGATCTCTTCGTTAATACTTGAATCCTTCTCGATGTACGTATCCGAGGAAGGAATGTAAGCTTCCGGCTGATAGTAATCGTAGTAACTCACGAAATAATCAACCGAGTTGTGCGGAAAAAATTCCTTAAACTCGCTTGCCAGCTGTGCGGCAAGTGTCTTGTTATGCGCAATGACCAGCGTAGGCCGGTTTAACTTGGCAATGGTCTGCGCGATCGTAAATGTCTTTCCCGTTCCGGTAGCGCCAAGCAGTGTCTGATGCTTCTTGCCCTCTTGAATCCCCTCAACCAATTCGGTAATCGCCCCCGGCTGGTCACCCTGAGGCTGAAATTCCGACTCAATTTCAAAGGATTTGGTACTGACAACTATATCGCTCATTTGTCCAATATCACCCTTATCGTCTAGAATAGGTATACTAAAGGTTATGTCGAATTTTCCCGATAATATATGGAAGGGAAATTCATCCCTAAACATCCAATAAATAAGAATGCGTGTTCCCCTTCTATTATACTCTCTTCGTTTTTTCTATGCAAACACTATATATACAATTTTCATATATAAAGGAGATGGTTCATTGCTATGGATATAACTATCGTTATCGGAATATTAGCCGGTCTTGTCGCATTAATCGGAGGTTTCTTATGGGAAGGTGGACATATCAGCGGATTGCTGCAGAGTGCCGCTGCGCTTATTGTATTTGGCGGCACCTTTGCCGCTGTCATGATCAGCTTCCCCGCCTCCCGTCTACGCAAAATTCCGGAAGGCCTCCGAATTGCCTTCGGACATCGGAACCGTTCTTCCCAGGGGCTTATCGATGACATCGTGAGCATGGCATCTGTCGCCCGCAGGGATGGCGTACTCGCCCTGGAGCAGGTTTCTGCCGATCACCCTGATTCTTTTTTGCGGGAAGGAATGCAGATGGTCGTCGACGGTACCGATGCCGAGCTCGTTCAGCAAATTCTTGAACTTGAGATTCAGGCAACTGAGCTGAAGTACGAAAATCACGCCAAAATATTTGAGTCTGCCGGTGGCTATGCCCCAACGATGGGAATTATCGGTACCGTCATGGGCTTGATCCATGTCCTCGGCAATCTTCAGGATCCGACCCAGCTCGGCCCCTCCATTGCCGTCGCCTTTACGGCCACACTGTACGGTGTCGCAAGTGCCAATATTATCTTTCTTCCCATTGCATCCAAGATTAAAGCACGTGGTGAAGAAGAAATTGAAAATATGGAGCTTCTGCTTGAAGGTATTATAGCAGTACAGAACGGGGAGCACCCACTTCTCGTGCGCAAGAAGCTGGCTTCTTATGCTTCCGCCGACTTCTCCATTATCCCTGAAGCAAGGGGGACGGCTCATGAGACAACCGATTAGAAGACGCCGCAGAAAGCAGAACGCTGGCGGTGACCAGCGGGACCGATGGATGATCACGTATGCCGATCTGATCACACTGCTGCTGATCTTTTTTGTCGTCATGTATGCCATGAGCCGACTGGATACCGAAAAGTACAAGCTTGTCACTGATTCTCTGCAATCCACCTTCCGGAGCGGAGACTCCATCCTCGAGCAGGGATCCGGCCTAACAGGTACTGCGGACACCGAGAAACACAAAAACCCGCCGGCAGCAGCTACGGGAGAGAAAGACCCGGAACCAATGACCGAAAGGGAGCTCGCCTTCCGGAAGCAGGAGGAAGAACTCGCGGAGTTCATGAATGTAATTAAACAATATGTGCAAGACAATCAACTTCATAACGACATTTTTATTTCGGATGAACCTCAGGGCATTGCAATCACGCTCAGCGACCGCTTCCTGTTTGATCCCGGTCAAGCTGAGCTGAAAGAAGGTGCTGATCCGGTGCTCAGCAAGCTCGCCAGTCTGTTCCGTGATCTCAATACAACGGTCAGCATCGAAGGTCATACCGACAACGTACCTGCAGGTCCCTTCTATAAAGATAATTGGGAGCTTTCCGGTGCTCGTGCCATGTCGGTACTGCGTTATTTTCTTGACGTAAGCAAACTGAGCCCTGACATCTTTCAATATGCAGGGTATGCCGACACCCGTCCCGCCGCCGATAACACTACCGCTCAGGGGCGGCAGAAAAACCGCCGAGTTGAAATCACGGTACTGAGACAGTTGCGGCAGTAGACGTAGAACGAGTCGTATATAACCAAGAAGAAACGGCATTGCCATCCTTATAGAGGTTGTTTAAAAAGTCCGCTTTTGATCACGAAGTGAATCAGGAAGTGGACTCGGCATCGAATCTTGAATTCAGCCGGTCCTAAGTGGATGCTTACGAAGTATGTTTCCTCCGGAAACATTTTAGGTGCTCACGTACCCAAAACAGCTTATGCTTCCAAAGACGTTTTCTACGAAAACGTGCAGCTCCGCTCCTCAGTCCCTAGCTTCATCCAACTCAAGCGTTTTGAAAAAACGCATATCGGAAGCATATGCTTCGGTGCTGAAAACCGACCTTTTTGAACACGCACTTATAAAGACTGCGACCGTTTCTGCGAGTAGATTTTGAAATTCAATATGATTGCAAAAGGATCGATCCTCTTTTTTAGAGAACCGATCCTTTTTGTATTGTTAAACCTCAGACTCCTTCGCTAGATTCCTCTGTTCAAGGAAACCTGAACCCGCAGATACTTATGCCTTACGCATTCACACTCGTTTCGCTAGGTCGCAGAATTACGGAGCCTAACCCCAGCAAGATAACCGCCATCAAACCCAAGATAAGCAGCGGCAGTTGGATATCCGCCAGTGTACCACCCGAAGCAGCCGTCTCCACCGCTTCGATTGCCCATTTCTGAGGAATGAAGTTGGCGATTTTTTTCAGGAAATCCGGCATGATCGACAGCGGCCAGAAACAGCCCCCAAGCATGCACGTCGGTGTAATGATCAAGGAATTGAGCATCCCGGCATTTTGAGGATTGCGGATCATCCCTGCAACGGTACTGGCTATGCCCATCGCAACGAGCATGAACACCGTCAGGATTAAAAAGTGCATGAAAAACGGAATACCATATTCATAACCAAGCACATATTTTGTCAGGATTAATACAAACAGAACCTGTAGAGCACCTAAAGCAAAACTGCCGAGAAAGTTCCCAAGCGCAATCTGATACGAGCGAACCGGGGCGGTAAAAATACGTGACATGGTGCGCATTCTCCGGTCTTCCACGATAAGCATAACTGCACTAGAGATGAGACCCATCATGAACATGAGAGTAAAACCCGTTACGTTGGTTAAACCCGGCTTGGCGTACAGCCCCATATCCGTGCTGACGGCTTCGACCTGGTGTTTTGCCATCTGATTCAATATGTTCTCAAATGCAGCCTGTGGATCCTGATTCTTATCACTGTCATCGCGGATGACGGTGGCAGCATCCCCCATGCGTCCGATCGTTCCATTTACCGTCGTATTGACCAAAAAGGATGCCTCGCTGCTGGACAGCTCAAACAATTCTACTGTGGGTGTGTCGCCTGCCAGAAGAGCTTCACTAAAGTTTTCTGGTATCCAAATGCTGATCTTCCCTTTTTGCCGAATGATGGACTCCTTGAGTTCTTCTTCTGAACTGATTGGCTTCAAAATGTACTCTTTCGTGCGGCTTAATTCCTCTATCAGGTGCTTGCCCGCTGGACCGGTATCTGAATTCACGTAAGGGATCGTTACGCTGGTTGTCTCTTCATTTCCGAGGAGCGCTACAGCTGCTGTAACAACGACACATGGAATGATGACATAGGAGATCCAGCCTTTCTTACGGCCTAGCGTCCGTTTGATCATCTGCCAAGCGATGGTAAGACTATGCATGGTAACCCACCTTTCGATAAGCGATCATGGCCGCGGCGGACAAACCGAGCGAGATCGCACCCAAGACCCCGACACATGTTAAAATTTGAGATAACTCTGTGTTTAGCATCATGCGCAGAATTCCTTGTAGCGCCCAATGGTTCACGGTGAACTCACCTAAAGCCTGAATGAAATCCACCGGAAGCGGCGTAAATCCTCCGCTCAGGAATGTCATGGCAATGACCACAGCTTGAATAATCGCGGTTGCCGTCGAGGCAGTTTTGGTAACTAGCGAAACTATGATCGCAATGGTCATGGAAGTCATCGTAATCAGAACACATACCAGCATTAACAGCCAGACATGGTCGCCCCAATTTACTCCATACATCCAGCTAGAGCCCACAACGATCAGAATGGCTTGCATCACCGTCACAACGCTGCATCCCAGAATTTTGCCCGCAAAAATAGTCGCGCTAGAGACCGGTGTCGACTGCAGCCGATACAGCGTATGATTTTCTTTTTCCGAAAACAGGCTGTTGCTCGCAGTTAAACCCGAGTACAGCAGAAACATAACTAACATCGATGCGGCATAATACTGTACGGCCGAGTAAGTCTCGCCTTGGTCATTCAGCTTGCCGGTTTCTACATATGAAGGGCGTTCGTTCTCAGCGGAGCTGCTGTTCGTAAGCACTTGCGGTCCCACAATGACGGCCTGCGCCTGCTTACTGTTGGCCTCATCCATAAAAGCGCCGAACATCGATTCCGCAATCAAATTGCGCATACGGTTTTTTCCAAGGAGCATTTCCAATTGGACTTTACCGCCCAAAAATATCTGAGTATCAAGGTCCTCCGGTACCGTGATGGCAAAGTCAATACCGCCTGTGCGGAGCTTACTCTCCGCTTCCTTCTGCGTAAGTCCCATGGATGGAACTAGTACTTTTGCAATCTCTGGCGCCTCGATAAAGGTCCTAAAGCTTGATGGAAGCGACTCGCCGGACTCCACGCCAATGATTCCCACCATCACCTGCTCCGGGACATATTCCTCCACGCCGCCGAAAAAACTTGATAACGCCGATCCCAATATAAAAATCAATAACATCGGCAGCAAGAACAGGTTAAATAATACCGTTCGGCTTCGAGATATTCTTCTCAATTCAAACCATGTAATGGTTCTTATATTCACTGTGGTTCCCTCCTTCACATTGTTCCGCATTCAATCTTGGTATCTAATCGCGCAGCGTCCGGCCGGTCAGACTGAGGAAAAGTGTCTCGAGATCCGGTTCTTCGCATTGGATACTTTGGATAACCGCCTCATGCTTGCTGCATATAAACAAAACATCCTGCAGGTCATTTTGCGCCGACGGCAGATAGATCTCCAGAACACGCTCATCCCGATGAACTCGGGACACTCGGGGATGTGTGGTCAGTTCATCTACCATAGCTTGTGTGATGCCTTCCGCAGTCAACACGATTTTCTCTTCATGGGCAACCCGCTCTCTCAGTTCCTGCTGGGTCCCGAAAGCAATCACATGCCCTTTATCCATAATCGCCACACGGTCGCTGATCGCGGAAACCTCTTCCATGTAGTGGCTGGTATAAATTACGGTAGAGCCCATTTCGTTAAGCTTTCTTACGGATTCCAAAATATGATTTCGGGATTGCGGATCGATGCCGACGGTCGGCTCATCCATAATGATCATCTTCGGATGATGGGTTAAGGCACAAGCGATGTTCAATCTCCGTTTCATGCCGCCGGAGAAGGTCGAGGGTGCGTCTTTCGCCCGATCCTGCAGGCCGACAAACGTCAGTGCCTCTTCTACCCGTTCTTTCAACAACTTTCCCCGGAGACCGTACAACTTGGCGAAAAAGGACACGTTGTCGGCAGCGGACATTGTCTCATACAGCGCAAGATCCTGAGGGACGAGTCCAATTCTTTTTTTCACTTCCAGTGGTCGGTCCTTAATGGAGATGCCGTCCACTTCAATGCTGCCCTGATCGATTTTGAGCAGTCCGCAGATCATGTTGATCGTCGTGCTTTTGCCAGCCCCGTTGGGTCCCAGCAGTCCAAAGATTTCGCCTTCGTTTATGGTCAGGTTCAAGTGATCCACCGAAAGCTTACTTCCATATCGTTTGACCACATCGTTCATTTGTAAGAATGCCATTGTTCTTCGCTCCATTCTGATTTCCGTTTTCCATTTCTTGATTTCATTGTACCGGATCAGAATCTCCTCCACAGGTAGATTAAGTCATCCTCTCGGGTGACCAAAGTCACCTCTGACAGAAGCACGCGTTATGCTATAATGAAGCGAACTAATATAGGTCCCATTTCATGGAAAAAGGATGTCTTTTCATATATGCGTTATTCACTGACCCCACTTCGTTTTGGTCTCATTCTCCTCCCCGCTGTCGCAGGGCTATATGTGGACAGAATCGACCATTATGACCAGTACACCCTCTTTATCCTGTTATTTCTTGCTTTGGCCGTGCTTGGCCGTTACTTCGGCACAAGTCCGGTCATCATCACCGTAGCTTTTCTGGAGTTCATCATCTCGGGTTGGCTGTGCCAACAGTACGGCCTGCTGATGGTTTTTATCTCTTTGTCGACCGCTTGCACGTATCTGGCCTTATCCAATGTACCGCTTCGGTACATCCTCCTCGGCATCCATCTCCTGGTGCTTAATGTATCGCTTCAGGGTTACGATGTCTTATGGCTTATCTCTGCCAATTTCCTGTTGATCCTAATCGCCGTATTCATCGGCATACTGGTTAACACTTCGGTAAGCCGAGAGGAAACACTGCGACTGTATGATGAGCTTAAACGTAAACATTTCGAACTGGAAGAGGCTCGCAGCCGGATGCAGCAGTTCGCCTACCAGGTTGAAGGCGCCGCGCAGGCTGAGGAAAGGAGCCGGATTTCCAGGCAGCTTCATGATGACATCGGACACCGGTTGATTCGGGTAAAAATGATGATGGAGGCGGCTATTCACACCGTGCCGCAGGATAATGCCCGTGGGATGGAGCTGCTATACCAGATCCGTGATCAAATCGGGGCCAGCATGGATGAAATGCGGTCTGCGGTCAAACAGATGAATCCGGGCAGGCAGCTGACAGATGCTTACTCCTTGGACCGCCTGCTTGAAGAAACCGGTCGTGAAACCGGCATCCGGACAGGTCTTCGAATGGAAGGCCTTCCGTATCCACTGTACCCGAGCCAGCAGGTTGTCCTGTACAAAAATGCACGCGAAGCCATTACGAATGCGATTCGGCATGGGCACGCAGACAAAGTCGATGTGCTCCTCCGTTATAGGGATAACGAGATCTGTATGGAGGTTTCGAACAACGGGGAGGTCGCAGCCGAAGAAGTCTTAGCTGCGGAATGCTCCGGGATCGGAAAACAGGGCATCGGGCTCAGCGGTATGCTGGAGCGCACCAAAGTCATCGGAGGGACACTGGAAATTCACAGGCAAACGCCTTTTACCGTGATCACGCGGCTGCCTGTCTACCGGAAGAGTGAGATTGTGTAGGGAGTATAGATGATAAGAAAGAAAGTGAGTGTTCATATGATATCTGTACTGATTGTGGACGATGACCCGTTTATCCGGGAAAGCTTGAAACTGTTAGTCGGCATGGATGCTGAAGTGGAGGTTATCGGGGCTGCAGCTCACGGAGCCGAAGCGCTGGAATTGCTTGAGGGCGGGGCTGCGGCAGACGTCGTGTTGATGGATATCCGAATGCCGGTATGCGACGGCGTCGAGGGAACCAAACAGATCCGAGAACGGTTCCCGGATGTGAGGGTTCTGATGCTAACCACCTTTGACGACGACGATTATATCGTTGAAGCGCTGCAAAACGGTGCCAGCGGTTATTTGCTCAAGAACATTCCGCCAGACCGGATCATTCAAGGCATCAAGACGGTCCATGACGGCAACATGCTCATTCATCCCGATATCGCACGCAAGCTGACCGGGATGCTCCGACCGGCCCCGCACAACGCGTCAATGAAGCCTGCTGCAATGGACCACTATGGTCTCACACCAGCTGAGAAGAATATCGTCTCCTTGATTGCAGATGGCCTTTCGAACAAGGAAATTGCAGGCCAGCTGTTCCTGAGTGAAGGCACCGTCAAAAACTATGTAACCGAAATTTTAGGAAAGCTGAATCTCCGGGACCGGACACAAATCGCCATTTTTTATTTAAAAAAGGGGCAGGGATCGGTGGGAAACAGAGGTTGAAGTAACTTGAGGTATATTCCTTCATACGCTAAGATAGCAATAAATAAGGAGCAGCCGGCCAGCTGCTCCCCGTACAGCATTTGTGGTGGGATAACCTCCTCAAATGAATCGTGTGAAGTAACCCGTCAGGCCTTCAACCTGTGGCGGGTTACTTCTTTTTTGCATCGATATACGTCAGTAAAGCGACAACAAATGACGTAAAAATGGCCTCTGAACCCCTAGCCGTAACTGCCTGATTATGTGTACAAATCCTCCAAAGACGATAACCGGGATGAGCAGACTTTCTCTAGCTCTCAACTTCACCGACAGCATGAAGTAATAAGTAATTGTTGTATAACATACAATTTTGGAAGAGCTAGATGCCTGAACCTACTGATATTGTTGTAGATTCTACAGCAATTCGTCCTGTAAAGAGGACAATCGATGATTTCCTATCCGGATTGTTGTATGGAATACAATAATCCGGACTTCGCCGCTGTATGACGAAATAAAGTTGCATTTTATACAACATTCGTACCGCGCGCATCCCCTAGAGAGGTACGTTGTTACATAACGGCGGTCGACCCCAGACCCTGTTAGATGATATGAATAAGTGACATTCTAAACGAACGAAGTTCATACGCGCAGTGATGTATAACTGTTATAGTTAAGCTAAATCACTAAAAAAGCGATCTTCCTTCGTAATAAACGAGGAAGATCGCTTTTTAGATTCCATTAAGTCTTATTCAGACCCATTCTAAACCTCGACCGTCTCCGGCTTGTCCGTCGTAGAATCGGCCTTCGTCTGGCTGGGACTTCCAGCCACCTTATTCTTCACGTTCAGCTTCATCCCAAGAAGAGCAAACACACTAAGTGGCTTCAACTTCACCGACAAGTTGTCGTCTGGGTCCGGCGCAACGATGGCCCCAAGCTGGTGATGGTCACCAGCATATATCGCCCGCTGCATAAACTTGCTCTCACCTTGATGATTCTGAACCTCCAACTTGCAAAACGCCGAATTCTGTCGGAGAGCAGCATGCAGCTGTTCCTTGTTGTGTACAAGTGTCCCGTTCGCTTTAAGAATCGTCTCACCTGCCAATATGCCCAGCTCATCTGCGGGACTTCCCGGCAGCACAGCCAGTACACGTAAACCATGTGATGGATGAACAAAAACGGGACTCCGCTCATTCTCCTCGTTACGGCTGTACCAGACCAGTCCTTCATGTAGGACCAATGCTGCAATAGCAGCGATAACCATAAGCGGCGACCACCACTCGGCAAGAAGACTCATTACAAGTATCACAGCACTGTAAACGACAAGTCTCTTGGATGTAACTGCAGCCTTCTGCCGTGGTAGCATGCTGTGTGTCATCTCTCCAAAGCCGATCAGTACGGGCAGCACCAGCATACTGAACCCGCCGCTCCAAGCCTCACCGCCAAAGAACGGCGTCCAAGGCAATACCATGCTGCCACCGGAAGCCGGTATCAGCAGGAAGAGTGGCAGCGGCCAGAAGCTCTGCATGT
Source organism: Paenibacillus sp. JNUCC 34 (assembly GCF_058269055.1). NCBI lineage: Bacteria > Bacillati > Bacillota > Bacilli > Caryophanales > Paenibacillaceae > Paenibacillus > Paenibacillus sp. JNUCC 34. The sequence continues at coordinate 526,456 of NZ_CM177770.1, read as the reverse complement.
GATAACCGCCCACCAGTTTACCCCGCTTCCCTTCCAGGAACAGCGGTGTTGCAAACTTCGAGCCCTGCAGTACAACAAGCGCCGCTTCTGCAAAGTGAAGCACAGCCGCTAACGCAAGCAGAGCAGGAATATCGAGGCTGCTTATCGTAGTTATCGCGCTCCCCAGCAGACCCTCAGGCTGCCACTCCGGAAACCAGCTTAATATGAACTGGATTATACCGAGCACGCCTATGGAATAAGCAAAGCATAAAAATCTCACCCGGAACAGCATTAGCACGAGCGCCGTTACCCATATGCATATGACGGCTGCAAAGGTGAGGGATATTCCGAAAAAGGCCATTGCAATCGAAACGGCAATCCCGGCAACGAGCCCTCCAAGAAATGTTCTCCATGTCTGCATTCCCCAACCATTTAGACGTACATGAAACAGCTTGCGCTCCAAAAGCACCTGCCTGCGATAAAGCAATGCAATAAAAATAATAGAAATATAATAAAACGGCTGCATTAACAGCTGTAATCCTGCATCCATCCCGAGCCACAGCAACTCTTTGGCTGTCTCCAAAAGCTTGCCACACTCCTTCCTCTTAAGGCGCTCCTTCGAAACATACTTCCTTTACATCTTTAATCTCAAGAAAAAAAGAAGGCTAAAGTTCAGCCTTCTTATTTCTTCGACGCCTTGGCCGCGATTTCCTCCCGGATTTCGGCGATTCCGCGATTCAATTGATTGTCATTCTTCGGATCTTGAATCTTCTTGATCAATGCAGCCTCAAGGGCTTCAGCTGTTGCGGTATTCACCATTCCGTCTGCTTTAAGCTTCTGGCTGCTTTGGAAGCTCTTCACGGCTTTTTCGGTAGCCCGGTCGAAGTAACCATCCTTCCGGCCTGGCTTATAGCCGACTGCCTCGAGCATGATCTGGGCGTTCATCACGTCAGAGCTGTTCATATCATATTTCAATGTTTTCTTCTTATCAATCGGTGCAACTGAGAAATAATCCGGCTGATCCACTTTCAAATCAGGTTTGATTCCTTTTTCATGAATCCATGAACCGTTAGGTGTTAGCCACTTAGCAATAGTTACCTTAAGCAGGCTTCCGTCTCCAAACTGCTTCTCAAAGCTGGTCTGTACCGTACCTTTACCAAATGTGTTCTCACCGATCAATACAGCTCCGGCTGATTGTTGCAGCGCACCCGCCAGTATTTCAGAAGCACTGGCACTGCCTTTGTTCATCAACACTGTAATAGGATATGGTTTGGATTGTCCGTTAGAAGGATGCTTCTCCCGTTTCTTGTCTTTATTCTCAACCTGGACGATTAATTTGCCCTTCGGCACGAATTGTTCAGCAATATCGATGACTACGGCGAGCACACCACCCGGGTTGTTCCGTACATCAATCACGAGTCCTTCCATCCCTTGCTCTTCTAACTTCTTCAACTCTTCCTTAAAGCGGTCACCTGTATTAAGGGAGAACTGTGAGATCTCAATAATACCAACTTTATTGCTCTCCATTCTAGCCGTAACAGTTTCCAAGTTCACGTTTTCTCGAATAATAACAAATTCAATGGGTTCAGACGAGCCGGCACGTTTCACTTTGATGACCGCTTTCGAGCCCTTCGGACCTTTGATTTTGGCCACTGCAGCATTCAAATCCAGACCTTGTAATGATTCACCGTTGACCGATAAAATCACATCCTTGGCCCGAATACCGGCTTTATCTGCTGGCGATCCCTTGATTGGGGACACGACCACAACATTACCGTCAACCGAGGAAACCTCTGCACCAATACCGCTGAACGAGCCCTCAATGCTTTCCTCAAATTGAGCCGCTGTCACCTTGCCCATGTAATTGGAATAAGGATCTCCAAGTGATTCCATCATTCCGTTAATCGCTCCATCAACCAGCTTGTCCCGGTCAATGTCTTTGTAATAATTGCTTTCAATTATGTCGAGGGCGGTACCAATTTTCTTGGCTTCATCCTGCTCCAACCCGTTCTTAGCGATGCTGGCCAGAAGGCCTTCCCCGCTAGCACTCGAACCTGCAAAATTCGGCAGTTGCGTGAACGCCATCGTCAGAAGTCCACCGCACAGCATAGCAGCTACAACGAGAAATACGACCGTTCTTTTTCTTAACATGAATTTCACCGCCTTTGTACGTATCAGCTATTTCGCTTCGCAGCTTCCCGATCATCCTAGTATATGATTAACTTCCGGGGAATATTTATACAGCGGCTTATACTTTTTAACTACAGATAAGGTGTCGGATTTACAGCAGAACCATTAATCCGCACTTCAAAATGCAAGTGAGGGCCTGTGCTTCGTCCTGTGGAACCAACCTCGGCGATTTTCTGTCCGCGGCTGACCTGTTGTCCTTCACTTACCTTGATGCCACCGTTACGGATATGGCCGTAAAGCGTCCATACACCGCCGCCATGGTCGACAATAACCGTATTACCATAGGTGCTCCACCATTCAGCAAGAATGATAGTACCGCTCTCCGCTGCCCGAATTTCTGTGCCTTCAGGTGCGGCAAGATCTTGTCCGGTGTGCATCGACATTACTTGACCGGTGACCGGGTGAGTACGTGGTCCGTAGCCGGAAGACAGGTAAGCACCGGATACCGGCATAGCGAACGGACCTCCATTGCCCGTAAACGCACCTCCGCCGCCTGAAGGTTTGGACGAAGCGACCGAATTCTTTTTCTTCGCAGCAGCTTCAGCTGCTTTAGCTGCTGCTTTAGCTGCTGCTTTAGCTCTTGCCTCAGCTTCAGCTTTGGCTTTAGCCGCTCTTGCTGCAGCTTCTTCTGCTGCGAGCTTATTTCTCTCCTGTTGGAGATTCGAACGCTTCGTAGCGAGCGCGACAAGCATTTGCTCCTGCTCAGCAGAAAGTTCATCAGATATTTCAATCTTCTGGTCGTACTCGGCAATGAGAACTCTCTTCTCTTTTTCTTTCTCATTCAGATCATGTTTACGGTCTTCCATCTGAGCGTACAGGTCCTTAGCCTTGGCGTACTGTCCCTCCAACTCTTTTTTCTTATCCAGCACGAGGATCTTATCCTGTTTATGCTGAACCAGAAGATCCTGGTCTTGATCGACAATAGTCTTGAGCGAGTCTGCACGATCCAGGAAATCTGTAAAGCTTGTCGAAGACAGAAGCACATCCAGATAGGAAACTTGCCCCTCCATGTATATTAAACGAATACGCTTCTCTAAAAGTTTCTCGCGGGCTGCGATTCTTTCTTCCGCTGACTTCAGTTCTTGCGCAGTCACGTGAAGCTCCTCTTCCGTTTCATCAATTTTCATCGTGATTTTGGTAATTTCGCCGCTGACGATATCGATCTGGTCCATTACATATTCCAAGGTTTTGTTTGTCTTATTCTTGTAATGCTGCGCCTCTTGCTTGTCTTCTGCAGCTTTGTTCTGCTGGTTGCGGGCCTGACGGACCTGCTCCTGAAGAGCTTTGATTTCACGATCAACATCAGCAGATGTTTTGTTTTCGGCTAATCCGACTGACGGTTGGAATACGACTGCGGCCAATAGTACGGCGGCTAATCCGGCGGCGATCTTTTTCAACTTGCGCTCCCCATCCTTTTTCAGTGTTTTAGTTAAAAATTTCATGACACTATTTAGAATAAATTGAAACTATTAGACGATCTCAACAGTTATAAGGTTATACCTTCAAGAACTTTCGAATAGACACCGTGCTTCCCCAAATGCCAATCAGCATTCCCAGTAGGAGTATCAATCCCCCAAGCAGCATCCATATATCTCCCAGCGGTATCAAACTTTGTGACAGGGTAATGTCACCTTTAACCGAGTTATGTAGACGGTCGTATCCGAAGAACAACACGCCAACTGTAACCAACGAGCCCATAAACCCTATCAAGGCACCTTCCACGAAGAACGGCCAGCGAATGAAATTATTCGTCGCGCCTACCAGCTTCATGATGCCAATCTCGCGGCGGCGGGCCAATATCGTAACCCGGATCGTGTTGGAGATCAGGAACATCGACATCAGGCCGAGTCCGCCAACAAAAATAAATCCGATATTACGTACGGTGCGGGTAATTTTGAACAGCGTTTCAACGGTACCTTCCCCGTACTTCACTCTTAGGATCGGCTGCTCCGGGTGTTTCTTGTTAAGCGTGCTAATCTTATCGGCTACAAAAGAAACTGTAGTAGGTTCAATAACCTGGATGACAAATGAGTCCGGCAAAGGGTTCTGGTCTTTGGTGTTGAACCCATCCAACATTCCCTTGCCTTCTTCTCCTAGGCTTTCGGTAAGCTCCTTCATTCCCTCGTCTTTCGAAACAAAAGTGATGGAGCTGACTTCAGGCATCGCCTTGATTTCTTTATGGATAGTCTCGCGCATCTTCTCATCGACGTTCAGATTAAGATAAGCGCTCACCTGTACTTCACTATCGGCTTTATCGGCCAATGCGTTTACATTCAATACTAATAAAATAAATACGCCCAAAATAAATAATGACACTACGATCGAGGTTACAGACGCTACGGACATCCAGCCGTTCCGGAATACGCTTTTGACCCCTTCCCGCAAGTGCCGTAGGAAGGTTTTAAAAGTCATATCCGTACTCCCCTCTGACCTGATCTCGGACGATTTGTCCGTGTTCAATGGCGATAACGCGTTTACGCATCGTATTTACGATATCTTTATTATGGGTTGCCATCACGATGGTTGTTCCTCGGAAATTGATCTCATCAAGCAACTGCATAATTCCCCACGAAGTCTCCGGATCCAAGTTACCTGTAGGCTCGTCCGCTATAATCACAGACGGATTGTTCACAATCGCCCGAGCTATGGCAATCCGCTGCTGTTCCCCGCCAGACAAATGAGCTGGTAGGCGGTTTGCTTTGGATTTTAGACCCACAAGATCAAGCACTTCCATGACCCGTTTTTTCATCAGACGCGTAGGCGCCTCAATTACTTCCATAGCAAAGGCTACATTTTCATAAGCTGTCATCTTCGGCAGGAGTCGAAAATCTTGAAAGATAACCCCGATATTACGCCGAACATAAGGGATTTTGCGCTGTTTCAGCTTGTCGATATTAAATCCGTTGACTGAAATCTGCCCTTTGGTAGGTACTTCTTCTCTATAGATGAGTTTCATAAATGTCGATTTACCAGCGCCGGATGGTCCGACGACGTAAACAAACTCATTGCGGTCGATTTTTACCGAGACCCCTTGAAGTGCATGGGTGCCGTTCGGATAGGTCTTCCACACATCCTGCATTTCTATCACTTCATCACTTCCCATTACTTGATTAGCCCTTATACTTTCGACACTTTCCATGTAATTCCTTTAAAATCCAATAAAAATCCTCATGACATCAACATCAACCATTGTAACAAATTTGTTACCTTTTGAGTACCCGAAAGTTTATCGGCCCTGTGACATATACATTAGAAGGTGCTTGAACTACGGTTAATCAGAAGTAAAAAAGGTGGTTTCGCATGAAAAAAATTCACATTGGTCTCATCGTTGTCATTAGTCTGCTGTTAATCGGGTCTATTTGTTATGGCGGACTGGCCCTCTATGCCAATCAAAATATCCTGCCTAAAGGTGTAATGCTATCCGGTTGGGACATCGGAGGAAGGCCCGCTCGTGAAGTTCTAAATGAACTGAATAAACGCTTAGAAGCTATGGAATCGATTCAGGTACAATTCATCGGGGGCCATCTTAATGGAGACGAAGAGACGCTTAGCCTGAGGGAAGCCGGGGTGCAGTATAAAGTGGACGATTTCCGCAATGCTGTATCCAAGTTCACAGAGGGGAACCTGTGGGAACGGGTTTTATATCGGTACCATTTCGAGAAAATCTGGAGCATCCACCCTGATTGGGATCTCGACACTCTAAAGAAGAGATTCCACACGGAATGGGAAAAAGACCGCTTCGGAGAACCGGTCAATGCGGTACGCAGGATTACCGACGACATCGTGCGCTATACACCTGAGCAGACGACGTTCCGGATTGATTGGACGGCGCTTAGCGATCAATTAGGGGCAGCCATTCCTGGCGATTTCTCTGTCCTGCAGTCTGATCCCCCTGAGATCATTACGGTTGAGCTGCCGCTCACTTTGCTTGTGCCGGATGTAACGGTAAAGTCTCTGCAAGCTGAGGGCATCGAACGGAAAATCATACAGTTCTCTACCCAACTAGGCGCAAGCGGGCCGGGCCGAGTACACAACATCACGGCTGCCGCCAAAGCCGTGAACGGGATGATTCTGAAACCGGGCGATGAATTTAACTACGCCGAAGTGGTGGAGAGAGCCCAGCAAAAATTCGGATTCAAGCAAGCGCCGGTCATCGTTAGCGGCAAGCTCGTGCCGGGGATTGGCGGAGGAATCTGTCAGGTGTCCAGCACTGTATACAATGCCGTTCTGTTGACCGGACTCGAAGTAACGGAACGAAGGAGCCATTCCCTTCCGGTCAATTATTTGCCCAAGGGTCAGGACGCCACCTTTGCTGAGGGATACATTAATTTCCGATTCCGCAACAATACCGGCAAGCATCTGCTGATCCACGCCGAGGTCACCGGTCGGACCCTGACACTCAAGTTTTTCGGAACTTTTCCGAAAGACACCGTCTATTCACTCGAATCAGAAACCGTGCAGAGTATTCCTGCTCCGCTAAAGTATGTCCAAGACGGTTCATTATCTCCCGGCAATCACAGGGTACTGCAGGATGGCAAACCCGGGTATGTCGTGGAAACATATCGTATCAAGAAGGTAAACGGAAAGGTAACCGAACGCATTCGAATTTCCCGCGACATTTATCGGGGGCAAAGCACAATCGTCGGTATGAATCCGTCAGATGGTGAGCTGCCTGGCGCAAGAGACCTGCCTGAAGCACCTGTTGTCGAGGATGGAGTCAGCAATCCGTAGTCTCATGTGGTCGACTGCCGTCATGCTGCGCCACACCGTACGGTTGGAAACTGTACGCGGTGCGAAACGATACACACAAAAAAGAACAGAGGCACTTCATGCCTCTGTTCTTTTTTACACCTTTATACTTTTTATATTCATATGCGCTCAGCATTCAAAATCTCCGCGCTCCTGTCCGTTCTCAGTTCCTCGCTATATTCAACCAGCCCAATGACGCATCCCTGGCCTATAGTCACCCTGCGACCGCGGACTGTGTCTGCTATCGTATTTTCTATAAAGATATCGTCACCCTCAATATGTCCGGTCTTCAGGCTACTAAAGCGAAGTGATCCAATTACTCTGGCAAGACGAGAAATAGATACTGAAATAGATCCCCCCGTCATTCTGGACACTTGGGAAGAGCCACCATGGAGCTTGATATTGATCTCTCTACCATACAGCGCTCCGCCAGCCTTAATTCTCCCTCTAACTGTCAAGTTCTCGGCACCAATCTCATCCCGGGCCTCCAAGGTTCCATTTACCGTCAGCTTTACAGCTGACAATGTGCCCCCAATCGACAAATCTCCATTGGTGTGAGTGTGGCCGATGCGGGCACTGCCGCCCGCCTTCAATCCACCGTTAATCTTCATTTGCTCCGCTTCCAGATTATCATTTACGTTCAACTGCCCATTAACCCGGGAATCCCGGGAGCGCAAGCTTCCTTCCACCTCAGCGCTTCCGTTGCACCGAAATATCAGACAATCCGCATCTCCATTAATCCGCCCGTCTCCATTAACACGCAGCTTACCCAGAATCCCTCCGTTAGAGGTCCCGCTGCCCATGATCGATACATTTTTTCTTACCTCTGTTTCATATACTGTCACCCAGAGTTCCCCTTTCAGCTTTCTACTATATACGTGTTACATGCTTTTATCTAACGATTCGGTTGCAGATCAGATTAAGCGTACTTCTCCAACCTCTGCAGAGGGGTCTTGAATAAGCTCTTCTCTGTATTCAACCAGTCGTACATTACAGCCCGGTCCAAGAATGATCCGGTTTCCACGGATAATATCCGCTTCCGTCTGCTCCACCTCGACCCTATTTCCTTCCAGGAATCGAACATACAAGCGAGCTGGCCTGAATGAAAAAGAGAGTTTTTCCCAGATACGATTTCCTTTTTTTCGTACCGTGATGTGATCTCCATAAATTTCCCGAGCTTCGCAGCGGTCATACAGTTTAACCTCGATCGTATCCGCTTGAATCACGCCGTCTATTTTAAATCCTCCCTTTACCTCGATGCTTTCCGTTTGAATATTTTCCGCTTTCAGACTTCCGCTCAGTTCTATTTTTTTTGCCGTCAATTTGCCGTAAATATGACATCTACCGCCCACCGTTATCTTTCGTGCACGTACATCAGATTTTATTTTGGCGGAACCGCCCACATTCACGTCCAGCGCATCCATGGGGCCATCCACACTTCCAGTACCATTAATACGGACCGTTTTTGCAGTAAGTGCACCTTTGACACTTACCGAACCGTTTCCAATAAAATCATCACAGTCCAGGTTCCCGCCGATCGTGCCCATGCCATCCAGCTGAACCTTGGCGTATACTCCTCCCTCTATTTTTCCAGCTCCCGCAATATGCAAGTTATCACGTTTTTGTACGAACTCTTCCATTCCGTTATCCCCCGTTTCTTCATGCTAGTGTTACTAGAGCGTTTTATCCGTCACATAGCTAATACCAGTAATGTAACATGAGACGACTGATCAGCAAACATTCTTTTGGCGGAAGTTTATCTCCGTCTAGAGACGGAGAAGCACTAAAAGAAACCCGATAGCCTTACATAGAAGTGGTTTGAGTGTTCTTCATTTTGTATGAGACTATAGATTGTAGAATATTCGCTCTCCAGATAGAAAGGGAATGCAATGATTAGCACATAATAACGGCATTCGTTCGCGCATCCAAGGATGAACAGCTTCGTTCTCTATCTGAAATGCATAATAACCAATAATCGCAACCAACATAAATCCTTCTAATAGAAGTATATCTTCCTCCGTTATTTCTTCATGACCATAATATCCCTCAAGAAAATTATTTCTGCGTTCAGATGGAATCATTAAGGCCCCCATAGATACGTCTAACAAATAATATCCGGATCCGAAAAAGCCAAAATCAATGAAACTCATATCCACCTGACCGGTTACGATAATATTCCCCATGGACAGATCGCCGTGAATAAGTCCCCAGGTATGTACTGACTTCCCTTTATCTTTGAGGCGCAAGTTAATCAATGTAATCGTTTCCTCAATAATATAAACATCTGAAGAAGCGAACAATCCCAGATCCAAACCGCGCTTTATCTTCGTGAGCATCTGATGGTTATAATCCATACCTTGACTAGGTCGTTTATCAGGGCTGACACCCTTATAATGACGGAAGAACGAATGAAGATCGGCAATTTGAGCTCCCAGCTTTGTAACAACGTTCTGATCAGAGACATCTTCCTTTTGCAGATCTCTTCCCTCTAGCCACGTAAGCACTGAACAATTTAGGCTGCGTCCTTCATGTTCTATGACCGTAAGCAAATCTCCATGAATGTTTCGTACTGGGGATTGAACGATAAGATCTGTATGGGCTGCCAAATTCTCCAGCATTTCCAATTCGGTTAATAACCCGTGATAGGTATGCTGCAGGCCTGTCATATTATCTTTAATGGGTTGATGAATGCGCAGTAAAAATGAGTTTCCACTAGCTGTATCATCAATTTTGTATGTTCTATTCTCATTATGTCTTAGAAACTTAATAACAGGCTCATGAATTCCATAGTACTTTATTAAAATAGCTATAAGAGCGTCATTCGTCATATAACAGACATCCTTTCATTGCTACATATAAAGTCTCACATTACATATTACCATTTATTTATGCTATCATCTGAGATAAATAGGAAACTCGACCTTATATTCTACGGCTACCATCATTGATTCAATTAGTTTTATAGACTGCTATAAGAAAACGAGAGGGGATATTTACGCATGGCACTAATGCAATGTCATTTTTTCTCGGAAGCACTCGGGCTTAGTACAACAATGACCGTCATTCTCCCGCAAAACACATCTACGCAAATCGGTATGGAAAACCGTGCAGGCTCGCATCGCCATCCCACACTCTATCTGCTCCACGGTTTATCCGATGACGATTCCATCTGGCTGCGCCGTACATCCATCGAACGGTATGTAGCATCTATGGGAATTGCGGTTGTCATGCCGCAAGTACATCGCAGCTTTTACACGGACATGGAGTACGGCGGTAAATACTGGACCTTTATCAGTGAGGAGCTTCCCGCTCTGGCCCGCTCCTTCTTCCCACTGTCGGATAAGCGTGAAGATAATTTCGTAGCCGGGCTATCGATGGGTGGATACGGCGCTTTCAAACTTGGACTGCGAAAGCCTGAGATGTTTGCAGCAGCGGCCAGCTTGTCCGGTGCATTGGATCTGGCCGGAAGTTCTTTGAACGACGGCCTTAACCGAGAGATGCAAATGATCTTTGGAGACAGCCCGATTCAGGGAAGCGACAACGACCTCCTATCACTTCTGCAGCAATTGGACCAATCCGAAGGGCCTAAGCCGGAGCTGTATCAATGCTGCGGAACGGAAGATTTTCTGTATGATGACAACCAGACGTTCCTGAAGGCCTGCCGAGATACATCGCTGGATTTAACTTACGAGGAAGGTCCCGGTGCACATGATTGGGGTTATTGGGATGACAAAATTCAGGACGTATTGAACTGGCTACCACTTCGCAAAGACTGATCAACAACCAACCGGCTTCCAATAAAGATACGTACACTTTTTTACTAGCTCAGGAAGCATGCGTTTTATCTATTTTGAAAATGAAGCAGGGGTGCCCCCACTGTAGAACAATCTACTTGGGGGCACCCCTTTAAACTGCGGATATTTTGCGGGTCAAACGGTTATTTTTTACTTATTCACTCCTGCAGAATGAGCTTGAATCCATTCAGCCGATGCCGACAAAGCCTGCTCCGCACGGTCGATCGCTGCCTTCACCTGAGGCGTAGCCGTGCCGCCATATACGTTACGGGCGTTAACGACCGTCTCCGGCTGCAGTACCTGATAGATGCTGTCGTCAAACAGTGGTGAGAACTGCTGGAACTCTTCCAATGTCAGATCAAGCAGGAACTTGTTGTTCTGGATGCAGTACAACACGGTTTTACCAATCACTTCATGCGCCTGACGGAACGGAAGCCCCTTCCCTACGAGGAAGTCGGCGATATCTGTCGCATTGGAGAAGTCGGTATTCACTGCTTCACGCATCCGGCCCTTGTTCACTTTCATCGTTGCGATCATCGGTGCGAACAGCTGCAGCGCACCTTCGAGTGTGGCTACGGTGTCGAACATACCTTCCTTGTCTTCCTGCATATCCTTATTGTAGGCAAGCGGTAGCGACTTGAGGACCGTAAGCAGCCCCATCAGATTGCCGTATACACGTCCGGTTTTTCCGCGGACAAGCTCAGGCACATCAGGATTCTTCTTCTGCGGCATGATACTACTGCCTGTGCAGAACGCATCGTCCAGCTCAATGAAGTTGAACTCCGTGCTGCTCCACAGTACAAGCTCTTCACTCAGGCGGGAGAGGTGCATCATAATCATAGAAGCATCCGACAAGAACTCCAAGATGAAATCACGGTCGCTCACAGCATCCAGACTGTTCTCATACACGCCGTCAAATCCTAGCTGCTCCGCTACAAAATGCCGGTCAATCGGGAAGGTTGTGCCTGCTAGAGCACCTGCGCCAAGCGGCAGGATGTTAATCCGCTTATAACTGTCGATCAGACGGCTAATGTCACGTTGGAACATGGACACGTAAGCCATCAGATGATGTGCGAACAGGATCGGCTGTGCACGCTGCAGATGCGTATAGCCTGGAATAATCGTGTCGAGATTGTCCTTAGCCTGTCCAATCAGCGCTGTCTGCAGTTCATGCAGCATTCCAGTCAACTCAACAACGCGGTTGCGCAAATACAGATGCATATCGGTTGCGACCTGGTCGTTCCGGCTGCGTCCTGTATGCAGCTTGCCGCCCACAGGCCCTACTTCTTCGATCAGATTTTTCTCGATGTTCATATGAATGTCTTCGTCAGAAACCGAGAACTCAATCTCGCCCTTACGGATCCGCTCCAACACTTTGTTAAGGCCAGACTTGATACTCTCAACATCCTCCTGCGGCACAATGCCGCATTTGCCCAGCATGGATACATGCGCAAGGCTACCCTGGATATCCTCCTCGGCCAATTGCTTATCAAAACCGATAGATGCTGTATATTCTTCTACCAAAGCATTGGTCTGCTTCGTAAAACGTCCTCCCCACAACTTGCTCACTACGTTTGCCCCACTTTCGTTTAAGGCAGAGGGCCGTCTCCCGTCATGGCTATGAAACTCATCCCCGTAAGAGATATGCTTCACATTACCATCTGACATGAAACGGCCTTCGCCTGTTTAAGTATAGTTATTATTGTTCTTGCTAGCCGATCTACGATATCCACTGACGAGTGGTTATTGATTCTGGTCTACGCCGGTAGCTACTTTCAAACGCAATGCGTTTAAGCGGATAAATCCGGTAGCATCGCCTTGGTCATAAGCTTGTGTCGGGTCCGCTTCCATCGTAGCGATGTCAGGATTGTACAGGCTGACAGGGCTTTTCACACCAGCCGATATCACGTTGCCTTTGTACAATTTCACGCGAACGGTTCCGGTTACGTTCTTCTGGCTTTCTGTGACGAGTGCTTGCAGAGCCAGACGCTCCGGTGCGAACCAGAAGCCGTTATACACAAGCGTGCTGTAACGGGTAATGAGACTGTCGCGCAGGTTCATCACTTCACGGTCCATCGTGATGGACTCCATTTTACGATGAGCGGTGAACAGAATCGTTCCGCCTGGAGTCTCATAGACGCCACGGCTCTTCATACCCACAAAACGGTTCTCCACCATATCCACACGGCCGATGCCATGCTTGCCGCCGAGTTCGTTCAACTTCTCCATCGCCTGGAGCGGACTGAGCGATTCGCCGTTCAGTGCCACACAGTTCCCTTTTTCAAATTCCAGCTCCAGGTATTCAGCTTCATCCGGAGCATCTTCAGGAGACACGCTGAGCAGGTACATGTCTTTACTTTCCGGTGCACTCGCATCAAACCATGGATCTTCAAGCACGCCACTCTCATAACTGATATGTAGCAAGTTGCGATCCATAGAGTACGATTTCGCTGCCGACGCAGTTACCGGAATGCCATGCTCTTCTGCATAGGCGATCATCTCGGCACGTCCCGGGAACTTGTTGCGGAATTCTTCGATACGCCAAGGTGCAATCACATCAATGTCAGGAGCAAGCCCTGCTACACCAAGCTCAAAACGAACCTGGTCATTTCCTTTACCCGTAGCACCATGCGCGATCATCGTTGCGCCTTCAGCGCGGGCAATGTCAACCATACGCTTCGCGATCAGCGGACGTGCAATGCTCGTGCCGAGCAGATACTGCCCTTCATAAAGAGCGCCGGATTGGAACATCGGATAGATGAAATCCTCAGCGAACTCTGCACGCAGATCGTCAATATATACTTTCGAAGCGCCGGTAGCCAGCGCTTTTTCTTCCAAGCCGTCAAGCTCTTCTTTTTGTCCGATATCAGCCGTAAATGCGATAATTTCAGCATCGTAGGTTTCCTTAAGCCATTTCAGGATAACCGAGGTGTCCAGACCGCCGGAATATGCCAGTACGATTTTTTGTTTTGCCATGATTTAAACTCCCTCTCTATATCGCTAGTAAATCCTGTGCTGCCATTGCTGCTGTTTCTATTACTGCCATTTAACCCATCAAGGCAACCATCAATGCTTTTTGGGCATGCAGACGGTTCTCCGCCTGGTCAAAAATAACCGAGTTCGCGCCATCAATGACACCCTCGCTTACCTCTTCGCCGCGGTGGGCTGGCAGGCAGTGCAAGAACAGATAATCCGGCTTCGCAACCTTAGCCAGCTCTTCATTGACCTGATAGCTCGCAAACGCAGCTTCCCGCTGCTTCTGCTCTTCTTCAAAGCCCATGCTTGCCCATACGTCCGTATAAATCACGTCTGCATCTTTCGCGGCTTCCTGTGGATTCTTCGTCACCGTAATTTCTGCTCCAGTCTCACGGGCGATTTCCCGGCTCAGCTGAACAATTCGCTCATCAGGCTCATATCCATCTGGGCTGGCGACCGCTACGTGCATACCCATCTTGGCGCCTCCGATCAGCAGTGAATTCGCCATATTGTTGCCGTCTCCGATAAATGCCATCTTGAGACCTTTCAGCGTGCCCTTGTGCTCAAGAATCGTCTGAAGATCCGCCAGAACCTGGCACGGATGCGCCATATCACTGAGACCGTTAATGACCGGAATCGATGCATAACGGGCAAGGTTGATGACATTGTCATGCCCGAAGGTACGGATCATGATGCCGTCCAGGTAACGCGACAACACCTGCGCCATATCACTGATCGGCTCGCCGCGTCCAAGCTGGATATCATTTTTGCTCAAAAAGAGCGCATGTCCTCCCAATTGGAACATTCCGGTTTCGAATGAGACTCTCGTCCGTGTGGACGATTTTTCAAAAATCAATCCGATCGTCTTGCCTTTGAGCGGCTCATATACCTCACCGTTCTTTTGCTTGCGCTTGATATCGATTGCTGAGTCGAGCAGATACTGAATTTCCTCTGTCGTGTAATCATCAAGCTCGATCATATCGCGTCCTTTAAAGGTCAACTCCTGCACTTGTCCGGTCGGGGTCATATGCTGCATCCTCCTTATACCATTTGCTTGATTTATCCATTGTATCACGGTGAAACTGCATTTACATTGGGTTCACTGCGGCTGCCGTATGTTCATGAATAAGCTGTGCCAGAATGCTCACTGCCTGATCGATCTCTGATTTCGTCACGAGCAGATTCGGCAGCAGACGGATCACATTCGGACCTGCTGTTACGAACAGAAGACCGCGGCACTGACCTGCAAGAACGATATCCCCGACAGGCTCCGCACATTCAATTCCGATCAAAAGCCCCATTCCGCGAATCCCTTTTACAAACGGATGGGCCCCGAGTTCCGCGTTCAGGCGCTCGGTTAAATACTGCCCCATTTCTGCAGCACGCTGTGGTGCCTGCTCCTCCAGTATGCTTTCGATTGTTGCGGTCACGACAGCCATCGAGAGCGGCGTTCCGCCAAAAGTCGAGCCGTGACTGCCCCCTGTAAAAGCTTCACGCAGATAGCCCTTACCAAGCATCGCGCCAACCGGGAATCCCGATCCGAGTCCTTTTGCCACTGTAAAAATATCAGGTTCAATCCCGTAATGCTCATGCGCGAACAACTTGCCTGTACGGCCCATGCCGGTCTGTACCTCATCAATGATAAGCAGCAGTCCGTGCTTGCGGCAAAGTTGATCCACAGCCTTCATATATTCCGGCTCCACGAGATAGACGCCGCCTTCAGCCTGCACCATTTCAATCATAATTGCAGCTGTATCCTTGTTTATCGCTGCTTCAAGAGCAGGGAGATCATGAAGTGGTACGCTTTTGAATCCGGCAGGAAGCGGAAGAAAGCCTTCCTTAACCTTGTCTTGACCTGTAGCTGTCAGTGTTGCCAGCGTCCGTCCATGAAAGGATTGCGTAAACGTGATAATCTCGAAGCGGCCCGTGCCTTTTACCTTCTGATGATAACGGCGGGCAATCTTAATCGCAGCCTCGTTCGCTTCCGCTCCGCTGTTGCAGAAGAAGACGGCATCCGCGCACGTGTTTGCAGTCAATAATGCAGCTGCTCTTTCCTGGCCGGGAATGTGGAACAGGTTGGATACATGCCACAGTTCGTCGAGCTGTGCCTTAAGCTTTTCCTTAACCTTCACCGGTGCATGCCCGAGATTCGTTACCGCGAGGCCGCACATGAAGTCCAGATATTTATTGCCTTTGTCATCCCAGAGCCAGCTGCCTTCCCCTTTGACCAAGCTGATCGGGTATCTTGCATAGGTTGGAAACAAAGAGCTTTCCGCTGCTGCTCCGTTCGAGCTTGTTCCACCACTCAACTGTACCTCACCACTATTGCTCATTCCTGCCACACTCCTATCCCTTAACGTATTCTGGCCGGATGGCTCCGGCCGGGGTATTTCGTTCCAGTCTACATGCGTACGATGCGCGTCCCGATGACCTCTCCGGACAACACTCGGCTCAGCACGCCTGGTTCGCTGCCGTCAACGATCACAACTTCACGGACTTTGCCGTGGATGCAGCTAATCGCTGCTCTCACTTTTGGAATCATGCCGCCGTAGATTTCACCGGTCCCGATCATATCCTCAATTTGTTGAACGGTTACGGTAGGAAGAACTTTTTTCTCGCTGCCTGAGCCTTTCATAATGCCCGGTACATCCGTCACCACGATCATGCGGTTCACGCCAAGATGAGAAGCAACTGCTCCTGCGGCCGTGTCAGCATTAATGTTGTATCGCTGTCCCGAAGCATCGACGCCGATTGGAGCAATGACGGGCATATATCCCATATCCAGCACACCTGTAATAATAGATGATTTCACTTCAGTTACATCGCCGACCCAGCCGACCTTCGCGCTGCCCGCTACCAGTTTGGCCTGAATCAATCCTCCATCCGAACCGGACAGCCCCAGTGCCTGCCCTCCGGCACTCTGAATGCGGCGTACAATCTGTTTGTTAATGCTGCCCGCAAGCACCATCTCCACCACATCCAGCACTTCTTCGGTTGTTTTACGCAGACCGTTCACGAACTCCGTCTCGATCCCGAGCTTCTCCAGATTCTCAGAAATGGCAGGTCCGCCTCCATGCACGATGACAGGGGTCACACCCTTCTGCTGCAGCTTCTTCAGATCTTCAAAAAAAGCTTCAGGCAGAGCAGCAAGCGTACTCCCTCCGCACTTCATCACAAAATTCTCTACGATTGCCGCGTTTTGCGGCTGCTCCGTACGATTGTCAGCGATCGTCTCCATACCGTTCCCCTCCTATGTCACTCTCCATAGTTGAACTAAAGATTCTAGCCTGAGCATCACTACGAATTCGGACTACTCTTTCCTTTCTTTAGTTCAATCTATATAGATGCAGCTCTTATGTCCGGTAAGCCGCATTAATTCGAACGTAATCATAAGTCAAATCACAGCCCCATGCCGTTGCACTTCCGCTTCCAATATGGAGATTCACATCGATATTGACCGTATCTCCTTGCAGGTATACGAGTGCAGCATCCTCATCAAAAGGGATCGGGCTGGACTGCTCCAACACCTGAATCGGGCCGATCGCAATGTCCACCGTTTCCGGGTTCACCGGTCTGCCTGCACGGCCGACAGCGGCGATAATCCGGCCCCAGTTGGCGTCGGCGCCGAATACAGCGGATTTCACGAGGCTGGAACCTACGATCGTCTTGGCGATCGCCTGCGCATCATCGTCACATTCTGCTCCTTGTACCCGAACCTCAATTAAATGTGCCGCTCCCTCGCCGTCCCTTGCAATCGCGATGGCAAGCATCCGGCACACATATTCAAACCCGGCCGCAAAAGCGCTCCAATCCGGATGACCCGGCGTCAAAACATCGTTACCGCCAAGCCCGCTCGCCATGGCAATCAGCATATCGTTCGTACTTGTATCCCCATCTACCGTAATCATGTTGAACGTCAGGTCGGTAGTGCCGCGCAGCAGTTGCTGCAGGGCTTCCTGTCCGATGACCGCGTCCGTTGTCACAAAACCGAGCATCGTCGCCATATTCGGGTGAATCATTCCCGAGCCTTTGGCTGCCCCTGCGATCGTAATATCACGGCCGTCTACCTTCACGGTGACGCAGGCTTCTTTTTTAACCAAGTCTGTTGTCAAAATAGCCTGGCTAAAGCCTTCCGCACCCGCGGCTTCCCCACTGATCCGCGATGGAAGTCCGGTTATGCCCGACTGTACACAATCCATCTTCAACAATTCCCCGATGACACCGGTGGAAGCTACGGCCACATCCTCATCGGCGATATCGAACTGTGCCGCCGTCTGTGAACGCATCGTATACGCGTCCTCTTCCCCTTGCTTACCGGTACATGCATTGGCGTTACCGCTATTTACGACTATTGCACGCAGTATGCCGTTCTGCAGACTTTCACGTGTTACCTTCAGCGGAGCCGCCTGGATCACATTCATTGTATAGACTGCTGCCGCAACCGCCGGTACATCACACACAATTACGCCGAGATCATGGCGATCCGTCTTCTTCAGTCCGCAGTGCAGTCCTCCAGCCTTAAAGCCCTGCGGCGAAACAATCGTTCCACCGCTTACGATAGTATATAAACTGTCTCCCATATGCTTTCCCCATCTTTACGGATACACTGGCGTATACGTAAGTCCGAGACTTTCCTCCCATCCCATCATCAAGTTCAGGTTCTGAATCGCCTGCCCTGCGGCGCCCTTCACCACATTATCAATTACGGATACAAAAGTGACTCTTCCCGTCCGGGAATCCACCGAAAAACCGATATCGCAATAATTCGAGCCGCTGACTTCCTTCGTCGCCGGCCAAGTACCTTGATCACGGACACGCACAAAACGGCGATCCTTATAGTACTGGCGGTACAGCTCTACAAAATCCTCCTCAGTATATGCGCCCAGTAGAGAGGCGTACATCGTACTCATAATTCCTCTTGTCATAGGGGCGAGGTGGGTCGTAAAGGTAACCGTCACCTTTTCACCGGCCACTTCGCTCAACACCTGCTCGATCTCTGGAATGTGCTGATGCTTATTCACCTTATAGGCTTTGAAATTCTCGTTAATTTCCGCATAGTGTGCCATCAGGCTGGTACCGCGTCCCGCTCCGGACACACCTGATTTGGCATCGATGATGATGCTTGCTGGATCAATCCAGCCTGCGCTGATCGCAGGGATCAGACCAAGCAGCGTCGCAGTCGGATAACAGCCTGGGTTCGAGATGAAATCCACGTCCGCGACCTCTTCCCCGAACACTTCACATAAACCGTATACCGCTTGTGCGAGCACATCGTCATCTGGCGCTTCATGCTTATACCATTCCTCGTACACGCCGCCATCCTTGATCCGAAAATCACCGGACAGATCAATGACCTTAAGTCCAGCTTCCAGCAGCTGCGGCACCAGCTTGGCACTCACGCCTGACGGCGTTGCAGTAAACACAACATCCGCTCGTTCCGCAATCTCCGCCGGTACAACACCGTCCAGGTTCCGTTCCACGATATTCGTCAAATGAGGAAATCCGTCAGATATCGGCACGCCTGAACTGGAAGAGGAGATGACCGACGTAATCTCCACTTGAGGATGATGCTGAAGCAATCGGATCAGCTCCACCCCTCCATAGCCGGTTGAACCGACAATTGCCGCTCTCAAAATCTTCTGTTCTGTCATCATGCTCATCCCTCTCTCCCACTCGCGTCTGGTAGATTTTCACTATCCCGTCTCATAAATATGTATTATTATACGTCCGTATTCATATTAATACAACAGATAAATTTCATTTAAATAAAAAAAATTATAGCTGCAACTCATATTCCTCTTTTAAAATAGCGAACGTTTTAAGGTCCCAGTGTACCCCTTTAATCTTCGCGGCTTTACGCTGAGTACCCTCATATGTCATTCCGATCTTCTCCATCACTCTTCGAGAACCTATGTTTTCGGCAAAACAACGCGCTTGAACACGGACCAGATCCATCTCCGCAAACCCAAAACGCAGCAGCTCTCTTGCCGCTTCCGACATATAGCCTTTGCCCCAATAGTTCTTATTCAACACGTATCCGATCTCCGCCAACTGATGCTGAGGTTTCCAAAAAACAAAATCAATCGTCCCAATCATCCGGCCGCTTTCCTTATCTTCTATGGCCCAAGGAGCTAATGCCCCATTGTCATACTGCTGCTCAATAAAATGAATGAATCCTTTACTATCCTCGATCGTCTGATGTGTATTCCATGTCACGTATCTGGACACGTCCTCGTCTGATGCATAGGCAAACATATCCTCGGCATCCCGCATGGTTACTTTCCTTAGAAGTAACCGTTCAGTTTGAAGCTGCGGAATGTTACCATATATTTCTTCAATTTCCATTTCGACACCCCCAATAGATTAGTTATCATTATATCGTGTACTCGCAAAAATAAAAGGAGAATATGTGTTAGGAGACGCTGTGGTCACAGGAAGCATCGATCCACTACAAACAAAACGGGTCAGCCAAGGATAAACCCTTGACTGACCCGTTTTTAATTTTTAACCTTTATTACATTGGACAACGATCCTCTTATAAGCAGGTATCACAAGTGTGTTAGATTAAACTAACAATCTGACGCAGACAAGGATGCCAGGCGACATAACAATCAAGCTTTAACCTTCTGGAAGCCTTCACCGAGCACCTCATGTGCATTGCTGATAATAACAAAAGCATCCGAATCGACAGATTGCACCAACGTCTTTAGCCTTGGAATTTCACTTTGGCCCACAACAACCATAAGCACGGTCCGGCTTTCCCCGGTATAGCCTCCCTCGGCGTTCAACTTGGTAAGACCACGATCCAAGTCCTGCAGGATAGCCTTCGTAATCGGCTCTGTATGATCAGAGATAATGTAAGCGACCTTCGTATAGCTAAAGCCAAGCTCGATTGTATCAATAACTTTACCTGTGACGTACAGAGCAATTAATGCGTACAGCGCCTGTTCCAGCGACAGCACCAACGCCGCCGAACTAATGACAAGCGCGTCAAGCATCACAACACAGATGGAGAAGCTGAGTCCGCTGTATTTTTGCACAATCTGCGCCACGATCATAAGCCCACCGGTAGAACCGCGCCCCCGGTAGACAAGACCGATTCCGGTACCCACACCAATCCCTCCGAAAATGGAGGCGAGGAGAGGGTTCGAAGTAGGCTCGACCCAGTCCTTAGTTATGAAAACAAACAGCGGCAGAACCACACTGCCAAGCAACGACCTAATTCCGTATTCCCGTCCCAACAGCCAAAAGCCAAGTACAAAAAGAGGAATATTGAACATCCACTGCGTATACGCCGGCTGAATGCCGAAGAGCGCTTCTAGCAGAACAGATATTCCCGAGACACCGCCAGAAGCGATGCGATTCGGGAGGAAAAACGAATTAAACGATAGTGCCATAATAAACGAACCAGCAATGATAAACAGCGTGTCTGCCAATTGGCGGATCGGGCCGTTCACCGGAATGAGTGGTTCTCTTCGTTTAGTGCGTACAGATTGGGCCATGATGGTTACATTCTCCTCTTACTCTACATCCTGCTTAATCTGACTGCGCAGGTATCCGTCGATAAAGCCGTCCAGATCGCCGTCCATCACAGCACCTACATTCCCGGTCTCCACCTGAGTCCGGTGATCCTTAACCATGCTATACGGATGGAATACATAAGAACGGATTTGACTACCCCAGGCAATTTCCGATTGCTCACCACGGATTTCATCCAGCTGCTGCCGCTGCTCCTCAATCTTACGCTCATACAGCTTGGAACGGAGCATCGTCATGGCTTGTTCACGGTTTTTAATCTGGGAACGCTCATTCTGGCAGGTTACGACAACACCGGTCGGCAAGTGCGTAATCCGTACCGCAGAGTCTGTTGTATTAATATGCTGACCACCCGCGCCGCTGGCACGGTAGGTGTCTATTTTCAGATCTTCGGTGCGGATTTCAATGTCCACATCGTCCGTAATTTCCGGTACGACATCACAGGATACGAAGGAGGTGTGACGGCGGCCCGAGGAATCAAAAGGCGAAATACGAACAAGACGGTGTACACCTTTCTCAGCCTTCAGATAACCATAGGCATTGTAGCCCTTAATGAGGAGCGTAACGCTCTTGATTCCCGCTTCATCACCCGGCAAATAATCAAGTGTCTCTACCTTAAAGCCGCGTTTCTCGGCCCAGCGAGTATACATACGGAGCAGCATTTGTCCCCAGTCCTGTGACTCGGTTCCGCCTGCACCGGGATGGAGCTCCAAGATGGCATTTAACTTATCATAAGGTTGGTTCAGCAGCTGTTGCAGTTCGAACTCTTCGACACGCCTCACGATTTCTTTAATGGACTCTCCAATTTCACCAGTAAGGCTTTCGTCGCCCTCTTCATCAGCCAGCTCAATCATAACAACCGCATCATCATAATCCTGCTGCAACTTCTCATACTGATCCACACTTGATTTCACGGCATTCATTTCAGCAATGAGACTCTGTGCCTTTTCGTTATCGTCCCAGAAATCGGGAGCGGCCATCTTCTCTTCGAAGTTCGCAATCATTTCCTGCTTAAGATCTAAGTCAAAGAGACCCCCTAAGATTGGTTAATTTCTTGCTAATTTCACGCAGGTCCTGCCTCACACTTGGATCGATCATGACACCTCGCCCTTTCTTTTCACTTATAAGTTCATTATACCCTTCATACTAACAAAAGCGTTCCTGGGTCAATCGGATTTGAGTGTACACCGTATTTTCTTATTTCTTCAGAACAACTCCCTTAAGGGTGCACAGGGGAATACCCGATGCGCATTAAAGCCATCCCGGTATTCCCTTGTTTACTCTCAAGGGAGTCTGTAATTGTACCGCTTGTCACAGCGGCACGCCTAACTATTTAATTGACATCTTATGCGTTCTGTCCATGGCAATGCTTATACTTCTTACCGCTACCGCATGGACAAAGATCGTTGCGCCCGATTTGATCAGCGACCTGAACAGGACGTTTCTCGGCAGGCTCACCGTTCGTGGATACCTTGCTCTCTTCCACAACCGCCTGACGCTCCTGGTTGGTCTCGATATGTGCCTTCATGATATATGTCGACACTTCCTCCTGGATGCTGGCGATCATCGCATTAAACATCTCGAATCCTTCGAACTGATACTCGCGAAGCGGATCTGTACCGCCGTAAGCACGAAGATGGATACCTTGGCGAAGCTGATCCATCGCGTCGATATGGTCCATCCACTTGCTGTCTACGGCACGAAGCACAATAACTTTCTCGAACTCACGCACCAGCTCTTCGCCAATGGACTGCTCACGTTCTTGGTACTTCTGCATCACACGCTCGAAGAGGTGTTCGGAAATTTCATTAGATTCCTTACCCCACAGCTCGTCTCGTGTTACAACACCTTCATCAAGAAGTTTGCTGTTCACGTAATCCGCAACATCCTGCAGTTCCCAGTTCTCCGGAATATCATCGCTACAGTGTGCATCAACGACACGGTCAATGACCGGTTTAATCATATCAATAACAATCTGCTTGATATCTTCGGATTCCAAAATCTCACGACGCTGCTTATAAATAATCTCCCGCTGCTGGTTCATCACGTCATCATACTGGAGGACGACTTTACGAAGATCAAAGTTATTGCCCTCAACACGCTTCTGAGCGGATTCTACAGCACGGGTAATCATCTTGCTCTCAATCGGCTGGTCTTCCTCAAAACCGAGGCGTTCCATCATATTCAATACATTATCCGTACCAAAACGCTTCATCAGTTCATCACCAAGAGACAGGTAGAACTGGGTCGAGCCCGGGTCACCCTGACGACCGGCACGGCCGCGAAGCTGGTTATCAATACGACGGGATTCGTGGCGTTCTGTACCGATGATGTGCAGACCGCCTACTTCCTGTACGCCTTCCCCAAGCAGGATATCCGTACCACGTCCCGCCATGTTGGTGGCGATCGTTACAGAGCCCGGCTGACCAGCGCGGGAGATAATCTCCGCTTCTTCCGCATGGTACTTGGCATTCAATACTTTATGCTGCACGCCTTTACGCTTCAGCATATCCGACAAACGTTCGGAGTTCTCGATGGACACCGTACCCACCAGTACTGGCTGATTCTTCTTATGTCGCTCCACAATCTCGACCACAGCTGCTCTAAACTTGCCTTCTTCGCTCTTGTACACGACATCTGGCATGTCAGCCCGCTGGTTCGGCTTGTTCGTAGGGACCTGTAGCACTTCCAAGCCATAGATCTTCTTGAACTCTTCTTCCTCTGTCTTCGCTGTACCGGTCATACCAGCCAGCTTGCGGTACATACGGAAGTAGTTCTGGAACGTAATTGTAGCGAGCGTCATGCTCTCGTTCTGAACCTCGATGCCTTCTTTGGCTTCGATCGCCTGGTGCAATCCGTCGCTGTAGCGGCGTCCTGCCATCAGACGGCCCGTAAATTCGTCAACGATTACAACTTCATCTTCTGTTACGACGTAGTCCACATCAAGGCGCATAATGACATTTGCTTTCAGCGCTTGAACCACATGGTGGTTCAACGTGACATGGTTGTGGTCATATAGGTTGTCGATCCCGAAGGCGCGTTCCGCTTTAGCCACACCTTTTTCCGTAAGAGAAACGGCTTTGACTTTAATATCCACCGTGTAATCCTCTTCCGCCTCAAGAAGCTTTACAAAACGGTCAGCCGCATAGTACAGCTCAGTCGATTTCTGGGCTTGTCCCGAAATGATGAGTGGAGTACGGGCTTCGTCAACCAGAATAGAATCCACTTCGTCAATAATGCAAAAATGAAGCGGACGCTGTACCATCTGCTCTTTATAAAGCACCATATTATCACGCAGGTAATCGAACCCGAACTCGTTGTTCGTTCCGTACGTAATATCGCAAGCATAAGCTTCTTGTTTATACGCATGGTCCATGCCGCTCAGGTTAACCCCAACCGTCATGCCCAAGAAATTATATATCTGCGCCATTTCTTCACTATCACGTGTCGCCAAATAGTCATTGACGGTAACCACGTGCACACCTTTGCCAAGAAGCGCATTTAAATAAACCGGCAAGGTTCCTACAAGCGTCTTCCCTTCCCCGGTCTTCATCTCTGCAATTCTGCCTTCATGGAGGGCCATCCCTCCAACTAGTTGAACGTCATAATGACGCTTGCCCAGTGTCCGCTTGGAGGTTTCACGGACTGTCGCAAACGCTTCTGGAAGCAGCTCATCCAGCGTCTCACCCTTCTCGATCCGCGCACGGAACTCCTCGGTTTTCGCTTTAAGCTGTTCATCCGAGAGCGCCTCGAATTCCGGTTCCTTTTTGTTAATTACATCGACTGTCTTCATGAGACGTTTGACATCGCGCTCGTTGGTGTCGCCGAAGATCTTTTTGACAAGTCCTAGCATGGTTAACCCCTTTCGTGCAAAACAGATGATAGAATCAACTTCATTAAGTGCCAAAGGGTTGTATGATGAAATCGATTCATTGAAACTAAATGAAAATTTTTCATTCCTGGCAGACAAAAACATACCTGCAGGATTAGTTTGTTTGCATAAATTGTAACAGTTTGTAAGAGATGCCGCAACATATTAAGGGATCTCTTCTTATATACGTATAAAGAGCCTTCCCCCGCTGTTCACGGGTGAAGGCTCGTCTTCCACTTTTCATGTTAAGCCGTAAATTCGGATCGTACGAGTACAGCTACATTTCCGGTAAGAGTTCGGTGAGCCTAATCCCTCTCGATTAAACCGTACTTTCCGTCATCACGTTTGTAAACGACATTCACTTCTTGTGAATCAATGTTGGTGAATACGAAGAAATTATGACCGACCATATTCATTTGCAAAATGGCCTCTTCCACATCCATCGGTTTCATGGTGAAACGCTTCGTACGGACTACTTCCAATTCATCTTCGTCGTGTTCCTCTTGTTGGACAGCTACGGAACCTGCTGCTCCATTCTCCACAAACAGCGTCTTCAGACTACCTTCCTGGCGGAACTTGCGGTTCAGCTTCGTCTTGTGTTTGCGGATCTGTCGTTCCAATTTGTCCACAACAGCGTCAATGGAAGCGTACATATCGTCGCTTCGATCTTCCGCCCGCAGGACAACGCCTGGCAGCGGAATGGTCACTTCCACCGTGTGCAATCCTCGAATGACACTTAGTGTTACGTATCCTTCAGAGGTAAGGGGTGCATCAAAATACTTCTCAAGTCTGTTGATCTTCTTATCAACGTAGTCCTTTAAAGCCTCAGTCACTTCAATTTGTTGACCTCGAATACTGTATTGCATAGGGCACTCCTCCTTTGCACCTTCATTATAACACTTTGTTAAGCCCATGTAAAAAGTCGAAATTGTGTATGTTATCAAGCTTATAAGCACTTCCGGATGGAGTGTAAAGGAACCCGTTCAGGGACAGTTGCGAGGCCCTTATTTGAAGGGGATTTAGTGCTGGAAAAGCGCTTGTTTTTATTAAAAAACCGAATAAAAAAGACTCCAGCATTCACCGGAGTCTGTCGCTATCGAATCTTCAATTGTTAACCATCTATACCGCATATGTAGGTCGGCTGAGCCGGGATGATTATATATTGATTACGTTAGCTGCTTGCGGTCCGCGGGCACCTTCAACGATTTCGAACTCTACGGATTGTCCTTCTTCCAGAGTCTTGAATCCTTCAGTCTGGATTGCGGAAAAATGTACAAATACGTCGCCGCCGTCTTCAGTCTCAATGAAGCCATAACCCTTCTCTGCGTTGAACCATTTAACTTTACCTTGCATGCACTAACATTCCCTTCATTATCAAATAAAAGTGTGTGTAGACACCTTTTGTCCACATTTCCGACTATATCATCCAAAGATATCCATTGTCAATGGAGATATGGGTATCCGTTAGCCAGAAAATGAAAGGGCTATCATTTTGTAATAATGAATTATTTAATTTCCTCGAATGACTATATTGAACGTAAAAAAAGATGACCTATTTCAAAAACTCAAGGTCATCTTTTTATTTGCCTCACATTTTATTATTTCATAGAGGCTCACAATATATTATTTTCTCTGATCCATCAACAAGCTATCTACGGAATAAGCACTTTCGTAAGCATTACGCTGTACCTTGGCAGCATCTCGCTGTCGTAGCCAATCCGAAGCCTCCTGCTTAAGAGATCTCATACGAGCTTCGATTAATATGTCATTATGGAGCAGCTTCTGAATCCGATCTCTTTGGTGGTGACTAAGAGCACCATTCGAAATTAATGCAGACATCTCATCCAGAATAGGTTGTCGGGATTCAACAAATGCAACCAACTCTTCATATGTGGTCTGATCAAGTTGTTCTACTACGGACTGACTCAATTTCTCTAAATTAAGAATCAAGTTATCCATTGGCAGTATCAGCACCTTCAGCCAAAGCCATCTTTGCCGCCTGTGCCCATGTTTCGCGGAGCTCTATCAGATATCCTAGCGCTTCTTCTGCGGGTGCTGCCTCTTTTTTAATATTGGCTTGTATCAATAAATGATTGATATATTCATACAGTGATGCAAGACCCTTGGACACCTCAAAACTATAGTCTAGCGTAACTATTAACTCACTAACAATCGTCTGTGTCTTATTCAGAAACGTATTCGCTTTCTGATAATCTTGTTCCCTGAGTCCATCAAGGCCCCCTCTAACAAAGCGGATAGCTCCATCATACGTCATAAGTAACAATTGGGCTGGAGTAGATGTTTGTACAGACGATTGTCTATATTTATCATAAGGAGATGCAATCATTACGCTCACCCCTTTTTCTTATTGTCCCATGAAACCAGCCAAGCTGGCTGACTGGGAATTCAGTTTATTAATGGCTTTCTCCATAGCAGTGAATTGTGTGTAGAAGTTGTTTTCAATCTGGGTAAGCTTTTTTGCTAATGTCGATATACGACTGTTCAAATCCGTCAATTCTTTACCCATGGTACTCTGCTCATTCAACGATATTGTAATATCTGTGCTGTATTTCGATGTTCCCGCTTTTTCAGACATTCTAGATAGTGTTACATTTAAATTATCGTACATATTATCAAAAATGCCTTTTCGGGTGCCGTCTGTTGACCCAATAAACAATTCCATTACTTGCTCCGGATTGTCTTCGATTGCTTTCATCAGCTTTGTCTCATCACTGAGATAAAGCTTACCATTCTCCGTATAGGCTCCCGTTGTAATACCAATAGATGCTAGGTTTATGGACTTGTCTCCAAATTTCACAGAAGAAGAAGACAGCAGAGTTCTCATACTGGAAAGTCCCTCGACCAATATCTCATCATTTCTCAATAGACCACTTTTAGCTCTTGCTTCCCAGTTTTTAATATCATCCTCTGTCATATCTTTTTTCTGCTCAGCTGATAACGGGGTATAGGTTCTGAATTTCTGTTCTGATACTTTACTGTTTAACGTGGCAATTAAAGAGTTGTAATCTGAAATAAATGACTTAATGGTTTCGATTGCTTTTTTGCCATCGGGTTTTGTGGTAATGGTGGCCAAGTCAGTTTTCCCCGTCTCCTTAAGAAGGGTGATCTGAACACCATTAACTGTCAGCTGGTTGGATGAAGGATTATATTCAGTACCGTTTATGAATACAGAAGCGGCTTGGCCCTTTGTTGTAGCTGTTTTCGGGTCAGTTCCAAAAGCCCCCGTTAATAAATTACCTTCAAACCGGACGGTTTCATTGCCGTATTCTTTAGACTTAATTATGAATTTCTTACCAGCCTCGTCAAAGGTCGCGCTTATACCTGCACTAGAATCCCCATTCAGTTTCTTTAGAACATCCTGTATTGTATCATCTTTAGAAAATTCAAATGTTTGCTTAACCGGTGAAGTTTCACTTCCTCGTAAGACAGTAAACGTAAATGGACCTGAGCCCGAATTAAGACTACCAAGCTTTGTACTGGCTGTGGTTCCAGCACCCAATGATGCTGTCTCTAAGGTGGTTTGGGTAGCAAGTGCATCCACCTTTACAGTCATAGGTACTTGATTTGCGGAAGTAGTTGCCTTTACACTTATCGCATCCTTATTTCCAGATACCTCAGCACTATAGATGTTCATCTCTGACACTTTTCTGTAGTTATTCAGCTTGTTCTGTCGGAAGTCTACCAATGCGCTATTCATGGTTCTGTAGCTGTCTCTGCGCCATTCCAGAATTTGTTTATTCTGATTCAACTTGTCCAGCGGTGCTCGCTTGGCAGTCATCATTTGTTTGACTAAGGTATCAATATCCATTCCTGATGATAATCCACTTACTCTCATATGTACTTCCTCCTATCTTCGCTCATCAATGATGAGACCTGCAAATTCCATCATTTTCGCCACGATTTCCAGTGTCTGTTCCGGTGGTATTTCTCTAATAATTTCCCCAGTTTCTTTATTTAGAACTTTGATCATAATGGCCTGCGTCTTCTCATGTACATTAACTTCTACCATGGTTTCGGGCCCTTGCAGCGCTTTAATGGCTCGGTCAATCGAACGGACTAATTGCTGTTCCCCCAAGGTGACATATTCACCTTGTCTTTCCATGCGATGAAGTTCTTTCTCCTGATTCACAAGTGGTTTAGGTTCGACTCCGTTCTTAGATGGCTGAGTATACGTTGTGTTCGAAGCCGCATGATTTCCTGTGATAGAAATTTGCAGATTCACCATTGCACCTTCCTTCGCGAAAATTACTATTGTTATATTTATCGGATATTTTGTTGGGATGTATTAGGAAAAAACCAACTTATACATATGTTATATCTAATGATGGCATTTCTACTAATATCGACATCTGGATCTATAAAATTTAGTCCAATAAAAATAAAAGAGACCTTGGAGATATCCAAGGTCTCTAGATGAAGCCATAAAATTAACGAAGCAATTGCAGAACGCCTTGTGGTTGTTGGTTAGCTTGAGCCAACATCGCTTGAGCAGCTTGAGTAAGAATGTTGTTCTTAGTGAAGGACATCATTTCTTTAGCCATGTCCACATCACGGATACGGGATTCAGCAGCAGTCAAGTTCTCGGAAGTAGCTCCCAAGTTGTTGATCGTGTGCTCCAAACGGTTTTGGTTCGCACCCAATTTGGAACGCTCTTCGGAAACTGTGTTCAAAGCATTGTTGATGGTAGTGATTGCTTTGTCAGCAGAAGATTGAGTGGAAATGTTAACTGCGAGGCCAACTTCCGTATCGGCAGCCAATGCAGCGTCAGCTTTAAGGAGTAATTTACCGTCTGCATCATAGTAGCCAGCGGCTGTAGCTGGTGAAGCTGGGGTCGGTGCTACATAGCCAGCGTCCCCAGGGTCCCCTCCAGTTCCTGGATCAAATTCAACAGCTTCAGCAGCAGCCTGCCACGTACCAACAACATCTCCAGCGGCATTCGTCAGGTCGTCTCCAGCAGCAGTAACTTTTTGAGATACTCCCAATTTTTCTGCGCTCATATCACCAATGCTCAACTTAATACTTTGCCCTTCGTTAGCACCGATATGGAAAGTTTTATCGGAAAAATCTCCGTTCAGAACTTTTTGGTTGTTGAACTCAGTGTCTGTTGAAATACGTGTGATTTCTTTAGCAAGCTCATTAACTTCAGCTTGCAGCTTCTCACGGTCAACACCTTCGTTAGTGTCTGAAGAAGCTTGAACAGCGAGCTCACGCATACGTTGCAGGATGCTGTGAGTTTCAGTCAGCGCGCCTTCAGCTGTTTGAATCAGGGAGATACCGTCTTGAGCGTTCTTTTGAGCCATGTCCAGACCGCGGATTTGGCCGCGCATTTTTTCGGAAATTGCCAGACCTGCAGCGTCATCTCCTGCACGGTTGATACGAAGACCGGAAGACAATTTCTCCAAGTTTTTAGAAGAAGCACCTGTGTTAGCACCGAGTTGACGGTGTGTATTCAATGCAGCAATATTGTGGTTGATAATCATTTGAATTTCCTCCTTGAAATGGTTTGTCCCACATCCATGTGGTTTCGCTTGCTTTCGTTAAGGTCGGCCGCCCCTCCGAAATAGCGTCTAATATTTATATCGTCAGATGGTTAATTCAACTTTAGAGTTTTAAGCATGGCTTAAAAAAATATTTGGTTTCTGCGGACTCTGACAGATCATATTCATAATTAGGGTGACAACAAATAGGGATATTCTAAGTAGCTCAAAATGGCTATCCTGCAAAAACTGCAGAAAGTGCACGGTCCGTCTAAAAGATCTATAATATTCAAATCAAAGGGACCTTGGAATACCAAGGTCCCTGAATGATTATAAAATTAACGAAGCAATTGCAGAACGCCTTGTGGTTGTTGGTTCGCTTGAGCCAACATAGCTTGAGCAGCTTGAGTAAGAATGTTGTTCTTAGTGAACGACATCATTTCTTTAGCCATGTCCACGTCACGGATACGGGATTCAGCAGCAGTCAAGTTCTCGGAAGTAGCTCCCAAGTTGTTGATCGTGTGCTCCAAACGGTTTTGGTTGGCACCGAGTTTGGAGCGCTCTTCAGAAACTGAGTTCAAAGCGTTGTTGATGGTAGTGATTGCTTTGTCAGCAGTAGCTTGAGACGAAATGTTAACTGCGAGGCTAACTTCCGTATCAGCAGCCAATGCAGCGTCAGCTTTAAGGAGTAAGTTACCGTCTGCATCATAGTAGCCAGCGGCTTTAGCTGGTTGAGCTGGGGTTCCTGGAGTTGCTGGAACAGCAGGAGTTATTACTGTTACACCATCATTAGGGTCAATTTCTGCAGGTATTTCTGGGGTTCCAGGGACTGCATCTTGAGCTTCTTGAGCTGCTTGCCAAGTACCTACAACCTCGTCATCAGCATTCTTCAGCTCGTCTCCATCAGCAGTAACTTTTTGAGATACTCCCAATTTATCTGCGCTCATATCACCAATGCTCAACTTAATACTTTGCCCTTCGTTAGCACCGATATGGAAAGTTTTATTGGCAAAATCTCCGTTCAGAACTTTTTGGTTGTTGAACTCAGTGTCCGTAGAAATACGTGTGATTTCTTTTGCAAGTTCGTTAACTTCAGCTTGCAGCTTCTCACGGTCAACACCTTCGTTAGTGTCGGAAGCAGCCTGAACAGCCAGCTCACGCATACGTTGCAGGATGCTGTGAGTTTCAGTCAGCGCGCCTTCAGCTGTTTGAATCAGGGAGATACCGTCTTGTGCGTTCTTAGAAGCCATATCCAGACCGCGGATTTGACCACGCATTTTTTCGGAAATTGCCAGACCTGCAGCGTCATCTCCTGCACGGTTGATACGAAGACCGGAAGACAATTTCTCCAAGTTTTTAGAAGAAGCACCTGTGTTAGCACCGAGTTGACGGTGTGTATTCAATGCAGCAATATTGTGGTTGATAATCATTTGAATTTCCTCCTTGAAATGGTTTGTCCCACATCCATGTGGTTTCGCTTGCTTTCGTTAAAGGTCGGCCGCCCCTCCGAAATAGCGTCTATTTCTTTTATCGTCATGTGCTTTATATAACTTTAGTCTTTTAAGCATGGTTAAAAAGAATTATTTCGGATTATTATAATGTTTTAACAGTTCTTCTACACCGATGGAGGACTGATTAGCCGATTCCCGGTTCGCTTCCTGAATCGATAAGTAAATTTCCTTGCGAAACACATCGACACTTTTCGGTGCGTTTATTCCAAGCCTTACATTATCACCGTCTACTCCAAGTATCGTTATTTCAATCTCGTCCTGAATGATGACGGATTCTCCCTTTTTACGCGACAGTACCAGCATGCTACTCACCCGCCTTTTCAGATGGAGTTGGCTTCTCACCGCTTAACCATAGAGGATGTCTTGATTGATATTCAGAATTGTGCAGGATCACTTGTCTCGCACTCTTATTCTCCAAATTAAAAATGAGCGGAGCCAGCAGATTGATCGTCGATTGGGCTGCATCCTCATTGATCGTTACGATACAGCGAATCAACAGAGCAGAATTCAGTTCCATTTCCTCTACAATCGATTCCGGCAGATCGAACTCATAGTTCTGGTAAAAAACAAAAGGATCTGTCATTAACAAAGAAATTTGACTCTCCTGCAAAGACTGCAAGTAAGAGAAAGGACCTTCACCGACATCTATGACCGCAAATCTCGAATGACTCTCAAATCCCGGTATTCCTTTGGAAAAATGATAGACTTGTTCATCAGGCACTTCTAATTGTCCAAACTGGGCTGTTTCTACGTTCATCATTCGCACTCCTTAACGTACTGAAATATTTTTTAACAAGAAGAAACGCCTTCGGCGTCCTTATTTAATGGGCAGCGGCGTTTCTTCGATAAATATAAGCCAAGTATGAAATATGGAACTTATACTTTCTTATATTTTAAAACAAGCTATAGATGGTAGCACGCCCCCCTATAGCTTGTAAATTTGAACTATTACATTGTCATATCGATTTGAGGTGGAATAATCTCAATCGATCCATACTGCTTCATTCGAATTTCTAAAAAGCCCGGATGGTACTCAATCTCTGGTGTGTACGCCTGGGCTGTAATTTGCGGTGCAATCGGCTCGATGTCAATCTCAGGACGGTTTCTATTCACATAGATATCTACGTTATCGTAAGAGGCCGGTGCACGATATTCCACAAACGGATCCCGCTTCCAATCCGAACCATAAATCTCGCTAATGGTGTTACCCGGCAAGTGGATCTCAGCCATCCGATTCCCTTGCTCTACCCGCTTAGCCAGACCCTCTAGAAATAAGGCAGGCAATTCCGAATAAATCTGCTGATTCATCTCAAGCGCAGTACCACCATTATAAGCTCTCCATGCTTGATGCTGATCAATCTCCATGTCCGGTCTGGGCTGACTTATATCCATATTGGCTTGTGAAGTTTCAATCTGCATATCAGGTCTTTGTTGTCTTATAGACAACTCTGCCTTCTTTGAATTCATTTCTTGCAAGGCAGGCTGACTAACAATCTGAAGCTGGGGAATCACAGGAGATCACCACCTATCTCAGAAAATCAACCAGCGAAGTGGAAATAATCTTCGCACCTGCTGAAAGTGAAGCATTATAAATGCTCTCCTGAATCTTCGATTGAATAATTACTTTCTCATAATCTGCATCTTCGGCCTTGGACTTCATTTCTGTTAAGTTTATTCCCATATCTTCGAGTCTACCAGCCATCAGCTCAATACGATTAGTTTTGGCTCCGATCTCGGCACGGGCTGTTACCACCTTATCCAAACGGGTGTCCAATTTGTCGAGTTCTGCAGAAATCGCAGGAAAGTCACTGGTGCTCATAGCTGTGGTCAGTCGATCAATCATCGTAAACAAGTGGTCGTCGTCTTTTTCAGACGGGCTTCCGAATATGTCATTCCCTGTCATATTGATCGGCATCTGAACACTTTCGCCAACGATGAAATGGATACTTCCCGGATCTGTCAACAAGTCGCCGGCACCGCTCGTATCCGACAAATTATTGCCGTCTTTCACAAAATCATAAGGTTTCTGATCATATTGCTCACCATTGAAAATATATTTCCCATTTAACTTGCTGTTGCCGATATCGATTAGTTGCTCCTTAAGCTGCTCAATTTCGGTCTGGATAGCGGTTAACGCAGATTGAGGATTGGTTGAATTGGATGCACGTACTGTAAGTTCTTTCAAATGCTGAAGAATATCCCCTACTTGTCCTAGCGCCGTATCATTATAATCGAGCCAAGACAAAGCACTGTCAACATTGCTCTGATACTGTGTATTCGCTGAAAGCTCTGTACGATAACGTAGAGAGTAGGTCATACCTACAGGATCATCTGAAGGCTTATTGAGCTTGCGCCCGGTAGCAAGCTGCAATTGGTTCTCATTCATTGCCCGCCCGTTACGGTTCAAATTCATCAGCAGTTGTGAATTCATCATATTGGATGTGACTCTAAGCATGGCTATTCACTCCTTAACGTCCTACTACACCAGTGGAATTAATTAATTTGTCTAACATTTCATCAAATGTGGTCATGAAACGGGCTGAGGCACTATATGCATGTTGGAATTTAATCATATTCGTCATTTCTTCATCCAATGATACCCCGCTCACTGACTGCCTCCGGCCTTCGACCTGTGTCACCAAGGTATAGGCGTTGTCTGTCTGCCGATTCGCTTCCTGCGCCTGAATACCAAGCTGTCCGACCATAGAGCTGAAAAATGAAGCAATCGTTCCCTTTGTTCCCCCTGCATCGCTAAATTTTGCAACGTTCAAACCGGCGATTAAAAGGGCTAGCGTATTGTTGCCTTTAACAACTGTTTCAGCCGTTCCTGTTCCCTGAGTTCGCATTGAGGTAGCTATCTTACTTGGGTCTGCCGCAATCTCAGGATTGAGGTTGATATTCAATTTGTTATTCTCACCGATAGACATCGTAAAGAAAGGAAGCCCGGGATTCGTTGTCCCGTCCATCGTATATCCCAATTGATGAAGTCCATTCAATCCCTTCACCGTCACTGTAGCTTCTTTGGCCAGCACAGCATCAGCAGGAACCTGTTGTCCTGCCGTAACGGTACTCACTGTGCCATTGACGGATACTTCAATATCTACATCAAAGGTAGACCCATCCGGAATTCTAGAGCCCGACGGAATCGTTACAGGCACATCCCCGCTCACAATGGTACTAGCCAAATTATTTAACTGGTTCTTATATTCCGTAACGTAAGTCCTTCTGGATACGAGCATTCCGTGAACTTCGCCGCCTTTAAGATCCCCAGTGGTAAACGCATTGTCTAAGGTAATGGCATTTACGTTAACAGGATCATTATCCCCTTCAAGGAGCACCTGATTTCCCATTGAAATATTGTAGCCGTTCTCGCCCTCGGTTACGGTAATATTAATGATTTTGGACAATTCATCGGTCAATAAATCACGTTGGTCACGAAGGTCATTCGCGTCATCGCCAAGGGACTCAATTCGTGCAATGGATCGGTTCAAGTCCTGAATCGATGTCAGATGCGTGTTGATTTCCATCGCTTTAACGTCAACATTCTTCCCAAGATCTGCATCAAGGTTGTCCAGTTGTCCACTCATATAATTTAAGGCATCTGTAAAAGCTTGTGCTGTCTGTACTACGATCTTGCGAGCTGTAGGATCCTCGGGATTCTTGCTTAAATCGGACCAGGATGAGAAGAACTTGTCCATAACCATCCGAAGGCCCGTATCTGAAGGCTCTGCAAAAATAGCTTCCAGTTTACTCAATGTATCGGCTTGTATATTCCAGCTCCCAAACGAAGTGTTCTCACCGCGGAATTGATCGTCGAGAAATTGCTCTCTAATCCGATTAATGCTAGTGAACTCAACGCCTGTACCCATCTGTCCAGCGATAGTGGAACGTGACAAACCGTAGGCTTCCATTGGAAGAGACGCTTGCATCTTCACCACTTGACGGGAGTACCCTACCGTATTGGCATTAGCAATATTATGACCTGTCGTTCCGAGTGCGGCTGTCTGTGTAAACAGGGCCCGCTTGGCTGTTTCTAATGAATGAAATGTAGATCGCATGACAAAATCCTCCTGTTTACGCTCGGGTATCGAACAGGCCCGGCCGTCCTGTGCTGCCGCCTTTGTCAGACGGGTGATGATATGTGACCTCGTCCTGTGATGACTTTCCAGTCAGCATGTCGAGGGAGAAATCGATGAAATCGAGAGATTGCACCAGCAACTGCTGATTCAGATCATTCTTCTCCTTTAGCTCATGAAGCGTGCGGGACAAGCGGGACTGAACGTCTAGCAGCTTCTCTTTTTCCTCCGGATCGAATACGAGTCGTGCAAGCTCAGTTAGTGTTAACTCCAGCTGTGACTTAACTCCCCGGCTCTGCAAAAAAGTATACGCAGCTTCGACGCGATTCCTCTCCAGCTGCTCAATCGTCTTCATTCCTTTAGACTCTCGATTCAGCAACTGGACGACGGCATCCACATCGTTCTTCATAATGGCCTGTTTCTTATCGTCAGCCACAGCCAGCATGTCGTTATATACCATTTCTAGCCGCTGCAGGGAATCAATCAATACCTGTACTGTCATATCAGACACCTTTAGTTCTCAGGAAACTGCTTAAAATAAGGCAGCAGCTTCTCCGCAAGTTTATCGGCACTCACTTGATAAGTCCCCGAGGAGACCTGTTCTTTCAGGGATTGAATCTTCTCTATGCGCGCCGGATCGCCAGCTCGTTCCTGAGCCTGAAGCATTTCCTTCGCTTCCGTTGAAATAGACACCTCGTCCTTGCGACGAGTCTTATTGTGTTGTTCCTGTCGGTGGGCCTCCATATTTCGTTGGTACGATTGGACAGCGCCAACGCGTCCGGTTTCGTTAATCTTCATAACGCTCACCTTCCTTTTATATAGAAAAAACCTGTACATACATTCTACAAAGAACTTAGAATAATGTGAAAAAACCGATAACCTTTACTAAGATTATCGGTCGGGAATGAAACATAGTTAATAGTTCGATTGTAGCGTTTTAGTATTTTCGTAATTTGTCAACTGCTCTATAGGTATGATCGTTCTTCTTACTTTGACTGTCGTTTCCAGATTCGTCATCCGCAGAAACGCTTCTTAATTCCTTCGTTAACCGTGTTCTGCACGATTCACACATATTGCTCTCGCGTATCAACGTTCCGCAAACCTCACAAGGATACGACAAATTCGGTGCGTTAGCAATTGAAATCCGCCCTTCACGAATAAACTTTGTGATCTGACGAATCGTAACTCCTGTCGCTTCGGATACTTCATGGATTGTAGCACCCTTTGTATCTCGTAAATATTGAGCGCAATCCTGGTACTCTACCTCAATGCCTTTTAAACAGTCAGAACACATATCCCGGAAGTTCAGCGCGTACAATTTACCGCACCGAGGACAATTCCCTAAGTTCATACTAACCGCCCTCCATGACGCATAGATCCTTTGATACCCCTAGATTAACTTATATTAGTCCTTGCGTCCATATTTTGCAGGAAAAATATTACGTATTTATTCCTGATTCTATCAAGAGCGTGCCCATGTCAGACTATACACTTCTACCAAGATTCCTTGTGCCTCCCCCGCGGCCTTTAGCTCTCTGGAACAAGCATTAACGGTGCTACCCGTTGTATAGATATCATCTATTAATAATATTCGTATTGGAAATGTACTGTCCGTTGGGACCTGGAATGCTCGCTGGGGAAATCTTGTATATGTATGGTTTGCTTGAAAGTCTAGTATTTCTCCCGCTTCCGGCATGCAGCGAAAAATCCCCTCCATATCTTTCAATCGATTCATCCGGCTCTTGAAACTCTGTTTGTCTGTGTGCCGATCACGCTGGAGCATTTCAGCATACGGTATCTTACAGGCAGCGGCCAAGCCGCGCGCAAGTATCTCTGCTTGGTTAAAGCCCCTTTCCTTAAGTCTCGTCTCACTAACTGGAACCGATGTAACGAGATGGGCACGCCAGTGCAAACCCGACTTTTTGACAGCATCATGTGAAGATATGAATAACTGCCATCTCTTTTGTGCCTCTCGCTGCAACTGATGGTACGCCCGCTCCAACATGCCAATC
Source organism: Paenibacillus sp. JNUCC 34 (assembly GCF_058269055.1). NCBI lineage: Bacteria > Bacillati > Bacillota > Bacilli > Caryophanales > Paenibacillaceae > Paenibacillus > Paenibacillus sp. JNUCC 34. The sequence continues at coordinate 488,264 of NZ_CM177770.1, read as the reverse complement.
AAAAGAGGAGCATAAGACTCGTTCCCACGGTATTTATACTGTGCCAACCACTCCCTCATATCGGCGTTATATGCCGCTGCGCTTCGGTTACATACAAAATGCCACGGTTCAGTGCTCTCACGGGTACAATCCGGGCAACCAATATGTCTTCCGCAATACATACATCTTGGATTCGTAATCCACGGAATCGATAGGTAACATGTTCTGCATAATCCGAGGTGTTCACGTGACAAAGCTGTCGTTTTACCGCAGGTAAGGCACTTCTGACCAGAGACTGCCAGCATTCGGTGGAATGGTTTCAGAAATCGGTCCAGCGTATCCATTAGCATGATTATTGGCCTCCTAAGCTCTCACTCATACTTTCAGATAATTCCCCTTCCTAGCAATCCGGTTCATTCGCTTGATCTGGTTCACAGCCAAACGCTGAGACCGTGTCCATTGAGGTGAGCCAAATACAACCTTCCCTGCTGGATCATCCTTGGAACGGCCGGCCCGACCGGCCATTTGGATCAGCGCCGCTTCATCAAAAAGATCACTGTCTGCATCCACAATAAATACGTCACTTTTCGGCACGGTGACACCACGCTCCAATATCGTAGTCGTTACAAGCAGACGGATATCACGGTTTCGAAACGACATCACTTTATTTCCTCTGCCGGGGTCCACAGAAGATGTTCCTTCTATCGTAGTTTCCGAAAAATAGCGGCGTAACAGCTGCAAAAACGAATCAATATGGCGGATGCGCGAAACGAATAAAAAGACTTGGGCTCCCCGGTTAAGAGAGCTTTTAAGCTCACGCACCAGACTTGAAGGAAGGTTCTTTTGCGTCAGACAACGCTGGATGGAGGGGATTTTGAGAGGCTTCGGCACAGGCAGGGGATGACCGTGAAAACGTGCGGGTACTTTGGCATGAGGCAGTCTCCCTGCAGCCGCCTCACGCTGTAGCTTCGAGGGCGGGGTCGCGGACAGGTAAATATACTTCCCACCCGGCTTACACGCTCCCTTGGCGGCAAAATCCAGCATCGGATCGTTATGATACGGAAAAGCATCGATCTCATCAATGACAACCAGATCAAAAGCGTGACGGAAACGCAGCAGCTGATGTGTCGTCGCCAAGGTAATGCTGCCTCGCTTCCAGCGGTCCGGGCTTCCTCCATACAGCGTCACGATGCTCTCACTCGGAAAGGCGGTGGCTAGTCGTGGTGCTAGCTCCAGGACCACGTCTCTTCTAGGCGCTGCCACCAGCACCCGCCCGCCCGCTTCCAGTACGGCTTGAAGCAGCGGGAAGATCATCTCGGTCTTCCCGGCGCCTGTCACCGCCCAGATCAGAAAGCGGGCGGCCGCGGAGCCCGCCTCCGGCGGCTCCGCCAAAAACCGCAGCGCGGCGCCAGCAGCGACGCCTTGCGCTGCGCTTAGCCCCCACCGGCCCAAGGCCCCGGTGGGGGAACCCCCGGCCGTGCCGCGCACGGCCGGTTGCGCTGCGCCCTGCAGCAGCAGCGCACAAGAGCGGCTGCGCCCCATCGCGAGGCAGGCCTCGCAATAGGCGCAAGCCGCCGAGCCGCACGTGGCGCATGCCGTGCGGCTAAGGGCCTCGCTGCCGCAGCGCCGGCAGCGAAGGGCCATTGCCCGGCTGCGGCGCAGCCAGCCGGGCTTCTCACGCGGGGCGGGCTGTGCCAGCCCCGCATCCAGGCGCAGGCGGCCCAGCAGGCAGCCAAGCTGGGCCGCGGCAAGCCAGCCGACGGACAAGTCCGCGCCGGCCTGTGGTCGCGCGGCATCGTGCGGCGCCGCATCGCGTTCTGGAAGCTTCACACAGTCAGAAGCCTCCTCCAGCAAAGCCTCCACCTCGCCGGCCAGCAGTGCCCGTCCTTGCAGTCGTTCCCCTAACTCCTCCGCTTGCACAAGCAGCCTGTCCCACACGATAGCATCCTCAAATCCGGTATTTACTCCAGCTATTTGCTCGGACGTCCACATCACCATATCCTCAGCCTTGCCTATCAGTTGTTCTCCCTGACCTTGCGGCTCTGCGGCTAAATGCACAGCCAGAGACTGCAGCACATATTTGCGCCATTCGTTTAAACCCCAACGATCCATCACTCGGTTTCCACTGAATCTTTCCCTCAAACTGACTGCCCAGTCCAATGGCAAACTCCAGGCTAACAGGACAAACCGTTCTACTAATTGCGTATTCAGCCACCACTGTACATCCACTCGGACGTCCAGCGATACCTCAATTCTCCAAGCCCCCATACTCTTCACCGCATACAAAGCTGCCTGCACCAGACATCCTCCTTTCAACCTCTATTTCTAGCCATACAAATCTCAATACAGTGTGACTTTTCAAAACGAAGGTCGTGTACAAAAAGCTTGCCTTTCTCTTCTACAGACATATAACTAATCGCTGTCAATTCAATAGTAGTTAAATAATAGACGAAATTGCTCAATATAACGGAACGTGAGTCCGCTCGCATACTTCGGCTTCATACCCAATGGAACCATTGCCTATCACCTGACACCTACCCCCTCGTAACGCAAAAAAGCACCCTCCTCTCCCTTTAAAGGTTGGAGTGTGCTTCACGCCATAACATCTATAGCCCGGATAACAAAGCCGACATAACCACTTTCCTGCCGCCTAACCCTGTACATAGGGGATTCGGACAGCCTCACTTGGGATTCGCAGATCAATGCGAATAATATGTTCATCACTTTCAGAACTTATCTTCTTTATACCCTTGTTCGCGTCCTCATCTGAATTCAAGTCGCCAACATACAGCCCTATACCGGACAAGTTCGCCAATCTGTTCACAATTTCCATCGTACCATCATCCGACCGGTCATCAAGGACGGTAACGCGCACCCGCGTCCCGCTTAGCAGGGCATACAGTGAAAGGGCTCTCAAATACCATTCCACCTGCCGCTCATGGTTGGATGTAATCAGCATATAATGTTTCCGTGTACGCAGGTCTTCCGGCGATCCTCCACGACGCCGACGGGCATGCAGGATGTGTACCAACGCGACTGCGATCCCGTATATGGCCAGTATCCACAGTAAATGGGCAACCATGAGACTCACCTCCTTCTCTTGCCGACAGTATATGCCGAACAAAGAAAAGCGGTGACAAGGATGACACTGAAGCCCACACATTAGCCCCTGGTCACGGCACTCATTCTATTCCCACAAAAAACACAAAAGGAACCGCCACTTCCTGGCGATCCCTTCCCCCATGTGTACAGCCATGTCCGTGCTTCGGACGGCGGCTTACAGTGTCACCCAGCCATATTTGATGGAGTTGATAACCGCTTGCGTGCGATCGTCGACCTCCATCTTTTGCAAAATGCTGCTGACGTGGTTTTTTACGGTTTTTTCACTAATGAATAGGTATTCCCCGATCATCTTGTTGCTCTTACCCTCAGCCATCAGACGAAGCACTTCAGCTTCGCGGCGTGTCAACGGGTTATTCTCCCCAGCCACAAATTTAACGCCAGCTTCACGTGTACCGCCTTCCGCCATAGCTCCGGCTTCATTCACGTAAGTCATGCGGCGAAGCTGCTGGATAAGCTTACCCGTTACTTTCGGATGAATGAAGGCATAGCCCTCGTGAACGGAGCGGATCGCATTGATCAGCGATTCAGCTTCCATATCCTTCAGCAAATATCCATTTGCCCCTTTACGGAGCGTCTCAAACACATAGCTCTCATCATCATGAATAGAAAGAATAATAACTTTAATCTCAGGAAATAACTCACGCAGCTTCTCGGTAGCCTGCACGCCATTCTCCGTAGGCATATTGATGTCCATCAGAACGATGTCCGGCTTAATCTGATTGCAGAATTCCAGCACCTGAATGCCGTCTCCACATTCACCGATGACGTCAATGTCATCCTCCATATTTAAGATGCGTTTCAGCCCTTCACGGAAAAGCTGATGGTCATCTGCCAAAAGCACTTTAATGACCGGGTTTTCATTCTCGAAGTTTTCCATCCTGTTACTCCTTTCTCTTCTCTACGTTCGTCGGGATATGGATAATGATCTTAGTACCTTGATTCTCAGCTGATTCAATTTCCATTCTCCCTTCGAGCAGTTCGACCCTCTCCCGCATGCCGATTAACCCAAAGTGATCCTTGCTCTTCTGTTCCAGTAATTCAACCTTGAATCCTAGTCCGTTGTCTTGTACTACGATTTTAACCATTTGCGCCTGATATGTAAGTTCCACTAGCACATATGTCGGGTAAGCATGTTTGGCCGCATTTGTAAGTGCTTCCTGCACCAACCGGTAGATGGCCGCCTCCATCGCAGAAGAGAGACGATGCTCCTTGCCACGTGTTTCAAACAACATGCGGATTTTGGTTTTCTCTTCAAAATCATGCACGTATTTACGGAGTGTGGGGATAAGCCCCAAATCATCGAGTGCCATCGGACGCAGATTAAAGATAACTTTGCGCATTTCTTCAAGGCTGGATCGGACCTGCCCCTTCAAATCTACTATTTCGTCCTGGACCATCTTAAATTCCTGCTTAACAAGCATTCTTTCTACAATTTCCGTCCTAAGAACCAGATTAGCCAGCAGCTGTGCCGGTCCATCATGGATTTCACGTGCAATGCGCTTGCGTTCTTCCTCTTGAGCCAAAATAATCTTCAACCCAATAACCTGACGATTCTTGGCGGACTCGATAATCCGGGACACCTGTCCGAGTTCCCCTGACAAGTATTCCAACACTACACCCATTTGCGATCCGATGGATTCCGCTCGTTCCACCGAGCTCTCGACACTGCGAGCCCGTTTCTGGAGCTCGTCGCGTCTTGCTTTCAAGTACATTTCCTTCTCGCGATAAATCATGAGATCAAGCTGAAGCTGCGTTGCCTTCTCGTACGCCTGCTTGATGTCCTCTTCCTTATACCGGACAAAATCCCGGCTGACTTCCGTCAGCCGGATCCGGGAACGGCGGTAGTTCAGTTCCAACTGATCTACCTTCTCCAAGGTTTCCGTCGTTTCTTTCAATACCTGCTGCAATTCCTGATTGAGAGACACGAGCTCATCGCGCGATGTCTCCAATATTTCAAACATCTGGTATTTGCTGTCTTCCATCACTTGGATGGCGTTCTTTATGACACGGTCGATGGCATCAGCTTGATAATCCACGCACTCTACTCCATTTCTAACGTTTCATACACACATCATACCATATCATGATTTGATCGTAACGGTCTTCGTGTTCTTGTCCCATTTTACATTAAGGCCCAATTGCTCTGATACAAGGCGAAGAGGGACCAAAGTCCTACCGCCAGAGATGATAGGTGCAACCGACGCCGATATCCGCTTGCCATTTAAGACAAAATCCTTCTTGCCAACCGTAAGATCCATCAGCTTTCCGCCGCGAAGTACAGTTACACGCTGAGCTGATGAGTTCCATTTAGCCTGACCGCCAAAGGCGTCCAGCACGTGTTTGATCGGAACGTATGTTGTACCATTTTTCAGGATTGGAGCCGAATCAATAGCTACTTTTTTACCATTCATTGTTAATGATTTCTGACCAATTGTCATGACCGCTGTACCCGTTGGCAACCCTGCATCACTCGAAAGCGCAGGCATCGTAAACCGGATATCGTCAAAAGATACCGAACCGGTCAAAGCACGCTCATCCTGTCCTTCCTCCACGTTGACTACGTACATTCTTTTCAACTGTGCCGGGAAAGCAATGTTATAACCGCTCAGATCAATACTGAGTGTTTTCCAGCCGGTCCAATCGATCACTTTAGCCAAGTCAACATATACAGTTTTACCGTTGTTGTCTTTTAACTCCGCGCGGAGCCAGTTTAGACTATTATCCCCGGCCACGTCAAGCGTCATGGCTGTTGCCGCTGCCGGTATCGTTTTGCCGGTAGAGTTGTTTAACTCGGCGTAGGCGTACATTTTCTGCCCAATTCCACCGTTCATATCGTAATCCAGTTTCAAAACTTTGGAATTTGCATGAGTGCCGCTTCCCTTCACAACCGATGCGTTTCCGGTTACCCCAGACACATTCGTTGTAAAGTTAATCGGATAGTTCACATTTTCAAAATCCTCCCATGTGCTTTCCCCTGCTGCTGAGAGGATAACAACGGTGCTGAACCCGTCATAACGGGCGATAGCGTATCCTACTTTCGTATTCGCATTTACAGATGAAACGGTTAAACGGCCGTCCGTTACTTTACCTTTAAAACCGATAAATTCCCACTTGAGCGCGCTATCCGGAACCTCGATGCTCTTTCCATTGTTCAGTGTGGCTGTTACGGGCACAGAAACGGTTGTTCCTGCTGCTAATGGTGCTGCTGCTGTGCCGACCTTCAGGGATGCTACATCGGCTCCGCCAAGCACCTGTACCTGCATGGTTGCTTTAGCGTTTCCGCTAACAGCAGTTACCGTCGAAGTTCCTGGCGACACTGCTTTAACGTTCTGTCCACTCACCTTTATGTTGCCATTGCTAGACTTCCAAGTCGGATTCATAGATTTCATGTCAACCGGGTTATAGTACGTATCATAGCCTTTCAGTTGGTAAGAACCCGTCTGCCCGATTAACAGAGTCGTGTCACCGCTAACCTTAAAGCCCTTCAACGAACCTTTAGGTGCCGTAGAGAACACACCGAGCGCATTGACGATACTGCGCTGAGCCGTACCATATTCCGTGTTAAACGTTAAAGTTGTGTTCATCTCGGCCAATGGACGGTTAACCATCGTTGTCGATCCACCACCATCCAGATTAAGTCCCTTCCATACGCCGATTTCGGTCATGAAACTCTGCAGCTGTCCGAGTGACATGCCTGCACTTCCGCTATGTTTTTCCGTAGCAATCAGATAAGCGTATCGGCCATCTTTGGAATAGCCCACCGCTGTACGCGCACGATAACCACCGATGCTACTGACGTCCCGCGAGAACGATGACGGTTTTCCGTCATTTACCAGAATCGTATGCCCGCCAATCATGATCTGAAGAGATTCTGGATTAATCTGCTTACCGGTTTTCTTGGAGACTAATGAATAATCAGCCGTAAGTTTTTGTCCGACCGCCAGATTATTTTTCACAAAATTGGCCGCTGTGCCATGTGTCCGCAAAATATAGCTTCCTTCCGGAATGGACTTCTGGATGCTGGCTTTATCCGAGATTTCTGTAATGACTCCATCCTTTACCATGACTTCGGTTGGCGTGGTTGAGCTGTTTGTCGGACGCTCTACTGCTTTCCATGCACTAGTATATATATAGGCTGCATTTAAATGACTAAACGTGGAAGACGTTCCTTCCGGTACATAAGCCGATTTGTTCATGCCAGCAAGCGTAAATTTCTCACCATTCTCCGCGGTTACGCTGCCGGAGAACGTAAATTCATCAACCATCGGCGTGCCGTCTTTAGTCACTGCAAATGCGTACATTCCCTTCAGCACTGACGGTGTTGACATAAGCAAACCACCGGATACTTGTCCTCCCATAGGAGCACCTTGTGCACCGGTATTAAAAAAATCACCATTGATCGCCGCAACTGCACTGTTTTCCTTCGCCATCCCGCCTGTGCTCTGTTTCGTCGTAAAGTAACCTTCTTTACCTGTCATCACGTCGAGCTTCACGTTAGAGTTCTTCAAATCTACTCGAATGACGTTAGCGAGTGACTTCTGTGAACCTGCTGTGAATTGGTATTTCATTAGAATTGTACCGGATGTAATAATTTCTTCACCTAACTTTTTAGCTGAAGATGAAGCTGCCTCTACTACCGAAGAAGATAGTGGCCCATTCAGCACCGGGATTCCATTTCCCAGTACCGGACCAACCCAGATGACACCAGCAAGTGTAATAACCAACCATTTTTTCCCCGAATGACCTTTTGGTGACGGATTCAACTCTTCCTTACGCATCATGATTATTGTAACTCTCCCATCTATTAGTCCTAGCGACTCTACTGCAGAACGTTTTAAGTCTCTAATTAATAGACTGATTTTAAGAGGAAAAGTTACGAAAAAGGTCCGATAATCTACTAGTTTCGCAAAATTATTCTTGGTTTTGTACCAAATTTCAACATATTGAAACTAGTAACCACTGAATGACTCTACCTGAGACAAAAAAAGAAGCTGATACCTGAGATTCAGATATCAGCTTCTATATAGTTTTACTAGTAATTGTTGCTTCATGATTCGGGTATTGCTTACGTCCGAATCTTGTTTAAATGAGTCGTTTTGCTTAGATGCCTGCTTGAGCTTTCAAAACATCTGCTTTGTCCACTTGTTCCCAAGGCAACTCCAGATCGGTACGTCCGAAGTGTCCGTAGGCTGCAGTCTGCTTGTAAATCGGACGGCGAAGGTCCAGCATACGGATAATGCCTGCAGGACGAAGGTCGAAGTTGTTACGAACCAGCTCAACCAGTGTTTCTTCGCTTACTTTACCAGTACCGTAAGTATCTACACTGATGGAGACAGGGTTAGCTACACCGATCGCATAGGCAAGTTGAATTTCGCATTTATCAGCCAAACCAGCTGCAACGAGGTTCTTAGCTACGTAGCGAGCCGCGTAAGCTGCAGAACGGTCCACTTTTGTCGGATCCTTACCGGAGAAAGCGCCGCCGCCATGACGAGCATAGCCGCCATATGTGTCAACGATGATCTTACGACCAGTCAGACCGGCATCACCTTGAGGTCCGCCGATTACGAAACGGCCTGTTGGGTTAATGAAATATTTGGTTTCTTCATCAAGCAGTTCCGCAGGAACGACTGGAAGAATAACTTGTTCTTTAATATCCTTCTGGATTTGCTCCAGTGTAACTTCTTCTGCATGCTGTGTCGATACAACGATAGTATCTACACGCACTGGCTTGTTGCCATCATATTCAATCGTAACTTGTGTTTTACCATCTGGACGAAGGTAGTCCAGTGTACCGTCTTTACGCACTTCCGACAAGCGGCGTGCAATACGGTGGGACAACGCGATTGGAAGTGGCATCAATTCAGGTGTTTCGTTCGTAGCAAAACCGAACATCAGACCTTGGTCGCCTGCGCCAATGTTCTCGGTTTCCTGATCCACTTGGGAAGGGTCACGATTCTCCAGTGCAGCGTTTACCCCTTGCGCGATATCTGCTGACTGCTCGTTAAGCGATGTCAACACGGCACAGGTATTGTAGTCAAAACCGTATTTTGCACGGGTATACCCGATTTCCTTCACGGTATTTCTTACGATGGACGGGATGTCCACATATTCGGATTTCGTGCTGATTTCACCAATGACCAACACTAGACCTGTAGCTACGGACACTTCACATGCAACCCGTGCGTTGGGATCGTTGGCCAAAAAAGCGTCGAGTACCGCGTCGGAAATCTGATCGCAGATTTTATCCGGATGTCCTTCAGTTACGGACTCAGAAGTAAATAAACGTCGCCCTGTTACAGACATGAGATCAACCTCCCATATGGATAGTATGTTTAAGAAGAGATCCTACACAAAAAATGAACCTTTTCCGATTGGAAAAGGTTTGAATGTACAATCCTCAACATGCATATTAACTTATTTGAAACCTGGTGTCAATCCAGTTTTCAAGCCATTTTTCAAGGATTTTCGCGATTTTTCTTTACATTTACAAACGACAAAATATTCATGTAATAAGTACTTGTATTCTGTGAAAAATACTACAGTTGACCATACATGCTTTGCTCAGCTTGTCGAACCAGACGCTTCGTAATTTCTCCGCCTACAGAGCCATTTTCACGAGACGTTATATGTCCCCAGCCAGGACGGCGAGACGACGAATTCCCACCAATAGCCCCCAGTTCAGAACCAAACTCAGTATCAGCTCCATATGAGCTGCTGCCATGTCCTACGTTCAAACCAAATTCTGCAGCAATCTCATATTTCATCTGATTCAACATGTGGCGGCTTTCCGGTACGACCTGTCTGTTATTACGTCTGTTATTAGCCATTTCAATGCACCTCCTGCAATGTTGTTTACAGGAGTATTATTTGTGGTTTTTATCGTGCATACACGTATAAAACGTTGTCACATCTGGCAATAATTTGAGTAGGACTACTTAATGGTGTATCCACCGCGGACCATGACAATCAGATTGCTCTGCTGCCCTTCTTTAACCTGAATGCCCCGACCTTCACGTGGGAACGAAAGCAAATGGTTCTTAGGAGCAGCTTGTCCATTCAACAGGTCCTTACCATCTGTAAGATCGGCAACACCACTGGCAACTTCCGTGTAGATCACAGCATTACCTGAACGCACGATGAACTCCGTTCCTGCATCGGCAATCAGAAGCTTGCCAGGTTTCAGTGTTACGTTCTTGACTTCTTCAGCACCTTGGGATGGTGGAGTCGGATTCGTTGGGTTCGTAGATCCTCCACCGCCACCGTTTAGGGCTTGCTGAATTTGTTGGTCTACATAGCTCTTGGTTACGACAGGATCGTCGGTGGTGCCGGGTTGGCTTGTTCCTGCCCCAATGGCAGTGTTGCTATATGCTGCCCCGATCCATACGCCAGCTCCAATCGCCAGTGCAGCCAGGGACACTTTCCAATATGATTTCATGTTAGTCTAGTTCCTCCTCTGGTAATCTATCTCATTTTACTATAAAGAAAAAACGGAGTTGCGACAAGTGAAACCTCGCGGTTGATATATCAGAAACGAGGCTGACTCAATTGTTGAAGACGTCTTAACACTCTTCATTTGGGAAGCTCGGACTTAATTATAGCTGTAGTTTTGAATTGGTAAATCGGAATCGATACAAGTTCTCTGTTGTTATTTTGGATATAAAAAACACACCAGAGAACATTTTGTTCTCTGGTGTGTTATGGATGTTAATAAGTTAATTAAAGAACGATACCGGAATTTAGTTGAGCTTCTCTGTCATTGTTATTTGCGTCTTTGAAAGTAACTTTAGCTTTCAAACTTTTACTAATAACATCTTCAGTGCCCACGTTAACTACGAAGCTGTCGCCAGCAACAAAGCCAATAACGTCTTTAGCTTCACCATTAATTGTAACTTCCTTGACTCCAGTGATATCTTTAGTCAATTTAACAGTCAATTGACCTGGTACAGCCTCTTTACCACCTGTAAGTTTGAAAGTCGCAGTATCAATTGCTCCTGTAGACTGACCTTTTCCAACTTTGTATTCCAAGTTTTCAGTTTTTGCAACTTCAGCAACGATCTCTTCAACTGTAGCTTTTTCATTTACTGAAATTGCGTTTCCTGTTACTACAACGTTAGCTGATTGATCAGCACTATCAACTTTGGTCAATGAAACCGAAATCGTATCACCATCAACTCCAGGCTTCACAGCAGTTACTTTCAGACCAATTTGATCTGCATAGGATGCAACAGCAGCTTCGCTTGCTTTAACCGCAAAAGATTTAACTTTTACAGACTCAGCAATTGTAGAAGGAGCAGATACTTGATATTCGTCAGATTTAGCAGCCTTTGCATCTGAACCCAAAGCAATCAGGTATTGTGCGTCACTACGAACTTGAACCGAGATAGGGTTAAGTTTAGCTTTAGGGTCTTCAATTTTAATTTTAACCTGATTACCATTAACTGTAGCAGTGTAACCATCAATCGGGCTAATAATTGGGGAGTTTTTCTCACCAAGATTTCTAACAATAAAGTCATTTTTAACATCAGCATTAACTTTAAGATTTGTAGAGAAAGTCACAATGAATTCATTCTCATCATTTCTGGATTTTTCCACTCCTGTTACTCTAGGAGCTACAGTATTGTTAGCTGGCAATTCGATGCTGCTAGACAGGTTAAGTTTGTTGTTAGAATAAGTCTCAATGGAGTTATTCGCGAACAAAGTGATATAACCGCCATTTTCGTCATCGTTAGTTTTCAAAGTTACTTTATTTTCATCAATGCTTACAGAAGCAGGGTATTTACCGTTAACGGTGAAATCGCTAGTGCTTGCAGAAGCAATTACTTGGTTAAATGTAACTTCGAAAGTTTTAGCATCTTTTTGCTTAGCTTCAGTTGCTTTCAACTGATTCTCTGTAGCAGTACCCAAATCTTTAGTATCCAAGGAAACGAATTGACCTGTTTTGGACTTAAGACCTGATGTAGTGATGGACTTAACAGATCCGTTTGGACCAAATGTAACTCTAGTTCCATCAATGTATTCTGGGAACTGAAGCACTACAGACTTACCGCCGTTAACAGCATTTACAGTAACTTCAGTTGGCAGAGCAATTTGTTGTGGGCTAGTTGCACTATTCTTTTGGAATGAAAGGTAGTAATGAACTTTACTTTGGAGAGTAGCGAGATCCATTTCTCTACCAAAGTTCAAAGTAACTTTACGAGTTGCTTCGTTATAGTCCATTTTGTTAATTGTTGGATTCGCAGTATCAACAGCTACAAACGTACCATTATATTCAACCATAGTGTTTTGCAGTGCAGTTCTGTCTTTTACATCTTTAATCTTCAAATCATAAGTACCGTAATCAAGTGTATTGAAGAAACTTACGTAGAAGATTTTGTTAGATGAATCAGCAGCCACTACATCTTTTACAGGAATAGTGTCGCTACCTTTTTTAACAGTGAAATATTTCTTGTCATTTGCATTTACAGCTTTGTCAAAGCGAACAGTCAATGTGTTTGTTCTGTCAGCTCCGAATGTAGTTTCAACAATGCGTGGTTGAACCAAATCAACAGACGCAGTGATTTTATGTTCTTTCACAGCATTTGCGTTACCGGAGTAGTCTTTAACTTCAACAAACAATGTTGACTCATAACCTGGCAAACGGTTGTCTGAAGAGAACTCAACTTCATACACGTTTGATTCGATTTGAGTAACTGTACCTGTTTTCTTGCTGTCGCCATTCTTCCAGTAGAAGCTGTCTTTAGTTACAGAAGCTGGATCGATTTCTTCATCGAACGTTACAGTTACTTTTTCCAAAGTAGCAGTAATTTCAGTAACCTTAGGACCTTCAGTATCTACGGCAACAGTGAAGTCTTTAGTGTCAGCCAAAGATTTCAGACCAGCATGGTCTTCAATCATGGAAGTTGTCAATTTGTGAGCGCCAACAGCGATTGCACCTGTGTAGTCTCTCAAAATTACTTCTCTTTGGTTTGCACCTAGAGTTACAGAACCAACAAACGCTTTGTCATCCATTTGGAAGTTGCTGCTGCTTGGATTTACAATCGGCTCAGAGAAAGTTACTTTGACAACTTTAGTTCCCAGAGCTTTTACTTCAGTAACTGTAGGCAAAGTGTTGTCAGAAGATGTGAAGGAAACTTCACCTTGTGGCAATACAGAACCGTTGTCACCTTTAACGTTCTTAACAACTACTTTATAAGTAGTACCTTGGGAGAATTTGCTGGATTCATTCAGCAAGACACGTACAGATTTACCATCTGGCAACAAGGTAACCGATTTGATTCCTTTGGAGTTAGAATCTACAGAGTAGTTGCCTTTGTCAGTAGCAGTTGCTTTGTCAACTTTACCGTCAAATACTACTTCAACTTCTTTCAGGTTGCTGGAAGTTGCGGATTCAACTTTAGTTGCAGAAGTTACAACCCAAGTTACACTTTCAGCGTAATCGTAGTTGTTGTATTGGAACTTCACTTCAGTTGCAGTGTTAGCTTTCAGAGCAGTTTCAAGTTCTACTTTAACAAGCTCGTTGTTAGCAAGTTTGAACTCAACTACTTTACCGCTATCTTTAACTTCGTAAGAAACTACTTTTGGTTTCTGCTGTTGAATGTGAATTTCATAAGCAGTGTCAACCAATTGTGCTCTTGTAGCGTTAGCTTTAGCGTTCACGCTAGGCTCGATGATCTTAGCATCGATTGCTGCTTGAACATAACCTTTAGCCCAATCGGATGCGTTGTTGTTAGGGTTAGCTGGCACTTCAAGTTTCATAGCACGAACCAATACGGCAGCCATTTCTTGAACTGTCACTTTACCTGTGTAGTCGAAGATCATCTTAGTTTGGTTCTTACCTTGCATCAGACCTGCAGCGTAAACTGCTTCGATGTAAGGAGTAGCCCAATAATTTTCTGTGTAGCCTTTGTCTTTAAAAGACACTTTGCCTGTGATTGGCTCAAGACCCATCAAATTGGCAACCACTTTCGCGAACTCAGCGCGATTCATGTCTTTATCGAGGCCAGCAGAACCATCTGCGTAACCAGTCATGATCTTAGCTTCTTTCAAAACGTCAAACTTTTCTTGGGATGTAAGTTTTGCAGAGTCACCGAATGCAACAGAAGCAAACATGGAGAATGCCATTGCTGTAGACAGTGCTACGGATAAAATTTTCTTCATAACCTTTTTTTCTCCTCCTTGAATCATAACTTGATTATTTTCTTTAGAATGATAGCTCGTGTTACTCATTAGCCGTACACCTCCTTTCCCGAGTTGAGCAGAAATCATATAAATGATGTCTGTGACGGGTATCACAGAAACCGGTTAACGAGAGAACATTACAAACTAGAGTAGATTCCTATAATCCTACCTAGGTATTATACAATGAGTCCCCACAACCGTAAAGAACATTTTTCTAATTTATAGACAAGTTTCTTCAATCGGTACATATTGGTTTCTCATTGGGTTCTACATCTTAAACGTTTGCCAGCTGAAAAAGTTGCGGATGTTTCCAATTTTTTTTTGTTTTTTTTGAAAAAGTTTATACAAAGGACTCAAATTGAGCGTAACAACGCCAATTCGTGGCATAAGAACAAAAACAGACGCCTTTCGGCGTCTGTGTCATATTCTAGCGAATTTTCATAGCGAGCTGGATAACCCGGGCACGCATTTGAGGATCATCATTCAGCTTATCGTACATCATTTCGATCTCAACTTTATTGTCGCGGTAAGTTTTCTCATGTTTAATCGTGACGTGGGACCACTGAATTAACGCATTCTCTGCCAACGTCAGTTCATTGAACGCATCGTGAAAGCCAGTTTCCAAAACCAGACCTTCCATGATTTCCTGAGTAATCTCATCATGGACACCGCGGGCAAGCTCAATCTTCTTCTCCATGACCTTGGCTTTATCTTCAAACTGAGTCTTTGCCTTCATATAGTCCACTTGCGCTTTCGATAAAATCGGCTTCATAAATTCGTCTTCACCCTCTAAAAAATAGTATGTACTCTCGTTATTGTATAGCATTCTACATCAAATTACAAAGAATTGTAAATGGAAAGGGTTTACTGTCATATAAATACTGCCCTATCCTCACGGATAGGGCAGTGCTGTGTAATCTGTGTTAACTCAGGTTTTTAGGGAAAACATTAGTGCTCTTCTTCAACAGCTCGACGGCAATTTTGCCGGCTTCCGCACGGGTCAGATTACCTTTCGGATTAAAGCTGTACTGCGGTTTCTTCTGTCCCGGCGGCGTAGATGCTGAGCCCTCCATAATCTTGGCTTTGGACACAGCCATAACGGCAGGACGGGCATATCTATCGATTTTGCCGGAATCCACAAAGGATTTGGCTAATGAAGCATCAAGCTTAGCATCGTTGTTAGCTAGTTTCAGCTTCAGAGCACGGGCAATCATGACTGCGGCTTGTTCACGTGTCAGCGGCTGATCCGGACCAAACACTCCATCCGTCAGACCTGTCACAATGCCTGCTCTTGCTGCTGTCTCAATGCTGTCGTAATCCCATGTTGCGGAACGCGCACCCGGCACAAGATCCACAAACGTACGATTATTGTCCGAGTTTATAGGCAGACTCAGTCCTTTAACGAGCAGCGTTGCAAATTCCCCTCTAGTCGTATGATCATCTGTACCGAACTGTTCAAAACGTAAATTGTTCATAAACCCTTTAGAATACAGACCATTTAAAATATTGCGTGCCCAGTTATGATTCGTTATATCATTATAGCCGCGACTTAACTTCATTACTTTATAATAACCGAATTCGTCAAACGGAACGGTTATCGTATGACTTCGCATGTCCACTTCCCCGCCTATGTTTACCCATTCGCGATTTGACGTATAGCGATACACAGTTATCGTTGTACCGGCTGCATCAACCACATTAGAGTTAAAGGACAAGGTTAGTTCCCCACGTTTCGATGGAGTAATCTTACGCTCTGCAGGAGTCTGCGGATCTCCGAACAATCCTTCCACCGAATATGGCGCTAGCCCATTCGTACTAGGCGCATAGTTGGCTGAACCCATGTCACCAGCTTCCCCCAGTCCGCCACTAATCCAGTATACCTGCGAGACTCGACTAAAGTTACTCGATTGAGCTATCGAGCCAAAGTTCAGCAAATATTCATCCGGTATACTCCATGACGGAGTGCCGCTGTTCTCTCCTGTTCCAGGAAACCCGATGACGTTGCCGTAATCATTCCGGCGTTCAACAATTCCGGTTATCGGCTCTGCAATACCAAACAGAAGCTTGGTATCCGGGTAGTACTTTGAAATTCCTCTTGTATCCGTACTCTCCATTACCGTCCCTTTAGGAAAACTAAGCTGCAGTTCCTTATTAAAGACGGTATACTTTGTTGCTACTTTTGGAGCCATATATTGTGCATCCACACCTACGGTTCCTGTATAAAATACTTCGATGGTGTCCGTAACTTTTGTACCGGCACGATTGATGGTGATTTTAATCTTATTGGACTTATCCTGTTTCAATCCAACATAATCGTACACAAAGCGGTGCTCCCCTAAATCCGTACGTTTCACGGCCTTTTCATTGCCAATCGTTACCTCGGTTGCTCCCTCTGCTTCAATATCAAAGCGGACAAAGTTCTTATTAACTACGATCTGTTTACCTACTGTCGGTTGAGGAGAAAGAATTCGATATGCCCCTACTTCTCGTACCAGTTCCAATCGCTGAGTTGTCTTAGCTCCGGTCTCATTTATCAATTCCAGAGTGTACACATAGGTACCCGGTGCATCCGCGACGAGATCTTGAACCCGCATGATAAAGTCGTTCTGATTCCCAGCGAAATCATACGAATATCTCTTATTCGGATCTGCAAATGTAACCTCTGCATTTGTCGTTGAGTTCACAGGCAGGTCGACAGACAGAATCTTCTGAGTACCCATGTTCAGATTCATCTTGACGGCTCCACTGCCTCGCAGAACCAGATCATACGTATTCAGGCTTGTTGTATACTTGTTATCGTTGTAAATAAACTCAGGAGTTAAATTAAAAATCTGTTTCAACTGCGGATCATCTGCATTGAATTCTTTAGGCGGAAAGCTTGGGCGATCTTTGCCCAATGCCGGCTGAAAGTTCTTAATCGTGGATACATTGTTATCCACAATATAGATCCGCAACTCTTTCCGAATCTCCCGCGCCTGACCCTTCTCGTCCTTTCCTGTTCCGGTCAGAATAATCTTATTCTCTCCGAATACCAACGGCCCGTCGGCCATTGAAATGTTCAGATTGATATTGAATGCTCCGGTGGCTGTGTTCAGCCACGAAGGTTCGAGATTCTCGGAAGTATTTGTTGACCTTACTTTTTTACCGTTAACGAAAACCTCAGCAAGAAAATATGGACTGTTGATCGTATCTTCAAAGTCAATATACTGACCCTTGACTAGTAGTGAATTGCCACTCCCTGAATCAATCGTATACGTCTGTCCGTCAATTAGATTCTCAACATAAATGTAGTTCTTGGATGCAAAGGAAATGGTAGCATCCTTGTACGCTGTCGAACCATTATAGTTAAAACGCACCGTCTGGTTACCGTTCTTCAATCCAACGACTTTGTAGATATGGCTCGTATCGGATTTGGACGAAACATATTCTACTCTGATTGGGCTTGTTCCCAGCGGAAGATAGTTCGCTGTCAAACCGGTCAGCGGATCCGGTCTTCCGTTCGTGGTAACCAGGATGTAGAAATCCCCTGAATCTACCTTCGCTCCGTTCAGCGGCTCGCCTGCCGGGAGGTTGTCGATGTTGCCGCCTTCATATCCTTTGAGATACTTCAGGTCGGTAATGACCGTCTGTCCTCTCATAAATTGAAAGTCCATCCGTTTGCTAACCGTCTTGGTGCCGTAGGTTACGGATAAGGTATGATTCTGATCAACCAGAACCGCGCCGTTCGCATCCTTTTTAAAAGCAACATCGTTAATATCAAAAGATACTAGATAATATGAAGGTGTATTATCCTTAACGTTCGGAATAAAGGTTTCTTCCGTGAACACAGGTGTCACTGTGGTATCGTTGACCTTAATCTCGGCGCTTTCACTAAATTTCGTTTTGTTGGCTTCATCTTGAGGAATTAACATCTGCACATGAACCTTCGCGCTCTCTCTATCCTCAGTAAAGACCGGCTGTACGCCAAGCATACTTTGAGCATTGCCGGTCGAATCCAGCAGGTCGAGCTTCACGATCGGATTCTTCTCATCGTAGTAGAATAAAGAATAGTTAAATGTGAGCGTGTCCGAACCGTTCTGCGCGACCAGCTTAAGATTGTTCACACCTGGGTTCAGCTTAAGCTGTGGCGAGAAGAAGCTGCCATCCTGCAGAAGCGATGTTGACAAAGCCTGACCGTTATTGATCGATACCGTCACCTTTGTCGTGTTCATAGCTTTACCCTGCAGAGTGATCTCTTGACGGTTCACGACAATCTGAGCACCTTCATTCAAATCCAGATTGTCCGAACCGCCGAGTACTTGGAGCTTCTCCACGTAAGGGACTTGGTCAAACAGAACATAAAACGTCTCGGAACGTTCAACTTGTCCTTGCTGACCCGTAATTGTAATTCTGTTCATACCCGGATAGAGGGTAACACTTGCTCTGAAACGCTGATCCGGTCTTTCTGTGTCGAGTGTGACAACTGCTGGTGAAATACGGGCCGGATCTTCAACCCACCGATTGTTAGTCTGATCCCAGTTCAGCAGTTGAGTGTTGGCTCCCAGTGTGGAATCGGTAACCATTCTGTACGTTCCAGTTATGATCTGCTGTGATTCTGTTACTTTGTATACTTTATCTCTGGCTATTTGATTGGGCCCTTGCGTCAATGTCAAATCAACCGTATTTCGCAATTCGGAAATATCCGGAGTGAAATAACTAGTCGGCTTATCTGCTGCCGATGCGACTGGTATAAGCCCTGCCGGTATTAACGATATAACCATGGCTACCATCATCAGCCAAATAATCGGCTTCTTCGTGCGCTGCATTAAATCATCTCTCCTCTGTAAAATCAGATAAGTCTTATATCGGCACCCACCACGCCAAATTTTAGAAAAAGCCACAAAAAAGCCTCACCCTTTTTGGGTGAGGCTGCTTGTACACATTTTGTGCAAGTATATGAAATAAATTTTACGATAACAGGAAACATCTCTATAAATAGTAAATCTTCAGGCTGTAGTGCTTATTATTTCGTCCGGGATTCCGCATTCGTCTTTACACGCAACCGGTTAATCAATCCGAGCAGCGGGCGCTTGGTCTTGCCAACCAATCCGATAATCTCAGCACCGATCTGCATAAAGAACATCATAATACAGATAACTACAAAAGTGACCCAGTTCGCTTCATGCATGGCCGCCGAGGACTGAATAACAGCCAGCACACCAAAGAATCCAGAGATCCCATAAATAACTAACACAGTCTGGCGATGGCTAAAGCCAAGTTCGCGCAGGCAGTGATGCAAATGCCCTTTATCTGGAGCAAAGATCGGCTTCTTCTGAATCTTCCGGCGAATGATCGCAAAGAATGTATCCGACAAAGGCACACCGATAATGATCAGCGGCGTAATGAAGGAGACAATCGCAATCTGCTTAAATCCAAGCAGGGACAGCATGGCCAGACTGAAACCAAGGAACAACGAGCCTGCATCTCCCATAAAGATCTTGGCCGGATGGAAGTTAAAGAATAGAAATCCTATAATTGCACCAAGCAAGAGCAGACAGATCATGGCTACTGTCGTGTTACCCATCAAGAAGGACATGACCAGAATTGTGCCGATGGCAATAGCAGAGACGCCTGCTGCCAGACCATCCAGTCCGTCAATCAAGTTAATGGCGTTTGTTACACCGACAATCCAAAAAATCGTAAGTGGGATAGATATCCAGCTTTCCAGCATCGAATAACTGTCCTGAAAAGGTATATTAACAAAATCAACAGTAATATTAAATCCAAATACGACGACACATGCTGCAACAATCTGAGCCAAAAACTTTACTTTTGCTGAAAGCTGAAAGCGGTCATCCAAAGCTCCGATCAACACGATCATAGATCCGCCAACCAGAAATGCCTTCAGAAAATTCGCATCGCGCAGTGACAGACTTTCAGGAATAAAAGGAAGCACGGCGATCAATCCAAGAACAAAAGCCAGATATATTCCTAATCCGCCCAGCCGGGGCATGATTCGTGTATGCACTTTCCGAGCGTCAGGAACGTCCACAGCGCCAACCTTTATCGCGAATTTCTTCACGAGCGGTGTCAAGAGAAGAGCTAGTACTAACGACACGACAAACCCGATGATGTATATCGTTACCATGTAATCATTCAACCCCCAATATTGTCTACCGTGTTGAATTATACTCCCTTCGCAACCGAAAACCAATGCCAATTTCCGGCGGTATCCCGGATTTTCCCCACAAAATTGAGTTAATTAGCTAGTTTTAGTGACTTTTTCTTTCTCTCGCAGCACTTTAACTGCGAATTTCGGGAGCGCAAGCATTCTTTTGAACCGGGTTGGTTCCCTAAGTAAACGGTAAAACCATTCCAGCCGCAGCTTTTGAAATACCTTCGGGGCCCGCTTGGACTTGCCCGAAATAATATCAAAACTGCCGCCAACACCCATCATGACAGGTACACCGAGCTGTTCCTTGTAACGGGCAATCCATGGTTCCTGTGTGTCAGCCCCACGAGCAACAAACAGTAAATCAGGAGATACCGCTTTTATGCCCTCAATGACCTCATCATCCTGTTCCGGTCCAAAAAAACCATCACGATAGCCGGCTATAATAGCTGCCGGATATTGCATTTGTAACCGCTCGGCTGCTTCCTGAATCACTTCAGGCGTTGTTCCAAGCAAGTAGAACTTCCATCTATATCTTTCTCCGACTTTCATCAATTCATGTAACATCTCAAAACCAGTAACACGCTCCGTAAGCGGATCACCGCCTACCCCCGCTGCCCATACGATACCGGTGCCGTCAGGAACAATCAAATCAGCGTTTTGCATCATTTTCTTATATTCCGGATCATCCAGTGCAGCCATCACCATAATCGGATTAGCAGTAATCACCTGATGTGGACGGCCGGAATTGACCGCTTCCGTTAAGTGTTTTACCGTATCATTCATATTCAGCTTGGAAAAAGGTATACCGAAAATAGAAACGCTCGGAATCGTAGTTGTCTGCTTCACCTTATCACCTTCTGTTACCTAGATATTCAACAATATGCCGGGCAGGAAGCTGAGCTTCCAGCTTGAGTTGTGTAATCTGAGCTTCATGTTCTTCTTTCCATGCCTTCAGGCCATCCAGCAGTGATGTCATGTGCCGAGTAAGATCCGCGGGAACAAGAGAATCACTGCTTCCTACTGCTGCACTATGGAGTCGATTCAGAAAATGATCGATCTTCGGATCATACGATATTCCAATGAGCGGTACTCTCTGGTTAGCTGCATAGATCAGGCTGTGCAGCCGCATGCCGAGAATCAACTGACAACGGCTTACCTCACGAAGCATGTCCTGCGGCTGCTGCTCTTCCCGGTAGAAACTTATTACTCCGCCGTATGATGTAATATCACCCATCCTGTCGGTAATATACCGGGAAGCTTCTTCATCATCCGGCTTATGAAACGGAAGGAACCGAAGATGCACAGGCCGTTTTTTCATCAGTTCCTTCAGGCCATCGGCTATTGCGTTCAACTCCCGGCGTTCCGGATCCCAGAAGCGGACAGAAATTCCGATAACCGGAAGCTCGCTTATGTGTCCATTCACTGAGGCTGTACTCTCAGGCAGCGGCAGGCCCATGACCGGATCGGGTACAACGTGGATGTCCTCAGCACGAATTCCCATCGATTGGAGAAGCTCGCCTGATTGAACATCCCTAACCGATATATAAGAACATTTCCGGAATACGGATCGAATCATCGGATTAAAAATCTTGCGGTTTACAGGCCCCACACCTTGTGCATATACAAAGGTTGGCTTCCGGAGCCACTGTGCCATTTTGATAATGGCCAGATAATAGGGAATCGTCTTCGGGCTGGTCGCATCCTGCAGCAGACTGCCGCCCCCGCTAATTAATCCATCACTTTCCTTAATAGCCCGTCTAACTTCGCCCAGCTGCATCCGGTGAACTGATCGTACACCGTACATCTTCGAGGTCCATTCAGGATCGATAGAAAGCACGACAGGCTCGATCATGATACCTGCCGCCTTTCCCTGTTCTTCCAGAGCCGTCAGGATGGACTTTAGCACCGCTTCATCGCCACTGTTCTTAAATCCGTAATACCCGGAAATGACTATTGTCTTAGAAGTGGAGACCATCTTTTCCAGATCCTTTCCGCGATTTGCCATACATAGATAGCAATCAGACCAATAATTAATCCGAGCACAAGACCAAGCAGGCCGCGAACCGTCGAAATGTAAATCGGCGAATGAATATGGGTGAATGTTCCGACGATAGACAATTGACCCATCGCACCGAATATTAGCAGATATGCCGCATGGCGGTATTTGAATGACAGGAACAGACCGAGCAGCATGATCGGGTGTGCGAACAGGAATTCTTTATTCCGTGGACGTACACCGAAGGTATTCTCCAGGAATGAACGGAATGCCATTTCAATGGACGATACCGACCCTGCATTTCCCGTACGGCTCAAGTAATACATTCCAGCGACACCCAAGATACCAGCAGCGACAACCATGGCAATATTGATCGGCGTTTTGAGCAGTGAAAGCACACCACCACGAGTTGCTTTACCACCGCGGTACAGCAGCACATATATCGCCGTCAAAAGCATAGGCGTCATTGCCAGCAGGTTAACTCCACGGAACTGATCAAGCACCAGCATGTAAGTTACATTATTAAGCAGCGCGATCACGAACGGTACGGCTGCAAGTGAAAGAATAGTTGTCTTGAGGAACAGCACAATCGCATGTGTCACTCGTCTTCCAACGCTCATATCTGACAAAGACTGGCTGCCTTCGTTTACTTTTCTTATCGCGAGTATCATGGCAACCGTAGGTCCGCTGATTGATGTTGCCAGAGCCAAGGCCTGTTCCATCATTTCTGGTCTCAACACGTATAGACCCGCACTTCCAATTAATCCGATCACAAAGGCTGGAATCGCCAGGAAAGGAATAAAATAAGAGATCATTAGTGAAATTAGTGCAATAGCACCAACCACAGCCACAGCTTTAAAGTAACGCTGCATGGAGGAATCAGTTACCTGGAATGCCTCAGCTTGTCCGATCGTAAAGCCATTATCCTGAATATCCTTTATCGCATTGCCCGGTTCCGTCAAGCTCTCAATCAGGTTATCCATCTGATCCGTGATCGAAGCTATTGTTGTATCTCTGAGCGGTTCGGCGTTCAAATAAAACATCCGAATGTTCCGGTCTTTCGATGCCAACACAAAGCGATCACTAATGACTTCCACATCCAGCGATGCATCTCTTTCGCTAAGGGAGTATAGACGCGCTACGTTATAATCCGTTAAATAGGCAAGTGTATTGAAACCTTTTTGTTGTTTCTTAATATTTTCGATCGCCGTAATCCCGATGTTATGCTTCTTCAGCAGTTCTCCGAAGGCTTCCAGACTTTCCATATCCTCGTCGTCACTAAAGCCTTTAACCGACTCACCGTCGAACAGGATACGTGTAACCCCATTGTCGGCAAAATAGGCCATGAGTTGTTCCATATACGCTTGATCATACGGTGTGCTGTCTGACAAACGTGGAACAATGGCAAAGCCTTTATCCCGAAGCATTTTGAACGTAATTGGATCTGGAGACATCGGCTTCAGCACAGCATTCGATCTAGGTGTCTCCAGTATCAATCCCTCAGCATCGTTGTAGGTCCATGGACGAACTGGTATGCCTAGTCTCGTAAACGTCTCTTCAATCAAAGGTTTAATATGAGTTACGCTTTCCTCATTAGTAAAGGCAACGTACGTATAATTCTCGTTAGGGGAGATGACCTTTCCTGTCAGATCGGCCACTTGCTGCCCGTCGTATAGCGTGATCCGCCGTGATTTGACGAACTCATCCAGCGTACTTTCAAATAAAGCCATACTGCCGACACCGGCCTGCTTCAACCGGTCTAGCTGCTCTGCTATATAATCTTGCGGACGCGTCCGATATACGGAGATATCTACCAAGTCACGATAATCAAACACAAACTCGACATTTTTGGATGTCGATTCCGTTTGTAAGCGGTCATAGCCTACAGGCAGGGCGGCCGCAACGCCCAGAACAACCAGAATCCACAGCCACTTGCGGGCGGCGATATTCCAGCGTTTCCAATTCTGATACACGAAAGTTCCTCCTCATTGAACTTACGGGATTCTTCCGCCTCTGAACATTCAAATGCGAAAGAATCCCGGTCGTTTAAATCTCTATTATTTATTCATTAAGCATCCACTCTGGCCATCACTTGACCTGAGAGGCTTTGCATTTTTTGCTGTGCATCTTCAAGAGATTGGCCTCGAACCGCAAAATACACTTTAATCTTCGGTTCCGTTCCAGATGGACGCAGGCAGAACCACGAACCGTCTGCAAGCATGTATTTAAGTACGTTCTCCTTCGGCAGCCCGTCTAAACCTTCCGCGTAATCTAACACGGTCTCAATCGCAACGCCGCCTACTTGCTCTGGAGGAGCACTCCGCCAATCACTCATAATGCCCTGGATTTGAGCAATCCCGTCCTTGCCCTTCAGTGTGCGGGATTCCAGGTTCTCCAAGAAGTATCCGAATTGATCATACAGCTCTTCCAGCACATTATAGAGCGTCTTGCCTTGCCCTTTGTAATAAGCAGCAGCCTCACAGATTAGCATAGAGGCAAGTACCGCGTCCTTATCCCGTGCATAAGTGCCTGCCAAATAACCGTAGCTTTCCTCATATCCAAACAAAAATGTATGCTGACCGCTCTTTTGGAACTGATTCATTTTTTCGCCAATATACTTGAAGCCTGTCAGGGTATTCAGCACAGTTGCCCCGTAATGCTCGGCAATCGTTGCCCCCATCTCGCTCGTTACAATTGTTTTAACCACAGCAGCATTATCCGGCATTTTGCCTGCTTCCTTCAGCTGGCTCAGCAGATAGTGGATCATAATTGCACCGGACTGGTTACCCGTCAATACGACATATTCGCCTTGGCTGTTCTTCACAACAGCGCCCATACGGTCGGCATCCGGATCTGTTCCGATCAAGATGTCCGCTCCTACTTCCTCGCCAAGCTTAATCGCCTTGGTGAACGCTTCGCGCTCTTCCGGATTCGGCGATTTCACCGTTGAGAAGTTCGCATCCCGCTGTTCCTGTTCCGGAACAATGTGCACATTCTTAAACCCGATTTGATCCAGCACCTTGCGGACCGGCATATTCCCTGCACCATGCAGCGGAGTATACACAATTTTGATGTCCTGGCCGAGGGTGGAAGAGATCGCGTCACGGTTGACACTAATGTCAGCTACTGCATCAATAAATGCTTGGTCTTCCTTCTCTCCGAGCCACACCAAGAGTCCTGAAGCTTCCGCTTCTTCCGGAGTCATCTTCTTCACTGCTGCAAAAGAATCGACTTCCTGAATGCGGGCAATAACTTGCTCTGCTTCATGCGGTACCAGCTGGCCACCCTCATGATTATATACCTTATAGCCATTGTACTCTGGTGGGTTATGGCTTGCCGTAATGACGATACCGCCGGTCGCACCCAGATGGCGTACGCTGAACGACAGCTGCGGAGTGGAACGCAGTGACGGATACAACTTCGCGATGATTCCGTTACCTGCAAGGACCAATGCCGCTTCGAGTGCAAATTCCGGAGAGAAATGACGGGAGTCATGGGCAATAACAACCGAAGGCTTGCCTTCCGCTGCACCATGAACCTCCAGGATATATCGAGCTAACCCTTGAGTAGCACGGCCCACCGTATATTTATTGATCCGGTTACTGCCCGCGCCGATAATGCCCCGAAGACCTCCGGTACCAAACTCCAGATCACGATAAAAACGTTCCTCCAGCTCCTGGGGATCATTTTCAAAAGTGCGGAGCTCTTGTTTTGTCTCTTCGTCCACATACGGATCGTTCAGCCAACGCTGAACCGTATCAATTGTTCTTTGACTCATTTCGGCCATTGGTTTCTTCCCTTCCTTATCCAAAGAATATGGTTAACGGAGTTTCACTTACGCTTTGTCTTGTAGCGCGAACATAATCTCGCCTTCGGCGACGATGCGGCCATCTACGGTAGCGGTCGCCTTTCCTTTGCCGATCATACCTTTGAGGCGGATGATTTCCACTTCAAGGCGCAGTGTGTCTCCCGGCACAACCTGCCCACGAAAACGGAACCCGTCAATGCCCGCGAGGAAACCGAGCTTACCACGGTTACTCTCTACGCTAAGCATGGCCACGGCCCCTACCTGAGCAAGAGCTTCAACAATCAGCACACCAGGCATCACAGCGTATTCCGGAAAATGACCAACAAAAAAAGGCTCGTTAATCGTAACGTTCTTGATTCCCACGGCACGCTTGCCGTCCTCGATCTCCACAATTTTGTCCACGAGCAGGAACGGTGGGCGATGAGGAATAATCTCTTGAATCTGTCCGATGTTCAGCACAAAAAAACTCCTTTCTTATATACGTACCCGCCACACACCGCCTGTGAAAGATGTGAATCGTTCCACAGAGGCCAGCTTCATGCCAAATCATGCATAAAATAAGGCGTTTACGGAAAAAACTAAGGATATCCTTCCACGACTGCAGACGTGAAGGTTGAGATAAGGGGCTTTCTCTACAGGCATCTACCTGGGAGGAGGCCCTTTTTTAAGCTATTGATGAAATAGTCCATCCCATTATACCGTTATACTGAAAAAAAAGAAAACTCCCTAAGGGAGTTTCAATTCGTTATTCGTTGTCAAATCCCCGCTCCGATTAAGGAGCAAAGACCAAATCATAAACATGTTTCCAAGTACTCCACTCGAAGGCTTCACCGATATCCCGTTTACCTAAAATGACATAACCGCAAACCATTCCACCGGCCAGCGCCAGCAGCAGAAAGATTGGAATCATAATTCTGAACGCAATTTTCCATCCAGATCTCTTACGCCGTGCTGGTTCACTAGCTTCACTCACGCTTCATACCACCTATCCTCGCATAGTGTTGGCAAGGTTCATCATGGTGTCGCTGGAGCTCAGTGCACGTGCAGCCAGCTGATATGACCGCTGAACTTCCATCATTTTCGTCATTTCTGCCGAATAATTCACATTGGACTGCTCCAAGAAGCCGGATCGAATTTCTGATTTCGGCGGCTGACCAGCATTAGCCGCTGTCTGTTCGAACACCTCCGCCTCCGTTAAGCCAGCAGCAAGCATGTACAGGTTCCCATCCATCTGTACCAGTCCTTCCGGACGCTGCAGCTCAGCGAGCTTCAGCACTCCGGTAACAGACCGCCCTAAAGGGGTTTCAACCAGGACCTGTCCTGCTGCATCTATAGCAACTTTACCGTTCTCGGGAATAAGGATCGGGTTGTTATCTTGGTCCAGTACCTTATAGCCCTGGTTGTTCACCAGGTTCACGAAGCCTGGATTTTGCGGGTCAGGCGATACATGAAAGCCACCTTCGCGGGTATACGCGATAACGCCGTTACCTTGCACCGCAAACATCGCGTTACCCTCAATCGCAAGATCGAGCGGGTCCCCTGTTTCCTTATGGGAACCTGGCTCCATATTCTCAACAATCGACGCGAGCCTCGCGCCAAAACCCATCGTGTATCCCGGAGGCGTAGCTCTTCCAGCCAAAGTGAAATCTTTATGATGTCCCTGCACCTGAGTCAGCACATCTTCAAAAGATGAATTCTTGCTCTTATAACCAATCGTATCTACATTCGCGATATTATCAGCAATCACATCCAGCCGCTGTTGAATCGCGTTCATGGACACCATGGCGCTAATCATGGAGTTATTCATACGTTAAACCTCCTGTGGTGTAGACATTAGCTTTATAGACAGATACTTTATCAGACTCTGCCGATCTCATTAACAGCCTTCTCGAGAGACTTATCATAGAATTGAACGACCTTTTGGTTCGTCTCATACGCACGGAGTGCTGCGGTCAGTTCAACCATCGATTGTGAAGGGTCCACATTGGACGCTTCGATAAAGCCTTGACGAACGATCGCATTATCACCTGCGGCGAGAAAACGTGCACCTTCTCCATCCGTGCTGTTGAGGCGAAAAACGCCGTTGCCTTCCCGGACCAGCTCATGAGGCTTGCCTACCACACTTATTCCCAGCCTAACGCCAGTAGGATTACCGTCTTCCCCCACGATTTGCCCTTGCTCATTCACTGTAAAGTTACCGGCTTGGCCTGTCAATACAATTGGCGCGTTATTGGCATCCAATACTTGGTATCCGGTAGATGTCAGTAGATTTCCATCCTGGTTCACATGAAATTGTCCGTTTCTCGTGTACCTTACTTCCCCATTCTCATCTTGTACCGTGAAAAAAGCTTGTGGTCGGTAAATCACTTCACCGTTCCCATCAATATATTTGCCCGAAGCGTCAAAAGTCATGTTCTCCCCGGTTGCCGGATCAACGAGCCCTAACTCGGAAACGATGGCGAAATCGGAAGTTTGCCCCGTTTCACGGAGATCTCCCTGTTTATGCAGCGACAAGCTCTCTTCCGCAAACACACCTGTACTCAACTTACCGAGTGTACGGTGCTCGTTACCTGGCTCACCGCCGATCATGGAGACGAGCACTTCAGGGAACGAGCGCTGAACGCTGTCCGTCTGCTTGTACCCTGTCGTATTAACGTTAACGATATTTTGCGTTATGGTATCATGACGCCGCTCTTGTGTGATCATACCTGCAGCTGCGTTATAAAGTCCTCTTAACATGAAGGCACTTCCCTTCAATTCATTTACCTATTTATATCGGAAGATTAGAATCGTTTCTTAACCACTTTATCCAAATTATCGAGCATAATGCCCGTTCCCTTTACAACGCAGTGCATCGGATCTTCAGCAATCAACACCGGCACGCGCAGCTCCTCCGTCAGAAGCTCGTCCACTCCGTGAAGCAGTGCACCACCGCCTGTCAATATAACGCCACGATCAATAATGTCAGCTGAAAGCTCTGGCGGTGTCCGCTCAAGAACCGATTTTGCCGCCACAACGATCGATGAGATTGGATCCCACAACGCTTCCTGCACCTCAGCAGAGGTTACCGTCACCGTAATTGGCAGACCTGAAACCATATCCCGACCGCGGATATCCATCTCCGCCTGACGTCCATCCGGACGGACGGTACCGATGGATACTTTTAAATCTTCAGCTGTGCGTTCTCCGATAAGCAATTTATATTTATTCTTAATGTATTTTGTTATGGCCTCGTCGAACTTGTCCCCTGCCATTTTGATGGAAGCGGCAGTCACCACATCGCCCATGGACAGGACGGCCACGTCTGTTGTGCCGCCCCCAATGTCCACGACCATGTTGCCACTAGGCTGGAATATATCCATGCCTGCGCCAATCGCTGCTGCTTTAGGCTCTTCCTCCAGGAACACATCTTTGGCACCGCTGTGTTCTGCCGCTTCCCGGATCGACTTCTGCTCCACAGACGTAATATTCGTCGGTGCGCAAATGAGGATACGGGGGCGGCTGTACCAGCTGCGAGCGCCTACGCGGTCAATAAAATACTTAAGCATCGTTTCCGTAATTTCAAAATCAGCGATGACCCCATCCCGGAGCGGGCGGATCGCCATAATGTTGCCTGGGGTACGCCCAATCATACGCCGTGCATCTTCCCCGACGGCAAGGACTCTTTTGTTCTCGCTCTCAATGGTCACTACGGAAGGTTCGTCTAGCACTACCCCCTTCCCTTTGACGTGAATAAGCACGTTTGCTGTCCCGAGATCGATTCCAATATCCTTGCTAAGCATCATGAAAAGCCCCCAAAGTGTTATTTTATGGTACGTGAATGTTGGTCCCGAGCATAACTGCCGAGGATCGACAAATAGCAGCATGGCATGATGCTATTCGGCATAACAAGGTCTCATCATTCGATATGATACCATCTTTTAACATATCATACTTCAGGGGAGGGATTCAACGTCAATCTAGCGACCTAAGCCCTATAATTAGGATTTCGCCGTTGTAACAGGCTCACGACTGCCACTGGTCGTCTTTTTGTATTTAATCTTGGTGGCTTCGCCGCCTCTCAGGTGGCGGATCGACTTGTGGTACTCGAGAATATGCTTAACCTGATCCGCCAAGTCCGGGTTAATCTCCGGCAGACGTTCGGTCAAGTCCTTATGCACCGTGCTTTTCGACACGCCAAATTCTTTGGCAATTGTCCGAACCGTATGCCTCGTTTCCACGATACAGCGTCCGATCTTAATGGTCCGCTCTTTGATGTAATCGTGCACGCTCCCGCCTCCCTACTGTGTGGATAGTTTGGTACATTATATGAGTGGCATGGCGGGATATTCGCGGTTTCACGGGGTGACAAGCTTCATCAGTCCCATTTATTTTAGGGACATGCTGACCTGACTGAGCGCTTTGGTCCATTTTATTGGGTGTCTGTCAGGGTGCCCGGTGCTTCCAAAGCCTTGAGGACAAAGAAAAAAAGGCAGGGATTCATCCTGCCTTTCATGCGCGGTGGGCGCGTTGTATCATCTAAAAAATTTAATTTTTCGGAAGAAGCTCTATCGGGTTAACCAGGTTTTCACCATCGTACACTTCGAAGTGTACGTGGTTGCCAAGGTCTTTTTCAAACTCGCTGTGTCCCGCAGAAGCAATCGTCTCGCCCTGCTTTACTTCTTTACCCTGCTCCACCTTCACACCGCTCAAGCTTTGATACACGGTCTTCAGATCTCCAGGATGGGTGATTTCCACCACAGTTCCATTAACCGGATGATCTTCAACACGGGTTACTTTGCCATCGAGCGCTGCAGTTACATCAAACGTCTTGTCATCTTTACGGGCCAGGTCAATACCAAGATTCGGCGTAAAGGTGTCGTTATACTGCACCATAGCTTCCTGATGCTCGTCAGCCGAAGCATTCGCATCGTAGAACGGCTTTACAATAGTAGCTTCTGCGCCATCAGCTGTCGGCCAGATCATACTCTGTGAATTTGCGATGACTTCCACGGCTTCCTCTTGTTTACCACCCGCTGCAGTCTTCGCCTCGGCTCCCTTATCGGATTCTGTTATAGCCGTCTGCTCTTTCAGCGGTTTTTGGCTGGCGTCCTGGTAGACCCACACGAGGGTTAGTATAATTGCCGCTGCTGCCAGATAAGCTGCCGGGTACACCCACCGTTTGGACAACATTTTTTTCCACGAAGACGACGTTGCCGCCGGTACTCCTTGAGCTGTTTTAGGAGCTTCTTCGCGGGGTTGACTATTCTTGTTCTGTTCATTCATTTGCAATCACCTCAGTAATCATTGTTACCGGGGTAAACTCTTTTATACGTGCATCTCTATTATTTTTTTGAAGAGAGAAGTTTTGAAGTTTCGTCAAAAGAAATGTCGGTATAATAGTGTTGCAGAATCTCCTTCGCCTTATAGCCTTCCCTTGCCATTCCTTCTGCGCCGTACTGGCTCATGCCTACACCGTGGCCATAGCCGTAGGAGACGATCTCTACCTCTCCGTCTTTCAAACTCCAGCTGAATTGACTAGAGCGCAAATCTAATCTCTCTCTTATTTCCCTACCTGTAAATTTTTTGCCCCCAACTCTCACTTCATTAATACGGTTTCCTTTCGTATACGAGATTACTTTCCATAAGCTAGAGCTTCCACTTGATGTTGACACCGACACTGGAATGGCTGTATCCGATAATCCCAGACGCTCAATAAATTCATCACGAGGCATCCGGACGGTAGTTTTATATTTAGGAGAGATTTGTTTGTCCCATGGACTCTCCACACTTCGAAGATACGGAATCTCGTTCTTCCAATAATCCTCTGAATTTTCCGTATAGCCATTGCTGGTCGAGAAAAAAGAAGCCGTGATCGGCTTACCTTTGTACGTCATCACAATCCCTTTCGTTTCCTCCACAGCCTGACGCAGCTTAGCCAGCTCACCTTCTTTGCCAAGAGCCGCCCATTCCTTCTCCAGTTTCTCCTTCGATATGTATGCTTGATGGGCAATCGTATCGGTTACATCACTCTTGTTGTCCGGTACACCGCTCTTGTCGCCGGACTTTAGCCGCTGCACGATGAACGTCCGTGCAGCGATGGCCTGCGCCTTGAGAGCCTCCAGCTGGAATTCCGCCGGCATTTCGGCGGCTACAACGCCGATAATGTAGGTTTCCAGCGGGAGGGTTTCTACGGTGTCCGTCTTCGTTAAGTAGACGGACACCATCGGTTCTTCCGCCGCCTGCGGAGCGGCGGAAGGGGCGGGCGCCGGCCCGGGCGCGGGCGGTGCGGGCTTGTGGTCGCCTGGGGCGACTACAAGCAGCGGCAACGCGAGCGCGAGGGCCAGCAGGCCCGCGGCGGCCCAGACGGCGGGGTGCAGCCGCACCCGCCGGCCGGGGGCCGCAGGGCGCCGCGCGGCAAAGCCGCGGCGCCGGAAGCGTGAGGGCCGCGCACGGAACGTGCGGCCCTCACGCGGTGCGCCGCCGCCGGCAGGAGGCGGCGCGGAGCGGGACCCGCCGAGCGAAGCGGCGGGGTCTCCGCTGCGAGGCGGGGGAACAGTGTCCCCACCGCCAGGTTCTGCAGTGGTGCGATGCGAGGGCGCAGAGACCTCACCGCCAAGTTCTGTTGCGACGCGATGCGAGGGCGCAGAGACCCCACCGTCAAGGTGTTCCGCAGAACGGGACGAGACCGCAGGGCCCCCACTCCCTGGCTGTCCCTCTGCGTGAGACATAGTTGCAGGAACCTCATCACCAGACTGTGGAGCAATACGAGGTCCAGACGCAAGGTCCCCATCATCATGCTGTGTAGCGGCACGAACCGGGGCCGCGAAGCTTCTACTGCCAGACTGGCCAGTAAAACGAGTCTCGGCCCCAGGCTGCCCAATCCCATTTTGTCCAGCAGCAGAGTTGTACGCATCACCTATTGGCGAACTGCTCAATGTTCGCTCTCGATCCTCTATATCGCTATTCATTGAGCCTACTTCCATCCTAGCCTTCTTATCGGACCTGCCTCCCTGTATCCTTTCTCTTCCCCCTCCTGATGTACCTACCACCTCTAATGTATCAAGTCGCTCTACTGATTCAACTTTTGATTGGTCTATCATTTTATCCTTTTTTTCAGATGCCTTTCCTGATGACGAATTGCTATCAGATCTATCTTTATCCTCCGTTTCCCCAGCCGTCTTCTCTAGCGGCGGAAACTTCCACTCCAGAACAGGTGTTTTTGATCCATTAACAATATGGAGTCCCTCTTTCTGTCTCCTATCCTGATTACCCGGTTGGCGTTCTTTTTCCGGAGTAACCGGAATTTGTATTCGAACCTTCGAATCTTTCATTCGGCTCTCTCCTTTGTACAGATTAGAGCATATAAGCTTTCGTCACCAATTCTATAAGTGCTTCTGCTCCTCTAATTGCTAGTACTCATTAATATGAGAGCCTTTCAGTTGATAGAACCCTTTTTAAGAGAGAGCTAGGGGTTACCTCAAATGTCACCACGAGATTTTCTTGTATAAACTGCATCAGATTCCACGCACCTTGCATGACAACTGTCGATTATATTGAACAATTAAATGGCTCTACTCAACCATAGTTGTTTGACAAATGTCAGCAGTCCATATGATTTAAGGCACGCCAGTACTTAAATCAACTTGTGTTGTGACACTACTCATAAAATCCAGCAGAATTCAGCCAATGTTGTATAAAGTGCAACTCTATTTCTTGATATAGCGGCGAAGGACAGATTGTTGCATACAATACAACAATAAGGATAGGGAATTATTTATTTACCTCTTTCCATGAGAAATTGCTGTAGAATCTACAACAATATCAGACGATTCAGGCATTCTGCTTCTCCAATGTTGTATAACATACAACTAATGTTTGTAACCCATTCCATTATTAATAATCGTCAAGCGCTAACTTAAGTGATAAGCCATTTAAATATTTTTTCTTTCTTTTAAAACTGTTTGATACGATCCGTCGTCTATACCATATAGTAATTCTAACCAAAACCACGTCGAACCGTGGACAACCTCTATTTGGTTATATCCCTGCTGGTTATATCTACACTGGCTTATATCTATGCTGTTTTTGCTGTTTTCACCTTTACCGGATATTTTCTTGGACACAAAAAGACCCTACCATTACGGCAGGGCCCTTCGTATAAAAATCATGTTCCATCATATGAAGTTGTAGATTGTTATTACACCCAAGTCGGCTGTACTTTGAACAACTTGCTGTCTTCGGCCTTAGTGGTCTTGGACACTTTTTCGTAATCCTTTTCCTCTGTCGAAATACGCCAGATATCTGCGCCCAATCCGGAGAGCTTCTCAGCCAAATGAACATATCCGCGGTCAATGTGGTGAATACCACTAACCTCAGTCGTTCCTTCCGAAACTAGTCCCGCCAAAATCAGAGCAGCGCCGGCTCGAAGATCCGTTGAGCATACCTTCGCCCCCGTTAAACGGGAACCTCCGGTCACAATGGCCGAACGGCCTTCCACTTTGATTTCAGCATTCATCAGCTGGAATTCATCCACATGCATGAAGCGATTCTCAAACACCGTTTCTGTAACCACGCTTGTGCCTTCGGAAACGAGCAGGAGAGCCATCATCTGTGATTGCATATCTGTAGGGAATCCTGGATATGGTAAGGTCTTAACGTCTACAGCCTTCAGTGGCTTATCCGCAATGACGCGAACTCCGTTTTCATCCGGCTGAATCGTTACGCCCATTTCTTCCATTTTGGAAATTACCGGTCCCAAATGATCCGCAATAGCGCCTTCCACATACACATCACCACCGGTGATTGCGGCAGCAGCCATAAAGGTTCCTGCTTCAATACGATCCGGAATAACATGATGCTTCACACCATGCAGCTTCTCGACACCTTCGATACGAATGATGCCGGTACCTGCTCCGCGAATAATGGCACCCATGCCATTCAAATAATTAGCCAAATCGACAATTTCCGGCTCTTTCGCCGCATTTTCGATTGTTGTTACGCCTTCTGCCAATGTGGCAGCCATCATAATATTTTCGGTAGCACCTACGCTGGCAACATCAAGATAAACCTTTGCACCACGAAGCCTCCCGTTACTTTTAGCTTCAATATACCCCTGCCCGAGACTGATCTCCGCGCCTAGCGCTTCAAAACCTTTTAGATGCTGATCAATCGGTCTTGTACCGATAGCGCATCCGCCCGGAAGTGAGATGCGGGTTCGACCGCAACGTGCCAGAAGTGGTCCCATGACCAAAAAAGAGGCGCGCATCTTCCGCACCCACTCATAAGGTGCTTCACATGTAGTTATGTGCTCTGCATTTACACGTATGACTTCGTCTTGATATGTAACGCCTGCACCAAGCGACTCCAATACTTTGCTGATTGTGATTACATCGTCAAGAGGAGGCGCATCGATAATGACACTTTCTCCTACTTCCCCTAAAAGAGAGGCAGCGATGATCGGAAGAACTGAATTTTTTGCTCCGCTGACTTTGACGCTTCCGGTCAGTCTTTTGCCACCGCGGACGATAAATTTGCTCATCATGGTTTCCCTCCGCGTCCATAATTTTGCTGTAATATAATTCATTGATTAAAGAATTGCTAATTCACTAACTTCCATCTTATCATTGATGTTTTTCGTCTTTCAAGCGATTTTAGGACTAATTTCTGCCATCAAGAAGCTATTACCTCAATTGTTAATGATGTTCCTGATATCTTTGTGAGAAACATCCGGTTATACGCAGTCTGGCTCTGTATAAGTAGCCTATGCTGGATATTATTCTTGGTGACAGAGTTCATAAACGGGTGAACATTATAGTCCGGAAGTCGTAAGGTTCGCCCGGTTAGAATACTTATTTTCAGTGTTGACATAATAAAATGTGTTTATTCGACATCTTACGCTCAGCAACCTAACAGAGATATAACCATTCAAACCATAATTAAAACAAACATACTAAACAGCTTCAAAACATATATCGGATCATTTGGCTCCACATGACATAGTCGATAAAGAATTCGGCTACAAAACGTCCGAGCACCACTGCAAGCAGCAAATGCAGCAACTTACCCTGTGGGCTTTTGGGATTGCGGATTACCAAATCTAACTTTAAAGTTTGCAATGCCCACCACGCCAGCGCTATACAGACAAGCGAAATGACAATAGATAACAATCCGCTTATGCCAACGGCACCGGTAACAGTGTTCGAAAAATCCTGATTCATTGCTCCCTCCTCCATTATTTCGATATATATCATCCTCAAAAGGACCGACTCTTCTATAATACTTGTCAGAGCGGTAAGAATCCAGTACTTTCTCATACCATTTCCTTGGAAATAAAAAAAATTGATCAGAAGGTCACAAAAATGAATTATTAGCTATTAAGCTAGTTTTTTATGACGGTGCACACGTTTGCTTAAAAGATATAAAGCTATTAGTTCGTGATCAAAAGCGGACTTTTTGAACAACCTCTATTACTTTTTTTCTTGCGAATGGGATACAGTTTACTCCAAAGTTTATACTTTCTTATCTCTTATAGCAAAAAAGGCAGCCCGCTGTTCATAGCGGACTGCCTTTAATCCTTTTATCTTACTGTCCTTTGCCGCCGGATATGTTAATCCGGTTCATTGCCCGTTGAAGAGCCAATTCAGCACGTCGGTGGTCGATTTCATCTTGTCGTCCGCGCACATGCAGACGGGTTTCAGCACGTTCCTTCGCGGCTTCAGCACGCTCCAGATCGATTTCTCCCGCTCTCTCAGCGCTCTCCGCCAAAATAACAACCTTATCCTTTCGGACCTCCACAAAGCCCCCTTGTACAGCAAAAGAGGTTCTTTCGTTTCCGATCTTCACGAACAAAGGCGCTACCTGAAGTGGAGTTACAAACGGGATGTGTCCTGGCAAAATTCCCAGTTCCCCTTCGACCCCGCGCACCGTAACACTGTTAACCTGCTCGGAATAAACGAGACGGTCTGGTGTTACGATTTCTAACAAAAAGGTGCTCACTTCCATCCCTCCTCACCGTTTTCCGCAGAAAACTCGCGTAGCAGGCGTCGTTCGTAGTTGTACGGACGGCCCGCCGATCACGGAGCGTCAGCTTACATAGTTTTTGCTTTTTCTACTGCTTCTTCGATTGTGCCGACGAACAGGAAAGCAGCTTCCGGAAGATTATCGTGCTTACCATCCAGAATCTCTTTGAAGCTACGTATGGTTTCTTTAACAGGCACGTAAGTACCTGGCATCCCGTTAAACGCCTCCGCTACGTGGAACGGTTGGGAAAGGAAACGTTCTATACGACGAGCACGGGAAACGATTGCTTTATCGTCCTCACTCAGCTCATCCATACCCAGGATCGCGATAATATCTTGAAGCTCATTATAGCGGGCAAGAATTTGTTTAACGCCTTGAGCTACATTGTAATGCTCTTCGCCGACAATTTCAGGCGCCAGAATCCGTGAGCTAGAAGCAAGTGGATCCACCGCTGGGTAGATACCCTTCTCGGAAATTTTACGCTCCAGGTTGGTTGTTGCATCCAAGTGAGCAAACGTCGTAGCCGGAGCTGGATCCGTATAGTCATCCGCCGGTACGTAGATTGCTTGAATGGAAGTAACGGAACCTTTTTTCGTAGACGTAATCCGCTCTTGCAGACGACCCATTTCGGTTGCCAGTGTTGGCTGGTAACCTACCGCGGAAGGCATCCGGCCGAGGAGCGCGGATACTTCAGAACCTGCTTGAGTGAAACGGAAAATGTTGTCGACAAACAGAAGAACGTCTTTTCCTTCCTGATCACGGAAGTACTCAGCCATCGTTAAACCTGTCAAAGCTACACGAAGACGTGCGCCCGGAGGTTCGTTCATCTGTCCGAACACCATTGCTGTTTTGCTGATAACGCCGGAATCATTCATCTCATGATACAGGTCATTACCTTCACGGGTACGCTCACCGACACCCGCAAATACGGAAATACCGCCATGCTCTTGAGCAATGTTGTTGATCAGTTCTTGAATCGCAACGGTTTTACCTACACCTGCACCACCGAAAAGGCCGATTTTACCACCTTTTTGATATGGAGCCAGCAAGTCGATAACCTTGATTCCAGTTTCAAGCATTTCTGCTTGTGTAGAAAGCTCATCATAAGCGGGTGCCTCACGGTGAATCGGGTTGCTAGTCTCAGAGACTACCTCACCTGCATTATCGATAGGTTCACCCAGCACGTTAAATACACGACCAAGGGTAGCAGATCCTACAGGAACTGTAATAGGTGCACCCAAATCTACGGCTTCCAGACCGCGAGTGAGACCGTCTGTCGACGACATCGCGATACAACGAACCAGATTGTCACCCAAATGGTTGGATACTTCCAAAGTCAGATCAATAGAACGGCCGCCTTCCACGGTGCCTTCAATTTTGATGGCGTTAAAGATCTCGGGAAGCTGACCGCGCTGAAATTCAATGTCAACTACAGCGCCTGTAATGCTGACAACGCGTCCTTTGTTCATCTTTTCGTTTCCCTCCTACCCGCCCGCCTTATATAGCGAACGATCATCGTAAAGCGGCATATCATGCCGTATATCCGTAACAGTATCTTTTAATCATAAAAATTATTGAGCGTCGGCACCGGCCACAATCTCGGAAATTTCCTGTGTAATCGCAGCTTGACGGGCACGGTTGTACGTAAGAGTCAGCTCGGAAATCATCTTACTTGCGTTTTTCGTAGCTGCTCCCATCGCTGTCATCTTAGCACCAAGCTCACTTGCTTTTGCATTCAGCATCGCACTGAAAATGAGCGTCTCCGCGTATTTCGGAAGTAAAATCTCCAGTACACCTTCTGGTGATGGCTCATATTCGTAGCTGGATACATTCACTCCGCCCCCAATGTTCTCCATTGGAAGCAATTGGTCCACTTCCGGATCCTGAGTTAAAGCATTCACGAAACGGTTGTAGCAAATAAAGAGCTCATCAATCTGACCCAACTCATATTGACGTACTGCCGCGTTCGCGATGGACTTGATGTCCGCGTATGTCGGGCTGTCAGACAAATCTGTCAGCTCTTCCACAACCGGGAGATCACGGCGGCGGAAGTAATCACGGCCCTTACGTCCGATAACGAAGATGGAGTACTCATCCTTAGACTGATGGCGTTCTGCTAGAATAGCCGATACTTTACGCAAAATGTTGGAGTTTGACGCACCGGCAAGGCCGCGGTCCGAGGTAATGACCAAGTAACCGGTTTTCTTAACTGGGCGCTTCTCCAGCATTGGATGACTGATCCCTTGGGTTCCAGCCGCGATGCTGCCTACCACTTCTTTCAGCTTTTCCGAGTAAGGAAGGGCGGAAGTTGCCTTCTCTTGCGCTCTTCTCAGCTTGGCAGCGGCAACCATCTCCATTGCTTTGGTGATCTGCTTGGTGTTCTGGATACTCTTGATCTGCCGTTTAATGTCACGTAATCCTCTTGCCATGTTTTCACCACCTTAAAGCTTTGGCGAAGCCAAAGCTAACTTCGTAAGCACAGACCAAGCTTTGGCGAAGCCAAAGCTAACTTCGAAAGCGTAAACTTAACTTTGGCGAAGCCAAAGTTACTTCGTAAGCATACTAATATTTGGCAAAGACAAAGCTAACTTCCTAAGCATTAACCTAGCTTTGGCTAAGCCAAGGACAGCATTCCATATAATGAAAGAGGATACCGGGCATTCATTACCCGGCTCCCCTCCTATTGCTCAGCCGAGGAGCTTACTTCGAAGCCGCAAAGCCTTTTTTAAATTGCTCAATGGTACTCTTCAGTGCGTTCTCGTTATCTGCCACCAAGTCTTTAGTATCGCGGATCGATTGCAGAATTTCTGGACTGTTGCTATTAACAAACGCCAAGAATTCTTTCTCGAAACGGCGAACATCAATAACCTCAATATCATCGAGGTAACCCTTAACAGCAGTATATAAACTCACAACCTGCTGTTCAACGGACAGCG
Source organism: Paenibacillus sp. JNUCC 34 (assembly GCF_058269055.1). Classification (NCBI taxonomy): domain Bacteria; kingdom Bacillati; phylum Bacillota; class Bacilli; order Caryophanales; family Paenibacillaceae; genus Paenibacillus; species Paenibacillus sp. JNUCC 34. The sequence continues at coordinate 448,089 of NZ_CM177770.1, read as the reverse complement.
GTTGGTTTACGCCCTGTTTCAAAATTTCCATCAGCTTGGAACCACGGTTCAGACGAGCCAATGTGGATTTATCCAAGTCGGAACCGAACTGGGAGAATGCTTGAAGTTCACGGTATTGGGCCAGGTCGAGTTTCATACCGCCGGCAACCTTCTTCATAGCTTTAATCTGTGCAGATCCACCGACACGGGATACGGAAATACCCACGTTGATCGCCGGACGCTGACCTGAGTAGAACAATTCGGACTCCAGGAAGATCTGTCCGTCTGTAATCGAGATTACGTTCGTAGGAATATATGCGGATACGTCGGAAGCTTGTGTTTCAATGAATGGCAGAGCGGTTAATGAACCACCGCCGAGCTCATCGCTAAGTTTCGCAGCGCGTTCCAGCAAACGGGAATGCAGATAGAACACGTCACCCGGATAAGCTTCCCGACCCGGAGGACGGCGAAGGAGCAAGGACAATTCGCGGTATGCCGCTGCTTGCTTCGACAAGTCATCATAGATAATCAGGGCGTGTTCGCCTTTATACATAAAGTATTCGCCCATTGCACAACCTGCATATGGAGCGATATATTGCAGTGGAGCTGGCTCGGAAGCCGAAGCAGTCACGATAATGGTGTACTCCAAAGCACCGTGACGGCGCAATGTTTCAACAACTTGTGCAACTGTGGACTGTTTTTGTCCGATAGCTACATAAATACATTTCACGCCATTGCCTTTTTGGTTCAAAATCGTATCAATAGCAATGGTTGTTTTACCCGTCTGACGGTCACCGATAATCAACTCACGCTGTCCGCGGCCAATTGGAACCATTGCGTCGATCGCTTTGATACCTGTTTGCATCGGCTCATGTACAGATTTACGGTCGATAACGCCCGGTGCGTTACCCTCAACTGGACGGAATTCAGTAGCCGCAATCGGGCCTTTACCGTCAAGTGGTTGACCCAGCGGGTTAACAACGCGGCCGAGCAAAGCTTCGCCAACAGGAACTTGCATAATGCGGCCAGTACGTTTAACCTGATCGCCTTCTTTAATCTCGGAATATGGTCCCAAGATAACAACACCGACGTTGCTCTCCTCAAGGTTGAGCGCCAAACCTACGACGCCGTTCGGGAATTCTAGCAATTCCCCGGACATAGCGTTCTCCAGGCCGTATACGCGAGCAATACCATCACTTACTTGAATAACTGTTCCTACTTCAGAGACAGCAATGTCGGATTTATATTCTTCAATCTGACTTTTAATTAAAGTACTAATTTCTTCAGGTCTGATACTCAACGTTTTCACCCCTATCTACTATGCTTGTCTGTTAAAAGACTTTTCAAGACGATCCAGCTTGCCTGACAAGCTGCCATCGTACAGCTTGTCACCGATGACGACCTTTAAGCCGCCCAGCAAACTCTCGTCAACGACATTGGTCACGCGGATTTTCTGCTGTGCCATCTGTCCGAATTCTGCAGCCACTTGCTCCTTCTCCTGATCACTCAGCGAGTATGTGGAGTATACCGTGGCATCGGCCATTCCGAGGCTAGCCCCCTGAATTTTCACATAGCTGTTCAGCAGTTCAGCGAACATCTCTGTGCGCCCCTTTTCCAGAAGCAACTCAATTGTGTTTAGAACAGGCTTTGATATTTTTCCTGCGAGTGCCTTGTTCAAGGCATCCATCTTCACGGAACGGGGAATATTGGGTGTGGAGATGAACTTCTGTATATCAGCGTCTCCCTCGACAGCCGATACAACTACTTTCAATTCCTGTTCCACTTCCAGACCCTTCTGCTGCTGAGCCGCCACTTCGAACAGCGCCCGCGCATACCGCTTGGCTGCTACCGTATCTTGGCTCATGGTCTGCCTCCTACCTCTTTAAGGTATTGATCCACCAATTCTTCCTGTACGTTATCGTTCTTCACTTCCCGCTCAAGCAGTTTAGAAGCGATCTTAACAGACACACTACCCAGCTCCTCACGAAGTGCAGCAACCGCCTTGTTCTTCTCACTTTCAATGTCGCGTACAGCTTCTGATTTGATACGGCTCACTTCTTCGTTAGCGAGTTCCAGGATCTGTTCAGCCTGTTTGTTACCTGTTTGCTTGGAACGCTCGATAATTTCATGCGCATCTTGGCGAGCTTGCTCAAGCGCCTGCTTCTGTTGTTCAACATAAGTAATTGCTTGCTCCCGGGTCTGGGAAGCTTCATTCATTTGGCTCATGACTAATTCACGACGCTTCTCCATAATGGCGAACAGCTTGCTGAACGCATATTTATTAAGAAAATAGTATAGAACGCCAAATGCAATAATTGTAATTAGCATATTTTCCCATAATACTGTCATTGAAGTCACTCCTTTCCACTATTGCGAAGTGCAGTTCTTAACAAAACGAAGGCGCGGATGGCATCGGCCCTCCCCGCCAAACCGTTGTAATGTTATTAAGAAAACATGATCAAGAAAGCGATAACGGTAGCAGCGAGTGGAACTACCTCGACGATACCAACACCGATAAACATCGTTGTTTGCAATGGACCACGTGCTTCCGGCTGACGAGCGATAGATTCTACTGTTCTACTTACGATCATACCGTTACCAAGACCTGCGCCCAATGCGCCCAAACCTACTGCAATAGCTGCTGCCAAATATTCCATTGTTAAATATCCTCCTTAAAATTGGTTCAAATTTGTAGTAATATAATATATCTCTGCTGAAATCCTTCGCTATGCGCGCCTGAATTTCTTGGAGTTTATTAATGCGCTTCTTCTTCGTGAATCGTTGTTTGTCCGATATATACCATAGTCAGGATGGTAAAGATAAAGGCTTGCAATGCACCAATGAATATACTGAAGCCTTGCCATACTGCCATGAACGGAATTCCAAAGAATCCCATCTTCAGAATAACCGTAATCAATACCTCACCAGCAAAAATGTTAGCGAACAAACGAATAGCCAGTGCGACCGGCTTCGCCAGGTTCTCAATAATGTTCAGCGGCAGGAATACAGGATACGGCTCAATGTAATGCTTCAGATAGTGCTTGCGGTTCAGCTTCAGACCCAAGTAGTTCATGAGCAGGAAGACGACAAGAGCCAGTCCCGCGGTAACCGATACGTCTGCTGTTGGCGACTTCCACCACAATACATGCGCAGAGTGACCAGGCTCAAGCCCGACTGTAGCTAAAATCGGTTTACCGAAAACTTTGAAATCGGCCGGTAAATCGGTGATTACAGAAAACGGCAATCCCAGCAGGTTAGCTACAAAGATAAACAATATCAATGTCAACCCGAGCGATATGTACGGTTTGCCCTTTTTCAGATCCATGGCACTCGATACGATACCTTGTACAAATTCAACGACCCATTCCATAAAATTTTGAAGCTTGGAAGGGTTCTCTACGGATAGATTTCGAACTGATAACCGTGCCAGTACAAATACAATAATCCCGGTTACCAAAAGCATTAGCACGGCCGACAGATCTAGATTAAATCCGCCAAGTTTAATAATTGGTGATTCATGCATTTAGTTGTTTTCACCCCTTTCCAATTAGCGCTAATCAATTCTTGTTTCGCAAGCTAACAATAATGCTGACTGGAATGGTCAACAGTTGGGGGATGAACAGTCCGGCAATGGTTGCACCGAGCGATACTTGCTCGAGCTTCGCCGCAATCATCACAATCAGAAACGCGATGCAAAGTCTTGTGACAAATCCAAAGCTGAACCGTTTACGTTCCTGGCTAATTGCCAAGTCAGCCAACTGCCGTACTTTAAAGGAAAGAAAGCGAACATTGATCAAGCCGCCTGCCAAACCCAATATAAGTCCTACAAAAATCGGGCGATAGTCGACATATAAAGCCCATCCCATGAAGAGGACGGACAATAAGAGCAGTGTCACTCTCGTTACAGCGTTCACAATGGATGTCGTCAAATCATTCACTTTGCGCCCCCAAAAACTTTTTAATGAGAAGAGCAATATTCAAAATCCCTACAAAGAGCCCTGTAACGGTTCCAATCGCAAGCCAGTATCTGGGCCCGTCCAGCATTTCAGCCAGCCACTTCCCTCCAAAAAAACCGATAAGGATGTAAACAGCCAGCAATCCACCGGCACCACTAATATAAAGTGCAATCAACCAAGGGTGATCTTGACTATTCGGATTTTTCATATGAACCTCTAATCCCAACTCATTTTACTTAATATGACAAGGCTTTGTCAATCAATCGAAAATTGCATTTTAGCGTATAAAATCAGGCGTTTTACGCAATCTCAATTGCGAAAAACGCCGCCAGAACCGTACAGTATAACTGTATGCTGTTAACTTTATCACCAGAAGCCACTTATTTAGGACTTTGTGAACATTTTGTGAAATTTTTCTGGACGTTCATTTACAACACTAAAATGGTGCAAAATCGCATTGACAATGCGTTCGGAAGCATGGCCGTCACCGTAAGGATTTGCTGCCTGACTCATGGAGTCATACAACTCTTTATCGGTAAGCAGAGCCTTAGTCCGCCCATAAACATCCTCTTCGTTCGTTCCCACCAGTTCAAGCGTTCCAGCATCTATGCCTTCCGGCCGTTCTGTCGTGTCGCGAAGCACCAATACAGGCACGCCGAACGAAGGAGCCTCCTCCTGCATACCACCAGAATCCGTTAAGATCAGGTGTGTATGGGCATAGATGTTATGAAAGTCTACCACATCTAGCGGGTCGATAAGCTTGATGCGGGGATGACTGCCCAAGATTTCGTGTGCAGGTTCCCTGACCGTAGGGCTTAGATGAACCGGATAAACAATCGCGATATCCTCGAACTCATCCGCAATACGTTTAATTGCACGGAAAATATTGCGGTGCGGCTCTCCCTGGGATTCACGCCGATGTGCCGTCATGAGAATCAGACGTTTGCCTGACGCCCAGTCCAGAACGGGATGTGTGTAATCGGGCTGTACCGTATATTGAAACACATCTGTTACTGTGTTGCCTGTGACGTAAATGGTTGACTCGTTTTTGTTCTCTTTACGTAGGTTATCCGCAGACCAATCTGTTGGAGCGAAATGAATATCCGCAAGGACGCCTGTTAGCTGGCGGTTCATCTCTTCCGGGTACGGGGAGAGCTTGTTCCATGTACGAAGCCCAGCCTCCACATGCCCAACTTGAATTTTCTGTAAAAACGCCGCATAACTGGCAAGGAACGTCGTCAGCGTATCACCGTGTACCAACACGATATCAGGCTTAGCTTCCCGCAGAACGGGCTCCAAACCTTCCAGCACGCGGATGGTTATCTCATTCAGTGTCTGGCGGTCTTTCATTACATCCAGATCATAGTCCGGGACAATCTTAAACACGTCCAGCACCTGATCGAGCATTTGACGGTGCTGCGCCGTAACGCAGACCACCGATTCAATATGCTCGGGGTGACGCTGCAATTCCAAAATGAGCGGCGCCATTTTGATCGCTTCAGGACGAACGCCGAATATGGTCATCACTTTCACTTTAGACATGTTCGCTTCCCCCTCTTTACTTACATTCCATACTTATACGTACATGTTGTTACTTGGTTCCGTAAAGTCGGTCTCCTGCATCACCTAGTCCAGGAATGATATAGCCATGATCATCCAGACCCTTGTCCAAAGCAGCTACATAGATATCAACATCGGGATGCGCCTCTTGTACAGCTTTAACACCTTCAGGTGCAGCCACCAGGTTCATCATCTTGATCTGCGTGCAGCCACGTTTCTTCAGGACGTCGATTGCCGCGATAGCGGACCCTCCCGTTGCGAGCATCGGATCAATGACGATCAACTCCCGCTCTGTTACATCCGTTGGAAGTTTCGTGTAGTACTCCACCGGCTGCAAAGTCTCAGGATCGCGGAACAGGCCTACATGACCTACCTTAGCCGCAGGCAGCAGTTTAACAACACCATCAAGCATACCCAGACCGGCACGCAAAATCGGAATCAGACCCAGCATACGGCCGGAAATAACCTTTCCTTCGGTCTCAGCTACCGGAGTTTGTACGGAAATCGATTCCAGCGGAATACTGCGGGTTATCTCATAAGCCATCAGTGTGGCTACTTCGTCAACCAGCTCGCGAAAATCCTTCGTGTTGGTCCGCATATCGCGGATAAATGTCAGTTTGTGTTGAATCAATGGGTGATCACAAATCACCAATTTTCCCATGTCATGTCCCTCCGGTTGGTTACGATATGTTGAAATATAAGAAAGCACAAAATGGATTTTTATACTTTTTTATATTTCTCGCAGAAACGTCATCGCCCTTTGGAAAAGGACAACGGAATCGTTTCTGCTTGTTCAATATGGGCGTAAAATCTAGTGAGCTCCATAAATCTTGTCTATTATATCACTCCGTGAGATGATTTTACACCTGTATCCGTCATGTTTCTTACCTGCGTAAAAGTCCGGCGGAACAAGTGTAAACGGCTTCACCGTTCTTATCGGTGAAGCTCACGTTTCGCGGAGAAATATAGGCCAAGTATACATATAAAAATGCATACTTTCCTATATTTAAAAAAAACCTGGCATTATACTATCGTTTCCATTCTGTTCAAAAAGATGCCAAATCGCGCTGACAGAACCAAAAGCCCCGCCTTCTACGAAGACGGGGCCTGAAGAGCACCTTACAATACCTCACCTAACCAAGTTCGCATTAATTAGTATTTTAATTCCGGATAAAGCGGATATTGATCTGTCAATTCAGCCACCATACGTCCAGCTTTAGTGAGTGTTTCCTCATCCTTCGGCTGACGGAGGGTCATAGCAATAACTTTACCGATCGTAACCATAGCTTCCTCATCCATGCCACGGGAAGTCACAGCTGGAGTACCGATCCGGATACCGCTTGTTACAAACGGACTTGTAGGGTCAAATGGAATCGCGTTCTTGTTCACGGTAATACCGATAGAATCCAGCACTTTCTCGGCGTCTTTACCGGAAATGTCCAAATTACGGGTATCTACCAGCATCAGGTGGTTATCAGTTCCGCCGGATACGATGTTAAGTCCTTCAGAAATCAGTGTGTCCGCAAGTACTTTGGCGTTCTTCACCACTTTTTCAGCATGCTCCTTGAAGGATGGGTCCAACGCTTCACCTAGCGCAACTGCCTTGGATGCAATGACGTGCATAAGCGGTCCGCCTTGGGTGCCCGGGAATACCGCTTTGTCGATAGCTGCAGCCCATGGCTGCTTGCACAGAATCAAGCCGCCACGCGGTCCGCGCAGTGTTTTGTGAGTTGTTGTGGTAACGAAGTGTGCGTAAGGTACAGGGTTCGGATGCAATCCTGTAGCAACAAGCCCTGCAATATGAGCCATATCAACCATGAACAAGGCACCTACATCGTTGGCGATGGAAGCTAGTGCTTCAAAATCAATAATTCGCGGATAAGCGCTTGCGCCGGCAACAATCATACGTGGACGATGTTTGAAGGCTGCTTTGCGCACTTCGTTATAATCAATAAGGAAGGTATCTTCCTGCACACCATATGCTACAAAGTTATATAGAAGGCCGGATGCATTGACAGGACTGCCGTGCGTCAAGTGCCCACCGTGTGCCAGGTTCATACCAAGTACTGTATCGCCCGGTTTCAGTGCAGCCAGATAAACAGCCATGTTCGCCTGTGCACCAGAGTGAGGCTGAACGTTGGCATGCTCTGCACCGAACAGCTGCTTCGCACGATCACGTGCCAGATCCTCAACAATATCAACGCGTTCGCAGCCGCCATAGTAGCGCTTACCTGGATAGCCTTCTGCATATTTATTCGTCAGCACGGATCCCATTGCTTCCATAACCGCTTCACTTACAATGTTCTCCGAAGCGATAAGTTCAATGTTGCTGCGTTGGCGCTTCAGTTCCAAATCCATCGCTTCCAGTACTGCCGGGTCACTCTTGCGCAAATGTTCCATCATATTCGTATCCTCCCTAAATTAAAAAATAATATATGGTTAATCATCAATCACAACTACATCTAATTACATGCCACCCTATCATTCTCCTGCTCCATCCGATATACAGCCCGTTCTCCACCGATCAACTTAGGTCTCGTCATTGCCGCTGTCACACGAGCCTTCCCGATGTACCGGATACTCGGCCGAAATGGCACCGCAACACGGCGCAGATGCATTCCGATCATCGTCTCACCGATATCGATACCCGCATGAGCGGAGATGCTCTCAGCCAGACACGGATCATGGAAGCTCCGGTAAGCAGCAGACGCCATAGATCCGCCCGCTTTAGGAACGGGCACTGCAGCTACTTCCGTCAGTCCCAATCGCTCGAGTAGTTCCCGCTCTACAACAAGTGCACGGTTCAGGTGTTCGCAGCACTGGTAAGCCGTATCGAAACCGAACTCAGCCTGTACCTCTGCGATTCCGTCCAGCACCTGCTGCGCAGTCTCCAGCACACCGCCGGTACCGATCCGGCGGCCGGTGATTTCACTTGTACTGGTCCCGACGACCAGCACCTTACCTGCCCTGAGGCCTGCAGCCTCAGCCAATTCTCGCATGATCATTACCGTTTGTTCTCTCAAGCCATGATCAACCGGGTAATCTGTCATGTGTTTCAGCCCTCCTTGGATACGATAGTCTGAAAGCCAACTGCCTGATGTCTTAGTTACTTAGTTACTTAGTGACTTAGTGACTTAGTGACTTAGTGACTTTAGTAACGTCCATCCTTACAGTACGAACTTATCCCTTCAGATAGCGTTCCTCAATGGCCTTGATTTTGTTCACCCTTCCAACATGCCGCTCACCCTGACTGAAATCTGTCGTCAGCCAAGCTGTAACGATTTCTGCTGCAAGGCCGGGGCCCACCACTCGTTCGCCAAGGGCCAGCACGTTGCTGTCATTGTGCTCGCGGGTAGCTTTTGCCGAAAATACATCATGTGTCAGCGCACAGCGAATTCCTGGAACCTTGTTCGCCGCAATGCTCATGCCGATTCCCGTTCCGCAGATCAGAATTCCACGGTCAGCTTCTCCGGATACGACTTTTTCACATACCGGAAGCGCAAAGTCAGGATAATCCACCGAATCGGAACATCCACAGCCCAAGTCTTCCACCTCATGCCCGAGATTCCGAATGACCTCTGTGATCTCCTCTTTCAAACGAATACCTGCATGATCCGTGCCCAATGCAATTTTCATATGAAAAACCCCCTCGTATGTTTCATCTTTTGTATCGGCATTTACAAAATGCTCGTAATAACAACTCGTTTCATTATAACCCAAATTGTTAGCAAAAGACGAAAAAAAGAGCAGTCCGCGCACGTGTAACGTGCACCAATTGCTCTTTGCCCAGGCGACCGGCCGTATGTTCCGGTGCTCCATCGTGGTTTCATCCACTTCGTCGCCAGTTACACCGGAATCCGTGTTTTTCCCCTTCATCTTAAAACATACGGAAAAGAAAAGCAACGGATATTTATTCATAACTATGATCGATTAATAACTTCAACTATAACGACAACTGAACACCCGCAAATCACGTTGCTTACTCTCTCTCCAGCTTGTCCAGCAATCGGAACAGCGCTGAACGGATTTCTGCCGCTGTCGCCTCATACTCTTCCAGCGAACCTCCGAACGGATCGGAAATATCAAAACTCGGAATACGCTGCCGTAGCTCGATCAACCTCACCTTGTCTTGCTCCTGAAGCTCAACGCCTAGGGATCTCATCATCTCCATGGATGCCAGCAGACTGTCCTGCTCCTGCAGATCCGTCAGTACCTGCGCATCATTCTCGACGTATTCTTTTAGCGTATGAACCTTGTCTGCCGCATAAGGAAACTGACGAATCGCATACTGCTTATGGGATAACGTCAATGTCAGAATCAGATCTGCCCACTCGACAAGATCTATGCTCAGCGGCTTGGAAGACATGCCGTCCTTGATCTGCTGATCGCGGAGTACTGTTTCAGCATGACGCGAGATTGGCATTCCTTCTGCAGCCGAAACACCTGCGGAACGAACTTCAAGCGGAATCCCTCTCCCCTTAGCGAGCTTGCGCAGCATACCTTCGGCCATAGGACTGCGACAGGTGTTGCCGGTGCAGACGAACAATATGTTTTTCACGGTCTCCACCTCCCCGAAAGTTTACTGCCGTCATTGTATCAAAATATAAACATCAAACCAAATACCAACAAAATGACACCGCCGGTCATTTCTCCATATTCACCGAGCCTGCTGCCCGCCTTCCGACCGAGCATCAATCCGAGAATCGACATTAAGCCTCCGACCACGCCGAAAGACGTTACGATGATCGCCGTATCATTCACGAACATGCCAAGCGAAACCCCTACCGAAAAAGAGTCGATACTGACACTAAGCGAATACAGTAGCATTCCGAGCAGCGTGGTATGATTCACCGGCCGACCTTCCTCTTTATGAAAAGAGTTCCAAATCATATGTCCCCCCAGCAACAGGAGAAGGCCTCCTGCGGCAAGCCCCGTAACATGTCCGAGCAAAGCGCCGATATAACGGCCGGCGAACAGCCCAAGCAGCGGCATCAACATGTGGAAAAAAGCAATCATCAAACTAACATTCAGGACATATTTCAGCCGGATGCCTCTCATTCCAACACCGATACCGAGTGAAAATGCATCCAAACCGAGCGCCACGGCCATAATCAGGATCGTCGCGAGCTGTCCTGACTGGACAGACGTTTCGAACATGCCTATTTCCCCCAAGTCCTTATGGTCTTGTACACCATATGCGGACAAGGGGGGATTGATGCCTAAAACCCTTGTGGGCGGGTTCATGCCAGTGCCTCGAAAGATTAAAAGCGGCTACCTTAGCTTAGCAAGTTACTATGAACGTCTGAAGCTTGGGTGGCAGGGCGTCACCCCTCTCTCCAGCTTCAACATAGCAACTGTGCCGCGCTCTCCTAATCGACTGTCGGCTCATCACCCGACGCATGTATAATGTGATGACCCGCCGCCTTCAGCAGCCGGTTCATCACCGCTGCGCCAAGACCTTTATCCGGGCAGGATTCTGCCAGGATAAAGGTCGCGCCTTCTTCATCGAATTGGCGCAGCCCGGCGTAAAGCCGGTGTGCCGCTTCCTCCGGTGCGGCCAGGCTGCCGAGCGAGACGGCGACGTCCGCGCGGTAGCTACCGATGTGCTCGTCGAACGACAGCACACCGGTCGTCTCCCCGCGCGCTCCGGCGGCGTCAAGCTCGGTCTGGATCTTGGCGGACACGGCATCGGCCGTCCGCCCCTGGACGATGCACAGCGCACCCTTGGGTGCGTAGTGCGTGTACTTCATGCCCGGCGAGCGTGGCGCCGGGCTGTCTGCGCTCCCGGCGCGCGCAAGCGCCGGGTCGCGCTGCACGCTTGCCGTGAGCGCGGCAAGCTGCTCTTCCGTGACGCCGCCGGGGCGCAGCACCGTCACGGTACCGTCCTGGCCGGCCTGGACGACCGTCGACTCGACACCGACCCCCGCGGGGCCGCCGTCGAGAATGCCGTCGATGGCACCAGCCAGATCCTCAAACACATGGCCAGCCAGCGTAGGGCTTGGCCGGCCTGAGCGGTTGGCGCTTGGCGCAGCAACCGGACAGCCTGCGGCGCTGATCAATGCCAGCGCCACCCTGTGATCCGGCATGCGGACCGCAACCGTATCCAGTCCAGCCGTCACGCGCGGAGATACCGCGCCGGGCTTCACCGGCAGGACCAGTGTTAACGGTCCCGGCCAAAAAGCCTCCATCAACCGCCGCTCCGTATCATTCACTCCCAGCACGAGCCCGTCCAACTGAGACGTATCAGAAATATGCACAATAAGCGGATTATCGGAAGGGCGCCCTTTTGCAGCAAAAATCTGTTCCACCGCAGCTGTATTTCTGGCATCCGCACCTAGACCGTATACCGTTTCCGTTGGAAAAGCTACAGTCCCCCCGGCCGCAAGTACAGCACCAGCCTCATTTAGCGCTAAGGCGTCCTCTGATCCCGGAGTCCATAAGGAAAATTCCGCCTGCTCTCGATCTGATCCTGCAGTCAGTGGTTGTCCGGCAACAGAAGCTGCTGCTCCGGCTTCATGATTGACGCACACCTTCCACAATTCCGTAACCTTACCCCCGGCGTGAAAGTCCTGTCCCAGATTCCCGTTCTCTTTTCGTTCCATTGTTATCCCAAGCTTTCTTTATAATAGATCACCCAGCTCGGCAGCATGCTCAAACACCAAACCAGAATGGATTGCCGTCACCATTTGTCCAAAAGAAAAAGCGCTTGTATCCTCCAGCCCCGGCAGCCTCATGACGGCCCCTTCGCTAAAGAGAAAGCACTCTTCTGCTTGAAATTGTATCATATTTCGCTACCAATGACGATGAAGAATTGACCAGCAGCCTTGCAGCTATCTTGGTGCCAATCCATTGACTTAGAACAACCCGACAATCCAATCCCACAAACCGATGAAGAAGTCGAATAAGAAAAACCGCACCTCAGGCTCACTTGAAGCAGCATTTCCCCGTTCCTCCGAAGCATCGTTGTCACCGGCTTGCACTGAAGCCGTTCTTACTTCGTTGTCTACGGGCTGGGCAGCCGCATCGCCACTGCCTGCATCAATGAAGCAAAGCGGCGGGAAAAGCACACACCACCAGTTCTGGCCTTTGCCTTCACCCAGTGTAATCCGGACGGCTTCATATTCCCCCGCAGGATACACAGTTCCACCGTAAAGCTTTGTCGGGAACGGCACGGTTCCCAGATTCACATCATAGGCATAAGTGATTCCACGCTTGGATAGCTCTTCCCCAACCAACCGCTCAATTTCTGGCAGATGACTCCGTGTTAACTCTCTTGCTTCCTCCAGGCTTTGCGGATTGTCCAATTCTAAAACCCATCTCTGCATTTGAGCTACAACAGCATCACGAATTTCACGCTTGACGAGCTGATCAGACGGATTGTCCGAGTTAGCCAAAATACGAAGCCGGATCGATTCTTCCGGAATCGGGCCTCCCGCAACTGCCGCGTCAATCCGTTGTCCTTCCCAAGCCATCACAACCATAAACAATATGGATAAGAGCATGATCATTTGTTTTACAATAATACGGAGTGTCTCGCTATTCTTTCTCATTATGCTAGCCGCCTCTCCTGATAATCTATGATGTCTATCAGTATGTCCGGCTGAGAGAGAGCCTAAACGTGCAATCTAGCACTTTTATTAAAAAGATAGAGTAGAAGAGGTTGTTCAAAGAGTCCGCTTTTGATCACGAAGTGAATCAGGGAGTGGGCTCGGCATCGAATCTTGAATTCAGCCGGCCCTTCCGGTGCTCACGTACCCAAAACGTACGCTCCGCTCCTCACTCCCTAGCTTCTTCCAACCTTCTTGGTGCTGAAAACCGACCTTTTTGAACACGCACTAGATACAAAAAAAGCCCCGTAGGGCTTAATGATTAAGTACTAGGTGTACAGTAATCCAAATATTTTTAATTTTACTGACCAACGAATTAGAATATCCCGCATTTAAGTTTTGAGTAGATAACTATCCTTGTGAACGCCCTAGCTTTGCTTGGCAACTGTCCGGTACGTGCTCGGCTCCGGCAGATCTTCTTCAATCTCCCGTCCATGCAGCTTCACACTCATTGCCACACCCATACTGGCCATACTGATGACGAGCGACGTTCCCCCAAAACTGATAAACGGCAGCGTAATTCCCGTCAGCGGCATAAGACCAATAAACATACCGATGTTCTCAAAGATCTGGTACAAGAACATCGATACAATGCCGACGATCAAAAATGGACCCGCACGTTCCCGACACTCCAGTGAGATCAGAATCATCCGGTGAATCAAAACAAAATATAAAAGCAGCAGCACAGAAGAGCCGATAAATCCGTATTCCTCCGCGATTTGCACAAAGATGGAATCTGAATACGTGTAAGGCACGCGGCCCGACTGCACCGATGTTCCCTCCATAAAGCCTTTTCCGCCCATGCCGCCGGATGCTATAGCCAGCTTGGCATTATGGGTATGCCAACTTGCCTTGGCTGTAGCCTTCTCCGGTACCAGCCAAGGATCTATCCGCTCCATCCAGTGGGCGCGTGAACCCGTGCCGAGGGACTCCTTAATCTCATCGTGATAATGAACATAGGCCATAGCACCACCTATAGCTATGCCGCCTACCAGAACCAGCCCGATCAAAGCATGAAATAATTTGACGTTACCAATCCACAGCAATCCGACCAAAATAATGACATAACTGAGCGCATTCCCGAGGTCGTTTATCCCCATAACGAGCACGAATGGAATGAACGCAAGCAGGCCAACCGGGATCACATCTCGGATAAAAGACAGTTGGGGCTTGTTTTTGCGAATTAGTGCGTACGTGAGAATAATAATTAAAACAAGCTTGAACATCTCGGCCGGCTGCAAGCTGGCGAAACCAAGCGAGATCCAGCCCTGCGAACCGTTTATGGTTGCCCCGAAAAACATGACAAACAGCAGCAGCGCTATACCACCAAAATAAATATACCAAGCATATTTCATTAGAAGACGATAATCCAGTATGCTCATTCCAAAAAAGGCAATAAAGCCTACTATATAATATAGGATCATCTTAATATGGGAGCCCTCAAATTTCGGATCTCCCATGGTAACACTGTATATCGACGTAATACTAATAATCATCAACATGACCAATACAGCCACTATAACGAAATCAATCTTTTTAATCTTTTGAAGCATCTTCGGTCCCCCTGTGCCGGAGCTTCATGCTCCCCTGCGCCCTGAAGGCAATTTAACAATCATACTTACTATTGTAAGAAAAAAAGGGCCGAATGACAATTACAGCGAAATTCCCAATACATGTCTATTAATGCCGGCAAGGTCCGGGACCGTAATGATACGGTTCCAATGCCCTGTCGAACGCAGCAGGTCTGCCACATCTTTTGCCTGGCCCATGCCAAGCTCAAAGGCAATGATACGCGGCGCTGATGCCAATAGAGGCAACTGCTCCATCATGATCCGGTAAGGATTTAAACCATCCTCACCGCCGTCAAGTGCGGTGCGCGGCTCGTGATCCCGAACCTCCGGCTGCAGCTCTTCAATATCCTCCGCCGGAATATACGGTGGGTTGGACACCACAATATCAGGCGCAAGACCAGCGAACGGCTCCAACAGATTCCCTTGTCGAAATTCCACAGTCGCACCTAGTCGCTTCGCATTACGCTGGGCCACCTGAAGTGCTTCCGGAGAAATATCACTAGCGAGTACCTGCCACATAGGCGATTTCAGCGCCAGGCTTACACCAATGGCGCCACTCCCGGTACCGATATCCAAAACTGTAAGCCTGGATGCTGTGTCGGCATGCTTCAGCACGGCTTCCACCAACAGCTCTGTTTCCGGACGCGGAATGAGTACGGCCGATGTCACCTCAAAAGGAAGACCATAAAACTCCTGCTCCCCGATAATATACTGTGCAGGCACACCATCTCCCTTCCGGTTAATGGCCTCTTCCCATGCCGTGCGCCGATCCTCCGGGAAGGTCTCCGGTAGCGCCATATAGTAGGCTGTACCGGTCAATCCAAGCACAAACTCCAGCAGCAACTGGGCATTACGCTGCGGCTCCAGTACGCCGCAGTTTTCTAAAAAAGAAGAAGCCTCTATATAGGCTTCTCTTATGCTGCGCTCCGGCGTCGATACGAATAATTTCCGCTCCAAAGCGTTATTCTCCTCTATCCATCATTTCTGCTTGCTCCGCAAGGGTCAAGGCTGAAACGATTTCCTCAATTTCTCCGTTCATCACCTGATCCAGCTTGTGCAAAGTCAAGCCGATCCGGTGATCCGTCACACGGCTTTGCGGGAAGTTGTACGTACGGATCCGCTCACTGCGATCGCCAGTACCTACCTTGCTCTTACGCTCGCCGGAATATTTTGCTTCTTCTTCCTGACGCATCATATCATAGATACGGGTACGAAGTACCTGCAGCGCCTTATCTTTGTTGGAGTTCTGTGACTTTCCGTCCTGACATGTCGCAACGATACCTGTTGGAACGTGCGTGACACGTACCGCAGATTTCGTCGTGTTAACGGATTGTCCGCCTGCACCGCTGGAACAGAATGTATCCACACGAATATCTTTATCATGGATTTCGATATCCACTTCTTCAGCTTCCGGCATAACCGCAACTGTCGAAGTAGACGTATGAATGCGGCCGCCCGATTCCGTTGTCGGAATACGTTGTACCCGGTGTGCTCCACTTTCAAACTTCATTTTGCTGTAAGCACCGCGGCCGTTGATCAAGAAAATAACTTCCTTAAATCCGCCGAGATCATTCGAGTTGACGTCCATTAACTCAACCTTCCAGCCTTGGGTATCCGCATAACGGGTGTACATCCGGTATAGATCCGAAGCGAACAGTGCCGCCTCATCACCACCTGCCGCTCCGCGGATTTCGACAATAACGTTCTTATCGTCATTCGGGTCCTTCGGCAGAAGCAAAACGCGGATCGTCTCTTCGAGTGTCTGCTGGCGTGCGCTAAGTTCGTCGATTTCCATCTTCACCATTTCGCGCATCTCATCATCCAGCTTCTCGCCCTGCATCGTCTTGGCAGCGTCAAGCTCGTCAATCACATTTTTATATTCAACAAAGGCCTCGTAAGCAGGCTGCAAATCGGATTGTTCTTTGGAATAATCCCTCAACTTTTTCGAGTCGTTTGCAACATCGGGATCGCAGAGCAGCTCGCTTAACTTTTCATAACGGTCCGCAAGGGATTGCAATCGGTCCAACAAGGGAATTCACCTCTCTACATATATATTTCCTAATTATGTTTAAACAAAAGCACGTCATTTATTAACAAAGGTCATTGCATAAACCGTAATACAGCAGTAACAAACGACTTTTTATTTTAACATGAATCAACTGATTTGACTAGAAGGGAGATACCCAGTTTAGCATATAGATGGAAATATATTTTTCCTTGAAATAAAAAGGATAAACGAAAAGGAATTTTCTCCTTTGTCACAAAAGCCCATACTTTTCAGTTGTATATTTTGAAAGGGGGGATAAAGATGAGTCAATCAAATATGGATGATAGCGAATTAATGTCCGTACTGGAGAGAGTAAAGTTAGGGGATATTCCATCTTACGCCTATATTATAAGTCGCTTTCAAAAACGTATTTTTTTATATTGCTATTATTTACTTAAAAGTCATGAAGAGGCTGAGGATGCTGCTCAAGATATTTTTATTAAAGGGTTGGAGAATATAACGCGTTTTTCTTACAATGTCTCTTTTTCAGCTTGGCTTTATACAATAGCGCGAAATCATTGTACAGATCTACTTAAGATAAGAAGCAAACGTTATAAATCCTTAATGCAATACGAGATAAATAATGACTACAAGATGGAAAATGAATATACCGATCTGATCCATGATTTATTAGACAATCTAAATATGGAAGAAAGGCAAATTCTTTTACTTCGTTCTCTTGAGGAATATAGCTATGACGAAATAGCTTCGATTATGGACATTAAATCCACTACCATTCGAAAAAAATATGAACGAATTCGAAAAAAATTGATTCAGCAAAAAATAGAAGGAGGAAAAATCTATGAACACTCGTATAAAACTGGAGGATAAAGATTTTAATCAATTACAAAGTTTGATTAGAGAAACACCTATTGAAGTAGATTTAGTTGAGCGTACTATGGAGAAATATGCTGAAGTAAACAGTAAAGCAGCAAATTCCAGAGTTATAGCCACTCGCAATAAAAATAGAGCGGGTAGAACAATAATAGCTGTTGCTTCTGCGTTTGTGATTTTAATGGGTTCAGGATTTATTTCGCCAACGATGGCAGCATCTATTAAACAAATTCCCGGAATAAATTCAATATTTAAATTTGCTGGTGATCTTGGTCTGAAAACTGCAGATGAAAAGGGTCTGGTTACAACTGTTAATTCAAGCGATTCTCATGACAATTTGACACTAAATGTGCCAGTCGTAATGTTTGATGGCACACGTGTGTCGATTGGTATTGAGCATCAGTCTTCTGTGAAGAAATATTTAGATAAGAATATGCAGGAACTAATTAGCAACATAGAACTTTTCATTAATGGAGAACCAGTCAATTCTTATGCGCCTGCTAATACAAGTAATTCTATTGATCCATATATTATTCCCAGTATAGAAGATAATAGTGCAATTATACAATTTTCAGATCGACATAACCAAGGGGGAAAGGTCTTTCCTGATAAATTTGACTTAACATTGAAAATTTCAGTTTTGGGTATCCAGGAGCCATTTGAAATTGATATTCCAGTTGAAAAGAATACAAAGGATAATCTGGCTCTTAATCCATCAATAAGTCGGCAATATGAGAACATCAATTTGAAGTTGGATAAAGTAGAATTTACGCCGATTACAACCAACCTAACTACACGTATTGAGTTACCTAAAAATCTAGAGATTGCATCATCTCTTCCTCTTTTGGGCTACGATATATTCGATGAAAAGGGCAATAAATTAAAATTAATTAATGCAAATGGATGGAACCCAACAGACGGCAATGTTATGATAACTGATTCCCGATTTGAACCGTTTGAATCAATCCCCAAATCAATAACCATTAAGACATATAAGTACTTATTTAAAAATGAAGATAGAAATCAATTCGAGCTAGACTCAAATGGAATCCCAAAAATAGAGTATCTTCCAGATTTGGAGATCACTCTTCCGATAACATTGAAATAAAAAAGGCTATGAAAAAGACAGGCGCCTCCACAAAGAGACCCCTGTCTTTTTCAATACATTGTTAATTACACATTGAAACGGAAATGCATAACATCGCCGTCTTTCACAGTGTAGTCTTTACCTTCCAGACGCAGCTGGCCACGCTCTTTCGCCCCGTTCATCGATCCGGCTGCTTGAAGGTCATCATAGGAAACCACTTCTGCACGGATAAATCCACGCTCGAAGTCAGTATGAATGACACCTGCCGCCTGCGGTGCTTTAGTTCCTTTGCGGATCGTCCATGCGCGAACTTCTTGAACCCCTGCCGTAAAGTAGGTGTAGAGTCCAAGCAGGCTGTAAGCAGCCTTGATCAGACGATTCAGACCGGATTCCTCAAGGCCCAGTTCCTCAAGGAACATAGCCTTATCTTCACCTTCGAGTTCGGCAATTTCAGCTTCCACTTTAGCACTGATCGGCACGACAGCAGCGTTCTCGGCTGCAGCAAAATCTCTCACCTGTTGCACGTACGGATTGCTGTCCGCTTCGTTCACGCCGTCCTCACTCAAGTTCGCCGCATACAGAACCGGCTTCAATGTCAACAGATGCAAGTCACGAATGACCAGTTTCTCTTCATCGCTGAGTTCCACACTGCGGGCAGGCTGATCATTGTACAAAGCTTCCTTCACGCGCTCCAGCAGTTCGACTTCCTGTGCGTAAGTCTTGTTGCCGCCCTTCATATTCTTCTTCGTACGCTCAATTCGCTTCTCCACGCTGTCGAGGTCAGCCAGAATCAGCTCCAGGTTAATCGTCTGAATGTCACTGACCGGATTCACCTTACCGTCTACGTGAGTGATATTCTCATCCTCGAAGCATCTTACCACATGCACGATCGCGTCCACTTCACGGATATGAGCGAGGAACTTGTTCCCAAGACCCTCTCCTTTACTTGCGCCGCGGACCAGACCTGCAATATCCACGAATTCGAATGCGGTAGGTACAGTTTTGTTCGGCTGCACCAGTTCGGTCAGCTTGTCGAGCCGCTCGTCCGGCACTTCCACGACACCAACGTTAGGGTCAATTGTACAAAACGGATAGTTGGCTGATTCCGCCCCCGCCTGTGTAATTGCGTTAAACAATGTGGATTTGCCGACGTTCGGCAGACCGACGATTCCTGCTTTTAAAGCCATTTATGTGACAACTCCTTATGGGTTTCTCTAAACAATCCTACTAATTATATCAGATCATACCTTTTGTTCAAACCATGAATATCTCTTATTCAAAAGGATACCAAAAAGCGTTCAATCCACGGCTTCTAAGCCAGATTCCAAATCCGAGAACGGATAGAGCCAATCCGATGACTACCCAATCCGCAGCAGTCATATCCCCTCCGCTGTACCATGTTCTCTTCTTCCCAGCCCCGAAGCCCCGAAGCTCCATCGCATTGGTGACAGAATCAATCCGATGAAGTGCCGACTGAAGCACTGGTACAACAACCGCTGACAGATTCGAAAGCCGCTTCGCAATACTGCCGTCTTCTTTAGAGATTCCCAATCCACGGGCCTCCATCGAATGCAGCGTGCTGCGGAATTCCGCGATCAAATCCGGAATATAACGAAGGGCAATGCTGACAGCATATGCAACTTTATAAGGAACGCCTACCCGGTTCAGGCTGGCTGCAAAAGCGCTCGGCATCGTCGTAAACAGACAGAGAAGCGTCATCGGTAGCAATGTTAAATATTTGGCCGACAAAGTCAGCACATAAAACAGCGTCTCCTGATTGATCACAGCGTAACCGATTGGAATAACCGGTGTGTCCGTTCCGGTCAGCCTTGTCCCGAAGGTCGGCGTAATCAGAAGAATAAACAACCCATTTATAATTGAAAAGAGAACGATTAATCCAAAAAGAAAGGCCATTTTGCGAAAAGGCACACCCGAATAAATCAGCATGGCAGCGCCAGCAGCCAGCATCACAACAAACACCCGAAGGTCCATGAACATAAACGCCAGCACGGTCCAGACAACAAAGAGCACCAGTTTGACCGCTCCGTCCATCCGATGAAACCAGGAACGACCGGGCACATATAGACTACCTGTTCTACTCATAAGACTTCCCTCTTTTCTCACGCGAAACAAAAGCCTGGACGAAGCGCTCTGGATGTTCAAGCCTGTTAGCCCGAGCAAATACGGACAGGGAAGTCTCCCTTAAGTGAGCGGCTTCCGTTACCTTTGCGTCGCTCAAAATCGAGGCCGGGGAAGCGCAAGCAATCATTCGCCCACCGCACAGCACTGCTGCCCGGTCCGCATATTCCAGTGCAAGGTACATGTCATGCGTAATAAACAGAAAAGCGGTTCCCTGCTGGGCAAGCTGCCCGATAAAATCCATAAACTCTTTATAATGACGATAATCCTGTCCTGCTGTCGGCTCATCCAATATGATAAGTTTTGGCTGAAGCACCAGAATCGAGGCTATGGTCAGACGCTTCTTCTGACCATAGCTAAGTGCGGAAACCGGCCAGCTTCGGTATGGATACAATCCGCACACCTTAAGCACCTGCTCCACCCGCTCTTGTATGACAGCCGGATCCACTTTTCGGGCTTTCAACCCAAGTCCGACCTCTTCCATAATGAGGTGCTGGCTGATCATGCGGTTCGGATTTTGCATAACATACCCGATTTCTTCTCCACGGCGCCGTATGGACCACTTGGCGATATTTTCCCCATGAAGCAAAATTTCACCGGAACGCGGTTTCAACAGTCCTGTAATGAGATTAGACAAGGTTGATTTACCCGCTCCGTTCGCACCGAGCAGAGCGACCGTTTCCCCAGCCCCGATATCGAGACTCACATCTTCTAGCACCGTCCTGCCTGCTTCATAGCGGAACCCCAAATTTCGAAGGCTAAGCAGAGCCTCTTTATCCGAAATCTCGTTCCTGAGCAACGCATGATTCGCAAACTGGTTCAGCTTATCCTGAGCACCTACGATATCAAGCCTGCGGGGAACTGCCAAATCTGTCATGCCTTCAAGCGATATTCCTGCATACTCCATCGCATCCACGAAAAGAGGCGGACGCAGGCCGTATTGTCGAAGAGTACCTGCTATCAGAAGCTCATCCGGAGTTCCCTCGGCGACAATGCGTCCCTTGTGCAGCAGCACGATCCTGTCTACCGGTTCCAGTAGCACATCTTCCACCCGGTGCTCAATAATAATGACCGTTTTGCCGCTGTCTTGGCGAATGCTTTCAATCAGCCCCATAGCCCGTCTCCCCGCAGCCGGATCCAGATTGGCGAGCGGCTCATCAAAGAGCAGCACCTCTGCATCTGTAGACAGAACACCTGCAAGAGACACGCTCTGCTTCTGTCCCCCGGACAGGTCATGTGGGCTATCTTCGATCCGGTCCAGCATGTCCACCATTTGCAGTGAGGAGATGACGGCGCTTTTCATCTGTGGACGGGGAACTTCCCGGTTTTCCATAACAAATGCGGTATCTTCTCCAACGGTAAGCCCAACAAACTGGGCATCGGAATCCTGCAATATGGTGCCTACGGTCCGGCTGCGCCCAAAAACGCCGCCTTCCGTATAGCCGGCTCCTCCTACCGTAAGACTTCCGATAACCTCACCTTCGTACATAAAAGGAATTAGCCCATTTAGACAATGGGCTAAAGTTGATTTGCCGGAGCCGCTTGGCCCAGCGATCCATATTTTTTCCCCCGGGTAAATGTCGAGGGTAATATCACGGAGGGTTGGCTCCGACTGGTTTTTATAGCGAAAGCTGAATTGTTGAAATGAGATGATGGGCTGCATGTTAGTCTGCACTCCTCAGTTTATTCGTTAATCGTCAAATTGCTGGACTTCGCACTCCGTTTTGAGTACCCTAATACGGCCGGAAGACCGAGTACTACGAACACCGCGATGTTGGCCAAGGAAGCCACACTCACTTGAAGAATCAATTTATCCGTTGGTTCACCCATAAAGACAGCATCAAACCATCCGGAGAAGAAAAGAGACAACACGATGCCCACAACGCCGTATACCGTCAGCATGCCAATCTGTTTACCTGTTACCGAACCGCTGTGAGGGTCAAATTTTTTGTGCATATAGATCAGACCCATGAACGCTCCTGTAATGCCGGAACCGAGCGCCCATCCCCACCACACCATACCACTGCTCATCAAATCAGTAAGCACGTGTCCAATCAAACCTGCCGCAAAAGCGACCATCGGACCGAAGAGCGCTCCAAAAATCGCCAACAGCGCAATAGCCGGCTTCAAAAAGGTGTCTGGCCCCGCGGGAATACCAATCATAAAGGTTGCTCCATACAAAGCTGAACAGATTCCGATCGTCACTACAGTTCTCGTACTAAATTGAAATGCAGGTCTCTTCAAAAGAGTTCACCCTTTCTAATATCCTTCTCCTTACCTTTAAAAGCGAACAATTATTGCTATAAGTACTCCTAATATAAGGTTTTTAGCACGAATTGGCAAAAGGTTTTTTTGAATTTGAGATCATCTTGTAAATAAACAAAAATTCTGATAAGACGTCATTTACATATCATTCATCGGGTCGAGATATACTTATTTTCTGCCTGCATAGAAAAAGACCCCTAATCCTTGTCGGAAAAAGGGCCATTAAATGAATGTTTGGATTTAAAAGTCAGAACCGTTTCACCAGACGGTCCGTCTCTTTCAGAGCCGTAATATTTACCGCTCCGATGCCGAACATCGCCGTCCGCAGCTCCAGCTCAACCTGCGCCAGCTTGTGGTCCAGCGCCTCCTCGGAAGACACTGCCGAGCCGAGCAATCCTCGGCCAAAACCTGCCAGATCGGCACCGATCGCAAGAGCCTTAGCCGCATCCACGCCGTTGTTCAGACCCCCGCTGCCAATCAGGGCAGCGGTTGGTGCAGCCTCTCTCACCTCGGCGATGCAGTCAGCGGTCGGGTTGCCCCAGCCTGCGAACGCCTCCGCCGCCGCACGGCGGACAGGATCGCTGCTGCGGAATTTCTCGACTTGGCTCCAAGAAGTCCCCCCCGCTCCGGCCACATCAATAAATGCAGCTCCGGCATCCAGCAGGCTTCGCGCTGTAAAGCCGTCGATTCCCCAACCCACTTCCTTGATGCCTACCGGAACTTCAAGTACCCGGCATAACTCTTCGATCTTGGGCAGTAGTCCTCCGAACCGGGTGTTGCCTTCGGGCTGGAACACTTCCTGCAGTCCATTCAAATGCAGTACGAGCAGGTCTGCTCCGGCAATGTCCACGGCCCGCCGGCAATCATCCGGACCAAACCCGTAATTGAGCTGCACCGCGCCAAGATTGGCGATAACCGGAATGCTGGGCGCCTTTTCCCGAACCCGAAACGTAGGCGCAAGCTCTCCACGCTCCACAGCCGCCCGGATGGAGCCGACACCAAGCGCCCAACCTCGGCGCTCCGCGGCTTCAGCCAGACGCATGTTAATCTCCCCCGTTGCCTTGCTACCTCCAGTCATGGAGCTGATCAAAAGCGGCGTTACCATGGAGAACCCGAGAAAAGAGGTTGCCAGACTCACATCGTCAAAGTCCACCTCTGGCAAAGCCGCATGGCGGAACCGGTAATTCTCAAACCCCGTTGTCACATCCCGGCCTCCTACTTCTTCCTCAAGGCATAACCGGACATGTTCTATTTTCCGCTCACCTGTGGGCACCTCCGGCAGGAGCATGCCTTTGTTGTCCGAAACTGTTTCATTAGATGCAGGTCTAATCTCTCCGCTGGCAGGAGCCACCTGCTTGTTCCGATTGTTCATACGTCCCTCCCGTTAAGTAGCCGTTTCTAGATTGCGCTTCTATGTATCTTCTGATATTTCATAAATTGTTTAAACCAAATTGCTTTTGGTAAATAATAAAATGCTCTTATTGAATCATCCGACTTTATATAAATTTAGTACATCGATTATACATTTTTACCAATCGACTGTCGACCAGACATAAAACAACAGAAAGAAGGTGGATTATGCTGTTCTGGTCTTTCTTCAACATTCACCGAAAGTCTCCAAGAAAGAAACGGATACATTGGCTCCGTACTAGTGTTGTTCTGCTAGTCCTCTGGCTCATTGCTGTCATGTTGTATCATACCCACAAGCCGCTGCCACCTGGTCTTTCATACGAAAGCCCGCTCTACCGTACGGATAAGGTCCAATTCTGGACAGATATCACCTACAAGGGGCCGAAGGGCCAACCTGTCTATGAGCAGCAGATCCACAAACGGATCGGGCAAATTATTGACGAATCCCGGCAATTTCTCGTGATCGATATGTTTTTATATAACAATTACACTCACAAAGACCAGCAATTTCCCCCTGTGAGTGGAAAATTGACTGAACGGCTTATCCGTCATAAACAAGCCTATCCCGAAGTGGACATGGTATTTATCACAGATGAGGTGAACACCAATTACGGCTCGGCGCCGAACCCGCTGCTTGAAAGCATGAAAAACGCAGGCATCACTGTTGTGATAACGGATGTCAATCGGCTACGAGATTCTACACCGGTTTATTCCGCTATATGGCGTACCTTTTTCCAATGGTTCGGACAAGCCGGTAAGGGAAAGCTGCCCAATCTGATGGCAAAAGAAGGACCTCCACTTACGGTGCGCTCATACCTGAAACTGCTTAATTTAAAAGCAAACCATCGAAAACTCATCGTCAGTGAGAAAACAGCACTAGTAACCTCCGCCAATATCCATGACGCCAGTGCCTATCATTCCAACATCGCCATTGAGGCAGGAGGAGAGGTCATCAAGGACATCCTAGCTATAGAGCAGGCTGCAGTTGACCTCACGGGCGGTGTGAAGCTTCCCGAATACCAATCGGCAGCTGCGCCAAAGACAACCATCTCCTCTGAAAGATCCGTGGATATCCGCTATGTAACAGAGGGCAAGGGGTATAAATATATACTGGAGAGCATTCATCACGCGGATCCGGGAGATGTGCTATGGATCGGCATGTTCTATTTGGCTGAAGGAAAGGCCATGAACGGATTGGTTGATGCTGCCAAACGGGGAGTCGATGTTCGTCTCATCCTGGACCCGAACAAGAACGCCTTCGGACAGAACAAATTCGGCATTCCTAACCAGCCCGCAGCGGCTGAGCTGATGAAACGGTCGAAGAAGTCCATCACGATCCGATGGTACAATACTGGAAAAGAACAATACCACCCCAAATTGTTGTATGTAGCGAAGCCTTCCGGTAAATCGGTCATGATCGGTGGCCCCACCAATTTCACACCGCGTAATCTGAAGGATTATAATCTGGAGAATAACCTCTGGGCTGCTATTCCGCTGAATCATCCTTTGAAGAAACAGGTGGATGACTATTTCGACAGACTGTGGTTCAACCGTGGAGCGGAATTCACGCTGGAATTCAGTGTCCATCAAGAAAAGACAACCTGGCTGAAAAATATTGTGTTCAAGCTCCAGAAACTGCTGGGCTTTACTACCTTTTGATAACGTTTGGGAAAACTCGGTCGGCCCGCATATATTTCAATGCACAAGTTCAACCGGCAGGCTGCTTATTCTCTGTTTCCGTTCAACGCATACAAAAAACCACCGACTGCAGAGCATGTTCCTTTCTGCTGTCGATGGTTCTTTTAACTATTATCTATCACTGCGAAGAACAATTACAACAACGGTGACATCAGACGTGCACCTGATTCCAGCAGACGAACAATAATCCGCTTATTCATGAATGTGTCCCGGTCAATCAGAGTCGTAAATTGCAAATCACGCTCAAAATCATTAACCATCTGCTGCACACTCTCCGTCTCGACGAGTAAGGCGTTCACTTCAAAATTCAAGTGAAAGCTGCGCATATCCATATTTGCTGTTCCAATGGTCGCAATCTCGCCGTCCACAATCAACAATTTGGAGTGCAAAAATCCCTTTTCGTACTCATAAATACGGACTCCCGCATCGAGAAGAGTCGGAAAGTAGGAATGCGACGCTAAAAACGGGAGCCACTTATCGGGCTTGGCCGGAAACAGAATCCGGACATCCAATCCGGACAGCGCTGCTACACGCAGAGCTGTCAAAATATCATCATCCGGAATAAAATACGGTGTTGCAATCCATACTGACTTACGGGCCGATACAATCATAGAGAAAAAAATGTTTTTGAGCGCCCTCCGCTCATTATCCGGTCCACTGGCGATAATCTGAACCGCCCCGTTCCGGTTCTCCAGCAGATCCGGTGAATAATATTCCTGCTCCGTTACAACCTCATCTGTAACGTATTTCCAATCTTGCATGAATATGACCTGCAGCGTCCGCACGGCCTCGCCCCGGACAAGCATATGCGTATCACGCCAGAAGCCATACGTTTTGTTGCGGCTTAAATATTCATCTCCGATATTTAAACCGCCTATAAAGGCTACGCTGCCGTCGATCACGACGATTTTGCGGTGATTGCGGTAATTAACCCGGCTGGTAAAAAAAATCGTCCGCGGACTGCCGAACACAGCGACCTGGACACCGGCTTCCTTCATCTCATTCAAGAATGACGGAGGCAACTGCAAGCTGCCCACAGCATCGACCATAAATCTTACGTACACGCCCTCTCTTGCTTTGTTCATAAGAATTCTCTGAATTTGTGTACCGATCTCATCCCCCCGGTAAATGTAATACTCCATATGGATATGATGCTGCGCCTTTTGCAGCTCAGGAAGAAGTGCGGAGAACGTCTCTTCGCCGTTCGTGAGCACCTTCGTTTCTGTCGAAAAGGAGATCGGTGTACGCGCCAGACGCTGCGACAGCTGAAGAAGCTGCTGATGATCCTGCCGGAACGAAGTCAGATCCGGAGTACTGCGCTGAAGCACTTCACTTTCGTATGCCAAGAGATCACGTTGCGCTTTTTTATCGTATTTTCTACGTTTGAAATAGTTCTGCCCGAACAGCAAATAAAAAAAGAGACCCACGATCGGTATCAGGGCCAGCAGCAAAATCCAAGCCATCGTTGCTGAAGGTTGGCGGTTCTCCATAAAAATCATTAAACCAATGGAAACAACCGTAAGCGTAGAGAACACACTGACAACCGTACCGGCCGTTTTACCAAAATAATCGAAACCAAAGTAATAAAAAGCGAATAATATCGCCGATATGATAACAGCCTGTATTCCCTTTCTCATTTCTTGTAACCCCACTCCCACCAATAACGTTTTTCCGGATGTTAGTTATGTTGTCCACCATATTCTACATGAAGTTATACGTTCTTCCTACGAACAGGATACAGAAACCCCTAATTACGACAAAGTTGTAACCTTTCAGTGTCATATAATTAGAATGTTTGTCGAACATTTTTTTTTTTGCTTTTTTTCTTGACAAGTGACTCTCAATTTGAAAAAATAAACCTAACGACCGTTAGTTAGAGAGGTGGATTAAAAATATGACTTCATCAAATATAATGCAGGCGGCACTAACCCATTTTGCCAGAGACGGTTATGAGGGGGCATCTTTGAAAAATATCGCCGATGACTGTGGTATTAAGAAACCATCGATATATGCGCACTTTGCAAGCAAAGAGGATCTATTCATGAAGGTGCTGCAGTCTGTCTTTCAAAGACAGGAGCAACAAATAAAGCACTATTTCATTGAACACGAGCAGCTTCCTCTCGAAGAGCAATTGAAAGGATTTTTGACGAATAGACAGCGTGAGTATCACGAAGATAATGAAGCGAAGTTCCTTTTACGAATGTCGTTCTTTCCGCCAAAATCACTTTACAACGAGGTTATGGGCATACTTTACCCTTTTCTCGACAGTCTGGAGGATCACTGGTCACGTCTTTTTGCCGCTGGCTGCCCTGTTAAAGGACAGATTATTCTACATCCCCGGCAGGCTGCCTCAGCCTTTCTGACGCTGTTGGACGGTATCGACGTCGAAATGCTCTATGGGGGTGAAGAGCGTTCATTCCGCCGGCTTGAACAAGCATGGCCTGTGTATTGGTCGGGCGTTACGAAGGAAAGATAACATCAAGAATTCCAACTAAAGGGAGCATCTATTATGAATCGTAATTGGTTATACGTATTAGTCGCCGGATTGGTTGAGATCATCTGGGTTATAGGATTGAGTCATTCCAATAGTGTATGGGAGTGGCTGGGTACCGCGATTGCCATTATTTTAAGCTTTTATCTCATTATAGAATCAGCAAAACGCCTTCCAGTAGGAACGGTCTACGCCGTCTTTACAGGTATCGGTACTGCCGGGACAGTCACTACCGAAATGCTCCTATTCGGAGAACCGTTTAAACCTATCAAAATCATTTTGATACTCGTTCTGCTGACAGGCGTTATTGGACTTAAGCTTGTAACAGATGATTCAGCTGGTCAAGATCAGGAGGTGGCGAGCTAATGGCTTGGATCGCATTGATATTTGCCGGAACTTTCGAGGTCACGGGTGTAATTGGGATTAAAGGCGTTTCCCAGCGCAAAGGTTGGGCGTATCTGGCCCTATTGATTGCTTCCTTTGCCGGCAGCTTTTCTCTTCTGTCCTACGCGATGACAGCAATTCCGATGGGAACCGCATATGCAATATGGACCGGTATCGGGACGGTAGGCAGTGCCGTAACCGGCATGTTTCTATTCGGGGAGCCGAAAGAATGGCGCAGAGTGCTGTTTATTTCCATGATTCTGTGCGCTGCGGTAGGCTTAAAGGTACTCACTTAATTGTTGACAAGAAAAATGAAGACAGACCGCGTTTAGCGGTAGTTTTTCTTGCGAGATAAGGATGCCGTTACTCCGTAGTTTATACTTTCTTATCTCTTAAAAGCCGACCGTTACGTGAAGTTGTAACGGTCGTTTTTTTTATATATAATTATCTTTGACCAATGGGTCAATCACAGAACTACATAGTTCTTGAGCGAGGTGAATGACAGATTGTCGGATAAGACGGCGGAGAAACGCAAACAAATTTTGGTGACCGCCATGCAGCTGTTTTCTACTAAGGGGTCTGCCGCGACCTCCATGCAGGAGATTGCAGAAGTATGCGGGATGTCGAAGGGCAGCCTGTATCTCCATTTTAAATCCAAAGAGGAACTGGAGAAAAGTATCTATGAACATATTGCTCTCCGGATCCGGGATGAAGTTGTTAAAGTAGACCAGGAATCTCAACTTGCACCGAAGGAGCAGCTGCGCAAGCAAGCTGAGGTGCTCCTGGTGCATTTCCTGGAGGTACGCGAGTTTTTGCTGAAGCAGTTTCATGAGAATCCCGGACCTGGAAAGTCCCCTTTTGATCGTCAATGTGCTTATCAGGAAATGGGCAAAGCTCTGCTGTGGTTTAAAAATAAGCTTTCTTCCGTGTATGGCGATGAGATTACTCCCTACACGATGGAAATCGGGATGTTTGTCGGTGGCATGCTGGGCTCGTACATCCGGTTTTTATTCATGCCGGGCCTGCCGCTGAATGTCGGTATTTTGGCGGACCACCTTGTTGCCATGCTTGATGATGTGACAGACAGCCTGCTGCGCAGGCGCCCAGATCCACTTGTACCTATAGAGACATGGGAACGGCTTAATGGCATTCCTCCAGAGGAGTCTCACTTCTCACGTCACCCTCTAGTGGTCATCAAGTCGATGAAGGTTCAGCTAAAAGAACTCCCCCTGGAACCAGACGTCCGGCGCGATGGTCTGGACTCACTCAGTCTGATGGAGAAGGAGCTGCTCGAACTTCATCCCCGTCGGATAGTGCTGCAAGGCATGCTCCGGAACCTTGAAGGGATTGAAGGCATGGAGGATCTGTACGGGGAACTGAAAACAACAATCCACAGCGTCCTGGACCTTTATCTTGCATCTGATGGACGGATTCAGGAAAGTCTGTAGATTCATAGACAAAAAGGGATTTTTTGGAGAGGAGAAACAACCGCCTTATGAAAGGAATTATTAACTTCTCACTTCGCAACAAATTTGCCATCTGGCTGCTGACAATCATTATTATTATCGGTGGATTGTACAGCGGAATGACCATGAAACAGGAGACCATACCGAACATCAATGTTCCCTTCCTGAGTGTCACGGCCATTTATCCTGGGGCAGCGCCTGAAGGCGTAGTACAAGATGTAAGCAAACCGCTCGAAACACGGCTCCGGAATGTGGACGGGGTTAAAACGATCACCTCCACATCGATGGAGAATGTGTCCAACCTTATGGTCGAATTCAATTATGGCGCTGATCTGGATAACGCTACAGCAGCGGTCCGGGAAGCACTCAACGAGGTCAAGCTGCCGGATGGTGTGCAGAAACCTCAGATTTCCAAGTTTAGCATGAGCTCTATGCCGGTCGTATCCTTGAGTATCGCGAATAAAGAAGGCACATCTCTTGATGAGCTAACACGCATTACTGAGAACGATATCGTACCGAAGCTGGAAGATCTGGATGGTGTTGCTTCCCTTCAGGTTTCCGGTCAATTCGTTAATGAAGTACAGCTGAAATTTAATCAGAAGAAAATGGATGAGCTCGGCCTTACGGAAGATACCGTTAAAGGAATTGTTCAAGGCTCTGCTCTGTATGCACCACTCGGACTGTTCGAAATGGAACAGTCACAAAAGGCCGTCGCGGTTGATGGCGGCATCATCGGCATCGATGATTTGAAAAACATTGCTATTCCGGTTATGCCGGGCGGTGGCGCGAATGCTACCGGAGCTGGAGCACCTGCCGCTGGGGGTACACCGGCTGCTGGAGCAGACGGTGGCGCGAATGCCGGTTCTATCGGGCAAAATGCAGGTCAATCACCCGCTGCAGGCCAGCAAGCGTCTAGCGCTTCTTCGCAAGCAGAAGCTGCCGGGATGCCTAATGCCCCCGCTTCCTTCGGTATCCCTACCGTGAAGTTGGGTGAAATTGCCGATGTTGAAGTCATCGGTAAAGCGGAATCCATTTCCCGGACGAACGGCAAAGAATCCATTGGTGTTCAAGTCGTTAAAGCAAACGACGCAAATACGGTGGATGTTGTTAACCGCGTCAAGGACAAGGCAGAAGAACTTAAGGAACTATATCCGGGCATGGATCTGACGATCATGCTGGATCAAGGCAAGCCGATCGAGGATTCCGTTCATACCATGCTCTTTAAAGCCTTATACGGAGCGCTGTTCGCCGTGATCATCATTATGATCTTCCTGCGCAACATCCGTTCCACCATCATCTCGATCATATCAATCCCTTTATCACTGCTCATTGCCGTGCTCTGTCTGCAGCAAATGGACATTACATTGAACATGATGTCCCTCGGTGCCATGACGGTTGCAATTGGCCGGGTAGTCGATGACTCTATCGTCGTTATCGAGAACATTTACCGGCGATTGTCGCTCTCAAGCGAGAAGTTGAAAGGTCGTGAGCTCATTAGCGCGGCTACCCGCGAAATGTTTACGCCTATCCTGTCATCGACGATTGTTACGATCGCAGTGTTCCTGCCGCTCGTCCTTGTCAGCGGCATGGTTGGAGAACTGTTCATTCCTTTTGCCATGACGATGGTGTTCGCCCTACTCGCTTCTCTCGTTGTAGCGGTCACTCTCGTGCCTGCAATGGCGCACTCCATGTTCCGCAAAGGACTTAAGAACAAGCATAATCATGATGAAAAACCAGGCGCCCTTGCCCGCGGATATCAATCCGTACTGAGATGGTCCCTGAACCATAAACTGATCACCTTCGGAATTGCCATTGTTCTTCTGGTTGGCAGCTTGTTCCTGACCAAGTTCGTTGGTGTCAGCTTCCTGCCGGAACAGGAGGACAAATATGCGATGGTTACCTACTCTCCTCAACCAGGCGACCGTCTGGAAGATGTGGAGCAGCGTGCATTGGAAGCCGAGAAATACATTCTCGGTCAAGATGGAGTCCAAAGCATGCAATATTCCATCGGCGGCAGCAACCCACTCGGTATGGGTTCAGCCAATTCGGGGTTGTTCTATGTCATGTATGATCCAGATACGAAAAACTTTGAGGATGTAAAGAAAGATCTGGTGGAAGGACTGGAGAAACAAGTTCCGGAAGGCCAATGGTCCAGTATGGACATGGGTGGCTTTGGTGGCAGCCAGCTTACCGTCAATGTCTTTGGTGATACACTGGAGCAGATCAAGCCTGTAGCTGAAGACATTTTGGAGCTGGCTAAAGAAGACACCGCCAACTTTGAAAATGCAAAAACCAGCTTGTCTAAAGCCTATGAACAGTACACACTGGTAGCCGATCAGGAGAAACTCAGCTCGCTCGGCCTGACTGCCGGACAACTGGCTATGAAGCTCAGCCCGGTTCATGAGCGTCCGGTATTGACTGAAGTGAAAATCGATAATAAATCATATAAAGTGTATATCGAAGCTGACAGTCAGACATATAAGAGTATCGAGGATATTCAAAACGAAACTATCACTTCACCGCTCGGAATGGAGATTCCGATCAAAGATGTCGCAAAAGTGGAAAAAGGTACATCACCTGACTCCATTATGCGTATCGACGGCAAGATGGTCGTTACCGTTAATGCAGATATGATTACAACCGACGTAGGTTCTGCTTCCACTAACCTGCAGGCAAAAGTGGACGAGATGAAGCTTCCTGAGGGTGTATCTGTTAGCTTCGGCGGGGTTACTGAACAGATCAATGACACCTTCGGACAGCTGGGGCTCGCTATGCTGGCAGCTATCGCTATCGTGTACTTCGTTCTCGTTGTCACCTTCGGTGGTGCGCTCGCACCGTTTGCGATTCTATTCTCGCTTCCGTTCATCGTCATCGGTGTGATTATCGCCCTGCTCATTACGGGTGAAACGCTGGACGTATCCTCACTGATGGGTGTGCTCATGCTGATCGGTATCGTAGTGACAAATGCTATCGTATTGATCGACCGTGTTATTCACAAGGAACGTGATGGCTTGTCTACTCGTGAAGCGCTGCTTGAAGCCGGAGCGACACGTCTTCGTCCGATTCTCATGACCGCACTCGCCACGATTGGCGCTCTGCTCCCGCTTGTGTTCGGATGGGAGAGCAGTGCAGGCATCATTTCCCGCGGACTCGGCATAACCGTTATCGGCGGCTTGATCAGCTCAACACTGCTTACGCTGGTCGTTGTACCTATTGTGTATGAATTCCTGATGAAGTTCCGCAAAAAGCGGATCGAAGATTAAACCGGTCACTAAACGTAATGCTTAAAGAATAACATTCCATTCCATAGAGGGGCTGCCTCCATAAGGTCTGAACTAGACCTGCGAAGGCAGCTCCTTTTTTGGTGTTTGTGTAGAACAAAAAGCCGTTGCTTCTACACCCCATAGAAAAAAGGCATGCTTCCGTCTGGAAAGCATGCCTTTATATATACCCTGATCGTTATTCTCTGTTACACTAACACAACTTCACGGACCGGCTCATCTGCTACCAGACAAGACTGCTTCCAGGTGCGGAGCATTGACAAATCATATTCAAGGAACTCTTCTAGCAAACGCGAAACTGCCAAGTAAAGCGGGCTTGTCGTAGAAGCATTCAGCTCTCTGCACATCGCTGGAATCCAGGTGAGTAGATGCTCTTCCAGAAATTTTTTCTGTATATCTATCAAACGTAGCATGCTGTCCTCGCAGTATGCACTGTTCAGCATGCGATCATGCAGTATGGTCATAAATTCAAGCTCGATCGCAATATGATCGTCAGGCTCTCCGCTGACTTTCTTAAAGGCAGTTCCAGCTGAAGCGTAAAAGTCAGATAGATCCTGCGCACGACAGGAATAAGGAGAATAACGGGATTCTGCAAGCGGCCGCTGCTTCGAGTGCTGCAGCAATCTGCTGTACTCTGTGCCTTCCCGTTCGCAAATTCGCACGAGTTCCTCCGGTGAACGACCGCTCAAGTACTGCATGAGCTCGCGTCCTCCGCGGGTCAGCTCCGCCGCTTTACCAATTCCGCTGCTGCGGCTCCAATGTGCAACTAAAGACAGTGTAGGCCAGTGGCCCAAAAATTCAGTGAGCAGCTGATAAATCGTCCCCCGATTTTCCAGCCACCTGTGACAGACTTCAGGTACCTCCAATGTTCGAACAGATGATGATATCGTCATATCGAACCTCCTAATGGTGATCTCTTTGTTGGATGTTGATATCTTTCACATTATATCTTAAAAGATTCTAGGATGGGGTAATTTTATGAAAAATGATTTCCGAAAGTTTCGGAAAATTTCGGAAATCATTTTGAAAACATGCTTACCATCTTCACTTGGATGGTTCAGCTATTCTATGAGCGGCACACTTTTCAGGGGAGAAGCATGTGCCTGTAAGCTCAGTATAATGAACCTTGTAAACGTTTTCTGTGATACAGTTCACACGCTCCGACTTTTACAACAAATTTAACTGTTCAAAATTCAATATTTTTTAACGTCCCTTCCATTGACTCCCGCTACAGCAATCGCTACAATGTGACCATGCCAAGCTGGAAAGGGGATTCCGATAGATGAAACCGATGATTGAACCTTTGACGGACTCCTTTGGGCGGATTCATGACTATATCCGAATATCCGTAACGGACCGCTGTAATCTGCGATGTGTGTACTGCATGCCAGAAGAAGGCATGGTGTTTCAGCCGCATGACGAGATCATGAGCTATGAAGAGATTGCTTCCGTTCTGCGAGTGCTCGCACCTATGGGCGTATCCAAAGTACGGCTAACCGGCGGTGAACCACTCGTCCGTAAAGATCTGGAGTCACTGGTTGCCATGATTTCAGATATTGAAGGAATTCAAGATATTTCACTTACGACAAACGGGCTTCTGTTGTCTTCCAAGGCCCGTCTTTTGAAAGAAGCAGGACTTACCCGGATCAATATCAGCCTTGATTCGCTGCACAAAGAACGCTATGCCAAGATTACCCGGGGTGGAGATGTGCAGAAGGTGCTTGAAGGCATCGAAGCCGCATATGAAGCCGGGCTTGATCCAATCAAGCTGAACATGGTACTTATGAACGGCTTTAATGAGGATGAGATACAAGATTTTATAGCTATGACGATTCACCGTCCGCTGCATGTTCGCTTTATAGAATATATGCCGATCGGGCAGGCTTCAGAGGAATGGCGCAAAACATACATTCCGCTTAGTCATGTGACGGATGTGTGCCACGAAGCCGGCTGGACCTTTCAAGATGACCAGGGACCTGCAGGCAACGGCCCCTCTCGTAATATGAAAATACAGGGTGCTGCAGGCACTTTTGGACTCATCCATCCGGTAAGCGACCACTTTTGCGACTCCTGCAACAGGCTGCGTCTAACGGCTGACGGACATATTAAAGCGTGTCTGTACTGGTCGGATGAATTGAATGTCCGCCGCGTTGCTCACGATCCTGAAGCCACGGCTTCCTTGTTCCGCAAAGCACTCGGCGGCAAACCGCAAAACCACGAGATGGCCCTGGCTCTTGAAAAAAAAGCTCAAAGTCATACCCCGACCAACCGGCGCATGTCGCAAATCGGCGGGTAACAAAAGAAGCTCCGCAACTGCGGAGCTTCTTTATGTAATAACACCGAATAACTGCAGCGCCATATAGAGAGCCAGTAGCCAAATGATCAAGGCCGAAACGGTATTCAGTACCGCAATGCTCCGGCCCGTCGTGTCCACTCTGCCCAGCATCCGGCCTGCCAAGGCCAAACCTAGAAACCACAGCCACGAAACGATTGCCGCAGTCAATGCGAATATCCATTTAGTCATTCCTTCGTAAGCGAGTGAGC
Organism: Paenibacillus sp. JNUCC 34; assembly: GCF_058269055.1. Classification (NCBI taxonomy): domain Bacteria; kingdom Bacillati; phylum Bacillota; class Bacilli; order Caryophanales; family Paenibacillaceae; genus Paenibacillus; species Paenibacillus sp. JNUCC 34. The sequence goes on along the minus strand of NZ_CM177770.1, from coordinate 411,770 downwards.
TCGTCCCGATTACGCCGATGGTATCCAATATCGCATGCGGATTCAGAAGGGACACCGACGCCGCATAAAGTACTTGCTTGCGGGCAGACAGCGGATCGGATTGTCCACCTCCTCCGCCTTTGGATCTCCAGATACTGAATCCCATGTAGAGCAGAAACAGAACCCCCACGGCGTATATCGTCGTTTCGAGCCAAGCGAACTTCAAAATAACGAGTGAAACACCGCCTACCGCTGCGAAGATCAACAGTGTATCGCATACCGATGCCGTTAGAACGGCAGGTAATGCACGGATAAAACGCGAGTTCACCGCTCCCTGATTAAAAATGAATATATTTTGCACACCTAGCGGCAAAATCAGCCCGAAAGCCAGCAGCACCGCATGGAAAATCGCTTCAATCAATCTCTCTCTCTCCCCTTTTAACGATCATTCTCTAATGATCCTCATTCAACCCAACCACAAGCAATCTCATAATCCTCCGGCTGGTTCATATTAAACAGCCCCTTCGCGGCGTCTATCCCCGTCAGCCGGGCCAGCTCCTCCACCGGAATGTAAAGAACGTTCAAATCGCTTAACCAATCCGTCATGCGCAGCTCATTCCTGCGCAAGCGATATTCCAAACTTGTGCAGACATCAAGGTGGTATACGGCAAGGAGCGGCTGCGGCTTCCCATCCATAACAGGAACAACGGCATCCCACGGAGCAACATCATCATGACGATCATGGCGGTCCATTGTTCTGACCCGTATTCCTGACTCTGGTGTCAAGGAATCTTCAGCGGCTATCCGCAAAAGTATCTGTATAATATCAGCGGTAACAAATGGCATATCACAAGCCGCTACTGCATTCCAGGCCGAGCGGGAAGCAGATAGACAAGCGTGGAGCCCTGCCATGGGCCCTTTCCCGCTAAATATATCCCTTACAGACCGCAATCCCAAAAAGCCATACGGTTTCGGATCATTCAGGGAAAGAAGCACCTCACCGCATACTTCGCCAAGGCTTAGAGCTGTCCTTTCTATGGATGCCACCCCACCTACAGGCAGCATCGCCTTATCGCACCCCATCCTCCGCGAAGACCCGCCTGCCAATACGATTCCCGTCGTGCCTGGAACTACCGCTAGTGCCCGTTTTATCTGGGGTTTTTCCATCCCTGCTCTCCCCCTATAGCTGTAATGTAAGAAATTCCCCTCATATATTACACTTGTATTACATTAGTAAAAAATGGGTAAAAACATAGAAGATGGTTTGTATCCCTTTTCAATGCGTGATACATTGAGAGAGGATAATCGGCTGTTCAAGCCATTTCTCTGTATTGCACTCGGTTTGAAAGGAATGACACCCACTTGCGGGATATGAACTACGATCAATCATCATTAAAGTCACTGAAACTCTTTAACTTTTTCATCTATGGAACCATGGTTATATTCACCGGGTTCTTTCAACTATATCTGCAAGATATCGGAATGGACAAAGTGGAAATCGGTAGCCTGATGGCTATTGCCCCTTTCGTCTCCGTGTTTGCCAACCCATTTTGGGGGTATTGGGGCGACCGGGCCGAGAATATCAAACGTGTCCTTATTTTCATGATGACGGGAACTTTACTGCTTGTCCAGTTTGTTTTTCAGGCGAACACATACACCATGATTTATACGTCGATGATTTTCTTTTATTTCTTCCAGACACCCATGTTCTCGCAGACAAACTCGCTTATTCTTGGATACATTGAAGGTACACGTCACAAGTTCGGTTCGTTCCGAATGTGGGGCTCGCTTGGTTGGGCACTGACAGCCGTTGCGGCTGGACCTGTGATCGAGCGGTTGGGATCAGGGCGGATTTCGATTGTATTTTCCATTATGCTGGTCATAGCCGCCGTGTTCATGCTGTCCCTTCCGAATATCCCGAAGGCGACCGCCTCTGCCACAGTAAATGTCCGTGGACTCAGCAAGCTGTTTTTGAATCCGTATTTCGTCTGGTTCATTCTGCTCGGCATTATTGTCTCTATTCCGAATACGATGAACAATACATTTATGTCCCTGTACATTCTGGATCTCGGAGGAACCAAACAGACGGTAGGATTAGCGATATTTTTCGCCTCCATATTCGAGGTAGTCGTCTTCCTGCTCTGTGACCGTTACTTGAAGCGCAAGATCAACGTAATGATTGCCTGTCTAACCGTTGTAAGCCTGCTCTTCTCGCTTCGCTGGTTGCTGATGGCTGAGGCCTCCACTCCGCTGGAAGTAGCCCTTATCCAGATCCTTCACTGCATCACCTTCGGCGGTTATTTCTATGTTGGGACTCAGCTGACCATGCTGTTTGTCCCAAGGTCGTACCGCGCCTCGGGGCAAGCGATTTACACCCTTTCCTGGAGCGGGATTTCTGGTGTGATCGGCGGCATCGCCGGCGGCTGGCTGTTTCAAAATTTCGGCGCCCAGACCATGTACCAGATCGGCATGATGCTGGCGTTGGTAGGTGCACTTGGTTTTGGATGGATGTGGTATATGCTGCGCAAGCAAGAATACCATCTGACGTCTGCCACTGAAGCTGATGAGGATATTCAGGAAGAGACACTACCCAGTGAATAAAATGAAGAGAACATAGGACAAGGCCCGGAAGTTTGCCCCAATGGGGAACTTCCGGGCCTTGCTAATTCAACCACATCATATATCAGCTGTTTAGGATTTCGGCAGCTGGAAAGAGCTCTTCAGGGATACAACCCGATTAAATACGGGACGGCCTGGCTCAGAATACTTAGAGTCTACATTAAAGTAACCATGACGGAAGAACTGGAATTTATCCTGCGACTTGGCATCCTTCATGTTCCGCTCCACAAAGCCGTTTACAATCTGCAGAGAGTTCGGGTTCACGTAGTCAAGGAACGTCTTTTCGATAGTCTCAGCAGCTTCCTCGGAGATATCTCCTGCCACTTCTTGCTCCATTTCCTCCTCCGGCTCCTCATCCTTGATGAGCGGCTCATACAGGCGGAATTCAGCAGGGACAGCCTGAGTAGCTTCCACCCAGTGGATCGTACCCTTTACCTTGCGGCCCGTAAATCCGGTTCCACTCTTTGTCTCCGGATCGTATGTGCAATGAATCTCAATAACTTTACCATTCTCGTCCTTAATAAACTCATTGCATTTAATGAAGTAGGCATGCTTCAGGCGAACCTCATTACCCGGAAACAAGCGGAAGTATTTGTTCGGCGGATTCTCCATAAAATCTTCTTGTTCAATATATATCTCACGGGAGAATGGAATTTGACGTACACCCATTTCCGGGTTTTCGGTGTTGTTCTCTGCCTCAAGCCATTCCACCTGTCCTTCCGGATAGTTGGTGATCACAACTTTAAGCGGATCAAGTACAGCCATCGTGCGCGGTGCCTTCAGCTTGAGATCCTCACGGATAAAATGCTCCAGAACTTGGCGGTCTATTTGGCCATATGCTTTGGAAATCCCTGTCTCGTACACAAAATTACGGATCGCATCCGGTGTATATCCGAGACGGCGAAGACCAGAAATCGTTGGCATGCGCGGATCGTCCCAGCCATCCACATACTTCTCGTCAACAAGCTGCTTGAGTTTCCGCTTGCTCGTTACCGTCTGAGCTACATTCAAACGGCCGAATTCATACTGGTGCGGAGTGCTTGGCATTTCGCATTCAGCGATAATCCAATCATAGAACGGACGCTGATCCTCAAATTCTAGCGAACAAAGGGAGTGCGTTACACCCTCAATCGCATCCTCAAGCGGGTGTGCAAAAGCATACATCGGGTAAATGCACCATTTGTCCCCGGTATTGTGATGGTGCGCATGCGAAATACGATAAATAACCGGATCGCGGAAGTTGATGTTCGGTGAGGACATATCGATTTTGGCACGGAGAACACGTTCTCCATTGGCGAACTCTCCGGCACGCATCCGTTCAAACAAGTCCAGATTCTCTTCCACACTGCGGTCACGATATGGACTGTTCTGTCCTGGCTCGGTCAACGTGCCACGGTTCGCACGGATTTCCTCTGCAGACTGATCATCCACGTATGCCTTTCCTTTTTTGATCAGCAAGACAGCGCGACTGTACATCTCATCAAAATAATCCGAAGCAAATCGCAGCTGTTCCCAGTCGTAGCCGAGCCACTTCACATCTTCCTTGATGGAATTGACGTATTCCACATCTTCCTTGACCGGATTCGTATCATCAAAACGAAGATTCGTTTTACCGCCGAACTCATCCGCCAACGTGAAATTGATCCAGATCGCCTTCGCATGGCCGATATGAAGGTAGCCATTCGGTTCCGGCGGGAAGCGGGTAACAATTTCTTTCACTTTACCGGATTTAAGGTCTTCGGTAATGACATTTTTTATAAAGTTAGAGGGTGTTACTGGTTGGTTCTCCACGTTAATCAACCTTTCATCCTGTTTATTCTCTCTATTCCTGTATAAACGCGTTTCTCTTAAATATACCCGTTACGCCCCGATTGTTCAAGGAATCTGCAGGGATTAAAGCGTCTTGATAGCTGACAGGCCGTAATCCTGTTCCGAAAGACAGTTGAGCGGAAAAGAACATGTATGCCAATTGATAAAAACAGCTTTGACTAGGACTTTTTAATAGGGTAGCATGGAAGAAAATAGCGAAAAGGAGGTCCGTTCAACCGATGAAACCGATGAAATTTCCGAAAGAGCAGCGCGAGCTAATCATCGAGCAGATTCAGGAATATTTTGAAAAAGAACGTGGTGAATCTCTCGGGCATCTGGCAGCGGACAACATGCTGGAGTTTTTTATGGGTCGAATCAGTCCATACATATATAACCATGCTCTGGAAGACTGCAGACTGTTGGTCACCCAGCGGATGGTCTCCTTGGAGGAGGATATCTACGCCCTCGAACAACAAGTGAAGCCTGCGCGCTGAGCTGAGCTTCCCCCATTCTTAGAGATAAAGGAGTTGTATTATGTTTACCTATGCCTTGGATGATCATGTGGAATTGCGGCCGCTTGTACCTGAGCATGCACGCGCCCTCTTTGAACTTACGGACCGGTCACGTGACCGTCTGCGCCAATGGCTTCCATGGGTGGATTCCGTTACGGAAGTGGACCATAGCGCCAACTATATCAAGGGAGCCATGAAGCAGGCTGCGGATAACGGCGGATTCTCCGCTGGCATTTGGGTACGTGAAGAGCTAACAGGAACGATATCGTTTCACGAGATCGATTGGCATAACCGATCGGTCGGCATCGGCTATTGGCTGGATAAGCAGTTTCAAGGACAAGGTCTTATGACAAGCGCCTGCCGGGCTTTAACCGATCATGCCCTGATGCGCATGGGTCTGAACCGCGTGGAAATCCGCTGTGCTACGACCAACCGCCGCAGCCGAGCCATTCCGGAACGACTCGGATTCGTCCTGGAAGGCATTATCCGTGAGGCGGAGAAGCTTCCGCAGGGATTTGTCAATCATGCGGTATACGGCATGATTCAAAGCGAATGGAAGCGGATGAGGTAGCAAAGTGCTTCTATGCTGAAAAAGGCCTTCATCTGCAATTACCCCGTAATCATCATGAATTCTACTTAACTTGTTTACCGAAACCGTCCTTCTTCCGCGATCCGGCCGAAGGGCGGCTTTTTACTTTTTATTATCAACGAACAAAATAAGCATACCTTAGCCCTCCTACCCGGAGATTCTGGTATGCCTATCCCTGTACCACTGCTATTGCAGCTTTTCGATCCAGTCCTCGAACCTGTGACGTACTTTTTCGGCCAATGCCTCAATTTCCACCATCCGCCGCAGTCCCGCTTCATCCTGTCTTCCGTTCGTTAGCAGCTTTAGAACCTCAAGAACGGTCACCTGTGCGGGATGGGATTCCAGCTGCTCAAGCCGCGAGTCCGCGGACACATGCCCCTCTTCCAGCACCCGCAAATAAAACCCGCTGTAGCCCGTTGCCAGAACCTGAGCAGGCATATCCTTTACTCCGTGCTTCTGAGAGAGCTTGAAGCAAGGATAGCGCGGCTGGCTCACCTGCACGACTGCATCTCCGACCTTAAACACATCCCCGATACAGACAGCGTCTTCCAACAAGCCTCTTACCGTCAGATTTTCACCAAACGATGCATGTTCCATCTTCTTCCCCAAAACTTCCTCCCAGTAGGCATAGTGTTCAAAAGGATACACACACACCGCCTTATCCGGACCTCCGTGATTCACAAGATCAGCCTGTCCGTCTCCGGCAAATTTAACAGAACCCAAAAACAGCGGCCCTTGAACCGGCTGCTTGTAGATGCCTGTCGACAAGGCTTTACCGAGATAATCGACGGTTATAGGCTTGCCCACATTCAAAGACACAATGCCAATGCCTGCTGTCATAGAAGAATCCCTCCGTCTTTTCTTTTGATTAACTATAGTGCAGACACAAAGGCATTGTCCAGCCAAAATAGAGGAAGAAAAAGCCCGGCAATATGCCGGGCCATTCTCAGAAATATTATATGAAGTAACTCATTAATATATCGTCCACGTAACGTCCATCCACGAAAAATTCCTGAACCAATCGGCCCTCTTCCTGAAATCCGCACGCTTTGTAAAAGGTGATCGCGCCCGGGTTGCAGGAAAGCACCCGCAGTCTGAGCTTAGTCTTGCCCTCCAGCCGGGCCATATCCTTGACTGCTTGTATAAGCCGGCGCCCAATCCCGGTACGCTGATACGAAGGATGTGTGGCAATATTCAGCTCGTACACATGGCTGTTACTCTCAAGCCCTGTCGGTTCACGGAATCCGACATATCCACATACGTCATCACCGCTGACAGCCAGGAGCTGAGATCCCGGCGGACAGTGCAGCAAGTAGTTATCCCTTGAGGTCCAGTGCAGCGGCTCGGGTGCCGTATTCCTGTCCCATACCAGATCGTCCAGCTCCATAAGAAGAGCCGCATCCTTCATTTCGGAGAATCGGATCGTCACGGTTTGTAGACTGATACTCATCGTCACATCCCTCGTTTCGATAACAATCCTCTTTATTATATCAGCTATTTTCAACTACATAATGAATTATTTATTGTTGAGGCACCCCGCTGTAAATTTCCACGGTACAACCACTTATACTGTTCCCAGCTAGCCGCTTAAAATCGGCTCTTGAGATACGTACGCCTCCTGTACGATAACGGTTCTGAAGCATATCAGTATGCACATCTTGTCCGTTAATCGTGACGCGGGACTGTTCAACACCTTCCACATGATAGCTGAATGTTACTGGAACTCCAGCATATTGGAACTTGAACTGAAGACCATGTAGCGATTGGGGCAGAACCGGATCGATCACCAAATCCCCTCCCGCTTCACGGATGCCAAGCGCATTCGAGATCAGCTGGTTCATGTAGATCCCTGGGCCGCTGGAGTAAATTTTCCATCCCCCTTTAACAGGAACATGACCGCTGCGCAGTTTATCAAAAGACTCTTGAGCTTCATAACGGGTATTAAACTTCCCGTCCGAGCTGCTGAAGTAAGCATTGCTCTGCCGCAGCTCCGCATTTGGCACAACCTCGGTAATACCGATCGGGTTAATACGCTCAAGCCCGCTCCATACCTCACTGCTCTTACCGAGCTTTGCCATCGCTTCGACAAAACGGATGTGCGCATGCACGTATTGTAGACCGACCTCCCGGCCAAAATTCGCCGCCTGCTCCGCCCGCTTAAAGTGTGTGCTGACGCCGCCCGCATACACGGCAGGACGGTTCATCAGCCTTACCCCATCCGGGCAGAACAGTTGTTCACGGATGATCTCATAATGACTCTCCGCCTGCTCCGGCGTTAACAACTCACTGATCATACCGCGTGTCATTGGCAGCAGACGGTACTGAATTCCCGTCTCCTGATCTGTCGGATGAAGCAGTAACTTGCTCTGCTCCGGACTTTCCATATACACAAAGCCGGGAATGACTTCCGACTTGAGTATATAACGGTTGAAATCACGCTGTATTCCTTCCGTCAGGCTTCTCACATGCTGGGCCATTGCCGGGTCGGCATTCTCCATGACACGGGAGAACTGATTCAATGTCTGATATGTCAAGGCTACAGTCCAACTGCTGACCATGTACTGTTTTAGTTGGGCATTGGCTGGCTGAAGCGTGTCGTCCCAGTCTCCGTCCCCATAAGAGGACAGATGTGTATCATGCAGGAAATGATTTTGAATGTATGCAAGTTGCTTCTTCACGTGATCAAGTACGGTATATCGCTCCTCCGTGAAATCGAAGCTATGTTTTCTAGTATAAGGAACGGTCTGCTCCAGAACGCTGTAATCATGGGTAACTGCCAAATAATCGCCAAGCACCTTCAGTGGCCATACGATGATGTCTCCGTGACTCTCTTCCTGCTGAATAGCGGCATACTTATCAAACATGAACCACTGCGGCCAGTTCCCGTCATCTTCATATTGGTGGGAATACACCTCAAACAGAATATCCCGTACCTGCTCGTATTTATGAGTAGCCATAAAATATTCCACAGGTCCCTGGCACACATCGCGTGTTCCCCAAGCCGCGCCGCCGTATTGTTCCAGACCGTGCGGAACCGAGTAATGAACGAGCATATTGTGTGTATACCACCAGGCCAGAGCATTCACCTTGAACAAGCTGTCATCATGACCATCCTTAAAGCTCAGGTTGAACCCGTTCATTACGGAAGCGTAGAACGAGCGGTAGCTTGTTATTTCTTCATCGGCTTGGCGTACCTGCAAAGGAGCCGCATCTTTATGAAGGCTGCCCTGAATCGTCATTGTCCAATCGGCGCTTTCACCAAGCTCTAATACCGTTAAGGAAGCACTACCCGGTAATACATTGCATGCCAGTCGTGTCTCGTCTGTAACATTCATGTCTGTTCCGGTCACCTGAAGGCGGTAATGAAGATCCGGGTACACGGATGCGCTGAGCGAAGTATGATCTGCACGGAACATCAGCACATCATCTTCCTGGGCCATATGATAAGGAACCTCATACTCATTGACATGCATCGTCATCTGATTAGTCACCAGATAACGGTAAGCTCTTCCGCTTTCGGAACGAACCTGTAGTGTCACCTCCAGTGATGTTGAAGCCGTAAAGTTTGTAATCACGAGCATGTCATCTTCGGTCTTATAGTACCACCGCACGTAATTAAAGCCGATCTCGAACAGAGATGGCATGGTCAGCAGACGATACTTCCCATCGATCTCAACATAGATCCGCTGTCCGGACGTTTTGTGCACATTAAGTGCATTCCGGGCGTTGCTCATCATTTTGTTGAAATTGGTGTTACCGATCACGAGTTGGGAATTAAACAAGCCGTACATATAAGAGGTTGTCGTGATCACAGGACTGCCAAGTGACACGTTATTGCCGCTCATCAGGATATGACCGTGCGGACGTTCAACGCGAAGCTCTTTTTCCTTCAGGACGATATGTTCATAGGTATCCGTGAAAAATGAAAGTAGCTCCTCCCCATCCCGCTCCTCCTGTCGGCGCACAGGGAACAAGACCTTCAACTCATCTTCCGTCATAGGCAATGTACGCAGGTGATCTCCCAAGATTGATGAATGCTCCACACGCGGGAGCTTCTCACCAGCGTTTGTGATGCGCTGTGATTCAACCTGCTGCCATACGGCCTGAAGCTCATCCTGGAATTCCAGTGATGTGACAGCATCCGGGTGATTGTCTTTATACATTCCGTAAAAAACGAATCGGGACGAGCCATCAAGCTTTACGCACGGTGACTGCAGAGCGGTATAAGCGAACTCATATTGATACACTTCATTTGCCAAGCTTTCCTTATACAGAGCTTCTGCCTTATTTGTCTCTTTGTAAGAAAGGCCGAAAAACTGAAAGCCGTCTGTTGCGTAACCGACCGCCTGGGTAAGCGAGCCTTGTTGTAGGTATGGGAATACACCGCCTTGCGGCTGGTTTTGACGGGAACAGATAACGTATCCGTTCTTTTCCTGTTCAAACACGGCATGGTCGATATACTGGGACAGATACGCTTCATTGGTCCGAACTGCGCCCGGATGTGCGATCCCGATATCCTGCCCATACATAAGGTCGGCCTGAATCCCTTCCCCTTGAAGCTCAACATCCCAGAACCATATACCGCTGTCTGTTGGGGTGAACAAAACCTTGTAGGCAACACCGCTAGCGCTTCCTTCCCACATCATCCGGTTATCCAGAAGAGTGACAAGGCTGTTCGAATGCACACCAAGAAGCGGAACAGCTTCAATGCCGTCCGGGGTATGAATTCTTAAAAACAAATTGCTGATGGCACCGTCAATCGGATTCGTGAGCAGCTGGTTAATCATCATACTGCCATAGAACGCCTGATAAAGATCACCACTTGGCAAAAACGAAAACGTCAAATCTCCTGCCTGAAGCACTATTTTAGAATCTCTCTTTTCAATCTTGGCTGTCATCGTTTCACTTCCTATCTGTAAAAATATATGACTTTATTGCTATTTCCGAAGTCGAAAATATCGTGTCTCTGTATCCTGACTGTTCCTTCCAACCATGATACAGAACTGTCCCGCATCACTTTCGAAGGATAGATCCGAATGGTGATATCGAAGCTGTTCTTCCGTCAGAGTAAATGCTACATTCTGTTGTTCGCCCGGCTGCAGCAGTATCTTGCGAAAATCTTTCAGCTCCTTGAGGGGTCTAACGACCTCGCCTGACATATCACGGATATACAGCTGCACCACCTCTTCACCGGCCTTATCTCCGGCGTTCGTGACAGGGACTGTAATTTCAAGAGGCTCATCCGGCGACATCTCTTCAGCCGACAGCGTCATTTCCCCGTAACTAAAATCCGTATAGCTGAGGCCAAATCCAAACGGCAGCAGCGGCTCATTCGGGATGTCCAAATACTGCGATACATAGCGTTCCTGGGCGTCTGGAGCGTCTTTCGGACGTCCGGTGTTAAAGTGGTTATAATATACCGGCACCTGTCCAACTGAATAAGGGAACGACATGCTAAGACGGCCTGACGGATTCACTTCTCCTGTCAAAAGTTCAGCTACAGCCGCTCCACCTTCACTTCCCGGATACCAGGCTTCCAGTACCGCATCCGCCTCATCCAATACACCGTGCAAGTCCAGCGGCCGGCCATTGAACAGAACGACAACCGTCGGCTTCTGCAGCGGTTTGAGACGCTTAATCAACTCAAGCTGCGGCTCCGGCAGTGTAATGAATGCGCGGCAGCCCGCTTCTCCACTCATCTCGGAATCTTCGCCCAGCGCAAGCACGATAACGTCGGATTCCTTGGCGACCTTCAACGCCTCATCCAACTGTTGCTCAGTTATAGAGCTCACTCCGCAGCCTTCGGCTGTTATGAGCCCACCGGAAGACAGCTTAGACCGAAGTCCCTGTTCAACAGTCACCGCATCTTCTTTCGAGCCCGTCCATGACCATGGGCCCAGAATATCTCCGCTTGTTGCAAAAGGACCGATCAATGCGACACGCTGCTTAGACTGCAGCGGTAGAACAGAGTTATTTTTCAGCAAAATACAAGATTTGGCTGCGGCCTCACGTGCCACCTGACGATGCTCATCACAGAATACGAGCTCCCGCTCCGCTACGGGATCTGCCCCTCTCATCGGACGTTCAAACAGCCCGAGTCGTTTTTTCAAGGACAGAATACGCAGCACGGCTTCATCAATAAGGCTCTCTTCTACCTTTCCTGCACTTACAAGCTCCGGCAAATGGTGAATATAGCAAGATGTCATCATTTCTATATCCACACCCGCTTGAATCGCCTTAAGTGCTGCCTCTGCCTCGTCCTCGGCTACCCCGTGAGGGATCAGCTCTTTTACCGCTCCCCAATCGGAGATCAGCACACCGTCAAAACCCCATTCGCTGCGCAGCAGATCACGCATCAATCGTTTATTGCCCGTAGCTGGAACCCCATGCACCGTATTAAAGGCTGTCATCACCATCTCGCAGCCCTCATCCAGCGCTGCCTTGTAAGCAGGCAAGTAATACTCCCGCAGCTGCCGTTCTGACATATCCACCGTATTGTAGTCGCGACCGCCCTCAGCTGCTCCGTAAGCGGCAAAATGCTTCACGCAAGCTGCTAACCGGTGAACATCACCGCTAAGGTCATCTCCCTGAAATCCTCTGACAAAAGCTCGGGCAAATTCACTGTTCAAATACGGATCTTCACCAGTGGATTCCATCACACGTCCCCATCGGGGATCACGTACCAAGTCAACCATCGGCGCAAACGTTACATGAAGACCGGATACTGAAGCTTCACGAGCAGCAATTTCCGCACTTTGCTCTGCTAGTCCCGGATCCCATGAGCATCCCATTGCCATCGGAACCGGAAAAATGGTCTTAAAACCGTGAACGATATCCGCCATGATCAGCAGCGGGATACCCAGTCTGTTGTTACGCAGATGGGCCTCCTGAACAGCTATGACCTCCTCCGCGCCCGCCAAACCGAGCACAGAGCCGCTATTTCGCACCATTTCATCCGTTATGCCGAGCGACTCCATCGGTCCTGTAATCTGCCCGGATTCTTCAGCTCCTTCGAAAAAAGGAACGGCCAGCTGCATAAGCTGCGCAATTTTCTCCTCCAGTGTCATCTGCTCTACAAGAGAAATCAGTTGTTGATCTGCCACTCCTCATCCTCCTTCTGTCCTTGATAGGACAATACAAACTAAAATTAGAAACGTTTCGATAAAAAACACCAAACTCTAAAAAAACGAAAAATATACAGACCTGAAAGCATTTTACCTCAAAATTAACCCATCAAAATACCTGATATTAAAAGGCCTTTATATTCCATATAATCGAAACGTTTCACAAAATCTGAACGCAAAAAATCAGGGCAGGGGTAGCCAATCCAGCACACGCTGAATTTTGTAGTCCCAGTATCCCCATTCATGTCCACCCGGTTCTTCCTCATAAGTCATCTCAATCCCCAGGTTTTCCGTATACTGGCGGAAGGTTTGATTATCATGATACAAGAAATCTTCCGTTCCGCAGCACTGATACAGCTTCGGTTTATTCCCTTCATATATCGCGAATTCCCCGGCCAAGAAGAACAGATCGTCACGGCTGCCTTTCAACCTCTCAATACTACCAAAGATTGTGCGGATTTCAGACTCCTTAAAGCCCGGTCCAGCAGCACGATTAGCAAGATCCAACCCACCCGACAAGCTTGCTCCCGCCGCATAACGCTCCGGGAAACTCAGGGCTAACTTAAATGCACCATACCCTCCCATCGAGATTCCAGCCACAAAGGTGTCTTCTCTTCGGCCAGATACCGGAAAGAATGACTGAACGAGTTGAGGAAGCTCCTCGCTAAGAAATGTAAAGTACGGCAATCCATTCGCCATATCCATATAATAGCTTCGTCCAACACCTGGCATAACCAGTGCAATGCCCTTTCGCTCAGCATACCGCTCAATGGACGATTTCCGCATCCACTCCGTATGATCAGCTCCCCGGCCGTGCAGTAAATACAGCACCGGCAGCTTGGAAGAATGGCAGGATGGATCTAAGCCTGACTGCGGTAAGAAAACATATATACTCGTAGAAAGTCCAAGTGTCTCTGCATAAAAGTCACAAGTTATCCATGCCATGCCTTTTCATCTCCCTGTCCGGTACTTTGCTTATCAGAACTTTATTTGTTACCTACAGAGCCGCGCTCCATCATTTCAGTTGTCAGCATATACGCCTTGTTCACTTCTTCACCGCTCAGTATCTGAAAGAGCAAATGCGCGGCTAGTGATCCCGCCTCACTCTTAGGCTGACGAATCGTGGTTAGCGGCGGATTCACATATTCGGCGATTTGAATGTCATCGAATCCGATGACGGATACATCTCCCGGCACCGATATGCCACTTTCCTCAAATGCCTTCAGTCCCCCGATCGCCATCTCGTCATTACCGTAAAACACTGCTGACGGAAGCGACCCCTGCATAATCATCATTTTAGTGGCATTATAGCCACCCTCTCGCACGAAATTGCCGTTGAGCCTCCATTTCGACTGCTCTTCCAAACCCGCTTCCGACAGCGCCCGCAAATACCCCTGATAGCGAAGTTGACTGTCGTACGAGTTAGTCGGACCGCTAATATAAGCAACACTTCTGTGACCAGCCTCAATCAGGTGGCGAGTAGCGGTATAACCGCCCTGCTCACCGTCTACAAGGACATTGACCAAATATTCGCTGGATATTTCCCGATCCATCACAACAATCGGAAAGCGGGGTCCAGATGTCTCTATTAACACTTCGTCACGAATGTTAGGCGCAAGTATGATTGCACCGTCTGCCCGCTTCTCCTGCAAAAACTTGACTGCCGTGGAATCTCTGCCGCCCATAGAACTGCAGGCAATCAGATCATAACCATTGGTCAATGCCACCTCTTGAACACTACGGATCAACTCTGAGTAATACGGTCCGGAAAGATCGGTCAAAATGAGAGCGATTGTCTTTGTGCGGCTACGCTTCAAATCCATGGCAAAACCGTTTTTCCGGTAATTCAGCTGCCTTGCCGCCTCCAGCACCTTTGATCTTGTCTTGGCACTCACCCTGCTATCGCCGCTTAACGCATACGAAGCAGTCGACAATGCAACCCCAGCGAGCTTCGCCACATCCTTTATCGTTGCCATTTCATTCCGCCCCTTCTATTCCAAGAAAAACTCTATCTATTGTTATTTCATACCGGAGATCGTATATCCTTCTATAATGTGCTTTTGGAAAAAAGAAAAAATGATAATGATCGGTACGACCATAAATGCCGCACCTGCCATTTGCAAACCGAAATCACTACCGTGCTGGCCTTTAAGAAGCTGCAAGCCGACGGAAAGCGTATAAAGAGATTGATCGTTCGCCATAATGAGCGGCCACAAAAAGCTGTTCCAGGCGCCGATAAAAGTCAATATCCCTTGTACCGCAAATACCGGTTTGGTGATCGGGACAATAAGCCGGAAAAATATCCGCAGCTCTCCTGCTCCATCCAGTCGGGCTGCCTCGATTAGGTCCATCGGAATCGTCGTCATAAACTGACGGAACAGAAAAATACCGAAGGCTCCAACCAGACCCGGCAGCACAATGCCTGCCATCGTGTTCGTCAAACCCATTGCATTAATAATCAGGTAAACAGGTATCATCGTTACCTGCCCCGGAATCATCATCGTTGCAAGCACGAGGTAAAACAATTTTTTATTACCCGGAAACTCGAACTTGGCGAATGCATACCCTGCAATCGCATTGAGCATCAAGCCAACGAACCCAAAAAACACGATAATAAGTGTATTTCTGAGGTAAACCAAAAAGTCCAACTTCACAAATAAATTCACATAATTCTGAATGGTAAAATCTTTCGGAAAGAGTGTCGGCGGAATCGCCGTAAATTCATTTTCCGGCTTGAATGAGGAAGTGATCATCCAGATAAATGGGATCATCATCAGTAATCCTCCTGCAATGAGCAGAGCCGTCATGAGTGTTTTTTCTATTCTTTTAGATGCCATGCTCTATACCTCCTTCGGTTACGATACGGTTTTCCCGCGTGACTTAATACTCAACATCTTTTTTCTTCAAGGCGAATTGCGCCATCGTCGTGATAATGAGAATGATGAAGAGCACAAATGATCCTGCGGCCGCATAGCCGAAATTGCTGAGCTGGAAGCCGTTGTTGTAAATGAATAGCGCCATCGACATCGTTGCGTTGAGCGGGCCGCCTTTTGTCATGACCAGCGGCTCTTCGAAGAATTGAATCCAGCCAATCAGCGTTGTAATCGTTACAAAGAAGGTTGCAAAGCTAAGCAGCGGTACTGTAATAAAGAAAAGTTTCTGCCGCTTGTTCGCACCGTCGATCTCCGCAGCTTCATAATAAGAACGCGGGATACCCTGCAGTGCAGCAAGGAAAATAATCATGTTTAAACCGATAGATTTCCAGACCGCCAACAATATGAGTGACAGCTTCGCAAGTGTCGGATCGGTCAGCCACTGCTGTGCCGGAATTCCAACCAAGGACAATATATAGTTAAAGAGGCCATAATGGCTGTTGTATAAGTAACCCCAAACAACCGCGACCGCCACGATGTTCGTAATGGAAGGCATATAATAGACAACACGGAACGTCTTAAACAACCATCCCGTACCGTAGTTAAGCAGTAGTGCAGCGCTCATGGCAAGCAGTACAACGAGCGGCACCCCGATAATAACATAGAACAAAGTGTTATAAACGGATTTCAGGAAAACCGGATCTTTAAAAACATTAATAAAATTGTCGAAGCCGACGCCTTGAATGTTTGAGTAATCTGCCAGACCAGCAAGGTCAATATTCGTGAAACTGATGACCAGTGCAATGATGATAGGAATGATCGAGAACGTCAAAAGCAGCAGAATCGCGGGCGCAATGAACATATAAGGGTACTTATACTTGTTAAAGCGCTTGATAAAGTTCTGCAATGTCATTCACCTCCTGTAAGTGTAGGTTTCCGGTAACACGTAACTCTCCTTGATGCAGTCAGGCCTGTTTCGTCCTATGACGAAACAAGCCGGGCTGCGTAACACTAATTTTTATTTCTTCGACAATAGCTCAGTAGCCTTCGTGTTCAACTGATCCATTTCTGTCTTAATGTCAGCACCGCCAACGGTAACTCTCTCAAAGGCTGAAATTGCCTCTTGGGAAATGGCATCCCATTCTTTAATGAACGGAACTGGTTTGGCGCTTTCCAATTGCTTACCAAATGTAGCGATGATCGGATCTTCAAATCGCGCGTCCTCCCATGCACTCTTAACAGCAGGCAGGTTTTTGGATATATCGTAGTTTTTCAGCTGCGTTTCTTTTTGACTCACGAAGTCGATGAATTTAACAGCTTCTTCTGCGTTCTTGGTAGTGCTGAATACAGACATGTTTGCGCCACCGAGGAATGATGAATTGTTTTCTTTGGCTGGAAGTGTTGTGGTAGCCCATTTGCCTTCAATCTCAGGCGCTTTATCTTTAACACCTTGAATCATCCAAGGACCGCTGATAAACATCGGAAACTGTCCGTCTTTAAATGCTGCAAACAGATCCAGGTCGCTGTGCAGCGGTGTCATTCCATCATCATAGAAGCTCTTCAGATATTCCATAGCTCCCATAAATTCCGGTTCGTTAAAGTGAGGCGTGCGGTTCTCATCAATCATTACGCTTCCATTCTGCCAAGCAAACATGGACAGATAGTTCATATCTTTAGCATCGATCGTTATAGCGTAGTTGCCTTCTCCTCTAGCTGCCAGCTTTTTACCCGCATCCTTCATATCATCCCAAGTCTTCGGACCTTCCGGATAGCCGACTTCAGCCAAAATGTCTGTACGGTAGAACAGTGTGCGTGTTTCCACGTAATACGGAATACCGACAACCTTGCCATCGAAACTCATCGTTTCTACGGCGCCGTCAAAATAATTCTCTTGTTTCAAACTCGGGTATTTCTCCAAATATGGCGTCAGATCCAGCAGAGCTCCGGCTCCTGCAAATTCCGGAATCCAGGTTGTGCCCATCTGTACGACATCGGGTCCGCTTTTGGATGCAACTGCTGTAAGAAGTTTATCGTGCGCGCTGCCCCAAGGAATGGATTGAACACTCACCTTAATTCCTGGATTCTTCTCTTCAAATTCATTAATCAAGGTCTTATCTGTTTCGTCGCCCATAAGCCAAACCTTCAATTCCTTGTCCTTGCCTCCGCCTTCTCCGCCAGAAGAACTATCAGATTCCTTCGAACCACATCCGGCTAATACGACTGAGAACATAAGCAGTGCTGCTAAGATCAGCGATAATGATTTCTTTTTCATTCTACATTCACCCCGTTTTTTTATTTACCTGCCTGTAAAAAGTAATTTGAAAGCACTTACTTCGAAACGTTTCGATTTTGTTCGAAAAAATAAAGACTCCGGATAATCAGTTGATTTATAATCCTTTTGTCCCTTTATTGCTTGTATCAAGCACCTTCTCATGCTTTATCTACGTATGCAGGTGCTCATGGAGATGATGTTATGTTCTAGTTGATTGCTTGATAACTTAAATAATTGTGTTATGTTTTGAAACGTTTCGACAGGTTCATTATAGCGCCCCCTGAGAGCGATTTCAATATACTTTTTTTAATTTTTTAAAGTCTTTTTTTGACATCTGGTTTTACATCGTTTGCACAAATTACAAAAGCAGCAGGCTCTTATTTGTGCCTGCTGCTCTCATAACCATGTATGTTTCTCTATCTCCTGAAGTAGTTAAAGCGTTCGAATAACTTGTACTTTTATGCGGAAATGCTCTCGTACACTGGACTGCCCTTACTAAGCCGTGCATGAATAATAAATGACAAGAACGACATCACCGCCGTTCCCACAGCCAACCAGGCTACCGGTGTCAGTCCTCCGCCATCATAAAGCGTGCCCATGGCGTAAGGCCCGATAACCCTTCCGGCCGAGCCCACACCGCCAGCCACTCCAATGTAGAATGGGGCGGCATTTCCGGCACGGTCCGCAATGAATGCGGGAATCGCTGGTGAGATTAGCATTTCACCAAGTGTCGCAAGCACCATAGCCAGTATAAAGCCCGGGTAGTTGTTCACCACAGCAATGACTATATATGCCGCAAAATAAAATAATGCACTTATCGTCATCTGCATCGTTTCGGTACGGGCGAACCAACGCTTGATGAGTGTGATCAGCGGCTGGGCAGCAAAGATGAGAATGCCGTTAAGTGTCCACAAGTAACTGAAGGCGGTCTTGGACATCCCCTCTGAAATGATATGCGGCGATACACCGGTATTCCATACCGACATACCAAACCACATAAAGAGCGACCCAAAACCCATGAACAAGTATATCCGGATGTTCCCCAAAAGCGCCCATGCACCAGGTCCTGCTGGCAGCGGTGTCTTCACCTTCGGATGATGACCTTTCCCCTCCCCTTTTTCCTCCCGTCCATCGAGACGAGTTAGGTAGGATAAGAAGAAGATTGCAAAGCCTACTGAAGTCAATCCGTTCGCCACAAAGCTCAAATGGTACGAAATTTCGGCCAGGAAACCGCTCATGGCAGTCCCCAGCGCAATCCCTATGTTATTAGCCACATAAATAACGTTAAACAGCTCTCCTCGACGGTCGGCAAATCGGAAACCGATAAATGCCTGGATCGCTGGCAAGGATACCGCGTTGCAAAAACCGATAAACAACATCATCGGGAGCAGCAGAGGCCAGAAGCCGTTAATAAACGGCAGCGAGAACAGTCCAAGCGCATTCAGCGCCAACGAACCGACGATCAGCCTTTTTACACCGATCCGGTGATACAGCGCACCGCCTAACAATTGTCCGGCTATACCGCCCACAGACTGTAGCAAAATAACAAGCCCCGCGTCCTGCATACTGCGTCCGAGCTCGTCGAACACATACATCGTTGTCAGCGGCCACATGAGTGAACCGCCGGCGGAATTGACGAGGCTTGCTACGAGAAAACCCCTTACTTCTTTAGGATACTGCTGTAAAAATTTCATCTGTCACTCCCGTAACTCGTAAGAATTAATCTCTACAAAACAAAAAGCCCTAATGGGCTTTTCTATTTTTCGTATAAGAAAAAAATTAGTCTCGGCCTAGAAATATAGTATTGCTCAATTTAGCGTCTCAAGCAAGTTCTTTCAGTGACGCTTTACCTTAGCTACAACAAGTCGGGAAGTCTTCGAGTGTTGTTATTCTTTGTTTCTACTCTGTAGATTCCGCCTTCTTACCGGTATACGGATTTGCACAGAGGTACCGATCCCAACCCGGCTGAAGATAGATACGCCATACTCACTGCCGTAATGCAGCTTCACGCGTTGATCGATATTTCGAATACCGCAACCCATGTGACTATCATCTCGAGGATCAAATATTTCATCAATTCTCTCCTGCTTCATGCCCAGGCCATCATCAATGATTCGGTATACGATGGAGTCGCCTTCCTTCATTACAGAGATTCGAATATGAATCCGATCCCCGCTCCAGGCATGTTTCAGCACATTTTCGATAAAAGGCTGTAAAATCAGCTTTACCGTTTCGTAAGACCATATATCCGCATCAATATCGAAGCTCACTTCCATACGTTGGCCGTATTTCACCTTTTGGATATCCAGATAAGCAATTGCCTGCTCAATCTCTGCCGCAATCGGAATCATCGTTTTTCCTGAATTCAAAGTAAGACGATAAAATTGCGCCAACTGCACAACCATGTTCTGAAGTTTTTCGTTTTCACCGAATTTTGCAAGCTGGTTAATAGACGACAACGTATTGTACAAAAAATGAGGATTAATCTGCGATTGCAGCATTTCAAGCTCCGCTTCCTTCTTTTGCAGCTGGGTTAGATACACTTTATTGATTAACGCTTCGATATCCTCGCCCATTGCGTTCAGAGCATTGGCAATCTGAGGGAACTCTCCCTTTCCACGGTACGTAATCCGTTTATGCAGATCCCCTTCACGAAATGAATTAAGCACCGATACAATTTTCATAATTCGTTTGGAAAAATACTGAGAAACTAAAAATCCCGCATATGTAAAGAGAACCACACACAGTATACAAATAATAATAAAAACGGTACGAACCCGCTTGGCTTCCTGTTCGATAATGTTAAGCGGAACTTGCGCAACGATCTTCCAATTTTGCTGTGGCAGACTCTCTTCAATCGCCAAATAGTTCTGTTTATCTTCTTCAATCGCTTTTCCTGAAGTAAATACGACATTCCCGACAGGGTCCACCACCGACAGCACGCTGCCTTCCCCAAGCTTTGTGTAGTCGACACTTTCGAACAACTCCGAGATACGTACACTGAACCGCATGATCCCTACTTCCTCGATTTCAAGCGGGTTGTTCATGTCAACTATACGGCGAATCAGCGAGATACGTTCATCCCTCTCATCCTCTTCGACCTGTCTCCACAACATCGTCACGTTATATCTTTCTTTCGGCAGCGTAAAATACCAGAACTTATTAATGATATGCTTCATATGATAAACATCAAACGTTTGCTCGGCAAAGTCTTGTTTATTTTTCTTTTCCCATATCTGGTATTTTTGATCGATCGTTTCATTATGAAAATAGACAGACAGCCTTAAATTTAATCCCACGGCTTTCGAGGCACTCTCCAGCTTCGGTATAATCACCTTAGTCATTCGATTATAATTATCTAAGCCAGTCTCCTTCCGCCGAATACTCTGGATCAGGGTTTGATCGTCGTAGAGTGTAGCGGACGTTTGAACGATATCATCGACTTTATAGGCCACATTATCACGTATCTGCATCAACGTTCCCTGGATGTTCATACGGGTCTGCTTACGCATTGTGGCGTCATACATAGAGTGGGATATATAGAAGTTTACCGAAACCAGTAACAATATAAATATTAAAAAAGTCAGTATCAGTTTATACCCGATCGGTATGTATCCCAGCCTCTTTTTATCGGCTCTGACTGATGGTATCCAGCGCTTAATCATTCATTCTCTCTCTTTCGATATTCCATCGGAGTCATACCGAACTTCTCCTTGAATTGCCTGCTGAAATATGGAAGATACCGGTACCCTACCTGATCTGCCACTTCATAGATTTTCATTCCGGGCTGTCTTAACAGCTCACACGCCTTTTCCATCCGGAGCTGCACAAGCAATTCATTAAAGGTATTTCCTGACTTCTCCTTGATCAGAAAGCCAATGTGACTGGGCGAAAAAGAAAAATGCTGCGCGATATCTTTAATCGTAATATTCTCACTCATTCGCTCTTTCATGGTGTTGATAACATTTCGAATGAATTTGCTGTCCTTCGAATTGGTTTTCTCATACAGCCTCTCGGAAATTTCAAACATACGCTGTCTAAACCATGAACGTATATCACTGACGGTTTCGAATTTCATCAAAATATCCAGATGGTGAATTTCCATGCCCAGTAGCTCAAACAAGTCTTCATTCCTACTGCTTAAATACTGATCCAGCTTCCAAATAATATAGTTGGACATATTATGAACGGTAAATCGGGAGCGAAGACTCGTTATCGTTCCGAATAATTTTTCGAGCTCATCACAGATTTGAACAAGTTCGTACCCCTCCATCGCGTTCAAAAGGGCGTGCATCCGTTCCTCAAGCATACGTGCATCAAGCATCCCCGGTTCTGTACTTACATCCTCGTACTTGATCACACTTCCCTTACCCAGGAACATCTTCCCTTCAACTGCTTCCAAAGCCTGCCGGTAGGACATTTGTAACTGATCCATCGCGTGCACAGGTTCCCCAATTCCCGTTGTAATCGATGACGATAGATGCTGCTGTACTCTTTCGGTCAATGTATTTACCATACGATTGGCTGAATCGTCTTCAAGTAATAACGCAATTCGTTGAGAAGAAAACTTGCAGTAGGGGATCATGCCGAGACCGGTCATACTCTCGTGAATTTGCTGCAGAAATATCCTTGACATTTTCCGTTGCGAAGTAAAGTCCCCTGCCTGTCTCCATGGCAAATTATCTAGTTCCATCACCGCTACGCGAATCGGCCAATTCATCTGATCGAATCCATAAGACACCGCTATCTTGGATAACGATTCCTCTGATTCCTCCCTTTCGAGCAGACGAATGAGAATATCGCTTTTGACGATGGGGATCATCTCATGATACGCCATCTCCACCTCACGCTGCTTGATTTCTTCATCCAAATCCCGCTTTACCTTGAGCAATGAAGAAACCAGCTCGCTGTCATTCATCGGTTTTAATACATAGCTGTACGCCTTCAAGGACAACGCTTGCTGTACATAGCTGAATTCCTGATATCCACTGACGAATATAATCCGTATATTAGGTTTGCGTTCAAGCGCAATGCGCGCAAGCTCAAGTCCGGACATGTAGGGCATATTGACGTCGCTGACTAAAATGTCGATCGTTTCCTTCTCCATAATTTCACAAGCCGACAGTGCATTGTTTACGCTTCCTTTCACTTCCATGCCCAGATCGGACCAAGGAATGAATCTCTTCATCCCTTCCAAGTCGAGTTCTTCATCATCCACCAGCAGCACCTTGTACATGGAATTCCTCCCAGATCATTATCAGAGCCTAGCAAAATCCGCGATTATATCATTATCATACTCGACAAGCCACCTATCAGGTACTACAAAATAAGAAAAAAATTGGATGTTAAAATAGAGATATCCCAAAGAATCCATGGATTCTTTGGGATGTCATCAACACTTTATTGGCTCAGTTCCATTATTTTTTATTCATTTTAGTCAAGTTATCCTGCCATTTAGCAGTACGCCATTCCAGAAGTTTCTCATAGCCAAGTCCCATTAAATCATTGTTGCCCTGATCGAGAATTTGGTCGACTTCTTCGTCACTTTTGGCCATAACTGATTTGGCGTAAATCTCCAGGAACATTTCATCGACGGATGTCTGAATAACTCCTTCTTCAGACTCCGGATCCGGATTAAGGTTAATAAATTCCGTAACGTTATATTGGGTAGGCCAAGTGATCGTTTGCTGATAACGCGTTCTCCAATCCTGCTCCTCGAACGGAAGCTTTGCCATGTATTTGTATTTGGCAGGATCAATGTAGCTCGTATTACCTACAAACATAACCGGTTCATTCTTGGTTTGAATTTCGGCTACTTCTTTCGGATCATAAGTCTCAGGGAAATTCGGTTTGCCTTCTTCATCAAAACCTTTCCAGTTCTTGCCCTCTGGACCAAAGAATTGAACGTTCATACCTTCTGGACTTGTATACCAGTCAAGGAAAGCGAAGATCGCTTCAGGGTCTTTGGCAGCTGTTGTAATATACGCCGCGTTCCATCCAAAACTCGTGTACGTGCCTGGGTAAATTTTATTCTTATCCAGACCCGGCTTGTGTATTGGCCAGATCATGAAATATCCGCCGTTCGGATCGTTTTTGATTAATTCCGGTTGCGCTTCACCAGCAAACGTTGTCGGACTGGATCCGGCAAATACGGCTACTCTTCCTGTCATAACTTTTTCTAATACCTGGTCTTCGGTTTGGTTAAAGGCGTCTTGAGAAATGAGTTTCTCTCTATACAACTTAGCGATGTATTTCTGAGCCTCGCGGAATACCGGATCAGTCAATACGGACGTCAGTTTGCCGTCCTTCGGAACGGCGCGCAAGCCACTGTTGAGATAAGTATAAAGTGCACCTTCACCGAATGCTGTGTACAGAACACCCAGTCCTTGCATATCCTGTGCACGATGCGGCTCAAAAGGAATAATGCTGTCACCGTACTTCGCTTTTACTTTGACCAGATAGTCGTACAGATCATCAGTTGTTTCAAGCTTAGGTGATCCCAGCTCTTCATAGATTTTTTTGTTAATGACATAACCTGCATTACCAAAAGGATTGGCTGAATACCAGTTCGGGAACATATACAGCTTGCCATCTTCTGCACGTAGCATGTTAAGATCGTCGCCCATCCACGTTTTCAAGTTAGGGTACTTATCCAGATACTCATCAAACGCTACCAGCTTTCCTGCCTTGAGAAGTCTTTCCATATCCGGATGATTACGATCCGTCCAGATCATTTCAGGCAGCTCATCCGACGCCATCATCGCACTAAGCTTTTGGGAGTGGGCTCCTGCTGCCGCGATCATATTGATTTTTACCTGCTTTTCCTCACTAAGATATTTACCGATAGGAGTGCTTTCATATTTAGGGAAATCGGAATTATTATAGTGGGCGTAAGCCGAAAATTCCAACGGTTTTTCTCCAAGTACCCATTTGCTATCTGTATTTTCAGCTGGTGGTTCTTTGTTTTCGTTGTTTTCCTTCTTTTCCTCGTTCTTCACTGTTGTTCCAGGATTGGACGTGTTGCCGTCACCGGACTTACTGCATCCAGCTAGTGCCGTAACCAGGACCAGAAACAGCGATACCATGACTAGTAGCGGCTTTCTCATCTTTCTCATTCACTAAACCCCTCTCATTCTTGAATATATATGTTCAAAGCTATTCGCCTTAAACCGTTCCCCATGCTACTCTTTCAGTGAGCCTACCAGTACGCCTTTGACAAAATACTTTTGCAAGAAAGGATATACTGCGATAATCGGCATGGTCACAACGATCATCATCGCCATTGTGAGCGATTTCGAAGTGATTTGCCTTGTCTTCTCCATAAGTGCAACCGATGCGCTATCCAGCAAAGAGCTCTGCCCGGATACAATATTGGCATTCAAGGTTTGACGTAATATCGTCTGGATCGGCAGCAATTTTTCGTTGGTAATATAAATGCTCGGCAAGAACCAGTCGTTCCAGTGGGCAACAGCTGTCAACAGAGCCAGCGTAGCGATAACCGGTCCGGACAGAGGGAGAATAATTCGAAAGAATATGCCCCATGTACTGCAACCATCAATATTTGCGGATTCTTCCAATCCGACCGGAAGACTCTTGAAGAAAGTACGGAAAACAATCATGTTCCACACACTGATCAAAGACGGAATAATGAATACCGCAAACGAATCCATCATGCCAAGTGAACGGATCAGGAGGTAGGTTGGAATCAACCCCCCACCAAAGTACATCGTGAAAACAAAGAACACCATGTAGTAGCTACGTCCGATCAGGTATGTGCGGGTCATTCCATACGCCAGGAGTGCAGTCATAAATATGGAGCTTACCGTCCCGACAATGACACGAGCCACAGATATTAGAAATCCGTTTATCAAACGTTCGTCTTTCAATATGATTTCATAGTTTTCCAATGTGAACTCTCTTGGCCAGAAAGTGATCCCGCCCTTGGCGGTATCTACGCCCACGTTGAACGATACGGCGATCGCATTCCAGAACGGATAGAACGCCGAGAAGGCTAGTAAACTGAGCAAGGTATATATCACAATAAGCATGATCTTATCGTTAAAGCTGATTCTTTTTAACATGTTGCACCTCCTACGGGTAGACTAGTTCTTACCATAAGCTGTTACCGGATCTACGGGCTACATAATTCGCAATCGTAAGCATCCCGATACTAATGATCGCCTTGAATAATCCGATAGCAACCGCATAGGAATAGCGATGTGTCCCAAGACCCACGCGATATACGTAAGTGTCAATGACGTCCGAAACTGGCCTCAGCACCGGATTAGTCGCCAAGAGCAAGATGTCTTCGAAGCCCGCATTGAGCAAGCTGCCGATGGCAAGAATCATGAAGATAGCGACTACTGGTATGATGGAAGGCAGCGTAATGAGATAGATCTGCTTAAACTTGCTTGCCCCGTCAATGTCCGCGGCTTCATACAAATGCGGATCGACACTGGCAATCGCCGCCAGATACACGATAGAAGAGAATCCGATTTCTTTCCACACATTGACCGAAACTAGGATTGACCAGAAATATTCTTTCAACGAGAGGAAGTTGATCGGGTCGTCTATCGCTCCCACTTGTTGCAAAATCATGTTTACGCTTCCATTCTCCGTGGATAGCATAGCCATTGTGAGACCCGCTACGATAACCCATGAAAGGAAATGGGGCAGATAGGTAATCGTCTGAATGATTCTTTTGAAAAACATATGGCGAACTTCATTCAGCATGAGCGCGAGTATAATTGGCGCCGGAAAGCCGATGCAAAATTTCAGTAAGCTGATGATAATCGTATTGCGGATCAGCCTCTCAAACTCCGGGGCGTTGAAAAAAGCTTCAAAATGCTTAAATCCTACCCAGGGATTTTCCCAGATGTTCGAGCCTGTAAACAGGTTGTAATCCATAAATCCGGTTAATACCCCGTACATCGGCAGATAGGAAAATATGAAAATCAAAATAATTCCTGGAATGACCATCAGCTGGACATCCCATTGCTTCAGAAAGCGTACTAAAAGGCTTTTGTTGTGAGCTTTAAGCTGCCGGGACACCGGTGGTTGCTGCTGTTCTGTTGTCGCTTGCGGCATGTTCTTCCTCCCGTGTTCAATTAATATAGATACCTGCGGTACTTCAGAAATCGTCTCTATTCATCTGTAAGTAACCGTTTGCAATGCACTTAAGAACATTCTACCTTTGGGAATTTATTGAAACTATATAATAAAACCCCGATTTTTTATACTTCTACGGGATTTTTTATTAATTGCTTATTTAAAAAAGTATAAAAAAGAGCACGGGCTACCTTTTTTTCATCATGAGATACGGTTAAACCGCGCTATCTGTGAGATCTTTTATGGAAATATCGAGACTCGCTCCATTGGCAACAGTATCTTGTAAACCACTAAAATAGATGTCACAATAAATAGAATATAAGTGATGTCTCCAAAGACCTCACCAAACCGTTTGAGGAAAAAACCAATGTGCATTTGACATGAGGAGGACACAAACTTATGAGAACAATGAAACTTGGAAGCAGTACATTAGAGATACCGGTCGTTGCCGTTGGCTGCATGCGTATGAATTCACTGGATAAAACCGAGGCTGAGAAATTTGTTCAGTCAGCTCTGGAAGAAGGTGTGAACTTCTTTGACCATGCGGATATTTATGGCGGTGGAACATGTGAGGAAATATTTGCTGATGCAATTGATATGAACGATGATATTCGTGAAAAAATCATCCTTCAATCCAAGTGTGGAATTCGACAAGGGATGTTCGACTTTTCCAAAGAGTATATTTTAGAATCGGTGGACGGTATCCTTAAACGACTGAAGACTGATTATTTGGACGTTTTGCTTCTTCACCGTCCAGATGCGTTGGTTGAGCCTGAAGAGGTAGCGGAAGCTTTCGATCTTCTTGAAAGTTCGGGAAAAGTCCGACATTTCGGTGTTTCCAATCAAAATCCACTACAAATCCAATTGCTGAAGAAGTCGGTCAAGCAGCCGCTTGTTGCAAATCAACTGCAATTAAGCATTACTAACGCCAACATGATTTCTAATGGAATTAATGTAAATATGGAGAACAACTCTGCTGTAAACCGAGATGGCAGTGTACTTGATTATTGCAGACTTAACGACATTACCATTCAACCTTGGTCGCCATTCCATTACGGATTCTTTGAAGGTGTTTTCCTTGGAAACGAGAAGTTCCCAGAATTAAATCAGACGATTGATAAAATTGCGGAGAAATATGAAGTTAGCAACACGACCATCGCGATCGCTTGGCTTTTACGCCATCCTGCACACATGCAACCGGTTATCGGTACGATGAATATCGATCGGTTAAAAGATTGCTGTAAGGCAAGCGAGGTCTATATGACACGTCAAGAATGGTACGAGATTTATCGTGCAGCAGGCAATGTGCTTCCTTAAAGCAGTGCGCTCAGTTGTGTGAAAAAAGGGGATGTCCCAAGAGGTCTATTGACCTGGGACGTCCCCTTTTGTCTGTTATAAGACGCTACGGTGTACGCATCGTTCCTTATATATGAAGCTTTACCTCAACCACAGTCGAGAAGAAGGTAGCACCTTCCCCGAGATCAGAAAGCCGGTCTGATGTGAGAGCATTTGCCCGCTGCTTGCGCCCCTCACCTTCCCACCACAGTCCCTGACTTACAACCGTACCGGGCAGCATTTTATCCGTCACCTTGGCACGTACCTCATATGTTCCACGATCATTATATACGGTAACCCACATGCCATCCTCGATGTCCCTCTCTGCCGCATCTTCCGGATGGATTTGCAGAAAAGGCTCCTTCTCCAGCTTCTGATGCTTGGGAACGTTAGCGAATGTGGAGTTTAGGAAGTTATGGTTCGGTGGCGAAATAAACATTAGTGGGTATTTATGACCCCGCCCCCGACGAATGCCGTCATATCCTTCCTTCAGCGGTACATAGGTCGGCAGCGGTGGAAGCCCTGCTGTCTCCATTGCAGCCGAATACAGCTCGATTCGGCCTGATGCCGTCGGCAGGTTGTTCAAGTAAGAGGCGTATGGCGTCATATCCAGCTTCACATGACGGTGTTCTTTCAAGCCGCTCAAGGTAACCCCGTTCAAATACGGATTGTCTGGATAATCCAAAGCACGAGCAATCATCTCTTCTTCACTTTCAGAGAAAGCAGCCTCATTAAAGCCCATTGCACGTCCCAGAAGAGAGAATAGCTCCACATTACTTTTGCTCTCACCCAAAGCTGGAATGACCGGTTCCTGTAATTGTATATATTGATGCCAGTAAGAAGCGAACACATCGGTATTCTCGAAAGAGGAGGTCGCAGGCAGTACGATATCGGCGTACTTGGCCGTATCCGTCATAAACAAGTCATGTACGACGGTGAACAGATCCTCCCGTTCAAATCCGGCTCGTACCCGCTCCGTATCCGGTGCGACAACGAGCGGATTGCTGCAATAAACGAACAGCCCTTTGATAGGCTTGTCCGTCATGGCAAGCGCCTCACCGATCCGGTTCATGTTAATCGTACGCGCTTCTGGATTCGGACGCAGATCCGGCCGTTCCAACGCTTCGCTATTCATGCTGTTATATTCGCCGTTCATTTTGGTTGCACCGCCGCCCTGCTTCAGCCAGTGCCCGGTAAGACCCGGCAGACAGGTGATACTGCGTACGGCCATACCGCCGTTGTCGTGATGCTGAAGTCCGTTGCCAATATGGATATGAGCGGCCTCTGCCTGTCCGTACATAGCTGCCAATCTTTCGATATCGCTGGCAGGAATGCCCGTTACCGAGGATACATATTCAGGCGTATACCCTTTCACATGCTCCCTAAGCTCCTCATGTCCCAAGGTGTATTGCTGCATAAACTCCTCGTTCACCAGACCATCCCGAAACAAAATATGCATTATACCAACAGCAAGAGCCGTGTCGGTTCCCGGATAAAGCGGAATGAACCAATCCGCCCACTGCCCGGTCTGGTTCCGATGCACATCAATAACGACCACCTTGGCCCCGTTTTTCCGTGCCTTCTCCGCGAGCACCACCTGATGCATATTGGTGCTGACAATGTTACCGCCCCAGACGATAATTACATCCGCATGAACCGTCTCCTCCGGAATGGTCCCTCCGTTAAAACCCATGACCGACTTCCAGCCTTCATTTCCAGCTGAATTGCAGATGCTCTGCTTCAGCTTGCTCGAGCCAAGCGAGTTGAAGAACCTCCGGTCCATTCCGTCTACGCCGAGCACGCCCATATTGCCATAAAAGCTATACGGTAAAATACTTTCGGGCCCATATTCCTCGGAAAGCGTCTTAAACCGCTCCGTAATTTCCGACACCGCTTCATCCCAGCTGATCCGCTCAAAAATCGCAGCTCCCTTCGGGCCGGTCCGTCGAAGGGGATACAATAGGCGTTCCGAATGATACACCCGTTCCGCCATGTTCCGTACTTTATTGCAGATTGCGCCCTGGGTGACAGGATGCTCCGGATTTCCGGCTACCTTCACAATTTTCCCGTTCTCTTTATGCAGCAGCAGGCCGCAAGTATCCGGACAATCCAGCGGACAAACCGCTGGGAATACGCCATTCTCCTCATGAATCATTCCGTTATCTCCCCCTTGAAGTAAGCTGCACAGATCCTTATATCTTAAAACGAAGAAGGCTTTTTCGTAAAGTGAACACATTTTATATACTTTCTATGAAATTCCTTTTTCTTATGTGTTTCAGCCTTCATCCAGCTGGGTAAGTTCGTAACAAGAGCATGTAAGAGGAGCCAGACCCTTTCTCTTATTGCCGAATCATGGACTACTCCCAAAAAAAATTCGCCGTGCCGTGTTTCTTCCCCCGAAACCTGGCATGGCGAATTTGTTTTTGTATCCTTTTATAGATTAGGCATGTTTCTTCTTCAATTCAGGTGAATGGGCCGCTTTAGACGAAGCTTGAGCCTGATCAGCCGCTACCGGTTTACCATCCTTCAGGTATACAGCCCAGTATGCCAATGCTACGAATATCGCTCCTCCGACCATATTGCCAAGCCAGACAGGAATAAAGTTCATGAAGTATTCTCCCCAGCTGAAATAGCCTTCAAAAATCGCTGCCGGAATCAAGAACATATTAGCAACCACGTGCTGAAATCCGATCGCTACAAAAGCCATGGTCGGGAACCAAATTCCGAGAATTTTACCGCTCATATTGTCAGATCCATAGGAGAGCCATACGGCTAGTGCTACAAGCCAGTTACAACCGATACCGGAAATGAACGCCTGCAGGAAGCTGTCATCCAGTTTATGTCCTGCCAAATCCACCATCTTGTCTAGATAAACACCACTGCTCGTCAGTCCAACGACATGCCCGAAAAAGTAAGCTACAAATATCGCGCCCACAAAATTACTCAAGGTAATGAGGGTCAGATTCTTAAGCGCTTCACCCCAAGTGATCCGCTTTGCCACTTTCGCCAGGGATATCGCCATCATATTGCCTGTAAGCAGCTCCCCTCCGGCAAGCAGAACTAAGATGAGTCCGATCGGGAACACGGCTGCACCGATTAAGCTGACTATTCCGCCCAACTCTTTAGGTGCACCGGCAATTACACGTATATCTAGCAGATAACCGAGCGCAATAAATGCTCCCGCCAAAAAACCAAGGATTAACACGGTCAAAAGTGGATTATGTGCTTTTTTGACCCCATTTTCCACAGTGATTTCCGCAATCTGTTGCGGCTTATAGTATGCCATCCCTCTATCCCCTTTGTACCATTTATCTTAAAAATTATCTATTTTATTTCATTTTAACGTAAGTAAGAAATTTCGAACGTAAATTATGTCACGTTTGTTTACTGTAATACATTTCCTTACCGCAACACCGCTTTAAGGCTTTAAATCAATTTGTTTTTTCTTTATAATGGCGGAATGGATGGGTCATACATCGGGAAATCTATCTAAATAACATCTAGGAGACTCCATTTATGAATTTGAAACAAAATCTGCTTCGCAAAAAACCAATCCCCCAACTGCATGGCGGTGAGGTTCGCTCCTCTTTGAAAAAACAGCTGGGCGCAATGGACCTCATCATCCTTGGCGTCGGCTCTATTGTGGGGACAGGAATTTTTGTATTAACGGGCGTAACAGCGGCTACCCATGCGGGACCGGGACTGATTCTCTCGTTCCTGCTGGCAGGCATGATCTGCGCCTTCTGCGCGCTGTGCTATGCAGAATTCGCTTCAACAGTACCCGTATCAGGAAGCGCCTACACCTACAGTTATTCTACTTTCGGAGAAGGATTCGCCTGGATTTTAGGCTGGGATCTTGTTCTGGAGTATGGCTTTGCCAGTGCACTCGTCTCCAGCAGCTGGTCCGGTTACGTTCAGAGCGTACTGGCGGGACTCGGCATTCATCTGCCGACGGCGATCAGCAGTGCCTTTAACCCTGCCGAGGGCACTTACGTTGACGTTCCAGCCATTATCATCGCTTTGATTGTCGCTTGGATCATTTCCCGCGGTGCCAAGGAATCTACCCGTCTAAACACGTTCATGGTATATCTGAAGGTGGGTGTCATCCTGCTGTTTATCGGAGTCGGTGTGTTCTATGTCGAACCGGATAACTGGACTCCCTTCATGCCCTTCGGATTTGGAGGGGTTATGACCGGTGCAGCCATCGCTTTTCTGGCGTATATCGGATTCGATGTCATTGCAACGGCAGCAGAAGAAGTGAAACAGCCGCAGAAGAACCTCCCGATCGGCATTCTTGGATCGCTCGCCATCGTATCCGTTCTATATGTAGCGGTTACCGCTGTACTGACGGGTCTCGTTCCGTATAACCTGCTGAACGTAAAAGACCCTGTCGCTTTCGCACTGCTTTATATCCAGCAGGACTGGATGTCGTACTTTATCTCGCTTGGCGCCATCGCTGGTCTGACAACGGTGCTTATGGGAGTTATGTTCGGACAATCCAGACTGCTGTATTCACTGGGCCGGGATGGACTGCTGCCGAAAAAAATGAGCTCCGTTCATCCCAAGTCACAATCGCCACAATTCAGCACTTGGGTAACCGGTATTGGAGTCGCACTGTTCTCTGGCCTCGTTCCCCTTGGTAATCTGGCCGATCTCGCAAGCATCGGAACGTTGTTCGCCTTC
The DNA here is from genome assembly GCF_058269055.1 of Paenibacillus sp. JNUCC 34. NCBI lineage: Bacteria > Bacillati > Bacillota > Bacilli > Caryophanales > Paenibacillaceae > Paenibacillus > Paenibacillus sp. JNUCC 34. The sequence continues at coordinate 378,867 of NZ_CM177770.1, read as the reverse complement.
ATCTCCGTATCGCTCGGAATTATCGTGCTGCGCAAAACCCATCCGGACCTGAAACGTACATTCCGCGTGCCCTTTGTGCCGTGGCTTCCGCTGATTGCAATCATCAGCTGTGTATACTTGCTGACTACGCTGCAGCGTATCACCTGGATCGGCTTTATTGTATGGCTGGTGATCGGGATAATCATTTACGCTGCATATGGATACCGTAATAGCAGACTTGGTAAAGAGGAACCGTCCGAATAAGACTTTTATTAAGAAAAAACCTCACTTTGAACAAAGTTTGATCAAAGTGAGGTTTTGATTATTTAACTCCAGTATAGATATTGCACTCCAATTAACAATGTGATGTTAACGGGAACATAAAGTTACCCTTCAGCAATGACTTTTTCGTAAAGACGAATAAAGCATCATCATCATTTGGCATAATGGTTTGTGTCATGCCCTCAATTGTAAAATCAGGTGTGAAATAAAATACCACTTTTTTCGTTGTTTCCTTCACAATGCTTGCTAATACAGCTTCAACATTTGGTGCATTTAACGAAATGATATCAAAAATATGCAGAGTATCTTCTTCTTCCTCCATTAGCACAATCGTTTCTAAATCTTCCACATATAAAATGGCTTCATGAAATACTACTGTGAAATAAAACATTAATAAACTTTCGTTATGCTCAACATCTAAAATCATTGAGTTTACATGGCGATTTTTCGCAAATTTCTCAAGTAATGCAAGATCATTTTCAATAGCAAGCTGCATTACTTTTGCATCCATATTCATTTGAATTGAGCTTTTTGCTAGGTCTAAGCTAAACTCACTTTCATTTAGACGTGTAAAGCCAAACTTCGGGTAAAAATCCAATACAGTATCATTCGCAAAAAGATACATGAAATCACAGGTATTTTCGTGTTCTTTCATAATATGTTGCATTAATTGCTTAGCCAAACCTTGATTGTGATAATTTTCATCTGTCATTACTGTACCAATCTGAATCCCTTTATACTTTTTACCATTAATAATTATTGACATTTTATTAACCGAAGCATTTGAGATAACCTTATCTTCATCAACAAATGAATACGGTATATATTTGTCATTCCAATACCCTTTGTTGTACCAGCCTCGAAAATCTAATTCGAATGTTTTCATAGCTAAGGCATTAAAACTCTCCTTCAAGCTTTCATTATTACGATAATCACTTACTAATTCATATTTTCCCATTTAAATCCCCTCCAATTTTTGTTTCAGATGATGCCGGATCAACCGAGAGAGGAAGTCTCAAGCTGACTACAGAAGCTAACAAAAACAGAATACCTGCCGTGAAATATACAACGACGATGGAGGTGGAAGCCATAAACATGCCTGTGCTTCCCGACCCGATCAGCAACATGGCAGTAAAGACCGGCGTCATGAGTCCGTTTAACCTTCCTACAAATTTCTCATCCACCTTCCGAATCATAACGGCCATCAAGGCGGTCTGGGCCATCGCTAGAAGCAAGCCTGTCAGGAAACGCATCGTTCCGGTCAGGACTGGCCATATGGACAGCACCTCAACAAAGGTGGATATACCCAGAAAGGCAAGTCCGCTGAACAACAGAACAGAACCTTTTAACTTCCCGGCGATAACTGCAGCGATGACACCGCCGATGAGCATGCCAAAGCCTTCTAGCGCTGTGAACCACTGTACGCTTGTCATATCCAGATGAAGCCGTTCCGTTATAACAAAAATATCAAGCGGCTGAATTAAACCGGAGCCCAGTGCCAGGATGATATAAACAACAAGCATCATTTTAATCAGCTGGCTCGTTCTGATATAGGAGAATCCTTCACGGAGTTCTTTCATAAATGATCTATCGGATGACGCCTCTACACCTGTTGAATCGTCGATCGAGGACGGAATGAAACTGATTAGAATCGCCGACATACCGAATACCGCGAGCAAACTAGTGAGCGACGCCTCCAGCCCGAAGGTCTGGTATATCGCCGTCCCTACAATCGGCCCAGCAATAATAAAGAGAGACATCATCGTCTGTGACAACGCCGTTGCGGCTGGAACGTGTTCATCTGGTAAACAACGTTTAATTATTTTCATCGAAGAGGGCTGCGAGAATTGGGACACCACCGCTGATATGAGTGTAACACCAAAGACGGCCTGCCAATATCCCGCCAGAACGACAAACAAGACGAGGAGTATGGACAGAAAGCTGAGTATATCTCCCCAAAGCATCGTTCGCTTGGGACGCCAACGATCCGCCAGAACACCTCCTATAATTGAAAAGATGAATATTGGAGCATATTGGATCACGGTCAATAGAGATACCGCAACCGGGCTATTGCCGCTTTTCTCCATAATAAAGTACAGCAAAGCCATGTTACGAATCCAGATGCCGACATTCTGTAAAAGGTCGGACATCATCAGAAGAACAAACGAACGGTTAGTAATCAGATGTTTCATAGAACATTTCCCCCTTTAACAAGATTAAACCGACTAGTCGGTTTATATTAAATCGACGAAACAGTATACCCGCTCGTTTAAGCCGGATACTGTCCGCGACAATTACACTTAAACAAATTAGAGACTATAGCTGGTTCAGCTATTGAACACTTTTCGCCCTCATCACCCCGTGCAGAAAGTAACCGACACCTTTACGGTACAATAAACGCAATTCTTCAGTAGAGCGTTCATAGGAAGAAGTAGACATGCCGTCCAGCATCGAGGCAAAAATAACTGAAATCTCATCAACATCATTTTCTGGCAGAAGCCCCTGCTCAGCACCCTCCAGAAAAATTTCACGATACAGCTTCCGTGGTCCTAGCACAATGGTAAGAATCTGATCCAACAGACTCTTATTATCTGGATTGCTGAGATAAAATTCCTCTCCGACCTTTGCGAGCGGGTTCTGAAAGTCATTCACCATATGTTCCGCAATACCGTATAATTTCTCCTCAAAGCTCGTAAAACTGCTTTGTTTCTCTGTCCAAGCATCTATCCACTCCCGGTTCTGCCGAGCGAGAAGCTGAAGAAAGAGCTCTTCTTTGCTTTCAAAGTGATAGTAGATACTTCCTTTACTGACACCAATGTAACGGACAAGCTCATCCATAGAGGTCGCAGCGTATCCGCGCTGGATAAACAGTTCTTTCGCTTTGTCGAGGATCAGGTCGCGTTTTCTGAGTGCTTTATCGGTAGTCAATGCAAACCCTCCCTTACAAGAAAACAGTTACTTCACCAAAAAACCGACTGTACGGTTTAATTCTAAAGGAGATGTGTTTGGATGTAAAGAGACACCCTCCCCATAATTTTACCTAAAATAAGGATGCCGTATATCCGGCATCCTTATTCATACGTTTATGATCGATATTGTTCAACCAAAAAGCCGTCTTATTCAATGTTCCACACCGCTTCTCCATCCTTTAACGGAATCCTATAAGTCAGCTTCAGACCTTTGACCTCTTTACTTACCTCATATGGGATTTCTCCCTGCAGCTGTTCTCCCGGGGCGAGCTTGCCGTCCAGGCTTTGCTTAATATCGGAAGTGACAACAGGCATGTACATCTCACCGCTGTCATCAGACAAACTGAATGAAAGAGCCGAGGAAACGACCAATTCCTCATCTCCCGTGTTCTCCACGCTTATATCAAGAACTTTCAGAATGTTGCCTTCCTGAGGTTTCAGGAAATCATCGCCATTCGACTCCCTGACAGAATGAACGGTAACGATCATACCGTGATAGTTCAGCGCTTCTCCGATGCTTGCAGGCTGATCTGAAGGTGCCTTGACAGTCGTCTCCTTGGGAGCCTCTTCTGAGTCCGCCATCTTCTCTTCTGGCTCGCTTCCCGCCTCTGTTCCTTGATCCTGTTCTACATTGGTAGTGATTGTATCCGTAATCGGTTCCTTTTCTTTATCATTCGAGCATGCCGCGGTCAACAGCAGTCCGCATAATGCCGCTGTTAGGATCATTATTTTACGGGTAGTCATCGTCTCTCATCCTCCATGTTCAGTTTCTGTTCTCTATCTACCATGGATTAATTCGCCATAAACTTCCATATTCCTGCCAATTGTTAAAAAAAGCCCCCCTTGCTTGCAGGGAGGCTCTGTTCAACGTAGATGGTCAAACGTAATTGGAAGAAATACTCGGTGCCTAAGATTGCTTTATGCGTGAACTGGCTCTTTTGCCTTCACCTCAGGCAACGCCGAGAGTCCTACAGTATTCAGGAAGTTCCAAGGTTTGTTGTAATGCGGTTGGAAGAAGAAGTCGATAAATGCAAGCTGGTCTATCGTCATCCCGTTCTGGATACATACCGACAAGGTGTTTATCGACTGGGTCAAATCCACTTCGGAAAGGATCTGCGCACCCACCATTTTGCGGCTGTCTTTTTCAAAAACGACCTTCAGGGTTACCGATTCAAAAGTCGGCATGAATTCAGGGCGGTAATGGTCGGTAATTGTGACCGTGTCCACATTCATTTTTTCACCTGCACAGGCCCCTTCGGTCAATCCCGTGGAAGCAATGTTGAGATTGTATATTTTCAAACCAGAGGTTCCTTGAGTGCCCATGTACTCTGTCGTCGGCTGTACAAGATTACGCGCTACCAAGGTCCCCATCCGGACGGCATTTGTCGCCAGTGGGATATAAGCCGTCTTCCCTGTTGGATTATAATGTACAGAGCAGCTGTCTCCAGCGGCGAAAACGTCCTTTTTACTGGTTTGCATATATTTGTCTACAATAATCGCTCCATTCGGGAGCATATCCACTTGATCCTTCAGCAGTTCCGTGTTTGGACGGAAGCCGATACAGAGAATGACCAGATCCGTTTGTATTTCCCCATTATCGGTAATTACACGGCTGACCTTTCCGTCTTGCCCCCCAAATGATTGAACCGTCTGATTCAGTGCCAACTCTATGCCTTTGTTCAGGAATGACTCCTCAATTTTCTCGCTGAACTCAGGATCCAAATATTTATTAAGAATCCGCTCTTCACTGTCAATCAGCGTCACTTGTTTGCCGTTCATCTGAAAGGCCTCTACAAGCTCAACACCGATGTAGCCTGCACCCACCACTGTAATATGCTTGGCATCCTTCGCTTTTTCAATAATGGTATTGGAATGGTTATAGTTTTTGCAGAGCAATATATTATCAAGATCAATTCCATCCAGCTTCGGAACAATCGGCCAGGAACCAGTCGTAACAATCAGCTTGTCAAAAGAGTCCTCGAAGCTTTCACCTGTCAGAACATTGCGGACCTTCATAGTCTTGGCATCGGTATCCACGGACAGAACCTCATGAAGCATCTTGGTGTTCACACCAAGCTCATCCAGTTTCTCAGGCGAAGAATAGAACAATCCGTCTGGATCTTTAACGACGCCTCCTACATAAAGAGCAATACCGCAGGACAAAAAGGAAATATTATCATTTCGCTCATAAACGGTAATTTCGGCATTAGGATAAAGCTTAGCTGTGTTGACAATGGCTGCCGTTCCGGCATGTGTACATCCGATAACTGCTACTTTCATGGGTAGGTTCCTCCTCAGAATAAATCTTTATTTGTTTAAGATGGTCTGTTTGATACAGAATCATGCTTGCTTTCTTGTGAATTATTTCACCTTTGATTAGTCTTTATTCTAGTGTGATTTATTTCACATTGCAATAGGTATGTTGCAATCGTCATACTTTGTTCATAATTTCACATGTTCTATGTGAAATTGCATCTTGACAGTAAATAGGTCATGTTGGATGTCATTGATCTCTGTTTTTCTGCTCATTCTCCTGACATACAGTTGATGAATCCATACGGGGCTATGGGGACTCATCAGGCTGAAGCGGTATTGGAGGAAAACAGCAAAAAACCACCGGATACAGGCTGCAAGGCCTGTCCCGATGGTTCTTGTATAGATGATGTGTTAGCACTCATATGCAGCTAATCCTTACCCAAGCAGTGTTTCGATCGCTTCTTTCATCAACTCAGGCGATTCTTTCGGTTCAAAACGCTGAACTACCTTCCCATTACGATCCACCAGAAATTTCGTGAAATTCCATACGATTTCACCATCCGGTGTGTCACCTGGCTGCTCACTTTTCAAATGCCGGAACAGCGGATGGGCTTGTTCACCATTCACGTCCACTTTGGCGAATACCGGGAATGTTACACCATAATTCAGCTGGCAGAACGAAGCTGCCTCTTCACTCGTGCCGGGCTCTTGTCCGCCAAATTGATTGCACGGAAACCCAAGAATTTCAAGGCCTTGATCGCGGTACTGATCGTACAATTTCTGAAGCTCTCCATATTGCGGTGTCAGTCCGCATTTACTGGCTGTATTAGCAATAAGCAGAACCTTACCTCTGTAATCCTCCAAAGAAACATCGCGTCCGGCCGAATTTGTTGCGTTCAAGTCGTAAAGAGTCAAATCCATTCCCTCCCCTTCGTTTAGAGAACAAGGCCCCTGTACCTTCGAAACCTTTATCATCTCTTGCTAACCATCATACCGAAAACGATATCTTAAAAACAAATATCAGGATACAAGAATTAAAAAATCCCTCTCCGGTCTCAACCGGAGAAGGATTAAGCAATTCTAATGATTAATGTGCCGTTCCACCTTGAGCCAATTTCAGCAGCAGATGAGCCAGATTATGCTGCTCCTCCTGCGTTCCGACTTTCCACAGCTCCTGCAAAAGCTTTTCCTCACTGTTGCGGGGTTCTTCATTCGCTGCCAAATATCCAGCCACTTTCTCAGCAGCTTGTGCCAGCTGTTCCTCGTCCAAGCCAATACTTTGCGCGAGTTGAATACGTTTGTGTAAATACGATTTGAAGGAATCGAAATCATTTAATATCCGCTCCTTCTCCCCATCGTCAATCCGGTTCATTGCGTCATCCATCATACTCATATCCAGTTCGCCGTCTTTTTTCACTACATGATTATGTTCAGACATGGTAACGCCTCCTAATTTTTGACTATGGTAACGTATTTTACTTAACTTGCTATGCCAAGCTTGAATCAAGGTTTAACGTATATGCCTACTTATTAACGGTTTCTGCCCCGCCGTCCGCCGCCCTGACTTTTCCCTCCTTGACGGCTGTTAAAGCCGCCGCGGTCCGGTCCGGTCGAGCTGCGTCCGCCAGAAGCTCTGCCTCTGCCTGCGTCCTGCGATTTACGGGCAGAGCCAGTTCCGCTCTGACTCCGGCTACCTTGCCCTCTACCAGCGTCCAGCCCGCCTTGACCCTGACCTCGGTATCCACCCGCACCCCGGTCTATACCATACTGCCCGCGGCCCCCAGATGTGCCGCGATCTGGGCTGCTTTGACCTCGGTTACTCGGGTTCTTTCGCGCGCTACCGATACCGCTCGACAATTCATTTCGGCCGCCCCGCCCTTCTTGAGCACGGCTGGCATTACCGCCACGTCCTCCGGCGTCCGGACGTCTGCGTCCCTCACTCCGGTCATAATCCCGTAGAGCCGATATATCCCGGCCCTTACGACCGCTACCGCCGCGTTCAGACATTGAACGATCCCGATCGCGAGATGATCCGCTACCCGTTCTCCGCGGTTTGTCTTTATCCAGACCACCCTTAGGAGAGGCTTCACGCATCTCGCCGCTCTGTCCATCCCATCTTGTACGTTTTAACCGCATCGAAATGCCATGCTCGATGCGCTCGAGATCACCGCGGTCCTTCGGAGCCGCAAACGTCACGGCGACACCGCTGCCACCCGCGCGACCCGTACGGCCAATCCGGTGGATGTAACTCTCAACATCATGAGGCATATCATAGTTAAACACATGGGTGACACCTTCTACATCCAATCCTCGTGCCGCAACATCGGTTGCCACCAGAAGTTGAAGCTTCGCTTCACGAAACCGCTTCATGACGGCTTCCCGCTTCGCCTGTGACAAATCACCATGCAGCTCGTCCGATTCATAACCATGAGCCAAAAGCGCTTCGTTCAGTGTCGTCGCCCGGCGCTTCGTCCGGCAAAAAATAATCGCCAGAAACGGTCGGTATTGTTCAATCATGCCTCGGAGCGCATCTTGCTTCGCCCGATCGCTGCACTCTACGACAACCTGCTTGATCTGCTCCAGCGGGATCGGGGAAGTACCTTTTACAACGATGTCCACCGGCTGATTCATATAATTTCCAGCCAGCTGCTTTACACCTGCTGGCATCGTCGCTGAGAAGAGCATCGTCTGACGGCGATACGGCAAAGCCGCAATAACGGCTTCAACTTCATCCAGAAAGCCCATATGCAGCATTTGGTCAGCTTCATCCAATACGAGCTGTTTGACACCGCCAAGCTCAAGTGTGCCCCGGCGCAAATGATCCAGCAGCCTTCCTGGCGTGCCGATGATAAGATGGCGCCCGCCCTCCAGTTTACGCAGCTGTTTCTCCACATCCTGGCCGCCGTATACAGCCAATATCTTAACTCCGTCCTGCACACCTGAAGTAAGCTTCCGCGCTTCCTCCGTAATTTGCAATGCCAGTTCACGTGTCGGAGCCACAATCAGTGCCTGCGGATACGACCGCTTCGGGTCGATACGCTGCAGAATCGGCAGCATAAAAGCCAGCGTTTTGCCTGTCCCGGTGCGTGCTCGGGCAATGACATCTTTTCCATCCAGCAGCAGCGGAATGCTCTCCAGCTGTACCGGCGTCGGCACGGTAATTCCTTGTTCTTTTAACGTGCGTACCATTTGTTCGTCTATGCCCAGTTGTTGAAAGTTCGGCAAACGTTCCACCTCATTTATATTATTTCCCGGTATAATCCGGATTCATTAGAATGACTACGGAAAGAAACTGACAAATGTTCCTCTCTCTGGTAATGTCAATATATAGCCCACTTTTTCGTTCAAGGAGGTACAGGTATGAATGCATTTCAGCTTACACTAGCCTTCTTCGTGCTGATGATGCTGTTCGGTATTATGAATGTAACCATCAATTATATTAACCGGCGCGATGGTGAAAAGCCTGTCCCCTTTCGGGTGAAATTATGGCTCATTCCTGTGCTGTCTGTATTTGTTATCGTACCGATCGCACTATTTTCCGTCTTGTTTACACTTATTTTTCATACGACCAGTGAATATGGACAAGTAATATCCTATGAAAGCATCGGAAGCCTGTTCAGCTTTTCTCTGATTGTGCTCCTCGGATTCCTGCTGTTCGAGAGCTTTGTCCATCCCATCAGCATTGCCCTGCTCCGCCTGTGTCTGGGCCGGGATGTGTCCGTGTACGCCAAGCAATCAGTCACAATTATCACGGACACATTCATCCTATACTTCATCTCGTTACTTATTCCTGGCGTTCATATCGGTGGACTGCTTGAGGCTCTTTCAGTCGCAGTATTCTACCATATTATCGAGTGGGTGCTTATGGGTGTCCAGACATGGATTCAACACCGCAAGCGAACCCGTTCCATACAATCTTCCCGGCTAGAACCTTCCCGATTTGAAAATAGCGTACAGCAGCCACACCACCATGAGTAATGCCACGACAAATCCGATCTCAATCGCTGGAAAACTCCACAGCATCGTCGGCTGTCGGCTTAAGGATGCGCCGATGATCAATCCGACCATGATAATGCTAAAAGCCAAGAGCGCGACACTAAACGACAATCGGTTGCTGATCTGATCCAGCTTGCGCATTAGCTGCTGCAGCTCCGGCACACTGATCTCCACCTTCAGCTTTCCCTTGCTGACTAGTGCCGACAACTGTTTGGCTTGTCCAGGCAGGTCCAACAAACTCTCCGCAAGATTGGTAACACCGTCCAGCACTTTACGGCCGATTCGCCGGGAATTAAATCGTTCCTTCAACAGTTTCCTTCCGAACGGTTCAGCCATATCAATAATGCTGACCTCAGGGTCAAGATGCTCAATAACACCTTCAAGTGTTAGCATCGCTTTTCCCATGAGTGTCAGATCCGGAGGCAATGCAATCCGGTGACGCTGGGTCACCCCAAACAGATCACTCAGCGCCTTACCCACACGCACCTGTACAAAAGGCACATCATAATACTCATTTCTCAACCGTTCCAGATCGGCCCTTAGAAGTTCAAGGTCACAGTCTTCCGGTACGATTCCCATCCGAAGAACCGCACGGATCATGCCCTCCGTATTCCGCCTCATCAGCGCAATAACGAGCCCCGACAGATGATCCTTCATATCCTCGCTCAAATGGCCGACAAGGCCGAAATCCAAGAATATTAGCTTTCCATCTTCCTTCACCAGCAAATTGCCGGGATGAGGGTCGGCATGGAAGAAGCCTTCGATAAATATCTGATGGAGCATTCCCTCAATTAAATGCTCAGCAGCGGCCTTCAGGTCGTATCCCTTGTCTGCCAGCTCCTTGCTGCGGCTTAGTGTAATGCCTTCTACATATTCCATCATCAGCACACGGGATGTTGTGTATTCCCAGTAAATAGTCGGAACTCCAATGACTTTACTGTCACTGAACTGGGCTGCAATCTTCTCCGCATTCCTCGCTTCATGACTATAGTCCATTTCCGTCATCACGGCACGGGTAAATTCATCCACCATCCGGTCCACCCGGTACTGCTTCACCCAATCCCAATGCTTCTCAGCCAATGAGACGATATCCTTCAGAATTTCAAGGTCTCTTCCAATCATATTCTCGACCCCGGGACGCTGGACCTTAATTGCTACCGCTTCTCCACTCTTCAACCTCCCGGCATGCACCTGACCGATCGAAGCTGCAGCAAGCGGGCGGTCCTCAAATGATTGAAGCACCTGGTCAATAGGCGTACCCCATTCTTGTTCAATCAGGGCTCTGGCACTTTCTGAGGAGAAGGGGGGAACACGCTCCTGCAGCTTCACCAATTCCTGGATGATATGGTCAGGAAGCAAATCTGAGCGTGTGCTGGCCAATTGGCCGAATTTAATGAAGGCCGGGCCGAGATCTTCGAGGACCCTTCGGATCCTCTCTCCCAGCTTGATGCTCTGCGGCTCCTCCCGTGATATCCACTTTACAGGGAGGGAGAGAATATGGAACAGCCCCATCTCCTCCACCATATAGCCAAAGCCATGACGCATAAGCGCCATGGCGATTTCCCGGTAACGGCCGGCATGCCTAATTCGGACAGCCATTTATTCGGACCGTGTCCCTTCCAGCTCTGCAACTTTCATCTCCAGAGCCGTGATGCGCTGTTCCAGGATGGCAACATCGTTCTCTGAAGGGACGTCCAGTTCGGACAGAACCCGTTTCACTTGGTCATAAATGATTGATTTGATCTGAGACTGCTCTTCTTCGCCCCGCTCAATGAGTCGGTTTACTAGCGCTTTGGATTCATCGGGAGCCAGTTCTCCCCTTTTGACCAAATCATCTACAATTTTCTCTACTTTTTCCTTGCTGACTACGGTAAGGCCTAATCCTAACGAGATTGCTTTCTTAAAAAGATCACTCATCGCTTTTCCCTCCCGATCGTTGTCTTTGTCGCATTGAAATCATTATAACCTGAATACACGCAAGAAAAAAACGGTCCCACATCCAGCATTACCGAAAAGGTTCTGATTAACCCTTGCTTATCCTTGTTTATCCTGGAAACCGCGACGCCCACTTTGCAGCCTGCGTGATCATAGATCTTACTGAAGGCTGCAAGAACGACGGCTCGTGATGGCCCGGCATGAGAAACACAACTCTTCCAATTCCGTACGTGTGGCACCAAGCTGCTGGCCAAAAATCTCCCTCATACTCATACTGGAGCAGCACCGTTTTATCCGTAAACGGATCGAATACGAACCGGTATGGTTCTTCTTCCAGCTCAAACGGATCGATCCCCTTCATAATGTCATGATTCGGGGCAGCCGGTGTAAAAGATAACTTCTGAATCGGCGGATGGCCGTCGAAGCGACCACCGATTAATTGGGCCAATTCATAACGGTTTGCCAGTGTAATGCCATTATGTAGTACCAGCAGTCCGCCGCCTCCGCTCACGTACGAAAGCAGACCCGCCGTCTGCTGTGGCGATACCTTCTCGTCCCACAAATCACTGTAAGCAATGCAAAGATCATAGGGATACAGATTGCTTTCCTTTAGCATTTTATGATTTTCAGTACACTGTACCGTGAACATATCATTCAGCAGATGAGAAACTTGCGTATCAATTCCTTGCAGTGGATGAAATTTAGGGTGCGTGTAGCTACCAATTAAGAGTGCTTTTTTTCTTTCCATTCTTCAAATCCTCCTTACATAATGATGTTAACCGCTTTGCTACTATGGCAGCGTTGGTCTGTTCGCATCGAGACCAAGGGGTTTAGTACCAATTTTCCCGTTATGCACTGAACATAATCATAGCCGTCAAGAAGAAATCGACGCCCGAGCGAAATATCGTCCCAACTCAACCATCATGCTGCCCATTCGTTCTTCTTCCGGCACCACTTTCACTTCAATGCCTTCCTCACGCAGGCCCTGAGCCGTGACTTTGCCAACAGCCGCTGCGGTAACCTTGCCGCTGAAAGCTTGCACAAGCGCCTCGAACTTGCCCTGACTGCGGGCAAACTCCGACAGAAACCGGTACTGCGGCGCGCTGGTGAAGGCAACCGCATCAACTTTACCTTCAATAATCTCATTCATCAGCAGCTCAAGATCCTGCTCTTCTGGAGGGATATGCTTGTAGGGCAAAATCTGAACGATCTCGGCTCCTCTTTCCTGCAGCCATGATACCAGCTGCGGTGCCGATTCACCGTGCAGCTGCATCATGACACGCTTTCCGTTCAGATCATGAGATTCAAATGAGCGGATCAAACCAGCCGTGCTGCCATCATCATCTCTTACAACCGGCACAAGCCCGTGTTTTTTCAAAGCGTTTACTGTCTTGTATCCTCTTGCGGCAATCGATGTACCTTCAATGATCTCAAGCAATCTGTCTGACACTTCCATCTGTTCCGCTACCGCCATAATGGCCTCAAAGCCGATCCCCGTTGTGAACACATTCCAGGCGGGAGGCTCGCTTACCCAAGCTGCAATAGACTCTCTCAGTGTCTCATCATCCAAAAAAACAGTTCCCTGAGCTGGACGCAGCACAGGTGTTCCGCCCATTTTCTCCACCAATTTCGCCATGTCCGCTGCCTTGCGGGGGCCCGCCAATGCAATGACTTTCCCCTTCATATATTGAGCCATCATTTCGCCTCCCGTTCTTCTCTTCCCTCTTATCTGCTATGTTTTGTTATTTTAATACAGTATACTTGCCCAGCCCATTTATATAAAGCCACTTTGGTCTTATTTACGGTTATCATCCATAGAGCCGCCAACAAAAAAAAGAGAAGTCAATCCGCCAAGCGGTATCCGACTCCTCTAACTGTTGCGATATAGCGCGGTGAGCTCGCATTATCATTGAGCTTTTTCCGCAAACTTTTAATATGAACATCGACCACATTGCTGCCCCCAAGAAAATCGGTATCCCAGATTTCACTCATCAGCTCTTCACGGGTGCGGACAGCACCCTCACTGTCCATGAGAAGGACAAGCAAGCTGTACTCTGTCTTTGTCAAATGTATAGGCGTTTGTCCGCGCTGCACAATCATTTTGTCTCGGTCGATCCATAAATCCTTATATATATTCCGGTTGGCATCGGTAAGATCTCCAGAAGGAGCTGCCGATATGGAATGCACCCGAATGGCCCGCTGAACCTGGTACAGCAGCGTTCCCTTGGAACGTGGAGGCCACACCATAAGCTCTTCCTGTAGCAGTCTTCCACTTGCCCGGCTCATCAGCTCTTCACTCACGAGATACATCACCGGGACATTCAGACTGTCTGCCAATGGAATCAGCACATTCCGCTCACCTTCAAATTCCGCCATATCTCTACATGCTGTCATATCCACCACAATTAAACCCGTATTAAGCGCGGACTGCAGTAGCGGTTCCCACCGCCGCATTACCATGACGTCAAAGCAGTTCTCCGACAAGGTACGGACCAGCTCATGTACACGGCCAGGGGAACGACTGATCATCGCTGCCCGGAATAAAGACACCGGACATGTTTCTCCCGTCGGCTCCTCCGGAACAGGTCGGCCATATGGAGTTCCTGCCTGCCAACCCTTCATCGAATATATATCGTTCAACCCTTCAATTATTTGTTCCGCTTGATTTGACACTCCGGACACACCCCTCCAAACACTACGTGAGCGTGATTTACAACATACCCCGTTTCTTCCGAGACGGTTTCGGCCCAGTCCTTAGGCACTTCGGTCATGACCTCATCCACCTTGCCGCAGACCTCGCACATAATATGCTGATGATCATCGGTACGGGCATCGTAGCGGCTCGCACTTTCACCAAGCTTCAATTCCCGGATGAGCTGCTTATCCGTCAAGTAGCGAAGTGAGTTGTACACCGTACCGTATGCCAGATTATTACCTTTCTCCATTAACCGGTTCATGATGTCCGCGGCAGTGGGATGATCCTTAGACTGCTTAATCACATCGTAAACTGCTTGACGTTGTGTCGTTAAATTTAATGATTTCAAGGTATTCACCCTTTTAATTTATTTTTAGACCAAGTATAAATCTTAATCCTTCTAAGGTCAATCATTCCCGTTCAAGTTGATGCGAACTAATCTTTAACTTTTCTTAAGAATCAATTTATAAATACTTAATTCCATTTGTCTACACTAGTGGATATTAACAGAAACGGGAGAGGAGAAAGTCATTAATGGAATCTATATCAAAACAATCATCCGCTGCACAAGACTTGCAGAAACCCCGGGTTCGACCTTGGCGGCAGAACAGGAGAATACGATCCAAGCTCTCCCTTATGCTTCTCACCTTGGGTGTCATTTTGATCGCAGTATACATAATAAAGATATTCATCCCTCCACAATTAAAAGTGCGGGCAGCCGTACTGATTAACGCCGATACCGGTAAAGTTCTATATTCTCATAACGCCGATCAGGCACTACCCCCAGCCAGTATGTCGAAGATGATGACTGAGCTTATTGTCCTAGAGGCTGTCGATTCGGGACAACATTCATGGAATGAGGATGTATCTGTCAGCCATTACGCCGCAGGGGTACCGGGTTCTCAGATAGGTATAGCGGCAGGTGAAATCTACAGCTTGAAGCAGATGTTTGACGCACTTGTCATTCACTCCGCAAACGATGCCGCTGTAGCGATCGCAGAGCATCTAAGTGGATCCGAAACAGAATTTGTTTATCTAATGAACGAGAAGGCCAAACATATCGGCTTGTCCGCCAAGACGGTATACGCGAACGCTTCGGGCCTTACATCCGGTGATCTCATCGGTTTTGCAGAAGCCGCTTCCTACTCGGATACGGAAATGACCGCACGGGACGCAGCTTTGCTTACGAGATGGCTTCTTCAAACTTATCCGAATGTACTGGAAGTGACCGGGCAAAAAGATATTTACATCCCCCAAAGGGAAATATCGCTGCATACGACCAATCTCATGCTCCCTGGTGAAACTCACGCTTATAACGGCATTGACGGCTTCAAAACCGGGTACACATCGCAGGCAGGCTACTGCTTCACTGGAACATCTAAACGCGGCGGCAGCCGGCTGATCTCCGTCGTTATGGGTGCAGGGAATTCCAATGAACGCTTTACCGAAACTAGGAAGTTGATGGATTATGGATTTCGCAGACAGAGTGCTTTTTGGGATACCCTAACGTCCGTTTTTTGGGTAAACTGAATCTATTAGTGTGTGTTCAAAAAGGTCGGTTTTCAGCACCGAGAAGGCTGGATGAAGCTAGGGACTGAGGAGCGGAGCGTACGTTTTGGGTACGTGAGCACCGGAAGGAACGGCTGAATTCAAGATTCGATGCCGAGCCCACTTCCTGATTCACTTCGTGATCAAAAGCGGACTTTTTGAACAACCTCTATTACAGAACTAGGAAGCCAATGGGTCTTAAAAAATGGAGGATCGTTTATGCGAAGCATATTAGTTGTAGATGATGATAAAGAAATTGCCGGTTTGATCTCCATCTATTTAGAGAATGAAGGATATCAAGTCATCAAGGCTCATGACGGGGAAGAGGCAATTTTACAGCTGGAGCAAAACCAAGGCTCTATCGATCTGATTATACTCGATGTCATGATGCCCAAGTTGAACGGAATGGACGCCTGCCGAAAGATTAGGGAAACATCGTCTATTCCCATATTGATGTTAAGCGCCAAGAGTGAGGATATGGATAAAATACTGGGGCTCATGACCGGAGCCGATGATTATATGATCAAGCCCTTCAATCCATTGGAGTTAACGACTCGCGTGAAATCGCTGCTGAGACGTTCCCTGCAGTATAACGCCGAGCATCAGGCTTCGGTTCCTGCAAGCCTGTATCTGGACGGACTCGAGATCAACCGCTCCACACATGAGGTAACAGCGAATGGAAGAGAAGTATCCCTTACAGCCAGGGAATTCGATATCCTGTATCTTCTTGCGCGTCAGCCGGGGAGAATATTCAGCGCGGAAGATATTTTTCAACAAGTATGGAAAGAGAAATATTACGTCTCTAACAACACCGTGATGGTTCACATCAGTAATCTGCGGGACAAACTTGAAAAGGAGCTAGGTTATAAGCTTATTCAGACCGTGTGGGGCGTTGGGTATAAGATCAATGCGTAAATTTCAGTGGAAAATTATTAATCTGTTCTTCATAAGCGGAGCACTGACCTTGCTTATTTTGTTCGGCATTCGTCAAGGGGCAAGGATACTCGGCCGGAAATACTGGAATAACACATGGGTGGATCAGCTTTTTTTGATGAACCGATTCCTTGAGGATTTTTTCGGGTTTCCCATTCTTGCCACGATCAGCGGCATCGCGCTGTTTGTGTGCATTGTGCTGCTGCTCAGCCGAAGAACGATCACCACGATGAATCAGCTAATAGAAGGCACGAATCGGCTTGCCCGGGGCGAGCTGGATCAGGAGATCAAGGTGAAATCTGAGGATGAGTTCGGATTGATGGCTGATCACATTAACCGGATGGCCAAGCAGCTCAAACTTTCTATGGAAGAGGAGCGTATGGCCGTACAGGCTAAAAACGAGCTGATTAGCAACGTATCCCACGACCTGCGCACACCGCTTACTTCCATAATCGGCTATTTGCGACTGGTCAGCGAAGACCGGTATAAAGACGAAGTCGAGCTGCGGTATTATACAGACATCGCTTTTGAAAAGTCGATGCGTCTGGGCAGGTTGGTGAACGACCTCTTTGATTATACACGTATGGGATACTCACCCCTGAACCGTGCAGACATTAACCTCGTGGAACTACTCGGCCAGCTTGCTGCTGACTTCTCCTTATCAGGTCATACGCGTCAAGACAATGTTCAGGTAATGTTTACGGCAACAGAAGAAAAAATAATGATTGCAGCAGACGGGGACAAGCTGATGCGAACCTTTGAGAACCTGCTTTCCAATGCTATCCGGCACGGTAAAGATGCCGGAAGGATTGACCTGACGGTCAACCGGGATCAGCACCACGCCATCGTGCAGGTTATTAATTTCGGGCCGCCTATCCCCTCCCATTCCATCAACCATATATTTGATCGGTTTTACCGTGCGGACGCCTCTCGTACTGATCAAACCGGCGGAGCCGGGCTTGGCCTTGCCATTGTCAAAAGCATTATCGATGCGCATAACGGAACGATCCATGTCAGCAGCAGCGAGGCGCAAACGATGTTTGAAGTCCGTCTTCCCTTTACCAGCAGTTCAAAGTAAATAACGTAACTTTAATCTTATTCGACATACAATTCCATTTTCCGATAAAATAGGAAGTAACATTTTCTTTTTACATCCCTATGAAATCCATGCCGTTTATTTCGGTGTGTGAAAGGAATGGAATTCGTCTTATGATTAACATACTTTTCACGAATTTCTGTGTATTTGTAACTTTCATATATGTCTCGGGACTGTTATCCCAAAAATATGTAATCGGTGTACAGTCCCCCTCCTTTATCGTAAAAATAAATGCGGGACTGCTCTTTGGGATATACGGCATCATATTAATGTACTATTCTTACCCGATCAATCCGTTGCTTTTTGCCGATTTGCGCCACCTGGCGATTGTCGTCATAGCGAGTTATATGGGCTGGCTGCCATCCCTTATTGCAGGAATTCTGGTCGCGGCTGGGCGATTGCTGTTATTCGGTCTGACTGCCTCCTCGGCAATCGCTGCCACGGGCATGTTTCTGATTGGGATCCTATGTGGGCTCATTTCCAGCTTTCGATGTAACCGCCTGATCAAAATGATGATCATGAACGTTACGGGTATGCTCGTCATTCTGGTGGTCATGGAGATTAATCTGAAGTCACAGGGCAGCATCTTTGAATTCTTTATAACTCAATTAATCATCTCGGTGCTCGGGACGTTAGTCATCTACACCCTGACGGAATATATTAACACCTCCAACAAGCTGTTTCTGCAAATGAAGAAAAACTCGGAAACCGATTATCTAACCAATCTGAATAACTTGCGGCAATTCGAACAGCTTCTGTCCGAGCGCTTTCTTGAAGCCCATCATTTCAATGAACGGCTCGGAGTCCTCGCAGTCGACATCGATCACTTCAAAAAAATAAACGACACCTACGGCCATGCGGTCGGAGACGTCGTTTTACAGCAGCTCAGCAGGGTGCTGAAGGATCACACTCGTTCATTTTGCGAAGTGGCACGCACTGGCGGTGAAGAGTTTTCGATACTCGTTCCTGAGGCTTCTCCGGCTGAAGTATCGCTACTTGCCGAGAAGATCCGAGCCGCCGTGGAGGGCCATTCCTTTGATCCTGGAGATGGGACAGTGCTCAAGATAACCGTCTCGATCGGCGCTGCTGTACATCCAGATACGATACAAGCTTCGGATGCCGGCGATCTGCTCAAGCAAGCTGACCTGGAGTTATACCGGGCGAAAGATGGTGGCCGGAATCGGATCTGTACCGCGGCTACTCTTAGCCGGTATACAAGATTGAATGCTTGATCTAAATGCTGATACAGTAAGAGCTGTCCCTCGGTAGAAAAATCTACTTTTGGGACAGCTCTATTCTTATTTCTTTAGAATATCCTCAATAGCTGTCAGCGTGTCAGACGACAACTTGATGCCCGACGCTTTTACATTCTCCTCTACCTGCTCCGGACGGCTTGCACCGACAAGGGCACTCGACACATTGCCCTGACGTAAAATCCAGGCCAACGCCAGCTGTCCGACACTGATGCCAAGCTCGTCCGCAATGTGGCCAAGAGCCTGTACCTGACGGATACGCTCCTCGCTGATCTTAAGTCGGTCCGTCCCGAGTTTGGACGCGCGGCTATTCTCCGGCACATCCTCTCCGGATGCATATTTACCTGTCAGCACGCCTTGCGCCAGCGGAGAGTATACAACCTGACCGATACCCTTCTTCTCGCCAAGCGGGATAATTTCGTTCTCAATGCTGCGTTCAAACATGTTATACAACGGCTGGTTTACGACAATCCGGTCCAGTAAATAACGGTCTGCAACCGCTAATGCCTCTTCCATCTGAGCCGCGGTCCACATACTGACACCGACATACAACACCTTACCTTGACGAACCAGGTCGTCCAATGCTCGAAGTGTTTCCTCAACCGGTGTTTCCGTGTGGAACCGGTGGCAATAATAAATATCTACATAATCCGTGCCAAGGCGTTTCAAGCTGGCATGGCACTGCTCCATAATATGCTTACGGGATAGTCCCTGATCATTAGGTCCATCGCCCATCTTACCAAATACCTTGGTAGCCAGTACGTAAGATTCACGTGGAAATGCCCTCAACGTCTCTCCGACAACCACTTCAGCAGCACCTTGTTCATAAACATTAGCCGTATCGAAGAAGTTTACACCCATGCCGTAGGCTGTCTGGATTGACTTCACGGCATTTACCCGTTCAACGTAGCCGCCGTACGTCAGCCAGCTTCCCAGACTGATGTCACTTACCTTTAATCCGCTGCCGCCTAGTCTTCTGAATTCCATATTCGGAACCTCCTTGTGCAAGATAGATAACCACTCTTATTTTAACATAATCTTCCACAATTGATAGTGCTTAACGTCAGCTCCCCCCTCCCTCCTTCTCTTCCCGTGTTCCTTGGACTTCACAGCGACGACCCTGCACTTAACCGGAAGGGTGAAATGGTAAATGGACATGTCTTAAAGCTCTTCTAGTTTCTTTTTCCCCGACCGTGGTAATAATGGATGACAGTTAGATGAGAACCGAATATACACATTTTGCAAGGAGGAGGCTTTAATAAAATGAATGAACAGGTTCGGATGGGGCAAGGGCTTCCACAATACCCGGAATCCTTTTGGAGAGCGACAACAGATCTTCCTTCTTTTCCACGGCTGGCAGAGGATATTGAGACCGATGTGGCTGTCGTGGGTGCTGGTATCACCGGCATTACTACCGCTTATTTGTTAGCAAAGGCAGGGAAAAAGGTAGTTTTACTCGATGCCGGACGGATTCTGGACGGAACCACCGGCTTTACGACCGCTAAAGTAACAGCACAACACGGTCTGATCTATCATGAGTTGATTCAGCATTTTGGCGAGGAAAAGGCGCGGCTCTATTATGATGCCAGCCATAAAGCGATGAATTTTATCGGGAATAAGATCAAGAAATGGGACGTCGACTGTGGCTGGGAGCAGGAAGATGCCTACATTTACACTACTTTGGATGAGCAAAATATGCGACCAAAGCTGGAGGATGAGTTCAAGGCATATGAGAAGCTGAGGATTCCCGGAGAATGGCTGGAATCCATACCGCTACCTATGCCGGTACGCGGAGCGATTAAGATGCCTGACCAGCACCGATTCCACCCGCTAGCTTATTTGAAGCGTATGGTTGAGGAATTCCTCCGCATGGGCGGAGTGATCTACGAGAACACCACTATTGGGGAAAAGGCGGAAACCGAAGGCCCGATTACGATCAAAACCCAGCGGGGAAATCACAGCATTACATGTCAGTTTGCCGTGTCCGCATCGCATTTTCCTTTCTATGACGGGAAAGGGTTCTATTTCACAAGACTGCATGTGGAACGTTCCTATGTCATTGCTGTAAAACCGGAAACAGCTTACCCGGGCGGCATGTACATCAATGTTGATAATCCCACCCGGTCTCTGCGGTCCGTATCTTATAACGGTGAAGAGCTGGTTCTTGTCGGCGGAGAGAATCATCCAACTGGCAAAAGCGAATGCACACACAGGCATTACGAGAATTTGGAGAAATTCGCCGGTGAGCTGCTCGGTCCCCACCGTATTCCTTTCCGCTGGTCGACACAGGATCTGATTACCTTGGACAAGCTGCCTTACATCGGACCAATCACCTCGAGCAAGGACCGAATTTTGGTGGCGACCGGCTACCGGAAATGGGGCATGACGAACGGCACGGCCGCTGCACTGATCATTACGGATCAGATTCTGGGCAAGGATAATCCTTACACGGAGCTGTATACACCTTCCCGATTCAATGCGGACCCGGCGCTGAAAACATTTATTGTACAAAACGCCGGAGTCGCCAAAGAGTTTATTTCCGGCAAAGTAGATATGACCAACAGCAAGATCGAAGAGCTTCAGACAGGTGAAGGCGCTGTCGTCCGTCATAACGGCCAGCGAGCCGGAGCTTACAAGGACGAGCAGGGAAATCTGTATCTGGTCGATACAACTTGTACGCACTTGGGCTGTGAAACTGAGTGGAATGAAGGCGAGCGGTCCTGGGACTGTCCTTGCCACGGCTCCCGGTATAGCTATGACGGTGAAGTGTTGGAAGGTCCGGCTATTGACCCGCTCAAAAAGCTGGATCCCTACGAATAATCAAACCAAAAAGGCAAGCTCAAAAGGACGCCTCCGTCCGCATGAGCCTGCCTTTTTATAATTTAACCAGATCCAATAAGATCTCTATATCAACAAGTAGAAACGACTTTGCTTCCTTGTAAGTGCATGTTCAAAAAGGTCGGTTTTCAGCACCGAGAAGGTTGGATGAAGCTAGGGACTGAGGAGCGGAGCGTACGTTTTGGGTACGTGAGCACCGGAAGGACCGGCTGAATTCAAGATTCGATGCCGAGCCCACTTCCTGATTCACTTCGTGATCAAAAGCGGACTTTTTGAACAACCTCTTTAAGTCTCTAATGTGCGAAAAAAATAAGCTGAATCAGGAACAGCACCGCGAATACATACACGAACGGATGCACATCACGAAACTTCCGCTTGGCGATTTTCATGACCGGATAGGAGATGAAACCGAGAGCAATACCATTAGCGATACTGGATGTCAGCGGCATGCTGATAATGACCAGAAAGGCAGGAAACGCCTCTTCAAAGTCGTTCCACTCAATATCCGAAACGCTGCGGATCATCATGCAGCCGACGATAATCAAGCTTGGTGCCGTAATAGCCGCAACCCCTGACAACGAGCCGATCAACGGGCTGAAAAAAGCCGCTGCGATAAACAGCACAACTACGGTGATACCCGTAAGGCCTGTCTTACCGCCTGCTCCGACACCTGCCGCGGATTCCACCGTAGCTGCAGTCGGGCTTGTCCCGAACATGGAGCCAACAATGGTACCGACAGAGTCCGCCGCAAAGGCGCTTCCGGCACGGTCCAGCTTGCCGTCTTTCAGCAGGCCCGCCTGCTTCAGAATAGCGAGCATGGCGCCTGTCGTATCAAATAACATAACGAGCAGGAACGAGAACACCACACTGTATAGCCCGTACTCAATAACATCGCCGATCGAAGTGATCGGGTTATACACGAGAATGCCCTCGGGCAGTTTCGGCATAGAAATAAAACCCTGATCAAAATGCAGCTGACCGGTTAGCCAGGCGATAATTCCGGTAATGATCATTCCGAGAAACAGCGCACCTTTAAAATTCAGGGCAAGAAGCGCAATCGTTACGGCGATTCCGACCAATGTCAAAGCTACGCCAGGCTCCGTAAAATCGCCGAGTGTGACCAGATTGGTCTCATGGTCTGCAATAATACCGGACAAACGCATACCGATGAAAGCAATAAACAGCCCGATCCCCGCTGCAATCGCATGCTTCAGGTTTTCAGGAATCGCTTGAATCAGCTTCGTACGAAGCGAGGTTAAAGAGATTAGTAGAAAAATAATCCCCGAAATAAATACGGCCGAGAAACCTACCATATAAGGGATATCATGTCCGCCGATAACAGAGTACGTAAAGTAAGCGTTCAGCCCCATGGCCGGCGCAATTACAATCGGATAATTCGCAAACAGCGCCATGAACAGGGTGCCGATGACAGCTGCAGCAATCGTTGCTGTAAAACTTTGATCAAAAGGTACTCCGGCGTCCTTCAGGATCATCGGATTAACGATGATGATATAAGCCACGGTCAAAAAGACCGTAAGCCCCGCCAGCACCTCGGTTTTTATCGTCGTGTTGCGTTCTTTCAACTTGAACATGGTAACATCCCTTCATGCTGTGATTTTTCCATTGTAGAGCACAAACGATAAATCACACAACGACTTATTTTCCCGCAAAAATTATAAATCTACTCAGCTTCGTGTCTAGGTCCTCCCTGGCAATTGAAATATCTGCCATTTGGAATTAGATTATATAAAGACTCATAACTAATTCCGAAACGAAGGTGAAACCTATGAATTATAAAATGATCAAAATTCTCATTCTATTTATTCCAACACTTACGATCGGCGTATGGGAGTTTGTCCGCCATGAATATTTGCTTCCCTACATTTCAATGGAACTCGGGAACTGGCTCGCGCCGATACTCGTATTTCTCGTTAGCATTACTCTCCTACTTAAGCTGTTCGGCAAGATGGAAGAGCTCCAACAACAGCTGCTGAAAGAGCAAGCCGCTAAAACTGTTTTGCAAGAACGTGAGACTATAGCTCAGGAGCTGCATGACGGAATCGCCCAATCTCTGTTTCTTTTATCCGTCAAAGTTGACCGCATTAAAAATGCCGATAATACTGAAAATCCTAACTTATACACCAGTCTGCGGATGACGACACAGCAGATTAATGAATACGTAAGACAAGCCATTAGCAGCCTTCGTCAGCCGCCGCAGAGCGAAACTCTTGTCTGGCAGAGTTCCATACAGCATTTAGCCGAGAAGTTTGAAGATGAGAGCGGCCAGCGCGTACGCCTGGATTGGAACATTCGGGATGAGGATCTATCGACCAAGGAAAAGGTTGAACTATACTCTTCCATCCGCGAAGGTCTTCAAAATATACGAAAGCATGCCGATGCAGAGCTCATTTCCATCGAAGGAACACAAGTACCCGGCGGATGGAAGGTGCTAATTACGGACGACGGAAAAGGTTTTACCGGACAGCCTATAGAATATCCCGAACGCTTCGGCTTGAAAATTATGAAAGAACGAGCTGAAAGGCTGGGATGGCTTATGAAATTAACCCGAGAAGGTCAACAGACTATTTTATCCATTGAAAAAAGAGAGGATGACGCTTATGCAGCCCATTCGAATTCTGATCGCGGATGATCATAAACACGCAAGACAAGGCATACGGGAAATTCTTGAGATGGACTCGGCGTTTGAAATCGTTGCAGAAGCTTGGAATGGAGAGGAGGCTCTCCTGTATACGGAAAAATATATGCCTAACATGATCCTTATGGACATTAATATGCCGGGCATGAACGGACTGGAAGCAACCCGGCAGATCAAAGGGAATTACCCTTATGTCAAAATCATTATCGTCACGGTCTCAGATGACATCACTGATCTGTTCGAAGCTATAAAAAAAGGTGCCCAAGGGTACCTGCTCAAAAATTTAAATCCAGAAGCCTGGCTGGAGTATTTAAAGGCAATCGCTCTCGATGAGGCCCCCCTGTCGCGCGAGCTTGCCGTCCAATTGCTTAAGGAATTCTCCACCAAGCCGGTAGCAGCATCGGAGCATTCTCCACTGACGACCCGGGAGCAAGAGATATTGGAGCAGGTTGCCAAAGGAAAAACAAACCGGGAAATATCTGAGGACCTCATCATTTCAGAGCATACGGTCAAGAACCATCTGAAAAATATTATGCAAAAGCTTCATCTCGATAACCGTGTTCAGTTGACACGCTATGCCTACGATCAGGGCTGGGTCAAATGACTCTTTCGAGTCATACCCATGAATAGCGCATTTCTTTAGGATAGATAGGGAACAGCCGGAAACGGAAGGGGGAAATTGATGCATGCCATAAATCTTAAACGTACGGCATTCTGTGTATTTCTGCTGCTGGTTCTCATCACGGCCATCCTTCCCTTGTCCGGTACCACCAGGGCCGAGGAAGAAGTCATTGCCTTGCAGCCGCTGATCGACAGAACACCGCGAGGGGAAGTGCTAGAGTTGGGATCAAGCACTTACAGTGGGCCCGCAACGATCGATAAGCCGCTCACAATAAAGATGGAAAATGGCAAAATTGTGAACGAAAGTGAACAGCCTGCGCTGATCCTGGAATCCGGTGGTATTACACTGGACGGCCTGAGCGTTGACCATCTTTATCGAAATGCTGCTGTTCCGGCTGTCCTTGTCGGTTCATCTGACAATAGACTGCAGTCTCTTAAGGTAAAGACGCTTGGTGGCGGCATCCATCTGCGAGGGGCGCATAACAATGTGCTGACGAACAATATTATCGTTGGAGGGGAAATGCGCAGCCGGAATCCAGCAACGGTCCTAAGGGGAAATGGAATCGACCTATTCGAGTCCGATGACAATACCATTAGGGGAAATACGATTGATCTCATGCAGGACGGTATTTATGTGGAGTCAGGCAAGTCATTAATCGTGCAGGAAAATAAGGTATCCCGTTCACGCTACGGCTTTCATTTCATGTTCACAGAAGATCTGTTCTTGGGCAGCAACAATGGCTCAATGAACGTGACCGGAGCGATGGTGATGGGTGTCAGCAACGCGAACATACGGGACAACCATTTCGAGAAGCAGAACAGCAATGTCCACTCTCAAGGGCTTCTGCTATATGACGTGAACCAATCCATCATCGAAGGAAATGAAGTGCAGGGGAACCGTGTCGGCCTGTTCATCCAGCAATCTCGGGACAATAAGCTGACCCATAATCAAGTGACGGGCAATTTCATCGGACTGCAAATGCTGGACTCGAACGACAACCGGCTGAGCGCTAATACATTTCTGTCCAATGTCGTTCCTGCCCAATCTATGAACAGTCCGGACAATAATGTGGACGGAAATTACTGGGACGATGCCCAGGTTCTCGACCTGACAGGGTCAGGATTCAGCGATCTCCCGTACGAGATCAATCCTTTTTTTCTAAAAGTGACCGGATCCATACCCGCATTTCAGCTATTGTTTCATTCACCGGGCTTGCCGTTTCTCGAACAGCTGTTTCACACCGAAACGGAAGACTGGTTGAAAGACATGTCTCCGCTGCTGAAGCCAGCAGAGATTCCAGCAGGAGACGGGAACGCTGCTAACTACAATATTGCAACGCTCTCTGTCCTGCTGCTGGCCATAAGTTTATATTCAATTTACCGGTATGGGGGAAGTAAACCATGAAAAAAATGCTCATTATGATTACGCTATGCTTAACCGTAGCTATTTCTGCAGGCTGCGGCAAGAAAGAATACAAGGCCGCGGACATTGACGAAAATGTGGATAAGTGCGAAGTTTGCCAAATGCAGGTCGGGGACAATGAGTACGCTGTCCAAATCCAGCTTAAAGACAAAAAGACATTGAAGTTTGACGACCTGGGCGATCTGTTTGTCTGGAAGCAAAAAAATGGAACCGAGCAAATCGGGGCCCAGTTTGTAAGAGATTATTCTACAAAAACATGGATCCTGCTGGAAAATGCCACTTATGTATATGATAAGAACATCCGAACTCCAATGGCTTATGGGGTCATTTCCTTTACGGAAAAAGCCGATGCTGAAAAGTTTGTTAGTGAACAAGGCAGTGGACAGATCATGACCAGCGAAGATCTTGACGGGCACAAATGGGAGTCTGACAAAGAAATGCTGAAAGAAATGCATGGCGGCCACAGCGGGGACATGAACCATGACGGTGAAGCTCATGAGGATCAGGAGCATGAGGGACATGACGATAGCCAGGAACACAAGGAACATAAATAAGCCTATATGCACTCCATAAGAGTAATCGCCCTCCGGGAAATAAAGCTTGGCTTTCGCAACCCCTGGTCTTATTCCTTCATGGTCCTGTTCGCCCTGTTCAGTCTGGCACTCCTGGCCATACAGTCCCAGCAGGGAACCGTAGATTATTCCGGAACGACCGGCGCGATGATCAACCTGATTCTTTACCTGCTTCCACTCATGACGCTGCTGCTCGGTTCCTTCTCTGTTACGGCGGAAAAAGAAGAAGGCGGTTGGCAGCTGCTGTCGACGTATCCCCTGAGCTCATCTGTCTATTTGATGGGCAAGTTCATGGGAATGACGTATGTTCTGCTCATCATCATATTTATTGGATTCGGCTTATCTGGGATCGTCAGCTCGCTGTTTACCCATTCCTATACATGGAAATCGTTTATGCTGTTTCTCATGTTCTCTGTGATGCTTGTCCTTCTGTTTCTCGGCGTGGCTATGTTTATTGGGACCCTATGCAAAAACCGCTGGCAAGCGTTAACCTACAGTGTCGCTATCTGGTTCTTCTTCGTCCTGGGCTGGCCAACCCTGCTCATTGCCGTGCTTGGCCTAGTTCCATACACGCTGATCAAACCGCTGCTCCTTCTGCTGGAGTTCTTAAACCCAGCAGAGATTTCTCGGCTCTTTCTAGTCATAAAGCTGGGCGGCGGTTCAGTCCTTGGGCCGGAATATTATAAATGGGTTAAATGGATGTATCAGCCTGAGGGAACCGTCACTTTTTTGTTCGTGTGTATTATGTGGATAGCCGTTATGTTCTCGGCCGCTATATTTATGCTTGAGAGGGGGAGAAGACATGTCTGACAAGGTGCTTCAGCTCGAAGAGGTGACCAAAACAATCAAGAAACAGACCATTGTCCATCCTATCAGCTTCTCACTTGAGCCCGGCGATGTGCTCGCCCTATGCGGAGGTAACGGTGCCGGGAAAAGTACCGTTCTTCGAATGATAACCGGCATCGTCAAGCCCACTACAGGAACCATCCGGGTTAACGGGTTGCAGTGGGCTAAAGACCGGAAAACCTATGCGGACAGCATCGGTTATATGCCGGATGATTTTCAGTTTGGGGATGCCCTAACTGCTCAGGAGACAATGCAATTCTACGCCTCGTTAAGAAGAGCACCCAAAGAGCGGGTCACGGAACTGCTTCAGAAGACCGGACTTGAGGAGGTTCGGCATAAGAAAGTGTCGGCCTACTCCAAAGGAATGCGTCAACGGCTGCTGTTTGCGCAGGCCATGCTGGCCAAGCCCCCTTTGCTCATTCTGGATGAGCCCACCAACGGGCTAGACCCGTACTGGATGGAGTCCTTCTCTGCTCTTGTACGACAAAGCGCGAAGGAAGGACAGACCATCGTGTTCTCCACCCACCAGTTAAATGTTGCAGAACAGACGGCTGATCAGGTCATCTTTCTAGATGCCGGCCAGATCCGGTATTCCGGAAGTGCAGACCAGCTGAAGCAGAAATACCGGAATGCCGGCGGCTTATATGGAGCTTTCTCAGATCTGGTCACATATTGATTTCAAACGAACTTCTTCATCAATATATGTTCCATGAAACACTGGCATCGAATTTTGCAAAATGGTGAAACAAAAAAACCACCCTACGGTGGTTTTTTTTCGTGTTAGGTTAGCCCGCTTCTTGTGTACCGCTGAACTGGCTGTTGTACAGATCCGAATATAGCCGATTTAGACGCCAGATAACTGGCGGGGCAATGGAACATATCATTTCGCATGCCCCTCTATTTCTTCGTCTCTGACGAGTTCAACTTGATTTCAGTCTCACTCATATATTGGTATACCTTCGTTAACAGTCGGGCTAGCTCATCGCTATCCTCTTCTCCCATATGTGCGACCAGGCCTCTAAAGTTCACCTTGAACGCCTCATGCGCCTGACGGACGATTTCCTCTCCTTCACCCGTCAGTTTGACACGGACCGCGCGTCTGTCCTTCTCATCCATGACACGCTCTACGAGACCCTTTCCCTCTAATCCGTTGATAAATTGGGTGATCGTCGGTGAAGTTACCCGCATGTAATTGCTGATCTCGGACACTTTGAGGCCCTGCCCACCCTCAGACCGTGCCTCGAAACCTTGCCCCGCATCAGACTTTTCCTTATATTTCAACGTCATCAGAACCTTGATCTCACCGGATGTATATCCAGAAATCGATATTTGGTCCCAATTCTTCTTGCGGAACAGACTGAAGCTACGCATAAGCCTTCCTGCTGCGTCACTGCCGAAAGCTTCCTCCTCTTGGTTGGAATCCCCTTCGCAGGCGAAGCCGCAAGCTTGCCGTTTATCTTTCTCTGACATGACGCACCTCTCTTTCGACATAAATGGATAATCTGCCTGTTAAGATAACTTAACGATCAATCATAATCATAACCGTCATTCGAGAAAGAGTATACGCCTGCTCTTCTATCCCGCCGGGATTTAGAAGAATGGGGCCGCCCATGCTCTTTCTGTCGCTTCGAAGCGCTGTTCTCTTTCTTCGCGAGATATGCAAGCTCTTTTTCCGTTTTCTTATAATTGGTAAAGCGCCCCGGGTCCAGCGTTCCATCACCCAGCGCTTGCTGGACGGCACAGCCGGCTTCCGATTCATGGCGACAGTCATGGAAACGGCACTGTCCGGCAAGCTCTTCAATGTCCGAAAACGCCTCCCCCCAGCCACCTGCCGAGTCCCACAGCTGAAGCTCCCGCATCCCCGGTGTGTCCACCATAATGGCTCCCCCTGGCAAGAGGAAAAGCTCCCGATGCGTCGTAGTATGCCTGCCTCTGGCATCCTCTTCCCGAATACTTTGAACACGCTGGATCTCCTCGCCGGAAAGCCAGTTGAGCAGTGTGGATTTACCCGCGCCGGAGGAACCGGTAATCGCAACCGTATGTCCAGGTATGAGGTACGGTAAAATATTTTCTTTCCCCTGATCCAGCACGGAGCTTACCGCGTGTACAGGTACGCCCGGCGCTGAAGAAACAACCTGTGATACATATTCATCGGGATCATCGCACAGGTCTGCCTTTGTTAACAGCACCACAGGCTGTGATCCGCTTTCCCATACCGCGATTAGATAGCGTTCAATTTTTCGAACGTTAAAATCCTGATTCAGCGCGCTGACAATAAATACGGTGTCCGTATTTGCGGCAATAACTTGTTCATCTGGCACACTCCCGGCTTCTTTACGAGTCATGGCCGTGGCCCGGGGAAGAAGCTTGTGAATGACCGCTCTCGGCTCTCCCTGTAGAGGTTCTACGAGTATCCAGTCCCCAACGGCAGGGAAATCACTACGGCTTAATGCTTCGTATTCATATTTCCCTGTAACTGTGGCAGTTTTCTCTCCTGTCTCCGTTATAATACGATACTGCTTAGAGTATTGAGCTGTAACCCGGCCGGGAACAAGCGGCTTATTAGGGTCTTGCATATTGTCCATAAGTGATTGCCAATGTTGATTCCATCCATACTTCATTAATTCTACTTTTTCACGATTCAAGCCGATAACCCCTTTATCCAATTGGTATAGTTAAACGCAAGAAGAAACGCCCTCAGTGTCCTTTTTTAAGGGCTGCGGCGTTTCTTCGAGAAATAAAAAAACCGCAGAATTGTTCTGCGGTTTACTTTCCATCAGGCAGCAGCCCACTTCATCACTCACACGAAACACGAATGTTAAAGAGGACCCCCCTTAGAAATGAAAAAACCGCAAGAAACCGTGTAAGGTCTCCTGCGGCCCGTCATCAGAATTCATGCATTCACCATCGCAAGGCACGAATTAAACGACTATCTTTCCCCGTCCGTAGAGACCAACGTCAACGTGTGCATACGCTTCATCGAGTTTTTCATTAACATCAGCCTCCTTTTCTCAAAAGTATATCCGTATTATAGATCCCGTATCCTCATGTGTCAACATTTACCACTTAGAAACAAATATTATATCCTTCTGTAATACCGCCACTCCTCCGGCAGAAGAGCATGGTACTGACGATTCTGAAAACGGTCGTCAACCAATACGAGCGTTCCCCGGTCCTGTTCGGAGCGGATCAGCCTACCCCCGGCCTGCAATACCTTGTTCATGCCGGGATACACATAAGCATAGTCGTAGCCGTTTTTCTCATTACGGTCGAAATACTCCTTGATAATATCATTCTCGAAGGACAGCTGTGGCAGACCGACGCCAACAACAACGACGCTAGCCAGCCGATCCCCCTTCAGGTCAATCCCCTCCGAGAAAATACCGCCCATCACAGCGAAGCCGATCAACGGCACTTCAGCATCTGCTTGAAAGGAGTCCAGGAAAGATTCCCGCTCATCCTCCCGCATCGCGTGACCCTGGAGCAGCGTCCGCGCCCCTGGGTTTAACACCGTAAAGCCATCATACACAGCC
This sequence comes from Paenibacillus sp. JNUCC 34, assembly GCF_058269055.1. NCBI lineage: Bacteria > Bacillati > Bacillota > Bacilli > Caryophanales > Paenibacillaceae > Paenibacillus > Paenibacillus sp. JNUCC 34. The sequence continues at coordinate 347,436 of NZ_CM177770.1, read as the reverse complement.
TGCATGTACGGATACGAAGGCAGAAATACCAGCGTATTGACCGGTTTCTCCTTCACCAGCTTATCCAGCATATTGACGATAGCGTCCTTATTGCGATCCCTATCTTTGTAGCGGGTAGAAATAGGCATCAGCCGGACATCAAGCTGTTCATGAGAGAACGGTGACGGAATGGAGAGACTGTAGTCCTCTTCCTCTGCTCCGAGCATATCCCTGTAATACATTAGCGGGGTTAAGGTTGCTGAGAATAGCACCGTGCTGCGGTAGTTCTTCCCGGCCTGTTGAAGCAAAAATGAGGGGTCAAGGCAGAACAGCTTGAGGAACACCTCATTGCCGTCCATTTCTGCATAAGTTACAAACCGATCGTCATATAACTTGGAGATTCGTAAATAAGACTGGGCGGCAAAATAACACTCCAACAGCTGCTCCACCTCTTCCCCGCCTTTTCCGGTCATCAGCTCGGCTTCGGCATGCAGGACAAAGTCCTCCAACAGCTCATCCATCATCTCTGGCTGATGCGATCCCACAATACGTTCTTCTTCGTTGCTGACCTTGCGGAACACAATAAAGCGGTTGTTTACCGTCTTAGCCGCTTGATAAAGTCCCGGATTAATCTCCTTAAAGGTTCGCTGAATGTCCAGAAACATAGATTTTCTGAGTTCTGCCGAGAACATCCCACGCGCCCGGTCCACCAAATTGTGAGCTTCATCCACCAGAAGTACGCTCCGCTTCTTAACCTCCTCTGGCATCCGTTTGAACGAAACGCGCGGGTCAAACACGTAATTATAGTCACAGATGACGGCGTCTGCTGCATAAGCGGCATCCAGCGAGAATTCGAATGGACAGACCTGGTGCTTGCGTGCGTAAGCCTCAATGACCGGACGCGTAATCGATGTCTCGTGCTGCAATAGGTCAAGTATTGCCCCGTTGATGCGGTCATAATAGCCCTCGGAAAAAACACAGGATTCTTGTCCACATCCTTCCTCCGTGCCAAAGCAAATCTTGTCTTTCGCCGTTAGTGTCACAGTGTGCATATGCAGTCCCCCGGACTGCATGAGCGCTACAGCTTCCTCTGCTGCCGTCCGGGTAATCGTTTTGGCGGTGAGATAAAAGATCCGCTGTACGGTTCCTTCCCCCATTGCCTTAATAGATGGGAATAGTGTGGAAATCGTCTTGCCGATACCGGTCGGAGCCTTGGCGAACAAACGCCGGCCTTCACCGATGCTCTTATATACGGCGCCCATCAGCTTGCGCTGGCCTGTCCGGTAAGCGGGAAATGGAAACGCGAGATCACGTATACTCGCGTTCCTCCGCTCGGCATGCTCACGCAGAAGGGTAGCGTAAGGTGCATAAGCCTCCACTACCTCCAGCGCAAAACGCTCCAGCTCTTCAATGCCGAAAGTACGCTTGAACCTTTTTATATTCCCGGCCGGTATTTGAAAATACGTCAGCTGAACGGCCATTTCCTCGTCACCTTGCTGCTTGGCATACATGTAAGCATACATTTTTGCCTGAGCCCAGTGAACCGGATAAGAATCCTCTCCGATGTCATCAAGGTTACCGGAGGTGGACTTGATCTCGTCAATCATGACCGGTCCCTCTCCCACAATAAGGCCATCACAGCGCCCTTCTACAGCAAATATCAGATCCTCGTAAGGAATTTCGGCTTCCAGATGGACCTCTTTCTGATCCTGTTCTCCGTATTCACGCTGGATCTGCTGATGTGCCCTCGTTCCCTCGGTCAGCGTTGTCGCCGTCCGAAAGCCGGAAGTAATGCTTCCGCTGCGAAAGACATACTCTACCAGCGGCCTTACGGATATTTGAATGGTATGAGGCATATGCGGTCTCCTTTTGAACACAATCTTCTGGTCCGTATTATACCAAACATCCGTTCCTGAGGTGCAAAATGCAAATAAAACGGGCACATTTCATGGCATGTTTGTTCACCATGAAATGTGCCCGCTACTTATACTTGCTGTTACGGCGCTTTTATCTCCATATCGTCCAGGCTTTTAAACTCGTAGCCCTGTTTCCGGGCTTCATCAATAATACGGCCGAGCGCCTCCGCATTGTCGCGGGAGATGGAATGGAGCAGCATAACGGCACCAGGGTGGAGCTGCCCTGTCACTTTCTCATAAGCATACTGGGAGCCGCGCTGGGCGTTTACGTCCCAATCTTTGTAAGCGAGCGACCAGAACACATTTGTATAACCCAGCTCCTTGCTCACGGCCAGAGAGCGCTCGTTAAAAATTCCGCGCGGCGTCCGGAGGTATTTCATCTCTTTTTGCCCAGTCACCGTGGCAACCTCGGTCTTCACCCGATTGAGCTCCTCCGTCAGCTTTTCCGGTGAAATCGTGGACACGTCCGGATGGCTCCAGGAATGGTTACCGATAATATGTCCCTCCGCTGTCATTCGTTTCAGAAGTTCTGTCTGCGTCTTAACATAATGGCCGGTTACAAAAAAGGTTGCGGGTACCTTTTTGGCTTTCAACGTATCCAGAATTCCCGCGGTAAATCCATTTTCATACCCGTTATCAAACGTCATGTACAATTCTTTCTTGCTGGAATCTCCCATAAAGACAGCGCCATGCTTCTTAAGAAGCTCTTTAAAGCCCTCCTGATCAATAGACGGAAGCTTACCGTTCACACTTCGCTTAAAGCCGAAATGGAAAGGCCCGCTGCCCGATGCGAAAGCCGAGAGCGAAAACGTCAACAGTAGTGCACAACATAGCGTAATTATAGACGTCACTCGAAAAACGCAACGTTTATTCATGCTTTTGTACTCTCCTTCTCCATGGTATAGTCAGTCGCCCACCGTCACTTGTCATGACAGGGCTATTACTGCATACTATCCCACGAACAGGGGAAACTTATGTGCCCGATCAGGATACAGTGACTATGGAGCCCTTGCGATGGCTCTCTATGGCATACTCGATCATGGAAATCGTGTCACGTGCATCCTCGGGCTTCACTGGCACCTCAGATCCTTCCAAAATCGCTTCAGCAAGTCCCTGATAGAATGCCTGATATCTTCCTGGCAGAGTCTCGATTTCACCTTGAACAGCTAATCCACTGAGTTCCGTTGCCAGCTCACCGTACTGATCTGGCTGGTCTTCTCCCCACCCACTATCACCAGGGTGCATTCCCTGCTTCAGCTGCGCTTCCTGCGGATCCTGTCCATACTTCAGGAAACTGCCCTTGTCCCCATGCAGCTCAAACCGCGGTCCTGCCTGCCGTACGAGAGAGCCTGAATGCAAAATGACACGGTACTTCTCATATCCGAATACAAGATGAAAATAGTCTGTGACTTCCGATCCCTCGCGTTCAGCACGTATATCAGCCCATACGGTCTTCGGCTTACCGAACAGGAATAAAGCTTGGTCGATCAGATGAGAGCCCAAATTGTACAACTCTCCTGCTCCAGGCCCTTGCTGTTCTTTCCACCGCTGCTGAACCAGCGGACGGTATCTGTTGTGATGCACTTGATACACGGAAAGATTACCCAAGGCTCCGGTTTCCAGCAAGTTGCGCACCGTGAGAAAATCATTATCCCAGCGGCGATTATGGTACACCGTCAGCAGAACTCCTTTTTCCCGTGCAAGACGGATCAGGGTGTCCGCTTCCTCTGAAGTGACTGTGAATGGTTTCTCCACAACCACATGCTTTCCGGCTTCGATTGCCTTTTGAGCGTATTCAAAATGGGTCGCATTCGGGCTGGCTACCACCACAACTGCAATTTCTTCATCCTGCAGCAACTCATCCACATGACTAACTACCTTGGTGCGGGGAAGATCATTCTTCACTTTATCTGGATTGGAGGATACGACGCTCCGGATTTGATAGTCCGGTATACTCGTAAGAAGAGGAGCGTGAAAAGTAGAGCCGGATAATCCATAACCAATAATACCCACTTGTATTGTCATCTTTCGACCACCACTTTCTTATTTATGTAATATACTTTACTGTCAATAGGCTTCTTAGAATATATATATTAGCACTTCAACTTCGCTCTCAGCAAAGAAAAAACGCCGCCCGACCATCGTATCTGCGAGCGGCGTTCATCTTTTGTTGTTTAGTACGGATCAGCACCGTGACTTTTTCTCTCGGCATCCTGCACCGCTTCATCCCGTATGCTCTCGCCAGCGTCACTGCCGCGATCCTTCTTAGCTTGATCAAGACCTTCACTTACCCGTCTTCCGTATTCTTCATCCGCATTCGTGAAGTATTCCACCATTCCCTCCTGAATGCGGGTATCACACTGGATCAATGCAGCGACCAGGTTACTGATCAGTTCATCCCGTTCCCAGTTCTCGAATGCCCGATACGTATCTCCAGCCTGCTTAAAATCGAGCGGACGGTCAATCTTCTCGCGAACGAGATTGGCATGATAGTTCGGCTGATGCGGCTTCGCTGTCTGCTGCGCTTCCTTCAGACCGTCCGTCATGGACGGCTCGTAATCCACATGTGGGCTTTGACCCGGTGCTTTATCTACAAAATATTGCATTTGACCGCCTCGTTGGTTCGTCGCCACCCTTTTTTTCGGAGCATTGATCGGCAGTTGCAAATAATTCGTCCCTACCCGATGACGCTGGGTATCGGAATAGGAGAACGTTCGGCCCTGAAGCAGCTTATCGTCCGAGAAGTCCAGTCCGTCCACCAACACCCCCGTACCGAAGGCGGCCTGTTCCACCTCGTTGTAATAGTTTTCTGGATTACGATCGAGCACCATTTTTCCTACTTTAAGAAAAGGGAACTGATCGGCAGGCCACAGCTTTGTCGGATCCAGCGGATCAAACTCCAGCTCCGGGTGGTCGTCATCACTCATAATTTGAACACACAATTCCCATTCCGGATAATCACCGCGTTCAATCGCCTCGTACAGGTCCTGTGTCGCATGACTATCGTTCATTCCCTGAATTTCATTGGCTTCCTTCTGGGTCAGGTTTTTGATGCCCTGCTTAATTGGCTCCCAGTGATACTTCACCAGAACTCCCGTACCTTCCGCATTCACCCACTTATATGTATTCACACCGGAGCCCTGCATTTGACGGTAGTTCGCTGGAATCCCCCAAGGGGAGAACAGAAATGTAATCATATGTGTCGCTTCCGGAGATCGGGAGACGAAGTCGAACATGCCGACCGGTCCGGGAACGTTCGACACCGGATCCGGCTTGAATGCATGCACCATATCCGGGAACTTCAACGGATCGCGGATAAAAAAGATTTTCAGATTGTTACCCACCAAATCCCAGTTACCTTCCTCCGTGTAGAACTTAACAGCAAAGCCGCGGGGATCGCGAAGCGTCTCCGGAGAACCCGAGCCGTGAACCACGGTTGAAAAGCGAACGAACACCGGGGTACGCTTACCCGGCGTTTGGAACAATTTTGCCCGGGTATATTTGGATACCGGTTCATCACCCGCTTTGCCATATGCCTCGAAATAGCCATGCGCGCCTGCACCTCTGGCATGAACGACACGCTCCGGGATACGCTCCCGGTCGAAGTGAGTGATTTTCTCAAGAAAATGGTAGTTCTCCAGTGTCATAGGGCCACGGTTACCGACCGTTCTCACATTTTGGTTATCATGAATCGGATGACCTTGACGATCTGTCAGTGTATCCTCCTGCTCCGTTTCCCCGGCATTCCGGGAAAAGTTCTCCCGCTCCTGATCCATCTGCCGACCGCCTCCTTCATAATCCTGATCTGTCACTGTATTCATCTCCTTTTGCAAAATAAATCGCGTCGCCACGTCCTTTACTATGGATATTATATCCACCGTATCAAAATGTATGAACGTCTGGATATTCTCATCAACTACAGTTTTTCATGCTCATTTTAACAAAAGAAGCCTCCCCGCCTATTGAAGGCGAGAAGGCTTGTTAAGCTTTCCTCCTACCCTTTCTCCCCAAGCAGGGAGCGGGTAAATGAAATCCATTCTCTGGCGGCAAATGACAAGTACCGATCCTTGCGCCACACCATGCCAAGCTGCCACGGTACTGGGTTATCTAGTGAAAGGATCGTGACACGCGAAGCATCGATCTCCCTGCATATCGTCTCCGGTAACAACGCAATGCCCAGGTTGGCCGCAACCATCCCGCTGATCAAATCCCACTGTGAGCTTTCGTATACGACACGCGGCTCAAACCCGGCCCCAATGCACTCCCGGATAATCCGGTCATGCAGTGTAAAGTCCTCCCGAAACAATACAAAGGGTTCATCCGCCAGCTCCTCAAGGGAAACCGAATCACGTCCTGCAAGCCGGTGAGACGGATGGAGCAGAAGCCGTAAATTCTCCTGAACGAACGAATAATAGTGAAACACTTCCTCGTTTACCGGCAGCACGGCAACGCCAATGTCGGTCTGCCCGCTCTCCACGTCCGCTTCCACTTTCTTGGCTCCATCTTCAATGAGCTGGATCGTAATCTGTGGGTACTTATGATGAAACTGCCCGATCACTTCTGGAAAAAAGCTGGAACCGATCATTGGCGGCAGCCCGATCCTTAAATGTCCCCGCTTCAAATTCATCAGATCCTCAAGCTCGTCCGAAACCCGCTGGAAGGCCTCAACCATCTGCTGTGCCTGCTGATACATAATCCGGCCCGCATCGGTAAGCTCGATCCCCTTGCCCTGCCGATGAAAGAGGGTAACCCCCCACTCATCTTCCATATTTTTGATCGTCTTGCTGATCGTCGGCTGGGTTATGTACAACATCTCTGCTGCTTTGGTGAAGCTGCGAAGACGCGCTACCTCCAAAAAGTACTGTAAATGCCGGATGTCCACAACAAAAGCCTCCTCTACATGTCATGTATTACTAAATGGAATGACATTGATTCGATATATGCATTTTACCTATGAAAGTTATTGTTGTAAAATTTTCATTAACGATGAAAAGAAAGGAGAGACCGGTCGTGAAACAAATCATCAAAGGAAGTCTCCAAGTGGCCGGTTTCATGCTTATCTCTATACTCATGGATAAACTGGCCGGACTGCTTAATCTAAGCATACCTGGCAGCATTTTAGGTATTGCACTCGTATTTATTCTGCTTGAAACCAAAGTTATCCGCCTGGAATGGATTGAGCTTGGAGCCAGTTGGCTGCTTGCTGAACTGTTACTGTTCTTTATTCCGGCTGCTGTTGGTGTCATGAACTATTTCCCGATGCTGAGGAGCGACGGGATTCAAATACTCGCTGTCGTATTACTTAGCACGGTGACCGTTATGGTCAGCTCCGGGCTGATGGCTACACTTATATCCAGACGAAAGGAGCGGAAGAACCCATGACATTATCCTGGCTTGCATGGTTTGGCCTACCACTAACTGCAATTATTTACTGGGCTGCTAAAAAGCTGTATCAACGAAAATCAAAAGTGTATTTATCTCCGCTCCTGATCACCCCAATCGCCATTATTATCATTTTGACGCAGACCGGGGTTTCCTATGAAGCTTATAACGAAGGAGCTGGGTGGCTCAGCGATCTACTGCAGCCGGCAACGGTAGCTTTTGCTGTACCCCTATATAAAAATTTTCAGACACTCAAAAAACACGCGGCCGAGATCATGGTCAGTGTCGTCTCCGGATCGGTTATGGCGATCATATCGTCAGCCCTTTTTGCCAAATGGCTGCATCTAAGCAGCTCCCTGACGACCAGTCTCGTACCGAGATCTATTACTACCCCGATTGCTATGAACGTTTCCCAAGTGATTGGCGGTGTCCCAAACATGACGGCCGTATTCGTCATTATGACCGGTATCCTCGGCTCCATGGTCGGCCCGTCCGTTATGAAGGTGTTTAGGATCAAGGGCGATATCGCCCGCGGGATATTGTTTGGAACAAGCGCTCACGGTACAGGTACCTCCAAAGCGTTCGAGTTCAGTTCCCTTTCAGGGACCATTTCAAGCATCTCCATGATACTCGCTGCGCTGTTCACACTCGGTGCTGCACCGATCTTAATGTCTTTTCTGTTTTAACTATAATTAACGGGTTTCCTCCACCGGCTTTTCAAGCCGGTTTTTTTTGTCTAATCTATATTTTTTTAGATATAATCGTGAACGTGTGCCCTATCTCTTTGACAACCCTGTTCAATAGGAGGCATAATAATTTTGTTCATCCTTTTACAAAAATTATAAGAAAACGCGAGGTTGTGTTGTATCCATTAGCCCCCTTGCGGCTTGAAAGGAAGGCGGTATTGGTGTTTGCATCGAACCGGTTTCGGTTAACAATTACAAGACCATTTATTTTTTTCTCCGTCATTATGCTGCTTAAAAGCTACCTGGCTTGGATGGTAATCTTTGATGATATGATACCTTGGCGTCCGCTTATTACCGAGATCCCCTTCATCTGGTTAGTATTCAGCCTGATCGAATGGTTCGCTTCCAAACGCAAGATGGCTGCTTATATGACCGTAAACTTACTTCTTACCGGAATTTTTTTCGCAGCCATTATGTACTATAAATATTACGGTGTCATCGTAACCTATCATGCCCTGGAGCAAGTTAATCAGGTGACTGCAGTCACCAACAGCGTATTTTCACTCATGGACCCATATTTTCTGCTGATCTTCACAGACATTATCGTGCTGTTCGTTCTCTTCTGGAGAAACGACCGGATCAAGACCTGGAAACAGGAACATTCGAAAAAAGGGAAACGCACCTTTGCGTCGACGATGTTCGTCATTTCCCTAGTCATCTGTCTGTTCCAAATTCTCCCTAACCGTGCCAGCATGAATGAAAACGTCAAAGCACAGGAGATGGGAATTCTCAATTATGAGGCCTACACCATCTTCCAGCAGGATGATACGGAGCTGGCAGACGCCAAGTCCATTAACCAGGACGAAGTCAATAAACTAAAAGGAATTGCTCCTGTATCCACTCCCGCATATGAGGGAGTGGCCGAAGGAAAGAACGTCATCATTATCCAAATGGAATCATTCCAGCAATTTTTAGTGAATTTGAAGCTGGACGGTCAGGAAGTTACACCGGTTATGAACAAGCTGGCCAATGAAAGCATTTATTTCCCGAATTTCTTTCAAAACGTCGGTCAAGGCAATACGTCCGATGCTGAATTTGTTGTAAATACGTCCTTTTATATCCCGCCGCGCGGAGCAGCCGCGCAGCACTATACGGACAAACAGCTGCCGAGCTTGCCTAAGATGCTGAAGAAGGACGGCTATCAGTCCGCTACATTCCATACGAATGTTGTAGAGTTCTGGAACCGCGGTGAGATGTATAAGGCACTTGGATTTGATCAATATTACGATAAAGATTTCTTCGGTGAGCCCGATAAAATATTTTTCGGCTCCTCCGATGAGGTGTTATATACAAAAACTGCGGAACAGCTGAAAAAGATGAGCGAGTCGGGCAATCCCTTTTATGCCCAGGTTATTTCTATGACCGCCCATCATCCGTTTACGATTCCGGAATCCAAGTATAAGATGACGCTGCCGGAGCGATATGAAGGGACCTTTGTAGGCGATTATATCCGCTCTCAGAACTACGCGGACTACGCACTGGGCCAGTTTATCGAGCAGCTCAAAAAAGACGGCATCTGGGACAACAGTCTCGTCATCGTATACGGAGACCATTTAGGTCTGCCAATTTATTCATTGGACAATAAAGATAAAGAGCTTATGAAAGAAATATACGGCCGTGATTATGTGTCTGCTGACATGATCAACATTCCGCTCATGATCCATGGCGAAGGATACATTGAGCCTGAAGTTATGGAACCCATCGGAGGCCAGGTGGACATTTTACCAACGATCGCCAACCTGACTGGCATATCACTAGATGATCAGCTGCACTTTGGCCAGGATCTATTGAACCAAAAGGATTACAACCTGCTGCCTGAACGTTATTATCTGCCATCAGGGACGTTCATTAATAATACAACCTTGTTTATTCCAGGCAACACTTTTGAGGACGGCACTCTCCACCCGCTGCCGCACACCTCGCAGGAGGCAACAAAAGCTTCCAAAGATGAGTTTGACCGAGCGCTCAAGCTGCTTCATCTATCGGATAGCTACTTGCGGCGATTACCAGAACACAGCAGTAAATAAAAGAGTAAGGGGCATCTCCAAGGTCTTGATGACCTGTAGAGACGCCCCTTGTTTTTTGTCACCCTGTGCAATAGGATGATGTACGGCTTGGACTTACATACCCTGCTTCATATGAAGCAGCTCAAAGCCAGTTGTAAATCCGGCCTGATCCAAAATGTTACCGAGAAGTGGCCGGGTCGAACGCACATGGTTAGCCTGGCGCTTCAGCCCCTGCTCTTCCGGCTTCATCACATAACGAAGCAGCGCCTTCAAGACGTCTTCTGGATTTTCCAAATCCGGATGAACACCAGTATTCGTTACAACTACCGACACATGTTTACCGGCCTCATCAAAGTCATTACGGTAAAGAGCATATCCGAGTGGGGTCTGCCCATTCGACAGAATCAAGGATTGCCCTCCCTTAAGACTCTGCCAATGCGTCTGCCACGGGCCGCTATGATCATAGAAATTCAAAGCACCGACTTCCACAGGAACTCCTGTCTTATAGCGAAATCCTTGATCATCACTGCCGAATATGGAGGCTTCCAAATCTTCCGCACAAGACATGAAACGAAGTCTTTCAAATTCTTCGTAGCCGCATGATTTATAGAGGCGTACAGCCGGCTCATTTTGTACAAAAGCCTCTAGCAAAGCTGTGTTCACACCACGTGTTCTGTATGTATTCAGGCTTGCTTCGATCAAATGCCGCCCCAACCCCTGGCCTCGCCGGGATTTAACGATACCGGTGCCCCCATTCCACACTTTCCACTCTTCCCCATACTTCCGGTAACCGTTCATCGTTAATCCAGCGGGCTCTTCATCTACATACATAACAACGGAACCCTCGAGGTCCAACTCTTCAAATGCCGCGCGTTTAATAAACAGATTCAATCCCATACTCATATCAACCAGATAATCCTCAAAAGACGCGTTCCAAATATCCAATAGTTTTTCTACGGGAATTTCACTTGCTCGTTTGAAATGAATGTTCATCGTAATCTCCTTTTCGTCCTCATGCCAAAATGGCTGATTAGAAGCCCTCCGTATGGCGCTATTTGACATGTGCACTTACTTTTTCTTATTATAGATAACATATACCTTTTTTTTCAGTATGTTTTTTCTCTTTATAAATATATTACGAATAATATAATCAAACGACAATGTTTAAGTTTAATACAAGGTAACGCCCATTAAGTTAATAGGAGTGAGACATACGAATTGGACCCCATACGAAGGATAAGCAGATTCGTGTATTTGGCACTTGGTTTAAGTGTTTTGGCTTCATCTACTCCCATAAGTGGAGAGGATAAATCCAAATCCGCTGTTCCATCACAGGAATTGGCACCAGCTAAGAGCAATCGCGTTGCATCGGCTCCCGTACCTACCGGTCCCGTACCGGAACGGATTCTGTCTGCTGCACCGCGCCAAATGTATCTGATATCCACCCGTTTGACCGAATTCAGTCTACAGACTGCTCATATTTTTCTGATTTTAAAGCACATGCTGCTTGAACCTTTAAAATTCAGGTCGAATTATGTTGATGGTAATGCATATTTGCATCTTGCTTTGTAGTAAGCTATTGAAAACAAATTCGGACCAGAAAAGAAAAGGATGTGTTTTGATTGGATGGTAGTAGTATAGGCTTCAATTTATTTTTAGTAGCACTTCTTATTGCTTTTACAGCGTTTTTCGTTATGACGGAATTTGCCATTGTAAAAATTCGTACCAGCCGAATCGACCAACTCGTGCTTGAGGGACGCAAAAACTCTCTGGCTGCAAAAAAAGTGATTTCCAATCTTGACGGATATTTATCTGCCTGTCAGCTCGGTATTACCATTACAGCTCTCGGCCTAGGTTATTTGGGCGAAAGCACGTTTGAGGCCATATTCCACCCGTTATTTGACGCACTCGGACTGCCTGTCGAGCTCTCAGGAGCCATGTCATTCTTGTTTGCGTTTATCTTTATGACATATATTCACGTCGTTATTGGTGAGCTTGCTCCTAAAACATGGGCTATCCAAAAAGCCGAGCAAGTCACACTCATGACAGCCAAACCTATCATATGGTTTTACCGGATCATGTATCCGTTCATCTGGCTCTTAAATGGCTCTGCGAACGGCATTATCCGTATTTTTGGCCTTCATCCAGCCAGTGAGCATGAGGAAGCCCACTCGGAAGAGGAACTGCGGATGATCCTTAGCGAAAGCTATGAGAGCGGCAAGATCAACCAAAGTGAATATGGCTATGTTAGCAACATCTTTGCCTTTGATGATTTGTTGGCTAAAGAAATTATGGTACCCCGTACCGATATGGTGTGCCTTTATGTAGATAAACCTCTCGCAGCTAACCTGCAGATTATTAAAAGAGAACAGTATACCCGATTCCCCGTTGTTCGCGGGGATAAGGATCAGGTCGTCGGCATGGTGAACACGAAGCAGTTCTTCCTGGAGTTCGATGACAATTCCAATATCGATCTTTCCAAGCTTATTCACCCGGCCATGACTGTATCGGAAGCCATTCCGATCAAGAAACTGCTAAAGAAAATGCAGCAGGAAGGGACGCATATGGCCGTCTTGATTGATGAATATGGCGGTACCTCCGGTATGATTACGATTGAGGACATTTTGGAGGAAATCGTCGGAGAGATCCGCGATGAATTCGATGATGACGAAGAACGCGATCTGGTTCAACCAGAACCGAACCGTCTTATCGTAGACGGAAAGGTATCCATCAATCGTGTGAATGATCTGCTGCACTGCGATCTGGACACAGATGAACTCGATACGATCGGCGGATGGCTGTACGGTCATAACTCCGAGCTCGTCAAAGGTGACAGCTGGACCTACCGTGACTTGATCTTTACGGTTCTCGAGAAGAAAACACACCGGTATACCAAGCTGCAAATTCTCAAAGAAACAGCGGAACAGCAGGAAGCCGAAGCTGCTGTTGCTGAAGAGATTGAAAGATAAGCATGACCTAGTAGACATGACGATGCCCTGTAGAGGAAGTTTTCTCTGCAGGGCATCGTTTTTTCTCAAACCTAATCCTTGCCAAGCTCTCTGATCTCAATATCAGTAACAGAAGTAATTTCTGAAATATTATCGAGCCTCAAGATATGAGTCTGTCTGCCAGCATTAAAATCACCATCAAAGGTACCTTTGTTGATCTTCTTTACGTTGCCAGGGGTATTAAGATCAGAAGAATAGTAATCAATCTGAATCCCCGTCTCACCTTCCACCATCACTTCCGGCATTCGCCGTATCAGATCCATTACACGTTCCTGTTCTGTTGAAAGGTTATCTGCAGTAAGATCCGCAAATACAGTCAGGCTGACGTGCTGACTGACGACCTCCGCTCCGTTCTCAATGGTTAGATTATTAAAATTTCTTTCAACTGTGTTGTTATGACCGACGTTCACCCATGTACTTAGGAATGCAGTCTTTGGATATAGCTCATCAACCAGTGGTGTCAGGTTTTCCTTGAGCTGAAGCGCCCATAACTCATTCAAATAATTCTCATTCGATATTTCTGGAGGATTGTCGTCATTGCTCTCTAGCCGGAATACCAGCTCAGGATTTTGCTCTGGATGTGCCCTCAAATAATAAGTACCAGTTGCCCAGGTGTATCTCACATCCGTTACCTTAAATGATTCATTGTATTTCTGCTCCAGATAGCTCTCGGCCGCCTCCTGAACTGCCCGTTTCTCCTCACCACTCTTCGTGAAAGGTGCTGACCCTGTAGTGTATCCCCCATAAACAGCCCCTACAAAAAGAGCTAAACCGATCACCGTCCGCACCCTAATTTTCCATGGAGAGGAGAACTGCCGCTGCCTCTTCTGAGCTTTAGACGGATCCTTGGGTGTTCTGTAATTGAAGTAGACCACAGTTATAATGAGTCCAACAATATGCACTCCCAGTGCCACCGGAGCCACGATAAGCCCTAAAAATCCCAACGTCATGAAAAAAATGAAAAGTGAGGCTCCTTGCAGTGCCATGAGAATTATACCGCCCACAATCATACCCGGCGTACCGATATAGAACATACCGAGACCGGTACAGATCAGAGAGAGCAGCGTAGCAACCCATTGATGTTTTTTCAATTTTACATCCTTCCCTTATTAGCAATTTAGCAGATTTCCAAACCTTATTATACCAGTGCTCCTCAAGCAAACAAAGAACCCATTTACACCGTAGTGAAATGGGTTCTCGATGTGACCATTGCTGTTAAAATTACCGTTCCGATATAACGAGTCCTGACTACTCCTTCGGCTGGATCATTTCTTCAGGACGGACAATCCGGTCAAAATCCTCGCCGGAGAGCAATCCGCTCTGAAGTGCCGCCTCCCGAAGCGTCGTACCTTCCTTATGTGCCTTCTTAGCGATGGCAGCTGCATTCTCGTAACCGATGTGAGGGTTCAGTGCCGTAACAAGCATGAGCGAACGCTCCATGTTGCTGCGGATCACGTCCAGATTGGCCTCAATCCCTGCGGCACAGTTCCGGTCGAACGAATCCATCGCATCGCCCAGCAGGCGTACCGACTGCAAGAAGTTATAGATGATTACCGGCTTGAACACGTTCAGCTCAAAATTGCCCTGGCTTGCCGCAAAGCCGATGGCCGCATCATTGCCCATTACCTGGCAGACGACCATCGTCAGCGCTTCGCTCTGTGTCGGGTTTACTTTACCCGGCATAATGGAGCTTCCCGGTTCGTTCGCCGGAATGGTCAATTCACCTATGCCTGAGCGGGGACCACTCGCCAGCCAGCGTACATCGTTCGCAATCTTCATCAGATCGGCGGCTAATGCCTTCAACGCCCCATGGGCAAACACCAGCTCATCGTGGCTTGTCAGCGCATGGAACTTGTTGCTGGCGGTAGAAAAGCTTTTGCCGGTTTCCGCACTGATCTCCGCTGCTGTCATTTCGCCGAATTTCGGATGGGCAATAATCCCGGTCCCGACAGCTGTACCTCCAATCGCCAGCTCCCGTAGCGGCTCCATTGCCATAGCAATCATAAGCTCACATTTCTCCAGCATCCGGTGCCAGCCGCTGATTTCCTGTCCCAGCGTCAGTGGTGTTGCATCCTGCAGGTGGGTGCGGCCGATTTTGATCAAATCCTTATATTCATCACTCTTCACCGCTAACGTATGCTTCAGCCGCTGCAAAGCGGGAAGAACCTGTTCCTCCACTGCAATTAGCGCGGCCATATGCATAGCTGTTGGAAAGGTGTCATTTGAACTTTGTGATTTATTGACATCATCATTCGGATGGATGGATTGTGCTATGCCCTTTTCCTGCAAAAGCTGGTTGCCACGGCTTGCGATCACTTCATTCACATTCATGTTGGACTGGGTGCCGCTGCCCGTCTGCCAGACGACAAGCGGAAAATGTTCATCCCGCTCCCCGGCCATAATCTCATCCGCCGCTGCTGCAATGACATCCGCTTTATCCGGGTCCAGCTTACCAAGCTTGGCATTGGCAATAGCTGCACTCTTCTTCAGAATGGCGAAGGCCCGGATAATCTCCATCGGCATCCGTTCCGTACCGATTCGGAAATTTTCGAAGCTGCGCTCGGTTTGAGCTGCCCACAGCTTATCCGCAGGCACCTTGATCTCGCCCAGGGTATCTTTTTCAATACGGTAATCCATTTTCATTGTCCTCCTCTGCATGTATCTAAAACCCTTTATATTCCATATTGTCTTATTATCGCATAATTAGCAGGCGAAAGGAAAATGTTGGACGCGAAATGAGTCTAATACGTACCGAAACACCAATGGGCATGGGATTAAAACAAAAAAGAGCTGGGAACAACCAGAGTTTCCTCTGACCATCCCAGCCCTCATTCTTCCGCCGTCAAACCAATGTACTTGTTTACAGTTGAACTGGACGGTCCAGTTCATACAAGTGGCGATAGCGCGGATAACGCTCCATCAATTCAGCATGTGTGCCACGCATGACGACGCAGCCCTCTTCCATAAACACAATTTCATCCATCTGCTCCACACCAACCAGGTGATGTGTCACCCAGATTAGCGACTTGCCCTTCAGGCTTGCGAACATGGTGGACAGCAGCTCGCGCTCCGTCTTCGGATCGAGACCTACGGTCGGTTCGTCAAGAATGACAACCGGCGTGTCCTGCAGCAAAATGCGGGCAAGCGCCACACGCTGCCGTTCTCCGCCGGAGAAGCGCTGCCCGGTTTCCTGCATCCGGGTCTCAAATCCCTCTGGCAAGGAGTCCACGAGGTCACTCAACCGGGCTCTCCGAACCGCATCCTGAAGGTCTTCATCAGACGCATTCATCCGGCCAAGCCGGAGATTATTCGCCAGTGTCGTATCGAACAGATGCGGACTTTGGTTCAGTACGGACACTACGGAAGCCATACCATCACCAAACCGGTAAGCATCGGTACCATTCATCGTGACGCGCCCCTCTACTGGAGAGAGCGCCCCTTGAATCAGATTCAGCAGCGTCGATTTTCCGGCTCCGGAGCGTCCGATCACAGCTACCTTCGCTCCTTGTGGAATATCCAATGAAAGTCCGCTTACCGTAGGCTGATCACCGGACCGCTGCTCTCCGTAGTCAAAGAAGACATCCTCAACCTTTACGTGAACACCGTTAAGGGCGATAGCCGCTGCTTCATTCCTTGTCATACCGGCTTGACTTCCTGCGCCTTGCAGGTGATCAGGCACTTCTTCCTTGATCCCATTCAGCCGGTTTATGGACTGCTCATACTGCGGAATCCGCTCGACCGCTTCCGAGATTGGGAGGAAAGCATCCATAAGCGGAAATACAACGAGCACAAATGCTGCAATTAGCGTTACATCTATATGACCATCCGCATATTGTTGTCCCGACCAATACACCATGGATAGTACGGTTGCCGCCACCACGCACTGGCTGATAAAGCCGCGAAATCGTCCCCATCGCTTCAATGATCGGTCTGTACGGTCAACACTGGCTTCGTCTTGTTCATATCCTGTAAGGAAATCTTTCTGACGGCCGCTAATGAACCACTCGCCCATACCGAGCACCGCGTCAGTCAGCTTTTGGTACAGAGCGGCACGCTCATTCTTAATCTCCCGGTTCTTACGCTTGGTAAGCAGTAGTGATACGATCGGCAGTACGAACACCAGCAGGAACACATACGCCGCCATCAAAAGTGCAAACCACGGATCAAATGTGCCGATAGCGATGATTGCACCGCCATACAGCACCAAAGCCACAATAGCAGGGAATACCGTGCGAATATACACATCTTGCAGATATTCAATATCGTCGGCAAGCACGCCTAGCAGATCGCCCGTCTTAAAGCGTGAGGAAAAACGAAGCGCCTGCGGTTCCAGCAGCTGATACAGCCGGACACGCATTTTGGATAAGATGCGGAGAATGGTATCATGCCCTACCAATCGCTCCACATAGTGCATAACGGCTCGGCTGATCCCGAAGGTGCGCACACCGACAACCGGCACATACACCATCAGAATGTTCTCAGGCCGAAGCGCCGACTTCGAGATGAGATAGCCCGAGGTAAACATGAGCATCGACGCGGACAGTATAGTCAGCACACCCAGGATCACAATGAGCAGAAAACGCCAGAAATAGGCTGTGACATACGGACGAAACCACTGTTCCTGCTTCAAAGCACTCCCTCCATTTGCAATGTGATGAGGCCGTAATATACACCTTTACGCGCCATTAACTGTTCATGCGTACCCGTCTCAGCTAGTCGTCCCTGATCCATCACCAGAATGTAATCCATTTCCGTCATCCAGTGCAGGCGATGTGTTGCAAGAAACACCCATTTATCTTGAAAAAGGGATACTAGCGTCTCTTTCAACTCATATTCGGTCTCGATATCAAGATGAGCTGTCGGCTCATCCAGCAGCAGGACAGGACGCTGGCTCAAAAATGCTCTCGCCATCGCGACCCGCTGCGCCTGTCCTCCGCTTAAGCTCCGACCTCCGCCGCCAATCAATTCGTCCAAGCCGTTCGGCAGAGATGCTGCCACACCGGTCAGCCCTGCCGCCTCCACCGCTCGCTCCACCTCAGTCCATGAAGCGTCGGGAGCGTAAAATCTGACATTATCGGCAAGTGAGGTGCCGAACAGATACGGATGCTGCGGAATGTAAGTCACGTTCTTTCTCCATGCCTCCGAAGCTGTATTCTGCAGCTTCACACCATCCAACATAACTTCGCCGCTGGTTGGTGCAAGGAATCCCCCCAGAATGTCGATCAGTGTGGATTTACCTGCACCGCTTTCACCTACGATGCCAATCCGGCCTCTGCCTTTCAAGCGGAAGCTTACATCCTCCAAAGATGCAGGACCACTCTCATCATGCCGCATGCTGATACCAGACAGCTCCAATACGCTATTGTCCTTCCAATCCAGCACAGGCCCTGGTGTATTGCTGTCTTCACTTGTCAGCTCATTCACCGGGCTGTTCTTCGGCTCATCCTTGATCATCTCCTGGATGGCCTCACCTGCCTGCTTGCCGTCCAGGGTAGCGTGGAAATCCGCTCCCACCATACGTACCGGCAGGAAATATTCCGGTGCCAGAATAAGAATCGTCAGAGCCGGCAACAGCTCCAGACCGCCGTTGATCAGGCGCAAGCCCAAGTTGACCGCCACAACGGCGACGGACAGCATGGTGAAGAAATCGAGTGCAAAGGATGATAGAAACGCGACACGAAGCGTGCGCATCGTTGCCTTGCGGTAGCTCTCGCTTACCTCTCCGATGCTCTCACTATGCCTTCTGCTCTGCCCCAGAAACTTCAGTGTTTCCAGACCGCGAAGGGAATCCACGAAATGGTTGGACAGCATCCGGTACGTATGCAGCTGGCGCTCCGTCTGCTTCCGTGCCGCCAAGCCAACCAAAATTAGAAATATGATCAGAATCGGCATCGTTACGAGCAAGATCACAGCCGAAATACGATCAATATAAAACACATACAACCATACCAGCGCAGGAGTAAAAGCCACTCCCATCATGCGCGGTATGGTTAGCTCCGCATATTTGCGGAATTTGGCGATGCCCTCCAGCACAAGCGTGACCACATTGCCTGTTCCCTCGGACCGGACAAATCTCGGGCCCATATGGAACAGCTTATCCATCAGCTGCTTTCTCAGGTCCGTGCCCGTCTCCTCGGCAAACCGCTGCGCTATGCCCTGCTGCAGCAGCCCAATGGCGTGACGTGCCAGAAAAGCAAGCAGGAACAATACCATTTTACTGTACTGTTCCTGCAGAGAGGATCCGGCAAACAGGGCGGAGATAACCTCCGCCAACCATTTTGCCTGCAATATGATGGCCATGCTTTGTGCCAGGGTACATACGGCGACGACGAGAAATACCGTCTTGACTCCTTTGTATCCCAGCAGATCTTTACCCATCAGTACTCTAAATGCTCCTTCTCATGTACCCGTTTATGGAAAACGTAGTAGCTCCAAATTTGATAACCTAATACGAACGGCAGCAGTGTAACCGCCACAATCGTCATCACCTTAAGGGAGTATTGCCCTGAGGCGGCGTTTTGGATCGTCAGATCAAACGCACTGTTAATCGAGCTGATCATGACACGCGGGAACAATCCGATGAACACGGACATAACCGACAGGATGATGACCGCCCCGGTCATACCGAAAGCCCAGCCGTCTTTCTTGGTTTTCATAAAATAACCGGCTGCCAGGAATGCAATAACACCAAGCACCAGTACGGCTGACAATATGCCGCCCCGAACTTTGAACACGTCCGTCATGAAATACGTCATAATTCCGAATAGCGCAAGCAGCGCTGCAACCGGGAACAACAGGCGCCGGGCCATAACCCGGGCACGCTCCTGCAAATCTCCTATGGTGCGGAGTGTCGTAAACATGAGTCCATGCAGCAAGCATAGCATAACTACCGTGATTCCGCCTACAACCGTATACAGATTGACTACATCAAAGAATCCAGCGTGAAGCTGCATCGATTCGTCAATCGGCAATCCCTGGATTAGGCAGGCGAACACTACACCGAAGAGGAATGGAGGGAGGATGCTTCCTGTGAAGATGGCACCATCCCAAACCTTTTTCCAGCGTGCATCCCCGACCTTGCCACGGAATTCAAATGCGACCCCACGGGCGATCAAGGCTAGCAGGAGAACGACGAACGGAAGGTAAAATCCGCTGAACAGCGTGGCGTACCAGTTCGGGAAGGCCGCGAACATCGCTCCGCCTGCCGTAATCAGCCACACCTCATTTGCATCCCAGAACGGGCCAATAGAGTTGATAAGCACCCGGCGCTGAGTATCATTTTTAGCCAAGAATTGTGTTGACATACCTACACCAAAGTCGAAGCCTTCCAGGAAGAAGAACCCGATAAACAGAACGGCAACCAGTACAAACCACAGCTCACTAAGAGACATTGCCGATTCCCCCCTTATTGAACGGGTCAGCTGCGTTGTGATCGTCTTCCTCCACCGCATATGGCCCTTTCTTGATAACTTTAACGAACAGATAAGCCATTACCGCAGCCAGCACAGCATAAATCGTACTGAATGCAATGAGTGAGAACAGAATGGAACCTGCGCCTACGTTTGGCGAGATGCTGTCCTTCGTCTGAATCAATCCAAATACAGTCCAAGGCTGACGCCCGATTTCTGTCATAATCCATCCCGCCGTATTGGCGATAAACGGCAATGAAATGCTGAACAGCAATACTCTCAGGAACCATTTCCCAGCCTGTTCTACCTTCTTGCGCATTGTCAACCATGTGCCGTACAAACCGAGCAAAATCATAATAGAGCCTGCAGCCACCATGATACGGAAACTCCAGAATGTAGTCCGGACTGGAGGAATGTAGTCACCAGGCCCATATTGCTCCTCATACTGTGCCTGCAGTTCTTTCATTCCGATAACTTCACCGGAAAACTTACTATAAGACAAGAAGCTGAGTAGGTAAGGGATTTTCAATTCCATCGTATTTTTCTGATTATCCGGATCAATCCCGGCAAAAACCGTCCATGGAGCCGGATCATCACTCGTTTCCCACAGACTCTCGGCTGCAGCCATTTTCATAGGCTGTGTATCCACCAGATATTGTGCTTGCTGGTGACCGAAGAGAGCAACGAGCACGGAGGAGATCAGAGCGATAATGATAGCAATGTTAAACGATTTTTTAAAGAAATCGATATCCTTCTTCTTCATCAGCTTGTATGCGCTGATCCCCGTAACGAGAAATGCGCCTGTGGCCAATGCCCCGAATACCGTATGCGGGAACTCAACCAACAGCTGACCATTCGTGATCAGAGCGAAAAAATCATTCATTTCGGCGCGTCCATTGTTCATCTCAAATCCGACAGGACGCTGCATGAACGAGTTAGCGGCCAAAATCCAGAAAGCCGACATTGCTGTACCGAAGGACACGAGCCAAATACAAAGAAGGTGAACCTTCTTGGACAAGCGGTCCCATCCGAAAATCCACAGTCCGATAAACGTGGACTCCAGGAAAAATGCGAGCAGCGCTTCAATCGCAAGCGGCGCTCCGAACACATCCCCGACAAATCGGGAGTAATCCGACCAGTTCATACCGAACTGGAATTCCTGCAAAATACCGGTAACGACCCCTACAGCAAAGTTAATGAGAAACAATTTACCCCAGAATTTTGCCATCTTCTTGTATACTTCGTTGCCCTTGACGACATACATCGTCTGCATAATGGCAATCAGAAATGCCAAGCCGATGGACAGCGGAACAAAGATGAAATGAAAAATGGTTGTCGAAGCGAACTGGATACGTGCGAGCATAACCGGATCCATAAAATACCCCTTCCTTTTGGTTCACGTAATAAAACTTTAAAATTTATCTTTTATTATTTTCGCAGACCACGAACGGAAGAATTGTGATATTTATCACATTTAAATGCCTGGAAGGGGTTAAATAGTTATAAATTTGTGACGAAAATCACGTTCTCGATAAAAACAAACAAAAAACAGGGTGGACCATGCTTGGTCACCCTGTTTTTTGCAATGATAAGTGTCTCAATCATTTCGTTTTTTTTAAACCGTAGATGGCCCAATTTCCGTTTCAATCAACTTGAACTCGGTCACATCAGCCAGTCCCCGGTTCGTGATCCGAATGTCCGGTATAACCGGCAGAGCGATCAGCGAGAAGGTCATGAACGGTGCATTCATCGGGCAGCCCAGTTCCTTCCACGCTTCCTCCATGGACACCACTTCAGCAGCTACCGTCTCGAGCGGACGATCCGCCATCAGACCTGCCACCGGCATCTCCACCTTGGCTAGCACCTCACCGTCCCGTACCACGATCATGCCTCCGCCGCATGCGGCAAGCTCATTGGCGGCAAACGCCATGTCCTCAGGGCTCGTACCCATAACGAGCAGGTTATGGCTGTCATGAGCCACCGTGGAGGCGACTGCACCGGATTTCAACTGAAATCCACTCGCATAGCCGAGGGATATCTGCCCTGTTCCCTTGTGGCGCTCAATGCAAGCCATCTGAATGACATCCTGTGCCAAATCCGGCTGGATGACTCCATCTATCACCGGGAGGGTCGCCGTCATTTTAGCGGTCCGGGCACTGTTCTCAATAACACGCACCACGTTTACCTGTGTCTGAGCGGCATTTCCTTTGCTGCGGAGCAAGAAATCATCGACGGTTAGAGCACGCTGCAGCCGTACCGAACTGCGGGCTTCCGCTGGATATTCATAAACAGGAAATTCCTTTACGATCTTTCCGGAATCCGCTACCACTTCACCATCAGCAATAACAAGCGAAGGCACCATTTGCTTCAGATCATCGATAAGCAAAATATCCGCTGCTTTACCTGGTGCAATGCTGCCAATTTCCTGCTCCATACCGAAGTAACGAGCCACATTGATCGTGCCCATCTGAATGGCTTTAACCGGATCAACGCCTTCCTCAATCGCCCGGCGCACAACATGGTTCAGATGGCCAAGATTCAGCAGTGTCATCGGATAGACGTCATCTGTCACAAGGGACATGTTATCGGTACACACGTTATCTTCCGTTACCACTTTAATAACTTCCTTAACATCATGCCATGCGGAACCTTCACGGATCATCAAATGCATGCCGAGTCGAACCTTCTGCAACGCCTGCTCCCTGGTAACTGTCTCGTGGCAAGAGCTGACACCTGAAGCGATGTAAGCCTGTAGCATACGTTCATCCTCAGAAGGGAAATGACCGGTAACGGTTTTTCCAGCCTTTAAGGTTGCCTCAATTTCTCCGCACATGGTTGGGTCACCATAGACGACGCCCGGGAAGTTCATCACCTCGCCGAGGCCTTCCACACCTGGCCACTGTAGTCCCGCTTCAATATCGGCTACGCCAAGTGCCGCGCCAGCGTCTTCGAGGTCCGTTGTAGCTGGCACACAAGAAGGAAAGGTTGTAAATACTTTTAGTGGAAGCTGCTGCCCTTCTTCGTGCATCCAGCGTACGCCTTCTGAACCGAATACGTTCGCAATCTCGTGCGGATCCATAAAGATGGAAGTTGTGCCTTTAGCCATCGCGGCTTTGGCGAATTCAGTCACCGTCAGCATCGTGCTTTCCACATGCATATGTCCGTCCAGCAGACCCGGTGCAATGTATCGTCCGTTCGCCTGAATCACATTCGTTTTCTCACCGATTGTATGATCAGCTTGTCCGATATAAGCAATTCTTCCGAAGGCCATGGCGACATCGACATGCTCCTGAAGCTCTCCAGTAAACACGTTAACGAGTGTGCCGTCCTTGATCACAGTTTCCGCTGCTGCCTGTCCCATTGCGATTTGTCCAAGTCGGTAGCTGACCTCATAACGCTTCTGTCTCTTTTGTGAACTCATATATGACACTCTCCCTTATGATTATAGAAACTTGATAGCTTCAGGCTTCCCCATAACTAGACACGAAATAACCCGGACAGCGCTTCTGTCCGGGTTATCAACAATACATAAAGGAAGAGAGAGTCTGAATTTATACCATACGAATACGTCACGCGGCTTTAACGTGTTGTAAGACCTCGGTTTAATCGAAGGATGATGATTCTCTCAGCTTTTATGTAGTCAAGTCATTTACGGTAACCTGGTAGAGACGCCTGAGCCTTATTCTCTGGCATATACATAAAAATCTTTTCAGTTGTTGTAAGAATTATAATCCTTTGGTGTCGTAAGTCAATAGAGTGGGAGAATATACTTGAACAAGTATATCAATCAGAGAAGTAAGTATTTTTAATACATATAATAGTTGCTGCGCGTACGAACCATTCCTACAATCGCTGTTGCCCCCGAATTTCTTGAATTATTTCTTTATAAGAAGAAATTCGGGGGCAAAGGCGACCGCTATCGCTTCTCCGGAAACGCTTCGTCCGCTCCGCTGCTTCGAAGCAGATCTTAAAATACTAGTTCATGGCTATCATTGGTATACTTATTCCAAGCATTAGGGGGGGCAGGTAGTTATGAAGGATATTAGCCAGAAGATGCATATTTGGATTGAAGCCGAGAAATGGGCTGAAGGAACATGGGATGAGACCAATACGAATTCGGATGTCATCGTTGTATTTCCTAACCGTTTAAAGTGGATCGCCACCTTTTTTACATATAACAACATTCAGACCTTACGGGAAAAGAACAATCAGACAGGCGAATGCATGAACGGCGCTTATTTTTGGTCGAGTGATATGGTGTTAATCGACATTATGACCAGGGAACGAATTGAACAGGTTATTCATGATCTCGTTGAAGGCAGATCATTTGAATCCGTATTTACACGTTATCCTGATGTTGAGATTGAAGAGGATGAACATTATCCCTCCCGTTTTTTCTCAACAACTAGTTGAATATCACAGGTTTTCGAAACTTCATAGCTTCGGATCCACATAAAAAGGAGCTGTTTCCCATATGCATCTCGCATGGAAACAGCCCTCTCATTTTAAATATTCAATGGCTCATCAACCTTTCAAGCCCCGGGGCAAAATAACCCTGATACACGTTCCTTTTCCGGCCTCCGATTGGATCTCTACCGTACCGTGATGGGCTTCCACGATGGCTTTTGCAATGCTCATCCCAAGGCCTGAGCCGTCAATACTTCCCTCCGTGTTCGTCCCGCGATAATAACGTTCAAACAGATTCCGCTTCGTTTCCTCGTCCATCCCAACACCGTTGTCCTTCACTACGATCGCAGCAGAATTGGCATGCTGCTCTACACCTACCGTAACCGTAATCCCGGGTGGGTTATGCTTAACGGCATTGGAGATCAGGTTATCCATCAGACGGTGAAGCCATTTGGCACTACCAGCCGCAAGCACCGGCTCATCACCGCCTTCGAACTGAAACGTCACGCCGTCAAGCGTCGCGTCGTTGACGTACTTCAATACACCGCGGCGGACAAGCTCATTCAGATCAAGCGGACACATATCCTGCGGTTGGATTTCGGTCTTCAGCCTGAATACAAGCGAGAAATCATCGATAAGTTCCAGCATGTATTCCCCTTTTTCCCGTATAACCGTTCCCATCTCCCGAAGTTCGCTCGGGCTCCAGTCTTCTGGTGCGCTTTCCAGCATGTAGCCGTAACCTTGAATGGAAGACAGGGGGGTTCGAAGATCATGGGAGATACCAGACATCCACTCCTCGCGGTTTTGTTCCAGTGCCTTCCGCTCTCTCTCGGTTGCTGCCAGCTGCTCGGCCATATGATAGAAGGAGTGAATAACTTCCTTGTACAGCTTGTAGGGCATTCGCAGCTTCCCGTTCTTTCGGAATACTTTCTTACGGTCTTTGGGGGTGAGTACTTCCTCGTAGGAGCCGCTGCCCATCCGCTCGAACCATCCGGTAAACAGCAACAGCGGACGGCTGTATCGGTATCCATGCCAGATCGACATAGCTAACGCAACGACCAGCACGATGATGCATATCCACATTACAGCGAGCAGAATCTGGTTCATGATCGGCTGCTTGCCGACCGAATCGTACGGCGTGTGATACACCCAGGTCATTCCGCTGGCCTTATCCCAGTACACATTTACATTTGTTGCGTATGAACCCGGTTCTTTCTGCATCGACATCAGTTCTAAAGGATGGTAGCTCTTCTTGTCCCCGATTGCCTTACCGATCGACTGCTTGATGCCGCCCTCCCCATCGATGATATGCAGATAGCCCCCTGCCTTCCGGACCTCCTGTTCCAATCTCTCGTGCTGCGACGGATCCGGCAAGCCGCCTACCTGATACTCCGTAAACCAATGTCTCAGCCGATCCGTACTCTCATCTACCCCACCAAGCAAAAACAACAAGGGATCCTCATAGGCCAGATCCATTTCCAACTCCATCGTATATTTGCTAAGCCGCCGTTCCTCCTTGATTTCCAGCAGCCGACTGACTGAATATGAAGAAGGCACATCCTTGGGCGTGTTCGTAGCATGGATAACGCGACCTTCCATGTCCACGACCTGCAGCCACATGTTCTGCTCGTATAAAAGCTCTTTCCAGTGTCCTTGCAGATTGACTACACCATTCTCCGTCACCGTTTCTGCTGTTAGATTGCTTAGAACCCCCGAAGGGAAGTTAAGCCGTATTTCCTCGTTCGCGATATGCTTGATTAACACAAATAGAAGCGTAAGGAGAAACAGAAACATGAATATCGAGAAGGCAATAAGCTGATATGTTAAATGAAACGCAAGTCTTCTGCTTACCTTCATCTTTTTGACCCCTTAACCAGCTTGTAGCCTAGCCCGCGGACCGTAACCAAGTATTGCGGATCACTCGGATTATCTTCAATCCGTTCCCGGATCCGGCGGATATGCACCATCACGGTGTTGTCCTCACCCATCCCATCGATTCCCCACACCGCCTCATACAACTGCGACTTGGAAAAAACAACGCCGGGATGCTTGCAAAAGTATAACAGCAGCTGAAACACCTGGGCTGGACAAGGCACCGACTCACCAAGCACCTTCAGCTCTCCTGCCGTCTCATCCAGTACAAAGCGGCCGAAATCCCACACCCGCTGTATCGGCTGTTCCTGTACACGTACCCCTGTGTCGCCCCATCCGCCCCGCCGAAGCCGGGCTTTAATGCGCGCTGCAATCTCAAGCGGGTTAAACGGCTTTGTCACATAGTCGTCCCCGCCCATAGCGAAACCGGTCAGAACATCCAGATCGGACGCCTTAGCTGTCAAAAACAAAATATGCGGACTGCCAAATGCCCGGAGCCTCGGACAGATCTCAAATCCGCTTCCGTCCGGTAACATAACATCCAGCAGCACAACATCAGCCCGGTGCACTTCCATTTCGCGAAGCGCCTCGGCGCAGCTGCCTGCTGTATAGATGCGGTTAAAACCTTCCTTGCGAAGGACCATCTGCAACATTTTTACAATAGCTGGTTCATCATCAACGATTAAAATTTTAGTGTTTTCCATATTATCTTCACCCGATACCATGCTAGCACAACAACCTTAACAGCAGTTAAACAATAATGCCCATCGTTAAGAAAAAGTTAGGTTGCCGTTTCTGAGTAATTTAAGTTAGGACGATATACTGAATTCCAAGAGGTGATTAATGTGGAAAATCCACGGAAAAGAGCTGTCGCTGTTGATGCGATCCGGGGTTTCAGTTTACTTGGCATTTTGATGGCCAATATGCTTATTTTTCAATACGGTATGTTCGGAAAAGAAGAAATGTGGTTGTTTAAACCTTCATCCTTGGATTTGATCGGTCATGATATGTTAAAAATATTTATCGAAGGCAGCTTCATGCCAATCTTTACGTTCCTGTTCGGGTACAGCATGATCAAAATGAAGGAGAGTATGAATGCCAAGGGTGTGAAATACGGGCGTAACGTGGTAAGACGTTCGATATTGCTAATTGTTCTCGGTATTCTACATTCTCAACTCTGGGATGGCGATATTTTGCTCTTCTACGGTGGCATCAGCTTCTTCCTTCTATTATTTGTGAACCGGAAGCCGAAAACTTTAATGATCTGGGGTATTATTTTCCTTCTTCTTAGCATCGGGATCAGCTATGGTGGTACCTCCGCAAAGTCTCCCGAGGATGTAATGCGTATGGAGACCCACGTTAGGGAGACAATCAACTTATATGGTACCGGGACCTATTTAGAAATTATGAACCACCGGACGACTTCAGATCCGCTTGGTCTGCCTGGCGGGATGATGTTCTTTATGTTGCTTCTGACCCCCCTTATTCTCGGAGCCTTGTTCCTGTTCGGGATGGCTGCGGCCAAACGCGGTAAATTTATGTCTCCGGAACAGGAAAAAGGATCGTATCTGCGGTACGCGATCATGTTTGTCCCGTTCGGTATCGCCGCAAAAACGGCATCAATCATGCTCGGCTCTACCCATGCATGGAGTGGGATTTTGAACATGGCAGGCGCTCAAATTCTCTCGCTTGGATACATTTATCTGTTTGCCTATATTTATGCCCTCTCTTCTAACAGAAATGTTGTCTTCCGTTCATTTGAAGCGGTTGGCCGGATGTCGTTGACGAACTATCTCATGCAAACCGTCATCTGTACAACGATCTTTTACGGATACGGGCTGGGGATGTTCGGTAGACTCGGTGTTTTGACTGGCATCTTACTTGCACTCGGTATCTATGTAGCTCAGGCCATGTGCAGTCTACTGTATCTGAACCGTTTCCGAACGGGTCCAATCGAGTTCCTGCTGCGTATCGGTACCTATTGGTCATGGAGCGGGCAGGCGAAGCCAAAGAAACCTAAGAGTCCTCCAATTCAGACAGAGGCTTCCTCTTCTTGAGGAGCCTCGGGGTAATTCCTCCAAGATGAAATCGCCTGCACCCATAAGGTATAATGGACATGCAGATATCATCGACTGACATACCGGATAAGGTAAGGCCGGATTACAGCCTAAGGAGGAACAAAAATGCTGGTAGTAACGAATTCGATCAAGATCAAATCGGGACATGGCAAGGAGCTGTCTGAGCGGTTCGCGCAGGCGAAAGGCGTACAGGAGATGCCGGGGTTCATCCGGATGGAAGTATGGCATGAGGCCAAGGAAGGGGCCGAAGCCGAAGAACTCAAGATTTGTACGGTGTGGGAGAACGAAGAAGCCTTTAAAGGCTGGACTTCCAGCGAATCCTTCCGTCAGTCACACCGCGGAGGAGGCAGCGAGTTTATTCTGGGTGCTTCCCTCAATAAATATGAGCTGCTTGTCAGCAACCCACCTATAGGTTAACCCTTGTTACCCGTGAAAAGCTTTCGCTTTTCACGGGTTTGTTATATCTGGGGATTTAACATCAATTCACTGAGTTTGTTTAGTACTTTTCGACTCATATTTCATAAATAGAGCGCTGTCATCACTATTTTTTCACCACTTGATAGGAAAGTTTTATGACCGATGTAAACTTCATGTATTGGCCACATATAAATTCACATTATCAATACAATTTTAATCATTGGGATATAGTAAACAGGAACGACGCCGAAACCCGGCAGATCCCATTTTAAAGGAGGATTTCATCGTGGAAAACACACATGAATTCGTGGAAAAGATGAAAGATAATGCCGAAAAAGCCCGTCATAACAAGGAAAATCACGGCAAGGGTACGCCGAGTGCACAATTACCTACCAAACAGCACGGTACGAAAAAGTAAACCACCGATGAGCAGAACAGCGATCCTAAGATCGCTGTTTCTTTGCACTAATCGTATAATTTCTGAAAGCATTTTTTAGGTAAAAATGTATATATAATTAGCATAGATGTATAAATTTTAACTTGCAAGGATGCTGGATTTTTGATAAATACAACATAATACATATTTATGAGAGAGGTGGACCTGTACATGAATCTTACTACACAACAATCGCAAGAAGCGGTATCTTATGTCCAATCCGTATTTGAGACTGTACAAAAGCGCAACCCGAATGAGCTTGAATTCCATCAGGCCGTCAAAGAGATCCTTGATTCACTCGTTCCGGTACTCACCAAATGTCCGCAATACCAATCTGCTGGAATTTTAGAGCGACTCGTTGAGCCTGAGCGCGTGATTACCTTTAGAGTTCCATGGGTAGACGATCAAGGTAAAGTCCAGGTTAACCGCGGCTATCGTGTTCAGTTCAATAGTGCCATTGGACCGTACAAAGGCGGCCTCCGCTTCCACCCTTCCGTTAACGTTAGCATCATTAAATTCCTCGGCTTTGAGCAAATTTTGAAAAACTCCCTGACAGGTCTCCCAATCGGTGGCGGCAAAGGCGGCTCCGACTTCGATCCAAAAGGCAAATCCGACAATGAAGTTATGCGTTTCACACAAAGTTTCATGACAGAGCTGTATAAATATATCGGACCAGACGTTGACGTACCTGCAGGTGATATCGGTGTTGGCGCACGTGAAATCGGTTATATGTTCGGCCAATACAAGCGTATCCGTGGCGGTAATGAAGCAGGTGTCCTGACGGGTAAATCCATTCAGTACGGCGGAAGCTTGGGACGTCCTGAAGCAACAGGCTATGGCTGTGTTTATTTTGTAGAAGAAATGCTGAACTCCAAAGAAATGAGCTTTGAAGGCCAGACTGTCGTTGTATCCGGCTCCGGTAACGTGTCCATTCATGCGATCGAGAAAGCTCAGCAGTTCGGTGCAAAGGTTGTGGCTTGCAGTGATTCTAACGGTTATGTGTACGATCCTCAAGGCATCTGCCTCGAAACCGTTCGCCGTCTGAAAGATGTAGAAAGAAAGCGGATCAGCGAATATGTGAAAGAGCATCCACATGCGGCATACACAGAAGGCTGGATGGGTATCTGGACGATTCCTTGTGATATCGCTCTTCCATGCGCAACGCAAAATGAGATTGACGAAGCATCCGCAGCCATCCTGATCTCTAACGGTGTGAAAGCGATTGGCGAAGGAGCTAACATGCCTTCCACTCTGGAAGCCATCGACCTGTTCCTGAAGAACGACGTTCTGTTCGGTCCTGCCAAAGCGGCAAATGCCGGAGGTGTAGCTGTATCAGCACTTGAAATGTCCCAGAACTCGATGAGACTTTCCTGGACGTTCGAAGAAGTGGACAGCAAGCTTCATCAGATTATGAAAAACATTTACAACAGCAGCGTGCAGGCGGCTGAGGAATTCGACTGTGCTGGCAACCTTGTCGTGGGCGCCAACATTGCCGGCTTCCGCAAAGTAGCCGATGCTATGCTCGCTCAAGGTATTGTTTAAAGAACTTTTAAAATCTATTCATTGATTCGTTGGGTTACTCGGTATAAGCAGTAAACCTTAATTGTTATATGTTAATGTTTCGGCCCATACCCTGTACTCGGGTTTCAGATTGTAGGCAAAGTCTAACGGAAGCTGATAAGCGCATCAGGTAAAGCGGTATCCATCATCTTCTTTTTGACTTTGTCATCAGCCTGAGACCTGACGGTGCAAGGGAATGGATTGTAATAACTGAACAAGCCACCTCAGACCCCCTGTTGCTTTATTACGCTGATGGGGTTATGCACAAAAGCCTCCGTTATATCTGAAACGGAGGCTTTTGTGTATGCTTTTTATTCAATATGCTATAGACCGGTCAGCAGAACCGCTGTGCCAAGTGCGATAATCCGGGCCATGTTCATCATGACAAAGTTCTGGACGGAATTCGCAAAGGTCTTTTCCTTGGACGGATTCGCGGTGAATTTTTTAATGTTTTTCTGTACAGGAATAATTGTTAGCAGGACGAGCAGCAGAATGATCGGGTTCACCTTCAGGAACAGCAACACAATCAGGTCTACATAAGCGAGATAATACATAATACGAAACAGAATTATGGAGTTCGGACGGCCGATATAAACCGGAAGGGTATATCGTTTGTTCTCGATATCGTCTTCAACATCACAAATATTGTTCGCCAGCATGATGTTAGCAATACCGAGAATGGCCGGAACAGAAATTAGGAACACCAGAATGACCTCAAGCAGATTGACCTGTAGGAGAACCATCCCTCCATCTAATACAAGACTTGCAAGTTGACTTTCATCCACATGAATCCATGTCGAGATAAAGATAATAACAAAACCCATGAACAGACCGGAGAACAGCTCACCGAGCGGCATCCGGGATATCGGAATCGGCCCGAAGGAATACAGAATACCGACTGCAAAAGACAACCCGCCCAGGAGCAGAATCAAAAGTCCGGTATCCAAAAACAGGGCAATGCCTGTGCTGAATGCAGTCAGCAGCAGGATCGCGATTACAGCCACCACTGCCCGCTCCTTCAGCTTATAGTGCACAATAGCGTTATGGGATTCATAGCCGAAGCCATGAGTTTTGATCGCTTTTTTATAATCGTAGTAGTTGTTAATTGCTGTGGTCGCCATGTCAAATGAGAGCAGCGATGCCAGCATCAGCACGAAATGGTACGCGTCAAACTGCTGAAAGCGGAACAGCGCATACACCGTCCCGATCAAAAATGGGATTATGCTCGCCACCTTTGTTTGAATCTCCACCAGTTTTAAAAATGGTTTGATTCCCATCTCCATCCATCCTTCTTAATAAATTATCTAAAAATAGGATAGATTAATTTTTATCTTTTGGCTGTGGGAATTGTTCTTGACAATAGTTTGTTTTGTGAAAAAAGTTGCAAATCGGCTCTTATTTCACTTTAACGACAAAAATCACCCTTGGACAGAAGCACATATGCGGCTGATCCTATCCTAAAGGGTGCTTCGACGTAAGCTATTCCGTTATGAAGTAACTTCATCCTCTTTCGCCGTGCTGCGCCGGCGGGTCCACGGGGTGCCGAGGAGCGGCAGAGCCCATCGGTCCAGACCGTACCAACCTGCCACTTTCCATGCCAGCACGATCCACGTCGCTATAATGAACAGCAGCGGGTTTGAGCTCAATGATCCAGCAAACAAGTAACTGGCATTCATCAATCCGCCAAAGAAAGCGGCGACGCCGGTCAGAAGACCCACAACAAGCCCTATACCGACCAATACTTCTCCGAACGCTACCAGAAATGAAAACAGCTTGGCGTTAGGCAGCACAAAGTTTTCCAGAAATGATGCGTACCAACCGGAGACATCCTTACCGGTTTCCGCTTTTGCAAGCGACCCTTTAACAAAACCTTGAATCGCGGCTCCCGCCTCGCTTCCTGTCCAAGCGTCAGAGGTCATTTTCTTAAAACCTGCTGTGAACCAGATATATCCCAAGTATAGGCGCAAAATCAGCCAGATCCACGCTGAACGGGTACTGCTAAAAAGAAACATTAACACGGGATTTTCAGGTACCACCACATACTGATTTTTTTTAAAATCCTGCTTCGCCAAACTCTTCATCTCCATTCCACTTTATGAATTTTGTGAATGTAATCCTTCTAAATTTAACCATATTCACAAAATGTACACAACTAATAAATTGAATTAATTTCAATTTTTGTAGCATATGCCTAGAGAATGGTATTAATTGAATATAATGTATTAAAAAATATCCATGCTCAAATAACGCTCTCCGGTATCTGGCGCAATACAGACAACCCGTTTCCCAGCACCCAGCGACTTGGCTACGGTAATCGCAGCGAAAACCGATGCACCGGACGATGGTCCGACCAGAATACCCTCCTTCCGGGCCAAATCGCGAACCGTCTGCAGCGCATCATCATCCGCAATCTGAATGATTTCGTCGTAGACGTCCGTATTCAGAATATCAGGCACAAATCCGGGGCTTGTGCCAACCAGCTTATGGGGTCCTGGCTGTCCACCAGACAATACAGGTGATCCTTTCGGCTCTACTACCGCGATATGTAGCTCCGGCAGATGCTTCCGCAGCTCCTCGCCGGTGCCTGTAATCGTCCCGCCCGTTCCCGCTGTAGCAACAAACGCATCCAGCTGGCCTTCCATCTGCTGCAATATTTCCGGCGCTGTTGTCACACGGTGTATGTCCGGATTCGCCTGATTCTCGAACTGTTGAGGGATAAAACTGCCCGGGATTTGCTCCTTCAGTTCCAAGGCTTTGGCGATGGATCCCGGCATTCGTTCACTGCTCGGCGTCAGTACCACTTCCGCACCGTAAGCCTTCAGTATATTAATTCGTTCCTTCGACATGTTATCCGGCATGATCAGAATGGCCCGGTAGCCTTTGGCTGCTGCAATCATAGCCAGACCGATGCCAGTGTTGCCACTTGTCGGTTCAATGATTGTGCCTCCCGGTGTAAGCACTCCCTGTTTCTCAGCCGTATCGATCAAATTAAAGGCTGCCCGGTCCTTCACACTACCGGACGGATTAAACATTTCCAGCTTCACATACACATCGGCTGCCCCATCCGGCACGATACGCTGCAGCTGAACCACTGGTGTCCCGCCGATCAAATCTACAATATTATCGAATATTCCCATGGTGGTGTTCTCCTTTGTAATAGCAGAATGATTTCAAGGATATTTCAAAAATCAATGATTGCTCAAATCCAGGTGCTTCATAATCCGTTCCCGTAACGTTACAAATTCCGCGCCGTTACGGTTACGCGGCCGCGGCATATCCGTAGAGATCGACTCCACAATCCGGCCCGGACGAGGGCTCATCACATAGATCGTATCTGCCAAATAAATAGCTTCATCGATATCATGCGTGATCAGAAGCACCGTCTTGCCTGTACCTTCCCATAAAGTAAGCAGCTCATTCTGCATCGAGATCTTCGTAATAGCGTCCAGTGCGCCAAACGGCTCGTCGAGCAGCAGTACCTCCGGGTCCATGACTAAAGCGCGGGCGATAGATGCCCGCTGGCGCATACCGCCGGACAACTGGTGCGGATAGTATTTCTGAAATCCGCCAAGCCCCACCTTCTCAAGCATGGCATCAACACGGGATTTGCGTTCTTTTTTGGGAATACCTGTAAGCTCCAGACCGAAACCTACGTTAAATTCCACTGTGCGCCAAGGGTACAAGGCATGCTCCTGAAAGATCAGCATCCGGCTGGGGTCCGGCTTAACAATACTCTGCTCACTCGCTGTAACCTTCCCGTCCGACGGGTATTCCAGACCTGCGATCATGCGCAGTACCGTGCTTTTCCCGCAGCCCGAAGGGCCTACAATGGCAGCGAATTCACCTTGGTGGATGGTGATATCCACCTGCTCTAGCACATTCAATGATCCGAAGGATTTGGATACGTTATCTACTTGGATGGTCTGCATGCTATTCATCTCCTCCCGGTTGGACGTAACGATAACGAAGCAGCTTTCTTTTTAATCCTTCAAGCAGCACCAGATCGAGCAGCGCTGCAATCGTGCCGATGACAATAATGCTCATCAATACGCCTTCCATGTCGGCAACCTCACCGCGCCAGCGAGAGTAGAAGCCTAACCCTGCCATAGCACCACCGACCATTTCCGCTGCGATCAATGAACGCCAGGCGTTCCCGAAAGCAACCTGCGCCCCGGTAACAAAGGCCGGCAGCGATTCAGGAGCGAATACCTTTGCGAGCAGTTGACGACGGCTTGCGCCCATAACCCGGGCCAGCTCCAGATGTGTCCGGTTTACGCCCTCCGTTGCATTCAATACGGAGAGCGCCATGGGGAAGAAGCTGGCGATGATGATGACAGTAATGATGGTTTTGTTGCCAAAGCCTAGTAATATAACGAAAAATGGCACCCATGTAATCGGAGGTATCGCCTGAAGAATAGATATCAGGCTCCGCAGATATACCGCAAAACCTTTCGATATGCCGCCGATCAGGCCAAGCAACGCACCGAACAGGCAAGCAAGCGGATATCCCCACAGCAGACGAATCAGGCTATCCCCGATGTGGCCTCGGAATTCAGGATCTTGGATGCTGCTGAATAATCGAACAAACACATCAGGCACATCCGGCAGCAGATAGGACGGCAGAAACAACGCCGTTATCTGCCAAACAGCAAGAAGGCTCCCTACTGCAAGCAGATAGGGGAGCACTTTTCGCCAGAAGGAGCCTGATGTCGGTTTAGTCCGCGGCACTTTCGTGTAGGATGGATTCACCAGAAACTCTCCTTTTTATAAGTGATATGGTCACTCCTTACTTCTTCTGCTGATCCTGCCAGCTTAAATCAATAATATCTGCCACCTTCACTTCTTTTTCCAGAACACCCTGCTCTTTCATCATGTTGGATATTTCTTGCATGCGGGTTACCTGATCTGGCGTGATATCCCAGTTAAACACTTGGGTTTCGATCGCCTGCTTGATAACGTCGACCGATTCCACAGTGCCACCATGATGGGATTCCATCGTATCCGAGTCCACAAAATGCTTCATGATAAGACCTGCTGATTTCTTCGGATCCTGCTGAAGCATTTCGATTGCTTCTTTCTGAGCATCCAGCAGCTGATTTACCGCTTCATGATTATTCTCCAAATTCTCATCGGTCGTAATGACGACCATGCAAGGGAACGGCCATACTTTGCCGATCTCATATATTTGCTTCGCGGCTAACGTGTGGGTAGCGATACTGTCGTACGGTTCAAACACGAATGCTGCATCCACCGCGCCGGAAGCGAGTGACTGAATAGCCTGGCCCGGGTCAACGTATACCATCTGCACATCTTTGCTGGTCAGTCCCGCTTCTTTCAGCACGACACCGTTCAGAACGATATCTGCCGTGCTTCCTTGGCCTTGGGAGGCAAGCTTCTTGCCTTTCAAATCTGCCACACTAGCGATACTACTGTCGTCTTTTACGAGCACACTGTGAAATCCGAGCTGTGCTCCGCCGACAACTTTTACCCCTGCACCCTTAGAGGCCCATGAAACAGCATTCGTAAACCCGAGCACCCCGGCATCCACCTGCTTGCCGACCATCGCTTTAATAAGGTCCGTGCCACTCTTGAACTGCTGCATCTTCACGTTCAATCCATGCTTCTCATACAGCTTCGCCTCATAAGCGAGCATAGCCTGCGCATCGTCCATGACATTCAAGTATCCGACTACAAACTCTTTCTTGGCTTCACCGTTTCCTCCGGCCGATTCGCCGCTGTTTCCTTGCTTGGCGTCACTGCCGCAGGCTGTAACCGCCAGCATAGTGATCAACAGCAGCCCTATCATCAGCCCTTTAATACGTCGGGCACTATTTGCCATGGTAAATCCCCCTTTATATATAAAGCCGATAAACTTACTAGGATTATAAAAAGAATACCCCGGGATGTCAATTGATTTACCGGAAATTAAAGGAAAAAAACTGTTTCAATCTCACGTTATGGTATTCTGTACATATTCGATTTAAAATGCCGATCCTGTAGCACAAGTGTAGGAGCCGGTACGGAGTGTATGTGGAACTAGCTGAACCAACTTGACGGTTCTTTATATTGAAGGAGGCCCCTCTGTCATGACTACAACTTCATGCCTGCCTATTGAGACAGGTCCCATTCTGCTGCTGGACCGCAGCCAAGATCTAAACGAACCGGACGTGCTCTACTCCTTCGCGCTGGACGAGCTGTTGTGCCGGCAGACCGGTCGTGGCGGCCCCGCAATCTGTCACCTATGGCGTCATCCCCGTGCATTCGTTATGGGCGTGAGAGACAGCCGACTGCCCAAGGCTCAGGAATCCGAGCACCAGCTTCGCGATCTTGGTTACGACACAGCGATCCGCCACTCAGGTGGTGCTGCCGTGCCTCTGGATCCAGGCGTTGTAAATTTATCTCTTATTCTGCCACTCGGGGAGAACCGTCACCACAATCAGGACTTTCATCAAGATTTCGAAATAATGGTGCATTTGATCCGCGAAGCATTACGGGATACCGGGTATACGGTCGATACTGGAGAGATTGCCGGAGCGTTCTGTCCAGGCGCATTTGACTTAAGCATTGGTGGACGCAAATTTTGCGGCATTGCCCAGCGCAGACAGAACAAGTCCTTCATTATCCAGGCGTTTATTATCGCCGAAGGCTCCGGTGCAGAACGGGCGGGTCTTGTCCGTTCCTTCTATGACGGGGCCGCCGCTGACGCCGATCCAGCCCTCTATCCGCTGGTTCAGCCGGAGTCGACCGCGAGTCTTCAGGAGTTGGCGGAATTAGGACCTCATGCAGCCCCGATGTTTACTGAATCGGTCAAGAAGGTCATCCGTCAATGGCAGGCAGCCATGGACCCGGCAGATATAACATCCTCCGCCTCCAAGCTGGATCTTCCTACCCCGGATGATGTCCGTGAGATGGCCCGCTCCTTACGGCAGCGCTATATCCGGAAATAAAGCACAAGAAGCCGCCCCTTTCGGGGCGGCTTCTTATGCATATTGAATCAGATATACCATAACTGATTCGGACACTCCTTTTAGGGATTCAGGCTCAAATCGCCCGTTCACACTTGATTTTTCTTTGTTTTTCTTGTTTTTTACCTGATTCAGGAAGAAGCCCCCTTTATTTGCTTTGATTTATGAAAACGTTTACCTTACAATTTTATTAACAGCTTTCCCTTTAGAGAGGCGGCCTAGGAGGTTTATTCATGAAATGGAATCATTTCAAGTCCAAGCTATTGCTTAAATATACGTTTTCCTATATCGCTATTTTCCTTATTCCGCTCGTTATTCTAACTGTCTTTATCTATCAGAGCGCCGTACAAACTCTCCGCTCCGAAATCGAGCAAACGAACGTCAATCAAATGACACAGGCCAAGACTGTTATCGACGAACGCATGAAGGAACTGCAGGATATGGCATCACGCATCTCTTACGATGAGAAGCTTACGTCATATTGGGTTCACCACCCTTTCTACAGCCGAGAAGCAATTGGAACTCTGGCCAAATACAAGGCGACAAGTTCCATCATTAATGAGCTTTTCCTGTTCTTCCGTGGTGACGAGAAAATTTATTCCGCTCAGGGCCTTGAGAACCTGGATGTTTTCAACGGGCGCTACACATTTCATAACTGGAACAAAACAGACCTGATCCATGATTTGAATACGATGAGTTTTCCAACGATGCGTCCAGCGGAAAAAGTCGATCAAGGAGAGCGGGGACAGCAATCCATGCTAGCCTACCTTGTACCGATCACGCCAAACAATCCAACTCCACACGGAACGGTCATGTTTCTGATTAACGAATCCAATCTGACCGATTTAATTGAATCAATCCTTAGTGACTACCATGGTATGACTTATATTTTTGACAATAACGGGCAAGTGCTTGCCGCCAATCACCAGGGTGAAACGATTACCGCGACGGAAGTCAACGCCTTGTACAGGCTCGAACCGGGAACGCATAGTCTCACCCTGAACAATGAGTCGCATTCGGTCGTATCCGTCAAGTCAGACGCCGGCTGGACTTATGTGACGGCCATGCCGAGCAGCCAGTTTTTTAGCCGTATTGTTCATATCCAAACCATTATTGTTCTTGTTTTTTCCCTTGTAGTCGTGATGGGTACCATTCTTGCTATCATTTTGGCGCGGAAGCAGTACCATCCGATTTCCGACTTGATGGAGTTCGTGAGGCTAAAAACCGTCACCGATACGCCCACATCCAGCAACGAACTGGAATGGATCAAAAAAACACTGCATGACTACAGCCAGCGGGTCGATCTTCAGGAGCCCTACGCCCGCAATCATATACTGCAGCTATTGCTGAAGCATGGCCATACGAAGGAATTCACTACCGAATTCAAAGAAACTCTCGGTATCCGCTTCAACCGCTCCCATTATTTTGTCGTCTGCATGGGCTGGGAAGCTCACGCTTTTCCTATGGACGACAATCCAGATCGGAGACCTGTCATGCAACTGATGAACGAAGTGGAGCTGCCGGAGCTTTCCGCACACATGTATAGTGTCGAGCTTCCTCAGCCCAACCGGCTGGCCCTCATTGTCGGATTTGACACCGATACCGGACATGATGCCCGTCTGCAAGCCCGGATGGAATCCATTGTTGAAGCTCTGCGTAAGATGGTAACAGAACAAACAGGTCTGTCTCCTGCCATTGGAGCAGGTACGCGCTACAGCCATTCAGAACAGCTTAATCAATCCTACATCGAAGCATCGACCGCTTTTGAATCATCCATGCTCAATGGTGAGGGCAGTACCACTTTCTTCAACAAACTCTCAGGCACCCGGGATTGTACCTTCTGGGTACCGAACGACGTGCTGCTAAAGCTCGTTCAGAGCCTGAAGCAGGGCAGCTATGATGTGGCCGTCCAGATGGTGTCCACTGCGCTCAACAACCTGAAAGCGGAAAAACCTGCGGTGCCGCTTCTGCGCTGCATTTGCTTCGACATTCTTAACACGATGCTGAAAACCGCTTCAGAGCTCGGCATTCACCATGTTGTCAATGAGATTCCGCGAGTCACCAGCTTTGATTCTTTGGAGGAATTGGAGAAGAAGCTCGTAGGCCTTGCTGCAGACATCTGCGCTCAGGTCGAAGCCAAAAACGAGACAGAAGAAAGCAGCTTGATTGAACAGATTACAGCCTTTATCGACGAAAACTTTACAGATTACGACCTAAGTCTGGGAACCATCTCATCCAAGTTCTCCAT
Source organism: Paenibacillus sp. JNUCC 34 (assembly GCF_058269055.1). NCBI lineage: Bacteria > Bacillati > Bacillota > Bacilli > Caryophanales > Paenibacillaceae > Paenibacillus > Paenibacillus sp. JNUCC 34. The sequence goes on along the minus strand of NZ_CM177770.1, from coordinate 307,007 downwards.
CTCATCTTCTTATTTCAGCCGCTCTTTCAAAGAGAAAATGGGCATTAACTTCTCCCAATATATATGGCAAAAACGGATGGATGAAGTGATCCGGCAGCTCCTACATACAGCCGATCCTTTAAAAGACATCATTACACGCGTCGGTTACCTGGACACACCAAACTTCATCCGCAAGTTTAAAAAAGAAATGGGCTGCACCCCTGGCCAGTACCGTAAAATGCATAGCCAAAACGGAGCCTCCGTTCCCCCTGATGATGAGGATGAGGAGTACACCGGATAATAGACAAAACACCAATTCCCCTGGGCCGCGCCTTGGGGAATTGGTGTTTGTGCTTTCGATGCAAGCTTTTCTTCGAAAAGCTTTGTAACGCTCCCGATGCTAGCTTTTCTTCGAAAAGCTTAACCTTGAAGTCCTTGATCCAATGCACTGAGCAGACGATGCGTCTTGTCACAGCTGTACTCCCAGAACATGATACCTGCTAGCCCCTTGGCCTTCACATAATCACACTTGCGCTGAATGGATTCCTCGTCATCATAAGATATGAAGCTGGACCCGTTAAACAGATACGGTGCGCAAGCTTCTTCATCCCAATAACGGATATAACCGTTCTTATTGATGTAGTCAGCAGCAAGCTCAGTAAAAGCGGGACCGTACCCGCCGGTGCTGCCAGCCATTTGATGAAGACCTTGATTGCGGTCCGGAACCGAATTCCAGACACGGGAATAAAATGCGGCACCGATCACGATCTTTTCCTTCGGCACTCCTGCCCGGAGAAACAGGTTCACGGAAGCGTCTGTACTAATTCGGAACAGATCGCCGGGCGGCGTGTATAGATTCGTATGATGTCCTGACAGAATTTGAAAACCGCCCCGCATATCATAGGTCATTAGCTGGACGAAATCCAGATACTGCTGCACTTGATCCATCTCCGTGCCGTCTACATAATATTGATCCGCGCCTGCCGCAATCGTAAGCAGATAATAACGTCCATCTTGCGAGCCTTTCACATTTAGAGCTTCCCGGATTGTCTTGAGAAGCAAAGTGAAATTTTGCTTGTCATCAGGACTCGACTCAATATCAGCTTCGCCATAGCAGGGATATTCCCAATCCAGATCGATTCCGTCAAAAGGAAGCTCGCTTAGCACCCGCACTGCCGAAGCCGCCATGCTATTTCTTCCTTCCTCGGTGGAAGCCGCCTCAGAAAATCCGCCAGCGCTCCACCCTCCTACCGACAGCAGCACCGTAAGTTCGGGATGCTCCAGCTTTATTCTCCGGACCACCTCGGTATGCTTTAAATGCTCTGTGCTGATCTCATGATTCCGAACATGACCGAAGGCCACGTTCAAATGCGTTAATTTCAATAAATCTTCCCGCGTCATCTCTGGAAGCGCGGCATCGACGACATAACCGGCAGCAATATATTGCTTTGACATTCCCCTTCACTCCGATCCTTTAAGCTTTCTGAAGTAAACCAGTCAAAATGTGTAAGGCTTCCTTCCCTGTGCCAATCTTATACCCGGATGACGTATATCGGATTTGATCCTCACTGTCGAGCGCGAACAGATGCGGGAATCCGGCTTCATGAGCCGGTGAATTCGATATGAAATCCGGTAAAGAAGCATAGGTCGAATCCCGTACAAAAATCGTGCGTGACGGTAGCTCACTAACATTCTCAGGGCTAAATGAAGCCGTCCATTCCGAATCACCGACCACAAGAACGACCGGAATCCCCAACGCATCAACTGGTTCGGCCAGTTCTCGCAGCTCACGAAGCAGATGCTTGGTCGGCTCCCGCTCAGGCTCAAGCCATGCAACAATGGCGCCTTCTGCTCCAATGAGATCTCCCAGTGTTCTGGTGCTTCCATCCAGCTGTGTAAGGGTACTGGTACGGTCTAAAGTACCAAGTACAGGGATGTCTTCTGTCGTCTCGCGGTAGCTCAGGGTAACGTCAGTTTGCTTACTAGCAAGTACAGTGAAATAAGTAAAGCGTACTCTCACAGTGCCGTCCTTAAGGCGTATACCCGACGTTAAACGGTAAGCGCCCGGTTCCACCTCGAACGCCTCATCATAAACGTCGGTTTTGCCATAAGGATAGACCAGCGTTTTGTATACTCCCTTCTCAAGGCGGGCGAATGTGAAGTTTTCATAATAAGAAGCTGCCGGAGCGTCCTGCGCTGCCTCTGGATCACGGAGCAACCGCAGCATCCCCCATGCTATGTTCTCCTGTTGGTCGGAGGCAATTAAAGTGAATAATGCATCTTTCCAACTGCCGTTCTTTAAATACTGCGGTTTCTGTTCGCTTGGGTGCAGACGTGCCGGAATTCCCAAACTGCGACATGCAGCTACAAACAGAATAGTCAGTGATACCGGATCGCCCATCTTCAGATTGTATGTACCCAGCGGATTTCCTTTTCCCCTCAGATTGGGGAGATCCTCCCAAATCTCAAATCCCCGTTCCAGTCTTCGAGCAAGCTCCGCGGGATTTGATCTGAACGCTATGGACTCGTCTCCACTAAACGCTTCCTGGAGAATCTGTCTGTAAGGCACAATCATTTCATATGAGACACGTGGACAAAGAACATACTTGGTAAACGTCTCCTCATCAAGATCTCCGCGCTGCGGTAGAGCATAGATCAGATGGTCATCCAGCACAGGCTTGAACGTATCGATCAAATCTTTATCATTCAAACTCTCCAGCAGCAGCAGCGGCCACTCGCCATATTCCCCGGAACGTTCCTGAAGGAAAGCTGCGATTTCCCGACTGTTCCCGCGCGCCTTCTGCAGAACATCCCATACCCGCTCCGACGGAAGTCTTGTTGTCTGAGCAAGCAGGGACGCCTCCTCCTCGCTCAGGAATGTTCCCTCGTAGTCAGTCCGAATCTTCGTCCCTTCTTCAAGACGGCTATTATGCCGCTGGGTCTTCTCACCGGAAAGCGTCTCTACGGCTTCTCCTTCTCGCTCCGGAGGAGGAACCAAGTCGAAATCCAGCGTTCCATCGGTCTGATCCGAAACATCAAGTATAAGCTCAAGGCGGTCATCTGCCACGGTTACTTTCATTTCACTCCACTTACCGTCTTTCACGGCACGAATCACCAGTTCGCCGAAACCCGTTTTAAAGCAAGCTTCTCCTTGATCATTCGTCGGCAGTGTAGCGATCGGATACAGCTCCGCCATATTGTACAGTTCGAAATGAACTTCTGCCTCGTTCACCGGGTCACCCTGTACATCCTTCACGGTAACGTGTATGGAGCGTGTAGGCGCATAATTCTGTAGCAGGTTAATTTCTGTAAACCACTCGTCAGAGACCGTAATATCCTCGGGTCCCGGATAGTCTGCATAAATACGTGTATTGATCAGCATCGCCCGGCGGGCAGGCGGACTGAACCATCCCTGGTTAAGACGGGCTTCCGGTTCGCAAGCGCCTATATAGTACCACTGTCCGTCAGCCCAAGCTTCCACCCATGCATGGTTATCATCACAATGAGCCCAGCGCGGTGTGTATACCTGGCGCGCAGGGATACCAATGCTGCGCAGCGCAGCCACGGCCAGCGTGGATTCCTCGCCGCAGCGTCCACGAGCGTTTCGGATCATGGTGAGTGGCGATATCGTCCGCTGATCGCTTCCTATGTACGTCGCTTTCTCATGGCACCAGTAGTTTGTCTCCAAAATAGCGTCCGCCATAGATAAGTCCCTTGTTCTCTCGGACAATTCGTTATACAGTATGCCACGGGAATCCTCGATATTTTCCGTATTTACCCGATACGGCAGCACAAAATGCAAGAAGAGATGATCCGGAACACGTTCACCCCAAGGCATCCGCTTGCGGATTTCCAGCGTCTGACGAACATGACTTAAGAACAATGACCCGTCATAGTCAGCCATATCATTTACCGGCATGTATGCGTATAAGTACTTTAGAGCCCAGGTCTCTTCCTCGGTCAGATCCTCCTGAAAAACATCGAACAGTTCATGTTGGCGTGCCGCAGCAATAAGCTGCTTCTTACGGAATTTCTGATCGATTTGCTCCATTGTATAAGAATTCAAAGAAAATATGGATGTCTGTATTGTCACTTGATCTCACTCCTTCCATAGCTTTCCGTCTTCCCTAATACAGATATGGCCTTCCCCGTCCAAGGACGGAGCTGTAATCTGGAACAGACTACGGGTCGTCTCAATGACAGGATCAATGCTCCACGAATCATCACCCATGAGCAGTTTCTTGTCCGCTGTGAATTCACCATGGGCTTCAAAGTAATTACGCTCACGGTAATAGAGCCTGCGCAGTTCCCATTTAATGCGTTCATCCTGCGGAAGCTCAAAGGACAGCGGATTGTCTCCTTCCGCAAACACAACATAGCCCCACAGCTCGGGATAATGCATATTGATAAGGCCCATAGGTGACCATACCCAGTTATCCTCCGGATATGGCTTGCCTGTTTCGGGATTCAGCACTTTACGATATTCGCCGTCTTGTACCTCCGTCTGCCACTGAACACGGGAGAAATTGACGCGCCAGAACTCGCCTGGGAATGGCTGGCGGCTTCCGGCTGCACATTCCCGTAAGCTGGCCCAAGGTATAGCCACTTCAACACTCCACTTCCGGTTATCTGCACCGGGACGATTCAGCTCACCATCGATATGCACGGCTGTCTTCAGGCCGCTAATATCCCAGCCATTCACCGGAGGGCCGCCGTCACGGTAAGGCTTGACCAGCAGCAGATCCCATACCGTATTCAGCGCATTGATCTCAAACTCGTAATATTGATGACTATCTCCATCCGGATCAATGAAAATCTCAAAATCATTATCATAATAAATGACGGAATCCCGCTCCGTTAGCGTCGCCCAAATCTGATCTTCGATCAGTTCTGCCGCGAAGTAGAAATATTCATCATCCCACAGCATTTTAACCCGGGTCTGTTTTGCCGGCATCGGACGAAGATCACCTTCGATATCGACAAAATCATCACTCCAATCCGCTCCAGCCCAGAACGGCTTATCTACACGGCCATCCAGTGCAAGCGTCCCTTGAGCGCGTCTGCATATATAGTGTTTAGGTGCGTAATCAATCTTCGGCTCTGGCACTCCACTTAAGTTCATTGTCGTTCCCCACCTCGTTTTTTAGGGTTATTTCATTTTCAGTTATGGGTTACAACAGCTCCCGAACCACCGTACATCTCCAGCTCTTCGTCAAATTCCAGCTTAAGAACCGTAACCTGTTCATGTGTATCCTCAGGAGTCATATGAATCCATGTCGTTCCCGGAATATTAAACCACGGCACACCGCCATGGATTTCATGAGACAGCTCTTTACCAGAATGAAGAACGGTAATCTTTTTAATCGGATTGCACAATCCTTTAAGGCATATATTTTCTTTCGGATCGTCATATACGAATAAGTACAATGTCTTTTTGTCCTTAGAGACCGTGCTGCCGCCCAGATAATAGCGAGTCATAATTCCTTCATCGGTCCCAAAAACAGCTTCTTCATGAGTCCGGATCCATTCTCCCAGTCCGAGCAGAATGTCCTCCTGTCTCTTATCAATCGTCCCGTCTTCCCGGGGACCGATATCCAGCAGCATATTGCCGCCCATAGAGATGCAATCACAGAACATCCGGATGATCTGGTTCAGTGATTTGTACATGTCATCGGTTGGCACATAGCCCCAAGAACTGTTGATCGTTGTGCAAAATTCCCATGGTCCTTCCGGTCTTGTGATCGGAATTCCCTGCTCCGGCGTCTTATAGTCACCATGTCCCTGAAGGCGAGAATTAATAATAATATCCGGGTTTAGGGACTGCAGATAATGCTTGAATTCAGGCAAATTCCACTGCTCAGCACTCCGCTCCCAATCGCCGTCGAACCACAGCAAATCCACCTTGCCGTAATTCGTTAAGATTTCGCGCAACTGATTATTGTTGAACTCGAGAAACTTCTGCCACTTTTCTTGATCCTGAACGCCGTCCAGTGGACCTGAATGCGGGTTGACCTTGCTGAGATCCTCAGGAACCCTGCCGCCTTCATATACGCTTGGATAATCGGGATGTGACCAGTCAATCAGGGAATAGTACATCCCGAGGTGGATGCCTCTTTTTGTAATTGCTTCCGCATATTCTTTAATGATATCCCGTTTGGCTGGTGTCTTCTTGACCACATTCAAGTCGCTGTATTGCGTGTCCCAAAGGGCGACGCCGTCATGATGCTTTGTTGTAAGCACCGCGTATCTGGCACCTGATTTCTCAATCAAATCAGCCCACTGTTCACCATCAAATTTGGAAGCCGTAAAGCCATCCAGCTGCTTCATATACTGTTCATAAGGGATTCTTCCGTTATAAAAAGACCATGACTCCGAAACCCCGTCTACCGCATATATACCGTAGTGAATAAATATTCCCAGTTTGGCGTCCTCAAACCATTTTTGCATATTTGGTCGCACCTTTCACCATTTATTCGTATGATCTTATTCATTCTTCATGGAAGACTTGTCACTTATTTACCGAATCCGGAATACATGTGCAATCGGCGCCAATCCTTGACGCTCCTTGTCCGGAAGTTGAACCGTGATGCCGCTCCCCGTACGCCGGTACTCAAGCATTTCCTGACCGCCCACCAGATCAATACGGCTGAAATCAGCCTCAATCGGCAGGTACAACTCCTCTGAAACAACCTCATTCTCATCCCTATATAGGTAGAGAGCATATGTTGTATCGTCTTTTTGAGTGAATTGGATGTTACCTACAGAATACGGCTCACACACGCGCGTTCCATAGATGGCCTCGCCATGAACATTCAGCCATGCCCCCATGCCCTTGATGCGAGAAATGGCGGTCTTGGATATTCTTCCGTCCGGCTGCGGCCCCACATTGAGAGCCAGATTGCCGCCTTTTGCGACTATTTCCACGAGAAGATGTATGAGCTGGCGCACCGACTTATAGTTATCCTCATAGCGGAAAGAGAACGCCGATCCCATCGTGATGCAGCTCTCCCACGGCACATGAAGCGCACGCTCAGGCAATGTCTGCTCCGGTGTGATCAAATTCTCGTATGGCCCGCCGACCGTGCGATCCGCCGAGAGAAGCCATGGCTGAATTTTGCGTGCCTTCTCTACCACTTCACCCAGTCTGATGTTCTGATCGCGATAGTCATTGACCCATCCGGCATCAAGCCACAGCACATCGATCCGGCCGTAATTCGTCATCAGCTCCATAATCTGCTCATGTGTAAACTGGACGAATTGCTCCCACAGCCAAGGGTATTCCTTCGGATCATAAGTAGGTCCCCGTGATGTAAAGGTTCCCGGCTGCATACCCGGTGCCCAGTAGTAAGGCGTATGCCAATCGGCTTTGGAGAAATAAGCGGAGATGCCGAGGCCCTTCGCACGGAAAGCATCGAACAGCTGCTGCGTAATGTCCGCATATTTATGCGTATGAAACGGGCAGTCCGGACCTGTGACACGGTAATCGGTTGTATGCGTATCCCACATACAGAACCCATCATGATGCTTCGTTGTAAAATTCAAATATTTGAAGCCGTTCTCAGCAGCCAGGTCAGCCCATAAGTCAGGCTGAAAACGGAGAGGATTAAACGTCTTGTTTAAATCAAAATACTGCCGTTTCAACTCCTCCGCATCGATATCCCAATCGATCTCATTGCGCGACCACTCCTCATCCTTGTCGCTAAGTGCCCATGATTCAACAAGACCGAGCTGAGAGTACGGTCCCCAGTGCATCATTAGCCCTAGTTTCTGATCCTTGAACCATTCCAAACGCTCCAGCAGCAGCGGATCCTCCGGCTTGACCCATTGTTCCTCACTGCTGTAATTATGAACTCCTTGCTCAACAACGGATTCCTGCTCTTCCTGAATCAGCTTGTTCTCACTCATCGCGCACCTCCGGTATCGTTAGTTCTGCCATTCCGACTTGCTTCATAGCTTCTTTGGATTGAATGAATAACAATAGCCAACCCCCGGTCACGTCGGACCGGGATACGTTGGCCTCTTGCTTCATGTAGGGATAGATTTATTTCCCAGAGTCCCAGCGATCGTATGCGCCCTGATACAGCTCGACTAAACGGTCGCCACCCATTTTTTTGATTTGTGCAACATACTTGTCCCAATTGGAGAGCGGTTCTTGCCCGGTAACGAACTTCGCTTCCATCTGTTTCACATAAGTGTCCAGGTCAGACAATAAAGCCGTTGCCTCGCTCTGCTCTTCATTTGTCAGATAAACGTTAGGGAAAGGAGCTTTACCGATAGGTACAAGTTTCTCTTGGTTTTGCTGGTCAATCCACTCGTCAAACTCGGTGCGAAGACCGTTCGCAACCTCCGGATCATTAATGCCTGGTGTCAAAATACCGTAGTTCGGCGTGAGTTTGCCGCGGTATTCATCACGGTCACCGCCGCCAGGAACTGGAAGCCATTCTTTCACTTGGTTTTCCTTGTCTTTATATTTCCAGAGCACGCCTTCAGGTCCTTGATTGAACAGTGTGGAACCTTCATAACTGTACAGATAGTCGATCCAGCGCATTGTAGCTTCCGGAGCGGGATTTTTGTTTGTAATAGCAAAGGTCCCCTGTGTAGATATACCTGGATGCTTGCCGTATACCGGAGAGCCCTCAATCTCACTCTTCACTGGTGTCATCAACGGGTTATCACCGCTTGGCTCACCTCCGAGGGTGAAGTATGGATGATAATCACTGAACAGAGCAACCTGCTTGTTCTGCCCTTTTGCCTTTTTCTGTTCAGCCGTTTGGGAGAAGGTTTCATGGTCAAGCAAATCTTCTTTCCACAAACGGTTCATGAAAGTCAGGTAGCCTTTATAGCCTTCTTCCTGGAAAGGATAGTGAACTTTTCCATCCTTGTCGGCATAAATTCCTTCATTGTACATCCCCCAGAAGCCGAAGAAGTACATACGCAGATCATCCAGTTTCACGGAAGTCAGCGGAATCTCGTCTTGTTTACCGTTTCCGTTAGGGTCTTCTTCCTTGACACGCTTCAAATACGTATACAATTCTTCTGTTGTCTTAGGCTCAGTTGCATTGAGCGCTTTCAAGAATTCACCGTTATACCACACAGGGCCTCTGTACCATACGGCTGTAGCGTCAATGAATGGCAGTGCATATATATGCCCGTCAGGCGTTGTAAACGACTTCCGAATATCCGGGTTCTCATCAAAAATTTTCTTGATGTTTGGCGCATAACCTTCATCAATGTATTTTTCCAGCGGAATCAAAACGCCTTGGGTGCCATAAGTCACTTGTTCAGCCGATTTGATATCGGCTGCGTAGAACATATCCGGCAAATCGCCGCTCGCAAATACCAGGTTCTTCTTCGTTTCAAAACTGTCGATCGGTGAGAGTTGATACTCCAGCTTGATGCCTGTTAATTTCTCCATCTCTTCTAGTACAGGCATTTTGTTCCAGTCTGCTATACCGGCATCCTGCGACATAACCTTGAGAGTTAGCGGCTTCTCTACAATCGGAAAGCCTTCTTTCTTAACATCGGCGTTGGGTGAACCAGAAGCCGAAGACCCATCTTCATTCCCTTTGGAAGAACCACAAGCTGCTAGCAGACTTGCTGATAGCGTGAGGCAGAGTAAAATGGATGATGCCTTGCGAAGCTTTTTCATGACAACAACTCCCCTTTTAAAGTTGATTGAACTATGGCAAGATCAGCCCTTTACAGAACCAATCATAACACCCTGAACAAAATAACGTTGAAGGAATGGATAGACGGCAATAACTGGAATGGTCGCCACGATGATGACCGCATATTTGACGAGTGCGGCGATTTCCGCCTTGCTGTTCATCGCCGCAGCCGAAGAAGCGTCGATGGCTCCTCCACCCTGCGCGGACATTTCCTGAAGAACCAGAATCTGGCGCAGAACCAGCTGCAGCGGGTACTTCGCAGTATCATTCAAATAAATGAGAGCTGAGAAGTAGCTGTTCCAGTTGCCGACCCCATAGAACAAGGCCATGACCGCAATAATTGGCATCGACAGTGGCAGAACTATTTTGATGAACAACCGCATATTGGTACAACCATCGATCTGGGCTGCGTCCTGCAGCTCCCTTGGAATGGAGCTCTGGAAGAAGGTGCGGGATACGATAATATTCCAGATCGATGCGGCCGACGGAAGGACAAGTGCCCACATCGTATTGACCATACCGAGCTCTTTGACGAGAAGGTATGTAGGTACAAGCCCGCCTCCAAAGAACATTGTCACCATGAACATGCCCATAAAGAAGTTTCGTCCAACAAAATCCTTGCGGCTCAAAGCATACGCCGCCGGCAGAGTAACCAACAGATTTATCGTCGTTCCGACTACGGTGTAAAGAATGGTGTTCGCGTATCCAGACCAAATACTGCTATTCTCGAACACTCTTTTGTATCCGTCAAAAGTGATTCCTTTGGGCCACAGCCACATTTCCCCGGAACTGACAAGCTTCGGATCACTGATCGATGCGCTGAGCATATATACCAAGGGATAGAACACAACGATAAAAGCTAGAAAGACGAAAAAGTAATTGCAAATCAGAAATATTTTGTCTCTTTTAGTTTCTTTAACACCCGTTAGCATTCATGTCTCCTCCTCTCTACCACAAACTGTTTTCGCTCGTACGGCGAACAACCTGATTCACGACAACAAGCAGAATTGCATTGATGACGGAGTTAAACAAGCCGATCGCGGTCGAGAAGCTGTACTGGGCATCCACAAGCCCCGAGCGGTATACGAAAGTTGAAATAACGTCTGACGCTCCCATGTTAAGCGGGTTCTGAAGCAGCAGGATTTTCTCAAATCCGACCCCGAGCAGACTCCCTATATTCAAAATCAACAGGATGGTCATCGTCGGAATGAGTGTTGGGATGTTAATATGGCGTAACCGCTGGAAGCGCGAGGCTCCGTCAATGACTGCAGCTTCATGAAGTCCTGGATCCACGCCCGAAAGCGCTGCCAAGTAAATGATGGTGCCCCAGCCTGCGCTCTGCCACACACCAGAAAACACGTACATTGTCTTAAACCATCTTGGATCCGTCAAAAAGTCAGGGGCACTAAATCCGAGCCATTCAATCATATGAACGACAATCCCTGTCGATGGGGAGAGGAAGGTAATAATCATCCCCGCCATAACGACGACCGAAATAAAGTGAGGCGCATAGGTGACCGTTTGGGCCATTTTTTTAAAGAAACCGTTTCTTATTTCATTGAAGGCCAGTGCCAAAATAATTGGAATCGGAAATCCGACGGCCAGTTCATATAAACTGATACTTAGTGTGTTCCATAACAGATCCCAAAAATAGTAAGAATCGAAGAAGCGTAGAAAATGGTCGAAACCAACCCAAGGGCTCCCTGTAATCCCCATCGTGGGAATGAAATTTTTAAATGCGATTTGAATGCCGTACATCGGTCCGTAAGAGAAAATAAGAAAGTAGAAAAATGCGGGTGCAATGAAGATATAAAGTTCCCAGTTCTGAAGCATTCTCTTCCATACACTCTTATGTCCCTTGCCGAGCGCCACATCTGGACTACTTGTAAGGACAGTTTTTGTATCCTGCATAGGACCACCCCTTCCTGATTTGATATGATTCTCTCTCGTTTCGTTACCCACAGTGCGTCAAAATTGATAACGCTTACACAACTAACGATAGTCGACTTTCGTAAACGCCGTAAATATGTCATTTGTGTGCACTGTAAAAGCCTTTACTATCAAGGCTTTCAGCCTTATGACAATCATTTTTGACAACTGGACAATGTGTCATTTTTGACTAAAATGTAAGCGCTTTTTATTGATGGTCAAATTTGACCAATTCCGAATTCATCGATGAGATGCGATTATTTAGCAGATGTCACAGCAAATACTCCGTTTTCTACGAGAAAACAAGCAAGCCGTCCAAGGAATGAATCTTGGACGGCTTGCTTGAACATCTCTAAGCGAGGTGGCTTGTTTCATTTAGTTGTAAAAAGAAAACATCCCCTGCAGAATACAGGAGATGTTCTAATGGCTTAAATTCATAAAATCATCAAGATCCCGATCTGCTTTGGATTGATTGCATTCCATACATGCACAGACACAGTTCACTGGCGTTGTATGGCCTCCTTTGGCACGCGGCAGTAAATGATCAATCGTATCCCCGTATCTCCCGCAGAAATAACAGGTATAACGGTCGCGCTCCAGCACATATCTGCGGAATCCCTTATTTGTGTAGAGACGGCGGATGGTATGGCGGTTCACAACAACGGCCGCATTCTCTTTCACCAGGATGATGGCTAGCTCCGGATCAATCTCTTGATGCCACCCCCGGCCTTTATCGGTGCGCCCACGCATCCGTATCGTACCTGCCCGAGTCGGCACAAGTCGTGTCACATCATACAGATTGAGATGTTCATTTGCTATAGCCGTTCGGAGCAGCGGTCTTGGCGGATTCGGCGGGGTAGGCTTGCGTTTGTCCCCCGTCTCGCGGACTTCAACCCGCTTTGGAGAAATGTGCTCCGGCTGCTGCCCGGCAGTATAGTTGCATTTGGCTGCAATGGCTGCTCTCGCTTTAGCCCGCTTGCGAGCAGCCCGGCGTTTCTGCGAACGGGATGTTCTGGGCTTGGACGGTTGGATCTCCGGAGAGGAAACCGCATCATCCCTGACTGGAGATGAATCCACTTTACTGACAGGGCCATCTTCCTTTTCGAGAATCGCTTCCGGGATTCCTTCAGACGCCTGACGGCGGCATTCCGCGCAGATTCCCCGCCGAGAATTCGGTCCTGAACGGCGCCCCGTCCGGCGGCGAAACTCAGATAAAGGTCTTTCCATTCCACAGTGTACGCATTGTTTATATAAAGACTGTTCTATTCCGTTCATCGGCATCAGCACCGGACTATTCCGGTCTATGTCACCCCAAACCTGTTATTGGTTAACATGTATTCTTCGCTATTATTATACCTCAATCCATGATTTGTCACTCACATGGTATTGCGGCGAGGGCGGGTTGAGCCCATTCTTAGTTTCCTCCCGATGAGCCTAATGATCTCCTGAATCCCCCAAAAGAGTAATGCACCCAGCATGAAAGGATATTTATACGTGTTCCATCCTCCGGTTCCAACCAAGAGAGAAAATAACCATCCTGCCGCGACGCTTGCCAGCAAATAGGAGATTGGCTTCATGCAAAACGCAACTCCCTTCGGGGCTTCGTAAAAGAAACGGGCTACTGCCCCATCCATGATTAGAGACAGCGGGATTCCGAGAACCAAATACATGGGGAAAATGATGATCCAGCCTACAATAAAGAGCCTGAAGTACGAGTAGTAGCTAACCCCTGCCTCCCTCACATCCATCGGTGTATAATCCAGATACGCTGCAACCAGACAGATCAGCAGTGAGGAAAAAAGTGCAGCCAACAATTTCGACATCACATAAACACACCTCCACTCCTTATAACACTATTAGAGAGCAAGATGTTTCATATATAACTATCCGGAAAGGCTTTATTCATCCGAAGCAGATCCAGAAAAATTTCTGCAGCCTTCGTATGGTAGGGAGTCGCCTGCGTAATTAGAGAAAAATGTCTGCGCACAGGTTCACCGTCCGGCTTTAGCATGATGAGCGTACCGAGCGAAATTTCCTTCCGAACCGCCCAGTGGGACAGCAGAGTTACACCAAGTCCCGCTTCCACAGATTCCTTAATTAACTGGGTACTGCCGAATTCCACTTTGTAATCCGGTTTAAAATGACGGCTTGTAAACATATGTTCTGCTGCTCTACGCGTACCTGATCCGCTTTCACGCACGATCCATGTTTCTTTGCCAAGCTCGGAAAGGCTAATTTCTTCTCTTCCTGCATAACGCTCCTCATTCGGCACAATAACAAACATTTCATCCTCCGCAAAGGCTTCAATATGAAGATTCTCATGATGGTATTCTCCTTCAACAATTCCGATATCCGCCTGGTGATTCAGAATTGCCTCAGCCACCTCGGTCGTATTCCCGATGTTGATTCTCGGCCGGATCAATGGATATACCTCATGCATATACGCCAAAAGATGTGGTAGCACGTATTCTCCAAAGGTATAACTTGCGCTAATGGAGAGATCACCGCTAGCCCGGTGCAGCAGATCGTCTACCAATGTCTGCATCCGTGTGTACATTCCCAAAATATCCTTGGCATGATGAAATACAATTTCTCCTGCCTGATTAAGACGGACGTACTTGTTCGTTCTTTCCAGCAGTTTAGCGCCCACCGTGCGCTCCAATGCCTGTATGTACTGGCTTACCGCAGGTTGGGTCATCCTCAGCTCTTCGGCAGCACGAGTGAAATTTCCTTTTTCCACAACCGTGACAAACACCTCTAACGATACATCCATGTCAAAAACTCCTTTACTGACTTCCTAATGCAATCAGCTTATCATAACTATTTACTTATGATGATCATTATAATGATTTATTTTTCTTATTTAAAAAACTAAGCTACGATGGATTGAGGCCAACCGAACATATCGGAGGTTACAATCATGAACAAACCTGCTTATCAAACCATGTCACACCATGAACCACAAAGAACACCCCGACCGGAGTTTCGGAATAAAGCTCTTTCCTGGGCCGGTGGGATCGGATTCACCTTTATCATTGCCCTAATGGGCTACGGGCTTTCTTACATTCCCGGACTAAACATTCTGGGGCAGCTGGCGTGGGCCATCCTCATTGCTGCCGTATTCCGTCAGGTATGGGGTTATCCCGAGGCACTTCGAGCCGGTATTCAATTTACAGCCAAAAAGCTGCTTCGACTCGCCATTATTCTATACGGACTAAAACTCAACATCGCCATTGTATTCAGCCAGGGCCTGGGGCTGCTACTGCGCGATGTTATCACGGTGGTCTTCGCCATTCTTGTAACGATGCTGCTGGCAAAATGGCTAAAAGCCGATGGTTCCCTCTCTCTTCTGCTGGGGATTGGCACCGGCGTATGCGGCGCAGCGGCCATTGCTGCCGTCTCGCCGATCCTGAAAGCAAAAGATGAAGACACCGCGCTGGGTGCGGGAATCATCGCCTTTATCGGCACCGTGTTTGCCGTCGGCTACACTTTGCTTCAGCCGTTTCTTCCGCTTACGGACACGCAGTACGGAATATGGTCAGGCATCAGTCTTCACGAGCTTGCCCATGTAGCCTTGGCGGCAGCCCCGGCAGGTGAGGACGCGTTAGCCGTCAGCTTGCTTGCAAAGCTTGGCCGCGTCTTTCTCCTCATCCCGCTGAGCCTTATATTAATGTACTGGATGCGGCGTACAGGACGGGTTGAAAAAGGATCCAAGCTGGAATTTCCATGGTTCCTGCTTGGTTTCATTGCCCTGAGCCTGCTCGGTAGCGCGGAGTGGGGCGGTCAGAGTATTATCCCTGACGGCTTGAAGAACGGTATCGCGAAGTCTGCGTCCTTTATTCTGGCTATGGCAATGGTGGGTCTGGGGCTGAACATCCATCTCCAATCACTGCGTAAAGCATGGCGCCCGCTGCTAGCGATGACCATTACCTCTGTGCTACTTGCATTGCTCACTTTTTGGATGTCCTAAGGTGCACACGCCAACTTCACCGGAAGAGGCGTGCGAGTATGAGGGCACGCAGCTGCGATAGAAATAATAAAAGCAGAGTTTCTTCCTGTGAGGAGAAACTCTGCTTTTTTATGCTACTTTGAAGAAGTCAGAGGCCCGTCTTTTTTATCCGTAATTTGGGTAAAATTAAATACAGTAATCACAGCAAGCTGTCTGTGCCTGGATGGCATAGAGTCATAGGGATAAACAATTGAGGAGATGGGTTCATTGCAAAGAAATCATACCATTATGCAGTTTTTCGAGTGGCATATTAAAGCCGACGGGTCGCATTGGAACTGCCTCAAGGATGCCGCGCCACAATTAAAACAAAAAGGGATCGACTCCCTATGGATTCCTCCAGTCACAAAAGGCCAATCCGCTGAAGATACCGGTTATGGTGTATATGATCTTTACGATCTTGGAGAATTTGACCAAAAAGGTTCAGTCTCTACGAAATACGGTACGAAACAGGAGCTGATCGATGCCATAAAGGTATGCAAGGAACATGGCATTTCCGTCTACATTGATCTTGTCATGAATCATAAAGCAGGAGCCGATGCGACCGAGCGGTTTAAGGTGATCCAGGTGGACGAAAAGGATCGGACTAAGGACATTTCCAAGCCCTTCGAGATCGAGGGATGGACACAATTCACATTCCCTGGACGGGGTGATACCTATTCGGCGTTCAAATGGAACTTCAACCATTTTAACGGGACCGATTATGATGCGAGCCAAAAACGCAGCGGCATCTTCCGGATTGTTGGTGAGAATAAAACGTGGAGCGAGAATGTAGACGATGAATTCGGTAACTATGACTATCTGATGTTTGCGAATATTGATTACAGTCACCCTGATGTTCGCCGCGAGATGATGGAATGGGGCAAGTGGCTTGTCAACACTCTGCAATGCAGCGGATTCCGTCTCGACGCGATCAAGCATATTAATCATGATTTTATTAAGGAATTCGCCACCACGATGAAACAAGAACACGGTGAATCCTTCTATATCGTCGGTGAGTTCTGGAATCCCGAGCTAGATGGATGCCGAGGTTTCCTGGATACTGTCGATTACAAAATCGATTTATTCGATGTGTCCCTGCATTACAAGCTCCATGCCGCTTCCAAAGAAGGGAAGGGATATGATCTTCGCAAGATTTTTGACGATACGCTTGTCCATTCCCACCCATTAAATGCGGTGACCTTTGTTGACAATCATGATTCGCAGCCTCATGAATCTCTGGAATCCTGGATTCAGGACTGGTTTAAGCAGAGCGCTTATGCCCTGATATTACTGCGCAAGGATGGTTATCCAGTCGTATTTTACGGAGATTACTACGGTATCGGCGGAGAAACGCCTATACCCGGGAAGCAAATCGCTATCGATCCGCTGCTTTATGCCCGGTACCATAAGGCATATGGCAAACAGGATGATTATTTTGACCACCCCAACACGATCGGCTGGGTTCGCTGGGGCGTTCCCGACATTCCCCGTTCCGGCTGCGCAGTTGTTATATCCAATAGCGATGAAGGCAGCAAACGGATGAATGTCGGCAAAGAACGCGCGGGTCAGGTATGGGTTGATCTCACCAACACGAGGAAAGACCGCACTACCATTGGTGAGGATGGCTTTGCGGTCTTCTCGGTAAATGGCGGCAGTGTGTCCGTCTGGGCTCTTCCCGAAGTCGATGTTGGCTCAGGCAAGTGAAACTCACGCCGGAACCGTTACACTCTAGCCTTTAAGTTGAAACTTGCGGCGGAATCCTTCACCAAGCATATTAAAGGTTAGGATTGCGAACATCATCGCGAATGCCGGATAAAAAACAAATGCGAATTTTCCCATATAAATTTCGGTTCGATGGTTGGAAATCAGTGTTGCCCAATTAAACTGGGTATTTACGAACTGCCATACATAGTAATTGACTTCCACCCATTTCTGGGACAAAAATAAGTTCAACACGGCAAGCTGGCCGAGTAGGATCGTCACTTTTCCGAGATCCGTGCAGAAGTTGACGATCAGCTCGGGAAGCATTTCCGGTATATAATATTTACGGATCATCCGTTTGGAACTTAGACCGAGAGCCGTTCCGGCTTCCACATACAACTCCTTTGAAATACGGTTCGCCTTCGCCTGAACCGTGACAGCAACCCGCCCTGCTTCAACCACCGCGATGATGATTAAGGCCCAGTACAGACGACTTGTCGAGAATAACAGCACCGGAAGCGCTAACAACAAAACTACCAAAAAAACAGATGGCAAGAATGAACACACCTTATTCAGCAGTGTAACAATAAAATGTGATATCCCTTTTTTCTTACGGGACAACAGACCAAGCGGCACACCGATCAGATACCGAATCACAGCAATGGTCAAAATGATAAAAATCGTCTCTTTGGCGCCTACGACGAGCTTGCTCAAATTGTCCACGCCCTTTTTATCACTACCAAGGATATTGTCAGGGGAAGGGCTGTATGCCGGAAGGTGTAACTTTTTCCCCACCCATCGGTGAGGTTCACCCTGCAATTCCTTATCGATAAACGGTAGATACGGTCCGGCAAGCATTGTAAACACAAGAATAGCTAATAAAGATACACCAATCCATAAAGGAATGTTCTTCTCTTTTTTCATCGTTCACACCTCTTAAATCGGATCAAAGTATTTTTTGGCAACATGACTGATCCACTGCACCAGTAAAATCAGCAGCATAATACAGAACGTAATCCCGATAATAATTCCTGCTTCAAAGTCTTGCCCAGTACCCTGGTACGTGTTGTAATCCATAGCAGTATAGAGACGCCATGCGGCACCAGGATAATTCCGGTAAATTTCGACCATGAGCAGATTGGATAATATATACACAAGCAGGGTCGGGAGTTGTGTAAGCAGCGTGCCCATACTGTTGCGAAGCATATGCTTGAACAAAATAATCCGATTACTGAGACCCTTAGCCTTGGCAAACAGAAGGTACAGCTTCCCTTCCTGGGCAGCAAGCGAAGCCGAGGTCAAACTGGCTATGTAGACGATCGGATATAGCGATACCAGAATAGAAGAAATGGCAAATGACTGCCAACCATCTGGAGCAAAAAACCTTATGAAAGGCAAATGATCAATAATAAACCACTGAATAATCAGAAGCACAAAAAAATCCGGCATAGACTGAAAAATCCAAGTTGTCCAATGTCCCAAAATGTTAAAACGTGTCTTTGACAGCTTGTAATCGGCAATGCCTTTTAGTATGCCGAATATAAAGCCTATTACGAGTGCTGCTCCAATGACAGACAGGCTTTTACCCATCGCTCGAATGACAGCCTCACCTGCGGATTCATCAATAAATCTGGAATAGCCTAGACTTTGGTTTTGAAAGACATCCACAAAAAAATGTTTGATATTAGCGAAAAATTGCTCCATACTCGCGTCATAGGTAGCAACAATCAGGTTCCCCTCCAGAGTAAGATCGATCTTACGAGGGAACAGTACAATCAACATAACCACCACAAATGCCAGAAGGCTGATTCCTAGTGTTCGGAGCATCTGTGTTCTCAAACGCATGCCATAACCTCCTTAAATACCCCTTCATATCCTCATTTTGGTTTAACTGTATAAATCAAATAAACCATACTCTATGAATCTCGTCCATAGAAATTACATATTTTCTTAACAGATAAATAAACTTTATTACTTCATTTTAGAAGAAAAGGAGCCACCACTCATGTCCATTTACGATTTCGAGGTTACTACCATCAGCGGAAAGCAGCAAACGCTGGAGCCTTACAAAGGCCAAGTCATGCTCATCGTCAATACGGCAACCAAATGCGGATTTGCTCCACAGTTCAGTGGTCTGGAGAAGCTCCATGAAACATTCCACGATAAAGGTCTGGCCGTACTCGGATTTCCGAGCAGCCAGTTTATGAATCAAGAGCTTGCGGACAACTCCGACATTGCTGAAGCGTGCAAGCTCAATCACGGGGTCACCTTTCCTCTATTCGCCAAGATTGATGTCAACGGGAACAGTGCGCACCCTCTGTTCAAGCATTTGGCTTCCGAGGCTCCAGGCGCTCTGGGTACGAAACGGATCAAGTGGAATTTCACCAAATTCCTTGTAGATCGGGACGGAAAAGTCATCAAACGCTTCGCGCCGGCAGATACACCGGAGAAAATCGAAAGCCATATCAAGACACTTCTTAACAGCTAATTATAGATCCAATTCAAAAAAACCTTGCCCCTGAAAGAAAGGGCAAGGCAATTGTCGTATCTTAACCTATGGATCCGTCTGATTGCCCGGACTGCCGTATTGCGCGCCAGGCAGCTCCTATATACAGATCGCGGATATCGAACAAAACGCGAGATTCTGATGTATTACGTTGAAGCGAAGGGCCACCTCCCTCGCGAACCACGCTTTTGACGCGGATCAGCCTGCTTCGTTTTTTTCCCTTCTTCATCTTTAATGCCCCTTTTCTTTTCGCTACCGATGAAGGCCGTTTGCCAGCCGGTGTAATGGTTGAACGCGTGTCTTCGGGTTCTGCAAGCTCGATATACAGTGGATTGTCGAAAGTCTCCCGTGGAATTTGCGAGGTAACCGGTGTCGGAGGCTCTCTTCGCCTTCGCTCCGCTATCCGATTCGGCTCCTCCAGCTTACCGGCTGCAAGCACACAACACTCCAGGTTCGTCACCGGTTTTTTGACAACAATAAAGTGATACATAACTTCATCCGCCACGTCGATGAGTGACTGCCTTATTTCCTTACGTTCCGGCATTTTGTTACTCGATCTCACATCCGGGAAATAGAACATTTCCATTCGAAGAAGGCGAAACCCAAGTCCTGGCGCCTCCTCCGGGATATAATTCGGTGCAAATCCAAAGGTCGTCTCAAGGTCTCTGTGGTACTCTTTAGAGGTCAAGTAGAACGGTGTATATTCATTGAAATAAGTCTTGATTGCCGGATTTGCGATGTGAAGGGCGGACCGAGAATAAGGAGCCAAGATGCAGACCAGCGCTTTATGCTCGCAGACCCGGTATATTTCCCTCATTACGATGAGCAAATCACGGGAATATTCCAGACTGCGGCTCGCCATGACAAAGGAAACCGCATCATCCAACAGTGGAATAGACTGTTCAAAATCATGAACAATATCGACACTCTTCCCTGGTTGGATATCGATTCCGGTGCAATTGGAATGCTTGTCACTGCCGCACCCAAGGTCGATTCTCAAGACGTCCGCCCCCCTCTGTACAGATTATGCCCGGGAGGGCTTAAGTGGTACATGGATATGCCGCCAGCGGCGGCATATCACACACATGAGCCTTCCACTGCTACAGCGATTTCTCCAAGATTTGTGCCAGCTCTGTATAGCTTCCTGCTGTGTAATGTGGTGTGTGCTCTGACTCAGGCGTGGTTCCCCGGTGGTTAAACCAGATCACGTTCCAGCCTGCTGCCAGCGCACCGATGACATCATTACGCCATGAATCCCCAATATAATAGCTGTGCTCCGGGCTTGTCCCGGTGCGCTCGTTCACATGAACAAAAATTCGGTGATCCGGCTTGTCCCAGCCGACATCTCCGGATACGAATAACCGATCTGCCGGTATGATATTCCCGAGTTTCATTGCCGTAATTTTGTTCATTTGATGTTCCAGCGGCCCGTTCGTGATCAGTCCGACGACATGACCATCATCTGCCAGACGCTGTAGCAGCTCCCGTGCGCCTTCAAACATATCAATCTCATACTGGCATCCGATATAGGCCGCTTGCATACGCTCCGCCTGCTCCGGACTCAGCTCGATATCGAATTCCTGTAAAGCAAGCTGAAAACGACGGCATCTCATGTCCTCCACGGCGCTCTCGTATTCGTCCGAACCAGCGCCTCCGATCTCCAGCGACAGCATGTCGCTGTAATAACGCAGCCGGTGATAGGCTGCCTCATATGGAAAACCCTCCTTCGGCCGGGCAACTGTCTCGACAGCGCTGCGGAACGGCGTCAAATGATCATATAATGTATCGTCCACATCAAAAAAGACGGCTTTTTTACTTTTGTCCAGTTTCATATTGTTCCCTCTCTCTGCTCTATCCTTTTAGTATCCTATTATTGTACCTTTTTCACGGTCTCACTGCTTGCTGCCTGCAAAATATGGAGGTAAGTGATGAACAATCCATTCGGAATTTCAGAAGCTCTGCTATAATTAATAATAAACCTGATCCAATACAAGGAATATTTCAAAGGAGATGAAGAGACAATGGATAACTATTCAAAACCGCTGGGCTCCGGTGTGGACCCTCGGCACATTCCCGAAGGAAACCGGCAGAGTAATGTGGAACGGTTCTCGGGATATGAGAACACCTATGACCAGTACCGTCCAGAGGCACCTGAACAAGTCATTAATATTTTGACAGGCTATCTGCAGCAAAAACCTTCGCTAGTTGTCGATCTCGGCTGTGGTACAGGATTATCTTCTTTTGTATGGAAGGACGAAGCGGAACGGATCATCGGCATTGAGCCGAACGACGACATGCGTGGTAAAGCAGAGGAGAAACTTCAAGAGCAGGATAACACGAAACATATCACGTTCGCTGCCGGCTACTCCAACCAAATTGGACTCGAAGCAAGCTCTGTAGATATCATTACTTGTTCGCAATCCTTTCATTGGATGGAGCCAGCAAGCACACTCAAAGAAGCGGCAAGAGTATTACGTCCAGGGGGTATTTTTGCTGTCTATGACTGTGACTGGCCTCCAAGCCTGCATTGGCCGATTGAGCAATCCTATCATGAGCTGATTGAGTTCAGCGAAAGCATCATCGATCGGCATATAGAGGAGGACAGGAAGGCTCATAAATGGAACAAAAACGAACATTTGAAACATATCCGGGAGAGTGGACTGTTCCGTTTTGCCAAAGAAATCGTCTTTCATCATTTGGAACCGTGCACCGCAGAAAGATATGTTGGCCTTGCCATTAGCCAGGGAGGAGTTCAAACCCTGCTACGCCTTGGAATACAGGAGCTCAATCCGGCAATAGATACCTTTAGAAAGCAGGTAGAGGAATATTTTCACGGAGAGACCCGGGAGGTTATGTTCAGCTACCGGATGCGACTCGGTATCAAATGAGGGGCGTTTAGCGACAGCATTAGTCGTATCACGTTCTCGGACGTTCTCTCCACATTTTCCTGTCCATTAGCCAAAGCTTCCTCTATTGTGGCTGCACCCGGCATAATTCCAAAAATACTATCAATGCCACTTGCCAGCCTACCCAGCTGACCGCCACCAAAAGGAAGTTCTATTCCTTCACTATCCAGCAGCTTGCCGCCCAGTGCCTGAACTACACCTGCTCCACCATCGTTCGTTGCACTGCCGCCGATCCCGATCAAAAGCTTGCGGACACCGTGGTCCAGACACATCTTGATCAGCTCGCCTGTACCGTAGGTTGTTGTAACCAGCGGATTTCTGCTCTCCGGGGATACGAGATGGATGCCGCTTGCACTGGCCATTTCCAAAACACCTGTCTCACCATCACCCGATATTCCGTAGGAAGCCTCCACTTCGTTGCCAAGAGGCCCTCTCACCTTCATCGTATGAAATGGTACCCCCTGTTGCATCTACGAGGGACTGCATCGTCCCCTCACCGCCATCCGCCATTGGTACATGGATGCAAGTGATCGCTGGATTCGCCTTCTGGATCCCCCGTTCCATCGCTTCACACACTTCCTTGGCTGTCATGCTCTCTTTAAAGGAATCCGGTGCCAGTACGATTACGAAATCATTGTTCATCTCTAGTCCCACCCATCACTATATAAATTACAAAGTTTTATTTTCATGTTTCTTTTTATAAAAGACAGCCCTTATACGTAGAAACAGACCGGATTAGCTTCCGGTCTGTACTTGTATATAAGTATTTCACTTTTGCATTTACTTTTGCTGAGGGCATTCCATTTCCGCAGTTTTCTCGTTATCCTGGGTACACTTTATGTTTCGAGCACGGCTGCCGGCAAGAACAACAATCGCACTGAGTAAGGAATATACGATAACCTTCCTGTTCAGCAGTTCTTTCTCGTTCACGGCCCATCACCTGCATCCTTTCCGTCTAAGGTATTATTATGTATAACACAAGAAAGGAGATGGAAGTTCGCTAAAATTAACAATATTTTGAAAATTCTGATGATGGGCAGAATCCACCCGCTTTGAAGCCAGAAAACTGTGGACAGCCGTTCCGCTATGGACGCCGAGCCGATGCAACCTTCTTGATCACCTGGTTTGTCACTTCCGCGAGTACAAGGCCCGCCGCGATCGCTCCGGAAATCATGAACGCCCGGGCTCCGAACTGAACGGCAAGATCGTACTGGTCCTGGGCAACGTAGCGCAGCGCATTGTAGGCTAGGCCTCCCGGGACAAGCGGGATAATACCGGACACACTGAAGACGATGATGGGCGTTTTATATTTTTTGGCGAAAACGTAACTGATCATCGTCACCCAAAAAGCTGCGACCACTGTCGCCGCCACCGGCTTCACTTCCATATCCTGTAGCCAAATGTACAGCATCCATCCGACCATGCCGGCGAAGCCACACTGCATCAGCGCTTTTCGCGGTGCGTTAAAGATCATGCCGAAAGCAGCGGAGGCGATAAAACTGGTTATGATCTGTTGTAGGTATATCATGAACATGTCGCCTCCCCCTTTCAGTAAAATGACAGCATAAACGCAATACCCGCGCCAATGGCAAACGAGGTAATAAACGCTTCTGCTCCCTTGGACAACCCCGAAATGAGATGCCCGGCCATCAGATCACGTATCGCATTTGTAATGAGCAGACCCGGAACAAGCGGCATCACCGAGCTGATAATAATGATATCGATCTGCCGGCCAAAGCCATTCTTCACCATCCACACAGCGGCAAGTCCTATCATTAGTGCTCCGGAAAACTCCGCGAAAAAGCGGACGGGAATGACCCGCTGCAAATAGACCGAGCAGGAGAAACCAAGACCACCGGCGATCGCAGCCGGAATAAAATCATGCCAGGTTCCCTTAAACATGATCAGGAAGCAACCGCTCGAAATGGTCGCCATGAGGATAAGAAGCCACATCGGATAGTTCGGCTTCGCTCGCTCTACGTCCTGAAGTGATCGATGTGCTTCCGAAATGGTCAGTTCCCCCAGGCTAATGCTTCTGGATATCGTGTTAACCTGATCAATTTTATATAAGTTGGTGGTGCGTTCTGAAATTCGGATCAGCCTTGTAATATGCTGCGGCTCCTCTACCGAAAAAATAATGCCTGTTGGTGTCATATAACTGTGGCTGTTGTCCACACCGTAGGATGCGGCGATCCGAATCATCGTGTCCTCCACGCGATACGTCTCCGCTCCGCTTTGCAGCATAATTTTGCCGGCGAGGAGGCAGACTTTCATAATTTCATGTTCCCGTTGCAGCTCGTCCAATCCCGTACCTCCCTGATGATCTATGGTTATCCGTCAAGAACTTGCCTTTATTATAGTATTTTTGCCGGGGATAAGCACCGTGAAACTACAGAGTAAAAAACCGCTCCTAAAAACATACTTTGCGTATTTTCAACATCGGCCTTAACATATGTCATAACTGAATCACCAGGCTTCAATACTGAACATACATTTTTGTGATAGGTAAGGTGAAATATGATACATTCCATCATTATTTTTCTGTTGGCAGGACTCGCTGAAATCGGCGGGGGTTACCTGGTGTGGCTGTGGCTGCGCGAAGGGCGGCCATACTGGTACGGAATAATTGGGGCTGTCGTGCTCGTCGTGTACGGAATTCTTCCGACACTTCAGAAATTCCCGGATTTCGGAAGAGTGTATGCTGCGTATGGCGGCTTGTTTATCATTCTTTCGGTCTTATGGGGATGGGGAATCGACAAAAAGATGCCTGATACGTATGACTGGATCGGGGCAGCCGTTTGCCTCGTTGGCGTTGCCATTATGCTTGGGGCTCCGAGGCATTAAACTCTTTCTGATCGGCATATTGACAAAGATATCCATAATATTCTATAATCCAATTATCAGAAATATCCAACGTTGGATATACAATCGTTTCATTCATGAACCCATCAGGAAGGAAGTTATGAAGTGACCAATCTTATTCTGCTCTCTTTTCTACGCCAGCGTCCGATGCATGGTTATGAAATTCAGCAATTGATACAGACCAGCAGAATGGATGTGTGGGCTAACGTACTTTCCGGCTCCATCTACTACGCACTGAACAAAATGGAGAGCGAAGGACTGATCGTTGCCACGGCTGAAGAACGAACCGGCGCCAGAATCCGCAAAATATACAGCATTACAGAGGAAGGTGAGTCGCTGTTCCAGCGTATGATCCGGGAGACGCTTACCCTGCCTCCGCATTCAGCCAAGTCAGATTTCTCACTGGGACTCAACTGGATTGAGAACATCCCCGTCCCCGAGGCTGTCAACCTGCTGGAACAGAACCTGAAGCAAGTGGAGGAATCGCTGGCCCAGTGGCGGTTAGGCAAAGAGATCAAAAGTCAATATGGACTTACTCCTATTGCCATAGCTACCTTTGATAACGCGATTGCCCTGTTAGAGCAGGATGCAAGGTTCCTCAGGCAGGTAATATCTCTCGTACAGAAATAAGCCGCTTCTACCCTGCGGCTTTTATTTCAAGCATATATCCAACATTGGATAATAAACATTGGTTAAAGGAGTGATAAAAAATGAAAACATTAATTCAGGCCCATGGTTTAGTTAAAACCTATGGTCACAAACATGTCGTCAACGGAATTCATCTAGATATCCGGGAGGGTGAGGTACTGGCAATCATCGGACCAAACGGTGCCGGAAAATCAACAACGCTGGATCTCATACTTGGGCTCCGGCGCCCAGATGCCGGGTCCGTTACCTACTGGACTTCTCAGCCTTCCCGCCACATCGGCTTGCAGCTACAGTCCACTCCCTTCTTTCCCGGCTTTACAGCACTTGAGAACCTGCGGATGTTCGCCGCCTTCTATGGATTGCAGCTGAAAGACCATCAGCTCATGCCCCACCTGGAACGCTGCGGACTGGGTGATGCGGCCAAGACGGATGCTCTGAGACTATCTGGCGGACAGCAGAAGCGACTTGCCATCGCCATGGCGCTTGTGCACGATCCGAATTTGCTGTTCCTCGATGAACCAACGGCTGCCCTTGATCCCCGTGCCCGCCGCGAAATCCGCGAACTGATCCACTCACTGGCTGATGCCGGCACCTCCATCGTGTTCACTTCGCACGACATGGAGGAAGTAAATAAGCTTGCACAGCGCATACTTCTGATCTGTAACGGCAAAATCCAAGCGGAAGGCTCATCCGAATTCCTACTGTCCACGTACGGGGCTGAAAGTCTGGAAGAGCTCTATATCTCATTAACAGAGGTCTAAGCAAGATTACGGCTTCAGTCCAGTTCACGGAGCTTTTTTCAGATCTTACCGCGTGAAGCTTCTAGATGCTGTATGTCGCATGACGGCGGTCGACCACATGTCATGTTTGAAATTCTCATGAATACAACAGCAGCAAAAGCTGCCAATCACGAAGGAGGAACCTGTTCATGTTTACGATTCTTACCACAATGCTGCGGGGCATATTCCGCGACATTCATACGATGGTCTGGAACATCGCTTTTCCAATCGCCATGTTGGTGGGGCTTGGACTATATTTTGATAATCCGGCCTATTCGAACCGCCTGCTCAGCGGTGTATTGACCACTAATGTTCTGTTTGGCGCGACCATGGTTACGGCCTTTTACGTAATGTCCCACCGTAACCGCGGCGTTTATAAGCTGCTTCGAGCTACGCCCTTTTCCACCCTTTCGTTCATCACGGCCATGACCGGAGCCAGAACCGTGTTGGCACTTTTCGTCAGTGTATGTGTAATCATCGTCAGCGTGTTGCTGCTTGGCGTCTCACTCAGCCTAACCGGATTGGCCCTTATGCTACTGGTGCTTCTCATTGGAACCGTCTGCTTTACCGCCATCGGATTTATTGCAGCCAACCTTTCCCGTGATGAAAGTAACGTCAACATGATCTCTAATCTGATGAGCTTTCCGTTACTGTTCACCAGCGAAGCCTTTTATTCCCTGGAGCAAGCACCACAATGGGTCCGCGTCGTCGGCCAATTGCAGCCGTTTCATTACCTTGTGGAGGCGATGGGTATTGCCGTAAAGGCCAATGGCGGTTCCCTCTCCGATATAGGTCTGCCGCTCTGCATCCTGACCGGGTTTACCGTCGTCTGCCTGGTGTTGGCTGCGCTTACCTTCCGTTGGGATAGCGAACGCCCGGTGAGCCGCGTGGGTAAACGTCGTGAACAGCATTTTTCCTCGGTATGAGCACAGGTTTCCGCAATGCTCTTGAATAAAAGAACATATCTGCGGTATACTGATACAAATATCGAAATCAGGCCAATGAAGAGCATCCAACTCCGAGGCGTTCTCGTCAAGGGATATCCCCTAAGTTAACCGGACCCGCCCGTTATCGCGGAATCAAAGTGGATTGAACCCTGAAGCTATAGCGGTTCAATCAATTTGGGTGGCACCGCGAGCGCAAAAGCGTCCCTCGTCCCATATGGACTAGGACGCTTTTTTATTTTTTCCAAATCAAAGGAGCGCGGTGACCATGTTAGACATGAAATGGCTAAGAGAACGTAAAGAAAATCAGGCTGAAGTTCAGCAGGCAGCAGATCAAAAGGGCATTAAGCTGTCGATTGATGAGCTGATGGAGTTGGACGAGAGACGTCGTTCGATGCTGCAAGAAGTGGAGACGCTCCGTCAGGATCGCAACCGGTTCACACAGGAGATCAGCAACCTTATGCGGCAAGGAAACCGAGAGCAAGCCGAAAATATCAAACAACAAGTTAAAGAAATCAACGAACGGCTTGGCGGGCAAGAGAATACCCTGCGAGAGACCGATGCGGCGTACACTGAGCTTTTGGCGCTTGTGCCAAACATCGTATCGCCGGACACCCCTGTCGGAACTTCGGATCGAGACAATGTAGAGTTGAAAAAGGTCGGTCTGCTTCCGGCGTTCGAGTTTCCACTTAGAGACCATGTGGAGCTCGGTGAAATACACAAAATGATCGACATTCCCCGTGGTGTCAAAACTGCCGGCAGCCGGAATTACTATCTGACCGGCACCGGTGTCATGCTTCACCGGGCTGTGCAACAGCTGGCACTGGACCTGCTTGTCAAGAAGGGCTTCACCCTGTTCGATGTGCCGCTGATGGTACGAACTGAGGCACTTATGAATACAGCCTACTTCCCGCTTGGCAAAGACCAGACCTTTCATATTACAGACGAAGACAAATGGCTGGTCGGTACCTCGGAGGTTCCGCTTGTCTCGTATTACAGCGGTGAAACGGTAGATGTTGTCGAACCGCTCAAGCTTGCTGCCGCCTCGCTCTGTTTCCGCAGCGAAATCGGGTCGGCGGGCAAGGATGTCCGAGGCCTGTACCGGGTTCACCAGTTCGCAAAAGTTGAACAGGTCATCCTGTGCGAGGCCGGTTTAGAGCTTTCGGAGCAGCTGCTTCAGGAGATCACCGCCAACGCCGAAGAGCTTCTGCAACTGCTCGAGCTCCCTTACCGGGTTATGGCAGTGTGCACTGGAGACATGTCGCAAAAAACTTACAAGCAGTATGATATTGAAACATGGATGCCGAGCCGAGGTGCCTACGGAGAAACCCATTCGTCGTCGAACCTGCTTGATTTCCAGGCACGGCGTTCGAACATCAGGTATCGGGACGAAACCGGTGCTCTGCGTTACTGTTACACGCTGAACAATACGGCGGTAGCTTCGCCCCGTATCCTGATTCCCCTGCTGGAAAACCATCAGCAGGAAGACGGATCGATTGCCATTCCGGCAGCTCTCCGTCCTTATCTGAACGGGATGGAGAGGCTGACAATATAAAATAAACGTTGGACGAACAAAGGGACTTCTCAGCGGAGAAGTCCCTTTGTTCATGGCTATTTCGGTCAGAATGGATTTTGGTTATTTCAGTACAAGGTATATAATTGTTATTGTATTACAAAAAAATAGTACTTATCTTAAGGAGGCTATTTAGATGACGGAACAAAATATGAACTCTTCACATACATCCAAGCATCTTCAACATATACCGATATCCATTTTGGATCTGGCTCCGATAACCGAAGGTAGCACAGCAGCTGTATCGCTGAGAAACTCGCTCGAGCTGGCACAGCATGCCGAACAGTGGGGATATCACCGCTACTGGCTGGCAGAGCATCATAACATGCCGGGCATCGCAAGCTCAGCCACGTCCGTTGTGATCGGGCATATCGCAGCCGGCACGAAAAAAATGAGGGTTGGTGCCGGTGGCATCATGCTGCCAAACCATTCCCCACTCGTCATAGCGGAGCAGTTCGGCACATTGGAATCTCTGTTCCCGGGCCGCATTGACCTCGGTCTCGGGCGGGCACCAGGTTCAGATCAGCTGACTTCACGCGCACTGCGGCGTGGTCCCGGCAGCGACGGTCAAGATTTCCCTGAACGACTTGGCGAGCTTCGCAATTACTTCCATCCGACATCCGACCCCTCTATGAGAGTCAAGGCCGTTCCGGGTGAAGGTCTGGATATTCCGATCTGGCTGCTCGGTTCCAGCGGCTTCAGTGCACAGCTCTCGGCACAGCTTGGCCTGCCGTTCGCGTTTGCCAGCCACTTCGCGCCAGATTATCTGCTCCCCGCACTTGATCTGTACCGCAGCAACTTCAAACCATCCGAAGAACTGCAGACGCCGTATGCGATGGTTGGTGTCAATGTCATCTGTGCAGATACAGATGAAGAGGCCCAGCGGCTGGCTACCTCGGCTCAGCAGCAATTTCTGAACATCATCCGTGGCCGGACCGGTCAGCTTAAGCCTCCGGTCGATAGTATGGATTCGGTCTGGACCCCACAGGAAAAAGCCGTGGTAGGACGCACTTTAAGCTTC
Organism: Paenibacillus sp. JNUCC 34; assembly: GCF_058269055.1. Classification (NCBI taxonomy): domain Bacteria; kingdom Bacillati; phylum Bacillota; class Bacilli; order Caryophanales; family Paenibacillaceae; genus Paenibacillus; species Paenibacillus sp. JNUCC 34. Next base: position 276,503 of record NZ_CM177770.1, on the reverse strand, counting down.
TCTGCAATCGGCAGTCCGACTTCAGTGCGTCAACAGCTTGATCGTTTCATGGATATGACGGATGCGGACGAGATCATTGTGGCGTCTGCCATTTATGATCATAAGGCCCGTCTTCGTTCCTATGAATTGCTGGCAGATGTCGGTATAGCAAAGGCTTGATTAAACACGAGTTAGAACTCCATAGCCCAATATAGATCAGCTCTGTTACTTATATAAGAAGACCAGCCTTTACCCGTTCAAGGGAGAGGCTAGCGATTTCTTCCGGTTCTGCTGGACGGCTGTTGTAAGCGTTCGATCATTTTTTCGTAGGATGCAATTAGCAAATTCACTTCCTGTTCGGAAAAATCGGACTCTAACCCATCGGTCATTTCCTTGTACCTCTCCAGCATTTGTGCATTAACGTTCAAACCTTGTTCAGTAATCTTCAAATAAATACTTCGTCTGTCCGTCTGTGACGGAATACGCTCCACATACCCCTTGCGGACGAGCTTGTTGCTCAAGTTCGTTACAGCTGAAAGAGTGACATCCAACGCGCTTGCAATCTCAGTACTCGTATACATATTTTCGCTTGCAAGCATTTGAAGGATAAAATATTGAGAAGCCGTCAGATCGTTGTCCAACAGCTTGGAGAAACCAACCACCAAACTGTTCATATGTGAAGCTATCAGGTAAGATAATTTCTCTTTTTTGTCCAGTGTCCATCACCTCATAACTTTTTGTGTTCACCCAAAATCCCGAAAAATTAAATAGTTAAAAACTATTAATAATTAAAAATTTAACTCTTCCTCATAAGACAGTCAATGTCAAGGAACTTCCTAATTTTCTAGGATCCCCCAGATAGATTCAACCCTATCCAAGATCAAAACGTAAGGGCTCATATCAAAAACACCGCCCTGAAGTTACAGGGCGGTGTGTTATACTGTTATGCCATAATCTCTACAGAGCTGCTCACCAGCTCATGTAGCTTTTCTGGTGTCATTCTTTTTACGAACCGGGAGTAGGTCTCCTTCTTCTTTCCGTTCTCCTGAAATATAGAGATCAGTCTAAGGATAATCGGGAGAAGCTGTTCTTCCGTTACACCTTTCATAAATAGCTGAGCGATGTTTGCCTTGATCCCTTTGGGCTCCCCGCCGATGTAGATGTCAAATACATCCTTCATTTTGACAACGGCGATGTCTTTCAGAAGCGGTTCGCTTGTGCCTAGCGCACACCCCGCATATCCAATCTTGAGCGGACTTGGCACCTCATGATCGGCCACCGCCTCGTCAAGCCTTTTGGCGACATCCAGCCCAGCATCCTCCGCACCCCGGCAAAAGTTGCATGTGATCAGGGTTTTGGATACGAACCCTGCAGGATGTACCTCCAAACCGACCTGCTTCAACTGCTCCTGTACTTCAGAAATCCGCTCTTCATCCATCGCCACGTACAGCTGTTTGAAGGTTGTCATCTCAATCTGCGCATCAGACCCTACAATGGAACCGAGCACAGCGAGCTGTTCCGGCCGGAAGAGTGTCCCTCCGACTTCAAAGCCCGGTGTCACCGCGAATTTCTTAACCGTCATTTCTCCCCAACTCCCATTCGCGCTGTCGTTATACCTTCATCCGTTGCAATCTGAGTGCATTCAGTACGACGGATACCGAGCTCAGTGCCATCGCAGCACCGGCAACCCAAGGAGCCAGAAGGCCGAATGCGGCAATCGGTATGCCCAAAGAGTTGTATCCAAGCGCCCAGATAAAGTTCTGGCGGATGTTCGACATCGTTTTGCGGCTCATATAGATAGCGTCTGGAATGCTGTTCAGATCGCCCTTCATCAGCGTAACGTCAGCCGCTTCCATTGCAACGTCTGTACCTGTGCCAATCGCCATACCGATATCCGCCATGGCCAATGCTGGCGCATCGTTGATACCATCTCCAACCATTGCCACTTTTTTGCCTTGCTGCTGTAATTTCTTAACTTCTTCCGCTTTCCCCTCCGGGAGTACCTCTGCACGGACATGGTCAATGCCTGCCTGCTTGGCGATCGCCTGAGCAGTGCGTTCGTTGTCCCCGGTAATCATAATGACATCAATGCCCATACCTTTCAGCCTAACGACTGCTTCCCTGGACGTTTCTTTGATCGTATCAGCTACGGCTACAAGACCCGCATATTGACCATCCACAGCTGCAAGCATAGCCGTTTTGCCCTCTGTCTCCAGTTGGGACATCCGGGTGTCAGCCTCACCGATTCCAATCTGATGCTGATTCATCAGCTTCCGTGTTCCAACCAGCACGGTGCGGCCTTCTACTACGGCACGGATACCGTAGCCGGGAATCGCTTCGAACTGTTCCGTTGCTGGAAGAGTTGTGCCTTCACCAGTTATGCCTGCAACTATGGCTTCCGCCAACGGATGCTCGGAGTTTTTCTCAGCCGCGCCAACCAATCGTTTGAACTGCAATTCATCTATTCCATTGACCTCAACATCCGTAAGTTCCGGTTTCCCTTTCGTAACCGTACCGGTTTTGTCGAGGATAATCGTATCGATTTTGTGCGTGGACTCCAAATGCTCCCCGCCTTTAAACAGGACACCCATCTCTGCTGCACGCCCGGAACCGGCCATGATAGAGGTTGGTGTTGCAAGACCCAATGCACAAGGGCAGGCAATGACCAGAACGGCAATCGCAATTTCCAGCGAACGGGCGAAGTCGCCCGGTGTCACCAGGAAGAACCATATCAAGAACGATACAATCGCTATACCTACAACAATCGGGACAAATACACCCGAGATTACGTCAGCAACCCGCTGAATCTTCGCTTTAGAGCCCTGTGCCTCTTCCACAACCCTGATGATTTGTGCAAGTGCTGTATCCTTACCGACTTTGGTCGCTTTAATCATCAGTCTGCCGTTCTTGTTCAACGTTGCTCCGATGACAACGTCGCCAGCCTTCTTCTCTATCGGAATGCTCTCACCGGTCAGCATCGATTCATCAACCGCTGAGATCCCCTCCAACACTTCACCGTCAACCGGAATCTTCTCACCCGGCTTGATGATGACCATATCACCACGGAGTACCTGCTCTACCGGAATGGACATCTCCTGACCGTCACGGACGACCACTGCTGTCTTCGCCTGAAGACCCATGAGCGACTTGATCGCTTCCGAGGTCCGACCTTTGGCTAAAGTCTCAAATAGCTTACCGAGCAGCACAAGTGTGATCAGAATGGCACTCGTCTCATAATACATCGCAGGTCCATGGTGCGCATCTGCTCCCGCAACGAACCAATCTATAGTTAAATACAGACTGTAGAAGTAAGCTGCAGACGTGCCGAGAGCTATCAAAACATCCATATTCGCGCTTTTATTACGTAGAGCCGTATATGCTCCCATATAAAACTGCTTACCTATATAGAACTGTACTGGTGTTGCCAATATTAATTGGAACCACGGATTCATAAATATATCTGGTATCCAGAGCCATGACGTAAACGAGAAGTGACTCACCATGGACCAGAGCAGTGGTAGTGATAGAAGAGCCGATATCAAAAGCTTTCGCTTTTGCTTCTTGATCTCAAGTTCCCGGTGTTCTGACTTATCCTGCTGCTCTTCCTTGGGCACCGCCTGATATCCAAGCTTATCGATACGCTGTTGAATATCTGGAATACTTACTTCCGCCGGATTGTACTCCACCCGGAGACTTTCCATCGCAAAGTTTACTGCCGAGTTGGAGACGCCGGGCATTTTTCCTACAACCTTCTCAATCTTGACGGCACAAGCTGCACAGTACATGCCAACCAGCTGCAAATCCGCAGTCTCTTGAAGCGTACCATAACCGAGTTTCCCAATCTTCTCTTCCATCTGCTGAACGTTGACGACCTTCGGATCGAAGGTTACCGCCGCTCTTTCCAGCGCAAAATTCACATTCGCTTCCTGTACGCCTTCCATCTTGGCCAGACCTTTCTCAATCCGGTTCGCGCATGCCGCACAGGTCATACCCGTCAGCTGTAAAGTCGTTTTTTTCATTTCCTTTTGAAGTGACTCATTTGCTGCTCCCATATGCTATTCCCACCTCTTTTCAGTCTGCTGTAAGGTCAAGACAATTACACAACGCTGTAGCCCTGATCCTCAATCGCTTGTTTTACCATTTCAAACGTCAACTTGCTTTCATCGTATTCCACGGCAACTGTACCTTCGCCGAGATTTACCTTTGCATGGGCTCCGAGCTCTTTCACTGCACCTTCTATGGAATTGACACAGTGTCCGCACGACATCCCTTTTACATTAAGCGTAACGTTCTGCATTATAATCTCTCCTTTTTGATATATTGCAGCTTGCTGACTTTATCGTTACCGCGCTATCTGCCGCTCATACTTTAATATCCTTCTAAGCTGGTGTTCAGCTTTATGTGGCTGACCGGTTGAACCCTCAACTGTTTACAGTTTGTAGTTTACCCCCCTACCCTATATATGTCAAGCGATAAATTTCTTATTCCTGTAAAAATAATACTGCCACACCGAAACACGGGTGGCAGACTATAAACGCATTTATATCAGCAGTACCGAGTACTGCCACTTTACACGGCTTTATGCCTTCTTTAATGAATTAAACATTATTTCATCAATTTATTCATGGTGACCAGAAGTTCTGAAATAACTTCATCGTCGCCTTCCTGAATTCTCTCGATCACGCAGCTCTTCATGTGATGCTCCAACAACAGCCTACCAACACCGTTCAGCGCTGACTGGATCGATGAAATCTGGTTTAACACATCATCACAGTACGTATCTTTCTCGATAAGCCCTTTTACTCCGCGGATTTGACCTTCAATCCGATTCAACCGACTGATCAAATTGCTTTTGGTTTTGTCGGAATGATGGCTTTTGCGTTCACTTGGAACTGCACATGACGCGTGTGATTGATTTTCTGCAGTCACTTGTGATCCCCCTCTCTGGTAAACATATTTTATAATAATAGCTGTCTATTCGTATAGATGCCTGACATATCTGCTGGATCTTCATATATTTGATAGCGACAGCCGTCTAAACCTATCCTTGATTATGGTTAGCCTAACAGCAGCTTTTCAATCTCCTGTCGGTTAAACACAAAGCCGAGAAAACACTTGATCATTAATGTATATTGTGGGAGCCAGCGCCTTTCCCGAGCGTTTAGGGAGTTCATCAGCATATTTCGGCTCATTGGCGATACTATGTTATTGAGTTTCATCATATCACATAGCCCCCCACCCTATCCACCCTTATGAAAATATCCCCGCGTAATCTAGGAATTAAATCTCAAAATAGCGTTCAGCGTTCCTGTAGCAGATATCCTGGATAATGCCACCGATATAATCATAATCCGCCGGAAGCTCTCCATCCTTGATCCACTCCCCGAATAGACCACACAGGACTCGCCGGAAATATTCATGACGCGGGAAGGACATAAAACTGCGGGAGTCGGTCAGCATGCCGACAAACGTGCTGATCAGACCAATCGAAGATAAGGCCTTCAGCTGCTGGAGCATACCTTCCTTCTGATCATGGAACCACCAGGCCGAACCGAGCTGAAGCTTCCCTTCGACTTCTGAGGATTGAAAATTGCCGATGGTGGCAGCGATCATTTCATACTGTGCTGAGTACAGGCTGTAGACAATCGTTTTGGGCAGTTCATGATTCCGATCCAACTCACTTAAAAACGCGTTCAATGATGCTGCTAAATGAAAGTCGAGAATAGAGTCATACCCACTGTCCTTGCCGAGTTTTGCGAACATTCGCGCGTTGTTGTTACGGATCGCTCCGATATGCAGCTGCATGGCCCATCCACGAGCGCGGTACATGCGGCCGAGCGCCAGCAACGTAAAGGTGCGGTATTTACCTTCCTCTTCGGGTGTAATGGCCACTCCTTGCATTGCTTTGCTGTAAATATCCGCTGCTTCCTTTTCTGTAACAGCCGTATACGGAAAAGCACCAAACCCGTGATCCGACAGGCGGCACCCTTGCTCGTGAAAGTAAGAAATTCGCTTCTCCAATCCGTCAATGAGTCCCGTATAGGCTTCGACCGTTACATTAGCGGACTCTCCCAGTTCCTGTACATATCCGGCAAATCCGGCGTGCGTAATATCCAGAACCCGGTCAGGGCGAAAAGCCGGAGTGACAACAGTTTTGATGTCGGGGTTATTTCTGATACTCCGATGGAATTCAAGATTGTCTATAGGATCATCGGTCGTGCAAGCCACCTTGACCTTAAACTTCTCCAGTATGCCTGCCGCATGTAAGGTAGACTCCTGCAGCCGCTCGTTACAGCGGTCCCACACTTCCTCCGCATTGTGCTCAGTCAGCCTCTCTTGTATATCGAAATAACGGGACAACTCCAGATGTGTCCAATGGTACAGCGGATTTCCGGCCATGCGCGGGACGCTTTTGGCCCAAACCATAAACTTATCTTTATCGGAGGCATTCCCTGTAATAAGTTCTTCCTCTACACCAAGCCAGCGCAGAGCTCTCCATTTATAATGGTCCCCATCCAGCCACATTTCCGTCAAATTGCGGAACTGGCGATTCTCGGCAATATCTTGCGGATTCAAGTGGTTGTGATAATCAAAAACAGGCATTTCCGCAGCATAATCGTAATAAAGCTTTCGGGCGCTTTTACTGGTGAGCAACAATGATTCTGTATCGAAACGACTCATACTTGTTCCCTCCCACGATCTCGTCTGAATAATCAGTTCCATACTACCATACAAGTATGGTAGTATGGAATGACAGGAGATGATTCAAGTGGAAAATTCTTTTCGTATGCAGCCCGGATCAGCCGGAAATATCGTGTACAACAAGCTGAAACAGCAAATTGTGAACCTAGAGCTTCCGCCAGGGACAACGCTGTCCGAGAAGGAAGTATCCCTAGCCTTCGACGTAAGCCGGACACCAGTCCGTGAAAGCTTTGTCCGCCTTGCTCAGGAAGGGCTAGTGGTTGTATTACCGCAGCGGGGAACCCGGGTATCGCTTATAGATTCCGAGCTCGTCGAAGAAGCACGTTTCATGCGGGAACAGCTGGAGAAGGCTGTTATCCGTCTTGCCTGTGAGTCTTTCCCTGCAGATAAACTTGAGGAGCTGGAAGCCAATCTGGCACAGCAGAAGGAAAGCATTGAGCGGCACGATGGCAAGCAAATGTTCGAGCTGGATGAGACATTTCACCGAATTTTGTTCGAAGGCTGCCGCAAACAAGGCACATGGAACGTCATTCAGCAGATGAACGCTCACCTGAACCGGAGCCGGATACTATGGTTATCCGCTGATCCGCATTGGAGCCACCTGTATGAGCAGCACCGGATAATGGCTGACGCGATCCGCAGACATGACAGTGATCATGCCGAGCGTATCATGCAGGAGCATTTGAGCCTGATCATCTCGAATTTGACCGTGCTCAAGGAGAAGCACCCGAATTATTTTAAAATATAAGAGGTTGTTCAAAAAGTCCGCTTTTGATCACGAAGTGAATCAGGAAGTGGGCTCGGCATCGAATCTTGAATTCAGCCGGTCCTAGCATATGCTTACGAAGTATGTTTCCTCCGGAAACATCTCAGGTGCTCACGTACCCAAAACAGCTGATGCTTACGAAGTCGTTTTCTACGAAAACGTGTAGCTCCGCTCCTCAGTCCCTAGCTTCATCCAACTCAAGCGTTTTGAAAAAACGCACATCGGAAGCATATGCTTCGGTGCTGAAAACCGACCTTTTTGAACACGCACTATAAGAAAGTCAAAATTTTATTTTGTATACTTTCTTTATATGTCTCGAAGAAACGCAGTCGCCCTTTTAAAAAAGAACGACGAAGTCGTTTCTTCTTGGCTAAGCCATGGTTTGTTTCGAATCCTATATGGAAGAGGCGGTGGAAAAATGCGTATGGTATTCCGCTGGTTCGGCGATGGCAATGATACGGTCACGCTTGACCAGATCAGACAAATTCCCGGCGTAGAAGGCATCGTATGGGCACTGCACGATATCCCGGTCGGTGAGGAATGGCCGATGGAACGGATTCAGGTAGTCCATAAACAAGCAGAAGCGTACGGACTTCATTTGGATGTAGTTGAAAGTGTGAATGTGCACGAGGATATTAAGCTGGGCCTTCCTTCCCGCGATCACTACATAACCAACTACATCCGCACGATGGAGAAGCTGGCGCAGGTCGGTATCAAAGTCATCTGTTACAACTTCATGCCGGTGTTTGACTGGGTGCGTACGGATCTGCATAGAGCTACTGGCGACGGATCAACGGCACTCTTTTTCGAAAAAGCATTGATTCACGGCATTGATCCGATGGAGCTGGTGCGTAACATTAATGACAACAGCACACTGACCATGCCCGGCTGGGAACCGGAGCGCCTTGCTCATTTAACTTCCCTGTTCGAGGCCTACCGGAACGTGACGGAAGAGGATTTGTGGAACAACCTAGAGTATTTCCTGAACGCTGTCATTCCAGCGGCAGAGCAGTACGGCATTCGAATGGCGATTCACCCGGATGATCCACCTTGGTCGATCTTTGGACTGCCTCGTATCATTACGAGTCAGGATAATATCCGCAGATTCTTGAAGCTGTATGACAGTCCGGCGAACAGCGTAACGCTGTGCAGTGGGTCTCTCGGAGCGAATCCTGACAATGACATCATCGGGATGATCCATGAATTCCATGACCGGATTCCGTTCACGCATATTCGTAACGTGCGCGTATTCGATAACGGAGATTTCATCGAGACGTCACACCGGACGCAAGATGGAACCGTTGATATCGCCGGCATTGTTAAAGCCTATAATGATAACGGTTTCAATGGATACTGCAGACCCGATCACGGGCGTCATATCTGGGGTGAGGAGTGCCGACCGGGATACGGACTGTATGACCGCGCACTCGGCATCATGTATTTATGGGGTGTATGGGATTCCTTGGAGAGATCCAGAATCGCCAAGGAAAAGGAGGCTTCCACCGTATGAATGAATCTCCACAGATCACGAAGCTTCCGAAGCATCCTGCTCTTGAAGGTAAAGTAGCCGTTGTAACAGGTGGTTCCGGTGTCTTATGCCGCGCAATGGCACTGGAGCTGGGCCGCCAGGGCGTTAAAGTAGCTGTGCTGAACCGCACAGTGGAGAAAGGCCAACTCGTTGCAGGCGAGATAAAGGCAGCAGGCGGCGAAGCGGTTGCTATCGCATGCGACGTCACCGATGCAGACAGCGTGCGCCATGCCGAGCAGTCGGTACGTGAGCTGCTGGGACCGTGCGATATTCTCATTAACGGAGCCGGCGGCAATCACAAGGATGCCAATACGACTAACGAAATTTTTCGGCCGGAGGATTTGGAGAAACCTGGGGTTTCAACCTTCTTCGACCTCAGTGTTCCCGGATTCCGGAGCGTAATGGATCTGAATTTCATCGGTACACTCATTCCTACGCAAATTTTTGGCCAAAGTATGCTCGGCCGCCCGGGCGCAGTTGTGCTCAACGTCTCATCGATGAGCGCCCCGTCGCCGATGACCAAGGTGCCTGCCTACAGTGCAGCGAAAGCGGCAATCAACAACTTCACGCAGTGGCTGGCTGTGCATCTCGCCGAGTCCGGCATCCGGGTCAACGCTATTGCCCCGGGGTTCTTCCTGACGGAGCAGAACCGCAATCTTCTGACTCATGAAGACGGCTCATTGACCGAACGCTCTCATAAGATTATTACCCATACCCCCATGAGGCGGTTTGGCGTGCCGGAAGATCTGCTCGGCACGGTTCTCTGGCTGGTGGATGAGCAGACATCCGGATTCGTAACAGGAACTGTCATCCCGGTGGACGGCGGATTTATGGCTTATTCCGGTGTGTAGAATCAACCAGCCTTGCTCTCTGAGCCTATAAGATCAGAAAGTTTTTTTGTATTGAATATTGCCAGCTTGACGATCTTTCTGAAATATGGCATCTTTATAGGAACGAATACACGAAAGCGATGAAGGGAAAATAGTAGCTTATCCATCATTGTCCAAGCGAGCCGGCGACAGGTGTGAGGTCCGGTACAATGAGATATGTGAATGGGTCCCTTCGCTTCAAACCGAACCCCTGCCTGGCAGGCCAGTAGGCTTTGACGGCTCTCCCCCGTTACCATGGGAGAAGTGATCGGAACAGGCATTCAGACTTAAAGCCTTTCTTCCCGTCATGTTAAAGTGCGGCACATGATTGCCGAAAAGTGGTGGTACCGCGGAGTCAAACACTTCGTCCCTGAGCAAGGGGCGAGGTGTTTTTTTATTTTTTCATAAACTTAAGGAGGTCAATCAATATGAACAAGAGAATGTTGTCAGGCATCAAACCCAGCGGAGATTTGAACATTGGAGGATACAGCGGCTCACTGAGCCAATTTGTGGCTCATCAGCACGACTATGAATGCTACTTCTTCATCCCTGATCTGCACGCAGTAACGGTGTATCAGGACCCCAAGGAGCTACACCAGCGGTCCCGGGACATTGCCGCCCTGTACATTGCCGCAGGCATCGACCCGAAGAAGGCTGTCATTTTCCTTCAGTCACAGGTGCCTGCTCACGCCGAGTTGTCATGGCTGCTGGAGACACAGGCACATTTCGGTGAACTGAGCCGGATGACGCAGTTTAAAGACAAATCCGAAGGTAAGGATACCGTCAGCTCAGCCCTGTTCACTTATCCGGTTCTGATGGCAGCTGACATCTTGCTCTACCAGATTACTCACGTACCTGTCGGGGATGACCAGAAGCAGCATATTGAGCTGACACGCGATCTGGCTACGCGATTTAATAATAAGTTCGGTAATACATTTGTGTTGCCTGAGCCGATCATCCAGGACACGGGTGCACGAATCATGGGTCTCGACGATCCATCTAGTAAAATGAGCAAAAGCAACCCGAACCAGAACAGCTACGTGTCGCTTCTTGATGACCCGGCCGTAATCCGCAAAAAGTTCTCCAGAGCCGTAACGGACTCCGAAATGAACGTCCGTTATGACTGGGATACCAAACCTGAGGTCAGCAACCTGATTGAGATTTATTCCGTATTTTCAGGCGATTCCATTGAGACGATTGAGAAGCGCTATGAAGGCCAAGGCTACGGCGCGTTCAAAAAGGAACTGGCGGAGGTCGTCATCACCAAGGTGGAGCCGATCCAGAAAACATACCATGAAATCGTCCACTCTGAAGAGCTGGACAACATTCTGAAAGACGGCGCCCGCCGCGCCAATGAAGCTGCTCAGGAGACACTGCTTGCCGCGAAACGCGCCATGGGATTTGTAACGTTCTAAACATGTAGAAACGGTTTTACCGTCTTTAAGAAAAAGCCTCCCAAGAAAGAGGATGACAACGCCGGAACACAGGCTGTATCTTCCTCTTCTACGGGAGGCTTTTTATTATAAAACCATAGGATTAATCCAATATCTAATCAATTATTTAAAGAATGCAGGCAAGTACGGTTTGTGTGCTTCCAGCAGCTCATCCAGCACCTTCTTGGCCACGTCAACAGATGGAATAAGCGGATGATGGGCTAGTGCTTGCAGAGCAATGCCGCGATCACCGGTCACTGCTGCGTCAATCGTTAACTTCTCATATACTTTCACTGCATGCATCAGGCCTTTTACATGCTCCGGAACGTTCTTAGGCGCCAATGTAACTGGACCTTGCCCTGTCACTACACAGTTGACCTCAATGCTCGCATCCGGCGGCAGGAAATCAAATGTATTGCCGTTCGCCACGTTCAACGCCTGGATATCGCGTTTGTCGTTATAGATGGAATTCATCAGATTCACCGCTGCTTCGGAATAGAAAGCTCCGCCCCGCTGTTCCAGCTGCTTCGGCTTCACATCGAGATTTACGTCTTTATACAGCTCGAACAATTCTGTTTCCACACGGCTGACGATGTCGGCACGAGTGCCGTCTTTTTCAAGCGAAGCCTTCATGTCTGCGAACATTTTGTCCTTCATGTAGAAATATTTCAAATAATACGTCGGGATCGCGCCCAAGGATTTCAGGAAATCGGCATCCCAGCCGAGGGTAGGTACGTTTTTCGCTGTATAGCTTTTGCCGCCGTCCAGCAGTTCCGGAAGCTTCTCTTCCCCACGAATGATAGCCGAGGTTACCCAGTGCAGATGGTTGATACCTACAAACTCAGGCAATACATCCTTCTCTGGTACCTGATACTCTGCAGCCAAGAACTTCTGGAAGTTAATCGGAGAGTTGCACAGACCGATCGAGCGAACTTTGCTGTGCTTCAACACCGCTTCAGTAACAATTCCCGCCGGATTCGTAAAATTCAGCATCCACGCATTCGGTGCCAACTCCTCGATGTCGCGGCAAATATCCAGAATGACCGGTACCGTACGAAGCGCCTTCATCATGCCCCCCGGACCTGTTGTCTCTTGGCCGATAACTCCGTGTTGAATCGGAATATGCTCATCCAGCTTCCGCGCCGCCAGCAGGCCGACACGCATCTGTGTTGTCACGAAATCCGCACCTTCAATCGCACGCTTGCGGTCGAGCGTCAGATGAACTTCAATAGGAAGTCCAGATTTCTCAATCATGCGTTTAGCCAGATTGCCAACGATGTCCAGCTTGTGCTTGCCTTCCTCGATGTCCACGAACCATAATTCGCGAATTGGCATTTGGTCATAATTGCGAATGAACCCTTCTACGATTTCGGGTGTGTAAGAGGAACCTCCGCCAATGACGGTTATTTTGAGACCGGTTGATTGTGACACTTGAATCGCCTCCATAAGATGATGTTATATGAATTAGTGAAATGAGATCCCTTAAAAAGATAATGATTTCAATTTGCTTTCCGTCTCAGCGTCAATCACTTGACCATCTGACTCCATCGCGCTCATCAGGGCGCCTGCTACCGGGTCTGAGGTTAAATGAACGCATCTTGCATGAGGTGCCCGTGCGGCAACTCCGCGTTCAATGGCATCGGTGAGAATTGAGCTTTTTCCCTTGTTCAAAACGCTTCCAATATAGACGATATCAAACGTTTCATCCGACATGCCAAGACGTCTGATCAAGGCACATACGGCATTAGCCATCTCTTCACCTTCAGTTTCAAGAATGGAGATCGCTACAGCATCCCCTGCTTCAGCCACTTCCAGTAAAATTTTCACCAGACTGGACGGAATGGAGATTTTATCGTACAGCACGTCCTCGAACAATGCTTCAACAGAAGTATAACCCATGTGATCGAGCACCAAAGAAGTTAATCGCGTCTCAGGCCCGCGGCCATCCCACGCCCTCATGACAGACCGGAACGCGAGCATTGCTAAACCCGACCCTCCAGCGTAACCATCACCATACTTAAAGCCAAAACCGCCATACTGCAGCTCCTCGCTATCCGCATTACGGGCCGCGCTGTTAAATCCGGTTCCGCAGATAATCGCCGCACCGTAAGAACGGTTTGTACCCGCGCGCATGCCGATCATCGTATCACAGGCAATCTCGTGCTTCAGGTACCCCATTCCGCCGATCATCGGGCGCAAAATCTCATAATCCGCTTCACGGTCCGCTCCAGCCAATCCGAAGTAGGCAAAGCTGACGTCATTCTTTGTTATTCCGGCTTCAAGCAGTGCTGCGTCGCAGGCAGCGTTGATGTTGCTTTCCGCCTTTTCACGGTCAATTTGATGATTTCCGTTACCTGCCATTCCTTTGCCGAGCACATTACCGCGCTCATCTACAATAACGGCATGAGTCTTGCTTCCTCCGGCGTCCACGCCCAAATATCTCCTCATGTACATCACTCCTTCCGCTGATCACGGGATCAAACTGTTGTTATATGTACAAGATACTCTTCTACGGCAGCTCAAACTACTGCTATATATGTAAGAACTGATACTATCTTACTGTCCTATGCTTGAGCTCTCTATTATGACCGCTCTCTCAGTTCACTTGGTGATAAACCGATATGCTGTTTAAACAGCCGGTTGAAGTTAGACAGATTCCGAAACCCGCATTCCTCGGCAATACCGATGATTTTCAAATCTGTTGTCTCGAGCAAATGCACCGCATGGGTCAGTCTCAATTGAATTAAATAGTTCAGGGGTGAAGTGCCGACAGCCTGATGAAATAGAGCACTAAACCGCGAGGGACTTAAATGGGCGAGATCGGCCAGCTCATTCAGTGTCCAGCCGTAACCAAGATTCAGTTCCATTGTATGAAGTACATCCCTCAGCACATGCATACCTCGATGCTTCATGGACAGATGGACCGTCTGCTGCGGTGTCTCGTGTAGGTGACGGTTGGTCAACCCCAGAAAGCGAATCAGATCCGCACGAATCAGACTCATAAAAACATCGTCTTTCATACGGTTCTCTTCCATCATCCGTTGGAACAGCCCCACCAATTCCCGGCTAACGGGCTTATCGTGAGTGACGATATGGCCGAAATGCACACCGGCTTCGCGGAAAGGATGCATCAGTTCCGGGTCATACTTCAGATCAATGGCCAGGAGCGAGGGATCGAACATAATAATATCCATCACCAGATCTTTCGTTTCAAAAGCCCGGTGCAAATCGTCGCTGTTAATGAAGACAAGATCGCCTTCTTCAAACGGTACTTTCATACCATTAATGAGATAGTAACCGTTTCCACTTCGTATATAGTTCATTTCCAGAGTTTGATGCCAGTGCAGACGTTGGAATCCGGGGTTAACCCCCTCCGTCGTCGAAGCCGTAAATGGAAAAGAGCTGTCCGGAAAAAGAATATGATCACGTATGACACTCTGAGGCCTGTCCATCTGGCAAATTCACCTCCACCAAAAGTTCTGAGTTTCTTGAAAAAGGCATTATCGTACCCTATCAAGTCGAATTATTCAAATATTACCACGATGATATAGGACAGGCTATCACTCCGGGTTGACTTTAAATCGGCTAAAAAGAGTATACGGGCACTTGAAACCTTTTTGGGTGAAAAAGTGTATTTTTACATTGCTCCACTTCTTCCCAAATACACGAAAAAGGGTTGCATCAGATAACCGAGGTTACTATAATGGTAGTAACTTAAATTTGATACTTTATGAGATAAGGATGTGTCTGTTTGAATTTTCGCGTATATATCTTGGCCATCGCGGCGTTTGTCGTCGGTATGGTTGAACTCATCGTTGGAGGTATCCTGAATCTCATTGCAGAGGATCTTCAAATATCTATCAGTTCTGCCGGTCAGTTTATCACCATCTTTTCCATTGCCTTTGCGATCTCAGGTCCGATTCTAATTAATGTGACCGCCAAAATGGAACGTAAAAAGCTCTATCTGTACACGATGACTGCCTTTATGATCAGTAATCTGATCGTAGCTTTCACATCAAGTTATGCAGCAATCATCGCAGCCCGTGCATTATCCGCTATGAGCGGATCCGTTATCGTTGTACTGTCCGTCTCCATGGCAGCCTCGCTCGTTCCGGAATCGCACAAAGGTCGCGCGATCGGAATTATCTATATGGGAATCAGCGGATCACTTGTACTCGGGGTACCACTCGGCATGGTGATCGGTAATGCTTACGGCTGGCGGACTCCGTTTCTCGTCATTGCGATTCTTAGCCTGCTATCTATGGCCGGCATTGCGTTATTCACGACACGCACAGCTCCGAACCCGGTAGTACCGCTTCGTGAACAGCTTGCGTCCTTGAAGAACAGCAAGATTATCAGCGCCCAGCTTATCGTCCTGCTGCTGCTCACCGGTCATCTGACTTTGTACGGATACCTGAAGCCTTATGTACAGTCCACATTCGACGTCAGCAACGACATGATGAGTGTCGTTTACTTTTTGTTCGGCATCGCAGCCGTAACAGGCGGCGGGGTCGGCGGCTGGATATCTGACCGTTTCGGTACGAAACGTTCAATCCTCACCATTGTGGCCTGCTTCTCGGTATCGATGTTCGTGGTCATGCTCACAGCTCAAATCTCGTTCTGGGTGTTCCTAATAGCCATGATGATATGGAGTGCGCTGAGTTGGGCCATTTCTCCAGCTCAGCAGACTTATCTGCTTCAGCTGGCTCCAGACAATGCAGAAACACAGCTTAGCTTGAATTCCTCCATGCTTCACCTAGGAATCGCTGCCGGTTCAATCATCGGCGGTACCGTTATTGATCAGAGCCACACGGTAGCCCACAACCCTTGGGTCGGCGGTATCATTGCTACCGTTGCCTTCGGTGTCGCGTTATTCTCGCTAACTCGCCGTTCTGCTCCTGACAAGGATGGAGCTGCTGCTTCGTCCCGAACCGCAGAGCAGTTGTAAGTTTGGTTCAAACTCATACTGTACACACTTAAAGGGGCATCCCAAAAGGTCCATTGACCTGTGGGATGCCCCTTTGCTGTTGTGAGAGACTGCACGGAGTAGTCATTCCTCCATACTTTCTGTCCTTGTTTAATAGCGCAGCCGGAGCAAAAGCGCTTTAATCTCTTCGTCTTTGAACATCTCTTCCGGATATTTACGACTGAATGCAGTCAATGCCATATCGTGGTAGAAAAATTCAACAAACACCTTCACAAAGGGCTGTGCCTGCGTCCGGATTGCCTGCCAGCTGCCCTGCTCGACGCCTGCGAATAGAAGCTGCTTCGTATCTGTCACCAGAAGCATGAACCGCTCCAGCTTATCGTGATCCGCCGTAGGATTCAGCACATACAGCTTGGACAGCGACACTTCCGGATGGTCATCCCCCGTCACCAAAGCTTCAACGCGCACACCTTCCCGCTCTTTCCGGTCCAGCAGATCGGTTATTTCATTAAACTCATCGCTCCACATTGAGACGAGAACAGACTCCTGCGCTTCCTCAATCATCTGTTTGCAGAACGCCTGGATCGAGCTGTGCGATTTCAGACTCCACACCTGATCATCCACAACCGTTTTGCGGACCCCCGCCGAGCGAAGCTCCTTAATGTCACTCTCAAACTCATGCGTCAGTTTATCAATCACGGCTTCCACAGGGAGTGCCGTATAGGTACGCTTTTTGCCAGATACCGTATCCATGACAATTCCCTTGTCCACTAACCGGTCCAGCACCTCATAAATTTTAGCCTTCGGAACACCGGACAACTTCACGATACTCGATGCATCCATCGCCTCGCCGCTCGTCACAAGTGTTTCATATACTTTGCTCTCATACTGGGAGTAACCGAATTGTAGAAGCATAGCTCCTCCTTGTACATTTGTTACCCTCTATGTTACCGGAGCGTGAGACGCTTGACCAGTACTATGGAAATGTGAATGCATGTTTATAGATACTCCTGAGTCCGTTTGCTCTGAAACCTGCTCATTGTCCGGGTTCCCCCGACTCCCTTTAGAGAGCTCAGCGTTTAGATCATGGTTAAATTCGGATGAATCATACGTCATTGCCCTTTCAAAGTAAATGTTCATTTATGGTCTAAAAATTCAAAATATCGACGAAAAAGCCAAAAGAAAACGTGTACATTAGGGCTTGACATCGATTATCCATACAAATACACGGTATCTTGCCACTTTACGAGAAATCAACGAAATACAGAGAAATACAGAGTATGGAGCAGTATTCTGGTGACCAATCCCCCTTTCCCCCGATATCCTGTTAAAAAACACCTCAAATGTGCCTCTCCCTCGATTTACATTACGAACCGCCAGACGTATGATACGAATCATGAAATGAACAATGTTTTCACATGAATCGCTGAATTCCCTTGCTGGGCAAGGGAAGCGGGGGAACCAAACAAGGAGATGGACCAGGTGGTGTGAGAGCCACCATGAACATCTTCAGGGGTGAATCTTGATCCGAAGACTCTATGGAATCGGATCAGGTAGGGCGACTCTCACCGCCCGAATCCGACAGCTAACCTCGTAAGCGTTGAGTTAAGCAGTCACGCATTCAATTGACGCGGTCTGCTCACAAGGAGAGGATGATGAAGCTTGTGATCGAGAAACACGACCACAGGGCTTAATGTCTCTGTGGTTTTTTGCAAAGTGCTTTTTTATTCGCTGAATCCTTGAATGGAAAAGGAACGGGGGAACCAAACGGGAGACTTGCTTTTCTTCCAGGGGTGAATCACATCGGCAGAATACCTGCCTATGGGTAGGGCGACTCTCACGCCCGAATCCGTCAGCTAACCTCGTAAGCGTATCGAGAGAGGCAACGATTGTCGTGTGCAGGGCACGGTGTATTTCACTGTGTCATCAGAAGCCGCGGGAAGAGTGACTCTCCTTCCCTGAGGCTTCTTTTTTGTTGCCTTCTCTTTCTAACAAATAGGAGGAGAAAACATGGAAAAACCGCAGGATCTGATCATCGTATCCGCTCCAACCAAGGCAGGGGAGGAATTCGTACTCCAGCTTATCCGAAATAAAATTCCGTTTGCAGCCATCGTGAACAACCGGGTAGAGCAAGATCGTCTGGATAAGCTCGGAGCCAAAAACAACATGATCTTGATCGACACCACCGATGAACAAACCTGGATCATTCCCGAGTTTTCCGTCGGCAGGGTGTTTCTGTTTGAAAGCAGTCTGAACCTGTGCTGCCGTTACTTGCGGATTTGCCGTACTTGGACTTTGGATCCGATCTATGTCATCACTCATTCAAGCAACCCGAGATTAATTTATAAAGGACTTGGCGCAGATATCGTGCTGCATACGAACCATACCAATGTTTCCTTCTTAATTTCATCACTCGTCAGCTAGACCATATTCATAATCTTTCAAAAAATATTTTGGAGGGATTTACATGCAGGATCTGTGCATGGTGCTCATTCTGGGAGGAACCTACGCACTGTTCACCTTATTTTTATCCTGGTGCGGACGCGTGGTCAATGAACCGGAGGCTGATAACCAATGATCATCATTATCGCATTTATGATCTTTATTTTTCTGTATTTGATTTACGCGCTGATTCACCCGGAAAAATTCTAGGGGTGTTATTGAAGGAGGAAGCAATCAATCATGGGCATTGTACAAATTGCCATCGTTATTCTGGTTCTGGTGCTGCTCGTTAAGCCTCTCGGAACCTACGTATATAATGTATTTCGCAATGAAGCGAACGGAACGGATAAATGGTTCTCCTGGGCGGAGAAACCGATCTATGCGTTGATCGGACTTAAAGAGCGCAAAGGCATGACCTGGAAGGTATATGCAATCAGCTTTGTGATGACCAATATTGTGCTGGTTGCAGCCGGGTATCTCATACTACGACTGCAAAAGATACTGCCGTTCAATCCAAACGGAATTGACAATATGGAGCCAACGCTATCGTTCAATACTATTATCAGTTTCATGACCAATACAAACCTGCAGCACTACAGCGGAGAATCGGGTCTCTCCTACTTCTCGCAGATGGCCGTCATCACCATGATGATGTTCACCTCCGCTGCTACCGGCTTATGTGTCGCTATCGCGTTCATTCGGGCAATTACCAGCAAGGGAACAACGATAGGCAACTTCTTCGAAGATTTTGTTAAGGCACATACACGGGTGTTCATCCCGCTGGCCTTTACAGTGGCCATGCTACTTGTTGCGCTGCATGTTCCTCAAACCTTAAAACCTACCATCAATGTAACGACGCTTGAAGGCGCCGAGCAGCAAATTTCAGTTGGTCCAGTGGCTGCACTGGAATCGATCAAACATCTGGGTACGAACGGTGGTGGACATTTCGGCGTCAATTCGTCTCATCCGTTTGAAAATCCGAATCCGCTGACTAACGTAATCGAGATTTTATCAATGTGGTGTATTGCGGCGGCTCTGCCTTACACATTCGGTTTATTTGCGAAAAACCGCAAGCAGGGCTGGATTATTTTCTCGGCCATGATGGTTCTGTTCATCGGATTCCTGTCACTTGCCTACGTATCGGAATCGAATGGTAACCCGGCGATGAGTCGACTAGGAATCGATGCTTCCCAAGGCAATATGGAAGGCAAAGAGGTCAGGTTCGGTATTGCCCAGTCTGCTCTGTTTACGACCGTAACCACAGCAGCCACAACCGGATCGGTCAATAACATGCACGATACGCTGACACCGCTTGGCGGTATAACACCGTTGTCTCTCATGATGCTGAACTCTGTCTTCGGCGGAAAAGGCGTCGGTCTGATGAATATGTTAATGTACGCTATTCTGGCCGTATTCCTCGCCGGGCTGATGGTTGGACGAACGCCGGAGTTTCTTGGGCGGAAAATCGAAGCCCGGGAGATGAAGCTGATTGCGATTGCCATTCTGGCTCATCCCTTCATTATTCTGGCGCCGACTGCTCTCGCTCTCATGACAGACGCTGGTCAAGCGGGCATTACGAACGCAGGCTTTCATGGCATTTCACAAGTGCTGTATGAATACACTTCCTCGGCAGCGAATAACGGCTCTGGCTTTGAAGGTCTTGCGGATAACACGCCGTTCTGGAATATATCAACAGGGCTTGTCATGCTCTTCGGCCGCTATATTTCGATGATTTCGCTTCTAGCGGTAGGCGGCTCTCTGCTGCGTAAGCAGTGGATTCCTGAGACACTAGGGACATTCCGCACGGATAACCGGCTGTTTGCGTTTATTCTGATTGCGGTAGTCCTGATCATCGGGGCGCTGACATTCCTGCCCGTGATGGTGCTTGGCCCGATTGCCGAGCATTTAATGATCCGTTAATAGAAAAGGTGGATTATCCCAATGAATAACAATAGAAAAAAGGTATTAAACGGAGATATGGTTCGCCAGTCGTTAAAAGATAGCTTCATCAAGTTGAACCCTATTGCCATGATGAAAAACCCCGTGATGTTTGTTGTCGAGGTTGGTACATTTATTGTCCTCCTCATGACTATCTTTCCCCATTATTTCGGGACAGAAGACAGCATCGGCTTTAATCTGACCGTATTTGTGGTTCTGCTCTTAACCGTCTTGTTTGCCAACTTTGCCGAAGCTCTTGCTGAAGGGCGTGGTAAAGCTCAGGCTGACTCCTTAAAGCAGTCAAAGAAGGAAATCGCGGCCAACAAGGTTATGGACGGCGGCGGCATCAAGCGTGTTCCGTCTACCGATTTACGTAAAGGTGACATCGTGGTGGTCTCGCAA
Source organism: Paenibacillus sp. JNUCC 34 (assembly GCF_058269055.1). NCBI lineage: Bacteria > Bacillati > Bacillota > Bacilli > Caryophanales > Paenibacillaceae > Paenibacillus > Paenibacillus sp. JNUCC 34. Next base: position 255,517 of record NZ_CM177770.1, on the reverse strand, counting down.
GGCGAAATGATTCCCGGTGACGGCGAAGTGATCGCGGGTCTGGCATCTGTCGATGAATCGGCCATTACCGGAGAATCAGCCCCGGTTATTAAAGAGGCCGGCGGGGATTTCAGCTCGGTAACCGGCGGCACACGGGTTGTTAGTGATCAGATTAAAGTCCGGATCACTAGCGACCCCGGCGAGTCATTCATTGATCGGATGATCTCGCTCGTAGAGGGGGCATCCCGGCAAAAAACACCAAATGAAATTGCGTTGAATACCCTTTTGACCGTACTAACATTAATATTCCTGATTGTGGTTGTCACGCTTGCCCCGATCGCCAAATATCTCGGAATCGAGCTTTCGATTCCCGTCCTGATCTCTCTTCTCGTCTGTCTTATCCCAACCACCATCGGTGGTCTGCTGTCCGCAATCGGGATTGCTGGTATGGACCGGGTAACGCAGTTCAACGTGCTGGCAATGTCCGGTAAAGCGGTTGAAGCTGCCGGCGACATCAATACGATGATTCTCGATAAGACAGGAACGATCACGTTTGGTAACCGGATGGCAAGCCAGTTTATCCCGGTCGGTTCGGAACCTGTCGGCTCTGTTGCCCAGTGGGCAGCTGTAAGCTCAGTTATGGATGAAACGCCTGAAGGCCGCTCTGTTCTCGAACTGATGAAGAAGGAAAGCTTAGGATTTGACGAATCCATTACATCCGGTGCCGAATTCATCGAATTTAAGGCCGAGACACGGATGAGCGGTATGGATCTGAAAGACGGCCGAAAAGTTCGCAAAGGAGCAGTCGATGCCGTAAGAGCCTGGGTTCAGTCTCAGGGAGGCATGATCCCATCCGATCTGATTGCCAAAGGAGACGCCATCGCTACCGAAGGGGGAACACCGCTGGCTGTGGCGGTAGATAACCAGATTTACGGCCTCATCTACCTGAAGGATACGGTGAAGCCAGGCATGAAGGAACGTTTTGACCAGCTCCGCAAAATGGGCATCAAGACGATAATGTGTACCGGCGACAATCCGCTGACTGCAGCTACCATTGCCCGGGAAGCAGGTGTGGATGACTTCATCGCCGAAAGTAAGCCTGAAGATAAAATAGCCGTCATCCGCAGGGAGCAGGCCGAGGGCAAACTGGTCGCCATGACCGGTGACGGAACGAACGATGCTCCGGCACTTGCGCAGGCTGACGTTGGTCTTGCCATGAATAGCGGCACAACCTCCGCGAAGGAAGCAGCCAACATGGTCGATCTGGATTCCGATCCATCCAAAATTATTGAAGTGGTTGCCATTGGGAAACAACTGTTGATGACCCGCGGCGCATTGACCACCTTCAGTATCTCGAACGACATAGCCAAATATTTTGCCATCATTCCGGCGATGTTTACGGCAGCCATTCCGAGCATGAACGCACTGAATATCATGGGGCTGGGTTCCCCTATGTCCGCGATTTTATCGGCTTTGATTTTTAACGCCCTTATTATCCCGCTGCTCATACCACTTGCAATGAAAGGTGTAGCTTATAAGCCGATGAGCTCGACCAAGCTGCTGCAGCGTAACATTTTGATCTACGGACTGGGCGGTGTGATCGTACCGTTCATCGGTATCAAGCTGATTGATATGATTGTCCATTTGTGGATTTAATGAAGAGACAGAGCGGAAATTAATCTAAAGATAGATATGGAAAGGTCGAATAACGATGAATAACCATGATCCGAAAAAAGCTCATACGGCCCGATTTTTGTTTAGTACCGCTCTAAGAGCAAGTCTTGTATTTATCATCCTGTGCGGTATTTGTTATCCGCTCGTAACGACAGGCGCGGCGCAGCTTCTGATGCCGGATCATGCGAACGGAAGCCTGATCAAGAACAGCGATGGAAAAGTGGTTGGCTCGGAGCTCATCGGGCAAAACTTTACGGACCCGAAATATTTCCATAGCAGGGTCTCGAGTATTGAGTATAACGGCGCTGGATCGGGAAGCAACAACTACGCACCCTCCAATCCAGACCTGATGGAAAGAACGAAAGCATCGATTGAGTCCTGGAAGAACAACAATCCGGATGTGCCGGTAAGCGAGCTTCCGATTGACCTTATCACGAACTCTGGCTCCGGTCTGGACCCTCACATCACGCCAAAATCGGCTGAGGTCCAGATTCCCCGGATCAGCAAACTGACAGGCATCTCAGAAGGAGAACTCGGAAAACTGGTTGATCAACATACCGATAGCCGGGATCTGGGTATATTCGGTGAACCGCGTGTCAATGTACTGAAGCTGAATCTTGCGCTAAGTGAACTTTTGAAATAATTAGGTAACAAAAGCTCAGGAAACCTAATAGCAGCCGGCCCTTCCACTTAAAGGGTTCGGCTTTACTCCTTTTAAATAAAGTGGTAAGGAGGTAGAAGTCCATGGACCCGTTCAGAAAAAAATCGCCAGAGGAAATCCTGCTGTCCATCTCAAAGCTGCACCAAGGCCGGTTGAAGGTATATATCGGAGCCGTAAGCGGATCCGGGAAAACCTATCATATGCTCCGCGAAGGCCATATCCTAAAAAATCAAGGCATTGATGTTGTCATTTGCGCCGTATCCACCATGCAGCGTCCGGACACGATAGAGCAGATCGGCGATCTGGACCGGGTACCCAGCATTCATTGGCACAAGGGCAATGAGAAAAAAAAGGATCTAAATCTGGAGCTGCTGGTGCAGCGAAATCCTGAGGTACTGCTCGTTGACGGATTGGCACACCGTAACCGGGAGGGAGCGCAGCATGCTACCCGGCTTGAAGATATTCGATTCCTGCTGAGCCGCGGCATCAGTGTGATTACAACAGTTAACGTTTATGAACTGGAGGATGTGCGGGAGCTCGCAAGCAAGCTGACCGGAATTCTGGCAGTTGATACCGTACCGGCAGACACGCTGGAATTGGCGGACGAGGTCGTTTTAATTGACGTAACCCCCGAAACGATGCTAGTTCGCGCAGCCGACGGATTATCTGGCGGAAACAGCGATTTGTTCAAGCACGGCAATCTGGCCGTACTGCGGGAGCTAACCCTGCGCCTTGTAGCGGAAGGTGTTAGCGACTCCCTCGAAAGGTATCGCAAGGAGCTAGGGCTTATCGGACCATCAGGGGCCGATGAACGGATATTGGTATCCACCCAATATCACTGGAACGGATCGATTTATATGCGCCGCGGACAGCAGATCGCGAAACGGTTGAACGGTGATCTGCTGGTCGTTACTTTTGTGAATCAGGATAAGGAGCTCAGCAAGGAGCAGGCTACCTTCAAACGCTCTATCGTGAAGCTCGCCAAACGGATCGGAGCAAAATTCGATGAGCTTCCCCTCTGTTCCCGGAGAAAGCTGGCTGATGTGCTGGTCCAATATGCGCTGGAGCATCACGTTACCCGGATTGTGCTCGGCCATTCGAAGCAGACACGTTGGCAAGAGCTGCTTCAAGGCTCCATCATTCAAGATCTGCTTCTAAAAACACGGGGCGTTGATATTTTTATCGTAGCCGACCGCGCCGAGTCAGACGGAGAACGCATTCTTCCAGCCCAGATTAACCCGCCTCCCGCTCCATTCGAGCCGTTCCACCGGCTGAACTCACAGGAGATTGACCAAAAGATCAAGCAGATTAAGCGGGGCCGGTTCAAGGTGTACATCGGAGCAGCCCCGGGTGTTGGCAAAACGTATACGATGCTCCGGGAAGGCAACGATCTGCTCAAGAAAGGGCTGCATGTCCTCGTCGGATTACTGGAAACCCATGGGCGCAAAGATACACAAGATCAGGTTGGTGACCTTGAAGTCCTCCCACGCAGAATCATTGACTACCGTGGGGTACATCTTGAGGAAATGAACACTGATGACATTATCTCCCGAAATCCCGATGTCGTGCTGGTGGATGAGCTGGCACATACCAACGTACCTGGAAGCATGCATAAGAAAAGGTATGAAGATGTGCTGAATATACTGGCCGCAGGCATCTCCGTCATCACAACCGTAAATGTACAGCATTTGGAAAGCTTGAATGATTCGGTGGAGCAGATTACGGGCGTCCGTGTCCGGGAGACCGTGCCAGATCATATTTTAGGATTGGCTGACGAAGTCCAATTGATTGATGTGACCCCCGAATCGCTGCAGCAGCGAATGAAGGATGGCAAAATCTACAATATGGCAAAAGTGGATCAGGCGCTCAGCCACTTTTTCAAGACAGGAAACCTGATTGCTCTACGTGAGCTTGCTCTGAGGGAAATTGCAGATGATGTGGATGAGAGACTGGAATCGTGGGAACGGAGCAGCTCGCTCCGAGGACCTTGGAGACGTCAGGAGGTCATTTATGTGTGTGTGGACATCGGATCTCAAGCGGAACGATTGATTCGGCGCGGCTTCCGGATTGCCCACCGCCTAAAGGCAACTTGGTATGTGACCTTTGTTCAGGTGGAGCATATGCCGCATAGCCCTGGAATCCCCGAGCGATTAGAGGCGCAGCGTACCTTGACGGAGCGATTAGGCGGAACATTTGGAATTTTGAAGGCAAACCGACATAAAGATATCCCTCATCTGCTGATCGCAAAAGCCTGTGAAGTAGGAGCAACCCAGATGATTATCGGTCAATCCAAAAGGGCAGCCTGGAAGCAGATGACTCAAAGGAATATCGCAAAAACATTACTCCGGGGTACAAGGCATATGGATGTGCTTGTGGTCGCAGATTATGAACCGATGAAATAACGGGATAGGAACTGCCTTCAGCTTGGGAATAAGAATGGGGGTGTCCAAAAGGTCTGTTGACCTGAGACACCCCCACTATCTGTTATGAGACACTACGCCTACGAATCATTCCTGTAATCGCGGGGTCAGGCCCCTTATAGTGCATCGCCTGTTCTATGTTGTTTAAGTTTGGTCTTCCTTAATGTAAGTTTTCACGGAAGGCGGGGTATATGTATTGAATTTCTCAATCAAATCCGCCGGATCGGAATCAACAAGAGCCATGGAACGGTATTTTTCCTGTAAAAATTGCTGTCCATGCATATGATCAAAGAATGAAATAAGCAAGTCGTAATAGCCGTTAACATTCAGAATCCCACACGGCTTTTGATGAAGTCCCAATTGAGCCCAGGTGAAAATTTCGAAAAATTCCTCCAGCGTTCCGGGCCCTCCTGGCAGAGCAATAAATCCGTCCGCTAAATCGGACATTTTCGTTTTTCGCTCATGCATCGAGCCAACTACGATCAATTCCGTTAAATTGCGATGGGATATCTCCCTGTCCTCAAGCATTTGGGGAATGACGCCAATCACTTGCCCTCCCGCTTCCAAAACCGCATCCGCTACAGTTCCCATAATTCCGACACTGGCGCCTCCGTATACGAGCGTAATTCCCCGTCTGGCGAGCTCCTTGCCCAGCTGGACAGCACCTTCTTTATATGCTGGTGAAACACCGTCACTAGATCCGCAAAATACAGCAATTCTCTTCATGTTGTCCCTCCGTATGTTTTCTTTTTGAATTATACTTCTTTAATATATATGATTATCTGCTTCATTTAAATTATTGCATTTGGGGAGGAAAACAGCTATGGACGTCAATCAATTTCAACAATGGGTCAAAGAATATTACGAATCCCGCGGGTGGTCTGAGCTTGATATCTTTATACGAATCGGATTTTTAGCTGAAGAAACGGGTGAGGTCGCACGGGCCATCAGAGCTCTGGAGATCGGACGGGATCGGCCCGATGAAGACAACGGTACATACCTTGAGCATAAACAAGAACTGGTAGAGGAACTTGGTGACGTCCTGGGAAACTTGATCGTTATCGCCAACAAATACGACATTAACCTTGAAGATATTTTTCAATCACATCAACAAAAATTATTTCAGCGCTATTCAGAAAGCAGCCTTTCATAGCTAGCCCTTATAACGATGAAGGACCGGCAGCAAGCTGCCGGTCCTCTTTATATATTAACCTCAAAACTGATCCCATGAACATCGGATTTACATAAATCCGCCATCCGAATGGATAATCTGTCCGGTAATCCAGCCAGCTTCATCCGAAGCCAGCAGCTTCACTAGACGTGCAGCATCCGAAGGCTGACCAAGGCGTTTCATCGGAAACCTTGGGAGCAGGAAGCTCTTCAATCCCTCGCTCATCCATCCCGAATCGGTCGGACCGGGGTCAACGGCATTCACCGTGATCTGCAGCGGTGCCAGTTCAGCAGCTAATGAGACGGTAAATGCAGAGATGGCTCCCTTGGTAGCCACATAAGCAAGCTCGCCCGGCATCGGACCCTTATCCTGACCTGAGGTCATATTAATGATCCTTCCTCCAGAAGGCAGCTGAAAGGCCTTGGCGAACTCCGCACAGAGCATGCACGTACCACGCACATTCACAGCATAGTGCGCATCCAGAATGTCAGCGCTCAAATTTTCATAGCCGTCCAAAGTCGAATGCGCTGCATTGTTAACGAGAATAGACGGTTGCCCGAACACTGCGGATACTTCCTCTATAATCTGTTTTGGTGTCGCCGGATGAGACAGGTCTGCTTCCATGCCATACGCACGAACCCCTTCCTGTTCCAACTGCTGTACAAGAAGCTGCGGCCAATCGTGATCTTCTCCCCACTCCATCGTGCGGTCGTATGGCCGCCAATATGTGAAAAAGATATCGGCTCCCACCTCAGCGAGTGCCTGACAAATAGCCGATCCAATACCGATCCGACGACTGGCTCCGGTTACGATTGCGATTTTACCCTTTAATGCTTTCATTTATAACTCCTCCTAATATTTAAGGAAGCAACAGCAAGGGTTAAAGGAGATGAATCTGACAAACACAAAAACGAATACCCTAAAGGTATTCGCCAGGTCATTTATAACTCCTTACCTAGCGTCCTTCGTAATGGTATGAACAGACACACCTATCCCGTGATCCTATCCACGATAAAGGTGTTCTATTTCATGAAATAACCATTACAAAGTACCAGCCATGAAGTTTCAATTCCCCTTTCACTACATCTCCGCCGCCATTATACCAGCACCTTCCAGTTAAGATCAAACCTATTCGAAACGAATATCTGAAATTTGACCGCTTTGGATAAAACCTATCTTCTGATAAGCCCGGTTCGAAGCCGGATTAACCATATCCGCATAAAGCATCGGTACAATCCCTTCACCTAGCAATATGGAACACAAGCCTGATACGACAGCCCCAGCATACCCTTTTCTCCGCTCATTCCTCGGCGTAAAGACCGCATTGATCCGTCCATGTCTGGGGGAACGATGCGCAATTTGCGCCATGGAAACAGGGCGATCGTCTACCCGCCACATGTACAACCCGCCCTTACGGATCATCATCTCTGCAGCTTCCATCTGGCTTGCCGGATCTACAGCGATTCCATAAGCGTCCTCAGAAAATCCAGCTAAATACAGTGCTACCGTCTCCACATCACCGAGCTGAACCGGTCGCAAACAACCGCTCACTCCCTCTGGTTTCACAACCTGCGGGCAAGCATACGCCTCCATGTCCATACGCCTTTTTATACTTGTGTGATACCTTGCCCCATAAAGATTAGCAAACATCTCTGCCGTCCGGGGTTCACTGGATACTCCAGTCAATGGAGCCTCATCCAAGTGCTCAATAAGGAGATTTAGCGCGTTTTCCCTCTCCTTTTCCGACAGGTCTCTGTTGACCCACAGCCAAGGGTTTCCTCTTGGAGATTGGGCGAACAGAACTTTGTTATCACAAGATTTAATCGTTAGCGCTTCTTCAAACCCGGTAATCAGATAAAACAGATTGTACGATACCTCCTCTTGAATAAAGCCGTCTACCCCTTCTAAAAGATACTGCGGATCAACCTTTTCAAACATCCTCTTCATCCACCTCCATCGAATTGGAAAAACAAAAAAACTCCGCCCCCAAAAAGGGACGGAGTATTCTTCCGCGTTACCACCCTGATTCGTGCCATTAAGCGCACGCTCCTCTTCCATCATCCACCAATGATGTCCTTATGATAACGGTAGGATTCCGTGTCTGTTTACCGTCGAATGAAATTTCAACAGACCTGCTCTGAGGTGATAGCTTCGATCGTGAGGGGCTGTTTCACACCAGTATAACAGCTCTCTGTACCGCTCACTTGTGATCTTCGCTTCCTCTTCACTGCATTTACAATAAAATTTCATTCAGTGTATAACATCCATTTTTTTCCGTCAAGACAGCTGCCAAAGCGCTTGTCGCTAAGTGGCCCTGGGATCAAAAATAGTATCCATCAACCGAACCACCTCAAGAAAATCGTCCTTGATTAACAAACTTATGTATAAAACGACATCACATCCCCCCTTGATTTGACGCCTTTTTACAAGTTCTGTTTAACAGACCCTATGTTAGACAATCATCTAGTCAATGGTTTGTTTTCATCGCTTCGAAGGGTGAATCGTGTCAATGAACACGAGACCGTCGTATTGATCACGGATAATCATAACTTCATCCAACACTCCCCAAGCCTTCGCAATGCGAGGCGTGTACATCCACGATGTCTCTTGCTTCAGCGACTGATTCTTCAGATCAACAAACGAAGCAGGGTACCCGCTTGCCTTCAGAATATCTTCAAGACTGCCAGCCAGATGTGGTAACTGAACGGCCTCCGTTTCGTTGTTGTTCTTCAGAGAGCTGCCTTGGTAGGCATACAGACCAATCGCATAATGCTGACGCTGCAGCTCCACCGGAAGCATCTCGCCCATCGTCGGATAGGGGTCATTAGTAAATCCTAGACCGTTATGCTCTGTAATCATTGTCGAGTTATTATTGCGAATATGGTAATTATGACCCCATAGTATCATTTTTTTGTCAGGGTACATCTCTTCTGCTAACCAAGCTACATTGTCTGCCATCATCTTGTCTCGAAGATAGCTTGCTTTCGGAATGTGTTTCGTATCCATATCAGCAAACATCTGGACCATGTGCTCCACATAGTTATCCAACATGTCGATTCGATTTTGCAATACCCTTTTCATGATCGGTACCATGTCCTTATGCTGCGGCATTGGAGAATTCAGCTTCTTTTCATTTTTAACAATGAATGTTTGAAGCGTCTTATACTCCTGAATCAGATCTTTTTGTACGTTACGGAATTTCTTCATGTCGTCATAGCTATGTATTTCGATAAAGAGCTTCTCAGCTTGTTCAAAGCGACGGCCCTGCTTCGGGTCTACTGTGTCAAACCACTCCTTCCCAAACGCCATAAACGGCTCCGTCGTCCCCTGGACATCGAAACCAGTCAAAATAAGCGGCCGGTCCGTCTTGCTCTGCTTAGCGATATACTCAAACAGCGCTAAGTTCTCTTTCACCTGCCATACGCCGTAAACAGCCTTGTTCATCGTCTCTTCCGACTTATCCTTACCAATCCGTGCATATGCAGCGGTAGCATCTCCTAACGGAGTTTCGAACGCAATGACATCGAATTCCATCTCTTCATGAAGGAATTGAATTAATCTCACTTTAGCCGAATTGTATTCCGATGCCCCATGCGATGCTTCCCCGAGACTGACGATACGTTTGTCCTTCAGCAGCGGTTTTAAAAACTGCAAATCCTGAAAGGCGTCCTTCTTCTTTATGGATTCCACATTCTCCGGCTCGATTTGCACAGGAACAGCATTCTTTTTTACCCATTGCTTCCATACGGCTACCTCATCCTTATGATGTTGAACGGCAGCTGCTGTCACTACAGAATTCGTCATTGGCAGGATGGCTCCTCCCAACATACAGATCGTACATACGATTGCCCATTTATGTAGTTTTCGTATCATTTCCTCTTCCCCTCTCTATTCTGATGGTCAACTTTTTAGTTCCTTCTCATGGTAGCATCAGGAAGTTAAAAAGGGTTTAAGCTTCGTTTAACTTTCATTTAAAAAACCACCAGAAGTGTCGCAGAGAAAAAAAGCAGCAGGAACCCTTCCAATCAGAAAAGGGTTCCTGCTGCTTTTCATTATGTACATTATTTATCCAGAACGATCTTATAATCCTTCTTCAAGTAGGCATGAATCCGGAGGAAATCATCCTCAGTAAGATCCTTCAGCCTCTTATCCTTCATCTCACGACCCAGAATGATGCCCATCGTCTGAGCTGCCAATGCCGTATTCGGCATAATCCGTGCAGTGCCGTAGGCCTTGATGCTAGCACCTACATTTTTACCGGTGACCAGCACATTTTCGTAAGATTTTAACTCAAACGAGCGCAGAGGCATCCCGTACCGATCGGTTTTGCCGAATCCGATGCCTTTCGGAATGCGTGTCGTAGCTTGAAGATCTATCGAATATCCACCGATACTGACGTTATCCCAGAACATGCGGCCGTTCTTCACATCCTCATATTCCATAACATACTCCGTCTCAAATCGGTTATAGTCCCGGATGTATAAATATTCCGGATAGCCATTCAGTTCAGCCTTGGAGAAACCCGGAATATTCTTCCGCATATACTCCAGTACGTAAGGCGCTTCGGCCTTTCCTTTGTTAATCGCATTTTGGACCGATTTATTATCCGCTGGATCGACATCATATATCAATAAAGCATTCATAATGACTTCCCCATGCCCCTGATCAAGCGTATTCATCCCTCTAAGTACCAACTGAGGATCACGCGGCTTGTATTTCATCATAATGTTACTGAGGCCTGTCGCTATGTTCCAATCTACGTAGGTGTTTGGGCCGTATTTCTTTTGTACATTGGTAAGCGGATAATCATTCAAAATTGCTTGGTGCAACTTGCGCCAGTCCACCTTCTTAAAGCGAAGCATAAGCGTAGCCGCCATATGATCAGGATCATGTCCACTTCCTTGATATAAGCTTTCGATTCCTGGTATCCGCTTGGCATCCAGCTTTCCGGTCAGGGCATTAAAGTCCGTATTCTCCACCCAGTAACCAGCCTGTACTTGATGGCTCCGGCCATTCATCCGGTAAGTCAGCGATTGAAGGGACTTCTCCCCCTTGGCTGCAACCGTCTTCACCGATTGAATCTCAATCCCACTCTTTATCGGAATATCCTTAATCATTTTCTCATAGTACTTGTTAAACTCGGAGGCTTTACGGATTGACCCCTTCTTGAAACCATCAAACAGCTCTTTGATGTCACCCTGCACGAGACTCTTCTTGTTCTTATCGTTAGGCTCGTCCAAAAAGTGCATCTGCCCCAAAATCAACTCTCCACCCGGCTTACTGCGCGGATCAAGAATAACCACATCAAGCCCGTGCTTCATGGCTTCCCTTGCTAGAAGAACACCTTGTATTTCACTTCCAATGACTACGATATCATACCGGATGCAGCCCGAACCGCAGGAGGCTGGAGCCTGAACCGTCTTAGCTTGCGGATAAGGTACAATCCATTGGACAATCAAAGCAGCAATAAGAAGTGCAGTGATCGACCGAAAACTTACTTTTAAAATGTTCATGTACTGTAGTTACTTCCCTCCGAGTATAATAGCCGGCATCACATATATAGAGCCTACGGGCAAATGGAACCATCCAAAAAAACGCAACAATTTTTTCCATTCAAATGGTAACATACTTGCTTATTCCTTTCAATTGCTACCGCACAAAGATAAAGGACACCCCCGCAGGAATGCCCTTTACTTATTGTGCTATTTAATCCGGTATATTATCTTTGCAAAAGGCAGCCAGCTGCTCTTCTTCTTCAGGTTCCATATCAAAGTCCAGATACAAATCGCTCGTTCTCTCGTAGAAATCATATTTCACAATTCGAGACTGGTCTTCATCGGATAAAAAGATGACACGTACATAAACTCCATTCTCCCGAAACAGCTCATCATCTTCCGGAACGTCCAGATCAAACACATATTCATACCTTTTACCAGTCAATATTCCGAACGGATCTTTAACAAATTCAGCAGTATATTCCTTTATCGTTAGCATGTGATCATCCTTTCAAAACACGATACCTATCATTATACACATTATAATGATGGTTAAGAATTAAATAGGCACTGCTGGGGCTTAGCGTGGTTATTTCCAGCAGAAAAACTGCCGGCAGGATTTATTGTGACTTCATTCTTAATGAAACTCAACCTACAACGAAGGGCTGGCTCCGAAGTTAAAAGCTTCGGCGCCAGCCCTCTCTCAATTCGTTCTAAATTTAATTGATCAATTCTCCCTTCTGAAGAAGAATGTACAGTACTTTTGCCGCTGCCTCGCGTGTAGTCGGTGCCTGCGGACGGAAGTAGGATACACCACCCGAAGTTTCACCATTCATCAAGCCAAGCGCTGTTACAGCTTCAATGCTTTGCTGTGCATAACGGGCTAATGATTCCGAATCCCCATAAGGTACGCGGGCTGGCCCTTCTGCCTTCGGCTCAATGTGAAGCAGCGCGATTGCTTTAGCAAGCATGACAGACATATCCTGACGGCTGATGTTTGCATTCGGATCAAAGCTTCCATTGGCATGTCCACCTATAAGTCCCGCCTCATAAGCGGCGGCAACGTGACCTGCATACCAACTTCCTGCTTTAACGTCTGTAAACGGAGTCGCTGTAGATGGTGTCAAACCAAGTGCTCTGGACAGCATCGACGCAAATTCTGCGCGGGTTACATTGTTCTTCGGTGAGAATGTCGTTTCCGACGTACCGTTCATCAACAGTTTACCTGCCAGCGCTTTGATCTGGGATTTCGCATAGGAAGACGATATATCAGTAAACTTTACCGGGCGTGAGGCCGCAACATAAGTGGATACGCCCGAACGATTCACGGTTACCACCGTAGTTCCGTCTTTTTGTTTCGTCAGAACAGAAGGTGTCGGATTTACCTTGCCATCTTCCGCATACAGCACACCTGCCGAATAAGCTTCCAGCTGCCCAGGTACGGTGAAGGAGCTGAGAATTCGCTGACCTGCCGGTAATGTGAAATCTTTACCCGTTCCACTGTTAACTGTACGCATATCAAAAGTGACTGGAGACCCTATCAACGTTACACCTGGAAAACCTTTCGTAAACACTCCGCTGAAGGAGTCACCTTTACCAATGATCAGCTCCAGGCTTGATCCGGTAGGTACTGTTTTCAACACCGCTATAGGTACGGACATCGAAGAACTTGTATTACTTATAATAAGGCTGCTTCCGGTTGCTGACTTTAACAATATCGCCAATTGGGAAGGTGTAAGAACAGCCTTGGTTGTCTGTCCTTCCGGCTTGCTAACTGACAGTACAATGGCTGACGGGCTTGTGCCTGCCGCACTCACAGCAGCCTGCAAATCCTCGTCTTTCACAGTCAAAGACTGAATTTGATCTGCCACAGCCGATGTAGTCAGCACACTCTTAACGACCTGTCCTTGCTTCACCACGGACTGTAATGCCGGTGCTCCTGAAGGAGCTGGCTGTGCTGGGCCTGGAGTTACCGGTGTCGGGGCTGGAGTGGTCGAACCTCCTCCTGAACCACCGCCAGATCCCCCGCTGTTACCTCCACCGTTATTACCTCCACCGTTATTGCCTCCGGAGCCGTTTCCGTCTCCTGGATTCGTCGCCGGCGTATTATCGACCCGGAACGCTCTGTATGCTTCATACTTCTTGAGCAAGCCCTTGTCTCCAATCAAGTAAGCAAGTACACCAATTGAATACGTTCCGTCTTTGAGTTTGCTTTTCACCCACTTTCCATCCTTATCTACTTCAGGGTTGCCCTTCGCATCTAATTTCGTGTAAGAACCATCGATAGGTATCTTGTAATAACCTTGATCGAGCAGTTCGATTCCGCCCTTGCCGTCTTCTTTAATGAATTCGCCTACGATGCCGAACTCATTACCTTGCAAGTCTATTACCAGTAACTGCATATAGTTTACGTCTTCCGTAATCCGGAAGGACAGATTAGCCGAATTATGCTTACCATCCCCATTCGGTGTAATGACCGTAGGGGTAAAAGACAGTTCCTGAATGCCGTATCCAGTAGCCGGAGGTGCTTCACCGACATGCAAGGAGAATGGAAGATGCAGTGACGGCAAGCCACTCGCCTCCAGCACAACGGCGCCCTCATATACTCCGTCTACTGCTGTATTCTTCCTCTCGACTGACAGGAAGAACGGCTGACTTTTTCCTGCCTCTGCCGATATGGTCCCCTCTGTACTGATACCGACCAGGTTAACAGATATTCCATTTACATCCGGCGTCTTAATCGGGTTCAACGGATCGGATGTAACACTGTCGTGCAATTCAATGGTTGCCTTATACTGAACTTTTCTTCCCGAAATATTTTTCAGCTGCAACTCCATCATCTGGGCACCGCTTCCAGCTTTCCCAATACCGAAGCTTGCAGATGAGCCATAGTTCACGACCTGCTTCGGATTCAGCTGTTGGTCCAGAATGGTAAGCTGCTCTACCGTTTGCAGCAATGCCGGTGTTTCCAGAGCACTACCTACATCAGCACGTCCTGCACCCTGAGAGTATACATCATACAACTGATTGTTCTCGTCAAACATGGAGTCCGATGTATTCGCCAAAGCAGCGCGCACATCAAACGGCGACCAATCCGGATTTTTCTGCAGAAGTAGAAGAGCCAGTCCAGCTACATGCGGTGTAGCCATACTTGTGCCGCTGATCCGGTTATAGGCTTCATCATAAGAAGCGTCGGGATTACCCAGTCCATAGGCCGGCCATGTCGACCGGATGTTAACACCCGGTGCTACCAAATCCGGCTTGATGCCAAGAAGTCCGTCTGCGTTCGGTCCGCGTGAGCTGAAGGAAGCCATCGTATCGCCTCTCACATCGATCCGCGGATACTCCCCTCCGAACGAGATGGTTACAGCCTTATCCGGATGACCCACCATTTGCCGTGCAATTCCTCGCCCTAACGCTCCCTGCATATCAAAAGTTGGGATAAATTCAAAACTTTCGCCGAGAATGGCGCCAATGAAATCATTTCGATTATTAATAGATTCCGACAGATCCGCTTCATTTACATTCCCCGGTTTCGTATTTCCGTTGAAGAAAATAACGGCTTTTGCGCCCTTCAGCTTGGCGTTAGCCAGCTTGTCCACAAACGCTAAATTACCTCGGGATATAAGGACAACCTTATCCTTTACGTCCAGATTCTCAAAGTCCTCAGCCTGTCCCAAGTTTGCATATACAAGTTCAATCGGCTCAGTTCCCAGAATAGAAGCAAAGTCCTCACCTGCAACCTTCCAGCCCATCACACCCAGATCCATATCCGAGTAAGTTGCTTCGGTTGCATTGACCGTAGGTTCAGCTTCCTCCTGATATGTTGCCTGCGTGACGGAAGCCGAAGCGTTAAAGTAATAACTTGGGCTCGTTGCAGCGCCGACAGAGATTGCCAGCTGTGAACCTGCCGGTGAACCCATTGAATAGTAATAAGGACCTTTGTCTGCTGCGTTACCGTTCGCTACTACGGCCACAACACCAGATAATACAGCGTTATTCACGGCCATCGAATCCGGCGAATTCGCGTCCTTCTCTACATCTGAACCCAATGAGAGATTGATCACGTCCATGCCGTCCTTTACAGCTCTTTCAATGCCGTCAATGACTTGGGCTGAAGAACCGGATGCTCGACCTGTTTCGGGATTTCGTCCAAGCACCTTATATACATAAAGGTCGGCCTCGTGGGCTACCCCTTTTTGGTATATATCAGAGCTTTTGTTAGCCGCTCTACCCACAACCGTACCGGATACATGTGTGCCGTGAGATGTTCCTGCAAATCCGATTCCAAAGGGATCATCCTCGATAGATACCGGCGGCTCTTCATATGGATCATCATCTTGCTCGAATGAATCCCACCCGCCTTTATAGGCATCAATCAAGTCAGGATGCTTGTAATCTACGCCAGTATCTATAACGCCCACTTTCAGACCCTTGCCCGTTAAGCCTTTAGCCCACGCTTCCGGAACGTTGATCTGGTCCAGCGGAGCATTGTCATAGGTTGCTTGGCCTGTGGTCAAAACAGGCGCTTCTTGCACAGGAATAGGATAATATGTTTTGTTCTCGTATACGGATTTCACACCAGGTATTACCGCCAGCTCCGGAATCCGGTCGGCGGGAACCGTAACCTCCAGACCATTCAGCACCGTATTGTAACGGTAATTGACCTGGATCGGGATGCCAAGTCTCTTGGCCTGATCCTCAAAGGATGACTGCTCCCTTGTAGCAGTTGATTCCATCGAGGCAGCCGACATGCTGCGAAGCCCCATTTGAGCAGCAAATTTGCCGACGGCAGCAGGCTCACTGCTGAGCTGTACAATGACATTAATCTCTCTCGAAGAAGAGGTGCTGATTTCAGGTGAAATATACGCCTCTGCCGTTTCTTCAGCATACACACCACCTTGAAGCGCTTTCAACTCAATCTGTGAGCGAATATCCGGATTCAGGTCGGCGTAGCCAACCGACGGAACAGCAAAGCTAGCTGACAATAGTAGAGCAAGTGAGACTATGGGTAATTTTCGGAAGAATGATTTCTTTTTCAATGAACTCCCTCGATTCTCTTATAATATCAACTTAGGTTATGTATACCGGTTATGTTGCTTCGCACTCTTCTCCTTTCGTGATCATATGGATTCGTATGGTATATAGTTAATTTTGGAAATATAGTATCACCTATTTTGATAGATTACTATATTATGTATAATTTGGGATATTCGCATATACAATCCAGCAAATGAGACGTAATGTCATTCATTTGAGGATTTTGTCGACATAAGAACCCCTTTTGCTATCACATCTTGTCGAAGAATACGGAATAACATCGTTCTATTGAGTGAAGTCGACTGTTCGTGGGTCTTTTCTATTATTTTTCAGACATCAGGTTGTGCTGATTATTTCGTACTGGAGTCCTGCCCTCAAAAATTCCAAATACTGGGTCGTCACTCTTGATTCCCCCACTGGAGAAAAATATCAAGTCAATATTATGCCCCAAGCAGCGTATGTTTGTAGTAAAATGAAACTTGTGCTTTTTCAGCAAACATGGAAGGGTTGTAGACTCTTACCGATTGAGGAGATATAGAAACTGTGAAAAACTTGTACATCAAATGTTTCGGAAATTATTGGAGCCCTTACCTGGTCATGGGCATCGCAGGTATCCTGAGTGCGGTTTATTTCGGAATTACCGGAACCGTCTGGGCGGTAACCGGCGAATTTACCCGGCTGGGAGGTCATATACTGGAATTTTTTGGGATGGATATATCGGATTGGGCATATTTCAATCTCGTTCATATGGATGGAACCACATGGACACGGACTGATGGTTGGATTGTGTGGGGCATGTTTATTGGTGCCATGATCACCATTCTGCTTAGCAGCAACTTCAAGATCCGGATTCCGAAGCAAAAGCGCCGTTATGTGCAGGGATTTGCCGGTGGAATTATTGCCGGTTTCGGCGCGCGGCTTGCACTGGGTTGCAACCTGGCAGCCTTCTTTACAGGGGTTCCCCAGTTCTCTTTTCACTCCTGGATTTTCATTGTAGCGACCGCAATCGGTACATTCCTGGGAGCTAAAGTCGTAAACACGAGATGGTGGAAAGGCAAGCCTGTCCTGAAAAAAGGCAGCATGGCTCCTGCCGCTAAACCGAGACGCAACATTCAGCCCCTTGTCGGAGCTGTTCTCGGACTTGCTTATGTCGGACTCATTGTGTACTTCTTTGTAACGGGGCGTAACATGCTGGGCACAGCCGCGCTCTTCGGTGCCGCATTTGGTATCTTGATTGAACGCGGACAGATTTGTTTCACATCCGCCTTCCGCGACCTGTGGATTAGCGGACGTGCTACAATGACAAAAGCGATCACGATCGGTATGGCGGTCAGTTCCGTTGCCACCCTGGTGATCATCCTTGTATACGGGCTGGACCCAATTACGAAAATTGCCGCTCCAAGCACCTTTGTCGGCGGCTTGCTGTTCGGCATCGGTATCGTGATGGCTGCTGGCTGCGAGACAGGCATGATGTACCGGTTGATGGAAGGCCAGATCGTCTTTTTACCCGTCTTTGTCGGCAACATTCTGGGAGCTACTGGCCTTGCTTACGCTTGGGATCATATGGGTGTTTATAATCTGCTCGTGAAGAGCGGATCGCCGGTGAACCTGATTACAACGATGGGCCCTGCCGCCGCACTTGCTGTCACACTGATCGTCTTGGCTATCGGCTTCATCATTGCTGTCTATTGGCAAAAAAACTACCGCTTCGGCGTTGGATTTAAGAAAGGGGATTATACAAATGTCCGTTGATTTCACGCTTGATCTTCGAGGAGAATCTTGTCCTTATCCTGTTATTTACACACTGGAAACGCTGCGCGATATGAAGAAAGGCCAATTGCTGCAAGTCATTTCTGATTGCCCGTCCGCCTTCCGTAACGTACCTGAGGAAGTTGTTAAGCATGGCTATACCATGGCTCAAGAGCCCGAAAAGACCGGGCAGGAGTTCAGTCTATTTATCCAGGTTTAAAGATCACCGTTACGTCATTCACAACAAAAATATCGCACCAACGAAAAAAGACGAGCCCAATGCAGCTCGTCTTTTTTTATATAAGAAACAAATGGGGACGTCCCAGGTCAACAGACCTTGTGGACATCCCCCTATTTACGGTGTTCGGCTAATCCGCTTTAATCTCGAGCAGCTCATATTTTATGATCCCCATAGGAGCACTTACATGAATAACGCTTCCTACCTCTTTGCCCATCAGCTCTTTACCCAGCGGGCTTTCGTAGGATATTTTATGATCTGCAACGTCCGCCTCAGCCGGTCCAACGATTCGGTACTCAATCTTTTCAGAAAATTCAATATCATTTAAGACAACGACAGAGCCCACACTAACTTTGTCTAAGTTCAAATTGTCCGCGTCAATGACTTTGGCCTTGGTCAACATCTTTTCAAGCACGATGATTCGGGTCTCCATAAACGCCTGATCATCTTTCGCGGAGTGATACTCACTGTTCTCCTTCAGATCACCATAACTGATAGCCAGCTTCAGGCGTTCTGCCAGCTCTTTACGTTTGGGCCCTTTCAAATACTTCAGTTCTTCTTCCAACTTGGCGTAACCCTCGGCGGTGACAATTACCTGTTCTTCTTTAGACATTTTTACAGCTCCTATTATCTTGGTTTATTCCATTGTACCCTAAATCGGAGAACTGTGTTCATTAAGCCTACCGCTGAAGCGGCTCGTTGTCTGAAAACAGGAGTGGATTGTCCCGCAGCAACGGCGAGATAATGTCGGTTAACTTCACCGTGTCACACACCCGTACGATCGAATCTCCCCACTTCCCTTTGTACATAGCCCCTTGTTCTTCCAGCAGCTCATCTACCTTCCAAAAATATTCAGAAGAGGCAGGACCAGCATGTCTGCGAGAAGGTACCGGAATTTCTGTACCGTCTCCCAGCACCGTATACAGCGCCTCATGTCCCTCAGTAAGGCGACCCGGTACATCTACCCACTCCTCAATACCATGAATGAAAGTATTCCGTCGCAAGTCCACACCCAGCAGCATAATGGTCGCCTTGCGATCCAGAAGCTTGCCCCATACCGATTCCCGGTGACATGGCGAGTCAAATCGTTCAGCCCCGTCGGTAAATGCTGCAGCATCCTTTCCTAGAGCCGCCACGGAGTGGGTCGGATGATATGAACGGATTACCCCTGTACGCTTGCGAAACAGCTCTGGAAGAATCCCAACACAGGAAGGCGAGTGTTCCACCTCAAATTTGGGGTTATCGGCCTTGATATACGACCATGTATGGGTAGGCAAGACAAGCAATCCACCCTCCATATATTCCGATAGGGCATCCAGTACTGTTTCTGCGCCTCCTTCGACTTCACCAATACTTTTCATAGAAGAATGGACAAGAAGAGTTCCTGTCCGGTCAATACCCAAGTCTTCAAGTTCTTTCAATAAACTGGATTTGGTATGCATATATGAAAGTCCTCCTTATTATGAAAGCCGGGAATGGCACGCTAGAAAAAAAAGCGTACCCCAAAAATCCGATACGCTTTGCGGCTTCCCTGATGTTATTTAGAAAAGCCTTACTGTGCTTTATTAATTTGTTTGCTTCTGAGCTGTCCGCAAGCAGCATCAATATCGGTTCCGTGCTCAAGACGGACACTGACACTGACTCCCTGCTTTTTCAAGGTGTCATAGAAGGCTGTGATAGACTCCTGTGTACTGCGCTGGTACTGACTGTGTTCATCTACCGGGTTGTATGGGATCAGATTTACGTTCGCCAATTTCTTTCTGTTGCCCACAAGCTCTGCAAGCTCCAGCGCGTGCTCCTTCTGATCATTAACATCCTTCAGCAAAATATATTCCAGCGTAATTCTCCGGTTGGATTTCTCAAGATAGTAATCAATGGCCGGCATCAGTTTTTCCAGCGGATAAGCTCGGTTGATCTTCATAATCCGGGTACGAAGCTCGTTATTTGGTGCATGCAGAGATATCGCCAGGTTTACCTGCAGATCGCTATCAGCGAATTCAATAATTTTGGGAGCCAGTCCGCTCGTTGAAACGGTTATATGTCTCGGTCCGATCGCTAAACCTTTATGGTCTTTAATAACACGAATGAAGTCAGACATATTCTCAAAATTATCAAACGGCTCACCGATTCCCATAACAACGACATGGCTCACACGTTCATCGTTGCTCGCTTCGTCCAAATGAAGCTGGACCTTCATGATCTGTTCAACGATTTCTCCACTGGACAGATCACGGCTCTTGCTAATAAGTCCGCTCGCACAGAAGCTGCAGCCGATGTTACAGCCAACCTGGGTGGTGACACACACGGACAATCCGAACTTATGACGCATCAGCACCGTCTCGATCAGGTTGCCATCCACTAGCTTGAACAGGAATTTTACAGTACCGTCTGCAGACTCCTGCTTCGTGTGCACTTCTAGCGTCAATATAGCAAAATGATCCTCAAGAAGCTGAAGGCATTCCTCATTAACGTCTGCCATGTCCGAAAAGCTCGTGACCCGCTTCCGGTACAGCCAGTCCCATACCCGTGCCGCGCGAGATTTCTTATGTCCCCGTTCTTCAAGCCATGAAGCCAGCTGATCTAAAGTTAATCCATATATGGATGGTTTGTTCATTTATCTGTCCTTTCTCTATACGAAAACAGTAAAATTTAATCTCTCTATAAAAATGACTTATACATCAACATTCTGTTTATTATTGTCCCAAAATTCCATGATGAACACAAGGGTAGTTATTGGACTCTTCTCTATAGAGAGACCGATCCTTAGAAGAATGTTCAGTGCCTCTGATGAAACAGCATCGTTCAGGAATACCCCGCACCTTTTTCGCCCAAAGATAATACCATGAAGAAAAACCCATGACAGCAGCCTAGAAAGGTGTGATCGTTATGACTGGAGTCATTAGAAACTTCTTTACGAGCGGCAATACGGCCCGTGGCTTTGCAAGCCTTCTTCACTCTTCCCTGCAGGGAATTGAGTCACTTTTTATCGTCGATGGATCCCCTGGCGGCGGCAACTCGAACCTCATACGGGATATCGGAGACGAAGCGTCCCGGCTCGGCTATGAGCTGTGGATCCTGCACTCTGCTTCGGATAATGATTCAATTGATGGTTGGATCGCCCCTGGTTTGAAGACTGGTATGATCACTGGCGCGGCCTTCCGGGGCATGAACGTTGATGGAACAGGAGCAGCTATCCAGTTTCTTAACCTGGACGATACCTGCATTGACCTGGAAGGGCTGAGCGGCTCCCAAAGTGAAATTGAAAATCTAAATCTCCAAATAAAGCAGTTCCATGAGGATGCCTATGCCGGTTTTGCGGAAGCTCTTCGTATACATGATGATTGGGAAGAACTGTATATACACAATATGGATTTTGGTGCCGCTAATGAGATGACTGACGAATATATTCAACAATTGTACGGTGAGCAAAAGCTGGAGAAACAGCCCCGCGTAGACCACCGCTTCCTTGGAGCAGCAACTCCAAAAGGCGCAGTGGATTATGTCCCCGATCTGACTAACGGCTTGAAGAGGTATCTCGTAAAGGGGCGGGCGGGCTCCGGCAAATCGACCATGCTCAAGAAAATAGCAGCAGCTGGTGAGAAACAAGGGTTCGATGTGGAAATCTACCACTGCGGTTTTGATCCGAATAGTCTCGATATGGTTATTGTGAGAGAAGCCGGATTTGCGATCTTTGACAGCACAGCACCACATGAATACTTCCCTGACCGCCCTTCCGATGAGATCATCGATACGTATGCTCGCTGCATTCAACCAGGAACGGATGAACAACATGCCGAAGTTCTTAATGACTTCAAACAGCGTTATTCGGCCAAAATGAAAGAATCAACCCAGCATCTTACAAATGCCAAATCACAGTTGGATCTGCTTAAAGAAATTTGTGTACCATTTGTTAATCATGACAAAGTTGACGAGATCAAGGAGGATCTCCAACGTGAAGTCCTCGGAATAGGGCAGAAATCTTAACGATCATCAAAAAAAATAACGGGAAATCGAAAAAACAGCCGTGTGAGGTACGGGATACGTCCTTCATAGCGCGGCTGTTTTTATTTATGAAAAACTCAATATAAAGAGGATTCAACGGGCATATGGTGAAAGTGTACTGCAGTACATTTTTTCGGGGGGACGTGTCTATTATGAAAAAATACGGGTTGCCTTTGATCATCCTCTTGATGAGCATTCTTTACATTTTCTTCATTCCATCCGACCAGGTAGCGATCAAAACTCTGTTCAAGCTGATTCCTATGATGCTGATTATCGGTTATGCCTACCTGCATATGCCTTATTCAAAAACACGTATACACTATATGATGCTGATCGGATTGTTCTTCTGCATGCTGGGCGATGGCCTGATCATATGGTGGTTCGAGTTCGGACTGGCCGCATTCCTGATCGGGCATCTATTTTATATGACGGGCTTCTTCAGCCGTTGGAAGTTTTCCATCATCCGTTTCGCCTGTATCATGCCTATTGCGGTGTATTCTTTCTTCATCGGTAAGGAACTTATCGCTGCACTGCAATTGAACGGACAAGAGTCTTTGATCATCCCGGTACTGGCATATATTGTGGTGATAACCCTCATGCTTTGGTCAGCCATCATGACCGGTAACCTGTGGGCAATCGCGGGAAGCATTCTGTTTATTATCTCTGACTCGATTCTGTCCTGGAATATGTTTGTATCCGACATTTCTTATTCCGATATGCTCATTATGACGACCTACTACAGCGCACAGTTTTTGATTGCACGGAGCATTGCGGCGTTTCAAGGTTCGAACCGATATCCTTCAACCAGGCATTTCCCTGTAAATTAATGGTTGTTAGTATACACCGTGTTATGTTACCATGGCATTAATTACGAAGCATTAAGCAAAAAGAGCAGCTCCCGGAGTCTAATTAGACTTCGGAGCTGCTTTTTTTATCTATCCCGCCAATTCCATAAACGGGCTTCACCCATATGAATATCCCTTACCCAGGGCTCTTTCTTGAGCTTTAACAGCTCTTTCGTCGGCCCGGTAACGACAGCTCCATAGATCTTTACACCGTTCGATTCAACATACTGCGTGATTTGATCGATCTCTAGGAACGGAGCAATCCTCCGGGTAATGGACGGGTAATCCTGCAGCAGTTGAAGTGTTTTGATGAAATTTTCATTTCTCAAATCACCGCTTCCATATTCCTCAACCGTCGGATAAGAGCCACCCTGCATTACCGTTTTACCAAACCAGCCTGATTTCTCTTCCTTGTAACTCGTAATCGTTATATCATCGTGGTGCCACATCGGGTTATAAGGAAATCCGATCAGATCGTTCTCTAACCCGGCATCTACCGCAAACCAGATGGGATCCATGTTCTTACCCTCTAACTGCTTCAATATTTCGTCCGTCGTGAAAAAATGATCGAATGATAAGTACGCCTCAGCTACGGTCCCTTCCGGGAGTTTCTCTAGTGTACTCCAATCCTGCTCCATATCTTCGTAAGTTTCTTCAGGAAGCTTAAAATGATTGTTATATTGATTATCATTGGACCATGTCATCTGCTGTATATTCGGTTTTCCAAACCTAAAGGACAACGAGTAATCGCCAATCTTATACCTTTCGTCACCCACCTGCTTTTTCATATCCCCGGTTAGCTCAAAATTGAAAAATCCATTCGTATTGCTGTTTAAGAAAACACTCACATTCGGATGGGTTACCGCGATCGCAAAAGAAGCCACATCACTATAGATTTCTCTTCGGCTCGGGTTACCCTCATTATAATAAATAGAACTAAATATACTACTTGCCCATGAAACCAAAATGAATATAAAGAACACACTTATAACCGTATTAATACGCGCTTTCCATTTCCCTCGCCGTATAATTTTCGCTTCAAGTCGCGACTCTGCCGGATTGTTGGCCCCGTCACGCTCCTTCCCCAGCAACTCATCTAAATGTGCCTGATAAACTTCCATTTTCTCAAGCTCTTTCTCGACCTCTCCCCGTTCCTCTTCAGACAGTTTACCTTCTTCATAATCCTGTAGCTTCCGCCGAAACTCATCACTCATTCTGACCCACCCTTCCCTTTCTGCTGCCGAAGTTTTTGTCTCGCACGAAACAGTAGTATTTTAAAATGAGACAGCCCCACCTTCATCAGATCGGATGCCTCCTGATATGACATCTGGTGAAATTCATACAGTATAATGGCCTGTTTCTGCTGTTCCGGCAATTCGTCGATTGCTAGCTTCAATTCGTCCCACCGCTCTTGCTCCATAACTTGTTTCTCTAACGTCTCGGGCCCAGATAATGTGTTGAAAAATCCGATATCCTGAATTATGGTGCGTTTGTTTTTTCGCTGTGCATCAATAAACGCATGATAAGCCACCCGGAACAGCCACGGCTTTACTTGATCGTCCTTGCAGTTTTCCAAGTGCAAGTATGCGCGATAAAAGGTTTCCTGCAATATATCCTCGGTCATATGGTGATCCCGACAGAGAGAGTACAAGTAACGATAAACGTCTTTCATATATTTTTGATAGATCCGGTCCAAGTCGTCTCGTTTCATTGCCTCCCCCCTCACCCTATACACGTATTGACCCTGCCAAAAGTTACACAAAAAACTTCATCAGCCCCAAAGAGCCAATGAAGTTTCATTTTGTAACTTATATAACACCGCAATACTTTGTATATTGGCTCTAGCGCATCATCTCTTTTACGAGCTCCCGGTTACGCTGTTTAAATAAATCATTGTGTGAGGATACCATACCCGACTTGTACGCATCAGGCTGGATATACTGCTTCGCTTGGTTAACCGCGTTAGCTGCATCCTGGAAGGCACCTGCGATAAGATGCAGCTTCCCGTCGTGCTTCAGAATGTCTCCTGCCGCATATAGCCCCTCAATCGAGGATGCACTATTGGCATCGCCTGCAATGTAATATTGATCCGCTATTTCAATATTAAGCTCACTGTTCTCAAGCAAGGTCTTATCCCGCTCATATCCGTGATTGATAATCACTTCATCGATGGATAATGTCGTTACCTCACCCGTCTCATGATTCGTGAGCTCCACTCGCTCGATCGTTTCATGATTGGCACCAGCGATCAGCTTGGTGATCGACGTATTCAAACAACAAACTGCCGAACTGCTCATCAGCTGCGCTGCTTGAGCCTCATGTCCTGCCAGCGCACCTTTTCGATAGGTCAGATAAACTTTCTTGGCAATCGGTTCAAGTTCATTGGCCCAATCGATGGCCGAGTTACCTCCCCCTGAAATAATGACCGTTTTATCCTTAAATCGCTTTAAAGATTTCACCGTGTAATTTAGGTTAGACACTTCAAATCTTTCTGCTCCTTCAATCTCAAGCTTTTGCGGATTCAGAATCCCGCCTCCGACAGCAACGATTACTGTTTTAGAATAATGCTTCTGCCCTGAAGCGGTATGTAATACGAATATTCCGTCATCATCCCGTGTAATCGACTCCACTTTCTCATTAAGATGCACTTCCGGATTAAACGTTAATCCCTGCTCAATCAATTGTTCAATGAGCTTTGCTCCAGTAACCGGTGTAAGTCCACCAACATCCCAGATCATTTTTTCTGGATACACATGTATTTTACCGCCCAAATGCGGCTGATACTCAATAATTTTCGCTTTCATCTCCCGAAGCCCACTATAAAAAGCAGAGTAAAGCCCTGCAGGCCCTCCTCCGATTATCGTCACATCAAACAAATCTTGTTGTTCCACAATCGCCCACCCCCTGAATTAATCGTTAATGATTATCATTCTCAATACAATATAATCTCATTCTGCTCTTTTTACAACTAAAATTAGAGGTTGACAACATAATTGCATAACTTTAAAGTAATAAAAGTAGTGAAACTGATAATCATTATCAATAAAATCAATCTTTAATCAATCTAAATGGAGGTTCCCTCATGACTCGTCTATATACAGAGGACTTAAGCATTGGCTATGGTGAGCGTCTTATTGTGAAGCGGCTTAGCGTGAAGATTCCTGACAAAAAAATCACCACGATCATCGGGGCCAATGGCTGTGGTAAATCAACACTGTTAAAAGCCATTACGCGCATTATTTCACATCAAGATGGAACGATCCTGTTGGATGGAAAACATATCGCCAAAGAGGACACCAAGGCTCTAGCCAGAAAGATGGCGATTCTCCCCCAGTCACCCGAAAGTGCTAGCGGACTCACCGTCGGCGAGCTTGTATCCTACGGTCGCTTTCCATACCAGAAAGGTTTCGGTCGTTTAACGAAAAAAGATTACGAAGTCATCGACTGGGCTCTTGAGGTGACAGGAACCATAGAATTTAAGTTCCGCCCTGTAGATGCCTTGTCGGGAGGACAGCGTCAACGGGTCTGGATTGCCATGGCTTTAGCCCAGGAAACAGACATTATTTTTCTGGATGAGCCCACTACCTACCTGGATTTGGCGCACCAGCTGGAAGTTCTGGAACTGCTGCAAAAGCTGAATCTGGAGCAGGAACGCACCATCGTCATGGTACTGCATGACCTGAATCAGGCTGCACGTTTTGCCGACTATATCATCGCCATGAAAGACGGTGAAATCGTCAAATCCGGAAGCTGCGAGGAAGTGATCCATCATGATGTGCTGCGAAAAGTGTTTCAGATTGATGCCGAAATCGGCAAGGATCCCCGAACGGGTAGACCGATGTGTATCACATACAACTTACTAAAAGGAGAACCTACTCATGAGAAGAAAAATATACATCCCGTTCGTTCTACTGTTACTGCTGGCTCTTAGTGCCTGCGGCAATCCGTCTACCGATAAAGAGGGCGTCAAGGCCCCTACCGATAAAGAAAAAACCGAATCAGCAACCATTACGTACCAATCGGAAAGCGGTCCTGTCAAGGTGCCTGCTGATCCGCAGCGTGTCGTCGTGCTGTCCAGTTTTACAGGGAATATTATGTCACTTGGCGTTAACGTCGTCGGCGTAGATTCCTGGTCCAAGAATAACCCTCGTTTTGAACAACAACTAAAAGATGTTGCAGAAGTGAGCGATGAAAGCCTCGAGAAGATCATCGAGCTCGATCCCGATCTGATCATTGGTTTGTCCAGTATTAACAACGTTGATAAGTTGAAAGAGATTGCACCAACCGTAACGTACACCTACGGTAAAGTAGACTACCTGACACAGCATCTGGAAATTGGTAAATTGCTCAACAAGGAAAAAGAAGCTGCTGCATGGGTGGATGATTTTAAAAAACGCGCAGCGCAAGTCGGAGAAGACATTAAGACCAAAATCGGGCCAGATAAGACCGTATCCGTTATCGAAAATTTCGATAAACAGCTATACGTATACGGCGACAACTGGGGCCGCGGTACGGAAATCCTGTACCAAGAAATGAAGCTGAACATGCCGGAGAAGGTAAAAGAAACAGCGCTCAAAGCTGGCTATTATGCCTTATCTTCAGAAGTTCTCCCGGAATTCGCCGGTGATTACGTCATTCTGAGCAAAGACCCAGATCAAGACAACTCCTTTCAGCAAACCGAGACGTACAAGAACATTCCCGCTGTGAAGAACAATCAAGTGTTTGAGGCCAATATGAAAGAGTTTTACTTCAATGATCCGCTTACGCTCGACTTCCAGCTGGATTTCTTTAAAAAATCATTTCTTGGTAACTGATGAACGATCATGAGTACTGAAACGAAACGTACCATTCCATTTGTTTATAAGCTGATAGCCGGTATAGCCATGTTTGCTGCCATGTTTATCGTCGCCATGTTATTTGGAGCAGCCGATACAACCATAAACGATGTATGGCTGGCGCTTACCTCGAATGCCCAAGGAGATAAAATTACGATCCTCCGAGAAATTCGGATGCCCCGCGAAATGGCTGCCATCTTTGTCGGCGCTGCACTGGCAGTCTCGGGTGCTGTTATGCAAGGCATGACCCGTAACCCATTAGCAGATCCCGGTCTGCTTGGGCTCACAGCCGGTGCCAATGCGGCACTGGCTATAACGATGGCTTGGATGCCTTCTGTGAATTATTTCGGCATTATGATTGCCTGTTTTATCGGTGCTGCTGTCGGTTCTTTCATGGTGTTCAGTTTAGGCGCCATAAAAAAGGGCGGCTTTTCTCCTCTTCGTCTTGTTCTGGCAGGATCTGCCGTATCCGCGTTCTTGTACGCGATCGCTGAAGGCGTCGGCATTTATTTTAAAATATCCAAAGATGTCTCCATGTGGACAGCCGGAGGTATGATCGGCACCACCTGGAGCCAGCTTCAGATTATCGTCCCTGTTATCGTGATCGGCATCATCATTGCCCTCCTCCTCTCAAGGCAGCTTACGATTCTTAGCCTGAGTGAAGAGGTCGCCGTAGGCTTGGGCCAAAAGACGGTTCGTATCAAAGCCATTCTATTTATCATCACGATTTTGCTTGCTGGGGCATCTGTCGCCCTCGTCGGGAACATGGCATTCATCGGACTGATGGTTCCCCATATTGTTAGAGCGGTTGTCGGAACGGATTACCGGTTTATTATACCGATGTCGGCAATCTCCGGCGCAACCTTTATGCTGTTTGCTGATACGCTCGGACGTACCCTCAATGCTCCGTTCGAAACTCCAGTGGCGGCTATCGTGGCGATGATGGGCTTGCCTTTCTTCCTGATAATCGTTCGTAAAGGAGGAAAAGCATTCTCATGATCCATCCGGCACTTATAAAAAAACGACGATTGATTCTCATCGGATTGACTGCACTTATTGTTGTAACAGCCATCATCAGTATGGGGATAGGCTACTCTTCCTTGTCCCATGACAGACTGATCCCGACTCTGCTCGGTCAAGGGACGTTCAAAGAAAACTTTGTGCTTTTCTCTATTCGTTTACCGAGATTGCTGATTACGCTGCTTGCAGGAATGGCGTTGGCGTTATCCGGTGCTATTTTGCAAGGAATAACACGTAATGATCTCGCAGACCCGGGGATCATCGGTATTAACTCGGGTGCGGGTGTAGCGATCGCCATATTCTTTCTGTTCTTTCCGATTGAGGCGGGCTCATTCGTGTACATGCTTCCTTTGGTCGCATTCCTCGGTGCATTGATTACGGCATTTCTGATCTACGCACTTTCGTACAACCGCATTTCAGGCCTGCAGCCGACAAGATTAGTACTGATTGGTGTCGGTTTCTCGATGGCTCTGTCGGGCGTGATGATTGTCATCACTTCATCCGCGGAGCGTTCTAAAGTCGATTTTATCGCAAAATGGATCGCCGGAAACATATGGGGCTCGGACTGGCCATTTATATGGGCTATTCTCCCTTGGCTGATCATTCTCATACCATTTACGCTGTACAAGGCGAATCGGTTGAATCTGCTGGGGCTCAGCGAGCCAGTCGCCGTCGGCGTTGGGGTATCCATTGAAAAAGAACGTCTTATTCTGCTTCTGACAGCCGTGGCACTTGCCGCTTCTGCGGTTTCGGTAACAGGCGGTATCGCCTTTATCGGACTCATGGCTCCGCACATCGCCAAAGCGATGGTCGGACCGCGAAACCAGATGTTTATCCCGGTCGCTATTCTGGTCGGCGGATGGCTGTTGATGTTCGCTGACACAATTGGACGCAATCTGGTTGATCCTGATGGCATTCCGGCGGGGATTATGGTCGCGCTGATCGGCGGACCTTACTTTATGTATCTGCTCCTAAAAAAATAGATTGACAGCGGTGTCCGAAAAAAGTTGAAAGTCCCTTGAGCCTAACGCTCAAGGGACTTTTTCTACGGCTTTGCACAAGGGTCTACATGATTGACCGTGCACCTTGCTTATTTTGAAATATTAATGAGCCCTTCGCCGAACACGTCTCATGAAAAAAAACACCTGACGAATATCTCAAGGAAAATCTCATCGTTTATGTTACTTTCCCGGCAATGGCAGGCCTACCTCCAGTTGGCTTAAGGCCGTATCCAACAATTGCTTGAAATCAGCATCCGGATGTTCTGCATAATACATCATGACTGAAATGTTCACACCGATGACCGCCCCGGCAAAAGTACGAACTGCCATATCGTCCGGCGAACAGCCAATACGCTTGGCCACCATCTCCGAAATCAACTTCATCGTCTTGGTCATGTTGTTCAAGGTTGCCGCCCTGAGCTCGGGAATGCTCATAATCAGTTGATCTCGTTCTCGCATCGTGGCCAGCTCGCCATCCGACAGTTCTTTAACTCCCGAGGTCATCGCTTGACGGACAGCTTGAATCGGACTTAGATCTGAAGGTTGATCTTCAAAAGCAGCGATAAGAAGCGGATCGTAATTATCTGTAGTGACTACCTCTTCCTTGGTTGAAAAATATCGAAAAAAAGTACTCGGTGATATTTCCGCAGCCTCGGCAATTTGTTCGACGGTAGTTTCGTGATAGCCCAGTTCTCTAAAAAGACGCAACGCATGCATCTGAACTGCCGCCATGGTCTTGGCTTTTTTGCGTTCTCGCAACCCAATGGTTTTTTGGTTACCTGATGACACGCCGCTCACTCCCCAATGGTATTTTGCTTCGAACTCCATTTATTCGATCCCATAAACCGTCCCATAATCAATCATATGTAAGTTTAGCATGATTACGAAATGATGAGAAGTTAGCATACTCTAGCATGATCATTCAACTGTTCTTGCATCATCGCTGGTTTTTATATTTTCACCGCGAATATCACAAGTCCCTTTGAACAATACCGGCCCATCCTGCACAGCTCCCCGCTGCAAGCAGCCCCAATGCGCCGAACACTGATGCGATAGGCAGCCCCTCTCCCCCACTAATGGCTGCTGCATCAAACAATTTAAACAAGTTAGCCTCTGCCATCCACATAAAACTATCATTCAGGCCAGAGATTATATTGAATAAAAACATAATTGATACTATTCCAATCCCAATCGACAAAGCTCCGCGTTCAGAGTTCAGCCATGGAGATAATGCAAATCCGATTCCCATAAATGCTAATGAGGTCAATAATCCTGCCAACATAACGTTCGCTACTGCCCAAGGCGCATTCAGCATACCGATAAAATTTCCTATCAACAAGACAATTCCTGTCGATACAACAGCAATCACAATCACTTGATTAATATGTGCGAGCCATTTAGCCCAATCATGGAGAAAAAGCCAAGGAGAAGTAAAAAAAATGTGAATGGCTGTCCGGATACCCATCCTTCAAAAGTAGTGAGGTTTTCGGACTTGGAGGCTGCCGCGGGGATGGCTTGGAGAAGCCCTACGACTAATAAAGCAATCCAGAAGCTTCTTTTATTTTGGTTAAACTCATAACGCATCATTTTATTCATGTCCGAGCCCCCCATCTGACCCATTAACTCCCGAAACATACTCGCTCATAAATTTTTCCTCAAGCGACGTTCTCCGCACGCTCAAATCCTTAACTGGCATTTTGGACAGTACAGCAAGAAGAGAACGAAGTTCCTTATCCTGAACACGGAATCGGTAAATACCGTTTTCACATCTGGTATTCGGATCAATTTTATACAGTTCCTGCAGCTGACCGCGTTCATCTATTTCAGAAAAAGAAACCTCAATGAAATGGTCGCCCGCAGCGGAAATCTCTGATACCGTTGATACTTGTATTAAGCGCCCGTCTCGGATAATGGCAACATGGTCACATAATTTTTCAACTTCAGTCAGTATATGAGTTGAGAAAAACACAGTCGTTCCTTTTAACTCATTCCATTCACGGAGTATTTGGAAAAATTGTTGCTGCACGAGTGGATCCAATCCCGAGGTTGGTTCATCTAGAATTAGTAATTCCGGATTATGAATAAGCGCAAGAAGAATGCCGAGTTTCTTTCGATTGCCCAATGAATAGGATTTGATTTTCTGATTCCCATTCCATTGAAGTCTTTCTGCATAATCATGAAGCGGCGACTTTTTTAAATTTACTCCGTGTACGTTTGCCGTGAAGTTCAGGACCTGATTGCCTGTCATATCTGGATAAAGCTGAACCTCAGAGGGGAGATAACCTATTTTTCTGCGCAGTCGCGGGTCGTCACCGTTGATACGATGTCCCAAAATAAATATCTCTCCTGAAGTAGGAGCAATCAATTGCAAAAGCAGTCGTATCGTCGTCGATTTTCCAGCCCCGTTAGGCCCGATGAATCCGAAGATTTCGCCTCGCTCTACCTTTAGATTCAGATCAATCACACCACGCTTGCCGCTGTATGTTTTATTCAGATTCCGGAGGAGAATGGCAGACATACTACACCACCTTATTAGTGATTTTACTTTACGAGGTTGTTCAAAAAGTCCGCTTTTGATAAGAAAACCTCTAACGAGGCCATTCAAGGATGAGCGACCGCGATTCAAAGGTTGGTTTTCTTGCGATATAGAATTTCATCAGCTCCGCTGATAACTTATAAATTCTATATCTAACACGAAGTGAATCAGGAAGTGGGCTCGGCATCGAATCTTGAATTCAACCAGTCCTTCCGGTGCTCACGTACCCAAAACAGATGATGCTTCCGAAGACGTTTTCTACGAAAACGTGCAGCTCCGCTCCTCAGTCCCTAGCTTCATCCAACTGAAGCGTTTGAAAAAACGCACATCGAAAGCATAAGCTTCGGTGCTGAAAACCGACCTTTTTGAACACGCACTTTATGTAACAAACTTGCTTATTCCCCACTCACATTTTGATTCAACTCTGGCGTTCTGTTGGAGTTTGTCTTCTTTTGTATAAAAATTATTGTTAGAAGTAGTCCTAGAACCGCGACTCCTCCGCATACCCACAGCATCATTTCCATTCCAGCAACGAAGGAAGCGCGTACTGAGTTTAATAAAGCTGCCGATTCGATTTTCTGTGCTACTGCTGCTCCAGCGGATACGCTGCGCTGCACAACTTCTGCAACATCTCCCGGCAAACCGCTCAAATCAAGATTATTTCGATAGTAAGTGCTGAGAACGGTCCCTAATATAGCAACCCCCATCGTCCCCCCAACTTGACGTAGTGCCATAATTAAAGCCGAACCTACGCCGCTGCGTTCCGCCGATAGCGGCGACATCGCGACGTCCATTGCCGCGGGCAAGGCCAATCCAATCCCAAAACCAACTACAGTAACCCATATTGAGGCAAAGCCGTATCCACTATCTATACCCGTATTGGCTCCAATAGCTAAGCCGGCAAACAGTATTAAGAAACCAAGCGCCATAGTAGCCCGGGTACCAAACTTCGATTGAAGTTTATCGGATATAGGGGCACCAATCAGAAGACCTAAAACTAATGGCAGCAAGCGTAATCCGGAATGTAACGCATCTACCCCTTGAACCGCTTGGAAATATTGAGGTGTAACGAATAACACTCCAAACAAGGCAAAGGATATGACAGTGGCCAGTATTGAACCCCATGTAAATTTGGATGAGCGAAATAATGATGGATCAATAAGCGGTTGCTGGACACGTTTTTCCCATAACATGAAAATTACTAAGCACAATATCCCACCAATCATAGTAGATAATGCTGTAACGTCTCCCCAGCCATTTTCGCCAATTTCAATGACTCCGTATGTCAAGCTGACCAATCCAAGGCTTGAAGAAAGGATACCTATCGTATCCACTTTTTGCTTAATTTCGCTGCGCGTTTCAGGCAACAAGATAGAAACGGAGAATAAGGCAATGATGACTAGTGGGACATTGATCAGGAAAATTGAACCCCACCAATAGTTATTCAGCAACCAGCCCCCCACAATCGGCCCCAGCGGAATACCGAGCGCGTTAGCCATCATCCATACGCCTATTGCTTTAGGACGTTCTTCCTCAGAGAACAACACCGGTATGATCGACATTGACAAAGGTACCAGAAATGCAGCACCAAGTCCCAGAACTGCGCGTCCAGCAATCAGCTCCCAGGTTGTACTAGCGTAAGCACATACTGCAGAAGCCACCCCAAACACGAGCAAACCAGTAATAAGCATCTTCTTTCTTCCCAATCGATCACCTAGCAAGCCTGCTGGCAAAAGCATAGCAGCAAATATTAGGTTATACGCATCCGCAAACCACTGCAGATCCCCATTCGTTGCATGCAAATCCGTAGCAAGAATAGGCAGGGCGAGGTTAAGAATGGTCATATCTAGTCCGACCGCAAGGATCCCCACTGCAAGAGCACCCAGTACCCACCATCTTCGATTCCCTTGATTAATCATGAGAGTTACCTCCTTTTCAATTTCAATAATGAGAGTTTATTTCATTTGATAGTTACTGTCAAATTATTTTTATCCTAATTCCTGGTTTTTTTAAAGCATCTGACAACGACCTCCTCCCATCCATGCGGCAATCGACAAGGTTACACTCTTCAGCCGTTGCATCGTCCGGACAACGCAAAAAAACCCGGGAACACTTCCCGGGGCAGATCTCTGACTTATAAAAGTAAAATGGCTACCGCGGTCGTCACAGCTAAACCAATCAATACCGGCTTAAGGTTCCGCCGCACCAGCTCAAACGGACTCACACCGCAAATGGCGGCGGCCGGAATAAGGGCCCACGGGATAAGCGTTCCGCCGCCCACCCAGATTGCCGCTACCTGGCCAAGCGCCGTTAAAGTCGCCGCACTTGAATGAGTTGCCACGGCAAACAGCTGCGCGATCGACCCGGCAAGCGAGATGCCGGAGAAGCCCAACCATCCAATCCCGTAATCGCTCCGGTAATCGTCAAGGTTACGGCCCCTACCGCTCCATTCATCGGCACACTACCAGCTAAAGCCACGCCAAGGTCGTTCACAATGCCATGCGAAGCTTCCGGCAGCACTTTACCGAACAGATCTGTGAATGCCGAATCGCCCAGATAGAAAAAGGCCGCAATGGGAATCACCGGTAGGTTGCCTGTTAAAGTACAATTCTTCACAATCTCGCATTCAATGTAACAAAAAAGATACCCTATTTAAATGTATCGCACATCCATTCATAAAACTTTTCCCTCTCTTCAAATTGTGGATAATGAGCTGACTCTTCAAAAGAAATGAACTCCTTGTGATCCGCTTCAATCATATCAAAATATTTTTTTGCTGCATTAGATGATGCCATAGCGTCGTATTTACCCATTACAAAATAAAATGGTAAATCAAGTTTGGTAACGATCTTAGATAGCGGCTTATCAAGAACCTCATTTACAAGCTGTGCTTGTGTCTTAAATCCACTAGTATAGCGAATTAAATCTAACAAATTATATTCACGACTTAATAGTATCCCTAATATATTGCCATCCGGCATATTGATAAGTCTTGTAGCGCCGCCGTACTTCCCTACATAATCTCTTGGAGCCACTGCCTCTCCTTTATATATATTTTCAGCGATCCCCTCTAAGTACTTCACATCTTCTGTATTTCCGGCTTTTTTCGCTTCACTTATTGTATAATTCAAATTATCTATTTCACTTTCTTGCATATTACCCAGTTGACCAATCCCAATATAGGTTTCATATTTTTCTGGTGCTTTATAAGCAGCCATTGTTCCTAAATATGTACCGTAAGAATGACTTAATAAGATCACTTTCTCTTTACCTAATCGTTTCGAAATATAATCGGTAAGTTCTAATAAATCATCTACAAGTACATCTGCCGTTAAATTAGAATAATCCTCATTAAAATGATATGATTTACCGCTTCCTCTTTGATCGTAATTAACGATAGTGAAATCCTTTTCTAACAAGTCCTCGTACTTAGCTGCATAAGGAATTTCGGAACAAGCCGGTCCCCCGTGTACAGAAATAATAACCGGGTTATTTAGATCACGGCCTCTAATCATGATTTGCTGTTTGGTGCCATTGATCTCAACTTGTTCTAAGACACTAATACTGTTATCCCCTTTTATATTCGAAGTCCATGTGGGCCTGAAAAGTGCAATTACCAGTATGATAATAATGAATACACCGACATATCCGACATATTTTATGAATCTCTTTAAATTTTTCATCTAACCCCTCCTTACCCAATACTCTACAATTGAAAAGTAATATACTGTAGTGCCGGTAAGTCATTAATAAGTCATAAATATTTTTAAATACAACGAAAATTATGACCTTTGGCTAATATTTAAATAAGGGGCTGCAATCAAAAAAGAGCGTAGACAAAGTCGAATTAACTTCATCTACACTCTCTTATTTAATGTTTCTTATCTTCTATAAGACTCTCTTCCATTGCTTTAGTAATAGCGGAAGATCTATTTTTTACATTCAATTTTGAATAAATGGTAGAAACATAATTTTTCACAGTCCCCATGGAAAGAAACATTTTTTCTGTAATGTCTTTATTGGACAATCCTTGGGTTAAACATTTGAGTACTTTTATTTCTTGATGATTTAAATCATAGGGATGATTCATAGCGTTATAGTCTTGATCCGAGTGTGAGTTATGATTTAATTGTATTTGACCAAACACCTCTTTTGCTAATTGTTGAGGAATAAGGGAACCTCCGTGATACACCATTTTAATTCCCTGAACTAAATATTCTGGATCAACAGCCTTTAATATATAACCCTCTGCACCAGCATTTAGGGCATTCAAAACGTGAGTGACATCTTGAAAAGTAGTAAGGATGATCACTTTTATATTGGGCCAACGTTTTTTTATTTCTTCTGTCGCCCTAACCCCATCCATCACCGGCATTTGAATATCCATTAAAAGAATATCAAGGTTTTCCCTTTCGCATAAAGCAATTGCCTCTTCTCCATTTTCTGCAGTTCCAACAATCTCAATGTCAGAAATATTTTCAATCACAATTTTTAAACTTTTTCTTAGAATCTCTTGATCTTCAACGATTGCCGCTTTAATCATGATCATTAAACTTCCTTTGCCATAGGTATGTTACACGTTATCCTCATGCCATTATTCAATTTAGAATCAAAGTTAACTGTACCTGCTAATGCCGATATTCGATCTTTCATGGAGCGTAAGCCAAATCCTAAATTCAATTCATTACAACCATTTCCATTGTCTTCTATAAGAACAATTAATTCTTCTTGTTTAAACGAAATATTTACAGCAATAAAAGTAGCCTGACCATGTCTTTTCGCATTTGTAAGTCCTTCTTGGATACAACGAATAATGGCAAACTTTACTCTTTCACTGACTTTGGTCGCTTCCCCTTCGACATTCAGTTGTATATCTGTTGATGTATGTTTCATAAAATCAGCAATCAATTCTTTCACTGATTCAACAAGTGTCTGATGGTCCGTTGGAGACATATGGTGAATTGTCTTTCTCACATCGTTCAAGCCATTCCGTGCTAAATCTGAAATCTCTTTTATACTTTTTTCTGCTTCTTTTTGATCTGCCCGATATAGAAAAGGAAGGGCATCTAAGCTTGTTATGACCGATGTGAAAATATGGCCTACCGTATCATGCAAATCTTGTGAAACTCTATTTCGTTCTTCCTTTATCGTCAGTTCCTCAATTTTTTTGGAGTAATACTCCAAATCCTTATTTTTTTCCTCTATAGAGGCAATTAACTCTTTATTAGCTTTATTGACGATGGTCATCCTTCCTAAGCAAAACCCAATACCATAAAAAATAGTAGTATCAATGAAGAGTTTAAAGAAATCCTGATTAGTGAAGAGACTGCCTGCCCATGTACTAGCTAATACGGCGAAAGGTCCTAACCAAATTAATGGCTTAACTTGACAAGCATAAGCAAGAGTAAGGATAGGCACAAGTAAAAAACTGTACGTCACTGATATATCATACTGACTTGATAAGTAAATAAACAAAGACCCCGTTAACAACACCTCGGCCATTAAATAATAATGGAACTTTATAAGCCCAGGCCGATAAAATAGATGGGGTATGATATAAGAACAACTAGCCCATAAAAGTATAATCCACTTTTCCGAACCAATCGTACTAACGAATATCGCGTATCCATTAAAAGAAAACCATACCGTACGCATGAGAAATAGAAAATAGTCGGGCCAATGCCATTTCCTTTGATCTATTATTGCTTCCACTTTTATTCCCCCATCTTCGGTGTATATACCATCATTCCTAATACTAATCATTTTCGAATCCTACCTGGAGATGATAAATTAAAACTGTACTGTAGTTTCAAAAGAGTCAACATTTTCAATTCTTTTTTGTATTTATTTGTTCTAAACTTCTAACAATTATACCATTTCCTTCTTCACTGAAACTCCAGTTAGTTTAGGTGAGACACTTCATATTTTTCTCTTCATGTTCTATAGAACCAGACTGAATTTTGAGGGGGAAAAGTATGGGGATAGAATTCACGGCTCTCCATTGGATTTACGTTGTTTTTATTGTCCTTATCATTGGCTTTATGGTTAAACGTCGCGATACCACCCTCATTTGTGTAGTAGGCATCTTCATGCTAGCAATCTTTGCTACAGGCGATTTAACTGCGTCCATTAGTGGTGTTTTTAATAGTTTTATTTATGCCATTACAGAGCTGTTGTCGATTATTCTTATTATTTCTATCATCGTTGTATCCCGCCGCCGGATCAGCAGCGCCATAATAAACACGATAAACGCCAGATATACATAATGAATTGCCGTCAAATGAATGCCCACCACGAGGCCACACCCTTCCCGAAACCTCCAAAAGTTGTGTTATATGCTATGCATGGGCCTGGGCAAGTGTTCAGGGGCATGAAAAAAACACCATTCTATTTCCCATCACAGGAAAAAAGAATGGTGTCTTTCATGAAACACAGAACGAGCGTATGATACTTAACCTTTGATAGCACCAATCATGATCCCTTTTTCAAAATACTTGGACACAACCGGATAGAAAAGGAGTACCGGAATACTGGATACAACAACCACAGCATATTTAATTGACTGCTTGATCATATTGACCTCGCTTTGGTTGCTCGTCATGATCGCCTGATTAGCCACATCACCCATCTGGTTCTGTACGAGGATTTCCCTCAAAATCAGCTGCAGCGGGAACAAGTCACGATCTGACAAATAAATCATAGCATCGAAATAACCGTTCCATCTGCCCACACCATAGAACATCATCATTACCGCAATAATTGGCGTTGAAAGTGGCAATACAACCTTAATCAGTAGCTGCATATCGGTAGCTCCGTCAATAAATGCACTTTCCTCCAATTCTATGGGAATGTTCTGCTGGAAGTAGGTACGCATAATGATCATGTTGTATACGCTGACCGCACCCGGCAGGATCATAACCCACATGGTGTTAATAATGCCCAATTGTTGGTTAACCAAATACGTAGGAATGAGACCGCCGGAGAAGAACATCGTGAACGTAAACAGGATCGTAATAAAATTCCGTCCCCGAAAATCCCGCCGGGATAACGGGTATGCCGCCAGCGTTGTCATCATGACGTTTACGGCTGTTCCCAGCCCGGTGTAGATCACTGCATTTTTGAAGCCCATCCATATATCCGGGTTATCAAACACCCGCTTATATCCTTCTAATGTAAAGCCTTTAGGCCAGAGCAATAAGGCATTATCGAATATTTGACGAGGATCACTGAGCGATGCAAACACAACAAACAATAATGGATACAAAATAATCAGTGTGATGATTCCAATAATCGATATGTTGATCCAATTAAAAATTTTGTCTTCTCTAGATAGAAATAACTGCATAGTTGCTCCTCCTTACCACAGGCTTGTCTCACTAAATTTCTGAGCGAACTTATTCACCAGATACAGAACGATAAAGTTAATGATATTGTTAAAAAAGCCCACAGCAGCGGAGAAGCTGTATTCCGCATTCAAAATACCCGCTTTATACGTATATGTTGACAAAACCTCGGATGTAGCAAGGTTTGCATCATTCTGCATTAACAGTACCTTTTCGAATCCGACTGACATGACGGACCCGGTGGCTAAGATGGCGCAAATCACAATGGTCGGCATGATTGCCGGAATCGTAATATGGCGAATGCACTGCATTCGGGACGCACCTTCAAGATAAGCTGCTTCATATTGGTCTTGCGGAATGCCGGACATCGCAGCAGTATAGATCAACGTCCCCCAACCGACCGTCTGCCAAATACCAGACCAGACAAAAACATGTGGAAACAGCTTCGGACTACCGATAAAATCAATTGGCGTGCCGCCAAAATACTCAATTATGGCATTAATAACACCATCGACAGGAGACGTGAAAAACGTAACCATACCGACAATGATAACAATCGAAATGAAGTTAGGAATGTAGGAAATGGTTTGTACAAGAGACTTATACTTCTTACTGCGCAGCTCGTTAAACATGACAGCTAATATAATCGGTAGCGGAATGCCAACAAGAAGGCTGTATAGACTGATTCGCAGGGTGTTGATAATTACATCCCAGAAATAGAAGGCGTTAAAAAACCTTTCGAAATGGGCAAAGCCCACCCACGGACTGTCCATAATTCCAAGTGCTGGAGAGTAGTCTTTAAACGAAATAATAATCCCGTACATCGGGATGTAGTTCCATATAATCAAGGAGGTTAGTGGCAGAAGCATCATGATATACAACCATTTATGCTTCCGAAATGATTTACGTTTCGACTTAAGAAGATTTTTCTTGTGAAGTGAAGATTCCATAGTTTTCCCCTCTCCTTAAAATTTGGGGAGATTCCCTAAGAATCTCCCCAAAAACGGATCGTTTAGCTCTCTTTATAACGTTTGTATTGCGCTTGCTTGATTTCCAAGTATTTATCCGAGCCCATTTTTTTCAACTGTGCAATGTAGTTATCCCACTCTTTGTCGATATCCTTGGTGCCTGTAACAAACTCAACACGCATCTGTCCGACAAAGTTACCTACGTCTGCAAGAATAGAGGAGGATTCATTCGCTTCCTCGATGGTTGCCGGCAGGTCTGGCAGCATTACACTTGGCAATGTCTCTTCCGTCAAATCCGTGTAGACCATTGCTTCTTTTTTGCCTGCAGCCGCTCTAACTTCCGGAGAAAGCTCAATGTATGGGAAGTACCCGCCATACACGTTATCGACATGTTGGAATGCTCCGAGCCCGATACCATCTTTATAGTTCAAGATCTCATCGATGTAGACCATCTTGCCGTCTTCCATATTGTAGGTAACGCCCTCTTTACCGAGATAGCCAAACACGCTGCCTTCTTCACTGTAGAAATAGTCAACCCATTTCAGAATAGCTCCTGGGTCCTTCGCATCCTTCGTGATGACAAGACTGGATGCGCCTGCAACCTGGGAATCGGTCAGAGAAGCGGTATCTCCGTTAGGACCAGCAAGTACGTTAATTGCGACAAAATCATCCTTTACGCTCTCACCGACATAGTCCGGTGCCGCCCAGTTCCAAGCACCGACCGTATCTTTTGCAGCGTCAGCAGTCCATTTGTCATAATCAACACCGCTGAAGGCCTGCTTGTTGATAGCCCCGTTTTCATACAACCGGTTCTCGTACTTCAGAAGCTCTTTATACCCATCAGCTGTAATCGTAAGCTGAACCTCATCGTTATCATCAACATAGATAAAGTTACCTAATGCCTTACGGCCGCCGTTGCCAATGCCAAAGGAACCCATCATCATCTGCTCGAAGGTCCAGCCAAGCGAACCACTTGGCATATACCAGCCCTGCTCATCGTTCTGGCCATTGCCGTTTGGATCCTTCGTAACGAATGCCATCAAAGCCTCTTCCAGCTCGGCAGTGGTCTTAGGAACCTCCATGCCGAGGTTGTCCAGCCACTTCTTGTTGATCCACAAGCGGATCGTCCGGTTACCTTCCGGATAAGGGTCGAGATAAGGAGTTGCGTAGATGTGACCATCCGCACTAGTTAACCCTTTTCTTACATCTTCGTTCTCCTCGAGATACTTCTGCAGATTCGGCGCATGCTCCTTGATCAAATCCTCAAGCGGCAAGAACAGACCTTGCTTACCGTATTTCAGCAATTCTCCATTGTTCCAGTCCACTTGATAGAACGCATCAGGCAGATCGCCTCTGGTCAAAATGACGTTTTTCTTCTCGCCGATATCTGTGAGCTCTTCCCAGTTCACTTTAATTCCGGACATCTTCTCGTATTCTTGCCACATCCATAAATCACTTGATGCAGGTCGCAGATTGTTCCAGCTTGGTCTTAAGAGCGAAATTTCTGTCGTTTTTGCGCTCTCACCAGTAGAATCCGTGTTCTTCGCTTCCTCTGATTTACCACCACAAGCTGTAACAAGCAGGGACGATGCCAGTAACATTGATATTACAACTTTGCCCTTCTTCGAAGTAAACACTCAATCAACCCCCAAAATTTGATATATCATGTCCAATCACAAACTGATTATATGATATACTATCTCATTTGTCTAGCGCTTACATTTCTGTTTTATGGTAAGTAAGCGATTGTCCTTGAAATATTTCGCACATAAATATACTATGGAGACTAGGAGCTTTCTCAGGGATTGAAACCTAAGAAATGAACTACAAGTGAAAGTTCTCATGGAGAATCATTATTAAAAATATTCACAATACTTTGACATATCTATAGTTAAATGATATATCAAATTTAGCAAGGGGATTGTATATGGGAAACATTCCACTATATCAACATATCGTCATTGCCTTAAAAACGAAGATTGAATCTGGTGAATTTAAGAGCGGTGACAAACTTCCGACAGAAGCCGAAATCTCCAAAGAATACAACGTGAGTCGAATTACATCCAAAAGAGCGCTCACCGAGCTGGAGAATGCCAATCTGATCTACCGCATACAGGGCAAGGGCAGCTTTGTCAATTCCGTGCTTTCGGCCAATCGTTCCTTGGATAAAGCCAGCAAAGAGATTTTGCTTATCCTGCCGTTCACTCATAATCCGGGTCTTGGCGATTACGAAAAGGGAATCAATGAATACCTTGCGGGAACGGAATACACCCTCAATATCCAGTCCAACACGATTGTCGGACAAGGGAAACTGCTGCAGTCTGCTCTTCAAAGCTCGAATTCGGGCATCATTTTTTATCCTGTGAGCAGCATTTCGGACCTCGGCATTTTGTACCAATGTCATTTATCCCAATTCCCTTTTGTAACGATGGATAAAGGTGTTGAAGGCATTCCGTTTCTGTCCGTCGTGTCGGATAACT
This sequence comes from Paenibacillus sp. JNUCC 34, assembly GCF_058269055.1. Lineage (NCBI taxonomy): Bacteria > Bacillati > Bacillota > Bacilli > Caryophanales > Paenibacillaceae > Paenibacillus > Paenibacillus sp. JNUCC 34. The sequence goes on along the minus strand of NZ_CM177770.1, from coordinate 212,060 downwards.
TTGATGGTGCTTACCAGGCAACCAAGCATCTGATCGAGAACAACCACAAAAAAATAGCCTTTATCTCCTCGCTAAAGGTGGAATATTCCTCTTCGATACGCGAACGATACTTAGGCTATTTAAAAGCGCTGTTTGATTATGATCTGATTGATCACAGCGTGAATGACGTAACTGAACGTTATTTAAAGCATGATGATGACAACGGGCGAGAGTATTATATCCGCTTCATTCAAACGATCTTGGAGCAGGGAATCACGGGAATAGTCACCGAGAACGACATTATCGCCATCGAGATTATTCAAATCGCCAAGGAGCTTGGTCTGTCTGTACCTGATGATTTCTCTATTGTGGGATTTGATAATATTCATCTCGCAAGCTTTGTAGAGCCCAAGCTGACTACCATTTCACAAGACTTTGGCAAAATGGGATATCTGGCTGCACAGAGCCTGATACAGCTTATTGAAAAACCTCACGAACAATCAATGGAAAACGTAGTCGTTCCGGTCAAGCTCATCGAACGACAGACCGTGAGGAGATTGTAATACCTATCACTTTCATTACTAAAGGAGACTCTTAGCATGCTGCACTATATCGATACTAGACAAGGCTCTAACAACAAACATTCGTATTCGAATGGCAATACGCTGCCGTACACTTCGGTACCTTTCGGTATGAATCACTTTGTTGTTCAAACCAACGATCAGGGAAGCTGGTTCTTCAATCCGAATGACCGTGTTTTTCAAGGAATACGTTTAACACATCAGCCGAGTCCTTGGATGGGAGACTTCGCCCATTTCTTGTTGACGCCGATCGCCGATGACAAGATCAGAGGGTCTATCTTCTCCTGTCAAAGCTCCTATCGTCCGGAAGAAGCCATCTTCAAACCACATTATGTTCGTGTAAAGCAGCAGCGCTACAACATAATGACTGAACTCGTTCCGTCCTGCTACGGCGCATCGCTTCGAATCAAATACAACTCCAGTCAACAAGCAGGTCTTGTGCTGAACGCCAAAGGGAAAAGCTCGCTGCAATGGGATGCGGCAAGCCGCAAACTCTCCGGCTTCATTAGCAATTTCTCCGGTTGTCAGGATGAGAATTTTGGCATTTATATCGTTATGACGTTTAACAAGGACATCGATCCATCCACTTCTGGCTTTTACAATGCCAAAGAACAACTAGAGAATGTTGCAGTGCTGGAGGGAACCGATCAGCATGCGGTCATTCGCTTTACGGATTGCGAGAGGGATACGCTGGAGGTCAAACTTGCCACCTCCTTTATTAGCCTCGAGCAGGCGGAGCTCAACTACCAGCGGGAGATTGCAGCCTCTTTTGAAGATATGAAAGAAGAAGCAGCAGGCGCCTGGAATCACTATTTAAACAAGATCAAAGTGACACATCACAATGAAGAATATTTAAAAACCTTCTACACATGTTTGTACCGCATGTTCCTGTTCCCTCAGAAGTTCTATGAGTTGGATGGTAATATGGAGCCGATTCATTACGATACGACCGCCAAAGCCGTTAAGAAGGGCATTCTGTACACCAATAACGGATTCTGGGACACATACAAAACGGTGTACCCGCTCTATTCCATTATCGCCCCTCAGGAGTACAAGGAAATGCTGGAGGGCTATCTGAATTCGTATCAGGAAGCCGGCTTCTTGCCTAAATGGCTATCTCCGGATGAGCGCGGTCTGATGCCTGGTACACTGATTGATGCCGTTATTGCTGACGCAGCCGTAAAAGGCATTGCTGATCCTCTACTGTCAGAACTGCTTGAAGCGATGCTGAAGGCAGCAACAACGCAGAGCGAGATGAACATTTACGGTCGCCAGGGCACTCTGGACTATTTGAAATACGGTTATGTGCCAAGCAACTATCACGAAAGCGTCAACCATACGCTCGATTATGCTTACAGCGATTACTGTATCAGCCGGGTAGCGGATGTATTAGGGAAATCGGAATTGGCTGATCGATACAGACAAAGCGCGCTGAACTACCGCAACATTTTTGATGCCGAAACCGGGTTTATGCGGGCCAAGGACCAAAATGGACAATTCCGTCCGGACTTCAACGATACGAGTTGGGGGCTTGATTATGCCGAAGGTAGTGCGTGGCAGACCAGCTTTGCGGTATTCCAAGATTTCGAAGGATTGATTGAAGGTTATGGATCGAAGGAACGATTCTTTAACAAAATAACCGAATTGTGCAACAAAGCTCCGGACTTTGATGTGAAGGGTTACGGCTTTGAAATTCATGAAATGAGTGAAATGGCGGCGATCGATTTCGGACAGGTGGCGATTTCCAATCAGCCGAGCTTCCATATTCCATATCTGTTCAACTATGTCGGACAGCCGGCTTCGTCCCAGGTTGTGATCAAGCAGATTTTGACGAACTTGTTCAACAGCGGCTTTGACGGATTCCCGGGTGATGAGGATAACGGAAGTATGTCCGGATGGTATGTATTCAGCTCCATGGGCTTCTATCCGGTATGTCCGGGAAGCGGAGAATATGTACTCGGTATTCCGCTATTCGACAGCGTAACGATTGAGTTGCCAAACGGCAAACAGATGCAGGTTCATACCGATAACAATAACCCTCAGTCCAATTTCGTAGCCAATGTTACGCTGGACGGCGAAGATTACACTAAGCTGTACATTAAGCATGAGGATATTATGGATGGTAAAACACTGGATTTCCGCCTTGGGTTGGCTCCTAGCTTCCGCCAATATGAACAAGACGAGATTCCATTCTCGATTTCAAAAAAATAACGATTAATCATATTATGCACTCCATTTAACAAGAACAAAGGGACATCCCAAGCAAGCCAGATTTACTGGTCCGGGGTGTCCCTTTTTTTAATATACTCCGGCATCTTAATCTTCGGAATGTAGAATGTATCCTTTCCCCCGGATACTTTCAATAGACAAAATATGGCGTGTTTTCTTCCTTACCCGGTAGATTAGAGCATTTAGCTCCTCCGCGCTCACGTCCGGAATCTCTCCTATGCTGTAACCTCGTTCAGGCCATACCTCCAGCTTTAGCTGTTCCTTGGACACGAACTGTCCTTTATGCTGGATCAGCAGCTCCATGCATTTATACTCTTTTTCTGAAAAAGCATAAACGTCTTCTCCGAAAACAAGCTCCTGTTTGAACGGGTCCATTTTAACCCCGCCAGGTGCCTCAACGACCACCATTTGTTTCATCAGTGGCGTAATGTCCATCGTTTCATCCATACTGAGGATGGAGAACGACAAGACAATCAAATCCCCCGCAAGTGCTACCAAATCCGCATGTTGAAGGGGTACCTCCCCGTTCGGCGCCAACCGTTCCTGATTCACGAAAGTCCCGTGCTTACTGTTCAAATCTTTAATGAAGAAACGCCCGTTTTTATACAATAGAGCTGCGTGTTTTCGGGACACAAATACATTATCAAAGGAAATATCGGGATCCCACTGCTTTCCCTTCCTACCCAAAACCATCACCTTGCTTGTCAGCGGAATGATATCCCCTCGTTCGTAAGGATTTCCCCGTTCCACCATCAAAAAGGAGGATTTATCCATAACTTCCCCTCCCGTATCTTTATCATTATATTGCTATTATCAGATCGTTATCATGTAACTGTTATGGTTCAGCTATTGAGTGAGCTCGCCATATGGATAAGATTAAATAAGAAGGTCTTTATTACTGTATATTGTAAACAGATTGTGGAGGATCGGATAGTGAAAAACAAAAAAAGATGGAAGAAAATCATACCATTTATTCTCGTATTGTTCGTATTCATATTTTTAAATAATACTTCACTTCTTACCAAAGAACGCAATATTAAACCTTTGATTCTAGCACACCGCGGTCTCGGCCAAACATTTCCCATGGAGGGCATTGAAGCAGACACTTGCACAGCCTCCCGCATTTATGAGCCAGAGCACCCCTATTTGGAAAATACAATTCCGTCCATGGAAGCCGCTTTTGACGCGGGAGCGGACCTGGTTGAGCTGGATATCAAACCGACAAAGGACGGTCAGTTTGCCGTATTTCATGATTGGACCCTAGGGTGCCGTACGAACGTACAAGGCATGGTCATGGATTATACCATGGAAGAGCTGAAAAACATAGACATCGGCTATGGATACACGGCTGACAAAGGAGCTACTTATCCGTTTCGGGGTAAAGGAATAGGTCTTATGCCTTCCTTGAGCGAGGTTCTCTCAACATTCCCGGACAGCTCTTTCCTGATCCATATCAAGAGCAGCGATGCTAAAGAAGGTGCTCAAATGACGGAATATCTTCAAAATCTACCGGAGGAGCATTTGAGCAAGCTCACGGTGTATGGTGATGATGCACCAATTAGTACCTTGAAAGCAGAGCTCCCTTCTCTTCGGGTCATGTCCAAGGCTACCCTGGAGAGCTGCCTCGTTTCCTATACAGGCGCCAGTTGGACAGGTTACATACCGTCGGTATGTCGCAACACCCAGTTGCATATTCCTGAAAAATATGCCCGTTACTTATGGGGATGGCCGGATAAATTTTTAAACCGGATGGATAGCGTAAATACGCGGGTAATTGTAGTGGCTGGCAACGGTGGATGGTCGGAAGGATTTGATTCAGAGCAGGACCTGGAAAGACTGCCCGCTGATTATAGCGGCGGCCTCTGGACAAATCGCATTGACTTGATCGGCCCGGCACTGAAACTGGGCGAGTTGAAACCATAAAGAAGGACTTGGTATATGAACGCTATCTCGTGTAAATGTCACCTTTCATACGAGTCCGAGTCAACTCTAGTAAAGCTGTACCTTCTGTCTCTATTAGACAATCGAGAGATACAGCTTTTCCATATAGATTATTGAAGTTTGTATCCTATCAATAGCAATTTTCCCCCATTCCTACGGTTTGGTTGATTTATATGATATGTGGAGCGCTGAATTCACAAGGTGAATCAGCGCTCTTTTTCTATAAAATGTCCGATCTGATTACGAGTGGCGATTATACCGTAACCATCACGGGGTAACTGTTTATAAGGAAAACCTATATAAGTTATAGGTTTATTATCTAAGGCTTATGAGATTTTACTCATGACTTTGTGACACGATATGAAATATAATAAAGAAACTTTAATATTGTAATACAATCGACTGGGGGTTAATTTATGAGTTTACAACAAGGGAATCCGTCAGCTCCCGGTAAGAATGATCGTTTTTCTTCAATGGGTTTTATTCTGGCTGCAATCGGAAGTTCTGTAGGCCTGGGGAATATGTGGAAATTTCCGTACATTACCGGGGAGCATGGCGGAGCGGCTTTTTTCCTTCTCTTTATCATCTGCCTGATCATTATCGGTCTGCCTGTGCTTCTGGCTGAACTTGCAATTGGACGAGCAGGGCGTGGAAGCGCGGCCACTTCTTATGTTAAGGCAGGCGGTCCCAAAGCATTCGGCCCTTTAGGGCTGCTGCAGGTTATTGCGCCATTCATCATATTGTCCTTTTACATCATTATCGCAGGCTGGACGCTTCATTATGCATTTTTATCGTTCAGCGGGCAGTTATTTGTGGATTCCGATTTCGGAGGGCAATTTACTGCCTTTACTGGCGGTTATATGCCGATGGTATGGCAGATAGTAGCCGTTGCGCTTACAGGGTTCGTCGTGGCACGCGGTATATCCGGAGGTATTGAGAAATTTAACAAAATACTGATTCCGGGCCTTATTATGCTGTTGATCGTGCTCATGATCCGAGCTGTTACACTGCCAGGGGCAGGAGCCGGGGTATCCTTCTTCCTGAACCCGGACTTCTCCAAGCTGTCTACAGAAGCTGCATTGGTCGCTCTGGGACATGCCTTCTTCTCACTATCCCTGGGCATGGGTATTCTGCTTACCTATGGCGCTTATGTAGACAAGCGTCAATCGCTAGGTACTGCAACGCTTGCCATTGGAGCCGGTGATCTTATCTATGCATTCATTGCTGGACTCATTATTTTCCCGACCACTGCTTCTTTTGGTATTGAGCCGGACGCAGGACCATCACTTGTCTTTATCGCCCTGCCAGCCGCCTTTTCAGCCATGCCATTTGGTACATTCTTCGGCGGTCTGTTCTTTACCCTGCTTTCATTTGCAGCATTAACCTCTACCGTCTCACTGCTTGAAGTACCGGTATCCTTCGCCATGGAACGTTGGCGCTGGGGTCGTGCAAAATCGGTAGTAATTATCTCCGTAGTACTCCTGCTGATCGGTCTTCCGTCCGTCCTATCGTTCGGGATGGCGCCTTCACTTTCCGATATGGGAGGTAAGAGTTTCTTTGACTGGTTGGATTTCATCACCTCCAACATCATGCTTCCGATCGGCGGACTTATAACTACGATCTTTGCAGGATATTACTGGAAAGGGGCTGCCGAAGGCGCAGGCCTGAAATCCGGCTGGTTCCGTATATGGCTCTTCATGCTGCGGTATGTAGCACCGATTCTCGTGTTCCTCGTGTTGCTGCATACGACAGGAGTTATTAACTTTGAATAAACTAGCATAAAGATAATTTGAAAGAAGGCCACTCCTTTAAGGGGTGGCTTATTTTATTGTTCACAAAAGGAATAATTGTCCATATAATCGAAATATATAGTAAAAAAGGACAATCCGTCAGGAAGCGGTGTTTATTATATGTTCGGAATTTTAGGCGTGTCTGGTTTATCATTCTTGCTAGTCGCGGTGTTGACGCCGCTGCTCATTAAAGGATTACACACGCTGAAGCTTACGCAGCCAATTCGCACGGAACTGCCACCGGACCACCAAGCCAAGCGTGGAACACCGCTCATGGCAGGTCTTATTCTGCTAACAGGTGTAGCGATGTCACTCCAGTTTCATCCCACTCCTCTAATGATGTTTCTATGCATTACGTTTATATTGTTTAGCTCCATCGGCTTTATGGACGATTACAAAAAGGCCGCGTTTCAGGACCCCTCAGGTATTTCAGGTCGCATGAAACTCGCCTTTCAATTTGCTTTTACCGGTGCGCTGCTATTTGTACTGTTTCGTTCGTTTGGCCTGACAAGTGACATCTCACTGTTTCAGGGATTCCAGCTGCAATTGCCCATTTATATATATCTACCGGTCATGCTGCTGTTCGTGGTCGGCTCTGCCAATGCCATCAATTTTACGGACGGACTGGACGGACTTTTAATTAACGTGGCGATCCCGACCTACTTTTTCTTCTTTCTGATTTCAGAGAAACCGGAAGTACAAGTATTCTCGCTCGTTATGATTGGCTGTCTGCTTGGCCTATTTCTGTACAATATTTATCCGGCTCGAGCTTTTATGGGCGATACCGGATCACTCGCGATTGGAGGTTCACTCTCCATTTTGGCGGTGATCGAGAAGGTTGAGATTTTGATCCCGATTCTGTTCTCTGTTTATTTAGCAGAACAGCTATCTGTCATCTTACAAGTCTGGTATTACAAACGCACGAAGCTACGTCTGTTCAAGATGGCCCCTATCCATTATCACTTCAGTCTCAAGTATGGTTGGAGCGAGAACAAGATTGTTATGGTGTTTGGTTTTATTTCCTGGTTTTCAGTGCTTATTTGCTGGCTTCTATGGAAGTATGTACTCGGAGGAAATTCATAAATGTAATGCAAGTGACTTCATTATAGACAGAAGAAAGGTTGGCATCTTCACCATGAATCTAACTCAAAGTATGAACAGAAAACAGGTACGTAAAGAACCATTCCCTGTCTCTATACTATCTCTTACGGCAGGCGCTTTTGCGATCGGCATGACTGAATTTGTTATTATGGGGATTCTACCCAATGTAGCTGATGATCTGCATGTTAGCATTTCAACGGCAGGACAACTCATTACAATGTACGCTCTCGGAGTAGCCGTGGGTGCTCCCATTCTGACCATCCTTACACAACGAATCCCGCAAAAAAAGCTGCTGTATCTACTCATGGTCCTATTCATTCTAGGCAATGGCATTTCTGTGTTCGCTCCGAATTATGCTGTACTTATGGTAGCCCGCATGATAACTGCATTAACCCACGGGACGTTCTTCGGGGTTGGCGCCGTTATCGCCTCTAATCTGGTGCCACCGAATAAGCGCGCCGGGGCTGTGTCCATTATGATGGCGGGCTTAACCATTGCTAATATCATTGGGGTTCCTCTAGGTACATTCATCGGACAAAACATGGGATGGCGGGCTTCTTTTGGCGCAATTGCAATCATGGGTGTTGTGGCACTGATCGGCATTATTGCCTTCATTCCGCATATGAAACAAGACAAACCGGTTAGTCTTGTACAGCAAATTTCCGCTCTGATTCAGCCCAAGTTACTCCTATACTTGCTAATCGGCGCTCTAGGCAACGCCGGCTTATTCACCGTATTTACGTATATTACTCCCCTGCTCGTAAAAGTGACCGGTTTCGCCGAATACAGTGTAACCTGGATTCTGGTCCTGTTCGGCTGTGGCGTCACGATTGGTAATATCGTTGGCGGCAAGCTTGCAGACTGGAAGCTGATGCCTTCTATACTGGGGCTATATTTTGCAATATGTGTCATTCTTACCCTCTTTACCTTTACCGTGTATAGTCCGCTAGCTGCTGTACTGACTATATTTCTATGGGGTACTGCTTCCTTCGCAGTGATGCCGGGACTACAAGTACGGATTATGAGTCTGGCCCAGGCCGCTCCAGCGCTTGCTTCTACTTCCAGTCACTCTGCCGGTAATCTGGGTAATGCCGCTGGAGCTTTCATTGGAGGATGGGTCATTACACATCTGTCCATAACATCCCTTCCTTGGGTTGGTGCGCTGCTTGTAGGGCTCGGTCTAATCCTGGGTACGGCCTGCTACATCGTTGAACGTAAACATAGTGCGCTACAAGCCCGTTAAACACAAAAAAAGCAATAACGGAGTCCCGAGAGGCTGCGTCTATTGCTTTTTTATTGTCTACTAATTATTTGAAAAACACTTTATCTACGTTGTATTTGGCCTTGAGCTCATTAATAATGTACGTTTCATAGATTTCCCTGTGTACAGGATCCTCGATGATACAAACTTCAATTTTTGTAACTTCGTTTCTATGGTCCTTGATCACGGAGACAGAGTCCTCAAAATGTTTTTTGATTCTCGGTCTCAGCTTTCTAGCTTTACCAACGAACAATAGCTCGTCATTATCGTTGTAAAACATAAAGATTCCACCCTTTTCTCTGGAGATCAGGTGAAAATCCGTAAATCCGTAAATATGACTTAGCTCTGGAGCATCTTGTTTGGTAATGGTAACATCCGGTGTTGGAATGGTTATGTTTATCACTAAAGCTCACTTCCTCATCTTATATAGATGTAAATACTATCACACTTACAAACGCGAAACCACCTGGATTTGATGCGTATACGCATCATCTCGTTGTGTTTCCGGATGAATTAGGCCGACATGGCCTTCTCACGGTCTAAATAACATATCCATAGGAGTGGCGAACTGAAGGCAATTTCTTCGGCTCGCCGTTTTTCATTAAAGAAATCAGCCATCAATTATATGTTATCACCCGGGCTTGTCCAAAACTAACAGTTGAGTTTACAGCTGCTTTACCACATACTCTATTTATAAAATGTAAAGTTTCCCCAGATAAAACAAGGCATAGGCATGAGGCAGCGGGAAAACAAAAAAATAATTGTGATAATGGAGGAAAGAAAAATGCCTCGAAAGAAGCTGCGAAACACACTTTGTATACTTAGCCTCGGTGTTTCAGTTCTAGCCGCATGTTCATCAGGGTCAGGCAGTAACGTAATTGTTGAACCTCTTACAGACTATAAGCCAAGTCAGGAACTGGACTTGATCCAGAAGATTCGCACATCTAAGGATACGAGTACGGATGTACAAGAGTTATACCGGGACATCACCCTCATTGATATTCACAACCATGACGCTGGTAATCCTAATGCGGTGAAGACCTGGACCTCCTACGGAATTGATCGAATCGTATTATTCGGAGATATTTCAGAACCGAGTGCTAAAGTGACGGATCAACTGGCTTGGGATCATTATCGCAAAAACCCGTCCCATGTTTACCCGTCTTTTGCAGGATTTCCGGTCTACGACGAAGAGGGCCTGTCCATAGTGAAAGAAAATCTGGAGCAGGGTTATCTAAACATAGGTGAAATCGCTGCCGCCTCCACCTACTCCCCGATTGTCTCCAAATTAGAGTGGAAATCCGAGCATCCGAATGACGGCAATCTTCCCAAAGTCTATGAATTGGCGGCGACTTACCGCGTTCCTGTCCTACTGCATATCGATCCAACAAATGGCCCGCCCATTGAGCATCTGAAGCAAGCATTAGAACAGCACCCGGATACGACTTTTATTTTCGGACATGCCAATGCATATAATATGCCCGAAAATATAAAACCACTATTGGAAAAGTATCCAAATCTGTACATCGATTTTTTCGCAGGCTTTACCGCGTATAACCCTGACAGTACGCATAAGCTGGAGGATTATGTACCGCTCATGGAGCAGTATCCAGATCGGTTTATGTTATCGACAGATTCGGGATACGGCTTAAACGCATATCAAGTTGCCCATGCTTTATACGAAATCATTGATCTTCTTTCCCCGGAAACCGCACAAAAAATAGCTTATCAAAACTATGAACGATTAATTGAGCTCCAGCCCCCAACAGACACTCAAATTGCAAAGATTAAAGAGCTTTCTGCCCAAATTGGCGAAAAGAAAACCCATCGCTTGAACAAGCGGATGGCCAATGAATTGATATTTGAACTGGAGCAAACTAGCGAGAAAGCGAAATAAAAACCTAGGGAGTGAAAAGGGGATTAGCATTCCGATTGTTAACGCACTCTCAGAAAAGCTTACGGTTGAAATTCGACGCGAGGGCAAGGTATTCCGTCAGGATTACAAACACGGAATCCCTCAGACAGCTTTACTGACAGTAGGTGTAACGAATGAAACAGGTACCAGTGTTACCTTCTTGCCTGATCGTGAGATTTTTGCATCGGCTTTTGACCCAAATGTTTTATTAGAAATCACGAATGAAATCTCCTTAAATTATCCTCGCTTATCTATACACTTCAGCAAAAGTGATATGACATAAGCTGCAAAAAGGGAGTGTCCCATAAGGTCCATTGACCTGGGACACTCCCTTTGTCTGTTGTAGACGCTGCGTGTACGAATCGTTCCTACAATCGCTCTTGCCCCCGAATATCCTGAACTATTCCTTGCAGCACCTTCATATGGGCATTCGCATAAGCTGGAGCATATTCATGGCTCTTTTATGACGGGAGCCTTGTAGAACATGGCTCTCATAAACAGAACGATAATACAATGAGCAAGGAGATGTCCTATGGGATATTTAAATCACAGCCCTTACTGGGGATATCCATCCTATCGACAAGCTCGCCCTTCAGTCTTATTAGACATGAAACGCGGCGACGTTAATGGGGACGGTATACTGGATACCGTGTATTTAGTTGGCAATAAAGAAGACCCCACCAGCATGTTTGCTGACCATATTACGATCATTATCGAGGATGGGGCTACTAAACAAACAACAGCCGTTCATCCTCCAGACAATGCCGGATATAATGCTGGGCTGTTTCTTGGTGATTTTAACAAGGATCGGGTCGCGGACATATTCTTAGGCATGGAGTCAGGAGGCAGCGGAGGATACGGCTTCTTTTATATCTACTCATTCCGTAATAACCATCTGCATGAACTGTTTAACGTACAAAAATATAATGAATTATATCAGTTTAAGGTTAATTATGAAGACTTTTATAAGGTGAGTGTCGGAAGCCCTCAACTGGACATCCTGTTTACGATCGATATTAGCAATCGGGGCTATGACTATTTGTCACCACTCTACACAGATCAAGGGAAGCTTAAGCAGCCTGTAAGCGGCGAAGTACTTGCTTTGGGGGCATTATACCCTATCGTTACTGATATTAAGGGGTCGAGTTATGATTTACTCGCTCTCCAGCGTATCATTGGACCAACGAATGCCGATACATTAGGCTATGTCGAAAATCTATTGTCATGGGACGGATCTACTTTCAAATCTGTAAGACTGAACGTATCCATTCTCGGTACAAAATTAATCGCGCTTTATTAGCTTCCTCATACGCTCGTCGTACGTTCATGCTGAAGAAGCCATTCCTTTCTCCACAAGCCACCTGCATAACCTGTCAATTGTCCATTCGAACGGATAATCCGATGACAAGGAATGACGATACTTAATTTGTTCTTACCATTTGCACTTCCGACTGCCCTAATGGCTTTCCCATGACCAATGGAAACAGCAATATCTTTATAGGACCCCGTTTTTGCGTAGGGTATTCCGGTTAAAGCATTCCATACCTTTTTTTGAAAATCGGTTCCTGCAAATCGATAGGGAAACGTAAATTCACTGCGCTCACCTCTGAAATACTCATCAAGCTGACAACAGCAATCGACCAACACCTTGGGAGTTTGCTGTTGCTTCATATGGACTATGGTATCTCGTTCAGAGAACATAATAGAGTAAATGGCCTCATCTGTTCCAATGATTTCGATAACTCCAATCGGTGATTCGTAATCTAATTGATATAGTTCACTCATACAAAGACCTCCATAAATAAAAGGTAGCATATGCCTGCCAGCCTTCCCAATGCGCTGCCATCTCTTTGATTTCCTCGATCGTCGGCTTACGATCAAGTCCTGTTAGAAGTTTTAACGCATTTTGAAGTCCCACATCCGCCATTGGAAAGGCAGCGGGAAGATGCAAGCATTTCATCATCACATAATCGGCCGTCCATGCCCCTATTCCTCTTATGTCCATCAATGATTGTTTTATTTTTTCATAATCTCGTTTCTGAAGGAGCGATTGCTTCGTAATTTCACCATTAGCCATGGCTTTAGCAATTCCTATAATATACTCAGCCTTTCGAACAGTAAATTGAAGCTTCCTTAAATCCTCGACATCTAAAGCTGCTATTTTTTCATGTGTCGGGTATAGCCAATGGGTTTCACCTTTAAAAGAAAGACATTCCCCAAAGTGCTCCGTAAAACGTTTTTTTAATGTGTGTGCAAATGTTAAATTGATCTGTTGTCCCATAATCGCCCATGTCAGAGCTTCAAATAAGTCTGGAATACACATCATCCGTAATCCGTAATATTTATGGATAAGCTGTCCCAGTACCATATCTTGACTGACTGCGTTGTAAAAATTGTTCAAGTTTTGATCTAAATCAAACCATTCCCGTATATAAGATACGACCTCTACGCGTGCGCTTTCAGATGGGTGACCCATTGGTAGTTCTACTAAGATTGATCCTAAGGAGCTCCGGATTTTCAATAAAATTATTTCGTCATTTATTTTCACCAGTTTATATAAACAACCATCCTTGATCTGATGAAGCACTTCATGCTCAGACCTCCCTAAGAACACTAAACACTCCGAAAAATCAAATTCAGTTGGCGTACAAATCTCGATATAAGATTCTGAATTTTTCTCATTCATTGCTGCTCCTTACTGTTCAGGCCACGATATTCGCTGGGAGAACAATTTTGCAATCGACGAAACACCTTATAAAAATTCGAAGGGCTCTGGAATCCAACCTCATAACAAATCTCAAGATTTGTTCCTGATGTGTTTGTTAATAAATAGGCCGCTTTATCAACTCGTATTTTATCCAGGTAGGTACGAGGAGTTTCAGATGTCTCCTGTTTAAACAGTCGTTCAAGATAATAGGGACTTACACCAACATGGTTTGAAATATCTTTTAATTCCAGCCTTTGTTTATAATGATTTACCAAAAAAGCAATGACATCTCGGACAAGTCCAACATGCGGAGAGTGGTCAACCTCTGGTTGACATCTTTTGCAAGCTCGATAACCAGCCTTTTCAACTTCCCCGATGTCAAAAAAGAACTCTACATTTATCTTTTTCGGCTTTCTTGATTTACAGGAAGGACGGCAGTAAATTTTAGTTGTTTTCACTGCTGTAAAAAATAACCCGTCATATTTACGGTCGCACGCAATGATCTTCTCCCACATTTCTTCAAAAGAAAGATTGATATGAACCACGATTATACTCCCGCCTCCTTTCACATTACTGACCTTATTGTATCAAGGAATTCCTATTCAATTCGTCCTCATTTTTGCTCTTATGGTCTAAGAAAACTGCACCCTCCTATGGTCATCCGCATATATTGCAGATATGGATAAACACCCAGAGATGGAGGTCTAAACGATGAGCATTCAGTACCCCGGCTCCGGGCATCAGGAGCATATCTTGCATCAAGTTGGATCGAACAATATTCACTCCCTAAAATCTACTCGAGATCACATACACCATATGTGCAGACTTCATGTGAATCAATTCGTTCGCGTAGAAACACTCGATGGAGACGTTTTCGAAGGGTCCATCACATACTGTGATAAGGGCATTTTATACTTAAAATTGCCAGGTCAAGGCAGTCCGCGCGGCTTCGGCCCCAATTACTACAATGATGTTATTTTACCCCTTGTCCTGTACGAACTGCTCGTGATCACTCTGCTGTATACCTAGAATTAGGGCCACACACTCTCACTCGTGCAATAACAGCGCGTGCGGCGCCGCATGACGGCGGTTGACTACATTGCGCGCTGGACTCATCAAAAACTCAGTTCAGATTTCATTACATCCTACAGAAGGAGTGATCATTCATGGCATTTATGCCACCACAAGGACCACAGGGTTCGCAGCAGGCACCGACATCCCCGCCCCCTCAAGCTACCCCCCAAAAGCCTGTCGCTACAACATTTGCCGTCGACCCTGGTGCGATTTCAGGCTGTTTGTTCCGAAACACCTTTATTTGGCCGAGATTCGGAATAGGCTTTTGGTTTTTCCCCACTTTTGTCGGCCGCACTTCCGTTGCCGGCTTCAGATGGACCGGGAGCAGATGGGTTTTCTCCGGATTTGATTTAAGAAGTATCGAATCCTTTACATGTTTCTAGCAAGCAGAAACGACTTCGTTGTCCTTTTCGAAGGGCGACGGCGTTTCAAAAAAAAGCAGCACAGAAATTTCATCTGTGCTGCTTTCATTATTTTAAAGCGAACGTTCCCACTAACTTCAATGGGATATTTCCATTCAGTTACCGTAAAGCTTGATCTAACTGAGTGAAAATAACCCCTAATGCGTAAGCTCCAGCATCGGGATAGCCAATGCTTCGCTCACCAACGGTGCCGGCTCGTCCCATACGGGCAACAATACTTTCCGTCTGCTTCGCCCCTTGTACTGCCGCATCTGCCGCTTTTGCCGACGCAGTTTTAATATCATCACCTTGAAGGGCACTCTGTTCCCAAGATTCAGCATAAGGAGCAAGCGCATCAATCAATGTTTTGTCACCAACAACCGCACCTCGGCCAAACGATCTCTCGCCAGTATCTTGAATCCCTTTCACCACGGCGGACATCATGCCGGCAAACTCCTGAACCGACAGCTCCTGTTTATCCCCGGCATATTTACTGGCTGCCCGGAATGCCGATCCCCAGATCGGGCCGGAAGCTCCTCCGCAATGCTCCATAATGATCAGGGAGCAAGCATCCAGAAAATCCCCAATATCCGATGTATGGTTACTTATAATGTCTTTCCACTCGGTTTTTAATTGCTTAAATCCTTTCGCCACACTCATGCCAAAATCACCGTCTCCGGCATGTGCATCCAGCTCACAGAATGGTACCTCATTATCAATGATGACTTCACTCATCTTGTCGATGAGATAAATGAGATTGTTTAAAGAAAATTGATTATTTTTAATGGTGGCGTAATCTTCATTCGTCTCACAAGTAAAGGATACAGACTTATTCTCCTCTTGTTTCAATACAACCTCAGTGAAGTTGACTTGTTCGAATGGCTCATGAACAACCAGCGCTGGTGTATCACATGGTTCAGCCAACAATTGCTTCAACTGATCATCCAACTTCATAATCGAAACAGACGCACCGGCCATATCGATACTCGTCATGAAATTGCCTACAAAAACTTTATAGACCTTTTTATTACGAGATGACAATTCACGAATGACCGAGTTGTTTAACAGATACAATTCCTGCATCGGCGTTGCTCCAAAACCGTTGATCAATACAGCAACTTCCTGCTCTGTACCATCGTCAATCTTCAAGTTTTCCAACAATGCGGTCACCATTCGGACCGCCAACTCATCAGCCGGAACGATCTTTTCTCTGCGGATTCCGGGTTCGCCATGAATGCCGACACCGTATTCCATTTCATTGTCCTCAAGAGTAAACGTTGGGGTTCCCTTGGCAGGAACTGTGCAAGAAGTAAACGCAAAGCCAATACTTTTCGTATGGTCTATCGCTTTTTGAGCGGCTTCCTTTACTTGATCCAAGGTCATGCCCGCTTCAGCCGCCGCACCTGCTATTTTGTGGACTAGGACCGTTCCCGCTACGCCCCTTCTTCCAACGGTATAGAGACTGTCCTCTACCGCAATATCATCATCCACTTTCACAAAATCGACTACAATGCCGTCTTCACCTGCAAGGTGAGCCGCATTTTTGAAATTCATAATATCGCCGCTGTAGTTCTTGATAATTAATAGCGTTCCTTTATTGGATGCTGAGGACCGGATCGCTTGATACACTTGAATTTGGGATGGGGAAGCAAATACATCGCCAGCGACAGCCACATCCAGCATACCTTTGCCGACAAATCCGGCATGCGCGGGTTCATGACCGCTGCCACCGCCGCTGATCAGCGTTACTTTGTTCTGGTTGAGTTCTTTTTTCTTAATGATCTTATACTTGCTATTAAACTCCAGGTTCGGATGTGCCAAGACTAAGCCGTTACACATCTCTCTTACTAATGTTTCTGGTTTATTAATAATTTTTTTCATCTTATTCATCCTTACTCATCTTGTATTTCCGACCGAGCTGATCGGCTACCATAATGGCTGCTGCCACCGCTTCCTCTGTAATTGGGAATGGCATCGAATGAATGGATTCTTCAGGGATACAAGCTTTTTTCGCTACAGTCAGCAATTCTTCGTACGTTACGCTGTCGACCCCAAGATCAGGGAGGCATATTGGAAGACCCACGGCTGAACAGAACGCCAATACTTCATCCAACTCTTTTTTATCCGCATTTTCAAGAACCAACTGAGCAATGGTTGTAAAGGCTACTTTCTCGCCATGGTAATAATGATGAGTTCCTTCAAGTGAAGTTAATCCATTGTGAATAGCGTGAGCCGCAGCTAAGCCTCCACTTTCAAAACCAAGTCCTGACAAAAGGATATTCGCCTCGATAATATTCTCAAGCGCAGGAGTGACCATATTACTATCACAAGCTACCTTGGCCTGAATACCATCCTTCATTAAGGTTTCGTAACAGAACTTGGCGAGCGCCAGCGCGGTATTGGTTCCTATTGCCGCTCCACAGACTCCTTCGCGAACGCCGCACGGTAATCCTGCATTGACGTTTGAATACGATCTTGCAGTAGCTCTAGCTTCAAAATAGGTCGAGAGCGCATCTCCCATACCCGCCACCAGAAATCTTGTAGGAGCGTTGGCAATAACGGTTGTATCAATCATGACCACACTAGGGCTTTGTTTAAAATATGCATAGTCATCGAATTCACCTTCTGGTGTATAAAGAACTGCGGAATGGCTCGTTGGCGCATCGGTTGCTGCGATCGTCGGAACGATGATTAAGGCTTCGCCTTCTGCTACACATTTCGCGGTATCAATCGCTTTTCCTCCGCCTAAACCAATCGTACAGGAACAGGCCTTTTCTTTCGCCAGCTCTTGCAGTCTCTTCACTTCTTCGCGGGAGCACTCTCCTTGGAAGTTGCTTTCAACCAATGTGATATTAAATTTATCTATAGTAGATTTTAGTTTATCCTTGACCCGATTTACATCATCTGGATGAGCAATAAGCAAAGCAGAATCCCCGAATGTCTTTACGAAATACCCCAAATTTAACAGCTCATCTTCTCCCTGCACATACTTCGTTGGGCTAATAAACGCTTTTCTCATCATAAATTCCTCCCTTGCTTTCATTGCTTCCATTATAATCTTTCCACAAATTTTAATCATTGAACTATACCCCTGTATTTAAGCGCTTTCAGATTGTGTTTTTTTGTCATACAGCTGACAAATTGTATAATCTTGTCCTCTAGGCAGGTTGTCATAGTATAATTGAGTAGATTTGTTCAGTACTATTGCACAAGCGCAGCAATATATAGGGAGTGAGCCATAATGAAAAATTCATTGTTTCAGTTAGATAAACTTATTGATTTAGAGAAGTGGCATACGTTACAGGACTCCCTTGCGCTGGTCACCAAAATGGCCATTATTACCGTCGACTATAAAGGGGTTCCTGTTACAAAACATAGCTACTGTCAATCCTTCTGCGAGTCCGTCAGAAAAGATCCCTCACTGTCTCCATACTGTCAGAAATGTGATGCCAGAGGTGGTCTAGAAGCTGTACGGCTCAATAAACCGTATATTTATATGTGCCATTTCAATATTATCGATATTGCCATTCCGATCATTGTTGATAATCAATACATTGGAGCCATCATGGCCGGGCAAATCAAGCTGCGCGATACCGATCAGCCTCAGCCGCTTGAACAAATCGTAACTCGTCCGTCCAATTCGGAAACGAATAAAAAGTTCAAAACGTTGAAGCAAGACTATCTTTCTCTGCCTACTTTGTCATACGAAGAAGTGACAACCATCGCCGATATGTTATTTCACCTATGCAACTATATTGTGGAAGAAGCGATAACCAAGAGCTCAACCATCGATATGTACAAAAAAGCTTTAACCATGGACATCGATAATCCGTCTCAAGATTCCATCAGCCCTTCGGATCGTACGTACCGGAATATACAAGCGATTCAACACGAGCTTTCCAGTACGCTAATTGAGAATAAAATAAAAAAGACAACATCCAATGAATTCCGTTCTTCCAATACACTGCTGCAGCCCGCATTTGACTATATTTATCATCATAAAAATAAAAATATAACATTAGGTAAGATGGCCAAGCTGTGTCACATTAGTTCAAGCTATTTCAGCCGAATCTTTGTAAAAGAAACCGGTGAGAACTTCTCCGTCTTCATTTCACGCCTAAAAATTGAATGGGCCAAGCAACTTCTAGAGACAACAGATCTATCCATTAATCAGATCGGTGATGAATTGGGATTTTGTGATGCCGGATATTTTATTAAAACCTTTAAGAAATTCGAAGCTTTAACACCTGCCGTTTACCGAACGGTTTATCAAGGAAATCATGTGGAGTAAAAATTCGCACCAAAAAAGACGCTCTTATAACAGAGCGTCTTTGTATTTAGAACAAATGTTCGTTTTGTGGGACAATTAAATCAAAGGGTGCTCCCTCGACTTTCATATTATTAGTATAAACTAAAGCGAATTATAAGTCTATATTTTCCCTGGAAAATATTTTATAGTTTGGAATACCCGGCCGGGAAACGATAGAAAAGAGGGTATCTTGTGAAAATTCGTTTATGGGATAACAATTTAAAAGTCCGGTTAATCGGTGAAGCCCTGTTCAATATGCTGTTTTGGATGTACTTTCCCTTTATAGCGGTTTATTTTGGTGCTGCATTAGGTAACCACATTGCAGGAATCTTGATGATGGTTCCCCCGATATTCAGCATCATTGGCAACCTGCTTGGGGGAGCTTTAGCGGACCGAATAGGACGACGTCCTGTCATGCTGCTTGGAGCTTCCCTTCAGACCATGATGTTTGTACTGTTTGCGATGTCTTCTTCACATTGGATTGATTATGTTGCATTTATCGGTATTGGACTAGGGGGGACAATCTATAAACCTGCAAGCTCTGCTATGGTTGCTGACCTGGTTCCTGCACAAGATCGCAGGCAAGTCTTCGCAACGTTTACGACAGCCAATAACATTGGTGCTGTTCTCGGGCCTGCACTGGGTGCCATTTTCTTCTTCCAATACCGGCATGAACTCTTATGGACCTGTGCTTTCGTCTTGTTGTTGTACTTCATCGCCATTTATTTCATGGTTCATGAAACATTACCACAGTCAGCCAAAAGAATGGAACGTTCGAAATCAATGTCCCATGTATTCAAGGAACAATGGAAAGGATATGGCATCATTTTTCGGGATAAAGTGTTTCTCGTGTATATTTTGGCAGGTATTTTTTCGCTTGTGACCATTATGCAATTGGATCTGTATTTGGCGGTGTATGTGATCAATTATGTCCCGTCTCAGGCCCTATTCGCTTGGAATGGTGATTCATTTATGCTTACAGGCAAGGAAATATTTGGGTGGTTGCTGGGGTTAAATGGGCTCTTATTTGTTCTGTTTATCCTTCCTGTTACGAAATGGTTTCGAAATTGGAGAGAGCGTAACGTATTCATCCTGTCGTCGCTGTTGTCCGGAGTTGGCACATTCGCGCTTGGACTAAACACGAATATTTGGTTCTTATTTTTCGTTACAATTATTTTTACATTTGGCGAAATTGTACGTTCCCCAGTGACAGAGAGCTTTATTAGTCGTTATGCCCCAGAGCAGGCTAGAGGGCAGTACATGGGAGCAAACAGTTTACAGTTTACGATCGGAAGGTTTTTAGCACCGCTGACCGTTTTTCTGTCTACTTGGGTTCCACCTATGGGGGTTTTTAGCATCATACTCGTTTTTGCATTAATTAGTGTTGTTCTATACATTCAGTTATTTAGAATTTATGTGGAGCGCCCAACCGTTCATTCAAATCCATGATGTGCGTTACCTGATTTATCCCATTTTTCTTTAGAAGGATACAGGGCTTGGTCGGCTTTTTTCAGTATGGTGTATCTGTATCCAGCGGAGTAAACGTAGCGATGCCAAGACTCACCGTAATGTTAACGGCTGTCCAAGCCAAAGTGGGCTACAACATATCATCACACGTTATATTGAAATTGCTTCATAATTTATGTAATTCTTTTGGAGTGACCATTCTGCATCATAACTACCGCGGAAAATCATGAAGAACCCTTCACCTGTAATCATGTGGAACTTGATAATTTCATCTAATTTAAAGGGTAAGTACGGGGTGCTATCCTCACGTAGGGTTAAGCTCCATTTTGATTCATTGCTAAGCGGAGTATGCCCTAGCCAAGGTGGATCGGAGGCGTCCAGACCTGGTGATGGATCTGCTCTGAGCTCGATTCTTTCGAAATTAAAATATTTCCCAACATCATTCATTTGATCTTCCACGTAACCCCAGGCCCATACAGAACCGTCCGCCTTCACAACTTGGCTTTGCATATTCCCTGCAAATACTTCTGAGAATACATCACCCAAATTCGTAATCGGCTTGGCAACATTCCAGATCATCTCATCCTTATAGTATTCAGTCATATAATCCATCAACGTGTAAAAATGATCCGTGCGTACCACTTCACCCAAAGTGAAGCTTACTTCATTCCCCCACGACAACAGAATCTCCTCTACTATGCTCTCCAAATGAATGGTCTTATCAAATCCCAGCGCTCCATTCCAATTCGCTCCCCAGCCCCAGATCCGTCCGTCTTTATCCAGAGCGAGGCTGTGATACGATCCTGATGAGATTGATTGGATATGGTTTAAGGGTCCATCGGCTGTATTCACTTGTATCGGATTAAACTGTGATTCCCCATTGTTGTGATAACCGATGCCCAGTTGACCTTCCTCATTATCGCCCCAAGCCCAGACATGACCCTGGTCATCCAATGCTAAGCTAAAATCAGCTCCTGCAGAGATTTCTACGATATGTACATCCTGAGGAAATACAACATGTGTTACTGCATGAATACGATTTGCATCATTTATACGGCCAATGCCTAACTGGCCTGCACTATGATCTCCCCAAGCCCACACCTGACCCCGATTATCCAAAGCAAGATTATGAAAGCCTCCTGCGGCAATGGCCTTAATGTTGGATAAGAATCTTCCCTCTTCACTTGTTACCACAAAGTGGGCAGCCTGCTCTGTAACCATCGTTGTATTCTCCGGTTGATTGTCTTGGTTACAGCCTATAGCCATTACCGTTCCATCACTCATAAGAGCAAGGAAGTGGTCATCTGAAGAACTGACTTCTATCATATTCAGCTCTGTAGCTGAACCTGCTTTAGAGGTAGCCATTACCGGAAACAAACCGATCACAGATGTTTTGTTAAGAACCATTTTCCATCTGTTCTGGATTGGGTGCATTTTTCATATCACTCCTTTTAAATAAAATTGTTGCTTTTAATATAGTCCACTGCTCAACATCGATATAGTGAGTGTTGTCATTAGTGTTGTCATATGACAACATGATGTGAGCAGAATTGATCTGTAATCTTATGTCGTTAGATTATGGTGGCAGAGTAGCATTTATACCACGTTGAACCGTTTTATTACACTAAGGAGATATCATTCTGGAAATAAAAAAATATCGGTCATAAGACCGATATTTTCATATATATAACACACTGTACTATGTTTGAGTTAATAGGACTTTATATCTTTTTTACGAACTCTGATTTTAGTTTCATAGCCCCAAACCCATCGATTTTACAATCAATATCATGATCCCCATCTACCAGACGTATATTTTTAACCTTCGTACCGATCTTCAAGACAGATGAACTTCCCTTTACTTTAAGATCTTTGATGACTGTTACGGAATCACCATCGTTCAAGACGTTTCCATTAACATCTTTGACGACTTTGGTATCTTCACTGTTTTCGGTTTCCAGACCCCATTCATGAGCACATTCCGGGCAAACAAAAAGATTCCCATCTTCATAAGTGTATTCTGAATTACATTTTGGACAATTTGGCAAATTAGACATTGTTTTAGGTTCTCCATTTCTTTGTTGTTCGTATTTCATACTATTCTGCCATAGACCTGTCTACATTTACAATTAAATATATCCCCGCATATGAACCATATAGCGTAACTTGATGATGGATAAGCTTGATCACGAAGGATACACTACGAATATTCAGCTTATAATTCACACTTTGTATTAAGGGTTCCTACATGAACCCAAAGGTGTTATAATCACTTATGACACCTTTGGGTGTCACATTAACCAAGGAGGCACAACTATGGACAATCGAGAAATACCGGAAATACGAAAAACCATTACACTCAACGCACCTATCGAAAAAGTATGGAAGGCTGTTGCAACGTCAGAAGGTATTGCCTCATGGTGGATGGGGAATACGTTTGAACCTATTGTTGGATATGAATTCATACTTCATACGGGCCAATTCGGAGATTCACCTTGTAAAGTGACTG
Organism: Paenibacillus sp. JNUCC 34; assembly: GCF_058269055.1. Taxonomy (NCBI): domain Bacteria; kingdom Bacillati; phylum Bacillota; class Bacilli; order Caryophanales; family Paenibacillaceae; genus Paenibacillus; species Paenibacillus sp. JNUCC 34. The sequence continues at coordinate 188,796 of NZ_CM177770.1, read as the reverse complement.
AAATTGACCCTCCGAATCGTGTCGGGTTTGACTGGGATAAAGATTGGCATCTTGCTTTTGAATTAAAGACGTTAGAAGACGAAAAGACAGAGTTCACTCTGATTCATTCAGGTTGGGATTCAGAAAAAGTCACAGCGTTTGGACAACCGCACTCAGTCATTCGTGAAGTTATGAACGGCGGATGGGAAAGCATTGTCAACGAAAGCCTTGTTAAATACGTAGAGGCTTAAGATTATTGGAAGCATCCGCGTCAAAACATGATGTATTCCAAGCAATAGCAGACCCTACCCGCCGTAGGTTGTTGAAATTGCTTGCTGATGAAGAAATGCCGATTACCGCATTGACCGCTTGTTTTCCAATCACCCGTACCGCTATCAATAAACATCTGAAAGTGCTGAATGAAGCAGGCCTTGTCAGCAGTCAGAGGGTTGGACGGGAAACACGGTATATGCTTCAGCCAGAACCCCTGGCCGAAATAAAGCAATGGCTCGCCTTTTTTGATGAGTATTGGGATGATAAGCTTGCTGCTCTAAAAGAATTCGTAGAGAGCGATCTTGATTAGTGAAGGCCCGTATTAGCTCTGTATCGAGCTAATCGGGCCTTTTTAGATGTCTCTGCCTTTTCCACGTGTATCACTATTATCATTTTGGCTTGGGGTTATATGCCACGCCATCAATTTGAACCTTAAGTCCATTTGGGCCGCCACAATGTGCAAACTCGGTAGAAATAGTTTTTCTAGCTGGAAAGTTACCTTTAAATCTACGTTTGAAAACTTCCTCCATTACAGGTATATCCCAGACATCCCGAAGCAAAATATCCACCTTAACTATAGAGTCCAATGTCAGGTTTGCCCTCTGTAATCTGTTACTCATATCATCAAGGGCTCCTTCAACCTGCTGCTCAATCGATTGACCAACATTACCAACACAAAAGCTGAGAAAAATAAAATCACCCGCTTCAACATAACCAGAGTATGCATTTTCTTCATTCACATCATATCTTATGATTTCACCCAATTTCGTCATCCCCTTCATATTCTCTTTTTCATAGATTAAGCTCAGTATAAAGGAAGATATCAGACAACATTATGTCGTCATTCAACGATATTTTTGTAAAATGTCCTCAGCATATGTAATCAATGTGTGTTTTAATTTCTCAGGTTCCAAAACAGTTATCTTATTACCATATCCGAGCAAGGTTCCAAACCATCCTTTCTCATTTTCCGGAACACTGAATTCAACCATTAACTCGTTATTACCGGTTTCTGTTATACGTGAATTAGGAAAGCTTTCTTCGATCGAAATCCTGATGTCAGACTGGCATGCCAGTTTAATATTCATATACGGCCGGGTATCTTGCTTTTCGGCTAAAAGTTCTTCTGCATTATGATGTACATTGGAAAAGTCCTGACATGTTAATTTCAAATCTCGAATTCTTGAAAGACGGAACATACGGTATTCCTGCTTATCACAGCAAAACCCTAACAAGTACCATGAATACCACTTATACGTGACCGCTACGGGTTCAACAAGTCTTCGTGATTTAAAATGTTCAGCGTTTGTGTATTGAAATTCAATTACAACTCTTTTGCGAATTGCTGTTTCTATACTAGTCAAATAATCTCTTACATCAAACCCCTCACGCAGCACACTAAAATCAAGATGAATATTTTGTTGGAATAGCTCATCCTTCGGTGAAAGTGACAGCAGCTTTTCAAATGTAGCTTCGATCTGTCTACTTTCATATGCTGAACATAATCCTTTTAAGGCTGTTATGATGAGAACATAATCATCTGTACTAAAGATCTGCCTGTTCATTTTAAAGCTGTTAATAATGCTATACCCGCCATGTGTACCCTGTGTCGAAGTCACTGGAATACCAGCCATGCTCAGTGTTTCAATATCCCGCTGAATTGTACGAGAGGATACCTCAAATTTTTCCGCCAGTGACCGTCCACTAACCGTATCACGATTTAAAAGATAGATCAGGATTCCAAGCAGTCTATCGATTTTCAAAAATAACCCCCTCTTCATTATGAGGTTCTGTTACTCCGGTCTGTGCTTTAGTTTCAATAAAAATTATAACATTTGGCTGTACCACTTCTTATGATACGGTTCACCCAATCATGGTCATCGACCATAGTAAGTTGTCGAATGACAAGAACATAATTGCTTAGTGGGAGCGCGTAAATCGCGGTCTTTTTTGTTTTATGGATATAATAACTGGAAATACTTTTGTTTCATTCACTCAACTTTTTATACCCTAACTTAATCTTTAGGAGAGGGGAAAAGCTGTTTCTCTAGACTCACACGATGTTTATACGCTAATATTAAGCCCTACTATTCATATCATTGGAATCGAAGGAACTTGTCTTGCTTATGGTCACGATGTGAATGATTAAAACTATGGTTCATAAGGGGTTATAAAGACATGGTCAGTGAAAACAAACAGTCCGCTTTTGCTATTTGGATTAGCTTAATCAGCAACATTATACTAACAACCGTCAAATTGGCTGTCGGACTCATATTCAACAGTCCTGTATTAATTGCAGATGGTGTACATAATGCAGGTGATATCGTGGCTACAGGAGCTGCACTAAGTTCTATGCGTGTTTCAAAACTACCTCCCGATGAGGATCATCCTTATGGACATGGTAAAGCAGAAGTTATCGGTGCAGGTATTGTTGCTATTATTTTAGTGATGGCTGGGATTTATATGGGTTACCATTCCGTAACGGTTCTATTTGAACCCCCTCAAAAAGCAAGCGTCATCGCACTAATCGCCGCGGGGTTTTCATTGGTGTTGAAACAAATCCTGTACGTTTATACAATGTCAGTTGGTAAGAAGAACAACAGTAATGGTTTGATCGCTACCGCCTATGACCATCTTGCTGATGTATATGCATCGATCGCAGCGGTCATCGGAATTGGCTTGGCTCTAATTGGTGATTATTATCAAATGACACTGTTGTCCTACGGAGATCCGATTGCGGGTATTATCGTCGCTTATTTTGTGTTGAGACTGGCTGTTCATATGGGGAAGTCATCCGTGGGTGTTCTGATGGAGAAAAATGTAGACTCTGAAAAAATGAATGCATTGATCAACCTAGTTCGTGAGGTTCCAGATGTTAAACGGATTGACCGAATCCGTGCTAGAGATCATGGACATTACATTATTGTTGATGTGAGAGTAAGCATTCCTGCTCAGTTAAGTGTCCAAGAAGGACATGATATTTCAAGACAAATCAAACACTCGATCATTGAACACCACCCTGAAGTCGAAGAAGTATTGGTTCATTTGAACCCTTGGTACGACGACAATACAAATCTGCTATGAAAAAGAATGCAAAAAAGCCACTCTTAGGAGTGGCTTTTTCCAACCAATTTACATTTCTTTTTGGTATCTATTCGTAAAGTACTCGGTCAATACATTGTACAAAAGAAACACACCTAAGGTTACCATGATCACCCATAAACTCGCGTCGATCACAATCAATAAGCAAGCAATCCCCAATACAAACCACTGGATCATATCCCCCGCTTTAGCTTTTGCCTTGTAGCGCATGGATGAGCTCCGCTCATCTTTGTACTCCGTTCGGCCTTGCTTCGTCACCGCAGGATTACGCTGCTCAAAATGTTTTGTTAACAAATTGACTGTACTTATTACAAATAGTGAAGCACCAGCGCCAATGAGTATATCCGATATTACTTTGAGGTCATTTCCCAAAAATATAAAGCTTAATAAGAATAGAGCGACTCCAAGTATCAAAGTCCCTATATAAAACGATGTTTTCTTGAACATTATTGTTCCTCCTCATAATTAACTATATCTAAGGAACCTAAGGTTACTTTAAACATCCAATATACAACATTTCCCTTAATTTATAAAGAATCTCCACAAAAGCAATGCAAAAAGGACACCCTCGGGGTGCCCTTCAAGCCTAAATCTGCGTTCTTCCGCCTTCATTTTAATCAAACTGCCAGCAGCTCAAGCTCAAGTTGCCGTACTGATAGCTGCGGTGAAGTAGTTGGGCTTTCCGGTCCTTATCACCAGCTCCCATTGCGATTAAAAGCGGGATAAAGTGTTCACTGGACGGCACGGCTTCTCTGGCATAAGGTGCTAGCTCCCTATAGTTAAACAGGGAAGCAGTATCCCACGTTTCCAGCTTGCTCTGCAGCCAGCTATCGAACGCTTCTGCCCAAGCGTCTATGCCATCCGACCGCCAATTCAATCCCATTAGATTGTGTACGGTCCCTCCACTGCCAATAATCAAAACATCCTGTTCTCTAAGTGACGACAACGCCTTACCAATCTCATACTGCTGTTTATTGGTCAGATAACGGTTAACGGAGAGGGCTACAACCGGAATATCCGCATCCGGATAGATCAGCTTGAGAACCGCCCAAGCGCCGTGATCGAGCCCTCTTTTCTCATCCAACGCGCTCTCAATCCCATGTTTGGTAAACAATCTTTGGATCTGGTCGCTTAGGGATCGATCGCCTTTGGCCGGATACGTTATCCGGTAAAGCTCATCCTGAAATCCGCCAAAATCATATATGGTGCTGTACTCATCTACCGCGCTCACGGTTTGAACAGACTCTTCCCAATGAGCGGAAAATAGTACAATCGCTTTTGGTTTTATTGTATGGGACGCAAAATTTTTCAATAAATCAGTGTAGGCATGTTCCTCAAGAACAAGAGAAGGCGCACCATGCGCGATAAAATAAGCTGGCATCATAAAACCGTTCACTCCTTATCGGTTTAAACTCCTTAAACTCCGGCATCCCGTTCAATCCATCTTACAAAGTCACGTTGATTCTCCTCCGAGACGCCATGAGCGGCTGGATAGGTATTGAAAGTCAGATGCGGTGTCCGTGGTTGAAAATATGCTGCTGTCTCGTGCCCAATAGAAATAGGAAATACCGGATCGAACTCCCCATGAGAGAGAAATACCGACACGTCTCTAACCGGTTGCAGTAAATACTCTTTCTTTACAAAGTCAGGTACATATCCGTTTAACGCGACAATTCCTTTCAGCTGATCCCCCATCGTAAGCGCAAGTGTCATTGATAAGATCGCGCCTTGGCTAAAGCCGAGCACATAACGCTTGCTCACATCGACTGGGTATTTATCCGACGCATAATCGATAAATGCCTCCAGCTGCTGAACGGATTGATCAAACATCTCCCGAATCGGGTTTCCTAAACTTTTCAACTCATAAAATTGGTACCCGGGGCCAAAAGAAAGATTCCCTCGAATATGGATCATAATAAAATCGGCGGCCAATGGAGCAACTAAGCCAGACATATCTTTTTCATCCGAACCCTTCCCATGAAGCGTAAAAATTGTAGGGTACGTTTTTTCAGGGTCCATATGGGCTGGCAGTTGAATGTCATATTGGTAAGCTGGTGTCATAACATATCTCCTTACTTTTGGACTGCTGCACTACGCTTGTTACGAATAAAATGATCCACCGATAGAGGTGTAGGATTCACTACTAACAAATGCAAGGAGATCAGCATCAAAGCGATTTCCAACTCGTACCCAGGTGACTGATCGTTTCCAAGCAGTCCTGCAGACAGCTTAACCGTAACGATCGCGCCAATCATGATGAGGATAAGCAGAGCCGAGACAGAGCGGGTAAACAATCCGGCAATAAGCATAATACCCCCGACCAGTTCAATAATTGCGGCAACATACGCCATAAATCCAGGAATGCCCATCGAGCTAAACCACGCGTCCACATTGCCTAACCCCATTTGAAACTTACTTACTCCGTGGACAAGAAATATAATTCCCAGCACCACGCGCATAATAGTAGATACCCCTGTCATTTTCGTCATTCTTTATCTCTCCAATCTAAAATATTAGTAATAATAAAATATATTTCATATGAGTAATTTATATCATAGGACTATGGTGTGTCAACAATAAATTTGTTAATATAAATATATATTCTGTATTACAAATATTTTGAGAGCGAGTGAAGACAATGGACATCGGCTCCAACATACGAGCAATCCGAAAACGCAAGAACATTACTATCGCTCAAATTTGCGAAGAAACAGGCTTATCCCAAGGCTTCTTAAGCCAGGTTGAAACGAATAAAACCTCACCATCCATCGCGACGTTAGAAAATATTGCACAAGCATTGAAGGTACCTCTGGCCTACTTATTGCTGAAAAAAGAAGAACGTATGGGCATTGTTCGAAAAGAGGAACGAAGAATCACGACAAGCGGAATCGAGAATTTAAAGGTAGAGCATCTGAGCTCTACTAAAAATGTAAGGATGATGCTCGTTGAGTTCCCTCCCGGAGCTTCAACTGGTGAAGTTCCGCATGCTCATGAGGGTGAAGAAGTACATGTGGTGATTAAAGGGGAGATCTACGCCGAACAGGGGGAAGATCACGCTGAGTTTGGGGAGGGGGATTCCTTCTCCTGGAACGCCTGCACACCCCATTTGGTAAAAAATATCGGTGATGAACAAGCGATTGTACTGATATCCGTCTATACGGAAACAGATCATCAAGGGGATTTGCTGTAAGCAAGCATTACCTTTTCTTGATTCAATTAAAAAGGAGAGGCACTCGGCCTCTCTTTCTTTATTGATATTCACTTGACTTTAGCTAGTTTGTGATTACAGGTTGATTCTATCCTGCTTAGTTCCAAATGACTTGTTCCCCAATTGAAAAGGATATCAATTACAGGACGAATGGATTCACCATAGGTAGTTAAAGAATATTCAACTTTGGGTGGAACAATCGGATACACATGTCTAACAATAATTCCATCCTCCTCAAGATCACGAAGTTGCTGAGTTAGTACTTTCGGAGAGACACTGGGAATATATCGCTGCAGCTCCGAAAATCGCTTAGTGCCATTGAGCAGATAATACAAAATAAACGGTTTCCATTTCCCCCCAAGCACTTCAATCGACACTTCAATCGGGCATTTATCCGATACCATTACGCTTCCTCCTTACCTCAAAGTAACTCTATAACCATATTGTAACTTATTGCCATACATAACCATTACAACTATAATTTTCAATAAGCTGCAGCTTTATTATACCAATTATAGAACACTCATGTACAAGGAAAACGACGAGGGAATCGGCCAATCCCTTCCGATGTTTTCCAATCGACTAATACAAATAAGGAGTGTTATTTTAATGCGTAAAATGATGGTTCTCTTACTCACTACTTGTATTACCTTCACTTCAGCATCCGTGGCGCTGGGTTCTGCGGAGTCCAAACCGAAAGACGATTTAATCGAACTAAGTGATGAGTTCACCAATAAAGATTCTCTATCGAATTGGAAGCTGCATCATGAAGTCGAAGGATGGCCAAGCCAAGTTGAAGTACTGGACATTAATAAGAGCAAACCTGGTGCACTTCATTTAATTCCAAAGACCGGCACATGGTACGGAGACTTCCGAGGCGTGTATGCATTCAAAGAAATTAATGGTGACTTTATCGTTACAACACGCTTGAAAGTGTCCGGCAAACAATCAGAACGCCCTACGGGAATTTTTGAACTCGCTGGTCTCCTTGTAAGACAGCCAAAAAACACAACAGCTTCTAATTGGAAACCGGAACAGGAAAATTGGATTTATCTCAATTACGGTACCCCAGATACAGCTAATGAATTGGTATTAGATAGCAAAATCAACCTAAAAAGCCAGTTTACTTATACAATAACTCCTGTAGCAACCGATTGGCTTCAGCTCAAGATCGCAAAAGTTGGACCGTGGTTCTTCCAGTTCTATAAATTTGACCATGATGACAACTGGACCCTTCATCGACGCGTGAACCTCCCAGAACTACCAAAGACTCTTCAGGTAGGGATTAACGCGCATGGCAACACTGTCAAATCATTTAGTACTGATGCTAAAACATTTAACGAAACCGTATATAATAGTAAAGAAGACCATGCTGATCTGGATGTGGAATTTGACTTCGTACGCTTTCAGCGGCCCGTCGTGACAGATGAGTTAAAGGCTAAGATCCTAAAGGGAGAGGCACTGGATCGAGAAATCGTAGATGCCCTCACCCATTAAAAATAATCGTTCAATCTCTCATCCTTGTTTTCAAGGATGATTTTTTTTATGCATTTTCCACAAACTCCGCTTTAATTTAATAGCGCTAAATTTTGCAATCCATTATTATGATCGCCATCAATCAGAGCAAAGCACCCGCCGCTGGTTCTTTTAGTTCTGCAACGTTTTTACGGCTTTGTATTCCATGATATGATAGATAAACGTTTCCTTACATACATTCAGGCGGTGAGAGATATGAACATAAGAGAGATCCAAGAGCAAGACAATAAAGCCATCGAGAACGTCATTAGAACTTGTTTAAAAGAATATGGTGGAGATCGAGCGGGCTTGGCGTGGGAAGATCCACTGCTGGGCTCTTTATCAGAAGTCTATAGAGGAAACAACTCCAGGTACTGGGTTGCCGAGCACCATGGTAAGATTGTAGGCGGCTGCGGCATCGGCCCAATGGACAAGCTTGAGGGTGTCTGTGAGCTGCAGAAGATGTACTGCCTGCAAGAGGCAAGGGGAACCGGAATCGCACACAAGCTCATGAATACGGCACTAGAGTTTGCACAAACATGCTATGAGCAGTGTTACCTCGAGACTTTGAGCAATATGGAAGCTGCAAACCGTTTTTACCAGAAATACAACTTCGTAAAGCTAAGCAAGCCCCTTGGTGACACCGGGCATTTTTCATGCGATATATGGTACCTTAAAGATCTTCAACAAAGCTAAACAATAAGAAAAATCCCTCAACTCCTTAAGTGACTTGAGGGATTTAATCGTGTATCCACATTTTCTGCTACCCTTTTACTTCTCTGTAATCTTCATCATGCAAACCAAGCTGTTTGTTTCGTTCTTTAAACCGGATATTATGTGAAGAAACGTATGCCGCTTTCGGTGCATCTGGGTCAATATGTAACTTAGCACTATTTAATGCGAGAACTCCATCCGTGAAGGCCCCAGCAATATATCTCACCTTGCTCTCATGATCAATGAAGTCTCCTGCGCCATAAATACCAGGGATATTCGTTTCCCTTTTGGCATTCACAACCGCTACATCATCTTCCATCTCCAATCCCCATTCAATTAATGCGCCATAATCACACTTCAACCCATGATTGACAATAACGGCATCCACAGAAATTCTCTCCATTTCACCTGTTTCCGAATGAGAAATGGTTACTTGATCGATCATATCTTCATTACCATGCAGCTGTACAACTTCATAAGGTGTACGTACATCCACAGAAGATTCTTTCATCTTAATGACATTCTTTTCAAGCCCGCCAAAGTCGTTGCGTCGATGCACGACGGTTACACTTACAGCGATGGGTTCTAATTCATTTGCCCAATCAACCGCTGAGTTTCCTCCGCCAGAAATCAGCACATGCTTGTCACGAAATACATCCAGCTCTTGCACCGTATAGTGTAAATTTGTGACCTCATAGCGGTCTGCTCCTTCAATTTCCAGCTTCTGCATGGTTAATACACCATACCCGATTGCTAAGATAACCGTTTTTGTATGATGCTTCTCACCTGTTGCAGTCGTTAACATAAAGGTTCCATCCTGCAATCTCTCTAGTCCTTCGACCTTCTGGTTCAATACGATAGTTGGATCAAAAGTTCGTGCTTGCTCTTCTAATCGAGCGATTAATTGTTCACATAGAATTGGCGTAACTCCACCAACATCCCATATCATTTTCTCTGGATAAATGAGCATTCTTCCCCCAAGCTTGGGCCCATACTCAATAATTTTGGTTTTTAAATCACGCATTCCACTATAAAAAGCGGTATACAACCCGGCAGGTCCCCCACCAACAATCGTTACGTCAAATAACTCTAATTCCTCAGTCATTTCCGTCCCCCATACATTTACTTCGTTTCTGTTAACAGTGCTGCCATTTCCTCTGCTTGTAACAGTGCTGATAATGGATCACTCGTAAAATATTTTTTCATATCTAGTTCATATACACGCTTATTCTTCACAGCGTCGAGCGAATTCCAAACGCTTGGCAATTCGAGTTCGCCCCCCACACCATTTCTAACCATAAAGACATAATCACCAGCGTAGTCGCCTATCTTTTCCCACGATACATCAAGTCTGATTTCTCCCTTATCAATGATGTCTCTCTTTACTCGAGGTTGCGGCGTAACGCCCAAAATCTGATACAGGGCATCTCCACCACGCTCTCCCGACTCACCAACAACAATGGTAGATTTCGTAGTAGCCACATCAATAATGGAGAAGGTAGCGTCTTCTGGAATCACTCCTCTTATTTTTTCCTTAGCGACTTCGACTCGTTTATCAAAAGAACTAAGCCATTCTTCAGCTTCTTTTTGTCGATTCAATATTTCACCCATTGCCGTAATTTCCTCATGAATATTGTCATATTTTGCCGTATCATACACGACGGTCGGGGCTACTTTACTATATTGTTCAACCATTTTAGGATCCCAAGTAATAATTAAATCTGGATTTAATGCAAGCATTTTTTCTACAGACACTTGCCCATCACCCCCGATATCCTGGGTCCGGTCTGTTACGTATGACTCAAGAAACTGTCCGTACTCCAGAATCGTCTTGGAAGCACCAACTGGCTCTACTCCTAGTGCCAACACATGGCCCAGATCCCAGTCGACAATAACTCGTTCGGGATGGCTAGGAACTTCAACTTCACCTGTTATCGTGGAGATGATTCTCGTCTTATTCTGATCATCTGTTTTCTGTTCAGCTGGCTGTGCTGATGTTTGTTCTTCTTTCGCTTCATTTGAACTTGTATTGTTGGCTCCTTCGCTTGAACAAGCGGCAAGAAAGAGCAGCAAGCACAACATAAGCAGCCAAGATCCTGATCTTTTTATATTCCGTTTGAACATGTATACTCAATCCTTTATTTAGTTTTCTATTGGGCCCACCATTTTAATAAGCTGCTGCTAATGCTTTTATGTTTATTGGTTTCTTTTCCGATCCATCTGCTAATTCGTATGGTAAGCAAAGCGGGCCACCTGTACGTGGATCCGTGATAATATCTGCTTCGATCGCAAATACCTCACGCAGCACTTCCGGGGTAACGACCTTTACGGGTGCTCCAGAACTCACTACAGCTCCTGATTTGATCGCCACCATATGATGGGCAAATCTAGCCGCATGATTCAAATCGTGAACGACCATTATAATCATCCTCTGTTCTTCTTTATTCAGCTTTTGCAGCAATTTCAGCACTTCAAGCTGATGGGCCATATCCAAAAAGGTTGTTGGTTCATCAAGAAACAAAATGCTTGTCTGCTGGGCGAGTGCCATGGCAATCCATGCCCGCTGACGCTGTCCTCCCGATAACTGGTCAACAGCCCGATCATAAAATTCCATCATTCCAGTTACTTTTATCGCCCAATGAATGATTTTCCGGTCTTCCTTGGTCATGGTGCCCATTCCTTTTTGATGCGGATAGCGACCATAGCCGACTAGCTCGTATACGGTTAAACCATCTGGTGCGGTCGGATTTTGCGGCAGAATGGCTAATTCCTTGGCCACTTCTTTAGTTGATTTTGTATGAATCATCTGCCCGTCAAGCATGACTCCCCCATCCATAGGTTTCATGATGCGCGCCATCGTCTTCAAAATAGTTGACTTGCCAGAACCATTCGCTCCTACCAAGGCGGTAATTTTCCCATTCGGTATAGACAAATTCAGCTTATCGACGATTGTTTGATCCCCATAGCCGATGGTTAAGTCTTGGGTTGATAAACGATCAGCCATTATCTATTTCCTCCTATCATCTAATCTTCTTCTACATGTGGAATTGGGCATGGTGTAGTCTGCTATATGTGCCTCCTGCTTCAAGCAGTTCCTTATGTGATCCCTGCTCTTGAATACCTTCTTCCGTTATGACTAGAATGCGATCGGCATTTTTTATCGTTGCGAGACGATGCGCAATTACGAGCGTAGTCCGTCCCTGAGACAGTTCATTTAACGCTTTCTGAATCGCTGCCTCCGTTTCCGTATCCAGCGCAGATGTCGCTTCATCCAGAATAAGAATCGGCGGATTTTTCAGGAACATCCGAGCAATTGAAAGCCGCTGCTTCTGTCCTCCGGATAACTTGACGCCACGTTCACCAATTAATGTATTCAACCCATCTGGAAGTCCGAGAATCAAATCTTCCATCTGCGCTCGCCTCGCAGCATCCCATATTTCCTCTTCTGTCGCATCAAGCTTTCCATAGGCAATGTTTTCCCGAATCGATCCATCAAATAAAAATACATCCTGCTGTACGATCCCTATTTGCTGACGCAAAGATTGAATGGCCATATTTCTAATATCAATGCCGTCAATCCTAATGCTGCCTGAGTCAATATCGTAAAACCTTGGCAGCAAACTACAGATCGTTGTCTTTCCAGCTCCCGATGGACCGACAAGTGCTACTGTTTCTCCTTTTTTCACCGTAAAATTAATATGGTTGAGCACTTTTCCTTTGCCTTCATAACCGAACGTGACATCGTTATACTCAATATCACCCTCTAGATGTTGAACCTTGATTGCATCTGGCACATCTTCTTCATCCGGTGCAGTGTTAAGCAGATCCAAATAACGGCGGAAACCAGCGATTCCTTTCGGATAAGTTTCAATGACAGAATTAATCTGTTGAATCGGATTAAGAAAGATATTGGATAAGAGCACAAAAGCCATAAATTCACCAAACGTCATTTGTCCTTCGATGACAAACCACGTACCACATCCTAGTACAAAAAGCGATATAACCTTCATCAGCAAATGGCTGATTGATGAGTTCCAGGCCATCACCTTATAAGTAACAAGCTTCGTTGTGCGGAAACGCCCGTTGTTTACAGCAAATTGATCAATTTCATGGTCCTCGTTAGCAAATGCTTTTACGACACGAATTCCGCTCACATTGTTTTCAACTCTGGCATTAAAATCGGCGATGTCGGCAAACATTTGGCTGAATGCCCGCGACATTTTCCTGCTGAAATAAATGGATAGACAAATCAAGAACGGAATAATAATGAATGTCAGAACGGCAAGCTTCCAATTAATCGATAGCATTAAACCAAAGGTTCCAGCCAGGGTCATCACCGCAATAAACAAATCTTCCGGGCCATGGTGGGCAATTTCCCCAATATCCATTAAATCATTGGTCATCCGTGAAACGAGATGGCCTGTTTTGTTATTGTCAAAAAATCGAAAAGACAGCTTCTGGACATGGTTGAACAATTTTTTTCGCATATCTGTCTCAATATTAATCCCCAGCATATGTCCCCAATAGGTAACAACATAATGTAGGAAAGAACTAAGCACATATATCCCAAGTAAGCCGACACACGCCCATATAATGAAATTCCAGTTGCCGCTTGGCAATAAGTCATCAATCACTCTATTTATCGCTAGAGGAAAAACAAGCTCCAATAAAGCAGCGAAAATCGCACAAGTAAAATCTGCAATAAACAACCATTTATATGGCTGATAATAAGAAAAAAATCGCCTTAACATATGGAGTAAGATCTCCCTTCTTTGGGATCGTCACGCTTTTGAACGGGCAAGTAGATATAAGAAATACGGCGCTCCTATCACAGCAACAACAATACCTGCTGGAATTTCTGATGGTTGTATAATCCAGCGCCCAATGGTATCCGCAACCAGAACGAGCAGCGCCCCTGCCAGAGCAGATCCTGGAAGCAGGAATTGATGCTGCGGACCGATCAGACGGCGAACAAGATGGGGGGCAATCAATCCGACAAACCCGATGCCACCGCTAACAGATACAGAAGAACCTGCTAATCCAACCGCTGCTGCGAGAAGAACCAAGCGTTCTTTTTCCACAGAAGCTCCTAACCCGATAGTCAACTGATCGCCCAGGCTCAATACATTCAATACACGAGCTTTATAACATACAAACGGCAATAGAATGATAACAAACGGAAGCAGGGAACCAACGAATTTCCAGTTTGAACCCCAAATGCTTCCCGCCATCCATGTTGCAACAAACTGATATTGCTCTGGAGTGAAGCGTATAGTCAGTACAATCGTAACCGCACTAATACCTGCAGCCACAGCAATACCCGTTAATAAGAGTCTGGTAGGTGACAAGCCCTCTCCTTTTTTGAGCGATAGGACATAAATTAACGCAGCGACAAGACCAGCTCCCAACCAGGCCAATATCGGCAGGAGCATCACAGAACCAACCGTTTCTGTTGGAAAAAAAGCAATGTAAAGCATGACAGCGAGCCCTGCTCCCGCATTAATTCCGAGAATTCCGGGGTCTGCCAGTGCATTTCGGGAAAGCCCCTGCATGACGCAGCCAGAAACCGCGAGTGAAGCTCCGACAAGAACAGAAATGATAATACGCGGAAGCCTGAACTCAAACAAAATCAGCTCTTGCTTATCCGTACCCCCACCAAATAACGTTTTGATTAATTCTATAGGTGTTAATCGGATATGACCTGTATTCACACTGATAATAAAGGCAACAGCAATTAAAACGATAAAGATGGTCAACGTCGTTATGTTCCGTCTTCTCTTTCTGGACTCCACCGGAGAAAAATCAGATAATTCCACTTACAACCCTCTCCTTTCTTTACGAGCAAGGTAGAGGAAGAACGGTACCCCAATTAAAGCAATTAAAGCACCGACCGGTGTTTCATAAGGCGGATTAATCATCCTGGCGATTAAATCGGCCCACAGAAGCAATAGACTTCCAAGGACTGCAGAGCATGGAATAATGTAGCGGTAATCGACTCCAACTAAATATCGGGTTACATGGGGAACGATAAGCCCGACAAATCCAACTGCACCAACAACGGAAACAGCCGATCCAGCTAATATCAGCACCAGAATCGTTGCCATAAGCTTAACCAGTTTTGTTTTTTGTCCTAACCCGGAGGCAATCTCCTCACCAAGACTAAGCAGCGTAATCGATCGGGAAAGCATGATGGCACCAAGAATCGCGGCTCCAACCCACGGAATCATAATCTTCAACTGCTCCCATTTCGTTCCGGCTACTCCGCCCGCATACCAAAAGGCAAGATCCTGCCCGATCCGAAAATATAAAGCAATCCCTTCACTTAAGGCACTGAACAACGCACTGACTGCTGCACCAGCAAGTATGAGACGCAGTGGTGTCAAACCACCCTTAGCCATGGAACCAACGCCAAACACAAGTCCCGCTCCGACTGCAGCTCCGATAAACGAAAATAGAATTAAATACGTATACGAGAGCCCTGGGAAAAAGGCGAAGCACAGCGCCATCACCAATACGGCACCTGAATTCAAACCGAGCAGCCCCGAATCAGCGAGCGGATTTCTTGTCATGCCCTGCATAATGGCACCTGCAACTGCAAAGCTTGCACCTATCATTGCTGCCCCTAGTACTCTTGGCATCCGCAATTCCCTGATAATCTGATGATCGTTGATATCCGGATTAAAATGAAAAACAGAATCCCATACGACAGACAATTTAATATCAGCTGCTCCAAAAGAGATTGAAAGAGCAATACTAAATAGGAGTACGACAATTCCACCTATCATAATGATCGTTGCGGCTATTGGACGTGAACGGAGCTTAGGCTCCACTGCTTCAATCCCCGTTCCATCTACCTTCACTGCAGTCATTCCCATCATCCATTCACCTTTACTTTGAATTATCGCTTTTAAATGAAATTGATTATTATTATCAATTAAAAAAGTACAGAAATCCCCCTAAATCCAGAAATCATTAAACTATTTATCAAGGGCTTCCAACCTGCCCCAGCCGGCTTCACATCCAAGGCCAGAAGTGTAGCTAATAATCCAGCTTGAGTCACGATGCGCTTCGGATTTGCAGGGATCTTCACCTCACCATTAACCGTTTGTACTACCCGCGTTTCTTCAGCAGCAACAGCCTTAGTGTCGACTGATTTATTCTCTGAACTCTGACTAACCTCTTTGCTACTGCAGGCTGTCAATACGACAAGACAAATAACAGACAGTAGTACCAAACTCTTCTTGTATATATTTATAATTATCCTCACTCTCCTAATAATCCAAATGATAATGATAACCATTTTCAATTGTAGCAAGAGCATCTATCAAAGGACATAGACAATGATAACTAATTCAATATGGACAAATGTAAGATTTAGGGTCTGTTCAAAATACATTTCACTTGAATATCCAGTTGTTTCTCTAAAGCTACACCTTCACTGGCCCAAAAATCTTCAAGGCGTAAGCGATAGATTTGCCCGTTTTTTGCTGCGGGTAGCTGACGCCAATGTTCAGTTTCAACAATTCTTGACGCTTGCATGGCGGTATGGATGACAACAAACATATGGTCCGCTGCATACGTAGAAATTTCATTTTCAGAAATGATAAGATGCTTATTGGGCCCGAGCACTTCCTTTTGAATCCGCTTAGCAGGAGCCAGCTTCAACATGGTATATAGATTGTAAGCGCCTCTTGCTGTCGATCTCCATATTCCTACCTTCCCGTTATCCCTTAATTCATATAACCCGACGGTTTCTTCCTCTTGTAATGCTTCCTTCAGTATTTTCCGGGCACTTTCCGCCTTTTCCTGAAAAGCCTGAATCCACTCATTACTTTGCGCTTCTCTTCCAACGATCCGCCCGATAATCTCTACTTCTTCCAATCGGTCATGTGTATCCCAATCCAGCATCATGACGGGTGCTATGGATTCCATCTCCTCGATGATCTTTTGATTCGGATATAAATAAGTAGGGGCAATAATTAAATCCGGCTTGAGATCACGCCATTGCTCAATCGTAGGCAGTTTATCGGGAGCTAGTTGGATCGATGAGCTTACTTCCTCTCTTAACAGCTCAGGGACATTCGAATATGCTGATAGAACTGCGGTCGGCTTTATTCCTGTCGCCAGCAATGCACCTGTAAACTGGAAGGTAATGATTCGCTCAAACTCTCTTCCTTTCCTGAATTCACTGGGCGACATCCCAACCTGTTTACGGAACTTCCTACTCAAATAAAGACCATCCTGATAACCAACTTTACGCGCGACCTCCCCAATCGTCAGCGTATGTTCAAGCAAAAAAACTTTAGCCTTATCCATACGAATTTGCGATAAATAGTCAGAGAAACTCCAGCCTGTTTCCTTTTTAAACCGTTCAGAAAAATAGTTTGGATGATAGCCAAAGTGTTTGGCTACTGCGTCTCTAGACAAGGCTTGATGAGAATGTAAAGAAATATATTGCAGGATGGAATGAAACGACGAGCTAAATGTACGCTGCCCCGAAGAAAGGTATTCATCCTCAATTTTTGCAATTAGTTCATTCAGCAAATATATAGATCTTGTATTTTCATCTTCATCCGCCGCTGTTTTGATTAGCTGAGCAGCTAAATTTTTCACCTCTGCTGAAACCTGACTGTAAAACAAACCACTCTGCAGAAATAAATCGGATGCATGTTGATAACGCAGTTCTTTCTCTGTTACTCCAATCAGCTCATATATTGAAAAAAGGAACATATTATAAATAAGTTCTGTTCCTCCTATATTTCGGATCTTCACCTTTTCTTGAGGGTTCATGACCAACACCGAACTGCTCTCAAGGTTAAACATTTGCTCTCCACTCTTAATCTCTGCCTCTCCAGATAAAATAATGAAAAGAACTGTATGTTCTGTTTCATATTCAGCTTCCTTCCTGGCTTCGGTACATATATGACTTCCTTTTCTTAAGCTATACACTCTGTTTTGTCGTAACATCTTATCCTCCTTCAAAGGCAAGATTCCCCGTTTTCTCTAATTGATTATCATTCTCAATGCATTCTATATTTTTATTGGTGTTTTCGCAATCATCTTCATCAATAAGACAAAAAGCACCAGAAACAACCTATTCATTTAAAATAGATTATTTCTGGTGCTCATTGTAGTTTAACGAATGACTTACTTGCTATCTATCTTCTGTTATATAAGTCCGGGTCTGCCGGGATATGCGCTGTAGACGGACCAGGCACCTCATCGCATGCCGACGCACATGATTTGGCCATGGAGCAGCCGGCGCATTTTCCTTTTTTCGTCTTTTTCACATAAGAGAGCAGTGTCCATCCGGCATAACCGAAGATGAGTGCACCGATCAAGATGCTTGCCAGCATGGCCCATCACTTCCTTTCTCTACAAGCTTTTAATGAAAGCCAAGAGCCCTTCCGACCGTAACGATCGCCAGAGAAATGCCGTAGGCAATCACCAGCGAGTAAAGGATAGAAAACCAAGTCCAGCGTGCTGACATCGTCTCCTTGCGAATGACTCCGACTGTAGCAAGACAAGGTACATATAGCAGGATAAATGCCATAAAGGAATAGGCCTGAAGCGCCGTGAAATGTCCCGCTAGCATCCCCTGCAAAGCCGCTGTATCTGGGGCGGAATAAATGATGTTCATCGTCGATACGACCACTTCCTTCGCCAGAAACCCCGTGATCAGTGCTGCACCGGCCTGCCAAGTACCAAATCCGAGTGGTGTTAGCAGATAGCCGATCGCTCCGCCGATCTTCGCCAAAAAGCTTTCATTCATCGGTACGTCGAACCCTCCCGGACCTGCATAACTCAGCAGCCAGATGATGACCGATCCACCGAAAATGAACGTTCCCGCTTTTCGCACAAAACCCTTTCCCTTCTCCCAAGTGCTGCGGGACAGCGTCTTCCACTGCGGAATCCGGTAAGGTGGCAGCTCCACAACAAACATGGACTCCTGCTGCTTCAAAATGGTTGAAGAGAACAGCTTCGCGAGCAGCAACGCTATCACAATGCCCATCACATACAGCGACAGGACAATCAATGCCTGATTGGACTTGAAAAAGATACCGACAAATAAGCTGTACACCGACAACCGGGCCGAGCAAGACATAAGCGGCGATAGAATAATCGTCAGCAGTCTTTCCTTCGGCTGTTCAATGGTCCGGGCCGCCATAATACCCGGTACGTTGCAGCCAAAACCGATGATCATAGGAATGAATGCTTTACCATTCAAACCGACCACTTCCATCAGCCGGTCCATGACCGAAGCAATCCGTGCCATATAACCGGAATCCTCGATAAAGGAGATAATCAAGAACAAGATGAAGATTTGAGGCACAAATACGAGAACTCCACCGACACCTGCAAAAATTCCATCAAATATGATCGCTTTTATAAAAGATGTAGCTCCAACACTATTCAGCAGCCACTCTGTTCCATTCTTCAGTGGACCGTTTATGAATCCATCGACCAGGTCGGATAGCGGGTTGCCTAGCCATTCAAACGTTAGCTTGAACGCTAGGTACATAAACATCAGAAAAATTGGGATGCCTAAATACTTGTTCGTAACGACCCGATCAATCCGCTCCGTCAGATTGCTGCGTCTTTCTGTCCGCGTTAGACACTGAGCAAGAATCTCTTGTATATGATCGCTTCGCTTATTGCGGATGTACTGGGACAGCTTCTTTCCACCGTACGCTTCCATAACGGACTGCTCCGTGGACTGATAGAACTGATCCAGCCATTTGGAGTCGATTACCTTCTCCAGCGCGGCACGCACAACCGAGTTCCCCTCCAGAAACTGTATAGCCATCCAGCGCGGGGAGACGATATGATCCGGCATCTTGGCAGTCAGCCCAGCACACGCTTTTTCCAGCAGCTCTCCATAAGAAAGCATGTACGGTTTTTCACAATCACTTCCAGACGATTCTCCCGTAAGCATGCGAAGCAGCACATCACAGCCCTTTCCGCTTCGGGCCACTACCGGAACGACGGGTGTCTTCAGCAGCTCGGATAATCGTTCGATGTCTATCTCAAATCCCTGCTGCTTCGCCACATCCACCATGTTCAGTGCGATGACAACGGGCTTGCCGTATTCCAGTAGCTGCAATGTCAGGTTTAGGTTTCGTTCAATTTGAGAGGCATCCACCACGTTTAGAATGGAATCAAATGATTCGTTCAGCAAAAAACGGGAGGCGACCTCCTCGTCATGCGATAAAGGATTAAGGGAATAGAGACCCGGCAGATCGATAAGTTGACCTTTTCCTGCCTTCAGTTGTCCAACCTTCTTCTCGACTGTAACTCCGGCCCAATTGCCTACATATTCATAGGAGCCGGTCAAAATGTTAAACAGTGAGCTTTTTCCGGTATTCGGGTTGCCTACCAGAACAATCTCGCTCATACGGCTTCCACTACAATCTGAAGAGCTTCCTTGCGGCGAATAGCAATCTGCTGTCCATTAGCCTCCAGTGTAATAGGGCCTCCGAACGGTAATCGCTGTTTAATGCAAACCTGACAGCCCTCCACGATCCCCAAATCATTAAGCCGTCTACAGACCAGCTGATTGCTGCATCCCAACTCCACAATCGTAACCGGTGAATTGATGTTCATATCTGTTAGCTTCACTTCAAACACCTCGATGAGAATAATTATCAATTACTTTGGATTATAGGGCAACAACTCTCATCTGGCAATAGGTTTATATTGTAATAATTACATATAAATAATGAATGAAATTTTCACCGGCAGTAGGAAAAACAAATAAAATCGCTAATATCTTAAGATGTTGGCGATTTTTTAATGATGTACTCAATTTTTATAAACAGGAGGTATTTTGATGGCAGAAATCGTAAAGGTATATCGGGAAGCACTTCCCAATGTGCGCCTCGTGGGGAAAATGTATACAAACCAAGACCGAGATGAACATGGTTCTTTTGCGAACCAATGGGCCAAATGGTTTGAAAATGAATGGTTTGCACCCTTCAACAAGCTTGCTGTTGCCGGCATAAATGATAGTGCATCCGTAGGGTGTATGCGTTTCAACCAGACAACATTTGAATACTGGATAGGTATGTTCTGCCCAGAGGATACAGAAGTTCCGGAGGGCTATAACTATGTTGATATTCCAGCCGGAGATATCGGTGTAGCATGGATTAAGGGTCGTGAAGACAACGGTGAGGTATATAGATTCCATGACCAATGTGTTGCCGCTATACAAGAAAAGGGCTGGGAAATTGCAGAAAATTCATGGTTCTTTGAACGATACAACTGCCCCAGATTTACAGCTCCGGACGACAACGGCGAAGTCATTTTAGATTATTGTATGTACCTGGCTAAATGAGCATCAGCCCCCGACCAAATGCGTTCGGGGGCTGAACTGTTCTTAGCGTTTGAAACACCAAGCTACTTTTTCTCTATAGAAAAAGAATGGAAGCGAGTCTCGAAACCGCCATTCGGGGTCGGGCTGCAGCAATAGATGCCTACTTTGACCGGATTTGGATGCCGGTCTTCATGCAAATGAGCGATCCGGATCTGTTCCCACTCATCTGGGTTACCCTGCGTCTTGGCCGAGACGGTATAATCGCCGTCCTTACGCTCGACTCGGAATGCCAAAGGTTTCGTGACATGCGCATTCTCGAAATTTCGGGTGGACCAATCCGAATACCCATGATTGGTGACGACCGCCCCCATGTGTGATGGACCTTCCGGTATATATTCAAGTGATGTCTTCAACCAACATGTTTCCGACACCATGACGAACAGCCCCGCCTGGTCATAGGTTGATACGGGCTGCATACTAAGTGATACTTCTGCCGTGAAGTCCGTCTCAATCGACTCGTAAAAGACATGTCCGTTCATCACTTCGAATCCGTAATGGGTTTTCAGCCAAAAATCAGTTTCGGATTGTGTATGGACGAGCAAGGATTCATCTTTCACGCTCCAATGTGACGGCTCATTCATTATGGTAAGCTTACCAACAAAATCAGGTATATATGATACTTTAATCATGGGAATAACAGCCTCCAATTCAATCATTTCGTTTAAATCATACATGCTGCAATGTGTTCCATATCCTCAACATTACTACGCTTCCGAAGACATCGCAATGAAGAGTGTCAGACCTTCGTTTTTTGATTGACTAATTAATCAAAAATGATTACGATTACCTTATAAATAACATTTTCATCAAGGAGGATGTACACCATGTCTCCCCGAGTGGATGAACAGAATCAGCAAATTCGTGATATGCGCAAACAGCAACTGTTGGCAGCTGGGGCGAAGGTATTTGGAGAGCGGGGCTATGCGGGTACGAAAGTGAGCGATATTGTGAAGGAGGCTCAGCTAAGCCATGGCTTGATTTATCATTATTTTTCTTCCAAAGAAGATATATACACTGAGTTAGCAAAGACTGCATTTATTACTTCTTATGAAGCGATTCATCAAGCTGTACACAGCAACGGAAGCCCTTATGAACGTCTGAAGGCAATGACAGAAGGGATTTTTGCCCACACCCGGGAGAGCGGCCATTTCTTTCTGATCGCGCTGCAAACCAATACGTCCAAGACGGTACCGGAAGAGGCATCAGCGATCTCAAAAGAATATTCGGCCAAGAGTCTGGAATTGCTCAAGCATCTGTTCCAGCAAGGTCAGGAGCAAGGTGAATTCATCAAGGTGGATCCATCAGAGCAAGCTCTTATGTACTCTTCGATGTTGAATGGTGTTGTGTTCACCCGATTAACCTATCCGTTGTTGGAAGACTTCCCGCAGGTAGATCAGATCTTGAGAATTTTCATCGATACATCATCTGTATAGGAGTGAGTTGATGGATACGAAGGATTTATCTATATTTAGAAGCGTTAGTGCGAGAGCACACTTTACAGCCGCTTATGACCAAGCGCTAAGCGAGTGGCCGGTTTCTTACGAATCCTCCCTTGTTACAACTGACTTCGGAACTACCCATATGATTAAATGCGGTAATAAGGCGAATCCACCTCTACTGCTCATTCATGGAATGACCGCAACCTCGCTCATGTGGAGTGCAAACATTGCTGAATGGTCCAAGAATTATTATGTTCATTGCATTGATGTCCCTGGAGACTTTGGCAAAAGTACACTCCTAAAGCCGCTTTCAAGTAAAGAAGCAGCAGCGCAATGGCTGTTGGGGCTAGTCCGTGAACTGCAATTGGGCTCGTTTCATTTATTGGGGCATTCCATGGGCGGTTTTTTGTGTTTGAATTTTACGGTAGCGTATCCATCTTGCGTACATTCGCTTGGGCTTCTGGCACCTGCGGGCTCCTTTGCGCCGCTTTCAAGGATGTTCTATGTAAAGATGTTTCCTCCTGTGATGTTCCCAAAACCGTGGCTTATTGATCACGCATTCAAGTGGTGCATGTCGAAGCATAATAACCTGGAGCTACTTCCTGAGTCCTACAGGTCACTGCTTACAGCGAGCTATCAGAGCTGCGTCCCTCGCCTCGGGCTGCTTCCTACCGTATTCACAGAAGAAGAACTGTCGCAGCTCCCAATTCCTACCTTACTCATGGTCGGGGAAGACGAAGTCATTTACCGCCATTCCATCAAGACCGTTCAAGCGAAGGCGAGCATCATTCCAGATGTCACGATAGCAACCATCCCGAAAGCAGGGCATCTCTTAAGTGTCGAACAGAAACAACGGATTAACGAGCTGGTCATTGATTTTCTTGGAAAACACCCTATAAGCTCTAACAAACAGTAGATATGACTAAGACATGACTGAGAGGACACTAGCGTTATGGATAAACTATCGATCGGCCGCATGGCCGAATTGAATCACACCTCTGTGCAAACGCTGCGCTATTATGCCAAGCTGGGGCTGTTAAAGCCTGAGTATGTTGATGAAAGCACGGGTTACCGTTACTACGGAATCAAGCAATGCGCCAGACTGGATATGATCAACTATATGAAATATTTAGGCATGTCACTCGACAATATTAAAGCTTGGTTCGACAGCGAAAATGTTGAATCGATCCCCGAGATGCTGCGGCAGCAAGCGGTTCTCATTGAGCACAAAATGAAGGAACTGGATCAGATGAAAAAAGCGGTCCAAGTCAGCATTAAAAATTACGACACGTATATGAGCGCTCCGGGCGAAGGGCATATCGTTCTGGAGCGCATTCCGGAGCGCAAAATTTATTGCTACGACAGCAACGTCAATATTTATGAGAATACACTTGAAACGTACGAGTATATACTGCGGGAACTGCGTGCCCAGGCGATCGTCAACCATCTGCCAATGGCTTACTTTTGCAATGTCGGCTCTATTATCCGGCACGATGCAATTGAACGGGGACATTTTGTATCGACGGAAGTGTTTTTGTTCGTAGATCCCGATTTTGAAATGCAGGCTGGCGTGGAGATCATCCCGGAACACGACTATTTGTGCATATATTGCGACAGTTTCTTTCATGAACGGGAGTATGCGGGCAAATTATTCGATTATGTGAAGGATCAAGGCTACGAGGTGGTTGGGGATTACATTTGTGAAGTGGTAGTGGAACTGCCGGTATTTCATCATGACGAGCGGAATATGTTTATGAAACTACAAGTTCCGATCAAAAGGAGTTGACTCTATAGTTACTATAGAGTTTATGATAAGGGCATAGGAGCTCCCAATATTATATTCCCATCATAGTTTGTGAAAATAATAACAATGTAGGAGGTTGTCCACATGAAAGAAAGAATTAGAGTCATTCAATACGGCTGCGGTAAAATGGGACAGGTTTTTCTCAGATATCTGTATGAAAAAGGTGCAGAAATCGTAGGGGCGATCGACATGAATCCGAACGTCGTCGGCAAAGATGTAGGTGAGGTAGCAGGTTTAGGCGTGAAATTGAATGTTCCTATCCGCTCCGACGCCGAGCAAGTATTTAAAGAATGCGACGCGCAAGTGTGCATCATTTCGACGACAAGCTTAATGACAGATATGTATGACGCTTTTGAATTGGCGGCTCGTCACGGCGTGAACGCAATTAGCACATGTGAAGAAGCGTTCTATCCTTGGACAACCTCCCCTGCGCTGACCAACCGTCTGGACCGGCTTGCCAAAGACAACAATTGTACCTTAACCGGTTCGGGATATCAGGATGTGTTCTGGGGCAATTTAATTACGGTATTAGCGGGCGCAACGCATCAGATTACTAGAATTGAAGGCATGTCCAGCTACAATGTCGAAGAGTACGGCATCGCGCTTGCAGAAGTTCACGGAGCAGGCTTGACACTTAAGGAATTCGAAGAGAAGATTGCCAGCAACAACGATCTTCCGTCCTTTATGAGAAACGCTAACGAATGGCTATGCTCACAGTTTGGATGGACCATTAAATCGATGGATCAACAATTGATTCCGATGACGCATGATCAAGATCTTCATTCCACTACACTTGGCAAAACGATTCCTGCTGGCGATGCCACTGGCATGTCTGCGGTCGTTACAACCGTTACCCATCAAGGACCGGTCATCGTGACAGAGTGTATCGGCAAAGTGTATGCTGAAGACGAAGTGGACCACAACGATTGGGTCATTAAAGGTGAACCGAAAACAGAGGTAAACATCGCTTGCCCGGCAACGGTAGAGCTTACATGCGCAACGGTGGTCAACCGTATCCCTGAGTTGCTTCAGGCTCCGGCTGGCTTCCACACAACCGAGAAAATGTCTCCTGCCCAATACCGCACATACCCACTTCATTACTATGTCAAATAAATGAATGGCCATAAGGCGACGGCTCGCAGCTGTCGCCTTTTTCTGCATTCCCCCTTCCTACACCATGTAAAGATACATTTTGGAACAACCATTTGGCAGAGGCATGCAATTCGTTCATAATAGTTACGTACATTACCAATACTCTGTAAAACAATAATTGGAGCATCTTACTGAAAGAAGGCTTCTGATAAAGGAGAAAAATATGCATGGCAGAAATAATGGATTGGAAAAATGGTGCTCACGGGCATAAATTTATAGCTTCTTTTAGTGGCGGAAAGGATAGTACTCTAGCTCTATATAAAGCAATGAAGGTTGGAGAAGCCGTTGGTCTCATCGTCATGTTAGAGGAGGGAGGACAACGATCCAGATCTCATGGGATGCCGCCAGAACTAATACATGCCCAAGCCGAATCCATAGGGTTGCCTGTATATACTGCTGCTGCGAGCTGGGATGATTATGAAACCATCTATATGGGTCTTTTAGAAAAAGCTAAGGATCAGGGAGCCGAAGTGTTAGTAACGGGAGATTTGGATATGCCTGCCCATGGCTGTTGGCATGACAAGGTTACGAAAAATGCGGGACTAAAGCTTGGGATGCCTCTTTGGGAAATGGATCACCGAGAAGCTGTCGATGAATTCATCAATCTGGGATTTGTAACGGTTATTGTAACTGTAAATCTATCCTTAGGAATGAGGGAAGACGATTTAGGACGGACGTTGACTCATGAATATATAAAGGAGCTTGAAGCCCGTGGTATTGACCCTTGTGGAGAAGGCGGAGAGTTCCATACTACCGTAATAGATGGACCTATTTTTAAACATCCTATTCCCGTTCGTTCATGTGAGATCTTGAGGAATGGGGATTATGCCTTTTTGCCTTTGGAGTTAGATTTAATCTAAGATAACATTTTAATTAAGCCTTCGGAAATGATTCCTGAAGGCTTCTTTGCATAAGAGTAACCATTATTCTTTAGAGGCTTTCAATCTAACTTTCAAGGGCAACCGGAAAAATATATGCTATAATGTCCTCTATTCAAAGGCAATCATGTTTAGGGGTGATGGGAATGTTAGAGCGTTCCATGGAAAATGTAATGGAATCAGTGAAGGAAAGGAAGTGGTGTAAAGAAGAGCTTTTCCTTCATGAGTAGCTCTTCTCATTAAAAATGAAAAGAGGACGATTACAATGAACAAATATCAAAGTATAAGCAATGATGGATTTAAACTGAATTATTGTGTTAAGGGAACCGGAAAACCCATATTGGTAATAGGCAGCAGCGTATATTATCCACGCCTATTTTCGGAAGATTTATATGATACTTTTCAGTTTATTTTCCTTGATCATAGAGGATTTGTGAGACCGCCCCGAGCTCTGGAACCAAAAGATTATATATTGGATAAAGTATTAGATGATATAGAGGTGGCAAGGCAGGCTCTTGGCTTAACCAATTTCATCATATTAGGGCATTCGGGACATGCTTTTATGGCATTGGAATATGCTAAGAAATATCCTGACCATGCCCAAAAAGTTGTCTTATTAAATTCAGCACCTACAAATAGCGAGGAAAGACAGAGTCAAAGTGTTGCATTTTTTAATGAGACGGCAAGTCCAGAAAGAAAGAAACAGTTTGAGAATGACATTTCTCTGTTAGAAAGTGACATCATGAAGGACCCTGAACGGCGATTCGTTCACATGTGTATTCGGATGGGAGCCCAAAGTTTTTATGACTATACATTCGATGCAGCTTACATGTGGGAAGGCGTATATACGAATATGCCAATTATCGATCATCTGTGGGGAGAGGCATTCGGGGAGCTGAACCTTATACAATCACTGGTCGGCTTTAATAAACCGATATTTATTGGCTTAGGCAGATATGATAATTTGGTAGCTCCTGTTTCACTTTGGGATTCTGTTGATGACATGTATGAGAACGTGAAGAAAGTGATCTTTGAGTACAGTGGTCACAATCCCATGTTTGAAGAACCTCAATCCTTCGACAGGGAACTAATCAAGTGGATTGGCGAGAGTAAATAAGGATTCCATTTATACATTAACGAAAAGGGGCTCTCCCAAAGTCAGCTTAAAATGACTTTGGGAGTAGCCCCTTTCAACAATCTCTAAATTCGAATATCCACATGCTTATAGCCTGTACGCTTATCGTTCGAATCCTCTTCCTTGTTGTTTGGATTAACGTCAGACGCATGATTCACGTCTTCACCTTTCTCCTCATTAGCTCTTTCACGAATCGCATCTGATTCTCGCTTAACATTATCGGTCGATTCTGTTATCTTGTCATGGACATCTCCAAGTGTTTCACCTAAATTCTTATCCAGTACTTTCACACGGCTCTCAATCTCAAAGACCATATCACTCTTACTGGATGAAACAAAGCCCCTGCCGGCATCCAGACTCATTTCCTTGTTTAAGACGTGTAGTTCTCGCTCAAGACCCTTCTTTGTCAAACTCATGGCTTGAGCCTTAGTGTAAGTCAGATCAGCTAAGGCCAAACTAGTCATACCCATCGACTGCCCCTTTTCTGGATCAGCATTGACAACTTCTTTCTTCGGAGTCTCTTCATTCTTCTTCTGCGTAAGTTTGTCCGTTTGCTTCTGCTTAATCTGAGAATCGATCTCTTGCATCTGACTCTTCAGATCCTTAATCCGAAGCTGCTTTTCCTTCACGTCCATCTTACTTTCTGTGGCCTTCTGGATTTGCTCTTGGAGTTGAGTCTTCATCTTCATTAACTGCTGGATCTCACGATCCATACTATTACCCAACGAGCTGATTGGACTATTCAATGTATAATTAGCACTGTTATTTGAAGTCGCTGAGGAAATATTCATGGTATTACCTCCGTAAATATTTTATGACCTACTCTAGTTATCGGTATACCCTCTCTTATATTGCATAGAATAGCCGTTTTTCATAAACAATTTGTTATACAACTTTACATACGCAAATAACCCCCGACCTATAGGTTGGAGGTTATTGTTTCTTTGGGCTATGGATGTTCTTTACGATATAGCTCGCGACTCTTATAACCTGCCTGAAGAATCATCTTCATTTCTTCTCGGCGTTTTGCTTTTGTTGCCTCTTGTTTGGCGCTATAAACATAACGTGCCCAATCTTTGCGGTACCCGGGGGTAAGCGATTGGTATAAGGCAAGCAGCTCTGGCGTATCCTCCAAATCCTTCTCCACACTTGGAATCAAAGCAATATAATCATCTACACATTGACTTGGTTTCGAAGAAGTCTGGCCCTTGCCTTTAGCATCCTCTTTTAAACCGACAACGGTAAAGACATCATCCAGTCCGACCATGCGCGCAAATTTGATGTTGCTTGTCCCGATATACCCCTCCTCATCGCTACCTAGACCCGCTAACAAATCATCGCGATGAATAAATGTGGCGTACACTTTATTTCCCTTTTTAGGATATGCGGCAAAGAGATATCCATTTGTATTAAGATGCTGCTGTTCAATTACACGGTCAACAAGTTCCTTTAGTGACTCTATATCTAACACAAAAGCAAATATGAGATCATACGCACGCTCTTTGAGCATCGTATCATAGCCTGTCAGCTCTACAAAATAATCTGTTCCTTCAGGCTGATTCAATATTGCCACTTGCTCGTACTTGTGTAAGCGCAGCTTCTCTACGATTGATTTAGACAATTGTGCTTCATCCCTTTTTGATAACATATTTGAATGATGATTATGTTGCCTGGACCAAATCCTTTAACATGAACTCTTCTACTACCTTGGCCACGCCATCATTCATGTTCGTATCCGTAACATAGTCGGCCAATTGTTTAATTTCTTCCGGTGCATTGCCCATGGCTACCCCAAGGCCTGCAAATTCGAGCATGGCAACATCGTTGTAACCATCCCCCATCGCAATAACTTCAGATCGCTCGATCCCGAGCTGCTGGATCAGATGATTCAAACTCGTCCCTTTGTTCACGCCATCTTCCGTAAACTCCAGGAAAAAAGGCTTAGAGCGCATGACATTTAGTTGCCCTGCCAGTTTCACTTTTAATTTTTCCTCAACTAGAACCAGTTTATCCGGCTCTCCCACCATCAGCACCTTAACGACAGGTACTTGAACAGCCTCTACGAAGCTAGACACCTCAACAACCTTCATCCCTGTAATTTGCGATTCGATCAAGGTATATTCGTTGGCCGAAGCCGTCACAATATCATCGCCTACATAAGTTAGAACGGATACGCCTTCTTCGATACTCATTTCATATAAGGCATGAGCCATCTGAGGCATTAATGTACTGCTGAACGCCTCTTCTTGCGACCTCCAGTTAATGATCTTCGCTCCGTTGAACGACAGAATATAGCTTCCAAAGCGATCCAGATTCAGCTCTTCTGCCAGTGCCTTCATGGCATAGGTTGGCCGTCCTGATGCTAAAACCACTTTAACGCCAGCCTCTTGAGCAGCCATCAGCGCTTGTTTGTTACGGGAGGAGATCGTCCCGTCATCACGAAGCAGTGTATCGTCTAAATCCAACACAATCATTTTATATTTCATTTTGCAGCATCCTTTTACTTATCTAATAGAGTAATTACATCTACTATATCATTTCTCGAGAGCGATAAGGTACGCTAGTTCGCTAGTTCCTCATGAGAACATAAATCAATAAGAGCTAAAATTTACCATTTATAAAAAGTCTAGATTATCGTCTTTTGGGAAAAATACACTTGGGTTAATCAGTAATGATAATAAAAATATACCTTGGACTGGAGACATGAAGATGAATATTACAGCAGGAAGAAAGGTCGTTTTAGTTGGGACAGGAGCAGTTGGTTCAAGCTATGCCTACACTTTAGTGAATCAAAATTTATGTGATGAACTAGTCCTTGTCGATTTAAATGAAGCAAAAGCAAAAGGTGATGTTAAGGACTTAAATCACGGAATTGTTTATGCACCTTCTCCTATAAAAATAAAATTTGGTACGTACGAGGATTGTAAAGATGCGGCTATTGTTGTGATAAGTGCTGGAGCAGCACAAAAACCTGGTGAAACGAGACTTGATTTAGTCAACAAAAATGTGAATATTTTCAAATCAATTGTAAAAGATATTATGGATTCTGGCTTTAATGGAATATTTTTAATAGCTACGAATCCTGTAGATATTTTGGCATATGCAACATGGCGATTTTCTGGCTTACCTAAAGAACGTGTTATTGGTTCAGGTACCATTTTAGATAGTGCAAGATTTCGCTATTTATTAGGTAAAGAATTCAATGTAGCTCCAACAAGTGTTCATGCTTATATCATTGGTGAGCACGGTGATTCAGCAGTTCCCGTATGGAGCTCTGCAAATATTTCTGGAAATCTTATTACGAATCATTTTTCAGATAAAAGAAAAGACGAAATATTTGTACAGGTACGTGATGCAGCTTATCAAATTATTGAGTCTAAAGGCGCGACATATTATGGGATCGCGATGGGGTTAGCGAGAATAACGAAAGCCATATTACAAAATGAAGATGTAGTATTACCCGTTGGCTCACTAGTAGAAGGTGAGTACGGTCACAGTGACGTCTATATTGGTGTACCAACGATCATAAATCGCTCAGGTAGAAAAGACATCGTTGAGATTTTATTAAGTGATATTGAAAAAGAAAAGCTTGAAAAATCCGTTAAAACATTAAAAGAAATAAGGAGTATCTCGTTATAAAGTGCGTGTTCAAAAAGGTCGGTTTTCAGCACCGAGAAGGTTGGATGAAGCTAGGGACTGAGGAGCGGAGCGTACGTTTTGGGTACGTGAGCACCGGAAGGAACGGCTGAATTCAAGATTCGATGCCGAGCCCACTTCCTGATTCACTTCGTGATCAAAAGCGGACTTTTTGAACAACCTCTTAAAGTGAAAAACATACAAAAAGGGAGTAGTCTAACATGTTAGTAGAAACCTATAACCCATTCAATAATCTGATGATCTCCTCACTTGTTGGAGCTATTCCCATTGTTTCATTTCTTTTATGTTTGACCATATTTAAGATGAAAGGGATCAATGCAGCCTTACTAAACTTGGTTGTTACTTTTTTGATTTCGATGTTTTTATTTGGCTTACCATTCGGTGAATCAATGGGCAGTGTGATACAAGGTGCAGTTCAAGGCATCTGGCCAATCGGTTACATTATTATAATGGCAGTTTGGTTATATAAGACCTCTGTAGAATCCGGAAAATTTGACATATTACGTGCAAGTATTGCCGGCATTTCACAAGATCAGCGTCTTCAGCTTTTACTCATTGGTTTTTGTTTTAATGCCTTTCTTGAAGGTGCTGCGGGTTTTGGTGTACCCATCGCAATTTGCGCCGTTCTATTGGTTTCCTTAGGATTCAAACCACTGCAAGCTGCCATGCTATGTCTAATCTCTAATGGTGCTTCTGGAGCGTTTGGTGCAATCGGAATTCCTGTTGCCATAACAGGTACCTTAAATTTAGAGGGTAATGTTACTTCCATGGATGTATCAATGATGACGGCATTTACGTTACCGATAATTAATTTTACAATTCCATTTTTACTCATTTTGTTAATTGATGGGTTCAAAGGGATTAAAGAAGTTCTGCCAGCCATATTAGTCGTATCTACCACCTATACAGTATCTCAAGCTATGATTACATTAATGATGGGACCTGAATTAGCTGATATCATTCCTTCATTATTAGCTCTAGGGATACTGGCGTTATTTTTAAGAAAATGGCAGCCAAAGCATATCTTTTTACTAAATGATCAAGCGGTTCAAACGGAAAAACATTCTGTAGGTGATATTATCAAGGCTTGGTCTCCATTTTACTTATTAAGTATATTTGTTTTAATATGGAGCCTGCCTGCATTTAAAGGTCTGTTTACAGAAGGCGGGGCTCTAGATTTTACTACATTAACCTTTAAATTACCAGGCTCTACGCTAAGCTCAAAAATTGATTTAATAAGTGCAACAGGTACAGCCATCTTATTGGCAGTCCTAACAACAATAATAACTACAAAATCCATCGGTTTCTCAAAAGGATTTACACTCTTTAAAAAAACAGTTTCAGAATTTTGGATTCCGATCTTGATGATATGTGCAATTCTAGGTATCGCTAAATTAATGACTTATGGCGGATTAACAAGTGCCATAGGTGAAGAGATTGCGGCAACCGGAAATTTCTTTCCATTACTATCGCCAATCTTAGGTTGGATAGGGGTATTTATGACGGGGTCTGTCGTGAACAATAATACATTGTTTGCACCAATTCAAGCAACAGCAGGTAATATTATAGGAACAAATCCAGCATTATTAGTTGCTGCTAATACTGCAGGGGGCACGATGGCAAAACTAATTTCCCCACAATCCATTGCTATTGCAACAGCCGCTGTTGGCGAAACAGGTAAAGAATCTGTTTTAACGAGAATGGTTTTAAAATATAGCATAGGTTTCTTAACCTTTGTATGTATTTGGACATTTGTATTATCGTTGATATTGTAGCTCAAGCCATTGAACAGACGAAAGACGTGACGTGCTTGATCGTTATCAGTGATCAAGCCTGTACACGTCTTTCGCTTACTTTTTCGCTTATCTCCTAAGTGTCTCTATTTAGCTTTGCTACCAAGACCGCATCAAGTTGTGTTTTTGCTTGCTCTTTAGTGAGTGTACCCGCTTGTGACTATTTTGATGTCCTTATCTCCACTGAAATCAATCTCCCAATCAATACCAAGAGCTTGAAGTTGTGTTTTCACTTGCTCTTTAGTGAGTGTACCCGCTTGTGATTGGTTCAAAATCGCTTTTACCTTTTCTAGAGTAGCGTCATCGAGGTTAGCAGGTTTACTTACTTTGTTTGTTACTACTTTGATGTCCTTAGCTCCACTGAAATCAACCTCCCAATCGATACCAAGAGCTTGAAGTTGTGTTTTCACTTGCTCTTTAGTGAGTGTACCCGCTTGTGATTGGTTCAAAATCGCTTTTACCTTTTCTAGAGTAGCGTCATCGAGGTTAGCAGGTTTACTTACTTTGTTTGTTACTACTTTGATGTCCTTATCTCCACTGAAATCAATCTCCCAATCAATATCAAGAGCTTGAAGTTGTGTTTTCACTTGCTCTTTAGTGAGTGTACCCGCTTGTGATTGGTTCAAAATCGCTTTTACCTTTTCTAGAGTAGCGTCATCGAGGTTAGCAGGTTTACTTACTTCTCCTTGTATTACCTGTTGTCCATTTCCAATAGTTTGTGTTGTTGGTGCTTCAGCAGCGAATACAGACCCATAAGAGGCGAGAGCAAAAACAGCACCTAAAGCAGTAGTAGCCAATTTCTTTTTCATAGTAATCAATCTCCTTCGTAAATGTATTTTTCTTGACGCCTTCATTGTAATATCATTATCTGGAGTTAGGATGGAGATCAGGTAGAGTCTTAGTATTTATACCGAATGTTTCTCCACATAAACTACAGATAACGCGGTTATAATACTACACGAGGTGATATATTGAAGAACTTTCATATTCTTGTGGTAGAAGATGACCTAGACATTCAGGAATTAATTAAACAATTTTTAATGACACAACAGTATAGTGTTGAGGTTGCATCAGATGGAATAGAGGGAATGAAACTATTTAATAAGCAATCTTTTGATTTAATTCTTTTGGATGTAATGATGCCAAACCTTAACGGATTTGAAGCTGCTAAAATGATTCGAAATCAGTCAGATGTACCTATCATTTTGCTAACCGCATTAGAAGAAGAACAGGATCAATTGAAGGGCTTTGATCTTGGAATCGATGATTATATTACGAAACCTTTTTCTTTTCATATATTGATTAGACGGGTCGAGGCTGTACTGAGAAGAAGCAATGATCTAAGTACGAGTAATCATTTAGTTTTCAAAGAAATGCAAGTCGATTGCGATGCATATAAAGTTTATGTAAATGAGGTTGAAATCCCATTAACGACAAAGGAATTCGAAATTGTACAACTACTGCTTCAAAATGAGAAAAAAGTACTCACAAGGGAAAGCATTGTCGAAAAAGTTTGGGGATACGATTATTACGGAGAAACACGTATTATTGATACACATATTAAAAACATACGAAAAAAATTAGATATCCCCTACATTAAAACAGTGAAGGGAATTGGTTATAAAATTGATGAATAAGATATTAAGAACGATGAAGTTGAAGCGAATTACCTATAAACTTTTCCTGACTACATCTCTCATTTTGTTAGCCTTTGCAGTCCTGATTTATTTAACTTTATACTTCTTTCTCCCTTCATTTTATGAGCAGCATAAAACAAATCAGCTTCAAACCGGAATAGAAGAAATAATAGATAAATCTAAGGATCTCACTTTTGAAAAGGCCATACCGCTTCTTGGAGAGTACGCACAAAAAAATAACGCAACGCTCTACCTTCAAAATAAAGAAGGAACCATTATTTTTTCTCCTTTTTTGTCTTTTATACAAAGTGATTCACCTGATGATATAAAGTTCGGTGCAACAAAGCCACCGGGGACATCAAATGCATATAATGTTTCAGTGCCCATTCAATTCCAAGATGGTAGCTTAACGCTCGTCGTGTCCGCAACATTTCAACCTATTAGTGAAGCTACACAAGTCTTAGCACTTTTCCTCCCCTATACCAGCATCATTGTCGTTGTTATTGGTATAGGAAGTGCTTACTTATATTCGAGGTTTATTACAAAACCACTCCTTTACATTAATCAAGGAGCACAAAAGATGGCGAACTTGGATTTTTCCGAAAAAATTGAGGTCCGTTCCAATGATGAATTGGGGGAGTTATCCAAAAGCTTGAATGAGATGTCAATTAATTTACAACAAACGATGCTTGATTTACAAAAAGCGAATCATCAATTAAAAAGCGATATTGAAAAAGAAAGAGAGATAGAAACAAAACGCAGGGAATTTTTTGCAATTGTCGCGCATGAATTAAAAACGCCTCTTACGGTTATGAAAGGATACTTAGAAGGGATGATATACAATATTGGTCCGTATCAAAATCGCGACCAATATTTAAAGAAAAATCACCAAATTATTGAGAGTATGGAACAACTAGTTCGTGAGATTTTAAGCATGTCAAAACTTGAACAACACACCTTTAAACTACAATTAGAAGAAGTAAATCTCTCAGAATTAATGAATGCTCTCATAAAAAATCTCGGTTTTTTTGCTTCTCAAAAAGACATTCAAATCATTAAACAGATTGATTGTCACCTTACCGTGTATACAGATCGTATTCTTTTAGAAAAAGCCTGTAAAAATATTATTCATAATGCGATTATGTATTCACCGCATGGCGAGAAAGTATATATAAAGCTAACTCAGGATTCAAAACAACACCACATCCAAATGAAAGTCATCAATACAGGTGTGAAAATTAAAGAAGAGGAAATACAACATATTTTCGAACCATTTTATCGAATCGAAAAATCAAGAAATCGAAATACAGGGGGAAGTGGCTTAGGCTTATATATTGTAAAGCAAATTTTCGAAGCCCTTTCTATTACGTATTCAATAAAGAATACAGAACAAGGAGTACAATTCACAGTTACCATTCCATTATCCATAAAGTAAGCAACAAAGTCTCGATCTCATTTCAATTAGGAGGAAATGAGATCGAGACTTCATTTTGTACATCTTCTGAGTCTGAACTAAGGCCCTGTCTTGCCGCTTACAGACCCATCTTGATCTTGATAAGGAGGAGATATTTCCTCTTGATTTTGCATCATTCTATCTTCTTGATATACATCTGTTTCTTCTGGATTCAAGTCTGAGTTATCCCTTGAATTCAACACATATAGAAAAGCACCAACTAAAATACCAATCGTCACTACTACTAAACCAATGGGAGCTGCTATTCTTTTCCACATTTTTCTCATTCCCTTACAACTTTTTGACTACCAAATTTCTTTTTTCGAGATACAGCGCTGTATCTGATTGTCTAGCCACTTCTTGTGAATGAGTGACTACAATGATACATTTGTTTTCTTTATGAGCAAGTTCTTTAAATAACTCGATAATATCCATGGAAGTTACTTGATCTAGATTCCCAGTGGGTTCATCGGCAATTAATAAACCCACATTACAAGATAATGCACGAGCAATCGCCACACGCTGTTGCTGACCACCGCTAAGCTGTAATACCTTTCTTTTGGCTTCTACTTCGGTCAACCCTACCTTTTCTAACAACTCAAGCGCTCTTCCTTTTTTGTCTCTCACCTCGACTCCTGTAATCTCCATTGCCGTAACTACATTTTGAAGAGCGGTCATATACGTAATGAGATTATAGGATTGAAAAATAATGGAGACATGTTGGTTTCGATAGGAATCCAACCCTATCTTCCGTATATCTGTTCCTTTGTATAATACAGACCCGCCTCTTGGGATATCTAATCCGCTTGCTAAACTAAGGGTCGTTGTCTTTCCGGATCCGGATGGTCCTAAAATGGTATAAAATTGTCCGGTTTGAAACGAAAAGTTTACATTATCTAGTATAGTGATCTTTTTATTATTGCTTTTATAATGGTAATTCAAATTTTCGAACTGCAAAATAGTTTCCATGTGGATCCCCCTACTCATCTTTTAGTAAAATATCTTTTGGATTCAATCGAAGAATCGATAATGCTGGAAGAATGGTTGATAAGACTGCGATTAATAGACCTAATCCACCTAACTTCAACAAATCTTGGGAGCTCACACTTATATCAATATTATCAATAGGATCTACATCTTGACCTTGGTCATCATTCATTCCAAACATGAATCCTGGATTATTTGCTCCCTGCTGCTCCTCTTCAGAAGAAATAACTTCTTTCTGCAATAAACTGTCTCCCATTTTTTGAGATACTGTCCCACCTGTAAAGATAGAGAAGCTAAATGCCAAAGCAGCTATACACAACACTTCTACTAAAAGTTGTCCGATTAACTTCCCTTTTTTCTCGCCAATCGCAAGTAAAATCCCCAATTCTTTTCGACGTTCTTTTATGGTCAACATAATGATAAGTCCTAAGATTATAGATCCTGTAATTGAGACCAGGTATATAATCCATTTTGAAGTTGATGCTACGTTCTCAATAGGGCCTACCATTTTTTTGTATAATGCATCATGAGCATCTAGTTTAAATAGGTCAAAATCAATGTCTGTTTCTTTACCCTCTGCTTTAAAAGCATCGATATCATGTGGATCCTTTAAATAGTAAATAGCCTGGTCAATTGGTGTACCCTTCATATCCTTATTTTCCGAAAATTCTTTTAACGATTCGTACGAGACATATACTTTGTTCGATGGATGAAACAGAGGCGGTGCCGATTCCATGTTGGCATCTACCGTGGAAGTTTCGTAAATCCCTAATATTTCGAACTCTACTGTCGATGTAGCATCTGTTGATGTGATCTTTAACTTATCACCAACTTGTAGATCGTTTTGTTCAGCTAACTGTTTTTCAATCAGGGCTACATTCTTATCTTTGTCTTCTGCTGTTATTGGACGCCCCTCAATTATTTCATTCGTTTCTTCTGTAAATTCTTTCAATAAATCAGAACTTCTCACACCATGAATGAATGTATTTGGCATTTTCATATTCCCTTGGTCTCCACCTATGGATCCCCCAATCGCTTCTCCCTCGTTATCACCATTAATGGGAGTATAGCTATCCGCTACACCTTGACTATCTTTTAGATAGTTAAAATCTTTTACATAAGTTGATTCTGCTAACTTATCTGCTTCCTCTGTAGACATTTCTGGGCGGTGTATTCTTTCATTAGGATTTTCACTTCTCTGCTTTTGAACGTATTTTTGAAATTTTTCCCCGTCTAAACCTAACGTCACGTCGACTCCTAACTCTTTTCTGGCGAGATCATTCGCTGTTTTTGTAACATTTTGAATGGCGAATCCCGCTAACACTAAATTGGTAAGAACTAAAAATACAGCAAATAGGATAAGAGATTTTCCCTTTCTTGCTTGTATACTTAAAAAAGCCCGTTTAATAAAATTCATAATTACTAACCTCCTCTGATATCTCTAATTTAAAGGACTAATCTGGAGTCTATATGGAGATATCGAGGATTTTATCTAGAGATATAGGGGACTTTGTGTGGACTGGCTCTGATTATTGTGTAATCGACATGCGCGGTTGGGGTTTAGAGAAATCCTCCTCATGGGAGAACCTGAAGATATCGCTGAGGCAGCTATGTATCTCATGAATAACAAATCTAAAAGCAAAAAATGAGGGCACCCATTATCCATTTGGGTGCCCTCATAAAGTATTAACCAAACTGTTTCTCATCGCTAGTCGTATGGCAAACCCCACTTGTTAAAGAGCCTGAAATAGCTGCTCTCCTTTTGTCTGGATGTACCTATACATCACACCACATACCACCATCATCATTATTCCAATGCCTAACGAGATGAGATTGCCATTTACATGGGATAAAAGAAGCGATATAGCAAATGGAATCACTAGACTGATGAAACCTATCAACATGGACACTAAGACCGATGCACTTTGTTTGATCACCGTAACTTCACTAGTCCACTCCAGGTTAGGAAGTTTCAAGTTAACAATAACACCCAACATCGCTGAATAACAGGCAAATATCAATGGGATAACAAGCAATAGCAAGCTTTCAATCCATCCCGTGCGCAACGATATCATGAGCATCACACAACTGACAATCGAGATCGGCATTGTGATGGTGAGATTCACCGCAACTTTGCTAAGCAGTATGGTCTTTTTCGGTACGGGTGAGCTTTTTAGTATCCATAAATTGTTGCCTTCAAGAGAAATGGAGCTTGACGTTGTGCAGCTTAAAATTACGAAAAAAGAAACGACTAAAGGAGCCAGTTGGCTCAGGTAATCGGACAATTGTGGGATTTCTATCAGTTGCCCAAGTTTCTCCGAGCTCATAAACAATAAAGTAATCGACATCACGAGTAAAAAAATCATGCCAATACTCGTATTCAGCACATATAAGGAAGAACTAATATATCGACGCAGCTCCTTCTTATACAATGCACGAAAAGGTGATGATGTTTCTAGTGGCTTCATTATATATTTGCTGCTTGCATGAGAGGTCGTTAAGCCTGTGTGTATAACTTTATATCTAGTGCCAAGTACAGTGGTAAATAACATAAACGCAAGCACCGAAAACGCGATGAATAATAACAATGAACCAATCTCATACGAGCAAACGGCATCTACATACATGGCTGCAAGAGGATACAGCTTAAATATCATATCTGCCAATTGTGTACTCATATCAGCAAGTACCTGCTCGTTTCCATTTATACGGAACGAACCAATCATAACTCCAATAATTACAACAAAGGTTAATATGAGGCTGATCATTCGACTCGCTTTAAAACGGGAGGAAATCCAGCTAATCAGTGCGCCAATAACGGTTGCAGCAATGATGGGTAGTAATGGAATAAACAAGAGTGCAATTAGAAAAAACAGATAATATAGCGCTTCAGGATTCACTTTTATTGCATAAACCGCACCAGCTGGCAGCATCACCATTAAAGTGAAAAATAAATTCAGCACATAGAGCTGAAGAACACGGCTCGCTACAACATGGCTTGTTTTGATAGGCAACGACATGACCAAATCGAAATCTTTAAAGCTAAATAATACTCCACTTGCTTTATAGATCGTTGTAAAGAATCCAACAATAGAAGTTACAGCCATCATAATGGCAAGCAGCAGATCCATACGGCCTATTTGTTCAAAGTTCTGTGCCATCATGAAGCTGTATCCAAATGAAAACACTGCAATCATGATCACACCAATTAGAATGCCGATGCTTAGCAGAAGCAATTTGCGTCTTTCCTTAACATCGCGCGTATGCAATGCTTTATTCAAGCCAAATGATGAAAGCAATTGTATCTTTGTTAATCTCCATATATTAGTCATTGTCTATCAACTCCAAGAACACATTCTCAAGGCTGTTGTCACCCTTTACTTCTTCTGTCTTGCCATGAGTTATCAATTTGCCCGCTTTAATGATAGCAATCTTATTGCAGAGCTTTTCTGCCACATCCAGTACATGAGTTGAGAAGAAGATTGCACTACCCTTGCTGCACAGATCTGCCATGATCGTCTTTAACATGTGAGCAGCCTTGGGATCAAGTCCAACAAAAGGCTCATCCAGCACTAACAATTTTGGTTTATGAATGAGAGCTGAGATTATAGCGAGCTTCTGCTTCATACCATGAGAATACGAGGAGATCATACCACCCAAATCGGCTGTAATCTGAAAAGCATCACCGTATTTTTTAATGAGTGATTCACGATCCGCTTTGGATACGCTAAAGAGATCGCCAATAAAATTCAAGTACTGTATGCCGGTAAGATGATCGTATATATCCGGGTTATCAGGAATATACGCAGTAACTGCTTTGCAGGCAACTGGATCTTTCTTAATCGAGATGCCGTCAATTTCAATGTCCCCTTCTTCAAAGTCAAGGACACCAACTACTGCCCGGATCGTCGTTGTTTTCCCTGCACCGTTATGTCCGATAAAGCCGTAAATATCGCCCTTCTCAACCACTAAATTCAAGTCGTCTACTGCCTTCTTGCCACCCTTATAGCTCTTGGTAAAATGTTTTATTGTAAGCATTCTTCCTTCACCTCATTATTGGAATATACAGAATTTTGAACAGCATCATTACTTCTTCCCCGTACGCTTTCTACTAGAATAACTATAATACGTCTAGCCTATGCTGAAAGTTCATTTGTACCCCAAATTTCTGCGAGCAGCATTCCTGTTCACAGATGCTCCGTTTTGTCCTGAAAACATGCCGCTATTTATGTTTTCTTATTCCCTCACAGGTAAGTTCACCGCCATAACAAGTAATTAGATAAGACTTCGAGTGTTTTATACTAATGTATTTTTCAATAGCAGTAAGTTATGATTCTAAGTAGAATGTTTATTGATAATTTTGGATTTTTATATTGAAAAGGATTGGGTGATTTTTAGTGGAAAATATTCTAATTATTGAAGATCACGAAGATGTCAATCACATGCTGGCAGAAGCATTGATCGATGCAGGTTATAAAGTGAAATCATCCTATACCGGTGTCGATGGAATAAAGGAAATCAAAAATAAATCATATGATTTGATTCTACTTGATATTATGCTTCCCTACAAAAGCGGGGATGAAATACTTAAAGAAGCGCGGGAATTTTCTGAAACCCCTGTCATTGTCATCTCCGCAAAGGATATGGTTGGCACGAAGATTGATCTTTTGAAGCTGGGGGCGGATGACTATATCACAAAGC
This sequence comes from Paenibacillus sp. JNUCC 34, assembly GCF_058269055.1. Classification (NCBI taxonomy): domain Bacteria; kingdom Bacillati; phylum Bacillota; class Bacilli; order Caryophanales; family Paenibacillaceae; genus Paenibacillus; species Paenibacillus sp. JNUCC 34. Next base: position 146,996 of record NZ_CM177770.1, on the reverse strand, counting down.
CCTTTGATTTGGGAGAAGTTATAGCACGTGTAGAATCCAATCTACGGCGTGCTCATAAGCAATTACAAGAAAGCAAAGTTTTTCGTTATAAGGACTTGGCACTGGACGACAATACAAAGCGCGTTACTATAGATGAGACTGAAATGGAGCTAACTGCAAAAGAATATATGATATTGGAGCTGCTACTTAAGCATGGCGGCAAGGTTTTTACAAAATCGAACCTGTATGAATCGGTCTGGAAAGATGAATATCTCGGTGATGATAATGCGGTTAAGACTCACATCAGCAATCTGCGTAATAAGCTAAAGAAAGTAAATCCGAATGAGGAATATATCGAAACGGTATGGGGCTTGGGTTATCGTCTATACAAAGAATGAATTATCTGTTTCCTAACTATTTTTTTGCTCCCCTTAACCTTTTCTAAACCAATGGCAAGTAACCTAAAGTCAGAAAGGATAGGTGAGCAAAGTGAAACAATATGTTGTAAAAACAAACAGCCTTACGAAAAGCTACCGTAGTTTTTTTGCGCTGCATGATGTGTCGATTACAATGGAATCCGGCAAAATATACGGTTTAATCGGGCAGAACGGTGCGGGAAAAACAACACTAATGCGCCTTCTGGCTGGGCTTTCTTTTCCCACGAAGGGCAGCATTGAGCTTTTTGGTCATCATGGTGAGCGTGCTTTGCAAGATGAGAGGAAGCGACTGGGCTGCATGATCGAGAATCCTGGATTTGTCCCCTATATGACAGCGAAAGAAAATCTCAAGTTTCACAGAATTATGCGCGGTGTTCCTAACAAGGAAATTGAGGGTGAATTGTTAGAACTCGTCGGACTTGCTGACACAGGAAATAAGAAAGCAAAAAACTTCTCACTCGGCATGAAGCAGCGTTTAGGTATTGCGATCGCCCTGCTTGGCAACCCTGAATTGCTGATCTTGGACGAACCGATCAATGGACTTGACCCATTGGGTGTCGTTGAAATTCGTAATTTGCTGAAGAAGTTGTGCGAAGGACGGCAAATGACCATTTTAATTTCAAGTCATAATTTGCCGGAGCTATATCAAACCGTAACGAATTATATCATCATCCATAAAGGCGAAATCAAGCAAACCCTCACCCTTGAGCAGCTTGATGAAAACTGCAAGCACCACATCCATATTAGCTGCGACCAGCCGGAAAAGTTAACGAGCGTATTGGAGATGCAGCTGAACACCACCAACTATAAGGTAATGCCAGATAAAACGGTTAAGCTATATGATTATTGGAATGAGAAGGATTTAGTGGCAAAAACCTTATATGAAAATGGGATTGTCGTTTCGAAATTTTCTATCGAGGGAGATACGCTTGAAAACTACTTTATTTCTGTTATAGGTGGTGATCGAGATGCTTAATTTGATTCAAGCGGATTTATTTAAATTACGCAGATCAAATGCAATGAAGATTATATTGGGAATCACAACTTTAAGTGCGGTAGTCATGGCAGTAATGGCATATCTGATACCACAGGGGAAGATTGAAGCGAGCATGACAGGAATGGGATTCATGTTCTCTGATATAAACATGATAAGCCTTCTCGGCGGTTTTATTGCAGGCGTGTTTATCTGCGGTGATTTCGATAATAAAACAATCCATGATGCTATTGCAAATGGCTGCAGCAGGGGTGCTGTCATCGTTAGTAAGGCAACCTTATTGGGATTGGCCCTAGCGCTCATCCTACTCCCCTATGCCATCATAACAGGTATTGCTCTTAGTACAGGTTCCGAGTTTAGTATGGGCTCCGTAGGAGTAGGATTCCTAAATCTACTGACAACAGAGGGTGGTACAGCCTTTTCCGCATCAGATATATGGAAGATGCTAGCTGTCATGTTGACCTTGATGATCGTATATGTGGCACAATTGAGTATCTGTGTACCACTTGCCTTTATGCTTAAAAAGCCCATCTTCGTGGTTGTTATTTATTATGGGTTTTCAATACTTTCTGCGCAATTAATGAGATTAAGCGATAGTTCTCCGGTGTTTGATCGTATTTTCTCCTTTACGCCATATGGAGGGAAGTACGCCTTTGTGACATTGGATACGGGAACGGGAGACATGGTCAAGGCAATCGCTGTTAGTTTAATATTTATAATTGCCATGCTTGCTGTCACATACAGCGCATTCAGAAAATCGGAAATTAAGTAACTGAAAGGTTGGTGAACGCGTTGATTATTGTCGCTGGCACTTTGATCATTCTTATAATGTTGCTCGCCTTGTATATCGCTTTTCTTCAGCGGCAATTGCGCAACATCAACCGACAGTTGGACAAACGGCTGACTGAACATACACGTCAACCTATCCGTTTGGAACTCCTGAGCAGGGAGCTTAATGCTTTGGCTATCAATATTAACAAATGCCTAAAAGCGGAGGAAAACCTCCGTCTTAAAGGCATTCAAGAGGAAAAGAACTTTAAGGAGTTAATCGCAAATATTTCCCATGATTTACGAACACCGCTTACTGCTATAAAGGGCTATCAGCAGCTTATGAAGAATGGTGACTTGAACGACGATCAACTAAAGAAACTGCACACTGCCCAAAAACACGCTGATGAATTGGGGCGGTTGATTGAGCATTTTTTTGAGTATTCCTATCTCCTAAACGCAGAACCTGAACTTAACATCGAACGAATTAACCTTACCAATCTTGTGGCAGAGTGTCTTGCAGCATCAGTTACCACATTGGAGGAACACAATCTGGGTGTACACCTTGAGGAAACATCACCAATATTTGTCCTTGCTGATAAAGAAATAGTCACGAGAATTATTCAGAATCTAATTCGAAATTGTGTTCAGCACTCCAATGGAGATATCAAAGTAAGTTTGCTGGCTACAGACAAAGCAATCTTATCGTTTAAAAATCCGATGAAAAATGCTTCCGATATTGATGTAAATCGGCTTTTTGATCGCTTCTATACTGGAGATAAAGCAAGAAGTAATAGTACAGGGTTGGGCTTGTCTATTGTTAGGCTACTGATGGAACAGATGGGAGGCAGTACAGGTGCATCCTTACAAGACGGGTTTCTCGAGATAAAAATTGAACTTCCGCTATAGTCTCACTTTTTTATTTCCTGAATATATATGAAACCCAGACTTTGCTCCTTCCGAATCGGATGATATCCGTTACGAGCAAGTATTAATCCAATCATGGCATTTGTTAAATTGAAGCCAGCCCCGCTCATTTCTGTGCGGGGCTGGCTTCAATTGGAATGCTCCATAAAACTCTAATACGATGAGATAATGGCAGCAATACTAACACCAGCAGATCACCCATTATACTTGTGCTATGATAAGGCAAAACCCCTTTGCTCCTGTTGCCCAACCCATGGTTCAGTGAAGTCTCTCAGCGACTTGAATTAATGCACCTGATCCAGCAATTGATATGCTTCTTCCTTCGTTGTCACCGCCAAAAGAGCTTCTCTGAAATCATCGTCCATCAGCTTACGGGACAACATTTGCAGCACTTTCAAATGCGCATTCTGTTTACTATTTCGCGGTACAGCAATCATGAAGATCAGTTTCGCTTCACTGCCGTCCAGACTCTTCCAATCGACACCATCCTGCTTGATACCAAAGACCACGCTTGGTTTCAGGACAGCATCCGATTTACCATGAGGGATCGCAATATTCATGCCGATGCCTGTGGAGCTTTCAAGTTCCCGGGCCAATATGGCCTGTTTAAAATCTCCGTCAGCGTTTACCGCCCCAGTCCGCTCCAGTACACCGATCATTTCATCAATAACAGCATCCTGTGTCGTTCCGACCAGATTCAGGTTAATGAGATCTGGTGTTACAATATCCGTCAATTTCTCAATGCGAATAGAAGGTGCTTCCGTTGCTGTGCCGTTATTGATCGCGGTTGAAGCCGCTTCGACTGAGTCTGCAGCCATAGGTGCAGTTACGTCTACTGCCAACTGTTCACCTACTCCAGCTGAGTTTTCTATCGCTCCTTCTCCAACAACTGCCGGAGTCACAGCTGCAATGTTTTTCTTCAGCAGGCTCACCATCACAACCGATACGGCTGCGCCGACAATGACAGCGAGGAAGAACATCAACACATTGTCAACGGCACCGAGTACAGCTACAATCGGCCCGCCATGGGCTACACTATCACCCACGTTACCAAGCATCGCAACTACCGAACCGGCCATCGATCCGACCATGATACTTGGAATAACGCGTAGTGGATCTTGCGCCGCGAATGGAATTGCACCTTCGGTAATACCGAATAGTCCCATCGTAAATGTAGCTTTTCCAGCTTCACGTTCCGCTGGTGTAAACTTCTTTTTGTTAATCATCGCTGCCAGTCCCATCGCAATCGGAGGAACACAGATGGCAACGGCAATTTGACCCATAATTTCATAGTTTCCTTCACCAATCATGGCCGATCCGAACAGGAACGCAACCTTATTCACGGGACCACCCATGTCAAAAGAAATCATAGCGCCCAGAATAAGTGCCAGCAGAATCGAACTTGTACCCTGCATTCCTGCGAGCCAGACTGTTAAAGCTTCAAACAGATCCGCGATTGGAGCACCAATCACAAAGACGAAGATTAACCCTACAACTAGAGAAGCCAGTACCGGAATAACGATAATGGGCATAATCGGCTGTAACGACCGAGGAACCTTGATCCTTTTAATGCCAAGCGCAACATAACCCGCCAGGAAACCGGCAATAATCCCCCCGATGAATCCAGCTCCCGCTTCACTTCCATAAAGGCTACCGTTCACAGCAATGAAACCGCCGACCATACCAGGCGCAAGACCTGGTCTGTCCGCAATACTCATTGCGATAAATCCGGCGAGGATCGGAACCATGAAGGTAAACGCAGCCGCGCCGATATTTTCAATCGTTTTCCAGATTGAACCTTCAGGTATAACCAGACCACCCGGCGTTTTCACGCCGCCCATTGTCAGTGCGATTGCGATGAGCAGCCCCCCGATCACGATAAACGGTACCATGTAGGATACCCCGTTCATCAAGTGACGATAGATAGGGTTTTGTTTAGGTTTGTTCCCTTCTGTCGTATCTTCGGCTGACTTGGACTGTGCCTGATAGACCGGCACATCCCCTTTTATTATCCGTTGGATCAGCTCTTCTGGACGGCGGATACCATCTTGTACACCAACGACAAGCAATTTTTTACCGACAAACCGGTCCTTTACCACCGTCTTATCCGCTGCGATAATAATGCCATCGGCTTCACGGATATCCTGCTCCGTGAATTGATTCTCCACGCCAATGGATCCTTGGGTCTCGACCTTCATCTCGACACCCAGCTTCGCCCCTGCCTTCTGCAGATTCTCAGCAGCCATATACGTATGTGCAATTCCGTTAGGACATGAGGTAATCGCTAATATTTTCATGGTCATTCTCCTTTGTTGTCATGTTCCCGCTTACATTTATAGTGTACACGCCGAAAGCGCTGTTATCGGACGAACTTTTTACCGGAACTTCCGGAAAAACGAGTTTATTTCGCAATAAAATATCCCCACAAAGTGGAGCCTATGCTAAGATGCTTATTCCAAATACTTTGCGGGGACCCCAAAAAAATGTAAAAAGCAGGACGTATACGTCCTGCTTCATCATCATAGTTTCTAATACTAATATTACCCTTTCAACGTACTCAGCAATCGCATCACGTCCGTCTCCTTAGACAACGCACTGACCAAAGCCGGCTGCTCACTGATCAGCGACAATTCTTTGAACAGCTGCCGCATCTCTTCCCGCTCATCATGCTTGACCGCAAGCAAGAACACAAGCTCTACTTTCTCAGTTCCCCAGGTGATCGGCTGCTTCAAAGTAACAATAACGATGCAGGACTGTATAATCCACTCCGAGCTGCCATGAGGGATCGCAATGCCACCCCCAATTGTCGTAGTAGACATATTCTCACGATCCAGCACACTTTCCGTATACCCTGCCTCGACATACCCTTTGTCCTCCAGCATTTGCGCAAACTTGGCGATTAACTGTTCTGGACGCTCTACCTCCTGCTGAGGAAAGACGAGAAAAGGTGTCGTATATTTCAAAAAGACCGATTCCTCAGCCGCCCTGCTGTCCGGCTCATCAAGCCGCCGGATCGCTTGCTCCAGCTTACGCTCGTCATTGGCCTCGAGCAGTGGGGAAACGAGGATGTGAGGTGATTTTAGCTCCGGCAGATCAACGGTCGTAATGACAAGATCCACCTCATGAGCGGCCAGATAATCCTGCACTTCCGCTCTCGACATCGTTGTCTCCACATGCACGGACGGGAATCTCCGTTCCACCTTCATGAGAAGCAATTGGGACATCCCAATGCCCATGTGACACACGATAATGACCCTCTGGGGGTGGCTCTTGTTCTGGTGAAGCCGTTCTACGGACGCCTGAAAATGCAGTGTCAAATACGCGGCTTCCTCTTCGGGAAAGGACAACTGAAGCGCTCCCCCCACCTCTTCCAGTGCCATAATGACCCGATCGAACATGTATGGGTACATCTTCTTGATCTCAGCCAGCATCGGATTGGACACAACCAGACCATAATGGAGACGGTTCATGGTCGTGTACAAATGTACTTTCAACCCGTTCAGTAATACGTGGTCCTTGGAGAAAGGGATCATGTTCAGCTCCGACATCCGCCGAGTCAGTTGCTCAACCAACTGGGGCAAGAGGGGGTGGCTGTCTGCTAGATCGCTCCGTCCTACGCCCCCGTCCTCCTGCTTATATCGGAACTTCCCGCCAAGCAGGTGCAGGGTTAGATAAGCGGTTTCTTCCTTGGAAAAAGGTACAGCAAACAGCTTTTGCAGCTGCTTCAAAAATGCCGTAGCCCATACAAACTCCGCTTTGTTCTCCAAAAAGTTAATGTCCTGCTCGGAGAGCGAAATCGGCTGTCCCAGCTTGGTCCGTTTGACCATGAGCAAAATATGCAGCATCAGGCTTTCAAAGGTTTCATCGGTAAAGCGGAGCTCATGTTGCTTTTGTAATGCCTTCAACTCATTGTATACGGTTGCAATCTCATGCGGTTCATACTGCTTGCGCATCATCTGTCCTGTTAACTCCGGACGGTTGATCAACTGGTTCAACCGCGCCAGCGCCATCCGTTTGCTCTTCTCGGAGCCTTCGATCATTAAGCCCACGCGCTGCTTGGTAATTAAGTTCAGATCAAAGCTGCGCAGCCAGCCCTCAATCTTCTCCATATCTCGACGGATAATCGTCTTGTTCACATAAAATCGTGAAGCCAGGTTCTGCATGGTTACGGGCTTTGCGTTCATCAAGAGCCGGTAAGCCAGGTGCAGCACCCTTTCCTCATCGGATTCATGCTCGGTGGTACTCTCGTTTGCATACAAGCGGTGGAATAGATCAGCCTGATCTGCTTCTCCAATCTCCAGATAAACGCCGAGTCCCGGCCTTTTCACCAGATTACCACTGGAGTGCTTAGCTATATGTTCTTCAATCACCTTCAGATCGTTTCGGATCGTCTTCTCCGAGCACTCGGTCTGATCCGCCAGATCCTGAACTAGCCACAGCCGGTTCGGTTCCATTAACAAATTGCGAAAAATCTCTTTTTGCCTATTATTCATTCCGATCTCCCATATTCAACTTATTTGGAGAGCTCACTAATTTGTGAGCGGGTACATTGTCCTACTGTATATCATATCCGGTCTCTGTGGCAATCTGATCTAGGATGGTACATGAAGGGTGTTATTTTGGGAACTGTATACTCGGCGAAAAATAAATTGAGATAAGAGGTTGTGAACAACCCAGAAGAAAGAATATCCAGTATAATAGTCTTTAATTCTAAATATTTAATGCCGAATATATAGGAGGTAATAAAAACCTAATGATCATAAAACCGTTAAAGTGGCTTGCCTGTATCGTGCTAGCCCTAATTGCTGTTCTTGCCATTTTTCTAATCTATATTACAGCGATTGATTATAAACCCCCAGCTCAGACAGAACTTCATACCAACAATAATAACAGTCCAATACTTAAGCAAGGTGAGCCGTTCACCGTCACTACGTTCAATATTGGCTACGCCGGCCTCGACCAAGGACAGGATTTCTTCATGGACGGTGGAACGATGTCCCGATCAAGTAGTAAGGGGCAAACGGAGACTAACCTGAACGCCATTACCGACTTTCTGAGCGACACTGGCTCAAATCTGTATATCCTGCAGGAAGTAGATGTTAACTCCTCCCGTAGTAACAAGATTAACCAAGTCGAAAAAATAAGTCATAGCCTACAAGGATACAGTGATACATTTGCTTATAATTACAAGATGCCTTGGGTACCCGTGCCGTTGACTCATCCAATGGGTGCGGTGCAAAGTGGTTTACTCACATTATCAACGTTCAAGAGCACATCTCATACTCGCTTCAATCTGCCTGGCAAAGAAAGTTGGCCTGTTCAGCTGTTTGAGCTGGATCGTGCATTTATAGAGAGCAGGTTCCCAGTAGATAACGGTAAAGAACTCGTCTTGATCAACCTGCATTTGTCGGCATTCGACAAGGGCGGTACAATCCGCAAACAACAACTTGATTTCCTTGAGGATTATATCAATCAAGAAGTGGAGAACGACAACTATCTCATTATAGGCGGGGATTGGAATCACTCCCTACCTGGATCAGATCACAATAAGTTTCCTACCAAGCAGGAATGGCCGGAGTGGCTACAACCATTTCCCGATACCTTCGGCCCGGGTGATTTCCAGTGGGCGGTAGACCCGAACACTCCTTCCGTTCGAACGCTAGATGTAGCGTATCAAGAAGGTCTCAATTTTCTCGCTGTGATCGACGGATTTCTCGTATCTCCGAATGTTGATATTGCTGATGTTACCGGACACGATCTGAACTTCGAGAACAGTGATCATAACCCTGTAACAGGGAAATTTATTCTGAAATAAGCCTACATCATCCTCGAAGAAGCCAACACCTCTGATGATCAGAGATGTTGGCTTCTTTTTTCCGGCATTGGCGTTAGTTATTATCACTTTTCATGAGTGATTCTTACAGCCTCTATTTGGCTATATCGATTAAAAAAAGGAGCCTTGAAATTCTCAGGATGCTGGTATTGCCAAACTTTTGGTCAATCGCTGATTTTAAACAATTTGGATTGTTATATAATTGTGGTATTACCACAATTAGTAACTTTGTAATACTGCCAGATTTCTATGCATATTCGTATTATGGGAGGGATGAGCAAAGGAAATTTGACTTCGCTGGTGTGGAGAAATAGACAAGAATTATGAAGTATGGAGGCGGTATGAATGAAAACCAAGTATGTTAAAGAATTTTTCTTCTTCCCTGACATATTCATCATGAGTGGTCTCTTCTTCATTAGTTTTGGATTTATGATTCCTAATCTAACATCTGTAGGGACCTGCATCGCATTCGTAATAGGGATGATTTCCTATTCAATCGTTGAATACTTGACCCACAGATTTCTCTTTCATATTAAGACACCAAAAAATGCATTTTTCTTAAAATTAATTAAACGCTTACATTACGATCATCATTCAAGTCCTAATGATTTGAATTTATTATTTCTACCTTTATGGTACTCGTTGCCGAACATGGCGATCGCAGGAGTGGCTGCCTACTTTATGACTTCAAATCTCGTAATCACGAATGCTTTTATCGCCGGTGTTATGATTTTTTTATTGTTTTATGAGTGGAAGCATTATATAGCCCATCGTCCAGTAAAGCCAATTTCTCCGTGGGGACGTTGGATGAAGAAAATTCATTTATGGCATCATTTTAAAAATGAAAATTATTGGTACGGTGTGACAAACCCGGTTTATGATTGGGCAATGGGAACCTTTAAGGACCAAAACAACGTTGAACAAAGTCAAACCGCTCGAGATCTTGAACAACGTGGTAAGCAAGAGTTTGAACTATAACTGCTCTGCAAACAGTGAAATATTATCCTCGAAGAAGCCAACACCTCTGATGATCAGATATGTTGGCTTCTTTTTCCAGGCATGGCGCTAGTTATTATCACTTTTCACGAGTGGTTCTTACAGCCTCTATTTGACTATATCGATTAAAATAAGGAGCCTTGTCCTTTTTGATCCATCTGATCACAATATGACAGAAGATAATAAACCATAACAGACTTGTAAGGAGAACTACTCCAATTGTAAAAAGGTTAGCTAGAAGATCTTCACCCATATTATTAGAAAATATTTTCGATAATGCTGAACACAACATAGGTATATAGACAATGAAGTAACGTCGGCTTAAACTTCCTAACCAATTCCCCTTTTCCGGAAGTAATTTCATACGAACAATTGCAGAACCAATTGTATTTCCTTTCCATACTACAGGGACAACTACCATGAGTACAAAGAAAACGATGGCAAAGATTATCTCTTCAACAAATATTCCTGGACTCTTTAGCAACCCAAAAATAAAATTTGTAATCACTCTGGTAAAAATAATGTTTAGAAGAACCTCAATGAGTTGGGCACCAAAAGTTGCTCTTCTTTGATTGTTAAAGAAGTTACTCTGTTCATTAAGAATTTCTCTTGATGGAATTAACACCAAAAACATGGGAGCAAGTAGAAAGCCAAGTAAAGTCCCAGTAGTATTCGTCAGTAAATCATCTACATCAAAAATACGGTAAGGACATTTAAACAAACCATATAATGCGGTTAGTTGGGTTATTTCAAAGAACAGCGAAACACCAAATCCAATAAGAGTAGCATATAACCATTTAGCTTTACTCTTAAAGAAGTATCTCAAATAAACACCTAAAGGAAATAGTAGCAAAACATTAAAAAACATTTGATAAAAGGCTCGCGTTGTTAATAAATCGATATAACTTGAAGGCACAGACCAATGAAATCCCGTTTCACGTGTAATGTCCCGAATAAATTGAAAAGGACGACTCTGAATAAAATTTGCACCCGCATCAATCGAAACACAATTATTCCGAACACTGGGTATTGGAAAAATCACTAAAAAGAAAGCACTTAGCCCATAAAAAATAAAGCTTAAAATAAGCATTGTTTTCCAAAAGCTGAAGTATCCATGTTTACGATATTGATAAACTGTCCATGGAAACGTTAGAATTGTCGCTAATAAAAAACAAACTAATAATGCAACCAAAATAGGCATTACATATACTTGCATTTCATTTTCTCCTTAAAAGTAGCCTTCGGCAGGTAGCAAAGGGTATTCTACTTTATGAAATTAGCCGATTGATGATCCCCATACTGATTGCCTAAAAGCATCTTTTGTTTATGATAATTATCCTCCTTCTTTTGAGCTTAAATACTATGCTTTTTTTTCCATATCATTAAGTGCTTGGTTGGCTCATCAGTCATCTTCGTAATCCATAATAGATCCTACAATAACTACTGGGCAAGGGAAATATGAACTACTTCCGAAGGTAAACCGCCTTCCGATCCGTTATCGTATCGAAAATGAGGACAAAAAAGCTGTCGAGAAAGACTCGACAGCTTTTTTATAAGTGCAATGTTCTAAATTAATCCCGGTTCGCCAGCTTCGCAAGCAGACGGATGATCTCTATATACAGCCATACGAGAGTGACCAATAAACCGAAGGAACCGTACCACTCCATATATTTCGGTGCGCCCTGCTTGGCCCCCTCTTCGATAAAGTTAAAGTCCAACACGAAATTCAGGGCGGCAATAATGACAATGACAATCGAAATCCCGATCCCAATCGGGGTACTGTCATGCAAATACGGCACCGACATACCGAACATTCTAAGTACAAAGCTAAGCAGATATACAAGCGCGATCCCCGCCGTAGCTGCGATGACACCTCGCTTGAAGCCCTCACTCGCCTTGATAAGGCCGGTCTTGTAGGCAAGTAGCATGCCCATGAACACACACATCGTCAGTAAGGCAGCCTGTAGGGTTATGCCATAATATAATGATTCGTAATTAGCCGATAAAGCCCCAAGAAGTAAACCTTCCAAAATCGCATAGATCGGCGCTAAATACGGTGCTGCCGAAGGCTTAAAACTGATGATTAGCGCCAGAATCAAGCCGCCAATCGCACCACCGATCATATAAGGGAATACATCGTACCCATTGAAAAACATAGCCCAAGATATGACAGCCGCCCCTATGAGCAGCGCTAGCAGCATGAACGATTTGTTCACCGTTCCGCCGATCGTCATCGTCTCTTGGCCATTGTAATGTCCGCTCTTCTCAAACGTTTTGTCGTTGAGTGTCGGATTTCCGCTGCGACCTATCAATTAAATGCCTCCCCAACTTTTTTATTTTCATTTTATCATATGTTGGGATATTTTAGGATGTATAAAAGTGTCGTTCTTAGTATGATTGCTCAAAATTAGCGCTCAAACCATATAATATTCGTGTATCATCAGGCTGTTCGTTTTTTACAGCTCACGCAGGATCTGCCTGATGGTTTCCTATCATTGGAGCGGCATGAAGTGCATAATCGATCATTCATGTTCTAGTCTGGTTCGAGCAACAATTTCATCCATAAAGCATTGTAATGTACTCGTTACATATGAATCTTTTCGCCGAATAAAAATAGTCGTGATTTCATGGTAAGGTTCTGGTACGCTATGGCAAAATACAGTGCCATTGGCAACCATATCGGTAATGGAGGATTCCGGGATAATCGTGATTCCTATTCCTGCAGCTACGCTGCCTATAATCGTCCCGAACGTTCCAAACTCCATGATCTGTTTAGGGATAATTCCCTCCGTCTTCATCCAGCTTTCCAGTCTTTCGCGATACCCGCAACCTTTTTTGTATAGCAATAAAGGCTTTTTTGTCATTTCCTCTATGGAAAAGGTTTTTCCTTTGGTAACAAGCACCATCTTTTCTTGAATAACCTCAACCTGTTCGATTAATGGATGTTTGATGGGCCCTGTCACAAAGGCTCCGTCTAGCTTCATATCAATTACCTGTTGTAACAAACGATCGGTAACCCCGGCTTTTAATGATAATTCAACATTGGGGTACTTATTATAATAAGAAGATAAAATATCTGGAAGAGCCATCACAGGCTCCACAATACCAATTTCTAAAACACCGGAGGGGTTCGATTTATCTAGAAATTTGCGTTTCATTTCCTCCATTCCCGACAAAATCTCCCTTGATTGTTCTAACAACCGCTTTCCTTCCGGGTTTAAGATCATCCCTCGCTTATGCCGATAGAACAATGGCGTATGAAGCTCTTTCTCAAGCAGCTTAATTCTTGCTGTAACATTGGATTGAACGTAGTTTAGCTCCAAGGCAGCTTTACTAATGCTTCCATATGTAGCAACCGCATGGAAAATTTTCAAATCATTAAACTCCAATGCAGCATCTCCTCTCCGATACGTAAACCCCTCTCGCGCCAGACATCATTATAAATGATAGTAAACTTGATTATCAATCATTTTACTACAGATCCACTCCCTCCTATGATGTTATATACAGACAAAAATGATGGCAGCATCTTGATAGGGAGAGACAATACATGCTAAAAAAACAAATCGTCATCGGGTCCATGCTGTGCCTGATCGCAAGTATGTCATGGGGAGCTATGTTTCCCGTTGCACACATAGCATTACAGCAAATTGATCCATTCTATTTTTCGTTTATCCGTTATTTCGTGGTTGCCGTCATCCTCAGCGTGTTACTGTGGGTGAAAGAGGGGAGAGCGTCATTCCGCATGGAGGGAAGGGGCAAGACTTTATTGTTTTTTGGAACGATGGCATTTACGGTCTATAATATGTGCATCTTCCTCGGACAGCAGCTCATGGGGGAGTCAGGTACGGTCGCCGCATCCATTATGGAAGTACTCATGCCGATGATATCCATTATGGTCTTGTGGATCACGACAAAAAGAACTCCGAATAAATACACGCTCACGAGTGTAGCTATCGCGCTTACCGGTGCTTTACTAGTTATCACCAACGGAGAACTTGCCTTTTTCAGAATGGCTGGACAACATCTTGTTCCTTTATTTCTGATTTTTGTGGGAGTTATGGGATGGGTGGTGTATTCCATGGGAGGAAGCCGATTTAAGGATTGGTCGATTCTGCGCTATTCTACTCTAACCTGCTTGTTAGGAAGCGCTGTGTCTTTTGTAATCGTTACGCTTGCTTCCGTCTTTCAGTTGCTTCCCGTTCCTACATGGCACACGATACTCTCGATTAAATATGAAATGTCCTTCATGATTTTATTGCCGGGGCTAGCAGCCTTGCTCTGCTGGAATCTAGGGATCAAATTATTATCACCGCTTAACGGTATATTATTTATTAATTTTGTTCCCATTACCACATTCGTTATTATGGCTCTTCAAGGCTACCAAATCAGTAATTATGAATTTTTCGGAACGTTGCTCATTATCTTTGCCCTATTACGGAACAATGCGTATCAAAGGAAAACCATACGCGTTAACCACGGCAGAGCCTATGCTTCTGTCCAAGAGCAATAGCTGAGCGTTTGTGGTTGTTGAATCATTGGACTCACCTATTCCCATATACAGAAAAAAGGTACGGTCTCCTCATTTTTCGTGAGTAACCGTACCTTTTCCCGTATATACGAGTGAACACTTTGATCAGATTGGTTTTCAGCAATCTGGCCAGCATGGCTTATTGTATTTTGGCAAAATGCTCCTGACCCCGTTTATTTTCTAGTATCTCAACGAATTTTGTCGATGCTGGCGATAGAGATACACTTTTCAAAAAACATACGCCTATACTTCTTTTTGGTATTTCCTGAATGAGTTGAACTTCATACAATAATCCCTTATCTAAATACTCTTGGGAGAACTCCTTCGTCACACAAGCTACCCCTAAATTTATTTTTGCAAACTCCAATAACAGATCATGTGATCCTAATTCAAAATCTGGCGAAATCTTTATTCCTTCAGACATCATATAATCTTCTACATACTTTCTGGAATTCGATTTTGATTCAAGAAAGATTAATGGCAGTTTTATTACCTCGTCAAGGCTAACAGGTCCGGATAATATTGTCTTGAATTTCTCCCCATAAACAAAAATATCTTGAATATCAATACATGGCCTTATTTCTAATGCAGGATCTTCAAGTGGAAAATTACAAATTCCAATATCAACCTCTCCTGATTTGATGATGGCGCAAATCTCAAGTGTTGTACCATTAACAATCTTAAACTTAATATTGGGGTATTTATTATGAAAAGCCTCCAAATAGGGAAGTAAAAAATACCTAGATATCGTATCACCAACACCTATTTTCAACTCGCCTGTCGTTAAGTTCTTAAATTCCAAGATTTTTTCTTCTCCAACGTGAATTAAATTAATAGCCGAATTCGCATATTCAAATAAAAGACTGCCTTCGTTGGTTAAAGATACCCCTTTAGGTGTTCTTGTGAAAAGACGCGTATCTAATTCTCTTTCTAGTTGCATGATCGCTTGACTAACCGCTGGCTGTGTCATGTAAAGATCTTTAGCCGCTTTGGAGAAACTTCTATTTTTTGCTACCTTACAAAACACTTTATATAAATCTAATTTACTCATTGTATAAGCACCTCTTATATCTATTATACGATATATTGATTTCACTTATATCATTAGATTGATGTATATTAAAAATATATATGTCACGTCATTAAAATTAACTTTAATAGTTCTAAGGAGCGATTATATTGGAAAGAGTCGTTGGAACAGTCGTTAGAGGTCTCCGTTGCCCAATAGTAAATCGAGGGGACAGCATAGAGGAAATCGTTGTAGATAGTGTGTTAAAAGCTTCAGAGGTTGAAGGCTTTAGCATTAATGATAAGGATATCGTTACGGTAACAGAATCAATCGTTGCTCGTGCTCAAGGTAACTATGCTACGATCGATCATATTGCGAAAGATGTTAGTTCCAAATTTGGAGATGAAACGGTTGGCGTCATATTCCCGATCTTAAGTCGTAATCGGTTTGCAATCTGTCTTCGCGGTATTGCAAAAGGGGCTAAAAAAATTGTTTTAATGCTAAGCTATCCATCTGATGAAGTTGGAAACCACTTAGTGGATTTAGACATGCTTGATGAAAAAGGAGTTAATCCTTGGACAGATGTTTTAACAGAACAACAATTCCGCAAACATTTTGGATATGAGAAACATACCTTTACTGGCGTTGATTATATTGATTACTATAAATCGTTAGTTGAAGAATATGGTGTGGAATGCGAAGTCATTTTCTCAAATAATCCAAAGACCATTCTCGAATACACTAAAAATGTTCTGACTTGTGATATTCATACGAGATTCAGAACAAAGAAAATATTAAAAGCAAACGGTGGAGATAAAATTTATAGCCTCGATAACATCTTATCTGCGTCTATTGATGGCAGCGGATGTAATGAAGCATATGGTCTGTTAGGATCAAATAAATCAACAGAAGATAGTGTTAAACTGTTCCCACGTAATTGCCAACCTATCGTTGATAAAATACAACATATGCTCAAAGAAAGAACGGGCAAACATGTTGAAGTTATGATTTATGGAGATGGAGCATTCAAAGACCCTGTAGGTAAAATATGGGAACTTGCTGATCCCGTTGTATCACCAGCTTACACATCAGGACTTGATGGTACACCTAATGAAGTAAAGTTGAAGTATCTTGCTGATAATAACTTTGCTGATTTAAGAGGAGAAGAACTTAAGCAAGCTATATCTCAATATATTAGCAATAAAGAGACGGATCTAGTAGGATCAATGGAAGCCCAAGGTACTACACCTAGAAAATTAACTGATCTTATCGGTTCTCTATCCGATTTAACTTCTGGAAGTGGAGATAAAGGCACACCTATTATCTTTATACAAGGATATTTTGATAACTATACAAACTAAACTTAATAGTAAATAGATTTGTGTAGACTTTAAAAAAAGACTAAGCAAGCTAACGTCGGTACTCAACTGGCGTTAGCTTTTTTAGCTTGATTGTGAATGGGGCATTACCTGATTATTTTTTCTTCGTACCCAATTTCAAGATTGCTGGATTGTCAATAAAAGTGGCTGTATTGAAGAGTAATAGCACGTCCTTAATGCCATTCTCGGACATATAGTCGCTGATGCTACCGTTATAATAACGCATGTCGATCACATGGATTTCTGGCACATGTAGCGTTAGAAATGGGATTACGTTATGAGCGTAGGAGTCTTTGATGACTAACAGCTTCTCTTGTTTGATAACATGTGGATCAAGCTTACTTGTAAACTTCATAAGGGCATGAACCCCACCTAAGAAGTAGGAATATTGATCCTTTTTGTCTAAAAAGCTGGCATCGTACATGTTCGTTAACGTTTCACCTGTATCTGCGATATACATCTCGGTCGATATGGGCTGAATAGGCTTGTAGACTTCAATGGAATCCGGGGTTACACCGTTAAGCTGACTCCGGGTATGGTAACTTCCTAGGAACGAATTGCTCACGGTCTGAATATGGAATTCCTTCTTGGACAAGGGATGCCAGCCCATCTTCTCGGCATAGGCTACATAAGCTAAGTAGGCACCATTCGTCGTCCAGTGGTGATCAGTTCGATAGTAAATCGGTTCTGAAGCATATGGGCTCAGGAACTCAAATCCATCCATAAACGACAAGCTGCCCCGCACGTAATCAGCGATATATTGATTTACCTTAGATTGAGGGTAGTTTGGAGCTAGCCAGGGTAACCGATCAGCGTAAATGCCAACCGATGTGGGTGCGAGCATAAAGGTGGTGTTCGCTTCTGGATGGCTAATGGCAAATTGTTTTATAGATTCCGCGTATTGTTGAATCTTCGAATAATCAGGTTCAACGAACTTTTCAAGCAAATATCCCGAATGTCCTTTATAAATCCCGTTATTCTCTTGCTGTAGCCGTAATTGTTCAACAGAGGATTTAACCGCTAACCACTTTGAACGAAAAGGAAATTGATCTGTTACGAAACTTTCAGCATCTTCAGCATACTTTTTGGACAAAAGATTGTCCCATGTCAGATGTGGAGCGCTCTGTAGAACGCGATTTTCTAACTCGGAGAAGTGTTCCTTTGGAAGTAAGAGAAAGGTTAACAACATGAGAAACAGCGTTAGGACAAATCCCCCAACTAGTAACTGATCTGCCCTTTGCTTCATCAACTACAGCCTCCTCATAGTTAGAATCGGAAATATAAAAATGGGTTAAATGTTGCGTCTACTAAGTAGGCGACCGATAGGAAGAATAGTAAACCATACCAAACGAGAGGCAATAGATGCCTAGTCTCATGTTTCGTGGATTGTTTCCTTGGCATGGATGCAATAACCAATACAATAATTAAAATCGCGTTCGTGTACGCAAAGTATAGCGTAGTGTTGTCCAAGAGTGGTTGGTGATTGAATCCCATCATCGCTTGTAAATAGCCCAGCCCCATAGGAAGTTGATCAAAAGCAAACAACACCCATCCAATGAGGATAAGTAAGAGTGCATAGATGTGTCTTACGAAGCGTGGTAAGCGACTCAGTAACCGTAAACCCCACCATTTTTCGATGATAAGAATAACGCCGAAGTACAACCCCCACAATAAGAAATTCCAACTTGCTCCATGCCAAATACCTGTAAGTATCCACACAACTAGAATATTGCGCAATTGAATGCCGAGTCCTCGGCGATTACCGCCAAGCGGGATGTAGACGTAATCACGGAACCAGCTTCCAAGCGAAATATGCCATCTGCGCCAGAAATCAGTAATGCTCTGGGCGGTATAAGGCTTGTTGAAGTTCTCGTTAAATTGAAATCCGAACATAAGACCAAGTCCAATAGCCATATCGGAATAACCACTAAAGTCGAAATAGATTTGAAAAGCAAAAGCAATAATGCCTAGCCAAGCCGTTAATGCAGGCATGGTATCGAGGTTAGACGTAGAGATGGTATCCCATAGTAGTCCTATATTATTGGCAAGCAGCACCTTTTTGGCCAATCCAATCGTGAAGCGCCTGACTCCTTCTGCAAACTTCTCGATATTCACCGAACGCTTACGTAATTGCTCAGCAACGGTATTGTAATGAACAATGGGGCCTGCAACCAATTGTGGGAACAAGGCGACGAACGTCCCAAAGTCAATCCAGTTGCGCTGTGCTTTTGCCGTCCCACGATATACGTCAATAATGTAGGATATGGATTGAAACGTATAGAATGATATGCCGATTGGGAGCGGTAGGTCTGTTAAAGGGATACTCGTTCCAAGTAGTTCATTCACATTCAGAATAAGAAAATCTGCGTACTTGAAGTATGATAGCAATCCCAGATTTACGACAATGGAACATACGACAATCCACTTCCGTTGAACAGCACTTAGCTTCGGCCTACTGAGTAGTAGACCGAAGCTGTAATCTGTAAAGGTGGACAGCAACATGATGACAATGTATACCGGTTCGCCCCACGCATAGAAGATGAGGCTGCTTAAGAATAAGATAAGATTTTTAATTCGCCAAGGCGAAATGTAATACAGCGCAAGGACGAACGGCAAGAACACGAATAGGAACAGTAGGCTGCTGAATAGCATAGAGGATTATTTTTGAACAAAGAAACTATCGAATGACTTCACAAGTTCATCAGCGTCTTCGGAAATAACGAATAACAGATAGTTGCCTTTCGTAACAAGCTTATAATTCTTGGCATTCTCGTATTGGTCCGGAAGGTATGTTTCGAATTGTTTTTGCACGTCTTCCGCACGTTGTTTAATAGCGGTCTCGATGGTCGGAATATCTTTCTCATCCTTGACCTTGAAGACAGAAACTTCGTTCGACTTCACATTCATCATCGGAATTCTAACGGTATATTCCTCTAGCAAGGAAGGATCTAAATGGTATTGCTGCTTCACTGAATCTTCATCTAGCTCAATTAATCCCGGTTGCTCTACTTCTGTAATCATCTTATCAACCATTTCTTTCACAGGTACAGTTGATTCGATCGGTGCCGCCTTATTGCTGGAACATGCGCTAAGCGCTAGAGTTAATATGACTGCTAGCATAAGAACGAAAGATTGTTTTTTCATGGTGTATACTCTCCTTGATATGTGTTTTTTATTTCTGTTCTTAGTTTTCGACGTGTGAAGTGAGTAAAAGGTTTCACCATAATTATGTTTCCCAGAATTTACAGGAGTATGTTCCGCTATAGCACTATGGTATTGAAAAAATCTCGGCTTTTACTTATACGGACCGTCCGGGCTTGTCCCGAACGGATTTTTTCTGTTTAAAATATGCAACATCTAAAGAAAGCAAACATGATATCTTAATTTCACGCATTGTAAGGGCTGTCATGACCAAGGGATAATGGAACTATCCAAATAAACAAGGGGGATTACGAATGCTAAAGAAGTCGAATGTTCTTTCCTTAGTGATGGCAGGCATCCTGGCTGTCAGCTTAACGGCATGCGGGGGCGGATCCACATCCAAAGATGCGGCCGGATCAAACACTGCTTCTAGCGATACGGGGGGAACCGGGCAGACAAAGCAGGAGAAAATTACGATTACGTTCCAAAATATCTTCACTGACCCCACGGATCCCAAGGACGCCATGCTGAAGCGAATCGTAGCTGATTACGAGGCTAAAAATCCGAACATCAAGATTGAACTCGACTCCTTGAATACTGACCAGCAGAAGCTCAAGCTGAAGACCCAAGCGGCCTCCAAAGAGGTTCCGGACATTACGGTTGTAAATCCATCCGCACAAATGAAACCGTTTGTTGACGCCAAGTTGTTTGCCCCGCTCAATGATATGGTGGAAAAGAACGGGCTTAAGGACACGTTCCAGGAAGGGATCCTGGATTGGTATACCTTTGACGGCAACTTGTATGCGCTTCCCGACGGCAACAATATCGGGTTGGTTTATTACAACAAGGAGCTGTTTGATCAAACCGGCGTGAAAGTGCCGACGACCTTTGAAGAAATGGTGGACGTTGTAAAGCAGCTGAAGGCGAAGGGCATTCAGCCGATGGCGATCGGGGAAAAGGACACCTGGACCGGTTCCTTCCTGTTCATGAACATTCTTCTTCGCACTAACGACGGACCCGGATTTCTGAAGGATGTGGCGGACGGCAAGAAAACGTTTGAGGATCCCGCATTCAAGGAAGCGGTAGCAAGCATGCAGGACCTGATTCAGGCCGGAGCCTTCCAGGAAGGGGTAACATCCTTTGATTACAACGCCGGCGAGAATCTGTTCAAGACCGGCAAGGCTGCGATGTATTACATGGGGAGCTGGGCGACGGGTGGCATAGAAACCTCCTCCGTAAACGATAAAGTCGGCGTCTTCAAATTTCCGACGGTTAACGGCAAAGGCAATCCTGACGAGTTTATGCTTGCGCCGGGAAGCGCGTTTGCGATATCCGCAAACAGCAAACATCTGGAGGAAACCAAGGACTTTCTTAACTATTTTATGCTGGAATTCCCGAAAATAGCGTTTGAGGTCAAAGGGGCCATCGGTCTGGGGCAAAAAGTGGAAGGAGACTTTAAGGCTGCCGGATATTCGGATATGTCGATGGAGGTGCTGGACCTGTTTAAGCAGGTTAAAGGCGGGGATATTGCTTTTGACAACACGATGAATCCGGGAACTTCCCAGGCTCACTTGACGAGTATCCAGAATTTGTTCGTTCAGCAGAAGGATCCTGCCGAAGTGGCAAAAGAGCATCAAGCCGCTTTTGAAAGCAATAAATAGAAACTGTAACCGTGCGGTATGAGGGGTCTTCTCGAAAGATCCCTCCATGCCGAATCCTGCGTATGCATTATCGGCTCTGATATTTGGACTGATTGAGGAGGAGAGCCTTAACGTGAATGTATTGAGAGTCTCCAAATGGACGATAGCCGCTTTCGTGCTGCCGTGTTTGCTGCTCTATGTGTGTCTTGTATTTGTCCCGATTTTGGTATCAATGTATAGCGGACTGCTTGATTGGAACGGCATTGGTGAATCCCGTTTTATAGGTCTGGACAACTTCAAAAAGCTTTTGTTTGACGATCCGGTTTTCTGGCCTTCCGTTAAGCGCACCCTGATGTTTGCCGTCTTTTCCATGCTGGAGATTCCGGTGGCTCTGTTTGTCGCCATACTGCTGAACCGTTTTATCAAAAAACCGAATTTTCTCGTATCCAGTTACTTTCTTCCGGTGATCCTGTCCGTGGTCATTATCGGCCAGCTGTGGAAAACGATCTATAATCCCGCTTCCATGGGCGGTATGCTGAACCAGGTACTCGAAGCCCTTCATCTCAACGATTGGACAAGGGCTTGGCTGACAGACCCGGATGTAGCGATGTATTCACTGTATTTTGTCGCCTTATGGCAGTATCTGGGTTACCATACGCTCATTCAGTTTACCGGGATTCAAAATATCCCCTCCGACGTCATCGAAGCGGCAAAAATCGATGGAGCTGATGGGTTGAAGGCCGATTGGCACATTACGTTTCCGATGAATATTCCGATCTTTAAAATATCGATCGTGCTTGCTTTTATCGGGTCCCTGCAGGCGTTTGACATGATCATGGTCATGACGGGCGGCGGACCGGCACACGCTACGGACGTGATTTCCACCCATATGTACAACATGTCCTTCTTATCCATGAAGTACGGGTATGGAAGCTCTATCGCGGCATTTCTTGTCGTGCTGTGCCTAACGGCAACCGTCATCATTAACTTCCTGTTCTCCCGGCTGGAGCGCAAATATACGTGAAGGAGGGATTGCAGCCATGAGTCGGAACGTTCCGGCCTTTTCGGGCAAACCGCTGACTGTAGAAAAAAAGAAAAAGATACCCGTTGCCAAGGGACTTGTTCTGCTGTTCCTTTCCGTTCTGCTTATAACGCAGCTATATCCGCTGCTGTGGCTTTTGATTTACTCGCTGAAGACGAATGAGGAAATCCTGTCGGGCAGCTTCTTCTCGCTGCCGGCCGCCCCGCAGTGGAATAACTTTACCGATGCGGTGAATTCCGGCAGCTACTTCCGGTATCTGTTGAACAGCTTTTTCGTGACTTCGATCACCATGGCGAGCGTACTGCTACTGAGTTCGCTTGCATCCTTTGCCATCAGCAGATTCCATTGGAAATACGGGCAAATGGTGCTGCTGATTTTTCTGATCGGGATGATGATTCCGCTTCAAGCTACCCTGCTGCCGCTCATGATTATTTTTAAGAATCTGAGCATTCTGAACACGCATCTTTCGATCATACTTCCTTACATTGCTTTTCAGACACCGATTGCCGTATTCATCCTCAGCGGTTTTATGAAGTCCATACCGCACGAGATTGAGGAATCCGCAGTCATTGACGGAGCGGGGATATTCCGGATTTTCCGCAGCATTATCCTGCCGATCTCGGTTCCGCCGATGATGACGGTCAGTATTCTTACCTTCATTAATATCTGGAACGAGTACATTTTAGCGGCAACGTTTATTTCTGCCGAAAGGCTAAAGACGCTTCCCTTCGGAGTAAACAGCTTTGTCAGCCAGTACTCGGTAAATTACGGGGCTATCGGCGCTTTCCTCGTGCTTGGGGCTTTGCCCGTTATTCTGATTTACTTCTTGCTTGCTGATAAAATTACAAAAGGTATGGTTGCAGGAGCGGTGAAAGGTTAACTTTCATCCTCCTTTTTCCGTATACGGATATATACCTGCGGTGTTATGGTGAAATAAGGACTTTAAACCG
Source organism: Paenibacillus sp. JNUCC 34 (assembly GCF_058269055.1). NCBI lineage: Bacteria > Bacillati > Bacillota > Bacilli > Caryophanales > Paenibacillaceae > Paenibacillus > Paenibacillus sp. JNUCC 34. Next base: position 123,370 of record NZ_CM177770.1, on the reverse strand, counting down.
CATATTTGAGAGGAGAAGGACTATCATGGGCCGCAGCAAGCATACTATTCACAATCGTTTGTTTCTGCTGTTTCTTTCAAGTATGACGGCACTCCTATTGATCGGAAGCTTTCTGTATTTTCAGAAAATTACGGATATTATCCACGGGAAAATCAGCGACATGGCGGAGAAAAACATCTCCCAGACGGCCGGACTGTTCAATCTGCTCCTTGAGGGATATAACAGCGTTACCAAATCACTGAACAGTAATTATGAGCTGTTAAGGCTGCTTCAGGAAAGGGATAGGGACCAAAATCCCTCACTTAGCGTCATCAACGAACGGACCATCACCAATATCATCGGCGCCATTTATTTTTCACGGGATGATATCGTCGGGATTCATGTCATCAGCAGGGCGGGAAAGAGCTACCATTATGAACCCAGGTATGCGGGCGTGGTGGATGTCAATTACTCTTCGTCGGAATGGTACCGGAAGCTCCAGGCCTCGGATGGAGAGATGGTTTGGATGGGCCTGTTCCAAAACTCCGTCATCAACAGCTTTCAGGAGGAGCCCGTCTTTGTGTTTGGCCGCAAGCTGTTTGATTTAACGAGCCAAAAAGAACAGGGAGTCGTTCTGATTGAAACCAAGCCCAGGCCCATTCTGGCCGCCCTATCCAATGTGACTATCAGCCCGAACAGTCAAGTTTATATTGTCGATAAAGAAAGTCGCGTTATCGCTTCCACGGATGACAATAAGGCACAGACCTTACGCTTCGGGCAGCTTCCCCGTCCCCGGAATGGTCAAGTCCTTGTCGACAACCGGAGCGATCAACTTATTGTGGCAGCAAACGCCGCAATGGCCGAATGGACAGTCTACGGCTTGACGCCCAAGGGGGACATCAGCGCCGAAGTGGATAAAACAAGGCAGTATCTCTTGTATGTCATTCTGATTCTGGTCCTGATATCCACCGCCTTAGCCACCTTGATTTCCCGTAATATTGCTTCTCCGTTAAAACTGCTGATCCGGGAGATGAAACAGGTGGAAATGGGGAATTTCAGAGGTTCCGTGAACGTGAAGTCGTTTGAGGAAATCAACAGTCTGGTATCGTCCTTCAATCGGATGGTGAACCGGATGGATGATCTGATCGACGGGATTACTAGCGCGTCCATCAGCGAGAAGAATGCACAGCTTCAAGCCCTGCAATCACAGGTCAATCCCCATTTTTTGTATAATACGCTCGATATGATCTACTGGATGCTGGACGAACGGGAGAATGACAGGCTGGGACGCGTCGTCCTGGCATTGTCGCATATGTTCCGGTACAGCAGCGACTGGCAAGAAGCCTCCCGGACGACGCTTGAGCAGGAGCTCGATCAGATGCGCCATTATATGACGATTATTGAAAGCCGTCTGGAAGGCAGGGTCCATACCGATATTCAAGTCGACAGCCGCTGGCTGAATGTTGTGCTGCCGAAGATGACCATTCAGCCGATTATTGAGAATGCGGTCAAAAGCGGACTGGAACCGCTAGACCGCCCGGGCGTGCTTCGAGTGTATACGGAAGTTGATGAACGGGAGCTTCACATCGTTATTGCCGATAACGGCGTCGGTATGGAGGAATGGATGCTGCAGCAGATCAGGGAGTCGCTTGTGGACAGCGGGACGAAACGGAACAAGGATGAGGAAGGGAAAGGTCGCGCTTTTGCCGTGAAGAATGCCGAACTCCCTGATCAACCGACAAGACGCGGCATCGGTCTGCCGAATGTACACCGGCGGATAAAACTCATGTTTGGCGATTACTACGGATTAAGAATTGAGAGCCAAAGCGGAATAGGGACAACGGTGACGATCGTTATGCCCCTGCCCGGGAAAGGTGGAGAGGAATGGACATTCTCATAGTTGATGACGAAACGGTCATTCGGGAGGGCATTCAGCGGACATTGCGGCAGCGCTTTCCCAAATTTCGCACCTATTTGGCGTCTAACCCGGAAGAAGCGCTGATTATCCTGCGCAACCACAGGATCCATATTGTGTTGACGGATATCCTCATGCCGAGCATGACGGGACTTGAACTGATGAATATCGTGAGCAAGAGATATCCGTACATGAAATGGGTGGTCATTTCCGCTTATTCCGAGTTTGCCTATGCCCAGGAAGCCGTCCGCTTAGGAGCTAAGGATTATCTCCTTAAGCCGATCGGCAAGGATGTGCTGGGCCAGATGATCGATAAGCTGAGCGAGGAGATCGAGCGGGAAAACCGGCTGACGAAGGAGGCGCAGCTGCTTCAGGCGAACCGCAAATACTTGCGGGAGGCCGTCTTTAAGCGCTGGGCATCGGGACTGGATATCGGACGAATCGATATCCATCCTTTTATGGAGAGCCATCCGGATTTCCACCTTCTAATGGTCAGGATGGAGACGGATAAAGTCGTGAGGCTGGAGCATTTTATTATCGAAAACGTGCTGGAGGAATTGATCCATCAATATGGGAACGGTTTTGTCAGCATTTTGGACAACAAAAGCCTCTTGGGGCTCGTTACCTTGAACGAAAGCGCCGGCCTTCCCGTCCTGATCGAACAGCTGAGAGGACATTTGATCAAATATTTGAAGGTCCCCTTCCAAATCATGAGTACAGAGCGGATAAGCGATTTCAACCAGGTGCCCGGAGAAGTCCAGCGCATGTGGAAGGCGTCCTCAACACAGGTTTACGAGCATTATGCCAGCGGCGGGGATCAGGCGGTGGAGGTCGCCCAGCAGTATATCAGAACGCATTATCATGCGGATCTATCACTGGATAAGGTTGCGTCCGTCGTTTATCTGAATCCGGTTTACTTCAGTCAGCTGTTTAAACAAAAAACAGGCTACGGCTTCAAGGAGTACGTGATTCAATTGAGACTGGAACAGGCCAAGCAGATGCTGCAAAATCCAAAGCTGAAGCTGGCGGAGATCGCGGAACGGATCGGCTATCAGGACATGCGGCATTTCTCCCAATTGTTTCGCAAAAAGTACGGCGTCACACCAAGCGAGTATCGTCAAAACGGCATGGGTATATAAATTAAAACCACTCCTAATTTTCTGCTTAAAAGATAGAACAGCTAAATTTAAAAGGGATGGATAGCCAATACGCTAAATCCATCCCTTTTTTGATACTTCGTTTACTTCGCACTTACATACGCGCCTAACATTCTATACCTCTGTCCGGTTGTAATAAAGGTTACACTGCTGTCCGTCATTTTCAATAATTTCAATCTAATAAATCACGGGTTCGGGGTTGTTATTACTATTTTCCACTAATTACTATTATTTAAGAACGTATTTTATATACACTTTTATTTCCAATTTTCCGATAAATATTAAATATTAATATTGTCGCCCTAAGCAACTAATTATCTTACAGCTTTGAGAGGAGTCATCACAGATGATCAAAAAAGTGTTTACCCGTTATAAAGCATCCCTATCTAGGCAAATGCTGCTTTTCCTTGTCTTTCTTATCGCCGTCCCCACCGTCATTCTAAGCCTTTCCTTGACACAACTTGCTCGCAACCAACTAGAGCGCGAATTGTTGTCCCAAGTCGAAGCCGTTACAACAATGGTTACTCATGTTCTTAATAATTCGCACAGTGACTATTCCGTCACAATTGACAGCTTTGCCGATCTCCATGTTCCTTCAGGAGAAAAATCGGAAACGTATATCAAAGACCGTATCATCCATATAGAGGAAGACATCGATAATGTGTTGGCCGCTTTCATGTTCTACGACAATCGATACTACAATTCTTCTGAAAAGGACGGCAAAGGTTACGATCCGACTACTCGCGAATGGTACAAGCAAGCAATTCAGAATAAAGGTCAGATCATTATGACGTCTCCATATATCGACGTCGTAACTGGAAGCTACGTCATTACATTTGCCAAGACGCTTTCCGACGGTTCAGGCGTTGCTGGAATCGATGTCGCCATCGATCACTTAAACGAGCTGGTAAGTACATACAAGATCGGAGAACAGGGATATGTCAGCTTGTTCGATCGGAACAACGTAACACTGTCGCATCCGCGATTCCAGCAAGGCGAGCCGCTTCAAGACGAGCGATTCCAAGTGATGCGCAATCAAGCTCACGGCACGTTCATGCTTGCCGATAAAGATCTTCAGGAATATTACCATTTTGACAAGCAAAATACGCTCGGCTTAAACGTTGTATCCGTCATTGATTGGAGTGAAATTAATCATAAAACCGGACCCTTGTTGTGGATTTCGTTCCTGTTTATCGCACTGCTGCTAGCCCTCATTTCCTTATTTATTTGGCTATTCATGAAACGGATGATACGGCCTGTACTGCAATTGAAGCAACTGACCGACTCCATCGCCCAAGGCGATTTGACTGTCCGGTCCATCGAGAGCGGAAGAACGGATGAGATTGGGCAACTGCAATCGAACTTCAATACGATGTCGCAATCGTTATCCGATGTACTGCTGCTAATTACCGATCATTCTGAGCAAATATCTGCTTCTTCGCAGCAATTGTCCGCTACTTCAGAACAGAACGTCGTAACGATTGAACAAGTCGCCACCTCCATGCAAGAAATATCGTCCATGTCGTCTGATATGAATGTAAGCATGGACGCCGTTAAGCAAACGGCGGAGCATGCCCAGCATGAACTCGATGATGCCATTCGCACTATACATAAGAGCACTGAAATGTCTCAATTGATCAATGTTCTGGCGAACAAAGGGGAGAAATCTCTCGGCGCCGCGAGACAACAGATGGATACCATTCTTGAGGACTCCAATCGCTCTAAAAATGAGACGGAGGAGCTAAACCAGGTTGCCGGGGAAATTAGCGGGGTAACGAATTTCATTCAGGAAATTGCTTCACAGACCAATTTACTTGCGCTAAACGCCTCCATTGAAGCAGCGCGAGCCGGTCAGGAAGGCCGCGGATTCGCCGTCGTCGCTCTGGAGGTGCGCAAGCTGGCTGATCAGACAGCGTCTGCTGCCGAGAAGATTGCCACCTTGATCAGGGAGGTGCAGGAACGTGCCCGCCACATGGTTGGACGCATGGAGCAAGGCGTGGAATCTGCCGCAACCGGAAGCGATATGACGCAATCGGTCGAGCTGCAGTTCAAGGAGATGTACGAAGCGATTGGACGCATTGACACGCAGCTCGGCCAAGTGGCTAGCGTCAGCGAACGGTTGATGCAATCGAATGAAACGATGATCACGGCGTTCGATAAATCTAGTACCCTTAGCCAGGCCACTGGACAAGAGGTCGACCTTGTCGCCGCTTCGAGTGAAGAACAGAACGCTTCGATGGAGGAAGTTGCCGCCTCCGCTGCACATCTTTCCGGCATCGCCGAAGAACTGCAGTCACTAGTGCTCCGCTTCAAATTGAAGCGGACAGAGTAGTTTTAGCGAGTGGCACCGCGCTGTCTGTAACGGCAAATTTTTCTGCCAGGAGCTATTGTTGTAAATGAATGTCGCTGGTATAATATAGAAAATGAATCGAAGGGCACTGCTTCCCTGGCTACGCTAGAGACAACCCCGCTACTTGCAGCGGGGTTGTCTTTTTTTTATGAAAGGCGGAGGTAATATGACTGAAACAAAAGAAACAAGAGCCATCTTAACGAAAGAAGATCTAATCAACCATTTTAAAAACTGCGGACTAACAAAAGGACAACACATATTCGTACATACTTCTTTAAGCAAACTCGGTTTTGTTGTAGGCGGACCCGAAACATTAATTCGGTCCCTTCTTGAAATTGTCGGTGAAGAAGGGACATTGATGATGCCATCCCAGACATGGAAGAATCTTGATCCTTCAACAGGCGTCCACTGGGAAGAGCCTATGGAATGGTGGCCGATTATTCGGGAACACTGGCCCGCCTATGATAAAGAAATTACTCCGGCAATCAGTATGGGAGTCGTGGCCGAAATGTTTCGCAAGTGGCCGGGATCCAAACGATCAGATCACCCTGCACGATCTATAGCCGCAGTAGGTAAGCATGCGGAATATTTAACGCAAAACCATGATTTATGCAATATTTTTAGCAAGGGCTCTCCGTTGGATAAATTGTATCAACTGAATGGTTATGTGCTCTTAATAGGCGTCGGCTATGATAAAAATACGTCGCTGCATCTGGCGGAAACCAGAGCCAACTATCCTACTAAGAAATTTGTCTATGAAAGCAGTGCAATTATGGATGAAGGCAAGCGAAAGTGGGTAACTTACGAAACACAGGCTGTGGACGACGGAGATTTTGTCCGCTTAGGCGAGGAATATGATAAAGAAATGAATATCAGGATTCATAGAGTCGGAAACGCCGAAGTCCGATTTCTGGAACAACGGCCGCTGGTTGACTGGGCTACTGCATGGATGGAGAGGAACAGGGGCTAAAAGCTACGGCTATACAAACCCTTAGCCCCCGGATGTATACCTGAATTTCTTGCCTTTATTTATGATACGGTTCCACGTAGTATATCTAAACATAAGTACAGTTTGACCATAAGATATATATTAGTATATAAAAGTAAAACCACTCCTAAAATTTGGAGTGGTTTCTTTGATAGACCTGCGCCTATCCGCATTTTCCAAGATGCTGTATATGTCCAGCCGGTGTCTGGATAAGCCATGCCACTACTTAAGCCTCGCAACTCTCCTCATTCACCAATCCGCGAATAAAAGCCTCAAAGTTTGGAGCAAGGCTCGTAATCTTGTGATTATTCTCTTTATCCACATGAACAACTTCTGGTTCGCTGTCATTTCCGGATGAACGGTAATCCAGCATCACCACCCCAGACTCCGAAGGACAATCACAAATAACTACGCCAATTTCAGGATAGCCCCCATTCTCAATCGCAGACCGGCTGCCTAAATCTCCGCACAGCGATTTTCTTTTCTCACGTCCAATTCCCAGAATACCTGAAATCTTAATATGATCTTTTGCCCCTGAGACGGCTTCTCCTGTAGGGAAACACCGGTTTTGGGGAATTCCCCCGTTATGTACCTTCATCATATTAATATAGAAAGCTGGCAGCTTGAAGACCAGTTCCTCTTCCACGGTTTCAATTAGCTCATCTGTGGGCGGATCCGAAACATACTGCTCCAACGCATGCTCACTATCATCCCAAAAGTTCGTGAAATCAAAATCCGTATCAAATTGGACACTAGTAGTCACAGCAGTAGACTCGTCTACAGGCTTCTGAGCAATTTTACTCCGAATCCACTCCAGAAACTCCAGGGTATCCTCATCTCCGGGATCTAATTGATCTGCGACTTCAAATGCTCTTAGAGCATCATCATATTGCTCCAAATAGTAATAAGCAAGCCCTATGCGGTAATGCCAGAGCGGATCATCCTTACCCTCTTCTGCAATGGTTAAGAACTGTTCAATCGCCTCTTCGTAACGTTCGAGATTATTCATCGCTCTACCCAAATGACTGATCATTACATAATCTCTGTCCTCCGCAGGAGTCTCCTTAATTGCATCAACAATTTCTTCAAATTCATCTTCTTCATGCCACTCATCCAGCTGTGCCAAAAGATCATCTCTCATCATTTATGCCTCCCTCTTTAATACCTTTTTGCAATTATACCATTTCCGGCATAGCCCTCTCCAACAGCATGGTATAACTCACCTCTAAAATCCACTTATGAAAAAGCTCACACAAAAAACGTGTGAGCCTTAACCTCTACACTTTTACCGCAAATACTTCATACGGTCTTAGCGTTAAGTTTTTAACATCGATTTTTGTACGATTGTAGTTACTCATAATGATTTCGGAGACTTCCTCATCTACAGAAAAATCATTTTCCTGCTCAGAAATATTCGCAGCAACAAGCCATTTTTCTCCTTCATATAAGCGATAGTAAGCAAACACATCGTCAGGAGTATTTTCTATCAGTTCAAAGTCGCCCCATACTACAATCGGGTTGTCTTTACGCAGTTGGATTAAACGTTGATACGTATAAAAAATAGAATCTGGATTATCAAGATTTTGTTGTACATTAATTGTTGTGTAGTTCGGATTAACGTGCAGCCAAGGCGTCCCCGTAGTAAAGCCTGCGTTTTCACTGTCATCCCATTGTATCGGTGTACGAGCGTTATCTCTTCCTTTTGCGTTGATCGACTCAATGATGTCTTGAGCAGTATACCCTTTAGCCAAGCGATCATGATACATGTTCACGGATTCGATATCTTCTACTTCATCAATACTTGAAACCGGATAATTGGTCATTCCAATCTCTTCGCCTTGATAGATGTAAGGTGTACCTTTCATCATGTGTAAGAGAACGGCAAACATTTTTGCACTTTGATCATGGAATTGTTTATCATTTCCCCATCTTGAAACAATTCGCGGCAAGTCATGGTTGTTCCAGAACAAACTGTTCCACCCTTCATCACCCAGTGATGTTTGCCACTTCCCTAAAACCTTTTTTAACTCCGTAATATCCAAAGGCTTCAGATCCCATTTATCTTTGCCTTCTTGCTGGTCTAAACTTACATGTTCAAATTGGAACACCATAGATAACTCATTTCGTTTTGGGTCAGAATAAAGTTTTGCAATTTCTGGTGTTGCTCCCCAAGTCTCGCCTACAGTAAGGACATCATGAGAACCAAACGTTTTTTGGTTCATTTCTTGCAGATATTCATGCAGCTTTGGTCCATTGCCCGTAATTTCTTTATCCGGAATTTTCCCGATCAGATCTATAACGTCCATACGGAAACCGCCAACACCTTTATCTAACCAAAAATTCATCATATCGTAGACTTCTTGGCGGACTTTTTCGTTCTCCCAGTTCAGGTCTGGTTGGCGTTTACTGAATAAATGCAAATAGTACTGGCCGCTTGCTTCATCCATTTCCCAAGCAGAACCACTAAATATAGAACCTAGACCATTAGGAACGTCGCCATTTACTGGATCACGCCAAACATAGTAATCCCGATATTCATTATCCCGACTTTTTTTAGCTTCAATAAACCATTTGTGCTCGTCCGATGTATGATTAACGACTAGGTCCATAATGATTTTGATGCCAGCCTCATTTGCCTTGGCAAGCAATTCATCCATATCATCCATCGTGCCGAATTCATCCATAATGTCCTGGTAATCACTAATATCGTAACCATTGTCATCGTTAGGAGATTTATAGACAGGTGACAACCAAATGGCTGCAATCCCTAACAATTTCAGGTAGTCAATCCGGTTTATGATTCCTCTCAGATCGCCGATGCCGTCTCCATCGCTATCCTGAAAACTTCGCGGGTAGATCTGATAGATTACAGCAGTCTGCCACCACTTTACTTCTTTTTCTCCGGTTATAGCTTCTCTCTTCTCTTTCATTGCTTCCATTATTCTTTCACTCTACTTTCAGCATAATTTTGAAGGGTAGAAACACAACGTAAACGTTTACGTAATGCACAAAAAATTATCTCTATTCAAGATAATTTTTTTACTGACTGGCGTACAACTAATTCATGTGGAATAACTTTGGACTCAATCTTGATTTTATTTTGGATAGAGGCAATCAAGCCCAAACAACCCTCTCTCCCCATTTCGTATAATGGCTGCGCAACCGTTGTAAGGGGCGGGATCGACATATGTGAAACCTTGGAATTATCATATCCAACAACTGAAATATCCTTTGGTACTTGAAGGTCATTTTCAAAACAAGTCGATATGATACCTAATGCAGCCTCATCACTTGCGCAAAACACAGCCGTAACATCTTCATGATGTTCAATAAACTCCTGCATGGCTTTTTTTCCTGATTCAAAGCTAAAATCCCCTGCCTTAATCAGATTCAAGTCTACTTTTATGCCATGATCTTGCAGCGCTTGAATATAGCCATTAATTCTTGGAGAACCCGCTATAGAATCATCAGGATTAGCCCCTGCCATACCTATGTTTCGATGGTTATTCTTAATGAGATAATTGACAGCTGTATACGCCGCACTAAAATCATCAACTTTAATATATGGCGTGTCTTCTCGGTCGGTTTTGGTAGAGAGCAAAATAAAAGGAATACCGAGAGATGACAAAGATTCGATTTCCGCCTCGTGGAGTTCAACAGAAACAATAATGAGCCCATCCACTCTTCGTTCGCCCATCAGATTCATACTCTCATGGATTCGGGCACCACTCATACCAGCATGAGTTAATATCACACTGTACCCGTGCTCATAAGAAACATCCTCTATTCCTTTTATAATGTCACCATAAAATGCTGTAGTGACCTCTGGCATAATTACACCGATTGTCTTGGTTGTTTTCTGGACCAAACTTCTAGCATTTTCATTTTTTCTGTATTCTAGTGCTTTGGCAACGGCCAGAACCTTCTTCTCCGTTTCCTCATTGTAACCGCCAAGATTATTAATCACCCTTGAAACAGTCGCTATGGAAACACCCGCAACCCGTGCAATGTCCTTAATAGTAGATGCCATAAAACCACCTCTCCAAAGTAAACGTTTACTAATCATAAAAAGCTAATATAAGAAGGATATTAACTACGTTTGTTAAACGTTTACGTAGATTATATTAGTGCTCTGACTCTCCTCTGTCAATATTATTTGGCCTTCTTTAGGATAAGGTTCGCCGTGTCGTCTGTGATGGCAAGTTAAATGCGTCCATAAGTCTTTACCGGAAAATAATAAGTTGCTCTCTTGACTTAAGTTAATGCCCCGTCATAAACCTCTTAAATATAATGAAAATCAATCATGTTATATGGAGGTTATCTTATGGCTATCTCAGTAAAAGAACTATCGCATCAGCGAAAATCTGCACTAATTGCTGGCACTTCACTTATCATCATGGCACTTGCCTCATTTTTTTCCTATGGCTTTGTCCATGAAAGTCTTGTGGTTCAAGGCGATCCCATCGCCACATTTAACAACATCGTGTCATCAAATAACCTTTTCAAAGCTGAAATCTTTGGTTGGGTCATCATCCTGATCTGTGACATAGTGGTCGCCTGGGCTTTCTATATCTTCCTGAAGCCAATTCATAAAAACCTTTCATTGCTCGGCGCATGGCTCCGTCTTACTTATACGACTATATTGGGAATTGCCATACTGAACTTGATATTTGTGCTGCTTCTCTCGAGACATACAAACTATTTATCCTCATTTAATATCGAACAACTTCAAGCACTTATGATGCTATTTCTTGAAGCATTCGAATCTATTGGGTCTATTGGTTTGATCATTTTTGGCGGGCATTTAATGATTGTGGGCTATGTGACTCTAAAATCAGACAGCATTCCTAAAGTTATCAGCACTTTATTGTTGCTTGCTTCAATAGGCTATATTGTCATTCACCTAAGCAATACGTTTCTTCCACAATATGACGGGGTCATTTCAACACTTAATCTTATATTTAGTGTACCAATGATTGCAGGAGAACTAGGCTTTGGGATATGGCTCCTGTTCAAAGGGGGAAAACTCCCCAAAACAGCTCTGCGCATTCGTTCAAAATAGCTTACAATTTACCACTGCCTTCTCTCCATGAGTATTTCAATATCGATTGAGATTGACGTTTACGTTTGCGCGATCACGCAAAATATCATGCGGCAGATACGGATTTGCCGCAGTTTTCTATTTGATATATTAATATTACACAAAATGGAAGAGGGGTGAGGTAAGTATGACAGAAGATTTTCCGTTAGCCATCAGGACATAGTGATTGCGTAGTAATGGGCGAACGGACAGTTGAATTCCGCATCTGTTCGGTAAATCGTAGACCTAAGAGTCAAAACAAGAAACGCGCGATAGCGATAAACAATGAAGCGGGCTACGAAATAGCCAACGCTTATAAATTTCGAGGAGAAGAAATAGATGAAAACCATAATTCGCAAAGGGTTTAAACCTGCTGTCCTTACCACTGCAATCCTCATTGGATTGACTGTAATAACGCCCGGCATACCGGTGTATGCCGCACAAGATCAAAGCGAATCGGTGCAGAAAGCAGCCACCGCTTCGAGAGAGGCGATTCCAATCACAACCGAATCGGTAGAGAGGTTTGCGGATTCTTATTTCTCGCGTCCCGATGTCAGGGAGCGGCTCAAGGGCGCACTCTTTCTTGTCGTCAAAGATGATAAGGTATTGCTCAATAAAGGATACGGATATGCCGATGTGGCCGCAAAGAAGCCTATTGACCCCGATACGACTGTATTCAGAATGGCATCAATATCCAAAACCTTCACAGCAACGGCAGTCATGCAGCTCGTCGAGCAAGGCAAAATCGATCTGGAACGTGACATATCCGAATATATGGCGGGCATCACCATCCCTAATAAAACAGGCTTCCCGCTTACGATGAAACATCTGATGACCCATACAACCGGGTATGACTACACAGATGGTTCCGCAGCAGCAAGCCGCGTATCTCTTGATCGCTATGTAAAAGAAAACATACCGACTGTCATACGCAAACCTGGAGAGGCCTACCGTTATGACAATATAGCTTTCGTGCAACAGGGATATATCGTACAAAATGTATCGAAGCTCCCGTTTGAAATCTACACGAAAGAGCATATATTTAAACCGCTCGGTATGAATAGATCCGATTTTGCAATGAGTGCCGATGTCAAAGCAAATCTCACCAAAGGCTATGATCCTGAAGGCAACGAGATTGCTTTGTACGATAATACCCCCTATATTGACCCAACCGGAGGATTATTCTCAACCGGAAGCGATATGGCCAAGTTCATAATTGCGATGCTAAATGGAGGCAAGCTCGGGGACAACCGAATATTGAGAGAACAAACAGCCCGAGCCATGGAGTCCTTTCAATACGGCATTCATTCGAAGCTGCCTGTGATGTCATATGGGTTCGAATCCTTCTTTAACCACCTTCACAACGGAGAGGTTGTCATCGGGAAAGGCGGAGATCTTGCTGGAGCTCATTCCTGGATGTGGATGCTGCCCGAGCACAAAGTAGGCGCGATGGTTATCGTGAACGGCGAGGCGATAGATCCAAGAATCGAACTGTTCGCCACCTTCATGCAGCAGTTTTATCCTGATCAACGCTCTGCTGCAACGCCTCAACTTCAACCGGCACAGGAACCGTTGACTCGATTTGAAGGCACATACCGAAACCTGCGGAATCCGATGACGATTTCGAGTATTACGGCAGGTCAGGACGCTACACTTACGGTAAAAGATCAGATGGGCACTCATAAACTGCAACAGCTAGAAGCTTTATTGTTTCAAGACGAGCAAGGCATGAAAGCGGGCTTTAAGGAGGATGGCAACGGGGAGATCAGCTACTTCTATTACAACTCCCCAGACAGTTTTTTTGAGAAATTGCCAAACCCTGAGCAATACCGTGACGTACCTGAAAATCATCCGTATGCCTCTTCTATTTATCTGTTAAGAAATCTTCAGAATGTAAGCGATGACGGCCCAAACACATTCAGACCTGAAGAAACTATAACCCGCGCGGAATTCGTTCAAATGCTGGTGCAGATTGGCGGATTTCAATTAAGCAAGCAGCCTGTCCGATTCACCGATTCGGCGGGTCATCCGCTTGCACCGGAAATTCAGACAGCCGTAGAGCATTTAGGTGTTGCAGGATTACAGGACGGACGTTTTGAACCGGATCGAGCGATAACGAGGCAGGAAGCTGCTTCATTAGCATGGAGATTTGTGCGGCCGTATTCGGACCAACCGCAAATAGCAAAGTTAAGTGGCGAACAACCATCATCTTGGGCCAGTGATGCCGTACAATTTGTTGCTGCCGCAAGGCTGTTTGGTCCTGAAGTAAAAATTAGAGCGAATGGAGCGATCGATTATGAACCAACGCGTCCAATGCTTCGCCAAGAAGCCGCTGCGTTGTTAGCCCAACTTGCCGTACCGTCGGGATTAGTTCCCCCCGATTTATCTTAACTGCACGGTAGATTTGCTCCACTGGCACCAGCCGCAGGCATGGCTCAGGTTGAAATAAAACGGACCTGCACTCCGCTATGGATTGGAGCAGCAAGGTGCAATTCTGGAAGTATAGGGGCGCCTCAGGTCAATGAACCTTTTGGGACGCTCCCTTTTACTGCTAAAGCGCATGACAACTTTCCTAAAAATCACCTTTGTTGATCCGTTTCTTGATTCTACTTAATGACTCTGGGGTAATCCCAAGATAACTCGCCAATTGATGTTGGGGTACACGATTGACTAAATGAGGTCTTTTTCGTAATAGTGCTTTGTAGCGTTCTTCAGGTGTAGAAGCGATATATGAAGCCAATTCATCTTGTACCTCACCCAGGTTTTCTTCTACCATCTTGCGTGTCATGGTTTCCAATTGTGAGTATTTGTGAAACATGTCATTCTCGGCATCAAGATCACCAACAACCAATATACAGTCTTCTAGACAAGTTAATGTGTACGCAGATGACTTATTTTGTTTATGATAATTGAAAATCGAAACCGCTTGCTCTTCTGTGTAGAAATTGGATGTAACTTCTTTTCCCGTTTCATCTATCGAATACTGCCTTACACATCCCTTCAATACGAAATAACATTTAGTGGGAACATCTCCTTGTCTAAGGAGCATTGTTCCTTTTTTATATTCTTGGACTAGTATATCTTCAACGATGGCCTGTTGTTCTTCTTCGTTAAGTGTTGTGAATCTGGCTAAATACTTCAATAATATGCTTTTCATTTTGCTTTCCTTTCAGCCTCATAGTCCTCAGGGGCTTGTGCCATATTCAGATGGACCTGGGCTCACCTGATACAGAATACAGTCCGTTCTATCATCTAAAATGTTCGTATGATTCATTTACAACTCTCCCTCAAGGAACTTGATGAGGTACAATTCAGGCTGCGCAAGGAACTCGATAAAGCTGCATAAATCGGCATACTCCTGATGCTCCACATCATAACAGCCAATCAGGCCCTTTTTCTTCGGATTCCACATGAGCTGTAGATCGGAGTAATTGTCGATATCGGCTGACAGACGCAGCAGCTTTTGCCGACCGACTTTCATCTCGATCGTATCGGTCAATGTGAAAAAGTCGATATATCCGATTTCATAATCATTGTCCGGTAGCTCAAGGCGCAGCTGGTCTCCTGTCAGAAAACTGACGAGTTCATCGGTCAATTTATATTTTTTCAGCTCATACTTTTTGTTCTCTATATTATGGAGCTCAGCCGGCTCCAGCGATTTCAAATAGTCCGCCAGGACGGCATTCTTATTGCTGACCGCAATCGTATACGGCCTTTCGCCATCCTTTTCCGCTAAAGTTACGTCGGCGCCACGCTCAATCAAATATTTGACCATAGCTAGATTACCCATACGTGCGGCAACGGTTAACGGGGTCGCTTGATAAGGATAGACCATGTCCGGTTGATTATAATTAATGTCCACCCCTTGATCGAGTAAATATGTGAGTGTCTTATAGTCATGGCCCGACACGGCTTGGCGCAGTACAGCGCCGCCATGCAGCTTGATATCTAATCCCAGCTCATGAATGAGCGGGATATTGTTTTTGTTGCCATAATATGCCTGTGAATATGCGCCTGACCCGGTTTGATTGAGCTTGTCCAGATCGGCCCCTTGCGCTGCAATGTAGCGAACGATATCTTCCTTGCAATAGCGAACAGCCCCCAAAAAAGCCGGATTATGGTGGACATTCAAGTTAACGCCGTGCTCGACCAACAGCTTTATAACATCCATTCTCTGCGAAACAAGCGCCAGATCGAGCGGGCTTAACGTGGTATACCTGCTAAGTACGATGCCATCTTCAATATCCCAACCAGCAGCAATTGCATTCTGCAAAGCCGGAATATTTCCTTTGTAAATGTGCATCGCGATTTCCGGCAGCTCTTCGAACCTCCTGATATCTTTCAGATTGATCATCCAATATCCGCTCCTACTCAAAGTTATATGGAAAGTATAGAAAACTACTTGGCAAATAACAATATACGCCCATGCTGGGCGTATATAAAAAACGAGATCTGGCCGATCAGGCTGATCTCGTTTTATTTGGGGTTATATGGACCACGAAGCGATTAATGCCTGCACACTCGTCTTTAGATTTTCTTTCGCACTCTCCGTAACATTCTTTTGCATCGGCTCGTTATCCAAATGTTTCAAGAAATCCCGCAGGAATTTGATCGCTTGATTGGCCGAACCTTTCGTGAACTGATGTTCCGCCTGGTCCAGGCTGTTCGTTAATTGCGGAACTAGCGGACCCTTCAACTGTCCGTCGGAGACATACTGCCCGATCATGCTTCGGATAGACTGGATATCCGTACTGCTCATTGGCGTCACACGGACTGTATTCGATGGTAAAGTTTCACGTGTCGGTTTCCCGTTCTGATCCTTAAGAACGCTGGTGACAGCAAATTCATAATTGGCGCCGTTCGTCAGATTTTCCACAGTGAACGAGTAGACGCTAGATGTTACTGTCGCCACAGAGTCGGATACAGGTTTGCCGTTTTGATACACACGATACCCGTACAGGTCAATTTCCGCCTGATCCCAACTCAACGTCACTTTCTTGTCGCCCGCTGTCCCTTGAAGATTCAAGTTCAGCTTGGGATCTGGCACTTGGCCCGGCACGAGAGCTCCCGGATTTGGCTTTTGCCTCATCATAAATTTGACCATTTGATTGCCACTTTCGGGGTACCGATAATAATTGGTTGTCCCGTTTACATTGTCTACGATAACATTCCCGTTTCCATCCAGTTCGTCATTATACTCTGCACTGACAATCACAGGCCCGCCTTTGTATGTACCCGGCTTGGCGATGGCCAATTTTCTTTTGGCTGTTTTGTGTAAGCCTTGACCCGAAGTAGTCAGCATCACCTGGAATACTTGATCGTCAGTTAAGTCGACCCCGTAGTGCTCATTAAACTCCGACAATGGCAAGTTCGGATCGCTGGTCGTTTTCAACCATAAGACCAATGTTTGATATGGACCGATTTTTTTGTTCTTGATTGGCCATTCATTCGCATGCGATTGCATGTTGTTCGTATAATACCATAGCAAGTAACCGTCCAGATCGATTGTTTGATTGGTTGTGTTATAAATCTCCACATATTCGTATATTTTGGCGTCATCATAGTTAGCTATTTCTGTAATTAATAGCTTGGGCTCTTCGGGAACCGGATCCGGATATGGAATAACGAACCCGTCAAGAAGCTGGACAGTATCCAATATGTAATAACAATCAACTGGGTAAAGACCGTTCCCGCGGTATTGTGTTGCTCCTGATTCAAAAAGGATATAAACCTTGCCATTCAATTCGAAGGCGTCTTCGAGCATGGGCGGCAAAACCATACGTTGGCCGATGTTTTGTCTATCCAGGAACCACAGCGGCACTGACTTTCCGTTTACCTGTACAAATTCGTGCGGCGCCTCGCTCAAAGGATTTTGGTAAATGAGAAAGTCGCTCATATTACTGCGCCCATACGACCGACTCAGTACAATTTTATCCTGGATTACGGTCATACCCTGGATCTCGTCTTGCGTAGATAGAATATAGTCAGGGGCTGCCACCCAATCAATCGTGTCATCGGCATTCAATTTATACCCTGCAATCCAAGCGATCTGGTCGTTTCCGTCACGATCTTTCTTATGATGCGAGGCATCCGTCTTGTAGTTATCATCATTCAATCTCGCAAATTCCCCAACCCATAAAACACCATCTGCATACACGACATATGATCCTTTCGTCTCAGTGGGAATAATTTCAGAGAAAACGAGCTTATCCCCATCTTTAGCGTTTATAACATCCTCTAGCTTGATCTTGTAGACCTTACTGCCGGATGCTATCCATACATGCTGCTTACTTACTGTTATTCCGCCGGCATGGCCTGTATAAGGTGTGGAGTCACTGCTATACAGCGGCATTGCTTTCACGAACTTTCCGGTAGCCAGATCTGTGATCGATATTATACTTGGATTTCCATCCAAATAATGGGAATTCAAGATCCAGTTGTTCTGCGGTTCGTAAGAAAGCCCTTGAGGGGTATAATCTTGCTTTAACCCCGGAATGATGGGACCTTCACTAGCCTTATTCAAAAATTCGATAGACAGAGGTTTTCTACCGCTAAGATCTAAGGCTTCCTGGGTAATACCCGATCCTACAGTCGGGTTAGGATTGGCGGCGGGATCCGGATCAGCCTCCCTCGCCGAGATACAGCCGATGCTTACGAGCAGGGCCACAACCATAAAGACAATGCTCCCAATTTGTTTGCGATATCTTTTCATTTTTTTCTCCTTTAGCTGAATATTTTAAAAAACAAAAACCCAAGTTAAAGAAAGATTCCATCAGCGCGAAGCTGACGTGGAAATCTTACCTTTACTCGGGTTTCTCTTCGACTCTCCCTTTACAGTAAGCGGATATTCAATTATTTTACGCATAATTAACCAAGTTTATCTATTTAAATCCTATAGCCAAAATGTAAGTGAGTCAATATTTTTTTATTCACTTTATTCCACCTTTGTGTACATGAAAAGTTACCCTTGTTCCTGTACCTAACGTACTTTTGATATGAAGTCCTGTTCCGAAGTGCCGTTTTAATCGCTGATCCGTATTTATCAATCCGACTCCTGACTTACCATCTGCTTTTCTTTCTAATATCCGTTGCAATTGAACCTCATCCATTCCGATCCCATCGTCTTCAACTGTTATCTCTGCATGCGTTTCATAGACAGAAACCCGAATAAAAATCTTGCCTCCGCGAATGCGATTCATAACACCATGTCTTATCGCATTTTCAACTAGAGGCTGGATCGTAAGAAATGGGATCTTTAATTCCTCGCAGTCATCTATCTCCCAAATAACCTGCAGCCTTTCTTCAAACCGAACCTTCTCGATATATAGATAAGAGCGCACTAGACTTAGCTCCTCTTCGATTGGAACAAGGCCATCCATATTTTGAAATTTAAATTTATTCCTTAAAAAATTGCTGAACTCGTCAAGCAAATTACGCATCTTATCCAAATTAATGTCACTTAAAGCTGTTACAGCATTTAACGCATTAAATAAAAAATGAGGCTGGATTTGCGCTTGAAGCCATGCAGCTTCTAATCGCAATTGTTCCCGAACGAATTGTTTAATCGTAATTAATGACTCTATCCGCGATTTTATTTCTATTGCTTCCACTGGCTTAGTTACATAATCGTTTGCTCCCGCTAAAAATCCACTTTGAATATCTTTCGGTTGGCTTCTTGCGGTAAGGAGCAAAACAGGGAGCTCCGTGAGTGTAAACCGCTCACGAATCTTTCGTGTCAGCTCGTAACCAGACATCTGCGGCATCATAATATCAGAGATGACTAGATCCCATTCCTTTGTATCCAGTATAGCCAACGCTTCTTTACCGCTCGTTACCATCGTTACATCATATTCATCTGGTGGTAGTATTGCTTCAAGCACTTGAAGGTTGATAGGATCATCATCAACAATTAATATGAGCGGACGATCACGATTCATTTCTAATAAAGTTGTTGGTTTCGTAAACGGAGGGATATCCACCTTTTCCGAATTTATCGAGACTTTTTCCTGAATCGGCATAGATTGTATTACTAACTGTTCGAATAAGTTAGACACATCTTCCTCTTCCTCATCCTCTGCTTTCAAACCTGCTAGCTTTAACGAAAATGTAAATTTTGAGCCTTCTCCTGTAACAGAGGACACATCTAACGTACCTCCATGAAGCTCAACCAGTTGCTTGCTTATACTTAAACCTAACCCAAAGCCGCCTTCAATCATTGTCTCACTAGTGCTGGCTTGCTCGTACGGACGGAATAGGCGCTTAAGCATGTCCTCATCCATTCCGATCCCGGTATCAGTAATAACAATATAAGCTCTTCCGTCCTTTGCAAAAGCTTGAATCGAAATTATCCCTTCGTTCGTATATTTCACAGCATTATGAAGTAAATTGAAAACGATTTGAATAACCCGGTTTTCATCCGCATTTACTGAAGGAAAATCTTCAGGAATTTGATTTACAATTTTTACAGACTTCACTTCTGCGTTAAATTGCAGCATATCAAGTACTCCGGTCACGATGGGCTGAATCAATATGACTTTTTTCTGTAGACGCGGATTGCCTTCCCGTAAACTCATCACATCAATCAAATCGTTTAATATTAGTGTTAGCCGACGTCCTACGGATGAAACAGTTTCAAGCTCTTTGATACTCCTTTCCTGTAACAAATGTCGTTCCCTTTTTAAAACGGATTGTGACATGTTAAGAATGCTATGAAGCGGATTTTTAAATTCATGTGAAGTGTTTGCCAAAAATTGATCCTTATGGTCATGCATTCTTTGCAATGTTGCGGCAATCTCCTTTGTGTTAGCATGCATGTTAAAATAATCCTTAAACCATACAGAGGCTAAACACCCCATCGAAATAATCAGATCAAACGGATAGTAGATAAGACTCAAACCGCTATCCAGCAAGATTAACGACCAAAGAGAATGGTTCATCAACGCAAGAAAAGAGAAAAGCAGTAAAAGATTGCTCTTTAAACCTTTGATTACTTTTTTAAACATTGTAATCAACGTGATAACTGCAGCAATACCAACTAATAGATAATAAACCGGAAAGAGCATAATCACTTGAGATGGATCTAAGAACAAAGTGATGCCGGCAGTCCCTAGATTCATTACTTTATAGACAGGGTACATCCTACGCCAATATGGAAGCTCGCGATGATTCGTACACTGGAGCAAAGCATGGGCTGCAATAACGAAAGCAGTATTAGCCAGCCTAAAATCCCAATTAACTCCAATGTAAAATAATTGATGGAACAACTTCTCATCCGTACTAAAGACACTCGTGATCGTTACACATAATGCAAGCAAACTGAAATAAAGCAGCTTCTTTTCCTTATTTCCTAGTAAATACAAAATAAGTGCATAGACAGCATGCATAATAAATATAATCGCTGCCAAAAACTGCATAGAAACGGAAGCTTTCATCTCTTTGGCAATGGCTTCTTCTGAACCAAATTTAATGGATCGGACAATACCCCCGCTTCGACTATCCACATAATTTGCCGCCTGAATGACGAGTTCGATTACACCGTTTTCGTCTGCTGTAAAGGTTGTAGAATAAGGTAGGTCCTTCGAAATATATTCATCCTTTGTTGTCGCCACCTGTCCGGATTTAGTAAGCAATCGACCGTTTACATATAATTCTGATGCAGTGCGTACGCTGGGTACACGAATACTATAATTAAGGTTCTTTTCCGGATCCACCAAAATACGCAGGCGATAGGACGCGAATCCATATGGAGTCGTCTCTTCACCATGCCAGGCTTCATTCCATCCCCCCGGAACCGAAATCAGCCTGTGCTCCAGCTCGCCCGGTACATCCTGTCCGCTGCCATCCAGCAGCCATTGTGAGGGATAAAACTCCCATTCCCCGTCAAGTAAGAGAATGCCGCCGTTTTCTGCATCCCAATCGCGCAGATCGAGATGCCCATTCGTAATGGATACCTGTTTTTGATCAGGAAATAATTCCATCCATAAAATGCGAAAGCTTGATAAAATGACCACTAATAACCCTAATAGTAATATAATATGGCTCTTTTTCATTTGGTAACTTGATGAGTCTTTTGCCAAGAAGGATCCCTCTCCTAAATAACTCTCTAATATTACACATGTGAATATTTAGTGATTCAGCCCTTACACTCTTAGACATTCAAACTAGGCACTAGGCGTTAGGCGTTACTTCGTAATTTACCACAGACAACATGAAAGAGAAACGGATGATAGAGATGTCCTTATGTCTATTATATGGCCATACCTTTGCCTGGCACCTTCGTTGATCAATGGACTAGGAGGAATATTTCAGCGGCAAGATTTAAATAAAAAGACCACCTATCGGTGATCCTTCACGCCAAATTGATCCGTGACCCAGCCGAATTTCCGACTGAATCCATAATCCCCAACGACAAAAACGCACCGACTTCATACATAATCGGTGCGTTCAGGAAATCATGTTTCCGTTAGGAGTTCTTCAACTTGACTGGGAACAGCAAATCTAATTGATGTTCATCGCTCTCCGGCCAATTGAGATGACAATGGTAGACGTAATTCAAGTGTTCCTCTAACAATCCGCCCATAAACTCTCCATGGTCATTCAATGTATTGGCTTCATACTTTAGATTATCACGAAGAACCCAATCGGACAGCAACTCCCATTCATGGAAATTACCCAATGTAATCGTATGTGCCGCATACATACCGCCGGCAAACTGCTTCTTCACGAGAGGCGCAGGAACATCCATGTCGGCAGGGATCGTAACCCATATCTCGTACCCGTAATGCGGTCTCTCATCGGACGGGTTCGGATGATTAAACCCAAAAACCCGAGCGTCCGGCTTAATGTTATAGAGCTGAATCTGTTGCACAAATTCCGCAAGCTGCTCTCCGGCATTCTCCTCGGGGTTTTCCCCAACATAATGACTCGCCGCGACTGTACAAGGGGGTACATGGACAATCCTCACATTTTCAAGCTTTTGCAGTTTCTCTGCCACCTTGTTCAAATCATTCATTGATTTTTCCTCCTTTAGATCGAAATAAGATAAGGATAAGGAGTCAATTTCACGAAGTAGGCTTTCATCACACAAGAGATCATGGTTAATTTCAAGCACGTGATTTCTTTCCAGTTCTTCGATCAGCTTCGCTATGATTTCTTTAATCGTGACCAACGACTCTATTTTGCTTGTTAGCTCTTTTACTCGTTCTTTAAAGATATCTACAGCCGCTGCCGCGTCTTCATGCTCAAGGATGGCTGCGATCTGTTTTAAAGGAATGCTTAGTTTTCTTAGAATCACGATTTGCTGGAGACGCCGAAGAGAGGCTTGGTCGTAGGTTCGGTAAGCATAACCTTCTTTTTTTGTACTCTCGATAAGCCCAAGCTGCTCATAGTACCGAAGCGTTCGAGTCGTCACTTGAAAGAACCTTGATACTTCGCTAATGGTTGCAAGTTCCACATTTGTCCTCCTTCCCTTCAATTTGAAGTCTATAGGACGCCGCGACGTCAAAGTCAATGGGGTTTTCCAAAAACATTCACGTGAATGATCTATTCTGTAATCAATCCATAAGCTGTTATTCCCTTGATCCTACGCGACACTAACATCGACACGAGACAGGTCAGTACAACAAGTCCAATACAAAGCACAACGATAAGGGGAATATTCACAATAAACTGCACGTTATATATCCCAGCGCCCGATAGCAGCAGTGTAAGTACAGAGTTGGTACACAGGGTGCCTAGCACCCCCCCGATAATTACACCCACGATCACAACGGGAACAAAGCTCAGTACGATTTGGGTCATAAGCTGAAGAGTGGTGTACCCTGTAGCTTTTAATATCCCAAATTCCCTCTTGCGCTTGAGAATCATCGTTTTGATGACGAGATAAAGGATCAGAGCGACGACCAGCACGGTTATCGCAAGAATGGTGACCATGACGGATAACACTGCTGAGATATAAACACTGCTTTGGCTAGCCAACATCTCATCTACATCCGTTATATCCTTTATCAAATTTCCGTGATTTGCTTTGAAGTCTCGGATAAAGTCGGCATTACCTACATCTTTTAGATAGACATTTATGATCGTGCCTGTATAGTCAGGGATTAGATGCTGTACACCAGATAAAGTTAAATGTGTAATCTTCCCCATATAGTTTAAAGATTGGCTCAGCCCGGTTATCAAGAACGAATGGGATACATCGTTCATTTCCACCTTAACTGTATCGCCGATACTTTTATGAAGCAGCTTTGCCACCGCCCCAGAAACCGCAATTTCGTTGTCGTGTTGCGGATTTCTACCTTTATAGACCACATTGTTATTTAGCTTACTGTAATCATCCGAAATACTCATATAAACGCTTTGTCCATCCATTGTCGCTGTAATATATTCCAGTAAAGCGGTCTTTGTCACACCATCCATTTGTTCAATATCTGCGAGCAATTTGTCGCTATCGACGTCGTGATTAGACTGAATAACTACATTAGACGTCTCCGAACCAACTAGATGAATAAACGCAGTTTTATTTACCGCAACGTTGTAATATAACACGATGGAGAAGATGGATGCAAAGGTGATTGCTGCAATGATAATGGCAATCATGATGTTCTGCCTACTATTCATGATCATTGTTTTGCAAGCGAGCACGAAATGGAGTCCACCCTTGCCTTTCTCTAACGGGAAAAGATTCTTTTTAAAACTGTGAGTCATGATACCTCCCCTCAGCGCTGCAACGGGATGAAGTTTTCTGATACGTGAGGAGGAGAGCAATGCCACCGTCAGCACCAATACAACAACAAGCAGGATACTAATAAGATTAATCACTATGTCGAAGGTCTGGGACCATTGCAGTCCGGCTAAAGAGGAAATAACTCCACCGAACACGGGCATTGCGGTATAAGAGATTAAGACTCCCATGACACCGGCAGAAAGCGCGATCAGCATAAACTGTAATGCCATGGATGCGATGATCTGCCAGCTAGTATAACCAACCGCTTTAAGGACGCCGATATTCACCATGCCATCGTCGATACTGTTGGTCACACGGAACTTGATGACGATCAAAGACACAAGCACAATCACTGCCGCAAACGCAACCAGAATCATCGCGACAATATTGACCGTCATCGTGTTGACACTTTTCATCATCGACATGTCAGCGCCCCAATGCGGATGCGAAAATTGTTTGTTGTAGTCGTTAAACAGCTCAGCCGATTGTGTACTGTCCGTAAGACTCGCGGACATAAGGATGCCGTCCTCAGTCTTACCCAGCTTATCGGACAACTGATGATAGGCAGCATCTGGTAAAAGGAATTTCATCATGCCATTATTGTTCGTACCCATCATGGTTGCCTCAAAAAATCCAGCAATTCGATAACTGTAATCCTTATCCTGGTAGTTGATTGTGAAGCTGTCACCCAGCTTGTAGCCACCGCTTGTTTTAAAGCTGTAAGGAACATACATATCTTGGTTATTGATCGAATCCAGCTTTTCAATTAGCTTCAGTGGTGAAAACTTTCTGCTTGCATCCGCATTGAGTATCGCGGCACCAAAAGACAAATCGCTATCACCATATCGGAACTTGGCCGTGTTCATTAGAATGATTTGTTCCGTTTCTGTTTCTCTCACACCAGAATAGTTCTTGAGGAAATCTCCATAGGGTTGTTTATATTCAGAGCTGTTCATGATAATGCTCACATGCGCATCATGCAGTTCTTCGACCTTATCATCGTAGAAGGTATTCATCTTAGAAATAACCGTCATTCCCACGTTGAGCAGCAGCGCGGCAATAAATATTAAAATAAACAGAGAGATTGCCGCACCTTTGCCTTTTTTGATGTTGGCCAAGGCAAGATTAACGATTTTCATCTTACCACCCCATTTCAGCAAGAAATGCGGTTAACTTTTCATGCCGTTCACGGTTGTGATCCACATGGTAGGCACCTAACTTTAGGTCTCCGTAAATAACGCCATCACGCAGATAGAGCACTCTGCTTCCCCGCAAAGCCGTCTTGATGTCATGTGTGACCATCACAATACTCTGTCCATTGTGGTTGACTTCGGTCATCACATCTAGCACGCTATCACTTGCAGCGGAGTTGAGCGCTCCGGTTGGCTCGTCAGCGAAAACAATTTTCGGACTATTGATCAATGCGCGTACGATGCCTGCCCGCTGTGCTTCACCGCCAGAAAGCTGGGAAGGGAATTTCCCCCATGAGGTTTCATCTAATCCCACTTGTGCAAGCAACTGTTTTGCTTTTGACACGATGGCAAGCTTGTTTTTACTCACCAACAAGCCACTTGCCAGCACATTATCTAATACACTCATGTTGTCCAGTAAATAGATCTGTTGGAACACAAAACCACAATTATTTCTTCTAAAAACCGCAAGCTGATCATTATTCAGCTTGGAGACGTTCTGCTTCTCAAAGTTGATTTCACCCAATGTAGGTTTATCCATACCAGATAGCGCATAGAGCAGGGTGGATTTCCCCGAACCTGAGCTGCCCATAATAACCGTAAAGTCCCCCTCCATAAGACTGATATCTAGATTTTTCAGTACATGCTGCTGGATTCCACTGCTTGAAAAGGTTTTGCATAATTTTTCCGTTCTTAATATCACGTTTTGCATGCATTAGCCACCCTTTATTAACGTATTTGAATTTTCATCTGTTCAGCTCTAATACAAATAAGACTGTAAAGTAGATTACAGTCTTATCATACAAGGGCAATTCTTATTTAATCTTTGTTCAATCCTTAACCGTTTCTTAATTCGCTTAAGCGAGCTTAATTTTAAGTGTGACGGTAAATCCATCCTCACGGTTATGACATTCAATATCACCCTGCATGTTTTGCATGAGATACTTAGAAATGTACAGGCCTAGCCCTGAACCGCTTTGTCCCTCGGCGTTATTTCCTCTATAAAATTTGTTGAACAAGAGAGGTAATTCATCGCTAGTGATGCCATTTCCATAGTCATTGATGTAAAGCTCTAAATGAGTATGGCTTGCAAGAGAAGTAATCTTGACTGAGGTGCCCGCATATTTATATGCATTACTTATAATATTATCAAATACTTGCTGCAGACGCATGACATCCGTTAAGAGGATACAATCCGGTATTGGCTCACAGCTGATTTGATCATCGTAATTTACATTCGCAATCATACCGTTAAGAACACTGCTGTATGCCTCGCTAACCGTAACCTTTAACTCTTTCAATTCTTCTAAAGTTGCATGGAACATATCGGTCACGAGTAGATGAATCTGCTCCGCCTTAGAATAGACCGTATTTAACTGCTTAATCACTTTTTCATCGGTAGCGCGCAGCAGCATGAGTTCGGTCACTGCTTTAATGGAGGCAACAGGTGTTTTGATGTCATGGCTTAAGCTGGCAACGAGTTCCTTCTTGCTGCGATTTGCAGCATATTCACTATTACGCGCCGCTGCCAATTCCTCGCGCATGATATCAAAGCTTTCGGTAAAAGCACCGAACGGATTATTTTTGTCCATTTCCAACGGAATGTCCAAATTCCCCCTTGCCACATTGAGAGCAAAGTCCTGCAGCTTTTGGAATGGTTTAAACACGGTATGATTTATAAATAGTATATATAGTGTAAACAGTACCGTTAACGTGGTAAATGTCACAAAAATTACAATGACAAGTTGTTTCTTGATCTGTTGGATCATTTCTTTATAATCATTGAAAATAATAAGCTTGCCCGCAGGGGTACCATTTACCATTACGTCCGAGATCGTATCTCTGTTTTTGATCGCATCATTTATCATAGTGGAAGGTGCGCCCGCCGTTTGGTAGAGCACGTTTCCACTGTTATCAAGAACGGAAAATTGCTGCTTTATTGCACTGTAATCTCCTTGGCCGATATGTCCCCAATGGCTTTCAACCGTCTTTAATACCTCATTCACAGCGACAATATCCACATCGGTATTTTCCTTTGTCACAAATACTAGTACAGAAAAAGAACCACCTGCAATAAAAACAATAAGGATTAATAAGAACATCCATTTTATTCTCATGACTTGCTATCCTCTAAGACGTATCCCGTTCCCCATACGGTTTTGATATATTGCGGTTCGTTGGGATTAACTTCAATTTTCTCGCGTAAATGACGAATATGTACATTGAGCGTCCCATCTCCGGTAAAGGAATCACCCCATACATTATGGAACAACTCTTCTTTGGTGACTACCTTGTTTTTATTTTTCGCCAAATAGCAGAGCAGTTTATATTCCAATGACTTGAGTTTTATATCCACACCGTTCACACGGACACGGCAAAGCAGACAGTCAATCTTGACCTGCCCAAACTCCAGGATTTCAGGGGGACTGCTATTACCGCCATATCTTTTGAGTACAGCCTTTACTTTGGCAAGCAATATGCTAAGTGTATATGGCTTTTGTATGTAATCATCTCCGCCTATGTTCAGTGCAATGAGAACATCATCATCACTAGAACGGGCGCTAATAAACAAAATGGGGATCTGCGTCGTTTGCCTCAGCCTTTTGCACAAATCAAAGCCAGATGTATCGCCGAGATTGATATCCAGGAGGATCAATGATGTTTCATGTTCCCGTAAAAATTGCACACATGCATCTGCGCTAGTCACATAAGCGGATTTGACCTCGAACATATTAAAATACTCACTCGTTGTTTCCGCAAGGACCGTCTCATCATCCACAATTAAACAATCATAGTTCATACAGGTTCTCCATTAAACGATAGAATTGTAATCGGTTTGTTACCCCCATAAGATACCATGAAATATGAAACTTCCGATATCTTTAATTGCAGCGCGTTTCACGACCGTATTTTTGTTGACCGTTACTTAGTTTGTCGAGATACGTGGCTTTCGATTAACACAACTCAAATATGTTTAACAATGCCAATGCCTCTTCATGATCAGGCTCGCGTTCTAATAATTCCCTTACGTATCTCAAAGCATCTTCGTCTAACTCTAACTCGAAACAACAAATGGCTAGACAATAAAATACGGTCGATACGATCTCATCTTGTTCTTGATGTATTGAAATTTCTAAAAAACGTTTGGAGTCCTCGTACATTTCCATCTCAAACAGTATCAATCCAGCATCAAGCGCTAAGTCATAGCGCTGCTCCATTACGTAGTACGATGACCACATAAGCTGTATGCCTCTCAAAATATCCTGCATTTCTTCATCGTTTGCATCCGGCAACAGACTAGAGATCTGCTTCGTACTTTGAATGAAAAATTCCGCATCATATCCACCCAAACGCCAAAAACTCAATATTTGTTGTAGTCCCATGTTATCTAGATTGCGATCTACCCATATCTTCATGCTGAAAAACTCGTCCGGACCAAAGCGTTCAATAAATCGACGATAAGCTAGTCTTGTATTGAAATAGTCGATCGGCTTATCCATATTGAGAATACAGCCCACATTTATATTTTTATAATGATGCGGGGGAAATAACGCCGTGGCCCCTCTTTGTTCAAAAACATGCTGAATAGCATGATAGTTTGCCGTTAAAGAAAAACTTCCGTGTAGGATCAACTCTGGCGGTTCTGCGAATTTCCAGTTATCAAGCAAGTGATCTCCTTTGTCTGCTGTTATTAATAGGAATCCCGCCTGAGACAGCCGATTCAAACGCTCCAAACAAGTTATTCCAGCGACAGGAAACAAA
The DNA here is from genome assembly GCF_058269055.1 of Paenibacillus sp. JNUCC 34. Classification (NCBI taxonomy): domain Bacteria; kingdom Bacillati; phylum Bacillota; class Bacilli; order Caryophanales; family Paenibacillaceae; genus Paenibacillus; species Paenibacillus sp. JNUCC 34. Next base: position 94,225 of record NZ_CM177770.1, on the reverse strand, counting down.
ATATGCGAATCTTCTAATTGCTCCTGATAGATTGCAATGACATCACGGTATGGATAGGTCTCTTGTTCGTACTCGGGTGCCCGTCGATGCTCATAATGCAAAGATATACGATCTAATAATTCGGATGGTTTAAGTGAATCCATATGTTCAGGATATTCAATAAAAACATCTGCTTCATAAATTCGACCATCACCTACATAAATCAACTCTTGTGGAATACTATCAAAAAAGTAGTTGGCAATAATGACTAACGGTTGTTTTAAGTCTCCTTCTCTAATGGTTGCGTCTGACACGACGAGGTTCAGAGCTGTATCATGAACAGCATCAAATTGCGCAAAATCCAGTAATCCCTCGGCAATAAAAGATTGCAGAGCAGGATGCTCCTTCCAAGCTAAAACATTGTTTATCGCCAAATCCGTCATAATATAACGGAACGAAGGTAGCACTATCCCCGCATAGTCTCTTAACCGGCACAACTCACTTAACACATGGTAAGCAAGACGTCCCGCCCCTGCTCCAAGCTCCACAATCATAACAGGCTCTGAATTATATTCCTTATTAGCCCGATCTTGAAGAAGCCCGAATATCATTTCCGCATATGAAGTAGCGATCATCGGATTACTCGTTATATATTGAGGAACTTGGTCATTGTTCCAAGCCTTCGTTCCTTTTTCTTCATAATAATTCCGCTGGATATTCCATATAGGCGCTTCACTAAAGCGGTAGCGTTGTTTTTTATTAAATGTCATTAAAACTTATCCTGCTCTCTGAAAGTTATTCGATTCGATTCGATACCTATTACCTTACTTTATAATAACCCTTTTTACGATAGCACATCCCTCCAAAATCTCAAAACAAAAACCCTTGAATATCAAGGGTTTTAGCATTTATATAGGGTCGAGACGACAGGATGTGATCCTGCGGTTTCTTGATCCTGCGGCCTTATGCTCCTATGATGATGCTGCCATACTGTATTAATTTTATTCAAAAGTTAATTCTTCGTGCTCAATCTTGCCTCTAACTCTTCTCTAATCTTGCTTTCGTTTTTCTCATATTTAACGTATTTAAACATAATAAGTGCTCCAATTATAAAGAAAATTGCCGGTAGCCAGGTGAAACAAAACTTAATGGCCGCTAATGCTTGAGGCGTCTGTGTCATATTTGCCTCATAACCTGCAACATTTAAGATTACTGAAGGAATAAAACTGCCTAATCCCGCTCCCAACTTAATGCAAAAAGAAATTCCAACTGCTGTCAAAAATCCACTGGCCCTAATGCCACTCTTCCACTCGCCATAGTCGACTGTATCTGACAGCATTGCAAAAGGCAAAGTAACAGCTATACCCGTACCTAGTGAAGATACTGTCCATCCAATGATTATCATCGTGAGGTCACTTCCAGCGAACCCAATAATGAGTTGACCCAAGGCTGCCAATGACAATCCAATAATTTGTGTATGAGACTTTATGAAACGTTTAACTAGATAAGGTAGCAATGTTATAGAGACCATTTGGACAACCACAAGACCATTTAGAATAGAAGCCCAATTCTTATGTCCCAAATTATATTCACTATAATAAATCACTGTCGATGCTCTAGCCGTGTTTCCTAACCAATAGAAAATGAATACTAAAACTAATGTAATCCATGGCCAGTTCCCTTTAATAGCACGAAAACTTTCACGAATAGAAATTGATTTAGCTTTCTCTGTAGTACCAATTTCTTTTGTTCCGATAAAAGCGAAGAGAAGCAGCAGGATAGCTACAACTGCAAAAATTCCTACAGTAACACTAAATCCTAATTTATCATTACCTTTTCCAAAGAAGTTAACCAACGGAAGTGTAAACGAAGCAGTAATTAGGTACCCAATCATTCCCCCATTACTTCTCCAGGAATTTAAACGGACTCTTTCATCAGAATCGTAAGTCAGATTTGGAAGTGCAGACGACATGGAAGCACTAATACCTGTGTAAATAACACCAGCTAAAATATATGTTACTAATGCATAAATCGTTTTTGCACTTGTTGATATATCTGGAACTAGAAAAGCTAGAAAAACGGAAACTCCAAAAGGAATAGAAAGCCATAACCAGTATGGACGGCTTTGTCCCCATCTTGTACGCGTATGATCAATAACAATTCCCCAAACGGGAGCATCAAGAGCATCGACAATTCTCGCTATAAGTAAAATCATACCTGCTGACGCTATAGAAATTCCAAATACGTCGGTATAAAAATACATGATATAACTCGTTAGGGTACAATACAGCAAATTCCCTGCTGTGTCGGTACTAGCGAAAGCCAGTATTCGCTTTAATGATAATTTCGATGGCTTTGAATCACCGTCATTTGTTTTTTCGATTGTTAACGCATTTTCCATTGCTTATTTCCCCCCTTGCACTTTATCTATACTTATAAAACGGCCATCCGTATAAAGGATTTCGCTCACAATTTCTCCATTCTGAGAGATGAAATGTGAATCAGTATCATAAAAATGATATTCTGTTGGATACGGAGCGTAGCTATGAATCAAAAGTCCCTGACCTGTATATTCAATACAGCCATTAATTACTTTTATTTGATCATCTTCTTCATATAAGAAGGTTTTTTTGCCAAATCCATCAAGATATGCTGCAAGTTCCTCTCCCATATCCCAGTCAGAAGTTTCTTCTTCTTTACTGAACAACTTCGAAAAGATCCCGCCATCTCTATAAAATGTTGATTGTCCAAACCGGTTTCTTGATAAATCAGGACGATTAATATTTGGCCCGCCAACACTGTATGTTGATGCTGCCTCTCCGGAACTCAACCTCAGGTCAGTAGCTTTTGCGTCAGTATCATAACAATATAAAATTCCTACAGTAGCTCTATAAGCAGCCTTTAAATAACGAGTATCATGTAATTCCTCGTATACTTTAAGAGTGGCGGCAGCGGTTAAGCCACCCCATAATGAGTGAACCATGTAAGAGAGTGCTTCCCACCAGCGATCTGGATTCTGTGCTCTAAAATCATTTGAGAAACCTATGTTGGCAAGCAATAATTCTCCGTACTTTTTGGCAGCATCAATATGGCCGGAACTTGCTAATGCGCCAGCTGCTGGACCAAATCCGGCGTTATCATAAAAATGTTCAGTTACCGCTGCTTTATAAGTCTCACTGTCTTTTGCGACATTCGCAGCTAGGTCACACCATAATGCATTTATTTCATTATATTTATCCGTTAATCCTCGATTGTTCATTTCATCTAGCAAACCATTGATATATAAGGAGAAAGTGCCTAACATTTCTGCTTCTTCTTTTCCTCTAGCCGTCTGATGCAAATCAGGATTTACACGCAATCTGAATACTTCTGCCGCCCACTCTAAATAAGTGTCAGGGCTGTTGTACTTTAATATATTTTGGTCAAACCGTGATAACAAATAAAAAACATGACCTATATATTCGAAATCCATGCATCGATAGAAATCACCATAAAGGAAGGAAGGCTTTAAAAAGTCTCCATTAACAAACCATTTCGGCCGAATGTAATTAACACAACTTTCTTCTACCTTTTGCACCTCTGAAATATCAGGGCTGGTACCCAATAAATTCTTTTTCAAGATAAAACTCAGTTTGCCTAACGACTCCCCTTGATTGGAAATTGGGGAATAAGAGTACGGTACGTCCCCATTAGGACCGCTATAGAGTTCATTGCTGATATATTGTGCTCGATTGGTGATAATGCTTTGTATAGGTTTCATCACATTAACAACAACATTATCAATTTTTCCGTTATCCAGTTCGATTGAAAATTTATGTTCACCAGGTTCTTCAAAAATTAAAGCAGCTCGATAACCGCTTTCATTTTTATTCATATAGGACATAATATTTTGTATCATACAAACTTCATTAGGATCTTTATACTCTACGTAAGCATCCTTTAAAGTTATATGGGAAGGCAGGCTAAAAGAAAAATCATATGGCTGATTAGTGATGGCAAGCGGTTCAAAGTCATATATTGGATGCCCGTATTTCTTGCCTACCTGATAGAAATTGTCTTGATCATCAAATTCCTCAAGTACAAATTGCCAAACCTCTTGTTCATTCGATTTCACTGAAAAGCCATCTTTAGAATAGATCCAATCGGAATTAGTAAGTCCATCAGGATATCCGCCTGCAAAAATTAATTGGTGAAATAAAATACCATCTAGTGAAGGGGAAGCGTTTTCAAAAAAAAGATTTTCATATTCACAATACGTTCCTACTGATTTGGTTTCGCCATTTAACTGGAACATACCCAGATGTGGTGCATTATTACTTCTTCTCATACATGCCAATTTAGTGAAGTTTTGAGATATGGATGGAAAAACGGCAGTAGATTGTTGTGTTTGCATATTTAAATCGTTAATGCGATACATGACATAAGCAAATGATGACCAAACTCTAAAATCAGAAATGTAGACATCACTATCCGTACGATTGATTAATTGAATTTTCCAAAATAAGGAATCCACTGACTGGCTCAAATCATAAGTGAAAAGGACATCCACATCATCCAAAACATAGGTTACCGTTGCCAATTCTTTTGATAGACTCAATTTCTCATGAATTTCATTACTGTTATACTTTTTATCGTTTATAGAAATACAAAAGTTTCCGAACAATTTATCCTTATCTTCATAATTTACTTGTTCTAAATAACTCTCATCGACAACCCAATTCATCTTGTGGGGATCATTCTTCAGAATTATTTTTGATACATTTCCATTTGGACAGAACTCAATCATAAATCTTTGATTTTCCACCTAATAACCTCCCTTGACTTATGTGAACATATAGAACACCCTAGATAGTAGGTATTAATTGAATTGAAAGCGATTAATGAAATCGCTTACTAATAAGTATAGTTAAAAACATCAATAATTAAATAAACGATTACAATACTTTTTTATACATTTTCACTTTTGGTGATATTATTTAATTATAATGACAGCCTTAGTAAGGGAGAGCGTAATCAATGAATGATAATTTATATATATCTATTGCCATTCCACCTTTTCCTATATTTATTGAGGGGAACTTAACAGAGTATGGCATAGGCACTTTGCATCCTGACAGAAAGAACCTGAAATATTTCGATATTATTCTCGTTAAAGAAGGAGCTTTGTACTTAGGTGAAGAAGGTATAGAATATACCGTTAGAAAAAATGAAATGTTGGTCTTATTACCTAATAAACATCATTATCCATTAAAACCGACAGATGAAATTACAAAATTTTATTGGATTCATATGTTTACCACTGGCAACTACGTACAAAGCAATCAAGCAAGACAACTGGAATCCAATATTCCTATTCCTTCGCTGCACTTTCATAATAAATTTCATACCATTCATCTTGCTAAAAAGTGTCAACTCGTTGACACTGATGAGATATACCAAAAAATACATGATTTGCTGGTTGGCACAACAAAAAAAGATACAGATATAACTTTTTGGGATATTCAGCAACGTTTTTTTTCTTTATTAAATCTCTTGGATGGGCAAAATTATACAAAAGATATCAGCATTATCATTGCTGAAAAAGTAGAACAATTTATTCGAGCAAACTTTAATCAAGAGCTTACAAATGATACTTTAGTTGCTAAATTTAATTTGCATGAGAATACAATTGCCAAGTATCTAAAACAATATTACGGATATACACCAATGGAATACTTAAAGGAGTACAGGTTGGAACAGGCAAGAGATCTCTTACTTAAAACAGATTATCCTATACAAAAAATAGCTGAAGTTTGCGGTTATAATTGGGTTCCTTATTTCTCCAGGTCATTCAAACAAAAGTTTGGTATTTCGCCGCTTAAATATCGAATGAATCATATAGGGAAACAATAGAATGGCTAAATGCCAGTTAAATCAAAAAGGGACACCTCGGGCATATTTCAGCCTGCTGGTGTCCCTTTTGTGATTTCTATTACATTTAGTATTCAGACGCACATTCATACTTTATAATCAGAAAGCCAAAACATAGCCAATAGCGAGATGGATGAGGTGTTTCTCCCTACTTGTGGTACGGTTCAGCTTAACGGGTCTATCGGCGAAAAATACAAAAAAAGAGCTGCCGCAGCGGCTCCTTTGACAATCATGACAGTATAAATTTAATTCAACTGCTCATCCAGCATAGCGTCGATTACTTTCAATACCCTTTTCTGCTCATTTACACTCTTGCCTCGAAGCCTATCCACGATTTCTGAGAGTGTAGACTCGCTCCCCTCTCCGCTCACAGGTTGGATATAACTAAAAAACTCTACCATCGATAGGTCGAGCGCGTTTGTAATTTTAGCTAGTACCACGACAGAACATACTTTTTCTGAACGCTCCAGCTTACCAATATAAGTCTCGTGTACCTCAGCTTTACTTGCAAGCTCCTCTTGGCTAAGTCCACGTAGTTTTCGGAAGTGTCGAATGCCTTCCCCAACCATCTTCATCAAGTCACTCACAACAATCACCCTAAGCAAACCATAGACTAGACACTTGCCCACTCCAAGATACTATAGAATTTATTTTTTATAAATATATTCTATAGGGTTTTATTTTGATATAATAAAATTACCAATTCTAAGTACACACGATAAAGCTATTTGTACAGGCGCTTCGGAACATCCACCAATATTCATATTCAATTTCAAAAAGAAAGGAATGAGCCCCATTAGAGTACAATGCATATTCCCTGACAATTCAAAAACGGATATCTATATTTCCGAAATTGGAGAATTTATTCGTCTTACGAAGTTAGTCAACGGAATTACATTGGAAGAAATCAATTACAGCGTAGTCAATACAGAGCTAATTGTAGAAAAAGAAACCTTTTATATTTCCGTGTTATTGAAGCATAGGCAGATACAATAAGCTCGACTATCGAATAAATGTAATGCGTGAAAACCTCCCCGATATTGAGAAGATTAGGTAAACCTCGTGAAAGTGGCCTAAGCCGAAAAAATTCACCTCTACTTTGATACGGCTCTCTGCACTGTCTGAATAGGTAAGTTTTAATACGTTTTTCGAAGTCAAGGCTTGGTCAAAGAAAATAGCCGTTATACAACGGCTATTTGTAAAGTTCTCAGTATATCAGTAATTCCACCATTTTAATATTTCTTTCGCCTAATGTGCGGTTGTCCGTACTTTGTTGGTGTTGCCATGCCACAGTATGTATCGAGAGAAGACAATCGTAGTATGACTGATGAGCAGATCATAAGAACGACCTTTATAACAATGATGTTCCCATGCGATTTCTAGCGCTTTTCTTAAAATACTAGTTCCATAGCCTTTTCTTCGGTAATCATTGTGAGTCACAACTTTTTCGATGATCCCATAAGGACGCGCATTTTTTGTTAAGTTAGGAATAAGGATTAGTATGCAAGAAGCTACTAATCGACCATCTTCTGCTACTACTAGGTAGTACATGTTTTTATCTTTGTATATGTCTTCCCACAGGGAATGGATATCCAATATATTAAGTTCAGGGTCATCAGGATGTAAAAATTGGTAGCGTGTGGAAATTAATTTTTTCTATAGTCATACCACAGTTGCATTTACTACGACATCGTAGTATTATAAAATCAGCTTAACAGTAGATTGGATTGTTGGAGGAATTTTGCCCGTGATTGATCACATGCTGGAGCTGTTCGTGAAGAATGGCTTGCGGCCTTTTAACTTAATGCCTGGTATTCGGGAGCTGGAGAAGACTGCGAACAGTCTGGAGATATCAGCGCTCGTACTCATTGGTTTTCATAGTGAGCTTACGATGTCGGAGCTGGCTGACCACCTGGGAGCACCGCTTAGTACGATGACAAGTTTGACGAAAAGACTTGCACAGAAGGGCTGGCTGGAGCGAAAGCAATCCGAACGGGATCAACGCATTATTTTGGTACGGCTGACTAGCGAAGGGGAAGAGTTAGTCGCTCGGGCGCGTAAGTTGATGGAGGATAATTTTGCCCGTGTTCAAAATGTGCTTACACAAGAGGAACTGCAGCAGTTTTTGACCATTGCAATTAAGGTAGGCAAGGCGCTTCAGAATGGTGATGATGACAGTCGGAAGATACCTGAGAAAGCATTGCGCCGCATCGAAATCGAGGATTAACTTTAGTCCTCTTTTTTTAACTACTTACTACGAAATCGTAATAAATTCTAAAGGAGGCTGACAAGGATGAGAATTATTGTATACACAGGCAAGGGTGGGGTAGGCAAGACGAGTGTGGCGGCGGCTACTGCAGTTAAACTGGCTTCACAGGGGTATCGGACGCTAGTGATGAGTACAGATGCGGCACACAGCTTGTCCGATTCATTCGATGTGTTGCTTGGCAGTGAGCCTCAGCTGATTGCTGAGCGGTTGTGGGGTCTAGAGGTGGACAGTCTGCGTGAGACCGAGAAGCATTGGGGCGCTGTTCAGAGCTGGTTGACGGGTATTATGAACTGGGCCAAATTGAATGATGTGTCGAATGAGGAACTGCTCGTATTCCCCGGCATGGAGGAATTGTTCAGTCTGCTTCAAATCAAGCGCCGCTCGGAGAGTGGAATGTTTGACGCCATTGTGGTGGATTGCGCTCCGACCGGAGAAACATTGCGATTGCTCAGTTATCCCAACGTGTTGAGCTGGTGGATGGAGAAGATTTTCCCTATGGAGAGGCGTCTTGTTAAGATTGCAAGGCCAGTGGCAAAGCTCGTTACAGGGGGATTGCAGCTACCGGATGATCATGTGATGGATAGTATCGAATCGTTCGTTAAAGAACTGGAGGCACTTCAAGCATTGCTGCTAGATCCGAAAGTAACTTCAATAAGACTTGTTATGGTTCCTGAGAAAATGGTTGTCTCCGAAGCCCGCAGAGCATTCACATATTTGAACTTATTTGGATTTAATACTGATCTCATCGTCGTTAATCGCGTGTTCCCAGCGGAAGCGGGCGAGGGATATTGGGGACAATGGCTAGGCATACAGGCAAAATATGAGGAAGAGATTCGCGGGAGCTTCAGTCCGCTGCCGATCGTTCGTATTCCGATGATGCCTTCGGAAGTTATAGGTCTGCCTATGCTCTCTTCAGTCGGAGAAGCGGCCTTCGGGGAGATTGATGCAGCTGCTGTTCATTATAAGGGTCAAACTCAGCAGGTTCGTAAAGAAGAGGATGCCTATTACCTAGACCTCGCGCTGCCTTTTGTACAGAAGGAGGAATTGCAGCTTAACCAAAGAGGTGACGAGCTGACCATTCATGCTGGTTCCTATAAGCGCAAAGTGCTGCTGCCGCGAGTGCTGCTTGGCCGCTCGATTTCAGGTGCCAAGTTTCAGAACGAGAAGCTGGCCATTCGGTTTAGTTCAAGAACAACTCATTACGAGGAGGAAGTACAATGAACCAAAGAAGAGAAAACTTCGTAACTTTACTGGAGCATCTATCTCAGCTGCAGGATGCGATTGTACAGACTTGTGTGCCTCAGCAGGCGCAAACTCATTTTCGCCAAATGCGCAAGGAGGCGCTGCTCGGCGTCCGCGCAATCGTGGACGAAGCGATTGCGCGAGATGACGCTTCCCATGGTGCAAGGTGTAGCCGTTCGAATTCATCAACAGGGACGTCGACGACAACAATTGAGATTACAGATTAATAATTGCAAACCTTTACCTTGCATAACTTACTTACTTTCTCTTCGCACGTTTCGCAATGAGCTCCCGTAAATGTGGGGGCTCAAGCACTTCTGCTAATGGGCCGAAGCTAAAAACCATATAGCCACTCATCCTCTGGGAAGGCTGTATGTACGAACCAGCTTCCAAGGGATCGTCAGGTCTCGCAGCGTGAATAAGTTGTTAGACGATGACTGTGCCATCCCTGAATATGCCGTCAAAGAAGAAGTCTATAAAGTCTTCTCAAAAATGTATAGGTCATTATCTACTCTAACCTTGGTAAATCCGCACTTTGTATAGAAGCGATGATTCTTGACACTCCAGCTAGGAGTATCAAGCCACCATTTATTGCTATCCGGAAAAATCCTTTCAATTTCTTTCATTACTTTCATACCGATTCCTTGATTCTGAAAGTTCGGATCAATAAAAACTCTTCCTAGATTATGTACTTGATTGCTTTCTATGAGTATCAATGCCCCCCCTATTATTTCTCCATTAAAGAGTACCTTGAAGTATTCACAATTTTGCATCATCTCTTCTTGCCAATTTACGGAATCATATCCTATTGGACCACCGATTTCGTTATTATTGAAATGTTTTGATTCTTCATCAAAGCTTGCCTTTTGCATTTCAGCAAGTTTTTGTGCATCATTTTTTATTGCTCGTTCTAGTTTCAACATTAGATACTCCTCCATTAATGTGAATAATATTATTTTTGATTATTATATTTTGCACAGGTTTCGTCTAACATCTATTTACGAACTTCGTAAATAATCACCATAGTTAGATTATTCGCGAAATTATTAGCTGAATAGGCTGCCAATTGTGCCGACAGCCTGTTCTCATTATGCTATCGTTTTTCGTCCCAATCCTTTATATGCTATACCGTCAATCATCATAAGACAGTCTGAATCAATGAACTCTGTTGTGGATGTCATTCTTGCAGGGAAATTATCTTTTTCAAAATAATCAAAAAAAACTTGTTCCATTTCGGGTAAGTCCTTAATACTTTTGAGGTAGACATTAACTTTTACAAGATTTTGAAGTGGTACATCAAGTTGATTAAGTGTGTCTTTTAAATGTGAAAAAGTATCATGTATTTGCTCAGTAAAGGTTTGTCCAAAACCTCTATGTAATCCAAGAAACACATAATCTCCTGCCGAAACAGCTGCTGAGTAGCTAAATGGTGTTGAAATTCGGTTTATCATTTCATGAACCTCCTATGTAATACGATCACCCCTCCATGGTAGAACGTATGTTCCGAATTGTAAATGATTTTTTTAACATGTATTTCCATGTTATCCTGCCCGTTAGCTTAATAAAAAAACAAGCGCCGTGGCACGTAAAAGCTACCTTTTGGTCTTTTCACGAGAAATTAGCAGCTAAGGTGTGCTAACAGTATTTTTCACCCGCATTCTTTGACCTAACGGGGCTATCGGCGAAAAATGCTTCTCTGCGCATAGTTGCCAAGCTTACCCTATCCGAGGACTATGATTCAAGCTTACATAACATGCACGGAAGGCCACCGAAGTTATCGGTGGCCTGATTGTATGTCATTCAACTATCGTACCCGTTAGGCTGCCTTCGTTTATTATTTGAGTGTTTTGCATAATTTTCGTTCTTAGAGCCGCAATATTCTTCCCGTGGCTATCAGAGGAATACAGGGCATAGATCACACCTTACATCTATTACCATCCTTTCTCTAAAAAATCACTCATGTGCCGTATTCCTTTGTCATCGATTTTCAGCACCCATTTTACATGATTGAAATATCCGGTTTTATTTATAATACACACGCCTTCAACAATAATATCGTCCCTTGTACCATCTATATCCTCATCCTTCTGAAATCCAACAACCTCTAAACCTTCACAAAGCGAAACAGGGACTCCAAAATAATCATTTTTTATATCGATTTTTGAAAGCATTATGATATCTTCTTCAATAAGTTCGTTATAATCTACATAAAGGAAGGGCTTATCTATTTTATGGACTATCTGGTCTACCGTAAAGCTCATTTCTTATCCTCTCCCATCATCATCTGAATAAGTGTTTCTTTTAACCGAGTGTCCATAGGAGAATTGGGTTCAAAGCATATTTCCACAAACTGCGACCATTCCTCCCAGTCTGCTGCTTTATGAGCCCCAGTGAGCAAGTAAATATTTTACGATTTAAAATCTGTGGCCAACTTATATATAATTTCCTTACTCCATGGCGAAAGGGGCCTTTCCTTTGGTTGGGAAAGCCCCTTTGCTGAAGCAAAATCTGAATATCATGATTTAACTACCGGAATTTGATATGAATAACCTCGCCACTTTTTGACAAACTATTTCTTTGGTTTTACTCTAAACCACACTTCGCTCCAGCATGCGCTACCGCGACCATAATACAGTTCCAACTCATAGCCGTCAACCTTCTCATAATTGGCAGTCGGCAACCACTCGGTATATACTCTTTTGATAAGACTTTGAATAGCATCGCTTGTGCCTTCCATTGTATGGTTTTCAGTTCTGAAAATCGCCCATGTTGTGGCTGGAACCGTCACTTCCTTATAACCATCGGGTTGGCTTTTACCCGTTTTGTAGGCGAAAAGCATGTAAGGAAAAGTGTTATCACCTTCGACCGAAAGATAATCGCAAATAGCATTGACCAAACACAAATCGCTCGGTGCCTCTGTAAGCATATTCGTTGATTTGATAAGTTTGCCGATCCTGCCGTCACTTAGTGCATCTTGCCATAATTGGGGGATGGAACGTAAATTTTCACCGTTATCAGTGGTCATGATACTTTCAATACCATAAATGGTGAATGCCTCTTTCGATTCAATTCTGTAATTCACAGGAACAACTCCTCTCACTGCTAGTAGGAAAGAGATTCGGGGATAGGCTGTGAGAACAACACCATTATCGCGCGCTGATGACGGCGTTGTCCCATGAATATTGTGAAAAGCACGTGTAAAAGCCTCCGGAGAGTCATAACCATAATTCATTGCAAGGTCAACAATCTTAATGTTACTATTCTGCAACTCAAAGGCAGCAAGAGTCATCTTCCTTCGTCTGATATACTCAGACAAGGAAATATCCGCTACGATTGAAAACACTCTCTGGAAACTGGAGTTGGAACAGCCAGCAATACTTGCGGCTTTTGTCATATCAATATCCGCACAGAGGTTATCCTCGATATAGTCGAGCGCTTTATTCATTCTTTCAAACCATGTCATCCCGTTTCTCTCCCCTCTAAAAACAGTTAATCATATCTGAAGATAAAAATCCTTGCAGATCATAATCAAATAATGCAAGCTCATCTTTAAATCCGTGGTTTCGAGCGGAGGAATTTCGCCTATTTGTGGTACGGTTCACCGCGATGGCTGAAGCGGCAAGTTTTGAGAATGTGTATATGCTCTATCTAATTATTGTTTTAATAACTTTTCTTTGATCCAACGGTAAATCCCTGGAGTGTTGATCTCAAATCCATTTCCTTTATACTTAGTCAGTGAAACAGTCCCTGCTAAAAGTTCTTCTTGATCTTCTTCTGAATTGGAGTCTTTTAACAGTGATTGGTGAAGAATAGAGGAATCAATTATTCTATGTTGCTGATCAATTGTGATTCTTTGATTCTCTATAATTTCTTTTTGAGCTTGTACTAACGCATTCGCAAGCAATAATTGACCATTGAGGTGTTGAATATTTGCTAATAATTGTTGTTCTCTCGGACCAACAGTCATATTAACAAAGTTCAAGTTAGACAAATTATTAGGCAATTGAAGATAAACATTTAGAGCTTCACGAATTTTAGTTAGTGCTATCTCACTAGATTCAGGCGTTACGGAGAAAATAACTTGGCTAGCCTCATGGCTAATATCTGTTGTTGCCTTGATACCTATATCTTTCAAAAACTCCGCAAAATAAAGTAGATACTGCTCGCAAGCAACACGGACTTGTTCAGGGAAATGAAAAAGGCTAACCATTGATTCTTCTCTTGATTTTTCAATTAAAGACTTATTTGCATTTTGATAAATCTCCTCAATGATGGGTATGTAGTGTCCAATGACTGATGTTATACTCTCATCTTTAGAAAAATTATCACAACTAATATGGCAACCATTGCTAATAATTTCATCTCGCTGTCCCCATCTAACATATTGATTTTTATATTGTGAAGCAGTATAATCCATGGCTTCAGCAAATTCCTCAATACTATAAGGTTTTTTCCATTTTTCAAAATCCCAAGAGAAATTAAAACGTAACTCCATATTCTCATAATTATCTCTATTTCTAACTATCTCTATCTCATCAATAAAATCGTTAAATTCTAAGGGATAAAAAAGTGTAAGTGATGTAATCTCTTTTGGGATTTCATTAAAAGAAGCTTCAGAAGCTTTCTGAGATAAATGATAATCATACACACACGCCCAAAGGTCTTTATTGCCTTTAGCAGTGATGTATCCTTTCTTCTCAATCATTGTAACTCCATCAACTTTAAAAATGTTATTAGCATTCTCGTCGGTAGCTAATTTAATTTTTATCAAAGGAAACCCCTCCAGTTATTCTAAATACTGTACAACGCTTAACCCCTAATTACATTGTCTTCCAACCGAGTGTAGTAAATCAATCAATTTATCTATATAAAACCATATAATTTGTGTACATCTCAAAACTTGCCCCTACTTATGATACGGCTTCCCGTAACATCTGTAGTGCGAAATCAAAAAGGCACCCCTGCGTGTTAATAACGGAGTAAATACAAAAAAACAGATCATCGAAGTCGACGATCTGTTACACTATTAAGACGGCATCACTCTTATTATAACTACCGCTGAGGAGGAAGATTATGTTTACTTGTTACACTAAGCAAGAACGATTTGAGACCTATGTTCTAACCAATGAGGATCATAAAATTAATATCGAAGTGGTTCCCGAACGGGGCGGTATTATTAGTAAATATATACATAATAATGAACCGATTTTTTATCTTGAACAAGAAACATTAGAGGATACTTCGAAAAATATACGCGGTGGCAATCCTATTTTGTTTCCTATTAGTAGCTACTTGGTTGATGAGACTTACTATTACAACGACATCGCTTATCAATTAAAACAGCACGGCTTTGCGCGTAATCTAGCAGGTAAAGTAACCCATACTTTTGCTGATGAGCACTGTGCTTCAATAACGCTTGAGATGGTAGATAATGAAGAAACATATGAAAGATACCCTTTCCATTTCAAACTGATCATGCAATATACGCTTACCAAGAGTGGGTTAAGCATACAAGCTACTATTAATAATAATGATAATAAAGTGATGCCCTTCTATTTAGGATACCACCCTTATTTCTATGTGGAAGATAAAGGCAGTATCGAAATAAATATTCCCTCATCTAATTGCAAAGAAATGGTACCAAATAGTATGGTGCAAAATAAATTTAACTTTAATCAACCCGAATCAAATGTCATTTATGAGCAACTACAATCTAACCATTGTGAGATGATTGATCATGCAAGACAACTGAAAGTGACAATCACCTCAGAAGATATATATCAGTATATGGTGCTTTGGGCATTGCAAGGAAAATCCTTCGTGTGCATCGAGCCTTGGATGGCTCCTGTAAATGGTATGAACGTTGGACAAGGCATCCAATTTCTTGAAGCCAGCCAAACACATACATCCACTATCCAAATAACAGCAGAGTCATTGATTTAACTTCAAAAGTAGATGATGTTATTATTATTTCCCCTTCGTGCGGAAGCCCACCAAACAAGGATGAACCGATTGCCTCGGTTCATCCTTGTTTGGTTTAGATATGGAATGGGGCTTTGATAGTCATCTCCCCCTCACAGTGCGAGACTGGCAATCTCATTTCGCCCTTATTTATATTAAGTTTCTCCACGCTGTCTGTAACGGCAAGTTTAAGGCTATCCTTCGCCGGATGGCTCTGCTTTTGATATCGCTATATTAACTATCGTATCCCGTTAGCTCAATGATCTGAAGAAATTGTTTCACTCAAGCTATTCCTCAGAAATCTCTACGTACTATCTAAACCCAATTTGACGCCGAAATTAGGCATTCACCTTGCCTAGGGCGAATATCTTAATGGGGAAGTACATTTTAAAAAAAATGAGGCGATACACTTGGGATACTTCGTTACTGTGGAACCGGGCGTAAAAGTATTTATAGAGGACATCAATCCGAAGGGAAATAAAACGATACTTTTTATTCATGGATGGCCGCTAAACCATAACCAGTTCGAATATCAGTTCAATTTCCTTCCTAAGCTCGGATATCGTTGTATCGGAATGGACTGGAGAGGATACGGCAATTTGGATAAACCATTCGACGGGTACAATTTCGATAGATTAGCGGATGATGTCCGCATGGTCATCGAGGCGTTACAGTTAAGAAACATAACACTGGCAGGACACTCTACCGGAGGCGCGATATCGATTCGTTATATGGCTCGTTACAAAGGGTATGGGGTATCTAAACTCGTCCTGATCGACGCTGCCTCTCCATCTAGCGTTCCAAAAGAATTTACAAATAAAATCATCGAAGATACAAATCATGACCGACCGCAAATGCTGCAAGACCAAACGGGAATTTTTTTCTTTCAGTATATTTCCGAACCGAAATCCGATTGGTTCGTTTTAATGGGATTACAAGCGGCGAATTGGGCGACTTCCGCCATTATGGTCACGCTTAGAGATGAAAATGTTTACAAAGATCTCGGTCAGATCGATGTACCCACATTAATTATTCACGGAATTCATGATAAAGTCGTTCCGTTTACCCAAGCTGAGGAAACAAATAAGCTGATCAAAAATTCGAAGCTAGTTCCGTTCCAATACAGCGGTCATTGCGCTTTTTTAGAGGAGCGCGATAGATTCAACCAATTATTATCTTCTTTTGCATAACGACTCGGATTAGCCGCACCATCGCTCCCCATAAATATAGTCCGATAATGCCCGATGATTGAGCAAATCTGCCCGTTAGTTGAGAAAAGCCAGTGCGGTAGACCTTTCGGTATTGAACTATCACGTCAATCTTTCGGAGATAGTTTTACTTATTTCTTCAGGGTTTTTAACATCAATGATTAACTTTGATATTTTAAATTTACCAACAAGAAAATTATTCAAGTCAAAATGAAGGGTATCAACCTCATTATTAAAAAAGTAGAGATGATAACCTCCATTGAATCTAAATAATCCATTTCTTGTTCCTCCAAAAGAAAAACCATAAAGCTTGAAAGCATTTGGTATGGGTCTACCTGTTGTTATCCCCTTAATCGAAGAGTATGGAATTTGCAACCCGTTATCTAATTTTAAAAAGGGCGGATTTCCAAGATCGATATTTAAATGGGTTTCCATTAATTGAATTGTACGTTCCATTCGTTTAGTCCACCATTTCATAACGCTTTAGTATTTTTAAAATATATTAACATATTATACCATAGATAATCTTATTTATAGAATTTATTGAGCTAATTTACCCAAGAACTGAACATGCAAGCGAATATTTCGCCGGTTGCATGATGGAATATTACATTATCCTGCCCGTTAGCTTAAAACCGTTTCAAGTATAGCTCCTTCATCTTCCCAATTTTCCAAGCCATATAATGAAGCGCTTCTTGCGGCTCTACAATTCGAGCGTCCTCCCCTAACCCCCAGATCATATCTGTGAAAAAGGACAGACGTTAACATAGAATCATCATCTGAATCTCCCCCTTTCCGTCCTCGTGCAGGCTCAGGTAGGGACCGAGCCAACTGTTCGACTCCAACTTGCAAACTCCTTTAAGCGTTAACTTTACTCTAAGCTCCGCTTTCTTCCATCGCTTCCCATTGGGGGCTTCCCCAACGGCCCGCTTCTACGGGTCGGTGCTCGTATTCGTGACCTGAGAAAAGAAAGAGGATTAACACAAGAGTCTCTTGGAGAAAGATCCTCAACAGATTACTATGGCCAAAAATGTGTTGAGAGAGATTTTTAATAATAAGTGAACCACTGACCACGGCAAGAGCTATCAAGAAATGAATGCAGTAAAAAGACACTGAGATTCTATCCATCAGTGTCTTTTTTATTGATACTTTTCCACCAACATCATGTTTCATCGTTGAACTCGGACTAATTCCCAGTACAATAAATTGATTCTTGTAATCATTTCAATCAGAGGGTCGTAGTTTAAAGCAACTTAATCAGCTCTTCTAGCTCATCAACTAATACTTTTGCAAGTTCAAAATTAGTATCTTTTAAAGCCAATTCTATTTTCATTTCAACTGATTTTTTATTTTGTTCAGTTTCTAAATAGTCTCTATCAAAATGACTAGCATAAATCATCTGTCTAAATTTTCGCATACTCATTTTTCTAATCGTCTTATCGTCAATGATTAATACATAATCCATACCATTTACAACAGAATAGAAATCATGAGATATCATGAGAATCGCACCTTTAAAGTCTTGGGTGGCTTTCTCCAGTGCTATTTGTGTATAGGTGTCTAAATGGCTTGTCAGTTCATCAAGAAGCAATACGTTTGCTTTACTGGCAGAAACTTTAGCCAATTGAAGCATATTTTTTTCTCCACCAGATAAAGATTCTATCTTTTGATTAACGATTTCTCCTTCAAAGCCATAGTGTGATATATACGATCTAACCTCATCATAAGTTTTAAACCCAGCATCGATGAATTCTTCTAGTATTGTATTAGAATCCTTTAGCATTTCGCCTTGAATCTGAGATAAATAAGCCACTTTAACATCAGCATTTATTTCAATGGAATCATGATTATTGTTAAAGATATCTCGGAGTAAAGTCGTTTTCCCGGTACCGTTTGAACCAATAATGGCTACTTTATCCGTAGATTTTATCTCAAAGTTAACATTGTCTAAAAGCAACTCATCAAAGGCAACACTATAATTACTGACATTTATAACAGTGGTGTCTTCAATTTCATTCTCAATATCAAAACTGATATTCGGTTGCTTAATATCAACAAATGGCGCTTTAATTCTACGCGCTTCCAATCTCTCTTGAAACCTAACTCTAGCTTTTAAAGCTCTCCCTCTAGATGCTTCTGAATTATAAGTTGCGATAGCTCTAAGATTATCAATAATGTTATCGTATCTCTCAATTTCTTCTTGTTCAGCGACTGCGATTTCTTGCAACTCAATTTTTGTCTGAAGTAATGAGAAATTATACTCAATATATCGCCCATCAAACTCTTGGATCTCCATGTTGTCAAGGTGTATTATTTTGTTGAAACAATGATTCAATAGATATCGGTTGTGGGTAACAACTAGCAGTATGCCTTTGTGAGCATTAATAAGTTTTTTAAGCGCATTTAGATTTTCAAAATCTAAAAATACATCGGGCTCATCCATAATCATCAAGTCGGGACTATTAAGCATCTCCTTCATCACTTGAATAAGCTTGAATTCTCCACCACTCAGTTCGGATATCCTAACATCTTTTAGCTTCATGAGGTTTGTTAGATTTAGTTTTTTATTAATGTTGCTTTCAAAATTATCGCCGCCGATTGCATTAAATGCGTCTAAAGCTAATTGGTACTTTTCGAGTAACGGCTCAATATCCGATGATGTTTCCATTTCAGTACAAATAGATTGTATTTCATTTTGTATCTTAATAAATTCTTCTCCGATATATTCAAAAACGGTTGTTTCATTCGTTCTGTCTAGTTGGGAGAACTGACTTACATACCCAATTGTGCAGGTTGGATCTATCTCTAACTTACCCTCGAACAAATATCTTTCTGGATCCATCAGTATATCGATCAGTGTACTTTTACCACTGCCACTTGTTCCAATAAAAGCGCAATGCTGTGCCTCTTCTAACGTAAATGAAATGTTATTATATAGTTCTTTTTGTGGAAATGAGAAGGATAAGTTTTTAACTTTTATCATAGTATTACCTTTCTGTATAACTAAAAGTGACTATTATTGAAAGTATTGTAGCGCGTAGTTTTAGAGTTTGCCGTTTGTTAGCGTAACACTGTTTACAAGCAACTTCAATGTATTTGTATCCCATCCCTTGGGGGTCAAAGTTCCTTGCTACCTCCTGACGAATAGCCAACGAAATAGGTCGGGAAGCTTTTGGGTAGGCTGCAGGGGTAAGCTGAATAGCCTAGCTGTTCCATTTCATTCCATTCGTACATAGAAGTCCTCCCTCCTTTCCTTTTGATCATATCACCGGCGATTTTTGCATACTTGATCCGAGTATCCTTACACAAAAATAACCTCCCTATAACAGGGAGGCTATAATATGCTTTCTATCTACGCACTAAACAGACAAAACCTAATAATATCTACAATGGAATGCGAACCCATGGCTGATACCAAATCACGCTTACGTTGAAGCCATGCAAATGGTAGTCCAAATAATAGAGATAGCACGATGATATTTCCGATATTGATAGTACTTAATTCAAAGTGAATGAACACATGCGGCAACACCATAATCAAGTAACATAATACATTTTGCAGCTTAGTAAACTTATGGTCCCCTGCTATGACAACACAAAGAGCGAATAGAAAATATCTGAACATGATTTCTTCCGTCACACCGGCTTTGATGGCTTCAAAAATATGCGACAGTTGGAATGATGGATTAATAGGATTACTGCTGAGGCCAAGTAGAACATTGATCCCCCCTAATACCACGCCCACCAACACCAAAGTTACACACGAGATCACAACATCTCTTTTCGCAGCATTTTTAATCAAAATAATTCTATGACTAGAACCTTTCATCATACTGGTGGCACCAATATAAATGAGAATGGACGACGCGCCCATAAACACACTAGCTGGCATAGCTATGATCCCGAGTACACACCCGATAATAATATCTCTTAATGTGGTGTTCTTATTTTTTATAATATAAACCACGGAGACCACTCCAAATAACAGAAACCAAATAACCATCATCTTAAATACAGCTGCCAAACCCCATAAACACAATAATCCTACCAATAGCGAAGTCAGTTTGAATCCTACTTTGTTTGTCATCTCTAATTCATTTCTCCCAGTCTCAATAGAATTTACTGCCGCCATTATATCAATATCTGGAAGGTGAAATCTGTTATAAACATTGAGGAGTCTTATTCCTCTTCTCTTAAAATATGGAAGTGTATCGCTCGGTAGGAGAAGTGGTAACTCTGGGGGAAAGTCGGCATAAGAGCTCGTCCACTTTCCGCATGAGCCTCTGAAGATGCGCTGCGCTCATATTCTGTATCCATGATGAGCTTGGACTGTTCGCTAGATACTTTACCGATTCAATTAGATTCACAGCGTCGAAATCAGCATTCGATCCATTCCGTGTCAGATCAAATAGATCTTCTATGGGCAAGTTATATGGTGGAAAAATACTCCCCCGCTCTTGAATATATAGAGCCTTGAGCATAATTTCTAATGACCAGTCGCTTAGGATCAGGCAAGGTTTGGGGAGGTTGTGATGTAGGAAGATTGGGGTGAGATTCATGTAGGTTTGGGAGAGACTGCAACCAACAGGACGTTTCATTAAAATAATCACAATTTCCAAAGATGCTTCATTGATCATGCACCTAATCCTCCATAGGATTTCATTAATACCAGTATTATACATTTAAATAATATTTATTGATATCATTTTTGATACTTTTAGATATTATTTTAATCATTAAATATTCAGAAGCTAATGTTTGTATTGAGTAATCTTGTCTACACTTTTGGTATAGTGAGGTGTGGATTATGAACGATAAAGATATCCTTAAATTAGTTGGGGCAAGAGTAAGAACTTTAAGAAAAAAACGAGGTTTGTCACAGGAGTCGTTAGGAGAAAAAGGTGGATTTCATTTCTCATATATCGGGCAGATTGAGCGAGGAGAAAAGAACGTCTCATTGTTAAGTCTAGCCAAAGTTGCAAACGCGCTAGAAGTAAATGTCGCTCAGTTATTTTCATATGTTTATGAGGATAGTGAGCTTACTGAGGCAGATGCAGAGGTAAAAGATATTGTAATGATGCTTAGAGAATCAAATCCGGAACAAGTGCGTGTAGCTAAAAATGTGATAAGAGAGATTGTGCGAGGGAAAGAATAGAAATATAGAACGTTGTTTATCATAGTCACTCATATTTTGTGTATGATCATCAAAAAGTCTTCGTTAAAATTCCAGAATTGCTTAAACATCACGGCATCTCGTTACGTGAACTTTCCGACGGTAAAAGAGAAACCATCGATTTCTCTCATGTCGAAAAAATCGCCGATGCACCTGACTAAGTACATCTATCATCTCTAATTCACTATACTCCACACGCACCATCCCCCCAAAAACTTTCCTAATAAAATTTTTCGCCCTATTTATGATACGGCTCACCGTAACATCTATAGAGCGAAATCGAAAGGCACCCGATTGGGGTGCCTTTTTTGCTTAATTGATTTACCATTCTGCCGATCTCCACCTGAAAGCCAGGCACCAGTTGTCCGTTGAGTTCGAGGCCATCCAACATCTTTACGCACTCTCGAAGCATATATCGGGGTCACATCCTGCCATCTCACAATCTCGATAATGCCAATGGCGTAATTTTATAGTTGAACCATATCATCCCTTATAATAAAATACTTTTGCTGATATGAATAAAGGAGTTGATGTTATGAACGAAAAAGAAAAATCGCATGCTGGTATGTTATACCAACCTGGCGATCCTGAGCTTGTCGCAGACCGTGCGGATACCGTGAAAAAGCTATACGAATATAACAATATACACCCGCTAGACCACGAAGCACGACTGACTGCCATTCGCGGACTGCTGGGAAAGACGGGAGATAATTGCGTTGTGGAGCAGCCGCTTTTCTGCACTTATGGGTACAATACCACGGTAGGAGACAATTTTTTTCTCAATGTTAATTGCAAGCTCATGGACAGCGGGAAAATTACAATTGGTAACAACGTGTTTATTGCGCCCAACGTCTGCCTTATAACGGAAGAACATGCCATGGATGTAGAGCAACGGTTAGCGGGATTGGAATACACACATCCAGTCAATATTGGTGATAATGTATGGATCTGTGCAGGCGCTATAGTCCTGCCAGGAGTGACGATCGGAGCGAACAGCGTGCTTGGGGCCGGCAGTGTCGTTACGAAGGACATTCCGCCAGATAGTTTGGCTGTAGGCAATCCGTGCAAGGTCATTCGCTCTTTGAAAAAAGACCTTTAGTCAGGCGCCAATCGGTGATTCTATCGCCACTAATGAACGTTTGTTATACTGACCATAACCATGAAGGAAGACGTCCTGGAGAAGGCACTGCTAAAGCAGTAGCTCCTTAGCAAAGGACGTCTTTTCATTTTCTCCGTTTTGTTCCCCACTGGTTTCTCAGGAATCCCATAAACAAGATGGTCTTTCGCGGCACCTTTCGGAAGGTGGGCATACACAAGATGAAGTGGTATAACTACTCCGGCATGGTAAGCCGTACTCCCCAGCAACAACGCGACGCGCGGATCCTCAAAAACTATTAACGATTGCGGTGATTGAATAAACATCGACATAAAAAGCGCGTTTAACGCTCTGCCTCCCTCTGAACATAAAAAGGCGGGGCCATTCCTTAGTTAGGAAGAACCCCTGTTCACGATCAAAGTTTCTCATCAATACAATTATTGCCTTGCGCCAATTTTCGCCCTACTTGTTATAAGGCTCAGCTTAACGGGTCTATCGGTGAAAATGCGATGTAGTGCTCTGACTTACAACACACATAAAGGACACTTTTTCTAAATAAAAAAATGTTTATGCAACACAACAGAACATTTAAAATTGTGCTCGGGTTCCCCTAACAAAGCTCACACTCTTTCGTTTACAGCTTACTATTATCATTAACGTAACAATAGAAGAAAACCCACTCCAAAAGAGAAGTGGGTTTTCTTCTATCCCATATGAGAGCTATTAACAATACTTTACATTAAAACGGATTGACTTTTCTAAAGCAATAACAAGCTCTTCTTCCAGCACAGTCTTATGTTCAGAGTGATATCCCGTACAATAAGGAATACAGTTTTGGAGAAACGCAGTAAATAACTTTTGATTATCAAAATAACCAACTCTTTCAGCTTCCAGAAAAGCTCGATAATACAAAATTTTTGCTACAAATGAATAACTATCAAAATACCTGCAAGCGATTTCTTTCAATGCCTTAATATCTTCTTCGCGCTTAAATTTGCCACCCTCAAAAGACACAGCTTTATTTAACATACGTTGAAGTAAATCTACTGAAATTGTATTTTTGAAAATCCCTGGTAAATCTAAATTGAAGGATTTACAATTAACGAAGTACTTCTCATTAATGTTTGAGTTATGCCCGATGCCTAACTTCAATTTCCTTTGAGCTGCATTAAACCCTGACCCGTGTGGTCTGATCCCAAGGTTTGCCTTGATATTTTCGTTAGCGGGTATATACACCTTTGTTTCCATCTGAGCTGATTCAAAGTGTTCCCGAAGCCCCCGTTCTAACTCTCCAGTATCTAGAATAATTCTGATATCCTCATAACCATACTCTAGCTGGAATGAATATTTAGTTACTGAATTTCTCAGATAAACATTCATGGTATCAGCCACTTTTTCTATTACCTTAAGTGGATTGTAAGCCTCCAAAAGTTCATGTGGATGACGTTCATCTAATTTTAAGTAACAAATAAGTGGTGTAATTCTTTCATCTTTTCTTTTCGAAGATTGCAAGCTCTCTAAGCCTTCAATTACCTTATTCGAAGCCTCTGAAATTTTATTCATTACCGCTGAAACATCGATTACACCACTGCTTTGTTTCGCATCAGGATTATAAAAGCGACTTCTTTGCGTAAGCTTCTTAGTTTCATTATCGATAAACAAATCGACTTTATTTTGCAACACGAACAACGGGATTTGCTTATTAAATCCCCTCATCACCTCGTTACATAGATTTTTAAATTTCTCTTCGTTTGCATCGCCAAACAGTGGAACTACGAACAATAAAGCATCGTACTCATGATTATATAGCAACTCAGTAAAATAGCTTTCGTCGGGATTGTCGCTATCGTAACTCGCATCCTGATTAGAGTGAAAAATCCCCTTCGTATCAAGAAGTGCTATCGTATAATACCCATACGGATCTTCAAACATAGAACCATATTGTTGAAGCACAGGCATAATATCTGGACTCAATGGAGTGTATATAACAATTTCTTCACACATGACTTCTAAGGATAGCTTTTCACCGTCACGAAGATTGTTTGATGTAAAAAATGCTTCTATAAAGTTATGGCTTTCTTCAACGCTTTTCAAGTCAATTTTGTGGAAATAGTATCCATCCTTCGACTTCTGATAAAAATAATGGGAAAAATGTTCATCTAACGAAGCATTTAAGCTCTCCCAGACACTCCATATTTTATCAAACTGATTAGTATCATCAAGAAACTTCGCAACTTCGACCTTGATTGCGGAAGACAATTTTGCAGAGTTATCCTTTTTTTCTTTTTCTTCGAGTTGATTCTTTGCCGAATGGTATAATGTGTATAGCAGACCTGAATCGACAATATCATAAGCAAAAAAATTAGCCAATTGTTCTACATACTTCTCTAGGTCGGATGAATGAATAAAAGTCAGAGTTGCCTTCGTATTTACATCTGTATCCAACTCGAGATGCAAGTAATGCCTAAAGTCATTTTCCACCTCAGTTGGGTCAACAGACACATTCTTTCCGCGTTTTATAGTAACTTTAGTAATCGCATTAATAAGTGCATATTTATATTCACTTCGCGAGTAAATGGTTTGTTTCTTTTTTACCGCTACTAAAAGTTCCTGTTCTTCCTCAAACTTTTGACTATAAATAATTCGCTTTGCTTCCAGTGAAGAATTTGTTTTACCTTTTGATTTTGCAATAATCTGCTCTGCTTCAAATGTAGTGAACAGAGTTGAGACCTCGGTCTTACCAGTACCTGAACCACCGACAAGACCAATCGTTAGAACGTGTGGTTTTAGTCTTTTTGTTGTGTAATCTACCATAAAAACTCTCCTTCATAATCGTTTTTAGCAAACGAAAAAGCCGTAGCTTCTATGAGAATATAGAAACTACGGCTAAATAAACGATTGTAAAGAATCGAGTACCATTGCCCAGTAATATCCTATTTCATCATAGAACTTTCAAAGGCGGATAGCCTTCTACTTTGCTATAACGCTAATTTAACACCCCACAACCTATTTGTCAATACATTCCAACTGTGATTTAAAAGAAGATAATACAGCCAACCATTAGCCCCTAAGAATAGTGGCAAGTGGTCTAAATGATATTTTTATTTGAAATATGTGTAACTACTCTTGCGTAGAATATTTCCATTTCCCCACAGTTCAATGATATTATGGTACGGTTCTTCAACACTCCTACTAGAAACACCATATTTATTCCTAGTTTAAACCTTTATCCTACCCTAAAAACAACCCGCTTCGGTGGTCTCACCACGTTTTTGACTGCGCACAATTGAGAGGTAGTACAGAAGGTAATAACCTTTACAAAAACAAGGCTAAGGAACCCTAAATCAGTCGCTATTTTTTCAATATTATCCATAATAGGCACCACCCCTTTCATATGTTCAAAGACTTATATCCCCCATCCGTCCGCACACCATCCTTTGCTCTCCCAACCTTTCAATTGGGCGGGGCGAGGCAAGTTTATCATATTTTCCATTATTGATATAAGGACATGTCATGTTTAAACCCAAATCAAAAAGGTTGCCCATTAGTCTATGGTCAACCTTCTATTTGTTCTAAAAGTACTTTGTCGAAAGAAGTAACAACAGTTCTATCATTGTGAAATAAATATTCTCTTTCTTTTTCCTATTTGCCGTCTTGTCAATCGAATTTACATATTCTGCTCCAATTACAAATTTATGCTGTCAATTTATTTACCTCTTCTACCACCCTGCTTTGCAGTGACTTAGGAAGTGTGGAAATAAATTTAGAAATCTGCTTTTCATCATAGACATCTTTGAGTAAACTTACTAGTTCATTGACTATTTTTGACTCTGCAAAGTTTCTATCCCAAATAACTGAGGTAACCCCCATAAACTCTTCCTCTATCTTGATTACTTCTTGAGTAAGATTATAATAATAGCGAAGTTTAGAACTACTAATATCTGTTTCTTGAATAAGCAGTTCCCCAACAACCATTCCATCTATCTTCCTATAGCAGATACTACTGTAATCGTTTAAAAAGATATTACTAGCAATGTCACTAGGTTGCACACCTTTAGTTAGCAATAAGTTTATTAACTCATCAATTTTCTTGCTAATCATATTAATCTGTTTTTCCATTTTTAGATCATCCTCCTCAATTCATCAACAATCTGAACAAGGTATTTTTGAGAGTCTAATAATGCTTCTGGCTCTCGCTTATTTACTGGACCATATTTTGAAAATAGCCTCGCATTAATATATCTTACTAATATTCCGTCATTGGGACAATCACTTTTTAAATTACGAATGCTATTATAGAACTTAGGAAATAGCTCCGTCCCCTTCGGATTTATCTCCTTCTCTTCCAGTATCGCTTGCACTGCCTCATTAGCATTGTTGTATAAGAAGCTTCTCGATTTTTTTCTTAGAAGTTCCGGCCTCTTAGATAGTAGGAGCTCATCAATCTCCGACTTTTTGGATGTTACAGATTGTTTTTTAATTGCCTCTTTAGCAACCTCTACTTCCGCCTCGCTTAGTCCAGCATCTCTTAACTTCTGCATTTTACTCTCTAAGTCAAGCTCAATCTGATGCCTTGCTTGCTCGAACAATTCATTAAAATCAAGCCCTGTAAGATATGATTCTTTATCACTAATAAAATACTCGTCTTTTTCGATTCCTGCATATACGATTTCCCTTTTTTTATACTCACCACCTGGTATTGTATAGTCTTTGACTGGGATTTTTTTGCTTTTCTCCACTTCTTTAGAGAATATATCCCACATTGTGTTCAATCCTATTTCCTCATGGAAAATAACAACCGCATTGTTATCAATAGCAAAATCAGTTATTTCCTCATTAGGAATTGCTCGGAGTATTCTTCCTACAACCTGTGCGAAAGCATTCAAACTTCTATAGGGTCTGAATATAGAGAGTACAGTTAAATATTTGTGATCATACCCCTCCATTAACATATTTACAGACACTACAACATCACATTTATGGTTATCGATATCTAAAAATGCCTGTTCAAGCTCACTTGATTGCATATGACTATGTACAATCCTCACTGCACATCCCTTGTCCTTGTACCATTGAGACACATCTCTAGCATGTTCAATACTACAAGCAACCGCCAATATTTTATGAGGTACACTCGGGGATGCGTCTCTGATTATTTGTAGTTGCTTAATGCTTTCATCTATGACATCCATGGAACATTCCTTCGATAGAGCTATAGATTTTTCGACCCATTCCTTTTCCTTTATTGCAAGTACTTCATCTTTGGTGTATTTTTTAGAGTCCCCTGGAATAGAGAAAAACAAATTATCATTATTAATAGTAGCTTTTCTAAGCCATTTAACATATCTCAAAGCCATAACTTCGGATAATGAAGTATTATGAATTTCCTCTCCTGGAAGATCCTTATGGTCACCTCTGTACGGTGTCCCAGTAACATGAAGCCTTTTGGCACCAGAAAAATACTCCAATGCTTCTACCCATGTGGTTGCGACAGAATGGTGGGCTTCATCAACAATAATAAAATCAAAGAAGTCCCATGGCACTTTATTCAACAGTGAGTTTGCGTTACTTCTAGCCAGTTTATGAACATTGGTAATGACAAAATTACATTTTTCTAAACTCGACATTAACATATCAGACTCGTATTCTTCTACAACAGGCATATCTTCTGGCGAGAAAATCACATCTTGATTGAGCCAAAAGTTATCTTCTAGTGGATGAAGTGTTTTCACTACACTTTTCTTGGTCACAAGTCCTGGTGTAATTATAAGAACTCTTTTATTCGACACACCGTATGGTGCGATTGATATTAATCCGCTTTTACCAGTACCTGTAGGGAGGACAACTAACGCTTCACCTTGAGGATTTGCCTCATAGTAATCCTTAATTTTTATATAAGCCTCGATTTGTGGCTCTCTTAGTTTTCTATTGTTTATTATATTGGGAACTGTATCGAAGAAGTATGACATCCATATGCACTTCCTTTTTGGGTGATGGCTTACTAATTCTAGCTTGACTTCCGTTATCCTCCTTTGTACCTAAAAGTTAAGCTAAATCTGCATTCCTTTCTAGCCGACACTAGCTTTGCCTTAAATAATTTAAGTACAAACTCAACTTTATCAATCATAGCAAGCAAAATGATTTTAGGATTAGCACGGTACGATGCGGTACGGCTTGCCTTCAATACCATAACTGCATAAATTTAGCCGTCACTTATGATAAGGTTTACCGTAATGTATCTAAACACAAAGTACGGTTTGACCATAAAATATACATTAGCATATAAGCCAAAAACCACTCCTGACAATGGAGTGGTTTCATCTCCTTACTACAAACTCGAGCCATATCCATTTATTTAATCTAACACCCTTTTATATTCAGGTTTCAGTGATAGAATCTGATATTTATGTATAAAAATAATATTGATGTTATATGTTTTTTGTAATTCCATCCGAAATAATTCAGCATTATTATTAAACATATCAGCTACTATTCCAACTTTTTTTACCTTCTCTTCGTTCTTTTCACCTACAACATTTTCAACCACTTTTTTTATTTCAGAGTTACTTACTTGACCCTTTTTCACTTGAATATAAATAATGTCCACATCATTTTCAGCCAAGACATCAATTTTTTTATGATCGAGTTCTGGAGGCGCAATAATCGCTTCATACCCCATATCCTTAAAATAGTCAACCACTGCAAATTGATTTAATTGACCAGATGCAACTGTATGTTTGTTTAATACCTTAGACAAATTTTTCGAAACATTTTCAACGGAATCCGTTACTACTTTCAAATCGGATTGAGTTACTGGTATATTAAAAGATTGATCGCCATAATCAGAATAAAAACCAATTTCTTGACCCCTATACACTGTAAATATAAAATCTTCTCTAGGTTCAATCATACTTACGATTCGATCTTCAACTTCATTTAGTATAACATTTAGCTGATCACCATCAATTTCCTGAACAATAACAAAAATACCATGAACGGACTTCTGATAATGTAAACTAACCTCCCCTATAAAATCCTCATCACTATGAATTAAATAGTGCTCACTGTTATGCGTTCTAACTGTTCTTGAAAATCTCAAAAAAGTAACCCACCTTTCTTCTACGCGGAAAATATGTTTTCTTCAACTGGTAGATATTTTAATTTATTTTTATCGCATTATATATTCAGCATTACTTTTGATATTTTTCACTTAAATGTACCCAGCATAAATATACATGAGGAGAGGACTATTCACCATTAGTACCTACTCTGGCTACACTACTAAGTTTACTAATTTAGTGTTCCATTAATCAATTCGAAACTACATATCAATTCAAATTAAAGCAAGTTTAATAATATCTCGGTATATCTCATAACCATACTTTCCTGACAGCTTTAAATTACGGGGTTCGAAAAACTTTAGATCGGGTGCGCTAACTGAGGTTGGGATGTACTGCAATTTTGTTTCAGTGTAGGTTGTACTAATGGACTTAAAATCATTATTGAACTTTTTAAATTGGGGTATTGTGCTGTTTATAGCATTCACTGTTTTTACCCCTCTAGTGCGGATAGATAATGCGGCTGAAGGACTTGTTGTAGGCGTAGCACATGACCCTCATGTAACGGATCACGCTGGACGGCAGGAAGTACGTCAGCAGCGTCCAGTTGTACTTCAACGAATGAACTCTGATACTTCAGCGGCAGCTTTCAACTCCGCCATTTACTTGAAATCTTTTTCCATCATCGCTCCTCCTCTCCACAATTGCAATTTCAAGACTTTCCCCACACTCTTCTCAATGACCATACGGTGATGCCTTGCATCAAGCAACTCTGCTGGAAAGTGCCGTTATTCATACTATCTATTCCATATCAAGTCTTTCGAAATTTAAATCTGAATAATTTATCGAATTTTGCAAATGTATAACTGGAGTGAATTCCCTAATATTCTCCTTTAGTAAAAATAAAAAACCCTCTTCTTTAAGAAATTGATTTCTATGAATATCATTTAATTCTGCAGTGGGTAAAATGTACATCCACCCATATCCACCAAAAACTAAAACGATCAATCGAGTTTGTGAATAGTTTTCTCTTAAATAGGTATTACCATGAGTTATGATTTCATCACACTTAGTATCATTGCTAATGGGGTCAAATAGTTTAACTCCTAAAACAGGGAAGGTTTCAACTGGCGGCGCTAATCCATTTAATATGCATTCTTTTAAAGATTTTTCTTCACTAGCATTTAATTCTACTCCAGTAAAAAGATCCTCCGCTAAATGAGCTCTTAACAAAACAGATAACATAAATATTTTAAATTTATTATAATCAATGTTAACCCAGATTTCCTTTTCCATATCGATAACTTTTTTCACATGTTTATTATCCCTAATAACTTCAATGCCGTACTTGTCATACGGTCCTAACAAATCTCTATCACATTCATTACATAGCATATATTCGCGTTGACCTTTTTGCATAAATTTAAATTGATTTCTAGAAGGCGATGAATAATATGTTCTTTTTTTTTCATCATATAACGGAAGATAGAAACCTTCAGGTATAATATGAGATCTTACTAATTTTCTAGTCTCTCCACAAAGTTTACACCTATCAATCATTAAAACCCCCTCCTCTTTGTGTCTTATATCATTATATTATAAATTTGGAAAAATTATATTTTTATCCCCCTAAAGCCTACCTCTGGAGGGTTAGGCATATCTTTTACGGCATCTTCCTCCATTACTCCTCAGACCTCGATACCCTTCTTATCACTCAAATTTTTCGCCGTCACTTATGATACGGTTCCCCCCGATTTATCTTCACCGCCCGGTAAATTTGCTCCACCAGTACCAGCCGCATCAGCTGGTGCGGTAGCGTCATGCGCCCGAAGCTCAGCTTGGTCTGGGCTCGCTTCAACACTTCCTCAGACAGCCCGTTAGAGCCGCCGATCACAAAAGCGATGGTGCTTGTCCCGTAGGTGCCAAGTTTATCGATATGTGCAGCCAGGTCTTCGCTGGACCACAGTTGGCCGCCGATGGCCAGGGCGATGACGTGGGTGTCCTGCTTAATGTGGCTAAGAATGCCCGCACCCTCCCGCTCCTGCACTTGGCGCATCTCCGCCTCACTCATATTCTCAGGTGCCTTCTCATCCGGCACCTCAAACATCTGGAACTTCACGTACGGCCCGAGGCGCTTCGCGTATTCCTGGATACCCTGAACCAGGTACTTCTCCTTCAACTTGCCAACACATACAATCTGTATATTCATAGCGCTACCGCTCCTTAAACTCTGCTGTTATGACGTACATTCTAACATTGTAACGCCAACAGTTAAAGGTAATACCTCTTGCATTTTTGACACATCAAAGCCATTGACAAATAGTTACAACGATGATGAACTAGAGTTAGGTGAAGCAAGTTAAGGGAGCTGATTAGATGTTGGACAATATATCTCTAAGCCCGATGGAGATACATGAGAAAGAATTTCGAGTAGTAGGTACATTCGTAAAGGGTTATGAAATGGATGAAGTCAACGAGTACCTTGATACGATAATCAATGACTATAAGTGCGTGTTCAAAAAGGTCGATTTTCAGCACCGAGAAGGTTGGGTGAAGCTAGGGACTGAGGAGCGGAGCGTACGTTTTGGGTACGTGAGCACCGGAAGGACCGGCTGAATTCAAGATTCGATGCCGAGCCCACTTCCTGATTCACTTCGTGATCAAAAGCGGACTTTTTGAACAACCTCTATAAGATTTTTATTAAAACCATTAAGTCATTACAAACACAGATCGACGAGTTAACCCAAGCCCTATCCGGTCGTGCAGATACAGGTACCGCTAATGTGGAGCAGCTAAACTACAGGGTTACGCTTTTAGAAAGAGAACTATCCTATATTAAATCTAGGCTGTAGCCTAAGTAATAGATATCGGGGATCGCTAACACTGTTCGGCAAGCTCTATTGATAGAAAAAGAGTCACTCTTCACAGAGTGACTCTTATCTTGAGCGTGAAATTATCGCGCTTCCTCATCCGTTTCATCTATTCAATAATAAAATATTCTCACACAATCAAAAATTCCGCATGCTTTTCGCACTCCGCGCACTTCACCGGTGGGTCCCAGTCCGAGAACTCCGTCTCCTTCAAATCGACAACGTCCGGGGCATCCTCGTATTCATCCACGAAATTCTCGATCGCTAGCTCCACATGTTCCTTGCATACGACGTACATTTAATAAGCATCCTTTCTGTCTTTCGCATCCTGTTATGCACCATGTCCTCTAATCTTAAAAGTATGGCCACTATTCTGTTCTACCACACTATGTGAAAAAAAGAAATGCTTTTGTCGAAACAGCCAAGAATCCGCAGGACTGCTGACCTTTTCCTTACCATGACACTCAAGATCTCCCAGCAGTATCGCCAATAAGGGGGCCAGCCCTCTTCATCTGCAGCAATAAGAAAAACGTCTTACGTCATACCCCAAAGAAGACAGCAAAAGGGCGCGTTTAGCGCCCTTCATCTTATCCCCCCGGCTTCTCTTCCAGTAGCACCTTCAAGCTCTGTTCCTTCCCGCCGCGATAAAAAGTCACGTTCAGATCGTCACCGATCTTCGTTTGTCTATAGAGGAATTTACGCAGATCCAACGTTGTATGAATCGGCTTGCCGTTGAACTTCGTAATGACGTCATTCAGCTTGAGGCCCGCTTCCTTTGCCGGTCCCAGAGCATCGAGCACAATAACACCTTCCGTGACCGTCTTCGGCAGCTGCAGATCCTTCATTTCCTGCTTGCTCATCGGAACATAAGGATTGCTAAGGTCTATGGTATACACGCCAAGATAAGGACGCGCGATCTTCCCTTTCAACATCAGTTCCTTCACGATTTCAGTCACTTCGTTGGTAGGAATCGCAAAGCCAAGACCCTCTACGCCCTTATCGGAAATCTTCATCGTGTTAATCCCGATCACTTTACCGTTTAGATCCACCAGTGCGCCGCCGCTGTTGCCTTCGTTAATCGCCGCATCCGTCTGGATTACCTCAGCCTCCCAGTCGAACACACCATCCTGGTTCAGCGATACAGGGATAACCCGGTTTGTATAACTGATAATTCCTGATGTCAGCGTATCGCCAAGACCAAGCGGATTACCAATCGCAAAGACCATCTCACCCAGACGTAACTTGGAGGAGTCCCCAAGCTCTGCTACTTCACCAATACCTTTGCTGTCGATCGACAATACAGCAAGATCGCTAACGCGGTCTGTTCCGACAAGCGTTGCTTCTTTGGTATCCCCTTTCACGGTTACCACTTCAAGCGAATCGGCACCTTCAATGACGTGATTATTCGTAATGACGTAAGCCTTACCCTCAATTTTTTTGAATATAACGCCAGATCCCAATTTCGATTCATCCAAACCGCCGCCGAAGTCATCACCAAAGTCAAAGTCAAAATCTTCGCCTAAATCGAAATCCTCAGGCAGTTCTTCCGGCATGTCACCTTCTTCAGGGATGATGCCTTCTTCCAATTCACTACTATCTTGCTCTTCCGAACTGATTGGCTTCGGATCCTTATGAGTAACGACACTAACGACCGCAGGGCGAACCTTCGCTGCTGCATTCACCAGGCGCTCATACGGATCGCCCTCAGTCTGTGCAACCGGCTGGCCATTCATTATTGCTATTCTCGACGAAGTGGACGGATGTCCCGTCAACAGGCTGAACAAAAGAATGGCGATTAGCGCACTGCACACCGAACTGATCGCTGAGATCTGAAAAGTAGACAGACTTCTGCGCCGGCGGCTTGAACGCCACTTGACCCGCCCAGGACGGTCCTCGCTCGTCTTTTTACTGCGTCTGGATACTTTCGTCGAATAAAAGTCATCTTTAAACAATCCCATTGCGATCCCTCTCCCCTTTGTTGTTACACGTCAAGACACCACTGCAGCTTCGAGAACTCTCGTCATTTCGACTGATCATCTTGCTCATATAACAACCCTCGGTTTCGGGGACCATTGATCCACTCTCCAGGTCCCACCATGGCCCAAGGCCATAACCGAGTATCAATTGTAAACACCCTATTATAGTAATAAACACTTATGTAGCCAAAAAAGTTGCACTAAACGGTGAGTTAAGCACATTATCAGCCATAATTGTTCAAAATGACTGTTTGCGGAAGGCTAAGAACAATCTTATCTCGTGAAAAAACAATTTATTTGCGAAAAACGAGAATGATTTTCCACAATGGGGACTACAATAGAAACAAGCCTCTATGAATGGCGAATGAGAGACTGCCAGATTCATAGATTGTGACTCGCGTCCTTCGTTCATTGTACCATAATGATGAGGGTTCAAGTCATCTATTCTGGGTAAATTAAAACGGAAAATTAAGGTGGTTGGAAATTCATAAAAGGAGGAATAAAGGATGGAACGTTATAGCCCAGGCACGGCTATGGACATCGTGCATATGGCAGCAAAACTAGGGGATTTAAAGGACGAGCATTACCGAAATACCCTCGCCCTAAGCACGATCATCGAGTTATTGATCGACAAAGGCCTCCTGACCCGCGAAGAGGTGGAGCACAAAGCCGAAGAGTTGAATCAGTTCATGTCGCATCCACCGTATCCAAGCGTATAGATTAACGTACGTGAACACCTTTTGATCCTATATCGAAGACAGACCGTGTTTAGGCTAAGGTTGTTTTGCAATATATATGAACGCCAGGCCCGCACAGGATATCCCCTGCCTAATCTTTCAGCCTGTCCCAAGGAGTAGAGCGGTCATAATAGGTATCACACAATTTAAATTCGCTGTCTTTGAAAAAGCAGCCGTTATCTTCCATCGTATCGCGCACCGTCATTTTGGCCAAGTCCATCATGTTATGATCCCGGCTGAGATGAGCCAGGTATGCACGCTTAGTGTCACCAGCCAACAGCTCGCTAAGGGCATCTCCAGCCGACACGTTTGACAGGTGACCCATGTCGCCAAGAATCCGGCGTTTGGTGTTCCACGGATACCGTCCCATACGCAGCATCTCAATGTCGTGATTAGCCTCAAGGACTAACACATCCGAGCCTTCAATCGCTTTTTTTACCTTGTCGCTCACATAACCGAGATCTGTCGCTACACCCAGCTTCTCGTCTCCGTCATAGAAACAATAACCCACTGGCGCGGCTGCATCATGAGAAATTTCAAAAGGCTCTACACGCAGCGTCCCGAAATCCTTCACTTCATGGCTGTCCAGCACAATCCGATTCTCCTCTGCAATCTTGCCGACAGATCGGTTTATCGCTTCCCATGTCTTCTCGTTGGCGTAAATCGGCAGATTGTACTTACGTGCTACCGCCCCAAGTCCTTTAATATGATCGGAATGCTCGTGTGTGACCAGAATCCCGTCAATCTCTTCCCCGGACATGTCCCGTTCCTTCAAAAGTTCGTCAATCCGCCGCGCACTCAGCCCGGCATCAATTAGAAGTGTCGTATCCTCGTTGCGGACAACTGTTGCGTTGCCCGTCGAGCCGCTCGACAGCACGGTAAAAGATATCCCCATTGGTCCGTTACTCCTTTACTTTATCCATCTTGGGCGTGAACACATCTCCACTAATCCCCTGAACGTAGATCATTTCTCCATTATCCAGCGTAAACCGCCATGCCGGTGCCGCCAGCTCCACATCTGTGTTAAACATCTGCCCGTAATAACCGAGCTGTATATCCTTGACCACCGACTTCGGCGGAATGAAATTCCGTTCAATAATCGTTCCAAGTGCCTTGGATGCAGACAATACCTTTTGTTCCTCCACATCGCTAGTGGATTGAATTTCTAGCACCGGCTTACGGTAATACTCTATCTTTTGGCTCTCGTGGAACAGCTCCAGCTCGACATTGAACAGCGGCCATTCCCCGTTTACCAGCGGACGGAACACAAAGACGTTTTCTTTATCTGACTGCGGATCATGACGGAACTGTTTCAGATTCGGAATTTGTCCGGCCAGTGCAGTCTGAAGCTCCTTTTGATCCGAATAGATCAGCTTGGTGTCGACCGGCTGGTTCAGCTTGACCGGCTTGCCTTGCGCCCCGACACTATACGTATAAGCGATCTTCGGCAGCTGCGGCGTTTCTGGCGGAATCGGGCTCAATACCTGAATCCGATTCTCTTCCATAACCCTCTGCGTACTTTCAGACAAGGAGGTGAAGTCCAGACTGGAGCCGGCCTGCTCCCGATAGTCGATCCACAACTGGTAACCAAGTACCAGATTCAGCAGCAAAAACGCATAGATCAACACATTTTTGGCCCGTCCCCAATCCATGTGCTTCCCTCCTTCACCTTCATGTTTTATCTATTCCAGCGCCTGCACACTTCCGTTCGAAAGATGAACAGCCCATACCGGCTTAAGCCGCAGTTCATTCTCGGTTACGAACGGCAAATAGGCCGGTTCCAGATCCACAATCTTTACGTTATCAGGCAGTTTATCTAGCTTCTCCCGCAGCTCATCTCCTGCAGGCAGTTTCACGATTTTTTTCTTCTGTTCTTCTGTTGTTACGTACAGCAGTGAACGCTCATAAGAGGTTACCGTACCCTTCTGTAGCTCCAGCTTCATGATACCGTAATTGAAACCAGGTGTATTCAGAATCGGGTAACCCCGGTGATACTGCTGGAACTCTACCAGTGTCCGGTCTTCGTTATCCTCGGATTGACTTAACCGGTAGCTGCCGTCCCAACCGCCATGCTGGTTCACAAAATCAATCGCTGACAGCACATCCTTGCCGGGGCTGCTTTCACCCGATGGCGGTGCCGCCGGATCCGTGTAACTCATCCAGCTCTGCCCTTGATCCACCTGAAGGCTGCGTTTGCTGTCCGTATAAATTTCAGAACCGTCCCACTCCCGGATATTCCGTGTAATGCTCGGGTCAAAAAATAAGCTCCGCTGCATCTGCTCCACCGTATACATTCCGACTGGCAGCTCCAGACTTATCATATCAACCGGTTCCTCCGGCATGTAAAACGATGTTCCTTCCTGCATCGTGTAAGGGCCCCAGTCCAGTCCGAAATCAACAAGTTGATGAATATCTTGTGCCGTCAAATCAGCCTGTGAGGCTTCGTAGACGACATCCCCCTCCGTACTGAAAAAGAGCGCATGTACTTTAGGTTCTCCTTCTATGCTGTACAACCACATTTTGTGAATGCTTTCCCCTTCGAACAGGGAGTCCGGCGTAATCTGCATCACCTTTTGAAGAAGTGTCACTGGTATACCGGAACCAAAGCTCAGTTCAATGCCCTTACTGCTGGCACGAAGCTTGGACCAGTCCATATTGTTCAATGTCCGGCGCTGAAAACTTTCGAACGTCCGGCCCTTCAACCGGTTATTGACAAGATCATAGAACATTTGACCAGGATAAAAAACCGTATGCTTATCCTCACCAAGATGGATAATCATCTTTTTCGGATAAATCAGATTCTCTGCTTTTGTTTCCGGCCCCATATCTTCCGTCTTGATGTAAGAATCCTCGGACTGCACCACAGAGTCACTACCCGGGAGACGGTAAATGAGAAAATAACTTTGTACCAGACTGCCCAGTACTAACACAAGCAGCAGCGCGGTTTTTAATCGTTCCTTCACGTTGTCCCCCTCCCTTCCTCATTCAGAGGCAGCGTGAAGGTTACCTTCGTGCCTTTTTCGAGCTCTGACTGTAGAGATATCGATCCACCATGTACCCTTACAATTTCCCGGGCAATGGACAAACCGAGTCCGGTACCTCCCATATTACGGGTACGGGCCTTATCCACTCGGTAAAACCGTTCAAATATTCGGTCCAGATTCTTTTTCGGTATGCCAATTCCGGTATCTGCTACAGACAGGGACAGCATGCCGTCCTCTGTCACATCAGCCCCCATCGTAATCGTACCGCCGTCTGGCGTATATTTAAGCGCGTTAGAAATCAGATTATCGAGCACCTGGTCGATTCCGTCCCGGTCCAACATGGCGACGGATACACCCGGTTTCGCATCAATAACCGTATGCACATTTTTCTGCTGCATTTGAAAAGAGAACCGGTCTTCTACATCCTCCAGCA
Source organism: Paenibacillus sp. JNUCC 34 (assembly GCF_058269055.1). Classification (NCBI taxonomy): domain Bacteria; kingdom Bacillati; phylum Bacillota; class Bacilli; order Caryophanales; family Paenibacillaceae; genus Paenibacillus; species Paenibacillus sp. JNUCC 34. The sequence goes on along the minus strand of NZ_CM177770.1, from coordinate 55,329 downwards.
TCTCCACAATGTCGACCGGCTGTTTCCGTAGCGCCGCCTCCTTGGAATCAAATCGTGACAGATGAAGCAGATCGGTGACCAGCCGGATCATCCGGCCTGTCTCATTCTGGATGACACCGACAAATCGAGGTGCCAGCTGCTTGTCTTCCAGCGCCCCATCTTCCAGTGCCTCAGTGTAACTCTTGATCGTTGTCAGCGGCGTCCGGAGTTCATGCGAAACGTTCGCTACGAATTCCCGCCGCGAAGCTTCCAGCTTCTCCTGCTCCGTAACATCCTGCAGTACGGCAATCGTACCGGTGATTCCAATCTCCCGCCGATGAATCGGGGTAAACGTTACCCGCATCACGAAAGGCTGCCCGCCTTCGGGCGGTGTAATCTCCAGCAGCTTGGTATCGCTGCCGCCGCGGGCCAACGACTCGGCTTCCAATTCCTCCAGACCAAGCAGCAAGCCTATTTCCCGGCCTGCCAGTTCCTCGCCTTCCACGCCAAGCATCTGCCCGGCGCGACGGTTCATCAGAATAACGCGTCCCGCTTCGTCCGTCGCAATAACTCCGTCACTCATGTTGGTAAGAATGGATGCCAGCTTCTCCTTCTCCTCTTCGTTCTGCGACAGAGCCTCACGCAGCCGGCTGGTCATGTAATTGAACGTTTCGCTCAGCTGTCCGATTTCATCGCTGCCGAATACTGGCGCTTTCTCTGTAAATCGGCCTTCTGCTACCGCCCTTGCATGGCGGGTCAATTCCTTAATCGGATGGGTAATCGTATGGGACAGAATGACCCCAAGCACCGCAGTCAGACCAAGAGCCAGCAAGATACCTGAAATGAATATGCTGTTAATCCGCTCCATAGTCGCATACAGCTCACTCATACTTGCTACGATATAGATGGCACCAACAATTTTATCGTTATGGATGACAGGCTTTGCTACCACCTTTTTGCGAGTTCCGTCGTCGTCAATAATGTATTCCTCGTTATCCACGATGCCCTGAAGCGCCCGGCTGACGACCGTCTGTGTGTTCTTTTTGTCCACATAGTCCGCATGCGACAGCATTGACGTTGTCAGTACCTTACCCGTAGCATCCAGAACCTGAATCTCGGCCCCGCTCATGTTGAACAGATTGTTAACCATCACCTGAAGGCTATCATTCGGATCCTCATCCGGGTCCCCTCCGCTAGCCAGCGTTTTGGCTGCAAGCACCGACATCAGCTCCGCACGCTCCTGCAAATCCGTCGAAAAATTACTCGTTAGGGAGTTCTTCATAGCACTCACAAAATAGACGCCGATCAGCTGCATGGCGATCAGAATCAGCAACACATAAATGATGATGACCTTCGCCTGAATTGTCCGGAAGAAGGACAGCCACTTCATTACAGGCCTCCGTTTTTGGAACTACGCATCAAATAGCCAAGCCCTCGCCGGGTCAAAATATACTCCGGCTTACTCGGATTCTCTTCGATCTTCTCGCGCAGCCGGCGAATCGTCACATCGACCGTACGTACATCACCGAAATATTCGAAGCCCCATACCGCCTGCAACAGATGCTCACGAGTCATCACCTTGCCGGCATTTCTGGCCAAATAATAGACCAGCTCATATTCGCGGTGCGTCAGATCGAGCGCTTCCCCGCTTTTATATACCATATACATGTCTGTATCAATAAATAGCTCAAACAAACGAAACCCCTGCTGGGCTTCCACATCTGCGGAGCCATTGGCATCCGCCATACTGTCACTCTTGTGTTGACGCCGCATTTGCGCTTTGACCCGCGCCAGCAGCTCACGCGTACTGAACGGCTTGGTTACATAGTCGTCCGCACCGAGCTCAAGACCCAGTACTTTGTCGATCTCTCCATCCTTCGCAGTCAGCATGATGATCGGGATATGCAAGTTGGCGGCACGTACCTCACGGCACACGTCCATTCCATCTTTACCTGGCAGCATCAGATCGAGCAGCATCAGGTCAGGACGCTTAGACAACGCAAGTTCTACGGCACTGATTCCGTCAAATGCGCAAATAACCTCATAGCCCTCTTTTTCAAGATTAAACTTTAAAATATCGGCGATGGGCTGTTCGTCATCCACCACCAGAATGGTTCCCTGCATATAACTTCTCACCTCATACCTTCACTTGAACGATCTTCGTTCTATTTTATCATACCTAGCGTTCCGGCACATCTGCCTACCGTCGCAATAAACTCCCGAAACAATAACATGGCCGCCCCGTGAAGGAGCGGCCATGTTATTTATGATATATGAACCAATAATGGCTTATGTCGTCATTAGTAACCCCAGTATAACATAGGATTATAAATATTTCATAGGGTTTTGCTGAACTCCATTTTTACGAATTTCGAAATGGAGATGAACCCCGGTCGAGCGGCCCGTGCTGCCCATAATGCCCAGCTTGCTGCCTTGTCCGACCGATTGTCCGTTGCGGACAGAAATGCTGCTCATATGACCGTAGAGCGTTTGGTAACCATTGCCGTGATCAACGATGACGGCGTTACCGTAACTGCCCTGGTATCCGGCGAATATGACTTTGCCGCCGGCTGCAGCCATAATCGTACGACCGCCAACCATATCCGTACCTTCATGGGTACGGCCCCAGCGCTGACCATACGAGCTGGTTATACGCGCGCCGCTGATCGGCCATGCAAACATACGACCTGAACTCTCGGATACTGTCGCTGATGGGGTTGCTGGTGTTGCTGGAGTTACTATCTTTTTCTTCTCTGGAACCTTGGTTCCTTTATATACAACTTCAGGTAGAGCAGGCTGCACAACCTGTTGGCCTGTCCACTGCTTGGAAACGATCTCGCCGTTCTCCTTGGTTACCACATATTCGACCGTCTTCACTCCGTCGCGCCCCTGGCGAACTACTTTACGTTTGCCCAGCGGCAGCTCATCACTTTTGCGAACAATGGTCTCAGGTTTGCTGGCCATCTTCTCCGTTACCGCTTCGACCGTGCGAACCGTCAATGGAGCGACAGGTCTGCTCAGCTCAAGCTCTGATCCGATTTGGAGGTATTTCTCCTCCAATCCCGGATTAAGCGCCATTACCTCTGCACGCTTCATGTTATGTGACTGTGCGATTGAAGAGATGGTGTCTCCTTCTATCACTGTATAAACAACAGGCTCCTCTTTGGTGCCGGTCAGTGCTTCTACAGCGCCCTCCACATCCAGCACTTTATTCGGATCCGTCTTCGTATAAGATACGGACACATCTTCTTTAATCTCAACCGATTTTATGCTGTCGCTTTCAGCCGAGCTTTTCTTTCCTGTAGAAACCGAGGTCTGCTGAATTGCAGGCTTTCCGCTCTTCGCAACTGCTGCTGTTGGAGCATACTTTTCCTTAGCCGCTTGAACGGCAGCCTGAGCGGTCTTCTGATCCTTGACAATGGCAACCGTTTCACCGTTAACCTTCACTTCTACTCCGCGCGCGTACGCTTTCAGCATACTATCCAGCTTCGCCAGCGTTTCCTCACTCTTCACAACCGGCTTATAATCCCGATCTGCTTTTGTTGTGATACCGTCGGTGTGCAGAACCATCATAACACCCGGGTATTTCTCCTGATAATATTTCCGTTTCGTTTCAAACAGCTCGTTCAGCTGTCCATCATCTTCGATGGTGCCTATATTTTGTCCGTTTACATATACGTAGTAGAACGGCAATGTATTTGCGTTTACATATTCGCGTCCGGCGAAAAAGACCGATCCTGCAACAAGCGCAACACCTGCCGGGATCAAGATCCACTTACGGGAAGAAATCCATCCTTTTTCCTTTGTGTCAGCCTGAACGTCGGATTCATGTCTGGAGTTTTCGTTATCCTTGGCAGAACGGCCAGCGTTAAGCCTTTGCTTAATGCTGTCATACCACCTCGTATCTTTAAAACCTTTCATGTTCTTCTCCTTTTTCAGTCCTGTGTCCTTATGTACGAACCAGCGATTATGTAGGTATACGACGAACGGACGATATTTTTACCATATCTTGTATAAATCATTATATTATGATTCGTCAAAAGGTTTCAAAATCTTAACCTTTTCAACACCAGTTAACTTTAACATAGCTTTTACAGTCGGATCAAGTCTCCGGACTCATAGAAAAAACCCGCGCCCAGCGCGAGTTTAATTCACATTCCTGATTTTGTTATTTTTTTCGAATGACAAAACAATGACAAACCTAAGCCTGCAAGCAGCTACAGCCTATTTTTGAAGCATAGTCATCAATTTCTCAAACTCATCTTTGCTCAAGTATTTGGAAATGCCCTTCTCGATCTCATCCAGCTCGGACGCTGTCAATCCATCTTCCATGGCTTCGGATATTTTTTGTATCTCCGCCTGCGGCAGCTTGCTCAACAACAGTGTAAAAATCTCTTCTTTCTCTTTCGTGGTAAGACTGCTTTTCTTATCAACCATTTCTTCCGGGGTCATCACTACCTGATGATCCCCTTGACCGGCTGCCGATTCACCCGCACTTCGTCCCATCACCGGCAGAGAATCTTCCGGTGGAGCTTCCCCCTCTACCGCCCGGTCATCGCCATTCTTATTGCTGTCATCAGAAGTTCCTCCGGTCGCTCCAGGATTCGTCCCTTCCGTACCGATACCTCGCGAAGAACTTCCTCCTGACGAGGAGAGGCCCTCCTGCGTACTCGATGAGCCGGATGCTGCGTCATTATTTTGACCTCCAGCCGAATTATTCCCCACGGTACCTTCTGTACCTGTGTCTACCTTGTCCTGTCCACTTGAACCGTTAAACCCGAGTAAATTTTTCATGATGCCTCCTACCCCCATCGGCTGAGCCTCCAGCTGGATATTAAAGCTCGCCAGTACCGATTGAAGATAGCTATTCACAACAATACCTGTGGTCAGAATCGTTAGTGTACTTATAAGCACTGCCGTAAGACTGATTTTAAGCAGCCATTTCATCAGCTTCATGTGCTCTGCCTCCTTCTCATGCATGATCCGAAATGACATGGTCATCATTTTCCTACTTTATCCAGTATGGACGGCATGCCGAAGGTTCAACCTCTTAAAATGTCCTCTCTTCAACATTTTTATAACACCTTTCTACAGACAGCTCTTATGCTTATAATGTTTTGGGCCAAACTAGGCTCGTGCTATGATGACTATGATTATCCATACATACCATTCTAGGGGGTCTGTCCAGCTATGGTTCACATTTTAATCGCAGATGACGATTCTCATATCCGGGAATTGCTACGATACCACCTTCAGCTTGAAGGCTATACTGTGTTTGAGGCGACCGACGGAGAAGAAGCCTCTGCCTGTCTTATCAAAGAACAAATTCATCTGGCCGTTGTCGATGTGATGATGCCGAATAAGGATGGATATCAGCTTACTGAGGAAATCCGGAATGACTACGATTTTCCGGTGATTTTACTTACAGCCAAGGACCAACTCCTCGATAAGGAAAAGGGCTTTGCCGTCGGGACCGACGATTATGTAACCAAGCCCTTTGAACCAAAGGAATTGTTGTTCCGCATCAAGGCACTTCTGCGTCGCTATCAGATGGTCAGTGCCGACAAAATCCATCTTCACGATACCGTCATTGACCGGAGAAGCTATGAGGTTTACGGTCACGGTAAGGTACTGATGTTGCCGATGAAGGAATTCGAGCTGCTCTCTCAGCTCGCAAGCTATCCGGATCGCACGTTTACACGCGATGAGCTGATCCTGCTCATTTGGGGCTCGGATTTTGACGGCGATGACCGTACAGTAGATGTGCATATTAAACGACTGAGAGAACGATTCGCGGATCGAAGCAGTGACTTTAGTATCCGCACAGTGCGGGGAGTCGGGTATAAGCTGGAGGTTGGTACCACGTGAAGACTCTCTATTCCAGGATCGTCATTACAACGATCTGCATTATGGTGCTAAGCAGTGTATTTGCATTTCTTTTGTCCAATATGTATTACCAATACAATTTGAAAGCTTATAATGACCAGAAAATTACGGACATGGCCTATGATATCGAAAATTTTTACAAACATAATCGCGAGATTGGTATTGAAGATTATCTGACTCACGTCGGAAAACTGGGTTATCAGATAGTTCTTTCGAACGGTAATGGACACGAAGTGTTTTATGGCGGAGAGTTTAGTCGTAATTCACTAGAGCCGGAGGTGATTAAGAGGGTCGTAAGCGGCGAAACTTATCACGGGATTCTGAACTTCCCGTCCAAACTGTTCATTACCGGATTTTTTGATAATGATTTAATGAACTCGATCGGTGTCCCTATCGTAATCGACGGGGTCACCCACGCCCTTTTTCTTAGACCAGACGTGATGGTCCAGTTCGGCGAGATGCGCATCTTTTTCTCGATTATTATGGTCATCTCCATTCTGCTGAGCATACTGCTCGTCGGCATTATTACCCGTCACATCGTCAATCCGATCGTACATCTGACGGAAGCTACCAAACAAATATCCCAAGGCAAATACAATCTGAAGCTGAACGTCAAACGGCGGGATGAAATCGGTAAACTGTCCGACCACTTCTCTCATATGGCCAAAGGACTGGAGCAGCTCGAGCAGATGAGACAGGAATTTGTGTCAAACGTTTCGCACGAGATCCAGTCGCCGCTTGCTTCCATTCAGGGATTTTCTCAGACTCTGCAGACGAAGAACCTCTCTGAGGAACAGCGGCACCGTTACTTATCGATTATTGAGGACGAGAGCCGGCGAATGTCCCAACTGAGCAAACAGCTGCTTATGCTGGCTTCACTGGATAAAGAAGAACACATCTTAGAGAAATCAACTTTTGATCTGGCCGCCCAGATCAAACAGGTGCTGCTCGTTACGGAATGGAGCTGGCGCAGCAAAGATTTGGCGATCGATATGGAGCTGCCGTCACTTTTCATACATGGCGATCAACAGTTGCTGCACCAGGTATGGACCAATCTCATCACAAACAGTGTGAAGTTTACCGATTCAGACGGATCGATCTCTTTGCGCATCTCACGCCTGGACGATATGTGCTGTATCGAGATATCAGATACAGGCATCGGCATAGCAGAATCAGATTTGCCGCATATTTTCAACCGGTTCTATAAAGCGGATACCGCTCGCGACAGGAAAGAAGCCAGTACAGGTCTCGGATTGTCCATCACCAAAAAAATTATCGACCTGCATCGCGGTTCCATTGAAGTGGAGAGTCAATTGGGCAAAGGAACGACGTTCCGTGTGCTTCTCCCTGCTGTTTAAAATCTTGCTCAGACTCCGTTCATGCTCCGTTCATATTGGACTCCTATACTTTAGCCATCGCCGAGTTTAACTTGGTCGTATCTATAGGAATGGAGATGAAGCAACCATGTTTCTTGCTTTGCGTGAGCTCAAACATTCGAAGCTGCGATATTTATTAATTGGATTTATCATGGTCCTGATCGCCTGGCTCGTTCTGTTTGTAACCGGTCTAGCCCAAGGACTAGCATCAGATAATGCATCCTCGATCCAAAATATGAAGGCTGACTATCTCGTCGTACAAAAGGAAGCTGACCAGCGTCTAAACCGCTCGGTTTTGACCGAGCAGGATTGGAACGATATCAAGGGTCATACCGGTGAACAATCGGCTACCCCGTTAGGTGTCCAGATGACTACACTGACGCGAAGCAACTCAACCTCGAAGGTGGATGCCGCGTTTTTTGCTATCGATACGGAGCAGATGCTGGCACCTACCGTGGTGGAAGGCTCGATGATCAGCCAAACCAAAGCTGACGAGGTGCTTGCCGATCGGTCACTGAAGGAAGAGGATTTTAAGCTGGGTGACCAAATCATCGACCAAACTTCCGGCAAAGCCTTTACTATCGTTGGTTTCACCGAAGGCCAGTCCTTTAGCCACGCGCCGGTTCTTCATATGAACTTTAAAGGCTGGCAATCCATTCACAACACAGATTCAGGCCGCGAGATGTTCTTCAACGCTGTTGCAATGAGTGCGAGTTCGGATCAAGCCGACCAGCTGGTCCAGCAGGTTCCGGGCATTGATGTTATTAGTAAAGACCAGGCTCTGCAAGGAATTCCGGGTTATAAAGAAGAACAAGGGTCGCTCATGATGATGATTGTATTTCTGTATATCATTGCCGCCTTTGTGCTTGCTGTATTCTTCTATGTCATTACCATTCAAAAAATGAACCAATTCGGCGTGCTCAAGGCTATCGGAGCCCCATCCACTTACTTGGCCAGAAATCTGATTTTACAGGTAATGCTCCTGTCGGTTGTCAGTCTGATCATCAGTATTGCCCTTACCTATGGTGTGGCAGCTCTAATCGGTAACAGCATCCCGTTTGATCTGTCCCCGTCCTTGGTGCTTGGTTCGGCTGGGCTGTTCCTGTTCGTATCTCTCATCGGTTCTCTGTTGTCACTTTATCGGGTTGTCAAAATTGATGCTATCGAAGCGATCGGGAGGGCTGCATAGTGGGTGATAAACTGATACTCGAGCATGTAAGCAAAGAGTTTGGAGACGGGGATACTTCCGTTAAGGTTCTGGATGATGTTTCACTGCAGGTGAAGGCAGGCGAGTTCGTAGCGGTGGTCGGCCCTTCCGGCTCTGGAAAGAGTACCTTTCTATCGATTGCGGGGGCGCTCCTATCGCCCACAAATGGCCGAATTATGATTGGAAACAAGGAAGTGGGCAAGTTGTCGTCCAAACAGATGAACAAGATTAGACTGGACAATATCGGATTTATTTTTCAGTCTTCAAACCTGATTCCTTATTTAACTGTTCGTGATCAACTGCTGCTCATCCCGAAGCTAGCAGGGAAATCCAGGCGCAAGAGTGAGCAAAGAGCTGATGATCTTTTAAAAAGGCTCGGTCTTTCGCACCGCAACGATCATTATCCGGAAAGCCTTTCAGGCGGAGAGCGTCAGCGTGTGGCCATTGCTCGGGCTTGGATGAACGATCCGGAGCTTATTCTGGCAGATGAACCTACGGCGAGCCTGGACTCAGAACGCGGACGGGTTGTCGTTCAGATGCTGGCCGATGAAGTAAAGCTGCGCCAGAAGGCTGCTGTTATGGTCACCCATGACAAGCGTATGCTTGATTTGTGTGACCGTGTCATCTACATCGAGGACGGCAAGCTTTCCGAGAAACCTATAGATGAATAAAATAAACAAGCCAGTCTTCTTGAGCATAAGAAGACCGGCTTGTTCTGAATCTACAGCATGGATCGTTATACACAACGGCAAGCGGCTTTCCGTGGGATCCCCAAATCCATCGTCAACATGTTAGCCTGTACCGCTTGCAGCGTCTGTGATTGGTATTGCTCCCCGTTTTACAGCTCAGGTGTGATATCTAGAAAGTAACTGGGTTAAGCGCTTTCAAGTCAATCACCCTTAAACGGAGTTATATACTACATTATATTTCCTATATGGCTTTTTCCAAGGGATACTTTCTCCATATGCTGGGATAAATTCCTCTATTTTATCATATTTCAGAGCCTCATATAACGCACAAAAGAAGCCTGCCAATTCCCTGGCAGGCTTTAAACAACATATCCATTCTATTACTTTTCCGCACCGCGTGAAACCCCGATTAAACCCTCTAGTGTTGCATGGCAGCGGTCAATTCTTGCTTATTCGTAAATCGGAAGGACCTGGTTTGTCTGTTCGCGGTTCCGTCCTACGGAGAAGATCGCAATCGGAATCCCTGTCAGTTCGGATACACGCTCTACATAACGACGGGTGTTCTCTGGCAGATCCTCCAGTGTCTTCGCACCGGTAATATCCTCATTCCAGCCTGGCAGCTCTTCATACACTGCTTCGCACTCAGCCAGCATTTTCAGGCTTGCCGGGTAATGTGTAATTTCCTCACCGCGGTATTTGTAAGCTGTGCAAATCTTCACGGTTTCCAGACCGCTCAGTACGTCAAGTGAATTCAGGGACAAACCTGTAATCCCACTTACACGACGGGCATGACGTACAACGACGCTGTCGAACCAACCCACACGGCGTGCACGCCCAGTCACTGTACCGTACTCATGACCTTTTTCACGGATATAATTGCCGGTCTCGTTATTCAGCTCTGTCGGGAACGGGCCGTCTCCGACACGCGTGGTGTAGGATTTAGCGACACCGATCACCTGTTGGATCTTTGAGGGTCCAACCCCAGAACCGATACATACGCCGCCGGCGGAAGGGTTCGAAGATGTAACGAACGGATACGTACCTTGATCGATGTCCAGCATGACGCCTTGTGCGCCTTCGAACAACACTTTTTTATCCGCATCGATTGCATCATTAAGAACAACGGAAGTATCGTGTACATAACGGCGGATTTCTTCAGCATAAGCAAGATACTGAGTCAGCGTTTCTTCGACATCCAGCTCTTCGCCGCCGTACATCTGCTTGATGATGTCATTCTTCTCTTTCATCATGTGACGCAGCTTCAGCTCGAATTCCTCAGCATCCATCAAGTCAGCAATCCGGATACCATTCCGTGCCGCTTTATCCATGTAGCAAGGGCCGATACCTTTGCGTGTTGTACCGATCTTGTTAGGGCCTTTACGGTCTTCCTCAAGTGCATCGAGTACCATATGGTAAGGCATGATGACATGCGCGCGGTCACTGATGACCAAATTGTCAGTGCTAAATCCATTATCATGAATGTATTTAATCTCTTCAATAAGTGCGGCCGGGTTAATAACCATACCGTTACCGATCACACAAGTCTTGTCTTTATAAAATACTCCGGATGGAATCAAGCTGAGTTTGAACTTTTTACCGTCAATCAGAATGGTATGGCCGGCGTTATTACCGCCCTGGTAGCGGGCCACCACGTCAGCGCTCTCCGCCAAATAATCCGTGATCTTCCCTTTTCCTTCATCTCCCCATTGTGTTCCCACAACGACTACCGTTGACATATTCATTCCTCCGCTCGGTGATTAACAACCACCCTAGATTATCTCACTTCACCTATTATTTCACTTGGCTTCAATTCTTATGAACTGCTATCAACTACTGCCCCTTCGGCAGCAATCTAAGTTTAACAGCCCCTTTTTTCAAAGTCAAATAAAAAAACGAACAATCATGCATTAACGCATACGATTGTTCGTGATTAGGACAGCTTATATGAGGAATAACCCTCGCTTATGTCAAAGTATTATGAAAATTGATTAATCCGGGTGTTCTAACCGGCAGCAAAAGCATCGGCATGCGTTCGTTCATAATTGACGAACTTATTAAAGTTCTTCAAAAATACCAATTCTACCGTACCTACCGGTCCGTTACGCTGTTTGGCGATAATAATCTCGATGATATTCTTCTTTTCTGTTTCCTGATTATAGTAATCATCCCGATACAGAAACGCGACGATATCGGCATCCTGCTCGATCGAACCGGATTCCCGCAAGTCACTCATCATCGGACGCTTATCCTGACGCTGTTCCACGCCCCGGCTGAGCTGTGACAGTGCAATAACCGGCACTTCTAACTCACGCGCAATCTGCTTCAAGGTACGAGAAATTTCCGATACCTCCTGCTGCCGATTCTCACCAGCCTTACCGCGCCCGTGAATGAGCTGCAGGTAGTCGATGAGAATCATACCAAGTCCCTTCTCCTTCTTAAGACGGCGACATTTGGCGCGGATATCCGCTACAGTTACGCCTGGCGTATCGTCGATATAAATCTCCGCTTCCGACAGGGCGGCAATGCCCATCGTCAACTTAGACCAATCCTCATCACCCTTGAAGTCACCGTTACGCATTACCCCTGCGTCGAGGTTCGCTTCGGCACAGATCATACGCTGCACCAGCTGAGGCGCGGACATCTCTAAACTGAAGATGGCCACAGTCTCTTTAGCCCGGATGGCCACGTTTTGGGCGATGTTCAGCGCGAACGCTGTTTTACCAACCGACGGACGGGCAGCTACAATAATCAAGTCATTGCGCTGAAATCCGCTCGTCATCTTGTCCAGATCCACGAATCCTGATGGAATCCCTGTCGTATTGCCCTGGTTTTGGTAAAGACCCTCAACCTTCTCGAACACTTCCATCAACACATCACGTATCGCAATAAATCCACTGCCTGTTCGGCGGTTGGATATTTCCAAAATCCGCCGCTCGGCCTCACTTAGCATACCGGATACATCTTCGCCCCCGGTATATCCTTCACTGACAATCTGGGTTGCCGTACGGATCAGACGACGGAGCATGGATTTCTCTTCGATAATTTGTGCGTAATAATCTACGTTGGCAGCTGTGGGAACGGCACGGGCCAATTTGGCCAAATAACTTACGCCGCCGATTTCCTCTAACTGCCCTTTATCTTGAAGCCGGGAAGTGAGTGTCACCAGATCGATCGGCTGGTTCTCTTCTCCAAGCTGCACCATTACTTCGTAGATCATCTGGTGCGTCTTATCGTAGAAATCCTCGGTCTGCACCCGCTCCATCGCTGTAATCAGCGCCTCGCTTTGCAGCAGTACAGCACCAAGCACCGCCTGCTCCGCTTCGAGGTTCTGGGGAGGTATCCGATCGAAATAGAGTTCTCCGCCCATTTTACTCCTCCGTAATTTGAACCTTGAGTGTCGCTTTGACCTCAGGGTGGAGCTTCACAGGTACCTGGGTCACACCCAGATGACGAATCGGCTCACTCAATTCAATTTTGCGTTTGTCGATCTTAATCTTATTTGCAGCTAAAGTTTCTGCGATTTGCTTGCTTGTAATTGCACCGAACAGGCGCCCGCCTTCACCGGACTTCGCTTTCACGGTAATAGTCATTTCCTCAAGCTGTTTACCGAGAGCGACAGCCTCATCCTTCTCCTGCTGCTTACGCTTTTGCTCGGATGCATTCTGCTGCTCCAATGTTTTCATATTGCCCTCGGTAGCAGGACGAGCTACCCCGCGCGGAAATAAGAAATTTGCTGCATAGCCTTCCGATACCTCTTTAACTTCGCCTTTCTTGCCTTGGCCCTTCATATCCTTAATAAAAATGACTTTCATTCGAATAACCCCTCTTTCGCTTCAATGTCCGCCAGCACTTCCAGCAGCGCGTCTTCAGCTTCCTCAATCGTCATATCCAGCTGTACTGCGGCGTTCGTTAGATGACCGCCACCACCAAGCCGTTCCATAACGACTTGGACGTTCATACGGCCCATGGACCGCGCACTGATTCCAATCTGACCATCAGGCCGTACGCCGATGACAAAGGAAGCCTGAACATCTGTCATATTCAGCAGCATATCTGCTGCCTGTGCAATGAGCAGCTGAGGTATTTGTTCACCTTTATGCGTCACTGCGAGCGCGACGTGCCCATATACCATTCTAGCATGTTTTACGATCTCAGCCTTAGCTATAAATTCTGTCAGATCTTCTTTTAACACCCGCTGGATCATCGCGGTGTCCGCACCATGACGTCTTAAGAACCCTGCTGCCTCAAACGTACGCGATCCGGTATGCAGCGCATAATGCTTCGTATCTACTGTGATTCCGGCGAGAAGAGCCGTAGCTTCCAGCGGAGACAATGACACCCGGTCATGAATGTACTGAAGCACTTCTGTCACCAGCTCACAAGCTGACGAAGCATACGGCTCCAGGTACACCAATACAGCATCATTAATAAATTCCTCACCTCGGCGGTGATGATCAATAACAACAACCCGGCTCGCCTGCTTCACAAGCCGCGGCTCCATCGTCATCGATGCTTTATGGGTATCAACCACAACAAGCAGCGTATGCTGAGTCAGCATCTGCATCGCCTGCTCCGGTGAGATAAACCGGCTCATCAGATTCTCGTCCTTGCGGACCTCATCCATAATCCGCCGCACCGAAGGATTTACCCCTTCCAGTACGATATGGGCCTCCACCTTATACAGCTGAGCTGCTTTCAGCACCCCAATTGAAGCTCCGATGACATCCATATCCGGCATTTTGTGTCCCATGATGATAACACGGTCGCTCTCCTGCATCAGATCACGCAGCGCATGTGAAATCACACGTGCACGAACTCGGGTTCGCTTCTCTACAGCGTTTGACTTTCCGCCATAAAAAGACAGCCGCTGACCGGCCTTTACTGCCGCCTGATCACCTCCGCGTCCGAGAGCCATGTCAAGACTCGACTGGGCCAACTGGCCAAGCTCTGTTACATCTTCCGAACCAAAGGCAAGCCCTACACTTAGTGTCAGCGGCACTTTCAGATCAGCAGTCATTTCCCGGACTTCATCGAGAATAAGAAATCTGCTGTTCTCAAGAGCATCCAAAGATTTCTTGTTCAGCATCATCAGGAAACGCTCAGAGGAAAGTCTCCGTAGATAAATATTGAACTCGCGAGCCCAATCCGTAACTTCACTGCTCACCTTGGCCAAGAGCGCGGTACGCTGCTGATCATCCATCCCCTGAGCCGCTTCATCAACGTTATCCATCATCAAAATACCAAGGGCAAGCCGTTCATCCTCATAACGTTGACGCAGTACGACAAGCTCCGTGATCTCATCCAGGTAAATAAGTCTCTCTTCCGGTATAACGGTAGCCCCATAATATTTATCATCATGGCATAGTTCAAGCCGCAATTCCTTCGGACATCCCTCTCTGGAGTCCTTCTTTTCCCGCATAGCATCCGTGAGCTTGGGAAACAGCTCATTTAGCGGCAAACCCACCAATGTTTGATGAGGGAACATATTCACAACGAACTGATTATGCCACTCTACCGTCTTATCCTCACTGTACAGCACAATTCCGAATGGAAGAACACTGACCGCCTCGCCCTCGACTCGTCGTATACGAAACGATAGATCGCCAATATACTCCACCAAGTCACTGCGGAACTTCATCTCTGCCTTTAGCATCGCATAGCCGCTAAAAATTGCAAGCAGCAGACCGATGATACCGAGCCAAGTGTTATAAAAAGACAGAAAGATAACAAGCACTAGCACCAGCGCAAACGCCCAGACGGTATGATAGCCGTGCCAGCGTTTCTGCAGAAATTTAGGCATGACTAATCACCCTATCCATTTTTTTTACCAATTGACTGCCGCAGTGGGAACGCCAGGTCCAAAATACCGAGGATAATCATCGGCGGGAACAACACAATCGGAATAGCCGCAAGAAACGGAACAACCGGATGCCATTTCTTCTGATGTGTAAGATAAAAGAAAAATCCGAGTGCCTGAATCATGAAGCATATCTGCAGCAACGGCATGGCATTGATCACAATCATCTCCACGAAGCCGCCACCTGAATCCTTACTTGCTACACTCATAATCCAAATGATCAGATAATACCAGATCAAAGAACGGGGCAGCATCCACTCACGCGCCTTCTTAAGTGCAGGCACCGAGATACCCATACTATTCAGAATCGGACGGGCCAAAGCATGCGTCACAACCGTCATCAAGAAAGAGCTAATAATTAACGCAAAAGGAACCATGCGCATCGTTCTCTCACTCAAAGCGTCTGTATTTTCTTGGGTCCATACCATCTGACCGGCCAGTCCACTGTTAACTCCCATCTGTTCTAATGGCGCTGTCGTCATCTGTACAATTTCATCCACATATTCTGACAGGTTAAGCTGGAAAAAGGCTGTTCCGATCATAAGCAGCAGCAACATTTCCAATAGCATGGCTGACATGCCGTATTTCAGGACGCGCATGGCTGGAGCCCGCTTCCGGTACCGATACCCCATAACGAGTCCCGGAATCAAGAAATAAGCCGCGAGCATCGCGTATATTGGATGAATTAGGGCTACCGCCAGCCAGACGGGTGCCAGGTGTAGAATAAACGATTTTACATTTAGTACCGTGAAGAGAATTGCAACCGGCAGAATCAGAAGAAGTGCGGTTACAATCGAAAATGGTGTAAGTAGAGAGAGCAGCAGAAGCAAATAAATAACGCTCCAAACCACTGTTGTCCAACGCTGTTTCATGTGTTCACCTCTTACGCAAATGTTCTTCTAGCGTGGAAATATCCTGATACCAATCTTCCAACTGATGTCCTTCTTGCTTATGCTTTTTCAACTTTTCAATCAAGAGATCATCTAAATCCCGATATGACATGCCAAGTCTACGGCCTAGTATGTAGGAACTCATCATCAAGCTGGCCAAGCTGTCGCCCACTTTTGCTGTGCTTCCCTCCCACAGCGCTTTGAACAATCGGGATACGTTATCAACCACTTCGGTCTTAAGCCACTCAATTACCTTGGCGCGTTTAGCCACATCCAAATCCTTCGGCATGTTTGACAAGTCCCATCTCTCCCTGAAAAAAGCTTTATTCTCCATTATAGCATAAAAGCCCGTTCCCCACACAAAAGGGCCCGGTAGCAAGGCCGTCCCAAACCTTTCGGCAGAACAGGCCTGCTTCGCAAATAAAGCGACGGCAGGCCTGATGCTTTGATAACCGGCAGACAATCATGTCTTAGGATGCCCCATGAGACTCCAATGTTTCCTCTCTGGATACAAATTTCTCACAGTATTCAATAATTTGGCTCCGTCTAACGATGCCGATAAACCGATTCATATCGTCTACAACGGGTACGAAGTTCTGTACCTTGGCCAGGTTGATCAAATCCTCCATATTTGCCTCAATGGATACAGGTTTGATATTCATACAAAGCGGAACGTCTTTTAGCAAAAATTTCGATGCACTCTCAAATGTAATTTTTCCATCCGAGTTTTTCATGTGCCACAATAGATCGCCCTCTGTCACCGTACCGGCATACTGTCCGTTCTTATCCAATACCGGCACGGCAGTATAACGATGATATTCCATCCGCTCTAGCGTCTGCCGCAGTGTGGAATCCATCGTTAAACAGATGACTTCCTGTTTCGGCAGCAAAAAAAACGCGATATTCATAGTTATGAATCCTCCTTATGAGCGTAAGCGTGAGGCCCGTCAATAAAATAATGATGTGTCATTAGATAGCTATGCTGCTAAACATGTACTTCATGAGCATTTTTGCAAACGCTTTATAAATACATACGTAAACAGACGATAACTGTTTCATGAAGGACACAAAATCAGCAGCCAGACAATCCGGACTGCTGATTGAGTTTTGATACTATTGTCCGATCCGGAATTCCGGAGTCTATGATATATTCGTGAGTTCGCTTGCTTTATTTCTCCGTATTCTCAGAATTCTCCGGCTTCATAAGTTGGGCTTCAGGGGTTGCTGGATCCATCCAGTTATCTATCATCTTACGGGCTTCCATAACATCTTCATCATTGGCATCATTGTAATAAACACCGTTCAATCTCATGCCTTCACCCATAATAGTAAAGCTGGTCATTTCCGGTTTGCCCCCGATTAACAACTGCTTTGCCAGGTCAATAATAAACTTGGGTTGCATGTCCGTTTGGAAATTATCACCCATAATGTCAATCAAGTCAGGCACTTTCCCGATTTGATCAATCTGCATCAACCGCTTGGCTGCCGCATCCAGAAACACCTGTTGACGCTTCGTCCGGTTAAAATCACTATCTTCCCGATAACGCACGTAGTTCAGCGCTTCCTCACCCGAATAAATCGGTTTATTGGCTTCCACAGTGAATTTCTCGTGGTCTTTCCCTTTGTTTACAATATCCTTACCAATTGGCAGCTCTACACCGCCCATCGCGTCGACAACATCCTTTAAGCCTTGAAAATTGATTGACGCATAATAGTCGATTTCTTCATCAAGGAAGGCCTCCATCGTATCTTTAGCCATCTGATGACCGCCAAAAGCAAAGGCATGGTTAATCTTATCCTTCTTATCTTTACCGATAATATCCACGTACGTATCACGAGGAATAGAAACTAGCAGTACATTGGATTCTTTAGGACGTACCACCGCCAATATCATCGTATCGGAACGGGCAGGCTCATCCTCGCGCTGGTCACTACCTATCAGCATGACACTAAACGGCTCACTCTGAAGTACTACAGGCTGAGGCGTTTGATCGCTCTGCAGCGGTTTGTACGACTTTTGCAGCGAGCTCTCCACCTTCTCCGACATAAACAAATCAAATGCCACTATCGCGAGCTGTGCCCGAAATAGATAACCCAAGCTACCTATCAACACAACTGCAGCAAGGGCAATATATAATGTTTTCCTCTTCATGGGATAGATTCCTTCTTTTTTATAAAATAAAAAACGTATTTGTATGAGATAAACCAAAGATAGCGGAAGTATCTGCTGCCGTTTGGCTCGCCTCCTTCCCTTATTTAACGGCTATGCGTGTACTATTGACGCATGACCGAAGCCCTGTTTTTTAACGCAGGGCAGTAGCAGCATATAGTCTATTGTAAACCAGAGGCACGCTCTGTGTGAAGTCCAAGTCAACAGTTCTATAAAACTACCAATTATGTGAGAGCCATATTAAAAGAGTTTATCTATCCCATTTAACGAAGAAAAAGCAGCCGAAGGTACCCGTACATGGAACCAATCATTCAGCCGCTCTTTCAGAGTTAATGTTTTGGAAAATCCATAATCAAATAACTTTCGGGTTTCTACAAACCGCGCTTCCTTACTTTTGGTCCCTAGGACAACGGCTATGAGGCGGCTCCCG
The DNA here is from genome assembly GCF_058269055.1 of Paenibacillus sp. JNUCC 34. Lineage (NCBI taxonomy): Bacteria > Bacillati > Bacillota > Bacilli > Caryophanales > Paenibacillaceae > Paenibacillus > Paenibacillus sp. JNUCC 34. The sequence goes on along the minus strand of NZ_CM177770.1, from coordinate 36,845 downwards.
CCTTTTTCTGCCGTTCCGGTGAAGCAATAACCAGCATTCACTGTATACCCTGTTTTTAGACCGTCTGTCCCTTCATACGAATAAGGACCCGCAAGAGAAGGAAGCATCCAATTCGTCGTACTCAAATACAGATCCCGGCCCTTCAGCTTCATCTGTGTCTTGCTTGATGTATTCAAAATATCAGGATGGCAGTTGATCAGATGAGCTGCAAGTTTTGCCGTATCTGCGGCTGTCATGCGGGTCTCTCTTCTAAGATCCAGCTTCCGGTCAGATCCTGTACCGCCGTTTTCCAAGCCTGACGCGTTAACGAAATAGGTTTGACTTGAAAGCTGAAGTTCCTTCGCTTTAAGATTCATTTGTTTAACAAAATCACCCTCTGAGCCGGCAAAATGTTCAGCGAGCGCTACTGCCGCGTCATTAGCGGAGTATAAAGCCATGCTTTGGAACAACTCACGTACAGTAAGCTCCTCTCCTTCATTCAGAGATAACCGCACTCCGCCCACATTGCTTGCATACTCGCTAATTCTCACCTTTTCATCCCAACTATGGGTTCCATCTTTGATTTTATCCAAAATGATCAGTTCGGTCATCAATTTTGACATACTTGCGGGAGGCAGAGGCACATCACTATTTTGACTATAAAGAATACGACCTGTATTCAAATCCATCAGCACAACCGCCTTGGCTTCCACTTCCGGTTTAATACCGATTCGTTCTATATTCATTGCAATGACCAAACCTATAGGAATCATAATAAGTATACCCATCACATACCATAACCAGCGTTTTTTCATATGTAAGCCCTCCATAGTATTAGACGTATGAAAGGGCCGTTTGGTCTGCAATTTTTTCGAATTTTTTTTATTTTTTTACTCCGATGTTAATACTTATTTTTAAAAAAACAGCGAATAGGTTTCCCTGTCGCCGTTTTTTCTAATAATAGATATTTATTTGGGTTGTATTATACATAATGACAAGCTACATAGTGATCGTCACCCATGTTACGGTACTCCGGTACCTGTTGTTTGCACAAATCAGATGCAAGAGGACAACGGGTATGGAATTTACAACCTGATGGAGGATTTGCCGGACTTGGAATATCACCCTTCAAAACGATTCGATCCCGCTTAATGGTTGGATCCGGAACCGGAATTGCCGAAAGAAGAGCTTTCGTGTACGGGTGAAGCGGATTCCGGAACAATTCTTCCTTGCTTGCCATCTCTACCATGGACCCCAGGTACATAACACCGATACGGTTACATAAGTGTTCTACAACACTGAGATCATGAGAGATGAACAGATAAGTGAGCTGTTTCTCTCTTTGAAGGTCACTTAGCAGATTGATAATCTGCGCTTGAATGGATACGTCAAGTGCGGATACCGGTTCATCGGCTACGATGAAATCCGGATTCAGGATCAATGCCCGCGCGATACCGATCCGCTGACGCTGCCCACCTGAAAATTCATGCGGGAACCGGTCATAGTGATAACCGGACAATCCGCAAATCTCCAACGTTTCAATAACGCGAGCCTTCAAATCTTTACGATCGACAAGCCCGTGATCGAGAAGCGCCTCTCCGATCGCATCCCCCACCTTAATTCTCGGGTTGAGTGAGCTGAACGGATCCTGAAATACAATTTGCATTTTAGGACGCATTGCGCGCATCTTCTCTTTAGATAATTTATGGATGTCCTGGCCATTAAAAACAACTTGTCCATCCGTTTTCTCAAGCAGGCGAAGAATCGTACGACCAATGGTACTTTTCCCACAGCCTGATTCTCCAACGAGTCCAAAGGACTCACCGCGATTAATCGAAAAGCTTACGCCGTCAACGGCTTTTACGTTTCCAACCGTCCGCGAGAACACACCACCCGTAATGGGGAAATATTTCTTCAGATCAGTAACTTCAATTAACGCTTGACTCATTTCGCTTGCCCCTCCTCTTCGTACAGCCAGCATGCAACCTTATGACCGTTAGGATCGATGCCAAGCGGAGGTTCTTTCTCAACACAAATATTCATGCAAGACTCGCATCTGTCGTGGAAATGGCAGTTATTACCGAGCTCAATCGGATTAGGTACTTGCCCCGGTATCGAGTACAAACGGTCCTGTTTTTGGTTAATGATTGGCTTGGCCTTTAAAAGTCCTTTAGTGTACGGATGCTTCGGGTTCTGGAACAGCTCAATAACAGGAGCCTCTTCAATTACTTTACCGGCATACATAACAACTACATAATCGGCCATTTCCGCCACGACTCCAAGGTCATGCGTAATCAACATGATAGAAGTGTTGAATTTTTTCTTAATATCACGCATCAAGTCCAGAATTTGTGCCTGAATCGTAACATCAAGTGCCGTTGTCGGCTCGTCGGCAATGAGCAGTTTTGGATTACAGCTGAGCGCAATCGCGATCATAATCCGTTGGCGCATACCACCACTGAGTTCATGTGGATACGATTCATAAATTTTCTCAGCACGAGGGATTCCAACAAGATTAATCAGTTCAATTGCACGTTTACGTGCTTCCTTACGGTCAACCAGTTGGTGAAGAATGATCGGCTCGGCAATTTGCTCCCCGATCGTTAATACGGGATTCAAGGAAGTCATCGGCTCCTGAAAGATCATCGCGATCTCGTTACCACGAATCATGCTCATATCCCGTTTGTTCATTTTAAGAAGATCTTTACCTTCGAATACGATCTCTCCCCCAACTGGAGGTACATCAACCAAACGCATTAGTGACATAGCCGTCACACTTTTTCCGCAGCCTGATTCACCGACTACACACAGCGTCTCGCCTTCGCGAATCTTAAAGCTGACATCGTCAACGGCTTTCACGATACCTGCGGAGGTATGAAAATGCGTTTTTAAATTGCGGAATTCTACTAATTCTTTAGCCATTATCGCATCTCCTACTTCTTCATTTTAGGGTCAAGTGCGTCGCGAAGTCCGTCGCCGATCAGGTTGATCGCTACAACGGTAATAAGAATACACATACCTGGTGGAATCCACAGCCACGGTCTCTTATTGAAGTCAATCATATTATTGGCAGCCGAAATCATGTTACCCCATGACGGAGTCGGTGGAACAACCCCGATGCCGAGAAAGCTGAGAGCCGATTCGTAAAGAATAGCTCCGGCCACACCCAACGTAGCGGATACGATAATAATCGGTACGGTATTCGGCAGCAGATGGCGGAAAATTTTACGACGGTCCCGAAGGCCCAGCGCTTCCGTTGCCTGCATAAATTCCTGCTCACGAAGCGCCAAGATTTGACCGCGCACAAGTCTTGAAAGACTGCTCCATCCTAGCAGACCGATCATAAGCATTAGGAAATAAATACGGTTTCCTGGTTCAACCTTAAGGTCAGACAATACCGCACCCATGATAATGAGGATTGGAAGAGACGGCATAGCCAAGAAAACATCAGCGATACGCATAATAAGTGTATCTACGCCCTTGCGGTAAAAACCGGCAAGTGCACCCAGTGTAGAACCGATAACTACGGAAATACCAGTAGCTACCAGACCAACCGTAAGTGAAATTCTTCCTGCCAGCATCATCCGAAGCAAGATATCACGGCCCAGCTTATCCGTACCGAGCCAATGCTCTGCACTTGGTGCCAGGTTCTTATCTATTACGCTATATTCATAGAGTGAATAAGGCGAGAATAGCGGTCCAATAAAGCATAGTAGAAACATAAATATCAAAATAATAAGTCCTATTAAAGCCAGTCGGTTTCGTGCGAACCGGCGAATCGCCATTCGCCATGGGGAATCCGGCTGCTTCTTCGGAACTTGTAGATTCGTTTTTATTGGTGCAGCCTCAACGGACAAATGAATCTCCTCCTACTTTAAGCGAATTCTTGGATCAGCCGTTCCGTACAACACATCAGAGATCAGGTTACCAACGAGTGTCAGAGCAGCTGTAAACAACGTAAACCCGAGCATAAACGGATAGTCACGCATGCCGATCGATTCTAGATAAACCTGACCAATCCCTGGCCATATGAAGATCTTCTCCAAGATGATGGCTCCGCCGAAAAGTGCAGGCAGCTCAAAGCCCATCAACGTAATAGCCGGAAGCATCGCATTACGAAGCGCATGCTTGAATATGACTGTCCGCTCTTTTAATCCCTTGGCCCGTGCTGTACGAATATAATCCTGACGGATCACTTCCAGCATGCTGGTACGGAAATAACGAGTCAAGCTGCCTGTACTCAGCATTGTCAATACGACAATTGGCAAGAATCCATGCTTGGCAACGTCAACAATGTATGCCCATCCTGTAGCTTCCAAACCAGCTGTTTTCATGCCGCCGACAGGTAACCACCCGAGATCCAAGGCAAAAATCTTAATGAGAAGTAGTCCGATAAAGAAAGATGGGAGCGACATACACAAAAATACGATCAATGTAACCAGCTTATCAAAAAAGGAATATTGGAATTTTGCAGAAAGAACACCTGCAAAAATAGCAATAATCCAGCTTAACATCAAACTGCAAAACGCGATAATAAATGAATTCCAGACATAATTTCCTATAACGGTTGTAACGGGCTGCTTGTGCTGAAGGGAGTCTCCCATGTTTCCTTGTACCATATTCCCGACCCAAGTAAAGTAACGCTCTACTGGAGGTTTGTCTAAACCGTAAATGGCCCGAAGCTGAGCCGCTCTTTCTGCGGACATGTTCGGGTTGTCTTGAGCCGTAATATAATCACCTGGAACCAACGCGGAAATCGCAAAGACAATAATAGATATCCCGATCAAGGTCGGAATGATCTGCAGCAGCCTCCGAATAATGTATTGCTTCATATTATTCCTCCTGGCATATAAGTGGATATGCCCAGCTCTCGCGAGCTGAGCATATTTCTCCGGTTGTTATTGTTCCAATCCAACTTTATACAGATCAAGCGTAAAGTATTTGTATGGTGTGATAACAAGGTCTTTAACTCTCTCGTTAATAGCCCACATATCACGTCTTTGATATAGCAAGATATCTGGGATATCTTTGTTCATCTCTTGGTACATCTTCTTGTAAGCTTCCTTACGTGCTTCGAGATCCATAGTTGCTAGACCTTCTTTGTTGTACTTGTCTACCTCTTTGTTGGAGTATCCGATATCATTCTGTGACCCGCCTGTAATATATACAGTGGAATCTGGATCCGGAGTCAAGCCCCAAGCTGCAAAGAACATATCGAAATCGCCTTTGTCTTTCTTATCCATGATTGCGTTGAAATCCAGTGTCTCGGAAATCAGTTTAATACCAAGTTCTTGATAGTTCTGAGTCATAACTGGAATCAGAGCGTCTACAACTGGGTTGTCAGCTGTAGCGGAGAAATGGATTTCAAATTTAACTCCGTCTTTCGTACGGATACCGTCTGCGCCTGGAGCCCAGCCAGCTTCATCCAAGAGTTGTTTCGCTTTCTCTGTGTCGAAATCGTATGTTTCAATACCTTCATCTGTGTAAGCCCAAGACAAGCTGGTCTGAGGAATATTAATCGCGTTACCGTATGGACCATACTTGATTTCTACGATTTCAGCACGATTAAGACCATATACAAGCGCTTGACGAACCTTTTGATCTTGGAATTTAGGATCTTTATGGTTCAGTGCAATATATCCGTACCCGTTAGTTCGGAAAATATTCAGATCCAAGAAACCGTAAGATTTCAATTCTTCAACAGTGTCCTCGTCTACAGTTACCATATCAACATCAATTTCACCAGACTTTAACATAGCCATTCTGGTTTCTTCTGTTGTGGTTTTGTAAATGAGGTTTTTCACTTTTGGTGCGCCCAAGAAATAATCTGGGTTAGCTTCGAATACAACTTCTTGCCCTGGAGAGAAGCTCTTTAAAGAATACTGACCGCTGCCAATTGGCTTCGCGTGCAGATCTTTCATATACTCCAGATGGCCTTGCTTGTAGTCCTTACCATAGTAAGATTCAGGGGTTAAATAGATCGTCCCCAGGTCATCTTTCGTCAATGCATTTGGTTCTGTAACTTCGATTTCGATGTTGTAATCATCAATGATCTTAACGCCGGAGATTTCATTTGCTGTACCTTCGAAATACTCTTTACCGCCTTTAATATTCACTTTATGGATATCGGATTGACCATCATAGCTACTGTCATGAAGAACTTTCAGTGCAAATGCATAGTCTTTAACGGTAACAGGAGTTCCGTCCGTGTACTTAACACCTTGCTTCAGTGTAAACGTATACTTCTTCTTGTCTTCAGAAACTTCAATTTTCTCTGCGAGACGGTTTTCATACGTTCCGTCTTCCGCAAGAACGAGCCATGCATCGAATACAGCGTCTACAACATATCTGTCATATACTGTCTGCCGATAAAACGGGTTGAATACACCCTTAGGAGCTGTCATACCAATAATAATTGTGTCTTTACGGTTTTTAGCCGCTGAAGTGTTCTTGGATGGATCTGTTGCTTCAAAATATCCCTCGCTTTCATTTTCACCTTCTGCAGCGGGTGCTTCTTCTTTATCTTTACCCTCTTCAGTTTTCGGTGTTTCTTGACCTGCTTCTTCCCCTTGTTTTGGCTCATCGGTCTTGCCGCCGGAACATGCTGCCAGTACAGAAATGGCAAATAACATAATTACCAGCAATAGCGACATTCTTTTTTTCATGCTAATCCTCCTTCTAAAATAATGTTGCTTATAAATTATTAGGATAATTTAGAAATCATCCTTAAATAATTACAGGTTAGTGATCTAGGATGTTCAGTAGCATGATAGTTAAAAGTATTGAAATCTTCCAAAAAATATACCATTGGTCAATTTAGTACCAAAGTCTCTAACAATATCTTCATCTCTGTAAAATTAATGTTATGATACGTGTAAAAATAGGTGACGTCAATTACTTTTTCGAATTTTTTTTTAAAAAAATGTTTTTAATCGTTGATTTTAGTTTACAAAATGTAGTTAAAGTCAAATTTTTGGTTTATGTTTTTTTCAGAAAATATGGAAATTTTTATGTTTTGTTCATAATTCTTTCACAAATTTTCATCATAAATTTTTTTTTGTAAAATTCAATGTGAGGTTATTTAACATGCAATGCAGTTATTTTGACGCATGTATGCTTTCCTGTGTTAAAATGATTGTTGTAGGTCACATTGAGGGAATAAAGGCTAACCTAAATATTCGTGTTGGTTCGTCTAAGAAATTTTCATGTAACATTTAATATACAATTAGATTTAACTCTATAACAAAAAAACAACCCGATTTTACCGGGTTGTTGTGTTTACTGTTGCTTAACAAACAATTGATTTTAACATTTTATGCCTCTATAAATTTTTAACCCAAGCCAGCTTAAGATCCATCTCTTCTATACACTGGTGATGATCATGGTTGTCATTGGCCACCAGTGGTGTTACCGGGTAAATTCGCATAGACCCATCATACGATCTTAGCAGTGGTTGCAGATTGTTGAATCCTTTGTATTCAGGGTTTAACCAAGTTTCCATATTCTCTGCAGACAAAATCGCCGGCATGCGCTCCTCAAATTCACGAATGAACACATTAGCCCCTGTCATTAACATGGTGCAAGTTCTCATTTCTTCTCCTTTAGCATTCCGCCAAGTTTCATACAAACCTGCAACTCCAAACAGTTCATTGTTCGGCATTACTACTCTTACGGCGTAACTCTTTTTCCCTACAGTTCGCCAGTAATAAAAACCATTACACGGAATAACGCAACGCCGTAAATCGACTGCCTTTCGGTATGTCGGATTTTGATCCACCGTACTCAGGTCTGCATTGACCGCATCCTTGCCCCAATATGGAACCAATCCCCACCGGTACTCATCAAGCACCCTTTCACCTTGGCCATGAAGAATCACCGGTACACTTTGAGTCGGACTAATATTGTAACGATTCTTATAAAAATACATCACCCTGTTAATTTCAAAATGTTTGCCTATTTCATCTATACCAGCGGACATTGAAAATCGCCTGCACATCAGAAATCCCTCCTTTTCCTTATCGTTTGGATAAAAGAGGTATATTATGCATGAGAGAATATTGTTTCCTGGGAGGAGACATTCATTATTGATCCTTCAACAATTACAGTAGCGCACTGTCCTTTAACTATCCTCACTTCATGGATCTCCACATGATTAACGTCTTATGGGAAGAGACAAGCTTACATCATTACCTATTCATCAAGGTTTTCCTTTTTAATAGAGAGAAATATTCATAATAGTTGGTTTTAAAAGATAAATGGATGACCTTTATAGGCTATCTATGTCACTTCAAGAATTAAAAATTTTAGTTATATTTTTCACACAGGATCAGTGTCCATTCAGAAGAGACGTTTGTGTATTAATTATTTATCTTGAATGAATATTTGGACGTCTCAACAACATTACACGCCATGAACATTCGTCCGTACTCAGTGGACAAATAATAATTCCCCCATCATTTATTCATATACATGATCCACACAAAAAAACAGCCCAGCCATATAGGCTGAGCTGTTTTCTCACTTAACGAAGAACTACTCCGTAGTGTATGGAAGCAATGCGATTTGACGGGAGCGTTTGATCGCAATCGTCAAGGCACGCTGATATTTTGCACTAGTTCCAGTCACACGACGTGGCAAAATTTTGCCGCGCTCGCTGATGAACTTCTTGAGCAAATCAGTATCTTTATAGTCAATGTGAGTAATTTTATTCACAGTGAAGAAACAAACTTTACGACGCTTGTTGCGGCCGCCACGGCGTGCCGGTCTTTTGTCGTTATCTCCGCCTTCTCTTTGCTTAAAAGCCATGCTTTGTCAGTCCTTCCTTTATTAAAATGGCAAATCATCATCCGAAATATCGATCGGTTTTCCTTCATCGGAAAAAGGATCCTGATTGTTGCGCGAGTTGTTGTTATTTCCACGGTTTCCGCCGCTGTTGCTGCTTCCTCCGCCAAACGACGATTCCTCACGATTTCCGCCGCCTCCGCTGCTATCTCGGTTCGATTCCAAGAAACGGACATTATCGGCAATCACTTCGGTGACGTATACACGTTTACCTTCGTTATTCTCGTAATTCCGCACTTGAATGCGCCCTTCCACAGCCGTCAGACGGCCTTTACGCAGATAGTTGGCACACGTTTCAGCAAGCTGTCTCCAGGTAACGACCGGAATAAAATCCGCTTCTCGTTCCCCGCCTTGTCCAGTAAATGGACGATCTACGGCAAGTGTAAACTGTGTGACCGCTACTCCTGCTGGCGTATAGCGCAGCTCCGGATCCCGGGTTAGCCGGCCGATCAAAATGACACGGTTCAACAATCCAATCCCCTCCTTAGAACGAATTCATTACAAAATCCCTCGGTCTTAGGCTACGTCGTTCGTAATGAGATAACGAATTACATCGTCAGAAATCTTCATGATACGCTCAAGTTCAGTAATAACTTCAGGTGTTGCATTGAAGTTTACCAGAACGAACACGCCATCACGGAATTTCTTGATCTCATACGCAAGACGGCGTTTACCCATTACGTCGTGCTTTGTAATTTCTCCGCCGTTGGAGATGATGCCTTGGAATTTATCGACTGCCGCTTGAACAGCTTCTTGCTCAATGTCAGGACGAATAATGTACATCACTTCATATTTGCGCATATCTTTCACCTCCTTATGGACTTCGGCCCCCAATCATGTTGGGAGCAAGGAACGAGCGTAAACTCGCACCATAATAATATATCAGAACGGATGATCGGATGCAAGTTTCTTTTCCTTGTTGAACGTAAAGGAATCGACGCTAAATAGGTCTGTTATTCATCAGCCTCATGTATGCCCTTCCGCTCTTTCCCTGCCATGTTTCCCGGTTCGTCGGTGCACCCTAAGGAAGCATGTCATTATAATTAAGGAGGAATCATCATGGGTGAACGCAGTGAGTTCCACAGCGGAGAGATAGCTCCCAACAACGGTGTATATATTGAGGTCGGCGTAAAAGACCATATTATGGGTATTGAGGATCCACAGCAGGTTAAACTTAAAAAGGGAGACAAGTTTCCCGACAATCGGAATGATGACCGTGTATGGATGAACAAAAGACGGGTTCAGCCTAAGTAACTTGTACAGCAATTTTACGATCAACTGACTACAGAGTGTATTTTTCCATAATACCGGGGTATCCCACTCAGTGCCGAAAAATATTTTTTCTCATCATGTATTAAAATCCGTTAATTACACACAATATTATTAGGCGGTGCAATGAGAGAGGTGTGGTTCCGTTGGACAACGCAGCTGAATTACGCATAGGGTCTTACTCTGCACGGGTAGCATGCGGAGGGAATAAGCAAAGCGCTTGACCGTACTGGACAAGTAAAGGCTGATGGACCAAGGTATTGCGAATGTGTAAGCTATAGATTCCATATCACAAGCACCGCCTAACCAGTGAAGGACCCGAAAGGGTCCTTCTTTTCCTTCTATAATAGAAGGAAACAATCCACAATCTCCCGTTGGTTTAAACAACAAGAGGTTCACGAATGTGATCACCATTTTTATAACATACAATCACATGCTGCACATGATTTGATATATAACCTATTTGATTTACCAACATTTGTCGGTTGACAATTCAGATACTGTAAGGGTAAGATTCAACTGAATTTAATATGTCCTCGTTAGGTGAGGCTCCTATACAAACACAGGCCACTGCCCAGAAATATCGAAAGATGCCTATGGGTAGAACAGGGATTGCCGGATTAAGGCTTTCCATAAGGTGGCTAAGAGAAATAATTCTCTTTACGTTGTATAGTGCCAAAACTCGACTAGGGGGAGCGAATGTTTTTTTGTATGCGTTCATCAGCCCTCTAGCTTTGTTAGAGGGTCTTTATTATGTAAAGGGGGGAAACAATCCATGGACGGTAGTCCTAGTAGTCGAAGTACACGTTTAACTTCAAATCCTGCGAAAAGGGAGAACCATGTTCTCTTTGCATCGGTATGTTTCCCATACTTCTGTTTCCATCTGCCCTCACAACCAGGGCGGGTCTGCTTAAGTATGCGTATTTGACATACGATGCAAAGATGAACATAAATAAGGTCAGCTCTCCCTGATTCAGGGGAGAGCTTTTTTTGTGTTTATTTCTGTATGGGAGGGAATCAAAATGAAAAAACAAAAGAGACAAAAATTGAACAACGAAACTATGAACAAAGAAATCTCAAAGCGCCTAATCTATGCCTCTACTTGTATTGCAGAGGATTTGATGGAGGAGTATTCCACAAATTCTCAAGGGCTTTCTGAATCCGAAGTCAAGAATAGACTTGATCAATATGGAAACAATCAGATTGCGTCTGAAAAGCCACCGGCATGGTATATTCAATTGCTGTTGTGCTTTAAAAATCCATTTATTCTGATCTTACTCGGATTAGATGTGTTCTCTTATTTTTCCAATGATATAGAAGCCGTTATTATCATCAGCACATTGGTTTCCATCAGTGTACTCATTACATTTACTCAGGAGTTTCGTTCCATCCGAACCGCTGAAAAACTGAAGGCGATGGTCAAAACGACCGTGGCTGTCACCCGGCAATCTGTCCGAAAAGAAATCGATACGGAGCAATTGGTGCCTGGTGATGTGATACACCTCTCAGCAGGCGACCTAGTTCCAGCAGATGTAAGATTAATCGAATCGAAAGACCTTTTTGTCAGCGAGTCTTCTCTAACCGGGGAGTCATTGCCGATTGAGAAACAAGACATGATGCCTCACGATGGAAGCAAAGCGAGAAATAGATACCAAATGCCAACAAACCCGTTAGAGCTTAATAATATGTGTTATATGGGGACCAATGTTATTAGCGGCACAGCAACAGCTATTGTTGTCTCTACCGGAGCTTCCACTTATTTGGGCTCCATGGCCAAGACAATTGTCGGCAAGCGGCCGATGACAAGTTTTGATAAAGGGGTGAACAGCGTCACCTTTGTCATTATTCGTTTCATGCTCATTATGGTGCCCATCATTTTCTTCATCAACGGCTTTACCAAAGGAAACTGGATCGAAGCCTTCTTCTTCGCCCTCTCTGTTGCTGTCGGATTAACCCCAGAAATGCTGCCGGTCATTGTTACTGCCAATCTTGCCAAAGGCGCAAATGCCATGGCTCGCAATAAAGTTGTTGTTAAGCGTCTCAATGCAATCCAAAACTTTGGAGCTATGAATATTTTATGCACGGATAAAACCGGGACGCTAACGCAAGACAAGATTATTCTATCCAAACACCTAGACATTCATGGCAATGAAGATGCAAAAGTACTGGAATATGCTTATTTGAACAGCTTTCACCAGACCGGGCTTAAAAATTTGCTCGATGTCGCCGTGTTAGAGCATGCCGAACTAACAGACGTGCTAGGTGCTGAGAACAATTATGCCAAGTTTGATGAAATCCCTTTCGATTTCAATCGTCGTCGGATGTCTGTTGTATTAGAGAAAATGGAAAATGAACATGTTCTCATTTGTAAGGGCGCGATGGAAGAAATACTCAGCATCTGCTCACACGTATCTGATAACGGACAAGTCATCCCCATTACACCGACAATTCACATCAATGTGCAACAGCTTGTACAAAAATTAAATACTGATGGTTTACGTGTAATTGCCGTAGCTATGAAACAGTTGGCACCCAAAGATGAACTGTATGGAGTAAAGGATGAAAAGGATTTAGTACTAGTTGGCTTTATCGGATTTCTTGATCCACCAAAGGAAAGCTCCGCGACCGCAATTCAAGCTTTGCAAACAAACGGCGTGGAGATCAAAGTGCTTACAGGTGATAATGCGGCAGTCACTCGCAAAGTTTGTACAGATGTTGGTCTGCAAGCAGATCAGATTGTATTAGGCCATGAAATTGAGAACCTCTCTGACGTGCAGCTAGCTGATCTGGCTGAGAGAACAACCGTTTTTGCCAAACTAAATCCGATGCAGAAGGCGAGAATAGTGCGTGCGCTGCAAAGCAAGGGGCATACTGTCGGATTTATGGGAGACGGGATCAACGATGCTGCCTCTCTGAAAGATGCTGATGTAGGCATCTCGGTAGATACGGCGGTAGATATCTCGAAGGAATCTGCTGATATTATTTTACTTGAGAAAAGCTTAATGGTATTAGAGCAAGGCGTGATTGAAGGTCGTAAAACATTTGGCAACATTATTAAATATATCAAAATGACTGCCAGCTCTAACTTTGGCAATGTGTTCAGTGTATTAGGCGCTAGCGCGTTCCTGCCATTCATGCCAATGCTGCCGATTCATCTGCTCATTCAAAATCTGTTCTATGACATCTCACAGCTTTCCATCCCTTGGGATCGTATGGATAAAGAGTTCTTGGCAAAACCAAAGAAATGGGATGCCAAGTCTATCGGAAGATTTATGATCTTTATAGGCCCGATCAGCTCTATTTTCGATTACATCACTTTTTTTGTCATGTATTTCGTATTCGCAGCCAATACCGCAGCAGATCAATCGCTGTTTCAGTCCGGATGGTTTATTGAAGGACTATTATCACAAACGCTGATCGTGCATATGATCCGTACTGAGAAAATACCATTTTTCCAGAGCCGCGCCAGCATGCCCGTCATGCTGCTAACCAGCGCTATTATGATTGTAGGCATCTATGTTCCGTTCTCAGTCTTTGGCGAAAGTATCGGCTTACAACCGTTACCGCTGCAATATTTCCCTTGGTTATTAGGCATTTTGCTAAGCTATTGTGCACTGACGCAACTTGTTAAAAAATGGTACATTCGTAAGTTTAACGAATGGTTATAAGTTTCTGTTACTAACCGCTACAAGGCCTCGTATGGGTTAATATCTTTCATCTCATGAGGCAGTCGCTCAAATCGCAAATAGTCTGCAATAACCCAGGCATCAACGCGGTCTCGTTCTTGGGAAGGACTATGAAGTCCTTCTTAAGACGAGATATTTTGCGTGCATTTAAGACGTAAACCTGGAACTGAATAGTCGGTTCATATCCATAACGAAAAAACACTCCCTACGTGATAATCACGTAGAGAGTATTCTGTAATCAGTAAGGTGCTTCGGAATTAGCTAGCACATTACCGTATGTAATTCGATCAGCTTGTGGATCATATATCATACTGAGAACCCCATAACTGCGGGCTTTAACGATAGGTGGCGGAAAGGGTGGGATTCGAACCCACGCACGCCTTGCGACGCCTAACTGATTTCGAGTCAGCCCCCTTGGGCCTCTTGGGTACCTTTCCGCAGCACGATTGATTATAACATGTCTTACGAAGCAGGTCAATACTTCTGCTATCAAGTGCTTGCTGTCATGCGATCAAGCTTCGCCTGTTCCACCTTCCGCGGCCGCAGACCGCAACACCTTCTTCATATTCTTCTCAAATTTAGCTCGCGGAATTAGTACACTATGCTGGCAACGCGTACACTTGACCCGGATATCCATTCCCATACGAATGATCTCCATCTCATTATTTCCGCAGGGATGGGGCTTTTTCATCTGAACAACATCCCCAAATTGAAACACCTTGCGTTCCATACCCGCTCCCCCTTTAGATTGTTCTGCACCGTTATGTTGTTATCTATTCTATACACTATAACTCATGCCATCAAGCATCAATCCATAACCCAACCATTATCCTTGTGAAGATTGACGAAGCTCGTCCTCTTCCATTGCCTGCTTGATATCCTTATAAATTTCGCGTTCGGCTACTTCCCGTGAATCCGGATGACATTCCGCAGCAATCCGTACAACATATTCAGCAGTTGTCAGCGACTGAATTCCAAGCACCTCGGGATCCCTCAGTAGCTCAGGCCGACGCTCCGCAATGCCTTCAAGCGCTCGTTGAATAAGCGATATCGTTTCATTCACTCGCGCCTCATTCTTCACCGGTAAATCCACGACCGCAAGCGAATTGGACACAGAATAGTTCGTTACACTCGTAATCAATCCGTTAGGAATAATATACGTTTCCCCATTCAATCCAGTTACTCGAGTTGTACGCAAGCCAATTACTTCTACCGTACCTCTGAACTCTCCGCTCTTGATCATATCACCAACAGCGAACTGATCCTCCAATATAATAAAAAAACCAGTTATGACATCCTTAACTAAACTCTGTGCCCCAAAACCAATTGCTAATCCAAGCACACCAGCACCGGCCAACAGCGGCCCGAGTTCAAAGTGGAATTCTGACAAAATGATCAGTACCATTACAAAGTTACAAACGACGGCCGTTACATTTTTCAAGAGTTCTCCCACAGTAATAAATCGACGTGGATTCACACTAAGTCTACTTTTCTCCTGCCTCTGTAAAAACTGATCTATCATTTTATATACAATTCGTATAATGAGACGGGTTAGCAGAAATATGGCCAGTATTCGAATTGCAGCAAATAATACACCCATCCACATATCTACATCGGTTATCCAACTCCAGAAAGCATCACTCATTTGTAGAGCCTCCTCGATTTCGTCTTTCATTAAACCATCTTGATTCTCCATCTGATGCTCCTCCCCATCTTGCTCTAGATGCTTATATAAATCTCGTTGTCATTCTGCGCAAAAATCCCCCGGATCTCAACCCTTTCATGGGCGATGATTTCCTTTACCTCTTTTAACGCAGTGGGTGGAAACTGAATTGATAATGCACAACCTGCTGTAATCTCTTTAGGTGTCGGAAACAAGTCAATTTCAATTTCTGCGTAATCCAGCAGCATTTCCGCCCTAAGCGCTTGCTGCGTAGAATCGAAAGCGATCAGCATCATACCTGACACACCGCACACCTCCAAATACCTCTTCCCCTATGGATCACTAGTCTATGAACATTTTAATCTTTCTTTTGCCAATCTGGAAGTATAAAAACATTCTTTCATCCATATACTGATACTACCATTCGCAGACGAAAGGAAGATTCTATCTATGAACCGTTTATCTAAACACTCACCCCATCAGGAGTTTTCAAGCTTAAAAATACCACATACCGATCCTGAAATCCATTCTGCTATTATTCATCGTCTGCTCTATCATCTATCCTCAGGAGTTCAACGCCGTCCATTAGTCATCGTCTGCATCGGTACGGACCGTTCCACTGGAGATTGCCTTGGTCCACTTGTCGGTACATCTCTCTCGCGTTACAACAGCTCGCTGTTCCATTTGTATGGCACCTTGGACGAACCTGTGCATGCTATGAACCTGAAGGAAACGCTCACTATGATAAATGAACAATTCGATAATCCCTTTATCATTGGTATTGATGCCTGTCTCGGTCAATCGGCAAGCGTTGGATCCATTCAAGTTTCAGACGGCCCTCTGCGTCCTGGTGCAGGTGTACATAAAGAATTGCCGCCGGTCGGCGATATCCATGTAACTGGCATCGTCAATGTCGGCGGCTTTATGGAATACTTCGTATTACAAAACACTCGTTTAAGTCTCGTTATGCGGCTGTCTGATATAATTGCCAACTGCCTTTTCTCTGCTATGAAGGAATGGAACCGTGCTACCCTTCTTGCAGCGCGAGATGTATAGCCTCTTTTTCCTCAGGAGATAAAGAATGCTGGGATTCACCGTTTTTCAACGGTTTGGCATAAACAAATGAACTCTCCCGGTTATATAGGCCGGTAAGTACCAACCCATCCCCTTTTTCACTTAGGATGGCTATAGAGAAACTCAAATCGTTCCCCCGTTCACCAAAAGCATTGTATCTTACGATACCGGTTTTGGACTTTACCCCTTTTAAAGTTTGGCTTACAGTATCCAGATGTGAGCGATGATTCCCTTGTTCCTCTTCAATTGCGTCCATTTGAATTTTCAGATTAAGGAGCAGTGTTTCCAGATCCTCTACTCCGCTACCGGACATCATCGCATCATATTTACGCCGCATTTTGCGAACCTTTGCACCTTGGGCGATTACGGTTACCCATAAAATCAAGATGATGACGATCATTCCGACGACAAA
The DNA here is from genome assembly GCF_058269055.1 of Paenibacillus sp. JNUCC 34. Lineage (NCBI taxonomy): Bacteria > Bacillati > Bacillota > Bacilli > Caryophanales > Paenibacillaceae > Paenibacillus > Paenibacillus sp. JNUCC 34. The sequence goes on along the minus strand of NZ_CM177770.1, from coordinate 19,921 downwards.
CCAATGAAGTTGTTCCATAATCAATTCATTTAATTCAGACATACTTCTTCATTCCTTCTCCTCAATCTTGATCTGTCGATCAGGCCTGGATTTTAGCCATGGCATCCACCATGATGTCAACATCCTCTTTGTTAGTCCATAACCCAACACTGGCTCTAACAGCGCCAGTGTTTTCCGTGCCTGCCGCCATATGCGCCAGTGGAGTACAATGGAAGCCTGCCCTTACGGCAATGCCATATTCGCGATCCATTTTAAATGCTAGCTCGGAGGCATCCCTCTGTTCTACCACAAAGGAGACGATTCCCGTTCTTGGCTTTCCTAAACCTGGACCTAATATGTTCACCCCTCGTATAGAGGATAGCCCCTCCATCATCCGTTGTGTAAGTTCCCATTCATGGTGATAGATTTTCTCCGGTGTCCATTCCAACACCTTTTTCACACCTGCCTGAAGACCTGCACAACCAATCGTATTCGGCGTCCCTGCCTCATATCGATCCGGCCTCACACTCGGCTGCTCTACAGCTTCAGATTGACTGCCAGTCCCACCATGCAACAACGGTTCCAATTCTATATCCGGAGAGATATAGAGCCCTCCCGTTCCTTGAGGCCCTAGAAGCCCTTTGTGGCCCGGAAAAGCCAGCATACCGATATTCATATCATTCACATCAATTGAAAGCATCCCCGCACTCTGAGCCGCGTCAACAAGGAGCACGGCTCCATGTCGAGCTGCCAAATCTCCAATTTCTTTCACTGGGAGTATTGAACCAAGCAGATTTGAACTATGGGAACAAACCACAAGCCGAGTATTTGCTTTAAATGCTCTCTCTACCTCTTTTAAGTCCACTTGCCCATCTGCATCAACCGAAATATAGTCAACACTTATTCCTCTGGTCCGTTTCAAATACTCCAACGGTCTCCTTACTGAATTATGCTCGATCATCGTCGCAATGACGTGATCGCCTTCACCAAGGTATCCCTTGATCGCTAAATTCAGCGCCTCTGTCGTATTCGAGGTCAACGCAATATCATTAGGGTTATTGACTACGAACAATTCTGCCAATACTCTGCGTGTGTTGTAAAGCACTCTTGATGCATTCACAGCCATGCGATGACTTCCACGCCCTGGGTTAGCCGCTGCATCGTTCATCGCCGACTTCATAGCCTCCATCACTTCCGGAGGTTTAGGCCACGAGGTGGCCGCGTGGTCCAGATAAATGACTGAGTCCATCCCGCATCTCCTTCAATCCAGCGAAACGATTTAACCACCCGATTCGGAGTGATTCGTTCCCGCAAGGAATATAAGAATATGTGCAGCCTTTCATTTCTCACAATAAGAAAGACATGCCTTGTTCCTGTTAAGGAACACCGACATGTCTTTCCCCATCAAGATGTGATATTCCAAATTAGCGAGTTATAATTAGACGAAACAAATTTCGCCGCAGATTATTTTAGCATTAGCTCACATTATTTTAAAACACATTTTCCCCAAAGTGAAGTTATTGCAACAGATCAAGCAATCGTTCCAAATCCTGTTTACTATAATAGTTTAACTCGATCTTCCCTTTATCCTTATTATGTTTAATTTTAACCGTCGTTTTGAACCGCTCGCGCAAATTCTCTTCCAGGTGATCAATATAAGGATCCCGTCTTTTCACTTTCACCTTATCTTTTTCCTCGGACTTACGATCCAAGTTTTTCACCGCTTCTTCAAGTTCACGAACACTCCACTCTTGTTCCACACACTGTTTCGCTAATTGTTTAACGAGTACAGGATCTTTCAATCCCACGATCGCCCTTGCATGTCCCATTGACAATGTTCCACGTGAAACATTTTCCTTCACTTCTTCTGGTAAAGACAACAACCTCAAAAAGTTAGCGATATGAGATCGTGATTTACCTACCTTCATAGATAACTCTTCCTGTGTTAAGGAAAATTGTTCCATTAGGCCTTGATATGCAACTGCCACTTCCATTGCATTTAAATTCTCACGTTGGAGGTTCTCAATCAGAGCAATTTCCATAACTTGTTGATCACTGAAAGAACGAACGACGGCAGGGATCGTAGCTTTACCACAATATTGAGATGCCCGGAAACGACGTTCACCGGCGATAATCTCATATCCCTTAAGAACACTGCGTACAATAATCGGCTGAATCACACCATGCTGCCGAATCGATTCAGCAAGCTCCTGAATCGCTTCTTCATTGAACGTTTTCCGAGGCTGGTACGGATTGGCCCGTAGCTGACTAAGCGGAATTTCAACGACTTTGTCATCCTCGTTAATAGACAAAGAAGGAATAAGCGCATCCAACCCTTTTCCTAAACGTTTACTCATAAGAGATCACTTCCTTTGCCAACTCCAAGTATACCTCTGCTCCTTTGGAACGAGGATCATAAGTTATGATCGACTGTCCATGGGAAGGAGCTTCACTTAAACGGACATTTCTTGGAATAATGGTCTTGTACACTTTTTCCTGAAAATATTTTTTAACTTCTTCAATCACCTGAATCCCCAGATTAGTCCGAGCATCCAACATGGTTAGAAGTACACCTTCAATTTTGAGAGAAGTATTCAAATGTTTTTGTACCAGGCGCACTGTATTCAGCAACTGGCTCAAACCTTCCAACGCATAATATTCACATTGAATCGGAATAATGACCGAATCCGCAGCCGTCAAAGAGTTAATCGTCAAAATGCCAAGTGACGGAGGACAATCAATCAGGATATAGTCATAATTGGGTTTGACCAACTGAAGAGACTTCTTCAGCCGAACCTCACGTGAAATCGTTGGAACAAGTTCAATCTCCGCCCCGGCGAGCTGGATGGTTGCAGGAATGATATCCAGTCCTTCGATATTCGTTGGATTTATAGCATCCTTCGGATGTACCTCGTTGATGATAACATCGTAAATGCAGTTTTCAACATCTGCTTTGTTAATGCCGACACCACTGGTCGTGTTCCCTTGGGGATCAATATCCACCAAAAGCACTCGTTTGCCTAGCGAAGCCAGTCCCGCGCCCAGATTAACAGAAGTCGTAGTTTTGCCGACCCCGCCCTTTTGATTTGCTATGGCAATTGTTTTAGACACTCGTTTCACCTCAATGTAGGAAGACTCTTCTAGTAGGCTGCAAAAGATGATATACAGCAATCATGCCGTATATTGCACATTTGGATTATCGGCTGCCCTTTGAGGGACAGTACCGGAACGGTTATGCGCAATCCGCTGGGTTCGGACACGAAACCATTTTTTGAAGATATAAATGCGTTAAGCTCCAAAAAATGCGGTCTGTCTTCCTAGGAGGTAGATCTCTAAGCTGCTTCTTAGGTCAACAGAAAAAGCGGCTCAATGAATACCGCTCTCACGCTTTCATGTCATTCTATCGTTATCTTTTTGGAATTTTAATAACAATCTCATAATGGTCTTCATGATCGTTCTCGGTCGTCTTAATTGCCATACCCGATCCCGACACCATATCAATCGATTGACGAATGGTGTTCAAAGCCAAACGAACATCTTTGCTGTATGAGATTCGTTTCGATTTTTTCATTGTTGTTACTTCTTTATAAAATGCTACTCGCGCTTCGGTCTGTTTAACATTTAATTCTTTGGCTATCACTTCACCCAATACCTTCAGCTGAGTTTCCACATTATCCAAAGATAACAGTGCACGAGCATGACGTTCTGTAATCTTACGTTCCATAAGCGCCGTCTTTATCTCTTCCGGCAGCTGTAGTAGTCGAATTTTGTTAGCAATGGTGGATTGACTCTTACCAAGGCGTTGCGCAAGACTCTCTTGAGTTAACTGGTGAAGATCGATCAATTTCTGATAGGCAACCGCCTCTTCGATTGACGTCAGACCTTCCCGCTGTAAGTTCTCAATCAAAGCAATAGAAGCCGCTTGGGAATCATTAAAATCCCGAACAATCGCAGGGATTGTATCCATCCCCAGCTTTTTAACCGCACGCCAACGACGCTCACCGGCAATAATCTCATACACGCCATTACGGACACGAACGACAATAGGTTGAATGACACCATGTGTTTTGATGGTCTGCAGCAATTCATCGATTTTCTCATCATCAAAAATCGTACGCGGTTGGTAGGGGCTGCTTACAACCTCATTCACCGGAATATGCTTCACTTCATCCCCATTATTACGTTCCGCTGCTAAGCCAAACAACTTCGAAAATTGTTCTTTCATTCCGTATATTACCACCTAATTTCATGATAGCATGGACGACGCCCCTACTCTCTATCAAGCCGATTACAAGTCGGCGGCCGACATGAGTGACATTAAAACTGTTAATCCCTACAGCAAAGCCAGAATAACGACTTCGACTGTAAAAATCCCCCATGTAGAGTCAGGCATTTCCCTGCATAAAACATTACATTCTTCATGACATCAGCAAAAAATGGACCGGTTTATGTCCGGCCTCTATTAACTGGTACTACGATTCTATTCTACCACTTTTTGTCCTATAATCCTATTCTACAAACTCACCTTTTTTTCCTGCAATTTTGGTGTATTATTACAAAAGGATATCTATTTCTCTTATTACGGACGACATTCTCTCTGCTTCTGAATTAATACCTTTTTCACAGCACTAAATTCTAAACAAAAACCTCTATCGACGCACCTCAAAGAAGACAGACCGCACCGCACTTATCCGTAGTTTTCTTTGCGAGATACAGATTCACTTTAAATCTTTATACTTTTTATCTCAAAACAAAAAGGAATGTTTCACGTGAAACATTCCGTTAATTCAGATAATCGATATAGGTTGTTAAATAAGAGGTGTCTTAGCTGCTGTTCCTGCTTTGCGAGGATATTTAGTTGGAGTTGCACCCTTTTTGTCAATTACAACAATGTGTCGATCCGACTCTTCCACAGGAAGTGAGAATGAATGCACCTTGCCCAGCGTACCTCTCAGTTCCTTTAAGCTTCGTGATGCTTCTTTTAATTCGTCTGAAGGATCGCTACCCTTCATCGCAGCGAACTGTCCTCCCACCTTAACAAAAGGTAAACAGAATTCATTCAGCACAGCCATTCTGGCTACTGCACGTGCTGTTACCAGATCAAAGCCATCACGGTATCCGTGCTTACGAGCGATCTCCTCTGCTCTACCGTGCAGCAGTTCAACCTGCTCCAGTCCTATCGAGTCAGCAACATGCTTCAGAAAGTTAATCCGTTTATTCAGCGAATCTACGATCGTTAATCGAAGGTGAGGAAAACAAATTTTCAACGGAATGCCGGGAAAGCCCGCTCCTGAACCAATATCGGCTAAGGAGCTAACTTTTTCCATATCCACATAAAACGCAAGACTCACCGAATCGTAAAAATGTTTCGTATACACTTGATCCCGATCCGTAATACCGGTCAGGTTCATCTTCTCATTCCACTCAACCAGTATTTTATAGTAGTTCTCAAACTGGTCTAGCTGTTTCTCATTTAATCTAATACCGCGCTCACTGAGGCGGTGGACAAAAGCTTCCTGAATGGCATCCATATACTTGCCTATCCTTTCGCTGCCGTAACCCGGTTGTAATGCTCCAGGTAAACCAGGAGGATGGAAATATCAGCCGGCGTCACCCCACCAATACGGGATGCCTGGCCGATCGATATTGGACGGATCTTGTTAAGCTTTTGTCTGGCTTCCATAGCTATACCGTGAATATCATCATAGACAATATCCTCCGGAATCCGCTTCTTCTCCATCTTCTGCAGACGCTCTACATGACCGAGCTGCTTCTCGATATATCCGGCATATTTAATTTGAATTTCTACCTGTTCTTTCATTTCCTCATCCAGATCAAAAGGTGATGGAGACAGGGCTTCGATCATAGCAATCGTAATCTCAGGCCGACGCAGAATAGTAAGCAGATTGCTTCCATCCTGTATCTGGGCAGAACCCGCAGCTTCCAGCATGGAGTTCACGTCTACCGGTTTCACTTTCGTCCCTCCAAGGCGTTCAATCTCCTGTTCAACAAGAGCTTTTTTACGAAGGAACTGAGCATGACGCTCTTCGGAGATTAATCCAATCTCATATCCAATGTCAGTCAACCGTAAATCGGCATTGTCATGACGGAGAAGTAAGCGATATTCTGCACGTGAAGTAAGCAGACGATAAGGCTCATTCGTACCTTTCGTAACCAAGTCATCAATCAAGACACCAATGTATCCTTGCGACCGGTCCAAAATAACAGCTTCCTTCCCTTGCACTTTACGAGCGGCGTTAATGCCAGCCATAATACCTTGCCCTGCTGCTTCTTCATAACCGGAAGTCCCGTTAATTTGACCTGCAGTGAACAATCCTGGTAGACGTTTCGTTTCAAGCGATGGCCACAGCTGGGTTGGAACGACGGCATCATATTCAATCGCATAACCGTTGCGCATCATTTCTACCTTTTCCATGCCGGGAATGGAACGAAGTGCCGCAAGCTGCACATCCTCCGGCATACTGGTAGACAACCCTTGAACATAGTATTCCTTCGTGTTCTTACCTTCCGGCTCAAGGAAAATCTGATGTTTCGCCTTATCCGCAAAACGGACAATTTTATCTTCAATCGAAGGGCAATAACGAGGTCCTGTTCCTTCAATAATGCCTGAGTACATTGGAGCACGGTGCAGGTTATCATGAAGGATCTTGTGGGTTACCTCCGATGTGTATGTCAGCCAACATGGCAACTGCTCATTATCTGATGACTTCGTTTCATAGGAGAAAAACTTCGGTTTATCATCCCCCGGCTGAATTTCGGTCTTCGAGAAATCAATAGTATCTTTATGCACCCGCGGAGGAGTACCTGTCTTGAAACGAACAAGATCAAATCCAAGCTCGCGCAGATTCTCCGCCAATTTCACAGACGGCTGTTGGTTGTTAGGACCACTTTCATAGGTCAGCTCACCCATGATAACTTTACCGCGCAAATAGGTCCCTGTCGTCAACACAACCGATTTGGCGCGATATTCCGTTCCTGTTTGCGTGAAAATCCCTACACATTCACCATCTTCAACAACAAGACGGTCAACCATTCCCTGACGAACTGTCAGGTTCTCTTCCTTCTCCAACGTTTCTTTCATGGTATGTTGATAGGAAAACTTATCAGCCTGTGCACGCAGCGCATGTACCGCTGGTCCTTTACCAGTATTCAACATCCGCATTTGTATAAACGTCTTATCAATATTGCGTCCCATCTCGCCACCCAGGGCATCAATTTCGCGCACAACATGTCCTTTGGCTGGTCCGCCAATCGACGGATTACATGGCATAAAAGCAACCATATCCAAGTTGATCGTGACCATCAACGTTTCGGCACCCATACGTGCGGAAGCCAGTGCAGCTTCACAACCCGCGTGGCCCGCGCCGACAACAATCACGTCGTAGGTGCCTCCTACATAACTCATGGCAAACCCTCCATTTTTTATATTTTTAATTCTATATTTAAAAAGGTTGTTCAAAAAGTCCGCTTTTGATCACGAAGTGAATCAGGAAGTGGGCTCGTCATCGAATCTTGAATTCAGCCGGTCCTTCTGGTGCTCACGTACCCAAAACGTACGCTCCGCTCCTCAGTCCCTAGCTTCTTTCAACCTTCTCGGTGCTGAAAACCGATCTTTTTGAACACGCACTTAAAATCTTATTTTCCAAGACAAAATTGCGAGAAAATCTGATCGATCAGCGAATCACCAACCGCCTCACCCAAGATCTCTCCAAGCTGCTCCCAAGCAAGCCGCACATCGATCTGGATCATATCTATCGGAATGTACTGATCAGCCGCTTCATATGCATCCATCAATGATTTTTTCGATTTCTTAAGCAGTGCGATATGACGAACATTGCTGACGTAGGTCAGATCTCCGCCCTCTATCTTTCCGCTGAAGAAGAGCCCGGAAATAGCATCTTCCAACCGGTCAATTCCTTCCTCTGCCTTTACAGACATCGGAACGATCAGCTCATCCGGATAATATCGACGTACAATGTCCATATCCAGTTGTGACGGTAAGTCCATTTTATTCAAAATCACAATACATTGTCTACCGCGTATTTGTTCCATCAATTCCAATTCATCTTCATGCAGAGGCTCGTTTGCATTCAGTACCAACAGGATTAAATCTGCTTCATTTACCGCATGTTTGGAGCGCTCTACACCGATTTTTTCAACAACGTCCATCGTCTCCCGAATCCCTGCGGTATCGAGCAGCTTAAGCGGAATGTTGTTAATCGTAACAAACTCCTCAATAACATCTCGTGTCGTCCCTGGGATATCTGTAACAATAGCCCGATTATCGTGAGCCAGTGTATTCAGCAAAGACGACTTCCCGACATTCGGACGTCCAACAATAGCTGTGGTGATGCCCTCACGGAGTATCTTGCCTTCTTCCGCTGTCTTCAGCAGCTTGTCGATCTCTTCCATCACAAACCGGCTTTTATCTTTTATAAATTCTGAAGTGAGTGATTCCACATCATGCTCTGGATAGTCAATGTTAACCTCAATATGCGCCAAGGTTTCCACGAGCGTATGACGCAGCTCGTTAATTTTGCGGGACAATGTTCCTTCCACCTGCTTCAATGCAACGGAGAAGGCCCGGTCCGACTTTGACCTGATAAGATCGATTACCCCTTCCGCCTGGGACAAATCAATTCTACCATTCAAAAAAGCCCTCTTCGTAAACTCACCTGGTTCAGCGAGACGGATATCTTGCTGCAACAGTAAATCCATCACCCGCTTCACCGCAATAACCCCGCCGTGTGCGCTGATCTCAACCACATCTTCGGTCGTAAATGAGCGAGGTGCTCTCATTACGGTAACCAGCACCTCTTCAAGGTTATCCCGGCTCAAAGGATCCATGATATGCCCGTAATGAACCGTATGCGAATCCACCTCGGATAATTTCGTTTTACTCTTGAATATTTTCTCTACTTCTATAACAGCTTCGGGACCGCTGACACGAATAATCGCGATGCCGCCTTCACCAACCGCTGTAGAAATCGCGGCAATCGTATCACTCAACATGACATTCACCTTCTTTTTGACTATTCATTGTTTTTAACTTTCTTATTTCTAAAAAAACAATGACTCCCTATTCACACCAAGGAGTCATTGAGTCATATAATCTTTACTGCTGCTTCAGGGTAATGACGATACGGCGATTCGGTTCCTCACCTTTACTAAATGTCTTTACCTTAGCATGATTTTGTAGTCTAAAATGGATAACCTTACGCTCAGAAGCAGGCATCGGTTCCAGTACAATTTCTTTTCGCGTCTTCACAGCACGTCCGGCCAATCGGTCAGCGAGGTCCTCCAATGTCTTCTTGCGGCGTTCACGGAAATTTTCCGCGTCCAGCACAATACGGACATAATTATCAGAGTAGCGATTAGCTACAATGTTAGCCAGATACTGCAATGCATCCAGCGTCTGTCCTCTACGACCAATCATAAGGCCTAAGCCGGAACCGGAAATATGAAGTGTGGAAAACTCCTTACCATGCTCGACATCAACTGTAATGTCCAGTCCCATGGCTCTTCCTGTCTCCATCAGGAAGCTTATCACCTCCTGATAAGGATCTTCTTCTGCATGCTTATCAGGATAAACCGTCTTGTCCTCAGACAAGCTACTAACTACAGCCATTTTTTCCGGCTCGGCTGGTGTCTTCTGTATTTCAAGTGCAGGCGCTGCCTGCTTTTCAGAGGAGAAGTCCTTCTTAAGTTCGTCGCCGCCAGCACTGCTCGAGAGAAGCGTAAGCTCAACCTTGGCTTCCTTTACTCCGAACAGCCCCAGGAATCCTTTTGACGGCTGACTCAAAATTTGAACCGATACGTGGTCCCGACTTACACCCCACTGGGCTAGCCCTTGTTCGACAGCATCCTCAACGGTTTTTCCTGTTGCGACGATTTTACTCATTTCGACTTTTTAGCTCCTTTTTTGCCCTTTTTCCCGTTCTTCGGACCTTTACTTTGACCTGCGCTCGCAGTTTTTACGTTAGCAACCACTGCATTTTTGTCATTGTTGCGGTACAAGAAGTAGTTCTGCGCGATAGTGTACAAGTTACTGTAGAACCAGTACAACGGAAGTGCAGAAGGGAACTGAAACGACATTACAAAGATCAGAATCGGATATACAAACATCATGAACTGCATCATCCCCTGTTGAGGCGATGGGTTCATCTTCATCATCATTTTGGTTTGGAAGAATGTTGTGAATGCCGCCAAAACCGGCAAAATGAACAGCTTGTCTGGTTCTCCGAGCTGCAGCCACAAAAATTCGTGTTCACGAAGTGCCCCGTTAAAATAAATGGATTGATAAAGTGCAATAAAGATCGGCATCTGAACAATAAGCGGTAAACAACCCGCCATCGGGTTGACCTTGTTCTCTTGGAACAGCCTCATGGTCTCCTGCTGCACTTTTTCAGGAGTATCTTTGTATTTCTCGCGGATCTTCATAAGTTCAGGTTGAATCGCTTGCATTGCTCTCGAGCTTCTTACCTGCTTTAGTGTCAACGGCAGGATCAATGTCCGGACGATAAGCACCATAACCAGAACCGCCAATCCGTACTCACCATTAAACCAAGTAGCAAATTTATTCAGGGCCCACGTAAAGTAAAATATGACGTTGCTCTGCCAAAAGCCCCCGTTTTTCAGGTCTTCGATGGTACGCATCTGGTTTCCTTGCGGTGCACAACCAGATAAAACAACCATTGCTAGTATCAGCAAAGCTGTGAGGAGGAACCATTTCCCTCGTCTTGTCTTCGTTAGCGACACTTCAAAACCCCTCTCTTAGCCATTCCATTCCAATGTAAATCATAACATATTTATATGGACAAATAAACACAAGCTCATCCCTTCTTTGGCTTTAAAAGTGATGATTTGCGCAGTACATGTAGCACGCTTTTCTCCAGCTCCTGATAGGTCTTGTCCAGTGCACCTTTTCTGACAATAAAAATCAGATCCATATGCTCCACAATCTCGTGTTGATGACTGCGGACGATTTCCTTTACCAGTCGCCTCATCCGGTTGCGGACCACAGCGTTTCCTACCTTTTTACTAACCGATATGCCGGCCCGAAATTGCTCAACGTCTTTCTTGCGGGACCAATACACCACGAATTGATGATTGGCAAAAGACTTTCCGTGACGATAAACACGGCTGAAGTCAGCCCGGTTCCGTAAACGCAGTTTTTTTTGCACCAGTCTCTCCCTGCCTGCCTTTAGGTTTTTGATCTTTTACCATCGACGTCTCACAGCATTTCTTCCTATATATAATAGTATAGTCACACCGCTCACGCGGTAAACGACATAATAGATTCTTCATATTAACAATTACGCAAGAAGAAACGCCTTCGTCATCCTACATAAGGATGAAGAGCGTTTCTTCGAGAAATATTAGATTATTTATACGTGACACTTATAAATTCTAATATTTAAAAAAAGACCACCTCGGTGGTCTTCGTGGCATCGTGGCACAAATATTAAGCGCTCAATACTTTTCTGCCTTTTTGACGGCGGCTAGCCAGTACTTTACGTCCGTTCTTTGTACTCATTCTTTTACGGAACCCGTGGTTTTTCTTACGCTTGCTTACATTAGGTTTGAAAGTCTGTTTCATGATCTGTTGCACCTCCTTAAAGGAATCTTATATTACCATATAACAAGTAGAAACGGTTCGCCATCATTTTGTAAGACAGGTCCGTTTCTGCGAGAAATATAAGAAAAATAGAACACCTAATACTTTCTTATATTTTATAAATATCATCACAGAAAATGCCTTTATATATTTAATCACAATCACATCCAGAAGTCAATCCAAAACTTCCTATATCATTCCTTTAAAGTTTTCCACAGGCGATGCATGTTTACTACCAGATTCACGAATAATTATCCACATGGGGATAATTATTAATAAACAATTTCCGTTAATGCCTTTTGGCAACACCCTCTTACTGTTGGCGCTTACAGATGATGTTTACAGATGCTTTTTTAAGGAGTAAGATGATTAAGAAAAATAAGTTGTATACAAGTATACAATGGGAAAGGACTGTACTTTACATGAAAATCGGTCTGATCGGCCTCGGCAAGATGGGTTTTAACCTCATGCAAAACTTGGTACGTCATGATCATCAGGTAGCAGCGTATGATGTAAACCCTGAACTGGTTCAGCAATCAGCAGAACATGGAGCTGAGGGAGCATCTTCCTTGGAGGAAATGGTGGCCAAGCTTCCAACCCCCCGGATTGTGTGGATGATGGTGCCTGCGGGAGCTATTGTCGAGTCTGTAATCGAATCCATTACTCCTCTGCTCCAGGCTGGAGATATATTGATTGACGGCGGGAACTCACATTACAAAGAATCCATCGCCCATGCAGAGAAACTTGCAGCTCTAAGTATTCATTATTATGATGCTGGCACTTCCGGCGGTATGGAGGGAGCGCATAACGGAGGATGCTTTATGATTGGTGGCAATCCGGATGTATTCCCTGTTATTGAGCCTCTATTTAAAGACATGGCAGTCGAAAACGGCTATCTGTATGCCGGTCCAAATGGCAGCGGTCACTTTTTGAAAATGGTACACAACGGAATCGAGTACGGCATGATGCAATCTATTGCCGAAGGCTTCGAAGTACTTGAAAAAAGCAGCTTCAACTATAACTTTGAAGATGTCGCACGTGTCTGGTCCAACGGTTCGGTCATCCGCAGCTGGCTGATGGAACTGACCCAGAATGCTTTTTCGAAAGATCCAAAGCTTGAGGGAATTAAAGGTGTTATGAAATCCTCCGGTGAAGGCAAATGGACCGTGGAGACAGCACTTGATCTGCAAGCTAGTGCACCAGTTATTGCCATGTCATTGTTTATGCGCTACCGCTCTATGGAGAATGATACATTCCATGGAAAAGTCGTAGCAGCACTCCGCAATGAATTCGGCGGCCATGCTGTTGAAAAGTCAGAGTAACTGTTCCACCGCTCCCTTTGTTGTCCAGGTAATGCGACTTCCTTTCCGTGGAAAGGGGCTCTTCCGATATGGTACAATCATTACCATTAGATATTCGGATTGGAGATCATCGTCATGAAATATCCTACATCCTGGCTTCAGGGAGTCTCCCTTGGGGAGGCGATTACAAGTGAATTACGCCTTCAGATCATAAGCGGAGCCATTAAAACAGGCGAAGTTTTGTCCGAAAACCGAATTGCAAGCGATTTCGGAACCAGCCGCTCCCCCGTTAGGGAAGCAATGAAAACGCTATCGAATGAAGGTCTGATCCGGTTGGAACGCATGGGCGCTGTCGTTATCGGATTATCGTTAAAAGATATGGAAGAACTGTACGATGTCCGTTTTCTCATAGAAAGTTTTGTACAGGGCCATGTATTTGTAAGCCCTCATCCAGATTTAATACGAAGTCTGGAGCAGATCATAGACCGAATGAAGCTGGCAGCCAAACACCGCGATTCCATTGAATTTTCGTATCAAGACTTGGCTTTCCATGAAAAAATCATTACAGAGGCCAATCATAAACGCATCCTTCATCTATGGAATAGCATCCGTCCGATCGTCATGACCGTTATGCTTATCACAACAGACCAGATATTCAGCGGCGGAGAATCCAAAATCAGTTATGTGATAGATAAACACGTCAAATTGGTACAAGAGATGAACTCTTTGGATCCACAGCGAATTCAATTGGCGGTTCAGCATTATTTTGACGATTCCCGTACGACCCTGAACCACAGCTTTCCAAAGGGATAGCAGCACCTATTAGGTGCAATCTCTTTCTCTCTAACTTGTCGACAAGTACACAACCTGAAAAGGGTATACTACCTCAGATACTTACTAATACATCAATCACGCCCAATAATGTGGGCATATTATTAGGAGGACGTTCAACATGAGCTCACTTTTTGGTCTCAGTCATAATGCTACTTTAATGTTTTGGACTCTGATAACCATCGTTTTTCTGATCGTTCTGATCTCAAAGTATAAATGGAATCCCTTTGTTACCCTTCTGATTTCGGCCCTAATGCTTGGGCTTCTCACAGGCATGAAGCCAGCCGATGTTGTCACTTCCATAACAAGCGGTTTAGGCGGCACATTGGGTACGATCGCAATCGTTATTGCCCTCGGAACCATGCTCGGTAAAATGATGGCCGAATCCGGCGGTGCCGAGCAAATCGCTAACACACTCGTTGACCGTTTTGGAGAAAAAAGAGTTCACTGGGCGATGATGATCGTCGGATTTATAGTAGGTATTCCTGTGTTCTTTGAAGTCGGTGTCATTTTGCTGATTCCGATTGTCTTTACCGTAGCCCGTAAAACAAAAATGCCGCTGCTTCAGATCGGAATTCCGATTCTTGCTGGTCTTTCCACTGTTCACGGCTTGGTTCCCCCGCATCCAGCTCCCATGATTGCGATTGATGCCTATCAGGCGGATCTTGGAAAAACTATATTGTATTCGTTCATCATTGGTATTCCGGCGGCCATTATTGCCGGTCCGCTCTTTGGTAAATTTATCGGTAAACGCATTCAAACCGAACCACCGGCAGAGCTAGCTGAACAATTCTCCAACAAAGCAACACGCGGCTTGCCAGGCTTTGGAATCACGCTGTTTACGATTTTACTGCCAGTCATTCTGATGCTTATCGGTTCCATTGCAGATATTGTCGATCCGGATGCATCCAGTAGCATCACTTTATTCTGTGAATTTATCGGGCATGAAATCATCGCGCTGTTGATTGCTGCTGTGTTCTCCTTCTTCTCGCTTGGATTTGCTCGCGGTTTCAACAAACATGAAGTTTCCCGCTTTACAAGTGAGTGTCTTGCACCTATAGCGACAATTATCCTGATCATCGGCGCAGGCGGAGCATTCAAACAAGTACTTATCAACAGTGGTGTCGGTACGGCAATTGCGGAAATCGCCACAGGAGCCAACATTAACGTTATCTTGTTCGCCTGGCTTGTTGCTGCTCTGATCCGTGTTGCAACAGGTTCTGCTACGGTAGCCATGACAACGGCAGCCGGGATTGTAGCACCAGTACTCGCTCTGACACCGGGTGCCAATGTGGAACTGGTCGTTCTGGCAACAGGAGCAGGCTCCATCGTATTGTCACACGTAAATGACGCCGGCTTTTGGATGGTCAAAGAGTTTTTCAACATGACCGTGCCCCAGACGCTGAAAACTTGGACCGTTATGGAAACACTTTTGTCAGTCATCGGACTTGTACTCGCTCTCACCTTGAGCGTATTTGTATAATTTGAGAATACAGATTAGACTGATCTCGAAACACCTTAATGTGGAAAGAAGGTATGCCTTGTGGATACGCTGAACTATATGATCGGTGTTGATATTGGAACAACTAGCACGAAAGCTGTGCTGTTTACAGAGTACGGGAAAATCATTGCAAAATCGGACGGTGAATATCCGCTCCTCACGCCTGCTCCCTCCGCTGCTGAACAGGATCCTGAGGAAATATTCAATACGGTAATATCCTCGGTTCAAGGAGTTATGGCAGATAGCGGCATCCGTCCGGACCAGGTTCTGTTCGTCTCTTTCAGCTCGGCAATGCACAGTGTAATTGCAGTTGATAAGAACGGAAATCCTCTGACTCATTGTATTACTTGGGCCGATAACCGTAGTGCGGAATGGTCTGCTAGACTGAAAAAAGATTTTGGCGGGCATGAGCTGTACTTAAGAACCGGTACCCCGATCCATCCGATGTCTCCCATTACCAAACTTATGTGGCTGCGTCATGAACAGGAGTCATTGTTTAACCAGGCAGCAAAATTCATTTCGATTAAAGAATATGTATATTACAAATTGTTTCATCAATATGTCGTTGACCATTCGATCGCTTCGTCCACTGGCTTGTTGAACCTTAATACGCTGAGCTGGGACAAAGAGGCTTTAAAGATCGCTGGAATTACAGAAGACCGTCTGTCGACCCTGGTTCCTACCACACACATCATGACAGGGCTGGATACCAGTTATGCAGCCGCTATGGGCCTCTCTCCCTCCACTCCATTCGTGCTGGGAGCAAGTGACGGCGTGCTCTCCAATCTCGGTGTCAATGCTATTGAACCGGGTGTGGTCGCAGCTACAATCGGTACCAGTGGTGCCATTCGAACCGTTGTGGATAAACCAATGACGGATCCCAAAGGACGTATTTTTTGTTATGCACTGACGGAAAATAAATGGGTGATTGGCGGTCCGGTTAACAACGGCGGCATGATCTTCCGATGGGTCCGTGATCAGTTCGCCGCATCGGAGGTAGAGACGGCGAAGCGGCTCGGTATTAATCCCTATGACGTCTTGACCAAGATTGCAGAGCGGGTCGCTCCCGGTTCAGACGGTCTTTTATTCCATCCTTACCTGACCGGAGAACGGGCTCCGTTATGGGATCCGAATGCACGCGGTTCCTTCTTTGGCCTCACCTTGAACCATCAGAAGGAGCATATGATCCGCTCTGTGCTGGAAGGTGTCATTTTCAACATGTACACCGTACTGCTTGCGATGGAAGAGCAAATGGGATGTCCGACCAAGATTCATGCGACTGGCGGTTTCGCCCGCTCTCCAATCTGGCGTCAGATGATGGCGGATATTTTCAATCAACAAGTGATCGTCCCTGAGAGCTACGAAAGCTCCTGTCTCGGAGCTGTAGTACTTGGTCTATATGCTACAGGCAGAGCCCAATCGCTTGATATCGTGGCCGATATGGTTGGCGGTACTCACGAACATCAGCCGATTGAACAGAACGCAGTAATATATAAGAGCCTGCTGCCGATCTATATCCGGATCTCCCGTAAGCTGGAAGAAGAGTACGAGGCGATTGCCGAGTTCCAGCGCAAATTTATGAAAATCTGATTGTCACATAACCTCAAATGACTTCAATTAGAGCTAAAAGGCCGCTCCTCACGGAGCGGCCTTTTTTTCTTTCAATTGTTGGTTTACCCGGCATACACAGCTAATGAAGGAAAGGTTACCCACAGGCAGGCTGCCAAATTGGTTTTTTCACATCCCGACAAAAAGCTGAATACCTCATTCTCAGCGCGAACAACCTGTGTATAATTTTTCCCGCATTGTTACCAATGATGTCGAAACCTGAACAGATTATAAACAATATATAGTGGTGTGAATAAAAATTATGCACAACGTCTTGAATTTGTGGATAAAAAACGCTCACGCATTGAAAATAAGCCCTTCTTTTGCTATGATGATATTACTTTTGGATGTGAATATGTGAATGAACCCTCCATATTATCAACAGGCTGTGGATAAAGTTGTGAACAATTTCAATTTATCCATATTTTTTTGTTTTTACGGAGTCTAGCATTGGGGATAAGTCTACATCATTCATTTTCTTTCGACATTTCCACTCATGGCTCTAGCCACATTTGGAAGATTTAAAGGAGTGACAGTTTTGGACAGCCATACTTCCGAATTATGGCATCAAATTTTATCGATCATACAAACCAAGCTAAGCAAACCCAGTTTTGACACTTGGTTTAAAGCCACCAAAGCATTGACGCTGAACGATCACTCCGTTGTCATTTCCGCTCCTACTACTTTTGCCGTGGAATGGCTGGAGAGCAGATATACCAAATTGGTTAGCTCGACGGTGTACGAAGTCATGGGAAAGCAGGTTGACGTCCGGTTTGTCATTGAGGAGACAAAAACCGCCGACCTCGCCCCACAACAGCCGTCTCAACCTATGCAGGTATCCAGTGATGAAATTCAGTCACATATGCTGAATCAGAAATATACGTTCGACACCTTCGTCATTGGCTCGGGTAACCGGTTCGCTCATGCTGCCTCGCTAGCCGTGGCCGAAGCTCCAGCGAAGGCTTACAACCCATTGTTTCTTTACGGCGGCGTAGGACTTGGTAAAACGCATCTGATGCATGCGATCGGACATTATATTTTGGAGCATAATCCGAGCAGTAAAGTCGTGTACATCTCCTCCGAGAAGTTCACCAACGAGTTCATCAACTCCATCCGGGACAACCGGGCGGAAAGCTTCCGCAACAAATACCGGAACGTTGATATTCTGCTCATAGACGATATTCAGTTTCTGGCTGGTAAAGAGTCGACTCAGGAGGAATTTTTCCATACCTTCAATGCGCTGCATGAAGAACGGAAGCAAATCATCATCTCCAGTGACCGCCCGCCAAAAGAAATACCGACGCTTGAGGAACGGCTTCGCTCCCGCTTTGAATGGGGACTGATCACCGATATTCAGCCGCCGGATCTAGAGACGCGGATCGCGATTCTTCGTAAGAAGGCCAAGGCCGAGAATCTCGATATCCCAAATGAAGCGATGATGTATATCGCCAATCAGATCGATACGAACATCCGCGAGCTGGAGGGCGCACTCATACGTGTGGTAGCCTACTCCTCGCTCACGAACCAGGATGTAACGACTCATCTTGCTGCTGAAGCGCTGAAAGATATCATTCCTTCCAGTCGTCCGCGAATGATTACGATCCAGGACATTCAGCAAAAGGTCGGAGAGTACTACAACCTGCGTATGGAAGACTTCAAAGCACGGAAAAGAACGAAAGCTGTCGCATTTCCGAGGCAGATTGCCATGTATTTGTCCCGCGAATTGACGGACTTTTCCCTGCCTAAGATTGGTGAAGCCTTTGGAGGCCGCGACCATACGACGGTCATTCACGCCCACGAGAAAATAACCCAATCGCTTAAAGTCGATCAGGAACTCTTCAAAGTTGTTAACAATCTCACGGAGAAAATCAAAAATCCAACCTGAACAAGTTCAAAGCCTATGCACAATCTATACACATGTGGATAGGCTTAATTTTATGCCTTTTCTTAGGCTTATCCACATATTCAGTGCCCCTACTACTGATACTATTAATAATTAATAAATAATTATCCATAAAGAAGGCCTTAGAATATCCGGCGCTGCCGAATAGTTCAAAACCTTCGCATTTATCCGCAAGGAGTGAAATTGATGAAAATCAGCATATTAAAAAATGTTTTGAACGAATCCATCCAGCATGTCTCTAAAGCCATTTCTAGCCGGACAACGATTCCGATTTTGACCGGGATTAAATTGGACGTGAATCATCAAGGAGTGACATTAACCGCCAGCGATACCGATATTTCCATTCAGTCCTTTATTCCTGCGGAAGATGAGAAGCAAACGATTGTGCAGGTGGATCAGCCAGGAAGCGTTGTTTTGCCAGCTAAATTTTTCGTAGAAATCATCAAAAAGCTTCCTTCACAGGAAATCCAAATGGAGGTCAAAGAAAACTTTCAGACCTTTATTGCTGCAGGTGCTACCGAAATTCAAATGGTAGGCCTGGATCCAGAAGAGTTTCCGGTACTTCCAAGCATCGAAGGGAGCCAAACAGTCTCTCTTCCTGGCGACCTGTTGAAAAACATGATCAAACAAACCGTATTCTCCATTTCAACACATGAAACGACACCCATTTTGACGGGTGTGTTGTGGAACCTTGCTGATAATGAGCTGAAGTTTACCGCAACTGACCGTCACCGTCTGGCAACACGCTCCGCACAGCTGGAAGGTACAGAAGATGTAAAATTCAGCAATGTTGTTATTGCCGGTAAAACATTGAATGAGCTGAGCAAAATCATTCCGGATCAAAACACACTTGTCGATATCGTTGTAGCGGACAATCAGGTTTTGTTCAAAATCGATCGTGTCCTTTTCTACTCCCGTATTTTGGACGGTATTTATCCGGATACTTCTAGAATTATTCCTACAACACACAAAACAGAACTAATTCTGGATACAAAAAAATTGAGTGAGTCCATCGATCGTGCTTATTTGCTCTCCAAAGAGGAAAAAACAAACATTGTGCGCATGCAGACGATGGAACACGGAGGAATCGAAATCAGCTCAAGCTCTTCTGAGCTCGGTAAAGTACGTGAAGAGCTGGAGCTGATTGATTTTAAAGGGGA